>NZ_JAIFJZ010000001.1:0-5912616 GCF_019641515.1 Pseudomonas sp. S5F11
ATCGAAGCGCCAGGCTTTTTCCGCGACCAGCTGCACGCCGAAGCGTTTGGCGGCGCGGCGCAGGGCAGCGGCGTAGGCTTGGTCGTCTTCGGTGGGGCCAACAATCAGCAACGCCTTCTGCCATTTCGCAGCACCAGAAACTGCGCCAGGGCATCGGCGAGCATGGCGGCTGGGCAGGGTATGCAGCACATTGGCCAGGCACTCGGCTGCGCAAGCGGTCATCGGCGCTGCCGGCGTTGAACAGCAGGCTGTCGGTAGGGCGGCACTGAGCTGGCGCAGGCTGGCGGCGGGGCATTCACCACGAACAGGCGCAGGCCCTGTGCGTGTTGGGCTTGGGCCGCGGCGAGCAGCGCTTCGGGGCTGTCCACGCTGGCGCTGGTCAGGCTGTAGCGCTGGTTGAGAAATGCGCCGGTGCTGTTGCTGTCGATGATCGCCAGCTCGGCACCGCGTTGACCGGCATCGGCGGCTCGGGGATTACATTGGAGAGCAGTGGCCCCGGTCGGGCCGATAGCCCAGGTAGCCGATCTGCACCTGCAAGGGCGCTTCGCGCCCTGGCCGTGTGGCTAGCCCAGGCAATTGCCAGCAGGCAGATCACGGCGTAGGGGCGAACTGGCGCATAAGCACTCCATGACAGGTAGCGCCAGCATAGGAAGCCCCGTGCCCGCTGCAAATATGCAGAAAGTAGCGCTGAGGCAGTACCAAGGTAGTAGCCGCGCCGGCGCGCGGCGGTCTTAGCATGGGTCACCCTAGCCTCATTCACAGGAGTGACACGAGCATGCGCGTCTTCACCCGCCGGCCTGGGCTGTCGGCCTGTGGCGCATCAACCTGTGGGTGTGCGGCTTCTTCACCTTGGTGACCGGCGCGTGTATGGCGCTGCTGTTGCACCAAGCTTGGCGGACGTGGAGCGCGAATTGCAATCGGCCGCGGCGGTGGTGGCCTACCTGGGCGACACCGCCGACCCGCCAGCCTGCAACCACAGCTGACTGCCAGCCTGCGCCATGTGCGGGTCTACTGGCTGGCCGCCGGCCAAACCCCACCTGCGCCCGAACAAACGGGGCTAGATGCCTGGCTCGCGCGCTGGGTCTTGACTCCGCACAGCACACCGCGCGGTGCTGGACTTAGCCGATGGCCGGCGAGTGTCCATTGCCGTCGACCCACGGGATGAGATCGATGAAGTCTGGGACTCCGTGCAGCAGTTGCTCAGCCTGTGCGGGCTGGCGCTGCTGGTGAGCCTGTTGACGATCCGCTGGGCGGTGCGCCGGGCATGGGTGTGCTGGACGCCTTGCTGCGCCCTGCAACAGGTGTGCGCCGGCCAGCTCAACGTGCGCCTGCGCACCCAGGGCTCGCCGGAGGCGCGGCAACTGGCGCTGCACTTCAACCGCATGACCGACGCTCTGGAGCAGGCCCGACGCGACAACACCCAACTCACCCACACCTTGCTGGCGGTACAGGAACAGGAGCGCACTCAGTTGGCCCAGACCCTGCACGACGACCTCGGCCAATACCTGGCCGGTATTCGTGCCCAGGCCTGCCTGCTACGGCTGGTCAGCGACCAACCGGCCTTGGTGGCGCGCACGGTGGCGCAGTTGGAGGATCACTGTGAACACTTACAGCAAGGCTTTCGCGCGCTGGTCCACGACCTGTATCCGGTGGCCCTGCAACACCTGCCGCTGGGCGAGGCATTTGCGATGCTGGTGAGCCAGTGGCAAACCCGCCATGGCATCGAATGCCAGCTGCGAGTCAGCCCTGACTTACCGGCGTTATCGAGCACCAGCAAGACCCATCTGTATCGCCTGCTGCAAGAGGCCCTGACCAATGTGCTGCGGCACGCCGAGGCCAGCCAGGTGCGGGTGCGCCTGCAGTGTCGCGGTGCGCGTTTGCGCCTGTGGGTACGGGATAACGGGCGCGGTGCCCAGCCGCCGCAGCGTCCGGGTGTGGGCTTGTACTCGATGGGCGAACGCGCGCGCTGCCTGGGCGGAACTGAGCGTCCTTAGCCATCCCGGCGCCGGTTGGGCGCTGGCGCTGAACATGCCGTTGGAGGTGTCATGAATATTCTCTTGGTGGACGACCATGCCGTGGTGCGCCAGGGCTACGCAGCCTGTTACGTGCCGTGTTGCCGCCATTGACGTGCGTGAAGCCGCCAGTGGCGAAGACGCACTGCTACGTTGCAGGAGGCCGTGCCGAACCTGGTGATCATGGATGTCGGGCTGCCCGGCATCAGCGGCCTGGAAACCCTGCGCCGCCTGCGCCAGCGCCTGCCGCAGCTGCGTGTGCTGTTTTTCAGCATGCACGATGAACTGCCCCTGGTGCGCCAGGCCCTGGACGCGGGCGCTTCGGGCTACCTGACCAAAAGCTCGGCCCCCGAGGTGTTGATCGAAGCGGTGCGGCGCATCCTTGACGGTCACGCTTATATCGAACAGGCCCTGGCCACCGAACTGGCCTACACCCCCGGCGATCAACGCTGGCAGGGTATGACGCCGCGTGAACTGGAGATTTTCCTGATGCTGGCCAGGGCACGCCGATGCGCCAGATCGCCGAACAACTGAGTATCAGCAGCAAGACCGTGTCCAACCACCTGACCTTGCTCAAGAGCAAATTGCAGGTCAGTTCCCATGCCGAGCTGGTGCACCTGGGGATCGATATGGGAGTAGTGCGAGTGGCTGGATAAGCGGGCGCGTGCAGAGGCAACGACTGATACGCCCTGATGAGCAGGCCAAGCCTGCTCACTTTTCTCAGGTTCAGTAGTGTTCTAGCGACCCCAAGTGGTGGGGCAATCCGTACAGCCTTCCATATTGGCGTCCTGGAAGTTCGCGTAGTGCTGGCGACTGCCGGTGAGGGTGGCCTGTTCCAGGTTGCTCTCACCGAACTTGGCTTCCTGCAAATTCGCATCGCTGAGGTCGGCACTTTGCAGGTCGGCCTTGCTCAGCCAGGTCATTTCCAGGTCGGCCGCACGCAGGTTGACCTTGTGCATCTTCGCGCCTGAAAGCCGCGCAAATTGCAGGTAGGCCGCGCTGAGGTTGGCGTTTTCGAACTGCGCGCCTTGGGCGAACAGCCCCAGCCTTGCACGGCCATCAACGTGGCGCCGGTAAAGTCGGCCAGGCGCAGGTTACTTTGTTGCAGGCTGGCGCGGGTCAGGTTGGCGCCCTGCAATTGGGCTTTTTTCCAGGTTGGCCAGGTCGAGGTTGGCATGGCGTAAATCCGCCTCGCGCAGGTCGGCGCCGGCCAGGTTCATTTTGCTCAGGTTCTGGTTGCGCAGGTTGGCACCTTGAGGTTGGCGCCGGGGCATTGGCTGTGTTCGGCGATGGTGCAGCCATTGATAACGAGCGGAGTGTCGTCGCCATCGTCGGCGTGCGCCAGGGGCAGGCAGAGCAGGAGTAACAAGGGCAGGTAGTTCATCGTGCGACCTCTGGGGATCCTGTGGTGAGCGAGCTTGTTCTGGTTAGCGGGCTTGTCGAATCGTCGCACCGCCCGCGCTGGGCTGCGCAGCGGCCCTGGCATTCCTCCAGCACCTCCCTGCGCTCAGGTCTACGACTGCTGCGCAGCCGAGCGCAGGGCAAGCCTGCTCACCACCGGGGAGCCGCTTGCTGCAAAAGGTGGCCCGGTATTCTCGCCGGGGGGTTATTTTTGCGCGGTCTTATTATCCCAACTCGGGATCTTGAACACCAAGAACGACCCGCCCTGAGCCACCGGTTTGGTCAACTCGGCCATGTCGCCACCCACAACGGCACCGCGCCGCCGTAGCCGACGGTAACGCCGATGTACTGCTCGCCTTCCTGTTCCCAGGTGATCGGCGGCGAGACGATGCCGCTGCCGGTCTGGAACTTCCACAGCTCCTCTCCGGTTTTGGCGTCGAAGGCTTTGAAGAAACCGTCGCCGGTGCCGGTGAAGACCAGGTTGCCTTTGGTCGCCAGCACGCCGGCCCACAGCGGCAGAGCTTCCTTGTGCTCCCACACCACTTTGCCGGTGGTGGGGTTCATCGCGCGCAGGGTGCCGACGTGGTCGTCATACATACGCTTGATGCGGAACCCCATGCCCAGGTACGCCGAGCCTTTTTTGTAGTTGACCTCTTCGGTCCAGTAATCCTCTTTCCACTGGTTGCCGGGGATGTAGAACAGGCCGGTGTCCTGACTGTAAGCCATGGGGTTCCAGTTTTTGCCGCCCAGGAACGGTGGCGAGACTTCCACCGCTTTGCCCTTGGTTTCCCCCGGCAGTGGCTTGGCTGGGCGCTGGCCTGGGTTCTCCACCGGGCGCCCGGTCTTCAGGTCGATATGGCTGGCCCAAGTGATGTTGTCGACGAAGGGGAAGGCGTTTCTGCAACTTGCCGTTGCTGCGGTCGACCACGTAGAAAAACCCGTTGCGGTCGGCGTGCCCGGTGGCCTTGACGGTTTTGCCGTCCTGGGTTTTGTAGTCGAACAGCACCAACTCGTTGTTGCCGGAAAAATCCCAGGCATCGTTGGGGGTGTGCTGTAGAACCATTTCACCTCACCGGTGCTGGGGTCGACGCCGACCTGCCCGGATGTATAGAGGCTGTCGAAGTCGTGGGGGTTGCCGTCCTTGGCAGTGCGCGCCCAGGTATTCCACGGGCCAGGGTTGCCGGCGCCGATGATGTCGTGTTGGTTTCGGCATCGAAGCTCGCGCTCTGCCAAGGTGCGCCGCCGCCGTGGCTCCAGGCCTCGACTTTGCCGGTGGGTGTACTTGGATCATCCGGCCATGACGGCGCCTTCACGTCGCCGGTCGGCGTGCTGTCCTTGCCGTTGAGACGGCCCATATGGCCTTCGACGAAGGGGCGCATCCACACCTCTTCGCCGGTGTCCGGGTCACGCGCATACAACTGGCCGACCACGCCGAATTCATCGCCGGAACTGCCGTGGATCAGCAGCACCTTGCCGCTGACCTTGTCCTTGATCAGCACCGGTGCGCCGGTGAGGGTGTAGCCGGCGGCGTGGTCGCCGAATTTCTTGTTCCACACCACTTTGCCGGTGGTTTTGTCGAGGGCGATAAGCCGTGCGTCGAGGGTGCCGAAGTAGATTTTGTCGCCGAAGATCGCCGCGCCGCGGTTGACCACATCGCAGCACGGGCGAATGTTGTCGGGCAGGCGGTGGTTGTAGGTCCACAGGCGTTTGCCGGTCTTGGCGTCGAGGGCGAACACACGGGAATAGGAGCCGGTGACGTAGACCACGCCGTCGCTGACGATGGCCTGGGATTCCTGGCCGCGTTGTTTTTCGTCGCCGAACGAATAGGACCAGGCCGGGGTGAGTTTGAACACGTTCTTGTCGTTGACCTTTGGCCAGCGGGCTCCAGCGCTGGGCGTTGGTGCCCATGCCGTATTGCAGCACGTCCTGGGTGCTCAGGTGGTCATTGGCGATGTCTTCCCAGGTGACCGCGCGGGTCTGGCGTGGCGGTTCGGCGGCAAGGGCGGCGGTGCCCAGGCCCAGGCTGCCGGCCAGCAGCAGGGTCTGCACGGCAAGGCTCAAGGGTGAACGGACGGGTAGCGATCTTATTGTCATGGTTGCAGTTCCCAGTGTCGGTTTTGACCTGCACAGGGTGCGGCGCGCGGCGCTGGCCGGATACGGAAAAACGCCCCGCCGTGGCCGGGAAGATTTCCCGCGCCGCCACTGTTTTAGGCGTGCCCCACAAGCCCTACTACCAAGGGAGGAGGGCGCGACCACCAAAGCAGCATACGGCCCGCGCTCCGGGGTTTCTAAGATGGTTGCCAGAGCCTCTGCAATGAGGTGTTGCGTGCAATCCTGAGGGCAAAAACAATGACAACAACACACAATGCCTTGCTCGTCGCCGGTCTGCTGGTCGGTGTGCTTGGTGCCGGGGCCGCCTGGGCCCATGGCAACGTGGTCCCGCAAGCGGTGGAAACCAAAGGCCTGACCTCCATCAAAGACGCCGGCGTGCCGGTCAACGAGGACGGCTGGGCGGCGGTCAACCCCTATCGCAATTCGCCCGAACATGACAAAGCCGTGGAAATCGGCTCGTCCGCCTTCAACCAGAACTGCGCCGCCTGCCACGGCCTGGAAGCCAAATCCGGCGGCATCGCCCCGGACCTGCGCATGCTGGATGTGGGAGAGGCCGGTGATGAATGGTTTGTCGAGCGCGTACGCCATGGCGCGGTGCGCGACGGCCGGGTGTACATGCCGAAGATGGCCGACTACCTGAGCCAGGAAGCCTTGTGGGCGGTGCGCACCTACCTGGACAGCGTGCACGTCGAGGAGTGATGCCATGCGCCTGTTTGCCGTGGTGCTGGCCTGGCCTTGCTGTGCTGCCACACGGCGCAGGCGCAGGTGCGCAGCTATGACCAGATGATCGCCGCCGGCGAAATCAAAGTGGCGGTGTACAAGGACTTTGCTCCCTACAGTTTCGAGGACGGCGCCACCCCCCGAGGCGTTGACGTGGAACTGGCCCAGGCCCTGGCCGAGGCGCTCGGTGTGCGGCTCAAGTTGATCTGGGCGCCGGCCGGCGAAAAGCTCGACGACGACCTGCGCGACTACATCTGGCGCGGCAGCCCGTTGCATCACCATCAGCTGGCCGACCTGATGCTGCGCGCGCCCTACGACCACGACTACGCACAACGGCGCAACGATCAAGGCGAACTGGAAAACGGCCAGGTGGTGATGTTCGGCCCGTACCAGAACGAACAATGGCAGGTGGCCTACGACCGCCGGCGCTTGGATAAGGTCGCCAGCGTGGCGGTGTTCCAGCAGCACCCCATCGGTGTCGAAGTCGACAGCGTGCCATCGTTTTACCTGACCTCGGTGTTCAACGGCCAACTCGCGGCCAGCACCCAGCATTACCCCAGTGTGACCCAGGCGTTTGCGGCGATGCGCGCCGGCAAGGTCGATGCGGTCATGGCCATGCGCGGGGAAATCGACTGGCAGGTGCAGCAGGCCCATGACCCGCAACTGGCCTTGGCGGAAAACGCCTACCCGAACATGGGGCGGCAACGCTGGGAGATCGGCATGGCGGTGCACGAAAGCAATCGCCAGTTGGCCTATGCGGTGGAAGAAGCCCTTGAAGGTCTGATCCGCGACGGCCGTTTGCAGGCGATCTACCGCCACTACGGCCTGCGCTACGAAGTGCCCGACATGTACCAATAGGAGCAGGCGATGAACTGGCGACTGAGCTGCATCCTGGCCTGCTGGCTGCCACTGGCCGCCCATGCCGTGGAGGTCGACCCGGTGCCCTCGGTGATGTGGGCCTTCTACCACAAGCAACTGCTGGCCGACGCGCCGTTCGTGTTCGACGCGCGGGTCAAGCTGCTGGCGCCGCCGTTCGCCGAGGATGCGCGCCAGGTGCCGCTGGAAATCGACGCGCGGGGCGTTTAAGGGGCATGTGGTGAGGATCCTGGCCTGGGCCGAACTGAACCCGCTGCCGAAAATCGTCGACTTCCAGCCCAAGGAAGGGGTGCTGCCGTGGCTGGCGCTGCGCATCCGCATCGAGCAAGCCACGCCGTTGCGCGCCGCGGTCCTTACCGATGACGGCATATGGCATGTGGGGTCGGCGCTGATCGACGCGGCCGGCGGCGGCTGCACCGCGCCCAGTGTGGTGCGCAGCCAGCCGGGCTGGGAAGAGCATCTGGGCGAAGTGCTCGGCGGGCGCTACCCCCGTGGCGAATTCAGCCGCGTGCGCGTGCAAGTGGCGCACCCGATGGACAACGGCCTGGTCAGCGGTATCCCTGAGTTTTTTATCAACCATGGGCAATTGCGTGGCCAGGACGATCAGGTGCTGGCCGAGCTGGAATTGTTCCCGGCGGTCAGCGAGAACCCCAATCTAGCCTTCGACATCGAAGCACCGGGGCCTACTCGCCTGGTGCTGCGCGACAACAGCGGCAATGAGTTCGACGCGGCCATCCCCTGACCAGAAGGAGCGCGGCATGCGCTGGATTCTCTTGTTATGCCTGGGCCTGAGCCTGCCCGCCCTGGCGGACCTGGACTACGCCCTCAAGCCTCGGCTGATCGCCGCCGACACCTGGCTGCTCGAAGGCAGCACCGGCAACTTTGCCAAGGCCAATGGCGGCAATATCGTCAACACCGCTTTTATCGTCACCGAGGCCGGTGTGGTGGTGATCGACACCGGGCCGTCGCGTCGCTACGGCGAAGCGCTGCGCCAAGCCATCGCCCAAGTCACCCCCAAGCCGGTGATCCAGGTACTGATCACGCACCATCACCCTGACCACGCCCTGGGCAACCAAGCGTTCAAGGACGTGCCCATCGGCGCCCTGGCCGACACCACGCGCTTGCTGCACGAGCAGGGCGACAGCCTGGCGGAAAACCTCTACCGCATGGTCGGCGACTGGATGCGCGGCACCGAAGTGGTATTGCCGACCCAGGCGCTGCAAGCCGGTGTATTGAGCGTGGGCCAGCATGACCTGCGCTTGCTGGCGCTGACCGGGCATACCGGCGCCGATCTGGCCATTCTCGACCAGCGCACCGGGGTGCTGTTCACCGGCGACTTGGTGTTCTACCAGCGCGCCCTGACCACGCCCCATAGCCCGGGGCTGGCGGCGTGGCAGGCCGACCTCGACACCCTGCAAGCCTTGCCCTGGACCCTGATCGTGCCCGGCCACGGCCCGGTGGCCGCCGATGCGCAGCCGTTCGCCCAGATGCGCGATTACCTGGGCTGGCTCGATCAACTGCTGCGCGACGGCGCCGCCAACGGCAGCGACATGGCCGAGCTGATCCGCAGCCCCATCCCCGAACGCTTTGCCGCGATCAACCTGAGCCGCTACGAACTGACCCGCAGCGTCAGCCACCTGTACCCGCGCTACGAGCGCGCGCAGATGCAACGGCTGGACACCCGCTACTAAGGAACTAGCAATCTCGATACTGCGGTCAATTGTGACGAACGCCCCTGCGCCCAAGAATCGGCACCAGACCGGGAAAATTTCCCGGGTATAACAAAAAACCGCAGAGGTAGCCGTCATGACCCAACCCGCACGTCGCCAACCCTTCGCCTTGAGTGTGTTGCTCGGTGCCATCCTGTTATCCGGCCAGGCCATGGCCGCCGTGAGCGATCAGGACATTCTCCAGGACCCGAAAAACCCCGGGCAGATCGTCACCAACGGTCTGGGTGTGCAAGGCCAGCGCTACAGCCCGCTGGACACTCTGAATGTGGACAACGTCAAGGACCTGCGCCCGGTCTGGGCGTTCTCCTTCGGCGGCGAGAAACAGCGCGGGCAGCAGGCGCAGCCGATGGTCAAGGACGGGGTGATGTACCTCACCGGTTCCTATTCGCGGGTGTTCGCGGTGGATGCGCGCACCGGCAAGAAACTCTGGCAGTACGATGCGCGTCTGCCGGATGACATCCGCCCCTGCTGCGATGTTATCAACCGTGGGGTGGCGCTGTACGGCGACCTGGTGTTCTTCGGCACCCTGGACGCCAAACTGGTGGCTCTGAATAAAGACACCGGCAAGGTGGTGTGGAGCAAGCGCGTGGCCGACCACAAGGAAGGCTACTCGATCAGCGCCGCGCCGCTGGTGATCAACGGCAAGCTGATCACCGGCGTGGCCGGCGGCGAATTCGGCGTGGTGGGCAAGATCGAAGCCTACGACCCGAAAAACGGCGACCTGCTGTGGACCCGCCCGACGGTCGAAGGCCATATGGGCTATGTGTACAAGGACGGCAAAGCCGTGGAAAACGGCATCTCCGGCGGCGAAGCGGGTAAAACCTGGCCGGGGGACCTGTGGAAAACCGGCGGCGCGGCGCCGTGGCTGGGCGGCTACTACGACCCGGAAACCAACCTGCTGCTGTTCGGCACCGGTAACCCGGCACCGTGGAACTCGCACCTGCGCCCCGGCGACAACCTTTACTCGTCCTCGCGCCTGGCACTTAACCCGGACGACGGCACCATCAAATGGCACTTCCAGAGCACGCCTCACGACGGTTGGGACTATGACGGCGTGAACGAACTGGTGTCGTTCAACTACACCGAGGGCGGCAAGGAAATCAAAGCCGCGGCCACGGCCGACCGCAACGGTTTCTTCTATGTGCTGGACCGCACCAACGGCAAGTTCATCCGCGGCTTCCCGTTTGTCGACAAGATCACCTGGGCCACCGGCCTGGATAAGAACGGCCGGCCGATCTACAACGAAGCCAGCCGCCCCGGCGCGCCGGGCAGTGAAGCCAAGGGCACGTCGGTGTTCGTTGCGCCGGCCTTCCTCGGGGCGAAAAACTGGATGCCCATGGCTTACAACCGCGACACCGGGCTGTTCTATGTGCCATCCAACGAGTGGGGCATGGACATGTGGAACGAAGGCATCGCCTATAAGAAAGGCGCGGCGTTCCTCGGCGCCGGGTTCACCATCAAACCGTTGAACGAAGACTACATCGGCGTGCTGCGCGCCATCGACCCGGTCAGCGGCAAGGAAGTCTGGCGCCACAAAAACTTCGCGCCGCTGTGGGGCGGTGTGCTGACCACCAAGGGCAACCTGGTGTTCACCGGTACGCCGGAAGGTTTCCTGCAGGCCTTCAATGCCAAGACCGGCGAGAAAGTCTGGGAATTCCAGACCGGCTCCGGCGTGCTCGGCTCGCCGATTACCTGGGACATGGACGGCGAGCAGTATGTCTCGGTGGTCTCCGGGTGGGGCGGCGCGGTGCCGCTGTGGGGCGGTGAAGTGGCCAAGCGCATCAAGGACTTCAACCAGGGCGGCATGCTCTGGACCTTCAAGTTGCCCAAGGACCTGGTGGCCAAGCACTAGTTCTACGACCAAATGAGCAGTGCCCTCCTGCCAACGGCGCATTCGCCCGGCGGTGGGGGCACCTTACTATCGGGTGATCGCCTGTTGACCGACAGGCCCGGACCCAGACAGAGGCTTTACTATGATCTACGCACAACCTGGCACCCCTGGCGCCATCGTCAGCTTCAAGCAGCGCTATGGTAATTACATCGGCGGCGAGTTCGTCGCACCGATCAGCGGCGAGTACTTCACCAACACCTCGCCGGTCACCGGCCAAGCGATTGCTGAATTCCCGCGCTCCAGCGCCGCCGACATCGATAAAGCCCTGGATGCCGCCCACGCCGCCGCCGATGCCTGGGGCAAGACCTCGGCCCAGGACCGCGCCCTGGTGCTGCTGAAAATCGCCGACCGCATCGAACAAAACCTCGAAGTGCTGGCCGTGGCCGAAACCTGGGACAACGGCAAGGCCGTACGTGAAACCCTCAACGCCGACGTGCCCCTGGCCGCCGACCATTTCCGTTATTTCGCCGGCTGCATCCGCGCCCAGGAAGGCGGCGCCGCCGAGATCAATGAACACACCGCCGCTTACCACTTCCACGAACCGTTGGGTGTGGTCGGGCAGATCATTCCGTGGAACTTCCCGCTGCTGATGGCCGCGTGGAAACTCGCCCCGGCCCTGGCCGCCGGGAACTGCATCGTGCTCAAGCCGGCCGAGCAGACGCCGCTGTCGATCATGGTGTTCGCCGAACTGATCAATGACCTGCTGCCGCCGGGCGTGCTCAATATTGTGCAGGGCTTTGGACGCGAAGCCGGGGAGGCCCTGGCCACCAGCAAACGCATCGCCAAGATCGCCTTTACCGGCTCCACGCCGATTGGCGCGCACATCATGCACGCGGCCGCCGAAAACATCATCCCGTCCACTGTGGAGCTGGGCGGCAAGTCGCCGAACATCTTCTTTGAAGACATCATGCGTGCCGAGCCGCAGTTTATCGAGAAAGCCGCCGAGGGCCTGGTGCTGGCGTTTTTCAACCAGGGCGAAGTGTGCACCTGCCCGTCGCGGGCGCTGGTGCAGGAGTCGATCTACGAACCGTTCATGGCCGAGGTGATGAAGAAGATCGTCAAGATCAAGCGCGGTAACCCGCTGGACACCGAAACCATGGTCGGCGCCCAGGCGTCCGAGCAGCAATACGACAAGATCCTGTCCTACCTCAAGATCGCCCAGGAGGAGGGCGCCGAGCTGCTCACCGGCGGCGCGGCCGAACACCTGAACGGCGACCTGTCCAGCGGCTATTACATCCAGCCGACCCTGCTCAAGGGCCACAACAAGATGCGCGTGTTCCAGGAGGAAATCTTCGGCCCGGTGGTGGGCATCACCACCTTCAAGGACGAAGCCGAAGCCCTGGCCATCGCTAACGACAGCGAATTCGGCCTCGGCGCCGGCCTGTGGACCCGCGACATCAACCGCGCCTACCGCATGGGCCGGGCGATCAAGGCCGGGCGTGTGTGGACCAACTGCTACCACCTCTACCCGGCGCATGCGGCGTTCGGCGGCTACAAAAAGTCGGGTGTGGGGCGTGAGAACCACAAGATGATGCTGGACCACTACCAGCAGACCAAGAACCTGCTGGTGAGCTACGACATCAACCCGTTGGGGTTCTTCTGATCCTCTAATTGCAATGCGATCAAGTGTGGGAGGGGGCTTGCCCCCGATAGCGGTGGGTCAGTGGCATAAATGTTGACTGACCCACAGCCATCGGGGGCAAGCCCCCTCCCACAGTTTTGTTCCCTGTACATTCGCGGCTACGGCGGCGACAAGGTGTGGGGCGTGAGAACCATAAGATGATGCTGAACCACTACCAGCAGACCAAGAACCTGCTGGTGAGCTACGACATCAACCCGTTGGGCTTCTTCTGATCCTCTAATTGCAATGCGATCCAGTGTGGGAGGGGGCTTGCCCCCGATAGCGGTGGGTCAGTGGCATAAATGTTGACTGACCCACAGCCATCGGGGGCAAGCCCCCTCCCACAGTTTTGTTCCCTGTACATTCGCGACTAATGCAGTGCGGCATTTACTTCGAAAGTAGCATTCGCCCCCCCAACCCC
This sequence comes from Pseudomonas sp. S5F11, assembly GCF_019641515.1. Lineage (NCBI taxonomy): Bacteria > Pseudomonadati > Pseudomonadota > Gammaproteobacteria > Pseudomonadales > Pseudomonadaceae > Pseudomonas > Pseudomonas sp. S5F11. The sequence goes on from NZ_JAIFJZ010000001.1 coordinate 12,785, forward strand.
CCATGTATTAATGCCTTTACCGGAATCTTCCGGCACAACAAGAGGACTCTCCCATGTGGACCAAACCCGCCTTCACCGACCTGCGTATCGGCTTTGAAGTGACCATGTACTTCGCCAGCCGTTGATTCAACAGCCGGCCAGCCCAGTGCTGGCCGGTGCGCTATTGGGAATGACCCTTTGGTCTGATTGCAAACGCCTGCGGATCGGTTAGTGTGGAGCGCATCTTCCAAAAATAATAAGAACAGGCTTTCCAATGAGCCCAAACCTGAGCCTCCTGCGTAAATTCGTCTCGCCTGAAATCATCTTCGGTGCCGGTTGCCGGCATAACGTCGGCAACTACGCCAAAACCTTCGGTGCGCGCAAGGTGCTGGTGGTCAGCGACCCCGGTGTGATCGCCGCCGGCTGGGTCGCCGATGTGGAAGCCAGCCTGCAGGCCATCGGCATTGACTACTGCCTGTACAGCGCCGTATCGCCCAACCCGCGCGTGGAGGAGGTGATGCTCGGCGCCGAGGTGTACCGGGAAAACCATTGCGACGTGATCGTCGCCATCGGCGGCGGCAGCCCCATGGACTGCGGCAAGGCCATCGGCATCGTGGTGGCCCACGGGCGCAGCATTCTGGACTTCGAAGGCGTGGACACCATCCGCGTGCCCAGCCCACCGCTGATCCTGATCCCCACTACCGCCGGGACCTCGGCGGATGTGTCGCAGTTCGTGATCATTTCCAACCAGCAGGAACGCATGAAGTTCTCCATCGTCAGCAAGGCGGTGGTGCCGGATGTGTCGCTGATCGACCCGGAAACCACCGCCAGCATGGACCCGTTCCTGTCCGCCTGCACCGGCATCGACGCCTTGGTGCATGCCATCGAGGCGTTCGTTTCCACCGGTCATGGCCCGCTCACCGACCCCCATGCCCTGGAGGCCATGCGGTTGATCAACGGCAACCTGGTGCAGATGATCGCCAACCCCACGGACATTGCCCTGCGCGAGAAGATCATGCTCGGCAGCATGCAGGCCGGCCTGGCGTTTTCCAATGCGATCCTTGGCGCGGTGCATGCCATGTCCCATAGCCTCGGCGGTTTTCTCGATCTGCCCCATGGCCTGTGCAACGCGGTGCTGGTCGAGCATGTGGTGGCGTTCAACTACAACTCGGCGCCGGAGCGCTTCAAGGTGATTGCCGAGACCTTCGGCATCGACTGCCGGGGCCTGAACCATCGGCAGATCTGTGGGCGCCTGGTGGAACACCTGATTGCCCTGAAACACGCCATTGGCTTCCATGAAACCCTCGGTTTGCATGGCGTGCGCGTGGCGGATATTCCGTTCCTGTCCCAGCATGCGATGCACGACCCGTGCATCCTCACCAACCCGCGCGAGTCGAGCCAGCGTGACGTCGAGGTCGTGTATGGCGAAGCTCTCTGACGACCAGCAGCGCGCCCTCGCCGGGTTGCTCGGGCTGGGCGACCAGTCGGCGCGCAAGAGCCACTACCCCGAATTGACGGCACGCCTGGACGAACTGGAAGCCGAGCGTCGGCGCTATATCCGCCTCAACGATGAACTGGAACAGCGCGTGGCCGCGCGCACCGATGAATTGCTGGAGGCCAACCGCAACCTGCAACAGCAGATCGCCCAGCGTGAACAGGTGGAACGGCAACTGCGCGATGCCCGCGACGCCGCCGAGGCCGCCAACCGCAGCAAGGACAAATACCTCGCCGCCGCCAGTCACGACCTGCTGCAACCGCTGAACGCCGCGCGCCTGTTGATCGCCACCCTGCGCGAGCGGGCGTTGCCCAGTGTCGAGCAGGTGCTGGTGGAGCGGACCCATCAGGCCCTGGAAGGCGCCGAGGACTTACTCACGGATCTGCTCGATATCTCGCGGCTCGACCAGGCGGCGGTCAAGCCGGACGCGGCGGTGTATCGCCTGGAGGAACTGTTCGCACCGTTGATCTCGGAGTTTCAGTCGGTGGCCCAGGCGGCCGGGTTGAACCTGCGTGCGCGCACCGGGGGGTATGCGATCCATACGGACCTGCGTTTGCTGACGCGGATCTTGCGCAACTTCCTGAGCAACGCCTGCCGCTACACCGACGAAGGCTGCATCCTGCTCGGCGCCCGCCGTCGTGGCGATCGTCTGCGCTTGGAGGTGTGGGACACCGGGCGCGGGATCGCCGCCGACCGGCTGGAGGCGATCTTCCTGGAGTTCAACCAGCTCGATGTCGGCCGCGCGTCGGAACGCAAAGGTGTGGGCTTGGGGCTGGCGATTGTCGAACGCATCGCCGAGATTCTCGGCTACCCGGTGGCGGTGCGTTCCTGGCCGGGGCGCGGTTCGATGTTCAGCATCGAGGTGCCCATCAGCGCAGAGATGCCACCCGCGATCAGCCAGTTACCGACCCTGCCCACCACCGGTAACCCATTGCCGGGGCGGCGTTTGCTGGTGATCGACAATGAGATCAGCATCCTCGACAGCATGCGCGCGCTGCTGGGCCAATGGGGTTGCGACGTGGTCACCGCCACCGACCAGGCCGGCGCATTGCAGGCGCTGCAGGGCAGGGCGCCGGAGTTGATTCTGGCGGACTACCACCTCGACCACGGGGTGGTGGGCTGCCTGGTGGTCAAGCAGTTGCGCGAGCATTTCGGTCACAAGATCCCCGCCGTGATCATCACCGCCGACCGCACCGACCAATGCCGCCGTGCGTTGCGCCGGCTGGATGCACCGTTGCTGAACAAACCGGTCAAGCCCGGAAAGTTGCGCGCGGTACTCAGTCAATTGCTGGCCTAGAAGCTTGATACCTGTCAACACGTTGCAGCGGGCGTTACGGCAAGCTAAGGCCTGATCTAGAGGCCTGGAGTACGCCATGACCGCTGCACCTTTCAAATTGCCCCTGGGCCTGGTGATCGCCGTGTTGGCGATGGCCGGCGTGCTGCTGTTGCCGCTGCCCGCCGACCTGCCGGTGGCCGGGCAGCGCATGCTGGCGATCCTGGTGTTTGCCGTGGTGGTGTGGATCACCGAGGCGGTGTCCTATGAGGCCAGCGCGATCATGATCACCTCGCTCATGGCCTTTCTGCTCGGCACGGCACCCTCGCTGCAAGACCCCACGCACCTGATCGGCTCCAGCCCAGCCATCAGCATGGCGCTCACCGGCTTCGCCAACCCGGCGCTGGCGCTGGTGGCAGGGGCGCTGTTTATCGCGGCGGCCATGACCCATACCGGCCTGGATCGGCGCATCGCCCTGGTGACGCTAAGCCGTATCGCCCCCAGCACTCGGCGCATCCTGCTGGGGGCGATCGCGGTGACGATCCTGCTCAGCCTGGTGGTGCCCAGCGCCACGGCGCGCAGTGCGTGTGTGGTGCCGATCATGATGGGGGTGATCGCCGCGTTCGGCGTGGACAAGCGCTCGAATATCGCCGCCGGGATCATGATCGTGGTGGCCCAGGGCACCAGCATCTGGAACGTCGGCATCCAGACCGCTGCGGCGCAGAACCTGCTGACCGTCGGCTTTATGGACAAGATGCTCGGCCAGCGCGTGTCGTGGCTCGACTGGCTGATCGCTGGCGCGCCGTGGGCGCTGATCATGTCGGCGGTATTGCTGTTTCTGGTGCTCAAGCTGCTGCCGCCGGAAACCGACAGCATCCCCGGCGGCAAGGAAGCCGTGGCCCAGTCCCTGGTGGACATCGGCCCCATGACCGGCCCGCAGAAACGCTTGCTGGCGGTGTCGGTGCTGCTGCTGTTGGCGTGGGCCACGGAAGGGCGCCTGCATCCTTTCGACACCACCTCGACCACCTACGCCGGGTTGGTGTTCCTGTTGTTGCCGGGCATCGGTGTGATGACCTGGAAAGACGTGCAATCGCGCATTCCGTGGGGCACGGTGATCGTGTTCGGCGTGGGCATCAGCCTGGGTACGGCGCTGCTGACCACCCAGGCCGGGCAGTGGCTGGGTGCTGCGGTGGTGGCCCACACAGGCTTGGACCAGGTCGGACCGCTGGGGGTGTTTGCGATCCTTGGCGCGTTCCTGATCCTGATCCACCTGGGCTTTGCCAGCGCCACCGCATTGACCTCGGCGCTATTGCCGATCCTGATTGCGGTGCTGCAAACCCTGCCCGGCGAATTCAGCCGCTTGGGCATGACCCTGTTGCTGGGGTTTGTGATGAGCTACGGGTTTATCCTGCCGATCAACGCGCCGCAGAACATGGTGTGCCTGGGCACCGGCACATTTACCGCGCGCCAGTTTGCCAAGGTGGGGATTCTGGTGACGTTGATCGGGTATGGGCTGATGTTGGTGTTGGCGGCGACTTACTGGAGTTGGCTCGGTTGGATTTGATCTGGAGCCTGCCTCCAGATGCACTTGAGATCCAATGTGGGGGGAGGGCTTGCCCCTCCCACTTTCTGACCCTACCCGCTTCAGACCTCCATTCCACCCCAAGATGGCAAGATGAACTCCGCTCAGGTTTACTGTTCTCTGAGTAGAGGTATTACCGACGCCCCCGTCGGGTCATCTAGGTCATTGAATGGACAAATACACCCCCCGCGCCTGGCAACCCCACGAACGCCCGAGCCTGCCCGGTTCGCCGTCGACGCCCTGGCACCCGACCTATAAGCGCTGGCTGTTCGCGATGGTCGGTGTGCTGGTGGCGATCACCGGCGGGCTGGGCAATTCGTTGGTGATCGCCAACCTGCAATACCTGCAAGGCGCGCTCGGTGCGACCACCGCGGAAATGGCCTGGCTGCCCGCCGCCTACGTAATGACCAACGTGTGCATGAACCTGCTGCTGGTGAAGTTTCGCCAGCAGTTCGGTTTGCGGGCCTTCACCGAAGTGTTTCTGGTGCTGTATGCGCTGGTGACGTTCGGCCACCTGTTCGTCAACGACCTCAACTCGGCCATCGCCGTGCGCGCGGCCCATGGCATGGTGGGCGCGGCCCTCAGTTCGTTGGGCTTGTATTACATGATCCAGGCGTTCCCGGCCAAATGGCGCTTGAAGGCGCTGGTGCTGGGGTTGGGCACCGCGCAATTGGCGCTGCCGCTGGCGCGCTTGTTCTCCGAGGATCTGCTGCAGATCGCCGAATGGCGCGGCCTGTACCTGTTCGAATTGGGCCTGGCGCTGATCTGCCTGGGTTGTGTGTTCCTGCTCAAGCTGCCGCCCGGTGACCGTTTCAAGACCTTTGAAAAACTCGATTTCCTCACCTTCGCCATTCTTTCCAGCGGTGTGGCGCTGCTGTGTGCGGTGCTGTCCCTGGGGCGTATCGACTGGTGGCTGGAAGCGCCGTGGATTGGCATCGCCTCGGCCTGCTCCCTGGTGCTGATCATGGCTGGCCTGGCCATCGAACATAACCGCGCCAACCCGTTGCTGATGACGCGTTGGCTGGGCAGCGGCGTGATGATTCGCCTGGCGCTGGCGGTGATCCTGATTCGTATGGTGCTGTCCGAGCAGTCCACCGGCGCGGTGGGTTTTATGCAGATGCTCAATATGAGCTACGAGCAGATGCACACGCTTTACGTGGTGATGCTGGCCGGGGCGATCAGCGGGCTGGCGATCAGTGCGTTGACCATCAACCCCGCGCACCTGTTGATGCCGCTGGTGATCTCCCTGGCGCTGATGGCCACCGGGTCGGTGATGGACAGCTTGTCCAGCAACCTGACCCGGCCGCAGAACCTGTATGTCAGCCAGTTCCTGCTAGGCTTCGGCGGTACGTTCTTTCTGGGGCCGACCATGGTACTGGGCACCAAAAACGTGCTGACCAACCCGCGCAACCTGGTGAGTTTTTCGGTGATGTTCGGCATTTGCCAGAACCTCGGCGGGCTGATTGGCGCGGCGTTGCTCGGCACTTTCCAGGTGGTGCGCGAGAAGTTTCACTCCAGCATGATCGTCGAACACCTGACCCTGCTCGACCCCCGCGTGGCCGCGCGGGTGCAGAGCGGCGGTTCGGCCTACGGCGGGCTGGTGGCCGACCCGGAATTGCGCAACCTCATGGGCATTCGCAGCCTGGCCACGGCGGCCACCCGTGAAGCGAATGTGATGGCCTACAACGATGTGTTTATGCTGATTGCGATCATCGCGATCCTGACCATGCTGTGGATTTTTACCCGCAGCCTATGGCTGATGACGACCACCCAAGCGGCTACTCCTCCCGTTCAACCCAGCGGCGTTACTTCATGACCGAACCCTCGACCACGACCACCACCGCCATTGCTTCAACCCCGGAGGGCAGCACGCCGCCGGGTGCCGTGCCCACCGAGCTGCGCCCATTGCGGGTGCGCATCCTGTCCTCCCTGGGCTTTGCCGCGATTGCCATCGTCGGCGTGTTGATCGTGCTGTATGCCTGGCAATTGCCGCCGTTCAGCAGCGCGGTGGAAACCACCGAAAATGCCCTGGTGCGCGGTCAGGTGACGATTATCGGCCCGCAGCTCAGCGGCTATGTGTTCGAGGTGCCGGTGCAGGACTTCCAGTACGTCAAGGCCGGCGACCTGCTGGTGCGCCTGGATGACCGCATCTACAAGCAGCGCCTCGACCAGGCGCTGGCGCAACTGGCGGTGCAGAAGGCCGCGCTGGCCAATGTGGTGCAGCAACGCAACAGCGCCGAAGCCACGATCAAACTGCGTCAGGCAGCCTTGGCGGACAGCCAGGCCCAGGCGCGCAAAAGCACCGCCGACCTGCGGCGTAACCAGGAACTGATCAGCGATGGCTCGGTGTCCAAGCGCGAGCTTGACGTGACCCGCGCGGCGAATGCCCAGACCCAGGCGGCGGTCGCTCAGGCCCAGGCCAGCCTGGAAATCGCCCGGCAGGATTTGCAGACGGTGATCGTCAATCGCGGCTCCCTGGAGGCCGCCGTGGCCAGTGCCGACGCGGCGGTGGAACTGGCGCGGATCGACCTGTCCAATACCCGCATCACCGCGCCCCGTGACGGCCAATTGGGCCAAATCGGCGTGCGCCTCGGCGCCTACGTCAACTCCGGCGCGCAACTGATGGCGCTGGTGCCGAAGCAGTTGTGGGTGATCGCCAATATGAAAGAAACCCAGATGGACAATGTGCAGGTCGGCCAGCCAGTGACCTTTACCGTGGATGCGCTGAACCATCGCAAGTTTCACGGCACGGTGCAGCATATTTCCCCGGCCACCGGTTCCGAGTTCAGCCTGTTGCAGGCCGACAATGCCACCGGCAATTTTGTGAAGATTGCCCAGCGCGTGCCGGTGCGGATTACGGTGGACCCGGATCAGGCCGAGAGCGAACGCTTAAGGCCAGGGTTGTCGGTTGTCGTGAGTATCGACACGGCAGGGCGGCTCAAAAACAGCCCGCCCTGAAGGGGCTTGACCACTTGTGGAGCGGCGGTGCGACGATTCGACTTGCCCCCGTGCAGGGGTTCAATCACAGCATCTATGTCACTGGTTTGCCGCCATCGGGGGCAAGCCCCCTCCCACAATGGGGACATATTTCAGGCTGAAATCGAGTTGAGTTGATTGGCCTTGTTCCAGCAGCTTCAGGCCCGGCCTGCCCGGCAGGTGATGGGCATTCACCGGATGGCTCACCGGCTCTATGCAAAAGAATCCCAGCCCCGGTGGGCAGTACAGCAGGAAGTAATCGGCCCCCCTGGCCTGGCCTTCCAATACATAGCCCAGCTCCGGCTGTTCGATCCGGCAAGCCCCGTCCCACTGGCAAAAACCGTTGTCCACCTGACGCTCGGGCAGCTCATTGAGCTGCCGGAAATCCCAGTCCGCCGGTATCGATGCCAACCCCGTCGGCAGCTTGGACGCATCACTCAGCCAAACCTGCGCGGCCCTGGCCTGCAACCGCGTGCCTGGTCGGCGCGGAAAATAGGGATGTAAGCCCAAGCCGTGCCATGCCGGCTCCTCGGCCAAATGGGTGACGCGCAACGCAAGACTCAGCGTGCCCTCATGCAAGCGCACGCGCTGCTCGGCGCGATAAGCGAAGGGCGTGTCGCACTCCACCGCCAGCAGCACCTCATCCGCTGCCTGGCTCACCACCTGCCACGCCTGCTGCCAGGCAGAGCCGTGGATCGGCAGCGGGTCGGTCAGGCTGTTGGGCTTGAGCGCCAGCCAACCCAGGGGATTGTCGAAGCCGCCGTGAGCAATGCGATTGGACCACGGCGCCAACGGATAGCAGCCCAGCTTGCCCGGCAGGCCGGTCGCAATGGCCTGCTCGTCGTTATGACGCAACAGCGGCTGGCCGGTGGCGCGCACGCGCCAATTGACGAGGCTGCCGCCCACCGCTGGATTCAAGCTGAGGTGGGTCAACGCATCTTCAAGCTCAATCATCACAGCACCACGCTCGGCAGCCACAGCGACAGCGCCGGGATGTAGGTCACGGCCATCAGGATCAGAAACAGCACGGCATAGAAGGGCACCAGCGCTTTTACGGTTTTTTCGATGCTCACCTTGCCCACCGCTGCCCCGACGAACAGCACCGCGCCCACCGGCGGCGTAATCAGGCCGATGCCGAGGTTGACCAGCATAATCATGCCGAAGTGCACCGGGTCGACACCGATGCCGAGCACCACCGGCAGCAGGATCGGCGTGAGGATCAGGATCAGTGGCGCCATGTCCATCACCGTGCCGAGCAACAGCAGCATGATGTTGATGCACATCAGGATCACATAGCGGTTGTCCGACAGGGTCAGGAACAGCGTGGTGATCTTCGCCGGGATCTGCATCAGGGTCATGATGTAGCCGAAGCTGGCGGCAAACGCGATCAGGATCATCACGATGGAAATGGTGCGCACCGTGCGGTGCATCAGCTTGGGCAGCTCGCTCCATTTGTAGTCGCGGTAGATGAACATGGTGACGAAGAATGCCCACAGCACCGCAATCGCGGCCGACTCGGTGGCGGTGAAGATGCCCGAGAGGATACCGCCCAGGATGATCACCATGGCCATCAGGCCCCAGAGCGCGTCGGCGGCGATTTTCAGCGCCTGCTTGAGGGGGATGACTTCGCCCTTGGGGTAGTCGCGCTTCTTGGCGAAGATCAGGCACAGCACCATCAGACATGCGCTCATCAGCAGGCCGGGGACCACGCCGGCCATGAACAATGAGGCGATCGACACCGTGCCGCCGGCCGCCAGGGAGTAGAGCACCGAGTTGTGGCTGGGCGGCGTCAGCAGCGCCTGCACCGAGCCGCTGACGGTAACGGCGGTGGCGAACTCGCGGGGGTAGCCGCGACGTTCCATTTCGGGGATCAGCACCGAGCCCACCGAGGCGGTGTCGGCCACCGACGAACCGGAGATGGCGCCGAAGAAGGTCGAGGCCATGATGTTCACCAGCGACAGGCCGCCGCGCACGAAGCCCACCAGTACCCCGGCGAACGCCACCAGCCGCCGCGACATGCCGCCCTCGGCCATGATTGCCCCGGCGAGCACGAAGAACGGGATCGCCATTAGCGAAAACTTGTTCACGCCGCCGGCCACCTGAATCATCAGGGCCTGGAACGGAATGTCGATCCACCACGCGCCGATCAACGCTGACAGCCCCAGGGCGTAGGCCACCGGCATGCCGATCAGGATCAAGGCGATAAAGCTGCCCAACAGAATCAATGCGTCCATATCAGGCAGCCCCTTCGCTTTCTTCCACCAGGTCGAAGCGCACCACGCGCCGGTTGCTCTGGTCACCGAGCAGGAGTTTTTCCACTACGAATATCAGCGTGAGCAGCCCGCCGATGGGGATCGGCATATAGGTGATGCCCACGCGCAGGGTGGGGATGGCGCTCATGAATTGGTTCCAGGTCGACACGCACAGCTTGGCGCCCCAGACCGTCATAAACAGGCAAATACTGCCCATCAGCAGTTGCGTAAAAATACCGACGAGGCGGCGTTGGGCGGGAGGCAGGCGGTCGGTGATCATCGCCACCGACATATGGGCGCCGGCGCGGTAGCTGGCGGCGGCGCCGATGAAGGTGAAGACCAGCATCAGCAGAATGGCGGTGGGCTCCGGCCAGCTGGAGCCGGTGCCGAGGACGTAGCGGGCGAAGATGCCCCAGGGAATGATCAGCGCGACCCCGAGTACCGCGAGGCCGGCGACCCAGATGCAGGTCATGTAAATGCGGTCGTTGATGCGCAGCAGTGAATTCTTCATGGCGTTCACCGTAACCGGGCGCGTCGATGTCGACCGCGCCGGGCCTTGTCAGGGAAGGGGAGGGTTACTGAACGGCGTCGATGCGCTTGATGATGTCGGCGTAGGCCGCGCCGTATTTCGCGCGAATCGGCGCGGTGGCGTCATAGAAGGGTTTTTTGTCGACGGTGATGAATTCCACGCCGGCGGCTTTGAGCTTTTCCTCGCTGCTGGCGGACTTTTTGTCCCACAGCACACGCTCATCGGCCTGGGCGGCCTTGGCGGCGTTTTTCACCATCGCCTGTTGCTCAGGGGTGAGCTTGTTCCAGGTGATTTTCGACATCACGATGGGCTCGGGCAGGATCAGGTGCTCGGTGAGGGTGTAGTACTTGGCGTTCTGGAAGTGGTTGTGTTCCAGCAGGGTCGGCGGGTTGTTTTCGGCGCCGTCGATCACCCCGGTCTGCAGGGCACTGAAGATCTCGCCGGTGTCCATGGCGATGCCGTTGGCGCCCATGGCATTGAAAGCATCGATGAACAGCGGGTTGCCCTGCACGCGGATCTTCATGCCCTTGAGGTCTTCGATCTTGCGCACCGGTTTCTTGGTGTAGAGGTTGCGCGTGCCGCCGTCCATCCAGGCCAGGGCCACCAGGCCGAACTCGGAGTCGGTGATTTTGGCGAGGATCTCATCGCCGATTTCGCCATCGATGACCTTGCGCATATGCGCCTGGTCGCGGAACACGAATGGCAGGTTGAACACGTTCACGTCCGGCACCACCGGGCCGACGATGCCGAGGCTGACGCGGGTCATCTGCACGGCGCCGACCTGGGCCTGTTCGACCACCTCTTTTTCCGAACCCAGCACGCCGCCGGGGAAGTACTTGAAGGTCAGTTCGCCGTTGCTTTGCTGGGTCAGGGCCTTGCCCATGTTTTGTTCGGCGACCACGGTGGGGTAGCCGGCGGGGTGAACGTCGGCGAACTTGATTTCCAGCGCGTGGGCGGCGCTGCTGAGAAGAACGCTGAGGGGAAGTGCAGCGGCCAGCAAGGTGCGTTTGAAGTCCATGGGGGTCACTCCTGTCTTGTTATTGTTGTATTCAAGGCACAGCGATGCAGCTAGAGGGCGAAGGTGGGCTCCGGCAATCCGGTGACGCCGGGGTTGAGGGCGAACACGCCGCCGGCGATCGACTGGGGGCCCTGGTCATCACGGATCGAGGTGACGAACAAAGTGTCCAGGCGGCTGCCGCCAAAGGCGCACATGGTGGGTTTTTTCACCGGCACGCTCAGGGAGCGGTCCAGGCGACCTTCGGGGGTGAAACGGTGGATCAGACCGGCGTCGTTGGCGCAGATCCAGTAGCAGCCATCGGCATCCACCGCTGCGCCATCCGGACGGCCGAGGTGGTTGTGCATGTCCACAAATACTCGGCGGTTGGACGGCGTGCCGCTGTCGACGTCGTAATCAAAGGCCCAGATCTGTTGCACCAATGGGTGCGAATCCGAGACGTACATCGTGCGCCCGTCCGGGCTGAACGCCAGGCCGTTAAGGGTGATGAAACCGTCCAGTTGGGCATGGGCCGCGCCGTCACCGGTGTAGCGGAAAAGAATGCCTGCGGCGGCGTTCGCACCCATGTCGAGCACCATGCTGCCGGCCCAGAAACGTCCCTGGCGATCGCAGCGGCCGTCGTTCATGCGCATGTCCGGGCGTGGGTGCTCGACGCCGGCCAGCAGTTGGGTATCTAGATGCCCACCGGCCTGGGGGGTGAGTTGGAAAAAACCGCTCTCCATACCCGCGACCCAGCTGCCGGTTTCGGTGCGCGCAATGCAGGCCAGCATGGTGTTGGCATTCCAACGCTGCACTTCACCGCTCTGGGCGCTCCAGCGTTGCAGGCCGCCGTGGGGGATATCGACCCAGTACAGCGCGTTTTCCTCCGGCACCCATACCGGGCATTCACCCACGGCATTGCGGGCGTCGACGATTAATTCAGCAGTCATGGCCACTCATTCCCTTGGATTGGTAAACGCTCAGTCGCCAAACGGCCCAGCCGCGCAGAATGCGCCGCCCTGGAAGACCTTGGCCGGGTCGTTGTCGGCCACCGGTGGCTGGGCTTCGACCTGGGCGCGGAACACTTCGGAGTTGTCTTTGGGCACGAAGCCCAAGTGCGCGGCGTAGCGGTTGTCCCACCAGGTGTCGAGGTTGTCCGACATACCGTAGACCACGGTGTGGCCGACGTTGGGCGTGTACAGGGCGCGTTCGAGCAATTGGGTCAGGTCATCGAAGCTCAGCCAGGTGTGCATCATCCGGCGGTTCTGCGGCTCGGGGAACGAGGAGCCGATGCGGATGCTGACGGTTTCGATGCCGTAGCGATCAAAGTAAAAACTCGCCATGTCTTCGCCGTAGGACTTGGACAGGCCGTAGTAGCTGTCCGGGCGGCGCGGGGAGTGGGCGTCGATTTTTTCGTCTTGCTTGTAGAAACCGATCACATGGTTGGAGCTGGCGAAGATCACCCGTTTGACGCCATGGCGACGGGCGGCTTCGTAGATATGAAAAACCCCGCAGATATTCGCGCCGAGGACCTCCTCGAACGGACGCTCCACCGACACGCCGCCAAAATGCAGAATCGCGTCGACGCCTTCAACCAGGTGATGCACGGCCTGTTTGTCGGAAAGGTCGCAGAGCTGCACTTCTTCTTGGGCGTTGGCGGCGGGGGCCATTTCGGCAATGTCCGATAGGCGCAGCACCTGAGCGTAGGGGCGAAGGCGTTCGCGCAGGACTTTGCCCAGGCCGCCGGCGGCACCGGTAAGCAGCAGGCGATGGAAGGGAGCTGGGGTGGTGGTGGTCATGGGCATTCCAGATTTTTGTTGTAAGTTGTCGTATGACTATGTCGAAGTATTGTTAGGGAGTCCCTGGTTGTCAACGTCGATTCGGCTCGCCCCGATAGCGGTGGGTCAGCAAAGGCAGTATCGGCTGACCCGCGTCATCGGGGGCAAGCCCCCTACCACATGGGGTGGGCGTTAGTGTTCAGGTTCGGCAACCTTTAGAGCAACGAGATCGGGTAGCTGATGAATATCCGGTTCTCATCGAACTCGTTGGTGCTGAAATCCCGACGCATCGTGGAGTTGCGCCATTTCACGTTGAGGTTCTTCAGTGCGCCGCTTTGCACGGTGTAGGCCAGTTCCGATTCGCGGCCCCATTCCTTGCCGTCAGTGATCGTTCCGGTGTGCACGTTGCTGCCGCTGATATAGCGGTTCATCAAGGTCAGGCCGGGTACGCCGAGCACCGCGAAGTTGAAGTCGTGACGCAGTTGCCAGGATTTTTCCTTGGCGTTGTCATAGCTGGAGTTGTAGCTGTCGTTGGCCAGGGTGCCGCCGCTGGTGCCGTTGACGCGCATCCACACGCTGTCGCCGCTGAGTTTCTGCAGGCCCACGTAGAACGTGTTGCCGCCGTACTTGGCCGAGAGCAGGGCAAACGCGGTTTTGTTATCCAGGTCGCCGGCCAGGGCGCTGCCGTCTTCCTTGCCGTTGAAAAAACCGAGGTTGGCGCCCAGGGTCCAGTCGCCCAGCGGTTGGCTGTGGATGAGGTTGACGTATTGCTGTTGGTAGATATCGCTCAGTTCGGCGTACCACAGGCCGACTTGGGTGCGTTTGTCATTAAAGGTGTATTCGCCGCCGCCGAAGTTGAAGCGGTCCGACTTGAACGCGGTTTTGCCGTTCATGAACATGTCTTCCATGCTCGCGTCGTTGCGTGGGCTGTTGCCGCGAAATTGCCCGCCGTAGAGGGTCAGGCCGGCGATTTCATTGGAGGTGACCTGGCCACCGCGGAAGGTTTGCGGCAGTGAGCGACCATCGTCGGAGCGCAGGATCGGCAGCACCGGCATCCATTCGCCGACTTTCAATTCGGTCTTCGACAGTTTGGTTTTCAGCGCTACGCCCAAGCGCCCGAAGTTGTCGGCGGGGCGACCGTCGTCGTGGATCGGCAGCAACTGGGTGCCGCCGGTGCCTTTGCCGCCGTCGAGCTTCTGCGAATACAGGCCCAGCACATCGATCCCGAAACCCACCGTGCCTTGGGTGTAGCCGGACTTGGCGTCCAGAATGAAGTTCTGCGTCCACTCTTCAGCCTTGCCCTGGGCGTTGCCCGGGTTGGTGAAGTTACGGTTGAAATAGGCGTTGCGCAGGTTGAGCGTGGCCTTGGCGTCGTCGACAAAGCCATCGGCATGCGCGGCGAAGGGTAGGGTGATGCTCAGGCTGCCGAGGCCGACAAGGCCCAGACGTACGCAGGAATTGCGGGCGAATTGACTCACAGTGACGCTCCCTTTCTTTTGTTGTTTTTATTATTTGTTATACGTCGTCGTACAACATTGGGGCGAATATTTGCGGGGTTTTCCTGGAGTGTCAAGCAGAAGTTATACGATGACCAAGGTACGCAAGGTCAATGTGGAAGGGGGCGGCACGGGTATCAGTGAAAACATCCCTTGAGACTCCTTGTGGTGAGCGGGCCTGCTCAGCACAGAGTTATGTGTCAGCCTCTAAGACCTGTGTAGAAACCTATGGCTATCGCAGGCAAGTCGAATCGTCGCACCGCCCCTCCCGCATTTCAGCTAGCCAGGACCATCGGCGGTAAGGTGCCCAGCACCGAAACGGCCCCTACGGCACAAACACCGAGCAGCCACTCCAGCATCACGCTGCCTTTCAAACCGGCCAACTGCTGTTCGCCGCTATCCAGACGCAGCCGGTTCAGCAGTGCCAAGCACAACATACCCAGCACCAGCATCACCTTGATCAATAGAATCAGCGCAAACCCACTGACCAATGGCGTTGGCCACAGTTGCCCGGTGAGCACACGCACGTTGATCAACCCGCTCACCAGCAAACCGGCGACCAGCCCATAGCCGACGCCGCTGAAACGCCTGAGGATCGGCTCCAGCCGGTGACGCTGCGCTTGCCTGAGGATCAGCACCAGCAACAGCAACCCACCCAGCCAGGCGCCGACGCACAACAGATGCACCACTTGGTTGAGGATCAGCAGGCGCCCGCTCAGGCCGTCCAGCATGGCGCCATGGCCCACCGGGGCCAGGGTGGCCAGTAACAGCGCGAGCAGCGGCAGGCGCAGCGCCGGCCAGGGTTTGATCAGGGCGATCACCAGCAGCAGGTTCAGCAGCAGATGCCAGACCCACACCTGGCCGAAGAACGTCTTGCCCAGCACCAGGCCCACGGTACCGGGCTGCAGTGCGGCGTCCCAACTGCCGGCCATGCTTGCGGTAATCAGCAGCAACCAAGCCACGCCGGATACCAGCGCCGTCCAGGCCAGCCCACGGGTGAGGCGCAGCAACGTGCGTTCCAAGGCCGGCTGCGTGTCTTTGCCCAGCAGCCAGGGCCTGAAGGCACAAGCGCCGAACATCAGCAACACCACCATAAAATGCACGAAGCGGCACAGCACCAGCAGGGTGGCCATGGGTTATTGGCCGACCTTGAAGCGATAAGTGCCTTCGCTTTTGTGGGTGTCGACGGAGACGGCATGCCACTCGACGGTGTAAGTGCCGGCCGCCAGCGGCGCGGCCGGTGTGACCACCAGGATTTTTTTATTGGCGTCCGGGGTTTCTAAGCCTTTGATGGCGACTTCAGTACCGTCCTTGCTCAGCGAAACCTTGCTGAACGTGGCCTCGACGCCTTCGCTGAACGTCAGCCGCAGGTCTTTGGGGGCGGTGACGGTGCTGTCCTCTGCCGGGTTGGCGCTTTTCAGGTGGGCGTGGGCAAATGCTGCCGAAGCCCCCAGCAGGGAAGCGAGCAGTGCGACAGCAGTCAGGGCTTTCTTGATCAACATGTTGCAATACCCAATCAAAGAGAGAAGCGCGCAGTGTACGAAGTTTCGAATGCGCCTGTCGCCGCGATCTAGAGCCGATGGTAGTCTTTAGGCCATGTTGTTGTCAGGGAGCCCTTATGGGCAATCACAAGAGTGGCATTCGCCGGGCAAACGTCGAAAAGATCCTGCTGGCGGCGGAGAAAATCTTCGCCGAGAAAGGCTATGGCAGCACCGCCATGGCCGACATCGCCGAAGAAGCGCAACTGCCGCGCTCCAACCTGCATTACTACTTCACCACTAAAAGCGAGCTGTACAGCGCTGTGCTGTTCGACCTGCTGGACGTGTGGAAACAGGACGCCCTTAGCTTTGAAACCTTTGACGACCCACGGGTGGTGCTAAGCAGCTACATCCGCGCCAAGATGCAGCGCTCGCGTACACGGCCGTACGGTTCGAAAGTCTGGGCCAACGAAATCATCCACGGCGCGCCGACCCTGGGTGAGGCGCTGGACGAAAGCCTGTACGACTGGGCCAAGATGAAAGAGGCGAAAATTCGCCAGTGGGTGGAAGACAAACGCATCTTGCCGGTGGAACCATCGAGCCTGTTGTACATGATCTGGGCTTCCACCCAGCACTACGCCGACTTCGATCACCAAGTGACGATTCTGAATGATCACCAGCCGTTGTCGGACAGGCAATTCGAGAAGGCGATTCAGACGGTGACCGGTGTGATATTGCGGGGGATTGGGTTGGAGCCTTGAGTATCGTGGTGGGGCTTGGGGCCTCATCGGGGGCAAGCCCCCTCCCACACTTGACCGCATTCATTCAGACAAACTCGGTCGAATGTGGGAGGGGGCTTGCCCCCGATTAGGCCAGAAGGGCTACACCGCCTCCCTGTACGGATTCCTCGGATCCTGCGTCCAATTCAAAAATGGCTTGCCCGTGTCGATGGGCACCATCTCAATGCAATCGGCCACCGGGCAGGTGATCTGGCACAGGTTGCAGCCCACGCACTCATCATCGATCACTTCGTATTTATGCGTGCCGTCCGCTTGTTTCAGGCTGGCGATGGCCTGGTGCGAGGTGTCTTCGCAAGCGATGTGGCAGCGCCCGCAGCCAATGCACGCCGCTTGATCGATCTTGGCGATGACTTGGTAGTTGATGTCCAGGTACTTCCAGTCCGTGGTATTGCCCACCGCGCGCCCGGAAAAATCCTGCAGGCTTGTGTAGCCTTGGCTGTCCATCCAGCGCGACAACCCGTCCTTCATCTCTTCGACGATGCGAAACCCATGCAGCATCGCCGCCGTGCACACCTGCACCGCGCCGCAGCCCAGGGCCACGAACTCGGCGGCGTCGCGCCAGGTGCCGATGCCGCCGATGCCGCAGATTGGCAAGCCTTGGGTCTGCGGATCGCGGGCAATTTCGGCGACCATGTTCAGGGCGATCGGCTTGACCGCCGAGCCGCAGTACCCGCCGTGGGTGCTCTGGGTGCCGACGGTCGGCAGGGCAACCATGTGCTCCAGGTCGACGCTGGTGATGGAGTTGATGGTGTTGATCAGCGACACCGCATCCGCCCCGCCGCGATACGCCGCCCGTGCCGCCACGCGGATGTCGGTGATATTCGGCGTGAGCTTGACGATCACCGGCAACGAGCAATAGGTCTTGCACCAGCGTGTCACCTGTTCCACATATTCCGGCACCTGGCCCACCGCCGCGCCCATGCCGCGTTCGGGCATGCCATGGGGGCAACCGAAATTCAGCTCGATACCGTCGCAGCCGGTGGCTTCCACCAACGGCAGGATGTTTTTCCACGACGCTTCCACGCAGGGCACCATCAACGACACGATCAGCGCGCGGTCGGGCCAATCCTTTTTCACCTGGGTGATTTCCCGCAGGTTGATTTCCAGGGAGCGGTCGGTGATCAGCTCGATATTGTTGATGCCCAGCACTTCGCGGTTGGCGCCAAAGTGGGCCGAGTAGCGGGACGACACGTTGACCGCCGCCGGGTCCTCGCCCAGGGTTTTCCATACCACACCGCCCCAGCCCGCTTCGAACGCGCGGACCACGTTGTAGGCTTTGTCGGTGGGCGGCGCGGAGGCCAGCCAGAATGGGTTGGGGGCTTTGATACCGGCGAACACAATCGAGAGATCGGCCATTACGCAGCCTCCACATTCAGCATGAGTTGAGCGTGCATGGCCTCGGCGGCCAGCTTGCCATGTTGCACCGCCTGCACGGTGAGGTCCTGACCAAGGCTGACGCAGTCGCCGCCGGCATACACCCCGGGAATACTGGTACGCAGGTGCTCGTCGACGAAGATTCGCTCGCCCACCCGGTGCAGTTGTTGAGCCAACGGATCGTGTAGCGCGTCGCCGTCGAAGCCTTGGCCGATGGCTTTGAAGATTGCATCGGCGGCCAGCTCGAACGTCTCGCCGGTAGGTTGCAAGCGGCCGTCGTGCATGTGGGTGCGGGCAAAGCGCATCCCCCGCACACGGCCTTGGTCGTCCAGCAACACTTCTTCGGGCATGGCCCAGGTCAACAGGCGCACCTGGTTGGCCTTGGCGATGTCCTGCTCGTGGCCGGTGGCGCCCATGTCCGCCAGGCCACGGCGGTATACCAGGTTGACGTCGCGGGCGCCGAGGCGGGCCATTTGCACGGCCATGTCGATAGCGGTGTTGCCGGCGCCGAGCACGATGCAGCGGTCGGCCACGGGCAGTTGGGTGAGGTCTTGGGCCTGGCGCAATTCGCGGATGTAATCGGTGGCGGCGAGCAGGCCGGGGGCATCCTCGTGGGGCAGGCCCAGCTGCTTGCTGGCGGCCAGGCCGAGGCCGAGGAATACCGCGTCGAACTGCTGGTGCAGCTCGCTCAGGGTCAGGTTGGCCCCCAGGCGCTGGCCGTGGCGGATCTCGATGCCGCCGATTTGCAGGAGAAAATCCAGTTCCTTCTGGGCGAAGTCGTCCACCAGTTTGTACTTGGCGATCCCATATTCATTCAGGCCGCCGGCCTTTTCCCGCGCTTCGAAAATCACCACATCGTGCCCGTGCATGGCGCTGCGATGAGCACAGGCCAAACCGGCCGGCCCGGCGCCGACCACGGCGATACGTTTACCGCTGGGCGCGGCGCGCTGGAAGGGGTGTTCGCTGAAGTGGGCGTTGTCCACCGCATAGCGCTGCAACAGGCCGATCAACACCGGTGCGCATTCTTCGGCGTTGTTACGGACACAGGCTTGCTGGCACAGGATCTCGGTGGGGCAGACCCGCGCGCAGCTACCGCCGAGGATGTTGGCCGAAAGGATCTTCTGCGCGGCGCCCTGCACGTTATCGGTGTGGATATTACGGATGAACGACGGAATATCGATCTCGCTGGGGCACGCGTTCACGCACGGCGCGTCGTAGCAATACAGGCAGCGCGAGGCTTCCAGGTGGGCCTGGCGCGCATTGAGCGGCGGCGCCAGGTCGGTGAAATGGCTGGCGAGGGTCGCGCCATCCTCAACGGGGTGGGGGAGGTGGGTCAGGGTCTGGATCACGGTGGTGGCCTCACGGTTTTTTTTGGATTGCCTCTAAGTGGGCATTTTTTGTTGCTTGTACTGGCCTTATCGGGGGCAAGCCCCCTCCCACAATTTGATTGTGAATACATTCAAGTGTGGGAGGGGGGTTGCCCCCGATAAAGGTCTCAGCGCTTCACAGCAATTGGCCTGGAATGCTCAGCCCGCTTGCTCAACTGCTCGAACACCGCCGGATACGCCGGCCGCTCCACATAGCGCCCGGCACCGCGCTCGGCGCGCAGGTCGCCATCGGCCCAGACCAACTTGCCCTGGCTGATGGTGTGGCTCGGCACACCGCGCACGGTCTTGCCTTCGAAGATGTTGAAGTCGACCTGTTGGTGGTGAGTCTTGGCGGAAATAGTGCGCGTGCCCTGTGGGTCCCACAGCACCAGATCGGCGTCGGCGCCCACGCGGATCGCGCCTTTGCGGGGGTAGAGGTTGAAGATCTTCGCGGTGTTGGTGGAGGTCAGCGCAACAAACTCCTGCATGGACAGGCGCCCGGTATTGACCCCTTCATCCCACAGCAGCGCCATGCGGTCTTCGATCCCGGCGGTGCCGTTGGGGATCTTGCTGAAGTCGTCGCGCCCGGCGGCTTTTTGCTCGGCGCAGAAGCAGCAGTGGTCGGTGGCGGTGGTGTGCAGGTTGCCGGATTGCAGACCGTGCCAAAGCGCCTCTTGATGCCCGCGTGGACGGAACGGCGGGCTCATCACGTAGCCGGCGGCGGTCTGCCAGTCGGGGTGCTGGTAGACGCTGTCGTCCAGCAACAGATGACCGGCAAGGACTTCGCCATAGACCGGCTGGCCCTTGCCACGGGCGTAGGTGATCTCATCCAGGGCTTCCCGGGTGGACACATGCACCAGGTACAACGGTGTGCCGATGGTTTCGGCGATACGGATCGCCCGGCTGGCCGCTTCGCCTTCCACCTGGGACGGCCTAGACAGCGGGTGCGCTTCCGGCCCGGTGATGCCCTGGGCCATCAGTTTGCGTTGCAGGTGATACACCAGCTCGCCGTTCTCCGCATGCACGGTGGGGACCGCGCCCAGTTCCAGGCAGCGTTCGAAGCTGGCGACCAGGGTGTCGTCGGCCGCCATGATCGCGTTCTTGTAGGCCATGAAGTGCTTGAAGCTGTTGATGCCGTGGTGGCTGACCAGCTCGGCCATTTCCTCGCGCACCTGTTCGCTCCACCAGGTGATCGCGACATGGAAGCCGTAGTCGGCCGCCGATTTTTCCGCCCAGCCACGCCACTGGTGGAAGGCCTCCAGCAACGACTGCTGCGGGTTGGGAATCACGAAGTCGATGATAGACGTGGTGCCACCGGCCAAACCCGCCGCCGTGCCGCTGAAAAAATCTTCGCTGGCTACAGTGCCCATGAAGGGCAGTTGCATATGGGTGTGGGGGTCGATACCGCCGGGCATCAAGTATTGGCCGCTGCCGTCGAGCACTTCGGTGCCGGCGGGGACGTCCAAGTTAGAGCCAATGGCGCGAATTAGACCGCCTGCGCATAAAACATCGGCGCGGTAACTTTCATCATGGGTAATAACGGTGGCGCCACGGATCAACAGCGACATGTCGAGTTCCTCACAGGCTTGACCGGCTTGTGCCAGTTCTAAGTGTTGTAATGCTACGTGCCGAGGTCAGGTGTTATTCCTGACAGCGGTGACAGGAATAGAAACTAGCCCGAGTTTTTCGATTGGGCAAGAATATTTTTTATAAGCTTATTCTGTTAATAAGCTATTGATATTTAAGTAAAAAATATTGAAATCACCAAAATGTAGCGGGCGCTCACCATTTTGACGCACTTGACAGGTTTGCAAACTGAGCAACATTTCTTATTGCAAATCAGGCGCTTGAGATATGCCGCTTGACGGGAATGAAAAATGAAAATAATTGTGTTGCACCAGATTGAGTCCGGTTGGTTCGGGCAACTTGCGTAATGCCTGAATGAATTCAGCAGCAAGTAACCGGGGCTCAATCGGAAAGTTGATAAACATCAGCACGTTATATAAGCGGTGAGGGCGCAGCGGCGGTCAACGGCACGAATATTGAGTGCAGTGGCGGCTGGCCGGGCCTGTGATGTCATGTTGTTTACGAGGTACTCCGGCCATCTCCTGCGTTGCAGGGGGTGAGCAACAATAATTCGAAAAAACCGTGGAGCGGCCATGCAACAGAACAGATCGCAAGTCATTGAGCGCAACGGCCTGTACGAACTCGACGCCGGCCCCGACGTCCTCGACAGCCCTCGCTACAACCACGACATGGCACCGACCAAGGTGCATGAACGAACCTGGAACAAATGGCATATCACCGCGCTGTGGGTCGGCATGTCGATCTGCGTGCCGACATACACCCTGGGTGGGGTGCTGACGGCGTATTTCGGCTTGTCAGTGGGCGAAGCGCTGATTGCGATCCTGCTGGCCAATATCGTGGTGTTGTTGCCGCTGACCCTCAACGCGTTCCCCGGCACTAAGTACGGCATTCCGTTTCCGGTGCTGCTGCGTTCCTCGTTCGGCATCCTCGGTTCCAACGTGCCGTGCCTGATTCGCGCGCTGGTGGCGTGCGGCTGGTTCGGCATCCAGACCATGTTCGGCGGCCTGGCGATTCACCTGTTCCTGGGCTCGATTTTCGAGGGCTGGAAGGCCCTGGGCGGCACCGGTGAAGTGATCGGGTTCATGATGTTCTGGACCTTGAACCTGTGGGTGGTGCTACGCGGCGCGGAGTCGATCAAGCGCCTGGAAACCCTGTCGGCGCCGCTGCTGGTGGCGGTGGGCATTGGCTTGTTGGTGTGGGCGATGCCGAATGTGTCCATCAGCGAATTGATGGCGATCCCGCCCAAGCGCCCCGAAGGCGCGAGCCTGACCGGTTATTTCATGGCGGGCCTGACTGCGATGGTAGGCTTTTGGGCTACCTTGTCGCTGAACATTCCCGACTTCAGCCGCTACGCCAAGAGCCAGAAGGACCAGATCCTTGGGCAGATTTTCGGCCTGCCGCTGACCATGTTCCTGTTCGCCGCCCTCGGCGTGATCATGACCGCCGCTTCGGTAAAACTGGTGGGGGTGAGTGTGTCTGATCCTGTCACGCTGATCGGCCATATCCAGAGCCCGGTGTGGGTGGCCATTGCCATGGCGCTGATCATCATCGCAACGCTGTCCACCAACACCGCGGCCAACATTGTTTCGCCCACCAACGACTTCCAGAACATCGCGCCCAAACTGATCAACCGCACCACCGCAGTGATCCTCACCGGCCTGGTGGGGCTGGCGCTGATGGCCCATGAACTGCTCAAGAAGCTCGGCTTGATCGTTTCGGATGTGAGCCTGGAGACCGTGTATTCCAACTGGCTGCTGGGCTATTCGAGCCTGTTGGGGCCGATCGCCGGGATCATGGTGGTGGACTATTTCATCACCCGCAAACAACAACTGGACCTGGCCGGCCTGTACCGCGATGACGTGTATCCGGCGTGGAACTGGAGCGGGTTTATCGCCTTTGGTGTACCGGTGGTGCTGACCTTGCTGGCCTTGGGCAGCGATGCGTTCAGCTGGTTCTACAGCTATGGCTGGTTCACCGGCTCGGCGTTGGGCGGGCTGTTGTATTACGGCCTGAATGCCAAGCGCGGGGCCAGCCCGGTGGTCGTCAAAGTCAATTCATAACAAATACAGCCTGAGGAGATCCCCATGAACGCTGCCCTCGACGTTCTGCAATCGGCCCACCCGCATGTCAACCGTGACCGCCTGTGGCAGTCGCTGATGGACCTGGCCAAACTGGGCGCCACGCCCAAGGGCGGCGTGTGTCGCCTGGCCCTTACCGACCTTGATCGCAAGGCCCGCGACCTGTTCGTGCAGTGGTGCGAAGAGGCTGGCTGTACGGTCAGCGTCGACGGCATCGGCAATATTTTTGCCCGTCGCCCAGGGCGCAACCCGGACCTGCCACCGGTGATGACCGGCAGCCATATCGACACCCAGCCTACCGGCGGCAAGTTCGATGGCTGCTTTGGTGTGCTGGCCGGCGTGGAAGTGCTGCGCACCCTCAACGACCTCAAGATCGAAACCGAGGCGCCGCTGGAAGTGGTGGTGTGGACCAACGAGGAAGGCTCGCGCTTTCCGCCATGCATGATGGGCTCCGGGGTGTTCGCCGAGAAATTCACCCTGGCCGATACCCTGGCCAAGGTTGACGCGGAGGGCGTCAGTGTTGGGGAGGCGTTGAACGCGATTGGCTACGCGGGAACTCGTCCCGAGAGCGGGCATAAAGTCGGCGCGTATTTCGAGGCGCATATCGAACAAGGGCCGATTCTGGAGGATGAGAAAAAAACCATCGGCGTGGTACTCGGCGCCCTCGGGCAAAAGTGGTTTGACCTGAAGCTGCGCGGCGTCGAAGCCCATGCCGGGCCGACGCCGATGCACCTGCGCAAGGACGCCCTGGTCGGCGCCGCAGCGGTGGTGGCGGCGGTGAATGCGGCGGCGCTGGGGCATCAACCCCACGCCTGCGGCACCGTCGGTTGCCTGCAGGCTTATCCGGGGTCACGCAACGTCATCCCCGGCGAAGTGCGCATGACCCTGGACTTCCGGCACCTGGAACCGGCGCGTTTGGACTCGATGATTGCCCAGGTGTGCCAGGTGATCGAAGACACCTGCGCCAAACACGGGTTGAGTTTCGAGATGGAACCCACGGCTGACTTTCCGCCGTTGTACTTCGACAAAGGTTGCGTCGAGGCGGTGCGTAACGCGGCGAACGGCCTGGGCCTGTCGAATATGGACATCGTCAGCGGGGCAGGGCACGACGCAATTTTCGTCGCCGAACTGGGCCCGGCGGGGATGATCTTCGTCCCGTGCGAAGGCGGCATCAGCCATAACGAAATCGAGAACGCCGCGCCGGATGATTTGGCGGCGGGGTGTGCGGTGTTGTTGCGTGCCATGGTGGCCGCTTCAGCCGCCATCGCCAGCGGCAAACTCGCCGCTTGAAATGCGGGTAAAAAATGTGGGAGGGGGCTTGCTCCCACATTTGGACTGTGCATGACGTTAAACCCAGATGGCATCCCACAGTGGGTAGTCGCCAATCCGCTCGACCAGACCCGCTCGCAATGGATTAGCCACCACATACCGGGCCATTTTTACCAAGTCATCGTCCTTGCGCAGGGCCCGATCATGAAAGCTCTCTTGCCAGAGCCGGCCCTTGCGACCACTCAGGCCATTGACGGTCCTGGTGCTTTTTGACTTCACCTGGCACATCAAGTCCGCCAGCGAGCCTTTTTTCAGTTCAAGCAACCAATGGAAATGGTCCGGCATGATCACCCATGCCAGAGAGTTGGCCAGCCCTTGGTACTGGGCTAAGCGAAATTGCCAGACCACCAGGCGACCGAGGTGGAAATGGCTGAATATCGGTACGCGTTCGTGAGTATTGGTGGTGATGAGGTAGATGCGGCCCGGCTCGCTGAAGCGGCCGATGCGCAGGCGGTGTGAAGCGGGTAGATCTGCCATTCCTTGGCCCCTCTTTAGATGTGCTTTGAGAGGTTAGATTGATGAGCAGGAGGTTGAGGGGCAGGCTTTTGGCAGGATGTGTCTGGAAGGCCGCCATCGGGGGCAAGCCCCCTCCCACATTGGTTCGGTGGCGCTTATACATCATGTGTCTGACACAGGATCAGTGTGGAGGGCGGCTTGAACTCGATATTTCAGTAGCTGATTCACCGCCATCGGGGGCAAGCCCCCTCCCACATTGGTTCGGTGGCGCTTATACATTATGTGTCTGACACTGGATCAGTGTGGAGGGCGGCTTGAACTCGATATTTCAGTAGCTGATTCACCGCCATCGGGGGCAAGCCCCCTCCTACATTGGTTCGGTGGCGCTTATACATTATGTGTCTGACACAGGATCAGTGTGGAGGGCGGCTTGAACCCGGTATTTCAGTAGCTGATTCACCGCCGTCGGGGGCAAGCCCCCTCCCACATTGGTTCGGCGGCGCTTATACATTATGTGTCTGACACTGGATCAGTGTGGAGGGCGGCTTGAACCCGGTATTTCAGTAGCTGATTCACCGCCATCGGGGGCAAGCCCCCTCCCACATTGGTTCGGCGGCGCTTATACATTATGTGTCTGACACTGGATCAGTGTGGAGGGCGGCTTGAACCCGGTATTTCAGTAGCTGATTCACCGCCATCGGGGGCAAGCTGAACTGGTCAAGTATTCTTGGACACCATTTAAGGTTCATGCCGCCAGTCTCTCCCTGATGACCGGCGACCGGTAATCGTTGTAACTGTGGGGCCTGGTGATGTTGTAGCGCGAGACATAACGCTGCACGTCTGCTCGGGCCTCATGTTCTGATGCGTAACCCGTCTCGGGCACCCACTCTGATTTCAAACTTCCAAAGAAACGCTCCATCGGAGCGTTATCCCAGCATTCACCTTTACGGCTCATGCTTTGCCGCAGGCCATGCGCCAGCAGCTCATTCCTGAACTTATGACTGGTGTACTGACAGCCTTGGTCTGAATGAAACAGCACCTCTTTAGGACGACCTCTGAGCTCAACCGCCATCCGCAAAGCCTCGCAGGTCAGCGTGGCATCGGAAATCATCGAAAACGACCAGCCCACGATCCGACGGGCGAACAAATCCAGAATCGCAGCGAAATACAGCCACCGCTTGCCGACCTTGATGTACGTCACGTCGCCACACCACACCTGATTGACCGCCGTGACATCAAACTCACGCTTGAGCACGTGCGGTGCCACCAAAGCTTCTACGCCGGACGATTTGTACTTATGGCGTCGGCGCTGGCGGCTGGCGATCCCCGCTTCGCGCATCAAACTGCGAGCCAAGTACCGGCCGATGCGATGCCCTTTCTCTTGCAGCTCCTTCGCCAAAGTCCTCGCTCCCGCAGAAGCTCGCGATGCCTTGTGATGCTTGACCAGCGCGGCTTTAAGCTGCTCTCGCTGAGGGTTAGCCTTACCTTGGCGCTGACGCCAAGCGTAAAAGCTGCTGCGGTTGACGCCGAACGCCCGGCAACACCGATTAACGCCGTACTGCTCGTCCAGCTCATCGATCAGCGTGAATGATCTTTGGCGTCCAAAAGCAGGAGAGCACTGGCCTTTTTTAGGATTTCGATGTCCAGGTCTTTCTCCCTGAGCAGGGCTTTGAGCCTCTGAATTTCTCGCTGGTCGGCGGTAATCGCCTTGGCGCCTACCGGCGTCGAGCCCAAACGCTCTTTGCGTACCTGATCAACCCAACGACGCAAGGCGGTAGGGCCTATATCCAAACTGGCACACACCTCGGTAACCGGCTGGCCTTCGTCCAGCACCATGCTGGCAGCCTTGAGCTTGAACTCACTCGAATAAGATTTACGCATATCCAAACACCTCAGATTTGGGCGCCATCATAGCGCCCGATTGAAGTGTCCAAAATCATTAGGCCAGTTCAAGCCCCCTCCCACATTGGTTCGGCGGCGCTTATACATTATGTGTCTGACACTGGATCAGTGTGGAGGGCGGCTTGAACCCGGTATTTCAGTAGCTGATTCACCACCATCGGGGGCAAGCCCCCTCCCACATTGGTTCGGTGGCGCTTATACATTATGTGTCTGACACTGGATCAGTGTGGAGGGCGGCTTGAACCCGGTATTTCAGTAGCTGATTCACCACCATCGGGGGGCAACCCCCCCTTCCATATGCGGTTCTGCGGTGTTCATACATTGTGTGTCTGGCGCGGGACCCATGTGGGAGGGGGCTTGCCCCCGATGGCTTTATTCCATTCACAGCATAATTAACCGACATCACCGAGCTGTGCCTTTGCCCCCGATCAAGCTCCAGGCTGCCAACCCCCGCCCAGGGCGGTGATCAAGCCGACGCTCGCCTGCAACTGGCGTGTCTGCACTGCCTGCAATGTCCGCTGCGCCTGTAACGCCTCAGTTTGCGCGGTGACCACATCCAGGTAACTCACGGCGCCTGCCTGATAGCTGTTCATCGCCAATGATTGCGTATGCTGCGCCGCGTCCGCCGCCGCCTGTTCATCCTGCGCTTGCTGCTGCAAGTCCCGCAGTTGCGCCAAGTTGTCTTCCACCTCGCGTACGGCCTTCAACACCTGGCTGCGATACTGCGCCGATGCCTCTTCGAACTCGGCCTTGGCCTGGCGCTCGTTGGCGCTCAAGCGCCCACCGTCAAGGATCGGCAGGTTCACCAACGGCCCCAACGCCCAATACCGATTGCCGGCCGAGAGCAGATTGCCAACGCCTTGGGTCTGCCCGCCGATCAAGCCGGTCAAGCTGAAATCCGGATACCACGCCGCCTTGGCCACGCCGATGTTGGCGTTGGCGGCAAACACCCGGCGCTCTGCTGCGGCGATATCTGGGCGGCGTTGCAACAGCTGGCTGGGCAGTTGCGAGGGGATTGCCGGCAGGGCAATCAGTTGCGCAGTAGGCGCTAGGGTGAAGTCACTGGCCGCTACACCGATCAATTCTGCGAGCGCATGTTCGATGAGGTTGCGTTGCCCGCGTACGTCATCAAGCTGGGCGCGGGCTTCGGACAGTTGGTTCTGGGCGCGGGTCAGGTCCAACTCCGAGGCGATCTGACCTTCGTAGCGGCTGCGGGTCAGTTGCAAGGCTTGGCTGAAATCCTCCAGGGAGCTGTTGAGGATGCGCGCCTGGGCATCCAGCCCATTGAGCTGTACGTACAAGGTTGCCAACTGGCGTTGCAGGCTCAGGCGCGCCACTGCCAGATCGTCTGCGGACGCCTGGGTCTGGGCGTCACCGGCGGCGACCTGGTTGCGGATTCTGCCCCAGAGATCCAGGTCGTAACTCAACGAAAAACCCGCCGTGTTGCTGTTGTACACCGACGGTTGTGTAGTCCCCCGCAACGGCCGCGAATCCGACTGCCGCTGGCGCAAGGGCTGCGCGCTGGCGTTGATCTGTGGGAACAGCCCCGCGTGCAGTTGGCTGGCATATGCCTGGGCCGCATCGAAGTGCGCGAGCGCCGCCGCCAGGTCCGGGTTGGCCTGGAGCAGTTGCTGTTGCAGGTGATCCAGCGTCGCGTCGTGGTAGAGCGTCCACCACTGCGCTGCCAGTTGGTCGTTGGGTTGTGCGCTATGCCACGGGCCTGCGCTGGTCTGTTCGCGGTAATGGGCCGGCAACTCCAGCGCCGGCGTGGTGTAGCCGGGCGCCATGGAGCAGCCTTGCAAGCCCAGCAGCACCAGCGCGGCGAGCGGTTTAAGCCTTGGGCGCATGTGCACCTCCGGCGGCGGCGGCCAGTTGTACCGGGTCGCCTTCGCGCAGGGCGTCGGGCGGGTTGTCCACCACGCGGTCGGCAGCGTTGAGGCCCTGGTCGATCACCAGCCGATCACCCAGGTCCAGGCCGATATGGATGCTTTGCAGGTGCACATGATTGTGCCCGTCCAGCATCGCCACCTGGGTGCCTTGGGCGCGGAAGATCAGGGCACTGGCGGGGATGCTCACGCCATGGGTGTCCGCCGGGATCGGCAGGGTGGCTTCGGCATAGTCGCCGGGCAGCAGTTCGCCGTTGGGGTTGTCCGCGACAAATTGCGCGAGCAGCGTACCGGAACGCCGATCGATGGCGGTGGAGTCGCCGATCAACCGCGCCTTGAAGTGCATGCCGGGGTGCTCTGGCACGCTCAACTCGGCTTCCAGGCCCGGATGGATCACTGCGGCGTAGTTCTGCGGCACCGGTACATACAGGCGCAACTGGTGGGTGTCGGCAATGTTGAACAGCTCTGGATCGCTGTCGGTATCGGCCTTGATCAGCTGGCCGATATCGGTATTGCGTGCGGTGATGGTGCCGGCGAACGGCGCGCGCAGGGTCTTGTAGCTTTGCAGTGCCGACAACCGCGCAACGTCTGCAGCGGCGGCCTGAACGTTGGCCTTGGCCGCCGCCGCGTTGGAGGTTTTCTCATCGGCTTCCTGACGCGATACCGAATGGCTGGCCAAGAGGTTTTGCCAGCGCGTCGCGGTGGTCGCTGCAAGGTGCGCGTTCGCCTGTTCCTGAACCAATCGCGCATGGGCCTGGGCCAGTTGTTGATCGAGGTCGGGGCTGTCGATTTCGGCCAGCACTTGCCCGGCCTTTACCTGGCTGCCGATGTCGACCTTCCAGTCCTTCAGGTAACCGCTGACTCGTGCATGAATCGGTGCGGTGCTCCAGGCTTCCAGGTGCGCGGGCAGGCGCAGGGTGTCGCCGACGGCATTGTGTTGCGGTTGGAATACGCTGACATGGGGGATGGCAGCGGCCTGGGTCCAGGCGCTGACCGACTGTGCGTGCAGCGTACGGGCGTGCAAGCCGTTGGCGACTAACAGGGCGGCCAGGGTCAGGCCGCCGACACCCAGGAGCATCAGGCGCTTGCGCGAGGGTTTTTGATCAGACGACATGGGGCGTTTCTCCAGCAGTGGCGCGAGTAGGGTGACGACCGTGGACCAGGCTGAAGACCACGGGTACAAACAACAGGGTGGCGGTGGTGGCGAGAATCAGGCCGCCGATCACGGCGCGGCCCAGAGGCGCGTTCTGCTCCTCGGACAGGGCCAGGGGCAGCATGCCGATGATCATCGCCAAGGCGGTCATGCACACCGGCCGGAAACGCGTGTAGCCGGCCTCCAGTGCGGCTTTCAAGGCATCGCCGTGTTCGGCCAGGCGTTCCCGGCAGAAACTCACCACCAAGATCGAATTGGCGGTGGCCACGCCCATGCACAGGATCGCGCCGGTCAAGGCCGGCACCGACAATGAGGTGCCGCTGAGAAACAGCATCCACACGATCCCCGCCAAGGCCGCCGGCAGGGCGGTGATGATCACGAACGGGTCGACCCACGACTGGAAGTTGACCACGGTCAGCAGATAGATCAGCACCACCGCGCCGAGCAGGCCAAAACTCAGCCCACTGAAAGCTTCATGCAGCGCATCGATCTGCCCATGCAGGCTCACCGTTGCGCCTTTGGGCCGCATGGACGCGGTGTCGTCCAGCACCTTTTGCACGTCACGCGCCACGCCGCCGAGGTCGCGCCCTTGCACATTGGCGTACAGGTCGAGTGTCGGTTCGATGTTGTAGTGGGTCACCACCGCCGGGCTTTGCACGCGGGAGATGCTTGCCACGCCGCCGAGGATCTGCGACTGGCCGTTCGCGCCGGTCACTGGCAAGGCTTCCAGCGACGGCAGGCTGTCCAGCCGATATTGCGGGGTGGCGGCGACGATGGAATAGGACACACCGTTGGCCGGGTTGAGCCAGAACGTCGGCGCAATCTGCGAACTGCCGGCCAGTGATGCGACCATGCTGTTGGTTACGTCGCGCTCGGTAATGCCCAGGCCGTTGGCGCGCAGGCGGTCGACATTGACCTGTAACGATGGGTAGCCGGTGGACTGCTGGATGCGCAGATCGGCGATGCCCGGAACGTGTTGCAGGCGGCGTTCCAGCTCCAGCGCGTAGGCGCGGTTTTCGGCGTCGTTGTGCCCGGAGATTTTTACGTCCAGGGGCGCCGGCGCGCCGAAGTTGAGGATCTGGCTGCTGATGTCCGCCGGCAGGAATGCGAAGTGGCTGCCGGGAAAGCTTTGCGGCAGGGCTACACGCAGTTTTTTCACATAGTCGGCGGTGGGCGCGTGGTGTTTTTTCAGGGTGACTTGGATATCGCCATCCTGCGGCCCGATGGTGCCGCTACTGCTATAGGCCATGTCGATGCCGCTCAGCGGAATACCGATATTGTCGACGACGGTATCCAGTTCTTCGGCGGGAATGATTTCGCGAATCCGCGCTTCGATGCGGTCGAAGGCGGCGGCGCTTTCTTCGATGCGCGTACCCAGCGGCAGGCGCACGTGCAGGGCCAGCGCACCGGCATCGGTTGCCGGGAAAAAGTCCTGGCCCAGGCTGGGCAACAGCAGGAACGAGGCGAGTACACAGGCGAGAAAACCCACGATAAAGCGCTTGCGGTTGCCCAGGGCCAGTGTCAGCAAACCATGGTAGGTGTCGCGGATATTCGAGAAGTGGCGCTCGAAACCTTGTTGGAAATTCAGTACGGCCTGCAGCGCAACATTGCGTGGCTTCTGGTGCTGCTCGCCCTCATGGTGGTTGATGAATTCATCTTCGGGGTGGTGCCCTGCGCCTTGTTCCGGTGTGTGCGGTTTGAGCAGAAACATCGCCAGTGTCGGCACCAGGGTGCGCGACAGAATGAACGAACTGGCCATGGCAAAAATCACCGCCAATGCCATCGGCCGGAACAGATAACCGGCGATGCCTTGCAGCAGAAACATCGGCACGAACACGATGCAGATGCACAGCAGCGAGACGAACGCCGGGCCGACGATTTGCGCGGCGCCATCAAGAGTCGCAGCCTTCACCGCCTTGCCTTGTTCCAGGTGCCAATTGATGTTTTCGATGGTCACCGTGGCGTCGTCCACCAGGATCCCCACCGCCAACGCCAGCCCGCCTAAGGTCATGACGTTGAGGGTTTGCCCGGTAACCGCCAGCAGCGCAATGGCTGACAGCACGGCCAGGGGAATCGATACCGCAATGATCAGCGTGGAGCGCCAACTGCCGAGGAACAGCAGGATCATCGCGCTGGTCAGCAGTGCAGCAATGATGCCTTCCTGGGCGACGCTGCCCACCGATTGCTTGACGAACACCGAGGCGTCGCCCAGCAGCGAAGTTTTGAGTGACGGTGGCAGGGTTTCATCGATGCGCGGCAACATCTGGCGGATGCCGTCGATGATCGACAGGGTGGAGATACTGCCGTTTTTCAGCGCCGGCATCAGCACCGCACGATGGCCGTCGACGCGCACGATATTGGTCTGCGGCGGCGAACCGTCGCGCACATGGGCGACCTGGCCGATGGTAATCAGCGCACCGTCGACGGTCTTGATCGGCAGGTTGTTCAGCTCATCGATGGCCTTGGGGCTGTTATTGAGCAGGATTGTGTATTCGTCGGTGCCGAGTTTGGCGGTGCCTACCGGAATGATCTGGTTTTGCAGGGCCAGCGCCGTGCCCACGTCCTGGGCCGACAAGCCCTTGGCAGCCAGCGCCTGCGGGTCGAGGTCGAGGGTGATCTGGCGTTGCTTGCCGCCCATCGGGGTCGGCATCGCCAGGCCGGGCAGGGCGCTGAGGGGCAGGCGGATATTGTTCTGCACCAGGTCGCGGATCTTGGCTTCCGACAGTGTCGGGCTGGAAAACGCCATTTGCAGGATGGGCACCGTGGAGGCGCTGTAGTTGAGGATCAGCGGCGGCGTGATGCCGGGCGGCATCTGCTTGAGCACGGTTTGTGATACCGCCGTGACCTGGGCGTTGGCGGTGCGGATATCCACGCCAGGCTGGAAGAAAATCTTGACGATGCCCATGCCGGGCAGCGATTGCGACTCGATATGTTCGATGTCGTTGACGGTGGTGCTCAAGGAACGTTCATAGGTGTAGATCACCCGACCGGCCATGGCATCCGGCGACAGACCGTTGTATTGCCAGACCACAGCCACCACGGGAATGCCGATATCCGGGAAAACATCGGTGGGTGTGCGCAGGGCCGCCATCGGCCCGATGATGCAAATGAATATGGCCAGCACGATAAACGTATACGGCTTGTGCAGTGCGGTCTTTACCAGCCCGAGCATGCGTGTATCTCCAACAGAGCAAGGATTGCAAACCCCGGCAGTCTTGCCCGACCCACCTAACACGCACCTTTCAGCCAGGTGAAGGAACATTTAGGTAAGCGCTGAAGATCGTTTCATAGGCTTTCATTTGTTCCAGGCCTGGCAGCTGCCCAAGCTTGTAGCCCATCGAATGTACGATCCAAGGAGCGCTGCCATGTCACTCAAACCGTTTTTATTGATCCCCGCCCTGAGCGCCGTATTGCTGTTATCGGCCTGTGCCGGGCCGATGCCCAAGGCGGACCCGAGCGAGGCCTGGATCGGCCTTAAAGAGGAAGCGCCCAATGACCTGCTGGCCGAACGTGTAGACGGCAAGCGCGTGGACGATGGACGCTTCTTCGAGGTGACACCGGGGGACCATCGCTTGGACGTGACGCTGTTCGAGGACGAACCCGGTGACGACAATCAGCAAGACTGCCAGGGTCGTGTCGAATACAAGCATTTCAAGGCGGGCGAGCACTACACCCTGGTGGAGTCCAGCCTGGGGATGACCGTACGCGCAACCCTAAAGGATGCACAAGGTCACGAAGTGGCGGCGACACAGGACTTCAATTGCATGCCTGGTTAAGCGTGACGCACCACCGCTTTGTGAGGCTTGGCGGGTTTGACGTGGGGGTGATGGTGCCGGCGGGTAATGCGCAACACTCCCCACAACATGGCGCCGGCTACCGCCAGCCAACCGCAGATCAACAGGAAAATCGTTGTTGCAAGGCTCATTTGGGCCTCCTTCGCCCCGCAGGGGGCACACACAGTCTTCTCAATGGACAGTCTAGCTACCTGGCGGTTGCCTGCTATTGACCAATGGTCGTGTCTGTCCAACGAGTTCGCTATATCCAGGCCCGACACAAACGTGATTGGGCTATGATCAGCGCCCTCACCGACGGCTGATCAAGAGAGTAGAAAAGTGCGGTTACGGTCGAATCTTCCAACGTCCCCGCTGCTGGCCTTCACCCTGGGGCTCACCGCGTGTGCCGGGCAACCCTCAAAACTAGCGGGCCTGCCTGAACGGGTCGAACTCAATGGCGTGCCGACCTTTCGCAGCGAGGTCTATCAAAGCGGCCCTGCTGCATTAGCCAGCATGCTGTCGCAACAAGGCATTGTGATGACACCGGGGCTGCTGGATAAACCGCTGCATTTGCCGGGCGGCGAGGCAAACCTGGAGCGCACGATGCCGCAATTGGCGCGCGAATATGGGCTGATGGTGTACCCGTTGGAGGCCAAGTTGACCGCCGTGCTGGCGCAGGTGGCCGCAGGTTATCCGGTGATGGCGCGCCTCGGCGGCGGGCTCTGGTCCGACGCGCGGTATGTCGTGGTGGTGGGCTTCAATCAGCAAAAGAGCACGGTGTTACTGCGCTCGGGCATGGACCGGCGGCTATTGATGAGCTTCAGCGATTTTGAATCGAAATTGGCCAGTGCCGGACATTGGGCGATCCTCACCCAGCGCCCGAGCCAGTTGCCGGCCAATGTGGATGCGCAGCGCTGGCGCGAGGCGGCCGATGCCACGGCCCAGGCCGGGCAGGAGCGGGCGGCAGCGCAGGCGCTTAAAGTCTTGGCGGATCACCGATAGCAGTGGGGGCAGGGCGCAAAGCCCCTCCCATCGCTTCTTCGGTGTTATCAGCGCCGTACCTCGGCGGAATTCGCGCGGTTTTTCAGATTTTTGTCGGCTTTGTAGCGCAACGCGACATCCGGCACCGCGCCGCCCTTACCGGTCTCGACCCAACTGCGGATACGGCTGGCGTCGGCGAAGTGGGTGTACTTGCCGAAAGCATCGAGGATCACCAGCGACACCGGTCGGTTGCCCATGCTGGTCACCAGCACCAGGCAATGGCCGGCTTGGTTGGTGAAGCCGGTCTTGGTCAGCTTGATATCCCAGTTGGCGCGGTTGATCAGATGGTCAGTGTTGGAGAAACCCAGGGTGTAGTTGGGCTTGCGGAAGGCTACGGTCTTTTCCTTGGTGGTGCTCAACTGGCTCAGCATCGGGTACTTGCGCGCAGCGGCCAACAGCTTGCTCAAGTCGCGAGCGGTGGATACGTTGTGGATCGACAGGCCAGTGGGTTCGACATAGTGGGTGCTGGTCATGCCGAGGGCCTTGGCCTTGGCGTTCATCGCCGCGATAAACGCCGAATAGCCGCCCGGATAGTGGTGGGCCAGGCTGGCGGCGGCCCGGTTTTCCGAGGACATCAGGGCGATCAGCAGCATTTCTTTGCGCGGCATTTCGCTGCCGATCTTCACGCGGGAGAACACACCTTTCATTTCTGGCGTATCGGTGATGTTGATATCGATGTACTCGTCCATGTTTTGCTTGGCTTCGAGGACGATCAGGCCGGTCATCAGCTTGCTCACAGACGCAATGGGCACCACCACGTCGGGGTTGCTGGCATAGATGACTTTGTTGGTTTGCAAGTCGACCAGCATGGCGCTGCCGGAAGCGATTTGCAGTTTGGAAGGATCGCGGGGCGCCAGGGCGGTTTCGGCGGCATGCGCGATAGTGCCTGTGAATGCGAAAAATAGGCTGATGATGGAAAGACGAATTTTCACGCGGATGAACTCGCTAAAAAGTAAGAAATACCGTTAGGAAAACGGGTTTTTGATAAATGGCGTTACATTTTAGGAGTATGGATCAGAAACTGTCGAATGTTCTTACAGAACCAGACGAAAGTGCTTAAAAACAAAGAAAAAACAGGTTTTATTCCGGCTAATAAAAAGCCCCGCGATAAGGCGGGGCTTCTTCAGTACATGCGGTTATTAATCGTGCAGGGTTTCCGCGGCGTACAGGGTATTTTCCAGCAGGCAGGCGCGGGTCATCGGGCCGACGCCGCCTGGCACCGGCGTGATCCAGCCGGCGCGAGGCAGGGCGGTGTCGTAGACCACGTCGCCCACCAGCTTGCCGTCTTCCTGACGATTGATGCCGACGTCGATAACGATTGCACCCTCTTTGATCCACTCACCTTTGACCAGGCCCGGCTTGCCGGCGGCAACCACCACCAGGTCCGCGCGTCCGACGTGGCCGGCGAGGTCCTTGGTGAAACGATGGGTCACGGTCACGGTGCAGCCGGCCAGCAACAGCTCCATGGCCATCGGGCGACCGACGATGTTCGAGGCGCCCACCACCACGGCATCGAGACCGTACAGGTCTACACCGGTGCTTTCCAGCAGGGTCATGATGCCTTTGGGGGTGCAGGGGCGCAGCAGCGGGATGCGCTGTGCCAGGCGCCCGACGTTATAAGGATGGAAACCGTCGACGTCTTTGTCCGGGCGAATGCGCTCAAGCAATTTGGACGCGTCCAGGTGATCCGGCAGGGGCAGTTGCAGTAGCACACCGTCTATCGTCGGGTCCTCGTTGAGGCTGTCGATCAGGTCGGTCAGGGCCTGCTGGGTGGTCTGCGCAGGCAGGTCGTAGGCCTTGGAAATAAAGCCGACCTCTTCACAGTCTTTACGCTTGTGCGAGACATAAACCTGAGACGCAGGATCGCTGCCGACCAGGATCACCGCGAGTCCCGGTGTGCGCAGGCCTTGCTGGCTGCGCTCTGCGACCCGTTTGGCGATCTGCTGGCGCAGGCTGGCGGCGATTGATTTGCCGTCGATAAGTTGTGCAGTCATTACGCGTGATTAACCATCGAGAGGGGGAAGAAAAGTGCGCGCATTCTCGCACGCTAAGACGTGAGGGCAAAGGCGGTTGGTCTGCAAATTGCCCTAACTCCTTAAATAAAATGAATTTTTTTTAAAAAAGATTTGACGGGTTTCAGGGGGCTCTATACTATTCGTCGCACTTGTCGGGCACAGCCTAGCACTGGTTAAGAAGGTCAAGCAGAATCACTGTTCTGTAAGGCTGGAAGCACTTAGTTTGTAATCCTCCAAGAGTACAGATTAATAAGGCGCCCGTAGCTCAGCTGGATAGAGCATCCGCCTTCTAAGCGGATGGTCGCAGGTTCGAGTCCTGCCGGGTGCGCCATTAGGCAGCTTTGGCACAAGTAGCGCTATATGGTGGGCGTAGCTCAGTTGGTAGAGCACGGGATTGTGACTCCCGTTGTCGAGGGTTCGATCCCCTTCGTCCACCCCATATTTTAAAGGCGCCAGATTTTACAGTCTGGCGCCTTTGCTTTAAGAGCTTCAAGCGCGGATGTGGTGGAATTGGTAGACACACTGGATTTAGGTTCCAGCGCCGCGAGGCGTAAGAGTTCGAGTCTCTTCATCCGCACCAATTAAAGCGTTGTTCGGTCGTAGGATCGGGCAGGGCTCGACAAAGAAGTGGTTTGGTTTCTTTGTTAACGCAATATGGTGGGCGTAGCTCAGTTGGTAGAGCACGGGATTGTGACTCCCGTTGTCGAGGGTTCGATCCCCTTCGTCCACCCCATATTCGAAAGGCGCCAGATTTAACAGTCTGGCGCCTTTTTTGGTTTTGGCGGTTCGGATCGTGGGCGGCCGTAGCTACCGGGTCGCAGTGTCAGGGATGGAAGTGATGGCCTCTCCTATATATAGAAGAGGCGGCACAGAGCCCTGGCATGATTGGCTGTATTTGTCAGCGGGGCGAGGTGCAGCAGTGCTCTCGTGCCGATAAATTGCCGGCTGTTTGCGAGCATATTTCCAGTAGGGTGACTTCTTGAGTTTGACCCACTAGAATGCATGCCCTTGATTGGGGTCGGAAATGGCCGGCTAACGTCTGTGCAACGAGGAATATCCATGCAAGTTTCTGTTGAAAATACTACTGCTCTCGAGCGCCGCCTGAGCATCACCGTGCCGGCAGAGCGTATCGAGACTGCGGTCAACAAGCGTCTGCAGCAGACTGCCCAGAAGGCCAAGATCGCTGGTTTCCGTCCAGGCAAAGTGCCGATGAGCGAAATCAAGCGTCGTTTTGGTGCCGATGCGCGTCAGGAAGCTGTTGGTGACGTCATTCAGGCTTCTTTCTACGAAGCCGTTGTCGAGCAAAAGCTGAACCCAGCCGGCTCGCCTTCGATCGAGCCTAAGTCCCTGGAAGCAGGCAAGGACCTGGAATACGTAGCCGTATTCGAAGTGTTCCCTGAATTCGAAGTTGCCGGCTTCGAGGGTATCGCTATCGAGCGCCTGAGCGCTGAAGTGGCTGATTCCGATCTGGACAACATGCTGGAAATCCTGCGCAAGCAGAACACCCGTTTTGAAGTGGTCGAGCGTGCCGCCCAGAACGAAGACCAACTGAACATCGATTTCGTTGGCAAGGTTGACGGCGAAGTATTCGCTGGCGGTTCTGCCAAGGGCACTCAACTGGTGTTGGGTTCCAACCGCATGATCCCTGGTTTCGAAGATGGCCTGGTTGGCGCTAAAGCCGGCGAAGAGCGCGTTTTGAGCCTGACCTTCCCGGCTGACTATCAGAACCTGGACCTGGCCGGTAAAACCGCCGAGTTCACCGTGACCGTTAACAGCGTTTCCGAGCCTAAGCTGCCAGAGCTGAATGAAGAGTTCTTCGCTCAGTTCGGTATTAAAGAAACCGGCATCGAAGGTTTCCGCGCCGAAGTTCGCAAGAATATGGAACGTGAGCTGCGCCAGGCCATCAAGTCCAAGGTGAAGAACCAGGTCATGGACGGTCTGCTGGCCGCCAACCCGATCGAAGTACCTAAGGCTCTGCTGTCCAATGAAGTGGATCGCCTGCGCGTTCAAGCCGTTCAGCAGTTTGGTGGCAACATCAAGCCTGATCAACTGCCTGCCGAGCTGTTCGAAGAGCAAGCCAAGCGTCGCGTAGTGCTGGGTTTGATCGTGGCTGAAGTGGTCAAGCAATTCGACCTCAAGCCTGACGAAGATCGCGTTCGTGAAATGATCCAGGAGATGGCTTCGGCCTACCAGGAGCCTGAGCAGGTCGTGGCTTGGTACTACAAGAACGACCAGCAGCTGAACGAAGTACGTTCGGTTGTGCTTGAAGAACAAGTTGTGGATACTGTTCTGCAGAAGGCTAAGGTGACCGATAAAGCGGTCTCTTACGAAGAAGCAGTCAAACCGGCGGAAGCAGCACAAGCCGACTGATTGTCCAACTCGTTGGAAATACAACCATAAGCCAGCCTCGCGCTGGCTTATGCGTTTTCAAGACATGACTATTTGGGAGTAACTGCAGAGCATGTTCCGTAATTCCTATATTCAGCAGAACTCTGATATCCAGGCCGCCGGCGGCCTGGTCCCGATGGTTGTCGAGCAGTCCGCTCGTGGCGAACGCGCCTACGACATCTACTCGCGCCTGCTCAAGGAGCGAGTGATCTTTCTGGTTGGTCCGGTAGAGGACTACATGGCCAACCTGATTTGCGCGCAACTGCTGTTCCTTGAAGCGGAAAACCCGGACAAGGACATCCATCTTTACATTAACTCGCCGGGTGGTTCGGTGACTGCGGGCATGTCGATCTACGACACCATGCAGTTCATCAAGCCAAACGTGTCGACCACTTGTATCGGCCAGGCGTGCAGCATGGGCGCATTCCTGCTGACTGCGGGTGCTCCGGGCAAGCGTTTCTGTCTGCCGAACTCCCGCGTGATGATTCACCAGCCATTGGGTGGTTTCCAAGGTCAGGCGTCGGATATCGAGATCCACGCCAAGGAAATCCTCTTCATCCGCGAGCGTTTGAATACGCTGATGGCCAAGCACAGTGGTCGCACGCTGGAAGAAATCGAGCGTGATACCAACCGTGACAATTTCATGAGTGCGGAAATGGCGCGTGAATACGGGTTGATCGACGCAGTGATTGACCACCGCCCCGCATAATATAAGCCGCTCAAAATAAGGTGGGTCGGCGTAGCCGATCATCGGCGGGCTTGAAAAAGCCCGCATAAGCCTTCATCTTGTGTTGCAAGCCTATCGGATTTGGATCGAACGAATGACTGACACCCGCAACGGCGAGGACAACGGCAAGCTGCTCTATTGCTCCTTCTGTGGCAAAAGCCAGCATGAAGTACGCAAATTGATTGCCGGCCCCTCGGTCTTTATCTGCGACGAGTGCGTCGACCTGTGCAATGACATCATCCGCGAGGAGGTGCAGGAAGCCCAGGCCGAAAGCAGCGCGCATAAATTGCCTTCGCCCAAAGAAATCAGCGGCATTCTTGACCAGTATGTGATCGGTCAAGAGCGTGCCAAGAAGATTCTGGCCGTAGCGGTGTACAACCACTACAAGCGCTTGAATCAGCGTGACAAGAAAGGTGAAGAGGTCGAACTCGGCAAGAGCAACATCTTGCTGATCGGTCCTACAGGTTCGGGTAAGACCCTGCTTGCGGAGACCCTCGCTCGCCTGCTGAACGTTCCCTTCACCATCGCTGACGCGACCACCCTCACCGAGGCTGGCTACGTGGGCGAGGACGTCGAGAACATCATTCAGAAATTGCTGCAAAAATGTGATTACGATGTAGAGAAGGCCCAGATGGGTATTGTCTACATTGACGAAATCGACAAGATTTCGCGCAAATCTGATAACCCGTCCATTACTCGAGACGTGTCCGGCGAGGGTGTGCAGCAAGCGCTGTTGAAACTGATTGAAGGCACGGTTGCATCCGTACCGCCGCAAGGTGGCCGCAAGCACCCGCAGCAGGAATTCCTTCAGGTTGATACGCGTAATATTCTGTTCATCTGTGGCGGTGCGTTCTCCGGTCTGGAAAAGGTTATTCAAAACCGCTCCACCCGTGGCGGCATCGGTTTCAGTGCGGAAGTGCGCAGCAAGGAAGAAGGTAAGAAAGTGGGCGAGTCCCTGCGTGAAGTCGAGCCTGACGATTTGGTCAAGTTCGGTCTGATCCCGGAATTCGTCGGCCGTCTGCCGGTCCTGGCTACGTTGGATGAGCTGGATGAGGCTGCTCTGATTCAGATCCTCACCGAGCCGAAAAACGCCCTGACCAAGCAATACGCTAAGCTTTTCGAAATGGAAGGTGTAGACCTCGAGTTCCGTACCGATGCGCTCAAATCTGTAGCGAAGCGGGCACTGGAGCGTAAGACCGGTGCGCGCGGTTTGCGCTCGATCCTCGAAGGTGTGTTGCTCGACACCATGTATGAAATCCCCTCGCAGTCTGAGGTGAGTAAAGTGGTGATCGACGAAAGCGTTATAGAAGGTAAGTCCAAGCCACTGTATATCTATGAAAACAGTGAGCCGGCTGCCAAGGCTGCGCCAGACGCGTAAGCGTTTCGCGGTTTCGGTACAGACAAAGGGGCCTCCAGGGGCCCCTTTGTTTTTTTGTAGGTTTTTACTGCGTTTAACTGCCGGCAATAAGCTTGTTTTTTTTGCATGCAGCCCCCATCTTGGCTTCATGCTTACTTTTGAACTGTCATAGAGGCGAAATCATGAAGACCACCATCGAATTGCCTCTCCTGCCGTTGCGTGATGTTGTCGTCTATCCGCACATGGTTATCCCGCTGTTCGTGGGGCGCGAGAAGTCTATCGAAGCCCTCGAGGCCGCGATGACGGGCGACAAGCAGATCCTGCTGTTGGCCCAGAAAAATCCAGCTGATGATGATCCAGGCGAAGACGCCCTGTATCGGGTCGGCACTGTTGCTACTGTTCTGCAATTGCTCAAACTGCCGGACGGCACCGTCAAGGTGCTGGTGGAAGGCGAGCAACGCGGCGCGGTGGAACGCTTCATGGAGGTGGATGGCCACCTACGTGCCGAGGTGGCGTTGATCGATGAGATCGAGGCCCCGGAGCGCGAGTCTGAAGTGTTCGTACGCAGTCTGCTCTCGCAATTCGAGCAGTATGTACAGTTGGGCAAGAAAGTCCCGGCTGAAGTCCTATCTTCTCTTAATAGCATTGATGAACCCAGCCGCCTGGTCGATACCATGGCTGCCCATATGGCGCTGAAGATCGAGCAGAAGCAGGACATCCTCGAAATCATCGACCTGCCGGCTCGCGTCGAACATGTGCTGGCGTTGTTGGATGCTGAAATCGACCTGCTGCAGGTTGAAAAGCGCATTCGTGGCCGCGTTAAAAAGCAGATGGAGCGCAGCCAGCGTGAGTACTACCTGAATGAGCAGATGAAGGCCATTCAGAAAGAGCTCGGCGACAGCGAGGAAGGCCACAACGAAATCGAAGAGCTGAAAAAGCGCATCGATGCCGCGGGTCTACCTAAAGATGCATTGACCAAAGCCACCGCCGAGCTGAACAAGCTCAAGCAAATGTCGCCGATGTCGGCCGAAGCCACCGTGGTGCGCTCCTACATCGACTGGCTGGTGCAGGTGCCGTGGAAGGCTCAGACCAAGGTGCGCCTGGACCTGGCCCGCGCCGAAGACATTCTCGACGCCGACCACTACGGCCTTGAAGAGGTCAAGGAGCGCATCCTTGAATACCTCGCCGTACAGAAGCGCGTGAAGAAAATCCGCGGGCCGGTGCTGTGTCTGGTTGGGCCGCCTGGCGTGGGCAAGACCTCTCTGGCCGAATCCATCGCCAATGCCACCAACCGTAAATTCGTCCGCATGGCCCTGGGTGGCGTGCGGGATGAAGCGGAAATTCGTGGCCATCGCCGCACCTATATCGGTTCGATGCCAGGAAGATTGATTCAAAAGATGACCAAAGTCGGCGTGCGCAATCCGCTGTTCTTGCTCGATGAAATCGACAAGATGGGCAGCGACATGCGTGGCGATCCGGCCTCGGCCTTGCTCGAGGTTCTCGATCCTGAGCAAAACCACAATTTCAACGACCATTACCTCGAAGTCGATTACGACTTATCCGACGTCATGTTCCTGTGCACCTCCAACTCCATGAATATTCCGCCAGCGCTGCTGGATCGGATGGAGGTGATTCGTCTGCCGGGTTACACCGAAGACGAGAAGATCAACATCGCGGTCAAGTACCTCGCGCCCAAGCAGACATCGGCCAATGGCCTGAAGAAGGGCGAGATTGAGTTCGAGGTCGAAGCGATTCGCGACATCGTGCGTTACTACACCCGCGAGGCCGGTGTGCGGGGGCTTGAGCGCCAGATCGCGAAGATCTGCCGCAAGGCGGTCAAAGAGCATGCTCTGGAAAAACGCTTCGCGGTGAAGGTCACGTCCGACTCCCTGGAGCACTTCCTGGGCGTGCGCAAATTCCGTTACGGGCTGGCTGAACAGCAGGATCAGGTCGGGCAGGTGACGGGTTTGGCGTGGACTCAGGTGGGTGGTGAGCTGCTGACCATTGAGGCTGCCGT
The DNA here is from genome assembly GCF_019641515.1 of Pseudomonas sp. S5F11. Lineage (NCBI taxonomy): Bacteria > Pseudomonadati > Pseudomonadota > Gammaproteobacteria > Pseudomonadales > Pseudomonadaceae > Pseudomonas > Pseudomonas sp. S5F11. The sequence continues at coordinate 55,867 of NZ_JAIFJZ010000001.1, forward strand.
GATCCCTGGCAAGGGCCAGTTGATCAAGACCGGTTCCCTGGGGGATGTGATGGTCGAGTCCATCACCGCCGCGCAGACCGTGGTGCGCAGCCGCGCTCGGAGCCTGGGGATTCCCTTGGACTTCCACGAGAAGCACGACACCCATATCCATATGCCGGAAGGGGCAACCCCGAAGGATGGTCCAAGCGCCGGCGTGGGCATGTGCACCGCGCTGGTGTCGGCATTGACCGGTATTCCGGTACGCGCTGATGTAGCCATGACCGGGGAAATTACTCTGCGTGGTCAAGTATTGGCCATTGGTGGTCTGAAAGAGAAATTGCTTGCCGCGCACCGGGGTGGAATCAAGACCGTGATCATTCCTGAAGAGAATGTTCGCGACTTGAAGGAAATTCCTGACAATATCAAGCAAGATCTTCAGATTAAACCCGTTAAATGGATTGACGAGGTCCTGCAAATTGCGCTGCAATACGCGCCGGAGCCCTTGCCGGATGTGGCCCCGGAGATAGTTGCTAAGGACGAAAAACGAGAGTCTGATTCCAAGGAAAGAATTAGCACGCATTAATGCGAATAAGTCTGGAGGCTTCCTTGACAGCTTTTTAGAGCCCTTGTTATAAAGCGGCTCTTAAGTGTCTGTAGGCCATTCAGCACTGGTTTTTGCTTTCACCAAAAAACTTAGAATCATACTCAATAGATATATAAGGGGACTTAGAGTGAACAAGTCGGAACTGATTGATGCTATCGCTGCATCCGCTGATATCCCGAAAGCTGCTGCTGGCCGTGCGCTGGATGCAGTAATCGAATCCGTCACTGGCGCTCTTAAGGCCGGCGACTCCGTGGTACTGGTAGGCTTCGGTACTTTCTCTGTGACTGACCGCCCAGCTCGCACTGGCCGCAACCCACAGACTGGCAAAGCACTGCAAATCGCTGCTGCCAAGAAACCAGGTTTCAAAGCCGGTAAAGCCCTGAAAGAAGCCGTCAACTAAGTTTCGATCAAGCCTTACCTACCCGGGTCAGACGCAGGTCTGGCCTGGCAGCGGAGCGGCAGCTGACCCACGTATCCATTGGGTCGCCACGCCGGGGGTGTGGGTTCAAACCCCCGTCCGCTCCGCCAGTTACGAGAAGGCGCATCCTCGGATGCGCCTTTCTTCTATCCGGACTCTACCCACGCTCCATGGTTGCCAATTTTTGAAGTTCAACCGTTTCTGGGGGACGCATGCTGCAAAATATCAGGGACAATTCACAAGGCTGGATTGCCAAGACCATTATCGGGATCATCGTCGCATTGATGGCGTTCACCGGTATCGAAGCGATTTTCCAGGCTTCGACCAACACCAAGCAGGACGTGGCCAAGGTCAACGGTGAAACCATCACCCAGACCGAACTGAGCCAGGCCGTCGACATGCAACGGCGCCAGCTGATGCAACAGCTGGGCAAAGATTTCGATGCTTCGCTGCTGGACGAAAAACTGCTGCGCGAGGCGGCCCTCAAGGGCCTTATCGATCGCAAGCTGCTGCTGCAAGGTGCCGCCGATTCCAAGTTTGGCTTCTCCGAAGCCGCGCTGGATCAGGTGATCCTGCAGACACCGGAATTCCAGGTGGATGGCAAATTCAGTCCAGAACGATTTGATCAGGTGATTCGTCAACTGGGCTATACCCGTTTGCAATTCCGTCAGATGCTGACGCAAGAAATGCTTATCGGCCAGGTTCGCGCAGGTATCGCCGGCAGTGGTTTCGTAACCGACGCCGAGGTGCTGGCTTTTGCCCGTCTGGAGAAACAGACCCGCGATTTCGCCACCGTCAACATCAAGGCCAATCCTGCTGCGGTGAAGCTGACCGACGAGGAGGTCAAGGCCTACTACGATCAGCACGCCAAAGAGTTCATGACCCCTGACCAAGTGGTCATCGATTATCTCGAGTTGAAGAAGTCGTCCTTTTTTGATCAGGTCAACGTCAAGGACGATGAGCTGCAGGCGGCTTATCAAAAGGAAATCGCCAACCTCGCTGAACAGCGTCGTGCCGCGCATATCCTGATTGAAGTCAACGACAAGGTCACCGACGCTCAGGCGAAAGCGAAGATCGAAGAAATCCAGGCACGCCTGGCCAAAGGTGAGAAGTTCGAAGCCTTGGCCAAGGAGTTCTCCCAGGACCCTGGTTCGGCCAGCAACGGCGGCGACCTCGGTTTCGCCGGCCCTGGCGTTTACGATCCGGATTTCGAAACCGCCCTGTACGCTTTGAACAAAGACCAGGTCTCGGTACCGGTGCGCACCACCTTTGGCTGGCACTTGATCAAGCTGCTGGGGGTTGAAGCACCTGAAGTGCCGACTTTCGCCAGCTTGAAGGACAAGCTGACCCGCGAGCTAAAGACTCAGCAGGTCGAGCAGCGTTTCGTCGAAGCCACCAAGCAGTTGGAGGATGCGGCATTCGAAGCGTCCGACCTGGCTCAGCCGGCGTCTGACCTCAAGCTCACTGTGCACACCTCGGCGCCATTTGGCCGTGACGGCGGTGAAGGGGTCGCGGCTAACAGGGCAGTGGTGACCGCCGCATTCAGCCCGGAAGTGCTGGATGAAGGCGCTAACAGTAGCGCCATCGAGCTGGACCCTGAAACCATCATCGTGCTGCGTGCCAAGGAGCACCGCAAACCAGCGCAATTGCCGCTGGAGAGCGTTGCCACGGCAATCCGTGCACAGATGACCAAGGAGCGCGCCAGCGCGGCGGCCAAGACCCATGCCGACGAGCTGATTGCCAGTCTGCGTGATGGCAAGACCCCGTTGAACCAGCCGATTGACGGTCAGGCGTGGAAAGTTACCGAAGCGGCTACCCGTGGCCAGGAAGGGATTGATCCTGCCGTGCTGCAAGCCTTGTTCCGCATGCCAAAACCTGCGTCCAAGGACAAGCCGACCTTCACCACCGTGACCCTGGCCGATGGTAGCCTGATGATCGTGCGGTTGAACGGTGTCAACGAAGCCGCCGCTCCATCGGACGAAGAAAAGGCGCAGTACCGCCGCTTCCTCGCTTCCCGTGTCGGTCAACAGGACTTCGCGGCTTACCGTAAACAGTTGGAAACCAAGGCTGACATCAAGAAATATTGATGCCGGCTTGAGCAAGAAGCCCCCGGCCTGAAAAGTCCGGGGGCTTTTTCGTGGGCGTTCGTTCAGGGGGGCGTAGTCAACCTGTGACGTTTTACCGACAGGAATACGCGCGCCAGTCCCTCGTTCTGTTGCACAATACCGCCCAGATCGTTTTCCTCAGGATTATCAATGTCGACATCATTTCACTTGCGCAGCCTCGGGTTGGCGTTGGTGTTGGCGGGCGCCGCGGGCTGCTCGTCACCCAAGACCGCTATTTATGAACATGAGAACTTCGACGATTCCGGCACCTTTTCCCGGGACTACCCGGTCAGCGATGTGGCGGCGTGCGAAGCCGCACGGCGTGCGTTGCTGAGCCAGGGCTACATCATCACCAGCAGCGACCCAAAACTGGTGGTGGGCAATAAGAGCTTCCAGCAGAGTGGCGAAACCCATTTGCAGATCAGTTTCAACGTGGTGTGTGCCGACGACGGCAAAGGCAAGAAACATTCAACGATGTTTGCCAACGCCTTGCAGGACCGCTACGCGCTGAAGAAGGTCAACAACTCGGCGAGCCTGGGAGTGGGGGTGCTGGGTTCGGTGTCGATGCCGATCGGCTCCACCGATGACTCAATGGTCAAGGTCGCCAGTGAAACGGTGTCCGCGCCCAAGTTCTATGAGCGCTACTTTGCGCTGGTGGACGTGTTCCTGCCCCAGGAAGTGAAGAAGGCCGAGCATATTCCGGAGAAGCCGAAGGCTGAACTGGGGGTGCCGGAGCCTAAAACCGAACCGGCCGCCGAGAAAGTCGAGGCTCCCAAGGATCAGCCTGCTGTGCCTGCCGCCTCGCAACCGCTCGCTCCACCGGCAGAACCCGCGCCGATTGCGCCTCAGGCGGCGCCCGAAGCAGCCCCCGCGCCAGAACCTACGCCTGCTCCCGCGCCGACCAATCCCGACCTGCCTGCGCCGACAGAAGCCATTCCCCCGCTGCCTACGCCTGCACAGTAATCAACACGCTACGGGATCGACGCTGATCCCGTAGCGGCGAGTGCCTCCACTGCCTCCCTGGGCTAAATCACCGACCTGCTGCTACGTTTAATCCTCAAGTGCAGAAACGTCATGGCGCTGACTTTTTTTCGTCATCACGGCACTTTAGGCTGACTATTCGGGTCATTTGCTAAGGCCGCTCTACGCCGGCTTTTCTCATCCAAAACAGGGAGCACACCATGGACGATTATCAAGAAGAGCTGTTGGAGTATCAGGCGTTTGAACTGGACCCTTTGGATCCGGCCGACGATGCCACCGAGCTGTAACACCGACCTCAGGCGGAATGCCGCTGACTGCGGCGAAACTCCCCTGGGGTCTGGTTGTTCCATCGCCTAAACGCGCGTTGAAAGGCCTGGGCTGAGGCAAAGCCGAGCAAGTAGGCAATTTCGCCGAAGGCCAGTTCCGTATCGCGGATATAGGTCATGGCCAGGTCGCGGCGGGTGTCATTGAGAATCGCGCGAAACTGGGTGCCTTCTTCCGTCAGTTTGCGTCGCAGGGTCCAGGTCGGCAGCTTCAAGCGTGCCGCCACTTCTTCCAGGTCGGGTTCCCGACCGCCATTGAGCATCGGCCCGAGCAAACGGGTAATGCGCTCGCTCAGGCTGCGAGTGCGCGTCAACTGCTCCAACTCCCGTTCGCACAATTGCAGCAACAGGTGCCAGGTACTTGGGCAATGTTGCGGGTTGCGCAAGGCCAGGGTGGCTTGGCTCAGACGCAGTTGGTTCAGGTCAGCACCGAAATGCACAGGGCTATCGCCCAGCAGGCTATAGCGTTCGCTGTAGTCGGGGGCTTGAAATTCGATCTCGATCCGCTGGGCCTGCACCGGTTGCTGGGCCAGGCTGGACAATTGATGCAGCCAGCCAGCGATGATCGAGTCGACCACAAAGCGGTTGTAGGCGTTATATGGGCTGATGGAGTAGAAGCGCAGCCAAGCGCCTTGGGCGTCCTCGTGAAAGCTCGATTGCCCCCGGTAGTTGGAGCCGTACAGCGGTTCAAAGCGCGTCAGCGTGCGTGCGGCCTCGCGTACGGTGGGCGCTTGCGCGGCGGTGACACCGGCGAGTCCAGCCTGGCTCAGACGGCTGAGCTGGCCCATGCGCAGGCCCAGGGCAGGGTCGCCCGTGAGTTGTATGGCGGCGTGGCCCAGACGCATATAGCGGGGTATAGATAAGCGCGCGCCGGCTTCGGCTAACCGCGCCGGGTCGAGGCCGTATTGCAGCAGCAGGGGTTGCGGGTCCAGGCCATGGCTGTGCACCGCGTCGGCCAAGGTGTGCACGAAGCCCACCGACAAGTCTCCCAGGCGCACTGGTTTCACGGCGTTACAGCCAGATATTCAGCATGCGCGCGCCACGGGCGTCGCCATCGGCGCTGATCTGCCCGTTGCTGCTGAGAAAGCTGTGCCCTGCAGTGCCCAGGTCCCAGAACTGCCCGCGTAGAAACACGCTCATGCCGGCGCTGGCCTGGCTGACGGGTTGCTGGCTGATCAACGTGAGTCGACGCCAAGCCTCGCCCTCACTGAGTTCCTCGGGCTTGAGGCTGACTTCCGGCGGCGTGGAAACGCTCTTGAAGCCGCGCCATGGCCGGTCCCAGGTGTCACGGCCTGTGACCAGCGCCGGTACGGCGATCAGATGGGCACCGTTTTCGTTGAGCTTGCGGTAGTTATCCGGGTACCAGCTGTCGCTGCCCACTAACACGCCCAATCGACCGGCTGGCGTATCCACCACGCTAACCACGTTTTCATCGCCGGGCTGGATAAATTCGCGCTCGTCGTAGATCGGGTAGAGCTGGCGCTGGGGATCGCCGATGGGCAAGCCGTCCGCAGCGAATACCACGCTGGCGTTGTACAGGGCGCCGTGGCCGATCTGCAGTTGCCGTTGGCTGATGCTCGGGTTGGGCAGGGCGATTGAGCCGGCCACCAGGGTCACGCCGAACTCTTTGGCCAGCCCGCCGAACAGTACCTGATAGTCGCGAGCCATGGCGGGCGCTTTCATGCGTAGATAGGCGTCGTCCATGCGGTCGGCGCCGGTGGCGCTGATCCAGGCGCGCACGAACTGCACCGGGTTGCTGATCGACAGCCAGTTCATCGCCTCCTTGAGGTGCAGCGCTTGATAGACCTCGTTCTTTTCGCCGGTGAGCATCAGCCAGGTGCCGATGTGTTCGGGCAGCACCACAATGGTCTTGTCGTTGATCAAGCCTTGGTCGCGGGCGTTTTGCAGATACGCGGCGAGTTTCAGGTGCAGGCGTTCCAGGCTCTGGTAGTCGGCGGGGAACAACTCCGGCTGGATGCCTAGCAGGTTGCCTCGGTCGGCTGGTACGCCTTCGTTGACGGCCAGGGTGATGCGCAGGTCCGACAGGTAATGCGCCACAGGGCGCTCCTGGGTCCAGACCAGATACGCGGTGACGGCGGCAACCAGGGCCAGGGTAACGGTGAACGCTAGAAGTTTACGCATGGGCAACAGACAACAGACCGGGTGCTGGGTTCGGCGTCTAGGGTAGGGCCCATGCCTTGGCTTGCCAAGGGGCGCTGTACATTTGGATCAATAACTTGTCAGTTTCAGTCATTGAGCAGTCGGTAACCGCCTCTTAGTCTGTGGGGCATAAACCGATGGTTGGCCATTCGAGCCGGCCACGTCCCGTGATGACCTGCCGTGGAGCTGTACCATGACCGCCGCTGCTTACCCGCACCTGCTGGCCCCGTTGGACCTGGGCTTTACCACCTTGCGCAACCGTACCCTGATGGGGTCGATGCACACCGGCCTGGAAGAAAAACCCGGCGGTTTCGAGCGCATGGCCGCCTATTTCGCCGAGCGCGCCCGGGGTGGCGTGGGTTTGATGGTCACCGGCGGTATTGGCCCCAACGATGAGGGCGGTGTGTACGCCGGCGCGGCCAAGTTGACCACCGAGGAAGAAGCCCAGAAGCATAAAATCGTGACCCAAGCGGTGCATGCGGCAGGCGGTAAGATCTGCATGCAGATCCTCCACGCCGGGCGGTATGCCTACAGCCCCAAGCAAGTGGCACCGAGCGCGATTCAGGCGCCGATCAACCCGTTCAAGCCCAAGGAGTTGGACGAGGAAGGCATCGAAAAACAGATCCAGGATTTCGTCACTTGCTCGCGGCTGGCTCAGGTCGCCGAGTACGACGGCGTTGAAATCATGGGCTCTGAAGGCTACTTCATTAACCAGTTCCTCGCCGCGCACACCAACCACCGCACCGACCGTTGGGGCGGCAGCTACGAGAACCGCATGCGCCTGGCCGTTGAAATCGTGCGTCGTGTGCGCGAAGCGGTGGGGCCGAATTTCATTATTATCTTCCGCCTGTCGATGCTCGACCTGGTGGAAGGTGGCAGCACCTGGGAAGAAATCGTGCAACTGGCCAAGGCCATCGAGCAGGCCGGTGCGACCATCATCAACACCGGTATCGGCTGGCACGAAGCACGCATCCCGACCATTGCCACTAAAGTGCCGCGTGGCGCGTTCAGCAAAGTCACCGCCAAGTTGCGCGGTGCGGTACAGATCCCGCTGATCACCACCAACCGCATCAATACCCCGGAGATTGCCGAGCGCATCCTCGCCGAAGGCGATGCCGACATGGTGTCGATGGCGCGGCCGTTCCTTGCCGACCCCGAGTTCGTCAACAAGGCGGCCGCCGGGCGTGCCGATGAGATCAACACCTGCATCGGCTGCAACCAGGCGTGCCTGGATCACACCTTCGGCGGCAAGCTGACCACCTGCCTGGTCAACCCCCGTGCGTGCTACGAAACCGAGCTTAACTACCTGCCGGTCAAACAGATCAAGAAAATTGCCGTGGTCGGTGCCGGCCCCGCCGGTCTGGCGGCGGCGACGGTGGCCGCCGAGCGTGGGCACCAAGTGACCCTGTTCGATGCCGCCAGCGAGATCGGCGGTCAGTTCAATATCGCCAAGCGTGTGCCGGGTAAGGAAGAGTTTTTCGAAACCCTGCGCTACTTCAAACGCAAGTTGCAGACCACCCATGTCGAGGTGTGCCTCAATACCCGCGTGGACGTGGCGCAACTGGTGGCCGGCGGCTATGACGAAATCATCCTGGCCACCGGCATTGCGCCGCGCACCCCGGCCATCCCAGGGATCGACAACCCCAAGGTGCTGAGCTACCTGGACGTGATCCTCGAACGCCAGCCGGTCGGCCAGCGCGTGGCGGTGATCGGCGCCGGCGGCATTGGCTTCGACGTATCGGAGTTCCTGGTGCATCAGGGCGTGTCCACCAGCCTGGACCGTGAGGCGTTCTGGAAGGAATGGGGCATCGACACCCAACTGCAGGCCCGTGGCGGTGTGGCCGGTATCAAGCCCCAGCCCCATGCGCCGGCGCGAGAAGTGTTCCTGCTGCAACGCAAGGCTTCCAAGGTCGGCGATGGCCTGGGCAAGACCACTGGTTGGATCCACCGCACCGGCTTGAAGAACAAGCAGGTGCAGATGCTTAACAGCGTCGAGTACCTGAAGATCGATGACCAAGGCCTGCATATCCGTATCGGCGCCGAGGGCGAGCCGCAGTTGCTGGCGGTGGACAACATCGTCATCTGCGCCGGTCAGGACCCGCTGCGCGACTTGCAGGACGGCCTGGTCGCCGCCGGGCAGAACGTGCACCTGATCGGCGGCGCAGACGTGGCGGCCGAGCTGGACGCCAAGCGCGCGATCAACCAAGGTTCGCGCCTCGCCGCCGAGCTGTAAGGCCCTGAGCGGGGCGGTGCTAGACTACCGCCCCGTTTGCCAGGCAGATCCACCCCCATGGGCCCCTTCGATTGGCTTCCCATCGCTCCCCTTGAACCATTGCACCTCGATTGGCTGAACGGCATCGAGCTGGCTGTGCTGCGCCTGGACCGTATAGACCCCCTGATCAGCGGCAACAAGTGGTTCAAACTCACCGAGCATTTGAGACAGGCAGAACAGGCCGGTGCCCGTGGCATCATCAGCCTGGGCGGTGCTTACTCCAACCATTTGCATGCCTTGGCGGCAGCGGGTGAGCGCTTTGGTTTCGCCACTGTCGGCCTGTTGCGCGGCCATCCTCAAGACACCCCCACCGTCCTCGACCTGAAAGCCTTTGGCATGCACCTGCATTGGCTGGGCTACGCCGGCTATCGCGCGCGCCACGGGGCGGACTTCTGGCTGCCGTGGCGTGAGCAATACCCGCAGTTGTATCCGGTGCCCGAAGGCGGCGGCGGGCTTGCCGGTGCGCTGGGTTGCGCGGTGCTGGTGGAACAGGTCCGTGGGCAATTGAGCAAGCTGGGTTGGAACGCTTACGACGCTTGGTGGCTGGCCGCCGGCACGGGGACGACCCTGGCAGGTTTGGCCCTGGCGGAAGCGGGCGCGCACCCGGTGTACGGTGCGATGGCGGTGCCGGATGATCACGGCGTGGCCCAGAATGTGGGGGCGATTGTGGCGGGTGGCTACGAATTGCTGGAGGCCAGCCGCGGTGGGTTCGCCAAGGTCGACGCGGCATTGCTCGACTTTATGCAAACCACCGAACGCGCCACTGGCCTGCCGCTGGAGCCGCTCTATACCGGCAAGGCGCTGTTGGCGTTGAAGCAGCAGATCGAGGCCGGGCGGTTCTCGCCCGGCACGCGTCTGATCTTTGTGCACACCGGTGGCTTGCAGGGCCGTAGCGGGTTCACAGGTTAGCGCGCTTACCCGGCATCATCCGCAGCGCGGTGTTATCGCGAATCACATAGTGGTGCACGATTCCCGCCAGCGCATGCAGGCCGATCAGCCAGTAGCCGATTTTGCCGAACAGCACATGCCAACCTTCGATCTCTTTGGCCAACGCCTTGTTTTCAGCGATCAGCGGTGGCAGCTCAAGACCATAGAACATCACTGAATGCCCTTCGGCGCTGACGATCAGCCAACCGGCAATCGGCATGCCGATCATCAAGGCGTACAGCGCCCAGTGCATCAGTGTGGCCAGCAGGCTCTGCCATGGCGGCGGGGTGGGGATGATCTTTGGCGCGACCCCCAGGCTCCGGGCGAACAGGCGCAGCCACACCAGCACGAACACGGTAAGGCCGAACATAAAGTGCATTTCCACGATCAACGTGCGTGCGCCGCTGCCCTTGGGGAACTGCCCGCGTAGCTCAATGCAGGCGTAAACCACCGCCAGCAGCACCACCATCAACCAGTGCAGCGCAATCGACATGGTGCTGTAGCGCGTATCGGAATTTTTCCACGGCATCGCTGGGATCCTCATTGGTCAGGGCATGCCTTCGTTCTTTTGTGACGAAGTATTTCTACTGTAAGCCTGTTTCCAACGATTTGCCCGCTGCGATGGCCGTTGTTTTGACCTCAATCAGTGGCTTTGCGGTATTTCGCCGCGGGCCAGGCGTTGGTTGATGTCGGCGATGACCGCCGGCAGGTCGGTAATGGTGTCGATCAAGTAGTGGGGCCGCGAGCCTTCGAACATCGCTTCGATTCGCCTGCGTTCGCTGGCCAGCGTGGCGGCGTCGAGGGCGCGAAATTGCGCATAGGTCAGCCCCAGCGCATTGCCAGAGCAGGTCAGCGCCACGGTCCACATGCCGGCGCGGCGGCCTTCGAGGATGCCCGGTACGGTGTCGTCGACTTTTACGCACGCTGCCACGTCGTCAATGCCCAGGGCGATCACATTCGCCAGGGCCTGGGCGGGCCATGGACGGCCATTGGGTACTTCGTCAGTGGCGACCACATGGTCGGCGACGTAGCCGTTGCGCGCGGCCAGGGCGACCACTTTGTCCATCACCTGCTTGGGGTAGCCGGAGCAGGAGCCGATCTTGATGTTCTGGGCACGCAGTGTGGCGATGGCGTCGAGCGCGCCGGGGATCAGCGCCGAATGCTCGGCGATCTTCTCGATCTGCAGGGGCATAAAGCGCTTGTAAATGGCCGTCACGTCGTCATCGGTGGGCGTGCGCCCGAATGCCTGGCGGTAGCGCTCGGCCACCTGCGGCTGATTGCACAGGGTGCGGATATGGTCCCACTTGCCCATGCCCATCGGGCCACGGGCTTCGTCGATGGACACCTGCACGCCGAACTCGGCGAAGGCCTCGACAAAAATCTGCGTGGGCGCGAAGGAGCCGAAGTCGACCACGGTGCCGGCCCAATCCAGGATCGCGGCCTGTAGCTTGGTGGGGTTTTGATAGTTCATGCGGGTACTCCAGACGCAGAGAGAAGAGGGATGTCCATGGCGCGCAATACCTGGGCGATGGCGGTTACGGCGGCGCGCATGTCGGTAGCGTCGACATGGCCGATGCAGCCGACGCGAAAGGTTTCCACCTGGGTCAATTTGCCGGGGTAGAGGATGAAACCCTTGGCCTTGACCCGTTCGTAGAAGTCCTCGAATTGGTAGCGCGGGTGTTGGGGGGCGTGGAAGGTGACGATGATCGGTGCTTGGATCGCCGCCGGTAGAAAGCTGCGCAGGCCCAGTTCGGCCATGCCCTCAAGCAGCGTCTGACAATTGTGCGCGTAGCGCTGATGGCGCGCGGGCAGACCGCCTTCTTCGTGGTATTGCAGCAGCGCTTCGTGCAGGGCCGCCACCACATGGGTGGGCGGGGTGAAGCGCCATTGGCCGGTTTCGGCCATGTAACGGTGCTGCTCGAAAAGGTCCATCGCCAGGGAGTGGCAGTTGCCTTGAGCAGTGGCCAGCGCCTGTTTATCGACAAAGACAAAACCCATGCCCGGCACGCCTTCCAGGCACTTGCCTGAGGCCGCTATCAGCGCGTGGAACGGCACTTCGCGGGCATCGATCGGCAGCGCACCGAAGGAACTCATGGCGTCGACGATCAAGCGCTTGCCGTGGCTTTTTACCACCTGGGCGATGGCCGGCAGCGGGTTGAGAATGCCGGTGCTGGTTTCGCAATGGATCAGCGCGACATGGCTAATCGACGGATCGGCGTGCAGCAGGCGGTCCACATCGGCGGCGGTGGTGGGTTCGTCCTCGGCGGTTGCAAAGGTGCTGAATGCACGGCCGAGCACTTCGCAGATCTTCGCCAGGCGTTTGCCGTAGGCGCCGTTGACCAGCACCAGCACCTTGCCATCCCGTGGCACCAAAGTGCCGATTGCTGCCTCGACGGCGAAGGTGCCGCTGCCCTGCAAGGGCACGCAGTGGTGGCTGTCGGCGCCATGAATGATTGCCAGCAACTGCGCGCGGACGCTGGCGGTGAGTTGGTTGAAGCGCTCATCCCAGGAACCCCAGTCCACCAGCATGGCCTGGCGGGTGCGGGCAGACGTGGTCAGGGGGCCTGGGGTCAACAGCATCGGCGCGGTAAGGAGCATCGTGGGTTCTCTTCAGCGTTGAGTTGAATCTACGGCGCTTACGTTGCGGTTTGGCGTGATATCAATCAAATTGTTTATTGTTATGCGAGCTATCAGCGAGGCCGATAACCATGAACCTGTTTCAACTGCGTGCATTCGATGCCGTGGCCCGCGAGGGCAGCTTTACCCGTGCGGCGGCGCGGCTGTTTATCAGCCAGCCAGCGGTAACCGGGCATATCAAGGCCCTGGAGGAGCACTACCAGATTCCGCTGTTGCGCCGCACGGCGCGGCGGGTCGAGTTGACCGAGGAGGGCGCGCGGCTGGCGGCGATCACCCGGGCGATCTTCGGTCTGGTGGACGAGGCCCAGGCCCTGCTCGAAGCCAATCGCCAGTTACTCAGCGGGCGCCTGGAAGTGGCGGCGGACGGTCCGCACCTGGTCATGCCGATGATTGCCAGCCTGCGCGCGCGGTACCCGGGCATCACCGTCAACCTGCGGCTGGGCAATGCTCAGGAGACCTTGGCCGCGCTGTTGGCCGAGCATGCCGATGTGGCGGTGCTGACCGAGGTGGAACCCCGCCCTGGCATGCATTTACAGCCCTTGGGCGAATCGCATATCTGCGCCTTGGTCCCGTCCAACCACCCGTGGACGGAACTGCCCAACGGCATCGAGCTGAAGCAACTCGATGAGGTGATCATGGTGCTGCGCGAGCCCAGTTCGATCACCCGCCGCACCTTTGATGCCGCCTGCCAAGCCGCCGCTGTGCAGCCCAAGGTGCTGCTGGAACTGGATAGCCGTGAGGCGGTGACCGAGGCGGTCGCCGCGCAATTGGGCGTCGGCGTGGTGTCGTCGATGGAGGTCAGCCAGGACCCGCGGGTGCGGGCGGTGCCGATCCGCGGCGCGGGGTTACTGAACCGGCACAGTCTCGGCTGCATGGAGCGACGCCGTTCCCTGCGCCTGATCCAAGCGTTTTTCGAGCTGGCGCCGTGACGGTTTTTTGGTGGAACGATGCGTTCTCGCGCTATAAACTCTGCCCCCAAAGCGCCGGCCAGTAGACGTTTCGGCGCGATGGACGAGAAGAGAGCGAGTCATGGGCGCACAGTGGAAAGTCAAACATAAAGAAGCGGCAGCCAATGCCAAGGGCAAAATCTTCGGCAAGCTGGTGAAAGAAATCACCATCGCCGCGCGCAACGGTGCTGACACCGCGACCAACGCCCACCTGCGTCTGGTGGTGGAGCAGGCCAAAAAAGCCTCGATGCCCAAGGAAACCCTGGACCGCGCCATCAAGAAAGGCGCCGGTCTGCTCGGCGAAACCGTGCAATACCACCGCGTGACCTACGAAGGGTTCGCGCCCCATCAGGTGCCGCTGATCGTCGAGTGTGTGACCGATAACATCAACCGCACCGTGGCGGAAATCCGCGTGGCATTCCGCAAAGGCCAACTGGGCGCTTCCGGTTCGGTAGCCTGGGACTTCAACCACGTCGGCCTGATCGAGGCCTCGCCGGACAGCCCGGACGCCGATCCTGAAATGGCCGCCATTGAAGCCGGCGCCCAGGATTTCGAGGACGGCGAAGAAGAGGGCACCACCCTGTTCATCACCGAAACCACCGACCTCGACGCCGTGCAGAAAGCCCTGCCGGAGCAAGGCTTCACCGTGCTATCGGCCAAGCTGGGCTATATCTCGAAGAATCCGGTGAGTGGTTTGACCGACGAGCAGATGGCTGAAGTCGAAGCCTTCCTCGAAGGCTTGGACAACCACGACGACGTGCAGGACATGTTCGTCGGCCTGGCGGGCTGATCGACGGCTGAGCAAGGTGGGAGGGGCGGTGCGACGATTCGACTTGCCCCCGATTACGGTGTGTCAGTGAAAGCGGGGCTGACTGTCGCACCGCCCCTCCCACATTTTGATCCAGTAATTTTCTATCCGAGCTGTTTTGAAGCCCCTCTGACATTGCCTTAATTAGTCAAAGTTGCAGATGGCGTGCAGCAACGCCTCGATCTCTTCGAACCCCGGCCGCGCCAGCACGTCCGGCTGACAGCAGCGCGCCTGCAACGCCGCCAGTGCCGCATCTACGGGTTCCCCCTCGATCCGCTCCAACAATTCCCCCAACAACACCCCGAAGGCTCGCACTTCGATGCGCTGCAATGCCCGGGTTTCCACGGTGTCCGCCACGGCGTGGAATGACGCCGCGCCAAAGTCCCCCAGCAAACAATCGCCCGTCGCGTTCCACAGAATATTGTGAGCGTACAGGTCGCCATGGGTGATGCCGTGACGGTGTAAATGCGCCGCCACCGAAGCCATGCCACGGGGTATACGCAGTGCGACATCGGCGCTGAAGCGGGTGTCGGGCGCGTAGATATCGCGCGTGCAGGACGCCAGGCTGGGCAGGGCGGCCAGGTTGCGGTAGCTCGGCTCGATCAGGTCCATCACCAAGGCGGCCTGGTCATCGGGGTGGCCGACCACGCGACCTTGCACCTTGATCAGGTTGGGATGCCGCCCGGCGGCGATGCACGCCTGCATTTCGTGCAGCGGTGAACCGTCGCTGGTAATCGTGCCTTTGTAGAGCTTGACCGCCACTGGCAGGGCCTGGGGTTTCCACAAGGCTTTGTGGATCACGCCGGAAGCCCCTTCGCCAAGCACTTCGGCCAATGCCAATTCGCCCCAGGGAATATCCGGCGTGGTGTCGTCTGCCTGGACTTCCACTGCCATTTCCACTGGGTTGCCGGCATAAGCCAGCCAGGTCAGGCTTGGCAGTGACAGCAGCCAGTCCGGCAGGTGGGTGAGGCGATTGGAGGCGATGCGGATCAGCTCCAGGTTGTGGCACTGAGCCAAGCTGCGTGGCAGTTGCTCCAGTTGATTGCCGGCCAGCATCAGCTTTTGCAGCAATGGCCGTTCACCCAACGCCTCGGGCAACTGGCGAATGCAGTTGTCGGTGAGGATCAGCCAGCGCAGCTGCGGCGGTAGGGCGGCGGCGGGCACTTGGCTGATCCGGTTGGCCTTGAAGCCGATCATGCTCAATTTCGCGCACTGACCCAGGCAGGTCGGCAGTTCGGTGAAGGCGTTGTCCGAGCAGAACAGCACGCGCAGGTGCGGCAGGCGATGCAGGTCGTCCGGCAAGCGGCTCAGGGCGTTACCGCTGAGGTTGAGGATTTCCAAGGTGTCGGCCAGTTCGAAGATTTCCCGAGGAAACTCGGTGAGCCCGCAGGAAAGATCCAGGCGCGTGATACCGGCCAATTGGCCGGCCTTGAGTTGGGCGAGGGTAGTCATGAACGGCGCGGTCACTCGGCAAGGGGGCGTAAAGGGCGCTCATGATACCGGGTCGGGCACGAGTTGCGGGTCGACCTGTTGCAATTGGCTCAGGCGGCTGGCGGTGCGGGCCAGGTCGATGGCCTCGCCCGCCAGGCAGTCGGCCAGAGGCTCGGTGCCGATCAGGGTCAGGCGTTTGTCGCGGTCGTAGAGCACGTCCACCAGATTGATGAAGCGTTGTTGTACGGCAATCGGGCACTGCGCCAGGTGGGGCAGGCCGTCGATGATCCAGTGATCGAACGTCTCGCATAGCAAGAGGTAGTCCATCACCGCCGTCAGTTGCTCGCAAAGATCGGCGAAGGTGAAGACGATGGTGCGCGCTTGGTGGTGGCGACACACCAGTTGCCGATTGCCCACCTGCAACTGCTGCGCTGGGCCTTGGGGCGCCGGCAGGCCGAGGGCCGCACGCTGCGCGGCCGTGCCTGGCCACAGGTAGACGCCGGCGGTAAAACGCTGCGTGGCATGGGCCTGGGGCAGGCTGCGAAAGTCCTGTGGCGAGCTGACTTCCAGCACGTCCATGCGCGCGGCGATCAGATCGATCACCGGCTTGAAGCGCTCGTGGTACAGCGGGTTGGGCAGCAGTCCTTCGGGCGCGTAGTTTGAGGTGACCAGCACCAGCATGCCGCGCTGGAACAGCGCTTTGAACAATCGGCTGATAAGCATGGCATCGCCGATATCGTGGACGTGGAACTCGTCGAAGCACAGCACCCGGCAATCTGCCAACAGCTCATCGAGGGTCACGCCCAGCGCGTCATCCTGTTCACGGTGCTGGAACATGCCCCGGTGCAGGCGCGCGAAGAAATCGTGGAAATGCACCCGCTGTTTCTCGGCCAGCGGCAGCGCCTGAAAGAAACCGTCCAACAGCCAGCTCTTACCGCGCCCCACCGGCCCGTGCAGGTACAGGCCACGGGTGGCTTGGCCGTCGAGCAGGTGGCCGGTCTCGCGGGCCATGGCGGCAATCGCTCGGGTCTGCCCGGCGCTGAGGGTGTAGCCCTGTTGTTGGGCTTTGTGCGCAAAAAACTCGGGGATGGAGGCGTCGCTGCGTGGCGCGCGTTGTTTACCAAGCAGGCGACGGATCAAAGTCGGCACGGCCACTGTGGATCACTCTGTGGGTCAAAGGTCGCTCACTTTAGGATGCTCTTCACGTTTTGACCAATCGCGAAGGCGCGCATCGGCCATCTCGAAAACGCATGACCCCCCACGACTAGAAGGTCTGCAGCGGCGCCACCGGGTGATCCACCGGGCTGACCACCGCGTAGTTATAGCCGCCACCGGACCAGTACTGCGCTTGTAGCCCATCGGCGGTGCGGCTGCCACGGGGCAGGAAGCCGTTGTCCGGGCCCGGCGGGCGGATGTAGAAACTGATACGCCGCCCCTGCGCGTCCTGGTACAGCACCATGGCAGCGGCGCCTTGATCGGTGGTGAGCAGACGCCCGCTGACCGGCGTGAAGCCCGACTGGCTCAAGTCCGGCAAGCGCTGGGCCTGTTGGAAGTAGCGGTCGAGCCAGGCTTGCATGGTGCCGCTGTCCTGAGCACGGTAGTCGGCGGGCAGGATGCCATCCTGGGCGAACAGGCGGAACGCCTGCATGGCATCGGCCATGGGTTGCAGCGGCGGTTGAGTCGCCTCGCGGGCCTGCCAGCCGCCCCAGCCGCCGAGGCTCACCGCCACCAGCAACAGCGCTGCCGTAGCCAAGTGGCGACGCGTATTGTGCCGGACGCGCTGGCGGATCAGCGCGGGGTCCAACTGCGGGTTGGCGGGCTGTTGCAGGGCGCCGCCCAAGGCTGCGCGCAATGCGTGTGCGTCCTGTTGCCAGGCCTGCACTTGGGCCGCCACCTCCGGGTGGGTCGCCAGCCAGGTGTCCAGGGCACGCCGGTCATTCTCGCAAAGCTGATGATCGACGTAGGCATGTAAGTCATGTTCGTTGGGAGGCAGGCTGATCATTTGAGTATCCGCAGAGAAGGGCTGGCAATTTCGCCATCGCTGAGTTGACGCAGGGCCTGGCGCGCCCGTGACAACCGCGACATCACGGTGCCGAGGGGTACGTCGAGAATCTCGGCGACTTCTTTGTAGCTCAAACCTTCCACGGACACCCACAGCAGCAGCGCGCGTTGCTCGGTGTTCAATTGATCGAAGGCTTGCAGGGTCGACTGGGCCATCACGGTGCGTTCGACCGAGGGCTGCACGTCTTCGCGTCCTGTAAAGAAGTCGAGCATGCGCGCATAACGGCGGGTACGGCGCTGGGCATCAAGAAACTGCCGGTAGAGGATCGAGAACAGCCATGCGCGCAGGTCGCCTTCCGGGCGTTTGTCGCCCCAGCGGGTGATTGCACGCTCCAAGGTGGCCTGCACCAGATCGTCGGCGCTGCTGGTGTTGCGCGTCAGGGACACGGCAAAGCGCCGCAGCCGGGGCAGGAGTTCGCGTAGCGGTTCGTCGAGTTCATGCATGGTGGGTCAGTCTAGCCAGTTGTAAGAGTAGACGTTCGCCCGCGTAGGTTATTCCATGCCTACCTGAAAGAAATGTTGCCCTTGTGGGGGCGCCCTTTCTGGATAGCCCACAGGCCTGTAATGCCCTACGCCCGCCTTAATCCAGCCTCGTGGCTACCGGTACAGGATCGTCCGCAATGAAGAGGGCGTGTTGATGAATTCACCGACAGGCAAAGCATGTTACTTCCGGCCGGAACTGGCGCATTTGCCGGCGGCGCAGCAAGTGATTTTCGCACACAGGCCCTGGCCGATCAGTGGGCGGCGCACTGCACGTTCTACAACGGTTGTGGGCCCACCGAAACCACCATCGTCAATACCTTGCACCGGCATGAGCCTAGCGCCTTGCTGACCATCGGTCGGCCAACCCCGAACAACACGGTGTATGTGCTCGACGAACAAGGGGCGCGCCTGTGAGCTGGGCCAACCTGGGGAAATGTAGGCCGGAGGGGCGGGTGTCACGACCGGCTACTTGAACAACCCGGCGTTGACCCAAAAGCGATATCGCCCCGATCCGTTCCTGGGCGGCGACAACCTGATGTTCCGCACCCGCGACTTGGGACGCTGGACGGCAGATGGCCGGCTCGAACACCTGGGGCGGGTGGATGACCAGGTCAAGGTGCGTGGGCTTTCTGAATCGCGGTATGTAAGGTCGTAATGCTGAAAAAAACTACAGTGAAGTGGGAATAAGCCTGCGTGGGTTTCGTCTCATAGCACTTTCCCCCTGCGGCCCTCGGCCCTGGAGTTTTTATGCTGGATCACCCATCACCGCCCCGTCCTGCCTTGAGTACCGCAAGCCTGGTGGCGCGTCTTGCCGCCATCGGTGTTGTGGTGGCCGGTTTGGCCGCGGCGTTTGCCTACGTCAATGGCACACTCGACCCACAGCGGCTGCGGCCTAAAACCTTGGTCAATGCCCTGGAGACCAACAACGGCGTGCACCCTGGCTATCGGCGCAACCACGCCAAAGGCGTGTGCGTGGCGGGTTACTTCCAAAGCTCTGCCGAGGCGCGCGCCTATTCCAGCGCCGAGGTGTTCAGCGAGACCAAAACCCCGTTGATCGGCCGCTTCGCCTTGCCCAGCGGCAACCCGTACGCGCCTGATAGCAGCGTGCCGATCCGCAGTTTTGCCGTGCAGTTCAGCCAGGCCAACGGCCAGCAATGGCGCACCGGTATGAACAGCATGCCGGTGTTCCCGGTGGGCACGCCCGAGGCGTTCTATCAGTTGCTCAAGGCGGGCGCGCCGGACCCGGCCACCGGCAAGCCGAACCCAGCGAACATGCCGGCGTTTTTTGCCGCCCATCCGGAGGCCGCACCGTTCCTGACATGGGTCAAGACCGCCAAACCGTCGGCCAGTTACGCGACCGAAACCTATAACGGCATCAATGCGTTTTATCTGGTGAACGCCGAGGGCAAGCGTCAAGCCGTGCGCTGGACGGTGGTGCCCCAAAGCCAAGACGCGGTGGGTGATACCGCCGTCGATGGTGCGGACTTCCTGGAGAAAGACCTGGTGCAGCGCCTGGCCGCCGGGCCGCTGCGCTGGCAGTTGAACATGACCCTGGCCAACCCCGGCGACGTGCTGGGCGATGCCAGCAAACCCTGGCCCGGCCCCCATACGGTGCTGAACGCAGGGACCCTGGTGGTGCAAAGCAGCCAGCCCCAGGCCGACGGCGACTGCCGCGATATCAACTTCGATCCGTTGATTCTGCCCAGCGGTATTCAAGCCTCCAATGACCCCTTGCTGGCGGCCCGCTCGGCGGCATACGCCAGTTCTTACCTGCGCCGCGCCGGCGAGGTCAGCCCCTTGCACCATGCTCCACAGGAGTCGAAACCATGAAGGCCTCTCCACAATTCTTCGCTCCCTTGGCGCGCCTGCTGCACTGGCTGATGGCGCTGATGGTCATCGCCATGCTGTTTATCGGCGCGGGCTTGGCGGCCTCGGTCTCGGAGCGGCATGCTTGGCTGATCCAACTGCATAAACCGTTGGGTATTGCGATTCTGGCGCTGGTTATCGTCAGGCTGGTGGTGCGCTTTTCCACGCAGCAACCGCCTCTGCCCCAGGACCTGCCGCAGTGGCAAGTGCTGGCGGCAAAGGCATCGCACCTGATGTTGTATGGTCTGATGCTGGCGTTGCCGCTGCTGGGTTGGGCTATGATTTCAGCGGCGGGCGACCCGGTGATGCTCAGCAGCTCCGTACGACTGCCGGCGCTAGTGGAGGCGAACGCACCGTTGTTCGCGCTGCTGCGTAAGGCCCATGGGTACCTGGCGTACCTGCTGTTTCTCACGGTGTTGGTGCACCTGGCGGCGGCGTTGTTTCATGGGCTGATCCGACGCGATGGCGTGTTGCAGAGCATGACCGGCACCAAGGACTGATGCCGGGGTTCGTTGCTGTCAGCGCAACAGGCCGACGATATCGGCGACGCTGCTCAGCACATCCTTGCCCAGTTGTTTCGAGCGCTCGCCCGACCAGCCGGTTTTCGGGTTGGGCGCGTCGTTGTTGTCCTTGAAGGGCATTTCCAAGGTCAGCGACAGGCAATCGTACTTTTGGCCGACCGCATTGCAGGCCAACGTCATGTTGGCTTCGCCCGGCAGGTCGCGGGTGTAGCCATGGGTGGTCTGGAAGTCACGAGTCAAGCCGCTGAGGTGGCTGCGAAAGTGCTTTTCCAGGGCTTCAATGCGCGGGGTGTAGCCTGGGTTGCCTTCGCAGGCAGCGGCGAATACATAGGGGATTTCTTCGTCACCGTGGATATCCAGGAACAGGTCCACGCCGTACTGTTCCATCTGCTGTTGCACGAACAGCACTTCCGGGCTGAGGTCCTGGCTTGCGCTCTGCCACGCGCGGTTGAGGTCCTGGCCCATGGCGTTGGTACGCAGGTGCCCGTGGAAGGCGCCGTCTGGATTCATATTCGGCACCAGGTACAGGTCAGCCACCGCCAGCAGTTTTTTCAGCTCGGCATCGCCGTCCTGTTGCAAGCGTTCGATGATCCCTTCCATAAACCATTCGGCCATGTGTTCGCCCGGATGTTGCTGGGCGATGATCCATACGTTGCGTCGTCCTTCGCCGCCTTTGCCCCGGCGCAGCAACTGAATGTCGCGGCCTTCGACACTCTTGCCGGTGGCCAGCAATTGGGTGCCGGTGTGTTTGAGCGCCTGCTCGATCAAGCCGTCATGACGTTCGCGGCTGTAGGGTTCGAAGTAGGCGAACCAGGCGTGCTTCTCGCGAGTCTCCAGGCTGATGTGCAAGATTTCGCCATCGAAGCGTGTCGGCACGCGGAACCAGTTGACGTGGTCGTAGGAGGCTACGGCGTTGTAGCCGCTCCAGGCATGGGGATATGAAGAGCGCCCGGCATTGCTCAGGCGGAAGGTGTGGGTATGGCCCACATGCATACCCTCGGCCTTGAAGTGAAACCACTGGAAATGTTGGCTGCGAGTGTCGGGTTTGATCGCCAGCAGCAATTGATAGGCATCGCTGGCGTCCAGCACCTGGATATTGCCACTGTCGAAGTCGGTACTGATTCTGATGGAGGTCAAGGCCACTGTCATAGTCTGGTTGCCTGATTATGAGTATTGTGGCGGCTATATTACACAGGAGTCCGGTAAAGCCTGGATGCAAAATTGTTGCGCAGGGAGGGGGGCATCATCCTTGACGCCGCCGCAGCTTAGAATTTATGAGATTGATTCTCAAGCGCTATTTCCCAAAGATGTGAGCCAGAGCCTTTGGGTGGCTTTCATTCGGCGATGGTCTTTTGCTACCATGCGCGCCATCACGCAACACACAGTCTTCATTAGCCTGAAGCCATGCCAGGAAAACTGGCAAAAAAAAGACCCGGCCAAAGAGCCGGGTCAAAAACCGTGATTAGCCTGATGAGGAGATATTCCAAGAGTCCGACCTAAGGTCTCTTGGTCTATCGACTGATCTCGCGATCAGCTGGGCCCAATAATAATCATTATCATTTGCAAGTCAAATGTTTTTATCCGTGGGATAGAAATATTTTTCCTTTGCGCCTATCAGCTGTCCGCCTGCGCTTCGCGCACCTGCAACGACCGCTCGACCATCGCCTTCGCCATATCGATCAAATACACCACTGAAAACGCCAGGTCCCGCTGATTACCCTGGTGGTTGCTCGCGGATTCATACGCAGTGGCCGCCGCACTGCGCAGCAGGTCCGAGGCATGTATCAAGGCTTCTTCCTGACTGATACCTGCTTTGATGGCGAACAACGCCTCGTTCGCCACCGGCGTCGACATCTCTTCTTTCAAGTAGAAATCCAGCGCACGCTGGGCGGCGCCGCTGCTGCGCAAGTCTTGCAGCTCATCGTTTTCAGCGGGTTCAGGCAGGAGGTACGGGCTCGTCGTCATAAGGGGCAGTACTCTGGGTGGGTGTTGAAAACCTTATGCCTGATAATAGTACGTATCGTATTTATGTCGTTTTATGGATTACTACAAACTGTTTATTGCCCTGAAAAATACCTGACGTATTGTCTGGCCCCATGGATAAATGGATCGCGTTGGTCAGGGCCAACATGAAAGACCGCAAGGTCACGCAAGGTGGACTGGCTGAGCGCTTGGGCATGTCCCAGGGGGGCGTCGGTCATTGGCTCAACAAGCGTCGCGTGCCGAGCCTGGAGGACATGAACCGGGTGCTGGAAGCATTGGGTCTGGGTGATCTGGAAGTGGTGCAGGAAGTGCGCGAGCGTCGCGCCGAACCGGCAGTGCCGACGCCACGGCACACGGCGTTTTTCCGCTACCCCGTCAACGAATGGAGAGGCCTGGGCGAAGCCCGCGAGGAGCGCCCGGCCTATGCTGGCGCGCGCTATGAAACCACGGATTATCACGCGAGGGGCGACGCCTTCTGGTTGCCGGTCACGGGCGATGCCATGACCGCGCCCAGTGGCTTGAGCATCGGCGCAGGCATGATGATCCTGGTAGACCCGGCCATCAGTGCCGGCCCCGGTAAACTGGTGGTCGCGCAATGGGCCGACAACCCTCACGCGACCTTCCGCCAGTTACGGGAGGAGAGCGGCCAACTCTACCTGGTGCCGCTCAACCCCACGTACCCTAAACAGCTGTTCACCGAGGCGTGTCGCATCCTCGGTGTGGTGGTGCAGGCCATGGCGAGGTTCTAGTCCGCCGTTTCCAGCTCCACCAGCGTGCAGCCTTCGGCGACCATTTCGCCTTCCTGACAGAACAGTGCCTTGACCACCCCGGCTTCGGGAGCACGGATGCTGTGTTCCATCTTCATCGCTTCGAGCACCACCAGTTGGGTGCCGGCCTCGACCGCCTGGCCGGCTTGCACTAGCACCCGCACAATGCTGCCGTTCATGGGCGCCGTCAGGCCACCCTGATGGGATTGGTTGGCTTCCACGGCGGCAATCGGGTCGAACAGGCTGACCCCATGCATTTCACCGTCCCAGCGTACAAACACGCCGCCGTCGTGCCGGACCGCCAGATAGCTGCGACGCACGCCATCGCGCTCGATGCTCAACTGCTCGCCGTGCAACTGCGTAATGTCTGGCGCCAGGGTCACCAGTCGGTCCTGCCCGTTGCAGCTCAAGTGCAACGAAACCTCAGCGGGCAACCCCGCGCGAAAGCCACGGGTGTTTGCCCACGGGCCGTCCCCGGCGGGCAGGCTGTGCATGAGCGCGGCACCTGCGGCCTGCCAGAAATCATCACTCAGCGCGCCGGTCGGCGGCAGCAATTGTTCCTGATAGCGCGGAATAAATCCGGTATCCAGTTCCGCTGCGGCGAATGCCGGGTGCCCAATAATGCGCCGCAGGAAGCCCAGGTTGGTCTTCAGCCCGCCCACGGCGAATTCGTCGAGCATGCTCAGCAAGCGCAGGCGCGCCTGTTCACGGTCCTCGCCCCAGGCAATCAACTTGCCCAACATCGGATCGTAGAAGGGTGAAACGCTGTCCCCCTCACTCACGCCACTGTCCACGCGGCGCCCAGGGCCGGGGGCGGATTCGCGGTACAGCGCCAAGTGCCCGGTGGCGGGCAGAAAATCATTGGCCGGGTCCTCGGCATACAGACGCACTTCGATGGCATGCCCGATCAAGGGCACCTGCGCCTGGGTGATCGGCAGCGCCTGGCCCTGGGCCACGTGGATCTGCCAGGCCACCAGGTCCAGACCGGTAATCGCTTCGGTGACCGGGTGTTCGACCTGCAACCGCGTATTCATCTCCATAAAGAAGAACTCGCCGCGCGCGTCGAGCAAAAACTCCACGGTGCCGGCGCCGACATAGCCGATCGCCTGGGCCGCCCGCACGGCAGCCTCGCCCATGGCACGGCGCTGTTCAGCGCTCAAACCGGGGGCCGGAGCTTCCTCCACGACCTTCTGATGACGGCGCTGAATCGAGCAATCCCGTTCATTCAGGTACAGGCAGTGCCCGTGCTGGTCGGCGAAAACCTGGATTTCCACATGACGGGGCTTGAGCAGGTATTTCTCCACCAGCATCTGGGCGTTGCCAAATGACGACAACGCCTCGCGCTGGGCAGAGGCCAGGGCGTCGGCCAATTGGCTGACATCCTCGACCACTTTCATGCCTTTGCCGCCGCCGCCGGCCGTAGCCTTGAGCAGCACCGGGTAACCGATGCGGGCACAGGCGTCGCGGAAAGTCTCCAGGTCTTGGGCCTCGCCGTGGTAACCCGGTACCAGGGGCACGCCGGCGGTTTCCATCAACGTTTTGGCTGCGGATTTACTGCCCATGGCGTCGATGGCAGCGGCGGGCGGGCCGAGGAAGATCAAGCCGGCGGCTTCGATGGCGCGGGCGAACCCGGCGTTTTCCGAGAGAAACCCGTAGCCCGGATGAATCGCCTGGGCGCCGCTGGCCTGGGCGGCGGCGATCAGTTTGTCGATTTGCAGGTAACTGTCGCTGGCCTTGCTGCCCCCCAGGTCGACGCAGATATCCGCTTCACGGCAATGGCGCGCATCGCGGTCGATGGCGCTGTGCACGGCCACGGTGGTCAGCCCCATGGCCTTGGCGGTGCGCATCACGCGACAGGCGATTTCACCCCGGTTGGCCACCAGTATGCGGGTCAAAGTACTCATGAACGCGGCTCCTGCGCTTGCCAGCTCGGTGGACGTTTTTGCAGGAAGGCGCGCAAGCCTTCCTGGCCATCGGGGCTGACGCGGATACGGGCTATGGCGTTTTCGCAGTAGCGGCGCAACGCCGGGGTGAGGGCGCCGTTGCCGACTTCGCGCAGCAGATCCTTGCTGGCGCGCATCGCCGCCGGGCTGTTATGCAGCAGGTTGGCTATCCAGTGTTCGACGTGAATCTCCAGCTCGTCCGCCGGGTAGCTTTCCGCCAACAGGCCGATCTCGCGCGCGCGCTGGCCGCCGAAGCGCTCGGCGGTGAGGGCATAGCGCCGTGCCGCGCGTTCACCGATGGCTTGCACCACGAACGGGCTGATCACCGCCGGCGCCAGGCCGATGCGCACTTCCGACAGGCAGAACTGCGCATCGTCGGCGCCGATGGCCATGTCGCAGCAACTGATCAAGCCCAGGGCGCCGCC
This sequence comes from Pseudomonas sp. S5F11, assembly GCF_019641515.1. Lineage (NCBI taxonomy): Bacteria > Pseudomonadati > Pseudomonadota > Gammaproteobacteria > Pseudomonadales > Pseudomonadaceae > Pseudomonas > Pseudomonas sp. S5F11. Next base: position 81,508 of record NZ_JAIFJZ010000001.1, read on the forward strand.
GTAGGCTGCACCTTGCACCACCGCCAGGGTGGGGATTTTCAGCTTGGCCAAGTTGTACATCAGTTCCGCCAGTTCGCGGGCGTCGTCGAGATTGGTGTGGTAATCCAGCTCGGCCGATTGCTGCATCCAGGCCAGGTCGGCCCCAGCGCTGAAATGCTTACCGCGCCCGCGCAGCACCAGGAACCGCAGGGAAGCATCGCCCTGCACCTGGTCGAGGGCGATGATCAGCTCGCGGATCATCTCGGCATTGAACGCGTTGTTCTTGGCTTCACGACTGAGCCACAGCGTGGCAAAGCCACGGCGGTCGGCGATCAGTTCGAGGGTGTTGAAATCGCTCATGGGGTGCTGCTCCATTTACATGCGGAACACGCCGAAGCGGCTCGGCTCGATGGGGGCGTTCAAGGCCGCGGACAGGGCCAGGGCCAGCACGTCGCGGGTCTGCAACGGATCGATCACGCCGTCATCCCACAGGCGCGCGCTGGAATAGTAGGGGTGCCCCTGGGTTTCGTACTGGTCGAGGATCGGCTGCTTGATCGCCGCTTCCTCCTCGGCGCTGAACCCGGCGCCCGCGCGTTCGGCCTGCTCGCGCTTGACCTGCACCAGCACGCCGGCCGCCTGTTCGGCGCCCATCACGCCGATGCGCGCGTTCGGCCACATCCACAAAAAGCGCGGGTCATAGGCGCGACCGCACATGCCGTAGTTACCGGCGCCAAAGCTGCCGCCGATGATCACGGTGAATTTGGGCACCTTGGCGCAGGCCACTGCCGTCACCAGTTTGGCGCCGTGCTTGGCAATGCCGCCGGCCTCGTATTTCTGGCCGACCATAAAGCCGGTGATGTTCTGCAGGAACAGCAGGGGGATGCCGCGCTGACAGGCCAGTTCGATAAAGTGCGCGCCTTTCTGCGCGGCTTCGGCGAACAGGATTCCGTTATTGGCCAGGATCGCAATCGGGTAGCCGTGCAGATGGGCGAAACCGCACACCAGCGTGGTGCCGAACAGCGCCTTGAACTCATCGAACACCGAACCGTCCACCAGTCGCGCGATCACTTCGCGTACGTCGAACGGCTGTTTGGGGTCGGCTGGAATCACGCCGTACAACTCTTCGCCGCTGTACAGCGGTGCCACCGGCGTACGTTGCAGCAACTGGCCCTGTTTGTGCCAATTGAGGTTGGCCACGCTGCGGCGGGCCAGGGCCAGGGCGTGTTCATCGCTGTCGGCATAGTGGTCGGCCACGCCCGAGATTTTGCAATGCACATCCGCGCCGCCAAGGTCTTCGGCGCTGACCACTTCCCCGGTGGCGGCCTTCACCAACGGCGGGCCGGCCAGAAAGATCGTGGCCTGCTGGCGCACCATGATGGCTTCGTCGGCCATGGCCGGCACATAGGCGCCGCCGGCGGTGCATGAGCCCATCACCACGGCAATCTGCGGGATGCCTTGGGCGCTCATATTGGCTTGGTTGAAAAAGATCCGCCCGAAGTGTTCGCGGTCGGGAAACACCTCGTCCTGACGCGGCAGGTTGGCACCGCCGGAGTCCACCAGATAGATGCACGGCAGGCGATTCTGCTCTGCGATGGTCTGGGCGCGTAGGTGTTTTTTCACGGTCAGCGGGTAGTAGGAACCGCCTTTGACCGTGGCGTCGTTGGCCACAATCATGCACTCCACGCCTTCGACGCGACCGATTCCGGCGATGACGCCGGCCGCGGGCACGTCTTCGCCGTAAACCTGATAGGCGGCGAGTTGGCTGAGTTCAAGAAACGGCGAGCCCGGATCGAGCAGGCGATTGATGCGTTCGCGCGGCAACAGTTTGCCCCGTGAGGTGTGCCGCTCTTGAGCCTTGGCACCGCCGCCTTGCTGCACGTGAGCGAGTAGAGTGTGCAGGGCGGCGACCTGTTGGCGCATCGCCGCGCTGTTGGCGGCGAACTCCGCCGAGCGCGGGTTGAGCTGGGTGTGCAAGGTGGCCATGGCGCGTGCCCTCAGCGAGTTTCGTTGAACAGTTCGCGACCGATCAGCATCCGCCGGATTTCACTGGTGCCGGCGCCGATTTCGTACAGCTTGGCATCGCGCAACAGGCGCCCGGCGGGGAATTCGTTGATGTAGCCGTTGCCGCCGAGAATCTGGATCGCATCCAGGGCCATTTGCGTGGCCCGTTCGGCGCTGTAGAGGATCACCCCGGCGGCGTCCTTGCGGGTGGTCTCGCCACGTTCGCAAGCCTGGGCCACCGCATACAGGTAGGCGCGGCTGGCGTTGAGTTGGGTGTACATATCGGCGACTTTGCCCTGGATCAACTGGAACTCGCCGATGCTTTGGCCGAACTGCTTGCGGTCGTGGATGTACGGCACGATCAGGTCCATGCACGCCTGCATGATCCCGGTGGGGCCGCCGGAGAGCACCACGCGCTCATAGTCCAGGCCGCTCATCAGCACTTTCACGCCGCCGTTGAGCGCGCCGAGGATGTTGTCTTCGGGCACTTCGACGTCATCGAAAAACAGCTCGCAGGTGTTGGAGCCGCGCATGCCCAATTTGTCGAACTTGTTGCTGCGGCTGAAGCCCTTCCAGTCGCGCTCGACAATAAACGCGGTGATGCCGTGTGGGCCTTTTTCCAAGTCAGTCTTGGCGTAAATCACATAGGTGTTGGCATCGGGACCGTTGGTGATCCAGGTCTTGCTGCCGTTGAGCACATAGTGGTCGCCGCGCTTGTCGGCGCGCAGCTTCATCGAGACCACATCGGAGCCGGCGTTCGGCTCGCTCATGGCCAAGGCGCCGACGTGTTCGCCGCTGATCAGTTGGGGCAGGTACTTGAGCTTCTGTGCGTGGTTACCGTTGCGGTTGATCTGATTCACACAGAGATTGGAGTGAGCGCCGTAGGACAACGCCACCGATGCCGAGCCTCGGCTGATTTCTTCCATGGCCACCACATGCGCCAGGTAACCCAGGCCGGCGCCGCCGTACTCTTCCGGCACGGTGATGCCGAGCAGGCCCATGTCCCCGAATTTGCGCCACAGGTCGGCGGGGAACAGGTTGTCGCTGTCGATTTGCGCCGCGCGCGGTGCGATCTCTTTGGCCACGAAGGACTGCACCTGGTCGCGCAGCATGTCGATGGTTTCGCCGAGGGCGAAGTTCAGGGACGGGTAACTCATGGACAGGCACCTTAATGTGAGCTTTGTTGTTGTGTGGTCGGCGCGCCAGGGGAGGGCGCTCACCTTTACGTTAACGTAAGCTTGCGTTGTGACGCTGTCAATCGTAGTTTACGTTTACGTCAACTTACAAAAAAGATAACAGGGGTCGTTATGGATCAACCGCATCAGAGCTACAGCCGTGGCTCCCAGGACAAGACCTTACTGGCCATGACCATCGGCCAGGCCTTCGATCACACAGTGGCGCAATTCCCCGATGGCGAAGCGCTGGTGGTGCGCCATCAGTCACGGCGTTATACCTGGCGGCAACTGGCCGATACCGTCGACCTGCACGCCCGCGCCTTCCTCGCCTTGGGCCTGCAAACCGGCGACCGCTTGGGCATCTGGGCGCCGAACTGCGCCGAGTGGTTGATCAGCCAGATTGCCAGCGCCAAGCTCGGCGTGATCCTGGTCAATATCAACCCGGCGTACCGCACCAGCGAGCTGGACTACGTGCTCAGACAGTCCGGTTGTCAGTGGCTGGTGTGCGCCGGGGCGTTCAAGGGTTCCGATTACCACGGAATGCTCCAGGAACTGCAACCCGACCTGCGCGGCATCATCAGCCTCGATCCCAGCCCGCCGGCAGGCTTTATGCCCTGGTCGACGCTGGCCGCCCTCGGCGCCGAGGTAACGCCCGAGCAACTGCACCAGCGCCAGGCCAGCCTGCACTTCGATCAAGCCGTTAATATCCAGTACACCTCCGGCACCACCGGGTTCCCCAAGGGCGCCACGCTCAGTCATCACAATATTCTTAATAACGGCTACATGGTCGGTGAGAGCCTGGGCCTGACCGCCCAAGATCGCTTGGTGATCCCGGTGCCGCTGTATCACTGCTTTGGCATGGTGATGGGCAACCTGGGCTGTATCACCCATGGCACCGCCATGATCTACCCGAACGACGGCTTCGACCCATTGCTGACCCTCAGCGCCGTCGCCGAAGAACGCGCCACCGGCCTGTATGGCGTGCCCACCATGTTTATCGCGCTGCTTGATCACCCGCGGCGCGGTGAGTTCGAGCTGTCCAGCCTGCGCACCGGCATCATGGCCGGCGCCACGTGCCCCATCGAAGTGATGCGCCGCGTGATCAGCGAGTTGCACATGGGCGAAGTGCAGATCGCCTACGGTATGACCGAAACTAGCCCAGTGTCCTTGCAGACCGGGCCACAGGATGATCTGGAGCGCCGGGTCACCACCGTCGGCCGCACCCAACCGCAGTTGGAAACCAAGATCATCGACATCGATGGCAACACCGTCGCGCGCGGTGAAATCGGCGAGCTGTGCACCCGAGGCTACAGCGTCATGCTCGGCTACTGGAATAATCCCGAGGCAACCCGCGAGGCCATCGACGAGGCCGGCTGGATGCACACCGGCGATCTGGCAAGCATGGATGAGCACGGCTATGTGCGCATCGCTGGACGCAATAAGGACATGATCATTCGCGGCGGCGAAAACGTGTACCCGCGCGAGTTGGAGGAGTTTTTCTTCACCCACCCGGCGGTGGCCGATGTGCAGGTGATCGGCATTCCGGATGCGCGCTACGGCGAAGAAATCGTCGCCTGGATCAAACTCCACCCGGGCCACGCGACCGATGAGCTGGATTTGCAGGGCTGGTGCAAGGGTCGCATTGCGCACTTCAAGACGCCTAAGCACTTCAAGTTCGTGGATGAGTTTCCGATGACCGTCACGGGCAAGATCCAGAAGTTTCGCATGCGCGAGATCAGCCTCCAGGAGTTGAGCACCGAGCGCTGAAACGGGGTGCTGGGCTACCGCGTTCGGCCTGCGCCAGCTGCCTAGAGTGGCGGATTATTCCGCTACTCGAAGGCGATGCCCATGACCGATCTGCTCACTGATCCGCTTGCCCTGCCCGATGTCGATGATCCAAGCCCCCATGTGGGGCCCATCCAGGACAACACCCCCGTTTGGTATACCGATGCGCTGGCAGGGCGCAAGACCGAATTGGCCAACCTCAAGCTGGTTATCCCGCCCTGGTACACCAACGCCGACTCAACAGCGAAAGACCGATTGAAGGCGGTCCACGACCGCAGCCGGACTTCGTTAAACCAGCTGGATCAATGGTTCGGCCAACTCAAAAGCCCCGCCGACTATGCCGAACCCTTGCTGGTGGCGGCCATTGAAGAGAAGTTCGGCCTGCGCCTCGACGTCACGAGCGTGTTCTACGCACGCAAGATGGAGCAGAGATCGTGCAGCACCGATTCGGAAGAACTGTCGACCACCACCGTGTCGTCAGCGTCGTCGCCGCTGTATTTCTACAAGGGTGTCAGCCTGCTTGAAGCGGCCTTGATGAATTTCACCGAGGACGACGCAAGCAAGCCGATCTGCTTGGATTGTCGTTTGATCACCCGCTATAACTTTCACCAATATTCCAGCGCAAAGAAGCATGCACCCGCGAGTGTCAAGTCGTTCAAACTGTCGATCAAAGCCCACGAGTTTGCCGCCCTGTGCCGAACGCTGGACCTGGGGCAGTCGTACTACGAGCATGTGCGCGGCATTATCAATGCCCCGATTCTGGCCAAGCCCCCCGGCGCCCTGACCGGCAAGCTGTACAGCACGTTGATCACCGCGCACCGCAATCAGTTGGAATTGGCCGCCGAAATTGCCCTGATGCAGGGCCATATCCAGCCCCAGGACCATCGCTTGATCCAGGCGATTCTGACTCAACAGACCGGGCACAAATGGGCAGAGGATGACGTCAGCTTTTCGCCCTTGCAGTTGTGCACGGTCGTGATCGAGCAGGTGCTGATCATCGGGCCGGTGGTGTGGCAGCCCCATCCGCGAAATGCCACGATCCTGCCGCGACCGTGCATGGTCTACATCCCCGGTGATCCGCTGCACCCGCTCAAGGCTTACGACAACCTCACCGCCTTCGTCGACCACCTGACCACGCGCCTGTGCCGTGCTGACTACCGTACCTTCTTCAGTCAGTTCGTCCCGCTTTCCCGGCAAGAAATGTTCTTTACCAAACTCAAGGCACTACTGGACCCCGACGAGGTTTACACCGCCACGCAGAACTTCGATCCGGCGCTCAAAGCCCGGCTTCACCGCCAGGGCACCTACGCACCGCCTTGGCGTGACGTGTGGATCGACAGCGCGCAACAGCGGGTTCGCTCGATCATGGAAAACGCTCAGGCGAGCGCCGTGTCCACGCAAGAGGCCACGGACCATGCCGAGAAAGCCTGGCTGTGGTCGTGGGGCAAAAAAATACTGGATGTGCTGAACGTGGCGGCATTCGTGGTGCCGTACCTTGGCGAAGTGATGCTGATAGTTGCGGCGGTGCAAATGGTCGACGACGTGGCAGAAGGCATACAGGCGTGGTCCGAGGGCGATGCGCGTGCGGTCTGGGCGCACTTCTCGGCGGTGGGTCTGAACTTGGCGGGGCTGGCGGTGCCCGCCGCGCTGGCAGCGTTCAAAGAGACCGCTTTTATCAAGCGTCTGGTGCATGTCGACTTCGGCGGGCGCAGCCGTTTGTTTGACTTCGATCCGACGCGGTACACCCACTCGATCAGCCTGCCCGCTGAGCTGAAGCCGAACAGCCTGGGCTTGTATGAGCATCAAGGCGCCACGTACCTGCCGTCGACCCACGGCGGTCACTACAAGGTGCAAGCCATCGCCGAGGGAGATTTCAGGCTCGTCCACCCGGATGGCGACGCCCGTTACTGGCCCAGGGTACGCCACAACGGGGCGGGTGCCTGGGTGCATGAATTCGAACAACCCCTGACGTGGGATCGCAAGACCCTGTTGCGACGTCTCGGCCCCAGCGTCGACGCTTTCAGCGACGCTCAATTGGAGCAGGTCCGAGCGCTGAGTGGGGTCACGGATGAGCAATTGCGCCGGGTTTATGTCGATCAGCAATTGCCGCCGCCGCTGTTCAGAGAAGCGCTACGGCGCTTCGAATCTGCCCGTCGCTACCAAGGCTTCATTCATCGCCTGAGCAGCACCGACCCTGCCGTCTTTGGGCGTGTCGACTGGAGCTTGCAAATGAGGTTATTGCTCGACAGCGGCAAGTGGCCTGAATCCAGGGTGCTGGTCGCCTTGGATGCCGACGGCGATATCGTCTGGCGTTCGGCCGCAGTCGCCCAACGCAGTCAGGTGGTCAAGCTCGATCTGGCCCAAGCGGCGACCCGGGACGGCGTGATTCTGCCGTCGCTGCTGAGCCAATTGAGCGAAGAGCAGATCCGGCACCTGTTGGACGAGCCGGCCGTCGAGCGAGCGCTGCGTTATGAACTGATGCTGACCGGCAGAATTGATTCCGACTTTCTGGCGACGGCCGCCGATAAGGCCTACGCGGATCGCTTGGTTGAACGCATGATGAGCGAGCAGCGCACACCCCAGGCGAGGGCGCTGCGTTACCGCGACCGATTGCGCGAGTTGGCGCAGGACAGCAAAGCCAGGTTGTTTGGCCTTGAAATCGCGGCCGGGGACGTGTCCAGTGAGGCGAACGTGCAACTGCTCCAGCGCGACTTTCCAGGCTTGCCCAAACTGATCGCCGAAGACCTGTTGGCCCACGCCACCGACCAGGAGTTGGCGCGTATGGGCGAAACCTCCCGTGTGCCGTTGCGTTTGGCTGAAGAGGCGCGCCGCTATGGGCAGAGGGTCCGAGCCCTGCGCGCCCATACCGATCTATTGTTCGATAACGAACTCACCCCGGACAGTGTGCGTCTGGCGCTGCACAAGCTGGCGACGCTGCCGGGTCGTCTTGACGGCGTGGGTCTTGAGTTACGCGCTGACACCTATGACGGTGAACTGTTGGACCGCGTCGGGCGTGCTGACGCGCCCAGGCAGTTACGCCTCGTGCGCATCAGCCTCAACGAGTGGAAGCTGTTCAGCGGTCCCGATGATCTGGAGTATTGGCGCTCGGACAAAGATGCTTTCTACACCGCGCTCTGGCGGGTGGGTTACAGCGGGCGCACGGATTGGCGGCAACTGAAAGCCTCCACCCAGGCGTTGAAGGAGCAGCTCGCACAACAGCCCTTGAGCGAAGAGGGCACGCGCCAGGCCCTTGGCTTGCAAGCCATCAAACCGGGGTTCAAGTCGCCTATGCGCCTGGCGGACGGGCGGTTTGGGTACCCGCTCAGCCCAGTTGGAGGCGCGGGGCGGCGGCCGTTTATCTGCACCATGAAAGCCATGTATCTGTACCCGTCGAAGTCACTTGAAGAAGTCGAAGCCCTGTATGGGCTTCAAGGCTTGACTGATGCCCAGGTTCTAGCCCGCCTCAGCAGCCTCGAAGAGGAATACAACCAGTTGAAGCAGACGCTGGACGCCTGGCATCAGGACGCAGAGCCGGGTCACGGCCGCATTCGTCGCAGGGTCGCGGGGACGATTATGGCCGCGTGGCAGCGCCAGTCGCCGCAAGCGTATGCGGCGGATCAAACACCGATTGGCCACATTCTGGATCTATCGGACGAACTGGTGGGTGAACTGCCGCCGATAACGACGAATATGGATCATGTGGGCAGCCTGGATTTAGGTCGAATGGGACTGTCGGACGAGTCGCTCCCCTTTCTCAACGCATTCGGCCGCCTGCGCTGGCTGAATATGCGCGAAAACAACCTCACGCAACTGCCGGAGTTCACCCATGGCGGGGCGGGGCTGACCAAGCTCAACCTGAGTCGCAATGACCTGCAACTGACCGACGCCAGTCGTGCGCGCCTCGAAGGGATGCGAGACCTGAAAATCCTCGATCTGTCCGACAATCGCCGCTTGGGCTGGACCGCCGATCTGCGGGGCATGCGCAGCCTCAATCAACTTTATCTGGCCGACACCGGCACCACGACCTTTCCGGCGGGGGCTGAGCAATTGACGTCCTTGGCCAGGATCGACCTGCACTCGAACCGGATCACAACCTTGCCCGACTATGCGTATCAGCACTTGGACCGGATCAACGTGCATGAGAACCCGCTGTCGGCGGCCACCCGCGAACGCCTTGGCCTGGAGGCACCGGTGGACCCGGCGCAGTGGGCCGACCACGTCACGTTGGACGAGGCTCGGACCCTGTGGTTGCGAGAGGTGCCTGCCGCCGAACAGACGCACCGCGCCCGGCTGTGGGACGACGTGAAGGCTTGCCCTGATTCGGCCGCCCTGTTCACGGTCCTGGCCGACACTACCCGCAGCGCCGAATACGCCTCGCCGGTCACCCGCGCCGCGTTGACCCAGCGGGTGTGGGACTTGTTGGAGGCCGCCAGTCAAAGCCAGGCCATTCGCGAGTCGCTGTTTGGCATCGCCGATGATCGTGTCACCTGCGGGGATGGCAGTACGGTGGAGTTCATGAACCTTGAGAGTGAGCTGTTGGCGTTGAAGGCGCTTGAGCAGGCGGGGGAAGCGGACAGCGAAGGCTCACTGATCAGCATCGCCCGCCAGTTGTTCCGTCTGACGCTGGTGGACGCCGTGGCTGAACAGGACGTTGCTTCTCGCGGGCCGGGTTTTACCGAGCAGGTCGAAGTGATCCTGGCCTACCGGATCGGGCTGGCGGACAGGCTGGGGCTGCCGATAAACACCCGTGAAATGCTGTTTCCCCAGCAGTCCAATGTGAGCCAGCAAGCCCTCGACAGTGCTTATCGGCAAGTGCTCAGGAACGAAAGTGTTACCGCTGACGAGAGCGCTTTTTTCGTGGGACGCGAATTCTGGGAGAAACACCTGCGCAGCCGATACCCGCAGGAGCTCCAGGCATTGATGGGCCCGGGTATTGAATTGATCGAGGAAAAAAGCTCGGCGTTGTTCGAGCTTTCGGATGTGCAAGGCGAGCAAGACACGGGGGCGGACCTGGCGGCGCAAGCGGACTGGCAGAGCCGTCATGACGCGGCGGTCGACAGGCTGGCGCGCCTGTTGGGCAAAAGCAAAGACGACATTCTGGTCGATGGCGCCATGCCCAGTGCGTTCTTCGACGGGGAACTCAAGCAACTGGCGGCGGCGCGACAGCAAGAGCAAACACAGGCATTGCAGCGCCTGACTCGAAAGGTGCTGAACAATTTCATGGCCACCGAAGGCACGTCAGTGTGAGGCGCCGAACGCCCATAACACGAAGGGGACCCGAAGGTCCCCTTTAATGTGCGTTGCCTGCTCTTTTTTTATTATTGAGGGGCGGTCTATTGTTGTTTTTGGCAACCGTTACCCTTTACCGCTGTTTTTGGCGATCCCCATCCGGGATCAAGAGCAAACGTATTTTTTTGAGCGCTGATCTGCTTCTTCGCAAGCGATCCAACCAGTGGGTAGCTACCTGAAGGTAGTTTTATTTTTCTCTATCCGGTTGCGGGTCTCGGCACGCCGTACCCTGCGAAGCACATCTTCTCCAAAAAAATCTGTTAGCTGCGTCTCTGCCGTGTTGTTTTTGTTATGTCAGAGTCGTTTCGTCTTATTTTTATTAGGTTTGGCGCTTTTTATTCTTGTTATGCCATAGAGATAGCAGAAGCCGTGCCAACTTTTAAAATATCTTTAAAATCAAGGAGTTGATTTTTGTGTAGGAAATGACCGGGGGCAAATACGACAAAATATGTTCCCGTGTTACTCGATGTGTAGGGCTTGGGTAACACATTGTCACAGGCGTGCTACTCACACGGCGTTACGCGCCTTGGCCACCCGCGAACCGCTGGGGCGCCCCAGCACCTGGCTGATCTGCCGGCCTGCGAGGATCAAGGCGTCCAAGTCGACCCCGGTGTGAATGCCCAGGCCATTGAGCAGGTACAGCACGTCTTCGGTCGCGACGTTACCGCTGGCGCCCTTGGCATACGGGCAGCCGCCAAGCCCGGCAATAGAGCTGTCGAACACCTGGATACCTTCCAGCAGCCCGGCGTACACATTGGCGATGGCCTGGCCATAGGTGTCGTGGAAATGCCCGGCCAACTTGTCCCGTGGCACCTGCGCGCCGACCACTTCAAACAGGCGGCGGGTGGCGCCCGCCGTGCCGGTGCCGATAGTGTCGCCCAACGACACTTCATAACAGCCCATGGCATACAACTCCCGCGCCACTACCGCTACCTGTTCGGCGGCGATCTCGCCTTCATAGGGGCAGCCCAATACACAGGACACATAGCCGCGCACACTGACCCCGTGTTGCTGGGCTGCGGCCATGATGGGCGCGAAACGTTCCAGGCTTTCGTTGATGGAACAGTTGATATTGCGCTGGGAAAACGCCTCGGACGCGGCCGCGAACACCGCCACTTCCTTGACCCCGGCGGCCAGCGCGTCTTCGAAACCGCGCAGGTTCGGTGCCAATGCGCCATAGGTCACGCCGGGTTTGCGCTGGATCTGGGCGAACACTTCGGCGGAGCCGGCCATTTGCGGCACCCACTTGGGCGAAACAAAACTGCCGACTTCGATATAGCTCAAGCCGGCGGCGCTGAGGGCGTCGACCAATTGAACCTTGTCCGCGACGCTGATGGGGTTGGCTTCGTTCTGCAAACCGTCGCGCGGGCCGACTTCAACCAGGCGGACGTGGGAGGGGAGGGTCATGGCGGTCACCTTCTGATCAATCGCCGGCCTGGCGCATGGTTTGGGCCAGGGCCTGGGTGCAACGCTCTTCGGCGGTGTCCAGTTCCAGCTTCATCTGTTCGATATCCAGCAGTTGCTGTTCCAACTGCTCACGGCGCTCGGCGATCTTGGCCAGCATGCTGTTGAGCTGGATGTGGTTGCCGCTGCTGGGGTCATAGAGTTCGATCAATTCGCGGCACTCGGCCAGGGAAAAGCCGATGCGCTTGCCGCGCAGGATCAGCTTAAGGCTGACCTTGTCCCGCGCGCTGTAAATGCGTTCCTGACCACGCCGCTCAGGGGCCAGCAGGCCCTGTTCTTCATAGAAACGGATGGCGCGGGTGGTGATATCCAGCTCGCGGGCGAGGTCGGAAATACTGTAGGTAGTGCTCATGGCGGCGCTCAAGAAAGTTCTGGCGCTAAGCTAAAGGTAGGTTGACGTGAACGTCAAGGTCCGCTGCGCGGACCATCGGGGGCGAGCCCCCTCCCACAAAGGGCTCCTTGGTAGTCCATTGCACGGGAGGGGCGCTCAAGCTTGTTGTTTGTCGAGCTTCTTTTCGTGGGCGGTGACTTGTTGGCACAGCTCGATCATCTGCTCGCGCATCCAGCGGTTGGCCGGGTCTTGGTCGGTGCTTTCGTGCCAGTACAAGTGGGTTTCCACCGGCGGTACGTCGTTCACCGGCAAGTTGAACCAGTGCAGTTCATGGCGTCGGGCAAAGCGCTCGGGCACGGTCATCACCATGTCGGTCTGCTGCAGCACTTGCGAGGCCATCAGGTAATGCTGGGAGCGCAGGGCGATCTTGCGCTGGATGCCCATTTTGCCCAGCGCCAGGTCGACGTGGCCCAGACCGTTGCGACGGCTGGAGATATGGATATGGGTCAGCGACAGGTAATCGTCCAAGGTGAATTTGTCCTTGCCCGCCATCGGGTGGCCCTTGCGCATGGCGCAGACGTAGCGGTCCTCCATCAGCTTGACGTGACGTACCTGCGGGTCGGTATTGAGCGGCGCGTCCACGGCAAAGTCCAGGCGCCCGGCGGCCAGTTCCTTGGTGGTTTCGCGGCGCTTGGAGAGGAAACTCTCGATCACCACCGTGGGCGCCAGGCGGCGCAGGCGCTGGAACAGCGGCGGCAGGATCACCGCCTCGGTAAGGTCGGTCATGCTGATGCGGTAGGTTTTGGCCGCCTGTTGCGGGTTGAAGATGCGGCTTTCCTGCACCGACACCCGCAGCAGCGACAGCGCGTTGCGCACCGGGCCGATGATGTTCTGCGCCATCGGCGTGGGCACCATGCCTTGGGCGGTGCGCACGAACAGCGGGTCGTTGAAGGTCTCGCGCAGACGGGCCAGAGCGTTGGACACCGCCGGTTGGGTGATGCCGACAATCTGCCCGGCGCGGGTCAGGTTGGCTTCGGTGTAGATCGCGTCAAAGACGATGAAGAGGTTGAGGTCGACCTTGCTCAGATTCATTTCGTTGCGCTCTTATTGTTAGGTGCTCATACGCCGATCATATATCGGTGATGAATGTTAATACACGCCGAGAATAGGCTAGGTAAATTATCAACGCTGTTCTAGCATCGATTGCATGACCTAAACAACCTCTCCAAGAAGGGAGCTGCTCATGGATTTCGCCTATTCGCCCAAGGTTCAGGAACTGCGTGAACGCGTCACTGCGTTCATGGACGCTTACGTTTACCCCGCCGAGCCGGTGTTTGAACGCCAGGTCAGCGAAGGCGACCGTTGGCAGCCCACTGCGATCATGGAAGAACTCAAAGCCAAAGCTAAAGCCGAGGGCCTGTGGAATTTGTTCTTGCCCGAGTCCGAACTGGGCGCTGGCCTGACCAACCTCGAATACGCGCCCTTGGCGGAAATCATGGGCCGTTCGCTGCTGGGGCCGGAGCCGTTCAACTGCTCGGCGCCGGATACTGGCAATATGGAAGTGCTGGTGCGCTATGCCAATGCCGAACAGAAACAGCGCTGGCTTGAACCACTGCTGCGCGGCGAGATCCGCTCGGCATTCGCCATGACCGAACCGGACGTGGCTTCCTCGGACGCCACCAACATGGCCGCCCGCGCCGAACGCCAGGGCGACGAGTGGGTGATCAACGGCAAGAAATGGTGGACTTCCGGCGCCTGCGATCCACGCTGCAAAATCCTGATCTTTATGGGCCTGAGCAACCCCGATGCGCCGCGTCACCAGCAGCACTCGATGATCCTGGTGCCGGTGGATACCCCCGGGGTGAAAATCCTGCGGCCGCTGCCGGTGTTCGGTTACGACGACGCGCCCCACGGCCATGCCGAAGTGCTGTTCGACAACGTGCGCGTACCTTATGAAAACGTATTGTTGGGTGAAGGGCGTGGCTTCGAGATTGCCCAGGGGCGCCTTGGCCCTGGCCGTATCCACCACTGCATGCGCTCGATCGGTATGGCCGAGCGCGCGCTGGAATTGATGTGCAAGCGCTCGGTCAGCCGTACCGCTTTCGGCAAACCGTTGGCGCGGTTGGGCGGCAATATCGACAAGATCGCCGACTCACGCATGGAAATCGACATGGCGCGCCTGCTGACCCTGAAGGCGGCGTACATGATGGACACCGTGGGTAACAAAGTGGCAAAAAGCGAAATCGCCCAGATCAAAGTAGTGGCGCCGAACGTCGCCCTGAAGGTGATCGACCGCGCGATCCAGATCCACGGCGGTGCCGGGGTGTCCAACGACTTCCCCTTGGCCTACATGTACGCCATGCAGCGCACCCTGCGCCTGGCCGACGGCCCGGACGAAGTGCACCGCGCGGCGATCGGCAAGTTCGAGATCGGCAAGTACGTGCCTCGGGAGTTGATGCGCGGCGGGCAGTGACACCGCAGCGCCTGCATCGGGGGCAAGCCCCCTCCCACCTGTGATCGTGTGCTTCCAGTCAGTGTGGGAGGGGGCTTGCCCCCGATAAGGCCAGTGCCAACAACCCAACACCCAAGCCTCAGTACACCCACACCTCCACCCGCCGATTCTTGATCCGCCCCTCATCCGCCGTATTCGCCGCTACTGGCATCTGCGCCCCGAACCCACGGATATCGCGCAGCACCACGCCGCTGCGAACCAGCTCTCGCCGCACCGCCATGGCACGCAGCTTGGACAGTAATGCTGCGCGTTGCGGGTCATTCTTGGCGTCGCCAAAGCCCACCAGCGTGACCTGCTTATTGAGCTTGTCGTGACGTTTCAGGTACGCCACCACCCGTTGCAGGTCCTGGCGTGCCTTGTTGTCGAGGCTGGCGCTGCCTTCTTCGAAGCGAAAATTCACGCTCAAGCGCTGGGCGTCGCGGGCTATTGCCTGGTAGTCGTCGGGCATCGTGGGGCGCGGTGTCACGGCCATGGCTTGCACCTGCTGCGCGATAAAGCCGTTGGCCGCCACGATCGCCTGGCCCTTGGGGCTCTGGGTAAAGTCCACCAGCGCATCGGCCCAGGGGTTGCGGTTCGACGGTGGCAAGTAAAAGTACAAACGGCGTGACAGCGGGTAATCCTCGGTGGCGATCAGGCTGTTCAACGGCAGCATCGGTTGCGAGTCACCGTCGACAACCGCCACCGCCTTGGCCTGGCGCACGTAGGGCAGGCCGATAAAGCCGATGCCTTGGGGATCGCCGCTGACCGCGTCGGACAACTGCTCGCTGGATTCGAAACGCTGGGCGCTCGCCACCAACGGCTTACCGCGCAGGCGCAGTACCAGCTCCTTGAAGGTATCGTAGGTGCCCGACTGGTCATCCCGCGCATACACATGGATCGGCCCGCCGACCCCGCCCAGCGCCTCCCAGGTGCTGATCTCGCCGTTGAAGATCTGTGCCAGTTGCACGGTGTTCAACGTCGTCAGCGGGTTGCGCGGGTTAAGGATGATGGCCAGGCCATCGATGGCGATCACCTGTTCGGCGTCGGGGCTTTTCAGGTCGCCCAGGGGTTCGAGGTCCACCAGTTCGCTGTCCTTGATGGGACGGGACGAAGCTGCCAGGTCCGCGCTGGTTTTTTTAAGCGCTGCAAAACCGGTGCTGGAACCATGGGCCGCCACCTCGACGGTCACCGTCTTGCCTTGGCGCGTTTTGCCGACGATCCGCTGTTCATTGGCTCCGTCGGCCGGCTCGCTGTGTACGTCTTGCAAACCCTGCTGCGCCATCAACCCCTTGACCAGTGCCGGGCCCAATGCCGCGCCAATGGTGTTGGAACCTTGGATGCGCAAGGCTGGGCCATGATCGGGAACAGGCAGTGGAGCGGCCACGGCGGCGAGGGGCAATAGGCAACACAACAGGAACAGAACGCGCAGCGTCATGCCGGCACCTTCTCAAGCCAAAGGGAGTGCCGCGAGATTAAGTCAGTCAGGTTGCATAAATATGACTGACTGGCGGACACGCCCAGATCTGATCAAGCCCGACAACCCGTCAGCTCAATTCAAGCCAGATCGGCGCATGGTCCGAGGGTTTTTCCAAACCACGCAATTCGTAATCCACCCCCGCATCCTTGACCCGATGCAGCAAGCCCGTGGAGGCCATGATCACGTCGATGCGCAGGCCGCGCTTGGGCTCATCTTCAAAGCCGCGGCTGCGGTAGTCGAACCAGCTGAAACGGTCGCTCACGTCCGGGTTCAGGTGCCGGAAACTGTCCACCAGGCCCCAGTTTTTCAGGCGCGCCATCCACTCGCGCTCCTCGGGCAGGAAGCTGCATTTGCCGGTCTTGAGCCAACGTTTGGCGTTGTCGGCGCCGATGCCGATGTCGCAATCTTCCGGGGAAATATTCACGTCGCCCATCACCACCAGCGCCTGGTCGTTGCTGAACTGGCTTTCCAGCAATTGCTGCAGGTCTTCGTAGAAGCGCTGCTTGGCCGGAAATTTAGTGGGGTGGTCGCGGCTTTCGCCTTGGGGGAAGTAGCCATTCATGATGGTGACCGGCTGGCCGTTCTCGTCGGCAAAGGTGCCCCAGATAAAGCGGCGCTGGGCGTCTTCTTCATCGCTGGCAAAGCCTTTATGCACGCTCAACGCTGGCTGACGCGACAGCAGGGCCACGCCGTAGTGGCCTTTCTGCCCGTGGTAATACACGTGATAGCCAAGGGCTTGCACTTCAGCGAGGGGGAACTGGTCGTCGTGGACCTTGGTTTCCTGCAGGCCGATCACATCCGGTTGATGCTTTTCAATCAGCGCCGCCAACTGATGAGGGCGGGCGCGCAGCCCGTTGATATTGAAGGAGACGATTTTCATGGTCGGCAGTCCGGTCTTGGCAAAAAGGGCGATGCTAGCCGACAAGTCAGACGGGGGCCAGCGTGGCGGTAGGGCAGATGCGCTGCTAATGTCTGGGAACGACTGGTGCTGCGTAGGTTCGTACCCATAAGAACGCCATCCTTTGAGTGGCGCCCACTGAGATTGATTGTATGCCTGAGACTTCGACTGCCATCGCCGACATCCGTGTGCTCAACAGCGGCTATTCCCGCGAAGCCCGTTCCCTGTTGTACCAGGCTTACCGCCACGAACCGACATTCGCCTATATCTTTGAGGCCGAGCGTCCCGGCTATGAACAGCGGGTGCGCGCCACCGTGCGTGAGCTGGTCAAGCAGCACTTCTTCCAGAAGCTGCCGGCCATTGGCCTGTTTGTGAATGACCGTCTGATCGGCATCGCGCTGATTGCGCCGCCGCAACGGCGCCTGGGAATCACCGAAAGCTGGGCCTGGCAATTGCGCATGTGGCTGAGCACCGGGGTGCGCGGCACGCGGCGTTATCTGGATTATCACCATGCCGTGCTGGCGTGCTTGCCCAGCGAGTCGGTGCATATGCTGCCGCTGCTGGGGATTCATCCGCAGTTCCAGGGCAAGCATTACGGTGAGCAGTTGTTGCAGGCGGTGCATAACTGGTGCGCCGAAGACCCACATTCTTCCGGCGTGGTGCTCGACACGGGCAATTCGCGTTACCTGGAGTTTTATAAACGCCAGGGCTATGAGGAAATCGGTGAAGTGGCAGTGGGGCCGGTGTTGGAGCATGTTTTTTTTCACCCCAACCCCCAGGTATTGCAGGCCGCCACGGCGTGATGCAGATTTTTTCAGAACTTTCCGAGTTCTACGTTTCTCGCCCGCTCGTGTAGCATCCGCGCCTATGAAGTTTCCAGGAAGATTCACCAGCAGCTTGATTCTGCTGTTTACAAGCTGCGGCGCGCTGGCGCAAAGCGAATTGGACGTGCGCATCAAACCCGCCAACGACGCGTTGAAAGCCAATATTGAAGGCTACATCGGCGGCGTGGGCGATCGTGATGAAGAGGCCCTGCTGCGGTTCAGCCGTGGTGCCGAGGAGCAGGCGCGCAAAGCCGCTCAGGCGCTGGGCTTTTATCAACCGCGCATCGATAGCGACGTGCAGGGGGGCAAGAACCCGCGCCTGATCCTCAACGTCGACCCCGGCGAACCGGTGCACTTGCGTGATGTGACCATTCGGGTCGACGGCCCGGCGGCGAACCTCAAAGCGTTTCGCGTACCCGCCAGCGACGACCTTAAATCCGGCGCCATTCTCAACCACGGTCATTACGAAGACGCCAAGCGACTGATCCAGAACCAGGCTTCGCGCTACGGCTTTTTCAGCGGGCGCTTTACCCGGCAGACACTCGCGGTGGACCCCCAGGCCGGCGTCGCCGATATCGAACTGGTGTATGACAGCGGCCCGCGCTACACCCTCGGCAAAGTCAGTTTCGCCGGCGATACGCCGTTCGACGAAGACCTGTTGCACCGCATGGTGCCGTTCAAAAGCGGCGACCCTTACGACTCCGAACTTATTGCCGAACTCAACCAGAACTTGCAGGCCAGCGGGTTTTTCGAAGGCGTGCGCGTAGACGCCGCGCCCGCCGCCTCCACCAATGATGTGATCCCGGTAGCCGTGCAGTTGGACACACGCAAGCCGCGCACCATGGGCCTGGGCCTGGGTTACTCCACCGACGTAGGCCCGCGCGGCAAAGCCAACTGGACGCGACATTGGGTCAACCCTCAGGGCCATAGCTATGGCTGGGAAGCCGAACTGTCGGCGCCGCGGCAGAACGTTGGCCTCTGGTATGACATTCCCCTCGACCCGCCGCTCACCGACAAACTGCGCTTTGCCGGCGGCTACCAGAACGAAGAAATCGCCAACACCGACACCCTGAGTAAATTGCTCACCCTCGGCCCGGAATGGCACAGCAAACTGCCCAGCGGCTGGACGCGGGTGATCTCGCTCAAATGGCAGCGCGAAGAGTATCGCCTGGGTGACGATTCGGGCTTGAGCAACCTGTTGATGCCGGGCGTCAG
Source organism: Pseudomonas sp. S5F11 (assembly GCF_019641515.1). Classification (NCBI taxonomy): domain Bacteria; kingdom Pseudomonadati; phylum Pseudomonadota; class Gammaproteobacteria; order Pseudomonadales; family Pseudomonadaceae; genus Pseudomonas; species Pseudomonas sp. S5F11. The sequence goes on from NZ_JAIFJZ010000001.1 coordinate 100,437, forward strand.
TTATTCCTACCTGCGCAGTGACAATCGCATCGACCCCCACCATGGCTATCGCTTGCAATTGGACACCAAGGTGGCCAAGGAAGGGCTGGGTTCAGACACCAATTTGCTGTACGGCACAGCAATGGTCAAAGGCCTGACCACCTTGTGGGACAACCATCGCTTCCTCGCCCGTGCCCAAGTGGGCGGCAGTGCCACCAATGGCTATAAATCAGTGCCGCCGTCGCTGCGTTTTTTTGCCGGTGGCGACCAAAGCGTGCGCGGCTACGAGTACCAGACGTTGTCCCCCGAAAACGACCGCGGCGATCGCATCGGTGGGCGCTACATGGTGGCGCTGAGTGCCGAGTATCAATATTCCATCGCCGAAAAATGGCGGATTGCGACCTTTATCGACCAGGGCAACTCCTTCAACAATCTGGAGCTGCCCAGCCTGAAGACCGGCGTCGGCGTCGGCATCCGCTGGGTCTCGCCGGTCGGGCCGATTCGTTTGGACCTGGCCCATGCCCTGGAAGATCCGGGCGGCGTTCGTTTGCACTTTTCCATGGGGCCTGAGTTGTGATGCGTGGGGTAAAAATAGCCGGGCTGGCCGTGGTGGCCGTCCTCGCCATAGGAGTGCTGACGGGTTGGGCGATACTCGGCACCCAGGCCGGCAGCCGTTGGGCGCTGGCGCGTGTGCCGGGGTTGAGCGTGGAGAATTTCCAGGGCCGTTTGGGCGGCCAATGGCGCGCCGACCATCTGCTCTGGGAGCAGGGCAGCAGCCGCGTCGAACTCCAGGCACCGACGTTTGCCTGGTCGCCGGCTTGCTTGCTGCGCATGACCTTGTGCATCGACCGACTGGAGGTGGAACAGGTCAGCCTGCAATTTCCCCCCAGTGGCGACGACAGCAGCGGGCCGATCCAACTGCCGGACTTGAAACTACCGGTAGCCCTGCAATTGGGCGACGTTCGCGTCGGTCGCCTGTTGTTCAACGGCAGCGAGGAACTCAAGGGTCTGCAACTGGCGGCGCACTGGACGGCGGCGGGCATGCAGATCGACGCCGTGCACCTGCAGCGCGACGATCTGGTACTGGACCTGAGCGGCTTGTTGCAGCCCAGCGGTGATTGGCCGTTGACCGCCAGCGGCAACCTGAGCCTGCCTTACGCACCCGGCGGTGCGCCTTGGACAGTGGCGCTGAAGGTCGACGGCGACCTGCTCAAAACCCTCAAACTCGACGCCGACAGCAGCGGCTACCTGCCGGCCAAACTCAGCGGCGAACTGCAACCCCTGGCGGAAAACCTGCCCGCCCAATTACACATCACCGCCGATGGCTTCAAGCCCAGCGCTGATTTGCCCGACACCCTGCAGCTCAATCAACTGGACCTTACCGCCAAGGGCGACTTGAGCCGTGGCTACCAACTGCAAGGCAAGGCCGTGTTGCCGGCGGAAAAAGGCCCGGTCGATCTGTTGCTGCAAGGCAAAGTAGACGCCAAAGGCGCGCAGATCGCCGGCCTGGACGTAAATGCCGGCGACAAACAAAGCCTGAAACTCAGCGCCAACCTGGACTGGCAGCAAGGCTTCAGCGCCGATGCCAAAATCGCCTGGCTGGATTTCCCGTGGCATCGCCTGTACCCGCTGATCGACGAGCCCCAGGTGACGTTACGTACATTCAATGGCGAGGTTGCTTATAAAGATGGTAATTACCTCGGCAACCTCACGGCCGACCTCGATGGCCCGGCCGGCCCATTTTCGGTGGTCACGCCGTTCAGCGGCGACCTTACGCAGGTGTTCCTGCCGGAGCTGAAACTGAGCGCCGGCCAGGGCAAGGCCGAAGGTCACTTGAACCTGCAATTCGCCGATGGCATCGCCTGGGACACTGCGCTGGACCTGTCGGCGCTGAACCCGGCGTACTGGGTGGCTGAGTTGCCCGGCACCCTGGCCGGCCCGCTACGCAGCAAGGGCGAATTCAAGAACGAGCAGCTCAAACTCAACGCCGACCTCGACCTCAAAGGCCGCCTGCGCGGGCAAACTGCGGTGCTGGCGGCCCAGGCCGATGGCGCCGGCGAGCAGTGGACCCTGGCCAATCTCGACTTGCGCCTGGGCGACAACCGCATCCAGGGCAGCGGCAGCCTTCAACAGCGTCTGGCCGGGCAGATCGATATCAAGCTCGCACGCCTGGCTCAGTTGTGGCCGCAGTTGCGCGGTCAGATCAACGGCCGGCTCGACGTGGCCGGTACGCTCAAGGCGCCCCAGGGCAAGCTCGGCCTCAAGGGCCAGCAACTGGCGTTCGCCGACAACCGCCTGCAAGCCCTCAGCCTCGATGCCAGGTTGGATAGCGCCCAGCGCGCGATAATCGACCTCAAGGGCAGCGGCATCCAGAGCGGTGACACCCAGGTCGGCACGCTTACCGCCAGCGCCCAGGGCGACATCCGCCAGCAAAAGGTCCAGCTCGACCTGGCCGGGCCCCTGGTCAAATTGGCTTTGGCCCTGGACGGCACTCTCGACAAGGGCAACTGGCGCGGGCGTCTGGCCAGCGGCGATGTGCAGGCCGGTGGCCAGGACTGGCGGCTGCAGTCCCCGGCCAAAATCGAACGCTTGGCCGATGGCCGACTGACATTTGCGGCGCACTGCTGGGTCTCCGGAGCATCAAGCCTGTGCGGCGAAGATCAGCGGCTGATGCCCGAGCCGAAATTGCGCTACCACCTCAAGCAGTTCCCCATCGACAGCCTGGCGGCGTTTTTGCCCAAGGATTTCGCCTGGCAGGGTCGCCTCAATGCCGACCTGCAACTGGACCTGCCCGCCAGTGGCCCCAAAGGGGTGGTGTCGGTGGATGCCAGCGGTGGCACCTTGCGCGTCAAGGACAAGGCCCAGTGGTTGGACTTTCCCTACGACACCCTCAAGCTGGAAACCACCCTCAACCCCCGGCGCATCGACACGCAGCTGAACTTCCATGGCGGCAAGCTCGGTGAGTTGCTGTTGCAGGCGCAGATCAATCCATTGCCGAAAAACAAGCCGATCACCGGCCAGTTCAGCCTCATGGGGCTGGATCTGGCCGTGGCGCGGCCATTCGTGCCAATGGTGGAAAAACTCAGCGGCAAGCTCAACGGCAACGGCCGCATCAGCGGTGGCCTGCTGGCACCGCAGGTCAACGGCAGCGTCAACCTGGTGGGCGGCGAAGTGTCCGGGCCCGAACTGCCCATCAGCCTCGAAGGGCTGAACGTGCAGGCGCTGATTGCCGGTGAAAGTGTGCAGTTGAATGGCGGCTGGCGCAGCGGTAAAGCCGGGCAGGGCAGCCTCAAGGGGCAGATCGACTGGGGCCAGGCCCTGGCGGTGGACCTGCACCTGCAAGGCGCGCAACTGCCGATCACCGTCGAACCCTATGCCGAGCTGGAAGTAGCGCCCGACTTGACGATCAGCCTCAAGAACGACCGGCTGGCCATCGCCGGCAAGGTGCAGATTCCGCGCGGCGATATCACCGTGCGTGAACTGCCGCCGTCGACGGTCAAGGTGTCGGATGACACCGTGATCATTGGCAGCCAGACCGAGGAGGGCAAGCCGCCGATGGCCATGGCCATGGATATCGACGTGGTGGTGGGTGAAGACCGCCTGAATTTCTCCGGCTTTGGTCTGACCGCCAAGGTGCAGGGCCAGGTGCATATCGGCGATAACCTGGACACTCGGGGCGAGCTGTGGCTCAACGACGGCCGCTACCGCGCCTATGGGCAGAAACTCGACGTGCGGCGTGCACGCCTACTGTTCGCCGGGCCGCTGGACCAGCCGTACCTGGACATCGAGGCGATCCGCAAGACCGACGACGTGACCGCCGGTATTCGCCTGAGCGGTAGCGCCGAGCAACCTACGACGCAAATCTTCTCGGAACCGGCCATGAGCCAGGAACAGGCGCTGTCCTATCTGGTGCTGGGGCGTCCGCTGAGCACCACCGGCGAAGACAACAATATGCTCGCCCAAGCCGCCCTGGGCCTTGGCCTGATGGGCAGCGCCGGGGTGACCTCGGACATCGCCAACAAGCTCGGCATCCGCGACTTCGACCTCGACACCCAAGGCAGCGGCAACAACACCGCCGTGGTCGCCAGCGGCAAAATCACCGAGAAACTCAGCCTGCGCTATGGGGTTGGGGTATTCGAACCGGCCAACACCATTGCCTTGCGCTACCTGCTGAGCAAAAAGGTCTACTTGGAAGTGGCCAGCGGCGTGGCCAGCTCCCTGGATATCTTCTACAAGCGCGATTTCTAAACCCAACGGGGATAGAAATATAAGAAGGAGCTTGCTGTGGTGAGCGGTTTTTCTGTAGTGAGCGGGCTTGCTGTGGTGAGCGGGCTTGCCCCGCGCTGGGCTGCGAAGCAGACCCAAACCCAGGCACCTCGGTGTATCAGTTAAACCACATCGCCTGGAATGGGGCCGCTTCGCGGCCCAGCGCGGGGCAAGCCCGCTCGCCACAGCAAGCCCGCTCACCACAGCAAGCCCCCTCCCACATTAAGTCTGTCTTTCACCCACCCATCGCCAAACTACCAAGCAACCTAACTATTCCATTTGACTTTCGCTGCCTAGGCAGTAATATCTCGTCACACATTCACTGCCTAGGCAGTAATAAGGTGACTTTCTATGCCGCACTTCACCCCTGACAACTTCCACAACTGCCACCTTGGCCTGTTGCTGGGCCGCGCCGCGATCCTCAAGGACCGCATCATCGACACCCATATGGAACCGCACGGCATCACCGCCGCGCAGTTCAAGGTGTTGATTATCATGGCCCAGTTCGGTGTCGACACCCCCGCGGAGCTGTGCCGCAACCTGTCCCTGGACAGCGGCTCGATGACGCGCATGCTCGATCGCCTGGAGCAGAAAGGCTTGCTGTGCCGGCAGCGCTCCGAACAGGACCGGCGCCAGGTGCAACTGGTCCTCACCGCCGACGGCCAGCGCTTGGCGGACATGCTGCCGCACATCGGCGCCGCTGCGCTGAATCAGCTGGCCGGTGTGCTCGAACCGGGCGAGCTGGAAACCCTGGAACGCATCCTCAAGAAAATTCTGATAGCCGCAGGTGACCCCATCACCCTGCAGCGGGTAGGTAAAGCATGAACACACGCGCCCTATGCCTGGTGCTCATGGCCATGAGCATGGCCGGCTGCGCCAACTACAGCGGCCTCGACACCCAGGGCCAGCGCCTTGATGCCAATACGCTGCAAACCGGCAAGTCCTTGAGTGGGGTGACCCTCTCCAGTGCTGCCTGGCCGAGCGCCGATTGGTGGAAAAGCCTCGGCGACCCGCAGCTCGACGGCCTGATCAACGAAGCCCTGCAAAACAGCCCGGATATGCAAGTAGCCAGCGCCCGTGCGCATCAGGCTCAAGCGGCTGCCTACGCTGCCGACGCCGCGCGCATGCCGACCCTGGATGCCAGCGCCGGAGTGAGCCGTTCGCGCCTGGCCAAGGACCAGGACCCGCGCGGGGAGGGCGATGCCTACTCGACGGTGCGCAACATCGGCGCCAGCTTCAATTACACCTTCGACCTCTGGGGTGGCCAGCGCGCCGCCTGGGAGGCCGCGTTGGGCCAGGCGCGTGCCGCCCAAGTCGATCAACAGGCCGCGCGCCTGACCCTGGCCGCCGATGTGGCCAAGGCCTACAGCGATCTGGGCCAGGCCCATATCGTGCGTGACCTCGCTGAAGAAGACCTCAAGCGCACCCGGCAGATGCTCGAACTGAGCCAGCGTCGCCTGGATTCTGGCATCGACAGCCACTACCAGTACCAGCAAACCGAAAGCCTGGCGGCGAGTTCCGAGTCGCAGTTGATCGATGCGCAAAAACAATTGCAGAGCGCCAAGATCGCCCTGGCGGTGTTGCTCGGTAAAGGCCCGGACCGTGGCGGCGAACTAGCACGCCCGGCCGTGCTCAAGCCCGCCGCTGTGGCGGTGCCTGCGGTGCTGCCCGCCGAGCTGCTGGGCCGGCGCCCCGATCTGATCGCCGCGCGCTGGCGCGTGGAGGCGGCGGGTCGCAATATCGATGCGAGCAAAACCCGCTTCTACCCCAACCTCAATCTCAGCGCCAGCGCCGGCGCCGAGTCGTTGCTGGACGATGCCATGTTCGGTTCGGCCAGCCGCTTCTTCAATATTGCGCCGACGGTCTCGTTGCCGATCTTCGACGGCGGCCGCCTGCGTGCCGACCTTGACGCCCGCGACGCTGACTACGACCTGGCCGTGGCGCAATACAACAAAACCCTGGTGCAAGCCCTGGGTGATATCGGCAACACCTTGTCGCAACTGCGCGACACCGGCCGGCAGATCCAGGCCCAGCAACACGCTACGGACATTGCCCAGCAGTCCTACGACACGGTGGTCCAGCGTTACGGCTCCGGCATCGGCAGCTACCTGGACGTGCTCAGCATCGAGCAGCAACTGCTGCAGGCCCAGCGTCAGCTGGCGACCCTCAATGCCGGGCAAATCACCCTGTCGATCCAATTGATGCAGGCCCTGGGCGGCGGTTACAGCGCCAGTAATGTCGCGTCGACCACCCCTGCCACCCGCACGGAATAATTCGAGGTATTTGTTATGGCCACTGCCGAACACTCCAACGCCACACCGCAACCGAACACCAACAACAACCCGCGCAAGCGCAAAGTCATGCTGATCGGCCTCGCCTTGATCGTCATCCTGGGCGTGGTCGGCGTGTGGGGTTGGTACGAACTGTACGGGCGCTTCAATGAAAGCACCGACGATGCCTATGTGAATGGCAACGTGGTGGAAATCACCCCGCTGGTCACCGGCACCGTGGTTAGCATCGGCGCCGATGATGGCGACCTGGTGCATGCCGGCCAGGTGCTGGTCAATTTCGACCCGAACGACGCCGCTGTCGGCCTGCAAAGTGCCCAGGCCAACTTGGCGCGCACCGTGCGCCAGGTACGTGGCTTGTACAGCAACGTTGACGGCATGAAAGCCCAGGTCAATGCGCAGAAAGCCGATGTCCAGACTGCCCAGGACAACTACAACCGCCGTAAGACCCTGGCCCAGGGCGGGGCGATTTCCCAGGAAGAACTGTCCCACGCCCGTGACAGCCTGACCGCAGCCAAGAACGCCCTGACCAATCTTGAACAGCAACTCAAAACCACCAACGCCCTGGTGGACGACACGGTGATCAGCTCGCACCCCGACGTGCAGGCCGCCGCCGCGCAACTGCGCCAGGCTTACCTGACCAACGCGCGCAGCACCTTGATCGCGCCGGTCACCGGCTACGTGGCCAAGCGCAGCGTGCAATTGGGCCAGCGCGTGCAACCAGGCACGGCGTTGATGGCGGTGATCCCACTGGACCAGCTGTGGATCGACGCCAACTTCAAGGAAACCCAACTGCGCGATATGCGCATCGGCCAGCCGGTGGACATTGAGTCGGACATCTACGGCAGCGACGTTAAATACAGCGGCACCGTCGACAGCCTCGGCGCCGGAACCGGTAGCGCATTCGCCTTGCTGCCGGCGCAGAACGCCACCGGTAACTGGATCAAAATCGTGCAGCGTGTGCCGGTGCGTATCCACATCAACGCCGAAGAACTGGCCAAGCACCCGCTACGCGTGGGCTTGAGCACGGTGGTCAACGTCGACCTGCATGACCAGAGCGGCCCGGTGCTGGCGCAACAACCGCCGCAGAAGGCGTCGTTCACCACCACGGTGTATGACCAGCAACTGGCCGAGGCCGATGCCATGATCACGCAACTGATCCATGCCAACAGCGTCGCCGCTCCCAAGGCTGCGCAACGCTGATGAGCAAGGAAGCCTCGTTCACGCCGCCCAGCCTGTTGATGGCCACTATTGGCCTGTCGCTGGCGACCTTTATGCAGGTGCTCGACACCACCATCGCCAACGTGGCGTTGCCGACTATCTCCGGCAACCTGGGCGTGAGTTCGGAGCAGGGCACCTGGGTGATTACCTCGTTTGCGGTGAGCAACGCAATTGCATTGCCGCTCACCGGCTGGTTGAGTCGGCGCTTTGGCGAGGTGAAGCTGTTCCTGTGGGCGACCATGCTGTTTGTATTGGCGTCGTTCCTCTGCGGGATTTCCACGTCGATGCCCGAATTGATCGGGTTTCGGGTACTGCAAGGCCTGGTGGCCGGGCCGTTGTACCCGATGACCCAGACGCTGCTGATCGCGGTGTACCCGCCGGCCAAACGCGGCATGGCCCTGGCGCTGCTGGCGATGGTCACGGTGGTGGCGCCGATTGCCGGGCCGATCCTCGGCGGTTGGATCACTGACAGTTACAGCTGGCCGTGGATCTTCTTTATCAACGTACCCATCGGCATCTTTGCGGTGATGGTGGTGCGCTCGCAATTGAAGAAACGCCCGGTGCACACCAGTTACCAACCCATGGATTACGTCGGGTTGCTCAGCTTGATCGTCGGGGTTGGCGCGTTGCAGATCATCCTCGACAAGGGCAATGACCTGGACTGGTTCGAATCCAATTTCATCATTATCGGCGCGGCGATCTCGGCGATTGCCCTGGCGGTGTTTGTGATCTGGGAAATGACCGACGAGCATCCGGTGGTCAACCTGCGGCTGTTCGCTTACCGTAACTTCCGCATCGGCACCATCGTGTTGATCCTCGGCTATGCCGGTTTCTTCGGCATCAACCTGATCCTGCCGCAGTGGTTGCAGACCCAGATGGGCTACACCGCCACCTGGGCCGGGCTGGCGGTGGCGCCGATCGGTATTCTGCCGGTGCTGATGTCGCCGTTCGTGGGCAAGTACGCGCACAAGTTCGACTTGCGTCTGCTGGCGGGCCTGGCGTTCCTGGCGATTGGCCTGAGCTGCTTTATGCGCGCGGGCTTCACCAATGAAGTGGACTTTACCCATATCGCCCTGGTGCAACTGTTTATGGGGATCGGCGTGGCATTGTTCTTTATGCCGACCCTGAGCATCCTGATGTCCGACCTGCCTCCGCAGCAGATCGCCGACGGTGCCGGGCTCGCCACGTTCCTGCGTACCCTGGGTGGTAGCTTTGCGGCGTCGCTGACCACTTGGATCTGGATCCGCCGCGCCGACCAGCACCATGCGTACATGAGCGAAAGCATGACGCCCTATGACTCGGCCACCCGCGATGCCCTACAGGCGCTGGGCGGAGCGGGGCAGAAGGCTTATACGCAGTTGGATCACATCCTCACCAGCCAGGCGTACATGATGTCCACCGTGGATTACTTCACGTTGCTGGGCTGGATGTTCATGGCGTTGATGTTGCTGGTGTGGCTGGCCAAGCCGCCGTTTGGTGCCAAGGCAGGGCCGGAAGCGTCCGGCCACTGATTGGCAAAGACTCAAATGCAATCAATTGTGGGAGGGGGCTTGGGTTCCCCCCACATTTTGATCTCTATCAGTGGGTTTGAGGATCAGGCGCCAGGCAATGCGAGTTGCGGGTTGACGAAGTCAAACGCCGCCAACTGAAAGCCTTGCTCATCCACCTGCAACGCCCAACCCTGCTTGTCCCAATCCCCGAGCACAATGCGCCGGGCAGCCTGGTCGCCGATCTGCAGCTTGTGGATCGCCGGGCGGTGGGTATGGCCGTGCACGAGTGTGCGCACGCCGAAGTGCTGCATGACCCGCGGCACTTCCTCGGGGGTGACATCCACAATGTCATTGGCCTTCATGCGCGTTTGCGCCCGGCTCTCGCTACGCAGCTTGCGCGCCAGCTTGTGGCGGCTGCCCAAGGGCAGATGGCGCAGGATAAACAGCACAATGGGGTTGCGCAGGATGCGCCGCAGCTTCATATAGCCAAGGTCACGGGTGCACAGGCTGTCGCCGTGCATCAGCAGCACGGGCTCACCGTGCAGTTGCACCACGCTCGGGTCTTTAAGCAGGGTGGCGCCGGCGGCTTTGCAGAACGCCTTGCCAAGTAGGAAATCGCGGTTGCCGTGCATGATGAAAATCGCGGTGCCGCTGTCGCTCAGTTCACGCAGGTGCGCGCAAATCGAGCGTTGGAATTCGGTCATCCCATCGTCGCCAATCCAGGCTTCGAAGAAGTCCCCCAGAATGTACAACGCCTGGGCACCACGGGCGCGGCCGTGGAGCAGATCCAGAAACGCCCGGGTGATGTCCGGGCGCTCCTCTTCCAGATGCAAATCTGAAATCAGCAATATCACCCAACGATCTCGGCTTTCTCGACGATCACGTCTTCAGCAGGGACGTCCTGGTGGCCAGCCTTAGAGGTGGTGGACACGCCTTTGATCTTGTCGACCACATCGGTGCCTTCGGTGACTTTACCGAACACCGCATAACCCCAGCCCTGCACGTTCTTGCCGCTGTGGTTGAGGAAGGTGTTGTCGGCCACGTTGATGAAGAACTGCGCGGAGGCCGAATGCGGCTCCATGGTACGGGCCATGGCGACGGTGTACTTGTCGTTGGAGAGGCCGTTGTCCGCTTCGTTCTGGATGCTTGGGCGCTTGTCTTTCTTTTCCTTCATGCCTGGCTCGAAACCGCCGCCCTGGATCATGAAGTTGCCGATGACACGGTGGAAAACGGTGTTTTCGTAGTGGCCGGCTTTAACGTATTCGATGAAGTTGGCGACGGTGATCGGCGCTTTCTCGGCGTTCAGCTCGATGACGATGTCACCGTGGTTGGTGGTCAATTTGACTTGAGTCATGTGCACTACTCTTTTCAGGGAATTCGTGGGTTTGGGCGCGCAGAGCGCCTGACCTGTCTGGCTAAACGGCGGCCAAGGCGCGCAGTTTAGCGTGCCCGGCGGGAATTTCGAGGTGGTTTTTTACCGCCCGTGCATTAAATGCAGCAGTTTTTGGCCGCGCTCTGTCAGCGGCTTGACCGCTTCGGCTATGATAAGCCCTTTGTTTTATCTGGCCGCAAACGGCCACGAACCTGTCTGTTCAAGGATCCTATGAGCAAGCCCACTGTCGACCCTACCTCGAATTCCAAGGCCGGACCTGCCGTCCCGGTCAATTTCCTGCGCCCGATCATCCAGGCGGACCTGGATTCGGGCAAGCACACGCAGATCGTCACCCGTTTCCCGCCTGAGCCCAACGGCTACCTGCACATCGGTCACGCCAAGTCGATCTGTGTGAACTTCGGCCTGGCCCAGGAATTCGGCGGCGTCACGCACCTGCGTTTCGACGACACCAACCCGGCCAAGGAAGACCAGGAATACATCGACGCCATCGAAAGCGACGTGAAGTGGCTGGGTTTCGAATGGTCCGGTGAAGTGCGCTATGCCTCGCAGTACTTCGACCAGTTGCACGACTGGGCCGTGGAGTTGATCAAGGCCGGCAAGGCCTACGTCGACGATCTGAGCCCGGAGCAAGCCAAGGAATACCGTGGCACGCTGACCGAACCGGGCAAGAACAGCCCGTTCCGCGACCGTTCGGTGCAAGAGAACCTGGACTGGTTCGCCCGCATGCGCGCCGGTGAGTTCCCGGACGGCGCCCGCGTACTGCGCGCCAAGATCGACATGGCCTCGCCGAACATGAACCTGCGCGACCCGATCATGTACCGCATCCGCCACGCCCATCACCACCAGACCGGCGACAAGTGGTGCATCTACCCCAACTACGACTTCACCCACGGCCAGTCGGACGCCATCGAAGGCATCACTCATTCGATCTGCACCCTTGAGTTCGAGAGCCATCGTCCGCTGTACGAGTGGTTCCTGGACAACCTGCCGGTGCCGGCCCATCCGCGCCAGTACGAGTTCAGCCGCCTGAACCTGAACTACACCATCACCAGCAAGCGCAAGCTCAAGCAGCTGGTGGATGAAAAGCACGTGCATGGCTGGGACGACCCGCGCATGTCCACGCTGTCGGGCTTCCGCCGCCGTGGCTACACGCCGGCTTCGATCCGTAATTTCTGCGAAATGGTCGGCACCAACCGTTCCGACGGCGTAGTGGACTACGGCATGCTCGAATTCAGCATCCGCCAGGACCTCGACGCCAACGCGCCGCGCGCCATGTGCGTACTGCGTCCGCTGAAAGTGGTGATTACCAACTATCCGGAAGATAAGGTCGACCACCTCGAATTACCGCGTCATCCGCAGAACGAAGCCCTCGGCGTGCGCAAGCTGCCGTTCGCCCGTGAAATCTACATCGACCGTGACGACTTCATGGAAGAGCCGCCAAAAGGCTACAAGCGCCTGGAGCCGAACGGCGAAGTGCGCCTGCGCGGCAGCTACGTGATCCGCGCCGACGAAGCGATCAAGGACGCCGACGGCAACATCGTCGAACTGCGTTGCTCGTACGACCCGGACACCCTGGGCAAGAACCCCGAAGGCCGCAAGGTCAAGGGCGTGATCCACTGGGTGCCGGCCGCCGCCAGCGTCGAGTGCGAAGTACGTCTGTACGACCGTCTGTTCCGCTCGCCGAATCCCGAGAAGGCCGAAGACAGCGCCAGTTTCCTCGACAACATCAACCCTGACTCCCTGCAAGTACTCACTGGTTGTCGTGCCGAGCCATCGCTTGGTGACGCACAGCCGGAAGACCGTTTCCAGTTCGAGCGCGAAGGCTACTTCTGCGCGGATATCAAGGACTCGAAACCTGGTGCTCCGGTATTCAACCGTACCGTGACCCTGCGTGATTCGTGGGGCCAGTGATTCTCTAAGGAAGCCGTTGTGCTAACGATCTACAACACACTCAGCAAGACCAAAGAGGTCTTCAAGCCGCTCGATGGCAACAAGGTGCGCATGTACGTGTGCGGCATGACCGTGTACGACTACTGCCACATCGGCCACGGCCGCAGCATGGTGGCCTTCGACCTGGTCACCCGCTGGCTGCGTTTCAGCGGCTATGACCTGACCTACGTGCGTAACATCACCGACATCGACGACAAGATCATCAATCGCGCCAACGAAAACGGCGAGTCGTTCGACGCGTTGACCGAGCGCATGATCGCCGCGATGCACGAGGACGAGGCGCGCCTTAACATCCTCAAACCGGACATGGAACCGCGCGCCACCGACCACATCGCCGGCATGCACGCAATGATCCAGGCCCTGATCGACAAGGGTTACGCCTACGCGCCGGGCAATGGCGACGTGTACTACCGCGTGGCCAAGTTCATGGGCTACGGCAAGCTGTCGCGCAAGAAAATCGAAGACCTGCGCATCGGCGCGCGCATCGAAGTCGACGAAGCCAAGCAAGACCCGCTGGACTTCGTGCTGTGGAAAGCCACCAAGCCCGGCGAGCCGAGCTGGGAGTCGCCGTGGGGCGCAGGCCGTCCGGGCTGGCACATCGAGTGCTCGGTGATGTCCACCTGCTGCCTGGGCGAGACCTTCGACATTCACGGCGGCGGTAGCGACCTGGAGTTCCCGCACCACGAAAACGAAATCGCCCAGAGCGAAGCCGCCACCGGCAAGACCTACGCCAATGCCTGGATGCACTGCGGCATGATCCGCATCAATGGCGAGAAGATGTCCAAGTCCTTGAACAACTTCTTCACCATCCGCGACGTGCTGGAAAAGTACCACCCGGAAGTGGTGCGTTACCTGCTGGTGTCCAGCCACTACCGCAGCGCCATCAACTACTCGGAAGACAACCTCAAGGACGCCAAGGGCGCCCTGGAGCGGTTCTACCACGCGTTGAAGGGCTTGCCCGCCGTTGCACCTGCCGGCGGCGAAGCCTTCGTGGCACGCTTTACCGAAGTCATGAACGACGACTTCGGCACGCCGGAAGCCTGCGCGGTGCTGTTCGAAATGGTGCGCGAGATCAATCGCCTGCGCGAGAGCGACCTCGACGCGGCGGCAGGCCTGGCGGCACGCTTGAAAGAACTGGCGAGCGTGTTGGGCGTGCTGCAGATGGAAGCCGACGACTTCCTGCAAGCCGGCGCCGAAGGGCGTGTGGACGCGGCTGAAGTCGATGCGCTGATCCAGGCGCGTTTGGCTGCGCGGACCAACAAGGACTGGGCGGAATCCGACCGTATCCGTGACCAACTGACCGCGATGGGTGTGGTGTTGGAAGACGGCAAAGGCGGCACGACCTGGCGGTTGGCTGATCAAGCTTGATCGTTGATTGCTGAATAAAAAACGCCCCGACTGGTTCGGGGCTTTTTTTGCATACCGTTTTAGTGAGCGGCTCATCCGATCCCGTGTGGGAGGGGCGGCGCGACGATTCGACTTGCCCCCGATAGCGGTGGCTCAGCCAACATACCTGCCAACAGTGCCGCCGCCTTCGAAGCCTCGCTAAAGCTCGACATCTCCCACAGGGGATTGGCGGTATCCTTGAGATCTACAGCCGGGCTGCTTTCTACCTGTCAACAACGATCAAGTGTGGGAGGGGGCTTGCTCCCGATAGCGGTGGCTCAGCCAGCATACCTGCCAACAGTACCGCCGCCTTCGAAGCCTCGCTAAAGCTCGACATCTCCCACAGGGGATTGGCGGTATCCTTGAGATCTACAGCCGGGCTGCTTTCTACCTGTCGACAACGATCAAGTGTGGGAGGGGGCTTGCTCCCGATAGCGGTGGCTCAGCCAACATACCTGCCAACAGTACCGCCGTCTCGAAGCCTCGCTAAAGCTCGACATCTCCCACAGGGGATTGGCGGTATCCTTGAGATCTACAGCCGGGCTGCTTTCTACCTATCAACAACGATCAAGTGTGGGAGGGGGCTTGTTCCCGATAGCGGTGGGTCAGCCAACATACCTGCCAACAGTGCCGCCGCCTTCGAAGCCTCGCTAAAGCTCGACATCTCCCACAGTGGATTGGTGGTATCCATGAGATCTGCAGCCCGGCTGCTTTCTACCTGTCAACAACGATCAAGTGTGGGAGGAGGCTTGCTCCCGATAGCGGTGGCTCAGCCAACATACCTGCCAACAGTACCGCCGCCTTCGAAGCCTCGCTAAAGCTCGACATCTCCCACAGGGGATTGGTGGTATCCATGAGATCTGCAGCCCGGCTGCTTTCTATCTGCCAACAACGATCAAGTGTGGGAGGGGGCTTGCTCCCGATAGCGGTGGGTCAGCCAACATACCTGCCAACAGCGCCGCCGCCTTCGAAGCCTCGCTAAAGCTCGACATCTCCCACAGGGGATTGGCGGTATCCTTGAGATCTGCAGCCCGGCTGCTTTCTATCTGCCAACGGTGATCAAGTAGGGGAGGGGTTGGGCTCATTGTCTGTTCCTTCAGAGGGCTGCGTCTGGAAAAGGGATGGACCTAGCCGCTGGAAACCTGCGAAAGCTGTGTTAGATACGCAGGTGTCGTAGTGACGACATAAGCACTCTTTGTCGCGTCGTTATGAATCGTCTCGTGGTATCTGCCGTCCTTGAAATGCAGGGCGACGCCATCATCGACGGCGTAGGCGGGCTGTACGTCTTTGAGCCGGACAAGCTCAACAAACGAAGCTTCTCTTCCCGCCTCTGAACTGAAATGCGGACACAGCGCTCCTGGCAGAAAACCCAGGCCGGTAATCAGGGCGAACGCTCCCCCTGAGTCAGAGTGCCCATACTCAAACCAGCAAATCGCCCCTGCACTGACACCACACAGGACCTTACCGTTTTCCCATGCCTCTTTCAGAAGGCCCACCGCGCCAAACTCACGCCAGATAGCCACCATGGCACGGGTATTCCCGCCTGCCACGTAGATGATATCGGCTTGCTTAAACAACGATGAAATATGATCAGGGCTGGGAAAGGGTGGAATAAAGAATGTCAGCGTGCGTACGCTGCAACCAGCGCTCTCATATTTGGCCGTGAAGTCGGTAATCTTTACACGGTCGTCGCCGTTGGCGGTGGAGATATAGAGAACCGTGGGATGGGCTTTGCCGGAGGAAGCGACGATATATTCGTCGATGCGGGTCATGCGCTGCATGTCTTCGCTGGACTCGCCGCCGATGACAATGATGTTTTTATCCATGGTGAGCTCCTGTCTCAGCACGGCGACATACCCAGGTCTTAGGGGATCCCCAAAATGCCCGTAGGGTTTCACGCTCATTTCATCCTAGCTTTAGATGGTTGCCACGATTAAACCCCAGACGAAACTGGCGGTATTGGCTGAGCTGGCAGAGCGAATCCGGTCTGTCGTCTAGTACAGTCCAAATGTGGGAGGGGGCTTGCCCCCGATTGCGGCTCAGCCAGCTCATCTGTAGCTGGTCCACCGTCATCGGGGGCAAGCCCCTCCACATTGGTTGACCTTGCAGGCTTTCAGCGCTCAGCGCCGGCTGCTGACCTCAGCCGGCACATCATCCCCGGCCATGCGCTTGCGGAACAATGCCGTGCGGGCCAGCAATACTGTGGTCACCGGCACGGTGATCGACAGCAGAATCGGGATCAGCCAGCCATGCAGCACCGGCCCGGATTTGAGCACCGAAAAGTAGATGATCGACGCCAACGCCACGCACCACGCGCCCAATGTCGAGGCCAGGGCCGGTGGGTGCATGCGCTGGAAGAAGTCCTTCATGCGCAGCAGCCCTAGTGCGCCAATCAGTGCAAACAGGCTGCTGAGTACCAGCAGCACGCCCACCACGATTTCCATCCATAACGGCATCATTCAATCACCTCTCCACGCAGCAGGAATTTGGCCAGGGCAAACGAGCCCACGAAGCCGAACAGCGCGATCAGCAGCGCCGCTTCGAAGTAGGTGTCACTGGCATAACGAATGCCCAGTACCAGCATCATCAGCATTGCCAGGATGTACAGATAGTCCAGGGCCAGAACCCGGTCCTGGGCCGACGGGCCTTTGAACAGGCGTATCAGGGTCAGCACCATGGCCAGGGAAAACAGGAACAGGCTGAACAGGATCGCGTTGGCGAGCAGGGGGCTCATTCGAAGATCTCCATCAGGGGCCGCTCGTAGGTGGATTTGAAGTGCTCGATAAACTGCGCTTCATCGTCCAGATCGAATACGTGCAGCAGCAGGATGCTGCGGTCCAGCGCCAGTTCCGACCAAATGGTGCCGGGCACCACGGTGGTGATCATCGACAGCGCCGCCAGGCCGTTGGGGTCACGCAGGTCCAAGGGGATCTTGATAAAGCACGAGCGCGGCGGGCGCGAGCCGCAGGTCAGCACGCCCCAGGCCACTTGCAGGTTGGACACGATCACGTCGCGCCCCACCAGCAGCAACAGGCGCAGAATCACGCCCGGACGGCGGATGCGGATCGGCAGCGGCCGCAACGGCGCCATCATCAGCGGGGCCAGAAAGCTCAGCAACGCGCCGAGCAGCAGATTGCCAGGGCTGACGGACAGGTTCAGCACCAGCCACAGCAGCCACAACGCCAGGGACAGCCACGGGGCAGGGAATAGGCGCTTCATGGTTGCACCTGTGCGGCAGTGGCCTTGGCTTCAGGGCTGGGCACCGGGCGCGTGGCCATGACGGCCATCACGTACTGTTCGGGGTTGTTCAGGCTCTGGGCGGTGGCCTGGGTGTAGCGCATCAGCGGTTCTGCCTTGAAGGTCAGCGCGATGCTCAGCCCCAGTAAGAAGAAGATCGGCAGGCATTCATAGCGACGCAGCAGTGGCGACGGGCGTTCTTCCGGGGTCCAGAAGCGCTGGATGCCCATACGCGCAAACGCGATCAGCGAGGCCAGGCCGGACAGGATCAACAGCACCACCAGGCCCCACGCGGCGGGCCGGATCGGCGCGTCGGCGCTGGCACCGAGGCCCAACGGGTTGACCAGTGCGCTCAACAGGCTGAGCTTGCCGATAAACCCGGACAGCGGCGGCATGCCGATAATCAGCAGGGCGCAGGCCACGAAGCTCAAGCCGAGGAAGGCCATGGTCCAGGGGATCACCTGGCCGATCACGGCTTTCTGCTCATCGTCCAGGTTCACGCCGGGTCGAGGGTGCAGGGACTCCATGGCTTTGGGCAAGGCGTCGATTTCTTCATCCAGCGGCAGGTCGTTGGCCGAGCGCGAACGCTCGATCAGTTCGGCCAACAGGAACAGGGCACTCAAGGCCAGGGTGGAGCTGATCAGATAGAACAACGCGCCAGCGGTCAGGCTCGGTTGGGCGAAGCCTACCGCCGATAGCAGGATCCCGGCCGAGACCAGGATACTCAGGCTCGCCATGCGCTCCAGGCGCTGCGCCGCTACCATCGCCAGCGCCGCACAGATGATCGTGGCCATGCCGCCGTACACCAGCCAGTCGCCGCCGAACAACGCCGACGCGCCGGCCTGGCCGGAAAACAGCAGGGTCCACAGGCGCAGCACGGTGTACACGCCGACCTTGGTCATGATCGCGAACATCGCCGCCACCGGCGCACTGGCCGAAGAGTAGGCTGGCGCCAACCAGAAGTTCAGCGGCCACATGCCGGCCTTGGCCAGGAACGCGGTGGCGAGGATCGCCGCACCGGCGTGCAGCAGGCCGCGATCGGCCTCGGGCACCAGCGGGATTTTCAGCGCCAGGTCGGCGAAGTTCAGCGTGCCGGTAACCCCGTAGATCATCGCCGCGCCGATCAGGAACAGCGACGACGCCAACAGGTTGATCGCGATGTAATGCAGCCCCGACGATACCCGCGCGCGGCCGGAGCCATGCAACATCAACCCGTAGGACGCGGCCAGCAGCACCTCGAAAAATACGAACAGGTTGAACAGGTCTGCGGTGAGGAATGCACCGTACAGGCCCATCATCTGGATCTGGAACAGCGCGTGGAAACTGGTGCCGGCGCGGTCCCAGCGCGCCATGGCGAACAGCAGCGCACTGACGCCGATGATCCCGGTGAGCACCAGCATCAGCGCCGACAGTTGATCCACCACCAGCACAATACCGAACGGCACTTGCCAGTTGCCCGGCAGGTACACACCGATGGAGCCCGGGCCGCCTTGCTGCGTCCAGTACAGCAGCAGGATCGCCGTGGCGAGGCCAAGCACACTGGAAAACAGGTTGATACGCGCCTTGAGTGGCCGGCGTTTCTCGCTGAGCATCAGCATCAGCGCGGCGGTGAGCAACGGCAGCAGGATCGGCGCGACGATCAGTTGGTTGACCCAATTCATTCCCTGGGCTCCCGGCCGTCCACATGGTCGGTGCCGGTCAGGCCCCGCGATGCCAGCAACACCACCAGAAACAGCGCGGTCATGGCGAAGCTGATCACGATGGCGGTCAGCACCAGGGCCTGGGGCAGGGGATCGGTATAGTGCAACAGATCCTGCGGCACGCCGTCCTTGATGATCGGCTCCTTGCCGATAAACAGGCTGCCCATGCTGAAAATGAACAGGTTGACCCCGTAGGACAGCAGGCACAGGCCCATCACCACCTGGAACGTCCGTGGCCGCAGGATCAACCAGACGCCGGAGGCCGCCAGGACCCCAATGGCAATTGCGATGACTTCTTCCATCAGGCGGCTCCTTCGGTTGCAGCGACTGCTTTAGGCTGGTTGCTCGGTTTATGCGCACGCACCGATTGGTGGCCGAGGGCGGTGAGCATCAACAGGGTCGAACCGACCACCATGGCGTACACGCCCACATCGAAGAACAACGCGCTGGCGATATGGATATCTCCCAGCACCGGCACGCTCAGATGCAGGGTGTGGGTGGTGAGGAACGGATAGCCGAAGCACAGCGCACCGAGCCCGGTGAGGGTCGCGGAAAACAAACCGAAGCCCATCCAGCGCATCGGCCGCAGACTCATCTGCGCCTCGACCCACTGGGTGCCGGCCACCATGTATTGCAGGATAAACGCCACCGACATCACCAAGCCCGCGACAAACCCGCCGCCCGGTTGGTTGTGGCCGCGCATAAACAGATAAAACGACACCACCAGTGCAATCGGCAGCAGCAAGCGCACCAGCACCGCCGGCACCATCATAAAGCCCAGGGCGGTGTCGCTGGCCTGGCGTGGGTTGACCAGGTCAGTGGCCACGTCCGGCGCCAACTGCCGCTGTTGTGGCGGCAGCTCCATACTTTCCTTGGATGGGCGGAAACGCCGCAGCAGGGCGTAGACCGTCAGCGCCACGGCGCCGAGCACGGTGATTTCGCCCAGGGTATCGAAGCCTCGGAAGTCGACCAGCATCACGTTCACCACATTGCTGCCGCCACCTTCGGGCAGGGCGCGGCTGAGGTAGAACGAGGAGATATCGTTGGGGGTCTGGCGGGTCAGCATCGCGTAGGACAGCAACGCCATGCCACCACCCACCACGGTGGACAGCAGGAAGTCGCGGACCCGGCGCACCCTGGCCCTGCGCAAGGTGTTAGGCAGTGGCGAAACCTCTTCGATCCGCCGTGGCAGCCAGCGCAGGCCGAGCAGGATCAGCACGGTGGTCACCACTTCCACCACCAGTTGGGTCAAGGCCAAATCCGGCGCCGAGAACCACACGAATGTAATGCAGGTCATCAGCCCACACACGCTGACCATGGTCAGGGCGGCGAGCCGGTGGTATTTGGCTTGCCAGGCGGCGCCCAGGGCGCAGGCGATCGCCAACACCCAAAGGGTCACGAACACCACCGAACCGGGGATTTTCGGACGGTCACCCCAGCTAAGGCCACTGTTGAGCATGGGGATCATGCCGCCGATCAGCGCCACCAGTACCAATAGGAACAACTGCGGTTGCAGGCGCTTGGTGCTGATGCGTTTTTCGATCTTGCGCACGCCGCGCATCATCACCACCAGGCTGCGTTCGAAGCCGCGCTTGCCGTTGAAATAACTGATCACCGGCGGATATTTGAACCGACCGCGCTTAAGCTGCTTGCGCAGCATCAGGTACAGCACCACACCGCCGGACATCGCCACCAGGCTCATGATCATCGGTGCGTTCCAGCCGTGCCAGATCGCCAGGCTGTACTCGGGCAGCACGCCGCCCACCACCGGCAATGCGGCGGCGGCGAGGATCGAACCGACTATCTGCGCCGGAAAAATCCCCACCAGCAGGCAGGTGAATACCAGCAGTTCCACCGGTGCGCGCATCCAGCGCGGTGGCTCGTGGGGGGTGTGGGGCAGGTTGGTGGGGGGCGGGCCGAAGAACACATCCACGGTAAAACGCAGTGCGTAGGCGACGCTGAAGGTGCCGGCAATGGTGGCGATCACCGGCAGTGCGATTTCCACCCATTTTGTCGCCGAGATAAACACGGTTTCGGCGAAGAACATCTCTTTGGACAGGAAGCCATTGAGCAGCGGCACGCCGGCCATGGACGCGCTGGCCACCATCGCCAGGGTCGCGGTGAACGGGATCAGGCGCACCAGGCCGCTGAGTTTGCGGATATCCCGCGTGCCGCTTTCGTGGTCGATGATGCCCGCAGCCATAAACAGCGAGGCTTTAAAAGTGGCGTGGTTGAGGATGTGGAACACCGCAGCTACGGCGGCCAGCGGGCTGTTGAGGCCCAGCAGCAGGGTGATCAGCCCGAGGTGGCTGATGGTGGAATAGGCCAGCAGGCCCTTGAGGTCGTTTTGGAACATGGCGCAGTAAGCGCCGAGGAGGAGGGTGAGGGCGCCGGCACCGCCGACGATCCAGAACCATTCTTCGCTGCCGGACAGCGACGGCCACAGGCGGGCCAGCAGGAACACGCCGGCCTTCACCATCGTCGCCGAGTGCAGGTAGGCCGAAACCGGCGTGGGCGCGGCCATGGCGTGGGGCAGCCAGAAATGGAACGGAAACTGCGCACTCTTGCTCAAGGCACCGATCAGCACCAGCGCGAGCATCACTGGGTACAGCGCGTGCGCACGAATCTGATCGCCCGCCGCCAGTACCAGGTCCAGGTCGTAGCTGCCGACGATATGCCCCAGCAGCATCACGCCCGCCAGCAGGCACAGACCGCCCGCGCCGGTGACCATCAGCGCCATATAGGCACCGCGTCGCGCATCGGCGCGGTGGTGCCAATAGCCGATCAGCAGGAACGAGAACAAGCTGGTCAGTTCCCAGAAAAACACGATCTGGATCAGATTGCCGGAGATCACCAGGCCCAGCATGGCGCCCATAAAGGCCAGGAAAAACGCGAAGAAGCGCGGTACCGGGTCGTCCGGCGACATGTAATAACGCGCATACAGCGACACCAGTGTGCCGATGCCCAGCACCAGCATCGAGAACAGCCAGGCGAAGCCATCCATGCGCAGCACGAAATTCAGCCCGAGGCTGGGCAGCCACATGAATTCTTCGCGAATCACGCCGCCGTAGGCGACCTGGGGGTACAGCAAAGCGACTTGAATGGTGCCGACCAGCGCCACCAGGCCGGCCAGCAGGGATTCGGTATTACGTGCGTTATGCGGCAGCAATGCCGCCAGACAGCTGCCGATAAAAGGCAGAAGCAGTAGAACTATCAGGGACATAGGCTTCTAATCTGCGGGAGTTTGGGATGCATCATACGTGCCGCTTTCTGGATCACCAAACGGCAAGATGTGGCAGGATCCTACAGAGGCAGTTGAAGACGGCTACAAGCGGCAAGCTGCAAGAGAAACAGCCGGCCGCGTATTTCGTACGGCTTGTGGCTGACAGCTTAGACCATCAACCCTGATTTTCCGGTTCAACTTCGGCCTTAGCGTCGACAACGTTCGAGCTGTTCCTCTTCATTTCACTCACAATCACCGCCACCACGATCAGCGCCGCGCCCAGCATGGCAATCGGCGGGAAGCGCTCACCGGCAATCCGCCCGACCACGCCAGCCCACACCGGCTCGCCGGCATAGATCAACGTGGCCCGTGTTGGCGAGACGCTTTGTTGCGCCCAGTTCATCGCCACTTGGATCACCGCGCTGGTCAGGCCCAGGCCTACCGCACTGAACAGCAGCAACCACGAGAACCCCGGCAGCACCTCGCCCATCGGCACCACCATTAAAAATGACAGCAGCGATGCAGTGGCCAGTTGCACCACGGTCACGCGGCGCACGTCCACCTGGCCGGCGAACGCGCTGATCAGGATGATTTCGGCGGCAATCGCGATGGCGCCGATCAAGGTAGCGATTTCCCCGGCGCTGAAATTCAGCGATGCACCCGCCGGGCCGGTCAGTAACATCAGCCCGGCAAACGCCAGCATGATACCCAGGCTCGGCATCAGGCCCGGTCGACGGCCCAGCACCAGCCATTGCAGCAACGGCACGAAGGGCACATACAAAGCGGTGATAAAAGCCGATTGGCTGCTGAGGATGGTTTGCAGGCCGATGGTCTGCAAGCCGTAGCCGAACATGATCGCTACGCCGATAAATATTCCGGCCTTCAGCTCGAACAGCGTCAGGTCGCGCAGGGTGCGCAAGGAAAAGAAACCGACCGCAATGGCCGCCGCGGCAAAACGCAGGCCCACGAAAAACATCGGTCCGCTGACGGCCATGGCATGTTGCACCAGCAAAAAGGTGCCGCCCCAGATCATGGTGATAAACACCAGGATGCACTCGGCTTTGCTGAATCGATGGAAACGCGATGGAGAGTTCGGGGTGGTCATGTGGGCTCGGTCTTGCAAGGGAAAGGCACGGACCGCACAATGCGCCGCACGCTGGGCAGTATACTGCGCACACCCACCCATTGAGCAATATAGTGCACAAAGAAAATCCGCAGCGGGCTTCGGTCCTGCAACACGTCAGCCAGAACGTTCGTCGCCTGCGCCACGCCGCCGACCTCAGCCAGACTGTGCTTTCGGAAAAGTCCGGGGTCAGCCGGCGCATGCTGGTGGCCATCGAGGCCGGCGAGAAGAACGTCAGCCTGTCGACGCTCGACCGCGTCGCCGAAGCTTTGGGCGTTGCCTTCAGCGACCTGATCCAGGCCCCGGACGTGCGCGACCATAGCCGTATCAACGAGCTGGCCTGGGCCGGCGAAATCGTCGGCAGCAAGGCCGTGTTATTGGCCAAGGCCACCGCGCGGCGCGAGGTCGAGTTGTGGGAGTGGCGCTTGGAACCAGGCGATATTTACTCCCCCGACCCCGATTTGGAAGGCTGGAGCGAGCAACTGTTCGTGTTCGAAGGCTGCTTGACCCTGGTGGTGCGCGACCAGGAAAACACCATCGCTGCCGGTGAGTTCTTTATGTTTGCCAGCCATCAACCCCACGCCTATCGCAATGACGGTGAGGTGGCCGTGCGTTTTGTGCGCAACGTGGTGATCTAACTGTTTGCCAGGCAACAGTGGAACCACACTTTGCTGGTTAAACACATCAGCTGGCATCGCATTTAAGCAGCAAGTCGCTGATTTTATTGGCGATTAAAATCAGGCACGACTCCTGCAATGCCCAGGTCATCCCCATCGGAACCTGGAGTCGGCCCATGTCAGCCCACCCTCTACACCCTGCCCATATCATCCGCTCGGATGCTGAAGCCATTGAGGTGGCTACGCGCCTGGCCGAACGCTTTGCCGTTGGCGCCAGTGAGCGCGATCGTGAACGCCGCCTGCCGGTGGCCGAACTCGACGAGTTTTCCGCCAGCGGCCTGTGGGGCATCACCGTGCCCAAAGCCTACGGTGGCGCCGAAGTGTCCTATGTGACGGTGGCCGAGGTGATCAAGTTGATCTCCGCCGCCGACCCCTCCCTCGGGCAGATCCCGCAAAACCACCTCGGCGTGGTGGACCTGCTGCTGCACACCGCCAGCGAGGAACAAAAGCGCTATTACTTCGGCAAAATTCTCGCCGGTTATCGTTTCGGCAATGCGTTCTCCGAGGCCAAGAGCAAAAACGCCGGGACCTTCGACACGCAAATCCGCATCGATGGCGACAGTGCGCAGATCAACGGTGAAAAGTTCTATTGCACCGGCGCACTGTTCGCCCACCTGGTGCCCACCGTCGGCAACAACGAGCACGGCCAGGCGCTGATTGCCTTCGTCGAGCGCGACGCGCCAGGGCTGA
The DNA here is from genome assembly GCF_019641515.1 of Pseudomonas sp. S5F11. NCBI lineage: Bacteria > Pseudomonadati > Pseudomonadota > Gammaproteobacteria > Pseudomonadales > Pseudomonadaceae > Pseudomonas > Pseudomonas sp. S5F11. The sequence continues at coordinate 125,060 of NZ_JAIFJZ010000001.1, forward strand.
GTGTGATCGACAGCTGGGACGGCTTCGGCCAGCGCACCACGGCCAGTGGCGGGGTGACCCTCGATGGCGTAACGGTGCCCCTGAGCGCGGTGATACCCGCACACCTGGCCTTCGACCGACCCACCGCCAATGGCCCGATCTCGCAGATCATCCAGGCCGCCGTCGACACCGGCATCGCCGTAGGCGCTTTGGAGCAGGCCAAGCTCCACGCACGTCAGGCGCGGCCCTGGATCGACAGCCAGCAGGATCATGGCTGGCAAGACCCTTTCACGATTGCCGCCATCGGTGACCTGGCGTGGCGCGTGCACGGCACCGAAGCCATTCTCGCCAAGGCTGGCCTGGCGGTGGACCGGGCTCTGGCCGAGCCGAATGAAGACAGCGTCGCTCAAGCTTCGCTGGTGGTGGCCCAGGCCAAAGTGCTGTCGGCGGAAACCGCATTGCTCGCCAGCAGCAAATTGTTCGAACTGGCCGGTACGCGCTCGGTGACGGGCAAGTACAACCTCGACCGGTTCTGGCGCAATGCCCGTACCCACACCCTGCACGACCCGGCCCGCTGGAAATACCACTTGATCGGCAATTTCGTGCTCAACGGCGTGAAGCCTGCACGCCACGCCTGGAACTGAGAGACCTGACCCATGACCACACTGACCCTTGCGCGCCAACTGCTGGACAGCACCCGTCGACATGTCGAACGCAGCGATGACCCCTACGTGATCAGCCGCTTTGGCGATCTGCAGATCCGCGTCGACGTGGCCGCCGCCTTGCTCGAACGGGCCGAGACCCACCCCAGCCCGGTCGCCCGCGCTGAAGCGCAGATTGCTGCGGCCGAAGCGCTGATTGCCGCCAGCAACACCGAATTCGAATTGACCGGCCAACGCAGCGCGCTGCCTTCAAGCCTGGATAACCCGCTGCGTCACACCTACCACGCAGTCGGTAACTACCACCTCAACGGAGTGCACTGATGGCCCGTGAAATTCGCCTGAATGCCTTCGACATGAATTGCGTCGGCCACCAATCCCCCGGCCTATGGGCGCACCCGCGCGACCGTTCGTGGCAGTACAAGGACTTGGCGTACTGGACCGACCTGGCAAAAATCCTGGAGCGGGGCAAGTTCGACGGGCTGTTTATCGCCGATGTGCTGGGTATCTACGACGTGTACAACGGCAATGGCGACGCAGCGATTCGCCAGGCCACCCAAGTGCCGGTCAATGATCCGCTGTCGCTGATCGCCCCTATGGCGATGGTCACCGAACACCTGGGGTTTGGCCTGACGGCCTCGCTGTCGTTCGAACACCCGTACCCGTTCGCGCGCCGGCTTTCGACCCTCGATCACCTGACCCAAGGCCGCATCGGCTGGAACATCGTCACCTCGTACCTGGAAAGCGGGGCCAAGAACCTGGGGCAGAAAGCCCAGACCGAACACGACGCGCGCTATGACTATGCCGAAGAGTACCTGGAGGTTTGCTACAAACTTTGGGAGGGCAGTTGGGAGGAGGGCGCGGTATTGCGTGATCGCGAGCGCCGGATATTCAGCGACCCGAGCAAAATCCATGAGATCCGCCACGTCGGCAAGCACTTCCAGGTGCCCGGCATCCACCTGTGCGAGCCGTCGCCGCAGCGCACGCCGGTGCTGTACCAGGCCGGTGCGTCCAGCCGTGGCAAGCAGTTCGCTGCCGAGCAGGCCGAGTGCGTGTTCGTCGCGGCGCCGTCCAAGGTGCTGCTGAAAAAGACCGTCGCCGATATTCGTCGCCGCGCGGCCGAGGCAGGGCGGGACCCGAAGAAAATCCTGATTTTCAACTTGCAGACGGTGATCGTCGGCGAAACCGACGCCCAGGCCAAAGCCAAGTTCGACGAGTACAAAACCTACGTCAGCTACGAAGGCGCCATGGCGTTGATCTCCGGCTGGACCGGCATCGACTTCAGCCAGTTCAAACCCGACGAACCACTCAAACATGTGCACACCAACGCCATTCAATCGGCGGTGGAAGCCTTCTCCACGGCCGACCCAAACAAGGTCTGGACCCCCAACGAACTGGCCGACTGGGTCGGTATCGGCGGCTTTGGCCCGCTGTTCGTCGGCGGCCCAGAGACCGTGGCTGACCTGTTGCAGGAATGGGTCGAAGAGACCGACGTGGACGGCTTCAACCTGGCCTATGCGTTGACCCACGAAACCTTTATCGACGCCGTCGACTGGCTGGTGCCGGAGTTGCAGAAGCGTGGCGCGTACAAGACCGAATACGCCCAAGGCACGCTACGCGAGAAGTTGTTTGGTGATGGTGCAAGGTTGGGCTCGAACCACCCCGGCGCGGGCTACCGCAATTTATCTGGGGTACAAAAAACTACTGTGGGAGGGGGCTTGCCCCCGATAGCGGTGGGTCAGTCATGAGTGCTCTAACTGGCCCACCGCCATCGGGGGCAAGTCGAATCCTCGCACCGCCCCTCCCACAATCGTCCTGTGTTGATAAACAAATACTCAAGCCAGCGGACCACCGCACGCACTCCACCCCAATAGGAGCAACCCCCTATGAGCGTGCACGAACCCAAGGCTCTCCTGGAACACCTGCGCCACTGGGCACAACTCACACCGCTGCACATTGCCCTGCGCCACAAGCGTCAGGGCCTGTGGCACGCGTGGCGCTGGATCGACGCCCTGCGCGACGTAGAACGCCTGGCCGATGGTTTGCGCCAGCAAGGTTTCAGCGATCAGTCTCGTTTGGTGCTCAGTGGCGCCTTTGAGCCGAACCTGTTGTTGCTGGCGTTGGCGGCCCAGTCCGTCGGCGGTCAGGTGCTGACGCTTGCCGACAACCTGGAACCCCAGGCGCTGGAACAACAGCTATGGCGTATCCGTCCCAGCCACGTCTACGTGCAAGGCCGCCAGCCCGATTGGGCGTTTACCCAGCGGTTGGACTTTGCCCAACTGCTCGGCCCGGTCGACCCGGCGCAACACCTGCAGCGTTGGTGGCAACCCACAGCCGAAACCGCGCTATGGAGCGAGGACAGTACCCAGTGGCAAGACGGTCTGGCCGTGGTGCTGGAGCAATGGCTGCACAGCGGCCACGGCCTGGCCTTCCCGGAGAACCTGGCGTCGGCGCGACGTGATCGCAGTGAAGTCGCGCCCACGGGCCTGCTGTTATCGCCGGCGCGTTTGCAACAGGTGGCCGACGACATCGAAAGCCGCCTTGCGCCCCACGGCACCTGGCGTCGGCGCCTGTGTGAGTGGGCCATCGCCGATGCCCGCAGCGGCCTGCGTCGTGTGCTGAAAAATCGCGTGCGCCGGTTGTTGGGCTTCCAGCGCCTGACGTCTATCTGGCAACCCATCAAGTCCAATGTCGAGCCAACGTGGCTTGCCGAATTCAAACGGAAAAGCGCATGAGCCAAGCCATCCTCCAAGTGCGCGATATTTCGCTGTCGTTCAAAGGGGTCAAGGCGATCAGCGGGCTGTCGTTCGACGTGCAGCGCGGCGAGATATGCGCGTTGATCGGCCCTAACGGCGCCGGCAAAAGTTCGCTGCTCAATGTACTCAACGGCGTGTATCGCTTCGATGCCGGCGAGATCATATTCGACGACCAGCATTTCCAGCGCATCGACCCCTTGGGTGCGGCGCGCCGGGGTATCGGTCGCACCTTTCAGAACAACGCCTTGTTCAAAAAAATGAGCGTGCTCGACAACCTCCTCACCGGTCTGTCGCGGTATATGCGCAGCACCTTTATCGAGCAGGCCCTGGGCTTACCCCGGGCGCGACGCGAAGCCGAGGCGTTTGGCCTGCGCGGCCAGGGCGTCCTCGAATTTCTAGAGTTGCAAGCCCACCGCGATGTGCTGGTGGGCAATCTGTCCTACGGCCTGCAAAAGCGCGTGGAATTGGGCCGCGCACTGATCGCCGAGCCCAGCCTGTTGTTGCTGGACGAGCCCATGGCCGGCATGAACGCCGAGGAAAAACAGGAAATGGCTCGCTTTGTCGCCGATGTGAACCGCGACCTGGGCACCACGGTGGTGTTGATCGAACACGATATCGGTGTGGTCATGGGCCTGTCCGACCATGTGGTGGTGCTGGACTACGGGCGCAAGGTCGGCGACGGCACGCCCGCCCAAGTACAGGCCAACCCCGAGGTAATCGCGGCCTACCTGGGAGTCGTTCACTGATGACGTTCTTCTTTGAAACCCTGCTCGGCGGCCTGCTCGCCGGCACCCTGTATTCCCTGGTCGCCATCGGCTTCGTGCTGATCTACAAGGCCAGCGGCGTGTTCAATTTTGCCCAGGGCGCGATGCTGCTGTTTGCCGCGCTGACTTTTGTCAGCCTGCATGACCAGGGCGTGCCATTTGCCCTGGCGTTACTGCTGACGGTCATCGTGATGATTGTCGGCGCGTTGCTTATCGAACGGTTGGTCTTGCGGCCGCTGGTGAACCGTTCGCAAATCACCTTGTTCATGGCCACCCTGGGCCTGTCGTTCATTATCGAAGGCTTGGCTCAGGGCCTGATGGGCTCCCAGGTGCGCGCGCTGGATCTCGGGATCGACGACGTGCCGCTGTTTGTCGGGCCGCTGATGCTCAGCCAGTTTGACCTGGTCGCCGCGGCTGCCGCAGGGGTGCTGGTGACGGTGCTGGCGCTGCTGTTCAACAAGACCCGCATCGGCGTGTCGTTGCGGGCGGTGGCGGATGACACCACGGCGGCGCTGTCCATCGGCATCCACCTCAACCGCATCTGGCAGATCGTATGGGCGGTGGCCGGTGTGGTCGGGCTGGTGGCGGGGCTGCTGTGGGGGGCGCGCCAGGGCGTGCAGTTTTCGCTGTCGCTGGTGGTGCTCAAGGCGTTGCCGGTGTTGATCATCGGTGGCTTCACTTCGATTGGCGGGGCGATGGTGGGTGGGCTGATCGTTGGCGCCGCGGAGAACCTCGCCGAGGTGTACATCGGCCCGCTGATCGGCGGCGGCATCACGCCGTGGTTCGCCTATGTCCTGGCCCTGGCCTTCCTGTATATGCGTCCCGCCGGCCTGTTCGGCGAGCGCGCCATCGAGCGAGTCTGAACCTATGTCGATCCCTGTCGTTGAACACGCCGCGCCCTTGTTGCTGATCCAGCGGCGTGCGCCCTGGGGCCTGATCGGCTTGCTGGGCTTGGCCTTTATCGTGGTGCCGCTGTGGGGCAATGATTATTGGCTCAATGCGATTTTGATCCCGTTTCTGGTGTTGTCCCTGGCCGGTCTGGGCCTGAACCTGCTGACCGGCTACACCGGGCAGACCTCGGTGGGCGCTGCGGGCTTCATGGCGGTCGGTGCGTTTGCCACCTATGGCTTTTTACTGCGTTTGCCTGAGTTGGGCCTGCCTGTGGCGTTGCTCGGCGGCGGCGTGATCAGCGCGCTGGTGGGCCTGCTGTTTGGTTTGCCCAGCTCGCGGATCAAGGGGTTCTACCTGATGGTCACTACCCTGGCCGCGCAGTTTTTTCTGGAATGGTTGTTCGTCAAGTTTCCCTGGTTCTACAACTATGGTTCATCCGGCACCATTTCCGCGCCCGCTCTGACCCTGTTCGGCCATGACCTCAACACCCCGTTGGGCCGTTATTGGCTGACCCTGGTCAGCGTGTTGCTGTTGACCTGGACGGCCGTGAACCTGGTGCGCAGCCAGGTGGGGCGCAATTGGATGGCGATCCGCGACATGGACACCGCCGCCGCGGTGATCGGCATTCCGGTGGCGCGCTACAAGCGCCTGGCGTTTGCGGTCAGCTCGTTCTATCTGGGCATCGCCGGGGCGCTGTGGGCCTTCGCTTACCTGGGCACGGCCAGCGCCAGCAGCTTCGATATCAATCGCTCGTTCCAGATTCTGTTCATCATCATTATCGGCGGCATGGGCAGTATCGCCGGCAACTTTGTCGGCGCCGCGTTTATCAGCCTGCTGCCGATTTTCCTCAGCCACGCCGGTCAGGCGCTGTTCGGTGGCGCGGTGGATGCGGGGCAGTTGCAGAACCTGCAGAAAATCATCTTTGGCGTGTTGATCATCGTGTTCCTGATCAAGGAACCCGACGGTTTGATTCGCCTGTTGCACACCCTTCGCGATCGGCTGCGCCAGTGGCCGCTGCGTTTCTAACCTCAAGAGAACTTCCTATGCGTGCATCCTTCAAACAATCCCTGGCCGGCGCCGCGTTAGCCGTGGCTGCGTTCACCACCAGCGTGCCCTCGGCGGTGGCGTCCCCGGACCAGCAATTTATCCCGCTGGCGACCTACCGGGTCGGCGCCTACGCGTCCAGCGGCGTGCAGGTGTGGGCCGGGATGATCGACTATTTGCGCTATATCAACGAGGTCGAGGGTGGCATCAACGGGGTGAAACTGGTGTGGCAGGAATGCGAGACCGAGTGGACCGCCGAGAAAGGCATCGAGTGTTACGAGCGCTTTAAAAACGGTCTGGATGGCGCCCCGGTCGCGGTGTACCAACCCAATGGCGCGCCAGCGGCTTATGCGCTGAGCGAACGGGCCGAGGTGGACAAGATCCCGTTGATCACCCTCGGCTACGGGCGTACCGAGGCCACCGATGGCACCGTATTCCCCTACAACTTCCCGGTGATGCTGACCTTCTACAGCGAGGCATCGAGTTTGGTGAACTACATCGCCGAGCGGGAGGGCGGTTTCGACAAACTCAAGGGCAAGAAAATTGCCACGGTGTACCACGACTCGGCCTACGGACGTGAAACCCTCGGCCCGCTGAAGCTGCTGGCGGAAAAATACGGCTTTGAAAATATCCAGATCCCGGTGGCCGATCCGGGCAACGAACAATCCGCGCAATGGCGCCAGGTGCGCCAGGCCAACCCGGATTGGGTGTTCCTGCGTACCTGGGGCGTGTCCACGCCGGTGGCGGTGAAGACGGCGGCGCGCTTCGGCTTTCCGGTGGACCATATCATCGGCGATATCTGGGCCAGCTCCAGCGAGGACGTGCTGCCTGCCGGCGCCGCCGCCAAGGGTTACCTGGCGCTGACACCGTACCCGGCGGGGGCGGATTTCGAGATTCACAAACGCCTCAAACAATACGTGCTCGACAAAGGCCACAGCGACCTCAAGGACCTGAAGAACTTCGGCAGCGTCTACTACAACTCTGGCCTTGTGAACGCCGCCGTGGCGGTCGAGGCGATCCGCACCGCCCAGGCCAAGTTCGGCAAGCGTCCGCTCAACGGCGAAGAGGGGCGTTGGGGCCTGGAGCACTTGAACATCGACGATGCGCGCTTGAAAGACATGGGCTACCTGGGCCTGATGCAGAACCTGAAATTGTCGTGCCGCGATCACGAAGGTGGCGGCTCGGCGCGGGTGCAGCAATGGGACGGTGCGAACTGGACGCTGATCAGCGATTGGATCGCCGCCGACCGTGCGCTGCTGCGCCCGCTGATCGACGAGAAGTCCGCCGCGTTCGCCAAGGAAAAAGGCCTGACGCCACGCGCCTGCACCGGGGATGAATAAGCCATGAACCAACCTGCCAGTGTGTCGGCGAGCCCGGCGCTGTTGACTGTCAACGATATCGAGGTGATCTACGACGGCGCGATCCTGGCGGTGGCCGGGGTGTCACTGAGCGTGCCCAAGGGCGCCATCGTCGCCTTGCTGGGTGCCAATGGCGCCGGCAAGAGCACCACCCTCAAGGCCATTTCCGGGCTGGTGCGCGCCGAGCGCGCCGAGGTCAGCCGGGGGGTGATCGAATATGCCGGTGCGGACTTGGCCGGCATTGATCCCAACCAGCGCGTGCGCCAGGGCATGGTGCATGTGCTGGAGGGCCGCCATGTGTTCGGCCAGCTCAGCGTGGAAGACAACCTGCGCAGCGGCGGCTTTGTGCGGCGTTTGAGCCGCAAGGCCATGGCCCAGGACCTGGAACGCATTTACACCTGGTTCCCACGGCTCAAGACCAAGCGCCACACCCGCGCCGGGCTGACCTCCGGCGGCGAGCAACAGATGGTCGCCATCGGCCGAGCGTTGATGACCCGTCCTACTTTGGTACTGCTCGACGAGCCGTCCATGGGTTTGGCGCCTATGATCGTGCAGGAGATCTTCGAGATCATTGCGCAGCTCAACCGCGAACAGCAGGTGAGCTTCCTGATCGCCGAGCAGAACATTAACGTCGCGCTCACCTATGCGGCCCATGGCTATGTGCTCGATACTGGGCGCGTGGCCTTGAGCGGCAGTGCCGCTGAACTGCGGGCGCGCGGCGACCTGCATGACATCTACCTGGGTAAACAGTAAGGGCGAACCTGCATGACGGAATCCACCCGCAACGCTGATGTGCTGATCATTGGCGGCGGCCTGAGCGGCACGATGCTGGCCGTACAACTGCTGCGCCTGCCCGGTCGGCGCCAAGTCCTGGTGATCGAACCGCGCGCCGAACTGGGTCGGGGCGAGGCTTACAGTGCGGTCGAACTGGGCCACACCCTCAACGGCAACGCCGCGCGCATGAGTGTCGACCCGGACAACCCCGACGACCTCACGCAGTGGCTCACCGAACACATCGCGGCCGGCGGTTGGCCGGAGTCGGCCGAGCAGGCGGTGCCGATCAGCGAGCTGTTCCCGCCGCGCGGGCTATTTGGTGTGTATGCGCAGCAGCGGCTGGCCGAGGCCAAGGCACGCTCGGCGTCCACGGTGAAGCATGTCAGGGCCGAAGTGATCGACGTGCAGGTGGATGCGGATTCAACCCTGCTGACCCTCGATAACGGCCAGCGGTTGCGCGGTAACTTTGCGGTATTGGCTACCGGCATGTTCCCGGCGGCGCGCACGCCGCAGACCCACTCCAGCGGCGTCAACGCGGCGGCGGTCGACCCATGGGACGTGGCGACCATGAGGCGCCTGGACCCACGCTCGACGGTGCTGATTATCGGCTCCGGGTTGACCATGGTGGACGCCGTGGTGTCCCTGGAACAGGCCGGGCATCGCGGGCCCATCGAGATCTTTTCGCGCCATGGCCTGTTGCCCCATGTGCGCCGGCAACCGCCGGCCTGGGACGACTTCCTGGCTGCCGACCCGGCCTTGCGCAGCCCTCGGCAACTGCTGCGCGAACTGCGTCGCCAATGCAGCATCGCGCAGGCCCAGGGCATCGACTGGCAAGCGCCGCTGGACACCGTACGCGCCCATATCGGCCGTCTCTGGAGCCAGGCCAGCGAGCGCGAGAAGCGCCAGTTCGTGCGCCATGTGCGGCCGTGGTGGGAAAGTCATCACCACCGCTCGCCGCCGCTGAGCGCGAAGCTGGTGGCGCGTTTGCATGAGGAGGGGCGGTTGCGCATTCGTGCGGCGTCATTCAAGGGGCTGGTGCCCGCGCAAAGCGGCGTCACCATCGCGGTGCGCCAACGCGGCGAACAAACGCTCACTCAAGTGACGGGCGCGGCGCTGATCAACTCCAGCGGCATCGAATACGACTGGCGCCGCGTGGCCCGGCCCTTGCCGCAGCAGTTGCTCAAGCGCGGGTTGATCCAGCCCGGGCCGTTGGCATTGGGCATCGCAGCGGATGCCTCGGGGGCGGTGCTGGATGCCCAGGGCCAGGTCAGCGCGCGGCTGTTCGCCATGGGCCCGCCGTTGCGCGGAATGTGGTGGGAGAGCACGGCGGTAACGGATGTGGCGCTGCAAGCCAAAGCCCTGGCTTCGAAGCTGGCAGAGGTCCAATAGAAGCTGGCAGCGGTCTAACAGAAGCTGACAAAGGACTTAATGTGGGAGGGGGCTTGCCCCCGATGGCAGTGTGTCAGTTGGCCAATTCTTGACTGAGCCACCGCTATCGGGGGCAAGCCCCCTCCCACAGCGGGTCTTCATTTATTTTGAGATTTTCACAAGGCCGGGTTTCAGGCCGAACACCTCAACCCCTTGCGCCGTCGACTGGCCGGTGGTGACCTTCACCCGTTCCACCGGTTTATCCATCGCCTCGCGGTACGCCACCGTCATGTCCGGCTCAATCGCCTGGCTGGGAATCACGATCGCCTGTTCATTGTTGTAAGTGACGATGGTCAACCGCGCACTCATGCCCAACCGCACCCGCTTTAGCTGCTCTGGGGTGAGTGTGGGGATCGACAAGGTCACCGGAAACTGTGCGCTGCCCTGGGTGTCGCTGGCGATGGCCAGGCCGCTGACCACGAAGCTGACAGAGGTCTGATAGAAGCTGACAAAGGACTTAATGTGGGAGGGGGCTTGCCCCCGATGGCGGTGTGTCAGTTGGCCAATTCTTGACTGAGCCACCGCCATCGGGGGCAAGCCCCCTCCCACAGTGGTTCTTCATTTATTTTGAGATTTTCACAAGGCCGGGTTTCAGGCCGAACACCTCAACCCCTTGCGCCGTCGACTGGCCGGTGGTGACCTTCACCCGTTGCACCGGTTTATCCATCGCCTCGCGGTACGCCACCGTCATGTCCGGCTCAATCGCCTGGCTGGGAATCACGATCGCCTGTTCATTGTTGTAAGTGACGATGGTCAGCCGCGCACTCATGCCCAACCGCACCCGCTGTAGCTGCTCTGGGGTGAGTGTGGGGATCGACAAGGTCACCGGAAACTGTGCGCTGCCCTGGGTGTCGCTGGCGATGGCCAGGCCGCTGACCACGCTGACGGAGCCCTTCAGCCGTTCGCCGTCGAACCCGTCGCCCATGACTTCCACGGCCTGGCCCTGGTGCAGTTGGTTGATATCCAGCTCCGACACCTTGGCGACGATCTTCAACCGTTCGATATTCGCCAAGCCAAACAGCACCTGGCCCTGGCTGACCTTGCTGCCGGCCTGGATCGGCGCGTTGGCGTTGCCACCACCGGCCGGTGCGTTGTTGCCGGGGGCGGGTACCACGATGCCGGAGAACGGCGCCTTCACCTCTTGGGCTGCGAGCAGGGTGCGCAGGGCCTCGTATTTCACGGTGGCGTTGGTCAGCTCCATTTCGGCGATCTGGCGGTATTCGCCCTTGCCCTGTTCCAGCGCCTGTTGCAGTTCGCTGCGGGCCGAGGCGAGGTCCAATTGCTGCTGCTGGGCTTGCTGGCGTAGGTCGTCCAATTCGTTGCGCGGGATGATGCCGCGTTTGAACAGATTCTCGCTTTCGGTGAGTTTGCGTTGCGTGTTGTCGGCGCTCATCTGCGCGGTGCGCAGGCTGCGGCGGGCGCGGCTGACGGTGGGGCTGCTGTCCCAGTCCTGCATTTCCTGCACGGTGCGCCGGGCCTTGAGTTGGGCGGAGAGGGCATCGCGCAATTGCACTTCGAGGGTGGCCGGGTCCATGCGCAGCAACACCTGGCCGGCCTCGACCCGCTGGCCTTGCTCGACCAGATTGGCCTGCACATTGCCGTCAAACGGCGCGGTGAGCACGAGCGTGGTGTCGGGCTCGATTTTGCCCACCAGGCCGATCTCATGCACCAGCGCGTCGGGCTTGACCGCCAGCCACTGCTCGGGCGTGCCGTCGGGAGCGGAGGCCGGGCTGCGCAGGGCCAGCCCCACGCCGCCCAGCAGCAGGATCAGCACAGCGCCCAGCAGGGCTTTTCGATTAATAGTCATTGAGGGCGATTTCCCAACTTTCCAGCGTCATGCCCAGGGTCAGATCGAGCTGGGTCTGGGCGTTCAGATAAGCGATCAACGCGTTGAGCTGCGCGTTTTCAGCGTTGCGCAAGTCGGTCTCGAAGCTCAACACCTGGAAGTTGGTGGAGCGCCCGGCGCTGAGTTTTTCCCGTTCGATCTCGATCTTGCGCCGCGACAGCTCCACGGCGCGCTGGGCGATTTCATACTGGCGCCAGCGTGTGCCCAGGTCGCGCACCACATCGTTGACGCTACGCTCCAGCTCTTGGCGGGCGTCGGTGATGCGCACCTGCTGGTCCTCGACATTCACGCGCGCGCGCACTTCGGCCTGGCGGGTGCTGATATCCCCGATGGGAATCTGCACCTGCACGCCGGCATAGCTGTCCCATGTGCGGTTATTGCTGCTGCCGGCGTCGTTATTGTAGGTGTCACGTATCTGGTTTGCGCCGGCCACCAGGTCCACCTGCCAACGCCCGGAGTCTTTGGCGATCACCAGATTGAGGTCGGCTTGCTGGCTGCCGAGCAGGGCAGCGAGGTATTCCGGCTGTTGGGTCTGCGCCAGGTTGAACGCCTGGCGCTTGTCGATTTGCATGGGCCGGGCCTCCAGGGCTTCGGTGGCGCGGATCGGCGTGGACAGGTCCAGTGCCAGCAGGCGCAGCAGCGCCAGGCGATTGGTGTCCAGCTGGTTCTGCGCTTCTTCCACGCCCAGTTGCTGGGTGGCGATATCGGCTTCGGTCTGTACGATTTCAAACTCGGCCATGCGCCCGGCGCCGATCAAGGCCCGGTTGACTTCCAGCAAGGTGCCGGAGCGCTTAAGCGCATCCTGCACAATGCTCAATTGTTCCTGAGCGCGCAGCAGCTCGCGGTAGGTGGCGATGATCTGGCTGATGGTCTGCGCAACGGTGGCCTTGAGGTTCAGGCGGTTGGCCTGTTCCGCCAGGCGTGACAGGCGCAGCGGTGCTGTGGTGGCATCCCAGCCGGCACCGCGCAGCAGCGGCTGGATGATCGCCAGGTCCAGGCCGTCGCTGCGGTAGCGGCCGGCGCGGTCGGCGTTGTTGAGTTGCTGGGTCCAGGACATGCTCAGGCGCGTGCCGTACTCGCCGAGCAGGCTGCTGGACGGCGTGACATTGGCATTGCGCGCGTTGTCGACCGAACCGCGGGTGCTGCGATAGGAGCTGTTGAGGGTCAGCTTGGGGTTGAACACATCTTCGGCGACCCGCAGGTCGAATTTCTGCGCCACCCGTTGCAGGTAAGCGCTGCGGATCGCTGGATTGTTGCGCAGGCCCAGGTACACGGCGTCGCCCAGGGTCAGGTCGGTGATCTGGGCTTTCAGCGAGACGCCTCGGTCGTAGCCGCTGCGGGTGGTGCTGGGCGCCGAGGGTTTGATGACCACGTCGGCCGCCATGCCGGGCAGGCTGATCAGGGCGAGGCACAGCAGCCATCTATTCATCGCGCAGGGCCTCCACCGGCTGCAACCGTGACGCCGAGACCGCCGGGTAAATGCCGAAAAACAGGCCCACCAACAATGTGCTGCCCACCCCCAAGGGCAGGGCGGCGGCGGCCAGGTCGAACACCCAGCCCGACAACCAGGCGTACAACCAGGCGGCGGTCATGCCGAGCACCGCGCCGCACAGAGCGCCGACGGCGGTGAGGGTGACCGCTTCGAGCAAAAACAGATTGCGAATATCTCGCTGCCGCGCACCCAGCGCCATGCGGATGCCGATTTCGCGGCGGCGCTCCGAGACATTCATCAGCATCACGTTCATCACGCCCACGCCGCCGCCGATCAGGGAAATCGCGCCGAGGGCCAGCAGCAGGTAAGCGAAGGTACGACTCTGGCGCGTCATGCCATCGATCATTTGCTGGGGCACCTGGATGTCGACATCGTGCTCGGTGAGTTGGGCACGCAGGGCGTCGGCCGCGGCCCGGGCCAGGTGTTCCATGTCCTGGCCGGCAGCGGCGCGGATGATCAGGTTGTTGATCTGCGGCGCCGCGTAGATGCGCCGCATGCCCTCGGCGGGCAGAAACAGCGACTCGCCGGGCTGCACCGGCATCAGCATCGCCCGTGGCTGGGGCTGCAGCAGGCCCACCACCAGAAACAGGTAGTCGTTGATGCGCACGCGGTCCCCCAGCCGCACGGGATCCCCCGGCGCGCTCAGGGCCTGGGCAACGTCGGCGCCGATCACGGCGTAGGTTTCGTTGACATCGAAGCCCGACAGGAAGCGGCCGTGTTGCAAGGTCAGGCGCATCGCCGCAGCGACATCCGGCGTGCTACCGACGAAGTTGGCGTTGACGCTGCGCCCATGGAACACGATGGGCCCGCTGAACAGGCTGAGCGCGCCGATATGGGCGATGCCCGGAACGGCCTGGCGCACGGCGTCCAGGTCCAAGTGCGTGCGCATCGGCACGTTAGCGCTGCCCTTGGGGGGGAATTGCACCACCAGGGTGTCGGTGCCCATGTCCTTGAAGATCAAGGCGGCATCCACCGAAGCGTTATGGCCGATATTGATCAGCGCCACCACCGACGAACTGCCGATAACGATGCCCAGCAGCGCCAGCATCGAGCGCTTGCCCAGGGTGCGCAGACTGACGAATGCTTCATGCAGGAGCTGGCTGAGGCTTTGCTCGACCCGCAGGCTCATAGGCGCCCGACCTCTTGCACCACACCGTTGCGCACCAGGATCTTGCGCTCCAGGCGCTCGGCGATCTGCGGGTCGTGGGTGACGATGACCAGGGTGACCTGCTGTTCGCGGTTGAGGCCCAGCAGCAGGTTCATGATGTCCTGAGCGGTGCCGCTGTCGAGATTGCCGGTGGGTTCGTCGGCGAGGATCACCGACGGGTTGCCCACCAGCGCGCGGGCGATGGCCACGCGCTGGCGCTGGCCGCCGGAAAGATCGGCGGGGCGATGGTGGGCACGCTCGGCCAGGCCCACCTGTTCGAGCATGCGCAGGGCCTGTTCCACCGAGGCATGGCGCGACACGCCGCGATAGCTCAGGGGCAGGGCGACATTGTCCAGCGCGCTCAGGCGCGGCAGCAGGTTGAAGCTCTGGAATACGAAACCGATCTGCTGATTGCGGATCGCCGCCAGTTCGTCGGGGCTGGCGCTGAAAATATCGTGGCCGGCGAAGTGGTACTGGCCGCAGTTGGGCAGGTCCAGCAGGCCGAGAATGTTGAGTAGGGTACTTTTGCCGGAACCGGAGGCACCGAGAATGCCGCAGCTGTCGCCACGGGCGATGCAGAGGGATACATCGTTGAGAATGGACAGTGCCTGCCCGGCCAACTCATAGCGTTTGCCGATGCCGTGCAAGGAAATCAAGCCTGGGTGCGTGGGGGTGCCTGTCATCGTGACTACGCCTTCAGTCTCGACGGTGCCTTTATCCCCCATGCAAAACGTTGTATCAAATGCGGGATTGACCGGTACGCGTCACGGACTGGTTTTATTTCTTGTTTTTAAAATATTGTTTGAATACTAACCGCGTTCCCTGGGCTTCGCCAGCCATGGATATAGAGCGGTTTTACCGTTTGAAATGTTTTTTTTCGCGGTTCTCAGTAGGTTGCCTCAGTGCATTCAGTGAACTTCAAGGCGCCGTCCGGCAAGGCTTTGAAACCGGTGGCGATGTGTCACAGCTTGCTTTCGCACGACGGCCCCGGTATAAAAAATCAAATTATTTTTTAAAACAATATTTCCGTGGGATCCCTAATGGTCGCGAAGAAACTCAGCGCTCCAAACGTTACCAAGACTCGCTTGCTGGATGCGACAGAGGCTCTCTTCATCAAGTACGGATACGACGCGGTTTTGTTACGGCAGATTACCGAGCGTGCCCAGGTCAACCTGGCTGCGGTGAATTACCACTTCGGGGACAAGGATTCCCTGATGAAAACCCTGCTGATGCAGCGCCTGGAGCCGCTCAACGAACAGCGCCTGGAATTGTTGGCACGTTGCGAAGCCGAATCCGATGGCCCGCTGGACTGCGACACCTTGCTCGGCGTGCTTTTCGCTCCGGCCATGGGCCTGGAGCGCAGCGACCCGGCCAGTGGAGAAGGGCGCTCGTTCATTCGGTTCCTGGGGCGCGTCTACAGCGATACGTCGCCGTTTATCCAGGAATACCTCAAAGTGCATTACCAACCGGTGTTCCAACGCTTCTTCGAAGCCTTCGCCCTGGCCTTGCCGGATTTACCGCGCAACGAGCTGGGGGTGCGCCTGCAATTTGCACTCAAAGCGATCTCTGGGGTGATGGCCGGTACCGAGCTGCGCCTGCTGATGAATTCCATGAGCCTCGGCCGCCCGGCCACCGACGCGGAAGTCATGGCCAAGCTGATTACCCTGGTCTCGGCAGCGATCCGCGTGCCACAGCAGAGCCCTGAAGCGGAAACCGCCCTGGCCAAGGTGCTGGACACCCAGCGCGCGATTCGTGAAGAGGCTGCGGCGCCAAGCGCTAAAGCGTCGCGCTGAACGGCGGTTTTTTCGAGGCAAAAAAAAGCCCGCTGGGGCGGCGGGCTTGATGTGCAACATTTGTAACGGATGAGGCTTCACCCTACGTCTCGGGATGTGAATAAAGCGTGAAAAATTTGTAAGAGAAAGTGTGAATATCGTTTTGAGCGAAACAGACCTTCAGATTTTCCAGTGCCCCGCAGTTTTGCCTAGGCGCTGGCGCATGGCATCCACATTCGCCGCCAGTTGCAGCGTTAACAACCGATACCCATCCAGTGCGCTGTACACCGGCGCATCCAGCGTGCGCTCGCGGCCCGTGCCGGTACTTGGGCGCTCCAGTCGTTCGGTCATGCCGGATTTCAATGCCCGCGCCATCCCCACCAATTGCACACGGATCTGCCGATGCTCGGCCTTCAAGGCGGCCTGCATGCGGGCCATGGCTTGCTCATCGCGTGGGTCGGGACGGGTGTTGCCGAGAATTTCCAAAGTGCTGATGCACAGGCGCAAGTGACGCTGGATGGCATCCAGTTCAGTCATGGAAATGCGCACTTCCTTGGATACCGACGGCATCAGCGAGCGCAGTTGCACCATTGCCGCGTTCAAACGGTTGAGCAGTTTGACGTGTTCATCATCGGTGACCGACTTTCCGCTGATGATCCGGCTGTAGATCTGCGCGCAGTCACGCAGAGCACTGGCCAGGTTATAGCGCCACGAATACACGGCATACAGCGGCAGGGCGAAGGAGAACGCCAGGGCCAGGACGATACCGATGAGAATATCCACGGTGCGCCACAACCCATCCGACAACGGGTTGTCACCGTGGCCGGCGACGATAAACACGGTGATCGCCGACAGCAGCGCGATATAACCGCCCTTGCCGATGGCGTGATAGGAGAAGAACCCGCACACCACCGACATCAACAGATAGGTCAGCAGCGGCAGGCCGAAGTAAGCCTGTTGCACCACCAGCAGCAGACCGACACTGGCACCGATCAAGGTGCCGTAGGCGCGTTCCACGGCTTTTTTGCCGATATTGCCGTGGTGCTGCAACCCGCCGATCACGATCAACATGGTCACCGACGCCCATTCGCCGTGGGGCAGGTTGATGCCGGTGGTCAGCAGGATCGTGGCTAGCAAGCCGATGGACACGCGCACGGCGTGGATCAGCTTGGCATGCCGGTAGCGGCGGTAGGGGTCGAGCAAGGGGCGCAACAGGCGCCGGGCAAACATCGGCAGATTCATTGATAACAAAGGACCCTCAATTCTCCAGATATAAACAATCCAAATGTGGGAGGGGGCTTGCCCCCGATGACTGTGGATCAGTAAAAAATCGGTTAGCTGACACAACCGCTATCGAATCCAAGCCCTCTCCCACATTGTTTGACCGAGGTGAACTTAGAAGATGTAGTCAGTGGTCAGGAAGCTTGAATCACGGTTGCGCAGGATCTCGCTGACCAGTGCCTTGTTGCTCTCTTGGAACTTGGTCGCCACCAGGGTGCGGATCGAAAACACGCGCAACGCGTCATGTACCGACAGCGTGCCTTCAGCCGAGTTCTTGCGCCCGTTGAAGGGGAAGGTGTCCGGCCCGCGCTGGCATTGGGCGTTGATGTTTATGCGCCCGACTTGGTTGGCAAAGGTGTCCACCAGGCGCCCGATGGCTTCGGCGTTGGTGCCGAACAGGCTGAGCTGTTGGCCGAAGTCCGAATCCAGAACGTAATCGATCACGGTATCCAGGTCGCGGTAGGGCACGATCGGCACCACCGGGCCGAATTGTTCTTCGTGGTAGACGCGCATTTGCGGATTCACTGGGTACAGCACCGCCGGGTAGAAGAACGAACCGCGACTGACCCCGCCATTGGCATTCACCACCTGGGCCCCGTGCTGCGTCGCGTCGGCCACCAGGCCGTTGAGGTAATCGACCTTACCCACTTCCGGCAACGGCGTCAGCGAAACGCCGTCTTCCCACGGCATACCGGGCTTGAGCGTCGCCAGGCGTGCGTTGAATTTTTCGATAAAAGCCTCGACCACCTCTTCATGCACGAAGAGGATTTTCAACGCGGTGCAGCGTTGGCCGTTGAACGATAGCGAGCCGGTCACCGCTTCGCTGACGGCATTGTCCAGGTCCACCTCGGGCAGCACGATGCCGGGGTTTTTCGCGTCCAGGCCCAGAGCGGCCCGCAAGCGGTGCGGCTTGGGGTGCAGTTTCTTCAGGTCGCTGGCGGCTTTGTTGGTGCCGATGAACGCAAAGATATCGATCTTGCCGCTGGCCATCAGCGCGCTAACGGTCTCGCGGCCGCTGCCATAGATCACGTTGATCACCCCGGCCGGGAAGCTGTCGCGGAACGCTTCCAACAGTGGGCGGATCAGCAGCACGCCGAGCTTGGCCGGCTTGAACACTACGGTGTTACCCATGATCAGCGCCGGGATCAGGGTGGTGAAGGTTTCGTTGAGCGGGTAGTTGTAGGGGCCCATGCACAGCGCCACGCCCAGTGGCACGCGGCGGATCTGCCCGAGGGTGTCCTGTTCCAGCTCGAAGCGGCTGGAGCGGCGATCCAGCTCTTTGAGGGCGTTGATGGTGTCGGTGATGTAGTCGCAGGTGCGGTCGAATTCTTTCTGGGAATCCTTGAGGTTCTTGCCGATTTCCCACATCAGCAGCTTGACCACCCCCTCGCGCTGCTCGCGCATGCGCCGCAAAAACGCTTCGACGTGGCGGATGCGGTCAACCACGCGCATCGTCGGCCATTCGCCCTGGCCGCGATCGTAGGCACGCACGGCGGCGTCGAGGGCGGTGAGGGCGGTGTCGGCGTCCAGCAGCGGCGTGCTGCCGATCACCACCCGTTGGTCACCCAGTTGCACCGGGCTGTGCACTTGGGCCAGCGGGCCATTCCACACCCGCAACTGGCCGTTCACCAGGTAGTCACGCTGTTCGATGGGCGCTGCCAGGCGGTATTGCTCGGGGATGTCGGCGGTGGAAGTAGGAAACAGCTGAGCGAGCAAGGGCTGAGTGGTCATGGCGCTATCCCTATAATAGTTACAAAACTTGACTGGTGCTTGACTAGAGAGTCACCCAACCAAGGGCTCTATGGCAAGGCTTGCGCGCTTTGCAGTACGCAGGGCGACTGGCGCCGGGTAAACTGCGCGCCTTTCTTGAAGGAGTTCATATGAGTCAGTACCAGTCGGGCATTCTTGCTGCACCGGTGCCGTTGCAGGCCCGCCATCTGTTTTTCGCCGTGGATTCCCTGGCCGCCGTTCCCGTTGCGCTGGACGCGTTGGTGCGGATGGCGGATGCGGCGGCGGTGGTCGGGTTGGGTGAGCCGCTGGTAACCGCGCTGGGCGTAACCATTGACGGCTTGCGGCCGTTTCCGACGATCAGCGCGCCGGGTGTGCACAACCCGTCCACCCAACAGGCGCTGTGGGTGTGGCTGCACGGTGTGGATCGCGGCGAACTGCTGCTGCGCAGTCGCGCGTTCGAGAAGGCGCTGGCTCCTGGGTTTCGCCTGGTGCAGTCGATTGAAGGCTTCCGCTACAAGACCGGCTTCGACCTCACCGACTACGAAGACGGCACCGAAAACCCTCACGACGATGCTGCCGTGGACGCCGCCTTGACCGACGGTGGCGCCAGCTTCGCCGCCCTTCAGCAATGGCAGCACGACCTCGATGGTTTCGCCGCGTTGCCAGCCCAGGAGCGCGACCACATCATCGGCCGCCGCCACGGCGATAACGAAGAACTGGAAGACGCCCCCGAGTCGGCCCATACCAAACGCACCGCCCAGGAGAGCTTCACCCCTGAGGCCTTTGTGGTGCGCCGCTCCATGCCGTGGGCCGAAAATGGTCAGGCCGGCCTGATGTTCCTCGCCTTCGGCCATTCCTTCGATGCTTTCGAGGCGCAGCTGCGCCGCATGAGCGGCCTGGAGGACGGGATTGTCGATGGCCTGTACCGCATCAGTACGCCGTTGACCGGCGGTTACTACTGGTGCCCGCCGGTCCTGAACGGGCACCTGGACTTCAGCGCGCTGGCGGTCTGATCCCTGTCTGCCCTGGCAACCGCTACAGCGGTCATGCGCGCCGGTTTGCCTTAGGTACTTTTCACGCGGTCGAGCCAGGCAGGGTCCAGGCGGGTCTGGTCGGTGTCCAGCCCCAGCGCCTGCATCTTGCTGACGTGGGCCTGCATCTCACCGACCAACTGCGCCTGGGCGCTGGAGTTGGCGTCCAGCTCATGCATCTGGGTCAGCCCCAGGTGATAAAAGCGCAGCAGCTTAATGGCTGTCGGGTCATTGGCCTGCACTCCCTCGGTGACCTTGTGCATCACATTGGTCACGCTCATCAGACTGCGCTTGAGCTGCCAGCCATACACCGCTGGGGCCAGCCACGCCTGGCCCCAGAATGGGCCACGCACCAGCGCCAGGGTGATCAGCACACCGGCGAATACGCCGCCAACGTTGAAGCGGAAATTATCCCCGCCGGGTTCGCCGAACAGCGTCACCGCCAGGCTCGACAGCACCATGGCCAGGGCCAAGAACAGCACCGCCACGATCAGCGTGCTGCGGCGAGTCTGTTGGCGGTAGAGCGCGGGGTCACAGGGTTTGAGCTCGAACATCCGGGTCAGGTCTCTAGAGGATGGCGGGGTGGCATCATCGCACGTCAGGGCAAACAAGTTGAACGTTGGTGCGCGGGGCTTTCTCTAAATCGGTGCAGGCCACCCATTATGACGAGGTGAACCATCATGCCCGAGTACAAACAGCCACCGCCCGGCACGCCAGACCCCAACCGTACCCCCGGTGAGGAGGAGCGCGACAACGACGCTCTACGCCCCAATGATCCCGCGCATCGTCAGGACACCGACGATACGGAGCAAGCCGAGCAAGACCTGGAAACCCTTCACGATAAAGCCCGTCCGCTCTAGAGGAGATAGCCATGACCGCTCCAGACAAAGGCCCGCGCTCCAGCGAGCACGCCAGTGGCAAGGATGAGCTGGGTTTCGACCCGGACTCGCCGGATGTCGCCGATCCGCAGGTCGACCCCATCGGCCCGGCCATCGCGCCGCTGGACAAGGATAAGAAAGAACACCCGGAAAAAAAGCCGCCTTACGATCCGTTGGGCGACTTAAAGAAGTGATGCAGGCCCCGCTCGATTGAGCGGGGCTTTTTGGTTTAGGGGATGGGGTTATTTAGGCGGCATCCAGGTCACATTGGTGATGCCGTATTTCTCCGCCCAGGGGCGGGTGGTTTTTTTGACTTGCTCATGGCCCACGCGGCCAATGCGACTCACATGGGCAACGTCGGCGTCGACCGCCGCCCAATGCCAGGCCTCGGCGTTATTCATCACTTCGGCGCGTACTACAAAGGACTTCGGTTGACCGTGCAGCTGATAATTAATGGTGTAGATTTTTGCGGTACTCATGGTGCCTCCCTGACTTGTTATAAATGGATAGGAAGGCGTTTAAAAAGGTTCATTCAAAATGACAATCTGCACGCGGGCGCGGCATAGTGACGCCTTCGCCCGTGCTCAAGGACCGTGCCATGCCCCGTCTCACCCATTGCCAGCGCTACCTGCAACGCCTGGGCTACGAAACTCCGCCACCGCCCACCCTGCAAACTCTGCAAGACCTGCAATTGCGCCATGTTTGCACCTTTGCCTTTGAGAGCCTGTCGACCCTGCTGCACCAGCTGGTACCGATCGATCTGCCGAGCGTCGAGCACAAAGTATTGTTCGAGGGGCGCGGCGGCTACTGCTACGAGTTGAACCAGATGTTTCTGATGCTATTGCAGGAATTAGGCTTCGACGCGCGCGGCATCACCGGCCGGGTTGTCATGGGCGGCCCGCCGGATGCGCGTACGGCGCGTACCCATCGTCTGAGCCTGGTGAACCTGGACGGAGTGCGCTACATCACCGACGTGGGCTTTGGTGGCATGGTGCCGAGCAGCCCGTTGCAACTCGATACCCAGGCGGCGCAGGCCACGGCGCATGAGCCTTACCGCCTGACATTCGATGCGCAGGAGAGCAGCTATACGCTGTGGGCCGAAGTGGCCGGGGAATGGCGCGGCTTATACGTGTTCGACCTGCAAGTGCAGGCCGACATCGATTACGAAATCGGCAACTGGTACGTCTCGACCCACCCTGGCTCGCCCTTTCTGGGGCAGCTCAAAGTCGCGCGGCTGGCCGTTGGGGAGCGGCACACGTTGAATAACGCGCATTACGCAATTCACTATCTGGACAGGCCCAGCGCCAAGCGTACGTTGCAACACAGCGATGAACTGCTGGCATTGCTACGCGACACGTTCGGCATTCAGGTGCCTAAGCACCCACGTTTGAGCGGCGCATTGGATGACTTGATTCGCGCAGGCCGCCAAGAGCCTTGATCTAGAGCGTTCGCTGAACCGTTTTACCTCCAAAATCAGGTGAATTTTTTCGAACCTTTTGCGCGCGCGGAGGTTCGAAGCGGTTCCTGAATAATTTGTCCACCTGACAAGGAGATGTAAAACGATGTCCAAACTATTCGGATCATTCCTCAAAAACGCCTCGCTGCTTGCGCTGGCCACCGCGCCGGCGATGGTGTTCGCAGCGCCGTCCACCGACCCGATTTCCATCTTCGGGCTGCAGGGCAGCTACAACGATTTCAAACTCGAAGGCGGCAGCCAGAGCGACAAGGACCACATGCCCGAAGCGGGCCTGTTCTACAACTTCGGCAACAAGCTTACCGCTGAGTCCGGTTTTATCTACCAAGCCGGCATCGAAGCTAAATACGGCGAGAAGAGCGACAACAAACTCAAGGAAGGCCAGGCCGATCTGGACCTGGGCTGGCGTGCCGCGCTGGATGCGCGCAACTTTGTCGATGTGATCGTGGGCGGTGGTTACAGCTGGACCCGCTACGAGCCGGAGTCCAACGGCAATGACCTTGAGCTGACCACCAAATCGCCATTTGCCAAGGCGGCACTGGGCTACAACCACCAGTTCGATGACATGACCCTGCGAGTTGAAGCCGGCGCTCGTCACACCCTCGACGGCCGCGTCAAAGTCAAGGTTGACGGCCTGGGCAGCGATTCCGTCGATCTCAAGGACCGCACCAACCCGTACGCGGAAGTCAGCCTGCTGATGAACCAGAAAGGCAACCTGCCTGTGATGGCGGGCCTGTACTACACCCGCACCGAATACAAACTGGATGAAGACTCCCCCGTGGCCGACAACACCAAACTCAAGCGTGACGAGTATGGGTTCAAGGTCGGTATCGCGTTCTAACCCGTTTGTAGTGAGCTGGCTGATTGGATAAGAGGGGCTTTTGTGGTGACTGAGCTTTGTGATGTACAGGCTCTTATGCTGAACAGGCTTTTGTGGTAAGCGGGCTTGGCCCGCGCCGGGCTGCGTAGCAGCCCCACCAAAGGCACTGCTAAACCCAGCTTGGCATTCCACTGCAAATCTCCAACCCAATCCCCACAATGCAAAAACGGCGCCCGAAGGCGCCGTTTTTGTTTACTCACTTCCCGCTAAGCGATCAAACACCCAGCACCGCGTGCTGCACCAAGGTGAGCAACGGCTGTGGGTAGACGCCGAGGAAGAAGGCGAGCAGGGCGATGGCCAGCAGCATCACGCCGCCGGCTTTCTGTTCCCAATGCAGCTCGGCATCCACACGACGCAGGTTCGGCTCGATCAGGTACAGGGTGACCATCACGCGCAGGTAGTAGAACACGCCGATGGCGCTGCCCAGAATCAGCGAGGCAACCAGCCACCACTCATGGGCTTCGACACCGGTAGCGATGATGTAGAACTTGCCGATAAAGCCTGCGGTCAGCGGGATACCGGCCAGGGACAGCATCATCACGGTCAGCACAGCGGTCAGGTACGGACGGCGCCAGAACAGGCCACGGTATTCGTACAGAGCGTCGGCGTCACGGCCCTTGTAAGGGGACGACATCAGGGTAATCACGCCGAATGCGCCAAGGCTGGTGATCACGTAGGTGACCAGATACACACCGATGGCTTCCACGGCCAGGCCTTTGCTCGCCACCAGGGCGATCAGCAGGTAGCCGAAGTGGGCGATAGACGAGTAACCCAGCAGACGCTTGAGGTTGTTTTGAGTCAGCGCCAGCAGGTTACCGAACAGGATCGACGCAATGGCGATCACGGTCAGTACGTTGCTCAGCACGCCGGTGTTGGCAGCGGGGGAGATCTGGAACAGACGCACCATCACCGCAAACACTGCCACTTTCGACGCGGTCGCCAGGAACGCAGCCACCGGCGCCGGGGCGCCTTCGTACACGTCCGGGGTCCACAGGTGGAACGGCACCAGCGACAGTTTGAAGGCCAGGCCGATCAGCATCATCGCCAGGCCCAGTTGGGCGATCGGTGCAGGCATGTTGGTGGCGGCCAAGGCATGACCGATACCGGTGAAGCTCAGGCTGCCGGCTTCGGCGTAGAGCAAGGCCATACCGAACAACAGGAACGCGGAACCGGCGGCCGACAGCACCATGTACTTGATGCCGGCTTCCAAAGAGCGCTTGTTGAAGAAGGCATAGGCCACCAGGCCGTACGTCGGGATCGACAGCAGTTCCAAACCGATGAACAGGCCTGCCAGGTGCTGGGCGCTGACCAGCACGATACCGCCGGCCGCAGCCAGCAGGATCAGCAGGTACAGCTCTTCGCGGTTGCCCGGGTAGCCGGTGCCGCCTTCGCCGAGGTAGGCGTGGGCGAGGGTGACGCATGCCAGGGTGGCCACCAGGATCAACGCGATGTACAGCAGTGCGAAGTCATCGATCATCATCAGCGGGGTGACCGCCAACGGCGCGACCTTGAGGGCCGGAATGATCGACAGCAGGGCCAGGTTCAACCCGGCACAGGACAGCAGGAACGTTTGCGAGTGATTGCGGCGCCAGGCGATCGCCAGCATCACCACCACGATGGTGAGGCTGGTGATCAGCAGCGGCGCAAGCGCGATAAAGTGTTGGATCGTGAATTCCATAGCGCTCTTACCGGGCCGAAGCGAGTTGAGAGAAGGCGGTGCCGAACCACTGCTGCACGCCATGCATCGTTGCGGCAGAAGTGTCCAGGAACGGTTGCGGGTACACGCCGATGTAGATCAGCAATACCGCAAGACCGAGCACCATGATCAGTTCGCGCGCATCCATCCCTTTGAGGACAGTGTCGGACTTGGCTGGGCCGAAGTAAGCGCGGTGGATCATGATCAGCGAGTAGACCGAACCGAACACCAGACCGGAGGTGGCGATGGCGCTGATCCACGGCGTTTGTACGAACGCGCCCATCAGGATCAGGAATTCGCCGATGAAGTTGCCGGTGCCCGGCAGGCCCAGGGACGCGGCGGCGAAGAACAGGCTGATCGCCGGCAGGTAGGCAATGCGCGACCACACGCCACCCATCTCGCGCATGTCACGGGTGTGCAGACGCTCGTACAGCTGACCACTGAGGATAAACAGGGCCGCGGCCGAAACGCCGTGAGCCAGCATCTGGATCACTGCACCTTGCAGCGCCAGTTGGCTGCCGGAATAGATGCCGATCAGTACGAAGCCCATATGGGAAACGGACGAGAAAGCAATCAGACGCTTGATGTCGGTTTGCGCGAAGGCCAGGAACGCACCGTAGAAAATCCCGATCAGACCGAGGGTCATGGCGATCGGCGCAAATTCGGCCGAAGCATTCGGGAACAGCGGCAGGGCAAAACGCAGCAGACCATACGCAGCGGTCTTCAACAGGATACCGGCCAGGTCCACGGAACCGGCAGTCGGTGCCTGGGCGTGAGCGTCCGGCAACCAGGAGTGGAACGGCACCACCGGCAGCTTCACCGCGAAGGCGATGAAGAAGCCCAGCATCAGCACGTACTCGGTGGTCAGGGACATCTTGGTCTTCAACAGGTCGGCGTAGTTGAAGGTAATCACGCCGGTGTTGTTGAAGTTGACCAGCACCAGCCCCAGGATCGCCACCAACATGATCAAGCCGGAAGCCTGAGTAAAGATGAAGAACTTGGTCGCCGCGTAGATCCGGGTTTTCTTGCCGTCCGAAGAACTGTGACCCCAGAGCGCGATGAGGAAGTACATCGGCACCAGCATCATTTCCCAGAAGAAGAAGAACATGAACAGGTCGAGGGCGAGGAACACGCCGACCACACCGCCCAGGATCCACATCAGGTTCAGGTGGAAGAAGCCCACGTGACGCTGGATTTCTTTCCAGGAGCAGAGTACCGAGAGGATACCCAGCAGGCCGGTCAGCAGGATCATCAACAGCGACAGGCCGTCGAGGGCCAGGTGCACATTGATGCCGAAGCGCTGGATCCACACGTGCTTGAATTCAAGCGCGAAGGTGGGATCGACACCCGGTGCCGGAGCAAATGAATAGTCGCCATGGGCCCACAGCCAGAGGCCGAGCGCGAGTTCCAGGGACATGGTCAGCAACGCAATCCAGCGGGGGAGGGTGGCGCCGAAGCGTTCACCCATCCAGCAGAGCAGGCCGCCGATAAAGGGGATCAGGATTAGCCAGGGCAGAATCATGACGGGCTCGTTTCCTTTCGCAAGTTCGCAAAGTTCATATCAGACCGCTACCACTACGATGGCGCCGATCACCAGCACGGCGCCAGCCGCCATGGAAGCCGCATACCAACGCAATTGGCCGGTCTCGCTGCGGCTCAGGGCGGTGTGACCGCCTTTGGCCGCGCGCGGGATCAAACCAATGGTCTGGTCGAGCGGGTCTTTACGCAGTACATGGCTGATGGCCAGGTACGGCTTGACGAACAGTTTGTCGTAGATCCAGTCGAAGCCCCAGGCAGCGAACCACCAGGCCGACAGGAAACGGCCGATGCCACTGTTGGCCACGGCGGTCACGAAGCGGCGCTTGCCGAGGAACAGCAGGGCTGCCAGCAGGATACCGGCAATGGCAATGGCGCCCGAGGCGATTTCCAGGCTGTGCTTGGCGTCGCCGCCGGCATGGCCGACGCTTTCCGGCAGTACGCCGGCCAGTGGCGGGGTGATCATGGCGCCGATAAACGTCGACAGGATGATCAGCACCGACAGTGGCAGCCAGTGGGAGATGCCATGGCCTGCGTGCGCTTCGGTCTTGGCTTCACCATGGAAGGTGATGAAGATCAGGCGGAAGGTGTAGAGCGAGGTCATGAAGGCACCGACCAGGCCTGCGTACAGCAGGTTCTGGTTACCGCTGGCAAAGGCTTCCCAGAGGATTTCGTCCTTGGAGTAGAAACCTGCGGTCACCAGCGGCAGGGCGGCCAGGGCGGCACCACCGACGATGAAGCTGGCGTAGGCCAATGGCAGTTTCTTCCACAGGCCGCCCATTTTGAAGATGTTCTGCTCGTGGTGGCAGGCGACGATTACCGCACCGGAAGCGAGGAACAGCAGGGCCTTGAAGAAGGCGTGGGTCATCAGGTGGAAGATCGCCGCGTCCCAGGCGCCGACGCCCAGGGCCAGGAACATGTAGCCGATCTGGCTCATGGTCGAGTAGGCGAGGATACGCTTGATGTCGGTCTGCACCAGCGCGGCGAAGCCGGCCAGTACCAGGGTCACGCCGCCGACCAGGCCCACCAGGTGCAGGATCTCCGGCGCCAGGGTGAACAGGCCATGGGTACGGGCGATCAGGTAGACACCCGCGGTCACCATGGTTGCGGCGTGGATCAGGGCCGACACCGGGGTAGGACCGGCCATCGCGTCCGCCAGCCAGGTCTGCAGTGGCAGTTGCGCGGATTTACCCACGGCGCCGCCCAGCAGCATCAGGGTCGCCAGGGTGATCCAGAAGTCACCGACCTGGAATTTCTGCGGCGCCAGCACCAGCAGTTCCTGGATGTTCAGCGTGCCCACCTGTTGGAACAGGATGAACAGGCCGATGGCCATGAACACGTCGCCGATACGGGTGACGATAAACGCTTTGAGTGCGGCGTTACCGTTGTTGCGGTTGCTGTAGTAGAAACCGATCAACAGGTACGAGCACAGGCCCACGCCTTCCCAGCCGAAGTACAGGAACAACAGGTTATCGCCGAGCACCAGGAACAGCATGCTGGCGATAAACAGGTTGGTGTACGAGAAGAAGCGCGAGTAGCCCGCCTCACCGCGCATGTACCAGGACGCGAACAGGTGGATCAGGAAACCCACGCCCACCACCACGCCAAGCATGGTGATCGACAGGCCATCGATGTAGAGGGCGAAGTTGGGCTTGAAGCCCTCCACCGACATCCACTGCCACAGCACCAGGGTGTAGTGACCGCCTTCCGGCGGCGCCACGTTGAATTGCCAGATGACGTAGGCGGCGACGATCGCCGACAGGCCAATGGACCCCACGCCGATCAAGGCCGAAAGGTTTTCCGACCAGCGCCCGCGAGAGAACGACAGCAGCAGGAACCCGATCAGGGGAAACAGGAAAGTCAGAAAGATCATGTTCATCCGCGCATCTCACTGGCAGCGTCGATATCAAGCGTGTGGAAGCGACGATACAGCTGCAGCAGGATCGCCAGGCCAATACTGGCCTCGGCCGCTGCCAGGCTGATCACCAGGATGAACATGACTTGTCCATCCGGCTGGCCCCAACGTGCACCCGCAACGATGAAGGCCAGTGCTGCGGCGTTCATCATGATTTCCAGGCTCATCAACACGAACAGAATGTTACGGCGAACCATCAGGCCGACCAGGCCAAGGCAGAACAGGATGCCGGCGACCGCCAGACCATGCTCCAAAGGGATAGCAGGCATCGTCATTGCTCCTTGGCTTCGTTGCGGCCCAAGTGGAAGGCGGTGACGGCTGCGGCGAGCAGCAGCATCGACGCCAGTTCGACCACCAGCAGGTACGGGCCGAACAGGCTGATGCCCACGGCTTTTGCATCCACAGTGGTGTGGCCGATGGCCTGGCCGCTCTGGTGAGCGAACAGTACATACAGCAGTTCACCCAGCAGCAGAGCCGCGAGGACAACCGGGCCGAGCCAGATGCCGGGCTTGAGCCAGACGCGTTCCTGGGCGACCGAAGCCGGCCCCAGGTTGAGCATCATCACCACAAACACGAACAGCACCATGATGGCGCCGGCGTAGGCGATCACTTCCAGTACACCGGCGAACGGTGCGCCGAGGCTGAAAAAGGTCATGGCCACGGCGATCAGGGAAATGATCAGGTAGAGCAGGGCGTGCACGGGGTTGGTGTTGGTGATCACGCGAAGCGTGGACACAACCGCGATACCCGATGCGAAATAGAAAGCGAATTCCATCTTTCTTCCTTAAGGCAGCAAGCTCTTCACGTTGATCGGCTCGGCTTCGTTTTGTGCGGCGCCTTTTGGCTTACCGGCAACGGCCATACCTGCAACACGATAGAAGTTGTAATCAGGGTTTTTACCGGGACCAGAGATCAGCAGATCTTCTTTCTCGTACACCAGGTCCTGACGTTTGAACTCGGCCATCTCGAAATCCGGTGTGAGCTGGATCGCGGTGGTCGGGCAAGCTTCCTCGCACAGGCCGCAGAAGATGCAGCGCGAGAAGTTGATGCGGAAGAAGTCCGGGTACCAGCGACCGTCTTCGGTTTCAGCTTTCTGCAGGGAGATGCAACCCACCGGGCACGCCACGGCGCACAGGTTGCAGGCAACGCAACGCTCTTCGCCATCGGGGTCGCGGGTCAGTACGATGCGGCCGCGATAGCGCGGCGGCAGGTACACCGCTTCTTCCGGGTATTGCAGGGTGTCGCGTTTGCGGAAGCCATGGCCGAAAACCATCACCAGGCTTCGCAACTGGGTACCGGTACCCTTAACGATGTCGCCAATATATTTGAACATGGGTCAAATCCTCACTGAACCGCGCCCGCTGGCGTGTTCAACAACACAACGGCAGCAGTCACCAGCAAATTGATCAGGGTCAGCGGCAGGCAGAAGCGCCAGCTGAAATCCATCACCTGGTCATACCGTGGACGCGGAATGGAAGCGCGCAGCAGGATAAACAGCATGATAAAGAACGCGGTCTTCAGGAAGAACCAGAAGAACGCCAGCTGCGGCAGGATGCCGAACGGACCGTGCCAGCCGCCGAAGAACAGCGTGACCAACAGGGCCGAGATCAAGATGATGCCGATGTACTCACCGACGAAGAACATGCCCCACTTCATGCCGGCGTATTCAATGTGGTAACCGTCGGCCAGTTCCTGTTCCGCTTCCGGCTGGTCGAACGGGTGACGGTGCGTCACGGCCACGCCAGCGATGAAGAAAGTACAGAAGCCGAAGAACTGCGGAATGATGAACCACAGGTTCTGCGCCTGGTACTCGACGATGTCGCGCATGTTGAACGAGCCGACCTGCACCACGATGCCCATCAGCGCCAGGCCCATGAACACTTCGTAGGACACGGTCTGGGCCGAGGCCCGCAAGCTACCCAGCAGGGCGAACTTGTTGTTGCTCGACCAGCCGGCGAACAGCACCGCATAGACCGACAGACCCGCCATCGCAAAGAAGAACAGCAAGCCGATGTTCAGGTCCGCCACGCCCCAGGTCGGGGTGATCGGGATGATCGCGAAGGCGATCAGCAAGGCGCTCATGGCCACGACCGGTGCCAGGGTGAAGATCACCTTGTCGGCAAACGGCGGGGTCCAGTCTTCCTTGAAGAACATCTTCAACATGTCGGCGGCGATCTGGAACATGCCGAATGGGCCAACGCGGTTCGGGCCATAACGGTCCTGCCACCAGCCCAGCAGGCGACGTTCGACGAAGCTGAGCAGGGCGCCCGCCACGACCACGGCCAACAGGATCACGATGGCCTTGACGACCGAGATGATCACGTCGATCACTTCAGGGGTGAACCAGGTCATTGCGCTGCCTCCTGCAGACCGTCAACGGTTTTGCCGAAGATCGCCGGCGGGATGCCGGCGAGGCCTTTAGGCAGTGCAACCAGGCCGGCACTCAGCTCTTCGTTGATACGCAGCGGCAGACGCAGGGTCTGGCCGGCAACGTTCAAGCTCAGCAGGGCACCGTCGTTGACACCCAGGCGGTCGGCTTCGGACTTGGCCATGGACACGTAGGCGGCGGGGATGCGCTCCTGAACCGGTGCGGCCTTGGAAGAGTTCTCCTCGCTGCCGAACAGGTGGAAGAACGGCACGACCTGCCAGGTGCCCGGGGCCGGGTTGAAAGGACGCGGGACCGCCGCGAACCAGTTCAGCGAATCGCCCTGGGTTTCGATCAGGCGAGTGCCTGGGTCGCCGGCGCGGATGTGGCCACCGACTTCGTCCTGGAACTTGTTCCACGCCTGTGGCGAGTTCCAACCTGGCGACCAGGCGAACGGCACTTGCTGACGCGGTTCGGCCGAACCCGAATAACCTTCCATGGAGAAGGCGAACGCGGTGTCGTTATCTTGCGGCGTACGTGGTTCATGCACGCTGATATCGGCGCGCATGGCGGTACGACCGGAATAACGCAGCGGCTCACGGGCCAGTTTCAGACCCTTGATGCGGAATGCAGCGGACGGCGCGGCGTCGACGATACGTGCCAGTTGCGGCGCGCTCGCGGCAGTGGCGGCGGTGACGTGGTCGAGCTGGGTCCAGTCGATCGGCCGATTCAGCAGGGTGGAGCGCAGGGCATGCAGCCAGCGCCAGCCTTCATGAACCAGGATGCTGGCGTCCATGTACTTCGGATCGAACACCTGGAAGAAGCGCTGCGCACGGCCTTCCTGACTGACCAGGGTGCCGTCGCCTTCGGCGAAAGTGGCGGCTGGCAGTACCAGGTCGGCACGGTCGCTGGTGGCGGTCTTCTGGTGGTCGGCGACGATCAGCACTTTGGCCGCGTTCAAGGCGGCGTCCACCTTGGCCGCGTCGGTGCGGGTATACAGATCGTTTTCCAGCACCACGATGGCGTCGGCGTTGCCGTCGATCACCGTTTGTAGCGCGGCATCCACGGATTCGCCACCAAGCATGGCCAGGCCGAGGCTGTTGGCTTCCGGTACCACCAGGCTGATGGAGCCGTTCTTGTCGCGCAGCTTCAAGGCCTTGGCGATGTTGGCGGCGGCCTCGATCAGTGCCTTGGAACCCAGCGAGGTGCCGGCGATGATCAGCGGACGTTTGGCGGCCAGCAGCGCGTCGGCGATGCGTTGGGCCAATTCGACGGCTTCGGCGTCCAGGCCGTCGACGGCTGGGGCGCTCGCGTCCAGGGCATGAGCCACGGCGAAACCGAGGCGGGCCAGGTCGTCGGGGGCAGCGTGCACGCATTCTTCAGCGATATCGTCGAGCTTGGTTTCCGCCAGGCTAGCGATAAACAGTGGGTTCAGCGCGTGCTGGCCGATGTTTTTCACGGCGGCGTCGAGCCAAGGCTGTACGCGCATGGCGTCGGCCATCTCTTCAGCCTTGCCTTTGACCGACTGACGCAGCGACAGCGCGATACGCGCGGCGGTCTGGGTCAGGTCTTCGCCGAGCACGAAGATCGCGTCGTGGTCTTCGATGTCGCGCATGTTCGGCACCGGCAGCGGGCTGTCGTTCAGCACCTGCAGGACCAGGCGGATACGCTCCAACTCACCGGCTTCGATACCGCTGTAGAAGTGCTCGGCGCCGACCAGTTCGCGCAACGCATAGTTGCTTTCGAGGCTGGCGCGTGGCGAGCCGATGCCGACGATCGTGCGGCCGCGCAGCAGGTCGGCGGCTTTATCCAAGGCTTCGTCGGTGCTCAGCTTCGCGCCGCCGGCCAACAATGGCTGGCGTGGGCGGTCTTCGCGGTTGACATAGCCATAGCCGAAACGGCCACGGTCGCACAGGAAGTACTGGTTGACCGAACCGTTGAAGCGGTTTTCGATGCGACGCAGCTCGCCGTAGCGTTCGCCCGGGGAGATGTTGCAACCGCTGGAGCAGCCATGGCAGATGCTCGGGGCGAATTGCATGTCCCACTTACGGTTGTAACGCTCGGAGTGAGTCTTGTCGGTGAACACACCGGTCGGGCAGACCTCGGTGAGGTTGCCGGAGAACTCGCTTTCGAGCACGCCGTCTTCGACGCGACCGAAGTACACGTTGTCGTGGGCGCCGAATACGCCAAGGTCGGTGCCGCCGGCGTAGTCTTTATAGAAGCGCACGCAGCGGTAGCAGGCGATGCAGCGGTTCATCTCGTGGGAGATGAACGGGCCGAGATCCTGGTTCTGGTGGGTACGCTTGGTGAAGCGATAGCGGCGCTCGTTGTGGCCGGTCATCACCGTCATGTCCTGCAGGTGGCAGTGACCGCCTTCCTCACAGACCGGGCAGTCGTGAGGGTGGTTGGTCATCAGCCACTCGACGACACTGGCGCGGAATGCCTTGGATTCTTCATCGTCGATGGAGATCCAGGTGTTGTCGGTGGCTGGGGTCATGCAGGACATGACGATACGACCACGGGTGTCGTTCTCGTCGGTGTATTGCTTGACCGCACACTGGCGACAGGCACCGACGCTACCGAGCGCGGGGTGCCAGCAGAAATAAGGGATGTCGAGGCCTAGTGACAGACACGCCTGTAACAGGTTGTCCGCCCCATCGACTTCGAGCGCTTTGCCGTCTACGTGGATAGTGGCCATGGTTCAAAGTTCTTCGTTGGCCCGTTGTCAGCGGGCGTGGCTAATGGAATCTTGTTATTCATGTGCATCTACACAGCCTTAAAGGCGTCAGCACATGACAAGGCGAAGGGCACGGACCCTTCGCCTGTTTAAGCGTTACGCACCGACCATGGTCGGTGATACCACCTGATTGAGGTCGCCTGCGCGGGTTGGCGCGATGCCGGCCTCGAATTCAGAGCGGAAGTATTTGATTGCGCTGCCCAATGGCTCCACGGCGCCCGGTGCGTGAGCACAGAAGGTCTTGCCTGGGCCGAGGAAGCCGACCAGACCCAGCAGGGTCTCGATATCACCCTCGCGGCCTTCGCCTTTTTCCAGGGCCATCAGCAGCTTGACGCTCCACGGCAGGCCATCGCGGCATGGGGTGCAGAAGCCGCAGGATTCCCGGGCGAAGAACTGCTCCATGTTGCGCAGCAACGAGACCATGTTGACGGTGTTGTCCACCGCCATCGCCAGGCCCGTACCCATGCGGGTGCCCACCTTGCCGATGCCGCCGGCATACATTTGGGCGTCGAGGTGTTCGGGCAGCAGGAAACCGGTACCGGCACCGCCTGGCTGCCAGGCTTTCAAGGTGTAGCCGTCGCGCATGCCGCCGGCGTAGTCCTCGAACAGCTCGCGGGCAGTCACACCGAAGGGCAGCTCCCACAGGCCAGGATTCTTGACCTTGCCGGAGAAGCCCATGAGCTTGGTGCCCATGTCTTCGCTGCCTTCGCGGGCCAGGGATTTGTACCAGTCCACGCCGTCGGCGATGATCGCCGGCACGTTGCACAGGGTCTCGACGTTGTTCACACAGGTCGGCTTGCCCCACACGCCCACGGCGGCAGGGAAGGGCGGCTTGGAGCGCGGGTTGGCGCGACGGCCTTCGAGGGAGTTGATCAACGCGGTTTCTTCACCGCAGATATAACGCCCGGCGCCGGTGTGCACGAACAGTTCGAAGTCAAAACCCGAACCGAGGATATTCTTGCCCAGCAGGCCGGCGGCCTTGGCTTCTTCCACGGCACGGTTGAGGTGCTTGGCGGCGGTAGTGTATTCGCCGCGCAGGAAGATGTAGCCACGGTAGGTCTTCAGTGCGCGGGCACTGATCAGCATGCCTTCGATCAGCAGATGGGGCAGTTGCTCCATCAGCATGCGGTCTTTCCAGGTGTTCGGCTCCATTTCATCCGCGTTGCACAAGAGGTAGCGGATGTTGATGGATTCGTCCTTGGGCATCAGGCCCCATTTGACGCCCGTGGGGAAGCCTGCACCGCCACGGCCTTTGAGGCCGGCGTCTTTCACGGTCTGGACGATATCGTCCTGGGCCATGTCGGCGAAGGCCTTGCGCGCTGCGGCGTAACCGTTCTTGGCCTGGTACTCGTCAAACCATACCGGTTCGGCATCGTCACGCAGGCGCCAGGTCAATGGGTGAGTTTCGGGCGACCGCTGGATGCGGTTGGCCGGGCCGAAAGAAGTCAGGGTCATGGGTAGCCCTCGAGCAATTGGGTCACGCCAGCAGGCTGCACGTCACCGAATGTGTCGTCGTCGATCATCAACGCCGGCGCCTTGTCGCAGTTGCCCAGGCAGCACACCGGCAGCAGCGTGAAGCGGCCGTCCGGGGTGGTCTGGCCGAGGCCGATGCCCAGCTTGTTCTGGATTTCGCTGACCACGGATTCGTGACCGCCGATGTAGCAGACCATGCTGTCGCACACGCGAATGATGTGGCGGCCGACCGGCTGACGGAAGATCTGGCTGTAGAACGTGGCCACGCCTTCAACGTCGCTGGCGGGGATGCCGAGGATCTCTCCGATGGCGTAGAGGGCACCGTCCGGTACCCAGCCACGTTCCTTCTGGACGATCTTCAAGGCTTCGATCGACGCCGCGCGCGGGTCTTCGTAGTGATGCAGCTCGTGCTCGATGGCCGAGCGCTCGGTTTCACTCAAAGTGAAACGGTCTGTCTGGATAAGCGTGCTGTTCATGCTTAGCGGTCCACGTCGGCCATAACGAAATCGATACTACCCAGGTACGCAATCAAGTCCGCGACCATCTCGCCTTTGATCACCGAAGGGATCTGCTGCAAGTGGGCGAAGCTTGGGGTGCGAATCCGGGTGCGGTAGCTCATGGTGCCGCCATCGCTCGTCAGGTAATAACTGTTGATACCCTTGGTCGCTTCGATCATCTGGAAGGATTCGTTGGCCGGCATGACCGGGCCCCACGAAACTTGCAGGAAGTGCGTGATCAGGGTTTCGATGTGCTGCAGCGTGCGCTCTTTCGGCGGCGGCGTGGTCAGCGGGTGATCCGCCTTGTACGGGCCTGCCGGCATATTGCGCATGCACTGCTCGATGATTTTCAGGCTCTGGCGCATTTCTTCGACGCGTACGATGCAACGGTCGTAGGCATCGCCGTTGGCCGCCAGCGGTACTTCGAACTCGAAGTTCTCATAGCCGGAATACGGGCGTGCTTTACGCAGGTCGAAATCGCAACCGGTGGAACGCAGGCCAGCACCGGTGACGCCCCATTCCAGGGCTTCCTTGGTGTT
This sequence comes from Pseudomonas sp. S5F11, assembly GCF_019641515.1. Classification (NCBI taxonomy): domain Bacteria; kingdom Pseudomonadati; phylum Pseudomonadota; class Gammaproteobacteria; order Pseudomonadales; family Pseudomonadaceae; genus Pseudomonas; species Pseudomonas sp. S5F11. The sequence continues at coordinate 161,003 of NZ_JAIFJZ010000001.1, forward strand.
GTACTGGGCGACGCCGATGGTACGACCCTTGAGGATGCTGTTGTCCAGGGCGGCCTTCTGGTACTCGTCCAGACGCTTGGGCATCCACTCGACGAACTCCTTGACCAGGCGCTCCCAGCCGTTCGGCAGATCGTGGGCCACACCACCAATGCGATACCAGGCCGGGTGCAGGCGGAAACCGGTGATGGCCTCGATGACCTTGTAGGCGCGCTGACGGTCGGTGAAGGTGAAAAACACCGGGGTCATGGCGCCGACGTCCTGGATATAGGTACCCAGGAACAGCAGGTGGCTGGTGATGCGGAAGAACTCGGCCATCATGATGCGGATGGTGTCGACGCGGTCTGGCACCTTGATGCCGGCCAGCTTCTCGACCGAGAGCACGTACGGCAGGTTGTTCATCACGCCGCCGAGGTAGTCGATACGGTCGGTGTAGGGGATGAAGCTATGCCAGGACTGACGCTCGGCCATCTTCTCGGCGCCACGGTGGTGGTAGCCGATGTCCGGTACGCAGTCGACGATTTCTTCGCCGTCCAGCTGCAGGATGATGCGGAAGGCACCGTGGGCCGAAGGGTGGTTAGGACCCAGGTTGAGGAACATGTAGTCCTCGTTGGCGCCGGAACGCTTCATGCCCCAGTCTTCCGGGCGGAAGCGCGCGGCCTCTTCTTCAAGCTGCTGCTTGGCGAGATTGAGGCTGAACGGGTCGAATTCCGTGGCACGGGCCGGGAAGTCCTTGCGCAACGGGTGACCTTCCCAGGTCGGCGGCATCATGATGCGCGACAGGTGCGGGTGACCCGGGAAGTCGACGCCGAACATGTCCCAGACTTCGCGCTCGTACCAGCTGGCATTCGGCCAGATGCCGGTCACGGTTGGGATGCTCAGGTCGCTCTCGGACAGCGCGACCTTGATCATCACATCGCTGTTACGTTCCAGCGACATCAGGTGATAGAACACGGTGAAATCGGCGCCGCTCGGCAGCCCTTGACGCTTGGTGCGCAGACGTTCATCCACGCCATGCAGGTCATAGAGCATGACGTACGGCTTGGGCAGGTTGCGCAGGAAGGTCAGGACTTCGACGAGCTTGGCGCGCGCCACCCACAACACCGGCATACCGGTGCGCGTGGCCTGGGCGGTGAAGGCGTCAGGGCCAAAACGGTTATTGAGTTCGACGACCACATCCTGGTCGTCTGCCTTATAAGGCGGGATGTACAGAGCACTGCCTGTAGTCATGGTTTTTTATCGCTTTCGGTCAACGTAAAGAATGAAGCCAGGTTTTCGTTCTATGAAAGAAGCGGCGCTGGATCAGACTTCGTCGGGGCTGCGCAGGTTGGTGACCTGAATACGCTGTTCGCGGCGCTGTTCCTTTTGTGACGGCATCTCGGCGCGGTATACGCCTTGATCTCCGACAACCCAGGAAAGTGGGCGACGCTCCTTGCCAATCGATTCCTGCAACAGCATCAAGCCTTGCAGAAATGCTTCAGGACGGGGCGGGCAGCCAGGCACGTAGACGTCCACGGGCAGGAACTTGTCCACCCCCTGGACCACGGAGTAGATATCGTACATGCCACCGGAGTTGGCGCACGAACCCATGGAGATAACCCACTTTGGCTCGAGCATTTGCTCGTAGAGACGCTGGATGATCGGCGCCATCTTGATAAAGCAGGTACCGGCGATAACCATGAAATCCGCCTGGCGCGGCGAGGCCCGGATCACTTCGGCGCCGAAGCGCGCAATGTCGTGGGGCGCCGTGAAGGCGGTGGTCATTTCCACGTAGCAGCACGAAAGGCCGAAGTTGTACGGCCACAGGGAGTTCTTACGCCCCCAGTTGACCGCGCCACTCAGCACGTCTTCGAGTTTGCCCATGTAGATGTTTTTGTGGACTTGATCTTCTAACGGATCGGAGACGGTTTCCCGTTCGCCGATGGGGTACTGCTCGTTAGGAGCATCCGGGTCGATCCTGGTGAGATTGTATTGCATCGCCAAAGCCTCATTGTTTCAGCTTCGCTTGCCGCTTGCGACGAGCTTCCGGAGCCCAGTCAAGGGCGCCCACTCGGAACAGGTAGACAAGACCTGCCAACAGAATTGCTATGAAAACGAGAGCTTCGACGAATCCGGTCCAGCCGCTTTCGCGGACGGACACAGACCAGGCAAAGAGAAAGAGGGCTTCGATATCGAAGATCACGAACAGCATCGCGACCAGATAGAATTTGGCTGAGAGCCGCAAGCGGGCGCCACCTGTAGGTAGCATGCCGGACTCGAACGGTTCGTTTTTGCTGCGGCCCCAGGCTTTTGACCCGAGGAGGCTGGAGACGCCGAGCATGAAGGCACAGAGGCCGACAACACCGAGGAGGAAAATGGCAAAGCCCCAATTGTGGGCTATGAGTCCTGTCGCTTCGGTCATGCTGGAAATCCTTAACAGAGAGCAAAGGTCTCTGAGCTCGAAAAAAGTAACGATGCAGTGACGATATGTCGCAGCGTAGTCAATCGCGGTGATTTTATGGCTAAACACCGGGCAAGTAAAATTCCGATGGCGAAATTATTCGATGGAATAAGGACATAGTGCACCTTTGTGGGGCTGCAGCCCTTGTGGCGTGGGCATTAGCGGGCATTTGATCAATTGTGTTTTGTTTAGGTTGTAACGAAGTTTCTATGTTCTAAATGATAATGAATATTGTTTGGGCGAGTTTTAAGCGGGTGGTCATGGTGTGGCGAGGGAAGTTGCCGTTACTTGCTCGGTTACCGCTAGTTGTTGGAGCGGATCTTTTAACCGATTTATCTGCAACGAATACCGCTCTGGATCAAGGTTTTGTACAAAATCTTCAGGTTGCAAGGCTCCTCATGCGGGAGGGGGGGCCGATGGCTGAGTGTCAGGCTATAGCTTTCTTGCTGATCCCCCTCTATCGAGGGCAAGCCCGCTCTCTGATGAGGTGTGTGCGGGCAAAAAAACGCCCCGAACCAGTCGGGGCGTCAGATCGTGCGGCACTGCGGTTAGCTTTTTAAGAAGTCCGCCGTGGCCGTGTACTCACATCGATCAGTGAAACTGCTCTTCTTCGGTCGAACCGGTCAGCGCGGTCACGGACGAGGTGCCGCCCTGGATCACGGTGGTCATGTCGTCGAAGTAGCCGGTGCCCACTTCCTGCTGGTGAGCCACGAAGGTGTAACCCTTGGCGGCGTCAGCGAATTCCTGCTCTTGCAGCTTCACGTAAGCGGTCATGTCGTTGCGGGCGTAGTCGTGCGCCAGGTTGAACATGCTGTGCCACATGTTGTGGATGCCAGCCAGGGTGATGAACTGGTGTTTGTAGCCCATGGCGGACAGTTCGCGCTGGAACTTGGCGATGGTCGCGTCGTCCAGGTTCTTCTTCCAGTTGAAAGAAGGCGAGCAGTTGTAGGACAGCAGTTGGTCCGGGTATTCCTTCTTGATCGCTTCGGCGAAGCGACGGGCTTCGTCCAGGTCCGGCTTTGCAGTTTCGCACCAGATCAGGTCGGCGTACGGGGCATAGGCCAAGCCGCGGGCAATGGCTTGATCCAGACCTGCGCGCACTTTGTAGAAACCTTCCTGGGTACGCTCGCCCGTGACGAACGGCTGGTCGTACGGATCGCAGTCCGAGGTCAGCAGGTCGGCAGCGTTGGCGTCGGTGCGGGCCAGGATGATGGTCGGCGTGCCGGCAACGTCAGCAGCCAGGCGCGCCGCGGTCAGTTTCTGTACCGCTTCTTGGGTCGGTACCAGTACCTTGCCGCCCATGTGGCCGCATTTCTTCACCGACGCCAGTTGGTCTTCGAAGTGCACGCCGGCAGCGCCGGCCTCGATCATGCTCTTCATCAGCTCGTAGGCGTTCAGTACGCCGCCGAAACCGGCTTCGGCGTCAGCCACGATCGGCGCGAAGTAGTCGATGTAGCCTTCGTCGCCTGGGTTCTTGCCGGCTTTCCACTGGATCTGGTCGGCGCGACGGAACGAGTTATTGATGCGCTTGACCACGGTCGGTACGGAGTCCACCGGGTACAGCGATTGGTCGGGGTACATGGATTCAGCGGAGTTGTTGTCCGCCGCCACTTGCCAGCCGGACAGGTAGATCGCCTGGATACCGGCTTTTACCTGCTGGACTGCCTGGCCGCCAGTGAGGGCGCCCATGCAGTTGACGAAATCTTTGTCGGGACGGAAGGATGGCTTGGCACCTTGAGTGACCAGGTTCCACAGCTTCTCGGCGCCGAGTTTTGCAAAGGTGTGCTCAGGTTGAACCGAGCCGCGCAGGCGGACGACGTCAGCAGCGGAGTAAGCGCGGGTCACGCCTTTCCAGCGTGGGTTCTCAGCCCAGTCTTTTTCAAGGGCTGCAATTTGCTGTTCGCGTGTCAGTGCCATGGGGAAAAACCTCGTCGCGTCTTTGTGGAAAATCTACTGGGTTGAACATTCCGTTGGCCAGCCACTGTAGTCAGTGCGTGGTCATGGCTGCTCGCTGATCAGAAGCGTAGGCGGTCAGGTCAGGTTCGACGGGGTAGGCGACAGGATGAACGATGGCTCAAGGGGGAGTTGAGCAGGTAAGGGCAGACTGCGAACGGTCTTCGGGCGTCGTGGGCCTTTGTACGATCCATCAGTGTGTTGCCGGGTTACCTGGTTAGCTTCCGTCCCTCGGGACAACTTCGTTCCAGTCGCAACCTCGTCAAACACGCCTTGTGGGCGGTACAGACACGAATCGGCTCGGGTGGGTAGCTTGGAGCGACGATCCGAAGGCCCTTGCCAGGGCCCCTGATTAGCGGGAGCGAGGCCATCATGCCCAGGCTTTTTTCGATCGTCAAATGTTTTGTAGTGCTTTTTTTCAGGCACTACATCTTTAGTCTAATACGACTCGTCAGTCAGTTTTTGGTGCTTCAGTTCAGGGTGTCGACCTTGACCCGCAATGTCAGGTCATCGCGGCCCTGCGTAGAGTAGGTGCGGGTTGCGGAGGTTTTATCGGCCTGAGTCTGGCGATTGATGCCGGCCAGAGGAATCCACTCGCCCAGGCGGCCGCTGATGGTTGTGTCGGTGCTTTGCACGTTCACTACATCGGGACGTTCCTGGCTCATGCGGTCACGGTTGGTACTGATCGCCAGGTGTACGGTGTCGCCGGTGACGCTGGCGGTGACATAGAACCCTTGGGTGACGTTGCGATACTGGGTCTGGTTTTGCAGGCGCCCGTAGCTGTCTTGCGAGGTGGTAGTCAGCGGGACGCTCTGGCCGACCTGGATCAGTGCGGGCACGCCTTCACTGGCCTGGATCTGCTGAATGCCGCCGTCGCGGCTGACGGTGCCGTAGCTGATGATGCGGGTCTGGCTGTCGCCGGTGTCCTGCTGATTGTTTTCATTGGTGTCGACGGTGATCAGCAGGCGCTTGGCTGGCGTATCCAGTTGTGCCAGCAGGGTGCGTAATCCCTGCACCTTGTCTGGGGCCGCGTTGACGATCAGCTGGTTGCCATAGGCGCTGACCGTACCGTCCTTGCCGATAAAATTCTGCGCCACCGGCAATAGGTCGGCGCTGGTGCGGTTGCTCAGGTTGAGGACTTCGGTGTCGGCGCTGGCCGAGACGCTGACAGCCAGGAGGAGGGCGGTGAGCAGGGTGCGTAGGTGCATGTCCGTTATCTCTGCGAGTCAATTAGGCGTGATAGTGCCAGTTTGTCGGCCTGGGCGGTCGCTTATTGAATCGTAGACGGCAAAAGCCCCGCATGGCAGGGCATTGCTGGTGGTGCTGAAATAGCTATCGGGGGCAAGCCCCCTCCCACATGTTTACCTGTACATTTCAAATGTGGGAGGGGGCTTGCCCCGATAGCAGCGACGCGATCCCGAATCAGGCTCCACGCACCATATCGACATGGGGAATCCCGACTTCCAGGAATTCATCGCTGACGATCTCGAAACCCAAGCGCTCATAGAACGGTGCGGCATACACCTGGGCGCTGAGGAATTGCCTGGTCTGGCCGCGTTTTTCAGCGGCTTCGATCACCGCCTCCATCAGCTTGTCGCCCACCTTCAGACCGCGCCAGTCCTTGAGTACCGACACGCGGCCAATCTCGCCGCTGGGCAGCAGGCGCGCGGTACCAATCGGAAAGTCACCTTCGTAAGCGAGGAAATGCATGGCATCTGCGTCGTCGGAGTCCCACTCCAGTTCGGGTGGGACCGATTGTTCAGCGATAAACACCGCTTCACGAATGCGCCGAATCTCAGCGATATCCTTATGCCAGTCCGCGACACTTACGTGAATCTTATTCATCGGCAAATCCCAGGCTTCCTTGCTTCACCAGTTCGCACAGCAGGGCGCGACCGTCTTCGTCCGCCAGCCACGGGCCGAGGTTCTCGGCGTGCAGGGCATCGGCGGAGCAAATCATTTTCAGCAGTTCGCGCAATTTACCCGGCAGGTAGCGACTCTGGCCGCTGGCGAACAGCAGCACGTCATCGTCCACTTCCGACCAGGCCATGCGCGCGCTCGGGTTGCGCACCAGAATCGCGCCGTCCTGCAGGCTGGCGACGAAATCTTCTTCGCCCAGCTCTTCGCCGGCTACCAATTCCGGATAGCGCGGCTCGGTCATGAATTGGCCGAACCAGGTCAGCAGCATGCGCTCGTCGCTCATATGCTCGGCCAGCAGGCTCTTGAGGCGATCGAGGGCGTCGCTCTGGATCTGGTGCGGGTCGCTGACCGGCTGGACGTCGGCGTCGGTGTAGCGCTCTTCGTCGGTCAGGTATTGAGCGAGGAAGTCGGTGAAGTGGGTCAGCACTTCGGCTGCGCTTGGGGCGCGGAAGCCGACGGAGTAGGTCATGCAATCGTCTTCGGCAATGCCGTAGTGGGCCAGGCGCGGTGGCAGGTAGAGCATGTCACCCGGTTCCAGTACCCATTCGGCGCTTTCTTCGAATTCAGCCAGGATGCGCAGGTCGGCATGTTGCAGCAGCGGGCTCTCGGAGTTGCACATCTGGCCGATCTTCCAGTTGCGTTTGCCTTGGGCCTGCAGCAGGAACACATCGTAGTTATCGAAGTGCGGGCCGACGCTGCCGCCGGGCGCGGCAAAGCTGATCATCACATCGTCGATGCGCCAGCTTGGCAGGAAGCGGAACTGCTCTAGCAGTTCTGCCACTTCCGGTACGAACTGATCGACCGCTTGCACCAGCAGGGTCCATTCGCGCTCGGGCAGTGTGCTGAAGGCGTCTTCGGCAAACGGGCCGCGGCGCAGTTCCCATGGACGTTCGCCGTGCTCGATCACCAGGCGCGATTCGACTTCTTCTTCCAAGGCCAGGCCGGCCAGTTCGTCGGCGTCGATGGGGCTTTCGAAGTCAGGGATGGCCTGACGGATCAGCAACGGTTTTTTCTGCCAGTAGTCGCGCAGGAATTCCCGTGCCGTGATGCCGCCCAGAAGTTGAAGAGGGATATCAGGATTCATGTGTAACCTATTGAAAAAAAGCACTTTTCAGACTGGAATAAAAACGCCCGGCGCGGCCGGGCGTCTCAAGGGTCTTGCTTGGATCAGATGCGCTTGGCCTGGGCCACGGCATTACCGATGTAGTTGGCCGGGGTGAGCAGTTTCAGCTCGGCCTTGGCAGCAGCTGGCATATCCAGGCCATCGATGAAAGTTTGCAGCGCTTCAGGGCTGATGCCCTTGCCACGCGTCAACTCTTTGAGCTTCTCGTAGGGGTTTTCGATGTTGTAGCGACGCATCACGGTCTGGATCGGCTCGGCCAGTACTTCCCAGCAAGCGTCCAGGTCAGCGGCGATTTTCTGCTCGTTGAGTTCCAGTTTGCTGATGCCTTTGAGGCTGGCTTCGTACGCGATCACGCTGTGGGCGAAGCCCACGCCGAGGTTACGCAGTACGGTGGAGTCGGTCAGGTCGCGCTGCCAGCGGGAGATCGGCAACTTGCTGGCCAGGTGCTGGAACAGGGCGTTGGCGATGCCGAGGTTGCCTTCGGAGTTTTCGAAGTCGATCGGGTTGACCTTGTGCGGCATGGTCGACGAACCGATTTCGCCGGCAATGGTGCGCTGCTTGAAGTAGCCCAGGGAGATGTAGCCCCAGATATCGCGATCGAAGTCGATCAGGATGGTGTTGAAGCGCGCAATGGCGTCGAACAGCTCGGCGATGTAGTCGTGCGGTTCGATCTGTGTGGTGTACGGGTTGAAGCCCAGGCCCAGCTCGTCTTCGATGAATGCACGGGCGTTGGCTTCCCAGTCGATCTCGGGGTAGGCCGACAGGTGGGCGTTGTAGTTGCCCACGGCGCCGTTGATCTTGCCCAGCAACGGCACGGCGGCCACTTGGGCGATCTGGCGCTCCAGGCGGTAGACCACGTTGGCCAGCTCTTTGCCCAGAGTGGTAGGCGAGGCCGGTTGGCCGTGGGTGCGCGACAGCATCGGCACGTCGGCGAAACGGATCGCCAGCTCGCGGATAGCGTTGGCGGTCTGGCGCATCAGCGGCAGCATCACGTCATCACGGCCTTCGCGCAGCATCAGGGCGTGGGACAGGTTATTGATGTCCTCGCTGGTGCAGGCAAAGTGGATGAACTCGCTGACCTGGGCCAGTTCCGGCAGCTTGGCTGCTTGCTCTTTGAGCAGGTACTCGATGGCTTTTACGTCGTGGTTGGTGGTGCGCTCGATCTCTTTCACACGCTCGGCGTGCTCCAGGGAGAAGTTTTCCGCCAGGGTGTTGAGCACGGCGTTGGCTTCGGCGGAAAACGCCGGCACTTCGCTGATGGCGGGGTGAGCGGCCAGGCGCTGGAGCCAGCGCACTTCAACCAGAACGCGGGCACGGATCAGGCCGTACTCGCTGAAAATTGGGCGCAGGGCCTGGGTTTTGCCGGCGTAGCGGCCGTCAACAGGGGAAACCGCAGTGAGCGAAGAGAGCTGCATGGGGTGTTCTCGGACAGTCGGGCAACGAAATGGGGCGCGTATCATACATGAAAAAATCCGCCGGTCCGTCGCCAACTGACCGGCGTATTACGCGTAACGGCTTGAAAACAGCCTGCTGCTGCGACTTATTCGTTGCGCATCAACGGGTAAAGCTCTTTAAGCAATTTGCGACGGCTGATGACCAACTGCCAACGATGACCGCCCAACTGGCGCCATAACCGCGCCGAACGAATACCGGCCAGCAACAGGGCGCGGATTTTCGACGCGTTGTTGGGTTGTTGCAGGTTGCGCATGTCGCCATGTACCTGGATACGCTGGCGCAGGGTGCTCAAGGTGTCTTGGTACAGCGCACCACAGGCGGCGATCACGTTTTCGTGGGCCGGGCCGAAGTGCTCCACCTGGGACTGGATTTGTGGCAGACGCTTGCCGATGGTCTCCAGCATGTCCTCGCGCTTGGCCAATTGGCGCTCCAGACCGAGCATCGACAGGGCGTACCGCAGTGGCTCGCGTTGCAAGGTGCTGGGGTCGCGTTCCAGGGCGCCGATCAGGGCGCGATAACCTTCGCGCAGCGCCAGATCGTCGCCGCCGTAGACTTCCAGGGTGTCCTTGGGGTCGCGGATCAACAGGCTGCCGAGCATGCAGGTCAGGCCAGCCTCGCCGACCTGGCCGGTCTTGGCGATCTTGTCCACCAGCACGGCGGCCAGAAATACGCCGCCCAGTGCGGTCAATTGCTCCTGGATCGGGCTCATGCCGGGTTGCTCCAGGGTTCGGCGACTTCGATCACGCCACCGCCCAGGCAGATCTCGCCGTCATAGAACACCACGGACTGGCCAGGGGTGACAGCGCGTTGCGGGTCATCGAAGGTGGCGCGGTAGCCGTTGGCGGTTTTTTCCAGGGTGCAGGGCTGATCGCTCTGGCGATAGCGCACTTTGGCGGTCAGGCGGCGCGGGGTGCTGAGGTCGATCGGGTTGACCCAGTAGATCTCCGACGCCAACAGCGCGCCGGAGAATAGCAGTGGGTGTTCATTGCCCTGGCCGACGATCAGCACGTTGTGCTCCAGATCTTTGACCAGCACGTACCACGGCTCTTCACCGGCGTCTTTTAAGCCGCCGATCCCTAGGCCCTGGCGTTGACCGATGGTGTGATACATCAGGCCATGATGACGGCCAATGACTTCACCTTCGGTGGTCTTGATCTCGCCCGGTTGTGCTGGCAGGTATTGCTTGAGGAAGTCGCTGAAGCGGCGTTCGCCGATAAAGCAGATCCCGGTGGAATCCTTCTTCTTGGCGGTGGCCAGGCCGTGCTGCTCGGCAATCTTGCGCACTTCGGGCTTTTCCAGTTCGCCCACGGGGAACAAGGTCTTGGCGATCTGTTCGCCACCGACGGCATGCAGGAAGTAGCTCTGGTCTTTGTTCGGGTCCAGGCCCTTGAGCAGTTCGGTGCGCCCGTCGATATCGCGACGACGCACATAGTGGCCTGTGGCAATCAGGTCGGCACCGAGCATCATGGCGTAGTCGAGGAACGCCTTGAACTTGATTTCGCGATTGCACAGGATGTCCGGGTTCGGCGTGCGACCGGCCTTGTATTCGGCCAGGAAATGCTCGAACACGTTGTCCCAATACTCGGCGGCGAAGTTGGCGGTGTGCAGCTTGATACCGATCTTGTCGCAAACGGCCTGGGCATCCGCCAGGTCGTCCATGGCGGTGCAATATTCCGTTCCATCGTCTTCTTCCCAGTTCTTCATGAACAGGCCTTCCACCTCATAGCCCTGCTCCATGAGCAGAACGGCGGAAACGGAAGAATCCACGCCGCCGGACATGCCGACGATGACGCGCTTCTTTTGTGTGTCAGAAGGGGCTGGATCACGCATAGGGTTTCAACGGGTGTCTTGAAAAAGGACGCGATTCTAACAGGCTGCGGCCTCTAAGGCTAAAGAGAAGGGCGGATCAATTCGAGACTGTGGCAGTGGCCGGCCAGATAATCATCGATACAGCGAATGATCAGCTCGCTGCGCCAGTCCTCGCGCAGGTCCATCAGTTCGTCGCGAGTGAGCCAGCGGGCGCGCATGATGCCTTCGTCGAGCTGATAGTCGGGATGGTGTTTCAGGGCCTTGGCGATGAAGCACACACGCTGGTAGGTCACGCCGTTGCTCGGGGCGGTGTACAGGTAGATGCCGACTATGCCGGTGGTTTCGACGTCCCAGCCGGTCTCTTCGAGGGTTTCGCGTACGGCGGCTTCGGTCAGGGTTTCATGTGGATCGAGGTGGCCGGCAGGCTGATTGAGTACGGCGCGACCGCCCTTAAGTTCTTCGACCATCAGGAACTTGCCGTTGTCTTCGACGATGGTGGCGACGGTGATGTGGGGTTGCCAGGTCATGAGATACCTCTTGGTTCTGAATGTAACCCAGTCTTGGAGCCGGATCGCAGCGATGATGGGGTGGTGCATAAGCAATCTGCATGATGCACCTGACATTTTATGATTTTACCGACTTCAGCTGCTGGCGCAGTTTATCTCTCCAGAGTTATCAGTCTGGAGAGTGTTATGAACCCGATTGCGCACAAACGCTACGAAGTACGCCTTACATCGCCCCTGCCCATTGCCTTCATTCTGCTTTGGAGTTCCGGCTACATCGGCGGTGCGTTCGGTGTGCGTTATGGCGAGCCCTTCACCATGACGTTCTATCGGTTTGCCTTGGCTGCCCTGGTGTTTCTGGGGGTGGCGCTTGCGATAAAGGCTGAATGGCCGAGGCGGCTTGCACCTTACCTTCATGCGGTAGTCGCGGGCGTGCTCTTGCAGGCTCTGCAATTCGGCGGTCTCTACACCGGAATAAGTCAGGGCGTCCCCGCCGGGCAAGCTGCACTGATTGTCGGGTTGATGCCCATATTCGTCGTGATCGGCGCCTATTTCTGTTTGGGTGAGCAATTGAGCTGGCGCGACCTGCCAGGTTCGATTCTGGGTGTCGGAGGAGTGGTCATTGTTGTCGGCAACAGTTTTTCAGGCGCCGACGCACCAGTAGGCGGCTATGGCGCGGTGGGATTGGCGCTGTTGGGCATCACCCTCGGTACTCTTTATCAGAAGCGTTTTCTGGGTGGGGTCAATCTGTGGGTGGGGTGCTTCATTCAAATGGTTACTGCGTCGCTGGTCATGTTGATGCTGGCTTGCGCCGCTGAAACCATGCAGGTGACGCAGTGGATGCCTTTTATTGCCTCGGTGGCCTGGATTAGTTTGATGAATTCTGTAGGCGCACTGACGATATTGTATTTGATGATTCGGCGGGGAGAGGCGAGTAAAGCGACGAACTTATTTCATGTGATTCCGGCGGTTACGCAGATCATGGCGGCGTTAGTGTTGGGGGAGGTGCCGAGCGTAGTAGTGATTGTGGGGTTTATTGTTTCGGGGGGAGGAGTTTATTTGATGAATCATTCGCGAGCAAAATAAGCCTGAATTACTGAGTACCGCTTAGCAGGAGAATAACAATGAATAAAAACGAGATAAATAATAAAAATATATTGAGCGATAAAATTTGCCGATCAGGAGGAGGGTTGTATATCGATGGAGTTGATTGTTTAAATTTTGAGCCTTATGAAATTGATGGGCGAAAGGGCGTCTCAATATTTTACCTTTATGATGCGAGGCGCAATGGGGAAGGATCAGTGGCTGCACTGGTGCGTTATGACGGTGGAGCTCTAACGCCCAGGCATATACATCTGGGCTGGGAGTTGGTGCTAGTGGTCGAGGGCGAACTTGTCGATGACAGAGGGCGACATACGATAGGTGCGCTCCAAGTGTACCCTCCTGGCTCTACCCACCAACTTTCGTCTCCTTCAGGATGCACGTTTCTAGTCGTCTGGGAGCAGCCGGTTCAGCCCGTGACGTGTCTGGATGCAGAGGCTGTAGCATGAAAGTTATTAGCGAGCGACGAGCGGCAGAGCTAATTGAAGATGGATGGACAGTTATCCCTGGGGGATTTGGTAGTTGTGGGCATCCTGATGGACTTACTCGAGCAATCGGCGATCGTTACAAGCGAGAGGGGCGGCCTCGTAAACTTAGTCTGCTCTTTGCCTCTGCTGCTGGAGATCTTGAAGAAAGGGGCTTAGACGTTTTGGCCCAGAGTGGGCTGGTGGATAAGGTAATTGGAGGGTTCTGGGGGCTTATTCCACGGCTGGGAAATATGGCGCGCCTAGGAGAGATAGAGGCCCATAATTGGCCGCAGGGGGTCATTAGTCAGCTTTTTCGCGCGATTGCGGCGAAAAAGCCTGGGGTGATTTCGAATATCGGCTTAAATACTTTCGTTGATCCTGATTATGAGGGAGGACGCTTAAATATGCGGGCGGCACGTGCGCTCGTTCAGAAAATTTTTATCAATGATAAGTCAATGCTTTTTTACCCTGCTATTAAGGTCGACTGTGCGTTGTTAAGAGGGACATCTTGTGATCCCTTGGGCAATATTTCGATGGAGCGGGAAGTGTCTCATAGTGACGCTCTAGCGCAGGCAATGGCAGTTAAAAACTGTGGTGGAATAGTGATTGTGCAGGTTGAAAGTTTAGTAGGTTTGCATGATATCGAGCCGCATGACGTCAAAGTCCCCGGACTATTGGTAGATTACGTGACAGTTTCGCGCCCTGGTGAGCATCCTCAAACTTACGGCGTGGCACATGACTCAGCGTTTACACGTCCGGGAGTGCTCACCCCTGGTACAAGGTCGATTTCGTGTGCAGAGAGAGTTATTGCTAGGAGAGCTTTGCAGGAAATTCAGCATCAAAATGCCCGAGTTATCAATCTCGGTATTGGTATACCGGTAGCTATTGCTCAGGCGGCTGAGGAGTTGGGCTGTGCGGAATCGATGAGCTTTACTGTTGAGTCCGGCGTTATAGGTGGCAGGCCAGCAGCTGGGCTGTCATTTGGTGCCAGCTATCGCCCACAGAGTATCATTGAACAGGCGGCTTTGTTTGATTTCTATGAAGGTGGCGGAATTGATGTGGCGTGCTTAGGCTTTGCTGAAATGGATAGCTTTGGCAATGTTAATGTCTCGAAGTTTGGTCAGAAGTTACAAGGTGCAGGTGGATTCATAAATATCTCTCAGTCCGCACGATGTATTATTTTTTGTGGCACTTTCACGGCGGTAGGGTTGGTCGTGAATATAAATAAGGGCCAAATCCGGATAGTTCGGGAAGGTCGTGTAAGTAAATTCGTTCGTCAGGTTTCACATTTAACTTTCAGTGGCGACCATTCTAAGTCGTTAGGTCAGAAAGTCATATATGTAACGGAGCGAGCTGTTTTTGCATTGAGAGATAGGGTTGTTTATCTGGAAGAGGTCGCTCCCGGTATAAGTGTTGAGCGGGATATTATGCCGTTCATAGAGGGTGGGTTTGTAGTTTCAAGCAGCTGTAAGCTTATGTCTGAGGATTTGTTTTTTTTGTAACTGCATAGTGTCTAATTCTTTGAGTGGTTAGGTGTTTTGTGTTCGTAAGAAAATTATGTAGGAGGTTGTTATGTCAGGTGAGGTTATAACGATAATCGGTGGAGGTGCCTCAAGCGTCTCTTTTATTTACGCGTTTTTAAAAGGGCTGGCGAGACATGGATGTCATTCGAATCTATCGATTTTTTTGGTGGATAAGCAATCTCAATGTGGTCGAGGACTTGCGTATTCCGAGGACTGCGGTACAAATATCTTAAACACACGAGCCGAATTCATTTCGCCTTTCCCAGACCAGTCTGGGCATTTCTACAGATGGTTATTGGCTAATCGAGAAATTTGGGAAGATGATTTTCCTGATATTGAGCTATGTCCGCATGCATTTCTACCCCGACCCTTATTTGGGCTATATCTTGCGCACATGCTTCAATGGCTCATTAAAAAAGCTGTAGAACTCGGTTGCCAGTTAATTGCAGTGCATGACGAAGTCGTTAATCTTAGTTTTTCGCATGATGGAAGGGTCGTAGTATCCACAAAGGGAAATCTATCTTTCCCTAGTGATCATGTAGTATTGAGTTGTGGTAATGCGCGCAGTCTGGAACACCGACACCTTGCTGGCGCTGAAGGTTTTTTCTCCAGCCCTTACCCTATCAAACGTCTATGCAGGCTGATTCAAAAGCAGGCGAGTGTTGCAATTGTCGGTTCAAGACTGAGTGCTATCGATGCGGTGATCGGACTTACTGCTAATGGCCATAAAGGGCCCATTACTATGCATTCGCGCACGGGAGCCTTGCCTAGTGTCAGAGGGACTCAGGGGCGTTATAAGCCGTCAATACTAACGCCGGAAACTGTTAGATCTTGTATTTCTCGAGCTGGGGTAGTGCGGCTTGAAGACGTACTTCGTTGGGCGATGCAGGAATTAGCCCTGGAGGGCAAGCCGATTGATGCTGATTGGTCGACAATGTGTTCACAAAGGCCGGCTTTGGAGTTTCTTGAGGCGGAAATAGCTGCTGCCCGTCACCCACGGTTTTGGCAGTCCGTTCTCTATTCCACGAATGCTGTGCTTGATCTAATTTGGCCTGCAATGCCAGATGAGGATAAGAAAAGATTCCTGGGTTATTCAAGTTGGTGGATGGCATACCGTGTTTCAATTCCGATTGAAAATGCTCTAAAAATCAAGTCTTTAGTCGAGTCTGGGCAGCTATCAATCATCAAGGGAGAGCTTCAGTCTATTGAATATAATGGGAGATTTACCTTGAAAGTAGCTAAGCAGTCGAAAAGATATTTCCGCGGTTATGACGCTGTTGTGGTTGCTACAGGTACCCCTCGCGATGTTACTAAGTTTGATAATCTTTTGGTGCAGAATATTATTCAGCAGGGAGTTGGGTGTGTAGACCCATTCGGAGGGTTAAAGGTATCTGCTGAGTCGGGCGGATTGATAAATCAGTCAGGATGTGTGGATGACAGAATCACTGTTCTGGGAGAGCTAACGAGCGGTGCGTTCTTTTTTACTAGTGCTTTAGAGATTAATTCTCGCCATTCGACGCAACGTGCAGAGTATGTTTTGGCTAGATTGTCGCAAACCTCCAATGCGCATTTTTATTCGCTTAAAGCTCAATTGCTGGCATAAGATGACGGAAAAATCTCAAATTAAACATTTTTTGTATTTTTTACTCGTAAATTCAGTTTTTCCCTAGCCGAACAGCTAGTGGCGAGTGAGACGTTGATTTGCCAAAATTGGAATATTTATTTTGGTAGGTGTGCGTCATGAGAGTCAATCTTGATGTTCAGTCTTTGCGAAGCTTTATAAAAGTAAGCGAAACCAAAAGTTTTACGCGCGCAGCCGAAGCTTTAAGCCTCACTCAGCCTGCCATTAGCCAGCAGATCAAGCGATTAGAAGATTTGTTAGGTGTGGAGTTATTTGCAAGGGAAAATCGACAGGTGTTTTTGACGGTGGAAGGAGAGAAACTTTTCGGTTATGCCAAGGATATCGTTGTTTGTAACGATAAAATTGGTAGACTTTTTGAAGTGGTTGAGAAAAGAGAAATAATTGTAATGGGTATGCCAGAGCATTTTTGTGAGGGGGTGCTCCCCAAAATTATTTCCAGCATGGCTGCTCACTTTCCTGCTATACAGCTGGTGGTAAAGGTCGCTAGGTCTGGTTTGCTAAGAGAGGCGGTAAATGAGGGCAAGATCGACCTATGCCTCGTGATAGATGAATTAAAAGAAACACATGAGCATCCTTGGCATACGTTATCGGTAAGGTGGTTTGCTGGTGAAAGCGCTGACTTGATCGATAACGTGCATAACGTTCCTCTCGCTTTGTTCAAGCCGCCCTGCGGGTTTCGTAGTCTGGCGATTCGGAGTCTAGAGGGCTGCGCTATCAAATGGCATTGTGTTTATGAGTCGGAGGATTTGATGTCGCTGAGGTCTGCAGTTCAGGCGGGAATTGGTATTACATTGCTACCTTTTATTGCGCATGTATCGGGTTTAAAAAGTCTAGAAAATTTCTCAAGTTTGCCGAAGTTACCTCAATTTGGAGTGATACCTAAAGAGCGAGCGGGTTGGAATCCTGTGTATAGACGCGAGGTGCTTGAGTTGATTCGCTCAGTATGGATTTCAGAGTATGCCAATATTAAGCAATGACTTAGAAAACACAAACCCCGACACTTGGCCGGGGTTTGTGATGCTGCTTTACAACCTTACTTCAACTTGGCAATCGCCGCGTTGAACGTGTTGCTCGGGCGCATGGCCTTGCTGGTCAGCTCAGGGTTCGGTGCGTAGTAGCCGCCGATGTCCACTGGCTTGCCCTGTACGGCATTGAGCTCGGCGACGATGGTCGCTTCGTTCGCAGCCAGGGTTTTGGCCAGTTCGCCGAACTGTGCTTGCAATGCCGTGTCTTCGGTCTGAGCGGCCAGGGCCTGGGCCCAGTACAGCGCCAGGTAGAAGTGGCTGCCGCGGTTGTCGATGTTGCCGACTTTGCGCGATGGCGACTTGTTGTTGTCCAGGAACTGACCGGTGGCCTGGTCCAGGGTCTTGGATAGTACCAGGGCCTTCGGGTTGTTGTAGGTGACGCCCAGGTGTTCGAGGGACGCGGCCAGGGCCAGGAATTCACCCAGGGAGTCCCAGCGCAGGAAGTTTTCTTCCAGCAATTGCTGTACGTGCTTCGGTGCAGAGCCGCCAGCGCCGGTTTCGAACAGGCCGCCGCCGTTCATCAGCGGCACGATGGACAGCATTTTGGCGCTGGTGCCCAGTTCCATGATTGGGAACAGGTCGGTCAGGTAGTCACGCAGGACGTTGCCGGTCACCGAGATGGTGTCCAGGCCCTTGCGTGTGCGTTCCAGGGTGAACTTCATCGCGTCGACCGGCGACATGATGCGGATGTCCAAACCTTCGGTGTTGTGGTCTTTCAGGTAGGCCTGAACTTTCTCGACCACCACGCCGTCGTGGGCGCGCTTAGGGTCCAGCCAGAAAATGGCCGGGGTGTTGCTGGCGCGGGCGCGGTTGACGGCGAGCTTGACCCAGTCTTGGATCGGCGCGTCTTTGGTCTGGCACATGCGGAAGATGTCGCCAGCTTCGACGCTCTGTTCCATCAGCAGGTTGCCCTTGCTGTCGGTGACGCGGACCACGCCGTCAGCCTTGATCTGGAACGTCTTGTCGTGGGAGCCGTACTCTTCGGCTTTCTTGGCCATCAGGCCAACGTTCGGAACGCTGCCCATGGTGGTTGGGTCGAACGCGCCATTGGCCTTGCAGTCTTCGATGACGGCTTGGTAGATGGTGGCGTAGCAACGATCCGGGATCACAGCCTTGGTGTCGTGCAGTTGGCCGTCGGTGCCCCACATTTTGCCGGAGTCACGGATCATGGCCGGCATCGAAGCGTCGACAATTACGTCGCTCGGCACGTGCAGGTTGGTGATGCCCTTGTCTGAGTTGACCATCGCCAGGGAAGGGCGAGCGGCGTAGACGGCCTGGATGTCGGCTTCGATCTGCGCTTGTTGGTCGGCCGGCAGGGTCTTGATGCGAGCATACAGGTCGCCGATGCCGTTGTTCAGGTTGAAGCCGATCTGTTCCAGCACGGCGGCGTGCTTGGTCAGGGCGTCTTTATAGAACTCGGCAACGATCTGGCCGAACATGATCGGGTCGGAGACCTTCATCATGGTGGCTTTGAGGTGGACCGACAGCAATACGCCTTTTTGCTTGGCGTCTTCGATCTCGGCGGCAATGAACGTACGCAGGGCGTTCTTGCTCAGTACGGCGCTGTCGAGGATTTCGCCAGCCTGAACGGAAGTCTTTTCCTTCAGCACGGTGGCGGTGCCGTCTTTGGCGATCAGCTCGATCTTCACGGTGTCAGCGGCTTCGATTTGTACGGCTTTTTCGCTGCCGTAGAAGTCGCCGTTGCTCATGTGAGCGACGTGGGACTTGGAGTCTGCCGCCCAGGCGCCCATTTTGTGCGGGTGCTTGCGTGCGTAGTTCTTGACCGACAGCGGCGCGCGGCGGTCGGAGTTGCCTTCGCGCAGTACCGGGTTTACGGCGCTGCCTTTGACCTTGTCGTAACGGGCACGGGTTTCTTTTTCCGCGTCGGTGGTTACGGTTTCCGGGTAGTCCGGAAGGGCGTAGCCCTGGGCCTGCAATTCTTTGATCGCCGCCTGCAATTGAGGGGTCGAGGCGCTGATGTTAGGCAGTTTGATGATGTTGGCTTCAGGGGTTACGGCCAGGTCGCCCAGTTCGGCGAGGTGGTCCGGTACGGCCTTGTTACCCAGTTGCTCGGGGAAGCTTGCGAGGATGCGCCCGGCGAGGGAAATGTCGCGAGTTTCCACGGCAATATCAGCGGAAGCGGTGAAGGCCTCTACGATAGGCAGCAGTGAATAGGTGGCGAGGGCTGGAGCTTCGTCGGTGAAGGTGTAGATGATCTTCGAGCGGGTGGGCATATTCGGATTAACTCTCTTCTTTGCTGAAAGCGTGCGCAGAAACTCGAGATGCGCCGGGTGGAGCGCGTTCGTTCAAAGTCATCCATGAGCGAAATATCGAGGTTTCTTCGCGGTGATGTTGGGTTGCATCAGTCGAGCGTCAAGCGGGTGGACTATTGTAATAGTCCTGCTTTCTGGCGGAGGGCCCGGTTCTAGAGCGGTCTGCCGGCGTGACTCTTGGGTCAGCGGCGGCATTATACATAGGTCGCTATGCTTACGCTGAGCCTTCATACAAAAGGTGGGTCGTCCATTGGTCTAAAGGTCGCAGGTACTGGTTTACGCCTAAAGTCTCACGATGTGCTCAAGATTGGCGTTTTTCCCTTTGCTTTCAGGCTTGTAGGCGACAATTTATGCTGTTTTCGATGCAAATGAGCATGGCGCAAGGTTTCGGTCGCCATTTATCTGGAGTAGGCTCGAACGCAGCCAGATGTTCAATCCAACGATGGAGTTCAGCATGGGATACAAGAAGATTCAGGTTCCGGCAGTCGGCGACAAAATCACCGTCAACGCAGACCATTCTCTCAATGTTCCTGACCACCCGATCATCCCGTTCATCGAGGGTGACGGCATTGGCGTCGACATCAGCCCGGTGATGATCAAGGTCGTCGACGCAGCGGTTGCCAAGGCTTACGGCGGCAAGCGCAAGATTTCCTGGATGGAGGTTTATGCCGGCGAGAAAGCGACACAGGTTTACGACCAAGATACCTGGCTGCCTCAGGAAACCCTGGATGCAGTTAAGGACTACGTGGTGTCGATCAAGGGCCCGTTGACTACCCCGGTGGGTGGCGGTATCCGTTCGTTGAACGTTGCCCTGCGTCAGCAACTCGATCTGTATGTGTGCCTGCGCCCTGTGCGTTGGTTCGAAGGCGTGCCCAGCCCGGTGAAAAAGCCTGGCGACGTGGACATGACCATCTTCCGTGAGAACTCCGAAGATATTTACGCCGGTATTGAATGGAAAGCCGGTTCGCCGGAAGCGATCAAAGTGATCAAGTTCCTTAAGGAGGAAATGGGCGTCACTAAGATTCGCTTCGACCAGGACTGCGGGATTGGCGTCAAGCCGGTGTCCAAGGAAGGTACTCAGCGTCTGGCGCGTAAAGCCCTGCAATATGTCGTGGATAACGACCGTGACTCGCTGACCATCGTGCACAAAGGCAACATTATGAAGTTCACCGAAGGTGCCTTCAAAGAATGGGCCTACGAAGTGGCTGCGCAGGAGTTTGGCGCGACTCTGTTGGATGGCGGTCCTTGGATGCAGTTCAAGAACCCGAAAACCGGCAAAAACGTGGTGGTCAAAGATGCGATTGCTGACGCCATGCTCCAGCAGATACTGCTGCGCCCAGCCGAATATGACGTGATCGCGACCCTTAACCTCAACGGTGACTACCTGTCCGATGCCCTCGCGGCGGAGGTGGGTGGGATTGGTATCGCGCCAGGCGCCAACCTGTCCGACACCGTGGCGATGTTCGAAGCCACCCACGGCACAGCGCCCAAATATGCGGGCAAAGATCAGGTCAACCCAGGTTCGCTGATTCTGTCGGCGGAAATGATGTTGCGCCATATGGGCTGGACCGAAGCTGCGGACTTGATCATCAAGGGCACCAACGGGGCGATTTCGGCCAAGACCGTGACCTATGATTTCGAGCGCCTGATGGAGGGCGCGAAGCTGGTGTCGTCGTCAGGCTTTGGTGATGCGTTGATTTCGCATATGTAAGGCAGGCTAAAAAACGGCCATTCTGCAGAACCAGAATGGCCGTTTTTTTTGCAGGCTATTTACCCAAATGTGATCAGGCCAGTTGCTTATTTTGTTTAGAGGGCTGGTCTTTTTTGGGCTGTTTTTCGTGCGTAACGTCGTGGGCCGTCCCAGGCGCTGCCGCGCAGGCCGCACAAATTGCGACGGCATGCAGTCCCTTTGGCCCCTGAATGATCTCGAACTCCACGCTTTGGCCTGCTTTCAGCGTCTTGTAGCCGTCCATGGTGATCGCTGAATAGTGCGCAAAAAGGTCCTCGCTTTTACCTTCTTCATTAATAAAGCCATATCCCTTGGCATTATTGAACCACTTGACCTTGCCTTTGATCTTGACGCCAGACATAACCCATTTCCTTCTGCACCAGACTCCATCACTGGAGTATCATCCAGTTTATCCGTCCTAACCCGAATAAATAAGGTTGACTGCGCGGACCTTTTTTACCCACTGTGGGTTCTATTGGTTGTAACACCGATTTGCCGATAGTCAAGGCGACCAATCGCTCAGCGTTGAAATTCTGACAGGTTGCCCCCACCACTGTATTGAACAACTGACGAACCTTTCTTTCCATGCATGCAATCAGCCAGATTCGACTAACATTCAATCAGGATCGACCGGATCACGAACACGATGACGACGGTTCTGCAGGCATTGCTGTTCAGGAGGCCAAGCCTGCCTTACAGGCGCCGCCGATGTACAAGGTGGTTTTGTTCAACGATGACTACACACCGATGGATTTCGTGGTCGAAGTGCTCGAGGTGTTTTTTAACCTGAACCGCGAGTTGGCGACCAAGGTAATGCTGGCCGTTCATACAGAAGGACGGGCAGTATGTGGAGTGTTTACCCGCGACATCGCCGAGACAAAGGCCATGCAGGTCAACCAGTACGCCAGGGAAAGCCAGCATCCGCTACTCTGTGAAATCGAGAAGGACGGTTAACGCCGACCACTTGGGTATGAGGTGAAGCTATGTTAAACCGCGAGCTCGAAGTCACCCTCAATCTTGCCTTCAAGGAGGCTCGCTCGAAGCGTCATGAATTCATGACCGTCGAGCACCTGCTGCTGGCACTTTTGGATAACGAAGCTGCCGCCACCGTTCTGCGTGCGTGCGGCGCCAATCTCGATAAGCTCAAGCATGATCTGCAGGAGTTTATCGACTCCACCACGCCACTGATCCCCGTGCATGACGAGGACCGTGAAACCCAGCCTACCCTGGGCTTTCAGCGGGTATTGCAGCGTGCTGTGTTCCACGTACAGAGCTCCGGTAAGCGCGAAGTCACAGGGGCCAATGTGCTCGTGGCGATCTTCAGCGAACAGGAAAGTCAGGCTGTGTTTCTGCTCAAGCAGCAGAGCGTTGCCCGTATTGATGTCGTCAACTACATCGCCCACGGTATCTCCAAAGTGCCAGGGCACGGCGATCATTCCGAGGGTGAGCAGGATATGCAGGACGACGAGGGCGGTGAGTCTTCTTCTTCGGGCAATCCACTGGATGCCTATGCCAGCAACCTCAACGAACTGGCGCGCCAGGGGCGGATCGATCCGCTGGTGGGGCGTGAGCTTGAGGTCGAGCGGGTAGCGCAGATCCTCGCGCGCCGTCGCAAGAACAACCCCTTGCTGGTCGGCGAGGCAGGTGTGGGCAAGACTGCGATAGCCGAAGGTCTGGCCAAGCGTATTGTCGACAACCAAGTGCCGGATCTGCTGGCCAATAGTGTTGTGTACTCACTCGACTTGGGTGCGTTGCTTGCCGGTACCAAATACCGCGGCGACTTTGAGAAGCGCTTCAAGGCATTGCTGGGCGAGCTGAAAAAACGTCCCCAGGCGATTCTGTTTATTGACGAAATCCACACCATCATCGGAGCCGGTGCGGCTTCCGGCGGGGTCATGGATGCTTCCAATTTACTCAAGCCGTTGCTGTCGTCAGGTGATATCCGCTGCATCGGTTCGACCACGTTCCAGGAATTTCGCGGAATCTTCGAAAAAGACCGCGCCTTGGCGCGCCGCTTCCAGAAGGTCGATGTGTCCGAGCCGTCGGTGGAAGACACCATCGGCATCCTGCGCGGGCTGAAAGGGCGTTTCGAATCGCACCATGGCATCGAGTACACCGACGAGGCGCTGCGTTCTGCTGCGGAGCTGGCATCGCGCTACATCAATGATCGACACATGCCGGATAAGGCGATCGATGTGATTGATGAGGCGGGCGCTTACCAGCGTCTCCAGCCGGTCGAGAAGCGTGTCAAGCGCATCGACGTGCCGCAGGTTGAAGATATCGTGGCCAAGATTGCGCGGATTCCGCCGAAGCACGTCACCAGCTCCGACAAAGAGCTGCTGCGTAACCTGGAGCGTGATCTCAAGCTGACCGTGTTCGGCCAGGATGCGGCCATCGACTCGTTGTCCACCGCGATCAAGTTGTCGCGTGCGGGCCTCAAGTCGCCGGACAAGCCTGTCGGTTCGTTCCTGTTCGCTGGTCCTACCGGCGTTGGTAAGACCGAGGCGGCGCGGCAGTTGGCCAAGGCCATGGGGATCGAGTTGGTGCGCTTCGACATGTCCGAGTACATGGAGCGGCATACCGTGTCGCGTTTGATCGGTGCGCCTCCAGGCTATGTCGGCTTCGATCAGGGCGGTCTGCTGACCGAGGCGATCACCAAGCAGCCTCACTGCGTATTGTTGCTCGATGAAATCGAGAAGGCTCACCCGGAAGTCTTCAACCTGCTGCTGCAGGTTATGGACCACGGGACCCTCACCGATAACAACGGGCGCAAGGCGGATTTCCGCAATGTGATCGTGATCATGACCACCAACGCCGGTGCCGAAACGGCTGCGCGGGCCTCGATTGGCTTCAGTCATCAGGATCACTCTTCCGATGCGATGGAAGTGATCAAGAAGAGCTTTACGCCGGAGTTCCGCAACCGTTTGGACACCATTATCCAGTTTGGTCGCCTCAGCCAAGAGGTTATCAAGAGCGTGGTGGACAAGTTCCTTACCGAGCTTCAGGCGCAGTTGGAAGACAAGCGCGTGCAGTTGGAGGTAACGGACGCCGCACGCAGCTGGCTGGCAGAGGGTGGTTACGACGCGGCAATGGGCGCTCGTCCGATGGCGCGCCTGATCCAGGACAAGATCAAGCGGCCGCTGGCCGAAGAGATCCTGTTCGGCGAGTTGGCGGACCACGGCGGCGTGGTGCATATCGATCTGAAGGACGGCGAGTTGACCTTCGACTTCGAAACCACTGCGGAAATGGCCTGATCGTTCCGTAACCATGCAAGAGGCGCCGAAAGGCGCCTTTTTGCTGTCTGGAAAAGTAATTGCAAGAGCAATTAATTCCAGTGTGGGAGGTGTCAGCAAAATCCCGGGCACACAAAAACGCCCGGCATAACCGGGCGTTTTGTATTGACTTGCTTAGCGAGCGCGGTAAGTGATGCGCCCTTTGCTCAAGTCATAGGGCGTCAGCTCGACGCGCACTTTGTCACCGGTAAGAATACGAATGTAGTTCTTGCGCATCTTGCCGGAGATATGCGCGGTTACGACGTGCCCATTTTCCAACTCCACACGAAACATGGTGTTGGGCAGGGTGTCGACGACAGTGCCTTCCATTTCGAAGCTGTCTTCTTTCGACATGCAGTAAAGCCCTCGGTATCCAGTGAATGGCCCGGTGCAACTGCGCCAGGCAAAAGCGGCGTGCATTGTGCCCGAAAAAGGGTGTTTAAGCCAAGGGGTTCTAGTTAAGCGTGACCCATCTTTGATTAATCAGTAGCTCAATGGGCCGATATTGGGTCTTGTAGTTCATCTTTTTGCAGTTTTTGATCCAGTAGCCGAGGTACACCGCCTCCAGTTCCAAGCGCAGTGCTTCGCCAATCTGCCAGAGGATCGCAAACCGTCCCAGGCTGCGCCGTTCCTCGCCCGGCTCGTAGAAGGTGTACACCGCCGACAAGCCGTTAGGCAGCAGATCGGTCACCGCCACTGCCATCAGTTGCCCGTGTGCACGAAACTCATAGAATCGCGAGAACGGCAGATCGCGCACCAGAAAGGTCGAAAACTGGTCGCGACTGGGCGGGAACATATCGCCGTCGGCGTGGCGCTGTTCGATGTAGCGCTGGTAAAGATCGAAATACTCTTCGGTGAAGCGTGGCTTGGATGAGGTTACCGTCAGATCGGCGTTGCGCTTGAGGATGCGCTTTTGATTGCGGTCCGGCGTGAATTGCGCAACCGGGATGCGGGCCGGGACGCAGGCATTGCAGTTCTGGCAGTGAGGCCGGTACAGATGGTCGCCGCTGCGTCGAAAGCCCATTTCCGATAAGTCGGCGTACACATGCACGTCCATGGGCTGGCTGGGATCGAGGAACAGCGTAGTAGCCTGCTCGTCGGGCAGATAGCTGCAAGAGTGAGCTTGAGTGGCATAAAACTTCAAGCGCGCCAGCTCGGTCATGATCAACCCTCGAAATAAGCTTTGAAATAAGTGTAAGCCAGGTCGGCGCAAGCCGCTTAATAAACCCAGGGTCCGGTGTTGGGTCGGTCCAAGTGCTCACGCAGAAAGCCCGCGAACTCATGGCGCGGGATGGCGCGGGCGCCCAAGCTGTGCAAATGGTCGTTGGGCATCTGGCAGTCGATCAGCACGTACCCCCAAGCCTGCAACTGGCGGGTGAGGGTGGCGAAACCGAATTTCGAGGCGTTATCGGCGCGGCTGAACATGGATTCGCCAAAGAACAGCTGGCCCATTGCTAGCCCGTATAGGCCGCCGACCAGGGTGTCGCCGTCCCACACCTCCACCGAGTGGGCATAGCCACGTTTGTGCAGTTCCACATAGGCACGCTGGATGCCTTCGGTGATCCAGGTGCTGTCGGCGTAAGCTCGTGGTGCGGCGCACGCTTGGATGACGGCGGCGAAGTCCTGGTCGAAGGTCACGGTATAGCGCTGCTGGCGCAACAGTTTGGCAAGACTGCGGGATACGTGCAGCTCATCGGGGAATATCACAGTACGCGGGTCCGGTGACCACCACAAAATGGGCTGGCCCTCGGAGAACCACGGGAAACAGCCATGACGATAGGCTTCAACCAGGCGCTCGGCCGATAGGTCGCCACCGGCGGCGAGCAGGCCATTGGGCTCGCGCATGGCCTTGGTCAGCGGCGGGAAGGTCAGTGAGTCGCGTTGTAGCCAGGTCAGCATGGGCATCCAGGTTTGCGGAAGGGGAGGGGAGTGACGGGCTTGGCGCCTGCCTCGGACAAGCTGATTATTGTCGACCCAACGCTGTGGGGCCAGCTCGAATCGGTTGTCAGGGTGGAATGGCCGGCGCAGGTGCCTCTGCAACTCTGTGTCATGGGTGTGGTCGTAATCGGGTCAGGCGCATGCAGGCCATTTGCCAAGCTTGCTTGGATTGGTAAAAATCGCGCATAAGCCTTTGTCAGCAAAGACAATGCATGCTCAAATTGAACATGCTGTCATACATTAATTGGGCGGGCTGTCGGGTAGGAGGCAATGGCGTGGCGTCGCGGGCACAAATCCGTACAATGCGGCCATTGTGGCGGTATCGCCGTTTCGCCTGGCAATCGGCAGTGTTAAAAGTAGTTTCTACCCGTTCGTTCATTTTTCAGCTGCCCGGATCCGGCAGTATTTTGCAGTCATTCAACAGATGGACGCGCTAAAAGGCGCAGGAAAAGACCCGTTTTGAAGAAATCCACCGCGACACCTAAAACAGTCGTGCCGGCCTGGCGTCAGCACCTGCATTATCGTCTCAAGGAAGGTGCGCTTATCGCGATCGGCGCTCTGTGCCTGTTCCTGATGATGGCCTTGCTCACCTATGGCAAGGACGATCCGGGCTGGAGCCACAACAGCAAGATCGATGACGTGCAGAACTTCGGCGGGCCCGTGGGCTCCTACAGCGCCGATATTCTGTTCATGGTGCTGGGTTACTTTGCCTATATCTTCCCCCTGCTGCTGGCGATCAAGACCTGGCAGATCTTCCGCCAGCGCCATGAGCCTTGGCAGTGGAGCGGCTGGCTGTTCTCGTGGCGTTTGATCGGCCTGGTGTTTCTGGTGTTGTCCGGCGCGGCTCTGGCCCATATCCATTTCCATGCGCCTACCGGCCTGCCAGCAGGCGCGGGCGGTGCGCTGGGCGAAAGCCTCGGCGACCTGGCGCGCAAGACCCTGAATATCCAGGGCAGCACCTTGATGTTTATCGCGCTGTTCCTGTTCGGCCTTACAGTGTTCACCGACCTGTCATGGTTCAAGGTGATGGACGTGACCGGCAAGATCACCCTCGATCTGCTTGAACTGTTCCAGGGCGCCGCCAACCGCTGGTGGGCCGCCCGGGTGGAGCGCAAGCGCATGGTGGCCCAACTGCGCGAGGTGGATACCCGTGTCAACGAGGTGGTCGCGCCGAGCACGCCGGATCGGCGTGAGCAGGCTAAGGTCAAGGAACGCCTGATCGAGCGCGAGCAGGCCCTGAGCAAGCATATGTCGGATCGCGAGAAGCAGGTGCCACCGGTGATCGCCCCGGCACCGCCCAAGGCTCCGGAGCCGAGTCATCGCGTACAGAAAGAGAAGCAGGCCCCGTTGTTTATCGACAGCGCGGTCGAAGGCACCTTGCCACCTATCTCGATCCTCGACCCCGCCGAAAAGAAACAACTCAACTATTCCCCTGAGTCCCTGGCGGCCGTTGGCCATCTGTTGGAAATCAAACTCAAGGAATTCGGCGTCGAAGTGTCGGTGGACTCCATTCACCCCGGCCCCGTGATCACCCGTTACGAAATCCAGCCAGCTGCTGGCGTCAAAGTCAGCCGCATCTCTAACCTGGCGAAAGACTTGGCGCGCTCCCTGGCAGTAACCAGCGTGCGCGTGGTGGAAGTGATCCCCGGTAAAACCACCGTGGGTATCGAAATTCCCAACGAAGACCGCCAGATCGTGCGCTTCTCCGAAGTGCTGTCGACTCCCGAGTACGACAACTTCAAATCGCCGGTCACCCTGGCTCTGGGCCATGACATCGGCGGCAAGCCGGTGATCACCGACCTGGCGAAAATGCCCCACTTGCTGGTGGCCGGTACCACCGGTTCCGGTAAGTCGGTGGGCGTGAACGCCATGATCCTGTCGATTCTGTTTAAGTCCGGCCCGGAAGACGCCAAGCTGATCATGATCGACCCGAAGATGCTCGAACTGTCGATCTACGAAGGCATTCCGCACCTGTTGTGTCCCGTGGTCACCGACATGAAGGACGCCGCCAACGCCCTGCGCTGGAGCGTGGCCGAGATGGAGCGCCGCTACAAATTGATGGCGAAGATGGGCGTGCGTAATCTTTCGGGCTTCAATGCCAAGATCAAGGAAGCCCAGGAGCGCGGCGAGACCATTCCGGACCCGCTGTACAAACGCGAGAACATCCACGACGAAGCGCCGATACTGACCAAGCTGCCGACCATTGTCGTAGTGGTGGACGAATTCGCCGACATGATGATGATCGTCGGCAAGAAGGTCGAAGAACTGATCGCGCGTATCGCCCAGAAAGCTCGTGCGGCCGGTATTCACCTGATCCTCGCGACCCAGCGTCCATCGGTGGACGTGATCACCGGTCTGATCAAGGCCAACATCCCGACCCGCATGGCGTTCCAGGTGTCGAGCAAGATCGACTCGCGGACCATCATCGACCAGGGCGGTGCCGAACAGTTGCTGGGCCACGGTGACATGCTCTACATGCCGCCGGGCACCAGCCTGCCGATCCGTGTTCACGGTGCGTTCGTTTCCGATGATGAAGTTCACCGCGTGGTGGAAGCCTGGAAGCTGCGTGGCGCCCCCGAGTACAACGACGACATCCTCAACGGCGTGGAAGAGGCCGGCAGCGGCTTCGAGAACGGCGGCGGGGGTGGTGACGACGATGCCGAAACCGATGCGCTGTACGACGAAGCCGTGGCCTTTGTGCTGGAGAGCCGTCGTGCTTCGATCTCCGCGGTGCAGCGTAAGCTGAAGATCGGCTACAACCGTGCCGCCCGCATGATCGAAGCCATGGAAATGGCCGGCGTGGTGACCGCAATGAACACCAACGGCTCGCGCGAAGTCATTGCCCCCGGGCAAATGCGCGACTGACCTCGCGCCGCATGGCAGCATGCGGCGTGCCCTGCTTACTCAATGAGGATTCCCATGCGTCTTATCCGCATGCTGTTGTTGCCGGCCCTGGCCCTGACCGCTGTTTCGGCCCACGCCGACCCGGCCTCCGTCAAAAGCCTGACCAACCTGCTGGACAAATCCAAGACCCTGACCGCGCGCTTTTCGCAACTGACCCTGGATGCCGGCGGCACTCATCTGCAGGAAACCGCGGGGGAAATGGCGGTGCAGCGCCCAGGGCTGTTCTACTGGCACACCGAGGGCAAGGCCGAGCAGACCATCGTGTCCGATGGCCAGAAAGTCACGTTGTGGGACCCGGACTTGGAGCAAGCGACCATCAAGAAGCTCGACCCGCGCCTGAACCAGACTCCCGCGCTGCTGTTGTCGGGGGATGTGTCGAAAATCAGCGACAGCTTCGACATCACCTCCAAGCAAACCAGCAACGTAATCGAGTTCACCCTCAAGCCCAAGTCTAAGGACACGCTGTTTGACACGCTGTCCCTGTCGTTCGGCAATGGCGTGATCAATAACATGCGCCTGATCGACAGCGTCGGTCAGCGCACCGATATCCTGTTCTCCGGGGTCAAGGCCAACGAGCCGGTGCCGGCGTCCAAGTTCAAGTTCGACATCCCCAAGGGTGCCGACGTGATTCAGGAATAATCTGCCCCGAGGTTTCAAACGCTGCCCATGGATTTGTTTCGAAGTGACCCGATTGCCCAGCCCTTGGCCGCGCGCTTGCGTTCGACCAACCTGGATGAGTACGTCGGTCAAGAACACCTGCTCGCTCGCGGCAAGCCCCTGCGCGAAGCCCTGGAGCAGGGGGCGCTGCACTCGATGATCTTCTGGGGGCCGCCAGGCGTGGGCAAGACCACCCTGGCGCGCCTGTTGGCGAAGGTCTCGGATGCGCATTTCGAAACGGTCTCGGCGGTGCTCGCCGGGGTGAAGGAAATCCGCCAGGCCGTTGAAGTGGCCAAGCAGCAGGCCGGTCAGTATGGCAAGCGCACCATTTTGTTCGTCGATGAAGTGCACCGCTTCAACAAGTCGCAGCAAGATGCGTTTTTGCCGTATGTCGAAGACGGCACGCTGATTTTTATCGGTGCCACCACCGAAAACCCGTCGTTTGAGCTTAACAACGCGTTGCTGTCGCGGGCGCGAGTCTACGTGCTCAAAAGCCTCGATGAAGCGGCGATGCAAAAGCTACTGCATCGCGCCTTGAGCGAAGACAAGGGGCTGGGCAAGCGTCGGCTGAGCGTGGGCGACGAAGCCTTCAAGATTTTGCTCACGGCCGCAGACGGCGACGGCCGCCGCTTTCTCAATCTGCTGGAAAACGCCTCGGACCTGGCCGAAGACGGCAGCGAAATCGGTGTCGACTTGTTGCAAAGCCTGCTCGGTGACACACGCCGGCGTTTCGACAAGGGCGGCGAAGCGTTTTACGACCAGATTTCGGCGTTGCACAAATCCGTGCGCGGCTCCAACCCGGACGGTGCGTTGTATTGGTTCGCGCGCATGATCGACGGTGGCTGCGACCCCCTGTACCTGGCCCGCCGCGTGGTACGCATGGCCAGCGAAGACATCGGCAACGCCGACCCGCGGGCTTTGAGCCTGTGCCTGGCGGCCTGGGATGTGCAGGAGCGCCTTGGCAGCCCGGAAGGCGAGTTGGCGGTGGCCCAGGCCATCACCTACCTGGCCTGCGCGCCAAAAAGCAATGCGGTGTATATGGGCTTCAAGTCCGCCCTGCGCGCGGCCGCCGAGTACGGCTCCCTGGAAGTGCCGCTGCACCTGCGCAATGCGCCGACCAAGCTGATGAAACAACTGGGCTACGGTGACGAATACCGTTATGCCCACGATGAGCCGGACGCCTACGCTGCCGGCGAAGACTACTTTCCCGATGCCCTGGAGCCCCAGCCGTTCTACCAGCCAGTGCCGCGCGGCCTGGAGCTGAAGATCGGCGAAAAGCTCAACCACCTCGCGCAACTCGATCGCCTCAGCCCCAAACAGCGGAGAAAGTAGTGCTCAAGACAATTCTTGCCGTGTCCATGGCCGGCATCGCTGGTACATTATTGCGTTTCGCCACCGGCACCTGGGTCAGCGCCAATTGGCCGAAGCATTTTTATGCGGCGACCTTGGCGGTCAACCTGGTGGGCTGTTTGATTATCGGGCTGTTTTACGGCTGGTTCCTGTTGCGCCCGGAAGTGCCGATTGAGATCCGTGCTGGCTTGATTGTCGGCTTTGTAGGTGGTCTGACGACCTTTTCATCCTTTTCACTGGATACGCTGCGCTTGCTGGAAAGCGGGCAGGCCCTTGTCGCCTTCGGGTACCTGGGCATCAGCGTGTTCGGCGGGCTGCTCGCCACCTGGGCTGGCCTGTCCCTGACCAAACTTTGATAAACGAGAGACCGACATGCTCGATTCCAAACTGTTACGTAGCAACCTTCAGGACGTAGCGGACCGCCTGGCTTCCCGTGGCTTTGCCCTGGATGTCGCGCGCATCGAAGCGCTGGAAGAACAGCGCAAGACCGTCCAGACCCGCACCGAAGCACTGCAGGCTGAGCGGAATGCGCGTTCCAAATCCATCGGTCAGGCCAAGCAGCGCGGTGAAGACATCGCGCCGTTGATGGCGGACGTCGAGCGCATGGGCACCGAGCTGTCCGACGGCAAGGCCGAACTGGACAAGATTCAGTCCGAGCTGGATCAGATCCTGCTGGGCATCCCCAACCTGCCGGACGCCTCCGTACCTGTCGGCGAAGACGAAGACGGCAACGTCGAAGTGCGCCGCTGGGGCACGCCGAAAGCCTTTGATTTCCCGATCAAAGACCACGTCGCCCTGGGCGAATTGAGCGGTGGCCTGGATTTCGAGACCGCCGCCAAGCTGTCCGGCGCGCGCTTTGCCTTGCTGCGTGGCCCGATCGCGCGCCTGCATCGCGCCCTGGCGCAGTTCATGATCAATCTGCACACCGGTGAGCACGGCTACGAAGAAGCCTACACGCCTTACCTGGTTCAGGCGCCAGCGCTGCAGGGCACCGGCCAGCTGCCGAAGTTCGAGGAAGAGCTGTTCAAGATCAGCCGCGACGGCGAGGCCGATTTCTATCTGATTCCGACCGCTGAAGTGTCGCTGACCAATATCGTCGCCGGCGAGATTCTCGACGCCAAGCAACTGCCGATCAAATTCGTCGCCCACACGCCGTGCTTCCGTAGCGAAGCCGGCGCATCGGGCCGCGACACCCGCGGCATGATCCGCCAGCACCAGTTCGACAAAGTCGAGATGGTGCAGGTGGTCGAGCCGTCCACGTCGATGGAAGCCCTGGAAGGCCTGACCGCCAACGCCGAGCGCGTCCTGCAACTGCTGGAGCTGCCGTATCGCGTACTGGCGCTGTGCACTGGCGACATGGGCTTCAGCGCGGTAAAAACCTACGACCTCGAAGTGTGGGTGCCCAGCCAGGACAAGTACCGCGAGATTTCCTCGTGCTCCAACTGCGGTGATTTCCAGGCCCGTCGCATGCAGGCGCGTTTCCGTAACCCGGAGACCGGCAAGCCGGAACTGGTGCACACCCTCAACGGTTCGGGCCTGGCTGTAGGCCGTACGCTGGTGGCCGTACTGGAAAACTACCAGCAAGCCGACGGTTCGATCCGTGTACCAGAGGTGCTCAAGCCGTACATGGCGGGCGTTGAGGTCATTCGCTAAATGGAATTTCTGCCGCTGTTTCATAACCTGCGCGGCAGCCGCGTGCTGGTGGTCGGGGGCGGGGAGATTGCCTTGCGCAAATCCCGGTTGCTGGCGGACGCCGGTGCCGTGCTGCGAGTGGTTGCGCCTCAGATCGAAGACCAGTTGCGTGAGTTGGTACGGGGCAGCGGCGGGGAGCTGATTTTGCGCGGTTATCAGGAGGCGGACCTGGACGGCTGTACCCTGATCATCGCCGCGACGGACGATGAGCCGCTGAATGCGCAAGTGTCCAGCGATGCCAAGCGTCGGTGCGTGCCGGTCAACGTGGTGGATGCGC
The DNA here is from genome assembly GCF_019641515.1 of Pseudomonas sp. S5F11. Taxonomy (NCBI): domain Bacteria; kingdom Pseudomonadati; phylum Pseudomonadota; class Gammaproteobacteria; order Pseudomonadales; family Pseudomonadaceae; genus Pseudomonas; species Pseudomonas sp. S5F11. Next base: position 194,053 of record NZ_JAIFJZ010000001.1, read on the forward strand.
CGGCCTTATGCAGCGTGATTTTCCCTGCCATCGTCGACCGTTCGCCGCTGGTGATCGCGGTGTCCAGCGGCGGCGACGCGCCGGTGCTGGCGCGCTTGATCCGGGCCAAGCTGGAAACCTGGATTCCGTCTACCTATGGCCAGTTGGCCGGGTTGGCCGCGCGGTTCAGGGCCCAGGTCAAAAGCCTGTATCCGGATGTGCAGCAACGTCGCGCATTCTGGGAAGAGGTATTTCAAGGCCCGATTGCTGACCGACAACTGGCGGGGCAGGGCGATGAGGCCGAGCGCCTGTTGGTGGCGAAGGTCAACGGAGCGCCGCCTCACGCGCCGGGTGAGGTTTACCTGGTGGGTGCGGGTCCGGGTGACCCCGATTTGCTCACATTCCGCGCGCTGCGCCTGATGCAGCAGGCCGACGTGGTGCTGTATGACCGTCTGGTCGCTCCGGCGATTCTGGAGTTGTGCCGCCGCGATGCCGAGCGTGTGTATGTCGGCAAGCGTCGCGCCGAACATGCGGTGCCCCAGGACCAGATCAACCAGCAACTGGTGAACCTGGCCAAGCAGGGTAAGCGCGTGCTGCGCCTTAAAGGTGGCGATCCATTCATCTTTGGTCGTGGGGGCGAAGAAATCGAGGAACTGGCCGCTCATGGCATTCCGTTCCAGGTCGTGCCGGGTATTACCGCAGCCAGCGGGTGTGCGGCGTATGCCGGTATCCCGTTGACCCATCGTGACTATGCACAGTCCGTGCGTTTTATCACGGGGCATTTGAAAGACGGTACTTCGGACCTACCCTGGCAAGATCTGGTCGGGCCTTCGCAGACCCTGGTGTTCTATATGGGCTTGATTGGTTTGCCGATCATCTGCGAACAGCTGATTCAGCATGGTCGCGCCCCGGATACCCCGGCCGCGCTGATCCAGCAGGGCACCACGTCCAACCAGCGCGTGTTCACCGGCACCCTGGCGGATTTGCCGCGCATGGTGGCCGAGCATGAAGTGCATGCCCCAACCCTGGTGATTGTCGGTGAAGTGGTGTTATTGCGTGAGAAATTGAAGTGGTTCGAAGGCGCCCAGTCTCAAGTCTGAAACTAAAGCGCCACCACCCTTTGGAAGGGGGCTTGCCCCCGATGCGGCCTGGCAGTCAGCCAGGCTGTTGGATCAGCTCCACACTCCTTTTCCGCTCAACCGCTGCCGATCGTGCACGGTATCGAACGTCTGCAATGGTCCTTTCGGCACAATCCCCGTGGGGTTGATGGTGCGGTGGCTGGCGTAGTAGTGCCCTTTGATGTGTTCGAAGTCCACCGTCTCGGCCACGCCAGGCCACTGATACATTTCCCTCAGCCAATTGGACAGGTTCGCGTAATCGGCAATGCGCCGCAGATTGCATTTGAAGTGGCTGTAATACACCGCATCAAAACGAATCAGCGTAGTGAACAGCCGCACATCGGCTTCGGTCAGGTATTCCCCGGCCAGGTAGCGATGCTCGCCCAGGTGCTGTTCCAAGTGATCCAGCTCTGTAAATACGTCGTCGAAAGCACTTTCATAGGCTTGCTGCGAGGTGGCGAAGCCCGCGCGATATACGCCGTTGTTGACCGCCGGGTAGATCCGCGCGTTCAGTGCGTCGATGGTGGGGCGCAACGGTTCGGGGTAAAAGTCCAGGGTGTTGCCGGTCAGACTGTTAAATGCGCTATTGAACATGCGGATGATCTCCGCCGATTCGTTGCTGACAATGCGCTGGAGTTGCTTGTCCCACAGCACCGGTACGGTAACGCGTCCAGTGTAGTCGGACGTGTCGGCGGTGTAGCGTTGGTGCATGTAGGCAAAGTCGTCGAGTCGATCACCAGTTGAGCCTGTGGCCTTATCGAAGGTCCAGCCGTTTTCCAGCATCAGCCAGCTGACCACCGACACGTCGATCAGGCTTTCCAGGCCCTTGAGCTTGCGCAGGATCAACGTGCGATGTGCCCACGGGCAGGCCAGGGAAACGTAGAGGTGATAGCGCCCGGCTTCGGCCTTGAAGCCGCCCTCGCCACTGGGGCCAGGCTGGCCGTCGGCGGTGACCCAGTTGCGGCGTTGCGCCTGTTCGCGCTGGAAAGCGCCATCCGCGCTACTTTCGTACCACTGGTCTTTCCAGTGTCCTTCGATCAGCAAACCCATGACTGGCTCCTCGACTAATAAGCGTTGGAGCCCAGTCTAAAGATCAGGGTTCGATTTAAAAGCGCAAAGACTGCGGGTCACTTATCGATTAAATCGATCTATCCCGCGTTTGCCAGTAATCCTCCGCCATCGCAAACGCCTGTTCGCGGGGGTGCCCAAGGCCGCGCAGCGCCAGTGCCATGGTGGCGATCAGCGCCAGTTGCGGATAGCTGTCCTCGACATCGCCGCGCCATACGGCTTTGAGGTGTTCAGGCTCCAGGGTTGCCGGTTTGACGTGGCGTTGGACGGAGAGGGCGGGCCATTCTTCGTCCCAGCTCTGGCCGCCGGTGGTGCCGTAGAGGTGGCTGAGGGTATCGGGGTTGATTTCGATCTCGCCGCCATCGCCCTTGACCACGATCACCGTGTCGCCGAGCAGGCCGCTGGCATCGCGGTGCACGCCTTGGTAACCGGGGTGGAAAATGCTTTGCAAGCCGCACCGAGCGTTCAGCGGGTTGAGCAGGCGCGCCAGGGAGTGGATCGGCGAGCGCAGGCCCAGGGTGTTGCGCAGGTCGATCATGCGCTGCAGCTGCGGCGCCCAATCGCCCAGCGGAATAAACGCCAGGTTGCCTTGGGCAAACGCGGCCTCCACCTGCTGCCAGTCGCGGCACAGCGGAATCTGCAAGCCGTGCAGTAATTGCTCGGTGTACAGGCGCCCGGCGGTGTGCGCGCCGCCGCCGTGCATCAGGATACGCACGCCATTTTGTGCCAGGCACTTGGCGGCCAGCAGGAACCACGGCAGGTGGCGCTTTTTACCGGCATAGCTGGGCCAGTCGATATCGACGTTCAGCGCCGGGGCGTTGAGACGCTCGCGTACCGCCTCGGTAAAGCCGGCGAGCTCTTCCGGGCTTTCCTCCTTATGCCGCAGCAGCATCAGAAATGCGCCGAGTTGGGTGTCCTCGACTTTTTCGTCGAGCAACATGCCCATCGCCTCGCGGGCTTCTTCACGGGTGAGGTTGCGCGCACCGCGCTTGCCTTTGCCCAGGATGCGTACGAACTGCGCAAAGGGGTGCTCGGCAGGGGTTTGCAGGGTCAGCGGGGCAAATTCGGTCATAAGCAATTCGTCGGCCTGGGCAGGCCCGCCAGCTTGGCGGCGAGTTTGGCGGGAGTGCCGTTGAACAGTTTGTTGAGGTGCAGGCTGTTGCCCTTTTCGGGGCCCAGCTTCAAGGCGGTGTATTTGATCAGCGGGCGCGTGGCTGGGGACAGTTGGAATTGGGCGTAGAACTCGCGCAGCAGGTTGAGGATCTGCCAGTGGTCCGGCGTCAGTTCCAAGGCCTCGGCGGCGGCCAGGGCGTTGGCGACTTCGACGGACCAGTCATTCAGGTCGACCAGGTAGCCGTCCTTGTCCAGTTCCAGGCTGCGCGAACCGACGGTGAGCGTATTCATAGCCAGGTATTGACCTTGTCGTAATCGATCGACAACTGCACGAACCCCGAATAATCCACGCTGCTGGCCCAGTCCGGCACTGGCAGGTTGCGCGCCTGGCTGTCTTCGGCCAGCACAAAGACTTTCACGCCTTGACTGTGCAGCGCCGGGTTGTGCAGGGCGTAGGCGCCGTCACCGCACAGCAGGATTGCGTCCTTGGCGCCGCATACCCGTAGGCAACTGGCCAGGCGACCATCGGTAAAGGGCGAGTGGGAAACCACATGGAGAGTCGACATCAGAGGGTTATCACCTGATCGTAACGGTCAATCAATTGGGAAATCGCAGCGCTGTCCACAGGCTGCGCGCTGGCGGGTGGGGTGAGCCCACGTTCCGTGAGGCTGTGGCTACAGGCGAACACGTCGTCGATGCCAAACAGCCCTAGGGCCTGCAGGTTGGCACTTAGGTCTTTTTGCTGAACGGCTTTGGCGTCCTGGCCGGGCGCCAGTTGAAACACGCCGTCGTCCATAAACAGCAGGCCGATCGGCAAATCGAAGGCTCCGCCGGCCAGTACGATGTCCAGCGCTTCCCGCGCGCTGGGCCCAGACCAGGGCGCCTGGCGGCTGATCACCAATAGGGATTTGGACATGTCACGGCCCTCCAAAGCAGATCAGGCGGTCGGCGGCCTGGGCAGCGTCGTGCAGTTGGCCAAGGCCCGAGAGGGCCCAGGGGGCCTCCAGGTTCACCGCGCTGCGTTGATAGCGCGTGGCCTCTTCGGCATTGAGCACGCCTCGGCGCAGGGCAGCGGCGATGCACACCACGCCATCGAGCTGATGCTGGCTGACAAACTCACGCCACTGGCGCGCGATGTCCTGCTCATCCTGGGGGGCGACGATGCTATTGGCCGCGCTGTAAACGCCGTCCTGATAGAAAAACAGCCGCACAATCTCATGCCCGCCGGCGAGCGCAGCCTGGGCAAACAGCAGGGCACGGCGCGAAGAAGGCGCATGGGCGGCGGAAAACAAGGCAATCGCAAACTTCATGGAACACTCGGCAAGCAAACGTGGGGCAATGATAAAGCCGACTGCGCGAAAAAGCCCGCCGTGATCAAAACGGTCAGTGTCGCTGACCGTTCTGACGATTGCCGATAGGCGCCAGGCTGCCTAGGCTGTGGGAACTCGCAACCCTACAGGAGTCCCTATGTCCGGTCCCTTGGCGTCCCTTAAAGTGCTGGATTTTTCCACCTTGCTGCCCGGCCCGTTTGCTTCATTGATGTTGGCGGACATGGGCGCCGAGGTGCTACGCATCGAGTCGCCCACGCGTCCGGACCTGTTGCGCGTGCTGCCGCCCCATGACCGGGGCACTTCGGCGAGCCACGCTTACCTCAATCGCAATAAACGCAGCCTGGCGCTGGACCTCAAGCAGGCCGAGGCGCTGGAGATCGTGCGCACGCTGGTGGCGGATTACGACATTGTGCTCGAACAGTTCCGCCCCGGCGTGATGGAGCGCCTTGGGCTGGGGTATGAGGCATTGAAGGCGATCAACCCGCGGTTGATCTACGTGTCGATCACCGGCTACGGCCAGACCGGCCCCTACAAGGACCGTGCCGGCCACGATATCAATTACCTGGCACTGGCCGGTGTTGCCAGTTACACCGGGCGTCAGGACAGCGGGCCGTTACCTCTGGGCGTGCAAGTTGCGGATGTGGGGGGCGGCTCTCTGCACGCGGTGGTCGGTTTGCTGGCGGCGGTGATCGCGCGGCAGCAGAGTGGGGTGGGGCAATACCTGGATGTGAGCATGACGGACTGCTCGTTCAGCCTCAATGCCATGGCTGGCGCGGGGTATCTGGCGTGCGGTGTGGAGCCGGAATGGGAAAGCCAGGTGCTCAATGGCGGCAGTTTCTACGATTACTACCGCACGCGGGACGGGCGCTGGATGTCGGTGGGTAGCCTGGAGCCTGCTTTCATGCAGGCTCTGTGCGCAGCCTTGGGCCGGCACGAGTTGGCGGCGCACAGCCTCAAGCCCGAGCAGCAACGTGTTCTTAAACAGGCGTTGCAGGTGGAATTCGAGAAGCGCAGTTTCGATGAGCTATGTGAATTGTTTGCCGGGTTGGATGCGTGTGTGGAGCCTGTGCTGACGCTCAGTGAAGCCGTGGCTCATCCGCAGCTAAAGGCGCGGGCGTTGGTCAGCCAAGTACCCAGAGGCGATGGCTCAAGCCAGGCGCAGATTGCCTGCCCGCTGAAGTTTTCAGAAGGGTTGCCGGCGCCTCGACACATTGGCGTAGCCGTGGGCGCACACAGCGATGAAGTGTTGGCGGAGCTGGGTTTCAGTGTTCAGCGGATAGCCGAATTGCGGCGCAGCAAGGTGGTCGGTTGAATGACCCACTGCTATCGGTGCATGGGTATGCATCTATCTTCAGTGAAAACATCGACTATCAAGGTGGGAGGGGGCTTGCCCCCGATGGCGGAGGGCCAGTGGCAGATAGGCTGACAGACCCACTGCTATCGGTGCATGGGTATTCATCTATCTTCAGTGAAAACATCGACTATCAAAGGTGGGAGGGGGCTTGCCCCCGATGGCGGTGGGGCAGTGGCAGATAAACTGACAGACCCACTGCTATCGAGGGCAAGCCCCCTCCCACCTTTTGAGCCGGTTCTTTCAGTTAATACTGGTGATACCTAGGGCTAGTAGGGCAAGCCCCTTGCCACATTTTAATCGGTTGCTCTGCTCTAAATGGGCGCTTGCCTCGATAGCGCCCGATGACCACCGACCCCATCACTCCACGCGAGTTTCTCCGGTAAACACCAGTGTCTGCCGACACCGCCGGCATAAATACCTGCGCCCCTGACGCACTAGGCCGTGACGCTGTGAGGAAAATGGAAAATCGCTGTCGGCACACGGGCAACGGTAGATGTAGCGCGTTACCTGGCGCCGTTTCACCGCGTAGGTATGGCAGCGGTCCGGCGGCAGTTCGTACACGCCGCGCATGATCAATTGCCATTCTTCGCCATGGGGCTGGATGCGCTCGCCGAATAGTTGGTGGGCGATCAGGTGGGCCACTTCATGGGCCACGGTCTGCTTGAGGAAGTGTTGGCTGTTTTCCTGGTAAAGCTGGGGGTTGAAGCGCAGCAGGTTCTCGTGCAAATGCGCGACGCCGGCCTTTTGACCGCGCAGCTTGAGGCTGACTTGGGGACGCTTGAAGCTTCGTTTGAAAAAGGACTCGGCTAGCTGGAAACACTCTTCGACGCGGGTATTGAGTTGCTCGGGCATGCTGTATCTATCTCCAGAGACGCCCAGTATGCCGTAAAACCAGGTGTTTCCGAATCTGTCAGGCGCCGAATGGTCGTGGCAGACGCACAAGGCCACCTTGCGGTGGCCCTGCCTGCGCGGTGGTGTGCGTCAGTTGGTGTAGATCGGCCCAACGCCCAGGCCCCAGACAATCACGGTAAACGCCATGATCGCCACCAGCACCACCAGCCCTACGGCCAGTATGGAGCTGGAAAACAGGAAGCCTTCATCCGGATCGATGCTCATAAAAGTCGGCACGCCGACATACAACAGGTACACCGTGTAGCAGATCGCCGCCGTCCCCACGACCATGCCCAGCCACATATGCGGGTACAAAGCGGCCAACCCGCCGATAAACAACGGCGTCGCGGTATAAGTGGCGAAAGCCACGCAGCGCGCCATGCTGGGGTTAGCGTCATAGGTGCGCGCCATCCAGTGGATAAAGGCGCCCATCACCGCCACGCCGGCGAGCATCGCCGCGTAGGACATGATGGTCATCCACAATGCGCTTTCCTGGGTCAGCATAACGGGTGCGCGGTTGCCGATGACCCAGCCGACCTGGGTGGTGCCGATAAACGCTGACAGGGCGGGGATCGCCGCCAGGATCAGCGTGTGAGTGAGGTACATGTGGCCGATGCTTTCTTCTTTATCGCCACGGATTTCCCGCCATTCCTGGTCGGGATGGGTAAACAGCCCCACGACGTGATGGATCATGCCAGTCACTCCTGTCGTTATTACTATCGCCCCCCAACGGAGCGCCCACGGGCCAGTTGGCCTGAAAGGTCTGGATAGCTTGTGCGCGACCTTATGTCGCAGTATAGGAATGGATGACCGGAAAAACTGTAAGGCCTTTAGAGCATATTGCACTGTAAACATTGGGCTTAATCGCGGCAGGCTCTGTAGAAGGAGCAATATAAGCGCGCATTGGACTCGCTGGCGCATACCGGTAAAATGCTGCGCTTTTCGTCACACACCTCAAGCGGATCCAAGCGCCATGGGCACTCTTACGGTCAACCAGAACAAACTGCAAAAACGCCTGCGTCGCCTGGCCGGTGAAGCGGTCGCCGATTTCAACATGATCGAGGACGGCGACAAGGTGATGGTCTGCCTCTCCGGCGGCAAAGACAGCTACACCATGCTTGACGTGCTGCTGCACCTGCAAAAGGTCGCGCCGATCAAGTTCGAGATCGTTGCCGTCAACATGGACCAGAAACAACCGGGCTTCCCCGAGCATGTGCTGCCGGCCTACCTGAAAGAGTTGGGCATCGAGTATCACATCGTCGAAAAAGACACCTACTCGGTGGTCAAGGAACTGATTCCGGAAGGCAAAACCACCTGTTCGCTGTGCTCGCGCCTGCGCCGTGGCACGCTCTACACCTTCGCCGATGAGATCGGCGCGACCAAAATGGCCTTGGGGCATCACCGCGACGATATCGTCGAGACGTTTTTCCTCAATATGTTCTTCAATGGTTCGCTCAAGGCCATGCCGCCCAAGCTGCGCGCCGATGACGGGCGCAACGTGGTGATTCGTCCGTTGGCCTACTGCAATGAGAAAGACATCCAGGCCTATTCCGACTTCAAGCAATTCCCGATCATCCCGTGCAACCTCTGCGGCTCCCAGGAAAACCTGCAACGCCAGGTGGTCAAGGAGATGCTGCAGGACTGGGAACGCAAGACCCCGGGACGTACCGAAAGCATTTTCCGCAGCCTGCAGAATGTGATCCCGTCGCAGTTGGCTGATCGTAACCTGTTCGACTTCACCAGCCTGAAGATCGACGAGACCGCCGCGTCGCGCTTCGTTAATGTGGTGAACCTCTGAGCCGTTTCAAGGCTCTGACACACGGCGCTTGCGGGCGCCGTTTTCAATTCCACTGCCAGGAGAGGGCATGCGCGATTACAAGTGGCTGCACGAATATTGTCTGAACCGCTTCGGCTCGGTGGCCAAACTGGAAGCCCATCTGCCGGCTCCCAAGACCCCGGCGCAATTACGCAAGATCAGTGATGATCGCTACCTGTCCACCCTGGCGCTGCGGGTGTTCCGGGCCGGGCTCAAGCACAGCGTGGTAGATGCCAAGTGGCCGGCCTTCGAGCAGGTGTTCTTTGGCTTCGATCCGGAAAAAGTCGTGTTGATGGGCGCCGAGCACCTGGAGCGCCTGATGCAGGACACCCGCATCATTCGTCATCTGGGCAAGCTCAAGAGCGTGCCGCGTAATGCGCAGATGATCCTGGATATCACTCAGGAAAAAGGCAGCTTCGGCGCGTTCATCGCCGATTGGCCGGTGACCGACATCGTTGGGCTGTGGAAATACTTGAGCAAGCACGGCCACCAGTTGGGCGGGCTATCGGCCCCGCGCTTTCTGCGCATGGTCGGCAAGGACACTTTTGTGCCCAGCGACGACGTAGTCGCGGCGTTGAATGCGCAGAAAATCGTCGACAAGGCCCCCACCAGCCTGCGCGATCTGGCGACGGTGCAGGGCGCGTTCAATCAATGGCATGCTGAGAGTGGTCGGCCGATGTGCCAGTTGTCGATGATGCTGGCGTACACCGTCAACCACTGACACATGCGGTGAGCGCAGCTCTCGTGGCGAGTCACCTCGCCACGGTGACTTACGCGGCCAGGCGCCGGTTCAACTGATGGCGCCAGCGCACGTATAGCAGCGCGGTACAGAACACCGCCAGGCTTGCCAGCATTTCCAGCACGCCGAACCACTGCCGGTTCGGGTCGTACGCCGCCAGCGCGCCTTTGATGAAATACAGGTTCACCGCAAAGCACATCCATGAATGCCCGCGCGCGCTGCCGAGCAGCATGCCCGGTGCCAGAATCAGCAACGGCACCAACTCGATCAGCAGGATCACCCAAGGGCGTGCGCCGTGCAGGTCGGCAACGAACAGGTAATACCCGCACAACAACCCCACCAGCGCAAAAAACGCCAGCAGGCTCAATGCGCGTGCCACTTTGACCCGCGGCTCCAACCACGCTTGCGGGGGCAGTACTTTAGGCTTTTTGGCCACGGCCGTTCTCCAGCAACGTGGCGGTGTTGGCCAGGCGCAGGCCGAGGGCCTTGCACAGCGCCATTTCATGTGGGTCGAGCAGGCGTTTGCCGTCCGGCCCGGCATGGTGGCTGGCGCCGTACGGCGTGCCGCCGCCCTGGGTGTCGAGCAGGGCCTGTTCGCTGTAGGGCAGGCCGGTGATCAGCATGCCGTGATGCAGCAGCGGCAGCAGCATCGACATCAGTGTGGTTTCCTGGCCGCCATGCAGGCTGGCGGTGGAGGTGAACACCCCGGCGGGTTTGCCGACCAGGGCGCCGGTGAGCCACAGGTTGCTGGTGCCGTCGAGGAAGTACTTGAGCGGCGCGGCCATGTTGCCGAAACGCGTCGGGCTGCCGAGGGCCAGGCCCGAGCAGTTTTTCAAGTCATCGAGGCTGGCATACAACGCGCCTTCGTCAGGAATACTCGGCGCCACCGCTTCGCACTCGGTGGACACCGCCGGTACCGTGCGCAGGCGCGCTTCCATGTCGCCTAGTTCGATGCCCCGGGCAATATGCCGGGCCATTTCACTGACCGAGCCGTTACGGCTGTAATACAGCACCAGCACATAAGGCGCAGTCACGGCAGAATCTCCAATACGTTTTCCGGAGGACGGCCGATGATGGCCTTGTCGGCGGTTTCCAGGATCGGGCGTTCCATCAACTTGGGATGGGCGGCAATGGCGTCGATCAACTGGGTTTCACTGAGGTTGGGGTCAGAAAGGTTGAGGCTTTTGTATTCGTCTTCGCCGGTGCGCAGCAGTTGGCGCGCACTCAGGCCGAGTTTGCCCAGCAGGGCCTGGATTTGCGCGGCGTTGAGTGGGGTTTCCAGGTAGCGCACCACGGTCGGGGCGAGGCCGCGGGCTTCCAACAGTTCGAGAGCACCGCGGGATTTCGAGCAGCGCGGGTTGTGATAAAGCGTCAGATCGGTCATGTGCGGGTCGCATCTTGCAGGAGGTGGCGGGTATTCTACCTGCGCGGCGCCCGGTCCTTAAACCGTAAGAGGCATCCGGTCGCAGCCAACGTCTATTTTCACGAAGGATTACCCCATGACACGTCGACTGATCGGTGCATTGGCGATCATCACAACCCTGCTGCTCAGCGGCTGCGGGAATGACTATGGCATTGACCAATACGGCCAGAAAGTCGCGGCCGAGCGTTTGGACAAACAGTGGGTGGTGATCAACTACTGGGCGGAATGGTGTGGCCCGTGCCGCACGGAAATCCCTGAACTCAACGCGTTGGCCGAGCAGCTCAAAGGCCAGAATATCGGGGTGTTCGGGGTCAACTTCGACAATGTGCAGGGCGAAGAACTCAAGGCCGCCAGCGAGAAACTGGGGATCAAGTTCACAGTGCTGGCGCAGAACCCGGATGGCATCTTCGAGATCCCGCGCAGCGAAGCGCTGCCGGTGACTTACATCATCGATGACAAGGGTAAGGTGCGCGAGCAGTTGATGGGCGAGCAGACGGCCGAGGGGGTGCTGGCCAAGCTCAAGGCGTTGCGCGGTTAAAGCGACATCTCAAAGCAACGGTGGGAGGGCTTTCCTCCCACCTTTAAATGTCCATCGGGTCAGAACCCGGATCAGCCTTCTTCGAGCCACAGGCGGATCGGCTTGCCTTCGGCCGGCCAGAAACGGGTCTGCTCGATGGGCGAGATGTCCCAGCGCTGCACGCCTTGCAGGGCCTGGAAGAAGCGGTGCTCCTGCTCCATCAAGGCTTCGGCGCAGAGCTTGCGGGTGCTGCCGATCTTGCCGAAGCTGAGTTTGTCGCCATCCAGGGTGTAGGGCGCGAACCAGTGGTTGCAGCCACCATTGCCGTAGGCACGTCCGTCATTGCCGAGGGTGACGGTCAGGTGCGCGTAATCCATCAAGGGCCGCTCACCGATCCATTCCACCACGTAGCTGTGGTCCTGCTGGAGTTTGACCGCATCTCCCGCGCAGCCGGCCAAGCCGGCGCCGAGTGCGGCGAGCAACACCAGGCCTTTCATTGGGTGGCCTTCTGGCAGCTCGGGCAGCGGTGCTTGTCGCCTTCACTGGCCCAGCCCAACTCGGCAATGCGTGCATTGGCGGCCGGTTGCAGCGGCTCTTTGGTCAGCTTGGTTTCCACGGCGAACTCAAACTCCAGCACGGCGTCGCAGCTGTCGCAGTTGACCTTCCAGGTGTGAATTTCCAGTTCGCCGAATTTCGGCCCCTGGGCCATGGCGACCCATTGGCCGGCCGGGCGGATGGAGTAGCGCGCATCGCCTTCGACGGTAAGGCGCATCGACAAAGTTTTACTGCCACGCAGGGTGACGATCAGGACGTCGCCATGCTTGATCGAACCACCGTTGCCGGTGACTTGGTAACGGCCCGGCACCAGGGCGCGGCATTCGATCAGGGTGTGTTGCGGGCTCAGCAAGCTGAAGCGGAAATCGTGTTCGGCCATGGATCCTCCAAATAGGCGCGGCATCCTATCACGGGTGCCGGCCTATCATGAGCGCGGTATGTGACCGCTGATCAACCTGCCACCTGGTTTTGCACACGACCGTCGGCCCACGCGGCGATATTGTCCAGCGTAGTGGTGGCGATTGCCGCCAGGGCCTCGTGGGTCAGGAACGCCTGGTGGGCGGTGATGATCACGTTGGGGAAGGTCAGCAGGCGCGCGAGTACGTCGTCTTGCAGGGGCAGGTCGGAGCGGTCTTCGAAAAACAGCTGGGCCTCTTCCTCATACACGTCCAGCCCCAGGTAGCCGAGTTGGCCGTCCTTGAGGGCTTCGATCAATGCGGGCGTGTCCACCAGGCCGCCACGGCCGGTGTTGATCAGCATCGCACCAGGCTGCATCTGCGCCAGGGACGCGGCGTTGATCAAGTGCTTGCTGTCGGCGGTGAGCGGGCAGTGCAGGCTGATGATCCGGGCTTGGGCGAGCAACTCGGGCAGGCTCACGTAACGTGCGCCGAGCGCCTGCACATCGGGATTGGGGAAGGGGTCATAGGCCAGCAGCGTGCAGCCGAATCCGGCCATGATCTTGGCGAAGGTTGCGCCGATCTGCCCGGTGCCGACCACGCCGACGGTCTTGCCCACCAAGTCGAATCCGGTCAAGCCGTGCAGGCTGAAATCGCCATCGCGGGTGCGGTTATAGGCACGATGCAAACGCCGATTGAGCGCCAGGATCAGCGCCACGGCGTGCTCGGCCACGGCGTGGGGCGAGTAGGCGGGCACGCGCACGATGGTCAGGCCCAGGCGTTTGGCGCTGGCCAGGTCGACATGGTTATAACCGGCCGAACGCAGCGCAATCAGGCGCGTACCGCCCTTGGCCAGGCATTCCAGCACCGGTGCGCTTAGGTCGTCGTTGATAAACGGGCAGACCACTTCGTGGTGCTCGGCCAGCGCCACGGTATCGAGATTCAGCCGTGCCGGCTGGAACTGCAGTTCCAGGCCCGCAGGCAGCGGGGCGCCGAGGAAGCTGTCGCGGTCGTAGGTTTGGCTGCTGAACAGAATCACGCGCATGGCAAAGCTCCCTGCAAGTTCAAATCAATGGAAAGGGACGCATCAGGCACTGACTCGCGCTTCACTGGCCAGGCGGGCAATGGCCATGTCCAGTTCGTCCAGCGCGTGCAGGGCCTTGGCATCGTCCTGCTTGAGCAGGGTTTCGGCGCGCTGGCAGGCGGCGCGCAGTTGCGGAACGCCACAGTAGCGCGTAGCGCCATGCAGGCGGTGGACGCGTTCGATCAGCGCATTGTTGTCATTGGCTTCGCGGGCGATGCTGATGGCCGTGCGATCGGCTTCCAGGGAGGCCAGCAACATGGCGAGCATGTCGGCGGCCAGGTCGGTTTTACCGGCGGCCAGACGCAGGCCTTCCTCGTGGTCCAGTACCGGCAGTTGCACGCCAGGAGCCAGGCCGTCAGTGGCGCGTTCCGGTGCCTGATTGCGCAGGGCCAGGCCCGTCCATTTGAGTACCACTTGGGCCAGTTGCCGTTCGCTGATGGGTTTGGTGAGGTAATCGTCCATGCCACTTTGCAGCAAGGCGCGTTTTTCGTTGGCCATGGCATGGGCCGTGAGCGCCACCACTGGCAGCGGCGAGCCATGACGCTCGCTCTCCCACTGACGAATCGCTTCGGTGCTCTGGCGACCGTCCATGCCCGGCATTTGCACGTCCATCAGCACCAAATCGTAAGTCTCCTGCTTGACCGCGTCGACGGCGGCGTAACCGCTTTCCACTGCGTGCACTTTGGCGCCCATGTCCTCCAGCAACGTTTGCACCAGCAACAGGTTCGCCGGGTTGTCATCCACGCACAGCACCCGTGGCGCGCGGCTGGCCAGGGGCTCGCCCGGCTCGCTGCGCGAAGGGCGCGGGTTGATCAGGTCGGACAATGCCCGGCGCAGTTTGCGGGTGCATGCCGGTTTGGCCTGCAATTGGCTATTGGGGTTGGGCACCGACTGGTTGAACAGCATCTGTTCGGTGGTCGGGCATAGCACCAGCACTTTGCAGCCCAGGTGTTCGAGGTCCCACAGGTGCTGGTTGAGGCGCTCGGGGGGTATGTCGTTGGCGGTCACGCCGAGCACGGCCAGGTCGATAGCCTGCTCGGTCTGATGGGCGCTGGTAATGCCGTTGGTCAGACTTTCCAGGGTGTTGAACGGCGTGACCTCCAGGCCGCAATCTTCCAATTGGTGTTGCAGGGCCTGGCGCGCCAGTTCGTGGTTTTCCAGCACCGCCACGCGGTGGCCCAGCAGGGGCGCGCAGGGCAGGTCTTCAACGTCATCGCGGGTTTTGGGCAGGTTCAGGCTGATCCAGAATTCCGAGCCTTCGCCCGGCGTGCTGTCGACGCCGATTTCGCCGCCCATCTGTTCGATCAAGCGTTTGGAGATCACCAGCCCCAGGCCCGTGCCGCCGGGTTGACGCGACAACGAGTTGTCGGCCTGGCTGAAGGCTTGGAACAGCGCACGCACGTCCTGGCTGGAGAGGCCGATACCGGTGTCCTGCACGCTGATGCGCAGTTGCACGGTATCTTCCTGCTCGTCCTCGATCATCGCCCGAGCCACGATGGTGCCCTCGCGGGTGAACTTGATCGCGTTGCTGATCAGGTTGGTGAGGATCTGTTTGAGCCGCAGCGGGTCGCCCACCAGCGCCAGCGGCGTATCGCGGTAGACCAGGCTGACCAGTTCCAACTGCTTGGCATGGGCGGCGGGGGCGAGGATGGTCAGGGTGTCCTGGAGCAAATCGCGCAGGTTGAATGGAATGCTGTCGAGCACCAGTTTGCCGGCTTCTATTTTCGAGAAATCGAGAATTTCATTGATGATGCCCAGCAGGTTGTCGGCGGATTTTTCGATGGTGCCCAGGTAGTCGAGTTGGCGCGGCGTCAGCTCGCTTTTTTGCAGCAGGTGGGTGAAGCCGAGGATGCCGTTGAGGGGCGTGCGAATTTCATGGCTCATATTGGCCAGAAACTCCGACTTGATGCGGCTCGCCTCCAGGGCTTCTTTGCGCGCCAGATCCAGCTCGATATTCTGGATCTCGATGGTTTCCAGGTTCTGACGCACGTCTTCGGTGGCCTGGTCGATGCTGTGCTGCAATTCTTCCTGGGCATTCTGCAAGGTTTCGGCCATGCGGTTGATGCCCGAGGCGAGTTGATCCAGCTCCTGGCTGCCCAGCGCGGGCAGGCGGGTTTCCAGGTTGCCGTCCTTGAGCTGGGCCACGGCTTGCTTGATCAATCCGATCGGCGAGGTGATCGTGCGGCTGATACGCAGCGCCAGCGCGGCGGTGAAGATCAGCCCGATGGCGATCAGCAGCAGGCTGGCGAACAGGCTTCGATAGCCGCGCAGCAGCATGCCGTTGTGGGACAGTTCCACCTCGACCCAGCCCAGCAGGCGGTCGCTTTCGTCGGGGATCAGTTCGCCCGCCAGGTTGCGATGGCGGCCGAACACCGGCAGCAGGTAACGGGTGGCGTCGTTGCCCGTGCGCTGCAACAGATGCGAACTGTTGCCGACCGGCGCCTGATTGAGCATGGTCGGACCGGCGTGGGCGAGGGTGCTGCGGTCCGGCGCGAGGAACGACACAGTGCGTACGTCCTGCTGCTCCAGGGATTGGGTGGCGATGCGCTCCAGCAAATCGACGTTTTTATTGCCCAGGGCCGGCGCCACCAGCGGTGCCAATTGCTCGGCGATCATCTCGCCGCGCTGCAGCAACTGGGTTTGCAGCTCCGACAGCTGCATCCAGGTGAAATAACCGCCCAACAACAACGCCATCAGGCTGGTCGGCAATAAGGTCAGCAACAGTACGCGGCCTTTTATCCCCATTCTTCTAAGCACGCCACTCTCCTGCTACCACATTGGAATCAATCTTTCGCGCCGGCATCCGGCCTGCGCCACCTGCGCAGTGTAGCCATTTGCGCGGCGAGGAATCTCGCAAAATCATCACAGGAGTCAATCTTCGGGCCATTGGCCGGCGAGTGGCGATTGCCTGTAGCGGGGTAATCTTGAATAATCGGCGATTGAGAATGACTTGCAGACGCTAATGAATCCCGCAGCCAGTATCCTGACCATCGAAGATGACCCCGTGCTCGGCGCCTACGTCCATGAGGAGCTGGCGCGCAGTGGCTTCCAGGTCACATGGTGCCAGAACGGCCAGCAGGGCCTGGACATGGCGCGTGAGCGTGCATTTGACGTGGTGTTGATGGATATTCTGCTGCCGGGGCTGGACGGCCTGTCGATCCTGACGTATTTGCGCAAAAGCCATTCGACCCCGGTGATTCTGATGTCGGCCTTGGGCGCCGAAGCCGACCGCATCAGCGGTTTTCGCCTGGGCGCGGACGACTACTTACCCAAGCCTTTCAGCATGCTTGAGCTGCGCGTGCGCATTGAAGCGATCCTGCGCCGCGTGGCCCTGGATCGTCGGCCGCTGCCTGCTCTGCCAGTGCGGCGCGAGAACGCGCCGAGCTTGCGCTTTGACGATGAGTTAGGTGATGTTTTTTACCTGCAACACGCCGCCGGCCTGACCCGTAGCGAATTCCGCCTGCTGGAAACCCTGCATCGCAACGTTGAAGAAGTCTTGAGCAAAGCCTTTCTTTATCAGCATGTGCTGCAACGCGGTTATGCCCCCCATGACCGTAGCCTGGACATGCATATCAGCCAGATCCGCCGCAAGCTAAAAGCCATCGGCTACAGCGAGCGCGAAGTGCGCACCGTCTGGGGCAAGGGCTATGTGTTGAGCGGTCACGATGACAGCCTTTGAACGACCGCTGAAACGCCTGCCGGGCCGGCACTCATTGTTCTGGAAACTGGCCTGCCTGTTGATTGCGTTCTGTTTGCTGATGATCTGGCTGAGCTGGTCCTGGGGGCGCTATATGGAGCAGCAGAATGCCTACCTGTCCGAGGAGGCGAAAACCACCCTGAGCGGGTACGCGGCGCAAGCGGAGCAGGCGTGGAACCTTGGCGGCCCTTCAGGCGTCGATGCCTGGCTGCAGACCATGGGCAAGCGTGAAACCACTTGGATCGGCGTGATTGGCAACGACCTGCAATCGTTGAGCAGCTACCCCTTGAGTAGTGCGCAAAACCAGCGCCTGACCTTTTTACGCGGCTTGGACTGGCCGGTGAGTCGGCATGTCAAGGGGCTGCCCTGGCTGAAGATCGCGTTTCCCGGCGAGCCGGAGGCCGGGTCGTTGGTGATCGAACTGCCACAGCGCTTTATGCCCGGTCGCTATCAAGTGTTCTGGCGGGTGGTGACCAACGGTGTGATCCCCGGTCTGTTCACCCTATTGCTGTGCATAGGCCTGTACCGCTTGCTGATCATGCCCCTCAATCAATTACGCGAGCAGGCCAACGCCTGGCGGGCCGACCAGTTGAATACGCGTCTGTCCCAGGATGCGACCAGTCGCCAGGATGAATTGGGCGAGCTGGGCCGTGCTTTTGATCATATGTCCGAACGCTTGCAGGGGACCGTAGTGTTGCAACAGCAGTTGCTGCGCGATATGTCCCATGAACTGCGTACGCCTCTCAGTCGCTTGCGGGTGGCCTGTGACAGCGAGCAGGACCTCGTGCAACTGCGTCAACGCCTGGGCCGGGAAATCGATGCCATGCAGCGACTGGTGGAAGACAGCCTGCAATTGGCCTGGTTGGACGCCGAACGGACCCCGTTGACCAAAGAAACCATTCAGCTTCAGGCGTTGTGGGACATATTGCGTGAGAACGCATGCTTTGAAAGCGCTTGGCCAGCATCGCGCCTGCCGTGTTTGCTGGGCCCCGAGTGCTGGGTGCGGGGCAACCTGAATGGCTTGGCCCAGGCCCTGGAAAATATCCTGCGTAATGCCATACGCCACTCTCCAGCGGACGGGGTGGTGTGCCTGGACGGGCGGCGCGAGGGTGAGTACTGGCACCTATGGCTGGAAGATCAGGGCGGGGGGATCGATGAGCGGGACCTGGAACGCATTTTTGCGCCGTTCACGCGCCTGGACGGCTCTCGCCCCGGCGATGGTGGCTTCGGCCTGGGGCTGAGCATCGCGCGCAATGCGCTGCAACGTCAGGATGGCAGCCTATGGGCGGAAAACACCGGTGCGGGCCTGCGGGTACATCTGCGCCTGCTGGCGCTTTAGGTTTTACCCGCGCCGCTGTTTGCGTTTCTTCCATTGGTGGGCCACCCACCACCGCCAGTAACCCATGGTCAGGCAATAGGCCAATGCGCCCAGTACCAGGCCCAATACCACCGAACCCAGCAAAAACGGTTGCCACAAGGTGCTCAACTGGCCGCTGATCCATTCCCAGGTCAGGTCGTCGGGGAGGCTGCGCGCGGGGACGTTCATCAGCCAGGCGCCGGTCAGGTAGGTGCAAATGAACACCACCGGCATGGTAATCGGGTTGGTCAGCCATACCAGGCTTATGGCGATCGGCATGTTGCCGCGCACCGTGATCGCGAGGATCGCCGCCAGCAGCATCTGCAACGGAATCGGAATGAACGCCGCAAACAGACCCACCGCCATCGCTCGAGCCACCGAGTGCCGATTCAGGTGCCAGAGGTTCGGGTCATGCAACAACGTACCGAGAAACTGTAATGACTTGTGTTCCCTGATACTGGTGGGGTCGGGCATGTACCGTTTGAATAAGCGCCGAGGCATAAGGGGTCCAGGTCGATTCGAGGGGCAAGTATGCCCGCATTCTATAAACAGGAAATTCAGACTTTGTGACAAAACATCATAGGCCGCGCCGAATGCACGGCTAAGACTGAATGGATCTCTCAAAAGGATGATCCATGAAGACAGGGATGTTCGCGCTTGCATCAGGGTTGCTTGCTCTGGTTTTTCTACCGGCACTGCCCGCCACGGGCTGGCTGATCGCCATGCTGGTGCTGGCGTTGATGGCGTTGCCATTTCGCACGTACCCGCTGGCGTTTTTTCTGATGGGGTTGAGTTGGGCGTGTTTCAGCGCGCAGTGGGCCTTGAATGATCGGCTGTCGCTGAAGCTGGATGGGCAGACGCGTTGGGTCGAGGGTTGGGTGGCCGGGTTACCGCAACAGACCGACGATGGCGTGCGCTTCGACCTGATCGACGGGCGGTCGCGTAAAGCCCGATTACCCCAGCGCATCCGCGTGTCCTGGCGCGGAGGTCCGCCCGTGCGCAGCGGTGAACGCTGGCGCCTGGCAATCAGCCTCAAACGACCGTCCGGATTACTGAATTTTCACGGCTTTGACCGCGAAGCCTGGCTGCTGGCCCGGCGCGTCGGTGCAACCGGCTCGGTAAAGGACGGTGAGCGCCTGGCCCCGGCGCGCAATGCGTGGCGCGAAGGCCTGCGTCAACGGTTGCTGGCCGTGGATGCCCAAGGCCGCGAGGCGGGCTTGGCCGCTTTGGTGCTGGGGGATGGCTCCGGTCTGTCCGCTACGGATTGGCAGATTCTGCAGGACACCGGCACCGTGCATTTGCTGGTGATTTCCGGGCAGCACATCGGCCTGTTGGCGGGGTTGATCTACGGCCTGGTTGCCGGGTTGGCTCGTTACGGAGTTTGGCCGCGAGGTTGGCCATGGCTACCCTGGGCGTGCGGCCTGGCCTTTGCCGCTGCGCTCAGTTACGGCTTGCTGGCCGGGTTCGGTGTGCCGGTGCAGCGCGCGTGCGTAATGGTGGGGTTGGTGCTGCTCTGGCGATTGCGCTTTCGCCATCTGGGCGTGTGGTGGCCGTTGCTGTTGGCCTTCAATGGGGTGCTGATCCTGGAACCCCTGGCCAGCCTGCAAGCGGGTTTCTGGCTGTCATTTGCGGCAGTGGCGGTGCTGATCCTGGCGTTCAGCGGCCGTTTAGGACCGTGGAGCCCTTGGCAGGTGTGGACCCGTCCGCAATGCGTGATCGCCATCGGGCTGTTTCCGGTGTTGTTGGTGCTGGGGTTGCCCATCAGTATGAGTGCGCCGCTGGCCAATCTGGTGGCGGTGCCGTGGATCAGCCTGGTGGTGCTGCCACTGGCGCTGCTGGGCACTGCGCTGTTGGCGGTGCCCTTCGTGGGGGAGGGTTTGTTGTGGCTGGCGGGGGGCGCGCTGCAGGGGTTATTCGTCGGCTTGGGTTGGCTCGCCGAATACGCGCCCGCTTGGGTACCGGCGCAGGTGCCCTTGGCGGCCTGGCTGATCAGCCTGCTCGGCGCGGTGTTGCTGTTATTGCCCAAAGGCGTGCCGCTGCGCCTGCTGGGTTGGCCGATGCTGTTGCTGGCCGTGTTCCCTCCTCGAGAACCGGTGCCCTATGGGCAAGTCGAGGTGCTGCAGTTGGACGTCGGTCAAGGGCAATCGCTGATTCTGCGCACACGCAATCACACCCTGGTTTACGATGCTGGCCCACGTTCGGGAGCGCTCGACCTCGGCGCGCGCGTGGTGCTGCCGTCGTTGAAAAAACTCGGCGTGGGCAGCTTGGACCTGCTATTGCTCAGCCATGCCGATGCCGATCACGCGGGGGGCGCGGCCGCATTGGCCCGAGGCATGCCGATCAGGCGCGTGGTAGGCGGCGAAACCGAGGGCTTGCCGGCGTTTTTGGGCACCCAGCCTTGTGTCAGTGGCGAGCAGTGGCAATGGGACGGGGTCATGTTTGAAATGTGGCAGTGGCCTGATGCTATTGGCGGCAACGCGAAATCCTGCGTCTTGCAGGTGCAAGCCAACGGTGAGCGTCTGCTGCTGACCGGCGATATCGATCGCGACGCTGAACGGGCGCTGCTCAACTCGCCGCTGGCGGTGCCCACCCACTGGCTGCAAGCGCCGCATCATGGCAGTCGAAGTTCGTCCTCCAGGCCTTTCTTGCAACGGCTGGCACCCCGGTCTGTGCTTATTTCACGCGGGCGCGGCAACGCCTTCGGTCATCCCCATCCGCAGGTCATGGAGCGCTATCGGGCACTCGGCAGCCGGGTCTATGACAGCGCCGAACAAGGCGCCGTACGCGTGCAATTAGGGGCGTTTGCCGAACCGGTCGTTGCCCGTGGTCAACGGCGTTTCTGGCGCGAACGGTTACCCTGACGGTGTAAGCGCGAAGGTCGTCGGCGGTGCCACGCTCGACGAACCCCGCGGCGGAACCTATATGGTAAAGTGGCGCACTTTTTCGAGGGGACATTCACTGTGTGGGAATTGGTCAAATCCGGCGGCTGGATGATGTTGCCGATCATCTTGAGTTCCATCGCCGCGCTCGGCATCGTTGCCGAACGTCTGTGGACCCTGCGTGCCAGTCGTGTCACCCCTGAGCATCTGCTGGGGCAGGTCTGGTCCTGGATCAAGAACAAACAACTGGACAAGGAAAAGCTCAAGGCCCTGCGCGCCGATTCGCCGCTGGGTGAGATTCTGGCCGCGGGCCTGGCCAACTCCAAGCACGGTCGCGAGATCATGAAGGAGTGCATCGAAGAGGCCGCCGCGCGGGTGATCCACGAACTGGAGCGTTATATCAACGCCCTCGGCACCATCGCCGCCATGGCGCCGCTGCTCGGTTTGCTGGGTACGGTGCTGGGCATGATCGATATTTTCAGTTCGTTCATGGGCACCGGCATGAGCGCTAACGCGGCCGTGCTGGCCGGCGGTATTTCCAAGGCGCTGATTACCACGGCGGCGGGCTTGATGGTGGGGATTCCATCGGTGTTCTTCCACCGGTTCCTGCAACGGCGCGTCGATGAGCTGGTGGTAGGCATGGAGCAGGAAGCCATCAAACTGGTAGAGGTGGTGCAGGGGGATCGCGACGTGGATCTGGTTGGGGACAAAGCGTGAAATTTCGCCGCAAGCAACGGGAAAATGTCGATATCAACCTCGCGTCACTGATCGACGTGGTGTTTATCCTGCTGCTGTTTTTTGTCGTCACCACCACCTTCACCCGGCAAACCGAGCTGCGTGTCGACTTGCCGGAAGCGGTGAGCGGTTCGCCGGCCGAAGATCAGGAGGTCAAGCAACTGGATATCGCCATCAGCGCCGAGGGCGTGTTTTCGGTGAATAACCAGGTGCTGGAGAAAAACGATCTCAACAGTCTGATGGACGCTTTGCAGAAGGAGTCCGGTGGCGATACCAAGATGCCGCTATCCATCAGCGCCGATGGCAAGACCCAGCACCAGGCCGTCATCACCGCAATGGACGCCGCCGGCAAACTTGGCTTCAGTCATTTGCGCATGAGCACCGTCGAGGCGGCGAGCCAACCCTGATGGCCATGTCCGATCGATTGCTTAAAGGCTGGTACGAAGGTCATCCGGCGCTGCTGCTGTTGCGGCCGCTGGAGGCGATGTATCGCCGCGTGGTTGAGCGCAAGCGCGCGCGATTCCTGGCGGGAGAGGGCCAGATTTACCGAGCGCCGGTGCCGGTGGTGGTGGTCGGCAATATCACCGTGGGTGGCACCGGCAAGACGCCATTGATCCTGTGGCTGATCGAGCACTGCCGACGTAGCGGCCTGCGCGTGGGCGTGGTCAGCCGAGGCTATGGCGCCAAGCCGCCGCACTTGCCGTGGCGGGTCGAGCCCGGCCATAGCGCCGAGACGGCGGGGGACGAACCCTTGCTGATCGTGCAGCGCTGCGGTGTGCCCTTGATGATCGATCCGGACCGAAGTCGTGCGGTCGAGGCATTACTGGCCAGCGAACCGCTGGACCTGATCCTCTCCGACGACGGCTTGCAGCACTACCGTCTGGCCCGTGACCTGGAGCTGGTGCTGATCGATGCCGCCCGTGGCTTGGGCAACCGCCGTTGCCTGCCTGCCGGGCCTTTGCGCGAACCGGTGGAGCGACTGCAGAGTGTCGATGCGTTGCTGTACAACGGCGCCCCCCGTGACCGCGACGACGGGTTTGCCTTCAGTCTGCAACCCACCGCTCTGGTTAATCTACAGACCGGTGAGCGCCGGCCGGTGGATCATTTTGCCAAGGGCCAAGCGGTGCATGCGGTCGCCGGCATCGGTAACCCGCAACGTTTCTTCAATACCCTTGAAACGCTACACTGGCGGCCGATACCCCATGCTTTTGCCGACCATGCACCTTACAGCGCCGAGGTCTTGAATTTTACCCCGTCATTGCCGCTGGTCATGACCGAGAAAGACGCGGTGAAGTGCCGCGCCTTTGCCCAGCCCGACTGGTGGTACCTTGCGGTGGATGCGCTGCCGTCGCCGGCGTTCGTCGCCTGGTTCGATGCGCAACTCTTACGCCTGTTGCCCACCCGTCACTTGCCTTAAACGCTGCCTACCAGGACATATTCATGGACACCAAACTGCTCGATATCCTCGCTTGCCCGATCTGCAAAGGCCCGCTCAAGCTCAGTGCCGACAAAACCGAGCTGATCAGCAAAGGCGCCGGTCTGGCGTATCCGATTCGTGATGGCATCCCGGTGATGCTGGAGAGCGAAGCCCGCACCCTGACCACCGAAGAGCGTCTGGATAAATGACCACCGCCTTTACCGTTGTCATCCCCTCGCGTTATGCATCGACCCGACTGCCCGGCAAACCGCTGCAGTTGATCGGCAGCAAGCCGATGATCCAGCTGGTATGGGAACAGGCTTGTAAAAGCAGCGCCGAGCGGGTGGTGGTCGCCACCGACGACCCGCGCATCATCGACGTTTGCAAAGGCTTTGGCGCCGAAGCAGTGCTGACGCGTGAAGATCACAATTCCGGTACGGATCGTCTGGCCGAAGTGGCCACGCAACTGGGTCTGGCGCCAGACGCTATCGTGGTCAATGTGCAAGGCGACGAGCCGCTGATCCCGCCCAGTGTGATCGATCAGGTCGCCGCCAACCTGGCTGCCCATGGTGAAGCGCGCATGGCGACCCTGGCCGAGCCGATTGAAGATATCGAAACTCTGTTCAACCCTAACGTGGTCAAGGTGGTCAGCGATATCAATGGCCTTGCCCTGACTTTCAGCCGTTCCACCTTGCCGTGGGCGCGCGATGCGTTTGCCAAGCGCCCAGACGCGTTGCCCGAAGGTGTGCCCTATCGCCGCCATATCGGTATCTATGCCTACCGCGCCGGCTTCCTGCATGACTTTGTCAGCTGGGGACCGTGCTGGTTGGAAAATACCGAATCCCTAGAGCAACTGCGGGCTTTGTGGCATGGCGTGCGCATTCATGTGGGCGACGCCTTGGAAGCACCGCCGGCCGGCGTCGATACCCAGGAAGACCTTGAGCGCGTCCGGCGTTTGCTGGGGGCTTGATGGAAGTTTTGTTCGTGTGCCTGGGCAATATCTGCCGTTCGCCGACTGCCGAGGGGGTTCTGCGCCATAAATTGCGTGAGGCGGGCCTGGCGGGTCAAATCGAGGTCGCATCGGCCGGTACCGGCGACTGGCATGTCGGCAACGCGCCCGACCAGCGCAGCCAGCGGGCGGCGCTGGTGCGCGGTTATGACTTGTCGGCCCAGCGCGCCCAGCAGGTCTCGCGCGCCGATTTTGCTCGCTACGACCTGATCCTGGCCATGGACCATAGCAACTTGCGCAATCTCAAGGCGCTCCAACCCACTCAGGGCAAGGCGGAACTCGACCTGTTTTTGCGCCGTTACGAAGGGGAAGTGGACGAAGTGCCAGACCCGTATTATGAGGGCGAACAAGGCTTCGAACGGGTCTTGGACCTGATCGAGCGAGCCTGTGATTTATTGGTGATTGAATTGAAGGGGCGGTTATGACTCTGCATGTGCGCCCGCAAACATCGCTCAAGCCATTCAACAGCTTTGGCATCGATGTGCGTGCTCAACTGTTTACCGAGGCTCACAGCGATGACGATGTGCGCGAAGCGCTGGCCTATGCTGCGACGCGGTCGTTGCCACTGTTGGTGATTGGCGGCGGTAGCAACTTGCTGCTGACCCAGGATATTCCAGCGCTGGTGCTGCGCATGGCTACCCAAGGCATCCGGATATTGCAGGATGACGGCATGCAGGTAGTGGTCGAAGCCGAGGCAGGGGAGGCTTGGCATCCCTTTGTGCTGTGGACCCTCGCGCAGGGCTTATGTGGGTTGGAAAACCTCAGCCTGATCCCAGGCACCGTCGGCGCGGCCCCCATGCAGAACATCGGCGCCTATGGCGTAGAGATCAAGGACGTGTTTGCAGGCTTGACCGCTCTGGATCGCCACACTGGGGAATTGCGCGACTTCAGCCTGGAAGACTGCGGCTTCGCCTATCGCGACAGTGTGTTTAAGCATGAGACCGGTCGTTGGCTGATCCTGCGTGTGCGCTTTGCCCTCAGTCGTGCCAATCACCTCAAGCTTGATTACGGCCCGGTACAGCAACGATTGGCCGGGCAGGGCATCACCGAGGCCACGCCGAGTGATGTGAGCCGGGCAATTTGCAGTATCCGCCAGGAAAAACTGCCGGACCCGGCCGTGCTGGGCAACGCCGGCAGCTTCTTCAAAAATCCGCTGGTGTCCAAGGCGTTGGCCGAAGAGCTCAAGGCGCTGTATCCGGATCTGGTGGCCTATCCCCAGGCCGACGGGCAGATGAAACTCGCCGCCGGCTGGCTGATCGACAAGGCCGGCTGGAAGGGCTTCCGGGAGGGCGACGCAGGCGTGCACGCGCTGCAAGCGTTGGTTCTGGTCAATTATGGCGGCGCCTCAGGACACGACATCGCCCATCTGGCCCAGCGCATCCAGCGTGATATTGCCGAGCGCTTCAAGGTTGAGCTGGAAATGGAACCCAACCAGTATTGATCCCGCGAAAATAAAAATGCCCCGCATCTTTCGATGCGGGGCATTTTTTATACCGCAGTGAATCAGTCGTCACGGCTCATGATGCCGAAGATCTGCAACAGGCTGATGAACAGGTTGTAGATCGATACATACAGGCTCACGGTCGCCATGATGTAGTTGCGCTCACCGCCGTGGATGATGGCGCTGGTCTGGAACAGGATGCACACCGAGGAAAACAGCACGAAACCGGCGCTGATCGCCAGTTGCAGGCCACTGATCTGGAAGAACATGCCCGCAACCACGGCCGCCAGCAACACGAAGAAACCTGCGGTGATGAAGCCGCCCAGGAAGCTCATGTCTTTACGGGTGACCAGCACATAAGCCGACAAACCACCGAACACCAGCGCGGTCATGGCAAAAGCCGAACTGACCACTTCCGCGCCGCCAGCCATTCCAAGGTAACGGTTAAGGATCGGGCCGAGGATAAAACCCATGAAACCGGTCAAGGCAAACGCCGACACCAGGCCCCAGGCCGAGTCGCGAAGTTTGTTGGTGAGGAAGAACAGGCCGTAGAAACCGATCAGCACCACGAAGATATTCGGGTAGCCGACACGCATCTGCTGCGCCACGAACGCCATCACGCCACTGAAGGCGAGAGTCAGGGCGAGCAGGCCATAGGTGTTGCGCAACACGCGGCTGACTTCGAGCTGCTCAGCCTGCGCGTTGCCATTCACTGCGTAATTCTGTTCGCGCATGGCGACACTCCTTGGGTTTTGAAACGTTCAGTCGCAAAGATCATAACAGACGCTCTGTAACAAGCGATGGCGAGAGTTTGACAGTGTGTTTCATTCGGGTATTATGGCGCCCGCTGATACGGGATGGGCTATTATCCTCCTGTATCACACAAGGGAAATTGGCAGAGTGGTTGAATGCACCGGTCTTGAAAACCGGCGGACGTTAATAGCGTCTCCAGGGTTCGAATCCCTGGTTTCCCGCCAAATAGCTTCACAAATCCCGCGAGCTACAAGCTCTGCGGGATTTTTTTGCCTTGGATTTGCCTGTTTATCCCATTTGTGGCGAAATCTCTGGAGCTGGCCTTGGGCTGCGCAACGCTACGAGAGAGTGAAAACGGGGGCGAGGCCAATCACTCCACACTACAAATCCACCGATGGTTGCGCCGATAAGGCGCGCGGATGAAGTGCACGTCTGAAACCAGATTAAGGCCATGTTTCTGTAGTGCTTTGGTCAATTGTACGAGTGTCTCTGCCTGGATAGTCATTGCTGTCACCTCATCAGATGAACTGCGCTCATAGTTCTTGACCTGATGGACAACCTGCAAATTCAAATTTTCTACAGCGGTGATTGAAGGCAGCGTTTGCAAAAGTTCGACAAGAGTGGCATTCCCTGACGCCTGTCGATTAACTCAACCAATAAACGCGTTGCCATATTGACTTTCTGGCGAGGTTTTTTGCGCTCAACAGCGCGCCGCCGAATACATCCTGGCAGTGGTTTGCAGCCCTTTTCCGATCAACAGAAAAGTTGAGCCACCGACATCAGGCAAATTATTTGCACAACCATTTGAGCGCGAATTGGGTGTCTCATTGTGCTGACCCTCACTAAACGTGCCGGTTAAACGAGTCGCCGATGTCATTAGTATAGATCGTGCAACAAATTGTTCACGGGTAATACGTGTTCCCCGTCACGACTATCTGCGCAAGTGTGTCGCACTTTTTTTGATTTCTCAGCTCTATCAGTGTCTTAACCTCGCCGAGTTTCAGTGTGAAGGGAACGATCAGACCGGATGCCGATGGATCGCAGCTTACTTATTTCGATGATTCGTCGGACGCGATGGCCATTGCTGTTGGCGGCTGTTTTTGTGTTCCTGACCGCCGGTTGCACGCAGCAGCAAGGCCGCGATATCGCCAAGCAGTTCAGCAATGGCAAGCCCGATGAATTCTTTCAGACCAGCGTCGACCGTATGGCCACCCTGGGCATGCGTGACAACCTGCGAAGCTTGTATTTGCTGATGAGCAAGCTGTATCTGCGCAACCCCAACCAGTGGCGGCAGTCGGGACATCCGGATGCGGTAAGCGCGCAGCGGGAGATTCGCCAAGCCATTGAGCAGCGCCGGCCGCTGGCGGCTCTGGGTGAACGTCGGGACCTGGCGGCGTTGAGTTATTCGTTGAGCCCAGAGTTCAAGGGCGACCGCGTCGGTGCGTTTATCTACGCAATCGGCAGTATGATCGTGACCGCTCATGGCGGGCGTACCGAGTTCTACTTGACCGATTCGATCAACCCGCAGTTCGTCAGCAACGCGGCGCGCAATATTGAGAAAGCCACCTGGCTGCTCAGCCAGCGTCAGGATGCGAACGGTGTGCTACTGCTGTTTTCCAACGAAATATCGGAGGAGGGCAGCAACCTCAGTTTTGCGGTCGAGTTCGGCAAAATAGTGGCGCGCTTGGACCTGCTCACGCAAATGCTCGACGAGCGCTACCGGCGCATCGGCCTGAACTATGCACAAAGTCTGCTGCTGATGAATTTTCTGCCGGTGCAGTGATCGCTGTTTGCGTCGCGCCGGGTGCGTTGCTTCTCTTTTTTCTGTAGGAAACAGCCTATCTTGCATGGCGGTGCTTGAAACACTCCTGCCTCGGCAATAGCCTCGGACTTTTCTGAAAAAACGAGGCCCTACCTTGGGTAAGCGAAAAACGGTCTGGCCTACTGATCGCGAAATACGCCTGCGCTTTATGCTCTTCGCTGTGATTGATGCCGCAACGGTCCAGGGTGTCAGCGCTGAAGTGCTGCTGCCGGCGCAGAAATTACTGAGTGAATCGCCTAACGAAACGCAATTGTTGGCAGCCCTTTGGGAAATACTGGCGACCGAGGAAATGGAGGGGTTCAGGTTTACTCCAGGTTCCGAGGCCGATGAATTGATGCAGACGCTGCAAATACCCATGCCCTGAAACGCTCGTACCACAGGCCGCAAGACGGCCTGGCGCGTCTTCGGTCGAGAGCTATCATGACAGTTCGTCGACCGGTGTTTAAGCATTGGACGACTTAGCCGATGCAGTGATGACAACCCTCAGTGGACGCCAACATGTTTAATCGACGCTTGAAGAAGGACCTTCTGGACCAGGACGATGAACTCTTCCTGCTCCGTCAACTCGTCGCTCAATGTGATCGAGGCATGATCTCCATACGCTTGGATGCCGACTTTCGCATCACGGCCGTCAATGAGGGTTTCGCGCGGGCCTTGGGCTATTCCCGTGAGCAAATAGAGGGGCGCTTGCTAGAGGAAATCGTTCCTCCTTACGTCAAGGACCTGCCGTGCTTTCGAAATTTCAGCGCGTCGGTCGCGCGCGTTGAGCCGGTCAGGGATGATTACCGATTTCTGCGCAACGATGGCAACCTGGCCTGGTTCAATTTGACCTGGCTCCCGATCAATGGCCGTGATGGTCGGCTGTTACAGGTCCAGGGTTACGGCGCAGAAGTCACTCGCGCCATCGAAACCGGCAAGGAAAACGAGGCGTTTATCAACGCGTTGTTGCGCTCGACGGCGGTCATCCAATTCAAGCTGGATGGCACCGTAGTCACCGCCAATAAGCAATTTCTCGACGCCATGGGTTATACACTCGACCAGATCGTGGGCAAAAAACACAGCATGTTCTGCACCGCACAGGAAGCGGCGTCGCCGGCGTACAGCCATTTCTGGCAGACGCTCAACCGTGGGGAATACGTGGCCAGCCGTTTTAAACGCGTGGATAGCCGTGGCCATGAAGTGTGGCTCGAAGCGACCTACAACCCTGTGCACGATGCCGAAGGTAACCTGTGCAAAGTGGTCAAGTTTGCCAGTGTGGTAACCGACCAGGTCTTGAGAGAGTCGGAGGTCAAGGAAGCTGCCGGCGTAGCCTATGAAGTGTCACAGCAAACCGATGTGACCGCCGAGCGCGGCGCGGCGGTGGTGCAAAATACCGTGCAGACCATGCAGAACATCGCCACGCAAATGCAGTCGGCCACCGGCAGCATTGAGGCGCTGGGCAAGCAATCGTTGTTGATCAGTGCGATTGTGCAGACCATCGGTGGTATCGCCGCGCAAACCAACCTGTTGGCGCTCAATGCGGCCATTGAGGCCGCGCGGGCGGGTGAACAGGGCAGAGGGTTCGCGGTGGTCGCCGATGAGGTCCGGCAACTGGCCAGCCGTACTAGTGCCGCGACGGAGGAGATTGTCAGCGTGGTTCAACAGAACCAGAGGCTGGCCGATGAAGCCATCGCCGAAATGTTCAGCAGCCGCGAACAGGCCGAGCAAGGCCTGACATTGGCCAACCAGGCCGGTGCGGTCATCACCGAAATCCAAGGCGGCGCCAAGCAAGTGGTCAGTGCAGTAGGGCGCTTTGCCAACGAGCTGCAATAGCGCCTGACGCGCTCGATCAGGCAACTAACGGGCTAAGTGCGTTCAGTCATCCAGGCTGAACGTCAGCCAGTGGGCGTTATCTGTTTGTCGATTGATCTCCACGATCACCCCCTTTATTTCCCGCCCCTGGGGCAATGTCACCGTGACATGGTTGGCGTGCCCCGGCCATTGCAGCGGACCATCCGCCTCCAGGCGCACGATGGTCGGCGTGCCATTTTCCGACAGACGAATATTGACCGATGGATTCGGGCATTCCTCCGGCTCGGCGCCGAGGTGGCGTGAGGCCAGGAGTACATGGGCGGTACCTTCGTGGGTCAGCGACATAGTGGTTTCCTTTTGAATGCGCGCGGTGAGTTGAGCAGTGGACCTCACGCAGGTCCTGGAGGTTTCGTCGGGTTGCGACGCGCTGTTCTGCCTTTATCCGGTTCTGATGCTGCCTTGGGAAAGTTCGATGTGCTAATCGGGCGTGACTTGTCGCCCATCGTTGCCTTCCCAACACTGCCCGCGTGCTGGGCCAAGCCTCGCACGCCTCCGAATTTCAAGGATTTGCCCTCATGCTGTTGCGTCAACCTCCGTTTCTGTTTGTTGCCTTGACCCTGACCTCCCTGGCGCATGCCGACGAACTGCAATTGGCGCCGGTGGAAGTCACCAGCAGCGAGGCCAGCGCTGGCGAAGTGGCCCAGGCGCAATTGCGCAGCGTGCCTGGCGCCACTAACTACATCGACATGAACAGCGTGCAGCAGGGGCGGGTCAGTTCCAATGAGGACGTGTTCAAGTACCAGGCTGGGGTGTACGCCAAGGCGGCTAATAACGAAGGGGTGAAACTGTCCATTCGCGGCTCGGGCCTCAATCGCGGGCCAGGCGCCCACGCCTCCGGCTTGTACGAAATGTTCGACGGCCTGCCTTTGACTGGCCCCGGCGGCACCCCCTACGAACTCAAAGACCCGCTATGGCAAAGCCGGGTCGAGGTGTTGCGTGGCGCCAACGGTTTTGACCGAGGCGCGCTGGCGCTGGGCGGGGCAGTCAATTACGTGACCCGCACCGGCTACGACGCGCCGAAGCTGCAACTGCGCTATGAGATGGGTAGCCGTGGCTACGGGCAGCGTGAGATCAGTTCGGGCCAGGTGCTGGGGAATGCCGATTACTACATCAGCCTTACCGATTCCGAGTCCGACGGCTATCAGCACCAAAGCGCCGCCACCGGCAAAGGGGTTGCCGCCAACTTCGGCTATCGCTTCAACCCGAATCTGGAGACGCGTTTTTACCTGCGCTACCGCGAAACCACCAACGACACCCCCGGCAAACTCACCCGTGACCAGATCAGCCATGATCCACGCGCGGCCAATCGCCTCAATGCCGCCCGCGATTCCAAGCGCCTGCAACCCGGTTCCACCTGGCTGGCCAACAAGACCACTTTGCAGTTGGATGACAACAGTCGGGTCGAGGTAGGCCTGGCCTACCACGATTACCCCATGGACCTGCGCGAAGGCACCAATCGCCTGAAAGTCGCCTACACCGATATCAGCGGCACCCTCAATTACATCCGCCAGGACACACTGTTCGGCCACGACAGCAAGACCACCGTGGGGCTGCGCACCACTCAGGCAATGCCCAACAATGGCACGTCGGAATATGTACGCACTCCCGCGAATAATACTGCGTCCTACGCTCCCGGCACTAAAACCCGCGACTACAGCTACCTGGGTTCCGACACCGTGCTGCATGTGGGCAACGACCTGGAACTGGTTCCTGACCTGTGGCTGACCACCGGCCTTGCGGCGATCTACACCCGCCGCGAAACCGAAGTGACCTACCCGGCCACGGGCACGCCGGTCAGCCAACACGATTGGGACTACGCACCACGCATCGGCCTGCGCTATGACCTCACCGCGCAATTGCAGGTATACGGCAACCTGAGCCGTTCGGTGGAGCCGCCGCACGCCTGGTCGATGATCTGGGGTTCCAACCGCTATTTCCCTAAAGACAGCGGCCCGGCCACTGGCTTGCAGCGTGAAGGCGTGAAGCTGAAAAACCAGACCGCCACTACCCTGGAAATCGGCGGGCGGGGCGAGCAGTGGTTTGGTCAGTGGGACTTGGCGCTGTACCGCTCCGAGGTGCGCCACGAATTGCTCAGCGTCGAGACCCAGGCGCAAACAGCCACCTCCAATGCCGTGATCGCCGAGTCCAACGCCAGCCCCACCGTGCATCAGGGTGTGGAACTGAGCCTGCTCAGTCCGCTGTGGGAGGGCGGCCGCAACGGTCAGCTCGCCCTGCGCCAGGCCTACACTTTCAGTGACTTCCATTACCGCGACGACGAGCGCTTTGGCGACAATACCTTGCCGGGCATCCCCAAGCATTATTACCAGGCGCAACTGCGCTACAGCCACCCGACGGGGTTCTACACCAGCCTCAACACTGAGCATTCGTCGCGAGTGGCGGTGGATTACGCCAATTCCTACTACGCCGCGTCCTACACCACACTGGGCGCCACCCTCGGCTACGACGCCCCCAAACAAGACTGGCAAGCCTGGGTCGACCTGCGCAATCTGACCAACCGGCGTTACGCCAACACCGTGACCCCCGGTTACGACGACAAAGGCTTGGATGCCGCGCGTTCCACCCCGGCGGACGGTCGTGGCATTTACACCGGTGTGTCGTGGAGCTGGCGTTAAGCCGCGTGTCAGCCCTTGCTCCCATAGCGTTTTACTGGCATTGTTCGCGCAATTGGTAATATTTCCCATTTGAGAAGTTTTTGCGCATGCATGACATTCCGGCCGCGCTGGGCGATTCAGTGCGTCAGCAGACCCTTACGGCGATGTACCGCGAACACCATGGCTGGTTGCACGGTTGGCTGCGCAAAAAACTCGGGTGCTCGCAACAGGCCGCCGACCTGGCCCACGATGCGTTTATCCGCGTGCTGATGCTATCCGAGCCGCAGCACATCCAAGAACCGCGAGCTTTTTTGGCGACCACGGCGGGGCGCCTGCTGATCGATGGCGCGCGTCGGCGGCGCATTGAAAAAGCCTATCTGCAAGCGCTGGCAATCCAAAGCGAAGATGCCGGCATGCCCGATCCGGTGGCCATTCATGTGGCACTGCAAGCCTTGGAGCGTATCGCCGAGATGCTCACCGGTTTGCCGGTCAAGGCCCGCGAAGCGTTTCTGCTGAGCCGCCTCGACGGGCTGACCTACAGCGAAATCGCCCTGCGCTTGAACGTGTCCCCCAGCTCGGTCAAAAACTACATTTCCAGTGCTCTGGTGCACTGCTACCACAGCCTGCACGCGGCAGACCCGCTGTCGTGAGTTCCGAACAGATCATTCAGCAAGCGGCGAATTGGCTGACGCGTCTGCACGACGAAGATGTCAGCGAAGCCGAGCGACGGGCATTCGAGACCTGGTGCCAGGCCGACCCGCGCCACGGGGTGGCCATCGAGCGTATGCGCGGCCTGTGGGGTAGTTTCGACACCGTTCCCGCGCAACCGGCGCGCATTGCCCTGAAGCGTGCTTTTCCCACGCCACGCGCGCGCGGAGCCCAGGTGGTAGGCCTGCTCGGTGTGTTGCTGTGCGGATGGCTGAGCCTGGAACATATGCCGGTGTGGATGGCCGACCAGCGCACCGGCGTCGGCGAGCGCCGCCAAATCGCCCTGGCAGACGGCAGCCAGTTGCAGCTCAACAGCAACTCGGCGGTGGACGTGAAATTCGACGGCCATCAGCGGGTGATCGAGCTGTTGCAGGGGGAGCTGTGGGTCGATGTGGCCAAGGACGCGCAACGGCCCTTCGTGGTGCGCACCGACCAAGGCACGGCGACGGCGTTGGGTACGCGCTACCTGGTCAAGCGTGCGGCGGACGGCTCGACGGTGGTGACGGTGATCGAGTCCACCGTGGCGGTC
The DNA here is from genome assembly GCF_019641515.1 of Pseudomonas sp. S5F11. NCBI lineage: Bacteria > Pseudomonadati > Pseudomonadota > Gammaproteobacteria > Pseudomonadales > Pseudomonadaceae > Pseudomonas > Pseudomonas sp. S5F11. The sequence continues at coordinate 228,246 of NZ_JAIFJZ010000001.1, forward strand.
AAAGGGCAGGAAAGCGAAAGCGTCAAGGTCACAGCCGGGCAACGCTCGGTGGTGAATCACGGCCGCGCCCAGCCGCCCCAGTCTATCGGTAATGCCGACGCGGACGCCTGGACCCGTGGCCTGCTCAAGGTCAACGACCAACCCTTGGCCGAGGTGCTGCAAACCCTGGCCAGCTACCGCCACGGCCTGTTGCGGTTCGACGCCGCTGCTTTGGGCGATATGCGCGTGTCCGGGGTGTTCAAGCTGGATGACACCTCGGCGGCGCTGTCGGCGTTGGCCGATAACCTGCCGATTCAGGTCGAGTACTTCACCGATCTGCTGGTGGTGGTCAAGCCGCGCTAGTGCTGGCGCAGGCGTTTATACAAGGTGTTTCGGCTCACTCCCAATTCCCTGGCAAGGTGGGAAATATTACCGCCGGCGGCTTTCAGGCGCCGGGTCAGGTCGTCGCTGTCGTCCAGCCCATCGTTGGCCGGGGCCGGCGCTGCCCGGTCCAGGTCGACGAAGAAGTCGTCCGGCAGATGCTCGATGCGGATCGGCTGCTCTTCGGCCATCGCCAGCGCCACCTGCAGCACGCTGCTGACCTGGCGCAGATTGCCCGGCCAAGGGTGCTGCTCGAACAGCGCCAGCACCTCGGCGCTCAAGCCGGCCCTTTGCGTCGGCTCGCGATGCTGTTGCCACAGTTGTTGGAACAGCGCCTGTTTGTCACGGCGTTCGCGCAATGGGGGCAGTTCCAGGGTCAGGCCGCCGATGCGGTAGTACAAATCCTCGCGGAAACGCCCGGCCTGCACCCACTCGCGTAAGACTCGATTGGTGGCGGAGATAATGCGCAGATCCACCGGGAACAGGTCGCTGCTGCCCACCGGTTGCACGCAGCGTTCTTGCAAAACCCGCAATAGCCGCGCCTGGGTCGGGAGCGGCATGTCGCCGATTTCATCGAGAAACAGTGTGCCCTTGTCCGCTTTGCGGATCAGGCCGATGCTGCCTTTCTGATTGGCACCGGTGAACGCGCCTTTTTCGTAGCCGAACAACTCCGATTCCACCAATTCGGCGGGAATCGCCGCACAGTTCACCGCGATAAAGGCCTGGCGGCTGCGGGAACTGGCCTGGTGCAAGGCTTTGACGAACACTTCCTTGCCCACCCCGGTTTCACCGTGGATCAGCAGCGGAATGTCTTTTTCCAGCAGGCGCTCGGCCTGGCGCACGGCTTTTTCCACGCGCGGGTCGCCAAAGTGCAGAGTCTTGAGACCGATGGCCGTGGGGGCAGGCGTAGGGCGCGGTTCGCGAGCCTTGGGATCGGTAAATACGCGGGCCTGCACCGGCTGCTGGAGGGGACGCTTGAGCAGGCACTGGAAGCGGTTGCGCCCGGCCGCCTGCAATGAGAATGGCAAGCCTTCGGGCTGGTTGAGCAATTCCAGCAACGACACTTTGAACAGGCTGTCGATCATCACGCGCGACAAACTGATGCCCAGCAGGTTGTCGGCGCGACGGTTGGCCGAGAGGACCTGGCCGCTTTCATCGAAAATCAGCAACCCCGCCCACTGGCTATCGAGATTGCTCAAACCGGTATTGAAGGTCAGCTGGAAGTGCTCGCCGCGAAACAGGTTGAGGATCAAACGGTTCTCCACGGTCTGGCTCATCATCTTGACCATGCCGAGGGTATGGGAAGGCGGCAGGTAGCTGTCGCTGGAAACGTCCAACACCGCGATGATTTCGCGCTGGGCATCGAAGATCGGCGCCGCGGAACCGGTCATAAAGCGGTTGGCCTTGAGAAAGTGTTCGTCGTGCGCGATGTGCACCGCCTGGGCACAGGCCAAGGCGGTGCCGATGGCATTGGTGCCGCTGGCGCGCTCCAGCCAGCTGGCGCCAGCGCTGAAACCACGGGCCAGCTTGGGTTCGATAAAACGCTGGGTGCCCCACGACGTCAGCACTTGGCCCTGGTTGTCGGCCAGCATGATCAGGCAGTTGGAGTTGCTGAGGATATTTTCGTAGTAGGGCAGGACTTCCTGGTGAGTGGTCTGCACCAGGGAATGCTGGCTCTCCAGCAATTGGCTGATGCCCTCGGCGGGCAACTGGTCAAAGCTGGGGGGGCTTTGGTGGTCCAGGCCAAAGGCGCGGCAGCGGCGCCAGGAGTCCTGAATGATGGTGTCGTGAGCCAAGGGTTCGGCCATGGGGCGACCTTCTTTTTATTGTTTTGGGGTCTTGGGCAATCTACTGACGCCACCGCTACAAAATGCGTTGAGCATTCAATCGGCTTCAAAGAGTGTTGTTCAGAACTGTTCACTGTCAAGCCCCAAACTGTTCACTTGCTCAACCAAATTGTTCACTCCTGAACATCACTTAAGCCCCATTTCCTTGTGAATCAAGTACCTGCATTTTTGGCACGAAACTCGCTCTGACGACTGGCCAGATTCATTCCAATAATAAAAAGGTCGTGTCATGTCATTGACCCTGGAACATGTCTCCCGCGTTGTCGAAGGCCAGACTTGGATCGACGACGCCAACCTGCGTTTCGAACCCGGTTCCTTCAACGTTCTGCTTGGTCGGACGCTCTCCGGCAAGACCAGCCTGATGCGTCTGATGGCTGGGCTGGACAAGCCCGACAGCGGCCGCATCCTGATGAACGGCGTGGACGTCACCCACAAGCCGGTGCGCCTGCGTAATGTGTCGATGGTCTATCAGCAGTTCATTAACTACCCGACCATGACCGTGTTCGAGAACATCGCCTCGCCGTTGCGCCAGGCCGGCATGGCCCATGAGCTGATCCAGAGCAAGGTGCTGGAAACCGCCAGGATGCTGCGCATCGAAAAATTCCTGCAACGCCACCCGCTCGAACTGTCCGGTGGCCAGCAGCAACGTACCGCCATGGCCCGGGCCTTGGTGAAGGATGCCGAACTGATCCTGTTCGACGAGCCGCTGGTGAACCTGGACTACAAACTGCGCGAAGAGCTGCGTCAGGAAATGCGCGAGCTGTTCGCCGCGCGGCACACCATCGCCCTCTATGCCACCACCGAGCCCAACGAAGCCCTGGCCCTGGGTGGCACCACCACCATCCTCCACGAAGGCCGGGTGATCCAGAGTGGCAAGGCCGCCGAGGTCTATCACCAGCCCCAGACGGTACTGGCTGCTGAGCTGTTTTCCGAACCCCCGATCAACCTGATGCCCGGGCGGATCAGCGGCAACGAAGTGAGCTTCGCCAATTTCGTGCATTTCCCCCTCAATGTGGACCTGCGTCCGATCGGAGAGGGCGAGTTCCGTTTCGGCGTACGCCCCAGCCATATCAGCCTGGTGCCGAGCAACGACGATGACCTGGAGCTGGCGGTGACCGTGGAAGTGGCTGAGATCAGCGGCTCCGAAACTTTTTTGCATGTGCGCAGCGAACATTTCCTACTGGTGCTGCACCTGCCGGGGGTGCATGAGTACGACGTCGATGCGCCGATCCGCGTGTATATCCCCACCCATAAACTGTTTGTGTTCGATGGTCAGGGCCGCTTGGTCCAGGCCCCCGGGCGCCGTGTCGCGAGGGTTGCCTGATGGCCGAGATCCATTTGCAGAACCTGGCGCACAGTTACAGTCCTACGCCGAGCGGGCCTGAAGACTACGCGATCCGGGCAATGAACCATGTGTGGGAGCAGGGCGGTGCCTACGCCTTGCTCGGCCCGTCGGGCTGCGGCAAGTCGACCTTGCTTAATATCATCTCCGGGTTGCTCAGCCCGTCCGAAGGCCAGGTGCTGTTCGATACCCAAGTGGTCAACGACCTTACGCCGGAAAAACGCAACATCGCCCAGGTGTTCCAGTTCCCGGTGGTCTACGACACCATGACGGTGTTCGACAACCTGGCCTTTCCATTGCGCAACCAGGGCATGGCCGAGGCGAAAATTCACAGCAAAGTGCAGGAAATCGCTGAAGTCCTCGACCTGCAAAACCTGCTGAACAAGAAAGCCCGCAACCTCACTGCCGACGAAAAGCAAAAAGTCTCCATGGGCCGCGGCCTGGTGCGTGACGACGTGTCGGCGATCCTGTTCGACGAGCCGTTGACGGTGATCGATCCGCACCTGAAGTGGAAGCTGCGGCGCAAGCTCAAGCAGATCCATGAGCAGTTCAATATCACCATGGTCTACGTCACCCACGACCAGTTGGAAGCCTCGACCTTCGCCGACAAAATCGCGGTGATGTACGGCGGGCAGATTGTGCAATTCGGCACGCCGCGAGAACTGTTCGAACGGCCCAGCCATACCTTTGTCGGCTATTTCATCGGCAGCCCTGGGATGAATCTGATCGAGGTGCAGGCCGAGGCGGGTGGGGTCCGCTTTGCCGGCACCCACCTGCCGCTATCCACTGCAATGCAACAGCGCCTTGCCGAGACCAGCTACCAGAGGTTGCAGGTCGGCATCCGCCCGGAATTTATCCACGTTTGGGACGAGCACAACCCTGACGCCCTGCAAGCCGATGTTACGCATCTGGAAGACCTCGGCACCTACAAGATCATGACCCTCGACCTCGACGGTGCGACGCTCAAAGTGCGCCTGGCCGAAGACAAACCGGTGCCCGAACTCAAGGCTTCCATCAGTTTCCCCGCGCAATGGCTGATGCTCTACGCCGACGACTACCTGCTGGAGGTGTTGCCATGAACAAGGTGCAGAACAACAAAGCCTGGTGGCTGGTACTGCCGGTGTTCCTGCTGGTGGCGTTCAGTGCGGTGATCCCGATGATGACCGTGGTCAACTACTCGGTGCAGGACATTTTCGACCAGTCCAGCCGCTACTTTGTCGGGGCAGACTGGTACAAGCAGGTGCTGCTCGACCCGCGCCTGCACGACTCGTTGCTGCGCCAGTTCATCTATTCGGCCTGCGTGCTGTTGATCGAAATCCCGCTGGGTATCGCCATTGCCCTGACCATGCCGACCAAAGGTCGCTGGTCGTCGCTGGTGCTGATTATCCTGGCTATCCCGCTGCTGATTCCGTGGAACGTGGTGGGCACCATCTGGCAGATCTTCGGCCGCGCCGATATAGGCCTGCTGGGCTCGACCCTCAACGCCCTGGGGATCAACTACAACTACGCGGCCAACACTATGGACGCCTGGGTCACGGTGCTGGTGATGGACGTATGGCACTGGACCTCACTGGTTGCCCTGCTGTGTTATTCAGGCCTGCGGGCGATTCCGGACGTGTACTACCAGGCTGCGCGTATCGATCGTGCCTCGGCCTGGGCAGTTTTCCGACATATCCAGTTGCCCAAAATGAAGAGCGTGCTGTTGATCGCGGTGATGCTGCGCTTTATGGACAGCTTCATGATTTATACCGAACCCTTCGTCCTGACCGGCGGCGGACCGGGTAACGCCACTACGTTTCTGAGTCAGACATTGACCCAGATGGCCGTAGGTCAATTCGACCTGGGCCCGGCGGCGGCGTTTTCCCTGGTGTATTTCCTGATCATCCTGTTGGTGTCCTGGCTGTTCTACACCGCCATGACCCACTCCGACGCCAACCGCTGAGGCCGCCAACATGAGCAAACGCAAGTTGATTCCATTGTTGCTGTACATCCTGTTCCTGCTGGTGCCGATCTACTGGCTGCTGAACATGTCCTTCAAGAGCAACACCGAGATCCTCGGCGGCCTGACGTTGTTTCCGCAGGATTTCACCCTGGCCAACTACAAGGTGATCTTCACCGATCCGAGCTGGTACACCGGTTACCTCAATTCGTTGTACTACGTGAGCCTGAACACGGTGATCTCCCTGAGCGTGGCGCTGCCGGCGGCCTATGCGTTTTCGCGCTACCGCTTTCTGGGGGACAAGCACCTGTTCTTCTGGCTGCTGACCAACCGCATGGCGCCGCCGGCGGTGTTTTTGCTGCCGTTTTTCCAGCTCTACTCTTCCATCGGCCTGTTCGACACTCACATCGCTGTGGCGCTGGCCCATTGCCTGTTCAACGTGCCGTTGGCGGTGTGGATTCTGGAAGGCTTTATGTCCGGCGTGCCCAAGGAAATCGACGAAACCGCCTACATTGACGGTTACTCGTTTCCTAAGTTCTTCGTGAAGATTTTTGTTCCGTTGATCGGCTCCGGCATCGGGGTGACGGCATTTTTCTGCTTTATGTTTTCCTGGGTCGAGCTGCTGCTGGCGCGCACGCTCACGTCGGTCAACGCCAAGCCCATCGCGGCGGTGATGACCCGCACGGTGTCGGCCTCCGGTATTGACTGGGGCGTGCTGGCAGCGGCGGGGGTATTGACCATCCTGCCGGGCATGCTGGTGATCTGGTTTGTTCGTAACCACGTGGCCAAGGGCTTTGCCCTGGGCCGGGTCTAGAGGATTCGATGATGGAATGGATGGCCTGGACCACCCCCACCGCACTGTTCTTTGGCGGCATCGCCCTGATTCTGGCGGGCATGACTACCTGGGAGCTGCGTTCGCCGAGCATCCCGCGGCGCGGGTTTCTGCCGATCAGCACCACCCGTGGCGATCGTTTGTTTATCGGTCTTCTCGGCAGCGCCTACCTGCATTTGCTGGTAATCGGCGTTACCGACTGGAGCATCTGGGTAGCGTCCGCGCTGTCCCTGGTATGGCTGTTGAGTGTGATGCGTTGGGGCTGATGCCCTTATGAAATAAACAACCAGGAGGTCTCTATGTTGAATAAGAACAATAAGCTGCGACATAGCATTTCATTGGCCGCCGTACTGGCCCTGAGCGGTTTGAGCGCTTCGGCCTGGGCCGATGCCTACGAAGACGCCGCGAAAAAATGGATCGGCAGCGAGTTCAAACCGTCCACCCTCACCGAAGCCCAGCAGCTCGAAGAGTTGAAGTGGTTTATCAAAGCTGCGGAGCCGTTCCGTGGGATGAAGATCAACGTGGTGTCGGAAACCCTCACCACCCACGAGTACGAATCCAAGGTGCTGGCCAAGGCCTTTAGCGAGATCACCGGGATCAAGCTGACCCACGACCTGCTGCAGGAAGGCGACGTGGTGGAGAAACTGCAAACCCAGATGCAGTCCGATAAAAACATCTATGACGGCTGGGTTAACGATTCCGACTTGATCGGTACCCATGTTCGCTATGGCAAGACCGAATCGATCACCGACCTGATGGCCAACGAAGGCAAGGACTTCACCTCGCCGACCCTGGACCTCAAGGACTTTATCGGCCTGTCCTTCACCACCGGTCCGGACGGCAAGCTCTACCAACTGCCCGACCAGCAGTTCGCCAACCTCTACTGGTTCCGCGCCGACTGGTTCGAACGCCCGGAGCTGAAAGCCAAGTTCAAGGAAAAATACGGCTATGAACTCGGTGTGCCGGTGAACTGGTCGGCCTACGAGGACATCGCCAAATTCTTCAGCGAAGACGTCAAGGAAATCGACGGCAAACGCATCTATGGGCACATGGACTACGGCAAGAAAGACCCGTCCCTGGGCTGGCGTTTCACCGATGCCTGGTTCTCCATGGCCGGCGGCGGCGACAAAGGCCTGCCCAACGGTTTGCCGGTGGACGAGTGGGGCATTCGCGTGGAGGACTGCCACCCGGTGGGTTCCAGTGTCACCCGTGGCGGCGACACCAATGGCCCGGCGGCGGTGTTCGCCACCCAGAAATACGTGGACTGGATGAAAGCCTATGCGCCACCTGAAGCGGCGGGCATGACCTTCTCCGAATCCGGCCCGGTGCCGTCCCAGGGCAATATCGCCCAGCAGATTTTCTGGTACACCGCGTTTACCGCCGACATGACCAAACCGGGCCTGCCGGTGGTGAATGCCGACGGCACACCGAAATGGCGCATGGCGCCGTCGCCGGTAGGGCCTTACTGGGAAAAGGGCATGAAAAAGGGCTATCAGGACGTAGGTTCCTGGACGTTCCTCAAGTCCACCCCCGAGAAGCAGAAACTGGCGGCATGGCTCTATGCGCAGTTCGTGACCTCGAAAACCGTGTCGCTGAAGAAAACCATCGTCGGTCTGACGCCGATTCGTGAGTCCGACATCAACTCCCAGGCCATGACCGACATGGCGCCGAAACTCGGCGGGCTGGTGGAGTTCTACCGCAGCCCGGCCCGCGTGGAGTGGACGCCTACCGGCACCAACGTGCCGGACTACCCACGCCTGGCGCAACTGTGGTGGAGCAATATCGCCGCCGCCGCCAGCGGCGAGAAAACCCCGCAACAAGCGTTGGACAACCTGGCCAAGGAGCAGGACGCGATCATGACGCGCCTGGAGCGCTCCAAGGTGCAGCCGGTGTGCGGCCCGAAAATGAACCCCGAGCGTGACGCGCAATACTGGTTCGACCAACCGGGCGCACCCAAGCCGAAACTGGCCAACGAGAAGCCCAAAGGCGAGACCGTCGGCTACAACGACCTGCTTAAACAATGGGAGGCGGCGCGCAAGTAAGCGCCTATTTGTAGTGAGCGGGCTTGTCGAATCGTCGCACCGCCCGGGCTGTGCTGCGTAGCAGCCCCTTCTTAAGGTGCCCCGGTGTGTCAGATGGGACACATCGCCTGAGATAGGGGCTGCTTCGCAGCCCGGCGCGGGGCAAGCCCGCTCACCACAGCAAGCCCCCTCCCACAGTTAAACTCCTCTGGGCCACCCCCCGGCAACTCGGTGCATCTGGCCCAATAGCCATAGATCTCTACACAAGTTTTAAGGCTGAAATAGCTCTGTGGTGAGCCCCTCCCACAGTTAAGTTCCTCTGGGCCACCCCCCGGCAACTCGGTGCATCTGGCCCCAATAGCCATAGATCTATACACACGTTTCAAAGGCTGAAATAACTCTGTGGTGAGCGGGCTTGTCGAATCGTCGCACCGCCCGCGCTGGGTTGCGAAGCGGCCCCATCCCAGGCGATGTGGTTTAGCTGACACACCGAGGTGCCTTGGTTTGGGGCTGCTTCGCAACCCAGCGCGGGCGGTGCGACGATTCGACAAGCCCGCTCACCACACAAACGTGCCCGTTCACTACACAAGTCTCTCCACCCCATAACCTCTGCCAGGCCTTGCCCTGCCAAGGTTTTCAGGCCGATTCTGCGCCACAGCAATCGACCGCTGGTCCACCCCGTCTTAATCCGATTTGAATTTTCCGCACCTCCCGAGGCTCTGCATTCTAGACACGCGCCGTTCAGCGTGCTTGCGGGGCCGCCTTGTCGGGAGGCCTGGTTGTTTAGGACTTTGCGGACACTGCCATCATGACGTTCCTCACAGCGCTCTCAGGCCAGCCGGCCTCGATGCACCATTCGGCTCACGGTCGTTATCACGCCCTGTACCAACAGCTGTATAGCGAAGCCGAGGGCGCCGGAGAAGCCGCACGGGATTTTGTGCAAGCGCAATTGGCCCAGGTGCGTAAGTTACCCGGCGACCTGCCCGAGGTGCCTGAACATCTAACCGCCTGGGTGGAGCAGCGCTGCGCCGAAGTGGCCCAGGCCTACGCTGAGTACCTGGAGCAACGCCAGCAAGGCCGGCCCCGCCGATTTTTTCACAACAAGGCCCATGCCTTGTATTGCCTGCAGCGCGTGGCGCCGACCAAACAGGTCGACGGCGCCTGGCTGTACGGCCTGCTGCCCCATTGGCACGACCCGCGCTTTGACGGCCTGCTGACCACCTACCTGGAAGAGTTGGGCGACGGCCACGCCGCGCAGAATCATGTGGTGATTTACCGCAAGCTGCTCAGCGACCACGATGCCGCCAGCGAAGCCGGCCTGGACGACGATCACTACCTGCAAGGCGCTCTGCAACTGGCGCTGGGTCTGTGCGGCGAGGACTTCTTGCCGGAAATCATCGGCTACAACCTGGGCTATGAGCAATTGCCCCTGCACCTGTTGATCACCTCGTACGAACTGAGCGAACTGGGCGTCGACCCCTATTACTTCACGCTCCATGTAACCATCGACAACGCCAGCACCGGACACGCCTGCAAAGCGGCGCAATCGGTCATCGACCTGTTGCCGTTGGGCGAGGGCAGGGCGGACTTCTATCGACGTGTGGCCGAGGGCTATCGCCTCAATGACTTGGGCCCGGGCACTACAGCCGTGATCAATAGCTTCAACCTGCACGACGAACTGGTGGCCATGCTCGAACGCAAGCGCACCTTCGGCCAGCACATGCATTCGGACTATTGCCGCTTCGAAGGCAAGACCGTCAACCAATGGCTCGCCAAGCCCGGGCAGATCGGCGCGTTTCTCCAGGCACTGGAAGACAAGGGCTGGATCAAACGCAACCAGGACCCCGCCGAAAGCCGCTTCTGGCAACTAATCGAAGGCGCCGGTGCGGCGATGTTCGGGGTGTTCAGTGGCTATGAAAAACAGGTGCTGCATGACTGGATCGCCGGTGATTGGATCAGCGCCGAACGCGTGCCTGCGGTGCGCCCCGGTCGTGGCAAACCGCTGCCCCGCGACACGCATCGGCCGACGGACCCGGACACCCAGGCGCTGGTCGAATCGCTGTGCAACCTCACCGATCAACAGCAACTCACTGCGCTGCTGCCGTGGTTGTCGGCCCGTCGCCATTGCACCCCCGCGGGGCTATATGCCACGCGCCGCTTTATCCAACTGCGCGCGCGCCTGCGCTAAGGAACCTGTTTATGTCCGCACAACAACTGGCCGACCGTGCGCTGCTGAACCTGGGACGCGGTTTGCAACAGAGCGGCTACCGCTTTATCACGCCCACGCCCTTGACCCATGACCGCGTCTACGCACGCCTGGCGACGCCGCTGGCCATGAACCTGCGCGATGTCTTCGGCTGGTCGATGCCGTTTGACCGCGACCTGTTGCCCGACGCCTTGCGCGAAGAGTTGCAACACGCCGATGTCGTCGAAGAGCACGATTCGCTTTGGCGCAGCGCCGTGCGCTGGTCGAGCCTGGATGACCTGTTGATTGCCCACTCGGCGTATCCCACCACCCAGGCGGATGCGGTGTTTTTCGGGCCTGACAGCTACCGCTTCGCGCAACTGATCGACGCCCACTTACAACAGCGCTTCGAGCCGATCAAGCGTGCCGTGGACATCGGCTGCGGCGCCGGCGTCGGTGCGCTGGTAATCGCCCGCTCGCGACATGACGGCCAAGTGCTTGCGGTGGACATCAACCCGCGCGCCTTGCGTCTCACCGCAGTGAACGCCGAGTTGGCCGGCCTGAGCAATATCAGCGCGTATCACAGCAACGTGTTGGACAGCGTGGAAGGCGAGTTCGACTTGATCGTCGCCAACCCGCCCTATATGAACGATGACCGCCAGCGGGCCTACCGGCATGGCGGCGGCGCCTTGGGCGAGCAGCTGTCGGTGCGGATTGTCAGCGAGTCCCTCGGGCGCCTGGCGGTGGGCGGTACATTAGTGCTGTATACCGGTGCGGCGATTGTCGCCGGGGAGGATCCGTTCCTCGCGGCGGTTAAGCCGTTGCTCGGCGGCGATGCCTACGGCTGGACCTACCGCGAACTAGACCCGGATGTATTCGGCGAAGAGTTGGAAAAGCCCGGTTATGAGCGCGTAGAGCGGATCGCCGTGGTCGCATTGGCAGTGACCCGTTTGCGCTGAGGGCCGGCTTAGCAACTCTCAGCCCGCCCAGCGCCGACGAAGCGTTTAGCCAGAAAACCGTACAGCACGTAACCGAACGCCAGCACCAACATCGCGCCAAACACCGCCTCTTCGCCGCAGGCGTAGATCGCATACAGCGAATACGCCGCAGCCACCAGCACCACCAGCGTATTGCGTACTTGTAGCGCTTGAGGGGCGCGGGCCTTGTGCATCATCACCATTAGCCCGGTGAGGGCGGTGACGTAGGGCACCAGGTTGGTCACCACCGCCAGGCTGACCAATTTGCTGAACTGCGCTGAGGCGGTGGGCGAGATGGTCGACAAGGCGATCAGGCTTTGCAGCGCGGCGCAGGCCAACAGGCCCAGGAGTGGCGCGTTGGCTTGGGTGATCCGACTGAAAAAACGCGGAAACATGCGCTGATCCGCCGACATCTTGGCCGTCTGGGCCAGGGTGAACTGCCAGCCCAGCAATGAACCGATACAGGCCACCACCGCCAGCGCCATGATCACGTCGCCAACCCACGGCGCGAACATCTGTGCATATACCACCGCGAAGGGCGCGGACGCGCTCGCCAGTTTGGCGTTCGGCACGATGCCCTGGATGACAGTGGTGGACAGCACGTACACCAGCGCCGCGCCGAGGGTGCCGAGCAGGCAGGCCAGAGGCACGGTGCGCTGTGGGTCTTCCACGGCGTCATGCCCCTGGGCCGCCGACTCCATGCCAAGGAATGCCCACAGTGTCAGCGGAATACTCGCGCTGATCGCGTCCCAACCTTGAAGCTGGTGCGGGTTCCAGGCCGCCACGAACACCTCGACCTTGAAATAAAACCAGCCGATCACACACAGCCCCACCACCGGGATAATCACGCCCCACACCGTCACCACGCCTATGCGCCCGGTCAGGCGTGGGCCGCCGAAATTGGCGGCGGTGGTCAGCCAGATCAGCGCCAGGCTGCCGATAAACAGCGGCACCGGGCCACTGGCCAGCCATGGAATAAACGCCGAGAGATAGCCCACCGCCGAAATCGCAATCGCCACATTGGCGATGATCAGCGACAGAAAATACAGAAACGAACACAGGAAGAACCCCGACTTGCCGTGGGCTTCTTCGCTATACGCCGACATCCCCCCGGCGCGTGTGCAGAACACGCCGCATTGGGCAAAGCCATATGCGATCGCCATCGAGCCCACCGCCGTGATCAGCCACGACAGCAACGAAATCGCGCCCAACTGCGCCATGCTCGCCGGCAACATGATGATGCCCGAGCCCATCATATTGATCGTCACCAACGTGGTGAGGCCCAGCAGGCTCATCTTTTTGCTTGGCGTGGTCATCGAGTACTCCGTTGAGCCTGTGGGCCGGTATGACCGTCAGCAATAGCGCGGATTCAGGCGTTTGTCTCGCTCGGGCGACCAGGGGCCAGCGCCTGGTGCGGCAGCAACGTCATCACATCGCAGAACAATGCACGCTTATGCCAGTCGTTGCGGTCGCCGATCACGTACAAGCGGCGCTTGGCCCGGGTGGCGGCCACGTTCAGCAGGTTCGGCTCGCTGACCACCCAGTCCCGCGCACCGGCGTTTTCGCTGCTGCCGCCCAGCACCATGATCACCACGGGCGCCTCCTTGCCCTGCATGGTGTGAATGGTGCCGTAGAGCATTTTGCGCGGCAGCAGCTCTTTAAGGCGATCGCGCACCGCCTGGAAGGGTGTGACCACGGCAATGTCGGCGATTTTCACACCGTCCTGGCGCAGCATCGCCAACAGGCGCATCAGGGCATCGCCTTCGGCCGCGACCCAGTTGCCGGACGAAGGGCCATGGGCTTGGACCCAGCCGGTGGCCAGGCTGGCCGGTGTTTCTTTGGCCGGGGAGGGCGGCACAGTGCCGAAGACCATGGCGCCGTCGTAGGCGATGCGGTTCGCCAGCGCGTACATCGGACGGTCGCAGCGACGATGCACCACCAGCGGCAAGCCGACCCAGCGCTTGGCCTGCGGCGGGCCCATCATCCGGCCCCAACGGGTGGCTTCGTCGGCCAGGGTTTGCGCGGACTGGCGCGTCGGCAGCCAGTATTCGTCGACGCCGTAGCGGGTGCGCATATGTTCCAGCACCGCTTCCGACACGGTGACGATGGGCTTGAGTTGCAGCGGATCGCCCACCAGCACGGCACGGCGCGCGCGCCATAGGGCACCGACCGCCGCTTGCGGGGTGGCCTGCCCGGCTTCGTCCACCAGCAGCCAGCCGATTTCACCGACCCCAAGGGAGCCGAACGAGCGCGCGAACGAGGCAAAGGTGCTGCTCAACACCGGCACGAGCATAAATAACGACGCCCAGCTCGAACGGATCGCCGCGCGCGAGACGCCCTGGAAGCGCGCGCCCTGCAACACACGGTTAATGAAATACAGATTGGCGCGAACGCGCTTGGCTTCCAGCTCGAAGAAGCATTGGTGCAACTTCAGGGCCTGGATAAACACTCGGGCGCGGGCCTGGCGCCAGCCTCTGATCGACCACGGTTCAATCAGCTCAATGGCCTCGCCGCGTCCGATAATGCCGTGGCGCAGCCAGGCCAGCAGGTGCTCTGCCTTGCACGCCTTGGCCAGGGCGGTGATTTGCTCGATCTGCTGGCGCTGACGCTCGCGCAAACCGCCCAGAGCTTGCTGGTGTTCCGTGCTCAGGTGATTGAGCGCCTTGCTTTCGCCGGTCAGACGCGCGGCGCTGCGTTTGACTTGTTCGAAGCTTTCTTCGGCCAGGGCGTGCCGGCTGCGGATAACACCTTGTACTTCATTCCAACGCCGCTGCGTGCCCCACAGGCTCAGGAGGTTGGCAAAGAACCCGGGCTTGGCCGCCAGGTGCCGCTGCACCTCGTTCAGGCTGTGTTGCAGAGCGTCGTGGGCGGGCTTGAACTCGCGCTCGTCGAGTTGTGCGATACGCGCATCGGTCTCTTTGATCGTGTGGGTCAAGCGCTTGAGTGCGTCCTCTTGCTCAGCGATTTGCGCGCGCAACGCGCTGACAGCCTGCAAATGGTCGTTGATGCGCTGGGCGTCGGCGCTCAAGTGTTCGGCGTGAGCCTTGGCCGCCTGATAATCCGCCACTGCCTGCTGCCAGGTGCTCAGGCGTTGCGCGGAGGTGCGGCTGATGTCGGCCTGGGTTCCGAGCCAGCCGAGGAAGCCACGGCGCGCCTGTTCTGGGCCGTCTTCGCCGGGCTCGTCTTCTTCTTCCTGGTCGTCGTCCAGCTCCTCGGCCTCCAAGGCCGACAGCCAGTCGTGCGCCTGTTCTTCGAGGTCGCTGGCCTTGGGTTTGCGGGGTGGCTGGCCGTAGAAGTAGCGGCTGATAAAGGTGCGGCGCCGCGCTTTGCTGCCCAGCGCGGCGGAGATCAGGCCCCAGGCGGGTTTGCCGCTGACCAGTTCACCCAGTTCGCCGAAATAGTCAGCGTCCGGCAGCCAACTGGGGTCGATTTTGTCGCGCTGCGGCAACTCCAAGGTGACGTTTTCGACGGCGCCGTTATTGGACGACGCGATCACCATCTCAAAGCCGAACAATGCCGGGTTGAGCGCATGCACCGTTTGGAAGTCCGTGCCATCACTCACCCGTTCGGGCGTGCCGTCGACAAAGGCGGCAGACGCGCGGGGCAGGGCGGCCAGGGCATCGGCGCGCTGGGTGACCACGGCGGCCAGCAGATCACGCAACAGGGTGGTTTTGCCGGTGCCGGGCGGGCCGTTGATGCCCAGCACACCTTCGCCATCGTTCAACGTATGCAGCAGGGTATTTATCGCCAATTGCTGGGAATGCACCAGCCCCAGGTGATGCTCGGCCGGCCAGCAGCCCAACGGGTACTGTTTGGGCGCCAGACGCTCGATTAACGCCAGGGAGGCATCGTCATCGTCGATGTGCAAGCGCTGTGCCGGGGCATGTCGCGCCAGGTACTGCGCCAGCGGTGCGCTGGTGATGCCATTGCGCAGGCTGTCCGCCACGTCGGCCAGGTCCGCGAGCAGAAAGCTGTTGAGCGGGTCGTCCTCCTGGGCGGGGTTCTTGATCTTGATGGGCGTGGAGCGCCAGCGGTGGGTGTAGCGCTCGGGGGCGCTGAAGTAGTCGTCCAGGCCGAGGAAGTTTCGAATCTTCTCGGTCAGCTCGACCAACATCGCTGCATCGACTGGGCCGCCCATCAGCGGCTTGATGTCCTCGCGCAGATAGTTTTGTTCCTCGTCGAAGCCGCGGGTCCAATCCCTGTTTGCCAGGGCGCGGCCGAGGAACCAGGCTTCGCTGGAGAGCACCAGGCTGTCTTGCACCATCAGCCCCTGCTCGGTGAACTTCAGCGCGAAAAGCGCGGATTCACGGGTTTTCGGCGGCTCTTTATAGCCTTGGTCGGCACCGTAGAGTTGCTTAAGGCTTTCGGCCACGCGGCGGCTGTCGTACAGGTGGGCGAAGAGGGTGTGGCTCCAGACCCGGTCTTTAGGCTTTGGCTGGCCGTGCGCCGGGCTGCTGGCAGCCCATGGCATCACCGGCCGCGCCGCATTGCAGTCATGCAGGAACGACGCAAACAGACTGTCGCGCTTTTCGATTTTGGGGGCCGATTGCGGTTGCAGCAGCTCCACGGCGTGCCAGTAGCGGGTGATGCTTTCTCGGGTCATCAATCTCAATCCTTTGCGTAAAACGCCGGTTCATCCCGGTTCGGCGCGTATTGCGGGGGCTTTAAGCCAGTTGGGGCAACAGGTTCAAGTGACCGTCGACCTCGTTGACCAGGCCGCTGGCCAAAAACAGTGGCGCCAGGCGCTTGTGCAGTTGCGGCTCGACAAATTCCTTTACGGTATCCAGGGCCAGCAAACCGGTAGTCGGCAGCTCTGCCTTGGTATACGACAACCAGGCCTTTTTCAACGCCTGCAACACATCGCTGCCTGCCGTGGATGCAAAGCGGCGATGGGTGGGTTTGCCGTCGAAGCTGAAGGTGTGCTGGAACGCGTAACCGCTTTCGTCGCCACCGCTGGCAGTGCAGCGGATGCAGGTGCAAGGGCCGTCGCCGAACGCGCTGCGCAGGTAAGTGTTGAAGTCCACCACCGGTTTGAGTGACAGGCGCTTATCGACCTCGAACAGGTCCCCGGTCATTTTTTCGTCAGTGTTCAACGTCCGTTTCCTCGCAGTGGCATGGCAGCTTTTCAAAGCGCCGCACAATAACAGCCGAGGGCGGGTTTGGGCACTACTTGCGCTTGCGGGTGGATGAGTTGCGATAGAACGACAGAATTGCCAGCAACTGAACGACCGCTGTCGCGGCCACCGTCGCCCGGCCACCGTCGCCCGGCCAGCGTTGCTCGCACCTGGGCGGTGCGTTGGGCGCGCAGTTGCTGACGCATATGCTGCGTGAGCGCTGGCTGATGCGCACGCTCGATACCCGCGCGTTAACGGTCACCCCGAAAGGCCGCAAGCGCCTGGCTGCTGTATTTGATATTTCATCCTGACGCGGGGCTCAGCGGAAAAACTCCCCCGGCGTGGCATCGAACTGCTGGCGAAACGCATTGATGAACGCCGACGTCGACTCATACCCGCTGGCCAGCGCCACGTCCGTGACCCGTTCGCCATGTTCTAGGGCGGGCAGGGCGCTGAGCAGGCGCAGGCGTTGGCGCCAGGCGCGGAAGGTCAGGCCGGTGTCGTGCAGGAACAGGCGGCTGAGGGTTTTTTCGCTGACCCCCAGTTTGTCGCTCCATTGCCCCAAGGTGGTTTGCTGCTCCGGGTGGAGGTTGAGGCTGCGGTAGATTTGGCGCAGGCGCGGGTCCACCGGTAGCGGCAGCATCAGGTCGACCTGCGGCGCGGCGGCGAGTTGGTCGAGGATCACCTGGGCCAGCCGCCCGTCGGGGCCGTCCTCGGCGTATTCCACCGGCAGTTCGCTGAAGCTGCGGATCAGCTCGCGCAGCAGGTTGCTCACCTCCAGTACGTGGCAGTGCCCGGCCGCCCATTGGGTAACGCTGCAATCGAGGTACAGGCTGCGCATCTCGGTGTGGGGCGTGCTGTACACCCGGTGCGGCATGCCCGCCGGAATCCATACGGCTCGTTGCGGCGGAGCGACGAAGCGGCCGGCACTGGTCTGGATCTCCAACACCCCGGAAATCGCGTAGGACAATTGCACCCACGGGTGACTGTGGCGGCGGGTCAGTGCGCGATTGGGCAGCGATTCAGTGCGCCCGTATACCGGCCGTGGCAGGCTGGACAGCCCGGGAATGCTGCGGCGCACGGTATTGGCATGTCCTTTAGGCGGCATTTACTGGCTCGTTGGCGTTAGTCGGTAATAAAGCGTTACGTTAGAGTCGCCATGACGCTCTTGGCAACCCCTGGATGACTTCACTATGACTCGGCCTCGCTTTCTACCCGACAACTTCACCCTCACGTTGATCGCGACGGTGATTCTCGCTTCCTTGCTGCCCGCCAGCGGCCAGACTGCCGTGGCATTCGGCTGGGTCACCAACCTGGCTATCGCGCTGCTGTTTTTCCTGCACGGCGCCAAACTGTCGCGCCAGGCCATCGTGGCCGGTGCCGGCCACTGGCGTCTGCATCTGCTGGTGTTCAGTCTGACCTTTGTGCTTTTCCCATTGCTGGGCCTGGCACTTAAACCGGTGCTGTCGCCGTTGATCGGCAAAGACCTGTACATGGGCATGCTCTACCTCTGCGCGTTGCCGGCCACGGTGCAGTCGGCGATTGCTTTCACCTCCCTGGCGCGCGGCAATATCCCGGCGGCGATCTGCAGCGCGGCGGCGTCGAGCCTGTTTGGGATCTTCCTCACACCGTTACTGGTGACCTTATTACTCAATGTCCATGGCGACGGCGGCTCCACCGTCGACGCTATCGTGAAAATCAGCGTGCAGTTGCTGCTGCCGTTTATCGCCGGGCAGATCGCGCGGCGCTGGATCGGCGAGTGGGTAGGGCGCAACAAGGCGTGGCTGAAGTTCGTTGACCAGGGCTCGATTCTGCTGGTGGTGTACGGCGCGTTCAGCGAGGCGGTCAACGAAGGCATTTGGCACCAGATCCCATTGTGGGAGCTGGGCGGGCTGGTGGTGGCCTGCTGCGTGCTGCTGGCGCTGGTGTTGGTGGCCTCAACCGTGCTTGGCAAGGCGTTTGGGTTCAATCAGGAGGATCGCATCACCATCCTGTTCTGCGGCTCGAAAAAAAGCCTGGCGACCGGCGTGCCGATGGCCCAGGTGCTGTTTGCCGGGGCGAGCATGGGCGTATTGATTCTACCGTTGATGCTGTTTCACCAGATCCAACTGATGGTGTGTGCGGCGCTGGCACAGCGTTATGCCAAGCGTGCGGAAAGTATTCCGGAGTTGATGGCGCAGGTGGATCCTTGATGTTCTGCTGCGCTGCCTCGGGTCAGGTCAAATCGGGAGTTTATATGCTCGCTGTCACCACGTTCTGATGCTGCGCTGCTCAAGAGCATCAACACCCGACCCAGAAACCTATAGAATGCTCGGCGGCGGCGCTTGTCCTGGGTGGCCGCTCGATCACCGTCAGAGTACCGCGCCCGTCAATGAGCCTTTCAACCGCAACTCCCCAGCCCAACTGGCAACCGGTCATCGCCCTGGCGTTGGCCGCTTTTGTATTCAACACCACTGAATTCGTACCCGTCGGGCTGCTCAGTGCGATTGGCGTCAGCTTCGACATGCCCATCGCCAACGTTGGTCTGATGCTCACGATTTATGCGTGGATCGTCTCGCTGACCTCGCTGCCGGTGATGCTGCTGACCCGCAACATTGAGCGGCGTAAGTTGCTGATCGTGCTGTTTGGGTTGTTTATCGCCAGCCATATCCTGTCCAGTGTCGCCACCAGCTTCGGCCTATTGATGGTCAGTCGTATCGGCATCGCCTTGTCTCATGCGCTGTTCTGGTCGATCACCGCGTCCCTGGCCGTGCGCCTGGCGCCGCAGGGCAAGCAAGTGCAAGCCCTGGGCCTGTTGGCCACCGGCACATCCCTGGCGATGGTGCTGGGCATTCCCCTGGGGCGCCTGCTCGGCGAAGCCATGGGCTGGCGCACCACGTTCCTGGTGATCGCTGCCTTTGCGGCGGGCCTGGTGTTCTGGTTGGCGCGCACCTTGCCGCTGTTGCCGAGCCAGAACTCCGGCTCCCTGCGCAGCCTGCCACTGCTGTTCAAGCGCCCGGCGCTGGTGGCGTTGTACGTGCTTACGGCAATGACCGTCACCGCGCAATTCACCGCCTACAGCTACATCGAACCGTTCGTCGAAGGGGTGGCGGGCCTGGGCGGCGGCGCCGTGACCCTGATCCTGTTGGTGTTCGGCGGCGCCGGCATCATCGGCTCGCTGTTGTTCAGCCTGGTACATCGCTTCAACCCGCACCTGTTCGTGGTCGGGACGGTGTTCCTGCTGGCGGCCTGCCTGGCGCTGTTGCTGCCGTTGAGTGGCGCCGAATCCTACCTGGTGGGCTTGAGCGTGTTCTGGGGCATGGCGATCATGGGCTTCGGCCTGGCCATGCAGTCCAAGGTGCTGGTGCTGGCACCCGACGCCACGGATGTGGCCATGGCGATGTTCTCCGGTATCTACAACATCGGCATCGGCGGCGGCGCCCTGATGGGCAGTTGGGTCGGCAGCCATTTCGGCTTCGCCTGGATCGGCGCTGCGGGCGGATTGCTGGCGGCGCTGGCGTTGGTGGGCTATTGCCTGGCGATTCGGCGGTTTGGGACGGGGGTGGTGCCGCGGGAGTAGCCAACCAATTGGCTACTCCGGGTTTTGTCAGCGAGGGACGTGGTTGCGTCCATACATCATCAGGAATCGGTCCAGTTCAGAAAAGCTGCGCTGAGGCATGGCTAGCAGGACCTGCGACATAAAGTCTTTGAGCACTTGAATGTCATTCCAGCTGGATGGCCGTTTCTTGCGTTTCTGGGACGGGCGCACTGTCTCGAACAGGGCGTTCATCGCGCGAAAGTTGTGCTGGTCGATAATGGGCAGGGGCGCGCTGTGATGTACAAGGTGCGTAATGTAGGCCGACGTGATGTAGGTCGTTTGTCGTTTGAACTGCGCCTGCCACCACTGGAAGGTTTGGTCTGGCGCTTGAGCGCAACCGGAACCGATGAACCGTGGCCAGAGCCCCTCTACCTCTGCAATCAGGTTGCGATGGCGTTGTGGGTAGTTCGGTTTGCCCCAATGGCCCCACTTCCACAGCAGCGAATCTGCAATCTGTGGGTTCTGGGCCGTTCGCGCTGAGTAAGAGGTCTTGAATGCTTGGTAATGGGCTGCCGGATACTTGAGGAAGTCGTACTCGTTCAGCACCGCGTCAAACACGGGAGCAATCCGAGCAGCGATCAGTGTGGCTTCTGAAGGTGTGGTTTTCGAAAACAATGGGGTCATGTCTTAAGTGCTTGCCTGGTCAATGATGTGTGCGGAATGTGCAATCAGCTGTGATTGCACGCCGGGTACCTTCCCCATGTGCATACATATTCCCAGAGCAGCTTGCGCTCCAAATGCTTGATGTAGGCGGTGGTGTAAGGCATGCCCATACTCACCGGGCAAGTAGACACCCAGATATGTTCGGCGGGCGTTGTTTCAA
Source organism: Pseudomonas sp. S5F11 (assembly GCF_019641515.1). NCBI lineage: Bacteria > Pseudomonadati > Pseudomonadota > Gammaproteobacteria > Pseudomonadales > Pseudomonadaceae > Pseudomonas > Pseudomonas sp. S5F11. The sequence continues at coordinate 249,263 of NZ_JAIFJZ010000001.1, forward strand.
GCAGCGTCAGCCTGAAGGTGTTCCCTCCCGAGTGTCCGGCCCGTTCGCTGAAAGCCGATACATTGAATTGACGCAGCCGATCAGCCAGGCTCTGACCGGTGGTCTCACCGATATAGATAGTCGCATCGCAATTTCGGTGAGTATCTGGTTTGTGTTTGCTGCGCGCGATGAAATACACCCCGGGCAAGTGTTTACCAGGCAGTTCGCCACGGTCGGACCACGGGTGCCACTCTGAAAAACCTACTTCGCCTGACATATGTGTTCATCGTCCTTGTTGAGGTCAAGGGCGCTGATCCTATCTCAAAACATGGCTATGAGCCATCATTGTTGGCTGCGGTCGTTCTGCTGGCGATAGCCTTGGAACGCACCTATGTGGAAGGTTGCGCGAGGGTCAACCTGGCGCCTATCTAAGTTCATGGGACGGTGCAGCACCTGGGCATTTGAACTACTTTGATTGACGACCGATCCCTGCCCGGTGATGACTGATGCGTACGTTCTGGAAGCGATATGTGGCCCTGCTGGAAAACGACTTGAGTGCGCAGATTTTCGATAACGTGAAAAACCTGCTGGTGTGCGCGCTGCTGTTCGCCGCTGGCACCAATACGTTGCTCGGGCAGCAGCCGCTGTTTATCGGAGTGTTCGCCGCTAACGTAGCGGGGTGGGGGCTGATTGTGTTGTCGAGCATGCTGATGCTATTGAACGTCAGCGATGGCATCCGCCGCCTCGCTAAGTTGCGCTATCACCTGGCGCTGCAAGTGCTGTTGATCCTGGTGTATCTGGTCGTGGCCGAGCGAGTGGTAGAGATTGTGTGGGGCTTTCGCGCCCACTGAAGTATCCTGCGCGCCCCGTTTACCACTGATTCAATCCACGATGACAGGACAAGACATGCAGGCGCTGCTGGAGTCGATTCTCGACGAAGTGCGCCCTTTGATCGGCCTCGGCAAAGTCGCCGACTATATCCCCGCGCTGGCCGACGTGCCGGCCGACCAACTCGGTATCGCGGTGTACGGCAACGACGGCTCGGCTTACTGCGCCGGCGACGCCGATACGCTGTTCTCGGTGCAGAGTATTTCCAAGGTGTTCAGCCTGGTGCAGGCCATCGAACACGGCGGCGAGAGCATCTGGGAACGCCTCGGTCACGAGCCGTCGGGGCAGCCGTTCAACTCCCTGGTGCAGCTGGAATTCGAACGCGGCCGCCCGCGCAACCCATTCATCAATGCCGGCGCGTTGGTGATCTGCGACATCAACCAATCTCGCTTCGCCGTGCCAATCCTATCGATGCGCGATTTCGTGCGGCGCCTGTCCGGCAACCCGCAGATCCTGGTCAATAGCGTGGTCGCCGACTCCGAAGCCCAGCATGGCGCGCGCAACGCAGCCATGGCGTATCTGATGAAATCCTTCGGCAACTTCCACAACGACGTGGACGCGGTGCTCCACAGCTATTTCAACTATTGCGCGCTGCAAATGAGCTGCCTGGACCTGGCCAAGGCGTTCAGCTTCCTGGCCAACGAAGGCGTCAGCGCCCACAGCGGCGAACAGGTCCTTAGCGCGCGCCAGACCAAGCAAGTCAACTCGATCATGGCCACCAGCGGGCTGTATGACGAAGCGGGCAACTTTGCCTATCGCGTGGGCTTGCCGGGCAAGAGCGGTGTGGGCGGCGGAATCGTCGCGGTGGTGCCGGGTCAATTCACGGTGTGCGTGTGGTCGCCGGAGTTGAACGCGGCGGGGAATTCGCTGGCGGGGATCAAGGCGTTGGAGTTGTTGAGTGAGCGGATTGGGTGGTCGGTGTTTTGAGATGTTCCCACGCGCGTGGGAACGACCAGCCCGCTCGCCACAGAGGTTTATTCAGCGTCTTTTTTGCGTGATTTCGCCCACGGCAAAATCATGCCCACCTCCTGCTGGTACCGCCGATAACGCTCACCAAACAACGCCACCAGATCCTTTTCTTCAAAGCTGGCGCCAATGAAGATGTAAACCGTCATCCCCATCGCAAACAACAGGTGCCCAGCCGTCATATGCGGTGTTGCCCAAAAAGCGATCAGGAAACCCGTGTACAGCGGGTGACGCACGATTTTGTAAAACAGTGGCGTCCTGAATACTGGCGCCTTTGGTGTGGCTTTGCGCCAACGGTCAATAGCCTGCTTGAGTCCGAACAGCTCGAAGTGGTCGATTAAAAAGGTTGTCAGTAAAGCGATGCTCCAACCCAACCAGAACAGGCCAATTAACAGGGTCTTGGCCCACGTCGTTTCCACCTCCCAAACGGTGAGCGTCATCGGTTGCCACAGCCAGACCATCAGTACAAGCACCAGGCTGCTGAGCAATACATACGTGGAGCGTTCAAAGGACGTCGGAAAGACTGCCGCCAGCCACCGCTTGAAGCCTTTGCGTGCCATGACCGTATGCTGGACGCCGAACAGCAGAATCAGTGCGCAGTTGATCAGCATGGCGAGTGGCCAAGCGAGGAGGGGGCCATCGTTGATGTTTTTGGGCACCGCGACACTGCCGACGAAGCCGATCAAATATAAGCATGTGACTAGGAACGCCATGTAACAGCAGGCGCTGTACACCAGTGCGACGGCACGGGCGGTGCGGTTGTTGTCGAGATTCATGAGCGTGCCCTACCCACAGGATGAATGGGCAGCACACCTGCAGGTCAGCCACTCCATGGTTAAGCCTAGCGGGTTTTGCGTGCGCCGTAAGCTGGGAGAATTGACAGCTCTCAGCGTTACGGGCAGCAGGATTCAGCTGATTGTGGAGTGATTCGAAAAGTCACGGGGCCGAATAACGGGCAGATATCTCTGGCGGTTCCTACAAGAAAGAAGTACCTGGTCGTCAGCCATTATTTAATGATGACCTCGCACCTTCACATTCTTCAGCAATTGCCAGACAATGCGCCCGCTGTTCCGGAGTAGTTCAGCGGTAGAACACTCGGCTCAGGACCGGGTGGGCGCTGGTTCGAATCCAGCCTCCGGACCCATCACATTGCAAGGCAATCTGGACGCATGCCCAGAGCACACAGGGTAACTGGTATGGGCGCAGGTTATGCGGTTTTCCAACTGTCCAAAGCGCTGATTGCGCACGATAAAAATTGCGGTCCCCTTGCTCGTTTTAATGCCGGCAGACGTATTTCACAGTGGCAGCAGGTAATTACGCACATGCTGCAAGGCACCGCTGAGTACGGCTCGCGCGCTCCGATTGCCGGACTTCCCGCCTGGGTTACGCTGGAAGTCGTTACGGGGGGCTTTGCCACCGGCAATCTTTTGGCCGGTGGTGAATTGACTGACTATGAGCGGGAATTGGCCGCCTCTATTCCAGGTATTCGCCCGGGGTTCGAGCGGTTGGACATCAATGCCTGGCACCTGACGGATGATGGCCTTGATGCTCTACACCAGCGTCTGAGCACTTGTGACTATAGAGTTGATGTGCCGGAAGAGGCTGCGTTACTGACAGTGGCCTGGCTGTCAGGCCAACAGCGCAACGATGAAGCCAGGGCACTGATAGACCTGATTGTTCCCTTCTTCGATCGATTGCGTTTCTTTCCGTCAATCTCCGGGCAGCTCCCGGTTTCAGCCACACAGGTTCACATAGTTGATGCCGGTGAGGTCAAGGAATTGCTTTCGAACCTGCCGCCTCGCGCTCAGATCGTTGCTCAGAAACTGAGTATTGAAGCCCGTCTGCCCCTATATGATTCAGCCGTTGCGCATTTCCTCCTGACTTATCAGGCTGGCTGGCCGTGCCGCAGTTATCCGGCTCAGTGGCGCGAGCAGGCAGCCGAATTAGTTACGCGTTATAAAAGCCTTGGACTCAACAAATGCCCCCCCGATCGTGTGGAGGAGTTGTTTCTTCTGCTCGAGCAATGCGCCCGCGACGCTGAATCGCTCACAGGACGTCAGGTAGGTCGCATTAGGCGAATTGTCGATGACTTCGTGCGCAAGCATGGCGCGCCGGATTCGGCCTCTCACCTTGCGTTCCGTGCAAATCAGCTTCGCCAGGTTGCAGGGCCAGAGCATCACCTAATTGCGCGTGCCGTGGCAAAGCGTCTCTGCACGTATCCGGCGCAAAGTGGTATTTCGGATTTTGTCGATTTGGTCGCTCCGCTCACGGCTGACGAGGCCTTCGAGTGCGCGCCGGGCGGATGTGTAGCGATACCCGCGGCGATCCAGCGGCGAGTTAAACGCTGTCGCAGTGGGACAATCAACGAGTTGATCGAGCATGGACTCATCACTTCGGGTGACGCAGTCGCACGGGTGCTGCCCGCTATGACAGCTCAGCTCAGCAGCTCGGGGTTACGCGACGAAGCACTAAGGATGCTCTACGCCTCGACCTATCAGGCTTTCCGCCGGCGGCGTTCGTTATTGCTATTGAACCTTCAGCACCAGATCGGTTTCGGTGAGTTGCCATGGATTGCTGCAATTGAGGGTGATCGACAGTCAGGCGTTGGTGCCGCGAGTGCCGCCAGGCAAGCTCTCGTTGAATCATCGGCATTGACGATTCATTCCTTCCCTTATGCCATCCTTCCTAACAAGCTTCTCCAGGAGTTTGGAACACTGGCGAAAACTGCGGGACTCGATCTTCCCTTCGTGGAAGAGGTCGCTGCAGATATCTTCATGGGGCAGTTTTCACGTAAGTTCGCTGACAACGCCCGGCGAGCGGGAGGGGGAATAGCAGGTACCCTATACGCACGCTACTACGCGATTGATACCGATGAACTGGCCCGTCTGGTCACCACCGGGCGACGACATGCGCGAGTTTCAAACGATGCCTTCGCCGCCCTATGTGCGAAGCGCGCGGGGGCTAAATTGGGCACTTGGCACCCTGCAACTAATGGCACCATCCTTGAGCAGCAGCAGATTTTAACCACTCAAAACCTCGCACTGCTTTTTGATGAGCTTGGATTGAAAGTTTTACTGAAGCCTAGACTAGGAAGCATGGTCCAGACGTGTTTTGAGTGGATCTGCAAACGGCACCAAATGCAGACTGAGCTCTATCATGCTCGGTTGATAATGCTCAAGAATACGGCCTACGCCTGGCGTCAGATGGTGTTTTACCTTGCGATGCTTGACGAATATGGATGCCAAGATGCGTTGAGGTCTGTCGAGGCTTATTTCGCCACACAGCCTGTGGCTTTCCGAGAAAAATTTCTACCGTTGATGAGTGGTTTGCGTAAGGCCGTCGCAGGCGAAGTATTGCCTCAGCAGGGATCAACAGCCGATGGTGCGAGGGTGTTTCTGGGATGGAGCACTACACGTCACTGGCTACTGCCTTCGCAGCACGCTGACTCAAACTGGGCCGTTGAGCAGTAGGTCATCATTTGGTTGATGCTGACTTGTTTGAACTGCTCGCAAGCGTCTCATTCGGTCCGGAACCTGAAATAACAAAGGCCGCCCCTCCCACAGTTGGAGAGAGGTATCCGCCCAAACAAAGAATGCGCCCCTTCGGGCGCATTTTTTTGTTCGGTCCGCTATTGCCTATCAGGCCATTGCATCCCAGGCCCGATCACCGTGCTCGTCTTTGATCCGAGTCGGCAAGCCCATCACATCCAGTGCTTTCAGGAACGGTTCGGCCGGTAGTTCCTCGACGTTGGCCATGCGTTGCACGTCCCATTCGCCACGGGCTACCAGCAGCGCGGCGGCTACCGGTGGTACCCCGGCGGTGTAGGAGATGCCCTGGCTGTCGGTTTCGGCGAAGGCTTCTTCGTGGTCGGCGACGTTGTAGATGAAGACCTCACGCGGCTGGCCGTCCTTGGTGCCTTTGACCAGGTCGCCGATGCAGGTCTTGCCGGTGTAGCCAGGGGCGAGCGAAGACGGGTCGGGCAGCACGGCCTTGACCACCTTCAACGGCACTACTTCCAGGCCTTCGGCGGTGGTGACCGGTTTTTCGGAGAGCAGGCCGAGGTTGTTCAGCACGGTGAACACGTTGATGTAGTGCTCGCCGAAGCTCATCCAGAAACGCACGTTGGGCACGTCGAGGTTTTTCGACAGCGAGTGCACTTCATCGTGGCCGGTCAGGTACAGATTCTGCGAACCGACCACAGGCAGGTCGTCGGTGCGTTTGACTTCGAACATGGTGTTGCTGGTCCACTGGCTGTTCTGCCAGCTCCACACCTGTCCGGTGAATTCGCGGAAGTTGATTTCCGGGTCGAAATTGGTGGCGAAGTACTTGCCATGGGAGCCGGCATTGACGTCGAGGATGTCGATCGAATCAATGCGGTCGAAATGCTGTTGCTGCGCCAGCGCGGCATACGCGTTGACGACACCCGGGTCGAAGCCCACGCCGAGAATGGCGGTGATGTTCTTCTGTTGGCACTCTTGCAGGTGGTTCCATTCGTAGTTGCCGTACCACGGCGGTGTCTCGCAGACCTTGCCCGGCTCTTCGTGGATGGCGGTGTCGAGGTACGCTACGCCCGTGTCGATGCAGGCACGCAGGACCGACATGTTGAGGAACGCGGAACCGACGTTGATGACGATCTGCGATTCGGTCTCGCGGATCAGGGCCTTGGTCGCTTCCACGTCCAGGGCGTTCAGCGCGAAGGCTTGGATATCGGCGGGAACCTTGAGGCTACCCTTGGCCTTGACGCTGTCGATGATGGCCTGGCATTTGGAGATGTTGCGCGACGCGATAGCAATACGACCGAGTTCGTCGTTGTGCTGCGCGCACTTGTGGGCCACCACCTTGGCGACACCTCCTGCACCAATGATAAGAACGTTCTTTTTCAATTGCTTTATCTCTCCTTTATCCGCCAGCTTACGAAAGGCTGGACAGGTAGTCGTCGTAACCAAATTCACGAACCACCTCGACTGTACCGTCGAGTTGTTTCACTACGATGGACGGCATTTTCAGGCCGTTGAACCAGTTTTTCTTGACCATGGTGTAGCCCGCGGTGTCGATGAACGACAGCCGATCGCCGATGGCCAGCGGACGATCGAATTGATATTCGCCGAAGATATCCCCGGCCAGGCAGGATTTGCCGCACACCATGTAGGTGTGTTCGCCTTCGCTTGGCGCCAGCTTGGCGTTCAGACGGTAGATCAGCAGGTCCAGCAGGTGGGCTTCGATGGAGCTGTCCACGACGGCGAGGTGTTTGCCGTTGTAGAGGGTGTCGAGCACGGTGACTTCCAGGGACGCACTGTTGGTGATCGCCGCTTCACCCGGTTCCAGGTAGACCTGCACGCCGTACTTCTCGGAGAACGCCTTCAAGCGTGCGCAGAATGCGTCCAGCGCATAGCCTTCGCCGGTGAAGTGGATGCCGCCGCCGAGGCTGACCCACTTGACCTTGTGCAGCAGCGCGCCGAAGCGTTCTTCGATAGTGCCGAGCATCTTGTCGAACAGGCTGAAATCGCCGTTCTCACAGTTGTTGTGGAACATGAAGCCGCTGATCTGCTCGATCACGCCTTCGATCTTCACCGGGTCCCATTCGCCCAGGCGGCTGAACGGACGCGCCGGGTCGGCCAGCAGGTAGTCGGAGCTGCTCACCTGCGGGTTGACTCGCAGGCCGCGGGTCTTGCCTTCGGAACGTTCGGCAAAACGCTGCAACTGGCTGATGGAGTTGAAGATGATCTTGTCGCAGTTCTCCAGCATCTCTTCGATTTCATCGTCGGCCCAGGCCACGCTGTAGGCGTGCGCCTCACCTTCGAACTTCTGGCGGCCGAGCTTCAACTCATACAGCGACGACGACGTGGTGCCGTCCATGTATTGCTGCATCAGGTCGAACACCGACCAGGTCGCAAAGCACTTGAGCGCCAACAGCGCCTTGGCGCCGGACTGCTCGCGCACGTAGGCGATCTTCTGCATGTTGACCAGAAGCTTCTGTTTATCGATGAGGTAGTACGGCGTTTTGATCATTTTTCAGAGCCTGCGGCGGTGCCTGCCAAAAAAGGACACGCATTGTGCCCGCACTTGGAACAGATCGAAAGGTTAGTGGGCGGATTTTGCCGCCCCCGTTTAATCTGGCCTGCCAATATGACAGGCCGTCAGTATGATGGCCCCCTTCGATGATGGAACCGATGCAGGACGACGAGAGGTGAGAATGGATGCATGGACACTGCACTGGCTGGAGGCCTCGGGCCCCTTGGCCGAGTGTCGCCGCGAGGTGAGCGCGGCATTCGAAAGTGCTTACCGCGCGATTGCCGGCTGGATGCCGCCGCCGCGCCTCGACGTACTGATCCAGCGTCTGCCCGGCGAAACCCTTACCGAACTGGGTCTGGTCGGACGGGCCTACCGCAGCACGATGTTCTCCATGACCCTGGACCCCGACAACCCGCACTTTGCCGACAGCCTCCACAACGGCGCGCTGCAACGTCACATTGTGCACGAGGTGCATCACTGCCTGCGCATGGCCGGTCCCGGCTACGGCTGGACGTTGGGAGAAGCGCTGGTCAGCGAAGGGCTGGCGGGACAGTTCGTGGCGCATCTGTTGGGCAGCGCAGCGGAACCCTGGGAGCGGGCGTTCAGCCTTGAAGCGCTGCAAACCGCGCCTGTGCCCATGGGTGAACTTGAGGCGCGGTATTACGACCATAGCGCCTGGTTTTTCGGCACTGGCGACAAGCCTCGGTGGTTGGGGTATGCGTTGGGGTATCAGATGGTCGGGCGTTGGCTGGCCTCGGTTGGCGAGCCAGGCGTGGAGGCGTGGCTTAATGTTTCGGCGCAAGAGGTGATGGCGGTAGGGCTTAAGGAAGGCTTGCTGCGTTGCTAATGGCCAATATCTGATCATGAGCTATATTCGTGATCATCTAGAATAAAATGAGTTTGTTTCACGATCAGTGTCTGCCGACAATGCCTGCCATTACTTACGGCATTGGAGTTGCACGTCATGGCAGTCGCACATTCCCTCGGGTTTCCACGCATTGGACGCGATCGTGAATTGAAAAAAGCCCAGGAAGCATTCTGGAAGGGCGAACTCGACGAGGCCGGCCTGCTTGCCGTTGGCCGCGACCTGCGCAAGGCCCATTGGGATGTGCAGAAACAGGCGGGCATCGAGCTGTTGCCGGCCGGCGATTTTGCCTGGTACGACCAGGTGCTGACCCACTCGCTGATGTTCGGCGTGATCCCCGAGCGCTTTCGCCCAGCCGATGGCCAGGCCACGCTGCATACCCTGTTCGCCATGGCCCGGGGTGTCAGCGACAGTTGCTGCGGCGGTGCCCACGCCCAGGAAATGACCAAGTGGTTCGACACCAACTACCACTACCTGGTGCCTGAGTTCAGCGCCGACCAGCACTTCCACCTTGGCTGGGATCAGTTGTTCGATGAGGTCAAGGAAGCCCGCGAGCTGGGCCACAGCGTTAAGCCAGTGATCATTGGTCCGCTGACTTACCTGTGGCTGGGCAAAGCCAAGGGCGGCGAATTCGACAAGCTCGATTTACTTGACCGCCTGTTGCCGCTGTACGGCCAGATCTTCCAGCGCCTGGCCGAGTTGGGGGTGGAGTGGGTACAGATCGACGAACCGATCCTGGTGCTCGACCTACCGCAGGCGTGGAAAAACGCTTTCGAACGCGCTTACAACCAAATCCAGCGCGACCCGCTGAAAAAACTGCTCGCCACCTACTTCGGTGGCCTGGAAGAAAACCTCGGCCTGGCCGCCAACCTGCCGGTGGACGGCCTGCACATCGACCTGGTGCGTGCGCCGGAGCAATACCCGACCATCCTCGACCGTTTGCCGGCTTACAAAGTGTTGTCCCTTGGCGTGGTCAACGGCCGCAACGTCTGGCGCTGCGACTTGGAAAAAACCCTGGCAACGTTGCAGCACGCCCACGAACGCCTTGGCGATCGGTTATGGGTGGCGCCGTCGTGCTCGTTGCTGCACAGCCCGGTGGACCTTGGCCGTGAAGACCAACTTGATGCCGAGCTGAAAAGTTGGCTGGCATTTGCGGTACAGAAATGCGCCGAAGTGGCCGTGCTGGCCCAGGCAGTCGACCAACCCGACGCCGCCAACGTACGCGCCGCGCTCGCGGAAAGCCGCGCCGTGCAGGCCGCTCGCGCGGCGTCGCCACGTATCCATAAACCGGCGGTGCAGGCGCGCGTGGCGGCCATCACCGCCAGGGACAGCCAGCGCCAGTCGCCGTTTGCCCAGCGTATCGAGCAACAGCGCGCCGGCCTGAATCTACCGCTGTTTCCCACGACCACCATCGGTTCATTCCCGCAGACTGCGTCGATCCGCCTGGCGCGTCAGTCCTACAAGCAAGGCAAGTTGAGTGAGGCCGAATACGTCGAAGCCATGCACAGTGAGATTCGTCACGCCGTCGAGGTGCAGGAACACCTCGGGCTGGACGTGCTGGTACACGGCGAAGCCGAACGTAACGACATGGTTGAGTATTTTGCCGAGCAGCTGGATGGCTATGCGTTCACCCGTTTTGGCTGGGTGCAGAGCTATGGTTCGCGTTGCGTGAAACCGGCGGTGATTGTCGGCGATCTGAGCCGTCCGCACGCTATGACCGTCGAGTGGATCCGCTACGCCCAGGGCCTGACCCGCAAGGTAATGAAAGGCATGTTGACCGGCCCGGTGACCATGCTGATGTGGTCATTCCCGCGCGAAGACGTGAGCCGCGAAGCGCAGGCTCGGCAACTGGCCCTGGCGATTGGCGATGAAGTGCTGGACCTGGAAGCCGCGGGCATCCGCATCGTGCAGATTGACGAAGCGGCGTTCCGCGAAGGCTTGCCGTTGCGTCAGGCGCAGTGGCAGTCCTACCTGGACTGGGCCACCGAAGCGTTCCGCCTATGTGCTGCTGGCGTGCGCGATGAAACCCAGATCCACACGCACATGTGCTACAGCGAGTTCAACGACGTGATCGAGTCCATCGCGGCCATGGATGCCGATGTGATTACCATCGAAACCTCACGTTCGGACATGGAACTGCTGGAAGCCTTCGAAGCCTTCGATTATCCCAACGAGATTGGCCCGGGCGTGTATGACATCCACTCGCCCCGCGTGCCGGATGCTTCGGAGATGGCCAACCTGTTGCGCAAGGCGGCCCGGCGCATACCCGCCGAGCGGCTGTGGGTCAACCCCGATTGCGGCTTGAAAACGCGGGGTTGGGCGGAGACGGAGGCGGCGTTGATTCATATGGTCGCCGCCGCCCGCCAATTGCGTGCCGAGTTGGCTTGAATGGGGAGGGGGCTTGCCCCCGCCCAGATTTGTGTCAGATCAAAGGTACTTAAGCTCAAAGGTACTTAAGCCAGGCCAGGTCGCGGCGGCGATCCTTGAGCCTGGCGAACCAGTGCACGGGCGGGTAGAGCGCCAGGGGCAACATCAACGCCAGCAGCCACACTGCACCCACAGAGTCGAAGCCGAAGTAGTTGCCATGGTTGAGACCGAACAGCGCGACACAGGCGATATACAGCACCTTCAGCACATAAAGATGCAGCAGGTAAAAGAACATCGGCACCGAACCCATCACCGCCAACACCCCGATCCAGCGTCGAGGCCCGGCGCGTTCAAATGCCAGTAACAGCAGCAGACCCATGCCCAGGGTCAACGCCAGAAACAACAGTGAAGGCGGATACTTGGTCACATTGAAAAAACTCATCATCGTTTGCACGCCTGCGTCATACGCCTGCCACGGCTTTTCGCCGTAGCCGTTGATGGTGCGCAACACCACAAACCCCACCAGCGCGCTCACGCCCGCCAGTAGCAGATAACGCTGACGGGTGCCGGGCGGCGTGGCATTGGCAAACCACGGTCCTAGGCCGTAACCCAGGGCAATCACACCGATCCACGGCAACACCGGGTAGGTGACGCGCAGGCGCAGGTTGTCGCTGACATCGATCCAACTGCGCTCATGCAGCATCGACCATAGGGTTTGCAGCGCCGACCCTGGCGCGAAGTGCACACCATCGAGCAGGTTGTGCCCGGCGATAAGCAGCAGCGCGAACACAATCAACAATGGGCGCGGCAACCACACCAGCGCGGCCAGGGCGAGCATGCTTACGCCGATGGCCCAGATCACCTGTAGGTAGATCCCGCTGGGCGGCAGTTGGAAGGTCCAGGCGAAGTTGACCAAGGTGAATTCCAACACCACCAGAAACAGCCCGCGCTTGAACAAAAACGCGGACACGTCGCGCCGTCCCTGGTACTTCTGACCGTACAACCACGCCGACAGCCCGGTCAGCAACACAAACACCGGCGCGCACAGGTGGGCGAGGGTACGACTGATAAACAGCGCCGGCTCAGTGCTGTCGATGTTCATGGGGTCGCCGACCTGGCGGTGCATTAAGAAGGTCTCGCGTACATGGTCGAGCAACATGAACAGAATCACCAAGCCGCGCAGGGCGTCGATGGAGAGCAGGCGTTGGCGCAGGGGAGGAGCGTCGGTCATGGGCGAGGGTCGCAGGCTAGAGATAGACGGAGTGTTATCCTATAACATTCAGGTGCGCAGCGTCCTGCTTCTGATACCTTCTGCGGTATTCGCTCAACCTTCATTGGAGGCCGCCACCGTGACCCTGCATGACGCTACAGCCAGCCATACTCCCCAAAGCGTTGTTGATTTTTGGAAAACCGCGGGCCCCAAACGCTGGTTCGCCAAGAACGACACCTTCGATGCCACATTCCGCGACAGGTTCTACGCGACCCATCTGCAAGCCGCCCGTCGCGAGCTAGAGGGCTGGCTCGATTCGGCGGAAGGTGCGCTGGCCTTGCTGATTCTTCTCGATCAATTCCCGCGCAATGCCTTTCGCGGCACGGCGCATATGTTCGCCACCGACCCGCTGGCACGTCTATATGCAGAGCGTCTGCTCGACGCCGGCCTGGATCAGCAGGTCGAGCCGGCCCTGCGGGCATTCTGCTACTTGCCGTTTGAACACTCCGAAGACCCTGCCGACCAGCAACGCTCCCTGGACCTCAACCAGCACCTGGACGCGAGCACCTATCACTGGGCCAAGGAACACGCGCGCATCATCGAGCGCTTCGGGCGTTTCCCCCATCGCAATGCCGTGCTGGCGCGGGTCACTACCGCAGAGGAACAGACGTTCCTGGACGCAGGAGGCTTTGCCGGCTAAATGCTATTCCTGTCGGGAATGCCCCCATAAAAAGCCCGCATTGTCTTTATCGTCGCCGATCTCGTAGCGTAGGGCTTTATTTCAAGGAGATCGCCATGCACCACGAACCGCTGCGTCTATACGTCGATTCGCTCTACACCAGTCCGTATGCCATGTCGGTATTCGTCACCCTGCGGGAAAAAGGCCTGGCTTTCGACACCATTCCCGTGGACCTGGACGCTGCGCAGAACCAGGGAGCCGATTACACCCGATTGTCGCTGACGCAACGGGTGCCGACCCTGGTTGAGGGTGACTTTGCATTATCGGAGTCTTCCGCGATCACGGAGTATCTGGATCAGGTCTACCCGCATACGCCGGTGTACCCGACTGACCCAAAGCAGCGGGCCAAGGCGCGCCAAGTGCAGGCATGGTTGCGCAGCGATTTACTGCCGATTCGCCAGGAGCGCTCGACGCTGGTGGTGTTTTGCGGGCAGAAGATGCCGCCGTTGTCGCCGGTGGCCGAAGCGGCCGCGGTCAAACTGATCGCGGCGGCCCAGGCGCTGCTGGCGGGTAATCCGGATTATCTATTCGGCCAGTGGTCGATTGCCGATGTAGACCTGGCAGTGATGCTCAACCGCTTGATCCTCAACGGTGACCCGATGCCTGCCGAGCTGGTGGCCTATGCGCAGCGCCAATGGCAACGCCCATCGGTACAGGCGTGGGTCAATCAGCAACGTCCGGCGCTGTAGCCGGTTCGGTCAATTGCGCGGCACGCCGGTCGAGGTCTTCCCAATCGGCCATGCCCAGCACCCGCGTGGTGTTCAAACCGCGCAGATAACCGCGCAGTTGGTGGGCGCTGGCCTGGAACCGGTCGGCGTCCACCGTCTTATCCTGCAGCACCTGCTCGTACTCGGCCAGGTAATCGGCGACCCGGTCGCGAAACTCCGGCAGGACGGCTTCGCGGATGCGGTCGAAGGTTTTCTGGTGGGGCTTCATGGAATAGTCCTTATAGTTTTATCGGTGCACTATCGGTTCAGATAATAGTCACCATCACGTAACGCAAGTTCTGTTTTTGCCGCATAAGCGCAAAATTGCCCCATCGACACGCCGTTCAGGGAAATGCGCGATGAGGACTTTAATTCAACTGTGTTCAATGTTGCTGATGCTCGGCGCTGCCTTGCTCAACAACTCGGCAATCGCCGGCGATCTGCGTACAGGCCATTTGCTACCGATCGTTGCTAGTGTAGACTCTCTGCAGCCTACGCAGTCGGTGGGTGTTTTGCTGAGCGACTACACCCGCGACAACCTCAGCTACCTTGAACGCTACCACGACATGGCCTTGAATGGCGCCAAGGATGCCCTCGACTCACGCATCCGTGCGGCGTTCGTTAACAGTTCCGACCCGGAGCTGGCTATGGACTGGTTGATGCATTCGCTGCAGGGCAGTTTTGTCTCGGTCACCGTTTACGACACTCTGGACGCCTTGGTACAAGCCCATCCCGATGTGGTGGTGATGCTCGACACCCATAATCAGTTGCTCACACCGCGCAATGACCAGGTCCAAGCGCGGTTTGTGGCGCGGTTCTATGACGCCAACCTGCAATACATCGCCAAAGCCGAAGGCTCGGTGCAGCGGCAAGTGCCGTCGGTGTGGGTGCGTGACAAGGCTGCACCGGAGATTGCCGCGCAGATCGAACAGCAGCGCGATGTGCAGCTCGATGCCCTGAAGCAGTTCGACGCGTCGCTCAAGGCCCTGATTCGTGCGGGTTGATATGAACTTTTATTGTTATCGTCAGGATTTTTTCATGCGCTCTTTTTTCGTACCGGCCACGGCCTTCGCTTCTGTGTTACTGGCCGGATGCGTTTCCGCACCCAACACCCCGAGCTTGACCTTGCAGACCACCAAGGCGCCTGAAAGCTATGTGCAGTGCGTGCTGCCCAAGCTGGAAAAACACGGCATCTCCTCCACGGTCACGCAAAATTCCCGTCACGTCAAAGTGGTGTTGACCAGCAAGATTGCTGCCGACGACGTGCTGGAAGCCTACAAAGCCGGGGAGGGCGCCAAGGTGTTTTTGTATGAGCGCAAGCCGCTGGCATCGACCATTACCCCGTCGCGGCTGGAGATAGCGGCCAAGGAATGCCAATAACCCGATGACGGCGATGAGAGGGGCTTGGCCCCTCTCACCAAGGGTGATTTACGGTTTGGCTTCGTCAGCGAAGTGGCCCACCGTTTTGATCAGCCCCTGAGCAGCCAACGCCACCAACTCCCCACCTTTTTCCACCGTCGCCAGTGCCGGGTCCGAGCCCATGCGGCCATCGGGGAAGCGCGCGCGGAAGTCCAGGGCTTCGCGGATTGGCCCGGTGTTGGCAATTTGTGGCGAGTAGTCGGCCGTCTTGATTGCGTCCGGATAGGCCCATTGCGTCACCGCAATTTCCGACGGTGTGGCGTGGCTGCCATGGCCGACCGGGAACTGACGCTGGGCCAGCTCATTGACGCCCTCCAGATCCCACCAGTTCACCAGTTTCAGCGCGAACCCGGCCGGGCGCCGCGCAAAGCTGGCTTCAGCGTACAGCTCGGAAAAGGCTGCCTCGATGGTGGCGATATTGCCGCCATGGCCGTTCAAGAACAGGATCTTCTCGAAACCATGCCCGGCCAGCGAACGCACCCAGTCGCCAATCGCAGCGATAAAAGTGGAAGGGCGCAGCGAGATGGTGCCGGGAAACCCCAGGTGGTGCTGGGCCATACCGATATTGAACGTGGGGCCTATCAGCAGATCGGCGTGCCGTTGCGCCTCATGGGCGATAATTTCCGGGCACATCCAGTCGGTGCCCAGCAGGCCGGTGGGGCCGTGTTGCTCGTTGGAACCGATGGGCACCACCACCGTGCGGCTGCGCTGTAGAAACTGCTCGATCTCGATCCAGGTGGACTTATGTAGAAGCATTGAGTGCTCTCTTTAATCGGTGGGGACAGGCTAACCGCCACGGATTGTACGACTACTGGCCACCTGCTGGGGTTTGCAATTGAGGTAGGTCGAGGACTTCAACCAGCGCTGGTCGGGATACCACGAAAACATGAACTGCCCGTCCTTGAGCTTGTCCACCACTTGACGCGCCACTTGCGGGCGGACGGCCGGGCAACCCTGGCTGCGACCGATACGGCCTTCGCGCTTGCTCCACAGCGGGCTGACGTAGTCGGCGGCATGAATCACAATGGCGCGGTCGCGGGCTGAGTCATTGAAGCCTGGCTCCAGGCCATCCATGCGCAGCGAATAGCCGTGGGTGCCCAGGTAACTCTCCTGGGTGCGGAACAGGCCCAGGCTGGATTGATGGCTGCCTTCAAGGTTGGAGAACTGCGTAGCGAAGTTTTCCCCGGACTTGGCGCCGTGGGCCACCAAGTCGCGCAGCAGCAGGGTTTTCTTGCGCAGGTCGAAGATCCACAGGCGACGGGCGGTCGAAGGTTGGGAATAATCGATCACAGCCAGGCGCTCGGAACGTTCTTCGCCATTATTGACCGCACATTGCACGGCGTTCAGGGCGCTTTTGAGCACAGTGGGATTGAGTTCTGGAGCCGAGCGCGCCAGGCTGCTATACAAGGAAGGAACGTTGCCGTCGGCGGCGAGCACAGATGTACTCAACACAGCCAGGCTTGCGGTGATCAGGCCGAGGCGGCACATAAAAGTCAGCATCTACAGTACTTCCCCCACTGTGGATTGGAGCTAAGGCATTGTTCAAAAAACACGCATGTTACTTGAGCATTTGCTTGCTCGTTGCACCACTGGTCGCCACGGCCGAAGCGCTGCCCGTTGAACCCTTGCCGGTGACCACGCCGGCGCCGATCGACCTGGCCCCCGTGCAACAGGCGCTGGCGCAGTTGCCCAGTGTCTGCCCTGGCCTGGCGCCGCAGATCGACGCCGCCGCGCAACTGCGTCTGCAAGCCTTTTATCAGCAGCAGGGCGATGTCGCGTTGTGGTCCGACGAAGCCCGTCGCCAAGCCTTGCATGCCCAACTGCAATTGCTCGCCGATGACGGCCTGGACCCTTCCCACTATAGCCTGCCAACCGTAGATGCCACGGCCAACGTGCTGTGCAGCGATATCGACAGCAGCCGCCACTATCTGCAAGCCCTGCAGGATTTGCACTACGGGCGCTTGCAGCAATCGCGCTTCGAGCCGCTGTGGCACGCGCAGCCGCCGAGCGGCGATCCGAATGCCGAGGTGTTGGCCTTCGCTGCATTGGGCCTGCACGACATGGCGCAAGCCTTCGACCAGGCGCGCCCCAGCGCCGACCTCTACCGCAGCCTGCGCAATGCCTACGCCAGCGTGCGTCAGCAACCCTTGCCCCATTGGGACCCGGTGGGCAGCGGCCCGTTGTTGCGCCCTGGCATGGAAGACGCGCGAGTACCGGAGCTGGCACGGCGTCTCTTTAGTGGCGGCTACCTGGCCGCTGAACCCAAGGGAGGCGGCAAGCAGTACCGCGCGGAACTGGTAGACGCGGTCAAAGCCTTTCAGCTCAGCCATTCATTGCAGGCCGATGGCGTGATCGGCGCCGGCACGGTGGCCGAACTCAATATCAGCCCGGCGGTACGGCGCGAGCAGTTGCGCATCAACCTCGAACGCTTCCGCTGGCTGGCCCAGGACCTGGAACCCGAAGGCGTGCTGGTCAACGTCGCCGCCGCGCAACTGAGCGTGTACCAGAGCGGCATTCCCGTATGGCAAACCCGTCTGCAAGTGGGGCGCGCCGAGCGCCAGACACCGTTGCTCAAGTCGCGCATCACCCGCCTGACCCTCAACCCTACGTGGACCATCCCGCCCACCATCATGCGCGAGGACAAGCTCCCGGCCATTCGCCTCAACCCCGAATACCTGCGCCAGCAGAACCTGCAAGTGCTCGATGCCGAAGGCCACCCGCTGGCGCCGGAACAAATCGACTGGGCGCGCCCCGGCAATATCTTGCTGCGCCAGGAAGCCGGCCCGCGCAATCCGCTGGGCAAAATCGTGATGCGCTTTCCCAATCCCTACTCGGTGTACCTGCACGACACCCCCAGCCAGCCGCTGTTCACCAAGGGCCCGCGCGCGTTCAGCTCCGGCTGCGTGCGGGTTGAACAACCGTTGCTGCTGCGCGACCTGCTGGTCAGTCCTGCCGAGCGCGCTCGCACCGACGAACTGCTGGCCACCGGCGTGACCCACGAATTCCGCCTGGCCACTCCCGTGCCGGTGCTGTTGAGTTACTGGACCGTGGAAGTGGATCGTCAAGGCGGGCTGGTGTACGCGCCGGATATCTACGGGCGCGACCCGGTGCTGATGAAGGCGATGGGCAGCGTGCTTTGATACAGGGCTGCTTCGCGCCCTAGCGCGGGCGGTGCGACGATTCCACAAGCCCGCTCACCACCTAAAAGCTCACGGCAAAAGCGTGCTTAGGGTGGCTTTATGGGGTGAGCGGACTTGCCCCGCGCTGGGTGGCGCAGCAGCCCCAAAAACACCAGCGCGATTCCACTTATCGCCCCAGATGAGCGAGCAGCCTTTCAACCGCCTCGGCTGCCGATAGGTTCGCCGTGTCGACGCTCAATGGCGCCTGCGCCCAGGCTTCGTACTCATGGGCCATCACCGACCGCCAGGTGGGTGGCGTCAGGCCGGGGATATCCCCCGTACGGCATTCAACCCGGCGTTGATGTTCTTGTCGGTCAGAGCAAATCACCTCTACGTCCACTAACTCCACGCCCGCCGCCAGGGCCACCGTTTGCCAAGCGGCGCGGCTTTCCCGCACGGGGTTGACACCGTCTGCGATCACACAATGGCCCAAGCGCAGATTGCTCAACGCCACGGCATTGGCCACACCGTAACCGCTGCTGCCCACATCGCCCGCCAGCACCCCGGCATCGCGAATGGCCTGCTCGATCACATCGATCCGCAGGTAAACCGCGCTGAGCCGCCGCGCCAGTTCATAGGCCAGGGTGGTCTTGCCGGTGCCGGGCAATCCGCTGAAGACAATAAGCATGGTTCGGTCCTTCGATAGGCCAGGGTGCGGCTTCAGGGTATCCTCAGGTTCCCTCTGCGGTCGACCTCAGGACAGCCCGTGACTCTACCTTTCGTGAAAATGCACGCCCTGGGTGATGACTTCATCATCATCGACCGTCGGGGTCTGGACGACCCCATTACCGCTCAGATCGCTCGGCGTTTGGGCAATCGTCATACCGGCATCGGCTTCAATCAACTGGCCGTGGTGCTGGACTGCGATGACGCCGCCGCACGCGTCAAATTCTGGAATGCCAATGGCACGGCCTTGCAAGCCTGCGGCAGTGCGACGCGAGGGGTGGCCGACCGTTTGATGCATGAAGCCGGCAGTGACTCGATTGTGCTGCGGACCGATCGCGGCTTGCTCACTTGCACCCGTGAGGCAGGGCGGCGGGTGTCGGTAAGCATGGGGCCGCCATCGCTGGAGTGGGCAGCGGTACCGTTGGCCGAAGCCCTGGACACCCTTGACTTACCGCTCGAAGGGCGCCCGGCGGCGTGCAGCATGGGCAACCCGCATTGCACGTTTTTCGTGGCGGATATCCTCGCCGTCGACCCGGCCGTTACGGGCCCGGAGCTGGAGCAGCATCCATTATTCCCGGCGGGAACCAACGTACATTTCGTCCAGGTGCTCAACCGTGGCCACATCCGCCTGCGTATCTGGGAGCGCGGCGGCGGCGTGCCGTTGGGCTCGGGAACGTGTTGTTGTGCGGCAGTGGTCAATGGTATCCGCCGTGGTTTGCTGGACAGCAGAGTGCAGGTGCAATGCGATGGCGGCACGGTCAGGGTGGATTGGGACGGGCAAGGCGCAGTGGTGTTGACCGGCAGTGTCGAGCCGGTCATGCAGGGCAACGCCTACGTGTTCTGAAACGTCACCGTAAACGTAGTGCCGGCGGTCGCGCAGGAACTTACCGTCACATCGCCGCCATGCACCTTGGCCAATTCGCGCACGATGTACAAACCCAAGCCTACGCTGCGCACATCGCTGCCTTGGTCGGTGCCGCGGGTCATGGGTTCGAACAGCCCGGCCAGCATGGCTTGAGGGATCGGCGCGCCGTGGTTATGCACGGATACCGCGCCTGCGCCATTGTCCAGGCGCGAGGTGATGGTGATGGGCTGCTGTAGATCGCCATAGGCCACGCTGTTGGCCACCAGGTTGCCGATGATCTGCTGCACGCGGTCGGCGTCCAGGCACGTCTCGCCAGCGCCTTCGGTGCAATGCACCAGGGTGGCCTTGGGGAAGGCCACACGCAGTTCATCCACCGCGCGATGAATCACGTTGTGCAGGTCCAGTGGTGCGGCTTTGATCACGATGCCTTGGCCGACCCGCGCCTGGGTGAAATCCAGCAGGTCGGCGATCATGCGCTGGGCGCGTTCCGAGGATTGGCCGATATGCCCCAACAGTTGGCGCTCCTTGGCGGTGCGCTCGTTGCGGCTGAGAAAGTCCGAGGCCATGCGAATGGCGGTCAGCGGGTTTTTCAGGTCGTGGCTGACGATCGCCATCATCTGTTCGGCGAACACCGCACGTCGCTGGGAGATAGCGTAGGCCTGCTTCAGCTCCGCCTGGGCATTCTGCAAGGCCAGTTCGGTGGAGGTTTTTTCCTGCAGCAGCGCCTCGGCCAGGTTGCGGGCGTTCAGCAGTTCGCGTTCGTATTTGTCGCGGTCGGTGGTGCCGAACAGCGCCAGGTCGTAGACCACCTCATCGGCCTGCTGGCGTTTATTGCCGTTGAGCAGCACAGTCACCTTGTGGCCATCGCGGTGCAGGATGTCCAGTTTCACTTCGGTGACGCTGCCGTGCATGCGCAGCATAGGGGCCAGATGGGTCTGGTGGAAAATTCGCCCACCCATGGTCAGCAGGTCCTGGAACCTGCGCGTGCACAGCTCGGCAATACTGAACCCCAGCCAATCGCCGAACCGCGCATTGGCCTTGAGGATCGTGCCGTCTTCGCCGGTAACGGCCAGGGCACACGCGGCGCTGTCGAATAATTCAGCCGGCACAGGTGGCCGTCCACGGCGCCAGGAAACCCTGCATGGCCGCCGCGCACGCTTGGGGGGCGCTCATATGCGGGCAGTGGCCGACGTTGTCCACCAGGCAGTACGTGCTGTTGGGCATCACGCTGTGCAGGTACTTGCCCACCGCCACCGGGGCGATCAGGTCGTCGCTCGATTGCAGGATCAACACCGGGGTGGTCAGGCCGATCACGTCCTGGCGGTTGTCCGAGGTAAACGTCACCCGTGCGAAGTGCTTGGCGATATCCGGCTCGGTGCGGCAAAAGCTGTCGGCCAGGGTGTCGCTGAGTGCCGGTTGCCCCGGCGCGCCCATGATCACCGGGGCCATGGCGCTGGACCAGCCCAGGTAGTTACTGTCGAGGGTGTCGAGTAGCTCATCGATATCGCTGCGCTTGAAACCGCCCACGTAACCGTCCGTATCGATATAGCGCGGCGACGGGCCGATCATCACATGGGCCGCGATACGCCCTGGCGCCAGGCGGTCGGCGAGGGTGCCGATCATCGCACTGACCGAGTGCCCAACCAGAATCACCGGGCCTTGGGCATAGGCGGCGATAATCTCGTTCAAGTCGTGGGCGTAGCCGTCCAGCGTGCCGTACTTGGTCTTGTCGAACGCGCTCAGGTCCGACAGGCCCGCGCCCACCAAGTCATAGAGCACTACGCGAAAGTGCTCTAGAAACGGTGGCGCCAAGTCGTTCCACATGGCCTGGTTGCAGCCGAAACCGTGGGAGAACACCAGGGTCGAGGTCCCGTTGCCCATGACGTTGACGTTGTTGCGGTGACGTAGATCCATGGGCATCTCAAGATTATGGCGTATCGCTATTGGCGGCCAGTTTAGATAGTCAAGCGCTTTGGGTCACGCGTTATAGCGCCGATGGGGTAAAGTCGGCGCCTTCAGGAAGAAACCTCAGGTAACAAATATGATGCGTCGGTTGCGGCAAACACTTTTGAGTCTGCTGGTGCTTGTGTGTGCCAGCCTGTTGCTGACCGTTCGCGCCGAGACTTCTCCCATCGGCGTCGCCTTGGACCAGCGGGTGATCGACCTGACCGATACCTTGGACGCCACTACTACCGCCGGTCTCAAGCAACAATTGGCTGACTTGGAACAGCGCAAAGGCGCGCAAGTCGCCGTGCTGTTGGTGCCCACCCTAGGCGGCGCGGACCTTGAGGACTATACCAATCAACTGTTCCGCGCCTGGAAACTGGGGCGCAAGGACGTTAACGACGGCATCCTGTTGCTGGTGGCCAAGGACGATCGCAAGGTACGCATCGAAGTAGGCTACGGCCTTGAAGGCACGGTCACCGACCTGCTGGCGCACCGCATCATCGCGGAACATATCACCCCGGCTTTTCGCCAGGGCGACTATGCAGGCGGGATACAACAAGCGGTCGATGACCTGACCACATTAGTGGATGGCGGCGATCTGCCCGCGGTCGCCGATACCGCCATTGCGCCCGGCGCTATCGCGGTGTTGCTGGCATTTATCCTCGGCGCCATCGGTGGTGTGCTGCTCGCGGCGCGCAAGCTGGATTGGCGCGCTGCGCTGATCGCCACACTGCTGATTACCGTCGGTTTGGCGATCTTTGCCGGTGGCCGCGAATGGCTAATGTACCTGCTGGTAATGCCGCTGACCCTGTTGATCGGCGGCGCGACATTCGGCGCATTGTGGCTGGCGCGCGCTGCCTTCTACGGCGTGATAGGGCTATTGACCTATATCCTCGGGGTGGTGATAGCCAATCGGTTTGTGGAGGTCAGCTATGTCCACTGGCTGGCGTGGCCGCTGGGTGGCCTGGTGGTCCTAGGGTTGTACGTCCTGCTGTTTCTGCTGATCAAGGCGTCCTGGAAGAACAGCCCGCGCGGGTTCCTGCTGCGATTGCTTGCGGTGGCGGCGATCTACGCAGCGGCGGGGCTGCTGCTGGGGCACGGCGCCCAGGGCTGGCTGATCGCGGTGCCGATCGCATCGTTTCTGGCGCTGTTTGTGTTTATCCAAAGCAGCGCGGGGACCGGGTCGGGTGGCGGGTCAAACTCCAGCAGTTCCAGTTCCAGTTCGAGTTCCAGCAGCAGTTCATCCGGTGGCGGCGGTTCCAGCGGCGGTGGCGGGGCGTCGGGGAGTTGGTGAAGTCACGCCAGCGTTCACAGGGTCTTGGACAAGAACACCCGGCTACTGCCGACGGGGTCGCACGGGATCTCGCCAAACCGCACCCACCCGTGTTTTTCGTAGAACCCCGGCGCCTGGAAACTGAGGGTATACAGCACCGCCTGCCGGCAGCCTCGGCGCCGGGCTTCATCCTCGAAAGCGTGCAGCAACTGCCGGCCCAACCCGGCACCGCGCAGTGAGTCGGGCAGGTGGAACAGATCGAGGAACGCCATGCCGAGGGTGGTTTTACCGCTGATGCCGCCAAGGATTTGCTGGGTGTCCGGATCTTTGATCAACAGCGTGAGCGGCACGCGGTCGTTGTAACCGGTGACGGCCTCGTTGAACGCGGCCAGACCGCCACCCAGAATGCGCTCGGCTTCGGGGTTGGGTTGGTCGCTGATTTCAATGCGCGGTGCGGTCATCATCGATCCTCCCTGGATTACAGCGCCATCACCATCTCATGCCACGCCATCCCGCCGTGATCCGAAGGCGATGGGCGTACATAGGTGTAGCCCATGCGCGTATACAGCGGCACATGCTGCTCTTTGCACATCAGATGAATCGTCTGTTTGCCCATGACGCGCATGCGTTGCACGAACTCGGTCATCAGCACGTTGGAATAGCCGTGGCCTTGATGTGCCGGGTCGACCACCACCGACATGATCACCACATTCGGCGCCTCGGGCGCATGGCCCACCAACTCCTTGAACGCCTCGTCCGACATCACCACCTGATGGGCGCAGCCGCTGTTGATAAACCCCACCACCTCGCCATCCGCCTCCAGGATCAGAAAACCCTGGGGGTACTGCGCAATGCGCGTGGCGATCTTTTCCAGCGTCGCGGCTTCGTCGCCTTCGTAGGCGGTTATTTCGATTGCATAGCAGCGAGCGGCATCAGTGGGGAGGGCGTTGCGCAGGGTTAGGGCAGGCATGGGTGTTTCCTGGGACATTGAGCGAAAGGCCACATCATAGCGGCCTCGCTGGGCCTCTGCGCTGAACAGGGCTCAAAAAATGGGAAGGGGCTTGTTCGCGTCAAGCATGGTAACGGATACTTTTTCGACGATTTTGGCCATGGTCGTCGACGTCAAGCAGGCAGTGTGAAACCTGACGGTAACCGTGATACCAATGTGGGAGGGGGCTTGCCCCCGATGGCGGCATGTCGGTCAGCGCATCTATCACTGACCCCGCGCCGCATATAATTGGCGAAACCAGGCTTACCAACTACGCACGGATAGCGACCGTTATTCATTCACCCGAGCGGGTATGAATACGTATGAAGGAAGGACCTCATGCTGGAAATAAAATGCGCCACCCTCAACGATGCCGATGCCGCGTTTGACATCCGCCGCGAAGCCATCCGCAGCCAATGCGTCGGCGCCTACACCGCTGAACAAATGGCACTCTGGACGCGTGGCAAGGCCGAGGACGGCTACAGCGCACTGATGGACAAATCGTTTTATCTGGGCTGGTTCAACGACGAGCCTGTCGCCACCGGCATGCTTGACCTGGACAACAACGAAATCGGTGCG
Source organism: Pseudomonas sp. S5F11 (assembly GCF_019641515.1). Taxonomy (NCBI): domain Bacteria; kingdom Pseudomonadati; phylum Pseudomonadota; class Gammaproteobacteria; order Pseudomonadales; family Pseudomonadaceae; genus Pseudomonas; species Pseudomonas sp. S5F11. Next base: position 273,912 of record NZ_JAIFJZ010000001.1, read on the forward strand.
CTGTTCGTGTTGCCCGCTTTCACCGGGCGTGGCTATGGCAAGGCGATGCTGGATCACCTTGAAAGTCTCGCGCGGGAACTGGCGATTGAAGAGGTGGTGCTGGATGCGACGTTGAACGCCGCGAGTTTCTATCGAGCATGTGGTTATGTCGGGGATGAACAGGCCATTTACCACTCACCGTCGGGGTTGCAGTTGGCGTGTATCCCGATGAAGAAGCGGGTTGGCTGAACCGATGGCCTGATGGGCGAGGGCCATAGGTTTGTTACGCAATAATTGGCTCCGCTCGTCACTCGCCACGGCTCGTCAATTTCAGCCGATGTTATAGCCCCGGCGTTTTTTTACCATTTGATCGCGCCGGCAGGCCTTAGGAGAATCTGCATGAACCTCTACACCGCAGGCTACGAGGGACTGACCATCGACGCATTCATTGCACGACTCAAGCAGGCCGGGATCGACAGAGTATTGGATGTGCGTGAATACCCGTTATCGCGGAAAAAAGGTTTTTCCAAAAAATGCCTTTGCCCGGGATCTGGCCGCACAGGGGATCGCTTACGAGCATAACCCGTCGCTCGGCTGCCCAAAGCCCATACGCAAGCAGTACAAGGAAGACGGTGATTGGACAACGTATGCGCGCGAGTTCAGGGCTTATATCCGCACCCAAGGCACGGTGTTGAACGAGCTGGTTTGCAATGCAGCCCAGCAGCGGATTTGTATGGTCTGTTATGAGGCGGACGCCCGTTTTTGCCATCGCAGTTTGATCGCTGAAGCCGCGCAGGAATTGAAGCCCTCGCTCGACATTCAACACCTACCCTTCAAAACAACGCTATTTGATGATCGTCTTCTTTCTGTGGCTTAGGCGGATAAATCAGGCTCACGATCAACCACTGGTTGATTGCAGCTTGTCAATTTCCTCCGAAGTCCATGCTTGCGAGGCTGACTTCTGAATGCGAAGTGCGGTGACGCGTGCAGGTTTGATCAGGCCTAGCGTGACGTTATGCTCAGCCCTGGCTTTATCCAAGGCGTCAAAATTCTCATAAATTTTCAGCCTGTCCAGCAACACGCGCCGCTCGCACCAATCACCTGCGGGCAAAACTCTCCCCGCACAAATGCTGTCCACACCGATCAATATCCGAACTTTGCGTTTCATGCGGGCCATATCCAGACGTTATTTGAACTGTATCCAGAGACCGGAAAACTGCCAGATAGACGTGTAACCGCATATGCAGATCGCCTGCATTACCGCTATGTCAGTTCACGCAAAGGTCGGTATCAATCGCGCATACAGGCGCGCAGGCGGTTGATGACCTGCGCGACGGACGGACCTTGAGTCGCCGGCGTCGTCGGACTCTCGCCGAACTCGCGCCATACAAATAGCGTCAACTCAGCCCCGTCGGTCACTAGTTGGGTCGGGTTATGCGAGCCAAAGCGTTGCAACTGCCGATAACGTTCATCCTGCCAGAACGCGTCTTCCACCCAGTCGTACACCGGGATCAAATGAAAATGCAACGGGAAGCCCGGCATATGCCCATAGCGGCTGATATAGAGCCACTTTGGCCGCAACTGCGTCTGCATAATCCGCTGGGCTCTCGCCAGCAATCCCCCCAGTTCGGCCAGTGCGGCGTCGGGCATGTCGGCAAGAGAATCTATCGGCGCCTTGGCGCCCAGTATCAAGTAACCCGGTAGCCTGGACGTCAGGTGATGATTGAGCTGCCAATGGTCGGTCTCAAACAAGACGTAAGCGGGGTCGATCAGCATCAGCATGCCTCCTCGGAAATGGGGGAGCAGAATAACAAGCACGCCTGCCTGTATGCCGCAAAACCACTCCATCTGTGTCTACCCGCCCCCCCAATCAGCCAGTTAGCCTCAAGCCACCCTAACCCACGACCGAGTCCCCCATGGATCTTACCGCCGTCCCGTTTTGCACCACCGATTGGTCCACTGTTGAACCGGTCATCTACCCCGGTGTGACCGGCAGCGCTACCTGGCGCACCGGGCACTTTGGTACGACTCGCGTGCGTATGGTGGAGTACAGCGCCGGGTACCTGGCGGATCATTGGTGCACCCGCGGGCATGTGCTGCTGTGTCTGGAGGGCGAGTTGCACACCGAGCTGGCGGATGGGCGTCGGTTTACGTTGACGGCCGGGATGAGTTATCAGGTGGGCAATGAGATGGAAGCGCACCGTTCATCGACGCTGGACGGTGCGAAGCTGTTTATCGTGGATTGATGGGCGGGTTGAGGTGAGCCAACCCGAACCGAACGGGTGCAATTAGTGCTTATGGCTAGGGGCCGTGCCGTCCACGCCACGAGCGATGGCTTTGACTTCAACGGCTTGCTGCTCGCCCTTGGCGTTTTCCACGGTCAGGGTCAGCGGCACCGGATCGCCTTCTTTGATCTGGCCGGTCAGGCCCATCAGCATCACATGGTAGCCATTGGGGTCGAGGGTGACGGCTTTGCCGGCAGGCAGGGCCACCGAGTCCACCGGGCCCATGCGCATCACGTCGTCTTGCATGCTCATTTCATGGATCTGCACGTCCTTGGCCACCGGCGAGGCCACGCGCAGCAGCTTGCTGTCGACGTCGGCGGTGACGGTCATGAATGCGCCGCTGGCGGGTTGGCCTGGGACGGTCGCGCGGACCCAGGCGTCGCTGACCTGCACCTGGGCGCTGGCGTGGGCGGCGAGGCCCAGCAGGGTCAGGCCGAGGGTGAGGCGCTTGAGGTGTTGAACGGCAGTCATTAGCAGACCTCCATGACGGTGAGCAGGTCTTCTGCGCACTCTTGAGCGGTAAGGGATGCCTGGAGCCCCAGGCGCAGGTTGCCACGGGTGTCGAAGACAAAACTGGTGGCGGTGTGAGACAGGGTGTAGGTGTCGCCGGCCGGGATCTTTTCATAAAAGATGCCGAATTCCTTAGCGGCCACGGCGATTTCTTCCGGGGTGCCGTACAGCGCTTCGAAGCTGGGGTCGAAGGCTTTTACGTATTTGTCGAGAATCTCCGGCGTGTCGCGTTCTGGGTCCAGGGTGATAAAGATCACCTGCATGATCTCGCCGTCACGGCCCATCAGTTTCTTGGCCTGGGCCGCGCGGGCAAGGGTGGTGGGGCACACCGCCGGGCATTGGGTGAAGCCGAAGAACACTACCGGCATCAGGCCACGGTAGGAACTGAGGGTGACCGTCTCGCCCTCGGTGTTCTTGAGCTTGAACGTGCGGCCCATGATCTTGTCGCTCAAGTCCTTGCCGTACTTGAAATTCAGTTTGGGGCTGTTGTCACAACCGGCCAGCAGGCCCAGGCCCAACAAGCCCATACCGGTCAGGACCTTGCGGCGGGTGAATAACGTACTCATCAACTGTGCATCCTGTGAAACGCCTGCATTGCGCTGGATCTACCCATCAGGCCGTGAAAAAGCAGGCATTTGAAGTAAGAAACGAGGAGGGCGGCAAGTCTACCAACCCACGCCGGCCTGCGTAATCTGCGACGTTCTGCCACAGGGGCGGGTCGCGCTTCATCCGTTGGCGGCTGGGATGGTAGAGTCGCGGCCATGAAATTGAGCCTGCCCGACCGTTCGCTGATCGCCTGGATCCTGTACTGCTGCGTGCTGATGAACCTTTTCGTGTGCGGTTTGAGCCATGGCCAGATGCTCGGCCAGCAGCTCAATGGAATCGGCGGGGCGTTCTGTTCGGTGGACGGCAAACCGGCGCCACTTCCCGATAAAGGGTCGGGCGACGCGGCTTCCAGCAACATTTCGAACTACTTTGCCTGCCCAGTGTGCGCCGCCTTGACCGTCGCCCTGGTGTTCCTGATCGGCTTGGCCTGGCTGCTCGGCCTGGGTCAAACCCCGCGCGCAGCCCATACCCAGCGCAACAAAGCGCCGCCGCGCTACGCCTGGCCCTCGGCCAACCCCCGCGCTTCTCCCGCCTGCTGACGTGTGCCTTGGGCCCCTTGTGACCAGGGGGCGTTCTATCGTCACGAGTGTGAGTGCGTTCCATGAATCATCCATCGCCAGCCGGCGCCCTGCGCCTGCGTGCAGCACCGGCGCCTGCGCAATACCCCAGTAATGCCCGCTGTTTCGTCCACTTGGACGCGCGTCTGTTGCCGTATTGGCACAGCCTGTTCGACATCTGCCCGGCGCTGCTCAAGCTCGACCCGCCCGAAGGCCTGAACCTGTTTCGCAGCTTTATGACCTGGGCCTACCGCAACCAGCCGGCCGCGGATTGGACCTACCACCTGAACGTGTGCCGTTGGTTGCTCGGCTCGGCCTACCGCACGCGCATCAATGAAGAACCCATCGAAGCGTTCATGGCCGCCGCTGCGGCGAGTTGGATCAATACCGACCACAGCCAGGCCGAGGGCATCGTGCTGGCGTGGCGCGCGCTGCGGGTATTCGATTGGAAAGTCACGCCGCCCGCCGCCGTTGAGCAACCGCCATTGCCAGCGTCCGGCTGGGATTTCGCCTGGAGCCCGCTGAGCCGGCGCGGTGAGTGCTGCGGCTGGCAGGTGCTGACTTGATCGGCATCAAGGTGGCCCGCCGCCGCGCGCGCCACACTGCAATCCCGGCGCGACCTGTGAGGCCATCATGCTCTATCTGCTGTTTCTGTTGGCCCACCTGTTCGCGGCGCTGATCTTTATCGGCACGGTGTTTTTCGAAGTGCTGATCCTGGCCAAGGTACAGGCGCAATTGCCCGCCCGGGCGCGGGTGTTGGTGGAACAAGGCATCGGCCGCCGCGCCCGGGCGCTGATGCCGTGGGTGCTGTTGGTGCTGTTCGGTGCCGGTCTCGGGATGGTCTGGCTGCGCTACCTGCCGGTGCTGGCCGCGCCTACGGCGTCGTCCTTTGGCATGTTGCTTTCGCTCAAACTGCTACTGGCCGCCAGTGTGCTGCTGCATTTTGTGACGACCTTACTGCTTATGCGCCGTGGCCGCGCCAGCGAGCGCTACCTGCGCGGGGTACACCTGAGCCTGTTTGCGCATATGGTCGCCATCGTGCTGTTGGCCAAGAGCATGTTCTACCTCAGCTGGTAGGGCCCTTGATGCACATCAAGGTGCGTCGAGCCCCGCCGCCGGACAATGGCTCACCGCCCCTTGATCCGGAGCCTGCCATGCACACTGTCATCCCCCTCGCTCGTCACGGTCCAGGCGTGCTGGACCTGAATGGCCAGGCCGATATCCGCCGTTTCCACCCCGGCATAGGCTCCCTGGATATGTTGCGCGCCCTGCGCACCAGCCGCCAACGGCAACGCCCGCTGGCCGTGACCCTGCATTGGCCGGCCAACCCACCGAGTGACGAGTACTCACGCAGCCTGGCCCAAGAGATCCAGCTGGTCGGCTGCCACCTGGGCGCTCGCCAGCCGCTGGAGTACTTCCAGTGGCGCGGCGCGGCGAGCATCGGCGCGGTACAAACGCTGATGGCGGCCATGCGCGAGCGCTTTCATTTTCTTGCCCCTGGCCGTGGTGACTACGGCATCGACCTCGACCCGTACCACACTGATTGGGCCGGCATGGGTCTGCTGCGCGACCTGGGCTTCAACCACGTCTGTATCGGCGTGCCCGACGCGCGTGCCGAAGGGGTGCACGCCCTGGCCTGGTACCGCGACCCTGCGCCGATCCAGTCCTTGATCGATGCGGCGCGCACTTTCGATTTCCGTTCGGTCAGCGTCGATCTCGGCTACGGCAGCGCCTGGCAGACCCTCGCCAGCTTCGATACCAAGCTCGCCAGCCTGATCGCCCTGGAACCGGACCGCCTGCAGGTGTTTGACTACGCCCGGCCGCCCAGCCGTTATCTGGCCCAGCCTGCCCAGGCGCAATGCAGCGCGGCGGATAAAGCCGAAATGCGCCAGTTGTGCTTCGAGCGCCTCGGCGCGGCGGGTTACCACTACATCGGCCTGGGCCTGTTTGCCCGTGGCGACGACGACCTGATCCAGGCCCAGGAGCGCGGCCGCCTGAGCCGCACCAGCGAAGGCTTCACCCTGCACGGCTATTGCGACCATATCGGCCTGGGCCTGAGCGCCATCAGCCAGATCGACGTCTTGTGCGCGCGAAACAGCAGCACCGAACCGGCCTACGCCCAAGCCCTGCACAATGGCCAGCTCCCTACCTGCCAGGGCTGGCAACGCCAGGTCGCCGAAGGGTTGCGCGAATACGTGGTGGAGCGCTTGGCCTGCGACCTGGAACTGGATATCCAGGCCATCGAGCGGCGTTACGGGTTGGTGTTTTCCCAGTATTTCGCCACGCTCTGGCCGCTATTGGAGCAATGGGCGCGGGACGGCCTGATCGAATTGTCGGCGCAGTTTCTGTGTGTGCTGCCGGACGGGCGCCGGCAGGTGGATGAGCTGTGTGGGTTGTTCGAACAGGCCTAGTGGGAGGTGCCTTCGGCGAACTCGATTTTATTGCCCACGTTGTATTTGCCCGACGGCTTGTTCATGGGCAGGCGCTTGACCTCCTTGAGGGTTTGGCTGTCGTAGACGATCAACGCGCCGTTCGTGGCCCAGATGCTCAGTAACACGTAGCGCCCGTCGCGGGTGAATTCCACATGGGCGGCGGTCTTGCCCGGCACCGGGCGCAGAGTGTGGGCGATTTCCAGGGTCTGTTTGTCGATCAGGTGGATGGCGTCGTTGTCCGGGCCGAAGAACACGTCGCTCCATACATAGCGTGAGTTCACATGGCTGCGCATAAAGAAGCCTGGCCCCAGGGTGGGAATCTGTTTGATCAGCGCCCAGGTGTTCAGGTCGATCACCGAGATTTGCCCTTTGCTGATATTCGGTGTGGCGAACACCCAGTGCCCATCGCGTTGCCAATAGGTGCCCGAGCCCAGGTGCGGCATGCCCGCCAGCGGGATATCGGTGACCACCGCGCCGCTGTCCAGGTCGATTACCTGGCCGCCCCCGGCCTTGCGCGAGGTGGCGACCAACTGTCGGTAATCGGGAGAAAACGAAAAGTCATCGAGCACGTCCTGGGCCTGGATGCGCCGGGGCTCGAAGCGCGGTTGCGCGTCGGCATACGCCAGTTCCCACACCTCGTTCAGATCCTTGAGCGCGACGATAAAGCTGTTGCGCGGCGGTGCGGTGTACACGGCGCTGACCCGCGAACCAGTGTCCAGAATCTTGACCAGCGACAGATCGCGCGCATCCAGCAACACCAGATTGCCCGGCAGGTAGTTGCCCGCCAGCACCCAGCGCCCGTCTTTGCTCACCGCCAGGTTGCGAGTGTTGAGGCCAACGCGGGTTTCGGCGATCAGCTTGAGGTTATGCAGATCGTATTGACTGATCCAGCCGTCCCGGGAGGCGAAGTACACAAAGCGCCCATCCGGGGAAAACTTCGGCCCGCCGTGTACCGCGAAGTGAGTGGGGAAGCGGTCCAGCACGTTGAAAGTGTCACCGTCGAGAATGTCCATATGGTGATCCCCCGATTCCACCACCACAAACAGGTTGAGCGGGTCGGCGTGGTGCTGCGGGGTGGTCGGCAGTTGGCTCAGGTCCGCCAGTACGGTGTGGCTGGCGCGGATCGCCTGGGCATCCCAGGTCGGTGGCGATGCCGGCGGCTGTTGCAGAAAATCCACCAGGTCGTCGATGCGCGCGCTGTCCAATTGCGCGGCGAATCCGGCCATTTGGCTGGCGGGTCGGCCGTCGCGGATCACCTGGCGCACCTCGTCGGGCTTGATCCGCCCCAGGCTTTCGGGCAACAACGCCGGGCCGGTGGCGCCGATGCGGTTGAGGCCGTGGCACTGCTCGCAGTACTGGCGGTAATCCTCAGCTGGCGTGCCCTTGGCGACGTTGGCCCACAACAGCGGCACCAGCAGCAGGCGTTTCATATCGCCACCGCTGCGCGCGGCGCTGCCAGGCTGGCCGGGAAGTGCAGGGCGGCGCCGGCGAACAGGTCCACGACCTGGCCGATCACCGTCAGGGTTGGCACGCCGGGTTCGCAGTCGGCGGCCAGGGTCGGCAACTGGCGCAAGGTGCCACGGGCCACCTGTTGATCGGCGCGCGCACCGTTGCTGATCAGCGCCGCCGGGGTATCCGCCGACAAACCGGCAGCCACCAGGTGTTCGGCGATCAGCGCCAGGTTCGACAGGCCCATATAGAACACCAGGGTCTGGCTCGGCTCGGCGAGGCTGGCCCAGGGTAATTTCAGCGCACCGTCGCGCTGCAGGTGCCCGGTGACGAAACGGCACGAGTTGACCAGATCGCGATGGGTCAACGGGATTCCGGCGTAGGCGCTGCACCCGGACGCGGCGGTGATCCCTGGCACCACTTGGCACGGAATATCCCGCGCCAGCAGGTATTCGAGCTCCTCGGCGCCGCGCCCGAAAATAAACGGGTCGCCGCCCTTGAGGCGCACCACGCGCTGGCCTTCGCCGGCCAGTTCCGCTAGCAGTTCGTTGAGTTGATCCTGGGGCAGGCTGTGATGGCCGCTGGCCTTGCCCACGTAATGGCGGGCGCAGGTGAGCGGGATCAGCGTGAGCAGTTCGGCGCTGATCAGCCGGTCGAATACCACGGCATCGGCCTGCATCAGCAGGCTCCAGGCGCGCAAGGTAAGCAGGCGTGGGTCGCCGGGTCCGGCGCCCACCAGCGCGACTTCACCGGGGTGCAAAGGGCTGTGCAGGCTGGGGGGGAGGGCAGTGGTGTGCATGGGACATCCTTGGTCGATCATCAGGAGTGCTGCCCCGGTTGTGTCACCGGGTGGAGCACGGAATCAGGTTGGGCGAGCGCATGGCGATTTCATCGTCGCTCAGGTAGCAACCCGGGTCCGGGCCCCACAGGTCGCCATCGGCCCAGGCGCGGGTACGGGTGTTGCCGTTGCAGATCGGTAGCCAGCGACACTCGGCGCAGCGCCCGCCGATGCGGCGCGGGTATTCGCGCAGGCGCTGCAGCAAGGGGTCGGGTTGGTCGAGCCAGAGCTGGCGGAACGTGGTGTTGCGCACATTGCCCACCGAGTGCTGCCACCAGTAGGTGTCCGGATGCACCTCGCCGGTGTTGTCGATATTGGCGATGCCGCAGCCCGACGCATTGCCGCCCCAACCGTGCAACAGGTGCTCCAGCTGCGGGTAATGCTCAGGCAGATGGCGATGTACCCATTGCAGCAACAGCACCGCGTCGGCGTCGTTGTTGCCGCTGACAAAATCGCTGGCCACGCCGTTTTCGATGTCCTCCCAGGCTTGCTGGAAAATCAGCGCCATGGCGTCGCGGCTGATCTGCCGGTGCGCGTCCAGTTGGCGGCTGCGCTTGCCGCGCCCGCTGTAGTTGAGGTGCGACAGGTAGAACTTCTGCACGTCGTAAGCGCGCATCAGCGCGAGCAATTGCGGCAGCTGCGCGTGGTTGTCCTGGGTCAGGGTGGTCCGCAGGCCCACGCGGATGCCTGCTTCGCGGCACAGACGTATGCCATGCAACGAGCGCTGGAAGCTGCCGTGTGACTGGCGAAAGGCATCGTGGGTCGCCTCCAGGCCATCGATACTGATGCCCACGTAGTCGAAATGCGCGTCGGCAATCTGCTGGATATTGCGCTCATCAATCAGCGTGCCGTTGGTGGACAACGCCACGAAAAAGCCTTTGTCGCGAGCGTAGGCGCTCAGCTGGAATATATCTGCGCGCAGCAGCGGCTCGCCGCCGGAAAGGATCAGTACGCGCACGCCGGCTTCGTGCAGGTCATCGATCACCCGCAGCGCGGTGGCGGTGTCCAGCTCATCGCGGAACACACTGTCGGCGCTGGTGGCATAGCAATGCTTGCAGGTCAGGTTGCACCGGCGCAGCAGGTTCCAGATCACCACTGGCGGCCGCTTGCTGCCGGGGGCCGAGACGCGCGGCGCCGGGCATTGGCCGGCCAGGGTGCGCAAGTACTGACTGATTCGCAGCATGGGCTATTCCTTTTCAGTGCGCCGGCGGCAAGCGCAGGCCGGTTTTTTTCAGGATGCGACTGCTCACCAGCATCTCGTCGGCGCGGCAGGCATCGGCAAGCAAAAAACGCAGGTGCTCGCGGTAGCTGTCGATTTCTTCACGACTGCGCCCATGCACCATGGCGAACAAGTTGTAGGGCCAGCCCACGCGCCGGGGGCGGCGGTAGCAGTGGCTCACGAACGGCTGCGCGCCTATCAGTTCGCCCAGGCGCGGCAGTTGCTCGTCGGCCACGTCCCACACAGTCATGCCGTTATGCCGATAGCCCAGGCGGTAATGGTTGGGCACCGCCGCGATACGCCGAATCACGCCCTCGGTTTGCAGGCGCTTGAGCAGGTCGAGGGTCGACTCGACGCTGATTCCCAACTGCTCGGCCAGCCACGCCCACGGGTCTTCCAGCAACGGCAGGCCGTCTTGGGTGAGGGCGATCAGCCGCAGGGCCAGGGGGCTGTCAGACCGGGAAATGCAGACCGACATGGTAGGTGTGCTCCTTGGGCAGGTTGAGCACCGTCAACCCGGTCAGGGTTTCGATGCGCGACAGGGTGGCGTCGAGTTCCTCAGGGCTGGCGCAGGCCAGCACGAACCACATGTTCCAGGCATGTTCGCGGCGGTAGTTGTGGGCCACCTGGGGCAGGGCGTTGAGCTGCGCGGCGACGGCATCGAAGCGCGCCTCAGGCACTGCCAGCGCGGCCAAGGTGAATGCCCCGCCGACGCGCTCGATATCAAACATCGGGCCGAACCGGGTGAGCACGCCGTCTTCAAGTAACGCGTGCAGGCGGTCGAGTACCTCACCGGGGGCGCAGCCGAGTTCCTGCGCCACTGACTGCCAGGGCTGACGTACCAGGGGCAGGCCGTGTTGCAGGCGATTGATCAATTGGCGATCCCGTTCATCCATGGGCCCACACCTGCGACGGTGGCGGCGCAAAACGTCCGCCGCATTGTTTGAACGCGTGGGTACTGAACAGCACCTGGTGGGGAAGGTCGTTGAGCAGGTGCTCGGCCAATAGCGTCTCGATGTGCGCCTCGACCACCGCCCGCTCGCGGCCGTGGACCATGCAAAACAGGTTATAGCGCCACTGCGGCAGGCGGCGCGGACGCTGGTAACACAGGTTCACCCCCGGCGCGCGGCCCAGGCGCTGGCCGACGTTATCCACCAAGGCATCCGGCACATCCAGCACCAGCATGGCGTTGGCCACAAAACCCAGGGCGCGATGGTTGAGTACCAGTCCGACGCGCCGGAACAAGCCTTGTTCATGCCAGTGCTGCATTTGCTGCAACACCTGGTCGTGATGGGCACCGATCTGCTCCGCCAGCGCGTCGTAAGGCCGCGAGACCCGTGGCAAACCGCGCTCCAGGCACTGGCGCAGGTCGAGCATCTGCTCCTGGGTCAGCGGCGCGATCACGGATGCCCTCCCAGGGAGAACCCGAGGTCGATGCGGTAGGCGCTGAGCATCGGCAGATCCAGCGGTGTCAGGCCGGTGTCTTGTTCCAGCTCATCGAGGATCTGCTGTAGATGTTGACGGTGCGGGCCGGTCACCACAAACCACAGGTTGTAGTGATGCTCGCGGGCGTAGTTGTGATTGACTTCCGGGTATTGGCTGACCCGCGCCGCCACCTGTTCCAGGCGTTCGGCCGGGACTGCCAGGGCGGCCAGGGTGCTGGCACCGGCGCGGGTATGTTCGAACACCGGGCCGACACGCGAGAGGGCGCCGGCCAGTTCCAGGCGTTGCAGGCAGGTCATCAGTTCGGCCTCGCTGCATTTCAAGACCTGGGCCATTTCCCGGTACGGTTCGGCGCACAGCGGCATGCCGTGCTGGTAGCGTTCGATCAAGTGCTGGCTGAGTCGATCAAGGTCCATCTCAATACCCCATTTTTTGTGCACGAGTGCTGAAGAAAATTCCGCTGGGGCTCAAGGCCGGCAAGGTCTTGAGCAAGGTCATTTGATACGGGTCCCAGACCTGCACCTGCTCGCCGTCGCGCACCGACAGCCACAGCTGTTCGCCGCGCCCGGTGAACTCCATGTGCAGCACGCCGGGGCCGGGGCGCAGGTCGGCGACCACTTGGTGGGTTTCGCTGTCGATCACCTGCACGCGGTCGTTGTCCGGGTAGGCGAAATTGACCCACAGCTGGCGCCCATCCGGCCGTGCGGTGACGAAGATCGGTTGGCCGGCCACGGCGATCGCGGCGCTCTGCTGCCAACTGCGCGCGTCCATCACCAACACCTGGTGTCGGCCCACGGCGGGCACGAACGCTTGGTTGTCGGCTACGGCCCAGCCTTCCAGGTGCGGCATTTTGTACACCGGCAACTTGGCCTGGCCGCGTCCGTAGTCCTTGAGTACCCGTTGCACACCGCGCTCCGGGTGCCACAGGTCGAGCTGGGCCATGCCGTCCTCGCCGAACAGACCGGCCATGTAGTAGCGACCGTCGGCGGTGATCAGTGCGTCATAGGGCTGCTCGCCGATGCCGGTGAAACGGGTGAGGGTCGGGGTGTTGCCGTGGCTGAAGTCCGCGCTCCAGATCTCGCCGGTGTCGAACAGGCTGAACACGAAACGCTGCCCCGGCGCGTCCACTAGGCCCACCACCCGCGAGCGTTTGCCGTTGGCCAGGGGCGTGGCGGGAATGTCGGCGACCTGCTCCAGGGTGACGGCATCGAACACCTTGACTCCGCCCGGCTGGTAGTTGGACACGGCAATCAGGCGGCCATCCTGGCTGATCGCGCCGCCAATACTGTTGCCGCCCTGGATGATGCGTTTAGCGATGCGCTGAGTCAGCAAGTCGACCTTGGTCAAGCCGCCGTCGCGGGCGAACACATAGGCATAGCGTTGGTCGCGGGAAAACACCGCCGAGGCGTGGGACAGATCCCCCAGCCCTTCGATGCGCGCCAGCTCGGTCATGCCGCTGCTTTCAACGATCTGCACACTGCCGCTGGCCCGTTCGATCACCAACCCCAGATCACCGCTGCCGCGCAGCGTCGGTTGGGCACAGGCGCCGAGCAGCAGGCACAGGGAGAACACGGCGGGTCGCATCATGGGGTGGGGCGTCCTTGCAGCAGGCGGTCGGCCAGCCAGGCAATATCGCCGGCGCTGAGCAGTGGGCCCCAGCCGGGCATGGCGCGGGCTGGGCGACCGTAAGTGATGGTGGCGATCAGGCTGGCGCGGGGTTGGCCGGCCAGGGCCTGGGGCGTGAGGGGCGGGCCGAGGCCGCCGGTCAGGTGCAGGCCATGGCAGGCGCCGCAGTCCTGGGTCAGCAGGTGTTCGAGGCGGGCGGCGTCGGGTGTCGCCGTCGCCCACGCGGGGACCAGCATGAGCAGCGCCATGGCCGAACCGAACATCGATGCTTTCATGGCGTGCTCCTTGTGGTTATTTCAAGCTCAGGACCCAATCGGCCAACACCTTGGCTTCTTCATCGGTGACCTGGTTCGGCGGCATAGGGATCGGCCCCCAGTTACCCTGGGTGCCGTTCTTGATATGACTGGCCAGGGTCGCGGCGGCGTCTTTCACGCCGGTGTTCTTGGCGGCGACTTCCTTCATGGCCGGGCCTACCAACTTGCTGTCCAGGGTGTGGCAGCCGACACAGGGTTTACTGTTGAACAGGGCTTGGCCGTCTTGAGCCAGGGCCGGTTGCAGGCTGAACGCAGCGCTGCAAGCCAGCAGTGCGAGGAGCATATTTTTCATGGGCGGACCTCGTGTTGATGGGGCTCAATAAATGTCGTGTTGGGTGTTGTAAACGTTGAATTTGCCGGTCGGGGTGATCAGGCGTTTGTCCTTGATCACCTGCTTGAGTTTCAGGGTTTTGTCATCGATCACCACCAGCGCCGATTCTTCGGTCTGGCCGTTCCACACCGAGAACCACACCTCGTCGCCGGCCTTGTTGTATTCCGGTTGCACCACGCGCAGAGCGCCTTGCTTGATCCCCGAGTATTCGGCGATCGGCAGCACGGTGTAGCCCTTGTCGAGCTGGTTGATATCGAACACCGCCACCGACTGGCTGAGCTTGGCGTCGGGGTTGAGGGTGGTGTCCACGTACAGGTGATGGGAGTTGGGGTGGGTCTTGATAAACAGCGAACCGCCGCCCTGGCCCTTGAGGGTTTCCACCTGTTTCCAGGCGTATTGCGGGTGCTTGATCGGGTCGGTGCCGATCACCGAAATTCCGCCGTCGCCCAAGTGGCTGGTGGCCCACACCGGCCCGTAGGTGGGGTGGATAAAGTTGGCGCCACGCCCAGGGTGCGGGGTCTTGCCCACGTCCACCAGCGCGGCGAGGGTGCGCGCCTTGGAGTCGATCACGGCCACCTTGTTCGAGTTGTTGGCCGCTGTGAGGAAGTAGCGGTGGGTGCTGTCCCAGCCGCCGTCGTGCAGGAACGGCGCGGCATCGATGGTGGTGGTGGTGAGGTTCTTGATGTCCTGGTAATTGACCAGCATGACCTTGCCGGTTTCCTTGACGTTGACGATGAACTCCGGCCACTCGTGGGACGCGATGATCGCCGCCACACGGGGTTCTGGGTGGTACTCCTGCTTGTCGACGGTCATGCCGCGGGTGGAGACGATTTGCTTGGGTTCCAGGGTCTCGCCGTCCATCAGGGTGAACTGCGGCGGCCAGTAGGACCCGGCAATCGTGTACTTGTCTTCGTAGCCCTTGAACTTCGAGGTCTCCACCGACCGCGCCTCGATGCCCACCTTGATTTCGGCGACTTTGGTGGGCTCGGCGGGCCACAGGTCGATCATGTCGATCTTGGCGTCACGGCCGATCACCAGCAGGTAGCGACCCGAGGCGGAGATCCGCGAAATATGCACGGCATAACCGGTGTCGATCAGCTTGACGATCTGCTTGGTATCGCCGTCCACCAGGGCGATCTTGCCGTCGTCGCGCAAGGTCACCGAAAACAGGTTTTGCAGGTTGAGGTGATTGAGCTGTTTTTTCGGGCGGTCTTCGGGCTTGACCAGCACTTTCCAGGTCTTGAGCGTCTCGGCCATGCCCCATTCCGGCGGCGTCGGCGCGGTGTGCTGGATAAAGGTGGCCATGCTGCTGATCTGCGCTTTGGTCAGCGCATTGGAGGTGCCCCAGTTCGGCATGCCGGCGGGCGAGCCGTAGGTGATGAGCGCTTCCAGGTAGGCCTGGCCGCGGGCCTGGGTGATGTCCGGCGTCAGGGGCTTGCCGGTGGCTCCCTTGCGCAGCACGCCGTGGCAGCCGGCGCAGCGTTCGAAATAGATCTGTTTGGACGCGTCGAAATCAGCCTGGCTCATGTCCAGAGCGCCGGCGGTCTTGACCACGGCGGGCTGGGCGTTGCCGTGGGCGCTCAGGGGCAGGGTCAGGGCCAGTGCGCAGCCGAGGCTGGCGAGGCTGGCGAGGCTTAAGGTGAAGGGGTTCGTGCGGCGAGTCAGCATTCCATTTACTCCTCAGGCGAGACCTTTGCGGTGCCTCGCAACACGGTGCGGGGCGCAGGTTCTTAGTGCCGGGCCAGACTATGGCGTGGCCTCGCAAAGCTCGCTTGACGGCGATCAAGTTTGCCTGGGTTAGCGCTTGCCAGGTTGTCGCAGGCGCCCTTAGCGTGGCCCTCGAACCCGCCTCGGATATACACGATGAACGCGCCTTTCTATCAGCCTCTCGACAACGAACAGCGCCTGTTCGAACACGCCTGGCTGCACCGCATGCCGGTGCTGATCAAGGGCCCCACCGGCTGCGGCAAGACCCGCTTCGTGCAGCACATGGCGCATCGCCTGAACCTGCCCCTGTACACCGTGGCCTGCCACGACGATCTGAGCGCCGCCGACCTGGTCGGTCGCCATCTGATCGGCAGCCAAGGCACCTGGTGGCAGGACGGCCCGCTGACCCGCGCTGTGCGCGAGGGCGGCATCTGTTACCTGGATGAAGTGGTCGAAGCGCGCCAGGACACCGCCGTGGTCCTGCACCCGGTGGCCGATGACCGTCGCGAGCTGTACTTGGAGCGCACCGGCGAAGTGGTCAAGGCGCCGCCGTCATTCATGCTGGTGGTGTCGTATAACCCCGGTTACCAGAACCTGCTCAAGGGCATGAAACCCAGCACTCGCCAGCGTTTCGTGGCGCTGCGTTTCGACTACCCGGCGGCGGCGGACGAAGCGCGTATCGTCGCGCGCGAAGCGCAGGTCGATAACGCCCTGGCCAGCCAGGTGGTGCGCCTTGGCCAAGCCTTGCGCCGCCTCGATCAGCACGACCTGGAGGAAGTGGCCTCCACCCGCCTGCTGATTTTTACCGCGCGCCTGATCGCCGCCGGCATGCCGCCGCGCGAAGCGTGCATGGCCTGCCTGGCCCAGGCCCTGAGCGACGACCCGCAAACCATCGCGGCGCTGATGGACGTGGTGGATGTGCACTTTGCCTGAGCCCCGGCGCCTGCCGGGGGACGTGGCGATGTGGTTGTTCATCCTCGCTGAACTGACCGTGTTCGCGATATTGATCCTGGCGTTTGCCGTGACCCAGCGGCTCCAGCCCGAGGTGTTCGCCCTAGGGCGCGCGCAACTGGATACCTCGACCGGCCTGGCAATGACCTACAGCCTGTTGAGCGCGGGTGCGTTGGCCGCATTGGCCGTGCAGCAGGTGCGCCTGGGTCGCGCGCGGCGCGGTAGTGTCTTGCTGCTCGGCGCATGGCTGGTGGCGCTGGTGTATGTGTGGATCAAACTCACCGAATACCGCCATCTGATCGACGCAGGGCTGGGGCTTGAGCGCAGCACGTTCTTTACCTTGTACTGGATCGTCACCGGCTTTCACTTTTTGCATGTGCTGCTGGGCCTGGTGATTCTCGCTTGGCTCGGGTGGCGCTGCTGGCAACGGCAGTACCTGGCACCACACTTGAGTGGGCTGGAATCCGGCGTGTTGTATTGGCACATGGTCGACCTGGTGTGGGTGGTGTTGTTTGCGCTGGTGTATGTGATCCGATGAACAGCTCAGTGAGGTTGTGGCTGTGTTGGGCGAGCCTGATGGTACTGAGCCTCGGCACCGTGTGGAGTGGCGCGGCGGGGGTAGTGGTGTTGCTGGCGATGGTCAAGGGCTGGGTGATTGTGGATGGGTTTATGGAGTTGCGGCACGGGCCCTGGAAGTGGAGGGTGGCGATGCTAGGGTGGGGGCTGGTGGTGTTGGCGGGGATTGTGGGGTTGAGTGCTTGAGAATTCGATCACCCTTAAGGACCTGGTAGGACACCAATGCCTGAACCGCGCGCCTCGTGGCCTGGGGCGCTGGGAGGCGAGCCTCCCACTGAGGACGGTCGTTCGCTCAGAGCTTACCGGGCGCCGCCGGCTTGGTTCGTACAGTTCTCTTGAGTCTCGCTGCTGCAATCGGCTGTACAGTCAGTTCGACACCTAAGGCCAGCATCAGCTTCTGGACCGTTTCATAACGGGTTTTCGAGCCACCCTTGAGCGTTTTATACAGGCTCTCGCGATTAACCCCCGCGGCCTCCGCGACCTTGTTCACACCTTGGGCCTTGGCCACTTCGGCAAGCGCTTTCATCAGCAACTGCGGGTCGTGCGAGTGCATGCTTTGCGCCAGATAAGCGCTGATGGTTTCCGGGCTGTCGAGGAAGCGCGAAGACTCATAAACGCTTGTGCCGGATGTATCAAGATCGAGGACCGGCATGTCCTCGGGTTTGAATTTCGATTCAGTCATTTCATCCACCTCTCAGGGCATCGAGAATCTCTTTTGCCCGTTTGATCGCTCTTTTCCGGTCGGTTTTATCACTGCCCCAAAGCATCAATTAGAAAATACCTAGTCCAGAGGTCGTACGTGCGGCCAGACGAGACTATTAGCGCGCGTTTCTCCTTCTGCCTTCATGCGCTGAAGCTCGTTTAGAGGACTCCCATTTGTGCCGAATGAAGTGGCAGGTGGGTCCGTTCCATACCCGACTAAAACCATCAACATTTCTTGATCGCCATCAAGCCGTTTTCGCCCGCCGCCTTCCTATCATGACCCCCGCCAAGCCATGAGGAAGCGACCATGTCAGATACCTTCACCAAGGGCATGGCCAGGAATATCTACTTCGGAGGAAGCGTGTTCTTCTTCCTGATTTTCCTGGCCCTGACCTATCACACCGAACAAACCTTTCCCACCCGCAGCAACGTTGATCAGCTCACCGAATCGGTGGTGCGTGGCAAGGGTGTGTGGGAGCGCAACAATTGCATCGGCTGCCACACCCTGCTCGGCGAGGGCGCGTACTTTGCGCCGGAGCTGGGCAATGTGTTCAAGCGGCGCGGGGGGGAAGAGGGGTTTAAACCGTTCCTGCATGCCTGGATGAAAATGCAGCCCCTGGGTGTACCGGGGCGCCGGGCCATGCCGCAATTCAACCTCACTGACCAAGAGGTGGATGACATGGCCGAGTTCCTTAAATGGAGTTCGAAGATCGATACCAATAACTGGCCACCGAACAAGGAGGGCTGAGCCATGCGCAGCGCCAACCCCTATCTGAAATTCCAATCCCAGGCCGTGGCCAAACCCTACTTCGTGTTTGCGCTGATGCTGTTCGTCGGCCAGGTGCTGTTCGGGCTGATCATGGGCCTGCAATACGTAATCGGCGACTTTCTGTTCCCGCTGATTCCTTTCAACGTGGCACGGATGGTTCACACCAATCTGCTGATCGTGTGGCTGCTGTTCGGCTTTATGGGAGCCGCGTATTACTTGGTGCCCGAAGAGGCCGACCGCGAGCTGCACAGTCCCAAACTGGCGATCGTGCTGTTCTGGGTGTTCGCCGTGGCGGGGGTGCTGACCATTCTCGGCTACCTGCTGGTGCCGTATGCGGCGCTGGCCAAACTGACCCACAATGAATTGCTGCCGACCATGGGGCGTGAGTTTCTAGAGCAACCCACCATCACCAAAATGGGCATCGTGGTGGTGTGCCTGGGCTTTCTCTACAACATCGGCATGACCCTGCTCAAAGGCCGCAAAACCACGGTCAGCCTGGTGATGATGACCGGTCTGATCGGCCTCGCGGTGTTCTTCCTGTTCTCCTTCTACAACCCCGGCAACCTGGCACGGGACAAGTTCTACTGGTGGTGGGTGGTGCATCTGTGGGTGGAAGGCGTGTGGGAATTGATCATGGGCTCGATGCTGGCGTTCGTGCTGATCAAGGTCACCGGGGTCGACCGCGAAGTGGTGGAAAAATGGTTGTACGTGATCATCGCCATGGCCTTGATCACCGGCATCATCGGCACCGGCCACCACTTTTTCTGGATCGGCGCACCGCAGGTGTGGCTGTGGGTCGGTTCGATCTTCTCGGCCCTGGAACCGCTGCCGTTCCTGGCGATGGTGATGTTCGCCTTCACCATGGTCAAACGCCGGCGGCGCCAGCACCCTAATCGCGCGGCGACGTTGTGGGCCAAGGGCACCACGGTCACGGCGTTTTTCGGCGCGGGTGTATGGGGGTTCCTGCATACCCTGGCACCGGTCAACTTCTACACCCACGGCACTCAGCTCACGGCGGCTCACGGCCACCTGGCGTTCTTCGGCGCCTACGCCATGATCGTGATGACCCTGATCAGCTACGCCATGCCGCGCTTGCGCGGAATCGGTGAAGCGCCGGATGCGCGCTCGCAGACCGTCGAAGTGTGGGGCTTCTGGATGATGGTGCTGTCGATGGTGATGATCACCTTGTTCCTCACCGCCGCCGGCGCCGTGCAAGTGTGGTTGCAGCGCTGGCCGGTGGATGGCGTGGCACTACCGTTCATGGCCACGGTGGAGCATCTGCGCCTGCTGTTCTGGGCCCGATTGGTTTGCGGCCTGGTGTTCCTGCTTGGGCTGCTCTGCTACCTGTACAGCTTCCGGCAACGCGCCCGGATGGCTGGAGCAGCGGTGCCGATCGTTTACTGAAAGTAACGCGATCCCAATGTGGGAGCAGATTTGTTGTAGTGAGCAGGCTTGCCCTGCGCTGGGCTGCGAAGCAGTCCCATTCCAGACGATGCGTTTCATCTGGTATACCGAGGCGCCTGGCTGGGGGCCGCTTCGCAGCCCAGCGCAGGGCAAGCCTGCTCACCACAGCGTCAGGTGTCAGTCTGTGGAATTTGTTTAGACACCTCTGCCCAGCTGCAGCCCCTCACACATTTGGATCCCGGCGTGCCCGTCGAATCCCCTAACTTGGAGCCCATCCCATGGCCTTTACCCTGGAGCTGGAAGAGTGGGTCGGCAGTGTCTGGCATCGCTTTATCACTCGCCGTGCCCGCGTCGATTTCCCCCACGCGCGGGTCGATCTGGCCGACCGCCAGCGCAGCCTGGCGCTATTGTTCCGTGCCCTGGGCGGTGCCAGTGGGATCGCCCTGGAAGCTGCCAGCGAGCGCGACCTGCTGCTGCGTCGCAACCTGCTGATGCGCATCGCCGGCACCTGCAAGCAGGCGCCACTGGCCTGCTGCGATGGCAACCGCCTGCGCCTGCCGTCGAGCCTGGCGGTGTTCCCGACCGTCGCGTTGAACCTGGAGTTGTACCGCTGGCTGGCGCTGCTGGCCGCCCACGCCGGCCCCATGACCCATTGGGCCCGGGACAACCAACGCTGGACCTGGCTGCTGCTGCAACGCTACCCGGCGCTGCTGCCCGGCTACCAGCGCCTGGTGGAGGCCCATATCGCGTTGCGCCCCGACCCGGCCAGCCTCAATCGCGCTGAAGCCGCCCTGGAAAACGCCTTGCGCAAGGCCCTGCGCGAGCCCGGCAGTGTGCGCCAACTGCCCCGTAGCGAACGCGCCGCCTGGCCGTTGCCGTTATGGCTTTACCCGCCGTTGCACCTGGATTCGCCTCAAGCCCTGAACGATGAAGATGACGACGGCGACGACTTCGCCACCCCGCCCGGCGAGCAGCAGGGCGCGCCCAAACGTGCCAGTCGTGTGGACGATCACAGTCGCGACGGCGGCCTGCTGGTGGTGCGCCTGGAGAACCTGTTCAGTTGGAGCGAACACGTCGAGCTTGATCGCTGGTCCGATGACAGCCACGACCCCGACGCCGCCCGTGTCGCCGAAGACCTCGACCACTTGAGCCTGTCGCGCCAGCGGGTGCGCAAGAGCGGCGGCCTCAAGCTGCACCTGGACCTGCCGCCGGCGGATGTGGATGACATTCCCTTGGGGGAGGGCATCAAACTGCCCGAATGGGACTACCGCCGCCAGTGCCTGCAAGATGGCTTCGTCAATCTGCAAACGATGCAACCGCGCGACGCCCAGCCGCAGCCCTTGCCGCCGCGTCTACACGCCGAGGCTCGGCGCCTGCGCCAGCAATTTATGCGCCTGCGCACCGACCGCCAGTGGCAGCGCCAGCAAGCCCAAGGCAGTGAGTTGGACTTGCAGGCCTGGCTGGATTTTCACGTCGAGCGTCAGCACGGCGCGTGCGCCGAACGGGGTCTGTTCCTGGAGCAGCGTCACCATCATCGCGACCTCGCGTGCTTGCTGCTGGCGGACGTGTCGATGTCCACCGATGCGCACCTGAACGACGAGCAAACCGTGATCGACGTGATCCGCGACAGCCTGTTGCTGTTCGGCGAAAGCCTGGCGGGGGCGGGGGATCGTTTTGCGCTGTATGGGTTTTCATCCCTGCGTCGCCATCAGGTGCGTTTGCAACAGCTCAAAAGTTTTGCGCAACCCTACGGCGACCACACCCGCGGCGCGATCCAAGCGCTCAAGCCCGGGTACTACACGCGCATGGGCGCGGCCATTCGCCAAGCGACCCAGTTGCTCGGGGCCTGCACCCAACGGCGCAAATTGCTGTTGCTGTTGACCGACGGTAAGCCCAATGACCTGGACCTGTATGAAGGACGCTACGGCGTCGAAGACACCCGTCAGGCGGTGTTGGAGGCGCGGCTCCAGGGGTTGATCCCGTTCTGTATCACCATCGACAAACAGGCCGGCGACTACCTGCCGTACATGTTCGGTGCCCATGGCTTTACCCTGATCCGCCAACCCGGCCAGTTGCCCCAGCGCTTACCGCAGCTGTACCGGCAATTGACCGAACGTCAGTAGATGTCCCGTGGCAGCCAGAAGAACATGGCGATGCAAAACAACGTGAGGCCCACGCAGAACCATTGGAAGCGGCTCAGTCGGCGGGCCATGCCGCTGGCCTCGGACGCCGGCAGCGGCATGCCGCAGCCTTCGCAGGTATCGCGCTCCAGCGCGTTGCGCCGTTGGCAATACAGGCAGGTTTTCACTCGAATTGCTCCAGGCGCGCACGGTCGAGAATGGTGATCTGGCGACCGTCCTGAGTGATGATGTGTTCGTCGATCAAGCGCCGGATAATCCGCGAAAACGTCTCCGGCTGGATCGACAGGTGCCCGGCGATCAACTGCTTGGCCATCGGCAGTTCGAAGCGGCTGTCACCACCGTGCAAGTGCATCAGTTGAGTCAGCAGATAGCGCACCACACGGTGCGTAGCGTTTTTCAGCGACAGGGTTTCGATCTCGTTGACCCGCTGGTGCAGACGCATGCACAGCTTGCCGAGCAGGGCAAAGGTCAGGCGGCTGTTGCTGTGCAACAGGCGCATATAGGTGGCGTTGGACAACCGGTACAACTGGGTCGGGCACACCGCTTCAGCGCAGGCCACATAGTTGGGAGTGTCCATCAGCATCATTGCCTCGGCGAAGGTCTGTCGCTCGCCGATCACCTCAAAGACTTTCTCCTGGCCATCCGGGGTCAGGCGGTAGATCTTCACCGCGCCGGCAATCACGAAATAAAACGCCTCGGCCGGCTCGCCCTGGCGGAACAACGGCTCGCCTTTGTCTACGCTGAGCAACTGACTGCTGCTCATCAAGTCGTCCAGTTCCTCCTCATTCAGCGGTTCGAACAGGTGGTGGCTGCGCAGGATCTGGTGATGCACGCGATGCAATACCCGGCCTGGCTCCTTGAAAATCAGCGGGGCGTTCACACCAACACCAGGGACACGCCGCTTGCCGCAGCGAGCATGGAGCCAAGGATCACAAACCAGGCGAGGGGGACGTAGGCGTTTTTCATCGTGGCTCCACGGTGATAGTCAATATTGGCGTAGCGCAAGCGTACGCGCGATGGCCGGGCCGCGACTTGATCTACGACAAGGGCAACGCATGGCCATCGGCGCAACATCGTCACAGTCCTGAAGGGAGACCCTGTTATGCAAGTGCTCGATCGGCGCAAGGCCTTGTCGATTACCCCGTTGTTTCGCCTGGCTTTCCGGCCATTTTTCCTCGGCGCCTGCCTGTTGGCCGCGTTGGTTATCCCGTTATGGCTGCTGGCCCTGGGCGGGCAAACGGGGGCCTGGCAGCCAGCCGGCGGTTGGCTGGCCTGGCATCGGCATGAACTGCTGTTCGGCTTTGGCCTGGCGATCATCGCCGGGTTCTTGCTCACGGCCGTGCAGACTTGGACCGGCCGCCCGGGGCTCAGCGGCGGCGCCTTGCAGGGGCTGGCGGCGTTGTGGCTGGCGGCGCGCATCGGTTGGCTGCTGGATTTGTCCTGGCCGGTGCTCACACTGCTGGAACTGGCGTTCCCGCTGGCCGTCGCCGGCGTGATGGGCTGGACCCTTTGGCAAGTGCGGCAGTCGCGCAATTACCCGGTGGTGCTGGTACTGGCGCTGTTGGCCGTGGCGGACGGGCTGTCGCTGTATGGGCTGTGGCGCCAGGACGAAGGCTGGCAGCGCCAGTCGGTGTTGACCGGCGTGTGGCTGGTGGCGGCGATGATGGGCTTGATCGGTGGGCGGGTGATTCCGTTCTTCACCCAGCGCGGTGTGGGCCGCGTCGAAGCGGTCAAGCCGTGGCCGTGGCTGGACCGTCTGTTGCTCGGCGGCTCGTTGCTGGTGGCGGTGTTGTATGCCGTGGGGTTGGCGCTGTCGGCCAGCCCCTGGACCGGCGTGCTGTTCGCCGCGCTGGCGGCGGGGCATGTGGTGCGTCTGTTGCGCTGGCATGACCGGGGTCTGTGGCGGGTGCCGCTGCTGTGGTCGTTGCACCTGGCGTATGCCTGGCTGGCGGTGGCGTGCCTGGGCATGGCGCTGTGGCATTTCGGCGCGCCGCTCAACCCCAGCCTGGCGGTGCACGCCTTGACGGTGGGCGCCATGGGCGGGCTGATTCTGGCGATGATCGCCCGCGTCAGTCTTGGTCACACCGGCCGGCCCTTGCAGCCGCCCAGCGGCATGACCCTGGCCTTTGTACTGCTGAACCTGGCCGCTGTCTGCCGCGTGCTGCTGGTATTGGTGTGGCCGCTCGCCGCGCTGTGGCTGGCGGCGGTCTGCTGGACCGTCGGACTCGGCCTGTACCTGTGGCGCTACGGCCAGATGCTGTGCCGCCCACGTATCGATGGCCATCCCGGTTAGGAGAACGCAATGCTCTACTCTGGCTTACTGATCGTGCATCTGCTGGCGGCCATCGCCTTTATCGGCACGCTGTTTTTTGAAGTGGTGATCTGGCACAGCGCGCGCCAAGAGCTGGCATGGTCGGCGCAGTTCACCTCGGACCACGCCATCGCCCGGCGCGCGCGGCGGGTGCTGCATGCCGTGGTGGTGGTGCTGTACGGCGCCGGTATCGGCTTGGCCTGGCATTACCGCGGGGTGTTCAGCGTGCCGTGGGGCAGCCATTTTGCCGCGTTGCTGAGCCTCAAGATCGTGCTGGCCCTGAGCATCATCGGCCACTACGTGTGGCTGGCCTATCTGCTTAGTCATCAGCGCTTGAGCCCCCGGCGTGCGACGTGGATCCGCCGCAGCATCCTGGGGCATATGGTGCTGATCGTGGTACTGGCCAAACTTATGGTGCGCTGATCAGACGTATCGGTCGCCCCATGCGGCGTCATGCCACGGGCGAATGTTGATCGTGATCAAGGGATAAAGCCGCGGCAGTTCCCACACTGTGGCGAACTTTCCGGAGGACCGCGCCATGCCCTTGTCCCTTGCACAATTGCGCCGTAACTACACCCTGTATGGTCTGCGGGACGAAGCCGCGCAGGCTGACCCCATCGAGCTGTTCGGCCAATGGCTGAGCCAGGCGCGCAAGACCGAAGTGCCGCCCGCCGAGGCCAACAGCATGGCCCTGGCCACCGTCGACAGCCAAGGACATGCCCACTGCCGCATCTTGCTGCTCAAGGGTTTTAGTGCCGATGGGTTTTTCTTTTTCTGCAATTACCAGAGCGCCAAGGGGCAGGAATTGGCAAGCAACCCCCATGCGGCCATGACGTTTTTCTGGCCGGGGCTGGAGCGTCAGGTACGCATAGAAGGGCCGGTGGTGCGCGCCGATACGCAATTGTCCGACGACTATTTCGACGCGCGTCCGGCCGCCAGCCAGTTGGGCGCCTGGGCCTCGCCCCAAAGCCAGCCTCTGGCCCATCGCAGCGAGCTGGAAGGCCGCCTGCGCGAAGTCACCGAGCGCTTCGCCGGGCGCCAACCACCACGCCCCGAGCACTGGGGCGGCTACTGTCTGCAACCGCAACGCATCGAGTTCTGGCAAGGCCGCCCCGACCGCCTGCATGACCGCCTTGACTACCGCCTTCACGCGGGCACCTGGCAGCACACGCGCCTGGCCCCCTGACCGGCATACCTCCTTGGAGGAATAGGCCCTGCGCTCATTGCGGCGCAGGCTGACGCTCACTTTTCAATGCCTGGAGCCTGGATCATGGCCCATTTGACCCAACGGGATTTTGTCCCCCTGAACATCGCCGTGCTGACCATCAGCGACACGCGCACCCTCGCCACCGACACCTCCGGCCAGACCCTGGTGGACCGTCTGCAAGGCGCCGGTCATGTGCTGGTCGACCGTGGCCTGGTGATCGATGACATCTACCAGATCCGCGCGCAGGTATCGCTGTGGATCGCCGACCCTGACGTGCAGGTGGTGCTGATGACCGGCGGCACCGGTTTTACCGCCCGTGACAACACGCCCCAGGCGGTGGCGCCATTGCTCGATAAACAGGTTGATGGTTTCGGCGAGCTGTTCCGCCAGGTGTCCCTGGCCGAAATCGGCACCTCGACCCTGCAATCGCGCGCGCTGGCCGGCCTCAGTAACGGCGTGCTGGTGTGCTGCATGCCGGGCTCGCCAGGCGCGTGCCGCACCGCCTGGGACCAGATCCTCGCGGGCCAGTTGGACAGCCGCACCGGCCCGTGCAATTTCGTGCCGCACCTCAAGGCCCAGGCCAACCAGAACGTGGCGGCCTGCGGGGCGCGCTTATGAGCGCCTCGGTGTGCGACGCCGGGCACCTGATGCCGGTGGACGACGCCATTGCCCAATTGCTGGCCCAGGCGCCGCCGCCACCGGCGACCCAGGTGATCGGTCTGTCTGAAGCCCTGGGCCGGGTGGTGGCCGAGGACGTGTTTTCGCCCCTGGATTTGCCGAGTTGGGACAACAGCGCCATGGACGGCTATGCCCTGCGCGCCGCAGATGTGCCGGCCGAAGGCGGCTATCTGCTGGTGGCCGGGCGCGTGGCCGCTGGGCAAAGTCGTCAGCAAAGCCTGGAGGCGGGGGAGGCGGTGCGCATCTTTACAGGTGCGCCGTTGCCGCCCGGGGCCGACAGCGTGGTGCCCCAGGAGCGCTGCCGGGTGTATGCGCAGCGCGTGTGGTGCCCGCCGGTACGCCTGGGTGAGCACGTGCGCAAACAGGGCGAAGAACTACGCCGTGGCGCCACATTGATCAGTGCCGGGCAACGCCTGCGCGCCCAGGAAATCGGCTTGCTGGCCTCGGCCGGTATCCCGCGGGTAAAAGTCTATCGGCCGTTGCGCGTATGCCTGCTCAGCAGCGGCAACGAATTGCGCGAACCCGGCGAGACCCTGGTCCCTGGGCAGATCTACAACAGCAACCGCCATTGCCTCGCGGCGCTGCTGCGCGGCTGGGGTGTGGACGTGCATGACTATGGCGTGATGGCCGACCAATTGGCGGCCAGTCGCGATGCCCTGGCGCTGGCCTCGTCGGAGTGCGACCTGCTGTTGACCTCGGCCGGGGTGTCGGTGGGCGAGGAGGATCACCTCAAACAGGCCATCGAAGCCCTGGGCCAGGTGAATTTCTGGCGCCTGGCGATCCAGCCCGGCAAGCCGCTGGCTTTCGGCACCGTGGCGGGCAAGCCCTGGTTGGGGCTGCCGGGTAACCCGTCGGCGGCGCTGATCACCGCGCTGGTGGTGCTGCGCCCGTTTCTGCTACGGGCCCAGGGCATGACGCAGGTACTGCCCACCCCGGTGCAGGTGCCGGCGGGGTTCGAATGGCCCCATCCCAACCAGCGTCGCCAGTACCTGCGCGCCCGCCTGGACAGCGATGCGCACGGGCAATTGCGCGTGACCGTGCATCCGCAGCAAAGCTCGGCGATGTTGTCGGCCGCGTGCTGGGCCGACGGCCTGGCCATTGTCGAACGCGAACAGCGGGTGGTCAGGGACGACCCGGTGGCCTTCTTGTCTTTCACTGAATTCCTGTGAGGAACCCCCATGCAACTGGTTTGCCCGGCAGGCAACTTGCCTGCGCTCAAAGCGGCGGTGCGCCAAGGCGCCGACGCGGTGTACGTCGGTTTTCGCGATGACACCAATGCCCGACATTTCGCCGGGCTGAACATGGACGACAAGCAGTTCGACGGCGCCGTCGCGTTTATCCGTCAGCACCAGCGCAAGCTCTATGTGGCGGTCAATACCTATCCGCAGCCGAAGATCTGGGCGCGCTGGCAACGCGCCGTGGATCGCGCCGCCGACCATGGCGTGGACGCGCTGATCGCCGCCGACCCCGGGGTGCTCGACTACGCCCACCGGCACCATCCGCAGATGGCGTTGCACCTGTCGGTACAAGGCTCGGCCACCCACGGCGCGGCGTTGAAGTTCTACGCCGAGCGCTATGACATCCGCCGCGCCGTGCTGCCCCGCGTGCTGTCCCTGGCCCAGGTCAAGCAGGTGGCCGCCAGCAGCCCGGTGCCCATCGAAGTGTTCGGCTTCGGCAGCCTGTGCATCATGGCCGAGGGGCGCTGCCATTTGTCTTCCTACATCACCGGCGAGTCGCCCAACCTGTGCGGTGTGTGTTCGCCGGCCAAAGCGGTGCGCTGGAGCGAGGACGCAGATGGCCTCAGCGCGCGCCTGAGCGATGTGCTGATCGACCGCTACACCGCCGATGAACCGGCCGGTTACCCGACCCTGTGCAAGGGCCGCTTCCTGGTGGAGGGCAAGCGCTTCCACGCCCTGGAGGAACCCACCAGCCTGGACACTCTGGACCTGTTGCCCGAACTCAGTGCCATGGGGGTGGCGGCCATCAAGATCGAAGGCCGGCAACGCAGCCCGGCCTATGTGGAGCAAGTTACCCGAGTCTGGCGCGCCGCGCTGGACGCCCACCGCCTTGCGCCTGCCCGTTTTGCAGTGCAGGACCAGTGGCGCCAGGTGTTGGCCGGGTTATCCGAAGGCAGCCAGACCACCCTGGGCGCCTACCACCGTGCATGGCAATAAGGAGCGCTTGATGAAACTCAGCCTCGGACCGGTGCTGTTTTACTGGGACAAAGACCACTTGGGTCGTTTCTATTCGGACATGGCCGGCTTGCCCCTGGACGTGATCTACCTGGGGGAAACCGTGTGCGCCAAGCGCCGCGCCATGTCCCTCGACCATTGGCTGGGCCTGGGCCGCGAGTTGCAGGCCTGCACCTCGGCGCAGATCGTGTTGTCGAGCCTGACCCTGATCGAGGCCGCCTCCGAACTGTCGAGCCTGCGCCGCCTGTGCGACAACGGCGAGCTGCTGGTGGAAGCCAACGACATGGGCGCGGTGCAGATGCTGGTGGAACGCAAGTTGCCCTTTGTCGGCGGCCCGGCGCTCAACCTCTACAACGGCCACGCCCTGGTGCAACTGCTCGACGCCGGTATGCAGCGCTGGGTGCCGCCAGTGGAGTGTTCCCAGGACCTGATCGCCGATGTGCTGGAGCAGGTGCGTGAACTGGGGCGGCCATTGCCCGAAGTGGAAATCTTCGCCTACGGCCATCTGCCCCTGGCCTATTCGGCACGCTGCTTTACCGCCCGCGCGGAAAACCGACCCAAGGATGACTGCCGCTTCTGCTGCCTCAACTACCCCGACGGCATGCCCCTGACCAGCCAGGAAGGCCAGGCACTGTTTACCCTCAATGGCATTCAGACGATGTCGACCGAGGTCACCAACCTGTTGGCCGACTACGCCGGGTTGGTGCAGTGCGGCGCCGATCTGCTGCGGTTGAGCCCACGGGCCGAGGGCATGGTGGGCATCGTCAAAGCCTTTGATCAGGTGCGCCACGGCGCCACGCCGCCGCTGTATGTGGATGGCTGCAACGGTTACTGGCATGGCCAAGCGGGCATGCTGCGCGTCGAGGAGGTGGGCCTGTGCTGAAGCGTAAAGTGTGGTTGCTCAAAGGCGCTGACCGTCTGTTGCCGTTGCTGCGGCATGTGCCGTTCACGGTGCAGCGCCACGTCCTGCAACAAACCCTCAACCGCTGCCTGGCCGAACCGCTGCGCGACGGTGGGTTCGACCTGCTGCGTGGGCGCTGGCTGTGCCTGCGCATTCCCGACCTGGGACTGTGCTGGTACCTGACCCTGGCGCGGGATGGCTTGCGCATCGCCGAAAAAGCCGAGGCCCAGGTGAGCATCAGCGGCAACTGGCGGGAGTTCTTGTTGCTGGCCAGCCGGCAGGAGGACCCGGATACGCTGTTCTTTCGGCGCCGGCTAGTGATCGAAGGCGATACCGAGTTGGGCTTGGGGGTCAAGAACCTGATCGACAGCCTGGACCCGGACGTCTTGCCGGCTTGGCTGTGGCGCAGCCTGGAGCGGATGGGGAGGGGGGTGGTTGAACGTCAGCCGGCCTGATACCCCATCAACTGTTCTTCGCTCAAGATGCGGATGGTGCGCCGTTGGACTTCGATCAACCCACCCTCCACCAGCCGATGCAGAATCCTTGAAAAGGTCTCCGGCTGGATCCCCAGCTTGGACGCCACCAGGCGCTTGGGTACCTGCAACACCACCTCGCCGCTGACAGCATTGCGCTCCTGGAACAGAAAATTGATCACCCGGCGGCTGGCGTTGGCCAGGGTCAAGGTGTCGATGTCCTTGAGGCGCTGATGCAGGTGGATGCTCATGCTGCCCAGAATTGCCAGGCAGATCTTCGGCTGATCCTCCAGCGCGCGCCGGTAGTGTTGGCCTTCGATGCTCACCAGCACGCTGTCCTTGAGCGCCGTGGCGCTTACCGGATACGCCTTGGCCGCAGTGAACAGCAGCGCTTCGGCGAACGTCTGACCGGGTTGGATCACCTCCACCAGGTGTTCCTGGCCTTCACCGGTGACCCGATGCAGCTTGATCTGCCCACTGACCAGCAGGAAGAACCGTTCGGCCGCGTCACCTTGATGCAGCAGCGGAGTGTGACCGGGCACGCGCTTGAGATTGGCCAGGGTGCAGACATCCTGGAAGGTTTTTTCCGGGAGCTGGCTGAACAGGTGGTGCCGACGCAGGGTCAGGACGATATGGGGATGAGTGAGCATGCTTGGGCCTCCGCAAAGAGCTAGCGTAGGGCGCTTGAGCCGGTGTGGATATGCCTCTGTCGGGGTACCTCTGTGGTCTGAACTGCTGCTATCGGGGGCTTGCCCCCGATAACGGAGTATCAGCCCTGAACAATATCAACCCGCCTGCCGCAAATGCTCCATCGCCCACACCGCCGCTTCCACCCGCGAGCGCAAGCCCAATTTATGCAGCAGGTTCTTCACATGCACCTTCACCGTGCCCTCGGTGATGCCCAACTTATGCCCGATTACCTTGTTGCTGTAGCCACCGGCGATGGTCTTGAGCACTTGCCGCTCCCGTTCGGTCAACTCCACCGCCGCATGGGGCTGGGGTGAGCGCAACGCCTGGGCCAGCACCCGAGTCAGGCCGGGGCTGATCACCAGGGCGCCGTTCAACGCATCGCGGATGTATTCCACCACCAGTTCCGGCTCCATGTCCTTGAGCAGGTAGCCGTTGGCATCCAGGCGCAGCGCGTCGCGGATGTCGTCTTCGGCGTCGGACACGGTAAACAGCAGCACCTTGCCCGCATAGTCCATGGCGCGCAGGCGGCGTAGGGTTTCCAGGCCGTTCATGTGCGGCATGTTGTTGTCCAGCAGCACCAGGTCCGGTTGCAGGCTGTCGATAAGGTCGAGGGCTTCCTGGCCATTGCCGGCTTCGCCGACCACCCGCAGGTCGTCTTCCAGCTCAAGCATTTGGCGCATGCCGTGGCGCATCATCGGATGGTCGTCCACCAGCAGAAGGGTATGGCGTGGGAGGCTGTTCATGAGGCAGTGCTCGCTAAAGAGTGGCCGAGGAATTCCGGCCGGAAACCCAGGTGCACCCGGGTGCCCTGGGGCTCACGCGGGCTGATATCGAGTTGGCCGTGCAGGCTGCGGGCGCGCTCGTCCATGATGGTCAGGCCGTGGTGTTCGCGCCGGTCAACCTCGCCGCTGAAGCCGCGACCGTCGTCTTCGATGCTCAAACTGACGGTCTCACCGACCTGGCGCAGTTGCAGCCAGGCGTTTTGCGCATGGGCGTGGCGCAAGCAGTTGGATAGTGCCTCGCGGGTGATCTGCAACACATGGATCTGCTCGCTGGCCGACAGTTGGAAGGCCAGGGCATCCACATGCAGATGCACCTGGAATTCACCGCGCCGCGAGAACTCTTCGGCGGTCTCCGACAGCTCCTGCACCAGCCCGGCATCGTGAATCTGCAGGCGGAACGTGGTGAGCAGTTCGCGCAGTTGGCGGTAGGCGTTGTTTAGCCCCTCGCGCAGTTCGGCGGTGACGGTGGCCAGGGTTTCCACCGGTTCGCCACGGCGGATCAGCGTCTGCATACGGCTGACTTGCAGCTTCATGTACGACAGCGCCTGGGCCAGGGAATCGTGCAGTTCACGGGCAATGATGGTGCGCTCGTCCAACAGCAGCAGGCGGTGGTCCTGCTCGCGCTGGCGCTTTAGAGACAACGAGGTGCCGATCAGGTTGGCCAGGGCCTGGATCAGTTGTTTTTCCCAGTCCTGGGGCGCGTGGCCGTCGAGGAAGTGGGCCTTGAGTTCGCCCAGTTCCGAGCCCTGGTTGCTGATGCTGAAAATCTGCGGCGGCGCCACTTTGTGTTTCTGGCAGCTGGCGCAATCGCCGATGGCGCACACATTACGGCTGTCGCCACCGTGCAGGGCCAGTATCTGCTGGGCCGGCGCGAGAAAGTGGCCTTGCAGGCACAACGATAGACGCAGCCCCGGCAGGCGTTGCTGGAAGCGCCGGATCAATTCGTCCAGCCCTTCGGCGTTGGCCAGGCGCGTGGCCAGGCTACGGCTGCTCTGGTACAGCAGCTCCAACGCGGCGTTGGCCTGTTGCAGGTTGAGGGTCTTGAGCTGCACCTGGGTTTCGAGGGTGCGATGGGAGGCTTCGATGGTCTCGGCCATGGCGTTGAAGCTCAGGGCCAGTTGTCCCAGTTCGTCTTCGGAGCGGTGGTTGACGCGGGTTTTGAAATCGCCGTCGCGAAAGCGTCGGGTGGCGTGCACTAGTTCTTCCAACGGGTTGACCACCCCGTATTGCAGTTCATACAGGCCGATCAGCAGGATGATCAAGGTGCTGAACAGTGCCAGGCCCTGAATGCCTTGCTGCCAGCCTTGCTTCTGTTCGCTTTGTTGCTGCAACAGGCTGACGAAGTGGTTCAGTTGCTCGACGAACGCCGGGGCGTTGAGCTGGAAAAACGCCGCATCGCCGCGTATCAGCGCTGGGCGCAGCGCGTCGTGCCAGCGCTGCTGGATCTGCTGGTAACTCTGCAACAGCGCGCTGCGTGGGCCGTCTTCCAGCACGGCTTTGAGGGATTGGCTGTCGAGGCGGCTTTGCAGGCTGCGCGCGATCGCGTCAACTTCGTCGGCCGGCGCGGCGGCGGCGAGTTTCCAGCTCAGGTGGTAGGTCTCCATGCGTACTGAGCCTGCGGTATTGATCGCGGCCGCGTCGCCCTGGCTGAACCAGGCGATCAGCCCGGCACTCAGGGAGCTGGACAGGGCCAGGATGGCGATCAGGATAACGGCCAGGCCGGCGCGGGCGGGTAGGGAGCTGCGCAGCCAGTCAAGCATGGCGGCGTAATCGAAACAGGCGAAGGGGCAGCATAGTCGCACCAGGCATGGAAAAAAGGACTGAACACAGCCTTCCCTGGCGGACTACCTCTAAAGAATTGCCGGCGAACCCTCCCACGGATAAAAGCCGGCACAAGAGACCAATCCATTGATAAATAAAGGCTTTCTCTTGTTGTTAGGTCTACCTCCTTGGAGGTAGGCGCTGCCAGCATAGCCCTATACCCCCCAGGCGGACGTTGACCTGAGTCAAGTTCCACGGGGGTGTCGCCCCTAATCTGCGCCCATGGAATCACTTTCTGGAGCGCATACCGTGACTCAATCCCGTATGAGACAGGGCCTGGTGCTGGGCATGAGCACCTTGGCCTTCACCGTCTGCTTTATGGTGTGGATGATGTTCGCCGTGCTCGGCGTGCCCATCAAAGAACTGCTGGAACTCAACGAAACTCAATTCGGCCTGCTGGCGGCGACTCCGGTGTTGACCGGTTCGCTGGTGCGCCTGCCCCTGGGCTTGCTCACTGACCGTTTCGGCGGGCGCATTGTGTTTTTCCTGTTGATGCTGACCTGCGTGTTGCCGCTGTACCTGATCACGTACGCCAGCGCTTATTGGCAGTTCCTGGTGCTGGGCCTGTTTGTCGGCCTGGCCGGCGGTTCGTTTTCGGTGGGCATCGCCTACGTCGCCAAGTGGTTCGACAAAGACAACCAGGGCTTTGCCATGGGCGTGTTTGGCGCCGGCAATGCCGGGGCGGCGGTCACCAAGTTTCTCGCCCCCGCGCTGATCGCCCTGGGCACCTGGCACCTGGTGCCCAAAGTGTTCAGCGCCATCCTGTTTATCACCGCGCTGCTGTTCTGGTTTCTCACCAGCGAGAACAAGAGCCACCGCAGCGTCGGCGGCGCCACCCTGCGCCAGCAGTTGCAGTGCCTGAAAGACCCGGCCGTGTGGCGCTACTGCCAGTACTACTCGATTGTGTTCGGCGGCTACGTGGCACTGGCCCTGTGGGTGACCAAGTACTACGTGCAGGAATACGGCTTCAGCCTGCAAAGCGCGGCGCTGCTGGCCGCCTGTTTCTCGCTGCCTGGCGGCGTACTGCGCGCAGTGGGCGGTTGGATGTCCGACCGCTGGGGCGCTCAGAGCGTGACTTGGTGGGTGCTGTGGGTGAGCTGGATCTGCCTGTTCCTGCTCAGCTACCCGCAGACCCAACTGCAGGTGATGACCGTCAACGGCCCGCTGGATTTCCACATCGGCCTGAACCCGACCCTGTTCACCGTACTGCTGTTTGTCATGGGCATCGCCTTCGCCTTCGGCAAAGCCTCGGTGTTCAAGTACATCGCCAATGACTACCCACAGAACATGGGCGCGGTGTCCGGCATCGTCGGCCTGGCCGGTGGCCTGGGCGGCTTTGTGCTGCCGATTCTGTTCGGCGCCCTGGTGGACCTCACCGGCGTGCGCTCGTCCTGCTTCATGTTGATGTATGGCGTGGTCTGGGTGTCCCTGACCTGGATGTACCTCAGCGAAATTCGCAAGCAACCGCTTTTGGGCAACACCGCCCAACGTCTCCAAGGAGAATGAACATGTCCATCGCGCAAAAGCCCGAGTCGGGCCCGGTGATCCATGACTGGCGCCCCGAAGACCCCGCCTTCTGGGGCGCCAGCGGCAAGAAGACCGCCACTCGCAACCTGTGGATCTCGATCCCCGCGCTGTTGCTGGCCTTCGCCGTGTGGATGGTGTGGAGCACGGTGATCGTGCGCCTCAATGCCATCGGCTTCAGTTTCAGCACCGATCAACTGTTCTGGCTGGCGGCCTTGCCGGGGCTGTCCGGCGCCACCTTGCGGGTGTTCTATTCGTTTATGGTGCCGATCTTCGGCGGCCGCCGCTGGACCGCCCTGAGCACCGCGTCGCTGCTGCTGCCGTCGCTGTGGATGGGCTTTGCGGTGCAAGACCCCAGCACCCCCTACAGCGTCTTTGTGCTGATCGCGCTGCTGTGCGGCTTCGGCGGCGGCAACTTCGCCTCCAGCATGTCCAACATCAGTTTCTTCTACCCCAAGGCCCAGCAGGGCACTGCGCTGGGCCTGAATGCCGGCCTGGGTAACCTGGGGGTGTCGGTGATGCAGTTCTGCGTGCCGCTGGTGATCACCTTTGGCGTGTTCGGCCTGATCGGCGGCCAACCCCAGACCCTGCCGGACGGCAGCCAATTGTGGCTGCAAAACGCAGGCTTCATCTGGGTGCCGTTTATCCTCACCGTCACTGTGGCGGCGTGGTTTGGCATGAATGACTTGTCCAGCGCGCGCGCCTCGTTCGCCGACCAGGCGGTGATTTTCAAGCGCAAGCACAACTGGCTGATGTGCTGGCTGTACCTGGCGACCTTCGGTTCGTTCATCGGCTTCTCGGCGGCGTTTCCGCTGCTGATCAAAACCTCGTTCCCCGACGTGGTGGCGCTGAAATTTGCCTTCCTCGGCCCGCTGGTCGGCGCCCTGGTGCGCCCACTCGGCGGCTGGCTGGCGGACAAACTCGGCGGCGCGCGAGTGACCCTGTGGAACTTCGTGCTGATGATCGCGATGGTGTTCGGCGTGCTGCACTTTCTGCCGCAGAACGGCGAGGGCGGCAACTTCTACGGCTTCCTCGGCATGTTCATGTTGCTGTTCATCACCACTGGCGTGGGCAATGGCTCCACCTTCCGCATGATCCCGGTGATCTTCCGCACCCAGCATGAAAAAGCCAGTGCCGGTAAATCTGCCGCCGAGCGCGAGCAGGCCCTGAAGGACGCCGGTAAGGAATCCGCCGCCGTGCTGGGTTTCAGCTCGGCCATGGGCGCGTTCGGCGCGTTTTTCATTCCCAAATCCTTCGGCACGTCCATGGCCGCCACCGGCAGCCCGGCGATGGCCTTCTACATGTTTGTCGGTTTCTACCTGAGCTGCATTGTCGTGACCTGGTGGTGGTACGCCCGCAAAGGTTGCGCCACACCCTGCTGATCGACCACGAATTCGCGGGGCAACGCACCCCACGGCACGCCTGATGAGGAAAGCACCATGAGTCACTTACTGGATCAATTGCGGTTCTTCAACCGCAAGCAAAACGAATTCTCCGAGGGCCACGGCGAGACCCGCAAGGAGTCCCGCGACTGGGAAAACGTCTACCGCTCGCGCTGGCAGTACGACAAGATCGTGCGCTCCACCCATGGCGTGAACTGCACCGGTTCGTGCTCGTGGAAGATCTATGTGAAGAACGGCCTGATCACTTGGGAAACCCAGCAGACCGACTACCCGCGCACCCGTAACGACCTGCCCAACCACGAGCCCCGCGGCTGCCCGCGCGGCGCCAGCTACAGCTGGTACATCTACAGCGCCAACCGCCTCAAGTACCCGAAGATCCGCAAGCCGCTGCTCAAGTTGTGGCGTGAAGCGCGCCTGACCCTGCCACCGGTCGAGGCGTGGGCGAGCATCGTCGAGGACAAGGCCAAGGCCGACTCGTACAAAAGCAAGCGCGGCATGGGCGGTTTCATCCGCTCGAACTGGGAGGAGGTCAACGAGATCATCGCCGCCTCCAACGTCTACACCATCAAGCAATACGGCCCGGACCGTATCGTCGGCTTTTCGCCGATCCCGGCCATGTCCATGGTCAGCTATGCCGCCGGTTCGCGTTACCTGTCGCTGCTGGGCGGGGTGTGCCTGAGCTTCTACGACTGGTACTGCGACCTGCCACCGGCCTCGCCGATGGTGTGGGGCGAGCAGACCGACGTGCCCGAATCGGCCGACTGGTACAACTCCAACTACATCATCGCCTGGGGTTCCAACGTCCCGCAGACCCGCACCCCCGACGCGCACTTTTTCACCGAGGTGCGCTACAAGGGCACCAAGACCGTGGCTATCACCCCGGACTATTCGGAGGTGGCCAAGCTCACCGACCTGTGGCTCAACCCCAAACAAGGCACCGACGCCGCCCTGGCCCAGGCGTTCAACCATGTGATCTTCAAAGAATTTCACCTGGACAAGCCGAGCGCCTACTTCACCGACTACGCCAAGCGTTACACCGACCTGCCGGTGCTGGTGATGCTCAAGCCCATGAGCGGCTTCGCGCCGGGCGCGGGCTTCCAGCCGGATCGTTTCCTGCGCGCCTCGGACCTCACCGGCAACCTCGGCCAGGACAACAACCCGGAATGGAAAACCATCGCCCTCGACGCGAGCGGCGAGCTGGTCTCGCCACAAGGCGCCATCGGCTACCGCTGGGGCGAGAAGGGCAAGTGGAACATCCTCGCCAAAGAGGGCGGTGAAGGCCGCGCCATCGACCTCAAGCTCAGCCTGATCGGTGACGACGTGGCCGAAGTCGCGTTCCCGTACTTTGCCGGCGAAGCCCACGAGCATTTCCAGCATGTGGCCGGCGACGCCGTGCAGTTCCGTCGCGTACCGGTACACAGCGTGACCCTGGCCGACGGCAGCGTGGCCAAGGTCGCCACCGTGTTCGACCTGTCGGCGGCCAACCTGGCCATCGACCGTGGCCTGGGCGGCAGCAATGTGGCCAAGGACTACAACGACGCCAGCGTACCGGGCACCCCCGCGTGGCAGGAAGCGATCACCGGGGTCAGCCGCGAGAAAGCCATCCAGATCGCCCGTGAGTTCGCCGACAACGCCGACAAAACCCGTGGGCGTTCGATGATCATCGTCGGCGCAGCGATGAACCACTGGTACCACATGGACATGAACTACCGCGGGCTGATCAATATGCTCATGCTCTGCGGTTGCGTCGGCCAGACCGGCGGCGGCTGGGCCCACTATGTCGGCCAGGAAAAACTGCGCCCGCAATGCGGCTGGCTGCCCCTGGCCTTCGGCCTGGACTGGAGCCGCCCGCCACGCCAGATGAACGGCACCAGCTTCTTCTACGGCCACAGCTCCCAGTGGCGCCACGAGAAGATGAACATGCACGACGTGCTCTCGCCCCTGGCCGACAAAGCACAGTTCCCCACCCATGCCTTGGACTACAACATCCGCGCCGAACGCGCCGGCTGGTTGCCCAGTGCGCCGCAGCTCAACACCAACCCGCTGCACATTTGCCGTGACGCCGCCGCCGCCGGCATGGACCCCAAAGACTATGTGGTCAAGTCCTGGCAGGACGGCAGCCTGCGCTTTGCCTGCGAGCAGCCGGACAGCCCGGTGAACTTCCCGCGCAACATGTTTATCTGGCGCTCCAACCTGCTCGGGTCCTCAGGCAAGGGCCACGAGTACATGCTCAAGTACCTGCTGGGCACCAAGAACGGCGTGATGAACGAAGACATCGGGTTTGGCGGCGAAAGCAAGCCCACCGAAGCCGAGTGGGTCGACGACGGGGCCATCGGCAAGCTGGATCTGGTGACCACTTTGGATTTCCGCATGTCGTCCACCTGCGTGTATTCCGACATCGTCCTGCCGACCGCCACCTGGTACGAAAAAGACGACATGAACACCTCGGACATGCACCCGTTTATCCACCCCTTGTCGGCAGCCATCGACCCGGCGTGGGAGTCGCGTTCGGACTGGGAAATCTACAAAGGCATCGCCAAGGCGTTCTCGGCCATGGCCGTCGGGCACCTGGGTGTCGAGCAAGACCTGGTGACAGTACCGCTGATGCACGACAGCGTCGGCGAGCTGGCCCAGCCGTTTGGCGGCACCGACTGGAAAAGCGCCGGGGTGGCACCGGTGCCGGGCAAGAACGCGCCGAACATGGCGGTGGTGGAGCGCGACTACCCGAATATCTATAAGAAATTCACGTCCCTGGGCCCGATGCTGGAAAAGCTCGGCAACGGCGGCAAGGGCATCAACTGGAACACCGACGATGAAGTGGCGTTTCTGGGTGAGCTGAACCACCACGAAGGCGACGCCGGCGTCAGTCACGGCCGGCCGAAGATCGACACGGCTATCGACGCGGCCGAGGTGATTCTGTCATTGGCCCCGGAAACCAACGGCCATGTGGCAGTCAAGGCCTGGGCGGCGCTGTCGGAATTCACCGGTATCGACCACAGCCACCTGGCCCTGCCCAAGGCCCACGAAGCGATCCGCTTCCGCGATATCCAGGCGCAGCCGCGCAAGATCATCTCCAGCCCTACCTGGTCGGGCCTGGAAGACGAGCATGTGAGCTACAACGCCGGCTACACCAACGTGCATGAAAACATCCCATGGCGCACCATCACCGGCCGCCAGCAGTTCTACCAGGATCACCCGTGGATGCAGGCCTTCGGCGAGCAGCTGATGAGCTACCGGCCACCGGTCAACACCCGCACCATCGCCGGCGTGAAAGGCAAGCGCAGCAATGGCGAAACCGAGATCGTGCTGAACTGGATCACCCCGCACCAGAAGTGGGGCATCCACAGCACCTACAGCGACAACCTGCTGATGCTGACCCTGAGCCGTGGCGGCCCGATTGTGTGGCTCTCGGAAGTCGACGCCCAGCGCGCCGGCATCGAGGACAACGACTGGATCGAATGCTTCAACGTCAACGGTGCCTTGACCGCCCGCGCGGTGGTCAGCCAGCGCGTCAAGGAAGGCATGGTGATGATGTACCACGCCCAGGAACGC
This sequence comes from Pseudomonas sp. S5F11, assembly GCF_019641515.1. Lineage (NCBI taxonomy): Bacteria > Pseudomonadati > Pseudomonadota > Gammaproteobacteria > Pseudomonadales > Pseudomonadaceae > Pseudomonas > Pseudomonas sp. S5F11. Next base: position 313,285 of record NZ_JAIFJZ010000001.1, read on the forward strand.
ATCGTGAACGTGCCGGGTTCGGAAACCACCAAGACCCGTGGCGGCCACCACAACTCGGTGACCCGCGTGGTGCTCAAGCCGACCCACATGATCGGCGGCTACGCCCAGCAAGCCTACGGTTTCAACTATTACGGCACGGTCGGTTGCAACCGCGACGAATTCGTCGTGGTGCGCAAGATGGCCAAGGTCGACTGGCTCGATGGCTCCAGCGGCGATGACCTGCCGCGCCCATTGCCGACCGATATCGAGGAGAACTGAGATGAAGATTCGCTCACAGATCGGCATGGTGCTGAACCTGGACAAATGCATCGGCTGCCACACCTGCTCGATCACCTGCAAAAACGTGTGGACCAGCCGCGAAGGCATGGAGTACGCCTGGTTCAACAACGTCGAATCCAAGCCCGGTATCGGCTACCCCAAAGAGTGGGAAAACCAGGACAAGTGGAAGGGCGGCTGGGTGCGCAATGCGAACGGCTCGATCAACCCGCGCATCGGCGGTAAGTTCAGGGTGCTGGCGAACATCTTCGCCAACCCCGACCTGCCGAGCCTGGACGACTACTACGAACCGTTCGACTTCGATTACCAGCACCTGCACACCGCACCGTTGGGTGAGCACCAGCCCACCGCGCGGCCGCGCTCGGTGGTGTCGGGCAAGCGCATGGAAAAGATCGAGTGGGGCCCCAACTGGGAAGAAATCCTCGGCACCGAGTTCGCCAAGCGCCGCAAGGACAAGAACTTCGATCAGATCCAGGCCGATATTTATGGCGAGTACGAAAACACCTTCATGATGTACCTGCCGCGCCTGTGCGAGCACTGCCTCAACCCGGCGTGCGCGGCGTCGTGCCCCAGCGGCGCGATCTACAAGCGCGAAGAAGACGGCATCGTGCTGATCGACCAGGAAAAATGCCGGGGCTGGCGCATGTGCATCAGCGGCTGCCCGTACAAGAAAATCTACTTCAACTGGAAAAGCGGCAAGTCCGAGAAGTGCATCTTCTGCTACCCGCGTATCGAAGCCGGCATGCCCACCGTGTGCGCCGAAACCTGCGTGGGGCGCATCCGCTACCTCGGGGTGCTGCTGTACGACGCCGACCGCATCAGCGAAGTGGCCAGCACTGCCAACGAGCAAGACCTGTACCAAAAACAGCTGGAAATCTTCCTCGACCCAAATGACCCGGCAGTGATCCGCCAGGCCCTGGCCGATGGCGTACCGCAGTCGGTGATCGACTCGGCCCAGCGTTCGCCGGTGTACAAAATGGCGGTGGATTGGAAACTCGCGCTGCCGCTGCACCCGGAATACCGCACCTTGCCGATGGTTTGGTACGTGCCGCCGCTGTCGCCGATCCAGAATGCTGCGGCCGCCGGCACCGTGGGCATGAATGGGGTGATTCCGGATGTGGACAGCCTGCGTATTCCGCTGCGCTACCTGGCCAATATGCTCACCGCCGGCGATGAAAAACCGGTCAAGCGCGCACTCAAGCGCCTGTTGGCGATGCGCGCCTACAAGCGCTCCCAGCAGGTCGAGGGCGTGCAGGATTTGCAAGTGCTGCGCGACGTCGACCTGAGCGTGGAGCAGGTGGAAGAGATGTACCGCTACCTGGCCATCGCCAACTACGAAGACCGTTTCGTGGTGCCCAGCGCCCACCGTGAAGACGCCATGAGCGACGCGTTCGCCGAGCGCTCCGGCTGTGGTTTCAGCTTTGGCAGCGGCTGCAGCGGCAGTTCCGACACCAATATGTTCGGCGCCAAAAAGGCCAACCGCCGCGACGTGCTGAAAACCGTCCAGATCTGGGAGGACTGAGCCATGCGCATTCTTAAAGTGATTTCGCTGCTGCTGGACTACCCCACCGAGACCTTGGTGAACGGCCGCGACGAACTGGAACAAGCGATTCTCGAAGCACGGGAAATCAGCCCCAAGCAACGCGGCGCGCTGTTCGAATTGCTGGAGCTGATCTGCGGCAATGACCTGATGGATGGCCAGGAACACTACGGCGCGTTGTTTGGCCGTGGTCGCTCGCTGTCGCTGTTGTTGTTCGAGCATGTACACGGCGAGTCCCGGGACCGGGGCCAGGCCATGGTCGACATGATGGCCCAGTACGAAGCCGCCGGGTTCGCCATCGGCGTCAAGGAGCTGCCGGACTATATCCCGCTGTACCTGGAGTTCCTGTCCACCCGCGAAGACATCGAGGCCCGCGAGGGCCTGGCGGATGTGGCGCACCTGCTGGCCTTGCTGGCTGCGCGGCTGGAGGAGCGTGAGAGCGGCTACGCCAGTTGCTTGCGCGCGCTGTTGCAGATCGCCGGCGCGGAGCCGCACCAGGCCGTGGCCGAACTGCGCGCTCAGGTGGCCGCCGAGCCGCGCGATGACTCCCTCGAAGCCCTGGACAAGGTCTGGGAAGAAGAGGCCGTGGACTTTATGCAGGCCGAGCAACAGGACCGTTGCAGTGCGATGCCGAGCGCGCCGGGCAAAGCCCGTGAAGAAAGCGCGGTGCCGTTGCATTGGGTGGATTTTCAGCAAGAAGGCCGGGCCGCAGTGCCCGCCGGGGAGGTGGGTAATGTCTAAGTGGAATTTGCTGGTATTCGGGATCTACCCCTACGTGGCCCTGGCGATCTGCCTGTTGGGCAGTTGGGCGCGGTTCGACTTGTCGCAGTACACCTGGAAGGCCGGCTCCAGCCAAATGCTCAATAACCGGGGCATGCGCGTGGCGAGTAACTTCTTCCATATCGGCGTGCTGTTCGTGCTGGCCGGGCACTTTGTCGGCCTGCTGACGCCGGCGTCGGTCTATCACCATGTGATCAGCACCGAGCACAAGCAACTGTTGGCGATGGTGTCCGGCGGCTTCTTCGGCCTGCTGTGCCTGGTGGGCCTGCTGATGTTGGTCAAGCGCCGCCTGGGCGATCCGCGGGTGCGCGCCACATCGAGCCCCTCCGACATCCTGATCCTGCTGGTGTTGCTGGCGCAGTTGCTGCTGGGGCTGCTGACCATCGTGGCCTCCACTGGGCATATGGACGGCTCGGTGATGGTGATGCTCGCCGACTGGGCCCAGAACGTGGTGCTGCTGCGTCCGATTGAAGCGGCGGAGTCGATCGCGCCGGTGTCGCTGATCTACAAGGCGCACGTGGCGCTGGGCTTGAGCCTGTTTGTGCTGTTCCCGTTTACCCGTCTGGTGCATATGGTCAGCGCGCCGATCTGGTACCTGGGGCGTCGTTATCAAATCGTGCGGCAGAAGTGAGGAGCACACCATGACTAGCGGATGCGGATGTGGCGGCGGTAACGCTGGCAGCGGCGGTTGCGGTTCGGCGACCAAGGAGCCGGTGGTTGAAGCCCCGGTAGCGTTGGAGCCTGAATTGATCGCCAGCAGTGAACAGCAATGGCCGATCATCAGCGTCAACGGCGTGGCGATCACGCCGGAGGCGATGGCCCTGGAGGTGCAGTATCACCCGGCGCAAAGCCGCGAAGAGGCGGTGTACCTGGCCGCCCGCGCGCTGGTGATCCGCGAGCTGTTGCAGCAGCGCATCGCCGCGCTGGGGTTGGCGGTGGGCATCGGCGCCGGCGAGAACCCAGAAGAAGCGGCTACGCGCCTGCTGCTGGAGCGTGAAGTGAAGGTGCCCGAGTGCGACGAGGCCACCTGCGTGCGCTTCTTCGAGAACAATCGCGGGCGCTTCCACAGCGCGCCGTTGCTGGCGGTGCGGCACATCCTGCTCGAATGCGCGCCGGACGATGCTGAGGCCCGCCACCTGGCCCATGTGCAGGCCGAAGTCCTGCTGCTGAGCCTGACCCAGAACCCCGGCAGTTTCGCCGAGCTGGCGCTCAAGTACTCCGCGTGTCCGTCCAAGGCACAGGGTGGCTCCCTGGGCCAGGTCAGCAAAGGCCAGACCGTGCCCGAACTGGAGCGCCAACTGTTCACCCTGGCACCGGGCCTGGCGGATAAACCGTTGGAAAGCCGCTACGGCTGGCACGTGATCAGCGTCGATCAGCGCATCGAAGGCCAGGCGCTGCCGTACGAAGCGGTGGCCACGGCGATTCGCACCCAACTGCAACAGGGCGTATGGCAGAAGGCGCTGGTGCAGTACCTGCAAACCCTGATCGGCGCGGCGGACATTCGCGGCATCGCGCTGCAGGGCGCCGACTCGCCGTTGGTGCAGTGACATGAGCCTGGTGGATGGGGTAGGCCGCTCGATTGACTACCTGCGGTTGTCGGTGACCGACCGTTGTGATTTTCGCTGTGTGTACTGCATGGCGAAAAACATGACGTTCCTGCCGCGCCAGCAGGTGCTGACCCTCGAAGAACTGGAGCGCCTGGCCGCGTTGTTTGTCGGCCAGGGCGTGCGCAAGATTCGCCTGACCGGCGGTGAGCCGTTGATTCGCCCGGGCATTGTCGGCCTGTGCCGCAGCATCGCCGCGTTGCCGGGCCTTCGCGAATTGGTGATGACCAGCAACGGTTCACAACTGGCGAGGCTGGCCCGGCCCTTGGTGGAGGCGGGCGTCAAACGCATGAATATCAGCCTCGACAGCCTCGACCCCCAACGCTTTCGCGCAATCACCCGCAACGGTGATCTGCGCCAGGTGCTGGACGGTATCGAAGCCGCGCGGAACGCCGGCTTCGAACGGGTCAAGCTCAACTGCGTGGTGATGAAAGGGCGCAACTTCGATGAAGTGCCGGCCTTGGTGCGCTACGCCATCGAGCAGGGCATCGACATCAGTTTTATCGAGGAAATGCCCCTGGGCGATGTGGGGCGCTCACGCGGCGAGAGCTTCTGCGCCAGCGACGACGTACGCGCGCTGATCGCTCGTGAACATGGGCTGCTCGACAGCACGGAAAACAGCGGCGGCCCGGCGCGCTACGTGCGCTTGGTGCAACATCCGCAGACGCGGGTCGGCTTTATCTCGCCCAATTCCCATAACTTTTGCGGCAGCTGCAATCGGATCAGGATGACCGTCGAAGGGCAGTTGTTGCTGTGCCTGGGGCAGGACAAGGCCGTGGATTTTCGTAGCTTGCTGCGGCGCTATCCATTAGAGGATGGGCCGTTGATCGCAGCCTTGCATCAAGGGTTGAAGGGCAAGCCGTTGCGGCATGATTTCAGCGGGGACGGTGAGGTGCAGGTGGTGCGATTCATGAATATGAGTGGCGGGTGAGATGGACGGTGGTAGGGGGCTTGGGGCCGCCCGCAGATGTGCCAGGGGTGTCTATGCCCCCCTTCTAGAAACCTTGACGCCGATCAAGGGTGACCACCGCCTTCCTGGGTAATATCACTTCATATAGTGTTTTGTTGAATAATTTTATCTATATGTAGTGCCAGGAGCCCGGAAATGCCAAACACGCTCACCCCGCTGGTCAGCACCCGCCTGCACAAACGCGACGGCACACGGGTCGCCTTCGACGCCGAAAAAATCCGCCAGGCATTGATCGCGGCCGGCACGGCCACCGGCGAATATCAGCCCGCCGATGTGGACCTGCTATTGGGCGCCGTGCTCGCGCGTTTGCGCGGTATCGAACGGCTCGACGTCGAGCAGATCCAGGACAGTGTCGAACGGGTGCTGATGGATGCCGGCTTCTTTCTGTCGATGCGCGCCTATATCGTCTATCGCGAGCAGCACGGGCGTCTGCGCCGCGACCGCAAGACCCTGGTGGAAGTCGCCACCTCCATGAACGAATACCTCGACCGCGAAGACTGGCGCGTGCAGGCCAATGCCAACCAGGGTTATTCCCTGGGCGGGCTGGTGTTGAACGTGGCGGGCAAGGTCACTGCCAATTACTGGTTGGATGAGGTCTACAGCCAGCAGATCGGCCAGGCGCACCGCGAGGCGGATCTGCATATTCATGATCTGGACATGCTTGCCGGTTACTGCGCCGGCTGGTCGCTGCGCTCGTTGCTGCACGAAGGCCTCAACGGCGTGCCGGGCCGGGTGGAGGCGGGGCCGCCCAAGCACCTGAGCAGCGCCTTGGGGCAGATGGTCAACTTCCTCGGCACCCTGCAGAACGAATGGGCCGGCGCCCAAGCGTTCAGCTCGTTCGACACCTACCTGGCGCCCTATGTGCGCAAGGATCAACTGAGCTACCCCGAGGTGCGCCAGGCGCTGCAGGAATTTATCTATAACCTCAACGTACCGTCGCGATGGGGCACGCAGACGCCGTTTACCAACCTGACATTCGACTGGGTGTGCCCGCAGGATCTGCGCGAGCAGATCCCGGTGATCGGTGGCGAAGAAATGCCATTTGCCTACGGCGATCTGCAAGCGGAAATGGAGCTGATCAACCGTGCCTATATCGAGGTGATGCAGGCCGGGGATGCCAAGGGGCGCGTGTTCACGTTTCCGATTCCCACCTACAACATCACCCATGATTTCCCGTGGGACAGCCCCAACGCCGACCGCCTGTTCGAGATGACCGCACGCTACGGGCTGCCGTATTTCCAGAACTTTCTCAACTCCGATATGCAGCCCAATCAGGTGCGTTCGATGTGCTGCCGCCTGCAACTGGACGTGCGTGAATTGCTCAAACGCGGTGGCGGTTTGTTCGGTTCGGCAGAGCAAACCGGCAGCCTCGGGGTGGTGACGATCAACTGCGCGCGCCTGGGCTACCTGTTCAAGGGCGACACCTCGGGCTTGCTGCAACGCCTGGATCATCTGATGCAGCTGGCCATGGAAAGCCTTGAGGTCAAGCGCAAGGTCATCCAGCGCCACATGGACGCCGGCCTGTACCCCTACACCAAGCGTTACCTGGGGACCTTGCGCAATCACTTCTCCACCATCGGCCTCAATGGCATGCACGAGATGCTGCGCAACTTCAGCGGTGACGAGCAGGGCATGCACACCGAACAGGGGCGCGCCTTTGCCCTCAAGCTGCTCGACCATGTACGCGCCACATTGCTGCGCTTCCAGGAAGAAACCGGCCATCTCTACAACCTCGAAGCGACGCCGGCCGAAGGCACCACCTACCGCTTCGCCAAGGAAGACCGCAAACGCTTCCCGGACATTCTGCAAGCCGGCAGCGACGTCGCGCCGTATTACACCAACTCCTCGCAATTGCCCGTGGGCTTTACCCAAGACCCGTTTGAAGCCTTGGAACTGCAAGACGAACTGCAATGCAAATACACCGGCGGCACGGTGCTGCACCTGTACATGGCCGAGCAGATATCTTCGACCCAGGCTTGCAAGCAATTGGTGCGTAAAGCCCTGGGACGCTTCCATCTGCCGTACCTGACGATTACCCCGACCTTTTCCATCTGCCCAGTGCACGGCTACCTGGCGGGGGAACACGAGTTCTGCCCCAAATGCGATGAAACCCTCGGCTACGTTTGATCCCCCAAGGAGACTCACCATGCAAACTGCGCAACCCCAACGTCAACGCTGTGAAGTCTGGACCCGCGTCATGGGCTATCACCGGCCCGTGTCGGCGTTCAACCCCGGCAAGCAATCCGAGCATAAGGAGCGCGTGCACTTCACCGAAACGGCTGCCGCGGCTGGGCGCCAATGACGCGAGCACTACGGGTCGGGGGCCTGGTGCCCCTGACCACCCTCGACTACCCCGGTATGCTCGCCTGCGTGCTGTTCTGCCAAGGCTGCGCCTGGCGCTGTCGTTATTGCCATAACCCGGACTTGATCCCACCGCGCGGTAGCGCAGAGGTGGATTGGCGCCGGGTTTTGCTGTTTTTGCAGCGGCGTCAGGATCTGCTCGACGCGGTGGTGTTCAGCGGCGGCGAACCGACGCTGCAGGAAGGCCTGCCGGCGGCCATGGACGAAGTGCGCGAGATGGGTTTTCGCATCGGCCTGCACAGCGCCGGCATCAAACCCGCCAGCTTTGCCAATGCGCTGGCCCATGCCGATTGGGTCGGGTTCGATGTCAAGGCATTGGCCGAAGACTGCCAATCCATCACCCAGGTCAAGGGCAGCGGCGCCGCCAACTGGCACAGCCTCGACGCCTTGCTGGCCAGCGGCGTCGACTACGAATGCCGCACCACGGTGCACTGGCACCTGATCGACCCGCCACGCCTGTTGCGCCTGGCCCAGCGTTTGCAAGCCAGTGGCGTGAAGCGCTTCGCCGTGCAGATAGTCCGTACCGCCACCATGCTCGATACACAGTTGGCGTGCGCGCCGATACAAACGGCGCTGCCGGAGTTGTGGGCGCGGATGCGCGAGTTGTTTCCGGCGTTTGTGTTGCGAGGGTGAGCCCTCCACAGGATTTTTTATCGATGCTGCCCCCCGTGGGCAGGCCTTCATCAAGGAATGTTCAGATGATCCACTTAACCACCGCACGCCGTATTGTCATTGGCTTTGCGATTGCGCCTCTGGCGCTGATCGGTCTGGTGTTCTATGCCTTGCACGACCTGGCAACCCTCAAGCAACAGGCCGACCAGATCGTGCAGCAGGACTGGCCGAAGATCGCGCCGATCATGGTGATCGCCACTGGCGTGCGGGACAACGGGCGCAACACCCGCGACCTGTTGATCGACCAAGATAACCAACAGGCCCAGGCAGCCATCGGCACCACGCGCCAACGCATCACCGAGGCGTTCGCCACCCTCGAACCGCTGCTCGATACCGCCGAAGGCAAGGCCGCCTACGCCCGTTTGAAAACCCATCGCGAAGCCTACGTGGCGGCGTTCACCCAAGTGCAAGCGCTGATCAAGCAGGGCGCCCGTGACCAGGGCTTGGCGCAGCTCAAGCAGCAGGTGATGCCGGCGGAGCTGGAGGTGTTCAAAAGCCTGGACGCCTTGATGGCGTTACAGGGGCGCGTGTTTGCCGAGCGCCAGCAGGTGGCGCAGGCTCTCTACGACGACGCCCGGCGCACCATGATCGGCCTCTTTATGCTGTGCCTGGCGCGGGTAGTGGCGGCGGCGGTGTTGGTCACCCGCAGTGTGCTGCGGCCCTTGGGCGGCGAGCCGGATGAGGCGGCGCGGGTGTTGAGTCATATCGCCGGCGGTGACCTGACTATCGTGGTGCCGGTGGGTGACAGCGCGGAGGGCAGCGTGATGCGCAATCTGCATCACATGCAGCGGAACCTCCAGCAGATGGTGCGTCATATCGCAACGTCGGTGGACGGCGTGGCCAGTTCCTCGGAGCAACTCAGCGCGGTCAGCACCCAGACCAGCGGCAGCTTGCAGTTGCAGGGCCAGGAGATTGAGCAGGCCGCTACCGCCGTGAACGAAATGACCGCCGCTGTGGACGAGGTGGCGCGTAACGCGGTGAGCACCAGCGAAGCCTCGCGCCTGTCGGAACAGACCGCCCAGCGCGGCCAGGCCCAGGTCCAGGAAACCGTGGCCTCGATCAACACCCTGGCCAACGGCGTGGTGGAAACCTCCGAGCGTATCCAACAACTGGCTGGGCGCGTGCAAGACATCAGCAGCGTGCTCGATGTGATCCGCAGCATCGCCGATCAGACCAACCTGCTGGCCTTGAATGCCGCCATCGAAGCCGCCCGCGCGGGCGACGCCGGGCGTGGTTTTGCGGTGGTGGCCGATGAAGTGCGCGCGCTGGCCCATCGCACCCAGGTGTCGACCCAGGAAATCGAACAGATGATCGGCGCCATCCGCCAGGACAGCGAACACGCCGTGGCGGCCATGCACGACAGCAGCGAACGGGTGCAGGCAACTTTGGGCGTGGCCCAGCGCTCGGGGCAGGCGCTGGAAGAAATCACCCGGTCTATTTCCCAGATCAACGAGCGCAATATGCTGATTGCCAGCGCCACCGAGGAACAGGCGCTGGTGGCGCGGGAGGTGGATCGCAACCTGGTGGGCATTCGAACCCTGTCGCAGCAGGTGTTGCAGGGGGCTATTCATACACAGACGGCAGGGCAGGAACTGGCAGGCATGGCCGGGGATTTGCACCAGATGGTGGGGCGGTTCAAGGTCTAGGCCGCTACCAGAATCCCACCTTTTGAGCGGGTTCTTTCAGTTAACAGTTTGGGTCGGCCTTTCGCGAACTGCACGGCAGTGCGCCGTATGACCTGGCCCAGGCAATGCAATCAAAGGTGGGAGGGGGCAAGCCCCCTCCCACAGTTTGAGCCGGTTTTTTCAGTTAATGCTTGGGAAGCTGTTTGGATTGGCATGCCGCGAACTGTACGGCAGCGCGCCGTATGATCCAGCCCAGGCAATGCAATCAAAGGTGGGAGGGGGCTTGCCCCCGATGTGGGAGTGTCAGTTGATGCATGTGTTGTCTGACCCGCCGTCATCGGGGGCAAGCCCCCTCCCACAGTTTGAGCCGGTTTTTTCAGTTAATGCTTGGGAAGCTGTTTGGATTGGCATGCCGCGAACTGTGCGGCAGTGCGCCGTATGATCCAGCCCAGGCAATGCAATCAAAGGTGGGAGGGGGCTTGCCCCCGATGTGGGCGTGTCAGTTGACACATGTGTTGCTGACCGGCCGCCATCGGGGGCAAGCCCCCTCCCACAGTTTGAGCCGGTTTTTTCAGTTAATGCTTGGGAAGCTGTTTGGATTGGCATGCCGCGAACTGTGCGGCAGTGCGCCGTATTATCCAGCCCAGGCAATGCAATCAAAGGTGGGAGGGGGCTTGCCCCCGATGTGGGAGTGTCAGTTGACACATGTGTTGCTGACCGGCCGTCATCGGGGGCAAGCCCCCTCCCACAGTTTGAGCGAGTTTTTTCAGTTAATACTGGGGAAGCCGTTTGGATCGGCCTGTCGCGAACTGCGCGGCAGTGCGTCGTATTATCCAGCCCAGGCAATGCAATCAAAGGTGGGAGGGGGCTTGCCCCCGATGTGGGAGTGTCATTTGACACATGTGTTGCTGACCCGCCGCCATCGGGGGCAAGCCCCCTCCCACAGTTTGAGCCGGTTTTTTCAGTTAATGCTTGGGAAGCTGTTTGGATTGGCATGCCGCGAACTGTGCGGCAGTGCGCCGTATGATCCAGCCCAGGCAATGCAATCAAAGGTGGGAGGGGGCTTGCCCCCGATGTGGGAGTGTCAGTCGACGCATCTGTTGCTGACCCGCCGTCATTTTCCCACAATGGACCGCCTTGCATCAGGCAAGTCGCGGTCAAGCCCAGCCCCAGAACTGTAACCACCATGCGCCTGCGACCATGCCGGCAGCCGTCAAGACACCCATCCATGCCGCCATTCGTGCCTTGCGCGGTAGGCCGCTCAGTTGCCGCCATCCCAACCAGACACACCATCCAACAGCCGCCACCAACAGGGCCCCGCGCGCCGTTTGCACCCAGGCCAACACCAGCCCTTCGTAGCGCAATAACTTCACCGTGGTCGCCGATAAGCCGAGAAACAACCCCGCACCACCGAGTGGCGTCAGTGTCAGGGCAAGGGGCCGAAACAGTGCGCGGTCGCCCGCAACACGTGCGCTGAATTTCATCAGCACCCAGCATGCGCCACCCAGCAGCAGTGAGCTGGCGCCCAGGTACAGCACGATGCACATCCCATCCAGCCAACTGAAACTGTCGTTGAGCTGCGGGTAGTGGGTCAGCAGCCACCATGGCGCGGTGTCTTGCAGCGGCCATAGCCAATCGTGTACCACCAGCCATTCGGCCAGGTGTTGTTTGAGGGCGATAAACCACGGGCTGACGGTCCATTGAAACGCACCCATGGCCAGGCCGATCACGCCGAACAGCAGCAGGCGCGCGTCCCATACCGAGGCAGTTTGATGACGGGCCTGGAGGATTTCCTCGTTGCACGAGCGTGCGATCAGTTGCACGGCGCTGCGTTGCCCACTGCAGCGCCCGCAGGCGTGGCACTCGCTGGCGCCTTGCAGGCGGCGGATGTCCAGCAGCGGCGCGCAGTTGGGCAGGGGCAGGCGCGGCGCGGTGTTGGCCTTCCAGCGTTGCTCGTCCACCGCAAAGCGCACCGGCGCCAGGCGCGCGAGCAGGGCGAATACGCCGCTCACCGGGCACAGGTAGCGGCACCACACACGCTTGCCGCGCACGAACAAAAGGCCCACCACGACGGCCGCTACGGTGGAGCCGCCAAGAATCAGCAATGCTGCCTGGGCGTAGTCGTATACGCTGATCAATTGCCCATACAGGGTGGTCAGGCAAAAGCCCACGGTGGGCCAGCCGCCCCAGCGCAGCCAGCGCGGAATGCCCAGGCCGCGTCCGTGCTGGCTGGCCCATTCGCTTAGAGCGCCTTCCGGGCACAGCACGCCGCACCACAGGCGCCCGAACATCACCATCGACAGCAACACGAACGGCCACCACACGCCCCAGAACATAAATTGCGCCAGCAGGGTCAGGTTGTTCACCAGGTGCGCCTGAGTGTCAGGCAGCGGCAGCAGCGCCGGCACCACCAGCAGCAGCGCGTAGACCACGACCACCGCCCATTGCAGCGCACGGATCAGCCGCGCATGGCGGCGCATGCCATCGCCCAGACGGGCCAGCCAACTCATGCCGCGTGCCGCGACCGGCGCAGGCCGTGGCTCACCCACAGCCAGTAGCCGAGCAGCGCCACCAGGGTGATCAGGCTGGGCGCGGCGCGGTAGCCGGCGAAATCGGCGAGCAGGGCGCCCACGCCATGGCTGTCGCTGAGCAGTGCGCTGCTGTCCCAGCGGCTCTCACCGAAGGCCGTGTAGACCCAGTCCGGCAGGTCCATTGCCAGCAGCTGCCCGCTGATACGGTCCACGGCAGCCACCAGCAACGCGCCGCCCAGCAGCAACAGCAAGGCTTCGCTGAGGGCAAAAAAGTGCGCCCACGACAGTACGCGGCGGCTGCTGCGCAACAGCAGCACCGTGAGACCGGCCAGCACCAGGCCGAGCACGCCGCCAATGGCGAACAGGCTCAGGGCCGTGTCGTGCAAACGCGCGCCGGCGCCATACAGGAACACTACGGTTTCGCTGCCCTCGCGGCTCACCGCCAGCAACGCCAGCAGCAACAAGCCCCAGCCGCCCTGGCGTGCCAGGCGCTGGTCGGCGTCGCGTAACAGGCTGTGGCGAAGGGTGGGGCCGTGGCGATGCATCCAGAACACCATCTGCACCATCAGAGCGCTGGCGACCAAGGTCAGCAGGGCTTGCAGCCATTCGCCTTCGGCGCCGGTCATGGTTTCTGCGGCCCACAGCATCAGCCCGGCCAGGCCCGCCGAGCACAACAGACCGAGCAGCACCCCGGCCCACAGAAAACGTGCCAGGCGCGAGCGACCGGCCTGCTGGCTGATCCAGGCTTGCAGGATGCCGATCACCAACAGCGCTTCGACGCTTTCGCGCCACACAATGAACATCGCTTGATTCATCAACAGCTCCGGCGGTTATTGAGCGAGGAGGCTGCCTTCGGGCAGCTGTGGGTTGAACTCGTCGAAGAACGGGTATTCGCCGGGTTTGAGCGGGTGGATCACCACAAAGGTGGTGACGCCGGGCGATAACACCTTCTCCACGCGCAACGGCGTGCTTTCGAATTCGGCCGGGCCCTGGCCGGCATTGGTGAGCACGATCTTGAAGCGCTCACCGGCCTTGACCACCAGTTGCGACGGCGTGAAGTGCCCATCGCGCAAGCTCAACTCATAGGTGGGCAACGGCGCCGCGGCGGCCGCGCCGCCGAGCAGCAGGCCACCCAGCAGCAAGGCGCGGCGCATCAATAACCGCCTTTCTTGCCGATGCCGGCGTAGACGAATTCGTAGTGCACTTCGCAACGCTCGAACCACGGCGCAACCCCGGTTTCCTTGTCGGTGTGGCGACCCAACGAATGAGGGCCGGTGGGCGGCAGCACGCTGAAGGTGAGGGTGTATTTGCCGGGGCCTTGTAGCTTGACGTTATCGCCGTAGTGCGGGCCGTCATTGGCAACCATGGCGTGGAAGTCGCCGCTGATCGGCGTGTCGCTGCCTTGCTTTTTCAAGGTGAAAGATAGGTTCAGGTATGGCACGAAACTGCCTTCCTGAAAGCCTTGGGCGTTGTCCGCCGTGGCGCGCACATCGGCCTCCAAATGCACGTCGGAGTCGACGGTGGCGCGCATCATGCCGGTAGGCGCCATTTCGATCGGTTGCAGGTACACGGCGCCGATTTCCAACCCCGGGCAGTGTTGCGGTTCGCCAATCGGGTATTCCTTGGCCAGTGCGGCAGAGGTGGACAGCAGCAGGGCCAGCGGCAGCAGAGAGAGGGTTCGCATGAAAACTTCCTGACGGGTGAGGGGGGAGGGCCCGAGTCTAGGAAGGTGCGGCGCAGATAATAATGATTCTTGTCAAGTTTCGAGGATATTTCATCTTGGCCAGGCTTGATGCCGATCAAGGTCAGCCGCCACTTCACGCGTTACGGTGAGGCTACCGCGCGTTGATAAGGAACTCGTCATGGCCAAGCCGTTTCCGTTGCACCCTAAGCACCCTGAGCGAATCTGCTGGGGCTGCGACCGTTACTGCGCCGCCACTGATTTGGCCTGTGGCAACGGTGCCGATCGCACCATGCACCCCGCCGAGATGCTCGGCGACGACTGGTACGAGCATGGTGATTGGGGCGTGACTACACAGCCACCCCCCGTGGATAAGCCATCAGCTGCCTGATCGAGGTGTGTCTCTGCGCTCTTTGGAGGGTTTAGCGGGTTTGGGTCTGGGGGCTTTTTTCGCGGGCTGTTGTTTCTGCGTGCTGTTGTCGGTTTTCTGGCTGCTGTCTGAAGGGCTGCTGGGGTAAGTACCCGGCGGCAGTGCGGAACCTGCGGCACCGCTGTTATCGCCGAATGCCGCAAAGACAGGCCCAGCCAGCAGCGCCGTCAGGCAAGCGGTAAGTACGATCCTTCGGGACGTGGTGGTCTTCATGACGCAATCCCCTTATGTCATTGCACAAACCCCGGGCAGCCGGAGCGTGCCCGTGGTCCGGCCAGCTTTTAAGCCGCCATCGGCTTGGCCATGGTTTTTTTATACGCGGCCTTCATGGCCTCCATTTCGGCACCGAGTTCTTCCAGTTGTGCCTTGCCCAGCAGCTTGCGGGCTTGGGGGAACATTTCGGTTTCCTCCTCTTCGATGTGGTGCTCCAGCAGTTCCTTGACCACTTTGACGCGGCCGGAAAACTCAGTGCTGGACGGCTCGGTCTTCTTCAGGTCGGGCAGAACCAGGCTGTCGACGGTGCGGTGCTCTTCCTTGGCTTCGTGGTACATGATGTCCTGCTCTTTGCCGCCGGCTTTGCGGAAGGCCGGGTAGAGAATCTCTTCTTCAAGCTTGGTGTGCAGGGTAATTTCCATTTCGAGCTTGGCCAGCAGCTCAGTGCGCTTTTTAACGCCGCGCTCGGTGGATTCGCTTAGTTGGGTCAGCAGTGTCTTGACGCGTTCATGGTCGGCTTTGAGCAGGTCGATGGCATTCATGGTGAAACCTCACGGATAGGGTTCGGGCACGTCGAAGTGCGCGCCTCGTCCTATGGGGTGTTGCATCCGCCGTACCAACTCTTGGTTATAAATAAATAATTTAAATATCAATAACTTATTGGATTTATGTGAATGCTGATGTCGTGCAGCTTGCATGGTTGCCTATCCACTACATTGCATTAAGCCGGCCTTGGGCAGGCTGTTTGCGACACTTGCGCAAATCCGATGGAACCCTGAGCGCAATGGGTTGACCTAAGCCTTAGACCTCAGGAGGTGAAACATGCAATTAGAATATGTCTGGATCGGGTTGGCGGTGGTTGTACTGCTGTTGGAACTGTGGGCGATCAACGCCGTATTGCGCAGCACCAGTGGCTGGGAGACCAAGGGGTTGTGGCTGATCATCCTGATCTTTGTGCCGCTGCTGGGTCTGATTGCCTGGGCGATGTTCGGGCCCAAGCGAGAGATGCCGGAGCAAGGTAAACACTGAGGCATGGCTCAGACAGCAAACAGGCGCCCCTCGGGGCGCCTGTTTTGTTTACGGGCTCGCGGATCAGCCGGCGAGGGCCTTGGCAATCGCGTCATTGAATGCTGGCAGATCGTCCGGCGTGCGCGAGGTGATCAAGGTCCAGCCATTGGCCTGGCATTGCTTGACCGGCTCATCCACCCAACCGGCGGCACCGGCATTTTCCAGGTCGATGCGTACGCTCTTGTAGGAGGTGAGGGTCTTGCCTTTGATCACGCCTGCGTCGATCAAGGCCCATGGGCCGTGGCAGATCGCGGCGATAGTTTTGCCGGCATCGGCGAATTCTTTGATCAGGCGCAGCGCGGCCGCGTCCTGGCGTAGGGTGTCTGCGTTGACGGTGCCGCCGGGAATCACCAAGGCATCGAAGTCGCTGCCGACCACGTCCGACAGTTGCACATCGGATTCCACGGTCTTGTCCTTTTCGGTGTCGCCCACGAACGTCTGGGTGGTGCCGCCCTTGCTGGACGCATGGGTCACATTGGCGCCGAAACCGCGCAACGCTTCCAGCGGCTTGACCAGTTCGTCGCGTTCGATACCGGTATTGGAGGTGATGATCAGGATGTGCTTACCGTTGAGGTGGGTGCTCATGATCGAGTGTCTCCTGTGCGAAGGGTTGTTGGCGTCACGAATGCCCCCGCGTCATCTGACGCAGGGGCGCGATCGGGCGAATTACTTGGCGTACTTGCTTTGCAGCTCTTTGGCCATTTGCAGGTGTTTTTCCAGGGTCGGCAGCTTCTCGGTGGCGAAAGCTTTCAGCTCGGCGTTGTCCGAAGAGGTCGACTCTTTCTTGAACAGTTCCACGGCTTCTTCGTGGGCGTTGACCTGGTTGTTGGCATAGGCCTTGTCGAAGGACTCATCGCGCATTTCCAGGATGGCTTTCTTGGCCTTGTCCATCAGTGCGGCGTCGTCCGGCACTTCCAGATCATGCTTCTTGGCCAGGGCCATCAGTTCCTGGTTGGCTTTGGTGTGGTCATCGACCATGTGCTGGGCGAAGGTTTTCACGTCGGCCGAGCTGCTTTTTTGCAGGGCCAGTTTGCCGGCCTCGACTTCGGTGATGCCGCTCTGTGCGGCCTTATCTACGAAGTCGTTGGAGGTGGCCGCGAAGGCTGCGGACATCGAACCGGCAACCAGTGCGAAAGTCAGGCCCATTTGTTTCATCAGCTTGGTAGTCATGGTGTCTCTCCTTGTGAATGACGTGATGTCGCTACCTGGGTGTTGAGCCGGCACTGGGGCAAAAGGTTTAAATTTTTTTGTGCTTTTTTCGCCAGCGGTGGCCGCGGCAAATTCCTTGAACTATCGAAAAGCCCAGGGCTCTGCTGAATGAGCCCGCCGTGTGATGGCGGCGCGTCAATTACTAGGAGAATGCCCCGTGACCGAGCACAAGAGCGCCGATAAAACCCCCACCCCCGTCAGCTCCGAAGAGGCGCAAAAAGGCACCGACAATCCTGTCAAAGGCCAGACCCTGGAGCGCCCGAACCCCAACACCGAAACCGTTGACAAGGTGCTCACTCCCACCTCGATCAAAGACACCGAGCGCCAGACCGATGCGATCAACGAACAAGCCGCCAAGGCCGAGCGCAAATTGAGCCACTGAGCGGAGCATTCAAGCCATGGCTGACGACGCCGGCCGCGCGGCTGCTGTTTGGGCCGCACCCTTGTACATCGGTTGCGCAGGCTGGAGCCTGCCGCGCGAACACTGGCCGGCATTCGACGCAGAGGGCACGCATTTGCAGCGCTATGCCTCGCGCTTCAATGCGGTGGAAATCAACAGTTCGTTTTACCGCGCTCACTTGCCCACGACCTACGCGCGCTGGGCACAGTCGGTACCGTCGACTTTTCGGTTCTCAGTGAAAATGCCCAAGCTCATCACCCATGAGTTGCGACTGGCGCACTGCGAAACCGCGCTGGATGAGTTTCTAGCGCAGTGTCAGCGATTGGGCGACTCCCTAGGCTGCCTGCTGGTGCAATTGCCTCCGTCATTAGCGTACGAGCCCGTGACCGCTGCGGTGTTTTTCCGCGCCTTGCGCCAACGCTATCTGGGCGCCGTGGTGCTGGAACCGCGGCATGCCAGCTGGCTTGAGGCTGAAGGGTTGTTGCAGGATTTGCATATCGGCCGGGTCGCCGCCGACCCTGCGGTAATTGAGGGCGGCCACCTGCCCGCCGGCTGGCACGGCGTGCGCTATTGGCGCCTGCACGGCTCCCCGCGCATTTACCACAGCGCCTATGGCCCCGCACGGGTGCAGGCGTATGCCCGGCAGTTGCTGCAGTCCATCGAGCAAGGCATCCCCACCTGGTGCATCTTCGACAACACCGCCAGCGGCCGGGCGCTGGACGATGCGTTGTACCTGCTGGAGCAGCAGCTGGCGGGGTTTAGCACGCTCTAACGGGTGAATGGCTTGGGTTCATTGCCAATCGATCTATACACCTGTCAGATCTGACAGTAGCCGCTTTGTATCCGATGGATATAGTCAAAGGCGTACACATGCCCAGCCGGGAGAGCGGCCATGACTAAATCCGAATTGAAGAAGTTCCTCCAAATCAAGATCGACCAAAAAGCCAACATCATCCTCAACGAGCGGGTGCGCTATGACGACGCGGCCTTCGGCGAGCTGAAAATCTATGCCTGTCTGCGGCGTATCCTGAACAAAACTGCGACGCTTGAAGACCTCGGTGTGCTGCATGCCGTGAACAACTTGCTGCATGCAACCGGTGTGCTGGCGCCCAATGAAACGCTCGGCTCCAAGGTCACCAAGTGAGGATATTCAAATGAGTGACATCGAACAGCGAGTGAAGAAAATCGTCGCCGACCAGCTAGGCGTTGCTGAAGCCGATATCAAGAACGAGAGTTCTTTCGTGGACGATTTGGGCGCCGATTCCTTGGATACGGTGGAACTGGTGATGGCCCTGGAAGACGAGTTCGAAATTGAAATTCCGGACGAGGAGGCCGAAAAAATCACCGATGTCCAATTGGCCATTGATTACGCGAAGGCGCACGCAGAGTCATAGGGCAAACCCACGCTGCCGTGGCTAGACATCCACCCGCAGCACTTCTAGCCCCAACTGTTCATACGCCGCGATATCCGGCGCATGCCACTCGGTGATCAGGCTGTGGATTCGGCTGCACGGCGCCACCACGAAGGGCTCCACGGCGCCGAGTTTGTCGGCCATGGTCACCGCCACCACCTGGGAGGCGCTGTCGAGCAACGCTTGCTTGACCGCCACTTCATCGAAATGCAGCGACGTCATGCCCACCTGTGGGTGCAGCGCGCAGACCCCGGTAAACAGCAGATCGGCCTTGATGCTTTGGATCAAGCGCACGGTGTCGTGGCCGTGGGTGGAGAGGGTGGCCGGGTTGAGTTGGCCGCCGGCGAGGATCACCTTGACGTCCGGGTGGTCCGCCAGGGCGATGGCAATCATCGGCGATGCCGTCACCACCGTAAGGCGGAGCGACAGCGGCAGTGAGCGGGCGATCTGCAGCGTGGTGGAGCCGGAATCGAACATCACGATCTGCCCGTCCTCGACGCGTTCGGCGGCCAGTTGGGCCAGGTGCCGCTTGACCGCATCGGTCTCACCGACCCGGGTAAAAAAATCCTTACCGGTGTCTTTAGGCCGGGGCAGGGCGCCACCGTGTACACGCTGCAATAGGCCGGCGGCGGCCAGTTCGCCGAGGTCGCGGCGGATGGTGTCCGAGGACACCGCAAAGTGTTCGACCAGTTCGGCTGCGGTGACTTTGCCGTCGCGCTCCAGCAGCAACAGGATCTTTTGTTTGCGTAACGAGGGGAGGTCGATGGCGGCGTGGGTGTTTTGCATGTTTGTGCGCTTTTTTGCGGGTTTATGCGAGATTAATCGCCGGCCCTG
Organism: Pseudomonas sp. S5F11; assembly: GCF_019641515.1. NCBI lineage: Bacteria > Pseudomonadati > Pseudomonadota > Gammaproteobacteria > Pseudomonadales > Pseudomonadaceae > Pseudomonas > Pseudomonas sp. S5F11. Next base: position 332,891 of record NZ_JAIFJZ010000001.1, read on the forward strand.
TTGAACGCAATACTTGACTTTCACCCTCTCGTTTGACCGCCCCGAAGCCGCTGTGTGGAATCGGGGCGGTTTAGCGGCGGCGCCCATTCAAGGCGCGACCCGCCGCACAAAAAATCGTAAAAAAATAAAAAGAGTTGTCCACGAAAACCGTGGGTATCTCTGTGGATAACTTTGCCGGGCCCCGGCGGGGTTGGTGATTTCGCCCAAGATCAATATTTGATCAACTTAAGGTTTGGCCCAGCATGGCCAGGGTTTGCGCTTGACAGGCCCGATCGAAACCAGTGCCGAAAAGCGTTTTACGAGTCGCCGTCGCGGCTTGTGGAGTGTGTGATGGCTTGCGTCTGAACCTTAGATTGCATCAGTTGATCGAGTGCCTGGCGATACGTGCGACCGGCCAGGCTCATGCTGTTGTTGTGGCTGGCACCGGGCACCAGCAACAAGCGTTTGGGCTCTTGGGCAGCGGCAAACAATTGCTGGCTGAAACGCGGCGGAACGTAGCGGTCGTCCAGGCCATGCACCACCAACAACGGCATGCGGATATCGGCGATCTTGTCGATGGAATCGAATTTCTGCGACAGCAGCCAGCGCACCGGCAACGAGGTATTAGCCACCGCCGTGGCCACATCGGCAAGGGAAGTAAAAGTGGATTCGATCACCAGGCCACGCACCGGCACCGGCGATTGCTGACCCAATTCCGCCGCCAGGTCGATGGCCACCGCGCCGCCGAGGGAATGCCCGTAGATCAGGCGTTTTTGTGGGTCGGGTTGCAGCACCTGAAAGCGCTCCCAGGCGATGCGCGCGTCTTCGTATACCGTGGTTTCCGACGGCAAGTCGCCGTGACTTTTGCCGAAGCCCCGGTAGTCGATGGCCAGCACCGAAAAGCCCAGGGCATGCAGTTGCTCGATGCGAAACAGTTGCCCGGTCAGATTCCAGCGCACGCCATGCAGGTAGAGGATCGCCGGCGCATTCTTGCTGGCCGCCGGGTACCACCAGGCATGGATGTTCTGCCCGGCTTTGAAGCTGGCCGGCTTGAGTTCGAATTCCTGCACCGCCTTGGGCAGGCCGCTGTACCAACTGGCGGTGCCCGGCTCGATGCGAAACACCAGCTCGCGCTCTTTGTGCTGCAAGATGCTGCACCCCACCGGCAGACCCACGATCAACAACGCCATGCACAGCAGGGGAAACCAGCGCAGGCCCAGGCGAGACAGCAAACGAGACGACATGAGCGTTCCCGGTCAAAAGGTGAAGCAGGGTTTTTACCAGAAGCCCCGCGCCGGCAGGAATTATTTCGACCACCGTTGTGCGGCTTGACGCTGTCGCTCTCTGCGCGACATGCTCCTGCTCCTTTGAGCAAAGGCCCGACCATGGACAGCAGCCCCGTACGCATCACCGCCGAAGAGACCCTTTCGGACAACTGGTACAACCTCAAGAAATACAGCTTCGACCTGCGCCGCCGCGATGGTAGCTGGCAGGCCCAGACCCGTGAGGTGTACGACCGTGGCAATGGCGCCACCATCCTGTTGTACAACCGCGCGCAACGCACGGTGTTGCTGATTCGCCAGTTCCGCATGCCCACGTTCGTCAACGACTACCACGGTTACCTGATCGAAGCGGCGGCCGGCCTGCTCGACAACGCCAGCCCCGAAGAACGCATTCGCTTGGAAGCCGAAGAAGAGACCGGTTATCGCGTCGGGCACGTCGAGAAAATCTACGCGGCATTCATGAGTCCCGGCTCGGTGACCGAGCGGATTCACTTCTTTATCGGCCAATACCAGCCGGCCGATCAGGTTGGCAGCGGCGGTGGCCTGGAAGAAGAGGGCGAAGACATCGAAGTGCTGGAGCTGGGTTTCGAACAAGCCTTGGCGATGGTGCAAAGTGGCGAGATCGTGGATGGCAAGACCATCATGCTGTTGCAGCATCTGGAACTGCGGATGTTGAAAGAAGGCTGGTAAGCCCGTCCCATCCACACAGCACGTACATGCAATTTTCCTTGGCGGGTCCACGGCACACTTCCCTCATCGCTGATAGTGGGAAGCAGAGGGGCACGCCATGGATCCAGCCGCCAAGACAGGGGCCGACGAAGTCGTCACCCTGGTGGTCAAACACCGCATCAAATCCGGCCTTGAGGCCGACTACGAAGCCTGGCTGCGGCGCATCGTGCGCATTGCCGGCGAACGGCCCGGGCACCTGGGCGTCGACGTGGTGCGCGGCAAGCAGGACGGCCTGGCGCTGTTTACCTGCGTGCTGCGCTACCGCTCCACCGACGACCTGCAACACTGGCTCGAATCGCCCCAACGCAAGGCCCTGATCGACGAAGCCGCGCCGATGCTCGCCGATGGCGACCAGACCGAAATCGGCGCCGTCAACGAATTCTGGTTCACCCCCCTGGCCGACGGCAGCGCGCCGCCGCCGCGCTGGAAACAGGCGGTGGTGTCGCTTTGCGTGATCCTGCCGCTGACCCTGCTGGTGCCGATTATCTGGGGCCCGCTGCTGCGCCTGCATCCCTTGCTCTCTAACTACGTGGTGTCCACGTTCCTGGTCACCGTGACCATCGTGGTGCTGGTGGTCTACGTGATGATGCCGGCCGCCACGCGCCTGTTCGCTCCCTGGCTTGAAGCCTCTGTAAAGGAAACCCTATGAACGCCGATCTGATCCTGTTCAATGGCCAGTTCCACACCGTGGACCGTGAAAACCCGCGTGCGACCGCCGTCGCCATCCACCAGGGCCGCTTCGTTGCCGTCGGCACCGACGCTGAAGCGATGGCCCTGCGCGGCAGCGCGACCCAGGTTATCGACCTCAAGGGCCGCACGGTCATCCCGGGTCTCAACGACTCGCACCTGCACCTGATTCGTGGCGGCCTGAACTACAACCTCGAACTGCGCTGGGAAGGCGTGCCGTCCCTGGCCGATGCCTTGCGCATGCTCAAGGAACAGGCCGACCGCACCCCGACACCGCAGTGGGTGCGTGTGGTCGGTGGCTGGAACGAATTCCAGTTCGCCGAAAAGCGCATGCCGACCCTGGAGGAACTCAACCAGGCTGCGCCGGATACCCCGGTGTTCGTGTTGCACCTGTACGACCGCGCCTTGCTCAACCGTGCGGCTCTGCGCGTGGCCGGCTACACCAAGGACACGCCGAACCCGCCGGGTGGCGAGATCGTGCGCGACAGCAATGGCAACCCCACCGGCATGCTGGTGGCGCGGCCCAATGCGATGATCCTGTATTCGACCCTGGCCAAAGGCCCGAAACTGCCGTTGGAATACCAGGTCAATTCGACTCGCCAGTTCATGCGCGAACTCAATCGCCTGGGCCTGACCAGCGCCATCGATGCCGGCGGCGGTTTCCAGAACTATCCCGATGACTACGCAGTGATCGAGCAACTGGCCAAGGACCAACAGCTGACGGTGCGCATCGCCTACAACCTGTTCACCCAAAAGCCCAAGGAAGAACTCAGCGACTTCAAGAACTGGACCGGCAGCGTCACCCTGCACCAGGGCGACGACTACCTGCGCCACAACGGTGCCGGTGAAATGCTGGTGTTCTCCGCCGCCGACTTCGAAGACTTCCTCGAACCGCGCCCCGACCTGCCGCTGACCATGGAGCAGGAACTGGAACCGGTGGTGCGTCACCTGGTGGAGCAGCGCTGGCCGTTCCGCTTGCATGCCACCTACGACGAATCGATCTCGCGCATGCTCGACGTGTTCGAGAAGGTCAATCGGGATATTCCGTTCAATGGCCTGCCGTGGTTCTTCGACCACGCCGAAACCATCACCCCGAAAAACATCGAACGCGTACGCGCCCTGGGCGGTGGTATTGCGATCCAAGACCGCATGGCGTTCCAAGGCGAATATTTCGTCGAGCGCTACGGCGCCAAAGCGGCCGAAGCCACGCCGCCGATCAAGCGCATGCTGGCCGAAGGCGTGCCGGTCGGCGCCGGCACCGACGCCACCCGCGTATCGAGCTACAACCCCTGGACCTCGTTGTACTGGATGGTCAGCGGCCGCACTGTCGGCGGTCTGGAACTGCATGCCGAGGGCCTGCCGCGCCTTACCGCGCTGGAATTGTTCACCCATGGCAGCGCCTGGTTTTCTTCGGAGCAGGGCAAGAAGGGCCAGATCAAAGTCGGCCAATTGGCGGACGTCGCCGCGCTGTCGGCGGATTTTTTCAGCGTCGATGAAGAGGCCATCAAGTGGATCGAATCGGTGCTGACCGTGGTCGGCGGCAAAGTGGTGTACGGCGCCGGCGACTTCGAAGACTACGCACCGCCGCGCGTACCGGTGCTGCCGGACTGGTCGCCGGTGGTCAAGGTGCCAGGGCACTGGCGCCCCAGCTCACCGTTGCAGGCCCAGGTTCACCAATGCAGCGGCCCGTGCGGCGTGCATGCCCACAGCCATGAAAAAGCGCGCCTTTCCAGCGTGCCGGTCAGCGACTTCCAGGGTTTCTGGGGCGCGTTCGGCTGCTCGTGCTTTGCCTTTTAATCCCAACCCAAGGAGTTAACCCCATGACGTACAAGCGCTTGAACAAAGATGACGCAGTGGTGCTGTTGGTGGATCACCAGACCGGCCTGATTTCCCTGGTACAGGATTTCTCCCCCAACGAGTTCAAGAACAACGTGCTGGCCCTGGCCGATGTCGCCAAATTCTTCAACTTGCCGACCATCCTCACCACCAGCTTCGAAAGCGGCCCTAACGGCCCGTTGGTGCCGGAACTCAAGGCCATGTTCCCGGACGCGCCATACATCGCTCGGCCTGGCCAGATCAACGCCTGGGATAACGAAGACTTCGTCAAAGCGGTCAAGGCCACCGGCCGCAAGCAGATCATCATTGCCGGTGTGGTGACGGACGTGTGCGTAGCGTTCCCGACCCTGTGCGCCCTTGCCGAAGGCTTTGAGGTGTTCGTGGTCACCGACGCGTCCGGCACCTTCAACGAAACCGTGCAACAAGCCGCGTGGGCACGCATGACCGCCGCCGGTGCGCAACTGGTCAACTGGTTCGCCGTGGCCTGCGAGCTGCAAGTGGACTGGCGCAACGACATGGAAGGCCTGGCCAACCTGCTGTCGCCGCGTATCCCCAACTACCGCAACCTGATGAACAGCTACTCGGCGTTCACCGCCAAGTAACCGGTTCTCACGCCTGTAGGTCAACGATGTGGGAGGGGGGCTTGCCCCCTCCCACATTTGATTTGTGGTGTTGCGATCATCCGGTTATAAAGCCCTGCAAATGTCCACCGAGAAGCGACAATGAACCCCTTCGAAGACATGCGCCTGTTCTGCCAGGTCATGGAGTCCGGCAGTTTCACCGCTGCCGCCGAACAGCTGGGACTGTCCAAGCAGTTCGTCAGCCGCCGCTTGATCCAACTGGAAGACCGCCTGGGCGTGCGCTTGCTCAATCGCTCCACGCGTCGGTTGGATGTCACGCCTTTGGGGCAGAGTTATTACGAATCCGCGTTGCGTCTGCTCGGTGAAGTCGAGCAGGTGGAGCAGGGCATTGCCGGGCAGAACAGCGAGCCGCGCGGCACCATCCGCCTCAGTGCGCCGCTGTCGTTTGCCATCGCCCACCTGGGCTGTCTGTTGCCGTTATTTCTGCAACGCTATCCGCAGGTGACGGTGGAGGTCGACCTCAGCGACCGCCCCGTGGACCTGATCGGCGAGGGCTACGACCTGGTGCTGCGCATCGGCACCCTGGAAGATTCCACGTTGATCGCGCGCCGCATCGCCAGCATCGCGCGGGTCTACTGCGCCAGCCCCGACTACCTGGCGTTGCGCGGCACGCCGCAGAAACCCGAGGACCTGACCGACCACGACTGCCTGCCGTACGGCCACGGCCGCCAGGTGCAATGGCGCTTCAAGGGCAAGGTGCAGGCGCTGAACGTCAGCGGGCGCATGCGCGTGAATAACGGCGACTTGCTGCGCGACACCGCGATTGCCGGGCTGGGCGTCACCTACCTGCCCACCTTTATCGTCGGCGATGCCTTGCAGGACGGGCGGCTGGTCACGGTGCTCGATGAGTTCGCCCCCGAGGCGCTGACCTTGTCGGCGGTGTATCCCCAGCACCGCCAAAGCTCACGGCCAGTGCAGGCGCTGGTGGAGTTTTTGCGCGAGCGCCTGGCTAGCGGCTGTTGAACAACTGACGGATCAGGTTCGGTGTGCTGCCGGTCCAGCGCTTGAAGGCGCGGCGGAAGTTGGCTGCGTCGTTGAAGTTCAGGTAGGCCGCCACCTCATCGTTGCTATAACCCTTGACCTGATACAGGTGCAACGCCACCTGCTTGCGCACGCGGTCGACCTGTTCCTGGAAACCGGTGTCGTGTTTGTGCAGTTTGCGCTTGAGGGTCGCCGGGCTCATGGCGAACGCCTGCGCCGCCTGTTCCAGGTTGGGCGGCTGGCGCACCTGATCGCGCAGGTAATCGTAGAGGCAGTCGAGAAAACTGTCGGCAAAGCCGAGCTGGTCGATCTGTGCATGGGCCTGTTGACGCGCGACTTGAGCGGCAGTGGCCGAGGCGCCGGGCCAGGCACGTGTCAGGTATTGGCGGGGGATGCACAGCATGTCCAGGGGGCGTGAAAAGCGCGTGTTTTCCCCCAGGTTTACCCAGTACTGCTCGACATAACGCGGCTCGGCATGGCTGAAGCTGCACGCCCAGGGCAGGCGCTCGCCGCTGAGCCATTGGCTCATGGCAACCAGCGAAGTCATGCTGGCTTCGAGCAGGAAGCGCCAGTGCTCGCCGGCCCCGCAACTGTCCTGCCAATACAGGTAGGCGTGGTGCTCGTCCAACTCCAGATGCAGCGCCACCAATGGGCTGAGCAACACCTGCAACTGGATCAGCACCTCCAGCGCCTGGTGCAGGTTTTGCGCATGGCCCAGGGCATGGCTCGCGGCGCCGTAGTAGCCGGGCAATAGGCGTTGGCCGAACAGAAAGCTGCTGTCGTCGGCGTCGAGCAACTTGCGGCTGTTACCGATCAAACCCAGAAACTGCTGCGGGCTCAGGCGCGCGTTGCCGGCCAGGATGTCCTCGTGGAACAACCCGGTGCCGCGCAGCAAGCGATGGCTGTCGATGCCCCGCGACAGTGCCAGGTCGATCAGCGTGGCGGGTTGATAGTGCCCAGGGATAAAGCGGCAGTCGCTTTCATACCAGCGGGTGTTGATGGCCATGTCAGGCACTTTTCGCCAAGGGCTGCTTGGCCTTGGCCAACGCCAGGTTGAGGCGTTTGAGCAGGTCGTGGGGCGGTTCGTCCAGAGCCATCACCACCGCTGTGGAGGCCGCCAATTGCAGGCGCTCGCCTTGTTGCCGGGTCTTGTGGGCCAGGCCACGCACCGCTTGCTGCAATTCCAGAGCGATGTCTTTGGCCTGGCGCTCGCCGGTATTGGGCAGCAGCACCACAAAGCGGTCGCCGGCCAGGCGGCACAGCAAGTCCTGGCGGCGCAGGTTGAGCAACAGCAACTGGCTGAGGGCTTGCAGCACCGCATCGCCTTCGGCATGCCCATAGGCCTGGTTGATGGCGGCGAAGTTGTCCAGATCCAGGGCCAGCAGCGACAGCGGTTGGGCCTGCTCGCGGCTGTCCTGAAGGCTCTCGGCCAATTGCCGCTTGAGGTAGTCGGCACCGCCCAGGGGTGTGAGCTTGTCGAACAAGCGATGTTCGCGGAACACCCGCTCGCGTTTCTCCATTTGCGCGCTGATCGCCAGTTGCTCGCGGTGCCAGTGGTAGATGCCGAGGGTCAGCAGGATCATGCCCACCGGCATCGGGCCGGACTCCAGCCAGTGGTCCCAGGTGATGCTGTCGGGCAAGCGGATAAATTCATCCAGGCTGTCGATCCACCAGGAAAAAAAGATGCACGCCAGGCCCAGCACCAGATAGTTGGTCACGCGCCCGGCGGGGCGGCTCTTGAGCACCAGCCCCAGCCACACCAGCGCCAGCAGTGCCGAACCGCCTTCGCCGACGATATCCAGCCACTCCCATTCGCTGACGCTTTTGAGCTCGCCACAGGCCAGGTGCAGGATCAGCCCCAGATTGGCGGCAATCAGCAGCAGGGCGAGTTTCCAGCGGTGGGGTTTGAGCACGGAGAACATAGCCGCGAGTCCTTGGGCAAAGAAGCGAAGGGCGCCAGCACAGCAGATGGATGTGACGGTTGGATGACAGCGGGGACAGGTCGAATCAGCTCACCTCAAACACGCCGCGCCACAAAAAGTGGGCTTGTTGTGGTGAGCGGGCTTGCCCCGCGCTGGGCTGCGAAGCGGCCCCAAACCCAGGCGCCTCGGTGTATCAGCTAAAACCACATCGCGTGGAATGGGGGCCGCTTCGCAGCCCAGCGCAGGCAAGCCTGCTCACCACAACAACCTCATTTTCTCCTGCTATGTAGATACCTATGCCCTTCATGGCGGTGGGATAGCTGGCATATCTGTTGGCTGCTAGACAGCCATCGGGGGCAAGCCCCCTCCCACAGGGGAGATTTGCAGGTCATATCAGCTCATTTCATCTCAGCACATGGCTGAAAGCCGCGGTTTACAGGGCTTTACGCCGATCGCTGTCACAGAACCGTCATCCCCCACCCCTAGCGTGCCCTCCCAGTTGCCGGGCCTTTTGCCTGGCGTCGAACGGATTCTTGGGGAGGATTGCATGTACAAGCGCACCGGGCTCGTCAGCTTCACGCTTACCGCCTTGGCCCTGGCGATAGCCAGCGAGCGGCTCTATGCGGCCGACGCGGCCACCACCGAGCATGTCGACGTGGTCGGCCAGGCCGCCGCGATCAGCCAGGCGCTCAAGGAGCAGCGCAGTGCCGACAGCATCAAGAGCGTGGTGCATGCCGACGGCGTGGCGCAGTTGCCGGATGAGAACGTCGCCGAAGCGGCGCAACGTCTGCCGGGCATCAGCGTGGAGCGCGACCAGGGCGAAGGGCGTTTCGTCAGCGTGCGCGGCCTGGGCCCGGACCTCAACAGCGTGACCATCAACGGCACCCTGGTGCCCGCCCCTGAGAGCGCCCGCCGCGCCGTGGCCCTGGACGTGTTGCCGTCGGAGCTGGTGCAGTCGCTGTCGGTGATAAAGACCCTCACCCCGGACATGGACGCCAACTCCCTGGGCGGCACCGTCGATGTGCAAAGCCTGTCGGCCTTCGATCACAAAGGCCTGTTCTACACCGGCAGCAGCGAAGCCAGCTACGACAAGAACACTCGCCAGACCAGCCCCAAATTCTCCGGGGCCGCCAGTAACCGCTTCAGCCTCGGCGATGGTATCGACAACTTCGGCGTGGCCGCGGCGCTGAGCTGGCAGAAGCGCGACTTCGGCTCGGACAACGTCGAGACCGGCGGCGCCTGGGACTTCACCGACGGTGCCAGGCTCAACGAGTTCGAACAGCGCGACTACGACATCAGCCGCGAACGCGCCGGCGGTGGCCTGAACTTCGACTACAAACCCGATGACCTGAGCAGCTACTACCTGCGCACCCTGTACAGCCGCTACACGGACACCGAGACCCGCAACTCCACCAGCCTGGAATTCGCCGACCCGCAGGCACCCGGCCAGTTGGGCGAGGCCGAGGGCAAGCGCAAGCTGAAGAACCGCGAAGAGACCCAGGAAATTCAGTCCTACGTGTTCGGCGGCGAACGCATGCTCGGCCAGTGGACCCTCAGTGGCCAGGCCGGTTACAGCCAGTCCAGCGAAGACAGCCCCGCGCATATTGCCGGCGCCACCTTCGACGGCGGTGACTTCGCCAACAGCGGTTTCTATGACAAAGACAAACCGCGCCCGATCATCGGCAGCGCCTTCTACGACCCGGCCAACTTCACCCTCGACAAAGTCGACTGGGAAAAACAGAACACCAAAGACACTGAGAAAAACCTGCGCCTGGACCTGGCCCGCGACTACGACCTGAGCGGCTATGCGTCCCAGGTCAAATTCGGCGGCAAGGTCAGCCGGCGCAACAAGGACAACGACCTGGAAGCCTGGGTCTACAAGGATTTCGACAGCCTGGGCTTTACCGACCAGCAGCTCAGCCTGACGCAATTCCAGAAGGGCAATGTCGACTATCGCCTGGGCAACTACGGCCCTGGCATCAGCGCCAGCGGCATCAAGCAGTTGATCGGCGGCCTCAACCGTGCGGACTTCTATGACGAGACCGAATCCCGGGTCAACGACTTCACCATGCGTGAAGACATTAACGCCGGTTACCTGATGAACACGATCGATATCGACGACTGGCGCTTTATCGCCGGCCTGCGCTACGAAGGCACCGAGTTCGAAGCCAAGGGCACCGGCGCCACCGACGGTCAGTTCACCGCCACCGACACCCGGCGCCGCTACCACCATTGGCTGCCGGGCCTGCACGCGCGCTATCAGATCGACAAGAACACCCAGGTGCGTGCGGCCTGGACCAAATCCGTGGTGCGCCCGACCTTCGGCCAACTGGCGCCGGGTTTTGTGATCGACGATGACGAGGCCACCTTCGGCAACCCGGACCTCAAGCCGTTGGAATCGAGCAATCTGGACCTGGGCATCGAGCACTTCATGGGGCGTGCCGGCACCGTCTCGGCGTTTGTGTTCTACAAGGACATCCAGAATTTCGTCTACAACACCGACCTGGCCGGTACCGGGGCCTGGACCAACTTCGCCGAGGCCCACACCTACGCCAATGGCGACAGCGCCAAGCTGTATGGCCTGGAGCTGGCTTACTCGCAGAAATTCGATTGGCTGCCGGCGCCGTGGAATGGCCTGCTGGTGGGCGCCAACAGCACATTCAGCCGCTCCAGCGCGGACATCGAAGGCTTCGACGCTGCCAGTGGCACTCACCGCAAGCGCAACATCAGCCTGCCCAGCCAGTCGGACACCGTCGGCAACCTGATGCTTGGTTGGGAAGACGACAAGCTCAGCCTGCGCCTGTCGGCCAACTACAAATCGGCCTACCTGTATGAGCTGGCGTCGATCAACGACAAGGCCCATGACCTGCATGTGGACGCGCAGACTTTCGTCGACTTCAGCGCGCGCTATTCACTGAGCAAGAACCTGCAAGTCAGCTTCGAGGCCCAGAACCTTACCGATGAGTCGTACTTCGTCTACACCGGCCACCGCAGCTACAACGGCCAGTACGAAGAGTACGGCCCCACCTACAAAGTGGGCCTGACCTTCACGCATTTCTAACTCACTCAATTCCAATGTGGGAGGGGGCTTGCCCCCGATGAGGGCCTGGCAATTGACGCATCAGTAGCTGACCCACTGAAGCCCCCCAAGCCCACAGCGTTCTGCATTTTTCCGAAGGATTTGTTCGTTCATGAGAATTTCCAAGCTGTACCTGCTGATCGCCCTGGCCACCAGCGGCCCCGTCTTCGCCGCCGATCTGGCCCTGACGCCCTGGGGCCCCAGCCTGAGGGCCGAAGCCGTGGCCATCCTGCCCGACGGTCAGACGCGCCTCACCGCCAGCCCGCGTGACGGTCTGCAATTGCTCGACAGCAAGGGCGCCGAACTGGCGCGTTTCAACGGTCACTTCAGCAGCCTCGATACACGCGCCACTGGCCCCCACGCAGTGGTCGCCAGCCTCGACAACGACCGCCAGCAGGCACTGCTGATCAACCTCGATACCGCCGCTAAAACCTGGGGCCAGCCGCTGTACCTGCCGCCCCGCGACTTTCCGGTAAACGGTCTGTGCCTGTACCGCGACGCGGCGGCCAACCTGTTTGTGTTCCTGGTCGGGGAGGAGGGCAAGGGCGAGCAATGGCTGGTAGGCAATGGCTCGACGCTGCTCGCTGAAGCCCGCCGTGTGCGTGGGGTGCCGTTGCCGCCGTCGGCGCAGTTCTGCCAGGTGGACGACGCCACGCAGCAACTGGTGGTGAACGAAGAAAACGTCGGCTGGTGGGCCTACCCGGCGCATCCCGAAGCCGCGGTGAAACGCACGCCGGTGGCGCTGTTCGATGATTCCAAGCGTGAAGCCGGGGCCATGGCGCTGGTACCGGGGGGGATGGTCGCCCTGGACCCGAAAACCGCGCAGTTGCACCTGTTTCAGTCCTCCGGCGCGCGCTGGGTAGAGCAACCGAGCCTGGGTCTGCCCGGCCTCAAGGAGCCGGAGCAACTGGCAATCAACGGTCGGCAATTGCTGGTACGCGACGACGACAGCGGCCAACTGTACCAAGGTACCCTCGACTGGCAGGCCAAACCCGTGCCGGTCGCGCCGGTGCTGCCGGAGGTCGCCGCGCTGCGCCAGAGCGAGCCGGTGGGGCGTCAGGGCGACGCGGCGGATGACCCGGCGATCTGGGTTCACCCAGAGCACCCTGGGCAGAGCCGCGTGCTCGGCACCAACAAAAAACAGGGCCTGCTGGCCTACGACCTTGATGGCAAGCTGCTGCAAGAGCTGGCGGTGGGGCGCTTGAACAACGTCGACGTGCGCCCGCGTTTCAAGCTTGGCCAGCAGACGGTGGACCTGGCCGTGGCAAGCAATCGCGATCGCAACAGCCTGAGCCTGTTCAGCATCGACCGGCAGACCGGCGAGTTGCGCGAGGCTGGTGAAGTGCCGACGCCGCTCAAGGAGATCTACGGCATGTGCCTGTTCCAGCCCGCCGGCGGCGACATTTATGCGATCGCCAACGGCAAGGACGGCACCTTCCTGCAATACCGCCTCAGCGCCCCGGACGGGCGCGTGCAGGGTGAGCTCGTGCGCCAGTTCAAGGTCGACAGCCAGCCTGAAGGCTGCGTCGCCGACGACCAGCGCCAGCGCTTGTTTATCGGCGAAGAAGACGTGGGCGTGTGGGCGGTGGATGCCCGTGCCGATCAACCGGCGACGCTAACCAGCGTGATCAAGGTCGGCGAACAATTGCACGCGGACGTCGAGGGCCTGGCGCTGTACCAGAGTGCGCAGCATGACTACCTGGTGATCTCCAGCCAGGGCAATGACAGCTACCTGGTGCTGGATGCCGAGCCGCCGTTCGCCAGTCGCGGTGCCTTCCGGGTCGGCCTGAACGCCGCTGCCGGTATCGACGGCGCATCGGAAACCGATGGCCTGGAAGTCACCGCCGTCAACCTCGGCGGGCCGTGGAACCAAGGCCTGCTGGTAGTGCAGGACGGGCGCAAACGCATGCCTGAGCAAACCCAGAACTTCAAGTTCGTGCCCTGGGCCGATGTGACCCGCACGTTGAAGTTGCCTTGAGCTGTCATGACTTTTTAATCACTGCACGTTAAACGGATAGAGGACATTCACCATGCACGCGACGATGGAACATATGACGATCTGGGGCTTGATCAGCGACGCCAGCCTGTTGGTCAAGGCGGTGATGGTCACTTTGCTGCTGGCCTCGTTGTGCAGCTGGTACCTGATTATTCAGCGCGGCACGGTGCTGCGGCGTCTGGAGCGGCAGTTGAACGGCTTTGTGCAACGCTTTCGTGCGGCGCCGGATTTGCACGGGCTGTACCGCGACACCCTGCAGGCGGGCGAGGGTGGAGTGGCGCCGATCTTCATCGCCGGGGTCCAGGAATACCAGCACCTGCATAGCCATGATCCGGCGGTGCTCGAAGGGGTGGAGCGGGCCTTGCAGGTGGCGATCACCGCGCAGGAAATCGAGCTGGAAAAAGGTTTGCAGTTCCTTGCCACCGTGGGTTCGGTGAGCCCGTATATCGGTTTGTTCGGCACCGTGTGGGGCATCATGAATTCGTTCCTCGGCTTGTCCCAGGTGCAACAGGCCACATTGTCCACGGTGGCGCCGGGGATCGCCGAAGCGTTGATCGCCACGGCCATCGGCCTGTTTGCGGCGATACCGGCGGTGATTGCGTATAACCGCTTTTCGGCGCGCAGCCAGACCTTGCTCACCCGCTATTACGCCTTTGGCAACGAGCTGCAAGTGCGGTTGCATCGCACCCTGCGCGGTACGCCGATCAACCTGGCCGCGGCCGCCTGAGCAGGAGTACTCCCATGTTAGTCAGGCCACAACGCAAGCACGGGCCCAAGGCCGAAATGAACGTGGTGCCGTATATCGACGTGATGCTAGTGCTGCTGGTGATCTTTATGGTCACCGCGCCGATGCTGACCCAGGGCGTGAAGATCGAACTGCCCAAGGTTGCCGCCGAGGCGCTGGCCACCGACACCCGCCAGCAAATCCTCACCTTGTCGGTGCAGGCCGACGGCGGTTACTACTGGAACCTCGGCGAGGAACTGGACACCCAGCACCAGACCGACAGCGCGGTGAGCCTGGAAGAAATGGGCGCCAAGGTCGCGCAGGTGGTGGCGGCGCGCAGTGACACCCAGGTGTATATCCGCGCCGATGACAATGCCGGGTATGGCCTCGTGGTGGCTGCCATGGCGGTGTTGCAAAAGGGCGGTGTCAGCAACCTGGGGCTGGTGACCGAGGCCCCGCAATGACGGCGATGATCATGCACAGTCCCACCTTGCCGATGGCCCCCGCGGCGCCTTCGGGCTTCTGGCGCAATAGCCTGGCCGCCGGTTTGGCGGTGGCCTTGCATGTGATCGTGCTGGCGCTGTTGATGCTGGGCTGGGCGCCACAACCGCCCACGCCCGAGGCCCCAAGCGTGATGCACACCCAACTGGTGATGCTGCCCCCGGCGCCGGTCCCAGTACCGGCCCCCGAACCGGTTGCGGTGACGCCGCCAGCGCCGGAACCGGTGGTACTGCCAACGCCGGTCAAACCCGCAGTCGATCCTCGTGTGCAGGCACAAAAGCTCGAAAAAGCCGCCTTGGCGCGCAAGCGTGTCGAAGAAAAGAAAGCAGAGCAGCAACAACAGCAGCGCCTGGCCAGCGAACAGCGCGAGCGTGAACAGGAACAGCAACGCCAGGCCCAACAACGCCAGGCCGCCGAAACAGCCCGCGCCGCCGTACCTGCTTCGGCTCCGGCGTTCGACAGCCGCCAATACATGCCATTGAGCAAGGAAGCCCCGGAATACCCCGAACGGGCCCTGGACAAAAACATCGAAGGCGACTGCTCGGTGGAATACACCGTCAACCCCCAGGGCCGCGTGGAAAACCCCAAAGTACTGGACGGCTGCCACCCGTTGTTTATCCGCCCATCGTTGGCGGCTGCCAACACCTTCCGCTACCAGCCGAGGATCGTTGATGGCAAGGCCGTGGCCGTGCCGGCGGTGCGCAATACCTTTCACTACCGCATCAAATGACCGACCGGGCCTTGCGCCAGTCCTAAGACCAGCAGTAACCCAAGGTGGGAGGGGGCTTGCCCCCGATGGCGGTGGGTCAGCAACCCAGGTATCGACTGAGCAGGCCCCATCGGGGGCAAGCCCCCTCCCACAGGTTTGACAGGCGTTGACTTGAGCACAGTGGCCCCCGGCTCGGTCGCCCGGTTTTACATCCATCCAAAGGCCAGTGGTAACCAGGGTGGGAGGGGGCTTGGCCCCGATGGCGGTGGGTCAGCAACCCAGGTATCGACTGAGCAGGCCCCATCGGGGGCAAGCCCCCTCCCACAGGTTTGACGGCGTTGACTTGAGCACAGTGGTCCCCGGCTCGGTCGTCAGGGTTTACACCCATCCAAAGGCCAGCGGTAACCAAGGTGGGAGGGGGCTTGCCCCCGACAACAGTGGGTCAGCAACACAGGTATCGACTGAGCAGGCCCCATCGGAGGCAAGCCCCTCCCACAGGTTTGACGGCGTTGACTTGAGCACAGTGGTCCCCGGCTCGGTCGCCAGGTTTTACACCCATCCAAAGGCCAGCGGTAACCAGGGTGGGAGGGGGCTTGCCCCCGACAACAGTGGGTCAGCAACACAGGTATCGACTGAGCAGGCCCCATCGGGGGCAAGCCCCTCCCACAGGTTTGACGGCGTTGACTTGAGCACAGTGGCCCCCGGCTCGGTCGCCCGGTTTTACATCCATCCAAAGACCAGCGGTAACCAAGGTGGGAGGGGGCTTGCCCCCGATAGCAGTGGGTCAGCAGCGCAGGTATCGACTGAGCAGGCCCCATCGGGGGCAAGCCCCCTCCCACAGGTTTGACGGCGTTCCTGTCACGAAAATATGCCTAGGCGATTTGCTCTTCAGTACGCAGTTGCGCGCTCATCTCGTCGCAGCTGTGTGCCCAGTCCTGCAGCCACTGCGGCATCGGTGGCGAAGCTTCTTCCAGCCCCAGTTCCCGAACAAACTCACTCGGCGGCAAGGTGCCTTTGGCCGAGCGGAATAGCCCACGCATTACCACCACCCCAACCACGCGGCCGCGACTGACGAAACGATGTTCCATCAGGCTCCACTTATGGTCCCAGCCGAGCATGCGGGTGTGCACTTCGAACGCTTCGAACAGTTTCAATTCGCGACGGAATTTGCCCCAGGTATCGCCCACGATCGGCAATGCCTTATGCCGCAGGGCGACGCGAAAGGCGCCGGTGCGTAGCACGAAGTCCATGCGCGCTACGTCCGCCAGGGTGAAATAACGACCATTGGTGACATGCCGGTTGATGTCCAGGTCCAGAGGCCAGACGCGCATCCGCACCACCGTGGTGGCCAGGCCATGGGCAGGTGTGCGCCACGGGCGACGGCACAGCATATACAGCAAGCGAAACCACAGATTCATCAGTCCATCCGAGCCTTGATCAAAAGCGGCACTTTAATAAGCAGACGAGGGCTGGGGTAGGTCCGCAAATGACTGATTTCAGGCAAATCGTGCAATTGGGTGAATTGAGCAGAACGCCAGGCGAAAAAAAACCGGCTGATCAGGCCGGTTTGGGGTGCCTCGCAAACAGCGAGGGGGTTAAGCGTGGTTGTCCAGCAAACGATCCGCACCGCCTTCGGCCAGAGCACGTTCCTGCAAACGATCCGCACCGCCTTCAGCCATAGCGCGTTCCTGCAAACGATCCGCACCGCCTTCAGCCAGAGCGCGTTCCTGCAAACGATCCGCACCGCCTTCGGCCAGAGCACGTTCCTGCAAGCGATCCGCACCGCCTTCGGCCAGAGCGCGTTCCTGCAAGCGATCCGCACCGCCTTCGGCCAGAGCGCGTTCCTGCAAACGATCCGCACCGCCTTCAGCCAGGCCACGTTCCTGTAAACGGTCGGCGCCACCTTCGGCGACACGGTTTTCCATCAGGCGATCCGCGCCGCCTTCGGCGACCACGGGGTGAGCGAATGCATTGGCAGCGAGTACCGAGAAAGCAAGGCTAAGCAAGAGTTGGCGTTTCATGAGAGTGTGCTCCGAGTCATTAAGTTGGGGTGTTGCTGTGTATGGGTTGGATGTTACGCGTTGCTTTTTTTAAGAGAACTTCATTGGGCTGATGGTGACTATCGACGCCAGCGATGGCCCGGTTTCCCGGGCCACCGCGCGGTCGGTCATGGCATCTGCGGCAGTTCCTGAGGTCGCAGGTCGAACACCAACACCTCGGCGTCCTCGCCCTGGCTCAGGCGAATCTGGCGCTCATCCCGCACCCGGGCGCCGTCGCCTTGTTCCAGGCGCTGGCCGTTGACCTCAACGCTGCCGCGAGCCACATGGATGTACACATGCCGCGCCGGTGGCAGGTCCAGCGTCGCGGTTTCCTCGGCGTTGAACAGCCCGGCGTAGACCCGTGCGTCCTGGCGCACGCTGAGGGAACCGTCGGCGCCGTCCGGCGAGATGATCAACTGCAAGCGTCCGCGTTTTTGCGCTTCGCTGAAGTGCTCTTGCTGATAGCGCGGCTCTGCGCCGGCCACCGAGGGCACGATCCAGATCTGCAGGAAGTGCACGCCTCGGGTCTGGCTGTGGTTGAACTCGCTGTGGGCCACGCCGCTGCCGGCGCTCATCAGTTGCACATCGCCGGGGCGGATCACCGAGCCGGTGCCCAAGGTGTCCTTGTGCTCCAGGGCGCCTTCGAGCACATAGGAGAAAATCTCCATATCGCGGTGCGGGTGCTGGCCGAAGCCTTTGCCGGCGGCGACGCGGTCATCGTTGATCACCAGCAGGTCGGAAAAACCCTGCTCGGCGGGGTTCCAGTAGTTGGCGAACGAGAAGGTGTGGAACGACTTCAACCAACCATGATTGGCGGCGCCGCGTTCGGATGCTTTGCGTAGGGTCAGCATGGTCTTTGTCCTCAAGTGAGCGCGGTCTGCGACATGCAGTGCGCTGGCGTTGAGGAGAAGGTTACTGGTTGTCTTTTAATTCATTAAGAAGATGAAAACTGAATAACTGTCCACTTGCGGTTGACAGTTGCGAGCGTGCAATAATGAGCGCCGCCTTCTTCTCTATGGACCCTCCGCACAATGAAAACCGTGGCCATGGCGCTGTTCCCGGACTTCCTCCTGCTCGACATGGCCGGGCCGCTCGAAGTGTTCTCCATTGCCAATCGCTACCTGCCCCCTGCGCAGCATTATCGAATCCTCACCCTGGGCACCGAGTCTGGCCCGTTGCGCGCCTCCAATGGGGTGATGGTGCAGGCCGACCTGTTGCTGGAGCAGGCCCTGGACGCTTATGACCTGTTGCTGGTGCCCGGCGGCCCTGGCGCCTACAACGAGTGCCACCCGGCGTTGCTGCCGTGGCTCAGGGCGGCGGTGCCACGGGCGCGGCGCTTCGGTTCGATCTGCACCGGCGCCTTTGTGCTGGGGTACGCCGGGCTGCTGGACGGTCATCGCGTCACCACTCACTGGCACTACACCGAGCGACTGATCAAGGCGTTCCCCAAGGCTATCGTGGAGACCGATCGCATCTACTTGCAGGACGGGCGCCTGATCACTTCCGGCGGGGTCACCGCGGGCATCGACCTGGCGTTGTCGGTGGTGGCTCAGGACCACGGCAAACAGGTGGCCGTGGAAGTGGCCAAGGTGCTGCTGGTGGTGATGAAGCGTCAGGGCGGCCAGGCTCAGTTCAGCCCGATGACCTCGGCCGTGGCGCCCCAGGAAACCCCGATCACCCGAGTGCAGAACCATGTTCTGGCCAATCTTGAACAGTCCTTCACCGTCGAATCCATGGCCGCTCTGGTGGATATGAGCGCGCGCCACTTTGCGCGGTTGTTCGCCAAGGATGTGCAGATGACGCCCATGGCCTTTCTGCAAGGTGCGCGCATCGACCGCGCGCGGCACTTGTTGGAAACCACCGAGCTGCCGCTCAAGACCGTGGCATTCCACGCCGGTTTCGGCAGCGTGCGGCATATGCGCTTTCTCTTCAGTGAAAAACTCGGCCTGACCCCGACCCAATACCGACAACAGTTCAGTTAACGACACCATGTCCGTCTAGCGCACCGGATTGTCCGTATCGCTCCCTGTGCCAGCATTGTCCTGTCATTGCCAACTGGCAAGATAACGCCAAGCCCATGGAAAAGGATGCGCGAACGCCCAAGAACGGGTGTTTCAGCGCGATGACGAGACATGAACAACCCTCAGTCGATGGACGCTGATGGCACACTGCGCTTTGGTGCTTATGTCTTTCACCGCCAGCAACGCCTGGTCAGCAAGGCGGGTTGGCCGGTGCCGCTTGGCGGGCGCGCGCTGGACATCCTCGCGGTGCTGCTCGAAGCGCCGGGACAATTCATCGACAAGGCGACCTTGATCGAGCGCGTCTGGCCGTGCAGCGTGGTGGAGGAGAATAACCTGCGTGTGCACATCGCCGCGTTGCGCCGGGCGTTCGATGGGCAACGCTACATCCTCAATGATCCTCATCGCGGCTATTGCTTCGCGGCACCGGTGCACGGCGCACTGCCTTCGGTGGCGACGCCGTGCCATAACCTGGTTGCTCGGCTGACGCCGGTGATAGGCCGTGACGAAGTATTAGGCGTGCTGGTGCGGCGCCTGTCCGGCCAACGCCTGATGACCCTCACGGGTTGCGCCGGGGTGGGTAAGAGCACCCTGGCATTGGCCCTGGCCGAGCGGGTCTTGCCGCGCTATCGCGACGGCGTATGGTGGGTCGACCTGGCCACGGTGCAGACGCCGAAGGCGATGCTGGAGCAGGTGGCCGCGGTGCTGCAGCTGCAAGCCGGGAGCAGCGCCCATGAGCTGGGACGGCACTTGGCGTCGCGCCAGTTGCTGTTGGTGCTCGACGGCGTTGACCTGCTATTGGTCGCGTGCCGGCAGTGGCTGCGCGTATTGCGTGAACTTGCGCCCCGGGTCAGCGTGCTGATCAGCAGCCGTGAACCGCTGCACCTTCCCGGCGAATGGGTGCTGCGCGTACCGCGCCTGGCGGTGCCCGCACCGGCGGCACTGGCCAGTGTCGAACAGGCGTTGGCCTGCCCGGCGGTGCAGCTGTTCGTGGCGCGCGCGCGGGCCGGGCAGCAAGGCTTTGAGTTGCGTCTTCAGGATCTGGCGCCGCTGCGCGATATCGTGCGGCGCCTCGACGGCATTCCCCTGGCACTGGAGCTGGCGGCGGCGCAGGTCGACGCGCTGGGCATGCGTGGCGTGCAGGCGCAGCTGTGCAAGGGCTTACAGGTCTTGACTCGGGGGCGCCGCACGGCGGTTGAGCGGCATCAGTCCCTCGCGGCAGCCCTGGATTGGACCTACCAGCGCCTGAGCCTGCCGGAGCGCTGGTTGTTCCTGCAATTGGGGCTGTTCAAGCACGCGGTGAACTTGCCGACGTTGAGCGCGTTGGTGGCCGGCACCGAACTGGAGCATGCCGACCTGGCGTACCTGCTGACACGCTTGGTGAATGTCTCGCTGCTCAGCGTGGAGCCTGGTCCCGGATTGCCGCGTTACCGCCTGCTCAATTGCCTGCGCAACTATGCCCTGATGCAGTTGCGCGACCCACGGCAAGTGCAACGTTTGCAGCAGGGCTATGGGCATTACCTGGGGCTGGGTTCAGGCCGGCCGTTTGTCCTGCAACTGGTCGAGCAGGCGGCGAGCGTCGACTAGATCCGGCGTGGCGAACCCTTCGCTAAACCGTTCGTACACGCCTTTGAGCAGGTCGCGGGCGGCATCCGCGCGGCCCAGGCTTTGCCACAACCGTGCCATCGATGCGGCGCTGCGCAGTTCCCAGGCCAGGGCGCCTTGGGTGTTGGCCAGGTCGAGGGCTTCGCGCAGCAGGGGCTCGGCAGCCAACATATCGCCCTGGCCCAACATCTGCTCGGCGGTTACCCGCAATAGTTCCGGCGCGCACCAACCGGCGGCCCCCGTGCGTGCACGCGCGGCGTTCTGTGCATCGACCGGGCAGGCGCCGAGCGTGACCAGAATGTCTTCGATCAGCCCCAGACCTTGCAGGTCGCTGCGTTCCATGATGCCGGAGTAATGCCCGGCCCAGGTCTGGAACAAATGCACCCCATGTTTATGCGACTGTTCCAGCAATAGCGCTTGCAGGTGCTGCGCTGCCGTCTGGTCGCCGTTGTAGCGTGCGATCACCACGCCGGCCAGGGCCAGGGTGTAGCAGATCGAGGTGCCGTGGTTGACCTGCACGGCCAGTTCCAATGCCTGGCTGGCGGTGCGCCAGGCGCGTTCGGGGTAACCCTGCAGCCATAGGATGCGCGCCAGGACGGTCAATGAAGCAACATTCTGGTCGTACTGTATGCCGATGCCGTGGGCGAACCGGTTCAAGTGGCCGCTGTGGGCCATGCGCTGGATCAGCTGTTCGGCATTCTGGCGGGCCAGGACCTGGTCGCCAGTGAAATGCTGGGCCAGCACCTGCAGGCGCTGATTGCTCAAGCCCAGCAACGGATCGGTGCGCGGATCGAGGCGATCGAACTGCACGCTCTGGGCCCGCGCCTGGTCATAGCGCCCGCCACAGAGGTCGACCGCCATTTGCCCGGAGATCGCGCGCAACTGGCCGCCCAGGTCCTGGCTCTGCTCGGCCAGGCGCGCGGCTTCGGCGAATGCCGTGCCGCTCTGGGCTGCGCCGCCGACTGCGTGATAAACCAGGCTGCCCAAGGCCAGTTGCAGCTGCATCGCCAGGCGCGGGCAGGGCGCTTGGGCCTTGTCCATCAGGGCCAGGGCCTTGCCCACGTACAAAGCGTGTTCGCGCAGCAGCGACAGTTCCTGCCACAGCGGCATGGCGCTGACCGTCAACTTGATCGCCAGCGCCGACGCTCCGCCCGTGCCGAGGCCCCAGTCCAGTGCCGCGCGGATGTCTTCGCGCAGCGGGGCGTAGCGGTCGATCCACGGCTGGGTCGCGAGTAGCGACCAATCGGCCTGTGCCTGTTCCATCAGCGCCAGGCAACGCGCCGCGTGACGTTCGCGGGTGGCGTCCAGCTCGCCGGCGAGGCTGAGTTTTTCCAGGGCGTAGGTGCGGGTGATGTCCAGCAGGCGATACACCATATCGTCATCGCTGGGTTCTACGTTCAGCAGGGATTTGCCCACCAGTTGGCTGATCGAGCCGGGTACCTCGGCCGGGGCGAGCGCTGCGCCGGCAATCACCGCCGTCGCGCTGGCGAGGCTGAAGCCGCCGCGAAACACCGCTAGACGGCGCAGGCAGATTTGCTCGCCGGCACTGAGCAGGTTGAAGCTCCAGTCCAGGGTTGCGCGCAGGGTCTGATGACGGGGCAGGTCACTGCGCTGGCCACGGTTGAGCAGGCGCACGTTATCGTTGATTTGCGCCAGCAATCCCGACAGGCCGAAACGCTCGATCTGCGCCGCCGCCAGTTCAATGGCCAGGGGAATCCCATCAAGGCGCTGGCAGATATCGATGGCCAGGGGCAGCTCGGTGTCGCTCAGTTCAAAGCTGTCCTGATGGGCCATGGCCCGCTCGATCAACAGTTGCAAGGCCGGGTAACCCAGGGCCTGGGCACGATTGCCGGAGGCGGGAGGGCAGGCCAGCGGCTCCAGGCGTTGCACCGATTCGCCCTCAGCGCGCAACGCTTCGCGACTGGTGGCCAGGATGTGCAGGTGGGGCGCGTGGCGCAGCAAGGTTTCGCTGATCAGTGCGATGTCGTCCAGCAGGTGTTCGCAGTTGTCGATCACCAGCAGCAACTGGCGCTCCTGCAAGCTGCGCGCGAAAGCCACCAGCGGCCCTTGTTCGACCGGCGCCAGGTCGAGCAGGGCGGCGAGGTTGGGCAGGATCATCGATGGCGTGCTCAGCGGCGCCAGGTCCAGCAGGTGAATGCCGTCGCGGTAGTGGCCGATCAGCAATTCCGCCACACGCAGGGCGACGGTGGTTTTACCGATGCCGCCGGCGCCGGTCAGGGTGATAAAGCGTTGCGTGGGCAGTTGTTGCACCAGGCGGTCGATCAAGGCCTGGCGCCCGATCATGCGAGTGCGGCGCAGGGGCAGGTTGTGGCACGGGCGTTGAGGCGCACCGTCGCTGGGTAGGCTCATCGGTTCGATGCTCAATGGCGCAACAAAACTGTAGCCGCGCTGGGCCACGGTGACGATATAGCGCTGCCCGGCCTGGCCATCGCCCAACGCTTTACGCAAGGCCGCCATATGCACCCGCAGGTTGCCGTCCTCCACCACGCTTGTCGGCCACACCCGCGCGATCAGCTCCTGCTTGCTCACCACGTTGCCGGCCTGCTCCAGCAGGATCAGCAGGATATCCACCGCGCGCCGCCCCAGGCGTAGCGGCCGACCGGCCTCCAGCACCAGGCGTTGGCGCGGGTGGATACGGTAGGGGCCGAACTGCACGGCCTGATCGCGGAGGTCGTTCATGGGTGGCCATGCTCTGGGAACGGTAGGCGGCCAGCATAGGCCAGGCGTGTTTGGATCACTAGGCGGCGATCACATGGGGCTTGTGACGCAGTTGGTGATTTCGCCAGGTCATTGGGTTGACCCCTTCACTGCGGGTAAACATGTGGCAGAAGTGCGCCTGGTCGCAGAACCCGCACTCCAGGCTGATCTGCGTGAGGCTCAGGGAGGACGTGGTGATCAGCTCCTTGGCACGCTGGATGCGCTGTTGGCGGATCCATTCCTGGGGCGACAGCCCGGTGCTGCACTTGAAAGCGCGAGAAAAATGGCTGCGCGACAGGGCGCAGGCCTGGGCCAGCTCGGCGATGGTCAGGCTTTCGCCGAGGTTGGCCAGGATCAGTTGTTTGGCGATGCGTTCGCGCCGAGGGCACAGGCCGCCAGTGGCGGGCAAGCGAGGCGCACAGTACTCAAGTCGGGCCATGACAGGTATCCGCAGTCGATGGGAGCGTTCCCGGTGAATGGATGCAGTGTAGACGGCTGCATTCTTGGCGCCGGTGCCTGTGCCTGACGAGTTAATCGTTGTTAATTTTGCCAGGTGAGGCGGTTTTTCCTGGCGAAAAAGACAGCACAGGCGTGCAATCCCGATGCCGCTGCTACGTGCTTAGCTGGCGGCCTGATAACCGTCTGGATAGCGCCATGAACCGCAACGACCTGCGCCGCGTCGACATGAACCTGCTGGTGATTTTCGAAGCCTTGATGTTCGAAAAGAACCTGACCCGAGTCGCTGAAAAACTGTTTATGGGCCAACCGGCGGTAAGCGCAGCGCTGGGGCGTTTGCGCGATCTGTTCGACGACCCGTTGCTGCTGCGCAACGGACGGGGCATGGAGCCCACGCCACGGGCAGTGGCGATACTCAAGGAGCTGCAACCGGCCATGGACACCATTTCCGGCGCGGTTAGCCGCGCCAAGGATTTCGACCCATCCACCAGCTGCGCGGTGTTCCGCATCGGTTTGTCCGATGACGCCGAGTTCGGCCTGTTTCCGCCGTTGCTTAGCCAACTGCGCGAAGAAGCGCCGGGGATCATCGTGGTGGTCCGCCGGGCCAATTACCTGTTGATGTCGTCGCTGCTGGCCAGTGGCGAGATTTCCGTAGGCGTGAGCTACACCACCGAATTGCCGGCGAACGCCAAGCGCAAGAAGCTGCGGGATATACCGTGCAAAGTGCTGCGCGGCGATGACGGCGTGGCGCCGCTGAGCCTGGATGATTACTGCCAGCGCCCCCATGCAATGGTGTCGTTCTCCGGGGACTTGAGCGGCAATATCGACCTGGACCTGGCGCGCATCGGCCGCGCCCGGCGGGTGGTACTGGCGGTGCCGCAATTCAGCGGGTTGCGGGCGTTGCTGGCGGGCACGCAGATCATCGCCACTGTGCCGGACTACGCGGCATGCGCTTTGACCGAGGGCACTACCCTGCGCGCCGAGGACCCGCCGTTTGCGATTGATGCGGCGGAGTTGTCGATGGTCTGGAGCGGGGTGCACGACAATGATCCGGCGGAGCGCTGGTTACGGGCGCGGATTGCCGAGTATATGGCACCGAGGGTTTGAGACCGGCTCAATGCCACGTGATGTCTTGTATGGGCGGGCTTGCCCCGCGTCAGGCCTGCGCCGTTATCTCGCGGCGTGGGTCGCCATCGCCTTGGCACGCGGCGCCACGCGCATGCACTTGGCCAACGCCTGGTGCACATCCGCCAGCAGGTCGGCCACATCCTCCAACCCGACCGACAACCGCACCAGACCTTCGCTGATACCGTGCTGCGCGCGTTCCTGCGGGGTGTAGGTGGAATGGGTCATGCTCGCCGGGTGTTGGGCCAGCGATTCGGCATCCCCCAGGCTGACCGCGCGGGTAAACAATTGCAGGGCGTTCATAAAGCGCCGGCCGCTGTCGATGCCGCCTTTTAGCTCGAAGGCCAGCATGCCGCCGGCCTGACCCATCTGTCGTTTTGCCAATGCGTACTGTGGGAAAGACGGCAGGCCGGGGTAGGTAACGTGCTCGACGGCGGGATGGGCCTGCAAGGCTTCGGCCACGGCTTGGGCATTACTGCAATGGCGGTCCATGCGCAGGCCCAGCGTTTTGAGACCGCGCATCAGCAAGGCCGCGTCCTGTGGCGACATCACTGCGCCGGTCAAGTCCTTGAGGCCTTGCAGGCGAATGCGCTGGGCCAGGGCCTGGTTGCTCACGGCAATGCCGGCGGTGATATCGCCGTGGCCGCTGAGGTACTTGGTGGCCGAATGCACCACCACGTCGGCACCGAGATCGAGGGGGCGTTGCAGGTAGGGAGTGCAGTAGGTGTTGTCGACCACCACGGTCACATTCGGCTGCTGGTGGGCGAGGGCGGCCACGGCGGCGATGTCCACCAGTTGCAGGGTGGGGTTGGCCGGGGTTTCGCAGTAGATCATGCGCGTGGCAGGGCTGAGCGCGGCCTGCAGCGCAGCCAGGTCGGTCAGGTCGACGTGGCGCACCTTGATGCCGAATTCACCGATGCCGTGGTGCAGCAGGGCGAAGGTGCAGCCGTAAAGGGTCTGGCTGACGATCACCTCATCGCCGGGCCGCAACAGCGTCCAGAACGTCGCGGCGATTGCGCCCATGCCGGAACTGAACGCCACCGCCGCCTCGCCGTTCTCCAGGCTGGCCATGCGCGATTCCAGCAGCGCGAGGGTGGGGTTGGAAATGCGCGTATAGAAATGTCCGTTGGCCTCACCGGCAAAACAGGCAGCGCCGTATTCGGCGGTGGGAAAGGCAAAGGTGGCGGACAGATAGATCGGCGGCACCAGGGCGCCGTGATGGTCTTTGGGGTCATAGCCGTGATGGATGGCGCGTGTGGAAAAGCCGAATGTCTTGTGTTTATTGTGCATGTCGGGCGCTCCTTGTTTCCTACAATGCTATGCTCGAAATCGCGGCCGAACTTTGCCAAGTTTGCTGCCAAATCCCGTATCAGGGGATGAAAAGCCAATAAAAATAACGTTTAGAGGCACGCTATGCCCACTCACCTCGATCGTACCGATAAAGCCTTGTTAAACGCCCTGCAAAGCAATGCCCGTCTCACGGTGGCCGAACTGGCCGAGCGTGTGTCGCTAACCACCTCGCCATGCTGGCGCCGGGTACGAAACCTGGAGGAAAGCGGGGTAATCAGCGGTTACCAGGCGATCCTGTCGCCCAAGGCGCTGGGGTATGGGGTGACGGCATTTGTCAGCATCATGATGGAGAGTCACACCCAGGAGATTGCCCGCGCTTTTGAACAGCGGCTGCTGGATATTCCGGAAATCGTGGCCTGCCATAACGTGTCGGGGCGCTATGACTTCTTGCTGGAGGTGGTGGCCAAGGATCTGGAGTCGTTCGGCGAATTTGCCCGCGAGGTGCTACAGACGTTGCCGTGCGTCAAAGAGATCTATTCGAGCTTCTCCTACAAGTCGGTGCGACCGCTGCGGACTATTCCCTTACCTGCTTGATCAACTTTTCGCTGGGTCAACGCAACCCCGACTGACGGCTATTGTCAGAAATTTCCCACAGGAGTACAAATGTACTCCATGACGACCCTGACCCCCCGCCGTACCGCCATCCTGACCTTTATCCGCGACCGCATCGCGCAGCAAGGCCAGCCCCCCAGCCTCGCCGAGATCGCCGAGGCGTTCGGTTTTGCCTCGCGCAGCGTGGCGCGCAAGCATGTGCTGGCGCTGACCGAAGCCGGTTTTATCGAGGTCAACCCCAACCAAGCCCGTGGTATTCGCCTGCTCAATCAGCCGGCGCGACCCGAATGGCTGGATGTGCCTGTGCTTGGCCGTGTGGCCGCCGGTCTGCCGATTGGCGCCGATGCCGAAGTGCACAGCCGCCTGCAACTGGACCCGGCTACCTTCGCGAAAACACCGGATTACCTGCTACGGGTGCAGGGCGACTCGATGATCGAAGACGGCATCCTTGACGGCGACCTGGTGGGCGTGCGGCGCAGTGCCGAGGCTTTGAATGGGCAGATCGTGGTGGCGCGCCTGGACGGCGAAGTCACCATCAAACGTTTTGAACGCAACGCCGACACGGTGCGTCTGCTGCCCCGCAACCCCGCGTACCAACCCATTGTGGTGGGCCCCGACCAGGACCTGGCCATCGAAGGGGTGTTCTGCGGCCTGGTGAGGCAAGGCTGATGGGCGCCGTGGTTGCCCTGGACGCGCTGTTCAATGGTGGCCGCGTCTGGAAGGGCCGGCCCGCCGCGCCACCGGCCAGCCTGCATCCCACCGGGCTGGCGGCGCTGGATGCGGTGCTGCCCAGCGGCGGTTGGCCGGCGTCGGCCTTGAGTGAAATCCTGATGGCCAAGGACGGCGTGGGCGAATTGCAACTGGTGCTGCCGACCCTGGCGCGCTTATCGGCGGCGGGGGAGCGCATTGTGCTGGTGGCGCCGCCCTACACGCCGTACCCCCATGCCTGGCAGAACGCCGGGGTGGACGTGCGTCAGCTCTCAGTGGTGCAGGCCGAGGAGCGCGACGTGCTGTGGGCTGTGGAACAGTGCCTGCGTTCCGGCAGTTGCGGCGCCGTGTTGTGCTGGCCGCACAAGGCCGATGACCGTGCCTTGCGCCGCTTGCAGGTGGCGGCCGAAACCGGCCAGACCCTGGCTTTTGCCTGGCGTGCCCTGAGTGAAGCAATCAACCCATCGCCTGCCGCGTTGCGCCTGGCCGTCGAGGCCAGGCCCGCCCAGGTGCGCGTGCTCAAGTGTCGCGGCGGGCTGGCCCATCCGGCGCCGATTGCGTTGGCCGGGCACTGAGCTTGCCATGCGCTGGGTGTGTATTGTCTTCCCGCAATTGGCGCTGGACGGGGTGCAGCGCCTGCATCCCGAGCCGGATGCGCCCTTGGCCCTGCTCGCCGGTACGCCGCAGCGGCGCGTCCTGCAAACCGTCAATGCCGCCGCGCGTGCGTTGGGCTTACGGCCTGGCCAGTCCCTGACGGCGGCCCATGCGCTGGTCAAGACCTTTGCCAGCGCCGAATACGACCCCGTGCAGATTGAGCGTTGGCAGCAATTCCTGGCGGCCTGGGCCTACCGTTTCAGTTCTCAGGTCAGCGTGTATTACCCCCGCGCCTTGCTGTTTGAAATCGAATCGAGCCTGGGGCTGTTCGGGCCCTGGCCGCTGTTCGAAGCGCGCCTGCGCAAGGAGTTGACTGAATTGGGCTTTCGCCACCGCATTGTCGCCGCACCCAACCCGGCGGCGGCGCGGGTGTTGGCCAATCTCTATGATGGTCTGGCCGTGGCCGATGACGCCGCTTTACAGCAGGCCCTGGCCCCGCTGCCCATCGACCGCGCCGGCCTGGAGCCGCAGGCGGCTACCGCGTTATCGCGCATGGGCCTGCGTACCCTGGCCCACGTGCAGGCCTTGCCTCGGCACACCCTGGCGCGGCGGTTTGACGCCGGTCTGCTCCAGCACCTGGATGCCTTGAGCGGCCAGCGCCCGTTGGCTCTGGACTTCTACCAGCCACCCGACCGGTTTGACGTGCGCATCGAACTGAACTTCGACGTGCATTCCCATCAGGCGTTGCTATTCCCTTTGCGCCGTTTGACCGCCGATCTGTCCGCATTCCTCTGCGGTCGCGACAGTGGCGTGCAGCGTTTCGATCTGCATCTGGAACATGCCCAGGCTGCCGACAGCGTGATCAAAGTCGGCCTGCTCAGTGCCGAGCGCGAACCGGGCATGCTGTTCGAACTGGCGCGCGGGCGCCTGGAGCAGGTGCAAGTCAGCGCCCCGGTGCGCAGCCTTCGCCTGCTGGCCGAAGACCTGCCGGTGTTTGTGCCGCAGCGTCAGGACCTGTTCGACGAGCGCCCGCAACAAACCCTGCCCTGGGAGCAATTGCGCGAACGCCTGCGCGCGCGCCTGGGGGATGACGCTGTGCAGGGCCTGCGCTTTCATGCCGATCATCGCCCGGAGTGTGCCTGGCAAGCGGCAGCGGACCCGCGTGCCTGCCAAGGCTTGAACAAGGTGCAGCGCCCCGGCTGGCTGCTGCCGCAACCGAGCCCATTGGCCGAGCAGGGCGTGCATATCCTGATGGGCCCGGAGCGTATCGAATCCGGCTGGTGGGACGGCGCCGATATCCGTCGCGATTATTACTTGGTGCAGACCCGCACCGGCCAACGCGGCTGGGCTTTCCGCAACGTGGGGCAGAGCGATGGCTTGTGGCTGCAAGGCTGGTTTGCATGAGCTACGCCGAGCTGCATTGCCTGTCCAACTTCAGTTTTCAGCGCGGTGCATCCAGTGCCCTGGAGTTGTTCGAAAGGGCCAAGGCCCAAGGCTACAGCGCCCTGGGAATCACCGATGAGTGCAGCCTGGCGGGCATCGTGCGCGCCTGGCAGGCGGCCAAGGCGGTGGAACTGCCGCTGATCATCGGCAGCGAAGTGCGCCTGGAAAACGGCCCGAAACTGGTGCTGCTGGTGCAAGACCTCAGCGGCTACCAGCACCTGTGCCGGTTGATCACCGTGGCCCGCCGCCGCGCCGAAAAGGGCCGTTATCGCCTGCTGCAAGACGATTTCGATCAACCGATGCCCGGCCTACTGGCGTTGTGGGTGGCGGCTGACGATGACACCCAGGCGTCGATCCAATGGCTGCGTGAGACCTTCGCCGAACGCCTGTGGTTGGCGGTGCATCTGCATTGCGGGCAGGACGATGCGCGCCACTTGCAGCAACGCCTGAACCTGGCCGCCAGTCTGCAAATACCAGCGGTGGCTTGTGGCGATGTGCATATGCACGTACGTGGGCGCCGCGCTTTGCAAGACACCATGACTGCCATCCGTCATCACGTCAGCGTGGCTGAGGCCGGCACGCGCCTGCACCCCAACGGCGAGCGGCACTTGCGCAGCCTTGACGCCCTCGGCGCGCTGTACCCGCAAGCGCTGCTCGACGAAAGCCTGGCCATCGCGCGTCGTTGCACCTTCGACCTCGACCAGTTGCGCTATCACTACCCGCGTGAATTGGTGCCCGAGGGGCATACCGCTAAAACCTGGCTGCGCGCCGTCACCGAAGAAGGCATGGCGCGGCGCTGGCCCCACGGCGTCGAGGCCAAGACGTCAATGCAGATCGACCACGAATTGGGGCTGATCAGCGATCTGGGCTACGAAAGCTATTTCCTCACGGTGCATGACATTGTGCGCTTCGCCCGCAGCCGTTCGATCCTGTGCCAGGGCCGTGGCTCGGCGGCCAATTCGGCGGTGTGCTTTGCCCTGGGCATCACCGAGATCGACCCGAGCCTGACAAACCTGTTGTTCGAGCGGTTTTTATCCAAGGAGCGCAACGAGCCGCCGGATATCGACGTGGACTTCGAACACGAACGCCGCGAAGAAGTGCTGCAATACGTATTCCAGCGCTACGGCCGCCACCGCGCGGCGCTGACCGCGGTGGTCAGCACTTATCACGCTGCCGGCGCGGTGCGTGACGTGGCCAAGGCCTTGGGGTTGCCGCCGGATCAGATCAACGCCCTGGCCGATTGCTGCGGGCGCTGGAGTGACGACGCACCGCCCCTGGAGCGCCTGCGCGAAGCAGGCTTCGACCCGCATACGCCGATCCTGCATCGGGTGCTGACCTTGACCCAGCAGCTGATCGGCTTCCCTCGGCATCTGTCCCAGCACCCCGGTGGGTTCGTGATTTCCGAGTACCCGCTGGACACCCTGGTGCCGGTGGAAAACGCCGCCATGGCCGAGCGTACGATTATCCAGTGGGACAAGGACGACCTTGACGCGGTGGGCCTGCTCAAAGTGGATATCCTTGCCTTGGGCATGCTCAGTGCGATCCGCCGTTGCTTCGATTTGCTGCGCCAGCATCGCGGTCGCGACCTGTCGCTGGCCAGCATTCCCAAGGACGACCCGGCCACCTACGCCATGATCAGCAAGGCCGACACCATTGGCGTGTTCCAGATCGAGTCGCGGGCACAGATGGCCATGCTGCCAAGGCTCAGGCCCAAGGTCTTTTATGACCTGGTAATCGAGGTCGCCATTGTGCGGCCCGGGCCGATCCAGGGCGGCATGGTGCATCCGTACCTGCGGCGGCGTAACCATGAAGAACCGACGACTTACCCGTCGCCCGAACTGAAAACCGTGTTGCAACGCACCCTGGGCATCCCGCTGTTCCAGGAGCAAGTGATGCAGATCGCTATGGTGGCCGCCGACTACAGCCCCGGCGAGGCCGACCAGTTGCGCCGTTCCATGGCCGCCTGGAAACGCCACGGCGGCCTTGAGCCCCATCGCGAGCGGTTGCGCGATGGCATGCTAAAAAACGGCTACACCGAGGCATTCGCCGCGCAGATCTTCGAGCAGATCAAGGGGTTTGGCAGCTACGGTTTCCCCGAGTCCCATGCGGCCAGTTTTGCCTTGCTGACCTACGCCAGTTGCTGGCTCAAGTGCCATGAACCGGCGGCGTTCGCGTGCGCGCTGATTAATAGTTGGCCCATGGGGTTCTACAGCCCGGACCAGATCCTGCAGGACGCGCGGCGCCATCGCTTGCAGATTCGCCCGGTGGATGTGCAGGCCAGCGACTGGGATTGCAGCCTGGAACCCATCGACGGCGCGCAACCGGCGATTCGCATGGGCTTGCGCCTGATATCGGGGTTTCGTGAAGAGGATGCCCGGCGCATCGAAGCGGCGCGCCGGCAGCAAATATTCAGCGACATCGCCGACCTGGACCGTCGCGCCGCGCTGGACTCACGAGCCCAGGCCCTGCTCGCCGATGCCGGCGCCTTGCGTGCCCTGGCCGGCAATCGCCACCGCGCACGCTGGGAGGTGGCAGGCGTGCACAAGCAACTGGGATTGTTTGCCGGCCTGCCCAGCCCCGACGAAGACGCGGTGGTCTTACCTGCGCCCACGGTCAGCGAAGACCTGCACGCCGACTATGCCACCCTGGGCACCACCCTCGGCCCGCATCCACTGGCGCTGCTGCGCGCCGAGTTGCGTCAACGACGCTGCCGCAGCTCCCGCGAGCTGATGGCGGTGGAGCATGGGCGCAATGTCAGCGTTGCCGGGCTGGTTACCGGGCGACAACGGCCCGGCACCGCCAGCGGGGTGACCTTCGTGACCCTGGAAGATGAGTTCGGCAACCTGAACGTGGTGGTCTGGCGCGACCTTGCCGAACGTCAGCGCCTAGCGCTGGTCGGCTCGCGCCTGCTCAAAGTCGATGGCCGCTGGGAAGCGGTAGGCGAGGTGCGGCACCTGATCGCCGGGCGGTTGACCGATCTGTCCGCCTTGCTCGATGGCATGGATGTGCGCAGCCGGGATTTTCGTTGAGCCCAGTAGCATATGCGGCGAATTGCCCCTAACGTATGCAAATGAAACGATCCGCCCCCGGTGCGCTCCAACTGTTGCGACCGTCCTTTCTCTGCGCAGAGCCGAACGATGCAATTTTTATCCAACCCACACGGCTGTGAAGGTTGGGCCGGTGAAATGGCCCAGCGTATTCGCGCATTCGACTGGTCAACCACTGACCTTGGACCGATCGATCGATGGTCCACCAGCCTGGCCTGCACCGTGCAAATGATGCTGGCGTCTCCGGTGCCGATGGTGATGCTGTGGGGGCGAGCGGGCTACATGATTTACAACGACAGTTACTCGGCTTTTGCCGGTGGACGTCACCCTTATCTATTGGGCACGCCGGTGGAGCTGGGTTGGCCGGAAGTGGCGGATTTCAATCGGCATGTGGTGGACACCTGCCTGGCTGGCGGCACCTTATCGTTCAACAATAAAGACCTGGTGCTGTTGCGCAACGGCCTGCCGGAGACCGTGTGGCTCGATCTGTACTACAGCCCCGTCGCCGGTGATGACCAGCAACCGGCCGGGGTGTTGGCGATTGTGGTGGAGACCACCGAACTAGTGAAGTCCGAGCAGGTGCGCCAAGAACTCACGCACAACCTGGAACAGCGGGTGGCCGCCGAAGTGCAGGCGCGTTCCGCCGCCGAGGACCAGTTGCGCCAGTCGCAAAAACTGGAAGCCATTGGCGGCCTCACCGGCGGCGTGGCCCACGACTTCAACAACCTGCTGCAAGTGATCTCCGGCAACCTGCATTTGCTGGCGCGGCATGAGCCGCACAATGAGCATGTGCAACGCCGGGTCAGCGCCGCGATTGCCGCCGTGGACCGTGGCGCCAAGCTGTCGGCCCAATTGCTGGCGTTTGCCCGGCGCCAGCCGCTGTCGCCAGCGGTGTACAACCCGCTGCGTATTTACGAAACCCTGGGTGAACTGCTGCAACGCGCCTTGGGCGAAACCATTCATATCGACGTGCAATTGCCCCGCGACCCCTGGTGCATCCACGTCGACCGTCACCAGTTGGAAAACGCCTTGCTCAACCTGGCGATCAATGCCCGGGACGCCATGAAAGGCGAGGGTGTGATTCGCATCAGCGGCGAAAACATCATCCTCAACCCCGACGATTGCGTGGGCAAAAGCGTCAACCCTGGCGAATACGTGCGTCTGTCCGTGGCCGATACCGGGGTGGGCATGTCGCCGGCCATCCAGTCCAAAGTGTTCGAACCCTTCTTCACCACCAAGCGTGATGGCCACGGCACGGGCCTGGGCCTGAGTATGGTGTTCGGCTTTGTGCGTCAGAGTGGCGGCCATGTGGATGTGTGCAGCGAAGAGGGCAAGGGCACCGTGGTGAAGCTGTATTTTCCGCGCAGCCTGGGCGAGGAGTGCCTGGAGGTGCCGGCCGAGCCGGTGGTCTCTGAGTGTGGCCGGGAAACCATCCTGGTGGTGGAAGACAACGAGGGCGTGCGCCTGACCGTGGTGGAGGTGCTCGAACAATCGGGCTACACCGTGCTCACCGCCGAAGATGGCGACCAGGCCATGCGCCAGCTGCAAGCGGGCCTGCAACCGGAGCTGATTTTCACCGATGTGGTGATGCCGGGCCGGGTCAAAAGCACCGACCTGGCCGAGTGGGCGCGGGTGCAAATTCCGCCGGTGCCGGTACTGTTCACCTCCGGCCACACCCGCGACATCCTCTCCAACAACCATCTGCTGACCCCCGACATTCATCTGCTGAGTAAGCCCTACAGCCCCGAAGCCTTGACGCAACGGGTGCGCAGCGTGCTCACCGCTCGATAAGGTTGACCATGACCTCACAACGCAACCTCCCGCCGCTCACGGCCCAGGCCGCTGGCTTTGTGCGCGTGCGCGGCGCTCGCGAACACAACTTGCGCAACGTTGATGTGGACATCCCGCGCGATGCCCTGGTGGTGTTCACCGGCGTGTCCGGCTCGGGCAAATCGTCCCTGGCGTTTTCTACGGTGTATGCCGAGGCTCAGCGTCGCTATTTCGAATCGGTGGCGCCGTATGCGCGGCGCTTGATCGATCAGGTGGGCGTGCCGGATGTGGACAGCATCGAAGGCCTGCCGCCGGCGGTGGCCCTGCAACAGCAGCGCGGCACGCCGAGCGCACGCTCATCGGTGGGCAGTGTGACCACCCTGTCGAGCCTGATTCGCATGCTGTATTCCCGCGCCGGTCAATACCCGGCGGGGCAGGCCATGCTGTATGCCGAGGATTTCTCGCCGAACCTGCCCCAGGGCGCGTGCCCGCAATGCCATGGGCTGGGCCGCGTGTATGAGGTAACGGAGGCGCTGATGGTGCCCGATCCGTCCCTGAGCATCCGCCAGCGCGCGGTGGCGTCCTGGCCGTTGGCGTGGCAGGGCCAGAACCTGCGCGACATCCTGGTGACGCTGGGCTATGACGTGGATATTCCGTGGCGCGACCTGCCGAAAAAACAGCGCGATTGGATTCTCTTCACCGAAGAAACCCCAACGGTGCCGGTGTATGCCGGTTTCACCCCGGAGCAGACCCGCGAGGCGCTCAAGCGCAAGTTGGAACCCAGTTACCAAGGCACGTTCAGCGGTGCGCGGCGCTATATCCTGCACACCTTCAGCCACACTCAGAGCGCGCTGATGAAAAAGCGCGTCTCGCAGTTTATGCAGGGCAGCCCTTGCCCGCTGTGCGAGGGCAAACGCCTGACCCGAGCGGCGTTGTCGGTGAAATTTGCCGGGGTGGACATCGGCGAGTTGTCCCAGCTGTCGTTGACGCAGCTGGCCGAGTTGCTGCGACCGGTGGCGGCGGGCGAAGACCGCATGAAACTGTCGGTGGAAAAGCGTCTGGCGGCGCAGCGTATCGCTGAGGATCTGCTGGAACGCGTTAATACACTGATCGAACTGGGTTTGGGCTACCTGTCCCTGGAACGCAGCACGCCGACTTTGTCGTCCGGCGAATTGCAGCGTTTGCGCCTGGCCACTCAGTTGGGCTCGCAATTGTTTGGCGTGATTTATGTGCTGGACGAACCATCGGCTGGCCTGCATCCGGCCGATGGCGAAGCCTTGTTTACCGCGCTGGAGCGGTTGAAGGCGGCGGGCAATTCGTTGTTTGTAGTCGAGCACGACCTGGAAACCATGCGCCGCGCCGATTGGCTGATCGATGTCGGCCCGGCTGCCGGCGAGCAGGGCGGGCAAGTGCTGTACAGCGGGCCGCCCGCCGGCCTGGCCGAGGTGCAGGCGTCGCAGACCCGCGAGTACCTGTTCGCCGCACCGCGTCCGGCCACTGCCGCGCGTCGTGAGCCTAGCGCCTGGCTGACGCTGGAGGGCGTAACGCGCAATAACCTTAAAGATTTGCAGGTGGATTTTCCGCTGGGCTGCTTTACCGCCGTCACCGGGGTTTCCGGTTCAGGCAAGTCCAGCCTGGTCAGCCAGGCACTGCTCGAACTGGTGGGCAGTGGCCTTGGGCGCATGGTGGAAAGCGACGAGGAACCAAGCCTGGAAGATGACGCGCCGCAAGCAAGCGGCGGACGTATCGGCGCTGGGCTGGAACATATCCGGCGTTTGGTGCAGGTGGATCAGAAACCCATCGGCCGCACGCCGCGTTCCAATCTGGCAACCTACACCGGCCTGTTCGACAACGTGCGCAAACTGTTTGCCGCCACGCCAGCGGCGAAGAAGCGCGGCTACGATGCCGGGCAATTCTCGTTCAACGTCGCCAAGGGCCGCTGCCCCAACTGCGAGGGCGAAGGCTTTGTCAGCGTCGAGTTGCTGTTTATGCCCAGCGTCTACGCACCGTGCCCAACCTGCCATGGCGCGCGCTACAACCCCGAAACCCTGGCGGTGAAGTGGCAAGGCATGAGCATCGCCCAGGTGCTGGGGCTGACGGTGAACCAGGCGGTGGAGGTGTTTGCCGAACAGCCGGGCGTGCTGCGTTCGCTGGAGGTGTTGCGGGATATCGGCCTGGGTTACCTGCGCCTGGGCCAACCGGCGACGGAGCTGTCCGGCGGCGAAGCGCAGCGCATCAAATTGGCCACCGAGCTGCAACGCAATGCCCGTGGCGCCACCTTGTATGTATTGGATGAACCCACCACCGGCCTGCACCCACGGGACGTCGACCGCTTGCTCAGCCAGCTCAATCAACTAGTGGACGCGGGGCACACGGTGGTTGTGGTGGAACATGAAATGCGCGTGGTGGCCCAGAGCGACTGGGTGATCGATATCGGCCCGGGAGCCGGTGATCTGGGCGGCAACGTGGTGGTCTGCGGCACGCCGCAGAAGGTGGCCAAAAGCAAAAAGAGCCGGACTGCGCCGTTCCTTGCCAAGGCGATGATCTAATAAGTGATGGGGGCCAAAGGTAGGAGGGGGCAAGCCCCCTCCCACAGGTTTTGATCAGTGCTGGTTAAGGTCGATCTGAGCCTTGGCCTGTTTCACCACATGCTCAACCGTGAACCCGAACTTCTCCTGCAATTTGGCCAATGGAGCCGAGGCGCCGAAGCTGTTCATCACCACTTTGGCGCCAGTCTGGCCGACGTAACGGTCCCAACCCAGAGGGCCGGCCTGTTCGATCACCACGCGCGCCTTCACGGCAGGCGGCAATACGCTGTCGCGGTAGGCCTGATCCTGGTCTTCAAACAGCTCCCAGCTGGGCATCGACACCACCTGCGCGGCAATCCCTTCAGCCTTGAGCTGTTCATAGGCGGCCACGGCCAGGCTGACCTCGCTGCCGGTGGCTATCAGGATCACCTCAGGCTGGTCAGCCGCCGCCAGCACATAGGCGCCCTTGGCCGCACCACAGGCCGCGGCATAGCGGGTGCGGTCAAGCGTCGGCAACGGTTGGCGCGACAACACCAGGCAGCTGGGCCGGTGGGTCTGTGCCAGGGCGACCCGCCATAATTCCAGGGTTTCATTGGCGTCGCCCGGGCGCAGGGTCAACAGCCCTGGGGTGGCGCGCAGCTGGGTGAGGTGTTCGATGGGCTGGTGCGTCGGCCCGTCTTCACCTACGCCGATCGAGTCATGGGTAAACACGAACACCACCGGCAGCTCCATGATTGCCGCCAGGCGGATCGGCGGCTTCATGTAGTCGCTGAACACCAGAAAGGTGGAGGTGTAGGGCCGCAGGTAAGAAAGCGCCAGACCGTTGGCGATCGCGCCCATGGCGTGCTCGCGGATGCCGAAATGCAGGTTGCGCCCGCTGTAGTCGTCGGCGCTGAAACGCCCGGCGCCGTCGAACGTGAGGTTGGTCTTGGTCGACGGCGACAGGTCCGCCGAACCGCCAAGCAGCCAGGGGATTTGTTGGGCGAAGGCATTCAGTACTTCGCCACCGGAAGCGCGGCTGGCGACGCCCTTGGCGTCCGTTTCAAAGGTTGGCAATTCGTCTTGCCAGTGCGCAGGCATCTCGCCGGCGCGCATGCGCCGCAGTTCGTCGGCACGGTGTGGGTCCAGGCTGGCCAGGGTCTGATTCCATTGTTGGAACAACGGTTCGGCCCGCTCATACAGCGCATCGCGCAATGCCGTGCGTGCGGCATCGGGCACCAGGAACTGGGCATCCTCGGGCCAGCCATAGGCGGCCTTGGTCAGGCGGATTTCTTCATCGCCCAAGGGTTCGCCATGGGCAGCGGCGGTGTTGTGCTTATGGGGCGAGCCATAGCCGATCACGCTGTCGACCACGATCAGGGTGGGCGCTCCGGTATTGGCCTGAAACGCTTGCAGCGCCTGGCTCAAGGCGCCCAGATCGTTGGCGTCGGTGACATGCAGCGTGTGCCAGCCATAGGCCTGGAAGCGCTTGATCACGTCCTCGCTGAACGCCAGCTCAGTATGGCCTTCGATGCTGATGGTGTTGTTGTCGTAGATCCAGCACAGGTTATCCAGCTTCAGGTGGCCGGCCATGGATGCGGCCTCGCTGCTGATGCCTTCCATCATGTCGCCGTCGCCGCACAGGGTGTAGACGTTGTAATCGAACAGCACCTGGCCGTCGCGGTTGAAACGCTCAGCCAGCCAACGCTCGGCCATGGCCATGCCGACGCTATTGGCGCACCCCTGGCCCAGCGGGCCGGTCGTGGTCTCGACACCGGTGGTCATGCGGTATTCCGGGTGCCCCGGCGTCTTCGAGTCGGCTTGGCGGAACTGCTTGATATCGTCCAGGCTGATCGCCGGCTGGCCGGTGCGCTGACCGTGGGCATCAACCTCCACCACGCCGGCCAAGTGCAGTAGCGAATACAACAGCATCGAGGCATGCCCCACCGACAACACAAAGCGATCTCGGTTAGGCCAATCAGGCTGCTCCGGGTGGTAGCGCAAAAATCGGCTCCACAGCGTATACCCCACCGGCGCCAGGCCCATGGGCGTGCCGGGATGGCCGGAATTGGCCTTCTGCACGGCATCCATCGCCAGGGTACGCAGGGTGTTGATGCATTGAGTGTCGACAGCAGTGGCTGGATGAGTCATGAACCGGTCTCCCTCGGGTTGCGATCTGCAGTGGAGGGCAGGGCGTCGTAAAAGGTTTGATCTCATCTCACCTGCCGCGACGAACGGGGCAAGATTCACCCAGGACATGACAAAGCCCGTGAGAATGGTCTAGCTTCAAGGTCGTAAGCCATCGATCAACATGCGGAGGTACGCCATGCCAGTGAAACACGACCTGTATCAGGATTTGGGATTGAGCAAGGAGGCCGTTCACGAACGCAGGGCAAGTGACAAACGCCTGGATTCGCTGCTCGACCAATACGACGTCGCCGACGCGGAAGTGGTAAAGGCCGAAGGAGCAAGTGCCAGCGATGAAGACGTGGAGAAACTGAAGAAAAAACGCTTGTTGGTCAAAGATAAGATTGTGGCGCAGTTGGGCTGAGCAGAACCAAGGAGCGAGCACGCTCGCTCCTACATCGTTTGTCCCGAAGTGTTTGAAAGGCAGCGATTATTCCAACAACGCCCGCATACACTCATCCACCGACCGCTGTTGTGTCTCCCCATACAACTTCAATTCATCAATCGTCGGGCTGCCGAGGGCTTTTTCGAATTCAGCCTGGTTTGAGTTGGCTGCGTAGTGGCTTTGCGCAGCGTCCCCCAGGTTCGACTGGAAGATCCCCGCCGCGCTGACCGGCAGGAAGTCCTCGTACACCAGCGGTTCCACATCGATATGGCCTGCGTCGATCAGCTCCGGCAGGGTGCGGGGTTGTGCGGGGTTGCCGCGTGCGGCCAGGCCTTGGGCAGTGGCGAAGTAGCGGAAGTAGGCCAGGCCCTGTTCGCGTAGTTGCGTGTAGGTGTCGGGGAAGGCCTGGAAATGGTGCGCCATCAGTTGACCATAGCGCCCGGCGTTCGCCTCGTTGGGGAACGCCCCCAGTTCATCGCGGGCGGCGTTCAGCAGTCGGTCATACAGCGCGCGGCCCTTGGGCGTGAGTGCGACGCCGCGTTGCTCGATTTCGCCGAAACGTGCGCTGTGGCTGCCTTGGGCGTCGGTGAACGCGATGGGTTCGTCGAGGGCTTTGAAGCTGGTCTGGCGCAGCAGGATCGGGCACTGGCGGGGTGGCGGGCCTTCGATGACGGCCTTGGGTGTGATGCCTTTGCCGGGCATGGCCGCTTGTACCTGGTCGATGTCCAGCGTGCGCGGAGTGAGATGGTTGATATGCGGGCCTTTGAAGGCCACCACGTCGGCGATCAGGCGGTGTTGGTCGCTGAGTTGCTGGTACTGTGCGGCGTTGACGGTCGCGGTGTGGTGCCAGCGGAAGGTTTCCAGGGCCTGTCGGATAAATTCATCGGCATCCTCGACATTTAGGCCACCGTCTCGCTCCGCTTGTTCGATCAGCGCCAGGGCGCTCGGGGTGAAGATCGAGCGCTTGGCCAAGGCGTTTTCGGCGAAGGCGCGCAGGTCGGGATTTTCGATCAGTTCCAGGCGCAGCAGCGAGGTGAACACGCGGAACGGGCTGGCTTGCAGCGCGCTTTCATGCACCGCACGAAATGCCGTGGAGTGCACCGGCACGCCCGCCGGCGTCAGGTCGTAATAACCCACCGGCTGCATGCCCATAACCGCGAACAAACGGCGGATGGTTGCCAGCTCGGCAGCCGTGCCCAGGCGAATCGCGCCGTGGCGTTCCATATCCAGGCGTTGCATCTCGCCGGTGCGCTGCAGGTGCTGTGCCAGCCGCGGATCAGCCTCCAGCGTCTGCGCGTTGACCTGCGCCACCAGCTCCATCAGCGCGCCATACAGCGGGACTTCAGCGCGGTACATCTCGGACATGGCCTTGGAAAAACCCTTGCGGATCTCGTCGGGGCTGACATGGGCGCTGGCTGGCATAGAAAAATTCCTGATGACAATGAAAGAGGGCGTGGCCGTTGTCCGGATTTTGTTGAGCCCCGAGGCGGCTTGCAAACGAAGAATCCTCTGGACTTCATTCTGCAAACGAATGAGTCAAGGTAAAACCGAGTTCATGTGCATTGATACGGGGATGGGTTCTACACTGGCCGCCAACCAGTGCCTGTTGGAGGGTTGGATGACCGCATCTATTCTGCAAACGATCGAGGGCCAGCGCCTGGTGGGTGAGGGCGCCGATGCCTGGCGCGTGTGGGGCCCGTATTTAAGTGAGCGCCAGTGGGGCACGGTACGAGAGGACTACAGTGCCGACGGCGATGCCTGGCGTTTCTTTCCCCATGATCACGCACGTAGCCGCGCTTATCGCTGGGGCGAAGATGGTCTGGCCGGGTTCAGCGACAAGGCGCAGCATTGGTGCCTGGGCCTGGCGCTATGGAACGAGCGCGACCCGATCATCAAGGAGCGTCTTTTCGGCCTGAACAACGCTGAAGGCAACCACGGGGAGGACGTCAAGGAACTGTACTTTTTCGTCGATGGCGTGCCGAGTCATGCCTACATGCGCATGCTCTACAAGTACCCGCATGCAGCGTTCCCCTATGATGATTTGGTCGCCGAGAACGCCCGACGAGGCTTGGGCGATGCCGAGTATGAAATCCTCGATACCGGGGTGTTCGAGGACAACCGTTATTGCGATGTCAGCGTCGAATACGCCAAGCACCAGCCCGACGATATTTTCATGCGCGTCATCGTGCATAACCGCTCGCCGCAGCCGACGCGCCTGCAGGTGCTGCCACAGTTGTGGGCGCGCAATGACTGGAGCTGGACCTTCGATGCACCCAAGCCACGGTTGAACCTGGACGGCGAGCAGGTGTTGGCGCGTCATCCTGCATTGCCGGATCGCTGGCTCAGCGCCTGGGGCCAGGACGGGCTGGAATGGCTGTTCTGTGAAAACGAGAGCAACACCACTCGCTTCGACGGGCAGCCAGCATCGGGGCCGTTCAAGGACGGCATCAACGATTACGTGGTGAACGCGGCGCATTCGGCGATTCGTCGCGACGCCGGCACCAAGGTCGCCGCGCGTTTCATCCTCGATCTGCCAGGGCTGGCGAGCCAGACCCTGTACCTGCGCTTCGCCCCTCTGGCAGCGCCCCAGGTCCATGCCCGCAAACTGTTCGAACAACGCCGTCGGGAAGCGGATGACTTTTACGCGGCATTGCAACACGGCATCAGCGACGCAGACGCGCGCAATGTGCAGCGCCAGGCCCTCGCAGGGTTGCTTTGGTCCAAACAGCTGTACTACTTCGACGTCAACCAATGGCTCGACGGTGATCCCACCCAACCTGCACCGCCGCCCGAGCGCTTGCACCTGCGCAATAGCCATTGGCGGCACCTGTCCAATTTCGACATCCTGACCATGCCCGACACTTGGGAATACCCCTGGTATGCCTCCTGGGACCAAGGGTTCCAGGCCGTTGCCATGGCGTTGATCGATCCGGGGTATGCCAAGCACCAGTTGTTACTGCTGGTCAAAGATCGCTTTATGCATCCCAACGGCCAATTGCCGGCGTACGAATGGCGTTTCGACGATGCCAACCCACCGGTCCATGGGTGGGCCAGTTGGCGCGTGTATCAGCAGGACAAGGCGCTGACCGGTATCGGTGATTTGGACTTTCTTGAACGGATTTTCCACAAGCTGCTGTTGAATTTTTCCTGGTGGGTCAACCGCAAGGACGCTGAGGGGCGCAATCTGTTCCAGGGCGGCTTCCTGGGCCTGGATAACATCGCCCTGTTCGATCGCTCGGCTGCGATGCCGCCTGGCTATCAGCTCGATCAGGCCGACGGCACGGCGTGGGTGGCGGCCTATGCGCTGGATTTGATGCGTATCGCTCTGGAGTTGGCCAAGCGCAATCCCGTGTATGTGGATATTGCGGTGAAATTTTTCGAGCATTTCTTGTATATCGCCGGTGCCATCAACCGGGTCGACGATAGCCAGGAAGGCCTATGGGATGAGCAGGACCTGTTCTTCTACGATGTGCTGCGTCGCCCAGACGGCCAGAACGAACCGGTACGCCTGCGTTCCATCGTCGGCCTGATGCCGCTGTTCGCCGTGCTGGTGTTGGAGCAACGCGAGCATGAAGGTTTGCCTGGGCTACGCGAGCGCCTGCTGGGGTTTATGCACCACCGGCCCGATTTGGCCGCACTGGTATCGCGCTGGAACGAGCCGGGACAGGGCAATCGCCTGTTGCTGGCGCTGCTGCGTGGCGAACGGACCAAGGATCTGCTGCGGCGCATGCTGGCTGACGACGAGTTTCTCTCAACGTTTGGCGTGCGCTCACTATCCAAGGCGTTCGCGGACCAACCCCTGGCACTGAAGATAAATGGCGATACGTTGTGCGCGCGTTACCAGCCAGGTGAATCCGACTCGCGGCTGTACGGCGGTAATTCCAATTGGCGCGGGCCGTTGTGGATGCCCATCAACTACATGCTGATCGAGTCGCTGCGCGAATTTGAGCGTTATTACGCCGATCACTTTTCGGTGGAGTACCCGGCGGGCAGCGGTTATCTGGCGTCACTGGGAGAAGTAGCCGACGGCCTCAGCCAGCGGTTGACTCGCTTGTTTCTATTGGATGAAAACGGTTCACGCCCGTCGATGGCGGGGTATGCGCAGTTGGAGGCTGACCCCCTCAGCCGTGAGCTGGTGTTGTTTCACGAATATTTCCATGGCGAAACCGGCCGCGGCCTGGGGGCGTCACACCAAACCGGGTGGAGTGCATTGGTGGCGTTGTTATTAAGTGTTGCGCCGAAGGCTTGAGGGGAATAAGGCC
This sequence comes from Pseudomonas sp. S5F11, assembly GCF_019641515.1. NCBI lineage: Bacteria > Pseudomonadati > Pseudomonadota > Gammaproteobacteria > Pseudomonadales > Pseudomonadaceae > Pseudomonas > Pseudomonas sp. S5F11. The sequence continues at coordinate 376,724 of NZ_JAIFJZ010000001.1, forward strand.
GGTATCCGGTTAGTCGGAGGCCGCCAGGTTGAACGAAAAATCCCGCCGGGGGGGCGGGATTCTTTGAACATCGACTTATCAGGCCGGAAACAGTTCGCTCAGTTTCATCGCCAGCATCATGTCGCCTTCGGTGCGCAGCTTGCCGCCCATGAACGCCTGCATGCCGTCGGTGGTGCCGTCGACGATGCCTTCCAGCGTGTCGCTGTCCATCACCAGGGTGACTTGGGCGTCTGGGTTTTCGCCTTCTTTGAGTTCGCAGGTCTTGTCTTTGACCACCAGGGAGAAGTTCTTGGTGTCGTCGATGCGGAAACCGAACACCAGGTCCAAGCCTTCGGCAGCGCTTGGGTTGAATTTGGCTTTCATTGCTTCTACAGCTTTGGCTACGTCAGTCATGGTTTCGATCCTTAAGGGTGGAGTCCAGTGACCTTGGGGTCACGGTTGGCCGCGGTTCATCGGAAGGTGATGAGCTGCGGCGCCTTCAACAGTTGCAAGTGGGTATGGCTGTTGAAGGAAGCCAGGGCCACCTCGCGACCGCGGAATTTCAGCTGGTTGAGCGAGGTGTTCACAATCTGCCAGTTCAGCTCGAAGGCTTGGGCGGCAGGGATGCGGGTAATCAGGTGGAGCAGGGCGGTGATGGTGCCGCCGGAGGTGAACACGGCGATTTTGTGGGTGTTCTCGGCTGCTTCCAGCAGACGCTGCAGGCCGCCTTGGACGCGCTCGACAAACCCCAGCCAGCTTTCCAGCCCCGGTGGGTCGTAGGTGCCGGCCAGCCAGCGTTCGATGATCAGGGCGAAGATGCGTTGGAACTCGCTGCGGTTTTGCGCGGCATTGCGCAGGATGTCCAAAGCATCGGGCTCGCTGTCGAGCAGGTCGGGGAGCAGGGCGCGGATGATGGCGTCGGCATCGAATTCGTTGAAGGCGCTGTCGGTTTCCAGGGTGGGAGTCGGCAGGCCGAGGGTGCGGTATTGATCGAACGCGGCTGTGGCGGTGTGCTGCTGGCGGCGCAGGTCGCCGGCTATGCAGCGGTCGAACACCAGGCCCATGTCCGCCAGGTGGCGACCGAGCACTTGCGCTTGTTCCACGCCGATGGGGGACAGCACGTCATAGTCGTCTGCACCGAAGGAGGCCTGGCCATGTCGAATCAAATAGATGCTGCCCACGTCCGTTCACCCGGTACGTTGAAAGTCTGGCGAGGTTATGAGGATGCCGGGGAGCTGTCAATGGAAAAACATACGCTTGTTTTAAAAGCGTGTTGGAGCAACTGAGCAAGGCCCCTGTGCACAGGGGCCTGGATGTTTTTAACGCGCTTATTGATCGACTCCGCTGATCAGGTGTTGGCCTTGATCGTGGCCGCCGGTACGCAACAGGCCCAAGTTGAAATGCTCATCGCGCTGGCTTTGCGGATCACGGGGGTTATTGAACGCTGCGTAGAGCGCTGTGCCCAGTTGCTGGGGCGAGGTCGAGGCGTTGAGCGAGAAATCCGTGCGGGTGTCGCGGCCTTGGATGTCGCGGCCAGTAATCTTCGCCTCGCCCAGTGCCACGCGGCCATGGCTGGAGGCGATGCGCGCGCCGGTCAGGTCGACTGCGCCGCCCACATGCAGCGTTACCCCGTCGCCGCCGTTGATGCCGGACGCCTCGGCGACCGTGTTATTGCTGAACCAGCTAAAGTCCCCCAGCAGTGTGGGTGTGGTGTCGCGGTAAGCCGGATTTTGAAACAGCAGGTTCTTCAACGTGGATGACCCCGTGGCCGCGCCGGTACCGGCCTGGGTCGCGGGTGAGCCACCGACCTTGCTGATCAGCTTGTCCTTGAGCGTGCGCGCCTTGTCGGCCGTTTTTTCGTAAAGGTTCTTTCCGGCGGTCTTGAGCTTGCCCGACCATGGCCCGCCGGCCACGCTGAGCTTATCGACCGCGCCCGCCGGGTTCTTTTCCGTGGTCAATTGCGCGTCGACCTGCACCTTCAAGCCCTCCACCTGATCCTGACGGCTCTGCACCACCAAGTCGCCGTCGATTGTGCCGCTGACCTCGCGCGCCGTGACGGTGGCCCCCAGCAACTGCGTATCGCCGCGGCTGTCGAGTTGAATGCGATCAGCCCGCAGGCGGGTATTGTCGTGGGTCTGACTGCTGAGTTGGTCCACGCCACCCTTGGCGCGCGCGAACAGGCCGGAACCGTTATTGGCCGGGTCCGTACTGCGGGTGCCGCTCACACCCAGGCCGCCGGCGATAGTGCGGTTGTTGCGGTGCTCGTTGGAGACCGCAGACTCCAGCACCAAGTCGCCGCCGGTGGCCGCCAGCTCAAACGCCTGGGCCTGGCCCTGCACTCCTTGCAGGCGCACATGATCGGCCTGGATACGCACGGTGCCCGCGCTATCGAGCGTGCCACCGCGCTGCAACACGCTGTGTTCGTCGATGTCAGCCAGGCTGAACTGGGCACCGGCGCTGCCGCTCTTGCTGCTGGATGTGTCAGCCTGGGTCGCTTTGGCACTGACGCGAGCCCCGCCACCGATCCCGTCGCCATTGGCCGTGTGGGTATCGACCCCGGCCAGGAACTCAAAGCGGTTTCCGGCGGTGAGGCGAATATCGCCGCTGTTGGGCGTGCCGACTTTGGCGCCGTGCAGGGTCAGGTCCTGCCCGGCGTCGATTTCGATCACGCCGTCGGCGATCAAATCGGCACTGCGGCCTTGGGAGTCTTCGACGCTCAAGTCGGATTTATCCAACTGGAAGCCCGCGTTGGCTTTCTTGCTGGTGCCTGGGCTGCTGCCCAGTTCAACCCAGCCGAAACCGCTCAAGGTGCCTTCGCCGGAACCCTGCCAGTCGCGGGCTTGGTTGAAGGTCAGCGAACCGGCGGCCTGAATCTTCAAATCACCGCGTCCCGCGTCGAAGCGGCTGCCTTCGTAGCGGCCGTCGCTGCCCAACTGCACGCTGATGCCGCGTTTGCCCTCGATGCTGCCTGGCACTGCGGTACGGGTGGTGTTACCCAGGTCGAAACTGCCGCCCACGCCCAGAACCCGCGCATTCAGGTCGCGGCCGGTGGTGGTGTACAGCCTTAACGAAACGTCGGTGTCGGTGCCGTTGTCCTGTTGCCAACTGCTGTTCTCGGCTGCGTTGAAGGTATGGCTGTCGGCCTTGATCGACACGCCTCCCTCGGTGGCCGTGTAGCGTGTGCCTGTATCGGTCAATGCACCCTCGACCTGCACGTTGACGGTGGCACCTTCGAAGGTGCTGACCACCGCTGTGGTACCTCCGCTCTCGGCGCGGGTGTTCAGCACATTGACGGCCAGGTCGACGCCCAGGTTGGGAGGCTCAATCGCATCGAGCACCGAGGGTTGATAGAACTTGCTCTGATCCACCCCTTCGACCAGTTTTTGCACCGGGCGAGTGAGGTCTTTGTATTCGATGTTGCTGCCGATACTGGCGGTCCAGCCCTTGACCTGCTCGGTTTCGACGGTGCTGTTGGAGACCGCGCGGTTCTCCACGCTGCCGGCGCGGAGGGTGAGGTCTTTGTCAGCCTTGACCTGCGCGGCCTCGGTCAACAGCGTGCCCTGGCCCTTGTCGGCAACCAGATTCAGATCGCCGGCGCTGCTCAGATGGCTCGATTTGACGGTGGTGGAGGCGCTGCTTGTAATCACCTCTTCCTGGCCGACCTTGTAACCGCCGCCGGCTCGATCCATGCCGCCGGTGACAAAGTGGCCAAGGCCGAAGGTATCGGTTTCACTGACGCGCGTGGTGGTGTCGGCTTCGCTGAGCAGTTCGATGGCGTGGCCGGCGATGTTCAAATCGCCCTGGGTACTGCTCACGTCCGAGGCTTTGACCCGCACGGTATTTTCGGCAGTGATGTCCACCGTGGCGCCTTTGAGTTGACTGCCTTCATGGGTGAGGCTGTCTTGGGTGGTGGTGTTGTGCTCCTGGCTATAGCCGACCCCGGCTTGAAATTGTTTCGAGCCCTTGATGCCGGGCGCCGCTTGTTTGGTCTCGGTGGCGGAAGAGGTGAACCCGTTGCGGGTGGTCTGCGTGACCGTGGTGTCGCGGCTCGTGCCCGCTAGCAAGTTGATATCGCCCGCGGCGGTCAGTTTCAACTCGGCCTTTGCTTCGACATCCGCGCCGATCACATTCAGATCACTGGCGCTTTGCAGGCGCAGATTGCTCTGGGACTTCACCTGGCTGCGCACCAGGTTGCTGGCGTTTTTCCGCTCGTCAGTCTGGTCCTTGAATAGGCCGAACAGTTTGCTGTCGGAGCGCGACTTTTCCGAGTGCACCAGGCTTTGGCTGCCGTCGATCGTCAGCGAGCCGCTGTTGCTGATCAATACCGCGTCCTGCTGCCCCAGCACCTGGCTGCCGGTAATCAGCACATCGTCGGAGGTGACCCGCAAGGTGCCCTGGGCACTGACGCGGCTGCCGATGGATTGGTCTTCGCTGCGGTTGTCCTTGTCGTTTTTGCCGAACACGGCGCCGGAGAGCAGGTCGCCTTCGTAGTTGTTCTGCGTGCGTTGCTGGGCGGCGCGCGTGACGCCGACATTGACCTGTTTGCCGGACTCGATCGTCAGGTCCCCCTGGCTCTGGACCTGACTGCCCAGCACCGTCAGGTTCTTGCCGCTGCGTACGCTCATTGCAGCGTTGCTTGACAGGCTGCTGGCGCGGGCGGTTTCGGTGGTGCGCGAGGTGTCGTAATCCCCACGCCATAGGCCCTTGCGGTGGTTGAGGGTTTCGCGGGTGGTCTGGGAGTCGTTCAAAGCGCTAAGGCGCAGGTCTCTGCCGGCCGTGGCGTGCAGGTTGCGACCGGCGCTGGCGCTGGAGGCCGACAATTGCAGATCGCCACCGGCCTTGAGCGTCAGATCGGTGCGGGCCTTGAGCTGGGTGCCGACGTGTTCGACGTCGATCTGGGTGGTGGTCTTGTCGTAGGTTTCGGTAGTGATGAACAACACCTTCTTTTTCCAGGACTCTTGCTGTTGGCTCTGGCTTTTGCGGGTTTTGGCCTCAAGGCGCAGATGGCGTCCGGCGCTGGCGTCGATGGCGCGACCCTGCACCTCAACCGCCGATAGTGTCAGATCGTTGTGGGCGGCGAGGGCGACGTCGCCGTTGGTGCTGCTGATGCGGGTGCGCACCGGCTCAGGGTTGCCGGAGATGGACAGGTTGCCGGCCGACGTCACCTTGAGATTGCCGCGCGCTGTCAGCGGCGCGGCGATCTTGACCCCGGCGCCGTCGGCGGTGCTGATAATGTTGATGCGTCCGGCCTGCATGGCGCCCAACAGCTGCGCGTCGACCGGGCGGGCGCTTGCCCGGGCGCTGCTTTCGATGACGGCGTCGGCGTAACGCAGGCGATTCTGCCCGATCAAAACGTTGAGATCGTCCCATGCGGTGAGCGTACCGTGGGTGCTGATGCGTGGAGCGATCAGGTCGAGGGCGCCGGCGCTGTTGCTAACGCCTCGCTCGCCCACATTGAGGGTATTGGCACCGTTGAAGGTGGTGAGGCGCTTGAGCTTGCCGTCCTCCAGTTCCGGGCTGCCCACTACAAAGCTGGCGCGCGGTGTATTGATAAAGCTGGCGCCGTTGACTGTGATGCCGTTGGGGTTGGCCAGCACGTAGTCGGCTGCGCGCCCGAACACTTCCTGCGGGCCATTGATATGGGAGGCCTTGCGACTGGTCACTTCGTTGAGAATCAGGCCGGCCGCCCGGCCGCTGAACTGCGGATTGGCGGGTAACTGCCCGGCCAGTTTCGAGCGTCCCGCCGCCACCGCGTTATTCAACACCAAACCTGCGCTTTGCACGTTGTAGTCCACGAATCGGTTGTGGGAAACCCCAGCCGGGTTGGGCGCGACGATGTTCAACACCGGTACATCCTTCACGGTGAAGCGCTGGGCATTGCCGCTCACCGGCACCACATCGGCGGCGAACGCCTGATGGCCATAGTGAATCGACAGCAGGCTGCAGATCACCCAACGCAGGGTATGGGAGGGTTTGAGATGAACCGATGGAAAACGGCAATGACTAGTCATGGCTTGACCTTCTTGTTGTTATTGGGGGAGGCGTTATAAGTGCAGGCTTAACTCCATCAGCCAGAAACCTCGTTCCTTGATCGGTAGCGCGGGGCCGAACAGCCCGCGCTGGTAATCCACGTCCACTTGCCAGGTGCGGTGGTTCAAGGCCAGGCCAACGCTGGCCCCGCCTACACGCTGGATATCGGCGCCTTTGAGGTACTGGCTCCAGCCCAGGTCCACCCCCACGCGCGGGCTGATCTGCAACTGGCCCAGCAGGTGTCGGCGCAGGCTCAAGGTGTTGCGCCACACCGCGCCTTTGGCGGCGGCCAGCGCAGCGAGGCGGAAGCCGCGTACCGCGTAATGGTCGGTGATCAGCAACTGTTCCAGGCTCGGCAGTGGGTCGGGGCTGTATTGCAGTGCGAGTTGGCTGTTCCACACACCGTCGGCGGTAGGGTTGTGCCGCGTGTAATCGATGTCGACGCGGTATTTATGAAATTGCGCGCGGGGCAAGTCCCGGGATTCACGCCGGCTGTCGCGGTCGGCGCCCAAGCCGTCGAGGCCCTGGGCATAGCTGACATTGGCGTTCCAGATGCCGTCCGCCAGCTTCAACAGGTTGAGACTGGCCTCGGCCACCGTCAGGCTCGGGCTCTGGATCGCCAGGTAGGTATCGGCGATGTAGCTTTGCGAGCGTTTTGTGCTCAGGCGCAGGTTGCCATTGAGCAACGTGTGCTGATCGCGCCACAGCAGGCGGTTGAGGCCGATGCCGTATTGATGGACCTGGCCGTTGGCGCTGACGGTCTGGCTGGGCAGGGCGATGCCATAGCGGTATTGGGCCTGGCTGGCGCTCAAGGCCAGGGTCCAGAAACCGTAGGGCAAGGTGTAGTAGATACCCTGGGAACGACTGTAGCGGTGGCTGTCGCCCAGGGAGGTACTGGCGCTGACACTGATGAAGTCATTCAGGCTCAGCGGGCTGTCGTACGCCAGATTGAGTAGCGCCGTGTGCCTTCCTGTCGCCTCGGTGCCACGGTTGTTGTAGCTCGCGCTGCTGCTCAGGCGCGGCGCAGTGGAGCGCGGGCGCAGCAACAGGTGCGAGGCCCCAGGTTGCTGGCCGGGGAGTACATCCACCGTCAGATCGACTGAGCGCAGGCGGTTCAACTGATCGAGGCCCTGTTCCAGCTCGCGCAGTTGCAGCGGCCGGCCCAGCATGTCGGGGAACGCGCCGCGCAACGACACCGGTAGGTCCGGATCCGCCAGTTCGATGCTTTCGAGGTAGCCTTCTTCGATGACGATGTCGAGGCGCTGGCCATCTTCTGGAGGCTGTTTCAGGTAGGGGCGACTGGTGATATAGCCGGCCTCGACGTACAGCGCGGTCAGTGCCGCCAACAATTGGTTGATAGGCGACGCGCCCATGCACGCGCTGAGGTGGGATTGCAGCACCGTGCGCAGGCGCGCCGGCTTGAGCAGGGTATTGCCCGTCAGGCGCAGGCCGCGTATCTGCCAGCACGGTTCGGTGGCGGACGACTGCGGGAGCGGGGCGGCGGGCTCCGATTGCACGGTGGCCTCACGCTCAAGCAGGCGCAGGCGCTGCTCGCGTTCCAGTTGCTCGCGGGTTCGACGCTCGAACTCTTGCGCACGCAGGTCGACCGGGTTGAGCTGTGCGGAGGCTGCCACGCCAGGGAGGCTGGCGCTCGACGCGATGCACAGCGCCATGAGCAGCCAGGCGCGGGTATCGAGGTGCTGGGGGCGCATCGGCGTCGCTCCTGTGTGGGTGTGTTCAACGCCGAGTTTAAAGTCGTTTTCTCTTGTATTTGCTGGGCTTCGGGTCTGAAAATGATGTGGGAATCGAACTACGCAAGTAGGACTTTGTCGCTATTTTTGTAGGATATTGGCCGGGTTAACAGTGTTAGACACGGTGGCGACAATCCCCGTAGACTGCGGCTTTCGAGCCTCATAGGTGTCTTATGGAGTTTCTTGCCGAGTACGCAAGTTTTCTAGCTAAAACCGTCACCCTGGTGGTCGCCATTCTGGTGGTGCTGATCAGCTTCGCGGCGCTGCGCAGCAAGGGGCGGCGCAAGTCCGCCGGTCAATTGCAGGTCAGCAAACTCAACGATTTTTACAAGGAGCTGCGCGAGCGCCTGGAGTCGACCCTGCTCGACAAGGATCAGCTAAAGGCCCAGCGAAAATCCGAGGGCAAGGCCGAAAAGAAGAAGGGCAAACAGAAAGCCGAGGCCAAGCCACGGGTGTTCGTGCTGGACTTTGACGGCGACATCAAGGCCTCGGCCACCGAGAGTCTGCGCCATGAAATCACCGCATTGCTCAGCCTGGCCACGCCCAAGGATGAGGTGGTGCTGCGCCTGGAAAGCGGCGGCGGCATGGTGCACAGCTATGGCCTGGCCTCGTCGCAACTGGCGCGTATCCGCCAGGCCGGCGTGCCGTTGACCGTGTGCATCGATAAGGTGGCGGCCAGCGGCGGCTACATGATGGCGTGCATTGGCGAGAAGATCATCAGCGCGCCCTTTGCCATCCTGGGTTCCATCGGTGTGGTGGCGCAGTTGCCCAACGTCAACCGCCTGCTGAAAAAGCACGATATCGACTTCGAAGTGCTCACCGCCGGCGAGTACAAGCGCACCCTCACGGTGTTTGGCGAAAATACCGAGAAGGGCCGGGAGAAATTCCAGGAAGACCTGGACATCACCCATCAACTCTTCAAGAACTTTGTTTCGCGTTATCGCCCGCAGTTGGCCATCGACGAAGTGGCGACCGGTGAGGTGTGGTTGGGTGTGGCCGCGCTGGATAAACAGTTGGTTGATGAGTTGCAGACCAGCGATGAATACCTGGCGACCAAGGCCAAGACGGCCGAGGTATTTCACCTGCACTATGCCGAGCGCAAGAGCTTGCAGGAGCGCGTTGGCCTGGCGGCCAGTGGTTCGGTGGACCGCGTGTTGTTGACGTGGTGGAGCCGGTTGACTCAGCAGCGCTTCTGGTAACACCAATGTGGGAGCGGTGGCTTGCTCCCGATAGCCGTAAGTATCTAAAGGCTGATGCAAAACGCCGTGGTGAGCAGGCTTGCCCTGCGCTGGGCTGCGAAGCAGCCCTCTCCAAAAAATAGGGTTTATCTGGCACACCGAGGCGCTTGGCCCGGGGGCGGCTTTGCAGCCAAGCGCGGGGCAAGCCTGCTCACCCCAAAGGCCGCATTTTTTCAGGTTTTGTTTTCATCGAAGGGCAAGTAGATGCCTATGCCCCGATAGCGGTGTATCAATCAACCTATGCGAACTTGAAGAACGGCCATCGGGGTAAGCCCGCCTCTCACGGGGTTTACGCTTCGGGTACAGATTTTGTAATGGTTTTGCGTTGTGGGAAATTCATGTTTCGAATGTAGGATTTAAGTCCTTTTCTCATTGCAGGACTTGCATGAATACCCTCTCGGAGCCCCCCAGTCGTCTTTCCCCAAGACGTTTATTGCTGCCGTTCCCGCTGAAACATCCCGTTTTTCGATTGCTGATCTTGTGCCGGTCCTACGACCGCGCTTTGCCATGTCCGGCATTCTGAATTCAACCAAGAGACTTTATAAATGGAATGGTTAGCGGATCCAACGGCCTGGCTCGGCTTGTTGACCTTGATTGTGCTGGAACTGGTACTGGGTATCGACAACCTGGTGTTTATTGCGATCCTGGCGGACAAGCTGCCGCCGGAGCAGCGCGACCGAGCGCGGTTGATCGGTTTGTCCCTGGCCTTGCTGATGCGCCTGGGCCTGCTGGCGAGTATTTCCTGGCTGGTGACGCTGACCCAGCCGCTGTTCGAGGTGTTCGACAAGAGCTTCTCGGGCCGTGACTTGATCATGCTGTTCGGCGGTGTATTCCTGCTGTTCAAGGCCACCATGGAATTGCATGAACGCCTTGAGGGGCATGTGGCGCAACGTTCGGGTACCGCGGCATACGCACTGTTCTGGCCGATTGTGGCGCAGATCGTCGTGCTCGATGCGGTGTTCTCCCTGGACGCGGTGATTACCGCCGTGGGCATGGTGGACGAACTGGCGGTGATGATGATCGCGGTGATCATTTCCATCGGGTTGATGATCGTCGCGAGCAAGCCGTTGACTCGCTTCGTCAACGCTCACCCTACGGTGATCATGCTGTGTCTGGGCTTCCTGATGATGATCGGCTTTGCCCTGACCGCCGAAGGCCTGGGCTTCCATATTCCGAAGGGCTACCTGTATGCGGCCATCGGTTTCTCGATTTTGATCGAGGTGTTCAACCAGATTGCCCGTGCCCGTCGCAAGAAGTCGGCCCAGGGCGTGCTGCCGGTGCGTGAGCGCACTGCCCATGCGGTCATGCGCCTGTTGGGCGGACGCAGCCTGGCGGTGGAAGAGGTGGGTGAGGACGTGGCCGATCTGCTGGGCGAGCCCGATGCAGCGCAAGGCCCGCTGTTTGACCGCCGTGAGCGGGTGATGATCAGCGGCGTGCTGCAACTGGCCGAGCGACCGATCCGCAGCTTGATGACGCCGAGGGCCAAAGTCGACTTTATCGACCTGTCGGACGATCTCGATACGATTCGCCTGAAACTGATGCATTCGTCCTACTCGCGGCTGCCGTTGATCCGCAACGGTGCCGTTGATGAGCCATTAGGCTTCGTACACAAAAAGGAATTGCTCAAGGAATACCTGGCCGGTAACGAGCCGAACCTGGAGCACTTGGCACGCCGGGCGATCAACCTGTTGGACAGTTTTTCGATCCTCAATGCGCTGGAACAGATGCGCCAGGAGTCGACCCATATCGCCTTTGTGATCAACGAATTCGGTGATTTTATGGGGGTGCTGAGCATGACCGACATTCTTGAGTCCATCGCTGGCGAACTGCCGGACGCCAGCGAAATCGAAGGGCCGGATATTGTCGAGGAAGGCGCAGGCTTTCGCGCCAATGGCGCGCTGAACCTCCACCAGGTTCGCCAGCGCATCGGCTTCAACGCGGTCGCTACCGAGGATTACCAAACCTTGGCGGGACTGGTGATGAGCCTGCTCGATCGTCTACCCGTGGTGGGCGACTGCCTGGAGCATGAGGGTTGGCGTTTGACGGTGGTGGCGGTGGAGGAACGGCGGGTGACGCAGGTGTTTTTGCAACGTGGTGAGGGGCATAGCGTTTGAACGTGTCCTGCAATAGCTCTCGCCGCTTGTCCTCAGGCCCGAAATACTTGAGCGTTTCCATCATGGTTCCGCGTGAGTAGATCAGTAGCGTCGGGGTCCCCGTCACGAGGGGGTGCCTCGGCGTGTTGGCACAGTCGAGTACCAGGCTGCGAATCTGTGGGTATTGGGCTGCTGTCTCAACGAACAGAGGGCCGATACCCGCGCAAGCCGAGCAACGCTCGGACACAAACAGCATGAAAACCGGATGTGGCGTGCTCAGTAGCCGTTGGTATTCGTCGGCATCGGCGATGGTTGCAGTGGCATACCCCATGGCGATGATCCTCCTGGAAAGTGCTGGTTGTGCCCAACGCTAATCCGGGCTCGCCCTTGCGTCTACTGTCAACCTTTACAGGTCCTCCTCCCGTTCCGCGCGTTCCCGCGCCTTGCGTGCCTGGTTGGCGCACTTCCTGTATTCCTCGTTATCGCGAGAGGCCTTGGCGCGACGATAATCGTGATGGTTCTGACTGGTGTAATTGGCATCGAACGACTCCTTGAGTCTGGCCAACTCCTCCTTGCACGCGCGACGATCCTCGCTGCCCAACGCATTCCCGGCCACCAACGCAAAAAACACCAGACCTATAACGCTGACCTTCATCACCACCCCCTCAACCTCAGCCGGCCCACACCCTTCACAGCCTAGCCCTCCAGGCCCATTTTTCCACGCCCACCATCGCCCTCAATTGAGGCGTTCTCACCCAAACTGGGGCCCCGGGTAGCACTCATGCCGCAAATGCTGGCTCATCGCCGTATAACGCCGCAGAGCTATGTTACTGATCTGCATGGTATTTCCCTTCAGCGTATGTTTTCGCCTTCGCCTATGGCACACTTTCTGCTGTCTATTCCGTTGTTACATACTAAGTTCCGGTATAGCGGAATACACAACCTCTGGAGTGCTTGTCATGCATCACCGACCTTCCGTGTTCAAAGCGTGTGTTTTTCTCTTCGCCGCATCGGCTTCCCTCGCCACCGTTGCGCAGGCGGCGGGCAGCAAGCTCGATGATGTGCTCAAGCGTGGGCATCTGATCGTGGGTACAGGCAGTACCAATGCGCCGTGGCACTTCCAGGGAGCGGATGGCAAGTTGCAAGGGTTCGATATTGATATCGGTCGCATCGTGGCCAAAGGTCTGTTCAATGATCCGAGCAAGGTCGAGTTCGTGGTGCAATCGTCCGACGCGCGGATTCCCAACCTGCTGACCGACAAGGTCGACATGAGTTGCCAGTTCATCACCGTTACCGCCAGCCGCGCGCAGCAGGTGGCGTTTACCTTGCCTTACTACCGCGAGGGTGTGGGCCTGCTGCTGCCGAACAACAGCAAGTACAAGGAAATCGACGACCTGCAGGCCGCTGGCGATGGCGTTACCGTCGCCGTGCTGCAGAACGTGTATGCCGAAGAGTTGGTGCACCAGGCGCTGCCCAAGGCCAAGGTCGATCAATACGACAGCGTTGACCTGATGTACCAGGCCGTGAACTCCGGGCGCGCGGACGCCGCCGCCACCGACCAGTCCTCGGTCAAATACCTGATGGTGCAAAACCCCGGCCGCTACCGCAGCCCGGCCTACGCTTGGAGTCCGCAGACCTATGCCTGCGCGGTCAAACGCGGCGATCAGGACTGGCTGAACTTCGTCAACACGGCACTGCATGAAGCCATGACCGGTGTGGAATTCCCCACCTACAAAGCCTCCTTCAAGCAATGGTTCGGCGTGGACCTGCCGGAGCCGGCGATTGGCTTCCCTGTCGAGTTCAAGTGACGTTTGAAAACCGGGGCGCCGCCACCGGCGCCCCTCTCAGGTAGCGTTGACCATGAATTATCAGTTGAACTTTGCCGCCGTCTGGCGCGATTTCGACACCTTGCTGGCGGGGCTCGGGTTGGGTCTGCAACTGGCATTGCTGTCGATCGCCATCGGCTGCGTGATCGGCCTGCTGATGGCGTTTGCCATGCTGTCCAGGCACCGCGCCTTGCGCATCCTGGCGTCGATATACGTGACGGTGGTGCGTAATACACCGATTCTGGTGTTGATCCTGTTGATCTACTTTGCCTTGCCCAGCCTGGGCATTCGTCTGGACAAAATCCCTTCGTTCATCATCACCTTGTCGCTTTACGCCGGGGCGTATCTGACCGAAGTGTTCCGTGCCGGGCTGTTGAACATTCCCAAGGGCTTGCGCGAAGCCGGCCTGGCCATCGGCCTGGGCGAGTGGCGCATCCGCGCCTATATCACCGTGCCCGTGATGCTGCGCAACGTGCTGCCGGCGCTGTCGAACAACTTTATCTCGCTGTTCAAGGACACCTCCCTGGCCGCCGCGATCGCCGTACCGGAACTGACCTATTACGCCCGCAAGATCAACGTCGAAAGCTACCGGGTGATTGAAACCTGGCTGGTCACGACCGCGCTCTACGTGGCCGCCTGTTACCTCATTGCCTTGTTGCTCCGTTACCTGGAACAACGTCTGGCGATCCGTCGTTAAGGAGGGTTCCCCATGTACGAATCTCCCAGCTGGCTGCACGAGTTGTGGATCGCCCGAGACACCCTGTGGGCGGGGTTTCAGGCCAGTGTTTATGTGTCGGCGCTGGCCATTCTTTTCGGCACGCTGATCGGTATCGTCGCCGGGTTGATACTGACCTATGGCAAGTTCTGGATGCGTGCACCGTTTCGCCTGTATGTCGACCTGATCCGTGGCACGCCGGTGTTCGTGCTGGTGCTGGCGTGCTTCTACATGCTGCCGGCGCTCGGCTGGCAGATCAGCGCATTCCAGGCCGGCGCGGTCGGGCTGACGTTGTTCTGTGGCTCCCATGTGTCGGAAATCGTACGTGGCGCACTGCAAGCCATTCCCCGTGGGCAACTGGAAGCGGGCAAGGCGATCGGTCTGACGTTCCGACAATCCCTGGGCTACGTGCTGTTACCTCAGGCGTTGCGCCAGATCCTACCGACCTGGGTCAATTCCTCCACGGAAATTGTCAAAGCCTCGACCTTGCTGTCGGTGATCGGCGTGGCCGAATTGCTACTGAGCACCCAGCAAGTGATCGCGCGTACCTTCATGACCCTGGAGTTCTACCTGTTCGCCGGGTTTTTGTTCTTTGTCATCAACTACGCCATCGAGTTATTCGGGCGCTACATTGAAAAGCGGGTGGCCTTGCCATGAACCAATCTCACACAACCGAACCGCTGCTGAATATTCGCGGCCTGCGCAAACAGTACGGCGAGGTAGAAGTGCTCAAGGGCGTCGACCTGTCGATGCAGCGCGGTAATGTGGTGACCTTGATCGGCTCCAGCGGTTCGGGCAAGACCACGCTGCTGCGGTGTGTCAATTTGCTGGAGGAGTTCCAGGGCGGCCAGATCACCCTGGACGGCGAGTCGATCGGCTACAGCGACGTCGGCGGCAAACGCGTGCGTCACCCGGAGCGCGTGATTGCCCAGCACCGGGCGATGACCGGCATGGCGTTCCAGCAGTTCAACCTGTTCCCGCATTTGACCGCGTTGCAGAACGTCACTTTGGGCTTATTGAAAGTTAAGAAAATGCCTAAGGACCAAGCCGTTGCTCTCGCGGAAAAATGGCTGGAGCGTGTAGGACTTTTAGAGCGGCGCAATCACTTTCCCGGCCAGTTGTCCGGCGGCCAGCAACAGCGTGTGGCGATTGCCCGTGCGATTGCGATGAACCCCAGCTTGATGCTGTTCGACGAAGTCACCTCAGCCCTTGACCCGGAACTGGTGGGCGAAGTGCTCAGTGTGATCAAGGGCCTGGCGGAAGAGGGCATGACCATGTTGCTGGTCACCCATGAAATGCGTTTTGCCTATGAAGTGTCCGACCAGATCGTGTTTATGAACCAGGGGCGTATTGAGGAGCAGGGTTCGTCGAAGGACATCTTCGAACGTCCGCAATCGCCGCGCCTGGCGGAATTTTTGAAGAACATTCGTTTTTAATCAGGAGCACATTGTTATGAGCATCACTCGTTACGGAGCCGGCAGCACTGCCGGCGGTGGCCAGCCTCGGCCTTTCGCGCGTGCCGTGGAGGCGGATGGCTGGTTATACGTGTCAGGCCAGGTGCCGGCAGTGGACGGCGAAATCATCACCGGCGGCATTGTCGAGCAAACCCACCAGACCCTGCGCAACGTGGTGGCGATTCTGGAAGAGGCCGGCTATGAATTGAAAGATGTCGTACGGGTCGGCGTATGGCTGGAAGACCCGCGGGACTTCTGGAGTTTCAACAAAGTCTTCGGCGAATACTTCACCCCGGAACACGCCCCGGCGCGGGCCTGTGTGCAGGCCAACATGATGGTCGATTGCAAGGTCGAGATCGATTGCGTGGCCTACAAGAAAAAAGGCTAAATGCTTCGACTTCCATACAGAACCCATGTGGGAGGGAGTGGCTCCCCCCACATTCCACCGGACCGAAAACCATCATGACCGAAGACACCATCAAACGCCGCGCCAAAGGCCTGGACCGAGCGTTCGATATCCTCGATTTTCTCAAGGAAATCGGCCAACCGCTGCGCCCGAACGATATAGCCAGCGGCATCGGCAGCCCCAAGTCCACGGTCTATGAACTGGTCGCTTCGTTATTGGAACGGCGCATCCTGGAAACGGTGGGCAAGGACGGCCACGTCTACCTCGGCCGCCAACTGTACTTTCTCGGTCAGGCGCACCTGCGCCATTTCGACCTGACCCGCGAGGCCGACCATGCCTTGCAGGAAATCGTCAGCCAGACCCACGAAACCGCCCAGATGTGCCTGCTCAATGGGCGCAAATACACCGTGGCGCTGATGCGCGAAGGCGAGCGGCATTTCCGCATCTCCTCGGATATCGGCGAAAACGCGCCCATCCCCTGGACCGCCTCCGGGCGTCTGCTGCTGGGGCACTTGAGCGATCAGCAGATTGTCGACCTGATCGACCCCGAAGATTTCATCCTGCCGGACGGTCAGCGCCTGCCGCTGGAGACTTTCCTGGCGCAGATTCGTCAAGCCAGCCTCGACGGTTTTTTCTCGTTCGACAGCGTGGCCGACACCTTCACCCATTGCTTCGCTGCCCCGGTGCGGGATGCCCAAGGAGTCAGCATCGCGACCCTGTGCATCGTCGCGCCCCGGGCCGACGCCCTCAACAACTACAGCGACTATCGCCGGGTGCTGATCGACAGCGCCAACAACCTGGCCCGTCGCATCAACGAATAGGAACTCCTTATGCCTGCCCTCAATGCCGTCGAAAAAGGCGCTGCCGCCATCGGCGCCCACTTGGTCCGCGACGTCAGCCTGCCGGCCCTGGTGCTGCACCGTGACGCCCTGGAACACAACATTCGCTGGATGCAGACGTTTGTCAGCAACAGCGGCGCCGAGCTGGCGCCCCATGGCAAGACCAGCATGATGCCGGCGCTGTTCAAACGGCAGATCGAGCAGGGCGCATGGGGCATTACCCTGGCCAGCGCAGTGCAGACCCGTGCTGCTTATGCCGGTGGCGTGCGCCGCGTATTGATGGCCAACCAGTTGGTGGGCGCGCCGAATATGGCGCTGATCGCTGACCTGTTGGCCGATCAGGATTTCGATTTTCATTGCATGGTCGATCACCCGGATAACGTCGCCGACCTCGGGTTGTTTTTCGCTGCCCGCGGCCTGCGCCTGAACGTGATGATCGAATACGGTGTGGTCGGCGGCCGTTGCGGGTGCCGCAGCGAGCAGGAAGTGCGCGACCTGGCCCGGGCGATCAAGGCCCAGCCGGCCCTGGCGCTGACGGGCATCGAAGGTTACGAAGGGGTCATCCACGGCGAGCACGCCATCCGCGGTATCCGCGATTTCGCCGCGAGCCTGGTGCGCCTGGCGATGGAGCTGCAAGACAGCGGCGCGTTCGATCTGGCCAAGCCCATCGTCACCGCCTCGGGGTCGGCCTGGTACGACCTGATTGCCGAGTCGTTCGAAGCGCAGAACGCCGCCGGACGTTTTCTCAGCGTATTGCGCCCCGGCAGCTACGTGGCCCACGACCACGGCATCTACAAAGACGCGCAATGCTGCGTGCTCGACCGTCGCAGCGATCTCAACGAGGGCCTGCGCCCAGCCCTGGAAGTCTGGGCCCACGTGCAATCCCTGCCGGAGCCGGGGTTTGCGGTGATCGCCCTGGGCAAGCGTGACGTGGCCTACGATGCCGGCCTGCCGGTGCCGCTCAAGCGCTACAAGGCCGGTGTCCTGCCGGCTGAAGGCGATGACGTGAGCGCCTGCGTCGTCACCGCCGTGATGGATCAGCACGCCTTTATGACCGTGGCGCCGGGCGTGGAGCTGCGCATCGGCGACATCATTTCCTTCGGCACCTCGCACCCGTGCCTGACCTTCGACAAATGGCACGTCGGCTGCCTGGTGGATGAGCAATTGCAAGTGATCGAATCCCTGCACACCTGCTTCTAACCCGCGCAGCCCCCACCATATGCGTTCCAATGTGGGAGGGGGCTTGCCCCCGATGGGGCCCTCAGCCACACCAGAGACTCAGGCATGAACACAACCCCTCGCATCGCCCTGATCGGCGAATGCATGATCGAACTGCAACACCGCGCCGACGGCAGCCTGCACCAGAGCTTCGGCGGCGACACCCTGAACACCGCGGTGTACCTGCGCCGTGAGCTGGGCGCTGGTGGCGGCGTCGACTACGTCACCGCCCTGGGCGATGACAGCTTCAGCGATGCGATGTGCCAGCAATGGGCCGACGAAGGTCTCGGCCTGGGCCTGGTGCAACGCTTGCCGGGGCGTTTGCCGGGTTTGTATTGCATCCAGACCGACGCCCGAGGCGAGCGCAAATTTCTGTATTGGCGCAACGAAGCCGCCGTGCGTGACTGCTTCACTACGCCCGCCGCCGAGCCCGTTCTGGCGGCGCTGCCGGGCTACGACGTGGTGTATTTCAGCGGCATCACCCTGGCTGTGCTCGGTGAGATCGGCCGCGGGCGCCTGCTGCAAGCCCTGATCGAAACCCGCCGCCGTGGTGGCCGGGTGGTGTTCGACAACAACTATCGCCCGCGCCTGTGGCCCAGCGTGGAAGCGGCCCGCGCGGCGTATCACGCGGTGCTGGCCGAAGTGGATATCGCCTTGCTCACCGAAGATGACGAGCGCGCATTGTTTGGTTATGAGGACGCCGAGCAGGTGTTCGCGGCCTATCCAGCCATCGCCGAGGTGGTGCTCAAGCGTGGCGCAGATGCGTGCCTGATCCGCTGCAACGGCGGGCGGTTTTCTGTACCGGCGTTAAAGGTCGGTAAGGTGGTGGATACCACGGCGGCGGGGGACTCGTTCAGCGCGGCATATCTGGCCAGCCGGCTCCAGGGTGGTTCACCCGAGGCGGCGGCATTGGCTGGACATCGTCTGGCCAGTCGGGTGATTCAGGTGCCGGGGGCATTGATTCCCCAGGGGTGAATGGGCGCCTTCGGCGGATCGGGGGCAAGCCCCCTCCCACAGTCGATTGCATTGCTCCAGATATATGCGGGAGAGGGCTTGCCCCCGATGGGACCCTAAAGGCATCCCTCAATCGCGATAAAACACCTGCACCAAGTGATACCCGAACTTGCTCTTGATCGGCCCATGCACCACCCGCAGCGGCTTCTTGAAAATCACTGCGTCGATCGCCCCCACCATCTGCCCCGGCCGGATCTCACCCAAATCACCGCCACGTTTGCCCGACGGGCAGGTGGAGTACTTCTTGGCCAGCACATCAAAGGCTTCGCCCTTGGCAATGCGCTGCTTGAGTTGTTCGGCTTCTTCGCTGGTTTTCACCAGGATATGACGGGCTTGGGCTTTCATTGATCTCTACCAGGTGTGCGACGGCGCGCGATTATGCCTGAAGTCCTTCGTCGACGCCGATCATGCCGCGGATTTTGGTGGCCAGCAGGTCGATGGAAAACGGCTTGGCCACCATGTCCATGCCATCCTCCAGAAACCCTTGGCGCTCGGCAGCCGTTTCGGCGTAGCCGGTCATAAACAGCACCTTGAGGCCCGGACGGTGCTGGCGGGCGATTTCCGCCAGTTGCCGGCCGTTCATGCCCGGCAGGCCGACGTCGGTCACCAGCAGGTCCACACGCAGGTCCGATTCCAGCAACGGCAGGGCGGTCCGGGCGTCCGCCGCCTGGTGCGCGGTGTAGCCCAATTCGTCCAGCAGGTTCACCACCAGCATGCGCACCGCCAGGTCATCCTCGACCACCACCACCGCTTCGCCCGCCAAAGCCACCGGCGCTTCACCGAGGCTGGCCGGCAGGCTGCTTTCCAGTGACGTGCCGTGCAGGCGCGGCAGGTACAGGCGCACACAGGTGCCCTGGCCCGGCGCGCTCTGGATGGTCACATGGCCGCCGGACTGTTGGGCAAAGCCGTAGATCATCGACAGCCCCAGGCCGGTGCCCTGGCCGATGGGTTTGGTGGTGAAGAACGGGTCGAACGCCTTGGCGAGTATTTTCGGCGCCATGCCGGTGCCGTTGTCGCACACCCCGAGCATCACGTAATCGCCGGCCTTGACCGGTTCGAGGGTGGTGATGTCGGTGCCGTCCAGGTAGCTGTTGGCGGTTTCGATCAGTAGCTCGCCGCCATCGGGCATGGCATCGCGGGCATTGATCACCAGGTTGAGCAGGGCGTTTTCCAACTGGCTGGCGTCGGTGTTGACCGGCCAGATGTCCTGGCCCAGCTTCACTTTGAGGGTGATATGCGCGCCCTTGGTACGGCGAAACAGGTCTTCCAGGGATGCCACCAATTGGTTCGGGTCCAACGGGCGGCGGTCCAGCGACTGGCGGCGCGAGAACGCCAGCAGCCGGTGGGTGAGGGCGGCGGCGCGATGGGCGGAGGCCACGGCGGCGTCGGTAAAACGGCCGATTTCATCGCTGCGCCCGGCGGCGATATAGCGCTGCATCAGGTCGAGACTGCCGATAATGCCGGTGAGCATATTGTTGAAGTCGTGGGCGATGCCACCGGTGAGCTGGCCCACCGCTTCCATTTTTTGCGCATGGCGCAGGGCGTCTTCGGCACGTTCACGTTCGTACATTTCGTTTTGCAGGCGCTGGTTGGCCTCGGCCAGGGCCTGGGTGCGCTGGGCCACCCGTTCTTCGAGGTTTTCGTTGAGGTGGCGCAAGGCCTCCTCGGTGAGTTTGCGTTCGGTCTCGTCGATCACAAAGATGTAGAAACCATTGACCGAACCGTCGTTGCTGAAGCGTGGCAGGTACTTCATCAGTGCGTGCCGCGGCCGCCCATCGCGGTGCGGCGTGACGGTGAGGAAGCTACAAGCCTTGCCCTTAAGCGCGGCGGCGATTTTGTCCGCGCGCCCGGCGTACACCTCCTCGCCGAGCACTTCGCGGATGGTTTTTCCGTACAGTTCCTCGGGCGTCTTGCCGTACCACTCCAGATACGCGCTGTTGTTCAGGCGAAAGCGCTCGTCGTGGTCCACATAACCGATCAGCACCGGCATGGCGTTGATGATCAGCTGCAATTCGGTCTGGCTCTGGCGCAGGGCCTGTTCGGTGTGCTTGCGTTCGGTCAGGTCCAGCGCCGCGCCAAGGAAGCGCGCCGGACGGCCCTGTTGATCCTTGTAGCAGCGGCCGCGGGCGAACACCCAGCGCACCTCGCCATCGGGCTGCAACAGGCGGTATTCCTCGGCGTATTCGGTACCGTTGGTGATGCAATACTTGATACTGCGCGTCACCGTGCCACGGTCTTCGGGGTGTACGCCTTGCAGGTAATCGCTGATGGGCAACAGGCCGGCGTCCGCCGGATCGACACCGTGCAGGTAGGCGAAGTGGGCGTCGGCGATGAAATGGTCTTCGCCGATGTCCCAATCCCAGGTGCCCACCGCGTCGGTGGCGGCCAGGGCCAGTTGCAGGCGCTCCTCGCTGTTGTGCTGGGCCTTGAGGCTGGCCTCGGAGCGCTGTTGCAGCTCCAGGGCTTTGCTGCGCCGCTCGTTGGTTTCGATGGCGGTGACCAGAATGCCAGCGACCTCGCCGCTTTCGTCGCGGATGGGGCTGTAGGTGAGGTCCAGCCAGATCTCGGTATCGCGCTGGTTGCGCTGCAGCACAAAGCGCTGCTCGCTGAAGGTGCGCACTTGCCCCTCCAGCACGGCGTTGTAGATCGGTGCGGTAAAGCTCTCCAGTTCCGGCCAAGCCTGGTGTGCCGGCTGGCCCATGGCGCCGGGGTGCTTGTTGCCAGCCAGTCGGGCGAAGCCATCGTTATACAGCTGAATAAGTTGGTGGCCCCACAACAGGAGCATCGGCATCGGAGAGTTGATCACGATGTCGACCGCTGTGCGCAGGCTTTGCGGCCAGTCATTGGCCTCACCGAGCGGGCTGTGTGCCCAGTCCAGCCGCGCGATCAATGCAGCGGCTTCGCTACCGGTGGATGTTCCATTCATGAAAAAGCCCTGAGCGTAACGCCTTGAAAGATGAAAACACCCATTATCCCGTGAGTCGGCCCTGGGTGACTACCCGGGAAAAATAGCACGCATTGGCGTTTTGTCTTGCAAATCAGCTGCTCCGGGCTGAAACCTTTCATCTTCACGCCAGTTCGGGACGGTCGCGAAAAGCCTCCAGTGCTTGGGGGTTGGCCAGGGCATCGGTGTTCTTCACCGGTTCGCCGTGCACCACATTGCGCACCGCCAGTTCGACGATCTTGCCGCTGATGGTGCGCGGAATGTCATGGACGGCGAGGATCTTCGCCGGCACATGGCGTGGCGTGGTGTTGGCGCGGATCACCTGGCGGATCTGCTGTTGCAACGCGTCATCCAGCTCGACGCCATCGTCCAGACGCACAAACAGCACCACCCGCACATCGTCCTGCCAGCGTTGGCCGATGGCCAGGCTCTCCAGCACCTGGGGCACCTTCTCCACTTGGCGATAGATCTCGGCGGTGCCGATGCGCACGCCGCCGGGGTTGAGCACCGCGTCCGAGCGCCCATGGATCAGCAGGCTGCCATTGGCGCGCTCCTCGGCGTAGTCGCCCTGGGCCCACACGCCGGGAAACTGAGCGAAATACGACGCGCGCAGCTTCTGCCCGTCGTGGTCGTTCCATAGGCCGATGGGCATGGCCGGGAAGTGACGGGTACACACCAGTTCCCCTTTTTCGCCGATCAACGGCTGGCCCTTCTCGTCCCACACTTCGATGGCCATCGCCAGGCTCTTGCATTGCATTTCGCCACGGCGCACCGGCAGCACCGGGTTGCCGATCACAAAACAGGAGACGATATCGGTGCCGCCGGACATCGACGACAGGCACAGCTCGGCCTTGATCTCGCGGTAGACGTAGTCGTAGCTCTGGGGCGACAACGGCGAGCCGGTGGAGATCAAGCCCTTGAGGCTGCTCAGGTCATGGCTCAGACGCGGTTGCAGCCCGGCCTTTTCCAGGGTGGCGAGGAACTTGGGGCTGGTGCCGAACACGCTGATACGTTCGGCATCGATCAGGTCGATCAAGCGCTCGGGCCCCGGATGAAACGGCGAGCCGTCATACAGCACCGCCGTGGCGCCCAGGGCCAGCACCGAGACCAGCCAGTTCCACATCATCCAGCCGCAGGTGGTGTAGTAGAACAGGCAATCGTCGCGGGACAGGTCGGCATGCAGGCCATGTTCCTTCAGATGGGTGAGCAACACACCACCGGTGCCATGGATGATGCACTTTGGCACCCCGGTGGTGCCGCTGGAATACAGGATGTACAGCGGATGATCGAACGGCACCGCGACAAACGCCGGTTCGCCGCCGGGTTGGTAGGCGTCCTGCCACAGGGTGACGCGGGCCTGGGTGCGATAGTCCTCGACCCGTGCCTCGGGCCGTGCGTAGGGCACTACGATCAGTTGTTCCAGGGACGGCAGGCGTTCGAGGATTTCATTGAGCTTGGCGCTTTGGTCGATGATTTTGCCGGCATACCGATAACCGGCGCAGGTGATCAGCACCTTGGGTTCGATCTGGCCGAAGCGGTCGATCACGCCTTGGGTGCCGAAATCCGGCGAGGAGCACGACCAGATCGCCCCAAGGCTGGTGGTGGCGAGCATACCCACCAGGGTCTGCCAGGTGTTGGGCATGCACGCCGCGACCCGGTCACCCAGACCAACGCCCGCCGCTCGCAGGCTGTTTTGCAGGCCGGCGACATGAGCGGCGAGTTCGGCGTAGGTCAGTTGTTCGCGCTGGCCGTCTTCGCCGATGGCGATCACGGCCGGGTGATGGTCGCGGCGACGCAGCAAATGCTCGGCAAAGTTCAGGGTCGCGCCGGGGAACCACTGAGCGCTGGGCATAGCATCCCCTTCGATCAGTACGGCGCTGGGCGGGCTGCGAAACTGCACATCGAAGAACGCCACGATGGCCTGCCAGAACTCGGCGCGCTGGTCGATGCTCCACTGGTGCAGGGCCGGATAGTCGCTAAGCTGCACGGCGTGGCGATCATTGATAAAGCGCCGGAACTGGTCCATGCGCGTCGTACGGATGCGTTCCGGGGAGGGTTGCCAGAGGATCTCGGACATCAGCAGGGTCTCTTGTTCTTATGCACGTCTTGCAAACGACAGCGTTTCGCTGTGTTTGATCTATTGGGCCAGCCAGCCACCATCGATATTCCAGGCCGCGCCACGCACCTGGGCGCCGGCCTCGCTGCATAAGAACAGCACCAGCTCGCCCAGTTGCGACGGGGTCACGAATTCCAGCGACGGTTGTTTCTCCGCCAGCAGATCGTGCTGCGCCTGCTGCGGGTCCACGCCTTGGGCGATGCGATCGTCGATCTGTTTCTGCACCAGCGGCGTCAGCACCCAGCCGGGGCAGATCGCGTTGCAGGTCACGTTGCTGGTGGCGGTCTCCAGGCCCACCACTTTGGTCAGGCCGATCACGCCATGCTTGGCCGCCACATAAGCTGCCTTGCCCACCGAACCGACCTGGCCATGCACCGAAGCGATATTGACGATACGCCCCCAACCCTTGGCCTTCATGCCCGGCAGACCCAAGCGCGTGCTGTGGAATACCGACGACAGGTTGATCGCGATGATGGCGTCCCAGCGCTCGGCCGGGAAGTCTTCCACCGCCGCCACATGCTGGATGCCGGCGTTGTTCACCAGTATGTCCACACCGCCGAACTCACGCTCGGCATAGGCAAACATGTCGGCGATCTGCGCCGGGTCGCTGACGTCCGCCGGATGGTGGCCGACCTGTCCGCCATAGGCTTGCACTTGGGCGATTACCGCACTGGCGTCGCCGAAGCCGTTGAGGATCAGGTTGGCGCCGGCCTTGGCCAGGCTCAGTGCAATGCCCAGGCCGATGCCGCTGGTGGAACCGGTGACCAGGGCGGTCTTGCCGTTCAATGTCGTCATGTTCACCTCACACAATGCCAGTGGCATAGAAAGTACCGATCACCACGAACACCGCAAGGGTCTTGATAATCGTGATGCCGAAAATGTCCTTGTAGGCTTCGCGGTGGGTCAGGCCGGTGACCGCCAGCAGGGTGATCACCGCGCCGTTGTGGGGCAGGGTGTCCATGCCGCCGCTGGCCATGGCCGCGACCCGGTGCAGCACTTCAAGGGGGATATTGGCCGCGTGGGCCGCCGCGATAAAACTCTCGGACATTGCCGCCAGGGCGATGCTCATGCCGCCCGAGGCGGAACCGGTGATACCGGCCAGCAACGTCACTGTGATCGCCTCGTTGACCAACGGGTTGGGGATGCCCTTAAGCCAGTCCGCCAGCACCAGAAAGCCCGGCAACGAAGCGATGACCGCACCGAAGCCGTATTCCGACGCGGTGTTCATCGCCGCCAGCAATGCACCGCTGACCGCGCTTTTGCTGCCTTCGGCGAGTTTGCTCTTGATCGCCGAGAAGCCGAACACCAGCACCACGATAATCCCCACCAGCAACGCCGCCTGCACCGCCCAGATTGCCGTGAGCTTGGCGATTTCGGTGGTCACCGGCGCGCTCATGCCCGGCAGGCTAAGGCTGTGGGTCTTGCCGTACCACTGCGGGATCCAGTGGGTGAACAGCAGGTTCATCACCCCCACCAGGATCAGCGGCGACAGCGCGATCCACGGGTTGGGCAATGTCAGGTTCTCGGCGGTTTCCGGCTCGTTGCGCAGTTCGGTGCCGTAGCCTTCACCGGCGCGCTGGGCCTTGTTGCGCTGGCGCGCCAGGTAAAGCATGCCGGCGCAGAATACGAAAATCGTGCCGATCAGCCCCAGCCACGGCGCCGCCCAGGCGGTGGTGTTGAAAAAGGTGCTGGGGATGATGTTCTGGATCTGCGGCGTGCCGGGCAGGGCGTCCATGGTGAACGAAAACGCACCCAGGGCGATGGTCGCCGGGATCAGGCGCTTGGGGATATTGCTCTGGCGGAACATCTCCGCCGCAAACGGGTATACCGCGAACACCACCACAAACAGCGAGACGCCGCCGTAGGTGAGCAGAGCGCAGACCAGCACGATCACCAGCATCGCCTGGCGCGTGCCGAGCAAACGGATCGCCGCGGCCACGATCGAACGGGAAAACCCCGACAGTTCGATCAGCTTGCCGAACACCGCACCGAGCAGGAACACCGGGAAATACAGTTTGATAAAGCCGACCATTTTTTCCATGAACACCCCGGTAAAGGCAGGGGCGACGGCGGAGGGGTCGGTCAGCAGCACCGCGCCTAGGGCGGCGATGGGGGCAAACAAGATAACGCTATAGCCACGGTAGGCAGCCAGCATCAGCAGCGCGAGGGCTGCCAGGGCAATGATCACACTCATGGTGTGTCTCCAGATAGGATTGTTATTTTTGTGGTGACGCGGTGGGGAAGGGCTATAGCGAGATGCGTGCCAATTACTTAACTTGTTGAAATATATGAATATTTTTCAAGTGGATTCTGCTTTTGTCTCAATCTAGAGACAATCCCGGGCCGAATGTGGGAGGGGGCTTGCCCCCGATAGCGGTGTATCAGTATCAGATGTGCTGACTGGCCCACTGTCATCGGGGGCAAGCCCCCTCCCACAGTGGTCGTCTATTTATTGAGAGTTAAGTCTCTGATTGGAGATCAGGTGATGCTTAGCGCGACCATTTTCTTGTACAACGTCGACCGCCCCAACCCCAACCGCTTAGCCGCCTCCACCACACTCCCATCACAGGCCTTGAGCGCCGCCACAATCACCTGCCGGTCAAACCGCTCCCGCGCCGCGTTGTAGCTTTCACCTTCCTCCGCCGCCACGGCAGTGCTACGTGCCACCGGGCTGAAGGTGCCAATGGCCGCACGGACTTCCTGGGCGTTCAATATCAAGTCATCACTTAACAGCGCCGCGCGCTCCAGTACGTTGCGCAACTCACGAATATTCCCCGGCCAGGCATGCTGGGCCAACAGTGCCAGGGCTTCGCGGTCCAGTTCGTGATGGCTGCGCAGTTCTTCGAGGATCGCCTCGCTGAGCGCCGGAATATCTTCCAAGCGTTCGCGCAGGGGCGGGACCTGGATCGGCAGCACATTCAGGCGGTAATACAGGTCCGCGCGAAACTCGCCACGTTTGATCGCCGCCTCAAGGTCCATCGACGTGGCCGCAATCACCCGTACGTCGCTGTGTAGCATCTCGTTGGAGCCGACCGGTTCGAACTCCTTTTCCTGCAACACCCTTAGCAGTTTGCTTTGCAGCGGCAGGGGCATGTCGCCGATTTCGTCGAGAAACAGCGTGCCGCCCTGGGCGATCTGGAACTTGCCGGGGCGGCCCTTGCGGTCGGCGCCGGTAAACGCGCCGGGCGCAGTGCCGAAGAACTCGGCTTCGAGCAAATCGTGGGGGATCGCCGCGCTGTTGATGCTCACAAATGCCTTGTGTGCCCGTGACGAGGCGCCATGAATGGCCTGGGCCAGCAACTCCTTGCCGGTGCCGGTTTCCCCCAGTAGCAACACCGGCGACTCAGTCTTGGCGCTGCGCCGCGCCCGGCGTTTGACTTCCAGGCTCGCGGCGCTGGTACCGATAAAGTGCGCGAAGGTGTACTTGCTCTGGCGTGAGCGCAGCAACGAGCGGGTGGAGGCCAGTTCCTGCTGCATGCTCATGTAGCGCTCGATCAATGGCGACAGGTTGCGCAGCTCATCGAACAGCGCGAAGCCGATGGCACCGATCACCGCCCCGGCATCGTTGTGAATCGGCAGGCGCATCACCACCAGCGGGCCTTTGGGGGTGTCCTGGATATCCAGCAGGATCGGCCGGTCGGTGCGCACCACCTGGCGCAAAAGGCTGTTGGAAATCACCCGCTCGCAGGGTTGGCCGATGGCCTCATCCGCGCTGTTCAGACCGAAGCGCTTGGCGTAGCGCTCGTTCATCCACACGATATTGGCGTCGCGGTCGACGATCACCGTGCCCTCGCTGGACTGCTCGATGATTTCGAACAGCGACTGGATGGCCAGGCCGCGTACCTGTTGGTAATCGGTGAGGTTATCGGTGAGGTTCATGCCCATGCCGCCAGCAAAAGGGTGAGTGAAGTTCCATAACGTCCTACAGCGGAATATGCGCCGCTGCCATCAGTTCCTTGGTGTAGGGGTGTTGCGGTGATTCGAATACATCGTGGCTGGCGCCGCGCTCCACCACCTTGCCCTCCCTGATCACGATCATGTCGTGGGCCATGGCCCGCACCACGGCCAGGTCATGGCTGATAAACAGATACGTCAGGCCGTATTTTTCCTGCAGTTCACGCAGCAGCGCCACCACTTGCTTTTGTACGGTGCGGTCAAGGGCGGAGGTGGGTTCGTCCAGTAGCATCAGCGCCGGCTTGAGCACCAGCGCGCGGGCGATGGCGATGCGCTGGCGCTGGCCGCCGGAAAACTCGTGGGGGTAGCGATGCCGGCTGGCGGGGTCCAGGCCCACATCCTTGAGCACCTGGATCACCTGCGCTTCGCGCTCGGCCAGGCTGCACGGGGCGTGCACCTCCAAGCCTTCGCTGATGATCTGCTGCACCGACATGCGCGGGCTGAGGCTGCCATAAGGGTCCTGGAACACCACCTGCATCTGCTTGCGCCATGGTCGCATCTGGTGATGGTTGAGGGTATCGAGCGCCTGGCCCTGGAAGCGGATGCTGCCGTGGGAGTCCAGCAGGCGCAGGATCGCCTGGCCGAGGGTGGATTTACCCGAGCCGGATTCACCAACGATGCCCAGGGTCTTGCCACGTTGCACGCTGAGGCTGATACCGTCCACGGCGCGCAGGTAGGTCTTGCGTTGAAATAGCCCACCACCGAGACGGAACTGCACGCTCAGGTCCTCCACTTGCAACACCGTCTCGCGTTCCTCGCTGCACAGTGCATCGCCCGCCGGTTCGGCATCCAGCAGCAGGCGGCTGTAAGGATGCTGCGGCGCGCTGAACAGAGCCTGGCATTCGGCCTGCTCGACGATCTCGCCGGCATGCATCACGCACACCCGCTGGGCGATGCTGCGCACCAGGTTGAGGTCATGGCTGATCAGCAGCAGCGACATGCCCAAGCGTTGTTGCAAGGATTTGAGCAGCAGCAGGATCTTGCGCTGCACGGTCACATCCAGCGCGGTGGTAGGTTCGTCCGCGATCAAGAGTTCCGGCTCGCACGCCAAGGCCATGGCGATCATCACCCGTTGGCGTTGGCCGCCGGACAATTGGTGGGGATAGGCCTTGAGGCGCTCCCTCGGTTTCTGGATGCCGACCATGTCGAGCAGTTCCAAGATACGCGCCTGCGCCGCTTTGCCGTCCAGGCCTTTGTGCAGCAACAGGGTTTCACCGATCTGCTTTTCGATGCTGTGCAGCGGGTTGAGGGAGGTCATCGGCTCCTGGAAGATCATGGCGATACGGTTGCCGCGCAGTTTCTGCAAGGTCGCCGCCGGGGCGCCCACCAGCTCTTTGCCGCGATACTTCACCGAGCCGGTGGTGGCAGTGCCGGCTTCGGGCAACAGTTGCAGGATCGAATGGGCGGTCACCGACTTACCCGAGCCCGACTCACCCACCAGTGCCAGGCATTCGCCGGGGCGCACATCCAGGCTCAAGTTGTGTACCACGGTCTGGCCGTTGAAGGCGACGCACAGGTCGCGGATCTCGATCAGGTTCATTTGCAATCACTCATGAGCGTGGGTCGAAGGCGTCACGCAACGCCTCGCCGATAAAGACCAGCAGCGACAGGATCAGCGCCAAGGTGAAAAACGCGGTCAGGCCCAGCCACGGCGCCTGCAGGTTCTGTTTGCCCTGGGCGATCAATTCACCGAGGGACGCACTGCCCGCCGGCATGCCGAAACCGAGGAAGTCCAGGGCGCTCAAAGTGGAAATTGCCCCGGTCAAAATGAACGGCAGGTAGCTCAAGGTCGCAGTCATGGCGTTGGGCAGGATGTGCCGGCCAATGATCTTGCCGTCCCCCAGGCCCAGGGCCCTTGCGGCCTTGACGTATTCCAGGTTGCGCCCGCGCAGGAACTCGGCGCGCACCACATCCACCAGCGCCAGCCAGGAAAACAGCGCCATGATCCCCAGCAGCCACCAGAAATTCGGCTCCACGAACCCCGACAGAATGATCAGCAGGTACAACACCGGCAAACCGGACCACACTTCAAGCACGCGCTGTCCGATCAAGTCCACCCAGCCGCCGTAGTAACCCTGCAACGCGCCAGCCGCGATGCCGATGGCCGCGCTGATCGCGGTGAGCGCCAGGGCAAACAGAATCGAGACCCGCGCGCCGAAGATCACCCGTGCCAGCACATCCCGCGACTGATCGTCGGTGCCCAGCCAGTTCACCGCCGAGGGCGGGCTGGGGGCAGGGCGGGTCAGTTCGTAGTTGGGGGTATCGTCGCTGAACGGGATCGGCGGGAACAACATCCAGCCGCCGTCCTGCTGGATCAGCTTTTGTACGTAATCGCTGCGGTAGTCGGCCTGGAACGGCAACTGCCCGCCGAACTGTTGCTCGGTGTAGCGCTTGAACACCGGGAAATACAGCTCGTTCTTGTAGCTCAGCACCCAGGGTTTGTCGTTGGCGATCAACTCGCCGCCCAGGGTCAGGATAAACAGGCCGATAAACAGCCACAGCGACCACCAGCCGCGACGGTTTTTCTTGAACCGCTCGAAACGTCGGCGGGCCACCGGAGACAGATTGAGCATCAGGCGTTCCTCGCGGCGAAGTCGATACGCGGATCCACCAGGGTGTAGCAGAGGTCGCCGATCAGTTTTATCAGCAGCCCGAACAAGGTGAAGATAAACAGCGAGCCGAACACCACCGGGTAGTCCCGAGAGACGGCGGCTTCGTAGCTCATGCGCCCCAGGCCGTCGAGGGAGAAGATCACTTCGATCAGCAGCGAGCCGGCAAAGAACACACTGATGAACGCCTGGGGAATCCCCGAGATCACCAGCAACATGGCGTTGCGAAATACATGACCGTACAGCACGCGGCGCTCGCTCAAGCCCTTGGCGCGCGCGGTGACCACGTACTGACGCGTGATTTCATTCAGGAATGAGTTTTTGGTCAGGATGGTCAAGGTGGCGAACCCGCCGATCACCAGAGAGGTCACCGGCAGCACCAGGTGCCAGAAATAATCGGCCACCTTGCCCACGGTGCTCAACTCTTCGAAATTCTCCGACACCAGGCCGCGCACCGGGAACCAGTTCAGGGAAGTGCCGCCGGCGAACACCACGATCAGGAACATCGCGAACAGGAACGCCGGCATGGCATAGCCGATCACAATGGCGGTGCTGCTCCATACATCAAAGCTGCTGCCATGGCGTACAGCCTTGCGAATGCCCAGGGGGATCGAAACCAGATAGGTGATCAGAGTGGCCCAGAGCCCGAGGGAAATGGTCACGGGCATTTTTTCAAGGATCAGGTCGATCACGGTTTTGCCACGGAAGAAGCTGTTACCGAAGTCCAGCTGGGCATAGCTTTTGAGCATCAGCCACAGACGCTCCGGCGCGGGCTTATCGAAGCCGTATTGCTTTTCGATGTCCTTGATCAGCTTCGGGTCCAGACCGCGACTGGCGCGGGAGCCGCTGCCCATGCCTTCGCCGGACGAGCCGCCGACACCACCGCCGCCAATCCCTTGCAGATGGGCAATGGCTTGTTCGACTGGGCCGCCGGGGGCGGCCTGCACAATCACGAAATTCACCAGCAGGATAATCACCAGGGTGGGGATGATCAGCAGCAGGCGCCGCACGATATAGGCAAACATCAGCGGGCCTCCCCGCGTTTTTTCAGCTCGGCTTTCATTTGTTCATTCGTCAGCGGTGTGGGGCTGATTTCCCACCAGGTTTCCAGGGCCTCGTCGTTCTTGGCCTCGATAGCAGGGCGGCCAAAGCGGTTCCACCACGCCGCTGACGTACCCGGCGGGTAGTAATTGGGGATCCACAGGTAGTTCCATTGCAGCACTCGGTCCAGGGCATGGGCGTAGGTCAGCATCTCGGCCTGGGTGTTGGCCTTGACCAGACCCTTGATCAGGCTGTCCACGGCCGGGTCTTTGAGCACCATGTAGTTGTTGGCCCCCGGATCGAACGCGGCGGCGGAACCGAAGTAGTTGTACAGCTCCATCCCCGGCGAAGTGGTGACCGGGAACCCGGTGACGATCATGTCGTAATCCCGGCTCATCAGGCGGTTTACATATTGGGAGGAATCGATGCGGCGGATATTGAGGGTGATGCCGATCTGCGCCAGGTTGCGTTTGTAGGGCAGCAGCAGGCGTTCCAGACCGGCCTGGGCGTTCAGAAAGGTGAACTCCAGCGGCTCGCCCTGGGCGTTCACCAGTTTGTCGCCATCGGGTTTCCAGCCGGCTTGCTCAAGCAGGGCCAGGGCCTGCAATTGTTTGTCGCGGATCATGCCGCTGCCATCGGTGACCGGCGCCTTGAACACTTGGGTGAATACCTCATCGGGTATTTGCCCGCGCAGCGGTTCCAGAATGGCCAGCTCTTCCTGGCTTGGCAGTTGGGTGGCGGCCAGTGGGCTGTTAGAGAAAAAGCTCTGCTGGCGGATGTACATGTTGCGCATCATCTGCCGGTTGGCCCACTCGAAGTCCCACAGCATCGCTAGGGCCTGGCGCACGCGGCGATCCTGGAACATCGGCTTTTGCACATTGAACACATAGCCTTGCGCCGGTTGCGGCATTTCCTTGGCCAAATGCGCGCGTTGCAGGCGGCCATCGTCGAGGGCAGGGCCGTTGTAGCCGATGGAATAGCCGGTGGCGGAAAACTCGCGGTTGAAGTCGTAGGCCCCACCGCGCAATACCTGGCGCGCCACTTCGGTGTCGCCGAAGTATTCCAGGCTCAGGTGATCGAAGTTGTAGAGGCCACGGCTGACGGGCAGGTCCTTGCCCCACCAGTCGGGGTCGCGGGTAAAGGTGATGGTGCTGCCCGAGTCGATCTTGCTGACTTTGTACGGGCCGCTGCCCAGTGGCGCCTCGTAGCCGCCGCCGTTGGCAAAGTCGCGGGTCTTCCACCAGTGCTCCGGAAATACCGGCAGGGTGGCGATGTCCAGGGGCAGGGTACGGTTCTCATTGCTGGAGAAGTCAAAGCGTACCTGGCGTTCGCCTTCCACTTCGACCTGTTTGACGTCGGCGAACAGCGTGCGAAAGCGCAGGCTGCCTTGGGTCATCAACAGATCGAAGCTGTAGCGTACGTCTTCGGCGGTGATCGGTTTACCATCGGCGAAGCGGGCCTTGGGGTTCAGGTAAAAGCGCAGCGACAGGCCATCCTCGGCGCGCTCCATCTTCTCGGCTACCAGCCCGTACACCGTGTAGGGTTCGTCCAGTGAGCGTTGGGCCAGCGGCGCGTAGAGCCAGCCATCAACCTGGGACACGCCGATGCCTTTATCGATATACGGCAACACATGATCGAAGCGCCCGATCTCAATGGCCGAACGCCGCAGGCTGCCGCCCTTGGGGGCTTTGGGGTTGGCATAGTCGAAATGGGTGAAACCGGCTGGGTACTTGGCCGGTTCGCCGTACACCGTGAGGTACGTTTGTGGCGCCGCGATCACGGCGGTACTCGCCATTACAAAGGCCAGGGCAGTACTGATAAGGGGTGTGAAAAAAGCCAATCGCATTGTCAGCCTTGAACGCCGGATAAAAAGAATAGGGATTTGTACGCTAACGGCGGCAGCGTCGCCAGTGATCAGATGCACAACGGCCCACCGAATGGCGGGCCGTTGTTTCACGCATCAGTGCAGGACAAATCAGTCCTGACGGCTGGTAACTTCCAGCAGGTGGTAGCCGAACTGAGTCTTGACCGGGCCTTGCACGGTGTTGACTGGAGCGCTGAATACCACGGTGTCGAATTCTTTAACCATCTGGCCTGGACCGAACGAACCCAGGTTGCCGCCATCGCGGCTGGAAGGGCAGCTGGAGTTGGCTTTGGCGATTTCTGCGAAGTCAGCGCCGCCTTCGATTTGGGCCTTGAGTTCGTTGCACTTGTCTTCGGTAGACACGAGGATGTGGCGGGCGGTGGCTTTGGCCATGAGAGTAACTCCTTGAATGAAAAGGGTGAGCGTACCGGATTCAGGCGGTTATTTCCCGGCAAAGTTCCCGGGGATTGCCTGAGCGGTACGGCGGCGGGCCATGCCTTTCGCAGGCAGGCTGATGTTTCACTATAGAACGATGTAATCGTTGCGCTTGACGATCGGAAGGTGCTCACCCTGGACCAGATGCACGTAGCGGCCATCCACCAGGTCGATGGGCAGGCAGTCATCTACGTCCAGCACAGCGTCGGTATGCGCCTGGGACCAGTGCCGGCGCATCTGTTGCTTGCCTTGGCTTTTAGCTTCGTGTTTGTTGCGGGCAACCACCAGCAGATAATGGTGGGCCTCGCCGAAACTCTCGGCTTCGTAACCGCCGAGGTTGATGAAATACAGGCGATGGGCGTCAGCGTGGGGTGCCAGGTGGCTGAGTTCGACTTTCCAACCGTCGACGCCGTCGACCGCCATCCACGAATCGATATGCACGCCCTTGGCGCTGCCGAACCACGCCTCGCGCAGTTGCGGGTAAGTGCCTTGCAGCGTATCGGCCGCGGCGAATACCACATCATGAACTTCGATCCTGGCGCGAGGGTGTTTGCCCCCGAGCATCACGACAAACAGCATTGCAGATCCTTCCTGGCGATTGGGCAGGGCCCAACCATACTTCGATTGAACCCTTTTGTCCGGTCAATGCCACACGGTTAACCCAAGAACTCATCAGGAGGTTGTCATGCGCAGTATCGATCTGGCGGGCGTTCCCGTTCCCGTCATCGGCCAGGGCACCTTGCGCATGGGCGAAGACCCGAACCATCGCCGCGCTGAAATCGCGGCATTGCAGTTGGGGATCGACGAGGGCATGACCCTGATCGATACCGCCGAAATGTATGGTGAGGGCGGCGCCGAAACGGTGGTCGGCGAGGCCATTCGCGGCCGGCGCGATCAAGTGTTTCTGGTGAGCAAGGTCTATCCGCATAATGCCAGCCAAAAGGGCATGCCCCGTGCCTGTGAAGCCAGTCTCCAACGGTTGGGCACTGACTACATCGATCTGTATCTGTTGCACTGGCGCGGCCAGTACCCCCTTGAAGAAACCGTAGAAGCGTTCGAACGCCTGCGCGAAGCCGGCAAGATTGGCCGTTGGGGCGTGTCCAACTTCGATGTGGCGGACCTGCAGGAACTGGCAGCCCCGGCGTGTGCCACGAATCAGGTGCTCTATAACATCGAGGAACGGGGCATCGAATTCGATTTGCTGCCTTGGTGGCAGCAACATCATCTGCCGCTCATGGCCTACTGTCCCATCGCCCAGGGCGGAGCACTGCTGTCGAGTCCGACGCTCAAGCAGATCGCCCTGCGTCACGAGGTAGCTCCCGCCCAGGTTGCGTTGGCTTGGGTACTGCGCCAGGACGGCGTGATCGCCATTCCCAAGGCGGTGACGCCCGAGCATGTGCGGCTCAATGCTGCCGCTGCCGCGCTGGTGCTCGATGAGCACGACCTCGACGCCATCGATCGTGTGTTCGGCGCGCCCAAACGCAAGCATCCGTTGGCGATGGTCTAGCTGACGACAGAAACGGCGCCGTCCATGGCCGCCGTTTCTGCGGTCCGGTTTAACCCGCTACCGGGCTGCGCCAGTCATCGGACCCCGACGTGCCGGACACCTCGTGGGTCCACACGATCTTGCGATAGGTGAAATACACGTCTTCCAGATGGGTGAAATGCGCATTGTCCGGGTCCTGGCAGTTGGGCATGCGTGATTGGATATCCACCAGGGTCGCGCCCTCCAGTTCAATGGTGAAGTAGTGCTCCTGGGTCCCGGCCGAAGAGGTACGGAACCATTCCAGTCGACACTTGACCTCTTCGCCGCTGGTCAACGCGCTGAACAGCAGCGGCGAAGATTTATCGAAGACCTTGCTGATCATCAGCGGTTTATGCACCCGCTGACCGGTCGGCTGGCCGGATTGCGGGTCCCTGGGAATGATGACCTGATGGGAGAAGGCTTGTACCAGGATCTGGTCTTCGTGGCCTTCCTGATAAATATTGCCTACCGAGTCCTGAGTGAACGTGCCTGCCGTAATCAAACCTTGTTTGACACCGGTGATAGAAAGATACGCGGGTGTTGGCATGACGGGTTTCCTTGCCTGGTTATAGAGGTAGTTCCAACCCGCAATGCTGCCGGTTGGTCAAATGCCTATAACAAAAAACGTGCCGGAAACTGTGATGGCCAATAGGGCCGCGCTCTGCGCCGAATCTTCGTCTGTGTTTATCTAAAAAACCGCCTTGAAATGCAGGTAAGTTGGAGAATGTATGCGCATAAGTGTGCAATTAATTGCTCGCTATTATCTTCCTTTAATTATCTAGGTTTCCACGGTCTGGCTGTACAGGATGTAAGTATTCAACTGCGCAAAAAACTGCGCAGGCCCCTAATTCAGAGGTTTGTAGGAAATGACTTAAGTGTTGGGTGGCTGCTTGCTCAATGGTCTTGGCATGACTAAGGTTTGCGAACTTCGTGGAAGTTAAGGCGAAGCCAGGATGGCAAGTTGATAGGTCGGTCTAGTTGTTATTGTCTTGTCTTGAATCTAATGCTTAGTTGCGTATGGTCCTAAATGGTCTATTCAGGAAAGTTTTGTGCTTATTATTTGGAGCTTGCGCAAACTCCCTGCTCGCAGTCGAATTTTGCGGGCGGCGATGTGCGGTTTTCAACTGAGTATGAAACCCTCGAATTCGAACTGGCCAAGGCCCAGTCCATACATGGTGCGTGCCAGCCGGACTGGCAGAAAGTCGTGGCAACCGCCGAGGTTCTGCTAAGGGAACAATCCAAGGATCTTCGCGTGGCTGTCTGGTTGACCTGGGCGCTGCATCAGCGTGAGTCCTTTCCTGGGCTGCTGGCCGGATTGAAATTATTGCGTCTTCTCTGTGAGGGCCATTGGTCGGAGGTGTATCCCCGAAAAACGCGCACCCGTGCCGCTGCGTTTCAGTGGTTGGTATCGCGCCTGGAGACATTGCTCGCGCGCCACTTGGCCCTCCAAGACCAACAGCCGCTTTTTCGTGCGGTCGTTGAGGAACTGGAGGGCCTGGATGAGCTGTTGAGCCGTCATCTGAAAGAGGACGCGCCTTTGCTATTGCCGATTTGCAGGCAATTGACCCAGCAGTTGGAGCGCGCCGCGCAGAGCCAAGCTCCGGCCACAGGATTGACCGGCGCGATAGCCCAGGTGAAGCAGGCCACGACACAACTGATCAAACCCGAGCCGGTGCTGGAGAGTGAGAAGGATGCGCACAAGTGGCTGCGAGCATTGCAGGAGCAGGCCCGTCCGCTATGCGCCTGGTGGTTGCGCCAGAACGCTACCGACCTGCGTGCCTTGCGCCTTAATCGCACGCTGATGTGGCTCTCCCTGCTCAGCTATCCGGACGCGGACAGTGAGCGCATCACCGCGCTGCGCGGCCCAGCACCGGACAAGCTCAAACGCCATCACGAACGCTTTGCCCAAGGCCATTACGCCGATCTGCTGCTGGAGCTTGAGGCCAGTCTGGCCGGCGCGATGTTCTGGTTCGACGGCTTACACATGGTCTGGCAATGCCTGGAAGCTCTGCAGGCCGAGCTGGCCATGACCGAACTGGAAGTGAATTTTGCCCTGCTGCTGCAGCGCCTGCCGAACCTGCCTGAGTTTCGTTTCCACGACGGTAGTCCATTTGCCGATGCGGGCACACGGGACTGGATCGCCACGCAGGTTGTACGTCACCTGCGGCCACCCGAGGCGCCGTGCGAGGCCGTCGAGGAGGCGCCTTGGGAAGTCGCCTTGCAGGCCCTGCAGCCCAGGCTGCGCAAAGACGGGCTCAAGGCCGTCGTGCATGAACTCAAGCGGGGGTTGCATGGGGCTCGCAGCGACCGCGAGCGTTTTCACTGGCGCCTGGCACAGGCCCGGCTGTGTGTGCAGGCGGGCAAACATGAGTTGGCGAAGATCCAGCTCGACCATCTGGACCTCGAGTTGCAACGAACGGGGCTGGAGCGCTGGGAGCCGGAACTCGCTGTCCACGTCACGCAGCTGTTGCACCGCTGCTGTGACCTGTTGCCACAGAGCCATGCCGTACGCGAGCGCAAGGAAGACACCCACCGCAGGCTGTGCCTCTTCGATCTCGAAGCGGTACTTGAATAGGCTTTCGAGCCACTCGAAAAAAGGAGAAATACCATGGCCAAAGAAGGTTCGGTTGCACCCAAGGAACGCATCAACATCACCTTCAAACCTGCCATCGGCGCTGCCCAGGAAGAAGTCGAACTGCCGTTGAAACTGCTGGTGCTGGGAGATTTCACCCAGCGCGAAGACGCGCGCAAGCTCGAAGATCGCAAGCCTATCGCGATCGACAAAAACAGCCTTGACGAAGTCTTGGCCAACCAGGCGCTGAGCCTGGCGCTGAACGTCCCTAATCGTCTTCAGGACGACGCCGATGTCGAGGAGCTGGGGATTCAGGTGCGCATCCATTCGATGAAGGATTTCAACCCCGCCCATCTGGTGGAGCAGATTCCGGAGTTGCAGAAGCTCATGGCTCTACGTGAGGCATTGGTGGCGCTCAAGGGGCCTCTGGGCAACACGCCGAGCTTTCGTAAAGCCATCGAACAGGCGCTGGCCGATGACGAGTCCCGCGCACGGGTATTGGCGGAACTGGCCTTGAGCAGCCAACCCGCCTGACACTTTTCAGTAAAAGGACACTGACACCATGAACAGCCAACCGATACAGACCTCGGTCAACGCCACCGAAGAACACAGCATCCTCGACAACATCATTGCCCAAACATTACTCAGCGCCGACGACGAAGCCTACGCCATCGCCAAGCGCGGGGTATCGGCTTTTATCGAAGAGCTGATCAAACCCCAGAACAGTGGCGAACCGGTCAAGAAGCATTTGGTCGATCGAATGATTGCCGAGATCGACACAAAGCTCAGCCTGCAAATGGACGAGATTCTGCACCATCCGCAATTCCAGGCACTGGAATCCGCGTGGAGGGGCTTGCAACTGTTGGTCGACCGCACCAATTTCCGCGAAAACATCAAAATCGAACTGTTGAACGTTTCGCGCCAAGACCTGCTGGACGACTTCGAAGATTCGCCGGAGGTGACGCAATCCGGGCTCTACAAGCATATCTACAGCGCGGAATACGGTCAGTTCGGTGGTCAGCCGGTGGGCGCGATAATCGCCAATTACTTCCTGGCGCCCAGCGCTCCCGATGTGAAACTGATGCAATACGCGTCCAGTGTGGCCTGCATGGCCCATGCGCCGTTTATCGCCGCGGCCGGGCCGGGGTTCTTCGGCCTTGAGAGCTTCACCGGCCTGCCTGACCTGAAGGATCTTAAGGATCATTTCGAAGGCCCGCAGTTCGCCAAATGGCAGAGCTTTCGCGAGAGCGAGGATTCCCGTTATATCGGGCTCACCGTCCCGCGTTTCTTGCTGCGTACGCCTTACGATCCCCTCGAATGCCCGGTCAAGACCTTTGCTTATCGGGAAAATGTGGTGAACCGCCACGAGCACTACCTGTGGGGCAATACCGCCTATGCGTTTGCCACGCGCCTGACCGACAGCTTTGCACGGTTTCGCTGGTGCCCCAACATCATTGGCCCGCAAAGCGGCGGTGCGGTGGAAGATCTACCGTTGCATCACTTCCACAGCATGGGCGAAATCGAGACCAAGATCCCCACCGAAGTACTGGTGTCCGACCGTCGAGAATATGAGCTGGCGCAAGAGGGCTTTATTGCTCTGACGATGCGCAAGGGCAGCGACAACGCCGCGTTCTTTTCCGCCAGTTCCGTGCAGAAGCCCAAGCACTTCGGCATCAGTGCCGAGGGCAAGCAAGCCGAGCTGAATTACCGTCTCGGCACTCAGTTGCCCTACATGATGGTGGTCAACCGCCTGGCTCATTACTTAAAGGTCCTGCAACGCGAGCAGTTGGGCTCGTGGAAGGAGCGCACCGACCTGGAACTGGAGCTCAACAAGTGGATTCGCCAGTACGTCGCAGACCAGGAAAACCCTAGTGCCGAAGTGCGTGGCCGGCGGCCGTTGCGCGCGGCCCGTATCGTTGTCAGTGACGTTGAAGGCGAGCCCGGCTGGTACCGGGTCAATCTGAGCGTGCGACCGCACTTCAAATACATGGGCGCGGACTTCACCTTATCCCTGGTCGGCAAGCTCGACAAAGAATGAATCGGGGGCCAGGGATGACGCGCAACCAACGCCTTTTCGAGCGTCTTGATCGCTCCGCACCTAACTCAAAATGCTGTGCGAGTTCTGTCGCGGCCCATCTGGGCAAGATGCTCAGCATCCGCGCCGGCAGTGTCCAAACGCTGCCGGATTACGGCTTGCCTGACCTCAACGATATGAACCAGAGCCTGCACGAAACCCTGAGCCGGTCGCGACTACTGATCGAGCGCTTTATCCGGGCCTACGAGCCGCGCTTGCAGAATGTCCTGGTGCGCGCCTTGCCCCGTGATCACGACCCATTGGCCCTGGCATTTTCCATTGAAGCCACGCTGAGTGTTGACGGTGTCACGAGGCCCGTCACCTTCACTGCGCGGCTTGGCGACGCCGGTCGTAGCGAGGTCTATGCCGATGTCCGCTAACCGCTATTACCAGAGCGAACTCAGCGCGCTACGTCAATTAGGCCGGCGTTTTTCCGAGCGCAACCCGGCGCTTGCGCCATTTCTGGGGGAGACCGGCAAGGACCCGGACGTGGAGCGTTTGCTGGAGGGTTTTGCTTTCCTCACCGGTCGCCTGCGGCAGAAGTTGGATGACGAGTTACCCGAGCTGACGCATTCGCTGATGCACTTGCTGTGGCCCAACTATATGCGACCGCTGCCGGCGTTCAGCATCCTCCAATTCGACCCGCTGCGACATGCCGGCCCCAGCGTGACCGTTGCACGGGATACACCTGTGGAGAGCGAACCGGTCGACGGTGAGCGCTGCCGCTTCCGAACCTGTTACGCCACTCAGGTTCTGCCGTTTCAACTGAGTGCCCTGGAGTACAACGTTCAGGGCGAGCGGGCGGTGTTGAACTTGCGCTTGGACATGAGCGCCGAGGGGAATTTCAGCGCGTGCGTATTTGACCGACTGCGCCTGCATCTGGCCGGGGACCGGTATGTCAGTCAAGGCCTGTATTTGGGGTTGCTGCGTCATTTGGACGGCATCGAGTTACGGCCGTTCGGTCGCGACGGCGTTGGAATCGATGTCGGCAATGGCCAGGATCTGTCGCTGCGAATTGGCGCGCAAAGCGTACAACCCGTAGGGTTCGCTGAAGAGCATGCACTGATTCCTTATCCGCCTAATACTTTTTGCGGATACCGGCACCTGCAGGAGTATTTCGCCTTTCCTGAAAAGTACCTGTTTGTCGATTTGGTTGGGCTGGATGTACTGCAGACGTTGCCGACCGCAGCCCTCCAGCAAGCGTGCGGTGTGACGCTGCGTTTTGAGCTGAGCGGTCGTTGCCCGCAACTCCAGCAGCCTACGCTGGATAACGTGAAGCTGTACTGCACGCCCATCGTCAACCTGTTTGAACATGACGCGGTTCCGATCCGCCTGGATGGCAAACAGGATGAATACTTGCTGATCCCTGGAGAATACAAGCGGGGCAATGCCGACGTGTTTTCCGTTGACCGGGTGACCGGGTGGCGCCCCGGAGGGTTGGGGTATCAGGCATACGTGCCGTTTGAATCCTTCGAGCACGACGCCAACGAGGGCTCACCCTGCTACAGCATTCGCCAACGCGCATCCGCACATCACGGCGGTCTCGATACCTGGCTGGGGTTTGGCAATGGCGTGGGGCAAAGCCAGGAAACCCTCTCGGTCGAGCTGACGTGCACCAATCACAACGTGCCTCGGTCGCTCAAGGCGGGGGCAATCAACCAGCCCTGCGAACAAACTCCCGAAGGCCTGTCGTTTCGCAATATCTGCGCGCCGACCGAGAGTTTTGCGCCGCCGCTGGATCAGGACTTTCTTTGGCGGTTGATCAGCAACATGTCGCTCAACTACCTGTCGTTGAGCGACATCAGTGCGCTGAAGGTCGTCCTGCAAACCTACGACCTGCCGCGTTACCACGATCGGCAGGCGCAAAAAATCAGTCAGAGAAAGCTGGACGCATTGCGCTCCATCCAGCACACGGGGGTCGACCGATTGCATCGCGGCATGCCGTTTCGCGGCGTGCGAATCGACTTGACCGTCGACGCCCAGGGCTTTTTGGGGCCAGGCGAGATTTTTATGTTCGCGTCGGTACTCAATGAGTTCTTCACGCTGTACGCCAGCCTCAATGCTTACCACGAACTACGAGTCATCAGCACACAAGGAGACGTGTACCAATGGCCAATCC
The DNA here is from genome assembly GCF_019641515.1 of Pseudomonas sp. S5F11. NCBI lineage: Bacteria > Pseudomonadati > Pseudomonadota > Gammaproteobacteria > Pseudomonadales > Pseudomonadaceae > Pseudomonas > Pseudomonas sp. S5F11. The sequence goes on from NZ_JAIFJZ010000001.1 coordinate 418,540, forward strand.
GGATGGGCCAACAGCCCCTGCTTTAAAGCAACTGAGCCGAGTCATCCGTGAGTACTCGCTGTTCCAGGCGATCGCTCGGGTGATCGAGCAGTTGCGCGATGTGCACCCGCTGCTGGATGACGACGCGTTGTATGAGCGCTTGGAGTTTCAGGCCAATCCAGGGTTGGGGTTTCCCGCTCACGATATTGATCGCTTGGAGTTTTTTGTTGAGCAGGGTCAATTGCGCGCCCGTCTTCGCCTCAACGTGTTGGGCCTATGTGGCGCGGGATCGCCGTTGCCTGCGTTTTACGCGGAACAGGCATGCGCCGAAGGCGCTGATGCAACCCGCGATTTTCTGGACCTGTTTCACCATCGATTGCAGCGTCTGATGCTGGGGATCTGGCGTAAATATCGTTACCGCACCTGTTTCGAGACAGGGGCACGGGACGCCTTTTCCGAGCAGATGTTTGCGTTGATCGGTTTGAGAGGCCAGCCGATTCGCGCTGCCGCCCAACTGGACTGCAAGCGGCTGTTGCCTTACCTGGGGCTGCTTGGCTTGCGAGCCCATTCGGCGGCCTTGATCGAAACGGTGCTGCGTTACTACTTCAAGCACAGCCGCTTGTGGATCGAGCAATGGGTTGAGCGCTCGGTGGCGATCGCTCAGTGCCAGACAAACCAGCTAGGCGTCGCCAACAGTGTGCTGGGCCAGGACAACGTGCTGGGCAGTCGTGTCGCCGACCGTGGCGGCAAATTCAGGGTGCATGTGCACGACCTGGGCTGGCAGCGCTTTCACGGGTTTTTACCCACTGGCGCGGATTACCCGCAGCTGTGCTCGTTGATACGGCTGACTGCGCGCGATCCGCTGGAATACGACTTGCGCCTGGTGCTTGCGAAAGAAGAGATCAGGCCGCTGCACATCGGCGAACACAACGTCTGCCGGCTGGGATGGACCAGCTGGCTCGCGCACGACTGTGCTGACGGTGTGCTCATCGTGGCCAGCGACGCACATTAGGGGATCAGCAAAGATGATAAATGTAGACCTGCAACAACTTATCCGCACATTGACCCCACAGGCACGGCGAGATCTGGAGCGGTCCGCCGAGCGATGTGTTACACGGGGTGGCCATGAGGTCTTGGTAGAGGACTACCTATTGGCCTGGTTGGAGCACAGCGATTGCCTTCTGGCACGGGCATTGGCCGACGCTGGTGTCGAGGTCGGCGAGCTGCACGCCATCTTGCAACCAAAAGCGCAGGCAAACGCGTCACGTAATCCGGTATTCGCCCAGGCGCTGGTGCATTGGTTGCAGCAGGCATTGCTCGTTGCCCACCTACAATTGCATCAAACCGAGGTGGATCACGCCGCGCTGCTATTGGCGCTGCTGCAGCATCCGCAGCAGCATGCCGGCTGTGCTTACCAAGAGCTGTTGAGCCGTGTGGATACGCAGCGTGTGCTTGAGTTTGTGTCGAGTCGCGCCGTTGAAACCCCGCCTGCATTGGCTGACGAGTCCTGCCTGGCACGGTTTACCCACGATCTGACACACCAGGCGCAATCCGGGCGCATCGACCCGGTGCTGTGTCGGGATGATGAGCTTCGCCGGTTGATCGACATCCTTGTGCGCCGACGTAAGAACAATCCGCTACTGGTCGGCGAAGCCGGAGTGGGCAAGACCGCAATTGTCGAAGGACTAGCCCTGCGCGTTGTCGGCGGCCAAGTGCCGGAACTGTTGAAGGATGTGCGCGTGCTGACCCTGGACATGGGCATGCTGCAAGCCGGGGCCAGCATCAAAGGTGAATTCGAGCGGCGCCTCAAGGGGGTGATCGACGAGGTCAATGCATCCCCACGCCCGATTATTCTGTTTATCGATGAAGCCCATACCCTGGTGGGAGCGGGAGGCCCAGCAGGTGGGGCTGATGCTGCCAACCTGCTCAAGCCGGCGCTGGCGCGCGGTGAGCTACGCACCATTGCCGCGACCACCTGGTCCGAATACAAGCGTCACTTCGAGAAAGACCCGGCCTTGGCGCGGCGCTTCCAGCCCATCCATGTCGGTGAGCCCAGCGTCGAACAGGCGGTTTCGATCCTGCGTGGGCTAGTGCCGGTGCACGAAACCAGCCATGGGGTCTACGTGCGTGACGACGCCGTCGTGGCGGCGGCACACTTGAGTGCCCGTTATCTGGCGGGTCGACAGCTACCCGATAAAGCGGTGGATGTGCTGGATACCGCTTGCGCGCGTGCGCGGATCAGCCGGGTTTGCGCGCCTGAGGCGTTGCAGCGTCTGGAGGCGGATCTGGCCGAAGGCGCCCGACAACGCCTGGCATGGATTCGCGACAGGGATGCCGGGGTGCCGGTGGATACGCAGGCTTTGCACGCGCTGGATCTTCGCTTGGCGGCAGTAGAGAGCGAGCGGCACTCATTGGAGCAGCGTTGGCTCGAACAGCGCGCGTGCGCGGAACAGGCACTGACTCTGCGCCGGCAACTGGAGGACGCTCGCCGTGGAGGGCAGGGCGTCGACGCCCTGGAACAGGCACTTGGCGAACAGAGACGGGCATTGGCTGCACTGCAAGGCCCGCAGCCATTGGTTCATCTTGAGGTTTGCCCACGCCTGGTGGCCGAGGTAATCAGCGCGTGGACGGGGATCCCGGTCGAACGCCTGGCGTTTGAGCACAGTGATGCGGTCACTGGGTTTGCCCAGGCACTGCGTGCACGCATCCTCGGTCAGGAGCCTGCCGTGCAGGCACTGGATCGTAATCTAAGAGCGGTCGCCGCTGGCCTCAATAAGCCCGACGCGCCGGTCGGTGTGTTTCTGCTGGTGGGACCCAGCGGCGTAGGCAAGACAGAAACGGCCCTGGCCCTGGGCGACTTGCTCTACGGCGGTGAGCGCTTTGTCACGACCTTGAACATGTCCGAGTACCAGGAGAAACATGCGCTATCTCGGTTGATTGGGGCGCCGCCCGGTTATGTCGGATACGGCGAGGGCGGCGTGCTGACGGAGGCGGTGCGTCAACGACCGTACTCGGTCGTCCTGCTGGATGAAGTGGAAAAGGCCGACCCGGAGGTGCTGAACCTGTTTTATCAGATCTTCGACAAAGGCCTGGCCAACGATGGCGAAGGTCGGGAAATCGACTTTCGCAATACGCTGATCCTGATGACGTCCAACCTGGGCAGCGATTGCATTACCGATCTGTGTTCCGGCGCCCAGCGGCCGGATGCGCAGGCGCTGCACGCGGCGATCTATCCCCTGTTGCGTGACTATTTCAAACCGGCGCTGTTGGCGCGCATGCGCGTATTGCCCTATTACCCGATCGCGGGCGATGTGCTGCAGCAGTTGGCCAGGGCCAAGCTGGAGTGCCTCGGGCGGCGGTTGGAAGCACGCCGGCTGGCGTTCAGCTATACAGCGGAACTGGTCGCGCATATGGCTGACCGTTGCAGCCATAGCGACAGTGGCGCGCGCTATATCGACCAATGGATCGAGACCCATCTGATGCCACAGATGGTCGACCGTCTGCTGGAGGCGATGGCCGTCGGTGAATCGCTGTCGCGCGCCCATGCCGATCTTGACCACCGTGGGCAACCGATCTGCGAGTTCAGCCAATGACGGACAATCTCTTTAGCCAACTGCCCCATCCCCTGGCTTATGCCGAAGCACTGTTGGGCTGGTTCACGCGCCTGGGCACCGACAGTGACGAGGCGAGCTTGCCCGAGCTGTGTGCCGCGGCGACGGCGCAGCTCAGCCAGTGCGAACTGAGCCAGTTGTATAAGTACGACGAGACGACGGGTCGGCTTGAGCTGATTGCCCAGCACCTAGCGGGTACCTTGCCGCCAGGCGGAAGGCTATGCGGCGACGACGTTCAGCATCAGCCGCTGTTGCAGTATGTCCTCAAGCAAGCCAGCCCTCTGAACCTGGATGATCTGAGTGGCAGCGTTTACGAGAGCGGCTTCTTACCGGCGATGGCAACGCCGTGGCAGTCGTTGTCATGTATACCGCTGTTTGGTCGGCGTGAAAGCCTCGCAGGCTTGCTGTTGTGCGCCAGCCTGCGCCCCAGACCCTTGCAGGACTATGCCCGGTCATTGGGGCAATTGGGCAGCTTTGCCTTGACGCAATTGGGGTTATTGCGCCGCGTGCGTCCTGCCCACAGCCGCGCGGCGAACCAGGTCCGCGCGCGAGCCCCCCAAAGCACTCACGGCCTGATCGGCACCAGCAAAGCGATGGCCGATACCTGTCGTTTGATCGACAAGGTTTTGCAGGCTCCCTACACCGTGCTGCTAAGCGGCGAGACCGGCACCGGCAAAGAAGTGGTGGCGCGCGCCATCCATAGCGCCGGCCCACGCAACGGTAAGGCGTTCGTGGTGCAGAACTGTGCCGCCTTCCCTGAAGGCTTGCTGGAAAGTGAGCTGTTCGGCTACCGCAAAGGCGCCTTCACCGGCGCCGAGCGCAACCACATCGGTTTGTTCGATACCGCCGATGGCGGCACCTTGCTTTTGGATGAAATAGGCGACATGCCGTTGTCGCTGCAGGCCAAGCTATTACGGGTTTTGCAAGAAGGTGAAATCCGTCCGCTTGGCGCCAGCGCGGCTCATCGGGTGGATGTGCGCATCATTGCCGCGACCCACCGCGACCTGACGGCCATGGTGGCCGAGGGGGCATTTCGCGAGGATCTTTATTACCGGTTGGCGCAATTCCCCATTGAGCTGCCGCCCTTGCGCGAGCGAGATGGCGATGTATTGCTGTTGGCGCGGCATTTCGCCGAAAAGGCCTGTGTCGCATTGGGTCGGTCAACGGTGCAATGGTCGAGTGCGGCGCTCGATCAACTGTCCGGTCATCCGTTCCCCGGCAATGTTCGCGAACTCAAATGCCGAGTCGAACGCGCGGTATTGCTGTGTGACGAGAACCTGATCCTGCCGGCGCACTTGTGCCTGGAGCCGACGCCGGTAGTGCCCTGTGTCGATGCGACTTTACGCCAGCGCCTGGAGCGGGTTGAGCGGGTATTTCTGCTCGATTGCCTGCACAAGAACCGTGGTAACCGGACCCGTACCGCCCGTGAGCTGGGCGTGGCACGTCGCACGCTGCTGTATCGACTTGCGCGTCTGAACATTCCCTGTGGCGATGTGGCGGGGAGTGCTGAATGAGCCGATCAAGAATGTGTTGTCCGACCGCGTACCTGAATTTTCCGGGAGAAACCTGATGCTTCTACGTCCGTGGCAAGCCTGGGGGCTTGTGCTGTGTCTACTGAGCGGCTGTAACGCCAACTACGTTTTTGATGATGCCGATTACCGTCCGCTGGGCGACCCCCAAACGACGCGTCGTGGTCAGTGAGCAAGGAGTGCCGAGCGATGCAATTAGTGTTCGAGGTATGTGACACCGCCAGCGGTGAGGCGCCGCTGCGCAAGGTGTTTGACCGCGTCGGGGGTGTTATCGGTCGTGGCGCAGGATGCGACTGGGTAATTCCGGATGCGACGCGGCTGCTCTCCAGCCACCATGCGTTGATCGGCTATCGAGATGGGCAGTACTTTCTGACGGATGTCAGCAGTAATGGCATTGGCGTGGCAGGCGGCATGGAGCGTTTGAGGAAGGGGCAGGCGCGGCTGATCGCCGACGGCGAGGTCTATCAGCTGGGCGCCTTGGACATTCGCGCGCACTTGCGACCGCGCTGGACGACGCAGGACGACCGGCAGGCGCTGGCCTGCGCCGACACCATTCCAGATGACGCATTTCTTGGACTGGACCCGATGCACGCCTTGGCGCATGAGCAACGGCGCGATGAGTGTTGCGAGGAGCTGGATGCACTGGCGCACAGTGTAGAAACGCCCACCTGTTCGTTTGCCCATAGCGCCGTGGAGCGCGATCACCTGACGGTGCCGAGATGGGCGCAACCTCCCAAGCGCATGCCACCCCCTCCACCTGACCCAAGCGTGCCCGAGCTGCCGGCAGCCTTCTGGGCGCAGTTTGGCGACGCCCTGGGCTTGCGGATGGATGGGCTCGATAGCGTGGCCTGCGAAGCGCTGGCGATCAAAGTGGCGGGCCTGTTCAGACAAACCGTCGAGGGAATGCAGCAATGCCTGCGCACTCGAGATGAGCTGAACAATGAATTGAACCTGGGCGCAGCCATGCCTGGCTTTAAAAGCCATAACCCGCTGAAAGACTGCCTCGATACCCAGGCGACCATAACGGCATTGCTGGGCGCGGGCGAGCTGGGTCAATTGTCCGCCGAGTTGGCGCTGGCTCAAGCCTGTCGGGAGATGCAAGTCCATCAGTTGGCGTTGGTGGTGGCTTGTCGAGCGGCGGTGCGCGGCGCGCTCGCGGCGTTTGCGCCGAGCCATTTGATGCTGTGCTTCGAGCGAGAAGGTAAACCGGCCAGGTTCACCACTGACGGCGCGTGCTGGCGCGCCTATCAGCGTCACTACCGACATCTGGTCGATGGGCTCCCCCTGGATGAACAGCTGTTGAATAGCGATTTTTCCAAGGCCTACGAGGAGCAGGTGCGCTTGGTTTCCACGTTGCATGCGGCGTACCCAGGATGAGATTTATGTATCGAACCTTTATTGCATTGATGCTGTTGGCGCTGAGCCTGTCGAGCGGTTGCAGTCATGTCGGACCGTTTTCAACCCTGACCAAACTGGACCTGACGTTGACGGCCGGCGAAGCGCTGAACCCGGACTTGCACGGTCGGCCTTCCCCCGTGGTGGTGCATCTGCTGGAGCTGCGCCATCCGGTCGCGTTCGAAAATGCCGATTTCTTCAGCCTGTATGCCCGAGCTGAACAAGCATTGCCTAAGGACTGGGTGAACTCCGAGGAGCTGGAACTACGCCCCGGTGAACAGGTGGCGCTCAAACTCAGCATCGAGCCACAGAGCCGTTATGTCGGAGTACTGGCCGCTTATCGGGATTTGCCCCATGTGCAATGGCGGCTGGCGTTGCCCGTGGCCCCGCAACAGCGCACGCGTGTCGAAGTGATGTTGGACGAATCGGGTATTCGTCTTGTCGATCCGTTCGCCAGCCGGTCGGGGAACTCAAATGCAGGCCTATAAAGTCATCTGGCAGGAAGGCATGCTGCTGCGTCCTCAGCACTTGCAGCACAACGACCGTTATTACCAGCAGCAACTCAATCAGACACGCCTGATGGGCTGTGACGGTTGGGGATTCCTGACGCTGCACGTCGATACCCAGCACCTCAACCTGGGCAAGGTGGTGCTTACCCAGGCCAGCGGGATGTTTCCCGACGGCAGTCTGTTTGCATTGGACAGTGCCGACGAGCCGCTGGTATTGCAGGTTCCCGTCGGTGCCGGCGGTCAGGCCGTGTACCTGGCGTTACCGCTGGCGATCGGCAATCAGGTCGAAGCGCGGCTCCCGGAGCAGGGCGACGTGCTTGCGCGGTATGTCAGCTGTGAACTTCAAGTCGGCGACTCCAACGCGGGCGCCGATTCGCGCTGCCAGATCCATTGCGCGCGCCCGGACCTGCGATTGGTGTTGGGAGAGCAACGCGATGATCCGCTGCTGGTGAAACTCCAGGTGGCCCAGGTTGTGGAATCGACGCGGGAAGGGGGCGTGACGCTGGATGCGGATTTCGTACCGACCTTCCTCTATCTACAGCGTTCTGGCTACGTAGCGTCGTGCGTCAAAGAGGTGATCAGCCTACTCGCTACCCGGGGCGATGCGATTGCCGCGCGCGTCCAGGGCAATGGCGGATCGGCGGGCGCTCAGTTGGGTGACTTCCTTATGCTGCAATTGATCAACCGTACGGAACTGCTCTTGCATCACTACTTGAGCCAGCCCCAGGTCCGTCCAGAAGCGGTGTATCGCCAGTTGCTGTCGTTGCTCGGCGAGCTATCGACATACGGCACCGATAACAAGCGCGCGCAGTCGCAGGGGCGGTACCGACATGACGACCAGGGTGAGAGCTTCCGAAGCTTGATGGACGGCATTCGAACGGCGCTGTCGCGGGTGTTGGAGCAGCATGCGACCCAGCTCGCGTTGCAACCGCGTCAATACGGCGTGCTGGTTTGCCCGGTCAGCGATCTCAAACTGCTGGGTTGCGCCACCTTCATTCTGGCGGCCGAGGCCCAGTGCGATTCGGAAGAACTGCGCCACCGTCTGCCGGCGCACCTCAAGATCGGCCCTGTGGAGCGCATTCGTGAGTTGGTCAACCTGCACCTGGCGGGTATCAAGCTCAAGCCGCTGCCGGTGGCACCGCGGCAGATCCCGTTCCATGCCGGCAAAACCTATTTCATGCTCGATCTCAGTGTCCGCGACATCACACAGCTGGAGCAGTCGGGTGGCTTCGCCTTCCACGCCAGCGGCGAGTTCGCAGGACTGGAACTCAACTTTTGGGCCATCAGGAACTGAACATCATGACTATGGACAGTGAATACCCGCAGGACGAAAAAACCGTCCTGCTAGACCGCGAGGGCAACCAACCGGCACAGGGGGCGCTGACGGACTTCCCAACGCCTCCGCGCTTCGAACAGCTGGAAGACCGCATGATTTACTCGGCCGCCCTGCAGGGCGTGCAGAGCTTCGATATAGGGCCCAACACCTTGGTAACGGCGGCCTGGGAACTGCTGTCCCAGGTGGTACAGCTCAAGGCCAGTTCGGGCCGGGAGAGCTTGCAGAGCCTCAACGATCGATTATCGGCGGGGGTTTCGGCATTTGAAATGCGGGCCTCCCATCAGGGGGCGGAAAAGAGTCAGGTCATGTCTGCCCGCTATGTGCTGTGCAGTGTGATTGACGAGGCGGTGGTGACCACGGCGTGGGGTGCCCGCAGTGACTGGTCGACCATGAGCCTGCTGAGCCGTTTTCATCAGGAAACCTTCGGCGGCGAGAAATTTTTCCAGTTGCTGGAGCGCTTGTCCCGCGACCCGATCAAGCACCTGGCCATGCTTGAACTGATGTACCTGTGCTTATCGATAGGGTTCGAAGGCCAGTATCGCGTCATGGAGCGTGGAGCGGCGCAACTGGAAGCGGTACGCGATGGTTTATATCGACAGATCCGGCACGTGCGCGGTGAACGCCTGCCGTCGGCGGCGTCGGTTGAGCCTGGGCGAGCAGGCGACACACCGTTGCGGATGATCTCGGCGACCTGGGTTGTTGTCCTGACCGTCGCCTGCTTGCTGGTGGTGTACTCCGGGTTTGCCTGGGTCTTGCGCAACGAGCGCATGACCGTCCTGCAACCCTTTCAATCCGTGGCGCCGGAACAGACGCGGACGCCGATGTAACGCTGGGAGCAATCAATGAACGCATTCTTCACGGGCGTGGGCAGAGTGCTGCGCAAGAGTTGGGTCTGGAGCCTGCTGCTGGTGTTATGCCTGGCGGCGCTGGTGTGGTGTTTCGGGCCGTTGTTGGCGGTGGACGATTATCGGTTCTGGCACGGGGCCACGGCACGTCTGCTGAGCATCAGCGTGCTGTTTCTGCTATGGGGCCTGGTGATGGTGGTCGTGGGAGGGCGGCGCGCGGCATGGCTCGACAGGCCGGACCACCAGGCGCGACATCAACGTCAGGTGTTGATCGACCAAGAGCGGCGGCAGGTGCGCGGGCGTTTCAAGGAGGCGTTGCAGACCCTGAAAACCTCACGCTGTTACGGGGAGCGTGGCGAGCGTTGGCGCAATGACTTGCCCTGGTACCTTCTGATCGGCGAACAGGGCAGTGGCAAAAGCCAGTTGTTGGCCGCCGGCGGCGTGCGGTTTCCGCTCGACCGCAGCGACACACCCTCAGGCACGACCGCCTACTTTGATTGGTTCCTGGCTGATGAGGCCGTGATCGTCGAAAGCGCCGGGCGCTATCTGACGCAGCCCGATGGTGAAGTGGACGAAGCAGGCTGGGCGACGTTGCTGGGCTTGCTCAAATCGCGGCGCCGGGCACGTCCTCTCAATGGCGTGGTGGTGACGCTGGCGGTGGACACCTTGCTCGGCGGCAACGAACACGACTTGGATCTGCATGCCCGCCATGTGCATGCGCGCTTGCAGGACATCCACCAGACGCTGCATATGGATGTGCCGATTTATCTGGTGCTGACCCAGGCTGACCGCTTGCCGGGGTTTGCCGAATTCTTCGATACGCCTCAGGGGGACAGCGCCCAAGCGGTATTGGGAGAGCGTTTGCCCGCCAGTAAAACCGGTACCGAGATGGCCCAGGTACGCGATGCCTTTGAAGCCTTGCTCAAGCGTCTGGGCACGGAGCTGATCCCGCGATTGCACCAGGAGCGCAGTGCCGAGCGGCGCGGCGTCATGCTTGATTTTCCTCGGCAGGCCGCGCGAATCGCCGAGCGGTTGTGCCTGTTTGTGGAGTCCGGGTTCTCGGCTCATCGCTTCCAACGTATCTATGGACTGCGTGGGTTCTATCTGACGAGTGCGGAAACCGCTGGCAGGCGCGGCCATTTTGTTCAAGGTTTGTTCAAACAGGTGATTTTTGCCGAGGCCGGCCTTGCGGGGTTGCAGACCCCGGAGCGACGTCGCCTCCATCTTCGTCAGGGCTTGCTGATATTGGCGGCATCAGGGGTTGTGGTCGGCAGCGGGGCATTGTGGGCGCACAGTTATTCGGCCAATCATCAGCGCCTGATGCAACTGGCGCAGCTGATCGCGCCTCACCCCCCGGCGACACCAGGTTCGGACGCCACTCTGGCGTTGCTACCACTGCTGGACAGCCGGCTGGCTGCCACCCAGGTGTTTCCCGCGGTGACGGATGCGCGCCGGAACGAACGGGCCGGGCTGTATCAGGGCGAGATCAGTCGCCCGGTGTTGGTGACGGCTTATGAGGACGCGCTGCGCCAACAATTATTGCCCGAGGTCGCGGCGTTGCTCGAAGCGCAGGTGCAGGCCACGCTGAACGACCGCGAAAAGTTGATGGACAGCCTGCGGGCCTACCTGATGCTCAGTTTGCCCGAGCGTCGGGACGCGACCTGGCTGGCCGAGCGCGTGGCGGCTCAGTGGGCTGCGCTATATGGCGGGGATAGCTCGGCGCAGAACAGGCTGAACGCGCATTTCTCATATTTGCTTAGGCTATCTTTTGAATCGCCGTTGAATGCCGAACGGGTGGCAGCGGCTCGCCAGGCCCTGCGCGGAGAGTCGCTGGCGGGTGTGATCTATCGCGTATTGCGTGATCAGGCCCGCAATCTGGAACCCTATCGCTTGGCGGAGGGGGCAGGGGTGACGGCGGGCGAACCCCTCATTCCGGGGTTCTTTACCCACCAGTACGTGCAGCACTTTGAAAAGCAGGGCTCGCGTCTGGTCAATGGGATTGTCCAGGACAACTGGGTTCTCGGGGAGGGTGGCGATCTTAGTCCGATGGATATGCGGCAGTTGATGCAGGAGCTGGAACAACGCTATTTCAGCGAGTACGCCGATACTTGGAGCCGCGCCCTGAGCCGCGTCCGTCTGGAACCGAGCGAAACCCTCCGAGAGCATGTCGATACACTCGCGGGCCTCTCCTCAATGCAATCACCGCTAGTGCGTTTGTTGCAGCAGGTGCATGAGCACACGCGTTTTCCGACGGCTCATGAGCGCCTTGGTGGCGTACAGCAGGCCATCGAGCGCGGTACCTCGACTCAGAGCGAGGCTGCCGCAGGGCTGCTTAGCGGCCTCCAGGCGCAGGCCGTGCCGGACTCCGCTCGCCGTGCGTTGCTGCGTCGCTTCGAGCCTTTGCACCAGTTGCTGGATGCCGAGCGCAACCCCGACGGCGAATGGTTGCAGGCCTTGCGGCTGCTCCACGAGTGGCACTTGCAATTGGTCGCCCTGAACCGCGAAGGGGCGACGGAACAGGCGGCGTTCAAGTTGGTCAAGCAGCGCATGGAGGGGCAGCAGCCGCTGTTAGGCCAACTGCGCGACAGAGCGGCGCGCCTGCCGCTGCCCCTCAAAGGCTGGCTCGAAGCTATCGCTGACGACAGTTGGCGATTGCTGCTCGATGATGCGTATGTGCACGTCAATCAGCGTTATCAGAGTGAGGTCTATGGCTTCTACGCCAAGGCCATCCAGCGTCGATACCCCTTCAATGCGCAAGCCGCGGGCGAGGTCGCGCTGGGGGATTTTCAGGAGTTTTTCAAGCCAAGGGGCGCCATGGCGCGTTTTTACGAGACCTACCTGAAGCCTTTTGTAAGCACCGAAGGCAGCCGCTTCCGGCTGCGCGGCTTGGATGGCCGCAGCCTGCCGATGTCACGCTCGTCCCTGGAGCAACTGGCCAAAGCTCAACTGATTCGCCTGGGTTTTTTCAGTGAGGAGCAGGGCGAATGGGCCGTTCGTTTCACACTGGCACCCTACAGCCTGGACCCGACGGTTAGCCGCGCGGTGTTGCGCATCGGCGATAAACAACTGGAGTACCGCCACGGTCCGATCGTGCCGACGACGTTCCATTGGCCTGAAGAGGCAGACAACGGCCGCAGCAGTCTGGTGCTGGAGCGTGGCGCCCAGCGGCCGTTCGGTATCGAGAAAAACAGCGGGCCCTGGTCGTTCTTCCGCTTCTTGGATCTGATGCAAAGCGAGCCCGCCAATGGCCGCAATGCCCAGGTACTCAAGGCCGATCTTGCGGGGCTGCGCGCCAACTTCCTGCTCAGCAGCGCACGCCACCCGGGCCCGTTCCAGATGGCGGCATGGCGCACTTTCCGTCTGCCGGAGCAGTTGTGAGCCAACTGCGCGACCCGTGCCGCAGCGCCGGGCGCACCGAGCGAGGCAGGACGCGTGCGCGCAATGAGGATGCATTTCTCGATTGCCCGCAACACGGTTGCTGGGCCGTGGCCGATGGGATGGGCGGGCATCGCGCCGGTGATGTGGCCAGCCAGTGGGTGATCAGCAGCCTTGCCGCGCTGCCGCGCCAGAGCAATTTCGACCAGCGGCTCGATGCCGTGCGGCATTGTCTGCGGGCACTGGACAGTCGACTGGGCCGAGGGTTGCCCCCCAATGCAAGCGCGCCGTACGCAATCATGGGCAGCACGGTTGTGGCGTTGTTGCTGGAGGGCAATCGGGCAGCCTGCGTCTGGGCTGGGGACAGCCGTTGCTATCTGTGGCGCGGGCAGCGCTTGTATCAGCTATCGCGAGACCATTCCTTGCAGCAGCAACTGATGGACACGCAACGCTTGACCCTGCAACAGGCGCAGTCCCACCCGGCAGCGAGGTCTCTGACCCGTGCGCTGGGCGGGCGGCAACCGCTGATTCTGGAAGTGTTGGAGCTGTGTACTCGTCCTGGCGATGTGTTTTTGCTTTGCAGCGATGGTTTGTATCAGGGCCTCGGCCATGACGCCTTGGGACGTGCGCTGAGTAGGGGCGCACCCGGTCAGGTGGTGGATCGGCTGTTCACCGAGGTGCTGCGCGGGCCGGCAGCGGACGACTTGACGGCCGTGGTGGTTCAGCCATGACCGCCGGGGTGGGGCCGACTGATGTGCTGGCAGGGCGTTATCAGCTTGAGCGCGTACTGGGTTCCGGCGGCATGGGCGTGGTCTATCGGGCTCGCGACCTGCTGCATGAGGCGTTCGGCGACGCCAACGCCTGGGTCGCCCTGAAACTGCTGGGCGAGCCATTGGCCCAGTCCCCGGATGGTCATGTGTTGCTGTACAGCGAATTCGCCCTGACCCGCAGCCTGCGCCATGAGCATGTCGTGCGGATGTTCGCCTTCGACGTCGACACCGTCCGTGAAGTGGCGTTCTTCACCATGGAGCTGTTGCAGGGAGTGACCCTCGATCGCCTGCTGTTGGAGTGTCCGGAGGGTTTGCCGTGGAGCGAACTGCAGCCTCTGGCGCTGCAGTTGTTAGATGCCTTGAGCTACGCCCACCGGCAGGGCGTTCTGCATGGCGATGTAAAACCGGCGAATATCCTGTTGGGCGACGAGGGGGTGCGTCTGTTCGATTTCGGCCTGGGCCACGGCAAGGCGCAGGAAGCGGCTGGGTTGCCTGGTTTGAGCCGTAGCCGTCTGAATGCCTGGACGCCTGCGTACGCGGCACCGGAGCTGATGGCGGGTGGGGAGCTGTCGGCCTTGGCTGACCTGTACGGCGCGGCGTGTGTCGTCTATGAACTCGCCCAGGGCCGCCGTTCGGCGCCACGTCAGCCGGACCAGCCGCTGCCGAGACCGCGCGGCTTACCCAGGCGGTGTTGGCCGGCGTTGCGCTCGGCCTTGCATTGGACGCCGGAGCAGCGAAAGGTCACGGTGGCACAGCTGCGCGAGGCCATGGCCGGCGTCAGACGGTGCTGGTTCGTGTAGTGACGGCTTTAACCGGGCAGGTCGTGCAACTGGCAGTAATCGGCCCAACTCATGCCCGCCATCTGCGCCACTTCCTTGTGCACTTCCAGGCGCTGGGCTTCGAACGCTTCAGGAGAGTCACTGGTGAGCTTGAGCGTCAGCTCCCAAGCAAACAGGCCCAGGCGCTCGGCTTCGGCTTCGAAGGCCTCGTGCAAACGTTCGGCGCGGTATTCGGCCAGGGTTTCACCCCTGGCCCGGGCGGCCAGAGGGTTCAAAGCATCCAGTTCAGCGACCAACGTCGGGTGCGCTGCCTGAAAGCGTTCGAGGGCTAGTCGGTGACTATCGCCGGGGCCGGATTCAAGCACGGGAGCCTGCCTCCAGATGCGTCTTTCTGCGTCGGGCGCGTTTGCGCAAGTGGCGGTTCACCCGAGATTGCAGTGGATCGAGGATAAAGAACAGCAAGTAAGCTGTCAGTACCAGCGTCAGGTCAATCCAGGTTCCGCCAATGGGGCCCGAAACCTCTTCGATCACATCTTTGATCAAAAACAGCAGCGCTACACCGCTTAACCACAGCGCTGCGTTAAGCAGCAGTGGGCGCATCGCATTCGACAACTTATGTTGCATTTCGAGCTTACCTCCTTGGTACCTGATACCACTCAGGCGCTGTTTCCCTGAATGGGCACCTCAGCCTGAGACCTCACCGGGCTGCCCATAACGCTTCAAAAGCCGGCAATAGTACCCGTTCAAGAGAGATTAGGAATTTTAGCTGTTCCGAAAGTTCAATAAATCGTCAGCGAAAACTTACCGATGCTGCGACAGCCAGCCAATAAAATTGCATGCCCATCCTTCAAATCTCTTTCGCTCCCGATGCCAGGACGTGTAGCGTTAGCCCGTGTTTCCGGGGCCCTGCCTTAAAGGGCGTATGCGATGGGCAGAGGGATGGGTCATGGTGCAAACGCTCTCCAAACTTTTCTTCACCCAACGCTTGGCCGCATTGGCCAGCACTGAGTCATTGCGGGCGATCCGCGAAGGGTTGTTGTGGATTCTGCCCTGTCTGCTGGTGTCGGCCGGTTTCCTGATCTTGTCCGAATTCGCGCGGGTGCTGGGGTTTGAGCCTTCGGTGGTGGCGTTCCTCGCTGGGCTGCATAACCAGATCAGTTCGGTCATCCCGCTGCTTGTGGCGGCGTCCATTGGCTACATGTTGGCGATCCAGCATCGCCTACCGCAGTTGCCGGTTGCCTTTCTGTGCCTGGCTCATGTGGTGGTGGCGACGTTCATTCTGCGTGACTACCCGCGAGCCTCGGCGACCTTTGTGTTGTTTATCGCCATCGCCTCGCCGCTGCTAAACGTGCCGGCGATGGCATGGCTGCACCGTTATCGTTGGACTCGGCTGGTCAATGAGGACCTGGTAGGGCACAACCTGCGCGGCACCATCAATATGGTGGTACCCGGCGCCATCACCGCTCTGGTACTGGTGATAGTGCTGTCTCTGCTGCTACAGGTGCCTTATGTGGCGCAGTTGCAGGGGCCGCAGGTGCTGGATGCGCTGCAGTCGCCTTACGGCAGCGGCTTGTTTGTGACGTTGATGAACTCGCTGCTGTGGTTCTTCGGGATTCACGGCGTGTACGCCATGCAGCCGCTGTTCGATGTGCTGGATCAGGCCGTGGTGCTCAATGGCACGGCACTGGCGGCCGGCGAGCCGATCAAGTACCTGTTGAACAGCGGTCTGCTCGGCAGTTTTGCGTTTATCGGTGGGTCTGGCAGTGCGTTGTGCCTATTGCTGGCGATTCTGCTGTTTTCCAAGAGTCAGTCCATGCGCCTGGTGGCGGTGGCGAGTTTGCCGTTGTCGCTGTTCAACGTCAGCGAGGTACTGTTGTTCGGCTTGCCGATCATCCTCAATCCGCGGCTGTTCATGCCCTTTCTGTTAGTACCTGCCTTGAACGCGATGCTGGCTCTGGGGGTGGTGCATATGGGCTGGGTGTCGCCGGCGGTAGCCAGCGTGCCGTTCACCTCGCCGGTGCTGCTCAATGCTTATCTGAGCACCCATGGCGACCTGGCGGCGGTCGGGTTGCAGGTGGCGTTGCTGGGGCTGGGCACGCTGGTTTATGCGCCGTATGTACGGGCCATGTATCGCCAGGCCAGTGAAGGCGGCACGGTATACCTCAAGTCCCTGGACATGACCTTCCGTGGCCTGGAGGAAAAAGGCCGGCTGCGCGAGCTCGACCCGGTGTTGACCTCCCACAAAACCCTGGCGCGCCAAGCCAATGAGCTGAGCCGCATCCAGCAGATCAGCGACTATGATTTTTATCTGGAATTCCAACCCCAAGTCTCGACCCTCACCGGCCTGTGCACCGGTTGCGAAGCCTTGATGCGTGCCCGCGATGGCCAGGGCACGGTGCATTCGCCCTGGGAATTTCTGCAGTGGCTGGCTCAGGCGCAGTTGATGCCGGACGTGGATATGTGGGTAGCGTCCCAAGCCGTGCGCCAATACCAGCAGTGGCAAAAGCTCGGATTCACGCTGCCCATGACTATCAATATCTCCAGTGCGACCTTGACCGATGCCGCCTACGGCGAACGCCTGGTCGGCATTCTGGCCCAGGCTCACGGGTTGGTTTCCGTGGAAATTACCGAAGACGCCCTGGTCAGCGATATCCAGGCCACCCGCCAGACCATTCAGAAACTCCAGGCGATTGGCGCCAAGGTGTACATCGATGATTTTGGCACCGGGTTTTCGGCCCTTAGTTATCTGCACCAGTTTCCAGTGGACTTCATCAAGATCGACCGCAGTTTCGTAGTCGCCCAGCACGATCCCAAAGGCGCCCAGGTCCTGACGGGCATGCTGCGGTTCTGTGAAGCGCTGAACCTGGGCGTGGTGGTCGAAGGCGTCGAGACCGCCGAGCAACTGGCCTTCCTGAACACCGGCAGCGAGCTGTTTATCCAGGGCTGGTATTTCAGCAAGGCGCTGCCGGGCGATCAATTGCAGGGCTTTGTGCGCGAGCGTGCGGCGCTGGCGCAGACCTAGGCGGATTCGTAGCGGCGTCGGGTTTGTTCGATATCCTCGACCAACGCGTCGATACCGGCCAGATGCGCGCGGTTGTCGTGATCCCATGGGTGAAAGCCCGGTTTGAAGTAATGCAGCCACGGCACCAGCATGCGCGGGAATACACCTTTGGGACCGTACAGAAACTTGAGCATGCGCCAGAACCCTTTGAGAAAGCCTCCCGCCTTGCGGTCGGCCACCAGCAAGCGCACATGAAAATCCAGCACCACCAGCCAGAACAACAGCGTGGTGGTCAACATGGTCCCGGTGCGCAGCAGGTAGCGCGCGGGCCCAGGCTTGATCACCGTATTCCATACGTCAAACGCCACCGCTTTGTGCTCGGTTTCTTCCAGGGCGTGCCAGTACCACATTTGTTGGTAGCCCTTAAGTGAGTGGCCGAAGCGCGACGGGTCGCTGAGCAGGATCTCGGCCAGCATGGCGGTGTAGTGCTCCAGAGCGATGGTCACGGCCAGGTTGAAAGCCGGCGGCAGGTGTTTTTTCTGCCAGTCGAGGATGAATTTCAAGCGCCGGTCGAGGGTATGCGCCGGCAGGCCCGCCGCTTGCAGCAGATCGTTATAGGCCACATGTTCGCGGCTGTGCATGGCTTCCTGGCCGATAAAGCCCTGGATTTCCTTTTTCAACAGCGGGTCGTCGATGCGCTGACGGTAGTGGCGCACGCTGTCCATAAAAAACAGCTCACCCTGGGGAAACAGCAGCGACAGGGCGTTGAAGAAGTGTGTAACGAACGGGCCTTGCGCGTGCCAGTCCTTGATGCGCTCGGCGGGTAGGGCAAAACGGACATCGCGACGGATGGGTAGCATGGGCTGTGCTCCTGTTCAGAGACGGGACTCGTCATTGGTTTCGAACACCGGCGTGCGCGGCTTGGGGGCCATGCGCTTGCTGGCGAACACCACCAGCGCCTGATAGGCCGCCGGCAGGCAGCGGGCGAGCAGGTCGAGGGCGTAGGCGTCGCGGCCGATCAACACGCGACGCTTGTTTTTGCGCACGCCGTGCAGGATCACTTTGGCGGCCTGGTCGGCATCAGTGATAAACAGTTTTTCGAAGTCGGCGCGGGCCTGTTGCTCGCTGTGGATCAGAAAGCCGGTCATATTTGCGTCGATGCGGCTGCTGCGGCAGATATCGGTGCGGATGCCGCCGGGGTGGACACAGGTGGCCGACACGCCGCAGCGTTGCAGATCGAGTTCCTGGCGCAGCGCCTCGGTAAAACCGCGCACGGCGAACTTGGTGGCGTTGTAGCCACTCATGCCGGGTTGGGCAAACAGCCCGAATACGCTGGAGGTGTTGATCACATGCCCCTCGCCACTGGCCTTGAGATGCGGCAGGAACGCCTTGGTGCCGTGGACCACGCCCCAGAAATTGATGCCAACGATCCACTCCAGGTCCGCGTAGTCCACGCCTTCCACGGTGCTCGACAGCGCCACGCCAGCATTGTTGAACACCAGATTGACCTGGCCATGTTCGTCCACGCAGCGCGCGGCCCAGTCCTCCATGGCCTGGCGGTCGGCCACATCAAGCACCTGGGTGGTAACCCGCACCGGCGACAGGGTGGAGGTCTTGATCAATTCCTGGGTGTGCTCCAAGCCTTGGGCGTTTTTATCCGCCAGCGCCAGGTGGCAACCTTCGCGAGCCAAAGCCAGGGCCAAGGCGCGCCCCATGCCGGAAGCGGCACCAGTAATGGCCGCGACGCGACCGTTGAATGACTTCATGACAGGCTCCCTTCGATATTGGCGTGGGCCACCGCGACTGTGCGCGGCGTGGCGTTGGCCGTCGTCACGCCCGCTACATAGTCCTTGAGCGCGAACTGGCGGGTGACCTGCTTGAAGCGCCAGGTCGAGCCAGGCCAGAGCGTGGTGTTTTTGCCGGTGCGCGGGTCCAGGTACCAGCTCTGGCAACCGCCGGTGTTCCAGATGGTGCGCTTGAGTTTGTCCTGCAGATGGGTGTTATAGGCCTGTTCCACCGACGGTTTGACCTCCACTGTGGCAATGCGCTGGCGTTGCATCTGCTTGAGCGCGTCGAGGATGTAGGCCACTTGGGCCTCGATCATCAGGATCATCGAGTTGTGCCCCAACCCGGTGTTGGGCCCGATGATCAGGAACAGATTCGGGTAGCCCGGCACCGTGGTGCCTTTATAGGCATGGGCGCCGTCGCGCCAGGTGTCCATCAGGTCCACGCCGTCGCGGCCAATGATGCAGCCACGGGGCAGGGGGTCGCTGGCTTGGAAACCGGTGCCGAAGATCAAGCAATCGGCCGGGTGCTTGATGCCGTCGGCGGTGATCACCCCGTCCGGCTCGATGCGCTGCACGGCCTCGGTCACCACCTCCACATTGCTGCGCGACAAGGCCGGGTAATAGTCGTTGGAGATCAGCACGCGCTTGCAGCCGATGGTGTAGTTCGGGGTGAGAGTCTTGCGCAGGGAAGGGCGCGCCACTTGTTTATGCAGATGGCGCAGGGCGATGCGTTGCACCGTCTTCATCAGCCGCGGATGCAGCGCAAAGCCCACCACGCGACCTTCCAACGCCCAGTAAAACGCGCCGCGCACCAGGCGCTGGGTGAAGGGCAGGTGCTTGAACAACCAGCGTTCGAACGGCGAGATCGCGCGGTCGGGCTTGGGCATGATCCACGGTGGGGTGCGTTGGAACAGGTCGAGGTGGGCCACCTGCGCAGCGATCTGCGGTACGAATTGAATCGCACTGGCGCCGGTGCCGATCACGGCCACGCGCTTGCCTTTCAACGTGTATTCATGGTCCCACTGCTGGGAGTGGAAGCGCTTGCCCTTGAAGCTGTCCAGGCCCGGAATATCCGGCAGCGCCGGCCGCGACAGGCCGCCCATCCCGGATACCAACACCCGTGCGCTCACGTGGCGGCCATTGCTGAAACTCAATTGCCAGCGTTGCTGTGCTTCGTCGAATACCGCACGGGTCAGCCCCATGCCGAAGCGCAGGAAAGGCGCCAGCTCGAAACGCGCGGCGCACTGCTCCAGATAAGCGCGGATTTCCGCCTGCGGCGCGAACTGCCGCGTCCAATTCGGGTTGGGCGCAAACGAAAACGAATAAACATGGGACTGCACATCGCAGGCACAACCGGGGTAGTGGTTGTCGCGCCAGGTGCCGCCGAGGCTGTCGGCCTGTTCGGCGACGAAGAAGTCGCGAACCCCGGCTTCCTTGAGTTTGATGGCCATGCACAGGCCGGCAAAGCCTGAACCGATGATGGCGATGTCGATCGAGTCACTGTGGGCATTCATAGGCTGTCCTTGGTGGGCATCGCAGGTGCTCCTGTTTTTGTTTTGTCGTGTGGAGAGAACGCCATTGCAAAGGAAAATTTAATTAATTATTTTAAAAAAGATTTTAAATAATCTACCTGAAAATATCGCCTACGCTAGGTCCTTGTCTCAAATGTGCGATTTGTCCGACGGACGCGCACGCTGTGCATGAGGTTCGGGTCCAGGGTGTGGACGGTGGCCGAAGCCCGACCAATTCCGGTGGGGTGCGCGGCGGCAGGGAATGCAGAGGACCGAGCGCATGACGATGGAATGGGTGGTGGCTGCGGGTGTGGGAGCGTGTGTGCTGGCCTGGGGCTTTAGCGCCTGGATGACGCGGCGCATTGAAGCGGCGGTGCCGCGCGACGGGCATGTTGTCGAGGTCGACGGCGAACGCTTCCACTATAGGGACGAGGGCAAAGGCCCGCCGCTGGTAATGATTCACGGGCTGATGGGCAGCAGTCGCAACCTCACCTACGCCTTGTCCGCGCAGTTGCGCGAGCACTTTCGGGTGATCACCCTTGATCGTCCGGGCTCGGGTTATTCCACGCGCCACGCAGGCACCGCAGCCGACTTGCCGGGGCAGGCGCGGCAGATTGCCAGGTTTATGCAGACCCTGGGCTTGGACAAACCTCTGGTGCTGGGGCACTCACTGGGCGGTGCGATTTCGCTGGCGCTGGCCCTGGATCATCCTGAGACGGTAGCGGGCCTTGTGCTGGTGGCGCCGCTGACTCATCCCCAACCGACTTTGCCGCTGGTGTTCTGGTCACTGGCGGTACGTCCCGGTTGGCTGCGCCGCTGGGTCGCCCACACGCTGACAGTGCCCATTGGCCTGTTGACCCGCCGCACGGTGGTCAAGGGCGTCTTCGCGCCGGACCCCGCCCCAGACGATTTCGCCACCCGCGGCGGGGGGTTGCTGGGCATGCGCCCGAACAACTTCTATGCCGCCTCCAGTGAAATTGCCCTGGTCAACGATGACCTGCCGCAGATGGTCAAGCGCTACACGAGCCTGACCTTGCCCATTGGCCTGATCTACGGTGCCCAGGACCGCGTGCTGGACTTTCGCAAGCACGGTCAGGCCCTCGCCGACGCGGTGCCGGGCCTGAAACTGCAACTGGTGGAGGGGCGCGGCCATATGCTGCCGATTACCGCCACGGCGCGGGTGGTGGAGCTGGTGCAGCAGGTGGCCAAGCGTGCGCGGCCGCTGCAAAACGTCGCGCCTCTACCCCCGCCCGTTGCGCTGGCGAATAAATAATCGTGAGGTGGGTCGTGGCCGAGGGCGAGGCAAAAGGTTGTTTTAGAGACCTGACTGCAGAGCAGAAAAACAGACTGCGCAGTCACGTCAAAAAGCCCTCGACAAAGTAGTTGACGACCTAACGATTCCGCGCTATCTATTTAAAAAAATATTTCAATATTTATTTTGAAATGAATTTTTTGAAGTGCCTAAGAGCGAATAACAATGAAAAAAACGCCTTTTGTCGCCCGTTTATGTTCCCGCAGCCTTCTGCGCTCCCTGCACTTGCTGTGTGCCCCTCTGTCGGCGCGTGTCGCCCGGAGGCTGCCATGAACCAGACCCTTACAGCACCGACCGTATGGGCCGACGGTAAACGCCACCTGTGGTGGCTGGGCATCATGCCCCTGGCCACACCGCTGTTGTCCGGGGCATTGGCGATCAGCACCGGTATCCAGCAACTGTGGTGGGTCGGGGTGTTGGTGATCTTCGGCCTGATCCCGCTGATCGACGGCCTGCTCGGCGAAGACGTCAGCAACCCGCCGGAATCCGCCGTCGGCCACCTCGAATCCCAACGCTATTACCGCTGGATCGTCTACACCGGCGTGCTGTTCGTCATCGCCTCGGTGGTGATCACCGGCTGGCTCGCTGCGGGCGGTATCGCCTGGATCATCGACGGCGGGCTGATTCGGGCCACCGCCCATCTCGACCCGGGTAACTGGATGTCCCAGCTGGCCACTTACGTCACCGCCCGCACGCAATTGCATGGCGAACCGAGCTGGTTCACTTACCTGGGCATGGCCATGTCGACCGGCGCCGCCACCGGCATTGCGATCAACACCGCCCATGAGCTGGGGCACAAACCCAAACCCCTGGAAGTGTTCCTGGCCAAGGTCACCCTGGCGCCGACCTTTTACGGGCACTTTTACACCGAACACAACCGTGGCCATCACGTCCGCGTGGCCACCCCGGAAGACCCGGCCAGCTCGCGTCTGGGCGAGAGTTTCTGGGCCTTCCTGCCGCGCTCGGTGTGGTTCAGCGCACGTTCGGCCTGGAACCTGGAGCGTGAACGCCTGCGCAAACTGGGCCTGCCGGCCTGGCACTGGAAAAACGGCGTGCTCAGTGCCTGGATGTACAGCGTGGTGCTGTGGGGCGCGATGATCGCTTGGCTGGGTGCCGCAGTGATTCCATTTCTGATTATTCAGGGCATCTACGGATTCTCGCTGCTGGAAGTGGTGAACTATGTCGAACACTACGGCCTTAAACGTCAGAAGTTGCCCAACGGTCGTTATGAGCGCTGCTCGCCACGGCACTCCTGGAACAGCAATCGGATTGTCACCAACATCTTTCTGTTCCAGTTGCAGCGCCATTCCGACCACCATGCCAACCCCACGCGCAGTTATCAGTCGCTGCGTCATTTCGATGAGTCGCCGCAACTTCCCTACGGTTATGCGAGCATGATTGTCTGGGCTTATGTGCCGTACTTGTGGCGCCGACGCATGGACCATCGGGTACTTAAGCATTATGCCGGGGATATCACCCTGACCAATCTGCAGCCGTCACAGCGTTTGAAATACCTGGAAAAGTACGGGAATAACGCGACCCCGTTCTAATGTAATTAAAGCGAGCGTTAACGGCGCCAGATATATCCAGCGTGGGAGTTTTGTCGCCCTCGATTTACCGCTCAAGTTGTCAGCAAGTTGTGTTTGACCCGAACAAAAACAATTAAAGGGAAGGACGTCTACCATGCAAGCACCTGCCAAATTCACTGCCCATGTTGTACTGGCTGCGTTGGGCCTGATCGCCTATCACCAGGCCCAGGCTGCCCGTATCGAACCGGCCGGCAGCGCCTTTACGGCCCAGGGGCCGATCAGTTTTTCCAAGGGCGCGCTGATCAGCGCCGATTGCACCATTAAAGTGGCGGGGAAAGTGGCGGCCGATGGTTCATCGGTCAATGTCGATAAAGTTGAATTCGACGGCAGCCTCAAGTGCAGCCGGGTCGAAGCGATTAACTTGCCGTGGGTATTGGTGGCTAAAGACAGTCGTAGTGGGTCCATGTCGAAAATCAGTGTCGACGTACATGCTTTCGGCCTGGGCGGTAAGTGCGGTCCTTCCACCGCCGACGGCACCTGGGATAACGCCACCGGCAAGTTGGAAGCGGCCAATGTGCCGATTGGCGAAGACTGCAAGATTAAAACGGTGTCGATCAAGATGCCGCCTAACTTCAAGGTCGTTGAATAGCAAAACACGTTAATAGCGGTAATTACATTGAGATTTGGCTGGAAAGGGAAGTTCTGCAGTTTCACCGTGACCTCTCGTTCATGGCCATTACCCCCTGGCGAAATGAATTCGCCATAACATGTGAGGAAAAACAATGAAAAGCTTGAAAACCCTCGTATCGTTGTCTGCTTTGGCTGTCTGCATGGGTGCTGCGTCGATGGCGAACGCCTATAGCATCGCTCCGGTAAATACCAGCTTCACCGCGCCAGGGACGATTTCGGTGAAATCACCTTCTTCGTTCCAGGGCACCGTTAACTGCGGTGCTACCTTCACCGGGAATGTTGACGCCACTGGCGTTGCCAAAATCACCGGTGTAGCGGTAACCGGTGGCGGGCTCTGCGCCTTGCCGAAAATCACCGGGCTGCCTTGGACCCTGTCCGCCACCGGCCCGTCGGCGGGTTCCGTGACCAACGTCGGCTACACCATCGCTGCCTCGATTCTGTACCCGGCTTCCAATTGCGGCCCGTCCACCATCGCCGTGGGTTACAGCGGCGGGGTGCTGACGGCGGCCAACCAGGCCCTGAGCGGCAGCTGCACCGTCGTCAGTCTGAGCGTCACCCCAAGCCCAGCGCTGACCATCGTGCCTTGATGGTCGGCTGAGAACGAAGGGCTGATCACCCGTAAAAAAGCCGGCGCCCTTACCGGGCGCCGGTTCAAGCAGGGCCAGGCAGCAAGACGAACCGGCAGGGCCGGCTCAGAGCGATAATAATAAGGAGTGCCGCATGAATAATAAGAAACAACAGATGCAGGTTTTGCTGGGGCTGGCATTGATAGGCGGCGTGGTGATGACCGCACCTGTTCAGGCCGGCGGTTTTTCAACACCCACCTATGGCGCACCAGGCTGGGGCCGGGCCTTTGCCGGCGGTTCGCTGTTTAAAAACGATCCCAGCTCGGCGTACAACAACCCCGCGGCCATGGCCTTCGTCGACCATAATGTGGCGCAACTCACCGTCGACTACGCGCGCATCAAGATCAAGTACAAGGGCGATGCCTTCGACTACACCGGCAACCCGACTTCCAGCACACCGTTGGACGCCAACGGTTTCCCTGACCTGGCTGCGACCACCCAGAATAACAACGACGGCGGCGAGGGCGGTTTTACCGCTTGGTTACCCACCGGCTTTATGGTCATGCCCCTTGGGGACCGGTTCGCGTTTGGTTTGAGCCAGGTCGTTCCACAAGGCATGCGTTCCACCTGGGATGAAAATTCCAAACTGCGCGACTTTGCCGTGGACACCAAAATCGAAACAGTGGGGCTCACAGGCTCCTTGTCCTTCAAGGTCAACGATCAGTTCTCCCTTGGTGGCGGGTTGATCGTGCAGCACAGCAAGGGCTTCGTCAGTCAGAACGTCGACCTGCTGTCCGCCGCCGCCGTGTCCGATTCGGTCCTGGGCGGCATCAACTTCCCATCGGATGTGGGCACCGCACTGATGCGGGTGAAGGTCGACAATATTTCGACCGGCTGGTTTACCGGTATCGTGTGGAAACCCACCGACCGCGACACGCTGGGCCTGAACTACCACGCCAAGATCAAGAACAAGATGACCGGCAAGTACACTGTCCGTGCCGATCAGTTCTCCAATAACCTGATGACCCAGCCGAGCCCGTTTGGCGGCACCGGTACGCTGGTCAATACCGCCTATCCAGGGCTTGAGTTGTACCCGAACGGTGCCCATGCCAGCGTGCAACTGGACATTCCCGCCACAGCGGGCCTGGACTGGGTGCATCAGTTCAATGACCGTTTCACCATGGGCGCAAGCGTCACTTGGACCGAATGGTCGTCGTTCAAGAACCTGACCCTCGAATCCGCAGGCACCACGGTTGTCTCCATTCCCTACAACTACAAGAACACCTGGATGTATTCCTTGGGCGGCGACTATCGCTTGACCGATGAATTGACCCTGCGCGCCGGTGTGGCCCTTGACCAGACACCCACCCGCAACTCGACGCGCGACCCGCGGATTCCCGACGGCGACCGTACGTTCCTGTCCTTGGGCGCCGGTTACGACGTCAAAGCCGTCAAGGGCTTGAGCCTGGACTTGGCGTATTCCCACCAGTTCGTTCAGGAGGTCAAGCTCAAGACTCAAAACGTCGATCGCCTGGGCGGCGCGCGTCTGGACGGTAAAGCCGAGTCGTCGGGTGATGTGGTGAGTGTGTCGGCCACTTACGCGTTCTGATCCTGGGCTGATCAGCGAGGGCAGTCAGCGCATCTGGCTGCCTCGTTCGACCATTTTTCAACACTTCGGCTGAGCCCGCTCAGCCGCTATTTTTTGGCCCAAGCATTAAATAAAAATTTCAAAACAAAATTTGAATTTGTGTTTCCCAGTTTGTAGTGTGGCGTTACGCCGCTGTCGCGTTTTAGCGAGCTGCGTAGCTGTCGTGCCCTGAATCGAGTAGAGGTATCCCATGGTTATCTGGTTATTGGCGGGTTTCGTAGCGGCGCTTGCCCTGGCGTATCGACAAGCGGCGGCGGCCCAGTGGTTGGGGGGCAGCCTGGTGTGGCTGGCATTCGGTTACCTGTTCTCCGTGGTTGCCGGTGTTGGCGTCACGGTCGCCGCGCTGCTGGTGGTGGCGCCTGCGCTGCTGATGACGATCAAGCCCCTGCGCCGCGCGTTGTTGACCAGCAAAGCCCTCGGCCTGTTTCGTACGATCATGCCGGCCATGTCTGATACCGAGCGCGCAGCCATCGAGTCCGGCACGGTGTGGTGGGACGCCGAACTATTCAGCGGCAAGCCCAACTGGCAGCGGCTGTTACAGGCCGCTCCGGCCAGCCTGAGTGCCGAGGAACAGGCGTTTCTCGATAACGAAGTGGAAACCCTGTGCGACATCGCCAACGATTGGGAAACCACCCAGATCTGGCAGGACATGTCGCCCGAAGGCTGGCAGTACACCAAGAGCGCCGGGTTTCTCGGCATGATCATTCCCAAGCAATACGGCGGCAAAGGCTTCTCCCATTACGCCCATTCCCAAGTGGTGATGAAGTTGTCCACCCGTTGCTCGGCGGCGGCGATTTCGGTGATGGTGCCCAACTCCCTGGGCCCGGCCGAACTGCTGCTGCATTACGGCACCGAGGCGCAGCGCAATTACTACCTGCCGCGCCTGGCCCGTGGCGAAGACATCCCGTGCTTCGCCCTGACCAGCCCCTATGCCGGCTCCGATGCCGGGGCGATTCCCGATGTGGGCATCGTCTGCAAAGGCGTGCATGAAGGGCAGGAGGTGTTGGGCTTTCGCGTAACCTGGGACAAGCGCTACATCACCCTCGGCCCGATAGCCACGGTGCTGGGCTTGGCATTCCGCGCCGAAGACCCGGACGGCCTGCTCGGCGCGGCCGGCTCCCTGGGCATCACCTGTGCGTTGATTCCCACCTCCCACCCCGGCGTCAACAGTGGCCGGCGGCACTGGCCGCTTAACGCGGTGTTCCAGAACGGCCCGACCACCGGCAAAGACGTATTTATCCCACTGGATTGGGTGATCGGCGGCCGCGAGCAGGTTGGCAATGGCTGGCGCATGTTGATGGAATGCCTGGCCGCCGGCCGCGCGATTTCCCTGCCGTCGGCCAACGTCGGCCTGGGCAAGGTGGCGGTACGGGGCACGACGGCCTACGCCGCCATGCGTAAACAGTTCGGCCTGCCCATCGGCAAGTTCGAAGGGGTGCAGGCGCCGCTGGCGCGCATGGCCGGGCATTTGTATGCCTGCGACGCGGTGCGCAAAGTCTCGGTGGCGTCCCTGGATGCTGGAGAAAAACCCTCGGTGATCTCGGCCATCGCCAAGTACCACGTTACCGAGCGGGCGCGGATGATAGTCAACGACGGCATGGACATCGTCGCCGGCAAGGGCATCTGCATGGGCCCCAATAACTTCCTGGCCCGCGCCTATCAGCAAAGCCCCATCGCCATCACCGTGGAAGGCGCGAATATCATGACGCGCTGCCTGATTATCTTTGGCCAGGGCCTGATCCGTTGCCATCCCTATGTGTTCCGCGAGATGGAAGCGGCGCGCAACCCGGACCGGCGCCAGGCCCTGGAAGCCTTCGACAGCGCCATGTTCGGCCACGTGAGTTTTGTGCTGGCCAATACCGTACGCGCGGCGGTGCATGCACTGACCGGTGGCAAGCTGATTGCCGCACCGGCCAAGACCGAACCGGCGCTGGCGTCCTACTACCGCCAGGCCAATCGGCTGTCGGTGGTGTTGGCGTTGATCTCGGATATTTCCATGGGCGTGCTGGGCGGTGCGCTCAAACGCAAGGAAAGCCTGACCGGGCGCCTGGGGGATGTGCTGTCGCAGCTGTACATCTTGTCCTGCGTGCTTAAACGCTTTGAGGACGATGGCCGGCCCCAGGCGGACCTGCCGCTGGTGCATTGGTCGGCCCAGGACGCGTTGCTGCGTGCCCATGAAGCCCTGGCCGAAGTGCTCGACAATTACCCCTCCAAAACCGCCGCGCGCGCGGTGCGGGCCTTGAGTTTTCCATTCGGTCTGCCCTTGCGCAAACCGTCGGACCGCCTGTTAGCCGACGTCGCCGATGCGGTGCAGACCCCCGGCGCCACCCGCGACCGCTTGCTGGCCGATTCCTACATCCCGCGCCCGGAAATCGACAAGCTGGCCTACGGCGAACTGGGTTTCCGTTTGCTGCCCCAGGTCGAGCTGATCGACGCGCGCCTCAAGCCGGCGATCAAGCAGGGCCTGCTCGAACCGCTGCCGGTATCGACCACTGCGTTTACCGCCTGGCGCGTCAAGGCCCGGGCCCTGGACTTGATCAGCGACGACGAAGACACCTTGCTCGCCCGCTACGTGGAATACGCCGATCACGGCATCCAGGTGGATGACTTCCCTCAGGACTTCGGATTGTTGGAGGCGTTGCAGCAACGCAAGCAGGCGCTGGAACCGGTCGCCAAGCGTCGTACGGCCCAGGGCGAAAACGCCTCGGTCAACTAAGAAAACCCCGGTCAATGTAGGAGGGGGCTCGCCCCCGATAGCGGTGGTTCAGCCAATGAGCCGGTGACGGCTAGATCGCTATCGGGGGCAAGCCCTTCCCGCATTGGATCGGGTTTACACGGTCAGAACGTGTTGAGAGTGATTGCTGATATGAGTGACAGCTACCTAACCTTCGTCAATTCCCCCTGGGGCCGTCGCCTGGCCCAGGCGGTGGGCTTGCCCCAGCCCTTGCCGCTGCAGCGCCATCGCAGTGGCCAGCAGGGCCTGGTCAATCCGGTGATCGTCGCCGGGGCAGGGCGCCTGACGGCCAAGGTGCAACGGATATTCAGCGCCACCGACACGGTGGCCGCCACTGCGGCGAC
Organism: Pseudomonas sp. S5F11; assembly: GCF_019641515.1. Taxonomy (NCBI): domain Bacteria; kingdom Pseudomonadati; phylum Pseudomonadota; class Gammaproteobacteria; order Pseudomonadales; family Pseudomonadaceae; genus Pseudomonas; species Pseudomonas sp. S5F11. The sequence goes on from NZ_JAIFJZ010000001.1 coordinate 447,790, forward strand.
GCTCAAGGCGCCCTCCACGGTCAAGGTGCAGGGCGCGGTGTTCGATGCCAGCGGCGTGGGCAACCTGGAACAACTCGACGAGCTGTACGCGTTCTTCCACTGCAACGCCAAACGCCTCGGCCAGCACGCGCGGGTGGTGGTGCTCGGCACGGCGCCGGAGCACTGCGCGGACCTGCCCCAAGCCGTCGCCCAGCGCGCCCTCGAAGGTCTGGTGCGGTCCTTGGCCAAGGAACTGCGCCGGGCCATCACCGTGCAGTTGCTGTACGTAGCGCCGGGGGCTGAAGACGCGCTGGACAGCAGCCTGCGGTTTTTCCTGTCGCGCCGTTCGGCCTATGTGTCGGGACAGGTGGTGCGCGTGGAGGCTCCGGTGGACGGTCACGTCACGGTCAATTGGGACAAACCCTTCGCCGGCCGCCGTGCGTTGGTTACCGGCGCGTCCCGTGGCATCGGCCTGGCGATCGCTCAAGTACTGGCTCGCGACGGCGCGCACGTGGTGTGCGTGGACGTGCCCCAGGCCCAGGCTGCGTTGCAACAGGCCGCCGACTCAGTGAACGGTTCGGCATTGCCGCTGGATATCACCGCGCCCGACGCCGCCTCATCGTTGCAGGCCCATGTCAGCCAGTACGGCGCCTTCGATGTGGTGGTGCATAACGCCGGGATCACCCGCGATAAAACCATCGCCAAGATGAGCGAAGCGGCGTGGCAGAGTGTGCTGGCGGTCAACCTGCAAGCGCCGCTGTGCCTGAGCAATGCGTTGCTGGACGGCCAGGGCCTGAATGCGGGCGGGCGCATTGTGTGCGTGTCGTCGATTTCCGGCATCGCCGGCAACCTCGGGCAAAGTAACTACGCCACTTCCAAGGCCGGGGTGATCGGCCTGGTGCAAGGGCTGGCACCACGGGCGGCGACCCAGCAAGTTACGGTGAATGCCGTGGCGCCGGGCTTTATCGAGACACAGATGACTGCCCGCATCCCGTTGATGATCCGCGAGGCGGGGCGGCGCATGAATTCGCTGTCCCAGGGCGGGCAGCCGATCGACGTGGCTGAAACCATTGCCTGGCTGGCCCATCCGGCGTCGGGCGGGGTTAACGGCCAAGTGGTGCGCGTCTGCGGCCAAAGCTTGTTGGGAGCCTGAAGCCATGGACGACCTGACGCAGATCATCGACCCACCACCGTCACGCACGCGACTGCTGCTGGATGGTGTGCGCGCACTGCGCAAACCCAAGCTCGACGGCGCGCCGCTGCTGCCCAAGGCGCGCCTGGTGCGCCCGGCGGTGGAGCTGTCGGCTGAGGGGATCGCCGCGTATGGCCGCGCCTGCGGTTTTCGCCGTGAGCAGGGCGTGCCATTGACCTATCCCCATGTGCTGGCCTTTCCTTTGCACTTGATGCTGTTGACCCGCCCAAGTTTCCCGTACCCGGCCAGTGGCATGGTGCACTTGGCCAACCGTATCCGGCAGCATCAGCGCTTGCAGGAAGGCCAGGCGTTGCGACTGGAAGTGTATGCCGAACGCTGGGTCGCGCACCCCAAGGGCCAGGCGCTGAGCATCGCCACCCGTGCCTATAGCGCTGGCGCACTGGTGTGGGAGGGCGACAGTCTGTATCTGCGCCGGGGCGTGGCCGATCCGGTCGGCGCGCCTTGGGACGAAGCGCTGGCGCTGCCTTCAGACAGTTTGGTACGCACTCAGAAGTGGCTGTTGCCGGCCGACCTGGGGCGACGGTTTGCCAAAGTCTCCGGGGACTTCAACCCGATCCACACCTCGGTGATCGGCGCCAGACTGTTCGGTTTTCGCCGCGCCATCGCCCACGGCATGTGGACCTTGGGCCGCGCGCTCGCCGCCCAGCAACCGCCGGGTGGCCTGGAGCGCGCCGAGGTGCAGTGCGAATTCAAGTTGCCGATCCTGTTGCCCGGCCAGGTTGCGCTGTGGAACTTACCCGCCAGCGGCCCGCGTCGCGCCTTCGAAGTGCGCAACGGTGCGGGCGACAAGCCCCATCTGCGCGGTCTGCTGTCCCTCAATGAGAACCTTCAATGAGTCACTACAGTTTTAACCCGGCGCCGACCCGTCGCGTGGCGATCATCGGCGGCAATCGTATTCCGTTCGCCCGTTCCAACACCGTGTACGCCCACGACAGCAACCAGGATTTACTGGTGGCGGCGCTGCAGGGCTTGGTAGACCGCTACAACCTGCACGGCCAGCGCCTGGGCGAGTTCGCCGCCGGTGCGGTGATCAAGCATTCGCGGGATTTCAACCTGGCGCGCGAGTCGTTGCTGTCTACCACGTTGTCGCCCGAAACCCCGGCCTACGATGTGCAGCAAGCCTGCGGCACGGGGCTGGAAGCGGCGTTGCTGGTGGCCAATAAAATTGCTCTTGGCCAGATCGAAGTGGGAGTCGCCGGGGGCGCCGACACCACCTCCGACGCACCCATCGGCATCAACGAGTCCCTGCGTCACACCTTGCTGGCGGCCAACCGCGCCAAGGGCTTGGGCGACAAGCTCAAGACGCTGCTCAAGGTGCGCCCATCGATGTTCTTCAAGCCGCTGCTGCCGCGCAACGGTGAGCCGCGCACCGGCCTGTCCATGGGCGAGCACTGCGAAGAAATGGCCAAGCGCTGGCAGATCAAACGCCTGGCCCAGGACGAACTGACCCTTACCAGTCACCAGCGCCTGGCAGCCGCTTACCAGCGCGGTTTCTTCGACGACCTGATCAGCCCCCATCGTGGCCTGGCCCGGGATAACAACCTGCGTGCCGACGCCAGCCTGGAAAAACTCGCCGGCTTGTCCCCCGCCTATGACCGCCAGAACGGCACGCTTACCGCCGGCAATTCCACGCCGCTCACCGATGGCGCCTCGGTAGTGCTGCTGGCCAGCGAAGCCTGGGCGGCCGAGCACGGTTGGCCGGTGCTGGCCTACCTGCGCACCGGCGAGACGGCGGCGGTGAATTTTGTCGACGGCAGTGAAGGCTTGCTGATGGCGCCGGCCTACGCGGTGCCGCGCATGTTGCAACGTGAAGGCTTGAGCTTTGCCGACTTCGATTTCTTCGAGATCCACGAAGCGTTCGCCGCCCAGGTGCTGTGTACGCTCAAAGCCTGGGAAGACCCCGACTACTGCCGCGAGCGGCTAGGCTTGGCGGCACCGCTGGGAGCAATCGAGCGGGCCAAGATGAATGTCAACGGCGGCTCCCTCGGCTGCGGTCACCCGTTTGCTGCTACCGGCGGCCGGCAGTTGGCGGCGCTGGCCAAGGCGATCCATGAACGCGGTGGCGGTCGTGGCCTGATTTCAATCTGCGCCGCCGGCGGGCTGGGCATTACCGCCATCGTCGAAAAATAGCGCTGTCAAAAACAACAACAAGGAGACTGCCATGAACGCTATCAGCCTGGAACAACGCGAACGCATCTGGTTGGACGCTTATCTGCCCGGCGTTCCGGCGGATATCGACGCCGGCATCGAGGACTACCCGTCGCTGCGTGAGGTGTTCCTGGAACACCTGGAAAAATTCCGTGAGCGTGTCGCCTACGTCAGCATCGGCACCGAAATGACCTACGCCGACTGGCAGGTACAAGGCTTTGCGTTCGCTGCCTGGCTGCAGGAACAGGGCGTGCAGCGCGGCGACCGCGTGGCGCTGATGATGCCCAATTGCTTGCAGTACCCGATCTGTTTGCTCGGCACGATCCTGGCGGGGGCGGTGGTGGTCAACGTCAACCCGTTGTACACCGCCCATGAGCTCAAACATTTGCTCAAGGACAGCGGCGCCGAAACCGTGGTGATCTTCGAAAATTTCGCCCACACCCTGGAAAAAGTCATCGAAGGCAGCAGCGTCAAACGCGTGGTAATCGCCGCCATCGGCGACCTGCTCGGCACCTTTAAGGGGGCGGCGATGAACTTCATCCTGCGCTCCGTGCAAAAGCAGGTTCCGGCCTTCAACCTGCGCGGCTCGGTGCGCTTCAATCAAGCGTTGAAACAGGGCCGGGCGCTTTACCCGCAGCCGGTGGTCATGCAACTGGATGATCTGGCGTTTCTGCAATACACCGGCGGCACCACGGGGGATGCCAAGGGCGTGATGCTCAGCCATCGCAACATCATCGCCAACCTGTTGCAGGCCAAGGCGTGGGTCGGGGACCAGTTGGATCAGGACAAGCAGGAAACCAACGTGACCTTGCTGCCGCTGTACCACATCTTTTCCCTGACGGTGAACTGCCTGATGTTTATGTGCCTGGGCGGGCGCAATATCCTGATCGCCAACCCACGGGACGTGAAGCGAGTGCAGATGATCCTGCGCAAGGAGCGCTTCAACGGCATTGCCGGGGTCAACACGCTGTTCAACGGGTTGCTGGAGAACCCGGAATTCTGCGCGCGGGACTTCTCCGATCTGCGCATGGTCATCGCCGGCGGCATGGCCACGCACACCGCAGTCGCCAAGCGCTGGAAGGAAGTCACCGGGCTGCCGATCATCGAAGGCTACGGCCTGACCGAGTGTTCGCCGGTAGTGAGCATCAGCCCCATCGATATTTCGCGCATGCGCGAGATGGAATTCACCGGCAGCATCGGCGTGCCCTTGCCTTCCACCTGGGTGCGTTTTATGCGCGAGGACGGCGAAGTCGCCGATATCGGCGAACAGGGTGAGCTGCAAGTACGCGGCCCACAGGTGATGCAGGGCTACTGGAAGCGCCCCAAGGAAACCGCCGAAGTGCTGGATGCCGAGGGCTGGCTGGCCACCGGCGATATCGGCGTGATGGACGAGCGCGGCTATATCCGCCTGGTGGATCGTAAAAAAGACATGATCCTGGTCTCGGGCTTCAACGTGTACCCCAACGAAATCGAAGACGTGGTGGCCCTGCACCCCGGCGTGGCCGAAGTGGCGGCGATTGGCGTGGAAGACGGCGTGACCGGAGAGAAGGTCAAGATTGTCGTGGTGCGCAAAGATCCGAGCCTGACCCAGGAGCAAATCCTTGCCCACTGCCGGGAATACCTGACCGGCTACAAAGTGCCGCGTTACGTGGAATTCCGCACCACCGAACTGCCCAAGACCACCGTGGGCAAGGTCCTGCGCCGCGCCTTGCGCTGATGTCAATGTATGCAACTGATCTAAAGGTGGGAGGGGGCTTGCCCCCGATGGTGGAGTGTCAGCCTGTGGATGTTTAACTGATGCACCGCTGTCGGGGGCAAGCCCCCTCCCACCTCTGATAGCCATTCCAGGCGATGTGGTTTCAGCTGACACTCCGAGGTGCCTGGGTGTAGGGCCACTTCGCAGCCCCGCGCAGGGCAAGCCTGCTCACTGATGTACATGTATGCAGCTGATCTAAAGGTGGGAGGGGGCTTGCCCCCGATGGCGGAGTGTCAGCCTGTGGTTTTTTAGCTGATGCACCGCTATCGGGGGCAAGCCCCCTCGCACCTTTGATAGCCATTCCAGGCGATGTGGTTTCAGCTGGCACGCCGAGGTGCCTGGATGTGGGGCCGCTTCGCAGCCCAGCGCAGGGCAAGCCTGCTCGCCAATGTAAATGTATGCAGCTGATCTAAAGGTGGGAGGGGGCTTGCCCCCGATGGCGGAGTGTCAGCCTGTGGTTTTTTAGCTGATGCACCGCTATCGGGGGCAAGCCCCCTCGCACCTCTGATAGCCATTCCAGGCGATGTGGTTTCAGCTGACACTCCGAGGTGCCTGGATGTGGGGCCGCTTCGCAGCCCAGCGCAGGGCAAGCCTGCTCGCCAATGTAAATGTATGCAGCTGATCTAAAGGTGGGAGGGGGCTTGCCCCCGATGGCGGAGTGTCAGCCTGTGGTTTTTTAGCTGATGCACCGCTATCGGGGGCAAGCCCCCTCGCACCTTTGATAGCCATTCCAGGCGATGTGGTTTCAGCTGGCACGCCGAGGTGCCTGGATGTGGGGCCGCTTCGCGGCCCAGCGCAGGGCAAGCCTGCTCACCAAAGAATTATTTGTCAGCCCTTAGGATTTGCGTTGTGTGTCAGACCGCGTTCACGTTGACCCAGCGTTCCTCGCGGGCCGCCAGGCGAATCGCGGTCGCCAGCCGCTCCACGGCCCACGCCGCTTCAAAGTCAGTGCCGTCCGCGCCCTGGCCGGCCACCGCCATGATCAGTTCCTGCACTTCCAGGGTTTTCAATTCGTTGTAGCCCAGTTGATGCCCCGCCGCCGGGCTGAAGGCCGCGTAACCGGGCAGGGCGGGGCCGGCCAGCAGGCGCTGGAAACCGTCCTGGCCGACGCGGTACAGGCGCAGTTCATTCAAACGTTCCTGATCGAACGCCAATGTGCCCTGTGTGCCGCTGATCTCAAAACTCAGGTGGTTCTTATAACCGTGTTTGAGCCAACTGCTGCTCACTGTGCCGCGCGCGCCATTGGCGAAGCGCAGCAGGGCATGTACCTGATCGTCCACCGCGATGGCTTTGCGTTCGGCGCTGCCGCTGACCGCAGGGCGTTGGCTGTGGACGGTCTGGGTGTCGGCGCACACGCTGACGACATCGCCCACCAGATAACGCGCCATCGACAATAAGTGGCTGCCCAGGTCCGCCAGGGCGCCGCCGGCATGTTCGACTTCGCAGCGCCATGACCACGGCGACTGCGGGTCGGCCATAAAGTCTTCGCTGAATTCACCCTGGAAACTGATGATCTCGCCCAGCTCGCCGTTGGCAATCATCTGCCGCGCCAGGCCGATCATGGGGTTGTGCTGATAGTTGTAACCGACCCGCGTCACCACCCCGGCAGTGCTCGCCGCCCGGCGCATGGCGTCGGCCTGTTCAAGGCTGACAGCCAGAGGTTTTTCGCAGTACACCGCCTTACCGGCGGCAATCGCTGCCATGGCCATGGGGTAATGCAGGTGGTTGGGGGTGGTGATGGCCACCACGTCGACGGCGGGGTCGTCGATCAGCGCCTGCCAATCGCCGTGGGCCTGGGCAAAACCCCAGGCGCGCGCGCAGCACTGGGCGCGTTCGGTGTCGGCATCGGCCAGGGCGGCGAGCTTGAGGTGCACCGGCAATTCGAATACCGCCCGGGCATTATTGAACGCCAGGGCGTGGGCACGGCCCATAAAGCCTGTGCCGATCAAGCCGATTCCGAGTTCGCGCATAGCCTTTGTTCCTTTGGATTATTGTTGTGAGGAAGGCTATTAATGGAATAAAAATTCCCAAAATTCAATAGATGGAATAAAAATTCAGCATGCCCGCCACAATCAGCCTGACGAATGCGGCTATATTCACCGCATGGCCAAACGCCGCCAGTTAACAAAACATAACGTAGCACCGATTGTCAGACGATTCGAAAGCCCGATAGGATGGCGCCAGCTTCCTCCAGGCGCTCTAGATTGCAGGTTTCAGAGCCCGGGATGGCAAGACCTAACAATAATAAATGGGAGAAAGGTCTATGAGTGAGCCTGTCATGGGTTGGGTTGTCTGCCGCCCACGCGCCGCACGCAGAGTTGCGTTGCTGGCCACAGCGCTCTCGCTGTTTGGCGCCGTTGCATGGCCGACTGCGGTCCAGGCCGCCAGCGATACACCCGCCGCCGCGGTGTTTGCGATTGAATCCCCCAAGGCCGCCAAAGGCCTGATGATCGACGTGGTCCACGCCGGCAAACGCCTGGTGGCGGTCGGTGACCGCGGGCATATCCTCTATTCCGATGACCAGGGCGCCACCTGGGCCCAGGCCAAAGTCCCCACCCGGCAATTGCTCACCGCCGTGTTTTTCGTCGATGACAAACACGGCTGGGCCGTGGGCCACGATGCGCAGATCCTCGCCAGCACTGACGGCGGCGCCACTTGGACCCAGCAGTATCAAGACCTCAAGCGCGAAGCGCCGTTACTCGACGTGTGGTTCAAGGACGCCAGCCACGGCTTGGCCGTCGGCGCCTACGGTGCGTTGCTGGAAACCAACGACGGCGGCAACACCTGGGAAGATGTTAGCGACCGCCTCGACAACGAAGACCAGTTTCACCTCAACGCCATTGCCGCCATCAAGGACTCCGGGCTGTTTATCGTCGGCGAGCAGGGCAGCATGTTCCGTTCCAGCGACGACGGCCAGACCTGGGAAAAACTCGAAGGCCCCTACGAGGGTTCGCTATTTGGTGTGATCGGCACCGCCCAGCCGCAAACGCTGTTGGCCTATGGCTTGCGCGGCAATCTTTACCGCTCCACGGATTTCGGCAGCACCTGGGAACAGGTCGAACTCAAGGCCGCGCGCGGTGCCCTGGAGTTCGGTTTATCGGGCGCCACTTTGCTCGAAGATGGCTCGTTGGTGGTGGTGGGCAACGGTGGCAGCGTGGTGGTCAGCCACGACGACGGTCAGACCTTCAGCGTTTTCAACCGTCCGGACCGCATTTCCCTCTCGGCGGTGGCCGCGGCCGGCAATGGCAATCTGATTCTGGCCGGGCAGGGCGGTGTGCGCGTCGCCCAGCCAACCGGCGCTGAACTCGAAAAACAATAAGAAGGCAGAGAAAGCATGAGCAGTCATCACAACGATAAAGCGACCTTTCTTGAGCGCCTGATTTTTAACAATCGCCCGGCGGTGATCGTGATCTGCCTATTGGTGAGTGCGTTCCTGTTCTGGCAAGCGACGTTGATTCGCCCGTCTACTAGCTTCGAAAAAATGATCCCCCTCAAGCACCCCTTCATCGAAAAGATGATGGAGCACCGCAACGACCTGGCCAACCTGGGCAACACGGTGCGTATCTCGGTGGAAGCCAAGGACGGTGACATTTTCACTAAGGAGTACATGGAGACTCTGCGGCAGATCAACGACGAGGTGTTCTATATCTCCGGCGTCGACCGCTCGGGCCTCAAGTCGCTGTGGAGCCCCAGCGTACGCTGGACCGAAGTGACCGAAGAAGGCTTCGCCGGTGGTGAGGTGATCCCGCAGAGCTACAACGGCTCGCCGCAAAGCCTCGACCAACTGCGCAACAACGTGCTCAAGTCCGGTCAGGTCGGGCGTCTGGTGTCCAACGATTTCAAATCGAGCATCGTCGATATCCCGTTGTTGGAGTCGTACCCGGACCCGCAGGACCAGGGCAAATTGCTCGCCCTGGACTACCGCAAGTTCTCCCACGAACTCGAAGATAAGATCCGCGACAAGTTCGAAGCGCAGAACCCTAACGTCAAGATCCATATCGTCGGCTTTGCCAAGAAGGTCGGCGACCTGATCGACGGCCTGGTGATGGTGGTGATGTTCTTCGGCATCGCGTTCGTCATCACCCTGGTGCTATTGCTGTGGTTCACCAATTGCCTGCGCAGCACCATCGCGGTGTTGAGCACGACCCTGGTGGCGGTGATCTGGCAACTGGGGCTGATGCACTTTTTCGGCTTCGGGTTGGACCCGTATTCGATGCTGGTGCCGTTCCTGATCTTCGCCATCGGTATTTCCCACGGCGTGCAGAAGATCAACGGTATCGCCTTGCAATCCAGCGAGGCCGATAACGCGCTGACCGCGGCGCGCCGCACGTTCCGGCAGTTGTTCCTGCCGGGCATGATCGCGATCCTCGCCGACGCAGTGGGCTTCATCACCCTGCTGATCATCGACATCGGTGTGATCCGCGAACTGGCCATCGGCGCGTCCATCGGCGTGGCGGTGATCGTGTTCACCAACCTGATCCTGCTGCCGGTGGCGATCTCCTATGTCGGCATCAGCCGGCGCGCCATTGCCAAGAGCAAGAAAGACGCGAACCGCGAACATCCGTTCTGGCGCCTGCTGTCGAATTTTGCCAGCCCGAAAGTCGCACCGATCTCCATCGCCCTGGCGTTGGTCGCCTTTGGTGGCGGCCTCTGGTACAGCCAGAACCTCAAGATCGGCGACCTGGATCAAGGCGCGCCGGAGCTGCGCCCGGATTCGCGCTACAACAAAGACAACAACTTCATCATCAGCAACTACTCCACCAGCTCCGACGTGCTGGTAGTGATGGTCAAGACCAAGGCCGAAGGCTGTTCGCGTTATGAAGCCATGGCGCCTATCGATCAGTTGATGTGGAAGATGCAGAACACCGAGGGCGTGCAGTCGGCGATCTCGCTGGTGACCGTGTCCAAGCAGATGATCAAGGGCATGAACGAGGGCAACCTGAAATGGGAAACCCTGTCGCGCAACCCCGATGTGCTGAATAACTCCATCGCCCGCGCCGACGGCCTGTACAACAACAATTGCTCCCTGGCGCCGGTGCTGGTGTTCCTCAACGACCACAAGGCTGAAACCCTCGACCGCGCAGTGCATGCGGTGCAGGAATTCGCCAAGGAAAATAACCGGGACGGCCTGGAATTTATCCTGGCCGCCGGTAACGCGGGGATCGAGGCGGCGACCAACGAGGTGATCAAGGAGTCGGAGCTGACCATCCTGATCCTGGTGTACCTGTGCGTGGCCACCATGTGCATGATCACCTTCCGTTCCTGGGCCGCGACCCTGTGCATCGTGCTGCCGCTGGTGCTGACGTCGGTGCTGGGCAACGCGCTGATGGCGTTCATGGGCATCGGCGTCAAAGTGGCGACCTTGCCGGTGGTCGCCCTGGGCGTGGGGATCGGCGTGGACTACGGCATCTACATCTACAGCCGCCTGGAAAGCTTCCTGCGTGCGGGGTTGCCGTTGCAGGAAGCTTATTACCAGACCCTCAAATCCACCGGTAAAGCCGTGCTGTTCACCGGCCTGTGCCTGGCGATCGGCGTGTGTACCTGGATCTTCTCGGCCATCAAGTTCCAGGCCGACATGGGCCTGATGCTCACCTTTATGCTGCTGTGGAACATGTTCGGTGCGCTGTGGCTGCTGCCGGCCCTGGCACGCTTCCTGATCAAGCCGGAGAAACTGGCCGGCCAGAAGGGCAACTCACTGTTCGCCCACTGACCGGTGCGCGGCCCGTGCTTCAGGCACGGGTCGCCGCAGGCGGTGCGATGGCCAGGAACAAGCGGTCGAGCGGCGGGGTGATGCGCACATACAAAATGCTGCGCAGCGGCACCGCCCCCGGCTCGCTATGTTCAAGCAAGCGCGCTTGTACCGGAGCCTTCAACAAGTCTTTTTGCGTGTACTTGCGCTGTTCGGGCAGTTTCAGGTGCGCACGGGTGTATTCGGCTGCCGGTGCGGTGGCGGTGGCGTAGTGAAAGTGCGCGTACCACAACACTTGCGGCGGTTTCTGGGCCTTGTCATACACCGCGTACTCCGTGAAAAAATCCCCGCTCAAGGTGGGCCGCTGCGGGTCGGCCAGGCTGGTCAAGTTGATATCGATCTGTTGGTGGCGCCATAGGTAATCGATGCCGTCCAGGCTCGGCCATTGTTTTTTATACGCCGCGCTGCAGCGTTGCTCCGCTGTACGGCGCATATCCCGTGCATGGTTGCGAAACTCCTCGGCCAGGTCCATGGCGCTGGTTTGGTTGGCATGCTCCCCAGCCAGCGCGTCGGCCACCCCATCGAGTTGGCGCGCCTGGGTGTCGAGCCAATGGTCCCAGTCCGCCGGGTCGATGGATTGTCGGGTGCGTGGGTCGTCGAGCTTGAGCTGCTGGGCGTCGATGGTGCGCTCAATCGCCGCGCGTTGACGGATCAGCCCACGGCCTTCTTCGCGCAGGGTGGCGAAGGACGGCTTGGGTGGGGTGATTACAGCCGGCGCCTCAGGGGTTTCAAGCACCTGGGCCCAGCCGTCGGACGTGGCTTCGAAGGTGCTGATGGGGCTGCCGGTAAAGCTGTCGGTGATGGTCAGCTGTTCCTGCTGTCGAGTGCCGCGCGTCACCTCGCCGACCCGGTAGTGACGCTTGCGGGTTTTGAACACACGGCTTGTGGCGGGCTTGCTGCGCAGGGTTTTGGCCAGCGACACGCTCACGGCCAGGGCTTCCTGGGCGCGAACGACGTTTTCCAGCTCGGTCTGGGCCAGGGTCTGCGCGTGATCCAGACGCTGGACAAACCGCTCGACGATGCTGGCGTTCAAGCGCGCGGGGTTGATGGCCTTCAGCGCCTGCACGCCGTTGGCGTAGCTGCGGTAGCTGTCCAGCAGGCTTTCATACAGGTTGCGTTGATCGTCCAGGGCGAAGCCTTCGCTGCTGCGCACGCTGATGTGCGACTGCACGGCCTGGTGGATATCGAGGCGGTCCAGGCGCTCCACATACAGGGCCTCCTGGGGCGGCAAGTGTTCACCCGTATCGACGATGACCACGCTCGCCAGCGACGACAGCGCACGCAGGCGCATGTTCTCACCGAAGAAATTCTGCGGCTCGATGATCAGTGCCAGCAGCTTCTGACGGATTGCGCGCCCGGCGGCGGAGTCGTGCTCCAAACGTTCCAGGGTGTCCTCCAGCGCGGTGGCGGTGATAGCCAGCCGATCGAGCGCATCGGCCATGTCGATGCTGCGGGCGACGTGTTCGTAATAGGCGTTCAGGTTACCGAAGGCGCGCTCGACCACCATGCGCCGTTCGACCTGGGCCATGGGTTCACCGCGGTCGGAAAACAGCAAGGCATTGGCCCAGTTGCGCTGGTAGTGATGCAGGGAAAACTGCTGGTTCCACAGGGTTTCGAGCACTTTGGCGCGGTCTTGCACATGCACGCCGGCACCGCCCACCTGTTCCAACTGTTGCCCGACGCTCACCAGTTCTTGGCGCAGGCGGACGCTCTCGTCCAGCCGTTCGCTCAGGCGCTCCAGCAGAATCTCGAACTGCGCGCGCAGCGTGCTGTGGCGTTGCACCTCCAGCCCATGGCGTTGCCGCAGCGCGGGTTTTTGCTGCTCGCTGGCTTTGTCCAGCAGGTTCCAGGTGAGCTTCAGCACACGGCTCTGGTCGGCCAGGCGTTTGTCGGCGTCGGCCAGGCTGTCCAGCGCCTGCTCCAATGGGCGCATCAGCGGTGGGATATCGGCGCTTAAGGTTTGCAGGCGTTCCACCAGCGCCTCTTTGCGGCGTCGGCTTTCCTCGCGCAACGCCGCGATGCGCTTGGGCCCGCCCCCTTCGAGTTTGAGCCCGCGATCCAGGCGCCAGTGGCCCTGACCGTCGGTCTTGAGCTTGATGCCGGGGTGCTCGGGCTTCTCGGGATGGATGATGTACACCTCGCCAAAGCCCGGCACTACCGACACTTCAAACAACAGCCCGGCGACCGAGGCGTGCCAGCGTCCGTCGATGTTGAACAAGCCCTTAAGCGCGCCACTGTCCATGGCTTTCGGGGTGGGTTGCGGCCAGGGTTTGTGCACGCTCAGCAGCTTGTCCAACAGACGCCCGGCGGCGCTGTCGCTGGCCAGGGAGCGGTCGAAGTCCAGCAGGGTGCGCCCACCTCCGGGCGGCTCGGCAGGCAGGCCCACCGTGCCGCGGCGAATATCTGCCTGGCGCATGCGCAGCGGTTGGCTCAGGGGCCGACGCAGGGGCAGGCGGGCCTGTGTTTGTGAGTGCCGTGTCGCCTCAATCGGCGTATCGCCCGCCTGGGCCTGGTGCATCAGCACCATGGCGATGTTGAGCAACAGATCGACCCAGGCCAATTCCCGCGCCACCGGATCGGCGCTTTGCAGGTTCGGCAGGTCTTGCCTGAGGCCCTGCATCATTTGCAGCATCCAGCCCACCACGGCCAATGGTCCCCGGGCTACCACCAGCAGGGTGTTGAAGCCCAGTTGCACACCTTCGAGCAGCAGCGCCCAGCGGCTTTCGCTGTTGGAGGTGGACTCGCGCTCGGCCAGTTCCACCAATTGCCGGGCTTCGGCGCCGAACAGGTATTCCAGCAGCCGATTATTGTTGAGGAACAGGCGCATCTCATCCGCGCTCTCGTCGTCGGCCTCGGCCAGGATCGCCGGGCTCGGACGGCTGGGCAATACGTCGAACTCCGAGCCCTGGTAGAAACGGATGATATGGGGCTCCAGAAAGCCGCCATTGCTGTAGATCGCCCGCGCGCTGTCGGGCAGCCAGGTCAGCACACTGTCTTGCAGCGGGCCGGGACGCGTGATGGCGCTCAGTAACTGTGCGCGGCTAGGGAACTCCAACAGCGCCGGCTGATAGGCCGGACGGTAGAGCAGGTGCGGACCTTCCTGGCCGTTGCGCGCTTCGATGATGAACATGTTGGGGACCGTGTCGGCCTGGGCGTCGGCTTTTCGCTTGAAGGCCAGCGGGCGCATGATGATTTCAGTGCCTTGCACCCAACGCTGCGCACGGCTTGCGCCCAGCACCGCACACACATAGCGCACGCCGCGCCGGGTCAGCCCGGCCTCACCCTTGATCAAGGCTTCCAGGGCTTGCAGTTTGAGCCGCACCGGATGCTGCTGGATAAACAACTGCTGACGTCGCTGTGCCTGCGCATTGGGCGCCAGCAATTGTTCGCGCAGGTAAGCGGGGTAGGTACGGCCGATGTCCACCTGTTGCACTAGGCGCATCAGGTAGTCCGGCGTCAGCCAGGCTTCGATGGGCCGCCCGGAGCGGTGATGCAGGGTGACGCTGCCGCTGGGTTTGCCGCAGAGGTTTTTCAGCGCCAGGTCCACCAGGCTCAGGGTCACCGGTTGCACATAGCCGCTTTGCAGAGTGCCGACGGACACCGCAAAGGTCAGTTGCAGGTCTTCGGCGCGATAGGCCAGCGCGGACTCGTCGGTGCAGCGGTCCTGGCGCTTGAGCGCCGCATTGCGCGCCTGGCACAGTTGCGGGTTCAGGCGGTGGGCGGCAAAGCGGCGGATATCGTCGATGCCGTCCAGGTAGCCCGCACCGCCGTTGAGGCGACGCAGGCTGGCCTGCTCCAGCAGGCATTGGCGATAGCTGAAGCGCTCGCTGGCCGAGGCGTTTCTCAGCCAGGCGGGCAATGCGCCGTCAACGGCATCAAGGGGCTGCGCCGGCGTGGTTGGCGCGCTGATAAGTCCAGGCGCCAGGTCGGTGAGGGCGGCCACTTGGCTTTCCAAATCGGCCAACGTGCTATGGGCGGGCAGGCGCAACGCCGCCAGATCGTCCAATTGCCGGTTGAGCAGCAGCGCGGCTTGTAGCTCGAAGATGTCGCCGTCGGGCTCGTACTGGCGCCAGGTGATCCGGTCGGCGAGGTAGCGCGCTTCCAGGCGCTCGCCCCACGCCTGCCCGAAGGCTTGCAAACTGGCGAAGGCTTCCACGGTGCCGGGCAGGCTATACAGCCAGACGCGTTCGCCGCTGACGATCAACAGCTCGCTGCATTGCAGGGTAAGCCGGGTCTGGCCGCGTACCAACAGGGCTTCCAGGGTATAGGCATACACCCTGTTGTCCGGGGCGGTTTGCTGGCGGCGCGCTTCGCGTGCCGGGTAGCGCGCCAGGGCGGTGAGGGCCTGGAGCTGCTCGTGGTCGCTGGTCGATTGGCTGATCGCACACTGGCGAAACAGGCTGTGCAGCACTTCGCTAAGCCATTGCCAGTGGCTGATGCCGGCGCTGTCGACCTCATCCCAGAAGCTGCTTAGCGCGGTTTGCAATGTCGCCGGCAGCAGGGTTGGCAGCTCGCGGATGATGCGTTGCAGGTCGTTCAGGGGGACGGCGGGTTCGGTCAAGCGGTTGCCGCTGGCATCGCTCAGGTAGGCGTCGAGTCCGGCGCGGGTGGCGAGGTCGGGCAGGGTGCCGTTGGCCAGGTAGGTCAGGGCCACTTGCAGCACAGAGGGCAAGGCGCGGCCGCCACCGTCGCGCGGGTGGGCCAGGTATAGCTCGGACAGTGGCCGGGTCAGGGGCGGGCTGAGTTCTTTGAGGCTGTCGCTCAGTCGCTGCGCGGTGGCCGAGCGCAGGGTCGGCCGCGCTTGGAAGCGCGCCTGTACGGCGTGCGCGAGGATCAGGTGATCGGGGCTGGGCATGGGGGGAGTCCTTTCTTGATGCTTGATGGGAGGGCGATGCTTACGGCGCCAGCGGCAGAAACCAACGCTCGGCCAGGGCCTTGCCGATCAAGCCGCGGTGTACGTTCACCACCGCCTGAGGGTTTTGCGTCTTGGCCAGCAGCGAGTAGTAGCTTTGCTTCTGCTGGGCTTTGGTTTTCAGGTGCGCGACGCTGTAGTCGGCCTTGGGCGTGTCGTGTTTGGGGTAATGAAAGTGCGCGTACCACAGCGGTGCGCCATTGAGGTCGGTGACGGCGTATTCCTGGATAAAATCGCGCCGCTCGCCGCTCAGTGGCACACGCTCGCTGTAGCGCGCGATGGCCACTTGTTTCTGCGCGAGCAGGTATTCCAGGTTGCCGTGGGTGGGGGGCAATTCCAGGCTCAATTGCAGGCGCAAGGCATCGCCCTGGCGCGTCAGGCGCATGCCGACCTCGCGCAGCTGGCTGGCCAGCGCCAGGTCGGCGGCCAGGCGTTCGGCCAGGGGCAGGGCCTGGATCGTGCGGTCTAGTTCGGTGGCCAACCTGTCGTAGCGCGTACCCTCGTAATGCAGGATTTCCTGCACTTCCTCAGGATGGCGACAGACGCTGCGGTAGCGCTGCGCACGTTGCAGGTGGGCGTCGAGCATGGCCAGCAATTTGCGCGCTTCACCCTTGACCAGGCTCAAGCCACGGGAGGGGGCGGGCGGCGGCGGTGCGAGGGGTTCTTTGAACTCGACCCATTCATCGCCGTCTTGGGAGTACAGGCTTAGCAATTGGTTGCTCTCTTCCGAACGCACCTCCACCACTTCGATCGGCAGGCTGCTGCCGGCTGGCTTCAAGTCGCCGATCAGGGTGCCTTTGCGCCGCGTGCGGATGACTTTTTTCTGCGGTTTGCCCGGCGCCGTCGGCTGGCGCTTTGGCGTACGCACGGGGCTGGGATCGCTTGGCTGAATGGCGTTGGCCAGTTGCAGGTTGACGTCCTGATACAGCTCCTCGATCAGCGTGAACAGGGGCGCCGAATAGCTTTGCTCCAGGCCTTCCACATCGACGATGTTCAGACCTTGCAGGGCGTCCAGGGCGCGTCCGTAGTGTTCCACCAGGCTTTCCAGCACGCTGATGCGCTCACTGGCGGGTAGCTCCAGGGCATTGAGTTCGCTGTGGGTTCGCACCTGCTCGACCAGCGGCGCTATGAGGGTGTCGAGCCTGTCGAGCCGCACCGAGTCGAACCCTCGCGTCGCCAGCCAGCGCAGAGTGCGAATCTGCAAGGCCTGGATCGCCAGCACACTGATTTCGTCGGGGCGGTCCTGGGTCAGGCGGGTAAAGGCGTCTAGGCCCAGGCCGCCCAATTCGTGCAGTTGGGCGAGGTAACGGTCCTTGACTTTCAGCCACTGGATCGAGCGCTCGTTGATCGCCAGCAGGTCCTTGATAAATTGCTCGTGGCCGGCGCGGTTGGCCAGCACCGCCTGTTTCAACGCCGCGCCCAGGCGCGTGAACGGTGCATTGGCCGTGTACAGCGCTTGGCGATCGGTTTCGGCGATGACCACCAGTTTGCGCCCGTTGTTGACCATGTTTTCCATCAGGGCTGCGACGGTTTGCGTCGACAGCGGGATACTCAGCTCCCGTCGTTCCTGCACGCTGTCGAGAATCTGTTGGTATGCCTGGGTCTGGGTCAGCAGCGCGTTTTCAAATTGCCGACGTTTTTCGGCGCGCTGTGCCGGTGTGAAGCGTGGGTCGTCCTGGGTCTTCTCCATGACGGCCTGGGCCACGTCCACGCGCTTTTGCTGCTGGGTTTGCTGACCCAGAAAGTGGCGGTACTCGCTGCTCAAGGTCTCGACGCGCTTGGCATTGAGCTGACGCCGTGCGGCGATGCGGTTGGACGGCATACCGCCGCGCAGACGCAGGCGCGTATCCACGCTCCAGTTCCCCTGTCGATCATTGCGCAAGGGCGGGCCTCGGCGGTCGCTGTCGACGGGGTCGACGATCAGTACGTCGCCAGTATTCGCTTCCATCCACACCCGAAACCACTGGCCGTCCAATTGGGCGTACCACTGGTTGTCGATGCGGTACAAGCCTTTGTGCGGCCCGCTCGCCACCGGCTCGGGCACATCGGGCGGCGGCGTGGTGCTGTAACTGTTCAGGCGTGCGCGCTGACTGGCGGTCAGGCGCCAGTGGGATTGAGCGAAACGGAAGTCCAACAGCGCTTTGTCGGTGCCTGGCAATACACCGGGCAACCCGACGCTGCCTTGATGGATACGCGGCGCGGGCGGGGCCGGCCAACGCTCGGCGAGCTGGCGCGGCAATGCCAGGGGCGGGCGCCGGCTCCGTGCTGGGGCAGTGGCGCCAGCGGGCAACGGCGGGCCTTCGAACAACGACAGGCCCAGGTTCAGCAACAGGTCGACACTGGCCAATTCCCGCGTTTGCGCATCCATGGCGTTCAGGCCCTGAATGTCTTGTTTAAGGCTGTTGTAGAGATTGCCCAGCCAGGTGGTGAGCAACAGCGGGCCGCGTAACAACGGGTACAGCACCCCACCGAACAACAATCCGCCACCTTCGAGCAGCAGTTTCCAGCGGCTTTCGTGGTTGGACACCGATTCGCGGTCGGCCTGGGCGACCAACGCGCGGGCGTTGCTGCTGTACAGGTACTGCATCAGACGACCGGTGATCAGGCATTGATGCAGCTCGTCGTTCAGCCCGTCCTCCGACAGGGTGGCCGGCCCAGGCGTGCGCAGGGGGCTGAATTCATCGCCCTGGCCAAAACGCAGGTAATGGGGCTGACGAAAACCGCCGTTGGCATACACCGGGCGCGCGCTATCGCTCATCCACAGCAATACGCTGTTCTGCACCTCACCCGGGCTGGCGATGGCCTCCAACAGCGCTGCGCGGCTGGGGAATTCCAGTAAGGCTTGGGCGTAAAGCGGGCGATAGAGGATATGGGGACCACTGGCAATGTCCTGGGCTTCGATCAGGTACATGTTGGTCACCACGTCGGGGCTGGCCGCCGGATGACGCAACAACGCCAAGTGGCGAATGACCACGCCCTGCTGATCGGCCACCGTCAGGGCCATGAGCGCGGCCACACGCCGGGCGCCGTCGCGGGTCATGCCGTTGACGCCGCGCAGGCTCTGCTCCAGGGCCAGCAGCGGCAGTTGCGCGGTGAGCTGGTCGGCGAACAGTGTTTCGCGTCGACGGGTTTCTTCACTGGGGCCCAGCAATTGGTCCTCCAGCAATCGTGGGTAATGCAGGCCGATGTCGACGCGTTCGATCAGGCCGTTCGAGCCGGTGAGGTAGTCGGCGGTCAGCCAACCCGGGACTGTCAGGCCGGCGCGATGGGCGATGCGCATCTCGCCGCTGGGGCGTGCGCTCAGGTTATTGATCGCCAGGTCGGTGAGGCTCATGCGTTCGTGCTGGGTGATGCCGACAGTGCCGGGGAAACCGGCGGAAATGGCAAAGGTCAGTTCCAGTTGGTCGGGGTCCAGTGCCGCTACGTCGGCCTGTGCCACGCCTTCAAGGCGCACCGCGTCGGCTTGCAGCTCGCGCAGCAGGCTGGCGACGGTGAAGGCGTGAATATCCGGGATGCCGCTCAGAAAGGTGCGGCCGCCGCCACGCCGCTTGGCACTGGCCAGGGCCAGGCTGTAGCGGCGGTAGGCGGCCTGGGCGCTGCTGTCGGCGCCCTTGAGGCCGCTGGGAAAATGGGTGCGCAGCATGGCCAACAGATCCGTGGGCACGCTGGGCGCGTCGAGAAAGTACGCCGTCGGGTCGACAAGCCCGCGACAGTGCGCCTGTAGCGCGGCGAACCCGCCGTTGGCCGGCAGTCGCAGTGCGCCCAGGTGTTCCAACTGTTGATTGAGGATGAGCGCGGCTTGATGGTCGAATATATCGCCGTCCGGTTCGTAGCGTTGGATCAGCACTTCGTCGAGCTGATAACCGGACGCCATGCGTTGCCCCCAGGCCTGGGTCAACGCATCCATGGACGGGAACGCTTCGATAGTGCCGCCGGGGCTGCACAGCAATACCGTCGCAGTGCCATTGGTGGGGCGGGTCAGCACCAGGTGTGGGTCGAGCACCGTGACACGGCGCTCGGCGCTGCGCAGGGTGGTTTCCAGGCAATAGACCAATACCGCCTGGGCGCCGTGGCGGCTCATGCGTTGCTCACGGTCCGGGGTGGCGGTCAGTTGGTCGAGGGTTTGTCGGGCCGGTTCCGCCAGGTCGGTCCGGCGCAGGGCGGCGATATGCAGCGTGTCCTGGAGCAGGCGGGCCATCCAGCGCCATTGGCCGTTGCCGGTGTGGTCGCGCCAGTAATCGTTCAGCGCGTTCTGCAAACCCACGGGAACCGTGTCCGCCAGTTCTTTGATCAGGCCCTCGATGACCTGCATGTCCAGCCGCGATTTGCCGTCTTGCGGCAGTGTCAGCCGACGCGGCGGGCTGGTGGTGAGGTAGAAACCCAGATTGCCGATGTCGCTGAAATCCAGGTTGGCGGTGCCGCCCAGGTAGTCCTGCACCACAGAGAGCAGCGGGCGGAATACCCACTGCTTGCCGTTGGGCGTGGCCAGGCGCGTCGCTGAGAGGTTGAGGGCCAGGGCGGGGTAGCGCTGGGCAATGGCATCGCTGAGCAGTTGGCTGACCACGTGGGCCACGTCCGGCAGCCCGGCAAAGTGAGCGGCGACCGCCTGCGCTGCGGTGTTGGTCACCCCCGGCAGCAGGGGGGCGGGGTGGACGGGGGTTGAGTCGGGCATTGGCATTCCATCGCGTTATGAGAAGGTGCCGAGCATGACAAAGCCGTCGCGCAGACCAGGCATAACCGGTTACCGCAAGCGCACAAAGCGCGCCAGGCGAGGGTGGATTGGCCTATCATCAGCGCCTTTCTTCCTGATGACTGATCCCGATGACTGCTACCGGCCTGCCCGCTGAACTTAACAACGCTGACATGCTCGAAATCGATGGCTTGCATGCCTTTGATTTCACTTCCGACGACAAAGGCCTGCGCATTACCTGCATGGACGGCCGCGCCGAAAAGCGCTGGTCGTTCAGCCTGATGCAGGTGCAGGCGGCAACCTTTGACGACGCCTTGCAAAGCTGGACCCTGACCGGTGATTCGGGCGAACACCGCCTGGTGTGCATGAGCGCCTTCACCGGCAACAATAATGACGAGGAAGACGAGCATGATGATGCGTAAATTCTGGCCGCTGCTGATGGCCGGCAGTGTCGGTGCCATGTCGGCGCAGGCCGCGCCGACAGACACCTATGAACTGTTGGTGGGCAGCTACACCGCCGGCTCCAGCGAGGGCATTTACCGCCTGCAATTCGACAGCCGCACCGGGCAGTTCCAGGGCAAACCTGTGCTGGCGGCCAAGGCCGCTAACCCGTCTTGGCTGACGGTGTCCAAGGACCAGAAGCGGCTGTTTGTGGTCAATGAAAATGGCCCCGGCCAGAAGGATGCGGTGGGGCGCGTGAGCAGCTACGCCATCGACCCGAAAAATCACCAGCTCACACTGATCAACCAAGTGCAGAGCCTGGGCAACGAGCCGACCCACTCCAGCGTCGCCGCAGACGGTCGTCACCTGTTCGTCGCCAACTATTCGGTACTGGAAGACCCAGGCGGCAGCCTGGCGATCCTGCCGGTGGACGCCACTGGCAAGTTATCCGCACCGGTGCAGTTGAGCGGGCACCCGGCCAGTCGGGTCAACCCGGAGCGCCAGGCCTCCAACCATGTGCACGCGGTGGTGTCGTCGCCGGACGGGAAGTACGTGTTCGCCAATGACCTGGGGGCGGACAAGATTTTTGTCTACCGCTACGACCCCAAGGCCAACCACGAGCTGCCCCTGACCCCGGCCGACCCGGCCTCGGTGGCATTGCCGCCGGGCAGCGGTCCGCGCCATTTGCTGTTCAGCGCCGATGGCAAGCACGCCTGGCTGACCACCGAGATGAGCGCTCAGGTCGCGGTGTTCGATTACGCCGACGGCAAACTCACACAAACCCAACTGGTCGACTTCGCCGCCGGGCAACCAGTGTCCGACAAAGCCGGCGCGGCGCTGCATGCGTCCAGTGACGGCAAGTTCCTGTACGTGAGCAACCGCGGCACCGCCAACCAGATCATCGTGTTTGGCGTGGACCCGGCCACCGCGCACCTCACCGAGCTGCAACGCCGCAGCGTGGAAGGCGACCATCCGCGCGAATTCAGCCTGGACCCGAGCGGTAAGTTCCTACTGATCGCCAACCAGAAAAGCAATGAAATCGTGGTGGTCGAGCGCGACCCCAAGACCGGCCTGCTGGGTAAAACTGTGCAGAAATTGCCGATCGATGCCCCCAGCGACCTCAAATTCCTGGTGCGTCAATAAGCCACAGGCCCCGTACGCCGGGGCCTGAGCTTTTGTATTAATTGCATTAATAGCGGCTACTGTTTCAAAGCATTTCTAAGGTTTAACCCTCGGGCGTAAGTTGGGTTCCAAGGCCTTCACCGGCCACTCAACCAACCGTACACAAGGGTTACCGACATGAATTTGAACCTGTTCTCCATCATCGCCGCTTCCGCTGTTTCCGCCACCGTAGCCTTGCCGGCGGCGGCCAGCGTGGAAGTCGCCGGTCGCAAGTCCAGCACCAGTGCCTACACTCAGAAATACCTGCAACAAAGCGCCAACTTCTATGCCGCGCTGGATCACAAAACTCAACACTGAGCCCTGCACAGCAGCAGACGCCAAACCACTGGAACGTCGATCGGCGTTCGAGTGGTTTGGCGTTTTTGCCTGGGGTGAAAAAAGCCGCTGTAATATCACATTGCCATGTGTTTAAATTTGACGCTCAACTTTTGACGCGCCCATTCCTGGAAACGACAGCATGGCCCTTCGACTCGCTGCAGCAATCCTGTTTCTGTATTCCGCCCCGATCCTGTCCTCCGTGCAGCCCCTGGAAGGCGAGCCGGAAGTGGCTCATGAGCGATTGTTGAATTTGGCCCAGGGCTAACGCGCTGGCACACCTTACGCCTTGGCCATCACGCCGATAAACAAGGGCGATTGCAGGAACTCATCCAGCCATTGCTGCAAGCGCGGGTAGGGCGCACGGGCAAACCAATCGCGGTCTACGTGGGCGAACTGACGCACGAACGGCGCCAGCGCCATGTCCGCCAGGCTGAGGTGCTCGGCCAGTAAGTAGGCGCGCTCAGCCAGCAAACCTTCCAGAGTGTGCAAGAACACTGCGCCTTCGCCCCGATAGTGTTCCATCGGGTATTCCGGGTAGCGTTCGGCGTATTTGTAGCGATTCAAGCAATGCTTGAACCCGCCGTCATTCTCGGCAATCAGCGCCAGCACCGCCGGGTCGCCGCCCAGCAACCAATCGTCGGGATCGTGCTGGGCCAGGGCCCACTGCATGATCGCCAGGCTTTCGTCGATCACCTGGCCGTCCACACTCAACACCGGCACCGTGCCCTTGGGCGAGAGTGTCAGCATCTCTTGCGGCTTGGCCTTCAAGCTCACCTCGACAATGCGCACCGCTACGCCGCTGTAGCGCAACGCCAGCCGCGCGCGCATGGCGTAGGGGCAGCGGCGGAACGAGTACAGCAACGCTTCGCTCATTTGACCTCCAAGGTGCTCAGGCCATTGCCCTGACGCTTGACCTGGATCTGCACCGGGATGCGTTCATGCATTTCCTGGACGTGGGAAATCACGGCGACTTTGCGCCCCTGGGCCTGCAAACCGTCCAGCGCGTCCATGGCCAATTGCAGGGATTCGGGGTCGAGGCTGCCGAAGCCTTCGTCGATAAACAACGACTCAATCTTCAAGGTACTGGACGCCATCGACGCCAGCCCCAGGGCTAGGGCCAGCGACACCAGAAAGGTCTCGCCGCCGGACAGCGAATGCACCGAGCGCAGTTCATCGCCCATTTCGGTGTCGAGCACCAACAGACCGAGCATGCTGCCGCCGCGCTTGAGGCGGTAGCGCCGCACCAGCTGGCGCAGCTGCACGTTGGCGTGATGCACCAGCAGATCCAGGTTGTAGGCCTGGGCGATCTTGCGGAAGGTGTCGCCGGTGGCCGAACCGATCAGGGCATTCAGCCGGGCCCAGCGTTGCCATTCTTCATAGGCCTTGGCGATCTGCTCGGCCAGCACGTTGTTGGCCTGCTGGCGACGTTGGTCTTCGGCCTGGCGCGCGCGCAGTTCGGCGCACTGCTTCTCCGCATCGGCCAGTTGCTGGCTGAGCGCGGCGAGGTGGTTGTCCAACTGTTCGGCGTCGAGGTTGCCATTGTGCAGGGCCTGGTGTTCAGCCAAGCGTTGTTCGCGCTCTTGCAGCAAGACCTTGGCTTGCTCCACGGCTTTTTCGCTGGTTTGCAGGCGCTGACGCAGTGCGCTGACCTGCGTGTCATCCATGGCCAGCAAGCGAGTGAGACCGGCATCGTCCAGTTCCGGGTGCGATGCACGCCATTGGCTCAGGCGCGCATCGAGCGCCTGTTGTTCGGTGTGCAGCGCCTGTTGGCGTGCCTGCCAAGCCTTAAGGTCGGCGGCCAGTTGGATCAAGGTGGTGCGGGTGTCTTGGAGTTGCTGGTTGGCGTCGCTCTCGCTCTGACGCGCCTGCGCCACCGCTTGCTCCAGCTGCTGCTGCCAGTGTTCCGCGCTGGTGTGGGGGCCCAGCAGCTCGGCGAGGGCTTGCGCGGCGGCCTGTTGCTGGCGGGTCAGTTCGGCCACTTGCTGGCTCAGCGCCTCCAATTGCGCCTGACGATGCTGTTGATGGGTCTGTTCTTTTTCGATGACCTGCTGACGTTCCTGTTGTTCTTCGCGTTCATCCCGTTGATGGCCTAACTGTTCCAGGCGCTGGCTGACCTGTTGATCGAGCTGCATAAAGGTCGCGGCCGGATCGTTGCGCAGGCCGTCCAGGGTGTCGGCGGGCAACAGGCTGGCGAATGCGTTGAGTTCCTGTTCCAGGCGCTCGCGGTCATTGGCCAGTTCGCGCTGCTGGTCGAGCCATTGCTGACGGGCTTGTTGGCTCGCGTCCTGGGCCGCTTGCAGTTGCTGCTGCAGGCGCCCGGCGTTCTGTTGCAGGTTGAGCAGGGCGCTCTGGCGCTGCTCGTCCTGGCTGATGCTCTGGCCGAGCTGAGCCAGTTGGGTCGCCAGCCAGGGGCTGCGTTGGGGGGCGTCCTGATTGAACAGCGCGGTGCTCAGCGGGTGGGCGTCCAGGCTTGGCTTCAGCGCCAGTTGTTGCGCGGCTAACTGCTCCTGCTGGTGCAGAAACTCCTTTTGCTGGGCGATCAAACCGCCCACTTCGCCCCGCAGCTCGGTGAGTTTCTCCTTGAGTGCATCCACCGCCTGTTGCGCCGTGGCTTGCTCGTTGTCGTCATGCCGGCCAAGGCTGTGCAGCAACGCTTCGGGTTGGTGATAGGGGTGCTCATGACTGCCGCACACCGGACACGGCTGGCCGTCCTGCAATTGTGCGCGCAACTCTTCGACGCTGGCGCTGCGGGCCAGGCGCTGACGTTCCAGCAGTTGCTGGGTCACCGTCAGCGTCTGCTCGGCCACGCTCAGATCGGCCTTGGCTTGCAGGCCGGCCTGGTTCAGTAGTTCGCGTCGCTGTTGGGCGTCGGCGAGTTTCTGGGTGAGGGTGGCGGCCTGCTGATCCAGCTGCTGCTGACTGTCCCACAGCCGCGTCAGGTCTTCGACGGCGCGTTGCTGCTTGCGATTGTCCTGCAACAGGCTGGCGAGCAGTTGGATCTGCTCGGCCACCGCCTGGGGCTCGGCGCCGGCTTCCTGGTACAGCAGGGCCAAGGCGTCGCGCTGACCGGTAAAGGCTTCGGCGGTGGTGTTGGCGCGGTGTTCCAGTTGTGCCAGTTCGGCCTGGCCTTTGTTCAGGCGATTGCCGATCAGCATCAAGTGTTGCAGGCGGTCGCGGTAAGCGGTCCAGGCATCGGCCAGGGGCGCCAGCGCGGCGCTGCGCTCAAGGTCGTCGGCCAGGCGTTGCAGGCGCTCGGCAACTTCGGCCTGTTTGGCCTGCAACGCGCTGAGGCGCGCTTGGCCTTCGCTGCTGGCGGCGGCCTGTTGCTGCTGGTCGGCGCTGTGCTTGGCTAGGTCTTTAGTCAAATGGGCGAGGCTGTTTTGCCCATCGAAGGCCTGGCGCAGCAAGGGGACGGCGTCGCTCTGGGCTTGCAGCGCGGCCTCCAATGCGGCGTGGGCACTGGCTTGCTGCTGTTGGGCCTGGTCCTGGCGCGTCAGCAATTGGGCCTGCTGCGCGATGTGCTGCTGAATCTGCGCGGCCAGCGGGGTGAGCTCCGCGGCCAGCTCGGTCTGGCGGGCGAAGTGATGACGTTGGGGCGCCAGTTGCTCCAAGCGGCTGAGGTCTTCGCGCTGCGCGCCCAGGCTGTCCCAGTCGGCCTGGGCCTGTTGCAGCTGTTGGGTGGCGTCGAGCTGGCGCTCCTGCCATTCGCGCAGTTCCTTGAGCCAGGTGTGCTGCGCTTCCAGTTGCTTGAGCTGGGCTTGCTGCGCCTTGAGCTGCTGCTGAGCCTCGGCCAGTTGCCGGTCCAGTTCGGCGCGGTCTTCGGCGCTCAGCGGCACCACGCCCACGGCCTGGTCTTGCAGCTGTTTGTGCGCGTCCCTGGCCTCCTTGGCCTTGTCGAAGGCGCGGCGGCCGAGCTGGGTGTACAGCGCCGTGTCAGTGAGTTTTTCCAGCAGCTCGCTGCGCTCGTTGTCGTTGGCCTTGAGGAACGCGCTGAACTCGCTCTGCGCCAGCAACACGGCGCGGGTGAACTGTTCGAAATTCAAGCCCAGGGCCAGTTCCAACTGGGTTTTGTATTCGGTTTTCTGGCTGGCCAGCAGTTGCTCGCTGTCCAGATCGATCAGGCTTTGCCGACTGTTCTGCAACTTGCCGCTGGCCTTGTCGCGGGCGCGATTGGCCTCCCAGCGCGCCCGATAGCGACGGCCGCTGACGCCGACAAAATCCACCTCGGCATAGCCGCCGCCGGTACCGCGCCGGAGCAGGGTGCGCGGGTCACCGATGGAAATATCGCTGTCGGCATCCGGCATCTTCGCCTGGCCGGTGTCGCCCAGGCGCGGCACTGTGCCAAACAGTGCCAGGCATAGCGCATCGAGCAAGGTGCTCTTGCCGGCGCCGGTCGGCCCGGTGATTGCGAACAACCCGGCACTGGCCAGGGGCTCGGCGGTGAAGTCGATCTCGAACGGCCCGGCCAGGGACGCGAGGTTTTTCAGGCGAATGGCGAGGATTTTCATGGCTGCTCCTCCTGCTGTTGCACTTCCTGGAGCAACATGGCGAAGTCCTTCAAGGTCTGTTCATCCACTTCACTGCCATAGCTGTCCTGCCAGGCGCGGCTGAACAACTCTTGGGGCGTCAGTTGGTCGAGTTCGATCAGGCGCTCGTCGTCACTTTCATTGCCACTGCGGATACCGGCGTATTCGGCGGCGATGCGCACCAGCCGCACGGCCTTGCCTTGCAGGGCGCTTTCGATCTGTTGGCGCAGGTCCGGCTGCGGCTCGTCGAGGCGCACGCGCACTTCGAGCCAGGGGTGGCGCTGGGTTTCGGCCAGCAGATCGATGTCGGGCAGATCGGCGAGTTGCTTGAGGATATCCGCCAGCGGTGCTGCGTCCAGGCGTTGCAGCTCCACAGAGCGAGGGATCAGGATCGGTTCTACGCCCACCAGGCATTGGCCCTGGAAGGTCACATCGAGAATCTGGTGTTTGTAGCCGATCTCGGAAAACGACAACGGAATCGGCGAGCCGCTGTAGCGAATGCGCTCTTCGCCATTGACCTTTTGCGGCTTGTGCAAATGGCCCAGGGCAACATAGCCGACACTGTTGTCGAACAGGCTGGCGGGCAGCGCCTCGGCATTGCCGATGATCAGGCTGCGCTCGGAGTCCTCCGACACCGAACCGCCGGCCATATGCGCATGGCTGATAGCGATCAGCGCCTGGCCTTTTTTGCGTTTGGCATTGGCGGCGGCGATCAGCTTCTCATGCACCTGGCCGATGCCGCGCAGGTAGTCGTCGCCCAACTGCGCGCCGGTCACCTCCGCCGGGCGCAGAAACGGCAACGCCAGGCACCACGCGGCAATCTTGCCTTTGGCGTTCGGCAGCGGAATCAACAGGCGTTCGGCATCCAGTTGCCCGTCATCGAGCCACAACACGCGGCCGAGGGCATGGGTGCGCAAGCGCCGCATCAACGGCGCCGGCAGCTCGATGCGCGAGCCGGAATCGTGGTTGCCGGCGATCATCACAATGGTCAGGTCGGGGTTTTGTTCATGGGCGCTGATAATGAAGTCATACAGCCGCTCCTGGGCCTTGAGGGGTGGGTTGACCGTATCGAAGATATCGCCAGCGATCAGCAGCGCATCGGGATGCTGAGTGCCGATCTGGCGCAGCAGCCACTCAAGGAAACAGGCATGTTCGAAGTCGCGTTCCTGGCCATGGAGGTTTTGGCCCAGGTGCCAGTCGGAGGTGTGGAACAGACGCAAGGCGAACTCCGTGGGGTAGAGAGAAAGGAGGGGAGTTTACCTGTATTGCCAACCCGTTGCTCCAAACCAGGCAGATCCACTGTGGGAGGGCTATTTGGGATACAACGGCGGCAAACTGGTGGTGTCCGTCGCCGGGTCCGCTTCACGTTCAGCCATGGGGATGGCCTTGATCGCGCGCCACAAGTCTTCGCCCAGCCAGTACTGGCCGCTTTCGCTGTAGAGCGCACCGTTCAAGCCATCCAACGCATCCGACAGCGGTACGAAGCGCGCGGCCATGTCGGCCAGGGTTTCCGGTTGTTGCCGCGCCCAGGCATCCAGCGCCTGGCGGGTCGCCTGCGGGTCGTTGGCCTGGGTGGCGCGTTTGAGGTCGTCGAGCAACGTGCGCGGGCTGGGGCCGGTTTGCGCCGCGCGTTGCACCGCTGGTTGTCGGCGGGCGCGCCACCACAGGCCGAAGCCCAGCAAGGTGGTGCAGGCCAGCAGCAAAGTGCTCAGTTGCCACAGCCACAGGCGGCTATCGTCCGGAGCAGTGATGATGGTGGGGGTGGCGGGGGTGTCCACCATCAGGCTCGGGTTATTGGCCACCTGCAGAGTGCGCGCCGGCAGGCTGGTGCGCTCCAGGTGGTCCTCATGGGTGTTCCACCACACCACATCGACGGCGGGCAGCTCCAGTGCGCCGGCGCGGCTGGGCACCAGGGCTTCGCGGTCTTCGCGGCTGCCGATCAGGCCGCGGTCGCTGGTCTGGTTGCCGAGCACCGGTTGATCCGGGTAGCGACGCAGGCCGCTGATATCTGTGCTGGGCAGGGCCGGCAGTTGTGCGCTGGAGAGGCCCTCGGCCTTGACCGTGAGGCTGCGGGTCAGGGAGTCGCCGACCTGCACCTGTTGCGGCTCGGGGTTCCAGCTTTCGCTCAGGGTCAGGCTACGGGCCGGCAGCCACGGGGCATCGGCCGGGTAGAGCGCCGGTTTGGGCTTGACGGTCAATTGCAGAGGCGCGGAGCTGACGTGGATCAGCTTGCCCGGCTTGGTGCCTTGCAGCGTATTTTCCTGAGGCGGGCGTGATTCAACCAGGGTGGCGCTGAAGGTCTGCGCACCGACCTCCAGGCTGCCGCTGTGCTGCGGGTAGATCGCATAGCGGGTTTCGATCACGCCATGACGGATGCTGTTGATGACTTTTTCATAGGTGCGCGATTCCCCCAGTTGCTCGACGCGGGCATCGGCGATCTGTAACGGTGTAAGGCTGCTGTCGTCATACAGCGACACCGAGTGGTACACGCGCACGGTCAACAGCGCCTGGGCCTGAACGTACACACTGGACTGGTCGAGGTTCGCTTCGACGAATACCGGCGCCAGTTCCGCGCTGGTGTTCTGGCTGGCGGTTTCGATCACTTGCAAGGTAATCGGCTGAGTCTGAAGCTCGCCCACTTGAAGCGGTGGGATCACCACGGTGCCGTTTTCCTTGGGCAGCAAGGTGATGATCCAGCGCGTGGTGGCGTGGTTGTCGCCGCCCAGGGTGGTGAGCTGGTTGATCTGCCGCGTGCCGCTGACTTCAAACTGCGCATCCAGGGGCGACAGGTCGGGCTTGCCGAACTGCGTGACATCGCTGGATTCCACCGTCAGTTCCACCGTTTCCCCGGAATTGAGGCGGCTGCGGTCAACGCTGGCGACCAGGTTCGCCGCCTGGGCGGTGCTGGCCGACAACGCGAGCAGAAGCAGAAGGGTGGGGCGGCTCATCGAGTCTTGTCCTGATGTTGTTGCTGTTCGTACCAGAATTTACGCCGTAGCAGTTCGCCGGGGTTATCCGGGATCTGCCGCAGCCATTGTTCCAGGGCCTGGCGCTGTTCATCCAAACTGGCATCGGTGCGGCGCAGCGGTGGGGTCGTGGTTTGTTCGTCGCCCAACTCGCTGCCCGGGACTTCATTGCCGCCGCTAGGCGGTTTGGCGCCGGCCTGGGGATCGCCGCTGCCGGCTTCGCCCTGGCCCTGAGGGGATGCTTCGCCGCCGGTGCCGGTTTGCCCGTCGGCGCCCGGTTGCGCAGTCTGGCCCGGTTGATGGGGTTCGTCATCTGGATTTTCCGCCGGTGACTCGGGCTTTTGCTCGGCCTGCGCCTGGGCCTGTTCCTGTATCAAGGCCTCCACCAGGGCTTTGTTTTTCAACGCTGGATGCAGATCGGGTTGGGCTTCCAGCGCCTGGTCGTAGGCGTCCAGCGCCGCCTCCAGCTCGCCGGCCTTGGCCAGGGCATTACCACGATTGTAGTGAGCATAGGCGTCATTGCTTTGGGCAAAGCGCTTGGCCGCCTCGGCGTAGTTGCCGGCTTGGTAAAGCGCCACGCCCTGCCACTGCGGGTCTTCGAAACGCTCGGCGGCTTGGGCCGGGCGTTGTTTCTTGAGCAGGTATTGGCCTTGCTGGTCCGGGCGCAGCCACAGATCCGTCAACTCAAACGCGTAACTGGGTTGCGGTGCGCTCAGCAGTAATAAAGGCAGGCAGAACAGCCAGCCGCGGCGACCGGCGCAGGCCGCCAGCAGCAGCAATGGCAGCAGCAGCCAGTAACCCTGGTCGGCCCAGGTATCCAGGCGCAGGCGTTGCCCGTCGTCGCGCAGGGTCTGCGGCGCATCCAGCATGCCGAGTTGGCGCAGGTCTTTATCATCCAGCCGCGCGGCGCGGTAACGGCCGCCCATTTCGCTGGCGAACGCCTTGAGGGTCGGGCTGTCCAGGCGCGGCACCAGGATCGCGCCTTGTTCGTCCTTGAGGAACTCGCCATTCTCTTGGGTCACCGGGGTGCCCTCGCGGCTGCCGATGCCAAGGATCGACAGGCTCGGCGCCTGGGCACTTTGCAGCAGCAGACGGATGCCTTGGCGTTCCTGCTTGGACAGCGACGAGCCGATCAGCAACAGTCGTCCTTGGCCCAGGCCGGCCTGGTTCAGCAAGCCCAGGGCTTTTTCCACGGCCAGGTCGGCACGATGGCCGGGCTCGGGCATGATCGAGGGGCGCAAGGCTTCCAGCAGGTTGCCGCTGGTGGCCAGGTCGTCCGACAGCGGCACCAGGGTGTGGGCACTGCCGGCGTACACCACGATGGCGGTCTGCGCGTCGCTGCGGGCCTGCAACAAGTCATACAGCTTGCGGCGCGCCTGCTCCAGGCGGTTCGGCGGGCTGTCGGTGGCAAGCATTTCCGGGGTCAATTCCAGCAGCACCACCAAGGGGTCGGATGGTTTCTGGCTGGACTGCTCCACCCGTTGCCAACTGGGGCCGAGCAAAGCCAATAGCGCCAGCAGCCAGGCGATACCGAGCACCACCCACGGCGATTTGCTTTCGCGCCCGTTGCCACCGCTGAGCAGCACCCCATGGAAGGCCGGCGGCAGGATCATCTGCCAGCGCCCGGCGCGTTTTTGCCGATGCCACAGTTGCCACAGCAACCAGCCGAGCAGCGGCAGCAGCAATAGCCACCAGGGGCGGAACCAGTGCGGCCATAGGTCGATCATCGACGCCTCCGCAAACGCAGGCGTTTAAGGCGTTGGCGCCATTGCGGCTTGGGTTGCAGGAACATGCCCTTGCTCGCCAACTTGTCGAACCCGCGTTGCAACGCGTTATCCGGCCAGCGCTCCTGGATCACCAGCAACAGGCTCAAAATCAGCGCCAGTGCCAACGGCGCGCTGTACAGCGCCAGTGCCGGGCGGGCCTGGGTCGGTTGCTGCTCGACCGGTTCGAGGGTGTCCAAGGTCTCTTTGATGGCTAGCAGCTCTGCACCGTCGCGGGCCCGGAAGTACTGACCGCCAGTGGCCTCGGCAATCGCTTTGAGCGCCGGTTCGTCGAGGTCCAGGCTTGGGTTGACCCCAAGGATGCCCAGCGACCCGGTTTGTTCGGGGTCGGCGCCGATGCCGATGGGGTAGATCTTCACGCCTTCTTCGGCGGCCAGGCGCGCCGCGGTCAACGGGTCGATCTGCCCGGCGTTGTTGGCGCCGTCGGTGACCAGGATCAACACGCGGCTCTGGGCCGGGCGCTGGCGCAGACGTTTCAAGGCCAGGCCGATGGCATCGCCGATGGCGGTGTTCTTGCCGGCAATGCCGATGCGCGCTTCATCCAGCCAGGCGCGCACGGTGCGGCGGTCGAAGGTCAGTGGCGCCTGTAAATATGCCTGGCTGCCGAACAGGATCAGGCCCACGCGGTCGCCTTCGCGGCTCTCCAGAAAGTCGCCGAGCAGGTGCTGGACGAGGTTCAGGCGGCTGATGTCTTCGTCCTGCCAGTGCATATCGGGGAAATCCATGGAGCCCGACACATCCACCGCCACCAACAGGTCGCGCCCACTGGCGGCGATCGGCAGCGGTTCGCCGAGCCATTCGGGGCGCGCGGCGGCGGTCAACAGTAACAGCCACAACACTACGAACGGTGCCTGTTGACGCCAGCCCGGCAGGTTGGAGCGCGCGCGCCGCCGGGCCAGGCTTTCGAGGTCGCTGAGGTAGCTGACTTTCAGCGCCGGTTCGCCGCTGTCGGCGGCGGGCAAGACTTGGCGCATCAGCCAGGGCAGCGGCAGCAGGAGGAAGATCCACGGCCAGGCGAACTCAAACATGTTTGCGAATCCAGGTGTCGACGGCTTGGGTCAGACCGGCGATGGCCTTGTCGTCGAGTTTGCATTCGGGTTTGTAGGCGCCTTCCACCAAGACCATCCAGCGCGTCAGGCCGGCGGCGGGGCAGCGGTTGTCGAGGAACGCCAGCCATTTGCGGCCGTTGAGGGTGTGGCTCTGGCTGTAGGGGTAGTCGTTGCGGCACAGGCGCTTGAGCAGGCCATTAAGTTGTTGCAGCCAAGCCCCGGCGGGCGCGCCGTCGT
Source organism: Pseudomonas sp. S5F11 (assembly GCF_019641515.1). Lineage (NCBI taxonomy): Bacteria > Pseudomonadati > Pseudomonadota > Gammaproteobacteria > Pseudomonadales > Pseudomonadaceae > Pseudomonas > Pseudomonas sp. S5F11. The sequence goes on from NZ_JAIFJZ010000001.1 coordinate 480,740, forward strand.
AGGGTTTGGGCATCAGCGCTAATTCGGCGAGGGCGGCGATGCGTAAAGGGTCCAGCGGTTGTTCGGCACGCACCACCGGGCGGCGCGTTGGCAGAAAGCGGCGCAGCGACCACGCGCCCCAGCCAAGCAGCGGAATCAGCAACAACAGCAGCCACCAACCCGGTGCGGGCGGCCAAAAACCTATGGCCGGCGGGGCGATCAGCGGTTGCAGTTGCTCAAGGCTGCTCATTGCTTTTTAACCGGGCGTTGTGGGTTGAGGTATTCGCGCAACTGCTCGACCATTTCGCTCTGGGTGCTCAACGGCATCAGCAATACCCGCAGTTTCTGCGCGAGTAATTCCCAGCGCGCACTGCGGGCTTCGGCCTGGGCCTTGTAGGCTTGACGCAGGTCGTAATTGAGGGTGTCCAGTTCCAGTTGCGCGCCTCGCTCGGCGAAGCGCAGCAGCCCGGCGGCAGGCAGCGCATGGTCGAGGGGATCGGAGATCGGCAACAGCAGCAGGTCGCAATGGCGCGACAGCAGGCTCAATTGCTGCTCGGCGCCTTCGCTCAGCGCGCGTTCGTCACAGATCACGATCACCAGGCTGCCGGGGCGCAGGACTTCACGGCCACGGCGCAGGGCCATGCCCAGGGCGTCGGCCTCGGGGCGGGTGTCGGTGTTTAAGCTCTGGTTGACCCGCACCAGGCGGTTGAGCAATTGCAGCAGGCTTTGCTTGCTGCGGCGCGGCTTGATTTCGTAGTGCTCGTTGTCGCCGAACACCAGCCCGCCGACCCGGTCGTTATGCCCCAGCGCCGCCCAACCGATCAGGCTGGCGGCCTGGGCGGCGAGGACCGATTTGAACATCTGGCCGGAGCCGAAAAACAGCCGGCAGCTTTGCTCCACCATGATGAAAATCGGGCGTTCGCGCTCTTCGTGGAACAGCTTGGTGTGCGGTTCCTGCGTGCGCGCCGTGACGCGCCAGTCGATGGTACGCACGTCGTCGCCGGCCTGGTACACGCGCACCTGATCGAAGTCCACGCCGCGTCCGCGCAGCTTGGAATGGTGCAGGCCGATCAACGGGCTGCGTTGGCTGGGCGTGGAAAACAGCTGCACCTCGCGCACGCGGTGGCGCATCTCAATCAGCTCGCTGAGCGTGACGCGGATTCCATCGCTGGCATTCATCGATTTCAAGCGACGGCAACGACGTCGAGAATGCGTTGCACCACGCGGTCCTGATCGATACCGGCGGCTTCGGCCTCGAACGACAGGATGATGCGGTGGCGCAGCACGTCGAACAGCACCGCCTGGATGTCTTCGGGGCTGACAAAGTCGCGCCCGGCCAGCCAGGCATGAGCGCGTGCGCAGCGATCCAGGGCGATAGAACCGCGCGGGCTGGCGCCATAGGCGATCCATTCGGCCATTTCCGGGTCGAACTTGGCCGGGGTGCGCGTGGCCATGACCAACTGCACCAGGTATTCCTCCACCGCGTCGGCCATGTACAGGCCGAGGATTTCCTTGCGCGCGGCAAAGATCGCCTGCTGGCTGACGCGCCGCTCGGGCTTGGTTTCGCCGTTGAGCGCTTCGCCACGGGCCTGCTGCAAGATGCGCCGTTCCACGGTGGCGTCGGGAAAGCCGATTTTGACGTGCATCAGGAAGCGGTCGAGCTGGGCTTCGGGCAGTGGATAGGTACCTTCCTGCTCGATGGGGTTCTGCGTGGCCATCACCAGGAACAACGGCGACAGGTCGTAGGTGCTCCGGCCTACGCTGACCTGGCGCTCGGCCATGGCTTCAAGCAGCGCCGATTGCACCTTGGCCGGCGCGCGGTTGATCTCGTCCGCCAGCACCAGGTTGTGGAAGATCGGCCCTTGCTGGAACACAAAACTGCCGGTTTCCGGGCGATAGATTTCGGTGCCGGTGATGTCGGCGGGCAACAGGTCGGGGGTGAACTGAATACGATGGAACTGCGCTTCGATGCCTTCGGCCAACTCTTTGATGGCCTTGGTCTTGGCCAGGCCCGGCGCGCCTTCAACCAGCATATGACCGTCGGCGAGCAGGGCGATGAGCAGGCGCTCGATGAGCTTTTCCTGGCCGAGAATCTGCGTAGAAAGAAAGGTTCGCAGCGCGAGCAGCGCTTCACGATGTTCCATCGATGACGGTTCCTGGAAAGATGAGCCCGCGTGCTAAGAAACAAACACCGGGCTGGGGGGCACTACTTTAATGCATCGAGGGGCGTGGCGACTAACGGCGTAACGGGTATTTTTGGCAAAACTTGTAGGAATTTTGTGCGAAGGTGCACTTCCTGTTGTGAACACTCCCACCATTAAGTCCGGGTGTAGGTGCCGGTGCCTTTGAGGATGTTCTGCAAGGTTTGCTCCACCTCGGCCAGGTCGGAGGCGGCGGTGGCGTGGGTGATCTCCAAGTGATCCTTGCCCCCCAGTGCGTCGGCATCGCCGGCAGCCAGCTCGATGCGCAACGTCGTATCACTCAGGGTGACCTTCAGTCCATCCAGGGTCGACGGCTCGTAATCCCAGGTGAGCTCCACCTCGTCTTCGTCCGGATAACGGCTAAGCATGAACATTTCGCCGTTATTGCCGTGGCAGCACAGCATGGCCATGTTGTCTTCTTCGTCATCGCACGGGGTGGCGAGTAGGTGGGTGGTGGTCAGTTGCATGTAGAAGTCCTGTTTGAAAGGCGGCTTCGAGGCCGCCAGGCTTTAATTCTGCCATTACCTCAGGCTTTGTGCCGGCATTTGTATCAAACCCTCATCCGGGTTTCATAGCCAAGAGCTTGAGCGCGCTGCTTATGGGTTTGAACGCATTCCCCATACCGCTGCTGGCGATAGGGGAGATGGTGTTCAAGGCACCCTTTATGATGCGCTTGTCCGCATTCGGGCGTTTATTGACATGGCTGTCTATGCCGAAGCCGAGTTCTGCGCCACCCAACCCGACGCTTGCCGCTGTCAGTGCTATCCCCAGTGGCGGATAAGCGAGTCCAAGCGGAGCCAGAAGGAGCAGTCCATATTTCGCCCAACTCAGGTATTTGATCGCCGTGTTGGCCTTGTAGTCGCGATTGAGTACAAATTGAAAATCAGTAGCGCTTTTCAGATCTTGCTCGGTGCGCTGCTGGAGTTCCTCGAACGGGTTGCCTTGGACTGTTTCGCCATCGAACAGGCCACCCTCGTTAAAGTAACCTAACTCTTCCTGTTTGGAGACTGGCAGGCCATCTTGTTTAAGCCACTCGCGAGTTTGTTCTATATGAGCATCGACACCTTTGGATATGAACTCGTTGGGGAGATCCTGCGGGCGGAAATAAAGTTTGAAGTTCTCGAATTTCTCCGGGTCTTTCAATTGCTCGGCCAGCCACTTATTCATTTCTGTCTTCGAGTCAAAACCCTTCAACATGGACGCTTGATCGGGAAGGTACAACAGGACCCTGCCTGTGGACTTATCCTGAGTGTAAAAGGCGCGCATTTTATAACCTTTGAAGGTGAGGAACTTCGTTTCCAGGTTTGGGTCGGCCTTATAGGGTTGTTCCAGGTCATTGGACGTCAGGGATGAGTAACTTTTGTCGGCGGGTAGGCCGGCGACACCCATGGCAATTTTTCGATCGTTTTCAGTAAGGGACTGATCATGGTGTTGTGTGTGCGACGCCTTCAAAAAGGCGCCTCGCGATGCCTGGCTGTAGGTATGGCGGGTGTTGTTGTTCCAGTAATTTTCCAAGTATTGGTCATAGGGGGTTTTATAGCTGTTGTCCCAGACCATCTGTTTGAAGTCGGCTGCTGAGATATCGACTCTGTTACTGGCGTCATAGATATTTTCCGAGCCTGGCTGAGGCTCTGTGTAAATACCTTGGAAATGGCTGGTGAACCCGCTTTCGTTGGGGCGCGGGAACATGCCAAGGGCATCCGGTTCTTCTGTATGCCTTGAACTTTCTCTTATTTCAAAAGGGCCGTCTTCTTTTGAACGTATTGCGCCGTTATAACTCGGTTCGTCCTGCTGGTTGAGCCTCGCCGCCTGGGTCAGTGAAATTTTTTGCACAATGACCCCGCTATAAGGTGGCGTGTTGGTGCGATGGTCATAGTGAATACTCACCAAGTAGGTTTTATCGGGGTCAATATCTTTTCCGAACCTTTCCTTTAATTGGCGCCTGACCTCAAGTGAGGTGACTTGATCAGGTGTTTTTGGGGGCGTGTAGTCGGTGCGAAGTTGTTCCACGGCCTTATTGACCGACACTGGCGCTTTGAAGTAGGCCGCCGGGAACTCCTGCCGCACTGCAGGGGCTGCATCGTTCGTACTTGAGCGTGTAGAAGGCATTGCGGAAGGGGCAGCGGCCGCGGCGCCAAGAGTGGGGTTAGAGAGTGGATGCACGTTCATTTGAGCCTCATGGAGTAGTCATAGAATGAAATTGGGCTCGAACTAAGTGACAGAACTTTGCAATACGGTTCCTATAGGGAACTAAGATTTAGATTGTGTGAGCGTATGAAATTTTACCTTCCGGCTTTTGGACCCTTTTATGCACAGCAGCCCCGCGTTCAGCCGCAGCCAGCACCTGTGCGGCTATCAGGGTTGCTCTTGGTGCAACCGGGCATTGCCGGGAGATGTCCGAATATGTCGCAGTGCAGCAAGCAGTCTGCTGACTGCACTCGTTAAGCTGCGCGTTGGATGGACTTTCTGCGCGACTCTGACCTGCCCGTCGTACCGTTATCGGCAGGCGGTGCATCCAGTGGACGTCGAATGTGACCTTATTGACTTGTCCAGCTTCACCCACCTGTCACTCGGATTCGTTTATGGTTACTGACGAACCGAGATGACGGTCTCCCCACCAGGGGATAACACGCGACGCTTCCATCAATAACAAGCCCAAGCGGAGTACCACAGATGGCGTTCTTCACCGCAGCCAGCAAGGCCGACTTCCAGCACCAACTGCAAGCGGCACTGGCGCAGCACATCAGTGAACAGGCACTGCCACAAGTGGCGCTGTTCGCTGAACAATTCTTCGGCATCATTTCCCTGGACGAACTGACCCAGCGTCGCCTTTCCGACCTGGCCGGTTGCACCCTGTCTGCCTGGCGCCTGCTTGAGCGCTTTGACCACACCCAACCGCAAGTGCGGGTCTACAACCCCGATTACGAACGTCACGGCTGGCAGTCGACCCACACTGCGGTCGAAGTGCTGCACCACGATCTGCCGTTCCTGGTGGACTCGGTGCGCACCGAGCTGAACCGTCGTGGCTACAGCATCCACACCCTGCAAACCACCGTGCTCAGCGTGCGTCGCGGCAGCAAGGGCGAGCTGCAGGAAATCCTGGCCAAAGGCACTCAGGGCGAAGGTATCCAGCAAGAATCGCTGATGTACCTGGAGATCGACCGCTGCGCCAATGCCGCGGAACTGAGCGTGCTGAGCAAAGAGCTGGAGCAGGTGCTGGGCGAAGTGCGCGTGGCCGTGGCCGATTTCGAGCCGATGAAAGCCAAGGTCCAGGACCTGTTGGCCGGTATCGACGCCAGCCAGTTCAGCATCGATGGCGAAGAAAAAGCCGAGATCAAGAACTTCCTGGAGTGGCTGGTAGGTAACCACTTCACCTTCCTGGGCTACGAAGAATTTGTGGTACGTGACGAGGCGGACGGCGGTCATATCGAATATGACGCCAGCTCGTTCCTCGGTCTGACCAAGTTGCTGCGCGCCGGTCTCACCGCCGAAGACTTGCGCATCGAAGACTACGCCGTGTCGTACTTGCGCGAGCCGACCGTATTGTCGTTCGCCAAGGCCGCACACCCAAGCCGCGTGCATCGCCCAGCCTACCCGGACTACGTGTCGATCCGCGAGATCGACGCCGACGGCAAGGTCATCAAGGAATGCCGCTTCATGGGCCTGTACACCTCGTCGGTGTATGGCGAAAGCGTACGTGTGATTCCTTATATCCGCCGCAAGGTCGCGGAGATCGAGCGTCGCTCGGGCTTCCAGGCCAAGGCGCACCTGGGCAAGGAGCTGGCGCAAGTCGTTGAAGTGCTGCCCCGCGACGATCTGTTCCAGACCCCGGTGGACGAGCTGTACAGCACCGTGATGTCCATCGTGCAGATTCAGGAACGCAACAAGATCCGCGTGTTCCTGCGCAAAGACCCATACGGTCGTTTCTGCTACTGCCTGGCCTACGTGCCGCGCGACATCTATTCCACTGAAGTGCGCCAGAAGATCCAGCAAGTGCTGATGGATCGCCTCAAGGCCAGCGACTGCGAATTCTGGACATTCTTCTCCGAATCCGTACTGGCGCGCGTGCAGCTGATTCTGCGGGTCGACCCGAAGAACCGACTGGACATCGACCCGCTGCAATTGGAAAAAGAAGTGATCCAGGCCTGCCGCAGCTGGCAGGACGACTATGCCAGCCTCGTCGTGGAAAGCTTCGGCGAAGCCCACGGCACCAACGTGTTGGCGGACTTCCCGAAAGGCTTCCCGGCCGGCTACCGTGAGCGCTTCGCCGCGCATTCGGCGGTGGTCGACATGCAGCACCTGCTCAGCCTCACCGAAGCCAACCCGCTGGTGATGAGCTTCTACCAGCCGCTGGGCCAGGTTTCCGGCCAGCGTGAGCTGCATTGCAAGCTGTATCACGCCGATACGCCGCTGGCGCTGTCCGACGTGCTGCCGATCCTGGAAAACCTCGGTCTGCGCGTACTCGGTGAGTTCCCGTACCGCCTGCGCCACGCCAATGGCCGCGAGTTCTGGATCCATGACTTTGCGTTTATCGCCGCCGAAGGCGTGAACCTGGATATCCAGCAGCTCAACGACACCCTGCAGGACGCCTTCGTACACATCGTGCATGGCGACGCCGAAAACGATGCGTTCAACCGTCTGGTGCTCACCGCCGGCCTGCCATGGCGCGATGTGGCGCTGCTGCGTGCCTACGCCCGTTACCTCAAGCAGATCCGCCTGGGCTTCGATCTGGGTTACATCGCCAGCACTCTGAACAACCACACCGACATCGCCCGCGAGTTGACTCGGCTGTTCAAGACCCGCTTCTACCTGGCGCGCAAACTCACCGCCGACGATCTGGAAGACAAGCAGCAGCGTCTGGAACAGGCGATCCTCAGCGCCCTGGACGACGTTCAGGTGCTCAACGAAGACCGCATCCTGCGTCGCTACCTGGACTTGATCAAGGCTACCCTGCGTACGAACTTCTACCAGACCGATGCCAGCGGCCAGAACAAGTCGTACTTCAGTTTCAAGTTCGACCCGCGCGCCATTCCCGAACTGCCCAAGCCGGTGCCGAAGTTCGAGATCTTCGTGTACTCGCCACGGGTCGAAGGCGTGCATCTGCGTTTCGGCAACGTTGCGCGGGGCGGTCTGCGCTGGTCCGACCGTGAAGAAGACTTCCGTACCGAAGTGCTGGGCCTGGTAAAAGCCCAGCAGGTGAAGAACTCGGTGATCGTGCCGGTGGGTGCCAAGGGCGGCTTCCTGCCGCGTCGCTTGCCACTGGGCGGTAGCCGCGACGAAATCGCGGCCGAGGGTATCGCTTGCTACCGCATCTTCATCTCCGGCCTGTTGGACATCACCGACAACCTGAAAGACGGCGCCCTGGTGCCGCCGGCCAATGTCGTGCGTCATGACGACGATGACCCGTACCTCGTCGTAGCGGCGGACAAAGGCACCGCGACCTTCTCCGACATCGCCAACGGCATCGCCATCGACTACGGCTTCTGGCTGGGTGATGCGTTCGCCTCCGGGGGTTCGGCCGGTTATGACCACAAGAAAATGGGCATCACCGCCAAGGGCGCGTGGGTCGGCGTGCAGCGTCACTTCCGTGAACGCGGCATCAACGTGCAGGAAGACAGCATCACTGTCGTCGGCGTCGGCGATATGGCCGGCGACGTATTCGGTAACGGCCTGTTGATGTCCGACAAGCTGCAACTGGTCGCAGCTTTCAACCACCTGCACATCTTTATCGATCCGAACCCGAACCCGGCCACCAGCTTCGTCGAGCGCAAGCGCATGTTCGAGCTGCCGCGTTCGGCCTGGACCGACTACGACACCAGCATCATGTCCGAAGGTGGCGGTATCTTCTCGCGCAGCGCGAAGAGCATCGCGATCTCGCCGCAGATGAAAGAACGCTTCGATATCCAGGCCGACAAGCTGACCCCGACCGAACTGCTGAACGCCTTGCTCAAGGCGCCAGTGGACCTGTTGTGGAACGGCGGTATCGGCACCTATGTCAAGGCCAGCACCGAAAGCCACGCCGACGTGGGCGACAAGGCCAACGACGCGCTGCGGGTCAACGGCAACGAACTGCGCTGCAAGGTAGTGGGCGAGGGCGGTAACCTCGGTATGACCCAGCTGGGTCGTGTGGAATTCGGCCTCAATGGCGGCGGTTCCAACACCGACTTTATCGACAACGCCGGTGGCGTGGACTGCTCCGACCACGAAGTGAACATCAAGATCCTGCTCAACGAAGTGGTGCAGGCCGGCGACATGACCGACAAGCAGCGCAACCAGTTGCTGGCGAGCATGACCGACGAAGTCGGCAGCCTGGTGTTGGGCAACAACTACAAGCAGACCCAGGCCCTGTCCCTGGCCGCGCGCAAAGCCTACGAGCGTGCCGCCGAGTACAAGCGCCTGATGAGCGACCTGGAAGGCCGTGGCAAACTGGACCGCGCCATTGAGTACCTGCCGACCGAGGAGCAGCTCACCGAGCGTGCCTCCACTGGCAAGGGCCTTACACGTCCGGAACTGTCAGTGCTGATCTCCTATAGCAAGATCGACCTCAAGGAAGCTTTGCTTAAGTCTCTGGTGCCGGACGACGACTACCTGACCCGTGACATGGAGACCGCGTTCCCTCCGAGCCTGGTGGCCAAGTTCGGCGAGGCCATGCGCCGTCACCGTCTCAAGCGCGAGATCGTCAGCACCCAGATCGCCAACGATCTGGTCAACCACATGGGCATCACCTTTGTGCAGCGGCTCAAAGAGTCGACCGGCATGAGCCCGGCGAACGTAGCCGGTGCGTATGTGATCGTGCGTGACATCTTCCATCTCCCGCACTGGTTCCGTCAGATCGAAGCCCTGGATCATCAGGTCTCCGCTGACGTGCAGTTGGAACTGATGGACGAGCTGATGCGCCTGGGGCGCCGCGCCACGCGTTGGTTCCTGCGCAGCCGCCGTAATGAGCAGGATGCTGGTCGCGACACCGCACACTTCGGTCCGCACCTGGCTGCGTTGGGTCTTAAACTCGACGAACTGCTGGAAGGCCCGACTCGCGAAGGCTGGCAGAACCGCTACCAGGCGTACACCGAAGCCGGCGTGCCGGAGTTGTTGGCGCGTATGGTGGCAGGCACCACGCACCTGTACACCTTGTTGCCGATCATCGAAGCCGCCGACGTCACCGGGCACGATGCTGCCGAAGTGGCCAAGGCCTACTTCGCTGTAGGCAGCGCATTGGACCTGCCGTGGTACCTGCAGCAGATCAGCGATCTGCCCGTGGCCAACAACTGGCAGGCTCAGGCCCGCGAAGCGTTCCGCGACGATGTGGACTGGCAGCAGCGCGCGATCACCATTTCGGTACTGCAAATGGCCGATGCGCCGCAAGACATGGAAGCCCGCGTGGCCCTGTGGCTTGAGCAGCACCAGGACATGGCCGATCGCTGGCGCGCGATGATGGTGGAAATTCGTGCCGCGGTCGGCACGGACTACGCCATGTACGCCGTGGCCAACCGTGAACTGCTGGACCTGGCAATGAGCGGTCAGTCGGTGCTGCAATCGGCTTGATGCCCCGTTGAAACACCTGGGGGAGGGGGCTTGCTGCCGATAGTGGTGTATCAGTCATTTATAGGTTGACTGACACACTGCCATCGGGGGCAAGCCCCCTCCCACATTTGGGCCTCAGTTGGCTTCAGGTTTGTATGCGGGCTTGGCCAGTAAGGGGCATAGAAAGCACCCTGGCACCCAGCCTGGCGCGTACAAAATTGTGGGAGGGGGCTTGCCCCCGATAGCGGTAGATCAGTTACATCCAGGTTGACTGACACACTGCCACCCGGGGGCAAGCCCTCTCCCACATTTGGGTCTTCATTTATCTGAAGGTCAGTGATGTTTCAGTAGTTTGCTTTCCAGGTGATCCAGGTGTTGGGTCATCAGGCTTACAGCAGTGTTTGAGTCGCGCTGCGCAATCGCATCCACAATGGCCACATGTTCCTGCCACGCGCAATACGTGCAGGCTTTTGCTTCAAATTGGGCGATGACCAACGATGTCAATGGCACCAGGCTGTTGAGGAACTGCGCCAACGGCGCATTACCGGCGATCGCGGCCAACTGCAAATGAAACTCCCCTGATAATCGAATCGCCGGCCCACGCTGGTCGCGCTCAATGCACTCGCGCTCGCGGGCGATCAGCTCGCGCAAGGGGCGAATCTGCGCGGGTGTGGCCTGGGCGCAGGCCAATTGCACTACGGTGACTTCGGTCATGCGCCGGGCTTCGAGGATTTGTCGGGCTTGCAGGCTGTCCGGCGCGGCGACCTGGGCGCGTTGGTTGGGACGCAGGATGATCACCTGCTGATGGGAAAGTTTGGCCAGCACCCGGCGAATCACGCTGCGGCTCACGCCAAAGGTTTCGCCCAGGCCTTCTTCGGTAAAGCGGCTGGACGGGGCGATGCGTTGTTCGAGGATGGCGTCGAACAGGCGCGGGTAGATGTCGTCCACCGAGGGTTTTTTACCGGCCACCAGGCGCAGGGCAGGCAGGATCGGGTTGCGTTGCAAGGCGTGGGCGGTCATGGCCGGTCTCCAAAAAATCAGCTGCCGAGATGGTCGTCCGGGATGTTCAGGGCAATTCCCATGCGCAGACCCTCCTGGAGGATATGCCGACGCATTTCGGCGCTGGCCAGGGCGCTGTTCTTGTTACGTATGGCGCGCACCACGGCTTCGTTTTCCTGCAGGCGTTCGGCCAGGTGTTCAGGCGAGTTACGCAGTACCTGGGCGCTTTGCTTGAGGGCGTTGCGGGTCTGCTGCACCACGTTCTGAAAGATCGGGTTGGAAGTCAGCGCGAACAGCTCTTCATGAAAATCGACATAGGCGTTCAGGCCCGCTTCGGCATCGCCGGCGTCCAGGGCTTCGCGCATGTCCATCAGGGTCAGGCGTAACTGGCCGACTTCCTTGCTGCTGATGGACTGGGCCACCAGGCCGACGATAAAGGGTTCGAGGGTGTAGCGCAGTTGCAGAATGTCTTCGAGGCTGGCGTCGGCTACGGCGTCGCTGGACTGCGGATCGCTGACGCTGGTCTCTAACACGACCACGCCTTTGCCGGGCATGGAACGCACCAGGCCGAGGGTTTCCAGTACGATCACCGCTTCACGCAGACTGGGGCGGCTGATGCCCAGCTGTTCGGCCAGCTCGCGCTGGCCGGGGAGCATTTCGCCGCGGCGCCACTGACCCCGCGCCAGGGCGGCGCGTAGTTTTTCTACCACTGAATTGACGACGGTTGAGGTGCTGATCACGTCGATGGCTCCTTGATGATGCTGATACGGTGGGAGCAGTTTTGCCGCTCCCACCTGGGTAGTGTCGCCTTCAGAATTCCTGGTGCGCCGGCAATACCGGTTTCTTGGCCTGGAAGGCATAACCCTGCTGGCCGTCCAATACCTTGTTGGCGCGCTGGAGGTCGATGTCTTTTTCCCAGCGGGCAATGGCCACGGTGGCGACGCAGTTGCCGATCAGGTTAGTCAATGCGCGGCCGATGCCCATAAACCAGTCCACTGCCAGCACCAGCACCAGGCCCACCACCGGAATCGCCGGGATCGCGGTGAGGGTGGCCGCCAGAATCACCAGCGCCGAACCGGGGATGCCATGGGCGCCCTTGGAGGTGATCAACGACACCAGCAGGATGGTCAGCAGGTCGGTCATCGACAGCGGTGTGCCGGTGGCGTTGGCGATAAATACGATGGCCAGGGTCAGGTAGATCGAGAACCCGTCGAGGTTGAACGAGTAGCCGGTCGGAATCACCAGGCCCACGGTGGAACTGCCAATGCCCAGGTGCTCCAGTTTGCGCATGATCTGAGGCAGCACAGCGTCGGAAGAGGCAGTGCCCATTACGATCAGCAGCTCTTCGCGCAAGTACTTGAGCAGCGGCAGCATGCGCAGGCCCGACAGGCGCATTACCACGCCGAGGATCACGCCGACAAAGGCAAAGCAGGTCAGGTAGAAAAGGCCTACCAGGCTGCCCAGGTGTTGCAGGGAATCCAGGCCGTAGGTGCTGGTGGTGAAGGCGATGGCGCCGAACACGCCAATGGGCGCCAGGCGCACGATCATGCCCATGATGCGGAAAATCACATGGCTCAATTCGTTGATCAGTCGCGAAATGCCCGACGCCGCTTCGCCCACCAGGTTCAGCGCGCTGCCGAACAGCACTGAAAACAGTAGAACTTGCAGCACGTTGTTGTCGGCAAACGCACCGATCACTGAGTTGGGAATCAGGTCCATCAGGAATTGGCTGGCGCCGCGGATGTGCTGGCCCTTATCGGCCAGTTCGTTCAGGCCGGCGGAAGAGAGCTGTTCCAGATGAATATTGGCGCCGGTGCCGATGCCGGTGCTGAACGCCATAACCAGGCCGATCACCAACGCGATGGTGGTCAGCACTTCGAAATAGATCACCGACTTAAGGCCGATGCGCCCGACTTTTTTCAGGTCGCCGGCGCCGGAAATGCCGCTGACCACTACGCAGAACACGATCAGGCCGATCAGCATCTTGATCAGTTTGATAAAGCCGTCGCCGAGGGGTTTGAGTTGCGAAGAGAATTCGGGAAGGGCCAGGCCGCAAACAACGCCTAACATCAGGCCGATCACGACTTGCAGGAAAATCGAACGCGAGCACCATCTGAGCATGGGAGGGATCTCTATTCGGCGCCCTGGTGGTTCCAGGGCTTAATTGTTGTGGTCATACCGGTAAGTCCAGTGCAGGGCCAGTCTACGCCGGGTTTTTTTGAAATCACAAGTAATAATTCGGCGGTTGGCAGGTCCCGGTCTGACCAGTGGGTCGGTAAGGGCGATGCTTGAGCGGTTGGCGGCGTGCAAAATTTTTCGCTTATCATCCGGCGCTCGGCACAGAAGGGGGGCGAATGGACACACCAGGTTTGAGCATCGATAAGCACGGGCACCGACACTGCGCCTGGCGCGGCGCGGCGCCGGAATACCTGCATTACCACGACCATGAGTGGGGCGTGCCGGTGGCCGATGATATTCAGCTGTACGAGAAAATCTGCCTGGAAGGGTTTCAGGCGGGGATGGCGTGGATCACCATTCTGCGCAAGCGCGAGCAGTTTCGTGCAGCGTTCGACGGCTTTGATTTTCGCCGCGTGGCGCAGTACGGCGAGGCGGATATCCTGCGTCTAATGCAGAACCCGGGCATCGTGCGTAATCGGGCGAAGATCGTCTCCACCATCAACAATGCGCGGCGTGCCTGTGAGCTAGTGGACGAGACCGGCTCTCTGGCGCAGTGGTTATGGGCCTTCGAACCCGGCCCGCAAGAGCGCCCGGCCGTGGTGGACCTGGCTTACTGGACGGGTAACCCGACATCACCGGCCTCGGTGCGTCTGTCCAAGGCGCTGAAGAAGCGTGGTTGGACGTTTGTAGGGCCGACCACGATGTATGCGCTGATGCAGGCGATGGGGATGGTCAATGATCATCTTGAAGGATGCGCATGCCGCCCGCAGATTGAAGCGCTGCGGCGCCAGTTCAAGCGGCCCTGAATTGCCGACTCGGGCGGTTGAAACTGTGGGAGGGGGCTTGGCTCCGATGACGCTGGCTCAGTCGACCTCTCGTTAACTGCCCCAAAAATCCCGCCCGGCGGTCGGGTTATAGAGCGTCATGCAATCTTCAGCAGAATATCGCGCACCCTGTCCAGGGCCGGGTCGATATCCAGCAGTTCAATGGCGCCGAACCCGACAATCAAGCCTGCACGCACCGGCGTGTCATGGAAGAACACCTCCAGTGGGTATAGGCCGACGTCCATTTGACGCGCCAGCTCCCGTAGCAGCGCAATATTGACCGGCACCTTGCACAGCGCCGCCAGGTGGAACCCCGCCACTGTGGGCACCGCTTCGAACCATGGCGACAGATCGCCCGCCAGGCGCTCCAGGATACGTTCGCGGCGCCCGGCGTATACCGTGTGGCAGCGTCGGATGTGCTTGAGCAGGTAGCCCTCGCTGATGAACTTGGCCAATGCCCATTGCGGCAGTGTGGAGCTGTGCTGGTCGGTCAGTTGCTTGGCCTTGAGTACCGCGCCGTGGATCGCCGGTGGCAGCACCACGTAGCCCAGGCGCAACTCGGGCAGCAGGGTCTTGGAAAAGGTGCCGACGTAAGCCACTACGCCGCGACTGTCCAGGCTTTGCAGGGAATCGGTGGGGCGGCCCTCGTAACGGAATTCGCTGTCGTAGTCGTCCTCGATGATGATCGCACCCAGGTCGAACGCACGCGCCAGCAGGGCTTCGCGGCGCGCCGCGCTCATGGGCATGCCCAGGGGGAATTGATGGGACGGGGTGACGTAGATCAGGCGCGTGCCGTCGGGGATCTGGTCGACCTGGATACCCTGTGCGTCCACGGGCACGCTGGCGACATGGGCGCCCCGTGCCGTGAACAGTTGGCGCGCGGGGGTGTAGCCGGGGTCTTCCATGGCGACAATACTGCCCGGTTCCAACACCACGCGGGCGAGCAGGTCCAGTGCCTGTTGCGCGCCGTTGGTGACCACGATGTCGCTGTCGCGGCATTTGACCCCTCGGGAAAACGCGATATGCCCGGCGATGGCACTGCGCAACGCCGGCAGCCCTTCGGGTTGACTGTAGAAGCCGCTGTGCTCGGCGATACGCCGTAGGGCATGCTGGGTGCAGCGCCGCCATTCATCCTGGGGGAACTGCTGGCGGCTGGTGGCGCCGCCGATAAATTCGTAGCGCAGGCGCTTGTCGTTGGCGGGGTGATGCATGGGCGAGGGCAGCGCTTGCCATTTCGCCAGGTTGGCGGAGCAGGCCAGATCTGTAGCGGTTTGTACGCGATCAGGTTGTGGTGCCCAGGCGTTGACGAAGGTCCCGCGGCCAATCCTGCCCACCAGCAGGCCTTCATAGGTCAACGTGGCGTAGGTATCGGACACCGTCTTGCGCGATATGCCCAATTGCTCGGCCAGCAAGCGGCTGGGCGGCAGTTGGGCACCTGCCGTGAGACGCCCGGCGGCGATGGCTTCGCGCAACTGCTGATAAAGCTGCGCCGCCAGGTCCTTACGCCCGTTGATGACGATGTGGAGTTCCATGTTTCATCCTGAGACAGATCGATCGGCGCCAAGATTACTCGTAAATCGATCTGTACCGCTGCGCCGGCACTCAGGACAGGAAGCCACCGTCCACATTCAGCGACACGCCGGTGGTGTAGCTGGAGGCGTCGCTGGCCAGGAACAGTACTGCGCCCGCCATCTCGCTCGGGTCGGCTACGCGCTTGAGGGGGATCTGCGCCAGGGCCATTTTCAGGATCGAGTCGTTCTTGACCAGTGCGGAGGCGAATTTGGTGTCGGTCAGGCCCGGCAGCAGCGCGTTGCAGCGTATACCGAACTCGGCGCATTCCTTGGCGAACACCTTGGTCATGTTGATCACCGCGGCCTTGGTCACCGAGTAAATGCCCTGGAATATGCCGGGCGAGATGCCGTTGATCGAGGCCACGTTGATGATGCTGCCGCCGCCGTTTTCGCGCATCAGCTTGCCGGCTTCCACCGACATGAAGAAGTAGCCACGGATGTTCACGTCCACGGTTTTCTGGAACGCGCCGAGGTCGGTGTCCAGCACATTGCAGAACTGCGGGTTGGTGGCGGCGTTGTTGACCAGGATATCCAGGCGCCCGAACTGCTCGCGAATACCGGCGAATACTTGGCTGATCTGCTCCATTTCACCGATATGGCAGGCCACCGCTGTGGCCTTGCCGCCGTCGGCGATGATCGCATCGGCCACATGCTGGCAGCCTTCGAGCTTGCGGCTGGACACGATCACATGGGCGCCTTGCTGGGCCAGCAACTTGGCGATGGCCTCGCCGATGCCACGGCTGGCGCCGGAGACAAATGCGATCTTGCCGTCGAGGTCGAACAGGTGGGTCTTGGACATGGGGATTCCTTAAAGGGCTGATTTGCTGATGACATTCAGGCTCATTTGCTCAAGCAGTGCGTTCATCTGAATGAACTGCGCGAAGCGTTTGTCCTGGGTCTGGCCATGGAAGAAACGGTAATAGATCTGCTGCACGATGCCGGCCAGGCGGAAAAGGCCGTAGGTGTAATAGAAATCGAAGTTATCGATTCGGATGCCCGCGCGTTCGGCGTAGTAGTCAACGAATTCTCGGCGAGTGAGCATGCCCGGCGCGTTGCTCGGCTGGCGGCGCATCAATTGCACCGGCGCCGGGTCGGCGGCTTCGATCCAGTAGGCGAGGGTGTTGCCCAGGTCCATCAGCGGATCGCCCAAGGTGGTCAGTTCCCAATCCAGCACGCCTATGATCTGCATCGGGTTATGCGGGTCGAGGATCACGTTGTCGAAGCGGTAGTCGTTATGCACGATGCTGGAGGTGGGGTGATCGGCCGGCATCTTGTCGTTGAGCCAGGCGCGTACCGCCTCCCATTTTGGCGCATCGGGGGTCAGGGCTTTTTCGTAGCGGTCGCTCCAGCCGCGAATCTGCCGCGCCACGTAGCCTTCGGGCTTGCCCAGGTCGGCCAGGCCGCAAGCGGTGTAGTCCACCTGATGCAGTTCGACGAACTTGTCGATAAAGCTTTTGCACAGTGCTTGAGTCTTCGCTGCATCCAGGCCCAGCTCGGCGGGCAGGTCGGAGCGCAGGATGATGCCGTTGACGCGCTCCATCACATAAAACTCGGCGCCGATCACCGACTCATCGGTGCAATGCACGTAGGCCTTGGGACAGTAGGGGAAGCCATCCTTCAGTTGGTTGAGAATGCGGAACTCGCGGCCCATGTCGTGGGCGGACTTGGCTTTGTGCCCAAAAGGTGGGCGGCGCAGTACGAATTCCTGATCGGGGTATTCCAGCAGGTAAGTCAGGTTGGAGGCGCCACCGGGAAACTGGCTGATGGTGGGCGTGCCGCTCAACCCCGGGATGTGGGCCTTGAGGTAGGGATCGATCAGGCCGGCATCGAGTTCCTCGCCGGGGCGAATCTGGGTGGATTGGTCGTTCAGCGCCATGCTTATCCCTTCTGCTTATTCTAAAGGCCTCGGACTATTGGCTAATCTAATGCGCGCCACCGCCCAGCCACAAGGTCGGGGCGGTTTAATAGGTTAGCGTGTTGCAGGATGATCAACGTGCCTGATCGGTCATTTTACGGGCGGGGGCAGGGCGACCGGGGTGAGCACCGGGCGCCCGGCGAAATACTCCACCAGGTTGTCGGCCACGCGCTGCACGGTGTCATGGGCGGCCTCGGGCGACAGCCCGGCGACATGGGAGGTGAGTACGGTATTGCCCAGGCGCTTGAGGGCGTCGGGCACCTTGGGTTCGTCGTCGAACACATCCAGCGCCGCACCGCCGATGCGCCGCTGTTCGAGGGCGGCAATCAGGTCGGCGGTGACCACCACGCTGCCACGCCCGATGTTCACCAAGTAGCCATGGGGACCGAGGGCGTCCAGTACGCGTCGGTCAATCAGGTGCCGGGTGCCGTCGCCGCCGGGCGTGGCCAGAATCAAGAAGTCCGCGCTGCGCGCCAGATCCAGAGCCGTGGCGCAGTAGGTGTAGTCCACGTCATCCCGTGGTTGGCGATTGTGGTAACTGATCTCCATGCCAAAACCCAGGGCCGCGCGCTTGGCGATCTCCAGGCCGACGGCGCCAAGCCCGAGAATGCCCAGGTGCTTGCCGCCCAGGGACGGGCGCATCACTTTGGGCCACTCGCCACGCCGCACTGCGGCGTCGTTCTGCGGGATGCCGCGTACCAGTGACAGCAACAGCGCCATGGCGTGGTCGGCCACCGACGGTGCATTCACGCCGGCGCCGTTTGTAACCACGATCCCGCGATTGCTGGCGGCTTGCAGGTCGACGTGTTCATAACCGGCGCCGATCACGCAGATGATCTCCAGCTGTGGCAAGGCGGCGATTTCTTCGGCGTACAGGCCCAATGGGCCACGGGTCAGCACGGCCTGGATCTGCCCGCCGTGGGCTTTGATGGCGTGGGCGCGTTCGGCGGGCGTCGGCGCCAGGATCACATGAAAGTCGTTGCTTTCGATGATGGGCAGGTAGTCGTTGATGGTTTCAACCAGGACCAGAACAGTGGTGGTCATCGCAAGGCTCTTCCTTGGAGGGTAGACAGGACCAGTATGCTGGATTTGTAAGACAGAGCGTTTTATCGGGAAGGAAAATTTACTGCTCGTGGGTCGGGCAAGTTCGTGATTGTCTGCGGCTGCACCGGTCAACCATTCCTCAGCTAAGTCTTTGCTTCTTCACGAGAATCCCGGACAATCCGGCCCCTTCTATGGTCGGGGCGCTGCCTGTCAGGTTTTTCTGACTCGTCCCGGCTGTGTAAATGCGGAGATCCGACTGGATGAATGATCAGGCCAATAGCGTCGACGAACGCTATGCAACGACACCTGCAACCCTCACGCGCTGGAGCCGCCAGGACACCACCTGGATGCTCGGCCTGTTCGGCACCGCCATTGGCGCCGGTACTTTGTTCTTGCCGATCAACGCAGGGCTGGGCGGCTTCTGGCCCCTGGTGATCCTGGCGCTGCTGGCATTCCCGATGACGTTCTTCGCCCACCGTGGCCTGACGCGGTTCGTGCTGTCCGGTCGTGAAGGCTCCGACATTACCGACGTGGTGGAAGAGCATTTCGGTATCAAGGCCGGGGCGTTGATCACGTTGCTGTACTTCTTCGCGATTTTCCCGATCCTGCTGATCTACAGCGTGGCGCTGACCAACACCGTCGGCAGCTTCATGGAACACCAGCTGCATATCCTGCCGCCGCCACGGGCGATTCTGTCGTTCGTGCTGATCCTGGGCCTGCTGGCCGTGGTGCGCTGCGGCGAGCAGGTGATCGTCAAGGCCATGAGCCTGATGGTGTATCCGTTTATCGTCGCCTTGCTGTTCCTGGCGGTGTACCTGGTGCCGCACTGGACCGGCGGCATCCTCAGCACCGCCCGCGAGCTGCCGGCGCCGTCGGCGTTGCTCAATACGCTGTGGCTGGCGATTCCGGTGATGGTGTTCTCGTTCAACCACTCGCCGATCATTTCGGCGTTCGCGGTGGATCAGAAGCGCCAATACGGCGCCAATGCCGATGAGCGCAGCTCGCAGATCCTGTCCCGCGCGCACCTATTGATGGTGGCGATGGTGTTGTTCTTTGTGTTCAGTTGCGTGCTGACCCTGTCGCCGGCCCAGTTGGCCGAAGCCAAGGCGCAGAACCTGTCGATCCTGTCGTACCTGGCCAACCACTTCAACAACCCGACCATCGCGTTCGCCGCGCCGCTGATCGCGTTCGTGGCAATCGCCAAGTCGTTCCTGGGCCACTACATCGGTGCCAGTGAAGGCCTCAAGGGCTTGGTGCTTAAAACCGGTCGCCGCCCGGCCGCCAAGACCCTGGACCGCATGACTGCCGCCTTCATGCTGGTGGTGTGCTGGATCGTCGCCACGCTCAACCCCAGCATCCTCGGTATGATCGAGACCCTCGGCGGCCCAGTGATTGCGTCAATCCTGTTCCTGATGCCGATGTACGCCATCCGCAAAGTGCCGGCCATGGCCAAATACCGTGGGCAGGCGTCCAACGTGTTTGTCACGGCGGTTGGTCTGGTGGCGATTACGGCGTTGGTGTATTCGCTGATGGCTTAAGTGGTGTGGGAGGGGGCTTGTCCTCTCCCGTCATTGTTTTGTCTTGCCACTAATGGCTTATTCCAGACACAAAAAAACGCCGCGTATCTTGCGATACGCGGCGTTTTTCACATCAACACACCGTTAAGCTTGCAGCACCGGGATGTTGGCGCTGGCCGCGATCTTGCGGAACTCGGCGATCTGGTCGAAGTTCAGGTAGCGGTAGACGTCGCTGGCCATGGTGTCCAGCTTGGCCGCGTAGCCCATGTACTCCTCGACGGTCGGCAGGCGACCCAGGGTCGAAGCGACAGCCGCCAGCTCAGCCGAAGCCAGGTAGACGTTCGCGCCGTCACCCAGACGGTTCGGGAAGTTACGGGTCGACGTCGACACCACGGTGGAGTTCGGTTCTACCCGTGCCTGGTTACCCATGCACAGCGAGCAGCCCGGCATTTCCATGCGTGCGCCAGCCTTGCCATAGATGCCGTAGTAGCCTTCTTCGGTCAGTTGGTGAGCGTCCATCTTGGTCGGCGGCGACAGCCACAGACGGGTTGGCAGCTGACCCTTGACCTGTTCCAGCAACTTACCGGCAGCGCGGAAGTGACCGATGTTGGTCATGCAAGAACCGATGAACACTTCGTCGATCTTCTCGCCGGCAACGCTGGACAGCAGACGGGCATCGTCCGGGTCGTTCGGTGCGCAGAGGATCGGCTCGTTGATCTCGGCCAGGTCGATCTCGATGATTTCGGCGTATTCGGCGTCGGCATCGGCTTCCATCAGCTCCGGGTTGGCGACCCAGGCTTCCATCGCTTGGGCGCGACGTTCCAGGGTGCGTGCATCGCCGTAGCCTTCACCGATCATCCAGCGCAGCAGGGTGATGTTGGAGTTCAGGTACTCGGTGATGGACTCTTTGGACAGCTTGATGGTGCAACCGGCAGCCGAACGTTCGGCCGAGGCGTCGGACAGCTCGAACGCTTGCTCCAGGGTCAGGTCGTTCAGACCTTCGATTTCCAGGATGCGGCCGGAGAAGGCGTTTTTCTTGCCTTTCTTCTCTACGGTCAACAGGCCAGCCTGAATCGCGTAGTAAGGAATGGCATGAACCAGGTCACGCAGGGTGATGCCAGGTTTCATTTTGCCTTTGAAGCGCACCAGGATCGATTCCGGCATGTCCAGCGGCATGACGCCGGTGGCGGCGGCGAACGCGACCAGACCGGAACCGGCTGGGAACGAAATGCCCATCGGGAAGCGGGTGTGGGAGTCGCCGCCGGTGCCGACGGTGTCCGGCAGCAGCATGCGGTTCAGCCAGCTGTGGATGATGCCGTCGCCCGGACGCAGGGATACACCGCCACGGGTCATGATGAAGTCAGGCAGGGTGTGGTGGGTGGTCACGTCGATCGGCTTTGGATAGGCCGCGGTGTGGCAGAAAGACTGCATCACCAGATCGGTGGAGAAGCCCAGGCACGCCAGGTCTTTCAGTTCGTCACGGGTCATCGGACCGGTGGTGTCCTGAGAACCTACGGTGGTCATCTTCGGTTCGCAGTAGGTGCCTGGACGCACGCCTTTGCCTTCCGGCAGGCCGCACGCCTTGCCGACCATCTTCTGTGCCAGGGTGAAGCCTTTGCCGGTGTCGACCGGGGCTTCTGGCAGCTTGAACAGATCGGTCGGGCCCAGGCCCAGCTCGGCACGGGCCTTGTCTGTCAGGCCACGGCCGATGATCAACGGGATACGGCCGCCGGCGCGGACTTCGTCCAACAGCACTGGGGTCTTCATTTCGAAGGTGGTCAGGACTTCATCGGTGCCGTGCTTGCAGACTTTGCCAGCATGCGGGTACAGGTCGATCACGTCGCCCATGTGCATGTTGGTGACGTCGAACTCGATTGGCAGTGCGCCGGCATCTTCCATGGTGTTGTAGAAGATCGGAGCGATCTTGCTGCCGAAGCAGAAACCACCGGCACGCTTGTTCGGTACATAAGGAACGTCGTCGCCGAAGAACCACAGTACGGAGTTGGTGGCGGATTTACGCGACGAACCGGTACCGACCACGTCACCGACGTAGGCGATCGGGAAGCCTTGGCCGCGCATCTCTTCGATCTGCTTCATTGGGCCGGTCTTGCCTTGCTCGTCCGGCACGATGCCTTCGCGCGCCATTTTCAGCATGGCCAGGGCGTGCAGCGGGATATCAGGGCGGGACCAGGCGTCTGGGGCAGGGGACAGGTCGTCGGTGTTGGTTTCGCCGGTGACCTTGAACACGCGCAGGCTGATCTTGTCGGCCAGGGTCGGGCGGTTCTTAAACCACTCGCCGTCGGCCCAGGACTGCAGCACCGCTTTGGCGTGTTCGTTACCGTTCTTGGCTTTTTCTGCCACGTCGTGGAACGCATCGAACATCAGCAGGGTGTGCTTGAGTTGAGCGGCGGCAACAGGTGCCAGCTCGGCATCGTCAAGCAGCTCGACCAGGGTCACGATGTTGTAGCCGCCTTGCATGGTGCCAAGCAGTTCAACGGCGCGCTTCTTGTCGATCAGGGGGGAAGTGGCTTCGCCCTTGGCCAGGGCAGACAGGAAACCGGCCTTGACGTAGGCAGCTTCGTCAACACCTGGTGGAATGCGGTTGGTGATCAGGTCAACGAGGAATTCTTCTTCGCCAGCCGGAGGATTCTTCAGCAGCTCGACCAGGCCTGCGGTTTGTTCGGCGTTAAGCGGCTGGGGAACGATACCCAGGGCTGCACGCTCTTCGATATGTTTGCGGTAGGCTTCAAGCACAGTTATTACCCTCATCAGTGGTCCCACGGGACGCTCATCCAGAAATGAACGGCACGCATGCGCTCGGGGGCTTTTTGGGCCGCAAAGCCAGCGCTGCCGGCATTCCTTACAGAAGCTGCTTTCAAAGTTTTACGCCTGCAGAACGGAGCTGATGAGGGTTGGCGCTGATGCTCGACCTACCGGGTCATTCACCATCGCCAACACCGTTCTGAAGGAACGACTGTGCTCGTGACGCTTTGAAAACAGCTTCCAGCGGATTATTGGCGCCTTACAAGGCCGGATGATTCTACGGCAAAAAAAAACTAAAGGTAAGTTGCCATGTCACGTTTGCCGGGTGATCGAGCTTAGACAAAGGGCTAACATGGCGCACTGTTTCGCTGATTTGCGTGTTGCCGCCCATGTCCAACTCAACCATCAAGACGCCCTGCGTCGGTCTGTGCTCCACGGTCTACGGCGATCTCGTGTGCCGCGGCTGCAAGCGTTTCCATCACGAAGTGATCCAGTGGAACGGCTACGACGAGGAGGCAAAGCGCGCGGTATGGCTGCGCTTGGAGCAGTTGCTGGTACAGGTGATGGCCGGCAAGCTTGAAGTATTCGACCCGCAGAAACTGCGTTGGCAACTGGAACAGCGCAAGATCCGTTTCGTGCCGCACCAGTCCGAGTACTGCTGGGCGTATCAGTTGATTGCTCGCGGAGCGCGGGTGATTTCCAATTTGGAGGCCTATGGCATGGTGCTGTTGCCGGAGTTTCGTGACTGGGCCCTGCCGGAACTGCGCGATGCTATCGACCGTGAGTTTTTTATCCTGTCCGAGGCTCACTACCAGCGCTATATCGCGCCGGCTTTCCTGAACGATGCGCTGGCTGACTGACAGCGCAATTCCAAATATGAGAGGGGGGCTTGCCCCCTCCCACTTTGGATCTCAGTTGTGTTGGAAGTTGGCGTCAGTCCTTGGCAGCCAACTCTTGCAACTGATCCATCAACGTCTCCGGTTTGAGCACCAGCACATCGCTTTCCACTTTATCCAGCACCACCTCCGCGGTGTTGCCTATCAATGCGCCGGTCAGGCCGGTGCGCGCCACGGTGCCGATAATGGTCACCGCCGCTTGCAGCTTGCTGGCCATATGAGGAATCAGCACATCCGCCGGGCCTTCTTCGATATGCAGGTGGGTATCGTCCACATCGAATTCGGCCTGGAAGGCTTGGCACTGCTCGCGATACCGTGCCTCGATGCTTTCCTTGAGCTGGAACG
This sequence comes from Pseudomonas sp. S5F11, assembly GCF_019641515.1. Lineage (NCBI taxonomy): Bacteria > Pseudomonadati > Pseudomonadota > Gammaproteobacteria > Pseudomonadales > Pseudomonadaceae > Pseudomonas > Pseudomonas sp. S5F11. Next base: position 504,493 of record NZ_JAIFJZ010000001.1, read on the forward strand.
TGGGGTCCGCCGCCGACAGCATCGGCGAGGGATGGGCGCTGATCACATGTAACTGGGCCTTGGCCAGGTAGGCGATGTCGAAACCATGGTCGATGATCGAATGGTGCAGCGAGCGGTGCTCCACATCGCTGTTGCCCACATCGATGGCGGCCAGGATCACTTTGCCGGCCCAGGGTGTGGCGGTTTTGACCAGCAGCACCGGCGCGGGGCAGTAGCGCAGCAATTTCCAGTCTGTCGGTGTCAGCAGGGCCTTTTTCAGCGGGCTATCAGGGTAGTGCTGCTTGATCACCAAGCCACAGCCTTCAGCCTGCTGCACCGCGATGACGGTGTCATGCAGGCTATCGTTCCAGGCCTGTTCGGTGGTCACGCTGTAGCCTTCTTCGGTCAGGCTCGCTTTGAGTACGCTGAGCAGCGCGGAGTGCTCGTGTTTGCGGTCGCACACCAACAGATGCAGATGCGCCCCGGTCACCCCGGCGATCAGCTTGGCGCGCTTGAGGGCCAGGCTCTCGGAATGTTCGGTTTCAAGGACCACCAGGATGCTGCGGACGTCTTGCATGGTCGGTTACTCCGGAAACAAGGGGGGTGTCACAACTATAGTTGCTCCGCGCCGGGCGTCATGTTGATGCACATCAAGCCCGGTGGCTGGTGGTCTGCGGCACGGTCGGTATAATCGGCGCCCTTTTGTGATCCTTTGCCCGTGAGCCCGATGAACCTGCCCGAAATCCACGAATTCCTCGGTTGCCGTACCCCTGACGCCTGGGTCCAGGCCGCATTGGCCGATCAGGACACCTTGTTGATCGACCACAAGAACTGTGAATTCAAGGCCGCCAGTACGGCACTGAGCCTAATGGCCAAGTACCACGCCCATGTCGACCTGATCAATATGATGTCGCGCCTGGCCCGGGAAGAGCTGGTGCATCACGAGCAGGTCATGCGCCTGATGAAAAAGCGCAAGGTCGAACTGCGCCAGTTGCACGCCGGGCGCTATGCCTCGGGACTGCGCAAAGTGGTGCGTAGCCATGAGCCGGTCAAATTGGTGGATACCCTGGTGGTGGGCGCGTTTATCGAGGCGCGTAGTTGCGAGCGTTTCGAAGCGCTGGTGCCCCATCTGGACGACGAGCTCGGCAAGTTCTACTTCGGTCTGCTCAAAAGCGAGGCCCGGCACTTTCAGGGGTACTTGAAGCTGGCCTACCAATATGGCGACGCCAAGGACATCGCCCAAGTGATCGAGCGGGTAAGGGCGGCCGAGCAAGAGCTGATCGAGTCACCCGACGTCGAGTTCCGCTTTCACAGTGGCGTGCCAGCCTGAGGCGACCGCCAGGCCGATCAGCGCGGTGATCCCGGTTAATAACAGGATCACCGTTTGTGTGCCCAGGGGCGTGGCCAACAGCGCAATCGCCAACCCCGCCAGGGGTTGCGCCAGGTTGTTGAGCAGGGTAATCACCCCCACCGTCTTGCCGAAGTCCTGAACCGGGATGACCCGCTGGCGGGTGCTGCGCAGGTACACGTTGAACATCTTGTCGAAGCCGGTGATCAGCAGGAAACCCACGGTATAGACCCACACAGCAGGGCTGATCGCGGTGATCAGCGCACCGATTGCAATCATCGAATACCCCAGCCCACCCATAAGCTTCAAGGGTAAAGTGGCGCGGGCCAGGTAGAACAGAATCGCAATGGTGACCAACGCCCCGCCAGCCTGGAGCAGGGCGTAGGCGTCCTTGCCGGCGGCGAACTGGCCGGTGACCAACGCCGCCGAGGTCGCCAGCGTGACACCGACGATCAGGTTGACGCCGACCGCCAGAATAATGATGCGCTTCAACGCCGCCAGGCGGCCGATGTGGCCCAAGGCGATACGCAGCGGTTGCAGCCAGATGTCGGAATGCTGCGCATGACTGGGCAGGCCCATCGAGGTGTGGCGTTGCCAGATCAGCATGGCCAGATCGGCCAGCACGAACAGCCCGGCCACGCCTGCTACCACCCACGGCCAGCTCCATATTTCCAGCAGCAACGCCGCCAGCAGTGGGCCGAGCACCAGGCCGCTCTGATCGGCAATCTGTGAATAGGACAACGTCTTGGCGTAGCTGTACTGTGCGAAGCCATGGGGCATCACGACTTCCCGCGCCATAATGCCCAGGGTCGTCAGCACCCCGCACAGGGCCGACAGGATCACCAACCAATAAATCCCATCAAACAACCCATACAGCACCACCGCCACTGCACATGCCAATGCCCGATAGACCTGGCTGATATGCAACATCCGCAGCGGCGAAAACTTGTCGCACAACGCGCCGCACACCGGGAATGCCAGGTAGCGCGGCAGGGACTCGACAAAAAACGCAAGGCCCGCCCACGCCACGCTGCCGGTGGTCTGGAACACGAGCAGCGGCACGATAAATAACAGAATCTGGTCCGCCAGCCGCGACAAGAACAGCGACACGAAGAACGCCAGGTAATCCTTGCGCATACAACTCCCTGTAGATGGCGTAAAAAACTGCGGGCTATTTGTTAAAAACTCTTAAAAGCATGAAGCTTGGCCCATCGATGCCGGCCGGCCGCTCAAGTGGTGCAGCTTGCCACCTATACTGCGCGCTCTTCAATCAATCGCCGTTTGCAACTGAGAACCTATGGAAAACCTGGGGCTGGGCAAGGTCCTGCTTGTCGAGGACGACGAGCGGCTGGCAGGGCTGATCGCACATTTTTTGTCGCAGCATGGCTTTGACGTGCGCGTGGTACACCGGGGCGACGAGGCCCTGGCGGCCTTTCTAGACTTCATGCCAAAGATGGTGGTGCTCGATTTGATGCTGCCGGGCCAGAGTGGCTTGCAGGTGTGCCGCGAGATCCGCAGGGTGTCGGACACGCCCATCGTGATCCTCACCGCCAAAGAGGACGATCTGGACCATATCTTGGGCTTGGAGTCCGGTGCCGACGACTACGTGATCAAACCGATCAAACCACCGGTGCTGCTGGCGCGCCTGCGTGCATTGCAACGCCGCCAGGCGCCGGAGCCTACGGTGCGCGGAGCCCTAGCGTTCGGCCGGTTGGCCATCGACCGCAGTTGCCGGGTGGTCAGCCTAGGGGACGAGCGCATCGACCTGACCACCATGGAGTTCGAGCTGCTCTGGCTGCTGGCCAGTAACGCTGGCAGCATCCTGTCGCGCGATGACATCCTCAACCGCATGCGCGGCATCGCCTTCGATGGCCTCAACCGCAGTGTCGACGTGTACATCAGCAAGCTGCGCGCCAAGCTCAACGACAACCCCCGCGAACCGGTGTGCATCAAGACCATCTGGGGCAAGGGCTACCTGTTCAACCCATTTGCGTGGGAGGTCTAGGTGCTGCGGCTGTACCTGCGTTTATATCTGATCCTGGCGTTGGGCCTGGCAGGCGCAATCTGGCTGGTCAACTACACCTTCGACGAGCTGCTGCCCGACGCCAACGAAACCTACAACCGCGAGGCCATGCGTGGCCCGGCGTATGGCGTAGTCGAACAACTGCGGCCATTACCCAGTGCACAGCGCCAGGACCGGCTCGCCGAGCTGCAACCGCACTATGGGCTGCGTCTGCAATTGGTGCACAAAGACACCCAGGCGCTAACCTCCCGAGAGCAAGCGCTGCTGGCTCAGGGCCTGCTGGTGGTGCGTGGCGACTTCAAGGAGTTCCTCGCCGCTATCGACGCTGGCCCGCAGTTGCTGGAGATCAAACTGCCGGAAGAACCCAAATGGCTGTACCTATGGGCCTATGGCCTTCTCGGCGTGTGCCTGGCCCTTGTGCTGTATTTTTGGGTGCGCCCGCATTGGCGCGACCTGGAACACATCCGCCTGGCTGCCCAGCGTTTCGGCGATAACGACCTGGGCTCACGCATCCTGCTGCCGCGCCGCTCCACCGTGCGCGAGCTGGCCGGCCACTTCAACCAGATGGCCGAACGCATCGAAAGCCTGATCGCCAATCAGCGCGAACTCACCAACGCCGTGTCCCACGAATTGCGTACACCGATTGCACGGTTGTCGTTCGAGCTCGACCAGCTCAAGCAACAGGCCGACCCCCGCCAACGCAGCGAACTGATTGCCGACATGTACGCAGACCTCGGCGAACTGGAAGAGATGGTCTCGGAGTTGCTCACCTATGCCAGCCTGGAACGCGGCGCCACCCAGGTCACCCGCGAGCGCATCGAAGCCCACAGCTGGCTCGACAGCGTGATCGGCAGCGTGGCGCTGGAGGCCGAGGCGGCCGGTGTGCAGTTATCGTTGCGCGTGTGCGAGGTGGATTTTATCCAGATCGAACCGCGCTTTATGGCCCGCGCGGTGATCAACCTGTTGCGCAACGCCATTCGTTACGCCGAACGCCGGGTGCACGTGTCATTGCTCGCATTCGGTAACGGTTATGAAGTGCGCGTGTGTGACGACGGCCCCGGCGTGCCTGAGGGCGGCCGCGCGAAAATCTTCCAACCCTTCATGCGCCTGGACGCCAGCCGCGACCGCCGCACTGGCGGCTTCGGCCTTGGGCTGGCCTTGGTGCAGCGGGTGTCACAGTGGCACGGCGGGCAGGTCGAGGTGCGGGATTCGGAATGGGGCGGGGCGTCGTTTCGCATGACCTGGGCGTACGCCGAATAACCCGCAGAACCACGCCCGCCTGAGTGCGTTATGGGGCCAGGGCACTCAAGATGGCATGTGCCACTTTCACCCGTTCGGCGTTCGGGTAGTTCCTGTTCGCCAGGATCACCACGCCTTTGTCCTGGCTCGGTACGTACGCCACGTACGCGCCAAACCCGCTGGTGGAGCCGGTTTTGTTGTACAGCACATTGGCCGGTTGCGCCTGGGGCTGGGTGAACCAGCTGGCTGCATGGGGTTGCAGGGCCATGGGCGTGGAGTTGCCGTCGATCAACGCTTGCAGCGAAATGGGGTAGGGGTAGTACTCCCAGCCCAGGGCCTGGGTCATGCCATCCACGCGGTAGTAACCGCTATGGGTGGTGGCGATGGCCTGTTGCAGCGGCTGTTCCAGGGTTTGCGGGTGCATGTTCGCGATCACGTAGCGTGCCAGGTCGTGGGCGCTGGTCTTGATGCCATAGGCTTCGCTGTCCAGCGCGCCGGGGCTGACGCGCACGGGTTTGTCCTGTTTGTCATAGCCTTGGGCGTAAAGGGCCATTTGCGCCTTTGGCACGTTCACATAGGTGTGTTTCAGGCCCAGTTTGGGCAGCAGTGTTTGCTCCATGGCGACGTTGTACGGTTGTTGTAGGCTTTGCGCCGCCAGATAACCGAACAGACCGATGCTGGGGTTGGAATACAGCCGCTGTGCGCCGGGCGCATAGGTGGCTTTCCAGTGCTGGAAGTAGTTGAGCATGCCGCCTGCATTGTCAGCGGCTTGGGGGAACTGCAACGGCAAACCGCCGGCGGTGTAGGTGGCCAGTTGCAACAGGCTGATCTGCTCGAAGGCGCTACCCTTGAGGGCCGGCAGGTGCTGGCTGGCCTTGTCCGACAGCGTGAGTTTGCCGGTGGCTTGGGCGTAGCCGCCGAGGGTGGCGGCGAAGGTTTTACTGACCGAACCCACTTCAAATAGCGTGTTTTCGCTGACCGGTTGTTGGGTTTCTCGGGAGGCAAGGCCGTAATTAAAGTATTGCACCTGGCCTTGGTGAATCACCGCGACCGACAGGCCGGTAATGCCTTGCTGGCGCATCAGCGGCTCGATACTGGCGTTGACCACGGGGCGCAGGTCGGTACTGGCGATGCAGTTGCCCGCGCCGAGCAGCAGCGCAGAAAGAACGAGGGTGTGTGCGTAGTGACGCATGGTGGTTGGCTTCCCTATAAGTGTCGCGATAGCGATAAAGGCCTGCGCAGGCGCCGCAAATCTAGGTGGATTTCATTCGGTCGACAAACGATCATATCTCGCACCTGCCATTAGAAAAATTGGGGCTCAAACCCATGTTGCGTTCCCATATGCCCCTCAATGCCTTGCGTGCCTTCGAAGCCTCGGCCCGGCACTTGAGCTTCACCCGCGCCGCTATTGAACTGTGCGTGACCCAGGCGGCGGTCAGCCATCAGGTAAAAAGCCTGGAGGCGCAACTCAATGTGACTTTGTTCAAACGCTTGCCGCGCGGGCTGATGCTCACCCGCGAAGGCGAAACCCTGCTGCCGGTGCTGCGTGAATCCTTCGATCGCGTTGCCCAGACTTTGGGCCAGTTCGAAGGCGGGCATTACCGCGAAGTGCTGACCGTGGGGGCGGTGGGCACCTTCGCAGTAGGCTGGCTGTTGCCGCGCCTGGCCGACTTCCAGGCCCGCTACCCGCTTATCGACCTGCGCTTGTCCACCCATAACAACCGTGTCGACGTGGCCGCCGAAGGCTTGGACTACGCAGTACGTTTCGGTGCCGGCGCCTGGCATGGCACCGATGCCTGCCATCTGCTGGAAGCGCCGCTGACGGTGCTGTGCATCCCCGCGATCGCCGAGCAACTGCATACGCCACACGACCTGTTGAAACACACGCTGCTGCGCTCCTATCGCGCCGATGAGTGGAGCCTGTGGTTTCACGCTGCGGGTTTGCCCGTCGACACCCTGGTGCCGCGCAGCATCGTGTTCGACTCCTCACTGGCGATGATGGATGCGGCGCTGCAAGGCATCGGCGTTGCGTTGGCACCGGCGCTGATGTTCACGCGGCAACTGGAGAACGATCTGATCCGCCAGCCTTTCGATGTCGGCATCAACACCGGCAGTTACTGGCTGACGCGCCTGCAATCGCGGGCCGAAACCTCGGCAATGTTGGCGTTCAAGGAGTGGTTGCAAGTGCAATCCGGCGACGTCTGAGCTGTCCTAGTGCCATTATCTTGAAACAAAATGAAACATTCTCCCGGGCGCTGCGATCTACTGTGGCCCCACCTGAGGCTGTTCATGAAAATTCCACGCCCCTCCGCTCGCATGCCGCACCTGACTCAACTGCGCAATCTGAAGATGGCGCGCTCGGCTCACGCCTATGTGCGCGGCAGCACCGTACAGTTTTACGAGTGGCTGCACAGCCTGCCGGGGCGCCGCTTGCCCCATGGACCGGCGATCTGGATCTGCGGCGACTGCCACGCCGGCAACCTGGGCCCGACCGGCGACAACAACGGCCGTATCGACATGCATATCCGCGACCTCGACCAAACGGTGATCGGCAACCCGGCCCATGATCTGGTGCGCCTGGCCCTGTCCCTGGCCACCGCCGCGCGGGGTTCGGACCTGCCAGGTGTGACCACTGCGCGCATGCTCGAAGAAATGATGCTGGGTTACGAGCAAGCCTTCAAAGACAAGCCGGATGAAGCCCCGCCGCGCCCCTCCCAGGTCAAGGCCGGCATGCGCAGCGCAGTGGCACGCACCTGGAAGAATCTGGCGCGGGAACGGATCGAAAGCGTGCGGCCGACGATCCCCTTGGGCAAACACTTCTGGTCGCTGTCGCGCGCGGAAAAAAGCGCGTTGGAGCACGTCTGCGCCTCGGATGACATTCAACAGTTGGTCACCTCGCTTAAAGGTCGGCCAAAGGATGCCAAGGTTGAACTGCTGGACTCTGCATATTGGGTAAAAGGCTGCAGTTCCCTTGGCCTGATGCGCTATGCGGTATTGCTCGGCGTGGGTGACAAAGATGATCAGGAATACTGCCTGATCGATATCAAGGAAGCCGTGGGCGCAGCCGCACCTCGAGCGCCGCGGGCGAAGATGCCTCGGGACAATGGTCGTCGCGTGGTCGAAGGCGCACGCCATCTATCGCCAGGATTGGGCGAGCGCATGGTGGCGACGCGTTTTCTGGATCACGGCTTTTTTATCCGCGAACTGCTGCCCCAGGACATGAAGTTGGAGCTGGATGAACTGAGCGAAACCGATGCCATGCACGCTGCCGGTTATCTGGCCCGCGTAGTCGGCATCGCCCACGCCCGCCAGATGGATCGCGCCACCCGCAAAGCATGGATGGCAGTGCTCCAGGAAAACCGCACCCGACAACTGGATGCGCCGTCATGGCTATGGACGAGCGTGGTGCAACTGGTGGGCAGCCATGAACAAGGCTACCTCAACCATTGCCGGCGATATGCTCTGGAACACTGATCCTCAGCGTGCCGTGATGAGCAGGGCAAGCCTGCTCATCACAAGCGTTGCATGTGCTAGCTTTCGGCAGGCAGCCCCCGCTGACAGTCGATCTCACGCCAGGTATTTGCGAAACCACCCCAAGGTGCGCTCCCACGCCAGGTTCGCCGCCGCTTCGTCATAGCGCGGTGTCGAATCGTTGTGAAACCCATGGTTGGCGCCCTGGTAGATATACGCCTCATAGGTCGTCCCGGCCGCTTTCAACGCTTGCTCATAGGCCGGCCAGCCTTCGTTGATTCGCGTGTCCAGCTCGCCGAAGTGCAGCATGATCGGCGCCTTGATACGCGCGACGTCCTTGGCGTCCGGTTGGCGCCCGTAGAACGACACCGCCGCGCCCAGGTCGGGGTAGGCCACCGCCGCCGCATTGGTCACGCCGCCGCCGTAGCAGAAACCGGTGATGCCGACTTTGCCGGTGCTGCTGTCGTGTTTCATCAGCCAGTCGATGGCGGCGAAGAAGTCGTTCATCAGTCGGGTCGGGTCGATTTTCTCTTGCAGCGCTTTGCCTTTTTCGTCATTGCCGGGGTAGCCGCCGACCGATGTGAGACCGTCCGGCGCCAGGGCGATGAAACCGGCCTTGGCCAGGCGTCGCGCGACGTCTTCGATATAAGGGTTCAAGCCGCGGTTTTCATGCACCACCACCACCGCCGGCAGTTTGCCGCTGGCATTGGCCGGGCGCACCAGATAGCCGCGTACCGTGCCGTGGCCTTGGGGCGAGGGGTAGGTGATGTAGTCGGCGACGATGGCCGGGTCAGTGAATTTCACCTGTTCGGCCAGGGCATAGTTGGGGCTAAGCGCCGCCAGCAGCGCCGATGCGGTCAGCCCGCCCAAGGTGAACAGCGCGGCGCGGTCGAGAAACTCGCGGCGGTTGATCGTGCCGTGGGCATAGCCGTCATAGAGTTCCAGCAGTTCGGGAGCGAAGTCTTTGGCGGTCAGACGTTCCATTAGTGCAGTCCTCAATAAGCGATGGCAGTGAGGGTAGCCCAGGTTCAGTCGTTGCGACCGTGGGCAGCGGCAGCCAATTGGCCGGTATCGACGCGCACGAACACCGAATCACCGATGGCCGTGAGCACATCGCCGGCGTACACCTCGCAGATTACCTGGGTTTTGCGCCCGACTTCGCCCTCGACCCGCGCACGCAACGTCAGCGGCACGCCCATGGGGGTGGGCTTGATGAATTTGATACCCAGGTTGCCGGTGACGCAGTCGATACGCGGCAGGCTGCCGGGTTCGCGCTGTTCGGCCTGATAGTGATAGGCCATGGCGGTCCAGTTGGAGTGGCAGTCCACCAGCATGGCGATCAGGCCGCCATAGACCAGGTCCGGCCAGCCGCAATAGCGAGCGTCGGGCTGATGCTCGGCGATCACATGGATGCGGTCTTCGTCCCAGCGACTCTTGATATGCAAACCATGGGGGTTGCTGCTGCCGCAGCCGTAGCAGACGCCTTCCGGCGCAGTAGTGTCCTGCAGTGAAGGGGCGTGCATGTCGCATCCTTTTATTCTGTGGCGATAGCTCTGTTTAGCAGGACAAACGACGAATGGGAACAGAACGCTGAGCTAATGGTGCTGCTGCGCGACGACGGATCACCGCGCAAAGCGCCTGGCGCCCGCCACACATGCGATCACCATGAGCGTCACCAGCAGCATGCCCAGGCTGACCTGTTCATGCAGCAACCCAGCCGCCAGCGCCAGGCCGAAGAACGGTTGCAGCAACTGCAACTGGCCGACAGCCGCAATACCGCCCTGGGCGAGGCCGCGATACCAGAATACGAAGCCGATCAGCATGCTGAACAACGCCACGTAGCCCAGGCTCAGCCACGCCGACAGGCTGATCCCGGAGACGCTCGACGGCGCCAGTAAAAGGCTCAGCGGCGCCACCACTGGCAGTGCCACCACCAGTGCCCAACAGATCACCTGCCAACCGCCGAGGCTGCGCGACAGCGTGGCGCCCTCGGCATACCCCAGGCCGCACACCAGCACCGCCAGCAGCATCAGCAAATCGCCAGCCGGAGCGGCGGTCAGGCCCTGCGACAAGGCGTAACCCACCACCAATGCGCTGCCCAGCAGCGAAAACAACCAGAACACCGGGCGCGGCCGCTCCCCACCGCGCCACACCGCAAACACCGCAGTGGCCAGCGGCAACAGGCCGATAAACACGATGGAATGGGCGGAGGTCACGTATTGCAACGCCATGGCGGTGAGCAGGGGAAAACCGATCACCACGCCCAGCGAGACGATCGCCAGAGGCAGCCACTGCTGGCGTGTGGGGCGTTTCTCCTTGAATACCCATAGCAGCAATACCGCCAGCAGCGCGGCGAGGGTGGCGCGGATCACGGTCAGGAACACTGGATCGAATTCCATCACCGCCAGGCGCGTGGCCGGCAGTGAGCCACTGAAGATCACCACGCCGATAAAACCGTTGATCCAGCCCTGGGTGCGGGTGTCCGGGGTGTCGAGGGAACGTTCCATGAGGTCTGCCTGAAAAAGAGAAGTTGCGTGGGCGTCATCCTAGGAGCGAGGATTGGGACAATCAAAAAATTGTCATGGATACAGCCGCCATGCCGCGAGCCCGTTACAAACTGCTGGTCGACCGCTTCGCCCACGCCATCCGCTCAGGTGCGTTGGCGCCCGGAACCCGGCTGCCTACGCACCGTCAGTTGGCCGCCGAACATGGCTTGGCGCTGGCAACGGCGAGCCGCGTGTACACTGAGTTGGAGGCCATGGGCCTGGTCAGTGGCGAAACGGGACGGGGCACTTTTGTCCGTGAAATCGCCTTGCCGCCGGGGCAGGGCAGTGGGCAGATGAACGTGGCGGCGGGCCTGCTCGATCTGAATTTCAACTATCCGTCCTTGCCCGGCCAGGCCGACCTGCTGCGCACGGCTCTGCGCCAGTTGGCGCTGTCCGGCGACCTGGAAGCATTACTGCGTTACCAGCCCCATGCCGGCCGTATACACGAGCGCGCCGCCGTCGCTCGGCACTTGCTTAGTCGCGGTTTAACGGTGGCGGCCGAACAGGTGCTGGTGGTCAGCGGTGCGCAACATGGCCTGGCGGTGACCATGATGGCGCTGCTCAAACCGGGCGATGTGATTGCCGTCGATGCGTTGACTTACTCGGGGTTCAAGGTGCTGGCCGAAACCCTGCATCTGGAAATCCTTGCCCTGCCGGTCACTGCCTACGGTCCGGACCTGGACGCTCTGCAACAGTTGTGTCGCCGCCGCCCGGTGCGCGCGGTGTACAGCATGCCGACCCTGCATAACCCACTCGGTTGGGTGATGGACCTGGCGCAGCGCGAGCGGTTGGTGGACATCGCCCGCCAGCACAATCTGATGATCATCGAGGATGCGGCTTACGCGTTTCTCGCCGAAGACGCACCGCCGCCGGTTGCCAGCCTGGCGCCGGAGCGCACGGTATATGTCGGCGGGTTATCCAAGAGTGTCGCTACCGGTTTGCGCGTTGGATTTGTCGCGGCACCGCCGGCGTGGGTCGGCGCGCTGGAGCGCAGGGTGATGGCCACGACCTGGAATGTGCCCGGCATCATGAGCGCCATCGCCGTGGGCTGGCTGGAAGACGGCACTGTGGCGCAGTTGGAAGCAAAAAAACGCGAGGACGCCAAGGCGCGGCAGGCGTTGGCGGCACAGGTGCTCAAGGGGTTGGATTACACCTGTCATCCGTCTTCGTATTTTTTGTGGTTACCGCTGGCCGAAGACGCTCGCGCCGATCAAGTGGCAATGGCCTTGCAGCGCCAGGGCGTGTCGGTGTCCACCGCCGAGCCGTTCGCGGTCTCGACCCATGTGCCCCATGCGCTGCGCCTGGCCCTGGGGTCGGTGGACATGCCGGCGCTGCGCGAGGCGTTGCTCAAGGTGCGCAACATCGTGGCGTGGTGAGCCGCGCTGGGCTCACCGGGTGTGTCAGAACTTGAACGCTTGGCGACCGATCAGCAGCCAGTGGCCTTTTTGCTTCTGCCAAACCTGGAAGTTTTCGATATCGGTCGGCACCTCGACGCCACTGTTCACCGCTTGGGCGTGAAAGTGGTTGCGTACCAATGCCGTATCGCCGTTCAAGGTGATGGTCTGCTTCTGCATTTCCAGGGTCTTGAAGCCGCTGCGGCCGGTTTCGATGTCGGCGATAAATTCCTGTTTGTTCTGGATCTTGCCGCTGGAGTGGCCGTAGGTCAGCTTCTCGGCGGTGAGGGCCTGCAATTGCTTGATGTCTTTATGCAGCATGGCTTGGGTCAGGTGGTCGACGGCTTGGGCTACATCCTGGTCGTCGGCGGCAGGGCCGGCGGCGACGTAGCCGCTGAACAGACATAGAAAGCCGATCAGCACTTTGATGTTTTGCATGGAGAGGTCCTTATTGTTATGGAGGCGAGACGACGATTAAGTCGTCGTACAACCATGCAATAAATCAGCTTGGGATGGAAAGTAAAATTTGGATTATCTAGAAAAATAGAGAGATTTATGAGGGGATTTATTTATGTGACGTCCTAACAGTGGGTGTCGAAAGGTTTTCAGGGCTTGGTGCTTTCCTGTGCGGACCGCGCACCGTTATGCTAGCGCCTTAATATCACTCAGCCGAGATTCAAAATGGACATTGACTGGCATCGTGACGTTCTCACCCGCGCCACCCCCATCACCGCGCAATACAAAAGCACCCAGAACGTTCGGCGTTTTATGCGTGATCAGTGTGGGGCGACGTTTAAGTTCGACCGGGCCTTTATGGCGTGGCTTCGTAGCGGCGAACCCAGCACTTTGGGCGACGTAGCCGATCAGTGGTGTCGTTTGCACGGTGTGAACAGGTCGGCGCTTGAGAACCGATGATCGCCCAGGCAATCGTGGTTCTGCTGGACTTTGGAGCGTACCTGGCGCCAGGCCTTTTGTTATTCGGCTTGTGGTTCGCGCTCACCCCCAGAACGCTGGTGGCTATGCGCATTCTGATTCTGCTGGCGGCATTTGTGCTGATGCGCGATGCAATGACGCCGCTGCGCATGTGGGCCCTTGGCAGCGAGATGCAGATCGCGTTCAGCGCGAACCCGGTCGTGCTCGCGACGTTAGGCGGGCTGTCGTTGCTGCTGATCGCAGGCCTTGCGCGCGTGGCCCCGCAGTTGTGGGCACTGGTGGTGTGGTACCGAGGAACCCGCTTAACGGGGTTGTTGATGGGGTTGGCGGTGGGATGTCTGATCGGCGTGCCATTGCGTGCCTACCAAGGGATCGACGCCCAACAGATCCCAGGCTATTGGCTGTGGTTGCCGGGCATGATCGTGTTGGCTTACGGCGCCAACGCGTTGGAGGAAGTGCTGTTTCGCGGTTTTTTACAGGGCCACCTGGAGCAGCAGGTCGCGCCGATTCGTGCGGCCTTGATCAGCGGCGTGGCCTTCGCCGCGTGCCATAGTTTCCTGGCCCTTAGCGTGACCCAACTGGGATGGCCTGTGCTGCTGTTTACCCTTGTGGAAGGGTTGGCCTGTGCCCTGGTGCGCATGCGTTATGGGGTAGTGCCTGCAACCGCCTGCCATGGCACGGCAATCCTGCTGATTGCCGTGCCCTACGTGGCCTGACGTGAAATGCGTTCGAGGCATCGAACCCGTTAGTGTGTGTTCAGTGGTGGGGTGCGCGGCGGGATCAGGCGTTTGCTGCCGGTTGCTTCATAGGCCGAGGCGAGGCGCAGTAACGCCGAGTCATCGTACGCCCGCCCGGCAAATGTCAGCCCCACCGGCATGCCGATATCCGCCATCACGCCCATCGGCACGGTGACGGTGGGCACGCCCAGGTGGCGGATGGCGAGGTTGCCGTTGGCCACCCAGATGCCGTTGCTCCAGGCGATGTCGGCGCTGGTTTCGTTGACATCCGCGTCCGCCGGGCCAACGTCGGCCACGGTGGGGAACAGCACCGCGTCGAGGCCGAGGTTGTCCATCCAGTCTTCCAAGTCGATGCGCCGGGTTTGTTCCAGGCCGCGCAGGCCGTCGGGCACGCTGGCGATTTCATTCCATGGCGTGATGCCGCGCTGGGCCATGCGTACGTACTCGTCCATGCCGGCGGCGAGGTCGTCTTCGCGGTTGGGCAAGGTGCCGGGGTCATGGGGGAAGATCTGCGGGCCATCAACGTCCGCCAGGCGGTTGAGTGCCGGGTCGTTATTGGCCCGCAGGAAATCGTCAAAGGCCCAGGCGGAAAGCTCCCACAGTTCATCGTGCAGGAACTGCTTGGACACCAGGCCACGGGTAAACACTGTGGGTGCGCCCGGGCGGTCGCCTTCGCAGTTGGAGACCAGCGGGAAATCCACCTCGATCACTTCCGCGCCGGCTGCTTCCAAGGCTTGGCGCGCGGCCTGCCATAGATCGATCACGCTGGCACGGGTGTGGATCTTCTGCCCGGTCGGGCCACCGATGCCGGGTTTTTCGCTGGTGCCGGCGTCCGGGTCGGCATTGATGTACATGCGCGGCACGCCAAAGCGCTTGCCGGCCAGGTCCGACGGGCTGGCGGCCAATTGTGCGTAGGACGCTGGGCGCACCGAGGCGACGCTGGGGATCGGCACCCAGGGTTGCAGGCGCCACAGGTCGCCACGGGTATCGGGGTCTTCGGCGACCACCACATCAAGCACTTCCAGGAGGTCAGCCATGGTGCGCGCAAACGGCACCACCACGTCCATGGTTGGGGTCAACGGCCAGTTGCCGCGCACCGAAATCACTCCACGGGAAGGCGTGTATGCGCACAGGCCATTGTTGGAGGCCGGGCCGCGGCCGCTCGACCAGGTTTCTTCAGCCAGGCCGAACGCGGCGAAACTGGCTGCTGTCGCGGTGCCGGCGCCATTGGACGAACCGGAGGCGAACGGCGCGGTGAGGTAGTCAGCGTTGTAGGGGCTTTCAGCGCGGCCGTACACACCGCGCTGCATGCCGCCATTGGCCATCGGCGGCATATTGGTCTTGCCCAGGCAGATCGCCCCCCCGGCGCGCAGGCGTTCGATGGTGAACGCGTCGCGATAGGCCACTAACTTGGCGAACGCCGGGCTACCGGAGGCCGCTGTCAGGCCTTTGACCAGGTAACTGTCCTTGGCCGTGTAAGGAATGCCATCCAGCGGTCCGAGTGTTTCGCCCTTGGCCCGGCGCGCATCGGACGCCTGGGCCTCTTCCAGAGCCTGGGGATTGCGTACCACCACAGCGTTAAGTGCGGTAGCCGTTTGCGGGCCGTCATAGGCATCGATCCGCGCCAGGTAAGCCTTGACCAGTTCAACGGCAGTGGTCTGGCCGGATTCAAGCGCCGCGCGCAGTTGGGCAATGGAAACTTCGGTAACTTGCATCACGTTTTTTCGCCGCCTTCAGATGGGAGGTATGGCGGCAGTCTACGGACAGATATTTCACAAAACCAGCGCGGAATAGTGCGCATAGGCGCCGCGCATTACTTCCCAAGTGTGCGCATCGGCGGGGATCAGGTGTTCGATGCGTAAGGAGGTGAGGGTAATGTCCTGGGGCATGCCGAAGGTGGTGAAGGTCGATAGAAAGTTCAACCCGCCCCGACGCGAACGGATGCGCGTCAACACCAGCGGCGGCATAGACGCTGGCAATTCGGTGACGTCCGGCGCCGGCAAACCGTCCAGCAGCGCGGCCAACCCCGGGTTACCCATTGCTTCACGACTGGCGCGTTGCCAAGCCACGTTGCGGATCTCTTCGGCATTAATCAAGTGGTCGCCCAGGCCGCCCGGTTGTAGCAGGGTGGCCAGCAGGTTCAGGCCGTCAGTGGCTGGGGGCGCGATCCCGACCAGTTCAAACAACACCCCGGTGCTTGCATTGGCGGCCAGTACCTCCCAATGACTGCCTAACAGGATCGCCGGCGCGGGGTTGTTGGCGTGCAGCACATGGCTGACGGCTTCGCGAATCGCCGCCATGCCGGGCGCGGCAAGCGGGGTGGCGTGGTAGCGAGGTGCGTAGCCGGCGGCCAGGAACACGCGGTTGCACTGCTCCAGCGGTACGTCCAGCGCGGTCAGCAGGTTATGCAAAGTGCCGGGGCTGGCTTTGGCGCGACCGGTTTCGACGCAACTGAGATGGCGCTGGGACACTCCGGTGATCAGCGCCAGTTCCAACTGGCTTAGCTTGGCGCGGCGGCGTAATTGGCGCAGCTGTGCGCCGGCAGTCAACGGGGTGTCCATGGACAATTCATGACCTCCTTGGTCATTGCGAGGAGCGTCACCTTATCACTAGGGTAATGCTCGATCACATCAAGGAGCAGACCATGCACAAACCTTTCACTGCCCTCGCCGCGTTGCTGGGGTTTTCCCTGTATACCCTTGTGATTCTGCTCACTGCCGAGCAATCGCTATGGGCTTTTGGCCGGGAACTGCTGTCGCGCCCGGACACGGCGCAGGTGGTTATTGACCTGTACTTGATGGCGGTGCTGGCGTGCGTGTGGATGTATCGCGATACGCGTCGGCGTGGGCGGCCGATGATGTCGGTGCTGCCGTACTGGCTGCTGACGGCGGTATTCGTATCGGTGGGGCCGTTGTTGTATCTCGTGGTGAAGGGTTTTACTCCGCCGGCGCGCAGATAGCTCCGGTCTGGCAGATGCTGCTTGCGGTAGCGAACAGGCTCAGCACAACAGTCGGCGCTTCAAGCGCCAGCCCCCGTCCCACTCACCAACTGAATCCGGTCACGCCCACCTCGCTTGGATTCATACAGCGTGGCATCCCCCTGTTCGATCAACGCCGCCAGGCTGGCCGGTGGTTGCTCGAAGAGCAGGGCACCGATGCTCAGCGTGACCGGTTGCGGCGTGGCGAAGTGTTGGCCGGCCAGTTGCTGGAATTGCCCGCGCAGGCGGTTGCCCAGGTCGACGACCCGCTCGGCGCTGGTGGCGTTGAGCAGGATGACGAATTCATCGCCGCCCAGGCGCGCGGCGAGGGCGCCGTCGGGGGTGACGCTGCGGATCATTTCGCTCAATGCTATCAACAGCCGGTCACCGGCGGTGTGGCCGTGCAAGTCGTTGACGCCTTTGAAATGATCGATGTCGATCAGCAGCAACGCCCCCGGTTGCGCCGCCGAGGCCTGGGCCAGCAGGCGTGGTGCGCGCAGGTCGAGGGCGCGGCGGTTGTAGAGGGCGGTGAGTGGGTCGCGGGCGGCGAGGCGGGCGATGTGCTGTTCGCGGCGGTAGCGTTCCGAGCCGGTCATGGACAACGCGATCAGCATGATCGCCATGGCGCCTTCCACCAGCGACACCTGGATGATTTCGCCCTTGAACGCCGCCAGGTCGATCAACGTGCCGGGGATCACCACCGACACGGCCTTGGCCACGTAGAAGGCGCCATGAATCAGCAGCACATAGCGCAGTTGCACCGCACCGACACTCAGGGATTTGCCATGGGGACGCAGCAGGAAACTGGCGCGCAAGGTCGGCAAGGCCACCAACAGCGACTGCACCGCCAACATGGCTTTGGACCACGGCAGGTCGGCCGGGAGCATCAGCATGCCAAGCCACACCACCAGCATCAGTGCCCAAAGCGGTGAAAGGCGCACCTGGGTGAACCGCGCCACCCCGAGCAAAAACAGAAAATGTGCGCTCACCAGCAAACCGTTGGCGAACCAGATGCCGATCACCAGGTAGCCGTTTATGCGCAGCAGCGCCAGGGTTGAGCCGACGGTGATGGTGGCGAAACCGGCGCTCCAATACAGCAAGGACGGTTCGCGCACACTGCGCCATTCAATCAACAGGTAAAGCGCAGCCGCGGCCGCCAGGGCGACGGTCAGGGCCAGAATCGTGGGAGGGTCGAGCGTCATAGCGTGCAGAACTGCCTGGTGTGCGTTTAAACGCGAATTGTAAGCGCACACACAGGTTTTTCAGAACACAAACCGTAATGGCATACCGCCATCCGATGGCCGGCGGTCAGACCCCTTTGGTCGACGGCAGCAACACCGTGAGTATCCCCACCAGCGGCAGGAACGAGCACAGCTTGTAGACGTATTCGATACCGTGGTTATCCGCCAGCAGGCCGAGCAAGGCTGCGCCGATCCCACTGAAGCCGAACATCAGGCCAAAGAAGATACCGGCGATCATGCCCACATTGCCCGGCACCAGTTCCTGGGCGAACACCACAATGGCCGAGAACGCCGAGGCCAGGATAAAACCGATTACCACGCTGAGCACGGCGGTCCAGAACAGGTCGACGTAGGGCAGGGCCAAGGTGAACGGCGCGGCGCCGAGGATCGAGAACCAGATGACCTTCTTACGCCCGATGCGGTCGCCGATCGGCCCGCCGAAGAACGTGCCCGCCGCCACCGCGCCGAGGAACAGGAACAGGTACAACTGGGAGTTGGCCACCGACAGCTGGAATTTTTCGATCAGGTAGAAGGTGAAGTAGCTGGTCAGGCTGGACATGTAGAAGTACTTGGAAAACACCAGTACCGCCAACACCACCAAAGCGAAGGTCACGCGGCCTTTGGACAGACCATGGGTGGCCTGGCTGCCTTGCTTGAGCTTGAACAGGTTGAGGTGGTTGCGGTACCAGCGGCTCAAGCCATACAGCACACCGATGGCGAATACGGCAAACAGGCCGAACCAGGCGATATGGTCCTGGCCGTACGGGATGATGATCGCCGCCGCCAGCAGTGGGCCGAATGCGCTGCCGGTGTTGCCGCCGACCTGGAACGTCGATTGCGCCAGGCCGTAGCGCCCGCCCGAGGCCAGGCGCGCAACGCGTGAGGTTTCCGGGTGAAAGGTCGACGAGCCCACGCCCACCAGGCCCGCGGCCAACAAGATCGCCGGAAAGCTGCCGACAAACGCCAGCAGCAGGATGCCGACCAAGGTGCATACCATGCCGGCCGGCAGCAGCCACGGCTTGGGGTGCCGGTCGGTGTGATAGCCGATCCACGGCTGCAATAGCGACGCGGTGAGTTGGAAGGTGAGGGTGATCATGCCCACCTGAGTAAAGCTCAGCCCATAGTTGGCCTTGAGCATCGGGTAGATCGACGGCAGCACGGCCTGGATCAGGTCATTGATCAAGTGCGCCAGGGCGCACGCGCCAATAACGCGCAACACCAGTGGGCTGGCTTGGGGTGGGCTTGAGGCGGCGGCAGGTGAGGCGGTCAGGGTCGACATGCAGGCATTCCATACAAGGCAGCAAACAGTGAAAGCGGGCAGCGGTGCTATGAACCGCTGCTCCATATCTAGACGCGGTGTTTATGCTAGATTCGGCGCAAATGCCTGTCTCGCGAAATTGGGGCGGCAATCATCGCAAAAAGGGCGAAATGATCAAATCACTGGATACATTCTTGCGGGAGATCGATGAAGGCGACTGGGCCGTCATCAGTTCGGCCACCGACTACCCGGAAAACTGGGTGATCCCCGACCACAGTCATGAGAAGCACCAACTGCTGTACGCCACCGAGGGCGTGATGGTCGTGCGTTCGGCGCACAACCAGTGGACGGTACCGCCCCATCGCGGTTTCTGGATGCCCAGCGGCCACGTTCACTCCCTGCGCTGTGTGGGCGCGCTGAAAATGCGCAGCGTATTCGTGCGCCCCGGCAGCTTCCCGAATTTGCCGAGCGAGACCAAAGCGGTGAGCATCTCACCACTGCTGAGCGAGCTGATCAAGGCATCGGTCAGCCTTAAACCGCCGTACGCCGAGGATTCGCGGGATGCGCGCATCATGCACCTGATTCTGGATGAACTGGCCCTGTTACCGGCCTTGCCGCTGTCGCTGCCGCAGCCGGCTGATTCGCGTATCCAGCAGATCTGCGCGGCCTGGCAACACGATCCGGGCGATGCATCCACCGTGGCCGACTGGAGCGCGCGCCTGGCGCTGGACCAGAAAACCATCCAGCGTCTGTTCCGCAAGGACACCGGCATGACCTTCGGCCAATGGCGCCAACAGGCGCGCCTGTTGTTGGCGTTGGAGCGCATCGCGCTGGGCGAGAAGATTATCGACGTGGCCCTGACGCTGGGCTACGAAAGCCCCAGCGCCTTCACCAGCATGTTCAAAAAGCAATTCGGCAAGACGCCGAGTCAGTTTTTCACCTAGCTCGGCGGGTCAGCCCAGCAAACCATGGAACGCAGTGATATCCAGCGGGCGGCTCAGGTAGTAGCCCTGGCCTTCGTCGCAGGCCACCGATTTAAGCATCGCCAAGTGCTCGGCGGTCTCGATGCCTTCGGCGGTCACCGTCAACGACAGCGCGCGACCCAGGCCGACGATGGCCTGAATAATGGCTTTATCGTCCTCGCTTTCTTCCAGACGATTGAGGAAGCTGCGGTCGATCTTCAGCCCGTCGAACGGGAACGCGCGCAGGTAGCTGAGGGACGAATAGCCGGTGCCGAAATCATCCATGGCGATGCGCACGCCGAGCTGCTTGAGGGCGTGCATGACCTCCAGCGCAACGGCGGCATCTTCGAGCATCACGCTCTCGGTAATTTCGAGCTCGACCCGCGCCGGGTCGATCCCCGACTCCTGCAACGCCAGGCTCACGCGTTCCACCAGGTTGCCGCGCCGGAACTCGGTGGGCGACAGGTTGACCGACACAAACAACAGGTCGGGCCAGCGCGCAGCATAGGCGCAGGCGGTTTCCAAGACCCAGTCGCTCAGCGCCAGGATCAGTCCGGACTCTTCGGCAATCGGAATAAACGTGTCCGGCGCGATCAGGCCGCGCACCGGGTGCTGCCAGCGCACCAGGGCTTCGGCCCCGACCATTTGCCCGTCGGCGATGCGATAGCGCGGCTGGAAGTGCAAACGCAGTTCTGCATGCTTGATCGCGAACCGCAGATCGCTTTCCAGGCGGCGCCGCTCGATGATCCGCGTGTTCATTTCGCCGGAATAAAAGCGCCAAGTACTGCGCCCGGCGGACTTGGCTTCGTACAGCGCGATATCTGCATAGCGCAGCAGTTCGGTAACGTCTTTGGCGTCGTTGGGCGCCAGCGCGATGCCGATGCTGGCGCTGATAAACACTTCCTGCTCATCGATACGCACGGCTTGTTCGATGGAGGCAATCAGGCGCCGGCACAGGTTCTCGACTTCGTTCTGGTTGCCGGCATCGCTGAGGATCAGCACGAATTCGTCACCGCCGACCCTGGCCACCAAGTCGCCGTGGCGCACGCAATCGGCCAGGCGCCGGGATACTTCGTTGAGCACCCGGTCGCCGGCGGCATGCCCCAGCAGGTCGTTGACCGGTTTGAAGCGGTCCAGGTCGAGGCTGAGCATTACCAGCGGGTGGTCAGGCGACGGCAGGGTCTTGAGCTTGCCATTGAGGAAGGCTTGCAGCCGCGTGCGGTTGGCCAGCCCGGTGAGGGCGTCGTGTTGGGACAGGAACTCGATGCGCCGCCGGGCCTCGACCTCTTCGGTGACGTCGGTGGCGGTGCCACGGAAGCCGCCGCAAGGCATTTGTCGCGCGGCCAGGCGCGTCATGCGTTCCTGGCCCTGAGCGTCTAGGTAACGACACTGCACGCTGAGGTCTGGATGCCGGTCCGGGCTGCCCAGCCATTGCAAGAGCACGCCGGCCTCGGAGCCAAGCAGGTCGAGCATGGGCGCGCCGATCCAGGCGTGACGGTCCAGGCCGGTGACGCTCTGAAAACGTTCCGACAGGTAGGTGAACCGCCAGTGGCCATCGATCTCCCAGACCCAATCGGAACTGGCCTCCACCACATCGCGAAATCGCGCTTCGCTGGTGGCCAAGGCATTCTGGCTGTCTTGCAGCGAGGCGTGGCTGGCGTCCAGCGCCTGCGCCGCCGCCGTGGCCCGGCGGGAAATCACCCAGGCCATCAGACACACCAGCAGCGCCGCCAGGCCCAGCAGCGGCAGACCGACCGCCATCAGCCGCAGGCCGGGGCGCTCCGGCTCCCAATGCAGGCTGCCGGCGTCGCCGTTGTTACCCAGGGGCACCAGCAACACATTGCCGATGTCGTCAGGCGTGGCGATGTGCAGATTGTGAATGCCGAACTCATTGCCGATCAGGGCCAGTTTGTCGGCGGTGAGCAGGTCTACAAACACCAGCACAGAAGGCTTTCGGCCGTCTTTTTCCACGGTGGGGTCGGTGCCGGGGGTAATCGCCGCAGCGGCTATCAGTGTTGGGGTGCCACGCACATTTATAAACCGCGTCACCGGGATTTCTTCATCGGCGCCGGCGCGGGCCTGTTCCAGAATCTGGGCCATAGGCTGCTCCAGCCATTGGCTCAGTTCGAGGTGTTGCATCTGGCCCTCGACCACCGCATACACCGTGCGGTCTGCATCGTCGACCACAAACAGCCCCTGGAAGCCGAAGTCCTGATACAGCGTCGGCCCGACGTTTTCACGCACGAAGGCCCAATCGGTGTCTACCGTGACGTGCAGGTGCTTGTAGGCATCGCTCCAGAACGCATAGTCCTTGACGGTCAGGCGCAGGGACTTCTCCATCGATTGCACGGCTTTGCGCGTATAAAAAGCGCTTTCCGACTGTTCGGTGTGGTCCAGATCGTGGGCGATGTACACCAGCGAGTAAGCCGCCGCCGCGAATACACAGGCCAGCAAGGCCATGAAATTGAGCAGTGACGTGCGGGTCAGCGACAGGCTGGTGCGGGTGGACAGGGTACGGACGATAGGGGCTAGAGTATTCGGCATTATTTCCCGCAGAGCGTCGCTGCAAGTCATGGATATGACAGGCTATCGGCGCCCTCGGCGAAATATTTAGCCGCTCAGGCGCAGCTTCGACTAGCGCTCATGGGCCGTCAGGTTGGCGAAGAAGATGCAGCCGATCAGGCGGGCAAACAGGCTAAGGGTTTCGGCCAGGTTGGGGTCGTCGAACAGCATCGCCTTGGAGTCCAGCGCACACAGCGCACCGAACAGGCGGCCATCGGGTAGGAAGATGGGCGTGCCGGCGTAACTCTCGATGGCGTACTGCTTGACCACCGGGCGCGCGGCGAAGCGGCCGTTCTGGCTGACCTGGGGAATGAACAGGGTCTGCGGGTTGATGCAAAACTCGCTGCACAGGGTGGTTTCCAGATCGAGCACGTCGTCCGGGTGGATGCCCATGTCGAAAGGGTCATGCACCGAGCACACGACCCATTCCAGGTCGGTGAATTTGGCGATGCCGGCAAAGCGCATGCCGGTCAGGCGGGTGACGAGTTGCAGGATGCTGGTAGTGGCTTCGATTTCGGCGATGGCGGCGCGTTCTTCTGGGCTGAGCAATGACAGTGGTGCGGTGACGCTGGAAAGCATGCTGAACACTCCAAAGGCGCGGTGGCTGGGGCCACCGCGCGCGGACAGGTCTTAGTTGATACGAGGATGCTGTTGCACCAGGTTTTCGCGCTTGGCTTCTAGTTCGGCGATCTCGGCGTCGATATCTTCGATCTTCTGCTCGATATTGTCATGGTGTTCTTGCAGCAGCTCCTTGGCTTCTTCCATGTCCGAGGCCGCCGGTGCCGCGCCGCGCAGGGGGCGGTTAGCGGTCTCTTTCATGGTCACCCCGGTGATCAGACCGACCACTGCAAACGCCATCAAGTAGTAGGCGGGCATGTACAGGTCATTGGTGGTTTCCACCAGCCAGGCGACGGCGGTCGGGGTCAAGCCGGCGATCAGCACCGAGACGTTAAAGGCGCTGGCTAGAGCGCTATAGCGCAGGTGCGTAGGGAACATCGCCGGCAATGTCGACGCCATCACGCCGATAAAGAAGTTCAGCACAACGGCCAGGATCAGCAGGCCGGCGAAGATCAGCCCGATCTTGCCGCTGGTGATCAGCATAAAGGCTGGAATGGCCAGCAACAGCAAACCTACGCTGCCGGCAATGATGAACGGCTTGCGGCCGATTTTGTCACTGACAAAACCGATGAACGGTTGCACGAACAGCATGCCGACCATGATTGCGATGATGATCAATACACCGCTGTTTTCTTTGTAGTGCAGGTTGTGGGACAGGTAGCTCGGCATGTAGGTGAGCAGCATGTAGTACGTCACGTTGGTGGCCGCCACAATGCCGATGCAGGTCAACAGGCTGCGCCAATGCTTGGTGGCGACTTCCTTGAACGACACTTTCGGGCCGTGGGACAGACCTTCGCGGTCGCCTTGTTCGAGGGTGTCCATGTGTTGCTGGAACGCCGGGGTTTCTTCCAGCGCGTGGCGCAGGTAAAGACCGATGATGCCCAGGGGCAGGGCGAGGAAGAACGGCAGGCGCCAGCCCCAGGATTCAAACTGCTCTTCGCCGAGGATGCTGGAAATCAGCACCACCACACCCGCGCCGAGCACGAAACCGGCGATGGAACCGAAGTCCAGCCAACTGCCGAGAAAGCCGCGCTTGCGGTCCGGCGCATATTCGGCAACGAAGATCGACGCGCCGGTGTATTCACCGCCTACCGAGAAACCTTGGGCCATTTTGCACAGCAGCAACAGGATCGGCGCCCAGATACCGATGGTGGCGTAGCCGGGGATCAGACCGATGGCGAAGGTACTCAGCGACATGATCACGATGGTCGCCGCCAGCACCTTCTGTCGTCCGTATTTGTCCCCCAGGGCGCCGAAGAACAGGCCACCCAAAGGACGGATCAGGAACGGCACCGAGAATGTAGCCAGTGCGGCAATCATTTGCACACTGGGCGAAGCGTCCGGGAAAAACACCTTGCCCAGCACATAGGCGACAAACCCGTAGACGCCAAAGTCGAACCATTCCATGGCGTTACCCAGTGCAGCGGCGGTGATCGCCTTGCGCATCTTGGTGTCATCGACAATGGTGATGTCATTCAATCCGATGGGATTGACGCTTTTCTTACGTGATTTCATGCGGATCACTCTAAAACAGAACAGGGGAGGTGCTATCACTGCGACAGCACCGCTCTGTCACTTCAGATACAAGTGCATGCGAAATAATTCACCGCTATTTGGGTTTTTTTATGGATGAGGTCGGCGGCCTTACCCCTCAGCAGCAGGCACCGAATGCCCCGCTGCGAGTCAGGCCGTAACAGTGTGCAGGGATTATTCGCGATCTTCGGCGACCCTGTTGAACCCCGCGGCGCTATGCAGCAGGGGTCATATACACGCCACACTCATTTGTGGTGAGCAGGCTTGCCCTGCGCTGGGCTGCGCAGCGGCCCCACTTCAGACTCTGTGGTTTTATCGGGCACACCGAGGGGCTTGGTTTTGGGGCCGCTTCGCAGCCCAGCGCGGGGCAAGCCCGCTCACCACAAAAATCGCATTTTCTCAGGTTATGTTTCACCGAGGATGTGTGGATACCGATGCTCGGATAAGGGCATATCAGAGGCGCAGAGGCTGACACATAACGTTGTGGTGAGCAGGCTTGCCCTGCGCTGGGCTGCGCAGCAGACCCTCGACAGCACACCGCGTTTCTCCCGCTGGCGATGCCCAAGGCGTCCGCAACCCTGAGAATCGCCTAAACAGGTTGAAACGGTGATCATCAGCCTCGTCATCATATGACTTTGCCTGCGCGAGACCGACTCCTCTACCCGAAAAACCACGTTGACAGCATCCACACGGCCCGATATAAAAGTCGCAGTTGTACGACGACATATGACGTTACATATGTCCTATCTAACAAAAATAAAAAGTGATGCCATGAATCTAAGCGAGCCCATCAACGCCCATCGTGTCGGCCAGGCCGTCGGCAACTATCGTTGGACTATCTGCGCGATGCTGTTTTTCGCCACCACCGTCAACTACCTTGATCGCCAGGTGCTGAGCCTGCTGGCCCCGCAGTTGTCGACGCAGTTCGGCTGGAGCAATACCGATTACGCCAACATCGCCGCCGTGTTCCAGTTCGTGTACGCGATTTCGATGCTGTTCGCCGGGCGCTTCGTCGATAAGATCGGCACAAAGGCCGCTTACGTGATTGCCATCGGCATCTGGTCCACCGGCGCGATCATGCATGCGTTTTCCGTGCCGATGGGCGAGGGCATCGCCGCTATCAGCGGTGCTATCGGCCTGGCAGTGATCCCGGTTTCGATCGCCGGTTTTATGCTGTCCCGCGCGGTACTGGCCATTGGCGAGGCGGGTAATTTCCCGATTGCGATCAAAGCCACTGCCGTATACTTCCCCAAGAAAGAACGCTCCCTAGCCACTGGTATCTTCAACTCCGGTGCCAACGTCGGTGCGATCCTGGCGCCGATCTGCGTGCCGCTGATCGCCGGTTTGTGGGGCTGGGAAGCGGCATTCATGGTGATCGGTATGCTCGGTTTCGTGTGGGTGGCGGTCTGGGTCGGGCTGTACAAAAAGCCTGAGGATCAGAAGCGCCTTTCGGCCGAGGAGTTGGCTTACATCCGTAGTGACCAGACCGTGCAGCCGTTCGCCACTGCACCGGCCACTGGCAAAAAAGTCTCGTGGTTCAGGTTGCTCACCTACCGCCAGACCTGGGCCTTTGCCTTCGGCAAGTTCATGACCGACGGCGTGTGGTGGTTCTTCCTGTTCTGGCTGCCCACCTACCTGGCGGCGCAATACGGCATGAAAGGCGCCGATATCGTGATGCCCCTGGCCGTGCTGTACAGCATGACCATGGTCGGCAGCATCGGCGGCGGCTGGTTCCCCAGCTACTTTATGGCCCGTGGCGACGCGCCTTATGACGGCCGCATGAAGGCCATGCTGGTGATCGCACTGTTCCCGCTGGTGGTGTTGCTGGCGCAGCCTTTGGGCTATATCAGCTTCTGGGTGCCGGTGCTGTTGATCGGCGTGGGCGCCTCGGCGCACCAGGCATGGTCGTGCAATATCTTCACCACGGTTTCCGACATGTTCCCGCAAAAGACCGTGGCCTCCGTGGTCGGTATCGGCGGCATGGCCGGTGGGCTGGGTGGGGTGGTGATGACCAAGATCGGCGGCTGGGTGTTCGACTATTACAAGTCCATCAATGACATCCACACCGGCTACATGATCATGTTCGCGATCTGCGCCCTGGCTTACCTCACTGCGTGGAGCGTGATGAAAGCGCTGGTGCCGCGCCACAAGGAGATCACTGACCTGTAAGTGAACCTGCCGGAGCGGTCGGACCGCTCCGGCAGTGCGCGATCAACGGTTGCGCGTTACCCGCCACACGGTGTTGGCCAAGTCATCGGCGATGATCAATGCGCCTTTCGGATCCACCGTCACCCCCACCGGACGCCCTCGGGTTTTGCCATCATCACCGCGAAAACCGGTAGCGAAGTCCACGGGCTCGCCCGCCGGTTTACCGTCCTTGAATGGCACGAAGATCACCTTGTAGCCCACCGGTTGATCGCGGTTCCAACTGCCGTGCTCGCCGACGAACACACCGTCGGCAAAGCGTTCGCCCATGGCCGGGATGGAAAAGTCCACGCCCAGGGCGGCCACATGGGAACCCAGGCTGTAGTCGGGTTTGATCGCCGCCGCGACCTTAGCCGGGTTCTGCGGTTGCGCCCGTGGGTCGACGTTCTGGCCCCAGTAGCTGTAGGGCCAGCCGTAGAACGCGCCTTCACGCACGGAGGTGAGGTAATCCGGCACCAGGTCGGGGCCGAGTTCGTCGCGTTCGTTGACGACTGTCCACAATTGCCCGGAATCCGGTTGGATCGTCAGCGCGGTGGGGTTGCGCAAACCGGTGGCGTAGGGTTTATGCGCGCCGGTCTGGGCATCGATCTGCCAGACCATGGCACGGTCGATCTCCACTTCCATGCCCCGCTCGGTGATGTTGCTGTTGGAACCGATTCCCACATACAACTGACGACCGTCGGCACTCACCGCCAGGGATTTGGTCCAGTGGTGGTTGATCTGCGCCGGCAGGTCGGTGACTTTGACCGGCGCGCCGCTGGCCTTGGTCTGGCCATCGCTGTAGTCGAACCGCACCAGCGCATCCTGGTTGGCCACGTACAGTTTGCCGTCGGCGAAGGCCAGGCCGTAGGGCGCGTTGAGGTTGTCGGCGAACACGGTCTTGAGTTCATAAGTGCCATCGCCGTCGGCGTCGCGCAGCAGCGTCAGGCGGTTGCCGCTCTTGACCTGGGTGTTGCCCTGGGCCTTGATCACGCTGGCGATCACGTCCTTGGGCTTGAGCTTGGCCGCGCTGCCGCCACGGCCTTCTGCGACAAGGATATCGCCGTTGGGCAGTACCAGGGTCTGGCGTGGGATGGCAAGGTCAGTAGCGATCGCCGTGATGCTGAAACCCTCCGGCACGGTGGGTTTCTGCTCGCCCCATGGGGTTGGCTCGGCGATTTTCATGCTCGGCAGCAGGCTGCTCTGTTGTTCCGGCAGTTTGGGGTCGGGGCCGCGGGCCTGGGTTTTGTCGCCTTCGGCGCCGCAAGCGCTCAGCAGCAGGGCGGCGCTGAGCACGGTCAATGGGAAGCAGGTTTTCATCGGGCACCTCCGGTGCGCAGGCCGGTCCAGGTGGCGAGGATCGCCAGCACGGTCACAATGGCCGACAGCACTAGGCCGGCGGGCATCATGGCGTAAGCGTCCTTGGCGTGCTGAAACGCATCGATCAACCCCAGCACCCAAGTGACCAACAGCAGCAGCACATAAATGACGGGCCGCCCGGCTTTGTGGGTCGCGCGCAGCAGGTTGACCAACGCGAACAGCAGCGCCAAACCACAGAAAACCAGCGCACCGGCAATCAGCCAGGACGCGAAGTTGGCCCACTGAATCTGAAAGGTCTGGGCGTAGGCAATGTCACTGAGCAACGCGCCCAAAAATAGCGGCACGCCGCCGGCCAGCAAGGTCGCGTGCAACGGACCTGGCCGACTATCGGGGTAGGTGGGGAGGGTAGTCATGGGGTAAGCGGCTCCTTACTTGTTCGGCGCCCTGGGCTCAGGGATGCGATGACTTCGCATAGGAAAGGAGCACGTCATTTCTAGGAAAGTTCATAGATGTTATGCCGAGGATACGTGTCGAAATATTATGAACCGCGTTGCGTGTTCCTCGGCCCAAGCCCTTATGATCTCGCCCTCACTCAGCCCAGGCCCTTCCATGACCTACCCTCGCATCGGCTTTGCCTGCCAATACAAGCACCCCGACCGCCAGCTCTCGACCGGCGCCCTGAAACTTATCGAAGGCCCATTCAACCCGCGCACCACTACGTTGCGCTGGATGGACAGCGTCGACCCCAGCGTCGCCCGGGACAAATTGGTGGAGGTGGTCACCCACAACCTGGCGGCGCAATTGCAGCTGTTGGCGTACGTCGCCACGCTGCCGCCGACTCTGCGCATGTTGCGCCTGAGCAGCGATCTGCTGCCGTTTTACAGCCACCCCAAAGTGGCGGCCGTCTACCACGACCCGGCCATCCAACAGCAACTGATCGAAGGCTTCGCCGCCATCGGCGAGTTGGCGCGGGCCTCGGACATTCGCCTGTCGTTTCATCCCGGCCAGTACTGCGTGCTCGGCTCGGAAAACCCCAATGTGGTGGAAAACAGCGTGGCCGAATTTGAGTACCACGCCGATATGATCCGCATGATGGGCTATGGCCGGCGCTTCCAGGATCTCAAATGCAACGTGCATATCGCCGGCCGCCTGGGCGTGGAGGGTACCCGCGCGGTGTGGGCGCGGCTGTCGGAGGTGGCGCGTCACTGCATTACCTTCGAAAACGATGAAAAGACCTACGGCCTGGACCACTGCCTGCAAGTTGCCGATCTGGCCCCGGTGGTACTCGATATCCACCATTGCTGGATTCATGAGGAGGCCTACATTGACCCCGACTCCCCACGGGTCGCCCGAGTGATCGACAGCTGGCGCGGCGTGCGCCCGACCATGCACTACTCCCAGCCTCAGGAGCGTCTGCAAGACCTGGGTTTCGACGCCGAACGCAAGCTGGAGATGGATGCGCTGTTGCAGGTGGTGTCCAAGCGCGACCTGTACGCCCATAGCGAACAGATGTGGAACCGCTGGACCAACGACTACGCCCTGCAGTTTCTGGATCGCTTCGACATCATGCTGGAGGCCAAGGATAAGAACGTGGCATCGTTGGCGTTCTACGAGTATTGGCAATCCCAGGCCACGTGAAGAAAAAGGAGTTTGCTCCCATGCCCACTCTGCACCTGTTGTGCGGCAAGATCGCCTCCGGCAAGTCCACACTGGCCAGGCCCCTGGTGGCTGAACACCGTGCGATCCTGATCAGCGAAGACACGTGGCTGGCGCAACTGTACCCCGGTGAGGTGTTGTCCATCGCTGACTACCTGCGCTGTGCGCAACGCATGCGTGGGGTGGTGGGGCCACTGGTAATCGACCTGCTCAAGTCCGGCGTCAATGTGGTGCTGGATTTTCCGGCCAACACCCTGGCCAATCGCGAATGGCTGTTGAGCCTGGCCCACAGCGCCCAAGTGCCGCACTGCCTGCATTACCTGGAACTGGACGACGCTACCTGCCGCGCCCGCCTGCATGCGCGCAATGCCGGCGGCGAACACGACTTTGCCGCCACCGACGCCGAGTTTGACCTGATCACCCGGCATTTCTGTGTGCCGAGCGAGGTCGAGGGGCTGGTGATTGAGGTGCATCGGCCGTGAGCGTTGCAGTATCACAAGGCCTGGACGCCGAGGGCTTTATCCGCTCCGTTGCGCAGGCGCCCGTGCAGCCTGAATATCAGTCGGTGCTGGCGGATGCCTGCTCACTGCTGTCCCAGCAAACGTTGGGGCTCGATGGCTTGTACGTTTACGGCAGCGTCGCACGGGGTGACGCGACGCCCGGTCAGTCCGACCTGGACCTTACACTGGTGCTGCGCGAGCCGCAGACCCCGCAGGTAGCAGAGCAATTGGAACGCGTTCGCCGTGAACTTGAACGGCGTCACCCGCACGTCACCAAAGTCGACTTCGATATCGGCGAGCGTGCGCAGGTAATGGCGGTTGAAAACCGCAACCTTTGGGGGTTCTGGCTCAAGCATCAGTGTCGTTGTATTTGGGGCAATGACCTCTGCGTCCATTTCGAGCGGTTTCGCCCATGCCGAGAAATCGCGCTGGCGTTAAATGGTGACGTCTATTCGGTATTGAACACCTATATCTGCGCTATCGGGCAAACGGTTATCGAGGCGGATCGGCTGCGCTTGCAGCGTGAAGCGTCGCGCAAACTGATCAGGGCGACGCAGATATTGCGCTCGGAAGCGGCAACGATGTGGCCACAAACACTGGAAGAGCATGTGGCGATGTTCCTCCAGAGCCACCCGGCGATGGTCACCCAGGTAGCGTTCTTTCTGTTTGAAGCGCGCAACCCTGGCGCCGCGGGCGATCAGTTCTGCGCGCGGTTGCAGGTATTTGTGGAGTGGTTGGTTTCACACCAGCGCGAAACCCTCCGGACTTAAACCGCCCCACCAATCCATTCAACTCATCCGACAGCTTCGACAGGCGCCCTGAGCCATCCTGGGCCGAGTTGGCCAGGCTTTCCACTAAGCGCGCTTCGTCGTAGATCTGCTGGATATGCCGGTTGATCTCTTCAGCCACGCTTTGTTGTTCCTCGGCGGCGGCGGAGATTTGCAGATTCTGATCGCGGATTTCGTTGGCCGAGGTCTGGATGCCTTCGAAACTGTCCCGCGCGTTTTGATGGACGACACGCTGGCCTTGGACAGGTCCATGCAGCTGTCCATCTTCTGGGTGACTTCCTGGGTTTTGGTTTCCAGGGCGCCGAGCAGGTGCTCAATCTCGCCCGTGGAGTCGCAGGTGCGCTTGGCCAGGGCGCTGACTTCGGCGGCTACCACGGCAAAGCCGCGGCCCTGGTCGCCGGCACGGGCCGCTTCGATGGCAGCGTTGAGTGCCAGCAGGTTGGTCTGTTCGGCAATCGCGCGGATGGTGCCGAGGGCATCGTTGGCGTTCTACGAGTATTGGCAATCCCAGGCCACTTGAAGATAACAGAGTCTCCTCGTATGAATGTAAATAAGGCCTGCGTCGGATCACTCAAGGCGCAACAGTCAGTACTATTTGTCTAGCAGAAAGTTGAATGGCGGCTACGAAAGCTGAAGGCTCCGTATGATTGATGAAAAAACGTTCAGCTATAAAACGCTCTGCCTTGAAGATGCAGCTAACAATCAGGCTCTACAATTTACAACTAAGGCCCGTATCGACATAGGCAGGGCTACGATAGTCGCCATTCAGGTGGTTTTGGTTGAAGTTATTATCTGACGATTAAGGTTTGGTTTGGTCCCCAGTTTGATTGGTCACTGGCGAGTGCCGATCTAGCAGTTATAGTCAGTTCGCCGCTCGTGAAACCGGGGATGGCATTGATGTTTAGTATGGCCGAAAAGTGCCCGTTTTCATCGCAAAAAACATTGGCGAGTTGGTTGCCGCTATTGGCCTGAAAGATAGCGATGTTAGTTCTGGGAGTGCCCTTTCCTTGAACGTAAACGCAGTCTCTTTTATAGCCTGGCGGGTCGAATACGGGGGCTGAGAGTGTCATGGCAATTATCCTTTTAACATGAGTTTTTAAGTGGTGAGACGATTTTTTTCGTCCCTTGTAAAGTACTCAATCTATAAGGTTGCAACTACTGTCATAGTTGACAGGGTGTAAGCTTTTTTCGAAATAACTGATGGTTTTGTTGAATCTAAACGCAGGGTGAATGGATCTAAATACTGTTGACGGGGCAGTAAACGTCACCCAGTAAATACTTTCACTTACTTGGAGAGCGCTCAGCGTCGCACGTTCTTGCACGCAGGGTCGGAGCAGGGCAGAAGACCGCCTGCTCCTGCATGCGCTGGGTATTTCTGGGCTGGCGAGTTTCACGCCAGCGCGAAACCCTCCTCAGGACTTAAACCGCCCCACCAATCCATTCAACTCATCCGACAGCTTCGACAGGCGCCCTGAGTCATCCTGGGCCGAGTTGGCCAGGCTTTCCACCAAACGCGCTTCGTCGTAGATCTGCTGGATATGCCGGTTGATCTCTTCGGCCACGCTGTGTTGTTCCTCGGCGGCGGCGGAGATTTGCAGGTTCTGGTCGCGGATTTCGTTGACCGAGGTCTGGATGCCTTCGAAGCTGTCCCGCGCGTTTTCGATGGACGACACGCTGGCCTTGGACAGGTCCATGCAGCTGTCCATCTTCTGGGTGACTTCCTGGGTTTTGGTTTCCAGGGTGCCGAGCAGGTGCTCGATCTCGCCCGTGGAGTCGGAGGTGCGCTTGGCCAGGGCGCGGACTTCGTCGGCCACCACGGCAAAGCCGCGGCCCTGGTCGCCGGCACGGGCCGCTTCGATGGCAGCGTTGAGTGCCAGCAGGTTGGTCTGTTCGGCAATCGCGCGGATGGTGCCGAGGATTTGGTTGATACTGCGGCTGCCGGCCTCCAGCTCGACCATGGCCTGGGACGATTCGCTCAAGCGGCGGCCCAGGCGGTTGACGTTGTCGGTGGTCGCTTCGATCTGCTGTTTACCCTCGGCCACGCGGCGGTGGCCATTCTCGGCGGATTCGGCCGCGCCGCTGCAGGAGCGGGCGACTTCGTTGGCGGTGGCCACCATTTCATTGAATGCAGTGGACACCAGTTCTACCGCCTCACGCTGGCGACCGGCAGCCTCGTTCATGTTGTGGGCCACCTCGCTGTTGACCTTCGAAGCGTTATGCAAATTGGCCGAGGCCGCGCCGATGTGCTGGATCAACTGGCGAATGGCGGCGAGAAACTTGTTGAACCAGCCGGCCAGTTCGGCGGTTTCGTCCTTGCCGTGTACCCGCAGCTCATGGCGCAAGTCGCCTTCGCCCTCGGCAATCGACTGCAAGCCGGTGCTGACCTGGCCGATCGGCTTGACGATCACTTTGGAGAACGCTGCGGCGATCAGGCCGAAAATCAACACCAGCACGCCGACGATGACCGCGGTGAGATAGGTCATGCGCGTGGCCTCGGCCATCACTTCGCTTTTTTCGATCAGGCCGATATAACGCCACCCCAGGCCGGGAGAAGTCCACACGTTGGCCATGTAGCGCACGCCGTCGATCTCAACTTCGGTGGAGCCTTGCGTGGTTTGCGCCAATTGCGCGTAGGCCGTACCCAAATCTTTCAGCGGTTTGAAGTTGTGGGCGGCGTCCCGTGGGTCGACCAGCACCACGCCGTCCTCGATCAACATCACGTAACCGCTGTCGCCGAGCTTGATGCTCTTGACCAGTTCGGTCAGGTTCTTCAGCGACACGCTGACTACGAATACCCCTTTGGGTTTGCCGGCGCTGTCGAGCATGGCGCGCGCGGTGCCTACCAGGGCCACGTCGTCTTTATCGTAGTAATAGGCCGGCGTGCGCACGGTCTTGCCGGGGCTGGCCATCGCCGCTTTGTACCAGGGGCGTGCGCGCGGGTCGTATTTGGCCAGTTGCGGATCGTCCGGCCATTTGGCGTAGGTGCCGTCTTCCAGACCGATGGACAGGATCGCCGCCGCCGGGTGGGTGGCGCCATAGCGGGCGAAGCGCTCGATCACCGTTTGCGCTTCGGCGGGCAGCGGTTGAGCGGCCGCGTCGGCGGGTTGGTAATTTTTTAGAGTGTTGACCGAGGTGTATACAGAATCCGTGGCCATTTGATCGACGTTCTGCAGTGTGCCGTCGAAGAACTGGCGGATATTGCCATCGATCTGGCGGATTTCCCGGGTACTGCCGTCGATGAACTGATCCACCGCCTGGGTCCGGGTGTTCATCACTGAGATGACGGCCACCAGGCTCACTGGGATAAACGCAACCGAGACAAAAGCCAGCACAAGCTTATTTTTTATTTTCATCGAGACGACCATCAGCGTGGAGGGCGGCCAAATCGCCACGCCCCCTGAACGAGGCGAGGCGATTTGCTATCACTGCTGTTTCGGCGCGCTCTTGGTAAACCTTTAGGGTTTTTTGTACACAATACAATCGACGATTGTTCTGTATCCAATCAGTACACATCACGCAGATAGCGTTTTTGCTCACTCAGTTGGCGCCAGTAGTCCACGGCGTGCTCCGGGCTCAGCCCGCCGTGGGTTTGCGCGATCTGGCGTAGCGCCTGGTCAACATCCTTGGCCATGTGGCTGGCGTCCCCGCAGATGTACACCTTGGCGCCGTCCTGCAGCCAGCGCCACAGCTCGGCGCCTTGCTCGCGGATGCGGTCCTGCACATAGATTTTTTGCGCCTGATCGCGGGAGAACGCCAGGCTCAGGTGGGTGAGCAGGCCGTCGCGCTGCATACCTTGCAGCTCGTCTTGGTAATAAAAGTCGCTGGCGGCGTACTGCTCGCCGAAGAACAGCCAGTTACGCCCCGGGTGCCCGAGGGCGCGGCGCTCCTGCAAGAACGCGCGAAACGGCGCCACGCCGGTGCCAGGGCCGATCATGATCATCGGCACATCGCCGTCGCTGGGGGGGCGGAAATGTTTGGACGGCTGCACGAACACCGGCACTTCGCCGTCGCCGACGCGGTCGGCGAGAAAGGTCGAGGACACGCCTTTGCGTTTGCCATAGCGCACGGCTGCGACGGTCAGGTGGACTTCACCGGGGTGGGCCTTGGCGCTGGACGCAATCGAGTAGAGGCGCGGTTGCAGACGCCGCAGGGTGCTCAGCAAATCGTCCGCCGAGCACTCAATGGGGTAGGCGTGTAGCACGTCCGCCAATTGCCGACCCCACAGCCAGTCGTTCAATTCGGCCTTGTGCTCGGGCCGCAATAACTGCTCAAGCCCTCCATCGGCGCTGCGCTCGGCGATAAACGCCAGGGTCTCGCTGCTGGGCCGGGCGATTTCGAAGTGCTGGGTCAACGCCTGTTGCAGCGAGACCTCGCCGAAGGTGTCGATAGTGACGCTGGCCGACGCCTTCAGGCCGGTCAATTCGAGCAGTTCGTGGACCAGTTCGGGGCAGTTGCGCGGCCGCACGCCGAGGGCATCGCCGGCTTCATAGCTGAGCCCGGAGTCGGCCAGGTCCAGGGCGAACTGGCGGGTTTCTTTATGGCGGCTATGGGGGTTGAGATGGCGGTTGAGCAGCAGGCGCGAACCGTACAGCTTGGTCTTGCCGGCGGGTGTGGCGGCTGCCGGCGCCTTGGCCGGGTTGAGGCTGTGCTGCAAGCGCAGCAGCCAGGCATCGGCGTGCGCTTGGAATTCGGTGTCGCAATCGACGCGCTCCAACAGGCGGGTGGCCCCCAGCTCCAGCAGGCGTTGGTCAAGGCGTTTGCCGTGCTTGCAGAACTGCTCGTAGTTCGGATCGCCCAGGGCCAGCACCGCAAACCGCAGGGACTCCAGGCGCGTTTCGACACGGCTGAGGCTGTGCCAGAAACCTTCGCCATTGTCCGGTGGGTCGCCGTCGCCGAAGGTGCTGCTGATCAATGCCAGGTTCTGGGTGCTTGCCAGTCGGCTCGCCGGGAAATCCGCCATTGCGCTCAGCTCGACGCTGATCCCAGCCTCACGCAGGCGCTGGGCACAGCGCTCGGCCAATGCTTCGGCATTGCCGGTCTGGGAAGCCCAGAGCAAGGTCACGGCGGGGGAGGCGGGCAGTGTGCCGACACTGGCCGGCGAGGCGCGACTGAACAGCCCGCCGAGCAAACCGTCGACCCACAGCCGCGCCTCGTCGGCCAACGGCGCCGTGGGCGGTAGCACCGGCACACCACCGGCCTGGCGTGCGTTGTCGGCGCGCATGCCACTGACAAAGCCGGCGAGGTAGGTGCGTTCGCTGTCGCTCAAGGGCGGCGGGATGACGCTACGCAGGCCGGCGATTTCGGCGAAGGCGTCGATGCGCGACATGGCGGGTTCCTTTGCGCAAAGGGGAAGGTCGGTGGCCGCCTGGGTGGGCGAGTCGAGGAACTGATGGTCGATCAGCTCGACACGTTCCAGGGTGACGGCGCAGCACTTGAATTCCGGCTGCAACGACATCGGGTCGACCGCATCCGAAGTCACCGCGTTGATCGCCAAATGTTCGCCAAACACGTCGTTCCAGTGAAAGGGCGCGAAACATTGGCCCGGTTGCACGCGGTCGCTGATCAACGCAGGCAATACCGCGTAGCCGCGCCGCGAACGCACTTGCACTGGCTGCTTGGTCTGAAGGCCCAGGCGCGCGGCGTCATCGGGGTGGATCTCGACAAAGGGGCCGGGGTTGAGTTTGTTCAGCGTGGCGACTTTGCCGGTCTTGGTCAGGGTGTGCCATTGGTGCTGCAAGCGACCGGTGTTGAGCACGAACGGGAAGGCATCGTCGGGCAGCTCCGCCGGTGGCAGGTGTGGGCGCGCAAAGAACTGACCTTTGCCGCTGGCGGTGGCGAAGCGCAGCGTGCCGTGTGCGAGGTAGCGGATCGGGTTGCGTGGCGCCGACTCGGCCGATGCCAGCGGCCATTGCAGCGGTGTCTGGCGCAGACGCTTATAGCTGGCGCCGCGCAGGTCATAGCCGGTGGCGGGGTTGCAGGCACGTTTGAGTTCTTCGAACACCTCACTGGCGTCGGCGTAGGTGAACCCCTCGGCATAGCCCATTGCACAGGCGATCCGGGCGATGATCTGCCAGTCGGCCAGGGTGTCGCCCGGCGGCTGTACGGCTGGTTGCATCAGGGTCAGGTTGCGCTCGGAGTTGATCATTACCCCTTCGGCTTCGGCCCACAGCGCGCCGGGCAAGAGGATGTCGGCATAGCGGTTGGTTTCGGTGTCGAGGTACGCGTCCTGGGTAATCACCAAGTCGGCGGCCTGCAGCCCATCGATCACGGTTTGCCGGTTCGGCACGCTGGCCACCGGGTTGGTGCAGATGACCCAGCAGGCTTTGATCTGCCCGGCGGCCATTTGCTCGAACATCGCCACGGTGCCGTCGCTGGCCTGACGCGGCAGGCGGTCGGCGGGGATCTGCCACAGGTCTTCGATAAAGGCGCGGTCGGCGTCTACCAGCATCGAACGTTGCCCCGGCAGGCCCGGCCCCATATAACCCATCTCGCGCCCGCCCATGGCATTGGGTTGGCCGGTGAGGGAAAACGGCCCACTGCCCGGGCGGCAGATGGCGCCGGTGGCCAAGTGCAGGTTGCACAGCGCGTTGGTGTTCCAGGTGCCATGGGTGCTCTGGTTGAGGCCCATGGTCCAGCAACTCATCCACTCGGCGGCCTCGCCGATCCAGGTGGCGGCCTGGCGAATGTCGGCTTCGGCCAGGCCGGTGATGGCGGCGACCTGCTGCGGCGAATAGTCCTCCAGGAACGTGGGGATGGCCTCCCAACCCTCGGTGAAGGTGGCGATAAAGGCCGGGTCGGTGTGGCCGTTTTTCACCAGCAGGTGCAGCAAGCCGTTGAGCAATGCGAGGTCGGTGCCGGGGTTGATCGGCAGGTGCAGGTGCGCCTTGTCGGCGGTGGCGCTGCGCCGTGGGTCGACCACGATCAACTTCGCCCCGGCCTTGACCCGGTCCATCATGCGCAGGAACAGGATGGGATGACAGTCGGCCATATTGGCGCCGATTACGAAGAACAGGTCGGCGCGGTCGAAGTCTTCATAGGAGCCCGGCGGCCCGTCGGAACCCAGGGACAGTTTGTAGCCGCTGCCGGCGCTGGCCATGCACAGCCGTGAATTGGATTCGATATGGCGGGTGCCCACAAAACCCTTGGCCAACTTGTTGACCAGGTATTGGGCCTCCAGTGACATCTGCCCGGAGACGTAAAACGCCAAGGCATCGGGGCCATGTCGCTCCAGCACGTTTCGCAGGCGCCCGGCCGTCTTGGCGATGGCCTCGTCCATGGCGATGCGTACTGGGTCACGGTCGCGGGCCTGGCGCAAGTAAGCGTTTTCCATGCGCCCGGACTCGGCGATGGCTTGCCCGCAGGTAGTGCCCTTGGTGCACAGGCGCCCGGCGTTGGTGGGGTGGTCAGGGTCGCCGATCACCTTGACCACTGTGTTGTCCTGGACCTGCATGACGATGCCGCAGCCCACGCCACAATAGGGGCACACACTGCGTACGTGTTGGTTTGCCATCGATAACCCTCGAACCTTTTCTGCCCGGCAAAAAAAAGCGCCGCGTAACCCTCCGTTGGAAACGGGGATTACACGGCGCCTTTGTCGTGGATGGGCAATCAGCGTTGACTGCTCTGTTGCGCTGTACCTAGCAAGCGGCGCGCCATGTTCCTGCACAGGCCTTACTGACGGTGCCGACGGCGCTTGCTGCCGTTGTGCCGACGCGCGGGAGCAAGCGTCCCGTGCCCTTTTATGACGCGCCGCGCACCAGTTGGAGGCGTGGTCGCAAGGCTTGAACCGGCGTTGAGGCCGTGAGTACGGGGTCACGACAGGTTGGCACAGAGCCTGCAAGATCCCCGACAACCCCCTTCGGTCAACGACGATCGACAACATGGGCAATAGCGGTGGAATCGGCGAAGTCGTCCGATGCCAACCGTATAAGAACAGGCAAAGACGCCTGGAACCGTAAGGTTTCAGGCGTTTTTTTTGCTTTTTTTCAAACCGTGATGAGCTTTGTCGGGTGCTTATATGAACGCCAATAACGCCAGTTTGAACCAGCTGCAAACCCTGATCGTCGTCGGCAATGGCATGGTCGGTCATCACTGCGTGGAGCAGTTGATCGAACGCGGCGCGCTGGATCACTACCAACTGCATGTGTTCAGCGAAGAGCCGATGCGTGCCTATGACCGCGTGCATTTGTCCGAGTACTTCACCGGCCGCGATGCCGAGTCGCTGGCGTTATCCGACGCGGCGTTGTACCAGACCCCGGGGGTGACCTTGCACCTTGGCGTGCAAGTGCTGGACATCGACCGCACCCAGCGCCAGGTGGTCACCGCCCAGGGCCGCGTGACCTACGACAAACTGGTGCTGGCCACCGGTTCGTACCCGTTTGTTCCGCCCATCGAAGGCGCCGAAGGTGACTCGCGCCTGGTGTACCGCACCCTGCAAGACCTCGACGCTATTCGTGCCGCCGCTGCCAATGCGCGGCGCGGCGTGGTGGTCGGCGGTGGATTGCTCGGCCTGGAGGCGGCCAACGCCCTTAAAAGCCTCGGCCTGGAAGCCCATGTGGTGGAATTCGCGCCGCGCCTGATGCCGGTGCAACTGGATGACTTCGGCGGTTTGGCGCTCAAGGCGCAGATCGAACGGCTGGGCGTCGGCGTGCATTTGTCCCGTGCCACGCAGTCGATCAGCGCCGGTGAGCAATACCGCTATCGCATGAATTTCGCCAACGACGAATTTCTGGAAACCGACCTTATCGTGTTTTCCGCCGGTATCCGCGCCCAGGACGCCCTGGCGCGCCAGGCCGGGCTGGAAATCGGTCCGCGCGGCGGGGTGGCGATCAACGACGAATGCCAAAGCTGCGACCCGCATATCTATGCAATCGGCGAGTGTGCCTCGTGGAACGGCAGCCTGTTCGGCCTGGTTGCGCCCGGCTACCAGATGGCCCGTGGCGTGGCGGCGTTGCTGTGCGGGCAGGGCGCCGAGCCGTTTGTAGGCGCGGATATGTCCACCAAGCTCAAGTTGCTTGGCGTGGATGTGGGCTCCATCGGCGATGCTCACGCCCACACACCGGGCGCGCGCAGCTATCAGTTTATCGACGAGGCCACCGCCAGCTACCGCCGCCTGGTGGTGGACGCGGCCGGCGAGCAGGTGATCGGCGCGGTGTTGGTCGGCGACAACAGCTACTACGACACGCTGCTGCAATATCTGCAGAACGGCAT
This sequence comes from Pseudomonas sp. S5F11, assembly GCF_019641515.1. Classification (NCBI taxonomy): domain Bacteria; kingdom Pseudomonadati; phylum Pseudomonadota; class Gammaproteobacteria; order Pseudomonadales; family Pseudomonadaceae; genus Pseudomonas; species Pseudomonas sp. S5F11. The sequence continues at coordinate 544,972 of NZ_JAIFJZ010000001.1, forward strand.
CGCCTTGCCGGCCGAGCCCGCCAGCCTGATCCTGCCGTCGTCGGCCGGCGCACCGACCCTCGGCCCTGGTGCGTTGCCGGAATCGGCCACGGTGTGTTCGTGCCACAACGTCACCAAAGGCGCGATCTGTGCGGCCATCGATGGCGGCTGCGGCGACCTCGGCGTGCTCAAGGCGCAGACCAAAGCCTGCACCGGCTGCGGTGGCTGCGCCGGGCTGCTTAAGCAGGTGTTCGAACATGAGCTGGTGGCCCGTGGCGTCAGTGTCGACAAGAGTCTGTGCGAACACTTCGCCTATACCCGCCAGGAGTTGTACGCCCTGGTGCGCGTGGAAGGGGTGATCACGTTCGACGAACTGCTGGCCAAGCATGGCCGTGGCCACACCGGCTGCGATGTGTGCAAACCAGCGGTGGGCTCGATCCTGGCGTCGTGCTGGAACCAGCCGATCATGGACCCGTCGCTGGTGCCGTTGCAGGACACCAACGACACGTTCATGGCCAATATGCAGAAGAACGGCACCTACTCGGTGGTGCCACGGATTCCGGGGGGCGAGATCACTGCTGAGAAGCTGATCGTGATCGGCGAGGTGGCGAAGAAATACAACCTCTATACCAAGATCACCGGTGGCCAGCGCATCGACCTGTTCGGCGCGCAACTGCACGAACTGCCGGATATCTGGGGCGAGTTGATCGCCGCCGGTTTCGAGACGGGGCATGCGTATGGCAAGTCCACGCGTACGGTCAAATCCTGCGTCGGCAGCACCTGGTGCCGTTACGGCGTGCAAGACAGCGTGAAAATGGCGCTGCTGATTGAGGACCGCTACAAGGGCCTGCGCTCGCCGCACAAGCTCAAGTTCGCGGTGTCCGGCTGCACCCGCGAATGCGCCGAAGCCCAGAGCAAGGACGTGGGCGTGATCGCCACCGAGAAGGGCTGGAACCTCTACATCGCCGGCAACGGCGGTATGCGCCCGCGCCATGCCGAACTGTTCGCCACCGACCTCGACGACGCCACGCTGATCCGCTACATCGACCGTTTCCTGATGTTCTACATCCGCACCGCCGACAAGCTGCAACGCACTTCGGTCTGGCGCGAAAGCCTGGAAGGCGGGCTGGATTTCCTCAAGGACGTGATCCTGCACGACAGCCTGGGTTTGGGCGCCGAGCTGGAAGCGCAGATGCAACTGGTGGTCGACCGCTATGAATGCGAATGGGCCAACGCCCTCAAGGACCCGGAAAAACTCAAACGCTTCCGCACCTTCGTCAACGACAAGCGCCCAGACCCGGACATCCACTTCGTCCAGGAACGCGGCCAGCGCCGCCCGATCATGGCCGCCGAACTCAACCTGATTGCTGTCACCGAGGAGCTTGCCTGATGAGCCAGTCCAATACCCAACGCACACTTGCCATTTGGAAAAACGTCTGCCATGAGCGCGACCTGGTCCGCAATTCCGGCGTGGTGGTGTGGCTTGATGGCGCGCAAGTCGCGCTGTTCTACCTGCCTGACGCCGAAGCGCAGACGCTCTACGCCATCGACAACCACGACCCGGAGTCCGGCGCCAACGTGATCGGCCGTGGCCTGGTGGGCAACATCAAGGGCGAGCTGGTGGTGGCCGCGCCGATCTACAAACAGCATTACCGCTTGCAGGACGGCCAGTGCCTGGAAACCCCGCACCAACGCCTGCGGGTATGGCCGGCGCGGTTGAAGGGTGGGGTGGTGGAGGTGCAAGTGTCCTGCTGAATCCGGAGCTACACAGAGCCCAATGTGGGAGGGGGCTTGCCCCCGATCAGGTTGTTTCAGTCATGGATAAGCCAGCTGACACGCCGCCATCGGGGGCAAGCCCCCTCCCACAGTTTTTATCTGCATCTGGCTTGGTGCTGGGCGGAGCTGGACTGCTGCAAACCTGGCCTTTGAAACACAATGAGCCCAGACAGCACAGAACCCAATGTGGGAGGGGGCTTGCCCCCGATCAGGCTGGCTCAGTAATGGATAAGCCAACTGACACGCCGCCATCGGGGGCAAGACCCCTCCCACAGTTTTATCTGTGCCGGGCTTGGTGTCGGGGGGTGGAGCTGGACTGCTGCAAACCTGGCCTTTGAAACACAATGAGCCCAGACAGCACAGAGCCCAATTTGGGAGGGGGCTTGCCCCCGATCAGGTTGTTTCAGTCATGGATAAGCCAACTGACACGCCGCCATCGGGGGCAAGCCCCCTCCCACAGTTTTTATCTGCATCTGGCTTGGTGCTGGGCGGAGCTGGACTGCTGCAAACCTGACCTTTGAAACGCAATTAGCCCAGACAGCACAGAGCCAAATGTGGGAGGGGCTTGCCCCCGATCAGGCTGGCTCAGTAATGGATAAGCCAACTGACACGCCGCCATCGGGGGCAAGACCCTCCCACAGTTTTATCTGTGTGGGGCTTGTTGTCGGCTAACGGTTCCATGGCATCCCCTTCGCGTCAGAAACACGCAACATAGCAGCGCACCGCGCGCCATCAGCGATTTGTTCACGGTTTGCCTTTACACTGCGGCCCCCGGATTTCAGCAAGGATGCTTTACATGCGTTCGCTCGTCAGCGCAGTGCTTGTCTCTACGATGTTCGCGGCCACGGCCATGGCCGAACCCCGCTCGTTTTCGCTGAATGACCCCAGCGGCCAGTTTCTTGTCGAAGTGCTGTTCCCGGATGTGCCGCAGGACTTGCAGCAACTGGCGCCGGCGCTGATTACGCTGCGCGACAAAACCTCCCTGGCGATCCTCCAGCAATTTTCCACACCCGCCGCCGGAGTGCCGCTCGATGGCGACGGCAAGACCCTGGACTGGCGCCTGGTCGGCGAAAACGGCGTGGTGTATTTCGCCGATATCGACCAGGACGGCCGCCAGGACCTGGCGATTCGCAACGGCGACGGCGCCGATGCAGGCTTTCAGTCGAACTACGATGTGTACCTGCAAGACCCCCAGCAACCGCGCTGGGTGCTCAACCGCCCCCTTACGGACCTGGCGAACGAGACCTCCGGCGGCATGTTCTCGGTCACCCCCAAGGACGGCATCATCCATTCGCAGACCGACCGTGGCTGCTGCTGGACTCGCGCCAGCCGTTGGCAAATGCGCAACGGCGAGCTGGTACGACTCAGCGCGTATACGCAGCAGGAAGTACCGGCCAGCGACGATGACGACACCAGCATGCCCAAGGGCTACGTGCTGCGCACCACTGGCGAATGGAAGGACGGCCAATGGCACGAAACCCCTCGGTTGGAAGGGCCGGTCAACGAAGACCCACAGATGCTCGCCGGCACCCTCAACGGCAAGATCCCGGTGCAGCTCTGGTATCAGCAGCAAGGCGAGGTACTGATCGGCGAAGTGCGCTACACCAAAAGTGGCAATGGCAAGCCGATCAAACTGGTGGGGTCTATGGGCGACTACGAGGACAAACCCTTCGTTTACCTGCACGAATCGACCGAGGATGGGCATCAGAGCGGCACCTGGCAAATCACCCGCGCTAGCGTCGAACCGTTCGATTACAGCGGTACCTGGGTCAGCAGCGGCAAGAAGGGCGCGTCTGAGCTGACGGTGCAATTGCACGCCGTGGACCGAGAGCCGGAGTACGCCAAGTACGGCGACGTAGCCCGCGACCAACGCAGCGGCCACTATCAGATGCGCGACGACTACCTGGGTCGCGACGGTGACCTCGACCTGAAGATCCTGCCGCAGCGCGACGCCCAAGGCCGGGAAGTGGCTGAATTCAGCGTGACCCTCAACGACACCGGCACCGGCAAACCCATTGTCACCACGCAACAACGTGTGCCCATGGAAACCGACAATCTGATCATCGTGCGCGCGCCTCTGGCCGCCAAAGGCACCGGCCCGTATCACATTCAGTTGGTAAAGGATTTTGCTGTGATCAAGCACAACGCGGAGCCGGACTTTCCCGACTACCTGACGGGGATGTATCGCCGGCAGCCTTGACGCTGCCTTGGATGCATCCCCGCGCACCACTACAGATTTGGCCTAGCGATTGAACCGCTCGACCAGCGCGTACTGAGTCGACGCGGTGTCGGTCAGCTCCTTGCTCAGGGTTGTCGATTGGCGGGCCTGCACCGAGGTCTGATCGGCCAGCTCGGCAATGGTGGTGATATTGCGGCTGATCTCTTCGGCCACCGCGCTTTGCTCCTCGGTGGCGGCGGCGATCTGGGTGGTCATGTCGGTGATATGGGACACCGCCTCACTGATGCCTACCAACGCCTGGTCGGCCTCCAGCACCCACGCCACGCCTTCCTGGGCTTGGCGCTGGCCGTTCTGCATGCTCTGCACGGCGTTGTTGGAGGACGCCTGCAACTGCGTGATCAGCCCATGGATCTGAGTGGTCGATTGCGTGGTGCGCTGGGCCAACTGACGGACTTCGTCGGCCACTACGGCAAAGCCGCGCCCCTGTTCACCGGCGCGGGCTGCTTCGATGGCGGCGTTGAGTGCCAGCAGGTTGGTCTGGTCGGCGATGCCTTTGATCACATCGACCACGCTGCCGATTTCATCGCTGTCGCGGGCCAGTTGCGCCACGGTGACGCCGGTCTCGCCGACCACCGCCGACAAACGCTCAATGGCCTGGCGAGTATCGCGCGCCACGTCGCGGCCACGGCCGGTCAATACGTTGGCTTGCTGGGTGGCGTCGGCGGTGCGTTGCACATGGCTGGCGACCTCCTGAGTGGTGGCGGCCATCTGGTTGACGGCGGCCGAGACCTGTTCGGTCTCCACGCGCTGACGGTCCAGGCCCCGGGAGCTGGCGGAAGCCAGTTGGTCGGATTGAGCGGCCAGGGCGCTGAGTTTTTCGGCACTGTCCTGCAGGCGGGTGAGGCACGTTTTCAGGCGCGCGTTCTGGCTCTGGAAGGCGGTTTCCAAACGTGCCTGCGGGCCGCGAGCGTCGCTGTACATCTGCGCGATCAACGCATCCGAGGTGGACGGCTCGACCCCTTGCAGCAGGCGCAAGGTGCTGCCTTGGCGCGCGCTCGAACAAAGCAGGCCGATGGGCACCGCCACCGCCACGGCGACCGCGACCGCCACTGGCGCACTGAGAAACAACCCGGCCAGGCTGCCGGCAATACCGCTGGCCATATAGGGCACGCAGCTCAATAGATGGGGCAGCCAAGCGTCTTGGCGCGGTACAGCGGTTTTGCTTTGGCTGATCCGTTGATAGAGAGCCTGGGCGCGGCGGATTTCATCGGCAGTGGGCTTGACCCGCACCGACTCGAAACCGACCACCCGGCTGCCGTCGAATATCGGTGTGACGTAGGCGTTGACCCAATAATGGTCGCCGTTCTTCGAGCGGTTCTTGACGATGCCCATCCAGGGCAAGCCCTGTTTGAGCGCGCTCCACATGTGCGCGAATACGGCCGGCGGTACGTCGGGGTGACGCACGATGTTCTGGGGCGCACCGATCAGATCGTCACGTTCAAAGCCGCTGATTTCGACAAAGGCATCGTTGCAGTAAGTGATCATGCCCTGCACATCGGTGGCGGAGATGAGTTTCTGCTGCGGCGCGAGGGAAATCTCGCGTTGTGTTACGGGCTGATTGTTGCGCATTCGGACTACTCCCTGGTTGCGCCCACTCCATCGGCGGCAAGTCACAAAAAGTTAATATTCATTTGGCAATTGATCCGCCGCTGGTCAAAAGCCTGAAACTTCCCGAGGAAAAACCCCATAATGGCGGCCATTTTTGTTTAGCCCGTTATTCTGGTGTGCCCGTATGGAAATTAAGGTCAACTTTCTCGACAACCTCCGACTTGAAGCCAAGTTCGATGACTTCACGGTGATTGCCGACCAGCCCATTCGCTACAAAGGCGATGGCTCGGCCCCGGGCCCCTTCGATTATTTCCTGGCGTCGTCGGCGCTGTGTGCGGCGTACTTCGTGAAGCTGTACTGCCAGACGCGCAATATCCCCACCGAAAATATCCGCTTGTCGCAGAACAACATCGTCGACCCGGAAAACCGCTACAACCAGATTTTCAAGATTCAGGTCGAGTTGCCGGCGGACATCTCCGATAAGGACCGTCAAGGCATCCTGCGTTCCATCGACCGCTGCACCGTGAAGAAAGTGGTGCAAGCCGGGCCGCAATTCGTGATCGAAGAAGTAGACAACCTCGACGCCGACGCCCAGGCCTTGTTGATGCCCAGCGCGTTGTCCGACGGCGGTACCTATATCGCCGGTAAGGACCTGCCGCTGGAACAGACCATCGCCAACATGTCCGGCATCCTGGCTGACCTGGGCATGAAGATTGAAATCGCGTCGTGGCGCAATATCGTGCCGAACGTGTGGTCGCTGCATATCCGCGATGCGCACTCGCCGATGTGCTTCACCAACGGCAAGGGCGCGACCAAAGAGAGCGCTCTGGCGTCGGCCCTGGGCGAGTTCATCGAGCGGCTCAACTGCAACTTCTTCTATAACGATCAGTTCTGGGGCGAAGAGCTGGCCAACGCGGCGTTCGTGCATTACCCCAATGAGCGCTGGTTCCAGCCCGGCCCGAACGATGAACTGCCGACGGAAATTCTCGACGCCTATTGCCTGAAGGTCTACAACCGCGATGGCGAACTGCGTGGCTCGCACCTGTTCGACACCAACTCCGGCAACGAGGAGCGCGGCATCGTATCGCTGCCGTTCGTGCGTCGCTCCGATGACGAGGTGGTGTATTTCCCGTCCAACCTGATTGAAAACCTCTACCTCAGTAATGGCATGAGCGCCGGCAATACCTTGGCCGAAGCCCAGGTGCAGTGCCTGTCGGAGATCTTCGAGCGGGCGGTGAAGCGCGAAATCATCGAAGGCGAATTCGCCCTGCCGGACGTGCCTGCCGAGGTGCTGGCCAAGTACCCGAACATCCTGGCGGGTATTCAGGGTTTGGAGGCCCAGGGTTTTCCGGTGCTGGTCAAAGACGCGTCCTTGGGCGGTGAGTTCCCGGTGATGTGCGTGACCCTGATGAACCCACGCACCGGCGGCGTGTTCGCCTCGTTCGGCGCACACCCGAGCCTGGAAGTGGCGCTGGAGCGCAGCCTCACCGAACTGCTGCAAGGCCGCAGTTTCGAAGGCCTGAACGACCTGCCGCAGCCGACCTTCGAAGCCCAGGCGGTGACCGAACCAAACAACTTCGTCGAACACTTTATCGACTCCAGCGGCGTGGTGTCGTGGCGCTTCTTCAGTGCGCAGTCGGATTACGAGTTTGTCGAATGGGACTTCTCCGGCCAGGGTGAAAATTCCAACGCCGAGGAGGCCGCGACGCTGTTCGGCATTCTCGACAATATGGGCAAAGAGTCCTATATGGCGGTGTACGAACACCTCGGCGCCACGGCCTGTCGGATTCTGGTACCGGACTATTCGGAAATCTATCCGGTGGAAGATCTGATCTGGGACAACACCAACAAGGCCCTGTTTTTCCGCGCCGATATCCTCAACCTGCACCGCTTGGACGATGCAGAACTGGAGGCGTTGGTTGAGCGCTTGATCGAAAGCGAATTGGACGATTACACCGACATCACTACCCTGATCGGCATTGAGTTCGACGACAACACCGCGTGGGGCCAACTGACCATCCTGGAACTGAAACTGCTGATCTTCCTCGCCTTGCGCCAATACGAAGAGGCCAAGGAGTGCGTGGAGATGTTCCTGCAATACAACGACAACACCGCCGAGCGCGGGTTGTTCTACCAGGCGCTCAACGCCGTGCTGGAGATGGAACTGGACGACGATCTGGAACTGGCGGACTACGAAGTTAACTTCCGGCGCATGTTCGGCGACGAACGCATGGACGCTGTGATCGGCTCGGTCAACGGCAGCGTGCGCTTCCATGGCCTGACCCCGACCAGCATGAAGCTCGAAGGGCTGGACCGGCATTTGCGCCTGATCGACAGCTATAAAAAACTGCATAGCGCGCGAGCGGCGGTGTCCATCCGATAAGCCTTTTGCGCAGTTTGCTCACCAAAGAAAGCAGGCGCGCCGCAATGAGTGTGTCTTGCCCCGATTCCCTGTGGTCAGCATAAAGATTGGTGGCACCGCGCCACCCTGTGGTGAGCAAGCTTGCTTGCGCTGGGCTGCGCAGCGGCCCCCAAAGCCTGGCGGTGGGTTTGACCTTAAAGGACGCGGTGGATGGGCGAGGGCTGCTGCGCAGCCCAGCGCGGGGCAAGCCCGCTCACCACAAAAGGTCTGTTCACCACAGAAGTCCTGCTTACCACAAAAGTTCTGTTCACCACAAAAGGCCTGCGCGGCAAAAGAAACCGCTCAGCACAAGAAACCACTCAGCAAAGATTGGTGGCACCGCGCTTCCCTGTGGTGAGCAAGCTTGCTTGCGCTGGGCTGCGCAGCGGCCCCAAAGCCAGGCGGTGGGTTTGACCTGAAAGGACGCGGTGGATGGGCGAGGGCTGCTGCGCAGCCCAGCGCGGGGCAAGCCCGCTCACCACAAAAGGTCTGTTCACCACAGAAGGCCTGCTCACAACAAAAGTTCTGTTCACCACAAAAGGCCTGCGCGGCAAAAGAAACCGCTCAGCACAAGAAACCGCTCAGCAAAGATTGGTGGCACCGCGCTTCCCTCTGGTGACCAAGCTTGCTTGCGCTGGGCTGCGCAGCGGCCCCAAAGCCAGGCGGTGGGTTTGACCTGAAAGGACGCGGTGGATGGGAGAGGGCTGCTGCGCAGCCCAACGCGGGGCAAGCCCGCTCACCACAAAAGGTCTGTTCACCACAAAAGGCCTGCGCGGCAAAAGAAACCGCTCAGCACAAGAAACCACTCAGCAAAGATTGGTGGCACCGCGCTTCCCTGTGGTGAGCAAGCTTGCTTGCGCTGGGCTGCGCAGCGGCCCCAAAGCCAGGCGCTGAAGTGTTACCTGTTATTCGAACTTATCGATGCGTGTATCGGCGTAGAAAAACTCGTTCTTGTCCGTGCTCGATTCGTAGAAGTAGGCGTAATCACTCAGGTAGTACACATGTTCGACGCGGTTGTACTTATCGTCATCGGTGCGGCATGCCAAGGCCTTGGCATTCCCCAGCAGATTGGGGTTGAGTTCGCGGGCCGGTAATTCGCGTTCGACGACGCAGCGGTTGATCTGCACCTTGTTATAGCTGCCCACCAGGCTGTTGAGTGTCGAGCGGGTGGTCTGGTAGACCACGGTTTCGCCGACCGGCAGGGCCTGCCAATTGCCGGTCAAGCTTAACTGCGTCAAGGTCGAGCTTTCCGCCATACCGGTGCCGCCGTACGTTGTCTTCGACACCAGCGATACCAGGTTGCGCCAGCTCACTGACTGGGACTGATAGCCATCGCCGCGATGGACGATCTGCAGTTGACCACTGGCCTTGTCCTGGCTGATGAAGTGCTCGCTGGTGCTGTTGGACGTCTTGCCTTTGAGGGTCGATGTGCCGGTGAAGTGCACATACTTCAAGGTGCGCGCGGGCTTGTCCTGGTTGAAGGGCGCAAGCGCGGCCAGCACCTGGGGCTGCACCGACGACAGGGCGATGACGGCCGGCGCTTTCAGGCGCGGCTTGAAGGGGGCCAGCTTGGCGATTTTCTCGGGGGTGACGCATACGGTGTCGAACAACAGCGCATAGTCGGCGTCGCTGCCCGCGATGGGCTGTGGCGTTGGGAAACTGTCGACCCGGCCATCGCTCACGCGGTTGCGCACGTCCAGATCGTAGCCGGCCAGTTCCTTGTACGTGCCGTTGGAGCAGGACACCGCGAAGTGCTGGCGTTTTTGCGCATAAGGTGCGTCGTAGGGCAGGTCGTTGAGCACCGTCGGGTTATCGAAGGCGGCCCAGAAACGGGTTTCACCCTGCACAGTCTTGACGCTGGCGGCGTCGAGCAGTACCCAGTTATCGCGCGCATCTTTGCTGACCAGGCGCCAGTCGGGCTTGGGCGTTTCAGCACAGGCGCGGACAAATGTCTGGTTGGCGGCCAAGGTGGCATACAGCGTGTCAGACAGCTTGCGCGCCTCGGTATAGCGCCCGGCTTTGAGCGGGTACACGCGTTGGGAACCATCGAGGTACAGCAGGTGCAATTGCTTGGACGAGCACGCCGCTTCGAACTGCATAGTGCGCCGCACGCCGCCGGTAGCGTCGGGCATCAGCAGCTCGAAGCTGAGCAAGTCGCCTTCGCGCATGATGCTGTTCTCCACCAATGGTTGAGCCAGGGTGTCGGCGAGCATCTGCTCGACTTTGCCGGACTGGGTGGCACAACCGGACAGGGTGGCGATGCCACCGGCCAGCAACACAGAAGTCAAAACGCGCACAAGAACCTCATTGAGTCCATTCGGGGATGCCAGGATGACGGCCGCCGGGGGTGAATCTTTAGGTTTTTTTCACGGCCGCTTCGATGGCAGCAATGTCGATCTTACCCATGCCCATCATCGCGTCAAAGGCACGCTTGGCGGTGGCCGCGTCGGGGTGGGCGATCGCCTGGGTCAACGCCCGCGGTGTGATCTGCCACGACACTCCCCACTTGTCCTTGCACCATCCGCAGGCACTGGCCTGACCGCCGTTGTCGATGATCGCGTGCCAATAGCGATCGGTCTCGGCCTGATCATCCGTGGCCACCTGGAACGAAAATGCCTCGGTCTGAGGAAATATCGGCCCGCCGTTCAGCCCCAGGCACGGGAGGCCCATCACGGTGAACTCTACCGTCAGCACATCGCCTTGCTTGCCCGACGGGTAGTCGCCCGGTGCTTTGTATATGGCGTCTACGCTGCTGTTTGGAAACGTCTTGGCGTAAAAGCGCGCCGCCTCTTCGGCCGTGCCGTTGTACCAGAGGCAGAGGGTGATTTTGCTGGGCATGCTCGTTCTCCAAGGTGAAGGGGTGGAGATAGTCTAGACCACGCGCTTCAAGCCTAGCGTGCCATCAGCAGCACGGATGCCGCCGCCGACAACAACCCCACACAGCGGCAATTGAAAAACGCTTGCCAGGCGTAGAGGCAGATGGAGATCCATTTCAAGCGCAGGGCAAGCCTGCACACCACAAATTTATAGTGCGGGTAAGGACAAGCCGTACCTCACCTCTCCCAGTTTGACGCCACCCCGCTCAAGCGGACGCTGGCTGCCGATTTCCTCTATACAGCCCACCCGGCGATAAAAACGCCGAGCCCGTTCGTTACCGCTCAGTACCCAAAGTGTCAGTCGCTCAAACCCCTGCGCCTTCAGCGCTCGCACACCGGCGTTCCACAAGGCCTGCCCGACGCCGGTGTGCCAATGGCCGGCGGCGACGTAAAGGGCTTCGACCTCACCCACATTGCCCCCGACACAGTCTTCGTCACGGCTGGCGCCCACGCAGATCCAACCAACAACCTGCTCGTGCAGTTGCGCCACCCATACGCTCGATTCTCCCAACTCAAGCGCGCGTCGCCAGTTGGATTCGCGATGAGCCAGGGTTGCGTCCAGTGAATCCAAGTAATGGGCAGGCATCAGGTCACGATAGGCGTGCTGCCAGCTGTTGATATGCACCTGGGCAATGGCCCGAGCGTCGGAAGGCAGTGCTTTGCGAATCATTGATCGGCTCCTGGTGCGGACACGTATCACTAGCGGGGTATTTCAATAGGCCGTCCGTTGACGACGGAATAACGCGGGCTTGGGGCAAGCACGACGCGCAGTTTCAGGACTGTGACGCTGCTATCAGTACGGCAAATTTGCCTGGTTATCCTCCCACCTGGGACGCGGTTCAGGGTATCGTGCCGCCAACTTAACGAAGGGACGCGACGTTTCGATGAACAATAAAATGGTTACTTATGCCGCTGCAGCGGTGGGTTTGGTCGTGGTGGTGTCTCTGGCCACCAGTTGGTTCACGGTCGATGAGACCGAGCGGGGTGTGCTGTTGCGTAACGGTGCGATGGTAGGCGTGGTGGAGCCGGGCCTGTCGTTCAAGCTGCCGTTCATTGAGTCGGTGCGGTTTATCAGCATTCAAAGCCAGGCTACCCAGTACGCCAACCTCCAGGCGTACAGCAAGGACCAGCAGACCGCCAAGTTGCAGGTCTCGGTGTCCTGGCACATCCCTACCAGCGATGTCGCCAAGGTGTACACCAGTTACAAGGACTTGGATGGCGTGCGTGACCGCCTGATCGCCCGTCAGGTGCCGACCCAGGTGGAAAACGTATTCGGCCAGTACAACGCGGTGTCGGCGGTGCAAAACCGCGGCAAGTTCGTCGCGGATGTGACCAAGGCCATCCGCGATTCGGTGGTCGGGCCAGTGGTGATCGACGGCGTACAGATCGAAAACATCGATTTCAGCGATGACTACGAGCGTTCGATTGCCTTGCGCATGAAAGCCGAAGTGGAAGTCAAAACCCGCGAGCAAATGCTGCAGACCGAGCAGGTGCAGGCGCAGATCCGGGTGACCCAGGCTCAAGCCGAGGCTGACTCGCAATTGGCCCAGGCCAAGGCGGATGCCGAGTCCACGCGCTTGCGCGGCAACGCCGAAGCCGACGCGATCCAGGCCCGCGCCAAGGCTCTGGCCAGCAACCAGAACCTGATCGAATTGACCAAGGCCGAGCGCTGGAACGGCGTACTGCCGACCACCATGCTGCCAAACAGTACGGTGCCGTTTATCGACGCCAAGCAGGTCGATCGATAACGTTTTGAATGTGGGAGGGGGCTTGCCCCCGATGGCGCCCGGACTGCCGACCACGCTCACGAATCAGCTGCATTCATTCAGGGAAACCCCTCACATGACCTTGCTTGCCCGGCCTATCGATCCACCGCCAGAAAGCCTGATCCGTGACTGGTACGCGAACGCGCAGTTGCTTGATAGTTTTGTCGTGCCTATCGACGCGGCTGACGTCTCCATCAATGACCTCGCCGTACGCGCCTTGGGTTCGCCGCCTGTGTGGTTCAAGGTGCTGATCACGATCCGTGATGGTGTGATGGGGCCGTTGGGCGTGCGGACCTCCGGCGAGGTGCGTCGCGCCCATTCGGATAAAGCCCATATCGACTTTTTCCCGGTGCTGGAGCAGACCGCTGACGAGATGGTGCTGGGGGAAAATGACAGCCACCTGGATTTTCGTCTTTCGCTGCTTCGACGGCGCGACGAGCGCGGTGAAGTGCTGATCGCCACGACGGCGGTACACACCCACAACCGGCTGGGGCGTATCTACATTCTGCTGATTCGCCCGTTTCACAAGCTGGTGGTGCGGGCAACGCTGATGCGTTGCCGCCGTCAGCGCTAGCGCCGGCGGGGGGTGCCCGTCGACGCGTGTTGCCTGAAGCCTCAGAAACTGTACTTGGCCGTGAGCATCATGTTGCGCGGGTTGCCGTAGGCATCGCCGCCGTAGCTCGCCGAGTTGGCGATGGTGGAGTAGTAGCGCCGGTCGAAGATGTTGTTGGCGTTGACCTGCAGGTCGAGGTGGTCGTTGACCTTGTAGCCGGCCATCAAGTCGGTGACGGCGTAGGCGCCTTGTTGCAGGCGGTAGGTACTGCCATTGGCCAACGGGATATCGTTGTACAGGCGGCTCTGCCAGGAGATGTTGCCGCCCACCCGCAGTTTTTCCAGCGGACCCTGGAAGTTGTAGCGGGTGGTCAGCTTGAACAGGTGTTCCGGGACGTCGGTGTCGAACTGTTTGTTGACCGACTGCGGCTTGGCGTCGTCCTTGATGGTGTGGGTGCGTGCGTAGGTGTAGCCACCGCCGACCTGCCAGTTTTCGGTCAGTGCGCCTTGCAGTTCGAAGTCGATACCCTGGCTGCGGATCTCGCCGGAGGCTTCGTAGCATGAGGCCTGCGGGCAGTTCGGCACCACCACCTGCACGCCGCGGTTTTCCTGGTCGATGCGGAACAGCGCAACGCTAGCGTTCAGAGCGCCGCCCAGGTATTCGCCCTTGATGCCGACCTCATAGTTCTTGCCAACGATGGGCTTGAGCGGCGCGGCGCCGGTGTCCTTTTCTTTTTGCGGGGTGAAGATGTCGCTGTAGCTGACGTATACCGAGTGGTGATCGTCCAGCTCATAGATCAGGCCGGCGTAGCGCGTAAGGTTGCGGGTGACGTGGAAGTCGCCGTCGCCATCGCGGTTATCGTAGTCGTACCAGTCCAGGCGCCCGCCGAGGATCAACTTCAACGGGTCTGCCAGGCTCAGGCGTGTGGTGACGTAAACGCTGTCCTGGGTGGTGACTTCGCGCTGGTTGTTGGTATGGACGAAATCCGGCTTGCCTGCGGTGAGTGGCCAGTTGAGGTCGTAGGGGCTGTAGTTGTGGGTGGTCATGTCGTAGATGCGTTTGCTCGCGCCGACCACCAGTTCATGGCTGCGCCCGAATGCCTGGAACGGGCCGCTGACAAAGGCGTCGACCCCGGCCTGGTTTTCGTCGTACTTGGCCTGGTAAACCGTACGTGCCAGGGAGTTGTTGACCCAGCGCGATTGGTACGAGCCGGAAAACAGCGCGTTCTGTTCGGCGTAGTTGGCGTTGACTTGCAGGTTCCAGTCATTGGCCAGGCGCTGGCGCAGTTCGGCGAAGACCGTGTTGATTTCCTGATCCTTGTTTTCCCAATCGGTACCGGGGTTGTAGGAGCGCGGCAGGTCGAGGTGATGGCCGTCCTGGCCGATCATCGAGGCGCCCCAGAAGTAATTGGTTTTGTCCTTCTGGTTGGAGAAGCCCAAGGTCAGGGTAGTGTCTTCGCTCAGGTCGGCTTCGGTGACAGCGTAAAACAGGCCGTGACTGTTTTCGGCCTTGTCGATAAAGCTGTTGGCGTCGCGGTACGACGTCACCACTCGGCCGCGCAGGGTGCCGCTGTCGTTGAGCGGGCTGGAAGCGTCGAATTCGCCGCGATAATCGTCCCAACTGCCGGCTGCGCCGGTGAGGGTGACTTTCTGCTCATCCAGCGGGCGCTTGCGCACCATATTGATGGCGGCCGACGGGTTGCCCGCGCCAGTGACCAGGCCGGTGGCGCCGCGCACCACTTCAACGCGGTCGAACATCGCCAGGTTCGGCTGCGCACCGACCGACGCGCCGTTGTAGCCACTGGGGATACCGTCATACATCAGGTTATCGATGTCGAAGCCCCGGGAGGTGTAGGTCTGCCGACCAGGGCCGTCGGAGTAGTTCAGAAACAGACCAGGCGTGGCGTTGACCACGTCGTTGATGCTGGTCATCGCTTGGTCGTCCATGCGCTGACGGGTGATCACGGTCACGGCCTGCGGGGTTTCGCGCAAGGTCAGTGGCAGCTTGGTTGCGGTACTCATCGAGCCGGTGGTGTAGGACTGGGTGCCTTCGGTGGTCTGGCCCAATTGGCCTTCGCCGGAAATTTGCGTGGCGCCCAGTTCCAGCGTGGTGGCCGGTGCTTCTGCATCGGCGGCGTAAGCCAGGTGGGTGGTGGCCAGACAGACCGCCAATGTCATCAGACTGAGTGAAAAACCATTGCCACCGTGTGATTGCACAGACATGAAACTGACTCTCCCCGAGTGCCGTCCGTGGCCAATAAGAAATATGTTGAGAACTATTCGCGTTAGTCTGGCAGATTCAGTCTGTAGGAAAAAGCCTTAGGGAAGAATTAGTTAACGAATTTTTCACATCGGCGCATGTGGCGTTTGGCCGCTATTCAGCTGAAGAGGGCACGAAGTGAAGGGTCGCATCCTCGACCGAAAGGGTTGACCCCAGCCGTTGACCGGCACTGCGCCGGCCAGCGCCGCCGGTTGGTCAAAACTCCATGCGCAGGCCCAGCGTGCCTTGGCGCCCGTTGAAGGTATTGCTGTCCAGATTGCGGTTGTAACCGACCTCGCTGTACAGGCTGATGCCTTTCGCCACCTCCAGGCTCGCGCCGACGCTGAGGCCCAGGGTGGTGGACTTTTGCTCGGTGTCGATGTCCGTCAGGTGGTCAAAGGTGACGGTGTTCTGCCCCGCACTGGTGTGCCACACATTGGCCCTGGCATAGGGTTCGAACGGCATACCGCTGACCTGATACTCACCGCGCAGGCGCACGCCCAGGCGCGTGGTGACGCGGGTGTCGGCGTTGAAAGATACATCGGAAACCCCGTCGTTCTGCCGTTCCAGCTTGGTCTTGCCGATGATCACCTGAGCCTGGGGCTCTGCAATCCAGGTGTCGTTGATCGGCAGCGGCCAACCGACTTCGGCGGAGGCGGTGACGTCGTGCCCGCGGGTCTTCATCTTCACCCCACGGTCCGATTCATTGTGACCGTCGAAGCGTGTGCCCATCAGCACCAGATCCAGATACGCCTGGTTGGCGCCGAGCAGCGTCCAGTACACGCCCAGACTGTCGCCGCGCAAGGTCGTGTTACCGGTGTCCTGGTCCTGGCGCGCGTCACTGAAGCCTTTGACGTCGCCCTTGAGGGTGCTGTGGCCGACGAAAAAGCCGGCGCGCTGCTGCAAGCCGTTGTCGAGGACGCCGGCGTAGACATCGGTGCCCACCTGGAATCCGGACACGGAACTGTCCAGCGTTGGGCTGACGGTGCCGGCGTAGCTTTGTCGGCTGCTGTTGCCATATACCCGGCCCCAACCGGCCGCGAAGGCGCCGGTTTGCTGTTGCTGAAGCTGGTCGCCCAGGCGTTCGTGATAAGTGCCCAGCATGGCCTGAACGACCTGTTGCACGGCTGGGAACAACACGGCATAAACCGACACTTCGGGGCGGTAGATGGGCAGTGGGTCGACTCCGGGGTTCGGCGGCAGCGGCGGTTCGCCAGGGATGATCCCCGGCAACGGGCCGATAATCACCGGGTCGATCGGTACGGGTGGGATGCTTGAGCGCAGGTAATAGTTTTCTGAGGTTCCCGCCGTGACGCCGCCTTTGAACAAGTAGTAATCAAAGGCGCCAGCGGACACCGGTTTGCCGAGTGTGAAGGCAGTATCGCTGCTGGTGGCACCGTTGAGGGCCTGCACCACCTGGATGCCATCCTGTAACGAGGCCGCCCCCGTGCCGCCCAGGTTAGTGACGTTGATCAGCGTATTGCCCTGCATCGTGCCCTGGCTGACCACCAGTTTGTCGCTGGGCGAACCGTCGCCGTCCAGCTTGCTTTGCAACAAGAGCTGCCCACCATTGCCGGTGTAATTGCCATTGATGGTCAAGCTGTCGGCGGTACTGGAACTGCCGGTGGTCATATCGATGGTGCCGCTGTTGGTGACGTTGACGGCTTGGCCGTCGGTGAACGGCGCGATCACACCGGTGTTCACCAACAGTTGACTGGCGCCGTCGATTGTCAGTTTGCCGGTGCCTGTGGCGCTGTCGCCCAAGGTGAGCGTGCCGCCCAGTGTCAACTGCGAGCCGTTGTCCAACTGGATGGTTTCCCAATTGGGAAACAAGCCCGGATCTGCGGCCTTGGTGTTGTCCAAGGTCAGCGTGTCATTGCCAAGGCCACCGTCGATCAGTTGGGCAGGGGCCAGTTGTGTGTTGACCAGACCTTTGAGCAGGGCTTTATCGTCGCCATCGGCCAACAGTACGAAGGAGTGCAGGTTGCCTCCCGACCACTCGAAAGTGTCATTACCAAAGCTCAGCAGTATGCGTCCGTTGACGTCGCCACCTGAGACTTCCACCCTGTCATCGCCGCCGCTGACGCTGATATTGCCCCCTACGAAGGCCGTACCCGAAATCAGAATGGTGTCCAGGCCGAAACCGGTCACCAGGTTGCCTATGATTCTGCCCCCGGACATATCGAACGTATTGTTATCCAGCTTCATGTCGACGCGACCGATGGTGCCGCCGGACATCTTGGCGTTGTCCCCATCTTCGAAGGCGCCGGTGATGGTGCCGCCACTCATGCTGAACGTGTCGAGTCCGTCGCCCTGAGCGAGCGACGCGACAGTGCCACCGCTCATTGCAAAATCGTCGATACCGGCGCCCTGAGTGAAGGCTCCACGCACGTTGCCGCCGCTGATCTGCGCTATATCCCGGCCCCCGCCCTGGCTGACCGAGCCGGTGATATCGCCGAGGATGGAGCGGAAGATATTGCTGCCGTCACCCATGGAGAGGTTGCCCGTGATACCTGCGGTAGGTCCGTTAATGTCCACTAGATCGTTGTTGGCGCCGAACGTCACGTTACTGGTGAGCCGACCCGAGCCGCTGATATTGAGGGTGTTATTACCCCCGGTGTCGGCAAAGCCTGGAGCGGTACCGCTGTCGCAGGTGGAGATATCGTCGCCCGCCGTGTTGTTGATTGAGCAGGCGCCGTGAGCAGGCGGGGGCAAGATGATCAGGGCAAAGGTTGAGGCAATGCCCAAGTAAAACCAGGAGCGTTTCCATGTGCGCATGATCCGACCTCATTCGAGAGGGGCTTGCCCCAGTCGCCTGAAGGCTAGGGGCGGGTCATGCCATGACAACGTGATGAGCGATACGAGGCAGGGAATACGGGTTACCTGTTCGAAAACACCGGCCAATGCAACGGGTTGGCATGGCTTTCTCGACTGCATCTGAGCCTGTGCAGTTTTTTCCACCTTAGTCACACGTCGCGTGAGGCGCCACTGTCAGAAATAACAGGTATAGACGAGTGTCTGGCTAGGCAAACACAATCTCATAAGGCTCGCGCATCCGCTCCAGCAGCACCTGCGCCAGCATCGGTGCCAGGCCGATCTGAGGGTCGCCTGCCAACTGGCTGGCATAGGCGTGGGCGGCATGGAGTTTGCGCGCCACGTTCCAGGTGTCCAGGCGCACTTTGCGCGCACGCTGCCAAGGGATCATCGCGCTTTCACAGGCCGGCCAATGCCAGGCCCAAACGGGCACCTCATACAATCGCGCACCCACCAGGTCGCAGGCTCTGGCCGCGGCGCGGCCGACGCTGTCGTGGTCGCTGTTGCCATCGTTGCACCAAGTGGTGAACACCACGTCGCCAGGGTGCAGGTAACGCGCGATAAATTGGCTTAGTTGGGGTTCACGGGCGGCCAGTGCGTTGTCGCTGAAGCCGCCACGAATCCACTTCAGGCTGTGCAATGGCATGCCCAAGCGGCGCAACGCTTCAGCGCTTTCCTGGGGCCGCACCACGCTCAAACGGCTAGCCGGCCATACTTGGGAGCCAGGATGGCTGGCGCTGCCGTCGGTAATGGAAATGAGTTGCAGCGGGTGTTCCAGGTTGCTGAACAGTTGCAATAAACCACCGCAGGTAAGAACTTCGTCCCCAGGGTGGGGCGCGATGATCACCACGCGTGCGCCAGGCGGCACCAGGGTGGACGGCGCGACCGGGGCGAGCAGCGCCAACTGCGGCGCACTGTTCCAGATTTGCGGAGGGCCGCGACGGCCTTCGCTCAGAGAGGCAGGCTTCATGGATGTCACATCCTTGTCGGTTGATGCGCGGTCGTCAGCCGTTGACGGCACGACTCTTTTATCCTCACCACAGACTCCGCCGTGATGGGTGCTTGGCAATCCAACCTTGAATTACCAGCAAGGCGTCATGAGCATAGACAAGGTTGCGGCGGTTTTCAGGCAGGCCCGGTTTTTTTTTCAAGAAGCCAGCACCAGGCTCTTCAGAAAGTCGCCGAAACCGCCCCTGGCACGGGCGTCCAGACGCGCGCTGGTGATCACTTGCGGGCGGTGGCTCCACGCGATGGATGCCCCGCAGCGCTCAAGTTCGCGTACCAGATGTACGTCTTCATGACAGGCCAGGGGCTCGAACCCACCGGCGCGCACATAAGCACCGGCGCTTACCCCAAGGTTGGCGCCGTGGATATGCCGATGGCCGTCCCGTGCTTCGTAACCCTGGTGATAACGGATCTGGGCGGCCGGATCGAAACCCTCGCTCCAGGCATCCACCGTGACCGTGCCGCATACCGCGTCTACGTTCAACGCCAACTGCGCGGCCAGCCAGTCCGGTGCCACGCGGCTGTCGGCGTCGGTGCAGGCGATCCAGCGTGCGCCTTGATTCAACAAATGCCGCGCGCCGACGCCACGGGCATGCCCGACATTGCGCGCATGCACCTCCAGAGACTGCACGGGGTACGTCTGGGCGATGGTGGCGCTGGCGTCGCTGCAGCTGTCGAGCATGACCAGCACCTGCACGGGTTCGCCCAGCAAGTCCGGGTGCCGCGCGGCAATCAATGCGGCATCCAGGCACTCGGCCAACAGCGCTTGTTCGTTATGCACCGGGATCAGAATGCCGATCATCGCAAGCCCTCAAGGGTGGCGACCGAGGTACCGTCGCGGCTCCACAGGTCGAGGAGAAAATCCTGTTCTGGGTGGCTGGCCACACGGGGCATGCCCAGGCGTTGGTCCAACATGGCATGCACCTGCTCGGCGGTTAGCGGGCAACCGTCGATGGGCGGGCGCCAATGGCAGGCGAGGATCTGCCCGTCGGCAGTCAGGCTGGCCAGCGCGCACTCGATCAACCGACCCAAGTCATCGGCGTCCAGGTAGTAACACAGTTCGCTGAGCACGATCAGGTCGAATCGGCCCGTGGGCCACTCTTGCGGCAAACGGCTCTGGTACACCTGGGCATGGGTAAATCCGAGCAACCGAGTACGCGCCAGCGCCACGGCGGCCGCGGCGGTATCGCAACACGACAAACGATCGCCGCGCGCGGCCAGCTCAACGCTCAGCTCACCATTGGCACAGCCAGGTTCGAAGATCGAGGCGTAGCGCGGCTTGGTCAGCAGGGCCAGGGTGAGGGCGCGTTTACGCCGCTCGTACCAACGCTGACGAAAGGCCCAGGGGTCATCGTTGCCGGCGAACAGTTGATCGAAATACCGGGTGGCCACACTCATACGAATACCACTTCAAAAGGTTGCAGCAAGCGTTCCACCACATAGGGGGCCAGGACCGGCGGCAAGCCGATCTGCGGATCACCCTCCAGTTGGCTGGCGAACGCATGGATGGCGTGACGCTTGCGCGCCACCGCTGCACAGGTCAGGGGGATTTTGCGCGCGCGGTGCCAGGGCACCAGGGCGTCTTCGGCGGTTGCCCAGTGCCAGGTCCATACCGGCAACTCGTACAGTCGCGCGCCCACTGCTTCGGCGGCTTTGGCGCTGGCGCGGCCCACCGCTTCGTGATCGCAATGGCCGTCTTCGCGCCACGTGGTGAACAGCACGTCGGTGGGCTTGAGATAGCGCTGAATAAACCCCACCAACTCGTCCTCCCGCGCTGCTACTTGGCTGTCGCTGAAGCCTGCGCGCAGCCATTTGAGACTGTGCAGCGGCACCCCCAAGCGATGCAGGGCCTGGGCCGACTCCTGCGGGCGCACCACGCTCAATCGCTCCACCGGCCAACGTTGCGAGCCGGGGTGGCTGGCGCTGCCGTCGGTCACCGAGATCAATTGGATCGGCCGCTCCAGCGCCGCCAGGCCCTGCAACAGCCCGCCGCATCCCAGCACTTCGTCGTCCGGATGGGGCGCGATAATCATCGCGCGATGGCCTTCCGGGACCAATTCCTCAACGCTGATAGGGGGCAACGCCGCCAGGCGCGGTGACGTCTGCCAGTGCTGCAACGGCGTGCCCTGGCCGACGATCGGGTTGGCTTTCATAGCTGCCACCTCTCGTTGGATTGGCCGGCGACCCATTCGCCCAGGGCTGCCAGGTCGCGTTCGGCATGACTCTGGCGCACGTACACCGGCAGATCCGCCATCAATTGAGCCATGTGCGGGTCCTGGCAATACGGCCCGGCACCGACTGCACGGCCGACATGGCGGATCACCTGCTCGACGGCGTCCTCGATGCAGGCGCGTGCCCGTTGGGCCAGCTCCCTGGCGTCGGCCTTGGGCGCGCGGTCGATGCGGTCGGCGGCGTCGCGCAACACGCAGGCGGCGGCGTGTAGCGCACTGTCCACTGCGCCCAAGTGCGCCAGGGCATGGGGCTCGGCGCGCCGCGCACAGTGCTGCTGCAGCACTTGGCCCAGTTGCTGCGCCGCGCCATACCAGCACGCCGCGATACCGACGCCGCCTTGCCAGAAACCGGGGCGGGCGAGGTAGTCGCCAGGCCCACCCACGGCAACAGCGCTGGCATTGTCGAAGACAACCTCGACACTGCCGGTGGCCGCCATGCCCACGGCATGCCAGCCTTGATCGGTCACACACACGCCCGGTTGTTGCATGAGTACCGCTACCAATTGCTGGCGGTCCCGCTCATCCCAGGCGGTCAATAATCCATGACTGACCACCGCCGCGCCGGAGCACCAGGCTTTACGCCCGTGCACCCGCAAGCAATGGCCGTCGTGTTGTACACGCACCTTGGCCGTGGGCGGTTCGGCGGCCCATGTGCCCCAGGTACTGCCCTGGGGCGTCGGGGGGCTGCCGAGTTCGGCCATGATCGCCAAGGCATCGGTGTGGCCTTCGAACAACTTGCACAGGCGCAAGTCGTGCGCGGCCACATAGGCCAGACGCCTGAACCGCTCCAGGGTCTGGCCGCCGCCGGGTAGCGGCAACCGGTCCAGCCCTTGGGCCACCAAGGCCCTCAGGGCTGCGCCGAGCGCCTCGGTGTCGGCATAAGCACGGCCGCTATCCAGGCTTCCCTGCCAGTTCATCTCACACCTCGTCGTCGCGCTGCAATTCGAACAGCAGCAGTGAGCGGCCGGTTACGGCGTACTCGTGATCGAAGTTAAAGCGCTCCTGAGCCTTGATCGTCGTGTCGTTGGTGTCCAGCAGGCAGGTCCAGAACTCACCTTCGGGCACCGGCGGCAGACGGAAATTGACCATGTCATGGTGGGCATTGACCACCAGCAACAAGGTGGCGTCTGCGCCAGCGCGGCGGATACCGGTTTCCTGAGCGCGGCCATCCATCAACATGCCCAGGCAACGACCATTGCTGTCTTGCCATTGCTCGGTGCTCATTTCGTTGCCATCCGGCGCCAGCCAAGTGACGTCCTTCACGCCGATGTCTTCGTTGTAATCGCCCACCAGGAAGCGGCCACGACGCAGGATCGGATAGGCCAGGCGCAGCTTGATCAGGCGCTTGACGAACTTGAGCAGGGCTTTGCCGTCGTCATCCAGGTCCCAGTTGACCCAACCGATCTCGCTGTCCTGGCAATAGGCGTTGTTATTGCCGTGCTGGGTGCGGGCGAACTCGTCACCGGCGACGATCATCGGCGTGCCTTGGGCCAGCAGCAGGGTGGCGAAGAAGTTACGCATCTGGCGCAGGCGCAGGGCGTTGATTTCCGGGTCGTCGGTAGGGCCTTCGACGCCATGGTTCCAGGACAGGTTGTTATTGCTGCCGTCCTGGTTGTTTTCGTCGTTGGCTTCGTTGTGCTTGTCGTTGTACGACACCAAATCGTGCAGGGTGAAACCGTCGTGGGCGGTGATGAAGTTCACCGAGCTGTACGGCCGGCGCCCGCGATGGTTGAACATTTCGCCCGACGCCGTCATACGCCCGGCGAAGTCCGCCAATTGGCCGTCATCGCCTTTCCAGAAGGCGCGCACGGTATCGCGGAAACGGTCGTTCCATTCCACCCAGCCCGGTGGGAAGTTGCCCACTTGGTAGCCGCCGGGGCCGCAGTCCCAGGGTTCGGCAATCATTTTCAGCTGGCGCAGTATCGGGTCCTGACGGCAGGCCACAAGGAAGCTGTGGCGCTCGTCGAAACCGTCGCGATAACGCCCGAGAATCGTCGCCAGGTCGAAGCGGAAACCGTCCACATGCATTTCCGTGGCCCAGTAGCGCAGGGAGTCGGTGACCATTTGCAGCACGCATGGGTGGCTGAGGTCGAGGGTGTTGCCGGTGCCGGAATCATTGATGTAGAAGCGCTTGTCATCGGGCATCAAGCGATAGTAGGAGGCGTTGTCGATGCCGCGCATGGACAGGGTCGGGCCACGCTCGTTGCCTTCGGCGGTGTGGTTGTAGACCACGTCGAGGATCACTTCCAGCTTCTGCTCGTGCAGGTGCGCGACCATCTCCTTGAACTCGGCAATTTTGCCGCTGGCCAGGTAGCGTGGGTCGGGGGCAAAGAACGCGATGCTGTTGTAACCCCAATAGTTGGTCATGCCTTTTTCCAGCAGATGCTGGTCATTGACGAAGGCGTGTACCGGCAGCAGCTCGACCGAGGAGATCCCCAGTTGGCGAATGTGCTTGAGCACATCGTCTTCCATCAGGCCGGCGCAGGTGCCACGCACCGATTCGCCCACGGAGGGATGACGCATGCTGATGCCGCGCAGGTGGGTTTCATAAATGATCGTGCGGTCCCATGGCACCCGCACCGGCTGGTCGTTGCCCCAGGTATGGGCCGGGTCGATCACCTTGCACTTGGGCACGAAGGGCGCACTGTCGCGTTCGTCGAAACTCAGGTCGTCATCCGGGTGGCCGATGGTGTAGCCGAACAGCGCTTCGGACCATTTGAGTTCGCCCACCAACTGCTTGGCGTAGGGGTCGATCAGCAATTTGTGGTGGTTGAAGCGGTGACCGTTGGCCGGATCGTAAGGGCCGTATACGCGGTAGCCGTAAATCAGCCCAGGGTGGGCGTCGGGCAGGTAACCGTGGAAGATTTCATCGGTGTATTCCGGCAGCTCGATGCGCTCCAGTTCGACTTCGCCGCTGTCGTCGAATAGGCACAGTTCGACCTTGGTGGCGTTGGCCGAGAACAGCGCAAAGTTGACGCCCAGGCCATCCCAGGTGGCGCCGAGGGGGAAGGGCAAACCTTCACGAATCCGCGACGGCTCATTGCCCGGCGTCGATGGGGTTTTATCCGGTTTGCTCATGGTGTTGCTCCTGCAAGGGGTCTTTTTTCGGGCCGAGAGCGGCCGTGCTGACGAATTTTCAGCGAACGAGATCGAGTGTGAAGTTAAACCCCCGCCGACAGCGTCGGCGGGAGGGTTGGGCGTCGAAAGGCTGGTTACGGCTTGGGCTTTTTCGGCGCCGCAGGTTTCTTGGTCGCCGGTGCGGCGGGCTTGCTTGCTGCCGCAGCGGGCTTGGGCTTTGCCGCAGGCTTGGCGGTGGCTTTAGGCTTGGCGGCCGGCTTGGGCTTGCTCGGCGTCAAGGCTTCGGATTCGGCCAGCTTGCGCGCCATCTCCCAATGACGTGCGTCCTGACCATGGGGCTTACCCTCGGACTCCCAGATCTGATGCGCCAATTCGCGGATACGTTTGTCTTCAGTGCTCATCGCAATGCTCCTCACAGAAAATGTTCAGCTTTCTTGATCATCAGAATTGATAAAGACATTGACCGGGAATTCCCCCAGGGCAGTGCTGATCAACAGCTCCTTGTTTGGTGTGACTGCGCCTGTTTGAAAAAGTCCCTTCCAGTTTTGCGTTGACGCGGCGAACGGTAATTTCACCCGGGTATCGCCCCAAACCTGCGCAGGAATCAGAGGCTGCACACCGTTTTCAAGCAGCGCATGGGACCAGCGTGGTACCACCACCACCAGCTGTTTGCCCTGGTGTTCGCGGCTGAATGCAACCACGCGGTCGGCGTGTTGACCGAGTACCTCCAGCGGTGTGTAGCTGCCGTGGCGGAACAGTTCGGGCTGGGCGCTGCGCAAGCCCAACACCTGGGCAATCAACGCCTGTTTGATGCGCCCGTCGTGCCAGTGGGTCAGCAGTTGATCGGTGCCCGGCGGGGTGTTCAGCGCTTGTTGCCGTGCGTTGAAGTCCACCGGACGACGGTTGTCCGGGTCCACCAGGCTGAAGTCCCAGAACTCGGCGCCCTGGTACAAGTCCGGTACACCCGGCACCGTCATGCGAAGCAAGGTTTGCGCCAGTCCATTCAGGGCGCCGGCCGGAGCGATGGCTTGGGCTGCGGCGGCAATCGCGGTGCGCAACGGGCGACCGGCTTCGATCAACAGCAGGCGCGACAGGAAGGCTTCGACCGCTTGTTCATAAGCTTCGTTGGGCGCGCTCCAGCTGCTTTGCAACTTGGCTTCGCGCAGGGCTTTTTGCTGCCACTGCCACAGGCGTTGCTGGTAAGTCTCCAGCGACGCGCCAGGGTCCAGATCCAGCGGCCAACTGCCCACCAGCACTTGATAGAGGATCAGCTCATCACCGGCCGACGGCGCGCAGGCATCGTCGCGCAGCGGGGCGGCCAGACTACGCCACTGTTCAACTTGAGCCACATACCACGGCGCGCATTCACTGAGCACCGCCAGGCGCGCGCGGGTGTCTTCGCCGCGTTTGTGGTCATGGGTCGCGGTGGCCAGCAGGTTGTCCGGGAACGCCAGCAGGCGCTGTTGGTTGACCTGATGGAAGTCGGCCAACGGCGCACTGAATTGCTCGGTGCTGAAACCCACATCGTTACGCGACAGCAGCACCGCCGAGCGATAGAACGCGGTGTCTTCCACGGCCTTGGCGGCGGCCGGGGAAGTGAGCTGCTGGAAGCGCACGCAGGCATGTTTGAGAATCTTGCGCTCGCGCCCCACTGGGCGATCACGCCAAGGCTGGCCGCCGAGCCATTTTTGCAGGTGGTCGAGCACTGGCCAGTCGCCTTCGCTCAACGTGCTGCGCGCGCCGTCCATGGCCTGTTGGAACACCTTGTCATCGGCGGCGCTACGGCCACGGGCGCTGATGTAGGTGCGGTACACCGGGAAGTGCACGATCAACTCCTGCAATGCACGGCGGATGGCGCCGAGGGTCAGGTCGCGGGTCATCACGTCGTCGCGCGCCACTTGCAGCAGCGCCTGGGCCACGCTTTCGAAATCGCCGCCCAGGGAGCCGTTGAGGATCTGTTGGCGCGCCAGGCGGGCCTCTTCGATAAAGGCCGAAGGCCGCTCGCTCAGGCGCGTCCACAGCTCGGCCAGGGGCTCAAAGCCTTCGGGCTGGTGCTGCAACAGCGACAGCTGATTCATGAATTCGTAGCCCGTGGTGCCGTCCACTTGCCAGTCTTCGCGCAGGGTTTCGCCTTCGCCGAGGATCTTCTCGACAAAAAACGGCAGGTGCCGCTCGGGGGACAACGTATCGACCCGGCGGCGCAGCTTGCGGCAATAACCGCGCGGGTCGGCCAGGCCATCGATATGGTCGATGCGCAGGCCATCCACCAGGCCTTGGCTGATCAGCTCGAAAATCTTGCCATGGGTGGCTTCGAACACCGCGCTGCGCTCTACGCGCAGGCCGCCCAATTCATTGACGTCGAAGAAGCGCCGCCAGTTGATATCGTCCGCCGCCGTGCGCCAGCTGGCCAGGCGATAGGCTTGCTGCTCTAAGAGTTGATGCAGGCGTTCGAAGCCCTCGGCTTGGCGACCGTCAAACTGGGCCAAGCGCTGCTCAATGGCCGGCAGTACCTCGGTGGCGCGCTCGGCCAGGGCCTGTTTGAGCCAGGCGGCTTCGGCGTAGGCATCGTCCTGATAGGCCAGGGCAGCGAAACGGTCCGCCAGTGGTTTGAGCGGTTCGTCGTTGCCCAGGATCAACGCGTAATCCCGTGGGCAGATCGGGAAGCGATGTTCGTAATGCTCGACGTAGAACGATCCGTGGTCAGCATCGAAGTGCAGGGTCAAGGTGCCGCTTTGCAGGGCTTCGCCGTAGTCGCTGCCCAGGAACGGCATCAGCAATTGGCCTTTGAGCAGCGGGTCGGGAGAGTGCCACTGGATATCGAAAAATTCGCTGTAGGGGCTCAGACGCCCCCATTCCAGCAGGTCCAGCCACCAAGGGTTATCGGCGCCGCCCACGGCCATGTGGTTAGAAACGATATCCAGGATCAGGCCCATGTCGTGTTCACGCAGGGCCGCGACCAGGCGGCGCAACGCGTCCTCACCGCCCAGTTCAGGGTTCACCCGGGTCGGGTCGACCACGTCGTAACCGTGCATGGAGCCGGCGCGCGCGCTGAGCAACGGCGAGGCATACAGGTGGCTGATACCCAGTTGGGCAAAATACGGCACCAGCGGCACCGCGTCGTCCAGGGTGAAACCTTTATGGAATTGCAGGCGCTGAGTGGCGCGCAAGGGCAGTGCTTTCATCGGTCACGCTCATAGGCTTGGTTACGCGCGACCGCCAGCAGTTCGAGGCGGCGCGCGGCGTCGGCGTTGTCGAGCAGGCTCGCGGCCTCGCCCGGCAGGCGGCGGCGCCAATTGGGATGGGTATCGGTGGTGCCGGGCAGGTTGGCTTGTTCTTCGATGCCCAGGGCATCCTCCAGCGGCAACAGCACCAGCGGCGCGCGGGTGTGGCCCAGGTAGCGCACGCTGGCGTCGATCATATGGTCGGTTTCGTTGCGGATCTCATCGACGAAGTTCTGCGGGTCCTGGCTAAGGGCTTGGCGCAGCGCCTGGCGTTCGCGCAGGCGATGTTCGCTCCATTGCTCCACGGTGGGCGCGTCGATCAGGCCGAGCTGGATATTCCAGTCGATGTCGCGGCTGTGCCACCAACCGTTGAGGGTCGGCAGGTCGTGGGTGCTGGTGGTGGCGAGGGCGTTGTCGGGCCAGTCGAGAATCGGCTTGAACTGGCCATCGTGGCCTTGTTCGAACAGCAGCACGCGCATACCGAGTATGGAGCGGCCGATGAGTTTTTCGCGTAGGCCGTCCGGCACGGTGCCCAAGTCTTCGCCTAGCACAATGGCCTGGTGACGATGGGACTCCAGCGCAAGCAGACGCAGCATGTCGTCCACAGGGTAATACAGGTACGCACCTTCTTTGGGCGAGGCGTCCATGGGGATCACCCACAGGCGTTGCAGGCCCATGACATGGTCGATGCGCAAGCCGCCGGCATGGGCGAAGTTGGCCCGCAGCATTTCGATAAACGCACGGAAGCCATGGCGCTTGAGACCCTCGGGGGAGAACGCGGAAATCCCCCAGCCCTGGCCAGCACGGTTGAGGATGTCGGGCGGCGCCCCCACTGTGAGGTCGGCCAGCAACTCGTCCTGGCGACTCCAGGCCTGGCTGCCGCCGCCGTCGGCGCCCACCGCCAGGTCAGCGATCAGGCCAACCCCCATGCCACTGCCACGGGCCGCTTGTTGGGCGCGCTCCAGGCACCGCGCGATCAGCCATTGGGCAAAGGCGTAGAAGCCGATCTCCTCACGGTGTTCCTCGGCAAATTTTGCCAATGCCGGGCTTTGCGGGGTGCGCCACTCTTCGGGCCAGTGGCGCCAGTCGAGGCTTTCACCAGCGGCGGCGCGCATGGCTTGCACTGCTTCGAAGCGGCAATGGTTTTCCAGGGCCTCGCCGCCGGTCTGACGGAAACTCAGGAAGTCAGCATGTTGCGGGTGATGGCCGTGGCGGAAATCTTCATACAGCGCACGCAGCAAACGCTGCTTGGCCTGGGCGGCGGCAGGCCAGTCGATCAGGTCGAGCTGTTCGAGGTCGTGCAACTGATCGGCGATGCCCAGGGCTTCGATGGCATTGCGCACTTCGCGCTCGCCGAGGATGCAAGCCGGTGAAGCGTACAGGCTGTTAAGAAACAGCCGACTCGACGGCGAATACGGGCTGTAACGCTGCGGGTCGGCGCTGAACATCGCGTGCATCGGGCTGATGGCCAGGGCATCGGCGCCCCGCTCGGCGGCTGCGCGGGCCAGGTGTTCCAGGGCCAGGGTGTCGCCGAAACCGCCATCGTTAAGGCGGCGCAAGCCGTAGAGCTGCGCACTGATGCCCCAAGCGCGGGCGGGTTGGCTGTCCACCGCTTCGGCCACGCTGTAGCAGTGGGTGGGGGCCACGGCCAGGGTGAACGTCTGGTCGTTGATCTGCACTTGGTGATAACCCAAGGCAATCACGCCGGGCAGCACGGCGTTGCCGTCCAGCCGCAGCTCCAGGGTTTCGCCTTGCTCCAAGTGCACGCGGCACAGGGTGTCTGGTTCGAAGTAGCGCGCCAGATCCAAGCTCGCGCCGCTGTCGACGGTCAACAATGGCGGCAGATGTATGCTCTGCTGGGCCTGTTCCAGTTCGACCAGGCTGGCTTCGATTTCTGCATCAGTGTCGGCCGGGTGGCCAAGACCTTTGAGCACCGCGCGCAGGGCGTCGGGTTGTACGTGTTGCGGACGGCCGTTGGCGTCGATCCAATCGACGGCCAGGCCCGCGCGGCTGGCGAGGATTTCCAGTTTCGCTTCGCTCAAGGGTGTTCTCCAGCAGGGGATAGGGTGACGCGTGCGCTGTACGGCGGCAGGCGTGTGCCGTCGCCGGCGGGCGTTTCAAAAATAATCGGGTGCGGCGGCGTGGAATGTTCCAAGGCAGTGGCACTGAGGTTCAGATCGATCTGCAACACACTGCCGTTACCCAGACGCCAACGCGCGCTGACCGCTGCGTCGCCAAGTACCTGGGCACCCAGCGCCACACTGCCAGGCAGGTGCGGGACGATATGGCGATGACGCAGGCTTAACAGCTCGCGGTAAAACGCCACGTGGTCTTGGTCGGCCAGGGTTGGCATGGACTGTTGCAAGGTCGACAGCGCATTCGGGTCCGGGATGTGTTCGCGGCGTTCAGGGTCCTGGAACGCGGCAAAGTCGGCAAATTCATTGCGCCGACCTTCACGCACCGCTTCGGCCAGCTCGCCGTGATGGTCGGTGAAGAACAGGAACGGCTCGGCGGCGTTGGCTTCGTCGCCCATAAACATCAACGGAATCATTGGCGACAGCAGCAGCAGGGCGGTCGCGGCCTTGAGCGCCTGGGGCGGGCAAAGCTGGTGCAGACGTTCGCCGAGGGCGCGATTGCCGATCTGGTCGTGGTTTTGCAGAAACGCAACAAAAGCAGTCGGCGGCAGACCACCGCTCGGCTCGCCGCGGGCATGGCCATGGCGAGTGGTGTCGCCCTGGTAGATAAATCCTTCACCCAGGCACCTTGCCAGTTTGGCGGTAGGGTCTTGGGCAAAGTCGCTGTAGTAGGCATCGGTTTCGCCGGTCAGCAGGACGTGCAACACGTTGTGGAAGTCGTCATTCCACTGCGCATCGAAGTCGTGCTTGAGCAGGCTGGCCTGGTTCAGTTCGTTTTCCAGCACCAGCCACACATGACGGCCGGTATCGACCTGCTGGCGCACGCGCTGCGCCAGTTCCTGCAAGAAACCGGGGTTGTCGATGGCGTGCACGGCGTCCAGGCGCAGGCCGTCGAAACGGTATTCGAGCAACCACATCAAGGCGTTATCAAGAAAGAAATCCCGCACTTCACGGCGCTCGAAATCAATGCCAGCGCCCCACGGGGTGTGCACGTCTTCCTGGAAGAAACTTGCCGCGTACTGCCCCAGATAGTTGCCATCGGGGCCGAAGTGGTTGTAGACCACGTCGAGGATCACCGCCAGGCCGTGTTCGTGGGCGCTGTCGATCAGGTGTTTGAGTTGTTCCGGGGTGCCGTAGGACGAGTGCGGGGCATACGGCAGTACGCCGTCATAGCCCCAGTTACGTTCGCCAGGGAACTGCGCCAAGGGCATCAGTTCAATGGCGGTCACGCCCATCTCGGCCAGGCGCGGCAGGTGTTGCTCGACGTTGGCGTACCCCCCCAGGGCGCCGACGTGCAATTCGTAGATCACCGCCTCGTGCCAGGGGCGGCCTTGCCAGTTGGGCTGGCGCCAGTGGTAGGCCAGCGGGTCGACCACCAGGCTCCAACCATGAACGTCCGAGGCCTGGGCCCTGGACGCTGGATCGGGCACATCCTGCTCCCCGTCGATGTTGTAGCGATACCGGGTGCCCGCCGGGCACTTGAGTTCAACTTCGAACCATCCATCGGCCTGGGGCAGCATGGCGATGGATTTACCGTTTTCCAATTCAACGCTGACATAAAACGCGTCTGGCGCCCACAAGGCGAAACGCGTGTGTTGCGCGTCCAGCATGATTGCGCCGTGGGGCCAGGTTTCCAGAGTCCGTAACGGCATCTATAGAGACCTCCCTTGATTATTTAGCTGATTTCCCCAGGGCCTTGGCCACCAGTTGTTCGTAAAGCTCGGCGTAGGGTTCGACCGCCTGGGTCCAGTTGAACGGCTGGGTCATGGCGCGGCAGCGCATGGCGTTGAGCAGGCCGGGGTAGGCGAACACGTTGAAGGCGCGGGTGAGGGCGGCTTTGTAGCTGTCCACCGTGGATTCGTTGAACAGGAACCCAGTGACGCCGTCTTCGATGGTGTCCGCCAGCCCACCGGTGTTGCGCGCCACCGGCAGTGAGCCGAAGCGCTGCGCGTACATCTGGCTCAGGCCGCATGGCTCGTAACGCGATGGCATCAGCAGGAAATCGCTGCCGGCGAACATGCGCCGTGCGTCGGTTTCGTTAAAGCCGATGCGCACGCCGATCTGGCCGGGGAAACGCAGGGCCAGCTCGCGCATGGCCTGTTCTTCTTCCGGCTCGCCGCGCCCAATAATCGCGATCTGGCCACCGTTCTCGACGATAAAGCTGGCAACCGCTTCGGTAAGGTCCAGACCCTTCTGGTACACCAAGCGCGAAACCACGGCGAACAGCGGGCCGGTGGAGTCGTGCAGCCCGAACAGATTGCGCACATGGGCGGCGTTGATCGCTTTGCCTTCCCAGTCACCGATATTGAAGTTGTGGGTCAGGTGCGTGTCGGTGGACGTTTCCCAGCTCTCATCAATGCCGTTGGGAATGCCGCTGAGCAAGCCTTGCTGGGTCTTGGCGGCGAGGAAACCGTCGAGGCCGCAGCCGAATTCGGGGGTGGTGATTTCCTGAGCGTAAGTGGCACTCACCGTGGTGATGTGGCTGGAGTACGCCATGCCGGCCTTGAGGAACGACATCTTGCCGTAGAACTCCATGCCTTCCTGCTGCAGTGCGTGGGGCGGAATCCCCAGCTCCGGCGTGGAAGCCAGACTGACCACGCCCTGGTAGGCCAGGTTATGAATGGTGAACAGCGTCGGCGTGCGTGAACCACGCCAGTGCATGTACGCCGGGGCCAGGCCAGCGGGCCAGTCGTGGGCGTGCACCAGGTCCGGGCACCAGTGGATCTGCGCCAGGTTGGCGGCGATATCGGCGGCGGCCAGGCCCAGGCGGGCGAAACGGATATGGTTGTCAGGCCAGTCGCGACCGTTGTTGGCGCCGTAAGGCGTGCCCTCGCGCTCATAGAGCTCGGGGCAGATCAACACGTAGATGACCAGGCCATCCTTGAGGTCCATGCGCCCGATCTTGCACGGCGGCAGCGCGGCGTGGCCACCCAATTCGCCGATGATATGGATCGGGTTATCGCTTTCCATCACCTGCGGGTAACCGGGGATCAACACGCGCACATCATGCAGATGCGCCATGGCGCGAGGCAGGGCGGCGGATACGTCGCCCAGGCCGCCGGTCTTCACCAGATCGGCGAATTCCGAGGTTACAAACAGTACTTTCTTTCGATTGGGGTTGAAACTGGACACCGGCCGCACCGTGTTGAGGTCGACCAAAGAGGTCGACCCGCCAACTGGCTGACTAACACGCTCTCCCTGAATACTTACTGCGGCACTGATCATAGTTCTCTCCACGTGTTGGTCGGCTAATGGCCCGCTGCCATTAGCTCCGATGACCGCATCCTGCGGCCAGGCGCACAAGCGCATGACAAATCTGGCAAGGCGTATGCCAGTTGCACGGTTAGCGTTAAAAAGTTGGATAGACGGCAACCGGCGTAAACCGCACTGGCGCGCCTTACCTAAACCTGACCAATGGCAGAGTTGGAAAGTTTAGATTTTTTTCGCGGGGTTTTTGTTTTGGAAGGGACCCATCGGTCATCAGTCTAGGACAGATCCCAGACAGCGTAGGGTTTCTACATGAATTTTGTAGGACAAAAAACTTGTAACCTTATGCGATGCGGAAAAACCGTTGGCGGCCGACGAGAGTGATGTCACTTTGCACTTGTTTGCCCCAGGCAATACCGCACTCATTCAGTGGTGAGCAGGCTTGCCCTGCACTGGGCGACATCGTCGCCCCAAGAAGGGACCTGCGACCTATCTGATGCACCCTGTGCACCATTGGGGAGCGCTGCACAGGCCTGCTCGCTCCACGACGCAGTCAACCCAGCAACCGTATTGGCGCGCCCCCGGCCCAGGCGATGATGTCTTCAATCATTTGCCCATAAAACTGCCGGTAGTTCTGCTCGCTGACATAACCCACATGCGGTGTGGCCAGCACATTGGGCAGGTGCCGGAAAGGGTGATCGACGGGAAGTGGCTCCTGGCCATATACATCCAGTGCTGCGCCGGCTAAGCGGCCGGATTGCAATGCCTGGATCAGGGCCTGTTCATCGACGATCGGCCCGCGTGCGGTGTTGACGAGGCGCGCGCTCGGCTTCATCCAGGCCAAGGCTTGGGCATCCACCAACCCCCGGCTACGTTCGCTGAGCACCAGATGGACGCTGAGGATATCGGCCTGCTCAAACAACTGCTGCTTGCTGACCCAGGTCACTCCCGCCGCAGCGGCGCGTTCCGGCGTGAGGTTCTGGCTCCAGGCGATCACGCGCATGCCGAACGCCTGGCCGAACCCGGCGACCTTCTGGCCGATGCTGCCCAGCCCGAGAATCCCCAGGGTCTTGCCGTGCAAGTCGCCACCCAGACCCAACTGCCAACCCCCGGCGCGCAGGGCATTGGCTTCGGCCAGCAGGTTGCGGGTGCAGGCCATGATCAGCGCCCAGGTCAGTTCCGGTGCGGCGTGTTTATAGCTGTCGGTGCCGCACACCTGGATGCCCAGGGCCTGGGCGGCGCCGATATCAAGAGCGGCATTGCGCATGCCGCCGGTCACCAGCAGCTTGAGGCGCGGCAGGCCTTGCAGCAGGGCTTTGTCGAACACCGTGCGTTCGCGCATTACGCAAATCACTTCGAACCCTTGCAAGCGCTCGATCAGGGTCGTGGTATCCGCCGGGTAATCGTGGAGGAAATGCACCTGGCCCACGGTTGCCAGGGCCGACCAATCCACCACGCCAGCGGCGACTTGCTGCCAGTCATCAATCACAGCGATCTGTAGCGCCATTTACGCGTGCCTCCGAATGTTGGATTAAAGGGCGTTCAAGCCCTGCAACAACGCTTGATGAAACCGCGCCGGTTCTTCCATTTGCGGCGCGTGCCCCAAGCCAGGGAATTCGACCAGGGTAGCGTGGGGCATCAGCTTGGCGACCTGCTTGCCCAGCACGGCGTAGTTGCCGAGTTTGGCCTTGACCTCGGGCGGCGCCATCGCCTTATTGATCGCGGTGTTATCGGCGGTGCCGATCAATAGCAGGGTCGGCACCTGTACGTCTTTGAATTCGTAATACACCGGCTGGGAATAAATCATGTCGTAGATCAGCGCCGAGTTCCACGCGACCCGTTTATGCCCGGGGCCGTTGCTCAAGCCGGCGTACATATCGACCCAACGCTCGTATTCCGGCTTCCAGCGCCCGACGTAATAAGTGTTGAGCTGGTACTGGCGGATGCTTTCGGCGCTGACTTTCAGCTCACGTTGGTACCACTGATCAACACTCAGGTACGGCACGCCGAGGGCTTTCCAGTCTTCCAGGCCGATGGGGTTGACCAAAGCCAGTTGCTCGGTCTGCGCGGGGTACATCAGCGCATACCGGGTGGCGAGCATGCCGCCGGTGGAGTGGCCGAGCAGGGTGGCCTTGGGGATGCCGAGTTTTTCCAGCAGTTGATGGGTGTTGAGCGCCAACTGCTGGAAGCTGTACTGGTAATGCTCCGGCTTGCTGGAGGTACAAAAGCCGATCTGGTCCGGGGCGATCACGCGGTAACCGGCGTCGCTCAGGGCCTTGATCGAGCCTTCCCAAGTGGCCGCGCAGAAGTTCTTGCCGTGCATCAGCACCACGCTGCGCCCGTTGGGCTTGCCGCTGGCCGGCACGTCCATGTAGCCCATTTGCAGGGTTTTGCCTTGGGATTCAAAGCTGAAATGCGCAAGCGGATAGGGGTATTGAAAGCCTTGTAACTCGGGGCCGTAAGTTGCGGCGAGGGCGGGGACGCTGCTGGCCATGAACAGGCCGGCGATATAAAGGACGCGGTTTGGCGGCATGGTGTCATCTCCTGAAACAGGTTTTGGGATGCTGTTGCGAGAGGATTAACGCGGGATTAACACCCACTGCAAGGTAATTGCCGCCAGCACGCCATAGCGCAGACCTTTGGCCAAAGTGACCACCACCAGAAAACGCCACAGCGGTTCGCGCATCACACCGGCCACCAGGGTCAGCGGGTCGCCGATGATCGGCACCCAACTGAGCAGCAGGGTCCAGTGCCCCCAGCGTGCGTAGTGGCGACGGGCCGTTTGCAGTTGCCGCTCGTTGACCGGAAACCAGCGCCGCTGTTTGAAATGCTCCACCCAGCGGCCCAGCCACCAATTGACCAGCGAGCCCAGTACATTGCCCAGGGTGGCGACCGCCAACAACCACCACACGCTGTAGTGGCCGCTGAGCAGCAGGCCCACCAGCACGGCTTCCGATTGCAGGGGCAGCAGCGTCGCCGCACCGAACGCGGCGACGAACAGCCCCAGGTAACCCATCAGCACCGATTAGTGTGCCGGGTAATCGGCCACCACCTCATCCGTGCCGTCACGGCGCAGTCCGATGATCTGGTAGGCATCGGCATGTCCGTCCATTTCCATGCCCGGCGAGCCCATGGGCATGCCCGGTGCGGCAACGCCTAGCAGGTCGTCGCGCTTGCGCAGCGCCAGCACCTGCTCGGCGGGCACATGGCCCTCAACGAACTTGCCGTCGATCACGGCGGTGTGGCACGAGTTCAGGCGCGGCGCCACGCCGAGGCGTTGTTTGACGGCGCTCATATCGGTTTCGACATGGTCATTGACCTTGAACCCATTGTTTTCCAGATGGCTGATCCACTTTTTGCAACAGCCGCAGTTGGCGTCACGGTGTACATCGATGGGGATCAGGTCGGCGGCTTGGGCCAGGGTAGTGGTGAAGAGGGCGGACAGCAGGGCCAATCGCAGTGGGGTTTTCATCGGAGTCTCATCCAATCGGGGCGATAAGCCCGGCATTCTCCGCGCTTTTACGGACGGGACGACAGTGTAATGTTTCTAAATTATACAAAGGGCGGATGTTCCAGGCGCTGCTTCAGACGGTCCAGGGCGATGGCCGACAGTTCGTGCATGCGCTCGTGCAAGGTCGCCAGTTGCAATTCGGTTTCGTAGGTCAGCACCCGTTTAAACAGCGTGCCGTCGCGAAACGGTTGCAGGAAGTAGTGGATCGAGCCGTCAACGACCAGGGAGGTGAACACGCATTTGAATTCGTCGGGGCGTCGGGCGATCTGCACGCGGTAGCTCATGGGGACGCGTACGCCAAGCAAGTCGATCATCTCGGTAAAGCGTGAACCGGCACCCAAAGAGCCGCTGGTGCCGGTCTCTGCACCGAGGGAAGTGGGGTGCCATTCGTGCCAGCGGTCCGGTTGGGTTACGTAGTCATAGACAGTTTCAAGGGGGGCATTGATAAAGCGTTCCTGACTGATCCGCTCCAAGCGGACCGACTGCTCGACAGCGCGCATGACACACCTCCTGTGTGGCGGGAAGAAGTATCTCGAACTGTCAGAATAGTCTGACTCCCGTGCTTTGCACGGGAGTTCTCAAACGCTGTTTCAACGGACTTTGAAGCGACTCATCAGGCTGATAACCCGGCCATTGGCTTCCAGCAGGCTCTGAGTATTGTTTTCGGTGGCGTGACCGCTCTGCACCAGGTCTTCGACCATTTGTCGGATCTGCACCATGCTGCGGTTGATCTCCTCGGTCACCGCGCTTTGCTGTTCGGCGGCGGTGGCGATCTGGGTGCTGAGGCTGTGGATATGGCCGACGGAACCGGCCATTTCATCCAGGCCGGTGTTGACCCGCGCCGTGGCGTCCGCCGCCGATTGGCAGCTGGACTGGGTATTTTCCATGGCGGTGACTGAGGAACTCACCCCCGTGGTCAATCGAGCGAGCATCTCGTTGATCTGGGAGGTGCTGGCCTGGGTGCGCGCGGCCAGGGCCCGCACCTCGTCGGCCACTACCGCAAAACCACGGCCTTGCTCGCCGGCCCGCGCTGCTTCGATGGCCGCGTTGAGCGCCAGCAGGTTGGTCTGGCCGGCAATCGCGCCGATCACTTC
Source organism: Pseudomonas sp. S5F11 (assembly GCF_019641515.1). Lineage (NCBI taxonomy): Bacteria > Pseudomonadati > Pseudomonadota > Gammaproteobacteria > Pseudomonadales > Pseudomonadaceae > Pseudomonas > Pseudomonas sp. S5F11. The sequence goes on from NZ_JAIFJZ010000001.1 coordinate 582,665, forward strand.
AAGGGTTTCGGTGATGCGCGCGGCGTCCTGGCGCATGTTCTCCACCGTGTGGGTGGCGCTGGCGACCTCGCCGATCAACGCGCCGACGCTGCTGGACGCTTCTCCCACCACCACGCGCGAGCGGTCGGCGTGTTCGTTGGCGCGCTGGGTGAACGCGGCGGTTTCGGCGGCGTTCTGTGCCACGGTCTCGGCAGTGGAACTCATCTCAGTGATGGCCGTGACGGTCTGATCGGTTTCCGAGGCATGACGCACCAGGATCTGGTTGGTCTGTGCCGAAGTCTGCTGCAATCGCTCAAGCCCTGTGGACATGGCTGCGGTGGCCTGGGTCACTTCGCCGATCATGTTTTGCAGGTAGACGATAAAGCGGTTTACGGAATGGCCGATGGCGCCCAGTTCGTCTTCGGCGCGGATGGTGATGCGCCGCGTCAGGTCGGCATCGCCGGTGGACAGTGCGTCGATATTGGCTTTCAGCGTCTTCATGCGCTGCACCAGTTTGCGGATCGCATACGCGGCCAGCAGCACCAGCAGCAATACCATGGGGATTTGCAGCAGGGCCAAAGTGCCGAGTACGTCATCGCGCTGCGCGGTGATCAACGAGGTGGGCAGGGCGGTGGCGAGGAACCACGGCGTACCCTCGATTGGGCGCATATAGAAGGTGCTGGCCACGCCGCCGTTATCGAACTCGCTGCGCTGCAAGCCTTGGTCGCGATGGGCCAGGGCTTTGCTGACCTGGGTGGCGAAGGCTGAGGAAGCAGTCAGTTCGCTGATGTTTTTCAACACCACCGGGCTGTTCAGGCGCGTGCTGTTGCTGATGATCTTGCCGTCGCCTTCGACGATCAGCATCTGCCCGCCGATGTCTTTTTCCTTGCTGGCCACCAGCTCGTTGAAGAAACCGAGGGTGACGTCAATCGTGGCCACGCCATAGGCCGCGCCATCGCGCTGGATCGCCATGGCGCAGTTAGTGCGTGGCTCTTGGCTGGCGTCGTCCTTGTAAGCCGCGGCCCAGGCGCATTGGCCACGCGGCGAGGCCAGGCCGCCCTTGTACCAGCTCTGGTCGTAATAGTTGGGGGCCGGGTCGCTGTTCCAGAAGGTATTGACCATCAGCTTGCCCGAGGCATCACGGTGCCAGAACGTGCTGTGCTTGTTGCGCCCCGGGGTGCGCTGGTTTGGCAGCGGCCAGATACCGCCGCCGAACACTTTCAGCTCACCGTACTGGTCGACCAGGCCAGGCAAGACCTTGTCGATGGCATCGCTGTCCAGCAGCGGGATGGTCTGGGTGATGCTGCGTTGCTGGGCCTGAACCTTGTTCAGCTCGCCCTGGATGGTTTTCGCCACCTCGTCGATGCGGTTGAGCACCACCTGCTCTTCGGTGTGGCGCAATGTCGGCGCGACCAACTGGCCGATGCCAACGATGGTCAACACGAATAACACTAGGACGAACAACACTAGAAACAGGGTATAGCGGGCTTGGATGGAGCGCAGTGGGGGCATGGGATCGTCCTTACGAAGCGTTTATTGTCGACGCGGCTTTGTTGGAGCTTCGTAGGGGTATCGGCTTGAGTAGGGCAGGCTTTAGGTACGAGGGTGCCAATATCTGCGTGCGCAAGCAGCGAGGCTTGGCGGGCCTCGCTGTTTATGTCAGATCTCCAGCATCGCCATCACCGCCTCTGGGTAGCGCAGACCGGCAGTGGCGTCGGCCGGAAAAATCCCATCCAGGGCTGACAGCTCGGATGGGCTGAGCACGATGGACACCGCCGCTGCGTTTTCTTCCAGGTATTTGCGCTGTTTGGTGCCTGGGATCGGGATGATGTAGTCCCCTTGGGCCAATACCCAGGCCAAGGCCAGTTGCCCGGCGCTTACGCCCTTATCGGCGGCCAGGCTGCGCACGCGCTCGACCAATTGCAGATTCTTCGCGAAGTTGTCCCCTTGGAAACGCGGGTTGGAGCGGCGGTAGTCATCTGCGCTGAAGTCATCCGGGCTTTGCAGCGTGCCGGTGAGAAAACCGCGACCCAGCGGGCTATAAGGCACGAAGGCAATCCCCAGGCGCTGGCAGGCGGCGAGACAGCCGTTGCTTTCCTGGTCGCGGCTCCACAGCGAGTACTCGCTTTGCAGGGCGCTGATCGGGTGGACCTTATGCGCACGCTCCAGGGTGGCGGCCGACGCTTCGCTCAGGCCCAGGTAACGCACCTTGCCCTGTTTGACCAGCTCGGCCATGGCGCCGACGCTTTCCTCGATGCTCACCTGCGGGTCGATGCGGTGCTGGTAGTACAGGTCCAGGGTGTCGACGCCCAGGCGCTGCAAAGTGCCGTCGATGGACGCGCGGATGTACTCGGGGCTGCCGTCCACACCGCGCGAGGCAGGGGTGGCCGGGTCGCGGATGATGCCGAATTTGCTGGCCAGGAACACTTGGTCGCGCTTGCCGGCGAATGCCTTGCCCAGTAATTGCTCGTTGGTGTGCGGGCCGTACATATCGGCGGTATCGAAGAAGTTGATCCCCAGTTCCAGGGCGCGGTGCAGGGTGGCGATGGCTTCGCGGGTGTCGCTGCCGGGGCTGTAGAAATCGCTCATGCCCATGCAGCCAAGGCCGATGGCAGAGACGAGGGGACCGTGTGTGCCAAGTTGACGAGTGTGCATTTGTGGGACTCCTGAGTTGGGAAGGACTTCATTGTTATCCTCGACAAAACCGAGATAAAGCGGCTAAAAGCACTATCACTGTTTGTAATTTCTAAATAATCCGCACGGAGCCACCCCTTGGATCGTTTCAACGCCATGCGTGTGTTCACCCGTATCGTCGAACTGGGCGGCTTCGCCAAAGCCGCCGACAGCCTGCAACTGCCCCGCGCCTCGGTGACCATCCTGATCAAACAACTGGAAGCGCACCTGGGGGTGCAACTGTTGCAGCGCACCACGCGGCAGGTTAGTCCCACCCCGGACGGCACCGCGTACTACCAGCGCTGTGTGCAGTTGCTGTCAGACCTGGAAGAAACCGAAGCGGTGTTTTCCACCCGCCGTCAGAACCCGCGCGGCACCTTGAGCGTGGACATGCCCTCGGGCATCGGCCGCTTGATCGTGATCCCCGCACTGCCGGCCTTTACCGCGCGTTACCCGCAGATCGAACTGGACATCGGCTTGAACGACCGCCCGGTAGACTTGATCCGCGAGGGCGTGGACTGCGTGCTGCGCGGTGGCCTGGCTCTGGACGAATCCCTGGTGGCACGGCCCCTGGCGCAGATGGACCAGTTGACTCTGGCAAGCCCCGCCTACCTTGAGCGTATGGGCATGCCCGCCGATCTGGACGACCTGGCGCGCCATCACATGGTCGAGTACGTCTCCAGCGTCAGCGGCAAGCGCTTCGGTCTGGAATTTCTGATTGACGGCCAAGTGCGCCCGTTCGACCTGCCCAGGCGCGTCGCGGTCAACAGTTCCGACGGCTACTTTGCCGCATGCGAGGCCGGTTACGGCTTGATTCAGGCGCCCCATTACCATGCGATGCGACAACTGGCCGAGGGATGCCTGGTGGAGGTGCTGCCACATTGGCCAGTGCCGAAAATGGCTCTGACCGCGCTGTACCCGCCCCATCGCCAGTTATCGTTGCGGGTACGGGTCTTTGTGGATTGGCTAGTGGAACTGTGCGCTGCGCCTGACACCGGTTTGCAGCGTCAGCCCCTTGGCTTGGGGTGATTGATGGGGGCCCAGCCTGATTTTTCGGCAGGCTGGGGCGTGTGCGTTTTCTACGGTTTGACGAAAATCTGCAAGTCGCCGGGCGCATCCTCGGGGCGCAGGGGAAGGGCGGGGTCGGGGGTATGGCCTTTGACCTTCAAGCCGATCTGTGACTTCACGTGGGAGTTGTTAGAAACACCAACGCCGATGCTGCCCGTCAACTCCGCGAGACCCGGGATGCCTTCGCTGGTGTTCATGTGCGCATTGCCGACCAGCGCCACCCACTTTTCCGTCCCGGAGTTGGCCTGGATGGTTTCTGCGGCGTAATAGTTGAACTCACGTAGCCGGGTCGTTGAGCCGTTGCCCGCCGTGGTGGCCAGGTTGACGCCGCGTAGATCTTTGTGGCGCGTCAGGTAGTAGTGATCAAGGGGTAAGACTTCGATGCCGTGGGCCTTCAGCTTTTTGCACAGTTGCTCGAAGGTCGGGTGGGTGCGCGGTTGCCGGGATCGACCGAGGAGGCCGATGCCGTCGTCCATCAACCCTTGGGGCATATCGATCAATCCTTCGAAATAGACCTTCGTGACACCGGCGCTCTTGAGGGTAGTGACGTTGTCGTAAAGCACCCTGAAACTTGCCATCTGACTGTGGGACTCACCCAATACCACACCGGGCGAGACCTTGAGGGTTTCCGTCAGCAGCTCGGATGCGGGGACCTGCTTGGGCACCTGTGGAATGGCAGGGCGAGGTGGCAGGCCGTTTTGGTCGATTGCCTCGTAATACTCAGCCATCTGTTCGTTGAACCGTCGCACGGTCTCTGCCTTGGTGTCCGGCTTGAAATGGTCGGCTTCCAGCCTGCCTCGCATGCTTTCCACATAGTCACCCGAGGGCAAAGGTTTTCGCGGCCGCACAGGGCGCCCATCGGTGCCCACCAGGTTATTCCGATGGCCGTGGAAATGTTTGGGCGGGTGCACGGGAGCCAGGGTGTCCAGGGGGTTGAAGCCTTCCAGGGGAGGGCCGTAAGGCGTGGCTTTGGCCGGGTCGTACGCGTAGCGCTGACCGTTGGACACAATGGTATCGGCTTCATAGACGTGGTCGTCGATTTTGAAAGTGCCATACGTGACCGGCCCGTGTTCGGCGCTGACCCGCTTGGTCAAGTCGTACCCGCCGCTTGCGCCCCTGACGCGTTTGCCCCCATTACCGATCAGCCGCGAGCCTTCCTCAACCAGGCTGCCCAGCCCGCTCAATGGGTTCAATTCACTGACGACGGTGGTTCCGAGAATCTTTGCCATCTTCGCAGCTTTGCGGGTCGTGTTCACCGCGCTGGCCGCGACCTTGGTGACCCTGCTGGCGGCCCCGGCAGCGCCGGTGACGAAACCGAAAATATCCATGCCCAGATCGAACGTCCCTTCCAGGTAATTGCCGTCACGAAAGTTCACGATGGCCGAGCGCAGCGGCACAAGGTCGAGAAAAAAATCGGCCAGCTTCCACTCGTTTTCCACGTGCTGATCGTGGCGGGTGGTGCCTTTGGCGCGCTTGACCGCATCCTCGCCATCTATGTCCAGATGTTCGACGAATACGTCCGCAATGGCCTGGGTTCGCGCGCTTGAAAAGCTGGCGGGGATGGGTAGCGGAGTGCTCACGCCCTTGTTCAAGTCCAGAGCCGATTGGCTGACGTGGGCGGGGGTGAAAGGCTCTATCGGATACACCAGGCTGCCGTTACGCGGCCTTGGTTGGGTCAACACCGTGTCGCGGACCCGGCTGATAGCGCCCTGTTTCAAGTCAATTTCGTAGACCTTTTCGCCATCAGCGCTTGTGGCTTTGATCAGCAGCTTGGGGTTTTTGCGCTCAAGGGTGCGACCGGTGAAGCCGGTGCTCAGCCTATAGGTCGGGTTCTGGTAGAACTCCAGTTTTGCGTATTCCAGAGTTTGCCTGTCTTCTAAAGGCAGCCGAGCGATCAGCTGCTTGACCGTTGTGGCAATGCCCTTTTTGCGCAGATCGACGGCGTGGGCGAACTGCTCGTTGAACACACTGTTGACGTCAAACGCCAGGGATTTGCCCCGGGTGGCCTCGATCACACGCGGGTCTTCGCTTTCCCACTGGTAGGCGTGCAGCCCGCTCATGGCGATATCCAGCAGCGAATGGCGGCCGGCCGGGGCGCGATTGGGGTTATACAGCGGCTCGTCATGGGGCTGGGTAGTGGCTTTGACCGTCAGCAGTTTTTCTTCAAATGGCACGTCTTCACCAAACCGCTCCTTGAGCTTGGCCAGGGCAATCGCGCGACGGCTTGGGATTTCGGTGTCGATTTGCACCGAGGCTTCTAGGCGTTCGTTGGCCTGCGCATTGAACGCGCTGCGGACCTTCTGCTTATCCGCGGGGCCGTAACGGTCAGCTTCTTGCGCCGACAACGTGCCGCTGACCAGCCCCCAGACCCGCAAGGCATCGGATTGGGCTTGTCGGGTGACGGTCAGGTCCTGCAGACCGGCGCTTTCGGCCTCCATCATGACTTGGGTAAAGGTCATGTTGGGCACCTTGCCCGGCGTCTGCGCTTCAATCGTGGCCGCCGCGACCGACAGGCTGACCCAGGCCGGGCTGCCGTAGGTGACGCTGGCGGGGATGTCTTTGATCAACAACTCGGGGGCCTTTCTGGCCAGTAACAGGTGAGCGGCAACTTTTGCCATGGCAGGTGTGGCATCGCCTTGCTCGACCAAATGGGCGCTCAACCCATCGCGTATCGCCGACGCCGGTTTGCCCCAATGCTCGGTTTGCGTCAGGTCGAAATCGGCCACCTTGTTCCACGCGGGTGCGTCGAGGGATTGCGGGTCCAGTACCAGATTTATGGCTGCCAACACATAGTCGCTTGCGCTGGTGGCGGTGGCGATGCCGTTGAGCTGAGTCTGCAGCGCTTGCCCCATGGCTTGAGCGCGTGGCGTGCTCAGGAGGGTTTCCAGCGCATTGGCCGGATCATCCATGGCCTGGGCGCTGAGCGGCTGGTTGCTGTTCAGGTATTCCAGAATTCCCAGACTCGGCCCCATGCGCGGCGGGTTTGGGTGGCGCATGGCGTAGTCCCTGGCGCTCGCCAGCACGGTGCGCTGCGCCTGTACGCTGAGTTCAAGCGGCCACGACAAGCTGCCGCCGAAGTTGCCCAAGGGATGCTCCCGAGCCCTGTCGAGCACCGCATCGGCTAGGGCGACGAGGCTGAAGTGGTCAGTGGGTAGGCTCAAGCCATATGCGGTGATGAAGGCTTCAAGCGTGAGAGGGGAGTCTCCCGGTGGGGGAAAAGCGGATGCAGGATGTGCTTGCATCGTGCTGGTTTTCAGCGCCGTGCGCACGGCCTGGGGCGTCGCCTGCGGCCCAAGGTTCTTCGCGGTTTCGTTGAGCTGTTGGCCCAGCGTCCTGAGGTTGTGACGGTCTGCCAACGCGTTCGCCAGGGCACCTCCGGCAGGCGCGGCGCTCGATGGGGCCTGTTGTGCGATGGCTGCGGATTGAACACTGGCCAGCGGCTGCAATGGAGTTGTCTGAGGGTAGAGGGGCGGTGAAATACGCTGAGGGTTGAGGTGCAGTGCAGGAGCGGATGAAAGACTGTTCATATGCGGGTACCTTTTCCAGACATATCAAGAAAAAGCGCCTGTCTTTGGGAGGTTCCCTGTTCCCCAGGCACCCCCGTTGGTTGCGGAAAAGGCCCGCGCAAGTTCCGCCTGTGCTGCTTGCACTGTGTATGCCTTCGTGTCCGTAGCACATGGAAAAGTTACCCGGCCTCACGTAATGCCAGAGGTCACCGCCTCGAACAAGCCAAAGCCTCTCATCGTCTGTAACATAGACGCCCACCGCGCCCTGTTCGGCGCAAGGCCGTAAATACAATCTTCAGATTCAGGAAGTCGTGATGACGCAAAAGCAACGTTTGAAATATTCGATACTGATTGTCTTGGTGGTGCTGGCGACGATGTTTGGCCTGTCTTACCTGCAGAGCATCGGGTCTATCAGTGAAAAAACGTTCCAGACCATCGCCATTGCCGTCGCGGTGGTCGTGGTGGTGCTCAACGGCATCATGCGGCGCAAGGTCAAGCCGTAAGTCAGGCGTTGTTGTCGAGCACCTTGGCAGCCTCTTCGTGGAGGCTGTAGCTTTTGTCCGCATTGAGGGTGATCACGCCCTCGCTGCATAGCCGTTTGAGTACTTCGCGCACGCTGAGAAACGACAATGGAATGCCCAGCGCCAGCAAGTGGCTGTGCACTCCGCGTACCCCGAGGGTGCGCTGGTTGTCGGCGGCGGTGAGCAGGGCGTCGATGACCTTCAGCCTGATCAGGCTGGTGCGCAGACCGAAACATTTGAGCAAATGACGAATACGCTGGTTGCCTTGCTCCGGCGTCTTGCCGAAGGCGGTCGTGCCGCTGCCGAAGTTGGCATCGGCGGCCGAGAGATGTCCTTCCGTGGGCACTTGCGGGTTGTACATGCAGAAAACTCCTTATCAGAGCCTGATCAGGAAAATGATGGCGCTCTTATTCAATAAGACGAACGAGCGAGCGAAATCATGAAGCGCCGAATGTAGAAATTTCGTCGGTATCGGTTTTGTCACAACCTGCGCGCTAAATTCCGCGGGCCGATGTGCGTTCTTACGGTGGGGGGGTCGCCCCGCGTAAAGACGTTCCATTTGACGGCGGAGTCGGTGTGATTATTAACAACAGGTTGTCCAGGGTATGTGCGCTCGGAGTATTGCTGGGCGTCAGCCTGGCCGCATCGGCGCGCGAGCAGGCCACGCAAGCCTCTGCCGAGATCCGGCGCACCGGTTTCGGCGTGCCGCATATCCGGGCCAGTGACGAGCGCGGTCTGGGCTATGGCATCGGATACGCCTATGCCCAGGACAATATGTGCCTGCTGGCTAACGAAGTGGTGACCGTCAACGGCGAGCGCGCGCGTTACTTCGGGCCCGAGCAGGCCACGCTGGAGGAGCGCAATAACCTGGCCAGCGATGTGTTCTTTCATTGGCTGAACACGCCTCAGGCGGTTGCCGCGTTCTGGAAGGCGCAGAGCCCGCAGATCCAGCAACGCATCGAAGGCTACGTGGCCGGCTATAACCGTTATCTGCAAGAGCGGGGCGCGCCGGCCCAGTGCCAAGGGGCGTGGGTCCGACCGCTGGTGGCCGAGGACTTGGTCAAACTGACCCGCAGGCTGCTGGTGGAGGGCGGTATCGGCCAATTCGCCGAAGCCTTGGTGGGCGCAACACCGCCCCAGGCGAGCGCCAGTGTGCAGCCAGACGCCAAGGCTTTCGCACTGGCCGCCGCGCAGCAGCAACGCTTCAGCCTGGATCGCGGCAGCAACGCCGTGGCGGTGGGGCAGGAGCGCTCGTTCAACGGGCGCGGCATGTTGTTGGCCAACCCGCATTTTCCGTGGGTGGGCGGTATGCGTTTTTACGAGATGCACCTGACCATCCCCGGCCAGTTGGATGTCATGGGCGCTGCGTTGCCGGGGTTGCCGGTGATCAATATCGGTTTTAACCAGCGTGTGGCGTGGACCCACACGGTCGATACGTCCAAGCATTTCACCTTGTACCGCCTGACCCTGGACCCGAACGATGCCACGCGCTATCTGCTCGACGGTAAATCCATCGCGCTGGATAAAACCTCGGTGGCGGTCCAGGTCAAGCAAGCCGATGGCAGTGTCAAAGAAGTGAACCACACGCTGTACAGCTCCCAGTTCGGCCCTGTGGTGCAATGGCCCGGCAAACTCGATTGGGACCGGCGCTATGCGTTCAGCCTGCGCGACGCCAACTTGGGCAACGACCGCGTGCTGCAACAGTGGTACGCCATGAACCAGGCCAGTAGCGTCAAGGCGCTGCAAACCTCGGTGCAGAGCTTGCAAGGCATCCCATGGGTCAACACCCTGGCCGCCGATGACCAGGGCCATAGCCTATACATGAACCTGTCGGTGGTGCCCAACGTCAGCGCGGCCAAATTGGCCCAGTGCAGCGACCGGCGCGCCGGTTTGCAGATGATTGTGCTGGACGGCGCCCGTAGCGCCTGCGCCTGGGATATCGATCCGAAGGCCGCTCAGCCGGGTATATTTGCGGCCGATCAACTGCCGCAGTTGCTACGCAGTGACTACGTGCAGCACTCCAACGACTCGGCCTGGCTGGCCAATCCGCAAGCGCCGTTAAGCGGCTTCTCGCCGGTGATCAGCCAGGACCGCATCGGCCTTGGCCTGCGCGCGCGCTTCGCCTTGCAGCGCTTGCACAGCCTCAGCAACCGGCCGATCAACGCCGCTGACTTACGCAATATGGTGATGGATAACGAGGTGTACCTGGCCGGGCAGGTCATGCCGGACCTGCTGGAATTCTGCGCCAACCACCTCGCGACTGACGCGCAGACCCTGCAACCGCTGTGCGACAGCCTTAAAACCTGGGACCGCCACGCCAACCTCGACAGCGGCGTGGGCCTGGTGCACTTCATCAATCTGATGGAGCACCTGCAACAAATACCCGATGCCTGGCGCGTCGCCTTCGATCCGAGCCAACCCCTGACCACCCCACGGGGCGTGGCTATCGAGCGTCCAGCGGTTGCTAAGGCTGTGCGCGAAGCGATGCTGGCTTCCGCCGCCGACGTCGCCAAGCGCGGGCTGACGTCCACAAGTACTTGGGGGGATGTTCAAGTCTCCGGCCAAATCCCGATCCACGGCGGCCCTCAAGAACTGGGCATCTACAACGCCATGCAAAGCGTGCCCCGCAGCGACGCTAAACGCGAGGTTATCGGCGGCAGCAGTTACCTGCAGATCGTCACCTTCGACGACCACGGCCCCCATGCTGAAGGTGTGTTGGCATTCTCCCAATCCAGCAACCCTGCCTCCCCATATTCCAAGGACCAAACCCAAGCGTTTTCCAAGAAAACACTCAGCTCGCTCCCGTTCACCGACGCCCAAATCCAGGCCGACCCACAGTACCGCCAGCAAGTCATCAAGGAGTGAACCCAACCTGCAAGCCCTTGATGCCAATGCGAAATATTTTTGAAATCAAGGGGTTGCAGGCCCCGGCAAATGAGTACATAATGGCGCCCATCGAACGCATCGAAGCTTTAAAAACTTCAATGTATTCAATGAGTTAGAGTAGAGGCAGGCTTTACACAGCCCACTCAAGTTTGCATACGGTGAGTGCCAGCAATCAGGGCATTGATCGTCTGAGGCCGAGTAGCAAAATGGTTATGCAGCGGATTGCAAATCCGCCTACGCCGGTTCGATTCCGACCTCGGCCTCCACTCTTAAAGCCCCGTAGATCAATGGTCTACGGGGTTTTTTATTGCCTCAGATTCATGAATCGTTCCGCAACTTTTGGGATGTGTTCCGCAACCCCCTAAGGATTTTGACCTTTAGGGGGCGTTCATGAGTTTATTTCGGTGCCAGAGAGGGCGAGCAGTTAGGTATTCCAAGCGCGTATCTTTTGGACCAGTTCCCTAATTCGTTCCTCTAGCTCAGGACGAAATTTTAAGTTTTGCTGGGTAAGGTGCTCCGCATAGGCGAATGCTTTATTGTGCTTGTCAGTATAAGATTTTGCTTTTGATATGCCGTTACTAATAAGGTAGTCTTGTATCGGTTCATACTCTCCAATTTGTGGTAGATCTTTTAATTTGTGAACGGCTTCAAATGCTTCCCTAGGTATATAGTTTTCAATCTCTTTGCAGCGAGTTACCCAAACAAGTGCGCGCGTTTCTGCCACTTCGTTAATCAGTTGGGCTACACGGGGTTTTAGAGCCCCGTTTGAATGCTTTCGATCACTGTCACAAACGAAAGCAAAGTTGCGATTTATTTTGAATGCTTTAATGGCTTCTCTTGTTTCAGTTTCAGGCAAATTGGCGTCAATGTTGGCGAGTACGCTCCCCCCGTAAAATACGAACTGGTAGTGTCGCCCCTCGCTAAGTTCACCGTCACTCCATATGTCGATCCATTTTTTTAGAAAAACCCGATCAGAGGGCCCTTCTACCCAAATCAACCCATTTGCCTGTAATAGATCACTTGCTCTTACACCAAGATCGTCCAGTACACCGTGTCCGTTAGCTTCTCCAGCATACGTGTTTCCAATAACTCCATCGGAACCCCGTGTGATATGGAGTATCTGTGAGTGATCAGAACTGCCAAATATGTCGATAGCGACATTGGAATGGGTTGTGAGGAAGATGTGGCAATCATTAGCTACGGCAAATTTCTCCAGAAATATAAATAGATTCCTCTGGAGCGCAGGATGCAAGTTGTTTTCCAGTTCCTCCAGGGAGAAAATGTATTTGTTCAATGGGATTGATTCAATGCTTGGGCGAACTAATAAATTTAATAGTGTGAGTATTACAGTTTTCAGCCCGCTTCCGGATGCGGACAACGCAATCGGCCCCTTTCCACTCTCACCCAAGAATATTTCCCATTGATCAGTAGCCGAATGGTAGCGAGTAGCTATTTCATTAAAAAACAGGTCTGGTTCAAATATTTGATTTAATGCGCTAAGTAATTTTTCTTGGATTAATGATCTGTTGAACTCTACATGTAATAGGTGCTTATGAATAATGCGCGTCGCACCAATGCCGCTGCTTGAAAGCGACATGCTGTCGTCTATAGTTTCCGGGGTGATGTCTCTATCCGCATCGAGCTTAATATGTTTGTAAGTGCGGAGGAGTGGTGTTAGTTTCATCCTGGATAGATAGTTTAATTCTACTTCGGAAGCTGACTTTTCTAAGTTAATGACTTCAATAGTTTCTTTTTCATCGCTCCTCCAGGTGATCTTAGTACCGACAAATTTAACTCCGTGGTCGTTCCAGTGGCTTCCTCCTAAATCGCCTGAGCTAGTGTTTCGATGAAATACTTGTTGCAGTTGACGCTCGGTAAGTGTGTTCGTAATCTCGATGCTGCGATGAATGCCTATCTTGCTTGTTTTGTCTATGCATAAGTAATCAAGTGCGTGTAATAAGGCGGACTTGCCTATATTGTTTCGGCCAATAATTACATTAATTTTCTTGATTTTTTCTATTTTGGCGCCGGAGGCGCCAAAGCTTTTATAATTTTTTAAGTGGAATCCGAACTCGATTGTCATATTGCCCTCTAGCAGCTTTGGGCCGCATGCCCTTGAATGGAACTGACGAATGCTCGTTACCAGCAAGGGACCATCATCAGCTGACGCTTTGATTGCTGCCTTCTCTCGTGCGCCGCTCCATCGACGAAGACGGAGGCGTGTTTCGGTCTTGCCTGACCAATCAGGGAAAAATGGGGTCAGACCACACTTAAACGATGGTGGTCTGCCCCCGATTTTTCCAGCCGCCTATGGCCAGGAATGCTCCTCGCCTCAGGCTGGGTTACCTGGCAAAACCGCTAATGCATCCGCCTCCGTTATTTAAACAACCCACCAATCGCATTGATCGCGTCCGCCGCCTTGTTCACGTTCTGCTGGCGTTGTGAGCTGGTGTCCACTTGAGCTTGGGTGTTGTAGGTGGAGTTGGTGCAGCTTTTATTGGTTTGGGTCAGTGCCGCTTGGTAAGCGGTCGCGCGCAGGGTGTCGCCCTTGGCGTTGGCGGCGTTGATGTTGGCTTGAAGGTCGCGGATTTGTTGCTGGCAGGAGGCGGCGTTGTTGGTGTTGCCGGCGTTGCTGTTATTTGCGCCACCCAGTGCGGTCGACAGGGCGCCGGTGAGGGCGGATAGGTCTGCGGCGTGGGCGGGCAGGGTGAACAGGCTGAGCAGAACGGCGGTAGGTGCGAGAGTGGAAAGGCGCATGGCAAACCTCAATGTTTGATTGCCTGCGCAGGTCAGTGGCCCCGGGCTGGCGCATGGCAATTTCCCTATAGATGAGCGCCCAGGTGCGGCGAAATACTATTTGCTCAAATTTTGAGCTTCAACGCTGGGTCTCTTTAAATGTGATCGATTTCACAGTTTGGATTTGACGTCGGACCGGCTGATGCGCTCCTGTTTCACCTCCTGCGCATAACCCGTGAGCTTGCCCTGCTGGGCCGCTAGCAACTCACAAACCTTCTTCAGCACCGCTGCCTGTTTGGGCAACGCGCCATCTGCCGCCAGGGTCGCTAGCTCCACCACCGACCAGCCGATCACCGCCGCTGCATCTTCCAGGTCATAGAACAGTTCCTGCTGGGCGGTTCGAGGGCCATCCAGATCATTTATTAATTCCGCCATCTGCTTCTCCGTAATTGCGCAATAAACCGTCGGTAAAACTCAGGCAAAGAAAAGCCCGCGATGGGGAGTGCGGGCTAAAAGGGATGTTCATTAGGAGCTGCTGAATTCACCTTAGGCGATCATCTGTGAAAGGTTTGTGAAACTGCATGGCAATGTGCGCCAAAAGTGTATGCCTCGATCCGCGCCTGGCTGTACGGGGCATTCGCCGGGATAAATCACTAGTGTTCCAGGCTTGCCCCATCTTTGTTCGGATACCTCGCGATGGTCATGTCTACCAGTTTGTTGTCAGCCTTTGTGCTGTTTGCCTTTGTCTCTTCGATCACCCCCGGCCCGAATAACACGATGTTGCTGGCTTCGGGGGTGAATTTTGGTTTTCGCCGCTCCATACCCCATGCGCTGGGCATCAGCATCGGCTTTATGCTGCTGGTGATTTCAGTCGGGTTGGGGTTGGGCGAGGTGTTCAAACTGTTGCCCTGGGCCTACACCCTGCTGCGCTACGTGGGAGCGACGTACCTGCTGTATTTGGCGTGGAAGATCGCCACGGCAGGCGGTATGTCCGATAGCACGGACGAGCGCGGCAAACCCATGACGTTCCTCGCTGCCGCCGCGTTCCAGTGGGTGAACCCCAAGGCCTGGATCATGGCGTTGGGCGCGATCACCACCTATACCCCCGCTGAAGGCTATGTGACCAACGTGCTGGTGATTGCATTGGTGTTCGCCGTGGTCAATCTGCCCAGCGTGTGTGTCTGGTTGGGCTGCGGCACGGGGCTGCGCAACTTGCTGCGTGAACCGCGTTGGGTGCGTCTGTTCAACGGGGTGATGGCCAGTTTGTTGGTGTTGTCGCTGTACCCGATGTTCTTGGCAGGGTAGGCGTTCAGACCGGCGAGATGGTCGCCAACAGGCCAATGCCGATGGTCAGTACCAGAAAACCGAACAGGAAGAGTGCCATCTTGGTCATAGGACCTCCGAAGGGAAGGGGAGTGGGAACGCTGGCCATTGTCCGCCCGGGCAGGTTTTCGGTACAGACGCAGATAACAAAGAAAAAACCGTATCAGATGCATCAGTCGCGCTGCTGCACCGGGCTTTGGAGGGCGTCGGGTTTTTCCAGATCAGTGCTTGAGACAGACGACGCTTTTGCCCCTAAGATGGCGCCCACGGCATCAACACAATAAGAGTGGGCCAACCCTCGATGGAAAGACGTCAATTCAGCGGTGGCATGAAGGGCAAGAACCTGCGCTACCTTAACGAAACCTCTCAACAACTGGCGTCGGTCACTCGCGTCGGGTTTCTGTTGCTCGAACATTTCTCCCTGCCGGCTTTCACCCAGACCCTCGACACCCTAGTCACCGCCAACCTGCTGCGCCCCGAGCTGTTCGCCACGCGCACCTTTGGCTGTGACGATGGCGAGGTTATCAGTGACCTGGGCCTGGTGATTCGCCCTGACGCATGCTTGGACGCGTCCGTGCTGCACGAACTGGACCTGCTGGTGATCTGCGGTGGCTTTCGCACTGAGCTAAAGGCCAGCGAAGACTTCATCCACCTGTTGCGCAGCGCCGCCGAGATGGGCGTGGGCTTGGCCGGGTTGTGGAACGGGTCTTGGTTTCTTGGGCGGGCCGGGCTGTTGCAGGGCTATCAGTGCGCCATTCACCCGGAACATCGCCCGGCCCTGGCCGAGGTATCCAAGGCCGCCAAGGTCACCAGCGAACCCTTTGTGATCGACCGCGACCGCCTGACTGCATCGAGCCCCTCGGGCGCATTCCATATGGCGTTGGACTGGATCAAGAGCCTGCATGGCAAGGCGTTGGTGGAAGGCATCGAAGACATCCTCGCATTTGAGGAGTCACGCTACCGGCGTATCAAGCCGACTGAGAACATCAGCGTCAGCGCCCCGCTGCGGGAAGTGGTCA
Organism: Pseudomonas sp. S5F11; assembly: GCF_019641515.1. Lineage (NCBI taxonomy): Bacteria > Pseudomonadati > Pseudomonadota > Gammaproteobacteria > Pseudomonadales > Pseudomonadaceae > Pseudomonas > Pseudomonas sp. S5F11. The sequence continues at coordinate 598,376 of NZ_JAIFJZ010000001.1, forward strand.
AGCTGATGGACGCCAACCTCGAAGAACCGCTGGAACTCGACCAGTTGGCGGTCTACGCCGGCCGGTCGCGGCGGCAGTTGGAGCGCCTGTTCAAAGAGCAACTGGGCACCACGCCGCAGCGCTATTACATGGAGTTGCGTGTGACTGAAGCGCGCCGACTGCTACAACACACCGAGCTGTCCCAAGTGGAGGTGCTGGTGGCCTGCGGGTTCGTATCGCCGAGCCATTTCAGCAAGTGCTACAGCGCCTACTTCGGCTACCGCCCCTCGAAAGAGAAGCGCCTGGTCAAGTAGCATGGGCACCGTCTGGAATTTTTCCGAGGAGTGCCGATGTCGATCACCTTGAAGGACCGCTACCGTGGCAGCTTGCTGGGCCTGGCCTGCGGCGATGCTGTGGGGACCACCCTGGAATTCAAACGTCGGGGCAGTTTTGCGCCGATCACCGATATGGTCGGCGGCGGGCCGTTCAATCTCAAGCCGGGGCAGTGGACGGACGATACATCCATGGCTCTGTGCCTGGCCGAGAGCCTGCTGCAAAAAGGCGGGTTCGATGCCCGTGACCAGATGGGGCGCTACCTCAACTGGTGGCAGTGGGGCTATTTGAGTTCGACCGGCGACTGTTTCGATATCGGCATGACCGTGCGCGAGGCGCTGACGCTGTTCCAGAACACCGACAACCCGTTCGCCGGCTCAACCGATCCCTATTCGGCCGGCAACGGCTCGATGATGCGCCTGGCGCCCGTGGTGTTGTTTTATTACCCGGACCTGCAAAACGTCCGCACCTTCAGCGTCGACAGTTCCCGCACCACTCACGCCGCCCAGGAAGCCATTGACTGCTGCCTGGTGTTGGCACAGGCCATCTGTAATGCCCTCGGCGGCGCGTCGAAAGCGCAAGTGCTGGAGTTGGCCGATGTACCGTTGACGGCACCCAAGGTGAAGGCCATTGCGGCAGGCGGGTACCGTGACAAACCCTGCGCCGAGATTGTCGGCTCGGGCTATTCGGTGGCCTCTCTGGAAGCAGCGCTGTGGTGCTTTGATCACACCGATAGCTTTGCCGATGCGGTACTGGCGGCGGCCAACCTGGGCGATGACGCCGACACCACCGCCGCTATAGTTGGTCAATTGGCCGGTGCCTATTACGGGCCAGCGGCGATTCCCTCCGAATGGCTGGGACGGTTATGGATGGCGGATGAGATCCAGGGGATGGCCGACGGATTGTGCAATGCCGCAGGTCATGCGGCCTGACACGCGCCGCTAAAAACGCTCCAGCCGATAAGGCGCCAGTGCCGGCAACCCTGCTGGCATTGGCCCGTCTGCCGCCAACCCGGCGACCATCTCTGCCGTGATCGCTGCCTGGGTCAAGCCCAGGTGCTGGTGCCCGAAGGCTAGGAGTACCTTGCCTTCAGCCACCCGATCGATGATCGGTAGCGAGTCGGGTAGCGACGGTCGAAAGCCCATCCACGGCGTGGCGTCCCTGGCGTCCAGTTCTTCGCGGAACAGCCCATGGCTTAACCGCTGCAACTGCCACGCGCGCTGCATATTGGCGGGGCGTTCAAGCCCGGCGAACTCCACCGTACCGGCCAGGCGTAGGCCGCCGGTCATGGGGGTCATGATGAATTTGCGCTCCAGGGAGGTCACGGCGAACGGCAGGCGCTGGTGCTCATGGGGCAGCATCAGGTGGTAGCCGCGTTCGGTGTCCAGCGGGATGGCTTTACCGGTCAGGGTCGCTGTCAGCGCCGCCGAATGCGCGCCGCAGGCGATCAGCACCTGACACGCCAGTAGCGGCGCGTGGTCGGTGAACAAGCAGACGCCCTCCGCATCGGGTTGCCCGCTGACCACGCGACGCCGAAGAAACTGCACGCCCGCAGTTTCAGCGGCGCTGACCAGTTCGCCCACCACGTGGAACGGGTCGACAAAGTGCCCGGTGGCCGGGAAGAACAGCCCCCCTTGTAGGCGTTCGCTCAAGTGCGGCGCCGCCGCGCGAATCGCCGCGTCAGACCAGTATTCCACCGGCACGTTTTGCTGCTGCATGCGGTGCTGCACCCCCTGGATATCCGCCCGCGACTCGGCCCGTTCGAACACCAGGAGTGAGCCGGCCTGGCGCATCAGCTGCGGCCGATCCAGGCTGGCCAGCAAGCGTTGCCAGGCGCCCAGGCTTTGCTCGTTAAGCGCACGAAGACCGGCCACCGTGCGCTGGTAAGGCGCCGCGCGCAGGTTGAGCAGCAGACGCGTAAACCAGGGCAGGGCGCGGGGCAGGTAGCGCCAGTCCAGGCGTAGCGGGCCCATGGGGTCCATCAGCATGGCGGGCAGGCGCTTGAGAATCGAATAGTCGGCAATCGGGAATACCTGCTCGGTGGCCAGGTGCCCGGCGTTGCCATAGGAGGCGCCCATGCCCGGGGCTTGCGGATCGATGACCACCACCTGGCGGCCCTGGCGCGCCAGATGCAACGCGCAAGCCACGCCGATAATGCCGGCGCCGACCACCACGATATCCCTACGGCTCATCGGCTATGCCTCTCTCTGTGCGTCGGCCAAGGCTTTCACGTTGTGGCGGTTGACCATCGCGGCGATCACGGCGGCGCGTACGCACTCAGGCACAATGCTGCTCCGCCGACCAGTTGGCATACCACTGGCGGAACAACGCGAACTGCTGCTCGGCATAACGCCGCTGGGCGTCACTGAGCACGTCGGTCGCATTGAAGTGCAGGTCGTAGCCTGTGTCGCCGTTGAGCACCATCAAATATTTGTAGTACAGCACCAGGTCGCAGCCCTCATCGAACGACGACAACACCGCCAGCGCGCTTTCCAGTTCGCGGGCCAGGCGTCGTGCCTTGGCATCGCCCTTGGCTGCCTGTTGGCTCAGCGTCACCAAGTGCAGCACTTCCCGCGGCAGGGCATTACCGACGCCGGTGATGGCGCCGGTGGCGTTGCAGTTGACGAAACCGTGCACCACCTGGGTGTCCACACCCACCATCAGGGTCACGCTATCGTCCTGGGAGGTGATGTGTTCGGCGGCGTAGCGCAGGTCGGCGCCACCGCCGAATTCCTTGAAGCCGATGAGATTCGGGTGCTCGCGGCGCAGTTCGAAGAACAGCTCGGCGCGGGTGGCGAAGCCGTAGTAGGGGCTGTTGTAGATCACCGCCGGCAGCTCCGGCGCGGCATTGAGGATGGCCGCGAAGTGCGCCTTTTGTGCGGTGACGGACGCACCACGGGACAGCACCCGAGGAATCACCATCAGGCCATGGGCGCCGACCTTGGCAGCATGGGCGGCGTGGGACACCGCTTCACGGCTATTGACCGCCCCCGTACCGACAATGGTCGGCACCCCAGCCGCTACCAACCGCGCCACGCCTTCCTGGCGCTGGGCTTCGGTGAGCAACGGCCAGTCGCCCATGGAGCCGCAGTACACCACCGCGCTCATGCCGGCTTCGATCAGTTCGCGGCCCTTGGCGACCAGCGCATCGAAGTCCGGTTGGCGCTGGGCGGTGCAAGGGGTCATCAGGGCCGGGATGCAGCCGGCGAAAACGCTGTCGCTCATAGTCGTACTCCTTCAAGTCAAATGGGGGTGGGCTTAAATGCCCCAGGCGAAAGGGTCTTGCTCGTCGATCAGCAGCACGCTGTCGGCGGTCATATAGGCGCGGCCGGTAATGAAGGGGATGACCCGCTCGCCGTCCCATTCGTAATGGCCCGTGAACTGGCTGCCGGTGATGCTGGCCTGGGTCCATGTCTGGCCGGGCGCGAGTGTTCCATCGGCGGCCAGGCACGCGAGTTTGGCGCTGGTGCCGGTGCCGCAGGGCGAGCGGTCGTAGGCTTTGCCGGGGCACATCACGAAGTTGCGGCTATCGGCGTCGGGGTCGCTGGCGAACAGTTCGATATGGTCGATCAGCGCGCCATCGGCGCCATGGATACCCTGGTTTTCCAGGGCCTTGAGCATCGCCCAGGTGTACTCGGTGAGGGCGTCGACGTTGTTCATCTCCAACGTCTTGCCATGCTCGGAGACCAGGAAAAACCAGTTACCGCCCCAAGCGATATCGCCCTTGATCACGCCGTGGCCGGGCACGTCCACCGCCACCTGGTGGCGAAAACGGTAGGCCGGTACGTTGCGCAGGGTGACCGCGCCGTCCTCGTGCAGCGTCGCGGCCACCGGGCCCACCGGCGTGTCAATCATGTGCACTCCCGGTGCGATATGCCCCAAATGATGCAGCGAGGCGACCAAACCGATGGTGCCGTGACCACACATGCCCAGGTAGCCGGCGTTATTGAAGAAGATCACCCCGCAGGTGGCGCCCGCTGTGACCGGCTCGCAGTACAGCGCGCCGACCAGTACGTCGTTGCCACGGGGCTCCAACAGGCAGGCGCGGCGCCACTGATCGTGTTCGTTGCGCAAGCTATCCAGTTGCGCGGCAATGCTGCCGCCGCTCAGAGCCGGGAAGCCGCTGAGGATCAGGCGCGTGGGTTCGCCGCCGGTGTGGGAGTCGATCACATGCAATCGTTTCATCAGACGCTCCAATCAATGAGTGGCCGAGGGCGGTTGCCGCCGAAAGAACGCGGTTCCCAGCAGCATGTAGAGGGCGGTGGACAGTAGCGCCGAGAAGATCAACGCAATCGGGTCGGTGCGTTGTGGGTTACTGGAGCGCCATCCACGGCCCTACAGTGAACTCACCGGCGCGCAGGCGATTGATGGTTTACGCGGCCATCGATGACGAAACCGGCACAGTTTGACCTGGCTCGACAGTGCGGCGGGCATCATGCAATCTGCTACGCGAAAAGGCTCAACCGGGGAGGCGATCATGCTGCACAGCGTATTTGCGGGCCTTTGCCAGGGTGAGGCAGCCGCTCGCCCCGACAGCCTCGAACAGCTGGTAAGCGCCGTCGCGCAGTTGCTGCCGATGCTGGATGTGATCCCCAACGCCGCGATTTTCATCAAGGATATGCAAGCTCGCTACGCCCTGGCCAACCGCACGTTGGTGCAGCGCTGTGGCCTCAAACAGCTGCAACCGCTGCTGGGCAAGACCAGCGCCGAGGTGTTCCCCGCCCAACTGGGGCCGGGCTATACCGAGCAGGATCGACGGGTGCTGGAGGAGGGCTTGGTGCTGGCAGATCAACTCGAACTGCACCTGTACGGCAGCCGCGAACCGGGATGGTGCTTGACCCACAAATGGCCGCTGTACAACCGTGGGGGCGCGATTATCGGCCTGGCCGGCATCTCGGTGGACCTGCAATCGGCCAGCGAAACCCACCCGGCCTATCAGCGCCTGGCCGCCGTCGATGAGCATATTCGCCGCCACTTCAACCGCCGCGTCACCCTCGGTGAGCTGACGCACATCGCCGGCATTTCCGTGGCGCAGTTGGAGCGTTACTGCAAGCGCGTCTTCAACCTGACGCCGCGCCAGATGATCCAGAAAGTACGCCTGGAACACGCCCACCGCTTGCTGCACAGCGAACTGCCGATCACCGAGGTCGCCTTGCAGTGCGGCTATACCGACCACAGCGCGTTTACCCGGCAGTTCAAGGCGTCCACGGGGTTTACGCCGCGCCAGTACCGGCAGGCGACGGGGGGAGGGCCCGCGTTGGCGTGATTGCGATGCAACGAATGGCGCCCGTACCCCTCATATGCTTACGAGTCACTTTTTACGACGACAGGTATCAAGCTTATGACGGCGGCGGACAACACCCATGTGAACTGGCTGGTGGAACAATCGATGCTGCACGCGGCGCGTCAGCGCGCCAAGCTCTATTCGGGGCAGGGTCGGATGTGGCAACAGCCGTACGCACAGACGCGGCCGCGGGATGCGTCGGCGCTGTCTTCGGTGTGGTTTACCGCGTACCCGGCGTCCATCGTGACCCGCGACGGCGGCACGGTCCTGGAGGCGTTGGGGGATGAAAGCCTGTGGCACGCCTTGTCGAAAATCGGCATCCAGGGCATTCATAACGGCCCGCTGAAAAAGTCCGGTGGCCTTAACGGCACGCGACACACCCCGACCATCGACGGCAATTTCGACCGCATCAGTTTCGAGATCGACCCACAGCTGGGCACCGAGGCGCAATTGCAAGCGCTGACACGCATGGCCGCTGCCCACAACGCGGTGATTATCGATGACGTGATCCCGTCCCACACCGGCAAAGGCGCGGACTTCCGCCTGGCCGAGATGGCTTATGAGGATTACCCCGGCCTCTACCACATGGTGGAAATCCGCGAGGACGACTGGCCATTGCTGCCCGACGTGGCCGAGGGGCGCGACGCGCAGAACCTCAGCCCATTGCAGGTGGACGCGCTGCGCGACAAGCACTACATCGTCGGCCAGTTACAGCGAGTGATCTTCTTCGAGCCTGGCGTCAAGGAAACCGATTGGAGCGCCACCCCGGTGGTGGTCGGCGTCGACGGCAAGCCGCGCCGCTGGGTGTACCTGCATTACTTCAAGGAAGGCCAGCCATCGCTCAACTGGCTCGACCCTTCGTTTGCCGCGCAGCAAATGATCATCGGTGATGCGCTGCATGCCATCGACGTGATGGGCGCGAAGATTCTGCGCCTGGACGCCAACGGTTTTCTCGGTGTGGAGCGCAAGCTTGAGGGCGGCGCATGGTCCGAAAGCCACCCGCTGTCGATCACCGGTAACCAACTGATCGGTGGCGCGATTCGCAAGGCCGGCGGTTTCAGCTTCCAGGAGTTGAACCTCACCGTGGATGACATCGCCTCCATGTCCCACGGCGGCGCCGACCTGTCCTATGACTTCATCACCCGGCCGGCGTACCAGCACGCCCTGTTGATGGGGGATGCCGAATTCCTGCGCTTGATGCTGCGCGAAATGCATCGCCAGGGCATCGACCCCGGCTCACTGATCCACGCCCTGCAGAACCACGATGAACTGACCCTGGAGCTGGTGCACTTCTGGACCCTGCATGCCCATGACAGCTTCCTCTATCAGGGCCAGACCTTCCCCGGCAACATCCTGCGCGAGCACATCCGCGAGCAGATGTACGAGCGCCTGACCGGCGAACATGCGCCGTACAACCTCAAATTCGTGACCAACGGCGTGTCCTGCACCACCGTCAGTATCATCACGGCGGCGCTGGGTATTCGTGACTTGGACGCCATCACGGCGGCCGATATTCAGCAGATCCAGCAGATCCACCTGTTGCTGGTCATGTACAACGCAATGCAGCCTGGGGTGTTCGCACTGTCCGGTTGGGATTTGGTGGGGGCGCTGCCGCTGGCGGCGGATGAGGTGGCGCACCTGATGCAGGACGGCGACACGCGCTGGATTCATCGCGGCGCCTACGACCTGGTGGACTTGAACCCGGAAGCGCAACTGTCCGCCGGCCTGATGCCGCGCTCAAAGAGTCTATACGGCAGCCTGAACCAGCAATTGCAAGACCCGCAGTCGTTCGCCTCGCAACTGCAGAAGATTCTCGCCGTGCGCCGCGCTTATGACATTGCCGCCAGCCGCCAGACTCTGGTCCCGGATGTGGAGCATCCAGGGTTGCTGATCATGGTCCACGAACTGCCGGCCGGTAAGGGCACGCAAATCACCGCGCTGAACTTCGGCGCCACGCCCATCACCGAAACCTTGCACCTGCCCAACATTGCGCCGGGCCCGGTGGTGGACATTATCAATGAGCGGGTCGAGGGTGACCTGACCGAAGACGGCGCTTTTACCATCATCCTAGATGCTTACGAGGGCCTGGCGCTGCGGGTGGTCAGCAGCACGCCGATGTAGGGGAGAGGGCCGCTTCGCGTCTCAGCGCGGGGCAAGCCCTAATGCCAGTCAGCTAAGGCTCAGTTGATCCAGCCCAGGCAATGGCTATCAAAAGTTGGAGGGGGCTTACGCCCGATGGCGGTGTGTCAGTGGCAGAGGGGCTGATTGACCCAGCGCTATCGGGGGCAAGCCCCCTCCCACATTCCCGCTCACCACAAAATACGCCCAATGGGCCCGCAGGCACCGGGGCGATGGGGTCTTCCGGAGGGCATCAGACCACGAAGCGATTGACCAACTGGTTCAGGTTCGCCGCCAGCTTCGACATCTCGCCACAGGCGCTGGCCGTCTGGCTGGCACCGGCGGCGCTTTGGGTGGCCAGTTCGCGGATGCTCACCAAGTTGCGGTCCACTTCGCGCGCGACGTGGGATTGTTCTTCCGAAGCGGTGGCGATCAGCATATTGCGTTCGTTGATCTGGATAATCGCCGCTGCAATCTGATCCAGCGAACTGCTGGCTTCCTGGGCCACGCCGAGGGATTCGGTGGCCAGTTCCTTGCTGGTGCCCATGGCCTTGACCGCGTCGTCGGATTCGTTCTGGATCGCGGCGATCATCTGCTCGATCTCCTGGGTCGACACCTGGGTGCGGTGCGCCAGCGCGCGGACTTCATCGGCAACCACCGCGAAGCCACGGCCCTGCTCACCGGCACGCGCGGCTTCGATGGCGGCGTTGAGGGCCAGCAGGTTGGTCTGTTCGGCAATGGCGCGGATTACTTCCACCACTTTACTGATGCCCTGGGCGCGGTTGGACAGGCCCTGGATCTGCTCGCTGGTGTTTTCCACATTACCCGACAGTTTTTCGATGGAGCGCAGCGTCTGCGTGACGCGCTCCAGGCCCACTTCGGTGAAGCCCTGGCTGCGTTTGGATTCCTGGGCGGCGGACTCGGCATTGCGCGCCACTTCATCCACGGCCGCGCTCATTTCGGTAACGGCGGTGGCCGCCTGATTCACTTCATCGTTTTGCGATACCAGGCCACGGCTGGACTGTTCGGTGACGGCGGTCATTTCTTCGGAGGCCGCGGCCAGCTGTGCGGACGAGTCGGAAATCTGCAGGATGGTGTTGCGCAGGTTGGTCTGCATCTGCGCCAGCGCTTTCAACAGTCGACCGGCTTCATCCGTGCCATGCACACTGACTTCTTTGGACAGGTCGCTGTTAGCAATACGTTCGGCCACCGACAGGGCATCGCCAATGGGCGAGGTGATGCTGCGGGTCAACAGGAACGCCAGGCCGGCGGTCATCGCGATCACCAGTACGATCAAGCCAATTACCAGCCAGGTGCCGGCGTTGAAGGTGTCCGTGGCGGTTTGGCCGGCTTTCGCTGCACCTTCGTTGTTGAAGTCGGTCAGGGCCTTGATCTGGCCTTCCATGGCATTGGTCAGCGGGCGGATGCCGCTGGCGACCAATTTGACGACGCCAGCGGTGTCGCCCTGCTTGAGCAGCGGCTCCAGCGCGTCCAGCTGCTTGGAATAACCGTCAGCCGAGGTTTTCACGGCGGTGAACAGGGCTCGTTCCTGATCGCTTGCAATAAGTGGTTCATAGTTGGATACCGCATCGCTGAATGCTTTGCGATAGCCCGGAAAATCCGCCAGCGTCTTCTGAATCGTTTCAGGGTCGGCGACGGCCCGCTGGGTTTCCAGGCGCAGGCGCAATACCGTGGCGTTCATCAGAGCGGTTTGGCGGATGCTCGCCATCCAATTGAGTTCCACATCCTTTTCCGAGTCACGCAACTTGCCCATTTGCAAAATGGCAATTACGCCGAGCACCAGCACTAAGGCGATGATCGCGGAAAAAAACAACGCGGCACGGGGGGCAAGGTTCAGGTTTCTCAGGCGCATGGGGCGTACTCATAAGGAGGAAAGCGAGCAGTTCTTACAAGCTATCGGCCAGACGCCGCAAAATTGAATAGCCACGGGCAACAGCGGACGACTGGTAGGGAAGAGGGTAGTCTGAAAAACCCAATCGCCATGGCGTCGACGTGAGAGCAGTCAAGGCGATGTTTCACCCAAACCGGGGTCCACGCGCTCGCCGATATCCTTGAGGCGCGCCAGTTGGTCTACTACGCTGGGCGCTTCGTCCAGACAACTCACGAAGGTCCACAGATAAGTCATCACCGCATACACATGCCCGGCCTTCAAAGCAGGCGAGAGCGCCAGCTGGGTAATCGCGACCACGAACAGCAAGGCCGCCAACAGCCCGATGGTGAGAAAGGCGATGGCCTCACGGTCCGACAAGCGAATGCGCAATCGCGACAGCACCCGGTAATGACGGCGTAGCGTATGAGCGCCGACTTGCTCCACTAGGCTGATTTCCTTTTCCAGGCGGTTGTTCAGACGCTCATGCAGTCGTTGATTGCGCCGCGCAAAGCCTGGCACCACCATCAGACACAGCCCCAGTGCCCCAAGGCATGCCAGCCCAACCCAGGGTTCGATCGCCAGCAGCATGGCGGCGGCGCCAACGATGGAGACCAATGCGGTGGCAATCGTGGGCACGTGCTTCTCAAAGAAGTCCACAAATTCCCGTGCCAGTACCACTCTCGCGGCTGACTTGGAGGTGCTGTGGCGTTGCAGGCGCTGATTGAGGATCACCGGCACCGCAAGGTCAGCATAGATGCGGGTAAATGTTCGCGTATCCAATGCGCGTCTCGCCGCGCCGACTACCCAGAAACCCAGGACCACGGCGGCATAAAGTAGTGCGCTCTTGCCATCGCCACGAATAATGGCGTCCACGGCAAACCCCGCGAACAGCGGGTAGGCCAGCAATAACGCATTTTCCAGCGCCACCAGCGACAGGGTGCAGAACAACTTGCCGGGGTAGGCTTTGGCTATGGCTTTGAGCGTCTGGCTGGCCGATTGTTGGCCGATCTGGCGGCTGGGTTCGTTCAGTAATGGCGGTGTGACGGACGGCATGGGGCACCTGGTGTGCGTAACGTACGGTGTTGAGGCATGGATGTACCGGCATACAGGCCGCGCGTGATGTCGAGCAGGTAGCGCGTCTCTGCGGTCATCAATAACAGGTCGGTTTGCACTTCTTCGATCACCATCTCCAGGATGATCAAGATGCAAATGGCCGGCGCCAGCAGCAGCCAGTGGTAGTAGCACTGGGTGAACAACGAGGCCACAACCCCGATGATCCACAGCGACAGCACCAGACGCGGCGCGTGTTTTTGCAGGGGAATCCAGAAGCGCTGTAGTTTCCTGAGCTTAGCGCTGCAGCGCTTTATGGAGTCTTCCAGTTGCGTCAGGTCAAGCATGGTCCGGTCGCGAATAGAGTTAGACATGGATGCAATCCGTGGGTGAATTACAACGGTGGTGTAGTTGGCCCGCTCAGCGCCCGCGCAGGTAACACACGGTTCAGCCAGGCCAGATTGATATGTTTGACTTGCACCCATTTGCCGTTCTGGGGCGTTCCTTCGCAGCTTTTAAAAGCGATACAGCGTCCTTGTGTGTCCAGCAAGGCGAAATGGCGATAGCGTTCAACGCCCTTGAATCCGAGGACAAAAAAACACATGCCTGCACCTGGGGCGGTTGGGTTTCAGATAGCGACCGGTCGTTCTGGCCACGTCAGTTCGAACAGGCTGCCGCCACTCTCCAGATTGCGGCAGGTCACGCGGCCCTCGTGGGCCATGGCAATGGCGCGCACCACCGCCAGCCCCAGGCCGCTGCCGCCCTGGGCGCGGGAGCGAGAGCTTTCCCCACGCTGGAATGGCTCAAAGATATGCGCGGCGAACGCTTCGTCGATGCCCGGCCCTGCATCCGCGACGCTCAAGGTATTGACGCCGTCCAGGCTGCCCAGGCTCACCGTGACGGTGCCTGGAGTGGCGTGCCGCTTGAGGTTGTCGAGCATGGCTAGCAGGGCCTGACGAATGCGTGCGGGGTCGCAATGCACCGGTTGCCTGAGCAGGTCCATATGCAGGGTAAATCCGCAGGCTTGCAGGCCCGGTTCGAACAGACGCGCGTCAGCCTCAATCTCGTCGGCCAAGTCGGCCCGTTGGATATGCACATCCAGGTAACCATTGTCTGCCAGGCCCACGACCCGCAGGTCTTCGATCAGTCGGGTCAGGCCCTCGACCTGGCCCAGCAGGCTGTAGAACTGTGCTTGATCCGGAGGAAAGACCCCTTCGGCCAACCCTTGCAGGCGACCGCGCAGAATAGTCAGCGGGGTGCGCAGTTCATGGGCAATCGCGGCGTTCCAGAATGACTGCTCTTGGGCCATGCGCTTCAAACGTGCGGCCATGCTGTTGAAGTCATCCACTAGCACGCTGGCCTCGGCCAATGCGCGATCGGACGCCGTCGCCCGGGCATCCAGGTCGCCGTCGGCAAGGCGGCGAAGGCTGGCCGCCACCGAGTTCAACGGCATCAGAATGCGCCGGGACAATTTGATTGCCACCACCGCACCCACGGCCAAGCTGATGGCGGTGACCAAACCCATCCAGAGCCACTCGACACCGGTTGGCAGCCACTCGTCCACATCGATATCCGTGGGTGGCCAGAACATCCAGAGCAGCGCGTAAAACACATAGGAGCCGACGACCGCGAGGGCGATCACGCAGAGCACCACGGCAGACATCGACAGAATAATCTGCCGGCTCAAGCTATTGGCGGTCCTCATGGGTGGCTCCCAAACCGGTAACCCACCCCGCGGATGCTCGCCGGCACACCTTGCAGGCCCAGGTCTTCGATCTTGCGGCGCAATTTGCTGATATGGCTGTCCACCGTACGCTCCAGGCTGTCGCTCTCTGGCGAGCACAGCGCGAGCAACTCGGCGCGACTGAATACGCGCCTGGGGGCTTTGGCCAGCTGTGCCAACAAGCGGAATTCCGTCGCGGTCAGGCTTAATGCGTGCTGTTGTGTGCCGATTCGCACGTTGACTTCATGGCTGTCGACGTCGATTTCAAAACCCTCCACCCGCAACACGCGCTGGCCGCTGCCATAGCCCTGGTCGCGGGAGCGGCGCAGGACCGCCTGGGTCCTGGCCACCACCTCGGCGGGGTTGAACGGTTTGACGATGTAGTCGTCGGCGCCGATGCGCAGCCCCATCAACTTGTCCATGTCCTGGTCCTGGGCGGTCAGCATGATCACTGGGGTGTTGCCGCGGTGGCGGATCTCGGCCAGTACCATCCAGCCATCCAGTTGTGGCATCAACACGTCCAGCAGCACCAGGTCGGGCTTGAGGGTTTGATGCAGTTCCAGCGCGCGCCGCCCATCCAGGGCATGGACGGTCTGAAAGCCACTGCGTTTGAGGTACGCGGCGAGGATGTCGGCGATTTGCGGCTCGTCTTCGGCAATCAATACCAGAGCCTGGGATTGAGCGGCGAAGTCCGCTGGTGTCGAAGTCAGGTGCGATTCAGTCATGGTCGGCTCGGTGGTGCGGTTCGATGGTCGCAGTATGGCCAATTACCAGGGGGCGACGAAGCCTACTGTGCATCACATGCGTGCGCTTTCATGGGAGGTTTTATGGAGGAATGATGGAGACGCGGGATTATTTGCGCGTGCGGTGCTCAGCCGGGTTAGGCGCCGCACCGAGGCTGCAGATTGGCGCGAATACCGCTACGCTGGCGCGTCCCATCATAAACAGGAGAGTGTGATGCGTATCGAAGACCTGCCACGAGAAGGCGGTTGCCGCTGTAATCGCGTGCGTTTGCGCGTGGACCATGCACCGGTGATGACCATGGCCTGTCATTGCACCGGCTGCCAAAAGATGAGCGCCAGTGCGTTCTCTTTGAGTGCGCTATTCATCGCGGATGCGTTTACCGTCACCCAAGGTTCCCCGGTGATCGGTGGCCTGCACGGCGCGGACCGCCATTACTGCTGCCCCCACTGTATGAGTTGGTTATTTACGCGCCCCCATGGCATCGACGGCTTCGTTAACGTGCGGGCAACGATGTTGGACAGCGCGGCCGATTTTGCGCCGTTCATGGAGACCTGGACCTGTGAAAAGCTGCCCTGGGCGCTCACGCCGGCGGTCGAAAGCTTCGCGCAATTGCCCGCGCCCGAGGACTTTCCACGCTTGATGCAGGCCTATGCCGAGCTGACCTCGCACTGATCTCAGTCGATCAGCGCCAGCAGGTCGGTGTCGCCCACATCCTGGCCCGCCTGGGTCAGCAGGGTGGTTACCTGGCCTCGGTGGTGGGTCTGGTGATTGAAAAAATGCACGATAAGACTGGCAAATGGTTTGTTGGCGCCATCGCCGCGCATGTTGTGGTAGTGCAGGCGCTGATCGAGGTCGCTCTCGGTCAGGCTGTGAGCCCAATCGATAATCATCTGGTCCAGCCAGGCGCGCCGTGCGGACAATTCATGCAGGTCGGCGAAGGCCAGTTGTTTGAGGTCCGGGGGCAGGGCGACGCTGCTCAATGGGGCCAACGCCGAGTAGCCGGCAGGGTGCTCGGCAAAGCGTTTGAGCCACACGGTGTCGCCCAGGATCAGGTGGTTGAGGGTGCCGAAGATCGAACCGAAGAACGCGTGACGGTCCATGCGTAAGTCAGCGTCGCTCAGCCTGCCGGCGGCGGCGTAGACCTTGCGGTTCATCCACTGGTTGTAGGTGGCCAAGAGTGTGAAATGTTCGATGCGGTTCATGTGCCATGCCCGGGGGTGGAGGACCGAGCCATCATAGTGCTTGAGCAGCGTGCCTGCATCATCGGGCGCTTGGACGCTACCGCTTCAAATACCCTGCGCAGCGAGTACGGCCAGATAGATCAAGACCAGCCCGCACGTGGCATAACTGATGCGGTGCCATCGCGCCGAGGCATGCTTGCGCATCAGGTTGACCAGCGCGGCGGTCAAGAAACACGACAACACCGAGGCGAGCATAAACCCGGCAAAGAATATCAGCGTCTGCCCATGGCTCGGCGTGGCGCCGACGATGCCAGACAAGGCGCTGCCCAGCGCGCCCCAGTACACAATGTTTTTCGGGTTGGCCAGCGAGATCGCCGCGCCCACTGCCAGCGCACTCTGCCCGGAGCCGGCCGGGGCATTGTCCATGGCCGGCAAGCGCCAGGCATCCAGCAGGCTGCGCACGCCGAGCCAGGCCAGGTACAACGCGCAGATCACCGTCAGGGGCACACGCACGGCATCATGCTGGATCAACAGCGCAATGCCGGTCAGACCGATCACTGCCCATACCGCATCGCCCACCAGCGAACCGACTTGCACCAGCAACGCCGGGGTGAACCCATGCAGCAAGCCACGGCGCAGGGTCTCGGCCAGCACCGCACCGGGAGAGAGGCAAAAGACAAAACCGAATACCAGTGCGTAAAGAAAAATCGTCAGCATGCCCGCGTTCCCATCCAGTGATGGTCGGCAGTGTGCCGCCGCGTCGCACAGGTGTCTTGGATCAGATTGCGTTGTTCAGCGCTGCAGCACGTTTTGGTAGCGCCCCGGCGTGATGCCATACGCGGCGCGAAAATGCCGGTTGAGGTGGCTCTGATCGGCGAAGCCCAGGTCATGGGCGACTTGACCGGCCGATACACCGTTGCGCAGTAAACCTTTGGCACGACGGGTGCGCAGTTGCATGGCCCATTGGCGCGGGCTGAGGCCCGTTTCTTTCTGGAAGGTGCGCAGCAGGTGGAATTTGGACAGCCCCAGCTCATCGCCCAACTGTTCCAGCGGCAGCGATTGATGCAACTGCTCGGCGAGCAATTCCTGTGCACGGCTGATCAGGCTGTTACCGGTGGCCGTGGTGCTGGGCAGGCGCACGCCGCTGAGGCTGACCACCTCGGCGAGCGCCAGGACAAGGGCGTCCTCGTTCAATTCCCGTATCAGCGCATCGGTACTCAAGGCGCCGTGCACCGCAGCCGCCAGGCGCTGAGCAAGGGCTGGCTGAAAGCACACGGCGCGATCGAATTCCACGTACGCCAGCCCCAGGTCGTGGGCCAACTGATCCGCCGTGGCATACAGGCTGACAAATTGCCAAGGCGCGCCATCAGCCGCGCCGCCGCCCTGGATTTGTCCGGGGTTGTACAGCGTGATGCTGCCCGGCCCGGCGACAAACTCACGTCGGTCGAGCCACACGTTTTCCTCGCCGATAAGATTCACGCCGATCACGCACTCGTCGTGGCTGTGACGGGCGAAGTTCAAGCCCGTGCAGTGCGTACTGCTGATTTCGTAGCTGCCCAGCCAGGCGTGGTGCATGTCGTTCATTCAATCGACTCGGTAGAAAACGCAAGCTTCTGAGCATAACCGGGCCCGGTCATTCAGATCGACCGTTGATTGACCCGCTGCGACAACTCGTCGGCACTTTCCTTGCGTTCCGAGTAGCGGTCGACGAGGTCCGGGCGATCGCGCAGCAGCACCGTGAACTTCACCAGTTCCTCCATCACATCCACAACGCGGTCATACAACGCTGAAGGCTTCATGCGGTCGTGTTCATCGAATTCCAGAAACGCCTTGGGCACCGAGGATTGATTGGGGATGGTGAACATGCGCATCCAGCGGCCCAGGACGCGCAGTTGGTTGACGGTGTTGAACGACTGCGAACCGCCGCACACTTGCATCACCGCCAGAGTCTTGCCCTGGGTGGGGCGCACGGCGCCCAGCGCCAGGGGAACCCAATCGATTTGCGCCTTGAATACCGCACTCATCGAACCATGCCGCTCGGGCGAGCACCATACCTGACCCTCGGACCACTGCATCAGCGTCAGCAATTCCTGGACCTTGGGGTGGTCGCTGGGAGCATCGTCCGGCAGCGGCAAACCGCTGGGGTTGAATATCCGGGTCTCAGCGCCGAAATGCTCCAGCAAGCGCGCCGCTTCCTCCACCAGCAAGCGGCTGAACGAGCGTGGTCGCGTCGAGCCGTAGAGCAGCAAGATACGCGGCGCGGGGGTCGGCCCAGTGTGAAGAGGGGGGGAAAGGCCTGCATCGAGATTCGGCAGCGTGCTCATTGTTTGCTCCTGTCACAGTTGCGCAATGCGCTCCAGTTCAACCTTCAGTTCTGCCGGGCACAAACGCTCGAACGGCAATGCAAAAAACGCCCGGCAACGGCTTTCGATGGTTTCCAGGGTGGCCTGGAAGGCGGCATCGAGGTGTGCGTCATCACCGTGGACGTCGGACGGGTCCTCCAACCCCCAATGGGTTTTCATTGCCGGACCGAAGTACACCGGGCAGGCTTCGCCAGCGGCCTTGTCGCACACGGTGATCACCAGGTCCGGCGGGCTGTCTTCGAAGGCGTCGTTGCCCTTGCTGTACAAACCCTCGGTGCTGATACCGGCTGTTTGCAGGGTGCTCAGGCTGCGGGGCAGCACCTGGCCTTTGGGAAAGCTGCCGGAACTGACCGCTTGGAAACCTGCCGGCGCCAGGTGGTTGAACACGGCTTCGGACAAGATGCTGCGACAGCTGTTGGCGGTACACATAAACAGGACTTTCATGAAACGGCTCCTTCAGACACTCAAGCGCAAGGCGAGGGCGGCGAGGGTGATCAGCAGCACTGGCAAGGTCAGCACAATGCCGACTTTGAAGTAGTAACCCCAGGTGATGGTGATGCCTTTGCGCGCCAGGATATGCAGCCACAGCAACGTGGCCAGGCTGCCGATAGGGGTGATTTTCGGGCCGAGGTCGCTGCCGATCACGTTGGCGTAGACCATCGCATCCTTGACCACGCCCACCGCATGGCTGGACTCGATGGACAGCGCGCCGATCAGCACCGTCGGCAGGTTATTCATCGCCGATGACAGCAGTGCCGTCAGCACCCCCGTACCCATGGCCGCACCCCACACGCCATAGGTGGCGAAGGTATCGAGCCAGGTGGCCTGGTAAGTAGTGAGACCGGCATTGCGCAGGCCATAGACCACCAGGTACATGCCCAGGGAAAAAATCACGATCTGCCACGGTGCTTCTTTGAGCACTTTGCGTGTGGAGATTTTGTGGCCCTTGGCGGCGATCACCAGCAGGAGCACGGCGCACACCGCGGAAATCGCGCTGATGGGAATGCCCAACGGTTCCAGGGCAAAACAGCCGACCAGCAGAATGCCCAGCACCCACCAGCCGGCGCGGAACGTGGCGCGGTCGTGGATCGCGCTGACAGGCTCATCCAGGTCGGCCGGGTCGTAGCTCTGGGGAATATCCCGGCGGAAAAACCACAGCAGCACCGCCAGCGTGGCCGCGACGCTGACCAGGTTGACCGGCACCATCACCGCCGCGTATTGGTTGAAACCGATCTTGAAGTAGTCGGCCGAAACGATATTCACCAGGTTCGATACCACCAACGGCAGGCTCGCAGTGTCGGCAATAAAGCCCGCGCCCATCACGAACGCCAGGGTCGCCGCCGGCGAAAAGCGCAGTGCCAACAGCATCGACATCACGATGGGCGTAAGGATCAGCGCCGCGCCGTCGTTGGCGAACAGCGCCGAAACCAGCGCGCCGAGCAGCACCATATACGCAAACAGACGTCGGCCGCGGCCTCGGCCCCAACGCGCCACATGCAAGGCGGCCCAGGCGAAGAAGCCGGCCTCATCGAGCAGCAGGCTGATGATGATCAACGCAACAAAGGTACCGGTGGCGTTCCAGATGATGTGCCACACCACCGGGATATCCGCCAGGCTGATGACACCGGACGCCAAGGCCAGGATCGCACCGAGGCTGGCGCTCCAGCCCACGCCGAGGCCTTTGGGTTGCCAGATAACCAGCACGATGGTGAACAGAAAAATGGCGATTGCGACAAGCATGAATTAACGCTCCGATGGCTCAGCAGCAGTTGCTGGCCCGTTGTGGTCTGTCGCCCATTGCACCCAGACGCTGCGCGTCGTCGTGCAACCATGGCTGGTTGGCTTGCAACGTAGTGGTCAGCACCTGATGCACCCAGTCGGGCAGTGCCGGATTGAGACGGTAGTAGATCCACTGGCCTTGGCGACGGTCCACCAGCAACCCGCCGCTGCGCAATTGCGCAAGGTGCCGGGAAATTTTCGGCTGACTGTCGCCCAGAGCATGGATCAGTTCGCACACGCAAAGTTCGCCTTCGCGCAGGATCAACAACGTCAGGCGGGCACGGGTAGCGTCGGCCAGGCATTTGAACAGTTCGGGAGGAGACAGGAGGTCTGACATGGTTCCATCCGCATATACGTTTATTCGAATATACGTATTTCCATATATTTCGGTCAAATCTTGTTTCGATTGATGTGGATCAAGTTCATGAAGATCAACCACAAGTGTTTGAAATTAAAATGAAACACTCATGTCTTAGAGTGCCTCCCCATTGCAGATGAAGGAAGACCCCGCGTGACCCGAGCCACTCGCAACCTGCGCAAAACCCTGGATTCCGTCGCGGAAAATAACGAAACCGCGGCGTTCGATCTGATGCGCGCCGTGGAAAAACTCGGCGACGAGGTGTTGCGTCAACGCTTGCTCAACACCATTCACCGGCTCAACCAAGATGCCTACGAGTTGCGCGAAGCGCGGGATTCGGTGGAACAGGTGTCCGTGAAGCTCGCCTGAGCAATATCGTTCAAGACAGGCGCCTCGGCGCGCTGGCATGCTTGGCGACTGTCCGTCGATGAGCCGTTTTTATGCCTGCTGCCTTACCCCGTTATGCGTTCGCGCGCGGTGCGATCGCCGTTATTCCGTTATCCCTGGCCTGCGCGCCCTGGGGGCTGCTCGCCGGCTCCATGGCCATCGATGCGCAATTCACCCCGTTGCAAGCCCAGGGGCTGTCGACCATCGTGTTCGCCGGTGCTGCGCAGTTGGTGGCCATCGGTATGGTCAAAAGTGGCGCCAGCCTGATATCGATCGTGCTGACCACCTTGCTGCTGACCTCTCAGCATTTGCTCTACGGCATGCACCTGCGGCCAGTGCTTTCTCCGTTAAGTACCCGCTGGCGTATCAGCCTGGGGTTCTTGCTGACCGATGAGTTTTTCGCGTTGGTCAGCCATTACGACCGCCAGACCTTCAATCGCTGGTACGCCCTGGGCGTGGGGCTGACCTTCTATATCATCTGGAACCTGTTCACCCTGGCCGGCATTGTGCTGGGCAAGAGCATTCCGGGCCTGGACCAGCTAGGGCTCGAATTTTCGATTGCCGCGACCTTCATCGCGTTGATAACCCCGGTGGTGCGCGATGTACCAACGGTGGTGTGCGTGGCGGTGGCGTTGCTGTGTTCGGTCTGGCTGAGCTTTTTGCAGTGGGAGTCGGCCGTGGTGGTGTCGGGTTTGCTGGGCATGGGCGCCGGCTTTGCCTGTAAGCGACTGGGGGTAGGGCAGCGATGATTTACCTGATGATTGTGGCCATGGGCCTGGTGGTGTTCTTCAACCGCTATCTGTTTATCGAACCGCGTCTGCCGGTGCGCCTTAATCGCGGTGCGCGAGAGTTTCTAGGGTTTGCGGTGCCGGGCATGCTGACGGCGATCTGCGGGCCGATTATTTTCCTGGCCGACCATCACCTCAACCTGAGCCCGACCAATCCGTATTTGCTCGCCGGCCTCTGCGCGGTGGGGTTGATGGTCTGGACGCGCAATGTGCTGCTCACCGTGTTGCTGAGCATGGCGGTGTTCTATTTGCTGCGCTGGTGGCTGTAAAACCCAGGCGAAAAAAAGCCCGCGGGAGAGCGGGCAGAAGGAAGACTTCATAAAAATGAGCCCGGCCAGTGTAGGTGGCTACGGCGCGTATCACAGTGAAGATAAATTTATCCTGCCAAAGCAAAGCGGCCCCAATCGGGGCCGCTTCAGGGCATCAGTTTTTTGCGTTGAGCTTGCGCAGCTCTTCGTAGGTGGCCGACTGGACGAACCAGAAGCCGGAAATGATGCACCACGTCAACGTTCCCCCGACCAGAACCGCCAGGCCCGACAGGAAGCTGGCGCTGAACATCGACACCAGACCGATCAACCAGACGAAGGCCAGGGCGATGTACAAAACCGTGTTGTTAACGCTGATAACGAAATCTTTCATGACGCTTCCTTGTAGAAAATAACCGGTCGGCCTCATCAGTGAAGCCGACCGCGGCATCATAATGCCATGTTTGTGCCGATGCCACTCCAGCCTTGATCAGGCACCACCAGAGCAACGTAATAGTCTTTGGCGGGTGCCCGTAAATGGTAGAGTCGCGTTTTTTCCAAGGAAGCGATGGCATGCGGAACGTGGTATTGGGCGCATTGGCACTGGCGGTACTGAGCGGTTGCGCGGGTTCGAAGATGAACGAGGCACGCACCGGCGCACCCTACAAAACCCTGGCATCGGACAAGGCCACACTGGTGGTTGCCGAGTGCATTCAGTTCGGCTGGCAGGATGAAAGTGTGTTCGGCGTGGACGCCGGTGGCTTCAAGGAACCGAGCGAGGCAGGTGGTTTCACCGTATACACCACCGGCGGCGATTACTTCGTCGACATTCAGAGCGTGGGCGCAGGTTCCAGCGTCAAGTACTACGCTGCCGAAGACACGATGCCCGCCAAGCGTCGCTTGGCCGCACTGGCGACTTGTCTGTAGTCCCTTGCCTTAGTCATATTCGGAAACGCCCGGCGGGACAGGCTTTGGGCATTGGCTTATGATTCACCTCGCTCGCCCGGGGTGATGGCTCTTTACCGGTACACGGACGTCGAGGCCGTCGCGCCGGGCGAGCATCCCTCCTTGATCAGCGTGGCATGTAGCCCAAGTGCCAACGCCGCGGAATCTTCAACGACACCAACCCCAACACCGCCGCCAATGCAGCGCTGACCCAAAGCGCGCGCAGGCCCATGTGCTGCTGCAACACTGCACCGATCACGGCGCCGACAAACATGCCGCCCCATGGAATCAGTTGCACCCGCCAACCGCTGCGACGTTCGCCCAGCAGCCAACGGCCCAGCCCGCGACCGAAACGCGAAAGTGCGCCGGTCACATAGGTCAGGCCCACCGGCAGGCCGTTCACTTCCTCGACCGCCGCGTTAAGCATGCCCATGGCCACGATGGCAGCCAGTAGCGCAGGCAACATGTCTTCGAATGGCCAGAAGGCGCCGCAGCACAGCAACGCAGCGATATACAGCAGCAGCGGCAGGGCGTGGCGCCGGCTGAATCGGCTGACCACAATCCCCAGCGCGTTCCCCAGAACAAAGGTGGCGACCAGCAACAGTAGCCGTACGGTCAGGCTGTGGTCGCCGGCGCCGATAGCCACCGCCAGGCGCGTGGTGTTACCGCTCATGAACGAAACGAAGTCGCCGCTGGCCATAAAGCCAATGGCATCCGTCATACCCGCCAGCACCGATAAGCTGCCCACCAGCATCATGCCGATGCGGCCTCGCCATAAGCGTCGATGAGCCAGTGCAGCGTTGGCGTACGGTTTGCGGGGCGCAGGCAGCATGGACGCGGGTTCCTCGGTGAGATTATCCGGCCACTACGGTAGGACGCTTTGACCTTACGCGCAATGATCTCAGACAGCTTCCAGGCACCATCCTGTGGATGTCCACTGCAACCGATGGGTCGGGCCGATGGCCTGGATAAACGCCTCGTCATGGGATACCACCACCAATGCGCCGGCAAACCCTTGCAACGCCTGTTCGAAGGCAAGCACCGACTCCAGGTCCAAGTGGTTGGTCGGTTCGTCCAGCAGCAATAATTGCGCCGGGATTTCACGCCACAGGGCAATCGCCATCGCGGCCTTTAAACGCTCGCCACCGCTGAGCTGCGCGACCGGCTGAGTCACACGCACGGCGTTCAGTTGCAGCAAAGCCAGGCGAGTACGCAGCTCGCCTTCGGCCAGCGGCGTTTCGAGCAGATTGAGGTGCTCGATAACCGAACGTCGGTCCTCCAGAAAGGCCAGTTGCTGATCGATGTAGGCGGTGGGCACCGGCACACAACACTCACCGCTGACTGGGTGGGAATCGCCCGCCAGCACTTTTAGCAAGGTAGATTTGCCGCAACCGTTAGGGCCCTGCACGATTACTCGCACGGGGCCCATCAAACTGAGCGTCAGTGCGGGTGTATGCAACCATGGTAGGCATGCATCCACCAACCTCAGCATCAGCCGCCCCTTAGGCACCGTCGACGCCGGCAAGGCGATCAATGTCGGCGACTGTTCCTCCACGCGCTCATGGGCTTGGCGGACCTGAGTATCCAGTTGTTGTTTACGCGCGTATTGCTCACTGCGCACGCTGCTGACCACTTCGCTGGCGGTGCGCTTCCAGCGCGCCTGGGTAAACCGGTCCACATTCGCGGTTTGTGCGTGCTGGTGCGCACGGGCGGCATTGCGTTGCAGTGTATCGTGGTCCTTTTGTAGACGACGGCGTTCGCGACTGCGCTCCAGGCGCGCCTGTTCCAATGCCGCGACGGCGGCCTGTTGCTCGGCGTCGCGTTGCCGGCGATAAGTCTCGTAATTACCGCCATAGACGAGAAGACCGAGGGGCGACACTTCGACGATGCGCGCCAGGCTATCGAGCAAGGGCCGATCGTGACTGACCACCACCAAGCCGCCGCGCCACTGGCCCAGCGCTCGCATCAGCCAGGCGCGGCCATCGCTGTCGAGGTGGTTGGTGGGCTCGTCGAGTACCAGCACCTGTGGCGACGCCAACAGGGCGCCAATCAGCACTACCCGCGCCAGTTGGCCGCCACTGAGCTGTTCGGCCGATGAATCCGCCGCCAGTGACCCCAGACCGGCTTCATCCAGGGCCGCGCGCAGACGTTCGGGTAGATCCCAGCGATTGTCGATCAGGTCAAAATCGTCGATGTGCGCCGCGCCCGCAGCCATGCGTTCCAGCGCTGCCAGCACGTTGGCAGTGCCGCTAAGATCGGCAACGCTCATTCCCGGATTGACCACCACCCGTTGCGGCACATAGACCGCGCTGGCCGAGCGGGTGATCGAGCCGGATGACGGCACAAGCACCCCGGCGATCAATTGCGCGAGCACGCTTTTGCCACGGCCATTGCGTCCCACAATACCGGTGGAGGTGTGATCGATGGACAGGTTCACGTCAGCCAGCAAGGTTTCGCCATTGGCGAACTGGAAGGTAACGTGTTGCAGGGAAATCATTGCGGGCAGCCGTTTGACGTGAGTCATCAGCACCTCCAAAAAAATGTCGGACAGGCCAACTAGCGCGCATGGCGCTGGTTGCGGATACATTTTGGAAGGCTTAGTGGTTCACGTCGGCGGTCGTCCTAGAGAACAGGAGGGCGGCAGAGCCTAACCTGCCTTGGCCTTTTGCGGCAAGTCGGCGGCCAGTCTTTCCAGGAACATCGCCAGTGCAACTTCCTCGGCTTTCAATCCTTTGCGCACTCGCGGCTTGGGCAATTTCGACAACTCGCCAAGGCTGAAATGCTCCAGCACCGCCGGGTGGATGTAACACTTGCGGCACACCGCCGGAGTATTACCCAGCTGTTTGGCGACATCCTTGACCATCGCCACCACATGGCGCTTGGCATCGGATTCGGGCTGCCACTCCAACTCGCGCAGCACCGCCAACGCCATGGCGGTGCCGGCCCAGGTGCGGTAGTCCTTGGCGGTGAAGTCTTCGCCGGTGAGGCTGTGCAGATAGGCATTCACATCATGCGAGCTGACCGTGTGGCGCTCGCCGTTCTCGTCCAAGTACTGGAACAGGTTCTGTCCCGGCAATTCCATGCAGCGTTTCACCACATTTGCCAGGCGGCGGTCCTTCACGCTGAGCTGGTGCTCGACGCCGCTCTTGCCGCGAAACTGGAACTGGATTTCGCTGCCTTTGACGTCCACATGACGGTTGCGCAGGGTGGTCAAGCCATAGGATTTGTTGTCGCGGGCGTATTGGGTATTGCCGACGCGGATCAGGGTGGCGTCCAGCAGCATCACCACGGTAGCCAGGACTTTCTCGCGGGTGAAACCGGGCTCGGCCAGTTGTGCTTCCAACTGCTTGCGCAGTTTTGGCAGGGCATTGCCGAAGGCTTGCAAGCGCGCGTACTTGTCGGTGTCGCGCACTTCGCGCCAGCGTGTGTGGTAGCGGTATTGCTTGCGCCCACGGGCGTCGCGGCCGGTGGCTTGCAGGTGGCCGCGCGGGTCGGCGCAGATCCACACGTCGGTGTAGGCCGGTGGCACCGCCAGGGCGTTGAGACGTCGGATCTCGTCAGCATCGGTGATGCGTTCGCCCTTGGGGTCGAAGTACTGGAATTTGCCGCGCACTTTCTTGCGGCGAATGCCCGGCTGGGTGTCATCAACGTAATGCAGGTCGCGAGGCAGGTCGGCGGGCAGCGCGGAGTCGGGCATGGGTCAGGTTCCTTGGCAACAAAATCAGGCCGGTATGTCTGATGGACCGCAGCTGTGTGCGGTCGTGCCAAAAGGTTTGCTAGGCCAGCACCGCCACGGCCTTGATCTGCGCCCACAGAGGCTGGCCGGGATGCAATTGCAACTGATCGCGGGAAAACCGTGTGATGCGCGCCAGTAACGGTGTACCACCGGCGTCCAGGCGCACCAGTACATGGGCGCTATTGTCCGCGGCGATTTCCTCGGTGACGGTCACCGGCAAACGGTTGAGGATGCTGCTGTGTTCTTCGGCCTGCGGGCTGAGGCTCACGTCACGAGCCTGCACCTTGACCCGCAGGGCCTGGCCGATGCCCAGCGGTGCGTGGGCCACGCGCATGGTCGAGGCACTGCCCGGCAACTGCAACGTGAGTAATTGGTAGTGCGCATCGTAGGCAGTGACCACGCCGTCGATCACCACACCGGCTTCGTCGCCACGCGCCAGGGGCAGGTCCAGGCGCGCCAGCGTGTCGCCGATGGGACCGCTGGCCAAGGCCTTGCCGTCGCTGAGCAGCACGATGTGATCGGCCAGGCGCGCCACCTCATCCTGGGCATGGCTGACGTACAGCACCGGGATGTCTAACTCGTCGTGCAGGCGTTCCAGGTACGGCAGGATTTCGCTTTTGCGCTGGCTGTCGAGGGCGGCCAGGGGCTCATCCATCAGCAGTAAGCGCGGGCTGGTAAGCAATGCGCGGGCGATGCCGATGCGCTGGCGCTCGCCGCCGGACAGGTGCTGCGGGTGACGTTCGAGCAAGTGGCCGATGCCCAGCAGTTCGGTGGCCTGAGTGATGTCCACCCGCCGTTGCGCGCGCGGTGTGCGCTTGAGTCCGAAGGCCAGGTTGGCGCGCACCGACAAATGCGCAAACAGGCTCGCTTCCTGGAACACATACCCCAACGGGCGCTGGTGCGGTGGTACGAATAGGCCGCTGCGGCTGTCTTGCCAGACCTCATCGTTGATCCGCACAAAGCCGTCGCCGGCCCGCTCCAACCCGGCGATGCAGCGCAGGCAAGTGGTCTTGCCCGAGCCGGAATGCCCGTACAGCGCAGTGACGCCGCGCCCGGGCAGGTGCAGGTCCACATCGAGAGCAAAGCCGGAGTACGACAGTCGCAGGCGTATTTCCATCATCGATATCAGTTCCAGCCCATGTTGGTTTTACGGCTGGAGTAGAGCGCCAGCAACACAAAGAACGCGAACACCACCATGGCGCCGGCCAGCCAATGGGCCTGGGCGTATTCCATGGCTTCGACATGGTCGTAGATCTGCACCGACACCACGCGCGTCTTGTCCGGAATATTGCCGCCGATCATCAGCACCACACCGAATTCACCCACGGTGTGGGCAAAGCCCAGAATGGATGCGGTGACAAACCCCGGCCGCGCCAGGGGCAGGATGACGCTGAAGAACGTGTCCCACGGCCCGGCGCGCAGTGTCGCAGCGACTTCCAAAGGCCGCGTGCCGATGGCCGAAAAAGCGTTTTGCAACGGCTGCACCACAAACGGCATGGAATAGATCACCGAGCCAATCACCAGCCCGGCGAAGCTGAATGTCAGGGTGCCCAGCCCCAGCCACTGGGTGAACTGACCGAAGTAACCGTTGGGCCCCATGCTCAGTAGCAGGTAAAAGCCGATCACCGTCGGTGGCAGCACCAGGGGCAGGGCGACGATCGCCCCCACCGGCCCGCGCCACCAGGAGCGCGTACGTGACAGCCACAGGGCAATTGGAGTGCCGATGACCAGCAGGATCACGGTGGTCAGTGACGCCAGTTTGATGGTCAACCAGATCGCGGAAAAATCGGCACTCGATAGGGGCATTTACAGCTCGTAACCGTAGGATTTGATAACGGCAGCGGCTTTCGGCCCTTTGAGGTATTCGACCAGCGCTTTGGCAGCGGCGCTGTCTTTGCCTTTGTTGAGGATCACCGCGTCCTGTTTGATCGGGTCATGCAAGGCCGCGGGGACGATCCACGCCGAACCGCTGGTGACTTTGCCGTCTTTATAGATCTGCGACAAGGCCACAAAGCCCAGCTCGGCGTTGCCAGTGGAAACGAACTGATAGGCCTGGGTGATGTTCTGGCCTTCGACGAGCTTGTCCTTGACCTGTTCGCTCAAGCCCTGTTTGGCCAAAACCTGGGTGGCGGCCAGACCATAGGGCGCCGCTTTGGGGTTGGCGATGGACAAGTGCTTGAACTGATTGCGTTTTAACACCTCACCGTTGGCATCGACATAGCCAGCTTGAGGCGACCACAGCGCCAAGGTGCCCACGGCGTAGGTGAAGCGCGAGCCTTTGACTGTATCGCCTTCGTTTTCGAGTTTCTGTGGGGTGCTGTCGTCGGCGCTGAGGAACACTTCAAAGGGCGCGCCGTTCTTGATCTGGGTGTAGAACTGGCCGGTGGCGCCGTAGGACGCGACCAGTTTATGGCCGGTGTCCTGTTCGAAGCTGGCGGCTAGCGCCTGGATCGGTGCGGTGAAATTGGCCGCCACCGCCACCTGGACTTCATCGGCGTGGGCCGAGCCGAACACGAGGGCGGTAGCCAGGACGGCCAGGCGTGAGGCATGAATCAGCATGAAGCAGCTCCTTGGAATGCACGGCGTGGTTAATCGCTATGTACGGGACTATATAGCGGTTAGCCACTGCCGGTACAGTGCAACGTTGCCGCAACGGATTACGTGAGTTTGGCCAGCGCCTGCTCGGCCAATTGACGCGTCAGTTCATAGGTGCCGATGTCACGGCCCAGACGCAAGGCCTGGCCTGACCACAGGTTGCTGAAGCCGCCTTCATCCTTGGCTTTGAGCGGCATCAACGCGCCACCGGCGCGGGGAAATGCCGGCGCTGCGGGATTCATCGCGCCCAATTCGCGCATGACTCGATTGACGATGCCTCGCGCCGGGCGGCCGGTGAACAGGTTGGTCAAGGCGGTTTCACTGGCCTGGGCGTGGCGCAACCCATAGTGATGGGCCGCGCTCACATTGGCTTCGGGGGTAAACAGGTACGCCGTGCCGACCTGCACCGCCGAGGCGCCCAGGGCGAACGCTGCGACGATGCCCCGCGCGTCGCCGATACCGCCCGCGGCGATCACCGGCACGCTGACGGCGTCGACGATCTGCGGCACCAGCGCCATCAGGCCTATCTGAGTGTTGAGGTCATCGCTAAGGAACATGCCCCGGTGACCTCCAGCCTCGATGCCCATGGCGATGATTGCATCGCAACCGTGGGCCTCTAGCCAGCGGGCTTCTTCCACCGTGGTGGCCGACGACAGCACTTTGGCCCCCGTGGCTTTGACCCGATCTAACAAAGCTTTTTCCGGCAGCCCGAAGTGGAAACTGACGACCTCGGGGCGGAACGCCTCTACCACCTGACACGCCTCGTCGTTGAACGGCGCACGGTTGGACACCGGCGTCGGCGCCTCGAAATCGGCGCCCAGTTCGCAGTAGAACGGTTGCAGCAGGGCTTTCCAGCGTTGGTCGCGAGCCTCGTCCGGCGCAGGCGGCTGATGGCAGAAGAAGTTCACGTTAATCGGCCGGTTGCTGGCCGCACGGATGACGCTGAGGCTTTCACGCAGCTGCTCGATACTCAGCGCGGCGGCGGGCAACGAGCCCAACGCGCCTGCCTGGTTGGCGGCAATCACCATGGCGGGCGTGGTGCCGACGGCCATGGGCGCCTGGATAATGGGTACCTCGATGCCGAGCAAGTCGAGAATCCGTGTGTCAGGCCAGGTGCTCATGGATGGGGCTCCAGCGAAGGTCAGTGGTTTCGCTGTTTTTAGCAGGGCGTATGCCACGCGGCCAGTCTGTTTTATTCACTGGACGCTGTGGACGTTTCGTGCAGGGCTATCAGCTTTTGCTGTTACGTTCGCGCTCAAGCAATGCCTGCTTGCGTGCAACGCCCCAGCGGTAGCCGGACAGCTCGCCATCGCTGCGCACCACCCGATGGCAAGGGATTGCCACTGCAAGGCTGTTAGCGCCGCACGCCTGGGCCACGGCACGAAACGACTTGGGTGCGCCGATGCGCTGGGCGATCTGCGCATAACTGGCGGTGCTGCCCACTGGGATATCCCGCAAGGCTTGCCACACACGCTCCTGAAACGCGGTGCCACGCAGGTCCAACGGCAAATCCAGGCCTAGCGCGGGCGCCTCGACAAAGCCGACGACCTGGGCCACCAACCTTTCGAACGTCGCATCGGCGCCCACCAGTTCGGCCTTGGGGAATTGGTCTTGCAGGTCGCGCAACAGTTGTTCGGGGTCGTCACCCAGCAGGATCGCACAGACGCCTCGACTGCTCTGCGCCACCAAAATCGCCCCCAGCGAGCACTGCCCGACGGCGAACCAAATAGCGTTGTGAGCGCCGCCGGCCTTGTAGTCGCTGGGTTTCATGCCAAGCAGCTGATTGGCCGCTTCATAAAAACGACTGTTGGAATTAAAACCGGCGTCGTACAGCGCAGCCGTCACGGAATGCTGGCCCTTGAGCCCGTCGCGCACTTTGCGGGAACGATGGGCATTGGCGTAGCCCTTGGGCGTCAGACCCGTCACGGCCTTGAAAACGCGATGGAAATGGAACGGGCTCAGACCGGCTCGGTCAGCGAGGGTATTCAAGCTCGGCGCAGTGGCCGCGTGCTCGATATGCCGGCATGCGTCGGCCACCAATTGGGCATGGTGGGCGGCCAGTTGGGTCTGGTCGCCGCTCGCGCGTTTGCTGGGGCGATAGCCGGCGGCTTCGGCCTGCGCCGGGGTGTCGAAAAACTCAATATTCTCCGGGCGCGGCAGCCGCGAAGCGCTGCTGGGGCGGCAATAGACACCGGTGGTCTTAACGCCATACACAAACGACCCGTCGGCGTTGCTGTCGCGGGCCACAATGGCGGCCCAGCGGGGATCTTGTTCGATAGTCATGCTTGGCACTCTTGACGGCTCCCGGGCAGATTAACCGCGCCGAGACCGCCTGGCACTCCGAAGCTTGCGGTCAAATCAACCGGCGGTGCGTAGCGTCAGGTTGATGCGTTGCGGGCCCATCACCGGATGCACCCCTTCTTTGATCGGCATCACCCCATGAAAACGCAGGCGGTCCACACCGCCCCAGACCACCACGTCGCCATGGAACAGCGAGACTTTCTGCGGTTTGTCTGCACGGGCATGGCCACCGAACAGGAAGATCGCCGGCAGGCCCAGGGATATTGACACCACGGGCGCTGCGTAATCGCGCTCGTTTTTGTCCTGGTGCAGCGACATCTTGGCCCGGGCCACGTAGCGGTTGATCAGGCAGGCGTCGGGGGCGAAGGCGGCGAAACCGGCCTCGGCCGCCGCCTCTACAGCCAATGAGCGCAAGGCTTCGGGCAAGGCGGGCCAAGGCTGTTGGGTGCGCGGGTCGAAGGGGGTGTAGCGATAGCCGGTGGTGTCGGTGGTCCAGCCCAGGTCACCACAACTGCTCAAGGCTGCCGACATGGTAAAGCCACCGGGGGTAACCATTTGGCGAAACGGTGCTTGCGCCAACACGCGGCGCAGTTCCGGTAGAAGACGATCAATCCAAGGCAGGGCATAGCCTCTTAGCACGTAGGACTGTTCGCCGATCTGCTCACGCCCTGCGGGTTGCT
Organism: Pseudomonas sp. S5F11; assembly: GCF_019641515.1. NCBI lineage: Bacteria > Pseudomonadati > Pseudomonadota > Gammaproteobacteria > Pseudomonadales > Pseudomonadaceae > Pseudomonas > Pseudomonas sp. S5F11. Next base: position 628,856 of record NZ_JAIFJZ010000001.1, read on the forward strand.
GCAAGGCGTGGTCGGCGAACAGGTCCGCAGTGGGGCCGGGCATGGGCTTAGAGTGCCTTGCTCACAGTGATGTCGGTAATTTCATCACTGGATTCATGAATTTTCGCCAAGGCTTGCTTGGCTTCTTCCAAGTCGTTGCTGTGCAGGTGGGCAAACTCGAAACGGCGCTCGCCGTTGAGCTTGTACTTGATCACGTATTTGGTGGTGGCAGTCACGGTTATTTCCTGTGGAAGGGCGGATCAGCTCAGCTTGGAGCTGGTACGACGCACGATACGAATCTTGTGGGACAGCGCAGGTTTGCGGGTCACGCTGATGGCGCGGCGGGTGACCACATCCAGGGTGATGTTCCAGAAACCGGTGCTCGGCGCGGTGATCTTCGCAGGGAATTTATCGAACGCACCGCCATGGTAAGTGTGGCGGCCGCCGTTTTTGAAGCTGCGAAAGTTCGCGTCGCTCATCAGACGGATATTGCAGGTTTGCGAGCATTCGATGACGACAATATCTCCCTCGTTGAGGTGCTCGCGCTGGTGGATAAATTTCATGGGAGTGTCTCCAGAAGGACTTTTTCTGAAAAATCAGAATGATACGTAGGTTAAGATGGAGTTTATCAGCCCCAGCGCGTTTATTATCGGCCCGTCTTCAACGGCGTCGACAATTTAAAACAGTTATTTACCGTGTGATCAGGGATAAATCCTACGTGTCCGGGAGAAATTTACCATCCCCGCTGTCGTAGGGTCTTTATCGGAGGTTTTTATATGAAGTGGAGTGTGTTGGTTCTGGCCTTGGCGTTGGGTGGATGTGCTTCGGTTGCAGACATCAAGCAGACCCCGCCAACGTTGGCAGTGATTTCCGGTAAGAAGCCGCAGGAATACGCCGCATGTGTTGTGCAGAAACTCTCCACTACCCGTCGGCCACCGCAGATCGAGCCGCACAAGGAAGGCGTCAGGGTGATCGTGCCGCAGAAGTTCTCGGCCGACCCATCGGCGATTTTTGAAATCGAGGAACGCTCCAGCGGCAGCAGCATCAAGCTCTACGAGAGCATGTCGAATGTGCCGATTCGTCCGGGCGATGTGAAAAAAGCCGGTGAGGACTGCATCTCCGGCTGATCCTTTTTGAGCCTCATCATCAGACTTCGAATCCGATAAAAGCCTGGCCCTGCCGCTGCAGTGTCAGGCTTTTTTATTCTCGGCGTTAATATTGTGGAAGCAGGGCCATTGCCCTACGCTTTGTAAGGTTTATGCCGTAAGGGCATCAACTCATAACAATAAAAACGGAGTCGTGATGAAAGCTCTGCAACGAGTGCTGATAAGTAGCGCGCTGCTTTTGCTGATGGATAACGCCCAGGCGTTGGATGGTAAGAAAATTTTTATGGAAGGCGGTGCGCAGCCGGGCGCCATGCCCTGTGTGGCTTGCCATGGTGCGGATGGTTCAGGCATGGCGGCGGCTGGTTTCCCCCGGTTGGCGGGCCTGCCAGCGGCCTATGTACGCAAGCAGCTGGAAGATTTCAAAAGCGGTAGCCGCAGCAACCCGGTGATGCGCCCGCTGGCAATTGCCCTGACACAGGCGGAGCTGGACGCACTGAGCCAAGCCATCGCCGCGATGCCGGCGCCAGCACCGGCTGCGCTGCACCGCAGCGAAATGCCGACCACAGCCGCGCAGCAACTTGCCTGGCAAGGCGCGTGGGAGCGGCAGATTCCTGCGTGCGTCAGTTGTCACGGTCCGGCCGGCAGCGGCATCGGTGACGCGTTCCCGCCACTGGCCGGCCAGCCTGCGGCTTATCTGGCTGCGCAGTTGAGCGCCTGGCAGAACGGCACTCGCCGCAACGATGCCAATGATCTGATGGGGCACATCGCCAAGTCACTGACCGCCGAGGAAGTCCAGGGTGTCGCTCAGTACTTCGCGTCATTGAACGTGGAGGCTAAGCCATGAAGGCGCATCTGATCACTCCCGCTGTCGGGCTGTTGATGGTCCTGCCAAGCCATGCCGCAACCATCGCCATGGAAGACCAATCCCAGTTAGTGCCCCATTCGGTCGAATCGCCAGCCAGCGTGTTCCAGCCACCGGCGGAAAAAGACTTGCCCGACAATGCCTATGGCAAGTTGGTCAGGCAGGGATATGCCTTGTTCGTCGACACCAAGCGTCTGGCCCCGCAGTTTGTCGGCAACGGCCTCAATTGCAGCAATTGCCATCTCAACCAGGGCCGCCTGGCCAACTCGGCGCCGTTGTGGGCGGCCTATCCGATGTATCCGGCTTATAGAAAGAAGAACGACAAGGTCAACACCTACGCGGAGCGGTTGCAGGGCTGTTTCCAATTCAGCATGAACGGCGGCACCCCGCCGGCCGCCGACAGCCCGGAAATCACCGCTTTATCGGTGTACTCCTATTGGCTGGCCAGTAAGGCGCCGCTGGGCGTCGAGCTGCCGGGGCGCGGGTACCCAGAGGTGGCGCAACCGGCAGACGGTTACAGCTTGGCTCGGGGCGCACAGGTCTATGGAGAGCAGTGTGCGGTGTGTCATGGGCCGCAAGGCCAAGGGCAAAAGGTAGGCGACGACTACGCGATGCCACCGCTATGGGGTAAGGATTCCTACAATTGGGGCGCGGGCATGCACCGCATCAATACGGCCGCATCGTTTATCAAACACAATATGCCACTGGGTAAAGGCGGCAGTTTGAGCGACCAGCAAGCCTGGGATGTGGCGGCCTACGTCAACAGCCACGAACGGCCGCAGGATCCGCGCCTGGTGGACGGCTCGGTGGAGAAGACCCGACTGAAGTTCCACGCCAACGACGGCGTCAATTTGTATGGCCAATCCGTAGAGGGCGTGCTGATCGGGCAGGGCATCCGTTAGACTGTCGACCATTCAATGCAAAAATGCCGTGCGAGCCCGGGTTCGCGCGGTATTTGTCTTTTTCTGGAAGCCAGTTATGAAACGTGAAGATGTCAGAGCCCGCCATGCCGAGGGTCAGATCTCGGCCACCCATGTCATCCAGAATCCTGCCGACCTCGGCGAGTGGATCGTTTTCTTCAAAAAAAGCGGTGGACGCAGTTTCTTCCTGGTGGACGATCAGGACGAGGTGGAGTCGTTCCAGCGCCTGGACGATCTGATCGAGACCATTCGCGGACTGGGCATCAAGTTCGCCGACATTCAGCTGTAAGCGCCGACGCTTATTTGCACACCACGACGACGCTGCGGCTTTTGTAGTTGCCAACGTCCTGGCCCAGGGTTTTCTCGCTTTCCTTGAGCGACGGCGTGCCTTCGGTGCCGACAATACGGTAGCCGGTGCCTGCACATGAAGCGTCGGCCTTTTCGTAACAGCTGGCCCAGGAATTGGCTTCGCCGGAACAGTCAATGGTCAGGCCTTGTTCGCCGTTTTTCAGGTAGACGTCCGAGGTGGTGGTGCAGCCGGCGAGTGCCAGTGCCGCAGTAAGTGCCAGAATCTTGTTCATAGGTGTTCGTCATCAAGGGTGTAGGAGGGGAGCGCTGACACTGTCGTGGGGCGTTTGGCGAAGATTATAGCGAACTGCCATCTGCGTACAGACAAACACAAAAAAGCCCCATTCTCAGGGGCTTCATAGGTGAAGGCTGACGCTTACTTGCCTTTCGGGCGCTTGCTCGAAGCGTGGCCGGCCTCATCCACGAACACTTCGGCCACTGCGATCGCCTCACGTTCGGTGGCGAAGGTGCCAGCGACGCTGTCGCCGTGGAAGTTGATCAAATGCCAGCCGTCCGCGCGCTGGGTAATCAGGTAGCCGTTCACACCTTTGGGTTCTGACATCTATTAACAATCTCGTGGTCTGGTTCAAGGCCGCAATGATAGCGCCAAATGTCAGGGTTCAGGGCAAGTTAATCCAGGTCAATGTTCCAGCGCGCCAGCGTGATAAAAAGGCTTCAGCAGATTGAAACAATAAGCGGTGGGTATTTTTGCCGAAGTAACGGCAGTGCTGTTTGTAAGATAAGTGGAACTTACGCTGAGATTTTTTCTCTATGATGACATCGCAACGCCAGCAGGACCCATTGTAAGGTGGCTGCGGCCTGATTAGACTGCGCCGAATTCCGTACGCATAGCCCTTTGTAAGGACCCATATGATCAAGAAATGCTTGTTCCCAGCAGCCGGTTACGGCACTCGCTTCTTGCCAGCGACCAAGGCCATGCCCAAAGAGATGCTGCCGGTGGTGAACAAGCCACTGATTCAGTACGGTGTGGAAGAAGCTCTGGATGCCGGTCTGAATGAAATCTCCATTGTGACCGGTCGCGGTAAGCGCGCCCTGGAAGACCACTTCGACATCAGCTACGAGCTGGAAAATCAGATCAAGGGCACCGACAAGGAAAAATACCTGGTCGGCATCCGTAAGCTGCTGGACGAGTGCTCGTTCTCCTACACCCGCCAGACGCAAATGAAAGGCCTCGGCCACGCGATTCTGACCGGCCGTCCGCTGATCGGTGACGAACCGTTCGCCGTGGTACTGGCGGACGACCTGTGCGTAAACCTGGAAGGCGACGGCGTACTGACCCAGATGGTCAAGCTGTACCAGAAATACCGCTGCACCATCGTTGCCGTGATGGAAGTGAACCCGACCGAAACCAACAAGTACGGCGTGATCGCCGGTGATGATATTGGTGATGGCCTGATCCGCGTACGCGACATGGTCGAGAAACCTGCACCGGAAGATGCTCCATCGAACCTGGCGATCATCGGTCGCTACATCCTGACCCCGGACATCTTCAAGTTGATCGAAGAAACCGAGCCAGGCAAGGGCGGTGAGATCCAAATCACCGACGCTCTGTTGAAGCAAGCTAAAGACGGCTGCGTGATTGCCTACAAGTTCAAGGGCCAGCGTTTCGACTGCGGCGGCGCGGAAGGCTACATCGAAGCCACCAACTTCTGCTACGAGCACTTCTACAAGACTGGCAAGGCGTACTGATTCACGCCTGTTCGCCGGTTTTAAGAGAAAGCCACCTTCGGGTGGCTTTTTCGTTTTTCAGCCCCATGTAAGTCGGTATGCTGGTGTCCTGCCGAGGAGAGTGAAATGGCCTACGATTTTGATCTGTATGTAATTGGCGCCGGTTCCGGCGGTGTTCGCGCGGCGCGTTTTGCCGCAGGGTTTGGCGCCAAGGTTGCCGTAGCGGAAAGCCGCTATCTGGGCGGCACCTGTGTGAACATGGGCTGCGTGCCGAAAAAGCTCTTGGTGTACGGCGCGCATTTTGCCGAAGACTTCGAACAGGCCAGCGGCTTTGGCTGGTCCCTGGGCGAGGCGAATTTCGATTGGGCGACATTGATTGCCAATAAGGATCGCGAGATCAATCGTCTCAATGGCATCTATCGCAACCTGCTGGTCAACAGCGGCGTGACCCTGCACGAAGGGCACGCGCGATTGGTGGATCCGCATCAGGTGGAAATCAATGGTGAGCGCTTTACCGCCAAGCACATCCTGATCGCCACGGGCGGCTGGCCGCAGATTCCGGAGATTCCAGGGCGCGAACATGCCATTGGCTCCAATGAAGCGTTTTTCCTCAAGGAGTTGCCTAAGCGCGTGCTGGTGGTGGGCGGCGGTTATATCGCCGTTGAGTTTGCCGGGATTTTCCATGGCCTGGGCGCTCAGACTAGCCTGCTGTATCGCGGTGATTTGTTCTTGCGCGGCTTTGACGGCTCGGTGCGCAAGCATCTGCAGGAGGAGTTGACTAAACGCGGCTTGGACCTGCAGTTCAACGCCGATATCGAACGCATCGACAAACAAGCCGATGGCAGCCTGAAGGCCACGCTCAAGGATGGCGGTGTGCTGGAAGCGGACTGCGTGTTCTATGCGACCGGTCGGCGTCCGATGCTGGACAACCTGGGCCTGGAAAACACCGGGGTCGCCCTCGACGAGCGTGGCTTTGTGCAGGTCAATGACCAGTATGAAACCACCGAACCTTCAATCCTGGCCATCGGCGATGTGATTGGTCGCGTGCAACTCACTCCGGTTGCCCTGGCTGAAGGCATGGCCGTAGCGCGTCGCCTATTCAAACCCGAGCAGTATCGCCCAGTGGATTACGCGATGATTCCGACAGCGGTGTTCAGCCTGCCGAATATCGGTACTGTAGGTTTGACAGAGGAGGAGGCGAAGAAAAACGGCCATAACGTTCAGATTTTTGAAAGTCGCTTCCGCCCGATGAAACTGACCCTGACCGACTGCCAGGAAAAGACCCTGATGAAGCTCGTGGTAGATGCCGATACCGACAAGGTGTTGGGCTGTCATATGGTCGGCCCGGACGCGGGCGAAATCGTTCAGGGCCTGGCGATCGCGCTCAAGGCGGGCGCGACCAAGCGGCATTTTGACGAAACCATAGGCGTGCATCCTACGGCGGCGGAAGAATTCGTCACCATGCGCACGCCAGTGGCCGACTGATCAGTCGGAGGGCTTGGCCTCTGGCGCCGTTGCAACGACGGCGGCCAGACGCAAGGCTTCGATACTGGCCTGGGCCTTGAGCAGGTCCAGTTCCAGGGCTTTATTGGCTTGCTGGTATTCAGTCAGTGCTGCCTGTCGCGACTGACTGTCCAGCAGCGCCACGCGCAGACGCTCTTGAAGCAAGGTGCGCTCGCCGTCGATACGGTTGAGCTGTTCGCTGAGCTGGCGGCGCTCGGTCTGATCTTTCTGGAATTTTTCCTGCAGTGCCGCCAGCTCTTTCGCTGTGACCCGCTGTTCGATCAGCAGCCGCTCATTATCCCGATGCAACTGAGTGATCTCATCCTGACGCACCATAGCGCTTTGCTGGGCCTGGCGTAGCTCTGCCTGAACTTGTTGCAATTGGCCTTCGTGGCGCCGCTGTTCCTGCTCGCGCTGTTCCTTGATGGCGCTGCGGTAGTGCTCCAGGGCATCCCGTGCATGGGTGTGTTTGTCTTCCAGCGAGCGGATCTGCTCATCTTTGTCGTTGAGGCGCAACTCGTAATCGCTGCACGCCTGGCTGAGTCCGGCATTGCGGGTCTGCTCGGTTTGCAGGCTGGTGCTGGCGGTTTGCAAGGCTGCGCTTTCTTCCGCAAGAGCGGCGGCTTGAATGTCGAATTGCTGCTGAAGCTGCTGATGGGCGTCCTGCAGGGTTTGCAGTTGGGCGTGCAGGGCGGTTTTCTCTTGTTCGAATTGCGCCAAGGCCAGGTCGATCGGCTCCTGAGCCTTGTCTTTGAGGCGCTGGGCCAGCCGCGCGACCAGCTCGCTCAGCTCTTCGTCGATGGGCGCCTCGGTGATGGTGACGCGTGATTCGCTCTCATCCAACTCCTTCAAGTAGCGGTGAATGGTGGTCTTGGAGCCGGTATTGCCCATTTCGATGCGTACTGCATCGATGCTGGGGTGTTCGCCTCTGGCGATGATCGCCAAGCGTGCCGTTTGAACCACTGCTTTATTGATGCCGCCGCGCGCCATGAGGTCTCCGTCGATTTAGTACTGTGGTACGTAATATGTAGTTACGTACTATAACATGGATTATTTCACGTTAAAATTATGGATTTAACAGGTGGGATATTGGCGTATTATCCCGCGTCATGCGCGTCTCCAGCGCAAATGTCCCCGCTTCCAGTACGAATAGGCCCTCCATGAGCGATCTGGATCGATACCTCAACGCCGCCACTCGCGATAACACGCGCCGTAGCTACCGCGCGGCCATTGAACATTTTGAAGTGAGCTGGGGCGGCTTTCTGCCGGCCACCAGCGACAGCGTGGCGCGCTACCTGGTCGCGCACGCGGGTGTGCTGGCGGTCAATACCTTGAAGTTGCGGCTCTCGGCGTTGGCGCAGTGGCATACCAGCCAAGGCTTTCCTGATCCGACCAAGGCGCCGGTGGTGCGTAAGGTGCTCAAGGGCATCCGTGCGGTGCACCCGGCGCGGGAAAAGCAAGCCGAGCCGCTGCAACTCCAACAGTTGGAGCAGGTGGTGGCATTTCTTGAGCAGGAGGTGCAGGAGGCGAGCGAGTCCCAGGACACGGCACGGCTGCTGCGGGCCACGCGCGACAGGGCGTTGATCCTGCTGGGCTTCTGGCGTGGCTTTCGCAGTGACGAGCTATGCCGCTTGCAAGTGGAGCATGTGCAGGTCACACCGGGGGCCGGTATCAGCCTATATGTGCCGCGCAGCAAAAGTGATCGCGACAACCTGGGCAAGACCTACCACACCCCGGCTCTGCTGCGCCTGTGCCCAGTGCGGGCCTATGGCGATTGGCTGAGTACGGCGGCGTTGGTGCGCGGACCGGTGTTTCGTGGTATCGACCGCTGGGGCAATGTAGGGGAGGAGGGCTTGCATCCCAACAGCGTCATCCCGCTGCTGCGCCAGGCACTTGAGCGCGCCGGCATCCCGGCCGAGCACTACACCAGCCATTCGCTGCGGCGGGGGTTCGCTACGTGGGCCCATCGCAATGGCTGGGATATGAAGTCATTGATGAGTTATGTCGGCTGGAACGACATGAAATCCGCCATGCGCTATGTTGAAGCGACGCCCTTTCTTGGTATGACGCTGGCTAATCAGCCATTGATTTAAGTTTTCTTCTATTAATAGGGTGACCTGATAGGGAAAACCAATCACCAGCATCAGGTTTGCCAATGAGCCATCTATCGAGAGACTGGGTAGGATTCACCTCATCAACTTCTTAACCCCTGACGGAGAGTCAACGATGCCTATCATCAACAGCCAAGTAAAACCGTTTAAAGCCACTGCGTTCAAAAACGGCAGCTTCGTAGATGTGACCGACGCTGACCTGAAAGGCAAATGGTCTGTGGTGTTCTTCTACCCAGCCGACTTCACCTTCGTTTGCCCAACCGAGCTGGAAGACCTGGCCGACAACTACGCCGAATTCCAGAAACTGGGCGTCGAGATCTACAGCGTGTCCACCGACACCCACTTTGCCCACGCAGCCTGGCACAACACTTCGCCAGCCATCGGCAAAATCCAGTACACCATGATCGGCGACCCAACCCTGACCATCTCCCGCAACTTCGACGTGCTGATCGAAGAAGCTGGCCTGGCAGACCGTGGCACTTTCGTGATCAACCCGGAAGGCCAGATCAAAATCGTTGAACTCAACGACGGCGGTGTTGGCCGTGACGCTTCCGAGCTGCTGCGCAAAATCAAGGCCGCTCAGTACGTTGCCGCTCACCCGGGTGAAGTGTGCCCAGCCAAGTGGAAAGAAGGCGAGGCCACTCTGGCTCCGTCCCTGGACCTGGTCGGCAAGATCTAAGTCTGTGAAGTCTCTAGGGCGGGTTTCCGCACCTGTGAAGTAAGCTGCAACCGCCCTCAAAACGCCCGGGCGAGATTCGCTCGGGCGTTTTTTTTCGACTGTAATAAACCGAATGAACAGGAAATCGCCCGTATGTTGGACGCCAATCTTAAAGCTCAGTTGAAGTCATACCTGGAACGGGTCACCCAGCCGATCGAGATCGTCGCCTCCCTCGACGACGGTGCGAAATCCCAGGAAATGCTGGCTCTTTTACAAGACGTAACCAGCCTTACCACGCTGATTACGCTGAAAACCGATGGTGACGATGGGCGTAAGCCGTCGTTCTCCATCAACCGCCCGGGTGCCGAGATCAGCCTGCGTTTTGCCGGTATCCCCATGGGCCATGAATTCACTTCGTTGGTGCTGGCCCTGCTGCAAGTCGGTGGCCACCCGTCGAAGGCCAGTGTCGAAGTGATTGAACAGATCCGCGCCCTCAAAGGCGAGTTCAGCTTCGAGACGTACTTCTCGCTGTCCTGCCAGAACTGCCCGGATGTGGTCCAGGCGCTGAACCTGATGGCAGTGCTCAACCCGAATATCCGCCACGTTGCTATCGACGGTGCGCTGTTTCAGGCTGAAGTCGATGAGCGCCAGATCATGGCGGTGCCCAGCGTTTACCTCAACGGGGTCAACTTTGGCCAGGGCCGCATGGGTCTGGAAGAAATCCTCGCCAAGCTCGACACCAGCGGCGCCGAAAAAGCCGCTGAGAAAATCAGCGCTAAAGACGCCTTTGATGTGCTGGTGGTCGGCGGTGGCCCAGCGGGCTCCTCGGCGGCTATCTATGCTGCGCGTAAAGGCATTCGTACCGGTGTTGCCGCCGAGCGTTTCGGTGGTCAGGTGCTGGACACCATGTCCATCGAAAACTTTATCTCGGTACAGGACACCGAAGGGCCGAAACTGGCCAGTGCTTTGGAAGCCCATGTGCGTCAGTACGACGTGGACATCATGAACCTGCAGCGTGCCAGCAGCCTGATCCCGGCAAAAAATGCCGGCGAACTGCACGAGATCCGCTTCGAAAGCGGCGCGACCCTCAAGTCCAAGACGGTGATTCTGGCCACTGGTGCACGCTGGCGCGAAATGGGTGTGCCGGGCGAGCAGGAATACAAGGCCAAGGGCGTGTGTTTCTGCCCACACTGCGACGGCCCGCTGTTCAAGGGCAAACGTGTGGCAGTGATCGGCGGCGGCAACTCCGGCGTCGAAGCGGCCATCGATCTGGCGGGTATTGTTAGCCACGTTACGCTGCTGGAATTCGACAGCAAGTTGCGCGCCGATGCAGTCCTGCAGCGTAAGCTGTACAGCCTGCCGAATGTGGACGTGATCACCAGTGCGTTGACCAGCGAAGTGAAAGGCGATGGGCAGAAAGTCACCGGCCTAGCGTACAAAGATCGCGACAGCGGCGAGTTCAAGACTCTCGACCTGGAAGGTATCTTCGTACAGATCGGCCTGCTGCCCAACACCGATTGGCTCAAAGGCACGGTGGAGCTGACGCCGCGTGGCGAGATCATCGTCGATGCCCGTGGCGAGACCTCACTGCCTGGCGTGTTTGCCGCCGGCGACGTCACTACTGTGCCGTATAAGCAGATCGTGATCGCCGTGGGCGAGGGCGCCAAGGCCTCCTTGAGCGCATTCGACCACCTGATCCGCACCTCCGCGCCAGCATAAATACAGGCCCGGAAATGCAAAACCCCATGAGCGATCATGGGGTTTTTTTTCGTTTACATCGGTGCGGGTTGAATAATCTCGACCCAGTAACCGTCCGGGTCTTTGATAAATGCCAGGCTTTTCATGCGGCCATCGGTCAGACGTTTCTGGAAGTCACAGCCCAGGGCTTCGAAACGCTCGCAGGCGGCAACGATGTCCGGTACCGAGATGCAGATATGGCCAAAGCCACGCGGATCGGTGTTGCCGTTATGGTAGGCAAAGTCCGCATCGTTTTCGGTGCCGTGGTTGTGGGTCAGTTCCAGGATGCCGGGAATCGACTTCATCCACTGAGTACGCTCGGCCGCGTCGGCCGGGATCTGGGATTTATCCACCAGCGCCAGGAAGTACAGGCTGAATTCAGCTTCCGGGAAGTCGCGCTTTTCAACCAGGGAGAACCCCAGGACGCGGGTGTAGAAATCCAGCGAGCGGGTGATGTCCTTGACCCGCAGCATGGTGTGGTTGAACACGAAGTTCGTGGTGGCGGTTTCAGGCTGGGCGGTGACGCCCGGGAAAGTGTTCAGTTCGTGCAGGCTCATGGGCCCTCCAGAAAAAAATGGGGCAAACGCGACTCCAGCGTGGAGTGCTCCCTTGGCTTGCGGCAAGCATTTATGCAGCTGGGCCATGATACGCAAGGCCCGTCCGCCGCGCCAAATGAAAAAGCCCGCGTAGGCCTTGCGACCGGTAGGTGGCGGGCCTCACACTTTGCCGCTGGTCCCTGGGGTGTTTTCGCAATGATTGACTGTCGTAAACCGCTGTTGATTGCTGTATGTGTGCTGTTGACCAGTCAGTGGGTGTTGGCTGGCGAGCCGGAAGTTCATTGGCCCAGCGGCTGGCAAATCGAAGAGGTGACGCCCGATGGCGATGCTCCCGTCAGCGCTAAGGCCGTGTCCCGACAGCGGGCGATCAAGAATGACGAGAATGGCCAGACTTTGATGGTCATGGAACTGACCGCTACGCCGATAGAAGCGGGACATAAAGTTAATCTTCAAGGCGTTTTGCTGGAGATGCGTAAGTCTATTCAAAAAGACTTCGCCAAAGGCGGCTATCAAAGCGTGTGCACCAAGATGCACCCTACGACCTTGAGCCGCCTCGACGCACTGGAAACTACTTGCGTGATCACCGAGAACGGGCGGCATGTGTTGTCACAAACATTGGTGGGTGCGGTCGATACTGACAAAGCATATGTATTTTCATACGCCGGCCAAGCCCAAGCCTATGACACAAGCAAGAACGAAGTCAGTTCGGTGCGCGATAGCCTGAAACTCTAAGCATGTGCGACGAACGTTTTTGAACAAAATGAACTTTTATTTAAGTCCGCTTGTGAACCCTTGAATAACAAAAGCCCCGCATGTGCGGGGCTTTTTATTAGTGCGTGTGGATCACTTGCGCAGCCAGGATTCAACGGTTTCCGCGCCGTGCTCTTCTTTCCAGGCTTTGAGGCCACGGTGGTTGCCACCTTTGGTTTCGATCAGTTCGCCGGTATGCGGGTTCTGGTAAACCTTGACCACGCGTGCGCGGCGCTGTTTAGGCGCGGAGGCGACCGCGCTGGCCTTGCTCAGGCTAGGATCCAGGATTGCGATGATATCGCGCAGGCTCTTGCCGTAGGTCTTCATCAGCCCTTGGAGTTTTTCTTCGAATTCGATTTCTTTCTTCAGGCTAGCGTCGTTCTTCAAGGACTCCAGCTGGGCCAGTTGCTCTTGAAGGGCTCTTTCTGCTGCGCGAAATTCGGCGAGTTTGGACAAAATCGGTACTCCAATAGTGTAGTTGGCTGATATCAACTGGGAAAAAAGCTCCAACCCAAGCGCTTTAAGGTGACTCTAAGACTCTAAGAAGAAGCATCCTGCGAGTTCAGCACAGGCAAGAAAAATTGTAGTAGTTAATCCGTCACGAGTAAATCATGTCCTTTGTCTCAGTAACATTATTTGCGCATCACTAATGCATGACTATTGAATCGCTGGCCAAGGATTTAATGAATTCATCGCACGGTAAGGGTCTGCCGAACAGGTAGCCTTGAAGATAGTCTACCCCGCGAGCGGCCAGGTATTCACACTGCTGCGCTGTTTCGACCCCCTCGGCGACAATGCCCAAATCGAGCTTGCCAGATAACTCTATGATGCTGTCCAGAATATGGCTGGAGAGTGCATCCACGCCGATCATGGCGACAAAGCTCTGATCGATCTTCAAGTAGTCCACATTGAAGTTGCGCAAATAGCCTAGGCTGGAATGGCCGGTGCCGAAATCATCAATGGCGATCATCACCCCAAGCTCATGCAAGGCGTCGAACAGGCGTCGCGTGACGTCGGTGGGCTCGATCAACTCGCGTTCGGTCAGCTCCAACACCAGAATGACCTGGCCGGGGACGAATGCGGCGAGGAATTCACGGCAGTCGTCCACTAGTTGCAGATCCTGGCAGTGGCGCGCGGTAATGTTCACACCGATATGAAACCCCGGCGCAAAGCGCGAGGCATGAGGCGCCAATTGAGCGGCGGTCTGCCAGAGCAGGGCGCGGGTCATGGGCACGATCAGGCCGCTATCCTCGGCCAGCGGAATGAACAGATCCGGCCGAACCAAGCCCTCCTTGGGGTGCTGCCAGCGCATCAGCACTTCACAGCCGGCCCATTCGCGGGTATCGCCGCGCACCACGGGTTGAAAATAAGGAATGAACTCATTGGCGCCCAACGCCCGTTGCAGCTCATGGGTCGGTGCCGAGGAGCGCTTTTGCAGCCAATGGGCGAATAGGCCCGCCAACATGCCAAAAAACACCACCAGGCTGAACAGCGCAGGATAGCGAGCTTGCATATATCGCCACACTTCACCCGCTGGCATGCCGGCGTCGACGCTGTAGTGATAACGCTTCGACACCAGGTGGTGATGAGCCACCGCAAATACCGGTGGCAGTGTCTCGTGGACCCGGCCTTGATCGTCGAGCCAGTGCGGCCCGACCTGCAGGATCAATTGCGCATACCGGCTGATCAGGCGCAGCGCGTTGGTCAGGTGGTACCCGTCTATGGAGGCGAACGCGGCCTTGTCGCCGTCTACCAGGCGGTAGACCAGCAGCGCTGTGTCAGGCGTGACCGGGTTGCCATTCATCAACCAAAGGCGCCCGTCTACGTAATCGTCTGGATTGACCGGCGAGACGTGGTCACCGCCGAACAGTGACGTGCAATAGATATTCTTTTGCCAGGACAAGGTGGTCGCCCGCACGAATGGCCGGCGTGTCACTTGCTCACGCAACGCCAACTGCGTGCCGTTGTCGCACGGTTGCCCGGCCAGGGGCAGCAGCGATTGGGCGGCGAGGGAGGTGTTGTCGAGCATCAGATCGAACTGGCGCACGGCTTCCTGCGCTGTCTGCGCACTACTTTGCTCCAAAGTGCGTTCGGCCTGCCAATGCAGAATAAGCACGCCTAGCAGGATCGGCTGCAGCGCGCATATTAGGCTGATGCAGTAACGGGTGATCGGCTTTCGAGGGCCTTGGACACTGAGAGGCATGGGTTCTGGGGCCTATTGCGCAGAGAGCGTGACCGGCGAAACGCTCGGTAATGCTCCGATGATAGATGGCTGGGTTCGAATATGCTCGCGTGATCCAGGCTTCGTGCGTTGTCGATATTGGCCAGGTGGTTGACGTATCTACCTGTGCAACAAACCTCTTGCACGCGCCAGGGCAATGGGGATTTGATAAGAGTACGGACAAACCAGGTTACGCTGTGTAGAATCGATTTACGCATACAAGAATATGACTTGCGCTCACGCAAGCCTAAAGCCGTCAGAGACTGATGTAACCATGAAGCGACTCGGCTCCCCCCTCATCTTTGGTGACTTCCTCGCCCGCAGCGTGCGAGGCCTGTCCTGCGCGCCACCCCTGCACCTCATCCTTGCTGGCAATTGATTTTTCTTTAATCAGACTCTTTATTTCAAAGAGCAGGATGAGGCACCGAACATGACCGACCAACACGCAAACCCAATGGGCCTGATGGGCTTTGAGTTCATCGAATTCGCATCGCCGACGCCCGGCACCCTGGAGCCGATCTTCGAGATCATGGGGTTCAGCAAAGTCGCCACCCACCGCTCCAAGAATGTGCACTTGTATCGCCAGGGCGAGATCAATCTGATCCTCAACAACGAGCCCAACAGTATCGCCTCCTACTTTGCCGCAGAGCACGGCCCGTCGGTGTGCGGCATGGCGTTCCGCGTCAAGGACTCCCAGAAAGCCTACAACCGCGCACTGGAACTGGGCGCGCAGCCGATCCATATCGAAACTGGCCCGATGGAGCTTAACCTGCCGGCGATCAAAGGCATCGGCGGCGCGCCGCTGTACCTGATCGATCGTTTCGGTGAAGGCAGTTCGATCTACGACATCGACTTCGTCTTTCTCGACGGCGTAGACCGCAACCCGCAAGGCGCCGGTCTCAAGGTTATCGACCACCTGACCCACAACGTCTACCGCGGGCGCATGGTGTACTGGGCCAACTTCTACGAGAAGCTGTTCAACTTCCGTGAGGCGCGTTACTTCGACATCAAAGGCGAGTACACCGGCCTGACCTCCAAGGCCATGAGCGCTCCGGACGGTATGATCCGCATCCCGCTGAACGAAGAATCGTCCAAGGGCGCCGGGCAGATCGAAGAGTTCCTCATGCAGTTCAACGGCGAGGGCATCCAGCATGTGGCGTTCCTCACCGATGACCTGGTCAAGACGTGGGATGCGTTGAAGAAAATCGGTATGCGCTTTATGACCGCGCCACCGGACACCTACTACGAAATGCTCGAAGGTCGCTTGCCGAACCATGGCGAGCCGGTGGACCAGTTGCAGGCCCGTGGAATCCTGTTGGACGGTTCTTCGATCGAGGGCGACAAGCGTCTGCTGTTGCAGATCTTCTCGGAAACCCTGATGGGCCCGGTGTTCTTCGAGTTTATTCAACGCAAGGGCGACGACGGTTTCGGCGAAGGCAACTTCAAAGCCTTGTTCGAATCCATCGAGCGTGATCAGGTTCGGCGCGGTGTGTTGACCACCGACTGAACCCACGCGTAGAAAAAAGCCCGACCAGAGTTGACCCTGGTCGGGCTTTTTAGCGCCTGCGTGTTACGGCTGGCGCTGGCGTACCAAATGCTTGAACCCTTCAAACACCAGCACCATGACCGCGATCCAGATCGGAATGTAGGTCAGCCATTGGCCCGCCTTGATCCCTTCGCCCAGCAGCAGCGCCACTACCAGCAACAGCACCGGCTCGACATAACTGAGCAGGCCGAACAGGCTGAAAGCCAGCAAACGACTGGCGATGATGTAGCTCACCAGTGCCGAGGCGCTGATCAGGCCGAGGATCGGAATCAGCGCATAGAGTTTCGGTTGCGCATCCATCACTGCAAAGCCCTGTTCGCCGCTCTGCACGAACCACCAGGCCACGGGCAGCATAAGCGCCATGTCCAGCCACAGGCCGCCCAAATGATCGGTCTTGAGGTATTTGCGCGCAATGAAGTAAAGCGGGTAACCGATGATCACCACCAACGTCGCCCAGGAGAAACCACCGGCCTGGTACAGCTCGTTCAGCACGCCGAGGGCAGCGAAAAACACCGCGATCTTTTGCAGATACGACAATTGTTCGCCCCATACCAGGCGCCCGGTCAGCACCATGGTCAGCGGCAGCAGGAAATAACCCACCGACACATCCAGGCTGCGGCCATTGAGAGGCGCCCACATGAACAGCCACAATTGCACCCCCAACAGGGCCGACGACACCACCACGCCAGCGATCAAACGCGGCTCGGCCGCCAACCTGCGCAGCAGTTCTTGGACTTGCCGCCATTCGCCGCTGACCGCCATGAACACTGTCATGCATGGCACGGTCAACAACATGCGCCAGCCGAAAATCTCCAGGCCGCTCAATGGCGTGAGCAAGGACGTGAAGTAATACATCACGGCAAACAACACCGAGGCCGACACCGATAACACCACACCTTTAGACACGCTGTCCTCGCCAAAACCGATTCAATCAAAAGAGGAGGGGATTATGGTGCTTTCGGCGCGCTACGGCTGCTCTGTTTTGGGGCAAATCGCACAAAAGTTTGCCGCGCTGCACTTTCAAAGCGCTTACAGCGGCGTCCGCCCCGACACAAAATGGCCTACATCGTTGAATCCCGGCGTAGACGAATGCCCCGGCGTCACCAGCGAATCGATGAACGCCTCATCTTCCGCCGTAATCTTCACCTGCAGCGCGCCGGTGTAGGCGTCCCATTGCGCCTCCGTGCGCGGCCCAACGATAGCTGAACTCACCGCGGCGTTGTTGAGCACCCAAGCGATGGCGAATTCCACCATGCCCACGCCGCGCCCTTGGGTGTACTGCTGGATCTGCTGGGCGATGCGCAGCGACTCCACGCGCCATTCGGTTTCCAGGATGCGCTTGTCCTGACGCGCGGCACGGCTGCCGGCCTCAGGGGTAACGTCCGGCGCGTATTTGCCGCTGAGCACACCGCGCGCCAGCGGGCTGTAGGGCACCACACCGAGGCCATAGGCTGCGGCAGCGGTAATCTGCTCGACCTCGGCCTGACGGTTGACGATGTTATACAGCGGCTGGCTGATCACCGGTCTGTCCACCCCCAGGCGCTCTGCCACGCGAATGACCTCGGCAATGCGCCAGCCACGGTAGTTGGACAGGCCCCAGTAACGGATCTTGCCCTGACGGATCAGGTCGCCGATGGCCGACACCGTTACTTCCAGCGGTGTGTGGTGGTCTTCACGATGCAGGTAGTAGATGTCCAGGTAATCCGTGTCGAGGCGGCTCAGGCTGGCGTCGAGGGCATTGAAAATCCGTTTGCGGCTCAGGCCACTGCGGTTGGGCAACCCATCCGGCGGGCCGAAACCGACCTTGGACGCCACCACCCAGTCCTGGCGCTGCCGGGCGATGGCTTCACCCACCAACTCTTCAGAGCGCCCGCCGGTGTACACATCCGCGGTGTCGATAAAGTTGATGCCCTGGTCCCAGGCCTTGTCGATGATGCGCAACGAGTCCTCGGTGTTGGTCTGTTCGCCAAACATCATGGTGCCCAGGGTGAGGGCGCTGACCTTCAAACCGGAGTGGCCCAGAGAACGATAAAGCATAGAGAACACCTCAATGTCGCGGGATAGAGCCTATGCAATACCAGATCGCGGCACCGCCGAACAAGCCGGTTATGGACATGAATGCGGTTTATGCCATCGCCTTACAGCAAACCGCCGCCGTCGATGTCGATCACGCTGCCGGTCATGAAGGCATTTTCCATGGCCAGTACATACCCGGCTGCTACTTCGTAAGCCTGTCCCACGCGTCCGACCGGCAAAGCGTGACCGACTTTGGCATACATGGCCTCGCGTTGATCTTCCGACAACCCCGCATACGCCGGTGTGTCGATCACGCCGGGGCTGACGACGTTGACCCGACGCGGTGCCAGCTCCTTGGCTAATTGTTTGCCCAGCGCTTCGGTCGCAGCGTTAATGCCGATTTTGATGAATTGCCCAGGCACTAACTTGCGCCCCAACTGCCCGGACGTAAGGACGATGCTCCCATGCTCATCGAGGAATGGCAGTGCCAGTTGGATAGCCCGCAAAGCGCCCCAGAGCTTGACGTTGAAATTGTCCTGGGCCAGTTGCAGGTCGGTGTCCTGAAGATTTTTCGCCTGTACGGCAGGGCCGGCGGTGTAAACCAAATGATCAAAGCGGCCCACGCTCTCGAACAGGCGTTGCAATGACGCATTATCCGTCACGTCCACAGGTTCGCTGCGCAGGCCGTTGTGGATCGCCGAAGACAGGCGTCGTCCAGCCAGCACCACCTGCGCGCCTAGTGACCTGGCCTGCTCGGCGACCGCCGCGCCGATGCCGCTGCTGCCGCCAATCACCACCACGGTTTTGCCATTGAGGGGAGATGTCATGGGTACTGCCTCGCATTAAAAAAGGGATATTCATCCTCTCAGCTTGGCAATGTCGGAAAAATAGCGGTAAATCGACAAGATCATTAAAGGATTTTTATCAGTGAGCTCGATTCTCGACCTTGAAGTCTTTGCCCGTACGGCGGATACCGGGAGCCTATCCGCCGCCGCACGCTCCCTTGGCCTGACACCCGCTGCCGCGAGCATTGCGCTCAAGCGTCTGGAAACACGCCTTGGCGTTCGCCTGCTGGCTCGCTCTACGCGCAGCATGCGCCTGACTGAAGAGGGCCGCTGTTACCTGGACAGCGTGCGCCTGGCGCTCGCCGCTTTGTCTGAAGGGGAACAAGGGCTGAAGCGGCACGGCGAAGGCTTGAACGGTGTACTGCAACTGGCCGCTCCCTCGGATTTTGGGCGCACGGTTTTGCTGGGATGGTTGGATGACTTCAAGCAACAGCACCCCCATATCCGCCTGCAGTTACTGCTTAACGATAAGAACGCCGACCTGTTCCGCGAGACCGTGGATATTGCCCTGCGCTTTGGCGTGCCGAATGATTCCAGCCTGGTGGCTTTACCGATCGTAGCGCACCACCACCGCGTGGCCTGCGCCAGCCCTGCGTACTTGGCCCGACACGGGACCCCTCGTGAGCCTGCCGATCTGGCGCAGCACAGCGCGCTGATTTACATGCGCCATGGCCGCCCCAACAACACATGGAGCTTTCGCAAAGGAGATGTGGTGCAGGAAGTGCCCGTGCATAGCGATTATTTGTGCGACGACGGTGAAGTGGCGCGGCGGTGGGCGCTGGCGGGGCATGGGGTGACCTATAAAGCTGGGCTGGATGTAGTAAGGGACATAAGGGCCGGCCGTTTGGTGCCGTTGTTCGAGGGCTGGCAAGGTGAGCCCGCGCCGCTGAACCTCATGTGTCCCCATCGCGCGCAAGTGTCGGAAAGAGTCAAAGTGTTCCAGGCATTTTTGCAGCAACGCTGCCATGCGCTGTTGAACGACGTACGAAATGATCAATAAGGACGTCCAGGCCACATCCTTATTCAAACATCCTCGTCAGTCGGTGAACCGCTCAGCCTGGGGCTTGGCCGTAGTCCTGAATATTCAGTTGGCCTTTGGCTGAACAAACCGGCAAGGGGGGATGATTGAATTCAACCTTGAAGTCCGCGATCGCGTGTCCGGCATGTGGCATTTTTTTGATGGTGAGTTGACCGCTGGTTGCATACAGATGCTGAAAGCCAATCAGGTTTGTCAAAATCCCGATCCGTGGATCGTCCAGGACGATTTTGTATGTGCCCTCTCTGACTTTGGTATCAATTTGCACGGCGAAGAAATACTCGGTGTCGGGGAAAACACGGGACCACCCTAGGATGTTGTAGTACGGGGCGACACCCAAGTGCTCAAACGTATTGACGGCCAGGTTTTCAGCCTTGAATGAGGGCATAGGCAGTATCCCGCCACTGAGCTCAACCTCGAATTTCCCGTTGCCGTTATGTACGTCACAGGTGCCTCGGGACACCATCAACTGAGCTTCCGGTTGGTTATAGGGCTGGGCGGTAAAATTGAACGTTGCGACGATACGGTTTTTCCTCAAGGTGACGGTAATTTCACCTGATACGGCTACAAAGTTGGTGTTGGCGGTAAATATTGCCGCAGAGGCCGTAGTCACTTTGCGTGTGCCGTCGAAGCTGTATGTATGGGGCTTGCCATTGTCGCGAAGGCTCAAGGGCAGCAAGCAGGTGAGCTCGACACTGGGTTGAGAACCCACTGCACTCTGACGTGCGGTAATAACCCATTGGACATGGGTCTTTTCCAGCCTGACCGTGTCCGCTTTGAATGCCCGCGTGATCACGCCGGACATGTTCGCGCTGGCCGTGCCCTCGGCCAGATGCGAATTTCTGGGCAGTTGAAGAATCTCCATGACGCAGTCCTCATCCAAGTGGGTGGCGCCTGGAGTATGAGAACAAATAAAAGCAGCGGGTACTGTCAAGGTTGACAGGTTTAAAAAGCAAAAAGCTTATAACGGTTATGCGGGCTCAGGATGCACCAGCCCCGGTGCATCCTGAGTCATGGCTTATGTGCGCAATGAGCGAGTCATGCGCAGTGCCAATACACTGCCCGCCACAATCACCGCCGCCAGCAGGTACAGGGCCGTATCCGTGGAGCCGGTGGCATCTTTCACAAAGCCGACGATATATGGGCTGAGGAAACCTGCCATCTGGCCCATGGAGTTGATCAACGCCAGCCCACCGGCGGCGGCACCCGCGCTGAGCATCGCCGTCGGCACCGGCCAGAACATCGGCAGGCCGGTAAGCGCGCCCATGGTGGCGATGGTCAGGCCGAGGATCGCAATGGCCGGCGTGGTAGCGAAATTCACCGCGATCACCAGGCCCACCGCGCCCATCAGCATGGGCACGACCAAGTGCCAGCGCCGCTCTTTGCGCAGGTCGGCGGAGCGGCCCACCAGCAGCATAAACACTGCCGCCAGCAAATACGGGATCGCACTGAGCCAACCGATCACCAGGTTATCGCTGAACCCCAGGTTCTTGATGATTGACGGCAGCCAGAAGTTGATGGCGTACACGCCGCTCTGGATGCAGAAGTAGATCAGGCCAAATGCCCAGATCGCCGGGTTCTTGAACACTTCGGCGAGGGAGTCGCTGGTGGTCTTGGGCTTGTTCGCCAGGTCCGTGGCCTGGTCGCCTTCCAGCACCGCGCGTTCCTGGGGCGTGAGCCATTTGGCGTGGGCGAAACTGTCGCTGAGCAAGAAGTAGGCGAGGGCGCCCAGCACCACGGTGGGTATGCCTTGGAGCAGGAACATCCACTGCCAACCGGCCAGACCGCCCTGGCCGGCGGCGAAATGGTTGAGAATCCAGCCGGAAAACGGGCTGCCCAATAGGCCCGACACGGGGATCGCCGACATAAACAACGCCATGATCCGCCCGCGACGGAAGGTCGGGAACCACTGCGAGAGGTACAGCACTACGCCAGGGAAGAAGCCGGCTTCGGCCGCACCGGTAAACAGGCGCAAGGTGTAGAAGTGCGTCGGCGTGCTGACGAACAGCAGGCAGGTGGACAGCGTGCCCCACACGATCATCATCAAGGCGATCCAGCGCCTTGGGCCGAATTTGCTCAGCGCCAGGTTGCTCGGTACGCCGCACAGTACGTAACCGATAAAGAAGATCCCGGCCCCGAGGCCGTACACGGTTTCGCTGAACTTGAGGGCGTCGAGCATCTGCAGCTTGGCGAAGCCGACGTTGACGCGGTCGAGGTAGTTGAACAGGTAGCAGATAAAAATGAAGGGGATCAAGCGCAGGGTCACGCGCTTGTAGACAGCGTTTTTATCGTCATCGTTGGCCTGGGTGACAGCGGCGCTCTGTGACATGGCGTTCTCTCTTTATTATGATTTTTCGCGATGCGAAGGTAACGTTGATCGCCACAAGAGTCTCGGCCAGGTAGCTGGGGGCTGTCTTTGTGCTCGCGCACAGTGAACGTGCCTTTGCGCTGTGCCGATGACCAACCACGCCTTGCAGGAAGTTAACCCCATGTTCGAGCTGGATCATGACCTGGCGCAGGAGATCGTCGATCGCACCATGGCCATCCTGCCCTATAACGTCAACGTCATGGACAGCCAGGGTTTGATCCTGGGCAGCGGCGAGCCCGAGCGCATCAACACTCGCCATGAGGGCGCGCAATTGGTCTTGGCCAACGGTCGCGTGGTCGAAATCGACGGCCACACCGCCAAGCACCTCAAAGGCGTGCAGCCCGGCATCAACCTGCCGCTGATGCACGATCAACGCCTGATCGGTGTGCTGGGCATCACTGGTGAACCGCAACTGCTGCGTACCTACGCCGAACTGGTGCGCATGACCGCCGAGATGCTGGTCAGCCACCGTCACCAACAAGCCGAACAGCAATGGCGCCGCCAGCGGTGCGATGACCTGCTGGCGTTGTTACTCGCCGAATCCGGCGACTCGCCGCGCCTGGTCGACGAAGCCCAGCAACTGGGGCTCAAGCCACATCTGTCGCGTACGCCATACCTGTTCGAGCTGGGCGCGGGCGCCTCCGCGCAGGACCTTGGCGCCTGGCTGGCTGCGCGTTATCCCGACAGCTGGTGCGTCAGCTCGGCGCAGTTTTCATTGTTGTGGTGCCGACCGGCCGGGCTCCCGGTGGACAATCCCAAGCTGCTGGAAAAACTCGCCGGCCACGGCTGGCAGATCCAGCGTGTGGCGGTGGGCGGCCAGGCCGACGGGCTGGCCGGGCTGCGCCGTTGCTATCGGCGAGTCGGCGACCTGTTGGCCTATGGCCGGGACATCCTGCCCCACACGCAAGTGCTGACCCTCAATCGCTATCGCCTGCCGGTAATGCTGTGGCGTCATCGCAACGACGACGCCCTCGATGAATTGCTCAACCCGCTACGCAAAGTACTGGCCAAGGACGGCAACGGCCAATTACTGGCAACTTTGCGCAGTTGGTGCGAGCACGACGGGCAAAGCCAGGCGTGTGCCGACGCTTTGGGCATCCATCGCAACAGCCTGCGTTATCGCATGGAGCGCATCGCCGAACTCAGCGGTGTCGACCCGCTGACCCTCGATGGCATGCTCGCCTTGTACCTGGGCGTGCAGTTGCTGCCCCAGGATTTGTCGGAATGAACAACAAACCTGCGCCGCACTTGTGCATCGGACCGGCGTTATTGCCGCAGCCAACTGGCAGCATGGGCGTTATAAAAAACGGAGAACGCCCATGAAGATCATCATCGCCCCCGACTCGTTCAAGGACAGCCTGAGCGCCGCAGGCGTTGCCCAGGCGATTGTCGAGGGGTTGGCCCAGGTTTGGCCGGACGCGCAGATGATCCAGTGCCCGATGGCCGATGGTGGCGAAGGCACGGTGGACGCGGTGCTCGCCGCCTGCCACGGCGAGTTGCGCCGCCAGACCGTGCGCGGCCCGCTCGGCGCCCCGGTGGACGCACGCTGGGGCTGGTTGGCCGACAGCCACACCGCGATCATCGAAATGGCCGAAGCCAGCGGCTTGCAACTGCTGCCGCCGGACCAGCGCGACGCGTGCCGAACCACCACCTTCGGCACCGGTGAACTGATCCGCGCGGCGCTGGAGGCGGGGGCTCGGCGCATCATCCTGGCCATCGGCGGCAGCGCCACCAACGACGGTGGTGCGGGGGCGATGCAGGCCTTGGGTGTGCAATTGTTCGATGCCGACGACCAGCCCCTTCCACCTGGCGGCTTGGCCTTGGCGCAATTGGCGCGCATCAACCTGGACAGCCTTGACCCCCGCGTGGCCGAGGTGCGTTTCGAGATTGCTGCCGACGTCAATAACCCCCTCTGCGGCCCCCACGGCGCCTCGGCGATTTTCGGCCCGCAAAAAGGAGCGAGCCCGCAGCAGGTGCAACAGCTCGATGCTGCCCTCGGCCATTTTGCCGACATCTGCGCCAGGGTGCTGCCCACCGATGTGCGCGACGAACCCGGTAGCGGCGCCGCTGGCGGCCTGGGCTTCGCTGCCAAGGCGTTTCTCGGCGCCCAGTTCCGCGCGGGGGTGGAGGTGGTTGCCGACTTGGTGGGCCTGGATGCCGCCGTGCGCGGTGCTGATCTGGTCATCACCGGCGAAGGCCGCTTCGACGCCCAGACCCTGCGCGGTAAAACCCCGTTCGGCGTGGCCCGCATCGCCCGGCAACTCGGCGTACCGGTGATCGTCATCGCCGGCACCCTCGGTGAAGGCTACGAGCAGATGTACTCACACGGCGTCGACGCCGCCTTCGCCTTGCCCAGCGGGCCCATCAGCCTTGAGCAGGCGTGCAGCGAGGCACCGCGCTTGTTGCGCGAGCGGGCGGCGGATATTGCGCGGGTGTGGCGCGTGGCAACGAGCGGCCGATAGGAGCAACCGGCGTTGCCGTGACAGATCTGTCGATAATTACTATGATCCGTGATTACTTTGAAGGCTGGCTGACCTGGCCGGGCACGTTGGAAGCCGATCATGCAGATCAAGCGTTTTACCCTCGTCAATTTCCGCGGCATCAAGCGGATGGAACTCGATTTCGAAGGAAAGAAGACTGTCGCTTTGGTGGGCGTCAACGGGGTGGGCAAGTCTTCGATTCTGGATGCCTTGGCGATAACGCTTTCTAACCTAACCGCACGCATCGTGGGCAAAGCGTCTAAATCCAGAGCATTGTCCAAAGATGACATACGAGTTGGCGCTGACTTTACCCGCTTAGATATCACCTCTGAATTGCTGAGTCAGCCTGGGATGACAGACCTGAGGTGGGCAATCGCGCTAAATAAAAAAGGAGGTAAGCATCCTGCTGAGCGTAGCAGTGACTTACTACCGCTTAATTTCAAAGCCGATGAGCTTGCATATGCTGTAGATCACTATGAATCCGGTCTGGAAAAGTCGATAACGTTGCCGCTGGCGGTTTATTACGACGTACACCGTGCAGTCTTGGACGTACCTTTGCGCGTCCGCGAGCATTTGGTGAATGCAATTGCAGAGGGTTACGACGACGCACTCGGTCACGGCGGCGCGGACTTCAAGCGGTTTTTTATCTGGTTTCGCAATCAGGAAGACCTTGAGAATGAAAATAGCCGTGATATTCCCGGCTATCGAGACCCAGAGCTTTCCGCCGTGCGAAGAGCCATTGAGACGTTTACCGGATTCAAAGATATCCGGGTTCGGCGCAAACCTGCCCTTCGAATGACAGTGCTTAAAGGCGACCTGGAGTTCAACGTTTTACAACTGTCCGATGGCGAGAAATGCTTGCTGGCCATGGTCGGTGATCTGGCGCGTCGCCTTACATTGCTCAACCGCGAAGTCCCTGATCCATTGCAAGGAATGGGTGTCGTGCTCATCGACGAACTTGACCTTCATCTTCACCCAGGTTGGCAGCGCACCGTCGTCGCCAACCTTGAACATACATTCCCTAATTGCCAATTCATCATCACCACTCATTCTCCGCAAATCCTGGGTGAGTTGCCTCCCGAGTCGATCATGCTCTTGAAGGATGGCCGGTATCTGGGCCATCCCGAACGCTCTCTGGGGCTTCGCAGCGGTGAGGTTATCGAGGAACTGATGGGCGAGCTTGCGCAAAATCACCATGTCAGCCGTGAACTTAGAAAGATCTACCGCGATCTTGACGATGACGAGGTGGAGTCTGCCCAAGCCAACCTTGCGCACCTTCGCGCAAAGGTCGGCAGTATTCCTGACGTGCTTGAAGCACAAGCTAATATCGATGCCCTAAGGTCAGGCGAAGAGGGCGAGGCGTGAGGTCGATCAGGAAGGGCGCCGAGCCCCGGGCGTTGATTGAATGGCGAAGAGAAAACCGCGATACACCGCAAAACTTGTTTTACGGTAAGGACAGCAGTTTTCCCAGCGAGGCGGTCCGTCAGGCGCTCCTGAAGGAACAGCTTCATTTGTGCGCCTATACCTTGCGACGTCTACCGACGGCGGTCGAATGTCAGGCCAAGGGGCACGGTACGCAGTTCAGTTGCCACATTGAGCATGTACTTCCACAGAAGTACCACAAGGCCGACAGCATCGTCTATGCAAACATGGTCGCGTGCTATCCCTCAAGCCAAACCAAGGTCGCATGCGGTTACGGCGCAGTGGAAAAGGACGACTACGACACCGCCCGCAGACCCTTTGTCTCCCCTCTGGCCGCCAACGTCGAGCGGCAGTTTCGGTATTCCAGTGACGGGTATGTCGAAGGCCTGACCCCTGAGGCCTGCACTACGATCGAGGTGCTCAAGCTCAATCATCCCACCTTGGTCAACGATAGAGCTGCTGTCATAAGGGGCCGACTGAGACCTCGCGGAACGCCCATCACCGCCGCCGCAGCTCGGCGTCTGGCCGATGAAATTGAAATACCCGACGCGAAACACTGCCTGACTGAATACTGTCAGGTGCTCAAGCAACAGGCCGAACGGCACGCAAACAGATTGGAAAAACGCGCAGCACGTGTACGCGGGCAGGCGCGAACCTGAGCGCTACCCCTGTTATCAATGAACATGGGACAATCCGCGCCTTTTCAGACACGGAGAGTCCCCCATGTTGCGCCCCGTACTCCTGGCCCTGCTGGCCGGTTCCTCTGCCCAAGCCTTTGCACAACCCGCTAGCGAACGCGTGCCGCTGCTGCGGGACATCAAGGAATGGGTGGTCGGTTGCGACAACCTGCGCAACTGCCACGCCCTCAGCGCACCGAGCGGTGCCAATGAAGAAGATTACAGCTCACTGACCTTGCATATCTGGCACAAGGCCGGCCCTCAGGGCTACTTGCGCCTGCGCTTCGACCATCGGGGGGAGACGGCGGACCTGTCGACCCTGCAACTGGACGGCCAGCCCCTGGGCAATGACTTGACCCAGGCATTGCAGGTGGAGTTGGACGACCAGGGCGGCGATCCCCATGTGCAGTCCTTTGGCGTACTTGACGACGACGCCGCGCGCCGATGGTTGCAACGCTTGCGCGATGGTCAGCGCTTGCAGCTGCCCGGCGATGCCGATGCCCACGTTTCCCTGAGTGGGTTGAGTGCATCGCTGCTGTTGATGGATGCGGTGCAAGGCCGGGTGGATAACGTCACTGCACTGGCACGACCCGGCAAAGGTGCGGCGAGTGCCGTGCCGGCGCGTTTGCCGACGCCGCTGCTGCGCCCATTCCCCGGTGCGCCGGCGTTGACCGCCGAGGAGCAGCAAGCTTTGGTGGCCGAGGCCCTCAAAGGTGAAACGGCGCAAGAAGACTCGCCGCCACCCGAAGCCAGTGCCGGTGCGTTGACTGCCTCGCAGGCCATGACCGTGTTGAGCTACGACTGCGCGGCCTACAACTGCGAATACGAGGTGGTGCGTCGCGCGCGCCAGGCACCATATGCCCAGACCGCGTTGCAACTGGAGTCGCTGCCTTTGGACGGCGCCGCGCTGCAAGGCTCGGTGGGCTACGACCCAGCCACTGGCACCCTGAGTTACTTCTACAAGCAACGCGGGCTCGGCGATTGCGGGGCCGGGGCGGTGTGGTTGTTTGACGGCAAGGCTTTCCAGCTCAGCGAGTTTCACATGATGTCGCGCTGCACCGGGGTGGCCTACGGCGACTGGCCTTCGTTGTGGACAACCGCTTCAGCGCCCTAGGCAGCGTGCGGTCGGCGCCTCTACACTGGCCGACCACATGTCTTTCAAAGGATGAAACCCATGCACGCGCCTGAACCCCATATCGTCATCCAGCGCTTTACCGAGGCCCACCTTGACGGCGTCGCGGCGCTCTACAACGAGCCGGCGGTGTGCCGTCAGGTACTGCAGATGCCGTTCCAGTCGATTGAAGTGTGGCGCAAGCGTTTGGTGATGGACGACGAACGTCGCCTGCAACTGGTGGCATTGCACGGCGGCGAGGTGATTGGGCAGTTGGGGCTGCAACAGTACCTGCGCGTGCGCCAGGCCCATGTCGGCACCTTCGGCATGGGCGTGGCAACTGCCTGGCAGGGCAAGGGCGTCGGCTCGCGGCTGTTGAAGGCAGCCCTCGACGTGGCCGACAACTGGATGAACCTGCACCGCGTCGAGTTGACGGTATTTGCCGATAACCAGGCCGCGCAACGTCTGTACCGCTCGTTCGGTTTCGAGGTGGAAGGGGTGCTGCGCGACTACGCCCTGCGTGACGGCGTCTACGTCGACACCGTCAGCATGGCGCGTTTGCGTCCTTCGACTTAATCCTGCAAGGCAAACGCCACCGCGGCCTGCGCATGCAACGCGGTGGTGTCCAGCAGCGGCAGGTTGGTGTGTTCGGGCTTGATCAACAGGCCGATTTCCGTGCATCCGAGGATGATCGCCTGGGCACCACGGGCAGCCAACGACGCAATGATGCGCAGATAAGCGTCGCGCGAGGTGTCGCTGATGATCCCCACACACAACTCTTCATAGATGATGCGGTGCACGCTCTGGCGCTCCTCGGCCTCCGGCACCAGCACGTTCAAGCCATGCTCGGCCAGGCGCGCCTTGAGGAAATCCTGCTCCATGGTGAACGCCGTGCCCAGCAGGCCGACGTTGAGCGTGCCGGCCGCCACGGCCGCCTGGCCAGCGGCGTCGGCGATATGCAAAAACGGAATCGAGATCGCCGCTTCGATACGCGGCGCCACCAAGTGCATGGTGTTGGTACACAGCACCACGCAGTCCGCGCCGCCGGCTTGCAGGCGTCGCGCCGCGTCTTCGAGGATCTGCGCCGCGTCGTCCCAGCGCCCATCGTGCTGCGCCTGCGCCACCGGGCCGAAATCCACGCTGTACATCAACACCTGCGCCGAGCGCAGCGAGCCGAGCTGGTCACGCACGCGCTGGTTGATGATGCGGTAGTACTCGGCGCTGGACTCCCAGCTCATGCCGCCGATAAGGCCGATGGTGCGCATGTGATGCTCCTGATAGGGGGGAGCTCCACCTTACTTACCGACGGTTGATTAGTCATACGCAGTTGCCCGCCAAATGACCGGTGCAGTTTTTGTCATCTCGGCTTGATCCGTCGAGTGAGCGCACCATTTCCCCAGGATTGGCTATACCTACAGCTCCGTCCTTCGATGATGACTGCCAGGGAGTTCAATGATGAAACTAAGGCTAATGGTCAGTACGTTGTGCGTGGCTTCGCTTGGGATTGCAGGCTGCGCCAGCCAGGTCACGCAACCGGATGAATATTCGGGCTTTCTTTCCAACTACAGCCAACTCAAGCAAGCCAAGTCACCGTCAGGCGTCGAAGTGATGCGCTGGGTCGATCCCCAACTGGACCTGAGTCGCTATAACGCGGTGTACATCGAACCGACCCAGTTCTATCCCAAACCCCAGGCCACCGCGAAAATCCCTGACAGCACCCTCAACGGCATTAACACCTACTACAACCAGGCGCTCAAACGCGAGCTGGCCAAATCGTTGCCTTTGGCCAATGCCCCAGGCCCAGGCGTAATCGTGGTGCGCGCGGCCATCACTGCCGTCAGCAGCAAGACCGAAGGGCTTAAACCTTATGAGTTCATCCCGGTAGCCCTGGTGGCGGCGGCAGTCAGTACCGGCACTGGCATTCGCGATCAAGAAACCACCCTCGGCACCGAGGCGCAGTTCCTCGACGGTGCCAACGGCAAAGTCTTGGCCCAAGTGGTGCGCAAAGGCACCGGCAAGCCCTTGGAGAACGACGCCCAGGTGATGAAAGCCGATGATGTGAAAAACGTGATCGACGGCTGGGCTTCAGACCTGCATCAGTCCTATGTGAAATTCAAAAAGCACTAAAACGCATTGCGTGCCGGCCGGTTGTAATAGCTGAGCAGGACGTCGTAGCGGCGGGTGACGAGG
Source organism: Pseudomonas sp. S5F11 (assembly GCF_019641515.1). Classification (NCBI taxonomy): domain Bacteria; kingdom Pseudomonadati; phylum Pseudomonadota; class Gammaproteobacteria; order Pseudomonadales; family Pseudomonadaceae; genus Pseudomonas; species Pseudomonas sp. S5F11. The sequence goes on from NZ_JAIFJZ010000001.1 coordinate 658,988, forward strand.
TCATAGTCGTCACTCAGCTGTTGCGGGGTGGCGTGGTTGAGCCAGTCTTGAAGCATGCCTTGCAGGGCAGCAAGGTAGGTATCGGCGGGGGTTCTGAGGGTGTACCAAAGGTGCAGCGTTTCTTCAGTGAGTTCTTTATCCGGCATCTGATCGACAAAGGCTGCGGCACTTTCTTGGGCACGCTGAACCGAAGCGGTCAACGCAGCCAGGGCTTGGGGTGTCAGGTCGGCAGCGCGTACCCCTTGGTCGATCCGATCGATCGACTGGCGCGACGCAATCATGTAATTGAGCAGGTGCCAATGCAGGTCTCGGCCCAGACGTGCTTCCAGTAAATCCAGCTGTAGGGGGCGCAAACGCAGCTCCTCACGCGTCAGATCGTCACGCAGAGCCGCGGATGCCGACAGGTAGCCGCCACCGTTACGGCTTAGTTCTGCTTTCAACTGGTCAAGCATGACGTTGCCAAATAATTGCTGCTGCGGCGTTTTCGCGCCGGGGGTTTGGTTGGGGCTGAGCAGCGTGCCGACGTCGCTGATTCTGCGAAGGGTCTGCAAGTACTGCTGCGTGGCCGTGATCAATGGGCTGCCGGGGGCTTGGCGTTCCAGCTGGAGGGTAATAGCAGGGGTGCATATCTGCTTTTGGATCAGGCGGGCTTGCGGCTCGGCGTTGTCGCCAAATTCTTCCCGAGGCAAGTTCGCGGCGCCGGAGCGCTCAGCCGTCCGGACTGAGGCGTCGACCTGAGTCAGCAAGTAGTAGGCCAGCCGAGTATCGCGGTCCACGCGGTTAACGCAATCGATGATCGGCGCAAGCGCGCCGGCCGTTGCAGTCTGGGGGCTGTCCAATTGGTTGAGCCACCACTGCACAATCTGCAGTTGTTTGCTGGCGCCGGCCAGGCTGAACAGGCACAGGATCAATACCACCCCGACGGGGTACAACATGATTGGCTTCATCACTCAGCCTCCTGACCGTACCACTGTGCCTGGGTCGCGGGGGCCTGGCAGGGTTGTGCTGTTCTCGGCATGCGGCTGCACACGCGCTCTGTCCACTGTTGCAGGCCTTGATTGCGGCCCACCTGATAATGACTGTCAAAGCTTTTGAGCGCTGCAAACATCATTGTCAGGAGCAAAGTGACAAGGCCCCATACACCGATGGTCTTGCGCGGATGGCGGGTGGACCATTCTTTGTAGCCCGTGCGGGCTTGACGCTTACCCGCACCGATCACGACCAGGGTCGCCACCATCACCAGGCCCGCAACCGCGCCGAATTGAACACTGATGGCCACGCTCATGATCGCCCCCGGCAACAGATCGCGCAGCGGCAATAACGGCAGGCGGGTAGGGCAGAGTCGCGTCGGTAGTCTGACGGCGAGGCTTTCATCCAGGACGCGGACCCGATGTACCAGCGGACGCCACACTTGCCAGGCCAGGGCGCCGCCCACGACATAGGCCATCGACCATACCAACGCGTGCCCCAGTGTGCTGACCAGGACTCCTGAAAACCACGGCGCCTGGAACAGTGCACCTGTCACACAGCCCAGCACTGTCGCCAGCGCCAGCGGCCAAGTGTCGACAGCAGCTTCCCACTCCTGCCAGAAATAAGCCGTACCGCCGGGCAGGGACAGCGCAACGTCGGGATGATCGGCTTTAATGCGCGCGGCCAGCGCTCGGCACGCCTCCCAGTCGGCCTCGCTCAAGCGCTGAGCGAATGCACGTCGCTGCCCCAGTGTCATCGGTGCCAACAGCAGACGAGCGGCGCGCTGTTGCGCAGTGTGCGGCGGCACAACAGCCAGTGCACGCTGGTGGGCAATGAACGCCGGCCCTTTCTCACGCCGCAACAGGTGCTGCCATTCATCCTCGGGGCAGGGGTTTTCGCCACCGTGAGGCCAGCCCTGCCCGGCGCGGACGGCCTCGAACAACGCAGGCAACCAGAAGTAGCCGTCGCATAGCAACGTGGCAAGTGTCTGGTTGAACCATTGAGCGTGCGCCGGCTGGCGCAACCAGGCGTGTTCGTCACGCCGGGCGTACGCATTGAGGAAGTCCGCTTCATTACGTTGTGCAAGTGCCAGCGCCAATTGGCTGCGCAACGCCTGCCTGCATTGAGAGGCCAGGGCATCCAGCCATTGCGCTGGCAGCTCCAGGCGCTGCCAGGCACTGAGCCAGTGGAAGGTGTCAAACGCCCAGCGAAGCTCCTCATCGCTCACGGTGTCGTCGCTGATACAGCGTTCGAGCAGCGCCACTTCGAATGCCAGGCCGTTACCTTGGGCCAAGGCCTGCTCATAGCGCTGGGGCAGGGTGCCGTCGACCGGTTCTGGTGCAGCCATTTCGACCGCAACGGCGGCAGACGCGTCGTCCATGACCGACTCTTGCCCGTTCAGGGCCGCTTCATACGCTTCGCGCAGGCGCTGGAACCCCTCGGGATCATCATCCGGACGGGTTTTCTTGAGCAGCGCCGCGTAGGTGCGCTTGATGGTGCGGCTATCGGCATCCGGGGGCAGATCAAGGACATCCCAGCAAGTCATGTGCGGTGCAGCTCCGTGGGTAATCGCGCGCACCTTACCCGTTTTAGCAGCCAATAAACCAGCGGTAGTACAGGTTGGCGCTGTCGGCCTGATATCGGAAAGTGACGTGCTCGGTCCGGACTCGCCGGAGCCGAGCTCGCGGTGTTACTTGAGCGGGGTCAACGGCGGCAGTTTCCATTGACCGCTGCCGACCTCAGGCTTGGGCAGGTAAATCCGCAGCACGGCGTAAAACGGACCGGGGGGAGCCGGCAACCAATTGCTCTGTTCGGCTTTGGGCGGTTCGTGATGTTGCAAGGCCAGGGTCAGGCCGCCATCGGCATCGCGCTTGAGGCTGGGCAACATGCTTGAATTGATCAAGTAGCGCTTCTTGTGGTTGGGCACCAGTTGCTGGGTCTTGGCGCTGTACATGGTCAGCGACCAGAACGCGTCCGCCGGTGGCAGTTGGTCCTTGTTGAAATGCAGTGTGTAGCTATGACGTGCCCCGTTCGCCGGTTTACCTTCGCTGTCGACGACATAACTCAGGTAGGCGGTTTCGTCGCTGGAGGTGCCGAAGATGCCCATGTTGGCACCAGCGTAGCGGTACAAGTAGTTGTTGTTGAGGTGATCACGACTGCCGTACAGGTCGCCGTTAGACACCTGGTGGGTGTCGATCTTGTCTTTTTTGAACGCGGCAAACTCGGCCTTGCCGTCGGCAATCCCTTCTTCCAGGGCCTTGCGTTGTTCGGCGCTGAGCTGGTTGAACTTGAAGGGCGCACCCGGGGCGACGCCAATCTTGGCAAAGCGCGCCAGCAGGTCTTTCTCGCTGTCCTGGGGGGCGGCGAACGCCAGCATGAAATTCAGGTAGCGGAACAGTTGCGGGCTGTCGCTCATAGTGGCGGTGGGTTTTGGCCACTGGACCTTTGGCACATTGGCCGGTGCGGCTTGCTTGACGTAGCTGCTCAGCGGCTGGACTTTATAGCCGCTCTGAATCTGCTTGACCTTGCCCAGGTCGTTCTCGTCGAACAACTGCGTGCGGTACAGCGCGTAAGCGATATTGCTCTCGCTATAGACCACGCGATCGATGTCCACCGGCTGCTGACCTTTCCAGTTTGGCCCGGCGATCATGTAGTGGCCGCCGTTGTTACCCGTGCTGCGCGTGCCCAGGTAGGCGAAGTTCTGCGTGTAGAGGTCGATCAACTGCACCGAGTAGTAACGATTGTCTTCAATCTTGGGCAGGGTCAGCACCAGGGGTTCGCGACGTAGGTCCATCCACACGAACGAGTAGGGCGTGTCGGCGTTTGGGCTGACGAATGCGGTGTCCTTGGGCGTGAACACCTGGGCGGTATTACCGATGTGGTTGAACGGCGCCTTGAAGTTGGCGCCGCCCTTGTCGACGGCTTGGGTGTAGAGCGTTTTGTACATTTCCACCACCGGAAAACCATACAGGTAGGCTTCCTTGGCGATGGCCCGCGCTTCACTCGGGGTGGCGGTGAAATCGGCCCAGGCGCCGCTGCTCAGGAGGATCGAGAGGCTCGCTAACAGCAGGCGCGTCGGTTTTCTGATCATGTTGTTGCGTCTCTTAGGGAACTGGGTGATGTCATTGAGTTTCCAGCTTTTATCGAAGTAGGCCTCGTGCGCGGGGGGGGCGTACGGCAGGGAATCGCTGGCCGGCAGAGTTTGCACCCAGTTTCGCTGGAAGTCTTTTGTCCTGAATGACCGATTGATCGATGGGATAGCGTCGACGCGCCTATCGCCCTGCGCGATAAGCGCTAATGGCAGGCGTTGAAGGTACGGCGCAGGCGAGAAAATGAAAGCAGTCAGCCGATGATGGACTTGACCTTGTCACGCAGTTGATCGATGGAAAACGGTTTGCCAATCACATGCATGTCCGCCGGCGCGTCGATGTTTTCGGCGTAGCCGCTGGCAAACAGGATCGGCAAGCCGGGCCGCAGTGCGCGTACTTTGGCTGCCAGTTCTTTGCCGTCCATGTCCGGCAGGCCCACATCGGTCATCATCAGCTGAATCAGCTGGCTTTCATCATTGACCATGCCCAGCGCCTCCGCTGCGTCGGCCGCCTCAATGACCGTGAACTCCAACTCTTCGAGGACATCGACGATCAACATGCGCACGATGTTGTCGTCTTCGACTACTAGGATGGTGGAGGAGGCTGCGGACATAGTGAGGTTTCCCGAAAATTGGAGGTGCAGGTCGTGTGAATGCAAAGACCATCCTCTAGTGAGTCGTGTCGATCGCAGCAAGTTCCCCTGGCGCGCGTATTGTGACGGGAGTCTGCGCGAATGTCTTGCCCGGATGATGCGCGGCAGCAAGTCGGCCCCGGCGCGCTGGGTGCAGCAACGTCGGGGCCGCAGGCACGGCTTATAGGACCGCAGTGGAGAGGCTCGATACGTCGACATTACCCGTACGGTCTGGGGTCAGGTCTGTGGGGGAGAATTGACTTATCTGATACTCGGGAACAGCGGAATCGCGCTTATAGGCGTCAAGTCGATAGGGCGATATACCCCTGTTCAACGTGCGCTCCAGACCATTCTTCATCGAATCCAGCGAATCAAACGTGACGTACCCATAGTTGGGATCGAAATAGAACCATTGCTTGCTCGCACCGTCGACCTTTACACCCGCGAGCAGCGCGTGGTGTTCCGATGCGACTCTAAGCGTGGTTGATTCGGTGGCATTGGCCAACTCCGAGATAATGGTGGTATAGGGCACACGCCGAGGCGTCTGGCCCATGTGATAAAGGGTTTCCGTGCCGGTGACCTTTTGTAGGGTCTCTATATTTTTGATAAAAGCGGCATTGCTTGGCACGTTCGGGTTAGCGGCGGCGGTGTAAAAATTGCTCAGCAGCGTGTGTTCTTTACCGGTGCCGATGGCAAGGGCCATGGCGTTGGAAATGCCTGCACATTCGCCCTCGGAGCCCATATTGACCAGGCTGAGGTAGAAGTCCTGGGGCATCCGATGCAAATGCCCGCCTGCTGCGGCGATATCTTTTTCAAAGTACGCCAGGCGGTGGAAAGATTCCGCGATAGCTTTTTGTTTGATGGCTTTGGCCAATGTGCCCATGTCTTCGGGAGAGAAACAGTACTGCGACAGGCGCTGCAGATCGGGAATGTTCAGGTTGGGTGAATAACCGGGGATATCACTCGGATTGCCGTAGTCGAAACCTTGGTCAAAGGCTGCACGGTTTTCCTTACGCATGCCGTGGTTATATTTGGCGATAAAGTTCTTATGCTCCTCCTCGGTCAGGCGGGTGACAGCGCTTTGAGCGTTTTCAGGCTGGAGCAGGTTGTAAATGCGGTCGAAAAAACCGTGGAGCGGCGTATCTCGGGTTGGCGGCACCGCAGGTTTGAAGTCCGCCAAGGCGGGGCCGTACGGCTGTTGCCGGGCGACATCGTAGGCGTGCCATTGGTTGTTGTGCAGCACTGCGGTGGTCTCCACGGTTCGGTCCGCGAGGGTGAAGGTACCCGCCGATAGCGTGGCATAGCCTTTGTTGGCCCGGACCAAGTCATACGCGCCCGTTGCGCCGCGCAGGGCATTGACCCCTTGGGTGACCAGGGAAACCCCTGTGTTAGCCACGGCGCGTGTGCCTTTGGCAATCGTTCGCCCTACCGCCTGCGTAACCCGTGCAGCCCCGACCAGTAAGTCGCCGGCCCCGCTCACGGGGTTGAAGGCGCCGATGGCGGCGGCACCGATCACCTTCACCGTGTTGAGGGCTTTGACCGTCGTCGACGCCGAACTCTTGACGGCCTTAGCCACTTTGCCCGCCGTTCCCACTCCAGCGGTCACGAAACTGAACATGTCCAGTGCCAGGTCCGTGGCGCCATCGGCATAGTTGCCATTCTGAAAGTTGACGATAGCGGACCTGAGCGGCACCAGGTTCAAGAAAAAATCCGCGAGCTTCCATTCCACCTCATTTTGCTTGTCCAGAGGGGTGACCCCCTTGGCTTGCTTGACCACCTGTGCATTGTCGATATCGAGGTGTTCCACAAACGCATCGGCAATCGACTGAGTGCGCGCCGAGATGAAGGAGGCCGGTGCCAGCGTGCCATTCGCGGGCTTGAGCGCAAAATCGCCGGCTGCGACGCTCTTGGGCACGAACGCCTCAATTTTTTCTTCGTGATTGGCGTTGCGCTCCCGGCGCCGGGTCAGTTCGCTCTCGGGCACCTTATTGATCGTGCCGCGCTTACTATCCACTTCATACACCGTCACGCCGTCCGCGCCGGTGGCCTTGATCAACAGCTTTCGATCCGTGTGGTGCAGGGTGCGAGAGGTAAAATCCAGTCCCAGTTCATAGGTTTTCTTCTGAAAGAACTCCAGTTTGCCGTGCGCCAGATTCTGGCGGTCGGCGGGCGGCAACTGGGAGACGAGCTGTTTGATCAGCGTCCCCAAGCCCTGCTTATGTGAATCGATGGTCTGTTTGAATTGCTCGTTGAATGCCTTGTTCACGCCCAGCGCAAGCGGCGCGTTGACCGCTGCGATAGGAATGCGCGGGTCGGTGGTTTTCCAGGTGTAATCGCGCAGCTCCATCATGGCGATGTCGAGCAGCGAGTACCGCCCGGCCGGTCGTCGATTCGGGTCATAGAGCGGCCCCTGATAGGGGGTGCTGGTATCGTCTACGCTCAGCAGTTTTTCTTCGAACGGTACGTTATCGCCAAAGGCCTCGCGCAGCTTTTGCAACGCGATCTGTTTGCGGCTGGGCAGCTCGCTACTCAGTTGGGCCGAGGCGTTGAGTCGTTCGGATTGCTGGGCGTTATAGGCGCTTCTGGCGCTGTCCAGCTCATCAGCGGTGTAACTGTCGTTCTCGCGCTTGGGCAACATACCGTTGACCACCGCCCAGTCCACTAAAGCCCCTCTCTGCGCACCTTCGGGGGCCAACGCGCCGGACCCTTTTGCTGCCTGCATGACTTGCGCAAACGTCATATTGGCTACCGTCCCCGGGGCTTGCGCCTCCACTGCCGCTGCGGCGATACAGAAACTGGCCCAGGCCTGGCTGCCATAGGTGAGCGCGGCCGGTATCTCTTTGACGAGCAGTTGAGGCGCCACCCGCGCCAGTAGCAAGTGCGCGGCGAACCTCGCTGTTGCATGGGTGGCGCGACCTTCCTTGACCAAGTGCAGGCTGAGCCGGTTGACGATATCGGACGGCGCCTTGCCCCAGTGCTGCTCACTGGCCAGATCGAATCCGGCCACATGGTTGCGATGGGGGACGAACATCGAGTCCAGGTCCAGGCCCATGTTGATGGCCGCGAGCACGTAGTCATTGACGCTGCCAGGGGTGTCAGCGCCACCCAATTCGGTTTGGATCGCCTGGCCAAGCGCCTGGGCGCGAGGGGATGCCACCAGTTTTGCCAGGGCGTTGGGCGGGTCTCGCAGCTCGGCATCGGACAACGGGGTCTGTTCGAGCAGATAACCGAGGGCACCTTTGCGCGTATCCTCCAGCGGCAGACCGGGCAGACCTGCAGTATTTTTGTCCACCAGCGTGCCGATTTTGCTCTGGTCGGCAACGCTCAAGGGGATCGGCCAGGACAGCCCACCGCCGAAATTGCCCAGGGGCGACTGCAGTGCCCGCTGGGCCACTGCCTCGGCCAAGTACACAACGTAGTGGCGGCGGGTAGGCTGCGCCAGGCGTTGTTCGCTGATAAACGCGTCAAGGTTCACGGTAGTGGCGGTGCCAGAGGCCAGGTGGCGCGGCATCGACCGCGCTTTTAACGCGTCAGCCACGGCCTGTTCATCGGCGTCTGCCGGCAGCTCCTTGGCCAGGCTAAAGAGCGCCTGCGCCAATTCGTGCCAGTTACGCTGGTCGGCCAGGGCCTGTTGCAGGCTCTGCGTGCCGGAAGAGGAGGACTGTTCAGGCTTTGCAAGAGCCTGAGCCGTGCTCGCGCCCGACGGTAATCGGGAAACCGATGCCAATGGTGGATTTACCAGGGCAGAGGGAGTGGGCAAACGTGGGGTGTTGACTGCATTCATCGCGGGCTACCTGTTGGTCATGGTTGGAAGTGCCTTGTTGACGAACATCCCTGTACCCGAGGCTTGTTATTAGGTGTCCGTTGCAGACAAGAGCGTTCCGCAGAGCCGTTTGCCCAAGTTGTCAGCCTATATGTAGATAAATACGAGCAAACATCGCGCGGCGAGGGCGCTAAAGGTGGCTAACCGCCAGGTTTTGTTCCGCTCGTTGCGTCAGAAACATAGCCCTCACTGCCACGTTTGGGGCAAACTCCCCGTTTTTCCGTATTTGGCCAAGGCATGCCCATGACTCCCGCTTCGTCCGTCGATGAAAAGAGCTTTCGTACCCTCCTGAGCAGAAACGTGGCATTGCCCCTGGGTGTGGGCGTGCTCAGCGCGGTGTTTTTCGTGTGCCTGATCACCTATTTGCTGTCGGTGATCCAGTGGGTGGAGCACACCGATCGGGTCATCAATAACCTCAATGAGACGTCAAAGCTGACAGTCGATCAGGAAACCGGCATGCGCGGTTTCCTGATCACCGGCGACGAGCACTTCCTCGATCCGTACGAGGTGGCCAAACCGCGGATCATGTCCGACCTGCGTAACCTGCAGGAACTGGTTGCCGATAACCCGCAACAGGTCGACCGCCTCAAGCGTCTGGAGGCGCTGCAACTGGAGTGGAACAAGTACGCCCAGACAATGATTGATATGCAGCGCCAGAGCGGGGACTACCGCAGCGCCGTCAAGGCCGGACGTGGCAAGCGCCTGACCGATGAGATCCGCAAGGAGTACGACGAAGCGGTGGCGATGGAGCAGCAGTTCCGGATCACCCGCAATGCCGACGTGACCCGTACCACAGTGATCAGCGTCGGCCTGTACCTGGTATTCGTACTGGGGTTGAGCGGTTTTCTTGCCTATGTAGGGCGTAAAAATCTAGTAGCTCTTTCAGAGAGTTACAGCGCAAACCTCGCGTCACAACAGAAGATTGCTCGGCGTCTCGAACAGCAAGCGTGGCTGCGTAATGGCCAGACCGAACTGGCCGAGCAGGTGCTGGGTCAACTGACCCTGAACATGCTGGGACGCAATATCCTGCAGTTTTTTGCCCAATACATGGGCTCGGTGGTCGGCGCACTGTATGTGCGCGAAGAGCATGGCGGCCTCAAGCGCATCGCCACCTACGGTTTCTCCCGCGAGCAGGAGCAGCAGGAGCAAGCGATCTACAGCGACGAAGGCATTGTCGGCCAGGCCGCGCAGTTGGACCGCCTGATCCGCCTGGACGATGTGCCGGTGGACTACTTCAAAGTCAGCTCGGGCCTGGGCGAAGGCGCTACCCGCAGCGTGCTGGTAATGCCCACCAGCGATGATGATCGCATCAACGGCGTAATCGAACTGGGCTTCCTGCGCCCGCTGCAGGAGCGCGATACGGAATTGATGGAGCTGATCGCCGGCAATATCGGCACGTCCATCGAGGCCGCGCGCTATCGCCAGCGTTTGCAGGAGGTGCTGGCCGAAACCCAGCAGCTCAACGAGGAGCTGCAAGTGCAGCAGGAAGAACTCAAGACCGCCAACGAGGAGCTCGAAGAACAGTCGCGCATCCTTAAGGAATCCCAGGTTCATCTGGAGACCCAACAAGCAGAGCTGGAGCAGACCAACGAGCAGTTGGCCGAGCAGACCCAGACCCTGGCTGAGCAGCGCGACGCCATGGATCGCAAGAATATCGAGCTGAACCAGGCCCAACTGGAGCTGGAAGACCGCGCCGAAGAGTTGCAGCGTTCAAGCAAATACAAGTCCGAATTCCTCGCCAACATGTCCCACGAGCTGCGTACGCCACTCAATAGTTCACTGATCCTGGCCAAATTGCTGGCGGAAAACCCCCAGGAAAACCTCAGTGCCGAGCAGGTCAAGTTTGCCGAGTCGATCTACTCGGCGGGCAACGATCTGCTTAACCTGATCAACGACATCCTGGATATTTCCAAGGTCGAAGCCGGCAAGCTCGAAGTACGCCCGGAAAATTCCAGCGTGGCACGTCTGGTGGACGGTCTGCGGGGGATGTTCGAACCTCTGGCGTCCGATCGCAAGCTGGGTTTCCAGGTGGAGGTGCAAGAGGGAGCGCCGGCCATGCTGTTCACCGACCGCCAGCGCCTGGAGCAGATCCTCAAGAATCTGCTGTCCAACGCGATCAAGTTTACCGAGCAGGGCCAGGTGAGCCTGTCGGTGTCCGGCGCGGCCGAAGGCGGGATTGTATTCACGGTGCGCGATTCCGGGATCGGCATCGCCCCGGACCAGCAAGAGAGCATCTTCGAAGCCTTCCGCCAGGCCGACGGCACCACCAACCGCCGTTACGGCGGCACGGGCTTAGGGCTGTCGATTTCCCGCGACCTGGCCACCTTGCTCGGTGGTTCGATCCACGTCACCAGCGAACCGGGCAAGGGCAGTGTGTTTACCCTGACATTGCCGGAACAGTACGTCGAGCACGAGGAACAGCCCCAGGCCATCGAACCGCCGCGCCCGGTGGTTGCAGCACCTGCGCCGGTCCCGGTCAAGGTCTCGCCCTTGCCGGTGGCCGATGCCGAGCAGATCCCGCGCTTTGCCGACGACCGCGACAAGGCCCCGTTCACCACGCGCTGCATCCTGGTGGTGGAAGACGAGCCGAACTTTGCCCGCATCCTGTTCGACCTGGCCCATGAGCTGGGCTACCAATGTCTGGTCGCCCACGGCGCCGACGAAGGCTACAACCTGGCCGAGCAGTACATCCCCGACGCGATCCTGCTCGACATGCGCCTGCCGGACCATTCCGGGTTGACCGTGCTGCAACGCCTGAAGGAACACGCCAGCACCCGGCACATCCCGGTGCATGTGATTTCCGTGGAAGACCGGGTCGAGGCCGCCATGCACATGGGCGCCATCGGCTACGCAGTCAAGCCCACCACCCGTGAAGAACTCAAGGACGTGTTCGCGCGCCTGGAAGCCAAGCTGACGCAAAAGGTCAAACGCGTGCTGCTGGTGGAGGACGATGACCTGCAACGCGACAGCATTGCCCGCCTGATCGGCGACGATGACATCGAGATAACCGCCGTAGGCTTTGCCCAGGAAGCCCTCGAACTGCTGCGCAGCAACGTCTATGACTGCATGATCATCGACCTCAAGCTCCCGGACATGCTCGGCAACGAGCTGCTCAAACGCATGGCCACCGAGGACATCTGCTCGTTCCCGCCGGTAATCGTCTACACCGGGCGCAACCTGACCCGCGATGAAGAAGCCGAACTGCGCAAATACTCGCGCTCGATCATCATCAAGGGCGCCCGCTCGCCGGAGCGGCTGCTGGACGAAGTCACACTCTTTCTGCACAAAGTCGAATCCCAGCTGTCCCATGAACGCCAGAAGATGCTCAAGACCGCCCGCAGCCGCGACAAGGTGTTCGAAGGGCGCAAAATCCTGTTGGTAGACGACGATGTACGCAACATCTTCGCCCTGACCAGCGCCTTGGAGCACAAAGGCGCGGTGGTGGTGATCGGGCGTAACGGCCGTGAAGCCATCGACCGCCTCAATGAGGTCGAGGACATCGACTTGGTGCTGATGGACGTGATGATGCCGGAGATGGACGGCTACGAGGCCACGGCGCTGATCCGCCAGGACCCGCGCTGGAAGAAGCTGCCGATCATCGCTGTGACTGCCAAGGCCATGAAAGACGACCAGGAGCGCTGCCTCGCGGCCGGCTCCAATGATTACCTGGCCAAACCGATCGACTTGGATCGTCTGTTCTCGTTGATTCGCGTATGGCTGCCGAAGATGGAACGCATTTAAGTGGAGCGAAGTTTTTTGGAAAAAAGCAGCGATATTGAGCTGCGCCTGCTGATCGAGGCGATTTACCTCAAGTACAGCTATGACTTTCGCGACTATTCCGGGGCGTCGGTCAAACGTCGCGTGGCCCATGCCATGCGCCAGTTCGACTGCGCCACCATTTCCGCGCTGCAGGAGCGGGTGTTGCATGACCCGGCGGCGTTCATGCAGTTATTGCAGTTCCTGACGATCCCGGTGAGCGAGATGTTCCGCGACCCGTCGCACTTTCTGGCGATCCGCCAGGAAGTGGTACCGCTGCTCAAGACCTATCCGTCGATCAAGATCTGGATCGCCGGTTGCAGCACGGGGGAGGAGGTGTACTCCATGGCCATCCTGCTGCGCGAAGAGGGCTTGCTGGAGCGTACGATCATCTACGCCACCGATATCAACCCAGCGTCCTTGGACAAAGCCAAACAGGGCATTTTTTCCCTGGAGAACGTGCGGGCCTACACCACCAATTATCAGCAGGCAGGCGGGCAACGTTCGTTTGCCGACTACTACACGGCGGCATACGATTACGCGATATTCGACAAGACATTGCGGGAAAACGTGACGTTCGCCGACCACAGCCTGGCCACCGACAGTGTCTTCTCAGAAACTCAATTAATTTCTTGTCGTAACGTATTGATTTATTTCAATAAAAAGTTGCAAGACCGAGCGTTCGGATTGTTTCATGAGTCGCTATGCCATCGCGGTTTCCTGGTGCTGGGCAGCAAGGAAACCCTGGATTTCTCCGGCTATAACAAACACTTCGAACCCTTGGTCAAGCAGGAACGGATCTACCGCAAATCATGAACGACGCTGCAGCCAGCCCGATTCGCGGGATTGAAGCCATCGTCGTCGGCGCGTCCGCCGGCGGCGTCGAAGCGTTGTTGGGTATTTTCAGCGAACTGCCTAACGGCTTCGGCTTGCCCATCATCGCGGTGCTGCACTTACCGGATGAGCGCCGCAGCCAATTGGCCGAAGTGTTCGCCCGGCGCCTGCGCATTCCGGTGCGCGAAGCCCAGGACAAGCAATCCATCGAGCCCGGTACCTTGTACTTCGCCGGCCCCGGCTATCACTTGTCGGTGGAGCAGGATCGCAGCCTGTCCCTGAGCCAGGAAGAGCGTGTACATCACTCGCGTCCGTCCATCGATTTTCTGTTCACCTCGGCGGCGGATGCTTACGGCCCCGGGCTGCTGGCGATCCTGCTGACCGGCGCCAACCAGGACGGCGCACGGGGACTGGCCTACGTAAAACAGCAACACGGCACCACTGTTGTACAGGACCCAGCGGAAGCACGCGTGGACGTTATGCCCCGTGCAGCCCTGGCGTTGCAGACACCTGACCATATTCTGACTTTGAGCCGGATAGGCTCATTGCTGGTTTTGCTGGAATCTTCCCCATGTTAAGTACTGTCCAGGCCAAACTGCTGATCGTCGACGATCTGCCGGAAAACCTGCTGGCCCTCGAAGCGCTGATCAAGCGCGAGGATCGCCAGGTTTTCAAGGCATTGAGCGCCGACGAAGCGTTGTCCCTGTTGCTGGAGCATGAGTTCGCCATGGCGATTCTCGATGTGCAGATGCCCGGCATGAATGGTTTTGAGTTGGCCGAGCTGATGCGCGGCACCGAGAAGACCAAGAACATCCCCATCGTATTTGTTAGCGCCGCTGGCCGAGAACTCAACTACGCATTCAAGGGCTATGAAAGTGGCGCGGTGGATTTCTTGCACAAGCCGCTGGATATCCATGCGGTCAAGAGCAAGGTCAATGTGTTTGTCGACCTGTATCGCCAGAGCAAGGCGATGAAATTGCAGGTCGAAGAGCTGGAACGCAGCCGCCGCGAACAGGAACTGCTGCTCAACCGCTTGCAGGCCACTCAAGCCGAGCTGGAGCAGGCGGTGCGCATGCGCGATGACTTTATGTCGATCGTCGCCCATGAAGTACGCACGCCCCTCAACGGCCTGATCCTGGAAACCCAGCTGCGCAAGATGCACCTGGCGCGAGACAACGCCGCAGCGTTCACTCTGGACAAGATGCACGCCATGGTCGATCGCGATGAGCGCCAGATCCGCAGCCTGATCCGTCTGATCGAAGACATGCTCGATGTGTCGCGTATCCGTACCGGCAAACTGTCAATTCGCCCGGCGCGCTTCGACCTGGCGCAACTGGTCAGCAACTTGGTGGAGAACTTCGCTCCGCAAGTCGCCGCCGCTGAGTCGTCCATGCAGTTATCGGCCGAAGGTCCTGTAGTGGGGCATTGGGACGAGTTCCGAATCGAGCAGGTGGTGACCAACCTGCTGACCAACGCACTGCGCTACGGCGCCAAGAGCCCGGTGGACGTGCGGGTGTACAGCGAACACGGCGAGGCGCGGGTTGAAGTGCGCGACCGTGGTATCGGCATCAGCGAGGAAAACCAGAAGCGCATTTTCCAACAGTTCGAGCGTGTATCGGCCAGTCAGGTTGCAGCAGGATTGGGCTTGGGGCTGTTTATTTCCGAGCAGATCGTCGCGGCCCACGGCGGCACCATCGAAGTCGAGAGCCGGATAGGCGAGGGCGCTCTGTTTCGCGTGTGTTTGCCCCTTGAACCGGCGGCGTGAACTCAATCGTCGCCTCGACGCAACCTTCTACGTGACCCTATGGTCGTAGTTGCAGCAATTGACCGGACAAAGGCTTCCCATGAGTGAAGATGCACAAGATGTCGTACTGATCGTCGAAGACGACGAGTCCATTATGTTTGTGTTGGGTGAATACCTGGCGGGCCTGGGTTACCGGGTATTGAAGGCGATCAACGGCGAACAGGCTTTCGAAATCCTCGCCACCAAACCCCATCTGGACCTGATGGTGACTGACTATCGACTGCCGGGTGGCATCTCTGGCGTGCAGATCGCCGAGCCTGCAATCAAGTTGCGCCCGGAACTCAAGGTCATTTTCATCAGCGGTTACCCGCAGGAAATTCTCGACTGCGACAGCCCGATCACGCGCAATGCGCCGATCTTGGCCAAGCCGTTTGATCTGGATACGCTGCAAGAGCATATCCAGCGTTTGTTGGCCTGAGCAAAGTCGCTTGGGCGTAATTCAGGCTCTTGCTGAGCCTGAATTCCCATGTGTGAATTTAACTGGCCTGCGCCATCACTCTGGCGTTGATTTGACTGGCAGGTGTGAATGTGACGTCATGACCTTGCCCTACATTCAAGAAATTCCGAAGACCTTCGAATTGCTCATCGCCGAACCGGTAAGTATTTGCCGACCCCACGGTTTCCACTTTTCCAGATTTCCGCGTAAGGTGAACATCCAGTGTCAATGAATTGGTGTGTAAAAAGGTGAGTTCGCCATTATCTGCTTTATGGATGTAAGCGGAGTGAGCGATCTTTCCTTTGTTACTACCGTTTCGATGGACAAAAGTGACTATCCCGGACTCGGTAATATCGGCGGCATTGAGGGTGCTTTTAAGGTTGTCGGGGCTGACCCCCATAAGTTTGTAATAGAGCGGGCTAATGGGGGCAGTCGTCTGGCTCCGAAGTATTTGGAATGTTTTGTCGGTAATTTTTTTATCTGCTTGCATGACACGCAGAGCGATGGTGTGACAGATATAGCTTTCTGTTACTCTGTCTACATTTTTATACAAAAAATCGACATTTTTTTTAAACTCGTCAGTTCCAAGAACTTTGGGCTGAAAATTGTCGAGCGGCAACCCGTAAGCTTGCTGCGTACGAGGGTCTAACGCATGCCAGTTCCCCGTCGTTTCATCAAGTTTGGCGATTACACTGATGTCGTCGATACCATTGGCTGCTTTCAAGGTGCCCTGGGCAATCCCGGGCTTTAACGTCTGTGCAAGGGTGTCGGCCTTGCTGAGCCCTGTGTATAGCCGCTTCAACCCACCACCTGCGGCAACGGCACCGCGTTGGGCCAAGCGAGCCGCATCACCCAGCGCGCCCAATGGATTAAGACTTCCAATGGCGGCTCTACCTACGATTTTCACCGCGCGCGCGGCCTTTTCAGCCCAGGACGCACCGGTTTGCAGGACTTTGGCGCTCTTAGCCGCCGCACCGAGCGCCAGAGAGAAGCCAAAGACATCAAACACAAGATCCTGCGCGCCGGCTTCAATCTTGCCCTTTTGAAAGTTGCTAATCGCCGATCTCAAGGGAATGAGGTTGAGCATCGCCTCTCGGCCTTTCTTATAGAAAGGAACTTCACTCTCAAATGTTGTAAGGCCGGTGGCTTCTTTTTCGAATTTTTCAATATTCGCGTCGTCCACAAACGCTTGCGCAATGTAGCGCGTTCGTTCGCTGCTGAAGTTGTCCGGTATATGGTCGGCGTGCGGTTTACTGTCGGCGATATCGGGTGCGTGTGTGCCGGTCGGTTTTATTTCTACTAACCTTGTATGGGGCTCGGTTGCCCTAGGCGGATAGTAGCCAGGCTCACTGCCAATAGCCGTTTGGGAAATACTGCCGCGCTTCATATCGATTTCATATGTACGAGTTTTACCATTACGCCGAGTGCGAATCAGAAGATTGTTATTTTTTCGTTCCTTGGTTTTTTGCGCTCGACCAACAAGGTTGCCGTAGAAGTTGTACTGGTTTTCATAATAAAGTTCATCTGCGCGCATCACAGTGATGGCGCCGAACTCGAAATCCTTGCGCACTTCCAACGGCTGCGTCGATATCAAGTGTTTTACTTGGCTGGCCACGGCTTGCTTCATGCCTTTAAAGTAATTTGGAAGCTCCTCCTTAAAGGCTTTATTGACGTCTTTTAATTGTCCAGCCTGTACTTGGATAGGTCGTATCGATACGTTGCTATCGGACGAGTGCCAATCGAAACCGGGCGGGTTGAGAAGGCGACCCTCCAAATACAGATCAACCACTGAGTAGGGGCCGGGATACTCCCGCTGTTCAGGGAATGACGAGATGCACTTCTTTTCAAACGGTATTTTGTCGCCATATACGCGTTTCAACTCTTGAAGAGCCATCTCCTTGCGCGAGGGCATTGGCGTGGCTTGCGCCTGGGAGGCTGCGCTCAGCTCTCTGACCCGTGCATCATAGGCCGCGCGGACGGTCGTCATCTGCGTCTCAGTGTAAGTATCTTCTGGGTTTCGCGGGATGATTCCGTTGGCGACGCCCCAGTCTTTAAGTGCGTCGGTCTGAGCGGAATACTCGGTAGCCTGGTCCGCAACACTGATAGGCGCGCGCTCCGCCCGCGCCATGATTTCGCCATATGTCAACGTGGAGGAGGCCCCAGGTCGCTCAGCTTCAATGCGGGCGACCGCCGTACTGAAACTCACCCACGAATGGGAGCCGTAGGTCACATTCGCGGGAATATCCCTGACCAGAAACTCAGGAGCCCGGCGCGCCATTAAGAGGTGGGCGGCAACGGGGGCCAGTTTGTGGCTCACACGCCCCGAGCCGGACAAGTGATATGCCAAGTTTTGCAAAATTTCCGAAGGGTGTTTGCCCCACTGTTTGGCGTCCGCCAGGTCAAACCCTGCAACCCGGGTGCGGCTGGGTTTTACGGTACTTTCAGGATCGAGGGTGGCGTGGATGGCGGCCAACGTCCAGTCATTGACGCTTGTGGGGGTCGACAGCCCGCCAAATTTATCTTGGAGGGCTTTGCCCAGGGCCTCGCCCTTGCGCGAGCCAATGATGTCTTCGATCACCTTGCGCGGATGACGCAGTTGTGATGTCGAGAAGTGCAGGTCCGTCGTTAGGTAGTCCAATACGCCCTTATTTGAGTCATACGCGTCCAGGCTGGACAGCCCAAGACTTTTATCCGTCAGCGAAGAAGTCAGGCGTGCGGGGCTGATGCCGCTCAATGGGATCGGCCAGTCCATTGCACCTCCGAAGTTTCCGTTGGACGGTTGCTTCGGTGCGTGACTGATCAACACGTCAATAAAATTAACAATCTCATCAGTGGTCTTGGGAATCGTCCAACCGTTATCAGTGATGAACTTTTCCAACGATACGGTAGTTCCCGAGTTGCCCGGCATTGACTTGGCGTATGCAGAGTCAGGGTTCACGCTGATCGTGGTGTTTTTCAGGGCATTTAGGATGTTTTGCTGCAATTGAGCTTTGGCCGCTTCTGGTGTCAATCTTCTTCGTTCATAAATCGACAGCTTCGTGCGGTACATCAAATCTTTATAGGTTTCACTGTTTTCGTCATTTTTCAAAATAATGGGCAGAAGTTCGCGCGCCAGTAGATACTTGTTTTGAGCATCGCCCAGCTTGGTTGCTTCGTTCTGCAGTCGTGTCGAATAGCTTTCAGATGCCAAATCGTTGGAGTCTTTGCCAGGGATCCAGCGCAAGGTTTTACTCTGTTCAAGTTCGGCGGCGCGCGTGTTGATTGACTCCATTGACCGCGTGCTATGAAGCTCGTTGTGAAAGTGTGCAACCACTTCAAAGGGCGCCGATGTGCTGTTGTGTGCAGATTCCAGGTTCAATGGCTTTCGTTCAGGGCTAAGCACCTCTGCGGCTCGCATGATCGGCCCCGTGACTTCTGCCCAGCTATGCCCCTGATCGGGGCCCGAGAACTTTTGCATCTTCCCGTTGACTGTAAAAGAGATCGAGTCACGGGCAGGGGAGATTTCCATAGGCTTTGACAGGTCAATGCCTTTTTCCAGGGCCCACTTGAGAAACGGCGGACTCTTCAACGCATTGTGCAAAACGGTCCACCACTGGCCGAAGGTCGATGTTTTCGGAATGTTATCGATATTCTCGGGAAAGCCGTCGTCCGTCGCCCCCGCTTTTAATGCTTTGGCAAACAGCAAAGCCAGCACACTGTTTCCATCATCCTGAGGCGTTGCTTCGGTGCCCGTGCGCTCATTTCGAATAAGGGGACTAGGTGCCGCAGGTGACGTTGGCGTGACGAGGGGAGAAACGAGAGGGAGTGAAAGGTTAAACGGTGTGGAATTATCAATCATCGCACGGCTCTTCAAGTAATTTCAGGGGCTACAGGGGAAGGGATTACCTCCCCCCATGTACCTCTTCGTACCCGCAAGGCGCTAAGCGATCCTACTTTCTGCCGAAACAATAGTGACTGGGTTTTTCCCAGCCTTACCAGAGCGTTGATACCTTCAGTCTGAGGGGGCGCAAATCATTTCCCGCACTTTTGCCGTCAACAAATCGAAGGTGAACGGCTTGGTGATCAACTGCATCCCCGGATCCAGGAACCCGCCGCGCACTGCGGCATGCTCGGCATAACCGGTGATGAACAGCACTTTGAGGTCCGGCCTGAGCTGCCTGCCGATTTCCGCCAATTGGCGACCGTTCATGCCTGGCAGCCCGACATCGCTGATCAGTAGGTCGATACGCTGATCGGATTGGATAATCGGCACGGCGGTGTGGCCGTCGCTGGCCTCGACGTACGCGTAGCCCAGCTCCTTGAGCACTGCGCTGACTAGCAAGCGCACCGCCGCATCGTCCTCGACGATCAGCACGGTTTCGCCGTCAGTGGCGTAGGGCAGCAGGGTAGGATTCAGCGTTTGCTGGGCGATCACTTCGCCGACAAAACGTGGCAGGAACAGGCTGACTGTGGTGCCTTTGCCGACTTCGCTATGGATGATCACATGGCCACGGGACTGACGGGCAAAGCCGTAGATCATCGACAGACCGAGCCCTGTGCCCTGGCCAATCGGCTTGGTGGTGAAAAACGGGTCGAACACGCGCCCCATAACGCTTTCGGGAATGCCGCAACCGGTGTCGCTGACACTCAACTCTACGTAGTCGCCCGGTGTGAGGGAGCCATAAGCGGCAGTGAACACGCTGTCGAGATGGCGGTTGGTGGTTTCCACGATAAGCCTGCCACCGTTGGGCATGGCATCCCGTGCATTGATCACCAGGTTGAGCAGGGCGCTTTCCAACTGATTGGGGTCGGCCTCCGCGGTCCACAATTGCTCGCTCAGACGCATGTCCAGACCGATGCTTTCATTGATGCTGCGTTGCAGCAGCTCACCCATGGACGTGACCAACTGGTTGATTTGCACCGGTTTGGAGTCGAGGGACTGGCGGCGAGAAAACGCCAGTAACCGGTGGGTGAGGCCGGCGGCGCGGTTGGCGGAGGTGACGCCCAGGTCGATCAGGCTGTCCAGATCGTCCAGCTTGCCACGGGCCACACGCCTTCGCAGCAGCTCCAGGCTACCGATGATGCCGGTGAGCATGTTGTTGAAGTCATGGGCGATGCCGCCGGTCAATTGACCGACCGCTTCCATTTTCTGGGATTGGCGCAGCGCTTCTTCGTTGTTGCGCAGTTGAGCGGTACGCTCTTCGACCTGTTGTTCAAGGGTCTCCAGGGTGCGTTGCAAGCGCAGCTCGCTTTCGCCGAGGTCGATCAAGCGGTCCCGCGCTTCATATTGGCGGCGACGCCCGCGAAGGGCGGCGCTGACCAGGCTGATCAAAGTCACCGGGTGAAACGGTCGCTCAAGGAAGGTCACGTTGCCCAACAAGCCGCTGAGGTGGGATGAGCCGTTCTGCTCGCCGCCGCCGTGGTGGGTCAGCAGCACGATGGGCAGGTCCGACCAGGCGGGCTGCTGGTGCAGATGCTCCAGTAACGGCTCCAGGTCGATGCCGCGCAAGGCCTCAGCAGCGATGATCAACAGACCCGCGCCCTGTTCCAGGGCTTCGCACAGGGCCTTGAGGTTGCTGGCAATGACGCCGCTGTAGCCGGCCTCATTGAGCATCATCAGCGCCAAGGTGCCGTCGCGGCCCATGGGCGCCAGCACAATGGCACGCTCGGAGACGGGAGACAGGTCTGTCACTCTCCCTCTTCCTTCAATAACGGCGATCCGGCGCCCATGTAGGTGGGGATGCCGCGCAGCACGCCTTGGAAATTATCCAGTGGTTGGCCCACGGTCATGCCCTGGTTGCTGATGCGGTATTCGCGAATCGTCGATTCATGGGTGCCTGTGCGCTTCTTGATAATGGAGATGGCGCGACGGACCTTGCCCAGCGCTTCGAAATAACGCAGCAGAATCACAGTGTCGGCCAGGTAAGTGATGTCCACCGGCGCCTGCATGTCACCCACGAGGCCGTGCTGGGCCACCGTCATGAAGGTCGCCGCACCACGGCGGTTGAGGTACAGCAGCAGCTCGTGCATATGCAGGATCAGCGCGTTCTCTTCTGGCATGGCGGCCTGATAGCCGTTAATGCTGTCGATCACCACTGTTTTGATCCCGCGTTCGTCCACGCAGCGGCGCACACGGTGGGAGAACTCGCCGGGGGACAGTTCCGCGGCGTCTACCTGCTCGATCAGCAGGTTGCCGGTGGCTTGCAGGGCGGCGAGGTCGATGCCCATGTTTTTCATACGTTCGAACAGCAGGCCCAGTTCTTCATCGAAAATGAACAGCGCGGCTTTTTCCCCACGGGCCACGGCGGCGGCGGCGAAGATCATCGAGATCAGCGACTTACCGGTACCGGCCGGGCCGAGGATCAGGCTGCTGGAGCCGGTCTCTACGCCGCCGCCCATCAGCGCATCCAGTTCGCGAATGCCGCTGCTCAGGGTCTGGCGGATGTAGCCGCCACGATGCTCGGCCGCCACCAGGCGCGGGAACACATGGATGCCGTCACCCATGATGGTGAAATCGTGGAAGCCGCCGCGGTATTTCTGCCCACGGTACTTCACCACCCGAACGCGTCGGCGTTCAGCGCCGTAGTTGGGCGTCAGTTCTTCCAGACGAATAACGCCATGGGCCACGCTGTGCACGGTTTTGTCGAGGGATTCGGTGGTCAGGTCGTCCAGCAGCAAAACGGTGGCGTCGTAGCGCACGAAGTAATGCTTGATGGCGAGGATCTGTCGGCGATAGCGCAACGAGCTTTGCGCGAGCAGACGAATCTCGGACAGGCTGTCGACCACCACACGGGTCGGCTTCACGCGCTCGACCACTTCGAAAATCTGCCGGGTGGCTTCGCCCAGTTCCAGGTCGGAGGAATACAGCAGGCTCTGCTGGTGTTCAGCGTTCAGCAGGCTTTCGGGCGGGGTCAGTTCGAAGATGTTGATATTGTCATCCAGGTCCCAGCCATGGGACTTGGCACCCTGGCGCAGTTCGCGCTCGGTTTCGGACAGGGTGATGTACAACGATGTTTCACCGTTTTTCGCGCCGGCCTGCAGGAAATGCAGGGCTACGGTAGTTTTGCCGGTCCCCGGCTCACCTTCGAGCAGGAACAAATGGCTGCGGGACAAACCACCGGAAAGAATGTCATCAAGACCTTCGATGCCAGTGGCCGCTTTTTCGGTTAACAGCGCTTTAGATGTAGACAAGAAGTGCCCTCAGGTCACAAGCGAGGAGAGGTGCACGCCCGTTCGGGCGCGCCATATGCACTTGACCGTTGGCTATTGCGGGGGTTCAACGTTTTAGCCGGGTTTGTGCGCGGCGTCGCTTTTTTCCAATTTGTTGTAGACGCCTACAGCCCTTGTTGCAGCGCGGGATCGTCGGGGTTCTGTTGTTCGAGCTGGGCGAGCAGCACCTGCACATTCTGCAATTGGCCGCTTTCTTTCCAGTAGTTGATCAACAGCACCCGCGCCTTGCGGTTGGCCGGGTGGCGCTGGACGATTTCTTCCAGCTGACGTTGGGCGGCTTCGAGTTCCTGTTGGGCGTGCAGGGTGGTGGCCAGGTCGTAGCGGTAATCCTGATTGTCCGGCTCCAACTCTACCGCTTTGGAAAGACCGAGCAGCGCGTAGGTCCGCTCACCGTGGTGCAGCAGCCACAAGCCCAGAGCATGTTGCAGGTAAGCCGATTCGGGATGCGCCGCCAATTGCCGGGCCAGCAGTTGCCGCGACTCGTCGGTTTTGCCTTGTTTATCCAACAGCTCGATTTGCGCGACCACCGCCGGCAAGTTGTCCGGTTGCAGGCGAGTGGCCTGTTCCAGCGCATTCTTAGCCTCGGGCAGCAGCGCACTGTGAATGTACAAGCGTGCCAGTTGAATCCAGCCTTCGGCAGTTTCGGGCTGGGACTTGAGGTGTTTGACGTACTCGTCCAGCACCTGTTGCAACGGGCCGAAGTACAGGCCCAGGGTATCTGGCGACAAGCCCAGCAGGGCATTGGCCGCGGCAAAACGCACGGGTTGCTCTGGGTCGTCGAGGACCGGGCCGAGCAACAGCGTGCGCTGGCCGGTAGGCACCAGGCCGACGATGCTGCGGATCGCCGCCTCGCGCACCAGTGTCGACGGGGCGGCCAAGTCTTTATCCGCCAGCTTCAAGGCTTGAGGGCTGGGGTAGTTAGGTAATTCCGCGTGCAGGGCGGCGCGGCGTTCGGGCGACAGGTCCGGCCGCGCCAATTGCTGATACAGCACGCGCGCCGCGCCCGGTTCGCCATTGTGCGCCTGCTTCAATGCTTTGGAGTAACCATGGGCAATCGCGGGCGGCACCGCCACCGGCGTGCTGCGAGTGAAATACCAAGTGATGAGTACGATAAACAACAGGGCGCACAGGCCCACGAGGGCGTAGCGGCGTGACTTTGGCATGCAGGTGTCCGAAAGCGTCAGCAGTTCGTTGAGAGGCGCAAGCTTCGACCAGACCACGGCAGGTGTCAAACCCGCATCAGGTGAGCACGTACTCCACCGGCTCCAACGCCGGCGGCAGTTGCGTTGCCCCCAGAGCGGCCAGGACCTCACGCTCCAGGGTGCGCAGGATGGCGTTGCAGGGCAGGTCGTTTTCGTCGAAGCCGAAGGGGTCTTCCAGGTCGTCGCCAATCTCATCAAGGCCGAAGAAGGTGTAGCTGACGATGGCAGTGAACACCGGGGTCAGCCAGCCCAAGGGTTCGGCCATGGCGAACGGCAGCAGGATGCAGAACAGGTAGATGGTGCGGTGCAGCAGCAAGGTGTAAGGGAAGGGCAGTGGGGTGTGCTTGATACGTTCGCACGCGGCCTGTACCTGGCTCAGGCTGACCAGGCGTGTTTCCCATTGGGTGTAGCGCCATTCGCTGATTGCACCTTGTCCGGCCAGCTCGCTGAAGCGCGCGCCCAATTGCTGCAGGACCTGATCGGGCAGGTTCGGATGGTCGGCCTGCACTTTCGCCCAAGGCTGGATGGCAAGGGCTTCGTCTTCATGGCGCAGACGCGCGATCAAGCCGTGAGAGAAGCCACAAACGGCGCGCAACAGGCTTGCGCGCTCGGACGTATCGGTCAGCGCCTGGGTCTGTCGGATCAGCGAGCGCACCTCAATGATCATTTGCCCCAATTGCTTGCGGCCTTCCCACCAGCGGTCATAGCAGGCGTTGTTGCGAAAGCTCATAAAGATCGACAACGACAGCCCAAGCAAGGTGAAGGGCGTGGCGTTGACCTTGGAGAAGTACGCCGGGTGCAGCGTTTCCACCAATACGATCACCGACGCCAGCAGCGTCACCAGCAGGCTGCGCAAGGCAATGCGCTTGGCAATCGAGCCTTTGAGGGAAAACAGGATGCCCAGCAGGTTGGGCTTGGGACGCACGATCATCAGGCGGGAACTTCTTCGGTGGCGCAGGCCATCAGGTTAGAAGCTGCCGGGCGCGGCGTCCAATCGCCAGGGCCAACCGGATGATCGGCGGGGTCTATGATCAATAAAGGCTTGGCCAAACCAGTCAGCCAAGTTGAAGGCTTTGACCATTGCTGCCGCAACGCTCTGGAGCGACTATTTCGCAGGTTCTTGTCCTGAAAAACGTCCTGAAAATAACAATACGCAAGGATTTGAAGCGATGCGCGATTACTTGGCCGCCACTACCGAATTCGATTACCAACACACCGTCGACGCCACCCTGGCCGGCAGCTTGCTGGGCCTCAATGCCTGCGTTGAATGTTGCGACCGCTATGCGCTGCCGGGGCGCATTGCGCTGTTCTGGGAAGGCAAGGACGGGCGCAGCGCCACCGTGACCTTTACCGAGTTGCAGGACCAGGCGGCCCGCTTCGCCAATTTCCTGCTGGCCCAGGGCGTGGGGCGTGGCGACAAAGTCGCCGGCCTGCTGCCGCGCACGGCGGAATTGCTGGTGGTGGTACTGGCCACCTGGCGCATCGGTGCGGTGTATCAACCGTTGTTCACGGCGTTCGGGCCTAAAGCCATCGAACACCGCTTGAACAGCTCCGGCGCGGCGCTGGTGGTCACCGACGCCGTGAATCGGCCCAAGCTTGTCGAGGTGCAGGATTGCCCCACTGTCGTGACGGTCGCCGGCCCCAAGGGCGAAGGCATCGTGCGCGGCGACTTCAGTTTCTGGGCCGAAATGCCCAAGCATTCCAACCTGTGCGAACCGGTGCTGCTGGACGGCGAGGAACCGTTCCTGCTGATGTTCACCTCGGGCACCACCGGCCCCTCCAAAGCGCTGTCGGTGCCGCTCAAGGCTATCGTTGCGTTCCAGAGCTACACCCGAGACGCCGTGGACCTGCGCCCCGAAGACGCGTTCTGGAACGTCGCTGACCCGGGCTGGGCCTATGGCATCTATTTCGGCGTCACCGGGCCGCTGTCCATGGGCCACCCGATTACCTTCTACGATGGCCCATTCACCCTGGAGAGTACCTGCCGGGTGATCAACAAGTACGGGATCACCAACCTGACCGGTTCACCCACCGCTTATCGTTTGCTGATTGCCGGCGGCAGTCAGTTCGCCCAGTCGATCAAGGGCAAATTGCGTATTGTCAGCAGCGCCGGCGAGCCGCTGAACCCCGAAGTGATCCGCTGGTTCGCCGACAACCTGGGGGTGACCATTCACGACCATTACGGCCAGACCGAATTGGGCATGGTGCTGTGCAATCACCATGGCCTGGACCATCCGGTGCATGTCGGCGCGGCCGGCTTCGCTTCGCCGGGGCACCGCATCGTGGTGTTGGATGAGGCCTACCAGGAATTGCCCGCCGGCCAGCCCGGCATCCTGGCCATCGACCGCGAGCAGTCGCCGATGTGCTGGTTTGCCGGCTATGAAGGGGTGAAAACCAAGGCTTTCGTCGGCAAGTACTACCTTAGCGGCGACACCGTGGAATTGAACCCGGACGGCAGCATCAGTTTTGTCGGGCGCAGTGACGATGTGATCACCACTTCCGGCTACCGCGTAGGCCCCTTCGACGTGGAAAGCGCCCTGGTCGAACATCCTGCGGTGATCGAAGCGGCGGTGGTCGGCAAGCCTGACCCGGAGCGCACCGAGCTGGTCAAGGCGTTTGTGGTGATTAACGAGCAATACCGCGCCACGCCCGAACTGGCCGAAGAACTGCGCCTGCATGTGCGTCAGCGTCTGGCGGCCCATGCCTACCCTCGGGAAATCGAATTTGTCAGCGACTTGCCCAAGACTCCAAGCGGCAAGTTGCAGCGTTTTATCTTGCGTAATCAGGAAATCGCCAAAGCTCAAGCAGCGGTGGCTTGATCCCTTTCTAAGGACACAATGATGCAGATTGAAAACAAGGTATTCCTGGTCAGCGGCGGTGCTTCTGGCCTCGGTGCGGCCACCGCTGAGATGTTGGTCGCCGCCGGTGCCAAAGTGATGCTGGTGGATTTGAACGCCGACGCTGTGGCGGCCAAAGCCCAGCAACTGGGCGACAACGCCCGCAGTGCCGTGGCCGATATCAGCCAGGAGGCGGCGGCCGAAGCGGCGGTACAGGCCACTGTCGCGGCATTTGGCGGGCTGCACGGGTTGGTCAACTGCGCCGGTGTGGTGCGTGGCGAGAAGATCCTCGGCAAGAACGGCCCCCATGGCCTGGCCAGTTTTGCCCAGGTCATCAACGTCAATCTGATCGGCAGCTTCAACCTGTTGCGTTTGGCGGCGGCGGCCATCGCCGAAACCGAGGCCAACGCCGAGGGCGAGCGCGGCGTGATCATCAACACGGCTTCAGTGGCCGCGTTCGACGGGCAGATCGGCCAGGCCGCGTACGCCGCGTCCAAGGGCGCGATTGCCAGCCTCACACTGCCTGCCGCCCGTGAACTGGCGCGGTTCGGCATCCGCGTGATGACCATCGCTCCCGGCATCTTCGAAACCCCCATGATGGCGGGCATGACCCCCGAGGTGCGCGAGTCCCTGGCCGCCGGCGTGCCATTTCCGCCGCGTCTGGGCAAACCCGCCGAATACGCCGCGCTGGTACGACACATTATTGAAAACAGCATGCTCAACGGCGAGGTGATCCGTCTCGACGGCGCCTTGCGCATGGCGGCCAAGTAAGGAGGACCACCGATGAACGATCCGATTGTGATTGTCAGCGCTGCACGTACACCCATGGGCGGATTCCAGGGCGATCTTAAGGGCCTGACTGCGCCCCAGCTGGGGGCTGCGGCGATTCGCGCCGTGGTCGAACGCGCCGGCATCGCCGCCGATGCGGTGGATGAAGTGATGTTCGGCTGCGTGCTGCCCGCCGGTCTCGGCCAGGCCCCGGCTCGCCAGGCGGCGCTGGGTGCCGGGCTGGACAAAGGCACCCGCTGCACCACCCTCAACAAGATGTGCGGCTCGGGCATGCAAGCCACCATCCAGGCCCATGACGCGCTGGTGGCTGGCAGCGTCGACGTGGCGATTGCCGGCGGCATGGAAAGCATGTCCAACGCGCCGTACCTGTTGGACCGCGCCCGTAGCGGTTACCGCATGGGCCATGGGCGTGTGCTCGACCATATGTTCCTCGACGGTCTGGAAGATGCCTACGACAAGGGCCGCCTGATGGGCACCTTTGCCGAAGAGTGCGCCCTGCATAACGGTTTTACCCGCGAAGCCCAGGACGCGTTCGCTATCGCCTCCCTGACGCGTGCTCAGGAGGCCATCAGCCACGGGCACTTCGCCGCGGAAATCGTGCCGTTGCAGGTCACCGTGGGTAAGGAGCAGAAAACCATCCTGCATGACGAGCAACCGCCCAAGGCCAAACTGGACAAGATCGCTCAGTTGAAACCGGCGTTCCGCGAAGGCGGCACGGTGACGGCGGCCAACTCCAGCTCCATCTCTGACGGCGCGGCGGCATTGCTGCTGATGCGCGAGTCCGAAGCCCTCAAGCGTGGCCTCAAGCCGTTGGCAGTGATCCACGGGCATGCAGCCTTTGCCGACGAGCCTGGGCTGTTCCCGGTAGCGCCAGTGGGGGCGATTCGCAAGCTGATGAGCAAGACCGGCTGGAATCTGGACGAGGTCGATCTGTTCGAGATCAACGAAGCCTTTGCCGTGGTGACCCTGGTCACCATGAGCAAGCTGCAGATCCCACATGCCAAGGTCAACGTACATGGCGGTGCCTGTGCCCTGGGCCACCCCATCGGCGCGTCCGGCGCGCGCATCCTGGTAACGCTGCTCGCGGCCCTGCGCCACAAAGGCCTCAAACGCGGCGTGGCCGCTATCTGTATCGGCGGTGGCGAAGCCACGGCCATGGCCGTCGAATGCCTGTATTAAGGACTGCTCCCCATGCTGCCCAATGAAGAACAGCTGCAAATCAGCGACGCGGCCCGGCAATTTGCCCAGGAACGCCTCAAACCCTTCGCCGCCGAGTGGGACCGCGAGCACCGCTTTCCCAAAGAAGCCATCGGCGAGATGGCCGAACTGGGCTTTTTCGGCATGTTGGTGCCGGAACAGTGGGGCGGTTGCGACACCGGTTACCTGGCCTACGCCATGGCCCTGGAGGAAATCGCCGCCGGCGACGGCGCCTGTTCCACCATCATGAGCGTGCACAACTCCGTGGGCTGCGTGCCGATCCTCAAGTTCGGCAATGATCAGCAAAAGGCTCAATTCCTCACGCCCCTGGCCAGCGGCGCCATGCTTGGCGCGTTCGCCTTGACCGAGCCCCAGGCCGGCTCGGATGCCAGCAGCCTGAAAACCCGCGCGCGGCTGGAGGGCGATCATTACGTGCTCAACGGCTGCAAACAGTTCATCACCTCCGGGCAGAACGCCGGGGTGGTGATTGTGTTTGCGGTCACCGACCCCGCCGCAGGCAAGCGTGGCATCAGCGCGTTTATCGTGCCGACGGACTCCCCGGGTTACAGCGTGGCGCGGGTCGAGGATAAGCTCGGCCAGCATGCCTCCGACACCTGCCAGATCCTGTTCGAAGACGTGAAGGTGCCGCTGGCCAACCGGCTGGGGGAGGAGGGCGAAGGCTACAAGATCGCCCTGGCCAACCTTGAGGGCGGCCGCGTGGGTATCGCCGCGCAATCGGTCGGCATGGCCCGCGCCGCGTTCGAAGCCGCCCGCGACTATGCCCGCGAACGCCAAAGCTTCGGCAAAGCGCTGATCGAGCACCAGGCCGTGGCGTTTCGCCTGGCGGACATGGCCACCCAGATCGCCGTCGCGCGGCAGATGGTGCATTACGCCGCCGCGCTGCGGGACAGCGGCAAGCCGGCGCTGGTCGAAGCCTCGATGGCGAAATTGTTTGCCTCGGAAATGGCCGAAAAAGTCTGCTCGGCCGCCTTGCAAACCCTCGGCGGTTACGGTTACCTGAACGACTTTCCCCTGGAGCGCATCTACCGCGATGTGCGGGTTTGCCAGATCTACGAAGGCACCAGCGATATTCAACGCATGGTCATCTCACGCAATCTCTAAGGAGCCGATACATGAGTTACGAGACTATTTTGCTTGAGGTTCAGGGCCGAGTCGGCCTGATCACCTTGAACCGTCCCCAGGCGCTGAACGCGCTGAACGCACAATTGGTAAGCGAGTTGAATCAGGCCCTGGATGGCCTGGAAGCTAACCCGGAAATCGGCTGCATCGTGCTGACCGGTTCGAAAAAAGCCTTCGCCGCCGGCGCCGATATCAAGGAAATGGCCGAGCTGACCTACCCGCAGATCTATATGGACGACCTATTCAGCGACAGCGACCGTGTGGCCAACCGGCGCAAGCCGATCATTGCCGCCGTTAACGGCTTCGCCCTGGGTGGCGGTTGCGAGCTGGCGCTGATGTGCGACTTTATCCTGGCCGGTGACGGAGCCAAGTTCGGTCAGCCGGAAATCAACCTGGGCGTACTGCCCGGCATGGGCGGCACTCAGCGCCTGACCCGCGCGGTGGGTAAGGCCAAGGCCATGGAAATGTGCTTGACCGGGCGCTTTATCGACGCGGTGGAAGCCGAGCGCTGCGGCATCGTTGCCCGTATCGTGCCGGCCGATGAACTGCTGGATGAGGCCTTGAAGGTCGCCACACTGATTGCCGGCAAATCGGTGCCCATCAGCATGATGGTCAAGGAAAGCGTGAACCGTGCATTCGAAGTCAGCCTGTCCGAGGGCGTGCGCTTTGAGCGTCGGGTATTCCACGCGGCTTTTGCGACCCAGGATCAGAAGGAAGGCATGGCAGCATTCGTGGCCAAACGCGCGCCGGAATTCAAGGACCAATAAACATGTGGGAGGAGGCTCTTGCCCCCGATAGCGGTGGATCAGTCAGCAGTTACTGAGGCTGAGACACTGTGATCGGGGGCAAGCCCCCTCCCACATACGGCATTTAGAGCGGGTAGTTTTTCAGTTCGCGGGCGATGACCATCCGTTGAATTTCACTGGTCCCTTCATAAATCTGCGTGATTCGCGCATCCCGGTAGTAGCGCTCCACCGGGTAATCCTCCAGGTAACCGTACCCGCCATGAATCTGCATGGCCTGGGAACAGACCTTTTCGGCCATTTCCGAGGCGAACAGCTTGGCCTGGGACGCTTCCGACAGGCAGGGCTTGCCGGCGCTACGCAGGCGCGCAGCGTGCAGGATCAACAAACGCGCGGCATTGAGACGGGTCTGCATGTCCGCCAGCAGATTGGCCACGCTTTGGTGCTCGATGATTGCCTTGTCGAATTGCACGCGGTCGCGGGCGTAAGTCAGTGCCGCTTCGAACGCTGCGCGGGCGATGCCCAGGGCCTGGGCGGCGATACCGATCCGGCCACCTTCCAGGTTGGACAGGGCGATGGCCAGGCCTTTGCCGCGTTCGCCCAGCAGGTTGGCTTCAGGCACGCTGCACTGGTTGAGGGTCACGGCGCAGGTGTCCGAGGCGCGAATGCCCATTTTGTGTTCGGTGCGGTCCACCACGAAGCCAGGGGTGTCGGTGGGCACCAGGAATGCGGAGATGCCTTTTTTGCCCAACGTCGGGTCAGTTACCGCAAACACGATGGCCAACTTGGCGCGCTTGCCGTTGCTGACAAATTGCTTGGCGCCATTGATCACCCATTGCCCATCACGCAACTCGGCACGGGTGCGCAGGTTGTGCGCCTCCGAGCCGGCCTGGGGTTCGGTCAGGCAAAAGCAGCCAATCGCCTGGCCGCTGGCAAGGTCCGCCAGCCAGGTTTGCTTCTGCTGTTCGCTGCCGTAGTTGAGGATCGGCCCGCAACCCACTGAGTTGTGGATACTCATCAGCGCGCCCGTGGCACCGTCGCCGGCGGAAATTTCTTCCACCGCCAGGGCGTAGGCTACGTAATCGACGTAGGTGCCGCCCCATTCTTCGGGCACCACCATACCGAGCAGGCCCAGTTCGCCCATCTTCGCCACCAGGCCATCGTCGATCCAGCCGGCCTTTTCCCACGCCTGGGCATGGGGAGCGATTTCGCCACGGGCAAAGTCGCGCGCCATATCGCGGATCATCACTTGTTCTTCAGTGTATTCAATGTCTTGCATAAGTTATTTCGCAACCTGCTCGAAGTCGTGGAAGAAGCTCTCGACGTGCGCAGCGTCGAGCGCCTGCAGCGTCGGAGGGTTCCAGCGTGGGGATTTGTCCTTATCGATGATCAGGGCGCGCACGCCTTCGATCAGGTCGCCGCGCTCGAACCACTGGCGATCCAGGTGCAGCTCCAGTTCAAAGCACTGTTCCAGCGGCAAGCGCCGCCCACGACGCAGCATCTTCAAGGTCACCGCCATGGCCAGGGGCGAGCGGGTCTGCATCAGGTGCACCGTGTTCAGCGCCCACTCGTGGCTGTCAGCGACGGTGACCTCCTGCAACTGTTCGACAATGCTTGGAACATCGGGCAGGGCGAAGAAATGGTCGATGGCCGGGCGCAAGGCCGCCAGCGGTGCATCCGGCAGGTGTTGTACCGCCAGCTTGGCCAGCAGACCTTGCAGGTCTTTGAGAGGCGTGTCATGCCATTGCAGGCGGTCGAGTTTCTGGTCCAGTTCGGCCAGTTTGGCGCTGTCCAGGTACCAATCCGCCAACCTGCAGTACAGCGCATCGGCCGCGCGGATCTGCACCCCGGTGACGCCAAGGTAAATCCCCAGCTCCCCGGGAATACGCGGCAGGAAATAGCTGCCACCCACGTCCGGGAAATAACCGATGGCCACTTCCGGCATGGCCAGGCGGCTGCGTTCGGTGACTACACGCAAGTCCGCGCCTTGCACCAGGCCCATGCCGCCGCCCAGGACAAAGCCGTCCATCAGCGCCAGTACCGGCTTGCGGTAATGGTGAATGGCCAGATCGAGTGCGTATTCTTCGACGAAAAAATCCTGGTGCAGGGTGTCGCCGCTGTTAAAGCTGTCGTAGAGGGAGCGGATATCGCCGCCGGCACAGAAGGCTTTGTCGCCAGCGCCGCGCAAAACCACGGCATGGATCGCCGGATCATCGGCCCAGGCCTGCAACTGCGCGGTCAGGCAACGCACCATATTAAGAGTCAGGGCGTTCAGGCCGGCGGGGCGGTTGAGGGTAAGGTGGCCGATATGATTACGGACCTCGGCCAGCACCTCGTCCTGAGGCGTCTCGGCACGGTTTGCTTCGGATGAAACCTGAGCAGTCATCTCTAACTCCCTGCTTTTATTGTTCTTTATCAAGAGGCCCGCGAACGGACCATCTCGCGATCGTACCAGTGCAAATTTGCCCCGTACAACCTTGAATCATGCAGGTCGTTTTTGCATTTATGCAGCAGGCAGTCAGGGCACGCGGCTGGCCAGGACTTCGCCGATGCTGCGGCGGCGCGCATGGGTTTCGGCGGCGTGGATCAACTGCTCAAGCTCCATGGGCGCCACGTCGTAGAACTGTTCCATCTCGGCCAGTGCCAGTTTCAGGTCGGCGGCGGTGACGGCGGGGTCCCGTGCGGCGTGGGGATTATTCAACATGACGGCGGGCGATTCGACGGCGCCTTTGGGGTACCGGGTGCGGGTGGCGTTGTTGTAAGCCAGCGCGCAAGCGAGCAGGGCGCCAGCGCCCATCAATACGGCGCCCAGCTCGGACCAGCCCAGGGCAGCAGACGCCGGGTCCGCCAGCACCAGGGTCATGGCCAGGCCACCGGCCGGCGGATGCAGGCAGCGCAGCCAGCACATCAGCACCACGGTCATTCCCGCCGCCAGGCATGCGCTGCCCAGGGTGCGCCCCAGCACACGCGCCACCAGCAGCGCCACGATGCCAGCGCACAGGTAGCTGCCGACGATCGACCAGGGTTGCGCCAACGCACCGGACGACACCGCGAACAGCAACACCGCCGAGGCGCCCAACGGCCCGAGCAAGTGCAGCGCAACCTCCATGCCGAAGACTTGGCCGCATAGCCAGACACTGAACAGCGTGCCCAGCGCCATGCCGATGGCGGCGCGGCTCCATTCGGAAGGACGGGTATTGATAGCGGCAGGTAACCAGCGAGCGAGCATTGAACGGTTCCATAAAAACGGCGGGCAAAAAAAAGACTCGTCTGGTTGCCCGGAAAAGTCCTTGAACGTTCCTGCGATTGGGGGAGGAACCGGCGCAGTGTGCCGTGCAGCAAGATTCGGCGCCAATGCATATTAATGAGGGTTGAGTACAAAAAAAGTGGATTGAAGGGCATCAGCCAAAGGGAATGGAACAGATCACACTGGGTAATGGCGTGTTGATTTTGCCCAGCACGCGGTCATCGGCCTCCTCGTTGAATAAACGTCTGCGCAGGTTCTCCTGCAAGGCTGGCTCGCTGCCCAGTGGACCTTTGAGCGCGACCAGCGCATCACGCAGCTCCATCAAGCGATCCAAGGGCGGCATGGGCAGGTAGCCCACATGCACATTGTCACGAACATCGTCTGGCACGGCATTCTCCTCTCATGAAGTACCACGGTGGTGGCTGCGGCCCACAGCGTCCTTGTCGTTATCCTTGGCCTGTGGCGGTAAATGACTACCGCCACTGGCGATCGAGTTTACCGTTGGGTTTCAAGGGCATGAAAGTGAAATGACACCAGCCGTTACGTATAGCTGCGTAGGAGTTTTTACTCCGGGAGCATCGCCGCCGAGGTTAATTTCGGCGGCGATTTAGCCAGATACAGCAGCACATAAGGGTTGCGGTCGAATTCACCGGTGAGGGTCGGGGTGATGGAACGCCAGCGCGGCTCCTGCAACCCTTCATAATCCGCCTGGCTCATCACCAGCCAGGCAGGCCCTTGCAGCGGTGCCAGCTCCGAAGGCAATTGGGTAAACAGCGGCACCTGATCGCAATCGAGGTTGACCATGTACTTGATCGCCTTGGCGTCTTTGCCCAGGCCATGCAGCACCACCGGCGCGCGCGCTTGCATGACCTGTTCATGGACCTGCAGGGTGAAGGTGCGGGTGTCATATACACGGCGTTCCAACGGCTCGACCACCAGGATATAGGTGGCCCACACCGCGAGTACGGCGGCCATTGCCGGGCCGACGGGGCGCAGGCGCGCCTTGAACAGGCTCAATAGCGCCAGCGCCTGCAACGCTCCCAGCAACGCGAATATCGGCGCCAAATGGTTCAGTTGCTCAGGGTAACGTGGGCGCATCACCACCAACCCGACGATCAGCAGTGCGGGCAACGCGGTCCATATCGCCAGCATCAAGCCCCGCAACCAGGCGAACACGCGGCCTTGAATCGCGCTGAAAGGGTAGGCGGCGATGATGGCCGCCATGGGCAACATCGGCAGCAGGTAGCGCGCCTTTTTTGCTTGGGGAATCGACAGCCCCAGCATCACCAGCAACGCGGCGGCGGCACAATAGCCGACCAGCTTCAGGGCCGGCTCAGGCGTCTGTGGCCGGGCCACGCCGATGCCCAGCAACACCAACAGCGCCAGCGGGTAGGCCAGGGCGTAATTGCCCAGGGAACTGGTGAAGTAATACAGCACGCCACTGGAGCCTTCGCTGCCATCCATGCGCCCCAGGAACTGCATGCGGATCACGTCGTGCATGAAGTTCTCGCCACCACTGAGCTTGGCCAGCAGCAACAGCAGCCCCACGCAGGCCCCCAGCAACGCCAGGGCCAGCAGCCCGAAACTGAACAGCTGACGCCACTGGCGGTTGATCAGGTAGTAGCTGCACAGCACACCGGTAGGCACCACCAGGCCGATTGGCCCGCGCACGGCAAACCCCACGATCAATAACAGGTACAGCCAATGCAGGCGCTTGCCCGCGCCGAAATGATCGTGGGCATAACCCAGGTAAAACACTGCCAATGTGACGGCGGCGAGCATCTGATCCAGGGACACCGCGCGGGTTTCACTGATAAAGGTGCTGCTCAACAGCAACAGCGTAATGCTGAGCAGGCCCCAGCGCTGGGAGTAGGGCGCGGTCAGGCGATACACCAGCGTCACGATCAAGGCCGAGGCAATCGCTGTGGGCAGCCACGCGGTAAAACTGCTCACATGCCCCAGCGGCACCGACAGCAGCCAGGTGAGCAGCGTCGAAGTGGCCAGGTAATCGGCATAGGGCTGGCCGTAGGTGGTCGGGAAAAAGCTCGGCCCGTGGCGCAGCATTTCCTGGGCAAACACCACAAACCGCGAATCGAAGCCGATGATTGCCTGGTTCCAGTTCCCGGCAATGAACAGCAGCAACGCCAGCAGGCCCAAACCGAGGGACTGCCGACGAAGCGTGGGTGTGAGCAGCAGTGGTTGGGCTTTGTTCACGTCTCAGGCTTCCGCGACCTTCGCCAGCTCAAGCGCTGGCAGCCATTGCTGCTGGGGAATCGGCAGTTGGCAGGAGTCGCCGCGCCCAATCGGGAAGTACTGGAAGCCTTTGCGCGCCAGACGCTCGCCGTCGTAGAGGTTACGGCCATCGAAGATCACCGGGGTTTTCAAGCGCTGGTGGATCAGGTCGAAGTCCGGCGCCTTGAATTGCTGCCATTCGGTGCAGACGATCAGCGCATCGGCGCCCACAAGGGTTGATTCCGGCGTGCCCATCAGCATCAGGCGGCTTTCATCGGCGTAAATGCGCTGGGTTTCCTGCATCGCTTCCGGGTCGAAGGCGCGCACCTGGGCGCCGGCGGCCCATAAGGCCTCCATCAGCACGCGGCTGGGGGCGTCGCGCATGTCATCGGTGTTGGGCTTGAACGCCAGGCCCCACAAGGCGAAAGTCTTGCCGCGCAGCTCGCCTTTGAAGAACGCATTGATGCGCTCGTACAGCTTGCTCTTCTGACGCTGGTTGATCGCCTCGACGGCTTCCAGCAGATCGCTGGAGCAGTTGGCTTGCTTGGCACTGTGGATCAGCGCGCGCATGTCCTTGGGGAAGCACGAGCCACCGTAGCCACAGCCGGGGTAAATGAAGTGGTAGCCGATGCGCGAGTCGGCGCCGATACCCAGGCGCACGGCCTCGATGTCGGCGCCCAGGTGCTCGGCCAGCTCGGCGATCTGGTTGATAAAGCTGATCTTGGTGGCCAGCATGCAGTTGGCGGCGTATTTGGTCAGCTCGGCGCTGCGCAGGTCCATAAATATGATGCGGTCGTGGTTGCGGTTGAACGGCGCGTACAGCTCGCGCATCACCTCGCGCACTTCTTCACGCTCGCAGCCGATGATGATCCGGTCCGGGCGGCGGCAGTCGGTCACCGCCGAGCCTTCCTTGAGGAATTCAGGGTTGGAGACGATATCGAATTCCAGACTGCGCCCGGCCAGGTGCAAGGCTTTCTCGATATGCGCGCGCAGGGTGTCGCCAGTGCCTACGGGCACGGTGGATTTTTCCACCAGGATCACCGGCTCGATTCGATGGCGTGCCACCGCGTCACCCACCGATAGCACGTACTTGAGGTCGGCCGATCCGTCTTCATCCGACGGCGTGCCCACCGCGATAAACAGCACTTCACCGTGTTCGACGGCGAGTTTCTCGTCGTAGGTGAAATGCAGCCGTCCGCTTTCGAGGTTCTCCTTGACCATCGCGGCCAGCCCCGGCTCGAAGATGCTCACATGGCCTTGCTGCAGCTGCTTGACCTTGTTTTGATCGACGTCCATGCAGATCACATCATGACCGACTTCGGCCAACACAGTGGCCTGCACCAGGCCGACGTAACCACTACCAAATACGCTGATTTTCATGGGGCATTCCTGGGACTTGTAGAGCAAGTGCGACGAGAGTTGATAACCAGCACACCCAGGATGACAAATGCCACCCCGAGGGTTTTCGAAAGCGAAAAATGTTCGTTGAACACCGGCAGGCCGGCCGCCAGCAGATACACCAGCGCGTAGCTGATGCTCAGCAGCGAATAGGCCCGCCCCAGCGGCAGGTGCTTGAGGGCCACCAACCAGCAAAGCATCGACAGGGCATAGGCACAGATCGCCAGAAACACCACCCCGAGGGCTGCGAGATCGATCTGCGCATTGAGCCATTCATGGGGCAGCGGTAAACGCGTCATGCTCCAACGCATGCCCAACTGGGCCACGCTGACCAGACCGACGCTGCCCAAGGCCAGGGCAATCCCGCGCGCCCGGCTCATACCTGACGCCCCAGCAACACTACGCCGGCGATCACCAGCGCGACGCCCAGCCAGTGGCGAGTATCAATGGGCTCCTTGAACACAAAGCGCGCCACCAGGGTGACCAACACAAAATTCAGGCTGAGCATCGGGTAAGCGATACCCACCTCAAGACGTTGCAGCACCAGCAGCCATACCAGCAGCCCGAAGCCCAGGCACAGCAGTGCGGACCACAACCACGGCGAACGCAGCTTCAGTGCCCAACCGTGCGGCTGGTCACGCCAGCCTTCCACGGCGAATTTCTGCGAGACCTGGCCCATGCAGGTCAGTAAGCAAGCGGCCAATAGCAGCAACAGGGTGATCATGACGAGACCTGCGGGAAGATCAGAATCACCAGATTGCCTTGCTCATAGCGCTTGCCGTCCTGAGGCAGCAGGTTCACTTCGGCGACTTCGTCGTCACCCTTAACCCGCATCACCACGCCGACCGCGCCGCGTTTGCGCGCGTCGTTCATCCATTGCTGGACCTGGGCCATGTCGACCTTGTGATGGGCTGCATCAGCGAAGGCCAAGCCGTATTTGACTTCGCCGACGGTGTTATAGAGGGTCACGTCCGCACGCTTGACCCGCCAGGCCAAGGCCGACGCGGCGCCCAGGTCATTGCTCAGCAGGGCGCCGGTCTGTTTCAGTTCCGGTAGGTGATCGATGATGAACTGATCCGGGGTTTTGTTATAAACCACCGAGTGGGGCAAGGCCGCCGGGGCCAGGGCTACCAGCAACCAGCTGCCGATGGCCGGCGCCGCCCAAAGGTGCAGCGGGCGTGCCGCTTGCAGCAGGTTGGCGAAAATCCAGCCAATTAACATTACGAAGACCAGTACCAGGCTCAGGGTTTCGGTACCGTGCTCATACACCGGTTTTTTCAGTTGGAACCAACTTAATGCCAGCAACGCCACGATGCCCAATACCAGATTCAGCCAGCCGTTGATGCGCAGCGCACGGCCACGGCCCTGGGCCAGTTTATCGGCCAGCACATGGCCCATCAGCAGCGCCAGCGGCAACAGGCACGGCATGATGTAGGAGGGCAACTTGCCTTTGGCCAGGCTGAAAAACGCCAAGGGCATCAGCAGCCACAGCAACAGGAAGCCGATAGAAGCCGTGCGTTTCTCCAGCCAGGCCTGTTTGACGGTGGCGGGCAACAGCGCCACCCACGGCAGGCTGAAGCCGACCAACAAGGGCAGGTAGTACCAGAACGGCTCGGCGTGCTGGGCATCTTCGCCGGCGAAGCGCTGGATATGCTCGTGCCAGAAGAAGAAGTGCCAGAAGTCCGGTTCTTGCAGATGTACGGCCAGCGCCCACGGCAAGCTGACGGCCACCGCCACCAGCACCGCCACCAGGCCGTAACCGAGCAGCTCGCGTAAGCGTTTCTGCCACAGCGCGTAGGGCAGGGCGATCAATACCGGCAGCAGCCAGGCGAGAAACCCCTTGGTCATAAAGCCCATGCCGCAGGCAAAGCCCAAGAGTGCCCATGCGCCCAGGCGCCCGTTGCGGGTACGGCTGTCGAAGCAAAACCACAAAGCTACGCCGGTCAGGTTGACCCAAAAGGTGAACTGCGGGTCGAGATTGGCGTAACCGCCCAGGGCCGCCACACTGACAAAACTCATATACAGCAAGGTGCTGACCAGGCTTTTGCGCGGGTCATTCCACAGGCGGCGCGCTACCAGATACACCAGCAGGATGCTCAGGCCGGTACTCAAGGCAGACGCGAAACGCACGCCAAACAGGTTCTGCCCGAACATCGCCTGGCCGAGTGCGATCATCCAATAGCCGGCGGCCGGTTTTTCGAAGTAGCGGATGCCCATGAAGTGCGGCGCGGCCCATTTACCGGTCAGCAGCATTTCCTGGCTGATCTGCGCATAGCGGGTCTCGTCGGGAATCCACAGGCCATGGGTGGCCAGCGGCGCCAGGTAACACAACACGAATGCCAATAGGAGCAGGGGCAGCGCCCACCGGCGCATCATGCCTGCTGCACTCCCAGCCACCCCTCGCGGCCGCTCAACGCGCCACGCACCAGCTGTTGCTGGGGCAGGCGGGTCAGATCGGTGGGCAACAAGTCGCCCAGAGGTGTGAAGTCGATGCCGCGCTGCTTTGCCTGGGCAAGCAGCTGGCGAAAATCGTTAGCCATCAGAATCCCTTCTACTTCTGCATGGATCGTGTAAACGTTGAGCTTCGACGCGGCGAAGCGATCAAGGATGTAGCGATTGAAGTCGTTGGCGGCCACCACCGGCCCGACCACTTCGTCGAAGGTCGGCAGGTCCACCGGAATTTGTGGCGTGCCCGCGCTGCCATCGGCCAGTGTCGGCCGAAACAGGCTGGTACCCCGGCAATCGCTGTTGTAGCGAAAGTTGAAGCCCTGCTTGGCTTGCACCACGCGCTCATCGGCGCGCCAGCCGGCGGCCGCGGAACAATCGATGGGCTCGCCAAGGATGTCGTTCAAGGTGTCCACGCCGCGCCGAATCTGCTCGACCAACTGCGCCTCGCTCCAGCGCCCGGTATTGGCTTGCCAGCCATGGTGGTCCCAGGCGTGCAGGCCGACTTCATGCCCAGCGGCCTTGGCTTGGCGCATCAAATGCCCCAGGTCGCGGCCAATGGGCTTGCCTGGCCAGGCGGTGCCGGCCAGCAGAATGTCCCAGCCGTACAGGCCGGCGGCGTTGGAGCGCAGCATCTTCCACAAGAATTGCGGGCGGATCAGGCGCCACAGGTGGCGCCCCATGTTGTCCGGGCCGACGCTGAAGAAGAACGTCGCTTTTACCCCGGCTTCATCCAGGGATTCGAGCAACCGTGGCACGCCTTCGCGGGTGCCACGGTAGGTGTCGACGTCGATGCGAAGACCTGCCTGCATCAGCGCTTGTCCGCCTGTTCGAGCATTGCTTCACGCAGGAAGAAGTCCAGGGTATTGCCGATGGTTTCGCTCATCTCCACGGTCGGTGCCCAGTTCAACAGGCGCTTGGCGTTTTCGATGCTCGGTTTGCGGTGCGCCACGTCCTGGTAACCGTTGCCGTAGAACGCCTTGCTTTCGACATCGCGGAAACCGGCGAATGGCGGGAAGTTGCCACGCAGCGGGTGGGCCTCGAACTGGCGCAGCAGCTCTTCACCCAACTGGCGGATGCTGGCTTCGTTTTCCGGGTTGCCGATATTGATGATCTGGCCGTTGCACGCGTCATTATCGTTATCGATGATGCGCGCCAGGGCTTCGATGCCGTCGGCGATGTCGGTGAAGCAGCGTTTCTGCTCGCCGCCGTCGAACAGGCGGATCGGCGTGCCTTCCACCAGGTTCAGGATCAACTGAGTGATTGCCCGGGAGCTGCCGATACGCGCCGAATCCAAGCGGTCCAGACGTGGGCCCATCCAGTTGAAGGGGCGGAACAGGGTGAACTTCAGGCCCTTGTCGCCGTAGGCCCAGATCACGCGGTCCAGCAGCTGCTTGGATACCGAGTAGATCCAGCGTTGCTTGTTGACCGGGCCGACCACCAGGTTGGAGGTGTCTTCGTCGAAGTACTGGTCCTGGCACATGCCATAGACTTCCGAGGTCGACGGGAAGATCACGCGCTTGTTGTACTTGACGCAGTAGCGCACCAGCTTGAGGTTTTCTTCGAAGTCCAGCTCGAACACGCGCAGCGGGTTGCGGGTGTATTCGATTGGCGTGGCGATGGCCACCAGCGGCAGGACCACGTCGCACTTCTTGATGTGGTACTCGATCCACTCGGTGTGGATGCTGATATCGCCCTCCACATAATGGAAGTTGGGGTGGCTGCGCAGGCGCTCAATGGCGTCGGAGCCGATGTCCAGGCCGTAGACTTCGTAACGGTCGTCACGCAGCAAGCGCTCGGACAGGTGGTTACCGATAAAGCCGTTCACCCCCAGGATCAGCACGCGGGTGCGGCGTGGCTTACGGCCGGATTCGGCGCCGCGCAGCACGGAGCCGTCCACCAGGCCCAGTTCGTCGGCCAGGGACGGACCGGCCTGGTATAGACCGTTGTCGTTGCGCTGACCGAACGTGATCACCAGGGAGTCTTCACCGCAGGCGATGCGCAGCGGGTTGACGCTGATCACGCGGCCCGGCGCAAGGCCATGGTTGCCCTTGACCACTTCGGCCTGCCACACGATGAGCTTGTGCTCACCCACGGCGCAGAAGGCGCCAGGGTAGGGTTGCGTGACCGCGCGCACCAGGTTGAACAATTCTTCAGCCGGTTTTTTCCATTCCAGTTTGCCGTCGGCGGCCGTGCGGCGCCCGAAGTAGCTGGCCTGGCTGTCGTCCTGAGCGGTCTCCGTGAGCTTGCCCGCAACCAGTTGCGGCAGGGCGTCACGCAGAAGGCTGGTGGCCGCGTCACGCAGTTTGGCGTGCAGGGTCAGGCCGGTGTCGCTGCGCTCGATGGTGACTTTTTGCTGAGCCAGGATCGCGCCGGCATCGGCACGTTTGACCATGCGGTGCAGGGTCACGCCGGTTTCGGTTTCGCCGTTGACCAGCACCCAGTTGGCCGGCGCGCGACCGCGGTATTTGGGCAGCAACGAACCGTGCAGGTTGAACGCGCCTTTGCTGGCAGTGCCTAGCAGGGCTTCACTCAACAGGTTGCGGTAGTAGAACGAGAAGAGGTAGTCGGGCTTGAGTTTGGCGATGCGCTCGACCCACAGCGGGTGGTTGGCGTCTTCCGGCGCGTGCACGGGAATGCCGTTGCGCGCGCACAACTGGGCCACGGAGCCGTAGAAATTGTTTTCCTTGGGATCATCGGCATGGGTGAACACGGCGGCGATGTCGTAACCGGCATTGAGCAGCGCTTCGATGCCTGCACATCCAATATCGTGATACGCAAATACAACGGCTTTTGAACTCATGACTGAACCTGATCGGGAGAAGTAGAAGTATGGGAGGACGCCAGGCCGTCGACGACGACCACAGGCGCCGGTGCCGCCGGTTGGTTGCGCAGCACTTTTTCAATGAAGAAACGCGGGCGGGCGCGCACATCGCTGTACATGCGGCCCAGGTATTCACCCAACAGGCCCATGCCGATGAACTGGCCCCCGGTGAACACGAACAGCACCGCAAACAGCACGAACATGCCGTCGCCGGCCCACTGCGCGCCGAAGGCCAGGCGCAGGATGATCAGCGCAAAGGCAAACAGCATGCCCAGCGCCGCCAGGCTGAAGCCGACGATGGACAGCAGGCGCAATGGGGTGGTGGTCATGCAGGTCAGCAGATCGAACATCAGGCTGATCAGGCGCATGGCGCTGTATTTGGATTCGCCGTGTTCGCGCTCGGCGTGGTGCACCAGAATCTCGGTAGTGTGGCGGGCAAAACCGTTAGCCAGGATCGGAATGAAGGTACTGCGCTCGCGGCAGGCGAGCATGGCGTCGACGATGGTGCGGCGGTAAGCGCGCAGCATGCAGCCGTAGTCGGTCATGGCCACCCCGGTGGAGCGCTGTACCGCGAGGTTGATCAGCCGCGATGGCCAGCGGCGGAAGGCGGAGTCCTGACGGTTATTGCGCACGGTGGCGACCACGTCGTAGCCCAGGGCGGCTTGCTCCACCAAGCGCGGGATTTCTTCCGGCGGGTTCTGCAGGTCGGCGTCCAGGGTGATCACTACCTCGCCCCGGCACTGCTCGAACCCGGCCATGATCGCCGCATGCTGCCCGTAGTTACGGTTGAGGATCACCGCGACCACGTTGCTGCCATCCTCTGCGGCGGCGTCTTCGAGCAATTGAGCGGAATTGTCGCGGCTACCGTCATCCACCAGGATGATTTCGTATTCGTAGGCCAACTGCTTGCAGGCTGCCGTGGTACGACGCAACAACTCAGGCAGGCTGTCTTGTTCGTTGTAGACCGGGATAACGATCGACACGCAATGAATAGGGTAGGGTTTCAAAGATTCATGACCTCGGGGGTTAGCGCAGCTTGGAGCGTTAAAGCAGCAGCAAAACAAAGGCGATTGCGCACTAATGCACAGCTAAAGATGAAACATAATCAACAGGTTAGCTGGTAAAGCGCGGATTGCTATGAAGTACTGGGTTTAAGATTAAGCGCAAAAATGTGGAACGAATATGAAAGCCGGATGAAAAACTCGTTTATTTGACAGGTAGACAGCCAGGGTTCAGCTAAGCCACCCATGGGCGTCCGGGTTCTATTGAGCGGTTGAATAGGAGCGATTTTAAAAGGCTTTGGTTCCACCCTCAGCGGCACAATGGGCAGTTCAGCGCCACATGAAGAATCTTCTCTGCATTGGCGCTCAA
Source organism: Pseudomonas sp. S5F11 (assembly GCF_019641515.1). Taxonomy (NCBI): domain Bacteria; kingdom Pseudomonadati; phylum Pseudomonadota; class Gammaproteobacteria; order Pseudomonadales; family Pseudomonadaceae; genus Pseudomonas; species Pseudomonas sp. S5F11. Next base: position 702,964 of record NZ_JAIFJZ010000001.1, read on the forward strand.
GTGCCGGTAAAGTAAGCCATCTCTTGCCAGGGCAGACGGATGAATAGCGTGCAGCTTTTACGCGGCCAGTTGCGGCCGGTATTGATGGGGTTGTTGTTGGGCGTGGCCTGTATTTCCACGGTGCGGGCCGACGACGGGGTGGCGCTGACCAGCATCGATCAGGTGCCCGAAGGCGTGGAAGTACGCGGCAAGCAGATCGCGGCCTACACCTGGGACGACCGCCAGGGCAAAAACCTGCTGGTACTCGCCGAGCAGCTCAACGAACGGGACGATGACGGCACCCAGTCTGCATTTGTCTACGCCGCCCAGTACCTGATTGACGGCAAACGCCCCAAGCGTATGTGGATGCTCTACGACGATGTGCAGCACTGCCAATTCGATGCGGCCCTGCGTTTCGACCGAACCGCCACCAAAGTCACTGACCTGAACGGGGATGGCATCACCCAGACCGTCGTCGGCTATTCGCTGACCTGCACCAGCGACGTCAGCCCCAATGAATTCAAGCTGATCATGCATGTGGGCAAATCCGAGAAGTACCGCCTGCGCGGCGTCGACCGCTACGGCGCGGCTTGGTGGGATGAAGAGGCTGGCGCGCTGCGCGGTATGCCGTTGCCCAAGGACTGTAGCGTGGCCGGCCAACAGGCGCTGGTCAGTCAATACAAGGAGCAGGGCACCGAGCTGCCATTGCCGGGCTGCTACCGCGACGAGAAGGATTTCGCCAAGGCACCGCAGGCGTACTTGCCGTTCATGCGTCAGCACTGGTTTGCCCTGATGCAGAAACAGGACGCCGAGTGGAGCCAGGCCCAGACCCAGCCCCAGGAACCCACCGAGGACGAAGAAACCGCCCCGTGATTTTGTGCCAGGGCCGGTCATGCGCTAGACTCGGCCCTTGCCAATTCACTAAATACCTCGGTGAAACAATGAGTTGATCGGGGTATTTAATCCAAAGGCTGAATTACATTGACTGAGTTTCTGCGCAACCCCCTGACCCTTTACCTCACCCGCCTGGCACCTTCCAGCCAATTGACCATGCGCTATGTGCTGCAAGACGCCGCCGACCGCCTGGGCTTCGAAGACATCAATCTTGAAGAGATCGACTGGCACCTGCTGCAGCCCGAACACGTCATCGCCCTGGTGGCGGCGCTGCGCGAAGACGGTTACGCACCCAACACCTCATCGCTGTACGTTAATGCCGTACGCGGGGTGATGAATGAAGCCTGGCGCATGAGCCTGATCACTCAGGAACACCTGCTCAAGATGCGCACGGTCAAGGCATCCGCCGGCACGCGCCTGGGTCAGGGGCGCAATCTGCGCCGCACGTTGATCCGCGAAATGATGGAAGCCTGCGCCGCCGACCCACGCCCCCAGGGCCTGCGTGATGCCGCGGTAATCGGCATTCTCTATGGCTCAGGCATGCGCAAATCGGAGTCGGTCAACCTCGACCTCGCGCAGGTCGACTTCGCCGAACGCAGCCTGCGGGTAATCGGCAAGGGCAATAAGGAACTGGTCAAATACGCGCCGGACTGGGCCTTCGCCAAACTGCAGGCGTGGCTGGCGTTTCGTCGTGATCAGCTCAAGGAGGGCGAGGAGGATGACAGCTTTCTGTTTAACCGCATCCGCCGTGGCAGTCATATCACCCGTGAACGCATCACCAAACACGCAATTTACTACATCGCCCGCCAACGCGGCGAACAGGTCGGCGTGAAGATCATGCCCCATGACTTCCGCCGCTCGTTCATCACGCGAGTGATCGAGGAGCATGACCTGTCGATTGCGCAGAAGCTGGCGCACCACACCAATATCCAGACCACCGCCAGCTATGACGTTCGCGACGACAATGAGCGGCGGCGGGCAGTGGATCGGTTCGATTTGTAGAACGGTCAGAGGATCGGCTTGCCGCCGGTGACGGCGTAACGCGAGCCGGAGATGTAGCTGGCTTCGTCCGAGGCCAGCAATACATAGATCGGCGCCACTTCCACCGGCTGTCCGGGGCGGCCCAGCGGGGTTTCGCTGCCGAAATTCTGCACATCCTCGTCGGTCATGGTGGCCACGATCAGCGGCGTCCAGATCGGGCCAGGGGCGACGCTGTTGACGCGAATCCCCTTGCTGCCGAGCATCTGCGCCAAGCCCCCGGTGAAGTTGGCAATGGCGCCCTTGGTGGCGGCGTAGGGTAGTAATGTCGGCTTGGGCATGTCGGAATTGACCGATGTGGTGTTGATAATCGAGCTGCCGGCCTTCATGTGCGGCAAAGCCGCCTTGCAGATGCGAAACATGGCGGTGATGTTGATATCGAAGGTCTTGACCCATTCTTCATCCTCGATTTCTTCGAGGGTTTCATGGCTCATCTGGAACGCGGCGTTATTGACCAGCACGTCGATACGGCCGAACTGTTCGACGGTCTTGTCCACCAGCGCCTGGCAGGTGGCTTTTTGCGCAATATCGCCGGGCAGCAACAGACACTGACGGCCGGCTTCTTCGACCCAACGCGCGGTCTCCTGAGCGTCTTCGTGCTCATCCAGATAGGCGATGGCCACATCGGCGCCTTCACGGGCAAACGCGATGGCGACTGCGCGGCCGATGCCGCTGTCGGCGCCGGTAATCAGGGCGATTTTGTTGGCCAGGCGGCCGGAGCCCTTGTAGCTCTGTTCGCCACAGTCCGGGTACGGATCCATTTTCTTCTGGGTACCCGGAACGCTTTGGGCTTGTGGGGCGAACGGCGGGCGTGGGTAATCAGTCATTGTCGGTCTCCATAGGTGTGTGAAACAGCTATGAAGTTAGTGTTTTCCGGCCCGCCGATAGTTGTAATGGATGCCGGCCAAGCCCGACGAATGGTGCCTGTCAGGAGGAGGGCGGGGCGCTCGCCAAATGCGCTGGCAAGCGGCGTAAGGTCCACAGCACCGTGAGGAGTGCCGCGACGGCGCACAGTGCGATTCCCACCAGCATCGGCGCTGGCGTGTGGTCGGCGAACACACCGACCAGGCTCATGCACACCGCGCCGGTGATCATTTGAATCGCGCCGAGCAGCGCCGAGGCCGAGCCCGCTACGGCACCGTGGTCCTCCATGGACAGCACGCCGGCCGCCGGCAATAGCAGGCCGAGAAAACCAAAGCCGATAAACAGCAGCGACATCATCAAGGCCAGGTTGCCGGACCACAGCGTGGTGATTGCCAGCAGGCTCATCACCACCGCCACACCGATCACCGAACCGCGAATCAGCGGCGCCAGACCAAAGCGTGCGCTGAGGCGCGCAGTCAGTTGGCTCATGGCGAAAAACGACGCGGCGTTGAGGGCGAATGCCAGGCTGAATTGGGTCGGCGTCAGGCCGAAGTGCTCGATGTACACGAACGGCGCGCTGCCGATAAACACGAAAAACGTGGCCAGCCCGAAGCCGCACACCAACGACAATCCCATGAATACGGGGTCACGCAGCAAACCGCCGTAGCTGCTGAAGGCGCTGCCCAGGGTTTTGCCCAGACGGCGCTCCGCCGGGTGAGTCTCGGGCAATTGCACGACAGTCATCACCAGGCACAGCACAGCCACCACCGCCAGCACGGCAAACACTTCGCGCCAGCTCCACAGGGAAATTACCAGGCTGCCGGCCAACGGCGCGAGAATCGGCGAAACACTCATCACCAGCATCAGCAGGGACATCAGCCGCGCGGCTTCATGGCCGGTGTACAGGTCGCGCACAATGGCGCGGGGCACCACCATGCCGGCGCAGGCCCCGAACGCCTGCATTGCGCGAAAGGCAATCAGCACTTCAATGGTCGGCGCCAATGCGCAACCGATGCTGCCCACCGCGAAAATCATCAACCCGGCATAAATCGGTGGCTTGCGCCCGAATACATCGCTGATCGGCCCGTAAAACAGCTGGCATACGCCGATCACAATAAAGAACACCGTCAGGCTCATCTGCACCGCCGCCGGTGATGCGTGCAGGCTCGCGCCCAGGGTAGGGAGGGCAGGGAGGTAACTGTCGATGGCGAAGGGGCCGATGGCGGTGATCAACCCCAGCAGCAGGGCGAGATGGGCAATACGTCGAGACATGGAGCAATTCCGGGCCAAGCAAAGGCCGCTCAGCTTAAGGGATCCGCGCAGATCCGCAAACTTAGGCTTCAATAACAGGGACAAGATGCCGATAACGGTACTAACGACGCTCAGGCGGTTGGCTTTTCAACCGGCGTTCCAGGCACAGGGATACCCGCATGACGATCAAATTACGCTTGATGCTGCTGATTGCGACTGGATTGTTGACCGCCATGCTGATGAGCTTGGTCAGTTACCTGGGAAACGCTCGGATGAGCGACGCCGTGCGCGAAAACGAGGTCAGCATGACGGTGCTGCGCAACCATATGGAAGCCGACATGATGCACGACGCTCTGCGCGCCGACGTGTTGTCTGCCATGTTGGTCGGGCTGGGTAAGAGCACCAGTAGCAAGGACGAGGTCAACAGCTCGTTGAAAGAGCATGCTGAGAACTTTCGCAAGGTACTGGCGGACAATCTCCAGTTGCCCTTGGATGAGGCACTGAAAACCCAACTACAAAATATCAAGCCCAGCTTGGATACCTACATCAGTGCCGCCGAGAGTATTGTCACACTGGCGCTGGATGATCCCGAAGCCGCACGCGGGCAGTTGGAGTCGTTCAATAAAGCGTTCAGTCAGTTGGAAGATAAGATGGCGTCCCTGAGCGAACTCATCGAAAGTCATACGCAACAGACGGGCACAGGCACCCAGCAGGCAATCAGCAATGCCAACTTCACCCTCGGCGCAGTGCTCATTGCCAGTTTGCTGCTGCTTCTGGCGCAAGGTCGTTGGGTCATACTCAGCATCATGGGCCCACTGCAAACCGCTAGCCGGATTGCCGCCAGCATCGCCCGGGGCAACTTGAGCGAAACCATTGTCGAGCCGCATCGCAAGGACGAAGCCAGCTCATTGATCCGCAGCCTGGCGACCATGCAGCGTGATTTGCGCGGCATGATCGACGTAGTGCGCAGCAACGCACATGGCATCACCGGCGTTACCGAACAACTGAGTCATGGCTGTCATGAAGTCGCCAACAGCAGCCAGCAGCAAAGTTCAGCCGCCAGCACCATGGCCGCTGCCGCCAGTGAAATGACTGCCAGTATCGAAGAAATCACCCGCCACGCCGGGCACGCACTGGAAATGGCCAACCAGGCCGAAGCCCTGGCCAAGGACGGTGGGCGAGTCATACACCAGGTGGTCAGCGACATGGACGGTATCGCCCGTTCCTCCCAGCAATCGGCCCAGGTGATCCGCACCTTGGACAAGGAATCCGAGGCGATCTACAGCATCATCCAAGTGATCAAAGGCATTGCTGACCAGACCAACCTGCTGGCCCTCAACGCAGCCATCGAAGCGGCGCGGGCCGGGGAGCAGGGGCGCGGCTTTGCGGTGGTGGCCGATGAAGTGCGCAGCCTTGCGGGGCGTACCAGTGCGTCGACCCAGGAAATCGCCAGCATGGTTGGGCGCATCCAGCAAAGCACCCGGGAAGCGGTAACCAGCATGGAGGAGGGCGTCGCTCAAGTGGACAAAGGCATGGCGGTTACCGCTGATGTGGAACGCGCCATTCGCGAGATCCTGCAGGCAACTCTCAACACCACGGAACTGGTGCACGACATTTCGCGCACCATCAGTGAACAGAGCCTGGCCAGCAATGAAATCTCCCATCAGGTGGAGATGATTGCCGGGATGTCGGAGAACAACAGTCGTGTGATAGGCCAGACAGCGTCGACCACGGACGAGCTGTCGAGCCTGGCAGGCAAGCTGTCGCAGTCGGTGGATCGGTTTCAGCTTTGATTTCGTAAGCTATTGATTTAACTCAACTAAATAGTCATTTAGTTGAGTTGGATGCCAGAAGAGGGGGCTCAAGACTGGGCGAGGGCGGCCGCACGGCGCTGGCTGATACGTTCCACCGTCTGCATATGTTCGGTGCCCCAGGCACATAAGGTGCCCAATGCAATCGCCAAGGATTCGCCAAACGGTGTCAGCGAGTACTCCACCTTCGGCGGGATCTCCTGAAAATCGATTCGCACGATGATCTCGTCGCGCTCCAATTCCTTGAGTTGCTGAATCAACACTTTATCGGTCACGCCACCGATGGCGCGGCGCAATTCGCCGTAGCGATGGACATCCTTCGCCAGATTGTAGAGAACCAGCGGTTTCCATTTGCCGCCGATCACGGCGAGCGCAGCTTCAAGGCCGCAGTTGAATGACGTATTAGCCATGATTCGGGCACTCCATAGGATACTTACCAAAAGGTGCATACTATTCAAAAGAATAGTCCGGATCTACAGTTGTGCCTCCACATACCTTGGAGTGCAACATGAGCAGGCTCAACGGCAAGATTGCAGTCATCACCGGTGGCAACAGCGGCATAGGCTTGGCCAGCGCGATTCGCTTTGCGCAGGAAGGCGCGCAGGTCGTTATCGTCGGCCGCAGGCAAGAAGAACTTGACAAGGCGCTCGACCTGATCGGCCCGCACGCCATAGCCATTCAGGGTGATATTGCCAAACTGGATGATCTGGAACGCATCTTCGCGCAGATCAAGGCGACTAAGGGTCGGATTGATGTGTTATTCGCCAATGCGGGCCTAGGTGATTTCGAGCCTATCGGCTCAATTACCGAAGCATCGTTCGACCGCACGTTTGGCATCAACGTCAAAGGCACACTGTTCACCGTGCAAAACGCGCTGCCACTGATGAGCGCCGGCGGCTCGATCATGCTCACCGGTTCTACGACTGGCACCATGGGAACACCAGCGTTCAGCGTTTACAGCGCAACCAAGGCGGCACTGCGCAATTTCGCCAGAAGTTGGGCGCTGGACCTTAAAGGCACAGGCATTCGCGTCAACGTCATTTCTCCTGGACCGATCTCGACACCGGGGCTGGACCTGGCATTGAGCGGCACCGGTCAGAAGGACGCGATCATTGACGACATGACTGGGCAGGTTCCTCTGGGCCGAATTGGTCAAGCCGAAGAGGTGGCAGCGGCCGCATTGTTCCTGGCGTCGGACGAAAGCAGCTTCATGACCGGCAGCGAGATGTTCGTGGATGGCGGGTTTGCTCAGGTTTGACACAGCAAGGGGTTTTGCCCGTTGAAATGTGACGGGCATCGCCTCTGATTAAGTAACATCTAATTACGCATAATGTATATTATGTTAAATCATATGTCATTCTAGAAATGTTCATGAGGCTCACCAGAGAATCCGTTCCCGGAACGTTTGCAACTGCGCAATTGGCTAATGATTGAATTGCTCTTGGAGACAGGCATCCGTCGCGGAGAACTTCTGAAGTTCTACACCACGGATATCAATAAACTCATGGGCACGTTGGGCGCTAACAGCTCGATCGACGGGCTGTCGGAAGATCACGAGCGCTCGCACTGATTGACCCGTTGAGCGCCTTTGACGATCGCCCAACCTATCAATCAGCCCGCGGCTCTTTCCCCCACACGTTGACGTGACACATTCAACGCCACCAACGACGCCAGGATCGCCATCACCATCCCCGCCAGAAACCCACCGCTATACCCCGCCTGCGCAGTCAACCCCACCAGCAAGGTCGAAGACAGCATTTCCCCCAGATCACGCGTGCTTTGCACGGCGGTCATGTCCGTACCGGCCTGGTCGCTTTGCGCAGCGAAGGCCATGGAGGCGGTCATGATCACCACCGAGGTGGCGCCGGTCGCGAACGAGCCCAGGCCCACGGCCAACCAGATCAGTCCGGTTTGCGTGGCAAGCATGCCGTTGGCTTGCAGCAGCCAGGTCAACGCGGCAGCGCCGGCCATGCCTACCGCCAGGATGAACGTCGGCCACAGCCCCAACACTCGGATCAACCACGCACCACCGCCGCAGCCGAGGACGATGGTGACCACGCCGCCGCTCATGCCCAGTTGGCCGATAGCCTGCAAAGACCAACCGGCGTCATTCAGGAACAGCTTTGACAAGCCAAAACCCGACACTGACGTCATGGCCGACAACAAGGCCAGCACCAACAGCGCCAGCGCCTTTGGCCGCCTGATGAACCGCCATAATGAGGCATGCGCCACATCTGGCTGTTTTTCCTTGGCCGGTGCCACGTGCAGCCAGCCGACGCACACCAGACTCAACAACGGCACCAAAGCCAGCAGACTGAACGCGCTGGTTTGCCCCAGGTAGCCGCTAAGCAGCAAGGTGCCGGCGCCGCCAACGAAGAAGCCGACCATGGTGCCGCCCACTTGGATGGCGTTAATCCGCGCGAGCATGTTGCCGCTAAAGTACTCTGCCGCCATGCCGTCGGTGGCGATGTCCTGGGTGGCGCTGGCCAGCGAGGCAACAATCAGCAGGCCCACGGCGATGCCTGCCGTCTCGACGCGCAGGCCGATGCTTGCCAGGCAGGCAATGCACAGCAGCACCAGTATCTGCATGGGAATGATCCAACTGCGGCGCCGCCCCAGGCGTGGGCTCCAATGGTTATCCACCTGGGGCGCCCAGAGGAACTTGACCACCCACGGTATCCCCACCAACGGCAGGAACGCCAAGGCGTGGAGCGCCGCGCCGTCATGACGCAGCAGGGTCGGCAAGGCGTCCATGGCGATGCCGAAGCAAATGCCTTGGGACAGGTACAACAGTGCAAAGGTCAGCACCATGCGCCAATGTTTCAACAGATCCAGCATTACAAGTCTCCCCTCAGGCAACATTGGCGGCGGCAGCCCGTGCCGCGCGCGTAAACGAAATCAGGCGCCGCAATGCCCACAGGGCACTGGCCGCGCACAGCAGCAACACAAGATCGATGGGCCACAGCGGCACGCTGCCTTGTTTCAGGCTGCCGGCTAGGTGCAGCAGCGCCGCCGCCAGGAAGCCCAGGCCCGTCACGGCCAGCAGCAGGTGCAGCGGTTGATGCCTGGGGGGCATCAGGCAGGCCAGCAGCAGGCTGGCAAGCCAACCGCCCCAGAACCACCACGCCAGGTTGGCACTGCCCAGCGCCCCCGCGCAGAGCAATACCGCCGTGGCCGCCAGCAACCCGCCACCGCCGCCGACCACCAGGCGCAGTAGCACCTGCCAACCGCCGCCGGCCTTGAGGCGCCGACGCTCCAGCCACAGGTACAAGCCGCTGAGCACCAACCCCGCCGCCGCCAACGCCATGCCGAAATGCACAGCGCGCAGCAGTGACCCGCCAACAGGCACCCAGCGGTAGTCGGCAAAGTGCAGCGGCTGCACCGCAATAAACGCCTGCAACCACAGACCGCGCCCGCTGGCGCTGCTGGAGCCGACGGCGAGGCCGTCAGCGGCGCGATAGGCATGCCGTTCAAAGACGGCCGTACTGGGCAGGCCTTGTTGGATACCGCTCACTTCCACCCAGGCATCCGGTTCACCCCAGTGGTGCAAGGCGACGTTCTGAGCAGAGAACCCCGGATGGGCGACGGCGTCCTGGTGCAGCAACTGATCCAGATCGACCGCCGGCTCCGAAGCTGTTGTTCGGTCGACCTGCGGCGGTGCCCCCAGCAACTGCATGAACGCTTGCTGCGGCGCGCCCGGGAACGCCTGCGCGGCTAGCCCCAAGGTGCCGAGCGCCCCTAGACCGGACAACGCGCCAGTGATGCCAAACAGCAGCAACCAGGGCCCGCACCAACGGCCGATCAGGCTGTGCAAGTCATGGGCGAACACCCGCGCCCCACGGTCGCGCCGCAGGCGCTTGAGGTCTTGCAGGCGCCCACTGTGTAATGCACTGCCTGCCCAGATCACCAGCAACAACACCACGCCCAAAAAGCTGATCAAAATCCGGCCGGGAAAACCGATGAACAGACTTTTGTGCAGGTTGAACAGGATATCAGCCGCGCTGCCTGACGCCAGCTCACGGCCGCTGACGGGGTCCAAGGCGACCGTGCAGTCCTTGGGCGATGCACACAACTCGACCACCGAGTGGCGGCTGTCCGGCAAACGAATGCGCAATTCACCGAGCGCCAGGCCGCGCTCGCGAGCGATAGCCGGCCATTGCGCGACCGGTAGCGCCGGTCCGTGAGCCAACGCCGCCGGGCCGCGAAACCAGGCGCGCAAGTCTTCATGGGCCATGCTCCACGCCCCCGTCAGCAGGATCACGAACAGCAGTACTCCAAACACCCCGCCTGCCCCGGCATGTACACGCTGGACCAATGCCCTCGGTGCGCCCATCAGGTTCATCGCCAGGCTCCATCCCAAAGCAGCCAGGGCGTAAACAGCAGCAGCCAGACGCTGGAGCGACACACCACGCGTTTGCGATCCGGCGCCAGCAACGACCACAGCAGTACCGTCACCAGAAACCCCAAGCCCAGGAACACGCCGGCATACAGCCGCTCCAGCCCACCGCCCCACGGATAATGCCGCGCCAGCAGGACGGCCAGTTGCAGGCTGCTGAGCACACTGCCCGCCAGCGCCAGACAAATGCGCAGCGGCCAGGAACCAAGGGCCGGAGCGGCCATCAGAACGTACCTCGCAGGGTCAGATTGAGGCTGCGCGGTTCGCCATAGCGGTTGTTCCAATTGACGTTGGACAGGCTCTGGTAGTACTTGCGGTCCGCCAGATTGTTGCCGTTGACCGCGGCAGTCCAATGCTCGTCGATGCGGTAGGCGACCCGCGCATTGAGTAAGGCATAGCCGCCCTGCTCCAGGGTCACAGCCCCGGATTGGGTGGAGTAATCACTTTGCGCCTGCATGCCGGCACCGACGCTCCAGCGGCGGTCCTGCCACGGCAACTCGTACTGGGTCCACACCCGCGCCATGTGGCGCGGCGTGAAGCTGGCATAGCGCTCACCCGAAGCGTTGGTGTCCTTGAGGTACTCGGTGCTGGTGTAGGTATAACCGGCGGAGACGTTCCATTCGGGGGTGATATAACCGCTGCTCTCCAGCTCGAAGCCCTGGCTGCGCACCTTGCCGCCGCTGATGTAGTAGGTGGTCGACCCCACACCCGGATGGTCCGGGTCGACTTGCGGGTTGTTCTCCAGGTCGATACGGAACACCGCCAGCGACATATTCAAACGCCCGTCCGCCAACTCGCCCTTGATCCCGGTTTCATAGGTCTTGCCCTCCACCGGTTTGAGCAGGTCGCCGCTCCAGGTTTGCCCGGTCTGCGGCTGGTAGACCTCGGCGTAGCTGGCGTACCACGACCAGTTCTGCGCAAAGTCCCAGATCAAGCCGCCATACGGGGTTATTTCCCGGCCGGGGGTGAAGTGGCTGGTTGGCGCGTTCTGGTCCCACCAACTGGCCCGGCCGCCGATGACCAGGGTCAGCGGATCGAGCAGTTTGTAGCGGGTCAGCGCGTAGACGCCCTTGGAGGTGGTCGTCGTGGAACCGGGCGATGTGTAGGCGCCGATCCCGGGTTTGGGCACATTGCTCGGGTCCCAGCGATAGACATTCACCGGCACGTTGAGCGGCGTGGTGAACTGGGCGGTGCGCTGCTCGGTTTCGCCGTGGCTGTAGTTGGTGCCCAACAGCAACTCATGGCTGCGGCCAAACAACGAATACGGCCCATTGACCGAGGCATCCACGCTCTTTTGAGTGCTGCTGAATTTATACGCAGCGCCCATCAAGCGACCGCCATCGCCGGTGAGCGGGTCGATGGCGCCAAAAGCACCGGCATAGCGCAGGCTTGAGTCGGCATCCTGGTATTCGGCGGCGACCTTGGCTTTCCAGTCGTGATCCAGTTGCTGCTCAAGAGAGCCGAACACCCGGCGCGTGGTCCACTTGAAGCGGTCCCAGTCCACGTCCAGATAGGTGGAGCGCGACAGGTTCAGGCTCGATCCGTCCTTGGCCATGGGCACGCCGGCCATGTTGGTCACCGAATCGATGGTCTGGTATTGCGCGCCCAGGGTCAGCAGGGTGTCTGGGGTCAGGTCGAATTCGGTGATGCCGTAGAGCAACTGGGTGTCTTGCTTGCCGACATCGTAGAAGTAGTCGCGATCCTCGTAGGCCGCCACCACGCGCCCACGCACATTGCCAGTCTGGGTCAGCGGCCCGCCGACATCCACTTCGCCGCGGTAACGGTCCCAGGTGCCGCCGCTGAGGGTGGTGCTGGCGGCGAATGCCTTTTGTGGGCGCTTGCGCACCAGGTTGACCGTGGCCGCCGGGTTACCGCTGCCGTGCAGCAAACCATTGGAGCCACGCAGGATTTCGACGCGCTCATACACCGCCATGTCCTGAGGCGAACCGGCGGTTTCACCGAGCATCGCCGGCACGCCATCCAGTTCGAAAGAGTTGATCTTGAAGCCACGCACGTAGTACGCGGTGGTCAGCAACTGGAAAGGCTGCACCGTCACGCCAGTGGCCTGCTGCATCACCTCATCGAGGCTGAACAGGTTTTGCTGCTCGATGCGCTCGTGGTCGATGACGCTCACCGACTGCGGCGTTTCCCGCAGTTTGAGCGGTAGCTTGCCGATGGCGGTCACGCCGGGTGGGGTCACCTCGCCCGAGGTGTCGTCACCCGCGACCTTGATGACAGGCAATTGCACGGTCGCAATCGCCTGTGCCAACGGGCTTAGGCCCAGCACCAACACCATCCCAAGTTGCGCCCCATTACGTTGGAAACCCCGCCCCGCCTTTGTTGCTCCCCGGTGTGACATTGCCCAGCCTCTTTATCGATAATAATTCGCATTAGTATCGTTTAAACGAACGCTGCGACTTTTCGATTAAGGGACTTTTTCAATGGCTGCCCGGCAGGTTTTGCTCGACGAACTGCGCATACCAGCGGTGCGTGGCCAGCAACTGCTCATGACTGCCGCAGCCACTGACGCTGCCGCCTTCCAGCACCAGGATCTGATCGGCACCGCGCACCAACATCGGGTTGTGTGACACCAACACCACGGTGCGCCTGCCATGCAGCGCCTGCAGGCTGCGATTGACCCGTGCTTCGCAGCGCGCATCGAGGCTGGCGGTGGGTTCGTCAAGCAACAGGATCGGCGCCGGGGACAGCAGCGCGCGCGCCAGGCCGACCCGTTGCCGCTGGCCGCCCGAGAGTAATGCGCCGCCCGGCCCCACCTCGCTGTGCCAACCCTGCGGCAGGCTGCTGAGCACCTCATCCAATGCAGCATCCTTGGCGGCGTGTTGCAGTTGCGCAGGCGTGGCTTGCGGCCGGGCCATGCTGACATTCCACAGCAGGCTGCCGGCAAACAGCCCGCTGTTCTGGAACACTTGCGTGAGGTGGTTGGCCAAGGTGTGTTCGCTTAGCTGGCGAATGTCCACCTGGCCGAGTCGTACTGCGCCGGTCTGCGGGTCCATGCCACGCCCCAGCAAGGCCAGCAGAGTACTTTTACCCGCGCCCGACGGTCCGACAATCGCCGTGAACGTTCCCGGCGCGCAATGGATGTCCACATCCTTGAGCAACTGCTCGCCGCCTTCGCCGCAGATATTCAAGCCTTGCCCTTGCAAACTTGCATCCTGAGGCTGCTCTCCGGGGTGCGGGCTGTGCAGCGTCGGCACGGCCAACACCGCGAGCACTTGAGACAACGCCTGCCACGCCATACGCAAAGCCTGGTCCAGGTAAGCCAGTTGCGACAGCGGTTCGATGAAGCGCACCAGCAACACCAACACCGCCACCAACAGCGCGCCGGATAACTGCCCCGCCGCCACCGCCAGCACGCCACCTGCCAACATCAGCGAAAACACCACCTGCACCGCCGCCGCAAAGCCAAGCCCGCTGGGCAACGCGCGGCGGTTGAGACGGTGCGTGGCCTGGTGTTGCTCGTGCAAGGCCTGACGCAACGCCAACTGGCCCTGGCTGGCATCACCGGCGCTGCGGATCAAGGCCTGTTGCTGCGCGAATGTCTGCAACAGCTGCCCGGCGCGACGGTCGACTTGCTGGCGCAGTTGCTCCAGCGCCAGGCTACGTCGCCCGGCCCAACGCAGCAGGGCGAACAACGGCAGATAAGCCAGGGCCAACGCCAGCGCCAAACGCGGTTCAATAAAGATCAGCCCCAGCACCACCATCGTCGGCGTCACCAGCGCCGTTACCAGCGGCGCCAGCAAGTGCGCCGGGATGCCCATGCTGTTGAACACCGGCCCGCGCACCAAATCTTCCAGCTGGCCCTGCCGCGCCAATGGCAAACGCGGCAGCTGTTGCACCAGTTGCGAGACCAGGCCGGCCGCCAACCCGGCTCCCGCCAGATAACCACGGCGCTGGGCAACGTAGCTGACCAAGGCCTGCAGCAACGTCAGCCCCATCAACAGCAGCACGCTTGGCTGCACACTCTGTTGATCGAACCAGGCCAGTATCAGCGGCACCAGCGCCAACCCCGCCAAGCCATCCAGCACGGCGGCCAGTAGCATCCACCCCAGGGCGCCGCGCAGTATGCGCCGGGCCTGGTCGGGCAAATGACGCAACGGCGAAAGTACACTCATGACACGAACTCCAGTTGATCGGCCATCGACATTTGCTCGTCCCACAGCTGGCGGTACAGACCGTCCACGGCCAACAACTGTGCATGACATCCGCGCTGCACAATGCGCCCTTCGCAGAGCACCAGGATCTGCTCGGCATGGGCGATGGTTTCCAGGCGATGGGCGATGATCAGCCGCGTGCGCCCGGCCGCGTCGTCGCGCAGTGCAGTACGCAAGGCGCGCTCGGTCTGCGGGTCGGTGGCGGAGGTGGGTTCGTCGAGCAACATGATCGGCGCACGCGAAAGCAGCGCCCGCGCAATCGCCAGGCGCTGCAATTCGCCGCCGGACAGCCGCACATCATCGTCCACCACGCTGGCGTAGCCCTTGGGCAACCCCATGATCCAGTCATCCAGGCAGGCCGCCTTGGCCGCGGCGCGAATCTGTTTTTCACTGGCGTGGGGCTGATACAGGGCGATGTTTTGCGCCAGTGACAGGCGCAATGCCCCCGCCTGCTGAAACACCAGCGCCAGATACTGCTGCAATTGGCGGCTGGCGATCTGCCGAACATCCACCCCGCCCACGCGCACATGCCCGCTGTCGACGTCCATAAAGCGGGCGATCAAACCGGCCAAGGTGCTTTTTCCCGCGCCGGACGGCCCCACCAGCGCGGTGGTAGTGCCCGGCTCCAGGCGCAGGTTGATCGCCTTCAGTACCGTGACATCACCCTGGGAGAAGCTCACATCGAGCATCTCCACGCTGGCGTCCCGAGGCGATTGCGGCGCGTCGGGTTCGATCAACGGCGGTGTACTCAACACCTCCTGTAGGCGCCGGGCACTTGCGCGCGCGTTGTTCAGCGCATCAAAGCCGTGCCCCAGCGCCAATACCGGCGCCGCTATGGCGCGCACCAGCAGCAAAAAGCCGCAGACCTGCACGGCGCCCACTTCGCTCACGCCGATAAATAGTGTGCCAAGGACCACCCATGCCAACAGCCACGGTGCGCTGAGAAGGACCTGGATCAGCGCAGCAAGATGACCGGCGCGGCTCACCCAATGGCTGAAGCGCTGATCAAACTGCTGCACCGCCTCTTGCACACGGCGATGAATGCCCGCGCTGGGAAATTGCCGGACCAGGCCCAGGTTGCCGGCGAACTGGCTGTAGTCGCTGAACAACCGCTGGATTGCGCTATTGCGCTGGGCCACGTCCTCGCGGTAATGCGCCGAGCCCAGGCGCCAATAGCCCAGCACGCCCAATGCCAACGGCAGCAGGCACCAGAGCGCCAGGGCACTGTTGCTCCACAGCAGGTAGGCCAGGGTGGCCATGGGAATCAACAGCAGGTTGACCAGGTCGGTCGGCGCATGGCCCACCAGTTGGTGCAAGGCCCGCACATCCTGCTCGGCGTAACGGGTGACGCCCTCGGCCCCCAGCCGAGCAAACCAGCCCAAGGGCAAGCGTTGCAGATGCTCGGCCAGGCGCACGCGCAGACGGTCACACAGGTCGGCGTCCACCTGATGGGTCAGGTGCAAGGCCAGGGTCTGGCCAAACAACCACAGCGCTGACGCCACCACCGCCACCACCACCCAGTTCAGTGCCGAAGACGCCAGCGGCGGCGCCTGGCGCAAGCTGTCCGCCAGTTGCGCCAAGGCTATCAGCGGCAGCAGCGAGCAGATCCCGGCGACGGCCTGCAACGCGATCGCCGCCCCTAAGCGCGCACGGAAAGGACGCAGCATTTCGCTCAAGTGGCTCATCGGACGTGCTCCAATGCCTGGGCCAGGCCGGCCGCCGGCAACGTCAGCGACGGCTGCAGCGGGAACCCGAGCGCCGCCGTCACCTGCTGCCATAGCCTCACCACTTCCAGGCTGCGCTGTTGCAGGCGCGCCAGCCCCACCCCCGTGATCAGCGGTTGCAATGCACTGGCCGCGGCTGTCGGCCAGACGCGGCGGTAAACCTGCGCCCAATCCGCCGCCGCGGCCTCCAACACTTCGGCGCACGGCAGCGGCTCATCGGCCTGCGGCCCAAACAGGTCGAACACCCCGTCGACATCTTGCACCGGCGCACGAACGGCCGGCAGCCACAGCAACGGTCCGTGGGGCGAGGCCAATAGCAACGTGCCGCTGTCAGTGGCGATGCTGATGCGCTGCAGCCTCTGCATGCGCCCGTCATCATTGGCGGCCAACTCATTGAGCACGCGCAGCGACACCGGCACTTGCGCCATGACCAGGCTGATATCCCGCCAGGCCGACAGCGCCGGTGCCACGCAGTCCACCGACCATGGGCCTACCGACTCCAACAGCGCCGCCAGCACATCGAGGGTCGCGTAACTCACCTGCACCGCGCAGTCGGCGTCGATATGGCGAATGCCCTGTTGACGATGCAGCTGCCGCGCCAGCTCGATGAACCGCGCCACGCACGGCAACTGCGGATAGAAACTGTTGAGCAGGCAGCGCCGATGCAGGCGCGCCGCCGTGCTCAGCAAGTCTTGCAGTTCCTGGGGCAGCAACGGGTGCTCGATCAGCACATCAATGCCCCGCTCCATCAGCGCTTGCGCCAAGGCGGGGCCTTGTTCGCCCCTTGCTGCGCCGCCCACCGCCACGCAGGCCAGTTGTGTGTCGGCGGGTACGTGGGCCAAGGCCTCGAAACACGGCACTTCGAGATAGCGAGCCAGTGCGCGGGAGCGACGGCTGCCCTGCCCCAGCACCCCGACCAGTTCCAGGTGCTCGGCCGCAGCCACACCAACGGCGTAGAACTGGCCGAAGCGCGAGCCCACCACCAGGGTTTTCACAGGCATAGTCATGGGCGTTCCTCCAGCAAGTAACGACTCAGCCCGGCGTTCAAGCACTCGAAGTGATTGCCGCGAAGGGTCTGCACAGTCAGCGGCGCCAACGACGCCGCCTGCCACCAGGCCTGCAGAGCGGCCTGGTGATCGGGGATCAACGGGTTGGCGACGCTCGGCACAAACAGGCGGATGGCGCCCACATACGGCGCGCCGTCGCTGTAGTGGCTGGCGCGCACGGAATGAGCGAACACCCGATACAACTGCTCATCGGCAATGCCCTTGGCCGCCGCCAGTACGCGAGATTTGAGCGCAGTGGCGTCCAGACCCAGGTGTTTGTCGAGCAACGGCTCGGCCGCCGGCAACCCCAGCGCAGCGGTGTCCAGCCCCAGGGTGCCGGCGAAGCTGTAGAGCATCTGCACTTCATCCTCCACCAGGTACGGAATGCGGTAGCTCGATACGATGTCCACCCGACGCACCTCGGCGCCCAATTGCAGCAGGGCCTTGGCCAGCTCCAGCGTTACTAGCCCGCCGGAGCAGTAGCCCAGCAAGTCGAAGCGACGCCGGCCGCTGTCCCACAGCGCCTGGGCATACCGTTTGCCGAGGGTGGCGTTGATATGCTCCGGCGGCAGGCTCAAGTAATCATCGCTGTCGTGCACCGCCAATCCGAGCAACGGGCCGCTGCCGGCCAGTTCGGCGATCAACCCGCGATACGGCAGCAGCGTGCCGAGCCCTTCATGCACCAGCACCCGCGCTGTGCCTTCACCCGCGGCCAGTTCCGTCAGCGCATCCACCCGCCCGCGCCCACCCAGCGGCGCACGGCGGGGGTCCGTGGAGGGCACCACTGCGGGGGCTTCACTGCTCGACTCACTGCGCAAGCGCTGGGCCAGGCCTTCCGGGGTCGGCTGGCTGAGAGCCCAGCGCAACAGGCGGTCGAAGGGTTGCGCACGGGCCAATGGCTCTTGCTCGCGCAAGCCGGCGATCAATTGTGCGATCAGCAGCGAGTCACCACCGGCGCCGAAGAAATCCTGATCCGCCGACACCCCACTGCAATCGAGTACTCGCTCCCAATGCGCGATCAAGCGCTGCACCAACTCATCCGCCACTTCCGTGCGCGCACGGCGTGCCGGTTCGAGCTGGCGCTGCTCGGCTTGGGTGGTCAGCGCGCGGCGGTCAATCTTGCCATTGGCGGTGACCGGCAAGCGGTCGAGTATCCGCACCTGCGCCGGCACCATATAACGCGGCACGCGCTCGGCGATGAAGGCCAGCAACGTCTCCTGGCTCAGTAATGGCCGGTCGGTTTTCACGCGTGCGACCAACAGGTCGTAGCCCAGCAGGTGCAGCACACTGTCGGCCGACGCCAGCGATTCGGCCTGATCGCCGGCCTCGCTGTTCAGCCACGCCAGCCACTGGTCCGTATGCACGAACAGCTGCCCGGTGGCGGCGCGCACGTCCTGCGGCGTCTCCATCATCAGGCTTTGGCTAATGCTGATTTCGCGGTGTTCGCGGGTCAGTTCCTGGATCACCAGCCAGGCATCGGCTTGCAGCAATTGGCGTAACCCGGCGAGCAGGCGCGGTGTATCCAGGGCGTTGTTCAATGCGCCGGAGCTGAGCAGCAGGTCCAGGGACCCCGCGGCAAGCCCTTGTTCGCAGGCGGGTTTGTTCATGTCGAACGGCATGAAGCGCACCCACGGATACGCGGCAAAGCGTTCGCGCGCAGCGTTAAGGAAATAGCTCGACACGTCGGAAAACACATAGTCGATCTGCACCCCGTCCGCCACCAACGGCGCCAGCGCGGGGATGATCAGCGCACTGGCGGCACCGGTGCCGGCACCCACTTCCAGGATGCGCCAGCGGCGCTGGCTCTGGCGCGCAACGATCGCGCAAACCGCCTCGGCCATGGCCCGATGCAGCACTTGGGCATGCTGGCCACGGCTGTACATCGCCTCGGCAATATGTGCCGAGCCTTGCGGGAACATCAGGCTTGCCGGGCTCAGGCGCCCGTCCAATTGCTCGGCCAGGCGGGTCGCGCTGGTGCGCAGGTAATCGACCAATTCCAGCGGCCAAAGACCGCTCGGCGCCAGACGGGCGAACTGTGCCCAGGCATCGTCCTGGTTCAGTTCAGCCGTGCTGACCTGGCAGCGCCAACCGTCATTGTCTGCACACAGGTAGCCGCTGTCGGTCAACAACGTAAGCCAATGCCGCAACAGGCGATGCTGACCGGCGTCGAGTTGCAAGGCCTGGCACAGCGAGTCGAATGCCACGGACTGCCCCGGGATCAGCAAGCCACTGCCGCCCAACCAGTGCAGCAACGACACATCCGCCGCCCGATCCAGCGCAGCCAGTGCTGCTTCGATGGCGGTGCGCGGGCCGAAATCCGCGTGTTCAAGGGTGTGGCGAGCCTGGCGCAGGACTTCGCCCAACTGCGTGCTCAGGTGAGGCGCAGGCGCGTTGGTGTGCAGGGTGACGAAGCTGCACAGCGAACGTTCGTGACGCTCGCCGAGCAACACCGTGGTACTCGCGGCGATCTGCGGATGGGCCAGCCAGCCCGCGTCGATTTCCGCCAGTTCGATGCGGTGACCGCGAATCTTCACCTGGTCATCCTGGCGCCCAAGAAACTCGATCAAGCCTTCCGCGTCCAGGTAACGCCCCTGGTCACCCGTGCGGTACAGGCGACGCCCGCTGGCATGGGTGATGAACCGCTCGGCGCTGCGTTGCGGGTCTTCGGCATAACCCAGGGCCAGGCCGAGTCCGCCGATATGAATCTCACCACGCACGCCCACCGGGCACTGGCGGCCCAGCGCGTCGAGTACTTCCAGGGTCTGGTGCTTGAGGGCCCGGCCGTAGGGGATGCTTGGCAAGGCCGTATCTTCGGCACGAATGGGATGCTCCACCGACCAGATCGCCGCTTCGGTGGCGCCGCCCAGGCTGAACAACTGGCTTTCGGGCCAGCGTTGCCACCAGCGGGTCGGCAGCGTGGTGGGAATCCAGTCGCCGGACCACAGCACACAGCGCGGCCCGGGGATTGCGCCGGGCTCGGTCTCCAGGTAATCCACCAGCATCTGCCCTTGTGCGGGCACCGAGTTCCACAAGGTGATGCCGTGTTCCTGCATCAATTGCGCCCAATGCGAAGGATCGGCGCCGCGCTCGGGGTCGGGCAGCACCACCTGCGCACCGACCGCCGTGGCGCCGAAGAAGTCATACACCGACAAGTCGAAACTCAACTCTGCCAGGCCCAGCACGCGGTCATCGACGTTCACCGCGTAGCGCTGGTTGATGTCATCGAGGGTGTTGACCACCGCGCCATGGCTGAGCATTACGCCTTTGGGCGTGCCGGTGGAGCCTGAGGTGTAGATGATGTAGGCCAGGTCCGCGGCCTCTACCGCCAGCGGCTCACGGGGTGGCCAATGCGGGTCGACGGCAAGCGTATCGATGGCGACGCGCGGAAGTTCAAGGCTGTCCGGCCATGCCTGGGCTTGCAAGACAATCACCGCAGCAATCCCCGCGTCGCGCAGGATCGCCTCGCGGCGCAAGGTCGGTTGGCGGATGTCCACCGGCACATAGGCCGCGCCCATCTGGGTAATGCCCAGCACCGCCATCAGTTGCCAGGCACTCTTGGGCAGCATCACCGCCACCCGCGCCCCCGGCTGCACGCCGAGCGCTTCAAGCGCCTTGCGCACCGCGGCGGCATGCTGGGCGACCTGACGATAGCGGTAACGGCCGTCGCGGTCGCTGATCACGAGGGCATCCGGAGTTCGCAGCGCCTGTTGGGCGAAGCCGTCGGCGATATTGCGCGCTGGGGCGCTGGCGTGGATTGGCGGGTTTGCCTGCTGCGCGGGCAGCACGATATCGCCACGCGCTTGCCACAATTGCGGGTCGCAGGCCAAGCGTTGCAGCAAGTCGACGTAGGCTGCGAACATCTGCGCGGCCATGCCCTCGGGCAACACGCCGATGCGGACATCCCAGCCGATCTGCAAACCGCCGTATTGGTCGCTGACCTGGCAGTCAATCCACACTTGCGGGGTTTGGCTGATCATGTAGCTGGGCGGCTGCAACACACGCCCGGCATCGCCGAGCATGCGTTCGACGCTGCCGATGCCACTGGTGAACACCACCGGCATCAGGTCGGCGCCACGCCCTCGCACACGGGCCAGTTCGCGCAGTACCTCAACGCCGGTGAAGCGGCTGTGGTCGAGGTCATCGAAAAGCTGCGCGCCGATACGCCGCGCACGCTGGACAAAACTGGCGCCCTCGGTGCCGTCCACCGCGAGCAGGCTCAGCGCGGTGAAGTCTCCCACGACCTGGTTCAACTGCGGGTGCAGGTTCGGTCGGTTGAGCACGGTGAGGTTCAGGCAAAAGTCCGGGCTTTGGCTCCAGCGCCCGATCACCTCCGCAAACGCGGCCAGCGTCACGCCCGCCGCGCTGAGGCCTTGGGCGCTGGCGAGGGCGCACAGGGCGTTCCATTGCCCGCTGCTCAACACGCCATGGTGGTGGGCGAAACGCGTGGAGCCCAAGCCCGCGTGCTCGCTCAGCGGAAGGTCCGGACGCCCGGGCAGGCTGTCCAGGCGCGCCAGCCACCACGCCTTGTCGGCGTGCCAGGCGGTGCTGCCACGCGCTTGCTGTTCGTGCTCGAGGTAGTCGCGAAAGGTCGCTTCCAGCGCCGGCCAGTGGCGCGTCGGTTCCAAGTAGCGCTGGGTGAGTTCTGCCAGCAGCAGTTGCAGGCTGGCGTAGTCGAACAAGGTGAAATCCACCGAGCAATGCAGGATTGCCTGCTCGCGTCCCACGCTCAGTTGGGGCAGCAGGATCGGCCATTGATCGAGCGCATGGCAGGCATGGTCCAGGCGCTTGCGCACGCTGTTCAGGTGCGCCTCGAACTCCTCGGGCGTGGCGTCGCGGCGGTCATGCACCGGCAGCTGTTGCCATGGCACCTGGGCTTGCACACGTTGCTGATGGTTATCGACCACCGCCCGCAGCATCAGGTGACGTTGCACCACGGCGTTCCACGCCTGTTCAAGGTGCCCGGTGTCGACGTTCGCCGGCCACGGGTATTCGACATACAGGTGGCAAGCGTTGCCGCCATAGTCAAAGGCCGGGTTGCGTCCCAGTACATAGGCGCCCTGTACCGCGCTCAAGGCGAAGGGTTGCAGCGCCTGCTCCGGCTGTGCGCGCCATTGTTGGGGCGCAAGATGCACCAACAGCGCTGGCCGCTGGGCGCGAATACGCTCCGCCAGGGCTGAATCCAATGCGCCTTGCGGCGCGCGAAAATGCAGCTTGCCGTCAGTGGCCCAGAGTTCGATCTGGCGTTCACGGCAGATGTGCAGCACATCATCCAGGCTCATAACACGCCCTCCTCGATAGCCACTTCGCCGCTGCGCACCAGCAACGCGGCCATGCCTGCCAATGTCGGCTGCAGGTAGAAATCGCTCATGCGCAGGCTGGCGCCCAGTTGTTCACGCACGCTGGCCAGCAGCCGCGTCGCCAGCAGGCTGTCGCCGCCCAGGCTGAAAAAGCTCGCCTGGGCGCTGCGCACCGGCCGTCCCAGGATGGCCTCCCAGCACGCTGCCAGGGGCTGTAGCTCGGCACTGAGTTCGCCGTCTTCGTTGTTTGCCGGTTGCCTGCGTTGCAACGCATCGCTGAGGCTGGCGTGCAGGCGCGCGCGGTCGATCTTGCCGTTGGCATTCAGTGTCAGGCGCGGTACGGACCACAGATGTTCGGGCCGCATCGCCTGGGGCAAGCGTTGTTGCAGCCATTGGTCGAGGCTTTCAGCGGTCAGGGTTTCATCCGCCGCACGCGCACTCAACAGCAGCATCGCGGGGTTTTGCCACAGGCATTCCAGGTGGCGAAAACCGCTCTGGCCGAGCAGGTGCGCCAGTTCGGCAGCGTCAGGCAATACCGGTGCGCGCTCATCCAGCAGCGCCGCGCTGACCAGCCGCAACGGCGAGTCGCGCAACAGGTCGGCCAGCAACAGGCGGCCTTGCGGCTTGAGCAGTGCCTGCGCCAGATTCAGCCCATCGCCGGGCTGAGCATAACTGTGCAAGGCCGCGAAGCTGATCACCACGTCGTACTGTGACCAGTGTTCAGCTGGCAGCACGCCCTCCACCAGCAATTGGCGCGCCACGCGCCGGCGCTTGCCCACGCTGGCCGCCAGCAGGCCGGGGCTGCTCTCGAACAAGGTCAGTTGCACGTCGCGCGAACTCGCATGGTCCAGCCATTGCTCCAGCAACTGCCCGCCGCGCACATCCAGCACCGCGACTTTCAGCGGTGTGCCGCTGTGTTGTTGAAGCTCCTGGCTCAGGGTGTCCAACACCTGGCGGCCCGCCGGCAGGTTCAACGCCATGGCCTGCGGTGCCAGCAACGGATCGAACAACACTTGCGAGGCGCCGTCTTCGGTGCGCAACAGCACCTGCAAGGCACCGACCATGCGGTGCAGATCCGCCTCGCGCCACCCTAAGTGCGCCAACGCGTCGTGCAGGCTGAGCGACTCGACATGCTCGGCCAGCCACTCGCGCCACGTGTCGAGCAGGGCGCTGGGCGGCGGGTCTTGCAGCAGGCGGCGCAACAGCTGCGCGGTGACCTGGTGTTCTGCGGCCAAGGTGTCGTCGAGCATCGAGACGGCCGGCAACGCCTGCGCCGATGCAGATTCAGGGCTGATCACCACGGCCGCGCCGAGGCTGCCGTTCAACACGGCAGCACAGGCGCTTTCAACCCGTGGGTGGGCGGTGAGCGCCGCTTCGATTTCCCCCAGTTCGATACGCTGCCCGCGCAGCTTGACCTGCTGGTCCATGCGCCCGAGAAACTCAAGGGTGCCATCAGCCCAGAAGCGCCCGCGGTCGCCGGTGTGGTACCAACGCCCGTGCTCATCACTGCGAAAGCGCTGTGCGGTCAGCAACGGGTCATTGCGATACCCCCGCGCCAGGCTTGCGCCACCGATCAACAGTTGCCCGATCACCTGGTCCGGCACATCGCGCCCGGTGGCGTCCACCACCCGATACGCCTGGCCGGCCAAAGGCTTGCCATAGGGAATCGACGGCCAATGGTCGGGGACCTCATCAATGCTTTGCAGGTTCGACCAGATACCCGCCTCGGTGGCGCCGCCCAGGCCGTACACGCGGCACTGCGCGGTGGCGTGGCGCCGCAGGCGTGCGGCGAGGTCGAGGGCAATCCAGTCGCCCGACAGCAACACCGCCCGCAGGCTTCGGTAGTCACAGGCATCGGCGCCGACGCCCAGGGCCATTTCCAGCAATGCCGGGGCCGAATTCCACAGGCTCACGCGGTGTTCGGCGATCAGTTGCGCCCAACGCGCCGCATCGCGGGTTTCTTCAGGTTGCAGCAGCACCAGGCGAGCGCCCTGCCCCAGCACGCCAAACAGGTCGTACACCGACAAGTCGAAATCCAGCGCCGACACGGCCAGCAGGCAATCATTCGGAGTGACCTGCAGTTCGGCCTGCACCGCATCGATCGTGTTGATTGCGGCGCCATGGCAGACTTCAACACCTTTGGGAATGCCGGTAGAGCCCGAGGTGTAGATCACATACGCGCTGGCGCGCGGCGATAGCGTTTTCGGCGCGGCCAATGGCGCGGACTGCTCAAGCACCGCCGGGTCAAGCCATTGCAGCGCGTTGCCCGGCGGCTGATCGGCAATCACTCGGGTGATGCCCGCAGCCGATTCGATCAGGCTGCGCCGCGCAACCGGCTGTGCGGTATCCACCGGCACATAGCAACCACCGGCCGCCAGCACGCCGAATACCGCGGCGATCTGGCGAGGCCCACGCGGCAGGCAGACCTCCACCGCCTCGCCCTGACGCATGCCCGCCTCAAGCAAACCCGCCGCTATACGCAGGGCTTGGGTGGCCAGATCGTTATATGTCCAGCGTTGCGCGCCGCAGATCAGGGCGAGTGCGTCGGGTTGCCGGGCACTTTGGCGAAAAAAGTCTTCAAGCAGGCCACGCCCCGGCGCCAACGCCGGCAGACTGTTCTGCTGGTCGCGGCGCGCCTGTTGCGCCAGCGGCAACAACACCGGTTGCGGCTGGTTCCAGTCGCTGTCGGCGAGACGCTGCACCAGCTCGACATAGGCGCTGAACATCGCCTGCGGCACGCCTTGCGGGAACAGTTCGGCAACGCTGTCCCAGGCCAGCAGCACGCCGTCCTCAAGCCGATACAGTTGGTGGTCGAGCCACACTTGCGGGGTTTGCGAGAGCATGTCGTGCAGGTCGCCAAACACCTCGCGAAAGCTGGCGGGGACAAAACCCGAATCGCTCAAGTTGCAAGAAAACACCACCGGCGCGGAACGCGGATGACCTTGGCGACGTGCCTCACGCAGCACTTCCAGCGCGGGAAACGCCGCGTGGTCGATGGTGGCGTGCAAGTCGCGCTGGTAGCGTCGGGCGCCTTCGGCAAACGGCAACTGCGGCGTATCTTCACACGCCACCAGCAGCAAGGTGGTGAAGTCGGCAATCACCTGGTCGATGGATTGCTGATCATCGTGACGATCGAACAACGGCACATTGAGCAGGAAGCTCGACTGTTCACTCCAGCGTGCCAACACCGCGTTGAACGCTGTGGCGAACACGCTGGGCAACGTCAGGCCATGGGCCGTCGCCTGGCGACGCAGGCGTTCGGCTTCTGCGTGACTGAGTACGTAAGCCTGGCGGGTAAACCGTGGCGCACGGATCGATTCCGGGGCACAGGCCAGCGGCAGTGCGGGGCCGTCCGGCAACTGCGCAAGGCGTTTGCACCAATGCTCACGATCTCGCGCATACGCCTCTGCGCGACGTTGGCGGCGCCGGCCCAGGTAGTCGGCAAACTGCACGTCCGGCGCGGGCGCAAGCGCGGCCGGCGCCTGATAGGCCTGGCCCA
The DNA here is from genome assembly GCF_019641515.1 of Pseudomonas sp. S5F11. Classification (NCBI taxonomy): domain Bacteria; kingdom Pseudomonadati; phylum Pseudomonadota; class Gammaproteobacteria; order Pseudomonadales; family Pseudomonadaceae; genus Pseudomonas; species Pseudomonas sp. S5F11. The sequence goes on from NZ_JAIFJZ010000001.1 coordinate 728,935, forward strand.
GTTGCGCCATCAACAGGCGCAGGCTTTCCACGTCGACGGCCAGCAGGTCGACACTCAACCACACACGATCGCGGCCTTCGGGCAACTGCACCAGGCCGACCAGCAACACCTGCCCCGCGTCCACGGCCAGGCATTCATGCGATCGCCATTCACGCAGCGCGTGCCAGGCGTCTTGCGCAACCGCTTGAGTGTGGTGGCGCCAATCCTGATGGTCGAAAACCGGCAATTGCGTTGCGCCAAGAATGCGTTGGCGGCCGTCGTTGAAACTGGCCCGCAACATCGGGTGACGCGCTTGCACGCACTTGACTGCCGCTTCCAGGCGTTGCGCATCGATGCCCTGGCAATCGAATTCCAGCCATGCGTGGCAACTGATATTGCCCAGCACTTCGGCGGGCCCGCGCCCCAGCCAGTACGCCTGTTGCACCGCGCTGAGTTCAAAACTGTCGTCGGCTGCGCTCAACGGGGCGACATCAGTCACCTCCACACGCCGCACCGCCTGGCCATGCAGCAGGTCAAGCCAGGCCGCGAGGCTGGGTTCGGCGCTGAGTTGGGCGAAGTCGACCCGCAACCCATGGCTGCGCAGGCGCTCCTGCAAGTACATCAGGCGGATGGAATCCAACCCGCAGCCCAAGAGGTTTTCCTCATCGCCCAGGCTGTCGATTTCTTCCACGGTAGCGCCCAGCAACTGGGCAAGGTGTTCGATCAGCCATCTGCGCAGTGCGGTGGTGTCTGCTGTTGTCAGCTCGCTCATGAAAAGCTTCCTGTGACCCGTCTAGATAAAGTCCCTGGCTCACCAAGATGGAAGCCATTCTCAATTGGAACTCTATCGCAAGCGGTTTTTCAGGAAGCGCTCAGGGCTTTAGATAAACAGGCCTTTTCATTCGATTCAGAGACACCGTGCCGTGATCAACGGATTTCGCTGGGCGATACACCGTAGCGTTTGCGAAAGGCGATGGAAAAATGCGCCGGGCTGAATCCCACGCCATAGGCGACGGTAGACACATTGCTTTCCTCGTCGCTGAGCATGCGGTGGGCTTCGTTGAGACGATGTTCGTGCAGGTAGCCGAACACGCTGGTACCGAACACTTTGCGAAACCCCGCCGTCAGTTTGCGCGGGCTCATGCCCACGTGGCTGGCCAGGGCGTTCAGGCTGGGCGGTTCGAGCAGCGAGCGCACCAGACGGTCCCGGGCGGCGTGTACACGCTCCACATCCGACGAGGTGATGCGCAGCTTATGCTCAGGCTGCCCGCGCTCACCGAGCAGGAACTGCGCGCTCAACGCGGTCAATTCCAGCGCCTTGCCACCCAGGTACAACGAGCGGCTCGGGCCCTGCATCGGGCATGTTGCAATTTGCGTGGCCAGTGCCTGCATCGCGCGCGGAGCCGGGCGCACCATCATGTACGGGTCGCCGCCGCCACTGCTGAGCAGCTTGCGCGGGGCCAGGCCGAGGTGGCGGTCGAGGGATTCGAGGTCCAGCTGGACGATGGTGTAGCGCAGTGGTGTGGTGGTGCCGTAGATCTGCGACGAGGTGAACTCGCCATCGTTGACGATGGTGCACAGGCTCGGCCCCTTGATCGACTGCTCGCTGTGCCCGGGGATGCGGCACGACAGCTCGCCACTTTGCACCAGAATCAACTTGAGGCCGCGCTCCAGCGGGTCCTCGACCCAGTTTTCACTGTCTGACCACAACGTGCCGGTGACCAGGGTCATGTGCGGGTCCAGATAGACCGTTCCGGGTTGGTTGCCCTTGGGTTCGGCCTGCGTCTCTTGTCGACTGGGGGCGATGATCGTAATAGTCATTGGGTTTTCCCTTGATCCTGAGGCCATTACGCGGGGCCTGACCTGAATGAGGAGGAGGCTTTTAAACCGTAAACCTCCCTGTTTATAGCCGCGGTGTATTTCATCTAATGAAAAAGTCACAGGTCCGAAAGCCTTGGCGTTGAGAAGCGCTCGGCGAAGGACAATGATAATAGATCTCATTTAGACGTTTGTAGCCAATTATTTCTACAAATAGGGGATTCCATGTCATTGCACACCTGCGCACCCGATTCAGACAGCGTTGGCGACGCGCCCGGCTGGCCTGCCGCGTTCGCCGAACGCTACCGCCAGGCCGGTTACTGGCAAGACCAGACCTTCGCTCAGGCCCTCGATACGGTCGCCGCGCGCAACCCATCGGCCATCGCGATAACCGACGGCCCCTTGCACCTCAATTACCGCAGCCTGGCAGACCGCTGTCGGCGCCTGGCTGGCGGTTTGCACGCGCAAGGGATCGCAGAGGGCGACAATGTGGTGGTGCACTTGCCCAACGGCACTGCGTTTATCGAAGTGTGCTTTGCGTTGTTCCGCCTGGGCGCCCGGCCGATCCTCGCCCTGCCCGCCCACCGTCAACATGAGATCGGCGGGTTTTGTGGGTTTGCCCAGGCCTCGGCCTACATCGGCTGCGCTCAATTAGAGGGCTTTGATTGCCGCTCGATGGCGCGCCGACTGGCCGCTGCCAACCCGCTGTTGCGCCACGTGGTGATCGACGGCGATGCGCAGGAGTTCACCGTGTTGAGTGAGCTTTACAACAGCGCGCCGCTGGAACGGGACGCCGGTCGCGCCGACGCCGTGGCGTGTTTCCAGCTGTCGGGAGGCACCACCGGCACGCCAAAGTTGATCCCGAGGCGGCACGCCGAATACCTCTATAACGTGCGCGCCAGCAGCGAAGTCTGCGAACTGGATGCGCGCACCGTTTACCTCACCGCGTTGCCCATGGCCCATAACTTCACCCTGTGTTGCCCGGGTGTTATCGGCACCCTGCTGGCCGGTGGGCGCGTGGTGTGTACGCGCCGCTCGGACCCGGAGTCCTGCTTTGCGCTGATCAGCGAGCAGCGGGTCACCGTGACCGCCTTGGTGCCGCCGCTGGCGATGCTCTGGCTGGACGCCCAGGACCAGCGCCAGGCCGACCTGTCCAGCCTGCGCGTGCTGCAAGTGGGCGGTGCGAAATTGCTCAGCAGCGCGGCAGAACGGGTCACGCCGACGCTGGGCTGCACCTTGCAACAAGTGCTGGGCATGGCCGAGGGGTTGTTGTGTTTTACCCGCCTGGATGACCGCCCGGATCTGCTGCTGCATACCCAGGGCCGTCCGCTGAGCGCCGATGACGAAGTACGCATTGTCGATGAACAGGGCCAACCGGTGCCCGAGGGAGAGGTGGGTGAACTGCAAGTGCGCGGCCCCTACACCATTCGCGGCTACTATCGCCTGCCCGAACACAATGCCCGGGCGTTCACCGCCGATGGATTCTATTGCAGCGGTGATCGGGTCAGGCGCACCGCCGACGGTTACCTGGTGGTCGAAGGTCGTGACAAGGACCAGATCAACCGCGGCGGTGAAAAAGTCGCTGCCGAAGAAGTGGAAAACCTGCTGATCGGCCATCCCCAGGTACACGACGCCGCACTGGTGGCGATGCCGGATGCTGTGCTCGGCGAATCCACCTGTGCCTTTATCGTCGCGCGTGACCCGGCGCCCTCGGCCTTCGCACTCAAGCATTACCTGCGCGGCCACGGCCTGGCGGCGTTCAAGGTGCCGGATCGTATCGAGTTCGTCGCACACTTCCCGCACACCGGCGTGGGCAAAGTCAGCCGCAAGGACCTGCGCGAGCGCCTGCGCCAGGCCTGGCTGCAGAGTGCCGCTTCGTGAGCCTGCACGACAAACGCTGGGTACGCGCTTATCGACTCACGCCCATGCCACGCTGGCGATGGGTGTGTTTCGCGCATGCCGGGGGCAGTGCGAGTTTCTTCCGCGACTGGGTCCACGCCCTGCCCGCCGACATCGACCTCTTGGCCATCCAATACCCGGGCCGCGAAGACCGTTTCAGCGAGCCGTGCCTGACCGACATGCAGCGCCTCGCCGACGGTGCCGCGCACGCGTTGTCGTGTTACGCCGACCGGCCGCTGGTGTTGTTCGGCCATAGCCTGGGCGCGGTGGTGGCGTATGAAGTGGCGACGCGCCTGGAACAACGGGCAATCGCCGTCGACCATCTGTTCGTGTCCGCCCACCCGGCGCCGCAGCGCCAACGCGGCGGGCAGTTGCACCTGGGCCCCGACGCGGCCTTGCTGGACGATGTGCGGCGCCTGGCCGAGCGCCCCAATGCGTTGCTGGAGAACCCGGCCCTGTGCGAATTGTTCCTGCCCGGCTTGCGCAACGATTACCGCATCGTTGAAACCTACACCTGCGCACAACCGCGGCCACTCAAGAGCCACATCGGGGTGTTCTACCCCGAGCAAGACCCGGAAATCGAGCTTGATGAAGCCATGGCCTGGCAAGCCGCCAGCCACCGGCCACTGCACCTGCAGCGCTGGCAAGGCGGACATTTTTACCTGGTCGAACAGCGCCAGGCACTCATCGACGCCATCGTCGCGACGCTGTCGACCCCATCGCCCTCCTTGAAGGAAACCTGTCAATGAAAACCCCCGACGCCTGTGATGGCCTGCAGGACATTCGTCACGCCATCGATTCACTGGACCACCAGATCATCGACCTCATGCGCCAACGCATGGCTTACGTCAAAGCCGCCGCGCGCTTCAAGCCGACCGAAAGCAGCATCGCCGCGCCCGAACGCGTTGCCCAGATGCTCCCGCAACGCCGCGAGTGGGCCGAGCAGGCCGGGCTGGACCCGCACTTCGTCGAAACCCTGTTTGCCCAGATCATCCATTGGTACATCGGCCAGCAAGTGTTGCACTGGCGCGCGATGAGAACGCTGGCATGAGGGCCTTTGCACAGTTGCACGCCCATGCCGAGGGGATGACCGAGGTGTTCGAGCACGCCCAGCGGCGTGCCGTCGAACAAGGTGAGCCGGTGTTGGCCAGTTACTCGATGAGGATCGCCCCGCTGGACTTGCTGGCACTGTTTGGCAGCGTCGACCAACCTGGCGCCGAGTGCCTGTTCTGGCGGGCGCCGGAAGACGATAAAAGCCTGTTCGGCTGGGGGGTGGCGGCGGAACTGAGCAGTGCGGGCCCTCAGCGTTTTGCCTCGGTCGATGCGCAATGGCGACACTGGCTGCAAAGCGCGGTGATACACGGCCCGCTGGCGCCTTCGGTGTGCGGCGGCTTTCGGTTCGATCATCAGGTCAAGGCCAGCCCCGCCTGGCAGGGTTTTGGCGATGCGTCCCTGTGGCTGATGACGCTATTGCTGGTGCGCGACGGTGCAGACTGTTGGCTGGTGTGCCAACAGCGCGTCGCGCCCAGCGATGCGGCACGTTGCTGTTGCGAGCACGTACTGAAGGAGTGGAACACGCTGATGGATCGCTACGTCAGCGGCGCGCCTCCGACGGCTGCACGGCAGCACACCCGCGACCAGAGCCTGCCGCGGGCCTGCTGGGAAAGCAAAGTCGCGCATGCCCTGGACGTGTTGCGCGACACCGCGTTGAACAAGGTGGTGCTGGCGCGGGAAGTGGTCAGCGAATTTTCCCGGCCTATCAGTCCCGGGCGCACCTTGGCTGCCCTGGCAATCAATGACCCCACGGCGTACTTGTTCGCGTTTCGACGCCACCACGCGTGTTTTATCGGCGCCTCCCCAGAGCGCCTGGTCAAGCTGCACAACGGTCACCTGCAAACCCTGGCGCTGGCGGGCACAGCCCGGCGCGATCCCTGCCCGGAGCAGGATGCGCAACTGGCGCAAACGCTGCTCGGCTGCCAGAAGAACCAGCATGAGCATGCCGTGGTGGTGCAGATCATTCAGCGTGACCTGGCGCCCTGGGTACGCCCGTTGCACGTTCCCCCTGCGCCGCACATAAAGCGGCTCAGCCGCGTGCAGCACTTGGCGACGCTGATCGAAGGCGCACTGCGCCCGCAGAGCAGTTTGCTGGACATGGTCGCAGTCCTGCACCCGACGCCCGCCGTCGGCGGCCATGAACGCGGCCAGGCGCTGGAGCATATTCGCCAATTCGAGGGCTTTGACCGTGGCTGGTACGCGGCGCCGTTAGGCTGGCTGGATGCCCACGGCAACGGCGAATTCATCGTCGGTTTGCGCAGCGCCTTGCTCAACGACAACCAAGCCCGTCTATTTGCCGGCTGTGGCATCGTCGAACACTCCGACCCTGCCAGCGAATACGACGAAACCTGCATCAAATTGGCGGGCATGCGCGCCGCGTTGCAGGTATAACCCGCTGCCCGATGCTTGAATCAAGGCCGGCGCAGGCCTACCCTGCACACGGAAAATTCACCCTCTGAGTCAGGAAGACCTTACATGTGGGATGGCAACGTTACCTTTGGTGATTCATGGGCCGGCTACATTGGCCGCGCGGATCAGAACACTGCCCACTCCCATGTTGCCATTCAGCTGTGCATCGGCGTACACCAGCCCGTCACCCTGGAGCTGCCAGGCCAGTCGATCCGCGCGGCCGGCGTGATCATCGGGCCCAATGTCGAGCACCGCGCCGTGCCCGAAATTCATCCGGTGGCCTTTGTCTACGTCAACCCGGATACCCCGTTGGGGCGTGCGCTCAACGCGTTGCTGCAAGACAATGGCATCGCCCTGGCCAGTGACGAACTGCTCGAGTGCTTTCGCCACTCCAGCTCCCTGTCTCAGTTTGTGGAAGCGCTGGGGCGCTTGTTGGCGATTACGTCGCCCATCGACCAACGCCTCTACAAGGCCTTGAACATTCTGCGCCTGGACCGCGACGGTCCGGGCTCCGTCAGCCGCGCCGCGAGTGCGGTCGGCCTGTCCAGCCCGCGCTTGCGCTATGTCGCCACGCACCAGATGGGCGTGTCGCTGTCCCAATGGATCATCTGGAACAAACTCGAGCGCGCGTCCAAATCCCTCGCTGACGGTTCCACCTTGTCGGATGCCGCCGCCGATGGCGGCTTTTCCGACCAGGCGCACTTGGCCCGCATCATGCGCCGCATGATTGGTATGACGCCCCGCACCGCTGCCAGGGTTTTGCGAAAGACAAGCGTTTCGTTCAAGACGCATTGATATCAAAAAGCCAATATCGATCGCATCTTATTCGCGAAAACGATAAGCGCTGATTGCCGGCCTCACACAGCACCTCAGCGCTACCGACAGTGAATGCAAGAGTGTTCGCCAGGGGTATCCGTGCCCGGGATTTGGCGGAACGCACCGTTAATTCTTTCGATGAGTCCGCAGGAAGCGTCCTACATGTCAGAACAGCAAAAATTAACCGTCCTTCTCACGGGGGGCTCAGGCGTACTCGGTGAATCACTGATCGACTGCCTGGCAGAGGACTTTGACCTGGTATGCCTGGCGCGTAAAAGCCGCATTTGCCACCCGCGAGTGGAGGTGCTCAAGGGCGATATATGCAGCCCGCGACTGGGGCTGGACGTCGGCGATTATGAAGCGCTGCTCAAGCGTGTCGATTGGGTGATCCACGCCGCAGCGGTGACCCGCATGGATGGCGATATCGACCAGATTTTTTCGGTGAACTACCTCGGCACCGAAAACGTCGTGAACTTTGTCCAGCAAGCGAACGTGCCGCTTTACCACATCAGCACCGCCTTCACCCATCCGTGCGACTACTACGAAGGCGTGCAAGCAGAAACGCCTTACGAAGTCGCCAAGCGCCAGGCTGAAACGCTGGTGCGCTCAGCGGGTATCGATGTTTCGATCTTTCGTCCCTCCATCATCATCGGCGACTCGGACAGCGGGCACATGCCCAACTTCCAGGGGTTTCATATGACCATGGGGCTGATGATGTCCGGCGTGCTGCCTATCGTGCCCTGCCCGCCTGCCGGGTATATCGACTTGATCGCCCGTGACGTGGCGGCGCGGGCGATTGCCAACGCGTTGCGCCAGCGCTTGATCGGCGCAGACTACTTTCTCACCAGTGGCCCGCAGGCGCTTGATCTCAACGGCCTGTTGGACCTGATGTGCCATTCCATGGAAGCCCAAGCCCAAGCCTTCACCCGGCCGCGCTGCATGGCGCCGGATATTTATGAGCGGCTGATCCGCCCAGTGTTCCTCCCGGCACTGACCGGCAATATCCAGGCCGCGCTGGGCCGCGCCAACCAGCTGTGTCGCTATGCCTGCCTGCGTACACCGCTGCCCACGTCACTCCCTGAGTTACTCGGCGAGCCGGCGTTCAGCGCACGGGATGTCAGCCGTGAGTTACTGCTCTCGCTCAACCACTTGGCGCCCAAGCTGGGCGCGTTGACGCGCATGCTCAAGCAGCCGATGCCAACCGTCGCACAGGCGTCAGTCGCATGAACCCGCTTCTTACCGAACCCGCAGCCGACGCCGCACAGGTGGACCAGTACTTCCGCCGGCACGTGAACTCAGGGTATGCGCGCCTCGCGTCGTTGATGAATTTGCCGATCGAACAGTCCAGCCATGGCGTCTATATCTACGACAGCCAAGGCCGCAAGTACCTGGATGCCGGCGGCTATGGCGTATTTTTCCTCGGCCACGGCCACCCGGTGGTGGTGGCGGCCGTCACCCGGCAGCTGCAGCAAAACGCCCTGGCCAGCAAGCTGTTGCTCAACCCGCAACAGGCTTTCGCCGCGCAAGCCCTGGCTGCGCATTGCCCTGGCAACCTGGACTATGTGTTCTTTTGCAACTCAGGTGCCGAGGCCACCGAAGCCGGCCTGAAACTCGCCCGGCTCAACGGCTGTCGCCGCACGCTGTCGACCCTCGGCGGCTTCCACGGCAAGACCCTCGGCGCACTCGCCGTCACCGGCCGCGAAAGCTACCGCGAGCCGTTCAGCGGCCTGCTTAGTGAAAGCACGTTCGTCCCCTTCGGCGACAGCGCCGCGCTGGAACAGCAATTGCGCGCTTCGCCGGACAAGGCCTGTGTGATTCTCGAACCGATCCAGGCCGAAGCGGGTGTGATCCTCGCGCCGCCAGGCTACCTGACACGTGTCCGCGCACTGTGCGACCAGTACGGCGCCGTGCTGATCATCGACGAAATCCAGTCCGGCATGGGCCGTACCGGCCATTGGTGGGCATGCGACCAGGAACAGGTGGTGCCCGACATCATGCTGGTGGGCAAAAGCCTGTCCGGTGGCTGCGTGCCGGTCAGTGCCATGGTCGCCAGCGCGGCAATTTACGCGCCGTTCAACCGCAACCCCACGGTGCATACCTCGACCTTCGGCGCCAACCCGCTGGCCATGGCGGCCGTGCAGGCCACGTTGCAAGTGATGGTGCAGGAAGACCTCGTGGAACGTGCCCGGCTGATGGGCCAGGACCTGCGCGCCCGCTTCAGCGCGCTGTTGCAGCAGAGGGGCCTGGTCGAGCGCGTCAAGTTGCGCAGTGCCGGCTTGTTGCTGGGCTTTGAATTCAGCGACGCCTCGGTCGCCGCGAACATGGTCATGGCCCTGATCGAACAGCAAATCATTGTGTGCCACTCGCTCAATGACCACCGGGTCGTCAGGCTCACGCCTTCCCCGCTGCTGACAGCCCAGGATTGCAATCGGTTGATCGAGGGGTTCGCCCACGCGCTGACCACCTCAATACCATCCCTTTGATTGGAGTTTCCCCCATGCAAGAAGTCAACGTACTGGCCCATATCCCCAGTGCCTGCGCTGATGAAGTCTTTGCCGTGATCAGCGACTTCAGCAACTACGTCGAGCTGTGCGAGTCGGTGCGCAATATCACGATCAATAAGGTCAGCGAGCAGGTGTCGTTCACTTCCTGGGAAGTCAATTTCCACAGCGGCATTCTCAAGTGGCAGGAGCGTGACACGTTCAATACCCAGACCCGGGAAATCCACTTCGAGCAAATGAGCGGCGATGTCGATCACTTCTCCGGAACCTGGCAAGTACTGCCGGACGGCAAAGACGCGGTCATCACCTTCGCCTCGCGCTTTGACCTGGGCCTGCCGATGCTCGCCGACATGCTCGACCCCGTGGCCCACAAAGCCATCCGCGACAACATTCACTCGATCATCACCGGTCTGTTCCCGGCGAGTTACTTGAAGGCCTGAACCATGTCCCTTTCACTGTTGAATCGCTCGCGTGCCTTGCTGCACAGCTACGCCCCAGGTTTTGACGAACGCCTGGCGAGCATCGCATTCGCCGAACGCGAAGCGCCGCCTAGCGAAGTCATCGCCCTGTTCAAGCAACAAGGGCCGGTCGGCCTGTTGGTCAACCGTGCCGCGGGCGGGTTGGGCGCGGGCATCCTTGATGCCGTGCATGTGCAGATCGCCCTGGGCGCGCGCTCACCCTCGCTGGCGGTGGCCAGCACCATGCATCAGTTTTCCGTGGCGAGCCTGTTGGCCCTCACCCAGAACGGCGGCGGTGCCGAAGGTTTGTTGTTGGCGGCGGTCGCACAAAAGCGCTTGCTGCTGTCCTCGGGGTTTGCCGAAGGCAACTCGGGTGCCGGCATTCTCGATTCGAACATGCAGGCGCTGCAAACCCCTGAAGGTGTATTGCTCAGTGGCAGCAAAAAGCCCTGCTGCCTCGGGCAGTCGATGGACTTGCTCACCGCCAGCTACACCCGCCAGACCGCCGAGGGCGAAGAGCTGATGGTCGCACTGATTCCGGCGAATGCACCGGGCATCACGCGGTCGCCGTTCTGGCAGAACAGCGCACTGGCCGCCGCCGAGAGCATCGAGGTGCGCCTCAACGAAGTCTTCGTGCCCGAACGCATGTTGTTTTCCGCCGGCTACAAACACCTGTTGGGCGACGTGCAAACCGTCGGTTTCATCTGGTTCGAGCTGTTGATTTGCGCGTCCTACGTGGGGGTCTGCGCCGGTTTGGTCGAGTCTGTGATCGAGGCCGGGCGCTGGACGCCCCATCACCGCGTGGAGCTGGCGGCTCAGCTGCAACTGGCGATCAGTGCCCTGGAAGGCGCGGCGCTGGATATCGAACGCAACCCGCAGGACCTGCCGAACGTGCTGGCCCGCCTGCTGCTGGTGCGCTACGGCATCGAACAACTGCTCACCGAGCTTTCGGACCAGGCCCACGCAATGCTCGGTGGGATGGCGTTTATCACCAGCAACCAGAGTTCGAACTGGTTGATGGCCTGCCGTGGCCTGCAGTTTCACCCGCCGGCGAAGATCTCGATGGCGAGCAACCTCGACACCTACTTGTCCCACTCAACCTTCAGCATCGCCGGAGCGCACCCATGAACCTGCTCGGAAAAATCGTCGTGATCACCGGAACCGCGCGCGGCCTCGGTTACGCGGCGGCCTGCACATTGAAAAAACAGGGCGCCACCGTGATCGGCCTGGACATTCTTGCGCCACAAGAGCCCGGGTTGCTGGATGGGTTTTATCAAGTCGACCTGTGTGACAGAACGGCGCTGACGCAGGTGATTGGTGCCATCAGCACCGACTTCGGCGACATCGATATCCTGGTGAATAACGCCGGCACCCTGACCCTGGAACGCGGCGAAACCGGCGTCACCGACTTAGTCACCCGCGCGGTGGATGTGAACCTGTTCGCGCCATGGCAACTGGTGGCCGGGTTCCTGCCGGGGTTGCTGCGCAAGCGCGGCAAAGTGGTCAACGTGTCGTCGCTGTTTGCCCTGGTGAACGCGCCTTATGTGGCCGCATACGCTGCCAGCAAACGCGCGCTGAGTGCTTATTCGGACGTGCTGCGCATGCAATATCGCGGGCAGCTCGACGTGGTCACCGTGTACCCGGGCTTTATCGACACCGCCATTCACTTGCCCGCCCAGCGCGTGGGTTTGTCGGTCAAGCGCCTGGTGACGTTCATGTGGGGTGACAGGACCCTGCTGTCTCTCGAAGAGAAACTCGATGCCGCCGCCGATGGCCTGGTTCGCGCCTGCCAAAAAGACGGCCTGCGCAACCGCGGGCTGACCTTTATGGGCACGCTGGCCATGTACACCGCGCGTATCGCACCAAGTGTGGTCGACGCCTTTATCGCCCTGCGCCTGCGCACGCTGACCCGCGGCGGGCACCTCGCGCTCAAACCTGAACTGATCGAGTAACGCGTTGCCAATGGCCAGACAACTCCACAGCAAGCCTCAGGTCCGCCTCGATCGGGCCTTGTTCAAGGCCCGGTCGGGTGAGTCCTTGTTGATCATCGGTTACGCCTTGTGCCTCTTCCTGCTGCCCCTCGCGCTGTTTGTGTGGGTGGCGAACACGGCCGCCACCCTGTGGGTGTTGCTGTGCTCGCCCCTTTGGGTGCTGGCCGGGTACGGGTGGTTTCTGCAAGCGATCCTCGGGCATGAAGGTTTCCATTTCAACCTGAGCAGCACGCCTATGCACAGTTGCTACCTGGGCATTTTCACCAGTTCGTTGCTGCCTGGATTCTGCGTGACCGGTTACTTCGTCGACCATTGGCAACACCATCGCTACAGCAACAGCGAACAGGACCCGGACTATCGGCACTTCTCGCGTTATCGGAGCCTGTTTAGCCGCCTTGCGCTGTCACGGTTGTTGGCCACCTCGAACTATCTGCAGGCGACGTTGCGCCTGGCTTTCGGCCCGCCGGTCAGCCCATCGCCCTTGCCTTCGCCTTTGAGCGCAGCCCAGGTGCGACGACTGGCGCGTTGCAATATCGCGTGCCAGGTCGGCTGGTTGAGTGTCTACGCGGTCGCCCTGTGGCAGATCGACGGGCTGCTGCTTGGGTTTGCCTTGAGCCTGGCGGTTGCGTTCCTGCTCTCGGCAGTTAATGCCTATCAGGAACATGCCTTCAGCGAGGGCCATGACCAGCCCCCTGCCCGCTCGCGCACCTCGCGCCTGAGCACCTGGCTGCACGCCGGCGCGAACTTTCACCTGGAACATCACTTTTATCCAGCGGTGCCGTGCTGGCGCCTGCCCAAGGTCCACCGCCAACTGCTGGACGCGGGGTGGTATGCAGACCGGCAATACCTGCTGGAGACACGCTTCATACCGTCCTTCAAGTACGCCTCCGGTCGCCATCCTTACCGTGGCGACACGCTGAACGACTGAACGGTCCTTACTTTCCCCATGGATTTTGGCCTGAACCATCAGGCCGCAGGAGCTGCTATGCCTTTTGATATCGACCGCCACATTGAAACCGAGCGCGCCCAGTTATTCGGCCATCCGCTTTTCGCCAATATCCGCACCGTTGAAGATGTACGCACACTGATGGAATTTCATGTGTTTGCCGTATGGGACTTCATGACCCTGCTCAAGCGCATCCAGCGCGACCTCACCTGTGTGGAGTTGCCGTGGGTACCGCCAACGCATATCACGGCTGCGCGCTTGATCAATGAAATCGTGGTCGGGGAAGAAACCGACGAACACCCCAATGGCGGCTTTATCAGCCACCTGGACCTGTACCTGACCGCCATGGATGAAATCGGCGCCGACAGCTCGGTATTCCGCCGTTTCCTCGCGGCCATCCAGGCCAAGGAACCGCTGGCCAAGGCCCTCAGCGACCGCGATATCCCATTGGCGGCCAAAGTGTTCATGTGCCAGACGCTCGATGTGGCGCAACACGGCACCACCGAAGCGGTGTTGGCGTATTTCTTCTTTGGCCGTGAAGACATCATCCCCGACATGTTCGGACGCCTGCTGTCGCAATGGTCGGTCAGCGAAACCGAGGTGCCGATGCTCACCTATTACTTGAAGCGCCACATCGAAATGGATGGCGACGATCATGGCCCGGCCGCTAAACGCATCATCGCTGAAATCGTCACCACCCCTGTGCAACACCAGCACATGGTCGAAAGCGCCAAGACCGCGATCAAATCGCGCATCGATTTGTGGGATGGCGTGCATCACTTTCTGCAGCACAAAGCGCAACACTCCACGGACCGCCCTGAGTGCCTAAGCCTCGCATGACCACAGGGAGCAGGACATGACCAAAGGTAAATTGATAAAACTGACACTGTGCGGCGTTGTGGTCGGTGGGTTACTGCTGCTCGGCTGGCAGCGTTGGCAGTATTCCAACGCGTACGTGAGTACCGATAACGCCGAGCTCGATGGCGTGATCATTCCGGTGCGCGCCAAGCTCTCGGGCGTGGTGATGAGCGTGCCGGTGACAGACAACGTCACGGTGCAAAGCGGTGATCTGCTGTTTCAGATCCGCGACAGCGAATATCAATACCAGGTCGAGCAGCGTGAGGCGCAATGGCAGGCGTTGCTTGCCGCCGCAGGGCGCGGCGGCGGTCCGGGTGCGTTGGACAGCCAGGTCCTCGGCGCGGTCGCAATGCGCCAGGCGGCGCAAGCGGCGCTGGCACAATCGAGCGCCAATCTGGAGCAGGCGCGCAACGATTACGGGCGCGCCCGCCGCCTGGGCGCCCAAGGTGTGTTGAGCACCCAGGATGTCGAGGTGGCCAAGGCGCGTTTCGACGCCCTGAGCCACGCCCAGGAAGCGGCACGCGGCAATGCCCAGGCTGCCGCGCAAAGCACCTTGGCCAACAAAGCCGAACTGAAAGTGCAGGACTACCGGATCGCGGCGGCGCAAGCCGAACTTGAACAGGCCCGGATCAAGCTGCACGACACTCGTCAGACCGCGCCGGTGCGCAGCATCGTCTCGAAAAAAGAAGTCGAGCCGGGCCAATTCGTGGTCGCCGGGCAGAAGCTGTTGAGCCTGATTGCCACCGACCCGCTGTGGATTACCGCCAACTTCAAGGAAACCCAGGTCGGGCGCGTGCGGGTCGGCCAATTGGCCAAGGTCACTGTGGATGCGTTTCCCGGGCAGGCTTTCGACGGGGTAGTCGAGAGCCTCGCACCGGCTACCGGCGCAAAGTTTTCACTGCTGCCCCAAGAGAACGCCACCGGCAACTTCACCAAGGTGGTGCAGCGCGTGCAGGTCAGGATTGCCCTCAAAGACGTGCCGGATGACTACAAAGCCTTGTTGAGCCCCGGCATGAGCGCCTTCGTCGAAGTCGCCACGCAACAGCACGGCAGCCATACGTTATGAAGTCGCCGTATCTGATTGCGCTGACCGTGACGCTGGTGTCGATGATGGAACTGCTCGACGTGACCATCGTCAACGTGGCGATTCCCAGCCTGATGGGCACCTACGGGGCGTCGGTCGATGAAATCTCCTGGGTGTCCACTGGCTACGTGGTGGCCAACGTAGTGATCCTGCCGGTCAGCGGCTGGCTGTCGGCCTGGTTCGGGCGGCGCACTTATTACCTGGTCTCCACGGCGCTGTTCGTGCTGGCATCCGTGGGCTGCGCCTTTTCCGCCGAACTCTGGCAACTGGTGGCATTCCGCGTACTGCAAGGCTTGGCGGGCGGCGGGTTGCTGGGGATCTCACAGGCAATTATTTACGACGTATTCCCCAAGGAGAAGGTCAGCAGCGGCATGGCGTTGTACGGCGTTGGCGTGATGATGGGGCCGACGTTGGGCCCCACGGTCGGCGGCTATCTGATCGACACCTTGTCCTGGCACTGGATATTCCTGATCAATCTGCCTATCGGTGCTGTGGCCCTGCTGCTGTGCTGGCTGTGCATCGGCGACTCCGCCAATGAAAGCAAACCCAGCAGCGTCGACTACAGCGGCTTCTGCCTGCTGGCCCTGGGCGTCGGCAGCCTGCAGATCCTGCTGGAGCGCGGCGAGCATTGGGACTGGATGGAATCGAGCTGGACGGTTGCCTGCCTGTTGCTCAGCAGCTTCAGCCTGGTGGGGTTCTTCTGGTGGGAACGGCGCGCGACCAACCCGATCGTCAATGTGGCGCTGTTTCAGAACCGCGAGTTTGTGATGGGCTGCATCTGTGCGTTTTGCGTGGGTTTCGGGCTGTACAGCACGTTATTCATGGTGCCGCTGTTTTTGCAGACGTTGCTGGCACAGAGCGCGTACCAGAGCGGGCTGGTGATTTTCCCCGGGGCGGTGGCCAGTGCCATCAGCACCTTGGTGATCGGCAAGCTGTCCCAGGAAAACAAGATCGACGAGCGCGTGTTCGTGACCTTGGGCATCGTCATGTACTGCTATGCGATGTTCCTGCACACCCAGTTCACCCTCGACAGCAACCCGGACACGCTCTATTGGCCCCTGGTGATTCGCGGCCTGGGCCTGGGCATGATCTTCGTACCGCTGACCAACCTGGCCATGCGCCGTCTGCCGCTGACGTTGATCTCGGGCGCTTCGGGCGTGCTCAACCTGATGCGCCAGCTGGGCGGCAGCGTCGGCATCGCCATTGCCGCGACCCTGCTCACGCGGTTCTCGTGGGAGCGCTATCGCCTGCTGTCCGAGCATGTGACCGAGTCCAGCCTGGTTGCCAGTGGCTGGGGCGGCGTGGAATCCAACCCGCTGTTTCTGTCCCTGAACCTTGCAAGCCATCAACAAGCCTTGGCCCTGATGCCTTACCTGCAAGCGCGTGAACAAGCGCAAATGCTGGCCTTCAGCATGCTGTTCGGCACATTGGGCGCGGTCATGGCCATCGGCATTCCCATGGTGCTGATGATGCGCAGAAGCACCCTCAGCCGATAACTTCTCCAGTGGAGCACATCCCCTTGCGTATTCCAGGGCTGCATCTCGACCCGATCACACTGCTCACTTTCCTGTGCGGCCTCAGCCTCGCCTGCTGCCCGGCCAATGCGGCGGCGGAAGACTTGTACCAGCTGTACCAGAAGGCGCTGACCCACGACATGAAGTTCGCCGCCGCACAGGCGCAACAATTGGCCACCGCGGAAAAAGAACCGCAAAGCCGTGCCAACCTGTTACCGGACCTGTCGGTCACCGGCGGCGCGGCGTGGGTCGATGCCGAGGATTCGTCCGACTACCATCGCAACCGCAATAACACCAACGCCTATGCCGTGGTTCTCACCCAACCGCTGTTGCGCTGGCAGAGTGTGGTTGCCCACGACCAAAGCAAACTGATGATCAGCGCCAGCGAGGTGCAGACCGAACAGGCGCGCCAGGACCTGATGCTGCGTGTCGCCCGCGCCTACTTCAACGTACTGCTTAACCAGGAACTGCTGAACACCCGCACGCAACAGTTGCAAACCCTGCAGGAGAGCCAGGACCGCACCCGGCGTTTGTTGGCCGACGGCGCCAGCACCCACAACGCGCTCGAACAGGTTCAGGCCAAATACGACCAGGCCTTCGCCGAGCAAATCGCCGCACGCGGCGCGCTGGATATCGCCACCGAAGCCCTCACCCAATTGACCGCCGCCCAGGCGCGCCCATGGTCGGGCAAGGAGCCACAGTTCAGCGCTCCGGTGCCCGCCGCGATCGGCGCCTGGGCCACCACCGCACAACAAGGCAACCTCGCCGTGCAGCGGGCGCAGATTGCCCAGCGCCTGGCCGAAATGGACATCGACAAGGAACAAGCCGGCCACTTGCCGACCCTTGACCTGATCGCCGCCCATGGCCGTTTTGCCTCGGTCGGCGGCGATGTGTACGACATCACCCTGCCGGAGAATCGTTATAACCAGACGGTGGTCGGGGTCAAACTGAGCGTGCCACTGTATGGCGGCGGCCGTACCAGCAGCCGCGTGCGCGAAGCCCATGCGTTGCAGAGCAAAGCCCTGGATGAACTCGAAGATGCGCGCCGCAGCGCCGGGCTGATGGCCCGCCAGGCCTACCTGCAAGTGACCAGCGGCATGAGCCAATACCAGGCGCTCAAACAGGCGCTGAAATCCAGCCAGGTCAACCTCACGTCGGTGACCCACGGCTTCGAGGCCGGTGCGCGCATCAACACGGAGGTACTGGACGCACAGCAGAAAGTCACGGACACCCAGCAACGTTTGGCCCAGCAACGCTACGCGATTCTGCTCGCGCAGCTCAATCTGCTGGCGTCGACGGGGAACCTGAACGACGCGCGTCTGCGTGAGGTCAGTCGCCTGCTCGATTGAAGCCGGTGCACGCCCCATTCAGCCCATGTACCTGAGCCATTGAATTCAGGGTTCGATAATCGAACGGGTTCCCGCTTCTGCCGTTCAAGTTCACTGCGTGAATGCGG
The DNA here is from genome assembly GCF_019641515.1 of Pseudomonas sp. S5F11. Lineage (NCBI taxonomy): Bacteria > Pseudomonadati > Pseudomonadota > Gammaproteobacteria > Pseudomonadales > Pseudomonadaceae > Pseudomonas > Pseudomonas sp. S5F11. The sequence goes on from NZ_JAIFJZ010000001.1 coordinate 746,718, forward strand.
ATAGCACGATCACTATCACTTAAGTGGTCTGCGGAGTATGCCCATGTTTGCCCATCGGCCAGGTACCGTGTGACCTCGTCATAATCATTTGCGCCGCGCCCCTTAGAGGACAGGATCACGATCACATGGCCCTTGCCCTGGTCCAGCGCTTCGATATGGACGTTGTCCTTCTCGGCCTCCAGTGTACGTACCGAATCATCGGCATTTGCGCAGGCTATAGGCTACGAGGCCAGCGACGATTTATGAACATCTGACATCGCCCACTTGTTCAATTATATGTCGGGGTCTTCTATCTAAATCATCAACCCCGTCCTATGTGCTTCCCGCATACCCCATTCTCAAACGTCATAATCCCGCGTTTTCCTACGTGGTAGTCTCACACGTCTACCAATAGGCATTGATCGTATGTCGTCAATGGCCCCAACCAGGAAAGATCATGCCAAAAAAGTCCCACTCAGCCTTGCGCGTTAATTTTCGTGAATTGTTGGCAACGCCTGCGTGCGTTGAAACCGCTTCCGTGTTTGATCCGATGTCGGCAAGGATTGCCGCCGACCTGGGTTTCGAGGTCGGTATCCTGGGCGGCTCCGTGGCCTCGTTGCAGGTTCTGGCGGCCCCCGATTTTGCGTTGATCACGCTGAGTGAGTTCGTTGAGCAAGCCACCCGCATCGGTCGTGTCGCGCAGTTGCCCTTTATTGCCGATGCCGATCACGGTTACGGCAATGCGCTGAATGTGATGCGCACCGTTGAAGAACTGGAACGTGCCGGCGTCGCCGCGCTGACCATCGAAGACACGCTGCTGCCGGCGCAATTCGGGCGCAAGTCCACGGATTTGATTTCCATAGACGAAGGTATCGGTAAAGTTCGCGCGGCGCTGGAAGCGCGGGTTGACCCAGAGCTGTCGATCATTGCCCGCACCAACGCCGGCGTATTACCGACCGAAGCGGTGATCGAACGCACCCTGGCCTATCAGAAAGCCGGTGCCGATGGCATCTGCATGGTGGGCGTCAGCGACTTCGAGCACTTGGAGAAAATTGCGGAAAACCTCACGGTGCCGTTGATGCTGGTGACCTACGGCAATCCCAAACTCAACGACGCGCAACGCCTGGCCAGTCTGGGTGTGCGGGTCATCGTGGCCGGCCATGGCGCGTACTTCGCGGCGATCAAGGCGACCTACGACAGCCTGCGCGCCCAACGCCAGCTGACCCACAGCACTTCGAACCTCAGTGCCACCGAGTTGACCCACACCTACACGTTGCCCGAGAGCTACGTAGCCTGGGCCAAAGAATTCATGGACGTAAAAGAGTAACTACCCGGTGGATCGAGGGGGCTGCCCCCCTCCTCCCACGCGGGTCTGCCCCCCGGTCAGCCAACCCAGCCCACCGCAGTTTTCGGAATTACTTCCGATTCATCCAGCTTCGACGCAAACATGCTCACCGCCTTCACGGCATCGCTGGTGCTGGTGCGTATCTGCAGAATCACCGAACCCGCCTGATCCGCCAGGTTGACGCCACGCTGCGCGCCCTCCTGGGTGGCATTCATGCTGCTCACCGCGTCGCGGGTTTCCGACAGGATCATGCCGATCATCTCGGCGATTTCCGCCGTGGAACGGCTGGTGCGACCGGCCAACTGGCGAACCTCGTCGGCCACCACCGCAAAGCCGCGACCCTGGTCACCGGCGCGGGCCGCTTCGATGGCCGCATTGAGGGCCAATAGGTTGGTCTGGTCGGCAATGCCGCGGATGGTATTGACGATGGCGGTGATCTGCTCGGAACGGTCACCCAACTGCCCCACCAATCGCGCGGAGGCGCCGATGTTTTCGGCAATCCGGCGCATTTCCGTGGCGGTGTCGTGGATAACCTGAGTGCCGTGTTCGGCAAACCGCTCGGTTTCCGAAGAGATATGGTAGGCACGCGAGGCGCCGCGCGAGTCTTCCTCGAATTTTTCCACGCGCTCGGTGATATCGCTGGCGAACTTGACGATTTTCAGCAGCGTGCCGTCGATGTCATAGACCGGGTTATAACTGGCTTCCAGCCACACTGGGCGGCCATGTTTGCCGATGCGTTTGAATTGCCCAGTGAAAAATTCACCGTTGTTCAGGCGACGCCAGAAGTCGGCGTATTCGCCACTGTTGACCAGGCTCGGTTCGCAGAACATGCGATGATGCTTGCCCTTGAGCTCGGCAAGGGAGTAGCCCATGACATTGAGGAAATTGGGATTGGCATCGAGTACGTGGCCGCTCAAATCAAACTCGATCACCGCCATGGCCCGGTCCAGCGCCGCGAGTTTGCTGCGGGTTGCGGCCTCCTGCTCGACCTTGCTGGTAACGTCCAAGGCGTACTTGACGACTTTCAGCACTTGGCCACGTTCATCCAACACCGGGTTGTAGCTGGCCTCCAACCAGACGGTTTTGCCGTTGGAACCCACCCGTTTGAAGGTGCCCGAGACGAATTTGCCGGCGCGCAGATCCGCCCAGAATTCACTGTAGGCCGGGCTGCTGGTGAGTGCAGGCAAACAAAAGTCGCGATGGGATTTGTTGGCCAGTTGATCGGCGCTATAACCCATGGTTTTCATAAAGTTATCGTTGGCCCGCAGCACCTTGCCGTTCAGGTCGAATTCGACCACCGCCATTGAGCGTTCCAACGCGGCGTTCAGCCCTTTGTATTCGGTGACTTCGGCCTTCCTGGCCGCCAGTTCTGTTTTTAATGCGTTATTGAACATGACGAACCCTCTGCCGTACGGAGAACCTGCTTCTAAAGTAGCTATCGGCCCCAGTTTTAGCGACTTTACGCGGCTTTAATTTTTATTTTCTGGCGTCAAAAAAACGTATTGCCATAGCCCCCGGTTTGCCCTGGCCAATGATTTCGAGGACCATGGCGCCTTTGTGTTTTTGCCCACCAGAGGTGCCCATGGCCAACCACGATCTGTCCTACACTCCGGACCCGGATGCCGAGTCCATTTCTTCCGACGTTGTCGGCTTCAACGGCATCCTGGTGTCGACCCAGATCCCGACCCGTGCCGACGGCAGCCTGGAACTGGGGGATATCACCCTGCAAAGCGAATGCACGCTGCAAGCGCTGAAAGTCGCCCTGGAAAAAGCCGGCAGTTCCATGGATCGGGTGATGCACCTGACCATTTATCTGACGGATATGGCCGATCGCGCGGCCTTCAACGAGGTCTACAAACGCTTTTTCGCCAAGCCCTGGCCCGTGCGCGCGGCGGTTGGCGTGGCGGCACTGGCGGTTGAAGGCATGCGCGTGGAGGTCACCGCGATGGCGGCCAAGGCCTGAAGTGATGCCGGTCAGGCATTTCACGGCTACAATGCGCGCCTCAACCGTGACAAGCCTGACTAAAAAAACTATGTCCTTGCCCAAGCATCACCTGGAATTGCTCAGCCCTGCCCGCGATGTAGCCATCGCCCGCGAGGCCATCCTGCACGGCGCCGACGCCATTTATATCGGCGGCCCCAGCTTCGGCGCGCGCCACAACGCGTGTAACGAAGTGAGCGATATCGCTCAACTGGTCGAGTTCGCCCGCCGTTACCACGCCCGGGTGTTCACCACCATCAATACCATCCTGCATGACAACGAGCTGGAGCCGGCGCGCAAGCTGATCCATCAGCTCTACGACGCCGGTGTCGACGCGCTGATCGTGCAGGACCTGGGGGTGATGGAGCTGGATATCCCGCCCATCGAGCTGCATGCCAGTACCCAGACCGATATCCGCACCCTGGCCCGCGCCAAGTTTCTCGATCAGGCCGGGTTCTCCCAACTGGTATTGGCCCGTGAGCTGAACCTGCAGGAAATCCGCACCATCGCCGACGAGACCGATGCCGCCATCGAGTTCTTCATTCATGGCGCACTGTGCGTGGCGTTTTCCGGGCAGTGCAATATCTCCCACGCGCAGAACGGCCGCAGCGCCAACCGCGGCGATTGCTCCCAAGCGTGCCGCCTGCCGTACACCTTGAAGGACGATCAGGGGCGCGTCGTGGCCTTTGAAAAACACCTGCTGTCGATGAAAGACAACAACCAGAGCGCCAACCTGCGTGCGCTGGTAGAGGCCGGTGTGCGTTCGTTCAAGATCGAAGGCCGTTACAAGGACATGGGCTATGTGAAGAACATCACCGCCTATTACCGCCAGCGCCTGGACGACATTCTCGAAGATCGTCCGGACCTGGCCCGTGCCTCCAGCGGTCGCACCGCGCATTTCTTCCTGCCCGACCCGGAAAAAACCTTCCACCGTGGCAGCACCGACTACTTTGTCAGCGAGCGCAAGATCGACATCGGCGCTTTCGACACGCCGACCTTCACCGGCCTGCCGGTGGGTGTGGTGGAAAAAGCCGGCAAGCGCGACCTGCAGGTAGTCACCCATGAGCCGCTGTCCAATGGCGATGGCCTGAACGTGCTGGTCAAGCGTGAAGTGGTGGGGTTCCGCGCCAACATCGCCGAGCCCAAGGGCGAGTTCGAGGAAGACGGCCAGAAGCGCTACCGCTATCGCGTTGAGCCGAATGAAATGCCCGCCGGCCTGCACCAACTGCGCCCCAACCATCCGCTGAACCGCAACCTCGACCACAACTGGCAGCAGGCGCTGCTCAAGACCTCGGCCGAGCGCCGTATCGGCCTTGCGTGGGTCGCGCGTTTGCGTGAAGAGCAGTTGCACGTCACCGCTACCAGCGAGGAAGGCATCAGCGCCAGCGTCACCCTGCCCGGCCCGTTCGGCGTGGCCAACAAACCGGAACAGGCGCTGGATACCTTGCGCGACTTGCTCGGCCAACTGGGCACCACCGAATACCACGCCACTGCCATCGAGCTGGATGCGCCGCAGGCGTTCTTCATCCCCAACTCGCAGCTCAAGGCACTGCGCCGCGAAGTCATCGAAGCGCTGACCGCCGCCCGGGTCGCGGCGCACCCCCGTGGTGGGCGCAAGGCCGAAACCACACCGCCGCCGGTCTATCCGGAAGCGCACCTGTCGTTCCTGGCCAACGTCTACAACCAGAAAGCCCGCGACTTCTACCACCGCCACGGGGTGAAGTTGATCGACGCGGCCTTCGAAGCCCATGAAGAAACCGGCGAAGTGCCGGTGATGATCACCAAGCACTGCCTGCGCTTCTCGTTCAACCTGTGCCCTAAACAGGCCAAGGGCGTCACGGGCGTGAAGACCAAGGTGGCGCCGATGCAACTGATCCACGGCGACGAAGTGCTGACCCTGAAATTCGACTGCAAGCCGTGTGAAATGCATGTGGTGGGCAAGATCAAGGGCCACATTCTGGGCTTGCCGCAACCCGGCAGCGTGGTCGAACACTTCAACCCGGACAAACTTATCTATCAGGGCACGCACTGACGCTGTTGCACTTCGTCAACGGCTAACACTGTTTTGTGGTGAGCGGGCTTGCCCCGCGCCGGGCTGCACAAGCAGCCCTGGAACCGGCTGTCCCCATTCGCTCTGACACTGCGCCGCAGTTTGATCGCGGGCCGCCTCGCGGCCCAGTGCGGCGCAACCCCGCTCATACAGGCACCGCCTTGGGCTATCGCCAATCGATCTAACCCCCTGTCATTTTTCACAGGTGCCTTCGCCGCCTCGTTGCGTTAGCGTCGGTGCTGTGGCTGGAGGGTTGCCCATGACGCGCTCACTTATCAAAGAAGTCAGCGATGCCAATTTCGATAGGCAGGTGTTGCAGGCCCTAGGCCCAGTGTTGGTGTATTACTGGAACAATAGCTGCGGCCATCTGCCCTACCTCGAACAAATGGCTGAGGATTACCTGGGCCGCTTGACCATTGTGACGCTGAATGTCGACGACCATTGCGTCACACCGGCCCGGTACGGGGTGCACGAGGTGCCCACGCTGATGCTGTTCAAAGACCACAGGAGGCATTTATGAGTCAGATCAAAGCCATCACTGACGCTTCGTTCGAGGACGACGTCATCCACAGCACCAAACCTGTACTGGTCGACTTCTGGGCCGAATGGTGCGGCCCGTGCAAAATGCTTGCGGTGTCTATCGAACAGATCGCCGAGGAATACGCAGATCGGTTGCAGGTTGCCACACTCAATGTCGACGAGAATCCAGCCACGCCGCAAACATATGGCATACGTAGCATTCCTACGCTGATGCTGTTCAGTGGCGGTCATGTAGAAGGGACGCAAATCGGCGCTATCACGAAGTCGCGACTGATCAGCTTTCTGGACGGCAAGCTCTGATTGCTCAGGCCCGCAACCCTTTCGCCGCCTCCAACAATCCCTGAAACCGCCGATAACCCTCATCCAGCACCGCCCGCTGCGTCGCATCCGGCAAATAGCGCGCCTTGATCGGCATACCTGCTGCCAGCAAGTCTGCGCCCTCGCCCACCGCCATGAACCCGAGTTTCGCCGCGCCGATGCAGGCGCTCAGTTCACTGCCGTGCAACGTGTAGATCTCCCGTTGCAGGATATTGGCCAGCAACTGCGCCCAATATGCGCTGCGCGCGCCGCCGCCTACCAAAGCGCAGGCGCCGACCTGTGCGCCCGCCGATTGCACCGCGTGCAGCGCATCCAGCAGGCCGAAGCCGACGCCCTCCATCACCGCATAGCCGAGCATCGCCGGTGTGCAGTCATGCCCCAGCCCCATAAAGCCGCCGCGCAACAAGGGGTCGTTGTGCGGCGTGCGTTCGCCGGCCAGGTACGGCAGGAACAACGGCGTGTGCAGCGGCACGGCCTGTTCGATCGGTAATTGCGCCTGGACCTGCGCTAGCAAGGTTTGCTCATCCGCCATCCCGGTCAACCGCGTGACCCAGCGCAAGCAACTGGCACCGGCGAGCATGGCGCCCATGGTGTACCAGCGATCCGGTAGCGCATGGCAGAAGCTATGTACCGCGCTGGCCGGGTTGCCGGCGGCGTGGTCGGTGATCGCCACAATCGCCGCGCTGGTGCCCAAGGTGATGAAACCGTCCCCGGCATGGACCGCACCGATGCCCACCGCCGCCACCGGGTTATCGCCGCCACCGCCGGCGATCACTACCTCGGGCGAAAGCCCCAGCTGCGTCGCGGTCAACCGCGCGCTTGGCGCGCCGCCTTCAACCAGTCGAGGCATCTGCCACGGCGCCAGGCCGGTGGCGCGCAGCATCGGCGTGAACCACTCGCGTCGGGCCACATCCAGCCACAGCGTACCGGCGGCGTCGGACATCTCGCTGATGCGCTCGCCAGTCAGACACAACCGCAGGTAATCCTTGGGCGACAACACGCAGTCGATGGCTTTGAACACCTCTGGTTCATGCTCCCGCAGCCACAGCAACTTCGGCGCGGTAAGCCCGGCCATCGGCAGGCTGCCGGTGACATCGGCGAAATCCGCGCCCAGGCGTTCTGCCTCGGCCACGGCGCGGGAGTCATCCCACAGGATGGCCGGATACAGCACCCGGTCGTCCGCACCCAACAGCACCGCGCCGTGCATCTGCCCGGACAGGCCGATACAGGCCACATCGGCATACGCCGGATGGCTGCGCAGCTGGCCAAGTGCCTGCACACAGGCTTGCCACCAATCCTGCGGCGCCTGCTCTGACCAGCCGCTGTGGCGTCTTGAAACGCTCAGGCGCACGCCGGCATGGGCCAGGACGTTGCCGTCGAGGTCCATCAGGATGGCTTTGAGTTCAGAGGTGCCGAGATCGATGCCCAAGGAAACCGGACTGTTCATACGTATGTGATTCCAATCAGTGGCAGCCACAGGAATTGCGTATTCGCAGGGTTGGTGCCAGGCGCACACACTGGGTGGGCGCAGCGGGCGACGCCATGCGTTGCAGCAGTAGATTGACCGCCTGGGCACCCAACGCCTGCACAGGCTGGGCGATCAGGGTCAAGCGCGGCACGAAAAAGTCTGCCCAATCAAAATCATCAAACCCCACCAACGCCATCTGCGCCGGGACCTCCAGGTGCGCATCACGCAGAGCGTGCATCGCGCCCAGGGTCATCAAGTTATTACCGGCCATAATCGCCGTCGGTGGCGACTCCAGGCCCAACAGTTGCACCGTGGCCTGACGAGCCGGCTCGGTACTGGAACCGCCGTTTACCAACAGCTGCGGATCAACTGCCAGCCCCGCCCCCTGCAACGCCGCCGTGTAGCCGGCCACCCGCTCATCCGTGGTACTGAACCCCGCACGCCCGGCGATAAAGCCGATACGGCTATGCCCGTGGCTTATCAGGTGTTCGATCAAGGTTTGCGTGGACCGCGCGTTTTCCACCCCGACCTGATCAAATTGCGCGCTCATCATCCGATCCACCAGCACCGCCGGAATCTGGTTGGCACGCAGGTAATCCAGGGCCAGGGACTCATTCGACGGGGCCAGCACAATACCGTCGACACGCCGATGATGCAGCGCCGTCACTACCCGCAACTCTTGCTGCGGGTCATCGTGGGTGTCGACAAACAGCATCATATAGCCGTGCTTGGCGCACTCGGTTTCAATCGCGTGCACGGTCTCGCTGAAGTAGTGATTGGACAGCGCCGAAATCGCCACGCCAATGGTGCTGGTGCTGGAACGGGCCAGCGAGCGCGCCAGGGTGTTGGGGATATAACCCAGATCCTGGATCGCACGCTGCACCGCCAGCACCGTCGCCGCGCTGACTTTACGGGTGCCGTTCACCACATGGGACACGGTTGAAGTCGACACCCCGGCGCGGCTTGCCACATCGTCCATGGTGACCATGGCGCGGTTCCTCAGACGGACTCAGTGTTTGCTCGACCAGCCGCTGTAGCTGCCGACATTGTCGCGGGTGATCAGTTTCGGCGTGAGCAACGTCACCGCGTCGGCCGGGGCTTTGTCGTTGAGAATGTCATTGCCTACGTCCACGGCGGTCTGGGCCATGGCCCACGGGTCCTGGCTGGCGGAGGCCTGGATCTGCGTATCGCTCTTCAGTGCATTTTCGATGTCCGGCGCGCCATCCACCGAGGTGATGATGATGCCGCTGCGCTTGAGCTGCTTGGCTGCCAGGTCGCTACCGATGGCTTGGGGGTCGTTGATCGCGAACAGGCCGTCGATTTTCGGGAAACGGGTGAGATAGCCCTGCATCACGTTCAGGCCGCCTTCGCGCGAACCTTTTCCGTCCTGATCGTCGGACAGCACCTTGATGTCCGGCGCGCCGGCCAATGCAGCTTTGCAGCCCTTGACGCGGTCGGTCACGGCGGTGACCTGCGGGCCGTTCTGGATAATCACATTGCCTTTGCCCGAGAGCTTGTCCACCAGGTACTGGCAGGCCAGCTTGCCGGCTTCGACGTTATCGGTCTGTACGGTGGCGTTCACGCCCTTAGCGTCCACATCCACGGCGACTACGACGATGCCGGCGTCGCGGGCTTTCTTGATCGCCGAGGCCATGGCCGAGGGGTCGACGGCGTTGAGCAGTATCAAGTCGACCTTGGACGAGATGAAGTTGTCGATCTGGGAAAACTGTTTGCTCAGGTCATAGTCGGCGGACACCGAGGTGACCTTGACGTTGGGATTCAACGCCTTGGCCCGCGCCGTGGCACCGTCGGCCAGAGTCACGAAATACGGGTTGCCCAGCGAGCCCATGCTGATGCCCAGCGCTTTGAGTTCACGGGCCTGTACTGCCTGGGACATCAGGGCAGCCAGGGCGATGACGGGAACGATACGTTTAAAGTTCATGCGCTTCTCTCTTGTGATTGTTGTAGGAGATAAATCAGGTGCGCGCGCCGGACTGGCGATAACGGTCCAGTGCCACCGCGCCAATGATCACGATGCCTTTGATGATGTATTGCCAGATATCCGACACCCCCAGCAGCACCAGGCCATTGGTGAGCACGGCAATGATCAGCGCGCCGATCAGCGTGCCACCGATGGTGCCGACGCCGCCGGTAAAGCTGGTGCCACCGAGAATCACTGCGGCAATCGCATCCAGCTCGTAGGATTGCCCCAGTTGCAGGCCGTTGGCGGCAAACAGGCGTGAAGCGCTCATCACCGCGCCGAGCCCGGCCAACGCCCCGGACATGGCATAGACGAACAGCAACACCTTCCACACCTTGATCCCCGACAGCCGCGCCGCTTCCGGGTTGCCGCCCACCGAATAGATCTGCACCCCCATCACCGTGCGGCGCAGGATAAACCACGACAGCGCCACCACTGCCACGGCAATCACCACCAGCCATGGCACGCCAAGGATCGAGTCGTTACCGATAAATGCAAACGGCAGATCCGGGTTGAACACCGTCTTGTCGTCGGCCAACAGCCGCGCCAGCCCACGCATGGCGGTGAGCGCGCCGAGGGTGACGATAAACGGCGGCAGGCGCATAAAGGCGATCAGCCCACCGTTGACCAGCCCGAGTAACAGCCCGAAGCCGATGCCGGCGGCGATGCCGAACATACCGAATTGCGGCGACATCGACGCCTGCAACGCCACCACCGCCGAGGCTGCCAGGATCGCGCCCACCGACAGGTCGATGCCGGCAGTGAGGATCACGAAGGTCATGCCCGCCGCCAACACCACGTTCACCGAGGCTTGCTGGGTGATGATCGACAGGTTCTGCAAGGTCAGGAAGTTTTCACTGGCCAGGGCAAAGCCCACCAGCAGCAACACCAGCACCGGCAACATGCCGACCGTGCGCATCAACTCGCGGGCGCGTTCGGCTTTGCCTATGGGTGTGAGGGTCATTGTGTTGTTTGAGTCAGCCATGGGCAGCCACCTGATCGCCACCGGTGGCGAGGTCGATAATACGTTCCTGGGAAATAGCGTGGCCGGAAGCCCCGCCGACTTCGGCCACCAATTGGCCTTCGCGCATGATCAGCACGCGGTCGCAGGTGCCGATGATTTCCGGCAGCTCGCTGGAAATCACCACAATGCCCACCCCGGCCAGCGCCAGCTGATTGATGATGCGGTAGATCTCGGATTTGGAGCCGATGTCCACGCCACGGGTGGGTTCGTCGAGGATCAGCACATGGGGCTTGACCTCCAGCAAGCGCGCCAGCAGCACTTTCTGCTGGTTGCCACCGGATAACGCGCCGACGTTGACCTTGCCCGACGCCACGCGGATCGACAGCGACTTGATCGCGTCATTCGAGCGTTGCGCGGCGTGCGCCCGGTCGAGCACGCCACCGGCGCGGGCATCCGGCACACAGGCGCAGACGTTGATGTTGTCGGCCACGCTCATGTCGAGGAACAGGCCCTGGGCCTTGCGGTCTTCGGTGAGGTACACCACGCCGGCACGAATCGCGTCCGCCGGGGTGCGCAGTTGGGTGACGGTCTTGCCCACCACTTCCAGGGTGCCGCTGGTGCGCGGGTCGGCGGCGAAGATCAGGCGCGCCAGCTCGGTGCGCCCTGCCCCCACCAGCCCGGCAATGCCCAGCACCTCACCGGCATGCAGGTCGAAACTGCACTGGCGCACGCGTTTGCCGTCGGCCATGTCGCGCACGCGCATCACCACGGCGCCGGGGTCGTACGCCGCGTGGTCCTTTTTATAGAACCCTGACAAGTCGCGGCCCACCATCATTTTCACCAGCACCTCGGCCGACAGCGCCTCGCGGGTCAGTTCGCCGATGTACTGGCCGTCGCGCAGCACCGATACACGGTCCGACAGCTCGTAGATCTCGGCCATGCGGTGGCTGATGTAGATGATCGCCAGGCCTTGGCTGCGCAGCTGTTTGATCAGCGCGAACAGGCGATCCGTTTCGCGGGACGACAGCGGCGTGGTGGGCTCGTCCATCACCAGGATCTTGGCGTGGGCATGCAAAGCGCGGGCGATCTCCACCAGTTGGCGCTCGGCAATCGACAGGCTGCTGACCCGCGTGGCCGGGGTGAATTCGGCGCCAAGGCGTTGCAGCACCTCGACGCAGCCGGCCTGCATGCCGGCGCGGTCGATGGTCCAACCACGCCGTAGTTCGCGGCCCAGGTAAATGTTCTCGGCCACGCTCAGGTTCGGGCACAGGCTCAGTTCCTGGTAGATCACGGCGATGCCGAGGGCTTTGGCGGTGGCGGGATTGAATGTGGCGATGGGCTCGCCGCCGATGCGGATTTCACCGCCGGGATCGGCCTGATAAGCGCCGGAAAGGATTTTCATCAAAGTGGATTTGCCGGCGCCGTTCTCCCCCATCAAGGCGTGGATTTCGCCGGGGTAAACCTTCAGGCCGACATTTTTGAGCACGCGCAAACCGTTGAAGGTTTTGCTGATGCCCTGCATCTCCAGCAAGGGTTCAAGGCTCATGTCTGAGCTCCTGGTTTTATTATTTTTGTCGTTCGGCCCCCTTTGGATCAGAGCCGATTGGCACCGACTCTAATCAGATACATTTACTTACGCAAGCGCTTGCGTGCGCCATTTGTCGCTAGAAGAAACGTTTCATCAAACTGATTTGTCGCAACTTCAGCGATTACGCGATTTAGGCAGCATGCGTATCAGCGTGTTGTCGCGCACCCAGTAGTGATGGAACAGCCCGGCGGCCGCATGCAGGCCGATCAGCCAATAACCGGCATTGCCCAGCCACTCATGCCAGTGCTTGAACACCTTGGCTTGGTCCGGGTCCATCGCCACCAGAGCGGGCAACGACCACTCGAAGTACGGCAGGGTTTTACCCCCCGCGCTAAGCATCAGCCAGGCCAGCAGCGGCGTCACGATCATCAAGCCATACAGGGCCAGGTGCATCAGGTGCGCCAACGCCGTTTGCCAGACCGGAGGCCGCGGCACGATGGCCGGACGAGGAGCCAGACGCCCGAGCAAGCGCACCCACACCAACAGGAAAATACCCATCCCCAGCAGCCCATGAGTGCCCGCCATGAAGCTCCTCGCCACACTGCCGCGAGGCAGCAGGCCTTTGATTTCGATGCAGGCATAGACACCGACAAACAGCGCCAGCATCAGCCAGTGCAGGGTCATCGATAACCGGGCGTAGCGCTGCGTTACCCAATATTGGTTCATGGAAAAGTCGCCTTTGAGCAAGTGATGGCCGAGGCCGGCCTGGAAAGTCCGCGCCACCCTGCCCTGGCAGTCTTAAGCCAGTCTGAAGACCGAACGACGATGTTTACGCCCACCTTCAGACTTCGTTAAGAAAGGCTACTGATACTCCTCCCAACTTGACGTGGGAGGCGAACCGCCAAATGCCCGATTTCGACTGGAACATCCCGTTGCCCATGCTGTTCGGCCACGCCGACAGCGCCCCGCTGCACCTGAGCCGCGCCCTGCCCGACGACCCTCGGCGCCCGGCCTTCGAAGCGTTCATCCAGCAGCGCTTTCGCCTGGCCCATGGCGCGGACATCCGCCACTTCATGCCGCAATTGTTTGGCGTCAGCCAGGCCGACGGCGAGCTATGCGCCGTCGCCGGGGTACGCCTGGCCCGCAGCGAAGCGCTGTTTTTGGAGCACTACCTGGATCATCCGATCGAGGCCTTGGTCTGCGCCGCCGCCGGCCAGCCAGTGGAGCGGCGCGCCATCGCCGAGGTCGGCAACCTGGCCGCCAGTGATAACGGCAGTGCACGCCTGAGCATCATCGCCATCACTTGGTTATTGGCCATGGGGGGGCTGGAGTGGGTGGCCTTTACCGGCAATGCGGGGCTGGTCAACAGCTTCCATCGCCTTGGGCTCAAGCCCGTGACCCTGTGTGCCGCCGACCCGCAACGCTTGGGCGATGAGCGCCATAACTGGGGCCGTTATTACGAAAGCCAGCCGTGGGTGCATGTGGGCAATATCCGCGCCGGCTTCACGCATTTACGCAACATGGGCCTGTTTTCGCGCTTGGGCCTGCCTACCACCCTTGAGGACACTTGCCATGTCGCCTGAAACCCTGCGATTCCACGCCGTTCTGCGTGGCCATGCCGAACGTAACGACGGTGCCATCGCTCTGTGGGGCGACTCACTGAAAATGGACTACGCCACATTGTTCGCCGAGGTGGCCTATCGGCGCGAACGTCTGCGCGATGAGGGCGTACAGGTGGTGGCGCTGGCCTTGGACAATGGCGTCGATGCCATGCTCTGGGACCTGGCAGTGCTGTTCGAGGGCCTGACCTGCCTGACGTTGCCACCGTTTTTCAGCGCGGCTCAACGTGCCCACTGCCTGGCGCAAAGCCACGCCGAGCGGGTCATCGCCGAACCCTATCTGAGCCAGGAGCTGGAGGGCCTGGGCTACCACAAGGTCGGCGATTTCTGGTGCCGGCACTTCGACGGGCGACCCTCAATGCCCCTGGGCACCGCCAAAGTCACCTTCACCTCCGGCACCACCGGCGCGCCCAAAGGTGTATGCCTGAGTGGCGAGAGCCTGCTGCGGGTAGCCCGCGAGCTGTACCAGGCCAGTCACGTCAATGAACCGCGCCATCACCTGGCGCTGCTGCCCCTGGCGATTCTGCTGGAGAACCTGGGCTGCTACGCCGCGTTGTATGCCGGCGCCACCTTGAGTGTGCCGGGCCAAAAAAGCCTGGGTATCCAGGGCGCCAGCGCGGTGGATGCGGCGCAATTGCTCGGTTGCCTGGCCGCGCGCCAACCCCACAGCCTGATCCTGGTGCCACAACTGCTGCTGATGCTGGTCATCGCCGCCGAGCAAAAGGCTTTCAGCCCCCGGGGCTTGCGGTTTGCCGCCGTGGGCGGTGCCCGTGTGTCCAAGGCCTTGTTGCAGCGCGCCCAGCAGTTGGGCATGCCGGTTTTCGAAGGCTACGGGCTGTCGGAGTGCGCCTCGGTGGTCAGCCTCAACGTGCCGCAGGCGCAGCGCCCGGGCAGCGTCGGAAGACCCCTGCCCCATGTGGATATCCGCCTGGCCGAGGATGGTGAAGTGCTGATCAAAGGCTCGACCCTGCTCGGTTACCTCGGCCAGGCCGAAGAGCCCGACACCTGGTGGCCCAGTGGTGATCTGGGGGCCTTCGACGAAGACGGTTTTCTGTACCTCAAGGGCCGCAAGAAACACCAGTTCGTCACCAGTTACGGGCGCAACGTCAACCCGGATTGGGTCGAGGCCGAACTGACTCAGGGCGGCGACATTGCCCAGGCATTCGTCTACGGCGAAGCCCTGCCCCACAACCACGCCCTGCTCTGGCCCCATCGTGCCGACTGCAGCGACGCCCAACTGGCCGCCGCCGTGGCCGAGGCCAATGCCGGCCTGCCGGACTATGCCCAGGTCCACCAGTGGACGCGCCTGGACGCCCCCTTCACCGCCGCCAACGGCCTGCTCACCGCCAATGGCCGGCCTCGGCGCGACGCCATCGTCGCCCGTTACCACGCCTACTTTACTCAACCTTTGAATGAGGACACGCCATCGTGAATTTCTTCGACACCCTGCAAGACGCCACCCAGCAAGAACGCCAGGCATTGTTCAGCCTGCCGATCATCCGCGATGCCCTGGAAGGCAAGGTCAGCCTCGACAGCTACCGCGCCTTTCTGGCCCAGGCCTATTACCACGTCCGCCACACAGTGCCGTTGATGATGGCCTGCGGCGCACGCTTGCCGTCACGCCTGGAATGGCTGCGCAAGGCGGTGTGCGAGTACATCGAAGACGAATACGGCCATGAACATTGGGTACTGGATGATATCGAGGCCTGCGGCGGTGATAGGCTAGCCGTGCGCGACGGACGCCCTGGCTTGCCCATTGAGCTGATGGTCAGCTACCTCTACGACCTGATCGCCCGCGATAACCCGGTCGGCCTGTTCGGCATGGTCAACGTACTGGAAGGCACCAGTATCGCCCTGGCCACCCACGCCGCCGGCAGCATCCGCGAGCGCCTGCAACTGCCGGCCGAGGCGTTCAGCTATCTGAACTCCCACGGGGCGTTGGATATCGGCCATATGCAGACCTATCGCGGCCTGATGAACCGTCTCGACGACCCGGAGGATCAAGCCGCGGTGATCCGTGCGTCCAAGGTGGTCTACGCGCTCTATACCGATATGTTCCGCAACCTGCCACGCCTCGGGGAGACCACCCATGCGCCTGTCTGAGGCCCGCGTGGTGCTGACCGGCGCCAGCGGCGGCATCGGCCTGGCGATAGCGGCCATGCTGTGCGCCAGTGGCGCGCAGGTACTGGCGGTGGCGCGCCACCGTGCGCCGCTGGATGTGCTGCTTGCGCAATACCCGCAGCAGTTGTGCTGGGTCAGCGCCGACCTGACATTCCTGGCCGACCGGCGCAAGGTACTGGCGGCGGCCGAAGCCATCGGCGGTATCAACCTGCTGATCAATACCGCCGGGATCAACCACTTCGCCATGCTTGAGCAACTGGACGACGCCGACATCAACCAGATGCTCGCGTTGAATATCGGCGCGCCGATCTGCCTGACTCGGCTGCTGCTGCCGATGCTCAAGCAAGCGGCGGGCGCCAGGGTGGTCAATGTCGGTTCCACCTATGGCTCCATCGGCTACCCCGGTTATGCCACCTACTGCGCGACCAAGTTTGCCTTGCGCGGGTTTTCCGAAGCCCTGCGCCGCGAACTGGCCGACACCCACGTCGGCGTGCTGTACGTAGCGCCGCGCGCCACTCGCACCTCAATGAACAGCGCGGCGGCCGAGGCCCTGAACGAGGCGCTCAAGTCCAACGTCGACGACCCGCACACCGTGGCGTCGGCGGTGATCAAGGCGATTGTGGACGACCGTCGCGACCTGTACCTGGGCTGGCCGGAGCGTTTCTTCGTGCGCCTCAACAGCCTGCTGCCGAAGCTGGTCGACCGTGGCCTGCGTAAACAACTGCCCCTGGTGCGCCGCTTGAGCGATAACCCTGTTAACAAGGACTAACCCCATGAGAACACTGATTGCCGCCCTTGTGCTCAGTGCCCTGAGCCCCCTCACCTGGGCGTTGGACGCCGCCGACCAGCAACGGCTGATCACGATCCAACAACGCTGGGCCGAAATCCAATACGGCCTGCCTGAGGCACAACGCACCCAGGCCTTCGAGCAACTGGCCGGCCAGGCGAATGCCTTCACCCAGGCCCTTCCGCAGGCCGCCGAAGCCTGGATCTGGTCGGGTATCGTCACCAGCAGTTGGGCCGGTGCCCAGGGCGGCCTCGGGGCGTTGAGCAAGGCCAAGACCGCCAAGGCCGACCTGGAACGCGCGCTCGGCCTCGACCCCACCGCCCTGCAAGGCTCGGCCTATACCAGCCTGGCGGCGCTGTACGATCGCGTTCCGGGCTGGCCGATTGGTTTCGGTGACGCCGACAAGGCCGAGCAGTTGCTTAAACAGGCCTTGCAAGTCAACCCGACAGGCATTGATAGTCTGTACTTCTGGGGCGATCACCTGTACCGGCAAAAACGTTATGAGCAAGCCCGCGATGCCCTGCAAAAGGCCCTGCTGGCGGCTCCCCGCCCAGGTCGGGAACGCGCCGACGCCGGGCGGCGCAAAGAGATCGAGCGCCTGTTGGCCGAGATCGCCAAGCAACTCAACTGACAGGAGTGCGCGTGCGGCTATTACTGATTGAGGATGACGAAGCCCTGGGCGAAGGGATTCACCAGGCCCTGGCGCGCGAGGGTTACACCGTCGACTGGTTGAAGGACGGCAGCAGCGCCCTGCATGCCCTGCTCAGCGAAACCTTCGACGTGGTGGTGCTCGACCTCGGCCTGCCGCGCATGGGCGGGTTGGAGGTGCTGCGCCGCCTGCGCGACAGCGGTGCCACCGTACCGGTGCTGATTCTGACCGCACGGGATGCCACCGAAGACCGCATCGCCGGGCTCGACGCCGGTGCCGACGATTACCTGATCAAGCCCTTCGACCTGGCCGAACTCAAGGCCCGCTTGCGCGCCCTGCTGCGGCGCAGCGCCGGCCGGGCGCGGGTGCTGATCGAACATGCGGGCATTTGCCTGGACCCCAGCACCCAGCAAGTCAGTTATCACCATCAACCGGTGTCGCTGACCCCCAAGGAATACCAACTGCTGCATGAACTGCTTTCGCCCCCGGGGCGGGTCATGACCCGCGATCAGTTGATCCAGTTGCTGTATGGCTGGAACGAAGAAGCCGAAAGCAACACCCTGGAGGTGCATATCCACCACTTGCGCAAAAAGTTCTCCAGCGAATTGATCCGCACTGTGCGAGGCGTGGGTTATCTGGTGGAGGATCGCGTGTGACCTCGATTCGCCGCCGCACCCTGACCTTGATTATCGGCCTGCTGCTCGGCGGTTTTTTGCTGATCAGCGCATTGAACCTGCATGACAGCAACCACGAAATTGCCGAAGTCTACGATGCGCAACTGGCGCAAAACGCCCGGTTGCTGCAAGGCCTGATGAGCCTGCCGCTGGCGAACGAGCAACAAGCCGACCTGTACCGCGCCTTCAACAAGGCGCTGGCCGAGGCCAACCCCAAAGTCGATGGGCATCCATACGAAAGCAAGGTGGCTTTCCAGGTCTGGAGCCCCCAGGGCGAACGCCTGGTGTTCACCTCCAGCGCTCCGACGTTCGCCACTCCGCCCGAACAGCCAGGCTACAGCAATGTGGACGACCTCAATGGCCGGCAATGGCGCGGTTTTTTGCTCAAGGACAAGAACAGCGGCCTGCGCATCTGGGTCGGCGAACGCGACGATGTGCGCGCCGACCTGGTCGGTCGTATCGTGCGCCACACCTTGTGGCCGAACGTGCTGGGCAGCCTGATCTTGGCGATGATGGTCTGGCTGGCCATCGGTTGGGGGCTCAAGCCCCTGGCTGATATGGCCGCAACGTTACGCGCCCGGCACTCCGGCTCCCTGGAGCCGATGCAACTGACGCCCTTGCCCACCGAACTGGAACCCATGCAGGCCGCCCTGAACCGTATGCTCGCGCAGCTACAGGACCTGCTAGGTCGCGAGCGACGCTTTATCGCCGATGCGGCCCACGAAATGCGTACCCCGCTGGCGGTGCTGCGGGTGCATGCGCAAAACCTGCTGGAGGCCGGCACCGAGGCTGAACGTCGCGAATCTCTGGCCTTTCTGATCACGGGCGTGGACCGCACCAGCCGCCTGGTCAATCAACTGCTGACCATGGCGCGCCTGGAGCCGAGCGCGGGGCAACCGCCCTTACAGTCCCTGGACCTTACCGCCGCCGTGCGCGACAGCCTGATTCAACTCACGCCCTGGCTATTGAGCAAGGGCCTAGAGCTGGTGTTCGACGCGGACGATGCCCCTTGCACCGTGACCACCGACGGTGCCGCCATCGCGATCGCCCTGACCAACCTGGTGACCAACGCGGCGAATTTCTCTCCGGAGAATGGCGTGATTACCGTGGGGTTGCACAAGACTGACACGGCGTTCGAGCTTACGGTGGACGATCAGGGCCCCGGGATCGACGAACAGGAACGCGAGCGCTTGTTCGAGCGCTTCTACAGTCGTGGCAACGCCCACGGCGCAGGCCTGGGCTTGACCATTGTCCACACCATCGCCCAGCGCCTGGGCGGTCAGATCCGTCTGCACAACCGTGCCGGCGGCGGGCTGCGGGCCACGTTGCACATCCCCCTTTGACCCGCTTCAACCGATCAGCAGGCCCAACCATGTCGCGGCGGTCAGCAATGCTTGGCCGCCAATCACATAGCCGGCAAAGCGGCGGCCGTCGCTGACCCAGGCCACCAGACACTTGCTCAGGGAATTGCAACTGACCGCCAGCAACACCGGAATCGGCGCCGCCTGCACGGCCAATTGGCCGCTGGCGGTCAGGGCGGCAATCGAGGCGGTGGACGCGTGCGCGTCAGCGAAGCCGCTGAGGGTGGCGGTGACCATCACGCCCCATTCGCCGAAGTAATACAGCATCGCCGATGAGACAAACGTTATACCGGTCATCATCAGCACCATGATCAACGCCAGTTTGAGATCGAATGCACCGCCCACTTTGATCGCCTCGCTGGCGGCCGACGTGGGGGTGCGCAGCATCAGGCAAATGCCGTAAGCCGCGATGGCGACAAAACCGGCCAGCAACGGCCAGGCCATTTGCGCCAGCAACGCCGGCTCTACCGTGCCCAGAATCAAGGCCACCTGCGCCACCGTAGCCAGGTTGGAGAAAACCGCCGCGGCCGCCAGCGTGCGCAACTGCTGCGGTTCCTTGGCGGCGATATGGCCCATGGCGGCGATGGTCACGGTGCTGGAGGCGAACCCGGACGCAATGGCACCGACCGCGTAGCCATACCGCGGGCCCAACGCCCGCACCGCCACATGCCCCAGGGCCCCGACCGCCATCAGCAGTACGGTCAAGGTGCAGATGGTGCGCGGATTGATCGCTGCATAAGGGCCGATAAAGCGGTCCGGCACCAGCGGCAAGACCACCAGCGCGACCACCAGCAGCAACAGGCCGTCGCGCATTTCAGCGTCGCTCAGTTGGCTGCGGGCGAATTCGTGCAGTTTCTGTCGATAGACCAGCAATCCAGCCATCACCACCCCAATCGCCGTGGCCAACTCGGGCGCCGCGCCGCACAGGGCGCCCAGTACCAGCACGGTGAACAACGCCACTTCGCTGGTGATGCCCGGGTCTTTGGCCTGGCTTTTCCAGTACGCGGTACTGACCAGCAGCGCCAGGCACAGCGCGATCAGGCCCAACAGCAAGGCGCCGCCGACCTGCTGGGTCACATAACCGAGCAATGCGGTGATCGAATAGGTGCGCAACCCGGCAAAATCGCGATGCTCGCCTTCGCCCTTGTGGCGTTCGCGCTCAAGCCCCACCAGCATGCCGATACCCAGCGCCGCAGCGGCGCCGGCCAGGCCCAAGGTCTGGCTCATAACAGCACCCCTGGCGTGATGGACATAAACAACCTCTCGGCTTCAATGGACGCCCGGACCGGCATCGCTCTCTGCAGTCTGTGCCAGGATGCCGCACGCCGCGTTGATTATCATCAACGACCCCCACTTTGACCGCACGTCGCTCGCCCCGCCCGGCGTGGCGGCGACTTGATGCAGATCAAACGCCGCCCAACGGTCGGGGCCATGATCGACCCTAGATGCCACTGGTAATCCAAGGGAGATCGCACATGTCTGCTCAAGCCCGTTTCTTGCTGCTGGTTTCACCGTTGATGGAACACAGCCCCGCTTTCGAGCGCGCCGCCGCGTTGGCCAAGGCCGAAGGCGCCGCCTTGCATATTCTGGCGTTCGACTACCTGGAAGGTCTGGCCACCGCTGGATTGGTCAACGAACAGGCCCTGGAGCAGATGCGTCTGGGCTATGTGGAGCGCCATCACCAATGGCTTGAAGACCAGGCGCGGCCATTGCGCAAACTGGGGCTGACGGTGACTACCGAGGTGGCCTGGGTCGATGATCCGCTCAAGGAGCTGTTGATTCGCCTCAAGGAAGAACCCATGGCCCTGGTGATCAAGGCACTGGCCCATGAGTCGCGTCTCTCGCGCTTGATGTTCACGCCGATGGATGTGCACCTGCTGCGCGAATGCCCCGTACCGCTGCACTTTGTGCACGGCGTGCATCACGCTCTGCCACGCAGGATCGTGGCGGCGGTCGATCCATTCCACCGCGACGGTCGCTACCAGGGCCTCAACGACCGCATCCTGCATGAAGCGAGCAAATTGGCGACGGCCTGCGAGGCCGATGTGCAGATGGTTTACGCCCATGACTTGTCCGACCTGGCCACCCAGGAATATGAGTTCGGCAGTGGCGCGGCGTTCTTCTCGTCGCAGGCGGCCAAGCAGCTGTTTGCCGCCCAGGGCGAAGCCTTCAACGACCTGGCGGCGCGCAACGGCATCCCGCCGGAACAGCGCCACATGATTCTGGGCAACCCGGCGAAGGTGTTGTCCAGCTTCGCCGACGCCTACAACATCGACGTGATCGTCATGGGCCGGGTCGGTCATCACGGCCTGTCGCGGCTGCTGGGCAGTACCACTGAAACGCTGCTGTACCGCATGCCCTGCAGTGTGTGGGTGGTGTCACCCGAGATGCTGGAATAACCCGGCCATTTCACCCCATGGAGGTTCCGTCATGTCCAATACTGAAGCACTCAACCGGCAAGCCGCGCCTGTTTATGCGGCGGTGCCCCACGAACACTGGATCGAACGGCTCGACGATGGCCGCCATGTCCTGGTGCGCCCATTGACCGCCGAAGACCGCGAGCGCGAATACAACTTCATCAAGGGCTTGTCCCGCGAGTCCAGGCATCAGCGTTTTCTGGGCGAGGTGTGCGAGCCGGGCAAGACATTGCTCGATCAATTGATGGACGTCGATAACCAGGAACGCCTGGCGTATATCGCCTTGGTACACGATAACGGCCAACTGGTGGAAATCGGCGTGGCGCGCTACGCCGCCGCCAAGGACCAGGCGTGCGAATGCGCGGTGGTGGTGGCCGATGCCTGGCAGCACCTGGGCCTGGCGCGCGTGCTGATGCAGCACTTGATGGCTGCGGCGAAAAAAAATGGCTACACGCGCATGTATACGGTGGACGCGGCCACCAATGCACATATGCGTCAATTGACCCATGATCTAGGTTTCGAGAGTGTCACCGATCCGGATGACGGCACTCAGGTGATCAGCAGCGTGCAGCTTTGAACCCATCCACGTGGCCGTCATGGGGCGTTTGCTGCGTTGCAGGTCGAGCAAGCGCGGCCACTGCGCTTTAGCGTAAGCAGACGCCCAGTGTTTTATTTGCAGGTCTATGGCAATAGGCTGCTATTGTCCTAAGACCTCATCTCCTCCTCATCGCCTGTGCGCGATTTTCTGTGAGCATGCTCTGCGACACGGTCATGAACGGTGTCGGGCCTGAACGTCATGGAACCGCCCTTGCGATGGATAAAAAAACCACCCACAGCCCGCCCGACCTGCAGTCACGCGCGGCCAAGATCGACGAATTCAAACGCCAGAAAAGCCTGATCAAGACCGGCGCGCTGCAAGACGCCATTTTCAATAGCGCGCACTTCTCCAGCATCGCCACTGACGAAAAGGGTGTGATCCAGATCTTCAACGTCGGCGCCGAACGCATGCTGGGCTACGCCGCCGCCGATGTGGTCAACCGCGTCACTCCCGCCGATATTTCCGATCCCGCCGAACTGATCACCCGCGCCGCCGCCCTCAGCCTGGAACTCGACACGCCGATCACGCCGGGTTTCGAAGCCTTGGTGTTTAAAGCCTCGCGCGGCATTGAGGATATTTACGAGCTGACCTATATCCGCCAGGACGGTAGCCGCTTGTCTGCGATGGTCTCGGTAACCGCACTGCGCAACCGCAGCGACACGCTCATCGGCTACCTGCTTATCGGCACCGACAACACTGCGCGCAAGCAGGTTGAGGCCGAACGCAAAGACTTCGAACGCGCCCTGGCAGACAAAAACCTGGAGCTGGAGCACGCCAGCCACATGAAATCCGAGTTCCTGGCGACCATGTCCCACGAACTGCGCACCCCATTAAACGCGGTGATCGGCTTTTCCGAGGCGCTCAAGGATGGGCTGGTCGGCGAAATGAGCGACACCCAGCGCGAATACATCGGCGACATTTTCACCAGCGGCCAGCACCTGTTGTCGCTGATCAACGACATCCTCGACCTGTCCAAGGTCGAAGCCGGGATGATGGACCTGGAGCTGGAGCCCGTGGCGCTGGCCGATGTATTGGCCAATAGCTTGTTGATCGTGCGCGAAAAGGCCGCGTTGCAACGCATCCAGCTCAAGCTCGATAGCCCGGTGGACCTCGGCACACTGGTGCTGGATCTGCGCAAGACCAAACAGATCGTCTACAACCTGCTGGCCAACGCGGTGAAGTTCAGCGAGCACGGCAGTTGCGTGACCCTGGCGGTTCGTGAAGTTCCTCGCGAACAGGTCGGTCTGATTCCCGGCGACTGGCCCAGCCACGCTGATACCTTGTAGACCGGCGCGCACCGCACCTTCCTGGAGCTGAGCGTCAGCGACACTGGTATCGGCATCGCTGAAGAGGACATGGGCAAACTGTTCAAGGCCTTCAGCCAGATCGACAGTAGCCTGGCGCGCAAATTCGAAGGCACCGGGCTGGGCCTGGCGATGGTCAAGCAACTGACTGAGCTGCATGGCGGCAGTGTCGCGGTGGCCAGTCGCGAAGGCTTGGGTACGCGCTTCGTGGTGTGGTTGCCGCTGCATCGGACGACGGAGGCACCATGGCCCATATCCTGATCATCGAAGACAACGAAGCCAATATGCGCCTGGCCCGTTTGCTGTTGGTCAGTGCCGGCCACAGCGTGGTGTGGGCCGCCGACGCCGAGTCCGGCCTGACCCTGGCCCGCGCGCAACAGCCGGCGCTGATCCTGATGGACATTCAGTTACCGGGTATGGACGGCCTGGCCGCCACCCGCGTGCTCAAGCAGGACGCCCTGACCGCGCATATCCCGGTCATCGCGCTCACCGCCATGGCCATGAAGGAAGACCGCGAAAAAACCCGCCTGGCCGGGTGCGACGCCTATGTGATCAAGCCTCTGCGCTATAAGGCGCTGTACCAGGTCATTGAAACGCTGCTCCACCCGCCCCCCACACCACTCGTATGAGTCCTCTCCATGGCCAGCTCACCCGCCACGCTGTTGATCGTTGACGACGAACCCCAGGTTCGCAAGTTGCTGGAAACCCTGCTGCAGCACGAGGGCTACCAGACCCTGAGCGCGGGCACCGGCGAGGAAGCCCTGCTTAGGGTGGCCGAGCAGCCGCCGGACCTGATCCTGCTGGACATCATGATGCCCGGCATGGACGGTTACGAAGTGGCTAACCAGCTCAAGGGCAACCCAGCCACTGCGACCATACCGATCATCATGCTCTCGGCCTTGAGTGAATCGAGTGCGCGCCTCAGCGGTCTGGAGACCGGCGCAGAGGAGTTCATCAGCAAACCGGTGGATCGTGTCGAGCTGTGGCTGCGGGTGCGCAACCTGCTGCGGCTCAAAGCCCATGGCGACCAGTTGAAACAGCACAGCGCGATGCTCGAACAACGCCTGCAACGGCACCACGATCAAACCGCACGCTCGAACGTCTACGACCCGGTACGCCAGGACCTGGAAACCGCCTTGCGCCAAGCGGTGCAGCGCCAGGCGTTCGCCTTGCATTACCAACCCAAAGTGCACGTGGCCAGCGGTGAAGTCTGTGCCCTTGAGGCCCTGCTGCGTTGGGACCGGCCCGACTATGGGCCGGTGTCCCCGGCGGTGTTCGTGCCGATGCTGGAAAGCCTCGGCCTGATTGGCCAAGTCGGGCATTGGGTGATCGAGACTGTCTGCCGACAGATAGCGGCCTGGCAGCGTTGCGATATCGGCGCGGTGGAGGTGTCGGTGAACGTCTCCGGCCATCAATTGATCGAGGGCGATCTGATCGCAGAGATAGCCGACATACTGGCCGGCACCGGGGTTGCCGCCCATTGGCTGGAGTTGGAAATCACCGAAGGCACACTGATGGAGAACACCGCGCACAGCATCGTCAGCCTGCAACGCTTGCGTGCCATGGGCGTGAAAATCGCCATCGACGACTTCGGAACCGGCTATTCCAGCCTGGCCTACCTACGCCGCTTTCCCATCGACACGCTGAAAATCGACATTGCCTTTATCCGCGAAGTCACCAGTAACCCCCAGGACGCCGCGATTGTTCGGATCGTCATCCAACTGGCCCACAGCCTGGGCTTGCTGGCGGTGGCCGAAGGCGTCGAAACCCAGGCGCAATGGGCGTTTTTGAAAGAGGCCGGTTGCGATCAGATCCAGGGGTATCTGTTCAGCCGGCCGTTGCCGGTGGACACGCTGGAGCCCCTGTTAAGGAGGCGTTTGAAGTGAATGAGAAGTCAGAGATGCCCGATGTCGCCAGCAGCGCCCTCTTCATCCGCTTCGATCAGCGGCACCTCGGCGTCATCCATCAATGAACCCGGGTCTTCGTTACCTGGGTCGTTGAGTTCTTCATCCGGTTGATGAGCCATGATCGTCTCCTCTAACTAGCCGCCCTGGGTGTCGATGTCGGCGTCGGTTTCAGGCTTGGGCTCGCGCTCGGGCTTGAAGTCGGGGCTGTAGTCGTTGTCCTTGGCCTTGGGGTCGGCGGCAGGCTTGGGGTCCTTAGGGGCATCGGCGGCGGTGCCGGGTGCCGGCTCGCCACCGTCGATGGCGGGGTCATTACGGTCGCTGACTTGGGGATCGTTGCTAGTGCTCATGTTTCACCTCTGTACAGTGATTGGGTAAATACAGCCTGCATAGACATAAGGTGCCACGCCCTGCCCCGAAGTTCCGCCGGATTGCTCAACCGCCTGGGTTGTCGACCTGGATATAGAACGCATAAGCCCCCAGCAGAATCCAGAACACCATGAAAATCCACGGCGTGCGCACGGAAAACAGCAGGGACTTGCGATAGCCCTTGTGGGACGACTCGCGCTCGGAAAACAGCGGCGACTCGTCATAGGCCAGGCCCATCACCGGTTCGCTGTGCAGCAATTGGCTTTGCTTGAAGTGCCAGTGATCGATGATGTCATACGCCGCGCGGATGCCCGGCCAGGCGTTGAGCGAGCTGAGAATGCCCAACAGTGCCAGGAACAGCGGCACGATCAGGGTAAACAGCTTGCCCCACTCTGGGTTGAGGTTACCCATGCCTGACACGAAGGCGATCACCAGGAACGATTGGGCGGTGAGGTAAGCGTCGGTGCGGTTGGCCAGGATGGAGGTTTCGTACTGGATCTCGCGGCGATAGAAGTCCAGGCGGTCCTTGGGCGAACCGAAGATCTTTGCGTTGTGTTCGCTGTGGTCGTTCAGCGCCGCTTCCGGAGTGTGGGGGGAGATGATTCTGGGCACGGGGATGGTCCACGGGGTGTATAGACCCCGTTAGAGGAACAGGCCGTGTGGGGAGTTCAAGTTTGTTGTGCACCGGGTTGGTGCGCGGCGTGTTTGTTGAAGGTGGGGTGCACCTTTCTGGGTGGCTGGCGGAGCGCCGCTGCGCAGCCTGGCGCGAGCAGGCTCGCTCACTACGCGGGCGGATGTGTTGGAAGGTGGGGTTTCGGCACAGGCATTGCTTTATGGATTCATCTGTTTGGAAACAGGAGCATTCGTTACCCCCCGACCCAGAGCCGACATCCTGAGAAAGTAAGGACCAGGCCCGCTGGCACCCCGCGCCACGGGCTCATAAAAACATGCGTTTTTCAAAACGGCAGTGCCGCTTGCGCAACCCAAGGCACTGACAAGGTACCGGAATGGCTCGATCTTTCTTTGATGAGATGAATGACGCAAACGGCGTGTGCCGTGCGCATTATCAGGATTTCTCCCGCTGGCTGGCCAATACGCCGCCGGAACTGCTGGCCCAGCGTCGTCGTGAAGCCGATCTGCTGTTTCACCGCGCCGGAATCACCCTCACCCTGTATGGCGACGAACAGGACACCGAGCGCCTGATCCCTTTCGACATCATCCCCCGCAGCATCCCTGCCAGCGAATGGCGCGTGATCGAGCGCGGGTGTATCCAGCGGGTCAATGCGCTGAACCTGTTCCTCGCCGACATCTATCACGATCAACGCATCATCAAGGCCGGGATCATTCCAGCGGATCAAGTGCTGGGCAACGAGGGTTACCAGAAAGCGATGGTCGGGCTGGACCTGCACCGCGATATCTACTCGCATATCTCCGGCGTCGACCTGGTGCGCGATGGCGACGGCACTTATTACGTGCTTGAAGACAACCTGCGTACCCCAAGCGGCGTGAGCTACATGCTCGAAGACCGCAAAATGATGATGCGCCTGTTCCCAGAGGTGTTCGCCCGGCAGCGCATCGCGCCGGTGGATCACTACCCCAACCTGCTGCTCAAGACCCTCAAGAGTTCCAGCCGCCTGGACAACCCCAACGTGGTGGTGCTGACCCCAGGCCGCTTCAACAGCGCATTCTTCGAGCATGCCTTCCTGGCCCGGGAAATGGGCGTGGAACTGGTGGAAGGCGCCGACCTGTTCGTGCAGGACCTGAAAGTATTCATGCGCACCACCGACGGGCCCAAGGCGGTGGATGTGATCTACCGCCGTATCGACGATGCGTTCCTCGATCCGCAGGCGTTCAACCCCGAATCCATGCTCGGCGTGCCTGGCCTGGTGGCCGCCTATTGCGCCGGCAACGTGGTACTGGCCAACGCCATCGGCACCGGGGTGGCCGACGACAAGTCGATCTACCCCTATGTGCCGGACATGATCCGTTTCTACCTGAATGAAGAACCGGTGCTACAGAACGTGCCGACCTTTCAGTGCCGCAAACCGGCGGAACTGTCTCACGTGCTGGCCAACCTTGAGCAACTGGTGGTCAAGGAAACCCAGGGCTCGGGCGGCTACGGCATGCTGGTCGGCCCGGCATCCACCGCCGCCGAAATCGAGGACTTCCGCCAGCGCATCAAGGCCCGCCCCCACGCCTACATCGCTCAACCGACCCTGAGCCTGTCGACCTGCCCGACCTTTGTGGAAAACGGCATCGCGCCGCGGCATATCGACCTGCGCCCGTTCGTGCTGTCGGGCAAGGAGACCCGCCTGGTACCGGGCGGGCTCACGCGGGTGGCCCTCAAGGAAGGCTCGCTGATCGTCAACTCGTCGCAAGGCGGCGGAACCAAGGACACCTGGGTGGTGGAGGACTGAATCATGCTGAGTAGAACCGCCGCAGACCTGTATTGGATGTCCCGCTACCTGGAGCGCGCCGAAAACCTGGCGCGCATGCTCGAAGTCAGTTATTCGCTATCGCTGATGCCCCAGGCCGGTCGCAGCGATGGCTTGGACGAACTGGCCATGTCGTTGCTCAGCAGCGGCACCCTGGACAGCTATCTGGAACGTCACACCCAACTGGACGCCGAGCGCATGCTGCACTTCTTCGCCCTTGACGAAGAAAACCCCGCCAGCATCTATAACTGCCTGCGCGCCGCGCGGGGCAACGCCCATGCGGTACGCGGACGTATCACCGCCGATATGTGGGAGAACCTCAACGCCACCTGGCTGGAAATGCGCAGCATCGCCGCCGGCGGCCTGGGCCGACACGGCATCAGCCACTTCTGTGACTGGGTCAAGCAGCGGTCGCATCTGTTTCGCGGGGCAACCTCGGGCACCATCATGCGCAACGATGCCTATCGCTTCATCCGTCTGGCCACGTTTGTCGAGCGCGCTGACAACACGTTGCGCCTGCTGGATGCGCGCTATGAGATGTTTGGCGAAGAATCGGAAGAAGTCAGCGATGTCTCGGCGCGCGGGTATTACCAGTGGAGCGCCCTGCTGCGCGCGTTGTCGTCGTTCGAAGCCTATACGCAGCTGTACCCGAACGCGCTGAATGCCCGCTCGGTCTCGGAGTTGCTGTTATTGCGCAGCGACGTGCCGCGTTCACTGCATGCCTGTGTCGAGGAACTGAACCACATCCTCGCCGACCTGCCCGGCAGCTACGGGCGCACGGCGCAACGCCTGGCGGCGGAGTTTGAAGCGCGGCTGCGCTACACCGGGATCGATGAAATTCTCGAAGACGGCCTGCACAGCCGCCTTACGGAGTTTATCGACACCGTGCGCGAATTGGCGCGGGCGATTCACAGCTCCTATCTCGAAGTGGTCTGAGGGCTCAGGGGCGGCCCAGGAAGTCGAGCAGCAGCGCATTCACCTGCGTGGCCTGCTCGTTCTGGATCCAGTGACCGCAGTGGGGCAACACATGCTGCTCCAACTGCGGCACGCAGTCGGGCATGCGTTTGAGTGTGTGGGCTTCGAAGACACCCACCGGATCGCGGTCGCCGATCAGGAACAACGTCGGCTGCATCACCTGCCGCCCGGCCAAAAACTCGGTGCGCTGCCAATTGCGCTCGAAATTGCGGTACCAGTTCAACGGGCCGCGAAAGCCATGTTCGGTAAAGGTCTGCACGTACACATTTAAATCTTCTTGGGAACACCAACCGGGCAGCGGACCCGGCACAGGCACGCCTTCAAGCAAGGTGGCGTCGGCAGGTTTTTGCTGGAGGAACACATCCTGATCCTGCATAAACAGCCGCAACGTGCGCTCGATATCGGCGTTCAGTTCGCGTTCGGCTACTCCAGGCGCCTGGAAATACAGAATGTAATTGAAGCGATCGGCATACAGCTCGCGCATGATCTCGATCACCGGCCGGCGCGCACGCCCGGCAAACGGTACCGACATTGTGATCAAGCGGGTGATGCGCTCAGGCTCAAGCAATGCCAAGTGCCAGGCCACCACTGCGCCCCAGTCATGCCCGACCATCACCACCTGGGTATGCCCGAAATGATCCATGGCCTGTTGGATATCGGCGCACAAGGTCAACAGGTCATAGGCAGCGATCTCGGCCGGCGAGCTGGATGGCCCGTAACCGCGCATCTGGGGCACGAACACTCGATAGCCTGCCGCAGCCAGGGCCGGGATCTGTTCGCGCCAGGAGTGCCAACATTCGGGAAAGCCATGCAGCAACCAGATGGGCGCGCCATTTTCCGGCCCGGCGATATGCACGCACAGCTCAATACCGTTGACCTTGAGGGTGCTCCGCTGGCTATCGTTCATGGTTGGCTTCCTTGTAATGGCCCAGAATGCGAGGAAAGAGTGAGGGAGGTGCGGGATTTGCACCAGCATCATTTGCGCCAAATGCTCGGTCATCAGCGCCGCTCGGGGGCTGGTAGCCAAGAACCGGGGTGCATCAGGTCAGGACGAAATTGCCCACCAGCTCGGCAACAACGGCCGTACCCGCGCCTCACCGAAACGATCGTCGATCAACATCACCACGCCTTGGTCCTGCTGGCTGCGGATAACCCTGCCGGCTGCCTGCACGACTTTTTGCAGGCCTGGATACAGATAGGTGTAGTCGTAGCCTGAACCGAAAATCGCG
This sequence comes from Pseudomonas sp. S5F11, assembly GCF_019641515.1. Classification (NCBI taxonomy): domain Bacteria; kingdom Pseudomonadati; phylum Pseudomonadota; class Gammaproteobacteria; order Pseudomonadales; family Pseudomonadaceae; genus Pseudomonas; species Pseudomonas sp. S5F11. Next base: position 777,314 of record NZ_JAIFJZ010000001.1, read on the forward strand.
GCCATGCGCCGCTTCATCTGTTCATTGACCGGGTTCAGTTGCGGCAGGCCCAGGGTGGCGATGAATGCGCCGATCAGGCGCGCACCGGGCAAGTCGATACCCTCGCCAAACGCGCCGCCGAGCACGGCGAACCCCACCCCTTGGCTATGTTCGGTGAACTGGTCGAGAAAGCCCTGGCGCTCAGCCTCGGCCATGCCCCGTGACTGCTGCCACAGTGGGATATGCGGGTGCTGTTCGGCCAGGCGCTGCGCCACTTGTTGGAGGTAATCGAAGCTCGAAAAAAACGCCAGGTAGTTACCGGGTTGCTGCGCGAATTGCTGGGCGATCAGCTCGACGATGGGGCCCACCGACGCCTCGCGATGCACGAATCGGGTCGAGATCTCATCGACAATGCGCACCCGCAATTGCTCGGCCTTGAACGGCGACGCCACGTCCACCCATGCCGTGTCCGCAGGCAAGCCCAGCAAGTCGGCGTAGTAATGGCGCGGGCTTAACGTGGCGGAAAACAACACGCTGCTGCGGGCAGCGGTCAGTCTTGGGCGGATGAACTCGGCGGGCACCACATTGCGCAGGCACAGGGTCGAGCTGCTGCGCTTGCCGCCCAAGGAGCGTTTAGTGATGTCGAAGATGAAGTGTTCGTTGAATAACTCGGCCACTTTGGCAAATTGCAGCGCGTCAAAGTAAAAAGCTTGCAGATCGCCGGCCAGGGCTTCGGGGTGATCGTTGAAGTAATCGCCCATGGCACTCGCGCACAGACTCAAGGCGCTGAGCATTTTATCGGGCCTGGCGTCATAAGCCTGGTACGGCGCCACTTGCGCCTTGTGCAGCGCGTTCCACTCGCGATTGAGGCGCTGCAAAGGCTTTTTCAGGGCCTCGGGCGCCTCGTCGCGCAACGTCTTGAGGCGGTACTGATCAAGGCTGGCGCTGTACATCCCGCGCGCGCGCTCCACCAGGTTATGAGCTTCGTCCACCAGTACCGCGGCGCGCCATTGGTTGAGCTGGGCGAGGCCGAACAGCATGGCGCCGAAGTCGAAATAATAGTTGTAGTCGGCTACGACCAGGTCAGCCCAGCGCGCCATTTCCTGGCTCAGGTAATACGGGCAAACGTTGTGGGCCAGGGCGACCTCACGCAGATTGCGCTGGTCGAGCAGCCGTAGCTTGGCCGCAGCGCTACGTGCGGCGGGCAATCGGTCGTAAAAACCTTTGGCCAAGGGGCAGGATTCGCCGTGACAGGCTTTGTCCAAGTGCTCGCAGGCTTTGTCCCGTGCCACCAGTTCCAGCACACGCACATGCAAGTCCGGGTTGCGGGTGAACAGCACCTGGGCGGCATCCAGAGCAAGCTTGCGCCCAGGGGTTTTGGCCGTGAGAAAGAACACCTTGTCCAACTGCTGCGGCGCCAACGCCTTGAGCAGCGGAAAAATCGTGCCGATGGTCTTGCCAATGCCGGTGGGCGCCTGGGCCATCAGGCACCGGCCGGTGCTGACGGCTTTGTACACCGACTCGGCCAGAACCCGTTGGCCGGGGCGAAAGTCGGCATGGGGGAAGCCAAGGTTCTGCGCCGCGCGGTCGCGCGCCTCTCGGTGATCCATCTCCCGCCGGGCCCAATCCAGGAACAGCGCACATTGCTGGTTGAAGAACGCTTCCAGAGCGTGGGCCTGGAAGCGCTGATTGAGCAGGGTCTCGCCCTCGCCAACGATATCGAAGTAGACCAGCGCCAGATCGATCTCCGTCAGCCCCAGTTTCTGGCACATCAGCCAACCATACACCTTGACTTGAGCCCAGTGCAGTTGGCGGTGGTTGGCGGGTTGGGCGTCGAGGTCGCCGCGGTAGGTTTTGACCTCTTCCAGGCGCTGGCTGTCCGGGTCGTAGCCGTCCGCCCTGCCCCGCACCTTGAGCTGCTGGTACTCGCCTTCCAGGGCCACTTCGTTCTGATAATGCGGGCTGCGGCGCGACGCCACGGTGCGGTGGCCGACGATCCCTTCCTGGGCGCTGGGCGACGGGGTGAAACGCAGGTCCAGGTCACCGACCTTGGCGGTGAACTCACACAAGGCACGTACCGCCACGCTGTAACTCAAGCCGGTTGCTCCGCCCAGCGCACGTAGCAGACCGTGACCGGCATCTGGTATTCGCCACAGAACTCCAGCCAGCGCAGTTGGTTGTCTTGCAGGCGGTCGCCGGGGCCTTTGACCTCAATCATGCGGTAGGTTTTTTGCGCCGGCCAGAACTGGATCAAGTCCGGCATGCCAGAGCGATTGGCGCGGATGTCCAACAGCAAGCGCTCGAACCAGTAGCGTAGGTGGGCGGCGGGCAGGCATGCGAGGGCTTGCTCCAGCAGCTCTTCGCTGAGCAGGTTCCAGAACACGAACGGCGACTGGATGCCCCATTTATCGCGGTAACGCTGGCGAATGGTGGTTTTGTAGCGCTCGTCCTGCAGTTGCTCGAAACAGGCGGCGAACAGCGGTGCGCGGCGTTGGTGGAAGTCTTCACTGTGCAGGTCCACCGGGCCACGCTGGAACGGGTGGAAAAACGCACCGGGCAATGGCGCGAAAATCACCTCCCAGCACAGCAGGCCGAACAGCGAATTGATCAGGCCGTTTTCCACGTAATGCACCGGCGCGTCAGGCGCGCTGAGATGGGCTTGCACACAGTATTCAACGGACATCAGCGGCTCGGGCAACGCCAGGTCCAGGTCCAGGCGCGTGACCGGACGCGGCTTGGGTTTGGGCAGCGCCGGTTCACCCAGTTTGCGCCGCAGGCGCGGCACCACACGCAGCAAGTGCTGCTGTTCGGCGGCGCTTTCCGGTGCCTGCTGCGCGGCGCTGGCCAGGGCCAAGGCTTGGACGTAATCCTCCTGGCGTTCCAGTACGCGGATCAAGCGTGCGCGGGCACCGGGGTAGGTGCAGGCGCGGTAGATCTGCTGCGCCAGCGCCAATTCGGCGCTGCGTTCACAGGATTGGCCCACCTGGAACAACAGTTTGGCCCGACGCTTTTCCAGCCACGGGTTGTCGGTACGCAGGCTGGCGATCCGAGCCAGGACCTCGTCCACGGCCTCGCCGCTTTCAAAGGCGTGCTGACACTGGTGCAGAAACAGATAGCCGTGCACGTCGTCACGGCTGCGCAGGCCACGGGACTCGGTGCAGAACTCGACTTTTTCATAGGTGTAGATGCCCAGGTCCGCCAATACGAATTCAGACCAGTCCTGATGCAGATTGCCAAAGAACATCAGGCGCAGGCGATCGCACAATTCCATCACCGTGAGGCTGTACAGCGTGTCGGCCAGGTCCGGGCACCACTGCGCAAAACTGCGCGGCTCGTTGAATCGCGCAGTCAACCCTTCCAGCCAGTCGGCTTTCTTGCCTTTGGGTTGTTCGATCCAGGGTTTGAACGCACCCAGCAATTCACCCTTTTGCAGCAGCGCGAACAGCTCCTCAATGGCCAGCAGACAGTGGCCGTCCACCCAGCCCAGCGCCAATAGCGGCGCGGCGGCCGCATGGGGGCAACCTATCTCGACATAGTTGAGTTTGCCCGCACGAAAGTGCACGCCTTTGCGCATCACCATACGTACCAACAGAGCCTGGGACGCCTGCGGCAACCTGTCGAATTGCTGAATGAAATGCTGTTCGTCAGTATCGAGCAAATCGGCATAGCGCTGCCCCAGCCAATGCAGGACCTGGCGGAAGTTATGCAGGTAGTAGAGCGGATCGTCGAGGGGGTTGGCCATGGCGCGCGGTGATCAAATACTGGTTATGCATACAGAGTGCCGTTGCCGTGGCTGTGTTGCAATCGGTAATAGATAAATGGCGCACGCAACTTTTTGTATAAAAGTGATCTGATGGGGAAGCCGATGGCGTAACATTTATACCCCGCTGCGTCTGGCGCGGGACTTTTCAAGGTTAAAGGTAAGGGTTATGAACATGAAGAATCTGGGTCTGCCGCTGGTTGCGCTCACTTTTCTGGCACTGGCCGGTTGCGCCACGCAAACCGTCGTCACTTTGCAAAACGGCACGCAATACCTGACCAAAGACTCACCTAAAACCAAAACCGCAGACGGGTTCTACGAATTCACCGATATCGCCGGCAAGCGCATCCGCGTCAAAGCCGATGACGTGGCCACCGTCCGCAAAGAAGACTGATCCCAACGCGCAAAAGCGCCAGTCTGAAGGAAAGCACACTGTGGAAGGGGGCCAAGCTGGAAGGGGCTAGCCCCCGGTAGCGTCCAACCAGCCCCCTCCCTGCCCCTTCAGCCGATCACAACCCCCTCCCCCAACACCCCGCTAACGCCCACCAACGTCACCGAGTCCGCCCCGAAACTGAACACCGTATCCCCACCCACCACCTTGGCGTGATCACGGTAATCCCCGCTGCCCGCCACACCCTGGAACACGAGTTTATCCGTCGGCTGATAACCGATAATTCGATCCTGCCCAAACTGGCCGCTGAACAAAAAGGTGTTATGCCCGCTGCTGTCGCGGATTGTGTCGTTACCCTTGCCGCCTTCGATAAAGTCCGCGCCCTTGCCGCCCTGGATCAGATCATCGCCATCGCTGCCAATGATAAAAGTGTCGCCTGTGTGCGGTTCGGCGTTGCGGTTCAGGTCCTGCACCCAAGTGGTGGCCCGTGCCGGGTCGGATAGATTAGCCACGATAATCGTCGAGTCCCGGCTCATCTGTTCATAGAACCCGGACTCCAGAATGCGCCCCATGCCGTCGCCGTAGCCGGTCGGCAAGTGCGAGATCCAGGTCGGCAGATTGGCGATGGAAAACGGCAGCACATTCCACAGTGTCGAGGCGTAGTGATCGTTGAAGCTGACAATGTTGTCAGTGGTGGACTCGTGGGGTTTGTCGTGAATACCGAGCGTCGACAGGTTGGCGGATGAGCCGTCCAAAGCGCGGAACACCGGGTCGTTTTCGTAGCCGATATTGAGCACCTTGTCGCTGGCACTCTGGGTCGGTGAGGCGTAGGCCAAGTAGTTGGCGTCCTTATAGAACCCGGACCACTTGGCCTCGCTCAAATCGGCCATGCTGTTGACCGCCAGGCCGCCGAGGCTATGGCCGCTGACCAGCACATCCTGGCCGCTCAGACCGTGGGCCGCCGCATACTCGGCGACGTTCTTGAGCAAGCCGCCGAATGCTTCGCCGGCGTAGTTCTTTGCGTAATCCTTGGGACCCAGCGCAGCAAGCAGGTCGCTCACCAGATCGCCGATGGAGTCAGTGATCAGCGTCTCCCTTGGGCCAGACGTGCCGCGAAAACCGATGCCGATTTCCTGCAACTGGCCCGCGTCATCGTACTTGCCCAGCACCTCGACCTGGGCCGTGGTATAGCCGGCCTTTTCGCCGAAGAACGTGCCCCGGGCGTCGACCTTGCCGGTATACCCGAGGGTGCTGGCGCTGATGGGCGTCCAGCCGGCCTTCTGCACCGCTTCGAGCGCGGCCTTCTCCGAATCCGGGTTCCAGGGAATGCCTGGGATCACACCCTGGGAGTCCGTACTGCCGAGCAATGCGCCGACCAGAGTAGCCGGCAAGCCGACGCCCAGGCCATTGTGCTGGTAGCCCACGGCAAAGCCGTTATCCAGGTTGTGGTAGGTATACAACGTGATCGCCATGGCATCGGCAAACAAGGCCTTGGAGCCCTCGGCCCCAAGGTTTTTATAGTCAAACACACCCATGATATTGCCTCTCTTGTTGTTAAATTTATCGAGAACGTCCATCACCCTCTAAACGCTTGCCCTGGTAGTGAGCGGGCTTGCCACAGCAAACCCGCTCTCGGCTCAGAATGCCCAGTCGAGGCTCAAGCCCACGCCATGCACCTTGTCTTTGCTCGCCAACAGGCCGTTGTAGTCAAAATTCACCCGCGCGTCCTTGCTCAACGCCAGGCTTACGCGAGCACCCACCAAGGCCGCATCACGGGCCATCGGCGCACTTTCCACGGCAAACGACGGACCGCCCGAGGCAAATGCCAGGTGTTGTTCGGCGTCCACGCTGCTCAGGTTGTGCTGCCAGCCCAAGGTGCCGGACACCTCAAGTGTCTGGTGGTCATTGACGTTGAAGGTTTTCAGGGCGCGCATACCGAGGGTGCTGAGCACCAGGTCGCGGCGGTCGTCACGGGTTTTCAGCGCGGCGGCGTCGCCTTTTTCGGTGACGCCATCGGTGTCCAGATGCACATAGGCCAAGTTGGCAAACGGCTCCAGGGCCAGCGGTTGCAGGTTGACGCGGTACGCCGCTTCGCCGAACACCTGGGTGCTGCGCGCATCGACTTTGGCTTTCTGCTTGCCAGCCACCTCACCGTATTGCAGGTCGCGTTTCACATCGGCGCGATGCCAGCTGTAGGTAGCGCCGCCGCTCAGGCGCCAGGCGCCGATCTCATGCCCGGCGTACGCACCGAAGTGGTAGCTGTCCACCGCTGCCCGCGAGTGGGTGCCACTGCCCATATTCAGCGAGGTGTCGCTGTAACCGGCGACCAAACCCAGGCGGGTGTCGTCATCCAGCGCGCCGTCGACCCCGGCGAGCATGCCGCCGATGGAGGTGGTATAGCCTGCGGTGTCGCTGCGGCTGTCGGTCTTGCCCCACGCGCCCAGTGCCTTGACCCACACGTTGCCACGGCTGTCGACGGTCTGGCTGGTGGCGCCCATCTCGCCGTTCTGCAAGCGCTCGCCCACGGCTTCGCGCAGGTAACGGCTGTCATTGAGCAGTGCCGTCTGCAGCGCCGGGTAGATTTCACCGGACAATTGCTGGAACGCGTCCTGCGCCGAAGCGGCATTCGGCGCGGTCAGCAGGCTCTCATACACCGCATTGCCCGCCCCTAATTGCTCAGCGGCAGCCGCAACGGCGCGTTGGTTATCGGTAACCGCGGCACTGGCGAAGCTGTTGGCATTGCGCACGACATCCAGTTGAACGCCCGAGGCGGCGTAGTCCAGGGTGCCGCCGATAAACAGATAATCCGGCAGAACCGCGCCAAAGCTGCCGTTGATACCTCCGGCGGCTTGCAGGATGTTGTATTGGCGACCGATCAGGCTCTGCGCCTGGGCGCCACTAAGCAGAGTCGGGCTGTTTTCCAGAGCCAGGGTCACAGTGCCGCCGTTGAGGGTGGCGGTACCACCGGCCACGATGCGATCACTGCTGGTAGGAGACAGTTCCACCGCATAGGTCGAGCCGGGCTCGAAGGTTACGTCACCGGCCACATTCAGCGTACCGATGGAGTTACCCGGCGCCACCGTGCCGCCGCGGGTTGCCAGCAGCGAGCCGACGCGACCGGAGCCGCCCAGCACACCGCTCTGCCCGACGGTCACAGCCGATGTTACCGAACCGTTGATCGCCAGCAGCCCCTGGTTCACCAGGGTCGGGCCGCTGTAGGTGTTGGTGCCGGTGAGCACCAGGGCGCCGATGCCCTGTTTGGTCAGGCCGCCATGCCCGCTGATGTTATTGCTCCATACATCCAGCCCACAGTGCACGTCGTTGCAGACGCGCTGGGTCGGTTTGCCGGCATCGACCACCGCGCCGATGCCCGGCAAGTCCGCAACGAACTGGCCGCTGCCATACGCGCCGTCGATACGGAATTCGGCAGGAATATCCTCTGCGGTAACGAACATCCCCGGGCCGTTGACCGCCTTGCCCAGGTTGATCATGCCCCAGCCATACAACGAGTCGATGCCCGGCGCGCCCAGATCTGTGGCGGTGGTTTTCAGCAGCGTGGAGATCTGCTCGCCATTCATATACGGGAAACGTTCCATCAACACCGCCGCGCTACCGGCCACATGAGGCGCAGCCATGGACGTGCCGTTGAAGTTGGCGTAGTCGGTGGTGAGGTTGTCCAGGCTGGTGCCGTTGATCACCGAGCTGTAGATCTTGGTGCCCGGTGCCGACACGCAAAAACTCGCCGCGTAACCGCAGCGCGACGAGAAGGTGCTGATCACATACGGATTGGCGCTGCTGGTATCCGGGTTTTGCTGCAATGCGGCCACGGACAGCCAGTTCGGCGCGATGTCCGGCACAAAGTACGCCAGGCCCGAGATCGCGTCCGGGTTGTTGCGGTTGTAATCGTTGCCAGCGGCGAAGATGGTCAGCACCCCGCTGCGCGCGGCATTGATCGCACCGTCATAGGCCCCGCCGCCCAGGGTGCCAAGGATCGGCCGGATATTGTCGAACTGCGCCTGGGCTTCGTTGACGGTGAAATTCGGATACGCCGGGTCGCGGCCTCCCTGGGCGTATTGGTCACCGATTCCGATGCCCCAACTGTTGTTGATAATGCGCGCGCCGCTGGCCACCAGAGCGTCCCAGCCGGCTTTGTAGACCGCGCCGTCGTTGCCCAGGATGATCCCGTCTTCCGGCCCAGGATCGCCGTTTTCGGCACTGATGATTTGCGCATTGAACGCCACGCCGTGCATCGGCCCGCCATCGCGGTTGCCGGCGGCAATACCGCCGACGTGGGTGCCGTGGTTGCCCAGTTTGCCGTTGGAGCCCAGGGACGGTGTGCCGTCATAGCGAAACGCGTCGCCGGCTTTGACCGGAATATACGGGTCGGTGTATTGGCGAATGCCCTCGGTGACAATCGTCACCACTTTGCCGGGGCTGGCGAACTCCGGGTGCTGGGCGTACACCGGCTGATCGAAGATCCCCAGTTTGACGCCCTTGCCGGTGTAGCCGGCGGCATAAGCGCTGTCGGCGTTGACGGCGCCCAGGCCCCAGTCGGCCTTGAATTCGTTGCTGCGCCAACTCGCCGCGTCGCCCAGCTTGCCGGTTTCTACATAAGGTGCGGCCTGGGCCGTCCCCAGGCTGGCCAGTACGGCGGTGATGACCCCTGATTTGCGTATATTCACGGTGACCTTCCTTAGTTTTCTTATTGCAGGTGTGTAGATCGCTTCAGAACTGCCAGTTCAAACTCAGGCCCACGCCTTGGGTGTTTTCACGCCCAGCCAGTTGGCCGTGGTAATCCAGGTTGACCCGCGTCGATGCACTCAGCGCCAGGCTCGCCTGCACGCCCACCAGTGCGGCATCGCGCAACAGCGGCGAACTGCGCACGGCGAACGAAGGCCCGCCGGCGACAAACCCCAGGTGCTCTTCGGATTCGACGGCGGTAAGGCTGTGCTGCCAGCCCAGCGAACCGGAGAGTTCCAGCTGCTGGTGGTCATTGAGCGCGACGGTTTTCAACACGCGTGCGCCCAAGGTGCTGAGTACCGCGTCGCGACGGTCGCTGCCGCGTTGCAGGGCGGCGGCGTCGCCTTTTTCGTGCAAGCCATCGCTGTCCAGGTGCACATAGGCCAGGTTGGCGAACGGTTCCAGCGCCAGCGGTTGCAGTTGAATGCGATACGCCGCTTCGGTGAACAACTGGGCCGTGCGCGCCTCCAGCTTGGCTTTCTGTTTGCCGCTGACGTCGCCGTATTGCAGGTCGCGCTTCACATCGCCGCGATGCCAGCTGTAGGCAGCGCCGCCGGTCGTGCGCCAGTTGCCCCACTCCCGCCCGATATAGGCGCCAAAGTGGTAGCTGTCGATGGAAGCCGATGAGTGCGTGCCGCTACCCAGGCTCAGAGAACTGTCGCTGTAGCCGGCGACCAAGCCGACACGGGTCTGCTCGTCCAGTGCGCCGTCCACACCGGCCAGCACGCCGCCAAGGGAGGTGGTGGCACCCGCCGTTTCGCTGCGCGCATCGGTCTTGCCCCAGGCACCCAGCGCCTTCAGCCACAGGTTGCGCTCGCCGCTGGTGGGTACATGGCGCAGCCGTTCGCCCACCGCATCACGCAATTGCAGGCTGTCGTTGATCAGCATCGCGCCGATCGCCGGGTAGATCTCCCCCGACAACTGCTGTAGCCCCTGTTGCGCGGCGACCAGAGACTCGCTGCGCACCATGCTTTCGTACACCGGGTTTCCCGCGCCCAGTTGCTCGGCGGCGGTGGCCACGTTGCGTTGGTTACGCGTGGCGCCGACGCTGGCGAAACGGGCGTCGTTGCGCACCACTTGCAACTGCACACCGCCGGCGGCGTAATCGAGGCTGCCACCGAGGAACAGGTAGTTGGGCAGCACCTGACCGAACTGGCCCTCGATACCGCCAGCGGCCTGGAGGATGCTGTACTGGCGACCGATCAGACTCTGCGCCTGTGCACCGCTGAGCAAGGTCGGACTATTTTCCAGGGCCAGGGTCAGCGTGCCGCCGTCGAGCAGCGCCTTGCCGCCCGCCACGATGCGGTCGCTGCTGGTGGGGGTCAGCTCCACGGCATAGGTGGAGCCTGCGCCCAGCGTCACATCGCCGGCCACTTGCAGGGTCCCCACGGAGTTGCCCGGCGTCACCCGGCCTCCGCGATTAACCGTCAGCGCGCCAATACGCCCCGAGCCGCCGAGGGTACCGCTGTTGTTGACGCTCACGGCCGAGGTCACTGTGCCGTTTACCGCCAGCAGGCCGCCGTTGACGGTGGTCGCGCCGCGATAGGTGCTGTCGCCGTTGAGCACCAGGCTGCCGGCGCCGGATTTGATCAGGCTGCCTTCATAGACACGCGTCGCGGCAGCCTGGTCGCGGGCGTTGCCGACCCCATAGTCGGTCTGGTCCTGCTGGCTGGCATTGGCGCTGACGCCGTTCTGCCAACCTTTATCGATCAGGGTCTGCTGCCAGGCGGCGTGCTCGGCGCGGTCCTCAGCCTGGCGCTGGATCAGCGCCTGGTCGCTGATGCCATTGCTCCACACATCGGCCTGCCCGGCCGCCAGGTTGACGTTCATCGCCCCCAGCAATTGCCCCGGCCCGTGCATCGCCCGGCCGAGGTCGGGGACGCCCCAGCCAACCGTGGTGTTGGGCGCCTGGGTGATCGAGCCGTCAAGCTGGGTGGCGGTGGTCAATAGCACCTGCAACGCCTGTTCATTGGTCATGTAGGGGTAGCGTTGCATTACCAGCGCCAAAGCGCCGGTAGCATGGGGCGCCGACATCGATGTGCCGGATTTGACCCCGTAGCCACCGTCGGGAATGGTGCTGTTGATCAGCGCGCCCGGCGTGGAAATACACCAGTACTTGGCGATTCCGCACTTGTTGTATTTCTGGTTATTGGCTTTATCCAGCCCCGAGACGGCCAACCAATACCCCTCCAACTCCGGCTGAAAATACGGCAGCGCCGAGCGCACGCTGGCGTTCGCATAACCACTGTTGCCGGCGCTGAACACATTGATCACGCCGGCCTTGGCTACGTCTGCGGCTGCATCCAGCCAAGTGCTGCGGTTGTAGTGTTGGGCGTAGGCGGCGTGCAGATCGCCGAGGGTCTGGTAGCTGACATCCTTGGGCTGGCTGCCCCAGCTGTTGTTGATCGCGCGCACGCCGGAATCCACCAGAGCGCTGTACACCGCCTTGAAGTACTTGGGGTCAGGGGTCGGGCCGAACAGGAAACTGTCGTTGGCGTTGGTGTTGCCCACATAAATCTGGGCGTTGTAGGCCACGCCGTGCATGCCCACGCCATCGCGCGCCGCGCCCAGAGTGCCAGTGACGTGGGTGCCATGGGAGTCGTTGTTGGGGTTCAGCGCGCCAGTGGTGTTAAACGGAGTGCCATCCACGTAAGTGCCGGTGGCGGTAACCGGATGGAATCGGGCTTTGTCAGCTTCCGGGTGGTTGGCATCGTAGCCCGAGTCCAGCGCGCCGATCTTCACCCCACTGCCGTCGATACCGGCGGCGTAGGCTTCGTTGGCGTGCAGGCGGTCCAGACCCCAGTCGCTCAGGTACTCGGCCGAGCGCCAACTGGCCGGGTTACCGGGCTGGCCGGCCTCCAGGTACTGCGCCTGGGCCGTCATGGACAATAGCAACAGCGAACCGGCGGTGAAGGGTTTGAAACGCAAGGAGTCAGTGCTCATCAAACGGTGTCCTTATTGTTATGGGCGTGGGTTCACCGGGCCGAAGGCCTCGTCGACTTTGGCCAGGTCGGTGTCACGCAAGTTGCCCGCGTAGTAATGCAATTTGGTCCAGGCCATGAGGTAGTCGTAGCGCGCCTGGGCCAGGTCGCGGCGGGTGCTGTAGAGCTGCTGCTCGGCGTTCAGCGCGTCGAGGTTGACCCGCTCGCCACCGAGGATGCTTTGCTGGGTCGACACCACCAGGGCTTCGGCCGACGCCAGGGCCTTCTGGTACGCGCGCAGCTTGCTCACCCCTGACAGGCACGCGCTGAACTGGCGCCGCAGTTCGATCAGGGTTTCGCGGGTCTTGCCTTCCAGCTCGTATTCGGCCTGTTCCATGGCGCGGCTGGCCTGGCGCGTGGACGCCGACACGCCGCCGCCGGCATACAGCGGCACGCTGACTTCCACGCCGATGGTGTTGGTGTCGTAGCGCTGGTTGTAGGTGTTGCCGCTGTCGGACTCTTGCTGGCGCGAACTGGCGTAGGCCGTGACCTTGGGCAAGTGCCCGGCGCGGTTGCGCTCCACTTCGTAACGCGCCACTTCCAGGGCCTGGCGCTGGGACGCCAACACCGGGTTATTGCTGATCGCCAGCTCATGCCAGGTGTCGTAATTGGCCGGGGTCAGGGTGAAGGCGGCAAACCCTTGATTCAGCGGCGCCAGGTCGTGGATATCGACGCTCGGCACGCCGATCAACGCGCCCAGTTCGCGCAGAGAGGCGTCCTGCTCATCCAGCGCCTGGATCTCCTCGGCGGTAGCCAGCTCATAGCGCGATTCGGCTTCCAGGATGTCGGTGCGGGTGCCCTCGCCTTGCTGGAACAGGTGCCGGTTCTGCTGGAATTGCTGCTCAAAGGCTTTTTTCTTGGCCCGCGCGATGTCGATCTGGTCCTGGGCGAACAGCGCCTGGGTGTAATAGGTCAGCACCCGCACCAGCAAGGCCTGGCTTTTGTCGCGAAAGCTTTCATCGGCGAACAGCGCCTGAGCCACGCCTTTGCGGTAGTTGGCGTAAGCCTCGTAGTCGAACAACGGCTGTTGCAGGCTGAAGGTGGAGCCGTAGCTGTTGTAGTTGCGGTCGTCGTGATAATTGCCGCCACGGCCATCAGGCAAGGTGGCCTGGGAGTTGTTGCGCCCCTTGTTGTAGTTATACGACAGCCGTGGCAGCAGCCCGGCGCGGCCAATGGTGCGGTTTTCCAGGCCGGCGTCGCGCTCCTTGATGGCGCCGAGGAACACCGGGTCATTGCGCAGGGCCTGCTCGTACACATCGAACGGGCCCATGGCCGCCTGGGCGTTGGCGCAGGTGAGCAGCAAGGCGAAGAACAGGGTTCTCATGCTCATTCCTCGGTCAACGCCGAGCCGGCACGATCCAGCAAGGGCTTGAACAGGTAATTGAGCAATGAGCGCTCGCCGGTGCGCACAAACATCTCGGCGGGCATGCCCGGTTTGATCACCAGACCGTGGAGTTTTTCCAGCGCCGCGTCGCTCACACGCGTGCGCAGCACGTAATAAGGTGCGCCGGTTTTTTCATCGAGCATCTGGTCGGCGGAGATCAGGCTGACCTCCCCCGGCACCCGGGGTGTACGGCTCTGGTTGAAGGCGGTGAACAGAATATCGACCGGTAAATGGGTGCCGACCTTATCCACCAGGTGCACCGGCAGATGCCCTTCCACTTCCAGACGCGTGCCCTGGGGCACGATTTCCAGCAGGGTTTCGCCGGCGCGCACCACGGCGCCTTCGGTATGCACGCCCAGATTGACCGCGATGCCATCGGCCGGCGCGGTGATTTCGCTGTGTTGCAGGTCGAAACCGGCGGAGGTCAGTTGCTGTTCCAGGGTGAGGCTGCGCAACTGCGCATCGGCCAGTTGGCTACGCACTTCCTTCTGATATTCCTCGCGGTGCTGTTGCAGCTTGAGGCGGGACTCGACAATGCCCTGCTCCACCCGGCCGCTTTCGCCGCTGTTCTGCGCCAGATCCTGTTGCACTTGGGACAGCTGACGCTGGTACTCCATCAAGCGGTTGCGCGGGATGTAGCCGTTGTCGGCCAGGGGTTGCAGGTTGCTCAGTTGTTCGCGCAGGGACTGAGCCTGGGCGGTCAGGTCGCTGCGCGCGCGGCGCATGCCTCCCAGTTGCGCCACGGCACCGTCGATATTGGCGCGGATGCCGGCTTGTTCGCGGGCAAACGCTTCGCGACGGCTGCTGAACAGTTGGCGCTGACCTTCCAGCACCAGCGCCAGGGCCGGGTCGGGGTTGGCGCTGAGTTCGGCGGGGAATGTCACGCTGCTCTGGTTATCCCGCTCGCTCTGCCAACGCGCCACACTGGCCCAGGCCATGCGGTATTGGGCTTGCAGCGAGTGCACATCGGCCTGGCTTTGGGTTTGGTCGAGGCGGAACAGCGGCTGGCCTTGTTTGACCACCTCGCCTTCGCGCACCAGGATGCGGCTGACCACACCAGGGCTGAGGGTTTGCACGGCTTTGCGCTTGCCGGACACGACTACCGTACCCTGCACCGGAATGCCCTGATCCAGCGGCGCCAGACTGGCCCACAGGAAGAAACCGCCCGCGCCGACCACCGTCAGCAGCCAGCCCATACGCACAAAGAAACCGGCGTCGCGTTGTTCAAGAGTGATACTGCTCATGCGCCTGGATTCCTTCCGGCCTGGTACTGACGACTGAAACTCACGCCGGGTTTTTCCTTCGGCGCTTCCTGTTGGCCGGACAATGCGCGCAGCACGTCCTGGCTCGGCCCAAAGGCTTGCAAGCGCCCTTCGTTAAGCACCAGCAATTTGTCGGCCTGGGCCAGCACCGATGAGCGATGGGTGACCAGCACCACGCTGCTGCCCTGGGCCTTCATCTGCACGATGGCACTGGCCAGTGCCGCTTCGCCGACGGTGTCGAGGTTGGAGTTGGGTTCGTCCAGCACGATCAAGCGCGGTGCGCCGTACAAGGCGCGGGCCAGGGCCACACGTTGCTTTTGCCCACCGGACAGGCCGCCGCCGTTGTCTCCCAGTACCGTGTCATAGCCCTGGGGCAAGCGCAGGATCAATTCATGCACACCGGCCTGCTGCGCGGCGTGCACCACTTGCTCGGGGTCGGCCTCGCGAAAGCGTGCGATGTTGTCGGCGATGCTGCCGCTGAATAATTCGATGTCCTGGGGCAAGTAGCCGATATACGGGCCGAGGTCGTCGCGGTCCCAGCGGTGGATATCCGCACCGTCCAGGCGCACCGTGCCGGCCAGGGTCGGCCACACGCCCACCAGCACGCGGGCCAGGGTCGATTTGCCGGAGCCCGACGCACCCAGCACCCCCAGCACTTCGCCGGCACCGAGGGTGAAACTGACGTGATGCAAGATTGCATTGCGCTGACCCGGCGGGCCGGCGCTGACCTGCTCGAAACTCACCTGGCCCTTGGGCGCCGGCAAGGCCATCTGCTCGACCTCAGGGGGGAATTCGCGCAGCAATGCGTCCAGGCGCTGATACGCCAGCTTGGCCGAACTCCATTGCTTCCATACCGCAATCAACTGGTCGATGGGGCTGAGCACCCGGCCCATGAGGATGGAACCGGCAATCATCATGCCGGCGGTCATGTCGCCACGGATTACCAGTAACGCACCCAAGCCCAGCACCAAGGATTGCAGGCACAGACGCAGGGATTTACTCAGGGAGGTGATTACCGAACCGGTGTCGCTGGCGCTGTTTTGCAGGCCCAGGAATTGCGAGTGCACGGCAAACCAGCGTTGGCGTAGCGCGCCGAGCATGCCCATGGCCTGGATGGTTTCGGCGTTGTGCAAATGGCTGGTCGCCAGTTGGGTCGACTGCTGCGAGTAACCGCTGGCCTCACCCAAAGGTTTTTTGGTCAGGTATTCGTTCAGGCACGCCAGGCCGATCAGCAGCAATGCGCCGGCACTGGCCAGCACGCCCAGCCACACGTTGAACAGGAAAATCACAAACAGGTAGATGGGAAACCACGGCGCATCGAAAAACGCGAACAGCGCCGGCCCGGTGATGAACTGGCGGATATGGGTCAAATCCCCCAGGGATTGCCCGGCATGCCCCTGGCCACGTTGCAGGTTGCGTTCGAACGCAGCTTTATACACGCGTAAGTTGAAACGCCGCTCTAACTGGCTGCCGATGCGGATCACGATAAAACTGCGGATGACTTCCAGGGTGCCAATAAACGCGAAGAAGCCGACGACCATCAGCGTCAACATCACCAGAGTGGTTTCATTCTGGGAGGACAGCACCCGGTCATACACTTGCAGCATATAAATCGACGGCACCAGCATCAGCAGATTAATCAACGCGGTAAAACAGCCGATGCTGATCAGAATGCTCTTGTATTCACCCAGCGCTTTGAATAACGGCGCGACGGCATGGGGCTTTGCCATATCTTCTGCTCTTCCTTGAACCAAACGACACGCAATAGTTGCCCCGACCCCTTATATAAGGAGTGGCCAACTAATAAGTACGGGTTATAGCGTTATAACTGCAACTAAGGTTTACGGTGCAGTCTCACTACAGCGCCGGTTGCTGTCTTAGCCTGATACTCGCCTTCTTTCTGCCGGTTCAGGTGAGTGATGCCCGTGCCTTCGGCGTTCACCAGCCAGATCCCGTCGGGGGTCGGCGACCAGCTCAAGGGCTTATCGCCCAACCATTGCGCCACACAGCCAACGTCGCCGCTCAAGGCGTTGGCCTGTTCGATCAAGTCCAGGGCGCATACCTGATCCTGTTGCTGCATCTGCCAATGCCCGGCCAGCTGGGCGCTGGAAGGTAAAACAAGACTGCTCGCCATGGCGTGGGCTCCTGCCGATACGCACATCGCCTGCACCACGCAGGCGACTAAAAATAGGGAAAAACGCTGCATCTTTATGCTCCATCCTGGAGGCGCGGCGCCGGAACGCCGCGCCCGTGCATCACGCCACGATGTCGCTGACCGCTGCCTGGCCAACGGTGGTGACGAGGAAATCCGCCACGCCGTGCCCGGAGAAGTCGACCGCCAGAGTACCCAGGTTGGTGCCTGAGGCGTAGCTCAACACGGCGTCGCCGGCATGCCCGGTGAACGCATTGACGAAGGTCAGGCCCGCGCCTTTGGTGATGCCGCTGAGGTCGATCTTGTCCGCACCGGAGGTGAAGTCAAAGATTTTATCCGCCGCACCGGGCTTGGAATCGGAACTGGCACCGAACACAAAAGTGTCGCTGCCCGCACCGCCCCATAGCTGATCCGCCCCGCCACCACCGTAGATCAGGTCGTTGCCGGCCCCGCCTTTGATGATATTGGCCGCGTTATTGCCGATGATCAGGTCGTTACCCGCGCCACCGAACGCGTTTTCCACGGTCACGCCCTTGGCGATGGACACGTTGCCCACCAGGCCGCCCACGTCGGAGAACGAGGTTTCATTGAGGTTGATTTTCTGGTTCTGGGTAAAACCGGAGAAGTCCAGGGTGTCGTTGCCGCCACCGTCCCATACCGAGAACACCAGTTTGTCGGCGTTGGAGGTGGCGCTGAGGAAATCACGCCCGGTGTTGGAGTTGAACCCGTAGGTGGTGTCGCCGGCACGGGTGCTGTAGTTGGCGCCGTAGAGCTTCTGGATCGCGGCGATGTCGTCGATCAGCGGGCCGGAGGCGTAGGCTTCCACGCCGCCTTTGCTGAAGTTCTGGTTGGTGTTGCTTTCGCTCCAGTAACTCATGACGCTGTAGCCACGCGTGTCCTGTCCATAGGACGCGTCGTTGTAGGTCGGGTTGCCATTCCCGGCGTTGTAGTCGCCAGGGTGAGCCAGGCCCAGGGTGTGGCCGATTTCGTGGGTCAGGGTCTGCCGGCCATAGTTGTTCAGGTCCGGGGTTTTGTTCGGCGTGTAGCTGCTGTTGGTCAGGTACCACGAGGTGCCGTCGTAACCTGCGCCGGTGCCGGGCAGGTAGGCGAAGGCCGCCGCGCCGTCCTGGCCACCGCTGTAGTTGCCGAAGGTCATGTGGGCATCACCGCCGCTGGCTTTCTCGGTGAAGGTGACATTGGCCACATCCGCCCAGGATTGCATGGCCAGTACGGCCTGTGCTTTCTGCTGCGCGTTGAACTGGCTGAACCCCGAGATGCCATGTTTGTTCATGGTGCTCGAAGAGGCCGAGGTCAGGAAGGTGTAGGTCAGATCGATCTTGCCGTTACCGTCGAAGTCCCGATACGCGGCACCGTCGCGCAGCAGCTGGGTGGCTGCCTGATCGACGGTGTAGGACGGTTTGCCATTGACCGTGAGGTTGCCGCCACGGTCATACAGATGGCTGAAGCTATCGATTTGCGAGTAAGCGGTGCTGGCTTGCGCCAGTGACACGATAGCTTTGTCTTTTACTTTTGACATAAACGTACTTCCTTGTTTGCAAGTGCATCAGTCTTTGGTCGATAGGAACCCCGCTGGCGAGATCGTCCTATCACTCGCCTCTTTTGAAGGCGTAAGAAAACTGACACAACTTGAAATCTTCCGTCTACATCTATTTGCCGGCTGAATAAGTGCAACGCAAACAACACTTGGAAGTCTCAGGCCGTATTCATTGGGCGTGGTGGTTGTCGTCCGACAAAAAACACAGCGCTCCTATTTAAATATTAAATAACCTTAACGCTGCTCAATTTGAACAGCGTCACACAAGAGGCGGGCGATTATATTGTCACGGTGTCATTGGCAACATTAAACCGCCACTACTTAAATGAATTAACCCTCTTGTCCCCCAATACCGGGACATAAGCAAAAGGGTACTTGTGGTGAGCGGGATTTCCCGCTCCACAGTGGCTCAGCGCCCGGTGCGAATGGTGTTCCACACCCGCGTACGAACACGGTCGATATTCAGCGGCATCGCTTCAAGGGCGAACAACTTGCCCATCATGTCCGAGTTTGGGTAAACCTTGGTATCGGCCTTGATGGCCGGGTCCACCAAACTATCCGCCGCCTGATTGCCGTTGGCGTAGTGCACGTAGTTGGTGATGCTGGCCATCACCTCCGGGCGCAGCAGGTAGTTCATAAACGCGTAGCCGGCCGCTTCATTGGGGGCGTCGGCGGGCATGGCGACCATGTCGAACCAGATCGCGGCGCCTTCCTTAGGGATGTTGTAGCCGATATTCACCCCGTTCTTGGCTTCTTTGGCGCGGCTTTCGGCCTGCAGGATGTCGCCGGAGAAACCGACGGCCACGCAGATATCGCCATTGGCCAGGTCGGCGGTGTATTTCGAGGAGTGAAAGTAAGCCACGTAAGGGCGCACTTTCATCAGGAGGGCTTCGGCCTTTTTGTAGTCCTCAGGCTTTTTACTGTGGTGCGGCAAGCCCAGGTAGTTGAGCGCCGCCGGCAGCAGTTCCGGGCCGTTGTCGAGGATCGCCACGCCGCATTTCTGCAATTTGGCCATGTTTTCGGCTTTGAAGATCAAGTCCCAGGAATCCACCGGGGCATTGTCTCCCAACACGGCTTTGACCTTGTCGATGTTGTAACCGATACCGGTACTGCCCCACAGGTACGGGAAGCCATGGGCATTGCCGGGGTCGTTGTTTTCCAGGGCCTTGAGCAGCACCGGGTTGAGGTTTTTCCAGTTGGGCAACTGGCTCTTATCGAGTTTTTTCAGCGCACCGCCTTGGATCTGCCGGGCCATAAAGTGGTTGGAGGGAAACACCACGTCATACCCGGATTTACCGGTCATCAACTTGCCATCCAGGGTTTCGTTGCTGTCGTAGACGTCGTAGGTAAAACCGATGCCGGTCTCTTTCTGGAAGTTTTTGGTGGTGTCCGGCGCGATGTAGTCCGACCAGTTGTAGATTTTCACCGTTTCGGCGGCCTGGCTGACGCAGGCCACCCACATCAAGGGCAACAGGGCAATGGCTTTCATGGTTCGATTTCCTGGCGGTTTTAGGGCTGTTGTTATGGCAGGCGATCAAGGATCAAAGCGTTACAGCATCAAGACGTAGGTCTTGCGCACCGTTTCCTGGATGTCCCAGATTCCGGTGCTGTTGGCCGTCAACATCAGTGCATCGCCGGCTTGGATGTGCAGGGTTTCACCGTTGTCGGGGGTGAAGGTGCAGCGGCCCTGTATAAAGTGGCAAAACTCCTGGGCGCGGATCTGGCGCCGCCAGCGGCCTGGGGTGCATTGCCAGATGCCTGTCTCGACGCCGTCGTTGCGCTCGACGCTCAAGGTGGACGCCACCGCGATCGGCTCGCCCAAGGGCACGGCGACCGGGGACGAATCCGGCAAATGCGCATTCAGCGCGTCTTTGAACTGAGTGATGCTCATGGGGGCTCCCGTGTGTATGAAACGACTTAGTGCATAAAACCTTCCATGAACCCCGCCACGCCCGTGGCGAGCTTGCGCCGCCAGGGCGCGGTGTTGGGGTTGGCCAACACCTGGTCTTCATGGACAAAACTGCGGATGATCGCGTTGTAACCCAGCCAGCGACACGGCTCGGGCTCCCAGGCCTTGAGGGCGTCCAGACCACCCTCCGGGATCACCCAGGGTTGGTGAGTCAGTGGCGTGTCACGGCCCAGAATCAGGTCGGCCAAGGTGCGCCCGCCCAGGTTGGTGGCACCGACGCCCTCCCCGCCGTAGCCGCCGGACAACGCGACACCGGTGCGCTGATCACACAGCATGTGCGGTCGGAAATGTCGCGACATGCCCAGGTTGCCGCCCCAGGAATGGGTAATCCGTACGGTCTTGAGCTGTGGGAAGAGTTCGCCAAACAGGTAGCGACGCAGTTGCACTTCGCTGTCGGTCAAATCGAAGTCATGGCGCAGCTTCCCGGCGAACTGGTAGCCGCCCCGCGCACCGAACACCAAGCGGTTGTCGGCGGAGCGCTGGCCGTAGGTGACTTGGCGGCTGCTCTCACCGAACGCTTGGCCTTGGCTGAGGCCGATCTCATCCCAAGTGCTGTTCGGCAGCGGCTCGGTGGCGACGATCAAACTTTGCACCGGCAGTTGGTAACGGCCCAGAGGTGGCAAGGTGTTGGCATAGCCCTCCACAGCCGGCACCACCCAGGTGGCGCGTACGCTGGCCTTATCAGTGCGCAGGCTGCCGGACTGCCAATGGGTGACGGGGCTGTTTTCATAAAGGGTGACCCCCATGCCTTCGACCACCCGCGCCAGGCCGCGCACTAGCCTGGCCGGTTGGATGGTCGCCACATGGGGGGCGTAGATCGCGCCATAAGGTTTGGCGATGCGAAGTTGCTCGGCCAGTTGCTGCGGGCTCAGCCAGCGATAGTCGGCTTCGGTCAGGCCCTGGGCGTAGAGTTTGTCCAGATAGCGGCGCAGGCTGGTTTCCTGCTCGGGGTAACGCGCAGCGCAATACAGCGCGCCGCCCTTGCGGTAGTCGCAGTCGATGCCTTCGCGGGCCAGTACCTGGGCCACCTCGTCGGGGATGCCGTGCAGCAAATCAAAGGAAGCACGGCGCTGCTCAGCAGACAGCCCGGCCAGCAGACGGTCTTCGCCCAACAGGTTGCCCATCAACCAGCCACCATTGCGGCCCGATGCGCCGAAGCCGGCGGTTTGCGCCTCGATGATTGCGATGTTCAGCTGCGGCGCCTGACGCTTGAGGTAATAGGCCGTCCACAACCCGGTGTAACCGGCGCCGATAATGGCCACGTCGACATCCAGGTCGTGCGTCAGGGATGGCCGCGCCACCAGCGGCTCGCCCACCTGATCCATCCATAAACTGATATTGCGCCATGCCGACATGCCCTTCCCTCTACCGCGGTTCGATAGACGGGATCCTAGAGGGCGGTGTCAGGGGCTGTCTTGCGCGCGTGCACGCAGAGAAATTTGTTTGACGTAGGCCTTGGGCGACTGGCCGGTGTGCTGCCGAAAGGCATTGTAGAACGCTGAGAGAGAATTGAAGCCCGCGGCAAAGGCCAGTTCGTCGACCTTGATCGGCGCCTGGGCGGTGTTCAGCGCGGCCAGCAAATGCTGGAGGCGTGCCTGGTTGACGTAGCGGTAGAAGCTCTGCCCCAGCACCTGATTGAGCAAGTAGGAAATCTGGTTGCGGCTGTAGCCACATTCCTTGGCCACCCGCTGCAAGTCCAGTTCCGGGTCGAGATAGGGTTGCTTGCTGTCGAAATACTGCTGCAAGTCGTTGGCCATATGCCCCAGTTGTTGGGGCGACAGGCCCAGGCGGCTGACCGTGGGCCGCAGGGCTTGGGCCGGTTGCTCATGCACCAGCGAGGCGTATTCATTGACGCGCCAGATCAGCCCATCACGCACGGTAATCGCCTCGCTGGTGCGGAAGGACACCAGCCCCTGACCCCCACGCAGCGTGATGCGGTACTGGATAAACGCCGTGTCGCCATCGGCACGGATGCGGTCGGTGTGCTCGATCGCCTCGTCCGCCGCACGCGGCATGCTCGCCTGCAGATATTCGCGTAGCTCTGCGTAACCGATCACACGGTTCTGGAAAAAGTCGTGGTATTGGATATCCGGATGGTAGTAGGCCATTACTCCGTCCAGGTCGCGATGACGCCAGCAAAGGTGATGACGCAGCACCAGTTCGCCCGTGGCGTGGGTGAGCTGGCTGTCGGCGTCGGGGGCGATGTCGGGCATAAAGGGCTCTGGGGGCGGATAAAGCGTGGAGATTGCCGAAATTCCGCCCTGCCTTCAATGTGCAGGCACTGCAGGCGAATAATGGCCTTTAGCCAACTTTTGGACAGGGCATGATCCATGTCAAGGGAAAGGCAAACAACCGCCGAACGGGGCGAAAAAAGTCACATTGGCGTTGCGAACGAATGCTATTTTTAAGTCCTACACGCCTCGACCAGTGACGGTCCTGGCCCCCTGCCGCGAGCTAAAGGAAGCGCTCAATGAACAAGGTGGGCAACATGAACAAAGTGACGTTCCCCAACGCCTGCCAGCTGATGCGCTGGCATTTTCATCCGATGGGTTTTGAAGGCAGCATGGATGCGCCGGGCAGCATGGTCGCCCGCCTGTTCGACCGCGCCAGCGGCGAAACCCTGATCGCCATCGCCGGTATCCCCTGCGCCACGGTGATGAACGCCGCCGATGTCGAGCGGATTATCGAGGCGGTGGAGGATGAGTTGGAATCCTTTGTGCCGCCGCTCTCGTTGCAAGCCTGAACCGATTCACAGCACCGGGAGGGCATGCACCCTACCGCAGGGCCACTGCATCAGGCCTTCAGTGACGGTGATCGTCGAAAAACGCCTTTTTGCCATCCACCCGCTCCGAGGCCCTGGGCATATTCGCCGCCTGGCCTTCGGGCTTCTCCACGTACCAATAGCAATGGCTGACCGCCCGCGTGATGCCGACGTACGCCAAGCGCAGCACCTCGTCCTTTTGCGCCGTGTCATAGGGCTCGTTGTCGCCGTCCTTACCCAGTCCGGCCATGCGATACACCTGGTTTTTATACGGCGAGCGGGTGACGTGCTGACAATCCCCCAACAGGAAAACCGTGTCCGCTTGTAGGCCCTTGGCACTGTGAAAGGTCAGTTGCTTGAGCCGACGCGAGTTAGCGGGCAAGCTAGAATCCAGATTAACTACAGACTGAATATGCTCTTGAATCAATAACTTATCGCTACTTTTTCGATACAGCATCAACACTGTTTCGCCACGCTGGTAATGCTCCAGCAAGCGTCGCCCCAATGCTGCATCGTCACGCTCAAGCACATTGACCGGCACCAGAGCCTTGGGCGCACCGCTGGCCTTGGCCTTCTTACCCGGGATCGACGGCGCGGCACGCACGATGTGCTCTGCCGCGTCGATGATGTGCTGGTGGCTGCGGTAATTCTCGCTCAGCATCACCCGGGTGGTGCTCGGTGACGGGAATTCCTGGTCGAAGGCCATAAAGTACTTGGGCGAACTGCCCCGCCAGCCGTAGATCGATTGCCAGTCATCACCCACACACAGCAACGACGAGTATTGCGCGCCGCGCCCCACGTGCATGGCCGGGCCGCGACTGCGGATCTCCCGCAGGCTGGCGCGAATCCATCCAACGATTTGCGGTGATACGTCTTGAAATTCGTCGATCATCAAGTGGGACAACGGCCTTAACAGCGGGTCGCTGAGCAGCTTGAGGTTTTCCGGGGTGTTTTCGCCGAACAGCGAGAACATGCGGTTGTAGGTCATGATCGGTGGCTTCTGGTCGAGCAAATGGTCTTCCAACGCCTTCCAGAAAATACTCAACGCTTCGAAGAACAAGCGGTCCGGGTCATCTTTGGCGAAGCTCATGCGACCTACGGCGCTGGGCACGTCCAGTCCGAGGTTCTCGATAAAGCCTGCGGCCGTGACAAAACAGTCCAGCAGCGGCGCCGATGTCAGCTCACCCTTGACCTTGTAATCAAACCCTGGCCCGGCACTGGCATCGTCGGCCAGGCAACTGAGCATGCGTTTGGATGATTCATAACTATCTAGCCATATCAATGGTTTACGACAGAAAGCTTGAAACAGGGTGCGCTTTACCGCCCACTCTGCGCGCACTGACAGCTTGGCATTGGGGCGGCTGACCTGGGGGTTTTCCCGTGGGTCGAAGCCCAGTACTACCCACGCGTCCAATTCGGCAATGTAGCCATGGCAGTGGAAATGCGCGCCATTGATTTCAACAGTTTGGCGATTCGGCTCAATGCCCTTGATCGGCCAGGCCCCGGCGCGAAACCACAGGTCCTCAATGAAATCGCACAGCTCTTCGTCACGCTGGGCGGCCAGCTCAGTCACTGCCATGCGCTTCTGCACGTCCGGATGGTCGCGCTCCAGTTCTTTGAGTTGTAACCCGTGGCGCGCCAGCGGCGCGATCAACTCGCGAAAACGCGGATGCTGGCGATGTAGACGCTGGTAGCAGGCGTTCAGGTGCTGGCGCTGGGCATCGTTGATACGCAGATCGAACGGGTTGCTGTCGGCATCGTCGAAGCCCGCATTGAGGTTTTCGAACGCCTGCAAACGCTCGAAGCCCGGCAGGCTGCGCACCATCGGCAGGATGCGCGAGTGGAAGGTGCGCACCACCGCCTGTGCCTCTTTGGGATCAAGGGGTTGGCCCCACAGGCTCATAATTTCTATAAGCTTGCGAATGAAATCCTGGCGTGACTCGCGGGTAAACGTCACCACGGTCATCGAGCTGAGCTCGAAGCCCAGGTAATGGGTCAGCAGCAGAATACGCAACACCAATGACGTGGATTTGCCCGCGCCAGCCCCGGCGATCACCGAGGTTGAGGGGGTCTCGCTGAAGATCATCTTCCACTGCGCCGTACTCGGTTGAGCGTGGGGCGGTAAGAGACGGGCGACGTCGGCCTTGATACGCTTCTTGATGTCGGCGGTCAGCGGCAGGCGCCAGTCATCGAACAGGCTGTCGTCTATCCCGGGAGCTGTGTGCTCGTCCGGGCGGAAATCGCGGATCAGCAATACTTGTCGCCCCTCCTCGATGCCATCGGCCTTGCCCTCGCGATAACCGTATTCCACGCCTGCTTCATGCCCACTGCGAAAACCATCGGCTTGCCCGTGCAGCCAGGAAAACCGGTGCTGGGCGCGCAGACGGGTCAGGCCATGACCAAACAGGCGCGCCGCCAGGCGTTTGAACAAGGGCATCTGAGCCAGGGGTAGCAGTTCTGGGGGCAGATCAGGCTTTTGTTGCGACACGCGGACTCCTGCAATGGGCTGGGCTGTGAGCAGTGCCCCATGGTCGCCGGAATCGCCGCGCAGTACCAGCCAATTGCTGTGCCATCAGGCAGTTAGGCGATGAAGTGAAAGTTGAAACGCGGCAATCCAATCGAATCAGTCGATAAGAATGGAGCGTTTTTTACGCTTTTTCTCGATCAAGCGCTGCTGGATGATAGGCACCATCCATAGGAGACGATCATGCTTGAACTGCGACCTTTCAGCGCCCTGGGCGGCGCCCACCACGGTTGGCTCGACGCCCATCACCACTTTTCCTTCGCCGACTACTACGACCCCAAGCGCATGCACTGGGGCAACCTGCGGGTATGGAACGACGACATTATTGCCCCGGGCACGGGCTTCCCCCAGCACTCGCATCGCGATATGGAAATCATCACTTATGTCCGCGAAGGCGCCATCAGCCACGCCGATAACCTGGGCAATAAAGGCCGCACCGAGGCTGGCGATGTGCAGGTCATGAGCGCTGGCACGGGGATCGCCCACAGTGAATACAACCTGGAAGCCACACCGACCCAGATTTTCCAGATCTGGATTATCCCCAATGAAGCAGGCCTGCCGCCATCCTGGGGCGCCAAGCCGTTTCCACAGGGTGAGCGCGAAGGCTTCGTCACCTTGGCCAGTGGCAAGGCCGGCGATAGCGAGAGCCTGCGCATTCGTGCGGATGCGCGCCTGGTGGCGGCGAATCTGAAAGCCGGTGAAGTCGCTGAGTACCGCCTGGAGGGCGGGCGCCGAGCGTATCTGGTGCCGGCTACAGGGGTGATTGAGGTTAATGGTGTACGGGCGCAAGCCCGTGATGGCTTAGCGATTGAGGATGAACAGCTGCTACGGGTTACGGCCATTGAGGACAGTGAGATCGTGCTGGTCGATCTCGCTTGACCTGACGCCTCACAGCCAAAATCGGCGGCGACGCCTGCCCCGATGGCGGTATTTCAGTCCCTGGACCAGTGGACTGAAATACCGCCATCGGGGGCAAGCCCCCTCCTACAAAGCGTTTCAGTGTTATTCGGCGATGGCGCCGTCTACCAACACCTGCGCCTCTTGCACCAAGCGCTTGAGGTGTTCTTCACCCACAAAGCTCTCGGCATAGATCTTGTAGATGTCCTCGGTGCCCGATGGGCGTGCGGCGAACCAGCCGTTTTCGGTCATCACTTTCAGGCCGCCAATGGCCTGGTTGTTGCCCGGCGCATGGCTGAGGATCTGCTGGATGCGCTCGCCGGCCAGTTCGGTGGAGGTCACCTGTTCCGGCGACAGTTTGCCCAGCAGGGCTTTTTGCGCTGGGGTGGCCTTGGCGTCGACACGAATGGCAAACGGTTCGCCCAGGGCATCGGTCAGGCCACGGTACAGCTGGCTGGGGTCCTGGCCTTTGCGCGAGGTCATTTCCGCCGCCAGCAACGCCGGGATCAAGCCGTCTTTGTCGGTGCTCCACACCGTGCCGTCTTTGCGCAGGAACGATGCACCGGCGCTTTCTTCACCGCCGAAGCCCAGGGAGCCTTCGAACAGGCCGTCGGCAAACCACTTGAAGCCCACCGGCACTTCGTACAAACGCCGGCCGATGCGCGCGGCCACGCGATCGATCAGGCCACTGCTAACCACGGTCTTGCCGACGGCCGCATCGGCGCGCCAGTCAGGACGGTTCTGGAACAGGTAATCGATGGACACGGCCAGGTAGTTGTTCGGCGCCAAGAGGCCGCCGGACGGGGTGACGATGCCGTGGCGATCGTGGTCCGGATCGCACGCGAAGGCCACGTCGAAACGCTCCTTGAGGCCGATCAAGCCTTGCATGGCGTAGCTGGAGGACGGGTCCATGCGGATCTGGCCATCCCAGTCGACGCTCATGAAGCGGAAGGTGGCGTCGACTTCGGTGTTCACCACCTCCAGGTTCAGACGGTAGTGCTCGGCAATCGCCGACCAATAGCGCACCCCTGCTCCGCCCAACGGATCGACGCCCAGGCGCAGGTCGGCGCTGCGGATGGCGTCCATATCGATCACGTTGATCAGGTCGGCCACGTAGCTATTGAGGTAGTCATGGCGATGGGTGGTGTCGGCTTTGAGCGCCTGGGCGTGGGTGATACGTTTGACCCCAGCGAGCCGGTTGGCCAATAGCTCATTGGCCTTGGCTTCGATCCACTTGGTGACGTGGGTGTCCGCCGGACCACCGTTAGGCGGGTTGTACTTGTAGCCGCCACTTTGCGGCGGGTTATGGGACGGCGTGATCACAATGCCGTCAGCCAAGCCGCTGGTCCGCCCGCGGTTATAGCAAATGATCGCGTGGGAAATGGCCGGGGTCGGTGTGTATTCGTCGCCTTCGGCCAGCATGACGTGAACGCCGTTGGCGGCCAGGACTTCCAGCGCGCTGGCACCCGCGGGCGTGGACAACGCGTGGGTGTCCAGGCCGACGAACAGCGGGCCGTTGATGCCCTGGGCTTCGCGGTACAGGCAGATGGCCTGGCTGATGGCCAGAACATGCCATTCGTTGAAGCTCAGCTCGAACGAATTGCCACGGTGCCCGGAGGTCCCAAACGCCACGCGCTGGGTGGAGATCGCTGCATCAGGCTGGCCGGTGTAGTAAGCCGTGACCAGTCGCGGGATATCCACCAGCAATTGGGCCGGCGCCGGTTTGCCCGCAAAAGGACTGATAGTCATGCATAAACCTCGGAAAGGAAGAATTCGGAAAAAATGCCAGTTTACTGAGAGTTGGACTACCGCGCGACGGTATCGATCCTACACACTCAACAGAATTTTCAACCCGTTTGCGCCTGGCGCAATGCGTCACTCAATGCCGCCAGCGCACTCTCCAGGCTCGGCTGTCCGTGAAAGGTATGGTTCAGGCGCAGATTTTGATGATGCAACCCGCTGACACTGAACAGCTCCCCCGGGGCGATCACCACCTGCCGCGCCAACAGATATTGGAATACCTTGCGCATGTCCACCGCGCGGGTCGAACCCAGCCAAAACGTGGCCCCGGCCGCAGGCACGCGGTACGTCACTTGTTCCCCCAGGTGCAGCGTCAGGCGCTGCCCCATGTGCGCGGCTTGCTCGCGCAATTGCTGACGCAAAGCACACAGGTGCTGGTCGATGCGAGTGCTCTGATATAGACGGGCGATGGCGCGCTGCCGGATCGACGATAAACGGAAAGATCGCAACAGGAACTGGCGCTGCAACTCTCGGCTCATGCGTCGACTCAATAAGTAGCCGTAGGGCGCTTCCGATCCAAGGATTTTCTCGAACGACGAAAACACGATCAGCCGTTCCGGGTTGACCAGGTCGCGCAATGGCGTATGCGGCACCTCCAGGCTCAACTCGCCGAGACTGTCGTTTTCCAGCAGCCAGCATCCGTAGTGGTCCAAGCGTCGCGCCACGGCCAGGCGATCCTCGGCCGACATCGCCACGCCTGAAGGCAGGCTGACCGCCGACGAGAGTAATACCAGGTGCACCGGCTCATCACGCAACAGTCGCTCCAGGTTTTCGCTGTCCAAGCGCGCTTGCGCGGTCCAGGGCAGCTCGATAACGCGCACACCGGCGTCCTGCAGCAGCCGCAGAATCAGCCAATCACAGGGCGACTCGACGATCACCGTGGTGCCTTTGAGCCCCAGCACTTCGATCAGAATATCCAGCACGCCACGCAAGTCGGCACCGATGTATACGTCGTCGGCATGCCAGCACCGTGTGGGTGACGAGGTATAACGCGCGGCCAGCGCCGCCCGCAGCTCCCACACCCCGCACGGTTGGGACCAGGGTTGCAGCTGGCCGGGATACTGGCGCACCAGTTCGCGCTCCAGGCGCAGCAAAGTGGCATTCAACGAAGCCTCTAGCGCAGGCTCATCGCCGCTGAGCACTAGCATTCCAGGGCGCCGGGCAGCGGCATAGAGCCGGTCGAGCAAGTCTCCACCCAGCCAGGCTGTCGGATTGGCCGACATCGGCCACGCGTAATAACCGGACTTGGCTACCGAATACACTCGCCCCTCCTTCTCCAGCAACGAGTAAGCGTATTGGATCGTTGAGATCGACACGTTCAGGCGAGCGGCCAACTGGCGCAGCGACGGTAACTTGACTCGGGTGTCCGTGCTGACTTCGTTGATCAGGTTGATCATGTAGCGATACACCGCCTGATACGCGAAATCCGCCTGGCGCTCGCCGCGAAGGGTCATCGCCCGGACAATTGAAAGGCCGGTGTCGCGCCATGAGACACGGCACGGGCACTGCGCAGCTGACCATTGGCGCAGGTCAAGGGGCGTTTGCGATACAGATGTTGCAACAATGGCAGGGGTAAACCGCTGGTGTCGGTGAACCATTGTTGCAGCATTTCGGCCGATGGTTTGCCCTGCAACGCTTTGTGCAGTTCAGGCAGTGCTACCAGCATGCCGGGATGACATTGGCGCAAATAACCTTCCAGCCGCTGACCGTGATGAATGAACGGTGAAAACAACAGACAGATCAATTGAGTTTCATCCAGGCCGAAGAATTGCTGAGCGAAGGTACTGGCCAATAAACGACCTTCACGGGAACTGGCCTCGGCGAACAGCTCCTCAGGCATGTGCAGGCGTCGCATGTACTGGGCCGACTGTTGGATGAAGCCGTCGACGCCATCTTCATAATCGAGATCGCGCAGACATTCGGCCTGCAGGCCGCGCAGGTGGGCCATCAGCAACGGGTTGGAATAGCTTGGATGGCTGAAGTGAAAACCCAGCGGGTCGGGCGTATAGGCCATGAAATCGGACAACAGCGTCGCGGATTGCAGGTCGACGTCCTTGAGCAGATCGTCAATGCCGATGTAAGCCAGATGGCGGTGTCCCGAAGGGCTAGGGTTCTCATGGGCCACGTAGTGTTCGCCATAAACATCGCGGTAGTAACCGGTGCTCCACTCGTCCATGCGTGCGAACAATTCGGTGAGCGACCGCGCCCGCCCCTTGGCGGGGGGGACGCCAGCGCCTTCGGCGGTTCTTTTCAGCCAGGCGAGAAACTGGCTTTGCTTGCGTGGGGAGTCACCGCTGACCAACGCGTGAACGCCGCCGTTCCAAGTCGTGACGCGCTGGTAGAAATCGCCGAGGGCCAGGTAGGTTTCATTGCACAATGTCGCGCGACAATCACCGGAGCTCAGATGGCCCACCATCAACATATTGCGCTGGCTGTTCGCACGCCCGAGCGCAGATGCGGGGCGCAGGTGATTGAAGGGATGCACCTCTTGGTTTTCCACCATGAGCAATTCGACACGCGGATCATCATGGAGAAACAGGCGGCTGTAACCCTGATTGAGCGTTTCGAGCTGCCCCTCGGTCATACCGGCATGACGCAGCGTCGCCACGCGCAAATCGAAAGTCCGGGGTGCGCGGCCGGCGATGGTCAACTGCGCGGCGCGCAACAGCGCCAGGGTGTAACTGCTGACCTCGCCTGCGCCGTGAGCCACCAGCACTTTGTAATCCCCGACCTGCTCCATGCCTCCTGCGGCCACCACAATACGTTGGACCAACAACTGGAGTGCCGTCCTGCCCGAACGAGTAAAGTGCCCGATCAAACGTTGCAGAACTTGCTGATAAACATGATTCATAGCCTGTTCGTGAATAGTGCTCATAGTTGTACTACCTGAGTTGAAATATCAGTTTCAAGCTACTGCTAAGAGTGTCTGCTTGATCCATTGCGCGTGTAGGAAATTCGCGCTTCGCACCGTGCGCCAATAAATAGCACTAGCACCGAGTCACGGGATGGCTGGGATTACCCACTGCACAATACGGCCAATGAAACACACGCAAGCCAATGATATAGATAGGTAAAACGCTTCTATCGACCACCCCTAGGAAGCCTCTGACAATGTCCTACACACTTCTAACCAATTATTTAAAGAAGCATCCGACAAATACACTCAAACAACTTTCCAGGTCCTGGCGCTGTGACTTTCCCTCAAAGCGTCTTACACCAAAAGTCCAGTTGATTGACGCACCCATAGTTCGGGTGACCATCGGTAGCCGCATCATGAATTCAATCATTGCTCAATCCTTGAGATGAATGTGAAGTCGCAATTATCAGTGCTGGATTAATGATTAATAGATACAGAAGTTGGTCGAAAACCAGTGCAGATCAACAGCCGAGGACGTGCCGAAGGGGCATACACGACGACGCCGCACTGGGTTTCAGTGCGGCGTCAGGGGACCAGAGCAGGATTCAGGGGCTGAAGGGCGTGATCGGCACTTCATGGGGGGCGAGGCTTAAGCCCTGTCAAATGGCGCATTTGCCCCATGCGCCATTGGGTCGAACCAGCTGATTACGAATCTTCCTACGCGCTAAACAGCTTCAACCTGCAACGCTACACGTTCCCGGCACGGGCATTCGTCCATGTAGCGGTGCGCTTCCACGAACTGATTGAACGGAAACACCGTGGTTTTCAGCGGCACCAGCACGCGGTCGGCGGTCAGCTGGTTGATGTCACGCAAGGCCCGTTGCAAAGCGACCTGATCCTGGACAATGCCCAGTTCCGGCTTGCCGGTGAAATTGCCGATGCAGTGCACAAAGAACTGGATGTTTTTCTGGAATGCCGCACACGCAGGGAACGGCGTCTGGTTGCCGCCTTGCAGCCCGTACAGAACCAGACTGCCGCGCGGCGCCAGCACATCGCCTAGCAACGACATCTGGGGGCCACCTAAACCATCGAACACCACGTCGACGCCGCGATTGTCGGTGAACTTGTTGATCTGCATAAGCAGGTCCTGCTCCTCGGTGGCGATCACCTTCTCGGCCCCGAGGGACAGTAGGTACTCACGCTCGGCGCTGTCCTTGGTCGCAGCGATCACTCGCACACCCAGCGCCTTGCCCAGTTGCACAAAGGACGGACCGGCACAGTGGCTAGCATCCGTGACTAACGCAAACTGCCCGGGTTTGACCCGTGCCAGATCCACGTAAGCAAAATAGGCAATCAACAGCGGCGTGTAATGCACGCTCGCTTCGATGGGGGTCAAGACGTCCGGGTAGCGCGTCAGGGCCGAACGAGGCAGGACGATCTGCTCGCCATACACCGGATAGTCATTGGGGCTTTCGGCCGGAAAACTGGCCACTTTATCGCCCACGGCCAAATCCTCCACGCCATCGCCCAAAGCGACGACCACCCCTGCCATCTCATGGCCCAGGCCAGAGGGAAGACGTGCATGGGAAGACGCCAGGTTCTGACGCCACAAAATGTCATACCAACTGATGCCAATCGCTTCGACACGCACCTGCACTTCGCCCGGTGCGGGCAGCGCGGCTGCATGCTCTTCGCATTTGAGCACCTCAGCCGGACCAAACTTGTGAAAACGGATCGTGCGGGACATCGCAAACCTCGCCAAATTAACCTCTAATGCCATGAACTTTATCTGGGCTTTCCTGGCAAGACCATCGGTCACCATTAATAGTCGACATGCCTGTCATTGATTCCGCGTCTGATGAATAGACCCTAAGTATCGTAGGAAAACTCAATTAGCCGGTGCAGAGTACCAGTCTTTCCCCGTAAGATTCATGCCGGTCATGCTTCAAGAGGGAACCCAAGGGCTCCCTGTGACTGCTCTCGTCAAGTTTGCTGACTCTTCCAGGACACAAGATGAACCGTAACGACCTGCGTCGTGTCGACCTGAACCTCTTGATCGTATTCGAAACCTTGATGCACGAGCGCAGTGTGACCCGCGCCGCCGAGAAATTGTTCCTCGGCCAGCCGGCCATCAGCGCCGCGTTGTCGCGCCTGCGCGGTTTGTTCGACGACCCGTTGTTCGTACGCACCGGCCGCAGCATGGAACCTTCGGCCCGCGCAGTAGAAATCTTTGCCCTGCTCTCGCCGGCCCTGGACTCGATCTCCACTGCGGTTAGCCGCGCCGCCGAATTCGACCCGGCGACCAGCAATGCGGTATTTCGCATCGGCCTGTCCGACGACGTTGAATTCGCCCTGCTACCCCAGTTACTCAAGCGCCTGCGCGCCGAAGCCCCCGGCATCGTGCTGGTGGTGCGCCGCGTCAATTACATCCTGATGCCGAGCCTGCTGGCCTCCGGCGAAATCTCCATCGGCGTCAGCTACACCGCCGACCTGCCGGCCAACGCCAAGCGCAAAGTGTTGCGCCGCAGCCTACCCAAACTCCTGCGTGCCGACAGCGTGCCCGGTTCCTTGAGCCTGGACGACTTCTGCGCCCGCCCCCATGCCCTGGTGTCGTTCGCTGGCGACCTGAGCGGTTTTATCGATGAAGAGCTGGAAAAACTCGGGCGCAAGCGCCACGTCGTACTCGCCGTGCCGCAATTCAACGGCCTGGGCACCTTGCTGGCCGGCACCGACATCCTCGCCACCGTGCCGGACTACGCGGCCGAAGCATTGACCTCGGCCGGCGGCTTGCGCGCAGAAGACCCGCCGCTGCCGGTGCGCAGTTTTGAACTGCACATGGCGTGGCGCGGTTCACAGGATAACGATCCGGGGGAGCGCTGGTTGCGGTCGCGTATTCAGATGTTCTTCGGCGACCCCGAGAGTTTGTAACAGAGTTCTACTATGTTCTATAAAGGTTTATAACACATCAGGTTACAGCATCTTCAATCCATGGACGTCCGTCCAATTCCAAGGCGTTCTGAGGCTTTTGGGGGCATAATTGGGGGCATATTTTCATTTTTTAAAAAATGATGCCCCCAGTTATGCACGCCCGAGAAGGCGCTCTGTTCAAGCGTAAACTGACCGACGCTTTCGTACGCGCACTGACTACCCCTGGCAAACATGCCGATGGCGAAGTCCCCGGTCTTTACTTGGAGGTGAGCGCGTCACGCAAAATCGGAAACCCTCCTTCCAAGTTCTGGCGCTTGAAATATCGCCTGCATGGCAAGGAAAACCGGTTTTCGATTGGTTCGTACCCGGATATCGGCCTGAAGGAGGCGCGAGAGATTGCCCGCAGCGCACGCCGCGACGTGGCGAACGGCATCGCGCCGCTCAAGGCTAAAACCGCCAAGATCGAGGCACAGCGGCTCAGTGAACAGCGCACCTTCGCCTACGTAGCTGAGCAGTGGATGACTTTCAAGTCTGCCCAGCTGGTGAGCAAATCCATCGCGGGTTTTCGCGGAGCATTGAGAAACCACATTCTCCCTGCAGTCGGCAGTAAACCGGTCAGCGAGATCAAGCTTGAACACGTCACCGCCATCATCACGGCACTGCGCCAGCAACGTCTCATGGCTATGGCCCGCCGTGTACGCACAATCATCCGTTCCATCCTCGGCTTCGCTGAAGGCCGCGGCTGGGTGGAGCGCAACGTGGCGCTCAGCAATGTCGAGGAGTTGAGGATTCGCCACGTCGTTACCAGCAATCCGGCGATTGAAAGGCCAGCCGATCTGGGCAGGTTCCTTTTACGCCTGGATGAGTGCGATGACGGCAGTGTTGCCAACGCGATGCGCCTGTTGGTCATGTTGCCAGTGCGCCCTGGCGAACTCGTGCGGATGCGCTGGGAAGATGTCGACCTGGTCGGCGCCGATTGGCGCTACGTAGTGAGCAAGACCAGACATCTGGACAAAAGCAAACACATCGTGCCCTTACCTGAACAAGCACTCATCCTGTTGCGTAAGCTCAGACAAACGCGCGTGGTGGACGACAAAGGTCAAGGTTGGGTGTTCGTCTCGCCGGTCTATCCAGGCCGCCCGATCAACCCGACGTCAATGCTCAAGTCGTTTCAGCATATCTGGCCGGAGTACGGCATCACTGCCCACGGCTTTCGTGCCACCTACAGGACTATTGCCCACGAGCACCTGGGAATTGATCCCATCGTGCTTGAATTGTCGCTGTCCCACCGGATGCCAGGTGCACTGGGGGCTGTGTATGCACGCGCGCAACTGCTAGCGCAGCGCCGGGAAGCGGCTCAACAATGGGCTGACTATTTGGACCTGTTAAGACAGAACGCCGCGCGAGTGACGACAGATTGACGATGAGAATAAAAATCAGATAGTGGAGCGGGAAACGAGTTTCTTATTAAACGTCTAGCCCTTTGAAAACGTTGAGTTTTTAAGTTCAGTAACGCCTTCTATGGACAAAATCATGGACTACTTTTTTGGGCATGACAAGCTGTAGAACTTGCCTCTGACATTGAGACTGCAGAAAAGCGAGTTGAATCGCCCGGATTATTTAGACACCTTGCAAGCTCCGATAGGGTAAGTCCTGTGAAAGAAAGACATACTTCGTGGTCACGCTAAATGGCGAAGGCTCAACCCTCTTGGACGGTCCTTTGATTTCGCCTAGTGCGGCCAGTCGCAAATTCCTGATCGCTATCCGTCACCTTTTTGGAGTTCCACATGGCTCAGAACATCTATGACCAACAGGCGTTTTTCGACGGTTACGCGCAGCTGCCGCGCTCACAGTTCGGGTTAGCGGCGGCGCCTGAATGGGCGGCCATACAGGCGATGCTGCCGGCACTTGACGGTAAACGAGTCATCGACCTCGGCTGTGGGTATGGCTGGTTCTGTCGCCAGGCACGTGAGGCTGGTGCCGCCGATGTCACCGGCGTCGACCTGTCCGAGAAAATGCTGGCCCGAGCTCGGGAGCTGACGGATGACGACGGCATTCGGTACCAGCGCGGCGATCTCGAACAGCTACACCTGCCGCGCCAGGCATATGACCTGGTGTACAGCCAACTGGCACTGCATTACTTACCCGACCTCACCCCGCTGCTTGCCGCCATCTATCAGACGTTGCCACCCGGCGGTTGGTTGGTTTTCACTACCGAGCATCCCATCTACACCTGCCCGGTGCGCCAAGGCTGGCTCACCGATGATCAGGGCCAGCGTTCGTGGGCGGTCAACCACTATCAACGTGAAGGTCAACGCGTCAGCCATTGGCTGGCCGATGGTGTAGTCAAATACCACCGCACCTTGGGCACCACGTTGAACGCGTTGATGGCGGCCGGCTTTACCCTTCGCCATGTCAACGAATGGGGCCCCAGCGCCGAACAGGTCGACGCCAACCCGGCGCTGGCCGAAGAAATGGAAAGGCCGATGATGGTATTGGTTTCCGCGCAGCGATAAGGCGTTTTCGACTGGGTTAAGACGCCGATACCGATGTGTTCGGCGTTATGCAGATGATGACTTCCGCTGCCCAGCAGGCACTGATGGGCGCGTAACGATGCGGTGCCGTGGCCAGATCGAGTTTTTTGCCAATGAACAACACACTATGCGTCGAGCAGACAATGCTGTGTCAGCTTAAATATCGCACGGCAATGGGCATGCACCGACTGAGGCCATGGCCCGTTTCAAATGGATGCAGCAATGCTGCCCACGCCTTCCGCAGGCGTGAGGTTTAGGCTTCGGATGAACAGTTGGGATTGATCGCTTGGGAACCTGTCCCCCAGGTCTGGGGTTCCCAAAAATCTGCAGTCTGAAACGCTCAAACCAAATGCTGCTACATGGTTAGCAGCTATTACAGGATACCGGGCTCGTTCGCCTGCGAGGCTGTCGACACAGCAGTTCAGGAAGTCATCCGGCCGTACATCCGGGCCCGCCTGTGATCATCGGCGTAGCCTCCCATGGCCGCAACCGTGCCGCTCTGGATATGATCCAGGTAGCGAAAAAGTTTACGCGGCGAAAGGGTACGTATCGGATAACCAAGGGCACTCATGCGATCTTGCAGTTCATATCCCGGATTACGGTCGTCCATCTGAAAGCACAGGTTATGTTTCTTCATTAGCTGTACGTTCCATAAGGTGCAAAAGCTTTTCAAATGTGTCTCTTTGAAAGGCTTGGGTTGCCTGGCATTCAACCCCAGCGCACGCAGGCTGCGACGCGTGTAGTGCTTGAAAAACCGCGATAACAGTCGCCAAGCCGTTCGCGACACACCTCTATCCAACTGTTCCAGGCAACCGACAGCGGCCACCTTGGGTAAGCCGTGGCAACAGTCAAGCATCATCTCGAAGACGCTGGCATCATAAATAAAGGTGTCGGTGTGCAGCAGGAACACATACTCGGTTTTAAGCTGCGCCAGTGCACAATCCAGCGCCCGCCCATGGGCAATATTGCCGGCTTCCGGGCTCGCGGTATTGCGCTCGATCAGAGTGATCCCTTCACGCCTACGGAGAAACTCAACGCTGTCATCGGCAGAGTTGTTATCCACCACAACAATCGGCACCGCCGTGTTCTGCAAACCGGCCTGCAACAGGTCAAGGCACCGTCGAGTCAATTCCAGAGACTTGTAATTAACCAACACAACACTGTATTCAGTCTTCACAGGAAAAATTGTGTGTGTCATTGCGAACGTCTCAAATAAAGTTGATCTGCTACTCGCACCCCTTAGAGCCAGGGAAGTTGTGACACCGATAAATGTCTTTATCACTTTGCAAGCGTTGTCATGCACCATCCATTGGCTTTGCTCGGCTCACGGAAAAGGACACGCATGGGTAGATCACGCCATGTCAATCATAAGGCTCGCAGACGGTCGTCGATCTTCGCTATGAGTTGACGCCTGTAAAGGCTCAATATTGATACCGACACGTTGAGTGCGAGATCACCATAACTACAACTAAGCAGGCGCTCTACAAGACATGTCTTATAAATCACCGCCGTTAGTCAAAAGCGGCGCGCTGTTCAAACCCACACCATTCGAACCTGCTTTTCTTGATGGTCATGGCATGTCCGCAGCAGCGAATCCTGCCTGACGTTATTCGTCGTTGTGCAACAGATCGGGCGCACCAGCCCCGGACCACGTCACGCACAGCCAGCCCAGTCAGATAAAGGGTTGAACTTCGTACAACATTTTCGCGGTCTTCTGGATCTCGACTAGATTGCAGTGTTGTGCGCCTGTACTCGATCAGGCGTCCAACCGATCGACGCGCTCAAACCGAGCGACATGGAGTGTCAATGACTGCCGTCCCAGATCAAAAATCCAACACCCCGCCCGCCAATAATTTTTTCGCCCGCAGCTCCCGCGGTATGGCTGATAGCTACGCTCAATCTGCGGAAGCGGGAGCAGATCTCTCGCGCTTGCGTGTCGACTCGGTCGGCCCGCAAGGTGCAAAAATCAAACACCTGCCTTCTGCTTTTTTCCCTCTCCCAGAGCACAATCGCCGCCCGCCCGACGAAGCCATGACCGCAGAGGACGGTGTTTTTGTACTGTGCGGCTGTGCTTACTTGAGCGCTTCGTTCTGGCCTGAAACCATCGCGGCGGCCCATCTGGCGCTGGACTCTCACGGCGTGGGTTCCTATGACTCAGCCCCTCTGTCGGGCGAAACGCTGCACCATGAACACGTCAAGCATGAGCTACAGGCGCTGTATCGGCCCTCGGGTGAGGGTGCGGCCTTCCTCACCATCAGTGCGAGCATGGCCAACATCACCGCCATCCCCATGCTGGTCGGCCAAGGCGACACGATATTTGCCGACTCCGAAAGCCATATGACCCTGATTCAGGGGTGCAGCCTGTCAAAAGCCACGGTGGTGCGGTTCAGGCACGGGGATATGCAGGATCTGGAAAAAAAGCTGCAGGCCGCCGACGCCAGCGACCCGTATCGCAGCCACCGCCGTCTCGTGGTCACCGACGGCATTTTCAGCATGAGTGGTCACGTCTGCAATCTGCCGCATCTGGTCAAACTGACGAGTGCCTTTGACTGCCTGCTGCTGGTGGATGAAGCGCATGCTTTGGGTGCGCTGGGACCTGGCGGGCGCGGCACTGCGGACTACTGGGGCATGGACCCGGCCTGCATCGATGTGATCACCGGAACTCTCGCCAAAGCGGTCGGTGCGCAAGGGGGCTATATCGTTTGCAGCGAAGCCCTGGCGCAGGCTGCCAGCTTCGAGTACACCACCAACCGGGTGTTCTCCTCAGGTGTGCCAGCGTCCATCGCTGCTGCCGCAGCCGAGGTCCTGCAGCAGATAAACGCGGCATCTGCCCCAGGCGAAACGAGCACGACAGAGCCCAACGCACGCACTGTCGAAAATACCTTCACCCGGATGTACCGACAGCAACGGCGGAATATCGACATCCTTCGGCAGTATTTGAGTGAGTTATCGCAGTACGGCTTCGACGCCGACCCCGTGGTCGTTCCCGGTGCCATTCAGCGGCTGTTGGTGGGTAATGAACAGGCGCTTTTCGCTATTCAAAAACAGCTTTACCTGCGTGGCGTCTACGTCCTTGGCATTGTCTATCCGGCAGTCCCCAAGGGTTGCGATCAGCTGCGCTTGACGGTGATGCCCTCCATCAACGAAGAGCAAATGCACGCCTGTGGCCGCGCTATTGTCGACGTCGCGCGCGCGGTGATGGCTGAACACAACGCGCCAAGCGCACGCCCCCTGCCCTGAATCACCGACTGGCCTGTCTCTCAGTGTTACGACAAGAGACAGGTCAGGCGTGATCTCGAGTCGAACCGGCAGAGTGACATCGCCTGATGGAACGCCCTGCCGCCTAGCCTTAGCGCCCATCAGCGAAAGAGCAGCATGACTGCAACGCTACTCTGCCAAACGTACCCGCGACGCAGATCGCCTGGAGCATACAACGTGCAAGACAAACGCAGCGATGACGGTAGAAGGCGCGGAAAAGCGGCTAAGACCGCCGCCGCTGAGCATCAACATAAACCCCAAACCTGTGGCCCCGAACCAGGCCATTAGGCCCGCCACATTAAACGCGGGCACCCGTTCCAGCGCTGCCATGTCGCTACGTCCGCAGACAATCTGAGCCAACGCTACGCCCACCCAGGCCACCACGAACACGCCCTGGTAAGCCAAGGCTTTGAGTAGATACGCGAACACATCGGCGAGCATCAGGCCATATACGATCACCCCGACCACCAATGCCCATACCAGGTACGAACCACGCAGACCAAACCGTGCAAAAAACGCCTGCATGTTCAGGGTCGCCAAGTAATAGTTGGCGGTGTTGATCCGGGTTTGCGTGGCCCAGACAAACAGCAATCCCCACAGGCCCATCAACTGCAAAATCGCCATCACCACCGAGACTTCGTTCAGGGCCCCTTCGTGGGGAATGCTGCTGACCAGGTAAATGCCCGCCGCGCCGTTGAGCAGAAACGTCACTGCGTAGAACGGCATGCCGAAGTTCCAGCGACCGTGGTACTCGGCGTCTTCAGGCTTGCCGAAACGCGCATAGTCGAAGGTGAACAGCATCAATACCCAGACGCCCATGTAGGCGACAAAACAATCCCACCAGCCGAATGCGCTAGGCGTTGCCGGGCCGAAATCCAGCCATTGCGGCTGGTAGCCATACCGGCTGATCGATAATCCCACGGCCACCAGCAAACCACCGAGATACACCGGCAACAACACACCGTTGAGCTTGTCCAGCCAGTGCTGCACGCTGCCCAGGATCATCGGCACGCTGTAGAGCACCACCGCCAATGCCGCCAGCGGATAGACCAGTTCCGGGTACAGGTGATTGAGCGCGACGGCGATCACCGAACCCTCGAACACCGCGTAATAGATCGCGGTCGAGAAGAAAATCAGCGTCGCCAGGCATGCCCCGGTGCTGCCGAACAACAGTCGTGAGAACAACGCCACCGACAAACCGCTGCGAATCGCAAAGCGGCTGAGAACGCTGTTGACCAATCCATAACTGATCACCGACAGGAGCATGCCGATCAGCGCATTGCGCGCACCGAACGACAATGCCAATGAAGCCCCCACTACGATGTAAAACATCGCACTGCACACCGCCCACCACGCCATGGTCAGAGACAGTCGCCCCATGCGCGCTTCGGTGGGAACAGGATAATGCGCCGGGTCTTGCCCGGTTTGACTCGATTGCGATAAAGCAGCCATATGCGTGAACTCCAAAACCAGTCAATGGTTGAAGCGCGGGCAGCCGTCACCGCACCGAAGTGCGGCGTTGGCGTACCGTTTGGCATGGCCCGCGCTAGACGGCGGGCAGAATCAGGAAGGGAACAGCTTGCTCAGGCAGCTGAGTTTTTTCTTATAGGTACGTCGCGCTTCCAGCGCCTCTTCGAGGGTTACCGCAACAAAGCGGGCCTTCTGGTTGGGTTGCATCTGGCCGATCAAATCGAGGTCGGCGCTGATCACCGTGCCAATCATCGCGTAGCCGCCACCGGACACCGCATCTCGGTGCAGCACGATGGGTTCGAGCCCGGCGGGCACCTGGATCGAGCCGATCGGGTAGCAACTGTCGACGATATTCGACGGATCGGAACCGGCGCCAAACGGCTGCTCTCGGGGCTGAAAGCTCAGCGCGCTGCCGCCCTTGAAGCGATAGCCGATGCGATCGGCTTCCGAACCGACCGTCCACGGCTCGGCGAAAAAGCTTTTCGCCGCCGATTCGGTCAAGCGGTGGTAGTACAAACCGGGCACCACTCGCAGGGTGATTTCGCCACCCAATGATTGCCGTAACGTCATGGGCAAACTGGCCCCGGCGCGGCTCTTGCCACTGGCGATGCCCACCGGCAACTCGTCGCCTGCAATCAGGCGTCGCCCCTGAAAACCGCCGAGCGCGCCGAGCGCATAGGTGGAACGACTGTTGAGCACCACCGGCACATCAATGCCGCCGGCCACCGCCACATAAGCGCGGGCACCAGCCTTGGGAAAATCAAAGCGCAACACTTGCCCGGCCTTCACGGTGAACGCGGTGTCGTGGTGCATTTCCACGCCATCGACCCGAGGCGTCATGTGCGCGCCGCTGACCGCCACCAATGCATCCTGCTGAAACTCCAACTCAGGCCCGAGCAGCGTGCATTCCAACGCCGCCAAACCTGCCGGGTTGCCGACCAATTGATTGGCCGTGCTCAAGGCATAT
The DNA here is from genome assembly GCF_019641515.1 of Pseudomonas sp. S5F11. Classification (NCBI taxonomy): domain Bacteria; kingdom Pseudomonadati; phylum Pseudomonadota; class Gammaproteobacteria; order Pseudomonadales; family Pseudomonadaceae; genus Pseudomonas; species Pseudomonas sp. S5F11. The sequence goes on from NZ_JAIFJZ010000001.1 coordinate 819,483, forward strand.
TGATCGAGCGCGCCGGACGGCGGAATGCCCAAGTGGTAATAGCCTTCGCGGCCCAGGTCTTGTACCGAAGTGGCGAGGCCGGGTTTGAGGACCTTAATCATGCCAACACCTCCTGCAACGACTTGGGATAGCCAATGGGATCGGCGAGGAACGCGTCCAGCGAAAACTCCACCGGCCGAATCCGCAGATCAAAGCAACCGGCGTCCACTTCGGCTACCGCGTGGTCGTAAGCCTCACGGTCCATCGGTTTGAACTGCACGATGTCGCCTGGACGGAAAAACACCATGTGATCTTTCAGGTACGCGAGGTTCTGTTGCGGGTCGTAGATCGGCGCGGGGGTCACGCCAAACATCTGATAACCGCCGGCGCCGCGCACCGAGTAAATGCAACCAAAGCAACCGCCATGGCCCAAGGTCAATTTTGGCGTGTCGGTGCGTGGACGCAGGTACTTGGGCACCTGCAACTGACGCTCGCGCTCAACCATCTGGAACATGAACGGCAACCCCGCAACGAAGCCAACCATCGAGACAAACCACGGCGCGCCACTGTGGGCCGCGATGAACGCATCGACGTCGGCCAAACCGTTGATGCGTGCGGCGTATTCCAGGTCCGTGGCGCTCGGGTCTTGGTGGCGGTCGCGAAAACGCATCAGGGTTTCGTGAGTCCAGGGATCGTTGTAGAGCACCGGAATTTCGATAATTCGCGTCTGTAAGGTGCGCTCGGCGACGGCTCCGGCCTCGGCGGTTTTTACCGCTTCAAGCAAGGTGTGCGGGGCGATGCGATCCGGGTCGAAACGAATCTGGAACGACGCGTTGGCCAGGCAGATATCGAGCACGCCATCCAGCGCCAGCCGTTCCACGGCGCGGGTGACGGCCAGTCCTTTGAAAAACGCGTCCAGGGACATGCTGTCGCTGACTTCGGCAAACAAATGCTCATCGGCGCCAAAACTGTAGCGGATGGGCGTACTCATGCTTCACCTCCGCCGCGGCGCTCGGCCAGCCAGGTTTCCAGGGTGCCGGTGTGAAAGTCGGCGCTGTGCAGCCACGGTTGCTCCAGCAATTCACCGTGCAACGCCAAGGTGTTGGCCATACCGGTGAGCGTGGTGTGCGCCACGGCACCACGTGCGCGAGACAAAGCCTCGGTACGATCGTGACCATGAACAATCAACTTGGCCAGTAGCGAGTCGTAGTATGGCGGCACGCGGTAACCTGGGTAGAGATGGGTATCGACACGAATACCCTCCCCTTGTGGCCAGATCAGCGATTCGACCAGGCCGGGGCTGGGGAAAAAATCCCGCGCAGGGTCTTCAGCATTCAGGCGCATTTGCAAGGCGGCGCCGTTGAGTCGAATGTCGCTTTGCTTGAAGCCCAGCGGCTCGCCGCCAGCGATGCGCAACATGGCCTGGACCAGGTCGATGCCCGTGATCAGTTCGCTGACCGGGTGCTCCACCTGAATCCGCGTGTTCATCTCGATAAAGAAAAACTCACCGGTAGTATCGTCATACAGGTATTCCAGGGTGCCGGCGCCCTTGTAACCCAGGGATTCAGTCAGGCGTACCGCGCTGGCGCACAGCGTTTCCCGTTGCTGCTGGCAGAGGACTGGCGATGGCGCTTCTTCGAAGATTTTCTGCCGGCGCCGTTGCAGCGAACACTCGCGCTCAAACAAATGCACGGCGTGCTGACCGTCGCCCAGCACTTGCACTTCAATATGCCGGGCCCGGCTGATAAACCGCTCCAGGTACACCGCGCCATTGCCAAACGCCGCTTGGGCTTCGCGCTGGGAACGGGGGAATTCTTCGCTCAGCTGCTCGGCGTTTTCCGCCAGCCGAATACCGCGCCCGCCGCCACCGGCCGAAGCTTTGATCAACAGCGGGAAGCCAACGGATTCGGCAGCCTTGAGCGCCGATTCAACGTCGAACAGTTCATCCGGCGAACCCGGCACCACCGGCACACCGGCGGCTTGCGCCGTGCGCCGCGCCTCGGCTTTATCGCCCATGCGCCGGATCGTCTCCGCGCTCGGGCCGACAAAAATGGCGCCGGCAGCCACCACTGCTTCGGCGAAGTCGGCGTTCTCCGACAGAAAGCCGTAACCGGGATGCACCGCGTTGGCGCCCGTGGCTTTCAAGGCGCCGAGCAATGCCTCGACATTCAGGTAACTTTTGTCGGCACGGGCCGGGCCGAGAATATGCACCTCATCGGCCATACGCGCAGCCTGGGAGTCGACGTCCGCCTCGCTGCACGCAGCAACGGTAGGAATGCCCAGTTCCTTGGCAGCGCGGATAATCCGCACGGCGATCTCGCCACGATTGGCAATCAGCAATTTATGAATGGCGTGAGTCATGATCGTGCCCTCACTCGCCGTCGAGTGTTGCGACGACTTGACCCGGTTCCACCGGATCACCGTCTTCTACCAAAAAGGCATTGAGGCGACCGGCCGTCCCGGCGGTCAGTTCGGAGAACTGCTTCATGACCTCGATCAGGCCAATCACCGTGTCGGCGCTGACCTGCGCGCCGACCTCGACGAAGTTCGCCGATTCCGGAGTAGCTTTGCGGTAGAAGGTTCCCGGCAACGGGGTGATTACAGTGTGTTCGGCCATGTCTGTTCCTCTTGGAATAGTTGTAGAAAGGCAGGCAAAAAGTAAATCGGTGAGTCAACCCTGGCGTCTGTGTGCCAGGTGTTTTCATTCGGTCTCAGCGCGGTGCTCGGACCTTTATGCTCGCGCCATCAAGTGCACGACGCGTGGCTTCGACCAACGCCAGGGCACCCGGCGTGTCGCTGTGCAAACAGATGGAGTCGAACTCAATCGCCAGGTCCTCGCCCTCGACGGTGCGCACCACGCCTTGTTGGCAAGCACGCAGCACTCGCTCGGCGACGAAGGCCGGGTCGTAAGCTCGCACGTTGCGGGTGAAAACGATGGAGCCGCTGAGGTCGTATTCGCGGTCGGCGTAGAACTCGCGGATCACCGGTTGCCCCAGTTCCGTGGCAACCCGCCAGATCACCGACTCGGGCATGCAATACAGCAGCAACTCCGGTTCCAGACGTTGGAGGTTCTCCACCAGCAAACGGGCAGCCTCTTCGTCCCGGGCCAGATGCATGTAGAGCGCGCCGTGGGGTTTGATGTGTTGCAGGGCCACGCCTTGAGCCCGGGCGAGTTCACGCAAGGCGCCCAACTGATAGAGCATGTCGTCGACCAGTTCTTGGGCCGGTGCATTGATGTGCCGTCGGCCAAACCCCACCAAGTCGCGAAACCCCGGATGCGCGCCGATGGCCACGCCCAGGCGCTTGGCCTGCTCGACGGTGCGGCGCATGGTGCCGGGATCACCGGCATGAAAACCGGTGGCAATGTTGGCCGAACTGATAAAGCCCATCAGCTCATTGTCGACACCATCGCCGATGGTCCAGGGGCCAAAGCCTTCACCCATGTCCGAGTTGAAATCTACTGCCTGCATGACGCTTGCTCCCGACGCTTGTGACTTCATACAGGCCAAGTTAAATTCCTGCCTACCCCTTGGGAAGATCTATTATCAGATAGGCCATCTTCTGAAAAACAGATACCTCATCGTCCGGAGTGCTAATGTCCCTGACCCTGCGCCAAGTACGCTATTTCGTCGCTACCGCCGAGATCGGGCAAATCTCTCAAGCCGCAATTCATCTGAATATTTCCCAATCCGCAGTGACCACGGCGATCAAGGAACTGGAAGGCATTCTCGGCACGCTGTTGTTCCAGCGCTCGGCCCAGGGCATGAGCCTGACCGACGCCGGGCGGCACTTTTTGAACCGGGCCTACGTGATTTTGCGCAGCGTCGATGACGCGTTGAACAGCCCGTTGCCGGATATCCGCGCCAGTGGCGTGTTGCGCTTAGCGGCAAGCTACACGGTGATCGGCTATTTCCTGCCGCACCATTTGCAGCGCCTGGAACACTGGCATCCGGACGTGGCGATTGAAGTCCATGAACAGGAACGGCAAGCGATTGAACAGGGCTTGTTGGAAGGTCGTTTTGATATGGCCGTGGTGCTCACCGCCAACCTCACGCACCCGGACATCGTTTCAGAGATTCTCTTCAACTCCGAACGGCGGTTATGGCTGCCCAGCCACCATCCGCTGTGCGAGCGCTCGGCGGTCAGTCTCGCCGACGTTGCGAAAGAACCCTACATCCTGCTGACCGTCGACGAAGCCGAACAAAGCGCCATGCGCTACTGGGAACATGCGCATCAGCAGCCAAACGTGCGGGTGCGTACCAGCTCAGTCGAAGCGGTGCGCAGCATGGTCGCCAATGGCAGCGGCGTGGCAATCCTCTCAGACTTGGTGCACCGCCCCTGGTCACTGGAAGGAAAACGCATCGAAACCCTGACAGTCACCGACAAGGTGACGCCGATGAGTGTGGGATTGGCGTGGCATCGCGAGCGCGAATTCAGCCCGGCAATGCAGGCTTTTCGTAACTATTTCCACGATGCATTTTTAGCACCGCAACAGCTGTCTGCGCGCCGCTGAAACGGCAAACTCACCCTGAGCATGGCCCGAGCGCCTTGCGGCGTCGGGCCAAGGTTCACTCAATCAGAACGGTTTGGTAGGCAGGTACTTACCGTCCAGCGTGATGACGGCACGCGAACCGCCGTCTGGATCTTCCACTTTTTTGACATCCAGTTTGAAGTTGATCGCGCTGATAATGCCGTCGCCAAACTTCTCGTGGACCAGCGCCTTAAGCGTGGTGCCATACACCTGAATCATCTCGTAGAAGCGGTAGATGGTTGGATCGGTCGGCACGCCGTTACCGATGCTGCCGCGTACCGGGATGGTTTGCAGCAGCAGCACGGCATCCGCATCGAGGCCCAGGGTGTCGGCGACGACTTGGGCGGCGTTAGCCGGCAGCGGGTGCTGGCCAAGCAAGGCGGCGGTGACGAAGGCTTCGTGCAGGCCGGTGCCTTCGGCGATCTGGGCGAACGATAGGTCTTTACGAGCTTTGGCCAAGAGGATGACGTCGGTCAGGGCAAGGCGAGTGGTTTGGCTGATTTGCGACTGGATCATGGGGATTTCTCCGTGGGTAAAAAAGGGGCATAGGCTTACCTGCGATACAGGTACCTGGGTACTTCAGTTGGAGCGAGGTGTTGCCGGGATGTCGGCGCTCACTGGGTAGTCGGCCAAGGCCACGAACGTGCCGGTACGGCTGTCGAAAGCCTGGATGCAGCCGCTTTCGATGTCGTAGACCCAGCCATGCAGCGTCACGCGTTTTTCTTCAAGGGCCAGGCGCACAGACGGGTGCGTCTGGAGATTGGCCAACTGTGCGATCACGTTTTCGCGCACCATGGACGCGACTTTGGCGGGCTGATCGACGTGCTGGCGGGCTTCGTTGACCACTCGGCCGGAATCGGCGTAGCGCAACCAGCCGGCCACCGCAGGCATATGGTCCAGGCAGGTGCAGGTGGCGATGGCCGTCATGGCGCCGCAATCGGAGTGGCCGCAGATCACGATGTCGCTGACTTGCAAGGCGGCGACGGCATATTCCACCGAGGCCGACACGCCGCCCGGCTCAGGGCCATAGGACGGCACGATATTGCCGGCATTACGGATCACAAACAGGTCGCCCGGCTCACGCTGGGTGACCAGCTCCGGCACCAGGCGGCTGTCGGAGCAGGAGATGAACAACGCACGGGGGTTTTGCTGATTGGCCAGGTCTTTGAACAGACCGGCCCGCTTGGGAAAGGCATTGCGCTGAAACTTCAGAAAACCGTCGATGATGTCTTGCATGGGGTAACTCCTTTGGCTCGCATTGCGATGAACCAAGGTTACGGCGCCCTTAAAATAAGGTAAAAGTCTTATATATGATCAACTGCATCAGATAATCTTATGGAAACAAACAAGCTCGCGCGCCACCTTCAATACTTTCTCGCCGTCGCGGAACATCAAGGTTTCACTAAGGCGGCAGCGGCCCTGCATGTCTCGCAACCGGCGCTGTCACAGCAAGTTCGACAACTGGAAGAAAGTCTGGGCGCTCAGTTATTTGATCGTTCAGGGCGCAAAACCCGCCTCACCGACGCCGGTGAGGTCTACCTGCGTCATGCGTTGCGGGCGGCGCAGGAGCTACAGCAAGGCAAACGGGCCATCCACGATGTGGGCGATTTGAGCCGGGGCACCTTGCGCATCGCCGTCACACCCACCTTCACCACGTACCTCGTTGGGCCGTTGGTGGACGCCTTTCACAGTCGCTATCCCAACATCACGTTGACCGTGCGTGAAGTTGCCCAGGAACAAATGGAGAACCAACTGCTGGCTGACGAGCTGGATGTAGGCATCGCCTTTGACGAGGTACACGCGCCCGACATCGACGCTTACCCCTTGCTGGTGGAAACCCTGGCGCTCGTGGTGGGCAGCCAACACCCGTTGGCAGGCCGGTCGTCCATCGGGCTGGAAGCGCTGAACAGCGAATCACTGATTGTGCTGAGCAAAGAGTTCGCCACCCGCGACCAGATCGACCGCTATTGCAACCAGCACGGTATCCGCCCGCGTGTAGTCATGGAGGCCAATGTGATCGGCGCCTTGATTGAGGTGGTGCGCCGGACTGCCTTATCGACACTCTTGCCGGCTGCGATTGCACGGGCCCATCCCGAGTTGGCGGCGATTGAGCTGGCCCCGCAGCGCTTGCAGCGCACGGCGGTGTTGATGCAGCGCAAAGGGGTGTATCCCTCGGCGGCGGCGCGGGCGTTTATCGACGTGGCCAAAGCCGTGGCCGTAGCCCTGAATAATCATGAACGGGCAAACGCAGCCGATTGAGGGCGCGTGGGCTGGCCTGCGAGCGCGCTGCGGGCTCCTCACTCCTCGTCCATGGCCGTACCCGTACCTTGCAATCACCCCCATAACACGATGACTCGCCTTGTCACTTATGCTCATCCGCCTTGCCTTCTTGCATCTGCACAGAAGATTTGGTCGTACTGCTATTGCCTTTAGTGGCGTTGTCCGAGCTGTCGAAGCAGCCATGCAGCAGGAACAGGCTGCACACACTCAAACACAGATATAACTTCTTCATGATCGTTTACCGGATTAATAAAGCGACGTGTGATGGCGGGCGCTTCGCATGCGCCAGCCCCTTTTGGTCTGGCCGGCCGCTCGCAGTTTATGTTCAACAAATGTGCTCTGGGCCTGATGAACGGTTGACCTCGCGCGTTGTATGACTCGGCCTAAGAAACTTTCCCGGAGTACGGGTTATCCATAGGAATGCACTCGACTCAACGGAAAGGACTCAAACATGGCGGGCATTCAAACAATCCCTACACTCAAAATGGCCTGTGCAAGCGCAATGGCCCTGCTGCTCGGCGCCTGCGCGGCTGGCAATTCGGCATCCAACGTGGTCGCACCTGGCGATGCCTCTTCGACCACCACGCGCTCCCTGGACGCTGGCGCAGCGCTGTTGCAATCGCGTCCCCCGATTGAGGCGTTGAACGCCTACCTCGACGGTTTCCATTTCTACAACGGTCAGATGGACGTGCAAATGGAGGCGCATCATTACTGCGCGATCCTCAACGAAGAGGTGATCCAGTGTGTGATCTACGATGGCAACCGCAAGGACGCTAAGTTGATGGGCGTGGAATACATCATCAGTGAGCGCTTGTTCACCGGCCTGCCCAAGGCCGAGCAGGCGCTGTGGCACAGCCATATGCATGAGGTGAAGTCCGGCCAACTGGTGGCGCCTGGCATTCCTGAGGTGGCCGAGCATGCACTGATGGAAAAGCTCGTGCACACCTATGGCAAGACCTGGCATACCTGGCATACGGACCTGCATAAAGACCTGCCCTTGGGTGTTCCCCAGCTGATGATGGGCTTCACCGCCGACGGCCAGGCCGACCCACAGAAAGTCGCCGAGCGCGACCGTCGGTTCGGCATCGACAGTGCGCAAAAGCGCAGAACCCGCGCCGACATACCGACGCCTACCGTGGCACCGGGCGCGGATGCGTGGCGCGAGGGGCAGGTATTTCAGATAGCTGACCCTACCCGCACGCCCCATCAGCACTGACGTCACCGGTTGAGGAGCCTGGCCATGCACCCTCTCAAGATCGCTACATTCAATGTCAATGGCATCAGCGCGCGGCTGCCAAACCTGTTGCGGTGGCTGGAGCGGGAACGTCCGGACATCGTCTGCCTGCAGGAGTTGAAAGCGCAGGACAACGCCTTTCCTGCCGAGGCGCTGGAGCACGTCGGATACGGCTCCGTGCACCATGGGCAAGCTGCATGGAACGGGGTGGCTATCCTGGCGCGCGACGCCGAGCCGCTGCTGATTCATCGAGGTTTGCCAGGGGCCGATAACGATCCCCAGGCCCGCTACCTGGAAGCGGCGGTGCTGGGCGTGGTCGTCGGCTGCCTGTACTTGCCCAACGGCAACCCGCAGCCTGGGCCGAAATTCGACTACAAACTGCACTGGTTCGAACAGTTGATCCAACACGCCCAAACCTTACAAAGCAGCGAGCACCCGGTGGTGCTGGCCGGGGATTACAACGTGGTGCCCACCGATCTGGATATCTACAACACTCGCTCATGGCTCAAAGATGCGCTCCTTCAGCCGGAAACCCGCGCGTGCTACCAGAAGCTGCTGGATCAAGGTTGGGTCGACTCGTTACGGCACCTGTATCCCGATGAGCGCGTATACACGTTCTGGGATTACTTCCGTCAGCATTGGCAGACGAATTCCGGCTTGCGCATCGATCATCTCTTGCTCAACCCGGTGCTGGCCTCGCGCCTTAAAAACGCAGGCGTCGATGCCTGGGTGCGCAACGAAGAACATGCCAGTGACCATGCGCCTGTGTGGATTGAAATCAGTGCCAAGCCGCGGACGCACAAACGTACCCGCCGCACCAGCACAAGGTGACCCTTATCTCTCTAGCTCGGTGATGCAACGGGCGTCGCCAGACGGTTGCAGCCATACAACATAACCCCAAGCAGCATCAGCGCACCGCCCCGCAGCCAGGTGTCGAGGCTTTGCTGGCTGAGCAGAACCAGGCACGACATGATCGCTAGCACCGGCACCCAGATCGGCACGCGGAAGTGATCCCTGTCGACACGGTCCCGACGTAGCACCAGCACGGCCAGATTAGTGCTGAGGAACACAAACAACAGCAGCACCACCACCGTTTCGGCCAGGGCCGCGAGCGTGCCGGTGGCGGTCAGCGCCATGGCCACGCCGCTGGTGGCCAAGATCGCCACCAGCGGCGTACGGCGTTTGGGCAGAACCCGCGACAATGGCGCCGGCAGCAACCCCATGCGAGCCATTCCGTACGCCAGGCGGCTGGCCATGATCATCGTCAGCAGTGCGCCATTGGCAACCGCCACCAGGGCAATGAAGGCGAATAGTTGGGGCGGAATGTTCAGGCCCGAAGCCCGCACCACTTCCAGCAGCGGCGCTGAGGTAGCCATCAGTCGGTCCGTCGGCAGCACCACGGAGGCAGCGACTCCGACCGCCATGTACACGATACCGGCGGTGATCAATGCGGCGAACAGTGCGCGCGGATACACGGTGCGCACGTTACGGATTTCTTCCGCCAGGTTGGCCGAGGTCTCAAAGCCGACAAACGAATAGAACGCCAACAATGCCGCCCCCAATACCGCGAGCATTGGGTTCACGCCAGGCTTGAATTCTACGGCGCGCCCCAGGTTCGCCTCACCGGCCTGGAAACACCAGCCCGCCGCTATCACCACCAGCAACAACCCAGACAACTCAATACAGGTCATGACCATATTGGCGCCCAGGGACTCTTTGATACCACGCGCATTGAGCAATGCGATCACCGCCAGGAACACCAAGGCCGCCAAGGTCGGTGGCACCTCAAAAAACGCCGCCAGATAGTCGCCGGTAAACGCCAGGGACAGCCCCGCCGCACTGGTGACCGCGGCCGCGAGCATACTGAAACCCACCAGAAACGAAACCAGCGGCGACTTGAACGCCTTCTCAGCGAACACCGACGCGGCGCCGGCGTGGGGGTATTTGGTCACCAGTTCCGCGTACGAGCCGGCGGTGAGCATGGCGAAGAACAACGCCACCAGCAGCGGCACCCAGATCGCCCCGCCCACTTGCCCGGCAATGGTGCCAGCCAACGCATAGACACCGGCGCCCAGCACATCGCCAAGGATGAACAAAAACAGCATCGGTCCGGTGACGGCGCGGCGCAGTGACGGCTTGGAAGGCGAAGCGTTGCTGAGGCTGGAATCAGTCATGGGCGGCTCTACGGGCGGGTTGCACTGTGGATTCAGCCGGCGTGAGCCGGCAATAGCAAAGTTGTTTAAACATGGAAAAGCTTTACGCTGCCATAGTTCATTTATTTGCTAATTCCAAAGCCGTAAGAGCCATGAAAAAGAGTGATCTGCCAGTCAAGACCTGCGCCACATGTGGCCTGCCTTTCACCTGGAGAAAGAAGTGGGCGCGTTGCTGGGACGAGGTACGTTATTGCTCGGAGCGCTGCCGACGCAACAAGCCCTGAGCATGGCCTTGTTCAACGCTGGACGATCAACTGCAGGGCTTACGGCCGCATAGCCAATTCCGGTAAGGCTTGTGCTGCGGGTCCTGCACCGTGAAAAGCAGCGGCGCCTTGATTTCCAGCTCCCCCGAGCTGTCCGTCAAGGGCGCGGATTCGCCCATGGTCACCCGCGCGGCGGCCCTCATGACCCACTGATCCACATGGGCATCCCCCGAGGGCTCGACCATTGTCACCTGAGGGGCGCCACTGTCTGACTTGAAGCGGTAGGACAGCGTGACGCGCTTGGCCTCGCCGGTGGCGTCAACGGCCTCGAACACTTCACCCACTGCCATCCGCCGCTTTTGTAAATTGACAAAGCTGCTCAGCCACATCTGCTGATAACGTTTGGCCTGAACCTCAGTGAGCGGCTGGCCGGCTTTACGCAAACGGTTCATCGCCAGCCAGGCCTCATCGCCACAGCGTTCGGAGGCCTCCAGATATAAGGCCAGGGCGCCAGGCAGGTCCTGCGGCCCTCCTTTGCCCTCCTCCATCAAACGCCCCAACGGTAGCGCAGCGTTCTTACCGGAAAGACGGTAGAACGTACGCGCCCTGGCGTAATCCACCGGCTCACCTTCGCCGCGCTCGGCCATCTGCCCGAGCAGAACATTGACAGCCGGGTCTAACTTGGCGGCTTCGACGAACAAGGCGTGGGCCTCGCGAAAGTCTTGATCGACCCCATAGCCACCCTCCTGATACAGCTTGCCCAAGATCGCCATGCACGTAGCATTGCCATACTCGGCATAGCGCTCGATATAGCGCAGATTGTCGCGCTCAAACGGTTTCTGGCCGGCAATCCACATGCAGCGAAAGCCAGTCATCGATGAGTCGTAATCGGCGGGTCGGGTCAGGCTTTTACAGCCCATGATGGTGCTCAACAGCACCAGAAGCGTCAGGGTCTTTAACATAGCGTCCATGCATCCGGTTGAACGGGAAAACGGCATTATGCCAGTAATGACTGGATTGGCTTTAACCCTAGAAGCCGCGAGTCAGGGTTGCTTGCGCCTGGATCGGTAATGGCGTATCAGCCCCACAGCCACCACCACGCCGACGACGCCTAGTGCAATGGGCAGTCGATAAGGTTTCAAGTCGCCCAGGACGCGTTGCAAAAACTCCCCAGCCCAATACCCGGCACTGGCAAATAGCGTGGCCCAGACCAGCGCGCCCACCGCATTGATGCAGGCAAACTTGAGCGGTGAAATCCTGCTCGCGCCAATCACCATCGGCCCCAACAAACGCATGCCATAGAGAAAGCGCACCGAAAAAATCGACACCGTGGGGTACCGATGGATCAACGTTGTGATCTTGTCGATGGCCGCTTGTTTTTTATGTAAGCGCGGCAACAAACGGTCGCCGAAATAGCGCCCCGCCCAGAACAGCAATTGGTCCCCCAACATGCCGGCGAGACTGGCGTAGGCGATCACGGGAAGCAACTTGAGCACCTGCTGATGCGCCGCCACGCCTCCCAGTATCAGAATGGTTTCGCCTTCCAGTAGGCAGCCGACAAAAACGGCCAAGTAACCATAGGTGGCCAGCAGGTGATTAAGGTCGAGGTGTTCAAACATGCGCGCGCATTTGCTCCATAACGGCTAGATATCTCGGGGCCAGTGCTGACAGGTGGCGACAGCACATGGACACAGCCGTGAGCGAGACGGTTCCTTCAACAGGTGATGAGCAGCCGCTTATTGGACATTCGCGCCAGCGCCGCCCCCTGCTTTATTTACCCCCGGTCACATCGAGAAAGGTGCCGGTTACGAAAGACGCCTCCGCGCCCGCCAGCCATAGAATCGCCCGTGCCACTTCTTCCGGCTGGCCGCCACGCCCCATGGGGATTGAGTCCTTGACGCGATCGACCCGCCCAGGCTCGCCGCCACTGGCGTGCATCTGGGTGTAGATATGCCCGGGGCGAATACCGTTGACGCGTATGCCTTCCCGCGCCACCTCTTTAGCCAACCCGATGGTGAACGTTTCGAGGGCGCCCTTGGAGGCCGCGTAGTCCACGTATTCATTGGGGCTGCCAAGTCGGGCCGATGCCGAAGAGACATTAATGACCACCCCACCAGGGCCATTATGCCGATAGGACATGCGCCGTACCGCCTGTTGGGCACAGAGTATCGGCCCGATGGCGTTGACAGCGAAGATGCGCTGCATCCGCTCGAAGTCGAGAGCCTCCACCCGTGATTGCAGCGCCAGTACCCCGGCGTTATTGACCAGGACGTCGATGCGCCCGAACTCACGGTCGATGGCTTCGAATAGATCGGCCACCTGGCGCGGATCCGCACTGTCGGCGCGCGTGGCCAAGGCCTTGCGTCCCAATAACTGCACATCCGCAACCACCGCCTGCGCTGCGGACTCGTTGCTGACGTAGCTGATGGCCACGTCATACCCTCGTTGGGCCGCCAGCCGGGCGGTGGCGGCACCCACCCCGCGACTGCCGCCGGTTATCAGGATCAAAGGGGCCTGCGAAACAGTGGTCATAGTGAATCCCTCTCTAGGTGATTGGCCGAGTCAGCCGATGATGCTGGCGCCGCAGGCGATCACCACGCACGCCAGAATGCGGCGCGCAGTCAGCGCCTCGCCGAGGAACCCGTAGCCAATCAATGCTGCGAACAACACGCTGGTTTCGCGCAATGCGGATACTGCGCCCAAGGGCGCTTCGTTCATGGCGTAGATGACCATGGCATAGGCAAGCAAAGAGACTAGCCCGCCGAGCACCGCCGTCAGGGTGCCGGGCCGCGCGCGGAACAGGCTGCGGGTATCGCGCAGAGCGATGTAAACCATGGGCATCAGCACACCCCAGAGGGCGCTCATCCAGACGGTGTAGGCCATTGGCGCGCCGGAGAGCCTGGCGCCGATGCCATCGACAACACTGTAGGCGGCGATAAAGCAGCCTGTGCCCAGGGCATAGGGCAGGCTGGGGACCGAAAGCCGGCGCCCTTTGAACGCCAGCGAAATAATCCCACCCGAGACCAACGCAATACCGAGCAACTGGCCAGGAGCGATGGTTTCCCCGGCAAAAACGGCGGCCCCGAGGGCGATCAGCACCGGCGAAGAACCACGGGAAATCGGATAGATCTGCCCCAGGTCGCCGACCCGGTAACTGCGCACCAGGAACAAGTTGTAGCCCACATGCAGCAGCCCCGACAGCAGCGCATAGCGCCAACTTTCCACCGCAGGCGGCAGCATAAACACGGCAGCGACCGCGCAGGTGATAGCGATGACCATGCACATCACCGTCATGGACCACAGCCGATCGGCACCGCTGCGCAGCAGTGCATTCCAGCTGGCATGCAAGAGCGCGGCGAAAAGGACGAGGCAGACCAGATGAATAGGCATGCCTCATTCTATTTACGCCGATGTCGGGACTACAGCGAAGTCTCCTCATCGAGGCATGAATGAACACTCATCATGGGCGCCTTCACGTCCCGCACTTTCAGCGCCTCACTCAGTAACCATTGGCGAAAGCTGACGATGTGCGGCAACGTTTCGACGCCTTTGGGGCACACGAAGTAATAAGCCAGCGGTGATGGAAAATGCACGTCGAATAGCCGCACCAGACGGCCGTCGCTGATTTCCTTCTCGACATGCCCGCTGCGCACCAATGCCACGCCTTGGCCAAGCAATGCCGCCTCGACCGTCATGTTGGTATCGCCGAATCTGACACTTTCCCTAAGCGGCAGATACACCAGGCCCAGCGCCTCGAACCACGCCTCCCATTTGGGCGCCAGTTCTGCGCCATCACGGGCCAACAGCGGAAAATGCAACAACTCGGCGGGGCTCAGCGGTGTCCCGACGCGGCGCAGCAATTCGGGACTGGCCACGGGAAATACCTGTTCCCCGAACAAGAACTCTGAATACAGGCCAGGGTAACTGCCCTTGCCCAGCCTGATCGCGACGTCTGCCTGGGCGTTGGAGAAATGAATAATGGCATCCGTGGTGTCCAACGACACCAGCAGCTCGGGGTGCAGGCGAGAGAGGTTCGGCAGGCGTGGCAGCAGCCATTTCAGCGCAAAGGAATAGGTAGTGCTGACGCTGAACCGAACCCTGCCCTTCTGCTCGCGCAGGTCGCTGAGCGTCGCCTCCAGGCTCAAAAAAAACTCGCGCACGATAGGCGCCAGGGTAGCGCCCGCCGCGGTCAGGCGTAGCGCCTTGCCACGCTCGAACAACTGCACGCCCCACAGCGCCTCAAGATGCTTGAGCTGGTGACTGACGGCGCTTTGAGTCACATGCAGTTCCTGCGCGGCGGCAGTAAAGGTCGGGTGGCGGGTAGCGACTTCAAAAGCGCGGAGTGTCGCGGTGGGTGGCAGGTCTCTCATCAGGGCGTATCCAGCGAGTCATCAGAGGGCGTTGCATGAACGTTAGCTCATGATAAAGCCAAGCTCATTGAATAATCTCGCCATTGAAGCCGCCCAAATACCTCACTCTAGGCTACAGTTCATAATAGTGGCATTTAGACATAACCGTCCGTCACCTGCTGGTCATAAACCAGACGGAAGGCACACTGCCGAGTCTAAAGTTGCGGCACATAGGGCAGATAACCCCTATGTTGTTTATATCCGCAGTACTGTTCAAGGATCGAACTATGACCCCGCCTCCTTCCAGCCGCACTTCCCTCACCGGTCATCCGCGTTTTCGTTGGTTCGCTTTCATTCCCGTGGTGCCTGCGGTGATCTGGATCCTCATCCAGTCAACCTCCCCGGCCAACCTCGTCGCGTGTGCAGCGTTGGTGCTGGTCGGTCTTGGGGCCTGCGCCTGGAGCGCGAAATCTCAGCGCGATGCCCTATGGCGCGCGACATCGAGCACGTTGGCCAATCAGGCCGATGCCGACGCAGCGCACAACAGCCAGGCGGCGCGGGCGCAACTCGATGAGGTGTTGCTGGGCGCCATGCCGATCTGGGCCAAACAGGTGGAAAGCTCACGCCAGCAGACCGAGGAAGCCATTGTCAGCCTGGCGAATCGTTTCACTGGGATCGCCGCACGCTTGCAGGAAACTGTCCAGGCTTCACAGCACGCAGCCGGTGAATTGGATGGGCAAGCCGCCGACGGCGCGCTCAAGGTGCTGGCACGCAGTGACAGCGAATTGAGCCAGGTGATCGACTCACTTAAGGCCACCCAATCCAGCCGCGACCAGACCCTGGCGCAAGTACGCGGCCTTACCGCCTACACCGGCGAATTACGCACCATGGCCGCCGACGTCGCCGCGATTGCCGCGCAGACCAACCTGCTGGCGCTGAATGCCGCGATCGAAGCGGCCCGTGCCGGTGAAGCCGGGCGCGGTTTTGCGGTGGTGGCCGATGCGGTGCGCAGCCTGTCGAGCAAGTCCAGCGAGACCGGCCAGCAAATGTCGGCCAAGGTCGACATTATCAACAACGCCATTACTCAACTGGTGCAGGCCGCCTCCACCAGCGCCGATCAGGACAGCAACTCCGTCGGCGCGTCCGAGCAAAGCATCCAACTGGTGCTTGAGCGCTTCCAGAACATCACCGGGTGCCTGGCCGAGTCCGCCGACCTGCTCAAGCAGGAAAGCTACGGCATCCGCGACGAAATGACCGACGTGCTG
Source organism: Pseudomonas sp. S5F11 (assembly GCF_019641515.1). Classification (NCBI taxonomy): domain Bacteria; kingdom Pseudomonadati; phylum Pseudomonadota; class Gammaproteobacteria; order Pseudomonadales; family Pseudomonadaceae; genus Pseudomonas; species Pseudomonas sp. S5F11. Next base: position 835,537 of record NZ_JAIFJZ010000001.1, read on the forward strand.
GTCAACCTGCAGTTCCAGGACCGGGTCAGCCAGATTCTCAGCCATGTGCGCGACAACATGAACGCCTTGCACGATCACTTGCGTCAGGCCAGACAAGCGCCGGACCAGGCCGTGAGCATCGACGCCCGACAATGGCTGGCCAGTATGGAGTCCACCTACGCCACCGACGAGCAGCGGCGCACGCACCATGGCAACGACGCCGCGCAGCAGAATTCCCAAGACATCACTTTCTTTTAGGAGCCCATCATGGCGAAAAGTGTATTAGTGGTCGACGACTCCAGTAGCGTGCGGCAAGTGGTCGGTATTGCCTTGAAAAGCGCCGGTTACGACGTGATCGAGGCCAGCGATGGCAAGGACGCCCTGGGCAAACTCAACGGGCAGAAAGTGCACCTGATCATCAGCGACGTGAATATGCCCAATATGGACGGCATCACCTTTGTCAAAGAGGTGAAGAAGCTGGCCAACTACAAGTTCACGCCGATCATCATGCTGACCACCGAGTCCCAGGAATCGAAAAAAGCCGAAGGCCAGGCCGCGGGCGCCAAGGCCTGGGTGGTCAAGCCGTTCCAGCCGGCGCAGATGCTCGCGGCGGTGTCCAAGCTGATTCTGCCGTGATCCGGGGAGGCTGGCATGTCCATCACCCACGAAACCACTGACGACACGGCCCGCGTGGGCATTGAAGGCGAGCTGACGATCTACACCGTCGCCGAGCTGGCCGCCGCGCTGCTGCCGCAGGTTGGCGCCGCGGCCCGCCTTGAGCTAGACCTGTCACAGGTCACTGAGATGGATGGCGCCGGCCTGCAACTGCTCGCGGTGATAGAACGCGAAGCCGGCATCAACGGCACCGCCCTGAGCCTGACTGGCCAGAGCCAGGCCGTCACGCAAACACTGCAACTCTGTCGCGGCGCCGCGTTGTAGGCGGCGCCACCGTTCATTGATCGACAAGGAAAGTCCAGGTGAGCATCAATCTCGATCAGGCACAGCAGACCTTCATCGTGGAGGCCCGCGAACTGTTGCAGGCCATGGAGCAATCCCTGCTGCAACTGGAGAACGAACCCGACGATCAAGACGCCATCGGTGCGATATTCCGCGCCGCGCATACCATCAAAGGCTCAGCCGGGCTGTTCGGCCTGGCGCCGATCGTGGGGTTCACGCATATCGTCGAAGATGTGCTGGATCGCCTGCGCGACGGCGATATCGCGGTGGATGCCGACTTGATCGCCCTGCTGCTCAAGTGCGGCGACCACATGCTCGAACTGATTGACGTGGTTGCCAGTCGTGGTGAAGCCCTTACACCCGCCGCCTTGCAGCGCGGTGAGGCTTTGCGCGAGGCGCTGGGTGTCTACCACCCGCTTCACGCCACCACCGCCGACGCCGTAACCGCTAAGGCGGCCGACGGCGAGTCAGCCGAAGTGCTGTGGCATATTTCTCTGCGCTTCGGCGCGGACGTGTACCGCAATGGCATGGACCCGCTGTCGTTCCTGCGCTACCTCCAAACCCTGGGGCAAATGGTGCAGGTCGACACCCTCACCGACAGCATCCCGGCGCTGGAAAGCTTTGACCCGGAAAGCTGCTACCTGGGCTTCGAGATCGACCTGCGTTCCACTGCCAGCCACGCCACCCTCAACGAAGTGTTCGACTTTGTGCGCGACGAGTGTGAAGTGCAAATCACGGCCGTCGATGAAGCGCCCATCAACCTGGCGAGCACCGGCACCGAGCTGGTTACCCAGGCCGAACCCACTCACCGGAGCACCGCGCCCCAGCGCGTGGCGACGGCCAGCGAGGCCAAACCCCGAGATGGCAACTATGTACGGGTCAATGCCGACAAGCTCGATGAGTTGATCAACCTGGTCGGTGAGTTAGTGATCGCCAGCGCCGGCGCGAGCCTGTTGGCGCGCTCCTGCAACCACGACCCACTGCATGAAGCCACGTCAACGGTGTCGGGGCTGGTGGAAGAAATCCTCGATGGCGCCCTGCATCTGCGCATGATCCCCATCGGCGACACCTTCAACCGCTTCCGCCGCGTGGTGCGCGACGTCAGCCAGGAGTTGGGCAAGGACATCGACCTGCTGATCAGTGGTGCGGAGACCGAGCTGGACAAGACCGTGGTGGAGAAGATCGGCGATCCGCTGATGCACCTGCTGCGCAACGCCATGGACCACGGCATCGAAAGCGCCGAGGCGCGGCGTGCGGCGGGCAAGTCGAGCAAGGGCCATCTGAGCCTCAATGCCTATCACGACTCCGGCAGCATCGTCATCGAAATCGCCGACGACGGCGCCGGGCTCAACCGCGAACGCATTCTGGAAAAAGCCCAGGAACGCGGGTTGGTGGCCAGCGGTGCGGTGCTGTCCGATCAGGAAATTTACAACCTGATTTTCGAAGCGGGCTTCTCCACGGCCGAGGCGGTGACCAACCTGTCCGGGCGCGGCGTTGGCATGGACGTGGTCAAGCGCAACATCACGCTGCTGCGCGGCACTGTAGATCTGGACAGCCGCCCCGGCCAGGGCACGGTGGTGCGCATTCGGCTGCCGCTGACCCTGGCAATCATCAATGGCTTCCTGGTCGGCATCGACCAGGCCACTTATGTGATTCCCCTGGACATGGTTCAGGAATGCATCGAACTGGACGAACCACAGCGCGACTCCAGCCGCGAACAAGGCTATCTGGACCTGCGCGGCGAGGTGCTGCCATTGGTACACCTGCGCGACCACTTCAACCACGAAGGCCCCGCCGCCCGGCGCCATAACGTGGTGGTGGTGCGTTATGCCGAGCACAAGGCCGGGCTAGTGGTGGACGACCTGCTCGGTGAGTTCCAGACCGTGATCAAACCCTTGGGCAAGCTGTTTGGCGCACTGCGCGGCATCAGCGGCTCGACCATTCTGGGCAGCGGGGCCGTGGCCCTGATCCTGGATGTGCCGGCCCTGCTCAACCAACTCGTACAAATGGAAGCTCGCACAGCCCAGGCGCCACAGTCGCCACTGGTCGTCGCTCGCTGACGTATTTGCAATTCCATGGAGGTTCCGCGATGAAATGGTTTTACGATCTAAAAATTTCCACCAAGCTGATCAGCTCGTTCCTGGTGGTCCTGGCGCTCACAGCGGCCATGGGTGCCTTCGCTATCCTCCAATTGGGGGGCGTCAACCAGGCCGCGCAGGACATCCGCGGCAATTGGATGCCGTCAATGCGCGCGGCGGCCGGTATGCGCTTCTTTGCGGCCAACTACCGCTTGAAAGAGAACCGTCATATCTCCACCGAGGTCGCCGAGGAAAAGGCCCTGGCCGAACGCGAAGCCGCCGAGGCGCGCCAGCAGTTCGAGACGCGCATGGGCACCTATGAACAACTGCTATCGAATGACGAAGACCGGCAGTTGCTGGACAGCGTGAAAACCGGATGGGCTGCGTACCTGGCCACCAGTAAACAGTTGCTTGAGCTGTCCCGGGAGAACCAGGAAACCCAAGCGCGCGGGCTGCTCAGGGGCGAATCCAAGACGCACTTCGATGAAGTGACCGCGCGCCTGCAAAAAATGGTCGAGCTCAATGATGCTGGCGCCACTGCTGCCGGTGACAAGGGTTCTGCGCTGTATGAAAGCTCGCGTCTGTCGATCATCGCGGCCTTGGTCGCCGCCCTTTTGATCGGCTTGGGCCTGGCAATGTTTATCGCACGGATCATTTCTCGCCCCCTAAGGCAGGCCGCCAACGCCGCCGAGCAATTGGCCGAAGGTAACCTCAGTGCACAGATCGAACCGGGCGCCAAAGATGAAACCGGTATGGTGCTCAACGCCATGCGCAATATGGTCGGCAAACTGGCGCATATCATCGGCGAAGTGCGAAATGCCGCAGACAACCTGGCCAGCGCCTCCGAGCAAGTCAGCGCCACGGCGCAATCGATGAGCCAGGCCACCAGCGAACAAGCGGCCAGCGTCGAGGAAACCAGTGCCTCTATCGAACAAATGAGCGCCAGCATCAACCAGAACACTGAGAACGCCAAGGTCACCGATGGCATGGCCAGCAAGGCCGCCAAGGAAGCCACCGACGGCGGTGAGTCAGTGCAGCAGACCGTAGTGGCGATGAAGAAGATCGCGCAGCGCATCAGCATCATCGATGACATTGCCTACCAGACCAATTTGCTCGCGCTCAATGCCGCCATCGAGGCCGCACGGGCCGGCGAGCACGGCAAAGGTTTCGCCGTGGTCGCCGCCGAGGTGCGCAAGCTGGCCGAACGCAGCCAGGTTGCCGCTCAGGAAATCGGCGAACTGTCTTCCAGCAGCGTCGACATGGCCGAAAAAGCCGGCAAGTTGCTTGATGAGATGGTGCCGTCGATCAACAAAACGTCCGACCTGGTGCAGGAAATCAGCGCGGCGTCCGAAGAGCAGGCCGCCGGTGTGGCGCAGATCAACACGGCGATGACCCAGCTTAACCAGGTCACCCAGCAGAACGCCTCCAGCAGCGAAGAACTGGCCGCCACCGCCGAAGAGATGAGCAGCCAGGCCGAACAATTGCAGCAGGCCATGAGTTTCTTCGTGCTCGACACGACGTCCAGGGCCGCCACCCAAAGCAGTGTCGACAGCGCCGGCAGCAAGCCGACTCGCCAGCCGCCGCGCCCCGCGCAACCGCCAGCGCGCAAGGCCTTTGCCTACAACATGGCCACTGCCCCGGACGAATCGGAATTTACCCGTTTCTGATCGTACGCATCAATCCGGGCTCACAGGGAGTAATGAGATGGGCGCAGTGATGACTACCCGCCAGGCCGCCGTCGCGGTCGACGAGGATGCGCAATACCTGACCTTTATGCTCGGCGGCGAGATGTTCGCCATCGGCATTCTGGGGATCAAGGAAATAATCGAATACGGCAGCCTGACCGTGGTGCCGATGATGCCCGCGTTCGTGCGCGGGGTGATCAACCTGCGCGGCGCGGTGGTGCCGGTGGTGGACCTGTCGGCGCGTTTTGGCCGGGCCAATTCGCAGATCACCCGCCGTTCATGCGTGATCATTATCGAAGCCAGCACCGAGGACGGCCTGCCCCAGGATATCGGGTTGCTGGTGGACACCGTGTCCGCCGTGCAGGAAATCCCGGCCACCCAGATTGAGCCGCCGCCCAGCTTCGGCGCGCGGATTCGTGCAGACTTCATCAGCGGCATGGCCAAGGTCGAGGGCAAGTTTGTGATTGTGCTGGAGGTGGACAAGGTGCTGTCCATCGATGAAATGTCCAGCCTTGCCGAAGCCGGCCAGGCGCCGGCCCTCGACTTCGACCCGCGGTGAGGTGCGATCATGCCTGATACCACCCCGCTGGATGACCGCGAGTTCGGCCAGTTTCAGTCCTGGCTGCATCGCGCGGCGGGTATCAACCTGTCACCGGCCAAAAAGGCCCTGGTGGCCGGCCGGCTGTTCAAGCGGCTCAAGCACTATGAACTCAAGAGCTACGGCGAGTATTTCAAGCTGATCATGAGCGACCAGCGCAAAGGCGAGCTGCAAGTTGCACTGGACTTGCTGACCACCAACGAGACCTACTTTTTCCGCGAGCCCAAGCACTTTGATTTCCTGCGCCAGCAGGTGCTGCCCAACGCCGCGCCCGGCAAGGTGTTCCGCGTGTGGAGCGCGGCCAGTTCCTCGGGCGAAGAACCCTACAGCCTGGCCATGACCCTGGCCGAAGGCCTGGACACCACGCCTTGGGAAGTGCTCGGCTCCGATATCAGCACCCAAGTGCTGGCCAAGGCGCGCAACGGCCACTACCCCATGGAGCGCGCCGCCAACCTGCCCCAGCCACTGCTGGTCAAGTACTGCCTCAAGGGCATCGGCCGCCAGGAAGGTACGCTCCTGATCGACAAGCCGCTGCGCAACCGCGTCAGTTTTGTCCAGGTCAACCTTAATGAACCCCTGCCCAGCCTGGGCGAATTCGACGTGATCTTCTTGCGCAACGTGATGATCTATTTCGACCAGCCGACCAAGACCCAGGTGGTAGCACGACTGTTGCCGCAGCTTAAATCCGGCGGTTATTTCATCATCAGCCACTCTGAAAGCCTCAACGGCGTGAATGACACGTTGAAGCTGGTGGCGCCGTCGATTTACCGCAAGCCATGAAAAAGCCAGCCAATGCCGCCGAAGTGGTGCTCGCCCCTGGCCAAGTCAGCTTTGCCACCTGCCCGACGCGTTTGCGTACCTTGCTCGGCTCCTGCGTGGCGTTCACTTTCTGGCACCCCCAGCGGCGCATCGGCGGCATGTGCCATTTCATGCTGCCGGCGCGCAACCGCACGGGCCAGCCACTGGATGGCAAGTACGCTGACGAAGCCCTCGAACTGTTACTGCGCCACGCCCGCGCCAACGGTACACGGCCGCAGGATTACCAAGTCAAAGTGTTCGGCGGCGGCGAGATGTTCCCTGAGCAACCGCGCCAGCGACCGGCCCACAACGTGGCCAACCTGAATATCCGCGCCGCACTGGCCCTCGCAGAACGCCACCACCTGCACCTGACGGCCCAGGACATGGGCAGTACCGGCTATCGCACGATTATGTTCGACCTCTGGAACGGCAACGTCTGGGTCCGGCACCAACCAATGGGAATACTCGAAAAAGATGCCTACCAAAAAAATCAGCGTGCTGCTGGTCGATGACTCGGCCGTGGTACGCCAGGTGCTGCTGGCGATTTTCAACGACACACCGGATATCCATGTCATGGGTGCGGCTTCCGACCCGATCTTCGCCATGGACAAGCTCGCGCGGGAATGGCCGGATGTGATCGTGCTGGACGTAGAGATGCCGCGTATGGACGGCATCACTTTTTTGCGCAAGATCATGAGCGAGCGCCCCACGCCAGTGGTGATCTGTTCGTCGCTGACTCAGAAAGGCGCGGAAACCTCCCTACAGGCATTGTCGGCCGGCGCCGTGGAGATCATCACCAAGCCCACCACCGGGCTGAAAAACTTCCTGATCGAGTCCGGCCCCGAGCTGGTGGCGGCGATTCGTGCGGCGGCCAACTCCAACGTCAAGAACCTGGGCAAGCGCATCGCCAAGCCCACACCAGCCCCCGTCCCTGCCAGCAAGCTCACGGCGGATGCGATCCTGCCCGCCGCCAATGGCCAGGCCATGGCCCAGACCACCGAACGCATCGTCGCCATCGGCACTTCCACTGGCGGTACCCAAGCGCTAGAAGCGGTGCTCACGGCGCTGCCGAGGGTGTGCCCGGGCATAGTGATCGTGCAGCACATGCCGGAAAAATTCACCGCGTCCTTTGCCGAGCGCCTCAACGGCCTGTGCCAGATCGAGGTGCGTGAAGCGCGCAATAACGACCGTATCCTGCCCGGCCTGGCCTTGATCGCCCCCGGCGGCAAACACCTGATGGTCACCCGCAGCGGTGCCTTCTATCACGCCCAGGTGATTGACGGGCCGCTGGTCAATCGCCATCGGCCGTCGGTGGATGTGCTGTTTCGCTCAGTGGCCAAATTTGCCGGCAAGAACGCCACCGGCATCATCATGACCGGCATGGGCGACGACGGCGCCCGCGGTCTCAAGGAAATGCTCGACGCCGGCGCCGCCACGGTAGCTCAGGACGAAGCCAGCTGTGTGGTGTTCGGCATGCCCAAGGAAGCCATCAAACTCAACGCCGCCCAACGCGTCATGCCGTTGCAGGAGATTCATCAGGCGATTTTGCATAAGTGACGTCCAGCGGCTGCGCCCTTGTCAGCGGGCGACCGTGTTGCTAGTGTCGATTTATGACAAATTATTGCCTCACCTCGACCACCCTCACCACGACCGCTCAAAGCGGTGCGTGCGAGGTGTCGTGAGCCCATAGCCAACGAACTTCAAAGGCCCGCCAGCAATGGACAGGGCCTTTTTTTGTGCCTTGTGTTGCTGGCGCAAACGCAAGGAGATGCACCCATGTATGCACTGTTGGTACTCGATATCCAAGTCGGCCTAGTTCATGGCCCGGAAACACCCTGGCGTTGCGACGCGATGCTCGACACCGTCAATGGCCTGATGGATCAGGCCCGCCGCGCCGGGGCTGGAATTTTCCTCGCGCGCCACGTCGGGCCCGCGGGGTCGCCGATGGCGCCGGACAGCCCGCTCACAAGGCTGGCGCCGCAGCTGAAGCTTTCAGGCAATGAAGTGGTGTTTGAAAAGCAGCGGCCTAATGCTTTTGCCCAGACCGACCTGGCGAACAGCTTACGGTCTGTCGGGGCGACGGGCGTGGTGATCGCGGGTATGAAAACCCAATACTGCGTCGACAGCACCTGCCGTGCCGCCCGTGATCTTGGCTTCGATGCAGTGCTGATCGCCGATGGGCACACCTGCTCGGACACCGCGGCGCTGCAGGCCAAGGATATCGTGGCCCATCACAACGCCACGTTGCACGGGCCGTTCTGCCAGGTGGTAAAAGCTGAGGACTGGTGCTTCTAGCCCGCGATGGCCAATGCGGGGAGCAAGCGCGTGCCCTCCCCGCAGACAGCACGTCAGTTGTCCGGATGCTCACTGGCGACCGAATCCGCCGCATCTACATCCGACATATCCTCGTCCAGTGGCGCTTCGTCATCGGGTGGCAATGGCAACGCGTCGTCGCCTTTGCGCGGATCATGCCCGGTCTCGTTGTCGGTGCCCCGCGTGACAGCCTGCTGTGAAAGGTTGCCCGGTGCGTTCTCATCGATATCCATGTTGGCTCTCCGTGGTGACTGAGCACGGAATACCCGCGCCTGATCATAAGAGCCAGTGGCTGACCCACGAGTGCCGAGTACTGGACGAACGGTGACCACCAACGTCGGTCAGCCCAGGGAGGATTTGAGTCGTCGGAAACTGCCAAATGTTGCCTCGGAGCGTGCTTGCTCCAGCACACTCATGGGCATCGGCTTGCGCACGACGTTGATCACCGGCTTCTGCACCACCGTGCGCTCAAGCGTCGCCAACCGCTCATCGCTGGGCGGCACACCGAAGTATTCTCGATAACACTTGGAAAAGTGCGGCGTCGATACAAAACCGCAGAGCACCGCCAATTCGACGATAGAGATGGGCGTCTGCTTGAGCAATTGGCGCGCGCGGATCAACCGCAGCCGCAGGTAATAGCGCGACGGCGAGCAGTGCAAGTACTTCTGAAACATCCGTTCAAGCTGCCGTCGAGAGAGCTGGACATACTCCGCCAGGTGGTCCAGGTCGATGGGCTCCTCAAGGTTCGCCTCCATCAGCGTGACGATTTCCTGCAGCTTGGGCTGCTGAGTGCCCAGCATGTGCTTGAGCGGTATGCGCTGGTGGTCTTGCTCACTGCGCATGCGTTCGTAGACGAACATGTCTGAAATGGCTGCTGACAGTTCATGCCCGTGATCCAGGCCGATCAAGTGCAGCATCATATCCATCGGCGCCGTGCCCCCTGAACTGGTGAGGCGGCCGCGGTCGAGGGTGAACAAGCTTGGGCTGACAGTCACTCGCGCAAACGCTTCTTGCATCGCGGCCAGCCACTCCCAGTGAACGCTGCACTCAAAGCCATCCAACAGCCCTGCCCTGGCCAATACCCAACTGCCGGTACAGATGCCGCCCAAGCGTTTGGAGTAACGCGCCTGCGCGCGCAGCCACTTGACCAGCTCGGGGGTCACCGTGTTTTGAATGCCCGTCCCGCCGCACACGAAAATAATGTCGGCCGAAGGGGCGGCATCCACCGAGCTGTCCGGCGTGATGGGCACGCCGTCGCTCGCCCAGATGGGCGTGCCGTCGAAACTGGCGGTGTACCAACGATAGAGCTCCTGCCCCGACAATTGGTTGGCCATGCGCAGCGGCTCGACCGCCGACGCCAATGAGATCAGCGTGAACCGGTCCAACAACACAAACAGGATGCTGGTCACAGGTCGTGCATTCATGGCGGCGAAACCATCGAAAGTGGGCTCTGCGCGCGCACGGGTTGGCGCGCAGTGACAACCCCCACCAGTGAAATCAGCAACGCCAACCCAATCGTCGAAGACACCTCAAGACGATGCTCTGGCGTCACCAGCATCACCCCCAGCGCGGCGCAAATAAAGGCGATGACCAACCAGGTCAGCCAGGGAAACAGCCACATCTTGAACGTCAGCGTGATATTGCGGCGCTGCATAAGCTTGCGCATACGCAGTTGCGAAATGGCGATCACCAAGTACACCAACAACGCGATCGCCCCGGAACTGGCCAGCAGGAACTGGAACAGCCCGGCCGGCACGAAGTAGCTGAGCAACGTCACGCCAGCCCCCAGCACGGTACTGGCGATCACCGCGGCCCTAGGCACGCTGGCTGCCGACGTCTTTTTCATCAACGTGGGCGCATCGCCGCGTTTGCCCAGGGAATACAACATACGCGAGGCAATGTAGATAGAGGAGTTCATGCAACTGGCCACGGCAATCAGCACGACACCGTCGACCAGCAACTTGGCATGGGGAATATTCATCAACTCCAGTGCCCGTTGATAGGAACCGACGGACGCCAGCAAAGGGTCATTCCAAGGCACCACGGAAATCACCACGAAGATCGACAGCACATAGAACACGCCGATACGCCACATCACCGAACGTGTGGCGCGGGCGATATTCTGCGCGGGGTTGCTGGACTCCGCTGCGGCGATGGTGACCGCCTCCGTTCCGATAAAGCTGAACATGATGGTAATGAACGCGCCCACGACCGCAGACATACCGTTCGGGGCAAAACCGCCATGCTCCTCCATCAGTCGACTCAAGCCACTGGCCTCCCGCTCGGGAATCCAGCCCATCAGCACGGCGCCACCCAGGCCGATAAAGCCGATGATCGCCACGACCTTGGCCATGGCAAACCAGAACTCGAATTCTCCGTACTTGGAGACACTGAACAAATTGGTGACCACTAACAAAAAGATCGACAACAAGGCGAACAGCCAAGCGTCGATCTGGGGAAACCACTGGTTCAAGATATGCCCGGCGGCCAGGGCTTCGATCGGTATCACCAGCACCCAGAACCACCAGTACAGCCAGCCAATCGTAAACCCGGCCCAGCGGCCGATGGCCTGGTCGGCATAGGTCGAGAAGGAGCCGGTGTCCGGATTGGCCACCGCCATCTCCCCCAGCATGCGCATGACCAGCACCACCAGCAGCCCGGAAAAAAAATACGCCAGCATGACTGCAGGGCCCGCCGCCGCAATCGCATGCCCGGACCCGACAAACAATCCAGCACCGATAATGCCGGCGATGGAGAGCATGGTGACATGACGCGGCTTGAAGCCCTGCGCCAGTTGGCCGTTCGAATCCTTGGAACTCAGGCTATTCATCGTTCTTTTTATTCTCTGTGATCGACGTTAAGACGTGCTGACCAGAGGGTCAGGCGATCATCATTTCTCAATGACGGGTCACAGTACGCGGCATACCACTGGCCAAAATAGCCTCATTGCGTCATCCAGGCGCCTGATATCGACATTGGCGTCACGCGCAAGCGCTCGATCCAATGCCCACTCCCCAGCCTATTGGATCCAAATTTATTGGAACGCTGGAGCTTCTCGGGACTCTTCTAGAACAGAGCGCGAACAGCGCCGGATAAAGGCTTATAGCCAGCAAGTGCTTGTGTGTGGAGTATGGAAAGTGGTCGATATCAGCAAAGAAATGCCCACCGGCGTGAAGCGCCAGGCAGACAAAATCATGACTGAAATTCAAAAAGCTGGCTCGATGATCATGGCCGTAAAGGCCGGAGCACGGGCGGACGGTTTTGTTATAGGGTTATTGTGCTCGGGCAGCATTACAGATGACACGGCGCAATGGCTTCAGGCGCAATTCGATGCGGCAACCGAACAAAAGCTCAAGGAGCTCTCGGTATGGTCTGCGCCGCAGCATTGAGTCTAAAAAGGGAGAACATCGATCACCGTCGCCGCGACGTATGACTCGTCCGCTGCCAAGTCTTCGACTTACCCAACACACAGGGTTGTTCTTTCAAGCAGTTAGTTTGCCTCTAACTGCTGATTCGCGGTTGCCAACATCGCCTCGCAGATAACCCGGCGCAAGCGTGGCCGGAGCAACGATGCCCTACGCCATACCGCCAACGCCAACGACCCCTCCCCCGTTTGTTGCGCCGTCCCCAGAGTTACTCCTTTTTTTGTCGGCCAACGATACGCAGATTTTCCACGAAATTCCGAACGGTCACGGACTTCTCCCGGGGCCTGAAAACCAGCGCGATCGTCGTCTTCAACGTCTTGTGCCTCAACTTTTGATAGGTGACGCCGACCGCATGGATCTGGCGGATAGATGCAGGAATCAACGTCACGCCAAAACCTGCAGCGACCATATTCACCGTGGAAGATAGCTGTGGCGACTCCAATTCGATTCGCGGGGAAAATCCGGCCGATCGGCAGGCGCTGATGATCGAGTCGTAGAGGTCCGGCCCGATTGAACGGGGAAAAATGATAAAAGGGTCGCAAGCGAGTTGCGCGAGTTCCACGCTCCGCAATCGGCCCAACGGATGACCGGTAGGCAATACCGCAACCATCTCCTCTTCGACCAAAGGAACTGTTAGCAGCTCTGCGCAATTGAGGGGTAAGCGGACGATGGCACAGTCCATCTGGCTATTGACGACTTTATCCAGCAGCGCGGTGCTGTTGCTTTCTTCTGTCTTAATCAGGACACCCGGGTAGCTTTGGCGAAACTGCCGAAGAGTCGTTGCTACCAACGGATGGAACACCGTTGAGCCAGCGAATCCAATTGAGAGATGACCGCTCTCCCCCCGAGCGGCCTTCTTGACATGCTCCAAGGCGTCGTTGGCTTCGTCCAGCACCCGCTTCGCGTGCTCCTTGAAGATGACGCCCGCTTCGGTCAACTCAACGCGACGCGGATAGCGCATGAAAAGCTTGGTGCCGATTTCCTTCTCGAGCTTAAGAATCTGCTGACTCAACGGCGGCTGTGCAATGCCGAGCCGTTCTGCGGCCAGGGTGAAATGAAGGTGCTCGGCGACGGCAAGGAAGTACCGCAGTTGGCGAAACTCCATGGTTGATCCTCCGCAGAATGATAGTGGGCGTCCTTGGGATCATACGCTCCAAGACGAATATCGTCTTGAAGATGCAATCACGAAGTATTGGATCGAATGGGTGTGCGTTCTTACGATAACGGCCATGCACTCCAGCGAATAGCTTTCTGACACCGGCTGGAGTGTCCTGGCACTGCGTGACATGTGCCCGATGAACTCAATCAAGGAATCATCTATGTCTGCCGTTCCCGAATGGGCGCCCGCCGCTTCTGTTAAACCTGGCAGCGATCATAGCCATCTCGTTTCCAATCTCGCAGCAATCGTCGGGAAGAAGCATCTTTTGACCGGCGAAAGCAAGACCCGCCGCTACCGCACGGGATTTCGCTTCGGTACAGGCCGGGCATTGGCCGTCGTACGGCCCGGATCGCTGGTCGAGCAATGGCGTGTGCTGAAGGCGTGCGTCGAGGCAAACGTCATCGTGATCTCACAAGCATCCAATACAGGACTGACCGGGGGCTCGACGCCCGATGGGGACGACTACGACCGCGACATCGTCATCGTCAGCACCTCGCGCATGAAGACCATCTACTTGATCGAGGGTGGCAAGCAGGTAGTCTGCTTGCCCGGCGCGACGCTAGACCAGCTTGAACGCGCGCTTCAGCCCATCGGCCGTGAGCCCCATTCGGTCATAGGCTCAAGCTGCATCGGCGCTTCGGTGTTCGGTGGCATCTGCAACAATTCAGGCGGAGCTCTGGTGCAGCGCGGGCCGGCCTATACCCAGATGTCGGTGTTCGCGCGTGTTGACGAAGCCGGCAGCCTGCACTTGGTGAACCACCTTGGCATCCGCTTCCAGGGAACAGAGGAGGATGTGCTCGCGAGCCTGGATGCGGGGAAAATTTCCGATGACGACGTTCTTCATGATGCAGGCGTCGGCCACGATCATGCCTATGTCGAACACGTCCGTGAGATCGATGAGCCGACCCCGGCCCGCTTTAATGCAGATCCTCAGCGACTCTATGAATCGTCAGGGTCGGCCGGAAAAGTCATGGTATTCGCTGTGCGCCTGGACACCTTTCCGATCGAAAAGAACCCGCAGGTCTTTTACATCGGCACCAACAAGACTGAGGAACTGACCGACGTTCGCAGGGCCGTACTGGCCAAGTTCAAGCACCTGCCCATTTCAGGTGAATACCTGCACCGCGACGCCTTTGAGATCGCCGAGAAGTACGGCAAGGATACGTTCCTGATGATCCATTACCTCGGTACGGCGCGACTGCCGGGGCTGTTCGCACTCAAGGCCCGGTTCGACGCGCTCTTCGATCGCATTCCTTTCCTACCGTCGCATTTGACGGATCGCATCATGCAAGCGGCCAGTCATCTCTTTCCGCGTCATCTACCGGCACGGATGATGGACTTCCATAAGAAATATGAGCATCACCTCCTATTGAAAGTAACCGCCGAGGGCGCAGATGAGGCGCGAGCTTTCCTCAAGGGCTATTTCTCCAAGACTCGCGGGAGTTTCTTCGAGTGCACGCCGGAAGAAGGCGAAAAAGCCTTTCTGCATCGCTTCGCAGCTGCAGGTGCAGCCAATCGCTACCGCGCCGTACATACCCGATCCGTGGAGAACATTCTGGCGCTGGACATCGCCCTGCCACGCAATGAACGTAGCTGGTTCGAACAGCTGCCGGCAGAGATCGAAGAAGCGATCATTCTCAAGCTCTACTACGGCCATTTCCTTTGCCATGTCTTCCACCAGGACTACATCGTGAAAAAGGGGAACGACTGCATGGCCATCGAACATAAAATGTGGAAACTGCTGGATCGCCGGGGCGCCGAATACCCGGCCGAGCACAACGTAGGCCATCTGTATAACGCCAAACCAGCGTTGCGTAATCACTACGTGAACTTGGACCCATGCAACTGCTTCAACCCAGGCATCGGTCACACCTCCAAGTTCGCGTTCTACCGGGACCCGGAAATGCGCAATTGATGATGCCGACCATGGCGGCAACATGGGCGGGCAAGCGCATCCGATTGGAGGTGCCTGCGAAGCCGGTTGGGTGGTCAGACCTTCCGAGGTCGCTCGATGAGTCGCGAGTCAGGGAGCAGATGGATCTGCAACGCACAGCAGTGCTATCAGTTCAGACGCCAAGGCGGCCGCTTCGTGTCGATAGTTTTTGTTCCAGCAGCATGACCAGTCATCGGGTCTTCCCTGCTCATCCCAGTGCGCCAACGCAAGCCCGTTGATTATCTCCAGTTCGAACCAAAGGCGCTGCCAAGCGACAGCGTCTTGGACCAAAGCAATGTCTTGCCACAGGAACTCGGTTTGCGCGACAAAAGCCGACCATGCGAACAGATCCTCTGATGCTCGTTCGCCGCGGTTCAGCCAATACTTTCGGACACCCAAAGACCGACTCCCAGTGTTCGTGTTGGCAGACATAAGTTTGTACTCGTCGATATTCTTATAAAACATCCACGCCGGGATAGTGATCCGCAGGTGGATGGTAATCGGGATTCTCAAAGCGGCTGTTGTTGTAATGAGTTTTGGCCGTCGGCCCTTCGCCCTTGTACGTCACTTGTGTATTTGGAGTGAGATGCCACCCGTCGCCGTCCTTGTCGCGCTCGATCAGCGACGGGTACATGGTGCAAGTGCCCGTCGAACCTGATGTCAGCCTGAACTGGTAAAAGCGCCCAGCTTGGGGCGTGAACTTCGCCGTGACGTAGCAGGACTGCGTACGCCCTCCCTCCCAGAGCATTCCAACGTGCGTTTCGATGCCTGGTCGGATCTGAGTTTCGTAGTAGTCCGACGTGAGGTTTTGCCCTGCTTTGGGCATCCCCTCATCCCGCGTCTGGATGAACGGAAGCGGCCCACTGCGAATTACTCCGCCGGAACGTTTACCGTCTTGGTATTGATACAGATCGGCATGCTGAGTGAAGTTGACGATGCGTATCCAGGCGGGGTTGGACTCGTGTTCGGGTGCAGTGAAGTAATCGGTGTGTGGGAAATACTGGCAGCCTGCGAACAGCGGAAGGGTCAGCAGGCAGAAAGTAGCGCGTATCGACATGGAGCCTGTCCTTTTGCGGAGTCAGGGTAGAGACCACAAGAAAGGAGGAGCATTGCATAACAGATGAAAATCTCATCCTGGAAACCAAAGGTCTAGCGCCGCGACGCGTTTGAAGATCAGCTTCAGAATGAAGTCGCGATAGCCTGGGCGAGCTGCATGTCCGACATAAGTGGCGTGTTGTGCGTCGAGCGGTAGTACCGGGATGCTTGTTCAAACTGAGCGCCGCGTATTTCGCCGTCGGAACCGATGAAGGCTAAGGCATCGGTCTTGGCCGCTTTGAATGTCTTGGGCGGCTCGGTCGTCAGCGAAGTTATTCCGTCAATCAAGATGGTAGGTAGGAATGTGGTAATCATCAGCCCTTTATCGATAGGGTTGGCGTTTTCTGCAGCCACTGCCTGAGTACCGACTAGCGCCAATATGGCGATCGCCAGGGGCGTCCATGAATTCATTGTTGAAGCTTCCATTGCGATCAGTGAGTGTCACCCTAACAGAGTGATGGGCACCTTTAACAATATCCCAGCACTTCGCCGGGCTCGATGGCAGGTGCCTATGCTGCTACCCGCCAAGGCATTACGCACCACAAGCACCCGGATCTTTGTAGGCTTCGCACCAGGCGGCCTTCAGAAGGACTCTGCATTCGGCGTCATATTTTTCACGTAGCTTGGCAGTGCCAGCTGGCGTCATCGGCCCGGGTATCTCTTTGCGCAAGTCCACCAATTTTTGCGCAACGTCATCCTGAGCTTTCGGGGTATCGCCAGCATGCACCAGCAGTGCATAGAAGGCTCTTGAGGACTGCTTGCGGCTTATATCGGGCTGGTCACCCGCTACTGAAAGCAATTCGTAGTAGGCAGCGCAGTGGATGTCTCGGTCATTTTGCGTTTCAGCGTGGGCGGGCAAGGAAATGCTGGTGAAAATGGCCAAGAAGGCCAGCGGCATCAGGGATGTGCGCATTAAAACGAGTCCATTCGAGGGGGGCTGAATCTTATCAGTTCAGGAGAATGGAAACAAAAAGCTCGGGGCTCGACCGTGCTTAGTGAATCTGTATCACTCCTTGATTCGGCTCCATGCCTGTAATCCGTAATACTCAATCAACGCCAAATTGCTATTGCCCTGGAGAACGGTATCTGCCCAAACACACACGATACTTAGCGTGGGGTTTTGCTTGCACTGCAAGGAGCGATTTGGATTACCCCCAGCGCCGTAGACATCTCCAGCCTATGCCACCAAGGACCGCTTGGCCATGGGCACCGTGATGGTGAAGGGCACACCCTACGTGATCGTCGACATCTGCCTGCGGATGCTAAAGCCGTCCGAGCCGCACAAGGCCGATGGCTTCCCGGCCGACTACTTCATCAGCCACGGCGCCGACGGCAAGCCGTTCACCAAGACTCAGCAGGTGCACATGTGCGGCAGTCGCATTGGCCCGCCGCCGATGGCAGCGCTGGCACGGGCCAATGACCCGTGTTGCACGGAGCAATGCCAAGCGCGCGCGGCTTGATATTCAGCTTGAACCAGGCGGAATTCCGTCCTTGTTGAAGTCCTTCAAGCGTTCGCGCTCTTCCTCGGTGGAGTGCGCCGGGGTTTCCTGCTCGGGCTCTTTCTTCTTTTCTTCAGTCATCGCTACGTCCTCGGGTGGTGGCTGTTTCGGCACCTGGAGGGATCGGCAGTTCAAATCAATCTACTCCACCGCCGGACATGGCCCGGCAAGGAATGCCGTATGACTAACGAAAACCTGATGGGGCCGACCAGTAGTGCTGGTATATCAGACTGGTTTAGGCTGCTTTCATTTGTCGAGATCTATCAACTCGCACATTCGCTCTCCTAACATTCCACGCAACCACGCACCATGAAACTCAATATTTTCCAGAGAAGTACCGTCCCCTACACAATGCTCAAAAAACTTGCCCTTCGCTCCGCGATACGCGACGCGAAAGTGTCCATCATGAGCAGACGATGTCATCACATAAGGGCGGATGGAGATGATCTCGCTAAACGGTACGTGTACTTGAAAGGGGCTTCGACAACGACGAGTTATGGTGAGGGTCAGCAGCTGCTGGTATTCGTCGAACGTGAATGCCTGCACTTGAGGCTCAGAGACAACCCAGGCAAAGAACGCACCAATGAACACTGCACTGACCAGTATTAACAGAATGAAGGATGACGCCGTGAGGCTCTCGCCGTGGTTAGGCTGCACACCATGAATGACGTCCTGCCCTGAAAAAAGGTACATCGCTAGTCCGTAGCCCGGTAAAAGCAGAAGTAGCGCAAGAGAGAAGCCAAAAACACCCATACCGTTGTTTCCGATAATTGGTATTTCGGGGCCGTAATACCAAATAGGCGGGTGGGCAGCCCTGAGCCCGCCAGCATTGGTTGCTGTGGCGCTAGCGGATTTTTGATGATTCATCTGGCCGTCTCGAGGGATTGCAGCGCAGACGTTAGCACTATTACTGGACAGTCTGGAACGGATCACAGGGCTTTCTCATCGCGCTCTGCCCTTCGACTACTCACGTCACCCCGCAATAACCATACTGGTTTGCCTACTCGCTCTCATCCTGGGTTAGCCCAACGTTGATGGCTGGGCTTGTGGTGGCCAGGCCGGGCATGAGTTACGCGTGGTTACGGTGCAGGTGCCGGCAACTCCTGGCACCACTTGATGGAACGCAACGCTTCCTCGCCAGGCACAAGCGCGTAGCGCGAGTAAAACATTGTTCCACTGAAACGACGGCCGTCGACTTCACCCAAGGTCTGCCCATCTGTGTAGTCAGAGGTGCTAAGTTGATCGGCGATGTAATACACCTTTCCATTTTCGACGGTGATATCGAAACGCTGGTTAACCATACCGCTGATGATGGGTGGCGAGGTGGAGGTGACGCTGTGCTTGCCGGCAGGAATACCGGCCTTGAAAAAACTACCGGAAGGCAAGCTGCCGATGGCGCGGCCATCGACCTCAATGGTCGGGGCCACGCCGCTACCGATGCTGGCCGAGGTGCGATAGAAGTACACCGTGGCCTCATCCGCACGGGGTTCAGCCGGTGATGTGAAGAACGGTTGACCTTTGAGGTCCGGACCGCTGATGCAGCCGGTCAGTGAGGCCAGGGCTGCGAACAGGCCGACCCAGAGTAGCGTACAGCGCTTCATAGCATGGAACTCCTTGAACTTGGATCAACGGCCGTCGGGTTGGATGACTGTCACCGCTACCGAATTCAGATCTTGCACAGCCCTTTACCGAAGTCAGTGGCATCAGAACTCGGCCAAGGCGCAAAACCGCTCTTCGGCGTCAGATTCACGATGTTGCGGTCCTTGAGCATCGGGTACTTACGCTTGAGCGCCTGCACCGTGTCCTCGGCGTTGTTCACGTTGGACAGGCAAAAGCGCAGGGCATCGGCGCGCAGATCGCCGATATAGAGAGTTTCCCCGGCCTTCACCGAGAAAACCGCAGGCACAGGGCGCGGCATCGATTTTCCTGAGTAATACACGTAATGCCACTGCGTGTACTCATACTCGCCAGGCGGCACTTCATACATGAAGTAATGGCCCAACAAAGAGGGTGATGGCTGATCATCTTCATTGCCCAGCGTCGTCAACCGTATTGCGGTACCGGGTGCTCCCTGTTGGTCGATTTCAACCACCAGCCCATGGGGCTGCATCATCGGAAAGCTCTCACCAATCGAACCCATGATGATCGCCTTACTCGGGTCCGGTGCGTGCCTGCCGTCGTAGCGTGACGTAGCGCACCCGGACAGAAGGGCCGCGCAAAGTGCGCCCGTAACCCAGACAAGACGTTTACTGCTGACTTTCCCTAGCATTGGTCTTTTTTCCGATCAGTAATCTTGCAGTTTGTAGATCCCAGCCGAGCGAACCGAAAACGCATACATAGTCCCATGTTGCCGGCTCGTTCGAGCCTATTGTCCGCCAAGAAAAAGCCGTGCCGGTAATGGATAGGTTGTATGCCTGGATAATCGCCCAGCGTGACGCTGTGCCCGAAGGTTGGGCTATCAGCGGGGCGTTCGATTGTAACTTAAAACCCTGGGCAGGACTGTCCTTCTAACTCGATAACAGCGCCGTCCACATTGACAACAACTGGGCTGAGAACCGGATTGACCGTGGGCTGTTGGGCGCTCGAACTGGCTGTGTGAATCGCCCCGGATTTTTAAACACACCTTGCAATCTCATCCAGGGTTTCGCATCGCCCGCAGAAACCAGGTCGAACGTGCCGGTAAGGGTGTGAATCTGCTCAAGCAATGCCACAACTTGCGGTGACAAAGGAACGAAGTTTACGTCCCCCGCCATTTTCGTTCCCCGTGTTTAGTGGCGTACGTCCTGAAGCTCGGGTCGCGTATCCGGGATCTCCCACAACCCGCGTTTGAGGTCGAACTCGCACCGGCGGGAGAAACGCAATTCACTGGATCGAACAAACACACGTAACGACAACATAAGCGTCAGCCGGGTCAGCTCTCCTTCGGTTTTGGTTTTGGTTTTGGCTTTGCGTTTGTGTTCTACAGGGTCTATGCCATCTGCGCGCATCAGCTAGTCCAATTACGGGCTAGCTACCGAGGGAGGTCAGCCCTTCCCGGTTATCTGGCTTTACATACCTGAGGCGCCAGTCTTTACGGCCATTGGGCTGGACAAGCAAGTACAGACCGTCACCGTCGAGCAGCTTGTAGGGACGCCCCCTAGGCTTGGCTAAGCGGCAGGCAGAATCAGTAAGCGGAGCAGTTGTGCGCGACATAAGGGTACTCTCCTTAATCGAACCAATTACTACCCCTAACATCACCCCTAAAACGGCTTGATTTCAGCAAACCGGACCAGCAACCGACAGAATGCAAAAACTAAAAAACCCGCCAGAAGGCAGGTTTTTCAAGGCTTCCACGGAACTCGAAAGCTCTCAGTGGAATGTAAGATGGTGCCCGAAGCCGGAATCGAACCGGCACGCCCTTACGAGCGGGGGATTTTAAGTCCCATGCGTCTACCAGTTTCGCCATTCGGGCGGTAGCGCGGTGCAGCAGGGTTCGGAATATATAGACCCGAGCGCGTCGATGCAAGGTCGAGTGGCGGCTTTATGAAACAAACCCCGAATGAAAAAACCTGACAGATCAGTGATCTACACCCTTCCCCAGGCACGTCCACAGCGGTAGCTCAATCTGCGTTTGCGTTGTTCTTGATATATATCAAGCAGGCCCTGGTCATTCACTCACACATTAGAGCCAGCAGTCGCGCCATCGCCCTCGATGGCTGCAGAAACGTTGGTTTTTGTGGAGGCTTCCATGGCTACGCACCTGCAAGACACTCAACCCATCGCGCCGACGACTGCCCCACAACCGCTTGCGGGGGCTTTGCAAAAGGTCGAGCCAAAGCGCTTATCCCTGAGCCTGTTGATCGCTCTGGTGGTCGGGTCAATGATCGGCAGCGGCATATTCAGCTTGCCGCAGAACATGGCCGCCAGTGCCGGGGCCGCGGCGATTCTGATTGGTTGGCTGATTACTGGCATCGGCATGCTGTCATTGGCGCTGGTCTACCAGACGTTATCCAACCGCCAACCGGCGCTGGACAATGGCGTGTTCGCCTACGCCCGCGCACTGGGCGGTGAATACCTGAGCTTCAATTCCGCGTGGGGCTACTGGATCAGTGCCTGGATCGGTAACGTTAGTTATCTGGTGATTCTGTTCGCTGCGCTGAGCTACTTCTTCCCGTTGTTCGGCGAAGGCAATAATAAAGCGGCGATCCTTGGCGCCTCGGTAGTGCTGTGGGCCTTGCATTGGATGATCCTGCGCGGCATGCGCACCGCCGCGCGGGCCAATGCGCTGACAACGGTGGCCAAGATTGTGCCGTTGCTGCTGTTTATCGGCCTGGTGATCGCCGCCTTTCAGCGCGAGACATTCAGTGTCGATTTCTGGGGCGCGCCAGCGCTGGGCAGTACCCTCGACCAAGTCAAGAGCACCATGCTGGTCACGGTGTGGGTGTTTATTGGCATTGAGGGGGCCAACGTGTTCTCTGCCCGCGCGGCGGAGCGAGCGAATGTCGGTCGCGCCACGGTCTTGGGGTTTCTGATCACTCTGGTTCTGTTGATTGCCGTGTCGCTGCTGTCGCTGGGCGTTCTGAAGCAGCCTGAGTTGGCGACCCTGAAAAACCCATCGATGGCCGGTGTGCTTGAGGCTGCGGCTGGGCCCTGGGGCGCGGTGCTGATCAGTGTCGGTTTGATTATTTCGGTGGGTGGCGCCCTGCTCGCCTGGACGCTGCTGGCAGCGGAATCGATCTTCACCCCAGCCAAGGAAAAGGTCATGCCGGGTGCGCTGGCGGTGGAAAACAACCAAGGCGTGCCAGCCCATGCGTTGTGGATCACCAACGGTTGCATCCAGCTGTTCCTGCTACTGACGCTCTACTCAAGCGCGAGTTACCTGGCGCTGATTTCCCTGGCCACCTCGATGATCCTGCTGCCGTATCTGTTCAGTGGTCTGTATGCCCTGAAGATGGCCTGGCAAGGCCAGACCTATGCCGGGCACCGCGCCCTGCAACTGCGCGACATGGCCATCGCGGCCGTGGCCACGCTGTATTGCCTGTGGCTGCTGTACGCGGCCGGGCCCAAGTACATGTTGCTCAGCGCGTTGCTGTACGCCCCGGGTTCGTTGATCTACCTGGGCACTATGAAAGCGCGCCAAGGCCAACCGCTCAACGGCCCCGAAACCGGGCTGCTGATCATCATCTGGGCGGCCGCTGCGTATGCGGGCTGGATGCTGTGGTCCGGAGCGCTGAGCTTATAGCCGCTTGTGTTCTGTCTTGGTAAGCCGTGGGCAGGTTGCCCGCCGCTTACCGTTCATTCGAAGAGGAGTACCGCAATGAGCAATTCCGCGAAGAAAATGCCGGTAACTACCGAAAAGAAAGGCACCCAGCATCCGTTGTCCGCCGACCTTTGGCGCCCGCTGGAGAAACTGCGCCAGCAGGTGGACCACTTGTTCGACGACTTCAACCGTAGCCCCATGCCGTCCCCCTTTGGGCGCGGGCTGTTCGATGTCGAACCGTTCTGGCGCCGCGAGCTGATCGGTCACGGCACGCCTGCCGTGGATATCACCGAGAAAGACAAAAGCTACGAAATCACCGCCGAACTGCCCGGCATGGATCAGAAGGACATCGAGATCAAACTGTCCAACGGCAGCCTGATCATCCGGGGTGAAAAGCAGGCGGTCAAGGAAGAAAAAACCCAAGGCTACCACCTCAGCGAACGTCACTACGGCGCCTTCGAACGGGCGTTCAACCTGCCCAAAGGGATCGACGCCGACAAGATCGACGCACGCTTCAGCAAAGGCGTGCTGAGCATTTCGTTGCCGAAAAAAGCCGAAGCCATGAAGGCCGATAAAGTGGTGCCGATCAAAAACAACTGAGGTTTAGCCACGGTGCCCCTTGCCGATCTCTCGCCAAGGGGCTTTTTTTTTGCACGGTTACAGGCTCGATCAGCGGCACCGTGACGGCGGTTGGACCAACAGCAGGTTGCACGGCGTACGGTTAAGCACGCGTTCGGCGGTGGAGCCCAGCACACCGTCGGTGCCGAGCGCCGCCGCGCCCAGTACCAGTGTGTCGAAAGCATTGCAACGGGCGAACCGAGTGATCTCCTGGTGCGGCACACCGTTGAGGTCATGTTGACGCTCACGCTCGATGCCGTAACGCTCGGTCAGCCCTTCCAGCGCTTCGTGCTGGGCGTCCCGCACGGCTTTTTTGAAGTGCGTGTCCAGGCTACGGGTCGGTACGCTCATGGGACTGTCGCCCAGAACGGTCCAACCGCTGACATTGCACAGGTGCAACGCAGCACCACATGGCGCCGCCACGGCCTGGGCCAATTCGAGGATGCGTTCGTTCAGGCCCCAGGTCATGTCTTCGAGATGGGACAGGTCGACACTCGCCAGCACCTTCAGAGGTTTAGGTGGCGTGGCCTGGGTGACCAGATACAACGGCGCCGAACCCCTGCGCAGCAGCCAGCTATCCAACGGGCGATGAAACGCACGGTCCAGTGCGGGCACATACAGGCAGTCGGTAAGTACCAGATCGGCTTGGAAGCAGTTCACATATTCAACGACCCGCGCCGCATCTGCGGCGCTGCCCACGTCATGCTTGAACGCGTCAACACCCTCCAACCTCAGGATCTGCAACGTGGCATGGGTGGCATGGGCCAGCGAATGGGCGCGTAAAAAGGCAGGTGTGTGGGCCGTGTCGGTCGATGCAAGCAACAGAACTCGACTAAGCGTGAGCATCCCATACTCCGGCAAACCAAGACCTGAGCAGTGCGTGTGGTGGGCTCGCTCTGCCGTTGAACAGGTGTATCCGGCAAAGCGCCAACCTCAGTATCGAGTGCTCGTTCGCGCAGGTGCTGATTTTTATCAAGTAAACCCACCGAACTGACTGGACGGGTGCATAGGAGTTAACCCAGCCACTCGAGCGAATTCGCCGATAGCTTCTCCTCAATCCATTCGGCCGGACTTCTTTTCCGCTCGTCGGTTTATCTCAGGAATGACAGCAATAGGCTGGTAAGGCATGACGCAGTACCTAGACTTGATCGGTGATCATTGGGGAGGCACGCCACTTGCCGGATACTCAGCCCATCAGCGTTCAGCACCTCAAGTCAGCCTGCTCCCAATGCAGCGTCGTTGAGCTGTGCCTGCCGATCAGCCTCTCCAGCCAGGAAGTCGATCGCCTGGACGAGCTCATCGTGCAACGCTTCAGAGTCAAAAAAGGCACGGCCTTGTACCGCGCCGGCGACCCCTTGCGCTCGCTTTACGCGATCCGCATCGGCTCATTCAAGACCAGTATTGTTTCAGTGGACGGCCGTGAGCAGGTTACCGGTTTCCAGATCCCTGGAGAGATGCTGGGCCTGGACGCCATCAGCGCCGACGAACACGCATGCAGTGCCGTCGCCCTCGAAGACAGCGAAGTCTGCCCCATGCACTTCGCGCAGTTGGAAAAGCTCGCACAAACCCTGCCCTCCCTGCAGCACAACCTCAATCGGTTGTTGAGCCGGGAAATCGTGCGCGACCACAGCATGCTCATGCTGTTGGGCAACATGAATGCCGACGAACGTCTGGCCGCTTTTTTGCTGAACTTGTCGCAACGCCTGAGTGCGCGCGGTTATTCCGGCACACGCTTCGTGTTGAAGATGCGCCGCGAGGAGATCGGCTCCTACCTGGGTCTGCGCCTGGAAACCGTGTGCCGCAGCATCGCCCACCTGCGCGACTCGCGGCTCGTCACGATCAACAGCCGCAATGTCGAGGTCCACGATCTGTGCGGGCTCACGCAGCTCGTTGCCGGTTGTCATCGTCCACCGACGTTCTGAACCCACCTGCGCTGCGCTACAACGTTTTGCCCGGTTTGATCGCCAACACGCTGCACGGCGCCCGCTGCAAGAGCAATTCGGCGGTGGTGCCCAGCAGTTTGTCCAGGCCGCCATGCTGCACGGTGCCCATCACAATCACATCGGTGCGATGGGCCTCGGCGAATTCACAGATGCGCGGTACGGGGGTGCCTTCCAGGAAGTGGCGATGTTGCGGCGGCACACCGTGGCGTTCGGCCAAGGCCGCGAACGCTTCCTCCTGGGCCGAACCCAGTGCTTCGTAGATCCCGGTGGCCAGGGGCAGTACACCAACGCCCATGTCCATGGCATAGGCGGCTGTCCAGTCATACACATGCACCAGTTCAAGGGTGGCCGCACATTCGGTCGCCAGTTTTCGCGCAGCGGCGATAATCTGGTCGTTGAACACGGTGTCCTGTTCTTCACTGCGCAGCACGTCGACAATTGCCAAGACTTGGCGAGGTCGTGGTCGCGCATCCCCGGTGACCAAATGCACCGGCGCCGGGCAGTCGCGCAGCAATTGCCAATCCAGCGGGGTGAAGAACACCCGCTTCAGCCCGGAATCGTCCTCGGCGTCTTTGATAATCAACGCCAGCGACAGCTCTTTGACGAAATGCAGGATCTCTTCATAGGGATGCTGCACCCACACCACTTCGCTGGTGACTGTCAGGCCCTGTTCACTCAGCGCCTGCGCCTGGGCTGCCAGCCATTGGCGATGGGTGTGCAGATAGCCTTCGCGCGCCTGGCGAACCTGCTCGGGAGCGAACAGCCCGGCAAAGGCCAAGGCCTGCAGGTAATCGAACGCGACGATATGCAGCGGTAATTGCATTGCCTTCGCCAGCGCCGCGGCACGCTCGAACGCAGGTGTGCGCGTCATGGTTTGGGGGGCGATCAACAGTAAACGGGCGGACGCAGACATAAAGCACCTCGGCACGCGGCCAGTGGGTGAGTGATAGTCCAAGGGTGCGCGTTCCCAGCGGGGACACCTTGACCTTTATCAGTAACGCTGCGGTTTTCTGGCGCGCGAGCCCATGCGGCAAAATGGCACGGCGAAGCGCTTTTACTTCGTCGCCAGACTGCGGCTAAATATCCGCCCCCTTTGTGCGACTGCTGTGATGGCCACGTTCCGACGCCTCAGCCCCTGGATCGCCTGCCTGGCCTTGCTGCTGAACCTGCTGGCCATGCCGCTGAGTCGCGCCATGCAGCCGCCGGACATGCGCCTGATGCTGTGGGGCGGATTCTGCTCCGGCGGCACCGCGAACACCTTGCCGTCCGGCATCGACAAACTGCTCGCTCCGCTCAAGTCTGGCCCCGCGACCAGCCCCATGCACCACGCCGACTGCTGCTGCGGGCACGCGGGCCTGGCCGCGTTGCCGTCGGACTACTACCGCCACTACCTGCCACGCTTCGCGCCGGATATCGCCTTCGACGCGCCGCTGTTACCTTCGCTGCACCCCAGGGTGCGCTGGCCGAGCCTGAGCCCGCGCGCCTCCCCTGTCGCCTGATCGCCGTCCTACTCCCTGTACTCAGTCGCGCCTGCGCGCGCGGCTCCACGTCTTTGAGAATTTTCCGGTTATCAGGAAGCTTGCCCTATGCCTGCTCCATTCATGCTGCTGCGCGCCAAACGCAGGGCTTTACCGCGCCCGTCCTGGCCATTGCTCTGCATCGGCCTGTTCGCCTTCAACCCGCTGGCCGATGCCAGCGAAACCTCAGCCCTGACCCTGGGCACCGTTACCGTGCAAGGCGACAGCGTTGCCAGCGGTCCCCTGAGCACCAGCAGCGTGCTCAGTTCGGTGGATATCCTGGGTGGCGACATACTTGAAAAAATGCCGGTCAACTACAGCTGGGAACTGTTCAACCGCGCCCCGGGGGTGCTGCTGACGCCGTTCAACCAAGGCACCACCTCGGGGAAAATCTCCTTTCGCGGCTTCAACGGCGAAGGCGAAGTCAATGCGGTCAAGCTGCTGATCGACGGCATCCCCAGCAACAGCAACGACGGCAACATGCCGTTTATGGACATGATTTTCCCCCTGGAACTGGACAGTATCGAAGTGGTGCGCGGCACCAGCGATGCGCGCTATGGCCTGAACAACATTGCCGGCAACGTCAATATGTTCACCCGCACCGGCGGTGACTACACCAAGGCGCGTCTGCGCTACGGCAGCTACAACACCCAGGAAACCCAACTGGCCAAAGGCATCGAGGGCAGCAACTGGACCCAGAACTATTTCTTCGCTTACCAGAAAACCGACGGCTTTCGCGATCACGCCAAGGCGGACAAGTTTTCGCTGTCCGGCAAGTGGTTCTACACCCCGGACGACGACCGCTACCGCCTCGGCCTGATCGCCCGTCACTATGAAACCGAGGCCCAGGAGCCCGGCTATTTGAGCGAACAGGACGCGCACCATCACCCGTCCATGACCAACCCCTACAACGCCAGCGACAAAGGTACGCGGCGCATGAATCAACTGAGCGTGCATCTGGATACGGAGCTGAGCGAAACCCTGGCCTGGTCGGCGAAAACCTACCTCAACACCTTCGACGACCGCCGCTGGACCCAATACTGGCGCACCAGCCCCCAACAGGAACGCGACGCCTACGAAACCCAGTACGGCGCCCTCACCTCGCTGACCTGGCGGCCCGATGTCAGCTGGCTGTATGACTTCGCCCTTGAAGGCGGCAGCGACTTCCAACAGCAACGCAACACCAGCGAGCGTTATCGCACCCGGGACCGCGCGCGCCTGGCCCAGACCCGCGACCAGCAGTTCGACTTCGACACCTATGGCGCTTACCTGCAGGCCGAGATCAAGCCGTTCGAATCGCTGAAAATCATCCCGGCGTATCGCGTCGACAAAATCCGCGGCAGCTTCACTAACGAAATGACCGGCCTGGACTACGCCATCAATGACTATGGGTTGATCAAGCAGCCCAAGCTCAGCGTGGTCTACTCGCCCTGGTCAGTCGCCAGCCTGTACGCCAACTGGGGTCGCACCTTCCAGGTGGGCACCGGGGCGGCGGCGTATAAGATCCCGCCACGGGACAGCGACCTGGCGCCGTCCATCAACGACGGTTGGGAAACCGGCATCAAGTTCACCCCCACCGCCTGGATGGACGGGCGTATTGCCTATTGGCAACAGGAAGCCAGCGGCGAAGTCAGCCGCCGTTTGAACGACCCCAGCGGTGAGTCGGACAATGTCGGCGAAACCCGACGCTGGGGCTATGACGCGCAGCTGAATCTGCACCCGAACGACCGCACCGAAATGTGGCTGACCTACGCCTGGCAGTACTCCAAAATTCTCAAACCCAGTGCCACCTTGCCCAATAGCAAGGGCCGGGAAATCGACCACGTCCCCCATCACCTGTACAACGCCGGCGTCAGCTACCAGGCCACCCCGGCCTTGCAGTTGAGCGCGTGGATGAACGGTCAGACCCACTACTATCTGGAACGGGAAAACACCCAGGGCACCTACGGCGGCTATGTATTGATGAACCTGGGTGCCACCTACCGAGTGAGCGAGTCCGTGAGTATCGACCTGCAGCTCAAAAACCTTACCAATCGATACTACGAGTACGCCTGGTACGACCCGGACGGTGCCCGCGCCGCTTTGCACTCCCCCGGTGACGGACGTGCGGTGTACAGCGGCGTGACGCTGGATTTTTGAGCAGCGGCGGCGGCGCCATTGTGTGGATGTGTCACACCCCACAAATGCCGCCGATATACGCGGGAGCCATGGTGACTTAGCGCCAGCGCACCTGCATGATGGCGCGCGTGGTAGCCCCACGCCCCCATCGCTTGTCTTTCCATCGCGCACTACAGGGATATTCCGCACATGGCCGTTTCGAATAAATGGTTGATGTCTTCGCTCGCGTACTACCTCGATTTTTTCACCGTTCCCGCTTTCGTGATCTTTGCGTTATGCCTGGCGCCGTTCGAGCCAGGGCTCGCCCTCGTGGGCCTGCTGGCCTGGACACTGGTGGAGTATTCAGCGCACCGTTTCCTGTTTCACTCGCTGTACCGGCGCGAACACTGGACCCACCATGTGGATGTGCTGGCCTATATCGGCGTGTCGAGTTGGAAAACCAGCTCGACCTTTGCCGCAGTCTTGCTGTTGGCCTGGTACACCGGCCTGGTCTCGGTGTTTATCGGCGCGGTGACCGGCTACTTTTTCTATATCTCAGTGCATTACGTAATGCACCGCCCGCAGCATTGGGCTTATGGGTGGATGCCCGGGCTGGTGGCCAATCACGACCTGCACCACCGACAGGGCATCGAGAAGAACTTCGGGGTCTCTTCACCGTTATGGGATCACGTATTCCGCACGTATATCCGCGTCGATCCCGCCCAGCGCTAGAGCGCGCCCAACTGCTTCATCAAGGTCAGGTTATCTTCGATATGCCAGTTAGCGGCGATTTTGCCGTTGTCGATCTGATAGATATCGGTGGCAATAAAATCCACCGCCTGGCCACTGCCCTGGCGCTGCCCAAAAGTGCCGGTGAAGTGCCCGCGAAAATGCAGATGTACCACCGCGCGGTCGCCGGCGATGATCAGTTGTTCGATTGCGCAACTCAGGTCCGGCACCGCCGCGCGGAAGGCCCGCGACGCCAGCAGCGGACCTTCCGGGCCCTGTTTGCGCCCCTCGGGGGGTGTTTTGTCGACAAAGTTATCCGCCAACGCCTCGCGTGCCAGGCGTTCCTCACCGGTGTGCCAGAAGGTGTCGTAACGGCGCGCGACGGTTTCCATCATCGCCTGTTGCTTCGGCGTAAGGCTCTTATCCACCACCAACACAGAGGGTTCGACCAACTCGGTCGTGGCAGCCGCAGCCGCTCCCGAGAGTAGCAACGCGGTAACGGCGATGGCGCAACGCGAACGGGCAAAAGGTTTCATCGGTTATGTCCTTGAATGAAGGGGTTGGCGCCTTAGATCGTCTCGGTTTCCCGAAGGCTCTGCGGGCTATTGAGGGTGTATTGAGCAATCGCGTCCTTGCGCATAAAAGCAACGCCGGGATGGCGGTTGGCGTAGCGCAGGAATTCATCCCACACCTTGACCATTTGCGGCGTACCGCTGATGCGGTCGTGGGCGCTGATGGACATCATGCGGCGCCGGGTGCCGGCCTCTTCGTAGAGTTGATCGAAGTCCAGCTTGACCTGCTCCAGGAACTGGGACGGCGAATAGTTGCGGCCTTCAATCAGCACAATGTCGTTATTGCGCAGGGTGTAGGGCACCACCACGAAATCCTTGCCGTTGACCTGCTCGATAAAGGGCTCATCGCGGCTCACGTCATCGATGTGGTAGACGTAGCCCAGCTCTTGCAGCAGCGACAAGGTGTTGGGGCCGCGCCGCAGCCAGTTGCAGTTGTAGCCCGTGACGGCCTGGCCGGTGACCGCCTGTAGCATGCTTGCGGCCTGGCGCAAAAAGGTGCGCTCCTGATCGCGGCTCATGGCGAACTGGGAACTCCAGCGCGGGCCGTGGCCCGCCGCTTCGTGGCCACGGGCGACGATCTCGCGGGCCAACTCAGGGTGACGCTGCACCGCGTCGCCGATCATGTGGCTGGTGACCTTCACGCCGTGCCGGTCCCACAGGTCAAGCATGCGCGGGATGCCCTCGCGGTAGCCGTAAGCAAACCAGGTGTTGGTGGCCACATCCGCCGGCACGCTGTCGGGGAAATCCACCTTGGGGAACGGGCTGTCGGTGCCCTTTAGCGGCTGCCCACCCGCTTCGAACTGCATGGAAATCGACACCACCAGCCGCGTGTCGCCGGGCCAGAACCGTCCGCTGCGCTGACTGGACGCCGTCGTGGCGCGAGTTGCCTGGCCCGTTGGCGCGGCTGCGGCGCCGGCCGGGTTGAGTATCGAACCCGCCGCCAGCACCGCTGCGCCTGCGCTGGCCTGGGCGAGAAAGGTACGCCGTTGCGTGTTGATCAATGACATCGCATGACTCCGTTGGATAAGCACGATGCAACCCTAAGACTTTTGGATTATTTTGATAATTGAGCCATTTTCAAAAACCCCTTTCGGAAACTCCGAACAATGCCGCTGAAAAATCTTGAGCTGTTTTTGTTGATCATCGAGAAAGGTGGGCTGTCCGCCGCCGGGCGCGAGTTGGGGTTGTCACCGGCCTCGGTGTCCGAACGGCTGGCGCAATTGGAGAGCTTCTACGGCGCCAGCCTGCTCAACCGCACCACCCGCGCTATTCACCTGACCGACGAAGGGCGCGTGTTGGCTGAAGGCGCGCGGCGCCTGCTGGATCAGGCCGAGGCGTTGCACAGCAGCATTCGCCTGGGTACCCAGACGGTTTCCGGGTTGATTCGCTTGAGTGCGCCGCAGGATCTGGGGCGTCAGTACCTCGAACCGATCCTGGAGCAATTCATGGAGGAGCATCCGCAGGTCAGCATCGACCTGCACCTCAGCGACGGTTATGTCGACCCGGTCGGCCAGGGTATCGATTTCGCCGTGCGCTACGGCGCCCTGGTCGACAGCAGCTTGCACGCCAAACCCTTGGGCGAGAACCGCCGCGTGGTGTGCGCCGCCCCCGCTTACCTGAAACGCCACGGCACGCCGTTGCAGCCTGCTGACCTGGCCGAACATGAATGCCTGGTAATGCGCTTCGGCATCAATCTGGCGCGGGAGTGGACCTTCAGCCAGCACGGGCATACCCAGCGCATTCTGGTACGCGGCCGGCGTGTGGCGAACGACGGTGCGCTGGTGCGCCAGTGGTGCCTGGACGGCCATGGCTTGTGCTTGAAATCGGTGTGGGACGTGCGCGACGACCTGCACGCCGGACGGCTGGTGGAGCTGTTCAAGGACTACGACCTCGGGCGTACCGCTTTGAACATCGTCTACCCGGCCAGTCGGGCCCAGCCGCGCCGGGTCAGCCTGTTGATGGAACGTATCGCAGCGCGGCTAACCGCCGACAGTGCGAGTTGAGAAATCGCTTCCTTGCACGCCACGCAAAACACTCTTGCCATCAAGGGCATTGATAGCTCCCTAACGAAAGCCCCATGCTAGAGGGCTTAATCGGCGCTTATATCATTCCGAATGATAGTTACCTTTGCTTCATTCGATTCGTGACATACCGCGTCCCCGCGCATGATCCGCCCATCTCAAATACATTGGCGGATGCACCCTATGGAACAGTCACTCAAACCTTTGCGCGTGCCCCTGGCGATTTTGGCCATGGTGGTGATGAGCGCGTGCGGCAAAACCCCGGAACAAGCGGCCGCCATGCCGGCGCCGAAAGTCAGCGTCGCCAAGGTGCTGGAGCAACCGGTCAACGAGTGGGACGAATTCACCGGCCGTCTCGAAGCGCCGGAAACCGTACAGATTCGTCCACGGGTGTCTGGCCAGATTGACCAAGTCGCTTTCACCGAAGGCGCTTTGGTCAAGAAAGGCGACCTGCTGTTCCAGATCGACCCACGCCCATTCCAAGCCGAAGTGCGCCGCCTTGAAGCGCAACTGCAACAAACCAAGGCCGCCGCCACCCGCAGCGAAAACGAAGCCCAGCGTGGCGAGCGCCTGCGCCAGAGCAATGCGATCTCCGCCGAACTCGCCGACTCGCGCACCACCGCCGCCCAGGAAGCCCGCGCCGCCGTCGCCGGGATCCAGGCGCAGTTGGACCTGGCCAAGCTGAACCTGAGTTTTACCCGCGTGACCTCGCCGATCAGCGGCCGCGTCAGCCGTGCCGAAATCACCGCCGGCAACCTGGTCACCGCCGACGTCACCGCGCTGACCAGCGTGGTCTCCACCGATAAGGTCTATGCCTACTTCGACGCCGACGAACGCGTGTACCTCAAATACACCGAACTGGCGCGCCAGGGCCGTCGCGGCGCAACCACCCCGGTGTACCTGGGCCTGTCCAATGAAGCCGGCAACCCGCACCTGGGCCAGATGAACTTCATCGACAACCAGGTCAACCCGGCCACCGGCACCATTCGTGGGCGCGCGGTGTTCGATAACAGCAAAGGCGAATACACCCCTGGCCTGTATGCGCGCTTGAAGCTGGTAGGCAGCGGCACCTACTCCGCCGTGCTGATCAACGACGAAGCGGTCGGCACCGACCTGGGCAAGAAGTTCGTGCTGGTGATGGAAGGCGACAAGCCGGCCTACCGCGCAGTGGAACTGGGGCCAAAGATCGAAGGGTTACGCATCGTGCGCAACGGCCTGAACAAGGACGACACCATTATCGTCAAGGGCCTGCAGCGCGCGCGCCCCGGTGCACCGGTCACCCCGGAAACCATTCCGATGGCCAGCAAAGAAACCCTCGCCGCCTTGGCCCAACAACGACAAGCGCTTGAAGCCAGCAACCTTGAGCAAGTGGCGCCGGAAAAAACCGCGCCCAAGCTCGCCAGTGTTGCGACTCCACGCGGTTAAGGGATACGACTCAAGATGAATTTTTCCAAGTTCTTCATTTCGCGGCCGATCTTCGCAGCGGTGCTGTCGCTGCTGATCCTGATCGCCGGTGCGATCTCGCTGTTCCAATTGCCGATCAGCGAATACCCGGAAGTAGTGCCGCCTACCGTGGTGGTACGCGCCAACTTCCCCGGCGCCAACCCCAAGGTCATCGGCGAAACCGTAGCCGCGCCGCTGGAGCAGGCGATCACCGGCGTCGAGAACATGTTGTACATGTCTTCGCAGTCCACCGCCGACGGCAAGCTAACCCTGACCATCACCTTCGCCCTGGGCACCGACCTGGACAACGCGCAGGTGCAGGTGCAGAACCGAGTGACCCGGACCCAGCCCAAGCTGCCGGAAGAAGTGACGCGCATCGGTATCACCGTGGACAAGGCCTCCCCCGACCTGACCATGGTGGTGCACTTGACCTCCCCGGATCAGCGCTACGACATGCTGTACCTGTCCAACTACGCGATCCTCAATATCAAGGATGAGCTGGCGCGCCTGGGTGGCGTCGGCGATGTGCAGTTGTTCGGCATGGGCGACTACTCGCTGCGCGTCTGGCTGGATCCGAACAAGACCGCCTCGCGCAACCTGACCGCCACCGATGTGGTCACCGCGATTCGCGAGCAGAACCGTCAGGTGGCCGCCGGTGCCCTGGGTGCCCAGCCCGCGCCGTCCGATACCAGCTTCCAGTTGTCGGTCAATACCCAGGGCCGCCTGGTTACCGAAGAAGAGTTCGAGAACATCGTGATTCGCGCCGGCGCCAACGGTGAAATCACGCGCCTCAAAGACATTGCCCGGGTCGAACTGGGGTCCAGCCAATACGCGCTGCGCTCGCTGATCGATAACCAACCGGCGGTGGCGATCCCAATCTTCCAGCGTCCCGGCTCCAATGCCATCGACATCTCCAACGATGTGCGCAGCAAGATGGCCGAGTTGAAAAAGAGCTTCCCGGCCGGCATGGATTACCGCATCGCCTATGACCCGACGATCTTCGTTCGCGGCTCCATCGAGGCAGTGGTGCACACCCTGTTCGAAGCCCTGATCCTCGTGGTGCTGGTGGTGATTCTGTTCCTGCAGACCTGGCGCGCCTCGATCATTCCGTTGGTGGCGGTGCCCGTATCGTTGATCGGTACTTTTGCGGTGATGCACCTGTTCGGGTTCTCCCTCAACGCGCTGTCGCTGTTCGGATTGGTACTGGCCATTGGCATCGTGGTGGACGACGCCATTGTGGTGGTGGAGAACGTCGAACGTAATATCGAGCTGGGCTTGGAGCCGTTCCCGGCAACCGAAAAAGCCATGAGTGAAGTGACCGGGCCGATCATCGCCACGGCGCTGGTGCTGTGTGCGGTGTTCATTCCGGCTGCCTTTATCAGCGGCTTGACCGGGCAGTTCTATAAGCAGTTCGCCTTGACCATTGCGATCTCGACGGTGATCTCGGCGTTCAACTCGCTGACCCTGTCCCCAGCCCTGGCGGCCGTGTTGCTGCGCGGCCACGATGCGCCGAAGGACCGCTTCTCCAAGTTCCTCGACAAGCTGTTTGGTGGCTGGTTGTTCCGCCCGTTCAACCGCTTTTTCGAAAAGGCCAGCCATGGTTACGTCGGCACTGTGCGCCGAGTGATCCGCGGCAGTGGCATTGCCCTGTTCGTGTACGCCGGCTTGATGGTGCTGACCTTCTTCGGCTTCGCCCACACCCCGACCGGTTTCGTCCCGGCCCAGGATAAGCAATACCTGGTGGCCTTCGCGCAATTGCCTGACGCCGCGAGCCTGGACCGTACCGAAAGCGTGATGAAGCGCATGTCGGAGATCGCCCTGAAACAGCCTGGCGTGGAAGCCGCGATTGCCTTCCCGGGCCTGTCCATCAATGGCTTCACCAACAGCCCGAACAGCGGCATCGTGTTTGTGACCTTGAAGCCCTTCGATGAGCGCAAAGACCCGAGTATGTCCGCCGGCGCGATTGCCGGGGCGTTGAATGGCCAATACAGCGGCATTGAAGAAGCCTATATGGCGATCTTCCCGCCGCCGCCGGTCCAGGGCCTGGGCACCATCGGTGGGTTCCGCCTGCAGATCGAAGACCGTGGCAACCTGGGTTATGACGAGCTGTACAAAGAAGTGCAGAACGTGATCGCCAAGAGCCGCAGCGTGCCGGAGCTGTTCGGCCTGTTCACCAGCTACACGGTCAACGTGCCTCAGGTCGATGCCGCCATCGACCGCGAAAAGGCCAAGACCCACGGCGTGGCGATCAGCGACATCTTCGACACCCTGCAGGTCTACCTGGGTTCGCTGTACGCCAACGACTTCAACCGTTTCGGGCGCACTTATCAGGTCAACGTGCAGGCCGAGCAACAGTTCCGCCAGGACGCCGACCAGATCGGCCAGCTGAAAGTGCGTAACAACAAAGGCGAGATGATCCCGCTGGCGACCTTTATCAAAGTCAGCGACACCTCGGGCCCGGACCGGGTGATGCACTACAACGGCTTTATCACGGCGGAAATCAACGGCAACGCCGCACCGGGCTACAGCTCCGGCCAGGCCCAGGCCGCGATTGAAAAACTGCTGAAGGAGGAACTGCCCAACGGCATGACCTACGAGTGGACCGACCTGACCTACCAGCAGATCCTCTCGGGCAATACCGCGCTGTTCGTGTTCCCGCTCTGCGTACTGCTGGCGTTCCTGGTACTGGCCGCCCAATACGAAAGCTGGAGCCTGCCACTGGCGGTAATCCTGATCGTACCGATGACGCTGCTGTCGGCCATCACCGGGGTGATCATCTCGGGTAGCGACAACAACATCTTCACTCAGATCGGCCTGATCGTACTGGTGGGCCTGGCGTGCAAGAACGCGATCCTGATCGTCGAATTCGCCAAGGACAAACAGCAGGAAGGCCTCGACCCGCTGGCGGCGGTGCTGGAAGCTTGCCGTCTGCGTCTGCGGCCGATCCTGATGACCTCGTTCGCCTTCATCATGGGGGTGGTGCCTCTGGTGTTGTCCAGCGGTGCCGGTGCCGAGATGCGCCATGCCATGGGTGTGGCGGTGTTCTCGGGGATGATCGGTGTGACCTTCTTCGGACTGTTGCTGACCCCAGTGTTCTACGTCCTGATCCGTCGCTATGTGGAGCGCAGCGAAGCGCGCAAAGCAGCCAAGGCTTTGAAGCTGGAGACACAGCAATGAGTGTAAAAGTATTCCTGCCGAGCTTGCTGGTACTGGCGCTCGCCGCCTGTGCCGTGGGCCCGGACTACAAGACCCAGACCCCGGAGGCGGCGAACATCGCCGCCGCCGCGGACGCCAAGCAATATGACCACGCCAAGTTCGAAGGCATCTGGTGGCAGCAGTTCGACGACCCGACCCTCAACCAGTTGGTGACTCAATCGTTGCAAGGCAACCGTGACCTGCGCGTAGCCTTCGCCCGTCTGCGGGCAGCCCGGGCGATCCGCGACGACGCCAGCAATGACGCAATGCCGACCATCACCAGCCGCGCCAGCAGCGACCTGGGCAAGGGGCAGATTCCCGGCCAGACCACCAAACGGGTCAACAGCGAGCGCTACGACTTGGGCCTGGACATGGCCTGGGAGCTGGACCTGTTCGGCCGCATCCAGCGCAACCTGGAAGCCAGCGACGCCGATCAGCAGGCGGCCGAAGCGGACCTGTACCAGTTGCAAGTCACCTTGATTGCCGAACTGGTAGACGCCTACGGCCAACTGCGCGGCGCGCAACTGCGTGAACGCATCGCCCTGGACAACCTGAAGAATCAGCAGGAGTCGCGCACCATCACCGTCAGCCTGCGGGATGCCGGGGTGGGGGATCAGCTCGATGTAGAACGGGCCGACGCGCGCCTGGCTTCGGTGGAAGCCAGCGTGCCGCAACTGCAGGCCGAACAAGTGCGCGAGCGTAACCGCATCGCCACCCTCCTCGGCCAGCGTCCGGACAAGCTGACCGTGGACCTGAGCCCGAAAGACCTGCCGGCGATTGCCAAAGCCTTGCCGATCGGCGACCCAGGCCAACTGCTGCAACGGCGCCCGGATATCCTCAGCGCTGAGCGCAAATTGGCCGCCGCCACCGCGCGCATAGGTGTGGCCAAGGCTGACCTGTTCCCAAGAGTGAGCCTCAGTGGCTTCCTCGGCTTTACCGCCGGGCGTGGCTCGCAGATAGGATCGTCCGCCGCCAACGCCTGGGCCCTTGGCCCGAGCATCACCTGGGCCGCGTTCGACCTGGGCAGCGTGCGCGCCCGCCTGCGCGGTGCCGACGCCGAAGCCGACGGCGCCCTGGCCACCTACGAACAGCAAGTGTTGCTGGCCCTGGAAGAATCCGAAAACGCCTTCAGCGACTACGGCAAACGCCAGCAACGCCTGGTCTCGCTGATCCGCCAAAGCGAATCCAGCCGCGCCGCCGCCGACCTCGCCGCCATCCGCTACCGCGAAGGCACCGTGGACTTCCTCGTCCTGCTCGATGCCCAGCGTGAGCGTTTGGCCGCCGAAGACGCCCAGGCCCAGGCCGAAGTGGATTTGTACCGCGGGATTGTCGCGATCTACAAAGCCCTCGGTGGCGGCTGGCAGCCGGAGACAGTCGTAGCGACGGCCAAGTAATTTAAAGAGCTCCTTTGGTTGGTCGCATCCAGCCAATTTTTAGCCCCATGGTCCATTCGGTCATGGGGCTTTTTTTGCGCTGATAGTAATGAATAACACTTTCCTATTGGTAATCGCATCTGTCAGACACTTCCCAAATTTTCCAACAGCCTAAATATCGTTTATGCGAAGTCGATAACGGGACGTAACCTTTATCCAATAAGGAGACGGATATGGACATGAGAGTGACTATACCTAATGTACGTTCCATGCAGACGAATGCGATCGTAATCAAGAACCCGGACAAGGTGACGAACGCGTTCACTATCACTGATGAATCGAAAGCCGTTGATGAACTGAGAATGTGGCGTCAAGACGAGTTAGCGGACTTAAAGGACTTCTTGAAGAAATATGATATGACGTCTATCAGTACCGATGAGCTTAAGCAGGTGGGTAGTCGATTATTCAACAGTAAAATAATAGATGATCAGGCTTTTCGGATGTTTATATCGGGAGATGGTGCGTCTGATGCTAACGGCCGGCAAACGAACACGCACGTCAAGTTCAACGCAATTGCGCTGTTCGACGAAAAACTGGAGGACTATCTTGCTTTTGTGGATAGCAGGCCTGATGTTGCACGTTCACAAGGTATTCCCGAGTACATACGAGGCATGGTAGACGCCAATCGAGCAATTAATGCGCTCGCGTATTTTGCAAACTCATCAAAAAGTGATTTATCGGTGGAGGAACGAGTCTGACCATCAGCAAGGTAGCGGTGTGCCAGAGTTCCCTGGCACACTGCGTCCAAATCTAATCAGCGTCCATATCTGACAGTCCCCGAGTAGGCCTTGGATTGCTCGTCAGGATTATATACCCTCACTCGATAGGTACCTAAAGGGCCGAGCCAAGACGCACGAGGCGACAGTGGGTTGGCCGCTACCGTTCTCCAGGAAGAACCCACTTCTTGCTCAATAGAAATTTGCGGAACTCTCCCCACACCGCCAACTGAAATCATTGCTTCAATATTTGCACTGGAGCACCCGTTACTGCCCGTTATTGTGAACGGACCTTTAACGGTAATTTCCTCCTTTTGTTCCACAATCCCGCCAAAACTCTCAGAAACATTCAGGCACAGTGCAGACGCCTGAACCGACACCAGCATCAACGCCGCAAAAGGTAACGCAATGAAATTTTTCATAAGTTCACCGTCAGAGTATTGATTGGAGACTTAACGTATGAAGGCAATCACGCCACGCTTTCAATCCTCCGCAGCAAACCTTCGCAGTTAAGTGAGCGATCCTTTACAGATCCAGCGTCTGGCTTGCTTAACCCGACGCCCAAGTAGGATCACGGTTAAAACCATGCACGATTTTTTACTGCGCGTATGCCAGGCGCGTCCTAAAAACATTAAGGAAGGTTCTGTAATACTCAGGAGAAAGATGTTGTGAGTTAATTCCTAGTGCCTGACCATTACTACATTCCATGCACTATTTCATACAAAATCGTGACTCGCTTTCCTCAAGATTTTGATGCTGACTACTTACTAAACTGCTGCTGGAAAGAGATCGCATCGGTAAACTCCTGCCGCAGGAAGACCTCGTCAACGCTCATCATTCTATCCGGACAGCCAAAGCCGCCTGTTTTTTTAAAATTACGAAACATCAGCATTAAAATAAAAAAGAGCATGGAACGCCTTGAAAAACAACAACCCATATTACACGCTGTCAATATTTATGAATCTGGATGTCCAGAGAGGCTTATTTGTACTCTATCTTTTGCAACTCGGTATAACCCAAGGACAAATAGGCATTCTTCAGTCTTTTTTATTCTTTTCTTGTGTAGCCTTGGAAATACCATCCGGTCTACTTGCAGATCGCTACGGACGTAGACACTCTCTAATACTTGGTTTTTTGGGATTATTTATAAGCGGCATTGGATTTTTATTGTTCTCCGATTTTATTCCTTTCGCGTTTATCTTTTGCCTCTTCGGCGCCAGTATTGCTATGGGCTCCGGTGCGGACAGAGCGTTGTTATATGACAACCTACTGGCCGAAAATAGAACAGAGGAATACCCAAGGATAATATCCCGCGCCCGTGCTATCGGTGCAGTTTCATTAGGCTTATCCATGCTTCTTGGCGGCGCCTTGCAAGAGGCTATGTCGTGGAACAGCGTTTATATATTTTTTGCGATATCCAAACTTATTGGAGCCATCATGGTTTCATTCATGACCGAAAAAAATCCTCTTTCCACCTCCCTCAATCCCAGTGCAAAAAGTAGGGTGCCCAATAGGGAAGCAGAAGGCGTTTTCAATTCACTGGTATGCTTTTTCCGCTCAAAAAACGGCGCTTTCCTTATACCCTTGTTCATTGGGTTCGCTTTATTTGAGCTTTCAACCGTACCTTTATTTATCTACGGCCAACCTTTTTTCTCGCTGCAAGGCTTAGATGTCACTTTGATTGCTGGAATATATGCTGCAGTAGAAGCCATATCGGCTGTAGTGTTTATAGTTGCGGGTTATGTTTGCTCAAGATTTTCTCTCGGCATTGTTGCATTCACCACAACATTTATTATCACCCTACTTCTTTTAATCTTATCAATGGACATTGGCGTGAATGCCTCAGCAGCAAGTTTCCTCCTGATAATGTCGCTCCCCGCCATCTATGAGACGTCATATGAAACATATATTCACGACAATGTCGATTCCCGCATCCGAGCCTCATGCCTGTCCGCTGCAAATCTAGTCAACTCGGTTATTATCGGCGCCTCCTACACTGTCTTCGGAGGATTAGTTGATAGATACGGCTTTTCGTCGACTTTGGTTATTGTTGCAGTCTTCTGCCTTATTGGCTTATTGGGTGTTATCACGACGCTACTGTTAGGCGCACAAAAAAGCCGTCAATAAGGCTAGAAGCCTGAGCTTTATATTTCAGAAACTTACCAAACAATATTTAACAGCGATGTAGGCCAGCGGGGACATGTAGTTTTAAACGTTTCTCTACCCCCAGCCCCATCTTTGCTACTTGAATGCCCTGATCTGTTGATCTACGTGGGCACGCATCGGAATATTAACCTTCGACGCGGCCCTGTCGGCGATCTCCACGACTGTCCACCCATAGGGTTGCGACACGTAATAGGTCAACTCGCCATCACTGTTGAAGAGTTCATGACGTCCTTGGGTGTCGGGCGCCAGCCGTGCCTCGTGCATAAGCGGTATCAGCGCCTTGATTCGTTCGGGGTCGGTGATATCGAAATTGATGCTCAGTTGCTTGAGCCGGTCAGCCTCGTCGAAATAGGCCGCTACGGTATGGATCGGTACATCCTTTAAAAGATACGGACGGGACGGTTCGCGCGCGCGGTAGTAAGGCATAGGCACCGGATAGGAGAGGTTGTGTTCCAACTCCACCGAGGGGAAGTGGCGATGCAGGATGTCCATGACCTGCTGGCGCGGCATGCCCAGCGTGAAATCACCGATCCCCAACTGCGCCCAACTGTTCAACGGGAAAAGCGCGCAGCAAATCAACCATAACCATGACGTGCGCATTACCTATCTCCTTGTACGCCTGAAGTTCAGCCAATATCGTTAAGAATCAAACTCCGATAATGCCCCGGATTCGACCCAGACCACTTACGAAACGCCTTATAAAAAGAACTCACATCCGCAAAGCCCAGCCGCACGGCGATTTCGGCAAAGCTGATCTGCGGTTCGGCCAGCCAGACAATTGCCAATTCCTTGCGCACGCTGTCTTTGAGGCCCTGGTATGTCTGCCCCTCCTCGGCCAGGCGACGACGCAAGGTGGATGCGGAGATGCACAGACTGGCGGCCAGGCCTTCGGTTTCCGGCCAGGTGTCGGGGGGCAGTTGGCGCAGGTCGTGTTTGATACGGGTGGCCAGGCTCTCGGGGTCGCGGTATTTGACCAGGATGTTCGCGGGAGCGTGGGCGAGGAAGCGCTGAAGCTCCTGGGGGCTGCGCTTGATCGGCAGGTCCAGGCAGTCGGCGGAGAAGATCATGCGCGTGCGTGGCCGATCGAAGCGCAGGTTGTCGGAGAACATCACCCGGTAGTCGTCGCAGAAATCCGGCGGCGGGCAACGCAGTTCGATGGCCAAGATCGGAATGCGGCGCCCGGCCAGCCAACAGGCGACGCCGTGCACGATCATCCAGTAGGTGAAATAGGTGAACGCCCGACGTGGCTCGGTCTCGGGCTCCAGCAGGACAATTTCCGCCAGGCTTTGTTGGCGCACCAGTTGCGCGGGTAGATGCTCCAGCATCAACGAGAGAAACCCCAGGCCGGTTTCCAGGCCGGCAGCCAATGTGGGTTGCGCCATGCAGGCGCGGCACAAAAACGCCAGGCTGCCTGACTTGAGCTTGCGCGGGTCCATACCGAAGAACTCGTCGTCCGAGCGCCTGGCCAGCAGCCGCCACAGCCGTGCATAGGTGGTAGCCGACACCCGTGCATCGGGCTGCGCCAGCAGCGCTGGGTCGATGCCAACCTTGGTCAGCACCTGTGCGCTGGCCGCTCCGGGGGGGCAGCTTTGCAGCAGCGCTTCGCGCACAAGGTGCAGGGAGATGGTGTCTTTTTCGGACATGGGGCTTCAGGCGATCCGACAGCTGTTGAGGTGGCCTGCATCATAAGGGTCGCGAGGATTCGTCACCACCGTTCAGCGAGCGTTCAGCTAATGTCAATATTTGCTGTTTAGCAATGAGTATCATTATGTTACAACTTAGCTTCCTATCTAGTTACCCTGTGGTGCGCGATGCTTGTCCCTTTTCTCATCATGCTGCGCGAAGGCATCGAAGCAGCGTTGATCGTTGGCATCATCGCCAGTTACCTGCAGCAGACCGGTCGGGGTCAATGGATGCCGGCGGTGTGGATCGGGGTTTTCCTCGCTGCGGCCCTGGCACTGCTGGTGGGCGGTGGTCTGGAATTGATGAGCGCCGAGTTTCCGCAGAAACAACAGGAGCTGTTTGAAGGCATCGTCGGCCTGGTCGCCGTGGGCATTCTCAGCTCCATGGTGTTCTGGATGCGCAAGGTGGCGCGCTCCATCAAGCATTCTTTGCACGCCTCCCTCGATCAGGCGCTGACCGGCTCGAAACACCAGGTCACCGCGCTGATCCTCATGGTGTTTTTCGCCGTGGCCCGTGAAGGTTTGGAGACGGTGTTTTTCCTGCTGGCGGTGTTCCAGCAGAGCGAAGGCCCGGGCGCGCCGATCGGTGCACTGCTCGGGCTGGTGCTGGCGATCATTGTGGGTTTCCTGATTTACACCGGGAGCATGCGCTTGAACCTGGCAGCGTTTTTCCGCTGGACCGGGCTGTTTATCCTGGTGGTCGCCGCTGGCATCCTCGCCAACTCGGTGCAGGCCCTGCATGAAGCCGGGGTGTGGAATCACCTGCAAACCGTGCTGTTCGATTTCAGCACTGCCTTGCCGATGGACAGCCCGCTGGGCTCGGTGCTCGCCGGCATGTTCGGTTATCAGGAAGCACCGACCGTGAGCACCCTGGGTGCCTATCTGATCTACCTGGTGGTGGCGCTGGTGATGTTCTTCCTGCCCGCCGCCGCGGCCAAACCGGTCGCCGCGCCCTCTTCCGTTTCCAGCCAGTAAGGACCGTCTCTTGACCAACCCAACGCCTCAACCCGCCTCGCCACCCCGAGCCCTGCGCTGGGCGGTGGCCGGCTCGGTGGTCGTGATGATCGCCGCCGGCGGCCTGTTCTACTACGCTTCGCAACTGGCCGCCGCCAAGCGCCAGACCCACAGCAATGAAATTGCGGTGACCATCCATGCCCACGCCTGCGAACCCAATGCGCTGACCGTGCCCGCCGGGCCGGCGAGTTTTCGGATCATCAACCGTTCCGACCGGGCGGTGG
The DNA here is from genome assembly GCF_019641515.1 of Pseudomonas sp. S5F11. Lineage (NCBI taxonomy): Bacteria > Pseudomonadati > Pseudomonadota > Gammaproteobacteria > Pseudomonadales > Pseudomonadaceae > Pseudomonas > Pseudomonas sp. S5F11. The sequence continues at coordinate 879,665 of NZ_JAIFJZ010000001.1, forward strand.
AATGGGAAATCCTCGACGGCGTGCTGGTGGTCGAGGAGCGCGAGAACATCGCCCCCGGCTTGAGCCAGGTGATCAATGCCAACCTGCAACCCGGTGACTACGCGATTACCTGCGGCCTGCTGAGCAATCCACGCGGCACTCTGCATGTAACGCCAACCGCCGAATCCGAAGCCCAGGCCAAAGCCAAGCCGTCGATGGTGGCCTTTATCGGCCCGCTGTCGGAGTTCCGGGTGTACTTGAGTAGCCAGGGCAGCGCGCTGATCAAGGCCGTAACCGCACTGCAACAGGCCATCGACGCCGGCGACCTGACGCAGGCACAGGCGTTGTATGCCACCGCTCGCGTGGCCTATCAGGGTTTGGCCCCGGCCGCACAACGCCTGGCTGAACTCGACAACGCAATCAATGCGCGGGCCGATTATTTCGAAAAACGCGAACAAGACCCGGCCTTCAGCGGCTTCCACCGCATTGAGTACAGCCTGTTCCAGCAACGCAGCCTCGACGGCCTGGCGCCGGTAGCGCAGCGCCTGCTCAGTGACGTCACCACCCTCAAGCAGCAATTGCTGGCCCAGTCGCTGCCGCCCGAGCAATTGGTCGGCATCGTGGTGCGCAACCTCAACAGCCTGGCGGATGTACGTGCGCTCAGCGGTGAGGAGGAACGCTACAGCCATCTGGACCTGAATGGCTTCGCCGCCAACCTGGCCGCCGCTCACAAGGTGGTCGAGCTGATGCGTCCACTGCTGGAAAAATCCGCCGCCGACCTGCTGCCCAAGGTCGATAACGCCCTCGACGCATTCGACAGCCAGTTGGACAGTTTGAAAGTCGACGGCCAGTACCGCCGCTACGACAGCGTCACCGACGGTCAGCGCAAGCAGATCGCTCACAAGGCCAAGGCTCTGGCCGCCGTACTCGATGGAATCGACCCCGCCCTCGGCCTTTCCGGCCTGCAGTGAAGACAACCGCCCCATGAGTGATTCAGAACAGCTTAACCTTCAGCGTCGCCGTGTCCTGCTGGGCATGGCCGCCACTGGCGCGGCGATTGCCGGCAGCAGCTTGACCTGCCCGGCCATGGCCGCCGCTGCGGAACAAGTCACCACCGCGCCGCGCAGTGACAAGACCCAGGACCACCACGATTTTTACGGCCAGCATCAGACAGGCATCGTCACCCCGCGCCCGGCCTGCGGCATGCTGGTGGCCTTCGATGTATTGGCCAGCGATCGCCAGGACCTGGAGCGCCTGTTCCGCACCCTGAACGAGCGTATCCATTTCCTGATGACCGGTGGCCCGGTGGCCCAAGTCGACCCGAAATTGCCACCCACCGATTCAGGAATTCTGGGCCCGGTGGTGACGCCGGATAACCTGACCATCACTGTGTCGGTGGGTGAATCGCTGTTCGACGAACGCTTCGGCCTCGCCGCCGCCAAGCCCAAACGTCTGATCCGTATGGTGGGGTTTCCCAACGATGCGTTGGAGCCGGCGCAGTGCCATGGCGACCTCAGCCTGCAATTCAGCTCCAACACGCCGGACACCAATATCCACGCCCTGCGCGACATCGTGAAGAACTTGCCGGACTTGCTGCTGGTGCGCTGGAAACAGGAAGGCAGCGTGCCGCCCCAGGCCCCTGCCCGTCCCGGCGAGCCGGCGCAAAGCGCGCGTAACTTCCTGGGTTTCCGGGATGGTTCGGCCAACCCCGACTCCAATAACGACCAAGCCATGAACCAGATCGTGTGGGTGCAGCCCGGTAGCGATGAACCGGCCTGGGCCGCCCATGGCAGTTACCAGGCGGTGCGCATCATCCGCAACTTCGTCGAACGCTGGGACCGCACGCCCCTGCAGGAACAAGAAAGCATCATCGGCCGCATCAAAACCACCGGCGCCCCCATGGACGGCCACAAAGAAACCCAGGTGCCCGACTACAGCAAAGACCCGGAAGGCAAGCTGACCAAGCTCGATGCCCATATCCGCCTGGCCAACCCGCGCACCCCGCAGACCCAGGCCAACCTGATCCTGCGCCGGCCCTTCAACTATTCCAACGGCGTCAATAAGAACGGTCAGTTGGACATGGGGCTGCTGTTCATCTGCTATCAGGCCGACCTGGAAAAAGGCTTTATCAGCGTACAAACCCGACTCAACGGCGAACCCCTGGAGGAATACCTCAAGCCGGTCGGCGGCGGGTATTTCTTCACCTTGCCGGGGGTCAGCGGGCCCCAGGATTTCCTCGGCCGCACGCTGCTGGCCGCCACGCACCCACACACCTCTGCCAATACCTGAAACCCACCCCCACAGCGGAAACTGTCCCATGAAGAAGTCGACTCTCGCGTTGTCGTTGTTGCTGACCCTCTCGCCCCTGGCCGCCTTCGCCGCCACCGCACCGCTGGACCTGGTCGGGCCGGTGTCGGACTACAAGATTTATGTCACCGAAGAGATCGGTGAACTGGTGACCCAAACCCAGGCCTTTACCGACGCGATCAACAAAGGCGACCTGGCCACCGCCAAGAAGCTCTATGCGCCTACCCGCGTGCACTACGAGTCCATCGAGCCGATTGCCGAGTTGTTCAGCGACCTCGACGCCTCCATCGACTCCCGCGTCGACGACCACGAAAAAGGCGTAACCGCCGAAGACTTCACCGGCTTCCACCGCATCGAGTACGCGTTATTCTCGCAGAACTCGACTCAGGGCCTGGAGACGCTGACCGCCAAGCTCAACACCGACGTCAATGACCTCAAGACCCGCGTGGACGGCCTGACCTTCCCGCCGGAAAAAGTCGTCGGCGGTGCCGCCGCGCTGTTGGAGGAAGTCGCCGCCACCAAGATCTCCGGCGAAGAAGATCGCTACAGCCACACCGACCTGTATGACTTCCAGGGCAATATCGACGGCGCGAAAAAAATCGTCGACCTGTTCCGCGGCCAGATCGAGAAGCAGGACAAGGCCTTCCTGGCCAAAGTCGATAAAAACTTCGCCACCGTGGACAAGGTGCTGGCCAAGTACAAAACCAAAGACGGCGGCTTCGAGACCTACGACAAGGTCAAGGACAGCGACCGTAAAGCGCTGGTGGGTCCGGTCAACACCCTCGCTGAAGACCTGTCCATGCTGCGCGGCAAGCTGGGCCTGAACTGAGGATCAGCACTCACGGGGTGGCATCGGCGATAAACCCGCTCAGGGGCGTGCCAACCGGCCGCCCATTGAGCGGGTCCAAGGCGTACCAGTGACCACCGTAGCGCACGCTTTGAATCTCGGCCCCTCGGTAGACGCCTGTGCGGCTCCCCACGGGCGACTGACCGCCGGGCTCCTGCCGGTCGATCTGCCCGGCCGCGATGATCAGGTAACTGCGCAGTTTTTCTTCGGCCGTCAGCAAGTGCGGAGCGACTTTGCCCGAATTCATCGTTCCTTGCAGGATCAGCTTGGGCACGTTAAATAAGCCTTTGGTCGCCGCCCGGATCATCTGCGGGTAGCCATCCAGCGGATTCAGCGCGGCATTGGCGAACAGCCCCGAATGCTTGAGAAAATCAAATGCGCGATCACTGAAGGTGGCCGCCGGTTTGACCCTGGCTGTTGTCGACACCATGGGGCTTACCGTGGCCGTCAAACGCCTGGCAATCCCCTTCAAAGGCTTGAATGCCAGGGCTTTGGCTGAGCGAATCAACCCCCGCGCCGGGCCCGCTGCACCAATGGCCACCCCGACGGTGTCCACGGCCAGGTTGGCCAAGCCGCTGCCGATATTGCCTGCTTTGAATTCCTGATAGGCACCGACAAAGGGCACGAAACCCAGCAAAAAATTGTGCGCACGGGTGCGTGCTTCGCGACGGCGTTCCAACGGCACTTGTTCGGTCGCCCTTTGCAGCAAGGCCTCTGGAGACTCGTAGAAATTCCCCTGCGCGATCGCCTCCACGATGCGCGCGGTTTTGCGCGAACCGTAAGTATTCGGCACATAGTTCTGCGGGGTGTAGCTGGCTGGTAAAGCGCTGGCGGCGAACGGCGTGCCCAGTTGCTCGATGATCATGGCCGGCGAAGCGACGTCCGACCTCGGTGCCGTCCCTAAGGTATAGGCGTCGGCATCGAACGGGACCGGCGTGCCACGGTTGACTGGCAAGTACACATGACCGTGCGGGGCGGGAAAGCGCTCGTGCTTGATCAGCCCCCCCAGTATCAGATCCTGCGGCAAGTCGGTGCGTCGCACGACATTGCCGTTGGCAAACAGCTCGTAATACGTGACTTGGTTGTTGTGCTCCAGGCGCATCACCGTGCCTTGGCGACCGCGCTGTGCCAGCCTGCTGCTCGCCGTTTCGCGGGCTTGGGTGGTGCCGGTTTCCCCGCGTAAGGTGAACAGCTCGACAGTGCCGAGTTCCAGCGCTTGTCGATCCGCCAGCGGCAACTCGGCAAGCATCAACTTCAAGCGGGTGGCATAGGCGTTCTGCAACGCGTGCCGATGCCGGTCGACCGCCCTGTTGAGCAGCCCATCCAATGCGGGCAAGCGCCGAATACGTTGATCCAACTGAGCGCGCGCCTCAGGGGAAGCCTGCGGGGCCTGGCCCTGCTGATAAGGGGTGCTGCCGCTACGGTAAGTACCACGTAAATCGCTGCTCAGCGCCCACTTGCCCGGTGTCAGATCGCCGGTTATGTACGCCTCGATGATCGGACGCGTCCTGGGTTCGCCCGACGCCATGTTGCGACGCTCCGAAGCCTCGGCGATGTGTACGGTCATGGCCTCCAGACCCGCCGGGGTAGTGTCCGGAAAGACCCGCAGCAGCTCTTTAATGGCCAGCGTCCTGCGGGTAGGCAGCTCGGCGCTCGCGTCGGTGAAGGCAAGGCTGGCCTCTTCGCGCTGTTTGAAGAACGCTTCGGAGGCGGTCTGGATATCCGTACGAGAATATTCTCCATCGCTGCGCAAACGGACGACCCCATTGAGCACGCCCCAATCGGCCATGATTTTCAACGCCGACAATTGCATCAACTCGGCCTGGGCATCGCTGGTGGGGCCCAGCGTGGTGAGGTGGGTGACCTGCTCTTCATTCATCGCCCGGGACGTGCCGGGTGCATGTTGATCGGCCATCGCACAGCCCAGACGCAACTCCATCCAGGCCGGCGTACCGATGTGCACCGTGTCCGGCACATCCCTGACCAGAAATTCCGGTGCTGCCTGGGCCAAGCCCAGGTGTGCCGCCAGCACGGCCAACTTGGGGTCGACGCCCTTGTGCGCGATCAGATGCTGTTCGATGTCGCGGCGCACGGCACTGAATGTGCGCCCCATGTTCGCCGGCTGGTACACCGAATACCCGGCCACATGCCCAGGCTTGTCCGTAGCGTCGATACCGGCGTGCAACTTGATCGCCGCCGCCACCAACTGTTGGCACACCGTTTTGGGCAATTCGTAGCCTGCGCCGCTCGCGCCAAACCAATTCAGCGCTCTGGCCAATTGCGCGCCAAACGCCAACGCCTCGGGGCTTTCAAGCAGCGCGGTCAAATGGGCCTGGGGGTCGGTGTGCAGTGCCTGTGGAGTGCTGTGCGCCAGTGCACTGAAGCCTCTGGCGCTGCTGCCGCCCAAGCGGGCTTGCGCCAGATCGGTCAGGGTGAGGCGATCTTCGGGCGTCAGGGTGCCGGGGGCCCACTCGCGGCGCATCAGACCGTTGTAATCGCCCAGTGGCGGTGCCGGCGGCAAGTACGTACGCAACCACTGGATGACATTGCGGGTTTCGCCGGCGGTTGCCATCGAGCCCAGCCCCAGGTATTCGACCAGTTGGCGCACGTCATAGCGGGGAGTGGAATAAACCGCACCGCCCAAGGGCTCGCTGAGCCCGACCAGCGCCTGGCGCTCTGCCTCCAGGGCGGGGTGCTGTTCGACATAACGGGTGAGATCGACCCAGCCGCCCACTGGGCTCAGACGCTCCAGCCTGCCCTCGGTTATCCGAAACGGCTTGCCGGGCCAGTCAAAGCCTTCGCGTTCGAGCAGCGCCGTCATACTCGGTTGCGCCACCAGGCGCTGCAGACGCTCGCGCGCGGCCTGGCTGGCTTCGCCCAAGGTTAACGCCGGGCTCACTTCGCAGGGGTGTTCGGACCAATTCATGGGCGTGGCGTCGGGCCAATCTCCCAGGGCCGCCTCCAGTGTGTCCGCCAAGTAGCGACGCTGCTCGATCTGACCGATCACCCGCCAAGCGCTGTCCACATCGCCGACGTGAAAGCCATGGCGGGTCTTCGCTTGCTCGACCACCGCCAACGGCACCCACTCGTCGTCCTCACCCATAAAGGTCAGGCCTTTATCGCCGGGGTCCAGCAGGTGCAACAGCGGGCGCAGGCTGGCCGAGGCCTCTAACCACCCCGACGCGTCGGTGTAGGTAAACCTGACGGCACTGCGCACACCCTCGCGGGTGACGAAGCCTTCGATAAAGTCGTGATGCAGGGTCAGCGTGGCGGTTTCTAGCCCCTGGTCGTTGAGCCAGGTTTGCAACGGCGGTTGGTTCAGCAGGTGCCGGTACAACGCCAGCAAAGGGGTCAGCGTGCTGCCCTCAGGCACCTCGACCATGCCGTGGCCGCTTTGCGTGGCTGACGTGAGGCGTTGTTCCAGCAGCGTGTCGGCAGCCGCCACGCCGTTACTGCTGGGGACCGGTTTGCGGGTCCAGGGATAACTGAGTGCGGCGCTTGAATCAGTGGTTGAGCGTCGAGCCCGCGACAGCGTGGGGGAAGGCGTTGAAGCGGATGGACGATCCGCCATGGGAACAACGCTACTGGGCACCTCATAAAAAGTACCTGAGGCGATCTTCGACATATCCACGCTCGCTCTGAAAACAGTGAGGGGCTATGTAAGAACAGCGTCGGGCGCCTGGATGTAAGCCTGATCCGACGACCGCCCGATGGAGCATTTCCGTTAGTTTCAGGCGACTTACAAAATCCGATACAGCAGACGCTCAATCCGCACCCGGCTCACACGGCGCAGGAATTTGCCGACCGCTGCCGGATAATCCGGCAGCGTCTGCAATTGCGTGTAAGCCTCGATCCGCGTGGTGTGCTGAAAAATCTGCTCCAGTTCAGCCTGGCGCGGCGCGAGCCATTGGCCCTGGGGATCGTCGATCAGCAGCGCGTTTTCCAAGTCGAGCCGGAACGCCCGGGGGTTGAGGTTGTTGCCCGTCAGCAAGGTGTAACGCTCGTCGATCCACATACCTTTGAGGTGGTAGGTGTTGTCGCCGTCGCGCCACAGGTGCAGATTTAACTGGCCGCTGTCGATGTTGCGCTGATGGCGCTTGGCAAAGCGGCGCAGGCTGATTTCATACAGGTATGGCAGCGCCGCGATCACCTTGAATGGCTCGCTGGGCGGAATGTAGAAATCGTTGGCGGTCTTGTCGCCAACAATGATGTCGATCTTCACCCCACGGGCCAGGGCACGGTTGATTTCCCGGGTGACGGGCAGTGGCAGGTTGAAGTACGGCGTGCAGATAGTCAGTTGCTGCTGGGCGCTGGCGATCAGTTCCAGGATCACCCGGCTCAACGGGTTGTTCTTGCCGACGCCCAGCAACGGGCTGACCGACAACTGGCCATTGGGCAACTGCCCCGCCGTGGTGTCGTAGGTGGCGTGCTTGAGGCGGCTGCGCAGGTCGCCGATGTCGTTGCGCAGGCTGCGGGTAGTCGGCGGGTTCGGCAGGTCGAGGCGATGCACGGCTTTGGACGCCACCAGTCCATGTTCCACCAGATGCTGCATGGAATCGGCCAGCGCTTGGCTGTGGATCAGGTGGTAGCGGTCGAAGCGGTATTTGTCGAATTTGTGCAGGTACACGTTGTTCAGACTGGCACCGCTGTAGAGCACCGTGTCATCGATCACGAAGCCCTTGAGGTGCAGCACACCGAACAGCTCGCGGGTCTGAACTGGCACACCGTATACCGGCACCTCAGTGCTGTGACGCTGAGTCATTTCCTGGTACCAGGCGCTGTTGCCCGGCTGCTTGCCGGCGCCGATCAGCCCGCGCTGGGCACGCAGCCAGTCGACCACCACCACGATCTCAAGCTCCGGCCTTGCGGCTTTGGCGGCGTGCAAGGCGTCGTAGATCTCCTGCCCTGCTTCGTCCTGCTGCAAGTACAGCGCAACGATGTAGATACGCCGCGTGGCCTGGGGGATTTTCTCCAGCAGGCAACGGCGAAACGCCGCAGCGCCGGACAGCACCTCAATCGCCTCGGGAGTGAGTGGAAAACCGCGCAGTTTGGGCAACAGGGAGCGTTTGAAGAACGACGGCATAAGGCTCGCAAAGGGTCGAATCCGAAGAGGTCCCGAGCTTACACCATGAAGATGCTCAGGTCTCGCTGTGACAGATGGAAAAAAATTAATTGACCAAGGAGAATGATCGTTCTACTGTTTGCCCCATGAACGAAATCATCAGTAATGAAACCCGCGACATTATCCTCGACGTCACCGAGAAGTTGATCTATCGCCATGGCATTGCCGCCACCGGCATGGACTTTCTGGTAAAAACCGCCGGCGTCTCGAGAAAAAGTATTTATCGCTACTTCGCCAATAAAGACGAATTGGTGATCGCCGCGCTGCAACGCCGCGATGCGCGCTGGCTCCAATGGCTGCGCAGCGAAGTGGAGCGCCAGGCCGACAGCGGCGAGCGCCTGCTGGCGCTGTTCAGCGCGCTCAAGGCCTGGTTTGGCTCTGAGGACTTTCGCGGCTGCGCCTTTATCAACACCAGCGGCGAAACTGGCGACCCGCACAACCCCGTCCGCCTGCTGGCCAAAGCTCATAAACAGAAACTGTTCGAGTACGTACTCGAACTGTGTCAAGCACATGGCACCCCCGACCCCGAGCGGCAGGCCGCGCACCTGCTGATCCTGATCGATGGCGCCATTACCGTTGCCCTGGTAATGGGCGATTCAACGGCTGCCGATAATGCGCAATGCATGGCGCGAACGTTATTGGGACTGTGAACGCACAGGCTGAGCAACTTTCGATAAACCTTAATGAGTTAAAGGAGTCGCAGCATGTCATCTACAGAACAACCGCGCCCGCCCCTGCCGCCGTTTACCCGCGAGTCGGCGATCGAGAAAGTGCGCCTGGCCGAAGACGGCTGGAACTCCCGGGACGCAGAACGCGTTTCCCTGGCCTACACCCTGGACACCCAATGGCGCAACCGCGCCGAGTTCGCTCACAACCGCGAAGAAGCCAAAGGTTTCCTGACACGCAAATGGGCCAAGGAACTGGACTATCGGCTGATCAAGGAATTATGGGCGTTTACCGATAACCGCATCGCCGTGCGTTACGCCTATGAGTGGCACGACGATTCCGGTAATTGGTTCCGCTCTTATGGCAACGAGAACTGGGAGTTCGACGAGAACGGCTTGATGGCCCATCGGTTTGCCTGCATCAACGACATGCCGATCAAGGAAAGCGAGCGCAAGTTCCACTGGCCGCTGGGTCGCCGGCCGGATGAGCATCCGGGCCTGTCGGCGCTGGGCCTGTAAACCTCACCCGCGTAAAGAAGTGGGAGTGGGCTAGCCCGCTCCCACTGGCGGCTCAGCCTTGTCAGTCCGGTTTCAGCCCCACACGGTACAACACGCCCTTTTCCTCATCCGTCAGCACGTACAGATAGCCATCCGGTCCCTGCCGCACATCGCGAATCCGCGCTTTCAAGCCGCCGAGCAAGCGCTCCTCATGCACCACCTTATCGCCCTCGAACTGCAAGCGAATCAGCTCCTGACTGGCCAGTGCACCAATAAATACGTTGTGCTGCCACGGTTTGAAGCGATCGGCGTCGTAGAACGCCATGCCGCTGATACCCGGTGATTTTTCCCATACATGGCGCGGCGCGACGGTGCCTTCGACAGTCTTGCCTTTGGCTTCGGGAATCGGCGTCAGCGAATAGTTGATGCCATGGGTTGCCAGTGGCCAACCGTAGTTCTTGCCGCGTTCGATGACATTGATCTCATCGCCGCCACGGGGGCCGTGCTCGTTTTCCCACAGCGTGCCGCTCCACGGATTCAGCGCCAGGCCTTGAGGGTTGCGCTGGCCGTAGGACCAGATCTCCGGCCGTACGCCTTCCTGACCGACGAACGGGTTGTCGTCCGGCACACGGCCATCCGGATAGATGCGCACGACCTTGCCTTGCAATTTGTCCAGATCCTGGGCGGTGGGTCGGTCGTTGTTTTCGCCGAGGGTCACGAACAGGTAGCCGTCACGGTCAAACGCCAGGCGCGAACCGAAGTGGTTACCGGTGGAGAGCTTGGGTTCCTGGCGCAGGATCACCTGAAAGTTGGTCAGGCCACTCAGGTCGGCGGCCAAACGTCCGCGCCCGACCGCCGTGCCGGCTGTCCCGCCCTTGCCGCCGCCTTCGGCGTAAGACAAATACACCATGCGGTCTTGCTTGAAGTCCGGGGACAGCACCACATCCAGCAGACCGCCCTGCCCCTTGGCCCACACCTGCGGCACACCGCTTAACGGCGCCGACAGCTTGCCGTCGGCGCTGACGACCCGCAGGTGCCCCGGCCGCTCGGTTACCAGAAAGCCTTGCTGGTCCGGCAGGAATGCCACCGCCCACGGGTGATCCAGCCCTTGGGCTATCGGCGTGGCCGTGATACTGCCTTGTTCACTGGGGAACTGTTGAGCCCCGGCGGCATGCGCCGCAATCGAGGGCAACAGGGTCGATGCGCACAGCGCAGCCAGCAGGGTTTTGCGTAGCAACATAAGACAGGTCCTTACCGGCGATTGCCGTTGGCATCATACGTGGGGGCTTTGGTTTCAGTGGCCGGGCGGCTGGGGGCGGCCTGGCGCTGCGGATAACGGTTGCCGATGCCGCCGTTTTCCAGCGTCGGCGTACGCGGGGTCGGCACAGTCTGAATACCCCGCGTCGCCGGGGCATTGGGCTGGGTGCCCTGCATGCTGTTGGGGTTGGCCCGGTGAATCGGGCTGTTGTTGCTATTGCTTCGCCCGGGCAGGTCTTGCGCCTGGGCCAGGGGTATCAGGGCCAGGCCCAACACCAGCAATGCGAGATAACGCCTGCAACTGATCATGAGCAAACCTCTCTGAAACGAGCTGTACGTGCTTTCGATGGCACGCTACGCCCTGGGTTCGCCTTTGGTAAGTAAATTGTTTCTGATGAGGTGTAACACGATCTGTCCACGTATCCGCCCGGGGAAACTTTTCGCGCCGCCGCCGAGTCACCAGAACACTGCTTCTTCTCAAGGAATCGCACTTATGCCACGGGCAATCTGGAAAGGCGCAATCAGTTTCGGCTTGGTTCATATCCCGGTGTCGCTGGTCTCGGCCACGTCCCATCAGGGCGTGGACTTCGACTGGTTGGACAAGCGCAGCATGGACCCGGTGGGCTACAAGCGCATCAACAAAACCACAGGCAAGGAAGTCACCAAAGAGAACATCGTCAAGGGTGTGGCCTATGAGAAAGGCCGCTATGTGGTGCTCAGCGAAGACGAGATCCGCTCTGCCCACCCCAAGTCGACCCAGACCATCGAGATCATCGCCTTCGTTGCCAGCGAGCAGATCCCCCTACAAAACATCGACACGCCGTACTTTCTGGCGCCGGACAAACGCGGCGGCAAGGTCTATGCCCTGCTGCGCGAAACCCTGAAAAAAACCGGCAAGGTGGCCCTGGCCAATGTAGTGCTGCACACCAAACAACACCTGGCAGCATTGATGCCCCTGGAATCGGCGCTGGTGCTGGTGATGCTGCGATGGCCCGCCGAGGTGCGCGGCCTGGATGAGCTGGAGCTGGGCAGCGAGGTGACCAAACCCAGCCTGGCCAAGGGCGAGCTGGACATGGCCAAACGCCTGGTGGAAGACATGAGCGCTGACTGGCAGCCCGAGGAATACCGCGACAGCTTTCAGGAAAAGATCATGGCTCTGGTGGAGAAAAAAGCCAAAGCCGGCAAGATCGAGGACGTGGAATCCCAGGAAGGCGAGGACGAGCGCAAGTCTGCAGACGTGATCGACCTGACCGAACTGCTCAAACGCAGCCTGGCCGGTAAGCCTGCGGGGAAAAAACCGGCGGCGAAAAAGTCTTCGAAAAAAGCCTCTTGAACCTGCCATAGGATGGAGCCCCCATGGCCAAACCGTTGAGTGAATACAACCGCAAACGTGACTTCCAGATCACCGCCGAACCGTCGGGCAGTGCGCCGGCCGGAAAAAAAGCCAAGGCATCGGCGCTGTCGTTTGTGATCCAGAAGCACGACGCACGCCACCTTCACTATGATTTCCGCTTGGAGCTGGACGGCGTGCTCAAGAGCTGGGCGGTGCCTAAAGGCCCGAGTCTGGACCCGAGCCAGAAGCGCCTCGCGGTGCATGTTGAAGACCACCCGCTGAGCTATGGCAGCTTCGAAGGCAGCATCCCGGCAGGCCAGTACGGCGCCGGGGACGTAATCGTGTGGGACCGCGGCGTCTGGCAACCTCACGATGACCCGCATCAGGCGTATGCCGCCGGCAAACTCAAGTTCACCCTGGTCGGCGAAAAACTCAGCGGCGATTGGACGCTGGTGCGCACCCGCCTCAAAGGCAGCGGCGACAAAGAGCAATGGCTGCTGATCAAGGAGAAAGACGCCCAGGCCCGCCCCGCCACCGAGTTCGACATCGTGCAGGCCCAGCCCGACAGCGTGCTCAGCGACGCCTCAGTGGGCCAACCGCCGCCAGAGAAACCCAAAGCCAAAGCTCGTAGCAAAAAAGCGGCCTCCGCCAGCGCCCTTCCCGAGCAGTTCACCCCGCAATTGGCCACGCTGGTGGAGCGCGCGCCCGAAGGCGATTGGCAGTATGAAATCAAGTTCGATGGCTACCGCATTCTGGCGCGTATCCGCGACGGCGAGGTGCGCCTGTTTACCCGCAACGGCCATGACTGGACCGAGCGCCTGCCGCGTCAGGCCAAGGCGCTGCAAGCTCTTAAGCTCAAGGACAGCTGGTTGGATGGCGAGGTCGTCAGCCTCAATAGTGACGGGCTGCCGGATTTCCAGGCTTTGCAGAACGCTTTCGATATCGGCCGCAGCCTCGATATCGTCTATTACCTGTTCGACGCGCCCTTCCTCAATGGCCAGGATCAGCGCGAAGTTCCGGTGGAACAGCGCCGCGCATCCCTAAAGGCCGCGCTGCGCGGTAGCCGAAGCAAGCTGCTGCGCTTCTCCGAGGCCTTCGCTGCCAACCACCGGGATATCTTCGAAAGTGCTTGCGACTTGGCGTTGGAAGGCGTGATCGGCAAACGCCTGGGCAGCCCCTATGTATCGCGGCGCAGCAACGATTGGGTCAAACTCAAATGCCGCTTGCGCCAGGAATTCGTGATTGTTGGCTACACCCGCCCTCAAGGCTCGCGTAGCGGGTTCGGCGCGTTGCTGCTGGCGGTCAACGAGGATAGCGGATTGGTGTATGCCGGCCGCGTGGGCACAGGGTTCGATCAGGCCGCGTTGAAGACCATCTACGGGCAGTTGAAACCCCTGGAGAGCAACACATCGCCGCTGCAAAAGCCGTTGACCAGCGCCCAGGCGCGCGGCGTGCATTGGGTGGAACCGACACTGGTCGGTGAAGTGCAGTTTGCCGAATGGACCCGCGAAGGCGTGGTCCGCCAGGCCGCTTTTGTGGGGATGCGCACCGATAAGCCAGCCGAGCAGATCGTGCATGAGGTGCCGCGCAAAGCCCAATTCGCAACACCCGCGAAGAACCCAGTCGGGGTCAAAATCAGCCATCCCGACCGCGTCATCGACCCCCAGAGCGGCACGCAGAAACAACAACTGGCGCAGTTCTACGAGAGCATCAGCCCGTGGATTCTGCCCTTTCTGCAGCGACGCCCGGTATCGCTGCTCAGGGCACCGGAGGGCGTCGACGGCGAACAGTTTTTCCAGAAACACGCTGAGCACCTGGCTATCCCCCACATTACGCAGCTGGACCCGGCGCTGGACCCAGGTCACGCGCGACTGATGGAAATCGACAGCGTGCAGGCGCTGGTAGGCGCCGTGCAGATGGGAACCATCGAGTTGCATACCTGGGGCGCCACCTCGGACAAAATCGAAACCCCGGACTTGTTCGTACTCGACCTCGACCCGGACCCTGCATTGCCGTGGAAAACCATGGTGGAAGCGGCTCAACTGACGTTGTCCGTACTGGATGAGCTGGGACTCGATGCCTTCGTTAAAACCAGCGGTGGCAAAGGGCTGCACCTGGTGGTGCCGTTGGCGCGACGCGACGGGTGGGACACGGTCAAGGCATTTGCCAAGGCCCTGGCGCAGTTCATGACTCAGCAACTGCCCGAACGCTTTACCGCCACCTCCGGGCCGAAAAACCGGGTGGGCAAGATCTTTATCGATTACCTGCGCAACGCCCGAGGCGCCAGCACCGTGGCGGCCTACTCCGTGCGGGCACGGCCAGGGCTGCCGGTGTCGGTACCGATCAGTCGCGAGGAATTGAAAGGCTTGCGCGGCGCGCAACAGTGGACAGTCGCCAATCTGTTGCAACGGGTGCAGGGGTTGAAGGCTGATCCCTGGGCGGGCTATGCCAACCGGCAGAAAATCACTCGCAAGATGTGGGACAAGTTGGGCGCCCGCCCACCGCAGTGAGGGGCGCCCGGCGGGTTAGATCAGGACGAAGATCAGCGCCAGCACTGCGAAAATGGCCCACTTTTCCAGGTAGTAACGCGTACGGTTGCGCTTTTTCAGTTCTTTGCCGCGTAGGCGGATCTTGTACAGCCGTGTGAAAGCGCGGTTCAAGCCGCCGGTCTTGTCACCTGCATCGTTGGGCGAGCCCGCCGCCGCCATCACGTTACGGCTGAACCAACGGTTGAAAGCCGCAGCCCAGCGATATTTCATCGGCCGTTCAATGTCGCAGAACAAGATGATGCGGTTGTGCTGCGTGGTGTTCTCGGCGTAATGGATATAGGTTTCGTCGAACATCACCGGCTCACCGTCGCGCCAGTAATAGGCCTCGCCATCCACATTGATGTAGCAGCCCGGATCGTTTGGCGTGTCCAGCCCCAAGTGATAGCGGTAAGACCCGGCATATGGATCACGGTGGCGCACCAGCTTGGAGCCTGGGGGCAGCTCGGCGAACATCGCCGCTTTGATCGAACCGATGCTTTGTACCAATTGAGTGGTGCGCGGGCACAGTTTCATCGCCGAAGGGTGACTGTCGCCGTACCACTTCAGGTAGAAGCGCTTCCAGCCCGACTTGAAGAAGGAGTTGAAACCAACGTCGTTGTATTGGTCCGAGCGCTTGATTTCCCCGGCTTGCAGCAGGTTCTGGGCTTCCTCGCGGATTTCCTGCCAATGTTCCTGCAAGGGGCTCAGGTCGGGAAAGTCACTGGTCGCCAGGTAAGGCCGGCCGGGCAATTTGGAGAACAGATACAGAAAGCAGTTGATCGGCGCCAGAAAGGTCGAATGGTCGCTGAGCTGGCGGCTCAGCTTGTGTCGCACCCGGCCACGCAGGTGTACATACGCGATGGAGGCAACGTAAAGAACAACAATGATGAGTTTCAAGGGATTTCGTCACACGTCAGAAGAGAACAGGCTGCTCCTGCGGGCCCACGACGGCCGAGGATGATAAGCAGCACCTGAAATCACAATTCACATAGTCGGCACGGCCGGCTGGAACTTCCGCCGGTTCATGCCCATCGGCCGTTATTTAGCCACAATATGTAACCAAAGGTTAACTAAGAATTGTGAAAAGCTGTCGAGTGACGGGTTTTGAGGGGGCGGGCTTGCCGTAGGACAAGCCCTTGCGGGTGGGCGTTACAGCGGCAGTTCGTCGTCTTTGCGCTCACGACGGGCGAAGCGGCCATCGTCCAGCGCCGAGTAAGCCACCGCAGGGCGCGGTGCCAACATAAAGTGCCGGAACAGCGCAATCAGCAAGCCCAGTACCAGGCCGCCTACCAGGCTCAAGGCAATCACCAGGGCCTTTTTCGGCTTGATCGGCGCCAGCGGTTCCTGGGCGCGACGGTCGATGGTAACCAGTTTGAGATTGCTCATATCGATATTCAGCCCGCGCAACCGCGCGACTTCCGCACGCAGCGGCTCTACATCCTGTAGGAAGATATCCTCGTTGCCACGCTTGCGCAGCACTTCGACTTCGCGGTTCGCTTCCAGCATCTGCAGCTCTTTACCGATCTCGGCCACCCGTGGGTTGGTGAAGTCGTCACTGGTGCGTTGCTGCAAGGCCACGCGTTCGGCCTCAAGGGCTTCGGTGCCGAGGAAATACAGCGGAATTTTCTGGTTGTTGACCTCGGTGCGCATTACCTGGCCTGAGCCACCTCGGCCGGCATCGGCCATGGAGGAAGGCGTGGTCGGGGTACGAATGCCCATCGATTTAGCGATGGCAATCGCCTCGGCCAGTTCGGCCAGGCGGTTGGTGCGCTCCATTTTCATCTGCAGGCGTAAAGCACTGAGCTCATCCTGCAATTGCGCGCGCTTGAGCCGGTCGGCTTCCAGCAGCTTGGCAATCTTGGACTCTTTATCGGTTTCGTAATTGGCGCGCGCCGCGTCAATCTTGCCTTTGAGTTCGTTGAGGCGGTTATTGACGATCACTTTGAGGTCAGCGCCCACCTGATCACGCTCAGCGGCGATGGCGTAGTCCACGAAACCGTTGAGGATCGCTACGCCGTCGATGTCGGCCGGGTATTGGAGTTCCAGGCGGATGTAACTGCTTAACGAGTCAGATTTTTTCGGGTCCGGCAGAATCAGGTTGACCGAGTTGCGGTTGAAGTCTTCAAAACTCTGCTCAAGGCTTTGCCCCGGCTTTTGGAACGCCGCGAACAGTTGTTCATGAGATTTGAAGAACCCCAGCCGCGCCTCGTAAGAGTCCAGTTGAGCCCCCACCTTGGACAACGCATCGGCCGGTGGCAGCTTATATACTTCGGAGCGGTTGAGTGCATCCAGCTCGTTGATGGCCGCCGGGCGCAGTACGCTGCTCACTTCATAGGTCTTGGGCGCCAGAAATGCATACCCTGCTCCCAATACACCCGCCAGAATCGTGCAACCCACTACCAGCTTTTTTTGCCGCCAAATCGAGTGAAACAGTTCAAACAGGTCAATTTCGTCAGAAGAGGGAGACGCGTTAAGCGGGGAAGTTCGATTCAAAATGCAAGCCACCTTAAAATTGACACTAAAAAGCCATCACCGAAGTTCCGGATAACCCGGCAGCGCATCAGGGACAACGCCCTGAAACCTGGAGAACAGGCCCACCAATGGCGATCTGACCACTCAGTTTGGGGAAAAATCCCGCGCTATATAATTTCATTTCCGTTTCAACTAAATGAACATTCGCTCAACCGATACAGCCAACTGCCACATTGTTGTCACAAGAGTAGTCAAAAGAACGTTAAATAGCTGCTATCGCGAGAAAAATTCTTTGCTGCGCGTCTTGAGCGCGGAACGTCCTACATACCAGCACCCTCTTCTAGTACCTCACTTAAAAGGACTTATCGATGCAATCTGCCGCTGACCCGGATCTTCACGCCCTGCAAGGGGCCTGGGAACAAATCTCGCTGGAAGACAACGGTGTGCTTGACCCTGTCGACGCACACACCGCGCCAGGTGCCATTACCACGATTGCCGGCAACGGTTTTGAAGTGAGGACCACCGAGGGCAATGTTTTGCTGGCTGGCCGGTTTTTCCTGGACAGTCGCACCGAGCCCAAGAGCATTACCTGGATCGACTCCATCGGTGAGGATGCCGGCAAGGCGTTGCCTGCCAGCTATCGCCTGGAAGGAGACACCTTTGTGTTTATTGCAGCCGACGAACATATGCCCAGGCCCACCGTGTTCAAGACCGGGCCTGGACAGACCATGCGTACCTTCGTGCGGCGCCATTCTTAACGTGGCGTGGTTGGATGGTCTATAGGGTAAAACCTGCCAACGCCAGTGAATCCCTTAGCCTGCCCTTTGAAGCAGCGGCATCGTCCCTGTTCAACGCGAAACTAATCGCCGGGGCCGCAGGTCATTAACGCAATGAGCCCTCAGTCGTTGAGTGCCCCCTCCCGAAGAAACTGCCGTGGCTGATCATTCCGACTTGCGTAATACCCTGAGCCTGGACAGCCTGAACTTCTTCCTCGCGGATGTGCGTGACGGCCTTGGTCCCTACCTGGCGATTTATCTGCTGGCGGTGCACAAATGGGACCCGGCCAGCATCGGTGTGGTGATGACCCTCGCCGGCATCGCCGCCCTGCTCACTCAAGGCCCGGCGGGGGCGCTGATCGATCGCACCCGCAGCAAGCGCGCGGTAATCGCCGTGGCCGCGCTGTTGGTGACCGGCAGTTGCGTGCTATTGCCCTTCGTCAGTTCGTTCAGCCTGGTGGCGTTGACTCAGGCTGCCAGCGCGGTCGCGGCCTCGGTATTTGCACCAGCGATCTCGGCGATTACCTTGGGAATCACCGGCCCCCGCGCCTTCACCGGCCGTACCGGGCGCAACGAAACCTTTAATCATGCCGGCAACGCCGTGGCCGCGCTGTTGGCCGGGGGCCTGGCTTACCTGTTCGGGCCAGTGGTGGTGTTCTACCTTATGGCGTTTATGGCGCTGGCCAGTATCGTCGCGGTCAGTTGCGTGTCGGCTGCGGCCATCGATCATGAGGTCGCCCGTGGCTTCGACCCCGCCCATCACCACGATCACGAGCAGCCGTCCGGTATCAAGGTGTTGCTGAGCAATCGGCCGCTGCTGCTGTTCGCAATTTGCTGCGCCCTGTTCCACCTGGCCAATGCCGCGATGCTGCCACTGGTCAGCCAGAAGCTCTCACAGATCAATCTGCACATGGCCACACCGCTGACCTCGGCCTGTATCGTCGCCGCGCAGGTGGTGATGGTGCCGATGGCCTGGCTGGTAGGTAGCAAGGCCGATGTATGGGGACGCAAACCGTTGTTGATCCTGGGTTTTCTGATCCTGCCGCTGCGCGGTGTGCTGTATACCCTGTCCAACGACCCCTATTGGCTGGTGGCGGTGCAAATGCTCGACGGTATTGGCGCGGGGATTTTCGGTGCGCTGTTCCCGGTTATCGTCAAAGATCTCACGCAAGGCACTGGACGCTTCAATGTGAGCCTGGGCGCGCTGTCTACGGTATTTGGCCTGGGCGCGGCGCTAAGCAATAGCCTGGCCGGTTTCGTCGTGCAACAGGCCGGCTACAACGCAGCGTTTCTGACCCTGGCGGGCGTGGCGGCCGTCGCGCTGGCGCTGTTATGGCTGGCGATGCCCGAGACTCTGGAAAAACCATCGTTCGAGCGCCATACAACTGTCGCCTGACATATGCGACAATGCGCGCCAAATTCCAACACACATCCCCCATTTTCTGCTCAGCGACCGGGTTTCGCGCCTTGATGTCGCTGTTGACGCATGCCTGGTGGCATCCGCTGCCACGCGCGCAACCCATTGATAGGTAAAGTAATTGATCTCCACAGCTAACATCACCATGCAGTTCGGCGCCAAGCCGCTCTTTGAGAACGTCTCGGTCAAGTTCGGCGCCGGCAACCGTTATGGTCTGATCGGTGCGAACGGGTGCGGCAAGTCGACCTTCATGAAAATCCTCGGCGGCGATCTCGACCCGTCCGGTGGCCAGGTCATGCTGGAGCCGAACGTACGTTTGGGTAAATTGCGCCAGGACCAGTTCGCCTACGAAGAATTCACCGTGCTCGACACCGTGATCATGGGCCACGAGGAGCTGTGGAAGGTCAAGGCCGAACGCGACCGTATCTACTCGCTGCCTGAAATGAGCGAAGAAGACGGCATGGCCGTGGCCGAGCTGGAAACCGAATTCGCCGAGATGGACGGCTACACCGCCGAATCCCGCGCCGGTGAGCTGCTGCTGGGCCTGGGTATTCCCCTGGAGCAGCATTTCGGCCCGATGAGCGAAGTGTCCCCTGGCTGGAAACTGCGCGTGCTGCTGGCCCAGGCATTGTTCTCCGATCCTGAAGTGCTGCTGCTCGACGAACCGACCAACCACCTGGACATCAACACTATCCGCTGGCTGGAAAACATCCTGACCCAGCGCTCCAGCCTGATGATCATCATCTCTCACGACCGTCACTTCCTGAACAGCGTGTGCACCCACATGGCTGACCTGGACTACGGCGAGCTGCGCCTGTTCCCGGGCAACTACGACGAGTACATGACCGTGGCGACCCAGTCCCGCGAGCAACTGCTGTCGGACAACGCCAAGAAGAAAGCGCAGATCTCCGAACTGCAATCCTTCGTCAGCCGTTTCTCGGCGAACGCCTCGAAAGCCAAGCAGGCCACCTCCCGCGCCAAGGCGATCGACAAGATCCAACTGGCCGAAGTCAAGCCTTCGAGCCGTGTGAGCCCGTTCATCCGTTTCGAACAGACCAAAAAGCTGCACCGTCAGGCAGTCATCGTCGAGCACATGGCCAAAGGTTTCGACGGCAAGCCATTGTTCAAGGACTTCAGCTTCCAGATCGAAGCCGGCGAGCGCGTGGCGATCATCGGCCCGAACGGTATCGGTAAGACCACCCTGCTGCGCACCCTGGTCAACGAACTGACGCCGGATGCCGGCAGCATCAAGTGGACCGACGCCGCAGAATTGGGCTACTACGCCCAGGACCACGCTCACGACTTCGAAGACGACGTCACGCTGTTTGACTGGATGGGTCAGTGGACCCAAGGCGAGCAGATGATCCGTGGCACCCTGGGTCGCATGCTGTTCTCCAACGATGAAATCCAGAAGTCGGTCAAAGTGATCTCCGGCGGTGAGCAAGGCCGCATGCTGTTCGGCAAGCTGATCCTGCAAAAGCCGAACGTGCTGATCATGGACGAACCGACCAACCACTTGGACATGGAATCCATCGAGGCGCTGAACCTGGCGCTGGAGAACTATCCGGGCACGCTGATTTTCGTCAGTCACGACCGTGAGTTCGTGTCGTCCCTGGCCACTCGCATCATCGAGTTGAGCGCCAACGGCGTGATCGACTTCAGCGGCACCTATGATGACTACCTGCGCAGCCAAGGCGTGGTGTTCTAACAGTAGCGATCTGAAACTGTGGGGAACAGGCTCGTTGTGGCGAGCGGGCTTGCCCCGCGTTGGGCTGCGCAGCGGCCCCGAAAACGAACACCGCGTTCTGCCTGACAGAATGCGGTGTTTTTTATTAGGGCTGCTGCGCAGCCCAACGCGGGGCGAGCCCGCTCGCCACAGTAGGCCGGTTTCTCAGCCAAAGTAGTTAGCCTGCTTCCTTTTCCCTCAAGCCCTTGCCATGATGGGCGCACCGCCCGCCCGCGAACGAGTCCCCATGCCTGCCGCCGCGCCCTCGTCCTTGTCGATCACCCTGCAGATCGTCTCCATCGTCTTCTATACCTTTATCGCGTTTATCTGCATCGGCCTGCCGATCGCGGTGATTCCAGGCTTTGTGCATGAGCAACTGGGTTTCAGCGCGGTGGTGGCCGGGGTGACCATCGGTTCGCAGTACCTGGCGACCCTGCTCAGTCGGCCCATGGCCGGGCGCATGTCGGATACCGTGGGCACCAAGCGCGCCATAGTGCTGGGGCTGACGGGCATCCTCATCAGTGGCGTGCTGACGTTCTTTGCGACGCTTTTGCAGAGCATGCCCAACTTGAGCCTCGGGGTTCTGATTCTCGCGCGGTTGCTGCTGGGAGTGGCCCAGGGGCTGATCGGCGTGGGCACCATCAGCTGGTGCATGGGCGCGGTCGGCGCCGAACACACCGCGCGCTCGATCTCCTGGAACGGCATCGCCTCCTACGGCGCCATCGCCATCGGCGCCCCCTTGGGGGTGGTGATGGTGGCCGACTATGGCTACAACATTCTCGGCCTGGCACTGGCGGTGTTGGCGGCGCTGGGGTTGGTGCTGATCCGCAACAAACCGTCGGTGCCAGTGGTGCGCGGGGAGCGCCTGCCCTTTTGGGCGGTGTTCGGGCGCATTGCGCCGTTTGGCACCAGCTTGTGCCTGGCGTCCATCGGCTATGGCACCCTCACCACGTTTATCACCCTGTACTACCTCAATCGTGGCTGGGCCGGCGCGGCGTATTGCCTGACGGTGTTTGGGGTGTGCTTTATCCTGGCGCGGCTGGTGTTTATCTCCGCCATCAGCCGGTTTGGCGGCTTTCGCGCGGCGATTGCCTGCATGAGCATTGAGACCCTCGGGCTGACCCTGCTGTGGCTGGCGCCCAGCACCACAGTAGCGCTGATCGGTGCTGGGCTGACCGGTTTCGGCTTGTCGCTGGTCTACCCGGCGCTGGGTGTGGAGGCGATCAAACAAGTGCCCAACAGCAGTCGCGGCGCGGGTTTGAGTGCGTATGCGGTGTTCTTCGACCTGGCCCTGGCGATTGCCGGACCGCTGATGGGTTTTGTCGCGTTGAACCTGGGTTACGGCTGGATCTTCCTGTGCGCGGCGCTGCTGTCGGTCGCGGCACTGGGCCTGACCGTGCTGCTCAAGCGCCGCGCTTATTGATCTGCGGTCTGTAAGCCTGCGCGGCTGGGCTCGCCGAGGGTGTGACTGAAAAAGCGCCCGGCCTCGGAAACCAGGTCGCGGTGAATGCCTTCACGGTCCACCCCATCGGCGTCGGTGCACACCGCCGGCATTGCCGCCAACTGGTCGCTGTCGCACGGCGCCATAAACACGAAGTGCCCTGCCCCGGCCAGCAGTTTGAAGTCCGGCGGTTCCGGCAGTTTGCGCGCCAGGGCCGCGGCGTTCTTGTCCACCGCGACCAGTTTGTCGCCGTCGCCGCTGTAGAGCAGCACTGGCACATGCACATCCGCCAAGGTGTGACGGCCGAACATCAGGCTCAGGGGCGCCATTAGCATCAACGCGTGAATACGTGGATCGGCCTGGGGCTGCAGATCGTCGCGATCCACCACCAGCTCACCTTTGGTGGTGCAGGCGTCGCGGTCTTCAGGACGCTCCTGGCAATAGCGGCGCAGGCGATCGAAATCCGGTTTAGCGCCGGCCAGAATCAGTGCGGTCTCGCCGCCCGCCGAATAACCGATCACACCGATCTGGTCGACATCCACGAACGGCGACAGCATCGGATCGCCCAGTGTGGCGGTGATCGCCTCGGAAATCTGGATCGGCCGACCATACAGGTTGCTTACGGTGCCCAGGCGGCTGTGATCTTTGTAGTTGTCGCCGGGGTGAAGCACCGCCACCACCACAAACCCTTTGCGCGCCAGGGACGTGGCCAGGTCATGCAGAGCCAGCGGCGTGCCGGTGTTGCCGTGGGACAGCATCAGCATCGGGAAACGCCCGATGGCGATTTTGGCGTCTTCGGTGGCAGCGATGTGGTACGCGCCCACCTGGGTACTGTGCTCAAGACCGGTGGAGGGGTAGAACGCGATAGCCTTCATCGGCTGAAGATCCAGCGGGTCGAGAAAACTCATGCGATGAAAACCCACGCTCCAATGAGGGTGCGGTGCGGGGGCAGCGTGCACTGAAATCAGGCTGCCGAGCAGGGAAAGAACCATCACAGCACAAAGACGCATCATGGGGCTGTCCACCTTTGCTGCGTGAGAACCGACATATCGATTAAAAGTCCGGAGTACTGACCCCACGCTTGCACAACCTGGGCCACATTAAAAGGACAGCGCACACACGAAAAAACTCCGTACTCCGCTCGCGTTCAGGCCAGCAGAATACAGAGTTTAGGCGCCCGGTTTCGGATTGAAACCGGGGCGAGGCGAAATTTACACAAGCCTTACGCGGCGGCGAACAATTGTTCGTTGATCAGTACGTTGGCGTCGCTCAGGGCCTTGCTGCGCATTTCGTCACCGTAGGCCAAGCCCTCGGCGCGCACGAATTCGATGTCAGTGATACCCAGGAAACCAAACAGCAAGGTCAAATAGCCTTCGTGCGCCGCGCCCGACGCTTGCCCGGCATGCAGGCCGCCGGCGGTGGACACGATGATGACTTTCTTGTTGCCGCACAGGCCCTCAGGGCCCGCTTCGGTGTAGCGGAAGGTCTGACCGGCTACCGCGATGCGGTCGATCCAGGCTTTCAATTGAGTCGGGATGGTGAAGTTATACATTGGCGCGCCGATCACCAGCGCGTCGGCGGCAAGGAATTCCGCCAGGGACGAAGCGCTCAGTTCGGCCTCATGCTTTTGCGTGGCATCGCGCAGTTCGGCGGCGGTGCCCAAGGCTCCCAGGGTGGCGCCGGAGAAATGGTTGATACCTTCGCTGGCCAGGTCGCGGTAAGTCACTTGCACGCCTGGCTCAGCGGCTTGCCATGCTTTGACCACTGCGGCGCTGAGGGCGCGGGAAGCCGAGTTGTCACCGAGGATGCTGGAATCGATATGCAACAGTTTCATGGCAAAGCTCCAAAGAAGATCAGGGAATGTCGATCAGATGGTGCTAAGGCTACCCATGAAACCAATAGTCGATAAGACAGCTGAAATGCGATAGTTTGTCCCACTGACAGGACAATAGGCCCAGCATGCAAGATCTCAACGACCTCTATTACTTCGCCAAAGTCGTCGAAGCCGGCGGCTTTGCCGCAGCCGGGCGGCAGCTGGGCATTCCCAAGTCGCGCCTGTCACGGCGCATCGCCGAGCTGGAGGAGCGCCTCGGCGCGCGCCTGTTGCAACGCACCACGCGGCAACTGACCCTCACCGCCGTGGGCGAACGCTATTTGCGCCACTGCCAGGCCATGCTGTTGGAAGCGGAGATGGCCGATGAGGCCGTGGCCAGCATGTCCAGCGAACCCCGTGGGCGTCTGCGGGTCAGTTGCCCGGTGGGGTTGGCGCAGAACATCCTGCCCGACCTGGTCGCGGGTTTTCTCGCCGCCCATCCCCAAGTGCAGTTGGAAATGACCCTGGTCAACCGCCGCGTCGACCTGGTGGCCGAAGGCATCGACGTGGCCTTGCGCGTGCGCGAGCTGGGCGATGAAGACCCGTTGCTGGTAACCAAGCGCCTGCGCCCGGCGCAGACGGTGCTGGTGGCGAGCCCGAATTTCCTGCAAGGGCGCTCGATCGCCAGCCTCGACGACCTCAAGCAACTGCCGATCCTCGGAGCACTGGAGGCCGACCGCATGGTGCATCAACGCCTGCTCGATCCCCAGGGCCATGCGCATGATCTGGTGATGGAGGCGCGCCTGGGCATTGATGACTTCATCGTGCGCAAGGCCTGCGCGATCATGGGCTTGGGCTTTACTGTATTGCCGATGATGTACTGCGAAGAGGAATTGGCCAGTGGCCGGCTGGTGCAACTGCTGCCGGAGTGGTCATTGCCGGGCGGCTGGCTGCAGGCGGTTTACCCGCATCGCCGTGGCGTGCTGCCGGCGATTCGCGCATGGATCGACTACCTGGAAGAAGGCTTCAAAAGCTGTGGAGATCGTCTGCTATGAGCATGACCGAAGCGCAAGTCGCACGCTTCTGCCTGGGCCTGCCCGGCGCGCGGGAAGATTACAAATGGGGTGGCGTACGGGTGTTTTCGATTGCCGGTAACAAGATGTTCGCCCTGCAGAACCTGCGCGGCGACTCGCTGGCCTTCAAGGTGGACCCGGACCTGTTTCTCGGGCATGTCGACCGCCCTGGCATTCGCCCCGCGCCGTACCTGGCGCGCGCCCACTGGGTCATCATGAACACGCCCTACCCGCTGGGCGCCGATGAGCTGCGCGGCTTGTTGCAACGTTCCCACCAATTGGTGGTGAGCAAGTTGCCCAAGCGCACGCAGATCGGGTTGAAGCTAGAGGATTGAACCCAGCGTGCCGCCCAGGAACATCTGGTCAAGCCAGAACACCTGGTGCAACAGCACGATCACCCAGAACAGCACCTGATACGACACCTTGCGCGTCTTGTGCCGGAACACCTGCTGGGCAATCAACGCCCCCGGCCAACCGCCCGCCAGCTCGACCGCATGCAGGACGTTTTCCGGGGTGCGCCAGCTATCGGTGCGGGCCTTGCGTTTGTCGTTCCAGTACAAGAAAAACGCCACCACGCTGACCACGGCATAGGCCGCCAGCGGCAGCACGGTGTCGCCGCGATACCACAGCAAGCCCGACCCCAGCAGCGGTGCCGCGCACAACAGCACGAAAATCAGGGCCTTGAGGCGTGGATGTTGGATCGTCATGCCTTGGCGGCCACCCAGTCGATCCAGCCGAACTGCCAGGTCGCCAGGATCAACAGGCCGAAGGCGATCCGATACCAGGCAAACACTGCGTAGCTGTGGCTGGCAATGAACTTGAGCAGGCCCTTGACCGCAATCATGGCGAAAATGAACGAGGTGACGAAGCCGATGGCGAACACCGGCAGGTCCGCCGGCTGGAACAGGTCGCGGTACTTGTAGCCCGAGTACACCGCCGCGCCCACCATGGTCGGCATGGCCAGGAAGAATGAAAACTCGGTAGCGGTCTTGCGCGACAGACCGAACAACAGGCCGCCGATGATAGTGGCGCCAGAGCGCGAGGTGCCGGGAATCATCGCCAGGCACTGGGCGAAGCCCACCTTCAGTGCATCCTTCCAGGTGATGTCATCGACCGTTTCGGCATGCACCTGATGCTGGCGGCGCTCGGCCCACAGCATGATCACACCGCCCACCACCAGCGCCGCGGCCACGGTGATCGGGTTGAACAAATAGTGATGAATCGCGTCGGCAAAAATCACCCCCAGCACCACCGCCGGCAAGAAGGCAATCAGCAGATTGGCCGTAAACCGCCGCGCCTTGGGCTGGGTGGGCAAACCAGTGACCACCTGGAAGATCTTGCCGCGAAACTCCCACACCACCGCAAGAATGGCGCCCAGTTGAATAATGATATTGAACGCGTTGAAACGGTCGCCGCTGAAATCCAGCAAATCGGCCACGATGATTTGGTGCCCGGTGCTGGATATCGGCAGGAACTCGGTGAGCCCCTCGACGACGCCCAAGATGAGTGCCTGTATGGCGGTCCAAAAATCCATGCTTCCCCCAAAGGTCATGCTTGGCGCATGCCTGGTTAGTCTTTTAATAGTTCACTGACGACGAGCGCGCTGAAGGCCCGGCGTTGACTATGGTCAATGCCGATCTGCAAAAATTCTGTGAAAAATCAGGCAGTACTCAGGTTTTTCGATTTCAGGCCGAAAGCCTATCAGACAAGGCGTAAAAGTCGATCAAACGCCACAATTATAAAAAGCCCGGAGTGACAGGACGATGAACAGTTTGCGCAATATGTCGATCAGCCGGCGGCTGTGGCTGATTCTGATAGTCGCCGTGCTGATGCTGTTGGCTTTGGGTTTGCTGATGCTCAAGCAGATTCATGACGACCTTTACCAAGCCAAACGTCTACAAACCCAGCATGTAGTACAGACCGCCAGCGGCATTCTGACGTTCTACCACGGCCTGGAAACCACCGGTGTCATGACTCGCGAAGCCGCGCAGAAACAGGCCCTCAGCGCCGTGCGTGGGCTGCGCTACGACCATGACGACTACTTCTGGATCAACGACCTCACCCCTGTAATGGTCATGCACCCGGCAAACCCCAAGCTAGATGGCCAAAACCTCTCGGCCATCCGCGACCCCGACGGTTTCGCCATTTTCAACGAATTCGTGGTCCTGGCTAAGGCCAAAGGTGCCGGCATCGTTAACTACCGCTGGCCCAAGCCTGGCGCCGAAGCCCCGGTGGCCAAGACCTCGTATATCCAATTGTTCGAACCCTGGGGCTGGATTATCGGCTCTGGCGTGTATGTGGACGACGTCCAGGCCGAGTTCAACGGCCAGGTGTGGAAAGCCTCGGTGATCGGCCTGGTGATCGCGTTGGTCATGGCCCTGCTGGTAACGTTGATCGCCCGCAGCATCGTGCAGCCGTTGCAAGCCGCGGTAAACGCCATGGGCAATATCGCCAGCGGCGAAAGCGACCTGACCCGCAGCCTCGATACCCACGGGCGCGATGAAGTCACCCAGCTGTCCCGGCATTTCAACAGTTTTACCGCCAAGTTGCGCCAGGTGGTCAGCCAACTGCAGGTGTGTGCCAACGCCCTGGGCCAGTCCTCTCAGGAGTTGGGCAATAACGCCAGCCAGGCCCACGACCGCAGCCAGCAGCAATCGCAGCAAATGGAACTGGTGGCCACCGCCATCAATGAAGTCACCTATGGCGTGCAGGACGTGGCCAAGAACGCCGAACACGCCGCCAGCGAAATGCGCGACGCCCAGGCCCAGGCCCAGCAAGGCCAGGTCAATATCGACGGCAGCCTGCAACGGATCGATCAGCTTTCCACCACCATCAGCCAGGCGGTGGACGTTATCCGTACCCTGTCCAGCGAAAGCACCCAGATCGGCGGCGTGCTGGAGGTGATCCGCTCTATCGCAGACCAGACCAACCTGCTGGCGCTCAACGCTGCGATTGAAGCCGCACGGGCCGGCGAACAAGGCCGGGGCTTCGCCGTGGTGGCCGACGAGGTGCGCCTGCTGGCCCAGCGCACACAGAAATCCACCGCCGAAATCCAAGTGATGATCGAGCGCCTGCAAGGTCACTCCGAAGCGGCAGTCAAGGTTATCAGCGACAGCCACACTGCATCCCAAGCGACCATCGAGCAAGCCGGTCTGGCCGGCGAAAGCCTGAACGCGATCGGCCAGGCCCTGCGCAATCTCAATGGCCTCAACGCCTCGATTGCCAGCGCCACCCTGCAACAGTCCCATGTGGTGGAAGACATCAACCAGAACGTCACCCAGGCGGCCGGCCTGTCCCACAGCACCGCGTTGGCGGCGGAACAATCGAGCCTGGCCAGCACCCAACTGCGCAGCTTGAGCGAACAATTGGAAGGCTTGCTGCGTCAGTTCAAGGTCTAGCGCTACCCCGCTGTGGGAGGGGCTGGTTCCCTCCCCGGCGGCCTCTGTGTGTTTTGTAGATTGCACACCTCTGGGTACAATCCCCGCCCTCTTCCACTCTCCCAAGGAACCACCATGTCCGGGCTTGAACTGTTCGCCGCCGCGTTGGGGGTGATCGCTGTCTGGCTGACGGTCAAGCAGAACCCCTGGTGCTGGCCCATCGGCCTGGTGATGGTGCTGCTCTATACCTGGGTGTTCTACGACGTGAAACTGTATTCCGACATGCTGCTGCAAGTGGTCTACGCCGCCCTGCAAGTGTATGGCTGGTGGCAATGGACTCGCGCCGGCGAGATCAAGCAAGGGCGCCAGGTCACCCGCCTGGGCGTGCCGGCCATCAGCGCCAGCCTGGCACTGGGTGCGCTCGGCAGCCTGCTGTTGGGTGCGGCGATGGCACACTGGACCGACGCCGCGCAACCCTGGCTAGACGCCGCGCTCACCGGTTTCAGCCTGGTGGCGCAGGTATGGATGGCGCAGAAACGCGTGCAATGCTGGCCGTTGTGGATCGCTGTGGATGTGATTTTCGTCGGGCTGTTCCTCTACAAAGGTTTGTACCTCACCGCCGCACTCTATGCGCTGTTCACTGTGATTGCCGTGCAAGGCTGGCGCGAGTGGTGCGCCGACCCGGCGTTGCGCACATGAAAGTGGTGGTTTTGGCCGGCCCGGAATCCAGCGGTAAAAGCTGGCTGGCGGCGCAGTTGCAGGCGCAGTTCGGCGGCTTGATGGTCGGCGAATACGTGCGGTATTTCATTGATCATCACCAACGCGACACCTGCCTGACGGACATCCCGGCCATCGCCCGCGGCCAACTGGCCTGGGAAGACGCCGCCCGCGCCGAGCAGCCCGACCTGCTGATCCTCGACACCCACCTGCTGACCAACCGGCTATGGAGCCAGACCCTGTTCGGCGACTGTCCTGCCTGGCTTGAAGATGAGCTGCTGGCCCGTCACTACGACCTGCATCTGCTGCTGTCGCCCGACGATGTGGAATGGACCGCCGACGGCCAGCGCTGCCAGCCGCACTTGGCCGACCGCCAAGCGTTTTTCCGGGCGGGCCTGGACTGGCTGCAACAGCACCGACAGTCAAAAGTGGTGATCGGAGGCGATTGGGAGGAACGCCGGCAAGCGGCGTTCGCGGCGGTGGGAAAACTGCTCACCCAGCCTCTGTAACCGCGAACGCGCCGACAGAGGCTGGGCGTGGATCAGTAGCCCAAGGACAACCCGGTATTACGACGTGGGTCATTGGCCCCGTAGAAGCGGTTGTTGCCCACCGGTTTGCCGCCCAGCGACGGCGCCCCTACCAGGATCGCGGCCAGATGGTTGGCGTCCTGCGGCCCGGCGAACTTATGGCCCCAGCTCTCCAGAATCTTCTGGGTATCCGGACTCACCGCAAAGGTTTCCAGGTTGGTGGTCTCTGGCATCCACTGCTGATGGAAACGCGGCGCGTCCACCGCTTCCTGAATGTTCATCTTGTAGTCGATCACGTTAAGGATCGTCAGCAACGTCGCGGTGATGATGCGGCTGCCGCCCGGCGTGCCCACCACCATCACGGCCTTGCCGTCCTTGGTCACGATGGTGGGGCTCATGGATGACAGCGGCGCCTTGCCGGGTGCGATGGCGTTGGCTTCGCCTTGCACCAGGCCGTACATGTTCGGCACGCCGACCTTGACGGTGAAGTCGTCCATTTCGTCATTGAGGATGACCCCGGTCTTGCTCGCCATCACGCCGGCACCGAACCAGTCGTTGAGGGTGTAGGTCACGGATACCGCATTGCCCCACTTGTCGACGATCGAATAGTGAGTGGTGTTGTTGCCCTCATGGGGCGCCACGCCAGGCTTGATCGCCTGGGAGTCGCCGGCCTTTTGCGGCTCGATGGCCGCGCGCAGCTTAGCTGCGTATTCCTTGTCCAGCAGGTGGTCGATAGGGTTTTGTACGAAATCCGGATCGCCCAGGTAGCTGTTGCGGTCCACGTAAGCGTGACGCATCGCTTCGATCTGGTAGTGCAGGCCTTGGGCCGAGTGATAGCCCAGATCGGCCATCGGGTAGCCTTCGAGGATGTTCATGATCTGGCAGATCACCACGCCACCGGAGCTGGGTGGCGGCGCCGAGACCACATGGTAGCCGCGATAGTCGCATTCGATGGGCGCCAGCTCGCGGGTCTTGTACTTGTCCAGGTCGGCCTGGGTGATGATGCCCTTGCCAGCCTGGCTGGAATCCACCAATGCCTTGGCAACCCAGCCTTTATAGAAGCCGTCACTGCCCTTGGCGGAAATTTCCTTGAGGGTTTTGGCCAGGTCTTTCTGCACCAATTTCTGGCCGACCTGCAGCGGCTGGCCGTTGTGCAGGAAGATGCCGCGCATGTCCTTGTCTTTTTCGAACTCGCCGGTGGCGGTGTGCAACAGGTCGATATCGCCCTGCTCCAGGGCGAAGCCGTTTTCCGCCAGCTTGATTGCCGGAGCAATCACCTGGGCGCGCTTGAGGGTTCCGTATTTGCTCAGTGCCAACTCCATGCCGGATACCGTACCGGGCACGCCGACCGCCAAATGGCCTTTGGCGCTGAGGCCTTCGACGACGTTGCCGTCCTTGTCCAGGTACATATCCGCAGTGGCGGCCAGCGGGGCTTTTTCGCGGAAATCGAGGAAGGTCTTGCGGCCGTCCGCCAACTGCACGGTCATGAAACCGCCGCCGCCCAAGTTGCCTGCCGCCGGGTAAACCACCGCCAGCGCGTAGCCCACGGCTACCGCCGCGTCCACTGCGTTGCCTCCGGCTTTAAGCACGTCAACGCCCACGTGGGTGGCCAAATGCTGGGCCGTGACCACCATGCCGTTTTCCCCGGCCACCGGGGCCTGGGACGCTGCGTGCACGCCGCTGACCGTCAACATCAGGGCAGTGGCAATCAATGTGCGGCTCAAAGGTTGGTATTTCATCCATGGCTACTCGGGTTGTTGAGATGCACCAAAATAGCCCGACTCAGATCCAAGCCCCAGCGCGGTGGCGTTTTTATTACAGAACTTGTCGGTCACGGGACGAAGCCATCAATATGCCTGTATTCAGGACCTGTCAGCACCGCTACTGGCATCTGGCATTTATCCCGTTAGAATCAGCCCCCCCCTGCCCTTTGAGACGAGCCGCCCATGAGCTTTGATTTCGACACGATCCACTCCCGCCTCGGCACCGGTAGCACCAAGTGGAGCCGTTACCCGGCAGACGTGTTGCCGATGTGGATCGCCGACATGGACATCGCCGCGCCGCCGGCGGTGCTGCAAGCCCTGCGCGAGCGTCTCGACCAGCAGATCCTCGGCTACAGCGTGGCCGGCCCGCAGGTGCGCCAAGCCATCGTCGACGATTTGTGGGCCAAGTACGCCTGGCGTGTGCTGCCCGAAGAACTGCTGTTCCTGCCCGGCGTCGAACCTGGCTTCAATATGGCGCTGCATGCCTTTGTGCAACCCGGCCAAGCGGTGGTGCTGCAAACCCCCAACTACCGGCCGATTCGCTTGGCGCCGGGGCACTGGAACCTGCCGCGCATCGAAGTGCCGTTTGAGTTCATCAATGGTGAATACCTGACACCTCTGCCCGCCATGCATCAGGCACTGAACGGCGCCGGCGCGCTGCTGCTGAGCAACCCGCACAATCCCATCGGCAAAGTATTCCCCCGCGAAGAACTGCTGGCCGTGGCCAACGCCTGCCTGGACAACGGCGCGCTGATCATCAGCGACGAAATCCATGCCGAACTGTGCTTCGATGGCCGCCGCCATATCCCCACCGCCAGCCTCAGCCCGCAGATCGCCCAGCGCACCATCACCCTGATGTCGGCGAGCAAGGCCTACAACGTGGCGGGCCTGAAGACCTGCTTTGCGGTGATCCAGAACGCCGAGATCCGCGAGCGTTTCAACAACGCGCGCTGCGGTATGGTCGACAGCGTCAGCCCACTGGGCCTGGAGGCCACCCGTGCCGCCTACAGCCAATGCGGCGAGTGGCTCGACGCGCTGGTCAAGTACCTGCAAGCCAACCGTGATTACCTGCTCAATGCCGTGCAAACCCGATTGCCCGGCGTGGTGATGCATGCGCCCCAAGGCACGTTCCTGGCCTGGCTCGATTGCACGGCATTGGGGCTGGACGATCCGCAGCAGTTCTTTCTGGAACAGGCCAAGGTCGGCTTGAGCGCGGGGATCGAGTTCGGCGACGACAGCCAGCAATTCGTGCGCCTGAACTTCGGTTGCCCGCGGGCGATGTTGGAGGAAGGCTTGCAGCGCATGGAGCGGGCGTTGCGCGAGCGTTAACCGACTGAGCCGGGGCGGCTCTCAGCTGAGGCGCCGACCTGGGGTGAGTGTCACCCAATAACGGGTGCGGGCATGTACCTCCAACCCTAACGTCGAGGCCAGCAGGTTGAGGATGCGATCGGTGTCCTCCAACCGAAAGCTGCCGGTGACCCGCAGCGCTTCCAGGCTCGGGTCCCAGCGCAGCACGCCAGGACGGTAGCGTTCCAGTTCCCGCAAAAAATCCCCCAGCGCCTGGTTCTGCGCGGTCAGTACTCCGTCGCGCCAGCCCAATTGCAGCACGTCGAACGGCACCCAGGCGCCGAGCCCAGTGGCTTGCAAGGGCGCTTGCTGGCCGCCTTGCAACGTCGCCAATTGCCCGTTCAGGTCACGTACCTGCACCGCCCCCTTGAGCACCGAGACGCGGCAACCGGCCGCCAGTTGCCGAACGCACACCTGGGCCTGGCCGACCCGCAGTTGGCCATAACGCGTGTTTACGGTGATCGCCGAGGGGCCTGGCACATCAAGCGCCAGTTCACCGTCGACCAGAGTGATTTGCCGCTGCGCCAGGTCCATGTCCACCGCTGTGGCAGTGTTGAGCTGCAAGTTGGCGCCATCGGCCAACGACAGGTGTTTGCGCTCGCCGGTGGCGGTATGCAGGTCTGCGCGCCAGGTTTCGAGCGGCAGCTGACGGCTGATCAGCCAGGCAGTCGGCACCAGCGCCGCCACCCCCAGCGCACGCTTGAGCACCGCGCGCCGCCCCGGTTGCGGGCGATCCAGACTGGCCATCGCCAGCGCCTGGGGCAAACCGTTGAAGCGCTGGCGCAAGGTCTGGGCTTTTTGCCAGGTCTGCTCATGCTGAGGATGGCTGTCGCGCCAGTGCTGCAACGCGACGTGATCGCGCTCAGTGGCCGCGCCGGACTCCAGCAACGCCAACCACTGCGCCGCCGCGCGCGCGACGTCGCGACTCATAGGTCCACCAGCAGGCAATGCTCATACGCCTGGGCCATGTAACGCTTGACCGTGCGCTCAGACACCTCAAGCCGCTCGGCAATCTCGCGATACCCCAGGCCTTCCAGCTGGCTCCAAAGAAACGCGCGACGCACCAGCACCGGCAAGCCGTCGAGCAACTCATCCAGGGCTTGCAGGGTTTCCAGCAGCAGCCAACGCTGCTCTGGCGACGGCACACAGGCTTCGGGCAAGGTGGCCAAGGCATTCAGATAGGCCTGTTCCAGGCTGCGGCGCTGATGGAAATTCACCAGCAAACGCTTGCCCACCGTCACAAGATAAGCACGCGGTTCCTGCATCTGCGCAATGGGCTGGGCACTGGCCAATACCCGCAGGAACGTATCCTGGCTCAAGTCCGCCGCATCCCAGGCATTGCCCAAGCGCCGCCGCAGCCAGTTTTCCAACCAACTGCGATGATCGCGATACAAGCTCGACAGCGTCAGTTCAGCGGCTTGCGTAGGGACAACAGCATCATTCATGGCAAACAACCTGCGCAGCGCGAGTGAGTCTCAAATGAGATTCATTCTATTTAATATCGCGCCGTACTACCACGATCTTTTCAACATTACATTCAGCGCATCGATGCCTTTTGCCGCAGCAAGCCGATAAATAACCCCAGTTCTCGGCTGACGGAATCACCTTTGCGCATCAGTACGCCAAACGGCGCCAGACGCACAGTCAGGTCCACCGGCAGCGACTTGCGACGAGTCAACCGGCCTTGCTCAAGCAATTGGATCGCTTGATCACTGGTGTCACCCATGATGCGGATGCGCAGTTGCCGGCCGAGCGTTTTGATCTGCTGGATGGCGGGCTGTTCGTGAACCTGCAGTAAAAAGCCTTTACCGCGGCGCGCCAACCTCCTTGATGACGAAGGTGGTTGGCACGATGTTGGCAACCGACAGGGTAAATTCGCGGTTGTTCTTCATAAAGGTCCAGACTGGTGAATTCTCTCGACTGTCGAGGGTTTCCTTGTGTAAGGCGGCGTCCGGCAAAGCCAACATGAAATCGACCTCAGCGTAAGAGCCGATCGAATACCCCTCCATTTTTATGCTGACACCCAGGCGCTCATCGGTCCACACACCTGCGCGGGTCATAGTCTTGGTGAGTGTCTTGAACGGGGTGGGGATGGCGCTGACCTTCTCGTTCAGATCCGCGAGTTGTTTCTCAAGGCGCTGATAATCGGCCTTCGGCACGTATAGCCGGTTGACTTGGTCGAC
This sequence comes from Pseudomonas sp. S5F11, assembly GCF_019641515.1. NCBI lineage: Bacteria > Pseudomonadati > Pseudomonadota > Gammaproteobacteria > Pseudomonadales > Pseudomonadaceae > Pseudomonas > Pseudomonas sp. S5F11. The sequence continues at coordinate 914,833 of NZ_JAIFJZ010000001.1, forward strand.
GGGTAAATAGTGCGTGTCCACCTCGCTCTTCTTTATGTAATCCGTGGCAAGGCTGGCAAGCGGCAGATACGACGCCGCCAGATCCTTCCGAGGGATGTACTGCGCTGTCAGATCCTTTTGGGAATAAAAGGAATCGGCCGGGCCAAATCTAAGCCCGAAGAATGTGGCGACAGTGACGGCCGCTCCTGACAGTGCGATAGCTGCACCGATGATCACCGGCCAAGAGTAAGTTGTGGGGGTAGTTTGATTCATGGGTAATGCGTTCCTTATCAAAGCGGCTGAGCCTTCGCGGAAGGCTCGTCATGCCACAAAATTGCCGGCGTCATGCCTGGCGACGATCACAGGCCGCGCGTGCGCAACCACTGCAAAAAGCCTTTCTTCACTGGCACCACCGGGGCTTCCTGGGTCAGAGCCTGGGCGGCGTGTACGCGGAAATCCAGCAGGGTTTTCATGGCGTCGCCAATGTCGTGGCGCGCATCCAGGCACGGCGTCAGGTATTCCTTCTCGATGCGGTACAGGGTGCAGAAGGTCTTGGCGGTGAAATCCGCCAGGGTCGCCTCGTCGGACAGGATGCCCGCCTCGCCGATTACCTCGCCAGGGCCCATACGCCCGGCTTCGAACTTATGCCCGCCTTTGGTGAGCATCACCGAGACCACGCCGGATTCGACGATAAACAAATGATCGCTGACCTCGCCCGCCGGCAGGATCATCTCGCCGGCGCGATAGGTGCTCAGGGTCATGTTTTGGCTGAAGGTTTCCTTCTCTTCCTGGCGCAAGGTGGAGAAAATCGTCGAACTGTCCAACAGCGCCCGTGCCCGTGAGGTCACCACCGGCGTGGCGCTCTCGGTGGCCGACAACAGACTCACCCCAGCCGCTTGCAGATGACGGAATGCCAAGTCATACAGTTGGTTGCGTACTTCGCGTTTGAGTGGCATGGCCGGCACGAACCCGCTGATTTCATACTCCACCCCGCCACTGGCGGACGTTTTGAATGCCACGCTGGGTGCCGGCTTGGCCAGCAACGGCCGGCAGCCTTGCATGGCGCGCTCCAACGCTTCGATCACCGTTTGCGGGCGCGCATGGGGGCTGACTTGCAGGCTGACGGCCAAACCGAACATATCCGCCGGACGCGAAAAATTGATGATCTTAGCCTTGGCCGCCAGGGAATTGGGGATCACCGCCATGCTGCCCTGGGAGGTTTGCAGGCGTGTGGCGCGCCAGTCGATATCGGTGACGCGGCCTTCGGTGCCGTCGATGGAGATCCAGTCATCCAGTTGGTAAGGCTTGGTGGTGTTGAGCACGATTCCGGAAAATACATCGCTCAAGGTGCTTTGCAGCGCCAAGCCGACAATGATCGCCACCGCGCCGGACGTAGCGAGCACGCCTTTGACTGGCAGGTCGAGCACATAGGCCATGGCGGCGATGATCGCGATCAGGAAAATCACCGCGCCCATCAAATCCTGCAACAGTCGCCCGGTATGGCCGACCCGCTGCATCATCAAGGTGCCGAGCAACACCGTGAGCGTACGCGCCGCGAACAGCCACCAGCCGATCTGCAACGCCGTGGCGGCCAGGTGCAGCGCGGTGTTGTCGGCATAAGGCGCCAACTGCATGGGGTTCATGCCGTCGTTAAACAATACGGCGCTGAACACCGCGAAAATCAGCAGCCGCGCCGCCAACTTCCAGTTGTCCAGGTTGGGGGAAATAAGTCGCCACACGGCGATGTCAATCAGGATCAGCGCCAAGGCGCACAGCATCGGGTGATCAGCGATAAACGAGGGCATCCAGGCGACTCCAGGGCGAATGACGGGAAGATCGCATGAAATGAGATTGTCGGAAACAAATTGTATCGGGATGGAATGGGGCTGCTACGCAGCCCAGCGCAGGGCAAGCCTGCCCACCACAAAAAGCGCGCAAAAAACCGCATCTGTGCTGAGCGAGCTTGCCTCGCGCTAGGCCGGTTTATTCACCACAAAATTTGGGGCGCTCACATCCGCCCGAATTTGCCGGATTGGAAATCAGCAAACGCTTGGTGGATCTCCTGCTCGGTATTCATCACAAACGGCCCATGCCCAACGATGGGCTCATCAATCGGCTCGCCGCTGAGCAGCAACACCTTGGCGTCGTCGTTGGACTCCAATGTCACCTGGCGGCCATCGCGTTCGAACAGCGCCAATTGCCCTTGGCGCGCGATTTCCTGCCCATTGATCAGCAGCGTGCCGCGCAGGATCACCAGGGCGGTATTACGCCCTGCATGCAAGTCCAGGGTGACCGGTTTGCCCGGATTAAGGCGCAGATCCCACACATCAATAGGCGTAAAAGTGCGCGCCGGGCCGCTGGCACCGGCGAATTCACCGGCAATCAGGCGCAACTGTCCGGCGTCGTTGGCCAGGGGCAGTACCGGGATATCGGCGTCGACAATTGTCTGATAGCCCGCCTCGGCCATTTTGTCCTTGGCCGGCAGGTTGACCCACAGTTGCACCATCTCCAGCGCGCCGCCACGGCGGGCAAAGGCTGGGGAATGGAATTCCTCATGCAGGATACCCTTGGCCGCCGTCATCCATTGCACGTCGCCCGGGCCGATGGTGCCGCCGGCGCCGGTGGAATCACGGTGCTCGACTTCGCCGTCGTAAACGATGGTTACGGTTTCAAAACCGCGATGGGGGTGCTGGCCGACACCGCGACGCTGTTCGGTCGGCGTGAATTCGGCCGGGCCGGCGTGGTCCAGCAGCAGGAACGGGCTGATGTGTTTGCCTAGCGAGTCGTAGGAAAACAGCGTGCGCACTGGAAAACCATCCCCCACCCAATGACCGCGAGGACTGGTATAGATGCCGATTAACTTTTTCATGATGTACCTCCAAAGTGGGTACACCATAAGACCGGCGAAGCGTAAGCACTAGACGGCAAACCTGGCCTGGATTGTCCTATGTATAGGACAGTTCAACAGGCAGGCGCGCGCACCGCCAACTCCGACCAGCCAAATACTTGATATATCACCAGCGCCCACACCTCGCGCAGCGCCATCAGCGTCACGCCTCTGGACACAATGCGCTGCGGGCGCAGGCGCATGCTGTTGCGTCAGGTATAGGTGGAGCCGACGACCAGCCCAGCCCCTTGATCAACGGCCCACCGCCCATCGGCGCCACTTAGATCGCATGGAGCATGCCGATTATGGTCAGTGCCAGATTGTCGAAACGTCCCACATAACCGCCGGATAAGCTCTACTCCCCCGCCCTGCAAACCGCTGCAAAGTCCCTCGCCTGATCACACAATGCGAGGGATTGCATATGGTTTGTTTCGTGAAGCTTCTTGGCCGAGAGCGGAATGGTACAACTTAGATATTTCCAGAGATTTTCTACGTGACGTTTACGTTCTCGCTCAGGGCCGTTTGGAAAGGCGACCTCCAAAAAGCCAGCCGAGAAGACCCATCAACAGGGTAAGAACACCCACCACCTCGCCGACTACCCCGCCCCTGTGGTCAGCGAGCTTGCCCGCGCTGGGCCGCGCAGCGGCCGGCCCGGACGGTTGGGTATTTCAGGTGTGTCGGTGCTGTCTGTGTTTGGGGCTGCTACGCAGCGCAACGCAGGGCAAGCCTGCTCACCACAACGACAGGCTCAAGTTTCGAGTTAACCTACGGCGCTCATTCGTAGGGAATGAGCGCCAGCGTAGCGCTGCTTTTTCACCCCACTCTCACCCCCACTAAACCGACCGCAACCAACTCCCCTGCGCTGCGCTGACGCGGTTACGCCCGCCGCTTTTGGCCTGGTACAACGCCAGGTCGGCGTCGTTGAGCCAACTGATGGAATCGGCATGCCCCGGTTGGTAAGGCGCCAGGCCAATGCTCAGGCTGGCGCGCAGAGTGGGGTTTTGGTCGTAGGTCAGCGCATTGAAGCGATCACGCAGCGTATCCATAGCTTGCGTGGCGCGGTTGAGCGGCATGTCCGACAAGATCACGCAGAATTCATCGCCGCCATATCGCCCCGCTTGGTCGGTGCTGCGCAGGTTCTGGCGCAGTACCTTGCTGAGCTGACGTAACACGATGTCGCCGGTCACGTGGCCGTAGGTGTCATTGATGAGTTTGAAGTGATCGATGTCGATCAAGGCAATCACCGCGCCCTGCTGTCCATCGCGACAGCGCTGGAACTCGTTCTCCAACTGATCTTTCCACGCGCCGTGGTTGAGCAGCCCGGACAAGCTGTCAGTACGGCTCAGGGCCAACAGTTCGCGCTTGTGGCGGGACAGGTTCTGGGCCTGGCGATAGCAGATCCAACCGAGCGCCAATGGATACAGCATCAGGATCGGCAGGCAGGCATATAGCTGGGTCTGGCTGGTCATGGCGATAAAACCCGGCGCCACCCACCACCACCCGATGGCGACACCCAGCGCCTGCGCCAGCCAGCCGGCCAACACAAAGCGCGGCCCGCCAATGGATACGTTGTTCATGGACATCATCGACAGCACGGTGACACTGGGCAGCGGATTGAAATGCATGGCGGCGACCCAGAAGCCTCCGCAGAACGAGTCGAACAGCAGATGGCGGCGCTCGCTGTGAAGGGTCTGGCTGGCGCGTTTGGTCAGTTGAAACGATACATGGGGCCAGACAAACGCGTTGATCAGCATCCAGGCCCATATCCACGGCGGAGGCTCCAGGGGGGACATGGCAAAAACCACGCACACCACGCCCAAGGCCAATCCCAAGGCACGGGTTTTGTAGAGGCGTATGGCGAGCGGAAGTCCTTTTCCTCCGACGCTGGGCATGGCGGGGGTCAATCCTGGAGGAATGCCTCGAGTCTATCAGGGCGGCGGCAAATTGCCACCACGACCGATAAAGGCGTTGCTCAGTGGGAGAAACCCCGCGCAAGCATTAATGCGACCCCCAACAGCAGCACCGCCGTGGCGCGCTGCAACAACACGCGGCGCTGGGGGTTTTCCAGCACATGCTTGATGCGCTGACCGAAGTAGCAATACAAGCAGCCGCTGGCGAATTGCAGCAGCAGAAAGGTCAGCCCGAGGATGGCGATGTCCGCCGCCGAGCTGTGCTCCCCGGCCCCGGCGAACTGCGGCAACACCGCGCTGAACATAATGATGGTCTTGGGGTTGGAAAACCCAGTCAGCAAGCCTTTGCCAAACAGGCTGCGCGAACCTTCCACGGCTCCTGCCCTGTCGATCGACACGCCGTTGCTGGTCCACTGTTTGTAGGCCAGGTACAGGATGTAGGCGACGCCGACAAACTGGATGGTCTGAGTAATGGCCAGATTGCCCTTGATCAGTTCCGAGAAGCCCACGGCAAAGATCAGGATCGAAATCAGGTACGACACACTGGCGCCGATCTGCGCCGGGATCGAACTGCGCAGTCCGTCCTTCAAGCCCAGGCTCAGCAAGAGCAGGGTCATGGGGCCAGGGCTGAAGGTCATGGTGGCGCAAAACAACAGAAAGTAGAGAAACGAGGACAGCGTTAATGAGGTTGTCATGATCCTGGTCCTTGGGTAGGAGAGTCGACTGTCTTGGCCTTGAGCCCCCTCTTCGACTCTCAGCGGTTTCTGGATGCGCACATATAAGTCGTCATAAGAAACGCGGAATCCATTGCTCACTTGCAGGGAAAATCGCCGTATCCAAGCGAGGTGGCCGGCAGTCTAGAGGAGCTACGTTGCACCAGGCAGGTAAAGTGATGCCTAATCCGGCCTCACTTCACCGGTAAAAGCACCAGCAAAGACAAGGAAGGTTTATGTTTGTATCCGCCATCGCCTTTGTGGACGGCACGCCGAAGGTGCAGCAGATCGTCGAAGCGTTCAGCCAGGCTATTGAAAACGGCGAATGGGCACCGGGTAGCAAATTGCCATCGGTGCGCGAGTTGACCCAGACCCTGAGCGTCAGCAAATTCACCCTCAACGAAGCCCTCGACCGTCTGCGCGGCCGCAACCTGCTGACCTCCAGCCAGGGCCGCGGCTACTTTGTGGCGATGGGCAGCACGCGGCCAGCGTCGTCGACCTGGGTCGACCTACTGCCCCAGGACCTGCTCAGCGTCTTGCGTCGCCCGCTGGTGACCACCGACGGCGACCTGCGCCCCGGCGGCGGCCATTTGCCCGAAGCGTGGTTGAACAGCGACGCGCTCCGCCAGGCCATGCGCAGCGTGGTGCGCGCGCCGTCGCTGCGCATCGCCGGGCTGGGTACGCCAGCCGGTCTACTACCGCTGCGCCAGGCCCTGCAACACAAGTTGCACGGTGACGGATTGTCGGTGCCGGTGGAGCAAATCATCACCACCCCTAACACCGTGCAAGGCTTGGACATGCTTATGCGCCTGCTGGCGCGCCCCGGCGATACGGTGTTGCTGGATGCCCCGTGTTATTTCAACTTCCACGCCAATTTGGCGCTGCATGGGGTCAAGGTGGTGACCATCCAGCGTCGCCCGGACGGTTTCGACTTTACCGCTCTGGAACAGCTGCTGGCCGAACACCGTCCCAACCTGTACCTGACCACCAGCGTGCTGCATAACCCCACCGGCCATTCGTTCAGCCCGAGCCAAGCGTTCCGCCTGCTGCAGCTGACCCAGCATTACCACTGCCATATTGTCGAAGACGACCTCTACGGTGACTTGCACCCCAACCCACCGCCACGCCTGGCCAGCCTCGCCGGTCTTGAGCAGGTGACTTACCTGTCGGGGTTTTCCAAGATCCTCAGCGCCAACACCCGCGTCAGCTACGTGGTGGCCGCGCCGCAATTGGCGGCCAACCTGACCAATATGAAGTTGATGAGCGGCGGCGTGACCTCGGAGCTGTTCGAGCAGATCGTCTACCGCATGCTCAGCGAAGGCAGCTACGCCAAGCACCGCAAACGCATGGTGCAACGGCTGATGGAGGCCGGTGGTCGCGTGGAGCAATGGCTCAGGCGTTGTGGTTGTGAACTGCCGATGGCCTACGAAGGCGGCATGTTTATCTGGGCGCGCCTACCGCCGGGGGTAAACGGCGAACTACTGGCCCAGGAGGCGTTGAAACGCAGCATGGTGCTGGCGCCGGGGGCGTTATTCGGCTACGACCCGATCCATCGCGATTCGATGCGCTTTAATGTGGCCCACAGCGACGACGCGCGCGTGCAGCGTGTCTTCGAAGCCCTGCTGCGTGAGGGTGCCGGCAAGTCTGGCGACTGATGCGGCCTAGGCTATACGTCGATTTTTTGCTTCGTCGTGTCCTCGTGCAGCCGTCAGGCGATGCGCCCAGCCCTTTACAAGCATGCGACGACGTATCCTGCTTGGCGGGTTTGACCAAGCCTGTTACACACCATATAGTGTGCCCACAAACAAAACAGACCACTACATAGTGTGCGACATCGGTGTTAACCGACCACACTCTGCGCAGTATTTCAATGCCTTGAAGCCTGCAAATCATCTAATTTTTGGACGGGCCCACCCCCCGTCAGAACAGACCAGGAAGGAATATTTCGATGCTGAGTTGGGATGAAGTCGACAACGAAGACACCGGCCCAGCGGTGATCAAAGGCGCCAACGCCGGCCACGCCACCGAAGCCAACATGGACCGCCTCGACGGTGCCGGCGCCGCCGCCGCCATTGAAGCCCGCGCCGTCACCGCCAATGACTCCGCCGCCATCGTGCGCGCCAAGGCCGCCCTGGACAAACTGGACATCGCCGAAGGCCTCGCCGAACTCGAAGGCGCCTCCGCCCGCGTCGCCGTCGACGAAAAGCGCATGATCAACTGCCGCGCCGACCTCAACCAGCTGGTGCCCTTCAAGTACGACTGGGCCTGGCAGAAATACCTCGACGGCTGCGCCAACCACTGGATGCCGCAAGAGGTCAACATGACCGCCGACATCGCGCTGTGGAAAAACCCTGAAGGCCTTACCGACGACGAACGCCGTATCGTCATGCGTAACCTGGGCTTCTTCTCCACTGCCGATTCGTTGGTCGCCAACAACCTGGTGCTGGCCGTGTACCGCCTGATCACCAACCCGGAGTGCCGCCAGTACATCCTGCGCCAGGCCTTCGAAGAGGCGATCCACACCCACGCCTACCAGTACTGCATCGAATCGTTGGCCATGGATGAAGGCGAGATCTTCAACATGTACCACGAGATCCCATCGGTGGCGAAGAAAGCCGCCTGGGGCCTGAAGTACACCCGTTCGATCTCCGACCCGAAGTTCGAAACCGGCACCGTCGACACCGACAAAGAACTGCTGCGCAACCTGGTCGCCTACTACTGCGTACTGGAAGGCATCTTCTTCTATTGCGGCTTCACCCAGATCCTCTCAATGGGCCGCCGCAACAAAATGACCGGCGTGGCCGAGCAGTTCCAATACATCCTGCGCGACGAATCGATGCACCTGAACTTCGGTATCGACGTGATCAACCAGATCAAAATCGAAAACCCACACCTGTGGGATGCCGAGATGAAGGAAGAAGCGACCCAGATGATCCTGCAAGGGACCCAACTGGAGATCGAATACGCGCGCGACACCATGCCGCGCGGTGTATTGGGCATGAACGCGGCGATGATGGAGGATTACCTCAAGTTCATCGCTAACCGTCGCCTGTCGCAGATTGGCTTGAAGGAAGAGTATCCAGGGACCACCAACCCGTTCCCATGGATGAGCGAGATCATGGACTTGAAGAAAGAGAAAAACTTCTTCGAAACCCGCGTGATCGAGTACCAGACCGGCGGTGCGCTGAGCTGGGACTGATCCACGAACACGCATCAATGTGGGAGCGGGCTTGCCCGCCCCAACATGGGCGCCGCGGGGCGCTACAGACTTTGCTAATAGCCTTTTATGCCTAACCAAACCATCAAGACCCCCTGCGTCGGCCTGTGCTCCACCGTGTACGGTGACCTGGTCTGCCGGGGTTGCAAGCGTTATCACCATGAAGTGATCCAGTGGAATGGCTACAACGCCGAGGAAAAGCGCGCGGTGTGGCAGCGTCTGGAGCAGTTGCTGGTGCAGGTGATGGCCAGCAAGTTGGAAGTGTTCGACCCCGAACGCTTGCGTCAGCAGTTGCAGGACCGCCAGATCCGTTTTATGCCCCAGCAGTCGCCATATTGCTGGGCGTATCAGTTGATCGCGCGCGGTGCGCGGGTGATCTCCCGCCTGGATGCTTACGGTCTGGCGCTGTTGCCGGAGTTTCGCGAACGCCATCTGGCGGATTTGCGCGATGCCATTGATCGGGAGTTTTTCCTGTTGTCCGAGGCGCATTACCAGCGATATATCGCGCCGAATTTCCTCAAGGACGCCTTTGGGCCTGCTCTGATTGCCGCCTTGTAGCGCTCAAATTCAGGCCGTTGTGTGTCACTTCATACCGCTCCAATCCTCGCGTGTGGTTAAAATGCCGCCCGCTCAACAACCCGATGCTCAACGATGACCCCAGACGCACTCGCTACCCTCCACGCTCACCTGCTGACGGCCCTGGCCAACCCGCCCAGTGAAACCCGACGCCTGTTCCACGGCCGTGGCCGTTGCTGGCCGGGCCTGGAGCAACTGACGGTGGATTGGTTGCAAGGCGTGCTGCTGGTCTCGTTATTCAAGGAGCCGCAGGCGGCACAGCTGGAAGCCCTGAAACAGCTGCTGCAAAGCGAGTTCAGCGCGCACACGGTTGCCCTGCAACACCGTTACTTGCCACAAAGCACCACCGAATGGCTGGTGGGGCAAGCGATCGACGAGCGGATCATCACCGAGGGCGGCCTGCGTTACCTGATCGACCTGGGTAAAAAGCAGAACACCGGGTTGTTCCTCGATATGCGCTACGGGCGCCAATGGGTGCGCGAACAGGCCAAGGGCCAGCGCGTGCTCAATCTGTTTGCCTACACCTGCGGCTTTTCCGTGGCGGCCATCGAAGGCGGTGCCGAGCATGTGGTGAATCTGGACATGGCGCGCGGCGCCCTGAGCCGTGGCCGCGATAATCATCGGCTCAACGGCCATGACCTGAGCGGCGTCACGTTTCTTGGCCATGACCTGTTCAAATCCTGGGCAAAAGTGATCAACAACGGCCCCTATGATCTGGTGATCATCGACCCGCCATCGTTCCAGAAAGGCAGTTTTCTGCTGACCAAGGACTATCAGCGCGTGCTGCGACGCCTGCCGGAACTGCTGACCGCTCAGGGCACGGTGCTGGCGTGCATGAACGATCCGGCCTTCGGCGAAGACTTCCTGATCGATGGCGTGACCCGCGAAGCGCCGGGGCTGCATTTCGTACAGCGCCTGGCGAACCCGCCGGAATTTCCCGACGTCGACCCACAAAGTGGCCTCAAAGCCCTGGTGTTTCGCCAGAGCTGATGCCGAAACGTCCTACGCTTGCTACCCTAAGCAAGACGCCGGGCGGTGAACCTTATCCCCCCCTTCCCGGTCGATACCTGCATTCCCCGGCCAGACTCGACCGCGTCACGTTGTCGGCTGCCCCGTTCCACCTTTGGAGAACCGCCCGTGATATCGACCCTGCATGTAGCCAGAATCAAAGCCTGGGGCGCCCACGGCTTTACCGCCACCGGTGTGGTCCTGGCCTTCCTGGCCACCCTGGCCCTGCTGGAAAACTCGCCTAAGGCTTGCCTGCTGTGGCTGGGCCTGGCGCTGGTGGTGGATGGCCTCGACGGCTCCCTGGCGCGGCGCGTCAATGTCAGCACGGTGCTGCCGAGCTTCGACGGTTCGGTGCTGGATTTGGTGATCGATTACCTCACCTACGTGTTTATCCCCGCGCTGTTTATCTACCGCTACATCGACCTGCCGGAGTTCACCCATCTGTTTACCGTGTCGGTGATCCTGGTGTCGTCCTTGTTCTGCTTCTGCAACGTCAATATGAAAAGCAAGGACAACTACTTCGTCGGCTTCCCCGCCGCCTGGAACGTGGTAGCCCTGTGCGTGTACATCATCCAGCCGGACGCGTGGGTCACCTTGCTGACGGTCATCGGTTTGGCCCTGCTGACCGTCACGCCGATGAAGTTTCTGCACCCGTTTCGGGTCAAGCGCTTTATGCCGATCAATATCGCGGTGACCACCATCTGGTTGCTGTGCAGCTTTTTGATGGTCGTGGATTATCCCAACACCAATCCGTGGACATTCGGCTTGTGGTCGCTGATGTCGGCGTACTTTCTGGGGATTTGCATCTGGCGCACCGCGCTGGAGTGGCTGGGCACCCACAAATAGCCAAATAGGTGGGATGGGGCTGCCCCCGATGGCGATGTGTCAGTCAGCTTATCTGTCACTGATACACCGCAATCGGGGGGTAGGCACCCTCCCACAGTTGGTTCAGCATACATTCGGCAGGTAAGATGGCGACCTTCCGCATAGCGCCCTGCCAACCATAAGCCCTGCCCATGCCCTTCGAACTCAGCGTTGACCTCACCACCCTCGCCATCCTCGCCATCGTGGCCTTTATTGCCGGTTTTATCGATGCCATCGCCGGCGGTGGCGGGCTGTTGACCACCCCCGCGCTGCTCACCGCCGGCATGCCGCCGCACTTGGTGCTGGGCACCAACAAGCTCAGTTCCACGTTCGGCTCGGCCACCGCCAGTTTCACGTTTTACCGCCGCAAGCTGTTTCACCCGCGTCAATGGATGCACGCCATCGTCGGCACGCTGGTGGGCGCGCTGGCCGGTGCGGTGGTCGCCCACTACCTGCCAGCCGAGGCCCTGAACAAAATGCTGCCGGTGATCGTATTCGCCTGCGGCCTTTACCTGCTGTTCGGCGGCACGCCCAAGGCGCCGCTGGACGTCGACGCGCCGATCAAGAAAAAGTGGCAGGCCACCCAAGGCTTCGGCCTGGGCTTCTACGATGGCGTAGCAGGCCCGGGCACCGGGGCGTTCTGGACCGTCAGCACCCTGCTGCTGCACCCCATCGACCTGGTCAAGGCCAGCGGTGTGGCGCGCAGCATGAACTTCGTCAGCAACGCGGCAGCGCTGTCGGTGTTTATCTTCAACGGTTCGGTGGACTGGATAGTCGGCCTGGCGATGGGGATTTCCGTGATGGGCGGGGCCTTCTTTGGCGCTCGCAGCGCGATCAGCGGCGGCGCCAAATTCATTCGTCCGGTGTTTATCACCGTGGTCCTCGGCCTGACCGTGCGCTTAGCCTGGCAGCACTGGTTCAGCGTGGCCTAAGCGGCGCGCCACATAGAGGTCGATCAGGTAGCGCGCAATCGAACGCGACGCCGGCAACGGCGGCAGGTCATGGATGTTGAACCACTGCGCGTCCTCGATCTCGTCGGCCTGGGGCACGATGTCGCCACCGGCGTACTCGGCATGGAAGCCGAGCATCATCGAATGGGGGAACGGCCAGCACTGGCTGCCCATGTACTGGATATTCTGTACCTCCACCTGCACTTCCTCGCGCACCTCGCGAATCAGGCAGTCTTCGGCCGACTCCCCCGGCTCGGCAAACCCGGCCAACGTGCTGTAGACCCCGGTCACAAAGCGCGGCGAACGGGCCAGCAGGATTTCGTCGCCACGGGTCACCAGCACGATCATGCTCGGCGAGATGCGCGGGTAACTGCGTAGGTCGCACGCCTGGCAATACATTGCGCGTTCGCGTGGCACTTGCACCATGGCCAGGCCGCAGCTGCCGCAAAAGCGGTGCTCGCGGGCCCAGGTGCCGATCTGCGCGGCGTAACCCAGCACTTTGTACAGGGTGTGATCGCCTTGCAGCATAAAACCGCGCAAGCCCTGCCAACTGCAGCCGAGCACATCGCTGGGGGCGTTTAGCTCCAGCAGGTACACCGGCTCGCCGTCGAGGTGGCCGATACCGTGTTCGGCGAACACCGAAAGGTCCTGACGCTTGAGCCACTCCCGCGGAAACAGCGGGCCATTGGCGTCATGTAAAAAGCCTTCGCGGCTGCGGGCGACAGCCCAGCCGCCAGGGGTGTCGTTGTCCAGAAGCGTTGTGGTAATCCAGCCTGGGGTCATGTCTATCAATCCACGAATTCGGGTGTCTGCTTGCTCATATGGGCCGCGATGGCCACACGCAGGTCGTTGGATTGCAACATAGCCGAGTTCCAGGTGGCAACGTATTCCAGCCCGTCATTGACCGTATGGTCACGCATATAGCTGATCATTGCCTTGGTGCCGGTCACGGCAATCGGCGATTTGGCCGCGATGTCCCGAGCGATCTCCAGCACGCCGGCCAACAGGCTGTCGTGATCGGCATACACACGGTTGACCAGGCCGATGCTTCGCGCCTCTTCTGCGCCGAACATGCGCCCGGTGTAAGCCAGTTCGCGCAGCATACCGTCGCCGATGATGCGCGGCAGGCGTTGCAGCGTGCCGACGTCGGCGGCCATGCCGATATCGATTTCCTTGATAGAGAACTGCGCATCTTCGGCGGCATAGCGCATGTCACAGGCACTGATCAGGTCGATGGCGCCACCGATGCAATAGCCCTGGATCGCCGCCAGCACTGGCTTGCGGCAATTGTCCACGGCATTGAATGAAGCTTGCAGTTCGAGAATCTTGCGCCGCAGCAAGCGCGCGTTGCGGCCCACGTCTTTGCCCAGGTCATTGGCCACCGAGGCCAGCATCATCAGGTCGATACCGGAGGAAAAATGCTTGCCGGCACCGCTGAGCACCACGGCGCGCACGGCATCGGTGTCGTCGATCCATTGGAAAATGTCGATGATCTCGGTCCAGAACGCGGCATTCATCGCGTTGATTTTTTCCGGGCGGTTGATCTGCACATGGGCAACGTTGCCGTTGAGTTCGACGACAAAGGCTTGGTATTCGGACATGGCCATGATCCCTGACTGGCGAAGGAGAAGGCCCAGACTATAACAAGGGTGCGCGACGGCGCATCGGCCAAAAGCGGGACTGGCCAGCGGGATGGAAAAGAGGCTGGATAAAACCCCGCGCACACGCCATCCTTCGTGCTTTGAGCCGCGCAGTGCGCGGCGTTCGACGTTTAAAGGATATGCCCATGCACGCCCAGCCCCTCGCCCCCGCCGATTTCGCCGCCCTGGAAGACACCCTGCTCAAGTACGGCGATGACCACTCCGTGTTGAACGTGGCCGAACTCGACGGCTACTTCACCGCGCTGGTCTCCGGCCCGGCGCCGGTAGACATCGCCGAGTGGTTTCCGGCGATCTGGGGCGGCCAGAACCCCGAGTGGGAAAGCGCCGACGAGGCGCAGCAGTTTCTGGACCTGTGCGTGCGCCACCTCAACACCCTGGCGGCGCAACTGGCCGGCGACGCCCCGGGCTTCACGCCGCGCTTCGACGAAACCGAGCATCGGGCACAGACGGTAACCCTGGCTGAAGAATGGTGCTTCGGCTACATCCGTGGTGCTGCCATCGGTAACTGGCCGCCGCTGCCGACGGAACAGGCAGCGAACCTGGAGAAAATCTCCTGGTGCGCCGAACAGGACAACTTTGAATTGCCCGCCGACCTGGATATCCAGGCCCACCAGCAGCGCGCCGGCCAGATCGAACCGGCGGCGCGGGCGTTGCATGATTACTGGTCGAGCCAGCGCTAAGCCTCGACAGCACGGCATCAATGCCCGATTATTCGGGTCCGCCCCGTCGGCCACTCCGTGCCACCTTGCCTTGAATCAGGAGCCTTGTACCTTGAGTTCGCAGAAAACCGTGACCGTTACCCCGCCCAACGCCCCGCTCATCGGCAAGGTCGCGCCCCCCGGCTCCAAATCCATTACCAACCGTGCATTGCTGCTGGCGGCCCTGGCCAAGGGCACCAGCCGTTTGAGTGGTGCACTGAAAAGCGACGATACCCGCCACATGTCGGTGGCCCTGCGCCAGATGGGCGTGACCATTGAGGAGCCGGACGACACCACGTTCGTGGTCACCGGTCAGGCCAAGTTGCAGTTGCCGGCGCAACCGCTGTTCCTCGGCAACGCCGGCACCGCCATGCGCTTTCTCACCGCCGCCGTGGCCACCGTGCAAGGCACCGTGGTGCTCGATGGCGACGACTACATGCGCAAGCGCCCCATTGGCCCGCTGCTGGCCACCCTCGGGCAGAACGGCATCCAGGTCGACAGCCCGAGCGGCTGCCCGCCAGTCACCGTGCAAGGCACGGGCAAGGTGCAGGCCAAGCGCTTCGAGATCGACGGCGGGTTGTCCAGCCAATACGTATCGGCCCTGCTGATGCTTGCCGCCTGCGGTGAAGCGCCGATTGAAGTGGCGCTGACCGGCAAGGACATCGGCGCCCGTGGCTATGTGGACCTGACCCTGGACTGCATGCGCGCCTTCGGAGCGCAGGTCGATGCCGTCGACGATACCACTTGGCGCGTCGCCCCCACTGGCTACACCGCCCATGACTACCTGATCGAACCCGATGCCTCCGCCGCCACCTACCTGTGGGCCGCCGAAGTGTTGACTGGCGGGCGTATCGACATCGGTGTAGCGGCCCAGGATTTCACCCAGCCGGACGCTAAGGCGCAGGCGGTGATCGCCCAGTTCCCTGACATGCAGGCCATCGTGGTGGGCTCGCAGATGCAGGACGCGATCCCCACCCTGGCAGTGCTGGCGGCGTTCAACAACACCCCGGTACGCTTTACCGAACTGGCCAACCTACGCGTCAAGGAATGTGACCGGGTGCAGGCGCTGCATGACGGCCTGAATGAAATCCACCCCGGCCTGGCGACCATCGAAGGCGACGACCTGCTGGTGGCCAGCGACCCGGCGTTGGCCGGCACCGCCTGCACCGCGCTGATCGACACCCACGCCGACCATCGCATCGCCATGTGCTTTGCCCTGGCCGGGTTGAAGGTGGCGGGCATTCGCATCCAGGACCCGGACTGCGTGGCCAAAACCTATCCCGACTACTGGAAGGCTTTGAGCAGCCTGGGTGTCGCGCTGACCTATTGAGCCCGGCGCGCCGGAATGGGGAGGACTGAACATGAACATTCGCCAACCCTGCCCACCCGGCGCCTGCGTATGCGAGCGCGAACAATTGCTGCAAGCGCCCGACGCGGACCTGCGCATCCTCGGCCTCACCCGCCAGGAAGAAAAACGCCTGCTCGAACGCCTGGAAAACCTGCAAAACCTGCAAGACCTGGAACGCATGCAACAACGCATGTACGAACTGCTGGGCATCCGCGTACACATCGCGCCGGGCCACACCGAAGTCAAAAGCATGCGCGGCATTCAGATCGTCATCGACGACCTGCCCGGGCTATGTCGCAAAACCCGCCAAGCGATTCCGGCGGCGATTCGCCGGGGCATGGAAAAACGCCCGGAGATCGCCTACCGCCTGCTGGACGCCCACGACCTGTTTCGCGACGGGTAAGTCAGCCCGCCACCGTTTCGGCCTTGAACAGCCCCTGGCCCACGGTTCTCGCGGTGCTCAAATGGGCCTCTGCGCTGCCGCTTTCCGAGTCCAGTAGCAGGTCGGACGTGAGCACCTTCGCGCCACAGTAATCAAAGATGCCGTAGTCAATCTGCGTGTGCATCGATTGGGCATAACCATGCCGTTCGTACGCGCTGAAGTCCGCCGCGCCAAGCGCCAGCAGGTGCACGTGTAAATGCCCGAGTTTTTTCACCACCGGGGTGTCCGGGCCGTAGTCGATGGCCCAACCGTTGACGAATACACGGTCAATCCAACCCTTGAGCAGGCCGGGCATCGACCACCAATAAATGGGAAACACCAGAACCAACGCATCGGCGCGGTCGATGCGGGCCTGTTCGGCCAGCACATCGGCCGGTGGTGCGGCGCGTTCGCGATGCACCCGATGGTCGGCAGCGCTGTAACGCGGGTCGAAGCCCTCGGCGGCGAGGTCGGCGATTTCAGAGGTGTGATCCGATAGGCGCAGGCCATGGGCAACCTGGGCGGCAATGCTGTGGGTCAGGGATTGTGGGTCGTGATGGGCGACAACGATCAGTGCGTGCATGACATTCACTCCGGTTCGGTTTAGGCTCTGGGCTTAAGTTACGAACAGTAAGTTACTTTTGGTATATAAGCATGTCAAGCCACGAATCTCCTGCACCCCGCCGTCGTCTGTCCCGTGAAGATCGCCTGCAACAATTATTGGAGGTGGCCTGGCAGCTGGTGCGCGATGAAGGCACCGATGCCCTGACCCTGGGCCGTGTGGCAGAACTGGCCGGCGTCACCAAGCCGGTGGTCTACGACCATTTTGTCACCCGTGCGGGGTTACTGGCGGCGCTGTACGAAGATTTCGACGCGCGCCAGAACCAGGCGTTTGTCGACGCACTCGACACCAGCGACGCCACCCTGGAAGGCCGCGCTGGGGTGATTGCCGCGTGCTACATCGATTGTGTGCTATTGCAGGGGCGGGAAATCCCAGGCGTGATCGCGGCCTTGAACAGTTCCCCGGAACTGGAAACCCTCAAGCGCAAGTACGAAGCGATCTTCCTCGACAAATGCCGCGATGCTCTGGCGCCCTTCGCCCCCTCCGGCACAGTGCCTCAAGCCGGCTTGAGGGCCATGCTCGGGGCGGCCGAAGCGTTGTCCCACGCAGCGGCCAATGGCGAGGTCAGCCGTGAAGAAGCACAGCAGGAATTGCAGGCGATCATTGCAGCGATGATTAACCGCGCTCGCCCGTGACGAACGCCTGCACCTTGCGCGCCAGCTGATCCAAGTGGCGGTCGCGCTGGCGCTCGGCGTCGACCATCGCGCGTTTGCCGTGCCGTTGCAGCAGGTAGGTATGGATCTGCTGCACCTCAAGGGAGCGGTAGATCGCGGCCACGTCCAGCACGCCCATCAGCCCGTCGGTGCCGTAGTTACGCGTGTTCATCAGCACCTGGGTATCGCGTGCGCCGCGCACCTGGAACCCCATGGCCTCGAAGGCCGGCACCTTTTCCACCGAGCAAGCCAGCTCCGCATGGGGGTAGCGAGCCAGCACGTCCTGCATCATGGCGCGCCCTACCCCGTGGCGCCGCGAACCGGCCTGCACGGCCATAAAGGGAATGCCGCAGGCCTCGGGGTCATCCTTGACCGGTAAACACAACAGAAACCCAATGACCTGTTCCGGGTCCTGGGCATCCGTCGCCACCACCAGCTCGACCGCAATGCCCTTCTCACCGTTCAGCGCCTCCAGATACAAGTGCACCTCGAAGCCGATGGCGTATTGGTAGATGTTGTACAGCAGGTTGCTGGGGGGCAGCGCGACGCTGCTGATATCGGTGAGGTTGTCCACCACCATCTGCAGGATCTGACCATTGATAGGCTCGGGGCACGGCGTGGTGTAACGGGTAAGGCTGAACATGCACATTCCTGGGGGTTGGGCTTCAAGGCAGCGGCGATTGTACCTGTTACACCCGGTTCATGGCCCGCACACCTCACGCAGGCAGCCGCGCAGCCAGCGGTGGGCCGGGTCCGCGTCCAGTCGCGGGTGCCAAAGCATGGCTACGCTGAAGGTGGGCAGGCTCAGCGGCAGTTCAAAGCAGAACAGCTCGTTGCGCTGGGCAATATAGCGTTCGGGGACGCTGGCTATCAGGTCGGTGTCCCGTGCCAGGGCGATGGCAGTGGCGAACCCGGCGACTATGGTGTGGATCTGCCGCGTAACGCCCAGGGCTTGCAGGGCATCGTCGATCTGGCCACGGTCCTGGCCTCGCCGCGACACATAGAGGTGTTGGCCTTCGGCGTAGCGTTGCAGGCTGACCGTGCCGCGACTGAGGGGATGGCCGTTGCGCACCACGCCCACCAAGCGATCGCGGAACAGCGCCTGGGTCAGCACCTCGGGGCCGGCGCTGGGGTCGACCACGCCGATGTCCAGATCCACACGGGCGTCGCGCAGCGGTGCGGTGTCCTTGTCGGTTTTACTCAGCAGACGCAGACGCACGTCCGGCGCTTCTTGAGCGATACGCCGGAGCAACGCGGCGCCGAAACACTCGATGAACTCTTCGCTGGTGCGCAACGTAAAGGTGCGCTCGACCTGGGCCATGTCCACCGCTTGCGCCGGGCGCAGGGCCGCCTGGGCCTCCTGCACCAAGCGGCTGACCTGCTCGCGCAACGCCAACGCATGAGGCGTCGGCACCAAGCCACGACCGGCACGCACCAACAACGGATCGCCCGTGGTGTGCCGCAGACGCGCCAAGGCCCGGCTCATGGCCGAAGGGCTCAAGTGCAGGCGCTTGGCCGCACGTTCCACGCTACCCTCGGCGAGCAGCACATCCAGGGTGATCAACAGGTTCAGATCAGGCATCAGCGCTCCCAAGCAGGCGTTTTATGCAGGTATTTAATGCAATCCATGTGTCTTCCGCCATGTTAGGCCAGGCCGTAGAGTTCTGTCAGTCACCTTCAGTCAAGGAGTTCCCCATGCCCATCTCTTCGCGCGGTGCTCTAGTCAGCCTGTGCTTGTCCATGCTGCTGGCCTCGCTGGGCACCAGCATCGCCAACGTCGGCCTGCCGACGCTGGCACAGACCTTCAATGCAGCGTTCCCGGCGGTGCAGTGGGTGGTGCTGGCGTACCTGCTGGGCATCACGGCGGTGATCGTCAGTGCGGGTCGTTTGGGTGATCGCCTGGGGCGCCGTCGGGTGTTGATTGCTGGGCTGTTGCTGTTCGCGGTGGCGAGCACCGTGTGCGGCGTTGCCCCCTCATTGAATGGCTTGATCGCCGCGCGTGTGCTGCAAGGCCTCGGCGCGGCAAGCATGATGGCCATGGCCATGGGTCTGGTGGGCGATACCGTATCCAAGGAGCGTATCGGCCGAGTCATGGGCCTGCTGGGCACCATGTCGGCACTCGGTACGGCGATGGGCCCCAGTGTCGGCGGCGTGTTGCTCAGCCTATGGGGTTGGCACGCGTTGTTTATGGTGGGCACGCCCCTGGGGGTATTGGCCGCCGCCCTGGCCTGGCGCTATCTGCCGGTGGATCTGCCGCACGCACGCGTACCCGGCAGCCTGTGGTCGCCCTTGAAAGCCGCGCCATTACGCGCCGGCCTGGCCATGAGCGCGCTGGTGTCGGCGGTGATCATGACCACCTTTGTGGTCGGGCCGTTTTACCTGTCTCGCGGCCTGGGCCTCGCGCCTGAATGGATGGGCCTGGCAATGGCTGTAGGGCCGGGTGTCGCCGCGCTCACCGGCGTGCCGGCCGGACGCCTGACCGACCGCCTGGGCAGCCGCCGCGTCACATTGGTCGGGCTAAGCACATTGCTGGGCGGCGCGCTGCTGCTGTCCCTGGCGTCGGGGCTGATGGCTTATCTGGGCGCGCTGGTGATTCTGACCTGCGGCTACAGCCTGTTCCAAGCCGCCAACAACACCGCGGTGATGAGCGACGTGGACGCCTCCCGCCGCGGCACGGTCTCGGGCCTGCTCAACCTGTCACGCAACCTGGGCCTGATCCTCGGCACCTCAGCATTGGGCGCGGTATTCACCTGGGCCAGTCCGGATGTCATCCACGCCACGCCTGAATCTGTCACCCATGGACTGCACGTCACGTTCCGCGTCGCGGTGGGGCTGATCGTTCTGGCCGCTGCGATGGCAGTTTGCCGCATTGCCAGCGTTACGCCGCCGCTGAACACCCGTTGAGGCAAAAAAACAAAAAAGGCGTTGCGCCGGACCGGGTTACTTCGCGCATCATGGGCACTTTCAAGCTCAAGGGTAACGTCCATGCGCGTTCTGTCATTGATGATGGGTCTTACGACGCTGGCCGCCAGTACGGTGTTCTGCGCCAGCGCGATGGCGAATGAAGAAAGTCAGTTGGTACAACAGATCAATGCCTACCGCAGCCAGGTGCAACGCTGCGGCGATCAGGGTTCCCAGGAGTTGCCGCCGCTGACCAGCGACGCGCGCCTGGTGCTGCCAGCCAATAACGCCGGCGACCTGCAGCAGGCGCTGGCGCGGGCGGCGTACCCGATGGTGAATGTGCAGGCCATCAGCCTGTCCGGGCCCAAGGATGCCGCTGCGGCCATGAAGGCAGTAAGCGAGAGCTTCTGCCGGGTGGTGCTGGACCCGCAATACGTCGACATCGGCGTGAGCAACACGGGCCAGGACTGGCGCATCGTGCTGGCGCGCCCGCTGCTGTCCAGCGGCCGGGGCGACTGGCAGACCGAAGGCAAGCAATTGCTCAGTCTGGTCAATGCCGCCCGCGCTCAAGCGCACCAGTGCGGCACCCAAGCGTTTACCGCCACCACCCCGCTGGCCTGGAACGACACCCTGGCCGCCGCAGCCAACGGCCACACGCGCAACATGGCCAACGGCAACTTCTTCGATCATCTGGACCATGAGGGCAGAACCCCAGGTGACCGTGCGGAACTGGCCGGCTATACCGCCAAATCCATTGGGGAAAACATCGCCGCCGGCCTGGATACTCCGCGCAAGGTGGTGGACGGCTGGCTCGCCAGCCCCGGCCATTGCGCCAACCTGATGAACCCGCAGTTTCGCGAACTGGGCGCGGCCTATGCCATGGACCCCAAGAGCGATGCGGGCATCTATTGGACCGCCATGTTCGGCACTCCGCAGCAATAGAGGGTGGTTGACCGCCCTCGTCGCCCCTCAAACGAATAGAGCATCAAAATGCCATCTCGTGGATAATCCGCTGAACTGGCGGCGGGCATTCCGGTCTGTAGCTTGGCAGCCTGGGCACTCCAGGCGACGACAGACTGTGGCAAACAAGGTGTGACCCCAATGATGAATTGGCTGCAAAGCAGCAGCGACATGGCCGAACAGGTTCGTCAGCATGATTGGGCAAGTACGCCCCTGGGGCCATTGGAGCAGTGGCCAGATGTCTTGAAGACCACCGTTGCGCTGTGTTTCGCGTCGAGTTTCCCTCAGGCAATCGTCTGGGGGCCGCAACTGATCACGCTCTACAATGATGCGTTTATTCCGATCCTGGGCAACAAGCCCTACGCTCTGGGCCGTCCGTTCAGCGAAATCTGGAGCGAGGTGTGGGACGAAGTGCGTCCCATCGCCAGCGCGGCCTTCGAAGGGCACGCCACCTATATCGAGAATTTCCCGCTGGTAATCGAACGCGGGCCCGCACCGGAACAGGCGTACTTCACGTTCTGCTACAGCCCGATCCGCGATCCGCGAGGCAAAGTGGTCGGCATGCTCGATACCGTCACCGAAACCACCGCCACGGTGTTTCACGCGCGCCGCCTGGCGTTGCTGGACGCCATCGGCAACGCGGTGGCCAACGCCAACGACGCCCAGGCGATCATGACTGACACCACCCGCCTGCTGGCCGAGCACTTGCAGGTGAGCAATTGCGCCTACGCCGATATGGATGCCGATGAAGACGGCTTCACCATCCGCGACAACTGGACCGCCCCCGGCTCGCCGAGCATTATCGGTCGTTATAGCCTTGCGGCGTTTGGCGAACGCGCGGTCAAGTGCCTGCGCGCCGGTGAGCCGCTGGTGATTCACAACAACTTGCGCGAACTGCCGCCCCACGAGGCCGAGCAATTCCAGACGCTGGGGGTGACCGCCACCATCTGCATGCCGCTGATCCGCAACGGCCGTCTTACCGCCCTGATGGCGGTGCATGACAAAGTTGCGCGGCCGTGGTCGCATTACGACCTGGCGGTGCTGCGGGAAGTCACCGAGCGCTCCTGGGCCTATATCGAGCGCGTGCGTGCCGACGCCGATGTGCGCGCCGGCCTGGCCGCCTACGCCGAACTCAACACCACCCTGGAGCAGCGCGTCGAAGAGCGCACCCTGGCGCTGGCCCAGACCGAAGCCGCCCTGCGCCAATCGCAGAAGCTGGAAGCCATCGGCCAATTAACCGGGGGCGTGGCCCACGACTTCAATAACCTGCTGACCATCATCCGTTCCTCGGTGGATTTTCTGCGCCAGCCAGGGCTCTCTGAAGAACGCCGCCAGCGTTACATGAGCGCGGTCTCGGACACCGTCGAGCGCGCCAGCAAGTTGACCAGCCAGTTGCTCGCCTTCGCCCGGCGCCAGCCGCTGAACCCGGAAGTCTTCGACGTCGGCCAGCGCGTGCAAAATATCGGCGAAATGCTCGAAAGCGTCACCGGTGCGCGCATCCAGGTACGGGTGGAGTTACCGACGCAGCCGTGTTTTGCGCGGATAGATTCAAGCCAGTTCGAAACCGCACTGATCAACATCGCCCTCAATGCGCGGGACGCCATGGACGGTCACGGCACCCTCACCTTGCGCCTGACCGGTCAACAGCCCCTGCCGCGCATACGCGGCGAGGCCGGTTCGCGCCAGCCGCATATCGCCATTGCCCTGGCCGACACCGGCCCCGGCATTCCCGGCGACACCGTCGAGCGCATTTTCGAACCGTTTTTTACCACCAAGGCCGTGGGCAAAGGCACGGGGCTGGGGCTGTCCCAAGTATTCGGCTTCGCCAAGCAGTCGGGAGGCAATATCGATGTAGCCAGCACCCTGGGCCAGGGCTCGGTGTTTACCCTGTACCTGCCGCAGGTCGCGGCCCAGGACTCGACACAACACCGCCCACAGGACGAACCGACGCCTGTCCATGACACCACGCAGTGCCATGTGCTGATCGTGGAAGACAATCTGGAGGTGGGGCGCTTTGCCAGCCAGATCCTGCAGGATCTGGGCTACCAGACCACGTGGGCTACCGATGCCGAACACGCCCTGCGCCTGGCGGGTCCGAAGGCGTTGGCCTTCGATGCGGTTTTTTCGGACGTGGTGATGCCTGGCATGACCGGCGTGGCCATGGCCAAGGAGCTGCGCCAACGTCGCGCCGACCTGCCGGTGGTATTGACCTCCGGCTACAGCGAGGAGCTGGCTGACAGTGGCTACGAAGGCTTTGAATTCCTGCCCAAGCCCTACTCGGCCGATCAGGTCTCGCGGGTGCTGATCAAGGCGATACTCCGGGACTGAGCGGCACCTTACTCCGCCAGCGCCACCTGGTTACGACCCTGGGCCTTGGCCCGATACAGCGCTTTATCCGCCATGTTCATCAGGCCGTGCAGGTCTTGGTCGTGATCATGGGTGGAGGCTACACCGAGACTGGCCGACAAGCCCTTGACCGGCTCGGCGGCCAACCCGGAAATCGCCTTGATCAGTTGTTCGGCAATCGCACGCGCGGTTTCCAAGGACGTATTGGGCAGCAACACCGCAAATTCTTCGCCGCCCAGCCGGCCATACACGTCGGCCTGACGGAACGAGGCACTGATCACCCCGCCGATCTGGCGCAACACCTGATCGCCGGCCTGGTGGCCGTAGGTGTCGTTGATCTGTTTGAAGTGATCCATGTCCATCATCAGCGCACACAACGGTTGCTGGTTGTGTCGGCATTGCGCGTACAGCACCTGGGCACGCTCGAAAAATGCACGGCGGTTCATCAGTCCGGTCAATTCATCGGTTTGTGCGGCGCGGGTAGAGATGGAGTGGGCACGCTCCATTTGCCGGGTCAGGCGAAAGGCCTTCTCCAGGGCCCCGGACAATTTGCGCGTGGCGCTGAACACAAAGGTGGAAAACACCAGGACCGCGATAGCAATCCCTACTTGCATTGACGAGGGCTGCCACAACAGCCAGAGGGTGCACGGCATCAGCACCAGGCTGATGGACGCCACGGTCATGGCGCGATAAGCCGAATAACACGACACCGCGCTGACTGACATGCCCACCGTAAACAGCATGACCAACACCTGCGACAGCCGGTCATCGGTGGGAATCAGCGCAAATGCGCCGCCTCCCCAGATGCTGGCCGAGAGCACCAGCGTAATCCAGTAACGCCGTTCCCAGCGCTCCGGCGTGCGCTCGCTGTAGGGGCAACGGAACCATTCCATGAACATCTTGATGCGCAGCAGTGACGAAACGCCCAGCGTCACCAGCCAGACCAGCATGATGCGCTGATCAAGACGGTCCCAGCACAGCCAGCAGAGCATGGCGGCGGCCAGGTAACTGCCCAAAATCGCCGCGAATGACTGCCGGAACAGCTGGTGCAGACGATCCGTGCGCACCTGCTCTTCGATAGTGTCATCCCGGTCCTGCCCACGCCCAAGGCCATTCATGAAATTCGCCTGATCCGACTGCCGCGACAAAGGCGCCATTGTGGCATCCTGCCAGCAATCTGAACAACTGAATCGGCCTAGTTAGAGCGGTTGTTTGAGGGGCGATGCCAAACCACGCCAGACATAACGGCAAAGGGCGATCATTGCAGATCGCCCCCCACTCGCCAGCAGCTTATGCTCAGTCCGGGCGCAGAATCAGCACGCCCAGCGGCGGCAGATTCAACGACAGCGACACCGGCTGCCCGTGACGCGGCTCCTCCTGGGTGAACACTTCACCACCGTTGCCGAAGTTGGAGCCGGCGTAAGTGTCGGCGTCAGTGTTGATCACCTCGCTCCAGCGCCCGGCAAACGGCACACCCACGGCGTATTGTTCGCGAGGCACCGGGGTAAAGTTGGCCACCACCAGCACCGGTTTGCCGTCCTTGCTCCAGCGCAGCCAGGCGTAGACGCTGTTGATCGCATCGTCACCGATCAGCCACTGGAAGCCCTGGGGCGCGTCGTCCTGTTCATGCAGGGCCGGCTCTTCGCGGTACAGGCGGTTCAGGTCGCCCACCAGTTTTTGCACACCTTGGTGTTCCTGGTATTGCAGCAGGTACCAATCCAATTGCTGGTCGTGGTTCCACTCGCGCCACTGGCCGAATTCGCAGCCCATAAACAGCAATTTCTTACCGGGGTGCATCCACATAAACGCCAGGTAGGCGCGCAGGTTGGCGAACTTCTGCCAACGGTCGCCGGGCATTTTGTCGATCAACGAATGTTTGCCGTGCACCACTTCATCGTGGGAGATCGGCAGGATAAACCGCTCGGACCAGGCATACACCAGGCCGAAACTCAGCTCGTTGTGGTGATGGGCGCGGTACACCGGGTCCTGCTGGATGTAATGCAGCGAATCGTGCATCCAGCCCATGTTCCATTTGTAGTTGAAGCCCAGGCCGCCTTGCTGGGTTGGCTGGCTGACACCGGGCCAGGCGGTGGATTCTTCAGCGATCACCAGGGCGCCCGGCGCCTCCAGCGCCACCACATCGTTCAAATGGCGCAGAAAATCGATGGCTTCCAAGTTCTCGCGACCGCCATGGCGGTTAGGCACCCATTCGCCGGCTTTGCGCGAATAGTCGCGGTAGAGCATCGATGCCACCGCATCCACCCGCAGGCCATCGACATGGAAGTGCTTGAGCCAGTGCAGTGCTGAGGCCAGCATAAAGCCGTGCACCTCGGTGCGGCCCAGGTTGTAGATCAGCGTATCCCAGTCCTGATGGAAGCCTTCCAGCGGGTTGGCGTATTCGTACAGCGCGGTGCCGTCGAACTGAGCCAGGCCGTGAGTATCCGTGGGAAAGTGCGCCGGCACCCAGTCGAGGATCACACCGATATCGGCCTGATGGCAGGCGTTGACGAAGTAGGCAAAGTCTTCGGGCGAGCCGAAGCGCGCACTTGGGGCGAACTGCGACAGGGCCTGATACCCCCAGGACCCTCCAAATGGGTGTTCCATGATCGGCATCAGCTCGATATGAGTGAAGCCCAGTTGCTGCACATAGGGAATCAAGCGCTCGGCCAATTCGCGCCAACCGTACTGGCGGGCCACTTCACCCGCCTCGTCCAGCTCGCATTGCCAGGAGCCGACGTGCAGCTCATAGATCGACAACGGCGCGGTGGACTTCTGCTTGTCGGCGCGAGCCTGCATCCAATCGTGGTCCTGCCAGTCAACTTGCAACGGCGCAGCGACTTTCGAGGCGGTGTCCGGTGGCAGTTGGGTGGCCAGCGCCATAGGGTCGGCCTTGAGCGGCAAAATGCCGTGGGCGCCGAGAATCTCGTATTTGTAAGCGGCACCCGGTTGCAGGCGTGGGATAAAGATCTCCCACACACCGGAAGGATGGCGCAGGCGCATCGGATGCCGACGGCCGTCCCAAATATTGAAGTCGCCCACCACCGACACACGCCGTGCGTTTGGCGCCCACACGGCAAAACGCACGCCCTGCACGCCGTCGACGCTGGTGACCTGAGCGCCCAGGCAACTGCCCAGGTCGCGGTGATTGCCCTCGGCGAACAGGTACAGATCCATCTCGCCCAGCAGCAATTGGCTAAAGCTGTAGGGATCTTCGGTGATCTGCTCACCGCCGGCCCACTGGATCTTCAATAAGTAAGGCTGGCGCGTCGCAAAGTGCCCGACAAACAAACCCGGCACTTGGGTCGCGTCGAGGCTACCGAGGGTTTCGCCGCCATCGCGGCTCAACACCTGCACGCTCAACGCCTCGGGCAGGAACGCGCGAATGAATTGGCCGCCCTGCTCGTCGTCATGGGGACCGAGAATCGAAAACGGGTCGTGGTGCTCGGCGCGCACCAGCGCTTCGACGTCCTTGGACGCCGGCATTGCAGTCAACTTAGGCTGCAGCGGTTCTTTATGTGTATAGCTCATGACGTCTCCCCACCGCGTGCAGTTTTGGATATAGGTGTAAGCCCGCTCAACAGGCCGTGCAGCCCTTGCAGGGGCACCGGCAACCAGGTCGGGCGGTTTTCCGCTTCGTAGGCCACTTCATACGCAGCCTTCTCCAGGCTGAACAACGTCAGCGCGGCGTCCTGGCCGTTGGCGTCCTGCCAGTCATGCGCCAGTGTAGACGTAGCTTGCTGATAAGCCTGGATAAATGCCTGGCGCGCCTCCTTCACATAGCGCTCGGTAACCCGTCGGCGTGCCTGCTCGGCTTGCGGCGACTGATCCACGCCTTGCAGATTCAAGGCCATGGCCGCTGCATAGTCGAAAGAACGCAGCACCCCGCTGACATCTTTGTACGGGCTGTGCTTGCCCCGTCGCTCATGCAGCGGTCGCGCCGGCTCGCCTTCGAAGTCGATCAAATAGGCATCGCCCTTGACCACCAGAACCTGCCCAAGGTGCAGATCGCCATGGACGCGAATGCGCAAGCCGCCCAAGGTGGCCTTCGCCAGGCCGTTCACATGGGCGGCAATGGCTTTTTTCTGCGCCAGCAATTCACTGACCAGCGCCTGATCGGCAGGGTTCAATTGGGTTTGATGCAGTTCCAGCAGTTGCAGCGCGCGGGTGATCTGCGCGCCCACATCCTTGGCCCATGCCTGGGTGTCTTTGACACCGGTGACTTCGGGCTTGAAGTCTTTATTGGCGGTGGTGGCACCCAGCACTTGGTGCATTTCCCCCAGGCGCTGGCCGAGCAGCGCGGCGAAATCGGCCAGCTCACCCAAGGCGTTGTAGTGCTGTTCCTGTTCGGACAGGGCTTCGGCCAGTTCGTCGCGGATTGCCCGTTCCAGATTGTTCTGGGTCCACGTCCAGGCATCGCCCTGATTGCTCAGGTAGCCCTGGGCTATCATCAGCAGATTGTCCTGGCCCTCGCTGTCATGACGCACCACTGCGCCCATCAACGGCGAGATATTGGCGTAACCGGCTGCGGTGAGGTACGCGCTCATCTCCAGTTCCGGATGCACACCGGCGCTGACTTTACGGATCAACTTGAGCACCAGGCTCTCACCCACCACCACCGAGCTGTTGGACTGCTCGGCGGACAGATAACGCACCGGGGACTCGTCGTTCAGTTGCAACGCAGCCAAGTGTTCGGTGGCGTCGAAGCGCAACTCGCCGTCGCTGCTGGCCAAACGCGTGCCGGCTTGCAAGCCCTGGATCACCGCGCGAATAAAAGGCTCAAGGCTGAACGCGTCAGTCACCAAACCCACCTGGCGCGCTCGGCGTACGCGGGCCATGGCCAGTTGCTGGGGCAAGGCGCTGGTGAACTGGTCTTCGCCGAGGAAGCCGAACGGCAACTGATAACGACTGACCTGCCCACCGGCACTCACTTCCAGTTCGCTGAGCAACACTGGATGCTCGGCGTCGCCGAACCGCACGCCATAAGCAATCCGCACGCTGTCGATGGCTGTGTCCTTGCCGGCGAACCAGCGCCGCTTGGGCAGCCAGGCCGGCAGTGAGGTCTGTTCCAGGGTGGTGCGGCAAGGTGCTTCGAGCAGTTCTTCCATGCGTTTTTTCAATACCAATGTGGTGAAGTCGGGCATGCTTTGTGCCGGTTCCACATGCCAGCTGGGCATCTGGTTTTCCGCCGCCAGTACAAACCAATAGAAGCCGTAAGGCGCCAGGGTCAGCAGGAAATTCAGCTGACCAATAGGCGGGAAGGCGTTACCGCCGAGCATCTCCACGGGAACCATGCCGGCAAAGGACGAAAGGTCCAGCTCGGCCGCCTGGGCGCTACGCGACACGTTGGCCACGCACAAAATGATCTCCGTGCGGCCATCGGCACCGGTGTATTCGCGGGTATACGCCAGAATGCGCCGATTGGCCGGCGAGAGCATTTTCAGGCTGCCGCGACCGAACGCCTTGGACTGCTTGCGCACTGCGAGCATGCGCCGGGTCCAGTTGAGCAGTGAGTGCGGGTCCTGGGTCTGGGTTTCCACATTCACCGACTGGTAGCCGTAGAGTGGGTCCATGATCGGCGGCAGCACCAGGCTGGCCGGATCGGCGCGGGAGAAACCGCCGTTGCGGTCGATGGACCACTGCATCGGTGTGCGCACGCCATCGCGGTCGCCCAGGTAGATGTTGTCGCCCATGCCGATTTCATCGCCGTAGTACAAGGTGGGCGTGCCCGGCATCGACAGCAGCAGGCTGTTAAGCAACTCTACGCGGCGACGGTCACGCTCCAACAGCGGCGCCAGACGGCGGCGGATGCCCAGGTTGATCCGCGCGCGACGGTCGGCGGCGTAGTAATTCCACAGGTAGTCGCGCTCTTTGTCGGTAACCATTTCCAAGGTCAATTCATCGTGGTTGCGCAGGAAGATCGCCCATTGGCAATTGGCGGGGATCTCCGGGGTCTGGCGCAAGATATCGGTGATGGGAAAGCGATCTTCCTGGGCCAGGGCCATGTACATGCGCGGCATCAACGGGAAGTGAAAGGCCATATGGCATTCGTCGCCGTCATCGCCCTTCTTGTCACCGAAATACAGTTGGGTGTCTTCCGGCCACTGGTTGGCTTCGGCCAGCAGCATGCGGTCGGGGTAATTGGCGTCAATCTCGGCACGAATTTGCTTGAGCACCCCGTGGGTTTCTTCAAGGTTCTCGTTGTTGGTGCCGTCGCGCTCGATCAGGTACGGGATGGCGTCCAGGCGCAGGCCGTCGATGCCCATGTCCAGCCAGTAGCGCATGACTTCCAGCACCGCTTTCATGACTTGCGGGTTGTCGAAGTTGAGATCGGGCTGGTGGGAATAGAAGCGATGCCAGAAGTATTGGCCGGCGACCGGGTCCCAGGTCCAGTTGGATTTTTCGGTGTCGAGGAAAATGATGCGGGTGCCGTCGTACTTCTGGTCGTCATCGGACCACACATAGAAATCCCGCGCCGCCGAACCGGGCTTGGCCTTGCGTGCGCGCTGGAACCAGGGGTGCTGGTCGGATGTATGGTTGATCACCAGTTCGGTGATCACTCGCAGGCCACGTTTGTGTGCTTCGGCGATAAAGCGCTTGGCGTCGGCCATGGTGCCGTAGTCGCTGTGGACGCCGCGATAGTCGGCGATGTCATAGCCGTCGTCGCGGCGTGGTGACGGGTAGAACGGCAGCAGCCAGATGGTGTTCACGCCCAGGTCGGCGATGTAGTCGAGCTTGGCGATCAACCCAGGAAAATCGCCGATACCGTCATTATTGGAGTCGAAAAAGGATTTGACGTGAACCTGATAGATCACCGCGTCCTTGTACCAGAGCGGGTCTTTGATAAAGATGGCAGCCTTGGGTTTCTTCGCCATTGGACACTCCTGAAACACTCGATAAATCGTGCAGACTCAATGTCGGAGGGGGGGGTTAGCCCCCTCTTCCCCATCAGGTGGTAATGCGCCAGATCCCGAACGGCATCTGCGGTTCCAGGCGCGTCCACTGGGTCTTGCCGTACCAGGTCCAACGATGGCCGTTCATCAGGTCTTCGCCCTGGGTTTGGGCATCGTCCGGCAGGCCCATCTCCCACAAGGGCAGTTCGAAATGAGCTTCCTGGGCGTTAAAAGGGTCCAGGTTGACCGCCACCAGAATGAAGTTGCTGCCGTCCTCGCTGCGCTTGCCGAAGTAGAGGATGTTGTCGTTCCACGCGTTGTAGATCTTCAAGCCCAAGTGCGTATGCAGCGCCGGGTTCTGGCGGCGGATGCGGTTGAGCTGGGCGATCTCGGCAATGATGTTGCCGGGCGCAGTGAAGTCGCGGGGGCGGATCTCGTATTTCTCCGAGTCCAGGTATTCCTCTTTGCCCGGCACCGGCGCGGCTTCGCACAGTTCAAACCCGGAATACATACCCCACAGGCCCGAGCCCATGGTCGCCAGCGCGGCACGGATCAAAAAGCCCGGGCGCCCGGATTGATGCAGGAACGCGGGGTTGATGTCCGGCGTGTTGACGAAAAAGTTCGGGCGGTAGCACTCGCGCCACGGTGACTGGTTGAGCTGGGTGAAATACTCGCTCAACTCAGCCTTGGTATTGCGCCAGGTGAAGTAGGTGTAGCTCTGGGAATAGCCGACCTTGCCCAGGCGCGCCATCATTGCCGGAGTGGTAAAGGCTTCGGCGAGGAAGATCACCTCAGGGTACTTGGAACGCACATCGCTGATCAGCCATTGCCAGAAAGGCAGCGGTTTGGTGTGGGGGTTGTCGACGCGAAAGGTCTTCACGCCCTCTTCCACCCAGCCCACCACGATGTCGCGCAGCTCGGTCCAGAGGCCAGGGATCGCATCGGCGGCATAAAAGTCGACGTTGACGATGTCCTGATATTTCTTCGGCGGGTTTTCCGCGTATTTGATCGTGCCGTCCGGGCGCCAGTTGAACCAGCCCGGATGCTCCTTGAGCCACGGATGGTCCTGGGAACATTGAATGGCAAAGTCCAGCGCGATCTCCAAGCCATGGTCGGCGGCGGCCTTGACCAGGCGGCGGAAGTCATCGCGGCTGCCCAACTGCGGGTGAATGGCTTCGTGACCGCCCTCCTCGCTGCCGATGGCGTACGGGCTGCCGGGGTCGTCCGGGCCGGCGGTGAGCGAGTTGTTCCGGCCTTTGCGATGGCTACGGCCGATGGGGTGGATCGGCGGGAAGTACAGCACATCGAAGCCCATGTCGTGGATCATCGACAGCCGCGCGTGTACATCGTTAAAGGTGCCGTGGCGTGCCGGATCATCGGTGATCGAACGGGGAAACAACTCGTACCAGCTGGCGAACTGCGCACGTTCGCGCTCGACGTCAATCGGGTACACCGTGCTGATGCTCAGGTAGGCGCGGTGGTCGGCCTGGGTCATCAGATGCGCACTGTCTTCGTGCAGAAACAACGCCACCTGCTCGGTTTCCAGCAGGCCGGACAGTTCGTGGTGCAACAGCATCAGGCGGTCGCGCAGCTCGTTGTCGCTACGCTCGGCGGCTTGCAGCACCAGGCTGCGACCTTCCTGCAACTCCAGGCTGACCGGAACGCCGGCTTCGTGTTTTTTGCGCAATTCGTAGCAGAAGCTGGCGAAGGTATCGATCCAGGCTTCGATGCAGTATTCATGAGGCCCCTGATGGGCCACCGTGAACGCGCCTTCCCAACCGTTGTTGCCAACATCGGTCATGACCACGCTGTGCCAGCTTTCGTCGCGCAGCGGGCGCCAGCGGATCAATACGGCCAATTTGTCATGGCCATCGGCAAACACTTTGCTGGTGACATTAATGCGCTGGCCTATCACCGCCTTGACCGCGAATTCGCCGCCGTCAATCACGGGGCTGGTGCTTTCGATCGCGATCCGGGGCAATAGCAGTGCCTGGGACAGCGGCAGTACGGCAGTGTCTGGAACCTGTGTTTCAGCAGTCATCGAGCATCTTCCCCTTACGCCCAGTGGACGCCCTTTGCTAGATCCGAATCCAATACGCCAGCACTCTCCCTGAGCGTCGACGCATAAGGTCCGAGCCTGTGCCTGGGTTAAAAGTTCAGGTGGATATGCCGCCATTGAGCGGGAATCAAATGCCCCGTGGGAATGTCCACCGCTAGAGCAAAGCACAAAGGAGGCCACACCGATGAATATCCCGATCCCGGCGGAAACCCCGGACCCGAATATCGACCAGCCGACCCTGCCCCCTACGGAACCGCCAACGGTTCCGGAGCAGGAGCCGCCGGATAACGAGCCACCCGCGGTCGAAGAACCGCCGAAGACCATGCCACCGGTCATCGTCTAAACCACGAGCAGGTTTTGAGGTTCGCTCAAGAGGCGCCCAGCCCCTTGAGCGGACCACACATATCTCTGATACGTCCTACATATCCTAGAAAAAAAGCCTAAAACCGACTGCGGGGTTCATACCTAAACTCGTTCGCGCGCAGGCGCCCAATCCAGTTCCTTGGAATAGGGCCCTTAAACCTCTCACGCGAGGACACCTTATGTTGACCATCCCCCCACAATGGGCTAACCGCCCTACTGCCTCCCAACCCGCGCACGCCAGCGCCTCGCCCGCCCAGCTCACGCCCGAGCGCCTGAATGCGTTACTCAGGTCAGGCCCGAGGTGGTCCGCCTCGGCCAAGCCACCGGAACCAACACGCCCCTCCCCGGCGGCGACCGCACCCGGCCCTGCATTGCCCTCGGCGCCGGAGGCAAAGCTCACTGAAGACCTCAGTGACCTCAACACCGCGTTGACCCAAGACAACATCAACCAGATGGTGCGCGATCCCGATGCAGAGTCCTCCCGCGCCCTCATCGCGCGCGCCCGCGCGCTGTTGACACCGGCCAATATGCGCACGATGTTGGGCGGCCCTAATGCCTCAACGAACGCCGCCACCCTTGAAGGCCTCAGGCAACGCCTCGGCAAACAAGTCCTCACCGAGACCCAGCAGTCAGCCAGCAGCGATGCGGAACAGGCATTGATCGATCAAATGAAGCTGCATCATCTGGAAAACCTTGGAAAAATCTACGAAGGCGGCCTCGGGACTGACGAAATCCTCAAGGACTACAACATGTCGCGCAAGCACATAGACGCCATGAAACGCGACCAGTCCGCCAGGGAAGCCAGCGTCCGCACGCTGTACGATATCGGCGGCTCTCTGAGCAAAGAAAAGCTCTCCGCGTTGCGCACCCCCGAACCTGCGTCCGCCACTGCGCAGGTAGCCGAGCGTCTCACTCGCCAGCGCAACACCTATCGCTTCAATGCGCTCAGTGATTCGCGACTTGATGCGCCTCGCGAGATCTCAGGATTCATGGCCGGCGACAAACTGGACCTGTCGGGTATTCGCAACCAATTGAACAAACCGCTGCAAAGGGTCGAACGTTTCTCCGGGGCCAGCGCCGAAATGCAGATCCACTACCTGCCCAGCACCGGCACCAGCGTGATCGCCGTTTCCGGCAACCCGGGCGAGCCGCCGTTTGTGCTTAAGGTTTTCGGTCAGGTGCGGTACAGCGATATCGTGTCCTGAGACGCCGCATAGGGTCAGGCATCCTTATCCAACCACTTGATGATCCTAGGCATTACGCTGAACACCACCAGCGCCAGCAACGTACTCAACACCGCCGTGGATTCACGCCCCATGCCCGCCGCCACACCGATGGCGGCGGTCATCCATAGCCCGGCGGCGGTGGTCAAGCCTTTGACGTGCTGACCCTCTTCGTCTTCCTTACCTTTAAGAATAGTGCCGGCGCCGAGGAAACCAATCCCGGCAATCACCCCCTGCACTACCCGGCTCATGGCATCGGCCTGGTTGCCGGACATCTGCGGCACCAATACAAACAGCGCCGCGCCCATCGCCACCAGCATATGGGTGCGCACCCCGGCGGCCTTGCCCTTGTGCTCCCGTTCAAAACCGAGGATCCCGCCCAGCAGCGCAGCGATCAGCAGTCGCACGGTGATCTGCGTGAGCTGTCTGGCATCGCCGAGATCGGCGAATTCGGCCTGCAGGGTCACCCATACTTCGTGCCACCAAGCGTCCATAAACCCTGTCCTTTGTTGAGATGGATAATGGGTTGACAACGGCGACCGTCAGTCAGTTGCCTGGAACAACGCGCCTGTGCATGCGCCCTAACGTTTATCAGCCTGATAAAAAGGAGAGCGCCATGCCAATCCGTATCGAAAACCGCACCTGTTTCTTCAAGGTCAACGATGAGGGCCGGGAATACAGCCTGCCCGCCGCTGAAGTCACCGTCAGCACTGACGTCCCCAGAGCCATGTCCTATGTGGACGTGGGCGCCGAGCGTGTCTACATCACCGAGCGGGAAGCCGATGCCCTCACCGTGGCCGGCGCCATCGATGGGCGTCAGCACAAGAAGGTCACCACGCCGGATTCGGCGATTTGACTGATCTGTATCTATTGACACAGCACAAGCCTGCACCCCGAAGGCGACGGGGTGCAGCACAATGTCGCAGGGCCACGGCTGCAAGCAATCTGATCCGGTTTTTATCGTCATAGCTGAGTCTGTTATGCAAACAGCTCGCCGCGCATAGTCCATTGGCCTGATGGAGGCTGATGAGCGAACGACCATGAGCGAACGAATCCCCACCGTGGAAATCTTTGAGCCCGTGCACCCAAAGAAGGTGAAGGCCAAATCCAGCGACACCCTGATCCATACCCGCAGTTTCACCGGCTTGTTCCGCACCTTGCGTGTGCTGGGCGCAGGCTTTCTGTTCCTGGCCTTTTTCGGCACCGTGTGGCTGAACTGGGGCGGTCGGCAAGCCGTGCTGTGGGACTTGGCTGAAAGCAAGTTCCACATCTTTGGCGCGACGTTCTGGCCCCAGGACTTCATCCTGTTGTCGGCGCTGTTGATCATCTGTGCCTTCGGCCTGTTTGCCATTACGGTCTTCGCCGGCCGCGTCTGGTGCGGCTACACCTGCCCGCAAAGCTCGTTCACCTGGCTGTTTATGTGGTGTGAAAAGGTCACCGAGGGCGAACGCAACCAACGCATCAAGCTGCAAGCGGCGCCATGGAGCCTCAACAAGCTGGCGCGGCGCTCGGCCAAGCACACGCTGTGGCTGGGCATCAGCGTGCTGACCGGGCTGACATTTGTCGGTTACTTCACCCCCATTCGCCCCCTCGCGGCGGAACTGCTGACCTGGCAAATGGGCGGCGTCAGCCTGTTCTGGGTGCTGTTTTTCACCGCCGCCACCTACCTCAATGCCGGTTGGTTGCGCGAAGCGGTGTGCATGCACATGTGCCCTTACGCACGGTTCCAGAGTGTGATGTTCGATAAAGACACCCTCACCATCTCTTACGACGCCGCCCGTGGCGAACATCGTGGCCCGCGCAAACGCGAGGTCAAACCCGCCGACGTCGGCCTGGGCGATTGCATCGATTGCCAGCTGTGCGTGCAGGTGTGCCCGACCGGCATCGACATCCGCGACGGCCTGCAAATGGAGTGCATCGGCTGCGCGGCGTGCGTCGATGCCTGCGATTCGATCATGGACAAGATGGGCTACGCGCGCGGTTTGGTGCGCTACACCAGCGAACATCAACTGCAAGGCGGCAAGACTCACCTGCTAAGGCCGCGACTGATCGGCTACAGTGCCGTGCTGCTGGTGATGATCGCCGCGCTGGTGGTGGCCTTGGTGCAACGGCCGATGGTGTCGCTGGACGTGACCAAGGACCGGGGCATGTTTCGCGAAAACAGCCAGGGCTTGATTGAAAACATCTACAGTCTCAAGGTCATCAACAAGACCCAGCAGCGCCAGGATTATCGGCTGGAGCTGGTAGAGGCCGAAGGTTTCCAATTGCAAGGCAAGACCGGGATCAGCCTGGCACCAGGGGAAATCGTGGATGTACCGGTGTCGGTGGCACTGCTGGCGGATAAACCGGCGAGCAGTTCGCAGACACTGCGCTTCAAAGTGACGGATGTGGACGAGCCGGGGGTGTACAGCGAGGCCGAGAGCCGCTTCGTCGCACCGCTCAACCGCTGATACCTGGCTATCGAAAACGATGAAAGCCCAATGTGTGAGGGGGCTTGCCCCCGATGGTATCTCTCATACAAAAACCTGTGTTTAAGGCCGCCATGAAACGCTACGAAAAATTCGCCGACGACATCGCTGAACTGATCCGCTCCGGCGTCCTCGGCCCCGGCCAACGCGTGCCGTCGGTGCGCTACGCGAGCCAGACCTACGGCGTCAGCCCCTCCACGGTGTTCCAGGCGTATTACCTGCTGGAGCGCCGAGGGCTGATCCGCGCGCGGCCGCGCTCCGGTTACTTCGTCAACACCCATGCGCCGAGCCCGTTTTCCGAACCGGTGGTGAGCGAACAGGTACACGAATCCACCGAGGTGGATGTGAGCGAGCTGGTGTTTTCGGTGCTCGACTCGATTAAGGACCCCACCACCGTGCCCTTCGGTTCGGCGTTCCCCAGCCCGATGCTGTTCCCGTTGCCGCGTCTGGCCCGTTCCCTGGCCAGCGCCAGCCGTGAGATGGACCCGCGCATGGTGGTCACCGACATGTCGCCGGGCAACCCACAACTGCGCCGGCAAATTGCCCTGCGCTATATGGTCGGCGGCCTGATGCTGCCTATGGAAGAGTTGCTGATCACCAACGGCGCCCTGGAAGCGCTGAACCTGTGCCTGCAGGCCGTGACCGAGCCAGGCGATTTGGTGGCCATCGAGGCTCCGGCGTTTTATGCCTGCTTGCAGGTCTTGGAACGTTTAAAACTCAAGGCGGTGGAGATCCCGGTGCACCCACGCGACGGCATCGATCTCAATGCCCTGGCGCAAAGCCTGGAGCGCTACCCGATCAAGGCCTGTTGGACCATGACCAGCTTCCAGAACCCCATGGGCGCCACCCTGCCTGAAGCCAAGAAACAAGCGCTGGTGGAACTGTTGCGCGGCCATCAGGTGCCCTTGATCGAAGACGATGTGTACGCCGAGTTGTACTACGGGCAGCACGCGCCCAAACCGGCCAAGGCGTTCGACACCGAGGGCCTGGTGATGCACTGCGGCTCGTTCGCCAAGAGCCTTGCACCGGGTTATCGCGTAGGCTGGGTCGCGGCCGGGCGCTATGCGCAGAAAGTCGAACGTTTGAAGCTGATGACCTCGTTGTGCCCGTCGATGCCGGCCCAAGCGGCAATTGCCGACTACCTGCAACACGGCGGCTACGACCGGCACCTGCGTAAATTGCGTTATGCGTTGGAAGAACAGCAAAGCGCCATGCTGGCCGCCATTGGCCGCTACTTCCCCGCACAAACCCGCGTCAGCCAACCGGCCGGCGGGTATTTCCTGTGGCTGGAACTGCCCGAGCAGACCGATTCGCTGAAGCTATTCCAGATGGCCCTGGCCCAAGGCATCAGCATTGCGCCGGGGCCGATTTTCTCGGCGACTCAACGTTTCAGAAATTGTATTCGCCTGAACTACGGCAGCCCGTGGACCGAGGCGTCCGAGAAAGCTATGGAAACGTTGGGGCGGATTGTGCGGTCGTTCTAAGTGATGGTGTTGCGCTTTCTGACGCCATCGGGGGCAAGCCCCCTCCCACATTTTGAGCAGTAAGTACTCTCAAGTGTGGGAGGGGGCTCGCCCCCGATGACGTCGGTGCGGGCACTGCATCCCTAGCGTCCGCCGCCCAAATCCAGAAACGTGCCGGTGGCATAGGACGCCTTGTCCGACAGCAACCAGATAATCGCTTCGGCCACTTCATCCGGGCGGCCGCCACGGGCCATGGGGATGCCAGACTCCAGTTTGCTGACCCGGTCCGGATCGCCGCTCAGGGCATGAAAGTCGGTGTAGATATAACCCGGGCGCACCGCATTGACGCGGATACCTTCGCCGGCAACCTCTTTCGACAGGCCAATGGTGAAGGTGTCGAGCGCGCCCTTGGAGGCGGCATAGTCGACATACTCACCCGGCGAACCCAGGCGTGCCGCCACCGATGACACATTGACGATACTGCCGCCCTGCCCGCCATGCCGGGGCGACATGCGCAACAGCGCATGCTTGGCACACAGAATCGGGCCGAGCACGTTGGTCTTGAGCATTTTCAGGATGCGAAACTCCGACATCTCATCGACCCGGGATTTATGGCCTACGGTGCCGGCATTGTTGACCAAGGCAGTGACCCGGCCCAACTCAGTGTCGACGCGGTGGAATAGCGCGATCACTTCGTCTTCGATACTCACGTCCGCGCGCACCGCAATCGCCTGGGCGCCGAGGGCGCGTACCTGTTCCAGCACGCGGTGGGCGGCCTCGTCGTCGGCCTGATAATTGATGCAAATACGGTAGCCCTGACGCGCAGCCAGCAAGGCCGTCTCGGCGCCAATCCCGCGACTGCCCCCGGTGATGATGACGACTTTGTCCATGCCTGCTCTCTCCTGTTTCTACCTGTAGGTTTAATGGGTCGCGTCAAGAATAACCGTCACTCACTGACCTTGTCAGGGGCGGCCGCCTCTTCGGCGCGGCGGATATTAGCCATAAAACCCTCGGCCGGCAGTGGATGACCCAACAGATAACCTTGCAGCGAGTTACAACCCAGGCGCGTTAGAAAATCCTGCTGTTTATCGGTTTCCACGCCTTCGGCCACAATGCGCAGCCCAAGGGCCTGGCCGAGGGCAACGATGGCCGACACGATGGCGGCGTCGTCGCCATCGTGCTCCAGATCGCGCACGAAGCCACGGTCGATTTTAAGTTCGTTGGCCGGCAAGCGCTTGAGGTACATCAAGCTGGAGTAACCGGTGCCGAAATCATCGATGGACAGGTCCACGCCCATGTCCGATAGCTGCTGCAACACCTTCATGCTCGCGTCGGCATCGCGCATGGCCGTGGTTTCGGTGATTTCCAGGGTCAGGCTGTTAGCCGGCAACTGGTGGCGTTCAAGCGCGGCGGCGACGCTGTTGACCAGCCCGGCATGGCAGAACTGCAACGCAGAAAGATTCACGGCGATGCGCCATTCTTCATACCCCTGCACGTACCACAGGCGCATCTGGCGGCAAGCTTCATTGAGCACCCATTCACCGATGGGGATGATCAGCCCGGTTTTCTCCGCCAGTTCAATAAACGTCGCCGGCATCAACAGGCCCTGCTGCGGATGCTCCCAGCGCAATAGCGCCTCGGCGCCCACCGCAATGCCGCTGGCCGCATCGAACTTAGGCTGGTAGTACAAGCGAAACTGCTGTTGCTCCACGGCATTGCGCAAGTCCTGCAACAGTTGCAGTTGCTTGCGCGCGTTGGTGTTCATCGACACATCGAAAAAGCTGTAGCCGTTCTTGCCCAAGCCCTTGGCGTGGTACATGGCGGCGTCGGCGTTCATCAACAATTCCTGGGGCGTGGCGCCGTTGCCGGGGAACAGTGCGATACCGACGCTGGCGGAGATTTTCAGCTCATGCTCGGCCACTAGGAACGCCCTGTTGGTCAGTTGTACCTGGCGCTCGGCCAGGCCGAGGGCATCGTCCGGCTGGTTCAGTTGCACCAACAGTACAAACTCGTCACCACCGATACGCGCCAGGGTGTCGTGGCTGCGCAGATCCTCGCGCAGGCGCAAGCCCACTTCGCGCAGCAATTGGTCGCCCAGATGATGACCAAAGGCATCGTTGACCGGCTTGAAGCCATCCAGGTCGATAAACATCAGCGCAAAGCAACCGCCCTGCTCCTGCACCGCCTGCATGGCCTGCTGAATGCGGTCGGCGAGCAGGCTGCGATTGGGCAGACCGGTGAGCATGTCATGCAAGGCCAGGTGGGACAGTTCCTGGTTGGCCTGGGTGAGCGAATCGGCGAGCACCGCGGTGCGGGCTTCCAGGCGCGCGTCGAGCAACGAAGTCAGCAAGGCGATGGCCAGCACTGCCAGGGTGGTGACCAGCACCAGGTTATCCAGGCCATTGCCGCTCAACCCGTCCAGGGCGGCGCCGCAGTAGCTGTCATCGGCAAAGCTGGCGGCCGCCATTGCGGTGTAGTGCATGCCGACAATGGCAACGCCCATCACCACCGCAGCACCACCTCGGAGCAGGCGTACACGCGGGGTGTTGCGCCGCAGGTTGAACGCAATCAGCAAGGCCGCGCCCGACGCCGCCACGGCGATCATCAACGACGCGCCAAACAACGTCGGGTCGTAGTCGATGCCGGGGGGTCATGCGCATGGCGGCCATGCCGGTGTAGTGCATGCAGCTGATACCGGCCCCCATCACCAGCGCGCCGAACAGCAGTTGCCAGGCGGGCAAGCGGGCCTGGCTGACCAGCCACAAGGCAAAGCCACTGGACAATACAGCGATCAACAGCGACAACGCAGTGATGCCCACGTCGAACCCCAGGGCAAACGGCAAGCGCAACGCGAGCATGCCGATAAAGTGCATCGACCACACCCCCACCCCCATCGCCAACGCGCCGCCGACTATCCACAGGTAGACGGCCCGTCCCTGGGCGGTCGCGATGCGGCCGGCCAGGTCGAGTGCGGTGTAGGAAGCCAGAATCGCAACGAACAGCGAGATCACGACCAACGAAGGGGTATAGCTACCGATAAGCATGCTGAGTCTCGCGAGCTACGAGCTGGAACGCCCGTACCGAGTGGCAAAGCGGCGGATTGTAGCGATAAATATTCGGCGGCAGTTGAATAATTATCACAAGGCCATCATGGGCTTTTTGACGTCAATCCACCGGCTCAACATCGCCATCGAGCGCTTGCACGCCCGCACTCTTCTAGTCGTTGGCGCTGATTTGGGTTTGCCCGTCCCAGCCCCCGCCCAAGGCGGCGATCAGTTGCACACTGGCGACCAGGCGCGATTGCAGCAAGGTCAACACGCTGCGTTCGTTGCTCAGGGCGGTGGCCTGTACGGTGACCACGTCCAGGTAGGCTATCAGCCCCGCTTTGTACTGGTTCTCGGTCAGGCGCAGCGACTCGCGCGCCGCCGCCAATGCTTCGTTGCTGACCGCCGCTTCGTCCTCCAGCACCTTGAGTTGCACCATGTAGTTTTCCACTTCGCGGAAACCGTCCAGTACGGTCTGGCGGTACTTGGCCACGGTTTCGTCGTAGGACGCCACGGTGCGGTCGACCTCCGCCGAGCGCTGGCCACCGTCGAACAGGGTCATGGCCAGTTTCGGCCCCACTGACCAGAAGCGGTTGGGCAGGCTGATCCAGTCGGCATAAGTGCTGCTGGAATAGCCACCGGCCAGGCTCAGGGTCAGGTCCGGGTAGTACGCGGCCTTGGCCACGCCGATATTGGCATTGGCGGCGATCACCGCGCGCTCGGCCGAAGCAATGTCCGGGCGGCGCTCCAACAGCTGCGACGGCAGGCCTACCGGGATCTGTGGCAGCTGCGGAATGTCCTTGCTCACCGCCAGGCTGAAGTTGGCCGGCGCCTCGCCGATCAGCACCGCAATGGCGTTTTCCAGTTGGGCGCGCTGCCAGATCAGGTCGATCAGGCTGGCCTGGGTGGTCTTGAGCTGGGTTTGCGCCTGGGCCACCGCGTCCTTGCCGGACACGCCAGCGCGATACTGGTTTTCGGTCATTTGCAGGGAGCGTTGATAGGTGTCCAGGGTGGCTTGCAACAGCCGCGTCTGTTCATCCATCACCCGCAGTTGCAGGTAGCTTTGTACCAGTTCCGATTGCTGGCTCAGGCGCATCGCGGCCAGGTCCGCCGAGCTGGCTTCGGCGCTGGCCTCGTTGGCCTCCAGGCCACGGCGCAACTTGCCCCAGACATCCGCCTCCCAGCTCACGCCCAATTGCGCGTTGAGGGTGTCGCGGATGCCGCTGCTGGAACTGCTGAGGCTGGCACTGCTGCTGCCGGTGCCCTGGCTGGCGCGGGTCTTGCCCACGCTGAGGTCGACGCTGGGGTAGAACGCACCGCGCGAGCTGCGCACCAACGCCTGGGCCTGGCGAAAACGTGCCTCGGCCTGAGCCACGGTCTGGTTGGCATTATTGAGCCGCGCGACCAAGTCGTTGAGCTGACGGTCGCCATACAATTCCCACCAGGCGCCGCGGGCCAGCGCGTCGCTCGGCGTGGCCTGACGCCAGCCTTGGGCTTGCTTGAACTGCGCGGGCTCGATGACCTCCGGGCGCTGGTAATCCGGGCCAATGGCGCAAGCGCTGAGCATCAGACCGCATAGTGCCGCTGCCAACAGTTTTTGGGGGGCGTGGATTGAATCGGTCATAGCGCAGTGTCCAGGGCGGCATCGGTCCGCACGCCGCGCCAGGCATTGAAGCGATGGCGCGCGCGGTCGAGGTAAAGGTAAACCACCGGGGTGGTGTAAAGAGTCAGGATCTGGCTGAACACCAGGCCGCCAATGATGGTAAGGCCCAACGGTTGGCGCATTTCCGCACCGTCGCCGGCGCCGAGCAGCAACGGCAAAGCACCGAGAATCGCCGCCAGGGTGGTCATCAGGATCGGCCGCAGGCGCAACAGGCAGGCGCTGCGGATCGATTCCAGCGGGCTCATGCCGTCATGGCGTTCCAGTTGCAGCGCCAGGTCGATCATCAGGATCGCGTTTTTCTTCACCACCCCAATCAGCAGAAACAGCCCCAATAACGAGATGAGGCTGAATTCGCCGCCCAGCAGGTAGATCGACAGCAGCGCGCCGACGCCAGCCGAGGGCAAGGTCGACAGGATGGTCAACGGGTGAATATAGCTTTCGTACAAAATCCCCAGCACCAGGTACACCGCCACCAGCGCGCCAAGAATCATGAAGGGTTGACCCTTCTGCGTCGCCGCAAAGGCATCGGCGGTGCCGGCCATTTTGGCAATCACATCTTCCGGCAGCCCCACCTTGGCGATCGCCCGTTCAATGGCGGCCGTGCCCTGCTCCACCGTGAACCCGGGGGCGATGTCGAAAGCAATGTTTTCCGAGGCGAACTGGCCCTCATGACTGACGCGGTCGTCCGCCAGGCTGTTTTCGTAATGGGCGATGGTGGACAACGGCACCCGCGCACCGTCGGCCGTAATCACCTGCATCTGGTTCAGGGTGATCGGATCTTGGGCATATTTGGGGTTGACCTCCATCACCACCTGGTACTGGTTGAGGCTGTCGTAGATCGTGGAAATCTGCCGCTGACTGTAGGCGTTGTTCAGCACCCCTGTGACCATGTTCATGTCGATGCCCAGGCGCTTGGCCTGATCACGGTCGACGATCAGTGTCACTTGCGCCGCACCACGGCCTTCGCGCGCGTCGATGGCGGTCAGCTCCGGTAATTCACGCAATGCGGCAACCACTTTCGGGTACCACAGACGCAACGCGGCCAGGTCGCCGCTTTGCAGGATGTAGGAATACTGTGCGCTGGTCTGGTCGCGGCTGCCGCCGAATTGCAGGTCCTGGTCGGCCATCAGGAACAGGCGCCCGCCCGGCACCGGTGGCACGTTCTTGCGCAGACGCTCGATCACCGCCTGGGCCGAGACTTTGCGCTCTTTGATGGGTTTGAGCCGAACCAGCATCACCGCGTTGTTGGTGCCGTTGTTGCCACCGATAAAGCCGGCGACGCTGAGCACCGCCGGGTCCTTGAGCACCGCCTGACGGAAAATTTCCATCTTCGGCTGCATCACGCTGAACGACAGGCCGTCATCGCCGCGCACAAAGCCGATCAACTGCCCGGTGTCCTGCTGCGGCATAAAGGTTTTCGGCACCACGATATACAAAGCCACGTTGACGCCGATGGTCAGCAACAGGCTGAGCAAGGTCAGGCGCCGGTGGCGCAGCACCCAGTCCAAGCTGCGGGCGTAGCCGGCGACCATGCGCTCGTTGATCCTGTGGCTCCAGCGTTGCAAACCGGTCATATGGCCTTTGACATGGGGCTTGAGCCAACGGGCGCAGAGCATCGGCGTCAGGGTCAACGACACCACCAGCGAGACGATGATCGCCGCCGACAAGGTGATGGAAAACTCGCGGAACAGGTTGGTGACGATCCCACCCATAAACAGGATCGACAGGAACACCGCCACCAGCGACACGTTCATCGACAACAAGGTAAACCCGACTTCCTGGGCCCCCAGGTACGCCGCCTTCATCGGCGGCACGCCTTCATCGATGTGCCGGGAGATGTTCTCCAGCACCACGATGGCATCGTCCACCACCAGGCCAGTGGCCAGGATCAACGCCATCAACGAGAAGTTGTTCAACG
The DNA here is from genome assembly GCF_019641515.1 of Pseudomonas sp. S5F11. Taxonomy (NCBI): domain Bacteria; kingdom Pseudomonadati; phylum Pseudomonadota; class Gammaproteobacteria; order Pseudomonadales; family Pseudomonadaceae; genus Pseudomonas; species Pseudomonas sp. S5F11. The sequence continues at coordinate 959,638 of NZ_JAIFJZ010000001.1, forward strand.
AGAACCCGTACAGGTACATCACCGCAAAGGTGCCCACCAGCGACACCGGCACCGCCAGGGTCGGGATCAGCGAGGCGCGGAAATTGCCGAGGAACAGGTACACCACCAGGATCACCAGCCCCACCGCGATCAGCAGGGTCATCTCCGCTTCGTGCAGGGTGGCGGTGATCACCGGCGAGCGGTCCATGGCCAGGCTGAGCTTGACGCTGGACGGCAGCACCGCCTGCAACGCCGGCAATTGCGCCTTGATCTGGCGCACGGTCTCGATAATGTTGGCGCCGGACTGGCGGTTGATCACCAGCAACACCGCCGCATCGTTGTTGAAGAAACCGCTGTTGTAGCGGTCTTCCACGCCGTCGCTGATCTTGGCCACATCCCCCAGGCGCAAGGCTGCGCCGTTCTGGTAGCGAATCAGCAGCGGCTCGTAGTCCTTGGCCTTTTCCAATTGGTCGTTGGCTTGGATCTGCCAGTTGCGCTCGCTGTCTTCCAGCGAGCCCTTGGGCCGGCGCTGGTTGGCATTGGCGATGGTGTTGCGCACATCGTCCAGGGCCACGCCGTACTGATCGAGAGCCTTGGGTTCGAGTTCAATGCGCACCGCCGGCAAGGAGCTGCCGCCGATCTGCACTTCACCCACGCCCGGCACCTGGGACAGGCTCTGGGACAGGATGGTGGAGGCCAGATCGTAGAGCTGGCCCTTCTGCAACACGTCCGAGGTCAGCGACAGCACCATGATCGGCGCTTGGGACGGGTTGATCTTCTTGTAGGTGGGCATGCTGCGCATGCCGCTGGGCAGCAGATTACGCGAGGCGTTGATGGCCGCCTGCACTTCACGCGCCGCGCCGTTGATATCGCGGTCGGAGTCGAAGGCCAGAATCACCCGGGTCGAGCCCTGACTGGAACTGCTGCTCATGGTGGTGATGCCGGCAATCGAGCCGAACGAACGCTCCAAGGGCGTGGCCACGGTGGACGCCATCACCTCGGGGCTCGCGCCAGGCAGGCTGGCCGACACCACGATCACCGGGAAGTCGATCTGCGGCAACGGCGATACCGGCAGCAGGTTGAAGCTCACTCCGCCGAGCAACATGATCGCCAGGCTCAGCAGCATGGTGGCTACCGGCCGGCGAATGAATGGTCCGGACAGGTTCATGACTCAACCGGCTCCAGGCTCTGGGGTTCTTTGCGCCAGCGTCGGCCGAGGCGATCGAAATACAGGTAGATCACCGGGGTGGTGAACAGCGTCAGCACCTGGCTGACCAGCAGCCCGCCGACCATCACCAAGCCCAAGGGTTGGCGCAGCTCCGCGCCGGAACCGCTGGCCAGCATCAACGGCACGGCGCCGAACAGCGCGGCCAGGGTGGTCATCAGGATCGGCCGGAAACGCAGCAGCGCCGCCTGATAGATCGCGGTCTGCGGGTCCAGGCCCTGATTGCGTTCGGCGTCGAGGGCGAAGTCGATCATCATGATCGCGTTCTTTTTGACGATACCGATCAACAAAATGATGCCGATGATCGCGATCATGCCCAGGTCATTGCCGCTGAGCAGCAACGCCAACAAAGCCCCCACCGCCGCCGAGGGCAAGGTGGACAGAATGGTGATCGGGTGGATGTAGCTCTCGTAGAGCACGCCCAGCACGATGTACATGGTGACCACCGCCGCCAGGATCAGCAGCAAGGTACTCGACAACGAGGCTTCAAACGCCTGGGCCGCGCCCTGGAACTGGGTCTGCACGCCCACCGGCATGCCGATGTCTTTCTGCGTCTGGTTGATCAGTTCCACGCCCTTGCCCAGCGCCACGCCGGGTGCGAGGTTGAACGACATCATCACCGCTGGGAACTGACCGATATGCGCCACGGCCAGCTGGGCCTGGCGCTGTTCCACCTTGGCCAGGCTCGACAAGCGCACTTGGCCGCCGTCGGTGGTTTTGACGTAGATCTGGTTCAGCGCGTCCGGCCCGAGGGTTTCGCCGGATTGGGCCTGCAACACCACGCGGTACTGGCTGGCCTGGGTGTAGATGGTCGAGATCTGCCGCTGGCCGAAGGCGTCATACAGCGCGTCGGTGATGTTCGAGACGCTGACGCCCAGGCGCGAGGCGGCATCGCGGTCGATCACCAGGTATACCTGCAGGCCCTTGTCCTGCAGGTCGCTGGCCACATCGGTGAGTTCCGGCAACTGGCTGAGGGCGTGTACCAGTTTGTCGCTCCACAACGCCAGCAACTCGGCGTCCGGCGATGACATGCTGAACTGATACTGGGTGCGACTGACGCGGTCTTCGATGGTCAGGTCCTGCACCGGCTGCATAAACAAGCGAATGCCCACCAGCTTGTCGATTTGCGGTTGCAGGCGCGTAATCACTTGGGCCGCGCTCAGGTCGCGCAGGCCGTGGGGCTTGAGGTTGATCAGCAAGCGGCCGCTGTTGAGTGTGGCGTTGTCGCCATCCACGCCGATATAGGACGACAGGCTTTCCACCGCCGGGTCGGCGAGGATGATCTTGGCCAACTCCTGCTGACGCTGGCTCATCGCCGCAAAGGAAATCGACTGCGGCGCTTCGGAAATGCCCTGGATCACGCCGGTGTCCTGCACCGGGAAAAACCCCTTGGGCACCACCAGGTACAGCACCACGGTCAGGCCGAGGGTGGCGATGGCCACCAGCAGAGTCAGCGGTTGGTGCTTGAGCACCCATTGCAACTTGCGCCCGTAGCCTTCGATCAACCAGTCGAGCCAGGCGCCGCTGGCCTTATAGAAACGGCCCTGTTCTTCTTCCTTGGGCTCACGCTTGAGCAGGCGCGCGCACATCATCGGCGTGAGAGTCAGGGACACCACCAGGGAAATCAGGATCGCCACCGCCAGGGTGATGGCGAACTCGCGGAACAAGCGCCCGACCACATCGGCCATGAACAGCAGCGGGATCAGCACCGCGATCAGCGACAGCGTCAGGGAAATCAGAGTGAAACCGATCTGCTTGGCGCCCTTGAGCGCGGCGGCCAGGGGCGTTTCGCCCTCCTCGATATAGCGGGAAATGTTCTCCAGCATCACGATGGCATCGTCCACCACGAAGCCGGTGGCAATGGTCAGGGCCATCAGCGTCAGGTTGTTGATGGAGAAGCCCGCCAGGTACATCACGCCGAAGGTGCCCACCAGGGACAGCGGCACGGCGATGGACGGGATGATCGTGGCACTGACACGCCGCAGGAACAGGAATGTCACCATCACCACCAGGGCAATGGCGATCAGCAGTTCGTGCTGCACGTCCTTGACCGACGCGCGGATGGTCTGGGTGCGGTCGGTGAGCACGGTGACGTCGAGGCCGGCCGGTAGGTTATCGGTGATACTCGGCAGCAGCGCCTTGATGCGGTCGACCACCTCGATCACGTTGGCACCCGGCTGGCGCTGGATATTGAGCAGCACGGCCTGGTTCTGGTTGGCCCAGGCGGCCAGGCGCTCGTTCTCGGCGCCGTCGACGATCTGCGCGACGTCCTTGAGACGCAGCGGCGCGCCATTGTTGTAGGCCAGGATCAGTTCGGCGTATTGCTGGGGCGAGACCAACTGGTCGTTGGCATCGAGCATCGAAACCCGCGTGGGGCCGTCGAAGTTGCCCTTGGGCTGGTTGACGTTGGACGCGGCGATCAAGGTGCGCACGTCCGAGAGGTTCAAGCCATTGGCCGCCAGGGCCTCGGGGTTGACCTTGATGCGCACGGCCTGGCGCTGACCGCCGGCGATGCTGACCATGCCGACGCCGCTGATCTGCGCGATTTTCTGCGCCATGCGCGTATCGACCAGGTCATTGAGCTTGGGCAACAGCATGGTCTTGGAGGTGATGGCCAGGGTCAGTACCGGGGTGTCCGCCGGGTTGACCTTGTTGTACACCGGCGGCGCCGGCAGGTCCTTGGGCAGCAGGTTGGTGGCGGCGTTGATCGCGGCCTGCACCTGTTGCTCGGCCACGTCCATATTGATGTCGAGGTTGAAGCGCAGGGTCAGCACCGAGGCGCCGCCGGAGCTGGTGGAGGCCATCTGGGTCAGGCCGGGCATTTGCCCGAACTGGCGCTCCAGGGGCGCGGTGACCGCGCTGGTCATCACATCCGGGCTGGCGCCGGGGTACAGGGTCATTACGCGGATGGTCGGGTAGTCCACCTGGGGCAAGGCCGACACCGGCAGCAAGCGGTACGCAATGATGCCGGCCAGGACAATGGCCAGCATGCTCAGGGTGGTAGCGACCGGGCGAAGAATAAACAGCCGCGACAGGTTCATGAACCGACCTTTTGCGCCTTGCCGGCGGTGCTGCCGGTCTCCCCTTTGGCCGCAGGCTTGCCTTGCAGGTGTTCGGTCGGCGTGGTCGGCACTTCGCTGCTGTCGTTGACCACGTCCACTTCACTGCCGTCCTTGAGGCGGTCGGTGCCTTCCAGCACCACCCGGTCGCCGGCGACCAGGCCCTGCTTGATCACAGTGTTGTCGCCGTCGGAGTCGCCCACCACCAACGGCTGGACCTTGACCTTCTTGTCGCCATCGAGCTTGTAGACGAAGGTGCCGTTGTTGCCGAACTGAATGGCCGCCGAGGGCGCGAGCACCACGTTGTGCAAAGTGTCGGCCAGCAGGTGCACATTGACGAACTGGTTGGGGAACAGCGCCTGGTCCTTGTTATCGAAGCGCGCCTTGAATTTCAGGGTGCCGGTGGTGACGTCGATCTGGTTATCCAGGCTTTGCAGTACGCCGGTGGCCTGAATCTTCGCATCGCCACGGTCCCAGGCTTCCACGGGCAATTTATTGCCGGCGTGGTAACGGGTCAGGACCGTGTCCAGGGTATTTTCCGGCAAGGTGAAGGCCACGCTGATCGGCTGGGTCTGGGTGATCACAGCCAGGGCGGTGGTGTCGTTGGCCGCCACCAGGTTACCCACATCGAGCTGGCGCAAGCCCACACGGCCACTGATGGGCGCGCGGATCTTGGTGAATTCGAGGTTGAGCTTGGCGTCATCCACCGCGCCCTGGTTGGTCTTGACCGTGCCCTGGTATTGCAGGACCAGCGCTTCGGCGGTGTCCAGGGTCTGTTTGGCGATGCTGTCCTGGGCATACAGGTCACGGTAGCGCTGCACATCGACCTGGGCGTTCTTCAACTGGGCCTGGTTCTGCAGCAAGGTGCCCTGGGCTTGGAGCAAGGCGTTCTGGTAGCTGCGCGGGTCGATCTCGGCGAGCAGATCGCCGGCCTTGACCATTTGCCCTTCTTCAAAGGCTATTTTCACCAGCTCCCCGCCCACTCGGCTGCGCACATTGATGGTATTGAGCGCGGTAACCGTGCCCAGCGCCTTGTAGTAGACCGGGAATTCCCCCTGCACCACCGGCGCCACACGCACCGGCACCGGGCCGGTGGAGCCGCCGAAGCCCGGGCGCGCCATACCGGTTTTGCCGGTGTGCCCGGCCGGTGCGTCTTTATGGGCCGCGCTGCTTGGCCAGAATTTCCAGCACAGGCCGGCGATAACCAGCAGCACAAGCAGGCCAAACAGCCAGCGACGGGAGTGACGGGGGGAGGATTGCATGGAGTGATCAACCATTGGGCGCGAGAGCTTCTTCTTTGGGAGGCTGAAAGATAAGCACTGGGGCGCATTTAGAAAAGCGCCTTTACCGGCTATTTACCTTGGGCTTACAACATGTGACTTGAGGATCTTAGTCCATCGGCCTATTCCAGCTAAGCATTTGAAGCACAAATGAAAACGGCCTGGACTAGGCCAGGCCGCAATCATGTATCAAGCGTGTTACTGCAAAACGACAGCAATGCGCCGAAACAGTTACTTCAATACTGCCAGGGCAGCTTCGTAGTTCGGTTCCTGGCCGATTTCCGATACCAGCTCGCTGTGCAGCACGGTGTCGTTCTCGTCCAGCACGACCACCGCGCGGGCGGTCAAGCCTTTGAGCGGGCCGTCGGCGATGGAAACACCGTAATCAACCGCGAAATCCGAATCACGGAAGTCCGACAGGCTTTTCACGTTTTCCAAGCCTTCGGCACCGCAGAAGCGCGCCTGGGCGAATGGCAGGTCGGTGGAGATGCACAGCACCACGGCGTTGTTCAGCGAGCTGGCCTGAGCGTTGAACTTACGCACCGAAGTGGCGCAGGTTGGGGTGTCGACGCTTGGGAAGATATTCAGCACTTTGCGCTTGCCGGCGTAGGTCGCCAGGGTTGCGTCCGACAGATCGCCGGCGGTCAGGGTGAAGTCGTGGGCCTTGGCGCCAACTTTCGGCAGTTCGCCTTCAACCTGGACAGGGTTGCCTTTGAGGGTGACTTGAGCCATGAACGGAATCCTTATGCTGGGTTTGGTTTAAACGAATGCGAGAGGCGGAAGTTAACCACAAAGTACGATGACCACCTACCGCCAGACACAAATTGTCATGTCGCCGGTTGTGGTTTAATTGCGCGCCTTTCGCCCTGCCCTGCAAGGAAACCGTTGTCGATGAAGCCGCCTGCTACCCGAGTCCTGGTCATTGGTTACGTCTGGCCGGAGCCGCGCTCCTCGGCCGCGGGCGGGCATATGATGCAGATTCTCGAAACTTTTCTGACACAAGGTTGGGACATCACCTTCAGCAGCCCCGCCGCGCTCGGCGAACATAAGGCCGACCTGGCGGCGCTGGGTATCGCCGAGTGCGCCATCGAGCTGAATAACAGCAGTTTCGATGACTTTGTCCGCGAACTGGCCCCGGATATCGTGCTGTTCGACCGTTTCATGATGGAAGAACAGTTCGGTTGGCGCGTCGAAAAACACTGCCCGAATGCCCTGCGCGTGCTGGAAACCTCCGACCTGCAAAGCCTGCGCGACGCCCGCCATCAGCGCCTAAAGGAACACCTCAAAATCGAGCCCGATAGCGATGACTTCACCGCGCTGTTCGCCCCGGCCTTGACCGAAGAATTCCAGCACATGGCCAACACCGACCTGGCCAAGCGCGAGATCGCAGCAATTTACCGTTGTGATATCAGCCTGATGATTTCCGATGTGGAAATCCGCCTGCTCACCGAACAATTCAAGGTGCCGGCCGCCCTGCTCCACTGGTGCCCGCTGATGCTGACGCCGCCGAGCGAGGCGTTTGCGTCGTTTGAAGAGCGTGCACACTTCCTCAGCATCGGCAACTTCCGCCATGCGCCCAACTGGGATGCGGTGCTGTGGATGAAGAACAGCCTGTGGCCACGCATCCGCCAGCAACTGCCAGGGGCCCAGCTGCATATCTACGGGGCTTATACGCCGCCCAAGGCCACCGCCCTGCACAACCCGGCCCAGGGCTTTCATGTCATGAACTGGGCCGAGGATGCCCTGCGCGTGATGAGCGCCGCGCGTATCTGCTTGGCGCCGTTGCGCTTTGGCGCCGGAATCAAGGGCAAGCTGGCCGATGCCATGCTGTGCGGCACGCCGAATGTCACCACACCGATCGGCGCCGAAGCCATGGGCGATGAACAGCCCTGGCCGGGAGCCATCGCGGCCGATGCCGAGGCTCTGGCCGCTGCCGCCGTGGCTTTGTATCAGGACCGCGACCGTTGGACGAAGGCACAGGAACACGGGCGCCACCTGCTGGCTCGGCGTTACGCCCAACAGATCCACGGCCCGGCGCTGATCGAGTGCCTGCAACAGTGCCGCAGCCGCCTCACGGCCCATCGCCGAGATAACTTCACCGGCAGCATGTTGCGCCACCACGCCCACAAGAGTACCCAGTACATGGCGCAGTGGATCGAGGCGAAAAACCGCAACGGGTAAACACAGACGTTGGCGAGGGGGTGCGCCAGGGGGCATTATCCTACGCAGCAACCACAATAAAGCGACGGCAGCATGACCCGAGCAACGCGCATCACCGACCCTTCCTACGAGCTGATGGACGATCACAACGGTCTGTCCATCATCTATCGCCAGCATGGCTTCCCCTGCCCGCTGGTGCGCTGGCATTTCCACAAGGAATACGAACTGCACCTGATCGTCGCCAGCTCCGGCAAGGTGTTTATCGGCGACTACATCGGCAACTTCTACCCGGAAAGCCTGTTCCTCACCGGCCCCAATTTGCCCCACAACTGGATCAGCCAGGTGGAGGAAGACGAGGTGGTGCCTAAGCGCGACATGCTGGTGAACTTCACCGATGAACTGCTTGAACAGGGCAGCCACATTTTCGCCGAACTCAAAAACCTCGCGCCGCTGCTGGAGCGTGCGCAGTCGGGTATCGAGTTTCGCTGCAAGCACACCATCGCCCAGGCCGTGACCTTGATGCAGCGCATCGAGGACGCCCAGGGCATGGCGCGCCTGGGGCATTTCTTTATCCTGCTGGACGTGTTGAGCGCGTGTGACGACTACCAACTGCTGTCGGGGGTGACAGCACCGCAAACGGCCGACGAGCACAGCATCGACCGCACCAACCGCGCGGTGGACTACATCTTCGCCCACTACGCACGGGAGTTGCCGCTGGAAGAAGTGGCCGAACACCTGGGCATGAAACCCACTTACTTTTCCCGCGTGTTCAAACAGGCCACCGGGCGCACGTTTATCGAATTCGTCAATCGGTTGCGCATCAGCAAGTCCTGCGAGCTGCTGGCCGATGGCGATAAGGCCGTGACGGATGTGTGCTTTGAGTCGGGCTTCAATAACATCTCCAACTTCAATCGACGCTTTCAACAGCTCAAGGGCATGACCCCGTCCCATTACCGGCGACTGGCGGTACAACGCTTGACCGAGCAGAACCTGGCCTGAGAGTGATTTTTCACTGGCTGATATAGAGGTTAAGTACTGCACTGATCGTTCCCACGCGGGGCGTGGAACGATCTTGCTGAGTGCAAAAAAGTATCAGTCCCAGTGTTCCCAAGGATTTGTCACACCGCCAATTGAAGGCTGTAATCAACGCACACTCTTCCTGACTCCCTGTAGGAAGACACAACAACAATAACTGTCCTTCCGTAGCCCCTGGGCGCGGAAATGGAGTGCGCGATGAAGTTCCCAGCAAAAGCTCTGCTTGCCTCTACGTGTATGACTGCATGTATGACCCTCAGCGCCGTCAGCCTTGGCGCGCAGACCCTGACCATTGCCACCGTCAACAACAGCGACATGATCCGTATGCAGAAGCTCTCGAAGACCTTCGAGGCCGAGCATCCGGAAATCAAGCTGAACTGGGTGGTGCTCGAAGAAAACGTGCTGCGCCAACGCCTGACCACCGACATCGCCACCCAGGGTGGGCAGTTCGATGTCTTGACCATCGGCATGTACGAAGCCGCACTCTGGGGCGCCAAGGGTTGGCTGGAGCCGATGAAGGACTTGCCGGCGTCCTACGACCTGGACGATGTGTTCCCTTCGGTGCGTGACGGTTTGTCCGTCAAGGGTTCGCTGTACGCCCTGCCGTTCTATGCCGAAAGCTCGATCACCTACTACCGCACCGACCTGTTCAAGGATGCCGGGCTGACCATGCCTGAGCACCCGACCTGGAGCCAGATCGGCGAATTCGCCAGCAAACTCACCGACAAGAGCAAAGAGCAATACGGCCTGTGCCTGCGCGGCAAAGCCGGTTGGGGCGAGAATATGGCGCTGATCACCACCCTGGCCAACGGCTACGGTGCGCGCTGGTTCGATGAAAAATGGCAGCCTGAATTCAATGGCCCGGAATGGAAGAACGCGCTGAATTTCTACGTCGACAACATGAAGAAATCCGGTCCGCCGGGGGCTTCCAGCAACGGCTTCAACGAAAACCTGGCGCTGTTCAACAGCGGCAAGTGCGCGATCTGGGTCGACGCCAGCGTCGCCGGCTCGTTCGTCACCGACAAAACCCAAAGCAAAGTGGCCGACCACGTCGGTTTCACCTTCGCGCCCCATGAAACCACGGACAAAGGCACGTCGTGGCTGTACTCCTGGTCCCTGGCGATCCCGACCAGTTCCAAGGCCAAGGACGCCGCCAAAGTATTCACCAGTTGGGCCACGTCCAAGGAATACAGCCAGTTGGTAGCCAAAACCGATGGCATCGCCAACGTACCGCCAGGTACGCGCACATCGACCTACAGCGATGAGTACATGAAGGCTGCGCCGTTCGCCAAGGTCACGCTGGAATCGTTGAAAGTTGCCGATCCGACCAAGCCGACGCTCAAACCGGTGCCGTATATCGGGATCCAGCTGGTGACCATTCCTGAGTTCCAGGCGATTGGTACCCAGGTCGGTAAGTTCTTCTCCGGTGCGCTGACCGGTCAGCAGACGGTTGATGCAGCATTGACTGCGGCGCAGACCACCACCGAGCGGGAAATGAAGCGGGCCGGTTACCCCAAGTAACCTGAGCCTCACCACCGTCAAGGTGGGAGAGGGCTTGCCCCCGATAGCAGTGGATCAGCCAACTGATTAATCGACTGACACTCCGCTGTCGGGAGCAAGCCCCCTCCCACAGTGACCGCACTCCGATCCTTGCTCCGCACTGGCGTTAATTACCATGAATACACCTGCCAAAAACCGCCTGGCCAACCCCGGCTGGTTTCTCGTCAGCCCCTCGGTTGTCCTACTGTTGCTATGGATGATCGTGCCGCTGGGCATGACCCTGTACTTTTCGCTGATTCGCTACAACCTGCTCTACCCCGGCGAGAATGAATTCGTGGGGCTGGAGAATTTCACCTACTTCATCACCGACTCCGGCTTCCTGCCCGGCGCCACCAATACACTCCTGCTGGTCGGCAGTGTGCTGTTGATCAGCGTGGTGTTCGGCGTGTTGATCAGTGCGCTGCTGGAGGCCAGTGAGTTCTTCGGTCGCGGCCTGGTGCGGGTGCTGCTGATTTCACCGTTTTTCATCATGCCCACCGTCGGCGCGCTGATCTGGAAAAACCTGATTTTCCACCCGGTGTCAGGGGTGCTCGCCGCCGTGTGGAAACTGTTCGGCGCCGAGCCGGTGGACTGGCTGGCGCACTACCCGTTGCTGTCGATCATCATCATTGTGTCGTGGCAATGGCTGCCCTTCGCGATCCTGTTGCTGATGACCGCCATGCAGTCCCTCGACCAGGAACAAAAGGAAGCCGCGCGCCTGGACGGTGCCGGCGCCATCGCGATCTTCTGGCACCTGACCCTGCCGCACCTGGCGCGGCCGATTGCCGTAGTGGTGATGATCGAAACCATCTTTTTGCTCTCGGTGTTCGCGGAAATCTTCACCACCACCAACGGTGGCCCGGGCTACGCCTCGACCAACCTCGCGTACCTGATCTACAACCAGGCACTGGTGCAGTTCGACGTGGGCATGGCCTCGGCCGGCGGCTTGATCGCCGTGGTCATCGCCAATATCGCGGCGATCATCCTGGTGCGGATGATCGGCAAAAACCTGACTGACAAGCCTTGAGGGCCGCGCCATGACGCTTCAACAATCCCGTCGCCTGCAAAGCCTGCTGCTCGGCACCCTGGCCTGGGCCATCGCGATCCTGATTTTCTTCCCGATCTTCTGGATGGTGCTCACCAGCTTCAAGACCGAAATCGACGCGTTCGCCACGCCACCGCAGTTCATCTTCACGCCGACCCTGGAGAACTACCTGCACATCAACGAGCGCAGCAACTACTTCAGCTATGCATGGAACTCGGTGCTGATTTCCTTCAGCGCCACCGCGCTGTGCCTGCTGATCTCGGTGCCCGCGGCCTACTCCATGGCGTTCTACGAAACCCAGCGCACCAAACGCACGCTGCTGTGGATGCTGTCGACCAAGATGCTGCCGCCGGTGGGCGTACTGATGCCTATCTACCTGCTGGCCAAAAGCTTCGGCCTGCTGGATACGCGCATCGCGCTGATCATTATCTACACCCTGATCAACCTGCCGATCGTGGTGTGGATGGTCTACACCTACTTCAAAGACATCCCCAAGGACATCCTCGAAGCCGCGCGCTTGGACGGTGCCAGCCTGTGGCAGGAAATGGTCCGCGTGCTGCTGCCGATTGCCAAGGGCGGCCTGGCGTCCACCGTGCTGCTGTCGCTGATCCTGTGCTGGAACGAAGCGTTCTGGTCGCTGAACCTGACCTCGTCCAGCGCCGCGCCATTGACCGCGCTGATCGCCTCTTACTCCAGCCCCGAAGGCTTGTTCTGGGCCAAATTGTCCGCCGTTTCGACCCTGGCCTGCGCGCCGATCCTGATCTTTGGTTGGATCAGCCAGAAACAGTTGGTGCGCGGTCTGTCCTTCGGCGCAGTTAAATAATAATTCCTAGCGGAGGCCCGTCATGGCCAACCTGAAAATCAAGAATCTGCAAAAAGGCTTCGAAGGTTTCTCGATCATCAAAGGCATCGACCTGGAAGTGAATGACAAAGAGTTCGTAGTCTTCGTCGGCCCGTCAGGCTGCGGTAAATCCACCCTGCTGCGCCTGATCGCCGGCCTGGAAGAGGTGAGCGACGGCACCATCGAGCTGGACGGGCGCGACATCACCGAAGTGACCCCGGCCAAGCGCGACCTGGCGATGGTGTTCCAGACCTATGCTTTGTACCCGCACATGAGCGTGCGCAAGAACATGTCGTTCGCCCTCGACCTGGCCGGTGTCGATAAGAAACTGGTGGAGAGCAAAGTCAGCGAAGCGGCGCGCATCCTCGAACTGGGCCCGCTGCTGGAGCGCAAGCCCAAGCAACTCTCCGGCGGCCAGCGCCAGCGTGTGGCCATCGGCCGGGCCATTGTGCGCAACCCCAAGATCTTCCTGTTCGACGAACCGCTGTCCAACCTCGACGCCGCCCTGCGCGTGCAGATGCGCCTGGAACTGGCGCGCCTGCATAAAGAGCTGCAAGCGACCATGATCTACGTGACCCACGACCAGGTCGAAGCAATGACCCTGGCCGACAAAGTCGTAGTGCTCAACAGCGGCCGCATCGAACAGGTCGGCTCGCCCCTGGAGCTGTATCACCAGCCGGCCAACCTGTTCGTGGCGGGCTTTTTGGGTACGCCGAAGATGGGCTTCCTCAAAGGCCAGGTCAGCCGGGTCAGCGGCCAGGACTGCGACGTGCAGCTGGACGCCGGGACATTGGTCACGTTGCCGTTGAGCGGCGCCAGCCTGAGCGTCGGCAGCGCGGTGACCCTGGGCATTCGCCCGGAGCACCTGGAAATCGCCACGCCGGGGCAAACCAGCCTGACGGTGACCGCCGATGTTGGCGAGCGCCTGGGCAGCGACACGTTCTGCCACGTCATCACCGCCAACGGCGAGCCGTTGACCATGCGTATCCGTGGCGATATGGCCAGCCAGTACGGCGAGACGCTGCAACTGCACCTGGACCCGACGCACTGCCACCTGTTCGACACCGATGGCAACGCCGTGGCCCGCCCACTGCGCGCCGCCGCCTGATTTCGCGAGTATTACGCTATGAAGCTGAATAAACAGAACCTCACCCAACTGCCGCGTGAGATCCAAGTGCCGGCCTACGCCATTGCCAGCACCTCCCAGGGTATTGCCCATATCGGCGTCGGCGGCTTTCATCGCGCACACCAGGCGTATTACACCGATGCGCTGATGAACACCGGCGAGGGCCTGGACTGGAGCATCTGCGGCGTCGGCCTGCGCGCCGAAGACCGCAAGGCCCGCGACGACCTGGCCGGCCAGGACTTTCTATTCACCCTGTACGAACTGGGCGACACCGATGACACCGAAGTGCGCGTGATCGGTTCGATCAGCGATATGCTGCTGGCCGAAGACGGCGCCCAGGCGCTGATCGACAAATTGGCCGAGCCCGCGATTCGCATCGTTTCGCTGACCATCACCGAAGGCGGCTATTGCATCGACGACAGCACCGGCGAATTCATGGCGCACCTGCCGCAGATCCAGCATGACCTGGCACACCCGCAAGCGCCGACAACCGTGTTCGGCTTTATCTGCGCTGCGCTGACCCAGCGCCGCGCCGCCGGCACGCCGGCTTTCACGGTGATGTCCTGCGATAACCTGCCGCACAACGGCGCGGTCACACGCAAGGCGCTGCTGGCCTTCGCCGCCCTGCGCGATGCCGAGCTGCATGACTGGATCGCCGCCAATGTGAGCTTCCCCAATGCCATGGTCGACCGCATCACCCCCATGACCAGCACCACGCACCGTCTGCAACTGCATGACGAACACGGCATCGACGATGCCTGGCCGGTGGTGTGCGAGCCGTTTGTGCAGTGGGTGCTGGAGGACAAGTTCGTCAACGGCCGACCGGCCTGGGAAAAGGTCGGCGTGCAGTTCACCGATGACGTTACCCCTTACGAAGAAATGAAAATCGGCCTGCTCAACGGCAGCCACCTGGCCCTGACCTACCTGGGCTTTCTCAAGGGCTACCGGTTTGTCCACGAAACCATGAACGACCCGTTGTTCGTGGCCTATATGCGCGCCTATATGGACCTGGACGTCACACCGAACCTGGCGCCGGTGCCGGGCATCGACCTGACCGAATACAAGCAGACCCTGGTGGATCGCTTCTCCAACCAGGCCATCGCCGACCAGTTGGAACGGGTCTGTTCGGATGGCTCGTCGAAGTTTCCCAAGTTCACTGTGCCGACCGTCAACCGTCTGATTGCCGATGGCCGCGAGACCGAGCGCGCGGCGCTGGTAGTGGCCGCCTGGGCCCTGTATCTCAAAGGTGTGGATGAGAACGGCGCACGCTACAACATTCCCGACCCGCGCGCAGCGTTCTGTCAGAGCCTGGTAACTGACGATGCGCTGATCAGCGTGCGCCTGCTGGGGGTGGAAGAGATTTTCGGCACGGCTATTCCCAATTCGCCTGCGTTTGTGGCAGCGTTCGAACGGTGTTTTGTCAGCTTGCGGGATAACGGTGTGACCAAAACCCTGCAGCAGTTGCTGAAAAAACCGGCTTGAAATGTGGAAGGGAGCTTGCCCCCGATGGCGCTGGGTCAGTCAACTGATTCATCAACTGACCTCCCCTTATCGGGGGCAAGCCACCTCCCACATTGGGATAGCATTTAACGTCCAACAATAATGCTGAGCACCCCCTCATGACCCAGCAAAACCTGTTCCTCGGCATCGACTGCGGCACCCAGGGCACCAAGGCTATCGTCCTCGACGCGAGCAGCGGCAAGGTACTGGGCCTCGGCGCGGCGGCCCACACCCTGATCAGCGCTGCCAATGGCCGCCGCGAACAGCACACCCAGGAATGGCTGGACGCTTTCGCCGAAGCCACCCATCGTGCCCTGCAACAGGCCGGCGTCGACGGCCAGGACATCCTCGGCATTGGCGTATCCGGCCAGCAGCATGGGCTGGTGCTGCTGGATGAGCACGGCCAGGTGCTGCGCCCGGCCAAGCTATGGTGCGATACCGAAACCGCCGCCGAGAACGACCGCTTGTTGGCCCACCTCGGCGGCGAGCGTGGCTCCCTGGAACGCCTGGGCGTGGCCATTGCACCCGGCTACACCGTCTCCAAACTGCTGTGGACCCGCGAACAACACCCGGACCTCTTCGCCCGCATCGCCCATATCCTGCTGCCCCACGATTACCTCAACTACTGGCTCACCGGCCGCGCCGTCGCCGAGTATGGCGATGCGTCGGGCACCGGTTACTTCAATGTGCGTAATCGTGAATGGGATACGGCCCTGCTGCGGCACATCGACCCGAGCGGCCGCCTGGAGCGGGCCCTGCCGCCGCTGATCGAGGCCGATCAAAGCGTGGGCACTATCCTGCCGGCCATCGCCGAACGTCTGGGCATCAACCCCAACGCCGTGGTCTCCAGCGGCGGCGGCGACAATATGATGGGCGCCATCGGCACCGGCAATATCGCGCCGGGGGTGATAACCATGAGCCTGGGCTCGTCCGGCACCGTGTATGCCTTTGCCGACCAGCCCAACGTCAGCCCCCAGGCCTCGGTGGCGACGTTCTGCTCGTCCAGCGGCGGCTGGTTGCCGTTGATCTGCACCATGAACCTGACCAACGCCACCGGGGTGATCCGCGAGCTGTTCGAGCTGGACCTGCCTGCCTTCAATGCCTTGGTCGAACGCGCGCCCATCGGCGCCGACGGCGTGAGCATGCTGCCGTTTCTCAACGGCGAACGCGTACCCGCCCTGCCCCACGCCACCGGCAGCCTGCATGGGCTGACCATGACCAACCTGACCCGCGCCAACCTGTGCCGCGCGGTGGTCGAGGGCACGACCTTCGGCCTGCGCTACGGCCTCGACCTGCTGCGCCAGACCGGCCTACAAAGCCAGAGCATCCGCTTGATCGGCGGCGGTTCGAAAAGCCCGGTGTGGCGGCAGATGGTCGCGGATATCATGCACACCGAAGTGGTCTGCACCGAACAAAGCGAAGCCGCCGCCCTGGGCGCGGCGATCCAGGCGGCGTGGAGCCAGACCGGCGAATCCCTGGCCAGCCTCTGCGACAGATGCGTGAGCGTCGACCCGGCCAGCCGTACCGTGCCGGTGGCAGCCCATGTCAGCGCCTATCAACAGGCTTACGAGCGCTATCAGCAGCTCGTGGCAACCCTTTAAGAGCGAGCAATTATGTATCTGGTGTGTGGTGAAGCGCTGTTCGATTTCTTCAGCGAGGAAGACGCCAGCGGCAAGGCGTCGAAGGTCAACTACACGGCGATTGCCGGCGGTTCGCCGTTCAACGTAGCCGTGGGCCTGCGTCGCCTGGGCATCGAGGCCGGCCTGTTCGGGGGGCTGTCCAGCGATTTTCTTGGCCGGCGCCTGCTGCAAGTGCTGCGGGATGAAGGCGTCAGCGAGGATTACCTGGTGGAATTCGCCGCGCCGACCACCCTGGCGATGGTCGCCGTGGGCGCCAACGGCTCACCGCAGTACAGCTTTCGCGGCGAAGGCTGCGCCGACCGCCAATTGCAGGTGAGTCACCTGCCGCAGCTGGGCGATAACGTGCGCGGGCTGCATGTGGGTTCGTTCTCGCTGGTGGTGCAACCGATTGGCGACACCCTGCTGAGCCTGGTCCAGCGTGAAAGCGGCAAGCGCCTGATCAGCCTCGACCCCAACGTGCGCCTCAACCCGCAGCCGGATATCCAACTGTGGCGCGACCGCGTAGCGGAACTGGTCAAGCATGCCGACTTGATCAAGGTCAGCGACGAAGACCTGCACCTGCTCTACCCCGGCCAATCACCAGAAAGCGTTCTGCAGGGCTGGTTGCAGCACCGTTGCCAGTTGGTGTTCCTCACCCGCGGCGGCGATGGCGCCAGTGTATTCAGTCGCCAGCATGGCAACTGGTCGCAACCGGCGGTGGACGTTGTGATGGCCGACACAGTTGGCGCCGGCGATACCTTCCAGGCAGCATTGATTGCTTGGCTGACGGAGCATCAATTGGATTCGGTGGCGGGTCTGCAACAGCTCAGCCGCGAGCAGATTAACGCGATGCTCGGCTTTGCCATTCGCGCAGCGGCATTAACCTGCACCAAGACCGGTCCGGATCTACCGTATCGCCAGCAATTGGGTTGAAGGCATAGGGGGAATTGCGCAAGGACATACCACCGTTTTGGGCCTGGCGTTAATCCAGGCCCAGAGGTCTTCGGTGGTTCAACCGCAGACGACGGCTTAGTAGTAGCCGCGCGACCCGGCGCGTTGCAGTACAGGTGCATGGGTGTGCTTGAGGTCTTCACGCAACCCGGTGATCAGATTGCAAATGGCGCGACTGCTGTCGAGCTTGTCTGCATTGATGCCTTTGACTTCCAAGTCCACCCGGTCACGGTCGCGGTCGTCATACACCTTGATCGTCAGCGAAGCATCTTCGGCTTTGGTGCATTCGCACCGTTTAGGCAGGAAACTTCCTTCAATAATGCTGCGTAATTCAAGTTCCGAAAGCATGGTCAACCTCTCCTTTTTATAGACTGCCAACAGATTGTTGTGTTTATGCCAGGCATACGCCTGTGACGCCTTACCAGCCTTGGAAGACGCCTTCACTGAGCAAGCGTACCCGGCAAAATCGAGTTGCGTTGTAACCTTTCCTCATAAGCGACCCTGGGTTTTATATAACTAAAACTTGAACTTTTCGCCGCTGTTTAAAATATCGGCGAATAGCATGGATTAAACGTTTAACCGGCGGTTTAAGCTTGAACGGCTAACTGGGCACCGACTCTGTCAGCAACATATCGCAAACTATCAAAGTTGATATTCGCCCCGGAATTGACCGCTACCAGAGTCTGCCCCTGCACTCGGCGTTGGCCGACAAACCTGCGCATTCCCGCCACCGCCAACGCACCGGATGGCTCGGTGATGGAGCGGGTATCGTCGTAGATCAGTTTGATGGCGCTGCACAGTTCGTCGTTGCTCACGGTGATGACGTCGTCCACCCAGTCGCGGCATATTTCAAAACCGTAGGCGCCGATCTGCGCCACCGCGGTGCCGTCGGCAAACCCATCGACGCTGGGCAATACCACCCGTTCGCCGGCACGTAACGCCGCCAGCAAACAACTGGAGCCTTCGGCTTCGACCCCGATGATGCGCACCTCGGGCCGCAGGTATTTGACATACGCCGCGATGCCCGCGATCAGCCCGCCGCCACCCACCGGCACGAAGATCGCGTGTAGCGGGCCCTGTTGCTGGCGCAGGATCTCCATCCCTACCGTGCCTTGACCGGCGATCACATCCGGGTCGTCGAAGGGCGAGACAAAGGTGCCACCGCTGGCCTCGGCCAAGGCCAGCGCATGGGCCAGGGCAAACGGAAAACTCGGCCCATGCAGCACCGCCTCGGCGCCTCGGGAGCGCACGCCCTGCACCTTTAAATCCGGCGTGCTGCAAGGCATCACGATCCGCGCCTTGATCCCCAGTTCCCGCGCCGCCAGTGCTACGCCCTGGGCGTGGTTGCCCGCTGAAGCGGTGATCACCCCTTGAGCGCGTTGCGCGTCGCAAAGTTGTACCAATTTGTTGTAGGCACCGCGCACCTTGAAGGAAAAGGTCGGCTGCAGGTCTTCGCGCTTGAGCAGCACCTGGTTGCCGAGCAACGCCGACAGCGCCGGGGCCGCTTGTAACGGCGTGCGCACGGCCAAGTCATAGACCGGCGCGGCGAGGATCTTTTTTACATAGTGCTCAAGCAAACGTGTATCGGACGTCGCGGGGGCTGTGGGGGTACTCATCGGTGTCTCCTGGCGGTGTGTGCTGGGCCCGGGAGACGGAAAAACAAAACCCGCCTCTAGGGCGGGTTTGGGTACAGCCGTGCGCTATCCCGCCAACTGAGGAATGGCGGTAATAATGCTTGGCTGGCGAAGGCAGGTATGAAATGTCATGAAACGAAACTAACCGCCTACCGTGTGACCCGTCAATCGGCTTGTGGGATTTTGCAACTGGGGTTTACGCCGAATATACGAAACATATACGCTTTGTATATCCACCCTACACAGTGAACACCATGGGCATCGTCAAGATCACCGACCAACTGCACGAACAATTACGCCTAGCCAGCGCGAGGATGGACCGCTCCATCAACGCTCAGGCCGAATTCTGGATCAAAGTCGGCCTGCTCGCCGAACTGAACCCCACCCTGACCTACAACGACTTAATCAACAAACTGTTGCTGGACAAACCCGAATTGATCCGAGGGCGTGAATGATGATCAAGACCGCCGCCCAACTGGCTGTGATGCGCGAATCCGGTCGCCTACTGGCCCAAGTGTTCGACATGCTCGACGGCTTCGTCGCCGCCGGTCGCTCGACCCTGGAGCTGGACGCCGCCGTCGAAGCGTTTATCCGCAACGACTTGCAGGCCCGCCCCGCCAGCCTCGGCCAGTACGACTACCCGTTCAGCATCAACACCTCAATCAACGAAGTGGTGTGCCACGGCATGCCCAGCGCCAAGGACGTGCTCAAGGACGGCGACATCGTCAATATCGACATCACCCTGGAAAAAGGCGGCTTTATCGCCGACGCCAGCAAGATGTATATGATCGGCACTGTCGCGCCCAAAGCCCAGCGCCTAGTGGAGATGACCTTCGAGGCAATGTGGGCCGGTATCCGCCAGGTCAAACCTGGGGCGCGCCTGGGCGATATCGGCCATGCCATCCAAAGCCACGCCCAAGCCAATGGCTACAGTGTGGTGCGCGAATACTGCGGCCATGGCATCGGCCGGCAGATGCACGAAGAACCACAGATTCTGCACTTCGGCCGCCCCGGCACCGGGCTGGAGCTACGCGAAGGTATGGTGTTTACCGTCGAACCGATGCTCAACCAGGGCAGCGCCAAAGTGCGCAGCCTCAAGGACGGCTGGACGGTCGTCACCAAAGACAACAGCCTGTCGGCGCAATGGGAACACACCGTGGCGGTGACGGCCGACGGCTACGAAGTCCTGACCCTCCAGCGACCGCCCACTCTCAGAGGCTGAAACCCAACCAGTGTTGAGCAGGCTTGCCCCGCGCTGGGCTGCGAAGCGGCCCCAAACCTGACGACCGTTCATGCCAGGCACACCGCAGTGACTGGAGAAAGGGCCGCTGCGCGCCCCGGCGCGGGGCAAGCCCGCTCACCACAAAAAGCTCATGTGCTCAGGTGATGTTTCTACCGGAGATGTGTAGATACCGATGCTCATCGGCGATGCCTACACAACTCTCAGAGGCTGACACCCAGCCATGTGGTGAGCGGGCTTGCCCTGCGCTGGGCTGCGAAGCGGCCCCAAGACCTGACAACCGTTTATGCCAGGCACACCGCAGCGTCTGGAGAAAGGGCCGCTGCGCGGCCCGGCGCGGGGCCAGCCCGCTCACCACAAAAAGCTCATATGCTCAGGTTATGTTTCTACCGGAGATATGTAGATACCGATGCTCATTGGGGATGCCTACACAACTCTCAGAGGCTGACACCCACCCTGTGTTGAGCAGGCTTGCCCTGCGCTGGGCTGCGAAGCGGCCCCAAACCTGACGACCGTTTATTCCAGGCACACCGCAGCGACTGGAGAAAGGGCCGCTGCGCGTCCCGGCGCGGGGCAAGCCCGCTCACCACAAAACGCTCATGTGCTCAGGTGATGTTTCTACCGGAGATATGTAGATACCGATGCTCATCGGCGATGCCTACACAACTCTCAGAGGCTGACACCCAGCCATGTGGTGAGCGGGCTTGCCCCGCGCTGGGCTGCGAAGCGGCCCCATTGGTCCTCATGCCACCTGCCTGATCCCTGCCTTGGCCTCCAATTCGCGCACCAGCGGCAATACCCGCTTGCCGAAGTACTCCACTTCTTCCTGGAAGTGCAGAAAGCCCGCCAGCACCAGGTCCACGCCCACGGCCTTGAGGGCGACGATGCGTTCGGCGATTTGTTGCGGCGTGCCGATCAGGTTGGTCTTGAAGCCGTCGTTATACTGCACCAGGTCTTCAAAACTGGACTTGGCCCAGTTGCCCTCGCCTTCGGGCGAGGCCTTGCCGGCTTGTTTGGCGGCGTCACCAAAGGCGTTCACCGCTTGCGGGTCGGCTTTGTCGATGATTTCGGCCAGCACGGCGCGGGCTTCTTCCTCTGTATCGCGGGCAATCACAAAGGCATTCACGCCGATCTTGACCGAATGGTTGTTCGCCGCAGCCTTGGCGCGGATGTCATCGACCTGGGCCTTGATACCTTCCGGGGTGTTGCCATTGGTGAAATACCAATCCGACACCCGCGCGGCCATATCCCGCGCGGCCCGCGAGCTGCCGCCCTGGAACACTTCCGGCCGGCCGAGCGGCTTGGGTTTGAGGGTGTAGTTGTTGAAGCGGTAGAAGTCGCCCTTGAAGGTGAAATCGTCCTGGGTCCAGATGCCTTTGAGCGCGCGGATGAATTCTTCGGAACGACGATAGCGTTCGTCGTGCTCCAACCAAGGCTCGCCGATGGCCTGAAACTCGCCCTTGAACCAGCCGCTGACGATATTCACCGCGATGCGGCCGTTGGTGAGCTGGTCGATGGTCGCCAGTTGCTTGGCCGCCAGCGCCGGCTGCCAGGGCCCGGGCAGGATCGCGGCGATAACCTTGAGTCGGGTGGTGGCGGCCAGCAGGGCATGGCTGAACGCCACGGACTCATGTTGGTTCTCGGCGCCGTAACCGGCGGTGAAGCGGATCTGGGTCAGGCCGTACTCGAAGCCGGCCGCCTCGGCCAGTTGCGCCAGTTTGCGGTTGTAGTCGATGCCCCAGTGGGTGCGTTGCTCGATCTTGCTGACCACCAGCCCACCGCTGACGTTGGGCACCCAATAGGCAAATTTCACGGCTTGCTGACTCATCGAACGGTACCTCGCACAAAAGGGATGTACCTAAGGGTTGAGCAGCAAGCGTGCCAGCCTGGGCAAAGCCCCCGAGCCAGGGCGGTTGCGCGGGATATTACGGGCGGGGCCCCCTTGGCGGCCAGTGTCGGGCTTCGCGCCGTTTTGTCGGATCGCTGTTGCCAGGGCAACAGTTCTAACCCTCCAAACCCCGTAAACACTGGGCTCGGCGCCCGGCACGGAGTGTGCAATTGCCCTTGCACCGATCACTGCCCAGGACCGTCCCATGACCGAACACCACATCATCAATCCGCTGGCGACCGGAGCCGACTATGCCGCCCTGGCGGCGCGCTTTCGCCCGATTTTCCAACGCATCGCCGAGGGCGCGCTGGAACGGGAAAACACCCGCACCCTGCCCCACGCGCCGATCCAATGGCTCAAAGAGGCCGGTTTTGGCGCCGTACGCGTGCCGGTGGAATACGGGGGTGGCGGCGCCTCGCTGCCGCAGTTGTTCGCGCTGCTGATCGAACTGGCCGAAGCCGACTCCAACGTGCCCCAGGCCCTGCGCGGGCACTTCGCCTTTGCCGAAGACCGCCTGAATGCCGCGCCCGGCGCCGGCCGTGACCTGTGGTTCAAGCGCTTCGTCGACGGCGACATCGTCGGCTGCGCCTGGACCGAAATCGGCGCAGTGGCTATCGGCGAGGTGATCACCCAAGTCACACCGAACGCTGATCAGTGGGCGCTCAACGGCGAAAAGTTCTACAGCACCGGCAGCATTTTCGCCGACTGGATTGATGTGTACGCCCAACGCAGCGACACCGGCGGCGACGTGATTGCCGCCACCCGCGCGCGCCAGCCTGGGGTGGTGCACAGCGATGACTGGGACGGCTTTGGCCAACGCACCACCGGCAGCGGCACGTCGCGCTTTACCAATGCCGTGGTGGAGACGGAAAACCTCATCGACTTTGCCACCCGCTTCAAATACCAGACGGCGTTTTATCAACTGGTGTTGCTGGCCAGTCTCGCCGGGATCGGCCGCGCCGCGCTCAAGGACGTGGCGCAGCACGTACGCAGCCGCAAGCGCATCTACAGCCACGGCAATGCCGCCCATGTCAGCCAGGACGCGCAGATTCAGCAGGTGGTGGGCGAAGTCGCCGCCCTGGTGTATGCCGCCGAAGCCAGCGCGTTGAAGGCTGCGGAGCCGGCGCAACGAGCGTACCTGGCGCGGTTCGGCGGGGATGAAGTGGCCGAGCGCGAGGCCAATGTGGCGGCCGAAATCGAATCGGCCACGGCGCAGGTGGTGGTGTCGGAATTGATTCAGCGGGCCACCAGCGAACTGTTCAATGCGCTGGGGGCTTCGGATGTGCGCCAAGGCAAGGGTTTGGACCGGCATTGGCGCAACGCGCGGACCGTGTCCTCGCACAACCCGGTGATCTACAAGGCGCGGATCGTGGGGGATTGGGTGATCAATGGCACCGAACCGCCGTTCGTTTGGCAGATCGGCAATGGCCCGGCGAAAGACTAAAACAGAATGGGGCGAACCCTGTGGGAGGCGCTTGCCCCTCCCACCTCAGAACGCCAATTTGTAACCGACGGCCATCAACATAACCGCCAGGCACGGGCGCAATACACCGTCCGGGATCTTGCCGGTCATGTGGCTGCCGATATAAATCCCCGGCAGCGAGCCCATCAGCAGAAAGCCCAGCAGGTGCCAGTCCATATTGCCCATACCGGCATGGCCCAGGCCCGCCACCAGGGTAAGCGGCACGGCGTGGGCGATTTCGGTGCCCACCAGCCGGCGCGTGGCCAGGAACGGATAGAGGATAAACAGCGCCACGGTGCCCAGGGCGCCGGCGCCAATGGAGGTCAGGGCGACCATGGTGCCGAGGATCGCGCCGGTAAGCACGGTCAAGGCATTCAGGTTGCGCGGGTTCATGTGGTAGCTGTCGCCGGCATGACGCTGGGCGAAAGCCAACAGGGTTTTCTTGAACAGAATCGCCAAAGCGGTCAGCAGCAGCACCACGCCGAGGGCCTGCTTGATCACCGCGTTCATTGCGCTGGGGTCGGTGTGCAAAGTGGCCAGGAACCACAGGGTCAGGAGCACGGCGGGCACACTGCCGAGGGTGAGCCAGCCGGTGATGGTCCAGTCGATGTTCTTGTTCTTGCTGTGCACCAGCACGCCGCCGGACTTGGTGATAGCGGCGTACAGCAGGTCGGTGCCTACGGCCGTGGCCGGGTTGATACCGAACCACAACAGGATCGGCGTCATCAACGAACCGCCGCCGACGCCGGTCATACCGACGATAAAACCCACGATCAGGCCGGCAATGACAAAACCAAAGTTACCCACTTCCATTAACAGCTACCTGCGGCCATATAAATTACTGGCCGCAGGATAGCGATTTTTCTTATAACCACTTATACCAATATGATCTGACTTTATGCCTTTTACGCCAGCCGGTGACACACGTAAGCCTGCGTCTGGTAAGGAAACGCTACGGTCTCACGCCCGCGCAGGTCGGGATGGGTGTCGATCAGGGTGCGCAGTTGCGCGGTGACGCTGGCCTTTTGCGGGTCCGGCAGCGCCGCAATGAAACTCACCGAGAGGAAGCGATCAATGATCACTTCCTGGGGGCTGCCTACGTGCTGGTAGGCAAAACAGGTCAGTTCGGGCATGGAGAAATACTCGCCGCGAAAGGCATCACGCCAACGGCCGGTATGGAACCGTGGTGTGTCGCCTTCATAAGGCGTGATGATCTCGGTGATCGCCGCCACCCAGTCCACCGACTCGTCGCGCACATTCCACACCAGGCCCAGGCGCCCATCGGGCTTGAGAACACGGTGAATTTGCGCCAATGCCGCCTGTGTGGCGAACCAGTGGAAGGCCTGCGCGCACACGACGACGTCGGCACTTGCAGTGTCCAGGGGCATGGCGTCGGCGGTACCGGAAACCAGACGTACACCGGGCAATGCCTTGAGCAGTTGCTCGCCCATCTGCGCCACGGGTTCCACGGCGATAAGCGTCGGCGCCAGGCTACTGAGCAAGCGGGTGAACTTGCCGGTGCCGGCGCCTAGGTCGACCACCGTCGACTGGCCGGTAACCCCCAGCGTCTCGCTGAGCCAGCCCGTGAGCTGGCGGGGGTAATCCGGTCGCCCCTGGGCGTAAGTGGCGGCCTGGGTTGAGAAACCTAGTTGAGCAGACGCGTGAACGGCGGTCATGGTCAATCTCTCCTCGGGTAAAACGGGGCCACAGTATGCTCTTTTGCCCGCCTGCTTGCAGGCCGATCAGCTCGCGCTGCTGGGCAACCACACCCGAAACCGCGCGCCGCCCAGCGGTGAAGCCTGGGCGGTCAACGTCCCGCCCTGAGCCTCCAGCGCACGCCGGCTGATCGCCAGGCCCAGACCAAAGCCGCCAGTGGCACGGTCGCGGCTGCGGTCGAGACGGTAGAAGGGTTCGAAGATGCGCTCGCGCTGCTCCAGCGGAATGCCGATGCCGTCATCGTCTACCCAGATCTCACAGCCCTTGGGGCATACCTTGACGCCCACCTGGATGCGTTTTTCGCAGTAGCGCGTGGCGTTGCGCAGCAGGTTCTGCAACGCGCGGGCGGTGAGGCGTGGGTCGAGACTGAAGCGCTCGACGGCACAATCGAGCGCCACATCGATGACGATCTCGGGGTTTTCCAGTTCGTCATCGACGCTGCCTAGCACGCTGTCGATAAATTCATCGAGCACCACGTCCACCCGCTCCGGCAGTTGCGACGGGTTCTGCAAACGGCTGTAGGACAACAATTCCAGCACCAACTCGTCCAGCTCGCGGATATGCGCCACCAGGCCTTGCAGACGTTCGCGGCTGGCCTGGGGCAGGTCTTCGGACAGCGCCAGGGCCAGGCCGAAGTCCAGACGCGTGAGGGGCGTGCGCAGTTCATGGGAGACCGCGTTGAGCAGGTCGCGCTGCTGGTTGAGCAGGTGCTCGATGTCGTCGGCCATGGTGTCGAACACCGCGGCCAGGCTGCCGATACTGGAACGGGCTGAGATTCCCGTGCGCTCTGTCAGATTGCCCTGGCCCAACTGCGCGGCGGTGCTTTTCAAGCGCTCAAGGTCGCGCCAGTGCGGGCGCAGCCAGGTCAGCAGGCACACCAGCAGCGCGGCGACAATCAACACGTTGATGGCCCAGTACAGCAAGTTCATGTCCAGCGGGTCCGGCGGGATGGTCAGCTTGACCACAAACTGATCGTTGATCGGCGAGCTGATCTCTTCCATCCAGCCCCACTCGCCCAGGCGCACCACCGGTTTGCCCTGCTCCAGCAAGCGCGCTTCTTCGAGGGTATAACTGGCGTCCTGACGCAGCAGCAGTTGCACATGCAGCGGCGCAAACTCCCGCCCCAGTTGCTCGGTTACCTGAGACCAACGCTCCACCGGCGCGCGCTGGTATTGCTTGACGATCAGGTGTTGCTGGCCGCGGGTCTGCTCGATGTTGTAATTCAGGTAGCGGTGTTCAAACAGTTGGATCACCAGCTTGGGAATCAGGTAGATCGCGGCGCTATAGGTAACGATAGTGATCAAAAAGAGGCGAATCAGCACGCGCAACATGGGTCAGCATTCCCACTCGGAACGGCTGAACAAGTAACCCTTGCCCCATACCGTTTTGATCTTGCGCGCTTCGCCAGCATGGTCGTCGAACTTGCGCCGCAGCTTGGAGATGGCCACGTCCACCGAGCGATCGGTGCCGTTGAACTCGATACCGCGCAGGCGCTGCAGGATCTGGTCGCGACTGAGCACCTCGCCGGCGTGCCGCGCCAGCACCACCAGCAGGTTGTATTCGCCGCTGGACAGCTCCACGGCCTGGTCGCGCCAGGTCACGGTGCGCTCCGACAGGTCGATGCATAGGTTGCCCATCAGGATCTGATCGTTGGCCACCTGGGGTTCGGACAAACTGCTGCGGCGCAACAAGGTGCGCACACGTGCCAACAGCACGCGGGGTTCGCAGGGTTTGGTGACATAGTCATCGGCGCCCATTTCCAGGCCAAGTACCTGATCGTGGCTGTCGTCGCGGGCGGTGAGCATCAGGATCGGCAGACAGGCCGAGTCGGCGCGCAGCAGGCGGCACACCTGCAGGCCATCAAGCCCGGGCAGCATCAGGTCGAGGATTACCAGGTCCGGGGGATCACGGCGCGCGCGTTCCTGCACCAGATCGCCACGGCTGAGCACGTTGACGTGGTAGCCGTTGCGCTCCAGGTAGCTGGCAATCAGCTCGGAGAGCGCGGCGTCGTCTTCGACCAGGAGGATGTTGGGCATGAAGGTGTTTCCAGAAAATACAGTGATGTGTCGTACACACACCCAATGCCGGAGGGTGCAAACGCCCTCCTGCATTGGATACTTAGTGGTTGCAAGATTGTGCAAGGATATACGCCCTCGGTGCCTCGCGCGCCGCACCTTACATTTCTTCACACACCTGCTACACAGCTTCACAGCACCGAGGCGCCGGTGACTTTAGGATGCGCCAGTCATTATTGGGATAAGAGCATGTCGAAGAATCTGTTTGCGCCGTTTTGCCTGCTGGCCCTGACGCTGGCACTGAGTGCCTGTGACCAGTCGGCCGCCGAAGCGCCGGAAATGCCCCTGGCCAAGGTTCGCATCGAGACCTTGCAAGCCAAGCCCCTGTCCATCAGCAGCGAATTGAGCGGGCGCATCGCCGCGCCACGCATTGCCGAAGTGCGCGCGCGGGTAGCCGGCGTGGTGCTGCAGCGGGTGTTCAAGGAGGGCCATGACGTCAAACAGGGCGACGTGTTGTTTCGCATCGACCCGGCCCCCTTCAAGGCCGATCTGGACAGCGCCAAGGCCAACCTGAGCAAGGCCGAGGCCAACGCGTTCCAGGCGCGCCTGCAAGAGCAGCGCTACAGCCAGTTGGTGGAAGGCAACGCCATCAGCGGCCAGGACTACGACAACGCCCGCGCCGCCGTGCGCCAGACCAACGCCGAAGTCGCCGCCAATAAAGCCGCCGTTGAACGCGCCAAGCTCAACCTCGGCTACGCCACCGTCACCGCGCCGATTTCCGGGCGCATCGGCCGGGCGCTGGTCACCGAAGGCGCCCTGGTCGGCCAGAACGAGGCCACACCGCTGGCGATCATCCAGCAACTGGACCCGATCCACGCCGACCTCACCCAATCCACCCGCGAGCTGAACGACCTGCGCCGCGCCTTCCGCGCCGGCAGCCTGAAGCAGATCGGTCAGGACCAGGCCAAGGCCACGTTGATCCAGGACGACGGCAGCCTCTACCCGCTGCCAGGCAAATTACTGTTCGCTGAAATCAGCGTCGACCCAGGCACCGGGCAAATCGTTCTGCGCAGCGAGTTCCCCAACCCGGACCTCGACCTGCTGCCCGGCAGCTTCGTGCGCGTACGCCTGGAGCAGGCAGTCGATACCCAGGGCCTGAGCGTGCCGCAGCGCGCCATCACCCGCGACAGCGCCGGCGTCCCCATGGTGCTACTGCTGGACGCCGAACAGACCGTCAGCCAGCAACCGGTGGAGCTGGGCGCGGTGATCGGTGATCGCTGGGTGGTCAGCCATGGCCTCAAACCCGGTGACCGCATCATCGTGGAGGGCCTGCAACACGCGCGGCCCGGTGAGAAAGTCCAGGTGGACGACAGCCCAGCCAAGCTGACCAACAAGGATTCCTGAGCATGCCGCAGTTCTTTATCGACCGCCCGATCTTCGCCTGGGTGGTAGCGCTGTTCATTCTGTTGGCCGGCCTGTTGGCCATCCCCCAGCTGCCGGTGGCGCAATACCCGAACGTTGCGCCGCCGAAAGTCGAAATTTACGCGGTGTACCCCGGTGCCTCGGCGCAGACCCTGGATGAGAGCGTCGTAAGCCTGATCGAGCAGGAACTCAACGGCGCCGATCACCTGTTGTATTTCGAGTCCCAGAGCAGCCTGGGGTCGGCGACGATCACGGCCACCTTCCAACCCGGCACCAACCCGGAGATGGCCCAGGTGGATGTGCAGAACCGCCTCAAAGCCGTGGAGCCGCGCTTGCCCCAGGCCGTGACTCAGCAGGGTCTGCAGGTGGAAAAAGTCTCCGCGGGCTTCCTGCTGCTGGTGACCCTCACCTCCAACGACGGCAAGCTCGATGACGTTGCGCTCAGCGATTACCTGGCGCGCAACGTGATGAACGAACTCAAGCGCCTGGACGGGGTGGGCAAGGCCCAGCTGTACGGGGCCGAGCGCGCCATGCGCATCTGGATCGACCCGCAGAAGCTGAACGGTTTCAACCTCACCCCTGCCGACGTGAATGCCGCCATTGCTGCGCAGAACGCCCAGGTCTCGGCCGGCAGCATCGGTGACTTGCCGGGCACCAATACCCAGGAAATCACCGCCGCGATCCTGGTCAAAGGTCAGTTGTCGACCCCGGCGGAATTCGCCGACATCGTGCTCAAGGCCAACCCGGACGGTTCCACCGTGCGCATCGGCGATGTGGCGCGGGTGGAAATCGGCAGCCAGGAATACCAGTTCTCCACGCGCCTGAACGGCAAGCCCTCCACCGCCGTCAGTGTGCAACTGTCACCGGGCGCCAATGCGCTGAATACCGCGACCCTGGTGCGGGCGAAGATGGACGAGTTGTCGCGCTATTTCCCGGCCAATGTGGAATACAAGATCCCGTACGACACCTCGCCTTTCGTCAAAGTCTCGATCACCAAGGTGGTCTACACCCTGCTGGAGGCCATGGCGCTGGTGTTCGCGGTGATGTTCCTGTTCCTGCAGAACGTGCGCTACACGCTGATCCCGACCCTGGTGGTGCCGATCGCGCTGATGGGCACCTTCGCCACCATGCTGCTGCTGGGTTTCTCCATCAACGTGCTGACCATGTTCGGCATGGTGTTGGCCATCGGTATCCTGGTGGACGACGCCATCGTGGTGGTGGAGAACGTCGAACGGATCATGGTCACCGAGGGCCTGCCGCCCAAGGAAGCGACGCGCAAGGCCATGGGGCAGATCACCGGCGCGATCATCGGCATTACCCTGGTGCTGGTGGCGGTGTTCCTGCCGATGGCGTTCATGGCCGGGTCCGTGGGGGTGATCTACCAGCAGTTTTCACTGTCGATGGCCACCTCGATTCTGTTCTCGGCGTTTCTCGCCCTGACCTTGACCCCGGCCCTGTGCGCCACCTTGCTCAAGCCGATCGCCAAGGGCGAGCACCATGCCAAAGGCGGCTTCTTCGGTTGGTTCAACCAGCGTTTCGAGCGGCTCACCGAGCGCTATACCGGCTGGGTGGCCTACGCCCTCAAGCGTAGCGGCCGTTACCTGCTGATCTATCTGGTGCTGCTGGTGGGCCTGGGGCTGTTGTTCACGCGGCTGCCCTCCTCGTTCCTACCGGTGGAAGACCAGGGTTACACCATCACCGATATCCAACTGCCGCCGGGCGCCAGCAAGAACCGCACGGTGCAGGTGGCCGAGCAGATCGAAGCGCACAACGCCGGCGAGCCGGGGGTGGGCGACACCACCATGATTATGGGCTTCAGTTTCTCCGGCTCCGGGCAGAACGCAGCGCTGGCGTTTACCACGCTCAAGGACTGGTCGGAGCGCAGCAGCGAGGATGCCGCCGCCGCGATTGCCGAGCGTGCCAATGGCGCGTTCAGCGAGCTTAAAGATGCGATTGCCTACTCGGTCCTGCCGCCGCCCGTGGATGGCCTGGGCACCTCCAGCGGTTTCGAGTTCCGCCTGCAGGATCGCGGCGGCGTCGGCCATGCGGCATTGATGGCGGCGCGCACCGAACTGCTGGCCCTGGCGGAGAAAAGCCCGATCCTGGCCAATGTGCGCGAAAGCGCCCTGGCCGAGGCGCCCCAGGTGCAGTTGGAAGTCGACCGCAAACAAGCCAACGCGCTGGGGGTGTCCTTCGCCGAGGTGGGCAATGTGCTGTCGTCGGCGATTGGCTCGGCCTATGTCAACGACTTCCCCAACCAAGGCCGCATGCAGCGCGTAGTGGTGCAAGCCGAAGGCGACCGGCGCAGCCAGGTCGAGGACCTGCTGAAGATCCACGTACGCAACGACGCCGGCAAGATGGTGCCACTGTCCGCCTTCGTGCAGGCCAAATGGACCCAAGGCCCGGCGCAGTTGACGCGCTACAACGGCTACCCGGCCATTGCGATTTCCGGCGAGGCAGCGCCAGGCTACAGCACCGGTGAAGCGATGACCGAGATCCAGCGCCTGGTCGGCCAACTCCCGGCGGGCCTGGGCCAGGAATGGACCGGCCTGTCGCTGCAGGAACGCTTGTCCGGCTCACAGGCGCCGATACTGCTGGGGCTGTCGCTGCTGATCGTGTTCCTGTGCCTGGCGGCGCTGTATGAAAGCTGGTCGATCCCGACCTCGGTATTGCTGGTCGTGCCGCTGGGCGTGCTCGGCGCGGTACTGGCGGTGAGCTTGCGCGGCATGCCCAACGATGTGTTTTTCAAGGTGGGCCTGATCACCATCATCGGCCTGTCGGCGAAGAACGCGATCCTGATCATCGAATTCGCCAAGGACCTGTATGACCAGGGCGAAGACCTGATCGACGCCACCCTCAAGGCCGCGCGCCTGCGGTTGCGGCCGATCATCATGACCTCGCTGGCCTTCATCCTCGGCGTGGTGCCGCTGGCGATTGCCACCGGGGCCAGCTCGGCGAGCCAGCAGGCGATTGGTACAGGGGTGATCGGCGGCATGATCACTGCGACATTGGCGGTGGTGTTTGTGCCGGTGTTCTTTGTGGTGGTGATGAAGCTGGTGCGCAAGCGCAGTCGCTGACTGTCAGCTTCAAGCGGCCAGCCAGAGCACCCTTGCTTCAGCTTGCCGCTTGAAGCTTGCAGCCTGCAGCTGCTCAACCTATGTTGCTCACTATTCCCCCGAATCGTGAGCGCCATGCCCTTCCTTGCCCGCACCCATCCGCGTCTCTCCGCCGCCGCCGTCCTTGGCCTTGCCGTAGGCATCCTGGCGCCAGCCGACAGCCTGGTCAGCAAAATCCTGATTGGCTGGAACGCCGGGGTGTGGACCTACCTGCTGCTGATGCTGTGGTTGACCAGCCGAGCCAAGGCCGAGGATGTCAAGCGTATCGCCGAGGTAGAGGACGAGAACGCCGGGCTGGTGCTGTTCACGGTGTGCATCGCCGCCATCGCCAGTCTGGCCACCATCACGTTCGAGCTGGTGGGCAGCAAAGACCTGGCCACCTCCGAGCGCTTGATGCACTACGGCTTTACCGGGTTGACGGTGATCGGCTCGTGGTTGCTGATCGGGGTGATTTTCAGCGTGCATTACGCCCGCCTGTATTACACCTGGACCGGCAAGGAGCCGGCGTTGCGCTTTGCCGAGGGCTTGCTAACGCCCAACTACTGGGACTTTCTGTACTTCTCCTTCACCATCGGCGTGGCCGTACAAACCTCCGACGTGGGCGTGGCGACCCGAGGCATGCGCAAAGTGGTGTTGGGGCAATCGCTGATCGGTTTCTTGTTCAACACGGCGATCCTGGGGTTTTCGATCAACATCGCCGCCGGCCTCTTCGGCTAGGCTGCACAAACCTTCTAGACGCTCACACCGCGAGGGGCGCTAATGGGGTTTTACCGTCGCCGAGGGGGATATGGCCGCGCACAATTGGATCGACCTGGCCCAGGACGCCGACACCGGCATCGAAACGCTGCGCGCGCATTTCGAGGGCCACGCCTATGACCCCCACTGGCATGACAGCTACTTGATCGGCGTCACCGAGCAAGGCGTGCAGCAATTCAATTGCCGCCGCGCCCGTCACAACAGCGTGCCGGGCCAGGTGTTCCTGGTGGAGCCCGGCGAGCTGCATGACGGCGACGCGCCTACGGCGGACGGGTTCACCTACCACATGCTCTACCTCGACCCGCAATGGCTGACACGGGAAGTCAGCGCGGTGTTCGAAGAAGCACCGATCAACAGCCAGCTGGGGTTTGCCAGCACCTTGGCCGACGATCCGCGCCTGGCCCTCGCCACCAGCCAGGCCTTCCGCACCCTGCATAGCGGCGAACTGCGTATCGTGCGTCAGCGCGCTATGGATCAATTGCTCGAACGCCTCACCGGCCAATTGCACTGGCGCCGACGCTATGGAGAGGACCCGCGCCTGCCATGGGTGGCGCACAAGGCCCGGGAATACCTGCATGCCCATCTGCACCACGACGTGGGCATGGACGAGCTGGCACTGGCCTGTGGCGTTGACCGCTTTCGCTTGAGCCGCGCCTTCAAAAGCGCGTTCGGCCTGCCGCCCCATGCTTATCTGGTTCAACTGCGCCTGGCGCGTGCGCGGCACTTGTTGGCCAAGGGTGAACTGCCAGCCGATGTGGCGATTACCCTGGGCTTTGCCGACCAAAGCCACCTGGGCCGCTGGTTTGTGCGCGCCTATGGCCTGACACCGGCGGCGTACCGCAAGCGCTGCACAATTCTTCCAGACAGATAACGCCCCAACTGGTGAACATCGATGCCTTTATCGGGTTTATCGGAGTCACTCGCCATGTTGTCCACCTTGCTGCCGTTCATGCTGTTTGCCTTTGTCGCGTCAATCACCCCAGGGCCCACCAATATCCTGGTGCTGAGCAACAGCGCCCGTTACGGCATCAAAGCCGCGCTGCCGATCATTCTCGGCGCATGCGCCGGCGCGGCGGGGCTTGTGCTGGTGGTGGGTTCGGGGGTCGGCCAGTCGCTGACACAGGCCCCCAAGCTGCAAGCCGTCATGCAATGGGCCGGGGTGGCGTGGCTGAGCTACCTGGCCTGGAAGATTTACCGCGCCCCGCCCCAAGGGGTCGAAGTGGACGCCAGCCAGAAACCCTTGGGCCTGATGGGCGCCGCCGGCCTGCAAGTGGTCAACCCCAAAACCTGGATGATGGCCCTGGCGGTGGTCAGCGTGTTCGCCGGTAATGGCGTTGAGCGCCAGAGCCAGGTGATCTACCTGTCTCTGGTGTTTTTTCTGATCTCGATACCCTGCCTCGGTGTCTGGGCCTTGCTGGGCGCTGGTTCTGCGCGGGTGCTCGGTTCGGGGCTGGCGATGCAGCGGCTCAACCGTGGCATGGCGTTGTTATTGTTGAGTGCGACTTGGCTGAGTGTGGGTATGAGCACGCCGGCCATCCGACGGTGTCCTACAACTTCTTGACGACTTTCGTACTTTAGTGGTTTCCTGAAACCGGTTTCAGTCATTCCAATAAAAATAGAAGGTCGATGACCGTGAACACTTTTTCCGCCGCCCAACGCAGTCGCGTGACCATGCTTGATGTTGCCCGGCACGCCGGCGTGTCCAAAGCCAGCGTCTCGCGTTTTATCGGCGAAGACCGCGCCCTGCTCTCCGATGCGATCGCCCTGCGCATCGAGCAAGCCATCGAACAACTCGGTTACCGTCCCAACCAGATGGCCCGCGGCCTTAAACGTGGCCGCACGCGCCTGATCGGTATGCTGGTGGCGGATATCCGTAACCCCTATTCCATTGCGGTGATGCACGGCGTCGAAACCGCCTGCCGCCAGCACGGCTACAGCCTGGTGGTGTGCAACACCGACCGCGACGATGAACAGGAACGCCAGCACCTGGCGGCCCTACGCTCGTACAACATCGAAGGCCTGATCGTGAACACCCTCGGCCATCACCTCGACCAACTGCTGGAATTGCAACGGGAAATGCCCCTGGTGCTGGTGGACCGCAAGGTCGAGCCGCTGCACAGCGACCTGGTGGGGCTGGACAACCCGGCGGCGGTGCGCATGGCGGTGGAACACCTGGAACAACAGGGCTACCGCGACTTGCTGCTGGTCAGCGAAGCCACCGATGGCACCAGCTCGCGCCTGGAGCGCCTGGCCAGTTTCAAAGCCGAGATCGCTCGCCGCCCGGCGTTGAGCGGCGCCGTGCTGGAGCTGGACGACGCCCTTGAAACTCACCTGCGCAATTTTCTCGCCACGCCGGGCCCCAAGGCGTTGTTCTGCGCCAACGGCGTTGCCGCGCTGGCCTGCACCCGCGCGCTCAAGAATTTGCGCTGCCACCTATTTGACGACATCGGCCTGATCGCCCTGGATGACCTGGACTGGTACCCGCTGGTAGGCAACGGCATCACCGCCCTCGCCCAACCCACCGAGGCCATCGGCGCCAGCGCGTTCGACTGCCTGCTCAAGCGCTTGCGCGGCGACACCGAGCCGACCCGCACCCTGGATTTCCTGCCCCAACTCATCATCCGCGGCTCCACCACGCGCCGGCAGGGATGAGTGTTTTTTTGAACAAAAATGAAACCGGTTTCAGAGGGACAAAAACAATGCACACATACCCCGTTTCCATCAGCCTCTCCAGCTACGGCGCTGAGCTGGTGCGCCAGCAAGGCCAGTTGAGTTTCGTCCAATTACTGGCCCAGGCCGGTGCCCAGCGCATCGAGTGGCGTGAAGAACTGCTGACCGTCGAGCAACCCGCCGAGCTGGCCCAGACCGTCGCGGCACAGGGCCTGGAAGCGGTGTTTTCATCACCGCTGGAACTGTGGGTCGCCGGTCGCGCCCAGCCGAATGCTGAACTGAGCGCGACGCTGGATCGCGCCCAGGCCTTCGGCGCGCGCTGGCTGAAAGTCTCCTTGGGCTACTTCACCGACACTAACGACCTGGAAAGCCTGCACGCACTGCTGCGGCGTCATCCGGTGCGCTTGCTGGTGGAAAACGACCAGACCTTGCACGGCGGCCGTATCGAACCCATGCAACGCTTTTTCAGCGAAGTCGAACGCTTGGGTCTGCCAATCAAAATGACCTTCGATATCGGCAACTGGCAATGGCAGGACCAGTCCGCCCTCACCGCCGCGCGCCTGCTGGGCCGGCATGTGGACTACCTGCACTGCAAGGCCGTGAGCCGTCGCGCGGACGGCAAGCTGGTGGCGCTGCCGCCTGGCGCCACCGATTTGCATCAGTGGGAACAACTGCTCTCCCACATGACTCAAGGCATTACACGGGCAGTGGAATTTCCGCTGCACGGCGACGACCTGCTCGATGTCACCGCACGCCAGGTCGCCAGCCTCGCCGTGCTTGGCCAACCTCTCGCGGAGAACGCCCATGTCTGAGATCGATGTGTTGTCGTTTGGGGAAACCATGGCGATGTTCGTCGCCGAACAGACCGGCGACCTGGCCCAGGTCAGCCAGTTTCATAAACGCATCGCCGGGGCCGACAGCAACGTCGCCATCGGCCTGTCGCGGCTGGGCTTCAACGTGGCCTGGCTGAGCCGGGTGGGCGATGATTCCCTGGGCCGCTTTGTGGTGGAGACCCTCAGCCGCGAAGGCTTGGACTGCCGGCACGTGGCCGTCGACCCGCTGCACCCCACCGGGTTTCAATTCAAATCCCGCGAAGAAGCCGGTGCCGATCCCCAGGTGGAATATTTCCGCAAGGGCTCCGCCGCCAGCCATCTGTCCGTCGCCGACATCAGCCCCGCGCTGCTACAGGCCCGCCATCTGCATGCCACCGGGATCCCGCCAGCGTTATCCGCAGCCACCGGCGAGCTGTCCCGCGCGCTAATGACGCAAATGCGCCAAGCCGGGCACAGCGTGTCGTTCGATCCCAACCTGCGCCCGTCGCTGTGGGCCAGCCAGGCGCAGATGATTGCCGAGATCAACGCCCTCGCCGGCCTGGCCGACTGGGTTTTGCCGGGCCTGGGCGAAGGTCGTCTGCTCACCGGTTTCGATGACCCGGCCGACATTGCCGCGTTCTACCTCGACCAGGGTGCCGAAGCCGTGGCGATCAAGCTCGGTGCGGACGGTGCCTACTACCGCACCCAGCTGGACCAGGGCTTTATCGCCGCCGTGCCGGTGGAAAAAGTCGTCGACACCGTGGGTGCCGGCGACGGTTTTGCCGTGGGCATGATCAGTGCCCTGCTGGAAAAGCTCAGCTTCCCCGAAGCCGTGCGTCGCGGCAATTGGGTCGGCAGCCGCGCCGTGCAAAGTCGCGGCGACATGGAAGGCCTGCCCACCCGCGCCGAACTGCTCGGTCGATCCGTCGCCTGACCCCCAACGACCTGTTGCCACAACTACAACAAGCTCAGGAGCAAGCCCATGGAAACCGTGAAACTCGCCACCCGCCGCTGGTGGTACATCATGCCTATCGTGTTTATCACCTACAGCCTGGCGTACCTGGACCGCGCCAACTACGGCTTCGCCGCCGCCTCCGGGATGGCCGAAGACCTGATGATCACCCCCGGCATGTCGTCACTGCTGGGAGCGCTGTTCTTCCTCGGCTACTTTTTCTTCCAGGTGCCGGGGGCGATCTATGCGCAAAAGCGCAGCGTCAAGAAACTGATTTTTGTCAGCCTGATCCTGTGGGGCGGCCTTGCCACCCTCACCGGCGTGGTGTCCAACGCCTATATGCTGATCGCCATCCGCTTTCTGCTCGGCGTGGTGGAAGCGGCGGTGATGCCGGCAATGCTGGTGTACCTGTGCCACTGGTTCACCCGCGCCGAACGCTCGCGGGCCAATACCTTTCTGATCCTCGGCAACCCGGTGACCATGTTGTGGATGTCGGTGGTGTCGGGCTACCTGGTTCAACATTTCAGCTGGCGCTGGATGTTTATCATCGAGGGCCTGCCGGCGGTGCTGTGGGCGTTTATCTGGTGGAAGCTGGCCGATGAACGTCCCAAGGACGCCACCTGGCTGAGCGACGGGCAAAAGCAGAAACTGGAAACTGCCCTGGCCGCCGAACAGGTCGGCATCAAGGCAGTGAAGAACTACGCCGAAGCCTTCCGCTCGCCCAAGGTGATCATCCTGGCCTTGCAGTTCTTTTGCTGGAGCATCGGGGTGTACGGGTT
This sequence comes from Pseudomonas sp. S5F11, assembly GCF_019641515.1. Classification (NCBI taxonomy): domain Bacteria; kingdom Pseudomonadati; phylum Pseudomonadota; class Gammaproteobacteria; order Pseudomonadales; family Pseudomonadaceae; genus Pseudomonas; species Pseudomonas sp. S5F11. The sequence goes on from NZ_JAIFJZ010000001.1 coordinate 997,459, forward strand.
TGTGCTGTGGCTGCCGTCGATCCTCAAAAAAGGTTTGCAGATGGATATGGTCGAGGCCGGCTGGCTGTCGGCATTGCCTTACCTGGCGGCGGTGATCGGCATGCTGCTGGTGAGCTGGGGCTCGGACAAGCTGCAAAAACGTAAACGCTTTGTGTGGCCACCGCTGCTGATCGCCTCCATTGCGTTCTATGCCTCCTACGTGCTCGGTGCCGAACATTTCTGGTGGTCCTACACCCTGCTGGTGATTGCCGGGGCGTGCATGTATGCGCCTTACGGCCCGTTTTTCGCCATCGTGCCGGAAATCCTGCCGGCCAACGTCGCCGGCGGCGCCATGGCGCTGATCAACAGCATGGGCGCCCTCGGCTCGTTCGGCGGCTCGTACCTGGTGGGTTACCTCAACAGCAGCACTGGCTCGCCCGGCGCCTCGTACCTGTTGATGAGCGGCGCGCTGATGCTGTCGGTGGTGCTGACGATTTTCCTCAAGCCCGGCGCCAGCGACCGTCAACGCGCGCCATTGCCACCCCTTGAATTGAAGGTAAAAGCCCAATGAAAAAGTCTGTGGTGCTGTACAAAAAACTCTCCGCGCCGCTGATGGCGCGCCTGCACGAGCAGGTGGACGTCACACTGATCGAAGCTCTGGATGACACCGGCCTGGCCAAGCTGCGCGACGCCCTGCCGAACGCCAATGGCCTGCTCGGTGCCAGCCTGCGCCTGGACGCGCAGTTGCTGGACCTGGCGCCGCAACTGGAAGCGGTGGCCAGCGTTTCGGTGGGGGTCGACAACTACGACATCGACTACCTCACCCGACGCGGCATCCTGCTCAGCAACACCCCGGACGTACTCACCGAAACCACCGCCGACACCGGCTTCGCACTGATTCTGGCCAGTGCCCGCCGCGTGGTGGAACTGGCCGATATGGTCCGCGCCGGGCAATGGCATAAGAACATTGGCCCGGCGCATTTCGGCAGCGATGTGCACGGCAAGACCCTGGGCATCATCGGCATGGGCCGCATCGGCGAAGCCCTGGCCCAGCGCGGGCATTTCGGCTTCGGCATGCCGGTGCTCTACCACAGCCACTCGCCCAAGCCACGGGTCGAGGAGCGCTTCGGCGCGCAGTACCGCAGCCTTGAAGACTTGCTGCAACAGGCCGATTTTGTCTGCCTGACCCTGCCGCTGACCGCCGAGACCGAAAAGCTGATCGGCGCCGAGCAGTTCGCGTTGATGGGCCCGGACACGATCTTTATCAATATTTCCCGCGGCAAAGTGGTGGACGAAGCGGCGCTGATCGAGGCGTTGCAGCAACGCACGATCCGCGCGGCGGGGCTGGATGTGTTCGAGAAGGAACCGCTGGATCACAGCTCGCCGCTGCTGCGGCTGAACAACGTAGTAGCCACGCCCCACATCGGCTCGGCGACCCACGAAACGCGCGAGGCCATGGCAACCTGTGCGGTGGATAATCTGTTGGCCGCTCTGGCGGGCGAGAAGCCGAAAAACCTGGTCAACCCGACCGCCTGGAAGCAATAGCCACACCGAAGGCAAACACAGATCACCTGTGAGAGGGGGCTTGCCACCTCCCACAGAGCGGCGTCAGATCACGAACTTGGCCACCATCGCGTTCAAGTCCACGGCCAGGCGCGACAGTTCATGGCTGGCGGCGCTGGTCTGGTTGGCGCCGGAGGTGGACTGCGACGCCAGGTCGCGGATATTGACCAGGTTGCGGTCCACTTCGCGGGACACCTGGGCCTGTTCTTCCGAGGCGCTGGCGATTACCAGATTGCGCTCGTTGATCAGGCTGATGGACTGGGTGATCTGCTCCAGCGCAACACCGGCGGCGCGGGCCATTTCCAGGGTGTCCTGGGTGCGTTGATTGCTCTGCTGCATCGATTGCACGGCCTCGCCGGTGCCATTCTGGATGCCGGCGACCATTTTCTCGATCTCCTGGGTCGACTGCGCGGTGCGATGGGCCAAGGCCCGAACTTCGTCAGCCACCACCGCAAAACCGCGCCCGGCCTCACCGGCGCGGGCCGCTTCGATCGCGGCGTTAAGGGCCAGCAGGTTGGTCTGCTCGGCAATCGCGCGGATCACGTCGAGCACCTTACCGATGTCACGCCCCTGGGTGGCCAGACCTTCGATCATCACAGCGGTGCTTTGCACGTCGTGGGTCATGGTCTGGATCGCGTCGACGGTTTGCACCACGCGATCGCGGCCTTCGCGCGCAGCCTGGTTGGACTGGCGCGAGGCTTCGGAAGTAGAAACCGCGTTGCGCGCCACTTCTTCCACCGCGGCGGTCATCTCATTGACCGCCGTGGCGGCCTGGTCGATTTCGTCGTTCTGTTGCTGCAGGCCGCGAGAGGCTTCTTCGGTGACCGCGCTCAACTCTTCAGCCGCCGAGGCCAGTTGAGTGGCCGAACCGGCGATATGGCGGATGGTCTGGCGCAGGTTGGTCTGCATGGTGGACAACGCGCCGAGCAGGCGTGCCGGCTCGTCCCTGCCGTCGTCCTCAATCACGCTGCTGAGGTTGCCGCCGGCGATGGTCTCGGCTACCTGCACGGCTTTGCGCAGCGGCGTGACGATGCTGCGGGTCAGCAGCCAGGCCAGCAGCACCGTCAACAACGCGGCGGCGACCGACACCACCACGATGCCGGTGATGGCGCTGTTATAGCTCTGGCCCGCTACATCATTGGCTTGCTTGGCCGCCGCGCCGTTCATCGCAATCAGTTTGTTCAGTTGCTCGCCCATCTGGTCGGTGCCGTCCTTGATCCGGGTGTTGATCAGGGTGCGCATTTCTTCGACCTTGCCGTCCCGGGACAGGCTGAGCATATCGGCCTGGGCTTTCAGATAGGTGTCCAGCGTGCTGGAGAACGTCTTGAACAGCGCCGCTTCATCCGGCCCTGCAGGCAAAGCCGCGTAGGCGGCCTGGGCCGTTTTGGCCTTGTCGACCAACACTCCAATGCGGGTTTCGGCTTCCTTGAGCGCCGCAGGTTCGCGGTTGACCAATACGCGAAACGACAGAATGCGCATGCGCAACACGTTCTCGGTCACCTGCCCCAGGAACGTCACACTGGGCAGTTGATTGGTGTTCATGTCCACCGATGCTTGACGAATCAAGGTCATACGGTTGGCCGCGAACCCACCCAACAGCACCACTAACAACGCGATAAAGGCGAAACCCAGCGAAGCGCGAGGGGCGATATTCAAATGACGAAGCGACATAGACGTGTTCCCGAAGTGAGTGCCTGCGCGCAATCCCTGCCGCGAAACGATCAATCAGCGGCAACGCGCTGCCTGACCTTGGACGCCACTGTTGTTTTTAATAGGTGGGCCTGTAAGCAGTATCGGCAAGGATTGGGATTTTATGCAGGGCGCTTATAAATATTTTTTTACACTTCTGAGCATCGGCGCTTTCTGGCATCCTGCGCCTCCCTTTTCCGACCCGAGCCCATATTTTGTCTGACGCTCAAGCCCCCCGCCCCCGCTATAAATCCGACCTGATCTACGGCCTGGAAGACCGTCCGCACTTCAGCGCGGCGATCTTCGCTGCGCTGCAGCATGTGCTGGCCAGTTTTGTCGGCATCATCACCCCGACCCTGATCGTCGGCGGCGTACTCGGCCTGGAAAGCGAAGTGCCGTACTTGGTGAGCATGGCGCTGTTCGTCTCGGGCCTGGGCACCTTTGTCCAGGCGCGTACGTTCGGCCCCATCGGCTCGGGCTTGCTGTGCCTGCAAGGCACCAGTTTTTCGTTTATCAGCGTGATTCTCAGCGCCGGTTTTATGGTCAAGGCCCGCGGCGGCGGCACCGATGAAATTCTCTCGACGATCTTCGGCATCTGCTTCTTTGCAGCGTTTATCGAAGTGGTGCTCAGCCAGTTCATCGGCAAACTGCGCAAACTCATCACCCCGGTGGTGACCGGCACCATCATCACCTTGATGGGCCTGTCCTTGATCAAGGTGGCCGTCACCGACATGGCCGGCGGCTTCGGCGCCAGCGACCTCGGCGCGGCCGGCAATATGGGCCTGGCGGCCCTGGTGTTGCTGACCATCGTGGTGCTCAACCGCTTCAATAACCCGTTCCTGCGCCTGGGTTCGATCGTGATCGGCCTGACCCTGGGCTTTGTGGTGGCCTGGTGGCTGGGCCGCGTCGATATGGCGGCGCTGCCCCAGGTGCCGTTGATCAGCGTACCGGTGCCGTTCAAGTACGGGTTTTCGTTCGACTGGGTGGCGTTTATTCCAGTGGCGGTGATCTTCCTGATTTCGCCGTTGGAAGCCGCCGGCGACCTGACCGCCAACTCGATGATTTCCCAGCAGCCGGTAAAGGGCCCGCTGTATATCAAACGCATCAAGTCCGGCCTGCTGGCCGACGGCCTCAACTCGGCGATGGCCGCCACGTTCAACAGCCTGCCGATGGTGACCTTTGCCCAGAACAATGGGGTGATCCAACTGACCGGCGTGGCCAGCCGCTATGTGGCGTACTTCATCGCCGGCCTGCTGGTGCTGCTGGGGCTGTTCCCCATGATCGGCGCGGTGCTGCAACTGATGCCCAAACCGGTGCTGGGCGGCGCCACTCTGATCATGTTCGGCACTGTGGCGGTGGCCGGTATCAAGATCCTCGCCGAAGCCGGCCTGCACCGGCGCAACGTACTGATCGTGGCGATTTCCCTGGGCATGGGCCTGGGCGTCGCCGCCGTGCCGGAAGTGCTGCGCGAGTTGCCCAAGGCGCTGCATAACATCTTCGAGTCGCCGATCACCGTAGGAGCGTTCTGTGCCATCCTGCTGAACATTTTCCTGCCCGAAGAGTTCATAGAGCTGGAAGAAGATGAATTCGATCCGGAGTCCTCTACCCTCAAGGTGATGCAAGACCCGGACGTCACGAACTAGGAGACCTCACATGCGCAAGCTCATGGTGCTATCGCTGCTGCTACTGACCCTGAGCGCCTGCGCGCTGTTTCCGAACCGCGACCCGGTGAACATCAACGTGGTGGGCATCGAACCGCTGCAAAGCCAGGACCTGGAAGTGCGCTTCGCCGTCAAACTGCGGGTGCAGAACCCCAACGAAACGGCGATTGACTACAACGGTGTGGCTCTCGATCTGGAAGTCAACGGCCGACCGTTGGCCTCAGGTGTGAGCGACCAGGCCGGCAGCATCCCACGCTTCTCCGAGACCGTTCTGACGGTGCCGGTCAGCGTCTCGGCATTTTCGGTGTTGCGTCAAACCCTGGGCCTGAGCCAGACCCAGAGTTTGAACAACCTGCCCTATGTGCTGCGGGGCAAACTGGCCGGGGGGCTGTTCGGCACCATGCGCTTCGTTGACCGGGGTACGTTGGACATGCCTAACGGCGCGACGTGGTAAAGCCTGCGCAACCGACCGATACCCCGCCATCGGGGGCAAGCCCCCTCCCACATGTTGGCCCATGGGCAAGTTTGGACGCACACAGCCCCCCCTGTGAGAGGGGGCTTGCTCCCGATGGCAGTGGCGCAGTCAACATATCGACTGGCTGGCTCTGCGCCATCGGGACGAGCCCCCCAGCCTTCCCGCCACTGCTTCAGTCCGTGATATAGCGCACGCCGGGTTTGGCGCGTTCATCCACCACCAGCTCGAACACATCCGGCCGTGCGTAATGCCCCACTACGTCGTAGTCATACCGCGCGCGCACCAGGTCGTCGGTATCGATCTGCGCCGTCAGCAGCCCCGCTTCGCCCACCAGCGGCCCGGCCAGGATGTCGCCCATGGGGCCGACAATCACGCTGCCGCCTGCGATCAACGGGCGGTCCGAAGGCCAGTTGGCAATCTCCACGCCGAGGGCTTCGGGCGACGCCTGCACCTGGCAGGCGCTGACCACGAAGCAGCGGCCTTCATGGGCTACATGGCGCATGCTCACCTGCCACATCTCGCGCTCGTCCACGGTGGGCGCGCACCAGACTTCCACGCCCTTGGCGTACATCGCGGTGCGCAGCAGCGGCATCATGTTTTCCCAGCACACCGCGCCGCCGATACGGCCCACCGCGGCATCGATCACCGGCAAGGTGGAGCCATCGCCCTTGCCCCAGATCAGCCGCTCGGTGCCGGTAGGCATCAGTTTGCGGTGCTTGGCCACCAGGCCGCCGGCGGGTTCGAAATACAGCACCGTGCAGTACAAGGTATTGCCGCTGCGCTCGATCACGCCCAGCACCAGGCTGGCGCCCGTGCGCGCCGACAACCCGGCCAGGGCGTCGGTTTCCGCGCCAGGTACATCGATGGCATTGGCAAAATAACGGGCAAAGGCTTCACGCCCTTCGGGCAGGCGATAACCCAGTTGCGTGCCGAACCCTTCGCCTTTGGGGTAGCCACCGAGGAGCGCCTCGGGCATCACCACCAATTGCGCGCCGCTGCGGCGGATCTGGTCTTCATAACCGAGGATCTGTTCCAGGGTGTCGGCCTTGCCGCCCGGTAGGGAGCCGATTTGCAAGGCCGCGACGGTAGAAATAGGCATAACGTTCACTCCGATGATTGGCTGGGGGTTGCCCATTCTCCCGCCACCCCGGATCATGAATAAAGCCCACTTCAGTACTGAATGATATGAGCCAAATGAATATCGCCCAGGTCGATCTGAACCTGCTCAAAACCTTCGAAGCACTCCATGACGAGTCCAGCGCCAGCCGCGCCGCCTTGCGCCTGGGCGTGACCCAATCGGCCATCAGCGCTGGGCTGCGGCGCTTGCGCCAGGTGTACGGCGACCCGTTGTTCGTGCGCACCGGCCGCGGCCTGGCGCCGACGTTGCGGGCCAACCAACTCAAACCGGTGATCAGTGAAGCGCTGGACCGTTGCCGCCAGAGCCTCGCCATGGTCGACCCGGTCAATCAGCAGTACCTGGGGCGTTCGGTGGTGGTGGGTTTATCCGATGACTTTGAAATCGCCTACGGCCGTCGGTTGATGACGCAAATCGCACAACGCCTGCCGCAATTGCGCGTGATCTTTCGCCAGACCCATAGCCAGATTGTCGCCGGCGCGCTGCTCGACCGCACACTGGACCTGGCGATCACCGCCGGCGGTTTTGCCCAGGGCCGGTTAAGCCGACAGGTGTTGGGCGAAGGGGATTACCGCTGCCTGGTGGACCCGGACAGCCTGGCGCCCGGACAGCAAGGCATCGACCTGGACGAGTTTGTGCGCCGCGCCCATGTGCTGGTGTCGTCCGGCGGGTTTATCGGGATCACCGACGAGGGGCTGGCAGCACAGGGGCTGAGCCGCCATGTGTGCGCCTCCACCAGCCACTTCGCCGCGCTGCCGTTTTTGCTCAAGGGCAGTCAGGCCGTTGCCACCATCCCCGGGCATGCGGCGCAGGCCATCGCCGAGATGACCGGCCTGCGCGTACTGGCCTGCCCGTTGGCGCTGCCGCGCTACCCGGTGGAACTGGGATGGCGCACCCAGGCTCAGCTCGATCCGATGTTGCTGAAAGTCCGCGAAGCGATTGTGGCGAGCTTTACTTAGCTGCTGCCATCAGTTTGTTGACTTCGCTGCGCACCATGTTGGAAAACTCCGGCGGCGACATGCCGTCCAGTTCCGCACGGACCCACTCGGCCCATTTGCCCTTGCGCTTGGCGCGCTCGCCGAACAACCGCGCGGCTTCGCCCTTGGCCTTGCCCAGATTGGTTTGCCACAGGTCGTAGAGGCGCGACTTTTCATCTTCCAGCTCGGCGCGTTCGGCGAGGGTCTTGTTGGCGAGATTGAAGCTCATGTTGAATTACCTGCTGCACAAATAGGTGGCATCTTACACTGTAGGTCGAAATTTCCTGATTCGGATTTTGCCCGGCACTGCGCCCCAGCAAAAAAAAAGCAACTTTTAAGGGCGCCGGGTACTCCATTGTTCACTGTTACATTCACTTGCAAGGAGTCACCCCATGGCCCGCAAAACCGCCGCGCAAACCGCCGCCGACCAAATCAAGGACCAAGCTTTCAGTGAGCTCGCCGCGCTGATCGAAGAGTCCGACAAGTTGCTCAAGAGCAGCGCCAACCTGGTGGGCGAAGAAGGAGAGACCCTGCGTGAGCAGGTCGCCCTGAAGCTCAAACAAGCCATGGACTCCGTGACCAACGTACGTGAGCGCACCCAACCGATGGTCGACGCGACCGAAACCTATATTGGTGGCCACCCGTGGCAGACCGTCGCTATCTCGGCCGGCTTTGGCCTGGTGGTTGGCCTGTTGCTGGGTCGTCGCAACTAAACGTCGCCCGTCGCGCCGCTGCCACGCAGCGGCGTTTCAATGTCAGTTGGCCCAGTCACGCAACTGATTCAACGCCTGAAGTTCCACTTCAACCCCCTGCCCCAGCGACTTCGCCCGTGTGCGATGGCGCCTATCCCCCGGTAACCGCCGCAACCCTACGGCATGCATCTGCCGCACCAGTTCCTGGCTGCGCTCGGCAAAGCTTTGCCCGGCGGTTTTGCTCGGGTCGATAACAATCAACAGTTGCCCGGTCCACGGCGTACGCGCGCCAGGGTGATCGGCCCAGTTGAATTCGAAGGAAAAGTGCCCGCCGGTCAGGGCAGCCGCCAGCAGCTCGACCATCATCGACAGGGCCGAGCCCTTGTGCCCGCCGAACGGCAACAGCGCACCGCCCTCCAGCACGGCCTTGGGATCGGTGGTGGGCTGACCGAGGCTGTCCACCCCCATGCCAGGCGGCAAACGTTCGCCCTTGCGCGCAGCGATCTGCACGTCGCCATGGGCGATGGCGCTGGTGGCCAGGTCGAAGACAATCGGCGGGCCGTCGGCGCGCGGCGCCGCGAACGCAATAGGGTTGGTGCCGAACAACGGGCGATCGGCGCCGTGGGGCACCACGCAGGTCATGCTGTTGACCACGCTCAGCGCCACCAACCCCTCTTCGGCGAACGGCTCAACGTCCGGCCACAGCGCCGCGAAGTGATGGGAATTGTGAATCGCCAGCAAGGCGATGCCGGCACTGCGCGCCTTGCTCACCAGCAGTGGCCGGGCCGCCGCCAGTGCCGGCTGGGCGAACCCATTGCCGGCATCCACCCGCACAAACCCGGACGCCACGTCCGTGACCACCGGAATGGCCTTGCCGTCGACCCAGCCGCTGGCCAGGGTGCTGAGGTAACCGGGGATACGGAAGATGCCGTGGCTATGGGCGCCGTCGCGTTCGGCACTGGCGCAATTGTGCGCAAGGATCGCGGCCACTTCCGGCGACGTGCCGTGCTGGACGAACACCCTGTGCAGCAACGCCACCAGTTCGGTGAAGCCGATAAGGGTATGGGGACTGTCGAAGATCGGGGACTGGGCAGACATCTGTAGCTCCGATTTTATAATTGGAAGAGACAACAAGAATCCAGCCCTCCGATTAAACAACGCCCCATGTGCCTGCTGTCAACGGGCGCCCCCAGTTATCTACCGCCATCCGCGCCACCGCGCCGCCTACCGTGAAGCCTTATCCCGCCGCCTTGCTGGAGAGCGCACCATGGCGAACCTCACGCCCCCGTATTTCTTCGATGAGTTCCTGCAAAACGTCAAACGCAAGACCCCCACGCCCCGCGAGCGCGCGCTCGGGTTCTCGGTCAGGGACCTCGATTGGCTGCACACGCTGTACTACGCCACCCACACCGCGCGTATCGACCCCAGCGTGCAGCGTTACCCGATGCACGTCGAACGCTTGTCGGTCAACCGGCCCGACCACGCCCCCGTGCCCCTGGCGGGTGTGTTCATGATGAGTCCGACACCCGATGACCACAAAGCCGTGCTGTTTACCCCCTACGGCGGCCTGGAACTGTTCGACAGCCGCGCCGCGCTGCTCCATGAGGTGGATGAACGCCTGACGCAGCCAAGCCGGCGCGCCGAACTCCTGCAATTTCTGGCGATTGTCGAACGCGACGGCTTGCCCAGCACAGAACCGCTGAAGACAACGGGCGCGGTGATTCCAGGCGCGGTGATGCAAGACCAGGAACAAACCATCCTGGCCGGCCAGCAACACAACGTCACCACGATGCTGGAGGAACTGCGCAAGCTCCCCGACCTGCGCGGCATGCTCGACACTCTGCTGGGCATCATGGCCCGCTCGTACTTTCCGGGGCTGGACCAGCGCGACACGCGGGTGAATTTTTTTACCCAGCCCACGCCTGTGGAGGAGAGTCGCTGGGTGGCCTCCGAGTCATTGCGCGATGCGCTGCTGCATTTTTACGTCAAGCAAGCCTGGCCGGCGAACCAGACTCACACGTATTTCAATGTGGGCCATGACGACAGCGCACACACCGCGCAACAGAGGGCCCAAGACCACCAGCGCTGGGACAGTGTGGTCGAACAGACCAGCGGCATCCTCTCGAAGCTGTTGAACAGCCTGCTGCAAACCTACTGGAATGAAGATTTCAACCGCGGTCAGTCGCGCCTGCGTTTTTTTGCCCGGGTCATGAGCGACAAGTTTCGCGCCGATCTGCTGTTCAAGCAGCAGGGCCTGGTCCTGTCCAGCCAGGAAAGCCTGGACCTGCGTGCGCTGTTCCTTCCCGACCAGGCGGCGCGTAGCGCCTATGCCAGCCATCTGAGAATAGAAAAGGTCCGTGTGCATGCCCCGTTCCAACACTATGTGGAGCTGGCCAGCACGCTGATGATCAGCGACAGCCAGGCCTACCTCTACACCCAATCGCGGGGGTTGCAGGTACTCAAAAACCTGAGCGACCTCAAAGATGCCTTGTTGCAGATGCTCAGAACGGCGGGCCACGAGGACGAACTGCTGCACTTTCTGTCGGTGGATGAACGCAGTGCGTTCGTGGGCATGGAACATATCCAAGTGACCGGCAAGCCCATCGCGGGCGATGTGTTCCAGGCAATGATCGAGGACATTGTCACCAAGCAGTCCGACAATCTGGACTATGCCTTGGGGCTCTATCGGCGCAGCAACGGCGTGATCGACCTGGCCGCGCTGCTCGACACTGCCCTGGACGTGCGCAGCATGCTCGACACGCGGCTGCTGGAGCAGGAGGCCGATGGGCGCTGGACCCTTCACCCCATCACCAGCGGCAATGGCCGCCCTACTACCGTGCAATCGGAGAAGGCCAAGGTGCACCTGGAACGTTTGCAGGCGGTGGACGCGGCCATGGCGCTGGAACGTAACCGGCAGCCGACCTTGCGCAGCCTGGTCGCCCATGCACTGGACACCGAATTGGCCAAGCGTCTGCTCGATCTCAAGGCCGAGCACGTCTATCTCAACACCTATGTCACCCCCGCTGCAGAGCGTGAAGAGCGGGCGCCCCATACGTCATTGAGCATGGTCGAGTACTTTATCGCGCGTCTGGCCGGGCAAGCCGATCGGCTCACCGAGTCGGCCCTGACCTGGTTCTACACAGAACAGAGCGCCGGCGTGGCCTACCAGTTGCACAACCTGACCATCGACAGTTTCAACGCCGTCATCGAAGAGGTGCTCAGCACGTTCGCGCAACGGGACCTGCGTACCCTGCCCCAGTTGCTGCTGGAGAATAACCGGGCGCACCTGAGCCAGGGCATGTTGCAGGGGCTGCGCGGCGAAACCGAATTGAGGCGCCTGGACCATAGCCTGCCGCCCCCTGCCCTGGCGTTACTCGATAGCGCCCTCAATGCCGACGGCATGAGCCGGCTGACCCGCCATGGCCTGAATGGGTTTATCCCGGATGCGTTCAGCCTGAGCCTGTTCCTGGGCACCGCTACCGAGCCTCAGCCCCTGGCCAATGCCTTTGTGCTGACCGAGCGCGGTGGCATCGACCCCATCCACTCGGGCACCGCCCTGCTGTGGACCCCACGGGGTGGCTATGAGGCGTTTACGTCGATCCAGGCCCTGCGCGACAGGCTCGAACAGCGCTTGCAAAACCCCGTGCAGCGTCTGCCCCTGCTGGAGAACCTGCCGGTGTCGCGGCGCATCCCTCACCAGGCCTGTCGCCTGGGGCCCTTGCAGCGAATCGACGAACACCTGCTGCACAACCGTCAGCAGAGCTACAGCGACTTCACCCGCGACGAAATCGACCAGGTGCTGGTGATGGGGCTCAGCGCCACGCGCTTCCAGGACTGCATGGACCGCCTGATCCGGCGTCAAACCCCGTCCAATCTGCCCAGGTCGATCACCCTGGCGCGCGCCCTGATCCACCAACAAGCGCTGCCAGTCTGGCTGGGGATGGCGCGGCCTCACGAACAGATCCTGCAGGCCGAGCTGCTTGAGCAATATCGCGTCAGTGCGCCTGACGAACGGGACTATCTGCACAGCATCGTGCCGATGCGCGAACACATCTTCAGTACCCTCTCAACCCTGCTCGGCGCGCGGTTCCCAGGCCAGGTGTACAACCCGGATCACGTGCTGATTCCCGGACGTATCGACCTCGAAGGCCACACCCAGACCCTGACGGACTTCGCGTTGCGGCACCTGCCCGATCTGCGCGCCGAGACGATCCGCCCGCGCTCGCGCACCAGCATCCCACTGCCGGAGACACTCGACGGCGCGGCCATCGTGCAATTGGTGCGACAACTGGATTTGAAAACGCTGTACCGCCAAGTGTTGAGCGGCCTGCTCCAGGGGCAGAGCGACGACGCGCGTGAGCGGCGCCGCCTATTCTGCCGGCAGCTGCCGTGGCAATTGTTGCAGTACGCCCATGAACAAACCCTCACTGAACGGCTGTCCGCCACGGCCTGGGGCTTTATCCGGCAAGTCTTCGACATGCCCGACGCAGTGGCCCGCGCGGCGGTGCATGGGGTCACGGCGATGATCCGCCCGCTGGAGCTGATCGCCACCGCCGGCGCCAGTCAGGCCAAGGCATTGGGCTGTTACCTGATCGGCCCCAAGCCCGGCGCGTCCGGGCCGTTGGTGCTGTATGCACCGTACAGCCCTAAACATTTGTTGAAAGAGTTCCCCAGCGAGGCGGCGCTCCTGCACGAATTCACCAGCCCCGGGGCGCTACAGGAATGGGTGATCGGGCAGTTGCAAGCGCCCCATCAAGCCACTTACCGCAATCTGCTGAGTGAGCGCTGGCGCCCGGATCTCTCGGACATCCGCTTGGGTGACTCGCCCATCGCCGGCAATCTGCTCAACCGACTGTTCGACGACAATACCCAGCTGCTGCTGCAGATGCTGGCCGGCCAGTTTTGCGCGTCAGGCAAGACCCATTGGGACGCGGTGACCAGCCTGTTGAGCAAGGGCATTCCCAAGAGCCTGCAATTTATGGCGGGCAAACTGACCTACCCGCTGACGGTGTGGCGCAGCTACCAACTGTTCAAAACATCGGCCGAAGACTTACAGGAGCACCGTTGGCAGCACTCGCTCAAAACCTTTGTCGCGGGCGTGGCCGAGCTTGCCTCTTTACGCAAAGCGCTGGACCAGTGGCTGCCGCCAACTCCACCCAGCGAACAGCCGCTGCCCTTTGACGACTGGCTAGATGCCCCTGCCCCCGTGGCCGCCAGCCTGGACGAGCTGGACCTGACCGCACCTGGGCGAACCGCCCTGCAAGCCTTCGAAAATCACCAGGTTGCCCTGAGCGACCTGGAGCGCAGCGCGCCACCCTTCGTGTACACCGACAACGACACGCGCACACATTTCGTGCCATTGGCGGGAAAGGTGTATTCGGTGAGAAAAGCCGGGGAACGCTGGCGCCTGAGCCGCGACGAGCAGCACGGCCCTTATGTGCGAGCCAACGCCCAGGGCGAATGGACCCTGGACCTGGACCGCCATCATCCGCGCTACGGCAAAACCCTGAGCCGCTACGCGGGCAAAATGCAAACCTGGGCGGCGGAGCGCGACGCTATCAATATCGAGGCGGTGGGCATACGCGAAATTGCCGCCCTGTCGAGCTGGAAGGCCCAGTGCATCGACGAAGCGCTCAACGTCGCGACCTATTACGCGGTGACGTGCAAACGCAACCTGCTGCACTTTGCACCGCTGCGCGAACCCGGCAGCCGGCTGGGACGGTTCTTCAGTGAGTTGTTCGGCGTGGTTACGCTGACCGGCGAGCAGGTGCAACGAATTGAGCGACGCGTCGACGAAGTGCTCGATGAGCTGATCAACCATACCCTGGTCGGCCCGGACTCCCAGCGCTTTGTCTGCGGCACCCATCGCTACAGCCCGCAAAACACTTTCGCTTTTGTGCTACCCGAGGACCGGGAACAGAAAATCTACCTGGTGGACCGCTTTTTCGATCCGCCGCTGGACATCTATCAGAATCGCCTCACGACACCCTTCAACATCTCTGCCCATGCCCGCGCCACCACGTTGATTCACGAGATCACCCACCTCAAGTCCTTGACCGAAGACCTGGCGTACCTCGACAGCATGCGGCCGTTCCACGACCTGATTAACCTCAACGTCAGTGGCGCCAGGCGAATGCACACGGATCTGGCCGACTTGCGCGATACCGCGCTCTCCACACTCACCCCGGCCACCATGCTGTTCAGAACGTGGGACGAGTTCACCCAGCAATGGGAAGACTTTGGAGCCAGTCGTGGGACTTCGCCGCAAAAGGACAAGGTGTTGAGTACTACCGGGACGCGAACCCTGGACGATGCGCGGGCGGTGTTTATGAGTGACGCCAACAAGCGAATCGATACGATTTTGGCCAACGCCGATTCGGTGACTTACCTGATCAGCCAGCTCGGCAGGGAATTGGATGCGGGAGCCTGAACCGGCTCCCGGCGCGAGACGTCAGTCTTTCTGGTCACGCAGGATATTGCCCGAGGCGCCGTCGATGCGCGCTTCATACACGGTGCCGTCAGACTTGCGCCCTTTGACTTCCCAGTAGCCGTTATCGTCGGCTTCGGCGGCATAGACTTCAACGTAGCCGGCCTTGGTCTTGGCCACTTCGATGGCCTTTTCGATAGTGATCCAGCCTGCGCCCGGCTTATCGGCCAGGGCGGCACCGGCACTGAGCAGCGCGGAGGTTGCACACAGGCCGACTAAGGTTTTCTTCAACATAACGGAACTCCATAGTGGGAATAACGGACGCGTGTCCTGAAATTTTTAGGTACTGGCAAATAAGAATAAGTTCCAATTGATGTGCAATCGCCATGATGGCTGTTCTCCCCATCGGCCCGCGGAGGTTAGAATGTGGGAAATCAGGATGCGTAAATGACCGAAAAGTCTGTTTCAGAAGCCGAATACGACACCATCACCGATGCCGCAGCGCACTGGTGCATGCGCATGCATGCAGGTGATTGCACACCGGCTGAACGTCAGGCTTTTCAACAATGGCATGACGCCCATCCCCTGCATGCCTTTGAATACGCCGCGATGCTGGAAATCTGGGACGTCGCCGATCACTTGCCGCGCACCGCGCCCACCGCACCGGTATTGGCGTTCAAATCGCGCAGCCGCGTACGTCGTTATGCCGTGGCGGCGGCGCTATGCCTGGCGGCCCTGCCGCTGGCGGCGTTCACCGGGTGGCAGGCCGGGTGGCTGCCCAATTCCTATGAACGTTTCGAGGCGACCCAGGGCTTGCGTCAGGTGACCTTGAGCGATGGCAGCCAGGTAGAGCTGAACCTGGGCACCGAACTGGTCTATAGCAACTACAAGGATCAGCGCCGGGTCACGCTGAAGAAAGGCGAGGCGTTTTTCAATGTCAGCCACGACAGCACCCATCCGTTTGTGGTGCGCGCCGGTGAAGGCCAGGTGCGCGTGACAGGCACCCAATTCAATGTATGGAAATATGGCGATCAGGTCCGCGTGATGCTGCTCGAAGGCTCGGTGCAGATCGCCAGCGATGCCACGCATGGTAGCGTGCCCCTGACTCCGGGCATGCAGGCCAGCTACCAAGCGGGCGATGCCACTCCGCGCGTGAGGCCGTTCAGCCCGAATGACAGCGCACTGGCCTGGCGCCAGGGCAAGCTGATCCTCGATAACCTGGCCTTGGTCGACGCGTTACCGCTGATCAACCGCTACTTGAGCAAACCGGTGATGCTGGCCGACGCCAGCACCGGGGCGATTCGAATAGGCGGCATCTACAACCTCACCGAGGTCAACAACCTCATCCCCTCGCTGCCAAAGGTACTGCCGGTCTATCTGACGCAGAACCAGGACGGCAACCCCGTTCTCAATTCCATCCCGCGTAAAAGCCCTAAAGGCTGAGCCCGGCCGATTCGTGCGGGCCTGTTCGCGCCCGCAGTGTCCATTTTTGAAACACCTGCCTGCCCTGAAGCCCGTGTACAGCGTGGGTTCATGCTTTTGTCATGTGCGGTGTTACGCCGCTGATACACAGGGGTGAATCGTTTGTGGCACAGCGGGCTGCACGCGCTTGAAGGGCAGGTGTTTCAGCACTGAGACACCGGCAACGTCGACGCGCCTCTAGTTATTCACAAACCATTGAATATCAAGACAATTCAAAAAGCGGCACGGCATCTGCTCTATTCCTCATAGCACTGTTTAGGGTCAGTGCTGAGAATAAGGACATGCCGCCGTGAACACACTCACACAACACTCGATGAAGGTACTGCTGACCAGCTGTGTACTCAGCCTCGGCATCAGTGCACCAGCCTTTGCCGGTGATGGTGTGATCGTGACGGGCCGCAACGTACAGGCACACATGTACGGTCGCGCCGCTTTCGGTAAAGACCCCTACCCCACCACCGCCAATGCCAATCCCACCCAAGAGGTTCTTGGCGCCACCGGCGAGCTCAGTGACCTGGCTATCAGCGGTGTCAGCAGCGGTTCAAGTTTCGCCCGCGCCAGCCAGATCGATAGCACGTTGACCGGCGTGCATGCCACGCAGAACAGCATGTCGACCCTCGGCACCGGCGCCACCGCCGGGCATGGCAGCGGCAGCAGCATGGGCGGACAGATCAGTGACTCGATCCAACGCGGCATGGCCCCTCTGAATAACCTCGGCAACATGATGGGGGGCAAATAATGAACCGTACCTTGCTCTTGCTCGCCCTGCTGGGCAGTGCCTCGGCCATGGCCGACAACAACGCTGTGATCAACAACAGCGGCAAAGACTACCGCGGTAACTTTTCGATCAACCAAGCGGCGGGCAATCAGCAGCAACAGGCCAATAACCGTGCCGTCACGCTCGGCGGCCAGGCCACCACCGTGAATATCCAACGGCTCGACGGTCAGGTCGATCCGTCTCTGAACGCCAAGGCTGCGATTCAGGGCGCTTCTTTTATCAATGGCAACGGCATGTTGGGCGTCAACCAGGCGGCCGGGGCCAACAACCAAACCGTCAACGCCGTGCGGATCAGCGTCAACCCTGGCCCGCAAAGCATCGACGACAGCGTCTTGTTGCAACAGAACACGACGCAATTAACCGACTCAGGGCTCACCCCCACCACTGGCAGCCGCCTGGTCGTTACCAGCGACCAGGCCTTCACAGGCAGCCGAGGAGTGATTCAGGTGAACCAGAGTGCCGGGGTGGGGAACCGAATGGCTAACACCCTGGGCATCACTATCAAGTAACGACTTGGTAGTACTCGCAAGACCGTACCAACACTTAACCAACTAATAGAAGCAAGGAGAAACACCATGAAACCTCAAATGGCTCTGAAACCTCTGGTTTTCG
This sequence comes from Pseudomonas sp. S5F11, assembly GCF_019641515.1. Lineage (NCBI taxonomy): Bacteria > Pseudomonadati > Pseudomonadota > Gammaproteobacteria > Pseudomonadales > Pseudomonadaceae > Pseudomonas > Pseudomonas sp. S5F11. The sequence continues at coordinate 1,014,929 of NZ_JAIFJZ010000001.1, forward strand.
CTCTCGCCGCGCTCATGGCTGCTGCTGCTCAAGCAGGTGGCTGGCACCCTGCGCCTCAACCTACCGGCACTATTGCCGCTGTGGTCACTGACGTTCAAAACAGCGCCGGCAACAAGTTTGACGACACCAAGACCGAAAATAACGCCTCTGCCGATAATTCGGTCAACAGCAACAGCGGTAACGCGGGTGTCAACGCGCAAGCTGGCAGCGCTAACCAGGCTGACAACTCTGCCGCTATCTCCAGCGCCAAAAGCGATGCGGCCACTGTATTCGGTCTGGTCGACGTGAATCAGAACAGCGTGCTGAACACCTACGTCAACAAAGGCACCCAGAACAACGCGTCTCTGGATAACTCCATCAACGGTAACTCCGGCAACGTGGGTTACAACGGTCAGGCCGGCCAAGGCAACCAGGGTAAAAACAACCTGGCGATCGTCACTGCCGACGGCAAAAACATCGCAGCTGCCGCCAATACCGAGCAAAACTCCCTCGGTAACAGCTACCTCAACGCTGCGGCCACCAGCCACGGTTATGGCTATGGCGGCAAGCCTCAGTATGTGTCCAACAACGCCAGTCTGGACAACTCGGTCAACCGCAACTCCGGCAACATGGGCGTGAACCTGCAATCCGGCTCCGGCAACCAGGGCAGCAACAGCCTGGCAATCGGTCAAGGTTGCACCGTCTGCGCCAGCGGCGTGCGCTTCTGATCCAATGGGGCCTTGGCAACAAGGCCCTTTCCTATTCCAGTGTCCATCCGGCCTTCGATCATGCGCCTCGCGACCCTCACCCTGCTGATGCTCCTCACCGGCCCGACCTGGGCAGGCACCATGGCGATCTCCGCCATGCCTGGCGGTGCAGTGATCTACAAGAAGGTCGAGAGTATCCGCGAGCGCCGGTTCGCCAACCTGGTGGAACAGAAAACCGATTTCAGCTGCGGCGCCGCCGCCCTCGCCACCATCCTGCGTCAGGGCTATTGGCTGGACGTCGACGAAGACCATGTGATCAAAGGCATGCTGATCAACGCCGATCAGGACCTGGTGCGCACCCAGGGCTTTTCCATGCTGGACATGAAGCGCTACCTGGAAAGCATCGGCATGCGGGCGCGGGGCTACAAGATCTCGCCGGAATCCCTGCTGACCGTGAAGATTCCGGTCGTGGTGCTGCTGGAAATCCGTGGTTACAAGCACTTCGTGGTGATGCAGCGTGCCGACAAAGACTGGGTCTACATCGGCGACCCGGTGCTGGGCCATAAGCGCTACACCCGCGACGACTTCGTCAAAGGCTGGAATGGCATCGTATTCGCCGTACTGGGTGAAGGTTACGACAAGACCAACGCCTTGCTCGCGCCCCCTACCCCCCTGACCGCCAAGAACCAGTTGAATGAGTTCAGGCCCGTGGGCGACGCCGAATTGATGGATTTCGGTTTTATCCAGAGCGACTTCTTTTAATAAGAAGCGCCATAAGGGACCAGGATGCTCCAGGAGCAGAAGATGAACACTTCCCGTTGGCTGACAGTTGTGTGGCTGGCAGCCGCAATGCCCGCTTATGCGTCATCGGGTTTCAAACCGATCGAATTGAAAGACTCGGAAATGGCCGACCTGCGCGGTCGTTATGTAATGCCGGGGCGCATCATCAGCTTCGGTATCGTGATGAGCAGCACCTGGACCAACGCCACGGGCGACAGCATCACCGGCAAGGCCAGCATGCAGGTCGATAAAACCACGATCACCCCGCAATTTTATGTGCAGACCACCGGCTCGGCGGGCAGCGGCACCGGCCAGAGCACCGGTACCGGCAATGTCGTCGGCGGCGCCGGTCTGGGCAGCGGCCAGGGTGTGACGCAAAGCGTGCGCGCAGCCGGCGATGGCAACACCGCGAACAACAATGTCGGGATCACCGTGAGTCAGGACGGCCTGGCGCCGGCCAATCTCGCGCAATCGGGGCAAGTGCTGGTGGCCGGCGGCACCGTGACCGGTGACAGCGCGGCCGGCAAAGTGAGCGTGTCGGCCAATAACGGCGGACTGCAAATGGCGATCCAGGCCAACCATAACCAAGGCAACAGCCTGCAGCAGATTGGCGGCGGCACGGTGCTGCAAGGTACTGTCTTGACCGGCAATACCAACTTCGTCAACAACATGACTCAACTTAACGTCGTGATGGGCAATAACGGGCTGAACAACCCGGCGTTGAATTGCAACCTGGACCAACTCAAAGGCCTACGTACGCTCGGTTATTGAACTACGCTGACCCTCGACACTTACGCATTAAAAAAGGACGGCTTATTTCATGCATCGATCGTTATCGCTTCGTGCGGTGGTCTGTTTAAGTACGCTCTTGCCCGCATCCGTGTTGTATGCCGCGCCAGATGCCGATATCGAAACACTCAAGCAAGAACTCCTGGAACTCAAGCAACGTTACGAAGTGCAGCAAAAGGCCCTGGCGGTGCTGGAACAGCGAGTGCGTCAGGTCGAAGACCAACCGGCGACGCCGGCGCCCAAACGCCTGGCCAAATCCCCCGCCGACTTCCAGAAAGGCGGCACCACCGTGGCCGGCACTGGCGCCGCTGCGGCCTCCGGTGGCGCGGGCGGCGGCAGTTCCTATGGGCAGTCCCTCAAGGACGACTCGGCGCCTGCGCAAAGTGTCAGCAACCTTTATAACGAAGCTAGTGGCTTCTTCGGCAATGGCAAGTTCAGCTTCGAAACCGGCGTGACCTACGCTCGCTACGACGCGCGCCAACTGACCCTAAATGGGTTCCTGGCCCTGGACTCGATTTTCCTCGGCAATATCAACCTCGACCGCATCAAGTCGGACAACTGGACCCTGGACCTCACCGGCCGCTACAACCTCGACAACCGCTGGCAGTTCGACGTTAACGTGCCGGTGGTGTACCGCGAATCGACGTACCAATCGGCCGGTGCAGGCAACAACGGCACGGCAACATCGGAAGCATCGGTGACCCGCGACCCGACCATCGGCGACGTCAACTTCGGTGTGGCCTACAAGTTCCTCGACGAGACCCCCACCCTGCCGGATGCGGTGGTGTCGGTACGGGTCAAGGCGCCGACGGGCAAGGAACCGTTCGGCATCAAGCTCATCAACCAACCCGGCAACGACAACTTGTTCGTACCTGAAAGCCTGCCCACCGGCAACGGGGTCTGGTCGATCACGCCGGGCATCTCCCTGGTCAAGACCTTCGATCCGGCCGTGCTGTTTGGCTCGTTGTCCTACACCCACAACTTCGAAGATTCGTTCGACGACATCAGCAGCGACGTCAACCAGAAGGTCGGCGGCAAGGTCAGCCTGGGTGACAGCTTCCAGGTCGGCATGGGCGTAGCGTTCGCGCTGAATGAGAAAATGAGCATGTCGTTTTCGGTGTCTGACCTGGTCCAGCGTAAAAGTCGCCTCAAACCCAATGGCGGGGACTGGCAATCGGTGGTCTCCAGCGATGCCAACGCCGGCTACTTCAACGTGGGCATGACCATTGCCGCCTCGGATAACCTGACGATCGTGCCGAACCTGGCGATCGGTATGACCGACGATGCGCCGGACTTCACCTTCAGCCTGAAATTCCCGTACTACTTCTAACCAGACGCACAAGGAAAAGCCCCGCAACGATAAGGGTCGTTGCGGGGCTTTTCGGTTTACCCGCCCTAGCGGATCTGGTGTTTGTGCAGCAACCGATAGAACGTAGGCCGGGACACGCCGAGCACACGGGCAGCGACACTCAAGTTGTCGCTATGACGGTTGAGCACATCGCACAGCGCCTGACGTTCGGCGCGGTGCTTGTAGTCTTCGAGTGTAGCCAAGGGTGGCGCGATTGCCTGCTCGCTCTGCAATCCCAGATCAACGGCTTCGATCTGCCGCCCTTCGGCGAGCACCAGGCCACGGCGCACCCGGTTGGCCAACTCACGCACATTGCCGGGCCACGGATGCTGCGCCATAGCCGCCAGGGCATCTTCGCTGAAGCTGCGCGGGCGGCGTCCGGTTTCCTGGCTGTAGAAACGCGCAAAGTGGTTGGCCAGCATCGCCACGTCACCATGGCGCTCGCGCAACGGCGCGGTGACCACCTGCAGCACATTGAGGCGGTAGTACAAATCCTCGCGGAAGGCGCCCTTGGCCACCGCCGCTTCAAGATTGACGTGGGTCGCCGCCAGCACACCTACATCCACCGTTATCGGCTCGCTGCCGCCGACGCGCTCGATGTGCTTCTCCTGCAAAAACCGCAGCAGGTTGGCCTGCAGCTCCATCGGCAGGTCGCCGATTTCATCGAGAAACAGCGTGCCGCCGTTTGCCGCTTCGATACGCCCGATCTTGCGCTGGTGCGCGCCGGTAAACGCACCTTTCTCATGGCCGAACAGTTCGGACTGGATCAGGTGTTCAGGGATGGCACCGCAGTTGATCGCCACGAAAGGCTTGGCATGGCGCTGGGACTGACGATGCAGGGTTTTGGCCACTAGCTCCTTGCCAGTGCCGCTGTCACCGCGAATCAAGACGGGGGACTCCGTGGGCGCCAGCTTGGATAAGAGTTTGCGCAGTTCACGAATGGGCCGGCTATCGCCCAGCAGTTCATGCCCCTCATCCACCGGTGTGTGGCCTTTACCGCGCAAGCGCGCCATGCCGAATGCGCGTCCCAGAGTGACCTGCACCCGCGAGACGTCGAACGGCAACGTATGGAAGTCGAAAAACCACTCGCAAACGAAGTCGCCGACATTCTGCAAGCGCAGTACATCCTGGCTGAGCACGGCAATCCATTCAGTGCCGCTGCGGCCGATCAGCTCCTTGACCGCTTCGGGCCTCTTCAGGTGTTCGGGCTGCAAGCGCAGCAGGCCGACATCGCAGGAGCGATCCCCCACGTCCTCCAGCGCACAGCTGTCCACTTCCCACCCCGCCGTACGCAGCCCGGGCAACAGCCCATGGCAGTCATCGCACGGATCGACCACAAGCAAACGGCGTTGGACGAGAGGCACACCCATGACTGATCCTTGGCGTCAAAAATCGTTAAAGTTATTTAGAAACAACCAGTTGTAACGACTGGTGCCAACCCTAGCAAGATATTGACGCGCGCCTTGTACCGTTTCGCTATAAGTCGGGGCAAAAAGCCATCTTCTTGCTTCAGCGATTAAGAAGTTGCCGACTGTGGAAACTTTCAATCAGCTTTCAAAACAGGCGCTTACATGACCTCAATCACGGAAAGTTGAAATTTGTTGCTCTAACATGTGACCCGCACCCCGCCATCGCGCATCAGTACAAGTAACTCGCCGCCTGGCTCGCCCAACCGACGGCACTCATTTGATTGGGCATTTAGAGAGAGACCCCAATGAACGCCCCGCTCCGCATCAACGAAGCTCTTTTGATCGCAGACCGTGCCTTCCAGCCCTTTCAGTGCGTGGCCTGGCACGATGGCAATGGCGCCCTCAGCCTCAGCGTCGTCGACCGCACCAACAACCGCATCGGCCGCAAGCAACTCTCGTCGAGTGCCTACACCGATCCCGCGCAATTGGAAAACCTGCTGTTGCAGGCGCGTGCCGAACTGGATAAAAGCGGCTATCAGTTGCAATCCTGGGCAATGCCTAAGTAAATAAATCGACGGCACAACTTTCGATCCATACAAAGCGTGATCGTAAGTTGTGCCGTTGAACTTAGCGTATTGAGTGTGACGGCAGAATAAACCGCTCGAAAGCTTCTGCGGCACCGTCGTCAATATTAGTGCCCGTCACTACATTGGCGCGACGTTTGACGGTTTCTTCCGCCTGGCCCATGGCAATCGCCAGCCCGGCCACCTCAAACATCGCCGGGTCATTGCCGCCATCACCGATGGCCGCAGTGTGCTCAAGCGCCACGCCCAGATGCTCGGCCAACGTTTTTAACGCCTCGCCTTTATTGGCCAGCATGGCCGTCACATCCAGATAAACCGGCTGCGACCGCGAAACCTGCGCCAGCCCCTCGACCTTGGGGTGCAAACGCGCCTCCAGTTCAACCAGCAGTTGCGTGTTAAGGCTGGCAGCGACAATCTTGTCGACCCGATCCAGATAGGGCTCAAAACTCTCCACCACCTGCGGCCCATAACCCAGCCCAGCGGTTTCCCGCGGTTCCATCGGGCCGGGCGAACCACGGCGCAGCCAATCGCCATCGGCAAACATCCAGACTTCCACCTCCGACTCGGCCGAAAACAGCGCCAAGGCGATCAGCGCGGCTTCAGCAGGCAGGTGGTGAGCCATCAAAACCCTGCCGTCCGGATGGATCAACGTACCGCCATTGAAGCCCGCCACCGGAACATCGATACCGAACGTTTCAATCAGGTGCAACATGGCCTTGGGCGGTCGCCCGCTGGCCAGGCTGAACAGCACACCGGCGTCACGCAAGGCACGAACCGCATCGGCCGTGCGTTGGCTGAGGCTGTGGTCGGGATGCAGCAACGTGCCATCCACGTCGCTGAGGATAAAACGGATGGGTTGGATCGCGGCATCACTCATCCGAGTGTGTGCCAGGTACGACCATCCCGGGCCAGCAGCGTGTCAGCCGCCGCCGGACCATCTTCACCTGCCTTGTAAGTCTGGATGCCATCATCTTCCTTCCACGCATCGAGGAATGGCTGCACCGCGCGCCAGCCGTTCTCAATGTTGTCGGCGCGCTGAAACAAGGTCTGGTCGCCGGTCATGCAGTCGTAGATCAGGGTTTCGTACCCCGTCGACGGTTGCATCTGGAAAAAGTCCTTGTAGGCGAAACCCAATTGGATATTGGCCATATCCAGGGTCGGCCCAGGCTTTTTCGCCAACAGGTCGAACCACATGCCTTCATTCGGCTGGATCTGGATTTTCAGGTAGGTAGGCTTGAGTTCATCCACGTCGGTATCGCGGAACTGCGCATAGGGGGCCGGCTTGAAGCAGATCACGATTTCGGTATCGCGCACACTCATGCGCTTGCCGGTGCGCAGGTAGAACGGCACGCCGACCCAGCGCCAGTTGTCGATCATCACCTTGAGCGCCACGAAGGTCTCGGTGCTGCTGTCCGGCGCGACGTTGGCCTCTTCGCGGTAACCCGGCAATACCTTGCCGCCGATCTCGCCAGCGGTGTACTGGCCACGTACCGAGTTGGCCCGTGCATCTTCCAGGGACCAGGGGCGCACCGCGCCAATCACCTTGGCCTTTTCCCCGCGCACCGCGTCGGCGCCGAACGCCGCTGGCGGCTCCATGGCGACCATGGCCAACAGCTGGAACAGGTGGTTGGGCACCATATCCCGCAACGTGCCAGTTTTTTCGAAGAAGTTACCCCGCGTCTCCACGCCGACGGTTTCGGCGGCGGTGATTTGCACGTGATCGATGTAGTGATTGTTCCAGAACGCTTCGAACAGCACGTTGGAGAAACGGCTGATCAGGATGTTCTGTACCGTTTCTTTGCCCAGGTAATGGTCGATGCGGTAGATCTGCTTCTCGCTCATCACCTTGAGCAGGCACGCGTTCAACGCTTCGGCGGTGGCCAGATCGGAACCGAACGGTTTTTCGATGACCACGCGACGGAAACCGTGGTCAGTTTCCGTCAACAAGCCGGCGCTGCCCAACCGCTGCACCACCTCGCTGAAAAAACGCGGCGCGGTGGCCAAATAGAACACCGCATTGCCGGTGCCGCTCTCGGCGATTTTCTTGCCGATGTCGGTGTAAGTGCTGTCATCGAGAAAGTCGCCCTCGACGTAGCTGATGCCTTTGGCCAACTGAGCCCACAACTGCGGGTCCAGCGCGTTCTCGGCATTGCCTTTGACCTTGCTCGCGGCTTCGGTGCGAATGAAATCTTCGAGTTTCTTGGCGAAGTCGGCATCGCTGATGGCGTTGTGATCCACCCCGACGATGCGCAAGCCGTCGCCCAGCAACCCGTCGCGACTGAGGTTGTACAGCGCCGGCATCAGCAGGCGCTTGACCAAGTCGCCATGGGCACCAAACAGGAACAAAGTGGTAGGTGGAGCGGGTTCGGCCTTCAGTTTTTTGCCGTTAGCCGTCATTTTTTGGAAGTCTCCACGTGACCACCGAAGCCGAAGCGCATCGCCGACAGCATCTTGTCACCGTAAGTGCTCTGCTGGCGCGAGCGGAAACGGGCGAACAACGAGGTGGACAGCACCGGCACCGGCACGGCTTGTTCCATGGCCGCTTCGATGGTCCAGCGGCCTTCGCCACTGTCGGCCACGGAGCCGGAATAGCCGTCGAGTTTCGGGTCGGTGGCCAGGGCATCGGCGGTCAAGTCCAGCAACCACGACGACACCACGCTGCCTCGGCGCCACACTTCGGCGATATCGGCCACATTCAGGTCGAAACGCTGATCTTCGGGCAAGTTCTCCGAGTTCTTGGTTTTGAGAATGTCGAAACCCTCGGCGAACGCCTGCATCATTCCGTATTCGATGCCGTTATGGATCATCTTGACGAAGTGCCCGGAACCGGCCGGCCCAGCGTGGATATAACCGTGTTCGGCGCGCGGGTCGGCGGCGGCGGAACGGTCCTTGGTGCGCGGAATGGTGCCCAGGCCTGGCGCCAGGCTGGCGAAGATCGGGTCCAGACGCTGCACGGTTTCGGTATCGCCGCCAATCATCATGCAATAGCCGCGTTCCAGGCCCCAGACACCGCCGGAAGTGCCGACGTCGACATAGTGCAGACCTTTTTTCGCCAGGGCCTTGGCGCGGCGTACGTCATCCTTGTAGTTGGTGTTGCCGCCATCGATGATTACGTCGCCGCTGTCCAGCAGTTCACTGAGTTCTTGAATGGTGTTCTCGGTGGGGTCGCCCGCCGGCAACATGACCCACACGGCGCGAGGCTGCTGCAGCCCGGCGACCAGGGCTTTGAGGTCGGCGACGCCGGTGGCGCCCTCTTCGCTCAAGCCTTTGACAAATGCTTCGTTACGGTCGTAAACAACGGTGGTATGCCCATTGAGCATCAGGCGCCGTGCAATATTCCCGCCCATGCGGCCTAGTCCGATAATCCCCAGTTGCATGTGCTGATGCTCCTAACTACTAAAAAATGTGTGACATAGTTTATAGCGCAATGAGGCTAATGAGGGTTAGTCCAGAGCGGATCGGTGTAGTTTCATGCCAAAAAAGATGCCATCGTTTCACCATCACCGCGGCAAAAGTCACACGACCACCAAAAATAAAAAAGTTCCATTGCTGTGAAAAAGAATTCAGAATTGCTTCCGACTGATGCCGAGAACCTCGACTCAAGCGTTCTGGCACACCGCGACACACCGGCTATTTGCGAGGCAAGCAATGAGCACAGCACAGATGACCCGCCCTCCCCAGACTCTCTACGTCAATATCCGTCGCGATGAGTTGCGTCAGTTGAAAGACGAGCGCGAACAATTGCAGCAGGAAGTCATGCGCCTGCGCTCGTACATCATCCAGGCTCAACTGGATCAGCCGGCCGGCGCGCAACCTGCACTCTGCTGAGCCCTGTCACCGCTTTGTAAGATAACCCCTACAAAAATCTCACAAAGTTTTCACACGCCCATCCCGATACTCCCGCCCCCAAAGGCCGCCCCTTAAAACCAGGGTGGCCGGTGTTGCGTGCAGCCCTGCGCGTCAACTGGAAAACTCTTGGGTTGGAGCGCCGGATGGCAATGTTCAAACGCAGCACTAAGTCTGCGAAAGGCTTTGATTGGGCTGGCCTTGGCTGGCTGTTCCTGTTTTTCTGGTACTTCTCGGGTATTACCCAACTGCTGATCCAACTCAGCGGCACCTCGGGTTTCAGCGGGTTTCGCCAAGCCTTTTTCATGAGCGCCCTGTGGCTCGCGCCGATGCTGGTCTTTCCCCGCCAGACCCGTGTACTCGCCGCTGTGATTGGCGTGGTGCTGTGGGCCTGTTCCATGGCCAGTCTGGGATATTTCTTCGTTTATCAGCAGGAATTTTCCCAGAGCGTCATCTTTATCATGTTCGAGTCGAACATCTCCGAAGCCGGTGAATACCTCACCCAGTACTTCGCCTGGTGGATCGTACTGGCGTTCATTGCCCACACTGCCTTAGCCATCTTCCTATGGACCCGCGTGCGCCCGGTCTACCTGCCGCGCGGCCAGGCGTTACTGGCGGCAACCGCGATCCTGGTGGCCATTGTCGGCTACCCGCTGGTCAAGCAGATTGCCCGTAGCGAGACCCTGGCCGACGGCATCGATCGCTTCGAAACCCGCATCGAGCCGGCCGTGCCTTGGCAGATGATCGTGGCCTACCGCCGTTACACCGAACAACTGGACAACATGCAGGGCATGCTGCACAGCGCCAGCCAGATCCCGCCGCTGACCAACCTCAAGGACGCCGCCGCCGGCCAGCCGTCGACACTGGTGCTCGTCATCGGCGAATCGACCAACCGCCAGCGCATGAGCCTCTACGGCTATCCACGCGCAACCACACCAGAGCTGGACAAGCTGCGCGACCAATTGGCCGTGTTCGACAATGTCATCACCCCACGCCCCTACACCATCGAGGCGTTGCAGCAGGTGCTGACCTTCGCCGACGAAGAAAACCCCGACCTGTACCTCAAGACGCCATCCATCGTCAGCATGATGAAACAGGCCGGCTACAAGACTTACTGGATTACCAACCAGCAGACCATGACCAAGCGCAACACCATGCTCACGACCTTTTCCGAACAGGCCGACGAGCAGGTGTACCTGAACAACAACCGCAACCAGAACGCCCGTCAGTACGACGGCGATGTATTGGCACCGTTTTCCAAGGCCCTGGCCGATCCGGCCGAGCGCAAGTTCATCGTGGTGCACCTGCTGGGCACGCACATGAGCTACCAGTACCGTTACCCGCCCAGCTTCGACAAGTTCACCGACCGTGAAGGTGTGCCTGCGAGCATCAGCGACGATCAGTTGCCGACCTACAACAGCTACGACAATGCGGTGCTGTACAACGACTTCGTGGTGTCGAGCCTGATCAAGGACTACGCCAAGACCGATCCCAACGGCTTCCTGCTGTACCTGTCGGACCATGGCGAAGACGTATTCGACTCCGCCGGCCACAGCACTTTGGGCCGGAATGAAGGCAAGCCGACGGCGCCGATGTACACCATTCCGTTCATGGCCTACGCCTCGCCGAAATGGCGCGAAAGCCACAGCTGGAATTTTGCCGGCGACCTGCAGCGGCCCTACAGCAGCTCACAGTTGATTCACACCTGGGCCGACCTGGCCGGTTTGAGTTCCGAGGAGTTGGATCGTAGCAAAAGCCTGGTGAGTGACAGCTTCAAACCGCGCCCGCTGCTGATCGGCGACCCCTATCAGCGCCAGCAAAAGCCGCTGATCGACTTCAGCCTGATCAAGCCGAAGAAAGCCGCCACCACCGAAGTGGTGCTACAGGAAACACCGGCCTTGTAACAGAAAGATAACAATCATTCTCGTTTAAGCCTAAAGTTGCCCTGCTCCTTTCGTCTTTGAGCCATGGCCTTTTCATACCGAAAAGGCCGCAAAGACGACAAGGAGTCTTCCGCGATGATCGCGCCCTTCACCCGTTCCATGTCCTTTTCGCTCAGCGTGTTTGGTGTGTTGCTGAGTCCTGATTTGCTGGCTGAAACCGATAGCGACCCAACACCGCTGGAGTTGCAAGCCACCAGCATCACCGCGGATGGCCTCGGCGCCACCACCGAGCACACCGGGTCCTACACCACCGGTTCGATGAACACCGCCACGCGCCTGAACCTGTCCGTCAAGGACACTCCGCAGTCGATCTCGGTAATCACTCGCCAGCAGATGGACGACTTCAACCTCAATACCTTGACCGACGTGCTGCGCCAGACCACCGGCATCAACGTGCAGCACAACGACTCCGACCGCGTGGCCTATTCTTCCCGTGGCTATGGCATCAGCAATTTCCAGATCGACGGGATGCTCAATACGTTCGGCTATATGAAGTCCGACGCCGACACCATCATCTACGACCGTATCGAAGTGGTGCGCGGTGCGACGGGCTTGACCACCGGTGCGGGCGATCCTTCGGCCACCGTGAACATGGTGCGCAAGCGCCCTACCGCCCAATGGCAGGCAAAAACCGGCGTCAGCGGTGCCAGCCATGACAATTACTACAGCTACCTGGACGTCGGCGGTCCGCTGGCGTTCGACGGTCGGCTACGCGGGCGCACGGTGCTGGCTTACCGCGACAGCCAGTCGTTCCGAGATAACTATGCGCTGCAGCGCTCGGTCGGCTACGGCATTCTTGAAGGTGACCTGTCAGACGATACCGTGCTGGCCGTGGGGTTCGATTACCAGGACAAGCAGGTTCAAGGCACCTCCTGGGGCACCGTACCCTACTGGAACAGCCGGGGCGAAAAGGCCAGGCTGCCGCGCTCGACCAATATGGCGGCGCACTGGAGCTCCTGGCCGCTGACCGACAAAACCACTTTCGCGACCCTGGATCATCGCCTGGCAGGCGACTGGCACCTGAAAGCCGCCTATACCCATCGGCAAAGCGACACGGACGGCAAGGTGTACTACGGCGGCGCGGGCTTCCCCAACGACGACCGCAGCGGCATGAGCGCCTGGGCCAGCCATATGCGCGGCACTTCGAGAATGGAAGCCGTTGACCTGAATCTGGCCGGCAGTTATGCGCTGCTGGGGCGCGAACATGCACTGATGATGGGCTACGGCGAAGCGGCCCAACGCGACGTTTCGCCGTTTATGCGCAGCCGCCTGGATGACAGCTACTACACCATTGAAGATTGGAAATACATGGGCGGCATCCCCAAGTTCACCGACACGGTCACCGACCTCAAGGGCGAACACAGCAGCAAACAGCAAAAGGCCGGTTACCTGGCCACCCGCCTGAGCCTGACCGAGCGCCTGCACGCCGTACTGGGCAGTCGCTACGGCAGTTGGGAGCTGGAAAGCGCGGCCCCGAGCTACGATGCCAACAACCAACTGACCGCCAACGACAAGACCCGCCAGACCCACAACGATATGTGGACGCCCTACGCCGGGCTGCTCTATGACTTGACGCCGGAATACACCGTCTACGCGAGCTACACCGATATCTTCAAACCGCAAAGCCTGCGGGATGCCAACAAGAAATACCTGGAGCCGGTGGTGGGCAGCAACTATGAAGTCGGCCTCAAGGGCAGCGTGCTCAATGAGCGCGTGAACCTGGCCGCCGCGTACTTCTGGAGTACCCAGAATAACGTCGCGGAACGCGACTACTCGGTGGCGCCGAACCCGGCCACCGGCGAGGAGTACTATAAGTCCGGCGGCAAAGGCAACAAGGTCAACGGCTTCGAGCTGGAGGTTGCCGGCGAGATCATGCCGGACTGGAACCTTACGGCGGGTTACACCTACACCCACTCGGTGAATGGCGCGGGCACACGCAACAACACCGGCCAGCCCCTGAACCTGCTGAAGGTGTCCAGCGCTTATCGCCTGCCAGGCGCATGGCGCAAGCTTACCGTGGGCGGCGCGGTGAATTGGCAGAGCGAGATTTACGATTTCGGTAATCGGCCCACGGGGGAACGGAATGCCGACGGCGAGCTGATCACTACCCGCGACAAGATCACGCAGCAGGCTTACACCGTGGTCAACCTGATGTCGCGCTACCAAGTCGACGAGCATCTATCGGCATCGTTGAACATCAACAATCTATTCGATCAGAAGTACTACGAACGCGTCGGTTTCTATAACGGCGTGTACTGGGGCGACCCCCGCGCGGTTACCTTGGCCCTAGACTGGAAGCTTTAATCTCGACACCCGAAGTTAATAAAAAAAGTTAACTTCGGGTGTGCCTCAGGTTAATTCCCACTTAATGACACACCCCCATAGTTGCCCCATCCATTCGATCAGGGAGCGAGCGAATACCGATCACACTTAATGGGAACACCACCATGAAACTTTCCACCCTGATGCTCGCCAGCCTGATGACGTTGACCTCCGCCGCAGCCTTTGCCGAGGGCGGTTCAGAGCGCTCGAAGGAGTTCTACAACAACTTCGCCTTTATTCAGGAGCAGACTCACGGCCCTCTGCAACAGCAAACCGCAGCTGCTGACGGTAGAGACTTGAAGAACACGCCTGTCGAACAATCTGGCATTGAACAGCAACCCAAGGGTTAATTTAATCGGGTGTTAATCCGCAGCTCCCTTTGTCATTTCGCTCCTTTGGCAATGGTTAACTTGGCGCCATTCAATGGCGCCTTTTTTATTACAGCGGTTTATTCCAAAAAAGCATGCGGCCATGGGCCGGATCAAACACCGCATCATCAAAGCCGAACTTGCGATAAGCCGCCTGCGCCACGGCATTGCCTTCAAGTACTTCCAGGGTGATCTTGCAGCAGCCACGCTGGCGGGCGATTTCCTCGACCTTCTGCAGCATTTTCTGACTCAACCCCAACCCGCGAAAACGCTCCATCACCGCCACATCATGCACATTGACCAACGGTCGGCAGGCAAACGTGGAGAACCCTTCAAAACAGTTGATCAACCCTGCGGGCTCGCCGCCGACAAATGCAAGCACGCTGAATGCATGGGGCCGCTTGGCCAGTTCCGCCGGCAGTTGCTCCAGCAAGTCAGCGGGCAGGCCATGGCCGCCACCCATGGGGTCTTCAGCGTAATGGTTGAGTAACGTGGCGATCGCCTCGGCATGCACGGGATTGGTGTAGCTGGCTTGCAGCACCAGGATGTCAGGGGTGTCCATTTCCGTCCTCGATAGCAACAACAAGGGAATCAGCTCCCTTTGAGAGGCACGATTGTACGCACGGCGTCAGCCGCAGATGAAGGAGATTAACTACAAATCCGCGCATGAAAGCGCGAAGGTTTTACCCATCAAAAGCGTCTGCCGGACGGTTTCGGTGGCTTTTCCTACGGGGTCGCGCCGAAACGCTGTAGCTGCATTTCCCGTAAGCGGCTCAAGGTTCGACGGAACGGAAATTCCAGGTAGCCCTCGGTGTAAAGGCGCTCCAACGGGACGCGGGCTTCGATGAACAGCGGCACCTTGCGGTCGTAGCATTCATCCACCAGGGCGATAAAACGCCGCACGCTGTCATCGTGCACCGACAACGCCGGCAGTTCGCGATCACCGGCCAGCACGCGCTGGGCACCGTCTTCGGTGCCACGGGCAATCCGGCCAGGCCGCTTGCGGGCACTCAACTCAGGGACTTCGCCGAGCAGGATGGCGCTGTAGCGATCGCACAGCAGCATAAAGTCCATCGCCGCCAAGGGTTGTTCGCACAGATCGGCGTAACGGCACCACAGCACACGGTCGCTGGCGCGCACCGCAACGATGCGGCGATGCCCGACGTCAATCAGCCCACTGACCACCGCCTGCCCTGCGGCCAGACGTCCAAATACTTCGGCCAACGCCTCCGGCTGGTTGACCCAGTAACGCTGCAGGCCGACGCCAGGGTGCAGACGGTGATCCTCTTCACCGTCCACCGCCACCACCTGCATATGCCGCTTGAGTGCGGCGATGCCCGGCAGGAAGCGCTCGCGGTTGAAACCCTCGGCATACAACTGATCGGGCGGCTGGTTGGAGGTGCAGACCATCACCACACCCGCCTCGAACATGACCTGGAACAAACGGCCCAGGATGATCGCATCGCCGATATCGTTGACGAACAATTCATCGAAGCACAGCACTCGCACCTCACGACTCAGCTCATGCGCCAGAGCCTGCAATGGGTCGGGTGTGCCACTCAATTGGAACAGACGCTGATGCACCCAGCCCATAAAGTGATGAAAATGCTGGCGCCGCGCGGGGACACGCAGGCTTTGATAGAACTGGTCCATCAGCCAGGTTTTACCGCGCCCCACCGGGCCCCATAAGTAAACCCCGTTGATCGGCGCGCAGCCCTGATGCAGGGCCTGATGGCAGGCTTGCAGGGCCTCGACCGCGCGGCGCTGGGCGGCGTCGGTCACAAAGCCCTGCTGGGTGATGGCGTGTTGGTAGGCCGCTAGAGGCGAGTCGAAAGTCATGCCCGCCAGTATGACCTACACGGAAATATCCAGGCGTGAAATCTTTCCCTGCTCATTCAAGCGAAAGGTGTAGCGCAACTCCAGCGGGCTGCCCGGAAAATTACC
Source organism: Pseudomonas sp. S5F11 (assembly GCF_019641515.1). Lineage (NCBI taxonomy): Bacteria > Pseudomonadati > Pseudomonadota > Gammaproteobacteria > Pseudomonadales > Pseudomonadaceae > Pseudomonas > Pseudomonas sp. S5F11. The sequence goes on from NZ_JAIFJZ010000001.1 coordinate 1,030,948, forward strand.
GGTTACCACGTTGCTGACCAGCACCTTACCCGTGCGATGCTGCACCTTAAGCACTTCGACCCGCGGCTGGTAGCGCTGGGCCGTGTCCTCCATCCAGCGCGCAATGGCGGCGGTGCCGACCTGATGCTGGCCTTCATCGAACACGTTGGCGTCTTCGGCAAAACATTGGGCCACCACCGAGATGTCGCGGCTATTGGTCGCTTCGATATAGGTGGCGATGGCCGGGGCCAGTTCGTTAAGGGGCATGGCACAACTCCTGTCGGTTGATTTTGTAAGGCCATGCTAAGCCAGCGTTGTGTCAGTTTTTGTCAGGAGTGAAACGGCCGCTGTCATCCTGTTCCATCAGCTTGCGCCAGGCCCGCAACCAGTCACTGCGGCGGCCCGGATAGCGTTCTCCACGGGCCTCGGCGCTGGCCACGCGGTCGGTGCGAAAAGTGCGATAGGCGCCGCGTAACTCGCACCAGGCGACGACCACCCGCACCTCATTCAGAAAGCCCAGGGCCAGCGGCCAGATCAGGCGCTGGCTTTGGGTTTGACTGGCGTCCGCGTAATCGATGTGCAGCTTGCTCTGCTGGCTGATCGCCTCGCGAAACACATTGAGCGGCACGCGGTTTTCCGGATAGCCGAACCCCGGCGGACCCGGCAACAGGGTCGGGTTGCGCAAGGCTTCTTGAGCGGCAGGGTCCAGCACATCGGCGATTTTCGCCAAGGCGTTGGCGGCGGCACGACTGAGCACGTCATCGCCACGCTGATCCACATAGCGCAAACCCAGCACGATCGCCTCGGTTTCCTCGGCGTTGAGCATCAAGGGCGGCAAGAACAGGCCGCTGCGCAACACGTACCCTACCCCGGCCTCGCCGAAAATCGGCGCGCCCAGCGCGGTCAACTCAGCGATGTCGCGGTACAGCGTGCGCTCGGACACCTCCAGCTGCGCCGCCAGCGCGGCCGCCGTGACCGGGCGCTTGCGCCCACGCAGGGCCTGCAGCAAGGTCAGTAAACGAGTGGTGCGGGACACGTTGATGGCTCAGGGGGAAAAGATGCCGCAGTTTAGCACCTGCTACTGACAGAACTTGTCAGTAGCAAATGCCTGCGGTTTGCTGAGGTGTTGCGGTGTTTTGATAGGGCTGCTTCGCAGCCCGGCGCGGGGCAAGCCCGCTCACCACAAAAAAAGCCTGCTCATCTCAGTAAGGGGTGAGCGAACGGGGATGACAACGCACCGGTCCCTTACGCCAGGCTCTTGCTGACCACTTCGTACACATCGCTGGACAACTCGCCGGACGCGAGGATGCGCTCCAGCTCGGCCTTCATCAGCGCCTGGCGCGCGCTGTCGTACTTGCGCCAGCGGGTCAGCGGTGCCAATTGGCGCGACGCGATTTGAGGGTTGAGGACGTTCAACTGGATCACCAGGTCCGCCAGGAAGCGGTAACCGGAACCGTCCGCGGCGTGGAAGTTGATCAGGTTCTGCCCGGCAAAGGCGCCGATCAGCGCACGCACCTTGTTCGGGTTCTTGATCGTGAACGCCGGGTGCTCCATCAACGCCTTGACCCGCGCCAGGCCGCCCGGCAGTGTGCTGCCCGCCTGCACGCTGAACCACTGGTCCATGACCAGCGGGTTGTCCTTGAAGTTCTCGGCGAACACCGCCAGCGCCTGGGCTTTTTCCGCCTCGAACGGCGAGTTGACCAGCACCGCCAACGCCGTCAGCCGCTCAGTCATGTTGTCGCAGGCGTCGAACTGTTCCAGGGTCGCCGCCAGCACTTCGGACTTGGCGCTGAGCATCAGGTAGGACAGCGCAATGTTCTGCAAGGCACGTCGCGCAAAGTGTTCGGCCGAGGCCACATAAGGGGTCTGGCGCGACAATTCGCGATTGGCCTGATAACGCAGCCACAGGGTGTCGAACAAGTGGTCGGCCAGCTGCTTGCGCGCAAATTCGCGGGCGGCATGGATGGCGTCCACGTCCGCCACGTCGCTGATCTCGGTGAGATAGGCTTCGCTCGGCAACGAGAGCATTTCCGCGACCATGGCCTGGTCGAGGGTTTCGTCCGTCAGCACCGTGCGCAGCGCGTCAATCAGACGCTGATCCAACTGCAGCGGCTGACCGGCCTGATGCTGGCCGATCAGCTCCTGCAACACCTGCACCGACAGTTGCTGCCCGGCATCCCAACGGTTGAAGCCGTCGCTGTCGTGCTGCATCAGGAACATCAGTTGATCACGGCTGTAGGGGAAGCTCAGCTTCACCGGCGCCGAGAAGCCGCGCAGCAGCGACGGCAATGGCTGCTCTGGGATATCGACGAAGGTGAAGGTCTGCTCGGCTTGCGTCACCGACAGCACGCGGGAGGTGCCAGCGGCTGCGGCCTCGCCTGCCAGGCGCAGCGGCAGGTCGGCGCCCTCGCCGTCCAGCAAGCCCAGTGCCACCGGGATCACGAAGGGAAGTTTTTCCATCTTGTCCGGAGTCGGCGGGCAGCTCTGGCGGAACGTCAGGCTATAGGTGTTGGCGGCAGCATCGTAGGACTCGCTCACCGCCAGGCGCGGCGTGCCGGCCTGGCTGTACCAGCGTTTGAACTGGCTGAGATCCACGTTGTTGGCGTCTTCCATGGCCTTGATGAAGTCATCGCAGGTCACGGCCTGGCCGTCGTGGCGTTCGAAGTACAGGTCACTGCCTTTGCGGAAGCCTTCGGCCCCGAGCAAGGTGTGGATCATGCCGACTACTTCCGAACCCTTTTCATACACGGTCAGGGTGTAGAAGTTGGAGATCTCGATAAAGCTGTCCGGGCGCACGGCGTGAGCCATGGGGCCGGCGTCTTCGGCGAACTGATGAGTGCGCAGGTAGGCCACATCCTGGATGCGCTTGACCGTGGCCGAGTTCATATCGGCGGAGAAGCCCGAGTCACGGAACACCGTGAAACCTTCCTTGAGCGACAGCTGGAACCAGTCGCGGCAGGTCACGCGGTTGCCCGACCAGTTGTGGAAATACTCGTGGGCGACAATCGCTTCGACCCGCTGGTGCGCGGCGTCGGTAGCGGTCTCGGCGCGGGCCAGCACGGCGCTGGAGTTGAAGATATTGAGGCCCTTGTTCTCCATGGCGCCCATGTTGAAGTCATTGACCGCCACGATCATAAAGATGTCGAGGTCGTACTCGCGGCCGTAGGTTTCTTCGTCCCAGCGCATGGATTTTTTCAGGCTGGTCATGGCGTGCTGGCACTTGTCGATGTTTTCCGGCTCGACGTAGATGCGCAGCGCCACTTCACGCTGGGTCATGGTGGTGAAGCTGTCTTCGACGCACCACAGGTCGCCGGCCACCAGGGCGAACAGGTACGCAGGTTTCTTGAATGGGTCTTCCCAGGTCGCCCAGTGACGGCCGTCTTCACCGGGGCCGCTGGCGATCGGGTTGCCGTTGGAGAGCAGCACCGGGTAGCTGTGCTGTTCGGCGATCACCGTGGTGGTGAACCGGCTCATCACGTCCGGGCGGTCGAGGTAATAGGTGATCTTACGAAAGCCCTCGGCTTCGCATTGGGTGCAGAACATGCCGCCGGATTTGTACAGGCCTTCCAACGCGGTATTGGTTTCCGGGTGGATGCGCACGCTGGTGTCGAGCGTGAAGCTGTCGTGGGTCGGGTGCAGGGTCAGGTGGCTGTCGGTCAACTGGTAGTCAGCCTCGGTCAGTTCCTTGTCGCCCAGGTTGACGCTCAGCAGCTCCAGTTGCTGCCCATCCAACACCAGCGGCGGCAGGCCGGCGCCGCGCTCGGGATTGCGGCGCATCACCAACTGCGCGTGGACCAGGCTGTGGTCCTCGAACAACTCGAAGGTCAGGTGCGTCTCGTCGATCAGGTAGTCCGGCGCCTGATAGTCCTTGAGGTAGATCATCTTGGGTTGTTCGGTGCGCATGGTGGGCATCCTTCTACTGATGCACGGCGAGCTGGTAGGCCGTGTACTTGCGAATATTGATAACGCCTGTGTCGAAGATCAGGTATTGGCCTTTGATCCCCAGCAGCGTGCCTTCGGCAATTGGGTTCTTGTCCAGGTTGAAGCTGACAATCTTGACCGGATACTGCTCGACCGGGTAGCGGATTTCAATCGGTTCGATGTCGGCAATGGTTTGGATGGCCTGTAGGCCAAAGCGTTCCTGCAACCCCTGCAAGCCCTCGGCACAGGCGGCGAATAGCTCGTCGCGCACCTGCTTGAGGTTCACGCTGACCGCGTCGCCCTTGAGCAATGCCCGCCAATTGGTCTTATCGGCCACCTGGCTGCGAAACAAGTCTTCGACAAAACCGGACTGCTGGCGCGTGGCCACGCGCATGATCGGTAACGCTTGACTGGCGCCCTGATCGAGCCAACGCGTCGGCAGCTGGGTGGCGCGGGTGATGCCGACCTTGATCCCGGAGGAATTGGCCAGGTACACCACGTGGTCGGTCATGCAGAACTGCTCGCCCCAGCTCGGATCGCGGCAAGTGCCAGCGTCGTAATGGCAGCGCTCGGGGCTCATGATGCACAGGTCGCACTGGGCCAGTTTGGTCATGCACGGGTAGCAATAACCTTGGCTGAAACTGGTCTTGGTCTTGCGCCCGCAATGGCTGCAATGAATGGCACCGAGGTATTCCAGGCGCACGTGGGTGCCAATCAACGGGTTGACCGGCACTTCGGTATCGCCCAGACGAAACGCATATTGAACGGTCGGCTCACCGAGTTTCGCCGACATTTTGCTGACTGCACCGCGACCGATTTCAATCAATGGATCGCGTCCGACTTGAACAGGATATTCGGCACGGTGGTCGACTTCGACTGGCATTCCTGCGGGCCCATGTAGCCGGTGCGCTGGTCTTCCGGCAGGTTCTGGATTTCCCAGGCGATCATCGCCTGCAACGACAACTCGCGCTGCTCGGCGGTGAGTTTGCGGCCGTCGGACCATTTACCGATTTCCACGGCGAGCTTGAGGCTCTGGTAGATGTCCGGGGTGATGTTTTCGATCATTTCAGCAAAAGAGGACATGGAGGCTCTTCCTTTAATTAATTGGCGTTTTACGGCGGCTGTAGAGCCCGCCCAGCAGGCCGGTGAAGCAACCGATCACAAGCCCGCCCACATGGGCCGCGTTGGCGATTTCGCCGAAGCCGATCATCGAGACCAACCCCGACAGGCACAGCACCAGCCACACCAGCATCATCGCCAGCACCCCACGGGGCAGGCGATAGGCCGGGTTGGGCGACAACAGTTGATAGATCCAGCAATGCCCGAGCAGGCCATACAACACGCCGGACAACCCGCCAAACAGGCCCGGGCCGCCGTAGGCGTATTGCGCGTAGTTGGAAACCAGGCTGAACAGCAGAGTCAGGCCAAGCAGGTTGATACTGCCCTGGCGCGCTTCGATGCGCCGGCCCAGTTCCCAGTACCACATGCCATTCATGGCCAGGTGCAGAATGCCGAAGTGCAACAGCATCGGCGTGACCAACCGCCACCACTGCCCCGACGCCAGGCTGTCGGCCAAAGGGGTGAACTGAATGTAGTCGCCCAGTACTCGGAACGGCAGAAAGCTCAGCCAGCTCATGGCCTGCAGGTTGTCGCCCAGCAGGGTCAACGCGCCCACCACCAAGCTCGCCAGCAGCACCAATGCGGTCACTGGGCTATGCCGCACTTGCTGGAGGAAACCGGGACGGGTCACGGGAGCCTGTTCGGGAATGTCCAACTGCTGGTCTGGATCGCCGGCCGGGAAGCGTTGATACAACACACGTACGTCATCGCTGATGCTTTCCGGCACCCACAACACTTGCTCACCGGCCTCTTCGCTGACGCGATGGGGCACTTGCATGCGTTGCAGCAATTTGACGAAACCACCCAGGTCGACGCTCAGCGGCAAGCGTAATACGGCCACGGTACTCATAGGATCACCTCCGGCCGCTCGACATCGACCCACACGAACTTATGCGGGTCCAAGCGAGTTTCCTGGTCCAATCGATAGGCCACCAACTTGCCATACAGCACCGCGCTGTAATCCAGACAGGCCAAGTTGGGGCGAATCGGCGCCGGTTTGCCACTGCGCCAGTAGTGGCCGACGAACAGCAACGGCTCGTCGGCGCCATAGCGCAGCAGGGAGTTCTTTTCATGGGGCGATAACGGCGTGCGCGCCACCGGCTCGGGCAGCGCATCGGGTTGGAACACGATGTCGCCGTAGGTCTTGGGGTCGTCTTCCCAGAACTTGGTGCGGAAGAACGAGCGCGTCAGGCCGTCGCCGCCGGTCAGCGTCAGGCCGTCGGGCAGGCGCATATCGGTGCCGCGCAACAGGCGGTCAAAGGCATTGCAGGCAAAACTGCCAGGCACGGCGGCGGCCTGCAGGAAGTGCGGGTCGATGCAACCATCCGGGAATGTGGCGCGCAGCGGCTGGATAAAGCTGTCGTCCCAGCACGCATGCACCACGCGGAAACGCCCGGCATCGACAAACAGCGGCATGTCGTAGAACCAGCCGAGGAAGTCGTGCCAGTCGGCCGGATGCTGCTCGAACTGGGTCAGGGTTTCGTGGATCAAGCGCTCATGCCGTGGGGTGTGCTCGCGCACGTACTGCTTGCCACTGCCCGGCGGCGCCGGCGTGGCCCAGCCCAGGGCATTGAACTCGTGATTGCCCATGATGCACAGCGCCTGGCCGGCTTCGGCCATGTCGTGGACGATATGCAGCGCTTCGCGGATGCGTGGGCCACGGTCGATGATATCGCCGAGGAACACCGCCATGCGCGACGGATGGCGCCAGGTGCCGGCCTGTTTGTGATAACCCATCTGGTCGAGCAAGTGCTCAAGGGTATGTGCGCATCCGTGCACGTCTCCAATCAGGTCGTAGCTACGCGCGGGATCGAGCATCAGTCGCCTCCACCCCCCAAGCGGCTGCCCCAGCCCAACTTGGTGCGGCACACTTCGTAGTAGTTGTGATCCAGCGGGTGGATCAAGCGCAACTTCTGTGCCTTTTTGCTCACGGTGATGGTGTCACCGGGGGCGCAGGTGAAATGGTTCTGCCCGTCGCAGGAGACTTGCGGGTAGATCTGCATGTCTTTGGACACCACGATTTTCAGCTCACTGTTGCCATCGACCACAATCGGTCGGCTGGACAACATATGGGGATACATCGGCACGATCACAATGGCATCGAGCTTGGGGTGCATGATCGGGCCGCCGGCGGACAGCGCATACGCGGTGGAGCCGGTGGGCGTGGCGACGATCAGGCCGTCGGCTTTCTGGCTGCACACGAACCGGCCGTCGATATACAACTCGAATTCGATCATGCGGGTGGACTTGCCAGGGTGCAGCACCACATCGTTGAGCGCATCACCCTGACCGATGGCTTCGCCATGGCGACGCACTTCGGCTTGCAGCAGGAAACGGTTTTCCACCAGGTATTGGCCGTCGAGCACCTTGGCCACTTCGACTTCCAGCTCATCGGGGCGGATATCGGTGAGAAACCCCAGACTGCCCCGGTTGATCCCCAGCACCGGCACGTTATGCCGCGCCAGCGCCCGGGCTGCGCCCAGCAGGCTACCGTCGCCGCCGACCACAATCACCATGTCACATACTTCGCCGAGCATCTTGCGCGATGAGGTCTGTAGGCCGTGGCCCGGCAGGATTTCGGCGATGGTGTCTTCGAGGATCACATGCAGGTGGCGCTCGAGCAGAAACTTCTTAAGCCGGCGGACGGTGTCCAGCACCTGGGTACTGCCCAGGCGACCGATAATGCCGATATTGCGAAATTGCTCCATGGGGCTCCTGCGGGATTGGGGTGTGGCGAAAAACCCCGATTATGGGCGAAAGGCCGCGCCAGGCAAAATCCTTTGTCGCCGCGAAGCCTTGATGACAACGGTTCTCAGCCCCCTTCTGCGCGGTTAAACGGCTATGCTCGGACCATGACTGTGTTCCCCGATCTACTCAACCTGCCCCGCCAACTGCGCCACCCGGAGGTGCGCGACTTGGCGTGGGTGATCCTCGCCCCGCCGATGCTAGCCCGCGCGCCCTGGCCGCAGCGTCACCCGCTGGCCGGCAGTGACTGGGTGCAAGCGCCGGATCGGCTCGCCCACTGGCTGCGCAGTCTCGACCAGGACAGCCGGGCCTTGCAGCACTGGTTGAGCCTGTCGCGCACGCGGCGCTTGGGGCTGTACTACGAGCGCTTGTGGCAATTTGCCGTGCAGCATGCGCCGGGCGTGGAACTGCTGGCCGCCAACCTGCCGATCCGCCGCGCCGGGCATACCCTCGGTGAGTTGGACATGCTGCTGCGCGACCGCGACGGCGTGCATCACCTGGAATTGGCGATCAAGCTCTATCTCGGCCCGCAGCACGGCAACGGCCAGGACACCGCACAATGGCTGGGCCCCGGCTGTCACGACCGCCTCGACCGCAAACTGGCGCACCTGGCCCAGCATCAACTGCCGATTTCAGCGCGGGCCGAGAGCCGCGAAGCTTTGGCGGCGTTGGATATTCAGCAGTTCGACGCGCACTTGTGGCTGGGCGGGTATCTGCTCTACCCCTGGCCCGGCCTGGCCGAACCACCGACGGGCGCGCACCCTCAGCACCTGCGCGGGCGTTGGTTGCATCAGCGCGATTGGCGGGATTTTGTCGCGGTCAGCGCGCCCGGACGCTGGCAACCCCTGCCCCGCCATGCGTGGCTGGCGCCGGCGCACTACCCGGCGGACGAGGTGTGGAGCGAGGAACAGATGCAGGCCTGGCTGGCCGACCTTGATCCAATGGCGCCCGCGCAGTTGCTCGTGCGCATGGTGCAGAACGGCGGGGATTGGGAGGAAGCCGAGCGCTTGTTTCTGGTGGCCGATCTTTGGCCGAATGTGCCGGGGGCTGGTTGATGGCGGGTGTGGTGTATGTGAGTGCGTCATCGGGAGCAAGCCCCCTCCCACACTGACCGCATTCCAAAGGGTGTACTCGATCAAATGTGGGAGGGGGCTCGCCCCCGATGGCGGTGGTACCGCCACTACACCTCATCGATATGCCGGTAATCCAACTGCAACCCAGCCGCCAACTCCTGGGCCCGCCCCAGCCTGATCGGCCCGCGCTCGATATCCACCAGCAACCCCGCACACGCCAATAACGGCAACCCGCCGATGTCCTTGAGCCGCCCATCCGTAATCACCAACACACGCTGCTGCTCAGCCGGATACCGCTTGCGTCGCGCCACCATCCAATGCTGCGCCTCGGTCAGCGCCGCCAGCAACGGCGTACCACCGCCCGCGCCCAACTGGTCCAGCCAGCCGGCCAGGTTTTTGGCTGCTTTCATCCCCTGAACCTGCCACTTCGGCGCCTGGCCGCTGGCGGTCAACAAGGCCATGCGTGCGCGTTGCCGGTAGGCGTCGTCAAACAGCTGGGCGAGCAACCCCTTTGCGTCGGTTAATGCACGATGCCGCCGGGTGGACGCCGACGCATCGACGATCACCAGCCACAACTCGTGGGCCGCGCGACTGCGCAGGTGGTAGCACAGGTCTTCACGGGAATGCGGCCGGCCGCCGAGCAAAGTACCGGGCCAGTTGATCGAACCCTGCCGGGCACTGCGCGCCTTGCCTTGCCTGCCGTTGTCCAGTCGCCCGACCTTGGGGCGGGCATCCGTCCCCGCGTCAGGTCGGGGGCGGATGCCTAGGGCTTTTTTGGCCAGGTGGGCACGTCTCGACGAGTGCCGGTAGGCAGGGCCGGCGCGGGCATATCGCCCCATTGGCCTTGAGCGGGCGAGCTGTCCGAAGGTTTCGGCGACTGTGCCTGGCTGGGTGGGCTGGCCGGTGGAGATGGTTCCTGGCGACGATGGCGCAAGGCAGGTTCCGCGACGGCTTCGATGTCCTCTTCGGCAATCTCATCCGCGCCCCGCCACGCCGCATGGGCCCGAGCGCCGCGCAGCCAGACCAGGTCAGCACGCAAACCATCGACACCGGCGGCAAAGCAGCGCTCGGTAATCTGCGCCAGGGCCTGATCATCCAGCTCGATACTGTCCAGCCGCGCCCGCGCCTGAGTGCAGCGCTCGCGCAACGCTGCCTGCTGTTCGGCCCACTTGGTGCAGAAGGCGGCGGGATCGCTGTCGAAATCCAGGCGACGCCGGAGGATCTGCCCGCGCTCGGCCGGCAAGGTCTGCCCGCTTAACGCCACATTGAAGCCGAAGCGGTCCAGCAGTTGAGGGCGCAACTCGCCCTCTTCCGGGTTCATGGTGCCAACCAGTACAAAGCGCGCCGAATGGCGGTGGGAAATGCCGTCGCGCTCGATCAGGTTGGTGCCACTGGCGGCCACGTCCAGCAGCAGATCCACCAGATGATCCGGCAGCAAATTCACTTCATCCACATACAGCACACCGCCATCGGCCTTGGCCAGCACGCCCGGGGAAAACTGCGCACGCCCCTCGCCCAGCGCGGCGTCCAGATCCAAGGTGCCCACCAAGCGTTCTTCGGTGGCCCCAAGCGGCAACGTCACGAATTGACCGCTGGCCAACAGATCGGCCAGGCCACGGGCCAGGGTGGACTTGGCCATGCCGCGCGGACCTTCGATCAGCACGCCGCCGATCTTGGGATCGATAGCCGCCAGGCACAGCGCCAGTTTCAGGTCATCGGCGCCGACCACGGCGGACAGTGGGAAATGGGGAATATCGGTCATTGACTGTCTTCTTCTATATCCAGCAACAGGTTTTCCAAGGCGTCACGGTAAGCACCTGGCGCCTGCCAGAGGCCGCGCTGCTGGGCTTCGAGCATGCGCTCGGTCATGTCGCGCAATGCGTCGGGGTTGTGTTGCTGCACGAACGCCCGGGTGTCGGGGTCGAGCAGGTAGGCATCGGCGAGCAAGGCATATTGATGATCGTCAATCAGCGCCGTGGTGGCGTCGAAGGCGAACAGATTGTCCACGGTGGCCGCCATCTCGAACGCGCCTTTATAGCCATGACGCTTCACCCCTTCGATCCACTTGGGGTTGGCGGCGCGGGCGCGGATCACCCGGTTCAGCTCTTCCTTCAAGGTGCGAATCTTCGGCAGGTCCGGCTGGCTGTGGTCACCGTGGTAGCTGGCGGCTTTGTCGCCGCTCAGGGTTTCCACGGCGGCGAGCATGCCGCCCTGGAACTGGTAATAGTCGTTGGAATCAAGCAGGTCGTGTTCGCGATTGTCCTGATTCTGCACCACCGCCTGCACCTGGCTCAGGCGCTGGGCAAACTGCTCACGGGCGGCGGTGCCCTCGTCGGACCCGCCATAGGCGTAGCCACCCCAGTTCAGGTAGACCTCGGCGAGGTCCGCACGGCTTTGCCACAAACGCCCATCAATCGCGCCCTGCACCCCAGCGCCATAGGCCCCCGGCTTGGCACCGAAGATGCGCCAACCGGCCTGTTTCGCTGCCGCGTCGTCGTCCAGCCCGGATTGACGCAATGCCTCGCGCTCGCTGCGCACCTTGGCGGCAAGCGGGTTCATATCGTCCGGTTCGTCCAGCGCTGCCACCGCCTGCACCGCCGCGTCGAACAGGCGGATCAGGTTGGCGAAGGCATCACGGAAGAATCCCGACACGCGCAAGGTCACATCGACGCGCGGGCGATCCAGCAGGCTGATCGGCAGGATCTCGAAGTCGTCCACCCGCTGGCTGCCGGTGGCCCAGACCGGGCGCACGCCCATGAGCGCCATGGCCTGCGCGATATCGTCGCCGCCGGTACGCATCGTGGCGGTGCCCCATACCGACAGGCCGAGCTGACGCAGGTGATCGCCATGATCCTGCAAGTGCCGCTCCAGAATCAGATTGGCCGACTGGAAGCCGATACGCCAGGCCGTGGTGGTGGGCAGGTTGCGCACATCCACGCTGAAGAAATTGCGCCCGGTGGGCAGCACATCCAGGCGCCCGCGACTCGGCGCACCGCTGGGCCCCGCCGGCACGAAGCGACCGCTCAGCGCATCCAGCAAGCCGCGCATTTCCGCCGGGCCGCAGGCGTCCAGGCGCGGCGCGACGACACTGCGCAGGTTGTCGATCACTGCACTCACCTCTTCCCAGCCCGGTGCCTGCAATACCGCCAGCGGGCCGTCCAAGGCTTGCTCAATCAACTGCGCCGCATACAGCTCCAGGCGCTCGCGGGTATCGCCAGCGGTGCGCCACGGCTGACTATCAATGCCTTGCAGCACCTCGGGGCGCCGCCCGGTCCAGAGTTCGGCCAGGGCGCAGTCCAGCGGGTCGAAGCCCAGCGCGAAGGCCTTGGCCAACACGCGCAGCAGGCTCGATTGCGCGCCACGCCCGTCGCCGCGCGGAATGCGCAGCAAGGCCAGCAATGTGTCGATGCGCAAACGGCCCTGGGGCGATTCGCCAAAGATGTGCAAGCCGTCGCGAATCTGAGATTCCTTGAGGTCGCACAAGTAGGTGTCCAGGCGCGGTAGCCAAATCGCGGCATCGGCATCGCCGTCCAGCTGCAATTCCTGGTCGATGCGGGTTTCGCGCACCAGTTTGAGAATGTCTTTCTGCAACTCGCGGGCGCGGCGTGGGTCGAGCAGTTGCGCTTCGTAATACTCGTCCGCCAGCAGCTCCAGGTCGCGCAGCGGACCGTAGGTTTCGGCGCGGGTCAGCGGTGGCATCAGGTGATCGATGATCACCGCCTGGGTACGACGTTTGGCCTGGGCGCCCTCGCCCGGGTCGTTGACGATAAACGGATAGATGTTCGGCAGCGGCCCCAGCAATGCATCCGGCCAGCAGTGCTCCGAGAGGCCCACGCCCTTGCCCGGCAGCCATTCCAGGTTGCCGTGCTTGCCGACGTGGATCACGCCATGGGCGCCATAGGTATGGCGCAACCAGAAGTAGAACGCCAGGTAGCCATGGGGCGGCACCAGGTCCGGGTCGTGGTACACCGCGCTAGCGTCCACCTGATAGCCGCGCGCCGGCTGGATACCGACAAAGGTCAGGCCCAGGCGCAAGCCGGCAATCATCAGGCGGCCATCGCGGCACATCGGGTCTTGCTGCGGCGCGCCCCAACGCTGCAACACGGCTTGGCGGTTGGCTTCGGGCAAGCGCAAGAACAACGCCTCGTACTCGTCCAGGCCCAGGCTCTGGTGGCAAGGGCGCAGGTCCAGGGTGTCGAGGTCGTTGGTCACGCCACCGAGCAGTTCATGGATCAACGCCGTGCCGCTGTCGGGCAGTCGATCCGGCAGCGGATAGCCCTCGGTTTGCAGCGCGCGCAGGATATTCAGCGCCGCCGCCGGAGTGTCCAGGCCGACGCCGTTGCCGATGCGACCGTCACGGGTCGGGTAGTTGGCCAGCACCAGGGCGATGCGTTTTTCCGCATTCGGCACCCGCGCCAGCTCGACCCAGCGCCGCGCCAGTTCGGCGACGAAATCCATGCGCTCGGGCGCGGCGCGATAGCACACCACGTCGGACTGGCTGCGCTCGCTGCGCCAGGCCAAATCCTTGAAGCTGATCGGCCGGCTGATGATGCGCCCGTCCAGCTCCGGCAAGGCAATGTGCATGGCCAGGTCACGGGGCCCCAGGCCCTGTTCGCTGGCCTCCCAGCCGGGCTGGTTGTCCTGGGCGCAGATCGCCTGGATCACCGGGATATTGCGCCGAAACGGGCGTAAATGCGGCGCCTCCGGACTGGATTGAGCAAAGCCGGTGGTGTTGAGAATGACCGCCGCGCCGACCTCGTCCAGCAGATCCTCGACCACCGTCAGGCAGCCAGGCTCTTTCAAACTCGCCACCGCCATCGGCAACGGGTTAAGCCCCGCCGCCTGCAGACGCTGGCAGAACACATCGATAAAGCAGGTATTGGCCGCCTGCAGATGGGAGCGATAGAACAGCACCGCCGCCACCGGCCACTCGGCGCGCCAATCCGCCTGCCAATCGCTCAAGCGCGGGTTGGCGTGGCGCGGGTGATAAATCGCCGTGCGCGGCAAGGTGTGCGGCTCGGCCCAGGCATAGTCACGGCCCAGGTGAGCGCTGGCCAGGCAGCGATAGAAATCCAGCGCATTACCCAACCCGCCCTGGCGCAAGAACTGCCACAGGCGGTCGCGCTGTTCGGGGTCAACCGTGCTCAGGCCGCTGAGTTCCGGGTCCGGGCGATCATCCCCCGGCACCAGAATCAACGTCACCCCACGCTCGGCCAGCTCCACCAGGCGCTCGACGCCATAGCGCCAGTAACCGATACCGCCGTGCAGCGAAATCAGAATGACTTTCGCGTGGCGCAGCACCTCGTCGACGTACAGGTCCACCGAGGCATGGTTCTGCACCTGCATGGGGTTGGCCAGGCGCAGGCTGGGGTAGTCGTCGGGCAGTTGCCGGGCTGCTTCGGCCAGTAGCGCCAAGCTGGAATCGCCGCTGCACAGGACCACCAGTTCGGCGGGCGTCTGGCCAAGGTCGGCAATATTGTCGTCCGCGACAAAACCGCCGGGCTGAGTCCTGAGCAGGTGCATGGGTTAAACGCTGAGCGCGGCGCGCAGTTGCGCTTCGAGGCCGGCGGCGTCCAGGTCCTGACCGATCAGCACCAGGCGCGTGGTGCGCGGCTCGTCGGCCGTCCAGGCGCGGTCGAAGTGTTTGTCGAAACGGGTGCCCACGCCCTGAATCAGCAGGCGCATCGGTTTGTTGGGGATAGCGGCGAAACCTTTGACGCGCAGGATGCCGTGCTGCACCACCAATTGCGTCAGGGCGTCGAGCAGCAGCGCTTCGTCGGCCTGTGGCAGATCAATGGAGATGGAGTCGAACGCGTCGTGGTCGTGATCGTCTTCACCTTCGTGGTGATGATCGTGATGGCTGTGACGCGCGTCGATGTGTTCCTCGGAGCCTGCGCCCAGGCCGATCAGTACCTCCAGGGGCAAGCGACCGCTGCTGGCTTCGACGATCTTCACCGCCGGCGGCAGTTCTTCGGCGACTTCCAGGCGCACACGGGCCAGGTCATCGGGGCTGATCAGGTCGCACTTGTTGAGGATCACCAGGTCGGCGCTGGCCAGTTGGTCGGCGAACAGTTCGTGCAGCGGCGATTCGTGGTCCAGGTTCGGGTCGAGCTTGCGCTGAGCGTCGACCTGATCCGGGAACGCAGCAAAAGTGCCGGCGGCCACGGCTGGGCTGTCGACCACGGTGATTACCGCGTCAACCGTGCAGGCGCTGCGGATTTCCGGCCACTGGAAGGCTTGGACCAAGGGTTTTGGCAGGGCCAGGCCCGAGGTTTCGATCAGGATATGGTCGAGGTCGCCACGGCGCGCCACCAATTCGCGCATCACCGGAAAGAACTCTTCCTGCACGGTGCAGCACAGGCAGCCGTTGGCCAGCTCATACACGCGGCCGTTGGCTTCTTCCTCGGTGCAGCCGATGGAGCACTGTTTGAGGATCTCGCCGTCGATGCCCAACTCACCGAACTCGTTGACGATCACCGCAATGCGACGGCCCTGAGCGTTGTCGAGCATATGGCGCAGCAACGTGGTTTTGCCCGAGCCGAGGAAGCCGGTAACGATGGTGACGGGAAGTTTGGCCAGTGTTTTCATCGGATGCCCTTGGGGGCGGGCATACGGGACGATAGGCCCTGCGCAGGCGCGCAGCAGCGGATTTCGTCACCGGATCACCCCGCCCGGTTGAATTAAAAAATCGGTGACGAGGCAGGTCTCCTGGCTTGGGGCGTTCGGGTCGCAAGACCGGCGCTGACTGCGCCTTCCCGCCTGATGGCAGTGGCGTGGCAGTCAACTGAACCCTTCACAGTTGCGGGGGCAGCCGCGGCTTGGACCGCGTTCCCTTCTTAGCTTCGACCTGGGCCGAAGAACCTCGAAGGTGCAAGGCTACAGGGGGATGGTGAATTTGACTACCGCTGCTCTGCATGCTTTCCTACAGGCCTTGTTTCGGGTGCCCTTCACAGGGTGAAACGGGAAACCGGTGCGCCATCTTGCGATGGTCAGTCCGGTGCTGCCCCCGCAACGGTAAGCGAGCGAAGCGTCACGGCCACTGTGCTTGAGCATGGGAAGGCGACGCTTTAAGGGTTCTTGGCAGAGCCCCCTCGCAAGCCCGGAGACCGGCCCGAAAAAATCAGATAACAAACCCGCGGTGGGCGGGCGCTGTTCAAACCCTGCGGGTCCGGCTCGCGGGGTTTTTATGCGCACGTCCCCACCCCAGACACCTGAAAGGGACGCGCCATGTCGATCATCAGCAGCACTTCGCCCGCCACCAGCGGCACCACTACCCTGAGCCAACGCCTGACCGCCGCCATCGGTGCGTCGATCCTCGGCGCGTGCCTGGTGTACTTCGCCGGCTTTTCCCACATCGAGGCGGTGCATAACGCCGCCCACGATACCCGCCACAGCGCCGCGTTCCCGTGCCACTGAGACCTGCCGAGATGATTAAGCGTATTGCGCAAACCGCAGGATTCACTGGCCTGCTGGCCGCCCTGCTGCTGACACTGCTGCAAAGCTTCTGGGTGGCTCCGCTGATTTTGCAGGCCGAGACCTTCGAGCAGGCACCGGCAGCCCATGAACACGCCGCCGGTACGGCCGCGCATACCCACGACGCAGAGGCCTGGGAGCCGGAAGATGGCTGGCAGCGCGTGCTGTCGACCACCGCCGGCAACCTGGTGGTGGCCGTCGGTTTTGCCTTGATGCTGGCCGGTCTCTACACCCTGCGCGCCCCGACCCGCACGGCTCAGGGCCTGCTGTGGGGCTTGGCCGGTTATGCGACTTTCGTGCTGGCACCCACCCTGGGCCTGCCGCCGGAACTGCCGGGCACCGCAGCGGCTGACCTGGCGCTGCGTCAGACCTGGTGGATCGGCACCGCCGCGTCCACCGCGGCCGGTATCGCCCTGCTGGTGTTCGGTCGCAACGCGCTGCTCAAGGTCCTGGGCGTGGCGATCCTGGTAGTGCCCCATGTGATTGGCGCGCCACAGCCGGCAGTGCATTCGATGCTGGCGCCGGAGGCGCTGGAAGCGCAGTTCAAAATTGCTTCACAGCTGACCAACATGGCGTTCTGGCTGGCGTTGGGCCTGATCAGCGCGTGGTTGTTCCGGCGTAACCGCGACAGTCATTACGCGGCATGAGCCTCGTCGCCGGTCTGGGCTGCCAGCGAGGTTGTGAGGTTCACAGCCTGTTGGCGCTGCTGGATGAGGCATTGGCCGAAGCAGGCGTCGAGCGCCGGCAGCTCACTGCACTGGCGAGTATCGATCTGAAACACGCTGAACCAGGGCTGCTGGCATTGGCCACAGCCTTGGACCTGCCCTTGTGCTGCTTTAACGCCCAGCACTTGGCGGCATATGAAGGTCGGCTGAGCCACAAATCTGCCGTGGCTTTTGCCCATACCGGCTGTTACGGCATTGCCGAAAGCGCCGCGCTGGCAGCGGCCGAACAGCTCGACGCAGCCCCTGCCAGACTGCTGATCACCCGCCGCAAAAACGCCCGTGCCACCGTGGCATTGGCCTGCACGGGTTAAAAACCCGATAATCGCCCTCCCCGATCATGAACAATCTTCATGCTCGTCCGTTTTTTCACAGGAACGCTCCATGACCGTCTACTTTATCGGCGCCGGCCCCGGCGACCCGGAATTGATCACTGTCAAAGGCCAGCGGTTGATCCGCAGTTGCCCGGTGATTATCTACGCGGGGTCACTGGTCCCGGCGGCGGTGCTGGAGGGCCATCAAGCCTTACAGGTGGTCAACAGCGCTGAGCTGCACTTGGAACAGATCATTGAATTGATCCAGACCGCCCACGCCAATGGCTTCGATGTGGCGCGAGTCCACTCCGGCGACCCGAGCCTGTATGGAGCCATCGGCGAGCAGATTCGCTGCTTGCGTGAACTGGGCATCCCATTCCAGATCATCCCCGGCGTGACTGCCGTTGCCGCTTGCGCGGCCTTGCTGGAAACCGAACTGACCCTGCCGGACATCGCCCAGAGCGTGATCCTGACGCGCTACGCCGACAAGACCCCCATGCCCGCCGGCGAGGACTTCGCCAGCTTGGCTCGACATGGCACCACCATGGCGATTCACCTGGGGGTCAACCATCTGGAAAAGATCGTCGCCGAACTGCTCCCACACTACGGTGCGGATTGCCCGATCGCCGTGGTGCATCGCGCAACCTGGCCAGATCAGGATTGGGTGACAGGGACGCTGGGGGATATTGCCGAGAAAGTCGTTGCCAAAGGGTTTCGGCGCACGGCGTTGATTTTAGTGGGTCGGGTGTTGGCAAGTGACTGCTTCAGTGAGTCGTCGTTGTATCGGGCGGGGCATGTGCACCTTTATCGAACTTGATAAATAACCTTACCAATTAGATATAAGCTTTTGATTTAGTTTATTTTTATAGAGGCGTATCAGTTGGCGGCTTAGTTGCTGATCCGGCGCTATCGGGGGCAAGCCCCCTCCCACATGAAGCAACCTCGCAGCGTCCAGTGAACGCGGTCTACTGTGGGAGGGGGCTTGCCCCCGATAGGGACTTCCAGTAGTTGAAGGCCACGCTGACTCACTACAATCTTAGGCAAGCCTTTTCATCACTTAATCTGATTTATGAGATAAATATCTCAACCAACTGAATTTAAACCAAAAAAAACGGCGCTCACGGGGCGCCGTTTTTTTGTTCGCAGCGAACGCCTTACTCAGTAGTAGGCGTTTTCTTTCTGCGTATGGTCGGTCACGTCACGCACACCCTTGAGCTCCGGGATACGCTCCAGCAAGGTGCGCTCGATGCCTTCCTTCAAGGTTACGTCGGCCTGGCCGCAGCCTTGGCAGCCGCCGCCGAACTTCAACACAGCGATGCCATCTTCGACCACGTCGATCAGGCTCACCTGACCGCCGTGGCTGGCCAGTCCTGGGTTGATCTCGGTTTGCAAGTAGTAGTTGATGCGCTCGTTCACCGGGCTGTCGGCGTTGACGTTCGGCACCTTGGCGTTCGGCGCCTTGATGGTCAACTGGCCGCCCATACGGTCGGTGGCGTAGTCCACCACCGCGTCGTCGAGAAACGCTTCGCTGAAGCTATCGATGTATGCGGTGAAGCTTTTCAGCCCCAGGGCAGTGTCTTCAGGTTTCTCTTCACCGGGCTTGCAGTAGGCAATGCACGTCTCGGCGTATTGGGTGCCGGGCTGGGTGATAAAGACGCGGATGCCGATGCCTGGGGTGTTCTGCTTGGACAGCAGGTCGGCCAGGTAATCGTGGGCGGCGTCGGTAATGGTTATGGCAGTCATGGAAACTCCTCACAGGCTTGCCGGCAGTTTACGCCAAATCATTACAGAGTTACAAAGTCCCAGTATTTTTGTCGGAAAAGCCGGTCACGTAGGTCAGAGGTTTTGATAACGATTCATGTCCAACACGCCCTCTTCCAGTGGAGTGGTCTCGTGGAGGTAGCGCGACAGGTCGTGGAAATACGCCCAGAACTGCGGATGGCTGCGACGCACGCCCCAGTGATCGACGATCTTCTCAAAGCTCTCGGCGTCCTGGGCCTGCTCCATGCGGGAGACGAACTCCGGCACGTCCCCGGCGGGAATATTGAACATAAAGTTCGGGTAGCTGCTCATCACCCCAGGGTAGACCGTCAGCGTGTCCAGCCCCGGCTGGTAGCGGTACGCCTCCCCTAGCAGGAACGCTACGTTACTGTGGGCACGGTTGCGCAACAGGCTGTAGACCTCACGTTTGCCGCTTGGGGTTTCCACGCGCAGCATCGTGGCTTCGGGCAATTGATTGATCACTTTGAGCCCAGCCGCCGGGCGCGATGCAAGGCGGCTCAGGGCCTGGTCGACGTCCTGCAGCACCGGATCGATGCCCTCACGCGAGCAGTACGCGCCGGTACAACGATTGATCGGGTCAGGGCTGACGTTCAAGTCGCCGTAGCGGGCGAGCAACTGCTGGGCGAAATCGCGTTTCGGGTCCTTCTTATCCAGGTGCAGGCCAGTGGGCTTATCATCGTCGATGGCTTCGTAGTCCAGCCAAAGCTTGAGCTTGCCGCTGTTCTGGTACCAGTCGTCGAGGTAGTCCTCGCGAGAGTCCGCCGGCATCAAGCGCAGGAAGTTCTGCTCGGCGCCATTGCGGATCAGGTCGAAATACAGGCGAGTCTGGGCCTGGTGCGAGACATTGCCGAACACATCGAAATTGACCACCAACTGGTAATAGGTGCGCTCCAGCAACGGGTAATCGAACAGCCACATCGTCTGCGGCACCTCGCCGATCAGGCCCTTATTGACCGACGCGCTGTCGAAGTGACGGAAGATGCTCAACAGCGCATTATCATTACCGGCCCACAGGGTCGACCAACTGGGCGCCGGCAGGTCTGCGTAGCTGTCGCGGCGCAGGGCTTCGTACTGGTTGCGTTTGTCGCGGTATTTGAGCCACAGGCTAAGCACGCTGCCCACGTCATCGTTCTGCCCCGGCATCGCCAGCAACGGTGTGGCTTGGCCGCGATAGCGCGCATCGGTGATGTACAGGTCATGGTCCGGGGCCTGGAACAAAGCCCAGAAGTTATCGCGGATCACGTCCGTGGCGATCTGCCCACGGCACACCGGCCCGCGAATAAAGGTACGCACGAAGTATTCGGCGTTATCCAACATGAACTGATAGCGCGCCTGGGCCGGGATCGCCTCAAAGGTCTCGAACGGGTTGGCACGCCGCCCTGGGCCGTAGCCCGGTAACGCGCTGACCTGCCAGTCGCTGCCATAAAACAAGGCTTTGATCCGCGCCATTTTCTGCGCACTGAGCGGATAGGTGATGTGGGTTTTATGCACGATCACGCCCTGGATCGGCCACAAACGGTAGTAAATCCGCGTGCCCGGGTCGTCGTTGGGGCGACGGGTGTTGATCAGGTCAATCGGTTGGCCGCTGGGCGTGCGCGAGCGCACCCACTGAAAGAAATGCCCCGGCTCACCGCCCTCGAAGTACAGATGGGCGATAAACAGGTGCTCGAACAGCCAGCGCGCCACCAGGCTTTCGCGGGCGCCGGGGGCGTTGAGCAGGTTTTCCCATTGCAGCACCTGCGCCGCTTCGCGGGCACTGGGTGCCACGCCTTGCTCGTCGATGGGCGCCCCGGAGGCCAGCCAGCGTTGCAGTGTCTGGTATTGCTGGTCGGTCAGCCCGGTGACCGCCAGCGGCATGCCTTCATTGGGATGGGCGCCGGCATAGGCGTCGAACTCCCCCGGCAAGGGGCACATGTTTTCACGATTGAGGCCCAGCACAATGTCGTCGGGCAGCTTGCCATTGGGCTGCAAGGGCGTGCGACGATGTCCCAGCTCCAGCATGCGCGCCATCAAGGCAGCCTGACTGCCCTGGGCATCCAGCACCGAACTGAACCCCTCGCGCTGCCAGGCGGCCTTGCCGAAGGCGTCATAGAACAGACGGGTCGGCTTGGTTGCCTGGCTGCGTTCGCCATCGTAGACCGGTACTTTGCTCGCGCCCCGCGCCGCACCTTCGCCACTGCCCAGGTTCAACTGGCAGGCGGAGTCGTAGCACGCATGGCAGGCCACGCACTTCTCGGTGAAAATCGGTTGGATATCGCGGGTGTAGGAGATTGCCGGAACGGGACTCTGGGCGTGGACGGTGCTGGCGAGCAAGGCCAATGCGGCGCAGACGAGTGAACGAAGTAACATGGATCGGTCCCGATTCAAGGGGTACGCTGAAAAATTGCCGGTGATTCTACCGGGCCATGCCTGCTGGCAACATGAACGATATTCATGCAAAACCCAGGCATGCTCCAAATCCGCACAGGTTTGCTATGATCCACGCCCTCCGTAATGCCTGACCAGAGTAGTCCCATGTCCGATCGTAGCGCTCGTCTGCAAGCTCTTCACCACGCCCTCAAGGAACGCATCCTGATCCTCGACGGCGGCATGGGCACGATGATCCAGAGCTATAAACTGGAAGAACACGACTACCGTGGCAAACGTTTCGCCGACTGGCCCAGCGACGTCAAGGGCAACAACGACCTGCTGGTGATCACCCGCCCCGACGTGATCGGCGGGATCGAAAAGGCTTATCTGGATGCCGGCGCCGACATCCTCGAAACCAACACCTTCAATGCCACGCGGATTTCCATGGCCGACTACGGCATGGAAGAACTGGCCTATGAGCTGAACGTCGAAGGCGCACGCCTGGCGCGCAAGATTGCCGATGCCAAGACCGCCGAGAACCCGGACAAGCCGCGTTTTGTCGCCGGTGTACTGGGCCCGACCAGCCGCACGTGCTCGCTGTCGCCCGACGTGAACAACCCCGGCTACCGCAACGTAACCTTCGATGAACTGGTGGAGAACTACACCGAGGCCACCAAGGGCTTGATCGAAGGCGGCGCCGACCTGATTCTGATCGAAACCATCTTCGACACCCTCAACGCCAAAGCCGCGATCTTCGCCGTGCAAGGGGTGTTCGAGGAACTGGGCCTTGAGCTGCCGATCATGATATCCGGCACCATCACCGACGCTTCCGGCCGGACTCTGTCGGGCCAGACCACCGAAGCGTTCTGGAACTCGGTAGCCCACGCCAAGCCGATTTCCGTGGGCCTGAACTGCGCCCTCGGGGCCAGCGAACTGCGCCCGTACCTGGAAGAGTTGTCCAACAAGGCCAACACCCATGTGTCCGCGCACCCCAACGCCGGCCTGCCCAACGAATTCGGCGAGTACGACGAGTTGCCGGCGCAGACCGCCAAGGTCATCGAAGAATTCGCCCAGAGCGGCTTTCTCAATATCGTCGGCGGTTGCTGCGGCACCACGCCGGGCCATATCGAAGCCATCGCCAAGGCCGTGGCCGGTTATGCGCCGCGCGTGATCCCGGACATTCCCAAGGCATGCCGCCTGTCGGGGCTGGAGCCGTTCACCATCGATCGCAACTCGCTGTTCGTCAACGTCGGCGAACGCACCAACATCACCGGTTCCGCCAAGTTCGCCAGGCTGATCCGTGAGGACAACTACACCGAAGCCCTGGAAGTCGCCCTGCAGCAGGTGGAAGCCGGCGCCCAGGTGATCGACATCAACATGGACGAGGGCATGCTCGATTCGAAGAAGGCCATGGTGACCTTCCTCAATCTGATTGCCGGCGAGCCGGACATTTCCCGCGTCCCGATCATGATCGACTCCTCCAAGTGGGAAGTGATCGAGGCCGGCCTCAAGTGCATCCAGGGCAAGGGCATCGTCAACTCCATCAGCATGAAGGAAGGCGTCGAGCAGTTCATCCACCACGCCAAACTGTGCAAGCGCTACGGCGCGGCGGTGGTGGTGATGGCGTTCGACGAGGCCGGCCAGGCCGACACCGAAGCGCGCAAGAAAGAAATCTGCAAACGCTCCTACGACATTCTGGTCAATGAAGTGGGTTTCCCGCCGGAAGACATCATCTTCGACCCGAACATCTTCGCGGTCGCCACCGGTATCGAGGAACACAACAACTACGCGGTCGACTTTATCAACGCCTGCGCCTACATCCGCGATGAGCTGCCGTATGCGCTGAGTTCCGGCGGTGTGTCCAACGTGTCGTTCTCGTTCCGCGGCAACAACCCGGTGCGCGAGGCGATCCACTCGGTGTTCCTGCTGCATGCGATCCGCAATGGCTTGACCATGGGCATCGTCAACGCCGGCCAGTTGGAGATCTACGATCAGATCCCCGCCGAGCTGCGCGACGCGGTGGAAGACGTGGTCCTCAACCGCACCCCGGACGGCACCGACGCCCTCCTTGCCATTGCCGACAAATACAAGGGCGATGGCAGCGTCAAGGAAGCCGAGACAGAAGAATGGCGCGGCTGGGACGTCAACAAGCGTCTGGAGCATGCGCTGGTCAAGGGCATCACCACCCATATCGTCGAAGACACCGAGGAATCGCGGCTGTCGTTCGCGCGCCCGATCGAAGTGATCGAGGGCCCGCTGATGTCCGGCATGAACATCGTCGGCGACCTGTTCGGCGCTGGCAAAATGTTCCTGCCCCAGGTGGTGAAATCCGCCCGGGTGATGAAACAGGCCGTGGCCCACTTGATCCCCTTTATCGAGCTGGAAAAAGGCGATAAGCCAGAAGCCAAGGGCAAAATCCTGATGGCTACCGTCAAAGGCGACGTGCACGACATCGGCAAGAACATTGTCGGTGTGGTATTGGGTTGCAACGGCTATGACATCGTCGACCTGGGTGTGATGGTGCCGGCGGAGAAAATCCTGCAAGTGGCCAAGGAACAGAAGTGCGACATCATCGGGCTGTCGGGGCTGATCACGCCGTCCCTGGACGAGATGGTGCATGTGGCGCGCGAAATGCAGCGCCAGGACTTCCACCTGCCGCTGATGATCGGCGGCGCCACCACCTCCAAGGCACACACGGCGGTGAAGATCGAACCCAAGTACAGCAACGATGCAGTGATCTATGTGACCGACGCCTCTCGCGCGGTGGGCGTGGCTACGCAACTGCTGTCCAAGGAATTGAAGGCTGGTTTTGTCGAGAAAACCCGCCAGGACTACATCGAAGTGCGCGAACGCACCTCCAACCGCAGTGCGCGCACCGAGCGCCTGAGCTACGCGGCCGCCATCGCCAAGAAGCCGCAGTTCGACTGGGCCAACTACACCCCAGTGACGCCGACTTTCACTGGCGCCAAGGTCCTGGACAATATCGACCTGAGGGTGCTGGCCGAATACATCGACTGGACGCCGTTCTTTATTTCCTGGGACCTGGCGGGCAAATTCCCGCGCATCCTCACCGATGAAGTGGTGGGCGAAGCGGCGACCGCGCTGTACGCCGATGCCCAGGCCATGCTCGATAAGTTGATCAACGAAAAACTCATCAGCGCCCGTGCGGTGTTCGGTTTCTGGCCGGCCAACCAGGTCGACGAGGATGACCTGGAGGTCTACGGCGACGATGGTCAGCCCCTCGCCAAGCTGCATCACCTGCGCCAACAGATCATCAAGACCGACGGCAAGCCGAACTTCTCCCTGGCCGACTTCGTCGCCCCCAAGAACAGCGGCGTGACCGACTACATCGGTGGCTTTATTACTACCGCTGGCATCGGCGCCGAAGAAGTGGCCAAGGCGTACCAGGACGCCGGCGACGACTACAACTCAATCATGGTCAAAGCCCTCGCCGACCGCTTGGCCGAAGCCTGCGCCGAGTGGCTGCACCAGCAGGTGCGCAAGGAGCACTGGGGTTACGCCAAGGATGAACAACTGGACAACGAGGCGCTGATCAAAGAGCAGTACAGCGGCATCCGCCCTGCCCCCGGCTACCCTGCGTGCCCGGACCACACCGAGAAAGCCCAACTGTTCCAACTGTTGGACCCCGAAGCCCGCGAAATGCACGCCGGGCGCAGCGGTGTGTTCCTTACCGAGCACTATGCGATGTTCCCGGCAGCGGCCGTCAGCGGCTGGTATTTCGCCCATCCCCAGGCGCAATACTTTGCCGTGGGCAAGATCGATAAAGACCAAGTCGCCAGCTATACCGCACGCAAGGGCCAGGATCTGACCGTGACCGAACGCTGGCTGGCGCCGAACCTGGGCTACGACAGCTAAACCTGGCGTGCTTTCAAATTTGGCCGATTGTCTATGCTGTCCCTCACACACTGAGTGTCGAGGGACCTATGGACGAGCACAAACCGCCGACCTTCTGGCAAATGCTGCACAGCGTGGTGGCCGCCGCTTTTGGCGTACAAAGCGGCAAGAACCGCGCCCGTGACTTCACCCACGGCAAGCCCAGCCACTTTGTGGTTCTGGGCATCCTGTTCACGGTGGTATTTGCGTTGACCCTGTTCGGTATCGTCAAGCTGGTGCTGCACCTGGCCGGTGTTTAACGCAGCAGCCACTGCAGGCTGAACGGGTAACGGTAGGACGCCGGTTTGCCCTGGGCGGACAGCGCACGGAAATCCACCGCAGGCAAAGGCCGCAGCAAGCGTTGCGCCTGCTGCGCATCGATCAACTGAAACAGTGCTTTCTGGCGCTCAAGCCCGCCGTGGGCGCGGATGTCGACGCCGCTGGCATCGTCATGGATCAGCACCATCGCCCATCCACCCAGGGTGAAATGCCCGGCCACCAGCGTGCTCAGTCGCCCGTCCAGGCGCGCCCGAAGGATTTGCGGTGAGCTATTGACAGCGCTGAACAGCACATCCTTGCCTGGTGTTCGTCCGCTGTTCTGAAGGGCGCGCATGGCGCCCAAAGCCATCTCGTCGTTAGCCGACCACACCAAGGCCGTGCGCGGATAACGCTTGAACAACTGCGTAGCTTGCTCAAACGCACGTTCGCGGCTCCACTCCCCGTAGACCAGCTGACGCAGGCGCACTTCGGGATGTTCGGCCAGCGCGCGGTGCAGGCCTTGCTCGCGCAACTGTGCGGCCGGGGTGTGCTGGGCGCCGGAGAAGGCCAGCAGATCGAGGGTATGTCCCGGCGCGACGGGGCCGTGCTGGCGCAGCAAGTCGATGAGCATCAAGTAGCCGGCGGTATCGTCTTCGGCTACCAGGGTGCCGATCTCATCGACATCGGTCTGAGCCTCCAGCCATTGTGCTTGACTGGCGGTCAGCGCGTTATTCACCAGCAGCAGCTTGACCCCACTGCCCTGGGCCATACGCATGATCTGCGGGGCGACGTACTGCTCGTTGACCAGCACCAGATAATCCGGGCGCTTGTCGCCTTGCAGTGCCTCACGGGCCTGCACGAGGGTGTTCTGGATTTCGCGCTCGGCATAACGCACGCGCAACTCCAGGCCCAGATCCTTGGCGGCGGCCTGCATGAATTGCGCGTAATCGACCCAGAAGGTTTCCGTCGACTTGCCAGGGTTGAGGAACACCACGGATGTGGCTTGAGCCGTCGCCGCATACGCAGAACCCAGCAAGTACACACACGCCAGCAAAACCTTCAACATGGTGATTTGAGCCTTGAAAATAAGCCGCCTAGGATAAAGGCGATGCGCCCGACAATCGAGGCTCAATCAACAGGGTTTATTGGTGGCTGACCCAGAATACCGCAGTGCCAACCACCAGGATGATCAGGAACAGAATGGCCCAGGCATCCACGGTGCTGTCGGGTTTACGGGCTTTTGTAGGATTGCTCATCGCATCGCCTCTTGTCGGTTTTATAGGTGATTGCATTAAGACTCGACGACAGTAAAGTCGATGATTGCCCGCATGACAAATATGGATATCGTGATAACCCGTCTCATTAGTCATTTTGGTTATGTGCATATACTCAAACATCACTTTTGCGCATAAACGCAAACTGGTATCGTGCGCCGGCTCCGTTGGGAGTGCGCGGCCGTGCGCGCAGATTTGCCGAGAACAGGACCTATATGTACGTATACGACGAATACGATCAGCGCATCATCGAGGACCGCGTCAAGCAGTTCCGTGATCAGACCCGACGCTATCTGGCAGGTGAACTGAGCGAAGAAGAGTTCCGCCCTCTGCGCCTGCAAAATGGCCTTTATGTTCAGCGCTTTGCGCCGATGCTCCGCGTGGCCGTGCCTTACGGCCAACTGACCTCGCGCCAGACCCGCATGATGGCCAAGATTGCCCGCGACTATGACAAAGGCTATGCCCACATCAGTACCCGCCAGAACGTTCAGTTCAACTGGCCGGCCCTGGAAGATGTGCCGGACATCCTGGCGGAACTGGCCACCGTGCAAATGCACGCGATTCAGACCAGCGGTAACTGCCTGCGCAACGTCACCACTGACCAGTTCGCCGGGGTAGCCGCCGATGAGCTGATCGACCCGCGCCCCTGGTGTGAAATCATTCGCCAGTGGACCACCTTCCACCCCGAATTCGCCTACCTGCCGCGCAAGTTCAAGATCGCCGTCAATGGCTCGACCTCGGACCGTGCCGCCATCGAAGTTCACGATATCGGCCTGGAGCCGGTGTACAACGCCGCTGGCGAGCTGGGTTTCCGCGTACTGGTGGGTGGCGGACTGGGCCGTACCCCGGTCGTCGGCGCGTTTATCAACGAGTTCCTGCCGTGGCGGGACCTGTTGAGCTACCTGGACGCCATCCTGCGCGTCTACAACCGCTACGGCCGTCGCGACAACAAGTACAAGGCCCGGATCAAGATCCTGGTCAAGGCGCTGACCCCTGAGGTGTTCGCCCAAAAGGTCGACGCCGAGATGGAACACCTGCGCGGCGGCCAGACCACCTTGACCGACGCCGAAGTGCACCGCGTCGCCAAACATTTCGTCGACCCCGAGTACAAGGCCCTGAGCGATCAGGACGCCGAACTCGCCGCCCTCGACCAGCAGCATCCTGGCTTCGCCCGCTGGCGTACCCGCAACACCCTGGCCCACAAGAAGCCAGGCTATGTAGCCGTGACCCTGTCGCTCAAGCCAACCGGCGTGGCCCCAGGCGACATCACTGACAAACAGCTGGACGCCGTTGCCGACCTGGCCGAGCGCTACAGCTTCGGCCAACTGCGCACCTCCCACGAGCAGAACATCATCCTGGCGGACGTTGAGCAGAGCCAATTGTTCACCCTGTGGGGCGAGCTACGCGAGAGCGGTTTCGCCACGCCAAACATCGGCCTGCTGACTGACATCATCTGCTGCCCGGGCGGGGATTTCTGCTCCCTGGCCAACGCCAAGTCGATCCCAATCGCCGAATCGATCCAGCGCCGTTTCGACGACCTGGACTACCTGTTCGACATCGGTGAGCTTGACCTGAACATCTCCGGCTGTATGAACGCCTGTGGTCACCACCACGTCGGCCATATCGGCATCCTGGGCGTGGACAAGAAAGGCGAAGAATTCTACCAAGTGTCCCTGGGTGGCAGCGCCAGCCGCGATGCGAGCCTGGGCAAGATCCTCGGCCCGTCCTTCGCCCAGGAAGCCATGCCTGACGTGATCGGCAAACTGATCGACGTATACATCGAACAGCGCACCGAAGATGAGCGTTTCATCGACACCTATCAGCGTATCGGCATCGACCTGTTCAAGGAGCGCGTCTATGCAGCGAATCATTAAGAACAACGAAGTCGTCGACGAAACCTGGCACCTGCTGCCCAAGGACGCGAGCTTCGACGGCATTTCCAACTGCGACGACCTGATCGTGCCATTGGCGCTGTGGCGCGAACACGGCCACGCCCTCAAGGCTCGCGACGGCGGCCTGGGCGTGTGGCTGGACGCCGATGAAGAAGCCGAAGAGATCGGCGCGGACGTGCAACACTTCCAGGTCATAGCCCTGAATTTCCCGGCCTTCACCGATGGCCGCAACTACTCCAACGCCCGCCTGCTGCGTGACCGCTACGGTTACAAGGGCGAACTGCGAGCGATTGGCGATGTACTGCGCGATCAGCTGTTCTACCTGCACCGTTGCGGCTTCGATGCCTTCGCCTTGCGCGCCGACAAAGACCCGTACGAAGCGCTGGAAAGCCTCAAGGACTTCTCGGTGACCTACCAGGCCGCCACTGACGAGCCGCTGCCGCTGTTCCGTCGCCGCTGAGTTGGCGCACATGAAAAAGCCCTGGCATGCCAGGGCTTTTTTTATCGGTTGAGGTTGATCGACGCCAGCACCTGCTTCTGCCCCATCGAACACGGCACGCCTTCCGGCTGCGCCCGTACCGCTTCGATCACCCCCAACAACTGCGTCTTGCTGTGGGCCAAATGGGCCTGCATCTCTTCGATCTGTTGCACCTTGCGTTCCAGCGCCTCGATCAACTCTTCGCGCTTGTGTTCCCCCGGCGCCGGCATCAGTGCCTTGAGCTCCTGCAAGGTAAACCCGGCCTGTTGCGCGCTCTGAATCAACTGCAAGGTCTGTAAGGCTTCCGGTGCATAGCGCCGATAGCCGTTGGCCTGACGCCCGACCTGGCTGATCAGTCCTTCGGCTTCGTAAAAACGAATGCGCGACGCGGCTAATCCACTCTGTTTTGCCAGTTCTCCGATATTCATTGCGATGCCTGCTTGACATTAAAGTTAACTTTAAGCTTAGCCTGAGGCCTCCCCCGCTCAGGAGTCAACCCATGTCACCGTTTGAACCCTTGCACCTGCCCAACGGCCAAATCATCGCCAACCGCATCGCCAAAGCTGCGATGGAAGAAAACATGGCCGATCTCAACCAAGCACCCTCCCGTGCACTCAAGCAACTGTACAAAGCCTGGGCGGACGGCGAGCCGGGCCTGCTGCTGACCGGCAACGTGATGATTGATCGCCGCGCCATGACCGGCCCTGGCGGCGTCGCGCTGGAAAACGAAGAACACCTGGACAGCTTCCGCGAGTGGGCCGATGTGGCACGGGCCAAGGGCGTGCATTTCTGGGTTCAACTCAGCCACCCGGGGCGCCAGACCATGGCCAACCTCGGCCAGCAAGCCCTGGCGCCGTCGGCCATCGCGATGGACTTGGGCAGTTTCTCGAAGATGTTCGCCACCCCTCGGGCCATGACCGAGGAGGATATCCAGGATGTGATCCAGCGCTTCGCCACCAGCGCGCGCCTGGCTGAGAAAGCCGGGTTCAGCGGCGTGCAGATCCACGGCGCACACGGTTACCTGATCAGCCAATTTCTCTCGCCTCTGAGCAACCACCGCACCGACCGCTGGGGTGGCTCCCTGGAAAACCGCGCACGCCTGCTGCTGGAAGTGATCCACGCCGTGCGCGCCAGTGTCAGCCCGTCGTTCTGCGTGGCAGTCAAGCTCAACTCGGCGGACTTCCAGCGCGGCGGTTTCGATGCAGCGGATGCGCGCGCCGTGGTGGAGATGCTCAACCCCTTGCCCATCGACTTGCTCGAATTGTCCGGCGGCAGCTATGAAGCGCCGGCCATGCAGGGCGAAGCGCGGGATGGGCGTACCCTGGCGCGCGAAGCGTACTTCCTGGAATTTGCCAAGGAACTGGCAAGCATCGCCACCATGCCGTTGATGGTGACCGGCGGCATTCGTCGCCTGCCCATCGTGCAGCAAGTGCTGGACAGCGGCATCGCCATGGCGGGCATCGCCACCGCGCTGACCCTGGAGCCGCAGCTGCTCAAGCACTGGCGCGAAGGCCGCGACCCCAACCCGCAACTCAAACCGATCCAGTGGCAGCGCAAGCCGCTTGCCGCCCTCGCCACCCTGGCCGTGGTACGCGACCAGATGCGCCGCCTGAGCCGCGGCCACCAGCCCAAGCCCAAGGTTGCACCGTGCCTGGCGCTGGTGCGTGATCAGTGGTTTATCGCTCGGCGCACTCGGCAGTACCGCGCAAGCATGACGCAATCTTCACATTAAAGGCGGAGCATTCGCCGTGATCGAACTGTCCCCTATTGATCAGCAGCTTTTAACCTCACTGACGATTGGAGTTCTTCATGGCGAAAATCAACCTGGCCCAGCAATTGGCGACCACCCTGGAACAGGCGGGCATCAAGCGCATCTGGGGTTTGACCGGTGACAGCCTCAATGGGCTGACCGACGCCTTGCGCAGCATGGACAGCATTGAGTGGATGCACGTACGTCACGAAGAAGTGGCCGCGTTCGCTGCGGGCGCCGAAGCGGCCGCCACCGGGGAGCTGACCGTATGCGCCGGCAGTTGCGGGCCGGGCAACCTGCATTTGATTAACGGTCTGTTCGACTGCCATCGCAACCACGTACCGGTGCTGGCGATTGCCGCGCAGATCCCATCGTCCGAGATCGGCCTGAATTACTTCCAGGAAACCCATCCCCAAGAGCTGTTCAAGGAATGCAGCCACTTTATCGAGCTGGTCAGCAACCCTGAGCAGATGCCCCAGGTGCTACACCGCGCCATGCGTTCGGCGATTCTCAATCGCGGCGTGGCGGTGGTGGTGATTCCGGGGGATGTGTCGCTGCTGGAAGTCGAGGACAAGCTCAAACCCTGGCCCGCCCTGCACGCGCCGCGCACCTTGCCGGCGGAGCAGGACCTGCAACGCCTGGTGGAGATCCTGCAAAGCAGCCAGAAAGTCACCCTGCTGTGCGGCAGCGGCTGCGCCGGCGCCCATGACCAAGTCGTCGCCCTGGCCGACACCCTCGGTGCGCCGGTGGTGCATGCGTTGCGCGGCAAGGAGCATGTGGAGTGGGACAACCCGTTCGACGTGGGCATGACCGGCCTGATCGGCTTCAGCTCCGGCTACCACGCCATGCTCGACTGCGACACGCTGATCATGCTCGGCACCGACTTCCCCTATCGCCAGTTCTACCCCACTGACGCTACGATCATCCAGATCGACCGCGACCCCCAGGCCCTCGGCCGACGCGCCACCCTGGACCTGGGCATCGCCGCCGACGTTAGCGAAACCCTGGACGCCCTGCTGCCGCACCTGACCCGCAAAACCGACCGCAGCTTTCTCGACACGTCGTTGAAGCACTATGCAAAAGCCCGCCAGGGTCTGGACGATCTGGCGCAGCCGTCCAAAGCCAATCGGCCGATTCACCCGCAATACGTCGCACGCCTGCTCAGCGAACTGGCGGACGACGATGCCATCTTCACCGCTGACGTCGGTTCGCCCACCGTGTGGGCCGCGCGTTACCTGAAGATGAACGGCAAGCGCCGCCTGATCGGCTCGTTCAACCACGGCTCAATGGCCAATGCCATGCCCCAGGCCATCGGCGCACAGGCAGCGTTTCCTGGACGCCAAGTGATCTCAATGTCCGGCGACGGTGGCTTTGCCATGTTGATGGGGGATTTCATTTCACTGGCGCAATTGAAGCTGCCGGTCAAAGTCATCGTGTTCGATAACGCGTCGCTGGGGTTTGTCGCCATGGAGATGAAGGCCGCCGGTTACCTGGAGGCCGGCACCGATCTCAAAAACCCGGATTTCGCCGCCATGTCCAATGCCATGGGCATTCTCGGTATTCGCGTGGAGCAATCCGAAGACCTGGAGCCGGCGTTGCGCCGTGCCCTGGCCCATGATGGCCCGGTGCTGGTGGATGTGGTCACAGCGACCCAGGAACTGGTGATGCCGCCCAGCATCAAGCTGGAACAGGCCAAAGGGTTCAGCCTGTACATGCTCAAGGCGGTGATGAGCGGGCGTGGCGATGAGGTGATCGAGTTGGCGCGCACCAACTGGCTACGATAAGCCGTATCTGTAGGGGCGTGTGGGAGCAATCCCGCACACCCCTCAGGCGCGTAATTCAGCCCCGCTGTTTTTCTACCCACTGGCCGTAGGCATCGATAAACGCCTGCAAGAATGGCTTGGTCTTTTCCGACACCTTGCCGCTGTCGTCAAACACGCTGCCCGCGCCGCCCAGGTAGGCTTCCGGCTGCTGCATGCACCACACATCCAGGAACACCAACGACTGGCGCAAATGGTGGTTGGCGCCAAACCCGCCAATCGCCCCCGGCGACACACTGATAATCGCCCCTGGCTTGCCGCTCCAGGCGCTTTTACCGTAAGGGCGCGAACCCACGTCAATCGCGTTCTTCAACGGCGCCGGCACTGAGCGGTTGTATTCGGGGGTCACGAACAGCACCGCGTCGGATGAACTCACCTGCTGACGGAAAGTGCTGTAGGCTGCCGGCGGTGAAGCACCATCGATGTCCTCGTTGTAGAGCGGCAGATCGCCGATTTCCACGATGTTCAACTTCAGATTGGCAGGGGCCAGTTCGGCCAACGCCAACGCGACTTTGCGGTTGATGGAGTCTTTTCTCAAGCTGCCAACCAGGACGGCAATCGTGTAGACCTTGCTCATTGAGGTTTCCCGACGTCTGACTAAAGGAGCTTGTAGTTATAGAGTCTTCGCCGCGCGTTCACCAGCAGGTTTTGCAGCGTTTTTATAGGTTTGTATGACGCCACACAGCGTAGGAAGCTTCTGAGAAAGCCTACGAATAGTATTTTTTTCTTATAGGTAAACTACCCCGCTCCCTGACGGTCTACACAACCGTAAATCGAGTGTTTATCTCCAGAGGTTCTAAACAGATGGCAGCAGTACTTGTCGGACAGTTCCATGCCAGAGATGCAGAAGGACGCGTGTATTCGGTGCATGAGTTCCAGGAATCCAGCCCGGCCCAAGGCGACCTGGCTGGCTCGGCGCCTACCACCACCTACAAGCTGGCCATTGGCGATCGTGTAGAAAAACTGGAAGGCGACGAATTCAAACTGATTCAATCGGGGACGATTCTGGTCCGCGAGTCGCAAACCACCCTCGCTTCTTAAGATCGCGCCGTTTCTGCCTGCTCAGTCCTGGCCATTGATGGCATTGACTGGGCTGGGCGATCACGGTCGGCGGATCTCCGTCACTTCGGCATCAGCTTCACCCTCGACCTGTTTGAGCGTGACCATCAATTGCCCTCGCTCCCCTTCGACCGCATACAGTGAACGCGTGTAACCCGGCGCGCCATAAGCCGGATACGCCTGCACCTGACGCACCAGGGCAATGCCCAGCACCGCCCCCACCTGCTCGCTCACCTGCTCCTGGGAACGGATAAAGGTTTCCAGCGCCAGACTCTGCGGCAAGGGTTCGTCGTGATTACTCAAGAGATAAGCAGCCGTGCACCCCACGGTCAGAAGCACCAGGAGTTGCTTGGCCGTTACCCCAAAAAAGCGCGAGGGGATTGGCATGTGAGACCCGACCTGTTTTTGTTGTAAGTGCCGTTGGCGGCTTTGGTCATCGATGTTCGGACGCGCCATTCTAGTGGGGTCATGGCCGAAAGCCATAGGTGTGAGCGACCCGCGCAGTCTTTTTTGCGCATCGAGGCCCGCGCCATTGAAACCCCACGGCGCTGCACATAGACTCCGGCGATGCGTTTACGTCATATCGAAGTGATTCAGGCCATTTTGCAGACCGGACACCTCGGCACGGCCGCCGAGTGGTTGCAACTCCCCGTGGGCGATGTGGACGCAACGCTCAAGGATGCCGAGCATCAACTGGGCTTCATGTTGTTTGCCAGCGTGCGCGGGCGCCTACAGGCCACGCGCGAAACCCTGGAGTTGCAAGCCGACATCGCCTTGCTCTACGAAGCCCTGGAGCCGGTGCAACGCCTGGCCAGCCGCCTCAAACTCCATCACGCACCCACCCTGCGCGCCCTGTGCACTCCGCCCCTGGCCAATCAACTACTGCCGCAAAGCATTGCCGCATTGCGCCGGCGTTTTCAGGACACGCCGTGCAATCTGTCCAGCCAGCCGACGCGGGAGATCGTCAAAAGCCTGTTGCTGCGCGAGGCCGAAGTCGGCCTGAGCCTGCACGACCCCGAGCACCCGCAGATCCAATGCAATGTGCTGGCCCAAGGCAAGCTGCAACTGCTCGCGCCCCATGGCTGGCTCAAGCCCAAACAGAAGTACATCGCACTGCAGGAACTGGCCGGCCAGTCAATGATTGGCCTTGAAGGGCAAGACCCGCTCAGTCGTCTGCTGGACGCCAAGCTGCAAGCCCTGCGCCCGTTGCCGGTGGTGCAGACGCGGGTCCAGACCTATCAGATGATGCGCAGCATGGTTGAGGCGGGTGAAGGCTTGGCGATCGTCGATCCATTCACCGCATATGGCGCTCGGGAGGCCGGACTGGATGCCTGCCCGGTGTCGCCGCCGATCATGGTCAGTCTGTATGCGCTGACGCTCAAGGACGCCACGCCCTCCCCGGCCTTGAATGCGTTGCTGGAGATCGTCACGCACAAGGCGCAAGCCCTGCTGGGCTGACTAAGCCTTGTCGACTTCGCTTTTGAACAGCCGATACCAGAAAATCGCCACTTCGCGGGTCTGCGGGTCGATGCCGCGATAGCGCAGGTGGTCGATCCCGCCCATCACATAGCCGCAGCGCTCATACAGGCGGCACGCGCCGAGGTTGTTGTTCTGGGTTTCCAGCACCATGCCCGGCAGGCTTTTCTTGCGGCTCCAGAACTGCGCCACATCCAGGAGCGCCTTGGCCACCCCGTGCCGGCGTGCTTGCAGCGCCACCGCCAGCTCGTCGACATGGGCAAAGCCGTTCCAATTGGTGCTGACGACGATGTGCCCCACCGGCTCGTCATCCAGGTAGGCCATAAAGATGGCGCTGTCGGGGGCGTCGCGGAAACTGGCGAACTCCTCCGGGTCGATGCCATAGCACTTGCGGTACGGCAGGATGCGCTCCACCGGCCATTGATCGACCCGCTTACCCATCTGCGGCACGCCATAGCCACTGACTTCGAAGCTGAAATCATTGCCCCAGACATAAGCGTCAAAGCCTGCATCGGCGACCCGCACACTGAGCCCTGGATACTTCGGGTTCGTTACAGCTTGCATAGACATCCTTAACCTTTGATGCAATCGACGGTGTAACAACGACCACTGCCGCCGTCTTCGTGTTGTAACCCGTGAACATCCGCGACAAACCCAGGGAAACTGCTATCGAACGTGCGGGCAAATGCCAGGTAGTCGATGATCGACCGGGTGGACTCGGTAAAGCGTTCGCCCGGCATGATCAATGGGATGCCCGGCGGGTACGGCACCAGCATCACCGCTGCGACGCGCCCTGGCAAGGCATCGATGGAAACGGCCTCGACTTCGCCCCGGACCAACTGGTCGTAGGCGTCGGCTGGTTTCATGGCGATCTCCGGCAACACCGTGTACATGCGCTTGAGATGCTTGGCCGTGGCGTTGCTGCGGTAGCAACTGTGCAATTGGTTGCAGAGGTCGCGCAACCCCAGCCCCTGATAACGCACCGGCCCCTGGGCAAATACCGAGGGCAGACAACTGGCCAGGCTGACATTGGCGTCGTAGTTGCGTTTGAACTCCAGCAACTCGGTGAGCAAGGTACTCCATTTGCCTTTGGTGATGCCCATGGAAAACAGCACGAGGAAGGAATACAGCCCGGTCTTTTCCACTACCAGCCCACGCTCCCAGAGGAATTTGCTGACCACTGCGGCGGGAATCCCGCAATCGCTCAACGCACCGCCGGCCGTGAGACCGGGCATGACCAAGGTGACTTTGATCGGATCGAGCAATACGTAGTCTTCGGCCACGTCGCCGAAGCCATGCCAGTCATCTTCGGGATGCAACAGCCAATCCGCCGTGGCAACACGGTCGATGCCGGCCACCGAGGGCGGTTGCCAGATGGAAAACCACCAATCCTCGGCCGGCAGATGCTGACGCAGATTGGCCAGGGCGCGGCGGAAACTCAGGGCCTCATCGAACATCTCCTGCAACAGCGAGCGGCCGGCCGGGCCTTCCATCATGGCCGAGGCGACATCCAGCGAGGCGATGATGCTGTATTGCGGTGAGGTGGAGATATGCATCATGAACGCTTCGTTGAACCGATCGCGGTCCAACTGGCGCGCGCCGCCGTCCTGCACATGGATCATCAACGCCTGGCTGAAGGCCGCCAGCAGCTTGTGGGTGGAATGGGTGGTGAACACCAGCGGGCTGTCTACGGTGCGCGAGGTGCCCATGCCGTAACGTCCGGCGAAGAACTCGTGAAACGCCGCATAGGCGTACCAGGCTTCATCGAAATGCAGCACCTCGACGCTGCTGCCCAGTTGCTGCTTGATCAGTTCGGCGTTGTAACACAGGCCGTCGTAAGTGGAATTGGTCACCACCGCCAACTTCACCTTGGGTGGCCGACCTCGGGTCAAGGGGCTGGCATCGATCTTGGCGCGGATCGACTCGGGGCTGAACTCGCTGAGCGGGATGGGGCCGATGATCCCCAGCTCATTGCGCTCCGGGCACAGGTACAGGGGAATGGCGCCGGTCATGATGATCGAATGCAGTACCGATTTATGGCAATTGCGATCCACCAGCACCAGATCATCGCGACCGACCATGGAATGCCAGACGATCTTGTTGGCGGTGGAGGTGCCGTTGATCACGAAAAAGGTATGGTCGGCGCCGAAATTGCGCGCAGCACGGGCCTCGGCTTCGGCCAGAGGGCCGGTGTGGTCCAGTAACGACCCGAGTTCGGGCACCGAGACCGACAAGTCCGAGCGCAGGGTGTTTTCCCCGAAAAATTGATGGAACGCCTGCCCCACCGGGCTTTTGCGATAGGCCACGCCGCCGCCGTGGCCGGGGGTGTGCCAGGAATAATTGGAGTCGGCGGTGTGCTGCACCAGCGCCTTGAAAAACGGCGGCAACAAGCCATCCAGGTAGGTGCGCGCCGCACGGGCCACTTGCCGGGCCAGGAACGGCACGGTGTCTTCGAACAGATAGAGAATGCCACGCAATTGGTTGAGTTCGCTCATGGCATCGGCCGGGGCGTTCTCCAGAGTGACCTGCTCACCCAAGGCAAAGATCGGCAAGTTCGGCGCACGCAGCCTGGCCAGACGGATCAGCTCCACCATGTTTTGCAGCAGATGGGTGTTTTCACCGGCACCTTCGGCGGCGATCAGCATGCACGCCAGCCCGTGATGGGTAGACGCCACCAGCCGACCTTCGGCGTAGTCCACGGCGGAGAAGATACTGAAGCCCTCTTGTTCCAACTCCTGGGCAATCCCCCTTACCCGGTCACCGGCAACGGTGTCGGCCTTGATGTCGCGGTGCACGATAAGGACGGGGAATTTCAGGTCTTTGTACATGAGAGCTTGTAGTCCTGAGGGCTATGCACTCAAGGGTAGAAGCTGGGAGCGGATGTGGCGAATGAAGATTTTGACGGCCAGCGATGGAAGGGAGCGAGGCCCCCTTGCGCATTACTGTTGGGTCAGTTGGGTCCACAACGCCGGCGCCCCGGCCGACTTGGCAATGGCTTCCAGGCGTGCCGCGTGCTCTGCCAGGTCCTGCTCGCTGGCGCGAATGATAGTGGTGGGCTTGCGGTCGGCTGGCAGGCGGCGAATCTCCGAAGGGCGGTTGCCTGAACCTTCGGCCGAGCCGGCGCCATCGGACGCGTTACCGGCAAGGGACAGGCTGGTCTGCCCGCCGGTCATGGTCAGGTAAACGTCGGCGAGGATTTCCGAGTCGAGCAAGGCGCCGTGGAGTTCACGGCCGGAGTTGTCGACGCCATAGCGTTTGCACAGGGCATCCAGGCTGTTGCGCTGCCCCGGATGCCGTTCACGGGCCATCATCAGGGTGTCGAGGATCGAACAGTGCTGGGAGATGTCAGCGCGGTCGGTCTGCCCCATCAGGGCGAACTCGTTATTGATGAAGCC
Organism: Pseudomonas sp. S5F11; assembly: GCF_019641515.1. Lineage (NCBI taxonomy): Bacteria > Pseudomonadati > Pseudomonadota > Gammaproteobacteria > Pseudomonadales > Pseudomonadaceae > Pseudomonas > Pseudomonas sp. S5F11. The sequence goes on from NZ_JAIFJZ010000001.1 coordinate 1,069,721, forward strand.
TACGTCGAACGCCGCGTTATGGATGATCAACTGGGCGCCGTTGATGAATTCGAAAAATTCATCGGCCACCTCGGCAAAACGCGGTTTGCCTTTGAGGAATTCGTCGGTGATGCCGTGAACGGCAATCGCGCCTTCGTCGCTGTCGCGATCCGGTTGCAGGTAGACGTGAAAATGACGACCGGTAAGGCGGCGCCCCATCAGTTCGACGCAGCCGATTTCAATGATCCGGTGGCCGTCGGTCACCGGCATGCCGGTGGTTTCGGTATCGAGTACAACAGATCGAATGGCCATCAGGGTTCAGCTCTCAACGGTGTGGGGTGGTTCAAAGCGCGCGATATTAACATGTCGACCGGCATCAGCCCTGTTTGTAGCCACGCACTTCATCGACCCCCCGGTTGGCCAGTTGATCGGCGCGTTCGTTACCGGGATGGCCGATGTGCCCGCGCACCCATTTCCAGGTGATGTCATGGCGATTGCATTGCTCATCGAGCAATTGCCACAAGTCGGCATTTTTTACCGGCTCCTTAGCGGCGGTTTTCCAACCGCGCTTCTTCCAGTTGACCATCCACTCGTTGATGCCCTTCATCACGTACTGCGAGTCGGTCACCAGCAACACGTTGCAGCGACGCTTGAGTTCTTCGAGGCCACGAATGGCGCCCATCAGTTCCATGCGGTTGTTGGTGGTGTTGGCTTCGCCGCCCCACAATTCCTTCTCGACACCCTTGCAAACCAGTAAGGCGCCCCAGCCGCCTGGGCCGGGATTGCCTTTGCAGGCGCCATCGGTGAAGAGTTCTACGCTATCGGTCATCGGTTGCTCGGTCTGAAATCAAAAGAAGTTTTACGATTGGCTTTGCTTGCGGTTGACCTTGGCCATCGGCATTGGCACCAGCTTGCCTAGGGGTTCGCGTCGCGCCTGGCGTACCGGTCGCAACCCGACCGCGATCTTGCGCGCCACCAATAAATAGAAGCCGCCGCCCGACAACTGCCAGGCACCCGCCCTGCGCTCCCAGCCCGCCAGGCGAGCCTGCCACTTGGCCGAGGCAAGCGGCGGACGATAGCACCCGAAGCGGCGTTTCTCCAGCGCGAAGCCCAGCAGGTTGAGCCAGTCCCCCACCCGCGAGGGGGAGATGCAGCGCGCCTGGCGCAGGGCATCGTGAGCGAACACATGGCGCAGGCCCCAACTGCTCCAGGGGTTGATGCCGACAATCAGCAGATGCCCGCCAGGGCGGACGCTGCTCGCCGCTTCGCGCAGCAACCCATGGGGTGACAGGCAGAAATCCAGGCCATGCTGCAACACCACCACATCGGCGGCGTGCTCGCTCAACGGCCAGGCTTGTTCCTCGCAGACAATTTCCACGCCCGGCAATGGCGCGCCAAGACGCACATTGCGCTGCACCTGCGGCGCGGCGGGCGGTGTTTGGGCCGAGGGGCCGTAATGCACCAGATAACCACCGAAAAACCGGCCCAACTCGTCTTCGAGCATGCGCCGTTCTTCATCCAGCAAAAATTGCCCGACCGGTCCGGACAACCATTCACGGGCCGCGCTGATCAGAGCCAGCCACTCAGGATCGGCCTGGGCGAACGCTTTATCAGTCATTGCATTCTCCAACTTGCCTAGACGTTCTAAGATGCACCAATGTGTTCAGCTTGGCGAATCGAAGAATGATACAGATCAGTGCCCTGCCCGCCTTCACCGATAACTACATCTGGTTGTTACAAGACCCCGGCACCCAGCGCTGCGCGGTGGTCGACCCCGGCGATGCCGCGCCGGTACTGGCTTGGTTGCAGCAGCATCCAGGTTGGTCCCTCACCGATATCCTCATCACTCACCACCACCACGACCATGTCGGCGGTGTCGAGCGTTTGAAAAGTGCAACAGAGGCCACCGTCTACGGCCCGGCCGATGAAAACATCCCGGCGCGGGATGTGGCTTTGCGCGACAACGACCGCGTCAGCGTGCTGGGCTGGGATTTCGACGTATATACCGTACCCGGCCATACCCTCGGCCATATCGCCTACTACCATGAGGGCGTGCTGTTCTGTGGCGATACCCTGTTTGCCGCCGGTTGCGGGCGCCTGTTCGAAGGCACCCCCGAGCAGATGCACGCCTCGCTGCAACGCCTGGCCGCCTTGCCCGACGACACGCAGGTGTACTGCACTCATGAGTACACCCAGAGCAACCTCAAGTTTGCCGCGGCGGTGGAGCCGGATAACACCGATATTGCCGAACGAGTGGAGCATGTGCGCCAGCTACGGTCTCGCGATGAAATGACGCTGCCTTCCAATCTAGCCCTGGAAAAGCGCACCAACCCCTTTTTGCGCACCGCTGAAACATCCGTTAAACAAAAAGCGGACGAACGGAGCGGACGCGACAACCGCTCTGGGGCCGAGGTGTTTGCCAGCTTGAGGGCATGGAAAGATAAGTTCTAAGTCGATGCAATCTGATACGCAATTTCTGAATGGTTGACCGGAACCTAAGTGCTTTCTAGAATCGCCCGACATTTTTGCCCGGAACTTACTTCCAGCCAATGTCGTCATCTATTCGTAAATCCAACCATTCAGACGCATTGACCCGCCTGGCTCAAGCTGTGGCGGTGGCCGTGTCCGCCACACTGGCGGGCTGCCAATCGACGAATTTCGCCGCACAATCCACCGTGCAACCCAAACCCAATCTTGCCGCCAAAATCAAACAGAAACCTATCTGGCTCTCCGAGAAGCCCAGCCCTGAAGTACCCCAGGACGTCTGGGAGCGCATGCGCCGAGGCTTCCAATTGCAGGAGGGTGTAGGCGTCAACCCGCGCATCGAGCAACAGCGTCTGTGGTTCGCGAGCAACCCTTCCTTTCTCGAAAACGCCGGTGAGCGCGGCAGCCTCTACATTCATTACATTGTCGAACGTCTTGAAGAACGCAACATGCCCCTGGAGCTGGCACTGCTGCCAGTGATCGAAAGTGCCTACAACCCAATGGCCTATTCGCGCAGTGACGCGGTCGGCCTGTGGCAGTTCATCCCCTCCACCGGGCGCTACTTCAACCTGCGCCAAACCCGCGCCTACGACGGCCGTCGCGACATCACCGCCTCCACCACCGCCGCCTTGGACTACCTGACCCGTCTGCACGACATGTTCAACGGCGATTGGCTGCTGGCCCTTGCCGCGTATAACGCCGGCGAAGGCACCGTCAGCCGCGCCATCGAACGCAACGAAAAGCTCGGCCTGCCAACCGATTACTGGAACCTGCCGCTGCCCCAGGAAACCAAGGACTACGTGCCCAAGTTCCTGGCGCTGTCCCAAGTGGTGCTGGCGCCCGAAGCCTACGGCGTCAACCTGAACCCGATTGCCAACACGCCGTACTTCGAAGTGGTTGAAGTCAAGCAAAGCATGGACCTGTCCCGGGTCGCCGCGCTGGCTGAAATCGACGAAGACGAGCTGTTCCAGCTCAACCCGGCGTTGAAACAACGAACCACCCTGGACGGGCCGCAGCATTTGCTGGTGCCCAGTTCCAAGGCGCAACTGCTCACCAGCACCCTGTCGACGATGAAGCCTGAAGAATTGCTGGCGATGCGTCCGAAAAAACAGGTATTCGACGAAGTCGAGACCGCGCGGGTGGCCGGCCGCACCCGCACCTATAAAGTGCGCAGTGGCGATAACCTGACGCTGATCGCCAAAGCCAATAAAGTCGATGTGCACGACCTGCAGCGCTGGAACCAGCTCAACGGCCAGGCCCTAAAAGTCGGCCAGACCCTGGTGATGCAGGACACCCGCAAGGTGGTGGCCAAGGCCGACAGCAAGAAACCGGTGCAGTACAAGGTCAAGAAAGGTGATTCGCTGTACATCGTCGCCAAGCGCTTCAACGTCGAGATGCAGCATCTCAAGCGCTGGAACCCGCGCACCGGCCAGGCACTGAAGCCAGGGCAAATGCTGGTGGTGTCTGGGCCGCGCTAACGCCTGAAGAACGCCGCAGAAACCATGTGGGAGGGGGCTTGCCCCCGATATTGGTGTGTCAGCCAGTGAATCTGGTGACTGGCACACTGTCATCGGGGGCAAGCCCCCTCCCACATTGCTCTCCAGTGTTTGCGACTGCCTTTTTCCAACCGGAACAAGCTGTTACTGTACCGACCATAAAGCCCAAGCCGCCTGGATCGGATCTCTGACTTGAAGCGTCCCCTCCTTCTACTAATAAGTCTGGCCTTGAGCTTCGCTGCGAACGCGACGATTACCGAAAGCCACGGTTATGCGCAGTTCGGCACGCTCAAGTACCCGGCCAAATTCACCCACTTCGACTGGGTAAACCCTGCGGCGCCTAAAGGCGGCACTTTGCGGGTGATGGGGTTTGGCACCTTCGATACTCTCAACCCCTATACTTTCAAGGGCTCAAGCCCGGTTTCCACGCCCAACTTCTCGCAATACGGCATCAATGAGCTGAACGAGCCGCTGATGGTCGGCACTGGCGAATATGCGCCGTCCGGCGATGAACCCACATCCAGCTACGGCCTGATTGCGCAGTCGGTGGAATACAGCGAGGACCGCAGTTGGGTGGTGTTCAATCTGCGTCCGCAAGCGCGCTTCCATGACGGCAAGCCGATCACCGCCGACGATGTGGCGTTTTCCTATCGCACCCTGCTGACCGAAGGCCACCCGCAATACCGCACCAATCTGCAGGAAGTGGCGCGTGTGGATGTGCTCAACCCCCATCGAATCCGCTTTGTGTTCAAGCGCGCCGGCAACCCGTTGCTGATCCTGCGCCTGGGGGAGTTACCGGTGCTGCCCCAGCACTATTGGAAAAATCGCGATTTCAAGGCCACCACCTTCGAGCCGCCGCTGGGCAGTGGCCCGTACCGTATCAGCAAGGTCACGCCGGGCCGGCAACTGGTGTTCGAACGGGTCAAGGACTACTGGGGCAAGGATCTGCCGGTCAACCGGGGGTTCTACAACTACGACAAGGTCGACGTAGAGTTCTACCGCGACAGCGACGTGGCCTTCGAAGCCTTCAAGGCCGGCGAGTTCGACATTTATATCGAACACCAGGCCAAAAACTGGGCCAATGGATACAACTTCCCGGCAGTCAACCGTGGTGAGGTGATCAAGGCACAGATTGCCCACCAGATCCCGACCCAGAGCCAAGGCCTGTTCATGAACACGCGGCGCCCGACCTTCAGCCAGATCAAAGTGCGCGAAGCCCTGGGCCTGATGTTCGACTTCGAGTGGACCAACCGCACGCTGTTCAGCAACGCCTATAAACGCACCTTGAGTTACTACCCTAACAGCGAGTTCGCCGCGACCGGCCTGCCGGTCGGGCATGAATGGCTGATGCTGTCGCCCTATCGCGATCAACTGCCGCCTAACCTGTTCACCCAAGCCTTCAGCCTGCCCCAAACCGACGGACGCGGTATCCCGCGCGAGACCTTGCGCCATGCCCTGGCCCTGCTCGGTGAAGCTGGGTGGACATTGTCGGGGCAGCGTCTGCTGAACAAGGACGGGCAGCCGCTACGCTTCGAGATCCTGCTGGTCAACCCGAACCTGGAGCGGATTCTGCAGCCCTACGTCGAGAACCTGATCAGCATCGGCGTCGATGCGCGCCTGCGTACCGTCGACCGTGCGCAATACAAGCAACGCCTGGATCAGTTTGACTTCGACATGATCCTGATCACCCTCAACCAGACCCTCAGCCCGGGCCTGGAGCAATGGCAGTACTTCCACTCCAGCCAAGCCGCGATCAAGGGCAGCAAGAACTACGCGGGCATCGCCAACCCGGTGGTCGACCATCTGCTGGAACAGCTGCTGGCGGCCCAAACCCGCGAAGAACAACTGGCCGCGGGGCGCGCCCTGGACCGGGTGCTGCTGTGGCAGCACTACAGCATTCCCAACTGGTACCTCAACTATCATCGCCTGGCCTACCGCAACCGGTTCGCCTTTGTCACCACGCCGCCCTATAGCCTGGGTCTGAGCGCGTGGTGGCTGAAAGCTTCGGAGAAAGCCCAATGATGTATTTGCGTACTGCACTCGTCAGCCTGTTGCTGTGCACCGCGGCCCACGCCGCGCCACAACATGCGTTGACGCTGTATAACGAACCGCCGAAATACCCCCACGATTTCAAACACTTCGATTACGTGAACCCGGATGCGCCCAAGGGCGGCACTTTCCGCGAATCGAGCATGGGCGGCTTCGACAGTCTCAACCCGTACATCAGCAAGGGCGTGCCCGCCGACAATATCAGCCTGATCTACGACACCCTGGCCATGCAAAGCCTGGACGAACCGATCACCGAGTACGGCCTGGTGGCCGGCAAGATCGAAAAAGCCCCGGACAACAGCTGGGTACGCTTCTACCTGCGCCCCGAAGCGCGCTTCCATGATGGCCACCCTATCCGTGCCGAAGACGTGGTGTTTACCTTCCAGACCCTGATCAAGGACGGCGCACCGATCTACCGCACCTACTACGCCGATGTCGACGACGTGGTGGCCGAAGACCCGCTGCGGGTGCTGTTCAAGTTCAAACGGACCAATAACCGCGAATTACCGCTGATCCTCGGCCAACTACCGGTATTGCCCAAGCACTGGTGGGCTACTCGCGACTTTTCCCGGGGCAACCTGGAAATACCCCTGGGCAGCGGACCGTACAAGGTCGCCGAGGTCAAGGCCGGACGCATGATTCGCTACGAGCGGGTCAAGGACTATTGGGCCAAGGACCTGCCGGTGGCCAAGGGCTTTTACAACTTCGATTACCGTGTCACCGACTATTACCGCGACAACACGGTGGCACTGGAAGCGCTGAAGGCCGGGCAGTTCGACTATTGGCAAGAGATGAGTGCCAAGAACTGGGCCAACGCTTACAACATTCCGGCGGTCACCCAGGGCCGGCTGATCAAGGAAGAGATCCCCAACGGCAACCCAACCGGCATGCAGGGCTTTGTGTTCAATACGCGCAGACCGATGTTCCAAGATGTGCGGGTGCGCAAGGCCATCAGCCTGCTGCTGGATTTTGAATGGAGCAACAAACAGCTGTTCAACGGCGCCTACACCCGCACCCGTAGTTATTTTGAAAACTCGGAAATGGCCGCCACCGGCCTGCCGGGCCCGGATGAACTGGCCATCCTTGAGCCGTTGCGGGACAAAATTCCTCCCGAAGTCTTTACCCAGGCCTTCGAACCGGCCAAGACCGACGGCAGCGGCATGATCCGCGCACAGCAACGCGAGGCCTATCAGCTATTGCAAGAGGCCGGTTGGCGCATCGTCGACGACAAGATGGTCGACGCCCAAGGCAAACCGGTGACCATTGAGTTCCTGCTGGCCCAGACCGAGTTCGAGCGCGTGCTGTTGCCATTCAAACGCAACCTGGCGGACCTCGGTATCGACCTGGTGATTCGTCGCGTCGATGTGTCGCAATACATCAACCGCCTGCGCTCGCGAGACTTCGACATGTTGGTGGGCAGCTTCCCGCAATCGACCTCGCCGGGGAACGAACAACGCGAGTTCTGGAAGTCATCCAGCGCGGACAAGCCTGGCAGCCGTAACTACATGGGCCTCAAGGACCCGGCCATCGACCAACTGGTGGAAGCGTTGATCGACGCCGATTCGCGCAAAAGCCTGGTGGCCCATGCCAAGGCCCTGGATCGGGTGCTGCAGTTCGGTTATTACGTGATCCCCAACTGGCACATCAAAACCTTCCGCGTGGCGTACTGGGACCACCTCGGCCATCCAAAAACACCCCCGCGCTACGACGTCGGCACCGCCACCTGGTGGGCCAAACCCGAGGTCCAACCGGTAACCCCCGACAACACCACCCCCAGCGCCGACTCGGCAAGCGGAGGCGATTGAATGCTGGCCTATATTGTTCGCCGCCTGTTGCTGATTATCCCGACGCTGTTCGGAATTCTGCTGATCAACTTCGTCATCATCCAGGCGGCTCCCGGTGGCCCGGTGGAGCAGATGATCGCCAAGCTCGAAGGCTTCGAAGGCGCCACCAGCCGAATTGCCGGCGGCGGTGCCGAAGTCTCCGTGGCCGGCTCCAGCTACCGCGGCGCCCAGGGCCTGGACCCGGCGCTGGTCAAGGAAATCGAGAAGATGTACGGCTTCGACAAATCGGCGCCGGAACGCTTGTGGATCATGGTCAAGAACTACGCGCGCCTGGATTTCGGCGACAGCTTTTTCCGCGACGCCAAGGTCATCGACCTGATCAAGGAAAAACTGCCGGTGTCCATCTCCCTCGGTTTATGGAGCACGCTGATCATGTACCTGGTGTCGATCCCGCTGGGGATCGCCAAAGCCACGCGGCACGGCAGCCATTTCGATGTGTGGACCAGCTCGGCGATCATCGTCGGCTACGCGATCCCGGCGTTTCTGTTTGCGATCCTGCTGATCGTGGTGTTCGCCGGCGGCAGCTATTTCGACTGGTTCCCGTTGCGCGGGCTGACGTCCAACAACTTCGACGAGCTGAGCTGGGGCGGCAAGATCCTCGATTATTTCTGGCACCTGGCGTTGCCGATCACGGCGCTGGTGATCGGCAACTTCGCCACCATGACCCTGCTCACCAAAAACAGCTTCCTCGATGAGATCAACAAGCAGTATGTGATCACCGCCAAAGCCAAGGGGCTGACCAATCACCGCGTGCTCTACGGCCACGTATTCCGCAACGCGATGCTGCTGGTGATCGCTGGGTTCCCCTCGGCGTTTATCGGGATTTTCTTCACCGGCTCGTTGCTGGTGGAAGTGATTTTCTCCCTCGACGGCCTGGGCCTGATGAGCTTCGAAGCCGCCATCAACCGCGATTATCCGGTGGTGTTCGGCACGCTGTTTATCTTCACCCTGCTGGGGTTGATCGTGAAGCTGATCGGCGACCTCACCTATACCCTGGTCGATCCGCGTATCGACTTTGCCAGCCGGGAGCATTGAGATGAACCTGTCCCCCCTCAATCGCCGTCGGTTCGAACGCTTCAAGGCCAACAAGCGTGGCTGGTGGTCGCTGTGGCTGTTCTTGATTCTATTTGTGCTCAGCCTGGGCGCCGAGCTGATCGCCAACGACAAGCCCTTGGCCGTGCATTACGACGGCGGCTGGTATTTCCCTGCGCTCAAGCGTTACCCGGAGACCACGTTCGGCGGCGAGTTCCCTCTGGAGGCCAACTACAAGAGCCCGTATATCCAGGAACTGCTCAAGGCCAAGGACGCCTGGACGTTGTGGGCGCCGATTCCGTTCAGCTACCAGAGCATCAATTACGACCTCAAGGTGCCGGCGCCGGCTCCGCCCTCAAGCGTCAACCTGCTGGGCACTGACGACCAGGGGCGCGATGTGCTGGCGCGGGTGATCTACGGCTTTCGCGTGTCGGTGCTGTTCGCGCTGACGCTGACCGTGCTCAGTTCGATCATCGGCGTGATCGCTGGCGCGTTGCAGGGCTTCTACGGCGGCTGGGTCGATCTGGCCGGGCAACGCTTTCTGGAGATCTGGTCGGGGTTGCCGGTGCTGTACCTGCTGATCATTCTCGCCAGTTTCGTGCAGCCTAACTTCTGGTGGCTGCTGGGGATCATGCTGCTGTTTTCGTGGATGAGCCTGGTGGATGTGGTGCGCGCCGAGTTCCTGCGCGGGCGCAACCTGGAATACGTGCGTGCGGCGCGGGCCTTGGGTATGCAGAACGGCGCAATCATGTTCCGCCACATCCTGCCCAATGCCATGGTTTCGACCATGACCTTTATGCCGTTCATTCTCACCGGCGCCATCGGCACCCTTACCGCCCTGGACTTCCTCGGCTTTGGCCTGCCCGCCGGCTCGCCGTCCCTGGGCGAACTGGTGGCCCAGGGCAAATCCAACCTGCAAGCGCCGTGGCTGGGCATGAGTGCCTTTGCCGTGCTGGCGATCATGTTGAGTTTGCTGGTGTTTATCGGCGAGTCCGCTCGCGATGCCTTCGACCCGAGGAAATGAGATGAATCAGGACAATCTGATCGAAATCCGCGACCTCAGCGTCGAGTTTGTGACCGGCGAGCATCATCACCGGGTGGTGAGCAACGTCAGCTTCGATATCAAACGCGGCGAAACCCTCGCGCTGGTGGGCGAAAGCGGTTCCGGCAAATCGGTGACCGCCCACTCGATCCTGCGCCTGCTGCCCTACCCGCTGGCGCGGCATCCGTCCGGCACCATCCAGTACGCGGGGCAGGACCTGTTGACCCTCAAGGAAAAGCCCCTGCGGCACATTCGCGGTAACCGCATCGCGATGATTTTCCAAGAGCCGATGACCTCGCTGAACCCACTGCACAGCATCGAAAAGCAGATCAACGAAGTCCTTGGCCTGCACAAGGGCCTCACCGGCAAGGTCGCCACTCAGCGCACCCTGGAGCTGCTGGAGCTGGTGGGCATCCCTGAACCGCACAAGCGCCTCAAGGCCCTGCCCCATGAATTGTCCGGCGGCCAGCGGCAGCGCGTGATGATCGCCATGGCCCTGGCCAACGAGCCGGAACTGCTGATCGCCGACGAGCCCACCACCGCTCTGGACGTCACCGTGCAGTTGAAAATCCTCGAACTGCTCAAGGAACTCCAGGCGCGCCTGGGCATGGCCTTGCTGCTGATCAGCCACGACCTGAACCTGGTGCGACGCATCGCTCATCGCGTGTGCGTGATGCAGCAAGGTTGCATCGTTGAGCAGGCCGATTGCCAGACGCTGTTCCAGGCCCCGCAGCACCCCTATACCCAGGAACTGCTGGCCGCCGAGCCCAGCGGCGGGCCGGCGACCAATGCCGTCGGGCCGCCGTTGCTGGTGGTGGATGACCTCAAAGTGTGGTTCCCCATCAAGAAGGGCTTTTTGCGCAGCACCGTCGATTACGTCAAAGCGGTGGACGGCATCCACTTCAGCCTGCCCCAGGGCCAAACCCTGGGCATCGTCGGCGAAAGCGGCTCGGGCAAATCCACCCTGGGCCTGGCGATTCTGCGCTTGATCGGCAGCCGCGGCGGCATTCGTTTCGAAGGCCAGCAAATGGACGCCCTCAACCAGCAGCAGGTGCGCCCGCTGCGCCGGGAAATGCAGGTAGTGTTCCAGGACCCGTTCGGCAGCCTGAGCCCACGAATGTGCGTCAGCGAGATCGTCGGCGAAGGATTGCGCATCCATAAGATGGGCACCCCGGCCGAGCAGGAAGCGGCGATTATCGCGGCGCTCAAGGAAGTCGGCCTGGACCCCGACTCGCGCCATCGCTACCCCCACGAATTCTCCGGTGGCCAGCGCCAGCGCATCGCCATTGCCCGCGCGTTGGTGCTCAAGCCGCGCTTGATCCTGCTCGACGAGCCCACCTCGGCCCTCGACCGCACGGTGCAGCGCCAAGTGGTGGAGCTGCTGCGCAACCTGCAAGCCAAGTACAACCTCACCTACCTGTTCATCAGCCACGACTTGGCGGTAGTCAAGGCGCTGAGTCACCAATTGATGGTGATCAAGCAGGGCCAAGTGGTGGAGCAAGGTGATGCGCAGGCGATCTTTGCCGATCCACAACATGCCTATACCCAGCAATTGCTCAAAGCCGCGTTTCTGGCAGCGCCCGACGACTGCCCGACGCATAGCGCTCCCTGACTGCCCTGGCGGAACCACACCACAACCGGTGCGGAAAGCCCTGCTACTGAAGCGACCGCCAACGGAGGGATGATCCGGGTTTAGCCACCCGGAGCCCTCTTCATGGACGATTTCCCCAGCCTGGCCCTGAGCGGGGCCGACCCGCACGATGGCATTGCGATGTCAGTCACCGTCGGTCCCTCCAGCGCCACGCCGCTTGAGCCCCACACACACCCCAGCGGCGACGCCGCCTTGATCGCGCGGTTGATCAGCCTGCTCTCCGGCACGACAGACGCAGCCTTGCCCGCCGCAACCACGCCGGTACCCATCCCCGAACCATCCCTGCTGGGTCAGTGGAGCGCGGCGTTCAGCAAGGCCGTCAACAGCAAGGACTTTATCGCCTGGGCCACTACAGAAGGCATGGTGCTGAGCACGCTGCGGGTACATGACAGCAACCTTCACGTCACCGCACACGGCGTGCCCAAGGTGTTTACCCTGGCAGGCACGTCCAAATGGTGGACGTTGGCCAAACCCATCATTTTCATCAGCCAACTGCTCGACCCGCTCGCGCTGGGCATGCCATACATCGGCACCAAATCGAATGACGGCATCACCACACTGACGCTGAACCTCGTACTGGCGTTCCATGGCTACCCTATGCCAACCAATCGCCTCGCGGCACTGGCGATCATTGAGGAATTGCGTGCGCTGCAAGCCTTCCCGGCGTTTGACGATAACGGCCGCAGCAAATCGATCATCCACGCGGAACTGACGCAACAGCGGCTCGATTTTCAGCGATTGGCCACTGCCCTGGAGCAATGTGACGGAACACCTTCCGAGCTCAGCCACACCCGCGTCGACCTGACCTCCCACTCGACGCTGGCCAAAAGCGTCAAGGAAGCCGCGCTGCTGTTGTACTTGATCCTGGATGAGCACCACCTCGTCGATGCCCAGGCCCACTATGATTTCGCGCGCCAGTTGATCTGTGTGACCGAGCGCGATACGGCCCAGGAACAACGCACGCTGCTGCCCTCACCGACGCCACATTGGGAACGGTTGGTGCTGCTGGGTTCGCAACTGGGGGTGCGCATCTACCCCGATCACTCCGTCGACCTCACCGACGCCCTGACGGCCTACGGCTTCGAACCTGTGCAAGGGCCCGCACATATCGGTGCGTTGATCCAGCGCTTGCGCCAATGGCCGACGCCCGCGCAACCGGTGGTGCTCAAGGCTGTGCGCACCGCGGCAACCCTCAGACGCTTTCGCCATTATGTGGGCATGATGAATGACCGCCACCGCCTGCGTACCGTGCTGACGCAAATGATAGGCAGCGGCCAGTTACCGGGGCCCGACGGCCTGGACCAGGTGATCAGTGGCGACCCGGACGCGCTACGGGCCACAGTGAAGAGTGCCTACCGCCACTTACGCCTGGTGACCGACGATCCGGCCTTTCTGGCCCTGCGTACCCGCCTGCGCATCGATCCCGCCAGCCACGTGCTGCTGAGCGAATCCGGCAACATTGAGGCACGCGACTTGGACGGCGTCTGGAAGTCCCTGAACGATGCCGTGGCCGAGCATGACCACCTGCTGGAGCGGGTATCGCAATTGCGGTCGCTGGCCGCCCGAACGGGTGGCCAGTTGCGCACCAACGACACGGTGAGCGTGCAGCAGGCGTTGCGGTTGTACGGTTTTCGTGTGCCGCAAAGCCTGGCGGATGCTCGGCGGGTGCTGCAACGCCTGGAAGTCAGCCTGCCACAACGGTCAAGCCAGGGATCGTATTGGCGTGCACTCAAGCCGCGCGACGCGCGCCCTTCGGCGTGGACCCTGTCCCCGCAGGAGCGTGAACAGCTCGTCGCGCTCAGCCTCGACTTTATGCAGGGCCAGCCCGGCACGCTGTTCGAATACCTGAGCCAGCCCCTGCTGACCGGCAAGACTGTGGCTGACGTCAGAGCCGAAGCCGATTACCTGATCCCGTGCCTGCTCGCATCGCCCCTGGCCCAACAACTGGGCGAAGTGCTGTCCAACACCCTGCACTGGCATGGTAGCCACGCCAGCGAACGGGGCGAAAGCGGCAGCCGCAACGCGCTGATACTGGCCGCGCTGATCCTGAGCCTGGACCCAAGGTTCGAGGCACATCCCACGGGTATCCAGGTGCTGGACTGGCACGGCGACTTCTATTGGGGCGAGTCCATACCGTTCGTGCGCCGGGACATCGAAACCGCTATGGGCGTGTTGGACAGACCCACGGCGGCCCTGGCGGCGCACTTGATCCTCAGTGAAAAAGGCCCGCAGTTGCTGGTGCGCGACATCCCCGAAGACGAGCCCTACCTGGGCTCACATACCTGGACGCTGTTCTGTCAGTACGTTATGTACCTGGAAAAAAGCCTGCCGGGCTCGTCCCGTCAATTCACCCACGCGCAGATCATGGCCCTCGCGTACCTGCCACCCGAAGATCGCTGGCAGACCTTTCTTGACAGCCCTCAGGCCACCACGGCGGTGCTGGAGTGGGCCGTGGTCAACGGCGTGCTGGCGCCTCAACGGCGCTATGGCACACAGTCCGTGAAAAACGCGGTCGATGCGATCAATGCCCAGCGGACACGCCTGCGCAGCACCCTGGAAGCGTTCGCCGAACCCGTGGTATGGCTGCGCCAGACCGCCCTGAACGACCTGCGCCGCGTGTATCCCGACAACGGCTGGCTGGACGCGCGCATCCTGATGTGGCTGCCGCTTGACTCGCCATTTTCTGAAGACAAGCGCTTCGAAGGTATCCATACCGGCCCTAAATATTCGTTCACCGATCTGCATATGGCCGGCGACCTGGACGCCACCTCCCAGCATTGGCACTCGTCCCAGCCAGCCGTCAAATATCGACAGATGGCCAAGCGCTTTCATTTGCTGGGGTCGGTCAGCCAGGTATTTTTCCAAGCCTTCGATCACAAGTTGCAACAGCTCAAGGCGGCTTATCGCGAGTCCATCTGTTTTGGGTTGTCGCAACTGACCCTGCCGCGCCGAGAGGCGCTGGAATACGGTCAGGTGCGATTTTTCCAGCTCAGCCGCCCCAGCGCCTCAAGCAGTGCCGCCGCCCAAGTGGGACGATTCGGTGTGCTGATGGCCGTCACCTATGTCAGCACCACGTATGTCTACGAATGCTTCCCCAGGCAACTGCTTATACGCCCTCGCCTCGACCTCGATGCCCGGCAATTGCCGCAGGGCGTCGACACCGCCAGCCACTTCGACTGGGCAGCCTATGCACAGGGTGCGTGGCCACAAGACCCAGGGTCGTCGACAGCGACCACTGATTTGCTCCTCACCCCGCTCGGCAATAACCTGCCCCAGGCGCCCGAAGTGCCGCCACTGGATAGCCTGGGCAGACGCGTGCCACGCACGCTGGACTCACCGCGCAGCCATGCAGTGGCCGACGTTATCCTGGAGCACCCATTGCACGATGGCCTGGCCTTGCGCGAAAAAGCCAAGCGCCCACTGACGCTGCTTGAAGCCGCAAGCGGCACCGACCCGTGGGCCGACTTTTTGCTGGAAATGGCGCTCAAGGCGGACTGACGCTTGAACAGTCGGCGCTTTGATATAAAGTTGCTCACTCGATCTGCGCCAGGAGCCCTGCCCATGACCACCGCGACCGCCCCTGTTTTCTGGCGCGACCCAGCGCTGGCGTTTATCGAAGCGCGCACCATCGCCGACGGGCGCAAAGTCACTTATGCACGGCACGCCCACGAGCACTTTTCCATCGGTGCGATCACCACCGGACGCAGCTATTACCACTACGGTGCCGACACGTTTGAAATCAGCGCTGGCACCGTGGTGTTGATGAACCCCGGCGATGTCCATGCCTGCAACCCCATCGCCAACGAGCAGTGGTCCTACCAGATGCTGTATATCGACACGCCCTGGCTCACCGAGCTGCAATATCAGTTGGGTTTCAGCACCGATCAGGGCTACCGGCCATTCGACACACCGTATACCCGCGACCCACTGCTGTACCGTGGCTTGCTGGAGCTGTACCGCATCGTCGTGGATGAGCAGGCCGAACACCTGCAAAAGCAGAGCGCGCTGGTGAGTTACTTCAGCGACGTGCAGCAACGCCTGAACCCGTCGCCGACGCCGGTGCGTGAGGTGAACCGCAAGCTGGAACGGGCAGCCGAATACATCCGGGAACACTGCACTCAAGCGTTGAAGCTCGAAGATATTTGCCAGGCGGCCGAGCTGTCGCCTTCTTACTTGATCCGTGCGTTCAAGCAGTATTACGGGCTGACGCCCCATGCCTTTTTGGTTAACCAACGCATTCAATTTGCCCGCGCCCAATTGCGCCAGGGCGAGCTGATCGCCGATGTGGCCCTGGCCGCCGGGTTTGCCGACCAGGCGCATTTCCAGCGCGCGTTCAAGCAGCACTTCGCCGCCACGCCGGGGCAATACCGCGACCGCCTCAAGCCATCAGCAAATAACCCACACTGGCCACCAGCAACGCGGCCATTGAACGGTTGAACACCCGCACGCCCTGGGGGTTGCTCAGGTAGCGGCGCAAAAAGGTGCCAGCGTAGGCCCAGCACGCCACCGACAGGTAGCAGATCACCAGATAGAGGCCGGCAAACACCCAGACCTGCGCCCTGGCGTTGTCCGCCACAAACAACCCCATCCCCGCAACACAAGCCAGCCAGGCTTTGGGGTTGAGCCATTGCATGATTGCGCCGTAGAGCATCGATGGCGCGGTAGCACGGCCTTGGGCGTCCAAGCGCCCATCATCCACCGCCAGTTTCCAAGCCATGTACAGCAGGAAGGCCACCCCGCCCCACTGAATCAGCTGAGTCAGGATCGGCCAGCGCAGCAGCACCTCATGCAGGCCCAGGCCAATCAGCACCAACAGCACGGTAAAGCCCACGGCGGCGCCGAATACATGTTTCTGGCTGGCGGCAAAACCGAAGCGCGCGCCCGAACTGAGCGCCACCACATTGACCGGGCCGGGGGTGATGGAGGTGGCCAGCGCGAAAGCGGCCATGGAAAGAATCAAGCTCATGACGAATCCCTGTGACAGTGAAGATAACGTCACGGTAAAGGGACGACGGCATCTGGTATTGAATAAAATGCCCCCCTAAAGCGCTATTTCGCGAATAACTCACGGTCCCGCATCTTCACATGACCGGTGCGGTAATAGGCATCGAACCAGGGTTTGTCCCCGGGTGCCGGTGGTTTGGCCAGGCGCAAGGTATCCAGCGCGCCAGGTTGACTGGCATTGACTCGGAAGTGGAAATGGTCGAACAGGCGCAACGCTTCAACCGCGTACACCACGGCGATCCTGCGGTCTTCGATGCGGATCAGGTGGTCGCCGTTGTTTTTCTCCCCTCCCTCGGCGAGGTTGGAAGAACCGGTGTACACCGTGGGATTTACGCCATTGAAATCCGTGACCACGAACTTGCTGTGCACCATGTTCCCGGCATTGCCTGACCACTCGGCCTTGAACGGTGCCGGGGCATTGCTGGCCAGATAAGCGAACGGCAGCAGGCCCACTGAGCCATCCGGCTTACGCACAGCCAACTGGCCCTTACGCTGGGCAACACCGTAGGAGAACAGCGCGCGCTGCATCAACTCATCCAGCGAATGGCGCACATTGCCGCTGATCAGGTTGAGAAACACCACCGAGTACAGTACCGAACTGCTGGCCTGCTCAATGCTGGCGGCAATCGCGTCCAGGGACAAGCCACTGTCGGCGTGGGGCGCAAAACACAGCGAGACCTTGGAGCCCGGCCGGTCGCGCACCACCCACCAGCGTTGCGACAGCGGGTTCTTGCGAAAGGCCATGGGCGCGGCCCAGTAAGCTTCGAATACCTCGGAGAACTTGCCGGCCACGCGCTCATCGTCGAACAGCAACACGTTATTGGACTGGATATACAAGCCACGCAGCGCAAAGTTGGTGGAGCCGCCGAGCACCCGTATCGCCCGCCCGTCACGCCTTACGATCAACACCTTATGGTGTTGCTGGCTGGAAAAATGCAGGCGCTTGACCTGGGCCCCCGCGCTGGCGAGGCGCGCAGCGCTGAGGCTTTCACAGCTGTCGGCGGCGCCCTGCTCGCCGTGGTCGTCAATGATCGCGCGCAGGCGCGGGCCGAGTTGCTCCAGGCGGCGCAGGATGTCGGGTTCTTTGCTTTCGTAGATCAGCGCATCGAGGGTTAACTGCGGGTCGTTGGCGACCTGATCCAGAACTTGCAAAATCAATCGTCGCGCCTCGAAACCCAGCCATTGGTAATGGGCTTCGAAGGGCGCCATATCCAGATCCAGAGACGCCCTGGGGGCGGCCCCTGCCGGCGGCAGGATGCGGGTCTCATTGTCGAACCGATCACCGTAGGCTTGGGACGAGGCGAAACCGCGGGTAAACCCGACATTCAGGAAACCACTGATCGTCTGGGCCTCAAGGCAAATCTGGTTTTCCACCGCCACGCCCTTGCGCAACGCGCCGTCGGCGCCCATGTAGCAGGCGGTGACCCGGTACCGATACACACCCGGCAGGATCTGGCTGGGCACGTGAATCCAGCGGAATTTCTGGAACGGCGCCTCGGTTGAAGCAAAGCTGCGCGGCCGCTCCGGCGTGGGTGGGTAGTCGAAATGCAGGCGATTGTGCAGTGCACCCCAGTGGTCGGCACCGGGGTAACGCACTTCGATGCTGAAGCCGACAAAATCACGGGTAGCGAGGTCTGGCGCCAAGTCGAATGCCAGTAGTGCGCTACCCTCTGCGCGATACAACTTGAAGGTCAGTCCCTGAAAGGTTGTCTTACTTTCAAAGTCAGTGTCCAAGCGATGTTCCTTTTGCCTGAAGGCAGTCTTTGAAAGTTTAGCGCCTGTATCACTTCCAGCCAGTGAACCCTAGACATTCTAGCGTTGCGCCGGAATGCGGATATCGCCCCCGCGACATTGGCTTTTCACACTGCGTGGGCAGCCGGCGAAGGCCAGGTCCTTGGTCAGGCACACGCGCACCTCCGACAGCACCTTACCTTTGCAAATCACTGCCAGCCCGTGATTACCCATGCGTGGATTGCTTTCGCGAAACAGCGCCTCGATATCGCGGGCCTGCAGCGTCGGCGGCGTGTTGAAGGGCTGCAATTGCTCGGGGATCACCACTGCCCCTAATGCCGCGTCGGTTTTGTCCAGATACGCCAACGGTTCCAGGCCGCTGCAGGTGCCATGCTTGGCCCATTCGTGCCTGAGCAGCGCACGGGTCGGAAACAACGTGGCACCCTTGTCCAGCGCCTCACGGCTCAGTTGCGACTGCGGCGCACACGACGCCGGCCAACCGCCCCGTGCGTATTGCGGCCACAGCCCGTGCAGCACAAAACCATAGCCCTTGCCCGAGCACTGTTCGTTGTCCGGGTGGGTCAGGCAAAACGTCGGCGACCACGACAACGACAGCACATAAAAATCAAACTGCCCCGGCGTGCCTTGATCACGCGGTGCCGCCAATGCGCCCGTGGAGAGCACCAGCCAAATCAACATCCAGTATTTCATCTACCGATTCCTTGAAAAAAACCAGGTGTACCGCGTTCAGCCAGGGTGATTGGGGTTACGTTGCAACACCTTATCCAAGATTCGATCGGTCTTCAGCGCCTCGATGGCCAACGAAGGGTGCTCGGCCTCGCCGCGAATATGGGCATTCATGGCCAGCACATGGTGCCACTGGATATGCGCGTGGCACGGCACGTCTAGCACTTCGTTGAATTCGCCTTCCAGGCGCAGCGGCTGCTCCTCGAACACCGAGAACACAATGCGCCCACGACTGCCGATCAGTTCGACCCGGTCTTCCTTGCGATCCGCGACAAAGTTCCAGCAGCCCATGCCCAGGGCGCCCGAGCCGAAAGTCCAGCAGGCCGTCACAGCATCTTCCGCTGCATAGCGCCCGGCCTGACGCGCGGTAAAACCGGACACTTCGACGATATCCCCAGCCAGGTACTGAAACAGATCAAACCCATGGCTGGCCAGGTCGGCAAAGTAGCCACCGCCGGCGATCAGCGGATCGGTGCGCCAGTTGGCGGCGCTGGCATCCTCGGCACCCGGTGGCTTGCATAGGGTCCAGGTGAGGTGACGCAGCTCACCAATGCGCCCGTCCTGTAGCCACTGCCGCACCTGCTGGAAACGCGGCAGGGAACGCCGGTAGTAGGACACAAACAGGTGCAGCCCGGCGCGCTCGAAGGTGCGCTGCATCAGCGCGCTTTGCTCGGCATTCAGGGCCATGGGTTTTTCGACGCAGCAATGCTTGCCGGCGGCGGCTACCATCAGGCTGTATTCCAAGTGGCTGTCGGGGGGTGTGGCAATGTACACGGCGTCCACGTCGGGGTCGTTGATCAGCGCCTGGGCATCGGTGTAGAAGCGGTCAATCTGATGACGTGCCGCATAATCGCGCACGGCCTCCTCACGGCGCCCCATCACCGCGACCAGGGCCGAACCTGGCGCTTTGTAAAAGGCGGGTCCACTCTTTACTTCAGTGACACTGCCACAGCCGATCATGCCCCAGCGTACGGTCGTCATGGTTTACCTCGTGCGTTCTGATCAATCGGGCAGTATCCACATACCCACGGCCACGCGCCATAACCACTTAGCATGACAATTGCATTACACTTTTGTGACAGTTGATTCTTACGAGGCACAGACCATGAAAATCCGGGCAACGGTCATTTGCGAACACGAGGGGCGTATCCTCTTCGTGCGCAAAGCCCGATCAAAATGGGCCTTGCCCGGCGGCAAGGTTGAACGCGACGAACGCCCGGTGGGCGCCGCCGAACGCGAACTGGAAGAAGAAACCGGGTTGAATGTGGATGGCTTGCTGTACCTTCAGGAACTCAAGGCCCGCGACACCGTGCACCATGTGTTCGAAGCTTCGGTGGTGAACATTGAAGACGCGCGGCCATGCAACGAGATCGTCGATTGCCAGTGGCATGCCTATACCGCCATGGACCAGCTGGACACTACGGATGCCACGCGTCATATCGTCAAATCCTTTCTGCGGCGCCTCTAGTAACGGGCGCTGCGGTGGGCGCCGGCTGAAGCTCCCACCGCAGCAGTCAGATGAGCCGTGCAGCAGGTCTCAATAGGTAATCTGAGGTGCAGACGCGGTATCGCTTGACGCTTGATCGTCACGTTTTACCCGGATGTGCTCCGGGAGGCTGTCCACCTGCTCACCGCCAAAATCGGTAATCGCATCCAACGAGTTGGATTGAACCTGGTCGTATGCCGAGGCGGCCACTGGGGAAACACTGTTCATATTTTTTTCCTTCCTACTCTGACCGACGGGGTGCCGGGCATCTTCGAGTACCGTCTTCGTGGCGCCTTCGAAACATCCAGTTCCAAACCACTATCTCTCCTTCCGCACTGCCCACCGCTGATCAGCACCGCCCGTGACCTCCCGTCCGTTGCCTCGCGCAACGCTTGACTCCCGGCGTGGATCACAAGAGGCTCTTGGCACTTAGCCATCATTTCGAGCAGTCCGTAATGAGCCATATTCCTTCGAGCCAAACCGACAGTGATGTCTACAAAACGCTGCTGGAGTCCACTAAAGCCATACCTTGGCGTATCGAGTGGCAGAGCATGACCTTCAGCTACATCGGGCCGCAGATCGAAACAGTGCTGGGCTGGAGCCAGCAGAGTTGGGTCAGCGTGGACGACTGGGTCGAGCGCATGCACCCGGACGACCGGGAGTATGTGGTGAACTTCTGCGTCTCGCAGTCCCGTGCCGGCGTCGACCATGAGGCCGATTACCGCGCCCTGACGGTGAATGGCGATTACGTGTGGATTCGCGATGTGGTGCATGTGATACGCAAGGACGGCGAAGTCGAAGCACTGATTGGTTTTATGTTCGATATCAGCGAGCGCAAGCAGACCGAAGAGCACTTGATCCGCCTGCAAAAGCAACTTGAGGAATACTCCTATCAGGATGGCCTGACGGGCATCGCCAACCGGCGCATGTTCGACACCGTGCTGGAACGCGAATGGGCCAGCGCCCAGCGCAGCCAATTGCCGCTGTCGTTGATCATTTTGGATATCGATTTTTTCAAGCAGTACAACGACCACTTCGGCCACATCAAAGGCGACGACTGCCTACGCCAAGTAGCGCGCACATTGGCACTGGCCGCGAATCGGCCAAGGGACTTTATCGCGCGGATCGGCGGCGAAGAGTTCGTGTGGTTGCTGCCGGAAACCGACGCTGCATCCGCCCGGCAAGTGGCACGACGCTGCCTGCACCTGATCTGCCAACAGGAGATCGAACATCCGCATTCCTCCGTGTCCCACCTGTTAACGTTGAGCCTGGGTGTCGGCACGCGGCTGGTCACAGCGGGTAGCGAAGCGCTGGAATTCGTCGAGGAGGTCGACAAGTTGCTGTATCAGGCCAAGCATGATGGCCGCATGCGTGCGGCGTTTGCCGACGATTGAACCCGGCCTGCGGCCAAATCCCAGGCAAAAAAAATCCCAAGTAGCTGATGGAAACTTGGGATTTAAAAATGCATAAACCGTGGGAGGTGAACGCACGGCTATGGTAACCATTGCAAAAAGCTGTAACAACATTATTTACGTCCTTTCGTCGGATTAAAAACGCTGTAAGTGCTTCAATATCCACATGTTTTTTATGTCTTAGCGGATATTAAGTGCCACCTTTTGGTGCAACTAGTCCACTTATAAAAAAGGGTTATTACTTATAACGGCGCGCTCGCTTTCTTCGATTCTTCGTTCAGTTGTTCGCACGTATCGCGCACATCCGCCCCGCCGAACGCCGTCGCACTAGCCACCCGCGCCACTTGCCGACACAGGGTCAGACGCTCGGCGGCGCTCTGTCGCTGACGGTCCGCTTCGGCGTTGATCTGCATGAAATAGGCGCCGAGCATCAGCGCCACGCCGACCACGCCGGCGACCAGGTAGAGCACGCTGTTGGATGAGGAGTGTTCTGGCTGCTGCATGACCGTTTGCGCCCTGCTCTCGTGGCAATCACGACGCAATTGTATGCAAACGGACATACTGGATTTGTGGTGGATTTGTAATCCGGGTGCGCGTATTTACTTACGCGCCACTTTGTAACGCACGCAGTCCTGATAAAAGCTCTGGCGAATGGCTTCAGGCTTGAGCCGCGAACGGCTGTCGTAGGTTTGCTCGGTAATGCCCATGGCCATCATGCGCATCCACGATTTGCTGAATTTAAGGGTTTGGATTTTCTGACGGGCGGCATACAGCGACACACCCGACAGTTTCAGCTCTTGGGCCCTGGCGGCGGTGCCGGCGCCCCAACTGCACATGTACTTGTCACCCTCACGCAACTCCCTTGCCTGCACGGCCGTCGCGCCGCCTGCCAGGGAGCAGGCGATCAGCATGATTCCAACATTGCGCATTTGCATCCCCACCTAACCACCTGAAAATAAAAGCGATTTTGGCGAGGATTTTGTTACAAAGGGGCCATTAAAATGCCTTATCGCAGGCTCCTCGGCCCGCCCACTTCCCTGTGGGGCGCGAGCTTGGCACACGTCACGTCTTTACCACTGGTACGTGGCATTCGCCTGTACCGTGCGCTGCGAGCCATACCAGCACCATGAATACGAGTAGCACGACGCGACGTACTCTTTATTGGCCAGGTTGGTGGCGTTCAATGCCAGGCGCAGCTTGTCGTTGAGGTTGACGATATTTGGGATGTCGTAATGCACCGCAGCGTCAAACAAGGTGTAGCCGGGCACTTTCAACGTGTTGGCGGTATCGCCCCAGGAAGAGCCGACATAGCGAGCACCCGCCCCCGCGCCGAAGCCTTTGAGGTGGCCGTCGCGGAAGGTGTAATCGGCCCATGCCGAAGCGGTATGCCGTGGCACGCCGTAGGTGGTGGTGCCTTCCACCGGGACCGCCGGGCCGACGCCAATATCGCTGATTGGCGCATAACGCACGGTGCTGTTTGACTTGGAGGCGCGGTTGTCCAGGTAAGCGTAAGCAGCGGTGATATCGAGGTTATCGCTCAGGCTGGCCTTGCCCTCCAGTTCAAAGCCGCGGGATTGCTGTTCGCCATCCTGAATCTGGCAGCGACCGTTACCACACAGGTGGGTCGGATCCGGGTCCATGGTCGGCACGTTGCTCTGGCGCAGGTCGAAAATCGCCGCGGTGATAAAACTGTTGCTGCCCGGCGGCTGATACTTGATGCCCAGTTCATATTGCTTGCCCTCGGTCGGCTTGAACACCGAACCGCCGTAGCCGGTCCCCGATTGCGGGTTGAACGACTCCGCGTAACTCACATACGGCGCCAGGCCGTTATCGAACAGATACACCAGCCCTACACGCCCGGTGAACGCCTCACTGTCCAAGGAGGACTTGCTCTTGGCACCGGTGCGCAGCGTCTTGGTAGTGCCATCGGTGCTGGCCCAGTCATACCGGCCGCCCAGCAGCAGCACCCAGTTGTCCCACTTCATCTGCTCTTGCAGGTAAACCCCGGTTTGCTCGCTGCGTGAAGTGGCGTCCGTGGCGAAGGCCGGCGTGGTCACCGGGGCGCCGTATACGGGATCGAAGATATCCAGTGAAGGCCCCGAGCCATAACCCGCCTTGGTATCGGTGCTGGTGTTCTGGTAATCGGCGCCCATCAACAGCGTATGCTGCAACGGCCCGGTGTCGAATTTGGCCTGCACCTGGTTGTCGAGGTTGTAGGCATCCATGTCCACATCGGTGGCAATGGTCGAGCGAGTAGACGTGCGGTAATCGGCCTGCAGATAGCTGTTGTAGATGCTGCGATAGATGCCCTCGGCACGCAGATAGCGTGCATTCTGGCGCAGCGTCCACACGTCGTTGAAATGGTGTTCGAACGCGTAGCCGACGGAGTAATACTCACGATCGCTTTTCTCGAAGTTCTTTTCACCGTCGTAGTAGTCCACGTCGATCTTGCGCCCGGTGGGGCTGTGCAGCACCGAGCCCCAAGCCGGTACCGAGCCGTAGGATGCGCCCTTGGGGTCTTTCTGAAAGTGCCCCAGCAAGGTCAGCGATGTGTCCTCGTCCGGGCGCCAGGTAAAGGCGCTGGACAACGACTGACGACGGGTCTCGGTGTGTTCGACCTGGCCATCGGCATCGTCGAAAAGACCGGCGACACGGTAGGAATACACCCCTTGATCGTCAAGCGGGCCGCTGAGGTCGAAGGTGGTGCGCTTTTTATCAAAGGTGCCGTATTCGACGCCCACTTCATGGAACGGCACATCCAGCGGCCGCTTGGTAACCATATTGATCACACCGCTGGGCGAACCCTGGCCGTATAGCACCGAGGCGGGGCCACGCAGCACTTCGACCCGTTCCAAATCGAACGCATCTTTCTGCGGCAAGGCATCGCGGCTGGACGGCATGCGCAGGCCGTCGAGGTAAGTGGTGGGCAAGAAGCCACGAATGGTCAACTGGTCGAGGCGCGAGGCGGTGGCGCCACGGGTTTCCGGCACCACGGCGGCGCTGTAGCGCAGGATCTGATTGAGGCTTTCGGCGTTCTGGGCACGCATCTGGTCTTTAGTGACCACCGAGATCGACTGCGGGGTTTCGATCAGCGCGGTATCGGTCTTGGTCGCCGACAGGCTGCGCGTGGCCACATAACCGGGCACCGGACCGGTGGGGCTTTCGGCCTGGTAAGCCGCGTTGATGGTGGTGGCCTGCAGTTGCATGGCCCCGCCGCTGTCCGGGATCGCCTCCAAGCGATAACGGTCGCCGGAAAGTTTCAGCGCCTGCAAACCGGTGCCGGCCAGCAATTGGTTCAACGCCCCATCGATATCGTACTGCCCGCTCACGCCCGGGCTGCGCTTGCCTCGGGTCAGCTCTGCATCGAACGCCAGCACCAGCCCCGCCTGCTCGGCCAGGTTATTGAGCGCCTGGCTCAAATCACCGGCCGGCACCTGGAAGCCGCGCTGGGCGCTGCTTTCTTCGGCGAAGGAGGACTGGACGGTCAACAACGGCACAGCGGCAAAAGCCATCGCCACCGACAAAGCCAGCGGATGCAAGGGACGAGCAAGACGCGACATGATAAATCCTGCGTAATTGAGGTTCTATCTACCATGACGGCCAGCTTGGAAAATCGGGTAAGGATGCGAGGGGTTTTTATTTGAGAATCAATCAGCGCTGGCTGACAGTTGCTTGCCAACAAGCACACGGGTCTTTCCAGGCGCGGCTCAGGCCCAAGCCACTACCAACAACCCTACCCCCAGAGCCAGGCACAACGGTGAATAGCAATACGTATCCCAACGCGCAAACCGCGACCCTCCGACTTTTTTGAAAAAACCCACCAGTTCTGAGTCGCCGATGGCCCTGGCGAACATCAGCACGGCGATGGCGCTGATACCCCATTGCAACGCATGGTGGGATACCGCAGGGAAATACAGGCCGGCGCGCAGGCAGACCAATAGCGCAATCCCCACCAGCCCCATCGCCACCAAAAAGGTGCCCAGGGCCGACGGTTTGAACGCTGGGCGCGGGCCGCTGGCAAATTCGCCGGGCAACTGCGGGATGGCCGCCAGGCTGCCGAGCTTGCCGCCGGCGGCCCAGTACAGGTGGATCACACTGATTCCGGTGAATATGCCGACGATCCAGCGTGCGATCACAAAACTCATGACGGGCTCTCCCTGAAAAGGTCCGGGAAAGGATAGTCGTCCGAGGTTTTTTTGCAGGTATTTCGTCGGGGAGCGAACGGCCTGCTACTTCAGGCTCGCCTCAACCTTCTGCGCCACCTCGTCGGTCAGCCAGGCCTTCCAGACCTCGGGATGGGCCTTGAGAAACGCCTGAGCCACCTCCCTTGGCGGAGTATGGTTTTCACTCATGGTGGCCAAGGCCTTGTTCAGCGGCTCAATGGGAAACTCGACTTTTTCGAAAAACCCGGCGATCTGTGGGTACGCCTTCTGAAACGGCGTAGACACACCGATGCTCAACTTGGACGCCAGCGAACGAGTCGGCTTTGGATTGGGGTTGTCGGCGTCGGTCAGGGTTTTCCAGGCCTCGGCATCGAATGGCGGCTCTTCGAGCTGGATCAGTTTGTAGCGCCCCATCAAAGGAGTCGGCGACCAGTAGTAGAACAGCACCGGTTTGCCACGCCGGATCGAGGAGGCGATTTCGGCATCCAGCGCCGCACCCGAGCCGCTGCGGAAGTTCACGTAGCTGTCGTCCAGGCCATAGGCTTTGAGCTTCTGCTGATTGACCACTTCCGAGGTCCAGCCGATGGGGCTGTTGAGAAAGCGCCCCTTGTCGGGAGATTCCGGGTCTTTGAATACATCCTTGTAGCGCGCCAGGTCTTTTACACTCTTGAGGTCCGGCGCCATCGGTTTGATGCCCTTTGCGGGGTCCCCCTTGACCACATATTCAGGCACCCACCAGCCCTCGGTTGCGCCTTTGACCGTATCGCCCAGACCGGCCACTTTGCCTTCGGCCTCAGCCTTGACCCACACGGGACTACGGCCAGCCCACTCCTCGCCGATCACCTGGATGTCATTCTTGGCCAGGGCGGTCTCCAGGGTGATGGTGGTACCGGGCAACGTGTCGGTGGGCAAGTCATAGCCCTTCTCGACGATAAACCGCAGCACTTCGGTGATCAGGCTGCCGCTTTCCCAATTCAGGTCGGCAAAATGCACCGGCGTTTGCGCCGCCGCGGGCAACGAAGCCATCGATAGACTCAGGCTCGTCAGGGACGCCACCAACAGGGTTCTCAAACCTTTCATGCCTTACCTCGCGTACTGCAGCCATAGCGGATGGCTTTGCCGCGAACGCGCGAAGCCTCTGAATAGTTAAGTCAACTCAACTGTAGTAGAGGTTCCGGAAGACGACACACGCGTGTGCTGTGGACGCTTTACTCGCTGGCCTTGAAGGTGACCAGTTCGCCCTTGCGCCACTTGGCGGCCTTGCCGGTCACGGTTTTAAGGGTTTTGGTCAGACCCTCCTGCAATTGTTCATGGGCGGCGAACACCAGCATCACACTGTGGCCTTCCTTGAACACGATGCCCTCGCCTTCGGCCGAAGAAACAAAGGCGTAATCACCCAGGCCATATACCGTCAACTTGATGTCGCGGAACTTCAATTCGAACTTACCGCCTTCGCGGCTGGGCAATACCGCCGCGCGAAAATGGTCGCCCACTTTGAGTTCAAGACGCTGTTTGTCATCCACCACCAATGCCGTTTCGGTGTCGATTTCGGCGACGTAGATGCCTTCCGGCGTCTGCTCAGTGATGTAAACAAAACGGGATTGGAACTGTTTGACCAACTTTGCGCGCAAATCACCCAGCACGAACAATGCGTGCATATCCAGATTACTGACTGCCAAGGAAAAGCCCCCACATCGAAAAAAGTACGGCCTGCAGAAACAGGCAGCACACTAAAACGGCCAATACGGCACGATCACCTGATGCACTTATTGAAAAAACTGAAGAAACTTCCTGCCGTATTGCACGCCTCGTACGGGCGCACACGATGGACCTTATGCAAGGTCACCGGGACTGACAGGAAATCACAGGTTCAACGACCCGAGAATACGGGTCGCACCGCTTCAGAGAATAACCCCAATCAAAAACGTAGTTTCCGACAGTTCACACAAAAATTACTTGGCGTGGAACCGAGTGTCGACCCGCGACGACAATGGTAGAACAGCGATAGGGTTCAAACCACCCGAACCGTTTGCGGTAAGTCACAAGATCGATAGGAGCTGACCATGCAACGACGTCACTATCAGGCTACGTCTTCCGGCACTCGTTCATCATGTCCAGACGAGCGCCAATATTACTGCTTGCCAGGCCTGGAAGGGTACTCCAATTCTGTTCTTTACCAAGTGGTACCTGCCGGGAGGAACTTCTTTCATATCCTGGAAGTGACCAGTGGCCGAATCAGGGGTTTCCGCAGCAACCATATCAAGGCGTGTGAACTGGCCAAACAACTGGAAGCCAGTCTGCACGATGGGATCGTTTCGTCACCTGGTTGACTTTACCGCGCCACAGCCCTCCAACAACTGCCATACTGACCCGTCCATTGAAGTTTGCCCCGCCGGCGGGTCAGGTTTCATCAGTGCAGTTGAATACCTCGAAGGGAAGGCGATACGTGACGGAATTTGATATTGGCGAATTTTTTATCCGTGGCGAAGCCAGGGAAGTTGACGGTGAATTTCAAGCGGTCATCGTAATGCGTGCCAAACCGCCCCTGACCACTACTACCACCCACCAAGTGGAAAAAGACCGTTGGTTCAAGACCGTGGAGGCCGCTGCCAGCGCCGCCAAAGAGTCGGCCCAGGCCCTCAAGACGGCCGTGGATGCCGGCGCACTGACCTGCTGACGAACAAATTCGAACTCTGCCGTGTCAGGGCCCTCCCATGCATAACGCTGCTCACTTTGCATGGAGATACCAATGGACACCACCCCCCCTACCCTGGAAACCCTGTTCGATCAACTTGGCCTGGATTCATCCCAAGAAGGTATTGAGCGGTTCACCGCCGAGCACCGCCTGCCGGACGACGTCAAATTGGTCGACGCCCCGTTCTGGAGCGCGCAACAGGCCAGTTTTCTCAAAGAGCAACTGCACGTCGACGCCGAATGGGCGCCGGCGGTGGACGACCTGAACGCGCTGTTGCATGAGCCCGCCAAGGCGTAACGCGAGCGCCACGCCCGACCTCAGCGTTTGGCGCTTTCCGGTTTATAACCCAGGCGCAACCCGCCCCAATGCCGGCCGTTGACCATGATCGGTACCGACAGATCATGCATCAGCTCGCCGGTATCGCGGGTGTAGGTCTGCAGTAACACCGCCTGCTGATGACTGCCGCAGCGAATGCCTGTGCGGTCGTCGAACTTACGTTTGGTGCGGTTCTGCACCGCATCCACTTTGGCATCGCCGGTCAACGGCTGGGAAAACGCATTATTGTGGGTCGGCACGTAGCCCTGTGGCGTGCAGGCGATGGCAAATACCAAGCCTTCGTGACGCGGCAATAGCGCCTCTTGGATCGCCGGTAGCACCTTGTCGGTGTAACTGTCGAAGCGGGTGTGGTACTTGCTCGGGCTGGTGTTGGGAATCGGGGTATAAGTACGGTCGAACAGGTCATCCAGGCTGATGCGGTTTTGCTGTATATCCGCTTCGAATTGCGCAGCGATGCGGCTGGCGCCCTCGCGGGCCAGGTCGTAGATCCGTTGGTGATAGTCGTCCAGCCCCACCGCCGCCAGACGCTCGCTGATGGTTTCGGCCTGCCCTTCCATCTGGATCGCGGCGTCGGCCAACTGCCGGGTTTGCTCGTCGCTGATGCTCAAATCGCTGCGCATCTGTTCCACCGCATGGAACAGGCTGTCGAGCTGCGCCTGGTTGGTGTCGGTGCCCTGGGCGATTTCATTGACTTGGCCTTCCACATCGGCGGCGAGGCTGGCAATGCTTTCCAACTGTTCGCCGGCGTGCTCCACCTGCTCGACGCCGGTGTGCAAATCCGCCGATAACTGGCGAATCTGCTCCACGACCTGAGCCGTGCGCTGCTGGATATCCGCCACCATCACCCCGACTTCATCGGTGGCCGTGGCGGTACGCCCGGCCAGCCCGCGCACTTCGTCGGCCACCACCGCAAACCCGCGCCCATGCTCACCGGCCCGTGCCGCCTCGATGGCGGCATTGAGCGCCAACAGGTTGGTCTGGCTGGCGATGGACTGGATCACCAGGGTGACCCGCTGGATTTCCTCGCTGCGCTGGCTCAAGGCTTCGATCAGCTCGCGGCTGGCATTGGCGCGCTGGCTGAGCTGACGCATGCGCGTGATGGAGTGCACCAGCACTTCCCGGCCTTCGGTACTGCGCTGATGGGCCTGGCTGGCGGCCCCCAAGGCCTGGCGGCTGAGCTGGGAAGTGACCTGTTCGGTGCTGATCATGACTTCGGCACTGCTGACAATCTGTTTGGCCGCCGTCAATTGCGACTGCAGGCGCGCGGCCAGTTGCTTGACCGAATAGGCCACGCCGGCAGCGGACAGTGCGTTATGGCTGGTGGTGTAGGACAGATCCCGGGTCAGTTCGCCAATCGTATCGACGGCTACCGGCGCAGGGCCGACCGGGCGGCTGCGCAAGCGAGGCAGCCAGATCACCAACAGGGCGATGGGCAGACACAGGTAGATCGGCAGCTGGGCGAATGCCAGGCCTAACAATATCAGCACCAGAGCAGTGCTCTGCAACAGCGGCGTCAGCCAGCCGGGCAACCGGCGCGCCACCGCGTGTGGCGGCACTGCTGCGCCCATCAGAGATCCGTCCCCAGCCATTTCGTCACCCCCACTGATTGTCTTTATTGTCACGGCATTAAACGCCACTATCCGGCCATTATCCATGGGCCTTTAGTGGGGTGCCGTGCAGTAGATCAATAGTAGACGGGGTGTGGCGGGTATTCCTGCGGGGAACCATGCGGACGGCTCCCCGGCTTCACCGCATCAGGCTTGGCGCTGATGCTTGTCGATCTGCTCGTGACGCTCTTGCGCTTCGATGCAGTACTTGGTGGTCGGGCTGATCAGCAGGCGCTTGAGGCCGATAGGCTCGCCGCTGTCGTCGCACCAGCCAAAGGAATCTTCCTTGATGCGTTCCAGTGCACGCTCAAGCTGCGGCAGCATGCGCTGGTCGCGGTCGATGGCGTTGACCAGCCAGGTGCGCTCTTCTTCCACGGAAGCAGCGTCGGCCGGGTCAGCCGGGGTGTCCAGGCTTTCAATGGCGATACGGTTCTGTTCAATGCGCTCGTGGTGTTCCACTTTCATGTCTTGCAGCAACTTCTCGAAAAAAGCGTGCTGTTCGGCATTCATGTAGTCATCCGCCGGCATGGCCAGCAACTTTTCCTTTGTCATTGATTTCTCTATAAAAAATACGTGCATTAAGGCGAATAAGGGAGCGTTCCGGCCGACCTGTGCAGGTCTCGGAAGGGCGCCATCCATTCCAAGCGCCACCCGGCACTCAATTTACGAGGGGCGGCAGTCTAAGGCCGACTTGAGGGCGCAGCAACTGAAAAGACAGGCATTTTTTCCGATATAACCCCCAAAGACACCAGGACGGGCTTGGCGAATGGTCATCGGAGTGCGTTTATAGCAGGAAAGTTCGTAGAGCAGCTATAAGCCGCAAGCTGCAAGCGACAAGCTGTAGAGCTCGTCGGACTTCCAACTTGCAGCTTACAGCTTGTGCCTTGTGCCTTACAGCTCAGCGTTTAAGCTTGCGCTTATTGCGATATTGGTCGATCACCACCGCCACCACGATAATCAAGCCCTTGATGATGTCTTGGATATACGCATCCACCCCTACAAAGGTAAACCCGCTGGCCATCACGCCCAGAATCAGCGCGCCGATCACGGTGCCGGTGATGCGCCCTACCCCGCCCGCCAGGCTGGTCCCGCCGATCACTGCGGCGGCAATCGCATCCAGCTCATACGACATGCCCATGCCGGCCTGACCCGTGGCGGCCCGCGCCGAGGCAACCACCCCGGCCAGCCCCGCCAACAGACCGGCGATGCTGTAGACGATGATCAGGTGACGCTTGACGTTGATCCCCGACGTCCGCGCCGCCTGCATATTGCCGCCGATGGCATAGGTGTACTTGCCGTACTTGGTGTAACGCAGGGCGATATGAAAGATCACCGCCACCACCAGGAAGATGATCACCGGCATCGCGCCGTGGCCGATCGCGGTGTAGGAGTCAGACAGCATGCTCACCGGCTGGCCTTCGGTGTAATAGCGGGCCAGGCCACGGGCCGAGACCATCATGCCCAGGGTGGCGATAAACGGTGGGATCCCGGTAACGGCGATGATGCTGCCGTTGATCGCTCCCGCCAGCAGCCCAACTCCCAGGCCCATGGCGACCGGAATCCACACCGGCAAGTCGGTCAGGCTGGGAAACACCGCCCGCGAGAAGTCCGACGTCTGCGCCAGGCTGGCGGCGATCATCGCCGACAGCGCCAGCACCGAACCCGAAGACAAGTCGATCCCCGTGGTAATGATCACCTGGGTCACGCCGATGGCCAGCAGGCCAATGATCGACACTTGCAGGATCATCAGTACCAGGCGCTGGGAGTTCATCAGGAAACTCTGATCGCGCACAATCCAGCCAAACACCTCAAACACCAGGCCGATGCCGATCAGCACCAGGAAGATGCTCAGCTCGGTGGGCATTCGACGCCGATGTTTGACCGGCGCCGAGGCTGGCTTGTTATCCGTTATTGCGTTCATAACCATTCACCTTTTTTATTCTGAAGCGCAGGCCAACCGCCGGCCCGCGCGGCGGTGCGTCAGTGGACTGCGGTCATACCCGAGGCCAGATGCATGACTTTTTCCTGGGTCGCTTCGCTGCGGTCCAGGGTGCCCATCAGTTCGCCTTCGTGCATTACCATCACCCGATCGCTCATGCCCAGCACCTCGGGCAACTCCGAAGAAATCATGATCACCGCCATGCCCTCGCTGGCGAGGAACGAGATC
Organism: Pseudomonas sp. S5F11; assembly: GCF_019641515.1. NCBI lineage: Bacteria > Pseudomonadati > Pseudomonadota > Gammaproteobacteria > Pseudomonadales > Pseudomonadaceae > Pseudomonas > Pseudomonas sp. S5F11. The sequence continues at coordinate 1,102,646 of NZ_JAIFJZ010000001.1, forward strand.
AGTCGATAGATCTCAGCCTTGGCGCCGACGTCGATGCCGCGGGTCGGCTCGTCGAGGATCAGCAGGCGTGGGTTGGTCATCAGCCAGCGGGCCAGTAGCGCCTTCTGCTGATTGCCGCCGGACAAGGTGTCGATGCACTGCTCCAGCGACGGCGTTTTCACCCGCAGCTTCTTGCACATGTCTTCGCACAGTGCGCGCAGGGCTTTCTGTTGGATAAAGCCGTTGCCCGAATAGTGGTGCAATACAGCCATTTCCATGTTTTCCAGCACCGACAGACAGGGGAACAGGCCACTGAGCTTGCGGTCCTCGGTCAGCAGTGCAAAGCCTTTGTCGATGGCCATATGTGGGTCGGTGATGCGCACCGGCTCGCCGTCGAGGGTGATCTGGCCGCCGTCGGCGGGGGTGATACCGAACAAGGTTTCGGCCACGTTGGTGCGGCCCGAGCCCATCAGCCCGGCAATTCCGAGAATCTCCCCGGCGTGCAGGTCGAACGACACATCCTTGAACACCCCGTCCAGGCGCAGGTTGCGCACCGACAGCAAGCGCTCGCCGATGGGCGTTTCGCGCACCGGGAACAACTGGCTCAGCTCGCGGCCCACCATCATCGAAATCAGGCTGTCGCTGTCCATACTGTCGGCCCGTTGCAGGCCGATGTACTGACCGTCGCGAAACACCGCCACTTCATCGGCGATGGCGAACACTTCGTCCATCTTGTGTGTGATATAGACGATGCCTTTGCCCTGGGACTTGAGGTCGGCAATGATCGAAAACAGATGGGCCACTTCCTTCTCGGTGATGGCCGATGTCGGTTCGTCCATGATCAGGATGTCGGAGTCGTAGGACACCGCTTTGGCAATCTCGACCATCTGCCGCTCGGCGATGCTCAAGTTGCCCACCTGTTCCTCGGGGTCCAGGTTGATGCGCAAGCGCGCCAGCAAGTCGGCGGTGCAGCGGTGCATTTCGCGGTGGTTGACCATGCGCAGGCCATTGAGCTGCTCGCGGCCGATCCAGATGTTCTCGGCGATGCTCATGTGCGGCATCAGGTTGAGTTCCTGATGGATCATCGCAATCCCGGCCTTCTGCGCGGCCAGCGGGGTGTCAAATACGATCGGCTCGCCTCGCAGGCGGATTTCGCCGCTGTCGGGCTGGTAGATGCCGGCGATGATCTTCATCAACGTCGATTTGCCCGCACCGTTCTCGCCCATCAGCGCCAGCACGGAACCGGGGCGCACGCGCAGCTGCACATCGTCCAGGGCCACGACACCGGGGAAGCCTTTGCTGATGTTGAGGATTTCCAGCAGGTAGGGTTCGTCCAGCGCACGGGGCTGGATACCCGCAGGCTGCGAGGCTGTGGCTTGAGCGAGCATAGACAGGTACTCCATCGACAGGGCGGGCACGACCGCCCTGCCGGCTTATTATTGTGAGGTCGGGGCTACTTGAAGTCTTTGACGTTGTCCGGAGTGATCAGCTTGAACGGGATCACCACGTTCTGCTCCGTCGCCTCGTTTTTTGCCATCTTGCGCGCCGCTTCCACCGAGCCGACGGCCTGGCCCTTGGCGTCCTGGAATGCCGACGCAGCCATGTCCCCCTTGGCGATCGCGTTCAAACCGTCCGGTGTGCCGTCGACACCGGCGATCAACACACTGCCCTTTTCCTTGCCGGCTGATTTCAAGGCCATGGACGCACCGATAGCCATCTCATCGTTGTTGGCCAGCACCGCGTCGAATTCGCGGCCCTGGGTCAACCAGTCGTTGACCAGCGTCATGCCCTTGTCGCGTAGCCAGATCCCGGTTTGTTCCTGCTCGATCTTGATGTCCGGATACTTGGCCAGCACCTCTTTCACGCCCTTGGTGCGGTTGGTGGTGGAGTTGTTCGCCAGGTCACCCAGCAGGATCACGATCTTGCCCTTACCGCCGAGTTTTTCGGCGATGTACTGCATTTGCAGCTTGCCGGCTTCGACGTCGTCGGAGGTCACGGCCACGACATCCTTGGGCAGGTCCTTCTGATCTGGCCGGCGGTTGACGAACACCAGTGGGATTTTCGCGGCGGTGGCGGCCTTGATGATGTTGGCGGTCGATGCGGTGTCCACTGGGTTAACGATGATGGCGTCGACTTTCTGGCTGATAAAGTTCTCGACCTGGCTCAGTTGCTTGACCACATCGGCGCGGGCGTCTTCGAACTGCAGCTGCACGCCATCACCCTTGGGGTACGACTTGGCTTGCTTGTCCATGTCTTCACGCAGGTAGGTCAGAAAGGTGTCATCGAATGCGGACATGCTCACGCCCACTTTGATATCGGCGGCGCTGGCAAACCCACTGGCCAGCAGCATGGACAAGGCCAGCGCGGTAAAACGGATCGGGGTCTTCATGAACGGTCTGTCTCCACTTTCTTGTTGGTTTTGTTGGACGTTGCGTTGTTCAGAGCGAGGTGGGCAGTCGTACGACTGGCGCACCGGGAATGCAGCACACCAGCGCGTCGTTATTTTCGACACACAGCACATTAAGGAAGGAGAAGTAGAACGGGCGGGTGCTGGGCAGACCGCGCGGCGCGGAGATGGGGCGTAAAACTCGCAGTACAGCGTTGAAGATTTTCATCTGACGGTACCTGGTTGTTTTTGATCTTGTTTTTGTTGAGCCGTGCGGATCGAGCCCGCGACGTACTTTTTGCAACCTGGAAAAGACTTTATTGGAAAATAATTTCCATATCAACTTGTTTTAGAATTTTATTCTATTTTTGTTGAAACCACCTGCTGGCGCTCGGCGCTCAGGCGTGCGGCGTCCAATATACGGGTGGTTTCCAGCGCGTCATAGGCGTTGACCGGCAGCGGTCCCTGGCCTTGTACGGCGGCTTGCAACTGACGATAGAACTGGGTCCAGCAGCCCTTCTCCGACGGCACGCGTTCACGTTCCGGGCTCTGCTCGAACCAGCCCCAGCGTCGGTGTTCTTCGGCGCCCCAGTGCTCGCCCTCGGTTTTCGGCGATTTGCCGGCCATCAGTGCCTCTTCCTGGCCGTCCAGACCCTCGACGGTGTAACAGCCGGCGCTGCCACTGACGCGAAAGCGCGGCGCCTGGCTGTTTTGCAAGGCATTGCCCCACAGGTGGGAAATCACCCCGTTGGCATGGGTCAGAGACACAAAAAAACCGTGGTCGACATGGGGATGTTCGGCGCTGTAGTGCAATTGCGCGAATACCCTGTCCACCGGGCCGAACAGTTGCAACGCCTGGTCCACCAGGTGGCTGCCTAAATCCCGCAGCCAACCGCCACCGCTGGCGTTGCCCACCGCCTGCGGGCTGTAGCGTTCCACCCGCGATTCAAAGCGGCTGATGGTGCCCAGGGCGCCGGCATCGATAAGCTTGCGCAGGGTCAGGTAATCCGAGTCCCAGCGGCGGTTCTGATAAACACTGAGCAGCGTCCCCTGGCGTTCAGCCGCGGTAATCAGCGCCTGGGCTTGCTCGGCGTTGGCGGCAAAGGGTTTGTCGCTGACTACCGTCACGCCGTGTTCGATAGCTTCGAGCACCAGTGCCGGGCGACCTTTAAGCGTGGTGGAAATCACCAAGGCATCCACACCGGCTTCGACGATCTGGCCGATGCTGTTGAATGCCTGGACACCCGGGTGGTCGGCATTCAATTGCTGGCGCCGCTCGGGGGAACGGGTGACCACGCCGACAAACGTGGCACCGGGCAAGGTTGCAATCAGCGGCGCATGAAAGAAGCGCCCTCCATGGCCATAGCCAACTAGTCCAATTCGCATGATTGACTCCTTGATTGAAGTGCAAACCCAATCCAAGGGGGGAAGGAACCAGCCCTCCCCACCTTGACCGAGTGTCAGCCGTAGAAGCGTGGGCGCTCCGGCAAGCTGACCTTGACGATCTGCCCACTGCCCTGCGCCTCGATACACGCATCCGCCGCCACCGCCGCCGCATAGCCGTCCCACGCCGACGGCCCGCCCACCTTGCCGGCGCGTACGCTATCAATAAAGGCTTGCAACTCCACGTCATAGGCACCGATAAAGCGGTCCTTCCAATCCATCAGGATCGCGTTGGACAGCTTCGCCTCGCTACGCAGTTGCACCTGTGACGGTTCCGGCAATTTGGCGATGCCGCTCTCTCCCACCACTTCGCACTGGATGTCGTAGCCGTATTGGCAGTTCACGAACACTTCCACGTCGATGCGCGTGCCCTTGGCGGTTTCCAGCAGCACGATCTGCGGATCACGCAAATGGGCCAAGGCCTTGCTGGTCTTGCGTGGGAACACCACTTGCACCGACACGTAGTCGTCGTCGAGCAGCCAGCGCAGCACATCCAGTTCGTGGATCAGGGTGTCGGTGATTGCCATGTCGGTCTTGTAGTTTTCGCCCACCCTCGGGTTGCGGTGTGCGCAGTGCAGCATCAAGGGCTCGCCGATCTGGCCGCTGTCGATCACGGCTTTAAGGGCGCGATAGCCCTCGTCGTACGGGCGCATAAAGCCCACCTGCACCAGGCGCTTACCATGGGCCACTTCGGCGTCGACGATCTTGCGGCAGCCTTCGGCGGTCACCGCCAGCGGCTTTTCGCAGAACACCGGCTTGCCGGCGGCAATCGCGGCGAGCACGAATTCTTCGTGACTCGGCCCCCAGGAGGTCACCAGAACCGCTTCAACCTCGGCCGAGTTGATCAGCGCATGGCCGTCTGGGTACACCTCGGCGGCCAGCTGCAAGTCGGCAACTACCTTGGCGGCCTGGTCCAGATTGATGTCGGTCACCGCCACCACCTGGCTATTGAGCAAGGTCTGGCTGCAACGACGGATATGGTCGCGGCCGATGGCGCCGGTCCCGATAACACCTAGCTTCAAAGACATACACACACTCCTCTTGTTATTAGTACTGCCGGGCCTTGGCCAGGTGCTCGTTGAGTTTCTTCGCCGCCGCGTTCGTGCGTTCGCTGGTGGAGACCTGCGCCACCCCCACCCGCCACCAGGACAGGTAGCCGTGAACCATGGTTTTGGGCAGCACTTTAATGTCGATCAGGGTTGAGACGGTTTGCGTGCGCGCATCGGCCAGCGCGGCCTGTAATTGCTCCACGCTGCTGACTTTGTAGGTCTTGCAGCCATAGGCCGCCGCATTCATGGCGAAGTCCACCGGCACCAGGCCGCCGTCGAGCTGGCCGGTTTCGGGGTTGCGGTAGCGGAATTCGGTGCCGAAGCTGTCCATGCCGTTGCCGATCTGCAGGTTGTTGATGCAACCGAAGGCCATGTTGTCCAGCAGCACCACGTTGATTTTGCGCCGCTCCTGAATCGAGGTAGCCAGCTCGGAATGCAGCATCATGTAGGAGCCGTCGCCGACCAGGGCATAGACCTCCTTGCTCGGCTCGGCGAGCTTCACGCCGAGGGCGGCGTTGATCTCGTAGCCCATGCACGAGTAGCCGTATTCGACGTGGTAGGTGTTGACGCCCTTGCTGCGCCAGGCGCGCTGCAAATCGCCAGGCAAGCTGCCGGCGGCGGCGACGATAATTGCATCGTCGGCCACCGTCTCATTGAGCACACCCAGGACCCGGCTCTGGGTCAGGCACGAACCGGTCAGCTCGATAAATTCCCGCAGTACTGCGCGGTCCAGGTGGTCATCCACTTCCGGCACGAAGTCATCGCCGTGGTACTCCACCTGATGCACGCGGTCGACTTCGGCGTCCAGTTGCGCCTTGGCGTCGGCAATCTGCTCGCCCCAACCTGCGCGGTAGTCACCGAGGGCGTCGGTCAATGCTTGAAGGGCAACCTGCGCATCGGCCAGCACCTGCACGCCATCGAGTTTCAACGCATCGGCGGGGCTGATATTGAGGTTGAGAAACGTCACATCCGGGTGCTTGAACAGCGATTTGGACGAGGTGGTGAAGTCGGTGTAGCGCGTACCGACGCCAATGATCAGATCGGCCTCGGGCGCCAGCAGGTTGGCCGCCAGGCACCCGGTTTCGCCGATGCCGCCGACATTAAGCGGATGGCTGGACACCACCGCGCTCTTGCCCGCTTGCGTCTCGGCGAAGGGAATATCGAAGCGCTCTGCGAACGCTTGCAACGCCGCATTCGCACCGGAGTACTTGACCCCGCCACCGCAGATGATCAGCGGTTTACGTTTGCCTCGGATGGCCGCCAGCGCATCGCCAAGCATCGCGGCGGTGGCTGGGCGACGCTCGATACGGTGCACGCGTTTTTGCAAGAAGTAATCCGGATAGTCCCAGGCTTCGGCCTGCACATCCTGGGGCAAGGCCAGGGTCACCGCGCCGGTTTCCGCCGGGTCGGTGAGCACGCGCATGGCGTGGATCGCGGCGCTCATCAGTTGTTCGGGACGGTTGATGCGGTCCCAGTACTTGCTCACGGACCGAAACGCATCGTTGGTGCTGATGCTCAGGTCGTGGAACTGCTCGATCTGTTGCAACACCGGGTCGGGCTGGCGGCTGGCGTACACATCGCCGGGCAACAGCAACAACGGAATGCGGTTGGCCGTGGCGGTGGCCGCCGCAGTGAGCATGTTCGCCGCACCCGGCCCGACCGAAGCAGTGCATGCATACACTTTGCGCCGCAGGTGCTGTTTGGCAAAACCGATGGCCGCGTGGGCCATGCCCTGCTCGTTACGGCCCTGGTGCACCACCAGGTCACCGCTGTCCTGCTCCAGGGCCTGGCCCAGGCCGAGCACATTGCCGTGGCCGAAAATCGTGAACACGCCGGCGACGAACTTGCTCTGCACGCCATCGACTTCGATGTACTGGTTGTCCAAAAACTTCACCAGGGCCTGGGCCATGGTCAGTCGGGTGGTGGTCATGTTGCGCCCCTTATCGTTTCTGCAGATGGGCGATGCTTGCCCCTAGCGCCTGCTGGATATCCGTCATTTCATGCACGCTGGCGGCGAACGGTTCGAACGACAGGTAACCGCCGTAGCCGCTGCTGAGCAGGGTGTCGATTTGTGCGGTATTGCCGAGGATGTCGCCCTCGCCCACCAGCACGCGGTGGCGGTCGCGGATCGAGTTGAGTGGCGCGTCGGTCTCTTCCACGCCGGAGATATGCACCAGCCCGGTCAATTGCGGGAAGAATTCCTGCTCGCCGGCCAAATAGTGGTGGAAGGTGTCATGCACCAGACGGAACACATCCAGGCCGCCGATGGCCTGGATCGCATCCACCGCCACGCGCTTGCGGCGCATTGCACACGCTTCAAAACCCAGAGGCTCGATAAAGCCGAGGATGCCGTACTCGCGCAGGATCGGCGCCAACTCGCTCAAAGCCGTGCGCAAACCGGCGGCACGCTGGGCCTCGTTGCGCGTATCACCGGGCTCGTTGAACGGGCACATCACCAGGCCCTGGGCGCCGCATTCACGAGCATAGTCGGCCATGGCGATGGCCTGGGCGCGACGTTCGTCGTTCCATACATCGAACGGGTACAGCGCGTTGATCGACAGCACCGTGATGCCCTGGGCCGCGCACGCTTCACGTACATGGCTGGCCGGGGTGCCGTATTCGATCTGGCGACCTTCGAGATCGTTACGGATCTCAATGGCATCGCACTTGAGCGAAGCCGCCAGCTGGATGAACGCGTCCAGTGACAGGTGCGGAGCGACCATGCGGTTAAGGGCAAAACGTAAAGGCGAATACATTGTTATTGTTCTCCGTCCAAACCGCTCGATCAAAGGTCCAGCAGCCAACTGTGCTGCGGGTCGTTATGGAAATGCCAGGCACGCTTGGGGCCGGCCATCACGTTCAGGTAATAGGACTCGTAGCCGTACGGCACGCTGACCGGGTGATAGCCCTTGGGCACCACCACCAGGTCGCTGTTTTCCACGGCCATGGCCTGGTCGATGCTGCGGTCGTCGGTGTACACCCGCTGGAACACAAAGCCTTGGGGCGGGTTGATCTGGTGGTAGTAGGTCTCTTCGAGAAAGCTCTGGTGCGGCAGGTCGTCGGTGTCGTGTTTGTGCGGCGGGTAGCTCGACGAATGCCCCGACGGCGTGCGCACTTCCACCACCAGCAGCGAATGGGCCGGCGCGCTGTCGGGCAGGATGTCGCACACATAGCGGGTGTTGGCGCCTTTGCCGCGCACGCTGCGCTTGCAGTCCTCGGGACGGATCAGGCGTGGTTCGTAACCCGGCGCGCCGGGAGCGGCGCACACGGCAATCTGCACATCGCTCAAGGCCGTGACCTGGGCGTCGGTGCCCGGCGGAAGGTACGCGGCGAACGGCGACTTGTCCTCGAACACCGACTGGCGATCACCGAGGTTCTGCCAGTTGAAGCCTTCGCCTTCAATATTCACCCGGCCACTGAGCAGCACCAGGCACAGCTCTTTATCACCGGCGCTGACCGGCAGGGTTTCGCCCAGGCTCAGGCGGTAGGCCGAGAAGCCCACGTACTCCAGCCGCCCTGCTTCCAGGGCAACCATGGTTTGCCCGCGTTTGCTGCTTTTGACCAACAAGCTCATCACTCAAGTCCTCTCGTTGAGAAGCGCACGCAAGGTGTCGTAGCCCTTTTTCGCATAGATATAGCTGGGCGCCACGGCCGGGTCCTGCTCGGCCTCCACCACCAGCCAGCCTTGATACTTAGCGGCCAGCAGCACATCCAGCAGCTCGGCAAAGTCGATATCGCCATCGCCGGGCACGGTGAACGTGCCGTTGACAATGCAGTCGGGGAAGCTCCACATCTGGTTGCGCGCCAACTGCACCACCGGCTTGCGCACGTCCTTGAAATGCACATGGCAAATGCGCCCGATGTGTTTGCGCAGCACTTCGATAGGTTCGCCGCCGCCCATGTAGCAATGGCCGGAATCGAACAGCAGGCCGACCTCCGGCCCGGTGCGCTGCATCAGTTGATCGATGTCTTCAGGAGATTCGACGTAAGCGCCCATATGGTGGTGGTACGCCAGGCGCACGCCCTGGGACAGGGTGAAGCGCGCCAGTTCGGTGAGTTTGTCGGCGTAGTCCTGCCAAGCCTGTTCGCTGTGGAAACGCGGGCGTTCGATCAGGCGAATGCGCGAGCCCTGGATCGAATCCGCCACCTCGCCGTACACCAGCACATGGGCGCCGTTCTGCTTGAGCAGCTCGACATGGCCGGCGATGGCTTCGATCTCCTCGGCCACCGAACGCCGGGCCAGGCGACTGGAATACCACCCCGACACCAGCGCCAGGTCATAGGGCCGCAGCACATCGCCGACGCCTTTGGCGTCCTTGGGGAACTTGCCGTTGAGTTCGAAACCTTCGTAGCCGATGTCCTTGCCTTCGCTCAGCGCGGTGCTTAGCGGCGTTTCACCGCCCAGGGCCGGGAGGTCGTCGTTGCTCCAGGAGATCGGGTTGATGCCAATTCGGATTGCGGGCATGGCTGCACCTTTATTATTTTCAGGTATCACTGAGTTCTGCTTTTTGTGGGAGGGAGCTGGCCCCCTCCCACATTGGAATTGCAGCGCACATTCAAAGCTGTGGTCAGGTTCGCGCGCTGCGCCAGGCGTTGATCAGCTGTTCGAAGGTCGCCTGGACCTGCTGGATCAATGTCTCATCATCGATCTCCCCCGCCATCCACAAACGGCTGGGTTCCTGAAAGATCGTGCGGCCCACCGCAAACCCTCGGCACGTCGTGCTCTGACCGGCCTGCTGGAACCCGGTCGCCAAACAGTCCGCCGAGGCATTCAAGCCCAGCAGCACCACACCACGGCAGTACGGGTCGCGTTCCTGGATCAGCTCATCGAGTTTTTTCCAGTCTTCGGCCGACTGCGCCTCGATCTTCCACCACGCCGGGTAGATACCCAGGTTGTACAGGCGCTTGAGGCTGCGGTAGAGCACATCCGGGTAGGTGGATGGGTGATCCTTGGGTGGGATGACTTCCAGCAACAGCTCATGGCCGCTGACCAGGGAGGCGTCGTACACCGCCTTAAGTTGCGCTTCCTGCTCCAGGCGCAGCAAGGGCTCATCGTCGGGATGAAACTGCACCAGGCACTTGATGATCTGCTCCTGGGGCCAGGCGATCAGGTTGCTGCCAATGGACCGGCCATGCTCGAAGGCCAGCGGCCGCGAGTTCTGCACTTCCACCGGCCGCGCGATCCACCAGCCGCGCCCGCTGGCCGCATTGAGTGCGTCCTGGCCGAAGCGCTGGTCGGCGAGCAGGCCCACATCGGCCTCCACGCCCTGCTCGGCGAGCTTGCGCTCCACCCGTTCGACGGCCTGGATAAACAACTGCTTGATGTCGCTGATGCGCGCTGGGTCCTGGCCACCGCGTTGGGCCAAGTCCACCAATTGCCAGCGATGGTCGAAGGCGAAGATAAACAGCTGCTTCCACTGTTTGCGCGGCACCGTCACCCGGTGCAGGCGTTGCAGGGTCTGGTCCTGATCGGGCCGGGTGATCGGCACGGGGCTGCTGAACAAGTAATCCAACTCCGCCGGCGTGGGCATGGCCGGCGCGCAGGCATGGCGCGATACAACCAGACCGCCGCAGGCATTGGCCAACTGGCTGCAACGCTCGTCGCTGGCGTCATTCAGCCACCCGCTGAGAAAGCCCGACATAAAGGCATCGCCGGCCCCCAATACATTAAGCACTTCCACCCGCACGCCGGGGTAGATCGCACCGTCTTCCAAGCGCGCCGGGATCGCGCCATGGATCACCGTGCACCCTTGCGGGCCAAGTTTGACCACCAGCGTCGCCGGGGTCAGCTCACGCACCGTGCGCAAGGCAGTGAGCAAATCCTCGCTACCGCCCGCGATCAAAAACTCTTCTTCGGTGCCGACGATCAGATCGAAGCGCGGCAGGATGTTCTGCACATGCTGGCTGACATTGCGGTCGGCAACAAAGCGGGTTTCGCCGTCGGCCTTGCCCGCCAGCCCCCACAGCACCGGGCGGTAGTCGATATCGAGCACACGTTTGACGTTATGTTTGGCCGCGTAATCCAGGGCCTGGATGCTGGCCTTGTACACACCGTCGGTGGAGAAATGCGTGCCGGTGATCAACAGCGCCTTGCTGGAAGCGATAAAGGCTTCATTGATGTCTTCAGCGCGCAGGGCCATGTCGGCGCAGTTTTCGCGGTAGAACACCAGGGGGAAGGTTTCGCGGTCCTTGAGGCCCAGCAACACCAAGGCGGTGAGGCGTTCCGGGTCGACCTTGATGCCACTGACATCGCACCCTTCGCGGGCCAGGGATTCCACCAGGAAACGCCCCATATGGTCGTCGCCCACGCGGCTGAGCATCGCCGACTTGAGCCCCAGCCGCGCGGTGCCGAAAGCGATATTGGCGGAGGAACCGCCGAGGTACTTGGCGAAACTGGACACGTCCTCAAGCCGTGCACCGACTTGCTGTGCATAGAGGTCGACGCCCAGGCGCCCGAGGCAAATCAGATCCAATTGACGCCCACTGGCAAAACGAGTCTGGCCCATGCTGGCTCCTGTTATTTTTATCAGCCTGCGTTGTGCCGCCGTGGCGACGGCAAACGCTCTTGGTGGAGCAGACTAGAACGTTCAGCGGCACCAATCAATATTTATTCCATATTTATTTTTAGTGGAATATTTTTTCCAATAACCCGACATAATGGTCCCCCTAGCCGGCGTGCATCGTTTCAGCACGCCACACCGGCCGTGATGTCGGGGTATTTTTTTGCGCCTACCCTGTAGACTGACGCCACCCATCAGCGCAACAGACGAACACGCCAGAAGGATTGCCCATGTCCCGCACCGATCCCGAGACCACCCTGGAAGACACCATCGCCAGCCCTCCGATCAATGCCGAACGCCTGTTGCAGCTGATTACCGACGAATACGAAAGCCTGCCGCGCCAGCTCAAACGCATCGCCAGCTACATGAGCCAGCAAAGCGACCGCATCATGGTCGACCGTATCAGCGACATTGCCCGCGAATGCGAAGTGCACCCCTCGGCCATCGTGCGTTTTTCCCAGCGTTTCGGGTTCAGCGGGTTCAGTGAGATGCAGGCGCTGTTCCGCGAGGCTTACACCCACAAGACCACCCCGGTGCAGAATTACCAGCAGCGCATCCGCAGCATGATCGCCAACAAGTCGCAGAAGGCCAGCGGCGGCGACCTGGCGCGCGAGTGCGTGAATGCCACCCTGTCCGGCATCGAGCGTCTGGGGCTGGAGCTGGACGACGCAATGTTCGAAAAAGCCGTGGACCTGGTGGTCAATGCCGACAACATCTACGTGGTTGGCGTGCGCCGCTCCTTCGCGGTGGCCGACTACCTGGTCTACAACCTGCAGCACACCAACAAGCGCATCCACCTGATCTCCGGCCTGGGCGGCAGCTACCGCGAGCAGATGCGCAGTGTGCGCGCCAATGACCTGGTGATCGCCATCAGCTTCACGCCCTACGGCAAAGAAACCCAGCACTGCCTGCGTATCGCCCAGCACCACCAGGCCAAGACCCTGATCATCACCGACAGCAACCTCTCGCCCCTGGCCAAGCGGGCCAACGCGGTGCTGCTGGTAAACGAGGGTTCTTCGTTCGCATTCCGCTCACTGAGCGCCACGCTGTGCCTGTGCCAGGCGCTGTTCATTGCGGTGGCGTACCGCCTGGAATTGAAAGTGGACGAGATTCACGAGCAGGTCGGGTTCGAAGACTGAACTCGCGGCCCGCCCCTGCTCATAGGCACAACGCCGCCAATGCTCGGCCGTGATAGCGAATCTGCGCCAAGGTCAGCGCGGTGTAGCCAATGATCACCGCCGGCGGCAACCTCGCCTCATGACAGAACGCGCCCAGCGGTTGCAGCGTGAGTCCGACAGATGCCGCCCGGGCACAGAAGTCCGCTTCTTCAGCTCCTGTCGGCAGCCACAACACAAAGTGCAGCCCAGCCTGCTGGCCAGTGACGCTGCCGTGGCCGCCGAGGCATTCGAGCAGCGTATCGCGACGGGCCAGATAAGCCTGGCGTGAAGCGCGCAGATGACGCACAAACGCCCCACTGCCAAGTAGCTCCACCAAGCCCAACTGATCACTGGCGCCGACCGAATGCCCGGTGAGGTGCAGGGTGCGTAGCAGCGGCCGGCGCAGCGCCTTGGGCACTACCATGAAGCCCACCCGCAAGCCAGGGAACAGATTTTTGTTGAAGCTACCGCAGTAGATCACCCGGTCGCCGGAATCCAGGGCTTTAAGTGCGGCCAGCGGCGCGCTCTGGTAATTGTATTCGCTGTCGTAATCGTCCTCGACCACCCATGCCTGCGCACGTGCGGCCCAGTCCAGCAAGGCCAGACGGCGTGATACCGACAGGGTCATGCCCAGCGGCGCCTGGTGGGCCGGTGTCACGTAGACCAGGCGCGCAACGTCGGGCAGCTGGGTGGTGTCGAGGCCATCAGCGCTGACCGGCACCGCCTGTACGCCAGCGCCGGCCAGCTCAAACAAGCGTCGTGCCGGTGGGTAGCCAGGGTCTTCGACACACGCCGTGTCGCCGGGGTTGAGCAGTGTGCGCGCAATCAAATCGAGGGCATGTCGAATACCGGTGGTGACAATCACTTCATCAGCCTCGCAGTGCAGCCCGCGATGCCGGCGCAGGTAGTCGGCGATCTGGGTACGCAGCTCCGGCACGCCCGCTGGATGGGACGCCTCCAGCGCGCCTGGCCCCGCCGCCAACAACCCACGAGACAGGCAGCGGGCCCAGGCTTTCATGTCGAACAGGCCGGCATCCGGACGCCTTGCGACGAAAGGCACATGACTTTGCACGCCCGCGTACGGGCGGTCCGGCTGTACCGAGCGACGCGGCATGTGGTGTGGCCTCGGCGCCGCGATAAAGTGTTCGGGGATCACCGCACACACGCGCGTGCCGGACCCCGCGATGCGCTGCACATACCCTTCCTCCTGCAAACGTTCATACGCAGTTTCCAACGTGCCGCGGGACACCCGCCACCGCTCGGCCAGGCTGCGCGTGGACGGCAAACGACTGCCCGCCGGCAATTGCCGGTTAAGGATCGCTGCGCGCAATGCCTCGTACGCGCCCTGCTGTTTGCCCGCGTCCAGCGCGTCGGGGCGTGGCAGATCAAGGGCGGATGCAGCTTTACCTCGGCTCATAGTGGTCCATTCTTTTTTGGCATAAGTGGCCCACAGGATTAAACCACAAAGCCGATAGAGTTCTGGCTCCACTTACTCCCACGAGCTTGCCCATGACTCAACGTGCTCTTTCCCTGGGTTCCTGGCTGGTGCTGCTGACCGTATTGATCGGCCTGCCGCGCATCACCCTGGACATGCACCTGCCAGCACTGCCAGCCATGGCTGATTACTTCCAGGCCAGCGACAGTCAGCTGCAATTGACCCTCACGCTGTACACCCTCGGTTCGGCCATTTCCCTGCTGGTCAGCGGCCCGCTGACTGACCGCTTCGGCCGTCGCCCGGTGTTACTGGCGGGACTGGCGCTGTATGGGCTGGCCACCTTGGCCTGCGCCTTGGCCGACAGTCTGGTCGTGCTGATAATCGCGCGGTTGTTTCAGGCGCTGGGCGGCTGCTGCACCACGGTGATTGGCCGCGTGATCGTGCGCGATCACTTCGACCGCAGCGAACAGGCACGCCTGCTGGGGCTGATCTCCATGGCGATGGCGGTGTCGCCGATGGCCGCGCCGGTAGTGGGCAGCCTGTTGCTGCCGTGGTTTGGGTGGCGTGGCTTGTTTCTGCTGTTGGGCGCGATCGGTGCGCTGTTGTATGGGGCGGTGTATCGCCGCCTGCCGGAAACCCGCCCGGCGCACGTAGCCGCTACGCCACCGGGCAATCTGCTGGGTCTGTATGGGCAGTTGCTGCGCGACCGCTATTTCCTGCGTTACGCGCTGGCCATCGGCTGCGTGTACAGCACGTATTTTCCCTTTATCAGTGAGTCATCTGCGCTGCTGCAACGGGGCTTTGGCTTATCCGCCACGGCCTATGCGCTGGTGTTCGCGGCAACGATCAGCGGCTATATGCTGGGGGCGAATCTGTTTCGTCGACTGGTGCTGCGCTTTGAAGCGGACCGATTGATCAGCGCAGCCATCGCATTGAACGTGGCAGGCAGCGTTCTGCTCGCCGTCACCACAAGCGCATGGGCGCAGCAATGGCTGGCGATTGTACTGCCGATGGTGGTGATCATGGTGTCGGTGGGATTGGTGATTCCGGCGTGCCAACTGTCGGTGTTGCAGCCCTATGGCGCGATTGCCGGCACCGCCTCGGGACTATTCTTCTTCATCCAGATGTTCCTCACCGCCATAAGCAGTGGGATCACCGGTTGGTTATCGGACGGCACCTCGCAGCCCTTGCTGATCATGACAGGCGTCGCCAGTATTTTGCTGGTGGCGACCTGGATGACGCTCCACCCAAAACAAAGTGGGAGGGCGCAAGCGCCCTCCCACGAGGTTCCGAGCCGAACTCGGGTTTAGTGCATGAAGATCGCGATCAGGATGATGACCGGGATAGGCACGCCGAGGAACCACAGCAGTAATGAGCGCATTGTTTTCTCCTTGAATTAACGGACGTAATGTTCGGTTTCGACATACACCACGGCATCGCGGCGGCGGCCGCCGAAGGTCGCGGCGAAGCTGGCGAAGAAGGCCCCGATCAGCAGCGCGACGAACATCCACAGTGCAGTCCAGGCAGCGACTTTGGCGGCGGTGTCAGCGGCTTGCTTGGCTTTGAGCTTGGCGTCTTCGACGGCTTTACGGGCGTCGCCGTAAACCTTGTCGATACGCGCTTCGGCGTCGGCCTGGCTGAGGTTGGTGCGCTGGCTGATCAACTGGGCCAGATAGGCACGGTCTTCGGCGGCGAGTTGGCCGTCATTGCTCAGGGTGCGGGCAAAAATGCGCGCTACAACGGCATGGGCGGCGTCATCACTGACGGCGGCTGGGCGGTCATCGCGGAACAGGCTGTCGACGTAATAACCGAAGTCATCACCCTTGACGCCCTGCGCTGCGCTGCCGGCGGCTTGCACCGCACCCGAGGCCACACTGGCGCTGGCTTGCACGCCGCCACCGACCACACTGCTGACCGAACTGACCACCAGGGTCGCGGTGATCAACGTGGCCACGGCCCAGGCCAGGAAGCCATGGGCGGTGTCGCGAAAGTACACCTCATCGCCATGCATATTGGCCCACTTCACCCGCAGACGGCCGGCGATATAACCGCCCAACCCTGCCGCGACGATCTGGGTAAACGCCAGCCAGACAATTGTGGAAATGCCCAGCCCCTTGGCGCTGACGCCGCTATTGGCCCACGGCGAAACGGCCGAGAAGCCCAGGCCAAAGCCCAGCAACACCAGAATCAATGAGAGTGCAGCCGCCGCAGCGGCGCCGGCAAAAATCGCCCCCCAGGAAACCCCGGAGCGCGCGCTCGATTCTTGCAGCGTGGTTGAAGGTGTGATCATTGTTGTTTTGCTCCCGGCAGGAAAAATAGTGTTACAAGTCTCAAAAGGGACAGTGCAGGCCCCGTGCCAGTCGCATCAAAAATAAAAACCTAGCATTTTCAACAAGTTAGATAAGTTGAACTTCCTAAGACCATGCAACTTGCAAGAAATGCTCATTCAGGGCGGGCGTATTGCATTCCGTCATCGAAGGGAGCTCGGTTTGCCTACATGAAGTTTTATTTAGGAAGCATTCAGCCAATTCTTGGCAAAATGCCTCACTTCTAGTGTGAATCGCTCGCCAGGTATGCCTATGACCCGCATTTTGACCATCGAGGATGACGCCGTAACGGCCCGCGAGATTGTCGCCGAGCTGAGTAGCCATGGACTGGAGGTTGATTGGGTGGACAACGGCCGCGAAGGCCTGGTCCGCGCCGTGAGTGGTGATTACGACCTGATCACCCTGGACCGTATGCTGCCGGAACTGGATGGCCTGGCCATCGTCACCACCCTGCGCACCATTGGAGTATCGACGCCGATCCTGATGATCAGCGCCCTCTCCGACGTCGATGAACGCGTGCGCGGCCTGCGCGCCGGGGGCGATGACTACCTGACCAAGCCGTTCGCTTCCGATGAAATGGCCGCCCGCGTCGAAGTACTGCTGCGCCGCAAAAGCACGGTCAAGGAATTCGAGACCGCGTTGCGCGTGGCCGACCTGGAGTTGAACCTGATCAGCCGCGAAGCCAGTCGCGCCGATCAGCCGCTGACCCTGCTGCCTACCGAATACAAACTGCTGGAATTCCTGATGCGCAACACCGGGCAGATCCTGTCGCGGATGATGATCTTCGAGGAAGTCTGGGGCTATCACTTCGACCCCGGCACCAACCTGATCGATGTGCACATCGGACGCCTGCGCAAGAAAATCGACCCACCGGGCCTCACGCCGCTGATCCGCACGGTACGAGGTTCCGGTTATGTCATTGCTGAACCCCTCTAAGGGCTGGCGCTCATCCAGCAGCCGCCTGCTGGCGCTGTACAGCTCGCTGTTCGTGGCCTGGAGCTGCATCCTGATGGGGGTGCTGTATTACGAAGTATCGGGTTACCTGAGCGACCTGTCGCGCCATTCCCTGCTGCAGCGCCAGCACCTGTTCCAGCGCTTCGACGGCGAGGAACTGGTGGAGGCGTTGACCACCAGCATGACCTTCGACATGAAAGGCGTGGATGCCTATGGCCTGTTCGACGAGCAGTTCCGCCCCCTGAATGGACCGATCCGCGCGATTCCGTCCGACCTGCCCCTGGACGGCAAGATCTACGCCCTGGCCAATTGCGTCGATTCCGACGACCCGAAATTGCCCAAGGACAGCTGCGATGCCGTGGCCACTCACACCGCAGACGGCCGCTGGCTGGTGCTGGTGCGCGCCAACGGTTCGCTGTTCGGCGTGACGCGAATCATCTGGCACGCACTGCTGTGGGCGCTGTCGCTGACCATCATCCCCGGTGCCGCCGGCTGGCACTTGCTGCGCCGCCGCCCGCTGCGACGCATTCGCGGGATCCAGGCCAGCGCCGAAGCCATCGTCGCCGGTGACCTCACCCACCGCCTGCCGCTGTCCAATCGACGCGACGAATTGGACATGCTCGCGGCCATCGTCAACGCAATGCTCGACCGTATCGAGAAGTTGATGAACGAGGTCAAGGGCGTGTGCGACAACATTGCCCACGACCTGCGTACGCCGCTGACGCGCCTGCGCGCGCAGCTTTATCGCATCCGGCAGGAGGCCGAGCAAGACTCGGGCTACGCGGTCAAGCTGGATGACGCGATTGCCGAAACCGACACCCTGATGGCGCGTTTTCGCGGGCTGTTGCGTATTTCAGAGCTGGAAGACCACCAGCGCCGCTCAGGCTTCCTGGTGCTGGACCCGCTGCCGCTGCTGCGGGAATTGCACGATTTCTATCTACCGCTGGCCGAAGAAGGCGAACTGCAACTGGTGCTGGACGCCCCAGCGTCCCTGCCGTGGATCACCGGCGACCGCGCGCTGCTGTTTGAAGCCGTGGCGAACTTGTTGAGCAATTCGATCAAGTTCACCCCCCCGGGCGGCGAAGTGATTTTGCGCGGGCTCAACGACGCGGGCAGCACCCGCATCGAAGTGCACGATTCGGGGCCGGGCATCCCGGCGGCGGAACGCGCGGCGGTGTTCCAGCGCTTTTATCGCGTGGAGGAAAGCGACCAGCCCGGTGGGTTCGGGCTGGGGTTGTCGATTGTCGCGGCGATCATCAACCTGCATGGCTTCAAGCTGGAAGTGGGCAGCAGCGCCCGTGGCGGCGCGCGGCTGATCCTGGAATGTCGCCAGCAACTGATGCCCGAATAAGTCAGTAAGCTCCGAGGTGGGGGCGAGCCGTCCTCCCCCACCCTGCCAGTCGAATCAGGCCTTGAAGTTGGCGCGCAGCGCTTCAACGCCACCCTTGTAGACACCGGCGAACAGCTCCTCCACCGCCTCGTCCGTGGTGCCCGCCGACGGGGTGAACACCCCTGACCAGGTCACCTTCGACGACGTGTCAGTCAAGGCTTCGATCTGCAAAGTCGCCAGGTACGCACTCACCGGAAACGGCGACTGCTCGATGGTGTAGCTGTAAGTGCGCGCCACATTGTCGAAGGTCTGCAAACGCTCGACGATGACGCCACCGTCGGCAGTTGTCAGATGGCGCAAGCGGCCACCTTCGCCAGGTTCGCTCTTGGCGATCAGCGGCAACCAATCCGGCAGGCTGTTGAAGCCGCCCACCAATTGCCAGACCTGATCGGCCGATACAGGGATTTCAATTACTGCGGATGCGGTTGGCACGGTCAATCTCCAGAAGTCATGGAAAACGTCGCCCAGACTGCCACGCCTGGCGCGTCATTGCATCCATTCTGAATGCTCGGATAAGGGTGTGGCTGACGCATCGCAATCGGGGGCAAGCCCCCTCCCACACAGTCAGCACTGTGGAAGGGGGCTTGCCCCCGATTGCAGTGGGTCAGGGCCCACAGGTTTCAGCTCAATGGCGCTTGAGGAACGCCAGCATCAACTGGTTAACCTGCTCCGCCGCCTCCAACTGCACCATATGCCCCTGCCCCGGCAGGATTTCCACCTGGGCCTCCAAGCCTTGGGCATGGTTGGCCGGGATAATGCCGTCGTCGCTGCCCCAGATCACCAGGCTCGGCTGTCGACCGACAACATGGCGCACATCCACCTTCTGCCGCCCGCCGTCGAACAGCGCCCCATTGAGCTGGCGCAGCGCCTGATCCACGCCCTCCAACCGTTTGAACTTGAGCATGTCCTCCAGCATCTGCCGCGTCACCAGCGCCGGGTCGCTGAAGAGTTGCACCAGTTGCGGCTTGAGGGCGTTGCGATTGTTAGCGTCGGCGAACCCCTGCAGATAATCGCCATTGATGTCGGCACCCAGGCCGGCGCTGGCGATCAGGGTCAGCGAGACCACGCGCGCGGGTGCCTGCTCGGCAACGGTCAGGGCCACCAGCCCGCCCATGGAATGGCCGGCCAGATGCACGCGGTCCAACTGTAGATGATCGAGCAAGCCCAGCACCGCCTCGCTTAATTCAGCCGCCTCGCCGCTGCGCAGGGTCTTGCCCGACTCGCCATGCCCCGGCAG
This sequence comes from Pseudomonas sp. S5F11, assembly GCF_019641515.1. Classification (NCBI taxonomy): domain Bacteria; kingdom Pseudomonadati; phylum Pseudomonadota; class Gammaproteobacteria; order Pseudomonadales; family Pseudomonadaceae; genus Pseudomonas; species Pseudomonas sp. S5F11. The sequence continues at coordinate 1,122,563 of NZ_JAIFJZ010000001.1, forward strand.
GTCCAGGGCGATCACCCGGCGCTCGGCGGCCAGGGCCGGTTGGTTGAACAGCCAGTTGTTCAGGTCGCCGCCAAAGCCATGCACCAGCACCAGCGGCGTGCCGCCTTCGCCGAGGTCCAGGTAACGCAGCAAGCGCCCGCCCACCTCGACTTTTTGCGCACTCGGCCCGGACGTTTCGGCCTCGGCGGCATTGGACACGAACCCTGCCTGGAAGCCTTCGATCACCGCGTCGATCTCGGCGTCGCTGGCCTCGCCTTCCACCACCACACCGAGCAAGGCGCCCACCGGCAAGGTCTCATCGCTCAGCGCCAAGACCCGACGCAACACACCGCTGAACGGCGCTTCCACACTGCTGGAAATCTTGTCGGTCTCCACATCCAATACGGCCTCGCCCTTCTCCACCCGGTCTCCGGGTTGCTTGAGCCAGATATCGATACGCCCTTCGGTCATCGACAGCCCCCACTTGGGCATGGTCAAGGTATGGATCATGCGGCGTTCCTCTTGTCGGCGATTTTCAGCACGGCGGCTTCGATCTTGGCGGCGTCGGGGATGTACAGGTCTTCCAGCGCATCGGAAAACGGCACAGGCGTGTGCGGCGCGGTGACCATTTCGATGGGCGCGCGCAGCGCAGCGAAGGCCCGCTGCGCCACCAGGGCGCTGATGTCGGTGGCAATCGAGCAACGCGGGTTGGACTCGTCGATCACCACCAGGCGCCCGGTTTTCTCCACGCTTTCCAGAATGCTGTCTTCGTCCAGAGGGCTGGTGGTGCGCAGGTCCAGCACTTCGCAATCGATGCCTTGGCGCGCCAGGTTGGCGGCGGCTTCCAGGGCGATATGCACCATGCGCCCGTAGGTCACCAGGGTCACGTCGCGGCCTTCGCGCACAAAGTTGGCCTCGCCGAACGGCACGGTGTACAGCTCTTCGGGCACTTCGCCTTGCAGGCTGTAGAGCATTTTGTGTTCGAGGAAGATCACCGGGTCGTTATCGCGGATCGCCTGGATCAGCATGCCCTTGGCGTCATAGGGGGTGGCCGGGCACACCACTTTCAGGCCGGGAATGTGGGTCCACATCGAGGTGAGCATCTGCGAATGCTGGGCGGCGGCGCGCAGGCCGGCGCCGTACATGGCGCGGATCACCAGGGGCGTGGTGGTTTTGCCGCCGAACATGTAGCGGAACTTGGCCGCCTGGTTGAGCAACTGGTCAAGGCAACAGCCGATAAAGTCGACGAACATCAATTCGCACACCGGGCGCATGCCGCGGGTGGCGGCGCCTACGGCCATGCCCACATAGCCGACCTCGGACAGCGGCGCATCCAGCACGCGCTCGGGAAACTCTGGGTACAGGCCCTTCGTGACGCCGAGCACGCCGCCCCAGGCGTCCTGCTCGCCGGGCGAACCGGTGCCGCCGGACACGTCCTGGCCGATGATAAACACGCTCTGGTCGCGGCGCATTTCCTGGGCCAGGGCTTCGTTGATTGCCTGCTGATAGCTGATTTTGCGAGCCATGAAATTCTCTCCGGGTCTTGTTGTTATTAGCGGTAGGCGACGTAGACATCGCTGAGCAGATCGGCCGCCTGGGGCTTGGGATCGGACTTGGCCAGGCGCACGGCGTCTTCGATCAACTGCGCGACTTCGCCATCGATGCGCTCGAACTGCGCCGCGTCCAGCCAGCCTTCGACCTGGCAACGCTGGCGGAACAGCGCCAGGCAATCCTGGGTCTCGCGCAGGTTTTTCACTTCATCCGGGCCGCGATAGGTCTGGGCATCGCCTTCGAAATGGCCGTAGAAACGGCTCAACTTGACCTCCACCAGGGTCGGCCCCTCGCCCCGGCGCGCGCGCTCGACGGCAACACCCAGTGCGGCATGAACGGCGAAGAAATCATTGCCATCGACGATCACCCCCGGCATGCCGAACCCTACAGCACGCTCGGCGATGTCTTTGCACGCTACCGACCAGCCGGAACCGGTGGCTTCGGCGTAGCCGTTGTTTTCAGCAACGAACAGGCAGGGCAGTTTCATGATCGAGGCCAGGTTCATCGCTTCGAACACCGCGCCCTCGTTGGAGCCGCCATCACCAAAAAACGCCACGGCCACGCCCTGGCTGCCCTTGAGCTTGGAGGCCAGCGCCGCCCCCGCAGCCAACGGTGCGCCGGCGCCGACGATGCCATTGGCGCCGAGCATGCCTTTCTCCTGATCGGCGATGTGCATGGAGCCGCCCTTGCCGCCGCACACGCCGGTTTTTTTGCCGTAGATCTCGGCCATCATGCCGAACACATCCACGCCCTTGGCGATGCAATGGCCGTGGCCACGGTGGTTGGAAGCAATGCAGTCGTCATCGTTGAGATGGGCCATGACCCCAGCGGCACTGGCTTCCTGGCCGGCATACAAATGCACGAAGCCGGGGATCTCGCCGGTGGCGAATTCCACATGCAGGCGCTCTTCGAAATCACGGATGGTGCGCATCACGGTGTAGGCATGCAGCAATTGATCGGTGGACAGGTGGGTGGACATCTTGTTGTTCTCCAGGTTGTCTCGACACACGAAAGGCTGGCGTCGGCCAGCTACAGGCCACTCAGCACAGCCTGTGCCAGAACCGGCAAAAACCTGGCAAAGCCTTGATCCAGAGCAGTGCGGCGACCTTGAACGTGGGTGGCCTGCCCACCCAGAATGAGACGCTGCAGCGCAGCCCGCCGCCGCTGTCTCAGGGCAAATGAGACGCTGCGTCTCAGCGCCGGCAATCGGTCAGGTCGGCCTTGTCCGCCCGCGCGCGCAGGCGCTTAATGGCAGGCATAACAACAACGCGTGAGAACCGGAGGCCTTATGCTCGCCGCGAACTCCAGAGAGCACGTCGACTGCGTCAGTCGCGTGGTCCGCAATGCCGATCGCCTGCCCCAGGCACCGGTGCCGTCGCTGATTTTCGATTCCTGGCGCCGCTCCATGGAACAACACCACCTCGACCCCGGCTCGCTGCAAGGGCCACGCATCCTCAGCGAACCCTTGCTCAAGGAATGTCGCGAGCGCGCCGAGCTGTTTATGCGCATCGCCAGTGAAGAGGTCGGGCAACTGCACCACCGCGTGCGCCATGCCGACTACTGCGTGATGCTCACCGACGCCCAAGGCCAGACCCTCGACCATCGCGTCGACAGCCGCATTCGCAACGATTGCCGCAAAGCCGGCCTGTATCTGGGCACCTGCTGGTCGGAAGCCGAAGAAGGCACCTGCGGCGTAGCCACGGTATTGACCAGCAAGGCAGCGGTGACCGTGCACAAACGCGATCACTTCCGCGCGGCCTTTATCGACCTGACCTGCTCCGCCGCGCCGATCTTCGACCCCCAGGGCAACCTGCTGGGGGTGATGGATGCTTCGGCGCTCCAGTCGCCGGACGACCGCCGCAGTCAGCACCTGGTGCGCCAGATGGTGGCCCAGAGCGCCCAGGCCATCGAGAATGCATTCTTCATGCACAGCGCCCGTCAGCACTGGGTGCTGCAAGCCCACAGCACCCCCGGTTATGTGGACAGCCAGCCCGACCTGTTGCTGGCCTGGGACCAGGACGGGCGCCTGCTGGCCCTCAACAGCAAGGCACGCCAAGCGTTGCGGCGGCGCTTCGGCCAGGTGCCGGCGCATATCGGCGAGGTGTTCGACCTGGATGCCTTGCGGGCGGTGACCGACCAGCGCACCCAGCAGTTGAACTGGCTAGGCGAACCCGGCGCGCTGCATGTGCGGGTCAACACCCCCCAGCGCCCTCGCCCGCGCACGGCCCCCAGCACCCAGCTCGACCCTCGGGTGGAGGAGCATCTGCGCCTGGCCGTGCGGGTCAAGGACCGCAACCTGCCGGTGCTGGTGCAAGGCGAGACCGGCGCCGGCAAGGAAGTCTTCGCCCGCCAGCTGCATGAGCGCAGCGCGCGACGCCAAGGCCCGTTCGTGGCGGTGAACTGCGCGGCGATTCCGGAAAACCTGATTGAAAGCGAGCTGTTCGGCTATGTGGCCGGGGCGTTTACCGGCGCCTCCAGCAAGGGCATGCCAGGCCTTTTGGTGCAGGCCGATGGCGGCACGTTGTTTCTCGATGAGATCGGCGATATGCCGCTGGCATTGCAGACCCGCTTGCTGCGGGTGATGGCCGAGGGGGAAGTGGCGCCCCTGGGGGCGGCCAAAACCCGTACGGTGGATATCCAGGTGATCTGCGCCAGTCACCGCGACCTGGCGGCACTGGTGAGCGAGGGGCGTTTTCGCGAAGACCTGTACTTTCGTCTCGGCTGTGCCCGTGTGAGCCTGCCGCCCTTGCGCGATCGCACCGACAAACTGGCCCTGATCCACCGTCTGCTGGCCCAGGAATCCCATGGCGGCGCGGTCTCGCTGGGCATCAGCCAGGCGGCGCTTGAGGTGCTGCTGAGCTATGGCTGGCCGGGCAATGTGCGCCAGCTGCGGCATGTATTGGCGTACGCCTGCGCGGTGTGCGACGGCGATACCCTGCAATTGGCGGACCTGCCGGTGGAAGTGCGCGGCGAACAGGTCGCGGCGCCGGCAGAACAAAGCGCCAGCCCGGAACGGCAAGTGGTACTGGATGCACTGATCCGGCATCGCTGGAAACCAACACCGACCGCCCAGGCGCTGGGCATTTCCCGAGCCACCCTGTACCGCCGAGTCAACCAACTGGGGATCGACATGCCCGGCAAGGCTTCCCTGACACAGTGAGGACGCTCATAGCGGCGTGTCAGTGACACACATGTTGCCTGAGCGAAAGCTATCGGGGGCAAGCCCCCTCCCACAGTGGGATCTCGCTGTCGCAGGTCAATGTGGGAGGGGGCTTGCCCCCGATGGCGGTGGGTCAGCGAAAAAAATACTAATTGAACCACCACCAACGCACGCTTTGCGAGATCAGCGGTAGACCAGCCCACCGTCGATCAAGGGCGACTGCCCCGTCATGTAGTCCGCATCCGGCCCCGCCAGGAACGCCACCAGCCCCGCCACATCCTCCGGGGTTTCTGCGCGGCCCAGGGCGATGCCGTCCACGTATTGCTTGTAGGTCGCGCCCACCTCGGCCCCGGTGATCTCGGCCATACGCTTGTCGATCTCCACCCACATATCGGTGCCCACGACGCCCGGGCAGTAGGCATTGACGGTGATCCCCGCGCTGGCCAGTTCCTTGGCCGCCGCCTGGGTCAACGCACGCACGGCGAACTTGGTGGCCGAGTACACGCCCAGCAGCGCAAACCCTTCATGGCCGGCGATGGAGCAGGCGTTGATAATCTTGCCCTTGCACCCCAGCGCCTTGAATTTCTTGCCGGCGGCCTGGATGCCCCACAACACGCCCTGCACGTTGATGCCCAAGGTGCGTTCGACCTGTTCCGGGGTCACCTCCAGCAGTGCATCGATCTGCGCCACCCCAGCGTTATTGACGATGATGTCGAAGCCGCCCAGGGTCTGGTGCGCATGCTCCACCGCCGCCACCACCTGTTCGCGCTTGGACACATCGGCGATAAACACCGACGCCTTGCGCCCGATGGCCGTGATTTCGGTGGCCACGGCGGCGAGTTTGGCGCCATTGATGTCCACCAGGGCGATATCGGCGCCCTCCTGAGCCAAGCGCAAGGCAATGGCCCGGCCGATGCCCTGCCCGGCGCCGGTGACCAGCGCAACTTTTCCAGCGATACCCATGACGATCTCCTGCACGAATGAGAGAAGCCTTGCCTATCGCAGCTACACCAGGCGGCTGTCGAGGCCATAAGGCTGCGGCGAGTGAGCTGAGACGGGACGTCTCACTTGTAAAACCGAGCCGTAATGCCTAGCTTATGCGCCCCCTGCCCCGCGCTCTAAGGCCCTGCCCATGGTTTTGCGTTTCCGCCCTGTCGCCTCTTCTCGTGTCGCCCTCGGTCTGCTGCTCAGCGGCGGCATCGGCCATAGCCTGGCGGCCGAGCTCGAACTGCCGGCGGTGCAGGTCCAGGGCCAGGACACGTCCGGCTATCGCGCCGAGACGGCCTCGGTCGGCGGCTTCAATGAAGCGCCGCTGCTGGACACTCCCGCGTCGGTCAGCGTGTTCAACGCCGCGCTGCTCAAGGACCAGCAGGCGCGCCTGCTCAGCGAAGTGCTGCGCAACGATGCGTCGGTGGGCGAGAGCTATGCGCCCATCGGTTATTACGAAAACTTCGTAGTGCGCGGTTTCTCGCTGAATGCGGCCAGCAGCTACAAGATCAACGGGCGCACCATCACCGGCGAACAGAACGTCGCCCTGGAAAACAAGCAGCAAGTGGAAGTGCTCAAGGGCCTGTCGGGCGTGCAGAGCGGCGTTGCCGAGCCCAGCGGCGTGATCAACTATGTGACCAAGCGCCCGGAAGACGTGCGCTCGGTGACAGTCTCCACCGATGATCGCGGCAGCGGTTACCTGGCCACCGACGTCGGCGGCTGGTTCGGCAGCGAGCAGCAATTCGGCCTGCGCGCCAACGTCGCCCACGAAGACCTGCATTCCTACGTGGAACACGCCAATGGCCAGCGCGATTTTGTGTCCCTGGCTTTTGACTGGAACATCAGCCCCGACGCCGTGCTGCAACTGGACGCCGAATACCAGAACAAACAACAGCGCTCGGTGCCGGGCTACCAACTGCTGGGCGGCAGCGAAGTGCCCCACGGCGCCTCACCGAAAAAACTGCTGGGGCACCAGAGCGGCGCCAAACCGGTGGACATCGACTCGCTGAACCTCAACGGCAAGTTCGAATACCGCTTCAGCGATCAATGGACCGGCCAGCTCAGCGCCGCGCGCAGCAAAGTGGTGATCGATGACTACAGCTCGTTCGCCTGGGGTTGTTATTACATCGGCAGCTGCAATGCCAACACCTTCAGCCCCGAAGGCGACTACGACATCTACGACTATCGCAGCCCCGACGACACCCGGCGCGACGACGAAATGCAGGCCGCCATGACCGGCATGTTCGACACCGCAGGCCTGGGCCACGAATTGACCTTCGGCACCAGCGCGTTCCGCCGGGTAATCGACCAGCGCACAGCGGTCAACGAACGGATCGGCAGCGGCAATATCCACCAGGACGCCGCGACCTTCGCCCCCACCGACGTGCCCCTCAACGACAGCCACCGCAGCCTCGACAGCCGCCAGTACGGCCTGTTCGTCACCGACCGCATCCGTTTTAACGAGCAGTGGCAAACGGTGCTCGGTGGGCGTGAAGTGCGTCTCGATGAACAGGCATTCGACAGCAACGGCAGCCCGTCCCGCCACACGCAGCAGTATGTGTTCCTGCCCCAGGCGGCGTTGATCTATAAGCCGGTGGACAGCGTGTCGCTGTACACCAGCTACAGTAAAGGCTTGTCTCTGGGAGGCACCGCGCCGTGGTTCGCGACCAATGCCAGTGAGACCCTGGCACCGACCACCTCGCGGCAGATCGAAGCCGGAGTCAAATACGATTGGCGCCGCATCAGCTTCGCGGCGGCGCTGTTCCAGACCCGCCAGGCCTACCAGTACGCCAGGCCCGACGGCGCCGGCAGCTTTACCTATGTGCAACAGGGCGAGCAGAAAAACACCGGGTTGGAAGTGTCGGCCAATGGCTGGGCCACCGAGCGTTTGCAGATCGCCACCAGCGTGGCGGCGATTCGTGCACGGGTGAGCGGCAGCGGTACAGCAGCCTATGAAGGGCACCAGGCGATCAACGTGCCCAAACTGCGCGCCAGCCTCTACGCCGACTATGCGCTGCCGTGGGTCAATGGCCTGGCGCTGCTGGGTGGCGTGCAATACAGCGCCAAGAAGTACGCCAACCGCAGCGGTAATGTGGAGGTGGGCGATTACGCGGTGGTCAACGTCGGCAGCCGCTACACCACCCACGTCGACGGTTACGAAACCGTGTTGCGCCTGAGCGTCGACAACCTGTTCGACAAGCGCTATTGGCGCGACGCGGGCGAATACCTGGGCGACGACTACCTGTTCCAGGGCGCACCGCTGACGGCGCGCCTGAGTGCAACGGTGAACTTCTAAAGCGTTACTTGGGCATCTTGCGAAAGCCCACGGCGAGGCGGTTCCAGCTGTTGATGGTGGCGATGGCCAGGCTCAGATCGACCTGTTCCTGGGCGCTGAATTCGGCAGCCAATGCCGTGTAGTCAGCGTCCGGCGCGTGGGTCTGGCTGATCAGGGTCAGGCTTTCGGCCCAGGCCAGCGCGGCACGTTCGCGTGGGGTGAAAAACGGCGTCTCGCGCCACGCCGACAGCGTGTACAGCCGCCGTTCGGTCTCACCGCCCTTGCGGGCGTCGGCGGTGTGCATATCGAGGCAGAATGCACAGCCGTTGATCTGCGACACGCGCAGGCGGATCAGTTCGAGCAGCGGCAGTTCGATGGACAATTTACCCACGGCGGCTTCCAGCGCGAGCATGGCTTTCATGGCGTCCGGGGAAGCGTTGTAGAAATCGATACGGCTTTGCATGGGGAACTCCAGAACGGTGGGAAGTGGTGGCTAGGTTAGCCACCGGCCCGTGCGGGAGAAACAGCCAATTACGGCGAAGAATGGGTGACCAATGTTGCCCTGTTATCCCCTTACTGCTCCCGCGTCCTGACCTTCAAATGCCGCGCATACCAGGGCCGTTGCGGCACGCGTTTGAACAAGCCCTGCAATGCCTGCTCATCGGCGCCAAAGGTGATCCGCAGCGCGAGTTTCATGGTCTCCGGGTCCATTTCCATCGACTTGCCCATCTGCAGCCCTGGGGTGGTGCTGCACCCATGGGTGTCCGGACCGAGCCACGGGTCGCCCACTTCGACCCAGCGCCCCTGGGCGAACCAAGGCACGCCGTTGACCTCCAGGCGGCTGACCTCGCCGGGGTGGAAGCGCTCGTGGGCGCGAAACCAGTCTTCGACGCGGTCGTCGATCCAGCCGTGGAAGTGCCAGAACACCGGGTTGACGTGGGAGGAAAACGGGTCGCCGAGGAAGTCGTTCTCGGCCGTATACCAGCGTGGCGCGAAGTCCGCCGGGTCGCGGGCAAATGGCACCGGGGCGCCGTTGGAAGGGTCGCGCGGCACCGAGGCCCAGCGCATGTGCAGCCAGTCGTGCAGGCCCAATTCCATTTCAGAACCCAGTTGCCCCAGGGTCAGTTTGGCCAGGTAGCGCGGGTCGCGGTACTGGGATTCCCACACTTGGAAGTTGCTGTGGTAGGTCTCGGCGGCCTTGATATCGCTGACCCATTGGGTGTAATCGCTGTCGTCCGGGGCCGACCAAGTGGGCGGCAGCGCGAAGCCGTCATGGTTATCGAAATAGCGCAGAAAGCCCAGGCGATCGCGTTCCAGGGGCGGTTGCGGCGCGGGGAATTGCGGCCAGGAAGGCAAGTCCTGCATAGCGCGGGCCTTGCCGAGCATATGTCGGTGCATAAAAAAGAAGTCGATACCCGAGCCGTTGCGGTCCTTGCGGTCACCGCGCGCGTCGCGCTCCTGGCCGCGCGGACCAGGCTGCCAACCGATACCGCGCAAGGCATCGCGCTTGTCGTCGGGGAGCTTGTGCCACTGATCGCGGGTGGCGTGCCACAGCTGATGGAACAGGCGATGTTCGGGGGCGATCAACCAGGCCAGCAGGGTCGGGTCCAGGCCAATGCGTTGGCGGGCTTCGGGGAAATTGTGCTTGTGGGCAATAAAACGGTTATCGCGCTCGGTCATGGCCAGGGGGCGATCGAGGTCGAGGATCTGCCCGCTGAGGGTGCTGCTGCCGGCGTTGGCGAAATCGGCCCAGACTTCGTCGAGGGTCATTGTGAATTCGTAGGCCGGCACGCCGTCGGTGGCGTTGCGGTCGATCAGGCGCCAGTAGAGCAAAGCGCCCTCGCCCGTTACCAGATCGCCGAGCACGCGGTAGCGCGGCTCGCCCTCGGCACGCAGATTGGCGGCGGTGTCCAGGTAGCCGCGCAGGCCACGGCCACGGGGGGCGATGTCCAGCAGCAATTGCAGGCCCTCCAACGGCAGGCCCTTGAGGCCGGCATCGCGACCTTCCAGGCGCAGGCTCCACACCCCACGCAAGGTGTTGGCCAGGTGCTGCCCGGCGCTGTCGGCCAGGTCCACCGTGGCTTCGCCGGGAGTGATGGGCAACGCTTCTTCGCGCGTCAACTCGCGATGGGCATAGAAAGCCGCCGGCACCGCGGCACCTGTGAGCGCCAGGCCGGCGATGAAGCCACGTCGAGAGAGGGTCATTGTCTACCTTAGGAAACGCCTTTATCAGAGCTAGAACGTACGCAGCCCGGGGAAATTTACCGCGCGCCGCCGGCGCCTAAATTTCGCCGCCCATGGCTCGTTCTTCCCTGATAGCGATGGCCTCAACTGACTGAGATGGCAATGACAAAACCACGTTCGAACAAGGCGCTGTTTATCGGCTTGCCACTGGCGCTGGCCATCGGTGCCGGGGCTGGCTGGCTGGTCTGGGATCACTGGTTCAAAGGCAATGCCGGTTACCCGCTGGCGGTGATCAAGCAGGCCAATGAGCTGCAGGATCGCGTGCTGTCGTTCGACAGCCATATCACCGTGCCCATCGATTTCGGCACCGCCGGCAACGAGGCGGACAAGGACGGTGGAGGCCAGTTCGACCTGGTCAAGGCCGCGCGCGGACGCTTGTCCGGCGCGGCGCTGACGATCTTCGGCTGGCCGGAAATCTGGAACGGCCCCAATGCGCCGCACAAGCCGACCGAAGGCTTCATCGAAGCGGCGCGCCACGAGCAGGAGGTGCGCTACAAGATCATCAGCGCCATGGTGCGCGACTTCCCCAACCAGGTCGCCATCGCCTACACCCCGGATGACTTTCGGCGCCTGCACGGGGAAGGCAAGTTTGCGATTTTCATCAGCATGCTCAACGCCTACCCCTTGGGCAACGACCTGAACCAGCTTGACCTGTGGGCCGCGCGCGGCATGCGCATGTTCGGTTTCAGCTACGTGGGCAATAACGCCTGGTCCGACTCGTCGCGCCCACTGCCGTTTTTCAATGATTCGGTGGATGCGCTGGATGGGCTTTCGGACATCGGCAAGCAAGCCGTGCAGCGCCTCAATGACCTGGGGGTGATCATCGATGTGTCGCAGATGTCGACCAAGGCCTTGGAGCAAGTGGCGCAACTGAGCCGTACGCCGATGGTGGCGTCGCACTCGGCGCCGCGGGCGGCGGTGGATATTCCGCGCAACCTCAGCGACAAAGAGCTGCAACTGATCAAGCAGAGTGGCGGCGTGGTGCAGATTGTCGGCTTCTCGGCCTACCTGCGCCCACTCAGCCAACCGACCCAGGACAAGCTCAACCAGCTGCGCGCGCGCTTCGACCTGCCGCCGCTGCCCAACCTGGCCATGGCGCTGATGCCGGGCGACGCGATTATCGCCGCCTGGCCGGAGCAGAAGTTCGGCGAGTACGCCAGCGCGCTGTACGCCATCCTCGACGAAGAACCCAAGGCCAGCCTCAAGGACCTGGGGGATGCCATCGATTACACCGTGCGCAAGATCGGCATCGACCATGTGGGCCTGTCGTCGGACTTCAACGACGGCGGCGGTATCGACGGCTGGAACAACGTTGGCGAGATTCGCAACGTCACCGCCGAACTGATCCAGCGCGGCTACTCCGAGGCGGATATCGCCAAGCTGTGGGGCGGCAATTTCCTGCGCGTGTGGGAGCAGGTTCAACACGCCGCCAAGCCTGTGGCGCAACGCTAATCAACCATGAAGTAAGTCCATGACCGACCGTCGTACATTTCTTAAGCACGCTGGGGTGTTGGCCGCCAGCCTGCCTCTGGGCGCCGCCCTTCTACCCCAGGTCGCAGCCGCCGCCCCAACGGACAACCCATGGACGGGTTTCAAGCAATTATTCAACCAAGACCCGGACTACCTGCACTTTTCCAACTTCCTGGTGGCGTCGCACCCCAGGCCCGTGCGCGAGGCCATCGAACGCTACCGCGTGCAGATCGATCGCAACCCCGGCCTGGCCATGGACTGGGACTTGCAGGAAACCTGGAAGCGCGAAGGCCAGGTGCGCGAATGGGCCGGGCGTTACCTCAAGGCCACGCCGCCGCAGATCGCCCTCACCGGCAGCACCTCCGAAGGCTTGGCCATGATTTACGGCGGCCTCCAGGTGCGCGCAGACCAGGAGATTCTCACCACCGTTCACGAGCATTACGCGACCCAGAACGTGCTGGATTTTCGGGCGCGACAACAAGGCACCCAAGTGCGGCGGATCAGCCTGTTCGAAAACCCCAGCCGGGTATCGGTCGATGAAGTGCTGGGCAATATCCAGCGCGCCATCCGCCCCAACACCCGGGTGCTGGGCATGACCTGGGTGCAGTCCGGCAGCGGTGTGAAGCTGCCCATTGGCGAAATCGGCACGCTGGTGGCCGACCACAACCGCCAGCGCGACGAACGTGATCGCATTCTGTATGTGGTGGATGGCGTGCACGGCTTGGGCGTAGAGAACCTCGATTTCCCGGACATGCATTGCGACTTTTTCATCGCCGGCACCCATAAGTGGATGTTCGGCCCGCGCGGCACCGGACTGGTCTGCGCCCGCGACCCCGAAAACAGATACGTCACGCCCATGGTGCCGACGTTTTCCGAAGACAAGGACTTCGCCACCATCATGACCCCGGGTGGCTTCCATGCCTTCGAACATCGGTGGGCGGCGGACGAGGCATTCAAGCTGCACTTGCAACTGGGCAAGGCGCCGGTGCAGGCGCGCATCCACGCGCTCAACCGTGAATTCAAGGAACAGTTGCAAGCCCATCCGCGCATCGAACTGGTTACGCCGCACAGTAGCGAGCTGTCGGCCGGCTTTACGTTTTTCCGGGTCAAGGGCCAGGACTGCGAGGCCGTGGCGGCGCACATGGTGCGCCAGCGCGTGGTGATCGATGCGGTGGACCGCGACGTCGGCCCAGTGATCCGCACCGCCCCTGGCCTGCTCAATTCCAGCGAAGAGATCCAACGCTTCATGACCCTGCTCAGCGCACGGGCGTGATGCCTATTTTCACCTTTTGAACCCGAGCCCCCCTATGCGCGCATCCCGATTCAAACCTTTGACCGCCCTGGCCCTGACCGCCGTGTGCGGCGCCTGCCTGCCGAGCCTGGCCCACGCCGCCGCGCCAGCCGCCGGCAAAGTGTTCAAGGACTGCAAGGACTGCCCGGAAATGGTGGTGCTGCCCGCCGGCACCTTCACCATGGGCACGCCGGCAGATGAAGTCGGCCGCGAGCCGGACGAAGGCCCGATGCACGAAGTGACCTTTGCCAAGCCGTTCGCCATGAGCCGCTTCCAGATCACTGCCGGCGAATGGGACAGCTACGTGCGCCAGACCGGCGTAAAGATCGCCGACGGCGACACTCGCCCCGGCCGCGAATGTATCGCCAGCAAGCCGCGCTATCCCCAGGGCCCACGCCAGCCGGCGGTGTGCATGGACATGGACGATATAAAAAACTACGTGGCCTGGCTGTCGAAGAAGACCGGCCAGCAGTACCACATGGTCAGCGAGGCCCAGCGCGAGTACGCCGCCCGCGCCGGCTCCACCGGGCCATTCCCCTTCCCGTTCGATGCGGGCAAGGACTACAGCATCGCCGAACACGCCAATACCTACGGCCCGGCGGACGGCTACAGCTATTCCTCGCCTGTGGGCAGCTACCCACCGAATGCGTTTGGCCTGTACGACATGCACGGCAATGTCTACGAACGCGTGGCCGATTGCGAACACCCCAACTACATCGGCGCACCTACCGACGGCAGCGCCTGGGTTGAACCGAACTGCGAGTCTTACCAGATCCGTGGCAATGACTGGGGCGAAGCACCGGTGTTCTCACGCTCGGGCAACCGCAACAATATCTACCCGCAGACACGCGGGGATTGGATTGGGTTCAGGGTCGTGCGCGACCTCTGATTGGGTTGTGGTGAAAGGGCTTGCGGTGGTGAGCGGGCTTGTCCTGCGCTGGGCTGCGAAGCGGTCCCGCTCCAGACAATATGGTTTATCTGGTAAACCGAGGTGCCTGGGTTTGGGGCCGCTTCGCGCCCCAGCGCAGGACAAGCCCGCTCACCACAACCGCACTCTCGCAAGCTTAGCCACGACGGCGCATGCCCCCGATCCGTTGTAGTGAGCAGGCTTGTCCTGCGCTGGGCTGCGAAGCGGCCCCGCTCCAGACAATGTGATTTATCTGGTAAACCGAGGCGCCTGGTTTTGGGGCCGCTTTGCGCCCCGGCGCGGGGCAAGCCCGCTCACCACAACCACACACTCGCAAGCTTAGCCACGACAGTACATGCCCACGACCCGTTGTAGTGAGCAGGCTTGTCCTGCGCTGGGCTGCGAAGCGGCCCTAAAACCAGGCGACTGTTTTTGCCTGACCCACCGCAGTGTCGGCAGGGGGACGCTTCGCGCCCAGGCGCGGGGCAAGCCCGCTCACTACAGAAGCCTCAAATTTTAGGGTTGGCTTTGTTTGGCCAGGCGCTCCAGCCCTTCATGCAAGGCCGGGAACAGGCTGTTGTTGAAGTTGTTCCAGCGCAGTTCGAGGATGGTGTCGTCCGCTGCGATGTCGGTGTTGAGCACGTCATGGAACACTTCGCCGGAGTCGATGCCATTGTCCACGTAGTGGAACGAAGCGCCGGTGCGGTACAGCGGCTCGCATGGCTGGGTTGCCTTGGTCGTCCAATCCACCACCGCTTGGCCACGGGCGCCGTACAGCGCGTTCCAGGTGGCGTAGGCGCCACGGCGCTCGTAGGGCGAGTCGATGCGAGTGATCCCAGGGTGAATGTTCATGATCCGACGGGCAAACGGCGCACCCGGCCGTACCAGTTCATCGAGGATCACCAGCAGGCCGTCGAGCACCACGATATCCGCCTTCAATTCCACCAGCGTGTCATGCAAACGACGCTCGAAGTCCTGCTTGCCGGCGATGTGTTCGGCACTGCCCCGTGGCAGGCGGCGGTAGGTGGACGGCACGCTCAGCAGCAAATCGTTGACCAGCGTGCCCTGCACCCGCAGGTCAGCCGGGTACAGCCACTGGCGACCCGGCTGGTAGGCAAAGCCATAATCGGCCACCAGTTGCTGATCCCGAGGGTTCTGCTCATCGTCGTCATACACCACGCCTACCAGGTGATAAGCCTCGCCCAATGGCGTGTCGTTGAGCGACCCCACCAGAAACTCCAGCACCGACTTCATATAGCGCTGGTGATCCTTGTAGGCCACCGGCTGCCCGGCCTTATCGGCGGCGGCGTTTCTCAGGGACCACACGTACACCAGATTCTTCTTCGTCATTGTTTCGCTCTCGCTGAAGGGATCACGCACCGCGCGGCTACGCGTGCGCCTACACAACAAGAACGAACCAGCTCCCGGGCAATTTATCCGCCGCCTTCACCGCCAGGCGCACCAGGCTAAATCGTCACGGCAATGCTTCGTTTGTCATGGGTAAGGGTCTGTGTGCCCAGCCCCCTCTTTTCACTTTCCGGGAAGTACTTATGACCGACCCCAAGCGCGGCGCCTTCAACGGTCTGCTCGCATTGCTCAGGCCCTTTCGCACCATCGTCACGGTCTCCGTGGCCCTGGGCATGGCCGGCGGCCTGGCCATCACGTTGCTGCTGGCGACGATCAATAACGCCCTGCACTCGCCCCAAGGCATGACCCAGGGGGTGATCCTGACTTTTGCTGCGTTATGCGTGTTGGCGTTGGTCAGTTCGATCGTGTCGGATATCGGCACCAACTTTGTCGGTCAACGCATTATTGCGGCGCTGCGCAAGGAGTTGGGCGAGAAAGTGCTGTCGGCGCCTATCGAACAAATCGAGCGCTACCGCACCCATAAGCTGATCCCAGTGCTGACTCACGACGTCGATACCATCAGCGATTTTTCCTTTTCTTTCACGCCCCTGGCCATCGCTACTACGGTGACCCTCGGATGCCTGGGCTACCTGGCGTACCTGTCGGTGCCCATGTTCCTGATCATGATCGTGGCGATTGTGATCGGCACCGCCGTGCAGTACGCGGCGCGTTCTGCGGGCATCCAGGGTTTTGAAGCGGCCCGTGACCAGGAAGACGAGTTGCAGCGTTATTACACCGCCATCGCTTCGGGCGCCAAGGAGTTGCGCATCCACCGCCCCCGTCGCTACCGGATGAATACCCATCGCATCCAGGCGACCGCCGACCGCATCGGTGATATCCAGATCCGCTCGGTGAACATCTTCATCGTCGCCAAAACGTTCGGCTCGATGCTGTTCTTCGTGGTCATCGGTCTGGCGCTGGCGTTCCAAGCCTATTACCCCAGCCCTGACCCGGCCGTGATCACCGGTTTCGTCCTGGTTTTGCTGTACATGAAAGGCCCGCTGGAACACGTAGTGACCGCACTACCGATCGTCAGCCGTGCGCAGATCGCGTTCTCGCGTATCGCTGAACTGTCCGAGCGGTTCTCATCCCCTGAGCCCCATCTGCTGCTCGAAGACAGCGAGGCGCCAAAACCGGTGGTGCACAGCCTGGAACTGCGTGGGGTGAGCTACAGCCCGCCGCCGGTGGACGGCAGCGAACCGTTCCATCTGGGCCCGATCGACCTGAGCATCAAGCAAGGCGATATCGTATTTATTGTCGGCGAAAACGGCTGCGGCAAGACCACGCTGATCAAATTGCTGCTGGGGCTTTACACCCCGCAATCCGGCGAAATCCACCTCAATGGCCAACCCGTTAGCGCCACGAGCCGTGATGATTACCGCCAACTGTTCACCACGGTGTTCGCGGACTATTACCTGTTCGATGATCTCGTTCAGGGCGGAGGGAAAACCTCGCTGGATAGCGCAGCCCAATACCTGGAGCGCCTGGAAATCGCGCATAAGGTCACGATCAAAGACGGTGCGTTCAGTACCACCGACCTCTCCACCGGCCAACGCAAGCGCCTGGCACTGGTCAACGCATGGCTGGAAGAACGCCCAGTGCTGGTGTTCGACGAATGGGCCGCCGACCAGGACCCGGCCTTCCGTCGCATCTTCTATACCGAGCTGCTGCCGGACCTCAAACGCCTGGGCAAAACCATCGTCGTGATCAGCCATGACGACCGGTATTTCGACATCGCCGACCAGTTGGTGCGACTGCGCGCGGGCCAGGTGGTGCATGAACGGGAGCTGGCGTGAATTTTTTTTCCGGTTTCTGCAGGTAGGAACGTCTCACTACTGTTAATGAGAACTAACCTCAATAAAATCAAACTGCCCACCTAAAACATAGAAGAGAACGCCCCATGTCTGCACGACTCGGTCTGAGCCCCTTGAGTAAAGCGCTATCCATGCGAAGGGCCCTGCATGTCAACCTCAAGCCCAGCGCGCTCGCGCTTGCGGTGTCGCTGCCTCTTGCCGGTTATGTTCAAGCCCAGGCGCTTGAGATCAATATTCCTGCACAACCGTTGGGGACGGCGCTGCAGGAATTTGGTCGCCAGACCAATATGCAAGTGTTGTACAGCCCGACGGACGTCCAGAACAAAAGCAGCGCCACAGTCAAGGGTAAGCTCGCACCGGAACAGGCCATCGCCGCGCTGCTCAAAGGTTCGGGGATAAACTACAGCTTGCAGGGCAACGCCATAACCATCAGCGCCAACAGCAGCTCCAGTACCCTGGAGCTGGGTGCGACCCAGGTCAACGCGAACCAGTTGGGTACGGTCACCGAAGGCACCGGTTCCTACACCCCAGGCACCATTGCGACCGCCACGCGCATGGTCCTCACCCCCCGACAAACGCCGCAATCGATCTCGGTGGTTACCCGCCAGGCCATGGATGACTTCGGGCTGACCGGCATCGACAACGTGATGCGCCATACACCGGGCATCACCGTCTCGACTTACGACAGTGAACGCACCAACTATTATTCGCGCGGTTTTGCCATCCAGAACTTCCAGTACGATGGCATTCCAATGACCCGTAACGCGCCCTACTCGGCCGGGCAGACCCTGACCGATATGTCCATCTACGACCGGGTCGAAGTGCTCAAAGGCGCAACCGGCCTGCTCACCGGCGCTGGCGGCCCCGGCGGCACCATCAACCTGGTGCGCAAAAAACCTACTGCGCAGTTCCAGGGGCATGTGGAGCTGGGCGCGGGATCGTGGGACAAATACCGCTCGGAAATCGACGTCAGCGGCCCCTTGACCGAGACCGGTAACGTGCGAGGTCGCGCCGTGGCTGCGTACCAGGACGAGCACTCGTTCATGGACCACTATCAGCGTAAAACCAGCGTGTTCTACGGCATTCTTGAAGTCGACCTGGATGAAGACACCCTGCTCACGGTAGGCGCCGATTACCAGGACAACGACCCCCAAGGCTCCAGCTGGTCCGGCAGCAGTCCTGTGTATGACTCGGCAGGCAACCCGATCACCTTGCCGCGCTCCTTCAACAATGGCGCGAAATGGAGCAAGTGGGAGCAATACTCGCGCACCGCGTTCGCCACGCTGGAACACACCTTCAGCAACGGCTGGGTCGCCAAAGGGCAGTACAACCACCAGATCAACGGCTACAACGCTCCCCTGGGCTCCCTGGCCTCACCGAATCCGACCACCGGGCTGTCTTCGGTCTATGGCCAAAAGTACACCGGTGAAACCGTCAGCGACAGCGGTGATATGTACCTGACCGGCCCATTCAGCATGCTCGGGCGCGAACACGAGCTGGTGATCGGCTCGTCCATCTCGTCGTCCCATTGGGTTGGCAAGGACTACTACAGTGCGACATACACCAATAACGTCATTGACTTCTACAACTGGAATGGCGACAGCATTGAGCCGAACTGGGGCGATGTCGGTTTCAAAAACGACGAAACCACCCGCCAATCCGGCGTGTACATGACCGGCCGTTTCAGCCTGACCGATGACTTGCACCTGTTGCTCGGCACGCGTATCGCCAACTATCAGGTCACGGGTACCAGCGATACCAAGGACACCGGCAAAGTCATTCCCTATGCCGGCCTGACCTATGATCTGGACGACAACTACTCCCTCTACGCCAGCTACACCGAGATCTACCTGCCGCAAACGGCGTATCGGGACGCGAGCAACAAAATGCTGGAGCCGGATGAAGGCACCAACTACGAGATCGGTCTCAAGGGCGAGTTCTACGAGGGCCGCCTGAACGCCAGCCTGGCTTACTTCGAAGTGCATGAGGAAAACCGCGCGGAATTCGACAGCACCGCCGATAAGTCCCTGGTCGACAACCCCTACAAGGGCATCACCGCCAAGACCAAAGGCTATGAAGCGGAAATCTCCGGCGAACTTGCACCTGGCTGGCAATTGCAGGCCGGATACACCCATAAGATCATTCGCGACCAGAGCGGTACGAAGGTGTCCACGTGGGAACCGGAAGATCAGGTCAACTTCTACACCACCTACAAGCTTACCGGCCCCTGGGACAAACTCACCCTGGGCGGTGGCGCGCGCTGGCAGGGTGAGGGTTGGCAGTACCTGAACAACCGCCCGAAAAGGACCACCGACAAATTCTCGCAGGACCCGTACTGGCTGGTGGACGTAATGGCACGCTACCAAGTGACCGACAATGTGTCCGCCACCCTCAACGTCAACAACCTGTTCGATAAGAAGTACTACACCAACATCGGCTTCTATAACTCCTCGTACTACGGTGACCCACGCAACGTCATGCTGACCACGCGCTGGAGCTTCTAACTCGGCCGTAATAAAAAAGCCCCTGGCCATTTATGTGGCCAGGGGCTTTTGTTTGCCTGGGGCATTAGCCCATGACTGATGCAAAACTGCCGACAAACTGAGGGTTATCGACAATCCGGTCGTGAGTCGTGTCGATCAGCGTCGACTGGGTGATCCCCGCCGCGCCGATGACGGCCCGCATACTGGACTCAATCAGCTCACGATGCTGCCCGCCCTTGCTGCGCGATGCCCACCAGCAAGCGATGGGGGCTTTGATCGGCGCATAGTCGGCGTCCTGCAACCTGAGGTCCAGCAAGCGTTTCACCTCCCAGGACACCTGCGCTTCACTGCCCTCCAGCAACTCATGCCGCAAGCTTTCGTAGGCAGTGCCCAAGGTGCGTTGCGCCCAGCTATCCACCCTCGCCCACCGCTGCGTATCGTCACCCTCGTCTCTGCTGCCCAGCCACACGGCGTGGAGCTGTTCGGCATGGTGCGGAAATAGCACACCGAGCATCTCGGCGCGTTGCTCGCTGACGGACACCACGCGCTCTTCGGCGGCGGTTTGTGCATCCCAGAACCCGGCGACGCGGTACGGCGGCGGCGCATCGATCCAACCCACGCAAGCCACTTCACGACCGGCCTGTTCCAGACGATAAGCCACCTCCATCGCCAGATTCCCCCCCAGCGACCAACCTGCCAGACGGAAAGCGCCCTGAGGTTGTGCCCCCAACAGTTGAGCGGTGTAATCCTCAACCATGCTTGTCCAGGACGGGACTTCGCCGCCCTCTTGCGCCAGCGCGCGGCAGATCACCCCGATCACCGGTCGTTGTTCACGCAGTGCCAGGGCAATCGCTTTGTAGCAATGCACCGAACCGTAACTGGGGTGGAAAACAAACAATGGCGTGCCCGGCGCGCCGCTGTTAAGTGGCACGAGCAAATCGCTGCGGGTGCTGCCGTGCAGGCTGTCGACTTGCCCCTGCACCGTGGGGTTGAGCATCAACTGGGCCACCGATACGCTGACCCCGGTTACGGCACGGATGCGCTCCTTGAGCAACAACACCAGCAGGGAGTGACCGCCCAGTTCGAAGAAGTTATCGCGCAGGCCCACCCGTGGCACGCCCAAGAGATCGGACCAGATAGCCGCCAGTTGTTGCTCGTGCACGCTCTGCGGCGCCAAGTAGGCGGCCTGTTGTGGGGCATCGGGCGTGGGCAGGGCCTTGCGGTCCAACTTGCCATTGGGGCTTAACGGCATGCGGTCGAGCACCACCCATTGCCCAGGCACCATGAAGTCCGGAAGATGCTGCGCCAGATGCGCACTGAGCGCATCGCGCCAGCCCTCGACCGCGTCGTGCACCACCACGTAGGCCACCAGGTGCTTACCTTCCACGACTTGCACACTCGCCGCACGCACCCATTCGTGCTCCAGCACACGCGCCTCGATTTCGCCCAGTTCGATGCGCAAGCCACGCAGCTTGACCTGGTGATCCAGGCGCCCCAGGTACTCAATCACCCCGTCAGAGCGCTGGCGTACCCGATCACCACTGCGGTACAGCCGCGCACCGGCATGAAACGGGCACGGCACAAACCGTTCGGCAGTCAGTGCCGGTCGTTGATGGTAGCTGCGCGCCAGTCCGACGCCGCCCAGGTACAACTCGCCCGACACGCCCGCCGGCACCGGCATCAATTGCGCATCGAGCACATACGTGGCCAGGTTGGCAATCGGCCGGCCGATGGGCACGCTGTCGCAGTCTTCGGCGACACAGGTCCAGTGGGTCACGTCGATGGCCGCTTCGGTCGGGCCATACAGGTTATACAGCCCGGCCCAGGGCAGTTTGGCGAAGACCTGCTGCTGCACGTCCACCGGTAACGCCTCGCCACTGCACACGATGCGGCGCAGACTTTGGCAGCGGATGACGCCTGGGTCTTGTACAAACGCCTGCAGCATCGACGGCACAAAATGCAATGTGGTGACCTGATGGCGATCGATCAGGCCGATCAAGCGCTCGGGATCGCGGTGATCGCCTGGCGCGGCAACCACCAGCTGTGCGCCGGTCATCAATGGCCAGAAGAACTCCCACACCGATACGTCGAAGCTGAACGGCGTCTTCTGCAACACCGCATCGCGGGCGTCCAGGCAGTAGGCATCCTGCATCCAGCACAAGCGGTTGGTCAGCGCGCCATGACGGTTGCCGGCCCCCTTGGGTTTGCCGGTAGAGCCGGACGTATAGATCACATAGGCCAGGTGCTCGCCGTCCAAAGCGACATTAGGATTGGCATCACTGAGCCCATCGAGCCTTTCCTCATCCAGCAGCAGCACCTCAAGACCTGCGGGTATCGGCAGTGCTTGCAGCACCTGAGTCTGGGTCAACAGCAACTTCACCGCACTGTCTTGCAGCATGTAGGCCAGGCGTTCGCGCGGGTACTCCGGGTCCAGCGGCACATAGGCGCCCCCGGCCTTGAGCACGGCCAGCAGTCCCACCACCATTTCGACGCAGCGCTCTACCGCCAGCCCGACCAGCACATCCGGGCCAACTCCCAACGCTATCAAGCGATGTGCCAGGCGGTTGGCACGCCGATTAAGCTCGACGTAGCTCAAGGATTGCTCGGCAAAATACAGCGCCGGCGCTTCGGGGGTGCGCTCGACCTGCGTCTCGATCAAGTGATGCACGCAGCGGTGCAGAGGGTAAGCCTGGGCGGTGGCGTTCCACCCGTGGACGATGCGGTGTCGCTCATCGCGGTCGAGCATCTCCAGTTGCCCAATCGGTTGCCGTGCATCCTGGGCCATACCCTGCAATAGATGCTGCCAGTGCATGGCCATGCGCTGCACGGTTGGCCCGTCGAACAGGTCCGTGGCGTAAGTCAGCGCGGCCCAGATACCGTCGGCGGACTCGCGGGTGTCCAGGCTCAGGTCGAACTGCGCGGTGCGGCTCTGCCACTCCAGGCTTTCGACCTGTAGCAGCCCCGGCGACTGGGCGCTGCCGGCTTTGCGAGTATCGGCCTGGTGGTTGAACATCACTTGGAACAAGGGGTTATGGCTGAGGTTGCGTTCCGGCTGCAAGGCCAGCACCAATTGTTCGAAAGGCAGGTCCTGATGCGCCTGAGCCTCCAGCGCACGGGCCCGCACTTGCTGCAATAACGTGGACACTGACATCTGCCCGTCGATATCCGCCCTGATCACTTGGGTGTTCACAAAAAAGCCGATCAAGCGTTCAGTTTCGACACGATTGCGGTTGGCCGTCGGCACCCCGATGCGGATATCCGGCTGGCCGCTGTAGCGATACATCAGCACTTGGAACGAGGCCAGCAACAGCATGAACATCGTCACGCCTTCGCGCTGCGCCAGGTCGCGCAGCGCAGCCACCAGGCCCGCCGGTAACGCAATGTCCAGGCTCGCGCCACGGTGACTTTGCAGCAGCGGGCGGGCACGATCGAACGGCAGCGCCAATACCGGCTGCTCGCCCCCCAGGCGACCGCGCCAATAATCCAGTTGGCGATCCTGTTCGCCAGCCTCCATCCACGCCCGCTGCCACAAGGCGTAATCGGCATACTGGATCGGTAAGGCGGGTAATTGCGCCTCATACCCCTGGGCGTACGCGGCATATAACTGCACCAGTTCTTCGACCATGATCTGCATCGAGTGCCCATCCGACACGACATGGTGCTGAACCAACACCAGCACATGCTCTTGCGCGTCAAGACGCATCAAGGCGACGCGCAGCAACGGGCCGTTCTGCAAATCGAAGGGCTGGGCGATCAGCGCGTCCAACCGGTCGGTCACCTGGGCCTGGTCAATCTCCATGGATTGGATCCGCACTGTGGCCTGTGGGTCGACCACCTGCACCCGACGCTCGCCGTCCTGACGCAGGCAGGTACGCAGGGTTTCGTGGCGGGCAACCAGGCTATCGAAGCTGCGCTGCAATGCCGCGACGTCCAATGGCCCACGCAAGCGCAGCGCCGTGGGCAGGTGATAAGCGGCGCTGTCGGGCTCCAACTGCCAGATAAACCACTGCCGCTCCTGAGCGTAGGACAGCAGCAACTGCGGCGCCTCATCGCGGGTCACTGGAATCGGTAAGTTGGCGGGCGAGACATCCTCGGCGAGCATCTTTTGCAGGTAGACCCGACGCTGTTCCAGCGGCAAGCCGATAAACCGTTTGACGATGCGTTGTGCAACCTGAGTGTCCATCAAAACGGCTCCATATCATCAAACAGCGCATCGAGACGGCTGAGTTTGTCTTGCGTCACCGCACCGCCCTGCCCTTCAAGGTGCGCCGCCAGGCGCCGTACATCCGGGTGCTGGAAAATATCCTGCGGTGAAGGTCGCAGGCCCAGTTCAAGCTGCATACGCGAAATAACGTTGATCACCAGCAAGGAATGCCCGCCCAGTTCAAAGAAGTTGTCATTAAGGCCCACGCGCTCGACTTCCAGCACCTGCGCCCAGATCGCCGCAATCTGCTGCTCCAGCTCGCTTTGCGGCGCTTCATAAACACTGGACGGCTGGCCCGCATCGGCCTTGGGCAGCGCCTTGCGATCCAACTTGCCGTTGGGACTCAACGGCATCTGCTCCAGCAGTACCCACTGCGCCGGCACCATGTAATCCGGCAGGTGTTCGGCCAGGTGCGCACCGAGCACCTCGCGCCAGTCGTCTCCGGCATGGTGCAGCACCAGGTAACCCACCAAGTACTTGCCGTCCACCGCCAGCACCGCCGCTTCACGGACCTGCTCGTGTTCCAGCAACCGCGCTTCGATCTCGCCCAGCTCGATGCGCAGGCCGCGCAGCTTGACCTGATGGTCGATACGCCCGGCGTATTCGATCACTCCGTCTTCGCGGTAGCGCGCCAGGTCGCCGGTGCGGTATAGGCGCTCGCCGTGGACGAACGGGTGGGCGATAAAGCGTTCGGCGGTCAATGCAGGACGGCGGTGATAACCACGGGCCAGGCCCGCGCCGCCCAGGTACAGCTCGCCCAGCACGCCGACCGGTACCGGTTCGAAATTGTCGTCAAGCAGGTAGCAGCCCAGATTGGCAATCGGACGGCCAATCGGCACCGTGTCGCGGCCTTCGTCGACGCAGGTCCAGTGGGTCACGTCGATGGCGGCCTCGGTCGGGCCATACAGGTTGTACAGCCCAGCGTGCGGCAGCTTGGCGAACACCTGCTGCTGCGCATCCACCGGCAACGCCTCGCCGCTGCACACGATGCGTTGCAGGCTCCGGCAACTGGACACCGCCGCATCCTGCAAGAACGCCTGCAACATCGACGGCACAAAGTGCAGCGTGGTGACCTGTTCGGCGTTGATCACCTGGATCAATCTGGCTGGATCGCGGTGATCGCCAGGGGCGGCAATCACCAGCCGCGAGCCGGTCATCAGCGGCCAGAAAAACTCCCACACCGACACGTCGAAACTGAACGGGGTCTTTTGCAATACGCTGTCGGCCGCGCTTAACCCATAGGCTTCCTGCATCCATTGCAGGCGGTTGAGCAAGGCCGAATGACGGTTGCCCGCGCCCTTGGGTTGGCCGGTGGAGCCCGAGGTGTAGATCACGTACGCGAGGTTTTCGCCGTCCAGCGCGACAGCTGGGTTTTGCTCGCTGTATTGCTCGTAACTCGACTCGCCCAGCACCAGGGTTTCCAAGCCATGCGGAATCGGCAACTGACTGAGCAAAGGCGCTTGGGTCAGCAGCAGTTGCACGCCGCTGTCGTCGAGCATGTAGGCCAGGCGTTCGCGTGGGTAGTCGGGGTCCAGCGGCACATAGGCGCCGCCGGCTTTGAGCACCGCAAGCAGGCCGATGACCATGTCGAAGGAGCGCTCGACTGCCAGCCCCACCCGCACATCCGGGCCGACACCGGCCTCGATCAAGCGATGGGCCAGGCGGTTGGCGCGGCGGTTGAGCTCGGCGTAGTCGATACGTTGCTCGGCAAACACCAGGGCCGTGGCCTGCGGCTGGCGTTTGGCCTGGGCTTCGATCAGGTGATGCACCCATTGGTCTTGCGGGTAGTCGCGTGCGGTCTGGTTCCAGGCATACACCGTAGTGTGACGCTCAGCGGCAGTCACCGACGGCAAGTCGGCCAAACGTGTATGTACCGGGTTTGCCAAGGCCAGCAGCAAATGGCTGAAGTGCGTAGCCAGGCGCTGGATATCCGCGTCGCTGAAGGCTTGCCGGCTGTAATTGAACTCCAGCCCCAGAGTCTGCCCGACGCCCAGCAGCACCGTCAGCGGATAGTGGGTCTGTTCCAGATTCTGCACTGGGCCAAACTGCAGCCCCGTAGGCGAGCCCTGCTCCAAGGCTTCGGACACCGGGTAGTTCTCGAACACCAGGATGCTGTCGAACAGCGCCTCGCCGCCTAAACCAGCCCAGCGTTGTACGTCGAACAACGGGGTATGTTCCTGCTCGCGCAACCTGAGATTTTGCGCCTGGATCTGCTGCAGCCATTGGCCGATCGACATTTGCGGGTCCGGGGTAGCCACCACCGGCAGGGTGTTGATGAACAACCCGACCAACTGCTCGATTCCCTGCAATTGCGCCGGACGCCCCGCCACCGTGGCGCCAAAGGCCACAGTCGCCTGGCCAGTCTGGCGCGCCAACAGCAGCAGCCACGCGCTTTGCACCAGCGTGTTGAGCGTGACTTTGTGGCCCTGGGCAAAAGCTTTCAAGCGCTGGGTCTGCGCCGGTTCGAAGTTAAGTGTGTGTTCACCGTTGGCCATCGGCAGCCCATCAAGGCCAGTCGACGCGCCACGGGCCAGGCGTGTGGGTTCTTGCAACGCGGCCAGCTGGGTTTTCCAGAATCCTTCGCTGGCGACTTTGTCCTGGCCCTGCAACCAACCGATGTAATCACGGTAACGTCCGAGCGCCGGACGCAAAGGCTCCCCGGCATAGTGTTGCAGCACCTCGCCAAACAGCTGCGAACCGCTCCAGCCATCCATCAGGATGTGATGATGGGTGTAGATCAAATGATGATTGGACGGCCCGGTACGCACCAGCACCAGATTCAGCAATGGCGCCTGTTCCAGGGCAAAGCCCTGGGCGCGTTGCGTAGCGGCCAGACCATCAAGCGCGGCGGCGCGATCCTCACGCCCCTGCCAATCGTGCTCCAACACTGTCACGTGCAAATGCTTGTAGACCACCTGCAATGGCTGGTTCAACTCAGCCTGCCAGAGGAAGCCACTGCGCAGCACCTCGTGGCGGTCCACCGCCGCTTGCCAGGCGCGCTCAAAACGCGGCACATCCAGACCGCGCACATCCACGCGCATCTGATTGATGTAGTCCCCCGAGCCCTCACTGTACAAGGACTGGAACAACAGACCCTGCTGCATCGGTGACAACGGATACAGGTCCTCGACCTCTGCCAACACCAGCGGCAACGTGTCCAATTGCGCCTGAGTCAGCCCGGCCAATGGAAAGTCCGACGGCGTCACGCCGCGATTGATCGGCAGGCAACAGTGCTCAATAAGCGCCTTGAGCTCCTCGGCATAATCATCCGCCAAGCGTTGCACGGTGGCCTCGTCGAACATCTCGCGGCTGAAACTCCAGCTCAAGCTCAGCTCGCCGCCGTACACCTGGCCGTTGATTTCCAACCAGTTGCCCAGTGGCGCGTCGAGGCTTTGATCGGCACCGGCAGCATCGCCCGACGGTGCAAACAGACTGCCTTGGCCGGCGTCGTCGAAACTGCCGTCGAACTGGCCCAGGTAGTTGAAGGTGATGCGCGGACGTGGCAGTTGGCTCAATGCTTGCTGCGCAGCATGCTCGCCCAGGTAGCGCAGCGCGCCGAAGCCCAGGCCCTTGTCAGGAATTGCGCGCAGTTGCTCCTTGATGCCTTTGAGCGAATCCGCCAGGCTCGGCGCCGGCACCAGTTGCAGCGGGTAGAGGCTGGTGAACCAGCCGACCGTGCGCGTCAGGTCAATGTCATCGAACACGTCTTCGCGGCCATGGCCTTCCAGCCTGATCAGCATCGACGGGGTTCCCGTCCAGCGCACCATCACCCGGGCCAGGGCCGTCAGCAACAGATCGTTGATCTGGGTGCGGTAGGCGCTTGGGGCTTCCTGCAGTAACTGTCGGGTCCAGCGTTGGTCGAGGTGGGTCGTTACATTCAAGGCATGGCGATTACTGAGGCTGGCCTGTGGGTTCGCTCCAGGCAGGCCGTCCGGGCTGGCGTGCAACTGCTGTTGCCACCAGGCCAGTTCCTGTTGCAACGCAGCACTGCCGGCATACCGGCGCAGCCGCTCAGCCCAGGCGCGAATCGAACTGGTTTTGGTCGGCAGTACCGCGCGGCCGTCCTGGGCAATCTGGCGGTAAGCCGTTTGCAAATCCTCCAGCAGGATGCGCCACGAAACACCGTCCACCACCAAGTGATGAATCACCAGCAGCAAGCGTTGCGAGCCGTCGGCCAGGTCCGCCAGCACCAC
The DNA here is from genome assembly GCF_019641515.1 of Pseudomonas sp. S5F11. NCBI lineage: Bacteria > Pseudomonadati > Pseudomonadota > Gammaproteobacteria > Pseudomonadales > Pseudomonadaceae > Pseudomonas > Pseudomonas sp. S5F11. The sequence goes on from NZ_JAIFJZ010000001.1 coordinate 1,150,528, forward strand.
ACGCAACAGCGGGCCTGCATCCAGGTCGAGACTGCTCTGGGCCTGTTCGCCCAGCGCTGCCAACGCCTCGGTATCGTTCACCTGGACGTGCCACAGTACTTGCTCGGCCTGATGCTGCGCGGCATCGCGATAGGCAGCGCTCCAACCGCTCGCCCCGTGGACGAACGCACTGCGCAAGGCGTCATGGTGCACGATCAACGCCTGCAAGGCGGCCCCCAGTATGGTCGGCTGCAACGGCTGGTGCGGGCGCAGGACCACAGACTGGTTCCAGTGGTGACGCTGAGGGATCTGATCGGCAAAAAAGGCCTGTTGGATCGGCAGCAGCGCCAGCTCGCCGGTCAAGGCGGACTGATCGAGCACCACTGCGCCCTCGCCTTGACGAGCTACCGCGGCGAGGCTTTGCACGGTCTGGTGCTGGAACAAATCCTTGGGCGTGAAGCGAATACCAGCCTGCCGCGCGCGGCTGACCACCTGGATCGAAATGATCGAGTCGCCCCCCAGCTCAAAGAAGTTGTCGTTCACCCCCACCTGGGGCAAGCGCAGCACCTCGGCCCAGATCGCGGCGATTTGCTGCTCCAGTTCGGTTTCGGGCGCCACGTAGGTCTGCTGCATCAGGCTCGCGTCCGGCGCCGGCAGGCCCTTGCGGTCGAGCTTGCCGTTGGGGGTCAGCGGCATCTGCGCCAGGAACATAAAGTGCGTAGGCACCATGTAGTCCGGCAGGCGGGTTTTCAGGGCGCGGCGCAAGCTGTCGCGCAGCGCGCCGTCGTCGGTGGCGCGGGCCGGCACCACGTAGGCCACCAGTTGCTTACCGGACGGGCCATCGTGGGCCACCACCACGGTTTCGCCGACGTTGTCCTGCTCGCGCAGGCGCGCTTCGATCTCGCCCAGTTCGATACGGAAACCACGGATTTTCACCTGGTGGTCCACACGCCCGAGGTAATCCACCACTCCATCCCCACGCCCGCGGGTCAGGTCGCCGCTGCGGTACACGCGGCTGCCGGGTTTGCCGAACGGGTCCGGCACAAAGCGCTCGGCGGTCAGTGCCGGGCGCTCCAGATAACCCCGCGCCACGCCCTCCCCGCCCAGGTACAACTCACCGGCCACGCCGATGGGTTGCAGGTTGAGCTGCGCGTCCAGTACGTAGCCGCTGCGGTTGCCCAACAAGGTGCCGATCGGCGCGTACACCGCGCCGCATGGGTCGCCGCGTCGCGCTTTCCATAGCAATGGCGTGACCACGGTTTCGGTCGGGCCATAGCCGTTGAACAGGTACGTCGGTTTCAGCGCGCGCCAGGCCAGGTCGTAACTGGCCTGGGCCACCGCATCGCCGCCAAAGCAGTACACGCGCACATTCGGCGGGTTGCCATCGCGTTCGGCATGCTCGGCCAGTTGTTGCAGGTACACCGGCGGGAACACCGCCATGGTCACGTGGTGACGGTGCATCTGTTCGTAGGTGTGCTCGGGCAGCCACAGGCTGTCGTCGCGGATGAGCACACTGGCGCCGTTGATCAGCGGGTGCATCCAGCCTTCGTGGGAACCGTCGAAGGCGAACGACATAAAGTGCAGTTCGCAGTCGGTCGGGCCGGTTTCGTAGCGTTCGCCAGTGGCGATGATATGCGCCACCAAAGGGCCGTGGGCCACCGCCACGCCTTTGGGCATCCCGGTGGAGCCGGAGGTGTAGATCACGTAGGCGAGGTTGGCGCCGTCCAGTGCGACGTTGGGGGCGGTATCGCGATTGTCGGACCAGAGCGGTGTGTGATCAATTGCAAGGACATGCAGGCCATCCGGGATCGGCAAGCGCGGCTGCACCGTCGAATGCGTCAGCAGCAACTGAGCGCAGCTGTCCTCCAACATATACAGCAGCCGATCACGCGGATATTCGATATCCAGCGGCACATACACTCCACCAGCCTTCATGACTGCCAGGAACGCCACCATGATCTCGGCACTGCGCGGCATGGCGATAGCCACGCGAACCTCGGCGCCAACCCCACGGGCAATCAACGCATGGGCCAGGCGGTTGGCCTGGCGGTCCAGCTCGCCGTAGGTCAGGGTTTGGGTGTCGAATTTCACCGCTACGGCATCGGGGGTTTCCCGGGCGCGGTCGGCGAACAATTCGTGCACCAGGCGCTGGGCCGAGAAGCCGGCATCGCTGCGGCCCCATAGGTGCAGAATGTGCTGTTGCTCCGCGTCATCCAGCAATTTCAACTGGCCGATGCTCTGCTGCGGGTCGGCCACCATTGCCTGCAACAGGTTGTGCCAGTGGCGGCCCATGCGCTCGATGGTGGCGGCGGTAAACAGGTCGGTGGCGTAGCCCAGAGAGGCTGCCAGCCCCTCGCTCGACTCATGCACATCCAGGTCCAGATCAAAATGTGCGGTATGACTTTCCCAGGCCAGCCCTTCGACGCGCAGCTCATGCAAGGCCGCAGTCGACATCCCCTGCCGTCGTTCGGCCTGGTGATTGAACATGACTTGGAATAACGGGTTCAGACTGAGGCTGCGCTCCGGCTGCAGCGCTTCGACCAATTGCTCGAAGGGCAGGTCCTGATGGGCCTGGGCCTCCAACGCCCGCTGCTTGACCTGCTGCAGCAAGCCGCCAACAGTGGTTTGCCCATCGATCTCGGCCTTGAGCACCTGGGTGTTGACGAAGAAACCAATCAGACGCTCGGTTTCCACACGGTTGCGGTTGGCAATCGGCACGCCAACGCGAATGTCCTGTTGGCCACTGTAGCGGTGCAACAGAACCTGGAACGAGGCCAGCAACAGCATGAACAGCGTTACACCTTCGCGCTGGGCCAGGGCTTTGAGGTCGACCAACAGCGACGTGGGTATTTCTATGTGCGAACGCGCGCCGCGATGGCTCTGCTCCGCCGGGCGCTGATAATCGAACGGCAGCTCCAGCACCGGTTGCTCACCGCCGAGCAGCTCGCGCCAGTAGCTCAGCTGACGCGCCTTCTCGCCCGCCTCCATCCACTGGCGTTGCCACATCGCGTAATCGGCATATTGAATCGGCAGTGGCGGCAGTCGCACCTCTTGGCCTTGGCTAAAGGCGGCGTAGACCTGCACCAATTCCTCGACCATCACCTGCATCGACCAACCGTCGGAGACGATATGGTGCTGCACCAGCACCAGTACGTGATCATCCTCGGCCAGGCGCAGCAGATCCACGCGCAGCAGCGGCCCTTGCTCCAGATCGAAGGTCAGGGCGATTTTCGCTTCCACACACGTCTGCAGATCAGCTTCCTGGACATTACTGTGACTGATGACCACCGGCGCAGGCTCGCGCACGACTTGCACGGTGCCATCGCTGCCGTGGCGCAGCACGGTGCGCAGACTCTCATGACGGGCCACCAGATGATCAAAGCTGCGTTGCAGCGCGCCAATGTCCAACGGCCCCTTCAGGCGCAGCACACTCGGCACGTGGTAGGCGCGGCTGTCCGGGTCCAACTGCCAGAGGAACCACTGGCGCTCCTGGGCATATGACAGCGGTACCTCACCGTCACGCGCCAACGCAACCAGCGCCGGCGCGCGCCCTTGGTCGGCCCTCACGCAGGCGGGTAACGCTGCGACGAAACCTTGCAGGCGCGGCTGCTCGAACAGCAATTTGAGCGGCACCTCAAGGGCCAGCGCCTGGCGAAGACGCGAAGTCACCTGCATGGCCAGCAACGAGTGCCCGCCCAGCTCGAAGAAGTGATCCGTCAGCCCGACCCGTGCCACCCCCAGAATATCGGCCCAGATCGCTGCCACTTGTTGCTCGACGGCGCTGACCGGTGCCACCCAGGCCGGCTGCGAAAGATGCGCGTCAGGCTTGGGCAGGGCTTGGCGATCCAGCTTGCCATTGAGGTTCAACGGCAAGCGGTCAAGAAAGACCAGGTGCGCCGGCACCATGTAATCCGGCAGTTGTTCACGCAATACCGCCTTGAGGGTTTCACCCAGCGCCGCAGTCTCCTGCTGATCCGCCACCAGGTACGCGAGCAGTAGGTTATCGACGGCCAGCACCACCGCTTCGCGGACATTGGCCTGGGCCAGCAGCAACGTCTCGATCTCACCCAATTCGATACGGAAGCCACGAATCTTGACTTGATGATCGACACGCCCGACGTATTCGATCACGCCGTCGGCACGATAACGGGCTAGGTCACCGGTGCGGTACAGGCGTTCGCCAGCGTCAGCGAACGGATTGGCGACAAAACGCTCGGCCGTCAACCCTGCACGATTCAAATACCCACGAGCCAGGCCGCAGGCGCTGCCGATATACAACTCGCCCACCGCCCCCAGGGGTGCGAGGTTGAGATCGCGGTCCAGGACATACAGGGCGCGCCCTGGCAACGAGCGGCCAATAGGGCTGGCGGTAGCGCTCAGGGCTTCATCCGCTGCGCTGCAATCCAGCACACTGGACACCACCGTCGCCTCGGTCGGCCCATAGGTATTGAGCAGACGCACATGGCCCAGGCCAGCGCGTACCCATTGTGCGGGCCCGTCCAGCGGCATGGCTTCGCCGCCGATGTGCACTTGGCGCAAGGCACCATACGAACGGGGCCCGGCGGCCAGGCAATCAAGCACAAACAGGTGCCAATAGGCGGTCGGCAAATCGGCCAGGGTAATCCCCTGGCTCAAGATCTCGGTATACAGCCGGCCGCTGTCCCATAGCGACGCGCCACGCAGGACCACCGCCGCGCCGTGGGTCAAGGCCGGATACAGTTGCTCGACAAAACCATCGAAGTTAAGCGTGGCGAATTGCAGCACACGGTCCTGGGGCGTCAGCTGCGAATAGCCGGCGGCAATGCTCGCGAATTCGCTCAGGGCGCCATGGTCGATGGCAACGCCCTTGGGTTTGCCGGTAGAGCCGGAGGTGTAAATCACATAGGCCAGATGATCCGCGCCGATCGCCAAGGCCAAGTCTTCACCGGAGTACTCGGCCAGTCCTGCCTGGTCAATGGCCAAGGCTGCGACCCCTTCGGGAAGCACGATAGGCACGTGGGCGTGTGTCAGCACCAGACGCACACCGCTGTCTTCAAGCATGTGGGCCAGACGCTCGCGCGGGTAACTCGGGTCGAGGGGCACGTAGGCCCCGCCCGCCTTGAGCACTGCCAGCAGGCTGACCACCATGGCGAAGGAGCGCTCAACGGCAATCCCCACCAGCACTTGCGGCCCGACGCCGTGGGCCACCAGGCAATGGGCCAGGCGATTGGCCTGCAGGTTCAGTTCGGCATAGCTCAGCGATACGCCATCGAGCACCAACGCTACCGCGTGTGGGCGCTGCCGTGCCTGCGCCTCGAACAGACGCTGCACCCCGCCCGTCCAAGGCGCGGCCGGTGCGCCGGCGTTCCAGGTCTGCGTAAGACGCTGACGCTCACTGGCACCCAGCATCGGCAGGTCTGCAAGGTGTTCGTTAGGGCGTTCAACCACGGCCCGCAATACGCTTAGCCAGTGTTGCGCCATACGCTCAATCGTGGCGGCCTCGAACAGATCGGTGGCGTAGGTCAATGTCGCCCAAAGCCCATCGACGGTTTCCTGAGTATCCAGACTCACATCGAAATGCGCGGTGTGGCTGTCCCATTCCAGAGCATCAACCTGTAGCCCCATCGCCTGCGGCGCCGCAGTGCCGCGCGCATCGATCTGATGGTTGAACATCACTTGAAACAGTGGGCTATGGCTCAGGCTGCGTTCCGGCTGCAGCGCTTCGACCAGTTGTTCGAACGGCAGGTCCTGATGCGCTTGGGCTTCCAAGGCCGCCTGCTTGACCTGCTGGAGCAGCTCGACAAACGACAGCTCGCCGCTGATGTCGGCCTTGAGGACTTGAGTGTTGACAAAAAAACCGATCAACCGCTCGGTTTCCACCCGATTGCGGTTGGCAATCGGCACGCCCACGCGAATATCCGACTGGCCGGTATAGCGATATAACAATGCCTGGAACGCAGCCAGCAACACCATAAACAGCGTCGCGCCTTGCCGTTGGGCCAGGCCCTGCAAAGCCTCCAGCAACGCGGGGTCCAACAGCCATTCCACACGCGCACCGCGGTGGCTTTGCGCCGGGGGGCGGGGATGATCGAGCGGCAAGTCCAGCACCCGTTGCTCGCCGGCCAAACGCTCACGCCAATAGGCCAACTGGCGCGCCTGCTCACCGGCCTGCAACCAGTCGCGCTGCCACACCGCATAGTCGGCATACTGAATCGGCAGCGCTGGCAACTGCGGCTCCAGGCCCAGCTTAAGCGCGGCATAGGACTGCACCAGCTCCTCGACCATCACCTGCATCGACCAGGCATCGCTGACGATGTGATGCAGCACCAGGACGAGCACATGCTGATCCGCTGCCAGTTGCAACAACCGGACGCGCAACAACGGCCCGGTGCGCAAATCGAACGGTTCGGCGATTGCCGCCTCGACCTGGGCCCTCACCACGGCCGGATCATCGGTAGCGAGGGTCTGCTCTTCGATCCGCAACGCCGCTGGCGCAGCCATCCGCTGCACGGTGCGCTCACCCTCCGTGACAAACACCGTGCGTAGGCTTTCATGGCGTGCAAGCAAGCCATCGAAACTGCGTTGCAGCGCCTGGCGGTCCAGTGCGCCTTGCAGACGCAGGGCTGCGGGGATGTGATACACCGCGCTGTGAGGCTCCAACTGCCAGAGGAACCACTGGCGCTCCTGGGCATAGGACAATGCCAGCGGTTGATCGCGCGCGCAGCGGGCAATCGGCTGCACGTCCAGCACGCTGTCGGAGAGTGCCTGCACAAAGCGCCCCAGCTCGGGCTGCTCGAACAACGCTTTGAGTGGCACATCGATTGCCAATGCCTGGCGCACGCGAGACACAACGCGTGTCGCCAGCAACGAGTGCCCGCCGATTTCAAAGAAGTGATCCGACAGACCGACCTGGGCCACGCCCAGCACTTCGGCCCAGATCGCCGCCACCTGGCACTCGCGTGCGGTCACGGGTGGCACGTAATGTTTTTGCAACGCGCCAGCGTCGGGCCTTGGCAGGGCCTTGCGGTCCAGCTTGCCATTGGGGGTCAGCGGCATCCGCTCCAGCAGCACCAGATAGCTCGGCACCATGTATTCCGGCAATCGTGCACGCAAGGCTGTCTTGAGCTGTTCCCGCAGTGCGGTCTGTTCCTGCTCGGCCAGCGGTTGGCGGGTGACCAGATAGGCAAGCAACTGCTCATGGTCAGCTATCACCACTGCTTCGCGCACCATTGGCTGCTCGCGCAGGCACGCCTCGATCTCGCCCAATTCGATACGGAAACCCCGCACCTTAACCTGATGGTCGACGCGGCCGATGTACTCCACCACCCCCTGCTCGCGATAGCGCGCCAGGTCGCCGGTGCGATACAAGCGTTCGCCAGGACCGCCATACGGGTTGGGCACAAAGCGCTCGGCCGTCATGGCCGCCCGGCCGAAATAACCGCGAGCCAAACCGACGCCACCTATCAGCAGTTCACCGGGCACCGTCAGCGGACAAGGCGTAAGCGTGGCGTTGAGGATGAACAGCGACGTATTGGCAATCGGTCGCCCTACAAACGGCACAGGCTCAAGCAATGGATAGGCGGCCGACCAGATGGTCGTCTCGGTCGGGCCGTACAGGTTCCACAGCGTGCCTTGCCAGGCGAGCATGCGCTCGGCCAGGTCGGCGGGCAGCGCCTCACCACCACACAGGCATTTGATTCCGCGCAGTACGGCGCAACGTTCGCTGTCCAGCAGCATGCGCCAGGTCGATGGCGTGGCTTGCAGCACGTCGATGGTTGCGTGCTGCACCAGGTCGAGGATGGCCTCCGGGTCCAGGGACGTGTCCTTGTCGGCCAGGACCACCGTCGCGCCCACCGCCAGGGGAACGTAAAGCTCCAGGGCAAAAATATCGAAAGAGAAGGTGGTCAACGACAACAGGCGTGCTTGTGCATCAATGCCCAAGGTGTCGGCCATGCCCTGGGTGAAGCTGCTCAGCGCGGCATGGCGCACCATCACGCCCTTGGGTTTGCCGGTGGAGCCGGACGTGTAGATCACATATGCCAGGTGCTCACCACTGAGTTCGACGTCTGGGTTGACGCTGCTGTAGCGCCCATCCGCGTCTTCGTCCATCAGTAGCACCTGCTGACCGACCGCCAACGGCAACTGTTGACGCAGGCTGCCGGCCGTCAGCACAACGTGCGCGCGGCTGTCTTCGAGCATAAAGGCCAATCGATCAGGCGGGAAACCAGGGTCGAGCGGCACGTAGGCACCGCCGGCCTTCAGGGTTGCCAACAGCGCCACCGCCATCTCGACCGAGCGCTCCAAAGCCACCGCCACCAGCACGTCGGGGCCGACGCCAGCGCCGCGCAAACGGTGGGCCAGTCGATTGGCACGTCGGTTCAATTCGCCATAGCTCAGCACTTGGCCGTTGCACGCCAGTGCCGTCGCATCCGGGCGCAGCCGAGCCTGGTCTTCGAACAGGCGATGCACGCCCATATCCTGGGCGAACGCCCGCTGGGTAGCGTTCCAGTCATGCACCATGTGCTGCAACTGGGCATCCTCCAGCAGCGGCAATTCACCGACACGGCGGGTGCAATCCTGGCTGACGCTGTGCAGCAAACGCAGCCAATGTGCAAGCAGGCGCTGCATGCCGGGGGCGTCGAAAAGGTCCGTGGCATAGGTCAGGGACGCCTGAATGCCTTCGACCGATTCCTGAGTATCCAGGTTGAGATCCAATTGCGCGGTCTTGCTGTCCCACTCCAACCCCTGGACCTGCAGACCCGTTGCGCTGGCGCCGACGCGCTGGGTATCGGTCTGGTGGTTGAACATTACCTGGAACAGCGGGTTATAACTCAGGCTGCGTTCCGGCTGCAGCGCTTCGACCAATTGCTCGAAAGGCAAGTCTTGATGGGCCTGGGCTTGCACCACGCGCTCACGAGTGTGGTGCAACAGCTCGCGAAAGCTCATCTGCCCGTCGATGTCAGCCTTGAGAACCTGTGTGTTGACGAAAAAGCCGATGAGGCCCTCGGTCTCCGCGCGATTGCGGTTGGCCACCGGCACGCCGATGCGAATGTCCCCCTGACCGCTGTAGCGATACAACACCGCCTGGAATGAAGCCAGCAGCAGCATGAACAGCGTCACACCTTCGCGCTGCGCCATGGTTTTGAGGCGGGTGACCAACGCGGCATCCAGCGCCAGGTCCAGACGTGCACCGCGGTAGCTTTGTATCGCAGGCCGTGGGCGATCCATCGGCAATTCCAGCACGGGCTGCTCACCGCCCAGCAGGTTTTCCCAGTACGCGAGTTGCCGCTCGCGCTCGCCGGCTTCCATCCAGCTGCGCTGCCACAGTGCATAGTCGGCGTACTGGATTGGCAAGGCCGGTAGCTGCGGTTCGAGCCCCTGGACATGGGCGGCATACAATTGCACAAGCTCGTCGACCATGACCTGCATCGACCAGCCATCGGAGACGATGTGATGTTGCACCAGTACCAGCACATGCTCCTGCGGCGCCAGGCGCAGCAGTTTCACTCGCAGCAACGGGCCTTGCTGCAAATCGAACGGCCGGTCAATTTCGGCCTGCACCCAGTCTTTGACCTGGAATGCCTGGGCCTCGACCAAGGTGATTTCCACCCGCGCGTTTTCGACAATGACCTGCAAGGCGCTGTCACCATCGGGCTCAATGTGCGTGCGCAGGCTTTCATGCCGGCTAACCAGAGTGTCGAAGCTGCGCTGCAAGGCTGCTACGTCCAGCTCTCCCACCAGACGCAGCGCCCGAGGCACGTGGTATGCGGTGCTCTGCGGCTCCAACTGCCACAAAAACCACTGCCGCTCCTGCGCATAAGAGAGTCGAAGCGGCTCGCCTTCCTGACGCTTGAAAACCGGGGCGATCTCAAACAGGTTGATGCCTTGTTGCTTGAGCATGACCGCCAACGCTTTCTTTTGCTGCGCAGAAAGTGAACCCACCGACTCGATTAATGCTTGCACGCCACGCCCCTCAGGAAATCAATTTATCCAAATCTTCTGCTGATAGACGTTTGAGGGCCTCCAAGGATTTAGCCAATGCGTCCTGCACCGGCGAATTATTTGTTTGCTGGGCCGCGACGTAAGCACTGAAATCAGCCAGGGTGGGTGCGGTGAAGATCGACTTGACGTCGAACTCGGCGTGCAAGCGCTCGCGCAGGCGCACCACCACTTGCGTAGCCAGCAACGAATGCCCGCCCAGCTCGAAGAAGTTGTCGTGCAGGCCGACACGCTGAACGTGCAAGACCTCGGCCCAGATCGCGGCGACCTGTTGTTCGAGTTCGCTCTGGGGCGCAACGTACTCGCGGGCCATCAGGCTGGCATCGGCCTTGGGCAGCGCCTTGCGATCCAACTTGCCGTTGGGACTCAGCGGCATCTGCTCCAGCAACACCCACTGTGCCGGCACCATGTAATCCGGCAGGTGTTCGGCCAGGTGCGCACCGAGCACCTCGCGCCAGTCGTCGCTGGCATGGTGCAGCACCAGGTAACCCACCAAGTACTTGCCGTCCACCGCCAGCACCGCCGCTTCGCGGACCTGCTCGTGCTCCAGCAACCGCGCTTCGATCTCGCCCAGCTCGATACGCAGGCCGCGCAGCTTGACCTGATGGTCGATACGCCCGGCGTATTCGATCACTCCGTCTTCGCGGTAGCGCGCCAGGTCGCCGGTGCGGTACAGGCGCTCGCCGTGGACGAACGGGTGGGCGATAAAGCGTTCGGCGGTTAATGCAGGACGGCGGTGATAACCACGGGCCAGGCCCGCGCCGCCCAGGTACAGCTCGCCCAGCACGCCGACCGGCACCGGTTCGAAATTGTCGTCAAGCAGGTAGCAGCCCAGATTGGCAATCGGCCGGCCAATCGGCACCGTGTCGCGGCCTTCGTCGACGCAGGTCCAGTGGGTCACGTCGATGGCGGCTTCGGTCGGGCCATACAGGTTGTACAGCCCGGCGTGCGGCAGCTTGGCGAATACCTGCTGCTGCGCATCCACCGGCAACGCCTCGCCGCTGCACACGATGCGTTGCAGGCTCCGGCAACTGGACACCGCCGCATCCTGCAAGAACGCCTGCAACATCGACGGCACAAAGTGCAGCGTGGTGACCTGTTCGGCGTTGATCAAGTGGATCAATCTGGCCGGATCGCGGTGATCGCCAGGGGCGGCAATCACCAGCCGCGAGCCGGTCATCAGCGGCCAGAAAAACTCCCACACCGACACGTCGAAACTGAACGGGGTCTTTTGCAATACGCTGTCGGCCGCGCTTAACCCGTAGGCTTCCTGCATCCATTGCAGGCGGTTGAGCAAGGCCGAATGGCGGTTGCCCGCGCCCTTGGGTTGGCCAGTGGAGCCCGAGGTATAGATCACGTACGCGAGGTTTTCGCCGTCCAGCGCGACAGCCGGGTTTTGCTCGCTGTAGGTCTCAAAACTCGACTCGCCCAGCACCAGGGTTTCCAAGCCATGCGGAATCGGCAACTGACTGAGCAAAGGCGCTTGGGTCAGCAGCAGTTGCACGCCGCTGTCGTCGAGCATGTAGGCCAGGCGTTCGCGTGGGTAGTCGGGGTCCAGCGGCACATAGGCGCCGCCGGCCTTGAGCACCGCAAGCAGGCCGATAACCATGTCGAAGGAGCGCTCCACGGCCAGCCCCACCCGCACATCCGGGCCGACACCGGCCTCGATCAAGCGATGGGCCAGGCGGTTGGCGCGGCGGTTGAGCTCGGCGTAGTCGATACGTTGCTCGGCAAACACCAGGGCCGTGGCCTGCGGCTGGCGTTTGGCCTGGGCTTCGATCAGGTGATGCACCCACTGGTTTTGCGGGTAGTCGCGGGCGGTGGCGTTCCACTGCTCAAGTATTTGTTGGCGCTCGGTCATGTCCAGCATGGCCAGTTCGCCAAGGCTTTGCTCACCGCCTTGGAGCATGCCACCCAGCAGGTTGGCCAGATGCCGGGCGTAGCCCTGCACCATGGGCATGGTGAAATGCGCACGGGCAAAGTTGAATTGCACCGACAGCGTTTCACCGACGTCCGCCAATACCGTCAATGGAAAACTGGTTTGTTCATGGGCCTGTGGCGCGCCAAATCGCAGACCACTGCCGCCGCCCTGCTCAAGGGCTTTGGACACCGGGTAGTTTTCGAATACCAAAATGCTGTCGAACAGCCCTTCCCCGCCTTGCCCGGCCCACCGCTGGATATCGTACAGCCCACAGTGCTCATGCTCGCGCAGGGACAAGTTCTGCGACTGCACTGCTTGCAGCCAATCGGCCACCGACGCCTGCTCATCCACCGCGCAGATGACCGGCAAGGTGTTGATAAACAATCCAACCTGTTGTTCCACCCCCACTAGTTCAGCGGGACGCCCGGATACCGTGGCGCCGAATGACACCACCGGTTGCCCGCTGTGGCGGTGTAGCAGGATCAGCCACGCCGCCTGGATCAAGGTATTGAGGGTAACCTTGTGGCTACGCGCGAAGGATTCCAGGCGCGCGGTCAAGCCGGGGTCAAGCGACAACTGATGCTGCCCCTGCCCCGTCTGCGACGTTGGCGGATAGGTGCCCAGGCGGGTCGGCGCTTGCAACGCGCCCACCTGTTCGCGCCAGAAGGCTTCGGTCGCCGCGCTATCGCGCTGTTGCAACCAGCCGATGTAATCGCGATAGCGCCCGGCGGTTTCGGGCACCGCGATCCCGGCATAGCGTTGCAGTACTTCACCGAACAAGCGGGAATTGCTCCAGCCATCCATCAGGATGTGGTGATGGGTGTAAATCAGTTCATGGCGCTGCTCGTCGGTGCGCACCAGCAGCAGGCGCATCAAAGGCGCGTGGGACAGGTTGAAGCCCTGCCGACGCTGGGCCTGCTGCAAATCCTGTAGAGCCTGTTCGCACTCCGGCATGGCGCGCCAGTCAAGCACCTCGACGGTCAAACGGGCCGCGCGGTACACCACCTGGCATGGCCAGTCCAATTGCCCTTCCCAGAAAAACCCGCTGCGCAGCACGTCATGCGCCTGCACCGTCGCGTCCCAGGCTTGCTGGAATCGTGGCACGTCCAGGCCATCGACGCTGACCCGGATCTGGTTGATGTAGTCGCCCGCCGCTTGCTCATAGAGGGAGTGGAACAGCATGCCCTGCTGCATGGGCGACAAGGTGTAGAGGTCTTCGATGGCATCGGCGGCCAGCGGCAGCGACTCAAGTTGCTGTTGGCTCAACCGCGCCAAGGGGAAGTCCGACACGGTGACGCCGCTGTTGCCGGGCGTGCAGCAATGCGCGATCAACGCCGTCAGTTCGCGGCTGAATGCCACGCTCACAGCTTCGATCACCTCAGGGTCGAACATCAGCGGACTGAAGGTCCAGCCCATGTGCAACTCGCCGCCATACACTTGGCCGTTGACGGTCAACCAGTTGCTCAGTGGCGCGTCCGGGCTCTGCTCGGCACCGGCACTTTCCGACGCAGTGGCAAACAGGCCGTCCGGCTGATCGAAGCTGGCGTCGACCTGGCCCAGGTAGTTGAAAGTGATGCGCGGCACCGGCAAGCGGCTGAACGCTTGGCGCGTCGCATTATCTCCCAGATAACGCAGGGCACCGAACCCCAGACCGTTGTCTGGAATGGCACGCAGTTGCTCCTTGATCTGCTTGATGGAATCGGCCAGGGAGTCGGCCGGCGTCAGGCGCACTGGGAACAGACTAGTGAACCACCCCAGAGTGCGACTCAGGTCGATGTCATCGAACAGGTCCTCACGTCCATGGCCTTCCAGCTGGATCAGGCTGCTGGCATGCCCGGTCCATTGGCAGATCACCCGCGCCAGGGCGGTCAGCAGCAGGTCATTGATCCGTGTGCGATAGGCCGCCGGTGCCTGTTGCAGCAATTGCCGGGTGCGTTCGGCGTCCAGTCGGCTGACCAGCGTGCGCGCCAGTCGACCTGGCCGAGCGCCGTGGGGGTCACGGCACGGCAGGTCCGTGGGCTCGCCATCGAGTTGCTGCAACCAGAAGTGCTTTTGCGACTGGATCGCTTCGCTGTGGGCATAGCCCTGCACGCGCTCGGCCCACGCTTTGAACGACGTCGTCTTGGCTGGTAGCGCATGCTGGCGATACAGACTTTGCAGGTCTTCAAGCACCACCCGCCAGGACACGCCATCCACCACCAAGTGGTGCATGACCAGCAGCAACCGTTGGCTGCCGTCCGGCAGATCGGCAAGCAATACACGCAGCAGCGGCCCGTTCAGTGCAAGGCTGCGCTGGGCCTCTTCACAGCGCGCCGTCAGGGCCTGGGTATCCGGCACCGTGGCGTGCCAGAGCAGTCCGCTGGCAGGCTCGGCATGCACGGCTTTCCACGCTGAACCGTGCTGACTGAAGCGCAGGCGCAGTACATCGTGGTGCAGCATCAGCGCCTGCAAGGCCGCTTCCAGGCGTGCGGCCTGCAGAGGCTGGCGCGGCGTCAAGAGCAGTGACTGGTTCCAGTGGTGCGGCTGCGGCAGGTCTCTTTCGAAGAACAACTGTTGGAACGGCAGCAGCGGCGTCTGACCCTGCACCGGCCCCTGGTCGATCACTGCCACAGCGTGCAGCTGTGCCACCCGCGCCAGGCTGCGCACGGTCTGGTGCTGGAACAGCGCCTTGGCGGTGAAATGGATGCCGGCAGCACGCGCGCGGCTGACGACCTGGATCGAGATGATCGAATCCCCGCCGCGTTCGAAGAAGTTGTCGTTGACCCCCACTTGCTCGACGCCCAGCACATCGGCCCAGATCGCGGCGATCTGTTGCTCCAATGCGCTCTGCGGGGCGATGTAGTGATGCGTCACCTCAGGTTTGGGCAACGCCTTGCGATCCAACTTGCCGTTGGGACTCAGCGGCATCTGCTCCAGCAGTACCCACTGCGCCGGCACCATGTAATCCGGCAGGTGTTCGGCCAGGTGCGCACCGAGCACCTCGCGCCAATCGCCGTGGGCATGGTGCAGCACCAGGTAACCCACCAAGTACTTGCCGTCCACCGCCAGCACCGCCGCTTCACGGACCTGCTCGTGTTCCAGCAACCGCGCTTCGATCTCGCCCAGCTCGATGCGCAGGCCGCGCAGCTTGACCTGATGGTCGATACGTCCGGCGTATTCGATCACTCCGTCTTCGCGGTAGCGCGCCAGGTCGCCGGTGCGGTACAGGCGCTCGCCGTGCACGAACGGGTGGGCGATAAAGCGTTCGGCGGTCAATGCAGGACGGCGGTGATAACCACGGGCCAGGCCCGCGCCGCCCAGGTACAGCTCGCCCAGCACGCCGACCGGCACCGGTTCGAAATTGTCGTCAAGCAGGTAGCAGCCCAGATTGGCAATCGGACGGCCAATCGGCACCGTGTCGCGGCCTTCGTCGACGCAGGTCCAGTGGGTCACGTCGATGGCGGCTTCGGTCGGGCCATACAGGTTGTACAGCCCGGCGTGCGGCAGCTTGGCGAACACCTGCTGCTGCGCATCCACCGGCAACGCCTCGCCGCTGCACACGATGCGTTGCAGGCTCCGGCAACTGGACACCGCCGCATCCTGCAAGAACGCCTGCAACATCGACGGCACAAAGTGCAGCGTGGTGACCTGTTCGGCGTTGATCAAGTGGATCAATCTGGCCGGATCGCGGTGATCGCCAGGGGCGGCAATCACCAGCCGCGAGCCGGTCATCAGCGGCCAGAAGAACTCCCACACCGACACGTCGAAACTGAACGGGGTCTTTTGCAATACGCTGTCGGCCGCGCTTAACCCATAGGCTTCCTGCATCCATTGCAGGCGGTTGAGCAAGGCCGAATGACGGTTGCCCGCGCCCTTGGGTTGGCCGGTGGAGCCCGAGGTATAGATCACGTACGCGAGGTTTTCGCCGTCCAGCGCGACAGCCGGGTTTTGCTCGCTGTATTGCTCGTAACTCGACTCGCCCAGCACCAGGGTTTCCAAGCCTTGCGGAATCGGCAACTGACTGAGCAAAGGCGCTTGGGTCAGCAGCAGTTGCACGCCGCTGTCGTCGAGCATGTAGGCCAGGCGTTCGCGTGGGTAGTCGGGGTCCAGCGGCACATAGGCGCCGCCGGCTTTGAGCACCGCAAGCAGGCCGATAACCATGTCGAAGGAGCGCTCCACCGCCAGCCCCACACGCACATCCGGACCGACACCGGCCTCGATCAAGCGATGGGCCAGGCGGTTGGCGCGGCGGTTGAGCTCGGCGTAGTCGATACGTTGCTCGGCAAACACCAGGGCCGTGGCCTGCGGCTGGCGCTCGGCCTGGGCTTCGATCAGGTGATGCACCCACTGGTTTTGCGGGTAGTCGCGGGCGGTGGCGTTCCACTGTTCAAGTATTTGTTGGCGCTCGGTCATGTCCAGCATGGCCAGGTCCTGCAAGGGCCGCGTCGTGTCGGCCACCGCCCCACGCAGCAGGCCCAGCCAGTGCCGGAGCATGCGCGCGGCGGTGCTGGCATCGAACAAGTCCGTGGCGTAAGTCAGCGACGCCCAGAGGCCGTCCTCGGTCTCCTGGGTGTCCAGGCTCAAGTCGAATTGCGCGGTGCGGGTCTCATGCTCCAGGCTGACCACCCGCAGGCCCGGCAGTTGTTGTATGGCCGTCCGCACCTGCGCCTGATGGTTGAACATCACTTGGAACAACGGGTTATGGCTAAGACTGCGCTCAGGCTGCAAGGCCTCCACCAGCTGCTCGAAGGGTAAATCCTGATGGGCCTGGGCTTCCAGCGCACGACGCTTGGTGTGCTGGAGCAGTTCGGCGAAGCTCATGGCAGCATCAAGGTCGGCCTTGAGCACTTGGGTGTTGACGAAGAAACCGATCAGCGCCTCGGTTTCGACACGGTTGCGGTTGGCAATCGGCACGCCGACACGGATATCGCGCTGCCCGCTGTAGCGGTACAAAAACAGCTGGAACGATGCCAGCAACAGCATGAACAGGGTCACGCCTTCGCGTTGGGCCAGGGCCTTCAAACCGGTCACCAGCCCAGGGTCAAGCTGGATGTCCTGACGGGCACCGAGAAAGCGCTGTTGCGCCGGGCGCGGACGATCGAGGGGCAGCGCCAGCACCGGCTGCGTACCGCCCAGCAGTTGACGCCAATAGTCCAATTGGCGCGTTTTCTCGCCCGCCTCCATCCAGCGGCGTTGCCACAACGCATAGTCGCCGTACTGGATCGGCAGCGGCGTCAAGGTGCAGTCCTGACCCTGGCTGTACGAGGCGTATAGCTGCATCAGTTCCTGCACCATCACGCCCATAGACCAACCATCGGACACAATATGGTGCTGCACCAGCACCAGCACATGCTCCTGTGCATTGAGTTCCAACAGGGTTACCCGCAACAGCGGGCCTTGGCGCAAATCGAACGGACGGGCGATCTCGGCCTCGACCCGGGCCTTGAGCTGCGCCTCGTCGGTACGGTCTTCAAGGATCTGGATGTCGGTATGGGGTAACACTTGTTGGGTGCGCGATTCGTCGTCCAGGTGCAGGCGGGTGCGCAGGCTTTCATGTCGTGCTGCCAGGCTGGCAAAGCTGCGCCGCAGGGCGGCCTTGTCCAGCATCCCGCACAGACGCAGGGCACCGGGCACGTGATAGGCGGCACTGTCCGGGTCCAACTGCCACAGAAACCACTGGCGCTCCTGGGCGTAGGACAGCGGCAGGTGTTGGTCGGCCTCGCGAACCGAGGCAATGGGCAATTGCGCGAAACTCATGCCTCGGCTTTGCAAGCGCTGGTAAAACTGCTGGCGCTGTTCCAGAGGCAGGCGAAGAAAGCGCGAAACCAGATCGATATTAGGGTTGGTAAGCATGCTTCAAATCGCCTCTAGTTCGCTCAAAAAGTCACGAAGGTCGTCAAAGTCTTCCGCGCTGCCGGCACGGAAGGTGGCTGCGGCCTGCACATAGGCGCGCAGGGTTTCGGTCTGGAACACTTCCACCAGCGGCACGTCCAGGCCCAGTTCGGCCTGGACCCGCGAGGTGATCTGGATCGCCAGCAGCGAATGCCCACCCACCTCGAAGAAGTTGTCGTTCAGGCCCACCTGGGGCAGGTGCAACACCTCGGCCCAGATCGCGGCGATCTGTTGTTCCAGTTCGGTTTCAGGAGCCACGTAGGTCTGCTGCATCAGGCTCGCGTCCGGCGCCGGCAGGCCCTTGCGGTCGAGCTTGCCGTTGGGGGTCAGCGGCATCTGCGCCAGGAACATAAAGTGCGTAGGCACCATGTAGTCCGGCAGGCGGGTTTTCAGGGCGCGGCGCAGGCTGTCGCGCAGCGCGCCGTCGTCGGTGGCGCGGGCCGGCACCACGTAGGCCACCAGTTGCTTACCGGACGGGCCGTCGTGGGCCACCACCACGGTTTCGCCAACGTTGTCCTGCTCGCGCAGACGCGCTTCGATCTCGCCCAGTTCGATACGGAAGCCGCGGATTTTCACTTGGTGGTCGACCCGCCCGAGATAATCCACTACACCATCCGCACGCCCGCGGGTCAGGTCGCCGCTGCGGTACACGCGGCTGCCGGGTTTGCCGAACGGGTCCGGCACAAAGCGTTCGGCGGTCAGCGCCGGGCGCTCCAGGTAACCCCGCGCCACGCCCTCGCCGCCCAGGTACAACTCGCCAGCCACGCCGATGGGTTGCAGGTTGAGCTGCGCGTCCAGTACGTAGCCGCTGCGGTTGCCCAGCAAGGTGCCGATGGGCGCATACACCGCACCGCACGGGTCGCCGCGCCGTGCTTTCCATAGCAAGGGCGTGACCACGGTTTCGGTCGGGCCATAGCCATTGAACAGGTACGTCGGTTTCAGCGCGCGCCAGGCCAGGTCGTAACTGGCCTGGGCCACCGCATCGCCGCCAAAGCAGTACACGCGCACATTCGGCGGGTTGCCATCGCGTTCGGCATGCTCGGCCAGTTGTTGCAGGTACACCGGCGGGAACACCGCCATGGTCACGTGGTGACGGTGCATCTGTTCGTAGGTGTGCTCGGGCAGCCACAGGCTGTCGTCGCGGATGAGCACACTGGCGCCGTTGATCAGCGGGTGCATCCAGCCTTCGTGGGAACCGTCGAAGGCGAACGACATAAAGTGCAGTTCGCAGTCGGTCGGGCCGGTTTCGTAGCGTTCGCCAGTGGCGATGATATGCGCCACCAAAGGGCCGTGGGCCACCGCCACGCCTTTGGGCATCCCGGTGGAGCCGGAGGTGTAGATCACGTAGGCGAGGTTGGCGCCGTCCAGTGCGACGTTGGGGGCGGTATCGCGATTGTCGGACCAGAGCGGTGTGTGATCAATTGCAAGGACATGCAGGCCATCCGGGATCGGCAAGCGCGGCTGCACCGTCGAATGCGTCAGCAGCAACTGAGCGCAGCTGTCCTCCAACATATACAGCAGCCGATCACGCGGATATTCGATATCCAGCGGCACATACACTCCACCAGCCTTCATGACTGCCAGGAACGCCACCATGATCTCGGCACTGCGCGGCATGGCGATAGCCACGCGAACCTCGGCGCCAACCCCACGGGCAATCAACGCATGGGCCAGGCGGTTGGCCTGGCGGTCCAGCTCGCCGTAGGTCAGGGTTTGGGTGTCGAATTTCACCGCTACGGCATCGGGGGTTTCCCGGGCGCGGTCGGCGAACAATTCGTGCACCAGGCGCTGGGCCGAGAAGCCGGCATCGCTGCGGCCCCATAGGTGCAGAATGTGCTGTTGCTCCGCGTCATCCAGCAATTTCAACTGGCCGATGCTCTGCTGCGGGTCGGCCACCATTGCCTGCAACAGGTTATGCCAGTGGCGGCCCATACGTTCGATGGTGGCGGCGGTAAACAGGTCGGTGGCGTAGCTCAACGAAGCGTTGAGCCGCTCCTGGGACTCATCGATATCCAACACCAGATCGAAATGCGCATTGGTGTCGCCCCACGTCACCGGGGTCATGTCCAAATGCGCCAGACGCTGCAGGTGCTGGCCGGACTGGCTGATATGGTGGTTGAACGCCACTTGGAACAATGGGCTCAAGCTCAGGCTGCGCTCGGGCTGGAGGGCCTCGACCAATTGCTCGAAGGGCAGGTCCTGATGGGCCTGGGCTTCCAGGGCACGCTCTTTCACCTGGGCCAACAATTGGCGCACGCTGACGTGACCATCGATCTCGGCTTTGAGTACCTGGGTATTGACGAAGAAGCCAATCAGACGCTCGGTTTCCACCCGGTTGCGGTTGGCAATCGGCACGCCAACGCGAATGTCCTGTTGGCCGCTGTAGCGGTGCAGCAGCGCCTGATAAGACGCCAGCAACAGCATAAACAGGGTCACCCCTTCACGCTGAGCCAGGGCCCTGAGGTCGTCGAGCAGCGGGCTCGACAGGTCAATGGACAAACGCGCGCCACGATGGCTCGGTACCGCCGGGCGTTGATAATCGAACGGCAGCTCCAGCACCGGTTGCTCACCGCCCAGCAGCTCGTGCCAGTAGCTCAGCTGACGCGCCTTCTCGCCCGCCTCCATCCACTGGCGTTGCCACACCGCGTAATCGGCATATTGAATCGGCAGCGCCGGCAATTGCAGGCGCTGGCCCTGACTGCAAGCGCCATAGAGCTGCACCAGCTCGTCGACCATCACCTGCATCGACCAGCCATCGGAAATGATGTGGTGCTGTACCAGCACCAGCACATGCTCATCTTCGGCCAGGCGTAGCAGGTTGACCCGCATCAGCGGCCCCGCACGCAGGTCGAAAGGTTGCGCGATACAGGCTTGCAGTGTGGCTTCAAGGTGCGCTTCATCGGTATCGAGCACGGCCATGGCAAGGTGTACCTGCGGGCTGATCACCTGCACAGTGCGCTCGGCTTCCTGGAGCAGATGGGTGCGCAAGCTTTCGTGGCGAGCGACCAGGGCATCCAGGGCCTGTTGCAGCGCATCGACATTCAACGGCCCCCGCAGACGCAATGCACTGGGCATGTGATACGCCGCGCTGGTCGGGTCCAGTTGCCACAGAAACCATTGGCGCTCCTGGGCATAGGACAGTGCCAGCGGCTGCTCGCGCGACACGCTGACCATCGGCGGCGCGGTGTCGGCCTGCACGTCCGCGCACGCCACGGCAAACGCTTCCAGCGTCGGCTGTTCGAACAAGACGCGCAACGGGACTTCCCGCTTGAGGTCGTGACGCACCCGAGAGATCACCTGGGTGGCCAGCAAGGAGTGGCCGCCACGTTCGAAAAAGTGGTCATCCAGCCCCACCGACTCGACCTGCAACACCGCCTGCCAGATGGCCGCCAGTTGCTGTTGCAGCGGGGTTTGCGCGGCACGGTAGGCCTGGGGCGATTGGCTCAGGTCCGGGGCCGGCAGCGCGCGGCGGTCGAGTTTGCCGCTGGGGTTCAAGGGCAGCGCATCGAGCACCACCCAGTGCGCGGGCACCATGTAGTCCGGCAGGGAGCGCTGCAAGGTCGCCGCCAGGGCCTGGGTATTCAGCGGCTGCTCCAGGGCCGGTACGACGTAGGCCACCAGTTGCGCACCGGTCGCGCTCGGCTGGGCGATCACGGCCGCCTCACGTACCTGCGGCAAGCCTTGCAGATGGGCTTCGATCTCGCCCATTTCGATACGGAAACCACGCACTTTGACTTGATGGTCGATACGCCCCACATACTCCAGGGCGCCCGCCGCGTTGTAGCGGGCCAGGTCGCCACTGCGGTAGAGCCGCGCACCCGGCGTGCTGGAAAACGGGTCGGGCAGGAAGCGTTCAGCGGTCAGCGCCGGGCGGTCGAAGTACCCCTGGGCCAGGCCGGCTTCGGCGCCGATGCATAGCTCGCCGACGCCTTCGCTGTCCAGCAGGTCGAAGGCACTGTCGAGCACATACAGCCCACGGCCTTCGATGGCGCGGCCAATCGGTACGCCAAACGCTTCGCTGGCATCCGCCAGTTGGCAGGTGTGCACGCTGGACACCACGGTGGCCTCGGTCGGCCCGTAGGTGTTGACCAGGCGCACAGCGCCCAGCCCAGCGGCGTGCCAGGCGCGCAGCCCTTCCACCGACATCGCCTCGCCCCCCACATGCACCTGGCGCAGGTTGCCCAGCGTTCGGCCATCCACGGAGCACTCCTTGGCCAGCAGGTACCAGTAGGCCGCTGGCAGGTCGGCCAGGGTCACGCCCTGCTCGACGATTTCCCGTGCCAGTTGCCCGGCGTCCCACAGCTCGTCACCGCGCATGATCAGCGCCGCGCCCATGCACAGCGGTGGGTAACACTGCTCGACAAAGCCGTCGAAGCTGAACGTGGCGAACTGCAGCACACGGTCATCGCTACGCAACTGGCTATAGCGGGCGGCGCTGTCGCAGAACTGGCCGAGAGCGGCATGGTCGATGGCCACGCCCTTGGGCTGGCCGGTGGAACCTGAGGTGTAGATCAAGTAGGCCAGGTCGGCAGCGGCGGCATGGTTGGGCGGATTGAGCGCCGAGTAGCCCGCCAGCTCCGCCCCCTCGGCACTGAAGTCCAAGCGGGTCAGGGCCTCGGGCAACGGCAGGTCGGCAAGCAGCCCGGTTTCGCTGAGCAGCAGGTTCAAGCGACTGTCGGCCAGCATGTAGGCCAAGCGCTCGGCGGGGTACTTGGGGTCCAGCGGCACATAGGCCGCGCCGCTCTTGAGCACGGCCAACAGGCTGACGATCAACTGCGGACCACGGCGACACGCCAGGCCCACGCGCTGGCCGGGAGCAACGCCAAGCTCCAGCAGACGATGAGCCAGACGGTTGGCTCGCGCGTTGAGCTGTGCGTAGCTCAACTGTTCGTTAGCCGCCTGCACGGCCAGTGCGTCGGGGGTGCTGGCGGCCTGGGCGGCGATGCGTTCATGCACGCGCGCGCGGCTCTGGGCAGCGGCAGCTGATTGACTGCGGGCGAGCAGTTCGCGCCGGGTGTCGGGCGCCAGCAGCTGCAGGCTGCCCAACGGCGCCTGGGCATCGGCGAGCAGTTGCACCAGCAGATGCCGCAGGTTGGCGCCCAGTCGGCCGACCTGCTCGGCACTCAAACGTGCACGGTCGTAGCTGAATTCCAGGCGCAGGCTCGCGCCTAGCTCTATGCCCAGGGTCAGCGGGTAATGGGTGCGTTCGTGGTTGTGCAACGGTCCGAACGTCAGCCCGGCGGGCGCGCCCTGTTTTAGGGCTTCGGCCACCGGGAAGTTTTCGAATACCAGCAAGGTATCGAACAGCGCACCCTGTTGGCCGGCCCAGCCTTGAATGTCATAGAGCGGCACGTGTTCGTGATCGCGCAGGCTCAGGTTGAGGGTTTGCAACGCGCTGAGCCAATCGGCGGCCGACTGCGAAGGCGACGCCGCGCTGACGATGGGCAAGGTATTGATAAACAGGCCCAACTGCTGCTCGATCCCCGGCAACGGTGCCGAACGCCCGGCCACCGTGGCACCGAAGGCCACGCAGGCTTGGCCGGTGTAACGCTGCAACAGCAAGGCCCAGGCACCTTGCAGCACGGTGTTAAGGGTGACTTTACGTGCGCGGGCAAATTCACCGAGGGCGCGGGTGAAGTCGGCGTCCAGCACCATGGAGTAATCGGCCATGCCGGTGCCGTTGACCGGTGTGCGCAGCGTGTCGGCGAGTAGGGTCGGCGCTTCCAGCGGTGCCAATGCGGCTTTCCAGAACGCTTCGCCGCTGGGCTGTTGCTGCAACCAGCCGAGGTAATCGCGGAACTGCCCTGCCGGCGCAGGGACGGCATGGCCGGCGTAGTGAGCGATCACTTCGGCAAGCAATTGGGCGTTACTCCAGCCATCCATCAGGATGTGGTGACTGGTGAATATCAGGTGCCACCCGTGGCCGGCGCCGCGCACCAGCATCAGGCGAAACAGCGGCGCCGCGTCGAGGGCAAAGCCCTTGTCGCGCTCGGCTTCGGCCAGTGCATCCAGATCGGCGCCCGTGTCTTCGATCACCTGCAACTGCAAATCGACATGGCGCTGGATCAGTTGATGGGCGCTGTGCAGGCCCAGCCAATGAAAGCTGCTGCGCAGGATGTCATGGCGGTCCAGGGCGGCCTGCCAGGCACGCCCGAACGCCAGCAGGTCCAGGCCTTCGATATCCAGACGCAGTTGGTTGATATAGGCCTGGGCCTCGGGTTCGTACAAGCTGTGGAACAGCATGCCCTGCTGCATCGGCGACAGCGGGTAGAGATCGGCAATCTGCGGCCCCGCCACAGGCAACCCGTCCAATTGCGCCTGGCTCAGGCGCGCCAGGGGGAAATCCGACGGCGTGACCTGCCCCGCCGGTGTGGCACAGCACAGCTCGATCACGGCCTTGAGTTCGGCGGCATAGTCGTCGGCCAGACGCTGAACGGTCGTCTCGTCGAACATCTCGCTGCTAAAGCCCCAACGCAACGCCAGCTCGCCACCGTACACCTGCCCTTCCACTGTCAGCCAATTGGCCAACGGCGCCTCGGGGTCCTGGGCCTGGCCGCTGCCCCGTGGCGACGGGACGAATAGCGCCGCCTCGTCGAACTGGCGGTCGAATTGGCCCAGGTAGTTGAAGGTAATGCGCGGCGCGGCCTGGCTCGCCAGGCTTGCACGGGCGTCCGGGGTGCCGAGGTAGCGCAGCAGGCCATAGCCGATGCCTTTGTGCGGCACGGCGCGCAGCTGTTCCTTGACCGCCTTGATCGCGCTCGACAACTCGCCGTTGGCCTGCAAGCGCAGCGGGAACAGGCTGGTGAACCAACCCACGGTGCGGCTCAGGTCGAGGCTGTCGAACAGGTCTTCCCGGCCATGGCCTTCCAGTTGGATCAACGCCGCAGGTTGCTGGCTCCAACGGCTGATGACGCGCGCCAGGGCGGTCAGCAGCAGGTCGTTGACCTGGGTGCGATAAGCCGCTGGAGCATCCTGCAAGAGCTGGCGGGTGTGCTCGGCGTCGAGGCGGATTTCAAGGGTGCGGCCCAGGCGGTTTTGCAGGCCGCCGTGAGGGTTGTCGCAGGGCAGCTCCGTCGCCATGGACTGCGCCTGCCAGTACGGCAGTTGGGCATCAAGGGTCAGTGCATGGGCCTGCAACTGTTGCGCCCATTGTTGGTAGGCGCTGGTTTTGGCTGGCAATGCGGCGTGGCGATAAGCCTGTTGCAGATCGTCCAGCAGTACGCGCCAGGACACGCCGTCGACCACCAGGTGATGGATTACCAGCAGCAACTGCTGCGTGCCATCGGTCATTGTCAGCAGCACGGCGCGCAGCAACGGGCCGCGTGCCAGGTCCAGGCTGCGCTGGGCCTCATCGCACAGTGCGGCCAGCTCGTTATCGTCGGCGACCTGGGTTTGCCACAATGCTGCCTCAGTGATAGGCGCGGCGTGCTGTTGCTGCCATTGGCCGTCCCGCTCGACGAAGCGCAGGCGCAGGGCATCGTGATGGTTGATCAACCGGGTCAGGGCCGCTTCCAGGCGTGCCGGTACCAACGCTTCGCGCGGGGTCAGCAGCAGCGATTGGTTCCAGTGCTGACGCGCCGGGATCGCCTGCTCGAAGAAGCTGGCCTGCACCGGGGTCAGGATCACGTCGCCGCTGACAGGGCCTTGGTCGATCACCGCCAGTTGCTCAAAGCTCGCGATCTGCGCCAGGCCGCGCACGCTCTGGTACTGGAACAGGTCCCGCGGGCTGAGGCGGATACCGGCCTGACGCGCGCGGCTGACCACCTGGATGGAGATGATCGAATCGCCGCCCAGTTCGAAAAAGTTGTCGTCCAGGCCGACCTGGGATACGCCAAGCACATCACTCCAGATCGCCGCCAGCGCCTGTTGCATGGGATTCTGCGGGGCGCTGTAAGCCTGCTGTGGCGCGGCGTCCGGCAGCGGCAAGGCTTTACGGTCGAGCTTGCCGTTGGCGGTCACCGGCAGTTTGGCCAGGTGCACCCAATGGGTCGGCACCATGTATTCCGGCAGGCTGTTGAGCAGCCAGCCCTTGAGGTCGTCCGGCGCGTCACCCTGCGGCACCAGATAGGCCACCAATTGCTTGCCGCCCTGCACCAGCACCACGGCTTCGCGCACTGACGGGTGCTGCAACAGACGGGTTTCGATTTCCCCCAGCTCGATACGCAGACCCCGTAGCTTGACCTGATGATCGAGGCGTCCGAGGTATTCGATCACCCCATCGGCACGCTGGCGCACACGGTCGCCGGTCCGGTACAGACGCGCCCCCGCGCCGAACGGGCTGGGCACAAAGCGCTCGGCGGTCAGCGCGCCACGCCGATGGTAACTGCGTGCCAGGCCGACGCCGCCCAGGTACAGCTCGCCGGATACCCCGGCGGGCAGCGGGTTGAGCTGGGCGTCGAGCACGTAGGTGCCGAGGTTGGCAATAGGACGGCCGATGGGTACGCAGTCGGCGCCTTCGTCGACGCAGGACCAGTGGGTCACGTCGATGGCGGCTTCGGTCGGGCCGTAAAGGTTGTACAGGCCGGCATTCGGCAGCTTGGCGAACACCTGCTGCTGCGCCTCCAGCGGCAAGGCTTCGCCGCTGCACACGATGCGTTTGAGGCTCGCGCAACCCTGCACGCCCGGCTCGTGGATAAACGCTTGCAGCATCGACGGCACAAAGTGCACGGTGGTGATGGCATGGCGTTCGATGCTCTCGATCAGGCGCGCCGGTTCGCGGTGTTCGCCGGGGGCCGCGACCACCAGGCGCGCGCCGGTCATCAGCGGCCAGAAGAACTCCCAGACCGACACGTCAAAGCTGAATGGCGTCTTCTGCAACACCGCGTCGCGCACGCCCAAGCCATAGGCTTGCTGCATCCAGCACAGCCGGTTGACCAAAGCGCGATGGCTGTTACCGGCCCCCTTGGGTTTGCCGGTGGAGCCGGAGGTGTAGATCACGTAGGCCAGGTTCAGCGCGTGCACGGTCACTTCGGGCGATGCGCTGCTGTAGCCCTCCAGCCAATCGCCAGGCTGATCGAGGGCAATCGCCCGGATACCCGCAGTGGGCAACGACGGCAGCAGGCTCTGCTGGGTAAGCAGCAGTTGGACGCCGCTGTCTTCAAGCATGTAGGCCAGGCGCTCCTGGGGGTATTCGGGGTCGAGCGGCACATAGGCGCCGCCCGCCTTGAGAATCGCCAGCAGGCCGATGACCATTTCCACCGAACGCTCGGCGCAGATCCCGACCAACCTATCCGGGCCAACGCCCTGCTCGATCAACGCATGGGCCAAACGGTTGGCGCGGGTATCGAGCTGGGCATAGCTCAGGGTGGTATCGCCGAACTGCAAGGCCGTGGCATCTGGGGTGGCGCGTACCTGGTCTCCGATCAGGTGGTGGATGCCGCGCTCAGTGGGATAGGTTTGCGCGGTCTGGTTCCAGGTGTGGGTCACGCGTTGAAGTTCGTCGGCGTCCAGCATCGGCAACTCGCCGATACGCTGCTCGCCATCGCCCACCATGGCGTGCAGCAGGCTGATCCAGTGGCGGGCCATACGCTCGATGGACGGCGCGTCGAACAGGTCGTTGGCGTAGGTCAGCGCAGCGTGCAGGGTGCCGGATTTTTCGTAGGTATCCAGGGTCAGGTCGAACTGGGTAGTACGGCCTTGCCACTCCACCAGGGCCAGCTCCAGGCCCGACGCGGTGCTGACCGAGGCGATATCGGCCACCACCGGTTGGTGGTTGTACATCACCTGGAACAGCGGCGTATGGCTCAGGCTGCGTTCGACGTGCAGCGCTTCCACCAGGCGCTCGAAGGGCAATTCCTGATGGGCCTGGGCGCCGAGGGCATGTTCCTTGATGGCTTGCAGCAGTTCGGCGACGCGGGTTTGCCCGGTCAATTCGGTGCGCAGCACCTGAGTGTTGACGAAGAAGCCGATCAGCCCCTCGACTTCCGTGCGGTTGCGGTTGGCGATCGGCACGCCGACGCGGATATCACTCTGGCCGGTATAGCGATGCAGCAGCACGTTGAACGCACCCAGCAACAGCATGAACAGAGTGACATTGTGGCGCTGCGCACAACTGCGCAATTGCGCGGCAAGGTCCGCATCAATCGCGAAGTGATGACGAGTGCCCTGGTAGCTGGGCATGGCCGGGCGCGGGCGGTCGGTGGGCAGTTCCAGCACTGGGTGCTCATCCCCCAGGCGCGCCTGCCAGTAATCCAGTTGCCGCGCCTGCTCCCCCGCTTCCAGCCAGCGGCGCTGCCACAGGGCGTAGTCGCTGTATTGGATCGGCAGCGGCGGCAGTCGGGGTGTTTCGTTGCGTTCGTAGGCGTCGTAGCAGCGGATGAATTCGTCGATCAGCACATTCATCGACCAACCGTCGGAGACGATATGGTGCAGGGTCAGCAGCAGCACATGCTCCTGCTCGGCGAGTTTGAGCAGTTGCACGCGCAGCAGCGGACCATGCTCCAGATCGAACGGCAACAGCGACTGGCGCACCGCCGCGTCGCTCACCGCCTGCTCCCGCTCGGCCGGCGGCAGGTCGCTCAGGTCGAGCTGCTCCACCACCACCGAGGGCTCGATGGCCACCTGGGACAAGCGTTCATCAGCCTGGCGCTGAAACACCGTGCGCAGGGTTTCGTGGCGCTCGACCAGACTGGCGAACGCCTGCTCCATAGCCCGCAAGCTCAGCGTGCCTTTGAGCCGCACCGCGCCCGGCAAGTTATAGGCGCCACTGGTCGGGTCCAATTGCCAAAGAAACCACATGCGCTGCTGCGCATAGGACAACGCCTGGCGATCCTCCGCCTGCACCCCAGCCGGAATCGGAAACCGCGAAAACTCCACGCCTTCTGTCTGTAAGGCCTGCAAGAACCGCTGGCGTTTTTCCAGGGGCAACCCGATAAACCGGCGAGCAAGTTTCAAGGAGTCTTCAGCATTCATTTCTTGGGATCCGGAGCAATAGGCAGGAAGCACAAAGGCACGTCGTCCCTATAAAACGAATCGCGAAAGGAAAAATTAGCGAGGGGATGCAGGCGCGAAACCGAGCGTCATCAAGGGTTACACCTGTGACGGGAAAGCTGCACGTAACCGAGCTAGCATTGACGCAAACCACTCTCTGCAACTACATTTAGTTACACGCAAGGAACGCCGTGTCCAAAAATGAAAAGCTGCTGGCCAAACTGCTCAATGAGCAAATGGCATTTACATGGCCCGAACTCGTCACGCTGCTGCGTCGCCTGGGCTACACACAGATCGAAGGGGCTGGAAGCCGCGTCAAGTTCGACAGTGGCGACCCCACTGCCATGATCACGCTGCACAAGCCTCACCCTGGCAACGAACTGAAGCACTACATTCGACGCCAGATCATCGAACAATTGAAATCAGGAGAACTGATTCAGTGAACAACCAACTCAAACACAAAGGCTACATCGGCTCTATCGAGGCCAGCCTTGAAGACAACTGCCTGTTCGGCAAGATCTTGTTCATCAAGGCGCTGATCAGCTACGAAGGAAAAACCGTCGCTGATTTGGATGCCGCTTTTCAGGCGGCCGTGGACGACTATCTCGTGACGTGCCAGAACCTTGGTCAAACCCCGGAAAAGCCATGCAAGGGCTCTTTCAATGTGCGGGTTGGACATGACCTGCATTTGGCTGCGGCGCTGGCGGCGACCCGCAAGAAAGTCACGCTCAATGACCTGACGCGTCAGGCGCTGAGTGAGTTCCTGCAACATCACTTCGCAGAACTTCACCCCAGCGCATAGCAAACTACCCCAACCGCCGATACCCCAGTAATGCCGCCCCCAGCACCACGCCCCCCGCGGCCAGCGCCACCCAGAACCCGCTGGCGGCACCGAAGTGGTCGATCATCCAGCCGGAACTCGCGGCGCCAATGGCTACCCCGATGCTCAGGCCGGTGATCAGCCAGGTCATGCCTTCGGTCAGGCGGCTGGGCGGGACGAGGCGCTCCACCAGGGCCATGGAGACGATCAGCGTTGGCGCGAAAAACAGCCCGGAGATAAAAATCGCCACGGCTAGGCCAGGGATATTGCTTGCCCACAGCAACGGCACGGTGGTCAGCGCCGTCGCCACCCCGCAAGCGAGGAACTGCCGTGGCAAGGACGCCTTGAGTTTGAGGGCGCCGAAGCCCAGCCCGGCCAGGCACGAGCCGATGGCATACACCGACAGCACAATGCTCGCCGCCGCCGGCTGGCCCTGCTGCTGGGCGAACGCCACGCTGACCACATCCACCACGCCGACGATCACGCCCATGGCCAGCAGCAGGATCATCAGGATCAGCACCGAGGGCGACGCGATCAGCCAGCGGCCGTGATGATCCTGATGCGCATGCACCGGCGGTTCGGTCTCGCGCTGCAACACGAAGGTGGTGACACCTACGGCCAGCAGCAGCGCCGCCGCTAACGGCCCGGCCTCGGGAAACACTACGACGCTCAGCCCGACCGAAATCGGCGGGCCAATGATAAAGCACACCTCATCGAGCACCGACTCCAGAGCAAACGCCGTGCGCAATCGGGGTTGGCCGCGATACACCTCGGTCCAGCGTGCTCGCACCATGGCTGACATGTTCGGCATGCAGCCGCACAGCGCGGCAAATACAAACAGCGTCCAGGTCGGCGCCTGCAGGCGCGTGCATAACAACAACAGTAATAACGCGCCGCCGCCAATCAACGCAGCGATCGGCAGCACCCGACCCTGCCCGTAGCGATCCACCAGGCGCGAGACCTGGGGCGCACAGAACGCCGTGGCCAGGGCAAACACCGCCGCCACCGAGCCCGCCAGGCCATAGCCACCCTGCACTTGCGAGAGCATGGTGATCAGGCCGATACCGGTCATCGACACTGGCATGCGCGCAAGCATGCCCGCCAGCACAAAGGCGCGGGCGCCGGGAACCTGGAATAAATCCGCGTAAGGGTTTGCCATGACTCAGACGCCTTCTGTGCCGAATGTGCGCATTTTTTCCATCACACCAACCGTTTGATCTGCTTATGCCGCCATACCAACCGGTAATACGCGGTCTGCAGCCCGAGCATCGCCAGGTAGGTGACCGGGAAGGCCATCCACACCCCTTCCAGACCGAAATGCGCATTGAACAGGTAGGCCATCGGCAACTCGACGCACAGCACGCAGAAAATCGAAATCGCTACCGGCATCAGCACCACGCCACTGGCGCGCATGATGCCCCCCACCACAGCCTGAAAGCCGAACACCAGGATGCTCCACAACATGATGTGCAACAGGTGTTCAGCGTTGACCCGCGCCTGCGCCTCAGTGATGAACAGCCCCAGCAACCAGTGCGACAGTGCATAGCCGAGCACAATCAGGCCGCCGGTCAGGCAGGTGTTGATCAGCAGGCCGGTGCGCAGGATCGGGCCGATGCGCTCCAGGCGCCCGGCGCCGATTGCCTGGGCGCCGAGGATCGAGGCCGTGATGGCTATCGACAAGGCCGGGAACTGCACGTAGTTGACGATCTGCGTCACCGCGCCATAAGCCGCAGTGGCTTGGGAGCCGTGGCCGTTGACCAGCGCCAGGATGACCAATTCCGACAGCGACAACACCACCATTTGCAGGCCGGTGGGCAAGCCGATGCGCAGCACTTTGCCGAGAATCGCGCGGTCCAGGCGTAAAGCCGCAAGTAACTCGCGATCCGGCGCCATCACATGCTGTTTGCGGCGCAGGCGCAGGATCAAAAACAGCATCGCCGCCCCGTTGCCCACCAGACCGGCGTACACCGCGCTCTGGATGCCCAAGGGCGGCAGGCCGACCCAGCCGCCAATCAACGCGGGAGTCAGCAGCAGGCCCACCAGGGTCGAGACCATCAGCGCCAGCAAGGGTGAAATGGTGTCACTGACGCCGCGCAACAGTTGGGTGTAGAGGATGAACACCAGCAGTAACGGCATGATCAGCATCATCATCCGCGCATAGCCGACCGCATCGTCGAGCACATCCAGCGGCGTGCCAAGGGCCTGTAACGCCGAGCGCGCAAACAGACTGCCCAGCACCGCCGCACTCACGCCCACCAGCGCGCCCAGGGCCAGCGTAGCGCCGGTGATGGACTTGACCATTGCCGTTTCCTGAGCGCCCCAGGCCTGGCCGATCAACACCGACGCGCCCGCCCCCAGGCCGATCACCAGGGCGATGAAAAAGAACACCACCGGGAACATCCCCGACACCGCTGCCAGAGCCTGGGTGCCGAGCATTTGCCCGACATAGATGCCATTGAGGGTGCCGGACAAACTTTGCAGGAAGTTGGACAGCACCATCGGTGCGAGAAAGATCAGGTAGACCTGCCACAGCGGACGTTGCAAAGGGCTTTGCATGAAAAAACCGGGCCTCGGAGAGCTAGAGCGTCCGAGGGTTATACCGTAATTGGATCCTATCTTCCCGAGGTTTGTCCTTTATCGACAGGATGATCGGCCAGGCTCAATCGCCAAACGTCTTCGACGGCCTGCGTAACGTCGGATCAAAGGGATTGATCCTCGGCCCGATGGCTGCGGCTTCGCGCTTGAGCAATTCCACCACCATCGGCAAGCGGCTCGGCCCCAAGCGATCACTGATGGTCGCCACACTCAACGCAGCCACCGCGTGCCCCTCGCGATTGAGGATCGGCACCGCCAGGCCCGCCATGCCTTCCAGCACCCCGGTGTTACGCGCCGCATAGCCCAGGGTGCGCACATTCTCCACTTCCGACCGCAGCAGCACTTCGTCGTAGAGGTGAAAGTCCTTGAGCCGGGGCAGGTTGTAGCGGATCACGGTTTCGCGTTCTTCCTCCGGCAAGTAGGCCAGGATGGCCAGGCTGCCCTGCCCCACACCCAGGGCCACGCGCCCACCGATGTCGCCGGTGAAGGTGCGGATCGGGTACGGACCTTCGCTGCGGTCCAGGCAAATCGCATCGAAGCCGCTGCGCGCCAGCAAAAACAGCGAATCGCCCAAGGAGGCGCTCAGGCGCAACAGACTCGGTCGCACCAGGTCGCGCAGGTTGCCGGTCTTGCCCGCATTGGCCGCCAGGGCGAAGAACTCCAGGCTCAGGCGATAGCGCTTGCTGCGCGCATCCTGCTCCACCATGCCCTCTTCCATCAGGCTGCGTAGCAGGCGGTGGGTGGTGGGTTGCGAAAGGCCGACCTGTTGCGCGAGCTGCGTTACCCGTTCGCCGCCTTCGCAGACTTCGCCCAATGCGCGCAACAACGCAAACACGCGCGACACAGCACCGGCGCCAACTTCCTTTAGATTTTCATTCCGCTCAGTGGAATCCATACCGCGTCTTCTCGCTATTAATTCTGGTGAATGAATAAAACTGAAAAAAGTAGTTCGTTCAGTGAAATTCCATCTTTCGCGCATCCTAGTCTTCGTCCTAATCTGCGTCCACAGGGGCGAAAACGAACAACACGCGGCAGCCGACTCAAGATCGAGCGCCAACGCACCCGCAATACGCTTTTCGCATCTGCCCAAAACAAAAAAAGCGCGTTTCGACGCGACTGAAAAAGGTGGAACGCAGACATGGCATTTCTCCAACTCAACGCCTTGAGCAAACGCTACGGCGCCGTCGACGCCGTGGTCGCCACCGACCTGGCCGTGGAAAAAGGCGAGTTCGTTTCCCTGCTCGGCCCTTCGGGCTGTGGCAAGACCACTACCCTGCAAATGATTGCCGGCTTCGTCGAGGTGACCAGCGGCCAGATCCTGCTGGATGGGCGCGACATCACCCACGCCAAGCCCGCCAGCCGTGGCCTGGGCGTGGTGTTCCAGAGCTACGCGCTGTTCCCGCACATGAGCGTGCGCGACAACGTCGCCTTCGGCCTGAAGATGCGCAAAGTGCCCGCCGCCGAGATCGCCAGCAAGGTCAAGACCGTGCTCGACCTGGTGCGCCTGGCTCCCCACGCCGAGCGTTACCCCCGTGAGCTGTCCGGCGGCCAGCGCCAACGCGTGGCCCTGGCGCGCGCCTTAGTGATTGAACCGCCGGTGCTGCTGCTGGATGAGCCGCTGTCCAACCTCGACGCCAACCTGCGCGAAGAGATGCAGTTCGAGATCCGCCGCATCCAGTGCGCGGTAGGCATCACCACGCTGATGGTCACCCACGACCAGGCCGAAGCGCTGTCCATCAGCGACCGCGTGGTGGTGATGGAGGCCGGCCGCGTGACCCAGATCGACGCGCCCTACACCCTCTACGAACACCCGCGCACACGCTTTATTTCTGACTTCGTAGGCAAGGCCAACCTGTTGCCCGGTGATTACGACGCCCTTGGCACGCCGCAAGTGCGGCAGGCAAGCGGCGACGGCGAACTGACCCTCAGCCTGCGCCCGGAGAAAATCCAACTGGTGAATGCCGGCAGCGGCCGCCTGCAAGGCCAGGTACTCGACCGCTTCTTCTTCGGCAGCCAATGGCTGTACCGCATCCACACTTCGCTGGGTGAAATCACCGTGGTGCGCGCCAACGATGGCAGCGCACCGCTGGGCAACGGCGCAGCGGTGGGCCTTGAGTGGCCGGCCGAGTTGCTGCGGGTGCTGGCTGCCGACGAGGTACGCCCATGAGTCGGGGCTATCTGCTGTCGCTGCCGGCGCTGCTGCTGTTTACCGGGCTGCTGATCCTGCCGTTGGGGCTGACCCTGGTGCTGTCGTTCAACGTGTTCGACTACCAAGTGGGGGTGAAGGCCCATGAGTGGACCCTCGCCCATTACCTGGCGCTGTTCAGCGATGCGTATTTCTACGAGATCTTCTGGCGCACTTTTTGGATCAGCGCGTTGGTCACCTTGCTGTGCGTGGTGATCGGCGTGCCGGAGGCCTACATCCTCAGCCGCATGGGCACACCGTGGCGCTCGATCTTTCTGATCCTGATCCTCACCCCGCTGCTGATATCGGTGGTGGTGCGCGCGTTCGGCTGGAGCCTGCTGTTGGGGGCCGATGGCCTGGTCAACCAATTGATCCAAGTGCTCGGCGGACGGCCGGTGAAGCTGTTGTACACGCCGTTCGCGGTGATCATCGCGCTGGTGCATGTGATGCTGCCGTTCATGATCATTCCGGTGTGGACCTCGCTGCAAAAGCTCGACCCGTCGGCCGAACAGGCGGCGCTGTCCCTCGGCGCCAGCCAGGCCACGGTGATGCGCAAGATCGTGTTACCCCAGGTGATGCCGGGGGTGCTGTCCGGCACCCTGATTGTGTTCGGCCTGGCCGCCAGCTCGTTCGCTATTCCCGGCCTGCTCGGCGGACGCCGCCTGAAAATGGTCGCCACCGTGGTGTACGACCAGTACCTCTCGGAACTCAACTGGCCCATGGGCGCGACCATCGCGGTGGTGCTGTTGCTGCTCAACCTGCTGATCATGCTGAGCTGGAACCGCCTGCTCGAAAGCCGTTACAAAAAGTCCCTGGGGGTTTAGACACATGTCCAGAAACGGTCCTTTGGCCCTCGGCTTCCATGGCTTGGTGGTGCTGTTCATGATGGCGCCGCTGGTGGTGGTATGCCTGGTGGCGTTTACCCCGGAGAACACCTTGAGTCTGCCGACCCAGGGGTTCTCCCTGCGCTGGTTCCGCGCGGTGTTCGAGCGTGCCGACTTTATCCAGGCGTTCTACAACAGCCTGATCCTGGCGTTCAGCGCCGCGACCCTGGCCACGCTGATCGCAGTGCCGGCGGCGTTGGCGATCAGTCGCTACTCGTTTCCGGGGCGCGACTTTTTCAGCGCCTTGTTCCTGTCGCCGATCATCATTCCGCACCTAGTGCTGGGGGTAGCGATGCTGCGCCTGTTCGCCCTGATGGGGGTGAACGGCAGCTTCACTTGGCTGATGCTCGCCCACGTCGTGATCATCACCCCGTACGTGCTGCGCCTGGTGCTGGCGGCGGCCATCGGCATCGACCGCAGCGCCGAGCAGGCCGCCGAATCCTTGGGGGCCGGCCGCTTTACGCTGTTTCGCCAGATCACCCTGCCGATGATCCTGCCCGGCGTGGCCGGCGGCTGGCTGCTGGCGTTTATCAACAGTTTCGATGAAGTGACTTTGTCGATTTTCGTCAGCTCGCCGGCGACCCAAACCCTGCCGGTGCGCATGTACGTGTACGCCACCGAATCCATCGATCCGATGATGGCGGCGGTGTCGGCGCTGGTGATCGCGCTGACGGCAGCGACCATGATTCTGCTGGACCGGGTCTACGGCCTGGACCGCGTACTGGTGGGGAAACATTGATGGGCTTGTTCAAACGCTTGGCCGACACCGCGCGCCCTGTGGTCGCGTTTACCCTCGACGGTCAGCCGGCCAGCGCCTTGCTCGGCGACACCCTGCTGACCGCCGTGCTGACCTGCAGCGAACACCTGCGCGGCAGCGACTTCAGCGCCGAACGCCGCGCCGGGTTTTGCCTGATGGGCGCCTGCCAGGATTGCTGGGTGCGGCTGGAGGACGGCCGGCGCGTGCGGGCCTGTTCGACCCTGCTGGAAGAAGGCCAGGCGATCCGCCGCGATCCGGGGCGTACAGCATGAAGCCTGTGGTGATTGTGGGCGCAGGCCCGGCGGGCATCAGCGCGGCGCGCACCCTGCTCGATTACGGCATCCGCGCCTGCCTGGTGGACGAAGGTCTGCGCGGCGGCGGGCAGATTTATCGGCGCCAACCCGAAGGCTTCCAGCGCACCGCCCAGCAGCTCTATGGCTTCGAAGCGGGCAAGGCCCAGGCCGTGCATCGCACCCTGGATGAGCTGGCCCCCTTGATCGACTATCGGCCACGCACCCTGGTGTGGAATGCCGAGGACCAGCGCCTGGACCTGCTCACGGATAACCGCGCCGACAGCGTCGAGTATTCGCGGCTGATCGTCGCCACCGGTGCCACCGACCGTATCCTGCCGGTGCCCGGTTGGACCTTGCCCGGTGTCTACAGCCTGGGCGCAGCGCAGATCGCCTTGAAGTATCAGGGCTGCGCCATCGGTGAGCAGGTGGCGCTGTGTGGCAGCGGGCCTTTGTTGTATTTGGTGGCGTACCAATACGCCAAGGCCGGCGCGACGGTGGTAGCGGTGCTCGACAGCGCCCCGTTCAGCGCCCAGTGCCGCGCGCTGCCGGCCCTGCTTGGGCAACCGGCGACGCTGGCCAAGGGCATGTACTACCGCGCCTGGCTGACGGCCCACGGGGTGCCCGTGCATCAGGGCGCGACGCTGGCGCAGATCGACGGTGTGCAACGGGTCAGCGGCATTCGTTGGGGCGCCCACACCCTCGCCTGCGACGCCGTCGCCTTCGCCCATGCCCTGCGCAGCGAAACCCAACTGGCCGATCTGCTCGGTTGTGCATTTGCCTGGAACCCTTTGAACCGCGCCTGGCTGCCCACCCGCGACAGCGCCGGACGCAGCAGCGTAAACGGCGTGTACCTGGCAGGTGACGGCGCCGCAATCATGGGCGCGGACGCTGCGCAAATGGCCGGCGAACGCGCGGCGCTGGCGCTACTGGAAGACGTCGGCATCGCCATTGATCGGCACAGGCCCGCCGTGCTGGAACAGCAATTGGCGCGCATCCAGCGCTTTCGCCTGGGCCTGGAGACCGCGTTTCCCTTTCCAGAAAAGTGGGCGGCACAAGCGCCGGACAATCTGACCGTGTGTCGCTGCGAAGAAGTCAGCGCCGGCGATATCCGCGCGGTGGTGGACGACGGTCACTGGGAAATCAACCGGGTCAAAGCCCACTGCCGCGTCGGCATGGGGCGCTGCCAGGGCCGGTTGTGTGGGTTGGCGGCAGCGGAGATTGTCGCTGAGCGCAGCGGCCGCAGCGTGGAGGACGTCGGTCGCCTACGTGGTCAAGCCCCGATCAAGCCGCTGCCGTTTGGCGTGCAGGCGCAGCCATGAGCGACGTGATCGTACTGGGGGGCGGTATTGTTGGCGCGTCGGCGGCGTTGATGCTCGCCCAAAAAGGCCAGCGCGTGACGCTGGTGGAGCGTGACTTTTGCGGCTCCCATTCCAGCGGCGTCAATTACGGCGGCGTGCGCCGCCAGGGTCGGCCCCTGCATCAATTGCCACTGTCGCAGCGCGCCCATCAGTTATGGGGCGAGTTACCGAGTTTGATCGGCATCGACGGCGAATACGTGCGCTGCGGGCATCTGAAATTAGCCCGCAGCGCCGCCGATTTCGCCGCGCTGCACGCCTACGCCGAGCGCACCCGCGAGTTTGATCTGGGCCTGCAACTGCTGGATCGCGCCGAACTGCGCGCGCGTTTTCCGTGGGTGGGCGACGTGGCGGTCGGCGCCTCGCTGTGCCCGGAAGACGGGCATGCCAACCCGCGCCTGGTGTCACCGGCCTTTGCCCGCGCGGCGCAGCGTCACGGTGCGGTCGTGCACGAACAGGCCGAAGTGGTACGCATCGAGCACGATGGCCGCGTGTTCCAAGTGCACTGTGCCAATGGCCTGCACTTGCACGCGCCATGGCTGTTGAACTGTGCCGGTGCCTGGGCCGGCAGCGTGGCCGCACAGTTCGGTGAACCGGTGCCGATCACCTCGGCGCACCCGGCGATGCTGGTGACCGAGCCGCTGCCGATAGTGATGGACGTGAGCACCGGCGTCGAAGGCGGCGGGATCTATGCGCGCCAGGTGGCGCGAGGCAATTGCATCCTGGGTGGCGGGCGTGGTTTTGCCCTCGGGCCGCGTCAGGCACGCCCTGGGCAAGCGGCAGTGCTGGAGATTCTGCGCAATGCCGCCGAGCTGTATCCGTTTCTCCAGGGCGCCCAGGCGATTCGCACCTGGAGCGGCACCGAAGGTTACTTGCCCGATCATGAACCGGTGATCGGTCCCAGCAGCACCACACCGGGTCTGCTCCACGGTTTCGGCTTTGCCGGCGCCGGGTTCCAGCTCGGCCCCGCCGTCGGTGAAGCCCTGGCAGAGATCGTCTGCTCAGGCGCCAGCCGTCAGCCCATCGAAGCGTTTTCCATCCGTCGATTCCAAGCCTGAGAGGAAAAACCATGAACCCACGTAATGCACTGTCCTGCTTGACCCTCGCCCTGTTCGCCGCCGGTGCCCATGCCGCGCCGACCCTGTATCTGGGCATGAACGGCGGCACCATGGAACGGGTGTATGCCGATAAAGTACTGCCCGCGTTCGAGAAGGCCAACAACGTCAAAGTGGTGATCGTACCCGGCACCTCGTCGGACATTCTCGCCAAGGTCCAGGCCAATAAAAACAACCCGCAGATGCACGTGATGTTCCTCGACGACGGCATCATGTACCGCGCCATTTCCATGGGCCTGTGCGACAAACTCACGCCCAGCCCGACCCTGGAGCAAATCCCGGCCAAGGCGAAAATCAAGGACCAAGCGGTGGCCGTGACCCTGGGCGTCACCGGCCTGGGCTACAACGCCAGGCTGTTCAAGGAAAAAGGCTGGGCCGCCCCGACGTCGTGGATGGACCTGGCCGACCCACGCTTCAAGGACAAAGTGGTGTTCCAGTCCCTGGCCTCCTCCACCTTCGGCCTGCACGGTTTCTTGATGTTCAACCGTTTGCAGGGCGGCGATGAGACCAACGTGGACCCCGGCTTCAAGGCCTGGCCGAAAACCGTCGGCCCCAACGTACTGGAATACATCGCCAGCTCGGCGAAAATCTCCGAGATGGTGCAGACCGACGAAGCCGCGATCTTCCCCCTCACCCCAACCCAGGTCGCTACCCAGAAACTGCTCGGCGTACCGATGGAATATGCGCAACCCAAGGAAGGCGCGGTCGTGCTCAACGTCGCCGAATGCGTAATCGCCCGCAACGACCAGCCGGAGCTGGCGCAGAAACTCGCGGCCTACCTGCTGAGCGCCGAAGCCCAGGCGCCGGCGCTGGAGGAAGGTGACCAAATCCCCTCGAACCCGACCACGCCGACCACCGACAAAACCCGCGCGCGGGTGGAGGCGATGCAGGGTTATTTGCAGACAGCGATTTCGATTGATTGGGACCAGGTGAACCAGG
Source organism: Pseudomonas sp. S5F11 (assembly GCF_019641515.1). Lineage (NCBI taxonomy): Bacteria > Pseudomonadati > Pseudomonadota > Gammaproteobacteria > Pseudomonadales > Pseudomonadaceae > Pseudomonas > Pseudomonas sp. S5F11. The sequence continues at coordinate 1,190,149 of NZ_JAIFJZ010000001.1, forward strand.
CGCGGCCGGAGTGGAATGCGCGGTGGAGTCGGTCGATTGAGCGGTAGAGCGCGGGGCAAGCCCGCTCACCACAGAGTTATTTCAGCCTTTGAAACGTGTGTAAAGATCTATGGCTATTGGGGCCAAATGCCCCGAGTTGCCGGGTGGTAGCCCAGAGGAATTTAACTCTGGGAGAGGGCTTGCTGTGGTGAGCGGGCTTGCCCCGCGCTGGGCTGCGAAGCAGCCCCAAACCCAGGCACCTCGGTGTGTCAGCTAAACCACATCGCCTGGAATGGGGCCGCTTCGCGGCCCAGCGCGGGGCAAGCCCGCTCACCACAGAGTTATTTCAGCCTTTGAAACGTGTGTAGAGATCTATGGCTATTGAGGCCAGATGCGCCGAGTTGCCGGGTGGTGGCCCAGAGGAATTTAACTCTGGGAGGGGCTCACCACAGAGTTATTTCAGCCTTAAAACTTGTGTAGATATCTATGGCTATCGGGGCCAAATGCACCGAGTTGCCGGGGGGTGGCCAGAGGAATCTAACTCTGGGAGGGGGCTTGCTGTGGTGAGCGGGCTTGCCCCGCGCTGGGTTGCGAAGCAGCCCCAAACCCAGGCACCTCGGTGTGTCAGCTAAACCACATCGCCTGGAATGGGGCCGCTTCGCGGCCCAGCGCGGGGCAAGCCCGCTCACCACAGAGTTATTTCAGCCTTAAAACTTGTGTAGCGATCTATGGCTATTGGGGCCAAATGCACCGAGTTGCCTGGGGGGTGGCCAGAGGAATCTAACTCTGGGAGGGGGATTGCTGTGGTGAGCGGGCTTGCCCCGCGCTGGGCTGCGAAGCAGCCCCAAACCCAGGCACCTCGGTGTGTCAGCTAAACCACATCGCCTGGAATGGGGCCGCTTCGCGGCCCAGCGCGGGGCAAGCCCGCTCACCACAGAGTTATTTCAGCCTTTGAAACGTGTGTAGAGATCTATGGCTATTGGGGCCAGATGCACCGGTTGCCGGGTGGTGGCCCAGAGGAGTTTAACTGTGGGAGCGGGCTCGCTCACCACCTGCGAGCCTGTTCACCATAAGCAAGCCCACTCGTCCCGGACAGGGTACGAGGTTAGAGGGGGACGATGGGCAGCGCGCGTTTGTGTGCGGTCTTGCGGTAGGCGCTTTCCACTATCGTGCGTACCTGCTCACTGACGGGTTCGCCCATCAGGTAGGCATCGATATCGTCATAGGTGCAGCCGTAAGCGACTTCGTCCAGTTTTCCCGGCGCCAGTTCTTCGAGGTCGGCGGTGGGGGCTTTTTTGACCAGGTTGGCCGGGGCGCCCAGTGCGGTGCCGAGCAGGCGTACCTGGGTCTTGGTCAGGCCGGACAGCGGCGCCAGGTCACAAGCGCCGTCGCCGAACTTGGTGAAGAAGCCCATCAGCGCTTCGGCGGCATGGTCAGTACCCACCACCAGGCCGTTGTGCAGGTTGGCCACGGCGTACTGCGCGATCATGCGGGCACGGGCCTTGACGTTGCCTTTGATGAAATCCACCTGCGCAGCGCTGGCTTCGCTGGCCGCCAGGCTGGCCATCAAGCCGTCGACACTGGCGGCGATATTCAGGGTGTCGATCTGGTCCGGCTTGATGAAGTCCAGGGAGGCCTGAGCATCGTGCTCATCGGCCTGGCTCTTGTAAGGCAGGCGCATGGCGATAAACCGCGCGGGATAACCATCGTCACGCAGTTGTTCGGCGGCCAGCTGACACAAGCGGCCTGCCACCAGCGAGTCGACGCCACCGCTGATGCCCAGCACCAGCGCTGTGCAGCCGGACTGGCGCAATGTGTGTGTGATGAAATCGATGCGACGTTGGATTTCCTGGGGCTCACCGCCCTTGACCAGCGCGCGGTTGATGTTCAGTTCCTGAGCGATGCGGTCCTGGGTTTGCATGTCACACCTCCACTTTGCCAACGTTGAAGACTTGCGCGGCGTACTGCAAAAACGAGGCGTCTTCGCAGACGTTTTTCACCGGGTCATCGGAAAACTTCACCACCGGTTCGCCGTGGACCCGCACCAGTTTCATCACAATGCTCAGCGGCTCCACGCCGTCCACATCGCAGGCCAGGCTGGTGCCCATGCCGAAACCGAAGCGGGCCTTGCCGCGAATGTGGCGCAGGATCGGCAGGCATTTTTCGAAGTTCAGCCCATCGGAAAACATAAGGTCTTTGGTCATGGGGTCGATGCCAAGTTCCTTGTATCTGGCCAGCACTTTATCGGCCCACACGATGGGATCACCGGAGTCCTGGCGCAGGCCGTCGTAGAGCTTGGCGAAGTACAGGTCGAAATCCTTGAGGAAAAAATCGGTGCTGATGCAGTCGGTCAAGGCAATGCCGAGGCGGCCGCGATATTCACGTACCCAATTTTCCAGCGCGGCGTTCTGACTTTCGCGCAGGCGCCCCAGTTGCTGGTGCACCATCAGCCATTGGTGGGCCATGGTGCCGATCAGCGGCAGGTCAAACTCGTAGGCCAGGTGGGCGTTGCTGGTGCCGACAAACTGGCCGGGGAAATCGCGGCGCATGATGTCTACCACTTCGCGTTGGGCCTTGAACGACAGGCGCCGACGGGTGGAAAAATCGGACACCCGCAGGTCGGCGAGTTCCTCGCGGCTGAGGTTTTTTTCCAGCCAGTCGAATTTCTGATAGAGCTTGCGGGTGACGTCTTCCAGAGTCACGTCGGGGTATTTATCGCGGTTGCGCAGTTCGCTGACCAGGGCCAGCACCGGTTGCTCGAACATGATGCAGTGCAGCATCGGGCCGATCACGCGGATGTTGAGCTGGCCGTCCGCTTCACTCACATGGATATAGCGTAGGTTGAAGCGGAACAGACCGAGGAAGCGCTCGTAGTCGGGTGTAAGGTATTCGCGAAAACGCGGGTTGAACAAAAAGCGCAGCTCGCCTTCGCGCATTTGCAGGCCAGCGAGTTTTTCCAGCTCGGCGCGCAGTTCGGGGATCAAGTGGCCGAGCTTTTCCTTGGAACGCACGATGAAGTTGTATTCGACATCCACGTTGGGGTGCTGGTGCAACACCGCTTGCATCATGGTGAAGGTGTAGTAGTCGGTGTCGAGCAAGCCCTGAATCACCGGGGATTCGTAGTCGTATGCACTTTCCATGGTGTCTCTCCTTAACGCGTGGCCATCGCGGCCAGTTCTTCGCGGGTGCGGCTGATAACGGCCCCCGCCTTGAGCAACTCATTGACGGCCTGCACACCGCCCTCCTCGCTGATCCCACGGCACGCCGGCAGGTGCAGGACCACTTCCAGGCCGGCCTTGAGCAGTTGCAAGGCGGTGGTCTTGACGCAGAAATCCAGGGCCAGGCCGCCGACGATCACACGGGCCACGCCGTGGGCTTTCAAATATTCGATGACACCAGTGGACAGCTTGTCGTGCAGGTCGTGGTAACAGGCGCCGTAGGGATGCAGGTCGGGTTCGACGCCTTTCCAGACGAAGTAATCGTAGTCATACGGGGTGGGCAGTTCGTCGAGCAAGGTAAAGCCTTCGGTGCCCGGCACGCAGTGGCTGACCCAGGTGAGGTCGGCGTGCTCCAGGCCGGTGGCTTGCATCATGTCGCTCTGCTGCTGGACCACCCACGGAGCGTTAGGGGTGTGCGCATCTTTGCTGCCGATACGATGGCCGACCAGGCTGGCCATGTAGTTCAGCTCGGCACCGATCTGATCACCGCCGGCCACGGGCAACTCGTTGGGGCACAGGGGCGTAAAGCTCTTCTGGGCATCGACGTCGAATGAAGCAATGGCAGTTTTGGAAAGGGTCATGGCGGTTCTCCTGTGGCCTGGAAACAAAAGTACACGTCATGTACTTTCATTGCAAGAAACATTTATCAATAAGTATCGGTGCAAGTACATGACATATTTTTTCGATCCGTTAGACTGTGCCCCACCGCTGTTTAGAAGGATGCCCCATGTCACTCAGCCCCTACCTCCACACCGTCGACCTGTGCGTGCTGTTTTATTGCCGCGAGTCGGGAGAGATCAAACTGCTGCTGAATCAGCGCGAAGCCGAACCGTTCGCCGAGCACTGGGCGCTTCCGGGGGTGGTGGTCAATGGCGACGTGCAAGATCTGAGCCTCAAAGATGCCGTGGAGCGATTGCGCGCCAGTGACAAGGTCGGCCTGGAACTGGCCTGGTGCGAACAGGTCGGCACGGTGGGCGATGCGTTTCGCGACCCGCGCTGCTGGTCGTCGTCGACGTATTACCTGGCAATCGTGGCGGGTGAGGTCAGCCTGGGTGAGCGTCAGGGCTGGTTTTCACTCAATGCCGTGGCGGACGGCAGGATCCGGCTGCCATTCGATCACAACCTGATCGTCGCAGCCGTGCTGGAGCGGTTGTTGTCCAAGTCGCTATACAGCAGCTTGCCGTTGATGTTCCTCGGGCACGAATTCAGCGCGCCGCAAGCGACGGCGATCTTTTCCGTGGTACTGGGCAGACCGGTGCTCAAGACCAGTATTCGTCAGCGTTTGTTGAAGCTGACCGAGGCGGGCTACCTGCGCGAGACTGGCCGTAAAAAGCCGGGCGAAGGCGGCAGGCCCCAGGCGACGCTGCAACAACTGAAGCCTGGGGCGGTGTACTTTTTTGATCGCAGTTTTGCCGAGTAGCCTGGCTGCCCGGCTGGCTCAGCTCATCCAGTTACCCCCGTCGACGTTGTAGGTCTGGGCCACCACGTAATCAGCGTCCTTGGTCGCCAGGAAGATCGCCATGCCGGTCAGATCCTCGGCAGTGCCCATGCGCCCGAACGGTACTTCGGCCCCCACGCGTTTTTTCTTCTCGCCCGGCGCCAGGCCCTCATGCCGGGCGAACAGCGCGTCGACGCCATCCCAGTGCTCGCCGTCCACCACGCCGGGGGCGATGGCGTTGACGTTGATGCCGTGTTGGATCAGGTTCAGCCCCGCCGATTGCGTCAGGCTGATCACCGCCGCCTTCGTCGCGCAGTACACCGCCACCAGCGGTTCGCCGCGCCGTCCAGCCTGGCTGGCCATGTTGATGATTTTGCCGCCGTGGCCCTGGCGGATCATCTGCCGCGCAGCCGCCTGCAGGGTGAACAGGGTGCCGGCGACGTTGATCGAGAACAGCCGTTCGAAGCTTTCGCGGGTGATGTCGACGATGGGCGCCAGGTCGAACAACGCTGCGTTGTTGATCAGAATATCCAGCTTGCCGGCGTGGGCCACCACGGCGCCAATGGCCGCATCGATGGAGGCTTGCTCGGTCACATCCATGCCCACCGCATACGCCTGGGGGCCCAGTTCGGCCGCGGTTTGCCGCGCCTGTTGCAGGTTGATGTCGGCGATAGCGACCGTCGCGCCTTCTGCGATATAGGCCTGGGCAAACGCGCGGCCAATGCCCCGCGCCGAGCCGGTGACCAGCGCGCTCTTACCGTCGAGTCGTTTCATGGTGATGTCCTGATCATTATTTAGAATAGCCGGCGCGTTTCATCTCGCGTTCGGTGCTGGTTTGCGCCTGCTGCAAGGCTTGGTCGACCGACATGCCGCCGGTCAACGCGGCCGAGAACAGCTTGCCGACCGACGTACCGATGGCCTGGAACTCGGGGATGGTCACGTACTGAATGCCCACGTACGGCACCGGTTTAAGCGACGGATGGGCGGGGTCGGCGTGTTGCATCATCGCCAGGGTCACCTGAGCAAACGGTGCAGCTTTCAGATAGGCCGCGCTATAGGTGGACTGGCGGGTGCCCGGCGGTACGTTGGTGATGCCGTCTTGATCGGCGACCCATTGGATGTAGTCCTTGGACGTAGCCCAGGTGATAAAGGCCTTGGCCGCATCCTTGTGCTTGGACGTAGCCGGAATCGCCAATGACCAGGCGTATAACCAGGAAGAGCCTTTGTCGGTGACTTCGGTGGGCGCCGCCGCGAAACCTACGCGGTCGGCGACCTTGCTCTGACTTTTGTCGGTGGTGAAAGAACCGGCCACGCTGGCATCAACCCAGATGGCGCATTTACCGCTGTTGAACAGCGCCAGGGTTTCATTGAAACCATTGCTGGACACGCCCGGCGGCCCGTACTGCTTGAGGGTGTCAACGTAGAAATTGGCCGCCGCCGTCCACTCGGGGCTGGTCAGTTGCGGCGTCCATTGCTCGTCGAACCAGCGCGCACCGAAGGCATTAGCCATGGTACTCAGCAGTGCGATGTTCTCGCCCCAACCGGCTTTACCGCGCAGGCACATCCCGTATTGGCCCTGGGCTTTGTCGGTGAGTTTGGCGGCGAATTCGCCGAGCTGGCTCCAGGTAGGGTGCGCGGGCATGCTCAGCCCGGCTTGCTGGAACAGATCGGTGCGGTAGTAGGTCACGGTGCTTTCACCGTAGAACGGCAAGGCGTACAGGGTGTTATTGACCGACAGGCCCTGGCGCACCGAGGGGAAGATATCGTCGACATCGTAGTCGGGCGGCAGTTGAGTGAGCGGCTCCAACCAGTGCTTGGCGCCCCATAACGGTGTCTCATAAGTGCCAATGGTCAGCACGTCGAACTGCCCGCCCTGGGTGGCGATGTCGGTGGTAAGGCGCTGGCGCAAGACGTTCTCTTCGAGCACCACCCAATTGAGTTTGATGTCCGGGTGCTGCTGCTCGAACACCTTGGACAAGCGCTGCATACGGATCATGTCGCTGTTGTTGACGGTGGCGATGGTCACGGTGTCGGCAGCTTGGCTGGGCAGTGCCAGGGCCAGGCCGCTGAGCGCGAACAACGCATGGGCAAGTGTGGTTTTGCAGGTTGGGAGCATGGCGGTTTCCACCTGTTGTTTTTGTTGTTGAGCGCCGATTACATCAGCTTAGTCACGCCCTCACAAACCCATGGCGGATGCCCTTCTGGTACTTTTTTAACCCTTGGCGCCGAGGCAAAAAAGTATCAGTGGCGGGCCGAGGCGCGGGTAGCGCACGGGTGACCAGCGGCGTATTTTTAGGCATTCCCCTCCAACAAGAGGCATCCCCATGCCCGTCAGCCGCGCCACCCTGTTCGACCATCGCCCGGCAGAGCGCGAAGTGATCCTGCCCGAGCCGGACCATTGCTTTCGCTGGTTCGAACACGACTATCCCTATGAACTGGCGCGCTGGAACCATCATCCCGAGTTTGAAATCCACCTGATCCGCCACGGCAGCGGCAAGTTGGTGGCGGGCGATTACATTGGTGCGTTCAACGCCGGGCACGTCGCGCTGATCGGGCCCGATTTGCCCCACGACTGGATCGGCGACCTCGCCCCCGGCGAATACCTGGCCGGCCGCGACGTGGTGTTGCAATTCGACGGGGCTGCCCTGCTCGCCTTGCGCAACACCCTGCCGGAACTCGGCGACTTACAACGCTTGTTCGAACAGGCGAGGCGCGGCCTGGCCTTCAGCGGCGACACCGCCGTGCGGGCCGCGTGCCTGATGGAAGACATCGGTCGCGCCCATGGCCTGCAACGCTTGATCCTGTTCCTGCAATTGCTCGACACCCTGAAAAACGCCCCGACGCATCAGATGCAAACCCTGGCCAGCCCCTGCTACGCCCCCACCCTGGACGCACGCAGCGCCGAACGCATCCACAAGGCGTTCGACTACCTCATGCGCGAACTGACCGGCGACGTGCGCCTGTCGGAGATCGCCCGTCAGCTGGACATGAGCGAGCCGGGGTTCTCGCGTTTTTTCAAGCGCAACACCGGCCATGGTTTTATCGACCTGATGCGCAAATTTCGCGTGCAGCGCGCCTGCCGCTTGCTGCTGCAAAGCGAGATGTCGGTGGCGGATATCTGCTTTGAAGTGGGCTACGCCAACCTGTCCAATTTCAACCGGCACTTTCGCATCGAGATGCAGCAAACCCCGAGCGACTATCGGCGCGACACCGCCGTGCACCTGTTCGACGGCAGCAAAAAATGACACCCAGCCAATGTTGATCAGCAGGTCGACTATTAACCGAATTTCCCAGTTATTTCAGTGCGCTAACCAAAGTTGGTACAGCCTGTGCAAACGTTTGCGCTAAGAACTTGCCAGACAAGTTCCGAGCTGCCCGAAGAATCGGGTTCAAACCGCGCAAGAACAGGGATTTTCAATGCATCGCACCTCTCGGCTCCCCGCTCCTTTGGCTGTTTCTGTACTACTGGCCGCCGTTACGGGACTACTCAGCGCACCCATTTTGGCGCAGGCCAAGCCTACCGATGACTCAGCACAGGGCGAAACCCTGGCCCTCGAAGCCAGCCCGGCGAAACAAGGTGTGTACCTGTCGGACTGGTTCAACCAGGACCTCACGCTGATCGGCAGTAAAGACATCAGCTTCGGCCCCAAGCCCACCGATGACATCTACCTGGAATACGAGTATTTCGGCCGCAAAGGCCCGTTCGAGCTGTATGGCTATATCGATGTGCCCAAGATCCTCACCATCGGTAACAGCAATGACAAAGGCGTATGGGACCATGGCTCGCCGGTGTTCATGGAGCACGAACCGCGAATCTCCATCGACTACCTGGCCGGCCGCAGCCTGGCCGTCGGCCCGTTCAAGGAATGGTACGTGGCGTTCGACTGGATCTACGACCACGGCAGCAACAAGGAAAACCGCGCCAATACGCTGTACAGCGGGCTGGGCACCGACATCGAGACCCATTCGCGGGTCAACCTGTCGGCCAACTTCTACGGGCGCTACCAGTGGGAAAACTACGGGGCCAGCAACGAATATTCCTGGGACGGCTACCGCGCGCAGATGAAGTACATCGTGCCCATCGGCAAGTTCGACAACGGCGCCTCGCTGACCTACATCGGCTTCACCAACTACGATTTCGGCTCGGACCTGCACAAGGACAACCCGGCGCGCACCGCCAACGCCTTGGTGGCGACCAACGTGCTGCTGTATTCGTTCACGCACCTGCGCTTCACCCTGGTCGGCCGCTACTTTCACAACGGCGGCAACTGGGAGGACGGCAGCGAGTTGAATTTCGGCGAAGGCAACTTCCGCGCGCGTTCCGACGGCTGGGGTTATTACGCCGGCGTGGGCTACCAATTCTGATCTAAGGAGCACTCGATGAATGTATTCAACCGCCTCTCAATCGCCATCGGCCTCGCCTTGCTGGCCCCTGTGGCGCTGGCACAGGCGCCTATCAAGCCCAAAGTGATGCTGATCACCATGTTCGCGCCCGAGGCGCAAACCTGGATCGACCGTCTGGCGCTCAAGCAGGAAGTGCGCGTGCCGGGTCTGTCGGCCGAATATCCAGTGATCCGCTGCAACACCCAGGACGTGTGCCTGCTGGTCACCGGCATGGGCCAGACCAACGCCGCCGCGTCCACCCTGGCCCTGGCGTTGTCGCCGCAGTTCGACCTGCGCCAGAGCTACTTCCTGGTCGCCGGTATCGCCGGTATCAGCCCCAAGCACGGCACCCTCGGCACCGCCGCGTGGGCCCATTACCTGGTGGAATTCGGCACTCAATGGGAGTTGGATTCACGGGATGCACCCAAGGATTGGCCGACCGGTTACCTGGGTATCAACACCAAAGGCCCCAACGAAAAGCCACCGCTGGACTACAAGACCGAAGTATTCGAGCTAAACCCGGCGTTGCAGGCCAAGGCGTTTGCCTTGTCCCATAAGGTCGAACTGAGTGAAAGCAAAGAGTCGGCCGCCTGGCGCAAACACTACCCCGCCGCCCCGGCCAACCAGCCGCCGCAGGTCACTCGCTGTGACACCCTGGCCGGCAACACCTGGTTCTCCGGCACGCGGCTGAGCGAACGCGCCGAGGTCTGGACCAAGCTGCTGACCGACAACAAAGGCGAGTACTGCACCACCCAGCAGGAAGACAACTCCACCTACGAAGCCCTGCTGCGCGCCAGCCGCGAGGGCCGGGTAGACATCCAGCGCCTGGCGGTAGTGCGCGCCGGCTCGGACTTCGACCGCCCCTACCCCGGCTACAGCGAGGTGGATAACCTGCTCAAGTACGCCGACCAGGGCGGCTTCGTGCCGGCGCTGGAGAACCTGTACCGCGCCGGTAACCCGCTGGTGCAGGCGATTTTGAACAACTGGTCGGCGTGGGAAAAAGGGGTGCCAGACGCCTGAGCGGATGGCCCCGCGCGAGGGGCGCTTGCTCTAGCAGGCAAGCGCCCTGGCCCTCTCACGGCAGCAGAATGAATTTATCCGCGCTGCCCCGGTTCACCGCGTCATAACAGGCCACCCCATCGGCCAGCGCCACCTCGCGCAGGCCCGTCGGCAGCGGCAACGTACCTTCATCGAAGAAGCGCACGAATTGCGCGAGCATCACCGCACATTGTTCGCAGTTGTAGAGCAATGAATTGATGCCCACCACCGAGCCGCCCTTGCGATACAGGGCCAGGGCCGGTAGCTGCACATGACCGTCCGCAGGCGCGGCGATGATCGCGATGCGCCCGAACGGGGCCAGACCCGCTACCGCCGCCGGCAGCCAGAAACCGGTAGTGTCGAAGATCACCTCAGCGCCGCCATCGAACACCCCATGCACCTGGGCGCCCAGCGCATCAGGCTCGCCCAGGGCAATCGCGGTGTACCCCTCGGCCTGCAACGTCTCGACTTGATCCGCACGGCGCACCGCCGCCAGTACCTGGGCCCCACGAATCTTCCCCAAGGCCAGGGCCGCGCGGCCCACGGCGCCATTGGCACCGATCACCAGCAACCGCGTGCCGCTGCCGACACCGCTGCGCTCCAACGCATCCCACGCGGTGGTGTACGGCACGCCGAGGCTGGCGGCCTGGGCAAAGCTCAACTGCGCCGGTTTACGCGCCACACCTTGGGCCGACACGGTCAGATACTGGGCGTGGGAGCCGTCGGCAAAGAACCCAAGGTCCCGGCCGGTGCCCCACACTTCCTGGCCGAGCAGCGCCTGGGGGCCCTGCACCACCACGCCGGCAAAGTCGCGGCCAGGGATACGTGGCAGTGTGGTGTAGGGGAACCGCCCGAGCACGTTTTTGACGTCGCTGGGGTTGAGGCCGGCGGCTTTGATCTGCACCAGCACGTCACCCGCGGCCGGAACCGGCGTGGGGATGTCAACCAGGCGCAGCGCGGCGAGGTCGCCGGTGGCGGAAAATTGCAATGCGTTCATGTTCACTCTCCAGCAGAAGAAAAGGCTTCAGGACAACCAGCCGCTGACCAGATGCCGGCCCATGGGCCAGAGCTTTTCGCCCAGCAGCATGCCCAGCAGGCCCACCAGGGCGATGGCCGGCGGTGCGGGCGAACGGAAATCCAGGGCGCCGTAGAGCACGCCCACCAGCAGGCCGATGGCAAGGGAAATCAGATAGTCCATGGGGATTACGCCGTGTCAGTTGAAGGCGCCAGTCTAGGCAGCGCGCCGCGCCGGCATCGGCCAACTGCTTCAGGATTTCGGCCAACTCTTCAACTGCAGTACTGCGACGGCGCCACTCCCAGCTCGCGCCGGAACATGTCGCTGAAACTGCTCGGCGAATAGCCCAGCGCGCGGGCGATGCCACTCACCGACTGCCCCTGGATCAGCGCTGCCACCGCCGTGGCCAATTGCACCTGACGTCGCCACTCGGCGAAGCCCATACCCAAGTGAGTCTGGAACAACCTCGCCAGGGTACGCACACTGGCACCCGCCGCTTCGGCATGCTGCTCGAACGCAATCGCCAGGGACGGCGCCGCCATAACCGCCTGGCACGCGTTGATCAGGCGGCGGTCGGCGTCTACCGGCATGGCGATGCGGATCGACGAACGCCGCGCGCGGTGCAGTTCCAGCAGGGCCAGGCCCACCACCGCGTCGTAGTAGGCGCCATCGCTGCTGTCCCCCTGCTCCACCAGCGTGACGATCAGCTCGCGCAGCAGCCCTGCGACCTCAATCACCTGTACCTCGGCATCCAGCGTCGCCGCCAACGCCGGGCGCAGGTAGATGTTGCGCATCTGCAAATCCGACACCACGCGAATCCCGTGTTCCACCCCCGGTGGCAGCCAGACCGCACGCTGGGGCGGCACCACCAGGGCTTCGCGCGGGGTTTCCACCCACATCACGCCGCTCATGGCGTAGAGCAACTGGCCCCAATCGTGGCGGTGCGGTTCGATGTACAGGCCGCGGGGGTAAGTGCGCGCCAAGGGCTGCACGGGAACGGCGTGATCGGTGAGGTCGGGGGGCGAGGCCAGGGCCATGGTCGGTCAGTCGGTGGCGAATGAGCCGCCATGGTAAACAGCACCGCTCGACAGTCCGAGTGAATTTTTAGCGCGCCCCAGGATCACTTGCTTACACCACCAGGGACGATGGCCCCATGAATAACGCAAAACTGTTTGTGATCGACTACACCCTTCATGGCGAAGCCAAGTCATTCATTATCCGCCTGGAAAAACTCGACATGCTGGAAGCCTGGCATTGGGCCAGTTGTGACGCGGGCGTCGGCCGTATTGGCCGCTTCGCGCGGGAACAGGTGAAAAAAACCAGCCCGGCCCAGGCTGAGAAATACGGCATCCAGAATGTGCAATGGCGCCGCTCGGACGCGCGCGCCCAGGCGTGAACAAGGAGATAACCCCATGGTTTTACCGCAAAGAGTCAACGGCAAGGCGCGGATCGATTACACCCAAGACACCCTGTTCGGTCCGCTGGCCAAACATGCCGAATGTCAGGTCAGCCTTCAGCACACACCCGATTGGCTGGTACTCGACGTGTTCCAGCCTTTACCTGAAGATCTTCAAGACGCGCAGACCGTGGTATTCGCACTGGAGGGTCGACGCACCAGCGCCGTGGTCAAAGACCGTCAGCGCCTGGCCGACCATAGCCTGCGGTTGGAGCTGGAGACCCAGTAACGCCTGGAGGCCTGCGTGGCGAGCAAGGCTGCTCGCCACCATCACCGAACTTACGGCGCCTTCAGGTTTTCGCCGATTTGGCGCACTCACACCCCGTGGCCGAAGCACAAGGTTCACCGTGGGCATGGTGCTCGGCACAGCCCTGGCAGCAATAACCCTTACCGTCCTTCATTACCGCATCGACGCCCAGCACACATTTGCAGTGTGGGCAGGCACAGGTTTGATCTGGCATGGTCAGACTCCTCGTTCATGGTCGTCACGGTGCGGCGAGCGCCGGCACCATAAGCACTGACTGCCAGCCTGCGCGGATCGTTCCAACCATCAGTCGGTGCGCGTATTGCTGCGGTACATGAACACCAGCGCCAAGGCCAGACAGGCCATGGCGACGAGACGGCTGCCGGACAGTTCGATGGCCGGGTTGCCCAGCCAGCCGAAATTGTCGATCAGCATGCCCATGCCCAATTGCCCGACGATCACCGCCACGGTGGCCACCGCCGTGCCGACCACCGGCACCGCGCCCACCATGACCATCATGTACACCACGCCGAACAACGCCCCGGTCAATTGCCACTTCGGCACGTCCAGCAGGCTTACGGCCTGGGCCGGCTCAAAGAAGAAAATCAACAGCGCCGTGGTCAATGCACCGACCGCGAAGGTCAACAGGCTGCTGCGCAGCACGCCGACTGTCTGCCCCAGGCGGCCATTAATCGCCGCCTGCACGCTGAGGACCGCGCCGGCGGCAATCACCAATATCAGTAAAAAAATCAGATTCATCGCCTTACCCTCGTGCAATCAAAACAAGTGCCGCCACGATCAACGCCAGCGCGATCCAGCGCTCGCCATTAACCCGCTTGCGCGCCGTGCCGAACCAGCCGAAATGGTCAATCAGCACGCTCTTGCCCACCTGCCCCGAGAGGATCGCGATCATCGTCATTGCAATGCCGATGTGCGGCGTGGCCAGGGTCAACACCACTACGTACATCGGCCCGAGGAAGCCGCCGATCAACTGCCAGCGCGGCAGTTCGGTGAGCGCCGGGCCTTTTTGCGGGCCACTGAACAACAGCAGCAAAAACAGAATCGCCGCACCCACGCCGAAAATGCTTAAGGTCGCCCACAAATGCCCCACCTGCTCGCCCAACGGCCCCAGCAAACCGGCTTCCACCGATAAGCCCATGCCGGCCAGGATCACCAGCGGCAACAGCAGCAAGCGCAATAAATTTCTTTTCGGCCTGGCCTGGGCCGCGTCTTCGATGGAACTTGCCTGCATACATCACCCGCGTTTCAAGATTGAAAAGATGGCGGGGATTATCCGGTGGCCGCGCTGTGCGATAAATGGGAGTATGCGGACAACACCTTTGCGCAAAACGCACAGTACGGAGCCGCCATGCAGGGTTTGAATGAGCTGAGTTTCAAGGCGTTGCGCCTATTTGTCGCGGTGCTGGACCACGGCAGTTTTTCCGAAGTGGCGCGTCGCGAGGGCCTGGCGCCCTCTTCGATATCGCGGCAGATCCAATTAATGGAGCAGGCCCTCGGGCAACAGTTGCTGTATCGCCACACCCGCGCGGTCAGCCCCACCGAGGCCGGGCGCCTGCTCGGGCGGCATGCGCGCCTGGTGCTGGAGCAATTGGAAGCCGCCGGGCAAGCCCTGCAGGAGCAGGAGCGCGAACCCAGCGGCCTGGTGCGCATCAACGCGCCGATGGTGTTCGGCCAGCGCCACCTCTCGCCATGGCTGGGCGAGTTATGCCGGCGCTATCCGAAGCTGCAACTGGATATCCAGCAAACCGACACCTACGTCGACCCCTTGCAGGACGGTACCGACCTGCTGTTTCGTATCGGCGTGCTCAACGACTCCAGCATGCAGGCGCGTATTTTCGCGCCGCAGCGCTTTCGCATCGCCGCCAGCCCCGCGTATCTGGCCCGGCACGGCACGCCCAGTCATCCCGACGAACTGGTCCAGCACCAGTGCCTGGCCTACAAAGGCGTCACCGGCCAGCAACGCTGGTTCTTTCGCCGCGCCCAGGGCGACTGGACGCCGTACAGCGTCAAAGGCCCCATCACCGGCAACCACGCCGACACCCTCACCCACGCCGCCGAACAGGGCCTGGGGCTGGTGGTGTTCCCCTCCTGGTTGATTGGCGACAGCCTGCGTGCCGGGACCTTGCAGGCGGTACTGACCGACTACGAAGTGGCAACCACCCTCGAACCGCAACAGATCGCCGCGTTGTGGCCGGGCAGCCGGCGCCTGTCGCTGAAGGTGCGTACGGTGATCGATTACTTTGTGGAGTGTTTTGGCGCAGTGCCGTATTGGGACAGGTGACCGGTACCTATGACGAGGCGTGCGACTGTTGAGGATTTTTCTGATGGAAAAAAGTAGGCTCGTTCTGATTTCACGGGCCACTATTTAAGGGCAAGTACGGGTTACGGCAGACTTTGGCGACATCTTTTCAGGAGAGGCGCCATGGGCTTGACCTATAAAAAACACTCACGCACTGAGCGGGCCGCTGCGGTAAATGCTGGGTCCGTTTCCGATAGTTCACAGGGTTTTGGCTATAGCTGGCCAAAGGACGCGCAACGTCGGCGGATTGGCGCCATGAAAGGAAAGCTGGAGATCCCCGATGACTTCGATGATCCACTGCCAGATGAGTTGCTATCTGCGCTTGAGGGCAGCCTTCCATGAGAGTGTTGTTGGACACTCATATCCTGCTCTGGGCCTTGTGCGACCACTCGAAGTTATCCCACAAGGCCCGAAAACTGATCGAAAGTGCCACAGAGATTTACATCAGCGCTGCGACATTCTGGGAAATGGCGATCAAGGTCGGCCTGGGAAAACTCGATGTGGACCTGGAAGAAATGCGTGAATACTGCCTGGAAAGTGGCTTCCTGGAACTGCCCATCACCTCAGAGCACGCCATCGCGGTAAAAAATCTCGACCATCACCACAAGGACCCGTTCGATCGCCTGATCGTCGCAACCGCTATGAATGAGCCGATCAAACTGTTGACTGCCGACCTGCGCCTGACTCAATACACTGCATGGGTGATCCTGGTGTGACGATGCCTGGATTCAGAACAACCACTGCCCAATCAACCACGCATTCGCGCCACTGATCAGTGCGAACAGCAGCCACGCCAGCAAACGCGTCGGTAGCCGATTCACAAAGGGGCCCATCAGTTGTTTGTCACCGGTCATGCGAATCAACGGGTACAGCGCAAACGGCAATTGCAGGCTAAGCACCACCTGGCTGAGCACCAGCAGTTTGCCGATCGCCTCATCGCCCATCAGCCACACCCCGACAAACGCCGGGATCAGCGCCAGCCCACGGGTGATCAGGCGGCGTTGCCAGCAGGGAATGCGCAGGTTGAGGTAGCCCTCCATGATCACCTGCCCGGCGATGGTGCCGGTAAAGGTCGAACTTTGTCCGGACGCCAGCAAGGCGATGCCGAACAGAATACTGGCGAAGGCGCCGCCGACCAGAGGGTCGAGCAGGTGATAGGCGTCCTGGATTTCCACCACATCGGTGTGGCCAGTCTGGTGAAACGCGGCGGCGGCCAACACCAGGATCGCGCCGTTCACCAGCAGGGCCAGGGCCAGGGAGCCGATGGTGTCGATGCGCGCCAGCTTCACCGCGTCCTGTTTGCTGGCGAGGTCCTTGCCGATCAAGCGGGTTTGCACCACGGAACTGTGCAGATAAAGGTTATGGGGCATCACCGTGGCGCCCAGGATGCCGATGGCCAAGTACAGCGGCGCCGCATCGCTGATCGCCGACAATGACGGCACGAAGCCGCTGAATACCTCGGGCCAATGGGGTTTGATCAGCACCAGCTCGACAAAGAAACACACGCCAATGGTCGCCACCAACGCCAGCATGATCGCTTCCAGGCGACGGAAACCGCGGTTTTGCAGGGCCAGGACCAACAAGGTATCGAATGCGGTAATGACAATGCCGGTGGTCAGCGACACCCCCAGCAGCAAATGAAACGCCAGGGCGCAGCCAAGCACTTCGGCCAGGTCGGTGGCGATGATGGAGATTTCCGCCAGCACCCACTGGGTGCGCGCCGAGCGTCGGCTGTAGCGTTCGCGGCACAGTTGCGCAAGGTCTTTGCCGGTGGCGATGCCCAACCGCGAGCACAGGCACTGCACCGCCATGCCCGCCAGGCTGGCCAGCAACACCACGAACAACAGGCTGTAGCCGTAACGCGAGCCCGCTTCGATGGCCGTGGCCCAGTTGCCCGGGTCCATATACCCGATGGAGATCAATAGCCCAGGGCCGGCGAACATCAGGGCGCGCTTGAAAAACGACGCCTTGGGATCAACGATGACGGAGCCGGCCACTTCCGGCGGGCAAAAAGGGGCGGTAGCGATTTTTGGCAGGCTGAATTTCACGCGGTATCCCAGGCAAACGCACTCGACAAGCGTGCAGCTTATCAGTCGGACGCGACCGTGCGCATCACCGTCTCCCGAGGCAGGTCATACGCTTCCACCACCTGCACCACCAGGTCCAGCTCCTGATTCAGCGCTTCGCGCTCCATGCGCTGGCGAATCGCGCCGATCACCAGCACCGCCAGGGTGGTGACCGAATACGCCGGGCCGGAAAACGCCCGCACAGCAGCATCGCGGCGGCCAACGCCTGGCCCACCACCGGAATAGCCGTGGCCGCCCCACGCCGCAGGATAAAACCGGTCAGCCCGGCCAGGGCGGTGCCGCTCAATGCTGCGGTGGCCGAACGCCCCTTGTCGAAACGACTGAAGACGCCCTGCTCTTTCTGCGCGGCCACCTTGAGTTCCGCATCGAACACCAGCCGGTCGGCGTTGCTGAGTTTGTCTTTGTACTGCGCGATCAGTTTTTCCGCGATCCGGGCCTCAAGGTCAGCCAACGCCAGGGTTTCGAGTGGCGCGTCGAATGTGATGCCCACGCGCTGCGCCACATCGTCGGCAATTTGCCGATAGCTCACGCCATGGCCACGGGCAAGGTTCATAAAGCTGTCACCGCCCATGCGTTGCAAGGCGATGGTCAACTTGAGCGGGTCACGCACCGTGGCGTCGATCGAGGCACTGCGTTTTTGCGCCAGCAGCTCGGCCAGAAACTTCAACTCCTCCGGCCGCCCTTGCACCAGGGCCGTATACAGATCCGCGTCCTCCTCCGCAAAGCGCACTTCGCTGCTGCGCTGGTCTGAACGGATCATGCCGCGCCGCTCGTGCAGCAGGTCGGTGTACTGCACCACTGTTCGCAATTGCGGCCAATAAGCCGCGTGATCGAAGGTGGCCAGGTGCACATTGCAGACCTTGGCTTTAAGCGCAGGGGTGACCGGGATCGGATAGCGGCCGATACAACGCTCGGTGTCCGGCTTGATGGCCAGGGCCCAGTCCTTGCTGGAATGGCAGTTGATCACCCGCCCTTTCAGCAGCGCCGACACCTCATCCCACGGGCTTGACGTGCAGATCGCCCCGCCCATCAGCAGCAGGTTGTCCAGCGGCAACTCGCGAGCGGTGTCCGGGTTGGCCAGCAGGCTCTTGACCAGAATCCGCGCGCCCAGGGAATGCCCGATCAGGTTGATACGCTGCACCGGCAACGACGCTTGCTGCAGGTAGCTGGCCAATTCAGGCAGCAAACTCTTGGCCACTTCATCGACCCGCGCCTCAACGCTCTTGTAGTGATCGAGGAAATAGGCAATGGCCTTGCCTACCCCCACTGTCGCCGCGCCCAGGCTACCGCCGCCGAGCATGGCCGTGATCACGTCCTTGAACGGCGCGAACAGGTTCTCCAGAAAATGTCCCGCTGGCCAGAACAGCATCAGGTTGGTCGAGCCTTCGATGCCGGCCAGTTGTTGCGTGAAATTGCCCAACTGCTGCCGGTTGAAGAATGCCGAATACCCGTGCACGTAGAGATTGAGCACCTCGCCCTGGGGTTCGCCGCACAGCAGAAACGTGGGCTTGCGGGTGCGGTGCATGTCATCCCACTGGTGCTGCATGGGGTAAAGACTCCGGGTAACGAGGGACGGCGATAGTAACAAACTGTGAGTGACGGCAAGGTGAATCCTGACCGGCGTGGCCGTTTCTAATGCTCGGCCTCCATGCATAAGCCCGAGACAGGCTCAGGCGATGGCAAAACGCCCAACTGGCGAAGTTATCGATTTTCCCCTGCCCATCCGGGAAGGTCGCCACCTGCTACGCAGCAAAAACACACTTCTCATCCTGTAAAAAGCGCTCTAATACCCGCCTGTTGATTGGTTTTGAAGATTTTGGAGTTCGCAATGCCCCATGAAGGCAACCTGTTACAAGCAGCCGTGGTGTTTCTGCTCGCGGCTGTGCTCACCGTGCCCCTGGCCAAACGCCTGCAATTGGGCGCGGTGCTGGGCTATCTGTTCGCCGGGGTGATCATCGGCCCGTCGGTGCTGGGTCTGATCGGCAACCCGCAAAGCGTGGCGCAGTTTTCGGAACTGGGGGTGGTGCTGCTGCTGTTTATCATTGGCCTGGAACTGTCGCCCAAGCGCTTATGGGTGATGCGCAAGGCGGTGTTCGGCGTCGGCCTGGCCCAAGTGCTGTTGACCGGTCTGGTGATGGGCGTGGTGGCACTGTGGCTATTTGGCCAGACATGGAACAGCGCCATCGTGCTGGGCCTTGGCCTGGCGCTGTCGTCCACGGCGTTTGGCCTGCAAAGCCTGGCCGAACGCAAGGAGCTGAACCAGCCCCATGGTCGTCTGGCTTTCGCGATCCTGCTGTTCCAGGACATCGCTGCGATCCCGCTGATTGCCATGGTGCCGCTGCTGGCCGGCAGCGATCACCCCACCACTGAAGCCCAGGGCCTGCAGCATGTGTTGCAGATCCTCGGCAGCATCGCCGTGGTAATCGTCGGCGGACGCTACCTGTTGCGCCCTGTGTTTCGTATCGTCGCCAAGACCGGCTTGCGCGAAGTGTCCACCGCCACCGCACTGCTGGTGGTGATCGGCACGGCGTGGCTGATGGAACTGGCGGGTGTGTCCATGGCCCTCGGCGCCTTCCTCGCTGGCCTGCTGCTGGCGGATTCGGAGTACCGCCACGAACTGGAAGCGCAGATCGAACCGTTCAAGGGCCTGCTGCTGGGGCTGTTCTTTATCAGCGTGGGCATGGGCGCCAACCTCAGTCTGCTGCTCAGCTCACCGTTGATTGTGATCGGGCTGACCCTGCTGCTGATCGGTCTGAAGTTGCCGTTGCTGTACGCGGTCGGCCGTCTGGTGGGCGATCTCAATCGCGAAAGCGCCCTGCGCCTGGGCGTGGTGCTGGCGGCCGGCGGTGAGTTCGCCTTCGTGGTGTTCAAGATCGGCCGCGACCAGGGCCTGTTCGAGCCGCACCTCTACGACGTGCTGGTGCTGACCATCACCCTGTCCATGGCCGTCACGCCGCTGCTGTTGCTGGTGTGCCCAAAGCTGTTCAGGCCCAAGGTCAAACCGGTGGAAGTGCCCGAGGAATACCGCGCCATCGAAAGCGACGCACCGCGCGTGGTCATTGCCGGCATGGGCCGTATGGGCCAGATCGTGGCGCGGATCCTGCGCGCGCAGAACATCTCCTTTATTGCCCTCGACACCTCGGTGGAAACCATCGAATTGACCCGCAGCTTTGGCGGCATGCCGGTGTTCTACGGCGATCCGCAGCGCCCCGAGATCCTGCACGCGGCCAAGGTCGACCAGGCGGAGTTCTTCGTGATCGCCATGGACGACCCGGAGATCAACATCAAGACCGCCGAGCTGGTACGTAACCTCTACCCGCACATGAAAATCATCGCCCGTGCCCGTAACCGCCAGCACGTCCATCGCTTGGTGGACCTGGACGCCTCACCGGTGCGCGAGACCTTCTACTCCAGCCTGGAAATGAGCCGCCGCGCCCTGGTCGGCCTGGGGCTCAGCCAGGCCCAGGCCGATGCGCGCATCGCGCGCTTCAAGAACCACGACCAGCAAGTGCTCGCCGCCCAACACGCGGTGTACGACGACGCCGCCAAAGTCATGCAGACCGCCCAGGAAGCCCGGGCAGAGCTGGCGCGGCTGTTTGAAATGGACCGACTTGAGGAAGAGTCCGACAAGGTGTGAGGTGAGGGATAAACGATCTTGCGAAATTTCTGACAGAATACGCCGCAATTTCGTTTATCCCTGGAGCGCTTCATGGCCACTTTCACCAAGACCGCCGTCCTGCTGGCCCTTGCGCTTACCGCCGGCAGCGTATTCGCCGCCGCCAAACCGACCACGCAAACCATCACCACCCTGGGCGGTAAGTTCAGCTTCACGCTGCCCAAGGCCTATGCCGCCGACACCCTGCCGCCCGACAAGGCCCAGGACGGCAGCGGTGTCACCCAAGGCACGATGTACGCCAACCAGACCACGAAAAGTGTGGTGATCGTCGCCGAAACCGTACGCAACGACGCTATCGACATCCAGGACAACGACCCGCAGTTCCTCGATGGCGCCGTGGCCGGCTTCGTCAAGGACCAGAGCGCCGCCCTGCCCGACTTCAAGAAACTGAGCGAGAAAAAACTCACCTTCAAGGGCCTCGGCCTGCGCCAGGTGGACAGCACTGCCACCCAGGGCGGCGGCAAGACGCTCAACTCCACGTTCCTTGGCGGTTCGGGCAACCATCTGCTGGTGATCCAAGCGATTTCTCGGGCCGACGACGCGAAGGGTCATGCGGCACTGGTCAAGCAGATTACCGGCGGCAAATAACCCGACTTGCTAGTTGTGCAGAAGATGAGTATCGACCCGCCGGGGGCAAGCCCCCTCCCACATTCTCGATCTACTGTGGGAGGGGGCTTACCCCCGATGGCGGTGTGAAGTGCGCCCCAAAAGTTGGATCAGGCATTACTTCAGGCTATCTTCCAACCACACCTTCACGTCCTGCACTTCTGCTTCGCTGATGGTATGCGGCATCCCCGGATACCCATGAAACGTCGGTTTAAGGCCCAGCCCCCTCAACACCTCGTTAGCCCGCGTCGCCGATGCGTAGGGCAGCGCCTGATCCAAGGTGCCGTGGCCGATAAAGATCGCCAGTTCATTCAAGCGCGGATCGGGCTTGAGCTCAGCCTTGAGTACGGGCAGAACGCTGCCGCTCAACGCTGCGATGCCATGCACCCGCTGCGGATCACGCAACGCCACTTCATACGCCATGATCGCGCCCTGGCTGAACCCAATCAGGAACACCCGATCGCTGCGGGTGTGGTATTTGGCGGTGGCCTGGCCCACGAAGTCCTGGATCAGCGCGGCACTGCGCTGCAGGTCGGCGGTCTCGCCGTCGTATTCGCCATCGCCCGGGGTCTTGGTGAACCAGCGATAACCGCTGGGCGCCACCGGCATTGGGGCGCGTGCCGACAGGTAAGTCCAGGTCGACGGCAGCGCGTCTTTGATGCCGAACAGATCTCGCTCGTCGCTACCGAAACCGTGCAGGAAAATCACCAGCGGCTGGTTGCGCGCCTCGCTCTGGGTCTGTTCCAGGTAGGCCAGGGGCAAGTCAGTGTGCAGCTCGGTGTCGGCATGGGCGCCGCCGGCCATCATGGCCAGCGCCAGGGCGAAGAGTTTGAACATCGGGCGTTACCTCAGGGTTTGCGCAGCAAATAGGTGTCCATGATCCAGCCATTGGCTTGGCGCGCGGCCTTGCGCACCCGTTGGATATCTTCGGCCACGTCAGCCACTTTGCCGCTGATGAGGATTTCATCCGGCGTGCCCAGGTAGGCGCCCCAGTAGATGTCCAGGTCTTGATCGGCGACGGTGCGGTAGGAGTCTTCGGCGTCGAGCATCACCACCAGGGTATCGGCGTCGCTGGCCTGCCCCGCCGCCAGGCGTCGCCCGGTGGTGATCTCCACGGACTTGCCGATGCGGTTCAAGGCCACCTTATGCTGGGCCGCCAGGGCCTGCACGCTGGTGATGCCGGGGATTACTTCGAACTCGAACACGCATCGGCCACTGGCCAGGATCGCCTGCAGGATGCGAATGGTGCTGTCGTACAGCGCCGGGTCGCCCCAGGCCAGGAACGCACCGACTTCACCATCAGCCATTTCCTCGTTGATCATGCGCTCGAAGGTGGCTTGCTTGTCGCGGTTGAGGTCTTGCACGGCGGTGGTGTAGTCGATATCGCCGCGCACGCGCTCGGGGCAGTCGGCCTCGACAAAGCGGTAGCCGGGTTCGGTGATGTAGGTCTCGCAGATCTCGCGGCGCAGGTCGATCAACTTGTCTTTGCTCTGGCCTTTGTCCATCAGGAAAAACACGTCGGTGCGATTCAGCGCCTTCACGGCCTGCATCGTGATGTAGTCAGGGTTGCCGGCGCCAATGCCGATAATCAGGATGCGTTTCATGGGGTGCTCTCAGTGCGGGGCGTGGATTTTGCCATGTTCACGGCTTGGGCGTGAGTTTCCAGACGCAGGCGCCACACCTCATTGAAGCGCAGCTCGGTGGCCGACAGTGGCTCGACATCGATGCGGTAGAACATCGACATCGGCAACGCCATAACCGATAGCAGCGCGGCACGAATCACGAACGGATGGGTGACGGCCAGCACATGGCCCGGCTGCCCTTCAAGGGACTTCAGCCACAGCGCCACCCGCGCGCGCAGCTGGTCGACCGACTCGCCAGCGTGGGGCGCACTGGCGCTGTCGGTGTGCCAGGTACTCAACTGGGCCGGCTCGATCCGGCCAATATCCCGGCCCTTCCAATGCCCCAGATCGAGATCGCCCAGGGCCTGGTGGATCTGCACCGCCGCGCCGAACAACCCCGCCGTCTGCCGGGTACGCGCCTCCGGCCCACTCAACAGTTGCGAATTTGGGCCGTATTGGTCGGCCAGGGATAACGCCGCGCTTTGCCAATCCATAAGCACCGACTCGTCATCGGCAAAGCGCCCCTGCTTTTGGTGGGGGGTGACGGCATGGCAGATCAGGGTCAAACGGGTGGCGCGCATCGCAGGCGGCTCCAACGCAGCAGTCAAGGCCGGCAAGCCTGGCGCAGTTGCCGCCAGGACGCAACGACGGCTGCCCGATGGCACTAGTCAAACCAGTCGCGCCGCCCCTCAAATGTTCCGACGATCAGCTCGACGATCATCTGCACCGCTTCGGGGTGGCGCACCTGCGCATTCACCGCCAACCAGACCTGGCGCTGCATGCTGTCGGCCAGTAACCCCGGCAGGGCCACCAGGCCGCGGTCGACACTGCTCATATACTGCGGCAACAGACCGATGCAGGCGCCGCAGCGGATCATTTCCAGCATCAGCGCATAAGCGTGCACCTGCACCATGGCGGCCAGCCGTTGCTGCACCAGTTGGTTCCACGGTTGCAGCGCATCGACCTGGGCATCGGGTTGCCATTGCACCAGCATGTAGTCATCCAGGTCTTCCACACTGTCCGGGCGGGTGGTCAGGCGTGAATAACGTTTGGCGATATGCGGCAGGTAGCGCAGGCGCGCCAGGGCCTGGGGCGCGTGGGTGGCAAAACTCGGGCCGGATGCACGCTCGTCCATATCAGCCAGCCACAGCACCACGTCTGCCTCAACGGCGTGCAGGGATAGATGGCTGTCGAGGGCGATGATCTCCAGGCGCACGCTGGCGTTGCGTCGCAGCAAGGCGATCAGGTCGCGCCCGAGGATGTCATGCAGGATCGGCGCGGCCACCGCCAGGCGAATCAGCGGCTGCTCCACCACCGGTAAACGCCGCTCATCGGCCAGGGCGAGCAGTTGCGCCTGCAAGTGCTGACCGTCGCGGCTGAGCACCAGGCCGTTGCCGTGGTAGCTGAACAGCCCACGGCGCAGCTGTTCTTCCAGTTGCGCCAGGCGTTTGCGCAGCAGGGTCGCCTTGACGTTCAAACTGCGCGCTGCCTGCATAAAACAGCCGCAACGGGCGCTCACGAGGAAATAGCGCGCCACCTCCGGGTCGATCTCATCGGCCAATGCCAGCCAATTGCGCCGTGACTCGGTGGGCACGCGATAGGCGGCGGTGCCCTGTGGGCCGGACGGTTCCAGTAATGCCATGGCAGACTCCTTGTCTTGTGGGTCGGTGCATCCAATGCCGCTTGCCGCGTGTTACTCCAGCACTTTGTTGAGTTCGGCGCCGTCGATGCTCAGGGTCGCCGTGTTGAGCATGCCCTCCAGATAAGCCTTGGCGATCTGCTCCTGGCGTTGGGCACGCAGGGCTTGGGTCAAGCGTTCACGCACCTCGTCGAGGGTGGCGGTGCGCGCCGGTTGCTGGGCGGTGAGTTTGAGCACATGGAACCCAGCGGCGCTTTGCACCGCGTCCGAAACCGCGCCGACCTTGAGGCGCGCCACCGTCTCGCGCACCTGAGGCACCAGTTGTTGCAAGGGTTGCAAGCCCGAATCGCCACCGCGTGCGGCGGTGTCCGGGTCCTGGGAAAACTGCGTGGCCAGGGCGGCGAAATCCGCCGGCGCGGCCTGGGCCTTGCGGCTCAGCTCTTGGGCCTGGCGGCGTACCGTCTCAAGGCTTTGCGGGTCATTCACGCTGAGGAAGATCTGACTGACGCGGTACAACGGCGGCGTCACCCATTGCGCCTTGCCGCTGTCATAGGCTTGCTGCAATTCGGCGGCGCTGGGGTAATCGGCCGGCACCTGACTGACCGACAGCATGTAATCGCGGAACACAATCTGCTCAGTGGCGGCGCGAGTCTGTTGCTCGACCTCCGGGCGTTGCCGCCAGCCCTGGGCGTCGGCCTGTTCGAGCACGGCCTTCTGCGCCAGGCGCGAGCGAATCCAGGTTTCCAGCGCGCCGCGGTTGCCGCGCAGTTGCTCGCGGGTTTCGGCGGGCAGGCTGGCCAGCACACTTTTCAGCTCTTGCGGGTCGATCTGCTGGTTGCCCAGACGCGCCACCGCCGGGCCCGCAACGCTGGGGCTGGCCACCGGCGCCGGGGCTTGTGCGGCGACCGGGTCGCTGCCCGGGCGCAGACTCAACCCCACGGCCACCACCAGCAGGGCCAGCGCACCCGCGCCGACCATCAGGGTTGGCTTTTTCACAGCGTTGCCACCTCCTCTTCAGCCACCGCCGGAGCGGCGCTTTGCGCCTGCAGCTGCGCGGCGTTCTGGCTGTATTCGCGCAGGTAGACGATAAACTCCTGCAACAGGCGGTCCCACAATTCCAACTGACTGCGCAGGTGAGTGGCCGCGACACCCGCCACCACCACGTCCATTTCCATCAGCAAAAACTCGCCTTGTAGCGACAGCCGGGCGAAACGGCGCGAAGCGTTCCACACCTGGGCCAGGCCCTCAGGCAACTGGCCCTGCACCCGCAGAGCGCAGCTGTAGGTGAAATCCACATAGGCGCCCTGCTCCGTCGCCGGGTTGCCGAAGCGCACGGCAAACCCGATGCCCTGGCTGGCGCTGAGCAATTGCACGATGCCGTTCTGGTCGGTCTGATTGACCCGGTAGCCGGCCTCTTGCAGCAATTCGGTCAGGCTCTGGGCGGTGACGTGATTGATCAATGCGTTCATGTTCGGTGCTTCCTTGTCGATCAGGGGTGGGCGCCCGCCTGGGGCGCATCGAAACGGCTCTTGTACAAATCGTCGCCAAAGCCCTGGGCCAGTTCTTCGAACTTGACCCGCGCGCTGCTGGCGAAGGGCTGGCGGATGCTCATTACCTCGGCCACGTCGATTTTTTCGTAGGCCGCCAGCAGCTGCCGGGCCACGCCGTACATCTGTTGATTCTTGACTGAACATTGCTGCACTTGTGTGTCACGTTCGGCCAATTGCGCCTGCAAGCGCGCACGCTCGGCCTCCTTGCCCTTGGCCAGCACCAGCAGTTCGTCATAAGCCTTCTTGAACTTGCCGATCTGCTCGTTACTCGCCGCCACTTGGGCCTGGGCCTGGTTGTGCAGGCTCTGTTGCTGGCCGGCCAGCTGCTCGGCCACGCCGCGCGCCTTGTTCAGCTCGGCGGTCAGTTGCTGGATTTGCACCTGGGCCTGCTTGGCCTGGTTTTCGGCGGCCAGTCGCGCGGCACTGGCCTGGGCTTGCTCGCTTTGCAGGGCCTGCAATTGCTGGGTGGTGCTGCGCAGTTGCGTGCGCAGGCGCTCCTCCATGCCTTCGGCCGAGGCCGCGCCGGCGACCAGCAGCAATAACAACCCGCAGATTCGCGTGTTCATGGGGCATCTCCCTGCGCATCAGAAGCGCGTGTTGAGTTCCAGTTGCATCACATCGACTTCGAACGGCTGGCCGTAGACTTCCGAGGCGCTCAACCAACGGGCGCTGGCGTAGATATTCTTTTCGATGCCGTAGTTGGCGCCGATGAAATAGCCCTTGGCGTTGGTGCCGCCCAAGTGGAACGAGGAGTCGTTAAACCCGTCTGGCAAGGCGTCGGGCTGGATGTACTTGTAGCCGGCCAACAGGTTCCAGTCGCCGCGTTTGCGCATCTCCAGCGCGCTGCCGAGGGTGAACGAAACCATCAAGGCATTGCCGCCACTTTCAAACTGGCCGTTGCTGTTGATGTTGTTGACGATCTGGCCCTCGCTGCGCTTGAGCATCTCGCCCTTGTCGTAGGCCAGGTTGTGGATGAAGTTGGCCTGGGTGCGCAGCTTGAAGTCGCTGGGCAACTCGCTGTCCCATACCGCGTTGAGGTCCAGCACGTTGAACTTGGAGGCCAAGCCGACGTATTGCGGTTCCGGCGTCGTGCCGGGCGTGGCCGGGTTGGGCGTGATATTGCGCAGGTTGAACACGCTGTTGCCCTTTTGCATAAAGGCCACCCGCGAGCCATCGGTGTCGCAGCCGGGTTGACCGGCCCATGGGCTGCACGGGCTGGAGCGCTCGCCTTCGATGTCCTGGAACTGGTAATAGGCCGCCGCGAGCTTGAGCGTGTTGGCGCGGTTGATCTTCCAGTCCGCGCCGATCTGTCCGCCAAACAGCCACTTGGTGTCGCTGCTTTCCTTGTCGATGCCGTTGCTGCTGGCGGTGTCGGAGGTGTACTCCACCGGGAACGCGCCGAGGGTGCCGAACAGGCCCCATTCGTTGTTGAGCCGGTGATTGAAGATCGCCGCCACACCGTCGAAGTTGAGGTCGTTGGAATACATCATGTCGGTGGAATAGAACGGGTTGCCGATCCGCCCGCCGGTCAGCGTCACCCCGTCGGCGGCTTTCCAGCTCAGGTAACCCTGATCGAGCCAGATGTCTTTTTTGCCAAAGCCACCGCCCAGGGTCTGGGTGGTGGACACTGGGTTGTTGTCCGAGCCCGTGCCCAAGCGAATGCCCGCGGTCCACTCCGGCGAAATCACCGCTTTCATGCCCAGGCGTGCGCGCAGGCGGAACAGGTTGGAGCGGTCCTCGCGGGTATTGAGCAACGGCGGGAAGCGCGTATTGGAGCTGGGGTTGACGTCATACGGGCCGTTGTCGTTGAGCTTGGCGTAGTCGGTGATGGTGTCGTCGTTGCGCCCCGAGAAGTAACGCGACTCGTCACGCAAGCGGATATCGCCATCGAAACTCATGCGGGACACCCAGTCCGGGAACGTGTTGGGTTGCGCCCAGTTTTCCTGTTTGGCGGTGGCCATGACCTCAGCCTTGACCTGGTCGCGGATCTGGTCGCGCACCGCCTGCGGCACATACTGCACGCGCACATCCCCAGGCGCAGTGGGCGGGCCGCTGGCGACCACCGGCGCGGCATTGGCCTGGCGCGCCTGCTGGGCCTCTTTTTCGGCCTGGGCGATCAAGCCGTTGGCGGTGTCCTGGGTGAGCACACCTTGCTGCACCAACAGGCGGATCAGGTTGACGGTGACGTTTTCCGAGGGCGCCACCGGCGCTGCCGCCGCGGTGCCGACGAGGGTCGCGATGACCATGCCGACCGCCAGGGTCAGTCGATTCACGGGGGAAATCATGTGTACGCAACTCCTGTAAAAAACCGTAGAGAAAGGGTTCGATCAATCCGGGCGACGGCCCTTGAGCGCCAGGCGCACCGGCATGGTCACGGCCGCCGGCACTCGCTGTGTGGCATGGGGCGCACGCAGCGCCGCCAGCACCTGGGCGTCGGTCTGGGCATCGCCGCTGGACTTGACCAGCTCGGCGCGTACCACCTGCCCCTCGGCGTTCAGCCATAAATCCGCCTGCACCGCATACGCCTTCTTGCGCAGCTCGGGGTCGTCGCGCAGCAAGCGTTGAAACACGCCCGCCAGGTATTGCTTGTAAGTGCCGGTACCCAGGCCACCGCCGCCGGACCCGGCCATGCCGCCGCCCTTGCCCGCGCCGATGTTGAAACCGTCGGTGCCGGACTGGGCGTCGCCGTCGATCTGCATCGGGTTGGCCAGGTCATCGGCCGGTGACGGCGGTGCTTCCTCGGCCGGCTTGACCTCTTCCGGCGCCGGAGTCGGCTCCGGCTCAGGGATTTTTTCTTCCACCTTGGGCTCCGGTTCCTTGGGTTTTTCCGGCGGCGGTGGTGGCGGAGGCGGCAACGGAATGATGGTCGGCACCTTGGGCGCCTCGCGGCGCACGCCGCTCATGTCGTTGGCCCACTGCCACAACAACCAGGCGGCCACGGCGCCCAGCAGCAGGCCCGCGCCCCACTTCAGTGGGCGCAATGGCCGTGGGGTCTTGGTCGGCGGTGTGATCGGCATCTGTGCGGTCATGGCTCAGCCCTGGCTCGGTTTGCCGGTGACCAGCCCGACCTGGGACAGCTCCAGGCGGCGCAGCAGGTCGAGCACTTCGATGACTTTCTGGTACTGCACCATGGCATCGCCGCGCACGATCACCGGGAAGTCCGGGTTCAGCGCTTTTTCGATACGCAGGCGCTCTTCCAGCTCGCCGAGGGTCACCGGGTAGGCATCGAGAAACACCTGGCCGCCGTCGTTGACGGAGATGGCCTTGGTCTTGGCCTCCGATAACGACACCGAGGCGCTGGCCTTGGGCAGGTGAATCTGGATCCCCGACACCTGGGCGGTGGCGGTGAGGATAAACATCACCAGCACCACCATCAGCACGTCCACCAGGGGCGTGATATTGATGCTGTCGACGGCGGCGTCATCGTCATCGTCGTGGGAGGCATTTACGGAAGCCATGGCGATTCTCCTCAGGCCGGAACAGATGCGTGCGGCGAGCGCCGATGCGCCGCTTCACTGTGCTGGCTTTCGCCGTGCATCTCGGCCAGGCGGGTGATGAACTCGTCGACGAACACCCGCATGTCGGAGCTGACTTCCTTGTTGCGCGTGATCAGGCGGTTGTAGCCGAACAGTGCCGGGATCGCGACGAACAGCCCCATGGCCGTGGCCAGCAAGGCCGCCGCCATGCCGGGGGCGATGGCATTGATATTGACGTCACCGGCCATGGCCGTGCCGAGAAACACCACCATGATCCCCAGCACCGTACCCAGCAGGCCGATATACGGGCCGCCGGCGATGGCGTTGGACAGGGTCGAGAGCTTGGCGCTGAGGGCCTGGTTTTCGCGGGTGCGCACACCGTCCATGGAGCAACGGATGGCTTCGATGGTGGCCGCCGAGACCGACGAGGTGTCAGCGCCCTGGGCGCGGCGGGTGCGGATTTCTTTGACCGCCACGCAATACAGGCGCCACAGCGAGGAGTGGCTCAGGCGCTCGGCGAGCAGCGCATCGTCGTAATACATTTCCAGGCGGGTGCCGATTTGCGCGAACTGCTCACGGAACGCTTCGTTGGCGCGGCTGACCCGGCTGACCTGGCGGTTCTTGCGCAGCATGATGAACCACGACTGCACCATCATCGCCACCAGCACCAGAATGATTACCCAGGCATCCACCGGCACCGCGTTAAGCAAAAAGCCCAGGCTGCCGAAGCCAAAGCCGGACTGTTCTTCATCCACGCCATACGCCACCAGCTTCGACTCGGCGCCCTGGGCACTGGCATCGGCCAGCAACAGGGCCGCCGGCCGCGCCACCTTGGAGAGGCGCAGCTCATCGATAGCCCCGGCGAACGGCAGGTGCCTGCTCGCGGCGTCCGGCAGGTCGGCGCCGATGGCCAGTGGCGTATTGAACGCCGGCAGCGCCACGCCCAGACGTGCGGTTTCGCGGCCGTTCACAAACAGCAGCCCATTGGCGCCCTCGGCGGTGAACGCCAGGTGCTGCCATTGGCCGGGGTTCAACGGCTGGGTCGACACCGCACGTTGCCCATCGACTTCCACAAACGGCACACCCTGGTTCAACCCCAGCAGCAGGCTGTGAGCACCGTCGCGGCGGGCCAGGACGATCTGCTCGCCACTGGCCTGGTCCAGACGCAGCCAGGCACTGAAGGTAAACGCCGCGCCGGCAGCGTGTTGCAGCGAGGGGCTGGCCGGCAGCAACAGCGCCTGGCCGCCAAATTGCAGCGCGCGGCCGATCACGCCGTCGATGCTGCTGCCGGTGGCGTTCGACGCGGTGTTGGCATAGGCCGTGGTGTCGCGCGGCGGTGTGGCCGGGGCTCCGTCGAAGTGGTACAGCGCGGTGTAATCGGGGTCGAAGGTCAGTTGGCCATTGGCAGTAGCCGGGGCCTTCTGGTTGCCGTAGTACATCCACAAATCCTGGCGTTGGCCGCCTTCGACCTTGGGCACATCGACCCAGATCAGCGCCATGCCCATCAGCGGGTCGAAGCTTTCGATCTGGTGGTTGAACACGGTCTTGTCATCGGCACTCACGAAGCGCAGGTCGGCCCCGTCTTCCTTGACCCCGTCAAAGCTGAAATTGCCGGTATGCAGGCGTACCAGCAGCGCGGTACGGCCCAGGGCCTGGTTGATCGCGGCGCCTTGGGCGGTGGTGTCCACGGAAATCTGTTTGCGGTAATGCCAGTCATCCTGCCACCAGGCGTGGGCGGTGGCCGGGAGCGCGAAGCCCAGGCAGATCAACAGGCTCAGAAATAGGCGTTGCATGGGTGAAGTCTCCGGAAGAAAAAGTCAGAAAGTCGCCTGCACACTGAAGTGCAGCCGCGAGTCCTGTTTCTGGGTGTTCGGTCCATCGAGCAGCGGGTAGCCCCAATCCAGGCTGCCGGACAACCATTTGCTCAAACTGGCGCGGGTGCCCAGGCCGACGCTGGCCAGGCTGTATTCGTCTTCTTGCTCGGGCAGCGGGTCGTGCAGACGCAGGCGCGCGCCCTCGGCGAAGGCGTAAAAGCGCCACTCCTGCACATAACTGCCGAGGAACTTGGCCAGGGACGGCGTGCGCAGTTCCTGGGAGAGCAAATACCCCTCGTCCCCGGTGCGCTCGGCCGCCAGATAGCCACGCACTGACGTGGCGCCCCCGGCCGAGTACTGCTCGTTGGACACCAGCGGCCCCGAGGCCAGCTGGAAGCCGGCCTTGGACGCCGATTGCCAGTCGTTGGCGAAGGTGTAGGTGTAATTCAGGTCGCCCTTGAGCACGGCAAAACTGGCGCTGGCCTTGTAGCGCTTGTACGCAAATGCGTCGTCGTCGCTGCCGTAGCCAAAGAACGCACGGGTGCCGACCACCAGGTTCAGGCCCAGGCCCAGTTGGGACTGTTCGGTGTAGCGATAGCCGTTGTAGCCCAGGGTCAACGGCGCGTACTTGAGCGGCACCTGATCGCCGCTGGCGCCGAAGTTGAGCTGCTCGTCGAAGTCCTTGAAATCCACGCCGAGGGAGAACGAGTTGGCCCAGTTGTCGGCGGCCGGCAGGTTGTAGATCGCCGACACTCCGTACGAATGCCCCTTGCCCAGCACGTTGCTGCCGCCGATGGTGGCGATGTTGCTGTCGGACTGATAACCGGAGAACTGCAAGGTCCAGCGCTCATCCAGCGGCGCGCTGTAGGTGGCCGACCAGACCTTGGCGTTCTCGGTGTCCTGGGGCGCCGTGAAGTAGGTCAGGGAAATGCTGTGGCCCAATTGCCAGAGGTTGTCGTAGCCCAGGGTGGCGACCGAACGCAGCTTCTCGGTGTCGGCGCTGTAGTCGTTGTTCAGCCCCAGGCTGGCGTGCCAGGGGTTCTGGTCTTCCACTTGCAGGTCCACGTCCATGGTGCCGGGCCGCTGACCTTCGCGCACCAGCGGCGTAACCTGGCGCCCCGTGCCGCGATTGAGGCCGGCCAGTTGGGTTTGCACGCTGGCGAAGTCCGGCACGGCGCCCTCCTCCAGGGCCGGCACCTGCTCACGGATCTCCACCGGCGAGTAATGCTTGGCGCCCACCACGCGCACCCGGCCGACCTTGGTTTCGCTGACCTGCAAATAGACGATACCGTCGTCGACCTTCTGCTCCGGCAGCTCGACGAACACCGACTGGTAACCGCGCGCCTGATAGATCTTCTGCAACGCATCGCGGGCGCCTTCGATATCGTCCAGGGTCTTTTGCGGGCCCAGGAACGGGTACACCGCTTCCTCGATGGTCGCCGCGTCGAGCACGGTATTGCCGCGCACGAAGTACTCGTTGACGTCCACCCGGCGTACCGGGGCGTCGCCCTCGGCCAGCGCCGGTTGAACCGCACTCCACAGCACCAGGCCGCACAGCGCCAGCGTTGATTTGAACAGATGCTCCACACCGCCCCCTGAACTAGTTATGTTGTGCGTCGCCGCGCTATGCACTGCGTCTGGCCGGTTCAATGGCTGGCGATCGCAGGGTTGCCATGCCGTGCCAGCCAGGTGTGCAACAGGGCGAAGTTCAAGGAGAACTCCGGCATGTGCAGCAAGGCGCCACAGAACACTTCACCGATGATTTTCTGAATCAGTTGCACCGCGCGCGGGTTGCTCAGCAGCGTGGCGATGTCGCGGGTCAACACCTGGATGCTCCAGACCTTCTGGTTCAACCCCAGGCCGACGAACCAGCGGAACAACAGGTTGTAATTGAGTTGTTCATGCAGTTGCTGCTCGCTGGGCACCGAATACAGCAATTGCAGCAACAGGATCTGCAGCACGGTCTGCGGCGCGATCGTCATCGACGGCTCGGCCGCCAGCCAGTCGCGGTGCTGGTCGAGCGCCTCGTCGATCTGCGGGCGCAGCAGCACCAGGGAATGACCGGCGGGGATATAGCTGGAGACCTCTTTTAACGCGCCCTGCCAATCTTCCTGGGACACGATCCACACCCAGGGCGCACCGTAGCGATAGACCGACACCGGCTTCTTGCGCGCCGCTTCGACGATCTTCGACAGGCGCTGATCAAGCTCCTGCATGCCCACTTTCGAATAACGTTCCATAGTTCCCATTGCCCCACTCCTGGCCTGCCGCATGCGCGTGATGAGCACCTTGTGGATGCTGTCGAGCGCGTTACACAGGAGAGACGGGAGTGGCCATGGGCTACCGAACTTTTGTCATGAAAGCTTCATTTGGGATTGGGTCGGGGGCATTTACGCGCTGATCACCCAGGGCTGCGCGCAAAAAAAAAAACGGGGCGATCATAGATCGCCCCCAAGGTCCATCGAGAGGTTCCGGCGCCCGTTAAAGGCTGATCTGTCTGCGCTCCTCGTCGGTCAACCGCGCACGCGCCTGTTCGCTCAGCGGCCCGGCGCCCAGCACCTGCACAGGGCTGTCGGGGTTGTAGGCCGAGGTTTTCTGCTGCTCCTGCGGCTCACGCGGCACCGGCTCGGAGCCAAAGCTCAACACCTCCACGGTGACGATCGACGCCCGGCTCTGCCTGGCCGCCGCCTGCTGGCTGCGGGCCGCGTCTTCCGCAGCCTGGGAGGCGGCCGCCCCGGCGGCGCTGGCCGAACTCAGGGCGCCGGTATTGACCGTGGCCGTCACCGGCACGCCGCTGGATTTGCCCTGGGTCTGGATATTCGTCGCGTTCACCACTCGCAAGGCGGCGATGTTGACGTTGCCGGACACACGAATGCCCGCCTCGCCCGCATCGATAGTGCCCAGCGGCGCGATCAGGTCGATATCCCCCGCCGGCACTTCCGGGATCGGGTTCAGGGTGGCGATCCCCGCCCCGGTGCTCGGTACCGAGGGCGACAGGCCGACGTTGCCCCAGTTGTCATAGACACGCTTGGGCGGTGTGTACACCACGGTGGTCTTGGAGCCACGGCCGGCGTTGATATCGCCCTGGGCGGTCCAGCCTAGGATCGAGCCGCCGAAGGTGGTCATGATGCGGCTTTGCCCCAGGAGAATGCTGCCCATCGAGTACAGCTGGATATCCCCCGCGCCTTGGGTGATCACACCCGCCGTCGACGGTGGCGCCGCGCCTTCGATACCGAAGGTCTGGCTACCGCCCGGAGTGAGCATCTGAATCGCTCCGCCAGCGTTGGTGTGCACACCCGAGCCGTTGAACAGGGTGATATCGCCCTGATACGTGATCGGGTTGCCGGCCACGTCCTTGGTCGGGAACAGCGCTGCAATCGCTGCGCGACCTCGCACGTAACTGCCCTGGCGCACGCCGCCGGCCTGGGTGTATTCGCGACCGGCGGCCTTGAGCTCGGCGAAATACACATCGCGGGCAAACACCCGTTGCTGCTCGGCGGGCAACGCAGCGTAGTAGGCGCGAGCCTGGACGGTGTCGCCGACAAAGCCGAAGCGCTCGGCGAGCCAACTGACCAATTCATCGTCGTAGGTCTTGGCCACTTTGCCGCTCTGCAAGGATTCACCGGCCTGCGCCTGATTGAGCGGGTTCAGGTAAGCCTCGACGAACCGACTGTAATCCGGCCCGCTGGCGCCCACACCGGCCTGCATAACGATGCTCGCGCCGGGGCGGTTGTCGCCCGGCAACACCGCGCCGAGGCTGGTCACGCTGTGCTCGCCGCCGACACCGGTAAGCAGGATATTGCGCCCGGCCGAGACTTCCAGCAGGCCAGGGCCGGCCACTTGGAAGCTGCTGTAGAGAATGTCGCGCCCGGCGGACACGATGGAGATGTCCTGGGTCGCGTCGTGCATAAACAGGTTATTGCTCGAACGGCCAAACATCATGTCATCGCCGAACGCGCGCCCGCTGCTGACGATATCCCGCCCGGCCAGCATGCGGACCGGGCCGCTGCCTTCGTACCAGGTCTGACCTTCATGCAAGCTGCCAGGGGAGGTGTCGAACCGAATGATCCGGCCACTGCTGACGCCCACCAGGTCGCCGTCCATGGCATAAAACCGCGCGGGCTCGCCACGCCCGCCGGTGGATGCGGACGTGGTGCCGGGCCCGAACGCAAATAGCGCGCGGGCATCCAGGTTGCCGCTGGCCGACAGGTTGCTCGCCACCACCTGGGTGCCGAGCATGCCCTGGAAGGCCGGATTCCACGGCGTCGCCATGGCACTGCTGGCAGTGCCGGAGCGGCTGACGGTCATGCCGCCGGCGTAGATCGAATCCTGGGCGAGGAACTGCAACTGGCCATTGTCGGCGGGCGCCAACAGCAAGGGGAACATGTAGGTGTTATCGCCGTTGGCCTGGGCCTCGGCCGCTTTACCGTAATACAGGCTGCCGCCGGCGGCGGTGGCCCTGAGGATCGAGGGATACACCACCGCCAAGTCGGGGAGCGCGTCGATGCGGCTGAAGGGCGTGAGGTTGCCGCCCAGGGAAAACAGGTCGATGGCGGTGTCTCGGGTCCACAGCGTAAACCAGCTGGAACCGCCACCAAGTGAGGCGCCTTGGGCAAACGGCGACACATGGGAGAGCACCACCCGGCCTGGGTCTTCGACGTTCTGCACCACCAGGTCGCCCAGGGTCTGCAGGTTGAACGTGGCATCACCGGGGACCAGGGTCATGCCGCCACGGGCAACGCCACGGGTCGCGACCTGCGGGTCGAACGCGCGGGTTTCACCCGGGCTTTGGCTGCGCGCCGTGCTGCCGTACAGCAGGTCGACACTGCCCATGGTCGCGCTGCGCAACTGCACGTCGCCGCGCAGGTTGACCAGCACGCCGTCACGGTGGTCCGTGGTGGCGGCCACGCTGGCGGGGTTCAGCGCGCCGCCGATGCGGACACGCAAATCGCCGCCACCGGTCAGCTGCTGGCTGCCATCGGCGGCGATCCGTCCGGTACTGCCGACGGCCAGAACCAAGCCCTGGCTATGGGGGTTCACCTCGGGGCGATACACGCTGTAGCCCAAGGTATCCAGCACCCCGGCGTT
Source organism: Pseudomonas sp. S5F11 (assembly GCF_019641515.1). Taxonomy (NCBI): domain Bacteria; kingdom Pseudomonadati; phylum Pseudomonadota; class Gammaproteobacteria; order Pseudomonadales; family Pseudomonadaceae; genus Pseudomonas; species Pseudomonas sp. S5F11. The sequence goes on from NZ_JAIFJZ010000001.1 coordinate 1,226,798, forward strand.
GCCGCTCACATTGACGTCCAGGTTGCCGCCGCCCAGGGTGCCGAAGCCGGTGAAACCGAGCAGTTTGTCCGCCGCCGCGGTTGCGGTGTAACTGCCGAAGTTGATCCACCAGGCCGTCGGTTGCGCCGGCCCGCCCGTCGCCACGGCACCGCTGCCCTGGCGCCATAGCCAGTTGCCGACGGCCGCCGAGTCGACCCCGACATCCTTGGGGTTGGGGCGCACGCTGCTGGCTACGCTGCTGGTGATATGCCCGGTCAGGTCACCACCGACATTCAGGGTCAGATTGCCGCCGGCTTCCGGGTACCAGGCGCGGTACAGACTGGTGGACGAGCCGTTGACGAACTGTTCGAAGAAGCTGCCGGCGTCGTTCAGCACCGTACTGGTCAACGGATCGGCGCCCGCCCGTTTTGCCTTCGGCAGGTTGTAGGGGTCACCGGCGAAGGTGCCGGTCGATGAGGTGCCCGCGGTGTACACGCCGAACAACGAGTCCATCTGCAGGTTGCCCGCGCTCAACAGTTCAAGGTCGCCGCTGCCGGTGCGGATCACACTCCAGCGCGTACTCGACGGCGTGGCGCCGTATTCGGTCTTGCTCTGGGCCGCGCAGTAATCCGGCGCGACGGCGCACAGCTCGTCCACACCCGGCAACTGCAGGCTGGCCAGGAACTCCTCGGTGATCACCCCCCCTACCGGAACCACGATACTGGCCTGTTCCAACAATTCATCGGCCGCTTTCTGAGTCCACACGTAGGTCACTTTCATTGCGCAGTAGTCCGGCGAACTGGCACAGAAATCCTCGATCGAACCCTGGCCCATCGCGTCGAGCAACGATTGCTCGATGGGGTCACCTACCTTGACATCCACACCCGCGCCACTCAGTTCAGCCACCGCCAGGGCGGTCCAGGTCTGAATGCCCTTGCTCGGCAATTGCTTGGCGAACATCCCGTAGTGGTTGTCCGCCAAGTGCATATCGCCGCTGCGCGGATGGGCTTGCAGCAGACGGCTGTCCGCCGCCTCGGTATCGGCGCCCGCCACCAGGCGCAACGACCACGACTGGGTACCTTCGGCCAGCATCGGCGAAATCGCCCAGACCTGCCCGGCAGGGCCGGAAACCCCGACGCGCAGGGCGACCGAGGTCGCATTGTTGGGCAGTTTCACATCGGTCCCAGCCGGGATCAGTGCGCCCTTGGGCAAGGCTTTGCTGCCACTGAGCTGCACCGTGTTATTGGCCGGGTTCGCCTGGTGTATCGCCGGCAGCGGCACACCCTTGGGCCAGGTCATACCGTCCAGTCGGGTGCCTTGGGCCAACAGTGTGCCGGCGCCCAATTGGGTGCCGATCGCCAGGGTCTGCGCCTCCCGCAACAAGGTGCCCGCAGCGAGCAACAGGTTGCCGCCGGCATCGCGCACATCGGCCGAGACCACGCTACCCGCTGGCAATACCAGCTCCTGGCCCAGCGTCGCGGCCACCGGCAAGCGGGTGCCGGCGGCCATCGTCAGCGCTTTGATAGGCAGGTCGTAATTCAACGTACTGCCGGCCGGGAACGCCGTGCCATCGGCCAGGGTCACGCCGTTGCCCGGCACCACGATAGTGCCGCCGCTGAAGTCGACGCCCGGTAGCAGCACCCAGCCTTTGTCATCCTCGGACACCGGCGGTTTGGCGAAGCCATCGTTGAGGCTGCCGTAGATATTCAGGTCGCCGCCGGCGCGCAGGGTCAGGCTGCCGGATTCACCGGAGCCGTAGACCGCGTTGTCCTTGACGCTATGGGGGTTGAGGCTGGCATAGCGGTAGCCGGACAGGTCCAGGTCACCCTGCACCACCAGGTCGCCATCCTGGGTTTTACTGACGATTTCCACCCCTGGGCGCAGGTGCAAGGCATCGGCGTAGGTGGCGTTGTTCAGGCCGGCGAGTTTGTTATCCAGCAGGTTCTGATTGAGCAGCGCCGCATTGATAAAGGCTTCGCTCAGGGCGTGTTTCTGGTCCAGGTAGCCCTGGGTGATTTCCTGGTACGGCCTGCCGCTGGCGGTCGGGTCGGTTTTTTCCGGCGCATCGTCATAGCGCGCCATGCCGTTGAGGGTGATGGAACGCGCGCCTTGGATGGCTAACCGCCCGTGAGCGTCGATGGCCACGTCATTGCTGCTGCCATCCGGGTTGACCAGGCGCGGCGCATTCAGCTCCAGGGTGCCGCGCAGGCGCCCGTCGTTGCCGGTGGCGGCGGTGCCGTGGCGCAGGTCGATGCGCACGCCGTCGGCCAGGGTCAGTTGACCATCGCCGGACCCCAGCACCACCATGGCGCGGTTCGGCGCGTCGATGATCTTGCCGTAGCTGTCCACCCGCAACTTGCTGCCGTGGGCATCGAGCACGGCGCTGCCGTCCAGGGTCAGGCCGTGCTTGCCGGCCAGGTTGATACTGCCGATGCGCTCGCCGCTGGCATCCACCAGGCCAGTGACCCGCAGGCTGCCATTGTCCACCGACACACTGATGCTCCCGGCCTTGAGCCCATCGCCTATGGTCAGGTCGCCTTGTTTGAGTTGGAAACTGCGCGCGCCGAACATCTGGCCCTGGTTCAGGCGTTGGTTGAGGTCGGCGAACTGTTGGTCCAAGGCACCGCTGCTGCCCAGGCGCTGCGCCTGGATCTCCACGCTGCCCGCCGGTTGCGGCATCGAGGTGCCGCCGGCGTTGAAATAGCCACTGCTGCTGCCGAGGATCTTGCCTTGCAGATCGACGATACCGCCCGCCGCATCCGTGGCCACCGCGCGCAATTTGCCGGCCTGGTTATGCTGGGCCGACAGATCGATGGTCGAGCCCGCCGCCTGCAGGATATTGCCGCTGCGGCTGTCCAGCAGCACGTCGCCGCCCCAGCCGTATTGGGTCACGTCGTTGAAGCGCATCGCACGGCCGGCCACATCGATCAGGGCGTCGTCGGTCAGCACCAGATCACCCCGTGTACTGAGGCTGACTTTGCCGCTGGGCAATACCACCGCACTGGCCACGCGCAGGCTGTCGCCTTGCAGGGACAGTTGCGCGCCCTGGCCGTTGGCGTTGCCACGGGGGCCTGACGACGCACCGATGTCAATCGCACCGCCGGCCTTGATGCTGTTCACCGAACCGGCCTCACCGGTCATCAACGGCGTGCGAATGGTCAAGTTGCCACCGCTGTACTGGTAACCGCTGACCGGGTCATAGGCACCCTGGCGCTGGTACACCGACAGGCTGCCTTTGTGGTTGGCGGTAATGCGTTCGCTGGCGTTGAGGTTCACCGTGGCAAAGCCCAGGGCCAACCGGTCGAAGCTTTTCACGTTGCTCGGCTGACCGAAGGCGCCATACCCGAACTCAATGCGCTCGGCGTTGATATCCAGGCGCCCGCTGCCGGTGCCCGCACCGCCCGTTACCACTGCGCCCGGGGCCTGGGTGGCGCCCAGCCAGATCAGATTGGCGGTGTGCAGGGTCGCCACGTCGTTGGCGTCGCCGGCGCCGTACAGCGCCGGAGTGGACAGCATTAGGTTGCTCAGCAGCGATTTGCCGGTCAACGGGTCATAGGTGTCGAGGCTGGCGTTGCCATACAGGTTGAACCCGTCGCGCGCCGACAGTTGCAGGGTTTCCAAGGCCGGGGCGCCGAGTTGCGTGTCGCCGCGCAGTAGGCGGTCGAGCAGTGCCTGGTTCAAGGTCAAACCGGCCGGCAAGCGGTTGCCGGCGGCCGCCGCGGCCAGGGCTTCGACGCTGCCCAGGTTGATGGTGCTCACGCCCAGGTTGAGGTGACGGGTGCCATAGCGCACTTGGTCGCCCAGTTGGAACGTGCCGTCGGTCAGGGCCACGATACTGCCCTCGGAGTACAGCCCGGTCTGGCCGACGCAAGATTGGGCAGCGCAGGCGCCGACGTTGATCCCCTCGCTGATCACACCGCCAGGCCGCGAGGCGCTGACCACGTTGAGCAAGCCGTTGGACACCCCGAGCATATTGGCGACCTGATAAATAAACCCGTCGCGGGCATCGTAGCTGGCCTTGCCCCGGCCCAAGGTGTTGAGGGAGGCGCCCTGCTCTACCACGATGGCGCCGGTGTCGCTGACCAGGAACACTTCCGGCGCCGCCAGGGTGGCACCGGCCCGCACAGTGATGTTGCTGTTGGCGGCATTCACCCCGCTGGCCAGGCTGATGAAGTTACCCGACTGACCGTAATCCACCACCGTCATGCCGCCGATCATCAACCGTGCGGCACCGATAGCATTGAGGGTGTCGGCTCTGAGGCTAATGCCGCCGAAACCGGCGGTGGCAGACGTCTGCGGCGCCACCACCTCGATACCCAACCGGCTCTGGTCGAGCACCGCGACCGTACCGCCGTAGCCGCCGGTGGCGGCGTCAAAGCGCCCGATACCGTTGAATGAAAACCCATCGGCCCCCGCGCCGGGGCGCAAGGCCAACTTCAGGGTTTTAGCGTCGGCTTCCAGCAGAGGGCGCGGTACGCCCAACCGGGCGGCATCGGCCTTGGCGAACTGGGCGTAACTGGTTTCGTTGTATTGGGAATAGCGGCGCAGGGTGTCCGCCGAAGTCAGGATCAACGGGGTGGCGACGCTGTTGCGGATGCCTGTATGGGCAATCGACAACTGCCCGGAGGTGGCCCACGAGCCGTTGCGCATCAAGGTGGTCGCGTTGTCGCTGCCCAGCCCCGCCAGGCCATTGATCTCCACGCGATAAGCCCCCGGCATCAACGCGTAGGTGGACGGCATCAAGGTGTAGGTGCCGGCCGGCAAGCCCGGCACCCCGGCGCCGATGGTGACCTGCTGGCCCACCAACGGCGCCACGGCACCGCCCTCGGCCGCAACCGGCGCCGCACCCGGCTGCGCCCCCGGCACAATGGCGTAGACCGGGTTGGTGGACAGCCCCGGCAGCACGAACCCGGCACTGGCACCGAACTGCACCAGGGGGTTGTAGCGCGCATCCGTGGAGCCGCCGCGTCCGGAGATAAACCCGGCGCCCAGCAGCTCGCCACCGCCCGACAGATCGACGACCGCCCCCGACTGCACGGCCACCGACTGGCCGCCCAGAATCACGCCGACGCTCAGGTCGCTGTTGGTATTGACCAATCCGCCCTGCCCGAGAAAGGCCACAGTCTTGCCGTTATAGGTGTAGACCTGCCCGTCCAGGGTGCCGCCATAGGGCAGCACCAACCCCTTGCCGCTCACCGAAGTGACGCTGCCCGGCAGCAATTGCACCTGGCTGCTGCCCATGCTGCCGATATTGATCAAGCCCAGCGGCGCGCGCACTACGCCGCCTTGCTTGACGGTGGCGGCGCCCAGTTGCAGGCGCCCGAACGCTGAATACGGCAACGCAGCCTCCGTGCTGCCGACGCGGCCAAGGGTCAAGCTGCGCAGCGGATTAAAGTCCAGGCCCTGGGTAATGGTGCTGGATTCACCGAGGTAGCCGGCAATCACCCGGGCACTGACGTCCGTGGCGGGGTACACCTGCGCCGCGCGCAGGGTCATGTCGCCCTGGGTCAGCAACTGGGTGCTGACGCCGGTGATGATGTCGTTCACGGAAGTCCCCGCCAGAAAGCGCAAGTCGCCCTGGCTGGTCAGGTTGACCTGGTCGAAGCCACGGCGCTCAAGGCTGGCCTGGCTGGCGTCGGCGCGGTACAGACTGCTGCGGTTACCGAAGATCACATTGCCACGCACTTCGACCAACTGCCCCTCGGCGTTGAACTGCGCCTGAGTGGCACGCTGGGACGGCACCGGCAGCACCGGCACCGGACGCACGTAGAAATCCTTGCCGCTCTCGGGGGGCGGCAGATAGCCCGCCAGCAGCAGGTGCGGCGCCGACAGGTCGATGCGTGCCGTGGCGGCGGCGTTGTCGCTCAGGCCATAGCCACGGCTGTACAGACGCAGGCTCTGGCCCATATTCAGGCGGATGTCGCCGTCAAAGCTCAGCAAACCATTGCTCAGCAGCGCGAGGTTATCGAAGCCGCCGGCCTGGACTTGATCCACGCCCAGACGTGCGTGCCCATAGTCCAGGCTATCGGCCGCCGCTTCGGCCGTGCCAGCCAGAGCGCTCGGTGAATGCCCTTGGCCGAGCACCAGTTCACGCACCTTGAGCACCCGGTCAGCGACCCCGGTCTTGGTGTAATACGGACTTTCCAGCGCCAGGTTAAGACTGCCGCCCGCCGCGCCAGCGCCACCGGCCCTGGCCATCACGCTGCCCTCCAGGTACAGGCCGTTGTTGGAGGCCAGGCTGATGCTGCCGCCGTTACTGGCTACCGACACCGTGCCCTGCCCCGGCACTGTCAGCTCGGTTTGGGTGCCGGAGGCGTCCAGTCGTGCGCCGTCGCGGACCACCACGAACAGGTCGCTGGCCTTGGCCAGGCCGGTGTTCAGGTCCAGCGTGCCGCCCAGGCTGATGCTGCCGCCGTCACGCACCACGCCATAACGGCGCCCTTGGCTGTCCACCGCCGTGGCTGCCCGCGCTGCCACGTCGATCAGCGCGTGCTCGCCAACCCAGATCGAGCGGCCATGACCGGCCGCATTCACCGCTTCCGAAGTGGCTGCAGTCAGCCCCTCAAGGCTGACGCTGCCGCCCCAGGCATTGAGCGTGCCATCCATTGTCAACTGACCGACGCTGCGCAAGTTGATGGCCTGCCCAGGATCGACGTTGATCACCGCCCCCTGGCCCACGGTCAAGGCCGTGCTCGCCAGTTGCGCCGCCGTGGCAAACACATTGCCGGCGGTAAGGCTCAAACCGGCGCCGCGACGCTGGGTCAGCACGCCTTTGGCGGCATCTTCCTGATACAGCGGCGAGGTCCACTGCTCCAGGGCCGCCGTCGGTGCGCCGCCGGTCGCCACCGTGGACGCCTGCATGCCCAATCGATAGGTCGGCAGGCTGACATTCACTTGAGTGCCGTCGGTGACGATCAGCCCTTCGTTGCCGGTGTTGTCGTAGGCCGAGAAGCCCTTGTCGAAGAAGTCGCCGGCCAGGTGCAAGGTGTCCGGGTCCATCGCGCCGACACGGTTGCCGATCTGCACCGTGCGCGCCTGCAAGGCCAAGGTGCCGCCGCCATTGACGCCATAACCGCGCACGTCGCCATCCAGGGCCAGAGCGCCGAGAGCGCCCAGGGTCACGTTGCCGCCTTTGCCGCCGATCAACTTGCCGTCTACCCCCAGGGTGGCCCCGGAGGACACGTACACCCCACTGCCGGCCGCCAGGTTCAACTGGCTCGAACTGCGCAGCGAAACCTTGCCGCCGTTGATATACGCAAGGCCGCTGCCATTGCCGGGTTCCAGCAGCAGGTTATTCCAGCGCCCGCTGGTGTCGAGTTTGACGCTTGCGCCCAGCGTGACCTGCGCGCCACCGGCCAGGGCGGTGTCCTCGACCACGCCGGCCTTGAACGGGTTGACCTGGCTGAGAATGTTGCCGGCGTTAAGGCTGCCGCCGTGGGCCGTGAGGTTGGCATTGATGTCGACGCGCGGCCCGAACAGGGTGATATCGCCGCCGTCGGCCACGCGCAGCGCGCCATTGACGCTGACCTGCTGGCGAGCCGCGACCTTGATGGCGCCCAACGGCGCGGCATTGAGCAGGTCGCTGTCGAGCACGATCTTGCCCTGGCGGTCGGCCGGCAATGCATTGGCAAGGTCCAGGTCATCGGCAATCGCTTGCGTGTCGTTTTCGAGCGTCACCTGATCGGCGTTCCCCCCCAAGGCGTAGCGCAAGGTGCCGTTGGCTTTGTTGTAGAACGGCGTGTACTGGCCCACGATCAACTGCGCGAGCTGGGCCATGGCCTTCTGGGATTGCTGGTAACCGTCCAGGTTGGGCATGGGTGCCTGAGTCTGGCGATCGCCTTGGAACACATCGCTGATCAGGCGGCCTTCCAGTACCGCGCTGGAGGTGCCGACCACCAGTTTGCCGGCGTCCCGGCCCACGGTGTACCCGGCCTCATTGCGGCCTTGGGGGGCGATCAGCGGGTTGTAGTAATACTCGGTCTGGCCCCAGCGCACGCTAGTGTCTTCGTAACCCTTGTAGATACCGGAATAGAGAATGTCGCCGGGCGCTTTGGACAGCTCGTACAAACGGCGATTCGGCCCTTTGAGCCAGGTTTGGCGGATATAGCCGCCTTGCACGTCCACGGTGCCGCCCGACAGATTGATCTGCGCGCCCTGTTGGGTCACCGCTTCCTTGCCGGTAAAGGTCACGGTGCCGCCCTGGGCCATCCATTCACCCACCGAATGGCCCTGGGTGCCGAGGTAACCGCCGACTTCCAGCAGGCCACCGGCGGTGTACCAGCGGTCGGTGGCGTAGCCGTTGGTGCCGGCGGGCACAAACACCAGGTCGCGAAGGTCGACCCACACATCGCTGTTGATCAGTTGGCCGTTGTCGCGGTTGACCGACGCATCGCGCTGCTCGTTACCCTGCACGTTGATCTTGATGTTGTTGGCTTCCATCGCCACCTTGACGCCGACGGCCCCCGATACATCGATCATCGCCCCGTCGCGCACCAGGCTGCGCTGGCCGGCACTGACGGCCACCTGGCCGCCGGTGGCGAGGGTGATCGAGCCCTTGCGGAAATCCACAGTGCCGCCGCTGACGATCTCGATCCGTGACTGGTCCGTGCGGTCGACTACCGCGCTGAGGTGGTTGAACGCGCCGCCGATCAAATTGGCGGGGCTGCCGTCGAGTTTGATCAGGCCATTGTCTTTCTGACTGTTGAGTGCGGTGCTGCCACTGGCGTCCAGCAGGATCGCGGTGGTGCTGCCCTCCCCCAGGCTGACGCTGCCGCTGCTGTCGCTGGCCGCGTTGAGCAAGTGCACGGTGCCGCGGGTGTCCACCGAGGTGCTGGCCAGGGCCACGCCGTTCTGCTGCACCTGATGGCCGGTCAGGGTGACGTCGCCGGTGGACGCCATAATCAGGCCGCTGTTGGTCACCGCACCCGCCGTGCTGCCCGCCTTGAGGCTGGTGGCGACTTCATTGCCACGGGTGGTGGAACGCTCGTTACCCGCCGTGCCCACGCCTTTGCGGATGTAGAAACTGTCACCGGCCGCCAAGGTAGTCTGGCCCTTGGCGGTGATGATGGTGCCGGCGTTTTCCACGTCGCTGCCCAGCAGCAAGGCATAGCCGCCGGCGTCGGTGGAAGTGGCGGCGTTGTGGGTCTGGATCAATGCGCCGCGCTGCACCTGAACCTTGCCCGCCGCGTCGGTGAATGTCGGTTGGGTGCCATTGGTGTCGACATACAGGCCGCGCTGGGTGAATTGTTCATCGGTGATGTTCGCCGCCGCCGCTACCAGGTTGCGCACGTTGACCTGGCTGGTGCCGCTGAACACCACACCGTTACGGTTCATGATCATCACCGTCCCGGCGCCCTTGATCTGGCCCTGGATTTCGCTGGGGCGAGCCTGGGCGTCGTTGACACGGTTGAGTACTGCCCAGGTGGACTGCTGCTGGAAGTCCACCGTGGTGTTGCGCCCGACGTTGAAGGTTTCCCAATTGAGGATCGCCTTGTCGGCGGTCTGCTCGATGCTCACCGTGGTCTTGCCGCCGGCCTGGGTCTGGGTCGGCGCCTTGGCGTTGGTCCAGCCCTGGGTCAGGCTGTTGTCCACTTGCAGGCCGCCTTTGCCCAGGCCATCGGGAATCGTCGACACCTGGCCGAACGCCGCTTGCCGGCCGGCGGCCTGAGCGGCCTGCTGCGCCGCAATCGCCGCGACGCTGGTGTTCAGGGTGCTGATGGAACGCGCCAACTGCTGATTGACCCGCGCCTGCTGGTTCAAGGTCGGCACCGACGGCATTTGCCCGGCATTGATGCGCGCCGCCGTGGTCGCCTGGGTCGCCCCCTTGGCCGCGAACCAGGCCGGACTGAACGCCGTCGCCGCCGAGGCGTTGCCCGCCACCACCCATAAGGCGATGACCTGCGCCAGCGGCTTGAGACGCAACACAGTCTGGGCCCGTGAGCCCTGGGCATTCAGCTTAAGCGTGGGTTTGCAGCGGACCATCGGGACACTTCCTTCTTTGTTATCGCCAGGAGCAACACAGGCTCACGTATGAGGGTTAGGCGGTTGGCGAGGGGCCGGACTGAACTTCTGTCACGCAAAGTTCATATACGGCTGTTAGCGCAAAAAAAATCAGCAACGGCACGGGCCGTTGCTGATCGGTAAAGCGGTGCTGAACAGCGGGGGTTACAGCGGACGACCGATGGCGTTGCACACGCTGGTGTTGCCGATGCCTTGAGCGCTGGTGGCAGTGGCGAAGGTGTCACGCACGGCTTTTTTCCAGTTCGCTGGCAGCGGCACGAAGCGGTTGTTGTTGATGGCGGTGTCGTTGTTCACCAGGCTGCCGTAGTGGCGGTTGAAGAAGCCGCGCACTTGGGTGGTCTGGGTCGCATCGGCGTAGCACTGGCTGAAGATCAGGTTGGTGAAACCCAGGATCGGGTAGCCGCTGGAAGGGTAAGCGAAGGTGGCTGAGCCGCTGGCCGTGGCCGCGAAGACCGGTACCCAGTTGTCCTGGTTGGTCGCGTCGATGAACGAGCCGTCAGCCCGTGCTTCGGTGGGCGCAGGAATCTGGCCGATGGCGGTCGACACGTTGGCAGGCGCAGGGGAAACACCGGCGACTTTGGCGACTTTGGTGGCGTCATCCAGGCCGGCCAGGGTGGTCGCGGCGTAATCCGGGCTCATGTAGGTGATGCGACCTTCCACAGCGTTCAGCGCGTCCATCACGCCTTGGCTACCGGCGGCGGCGACAGCGGTCGACGGCAGGCCACCACCGTAGCTGGACGAGAACGTGGTGGTCACGGCGAACGGTTGAGCTTCGGCGCACTTGGCGTTCAGGAAGCGCGTGAACAGTTCAGTGGTGCCGCTGGACTCGCTGCGATACACCAGAGTGATCGGGCCGGTGCGGCCAGCGCCGGTGATCTGGCTCCAGTCGGTCAGGCGGCCGGAGAACACGCCGCACAGTTGGTTGACGCTCAAATCGACAGCGTTGGTGCCCGTTTTGTTGAATGGAATCGCCACCGACGTGGCCACCGACGGCACCTGGATCAATTTGCCCCAGGTCGGTTGCTTGTTGGTTTTGTAAGCCAGCAACTCAGCGGCGCTCAGCTTGGAATCGCTGCCGGCCCAGTGCACGTTCTTGTTAGTCACGCCGGCCACGAACTTGGTGTAGTCGTTGTTCAGGAACGCCGACTTGCCGTTGCCGCTGCCCACACCGATGTAGGGTGCGAAGCCGTTGGTGAGTACGCCAGCGGTCTGGTACAGCGGTTGTGGCAGCGTGGCGCCGCCGCCGTTGATGTCCGCCATGGCCGCCTGGGCCGAGCACAGTGCAGCGAGGGTCATGGATACCGCGAGAACGTTGCGCTTAAACATGAAGAATCTCCTTTCATCGTGTTTGTACGTTTGGGGTAGATGGCTCTTGCATGACGCCATGGCTTCGGACCCAGGCCGTGTTCCGGGGGTGGCGAAGGCGGAGGCCATGGGTAGGAAATTTCGCAGCATCCGATGACAGCTAAAGGAAAAAACCTCGGGAGAAAGCACTTGATTTTGAAAAAGATTCTCGGGTGTTTCGGTCATCGTTTTGAGCGGTTTGGGCGCCGCCGAGCGCAATGGTTTTCGCCACTGGCCGCAGGGCCATGCACGGGGTTGAAAGATGACGGAATGAGGAACCCGAGCTTGGCCCCGCGCCATCGGGAGCCAGGCAAAACCCGGCGCGTATCAGGTGACCAATTGGTTGATTTCGATGATCGGCAACAGCACCGCCATCACGATCACCAGCACCACCGCGCCCATCACCACGATCATCAGCGGCTCCAGCAGCGCGGTCATACCCATGGCGCGACGTTCGATATCCTTGGACAGGGTTTGCGCGGCGCGTTCGAGCATCGGCGGCAGCGACCCAGTTTTTTCGCCACTGGCGATCAGGTGGATCAGCACCGGCGGAAAGACTTTCTCCACCGCCAGCGCCGGCGCCAGGTTGACCCCTTCGCGCACCTTGGCCGTGGCGTCGCTCACGCATTGGCTCAGGCGCTCGTTGGACAGGGTTTGCCGCGCCGCTTCCAGGGCGCGCAGCAACGGCACGCCGGCACCGCCGAGGATGGCCAGGGTCGAGGCAAAGCGTGCTGTGTTCAAGCCCAGCACGAAGCGCCCGATCAGCGGCAAGCGCAGCACGCGGCTATGCCAGTTGAGGCGCGCCAGCGGATTGCGCAGGTATAGGCGCCAGCCCCAGAACGCACCGACCAGGCCGGTAAAGCACAACCAGCCCCAGGCGCGAATAAAGTCGCTGGCGTTGAGCATGGCCAGGGTCAGCCCCGGCAGGTCCTGGCGTGCCTGGGAGAACGCGCTGACCACCTGGGGCACCACGTAGCTGAGCAGGAAGATCACGATGCCGATGGACACCAGCCCCACCACGCCGGGGTAGATAAACGCGGTGAGGATCTTGCCCCGCAGGTTGTTGCGCTCTTCGATGTAGTCGGCCAGACGCTCCATGACCTGTGCCAGGTCGCCAGACTCCTCCCCCGCCGCGATCAGCGCGCGGTAAATCGACGGAAAATCCCGTGGCCGCGCAGCCAGGGCATCGGCCAGGCGCATGCCGCCGCGCACATCGGTGCGTACCGCACTGAGGGTCTGGGCGATGTGTTTTTTCTCGGCCTGATCCACCGTGGCGCTCAAGGCCGCTTCCAGGGGCAGGCTGGCACCGAGCAGGCTCGCCAGTTGCCGGGTGGCCCAGGCCAGGTCGTTGTCGGAGAGCTTGGCGGTGAACAGGCCGCCGCCTGTAGCTGCCGGGGTTTGCTCCTGCAACGCCAGCACGGTCAGGCCGCGACCGCGCAACAGGCTGAAGGCCGCGCTCTGGCTGTCGGCTTCGGTTTGCCCGGTCTCGATACGGCCGCTGGCGTCGGCGGCTTCATAGCGATAGCGATTCATCCGGCGTCCCGGGTCACGCGCAGGATTTCTTCCGGCGCGGTGGTGCCGCTGCGCACCCAGCGCTCGCCGTCTTCGCGCAGGCTGAACATGCCGGCGCGGCGTGCCGCCACTCGCAGGTCCTGTTCCCCGGCACCTTGATGGATCAGCCCGCGCACCGCATCGTCGACATAAAACAACTCATGGATCCCCGTGCGTCCGCTGTAGCCCACCTGATTGCACTGCGCACAACCCACCGGGCGCCAGGTGCCCGGCGCGGTCGGGTCCGGCTGCTTACAGTGCGGGCACAGCCGCCGCACCAAACGCTGGGCCAACACCCCCAGCAACGACGACGCCAACAGAAACGGTTCCACGCCCATGTCCACCAGGCGGTTGACCGCCGACACCGCGTCGTTGGTGTGCAGGGTGGCGAGCACCAGGTGCCCGGTCAGCGAGGCTTGCACGGCGATCTGCGCGGTTTCCAGGTCACGGATCTCACCGATCATGATGATGTCCGGGTCCTGGCGCAGGATTGCGCGCAGGGCCAGGGCGAAGGTCATGTCGATCTTGGCGTTGACCTGGATCTGGCTGATGCCCGGCAGGTCGTACTCCACCGGGTCTTCCACGGTGAGGATATTGCGTGTGCTGGCGTCCAACCGCGCCAGAGCGGCGTAGAGGCTGGTGGTTTTGCCGCTGCCGGTGGGGCCGGTCACCAACACGATGCCGTGGGGCTGGCGGATCAGCGTATCGAGGCGCGCCAGCAACTGCGGGTCCATGCCCAGGGTTTCCAGCTGCAAGCGCCCGGCCTGTTTGTCGAGCAGGCGCATCACCACGCGCTCGCCATGGCCGGTCGGCACCGTCGACACGCGGATATCAATCGGCCGCCCGGCCACGCGCAGGGCGATACGGCCGTCCTGGGGCAGGCGTTTTTCGGCGATGTCCAGCTGCGCCATGATCTTGATCCGCGACACCAACGCGCCGTGCAACGCCTTGCGCGGCGACACCACGTCGCGCAGGGTGCCGTCGACGCGGTAGCGCACCACCGAGTGGCTTTCATAGGGTTCGATATGAATATCGCTGGCCTCGTCCCGCGCAGCCTGGGTCAGCAAGGCGTTGATCATGCGGATCACCGGCGCGCCGTCCTGGGTGTCGAGCAGGTCGGTGATCTCGGGGATGGCCTGCATCAGGCGGTCGAGGTCGACTTCGTTTTCCGCCGCGCCCACCACAGCGGCGGCGCTGCCCGTGTCGGCGTAGGCCGTGGCGAGCAGGCCGTCCAGTTCGTCGTCGCGCACCTGCTCCACGGGCGACTCGCCGAACTGGCGGCGCGCTTCACTGATGGCCCAACCGGGTGTCGAGGGGCACACGGTGAGCAACATGCCGCTGTCGCCGTGGCGCAGCAGGATGCGTTGGGCCTTGGCCCAGGCGTAAGGGAGAAGGCTCACAAGGCATCTTCCTGACCGAGCACGGTGCAAATGTGGGAGCGGGCTTGCCCGCGATAGCGGTGGATCAGTTTGTACATCTGTGGCTGACACACCCTCAGCGGGGGCAAGCCCCCTCCCACATTTGGATCTTCATTTAAATTCATGGTCGTGCGCCCACCGGCACTGCGCGGATAGCAGCCCTCGGCCCCGGTTGCGCGCCCGGAATCGCCTTCTCCACCGCCGGCAACTGCGGCGCCTGCACGTCCGGCATGGCCCAACTGTGTTCCGGTTGCAATGCGCCCTGGGCGCGGCGCATGAAGTTGTAGCGGTTCACGGTGATGCTGCGCCCGGCGCCGCTGTCGCGGATGATGTAGGGCCGCAGGAACACCATCAGGTTGGTCTTGTTGACGCTGCGCTTTTGATTGCGGAACAGCGCCCCCAGCCCGGGGATATCCGACAGCCACGGCACCGCGTCGTTGCTTTGGCTGTAGCCGTCCTGCAACAGACCGCCGAGCACCATGATCTGCCCGTCATCCAAGAGGATGCTGGTGTCGATCGCGCGCTTGTTGGTCACCGCGCCGGCACTCACGGTTGCCCGCGCATCCAGGCTGCTGACCTCTTGATAGATATCCAGCTTCACCGTACCGCCTTCGGAAATCTGCGGGCGTACGTTGAGCTTGAGCCCGACCTCTTCGCGCGTGACGGTCTGGAACGGGTTGTTGCTGGTGCCTCCGCCGCCGGTCACATAGCTGCCGGTGACGAAGGGAATGGTCTGGCCGACGAAAATACTCGCGGCTTCGTTGTCCAGTGTCAGCAGGTTCGGCGTGGACAGCACATTGGTGCCGCCTTTGCTTTTCAACGCACGGGCCAGCACCTTGAGGTCCAGCACTTTGCCGATCCCCGGGATATCCACGGTGCCGTCCACCAGGCCGATATTCAGGCCCTTGGGCAGCACGTCGATAGTGGTTTTGCTGGCGGGGCTGCCATTGATGCCAGTGCCGCCCAGGTTAACCCCGCCAAACGCGCCGTTGCCCCCCAGATTGCCGGCCTGCCATTGCACGCCGAACTCGGTGGCGTCATCTTCCCCCACCTCGACGATCAGGCTTTCGATCACCACCTGGGCGCGGCGCTGATCGAGCATATCGATCACCTCGCGCAGGTTGCGGTACAGCGGGTCCGGCGCGGAGATCAGCAAGGTATTGGTGGTGGCGTCGGCCTGGATGGTCACCCCGCCGGCACTGAACGCGGTGTTTTGATCGCTGGCGGCGCTGGTGCCGCTGGTTGCGGTGGTGGCCGCGCCGGTTTGCCCATAGACGGGCTGCACGCTGCTGCCGGTGGGCGTGCCGCTGCCGGCCGGGGCTGCGCCGCCGGCTGTCGTGTTCAGGCTGTTGCCGCCCATGGCGCTGAGCTTGTTGCGCGCTTCATCACTGACCCCCGACTCACTTTCGCCGGTCAGCAACCCACGCAACGACTGCGCCAGTTTGCCGGCCTGGGCGTTGCGCAAATACACCACATGCATATTGCTGGGGTTGCTCTGGGCGTTGTCGAGTTTGTAGATCAGGTTGCGCGCCAGCTCGGTGCGCTCGGGGCTGCCGGCGCGGATGATGATGGAGTTGGAGCGCGGGTCGCCCACCACATTGATCTTCTGGGTGGGGTCCGCGCCCTGGGTCTCCAACAGTTCGGCTACCATGGCCGCGATGTCCACCGCGATGCCGTTCTGCACCTGTACCACATCGGTGTCGATGGCACTGGGGGTGTCGATACCGCTGATGATCTGCGCGACGCGCGCGAGGTTGTCGGCGTAATCGGTGATCACGATGCTGTTATTGCCGGGGTATGCGTTGATCGGGTTGTTTGGCGACACGATCGGGCGCAGCACCGGGATCAGGTTGACCGCGTTTTCATATTGCAGGCGAAAGGTGCGGGTCTGCATGCCGCTGCTGCCGGCGCTATAGATCGGCCCGCCGAGCAGCTTGGCATCCGCCTCCGGCACCACCTGGGCCACCCCACCCACGTCCACCACGCTGAAACCCTGCATGCGCAATGCCGCCAGCAGCATGTCGTAAGCCTGATGGGCCGGCACCTGGCCTTCGCTGACCAGGGTCAGGTTGCCTTTGACCCGAGGGTCCACCAGGAATTGCTGGCCGGTGGCACGGGATAACGCGCGCACCACCGCCTGGATATCGGCATCGACAAAGTTGAGCTGCACCGGCTGGTCCCCCAGCGGGTTGCGCACCTTCACGGTGGCCGGGGCCTGGCCACGGGCGCTGCTGGTCACCGCGTGTTTGACCGGGGGCCTGGCGGCCGGCTCGCGTTGGCGATCCAGCGCGGTTTCACCGCTACGGCGAGTGTCGGCCAAAGGCTGGCCGAGTTCGCTGTCCACCAGCAAGGGTTTCTGCGCCTCCTGGGAACTGCACGCACTGAGGGCCAGCAACAGCAGCGGCGCAACGGTGCGAAACGGGGGGACTGACCACTTCATGAAGCGTCCTTAGCGCCAAGCGCCTGATCCATGCGAACGGTCCCGGACACAGTGCCGGCCGAGTTGTCGACGGCATCCCCGGCACGTTGTAGACGCGCCTCGGACACCTCCAGAGAAAACGTGCGTACATTGCCCAGTAACCAGCCCAGCGCCGCGTCGGCCGGGGCATTGTCGAAGGTCAGGCGCCATGCGCCGGGGTCCAGAGTCTGCAATTGGTAATGGCCGTGCAGACCGGCGCCATCAAGGGCCTGGCGCAGCGCGTTGTCGTCGGCGACCTGGGGTGCGGCGACATCCTGCAGCAACACCTGCAGGGCTTCGGCCTGGGCACGCAGTTTGGGGGTTTCGGCCTGCCAGTAAGCAATTTTTTTCAAGGCCGGCTGCACCAGCACCAGCCAGGTCAACAGGCTGGCCAGCAGCAGCCCGGCACCGATCAGCAGGCGTTTTTCACGCTGGGCCAGACCGGCCCAGAACACCTGGGCCTGGCCGCGCACGCGCAGCCACTTATTCATCGCTGGCCTCGGCGTTCTCGACAGGTTGTGTGGGGCCGATGCTCCAGCCCTGCTCATCGCGCGTGGCGGCAAAGCCGGCCTGGGCCAACGCCGCTTGCCAATCCCCCGGCTGCGCCGGCTGACGACTGCCGACCAGCAGCGCCAAGTGCAGGCGGCCTTGCTCGAAGGTCAATTGCTCAACACTGCCGACCATAAACGGCAGCTGGTTGCCGACCAGTTGCAGCAAGGCGCTGAAACGTGGGCCGGTGTCCGTACCGCCCTGGCGCGCGGCCAATTGTTGTCGCGCCTGCTGCAAGGGGTTGAGCACCACCGGCAATTCGGGAAACGCTTGGCGCACTTGCTGGCTCATCTGCGCCTTGAGCCGTTGGCCCGCGTCCGCCTGGCGGGCAGCGTACAGGTTGAGGCCGAGGGTCCAGAGGGCGACAGCCAGCGCGACGCACGCCAGCGCCCTACCCCAGCCGGCGCCCGACGGTTGGCTTGGGCGCGCCTGCAAGCCCCAGCCGGGTAGCGCACCACTCCAGCGCTGCGCGGGCTCCAGCGGGGGCGTCGCCAGTGGCGGCAAGCCCAGCGGATGCACCGTCGCCAGGTGCAGGCTGTCGCGACTCAGGCCGTAGCCGTCCTCTAACGCTGCGCCGCCCACCGGCAAGGCATAGGGCGCCGGATACAGACCGCGCAGCTTCAATTGTGCCTGGCTCAACACTTGATCCAACCGCGCCAGCCCGGCCTTGGGCACCCAGCCCACCTGCACGCGCCCGTCGCTGCCCCGTGGGCCGTGAGCGACGTGCATCTGCTCCAGCGGCCCCAGCACCAGCGCCTGCGCCGCGCAGGTCACCGCTGCATGGGTTTTGCTCGGCGGCAGCGGCGGCAGATCCAGACAGGTCAGCAGGCTGTCACGCGGGTGCAGAAAACAATCCAAGGGCTGGCGAGTCTTGCCCAGTTCGGCCAGGCTGGCCTGCCCGTGGGCCACCACCGCGCCACGTTCAAGCCAGGCGAAGGTCACCGGGCTGTCGACACTCAGTTGGTCGAGGGGCGGCAAGCCGATACGCAGACGCTTCATGCCCCCACCCGCGACCAGATCACCTGGGGCTGGCGATTTTCCGGGCGGTGCAACAAGGCGTCGAGGGTTACCCGGCGCTGTTCGCGGCGGGTCTGGCCTTGCAGGCGAAACCACTCACTGGTGATGCCCACCAGCACCGACTCCACCGCCACCTGGGGCAAGTGCAGGCGGTTGACGAAATCGCCACGGTTGATAAACCAGCGCCCGCCGTCCCGTTCGGCCACCAGCGCCTGGGCTTGGCTCAGGCTCAAGCCCGGTACCACCGCACTGAGCACTTCGGCGCGGGCGGTGTTGCCGTTGACCCAGGTGACCCCGGGCAACACGCTGATAAAACCCTGCATGCGCTGCAACAGCAGCGGGTCGAGCCCTTCCACACCGCTCAGGTCGTCAAGGCTGCGCAGCATCGGGTACCTGGCCGGTTGCTCGGTTTGGTCATACGAAGCGATCACCCGCTGACTGATGCGGCGACTCAACGCCCCGTCGACGCCGATCAAGCCGCACAACCGTTCGAAGTTCTGCACCTGCTCGGCATCCGGCCGCCCCCGGTTGACCAGATTGCGCAGGTTGAACTTGCCCTGCTCGTCTTCCAGGCGCCCTTCAAATAGGCCTTTTTGAGCACGCGCCCACGGTTGGTCGAGACGGGTCAGCACGTCCTTCTGACGCGCCTCCCATAGCCGCTGCCGACTGTCCTCCAATGCACCGAGCAATAGCCACTGGCCCTGGATACGCAATTGTTCGGCCTCCAGGCTGCGGGTGAACACGCGCTGGCGCGTCAGCAGGCCGGCGGCAATCACCGCCACCACCGCCGCGATCAGCAAGGCGCTGATAATCGCCATGCCGCGCTGCTTCGCCGTCATGGGCGAATGCCTTTTCATGGCGGGCCTTACAACTGCCAGGAGCCAATATCGGCATTCACACCGTCGCCATCGGGTTGGCCGTCGGCGCCCAGGGAGAACACGTCGATTTCACCATTGGCACCCGGGTTGAGGTAGTGATACGGGTGGCCCCAAGGGTCGTTGGGCAAGCGGTCGAGGTAGGCACGCCAGTTGCTGTTCTTGGCATCCGCCGGGCGCTCCACCAGCACTTTCAGGCCCTGGTTCATGCTCGGGTAAGTGCCGTGATCGAGGCGATAGAGCTTCAGCGCCTGCATCAACCCGCCGATGTCCTGCCGGGCGGCGGTGGCGCGGGCCTGGTCCGGACGGTCGAGCACTTTGGGCACCACCATTGCGGCGAGAATCCCGAGGATCACCACCACCACCATGATCTCGATCAGGGTAAAACCACGCTGGCCGCGAGGGCTGGGCAGTGGGCAGGTCAGGCGCGCGATATCCATCTCGACATTCCTTGGGGTGAGTGCGGTTCGGGGCGCAGTGTTGCAAGAAGACATGTCAGTCGTATTGAAAATCCTCGGGAGTTTCGGTCGCCAATCGGTCAACTCGCCGCGCTAGTCTGCGGGCCTGTTTCCGGGCTTGGAGAGCGCCATGCACGGCTATCGCCACGCACAAGGTTTTACGTTGATTGAAGTGCTGGTGGCGCTGGCAATTATCGCCGTGGCCATGGCCGCCGCCGTGCGCGTGGCCGGGGTGATGACCCAGAGCAACGGCCTGCTGCGGGACAAGTCCATGGCTTTGCTCGCGGCGCAGAGTCGCCTGGCGGAGCTGCGTCTGGAGGGGCAACTGCGCAGTGGCAGAAAGACCTTCGACTGTGATCAGGGTCGCTTGAAATTACGCTGCGAGCAGACCATCGAACGTGCGGGCCCGCTGTATCAGGTGCAGGTGCAAGTACTCGACGCCAGCCGCGAGGCGCCACCGCTGGCGCGCCTGACCACCCAGGTCAGGGCGGAGTGAGCGGCGCCAGCGCCGGCGCATCCGGCAATTTGTTCATCTTGACCTGCAGGGTTTCACCGCCGCGCTCGATCTGCACCGCGTCGCCTTCAATGAGCGTCAAGCGCACCCCTGGGGCGAGGCGTTCGCCCACCTGGAAACTGCGCGGCGGGCCGTCGTTGAGGCTGAGGATCGCCACCGCGCCACGGGCCCCGGCCAGCACCCCGGTAACCTTGACCTGCACCGCCGTCGGCGTGGTGGAGAACCATTGCAATGCCGGGTTATCGCTACGCGCCGCCAGGGCCTGGGGCGTGGCAGCGGGCGTATGGGATTCGGCGGACGTGAGCAACAGCGGCGTCCACACCACCACCGCAGCCAACGCGGCCAGCAGCGCGCCGACCTGCACGCCGTGGGCTGCGCAAAGACGCAGGGAAATTGCCATGAGCGGGACCTCCTGTTTGTCCGTGCCATCAGCCTACCGCGCAATTCGCACGTTTTTATTTCACAAACACCCTGACTTACCGGGCACCGACCGATGAACCAACGCGGCTTCACCCTGATCGAGCTGATGGTGGTGCTGGTGATCATCGGCATCGCCAGTGCCGCCATCAGCCTGAGCATCAAGCCCGACCCGCTGCACCTGCTGCGCCAAGACGCCGAACGCCTGAGCCAATTGCTCCAAGTGGCCCAGGCCGAAGCCCGCGCGGACGGTCGCCCGATTACCTGGCGCGTGGACGCCAAGGGCTTTCGCTTCAGCCGCCGCAGCGACGATGGCTTGAGCCTGGACACCTTCCAGGGCGACCCTCAATTGCGTCCGCGCCCGTGGCAAAGCACCCCCATGCACATCGATATCGAGCCCCGCCAAACCCTGGTGCTTGACGCCGAATGGATCAACCCGCCGTTGCGAGTGCTGCTGTCAGACGGGCAACACCGCCTCAGCCTGCAACGGGACGCCGCCGGTGTGCTGCGCGTGGTGAGCGCACCATGAACCGCGCGCAGCAAGGCTTCACCCTGATCGAAGTGATGGTGGCGATTTTGCTGATGGCGGTGGTCAGCCTGATCGCCTGGCGCGGCCTGGACAGCGTCACCCGCGCCGATCAACACCTACAGGCAAGCACCGAACAGACCGAAGCATTACTACGGGCCTTGAACCAGCTTGAGCGCGACATCAGCCTGCGGGCCAGCGTGGAATTGAGCGTTCCGACGGACGAAACCAAGACCCCGGACGGACTGGCCGCGCTGACGGTGCGCAGCTCCGACACCAAGGGGTTCAGGCTAGAGGTGATCCGCAGCGCCGCCATCCCCGGCACTGGCCTGCAACGGGTGCGCTGGTGGCTCAAAGGCGACGACCTGTACCGCGCGGCCGCGCCGGCACGCGCGCGCTTTCCATTGCCGGCGGCCAAGGATGGGGTGCTGGTATTGAGTGGCGTCAGCGACCTGCAAGTGCGGGTATGGGAAGCCGACAAAGGCTGGCGCCAATTGAGCGGCAACCGCCGCGATGACCCTTTGGGGCTGGAGATCCGACTGGTCAGGCAGACACCTCAAGGCGTGGAACGCTATCGCCAGGTGGTGGGGCCGTTGCGGTAGCGTTTCTGCCCAGCAAGAGCAAACTTTGGGAGGGGGCTTGCCCCCGATGAGGGCGTGTCAGCTGATACAGGTATGGCTGACCCACCGCCATCGGGGGCAAGCCCCCTCCCACAGTTAAATTCCTCTCGACCACCAACCGGTGGCTCGGTGCATTTGGCTCCGATAGCCCCTACACAGGTTTCAAAGGTTGAGCTAACTCTGTGGTGAGCGGGCTTGCCCCGCGCTGGGCTGCGAAGCGGCCCCAAACCCAGGCACCTCGGTGTGTCAGCTAAACCACATCGCCTGGAATGGGGCTGCTTCGCAGCCCAGCGCGGGGCAAGCCCGCTCACCACAGCAAGCCTGCTCACCACCAACCTTCCGGGTCGGCTGTTAGGCCGCCATCGGGGGCAAGCCCCCTCCCACAGTTAAATTCCTCTGGGCCACCAACCGGTGGCTCGGTGCATTTGGCCCCGATAGCCACAGATCTCTACACAGGTTTCAAAGGTTGAGCTAACTCTGTGGTGAGCGGGCTTGCCCCGCGCGGGGCTGCGAAGCGGCCCCAAACCCAGGCACCTCGGTGTGTCAGCTAAACCAAATCGCCTGGGATGGGGCTGCTTCGCAGCCCAGCGCGGGGCAAGCCCGCTCACCACAGCAAGCCCTCTCACCACAGCAAGCCTGCTCACCACCAACCTTCCGGGTCGGCTGTTAGGCCGCCATCGGGGGCAAGCCCCCTCCCACAGTTAAATTCCTCTCGGCCACCAACCGGTGGCTCGGTGCATTTGGCTCCGATAGCCCCTACACAGGTTTCAAAGGTTGAGCTAACTCTGTGGTGAGCGGGCTTGCCCCGCGCTGGGCTGCGAAGCGGCCCCAAACCCAGGCACCTCGGTGTGTCAGCTAAACCAAATCGCCTGGGATGGGGCTGCTTCGCAGCCCAGCGCGGGGCAAGCCCGCTCACCACAGCAAGCCCCCTCCCACAGTTGGACGTGTTCAAACAGTTCAAAAGGTGGGAGGAGACTTGCCCTCCCACAGTTAAATTCCTCTGGGTCAGAGAGGGATTACCCAACACTCAACTCAGCAACACCACCCCACCCGGCAACTCCGTGCATTTGGCCCCGTAGGCATCGCGGATCAGCAGGGCCACACCGGCCAGTTGCTGCAAGCTGAAACGCGCCTGCACGCGGCGCTGGCCGAGTTGTTTGTTGAGCAGCACCAGCATGCCCGGCCGGTAGCGGTTGATCTCATCGACCACTGTGGCCAGGGTGGCGTTGTTGAACACCAGCACCTGCTCGCGCCAGGCCACCACGGCCTGGGTGTCCACCGTCTGGGGTTCGCCCAGGCCGGCGGCGCCATAGGTGAGCTGCAGGCCGCTGTCCAGGCGCACGTTACGTCCGCCGACGTCCACCGACAACGCGCCGTCCAGGCAGGTCACGCAGACATTGTGGTCGGTGTGGCGCACATTGAAACGCGCCTGCGCCGCGCTGATCCAGCCGGCACCGGCCTGGACCTTGAGCGGCTGCGCGGCGCGGGCGATGACTTCCACTTCGCCTTCAAGCAACTCGATGCCCTGCCCGACCCGGCTGATGCGGGTCTGGGTGTTGAGTTCCAGGCTCACCCCGTCACTCAAGGCCACGTGCCGTTGCTCGCCGACGTCGGTGCGGTAATCCGCCGTCAACCCAGCCAACCCACCGGGCACGCCGACATGCACCATAAACGCCGCCGCCGACGCCGCCAGCGCGCCGCCGAGAAACGCACGGCGCCCCATCGACCGTGGGCGCTCGGCCTGCTCGGCGGCCACGCGTAATTGCTGCCACAACCCTTTGGCCTGTTCGAATGCCTGGGCATGCGCAGGGCTCTGGGCGCACCACGCTTTGAGCGCTTTGGCATCGGCCACGGTGGCGCGGCCCGAGGTCAGCAGGACCAGCCAGTCGCGGGCTTCATCGTGCAAAGGTTCGGCAGGCGTTTGCCGGGCGGTGGGAAAGCGGAAAATATTCAAGCGCGCACATACTCACGGTTTTATCAGGGACTCAACACTAAGACGGTTTTCCGGCGCCGGGACCGAACCGCTGAATCGCTTTTCTTTCCAGGCGCTTGGCACAGTGGCCGAGGGCAGCCTTGATTTCTTTCTCGACCATGCGCGTGGAAATGCCGAAACGCTGGGAGATTTCCAGGTGCGGTGCCTCCTCCAAGCGCGCCGCGATAAGGATCTTGCGGCGCCGCGCCGGCAGCTCGTAGAGGGCCTTGACCAGGGACTGGATTTCTTTCTGGCCGCCCACCACCCGCAACGGGTCCTGGGCTTCATCGGCACTTTGCAACAGTTCTTCCACCTCGCTGCCGGTAAGCAGGCGCGCATCCGCCTGACGACGGTCGGCGGCGATATTCAAGGCCATGCGGTACAGATAAGCATTGGGTTGCGCCAGGTTGGGCGGCACTTGCATGCGGTCCACCCGCAGGTAGGTTTCGTGCAGCACGTCGTTGGCCAGGTCCTCCGAGCCCAGGCGCTTGCGCAGGCGGACTTTGAAGTCCTCATAGGAGGCCAGGAACAAGCTGACCATCGTGCTGTGCCCGGTATCTTTCATCCGCTCCAGGCTCCTTTTGCTGCTGTGCATTCCATGCGTGTTCCTGTTGTGTCGGGCATTAAAAGCAACGTTACCGGTTGGCGCAGCGAACTGGGCGCCGGGCGCTCGACCCGGGTAGCGGCCAGGCTGCGAACCAGAGCGTCATCGCGTTGTTCATCGCCGGTGGAGCTGACCAGCCGGCTGTGTTCGATCAGGCCATCGCGGTTGACCCACACCTGCACCAGCGCACGAAAACTGCCGGGGCGGGTCAGGGGCGAACGACACAGGCTGGCCTCGATGGCCTGTTGCAAGGCCGTGGCATAACTGTTGTTGATCCGCGCCGCCTGACGCGCCGCCGCGCCTTGGGTGGGCGTCGGCGGGCTGATCTCGGGGATCTGCAAGGTAAACGCATCGCTGCGTGCATAACGGGCCATCAGGCCACTCCCTGTCAGCAACATCGCCAGCGCGTCCTGCGCGGTGAAACGCCCGCGCACCGCGATGGAACGCCGGCCCCGCGTCAACTCGCGGTCCACCAGCACCGCCATGCCGGTGGCGCGGCTGTAGGCTTGCAGGGCGTGTTCCAGGTCCTGCGCCGGCAGGTTCAGTGTCAGCAGCGGCGCATCGGCCTGGGCCACGCCGCCACCGGTCAGCAGGCAAAGCAAGGCCAGGGCGCATACGGCGCGCCGCCAGGCCCTTTGTTCACCCCACGCTTTGCCTCGCTGCACGGTCGACGCGCCCTAGAAAACCGTCATCCTGAGGCCAGTTTATGAACCTGATGTTACGGTGATAGCAAAAAAAACATCACGGTGACGTAAGGCGCGCTGCACTAGACTGGCGAGCGTGAAAGCCATTGCCCACGACCCGCCAGGAGGCCCCTCGATGAAACGCTTGATGTGCATTGCCAGCCTGTTGCTGTGCGCCACACTTGCCTCACTTGCCCACGCCGCCGCCCCCCCAGCCAATGGCTGCGCCGAGGTGACGGTGGATGGGTATAAAACGCCCGACTATGCCTGCTTGAGCCAGCAGATGGGCAACGACACACGGGCGGCCAAGGCGGCCAGCAAGAACCGTGAAGCGCAAAACATCGGGGTGGAAAAACGCCCACCGAACAAAGTGGGCCTGGCCACCCCGGCAGCGACCAGCGTGCGCATGGGCAATACCTTCGGCACCTCGGTCAAACCACAGCGGCCTTGAGTTATTCGATAACTGTTTGAGCCAATCAGACCCCCTGTGGCAGGGGGGCTAGAGGGGTTGGCAGATTGAGTTTCAAGCTGCGTGGCTTTCCTTTTTCAAGCTGTCCATATCGATCACGAAGCGGTACTTCACGTCGCCCTTGAGCATGCGCTCATAGGCTTCATTGATGCCCTGGATGTCGATCATTTCCACGTCCGAGACAATCCCATGCTTGGCACAGAAGTCCAGCATGTCCTGGGTTTCCTGGATACCACCGATCAGCGAACCGGCCAGGCTGCGGCGTTTGAAGATCAGGTTAAAAACCGTCGGCGACGGGTGCGGGCTGTCGGGGGCACCGACCAGGGTCATGGTGCCGTCGCGCTTGAGCAGGTTGAGGAACGCATCGAGGTTATGCGGCGCGGCTACGGTGTTGAGGATGAAGTCCAGGCTGTTGGCCACGGCGGCCATTTCGTCCGGGTTCTTCGACACCACCACTTGGTCGGCACCCAGGCGCAGGCCGTCTTCGCGCTTGTTCGGCGAGGTGGTGAACAAAGTCACATGGGCGCCCATGGCATGGGCAATTTTCACTGCCATATGGCCGAGGCCACCAAGGCCGACCACGCCGACTTTTTTGCCAGGCCCCACCTTCCAGTGATGCAACGGCGAATAGGTGGTGATGCCGGCGCACAGTAGCGGCGCCACGGCGGCCAGGTTGCTGGCATCGTGGGAGATGCGCAGCACGAATTTCTCCTTGACCACGATGTTGTCCGAGTACCCGCCGTAGGTGTTTTCACCACCGAACACCGGGCCATTGTAGGTGCCGGTAAAGCCGTTCTCGCAGTACTGCTCCTCGCCCTCGGCGCACGATGCACAGTGCTGGCAGCTGTCGACCATGCAACCGACGCCCGCCAGGTCGCCGACTTTGAAATTCTTCACATTGGCGCCCACCGCCGTCACGCGGCCAACGATTTCGTGGCCGGGTACCGAAGGGTAAAGGGTGTTGTTCCACTCGTTGCGCGCGGTGTGCAAATCGGAGTGGCACACGCCGCAGTAGAGGATGTCGATCTGAACATCGTCCGCCCCTGGCGCGCGGCGCTCGAAGGTAAAGGGCTTGAGCGAATCCTTGGAGTCCCGAGCGGCGTAGCTGTAAGTCTTGGCCATTTCGTTCACCTATATGATCTGACGTTGGAGGTCAGTGGACTAGCATAGACGCTGAAACGTTCAACCGAGCACGCCCGTACAATTCCCCCTGCGCACCGGCGCCTAACCTCACGGCTTTCGATCATCTAGAACGCTGGAGAATGGGCATGGTTAACAAAGCAATCAGGGCAAGCCTGGCAGTCACGCTGCTGGCCGGCGCAATGATGGGCAACGCATTCGCGGCGACACCAAGCGTGGCCGTAGCGCCGCAATATGACACCAGCCATGTGTACGTCGCCCCGGCGGATGTGGATCGGTTTGCCCAGAGCTTTCTTGCCACCTTCGGCGGGAAAAGCACGCCCCAGGTGGTGGTAAACGTGTTGCCGGTGCCGAGCAGCACCACTTCGCAATTGCTGCAGACGCCGGCCGGCACCGTGTCGTTGTTCGGCTTTACCACGCCGATCCCGCACCCCTTCGGCCAGGAACGCAACGGTTATCTGGTCAAGGACATGGACGTGGCGCTCAAGGCCGCGCGGGCAAACGGCGCGGCGGTGATCGTCAGCGACTTCCCCGACCCCATCGGCCGCGACGCCGTGGTGCAGTGGCCAGGCGGTGTGAACATGCAGCTTTACTGGCACACCAAGACCCCGGACTACGCCGCGTTTCAGACCGTGCCGGAAAACCGCGTGTACCTGTCCGCCGACCGCGCCGATGAGTTCATCAAAGCCTTCCTGGGGTTTTCCCACGGCAAAGTTCTGGGTGATGACAAACACGCACCCGGCGTAGAGGTGGGCCAGGCCAACGGCACCTACCGTCGCGTGGACATCGAGTCGCCGTTCGGGCGCATGGCGGTGCTGGTCACCAACGGTCAACTGCCCTACCCGTTCGGGCATGAAACCACCGGCTATCAAGTCGCCGACCTGAGCGCCACCCTGGGCAAGGCCACTGGTTCCGGCGCCAAGGTGCTGGTGCCGACGTTCGACGGCAAAGGCCGGCGCAGCGCACTGGTTGAATTCCCGGGTGGCTACGTCGCCGAGATTCACCAACTCAACGCGGCCCAATGATTCGTCGTACGGGCTGGAGCCTGGCCGTGCTGTGGCCGCTGCTGGTCGGCAGCGTCCACGCCGACCCGCAGCCGGCGCGCCCGACGATCAAGACCAATCGCTGGCAGGAAGACTGGTCGGTACTCAAGGATCCGGCGCTGCGCACGCAGCCGCTGGACAACCTGAAGTACATACCCTTGTCCAGCGCCAACCCGTTCACCTACCTGTCGTTGGGCGCGACGCTGCGCGAACGCTTCGAGATGAACGACGCCAGCGGTTTCGGTGTGAAGAACGTGGCCCGCGATCGCTATTTGATCCAGCGCTTTCAGGTACACGCCGACCTGCACCTGAACGAACACTGGCGGCTGTTCACCCAGCTTGAAGATGTGCGGGCCTACGACAAAACCACAGTGGGCGGGGCCGACCAGAACCGCGTTGACTTGCGCCTGGCGTTCGCCGAATACGTGAAGCGCTTCAACAGCGGCACCCTGAAAGCTCGCGTAGGGCGCCAGGACTTCGCCTTCGACCTGCAGCGTTTTATCTCATCGCGGGACGGGCCAAATGTGCGCCAGTCGTTCGATGCGCTGTGGGCCGACTGGGAGACGGCGGACTGGCGTTTTATCGGCCTCGCCAGCCAACCGGTGCAGTACCAGGACGGCCGGCACTTCGACGACAAGTCCAACAGCGACGCGCGCTTTCACTTACTCCGGGTGGAGCGCCTGGTGGGCGGCAAGAATGAGCTGTCGGCCTATTACGGCGTGTACGAACGCAGCGCCGCGCACTACCTGGACGCGGACGGCGACGAAACCCGCCACCTGGTCGACGCACGCCTGGGCGGCGCGGCCATGGGGTTTGACTGGGACATCGAAGGGATGCTGCAAAGCGGCGCGGTGGGCAGCAAGGATATTCGCGCCTGGGCCGGTGGCAGCCGCACTGGCTACACGTTCGACAGCCTGGCCTGGAAGCCGCGCATCGGTCTGCAACTGGACATCGCCTCGGGCGACCGCAAGAGCGGTGACGGCACGCTCGGTACGTTCAACCCGCTGTTCCCCAATGGCTATTATTTTTCCCTGGCCGGCTACACCGGGTACAGCAACCTGATCCACGTCAAGCCGTCCATCACCGTCAAGCCGATCGACAAGCTCAGCGTGCAAACCGCCATCGGCTTGCTCTGGCGCCAGACCACCGAGGACGCGGTCTACACTCAGCCCAACCTGCCGGTCGCCGGCACTGCGGGCCAGGGCGAGCGTTGGACCGGGGCCTATGCACAACTGCGCACCGACTATGCCTTTACCGGCAACCTCAGCGGCGCCGTGGAGGCGGTGCATTACCAGGTCGGGCAAACCCTGCGCGACGCCGGTGGCGATGACAGCAACTACCTGGGGGTCGAACTCAAGTTCAGTTGGTGACCTTCAAGCGAGCACAGGCGTACAAGCCGCCCATTCGATTTACCCCAATAGTGACGGTTTTCACCCACCCAGGAGTTTTCCATGAGCACATTCGTTGCCAAAGACGGTACCCAGATCTACTACAAGGATTGGGGCAGCGGTAAGCCCGTGTTGTTCAGCCATGGCTGGCCACTGGATGCCGATATGTGGGAATACCAGATGGAATACCTCAGCAGTCGCGGCTACCGCACCATCGCCTTCGACCGCCGTGGTTTCGGCCGCTCCGACCAGCCGTGGGCCGGCAACGACTACAACACCTTCGCCGATGACATCGCGCAACTGATCGAACACCTGGACCTGCGCGACGTGACGCTGGTCGGTTTCTCCATGGGCGGCGGCGACGTAGCGCGCTACATCGGGCGCCACGGCAGCGCACGGGTTGCCGGCCTGGTGTTGCTGGGTGCGGTCACGCCGATTTTCGGCCAGGCTGCGGATTACCCGCAGGGCGTGCCGGCTGAAGTATTCGACGGAATCAAGGCCGGCCTGCTCAAGGATCGCGCGCAATTTATCGCGGACTTCAACACGCCGTTCTTCGGCCTGAACAAAGGCCAGACCGTCTCCGACGGCGTGCTGTCGCAGACCCTGCAGATCGCCATGCTGGCGTCCCTCAAGTCGACCGTGGACTGCGTCAGCGCGTTCTCGCAAACCGACTTCCGCGCAGACATGGCCAAGGTCGATGTACCGACCCTGGTGATCCACGGCGACGGTGACCAGATCGTGCCGTTCGAAACCACCGGCAAGGTGGCCGCCGAGATGATCAAGGGCGCCGAGCTGAAGGTGTACAAAGACGCCCCCCACGGTTTTGCCGTGACCCACGCCCAGGCACTCAATGAAGATTTGCTGGCATTCCTGAACCGCTGAAACATCCTCTCGTTTTGGCCGGGCTTGCCCGGCCTTTTTTTGCTCAAGAGAAACGCTGGCCCACCACCAACCGCCCAGGCCCGGCGATCAGAAGACTGGTGAAGATGATCAGCAGCAGCCAGCCGAATTGGCCCTCCAATAGCGTCCACTCCGGATGCACCACCAGCATGGCGATCACTAAAACGGCAATGATCGGCAGGCACGCCAGACGCACCAGCACCCCGGCCACGATCAGCAGCGGGCACAGCACCTCGGCGAAAATCGCCAGCCCGAGGGTCACGTGGGCACCGAGGTGGAACGGGTCTTCGATAAGCGTCAGTTGTTCCCTGTAGTGCAGCACCTTGGGCAAACCATGCACCCACAGCAGAAACAGCGCCCCGCTCACGCGCAAAAAGAGCAACCCGAAGTCCTGGTTTTTGCCGTCATTCATATATGCTTCCTGTTCGTTGGCCTTTTGGTGCCACCGATGGTGCGGGCAGATGCACACCCACGCTTGCAGCCTTGTGCTGACCTGCTCACCGTCGCGCGCTGAACCGCCGGCCGCTTGGCGCGGTCCCACCCCATACGCTCATCGTTGCAGGAACGTTCGAATGACACTCCCAAAAGAAATGACCTTGATCGAAATCACCACCCCCGGTGGCCCCGAGGTGCTGCAACCGCGTCAGGCGGCGGTGCCGGAGGCTGGCCCCGGTGAGATTCTGATTCGTGTGCACGCCGCCGGGGTCAATCGCCCCGACGCTCTGCAACGCGCCGGCAAGTACCCGATGAAACCGGGCATGAGCCCGATCCCCGGGCTGGAAGTGGCTGGGGAAGTAGTGGCGCTGGGCGACGGCGTTAGCGAATACGCCATCGGCGACAAGGTCTGCGCGCTGACCAACGGCGGCGGTTATGCGCAGTTCTGCGCGGTTCCGGCCGGCCAGGCGTTGCCGATCCCCGAAGGCATGGACTGGATCCAGGCCGCCGCCGTACCGGAAACCTTCTTCACCGTCTGGGCCAACCTGTTCGGCCTGGGCGATGCCCATACCGGCCAGCGCGTGCTGATCCACGGCGGCACCAGCGGTATCGGCACCACCGCGCTGATGCTGTGCCGCGAGTTTGGCATCCAGGCGTTCGCCACCGCCGGCAGCGCCGACAAATGCGCGGCCATCGCCAAACTCGGCGCCGAACCGATCAATTACCGCGAGCAGGACTTCGCCGATGTCATCGCCCAACAGACCGAAGGCCATGGCGTAGATGTGATCCTCGACATCATGGGCGCCTCGTACCTGAACAATAACCTCAAGTCCCTGGCCATGGACGGGCACCTGGTGATGCTCGGCTTCCTCGGCGGCGGCAAAGCCCATGACGTGGATCTGCTGAGCATCCTCGCCAAACGCGCGGTGATTACCGGTTCCCTGCTGCGCGCACGCACCGGCGCGGAAAAAGCCGCCATCGCCGAGCAACTGCGCGAGTACATCTGGCCGGTCCTCACCGCCGGGCGCTGCCTGCCGATCATCGACAAGGTCTACCCCTACACCGACGCCGACCAGGCCCATGCGCGGATGGAAGGCGGCGATCATATCGGCAAGATTGTGTTGCAGGTCGCCTGATTCAAAAACACTACAAAACAATGTGGGAGGGGGCTTGCCCCCGATAGAGGTGGGTCAGTCAATGATGCTGTGACTGTCCTACCGCTATCGGGGGCAAGCCCCCTCCCACATTGTCCGCGTGATTATCTGAGGTAGGTGGGGTAGTCGATATAGCCCGCCTCACCGCCACCGTACATCCCCTCTTCCCGCAGCGGATTCAACGGCCAGCCATTGAACAGGCGCTGGGGCAGGTCCGGGTTGGCGATAAAAGGCCGTCCGAACGCGATCAAATCCGCCAACCCCGCCTGCACCAGACGCTCGCCGCGTTCGGCGGTGTAGCGCCCGGCGTAGATGATGCGGCCGCTGAAGGTGCTGCGTACCGCTTCGCGGAAGCTGTCGGGCAGGTCCGGCGCGTTGTCCCAGTCGGCTTCGGCGATGGACACATAGGCAATCCCCGATTCTTCCAGCACCTTGATCGCTTCGATGTAGGTGTGATGGGGATCTTCTTCTACCAGGCCGATGTACACGCGGTCCTGATCGGTGCCGCTGAACAGCGGCGAAAAACGCACGCCCAGGCGTTCCGGGCCGACCACTTTGCACACCGCTTCGACAATCTCGCGCAGGAAGCGCAGGCGATTGTGCAGCGATCCGCCGTATTGGTCGTCGCGGGTGTTGGAATGGGCCGAGATGAACTGGTTGACCAGGTAACCGTTGGCCGAGTGGATCTCCACGCCGTCGAAGCCGGCGTCCAGCGCATTGCGGGCCGCTTGGGCGTACTGCGCGACTAATTCTTCGATTTCCAGCGTGCTCAAGGCGCGCGGCACCGGCGGTTGCTTCAGCTCGCCGACGCCCGGGCCGGTCTGGATAAAGGCTTTGGCCTGCAAGGCCGGGAGCGCGGAGGGTGCCACCGGTGCCGCACCGTCCGGTTGCAAGGCGTTATGGGATACGCGGCCCACATGCCAGAGCTGGGCAAAGATCACCCCGCCGTCGGCGTGCACCGCATCGGTGACTTTGCGCCAGCCATCGATCTGGGCCGGTGAGTAGATACCCGGCGTCCAGGCATACCCCTGGCCGCGCGGTTCGATCTGGGTGCCTTCGCTGACCATAAAGCCGGCGCTGGCACGCTGGCGGTAATACTCGGCCATCAGCGCGGTGGGGATGTCGCCCGGTTGCGCGCTGCGCTGGCGGGTCAGGGGCGGCAGCACGACGCGGTTGTTCAAGGTGTGATGCCCGAGTTTTACCGGGGTGTTCAAGAGACTGTCAGTCATTGCGTTATTCCAAATTCGAGGCGAACAAAAGCATTGGCGACTCGTTGGAGTCGCCAATGAATACAGCGCAGGGGGGTTAACTTAAGCGGTGAGTTTCAGCAGGGCCTTGGCCACATCGGCAGAGCTGGCCGGGTTCTGGCCGGTGATCAACAGCCCGTCCTCAAGCACGAAGGACGACCAGTCGGCGCCCTTCTGGTAGTGGCCGCCGAGCTTCTTGAACTCATCTTCAATCAAGAACGGCACCACTTCGGTCAGGCCCACGGCAGCTTCTTCGGAGTTGGAGAAACCGGTGACGCGACGGCCCTTGACCAGCGGCTCGCCATTGACCGCCTTGACGTGGCGCAACGCCCCCGGTGCGTGGCAGACGAATCCGATGGGCTTGCCGGCGCGCTCGAAGGCCTCGATCAGTGCGATGGAGGTCGGCGACTCCGCCAGGTCCCACAACGGGCCGTGGCCGCCTGGGTAGAACACCGTGTCGAAATCGGCGGCGTTCACCGAATCCAGCTTGACCGTATTGGCCAGCGCCTGTTGCGCGGCCGGGTCGGCGGCGAAACGGCGGGTCTGTTCGGTTTGCGCATCCGGTGCATCGCTGACCGGGTCCAGCGGCGGCTGGCCACCGGCTGGGGATGCCAGCACCAGCTCGGCGCCGGCGTCCTTGAACACGTAATACGGCGCGGCAAACTCTTCGAGCCAGAAGCCAGTCTTGCGCCCGGTATCGCCGAGCTGGTCGTGAGAGGTCAGTACCATTAATACTTTCATTTTCCAGTGCCTCGATCGGTGTGAATGTCAGTGTGTTCGGGGCCGCCCAACAGGTGCTGGGTCAACCCGAGCGCCGCGTCGAACGGCGCCGATGTACGGGTGATTTTGCTCATGACGCTGCTGCCCAACCACAACGCATAAAGACGCTGGGCCAGGTGCTGCGGGTGCTGCGTAAAGCTGAGGGAGCCGTCGTCGATGCCACGTTGCAGCGCCACCCCTAGTAAATCGATGGTGCGCGACGTACCGCGTTGCAACGCCAGACGCATCGGCTCTGAAAGGTCTGACACCTCGGCACCGAGTTTGACGGCAAGGCATTTGCCCGCATCGGTGCAGCCGGTCTGGTTGTCGATCCAGGCTTGCCAATAACGCATCAATTTGGCGTGCTGGCTCAGCCCCGGCTGATCGAACAGTTGCTGCATGCCCAGTACGTAATGGTCGAAGTAGGTGTCGAGCAACACCACGCCGAACGCGTCCTTGGAATCGAAGTAGTGATAGAACGAGCCTTTGGGCACATCGGCGGCCTGCAGGATTTCGGTCAGCCCAACCGCGGAAAAACCCTTGCGCCCGACAATCGCTTGCGCGGTTTGCAGAATCGTCTGGCGTGCGTCTTTACTGGGGTTGCTCATGCTTCACTCCTGCCGATTAGACCAGTCGTCTAGTGCGTGGGGCCATGGTAGGAGGCAGGCCGGATGCCCACAATGTCAGATCCGCAAGGATTCCGGACATGCCATCCAAGCCAGTTGCCGTTTACCCGGTACACGCCGACAATCTCCCCTCACGCGCCCCTTGGAGAATGACGATGCACAGCGTTGCGCTGATGGTCTACCCGAACTTCCAGTCCCTGAGCCTCAGCCTGGGTTCGGTGTTCGAGTGCGCGAACCTGCTGCGCGGCGAGCCGGCCTATGAGTTTCACTTGGTATCGGAAAGCGGCGGCGCGGTGATGACGTCCCAGGGCTTTTCGGTGAACACCTCGCCGATTCGCCCCCAGGGCTACGACACGCTGATCGTCAGCGGTTATCTGGAATTCCGCCTGCCGGAAGCCAACCTGCTGGACATGGTCAAGGCCGCGTCCGCGCAATCACGGCGCGTGGCCTCGCTGTGCATGGGCATCTTCGTGCTGGCCGAGGCCGGCCTGCTGGCGGGCAAGCGCACCACCACCCACTGGATTCACGCGCCGGCCTTTCGCAAGCGCTACCCGGACATCCGCCTGGAAGACGACAAACTGTTTGTGGTGGACGGCCAGGTCTGGACCGGCGCCGGCATGAGCGCTGGCGTCGACATGGCCTTGGCCATGGTGGAAAACGACTTGGGCAGCGACCTCGCCCGGCGCATCGCACGCAAACTGGTGATCGCCCAGCGCCGTGGCAGCGAGCAGTCGCAACTGTCGGCGCTGCTGGAACTGGACCCCAAATCCGACCGCGTGCAGTTGGCCCTGGCCTACGCCCGCGAGAACCTGACCCATGACCTCTCCGTGGAGGCATTGGCCGATGTGGCGCGGTTGAGCCCGCGCCAGTTCAGCCGAGTGTTCCGCGAGGAAACCGGGCAAACCCCGGCCAAGGCCATCGAAGCCCTGCGGGTGGAAGCCGCGCGGGCGCTGATGGAAACCAGCCGGCACCCGGTGGAAGTGGTGGCCCGCGAGACCGGTTTCGGTGATCGCGAGCGCATGCGCCAGGCGTTTCTACGGGCGTTCGGCCAGCCGCCCCAGGCGATGCAACAGGCGTTTAATGCAGCGCCGCTCGGGTAATCAAAAAGCTCAGCAGTTGCGGGTCGTCATCCAGCTCAAGCATCTGCACTGGGCGTGGCAGGTTATCCAGCACCGTGCGCCAGAACGCCTGTGACACTTCATCCTGATCATAAAAGCGCACCAGCCAATTTGTCTGGCCGCTGCAGAGCACCTGGTTGGCAATGGCGCGGCCGATGCCTTTGCGGCGGTAGCGCTTGAGAATAAACAGGTCAGCCAGCTCCAGCGCGTCGATGCCGGGCAGCTCGCTGTCTTCGATCAGCAGGAAGCCGGCGATATAGCCGTCCACCAACAGCAGGTTGGCGCTCCAACGCGGGTCTTGCCAATAGCGGGCCAAGTGTTCGTCGTGAATGTAAAAACGGCCATCGGCCTCGACATCTTCCTGCTCCCAGTCCGACGACTCGTAGGCGTAGTACTGGTAGAGATTGCGGATCAGCTCGGCCTCTTCGGGGCCGGTCTGGATCAATTCCACGGTGGTTTCAGGCATAGGGCGCTCAGTCAGAAAAAAACAGGGCGCCATTGTTCACAAAACCCCGGCAGGGGCCAAGCGCGCGGCGAACCTTTCTGCTGGCTGAACGGATCACAGTTAGCCATGGACTCGGCCAAATTCTTGAAACATTTCGAATAGACTTCGCCGGTTCGCCACTTTTTCAAGGACACGCACTTTGACCAACGTCTGTACCGCCGGCCTGGATGTAGGCTTCGCCTCTCTGGATTACTTGCAGATTTTCATCCTGGGCGTGATCCAGGGCATTACCGAGCTGCTGCCGGTGTCCTCCACGGCCCATATGCGCGTAGTACCCGCCCTGCTCGGCTGGCAAGACCCCGGCTCGGCGTTCTCCGCCGCCATGCAGTTGGCGGCGCTGGCGGCGGTGGTCAGCTACTTCTGGCGCGATGTGCGCCAGGTGGTCAGCGGCAGCATCGGTGCAGTACGCCAGGGCGACTACGACAGCCCGTGGTTCAAGCTGGCGGTGGCGATTGTGCTGGCGACGGTGCCGATCTGCATCGCCGGGTTGGCGTTGTCCTCGACCCTGAACACCTGCAACTCGCCGCTGCGCGGACTGATGGTGATCGGGATTTCCTGTGTGGTGATGGCGGTGCTACTGGCGGCGGCCGAGCTGCGAGCCCGGCATACCCGTGAGGTCAGCCAGATGCGCCTGCGGGATGCGCTGATCGTCGGTGTCGCGCAGATTGGCGCGTTGATTCCGGGCGTATCGCGTTCCGGCTCGACCCTCACTGCGGCGCTGTTCCTCAACTTCAAACGCGAAGAAGCCGCGCGCTTTTCCTTCCTGCTGGGCCTGCCGGCCATCGCCCTGGCGGGGTTGAAAGAGTTGTGGGTGCTACTGCACGCCGAGCTGCCTGCCCATGCCTGGCCGCATTTGCTGTTCGGGCTGGTGGTGGCCAGTGTCTCGGCCTTCTTCGCGATCTGGGGCCTGATGAAATTCCTGGAGCGGTTCTCCACCTGGCCCTTCGTGATCTACCGCGCGCTGCTGGGGGTGTTCCTGATTGTGGCCGTCAGCACCGGGCTGCTGAGTTGATATAACACCCGTCTCAACCCGGCATAAATCTTATGTGGGAGGGGGCAAGCCCCCGATGGCGGTGGATCAGCTAAGTAGATGTCAACTGACACTCCGCTATCGGGGCAAGGGTATCTACGCAACCTTTCAGACCCTGACAAATCTCCCTGTGGCGAGCGGGCTTGTCCCGCGCTGGGCTGCGCAGCAGCCCCAGTCAAGAAGATCGCGGTGTATCAGACACTCTGTAGAGGCTGGTTTTGGGGCTGCTGCGCAGCCCAGCGCGGGACAAGCCCGCTCACCACGACAGCCCTATCCGCCGCGCTTTTAGCGTTGAGCCAACGTTGTGCAGGTACCTACGGCCATCGGGGGCAAGCCCCCTCCCACATTTATGCACCGCAAAAATCTGCAGCATTCAGCCCGAACCGACTCATCTTGTTGTACAGACCGCCCCGGGACACGTTCAGTCGCCGGGCGGTCAGGCGGATGTTGCCGCCGGTGCTTTTGAGAGCGGTGACGATGGCATGCCTTTCGTGGCTGCTCAGGTCCTGGCCCCTGTAACGGTAGGAGCGGCTTGCCCTCCTACCGTGTTGGCCTTCAGTCCAGATCACTCGCGTCATGGCGCTCGGGCAATTGTGCATCGCCCGAGACCCGATTCACCCGCCGCCCACGTTGCACCGCCGGCCGCGCATCAATGGCGTCCGCCCAACGCAGCACATGTTTGTATTCATGCACCGACAGAAACTCCGCTGCCTCATACAGACGACCTTTCACCAACCCGCCATACCAAGGCCAAATGGCGATATCGGCGATGGTGTATTGATCGCCGGCGATGTACTCGCTCACCGCCAGGCGCTTGTCGAGCACGTCCAGTTGACGCTTGGTTTCCATGGCGAAACGGTTGATCGGGTACTCCATCTTGCTCGGCGCATAGGCATAGAAATGCCCGAAGCCACCGCCCAGGTACGGCGCGCTGCCCATCTGCCAGAACAACCACGACAGGCATTCAGCCCGCGCCGCAGGCTCAGTGGGAAAGAACGCGCCGAATTTCTCGGCCAGGTACTGCAGGATCGCGCCGGACTCAAACACGCGAATGGGCTCAGGGCCGCTGTGGTCCATCAGCGCCGGGATCTTGGAATTGGGGTTGACCTCGACAAAGCCACTGCCGAACTGATCGCCGTCACCGATCTTGATCAGCCAGGCGTCGTATTCCGCGCCGCTGTGCCCCAGGGCCAGCAACTCTTCCAGCAGGATGGTGACCTTCTGCCCATTGGGCGTGGCCAGGGAATACAACTGCAGCGGGTGCTTGCCCACCGGCAGTGCCTTGTCATGGGTCGCGCCGGCAATCGGCCGATTGATACTGGCGAAGGTGCCGCCGCTTTCGGTGTCCCAGGTCCAGACTTTAGGGGGTACGTAGTCGGTCATGCTTACGGCTCCAGAGGCATTGGCTATCAACTGAGCGCGTCAGACTAAACCAAAGACCGGGGGTGCGTCACACTCCCCTGCGCGTTATGCACGGGCACCCGCACACGCAGTGCGATCAACAATGCGGCCAGTAACATCAAAATACCCGCGCCCAGAAATACGCCGCCGATACCCGTGACACTGAACATTGCGCCCCCGCCAGCGGCGCCCGCCGCGATTGCCGATTGCACCGACGCCACCACCATGCCACCGGCACTTTCCGCCTGATCGGGAACCGCACGGGCCACCCAGTTCGACCACGCCACTGGCACACCACCGAAGGCCATCCCCCACAGCGCCAGCAGCATCGCTTGACCAGGCAATGACGCGGGCAGCAACACCAGGGCCAACGCCGCAACCCCCACCAATACCGGCATCAGCACCAACGTGCCGCGCGGGTTACGTACCAGCAACCCGCCGGCCAGCAGCGTACCGACGAAATTCGCCGCGCCGAACCCCAGCAACATCAGCGCCAGGCCCTGGGTCCCGACGCCCGTGGTGCTTTCCAGAAACGGTCGGATATAGGTGAACAGCGCAAAATGTGCGGTATGCACAAGAACACAGCCGAACATGCCGATGGCAATGCCCGGGCGCAACAGCACCTCCAACACGGTGCGCAAGCGCGCCGTGCCATTGGGGGCCAGGCGTGGCAGCGTGATGAACTGGAACGCCAGGGTGACCACCCCCACAGCCGCAGCCGCGATAAATGCGCTGCGCCAGCCATACAGACCGCCAAGATAGCTGCCCAGCGGAACGGCGACGACGGTGCCCACGGCAATGCCGCTGAAGATGATCGACAGGGCGCGCGGCAGCGACGCGGCCGGCACCAGGCGCATCGCCACGGCCGCCGCCATGCTCCAGAACCCGCCGAGGGCAATACCCAGCAGGATGCGCATCAACAACAGCACCACCAGGCTGGACGAGAAAGCCACCAGCAGGTTGGACGCAATCATCAGCGTGGAGAACCCCAACAGCACCAGGCGCCGGTCGATGCCGCGCGTCAGGCCGGGCACCAGTAACCCGGCGAACAAAGCCACCACCGCCGTGACCGTGACCGCTTGGCCGGCCAATGCTTCCGACACGCCCAAATCCAGGGCCATCGGCGTCAGCAGGCTGGCCGGCAGGTATTCGGCCGTGAGCAGGCCGAACACCCCCATCGCCAGGGAAAACACCGCCATCCAGGCCGGAGTGCTCGGTTCAACCCCGCAATTGACAGGGGCGTGGGACACACAATCATTCATCACAAGACATCCTCAGGCTTTAGCGAGACGATCAGTCTAGGTATCGCCATCTGGATGATCTATGATTCAAACCCTTAACTTTTTGACCAAAACCCCGATGCCAACCGACACCGCGTTCACGCTGTCTTCCGAACTGATCAACGAACTGCTGCGCAGCATGCGCCTGCGCGGCGTGCAATACCGGCGCATCCAGGCCGGGCCGGTGTTCGGTATCGGCTTTGCGGCTAAACCGGGTCACGCGTATTTCCATTTCCTGGCCGCCGGCTGCGCGACCTTGCGTATGGAGGACGGCAGCCTCTTTGAACTGTCGGCGGGAAATGCGGTGTTTATCGCCCACGGTGGCGCGCATGCGCTGTCATCCCAACCGGATGCCCCCGTGCAGGACATCGCCAGCTTCAACGCAGCGTCGCTGGGCGATACCGTGTGTGCCGTCAACGCCTCGCCCGATGAGCCTGCCAATAACCTGCTGTTCAGCGCCTGCATGGAGTTCGAACTCGACAGCATCCAGGGCCTGGGCAACCTGATGCCGGCCTTGATGCTGATCGACGCCGGCGGCCAGCGTTACCCCGGCCTGATGCCGATCCTGGCAGTGATGGAGCGCGAAGTTTCCAGCGCCCGCATCGGCTATGCCGGCATCCTGGCGCGTCTGGCCGATGTAGTGGCAGCGATGATCGTGCGCGGCTGGGTCGAATGTGCGTGCGCCAATGCGTCGGGCCTGGCAGCCGCCTTGCGCGACAACCGCCTGGCGGGCGCCCTGCTCGCCCTGCACCAGCAACCGGGCCGCGACTGGAGCGTGGCCGAGCTGGCGGCGCACTGTCATACCTCGCGCTCGGTGTTCGCGGACCGTTTCCAAGCCACCCTGGGGGTGCCACCGCTGCGTTACGTAACCGAACTGCGCATGCGCCTGGCCAGTCAATGGTTGACCTTGGAGCGCCTGCCCATCGAAGAGGTGGCGTACCGCCTGGGGTATACCTCACAGGCCGCTTTCAGTCGCGCCTATAAACGCATCACCGGGCAACCGCCGGGCGCCAGCCGCCAAGGTTTCAGAAGCCCGGCATAAGACATGCTCGTCGACCGACTGAGCCATGCAAGCATTGCGCGGGGCGACCGAGGAACCTTAATCTCCAAACCCATCACCCTGACAGCAATGGAGGCTTCATGAAACTGATCGGTATGCTCGACTCGCCCTACGTACGCCGCGTCGCCATTTCTCTGGATCTGTACGGGGTGGATTTTGTGCATGAGCCCTTGTCCGTGTTCCGCACCTTCGACGAATTTGCGCAGATCAATCCGGTGGTCAAGGCCCCGACCCTGGTGCTGGACGATGGCACGGTGTTGATGGACTCCAGCCTGATCCTGGAGTACCTCGAAACCCTGGCCCCGGCTGACAGGAAGTTGTTGCCCCAGCAGCCTGGCGCACTTGCCCGCGACCTGCACAGCCTTGGCTTGGCCCTGGCAGCTTGTGAGAAAAGCGTGCAGATCGTTTATGAGCACAACTTGCGCCCGGCCGAGAAGCTGCACGCGCCGTGGCTCGAACGCGTCAGTGGGCAGTTGCTCGCGGCCTATGGGTTGCTGGACAAACAGTTGGGCGACAGCGAAGCGCTGACCCAGGCGTCGATTACAGCGGCCGTTGCATGGTCGTTCAGTCAGTTCACGGTAGCCTCGGTGGTCCAGGCCGATGCGTTTCCCAACCTGCAACGGCATGCCGAGCGGCTGGAGCAGCATCCGGCGTTCAAGCGTTACCCGATCGCCTAAGCGCCGCAGTTCAAATGTGAGAAGGGGCTGGCCCCCGATGGCAGTGGGTCAGTCACTGATGCATTAGCTGACCCACCCTCATCGGGGGCAAGCCCCCTCCCACATTGATCTGGGTTGTTTGAACTGCAGTGTTCGGCTCAGACCCAGCCGCCATCAACGATAAAGTTCTGCGCCGAACACATCGCCGACGCGTCGGAGGCCAGGAATAGCGCCATATTGGCGATATGTTCCGGCAGTACGCTGCCGGGCAGGCACTGGCTGCGCGCGATCAGGTCCTTGGCGGCGTCATCGACCCACATGGCCAGCTGTTTTTCGGTCATCACCCAGCCCGGCACCAGAGTGTTGACGCGGATGCGGTCCGGGCCCAGCTCGCGGGCCAGGGCACGGGTCATGCCGTGGGCGGCAGCTTTGCTAGCGGCGTACACCGGGTAGCCGGCGGAGGCCATCATCCAACCCACCGAACCCAGGTTGATAATCGAGCCGCTGCCGGCATTTTTCATCATTGGCACCACAGCCTTGGCCGCAAAAAACGCATGCTTGAGGTTGACCGCGATAAGCCGGTCGAAGGTGTCCGAGTCAACTTCTTCCAGGGTGTGACGCACATCGTTGGCGGCGTTGTTGACCAACACGGTGATCGGGCCGAGGGACTGTTCGAAGCGCCCGATGGCGGCCTTGTAGGCGATCTCGTCGGTGATGTCGCAGCAGACAAACTCCACCGCGTCCCCGCGTGAACTCAACAGCGCCGCCAGGCGTTCGCCCTGGCTTTGCGCGCGATCCACAAAACCAACCTTGGCGCCCTGGGCGGCAAACGCGCGAACCATGAATTCGCCGA
Organism: Pseudomonas sp. S5F11; assembly: GCF_019641515.1. Taxonomy (NCBI): domain Bacteria; kingdom Pseudomonadati; phylum Pseudomonadota; class Gammaproteobacteria; order Pseudomonadales; family Pseudomonadaceae; genus Pseudomonas; species Pseudomonas sp. S5F11. The sequence goes on from NZ_JAIFJZ010000001.1 coordinate 1,268,867, forward strand.
TCCCGGAGGCGCCCCCAGACACCAATACAGTCTTGCCCTTGAGGTCGGGGTAAACGGCGTGCTCAGTACTCATACAGTGATGCCTCGCTTAATTAGTCTTATTTTATTTTACGAAACGACGGTTAAAGGCTATAAATTCGCTGTCATAACGACAAAATATCGCTATTAGTAGAACTATTCCACTCAAAACAACAAAAGGAAGTTCGATCATGAAGCACCCTCGATACCTGCTCTCCGGCCTGGCGCTGTCGATGCTGATCGCCAGCGGCGGCGTTCAGGCGGCCGGCTTGTCCAGCGAGCACAAACCCTTCGGTAAAACCAACGACGGCACGCCGGTCGAACAGTACATCCTGCGCAACAGCCACGGCATGCAAGCCACAGTGATCACCTACGGCGGCGTGCTGCAGTCGCTCAAAGTGCCGGACAAGCATGGCAAGGTCGACGACGTGGTGCTGGGCTTCGACGACGTGCAAGGCTATCAGAGCGGTACCGCGTTTTTCGGCGCCACCATCGGACGCTTCGGCAATCGCTTGGCCGGCGGTGCTTTCGAACTGGACGGCAAGCGCTACCAAGTGCCCCTCAACGACGGCCCCAACTCGCTGCATGGCGGCGCCCAGGGCTTCGACAAGCAGGTGTGGAAAGCCGAGCCGGTCAAGGACAAAGATTCGGTCGGCTTGAAGCTGAGTTACCTGTCCAAGGACGGTGAGATGGGCTTCCCTGGCAACCTGACCACCGAGGTCACCTACCGCCTTAACGACAAGAACGAACTGCACATCGACTACAAAGCCAGCACCGACAAACCGACGGTGCTCAACCTCACCAACCACAGCTACTTCAACCTCGCGGGCGCGGGCAATGGCGATATCCTCAAGCAGGTCGCGACCTTGCACGCCAGCCACTACACCCCGGTGAATGCTACGTTGATTCCGACCGGTGAACTGGCGCCGGTCAAGGGCACGCCGATGGATTTCCTCAAGCCGACGCCTATCGGTCAGCACATCAAAGAAGACCATCCGCAGCTCAAGTTTGCCGAGCCGAAACAAGGCGGCTTTGACTTCAACTGGGCCCTGGACACCCAAGGCGACGTCAAGCAACTGGCTGCCGAAATCCACGACCCCGAATCCGGTCGGCGCTTGCAGCTCTACACCAGCGAACCGGGCGTGCAGTTCTACACCAGCAACTTCCTCGACGGTTCGGTGAAGGGCAAAGCCGGCAAGACGTACCTGCACTGGAGTGGTTTTACCCTGGAGACCCAACACTTTCCCGATGCGCCGAACCAGCCCAAGTTTGCCTCGACCCGCTTGAACCCTGGGCAGACCTACACCCAACATACGGTGTTCAAGTTCAGCGCTGATTAACACCGCTTTACTGTGGCAGGGCTTGCCCCCGATTGCGGAGTGTCAGTCTGCATTTTTGCTTCTGATACACCGCTATCGGGGGCAAGCCCCCTCCCACCTTTTGATTTCACATGACCAAGGCTCAGCGTTGTTTCATGGGCTCGATCACCGCTGTCAGCAACAACATCGAAGCGCCCTCCCACCTTTTGATTTCACATGACCAAGGCTCAGCGTTGTTTCATGGGCTCGATCACCGCTGCCAGCACCAGCATCGATCCCCCTCCCAGCTTTTGATTTCACATGACCAGGGCTCATCGCTGTTTCATGGGCTCGATCACCGCTGCCAGCAACAACATCGAACCGCTTTACTGTGGGAGGGGGCTTGCCCCCGATTGCGGAGTGTCAGTTTGCATTTTTGTTTCTGATCTACCGCTATCGGGGGCAAGCCCCCTCCCACATTGAGTCCTTACGGGGCATGGAGTCAGCGTTGTTTCATGCGGTCGATGACCACGGCCAGCAGCAGGATGGAGCCGCGGATTACATACTGGTAGAAGGTGTCGATGTTCTTCAGGTTCATCGCGTTTTCGATGATCGCCAGGATCAGCACACCCGCGATCACGTGGCGGATCATGCCGATGCCGCCACTCAGCGACACGCCGCCCAGTACGCAGGCCGAGATGACGGTCAGTTCGAAACCCTGGCCGATCATCGGTTGGCCCGAGGTCATGCGTGAGGCCAAAATCACGCCGGCCAGGGCACCGATCAGGCCGTGTACGGCGAAGATCAGGATCTTGGTGCGATCCACATTCACGCCCGCCAGCAACGCCGCTTCCGGGTTGCCGCCGATGGCCATGGTGTTGCGCCCATAGGTGGTGTAGTTGAGCAGCCAGCCGAAAAACACAAAGCACGCCAGGGTGATCAGGATCGGCACCGGCACGCCGAACAGTTGGCCGTTACCAAAGATAAAGAACTGCTCCTGGGACACCCCCACCGCTTTGCCATCGGCAAAGATATAGGCCAGGCCGCGCACGATTTGCATGGTTGCCAGTGTGGTGATCAGCGCGTTGACCCGCAGTTTGGCGATCACGATGCCGTTGATCAGCCCCACCACCAGGCCCATCAGCAATGCCGCGCCAATGCCCAGCATGACGCTGTCGGTGTCGCGCATGACGATGGCCGCGACCACCCCGGCGCAGGCGATTACCGAGCCCACCGACAGGTCAAAATGCCCCGAGGCCAGGCAGAACAGCATGGTGCAGGCGGCGATGCCCACGGTGGAAATCGCCAGGCCCAGGCCGCGCATGTTCAGCGGCGAGAGGAAGTTGTCGATCAGCAAGGCGCACAACACGAAGATGGCGATGGCCGCCAGCAGCATCGCCCAGTTGTCGAGCAAGGCGCGCATGTCCAGGGGTTTGCGTGCCGTGGGCAGCGCGTTGTTTTGAGTGGTCATGGTTTTCTCTCAGTTCGTCACGCGGCGCGGCAAGGCCAGCTGCAGCAGGTTGGATTCAGTGGCGTGTTCGCGCGGGTGTTCGCCGCGCAGCGCGCCTTCGCACAGCACCAGGATGCGGTCGGCGATGCCCATCACTTCCATCAGGTCGCTGGACACCACGATCACCGCGATGCCCTGCGCCGCCAGGTTGTGGATGATCTGATAGATCTCGGCCTTGGCGCCGATGTCGATGCCGCGGGTCGGTTCGTCGAGCAACAGCACTTTCATCGGCATCGACAGCCAGCGGCCCAAAATGGCTTTCTGCTGGTTGCCGCCGGAGAGGTACAGGATCTTCTGCGCGGCGTTCGGGGTTTTGACTTTCATCGCCTGGATCTGGTGCGCGGCGTTGCCCTTTTCCCAGCCCTCGCGCAGCAGCCAGCCGAACCGCGAGTGGGCGCCACGAGCACTGATGTTGATGTTCTCGGCCACGCTGGACAGCGGGATGATGCCTTCCTTTTTGCGGTCTTCGGGGCACAGCAGCACCCCGGCGGCGATGGCGTCGCGCGGCGAGCGCAACTGCAATGGCTCACCCTCCAGCGCCAGGCTGCCGGCGCTGGCACGCTCCAGGCCGCTGAGCAGACGGAACAGCTCCGTACGCCCGGCCCCCACCAGGCCGAACAGGCCGAGGATTTCGCCTTTGCGCACCTGGAAACTCACCGGCTCGCGCAGCCCAGGGCCAAGCAGACCGTCGACCTTGAGCGCCACCTCGCCGTGCTCGCGCGGGCGGTAGTCGTAGATGTCCTGAATATCGCGACCGACCATGCAGGTCACCAACTGGTCGTGGGTCAGCGCGCTCATGTCCTCGAACGTACGCACGTAGCGGCCGTCCTTGAACACCGTGACCGCGTCGCAGATGCGGAACACTTCTTCCATGCGGTGCGACACGTAGAGCACCACTTTGCCCTCGTCGCGCAGGCGCGTGATGATCGCCATCAAACGCTCGATCTCCCGCGCCGACAGGCTGCTGGTGGGCTCGTCGAAGGCGATCACATGGGCGCCCCGGGACAGCGCCTTGGCGATTTCCACCAATTGGCGCTGGCCCAGGGACAGACGCCCCAGCTTCTGGTCCGGGTCGATTTCATCGGCCAGGCCCTTGAGGCACGCCAGGGCCTGCTTGCGCAGCAGGCCACGGTTGACCACGCCCCAGCGCGTGGGCAAATGGCCGAGGAACAGGTTCTCGGCCACGCTCATTTCCGGCACCAGGTGCAGCTCTTGGTGAATCACCGCCACGCCGCTGGCGATGCTGTCGGCCGCGCATTTGAAGGCCAGGGTCTGCGCGCCGATCTGCAGCGCGCCGCTGCTGGGGATATAGGCCCCGCCGAGGATCTTCAGCAGGGTCGATTTGCCCGCGCCGTTCTCGCCCATCAACGCATGCACTTGCCCGGGCTGGGCGGTAAAACTGATGCCGTCCAGCGCCTTGACCCCGGGAAAGGTCTTGCCGATGCCGTCAAACCGCAAGGCCGCAGCGGTCATTTCCACAGCCCGATCTTGGTCAGTTCTTCCTGGAAGTTGGCGCGGGTGATCAGGGTTACTTCGTCCATGGCGGTGTATTTAGGCGGCTCTTTGCCGGTGGTCACCCACTCGAACATCATCTCGGCGGTTTTGTAGCCTTCGATATGCGGGCTTGGCAGCATGGAGCCGTAGAAGCCGCTGTCGGGTTTTTTCAGTTCGCCGATGGCATCGGTGCCATTGATGCCGATCCCGATCACATTGGCCGCCTTGAAACCGGCCGCTTCAGTGGCGCGCACGCCGCCGAGCACGGTGTTGTCGTTCATACCGCCGATGATCAGGTTTTTCACGCCGCTTGGGAGTTTGACCAGCGCCGAGTTGGCGGCGTCCATGCTGCCCGGTACGTCCAGGGTTTTCAGCGGCGCGGTGAGGATATGGTCCGCGGGGATGCCGGCTTTCTTCAGCGAATCGATCGAACCGTCGGTGCGTTTCTTACCGGTATCGAGCTCGTTGAAAGTGGTGATCACCGCGTAGGTTTCTTTCCAGTCCCAACCGCGTTTTTTCGCCTCATCCGCCATGGCAGCGCCCTGCTTCTGGCCTACCTCGAACGCGGCCATGCCCAGGTACGGCACGTCTTCCATAAACTTGCCCTTGGCGTCGACGAAACGGTCGTCCACCGCCATGACTTTCATATCGTTGAGCTTGGCCTTGGCCACAATCGCCGGGCCGAGGGACACATCCGGTGGGCAGATCACAAAACCCTTGGCGCCGTTGGCGGCCAGGCTGTCGATGGCCGAGAGGGTCTTCTCGCCGTCGGGCACGGCGATCTTGATCAACTCAAACCCCTTGTCCTTGGCGGCCTTTTCAGCGAAGGCCCACTCGGTCTGAAACCAAGGTTCTTCGGCTTGTTTGACCAGGAAGCCGATTTTGACTGTATCAGCGGCCAACACCAGCCCGCTCAAGCTCATGGCCGATACCGCCACAGCGGCGCAGCACAGGGAACGGATACCACGACGACGATTCATACGGGTGACTCCTTGTTATTGTTGTTAGCGCTTGGGTTAACCGGCAAAGCGATGGCAAGGTTTGCCAGGTACATCGACATCGATAGCCAGCACGGCACCGTCCAAGGGGTGATCCAGAGGACTGGCCGCACTGGTAATAAACAGAGTGGTGAGTTCGGGCCCACCAAACACGCAACTGGTGGGGCGGCTGACCGGCAGCTCGATGACTCGATCCACCTCGCCCGTGGGCGTCAGCCGCAGCAAGCAACCGCCGTCCCAGCGGGCGTTCCAGATATAACCGTCGGCGTCCATCGCCGAGCCGTCCGGCCCGCCACGCGGATGCGGACCGAACCACAGCGTGGGCGACTCCAGATGGCCATTGGCCGAAATGCCGTGCCGGTAAAGCGTGCCGTCCAGGCTGTCACCGAAGTGCACCTGGCTGCCGTCGTCGCTCCACAGCAAGGTATTGGGAATACCCAACCCTTGCAGCAATGGCGTGACCGTGGCGTCGGCGTCCACGCGGAACAGGCCGCCGGAGCGCCGCGTGATCGGCAGGTCCTCACCCTGCTCGCCGATGTTGTTCTGCATGGTGCCCAACCACAGCCGCCCCTGGGCATCGCAACGCGCTTCATTGCCACGGTTGCCGGGGTGCGGATCGGCCTGGCACAGCAGGGTCAGGGCCTCGGTGGCCAGGTCCAGGCGGTAGACGCCACTGCTCAAGGTCACCAGCGCATCGCCGCGTTCGCAGGGGATGAACGCCGAGACATGCTCGGGCATCCGCCACATGCGCAGTTGCCCATCCATCAGGCGCAGCGCCTGTTTGCCGGCGATATCCACCCAATACAACGCCTGGGTCGGACCGTCCCAGAACGGGCCCTCCCCCAACTGCGCACGGTGTGCGGTCACTGCGCTCAACGACATATAGCCTCCTGGACGCGGGTTGGGTGTTTACAGCGGATCGCGCGACGGCGTGCCGTCCACCAAGCGCTGGATACGCAGCGGGTTGGCATTTTTCAGCGCATCGGGCAGCAGGCTGTCAGGGTAGTTCTGGAAACACACCGGACGCAGGAAGCGGTCGATGGCCAGGGTGCCGACCGAAGTGCCACGGGCATCGGAGGTCGCTGGGTACGGACCGCCATGCACCATCGAATCGCAGACCTCCACCCCGGTCGGGTAGCCGTTGAGCAGAATGCGCCCGACCTTCTGCTCCAGCAGTGGCGTAAGTTCGGCGAACTGCTGCAAGTCGCCCGGCTCGCCGATAAGCGTCGCCGTCAGTTGCCCATGCAGGCCTTGCAATGCGGCGCTGAGCTGGGCCTGATCGGCGACTTCGACAAACACCGTGGTGGGGCCGAAGACTTCTTCCTGCAGTGCCTCATCGCCGTTGATCAATAAACTGGCGTCAGCCTTGAACAGCTGCGGCTGGGCCTGATTGCCGGATTGGGCATTGCCCGCCAGGTGCTGGATACCAGGGTGCGCGAGGAGTTTTTCCAGGCCCTTTCCATAGCTGCTCAAAGTGCCGGCGTTGAGCATGGTTTGCGCCGGTTGCTCGCCGATCAACTGCGCCACTTGCTGGGTGAATGCGCTGAATTCGGGCGAGGCGATCCCGATCACCAGGCCTGGGTTGGTGCAGAACTGGCCGCAGCCTTGCACCACCGAGGCGGTCAGGTCGCGGGCCAAGGTGTCTGCCCGTGCCTGTAGGGCCTGGGGCAGCACGATCACCGGGTTGATGCTCGACATCTCGGCAAACACTGGGATCGGTTGCGGGCGCGCCGCCGCCATGTCGCACAGGGCGCGACCGCCTTTGAGCGAGCCGGTAAAGCCCACCGCCTGGATCGCCGGGTGCTTGACCAACGCTTCACCGACGCCGCCGCCGAAGATCATATTGAACACGCCGGCGGGCATCTCGGTGGCCTCGGCCGCGCGGATGATCGCATCGGCCACGCATTCGGCCGTCGCCATATGCCCGCTGTGGGCCTTGAACACCACTGGGCACCCGGCCGCCAGCGCGGCTGCGGTGTCGCCGCCGGCTGTGGAGAACGCCAGCGGGAAGTTGCTTGCACCGAACACCGCCACCGGGCCGAGGCCGATGCGGTATTGACGCAGGTCCGGACGCGGCAGTGGTTGGCGGTCCGGCAGGGCTTTGTCGATGCGCGCGCCGTAGAAGTCACCGCGCCGCAGCACGGTGGCGAACAGGCGCATCTGGCCGCTGGTGCGACCGCGTTCGCCTTTGATGCGGGCGGCCGGCAGCGCGGTTTCGCGGCACACCAACTCGACGAAATGATCACTCAGGGCATCCAGTTCGTCGGCAATCGCGTCGAGGAACTGCGCACGGCGCGCGGCGCTCAAGGCGCGGTACGCCGGGTACGCGGCGGCGGCGGCCTGGGCGGCGGCGTCGACCTCTTGCGGAGTGGCCTGGAAGAAAACCTGAGGCAAGGTTTCGCCGGTGGCCGCGTCGACGCTGTGCAGCTTGGTGCTGCCCTGGGCGCTGCGCTGGCCGCCGATGTAGTTGTGGCCGATAAACTGGGTCATGGTGCTCTCCTTAAAGGGTGACGACGTTGCCGGGTTCGAATACCGCATCGGCCTGGCCGACACTGTTGATCAGCGGCGCGCCGAACTCGGCCTGGCTGATCTCGAACACATCCCCCGGTTGGGTACGTATACCGTCGGCGAATGACAGCGTGGCGGTGCCGAAGAAATGAATATGCACATCGCCCGGCGTGAGGAACTGACTGTACTTGAAGTGGTGGTACTCAAGGTTTTCCAGGCTGTGGCACATGTTGGCCTCGCCGCTGAGGAATTCGTTTTCCCAGATCACCTGGCCGTCGCGCAGCAGGCGGCTGGTGCCGGCCAGGTGCTGGGGCAATTCGCCCACGCGCAGCTCGGGGCCATAGCTGCAACTGCGCAGTTTGGAGTGGGCCAGGTACAGGTAATTCTTGCGCTCCATGACATGGTCGGAGAACTCGTTGCCCACCGCAAAACCCAGACGATACGGCTTGCGGTCGTGGCCGATGACGTACAGGCCGCCGATCTCCGGCTCTTCGCCGGCGTCTTCGGCAAAGGGTGGCACCGGGAACGCCTGGCCAGGGCGCACCACGATGCTGCCGTCGCCTTTGTAGAACCATTCCGGTTGCACCCCCGCCTGACCGACGGCGGGCTTGCCGCCCTCCACGCCCCATTTGAAGATGCGCATGGTGTCGGTCAACGTGGCTTCGTCGCCGGCCTGTTGGTGCATTTTGTCGCGAGCGGCGGCGCTGCCCAGGTGGGTCAGGCCGGTGCCGCTGATCAGCATATGGGCCGGGTCCGGATGGTCCAGCGGCGGCAGGATCTTCTGTTCGGCGAGCAACGCGGCGTAGTCATGGCTGTCGCCCAAGCCCAGGCTGTCGACCTGCTGCTGCAATGAAGCCCCGGCTTCGATGGCGGCCAGCGCCAGTTCGCGCACGCTGCCGGCGCCCTGCACTTCGCGTAACCGGGTGCCATCGACAACGCCGACCCGGCGCTCGCCGTTATTGAGTTCGAACTGCACTAAACGCATCAGCTTTCTCCTTGAATTAAGTACGGGTGGCACCACGGGCGCTGGCGGCGAACTGGTCGGCTGGCAGCACATGTTTGCGCTCCAGCACGCGGTAGACCACGCCGGTCAACACCAGGCCGAACAGCATCACGCCGGACAGGAAATACAGGCCCGAGGCCAGGTTGCCGGTGTACTCCTTGAGCGCGCCGATCACGAACGGACCGATATAACCGCCCAGGTTGCCCACCGAGTTGATCAGGGCAATGCCCGCCGCCGCACTGGCGCCGGCGAAGAAACGCCCCGGCAAGGTCCAGAACACTGCGGTGCAGGAAAACATCGCGAACGCCGCCAGGCACAACGCCGCCATTTGCAGCACCGGCGCGCCGAGCCAGGCGCTGAAGAACAGGCCGGTGGCACCCAGTACATACAGCACGGCAAGGTGGCCGTAGCGATCATTCAAACGGTCGGAACTGCGCGGGATGATCAGCAGGCCGATGATGCCGAAGATATACGGCACGGCCGAGATAAAGCCGGTAACCAGGTCCGTGCCGCCGAACTGTTTGATCAGGGTCGGCAGCCACAGGCCCAGGCCATAGATGCTCAGGGTCACCGGCAGGTAGAACAGCGCCAGCAACAGCACGCGCTTGTCCTTGAGGGCATGCAGCGGGTTGCCGTGACGGGTCTGGCCGTAGGCCTGCAGATCTTTGGCCAGCTCGCCGGTGAGCCAGGCTTTCTCGTCCTCGCTCATCCATTTGACCTGTTTGGGGCCGTCCGGCAGCCAGCGCAGCACCGGCCAGGTCAGCAGGATCGCCGGGGTGCCGATCACGATGAACAGCCACTGCCAGCCATGCAGACCGAGGATGCCGTCCATGCCCAGCAGGCCGCCGGATACCGGGCCGGTGATCATCATGGCGATGGGTTGGGAGAGGATGAACAGGCCGAGGATCTTGCCGCGATGGCGCACCGGGAACCATTGGGTGATGTAGTACAGCACGCCGGGAAAGAACCCGGCTTCCGCCGCGCCGAGCAGAAAACGCATCACATAGAAGCTGTGCGGCCCCTGCACAAAGGCCATCCCGATGGTGATGGTGCCCCAGGTGATCATGATCCGCGCGAACCAACGCCGGGCGCCGAAGCGGTCGAGCATCAGGTTGCTGGGAATCTCGAACAGGAAGTAGCCGATAAAGAACAGGCCCGCGCCCAGGCCATAGGCGGCGTCACCGATGCCGACATCGGCGCCCATGTGCAGCTTGGCGAAACCCACGGCGGAACGGTCCACGTAGGCGATCAGGTACAGCAGGATCAGGAAGGGAATCAGTTTCAGCGTGATGCGCCGAATAAGCCGCAGTTCCTGGCTCATGGGGGTCGATCTCCGATTGTTGTTTTTATAGAAGCTCGGGCGACGCCTCTCGCGATAACTCGCCAGGGCCACACCTCAGTTGAGATCGACTATATAGTAGTACTATTTACGAAACAACACTTCCAAATGGAAGATTTTGCGCTTATGTTTAGCCGCAGAGAGAACATATAGTCATACAATAAGAGAAATCGATCATGTCTGATAAAAAGCCCGGCCTACGCTCCGCCCAGTGGTTCGGTACTGCCGATAAGAACGGCTTCATGTACCGCAGCTGGATGAAGAACCAGGGCATCGCCGACCACCAGTTCCATGGCAAGCCGATCATCGGTATTTGCAACACCTGGTCGGAGCTGACTCCGTGCAACGCGCACTTCCGTCAGATCGCCGAGCACGTCAAACGTGGGGTGATCGAGGCCGGTGGCTTCCCGGTGGAATTCCCGGTGTTTTCCAACGGCGAGTCGAACCTGCGCCCTACCGCCATGCTCACCCGCAACCTGGCGAGCATGGATGTAGAAGAAGCCATTCGCGGCAACCCCATCGACGGCGTGGTGCTGCTGACCGGCTGCGACAAGACCACCCCGGCCCTGCTGATGGGCGCCGCCAGTTGCGACGTACCGGCGATCGTGGTGACGGGCGGGCCGATGCTCAACGGTAAGCACAAGGGCCAGGACATTGGTTCGGGCACGGTGGTGTGGCAACTGAGTGAGCAGGTCAAGGCCGGCACCATCACCCTGGATGATTTCCTCGCGGCCGAGGGCGGTATGTCCCGTTCGGCGGGCACCTGCAACACCATGGGCACCGCCTCGACCATGGCCTGCATGGCGGAAGCCCTCGGCACTTCCCTGCCGCACAACGCCGCGATTCCCGCAGTGGATGCGCGCCGTTATGTGCTGGCGCATATGTCGGGCATGCGTGCGGTGGAGATGGTGCGTGAAGACCTGCGCCTGTCGAAGATCCTCACCAAAGAAGCCTTTGAAAACGCGATTCGGGTCAACGCGGCCATCGGCGGTTCGACCAACGCGGTGATCCACCTTAAAGCCATTGCCGGGCGTATCGGCGTGGACCTTGAACTGGACGACTGGACCCGCATCGGTCGCGGTATGCCGACTATCGTGGACTTGCAGCCCTCCGGGCGTTTCCTGATGGAAGAGTTCTACTACGCCGGCGGCCTGCCTGCGGTGCTGCGTCGCCTGGGCGAAGCCAACCTGATCCCACACCCGAACGCGCTGACCGTCAACGGCAAGACCCTGGGCGAAAACACCCAGGATTCGCCGATCTACGGCCAGGACGAAGTGATCCGCACTCTGGATAACCCGATCCGCGCCGACGGCGGCATCTGCGTGCTGCGCGGCAACCTGGCGCCGCTCGGTGCAGTTCTCAAGCCGTCGGCGGCCAGCCCGGAATTGATGCAGCATCGCGGCCGTGCGGTGGTGTTCGAGAACTTCGACATGTACAAGGCGCGCATCAACGACCCGGAGCTGGAGGTGGACGCCAACTCGATCCTGGTCATGAAAAACTGCGGGCCCAAGGGTTACCCAGGCATGGCCGAAGTCGGCAATATGGGCCTGCCGGCCAAGCTGCTGGCCCAGGGCGTGACCGATATGGTGCGCATTTCCGATGCGCGCATGAGCGGCACGGCCTACGGCACCGTGGTGCTGCATGTGGCACCGGAAGCTGCCGCCGGCGGGCCCTTGGCCACGGTGCAGGAAGGTGACTGGATCGAGCTGGACTGCGCCAACGGCCGCTTGCACCTGGACATTTCCGACGCCGAGCTGGCGGCGCGCATGGCCGACCTCAAGCCGCCACAGGACCTGATCGTCGGCGGCTATCGCCAGCTATACATCAACCATGTGCTGCAAGCGGACCAAGGCTGCGACTTTGACTTTCTGGTGGGTTGCCGCGGGGCGGAAGTCCCACGGCATTCCCACTAATTGGGATGCTATGATGCCGCGAATTTAAGCCAGAGCATCCCGCCCGTTATGGATCACCAGCCGTCCAAGCCGCGCAAGAGCATGCATGCCCAGATCGTCCAGGACTTGGGCATGCACATCGTTTCCGGTCGCTTCAAGCCAGAAGAACGCCTGCCCATGGAGGCCACGCTCTGCGAGGAGTACAAGGTCAGCCGTTCGGTGTTGCGCGAGGCGACCCGCGTGCTCAGTGCCAAGGGCCTGGTGTACTCCAAGCCACGGGTGGGTGCGGTGGTGCGGCCACGGCTCAAATGGCACCTGCTCGACCCGGACGTGCTGTCCTGGTTGATGCAGTCCACGCCCCATAGCGAGTTTTTCAATACCCTGGCCGGTGTGCGGCGCATCCTCGAACCGGAAATCGCCGCCATGGCCGCGACCACCGCCACCGACGATGACATCGCCATCATCGAAAAGGCCTACCACGGCATGGAGACCGCGCAGACCCACGAACAGCTGCTACAGGCCGACCTGGACTTCCACCGCGCCATCGCCGACGCCACCCGCAACGACCTGCTGGCATATATGTGCAACATGCTGTCGCTGCCGTTGCGCGAATCGATCAACATCACCAACCGCCGCCCCGACATCCAGGGCCTGAGCCTGCCTCGGCATAAAGCCATCCTCACCGCCATCCAGAACCGCGATGCCCTGGGCGCGCGGCATGCGTCGCTGGTGCAGCTGGATGACACGCGGGTAGCGTTGGATACGGTGATGAATGTACTCACCCCGCTCTAAAGCCAAGTGAAAGGACAGGTGGGAGGGGGCTTGCCCCCTCCCACAGTTAAATTCCTCTGGGCCACCACCCGGCAACTCGGTGCATTTGGCCCCGATAGCCATAGATATCTACACACGTTTCAAAGGCTGAAATAAATCTGTGGTGAGCGGGCTTGCCCCGCGCTGGGCTGCGAAGCAGCCCCAAACCCAGGCACCTCGGTGTGTCAGCTAAACCACATCGCCTGGAATGGGGCCGCTTCGCAGCCCAGCGCGGGGCAAGCCCGCTCACCACAGCAAGCCCTCTCACCACAGCAAGCCCTCTCACCACAGAAGGCCCTCTCACCACAGCAAGCCTGCTCACCACGAGAACCTCATTTTCTCAGGCTATGTCACCGAAGATATGCAGCCACCAACCCTAACCACGATGCGAAGCGAGCCGCTCTTGCTCTTGCTCTTGCTCTTGCTCTTGCTCTTGCTCTTGCTCTTGCTCTTGCTTTTGCTTTTGATCTCAGGCGCCCCAAATCAATGTCGGATTACGGGCACACCGAGCCTAGGCGAGGTGCCGAGTGGTGGGGCAAAGCGTTTTTGGTTACTTTTGGCGCTCTTCCAAAAGTGACCCGCCGTAAGAGCGGAACCCATAGCCGCCGTGACCGCAGCAACGGATATGTACTCGGTTTGACCCAACTTCCTGGTCGGCTGTCAGGCCGCCATCGGGGGCAAGCCCCCTCCCACAGTTAAATTCCTCTGGGCCATCACCCGGCAACTCGGTGCATTTGGCCCCGATAGCCATAGATATCTACACACGTTTCAAAGGCTGAAATAACTCTGTGGTGAGCGGGCTTGCCCCGCGCTGGGCTGCGAAGCGGCCCCAAACCCAGGCACCTCGGTGTGTCAGCTAAACCACATCGCCTGGAATGGGGCCGCTTCGCAGCCCAGCGCGGGGCAAGCCCGCTCACCACAGCAAGCCTCAACCCAGCAAGCCCCCTCCCACACTTAGCTCCAACTATCTAGTTACGCCCCTATGCCATTGCAAGCCGACAAGACGGCGTTACAAGGTGTAGGCAATACCAACCTGCACCGTACGCGGCGCGCCGGGGTACGCGTAGATATTGCCGAACGCACCCTCTTCGTACTCGCGGTTGAACAGGTTCTTCACGTCCAGGTTAAGACGGATCTTGTCGTTGACCTTGTAGTAGCTGAGCAGGTCGACGACGGTGTAGGCGTCCATGGAAAACGGAGTATTAGAAGTTTGCCCGACACGTTCGGCGACATATTTGCCGCCCGCGCCTAAGCCTAGACCTTTAAGAGCACCATCCTGAAACTCGTACACGTTGAGTAAGCTGAAGCTGTTGCGTGGAATATTTGCTAGACGCGAGCCGACACGAATTGAATTGTCTTTAGTCACCTCAGCATCTACATAAGCGTAACCGCCGATCACACGCCACTGAGGGGTAATGTTCCCGGCAATATTGAGGTCGAAGCCGCGACTGCGGACTTGACCCGCTGCGACCTTAGAGTTTTGGTCCTGGGGATCTGTAGTCAGTACATTTTTCTTATCGATCTGATAGATCGCAGCGTCAACGCTCAACTGACGGTCCAGCCCTTCCCATTTGATACCCATCTCATAGGACTTCCCTTTCTCCGGCTCAAATCCGCTGCCCTCACGACTGGCGCCGGTATTGGGTTTGAATGAGCGGGCTGCGCCGGCATAGACCGCAAGCGTATCTGTAAGGTCGTATATAACACCTACACGTGGGGTAACCGCGTTATCACTCGCCTCCCAGCTTTTAGTATTGGATACGTACGTTTCATACTCATGCTCAAAACGCTCAAAGCGTGCGCCTGCCAGGACTTTCAAGCGCTCGGTTAAAGCTACCTGATCCTGAATGAATGCAGAGTAAGTCTTGAGGTTTTCTTTATCGTGGGTTGGAGTAAGCGTCAATTCCGGACGAAGTTTTCCGTAGACAGGATTGAAGATGTCGGTTGTATAAGGGTTAACCTTCGGATCGGAGCGTTGAATGATCGACTTATAATCGTAATCCTCATACTCGATACCGGTCAGCAACGTATGCTCAAGGCTGCCCGTAGAGAAATGGCCGGTTAGATTGAGTTGATAATCCTTGTCAGTCCAATCCAGCTTGCGGTAGTTGAAGTTGCGGCTGAGAGTCCGCCCGTCGCCGGCCAAAGTATTGGCCTCGATGGCATTCCCCTGCAACGTCCCATCCAACCACTGAAACCCACCCCCCAACGTCCAGCTGTCGTTGAGCATATGCTCGAAACGCAACTGAGCCATGTTGTTGTCGTTGTGCAGCTTGCCCACGTCCTTGTCACCCCAGAACGTGTCGCGGGACGGCGTGCCGGCCTGGTTGGGGAAACGCGTCAGGCCACGGTCCAGCGGATGGTTATTGCGCATGAAATCGCCTTCGAAGATCACCTTGGTGTCATCGCTGGCCTGCCAGGTGAGGACCGGGGTGACGCCGTAGCGTTCGGTCGACACATGATCACGGAAGGTGTCGCCGCCCTCGCCCACCACGTTCAGGCGATAGGCCAGGCGGCCTTCTTCGTCCAGCGGGCCGGAGGCGTCCAGCGTGCCGCGCTGCATGCCCTGGTCGTTCAACTGGCTGCCTAGGGTCACCGTGCGTTCGGCCAGCGGTTGCTTGGACACGACATTGAAGGTGCCGCCCGGATCGCCACGGCCGTACAGCATGGTGGCCGGGCCGCGCAGCACTTCCAGGCGCTCGATGGTGTTGGCGTCCGGCATGTTCGGGTAGCCACGGTTGATCGGGAAGCCGTTACGGTAGAACTCGCCGGTGGTGAAGCCGCGCACGGTAAACGTGGTGAGGCCCTGCCCGCCGAAGTTGTTGGCGCGGCCTACACCGCCGGCGTAGTCGAGAGCATCTTGCAGGCGCGTTGCGCCGAGGTCTTCGACCACGTCCTTGGACACCACGCTGATGGACTGCGGTGTTTCGTGGATGGCGGTGTCGGTGCGCGTCGCACTGGCCGAACGCGTGGCGTGGTAGCCCTTGACGGGACCTTGCGCCGTCTCGTAATCCCCTTCGCCAGTGACCGTGGTCGCTTGTAACTCAAGGCTGGCGGATGGCGTGGTGACCTCCTGCGCCCAGGTAAAAGGGGAAAACGCCTGAAGGACACACAGGGAAATCAGCGTACGACGCATGGGTGTTCAGCCTAGTGAATGAGCCAGATGGGACGGCAAACCTGCCAAGAATTCGCCGCGAATGGTATATCAAGTCATTCGTGTTTGATATCTGTTCTCATTCGTTATTTTTCGTGTATCCGCTGTGTATCAACTCAATGGCCAGACGTAAAAAAGCCACTCGATTGAGTGGCTTCCATTACCTCGCCAGGACCTTAGCGATAGCGCTCAAGCCAATGCGCATAAGGCGCCGGCAAGGTCCAGGCGGATTTCTCCACGCCTAATTCTTTGGCGGCGAAATACGCCCAATGGGGGTCGGCCAGGTGCGCGCGCCCCACCGACACCAGGTCCAGCTGACCGGCCTGCAACGCGCCTTCAGCCAGTTGCGGGGTGCCGAAGCCCCACGCGGAGGTCACCGGTATGCCGGCTTCCCGCCGCACACGTTCGGCAATCGGCCCCATGAAAGCCGGGCCCCACGGAATGTTGGCGTCCGGAATGGTGAAACCGACGCTGACGCTCAGCAAGTCCAGGCCGCCGGCCTTGAAACGACGCGCCAGTTCGATGGATTCGGTGAGGGTCTGCTCGTCACGGCCGTCGTACTCGATCACGCCAAAACGCGCGGTCAGCGGCAGGTTTTCCGGCCAGACTTCACGCACAGCGGCCAGGGTTTCCAGGAGGAAGCGGCTACGATTGTCGAAGCTGCCGCCGTAGGCGTCGGTGCGCTGGTTGGAATGTTCCGAGAAGAAACTCTGGCCCAGGTAGCCGTGGGCGAAGTGCAGTTCGATCCACTCGAAACCGGCGTCGCGGGCACGGCGCGCGGCATCGACGAAGTCCTGTTTGACCCGGGCAATGTCCTCCAGGGTCATGGCGCGCGGCACGTTGGGCAGGTTGGCACCGAACGCAATCGCAGACGGCGCGATGGTTTCCCAACTGCGGGCGTCGGAAGCAGGGATATGGTCATCGCCTTCCCACGGGCGATTGGCGCTGGCCTTACGTCCGGCGTGGGCGATCTGGATGCCTGGCACCGAACCTGCGGCCTTGATGGCTTTGACCATGGGCACAAAAGCTTCGGCGTGGGCATCGCTCCAGATGCCGGCACAGCCTGGGGTGATACGGCCTTCCGGGGCCACTGCGGTGGCTTCCACTACCAAAAGTCCCGCACCGCCGCGCGCCATGCCTGCCAGGTGAACATGGTGCCAATCGTTGACGATGCCGTCTTCGGCCATGTATTGGCACATTGGAGGAATAGCGATGCGATTGCGCAGGGTGACGTCTTTAAGGGTAAAGGGTTCGAATAGAGCGGACATCGTAAACTCCAAGAGCAGGTGACTGATTCGATAGTTCGATGGTAATCGAACAATAGTATTCAGCGATACCCCCCTGTTATGATTCGTTTCATGCGAGCCTTCAAACACCCTCCCCTACAAGACCTCACACTCGAACGCGTGCTCTACGCCCTGAGTGATCCGGTGCGCCTGGAGATCGTCCGATGCCTGGCCGGCGTGCCAGAAGCCACCTGCGGCGAACTGGATGGCGGGCGGCCCAAGTCGAGCATGTCCCACCACTTCCGCGTGCTGCGCGACGCCGGCCTGGTGAATACCCGCAGCGTGGGCACCACCCATATGAACTCGTTACGCAGGGATGAGCTTGAAAGCCGCTTTCCTGGTTTGCTCGCGTCCATTCTTGCCCAGCAATAAGCCGCTTCACTCCAGCAGTGACACCAAGCGAGCGTCGATAGTGCCCTCGTCTATTTCAAGCAGCGCCAGCGTCACCGGTAACTTGAAACGCCGGCGCCCCGCGCTGCCTGGGTTTACATACAGGATTTCACCGCGCCACTGGATCAACGGTTTATGCGAATGCCCGGTGATCACCAGGCGCGTGTGAGGCGTGAGCAATGCCGGGACATCGGCGACGTCATGCACCAGCAAAGTTGGGCAGCCGTTGAGCGTAACGTGCAGATGATCAGGCACCTGGCATGCCCATGGCGCATCCTGATCATTGTTGCCACGCACCACATGCAGCGGCGCGATGCCGGCCAGTTGCTCGATAATGTCGGCACTGCCAATGTCGCCCGCATGGACGATCTGCTCACAACCTTGCAGGGCCGCCACAGCTTCGGGCCGAAGAAGGCCGTGGGTATCGGAAATTACGCCGATCTTCATAGGGGCTCACTCTCGAAGGTTTGACTCAGCATACATAGGTATCTACACAACTCTTAGAGGCTGACAAGTGAGCAGGCGTGCCACACATTCAGCCAGGCCGCGATCTCAAACCTGCTGCCATCGCTGCCAAAATTGTTGCGCCCGGCGGCTTAAACGTTTCAGGTTGCGGCGAACCTAACGGGCTTGTCGGCGTCCGAGCTAAGGCACTGTTGCTTACCGTTCGCCGCGAGGTTGTCATTTGAAAGCCGCCATCATCAAAAAGTACCGCCTGGTCATCAAGACCATGGGCTACGTCGGCTGGTCATTGTTCTGGCTGTTGCTGTGGGACGTCGCCGTGACGGTGGACTTCATGCTGTTTCTCACAGCCAAGATCAACCTGCCGCTGATGCCCCTGACCCTGCTGGGCTCGGCACTCGTGGTGTTGATCAGTTTTCGCAACAGCAGCGCCTATAACCGTTGGTGGGAGGCCCGCACGTTGTGGGGGGCGATGGTCAACAATTCGCGCAGCTTTGCGCGCCAGGTGCTGACCCTGCTGGACGACCCCGGCAGTGAGGTCAACCCGATCAAATCCACGCTGTTACGCCGACATGTGGCCTATGTGAACTGCCTGGCCGCGCACCTGCGGGGCCAGCCGTGCCCCGATGAAGTGCGCGCGTTCATCCCTGCCGATGAGTTTGCGCGCAACAACGCGACCAATAATTTCGCCAACGACATCCTTACCGGTTCGGCGGCGTTGCTGGCCCGCGAATACAAGGCCGGGCATCTGGACAGCATTCGCCTGGCGCGGCTGGAGTCGACCCTGGTGGACCTGTCCAACGCCCAAGGCGGCATGGAGCGTATCGCCAACACGCCGCTGCCCTACCCCTACGTGTATTTCCCGCGCCTGTTTATCACCCTGTTCTGCCTGATCGTACCGGTGGGCCTGGTGGAATCCCTGGGCTGGTTTACCCCGCTGGCGTCCACGGTGGTGGGCTTTATGCTGCTGGCTATCGAACGCATCGGCACCGACCTGCAAAGCCCGTTCCGCTCCAGCGAACACCAGATCCAGATGGAAGCCATCTGCGAAACCATCGAGAAAAACCTGCAATCAATGCGCCGCGACACCCTGGCCGACAATTTGATCGGCTGAACCCACCTACGCGCCCTAAAGTGCGTGCCCTCTCGGTCGATAAAGAGGGTACGTACGCAAGGACCCACCCTTCATAACAACCCCTGCGACGCTCAGCACTACTGTTTGCCTTGCCAAAACTATAAATACCCGCGGGTGAAAGTCATGAATATCAAGCAGAAGCTGACCTGGGCGTTCGCGGCTATCGCGTGCGTGCCGGTCATCCTGGTAGCGGTACTGGTAGTGTTGAACCTGCGCGAGGGGGCCCAAGCCAATTTCCTCGACAGCAGCGGACGGGAAATCCGCCAGATCGACAATGGCATGAAGCAGTTCTTCGACGGCATCAGCCAGAACGTCGAGTACGTGGCCAAGGACCCGCGCGTAGTCGCGGCCAAAGACCTCAAGAGCTATGCCAGTGCCGACGCTGCGCAAATCCCGCTGACCCCAACCAATAAAGAGCTGCTGGCGATCTTCGATCAATTCGCCAAGAGCCATCCCACCACGGCCTACCTGTCCCTCGGCCTCGCCGACGGTGGCTACGCCAGCTGGCCCGACGACGCCAAGCTGACCAACTACGACCCGCGCGTACGCCCCTGGTACAAGGCAGCGGTTGCCGCGCCTGGCACCACGGTGCGCACCGGCGCGTACTACTGGGCACCGGACGACGTGGTGCTGATCGGCACCGTGCATACCGTGGCCGATGCCAGCGGCAATGTGCTGGGCGTGGTCGGCCTGGACGTGTCGCTCAAGCAACTGACCGAACTGGTCAAGAACATCAAGCTCGGTGACAGCGGTTACCTGATGCTGGTGGAAGGCAACGGCAACGTGCTGGTGGACCCCAGCGATGCCAAGCACAACTTCAAGCCTCTGGCCGACTTGGGCCCCAACTACGCCGAATTGGCCAAACGCGGCGACGGCGTGACCCAGATCGACATCGACGGCGTGGCCTATATGGCCAACGTGGTCAGTTCCAAAGACCTGGGCTGGCGCTTTATCGGCCTGATCAAGCGCGACGAAGTGATGGCCGGCGCCACCAGCCTGACCTGGTTGATCGCCGCCATCGCCGCAGCCCTGGCGGTGGTGTTCGCGATTGTCGGTGCCAGCTTTGCCAGCGTCATCGTGCGGCCGATTCGCGGCGTGGCCGACGGCCTGCAGGAAATCGCCGAAGGTGAAGGCGACCTTACCCGTCAACTCAAGGTGCAGGGCAAAGACGAAACTGCCACCCTGGCCGGCTGGTTCAACCAGTTCCTGGGCATGATCGCGCAACTGGTGCAGCGCATCGGTAACGCATCCTCCGATCTGCAGAGCGCCGCCGCCGACACCAGCGAAGTGGCCAACAATATGAACCAGGCCGCCGGGCGCCAGCGCGAAGCAGTGGAACTGGTGAGCACCGCGTTCAACGAGATGGTGGCCACCGCCAACGAAGTCGCACGCTCTTGCAGCGCCGCCGCTTCCAGCGCCGACGAAGGCTACCGCGACGTGCATGACGGCCAGCAACATATCGGCGAAGCCACCGGCAGCGTGTTGCGGCTCAGTGAAGACTTGCAGAAGTCGACCCAGACCATGCAGCAGTTGGAGCAGGACAGTAAAAACATCAACACCATCCTGGATACCATCCGCTCGATTGCCGAACAGACCAACCTGCTGGCGCTCAACGCCGCCATCGAAGCCGCCCGGGCCGGCGATCAGGGCCGCGGTTTTGCCGTGGTCGCCGACGAAGTCCGCGCCCTCGCCCGCCGCACCGCCGACTCCACCGGCGAGATCGACAGCCTGCTGGGCAACCTCGCCCGCCGCACCCAGGAAGTCACGCAGCAGATGCAAGGCAGCCTGTTGGTGTCCCATACCAGCGTGGAACGCATCCAGCAGGCCCGCGACAGCTTCGACAAGATCCGCGGCTCGGTGGACTCGATCCGCGACCAGAACACCCAGATCGCCACCGCCGCCGAAGAGCAGCACCAAGTCGCCGAAGAGATCAACCGCCACATCGCGCAGATCCATGCCGATGCGCAACTGGTCGAAGGCTTCGCACACTCGGCACAGACCGGCTCGGGCCGTTTGACCGATATTTCCGCTCAGCTCAAAGGCTTGGTGGGTCGCTTCAAGTTCTAGCCAAAGCACCGAAGGCGATCAATAAAGCCGCTTGTTTCTGACGGAACAAGCGGCTTTTTCATGCCCGAGCCCTCGCCATGGCCATTAAATTCAACTGCCAAGCAAAAATGTACTAACTAGTTACTTGTCTTGCTAACATTGCGCCTCTGCCCTCTCTCACTCGAGTCCTTTCGACATGAAACGAGCATCGCGCGCCGCTGGCGTCTCTAGATTCTTCCTGCTGGGCCTGGGCGTGATCATCGCCCTGCTCGGCCTTGCGCTGACCGTCGGCGGCGCCAAACTGGTCAGCCTCGGTGGCTCTTGGTATTTCCTGCTGGGCGGTGTGGCCATGGCGGTTGCCGGCCTGTTGATTGCCCGTCGCAAACCGGCCGGTGCGTGGCTGTTCGCCGCGTTTCTGATCGGCACCGCCGTGTGGGCGGTGGCAGAGGTGGGGCTGGTGTTCTGGCCGCTGTTTTCGCGATTGTTCATGTTCGCAGTGATCGGCCTGGTGGTGGCGCTGGCGTATCCGCTGCTGGCCAGCAAGCCGGCACGCGGCGCGTATGGTGTCGCGGCGGTATTGGCGGTGGGCGTGGCGGTGGCGGCGGGCAACATGTTTGTCGCGCACCCGAGCGTAGCGCCAACGGGGGCGGGCCCGGGTGTCACACCGGTGGTGCCGGCCGAGGCGCAGAAAGACTGGGCGCACTACGGCAACACTGAGGGCGGCAGCCGCTTTGCCGCCCTGGATCAGATCAACCGCGACAACATCGACAAGCTCAAAGTGGCCTGGACCTATCGCACAGGCGATGTGGCCATCAGCGACGGCAACGGTGCCGAAGACCAACTGACACCCCTGCAGATCGGCAACAAGGTGTTTATCTGCACGCCCCACAACAACCTGATCGCCCTGGACGCCGACACTGGCAAAGAGCTGTGGAAAAACCAGATCAACGCACAGTCGGCGGTCTGGCAACGATGCCGGGGCCTGGCCTATTTCGACGCCAGCGCGCCCATCGCCCAGCCGACCCAACCCAACAGCTCGCCGATCATCGCCGCCAGCGTTCCAGCCGGTGCACAGTGCCAGCGCCGTTTGCTGACCAACACCATCGATGCGCGCCTGATTGCCGTGGATGCCGACACCGGCCAGTTCTGCGAAGGCTTCGGCACCCATGGCCAGGTGGACCTCAAAGCCGGCCTCGGCAATGTGCCGGACAGTTACTACCAACTGTCCTCCGCCCCGCTGATCGCCGGGACCACCGTAGTGGTCGGTGGCCGCGTCGCCGATAACGTGCAGACCGATATGCCCGGCGGCGTGATCCGTGGTTTCGACGTAATCAGTGGGCACATGCGCTGGGCCTTCGACCCGGGCAACCCCGACGACAAACAAGCGCCGGCCGCTGGCAGCACTTATGTGCGCAGCACGCCCAACAGTTGGGCGCCGATGTCCTACGACCCGCAGATGAACACGGTCTTTCTGCCGATGGGCAGTTCGTCCACCGACATCTATGGCGTGGAGCGCACCGCGCTCAACCATAAATACGGCGCGTCCGTCCTGGCGCTGGACGCCTCCACCGGGGCCGAAAAGTGGGTGTACCAAACTGTCCACAACGACCTGTGGGACTTCGACCTGCCGATGCAGCCGAGCCTGATCGACTTCACCCCGCCGGGCAGCGACAAGGCCGTGCCTGCCGTGGTCATCGGCACCAAGGCCGGGCAGATCTACGTGCTCGACCGCGCCACCGGCCAGCCGCTGACCGAGGTCAAGGACGTGCCGGTCAAGGCCGCCAATATCCCCAACGAACCCTATTCGCCAACCCAACCCAAATCCGTGGGCATGCCGCAGATCGGCGCGCAAACCCTGAGGGAATCGGACATGTGGGGCGCCACCCCATATGACCAGTTGCTGTGCCGCATCGACTTCAAGGGCATGCGCTACGACGGCCTGTACACCGCGCCGGGCACGGATAAATCCCTGAGCTTTCCCGGTTCCCTGGGCGGCATGAACTGGGGCAGTCTTTCCACCGACCCGGTGCATGGTTTTATCTTCGTCAACGACATGCGCCTGGGCCTGTGGATCCAGATGATCCCGTCGCAGAACAAGGCCCAGGCCGCCTCCGGTGGCGAAGCGCTGAACACCGGCATGGGCGCGGTACCGCTCAAGGGCACGCCCTATGCGGTGAACAAAAACCGCTTCCTGTCGGTGGCTGGTATCCCCTGTCAGGCGCCGCCGTTCGGCACCCTGACCGCCATCGATATGAAAACGCAGAAAATCGCCTGGCAAGTGCCGGTGGGCACCGTGGAAGACACCGGTCCGCTGGGCATCCGTATGCACCTGCCGATCAAGATCGGCCTGCCGACGCTCGGCGGCACGCTGTCGACCCAGGGCGGCCTGATCTTTATCGCCGGCACCCAGGACTTCTACCTGCGCGCCTTCAACAGCGGCAACGGTGACGAAATTTGGAAAGCCCGCCTGCCCGTCGGCAGCCAGGGCGGCCCGATGACCTACGTGTCGCCGAAAACCGGCAAGCAATACGTCGTGGTGACTGCCGGCGGCGCGCGCCAGTCCACCGACCGGGGCGACTATGTGATCGCCTACGCCTTGCCATAACGCCTGCGTGCGCTCCGGCACTGCTTGAACATGTGGGAGGGGGCTTGCCCCCTCCCACATTTTGAGCCGGTTTTTTCAGTTAATACTGAGTAGGGCGACTGGCATTAGGGCAAGCCCCCCTGCCACACAGGTTCAGCAGCGTATGTCAGGCCCTAATCAGGCACGGGCAACGCACACTCCTCGCCTCGCTGGTACTCCCGCGGCGTACAACCAAATTCACGGCGAAACACGGTGTGCAGGTACTGCGCCGATGTGAAGCCGCATTGCGCCGCCACGTCGGCAATCGCCCGTTCGTGGCTTGCCAGGCCTTTGGCGGCGGCGGCGAGTTTGAAGCGCAAGATCTCATCATGCACGCTGCACCCGCGCTCCTTGCGAAAGTGCGACTCCAGGGATGAACGCGACACGCCGACATAGGCCGCCACTTGTGCGGTCTTGATGCCCTGGCAGGCGTATTGGCGGATAAACAGCAGCGCCTGCATCACGTACGGATTGCCCAGAGGCTGATGCAAGCTGGAGGCCTGCACGTTGATTGCCTCCGGAGGCACCAGAATCTGCGTACCGGCGCAAGGTTTGCCGTGCAGCATCTGATGAAGAAGCGCGGCGGCCGTGCGGCCCATGGTTTCCGTGCCCTGGATTACCGAACTCAGCGGCACCCGCGTGAGGGTGCGGGTCAGCGGGTCGTTGTCGATGCCGATCAGCGCCACTTCTTCCGGCACCGCAATACCGGCGGTGAGGCAAGCTTGCAGCAGT
This sequence comes from Pseudomonas sp. S5F11, assembly GCF_019641515.1. Lineage (NCBI taxonomy): Bacteria > Pseudomonadati > Pseudomonadota > Gammaproteobacteria > Pseudomonadales > Pseudomonadaceae > Pseudomonas > Pseudomonas sp. S5F11. Next base: position 1,293,565 of record NZ_JAIFJZ010000001.1, read on the forward strand.
TGCCGAGCGCGGGCGTCGGTGACGGCGATGATGCCGATGGGCTTGGGCAGGCTCTGTAACCAAGCAATCTGCTGTTCCACCGCGCTGTCCCACAATGGCGCGCTGGTGCCCAGGCCGCGATACACCTCGACGTTCAGGCCATCGCGTTGCATCAAGCGGCGAAAGGCTTTTTCCCGCTCCTGGGCCCAGCGATTGGCCTGGGCCGGTGGCAGGCTGAAACAGGCAAAGCGGGTCAAGCCGGCCTCGATCAGGTGCTCGTAGGCCAGCTTCATCAACCCATGGTTGTCGGTGGCCACGTAGGGAATACCCTTGGGATAGGCGCTTGCATCCTCATAAGAACCGCCCACCGCCACCACCGGCAACTTGCTGTGGGCCAGGGCCTCGCCGATCAGCGGGTCATCGAAGTCAGCGATGATGCCGTCGCCTTGCCAGCGCTCGATGCCTTTGAGCCGGCACAGAAAGTCTTCCTCCAGGAACAAATCCCAGGATGCGCGGGTGCTGCTCAGGTAATTACCGATGCCGGCGATGATGCCACGGTCGTAGATTTTGCTGCCGTTGAATAGCAAGGCAATGCGGTGCACGGGCGGTAGGGTTTTCATTGTTGTTGTCCTCAGGCCAGTCGCCACAGGGTAGCCCCCGCCACTCAAAATCGCACCATCGCTTGGTGATTTTCATAATTAGCGAGCCAGGTGCCGTTGCTAGTATCCAGACACCGCCCAGAACAATAAGGAACACGCCATGACGTACTTCCCCGGTGTCGAGAAGGTTCGCTTCGAAGGCCCCGACAGCGCTACCCCCCTCGCCTTTCGCCACTACGACGCCAACAAACTGATCCTCGGCAAACCGATGCGCGAGCACCTGCGCATGGCGGCTTGTTATTGGCATACGTTTGTCTGGCCCGGTGCGGACATGTTCGGCGTCGGCACCTTCAAGCGCCCGTGGCAGCGCAACGGCGGCCCGATGGAAGTGGCCATGGGCAAGGCCGACGCCGCGTTTGAGTTCTTCTCCAAGCTGGGCATCGATTACTACAGTTTCCACGACACCGACGTAGCCCCCGAGGGCAGTTCGCTCAAGGAGTACCGCGAACACTTTGCGCAGATGGTCGATCAGTTGGAACGCCATCAGGAACAGTCCGGCATCAAGCTGCTGTGGGGCACCGCCAATTGCTTCAGCCACCCGCGCTTCGCGGCCGGCGCGGCCACCAACCCTGACCCGGAAGTATTCGCCTGCGCCGCCGCCCAGGTGTTCAGCGCGATGAACGCCACCCTGCGGCTCAAAGGCGCCAACTATGTGCTGTGGGGCGGCCGTGAAGGCTATGAAAGCCTGCTCAACACCGACCTCAAGCGCGAGCGCGAACAACTCGGGCGCTTTATGCGCATGGTGGTGGAGCACAAGCACAAGATCGGCTTCAAGGGCGACCTGCTGATCGAGCCCAAGCCCCAGGAGCCGACTAAGCATCAATACGATTACGACAGCGCCACGGTGTTCGGCTTCCTGCAGGAATACGGCCTGGAGCATGAGATCAAGGTCAATATCGAAGCCAACCATGCGACCCTGGCCGGGCACAGTTTCCACCATGAAATCGCCACCGCCGTGTCCCTCGGCATCTTCGGCAGCATCGACGCCAACCGTGGCGACCCGCAGAACGGCTGGGACACCGACCAGTTCCCCAACAGCGTCGAGGAAATGACCCTGGCCACCTATGAAATCCTCAAGGCTGGCGGCTTCAAGAACGGCGGTTATAACTTTGACTCCAAGGTACGCCGCCAAAGCCTCGACGAAATCGACCTGTTCCACGGCCATGTCGGCGCCATGGATGTACTGGCCCTGGCGCTGGAACGTGCGGCGGCCATGGTGCAGAACGATCGGTTGCAGCAGTTCAAGGACCAACGCTACGCAGGCTGGCAACAGCCGTTGGGCCAAGCCGTGCTGGCCGGTGAGTTCAGCCTGGAATCCCTGGCCGAACATGCGTTTGCCCACGGGCTGAACCCGCAGGCCGTGAGTGGTCGGCAAGAGATGCTGGAGGGGGTGGTCAACCGGTTTATTTATCGGTGACAGAGTGGTGAGCGGGCTTGCCCCGCGTTGGGGCGCGAAGCGGCCCCATTCCAGGCGATGTGTTTTTAGCTGATACACCGAGGTGGGTTTGGGGCTGCTTCGCAGCCCAACGCGGGGCAAGCCCGCTCACCACAGTAAGCCCCTCACAAGCGCATTCACCACAAAAGTCCTGTTCACCACAAAAGTGTCCTGTTCACCACAGAATCCCGGCTTACCACAACACGCCGGTTAGCCACACCTATAGTGTTCGCCTAAAGTCTTCACCCAGTGTCTTTCCAACAACAATAAAAGGACGCACCACCATGAAGTCATTCAAACGTACCCTGCTCGCCACCGCCCTGGCCCTGCTCGCCCTGCCGGTGATGGCCGACCCGGCCCATCCGAAAATTGGCTTTTCCATCGATGACCTGCGCCTGGAGCGCTGGTCCCGCGACCGCGATTATTTCGTGGCAGCAGCGGAAAAACTCGATGCCAAAGTCTTTGTGCAGTCCGCCGATGCCAACGAGCAAAAGCAGATTTCCCAGATCGAGAACCTGATTTCCCGTGGCGTCGATGTGATCGTGATCGTGCCGTTCAACGCCACGGTGCTGACCAACGCGGTCGCCGAAGCCAAGAAGGCCGGGATCAAGGTGGTGTCCTATGACCGCCTGATCCTCAACGCCGACATCGACGCCTACATCTCCTTCGATAACGAAAAAGTCGGCGAGATGCAGGCCAGCGGCGTGCTGCAGGCGGCGCCCAAGGGTAATTACTTCCTGCTCGGCGGCGCGCCCACCGATAACAACGCCAAGGTGCTGCGCGAAGGCCAGATGAAGGTGCTGCAACCGGCCATCGACAAGGGCGATATCAAGGTAGTCGGCCAGCAATGGGTCAAGGAATGGAACCCCACCGAAGCCCTGAGCATCGTCGAAAACGCCCTGACCCGGAACAACAACAAAATCGACGCGATTGTCGCCTCCAACGACGCTACCGCCGGCGGTGCGATCCAGGCCCTGGCCGCGCAGAAGCTGGCAGGCAAGGTGCCGATCTCCGGCCAGGACGCCGACCTCGCCGCCGTCAAACGCGTGATCGACGGCACCCAGACCATGACCGTGTACAAGCCCCTCAAGCTGATCGCCACCGAAGCGGCCAAGCTCTCGGTGCAACTGGCGCGTAACGAGAAGCCCACCTACAGCTCGCAATACGACAACGGCAGCAAGAAGGTCGACACCATCCTGCTCACGCCCACTCCACTGACCAAGGCCAATATCGACCTGCTGGAGAAGGACGGTTTCTACACCAAAGAGCAGATCGGCGGGCAATGACCGCCATGGCTGCCGACTACCTGCTGCAAATGAACGGCATCGTCAAAACCTTTGGCGGTGTCCACGCGCTGAACGGTATCGACATCAAGGTGCGGCCGGGGGAATGTGTCGGCCTGTGCGGCGAGAACGGTGCCGGTAAATCTACCTTGATGAAGGTGCTGTCGGCGGTCTATCCCCACGGCACCTGGGAGGGGGAAATCCTCTGGGATGGGCAGCCGCTCAAGGCGCAGTCCATCAGCGAAACCGAGGCCGCCGGCATTGTGATCATCCACCAGGAGTTGACCCTGGTGCCCGATCTGTCAGTGGCCGAAAACATCTTTATGGGGCACGAGCTGACCTTGCCGGGTGGACGCATGAACTACCCGGCGATGCTGCACCGCGCCGAAGCCTTGATGCGTGAACTCAAGGTGCCGGACATCAACGTGGCGCTACCGGTGTCGCAGTACGGCGGCGGTTACCAGCAACTGGTGGAAATCGCCAAGGCCCTGAACAAACAGGCGCGCCTGTTGATTCTCGACGAACCCTCTTCGGCCCTGACCCGCTCGGAAATCGAGGTGCTGCTGGACATCATCCGCGACCTCAAGGCCAAGGGGGTGGCCTGCGTCTACATCTCCCACAAACTCGATGAAGTGGCGGCGGTGTGCGACACCATCACGGTGATCCGCGACGGCAAGCACATCGCGACCACGGCCATGGCCGATATGGACATCCCGCGCATCATCACCCAGATGGTCGGCCGCGAGATGAGCAACCTCTACCCCACCGAGCCCCATGACGTCGGCGAGGTGATGTTCGAGGCGCGCCACGTGACCTGCTACGACGTCGACAACCCCAAGCGCAAACGCGTCGACGACATTTCCTTCGTGCTCAAGCGTGGGGAAATCCTCGGTATTGCCGGGCTGGTGGGCGCCGGGCGTACCGAACTGGTGTCAGCCCTGTTCGGTGCCTACCCCGGCCGCTACAGCGCCGAAGTATGGCTGGACGGCGAGCTGATCGATACGCGCACGCCGCTCAAATCGATCCGCGCCGGGTTGTGCATGGTGCCCGAAGATCGCAAGCGCCAAGGCATCATCCCCGACCTCGGCGTGGGCCAGAACATCACCTTGGCGGTGCTCGACACCTACGCGCACCTGACCCGCATCGACGCCGAGGCTGAGCTGGGCAGTATCGACCGGCAAATCACGCGCATGCACCTCAAGACCGCCAGCCCGTTTTTGCCGATCACCAGCCTGTCCGGCGGCAATCAGCAAAAAGCCGTGCTGGCGAAAATGCTGATGACCCAGCCCAAAGTGCTGATCCTCGACGAGCCCACGCGCGGGGTGGACGTGGGCGCCAAGTATGAAATCTACAAGCTGATGGGGGCGCTGGCCGCCGAAGGCGTGGCGATCATCATGGTGTCCTCGGAACTGGCCGAAGTGCTGGGGGTGTCCGACCGCGTGCTGGTAATCGGCGACGGTCAGTTGCGCGGCGACTTCATCAACCAGGGGCTCACCCAGGAACAGGTCCTCGCCGCAGCGCTCAGCCAAAACAATAACAATCGGAAAACCGCGTAGATGAATCAGGTCAAACAGCTGTTCACCCGCTACAAAATGCTCGCCCTGGTGATTGCCGTGGCGGTGATCTGGCTGTTTTTCAGCTGGCAGACCGAGGGCGGCTTCCTCACGCCGCGTAACCTGTCCAACCTGCTGCGGCAGATGTCCATCACCGGCATCCTGGCCTGCGGCATGGTGCTGGTGATTATCAGCGGCGAGATCGACTTGTCGGTGGGTTCATTGTTGGGCTTGCTGGGTGGGCTGGCGGCGACCCTGGACGTGGTCTACCACATTCCGCTGCTGGCCAATGTGAGCCTGGTGGCGCTGTGCGGCCTGATGATCGGCCTGGCCAACGGCTATATGACGGCCTACCTGCGCATCCCGTCGTTTATCGTCGGCTTAGGCGGCATGCTGGCGTTTCGCGGGGTTCTGCTGGGGATCACCGGCGGCACCACCATCGCGCCAGTGTCGCCATCGCTGGTGTATGTGGGCCAGGGCTATCTGCCGCATACCGTGGGGGTTGGGCTGGGGCTTTTGCTGTTTGCCCTCACACTCTTCTTGACCTGGAAACAACGACGCAACCGCGCACTGCATGGGCTGGCCGCGCACTCATTGATGCGCGACGTGCTGCGGGTGGTGGTGATCGGCGCAGTGCTGGCCGGGTTCGTTACCACCCTCAACAGCTACGACGGCATTCCCGTGCCGGTGTTGCTGTTACTGGTGCTGCTCGGCGTGTTCAGCTACGTCACCAGCCAGACCGTATTCGGCCGCCGCGTGTATGCGGTGGGCAGCAACATGGAAGCCACGCGGCTGTCGGGCATCAACGTGCAGGCGGTCAAATTGTGGATCTTCGGCATCATGGGCGTCATGTGCGCCTTCGCCGGCCTGGTCAACACCGCACGTTTGGCGGCGGGCTCACCGTCGGCGGGCAATATGGGCGAATTGGACGCCATCGCCGCCTGCTTTATCGGCGGCACATCAATGCGCGGCGGCTCCGGCACGGTATATGGCGCATTGCTGGGGGCGCTGGTGATTACCAGCCTGGACAACGGCATGTCGATGCTGGACGTGGACAGTTACTGGCAGATGATTGTGAAGGGCAGCATTTTGGTGTTGGCGGTGTGGGTGGATGTGAGTACGCGGGCGGGTCGGCGTTAAAGCCATTCTCACCGGCAACCCATAACGCCTGTGGGAGGGGGCTTGCCCCCGATAGCAGTGGGTCAGCCAAATTATTGTTGGCTGATCCGCAGCAATCGGGGGCAAGCCCCCTCCCACATTTACCCTCCCAACTATGTTATTTGGAAACCGGCATCGCAAACTCAGCACCCTGTTCGATGCTCTCCGACCACCGCTGCATGATCGACTTCTGCTTGGTGTAGAAGCGCACGCCTTCAGTGCCGTAAGCATGCATGTCGCCGAACAGGCTCTTTTTCCCACTAGCCTGGATAACGGCATGTCGATGCTGGATGTGGACAGTTACTGGCAGATGATTGTGAAGGGCAGCATTTTGGTGTTGGCCGTGTGGGTGGATGTGAGTACGCGGGCGGGTCGGCGTTAAAGCCATTCTCACCAGCACCACATAACGCCTGTGGGAGGGGGCTTGCCCCCGATAGCAGTGGGTCAGCCAAATTATTGTTAGCTGATCCGCAGCAATCGGGGGGCAAGCCCCCTCCCACATTTACCCTCCCAACTATGTTATTTGGAAACCGGCATCGCAAACTCAGCACCCTGTTCGATGCTCTCCGACCAGCGCTGCATAATCGACTTCTGCTTGGTGTAGAAGCGCACGCCTTCAGTGCCGTAAGCATGCATGTCGCCGAACAGGCTCTTCTTCCAGCCACCAAAGCCGTGCCAGGCCATCGGCACCGGGATCGGGACGTTGATGCCGACCATGCCCACTTCGATGCGTCGTGCAAATTCGCGGGCGATGTGGCCGTCGCGGGTGAAGCAGCTGACGCCGTTGCCGAACTCGTGGTCGTTGACCAGTTTTACCGCTTCGGCGAAGTCATTCACGCGCACGCAGGCCAGTACCGGGCCGAAGATTTCTTCGCGGTAGATGCTCATCTCTTTGGTCACGTGATCGAACAGTGTCGCGCCGAGCCAGAAGCCGTTTTCCAGGCCCGGTTCGTGGGGCACGTAGTCGCGGCCGTCCAGCAGCAGTTGTGCGCCGGCTTGCACGCCTTGTTCGATGTAGCCGCTGATGCGTTCCAGGGCGGCGCGGGAGACGATGGGGCCCATTTCGGCTTTAAGGTCGCGGCCGTCGGTAATGCGCAGGTGCTTGGCGCGTTCGGTCAGGGCGGCGATAACTTTGTCACCCACATCGCCCACTAGCACCGCCACGGAAATCGCCATGCAGCGTTCGCCGGCACTGCCGTAAGCGGCGCCCATCAAGGCGTCGACGGTTTTTTCGATGTCGGCGTCGGGCATTACCACCATGTGGTTTTTCGCGCCGCCCAGGCCCTGCACGCGCTTACCGTGACGCGCGCCGGTTTCGTAGATGTACTGCGCAATCGGTGTAGAGCCGACGAAGCTCACGGCCTTGACGTCCGGGTGTTCGATCAGTGCATCCACCGCTTCCTTGTCGCCTTGCACCACGTTGAACACGCCCTTGGGCAGGCCGGCTTCACGCAGAAGCTCGGCCATGAACAACGACGCACTCGGGTCGGTGGGGCTGGGTTTGAGGATGAAGGTGTTACCCGCTGCAATGGCGATGGGGTACATCCACATAGGCACCATCACCGGGAAGTTGAACGGCGTAACGCCCGCCACCACGCCCAGGGGTTGGCGCATAGTCCAGTTGTCCATGCCCCGGGAAACCTGGTCGGAATGCTCGCCCTTGAGCAGGTTGGGAATGCCGCAGGCGAATTCGAGGATATCGATGCCACGGTCGACTTCGCCCTGGGCGTCGGTGAACACCTTGCCATGTTCGGCGACGATGATCCGCGCCAGGTCGTCTTTGCGTTCACGCAGCAGGTGCAGGTACTGGAACAGTACGCGGGCGCGGCGGATCGGCGGGGTGTCGGCCCAGCTGGCGAAAGCGGCCTGGGCGGCAGCGACGGCTTCGGACACAGTCTGGTGGCTGGCCAGCGCAACGCGGGCGGTTTTCTCGCCGGTGGCCGGGTTGTAGACATCCTGGTAGCGATCATCGCGGGAAACGCGCTGGTCGTTGATGTAGTGCTCAATGGTGTGGGTCATGGCAGTCGATCCAGGTGGTTAGCGTTGGTACACACCTTAGGCTTTCGCTTTGTTCCCAACCAGAGCAGAATCCAGAACTTATTGTCCTTATAGGCGAACAATACAGCCATGGAAAAATCCGAGATCGAAGGATTGTGGACCCACATACACTGGCTTTCCGTGCTGGAAGAACACGGCACCTACACCGCCGCCGCCGCGCGTCTGGGGGTAAGTAAGTCGGCCGTAAGCCAACGTATTTCCGACCTGGAAAAAGCCACCGGTACCCGCCTGGTGACGCGCACCACCCGCAGTGTGCGGCTGACCGATGCAGGGCATTCATTGACCCGTGACGTGCGCAGTGCCTACGAACAGATTGCCCGCAGCTTTTCGTCGGTGCGCGACGCCGCAGGAGAGATCCGCGGCCTGGTGCGCCTCACCGCGCCAGTGGCATTTGCCCGCCAGCAATTGGTGCCGCACCTGTCAGGGTTCCTGCAACAGTACCCGCAGGTGCGTATCCAACTGGACGTGTCCGATGCCCTCAGTTCACTCGCCGCCGAAGGCTATGACCTGGCGGTACGTCATGGTTTTCAGGTGCCGGAAACCCATGTGGCCTGGAAGCTGTGCGACACCGGCTCGGTGCTGGTGGCCACTCAGGATTACCTTCAACGCCACGGCGAACCGCGCGAGCCCGGCGAGCTGTCGGCGCACAACTGCCTGTTCTACCCGCGCGGCGCCGACCAACCGGCCTGGACCTTCGAACGCAACCACAAAACCGTCGAACGCATCACCGTGCCCATCGCTGGCAGCTTCGCCACCAACAACAGCGAAGCCTTGCGCGATGCGGCCCTGCACCACCTGGGCATCGCCCTGCTCCCGGACTTCAGCGCCCACGCCGCGCTGGCCAGCGGCAAACTGGTACAGGTGCTCAAGGGCTGGACGCTCAAGGGCGCGTTTGCCGATGAGATCTATTTGATCCGCCCGTACTCACCCCATGTGCCCAAGTCGGTAAGTGCGTTGGTGGGGTATCTGAAAGACAGGCTATCCGGTGGGTTTGCATTCAAAGGGTAAAACTTATCCGTTGCCAGAAAGAACTAAAAGTCCATAATGGACAAATTAGTTTACGCCGGAGACACCCATGCTCACTCCTCCTTTTGTGATGGACCAGACCCAGGCCCGCGAACACCTGGCCCGCCTCGACGTACCGCAGATCCTGCGCGCGCTGTTTCGCGATCTGGCGGCCGGGCACGCGGTGCAGCCAGCGCAGCAGCTTGTGCAGTTCCCCCACGGCGCCGGTGATTTCATCAACTACCTCGGTGTGTTGGCCAATGAGGGGGTGTATGGGGTCAAGACTTCGCCCTACATCGTGCGCGAACAAGGGCCGCTGGTAACGGCGTGGACGCTGCTGATGTCGATGCACACCGGCCAGCCGTTGTTGTTGTGCGACGCCGCCGAACTGACCACCGCGCGCACCGCCGCCGCCACGGCGTTGGCGGTGGACGCACTGGCCGCACCGCAGGCCCACCGCCTGGCGGTTATCGGCAGCGGCAAAGTCGCCCAGGCCCACGTGCAGTATGTGAAGAACCTGCGGGACTGGCAGAGCATCCGTCTGTTTTCGCCCAGCGCGGTCACGGCCAATCACGACGCCCTCCACTGCCTGGACCCGCGCCTGAGCATCGCCGCCAGCTGCGAGGCCGCCGTGGACGACGCCGATGTGATCCTGCTGTGTACCTCCTCGGCGGGCCCCGTGCTCGACCCGACACGCCTGAGCAAACCGGCGCTGATCACCTCCATCAGCACCAATGCCCCGCGCGCCCATGAAGTGCCGCCCCACAGCCTCACGGGCATGCAGGTGTTCTGCGACTATCGCCAGACCACCCCCACCGCAGCCGGCGAAATGCTGATCGCCGCCGAACAGCACGGCTGGCACCCCCGCATGGTGCTCGGCGACCTACCCGAGCTGCTCAGTGACCTGGTGCCGCGCCCTACCTATGATCGCCACGTCTTCTTCCGTTCCATCGGCCTGGGCCTGGAAGACATCGCCCTGGCCAATGCCCTCTGGAGACAGCTATGAACCACGCGGACTACCTCATCATCGGCGGTGGCATTGCCGGCGCCTCCACGGGGTTCTGGTTATCGCCCCACGGCAAGGTGATCGTGCTGGAACGTGAAAGCCACCCGGCCTATCACTCCACCGGGCGTTCGGCGGCGCTCTATACCGCCGCCTATGGCACCCCGCAAGTGCGCGCGCTGACCCTGGCCAGCCGCGACTTTTTCGACCATCCGCCTGCCGGTTTCTGTGAACACCCGCTGCTCACGCCACGGGGCGAAATGACCGTGGACTTCAGCGGCGACCCGGCCGAATTGAACGCGCAATATCTGAGCGCCAAGGCCACTGTGGAACAGGTCGTGCAACTGAGCGTCGATGAAGCCTGTGAGATGTTACCGATCCTGCGGCGGGAAAAAGTCCACGGCGCGATCTACGACCCCACCGCCAGCGACATCGACACCGACGCCCTGCACCAAGGCTATCTGCGCGGTATCCGGCGCAATGGCGGCGACGTGCGCACCGGCAGCGAGGTGCTGGGCTTGAGGCGCGACAGTACCGGGCTCTGGCAGGTCAGCACCCAGGACGCCACCTTCACCGCGCCAATCATCATCAACGCCGCCGGCGCCTGGGCCGACCATATCGGCGGACTGGCCGGCGCCGCGTCCATCGGCCTGCAACCCAAGCGCCGCTCGGCGTTTATCTTCGCCGGCCCCGACGGTGTGGACAGCCATGCCTGGCCGATGCTGGTAGCGTTGGACGAAGCCTTCTACATGAAACCCGACGCCGGCATGTTCCTCGGCTCGCCGGCCAATGCCGACCCGGTGCAGGCACAGGATGTGCAGCCCGAAGAGTTGGATATCGCCATGGGCATCTACCAGATCGAAGAAGCCACCACCCTGAGCATCCGCCGCCCCACTCGCACCTGGGCCGGGCTGCGCAGTTTTGTGCACGATGGCGATCTGCTCAGCGGCTTCGATCCCCAGGTGCCGGGGCTGTACTGGGTCGCGGCGCAAGGCGGTTATGGGATTCAGACTTCACCGGCTATGGGCCAGGCCAGCGCGGCACTGGTGCGCGGAGTACCGCTGCCCCAGGCACTGACCCGCTTCGGTCTGGACGCTGATATGCTCTCCCCCGCCCGCCTGGAGCCCCATTGATGAACACCGCCGAACACGACAAAGCCCTGCAGAATTTCCGTGCGATTGCCGATGCGATCGCCACGCTGTTTTTCCCCCATGCCGAAGTAGTGCTGCATGACCTGCGCACTCAAACAGTCGATTACATCGCCAACAACCTGTCTAAACGCGCCATCGGCGATGACTCGGCGCTGGAGGACATGCTCAGCGAGGAAATCAGCGAAGTGAATATCGGCCCGTACGAGAAGCTCAACTGGGACGGTCAGAAAATTCGCAGCCTGAGCACTGTCCTGCGCGACGCCCAGGATCGTCCGTTGGCGGTGCTGTGCATCAACTTGAATATCTCCCTGTTCGAAAACGCCAAGGCTGCGCTGGACCTGTTCCTGTCGCCGAGCAGACTGATCCCGCAGCCGGACGCCCTGTTTCGCGATGACTGGCAGGAGCGCATCAACACCTTCCTCCACGCTTGGCTGCGCGAACGTCAACTGAGCCTGAACCTGCTGACCCGCGACCACAAACGCGAACTGGTACTGGCGCTGCACGCCGAAGGCGCGTTCAAGGGCAAGAGCGCCTCGAACTACGTGGCCAATGTGCTGGGCATGGGGCGGGCCACGGTCTACAAGCACTTGAAGGAGCTCAAGGGCTGATCGAATGAGGTAACGGGCCTGATTGCAGTGGTGACTGACATTTATCGGGGGCAAGCCCCCTCCCACACTTGGAGCACCAGGCACCAGCCATACCCTGTGGAAGGGGAATTGCCTGTGGGAGGAGGCCTGCCCTCTCCCACACTTGGAACACCGGGCTTCAGCCATACCCTGTGGAAGGGGAATTGCCTTTGGAAGGAGGCCCTCTCCCACACTTAGAGCACCGGGCATCAGCCATACCCTGTGGGAGGGGGCTTGAACTGGCCTAATGATTTTGGACACTTCAATCGGGCGCTATGATGGCGCCCAAATCTGAGGTGTTTGGATATGCGTAAATCTTATTCGAGTGAGTTCAAGCTCAAGGCTGCCAGCATGGTGCTGGACGAAGGCCAGCCGGTTACCGAGGTGTGTGCCAGTTTGGATATAGGCCCTACCGCCTTGCGTCGTTGGGTCGATCAGGTACGCAAAGAGCGTTTGGGCTCGACGCCGGTAGGCGCCAAGGCGATTACCGCCGACCAGCGAGAAATTCAGAGGCTCAAAGCCCTGCTCAGGGAGAAAGACCTGGACATCGAAATCCTAAAAAAGGCCAGTGCTCTCCTGCTTTTGGACGCCAAAGATCATTCACGCTGATCGATGAGTTGGACGAGCAGTACGGCGTTAATCGGTGTTGCCGGGCGTTCGGCGTCAACCGCAGCAGCTTTTACGCTTGGCGTCAGCGCCAAGGTAAGGCTAACCCTCAGCGAGAGCAGCTTAAAGCCGCGCTGGTCAAGCATCACAAGGCATCGCGAGCTTCTGCGGGAGCGAGGACTTTGGCGAAGGAGCTGCAAGAGAAAGGGCATCGCATCGGCCGGTACTTGGCTCGCAGTTTGATGCGCGAAGCGGGGATCGCCAGCCGCCAGCGCCGACGCCATAAGTACAAATCGTCCGGCGTAGAAGCTTTGGTGGCACCGCACGTGCTCAAGCGTGAGTTTGATGTCACGGCGGTCAATCAGGTGTGGTGTGGCGACGTGACGTACATCAAGGTCGGCAAGCGGTGGCTGTATTTCGCTGCGATTCTGGATTTGTTCGCCCGTCGGATCGTGGGCTGGTCGTTTTCGATGATTTCCGATGCCACGCTGACCTGCGAGGCTTTGCGGATGGCGGTTGAGCTCAGAGGTCGTCCTAAAGAGGTGCTGTTTCATTCAGACCAAGGCTGTCAGTACACCAGTCATAAGTTCAGGAATGAGCTGCTGGCGCATGGCCTGCGGCAAAGCATGAGCCGTAAAGGTGAATGCTGGGATAACGCTCCGATGGAGCGTTTCTTTGGAAGTTTGAAATCAGAGTGGGTGCCCGAGACGGGTTACGCATCAGAACATGAGGCCCGAGCAGACGTGCAGCGTTATGTCTCGCGCTACAACATCACCAGGCCCCACAGTTACAACGATTACCGGTCGCCGGTCGTCAGGGAGAGACTGGCGGCATGAACCTTAAATGGTGTCCAAGAATACTTGACCAGTTCAGCTTGCCCCCGATGGCGGTCTTTCAGTCGCCGTAGATATCCGACTTGAAGTACTGCTGCGAGATTTTCTGATACTCGCCACTGGCGCGAATCCCGTCGATGGCACTGTTGAGTTCGCCGACCAACGCGGCATTGCCCTTACGCACCGCGATTCCCGCGCCTTCACCCACGTATTTCGGGTCTTTGAGTTCCGGGCCGACAAAGGCGTAGCCCTTGCCCCGCGGCATCTGCAGGAAGTCGTTCAATGGGATGGTGTCGGCAAAGATCGCATCCAGGCGCCCCGCCGCCAGGTCCATGTAGATTTCTTCGTTATTGCTGTAACGCTTGACGTTGATGCCCTTGGGCTCGAACACCTCGGTGGCGTAACGGTCGGTGGTGGTGGCGCGCTGCACGCCGACGGTCTTGCCCTTGAGGCTGGCGTACTGGTCATCCACCACCGCGCCGTCCTTCATCACCAGGCGCGATGAAGTGAAGTAGTACTTGTGGGTGAAATCCACCGACTTCTTACGGTCTTCGTTAATGGTCATGGACGACAAGGCCATGTCGATTTTCTTCACTTTGAGGGAAGGAATCAGGCCATCGAACTCGCCTTCGACCCACACACACTTGACCTTCATCTGCGCACACAGGGCATTGCCGATGTCGTAGTCGAAGCCGACGATCTTGCCCTCCTCGGTCTTGGAGGCAAACGGCGGATATGCCGCTTCGATGCCAATACGCAGGGTCTTCTCGGCGGCCAGCACATGGCTGGACGCAAACAGGCTGAGGGCCAGGGCGGGGATCAGGGCGCGTTTCTTCATGGAGGTATCTCGCAAGTTGTTGTGGGTTTTGGCAAGAGTGAAGAAAAAATACAGCATTGCTTTTGTACTTATAAATCCATACTGGACTTTTATGTACAACCCGTCAAATCCACCTCGTCGCTCCCCTCCCCTGTACTAATTTGAACGATCAGGCCCGCCGCTGCCTCAATACTCAAGGACGACCTGGAGGCAAGCGTCATGGCAGCGAACAAGCGTGAAGCGTCGGCACCATCCGATTGGGATGCACAGCTGGCAAGAAACACCGAACTGTTTTTCGAAGCCGACCGCCTGGAGCAGGCGGCCTACGACATTATCGGCACCAGCCTGGCGGATGCCGCCGCGTGGTTGCGCTTTACTGAGGCCAAGCAAGTGGCCGACGCCAAGCGCACCGAGGCATATCAGGACCTGATGCGCATTCGCCGCGCCATGGAGCAGGAACGTGCCGACCCGCGTCAGCCCAAAGCCGCGGAGCAAAAAAAACCCGACGGCACATGACTGCGCGGTCGGGCAAACGAAGCGACCAGCTTCAATAACGGGGTTTGACGGCTTTCCAATCCGGCTGATAGCGCTGCATCTGTTTCACGTCATCGCGCTGGCGGATACCGCAGCTCAGGTACTGATCATGCAGCTTGCCCAACTGGTCATGGTCCAGCTCAAGACCCAGGCCGGGGGCGCGGGTGAGCTGCACACAACCGTCGACAATCGGCACTTTGCCGCCCTTGATCACCTCCTCGTCCGGCTCTTGCCAGGGGTAGTGGGTGTCGCAGGCGTAGTCAAGATTGGGCACTGAAGCCGCCACATGGGCCATCGCCATCAGGCTGATGCCCAGGTGCGAGTTGGAGTGCATCGACACGCCCAGGCCGAAGGTCTGGCACATCCTGGCGAGCACCTGGGTGTCACGCAGGCCGCCCCAGTAATGGTGGTCCGCAAGCACGATCTGCACACTGTTTTGCGCCACGCTGCGGCGAAACTCATCAAAGTCGGTGACCACCATGTTGGTCGCCAACGCTAACCCGGTGCGTTTGTGCAGGTCGGCCATGCCATCGAGGCCGGGGGTTGGATCTTCGTAATACTGCAGGTCGTCGCCCAGCAACTCGGCCATGCGGATTGCCGTGTCGAGGGACCAGTTGCCATTCGGGTCGATGCGCAGCGGCACGCCTGGGAAGGCTTTTTTCAGCGCCTTGATACACGCCACTTCATGCTCGGGGTCCAGTGCACCGGCCTTGAGTTTGATGCTTTTGAAACCGTAGCTGTCGATCATGTGCCGGGCCTGGGCGACGATCTGCTGCTCATTAAGCGCCTCGCCCCAGTGGTCGGGTGCGTAGGGCGAATCGACATGCTCGGCGTATTTGAAGAACAGATAGGCACTGAAAGGGATGCGTTCGCGGATCGCCCCACCCAGCAGGTCCACCAGTGGCACATTCAAGGCATGGGCTTGCAAGTCGAGTAAGGCCACTTCGAACGCCGAATAAGCATTGCTCACGGCTTTGCTGGCGTGGGAACCCGGTGCCAGTTCGGCTCCGGGCAGGCTTGTGGGTGCATGGGCGGCCACGGTGGCCTGGACGATAGCGCGCAGGCCGTTGAGGTTGAACGGATCGAGCCCGATCAACTGCGGTTGCACCCGTTGCTGGATCGCCAGCGCCGGGGCATCGCCGTAGCTTTCGCCAAGGCCGATATAGCCGGTGTCACTCTCCACTTCGATGATCGAGCGCAGGGCAAAGGGTTCATGGATACCGCTGGCGTTAAGCAACGGCGGATCGCGAAAAGCAATCGGGGTGACGGTGACGCGGACGATTTTCAAGAGGCGGCTCCCTGTGGGCCTGGACGCAAGGCGTGATGATGGGCGGACGTGGGCGGCACACCGCCGTGCGGCGCGGTTCGGGCAAAAAACACCAGCACCGCCGCCACCAGCGAGGTCGCTGCCAGGCCATACAGCCCGCCCTCGATGGAACCAGTGGTCTGCTCAAGCAGGCCGAAGGTGGTGGGCGCAACAAAACCTCCGAGGTTGCCCACCGAATTGATCAAGGCGATCACTGCTGCCGCGATCCGCGCATCCAGATAACCCTGGGGGATGGGCCAAAACAGCGCCGAGGCGGCTTTGAATCCAATCGCGGCAAAACAGATCGCAACAAAGGCGAACACCGGCCCGCCAACGGTCGACATAAACATGCCCAGCGCCGCGATCACCAGCATCAGTGCGACCCAAGCCTGCTGGTGCTTCCACTTGCTGGCCAGGGAGGCGAAACCGTACATGGCGACGATGGAAATCAACCACGGAATCGAATTGAACAGGCCCACCTGGAAGTCCCCCAGGTTGCCCATTTTCTTGATCATGCTCGGTAGCCAAAACGTGGCGCCGTAGATGGTCAGGGCAATCGAGAAGTAGATGAAACAAAACAGCGCGATCTGTCTGTCGGCCAACAGCTTGAACATCGACGGGCGGCTGACCTGGGCGGCTTCACGGGCCTGCTGCTCATGGTCGATGGCGCTGACCAATGCGTATTTTTCTTGCGCGCTGAGCCAGGTCGCCTCGCGGGGATGGGACTGCAGCCAACACCACACAAACCCGCAGAGCACGATGGAGGCAAACCCCTCGATCAGGAACATCCACTGCCAGCCGTGCAGGCTCAGGCCCCTCACGTTCAACAGCGCACCCGACACCGGCCCGGAAATCACCGAGGCGATGGCCGAGCCGCTCAAAAATACCGCCATGGCCTTGCCACGCTCGGCGGCCGGCAGCCACTGGGTGAAGTAATAAATGATGCCGGGGAAAAAACCCGCTTCGGCGGCGCCGAGAATAAAGCGCAGCACGTAGAAACTCGTCTCGCCCTGCACAAAGGCCATGGCCATCGCGGCCGCGCCCCAGGTGAACATGATGCGCGTCAGCCAGGCCCGCGCGCCGTAGCGTTGCAACAACAGATTGGACGGCACTTCGAAAATCGCATACCCAATGAAGAACAACCCGGCCCCCAGACCGTAGGCCGCTGCGCCAATTCCCAGGTCGGTCTCCATGTGGCTGCGCACAAAGCCGATGTTGACCCGGTCGATGTAGTTGACGATAAACATCACCACGAACAGCGGCAGCACATGGCGCTTGACCTTGGCGGCCGCGCGGGCAAGCACGGCGGGGTCCGGCGGATTGTGGAAGGTATCCAAGGGCGACTCCCGATGATTGTTTTTGTAGGGACGCATTGATCATGGACGCCGGTCATTGTTCCCGTCTAATCTAACTTGGCATGGGATTGATACCGGGATTAGATCAATGTTCGAGTTGACGCAACTGCGCTGCTTTACCACGGTGGCCACCGAGCTGAATTTCCGCCGCGCCGCCGAACGCCTGAACATGACCCAACCACCGCTGAGCCGGCAGATCCAATTGCTTGAGCATCATTTGGGCGTGGCGTTGTTTGCGCGGACTACCCGCAGCGTCACCCTGACCGCCGCCGGCCGGGCGTTTTTCATCGAAGCGCAGAACCTGCTCGAACGCGCCCAACAAGCGGCAATCACCGCGCGACGCTTCGCCGAAGGCGACATTGGCACGGTCAATATCAGCTTCGTCGGCAGCGCGGTGTATGAGTTTCTGCCCAAGGTGATTGCCGAAGCGCGGCTCAAGCAGCCCCAGGTCAAAATCGACCTGTCGGAGATGAATACCTATCAACAATACGAAGCCCTGCGCGCACGGCGCATCGACCTGGGCATCGTGCGCGCGCCGTTGCTGGAACCGGGCTACGCCACCGAATGCCTGGTGCGCGAGCCCTTTGTGCTGGCGGTGCCGAGCGCGCATCGCCTGGCCCACGCCGAGTCGGTCAGCGTCCACGACCTGGATGCGCAACCCTTCCTGATGTACGCCCACGCCGCCTACCCGCCGTTCAACGAACTGCTTACCGGCCTGCTGCGCTCGGCGCGCGTCGCGCCGGACTACGTGCAATGGCTGGGCTCCTCACTGACCATCCTGGCCCTGGTCAATGCCGGCATGGGCCTGGCCCTGGTACCGCGTTGCGCCAGCAGCGTGGTGTTCAAAAACGTGGTGTTCCGCGACATTGATCTTGGCGAAGGGGCGCAGAGCGAGCTGCACCTGATCTGGCGCGAAGACAACGACAACCCAGCATTCGCAATGCTGCTGGAGGGCATCCGCAACGCCGTGCGCGAGGGTTGGGCCTGAACGCGAGGCTACCTGCACGAATACATTGACTGCCGACAGTCATCCAATCCTCTCGAATACTTGCCTGATCCTCCGAACTTTCAGGTGCTCGGATAGATAGCCCTTGCGCAGTCGACTAGAGTTCGACGATGGGCGATCTATCGCCCTCCCTATAAGAAAAACCGTACCCCTAACCGAAGATCAGCAGGTGAGCCAGCCATGGAGCTACGAATCAACCAGAAGACCTACCAGGTCGATGCCGACGCCGACACGCCGTTGCTGTGGGTGATCCGCGATGACTTGGGGCTGACCGGCACCAAGTACGGCTGCGGTCTGGCTCAATGTGGCGCCTGCTCGGTGCTGGTGGACGGCAACGTGGTGCGTGCGTGCGTGACGCCGGTGGCCGGGGTGGTGGGCCGTGAGGTCACCACCATCGAAGCGATCGAAGCCGATGAGGTCGGCAAACGCGTGGTCAGCGCCTGGGTCGAGCATCAAGTGGCGCAGTGCGGTTACTGCCAGTCCGGGCAGGTGATGGCCGCCACGGCGCTGCTCAAGCACACCCCGGCGCCCACGGTGGAGCAGATCGATGCGGCGATGGTCAACCTGTGCCGCTGCGGCACCTATAACGCCATTCACGCCGCCGTGCAGGACCTGGCACCGGGAAGGAGCACGCCTGATGAACACGCCTGAACTGATTCCCGGCCTGCCCCTCGGCGAACCGATCAACCTGTCCCGCCGGCGTTTTCTGGCCAGTACCGCCGTCGGCGCGCTGGTCATTGGTTTCGGCCTGCCGCTGGGCGCGTCCAGAGCCCAGGCCGCTGCCGGCGCAAGCGCCGAGCGCGGCACCCAGGTGCCGGCGTTTCTGGAGATTCGCCCCGACGGCAGCGTGCGCCTGCTCAGCCCGTTCATGGAAGGCGGCCAAGGCACCCATACCGCCATGGCGCAAATCGTCGGCGAAGAGCTGGACGCCGACCCCGCCACTTTCATCGTCGAAGCCGCGCCACCCGGCGACGCCTATGTGGTGATGGAAAACGGCATGCGCATCACCGGCGGCAGCATGTCGGTGCGCATGAGCTACCCGACTATGCGCCGCCTCGGCGCCCTCGCCCGCGCCATGTTGCTGCAGGCCGGCGCCGAACAGCTCGGCGTGCCGGTGGCACAGTTGACCACCCAGCCAGGCCGCGTGGTGCATGCCGCGTCCGGCCGCTCGCTGGGCTACGGCGAGTTGGCCGGCCGCGCCCTGGACATGCCGGTGCCCGACCCGGCCAGCGTCACCCTGCGCGACCCCAGCCAATTCCGCTGGATCGGCAAACCGGTCAAACGCGTGGACGCCTATGACAAGTCCACCGGCAAGGCCCAGTACAGCATCGACCTGAAAGTCGACGGTATGCTCCATGCCGCCGTGCAGCACGCGCCGCGCCTGGGCATGACGGTCGGCGGCCTGCGCAACCAGGCTCAGGTGGAGGCCATGAAGGGCGTGCATTCCGTGCATCAATTACCCGGCGCGGTGGCGGTGGTGGCCGAGCGTTGGTGGCATGCCAAGCGCGCGGTGGAAGCGATCCAAGTGGACTGGCAGGAACCGACTGCCGACTCAACGGTGCGAGCGATGCCGGCGGATTTTTCCAGCGACGCTTACCGTGATTTCCTCGCGGCCCAGCAAGGCCCGGCCCGTGACGATGAAAACGAAGGCGATGTGGCCGGCGCGCTGTCCAGCGCCAAAACCAAGGTCGAAGCGACCTACCACAACCAATATGTCAACCACGCACAACTGGAGCCGCCGTCGGCACTGGCGCGCTTCAACCCGGACGGTTCGCTGGATATCTGGCTGCCCAACCAGGCGCCAGACATGTTCCGCGCTGACATTGCCAAACGCACCGGCCTGGCGCCGGAGCGCATTCATCTGCATTCGCCGCTGTTGGGCGGTTTCTTCGGTCGGCACTTCCTGTATGACTCGGCCAGCCCCTACCCCCAGGCCATCGCGCTGGCCAAGGCGGTAGGTCGCCCGGTTAAGTTGATCTGGAGCCGTGAGGAAGAATTCCTGCGCGATGTCTTGCGCCCGGTGGCGGTGGTCAAGTTCCGCGCCGCGCTGGACGCCGACGGCCTGCCCGTGGCCATCGAAGCAGTGAGTGCCACCGAAGGCCCTACTGAAGCCATTGCCGGCAAACAGGGCGACAAACTCGACCCCACGGCGCTCGAAGGGTTGTCGGGCAAGAGTTACGCGATCCCCAACAAGCGCATCGCGCAGATCTACGTCAAAGGCCCGGCCATGCTCGGCTACTGGCGTTCGGTGGGCAATTCCCTCAACGACTTCTTCTACGAAGCGTTCCTCGACGAGCTGGCCGACAAAGGCGGCCGCGACCCGTACGACCTGCGTCTGCACCTGCTGCGTGACAATCCGCGCCTGACCACGCTGCTCAAGGCAGTGGCCGAGTTGTCCGGCGGCTGGAAGCGCGGCCCCTACACCGCCGAAGACGGCACCCGCCGCGCGCGGGGCGTGGCCATGGCTTCGCCGTTCGGCTCCCATGCGGCGGTGATCGCCGAGGTGTCGATCGACAAAGGCCAGGTCAAGGTACATCACATCTGGGAAGCCATCGATCCGGGCAGCATCGTCAACCCGGCCATCGTCGAGGCGCAGGTCAACGGTGCCGTGGCCCTGGGCCTGTCGCAAACCTTACTGGAAGAAGCGGTGTACGTGGACGGCAAGCCACGGGCGCGCAATTACGACCTTTACCCGATCCTGCCACCTTCGCGGATGGCCCAGGTGCATGTGAAGATCGTGGAAAGCGGCGAAAAAATGGGCGGCATCGGCGAACCACCGCTACCGGCGGTGGCGCCAGCGGTGGTCAATGCCGTGGCGCAACTGACTGGCCAGCGCGTGCGCAGCCTGCCATTGAGCCGACACACTTTCAGCTGACCGACCGAGACCGCCCATGAATAACCGATTCGCAAGAACCCTCGGCTGGTTGGCCGTGCCCTGCCTGGTCGCCGCCGGCGCGCTGGCGTGGTATGTCACCCGCCAGCCTGTTACCGCGTTCGAGCAGGCGCCAGCCGCCGAATTTGACCCTGCCCTGATCAGCCGTGGCGAGTACGTCGCGCGCCTGAGCGACTGCGTGGCCTGCCACAGCCTGCCCGGCAAGGCGCCGTTCGCCGGCGGCCTGGAAATGGCCACGCCGCTGGGTAATATCCACGCCACCAACGTGACCCCGGACCCTACCCACGGCATCGGCCGTTACAGCCTCGCCGACTTCGACCGCGCGGTGCGTCACGGCGTAGCGCCGGGCGGGCGGCGGCTGTACCCGGCCATGCCCTACCCCTCCTATGCCAAGCTCAGTGACGATGACGTGCGGTCGCTGTACGCCTTCTTTATGAAGGGCGTACAACCGGCCAACCAGGCCAACCTCCCCAGCGACATCCCCTGGCCGCTGAACATGCGCTGGCCCATTGCACTGTGGAACGGGCTGTTCGCGCCAAACACCCCCTACGCGGCCAAACCGGCCCAGGATGCGTTGTGGAACCGTGGCGCCTACATCGTCCAGGGCCCCGGCCATTGCGGCAGTTGCCACACCCCGCGCGGCCTGGCCTTCAATGAGAAAGCGCTGGACGAAGCCGGTAAGCCGTTCCTCGCCGGCGCCCTGCTCGACGGCTGGTACGCCCCCAGCCTGCGCCAGGACCCTAACACCGGTCTGGGCCGCTGGAGCGAGGCGCAGATCGTGCAGTTCCTCAAGACGGGTCGCAACCAGCACGCGGTGGTGTACGGTTCGATGACTGAAGCGTTCAACAACTCGACTCAGTTCATGAGCGACGACGACCTGGCGGCCATTGCCCGCTACCTCAAGTCACTGCCTGGCGACCCACAGCGCGACGGCGCACCGTGGGCCTACCAGACCGTGGCCGCCAACGCCCGCCCGGATGTTCCCGGAGCTCACACCTACGCCACCCGCTGCGCCTCCTGCCATGGCCTGGACGGCAAAGGCCAGCCCGACTGGATGCCGCCACTGGCGGGCGCCACTTCGGCCCTGGCCACAGAAACCGCCTCGGCCATCAACATCACCCTCAACGGCGCCCAGCGCGTAGTAGCCGCCGGCGTTCCGGACGCCTATCGCATGCCGGCCTTCCGCGAGCAACTGTCCGACCAGGACATCGCCGAAGTGCTGACCTACGTGCGTAGCACCTGGGGCAACCACGGCAGCGCGGTCGAGGCCAAGGACGTGGGCAAACTGCGCGAGCACACCGATCCGGCGAGCAGCACGCCGATCATCTTGCAGATGCGCTGATCTGCGGCGTCACACCAACCAGCGGGCAAGCTCTGCAGATGCAAAGCTTGCCCGCCAAGGCCGCAGCACTGCCGCGCCTAAGGGCCTACTGCCTCATCCAGAAAACGCACCACGCCTTTCAACGCGTATTCAGCGGCAAGCACCTGCACCTGTTCGCGCGAACCGATGAAGCGTTCCTTGCGGCTGAATACCTTGACCGCGCCGTTGAGGTGATAAGCCCAGGCAAAGCACACGGTGCCCGGTGGAATGCCGTCGATGCTGTCAGGCCCCAGCAGGCCGGTAGTGGCAACAGCCACCTGGGCAGGGCTGTCGCGTAAGGCGCCCTGGGCCATTTCGCGGGCCACTTCGCAGCTGGTGAGGTTGAACGTCTTGATGGTGTAGGCACTGACGCCCAATAAGCGTTGCTTGGCCTCCTCGGAATACACCACGTACCCGCACTCGATACATGCACCACTGCCCTCGACTTGGGACAGCAACGTAATGATCTTGCCGGCCGTGCACGACTCGGCGGTGGTGAGCAGCAAGCGGTGTTGTTTCAGGCAGTCAATGGTGGCTGCGGCGATGGACATGGTCTTTCCTCCTTGCAAAAGTCTTCGGCCCGCACACTGCGTGCGCTGATAGAGCTAGACGGCGTCACTCATAAGGAATCACGGAGATCTTGCCGTTGCGTTCAAGAATGGCGAAGCGGATCTGCCGCAGTTCGACGATGCCCTGGGCAGAGCGAGCGGCCTCCAATACATCCTCGGCATCCAGCCGGGCACGCTTGAGGCGTTCGGGCAGCAAACGGCCATGCTCCACCAGCACCGTTGGCCCGCCATCGAGTACCCGGGCCAACCAGGTGAACCGTTGTTTGATCAGGGACAACCCGATGTCGATGGCGATCAGTGTCGCAATCACCAACACCGCATTGGTCAGGGAAAAATCATCGCCCAACAAGGCTTGCTGGGTGGCCTCGCCGATGACCATCAGCAGCACCAGATCGAAGGTGGTGAGTTCGGCCAGGGAGCGCCGACCGGCAATTTTGAACAGCACCATCAGCACCAGGTAAATGGCGGCGGCGCGCAACACTGAATCCATGTGTACCCCCTAGGGATAAATGAACTGAGAAAATTGCAGCGCCGCCCCTGCGCCCAGCGCCACTTGAGTGTCGAAACGGCCTACGCCGTCACTGCGCAGATTCAGACGCAAAACTGCCTGGCCATCTGCGTCGCTGAGTACCCACAGCTTGACCCCCTGACCCGCCGCGCTGGCCTTGAGCGGTTGTGGTTGCAGCATCTCGACGTTGAACCCTTGGAGCAACTCGCCTTCGATGCGCGCCTCAAGCGCGGTGTTGGGTTGACCGCGTAAGTGGATCACCAGCGTGTCGGATGCACCGTTACGCAGGAAGCGTTGATACTCCACGCGCACCTGACTATCGGCACTGTGCACCTGGGCCTCACTGAGCGGCCCTTTTGAAAACAAGCCGCCCAAGGTCAACGCCACCAACAGCAGCAACCCGTACCAGCCCCAACGCTCGAAGCGCCAGACCTTGCGCTGAAGAGCCATGTCTTCGCGCACCGGGTCACGGCGACTGCACAGTTCGCCCTGAGGCTCTCCGCTCTCCATGTCGTTATCAACCTTTGCTGTGTTCGGGTGACGACGGCCCCTTGGTCACACCCCGCGGACCGGCAATGCTCCAGATAACCGCACCGACAAACGGCAGCAGGATCACCAATGCGGTCCATCCCAGCTTAGTGCGCGAGGTTTTGCTGCTGCGCCAGACGCTGTTGATGATCCACAGGTCGAGCAATACCAGAATGACGGCCACGCCTGCCCAGAAGTAAGTGGTTTGCATACGGCACCTCCTATTCAGTGATGCACATTTAGGCCCTGCACCGAGTGTAGAGGTTCACTCTAAATGCAAGCGAAGCGGCAACTAAGCGAAGCGGCATAACAGCTATCAGTTCAATATCAAAGACCACACCGACACATTAAAAACTTATACGAAGCGGCATTAAAAAGACCATTTTGTACAAGTTATTTTGAGCAACTACCGCTCATCGCCATTTTCAAAAATTCTTCAAACATTCCCGTCAGTGCCGTTATCGGAGTTAATGCCCGTTGTTGCGATGGGCACTCATATAACCAACCTTGATTAAATAGTGGAGATGCATCATGCCTACCAGCAATAAAAACCCTGGCAACTTCGCCAATGATCATGAACGCGCAGCCGAGGCCGGGCGTAAAGGCGGCCAGGCGTCCGGCGGCAACTTTGCCAACGACCGCGAAAAAGCCGCCCAAGCTGGCCGCAAAGGCGGACAGCACAGCCATGGCGGCGGCCGCACGTCGTAAGTTCGCCAGCACACGGGCGCGATACAAATGCAACTTTCGTGACGTTCTAAAGCTTGCCTATACATCAAGACTGAACAGCACGCTTAACCGATTAGCGTGCGCCAAAGGCAACTTCACTAATGAAAGCTGCATAACCTTTATAAC
Organism: Pseudomonas sp. S5F11; assembly: GCF_019641515.1. NCBI lineage: Bacteria > Pseudomonadati > Pseudomonadota > Gammaproteobacteria > Pseudomonadales > Pseudomonadaceae > Pseudomonas > Pseudomonas sp. S5F11. Next base: position 1,318,642 of record NZ_JAIFJZ010000001.1, read on the forward strand.
CATGAGGTAAATGACAATGAGCACTCAGGATAAAAAAGGCCAAACAAGCGTTAACGAAGCGGGCAGCAAAGGCGGCCAACACAGTGGAGGGAACTTCAAGAACGATCCACAACGGGCCGCCGAAGCCGGCAGTAAAGGCGGCCAACACAGCGGTGGCAACTTTGCCAACGGCCGTGAAAAAGCCTCCCAAGCCGGACGTAAAGGAGGGGGAACGCAGCCACGGTGGCGGGCGCAGCAGTTGAGGCGCCAATGCAGGGGAGCCACGCCGCTCCCCTGTTTTTTTCTCTAAGCCTGTGTGCTGACGCCGGGCTCTAACGGCTCAGCACGCTGCAACAGCGCGCCTGGGGTTAGTCCTCAGGACTGCTCCTCGTCTTGGCGCCCTTGGATGTCTGCACGACACGCCGCCAGGATTTCATTGGCCAGTGCCGAGTCGTCCGGGCAGGCCCGTGACATGATCAACCCACCCAGCACCTGCGCCATCAACGCAAGGTTGGCGGCACGCGCCGCCGGGTCTTGTTCTTCACCGTCGGCTTTTGCCTCGTGCATCGCGCTCAGTTGGGCCTCGATGCCGGCGGCAAAGGCAGCGCGAACCTCGTCTTCCTTGCGTGCCGCGTCACTGCATAACGCCGCCAGGGTGCACCCCGTAGCGCGCTGATCGCGGTGTTCACGCGACAAGTAGAGGTTCACGAATGCTTCGGTCGACGCCCCCGCCGTGCGGGCGGCGGACTCTGCCAGGCCGCACGCCGACGCTTGCGCCATCAGGTCGGCCTTGGATTCGAAGTGTTTGTAGAACCCACCTTGGGTAAACCCTGCCGCTGCCATCAAGTCAGCGATGCCTACACCGTCATAACCACGCTCGCGAAACAGCGCGGACGCGGTTTGCACGATGTGCGCGCGATTGGCCTGGGCCTGTTGTTTAGAGACTTTCATCGTCCACCTGAAACTTATCCGTACAGGCCGCAAGCATACATTGATGTCGACCAACATCAAAACGTTGACTTTTTAGATTTCGGTCGTAATCATTAGTGCACTTTCCATCACTGCGGCATTCCTTAGGATACTCACCATGACTTCGCTCCCCGCTGTTCTGATCACTGGCGCCTCCTCCGGCATCGGTGCTACCTATGCCAAGCGCTTCGCCCGCCGTGGCCATGACCTGGTGTTGGTGGCGCGCGACAACGCGCGCCTGGAAACACTGGCTGCACAACTGCGCGAGGAAAACGGCGTGGCCGTGGAGGTGTTTCAGGCCGACTTGACACAGGCCGCCGACCTCGCTGCGCTGGAAACTCGTCTGCGAGAGGACGCCCGTATCGGCATCCTGATCAATAACGCAGGCATGGCGCAGTCCGGTGGCATCGTTGACCAGAGTGCCCAGGCGCTCGACCAATTGATCGCGCTGAACGTGGTGGCGCTGACGCGTCTGGCCGCCGCCGTGGCACCGCGCTTTGCGCAGACCGGCAGCGGTTCGATCATCAACCTGGGCTCGGTGGTGGGTTTTGCGCCTGAGTTCGGCATGTCGGTGTATGGCGCGACGAAGGCATTCGTCCTGTTCCTGTCCCAAGGGTTGACCGTGGAATTGGCCGCCAAGGGCGTGTACATCCAAGCCGTTCTGCCCGCCGCCACCCGCACCGAAATCTGGGAACGCGCCGGCATCGATATCAACGCACTGCCGGAAGTGATGGACGTGGATGAGCTGGTGGACGCGGCGCTGCTGGGGTTCGACCGCCGCGAGCCAGTGACCATCCCGCCGCTGCACGTCGAAGGTCGTTGGGACCAACTGGATCAGGCGCGCCAGGGGCTGCTCTCGGATATCCGCCAGGCGCGCGCCGCCGAGCGGTATCAGGCGCAGTCCTGAGCAAACGTCATTAGCCGCTCATTTCCTTCAATGGCATCGGGCCCAAGGCAGTTTTGAAAGCACTGGCCTTCAAACGCTACGGCAAAGCCCCGGATATTGGCTTTGAACAGGTGCTGAGCGGCTATGAGGGCGTGAAAAAGCCGCGGGGTGCTCAAACCCGACGGCCAGATCGCTTCGGCCCACTGGACAAAACCCTCGCCACGTCACGCCGCGTTCATTATTCAACCTCCGGCGCCCAGCGGCGAAACAGCACGCTGGCGTTCACACCGCCAAATCCGAACCCATTCGAGAGCGCATGGGTAATTGGCAACTGTCGCGAGTTCAGGGCGACCAGATCAAGGCCGTCGGCTGCCTCATCGGGATGATTGAGATTGAGCGTGGGTGGCACCACTTGGTCGCGAAGCGCTAGCACCGTAAACACCGCTTCAATACCTCCAGCTGCGCCAAGCAGATGCCCGGTGGCGGACTTCGTCGAACTGATCGCGACACTGGCGCCGCTCCCGAAAACCGAGCGAATCGCTGCCAACTCGCCTTTGTCGCCGACCTGGGTGGAGGTTGCATGCGCGTTGATGTGCTGAACGTCGGCGGGACTCACCGCCGCCTGGCGCAGCGCCTGCTCCATGGCGCGACGTGCGCCGCTGCCGTCCTCCGGACCGGCCGTCAGGTGATACGCGTCAGCGCTGGTGCCGTAGCCGACCAACTCCGCCAGGGGCTTGGCCCCACGCCTGAGGGCATGCTCCAGTGACTCGATCACCAATAAACCGGCACCTTCGGACATGACGAAGCCATCGCGATCACGATCGAACGGTCGCGAGGCTGCCTGCGGGTGCTCGGCAAACCCCGTGGATAGCGCGCGGGCCGCTGCGAAACAGCCTAGGGTCACACGGTCTATCGCCGCCTCGGTACCGCCGCATATCGCGATATCCGCCTCACCGGCTCTGATGATTCTGGCCGCGTCGCCGATGGCCTGTACCCCTGCGGCGCAGGCCGTGACGGGAGCGCCGAGCGGGCCTTTAAAGCCGTGACGGATGGAGACGTGCCCGGCCGCCATATTGGCGAGAAAGGACGGTGCAGTGAATGGCGACAGTCGGCGAGGACCACGCGCATCGGTGGTGCGGACTGCGTCGGCAATCGCGCCGAAGCCACCCACGCCCGACGCAATGATCGTGGCCGTCCGCACTTGGTCGGTGACCTCTGTTGGATGCCAGCCGGCCTGCTCCAGCGCTTCGTGCGCTGCCACCAATGCAAACTCGATGAAGCGATCCATCTTTTTGCGATCCTTGGCCGAGATGATGCGCTCCGGGTCGTAACCGGCGATGGCATCCTCTTCGAGAGACGGCACCTGGCCGCCCACTGCGATGCCCGTACCCTCAGTAATGTCGTCGGGCAGGTTGCGGATACCAGAACGCCCGGCCAGCAATCTCTTCCAGACTTCCTCTACTGCGCACCCCAAAGGCCCGACAATGCCGACGCCGGTGACCACGATTCGCTTTTGAGCTTCGAGATTACTCATTGAACCCTCTTCATTTTTTCAGTCGCCGCCCATGCTACAACGATGAGGTGCACGACGAGAGGACGGGATGGCGCCCCATCCACTGGGTTTGCTTACTTAATTCGCTGGCTCGGTTTGACCTGCATTGTCAGGACGGATCTTGAACCAAATGGCGTACATCGCCGGCAGGAATACCAGCGTCATAACGGTGCCGACTAACGTGCCTCCGATCAGCGTGTAGGCCAGGGTGCCCCAAAACACCGAATGGGTCAGCGGGATGAATGCCAGGATCGCCGCCATCGCCGTCAGCAGCACCGGACGAGCCCGCTGCACGGTGGCTTCGATGACGGCGTGAAATGGATCCAAGCCTTCCTGAGCGTTGTGATGGATCTGCCCAATTAAAATCAGCGTGTTACGCATCAGGATGCCCGACAGCGCGATGAGACCAACCAGGGCGTTGATACCAAACGGTTGATGAAACATCAGCAGGGTCGGTACTACGCCAATCAGGCCCAACGGTGCGGTGAAAAACACCATGATCATTGCCGAGATCGAACGTACCTGAACGATGATGATCAGCAGCGTCAGGGCAATCATGATGGGTAGTAACGGCACTATCGCCTGGCCGGCCTTGCCCGACTCCTCGATTGCACCCGCTTGCTCGATCCGATAGCCGTTGGGAAGCGTGTCGATAATCGGCTGTAGTTGCTTGACGATCACACCCGACACATCAGGTGGCTGAAGACCTTCGTCAATATCGCCGCGCACGGTGATCGTCGGGGTACGGTCACGGCGCCGGAGAATGGGGTCTTCCATACGCACATCCACCTCTGCGACCTGGGACAGAGGGATACGCTGGCCCGCCGCGCCCACCACTGTAAACCCCTCGATCCGAGCCGGATCCAGGCGGATGTCACCCGCGGCGCGCCCCACCACCTGCACTGAACGAATGTCTTCACGAACCGCTGTGATCGGCACGCCGGTCAGCAAGAACTGCAACTGCTGGGCGACTGCGCTGGAGGTCAGCCCTACCGCCTGCAAGCGATCCTGATCCAAGCGCAAATGCAAAGTCGGTGTCAGTGGGCCCCAATCGCTATTGACCGTCCTCATCAACGGGCTCGCTTGCATGACCGCTTGTACGCGCCCGGCAATCTCGCGCAGCTTGGTCGGGTCAGGCCCCATCACTCGGTAAGCGACAGGGAAAGGTGAATACGGACCGAACACAATTTGCGTCGCCCTGACACGGGCCTCTGGGGCGAGCCCTGCAGCCACAGCCTCACGCAAACGAACCTTGAGGGTTTCGCGCGCTTCCTGACTGGCCGTGAGCACCACAATCTTGGCGAACGATGGGTCCGGCAGTTCGGGTGCCATCGCCAGGAAGAAGCGCGGCGCGCCCTGGCCAATGTAGGCGGTGATGACTTTTGCCTCTTCCTGCTGTTGCAGCCAAGCCTCGACTTTTGCCGCGGTGGCACTGGTCTGTTCGATGGAGGTTCCGTAGGGCATTTGCACCTCGACCATCACCTCGGGACGGTCCGACGTCGGGAAGAACTGCTTCTTCACCAGCCCCATGCCCAGAACGGCTACAACAAACAACGTAATAACCGTGCCAGCCACCAGCCACTTGAGGGCGATGACCCGTGTCAGGACCCGGCGGAAGCGGTTGTAGCGGGGAGTATTGTAGATAGCAGCATGCCCACCCTCGACCGGCTTGATCTCTGGCAACAACTTCACGCCCAGGTAAGGGGTGAAAGCCACTGCGACAATCCAGGACGCAATCAACGCAATGCCCACGATCCAGAACATATTGCTGGTGTATTCACCGGCAGTGGACTGGGCAAAACCGTTGGGCATGAAGCCAACCGCCGTTACCAGTGTGCCGGAGAGCATCGGCGCGGCCGTATGACTCCAGGCATACGCCGAGGCCTTGATGCGGTCGTAGCCCTCCTCCATTTTCACCACCATCATTTCGATAGCAATGATCGCGTCATCTACCAGCAACCCGAGCGCCAGGATCAATGACCCGAGGGTAATACGGTCGAAGTTCTTTCCGGTGGCCGCCATCACCACAAACACGATCGCCAGTGTCAATGGCACGGCAGCGGCGACCACCACGCCCACACGCCAGCCCATGCTGAGGAAGCAAACGAGCATCACCACCAGCAGCGCGACAAAAAACTTGACCATGAACTCGCCTACGGCCGAGTCGATGTTGACGGCTTGATCGGTGACCTTGGTCAGGGTCATGCCCAGTGGCATGTGCTCATTGATTTTGCGGGTCTCGGCGTCCAGCGCCTTGCCCAGATCCAGGCCGTTCCAACCTTCGCGCATGATGACCCCCAGCAGCAGGGCCTCTTCTGCGTTATTGCGCACCACAAAGGTGGCCGGGTCTTCATAACCACGCTCGACAGTCGCCACATCGGAAAGCTTGAGCGTGCGCCCCTGAGCCACAATCGGCGTATCGCGAATCTTCTCCAGCTTATCGAGGGCACCGTCCAGGCGCAGGAAGACTTGCGGCCCGTTGGTGTCGATCGAACCGGCCGGCGTCAGTACGTTCTGATCATTCAACGCGGCAAAGATCTCCTGAGGCGCAATGCCCAAAGTGGCCAACCGATCGTGGGAGAAAGACACAAAAATGCGCTCGGCCTGCTCGCCGATGATATTGACCTTCTTCACGCCCGGCACATGCAAGAGTTGCTGACGCAACGACTCCGCATCACGCACCAACAGGCGCTGCGGCTCGCCTTTGGCTTTGAGAGCGAACAGCGCGAACGTCACGTCCGAATACTCATCGTTGACCAATGGCCCGATCACACCCGCCGGTAGCTTGGTGGCCTCGTCGTCGAGTTTTTTGCGCGCCTGGTAAAACTCCTCCTGCACTTGCGACGGCGGCGTGCTGTCGAGCAGCGACACCATGGTGAAAGCGAGACCCGGCCGCGTGTAGGTTTCCGTGCGGTCGTACCATTTCAATTCCTGCAACCGCTTTTCAAGGGGCTCGGCTACCTGGTCCTGCATCTCCTGCGCGGTTGCGCCGGGCCACGCGGTAATGACTGTCAGCTGCTTGACCGTAAACGGCGGATCCTCCGCACGCCCCAGCTTGAAGAACGCCAGGGTGCCTGCCACCGCGATCAAAAAGATCAGAAATACCGTGATAGATCGCTCACGAACGGCGATCGCTGAAATATTGAAGCGGCCTTCGCTCATGGATGGCTCCCGGCAACGTTGGCTTGATCCTGCCCGGGCACTCGCACTTCTTCGCCATCGCGCAACAGATGGGCGCCTAACGCTACGATCTGCTCACCGACCTTGAGATCGCCTGCCACGCGCGCGGCATCGTCGCTCAACCCCAGCACTTGAACAGGGCGCCAAGAAACTTTTGCCGGTGAGCCGGCGATCACCCACACGCCTGTGCCTTTGCCTGGGTCATAAAGGGCCGCGATGGGCACTCGTAAAGCCTGCGCTTGCGCGGCGCCTTCTGCGATGCGCAGGGTAACCGTCGAACCTATCGGCGCATTGGTCAGCGCGCCCGCCAGCACGTACCGCGCCTCAAACGTGCGCGTGGCTTGGTCGGCAGAGTCGGAAAGCAGCCTCAGCTTCGCAGTCACTGCGTTGGCGGTATCTCCATAAAGCGTCGCTTGCGCAGTGGAACCTGGGGCAGGACGCAACGTCTCGGGCAGATGCACGATGGCTTCGCGCTGACCTGCGCGCGCCAGTCGAACCACAGGCTGCCCCGGGCTGACGACTTGCCCGGGCTCGGCGAGCGTCTCCACCACGACACCGTCGGAGTCGGCAAATAACACTGCGTAGCCTGAAGCATTGCGGGCAACGTCAGCCTGCGCTTCAGCGGCGCTAAGCTGCGCCTTTGCGGTATCTGCTGAGGCTTTGATCTGGTCATAGGCCGATGCAGAAATAGCGCCTGCGGCTACCAGGCTGCGGTATCGCGCCTCGTCATCGGCTGTCTGCTTGGCTCGGGCTTTGGCGGCGATGACCGACTCTTGCTGTGCTCGCGCCTGCAACCCGAGGTCGATAGGGTCAAGGCGCATAAGCGGCTGACCGCGTTTAACGCTCTGGCCGGTTTCGACCAACCGCTCAAGAATCTTGCCGGAAACCCGAAAGCCCAGATCGCTCTGCACGCGGGCCGCCACTACCCCTGTGAATGAGCGTGACGCCTCTGAGGCACCCTCAACCGTTCCGGGCCTTACCAGCGGAGCCTGCGTGCGCGGATCGTCAAGATTGGAGGAGTCACCACACGCCGTCAGGACGAGAGGCAACAAGCAGGCGGCAATGGGGAAAGGTCGGAGCCGGAGCATAGGTTCCCTTATTAAATAGAGAGAGCAGGAGCGCTATATTCAGACTGGTGACCATTGTTGTCAACAGTCACAAACCAAGAATCCAGCTGGACCTTAGCCGTGCAATGCCCCTTACGCGAAAGCTCTAGGTGCCCCTTCACTCAGACGGGATCGGTACAAGGCGACGTTTTGCAAGGGCTGCATGTGAGGCAGTCGAGGGTTATTTTCTAGCCATGCCTGAATTTAGCTCAGTGGCCTCAATTGACAGTTTGTGACCATAAAGTAATATGGTCACAAACATCTCGCGATTCAAGGAATCTCAATGCTCTCCCTGCGCCCCGCTGCTTTTCTGATAAGCGCCACCTTGATGACAGGCTGTGCGGTCGGCCCGGACTATCGCCGTCCAGACGCCCCGCTCCCGGACCGATACTGGGGCCAGTTTTCTGTCGGGCAGAGACCAGCGGCAACGCCTGCCAGTCTCGTCATCTGGTGGGAGAGTTTCGGGGACCCACTGCTCGCCGGCTTCGTCTCCAAGGCGCTTGAGCAGAACCTCGATCTGGCACAGGCCCAGGCGCGAGTCACGCAGGCGCGGGCCGGACTCAGCGCCGCCAATGCCGCTTTGGCGCCCTCAGCAAACATCAGCGCTCAGGCCGCACGCGCTTATCAATCCATCGAGACCCCACTCGGCCAGGTGTTGAACTCAACGCCTGGCTACGATCGGTATGGGAGTTCCTACGAGGCCGACCTCAATGCCAGTTGGGAAGTGGATATCTTTGGCGGCCTGCGACGCGGACGCGAGGCGGCGCTGGCCGAGTACCAGGCCAGCGAGGCAGGCGCCGCTGCCACACGATTGGCCATCGCCGCGCAGACCGCGGATACCTACATCACTATCCGTGGGCTGCAGGCTCGATTGGACATTGCGAATCGACAAGTCAAAACCCAGCAAGGACTGCTGGAGAAAGTCCAATTGCTCTATAGCAAAGGGCTTGCCGCCAGCTACGAGGTGCGTCAAACCGAGGGGGCGTTAGCCCAGGTCCAAGCCACGGTGCCGGTCCTGCAGGCCGGTCTGGATGCTGCCATGAACTCACTCGATGTCATGCTCGGCACGCCACCCGGTACTCACCGTACGCAACTTGCCATGGTCGGGAGCATTCCGGTGGCACCGCAGTTAAAGACCTTGGGAACCCCCGCCGATTTACTGCGGCGCAGGCCTGACCTCATCGTGGCCGAGCGCCGCCTTGCCGCCTCCAACGCACGCATCGGGGAAGCGATTGCCGAGTACTACCCGAAGTTCTCGCTGAGTGCGCTACTGGGGAGCGCGACGGCGGTGTCCGCAGGCAATCTTTTTTCCGGCGGCGCCAGTCAATCGGCTGGCGTACTGGGACTGCGCTGGAGACTTTTCGATTTCGGCCGCATCAACGCCCAAATCGACCAAGCCAAAGGACAGGAAGGCGAAGCCCTGGCCGCTTACCGTCAATCGGTGCTGCGCGCCACCGAGGACGTCGAGAACGCGCTCTCCTCGCTGGTCAATCGGGGCGCCCAAGCCACCACCCTAATGGGAGGCGAGACGTCTCTTACTCAAGCTCGCCAATCGTCGTTCATTGCTTATGAGAAAGGCACGGCGAGCTTGATGGACGTCCTGCACGCTGACGAGACCTTGCTTCAAGCTTCCGACGCTCGGGCACAGGCACAGACCGAATCGACACGCGCGGCCGTCGCCACGTTCAGGGCACTGGGCGGCGGCTGGCAGCCCTCGGATACCCAACTGACGAGTCGATATCCGCTCAGCGGAAGATCCGCCACCATGAGTCGTTGATTGCAACAGCGCTGCTTGAGGGCAATCTCTCAAGGACAGGTATGTGAGGTTTATTAACGTGACCACTTCCAAAAACAGTCACATTATTGGCAAGCGGACAGGCCCAGTTGGGCAGTGTTCGCCCACAGACTAAACGTTGATATCAGCGCAAAAAGATATACAGGGTTTGGCGTAGGCTCACGGCATCAAGCTACGCAGAATGAGATTGGAGGTGAGGACCGGAGCCACCTCGACAACATCAAGGTTGTACTGCAATAGCAACGGATTGACGAAAGGCCGTAGCGCCAGGTGGATTGCATCGACTGTTTCGTCCAACGGCGTTTTACGTTCAAACTCGCCGAGCTCTCGCCCTTCACGCACAATCTGCACGACAAAGCCCCTGATCAAGGCATCGTATTGCTGAGCGCAAGGCCAGTTTTCAGACGCTGCAAAAGCAGCGATGTCGTAGAGTTTTCGCTCACTGAAGAACAAATTCACACCGGTAGCCACCAGCGTTTTCAACAAGCGTCGTAAACGCTCGGTCGGCGTGAGGCCACCAACGTTAATTTCCTGCTCCACTGCCGCGATCATTTGCGCCAGGCAATTGGCACAGATAGCTTCACCAATCGCCTGCTTGGAATCAAAAAACTTGTAGATGTACGCCTTGGAAAACCCGATCGCCTTCGCCAGATCGGAAACCGTGGTTTTGCTATAGCCGTATTGACTGAAGTGCTGGTTGGCCGCTGCGACGATCTGGTTCCGGATTTCATGATCGGCAGGACCACGGATGCTCGTGGAAGCGATGGTTGTCTTATTCATGCGGCTAGCTTACGCACCCGAAATGCGCTTGACAACGAGTGACCAAATTATCCTTTTGTCACTCAGACTTGCTCCATCGATATTACACAAACCCGCCCCACTCCCAAGCTTTCCAGAACCACGGTACTGAGCTTGTCTATCTGATCAGGTGGGCGGATGGAAGCGCATGGGTTGGGTAAACCTGATGGCTGACCAGGAATAGTCCGCCATCAAAGAAAAAAGCGCCGCGGAGCACGGCGCAATGGTGGGCCAGATTCGAGAAAAAGGTGATGGCGTTGATCGACTATTCAAGAATACCTGCTGGCCTGCCACGTCCTTGATGCCTGTGCGATTAAAGTTCCTTGAAACGGTGTCGCGGCCTTCCGGGCACTGGCAAACGGATGCTGTAGATATTGCCCGCCGCCGGATAGTCCGCCTGCTCGGCCGCCGACATGCCGAACTTGGCGGTGGTGATGTACAAGGTGCGCATGTCCGGCCCGCCAAAGCAGCAACTGGTGGGGCGTGGCACCGGCATTGGCAAGGCCTGGAGCAGCACGCCATGGCGGTCGTACTGGAGCACGCAACTGCCGTTGAATTGGCAGACCCACAGGTTACCCTCGACATCCAGCGCCAGACCATCTGGCCGGCCAAGTTCAGCCGGTGTCTGGGCGAACACCAATACCTGTTCCAGGCCGTTTCCGTTCGCCGGATAACGGGCGCGATAGAGGGTACGGGCCACTGAGTCGACAAAAAACAACTCGCTGCCATCGCTCGACCACGCAAGTCCATTGGGCAGGCTGATGCCGTCCATTATGACCGAGGCGTTCAGGCCGGCGTCGTAGCGATAGAGCTTGCCCGTATTGCGGCTGTGACCTTCATCCATCAAACCGGTGATGAAGCGCCCCTGGGGGTCGCATGCACCATCATTGAAGCGATAGGACGACAGCGTAATGGCCAACTTTGAGTTGTGGGTGACCCGCAGACTTGTGCGGTCGAGGACGGCAACGCCGGCATCCTGGGTAAAAATCAGGTTGCCCTTGTCAGTCAAGGCCAGGGCGCCGATGCGCGCAGGCGACTCATACAGCCGCGTCAGGCGGCCATGTTGGTCCAGGGCATTGATCTGGCCGCCACTGATGTCGACAAACAGCAGGCACTGATGGGCTTCATCCCAGACCGGGCTTTCACCCAGATCGGCCTGGCACGCTGAAAACAGTTTGAGCTCTTCCTGAGCAGGCATATTCAATGCTCCTTAATTTGGTCCCAAAGCTGGGCAACTTGTTCGGCGCTGGTGGCCTTCACGCGGGCCAGATTGACGGGGTAGTCGACACCTGGGTTTTCGACAAACCGCGTCGCCGTAAATTGCCCATTGCTGGCACGCAGGACATAACCGGAGTCCTGGCAATGCTGCGACGCCAGAAACACCACGCCAGGCGTCACCCACTCTGGCTTGAGGTTCTCCGGTTCGCCCGTCACGCCCCACATGCGGGTCTTGGCCACTGGGGATACCGCATTGACGAGGATGCCCGCATCCGTGCCTTCCATGCTCAGCGCATTCATGATGCCCAGTTGCGCCATCTTGCCGGCGGCATACGCCACCAGGCCCGGTTGGGCATATTGCTGGTACATCGCGCGGTCGGATGACGTCAGCACGACCCGTGGGGCAGCAGACTGTTTGAGATGTTTCCAGGCATGTTTGCATAACCACACGGGGGTATAGATATTGATATCCACCGCGCGGTCGATGAATGTTGTATCGGCCTCTTCAATCGCCTGATAACCGACCCAACCGGCGTTGTGAATCAAGATATCGAGTTGGCCAAACGTCTGGATGGCCGTTGCCACCAATTGCTCGCAACCCTGTTCACTGGACAAGTCGCCATGATGCCCCACCACGTTGAAACCTTTGTCCCTGAGGGTTTGCGCAGCCTCCATGGCGATGGAGCCATCGCCCCCGGCGCCCAGCTTGTCTGCGCCGATATCACTGATCACGACATTGGCACCCAGCGTGGCTAGCACCTGCGCATAACTAAAACCGAGCCCTCGGCCAGCGCCCGTTACAACTGCCGTCTTTCCTGTAAAGTTCATTGGCTGTTTCCTCTTGAGTGCCACCTCACCTTAACAATGTATATTCTCTCTGTTTAATACTAACGGCGGCCCAAGTTGATACTTGGTTCGTATCAAGTTGATGCTCAACGCGAATGAACCCTTGGCGATTATTCGCCTGGATGCCCGTCTCAAAACTTCCCCACGGCGTTCAGGCTTGCTCGACAGCACTTGCAAGCTTTAGGTCCGAAGTTCAACTTACCCTGTCGAGCGCCTGTTTACAGGTAACATTGCCTCGCCCAGTCCACAGATCAGTTCAAATGAAGGACCAGAAGAAATGATCGAAACCCGCCTGCTACGTCAATTCATCGCCGTGGCTGAAGAGCTGCATTTCCACAGGGCCGCCATTCGCCTGCATATGGCCCAGCCCCCGTTGAGCCAAGCCATCCATCGACTGGAAGACAAACTGGGGTTCCGTCTGTTCACGCGCAATAAACGCGGGGTCAAGCTGACCCCCGCCGGCGGTGCGTTTCTGAACGCCGCCTACAGCACATTGAAGGAGTTGGAGCTGGGCATCGAACACGCACGCCAAGTATCCGAGGGTATTGCCGGCAAACTCACAGTGACTGCGGTGTCGATCGCCTACTATGAGTCGCTGCTCAGCACCCTGCGCCAGTTCCGCGAGACCTACCCCAAAGTCCAGTTGATCATCAAGGAGATGCCCTCTGCCAGCCAGGCCAAAGCTATTCTGTCCGGGGAAGCGGATATTGCCTTTATGCGCAAGTTGCCGATCTCGGCGGAAAACGTTGAGTCACGCCTGTTGCTCGACGAAGAGATCGTGATGGCGCTGCCCGCCCGTCACCCGAAGGCGAAGGAAGGTCCGATCGACTTGAGGGATTTCGCTGGGGAAGACTTCGTATTCACCCCCGAAGCCCTGGGCACCGGCTATCACAGCCAGTTGATCGCCTTGTGTGAGGCCGCCGGTTTTTACCCCAAGGTGATGCAGGAGGCCGCGCAGATCCATACCTTGATCGGCTTGGTAGCCTGCGGTTTTGGCGTTGCCCTGGTGCCTGAGTCGATTGCTAACACAATCATGCGCGACAAGGTCCTGTTCCGCCGGGTCTGCCCCGTGACCGCCTCCCCCAACCCGGCCATCGGTCTGTACATGAGCTGGAACACCCACAACGAATCACCGTTGATGGACAGCTTCATTTCCATGCTGGACTTCAATGCCGCTCCCCGGGTCGAGGGGATGAGCGCCGCCCAGATCAGTTAGAGCGCCAGCGGATCGATGAAGAGCGGCTGGTCATGCGTGATTCGGAGATCAATGCTTTATGGCATCACACTCGTTACGCAAGTTGTTGTCTTGAATGTTGCCGCAGCTTTGACCGTTGACTTTGGCATTGCAGTAAGCGCGTTGATCGTTGTCACTGATGTTGCCGCAGCTTTGACCGTTCATTTCCGCCGAGCACCTGGCCCGAAGGTCGTTGTCCCGGATATTGCCGCAGCTTTGACCGTTGACTTTGGCATTGCAGTAAGCGCGTTGATCGTTGTCACTGATGTTGCCGCAGCTTTGACCGTTCATTTCCGCCGAGCAACTGGCCCGAAGGTCGTTGTCCCGGATATTGCCGCAGCTTTGGCCATTGGTTTTGGCCTCGCAATAAGCGCGTTGATCGCTGTCACTGATGCTGCCGCAACTAGCATGAGCGTAGGTACTCAACATCAATAACATCGCAATGATGGCTCTCATCACTCTCTCCATGGGGTCTCAGGAAATAGCCTGACGCTGACTGATCCAAGATGATCTTGTTGCTGTAACGAGCAATCAAATTGACATCATTTTTTCGGGAAGTTCCATGAGGGGATGTGACTTTCGGGCGTACAGTTTTTATGTTTTCGGCGACACCTGAATCGCCCCTGGCTTCGTAGGCATGCGGAGTGACCGCTTTTGGCCGATTCTGTTGAAAACAGTCGGCTTCGAATTCCACGCCAGAAAAGTACGCGCCTGAGATTGAAATCTGAATTTTTGGCAGAAGGTTCAGTACTCGGAGCTCACGTAGCAGCGGGCAACAGAGGTGTTTTCATACATTAATATTCGAGTGTTTTGGGAAAACTGACTTTTTCAACACAATCGGCCAGAAGCTGCCTGTCATACTGACCGCTTTTTGTTGACCGAGATAGGTCTTGACGTAAAATCGCCGCCCCGGAAAAATCAGCTGGCATAGTGAGAAGGAGCTTCGATGCAACGGGTGATGATTGTTGGTCAACCTGGGTCAGGCAAAAGCACTTTGGCGCGTGAGCTTGGTCAGCGCACAGGTTTGCCGGTCATTCATATCGACACTATTCACTGGCAGCCAGGGTGGATCGAGCGAAGTCCGGACGAGAAGACACAGCTTTGTCTCGATGTTGAGGCCCGAGATTGTTGGATATTCGAAGGCGGCCATTCAGCCACTTGGGACAACCGGCTGGCCCGTGCAGACCTTTTGATATGGATTGATCGTTCGGCGACGCTTCGATTCTTACGCGTACTGCGCAGAACCCTGCTCCAACGCGGTCAGTCTCGGCCTGACTTGCCTGAGAACTGCCCCGAACTGCTGATGAACCTGCCGGAGTTTTTTAGATTCATGTGGCGGACGAAAAAATCAGCGCGAGAAAAGATGCGGCAACTTGTTGCAACAGCACCACCAGCTTGCCGCGTGGTTTGTCTGCGTTCTAATCGGGATACCTGCAATTTTCTCGCGAGCATTGAAAATTCGAACGTCCAGACTCCGCGAGATTGATCGACGGTTGCCTGATGCGATGCGGGACTACCGTTTACGAGTGGCTGCTATTGGCCCAGAGTGTGTAAAAACACTTCCGTATCGTGGATGCCTCAGCCCAGCGCAGCCAGGCGAGTCGATTGGCCACGTATTTGCCACGATCAGCATCGGTAACGCTCCGGAGCGCTTATGAAGCGTTTTAGCGCAACCTGGAGCAGCAAAAGCCGGAGGTTTTTACGCCGCTATTGCCTTCAACAAGCCTTCGGCACCGATGATTCTCATGACCCGCTTCATGTTGTAGGCGAGCACATTTAGACTCATCTCCGCGCTGACGCCGGCCAGCCTACGCGTGAGGAAATGCGTGGATCCCATCCATTGTTTGAGCGTCCCGAAGGGATGCTCAACAGTGCGCTTTCGGACTCGCATCATGTCCGGCGCCTGGTTCAGCCGGTTCTGCATTTCGTCTAGCACGGCTTCATGCTCCCAACGCCGCACTCGTCGCTGCTTGCTCGGCGTGCACTGAGTTTTCAGGGCGCAGCTTTGGCAGTTCGAACTCCAGTAGCAGTGCATGTTCAGGCCTTTCTCGACGCTGGAGAAACGCCAAATCAATGCCTCGCCAGCCGGGCAAAGGTATTCATTTTTAGCTGCGTTAAAAACGAAGGCATCTTTGTTGAAACGCCCGTCCGCTTTAGCTCCTGAAGTCATCGACTTGGGTACATAGGCGGTAATTTTTGCATCATGGCAGGCCAGGATTTCCTCGCTTTTGAAGTAGCCTCGATCAGCCACGACGGACAGCGTTTCTGAACCAATGGCTTCCCGCGCCTGCTTCGCCATCGAGCTGAGTTGGTCGCGGTCAGAGCCAACGTTCGTGACCTCGTGAGCAACGATCAAATGGTGCTGGGTATCGACCGCCGTCTGTACGTTGTAGCCGACGATGCCATTGCCACGCGTCATCATCGAGCGGGCATCGGGGTCGGTCAGTGAGACCTGTTTGTCTGGAGAGTCGTTGAGCTGAGACTCGATCACCTGAAGCTCTTTCATCTGAGCTTTGAGCTTGGCGATTTTCTCTTCCAGGCGCGTAGCGTCTGGCTCAGCGGCGCTTGGCACTTGCCGATCAGCTGCATCAAGGGAGGTCAGGTAACGGTTGATGCTCGACTCGATTTCTCCCATTCGCCGCTTCAGTTTGGCGCTGGTGAAATTGCGGTCGCGGTTGTTCACTGCCTTGAATTTGCTGCCGTCGATGGCCACCAGGTTTTCGCTAAACAACCCCAACTGCTGGCACAGCACAACGAACTGGCGGCACACGCCGCGAATGGCTTTGCTGTTGTCTTTTCGGAAGTTGGCGATGGTTTTGAAGTCGGGCATCAAGCGCCCGGTTAACCACATCAATTCGATGTTGCGCTGGGCTTCTCGCTCAAGACGTCGACTCGATTGGATGCGATTGAGGTAGCCGTAGATATAGATCTTCAGCAGGATCGCAGGGTGATACGCAGGTCTGCCGGTTTCGGCGGGAATGACGCCATCAAAACCCAACGAGGCCAAATCGAGTTCATCGACGAAGGCATCAACCACCCGTACCGGGTTGGAATCGCTGACGTAGTCGTCGAGCCTCTCGGGAAGTAAGGTGCTTTGCCCTCGGTGCTCACCCTGGATAAACCGTTTCATGGGCTTCCCTTGCGATGAAATTCTCAGAAATCATAGCAAGGGTATGTCCGGGCGTTTTTACACACTCTGGGCCAGAAGCGGTCATTTAAAAAAAGACGGCTTCTGGCTCAGCATTTCCACAGTAGGTTGCAAGGATCGGTCAGCGGTGAAGCAGCACTGCGTCCTGAATACCAAGGCTTAGCCAAATGGGCCCGAGTGCGATCAATCAGTGATCATGAATAAATGTTAAATAGCTGACCAACGCTTCAGTGGCTGTGGTCATGAGGCGCAACAGCAGGACCAACGCCATATTCCTCGTCCGTAACCTTTTCCAACCATTCAACGTTTTTGCCATTCAACGCTTCTTGCACCGCAATGTGAGTCATTGAGGTGGTGGCGGTTGCGCCGTGCCAATGTTTGTGGCCGGGCGGGCACCAGATGACGTCGCCTGCACGAATCTCGACGATGGGCTCGCCTTCGCACTGCGTCCAGCCGCAGCCGGCGGTGACGATCAGGGTCTGTCCGAGCGGGTGGGTGTGCCAGGCAGTGCGTGCCCCGGGTTCGAAGGTCACACTGGCAACGGACACTCGGGCCGGTTCCGGCGGGAAGTTCAGGGGGTCGATCCTCACAGTACCGGTGAACCACTCCTCCGGGCCTTTGATGGAGGGCTGCGAACCTGGGCGTTTGAGTTCCATGACTTTTCCTTTCGTTTCGGTGTTGGTTTTGAGGTGTGTATGCAGCGGTGACCTGGGTCAGGCCGCTGCAATGCCGACTGATATCAGCGATGTCCGCCATCAGGCCTGATCAGGCAGCGCGTATGCCACGATGTAGTCTCCTTTTTGCGTAGTGGCGGAGTTGCCGCCCGCGCTGATGAGCACGAATTGCCTGCCGGTCTTGGGCGAGACGTAGGTCATTGGCGTCGCCTCAGCGCCGACCGGCAAACGTCCCTTCCAGAGTTCTTTGCCCGTGCGCACATCGAAGGCGCGGATGTAGAAATCCTGAGTGCCGGCCATGAACACCAACCCTGTCGAGGTGGTGATCGGACCACCCCGAGTAGGCATACCGATTGGCATCGACAAATGGGTTGCAATACCCAACGGACCGGTTTGCTCGGTCGTACCCAAGGGCGTTGACCATGCAATCTTGCGCGTCGCCAGATCAATGGCCGTGAGAGTGCCATAAGGCGGTTCCTGGCATGGGATGCCCAGCGGCGAGAGGAAGCGACCTTGCTCGATACCCCACGGAGTGCCCGCCTGCGGCGCGTTGCCTTCATGGCCACCGCCACTGAGGGTTTTCTCGTCGTAGGCGGCGCGTGGAATCATGCGATTCCAGATGGCAACGCGGGTGTCGTTGACGATCATGTAGCCAAGGTTTTCAGCGATGGAAACCGAACCCCAGTTCATGCCTCCCAACCAGCTCGGATACTGAATCGTCAGGCGCTCGCTCGGAGGCGTGAATTCACCCTCATAGCGCGCCTTGCGAAAATCGATTCGGCAGATCAACTGATCCAGCGGCGTGAGACCCCACATGCGCTTTTCGCTCAGAGGCTCGGTGCCAATGGACGGCATGCCCACAGAGTATGGCTGCGTCGGTTCGGTACGATCGTCAGCCACGCCGCCCTGTGGAACCGGTCGTTCCTCGACCTGCGCTATCGGGGTGCCGGTGCGACGGTCAAGCATGAAAATCTGGCCGCGCTTGGTGGTCTGGATGAGCGCCGGGAGCATGCCGCCATGGCCATCCGGAACGTCATAAAGCGCTGGCTGCGAGGGTACGTCGTAGTCCCACAGATCATGATGAACGGTCTGGAAACGCCAGCGTTCGCGGCCGGTAGCAATGTCCAGCGCGACGATGGAAGAGGAATAGCGATCATCGGCTTCGGTGCGATGGCCGCCCCAAAAATCCGGGGTCGCGTTGCCGGTCGGCAGGTAGATCAAACCCAGCGCATCATCGAAGGCAGGTGTGGACCAGACATTCGGTGTGCCGGGGGTGTAGGTTTGACCTTCTGGCGGCTCACGCGTAATCGCCGGATTACCCAGATCCCAGGCCCAGGCGAGTTGCCCGGTTCGCGCATTGAACGCGCGGACTACGCCAGACGGTTCGCCGGTTTTCTGGTTGTCCCACACCAGCCCGCCGACAACGATCAGATCACGAACCACTGTGGGTGCCGCAGTCGGAAAATACAGATCCTGATCCTGGCCTCCCATGCCGATGCGCAAACTCACGCTGCCATGGTCGCCAAAGTCAGTACAGGCCTGCCCGGTCCGCGCATCCACTGCGACCAGTCGTGCATCGACGGTGGTGGCGATGATCCGTCGCGCACAGGCTTGCGGGCCAGCAGCCGTGACAGTGGCGGCCTGCTCAGGTGTCGCGTCGTAGTAACCCACGCCGCGACAGCGCGGGTAGGTGTTGTTGGCTTGCACCTTGGGATCGTGATGCCAGATCTCCTTGCCGGTGTCGGCGTCGAGCGCGAACAACTGACTGGACTGGGTGCAGCCGTAGACCATGCCGTTGACATGAAGCGGCGTCACGACATGGCCCTGGCTGCCTGCGGGAATTTCGCCTGTCCGGTAAGTCCACGCCACCTTCAGACCCGATACGTTCTGCGGTGTGATCTGGTCGACCACCGCATGGCGTGTGCCTGAAGGTGTGTGACCGAAATAGCGCCAGTCGGTCGCAGGCTCAACCGTTCCGACTGCCTTGCCCGGCACAGGCGCTGGCGTTCCGTCAGCCGTCTGGATAGGCTGCGGTTGCAGCGCCGTGTAAAAGGTTACGCCCAGACCAACCGCCACCACTGCCGCCGTAAGGTATGCCAGCGGTGCCGATGCGGGACGTCGGCGAGCCCGCAGATGCGGGGCCGCCAGCAGCACAAAAACCAACGCCACGCCCAACGCGAACAGCCGGGAAAACAGTGGCCAGAACGCCAGGCCCACATCCCACACCGACCAGACGACCGACGCGGCGAACACCAGCAGATACACCACCGCTCCCGGTAACCGCTGCCGTATCAAAAACAGGCCGCTGACAAACAGTCCCGCTCCCGCCAACGCGAAATACCACGACCCGCCCAGCACGACGAGATACCCGCCCCCCACAAGCAACGCCAAACCAACAAGTAAGACGACGATACCGAGGATGATCAGCAGTGCAGTTGTTAACCTGGAAGTGCTCAATGGCGGCATGGGTCTGGGTTCCTTTCAGATGATTTCAGGCGAAGCGTGGCCACGACTTCAACAAGGTTGAAATCTGAAATCCGGGGTTTTGTCGTTAGGCGTCAGGTGTATGCGGCTGCAATCACATCAGCGCATGATGAACCCGCCGTCCACGGAGATGGACTGGCCAGTGACATAGCTTGAAGTCGAACTGCTCAGCCAGAGCACGGCATCGGCAATCTCTTCAGGTTTTCCATGACGGCCCATCGGAATCATCCGGGTCATGCCAGCTAGCGCGTCACCCTGCCCCGCTGCGACCATCTGATCGGCCATCGGCGTCCATATCAGCCCTGGGCAGACCGCGTTAATGCGGATGTTGCGAGCGGCGTATTCCAGGGCCGCGCTCTTGGTCAGGCCGATCACGCCGTGCTTCGCCGCGTGATAGTTGGCACGCTCGGCACCACCCACCAGGCCACCCAAAGACGAGCAATTGACGATGGTGCCGCTGCCTTGGCGGCGCATGTGTTCCAATTCGAACTTCATGCAGCTCCAGACGCCGCGCAGGTTGACCGACATGACCTTGTCGTAGTCCTCGACCGTCGCATCGGCGATTTCCGCCAGCTTGTTCTGGATACCGGCGTTGTTGAACGCCGCGTCCAGACGGCCAAAAGTGGCGACGGCTGCCTTGACCATCGCTTCGACCTGATCCATGTCAGAGACGTCGCAACGAATACCGATGGCGCGATGACCTTCGGCGATCAAAGCCTCGGCAGCCGCCTGCGCGGCTTCGCCGTTGACGTCGGCCAATGCCACAGCGGCACCTGCACGGGCAAAGGCCTGCGCGGTCGCCAGACCGATACCGGACGCAGCGCCGGTGACCAGTGCGACCTGATTCTCGAATGAAAAGCTCATGGGGGTGTTCCTCAGTTTCAATGGTTCAAGTTCTAAAATGGATCAGTGATCGTCAGGGGCGCGCAGCACCCATACCGCGCTGGCAAGGCAACCCACTCCGCAAACGGCCAGTACCAACCCCATCGGCCAGGGTGTGCCGTCAGCGAAAATCGCCACAAGCGCCGAGCCGAAAATGCCCGCGCCGTATTGCAGAGCACCGGCCAGCGCCGAGGCTGAGCCTGCGAACTCAGGCATACAGCCCAGCGCACCCGAGATCGAGTTCGCCAACACCAGCCCTGTGGCTGATACGAATAAAAGGCAGCCGCAGATCATCAGAGGCAGTCCGCCCAGATCGGCCCACGTATTGATGGCGAGCACCAGTCCGGCCACGCAAGAGACCAACCCACCCACGGTCATCATCGTGTCGCTGGTGTAGCGGTTGAGCAGCCTGGCGTTGATCTGATTGGTGAGCATCAGCCCGACGATCCCGGCGCCAAACAAGGCGCCGTACCATTGGGGAGTGACGTGGTGGTAGGTGATGTAGGCAAACGGAGAGCCGGCGATGTAGGCGAACGTTCCGGCGTAAAAGAACCCACCCGCAGCGACATAACCAATGAATTTGCGGTGGCTTAGCAAACTTCCGTAGCGCATCAGGATTGCACGGGGTGAAGTAGGCGTTCGACGGCGAACTGGAAGGGTCTCGGGCAGCCACAGTAGACTGGCCAATGTCGTCAGCGCGACCAGCACCAGCGTCCAGAAGATCGCCTGCCAGGACAACCAGTGCAGAATCTGCCCACCCACAGTCGGACCGGCCAATGGGGCAATTGCCATGATGGTCATCAGCGTCGACATCTTCTGCGCTGCCCGCTGGCCTTCGTAAAGGTCGCGTACCATGGCTCGTGCCAGGACGACATTGGCGCACGCGCCCAATGCCTGAACAACTCGCCAGAAAATGATCGTCGAGCCGTCAGCAGCAAGCGCGCAGCCGCTGGAACCGATGATGAACAGCAGCAACCCCAGCGCGACTGGCAGGCGCCGCCCGAAGCGATCACTGAACTGCCCCCAGAACAGCTGGCCCAGACTGAACCCCGCCAGATAACCGCTGACCGTCAGTTCCATCATGCCGCTGGTGGCATGCAGCGACGTCGCCATGACCGGCATCGCGGGCAGGTAGAGGTCAGTGGAAATAGAGGCGAACGCCAACAATGCACTGAGAATCAACAGAACCCGCAGCCCATGCTCAACAGTATTTTTCGATACATCGGCCAGCGCGACGTCACTACGCGGCGCAATCAACTCCAGTTTGCTCACTGTGTGTTCTCTCGGGGAAAATACGAATGCTTGCCGCGCAGGATTATTCTCCTGGAGCCTTGATCTTCAATGCTGGAAAGGGGAACGCGACGCCATTGTTCGATGGGATTACGGTAATCAACCTCGATTGAGACGATAACCCGCCAAGATCGGGATGTTCCTGTGAGGAATGCTCATCAATAGTCCCCGCCGCGTTGGCAGTGGTCTGACGGCCTACTGATGAGCATTGCTCATCGCTTCATGCAGGATTTGAGGGGTAGTTCTGTCGAAGATGTTCCTCTAGCGTTTCAGCTCCTCCGAATAACGAGCAGGAGCTTACCGATGAAAGCACTCGCCACCCTATCTGCGCTGGCCGCGACATTGATGGCCTCAATGTCTGGTTACGGCGCCGAAATTCCCACCGAGAAAACCATGAACGTGGTTCGCAACGGCGAGCAGGCGTCCATCATGGGTGCGCCCGGAAATTTTGTGGGTAGCGCCCGGATCGATCCTCTGATTGCGGTACGTGCACCCTCGAAAGTGTCGGCAGGTGCAGTGACCTTTCAGCCCGGCGCGCGCTCGGTGTGGCACACCCATCCCTTGGGGCAGGCATTGGTCGTCACGGCTGGCATGGGCTGGATCCAGCAGGAAAACGGCGAGAAAATCGTTATCAAGCCTGGCGATGTGATCTGGACGCCACCCGGCGTCAAACACTGGCATGGCGCGACTGCAACGACCGGGATGAGCCACATTGCGATCCAGGAGTCTCAGGATGGCAAGAATGTGGAGTGGCTGGAGCCTGTCACTGAGGCACAGTACGAGGCGTCGCGATGAAATGGGCAAAGGCCGGACTGGCCTCACTGTCATTGTTGCTGGCAGCGTGCTCCAACCATACGCCCGGCGACTCGGCTCAAGTACCTCCTGTTCCAAGCCTGGATGACATGCGTGCCGTGTCTCCAACGTTGGCACACAACACTGAATCGATGCTGCTCGGAGAAGTGTGGAAACGCCCCGGGTTGTCTCCTCGCGACCGCAGTCTGGTCACCCTCGCAGTGCTGATTTCCAAGCAGCAAACGGTCGAATTGGCCTACCACCTGAACCTGGCCTTGGATAACGGCGTTAAGCCTTCGGAAATTTCCGAAGTCATCAACCATCTGGCTTTCTACACCGGTTGGGGCAATGCCACCGCAACCATCCTGGTGACCAAGCAGGTGTTCGCCCAGCGCGGCGTCACAGTGGAGCAACTCCCCCCCGTGTCCCCTCCGCTGCTACCTATCGACCAAGCATCCGAGAAAGTTCGCACGACCTTTGTCGACAAGACAGTCGGTCCGGTATCACCGGGTGTGGTGCATTACACCAGCGCTGCGCTCTTTCATGACTTGTGGCTACGACCCGGGCTCGCCCCACGAGATCGAAGCCTCATAACGGTCAGCGCTCTAATCGCCACCGGGCAGGTCGCACAGCTCGGCGCACACCTCAACCGAGCCATGGACAACGGGCTGACTCAGGGAGAAGCCTCTGAGGTGCTGACACAACTGGCGTTCTACACCGGATGGCCAAATGTGTTTACCGCAGTGCCTGTGGTCAACGATGTATTTGCTGGCCGCAAGAAAACCTAAGGAGCGAAGCTGCATGAGTGAAAAGACATCTGACGCGACGCCTTCGGCCATGAGTCGGCGCAAAGTACTGATGGCGGGAGCAGGACTGGCGGCTGCTCCCTTGCTGAGCGGAGCAGGCGAATCAGTAGCCCAGGCTTCGGAACCCGCACAACTCAAAGGGCCGTTCAGCGTCCGTGCCTACGGCACGAAAGGGGCCAGGGCGGGCTTTGCGCCCATGCAGATCCAGCGCCGGGCCGTAGGCCCCAAAGATGTGTTGATCGATATTGAGTATGCAGGCGTCTGCCACTCGGATATCCACATCGCACACAGCGAATGGTCCGAGACACCCTACCCCTGCGTGCCTGGCCATGAAATTGTCGGAAAGGTCTCAGCTGTTGGAGCGCAGGTCAGCAAATTCAAGGTGGGTGATTATGCAGGTGTCGGGTGCATGGTGGACGCTTGCGGTAACTGCGAAAACTGCCTGGCAGACCGCGAACAGAACTGTCTCGAAGGGACGACATTCACCTACGCATCCCCAGACAAGGTGTTGGGAGGGATGACGTATGGCGGCTACTCGGAACGCATCGTGGTGGCCGAGCATTTTGCGATCCGCATGCCGTCGGGCGCCAACCTGGCAGCCATGACGCCACTGCTTTGCGCGGGCGTCACGACCTTCTCACCGATGCAGCACTGGAACCTCAAACCTGGGCAAAAAGTCGCCGTCATCGGCCTGGGAGGATTAGGACATGTTGCAGTGAAACTGGGTGCCGCTCGGCGAGCCGAGGTGACGGTCTTCACCACCACTGCCAGCAAAGTTCAGGACGCCAAGCGCTTGGGTGCGGGTGAGGCGATCTTGTGGAGCGATGAAGCAGCCTTTGCTCGACTCGCCAACCACTTCGACCTGATCATTTCCACGGTGCCGCAGGCCTACCCCATGCAGCGCTTCGTCAACCTGCTGAAACTGGATGCGACGTTCGTTAATGTCGGCGCTCTGGATGACTTGCAAGGATTGAGCGGAATGCTGATGGCGTTTGGGCGCAAAACATTCGCTGGATCCCTGATTGGCGGGATCGCCGAAACTCAGGAAGTCATCGACTACTGTGCGGCACGCAACATCACCGCGGATATCGAATTGATCAATCCAGACGAGATTGACCGGGCCTATGCACGAGTTGTCGATAAGGATGTGCGCTATCGATTCGTCGTCGATATAGCCGCCTCGAAACGAGCCTGAGATACCCAGCCGCGTCGAGGTCTGATGCGGCTACGGCAGGCACTCGCCCATTGGTTTAAGTTCCCTGATCAGGTCGATCAACAGCGTAAGGCCCATCGGGACCTGCCGGTGGCTCGAAAAGTACATGTGGAATCCCGGGGCTACGCTGGCCCAGTCATCGAGCACCCGGATCACCTCCCCGCGCGCCACCAGAGGAGCAATCGCAGGCTCCGGGGCGTACATCAGACCAGCTCCCTGGCGCACCAGCGAAAGCCCGACGCGTGTTTCGTCGATGGTGATGCAGCCCGGGACGGCAATTGCCAACTGCTCATCGTCCTTTTCGAATTCCCAGTCATACATGGCACCATTGCCCAGGCGAATGCGCAGGCAGCGATGTTGCACAAGATCGTTCGGATGCTGTGGCACGCCGAAACGTTTGAGATAGCCCCGACTGCCCGCCACCACCCAGCGGATGTCCGGCGACAGACGCTGAGCGATCATGTCCTCGGGCACCGTACCGCCGTAACGGATACCGGCATCGTGCCCGCCGCCGATGACGTCGACGATCAGGTTGGTGACTGTCAAATCGACTTGCATGTCCGGGTAGCGGTCGTTAAACACCGGGAGAACCGGGCCCAACAAGAGATCGGCAGCGTCACTGAGAAGATTAAGACGAATACGCCCGGTAGGCTCATCCCGATAACGATTCAACGCTTCGGCTGCTTGAGCGATTTCGTCCATAGGTTTGCAGATAAAGCCGTGCAACTCCTCGCCTGCCGCCGTCAGCGTGACACTGCGAGTGGTGCGGTTGAGGAGACGAACGCCGAGACGCGTCTCAAGCCCCTTGATGGCATGGCTCAACGCAGACGCACTGATGCCAACCTCCTTGCCCGCCCGGCTGAAGTTCTCGTGCCGGACAATGGCCAGGAAATAAACGAAATCGGCAAGATTCGCACGGTTAAGATTCATATCCCATGGTCCGTTCGTGATGGACGAGGCCCCGTTAGCCATCCAAAGTGGCCACCATTCTACGGGTTATGGAGCTGATGACCGATGAGCATTAATCAGCACATAAGTATAAATTGCTCATCAATATTTTTAGGGTCGATTGTGCGCGTGTTATGGGCTCCACCCTCACGAATCTGCTTAATGAGTTGCGAGTGACACGAGTAGTCGGTAATCGACATCGGTTCTGATTCGCGAGGAGCTGTACCGGACGTCCTAATGTTCTGTCGGGGATGAGCGATTGGAACGTCACCTAGCAGCTAATACCCAACTGTGAGGCAGTCTAGGGAGCTAGCCCCGGGATGACCGCTTTGGGTCGAAAGTCGTCAATCGCGAAGCGCAGCTATTGGCCGGGAGCTGCGGTACGCAACTGAAAGCTTCCGGCCCAAAAAAGCGGCTCCGAATCGCCGAATGAAGGCTAAGAAACCTGATCACCGATCACTATGATGGGTGCTCCGAAGGTTACATCAGATAGCCGAGTAGCCTCAGCTAATGCCCGTAAAGGGGCAGGCAAATCGAAAAGTGTCAGTGGATTCAGTGGGCGGCATTGCAGCTCATACCCCCTCAAGGCTTGGCGTGAATCGCGATGAACGTCTGACCAGTCGTACGCGAAGAACCCACGTTTGGCAAATTCAACGAAAGCGTTTACGCCAGCCCTGGCAGTGACCCGATCTGCATCGGACACCTCCGGCAATGAGAGGACAAATTCTTCGGAGTTTTCGACGGAGGGCATTGCGGAATCAGGAACCGGCCCCGGCCCCCCCGTAGTGAAGAGCGCAACCTGCCCGACGGCGTCGGTGGCGACCCATCCAACATCAAAGTCCTGGAGAACGAAGGGAGCCACCATTTGCACCTACTTTATAAAAAGGGACGAGCTGATTTCCTAACTCTACTTGCCAGCCCAGAGTGTGTAAAAGCGCGCCGGCAAACTCTTAAAGCGGGAAGAAATTCGACAAGTTCATTGTCCCAGCTTTAAACATCCGGTTCTGGCCGTTTTCTGCCTGTGACGACCGATTGAATTCGGCCATAAGCGGACATGTCAGAAAAATTGTGGTCGGTGATGCCATCTATCTCCATCTCGTGACAGCGCCAGAAAACGCTTGGCCTTTGTCTGGATGTCTACCTCAAAAGCGGACGACCAACTCGGTTCTGGTTTCGCCCAGCTTGCCTCCTCCGCAAGTGCAAGCTGGCTCACTTCTCTGCCTCTTGGATACGCCTGGTATGTCAAGTCGGCTAAAGGCCACGCCCCCGATGCGCATTGATTCGGCTCACGTTTAGGTTTGAACTATCCGCAATGTCCGGATAGCTACCTATCGCTGGAATTCTGAATATCCCAAGCTAAAAGGCATCCAATGCTCTACACAGCCCTGCCTTCTCAACAGGCTCGTTTTCAGGTTTTCCAGCTGGGTTTAAGCGCTGCAACGCGACCAGGCACTGGCCACCGTCGAGCAGGATCAGTTCGTAATCTTGCCCGGCCTTGGGGGTGAAGTGAAAGCTTTGCCTGCATCTATAGGAATTACCGCCGGAAACATAGCCCTCACTCTGGAAGTTCATGGCAAAAGGCTTGTTCGCCGGCACCTTCAGTTCGCTACGCGCGGAGCCTTGCGGCTCCACCCGGCGGTTGCTCTCGGGCATGCCCAGGCTGCGACCATTATTCTGCCCCGCAAAGCCGGACTCGGACACGGCCATCACCCCGGCGCCAGGCACACGCCAGTCGATGCAGTCACGGCCCGGCACGCCGCGCGCCATGCCATTGGTGATCACACGCAAGCGTGCGGTATCCCCGGATGTGGGTTCAACATAGGCCGTATTGTAAGCACGGATATTGGAAATATTGCCGCAGCCACTCACGGCCAGAGCCAGGCCTGCGATCAGAAACGCTCTCATGGAAATCCTTTTTTTGAGGCTTAACGGCAGTGATAAGGGCTTTCGCTGCGCAGTTCCTCGCCGGTGCGGGCATCGCGAATGATGACCGTCGCCCCCGGCGCATTGAGGCAGAACGCATTGCGTATGGGGTAGATGTTATGGCCCTCGGCGGTGAAGGTGCCAAGCTTGGTTAACGGGCCGCCGGAGGCGTCCTGAGCCGTCACGGTGTATTCACCCGACATGGTCAGACAGCCGCTCAGTAACAGCGCCAAGGTGGCGCAGATTGGATATTTCACAGGTGATGTCCCTATCGTGTTGAGTGACGAGCCCTCAAAAAGAAGGCGGTTTTTTTGTGGTTTCATTGCGCCGACTCGCAGGCCTTCAACGGCTCCTTGGGGTGCGATGCACAGATATCGAAACCGTCACGCCGGGTGTAGCCCGCGCGCTTCATACACACAAAGCGCTGGGCCATCTCCTGGAAGCTGGCCCTGGGATCAATGCCGGAACCATTCTTTTCACCACACGCCAACATGGACGCAACCACATCCTGGTGGCTGGCGCCGGGCTTCTCCCACAAGTCGGCATCGGCCGTGGGGGGCTAGAAGGGCTTGCTAAAGCAAGCGCTGACAAAAGGTGCAATCAACACAATTAACGCCAGACGTTTGAGCTGCATCCTGAATTTCCTTATTTGCGCGGGCTCACCGGCGCCAGCACGGGCCGACCCTCGGGCCAGTATCGTGTGCAGGCATTTGGGCCGTAGGCGTAACAGCTGTGCATTGTCGTCTCGCCCTTCAATACGTTGATAAGCTCTTTAAACAGGCTACTGCCCTGGGGTATCACCCCGCCGGTGCCTGGGTTATTGCCCATGATGAACCACGTACCTACCGGGTCGTAGTTATGGACCTCGTACTTAAGGACCAGGTTCGCCCGTTCGACGGGGTCGGTGACGGCTGCGCGATTTTGCAAATAGGCCAGCTGTTCATCGGCGCGATAGACATTGAATGCACCGCCAAAGTCATACACCGTGGTTTTTCTAAGCATGCCTTGGGCGTCCGGTAGATTGGCAATGGAATCTCGCGAGATACTTATCAAAACCATCGGGCGCCCCCTCCAGCTTAATTAGCCATGACATGCGCTACTCCTTGCGGTGCTCTAGCAATCGAAAAAGTCTCGACACTAGCACTTTGGCACCCAGTAGCTTCATCCGCCCCATACCTCGAGCCGTGAGCTATTACTGGAGCAACTTCTGCGGAGGAAATGAGCGGCCGTAAAAGCTTACTGGCATTGCTGGCTCTCACAGACCAGCCCTGACCCGGCAGTACGCCCGAATCGTCAAGCGTGGAAAAAAGCTATTGGCCTTGAACCGGCTATGTTCGGCACCCACATGATGAGACGTATGAAGGCGTCACTGACCTATCTCAGGACCAGAAACCTGAGGGCACTTCAGCTCCTAGCACCTTTATGCGATTGGCGCGGCTGTTGGCGAACAGATAAGCGCAGTGCGGCTGCGCCGCACCGAACACCACGATCGCCTTAGCTAACGCAGTTTCGGTACCAGCGCGCATGTCCATCGGAGCGGTGACGAGCCAGATGGCGTCGATGCGGATCATCGCAACAGGTCTCGAAGAAAGGTCGCGCATGCAGCAGCATTTTCAGTGGGCCAGTTCAATTTAACGATGCCGCGTGGGTGCTGGATCTCAACGCAGATATTCGATGACGCTGCGTGCGAACTTGCTGCGGCCAACGGCATGGGTAATGGAATAAATGCATGTAAAGCACGACGCTTTTGTGCGTGTGCACCCGAATCCATTTGTGGACGAGGTTTGCGTTGAGGCTATGGCTGAGCGCAATGCTGGCAATCGAAGCACCGCGCTGGGCACACTCTTGAATGACCTGGGCGTTGAAGGATTTGGAATAGGAACGGCGTGTTGGCCGCATGAAATACCCGCTTAAACGGCTAGAGCTGGTGCCCACTTAAATTTAAGTGCACACCATCTCTTGGCTTTGCGGGGCTGGGTAGATGACTTGGCCGGACGCATACAATCAATCTACAGGTTGTTTTATTAATGGGTGGATCACTTTGAATCTTGCTGATTAGCGCCGAGTCAGCCATCAGCTGATCGCCGAATGTCGGCCCCAAACTATTCCCCTGAACGAAAATGGCATAATATGCCAACAATCAAAAGTACCTGTTTGCATGGACCTGGAGCTAGTTATGGCGACGCGAAACGTTGTGCTCACCCCTCACCAGGAACAGGTTATCCAGGACCTGGTGCAGTCCGGCCGTTATCAGAATGCCAGCGAAGTGATGCGAGAAGGTTTGCGCCTATTGGAACAGCGCGTCGCCGAAGACACCGCCAAAATTGAGGCCCTGCGTCAGGCGACCTCGATCGGCATCATGGATCTTGAGCACGGGCACTTTACTCAGTTGAACGAAGGAGATCTGGAGCACTACCTCGAGGGCTTGAGCCTGGAGGCCACCCTCCCCGCGCGCGAGAAACACTGAGCATGCCGCAATATCGGATTTCCAACGCGGCGCGCACCGACATTGTCGACATCCTCAGGCTCTCCCAGACGCAGTTCGGCGATCAAGCACGCCACCGCTACCAGGCGCTGATCCTCTCCGCATTACAAGCTATCGCCGACACGCTCTATCGAATTGGCAGCCACGACCGCGATGAGCTTGCACCGGGCCTTCGCAGCTATCACCTCATCTACTCACGCCAGCAGGCTAAACACCCTCATGGAACGGTCAAAAGCCCGCGCCATGTCGTGTTCTATCGCGTGGCAAATGACGACGTGATCGAGGTCGTCCGACTCCTGCATGACGCCATGGAAGTGCAGTTGCACTTGCCTAACGACTGATCACCGACCTGGCCCAAAGGCTTAACTGGCCATGAACAGCGAAGGATAGGTGCTGAAAAACAGCCCCGACAACGCCGCTTAAAGGTATCGACTCATCACCCACGTCCTCTTCCGAACGAGCAAGGGTTTGCCAGAGACGGGTTGCTCATCCAGTATAAGGAAGTGCACTGAATACCAGCCACGGCCACCGAGGTCCGTGTCAGAAATCGCCATTCGCGATCGCTCGTGCACCCAGTGCGAGCGGGGGCAAATCTGGGGGCATATTAAAGATTTTTTGAGCTGAAAAAATTGTCCTAGAGCCTAGTGAAAATGCTTTTCGGCGTTCCCGAGAGTCTTTAAGTGCCTTCAAAGTCACTAATTTTGGCGAGTTTGATAAATACTCAAAATGACGCAACCCCGAGTTCGCCACCCACGCGCTTGGACGTCACCTGGTTCTCGAGAATGCCCCATGAACAACCAAACCTTATATGAAATTCTAGGGTACCTGTTGCGCGACCCGCAGGCAGTGATGCCGTCAGCTACGTTCGACAACCCCCTATCTGCGACTGACCCAAGGCCCTATCCCGCCTGCACAGCCAAAGCAACCGCAGGATTCAGCTCTACCCCCTCGCCCAACTGAGGCACGCCCTCCAGACGAATGATCAGTCGTGTACTGGCAGCTTTCAGATTGCCCCGCTCCAGCAGATCCAGCCGATTGGCCCAGTCCTGCATCATGTGCCGCCGCAACTCCACGTACTCGGCGTGGTTGTAGGTGGCACTGGTCTTGTCTGGATCCGCGTGGGATAGCTGGGCGTCAATCCACGGTTTGGGGTAACCGATCTCATGCAACGCAGTGGACAGCGTGGCCCTGATTCCATGCCCCGTCAGTTGATCGACATAACCCATCCGGCGCAGGGCGCCATTGAGGGTGTTTTCACTGATCCGCTGGCCCAGGTTACTGCGATGGGCCAGCAAGTGGCGTTGCGCGGGACGCACTCGCTTCAACAGTTGGCGCACCACCTCCATCGCCTGAGTCGACAGCGGCACGATATAGGGAGGGATGTCCTGCGCACGCCTGCGCTTTTTGCGCATCTTCAGTTGCAACTGCTTGACCACCTCGGAGGGAATGGTCCACAACCCTCGCTCAAGATCAAACTGAGCGGGGGTCGCCCAACGCAGTTCTCCCGTGCGTACTCCCGTCAACAGCAACAGCCGTATTCCTAACCGCGTTTGTTCCATCCCGCCGTAATCACGCAAGGTGTGTAACAAGGCCGGAAGCTCGGCCATACGCAGGAAGGGTTGATGGACCACCGACGGCTTGGGCATCGCCACCACGTCCAGGTCTGAGGCGGGGTTCTGCTCTAGCGCCGGAACCTTGACCATGGCGAAACGAAACAGCTGATTGAACCAGGTCCGGCACTTCTCGGCAGTCGTGAACGCGCCGCGCTGCTCGATCCGCGCCAACACCGCTAGCAGATCAGGGCGACGAATGTCACCGATGGAGCACAGGCCAAGCGTGGGCAGCACGTCCTTGCCAAAGATCCGCCGAATCTGAGACAGCGTGCTTTGCCGGCCTTCCTTGAGGGAGAGCGACCGATGCTCGACCCAGTGGTCGAACGTACTCTTAAATGTGTTTTCTTCTGCCAGCCGGTCAGCTTCACGGGTGTGCCGGCGATGCGCCTGGGGGTTGACCCCTTGCGCCAATAATTTGCGCGCTTCGTCCCGAAGGGAACGCGCCTCACGCAAACTGACTTCGGGATAGGTGCCCATCGACATGCGCTTTTGCTTACCGTTCCAGCAGTAACGGAAGTGCCACGAACGCCCGCCCGAAGCCGTCACCGCCAGGGACAGACCGTCAATATCGCCGAGAGTGTAGTCTTTGCCGGTGGGCTTGGCCTGCCGGACGGCAGCATCTGAAAGAGCCATGCTTCTAGCCTCCTGAAGGTTGGATTCAGGGCTAGATGTTCAGCAAATGACTCGTTGGGCTCCTGCAACAATCCGATCTCGAAGCCCGCCATTTTTATGGACTAGATTCTGGACTAAATCTAGTCCAGATACCCGTAGCTTTGAGTGGATGCCAACGGAACGAAAAAAGACGCCTAAGCGTCTATTTTCAATGACTTACAGACTTCCATGGAACTCTGTAGATCTATATTTGGAGCGGGAAACGAGACTCGAACTCGCGACCCCGACCTTGGCAAGGTCGTGCTCTACCAACTGAGCTATTCCCGCGTCTTGGTGGTGCGCATTCTATAGAATCCTCATCACCCGTCAACCCCTTGATTCAAAAATGTTTTATTTCTTTTCAACGGTGGTGCGCAGATGAGGCCAGGCGGCGCGTAAATATTGGAGCATGGACCACAAGGTGAGGCCAGCGGCGATGAGCAGTAAGGCGTAGCCCAACAGGACCCAAAAGGTGAAATCGGACGGATTGGCCAGCAGGATCACCAGGGCAAGCATCTGCGCAGCGGTTTTCCACTTGCCCATGTTGGAGACCGCAACGTGGGCGCGGGCGCCGATTTCGGCCATCCATTCACGCAGGGCCGACACCACGATCTCGCGGCCGATGATCACGGCGGCAGGCAACGTGAGCCACAGGTTGCCGTGCTCCTGTACTAGCAGCACCAGGGCCACAGCCACCATCAGCTTGTCGGCCACGGGATCGAGAAATGCGCCGAACGGCGTGCTCTGCTCCAGGCGACGCGCCAGGTAGCCATCGAGCCAGTCGGTCGCTGCCGCGAAGGCGAATACCGAACTTGAGGCCAGGTAGCTCCATTGGTAGGGCAAATAAAACAGCAAAATAAAAATCGGAATGAGCAGGACGCGTAGAACGGTAATCAGATTAGGGATATTCATCGGCACAACTGGCTACGAGGTGGAAAGGCATTCTATTCGCTGTGCAGATTCGCATAAATCAACTCAGCGAGCTTTTTACTGATACCGGGTGCTTTGGCTATCTCGTCAATGCTGGCACGGGACAGCTCCTGCAAGCCACCAAAATGTTTAAGCAAGTCGCGGCGGCGCGTCGGGCCCACCCCCGCAACCCCTTCCAGGGTTGAGGTTCGTCGAGTTTTGCCACGGCGGGCGCGATGGCCGGTAATGGCGAAACGGTGAGCTTCGTCGCGGATCTGCTGGATCAGATGCAGGGCCGGCGAGTCACCCTTCAAGGTGAACTCGTGGGCGGCATCATTCAAGTACAGCGTTTCAAAACCGGCCTTGCGCGTGGTGCCCTTGGCGACACCCAGCAGGATCAGGTCGGGCACCGCCAGTTCGTTGAGTACATCACGGGCCATGGAGAGTTGGCCCTTGCCACCATCCACCAACAGGATGTCAGGGAGTTTGCCCTCGCCATCCTTCAATTTACTGAAGCGCCGTGTGAGGGCCTGATGCATGGCCGCGTAATCGTCGCCGGCGGTGACCCCTTCAATATTGTAGCGTCGGTAATCGGACTTGATCGGCCCTTCCGGCCCGAACACCACGCAGGAGGCCACCGTGGCTTCGCCGCTGGAGTGGCTGATGTCATAGCATTCAAGGCGCTGCGGTGGCTCGTCCAGATTGAGCACCTCAGCCAAGGCATCGAAGCGTGCGGCAACATGCTGTCGATTGGCCAGGCGTGCACTCAGAGCCTGTTCAGCGTTGGTCACCGCCAGTTGCTGCCAACGCGCACGAGTGCCACGCACGCGATGGCTGATATCCAGCTCGCGGCCGCGCAGTTCGTGAATGGCTTCGATCAGTGCGGGGAAGTCTTCATGGACCACGTTGACAATCAGTTCCGAAGGCAAGTCGCGCTCCGGACTGCTGACATAGTACTGCCCCAGAAACGCCGCCATGACTTCGGCCACATCCTCGTCGATACCGGTCTGCGGAAAGAAATTCTTACTACCGAGAACCCGCCCGCCCCGCACGCTGATCAGGTGCACACAAGCACCGCCCGGGTTGACGAACGCGGCGATCACATCGACATCGCCACTGCCACCTTCCATGCTCTGCTGATCCTGCACCCGCCGTAGCAACGAGATCTGGTCGCGCAGTTCGGCAGCCCGTTCGAAATTCAGGGCATTGGCTGCCTGCTCCATGGCCGCTGACAACTCGTCGGTGAGCGCGTTGCTGCGACCTTCGAGGAACATCACAGAATGCCGTACATCCTCGGCATACTCCGCCGGCTCCACCAGCCCCACACAGGGCGCCTTGCAGCGCTTGATTTGGTATTGCAAGCAAGGCCGCGTGCGGTTTTTGTAGAAGCTGTCTTCGCACTGGCGCACAAAAAAGGTTTTTTGCAGCAGGCTCAGGCTCTCACGAATCGCCCCCGCGCTGGGATACGGCCCGAAGTACTTGCCCTTCTGCTTCTTGGCCCCGCGATGAATACTCAGGCGTGGGAAGTTGCCGTCGGACAGGAATAGGTACGGGTAAGACTTATCGTCCCGCAGCAGGATGTTATAGGGGGGCCGCCACTCCTTGATCAGGGTCTGCTCAAGCAACAGCGCTTCGGTTTCGTTGGCGGTGATGGTGGTTTCGACCTGAGCGATACGCGCCACCAGGGCCGCAGTTTTCGGCGCGAGTCCGGTCTTGCGAAAGTAGCTCGACAGGCGGTTCTTCAGGTTCTTGGCTTTGCCCACATAAAGCAGGCGCGCCTCGCTGTCGAACATGCGGTACACGCCGGGGCGGCCGCTGCAAGTCGAGAGAAAGGCGCTGGGATCAAACGGCGTGGTCATGTCAGGCGCTGGCGTCCACCATGCCGTGGCGCACCGCGAGCAGGGTCAATTCAACATCACTGCTGATGGCGAGCTTCTCGAAAATACGATAACGGTAGGTGTTGACGGTCTTGGGCGACAAGCACAGCTTGTCGGAGATGGCCTGCACTTTCTGGCAACCGACGATCATCAAAGCGATCTGGATTTCCCGCTCAGACAAAGCATCGAACGGCGAGTCGCTGGTGGGCTGGAACGATTTAATAGCCAACTGCTGGGCAATCTGCGGGCTGATATAGCGCTGACCGGCAAACACCAAACGAATGGCTTGCACCATTTCCGCCAAGCCGGCGCCCTTGGTTAGGTAACCGGCCGCGCCGGCCTGCAGCAAGCGCGTAGGGAACGGGTCTTCCTCGCACACAGTCACTACCACGACCTTGATATCCGGATGGCTGCGCAGCAATTTGGTGGTGGCACCCAGACCGCCGATGCCTGGCATCTTGACGTCCATCAACACCACATCGGGTTTCAATTCCCGGGCCTTGATCAGGGACTCTTCCCCCGACTCGGCCTGACCGACTACTTGCAGGCCGTCGATGTCAGCCAGCATTCGTGTAATGCCTGTACGAACGAGATCATGGTCATCGACTACTAGCACCCTAATCAAGCAGACACCTCGCGATATGGTCTTATAGGTTGCTGAACACCTTAGCAAAAAACCAAGGCGCAGACCTAGCTGCACGCGTCATATATATGGACGTTGGATAAGCAAAGGCCATCCGCCGAGGGGCGGATAGCCGCAATTGCTGGACGAAAGGTCAGGAATCCGAGGGCTGGACCTTGGATTTTCCGTTCACTGAAGCGCTGTGTTCGGCCAAGGTGGAGGTGAGGCGACGAATTGCATCTTGGTCCTCCTTGAACATCGCGCGGTAGTCACCCAATACTTTCTCTTCGATCTGGCTCAAATTATCGAGTTGAAGGGGCGTGGCGGTGCCAGTCAATACATAGAGCACATCTACGCCTCTTGCTGCGACGCGTGACAAATAATCGGCTTTAGGCGCGCGCCCGCCGCTTTCGTATTTACCTTGTGCATTGGCTTCGACACCTCCAATTTCACCAAAAACTTTCTGCGACAGGCCAAGTCGCTCTCTTTCTTGCCTCAAACGCGAACCGATTCCACTCATTTGGATGTATGATCCTAGTTGGCACACCCCAAGAGGTGACACCATCATCTCTTCGTTAAACGAACTTGAACGGTTTTGAACTATGCCCGGAATCCGTACTGCTGCACAAGCCAAGGCCTGGCTGGAACATCAAGGAAAGTCAGTTCAAGCGTTCGCCCGTGAACATGGCGTAGATCCGGCAACCACCTATCAAGTGCTCGCTGGGCGCAAAAAGGGGCGACGTGGAGAAGCCCATAAGGTAGCGGTCCTTTTGGGCATGAAAGAAGGGATCATCCTTTCTGAGGCTGATGGCCAAAACAACGATCAGGAAGTCGACTCCTGAGGCCAGTATGCGCTTATTAGGTTTACACGCACTGTTTAGCTTGGACGACAGACGCGCTCCATGCGCCAGAAGCAATCCTCTTCGCCAACAATACTCAACCCCATGCGCTGATACAGCCTGCGCGCCGGGTTGGTTTTGAATACGGTCAATCGCAATAGCCCCAAGGATTGCGCCTTCACGGCCATTTGCTGCAACACCCAACTGCCGGCACCCAGCCCACGACAGCCTTCGAGCATATGCAGCTCACGGATGTAGAGCGCCTTGCTGTCGCGGCTCAAGCTGATAAAGCCCAAAACTGAAGCCTCGCGGCAGATCAGCCAGTTTTCGCGACCGCCCCACGCCACATCAAAGCCATCGTTGGACCACAGCAAACCGTACTGCTGGTAGTAGCGGCTCATCGCCTCATAGGTCAGGGTTCGGGCGAAAGCTCGGTCATTGTCCGTGGCGGCGCGCAGGTTAAACATCATTCAGAGCGCCACTACGTGGCCCGCCCACACGTCGTTATTGCGGC
Source organism: Pseudomonas sp. S5F11 (assembly GCF_019641515.1). NCBI lineage: Bacteria > Pseudomonadati > Pseudomonadota > Gammaproteobacteria > Pseudomonadales > Pseudomonadaceae > Pseudomonas > Pseudomonas sp. S5F11. The sequence continues at coordinate 1,355,875 of NZ_JAIFJZ010000001.1, forward strand.
GCGCCACCAAGAGCGCCTCGCCCACGCCAGGCACAGCGGCAAGCAATCGGCCATCGGGGGACCAGATTGCGCTACGGCCAGCACAATCCCAGCCCCCCGAAGGGCCACCATGATTGGCCATCAACACCAACAGACGATATTCGGCGGCGTAAGTTTGTAACTGTGCACAATCCTTTGCATAACCGCCTTCACTGATCAGCACGCTGGCGGCATAGACATTCGCGCCCGCTTCAGCGGCGGCATGCGGATGACTGGCATGAGTGAAGTCCGCACATACCGATAAAGCGATGCGGTCATCCCCGAACTCTAAGGCCACACCGCCCTGCCCCGGGGCAAACGCCACTTCTTCGCCTGGATGCAGGTGCTGCTTGGTGTAGACCGCCCGGGAACCATCCGCTCCCAGTACCAGTGCGCCAATCATGACCCCGGCATCGGGCGCCATCCGGATCGGCATCCCCACCACGACGGTCAGCCGAAGCTCCCTGGCCATTACGCGCAAAGGCGTCAGTTGCGTAGCGTCTGGTGCGATGGCCAAGTCGGCCGCGAGCGAAGGTTCATAGCCTGTCAGCGACAGCTCAGGGAATACCAGCAGTTGTACGCCCTGTTCTGCCGCCACCTGCATAAACGCCAAGTGCTGCCTAATGTTGGCGGGTACATCGCCGGGGAGGGAAATCGATTGAGCCGCAGCAAGAGTCAAGGCCGTCATGGGGTGTCCGAATAATCAGTCGCAACGTGTTACCAGCATATCGGCACTCCCCCATAGCGGTAAGTCCCATCACGCAATAGAAATTACCGATTGAATCCCATCGCACGTCTCTAGTAAGCTCCCGCCATCGTTTGGAGACATAACATGTTGCAACTCGCCCACCCTCAGGTTTGCCTAGCCGCCAGCGCCATGCGTTCGGTGTCGGTCGCCTGCGTGAACGGTTCGAGCGCACCTGTCAGCTTGTATTTTGGGTATTGGTTTAGCCACTGGCGCGCCTGATACCTGAAATCGGCGGCCACTACTCAAGGGGTCGCCTGCCAGAGAAATCTAACCCCCGGTCGGCTCCCCGACCGGGGGTTTTGTTTTTTCTGGCCCTTAATTCTTTTTGCTTGATCACGAATATTTAACAGGAAGCACGACATGAACTACGCCACTTATTACCGCTACGACACTTCCACCGCATGGCGATTTAGCCAGCTCCGCTCGGGACAGTCTGCCGCCTCCGATCGGTCACCTATGGGTGGCAAACCAACACACATCGCCGATATGGCCAATTGTCGAACACCCCTGTAGGGCCGAGCGCGGGAATCGCCCGCTGCTCGCCCAGGAAGCTTTGAATATGAACTCCTCCGTCGCCGCTCTGCCCGTCTCCACCCTGATCAGCGCCAATCAGGCCCTGACCCAGCGTCTGCCCAGCGCCCTTGAGCTCAAGCACCAGTTGCCGCTCAGTCCGTTCCTTGTCGAACAGATCCACGCCCATCGCCAAGCCGTGCGTGCCATCCTCAATGGCGAGGATTCGCGTTTGCTGGTGATTGTCGGCCCGTGCTCGATCCACGACCCGGAATCGGCCATGGAATACGCGCGCAAGTTAAAGAAACTTGCCCTCGACGTCAGCGACCAGATGCTGCTGGTGATCCGTGCCTACGTCGAAAAACCGCGCACTACCATCGGCTGGAAAGGCCTGGCCTATGATCCTCACCTGGACGGCAGCGATGACATGGCCGCCGGCCTGACCCTGTCACGCCAATTGATGCGAGAAATGCTGCGTCTGGGCCTGCCGGTCGCGACCGAGCTGCTGCAACCCATGGCCGCCGGGTACTTCGACGACCTGCTCAGTTGGGTGGCGATTGGCGCGCGCACCACCGAATCGCAGATCCACCGCGAAATGGCCAGCGGCCTGGACATGCCCGTAGGCTTCAAGAATGGCACCGACGGTGGCGTTGCCATCGCCTGTGACGCCATGCGCTCGGCGGCCCACCCACATCGCCACTTCGGCGTCGACAGCCAGGGGCATCCGGCGATCATCCAGACCTCAGGCAACCCTGATACGCACCTGGTGCTGCGCGGTGGCCACCGTGGCCCGAACTACGATGCGCAGAGCGTGGCGCAGGTCAAGGGCGACCTGGCCAAATCCAAGGTGGCGGCTCGGGTCATGGTCGATTGCAGCCATGCCAACAGTGGCAAGGACCCATTGCGGCAACCAGCGGTATTCAACGACGTGCTGGAGCAACGCCTGCAGGGCGACACCTCGCTGATCGGCATGATGCTTGAAAGCCATTTGTTCGAGGGCTGCCAGCCCTTGAGCGCGTCGATGCAATACGGTGTGTCGGTGACCGATGGATGCCTGGGCTGGGATGGCACCGAGCAGATGCTACGCGGCGCGGCACAACGCTTGCGCGAGCGCTGCTGATTCAGCCGAACTTGCTCGCCGCGTAGTGCGGACATGTCCGCCGCTGAGCGGCCCAGGCATCGTTTCGCAGTGAGGCTAGGCGCCTGCCACCGGCTGGCGCGATAGCTCGCGCAGCCACGGCAACACCCGAAGGCCGGTAGCGGCCTCGGGTGGGTCGATGATATCCATGAAGTGTTCGAGATTGACGTTGTCAGGCACACCCGGCAAGCGCACCAGTACCGCCGGCGTAGCGCCGGTCGGCTTGCAGAGATCGAGGTGGTCGTAGACCAGCACATGGCGCGCCTGAGGTTGCGGCTCGCAAGTATCGACCAGGAGCCCCGCATTGATGATCAGCACATCAAACGGCTCGGCCGGGATGGCCGTGAGTATCTGAACCTCTTCAAAGGTTTGCACCGGGACAATCCGGTGGTACCCCAATTGATTGAGCATTTTTTCGATGTACAGCCGTTGCAGGTGCTGTTCATCGGCAATCAGGATAGTCAGTGCTTTGTTCGGCATGGCAACCCCCCTGGGCAGGCAGTGCTCGTGATTGAGCCCCGCCCATTGTCCAGACATATTCCGACGACAAAATCAGGCATGTTCCCCGTTCACGTAGGAGTTCTCCCAAATCGGCCGAATGACCTTCTATCCCCGTCATGTCTGATTGCAGTGAAGTGCCAAGCTGTGATGCAGACTGTCGATGGCCGACCTTATGGCCTCGACCGCCGGGCCCAAGGCGTCGAGCTGACGACGCTCACAAACGTTTTCCAAGGTTTCGGCGCACTCGATCAGCACCTGGGCTCTGACCATACGCGCCCCTCCTTTAACACGATGGGCCAAATCATGCAGCTTGGGAAAATTGCGCTGCTCGTACAGCGTCGACAACATGGCGCTATCTTCTTTAAGACTGGCAAGCAACGGCGCCAACAGCTCCTCCAGCGCGGCCTTGTCACCGCCCGTCAGCGCGGTCAATGCACTCAAGTTGAACGCCGGTTCAGCCTCGTCGCTGACGACACACGCTGTGCGTGGCGCCAGCGCCGAGCGCAAATCCTCCAGACCGGTTGGTTTGAACAGACACCCGTCCATGCCGGCCTGACGGCAACGCGCGGTTTCTTCGGGCTGGGCATTGGCGGTAAATCCCAACACCAGGCACGGCACCAGGCCACGTTGGCGCTCTTGGGCGCGGATGTCGCGGGTCAGCGCGTAACCATCCTTGAGGGGCATGTTGCAATCGGTGATCACCCCATCGAAATGCCCGCTCTGCCACAACGCCAGCCCTTGCTCGCCGTCGTCGGCCGTCACGATATGATGCCCAAGGAAACTCAGTTGCCGCGCTAACAGCACGCGATTGGCCGGGTAGTCGTCCACCACCAGGATGTTGAGCGCCCGGGCCGGCGGGATGTGCGGCACAGGCAAAGAGACCGGCGCCTCGGTCGTCAGTGCCAGCACCAACGCCACGTCAATCCGTGTGCCTTTGCCCAGCACACTGGTGAGGTGCAGTTGGCCGCCCATCATCTCGCACAAGTTGCGACTGATCACCAGGCCCAGGCCCGAACCGCTGCGCGCGGACTGTTCGTGATTGCCGCCTTGTATAAACGGATTGAACAAACGCTGCTGGTCTTCGGCGCTGATGCCGATGCCCGTATCTTCAACCCATAACCTCAGGTTCAAGTGACCGTCCAGATGGGTCGCGCCCATTGCGCCGAGGCGCACCTGGCCGGTGGCGGTGAACTTGATCGCATTGCCCAATAGGTTGGACACCACCTGCTTGAAGCGCAACGGGTCAAGCATCACCGCACAGTCGATCAACGGATCGAGTTCCACCTGCAGCGCCAGTCCCTTGTCTCGCGCCAGGCCCTCGAACACCCGTGCGACTGACGTCAGCAGTTCGTGCGGGTTGGCCGGAGCCAGGGTCAGGGATAGATGGCCGGACTCGATGCGCGCGATATCGAGAATATCGCCGATCAGCTCCAGCATGCCGCGCGAGGCCACCGAGGCCACTTCCAGTGCATCGCGATCGGCTCGGCCCTGCTCGGCGTTCTTCAGCGCCAGTTCGATCATGCCGATCACGGCGTTCATGGGGGTGCGAATCTCATGGCTCATGGTGGCCAGGAACGTGGTCTTGGCGCGGTTGGCGGCGTCGGCGTCTTCCTTGGCTTCCTGCAATTGGCCCAGCAAGCGCTGGCGCTCACTGACATCGACCCAGCCGGCAATCATGCCCACGACCTTTTCGTCACCGTCACGGTACGGCAGCATCCATTGATAGATGGTCAGCACTTCGCCACTGGGAAGCTTGAGCACGCGGTCATGAATCTGTGGCTCGCCACGCTCCATCAACTGCAGGTAATCGGCATGGAACGACTGGGCCTGAGGCGGGTTGCCGGTGTCGGTTTCCACCACGGTCTTGCCGATCACGTCTTCGAGCTTGAAGCCGAACACGTCCAGGTAAGCATTGTTACAGGCCATCAGCCGACCCTGGCGGTCACGCACGTAAATCGGATGGGGGGTGCCGTCGATGAGCACGCTCATAAACCGCATCTGATCGCTCAACGCCCGCTCGGCCTGGGCACGCTTGCGAATCAGGTTGCGTAGATAGAGGATCCAGCCCAACGTCACCAATAGCAGCAACGCGGCGAGGCCAAAGCCTTGAATAATCACATTGCGATGACGCATCCAATAGCTGTCTTCCACGATGATCTCGTTGCGCCAGTGATTGGTCAGCTCGTCCATTTCTTCTGGCGTGATACTCAACAAGGCTTTATCGAGAATCGAGTACAGCTCCAGTTGGCCACGATTGACCCCGAAGGTGATGCGCGCCGGCTCGGTGCCGATGGTACTGGTGATGCGCAGTCCATCACGGTAATGGCGCGCGATCATATAACGCGCGCTGATCAGCGAAACCGCGGCAGCCTCCACACTGCCATTGGCCACCAATTCCATGGCCTGCTCAGGGTTTTCCACATCGACGAAAACAACCCGCGGGTAGTGCACGGCGATGTAGGACGCCAGACCGCCACCGCCGATCAACGCTAGACGCTTGTCGACCATGTCTTCCAGGGTGATCAGGTTCTCATTGCCGGAGGCCACCACTAGTACATAGGGGTTAGACAGGTAGGGCCGGGTAAAACGGATTTTCTCCGAGCGTTCCACGCTTGGCGTGACGACCGCCAGCATGTCCGCTCGCCCAGTACTGACCTCATCAATTTGCCGAGGCAGCGAACTGCCACGCTCCACATCGAATTTCAAACCGGTACGCAGGCTGATGCGCGATAAGACCTCGGCGCTCAACCCTTCGAATTGCGCTTGCTCGTTGAAATACGATAGCGGCAGGAACTTATCGAGCACCGCCACTTTCACTCGGGGATTTTTCTCCAGCCAACGCTGCTCACTCGCACTCAAACGCAGCCGGTCGGCGTCCAGGAAGCCGCTGCCGCCTGCACTCCAGCGGCGCAGGATTTCCATCTGCTGGTTAGCCGGCACCGCGGCCAGCGCAGCGTTGATAATCGTCAGCAGACGGGTATTGTCCTTGACGAAGGCAAAGCCGAACGGGTTGACCTCCAACGCAGAGAAATCCGCCAAGCGCACATTATTGAGATGGTTCTTGTTGATCAGGTAACGCGCACTGATCGCATCGCCCAGGTACACATCCGCCTGACCGAACGCTACGGCGCCGATGGCTTCGAACGTCGAGCCAAACAACAGCAACTGCGCATCGGGATAAAAGGCCTGTACGGCGTCGGGCTGCATATAGTGGTAAAGCATCGCCACGCGCTTGCCCGCCAGGTCCGCGCTGAGGGCGTGACTGTCGCCGCTGCGTGTGACCAATGCCGGTTGGTCATTGGCATAAGAGCGGGACAGCACTAGTTGCGGGTCGGCCGCTTCATAGCCATTGGCCGAACCCACAAAATCTACGACACCGGTCTTGAGGGCTTCGATCACCTCATCGCGGGTGTCGAAGCGCTGCACATCAACCGCCACATTCAATATGTCCGCAATCAACGCCGCATAATCGGCGGTGATGCCTTCGAGTTCGTTCTTGTTGTTGGTCAAGTCAAACGGGGCGTAATCCGGCCCGGACACGCCCATCACCAGCACGCGGCGCTCCCGCAGCCAGCGCCAGTCGGCTTCGTCCAGCGTCACGGAAGCGTCTTTCAGGGTGGAGTGACCCAGCAACTGCAGTTGATGCGGTTCGTCCAGGGCCATCGCCGCCTGCGGCAACAGCCCTATCAGAAGGATGGCCGTGAGTTTCGCCAGCCGAGAGGTGATCATTTCAAATCAGATGATTGCGTTGGGCGAACTTGGACAAGTGCACCACCGAGGACATGCGTAGTTTTTCCTTGAGCCGGGTTTTGTAGGTGCTGATGGTCTTGTGACTCAACAGCATATCCGCAGCGATCTGCTTGTTGCCCAGGCCCAGGGCCAGTTTCTGCAACACAGTCAGTTCGCGGTCCGACAACGAATCCACCAATTCCTTCTCCGAGGACTGCAGATCGTCACGGCGTACCGAACTGGTGGCCAGGCTGGGAAAACAACTGTAGCCCGAGCGGATCGCTCTGATAGCCTTTTGCAGTTCATCGAGTTCACCGGTTTTAGCGACAAACCCCATCGCACCGGCGCGCATGCAGCGAGTGGAAAAGAACTCCGCCAGATACGACGTGAGCACCAGGATCTTGCAGGGAAGTTCCAGGGCCTTGATACGACTGATAACCTCCAACCCCCCGAGCTTGGGCATCGCCAAGTCGAGAATGACCAGGTCCGGGCGTTCCTCTCGGGCAATCTGCATCGCATCGGCACCATTGCCTGCTTCAAAAATCTTATCGAAGCCTTCTTGCTTCAACAGGTATTTGACGGTGGCACGTATAAAAGGATGATCATCCACAATTAAAGCTTTGTTGCTCATAAGACTCCCCTGGGAGGATCAATACGCTTACATATCAAGCGAGCCTCATCTACCTGTGAAAAGTAACAGTTCCGACAAACGGTTCTGATCACTCAGCGCAACGCCTACAGGCAGTACAGGCCCCCTCTTTTTCGAACACACAGTAAAAACGTAGCGTTGCGCCTTGATGCAAAGCGGGCGCAAGCGCGCAACCATAGCAACGGTGCGCGTGTTCAAATGAAGGGCTAGTCCCGAATACTTGTAGGAGTTTTCCTCACTAGAGCATAGCCAAGCTCGGCAGCGTAGGCGTCCGCCCTCAGGGGCTTACTCGGTGGTACTGGGGCTCCAGAACGCCTGCACCACCAGGGTCGACATGGAGATGCGCGCCACCAGCGCATCCAACTCGTCACCGTCCACCGAGGTCACGGCCAGTGTGGCCTCGATCTCCACTTCCTCAGGACCGAACGGGCGCACGTCCACGTCGCTGGCTGGGTAGTTGCAGCGCGCCAGTTCCGCTTCGAGCAATGCCAACACGGCCTTTTGCTGGGTACGCCGCGCGATGACATACAGAATATTGGTGACCTCCGCCGACACCACATCCAGCGGCTGACGATTGATGTTATTCACGATCGGCCGCAGCAAGGTGTTGGCCGCCAGCACAAACAAGGTGCCCAGCAGCGCTTCGAGAATCAGGTCCGCGCCGGCGCAGGCACCCACCGCCGCCGACGCCCACAGCGTGGCGGCGGTGTTAAGCCCGCGCACATTGCCTTCCTCACGCATGATCACGCCCGCGCCCAGAAAGCCGATGCCCGACACTACATACGCCACCACGCGCACCGCGCCGTCCGCACCGCCGAGGCGGTTGGCCATGTCGACAAAAATGGCCGCGCCCACCGCCACCAGCACGTTGGTGCGCAGCCCCGCCGTGCGCTGGCGGTACTGACGTTCGAAGCCGATCAGCCCACCGAGAATAAACGCCGCGGTGAGGCTGACCAGGGTATCGATCAGGGAATCGAGGTTGATGTTGTTGATTGCCTGCATGGTAAATCGCCCCGTTTCACTGCCAGCCAAACTTACGGATGTAGTAGCCCTTCACCGCCTGGGTCAGCCCCATGTACGCCAGCAGAATCACCGGCAAAAACACAAAGTACAGCGATGGCAGCGCCTGCAATTTGAAGTAGTGCGCCAGCGGGCCCATTGGCAAAAAGATGCCCACCGCCATGATCACGCCGGTCATCACCATCAACGGCAGCGCCGCGCGGCTTTGCAGGAACGGGATTTTCGGGGTGCGGATCATGTGCACGATCAGCGTCTGGGTCAGCAGGCCCACCACGAACCAGCCGGACTGGAACAGCGTCTGGTGATCCGGTGTATTGGCATCGAACACGTACCACATGAGGGCGAAGGTGGTGATGTCGAAGATCGAACTGATCGGCCCGAAGAACAACATAAAGCGCCCCACGTCCCCCGGCTGCCAGCGCTGCGGTTTGGCCAGCATGTCCGCATCGACGTTGTCGAACGGAATTGCGATCTGCGAGATGTCATACAGCAGGTTCTGCACCAGCAGGTGCATCGGCAGCATCGGCAGGAACGGAATGAACGCGCTGGCGACCAGCACGGAGAACACGTTGCCGAAGTTGGAGCTGGCGGTCATCTTGATGTACTTGAGCATGTTGGCGAAGGTGCGCCGACCTTCCAGCACGCCCTCCTCCAGGATCATCAGGCTCTTTTCCAGCAGGATGATGTCCGCAGCTTCCTTAGCGATATCCACCGCACTGTCCACCGAAATACCGATATCCGCCGTACGCAGCGCCGGTGCATCGTTGATGCCATCGCCCATAAAGCCCACCACATGCCCGTTGGCCTTGAGCAGGCGCACGATGCGCTCCTTGTGAGCCGGCGTGAGCTTGGCGAACACGTTGGTGGTTTCCACCGCCACGGCTAGTTCGGCGTCGGTCATCGCTTCGATGTCGTTCCCCATCAGCAGGCCCTGTTGCTCCAGGCCGACTTCGCGGCAGATCTTTGCGGTGACCAGTTCGTTATCGCCAGTCAGCACCTTGACTGCCACGCCGTGGGCCTTGAGCGCTTTGAGTGCCGGTGCAGTGCTTTCCTTGGGCGGATCGAGAAACGCTACATAACCGATCAGCGTGAGGTCGTTTTCATCGGCCAGGCTGTAGGTGTCACGCCCCGCTGTCATTGGCCTCGCGGCCACCGCTACCACTCGCAGCCCTTCTTCATTGAACGCAGCAGTCACCTGCCGGATGCGCGCCAGCAGTTCTTCGGTCAGCGCTTCATTGGTGTCGCCGTGGCGCACGCTGTTGCACACCGACAGAATCTCTTCCACGGCGCCCTTGCAGATCAGCAGGTGCGGCAGGCCTTGTTCAGCCACCACCACCGACATGCGCCGGCGGTTGAAGTCGAACGGAATCTCATCGACTTTCTGAAACGCCGTACCCACCTTCAGTTCACGGTGCACTTCCACATGTTCAAGCACCGCCACGTCCAACAAGTTTTTCAGGCCGGTCTGGTAGTAACTGTTGAGGTAGGCCATTTCCAATACGTCATCGGACTCTTCGCCCCACACGTCGACATGGCGTGCCAGAAAAATCTTGTCCTGGGTCAGGGTGCCGGTCTTGTCGGTGCACAGCACGTCCATCGCGCCAAAGTTCTGGATCGCGTCCAGGCGCTTGACGATGACTTTTTTGCGCGACAGAAATACCGCGCCCTTGGCCAGGGTCGAGGTGACGATCATCGGTAGCATTTCCGGGGTCAGGCCCACGGCAATCGACAGTGCGAACAGCAGCGCTTCGGTCCAGTCGCCTTTGGTGAAGCCGTTAATGAACAGCACCAGCGGCGCCATCACGAACATAAAGCGGATCAGCAACCAACTGACCTTGTTCACCCCATGCTGAAACGAGGTGGTGGCACGGTCAGTAGCGGTGACCCGCTGGGCCAGCGCGCCGAAATAGGTGCTGTTGCCGGTGGTGAGGATCACCGCCGTGGCCGCACCGGAAACCACGTTGGTGCCCATGAACAGTATGTTTTCCAGGTCCAACGGGTTACGAGTCTGGGCGTCCTGCTGCAGGGCGAATTTCTCCACCGGCATCGATTCGCCGGTCATCGCCGCCTGGCTGACAAACAGGTCTTTGGCGCTGAGCACGCGGCAATCGGCGGGAATCATGTCACCGGCCGACAGCACGATCAGATCGCCCGGCACCAGTTGCTTGATCGGCAGTTCGATGCGCTTGCCGTCATCCCGGCGCAGCACCGTGGCAGTGTTGCTGACCATGGCCTTCAACGCATCGGCGGCCTTGTTGGACTTGGCCTCCTGCCAAAAGCGCAGCAAGGTCGAGAGCACCACCATGGAGAAGATCACCGTGGCGGCCTTCATGTCCTCGGTCAGCCAGGAGATCACCGCCAACAGGGTCAGCAGCAGGTTGAACGGATTTTTATAGCAGTGCCACAGGTGCACCCACCACGGCAGCGGCTGCTCGTGCTCGACCTCGTTGAGGCCGTACTGCACGCGCAGGGCGTCGGCCTCGGCGGCGGTCAGGCCGTCGGTGTGGCTGCCCAGCGTACCGAGCAATTGCACAGCGCTGCTGTTAGCCGCGCCGACCAGGGTTTGTGCCAGGGTCGGCGGCACTTCGCGGCTGACGCTGGCGTCGTTGACGGTCTCAAGCATGGCCAGGCGACGGAAGTGCCGGGCAATGTGCCGGGTCCGCAGGAAGCCGGCGAAGAACTCTTTAAGCAGAGCAAGGTTCATGAGTATTACTCCTGCGCGAGGAAACCGTCGTGCAGGTACGGCCCGTGCGCACCGCGCCCTCGAACAGGCACAGTCACACCGGGCTCGCCCGCCGGATAAAAGGCAGGCGCGTCCGTAGCAGCCCGAGAGAACCCGGGAGCTGGTCAGCGTCGATGAGAGAGGATCGAGGCACAGCCAGGACAGGCTGCGGCCGGGATGCCGCTTCTCGCGTTAGTGGCGAGACAACGGCATCGAAAGCATGCGCGTTATCTTGCCAAGTATGTGCCGGTTATCAGAACCGGCCGACTACTGTCACTCGAACAAGTACCCACTGAGGGTCTCCGCAATTGATGAAAACGCGCGAAGCTTACGCCCCGATTTCCGGAGAGTAAACCGTAGGAAAGTTTCTGCATGATGAATAAGAAAGTTCTTCAGGATGGGTTCAGGAAGGGCGTCTTGGGCGACGGAGAGTCTGGGTCAAGAGGCATCCGCTCGGTCTCGCGGCACCTGGCTCAAATACTCATCCATCCCTGCGCCACACAACGCCATGACCCGAATCGACACGCTATTTTCCTGGCGTCCCATGACGATCCCTGCGCGCGTGCGCACCGGCACATAGCCGAGCCGGGACCAGAAACGCTCGGCCTTGCGATTGCCGATCACCACACTCAGCCGCAACCATCGGGCACCGTTTTTTACCGCCCACGCTTGCAAGCCTGAATGCAGGCGCTGAGCAAACCCGGTGCCGTGCAAGCGTGTGTGCACCAGAAGCAAACCGATATGCCACACGCCGGCAGCAAGCACATCGGCAGCCATGTTCACGACCGCGACCAGTCGCCCCTCCGCATCGCGGTAACCCAGCCAATACATCCGTCGACACTGCCAGCCTGGCGGCAACGGGCTCTGTAGCTCTTCGCGCGCCTCGGTCGGGCGGGCCGGCTCGCCATTTACCGCGATGAAATAATCCGGTGCTTGCTCAAAAAAACACTGCAACTGCGCCTCGTCGGCAGCGTGCAATTCACTCACGCGAATGCCTTCAACCCCGCATTCAGGCAAAACCTCCATGTCGCGCTCCCTCCTCCTGATCATTTGCCCAGGGATTAATCATCCCGCGTCAGCACTTCCAGCAACTCGATCTCAAAATGCAAATCGCTGTTGGGCTTGATATGCGCGCCCATCGAACGCTCGCCATACGCCAGATGCGCCGGCACGAACAAGCGACGCACCCCGCCCACCTGCATGCCCATCAGGCCCTGGTCCCAGCCCTTGATCACGCGCCCTGTGCCGATCACGCACTGGAAGGGCTTGCCGCGCTCCCAAGAGGAATCGAACACGGTGCCGTCCGCCAGCGTACCGGTGTATTGAGTGGTGATCAGCGCGCCTTTGACCACGGCTTTGCCGGTGCCTGGGCGGATGTCGGTGATCTGGAGTTCGTTGGGGTTCATAGGGACTCTTTGAAAGTTGAAAACTCAGCGTTTTCCCAGAATCGGGCGGGCTTGGCAAGCTTGGAGACAACCGTCAGACGCCCTCCACCTACACGCGACGGCGACTTACCTTTACCTCAAATCACACGCTGCTGATTTTCACATTCGGTGTTGATGTTCAACCTAAAGAGTGACCAATACCTCTGAACAGGAAGATTAAAAATGACCATCGGCTCCAGTTTCAATTACCCCGCAGATATCGCCCGGGAGCATCGTCAAAAAAAGCGAAACGCTAACAAAAATTGGAGAGCCTCATTCCCCAATCCACCCGACTTGTGTTTCGACTATCGAATGTTGGTGGAGCAAGACAATGGCATCGCCCAAGCGACCGACGTAGGCCACAAAATCTGCGTAATAGGTGCAGGTATTACAGGCTTAACGACTGTTCGCGAATTGCATAGATGCGGTTTCGAAAATATTACATTGATTGAAAAGTCGAGCCGCGTAGGCGGCCGACACTTTACGGCCCTCGGCAGCAACAACACGGCCACTGTTGGTCGCCCTCCTTTTGAGTTAGGTGCAATGAGAATGCCTTTTTTCAACAAAACAAATGAGCCTCCCAAAGATGGCCGGTCCCTCATGGCTTATTACGCCAGCGAGTTTGAACTGGTCCACTCCGATTTCCCAAACCCCGGAAGCCCTACAGTCCATTCAACCGGGATCTATCTGCGTGAGGGATGCTTGGATGGGGATAGTGAACCGAACATGCTTATTTGGAAAAATACAGATGGAAAAACGGCTCCGCCTGGAGAACTCTTACGCCTCGTATTTACCAAGTGGAAAACCTTTGCCGAGCGGATGACACTGCATATCTGCGAGCATTACGGCTCCGAGTACTGGGAGACAATGTGGGCTGCGATCGTGAAAAAATACGAAGCAACTTCGTTTCGTGATCTCGTGAAGATGCCTGCCATAGATCAATGGTCGCAGATTGATCCTGGGAATTTCGGCGGGATGGGTATGACCGCGCAGGAATCTGCTATTTTTTATTCTATCGGTATTGGTGACGGCAGTTGGGGGGCATTCTACGATGTATGCTCACTTTACCCGATACGCACAGCGATGTTTGGCTTCAGCAGTCATCTACAGCTAATCCACGGACGCGTGGATAGCGATGGTAAACCGATACCATCTCCCTATCTTGAAGCAAGGACAATCAGTGATTCAAGAGGGCTAAAATTTAGTAAACCAAACTATATTGGCCTCGCCTCGCTGGCAGAGTCCCTACTCTTTATAAAATCGCGCGAAACCGCAGACTCACCTTACGAACATCTAATTAAAAACCCTGCTGGATTATTGACAAACTGCGCTGTCACAAAACTTAAAAAACTTAGCAACGCAAAAATCAGGGTTTATTACGATTGGAACGTCACATCCCCTCTCATGACCAAGCAAGAGTTTATTGATGCTGACTCAGTCGTCATGACGCTTCCGTCATGGCTGATAGAAACGCAAATTCAGCTCGAGGGATTTGATCAAAAAATGCTGCCTTTCGAAACGATAACCGCCTACAAGACAGCTCATTGGGAAAGCAGCTGCAAAGTATATGCACCATTGAAAAAAACATTCCTAAGCTTCAACAAAAAAATACCCCAAGCCATTGTCACCGACAGTTTCATTCATGACGCTTACACTTACCGCTACAACAACAATGACACTTATGACTGCATCCTCTTGAGTTATACATGGGAGGATGACGCAATGAAGCTTTCATCGTTCACCGACAAAGAACTTGTCGACAAATGCATAGCAGAACTAGATAGGATCCTTCTAAACTCAAATAATATTAAACAGCGTATATCCCCTTATATAGGGCGCGACCAGGCAATTGTTCAGCGATGGATGCAAGATAAAAATTCTTTAGGCTGTGCAAAGCTTTATCGTCCGGGAACTTATCACGAGGCCGTAGACTTAATGAAATACAACAGAGACTTCTCGCCCATCTCTGGACTTTATCTATGCGGCGAATCCTTTTCTGTTGATTCAGGTTGGACGGAGCCTTGTTTCAGGGGCGCCGTCGACACAGTAATTAACATCTGTAACAGAACCAAGGCGAGCTTCAACGGTGGATTTAGCATGCGAGACTACCCCGAGTACAAAACAGCGCATGCAATCCTCTAAAGGAAACCGACTACAACACAAAAGGAATCATCTGACTTTCATTTAAACATTAACCCGCCTCTTATAAACACCCAACCAAATCCGGTTGCACAACAATAAGAGGCCAACCTCATGAGCACACCCACAAGCCCCGCCCGCGTTGCCGTCATTCAGTTCGACCCACAGGTGGGAGTCGCCAATCGAAGCGATAACCTGCGTCAAAGCCTTTCCCTCGCTGCCGAAGCGGCAAACGGTGGCGCGAATCTGATCGTGCTGCCGGAACTGGCCAATTGCGGATATTTCTTCAGCAGCCGTCAGGATGCCTTCGATCACGCAGAGGCCGTGCCGAATGGCCAGAGCGTAAGGGAATGGACGGATTTTGCCTGCAAGCATCAGGTGTACCTGGTGGCCGGTCTAAACGAGATTGAGCATGGGCAGCTGTTCAACACTGCGGTGTTGCTGGGGCCCGAAGGCTTTATCGGTAAGTACCGCAAAGCCCATCTATGGAACCTGGAAAAGCTCTGGTTCACACCGGGCAATACTGGATTCCCGGTGTTTGAAACGGCCATAGGCCGCATCGGCCTGTTGATCTGCTGGGACATCTGGTTCCCGGAGGTGCCGCGCATCCTCAGCCAGCAAGGCGCCGATATTATCTGCAGCGTGAACAACTGGGTGTGGACGCCACCGCCGCTGTTCGATGAAGCCGGGAAGTGCATGGCGTCGTATCTGACGATGACCGCCGCCCACGTGAATAACGTGTTTATCGCCGCCGCCAGCCGCATCGGCCAAGAGCGGGATGCGCGCTACCTCGGATGCTCGTTGATCGCCGGCACCAATGGCTGGCCGATCGGTGAAGTGGCCTCGGCCAATCGCCAGGAAATCCTGTTTGCCGACATCGACGTAACCAGCGCTCGCAGCGCGCCGATCTGGAACAGCCTCAATGACCTGCACAGAGACCGCCGCCATGATTTGTACGATCAGATGCTCGGCTACTCTCACCACCCTGCCCTGCCTCGTTGAGCGGAGGGCGATTTATGGAGCCTTTACTGACCAAGAAAATACCCACGCGCTCACGCTTGGATTTAACCGTCCTGGCCCTGGGAGCCATCGCGATCTTAGTGATGCTCTATGTGGTCTCCACTCACCAAGGTTCATGGCCGGGCTATCGCGACATGGTCACAGCCTTGCCGGATCCGGCGGCCTGGTTGCGTTGGGTAACAGGCGACATCAGCGAGGTCGCCTTTTACAAGCATGAGCTGGCATCCCTGGGTCTGTTGAGTGGTGCTTATCTGGCCTGGTGGGCGAGTCGGCAGGGCAAAGCCTGGCAAGGCTTTTCCATCTGTTATGGCACCGGCTTGTGGCCCTGGTTGGTGACCAGTTCGTTGATCGGCTTGTTGCTGAGCAATCTGCTGTGGGGCTGGAGTGTCACGGCGGACACCTGGCAGCCTACCTTCGCGGCGTTCGTTTCATTGCCGGCGGCGATGGTGCTGATGTTTGGCGGCGGCTGGAAGGTCACCCTCAACGGCGCGGTACTGGGTGCCTTGCTGGTCACGCCCATGTGCTTGCTGATCGTCAATCTGGTGTGCGTACCGCTGGGCTTGCCCGCCGTGGTCGGCAACGTATTGGGCATGGCCGTTGGAAGCGTGATCGCCTTTACGCTGTGTCATAAAGTGCCCTCGCTGGTGCGTTCGGACTACATCGCTCCCGAGAAGCCCGCTCCGGTTGTACCGGCTGACCATGGTGTTGTCTGGAGCCTGCGCCGAGTGCTGGCTGACTTTTCCGAAGCGCCGTTTTTCGGCAATGAGCTGGCCAGTCTCGGTCTGCTGGCGGGGGTTCTGCTCGCTTATGCGCTCAACCCCATGAGCCCGGCATATGGCTCTGGCCTGCTCCTGTCCATGATCGGCGCACAGGCAATGACATCGGCAGCGGGCGTGGTGATATGGCGTCGGCAATGGATACGGCACGGCTGGTACCCCACCTATGTTCCGTTGGTGTCGGTCGTTCCGGCGGCGGTGTTGACCCATGGCGGGAGTTTGACCGTGATGGGCGCCAGCGCATTGCTCGGTGCTCTGGTCGCACCACCGTTGGCCTTTGCGATTGCGTCGAGGCTACCCGCGCATTTCCACCCTTATATCGGCAACGTGATCTCAATGGCGTTGAGCACGCTGATGATCGTGCCGATCGTCGGCTGGCTGGCAAACTGAGGTGTGTGGTTAGGGCCCGCCCCTAACCACATCTCTTGAACCCTAATAGGCCAAATGCACCACCCGTTCGAGTGCATTTTTACCTACCACTCCTGCATTTTGTTTGCACTATCACGAGCCAAGGCTGTCGGAATTTTCATGTGCTTTTTTCGGGAGACAGCATGAGCCAGGACGTCCTTGCCAAAGAAACCAACCGCCGCCAATTGCAGCAAATCATCTCCGGCTTGTCCGACGGTGTGATTCTGGCCGAAGTCGACCAGACCATCCTGTGGGCCAACGAAGCGGCGCTGACCATGCATGGCGTCGGTGACGTGATGGGGTTGGGCGCCAATGGGCAGCAGTACGCCGAGCGTTTCTCGCTGCGCTATCGCAATAACCATCCGTTGCAGGACGACAGCTACCCGCTGGCTCGCGCGGCGGCCGGTGACGAATTCAGCGATGTGATCGTGGAGGTCACGCCCACGGCCACTCCGGACAAAACCTGGGTGCACCGCCTGCGCAGCCTGGTGATCACCGACTCACGAGGTGAACCTGAATTGCTGGTGCTGATCCTCAGCAACGCCACCCAATGGGCCAGCGCCGAGCAGCGCTTCGAAAAAACCTTCAACGCCAACCCCGCGCCGGCGGTGATCTGCCGCTTGAGCGACCTGCGCTACATCAAGGTCAACCAGGGTTTCCTGGAGATGACCGGCTACAACCGCGATCAGGTGATCGGTCGCTCGGTGTACGAGCTGGACGTGCTGGAACAGGCCGAGCGCAAGGACCTGGCCATCCAGCGCCTGAGCGAAGGCGCCACCATCCCACAGATGGAAGCGGAACTGAAACTACCCAAAGGCGGCAGCAAACTGGTGATCGTTGCCGGTCAACCGCTGGACATGAACGAAGAAGATTGCATGCTGTTTTCTTTCATGGATCTGGAACCGCGGCGCAAAGCGGAAATCGCCCTGCGCCAGAGTGAGGAACGCTTCGCCAAGTCGTTCCGCCTGACGCCCGTGCCCACCCTGGTGTGCAACGCCGACAATCGCCATGTGGTGGACGTCAACGAAGCGTTCATGAGCATTACCGGTTACATCAGCGAAGAGCTGATCGGCAAATCCATCGAAGAAATCGGGTTTATCGACGGCAACGCGGCGAGCGAGCAGTTGTTCGCCACTCTCGAGAAGGCCGGCAATCTCGACGGCCAAGACCTCAAGGTGCGCAAGAAAGGTAACGAAGTGATCGACTGTGTGGTCTCGGCCGACACGGTAGTGATCCAGGACATGCCCTGCTATCTGTTGGTCATGATGAATATCACCGAGCGCAAGCGCTCAGAGCTGGAGCTGGTAGCGGCCATCGAAGAGGTAATGCAAGACGCTTCATGGTTCAGCCAGACGCTGATCGAAAAACTGGCCAACGCCAAAAGCGTTAACAGTCCCAATTTGCCGAATGTGAGCTTCACCGACCTCACCGCCCGCGAGCGCGATGTGCTGGGGTTGATCTGCGAAGGTCTGGCGGACAAGGAGATCGCCTCACGACTGAAACTGGCTCCCAACACTGTGCGTAACCATGTGGCCACGGTTTACTCCAAGCTGGGGGTACACAGCCGTAGTGCGGCGATCGTGTGGGCGCGGGAACGCGGGCTGTTTGCAGGGGACTTGAGGGTGAAAAATAGACGCTGACAGTGCAAATGCACCAGTGCCACTAGTGCGAATTCGCCTTATGGCCTGGGTCTGCAATCCCTAACCTTCAGCCGGTGGGTACAGGGAGCTTTGACCTTGTGCCGTCGCTTTTTCATGCTTTGAAGGAAACCGCATGTTCACCCTCGCTCAACTGCGAAACTGCATCGAAGAAGGCCTATCGCCACTGACCTGCGAATTCACCCTGTGCCGGGATGCGTCCTTGACCCTGAAGGTCTACGACGCTGAAACCGGCCGGGTGGATCTGGTGGTCACAGGGATCAGCACCAACCGGCTGCATACCCCGCAAGAAGTGGCAAAAATGGTCGAAGAACTGCGCTACGAGCTGCAAAGCAATAACGTGGGCAAGCTCACGCTGGATGACTTGCCTTTATCGACGCACCGATAAAGTAAAACACCCCGCCCCCGACGATAAACGCGCCCAGCATGTAGAACATGTAATGGGCCGGTAGACTGGCCAGTACCACCCCACATAGCACCGGCCCCAGCGCAGCGCCGAGGTTGGACAGATTCTGCGCCCCGTAATACATGCCCCGCAGGTGGTCCGGGGCGATTCGGTCGATAAACATGTACTCGGCCGGAAACACGATAATCTCCCCCACCGTGAACACCGCCATCGCCAGCACCCACCCCAGCACGCTGGTGGACAACCCGAACCCGATCAACCCCAGCATAAACATGCTCAAGCCCGCGATCAGCCACTGGCTCAGGTAACGGTGGGAAATGCGCCGGCCAATCAGGTATTGCAAGGCGATCACCAGCACGGCGTTAGTGGTGAGCACCGCGCTGATGACGGTGTAGGTGTATTCCGCGGTGGTGGTCGTCACCAGGTACTGCGACAGGTAGGCGGTGAACTGGCCGAATACCACGGCACTGAGCAAACCGCCGAGGGTAAAGCACACCAGTCGACGGTCGCGCAGTAGCACGCGGCCCACCGCAGGGAACGACACCGGTTTCTGCGCAACCTCGGCGGTGGCGAGGGTGCGATCCCCCCAACGTGCGTACAGCATAAAGAACCCCACTCCCAACAAGGTCGACAGGATAAACGGCAAGCTGATATCCAGCTTGGCCACCATCGCGCCAAAAAACGGCCCCACGGCATAGCCGATATTGGTCAGGGTGTATTTGATGGAAAACACTTCGCTGCGCGCGTCTTCGGGCAGCAGGCTGGCAAACCCGGCTTTCACCGCAATGTCGATCACCGCGTAGGCCAGGTTGATCAAAATCAGGCAGGTATAGAACGTCCAGATATCCTGCGCCAGCACCGTGCCGATAAACCCCAGCACGAACGCCACACTCAGGCCCAGCAGCAAGCGATAACTGTTGACGCGATCGACCAGGAAGCCGCCGTACACACTGAGCAACGAGCCAACAATCAGCGAACTGCCGATCACCAGGCCGACCTGGCTGATATCCAGGGAGAAATGGCTGGTGAGGTAGATGACCAGGTAGGGAAAGGTGATCGCCTTGGCCAAGGTCAGCAGCAAGGTGGCACACAGCAACAGGTTTACGGTGCGGGGGTAATGTTTGATTGTGGCAAGCATCCTGCTCTCTTTCCTGGAAGGTAACGCGACCATTGCGGTCGGCTACCATAACCCAGGTTTCTGCAAAAAAGCAGGCGCTGCCGGCGAGTTATTTTTTGACCGGCGTGATCTCCAGAATCGTGCCGTTGGTGGTCTTGAGCAGCACAAAACGATCACCGACGCGTGCCCATTGGCTGTCTTCCTCAGGCTGCTTGAGGCCGCGTTTTTTCCAGTCGGTGACGGCGGATTCTTTGCGCATCAAGATGTCCGGGGCACGATCGCCCTCTTTCAAATCACGGGTGTTGATCGTAGAAGGCTGCACGGTTTCCTGGGGCGTATCACCGGCCTGGGCCACGAAGCTGACGGTGGACAGGCTGGCGGCTACCAACACGCAAGCGGCTAGGGTTTTGGACTGCATAGGTGCTCCTTCAATGAATGATGCGTACCCAGGTTCCGACCGCAGCGGGGCGGAATCATTCAGCGGGCCTTAGCAAAGGGAAAGCACACCTGCCCGACCTGCCCATTGCCCGCATGAAATTAATCGTGTAATTTTTCATGAAATTTTAAGAAATAAATTTCATGACGCCACAAGACGAACTCGCCACCCTCGCCGCCCTGATCCATGACCTGCGCAAGCACAAGAAGCTCACCCTGGCCCAGTTGGCACAGAAGATCGAGCGCTCGGTAGGCTTCCTCTCCCAGGTCGAGCGTGGTTTGTCGCGCCCGACGGTGGCGGACTTGACCGCCATCAGCCACGCCCTCGATGTGCCTACCACCTACTTCTACAGCCAGCCCAAGCCCAAGGCGATTGACTGGGTAACCCGGCCCAACGAGCGGCGCACGGTGTACTACGCCAATGGCATCACCGACATCCTGGTCTCCCCCAGCATGAACGGCGCGTTCTCGATGCTCGATAGCCTGCTTGCCCCGGGCGCCAACAGCGGTGACCAGAGCATGAGCGACCGCGCCGAACAGGCCGGTTTTGTGCTGGAAGGCGAATTGACGCTGTGGGTGGACGGTGAAAACGACGTGGTGACCCTCGGCCCCGGCGACAGCTTTCACCTGCCCAGCTTTGCGCGTTGCCGCTACGCCAACCTGACCGACCTGCCCGCCCGCGTACTCTGGGTTTACAACTAGGAGCATCACCCGTGAAAAGCCAATCTTCCACGTTGCTGGCCGAAGTACGGACCTTTCGCCAGCACCACCCGGATGTGCGTTATGTCGACCTGATCGCCCTGGACATTCCCGGGCATTTCTACGGCAAGCGCTACCCGATCGAGATGCTCGAAAAAGTCGCCGCCGGCAGCCCCTTGAAACTGCCGCAGAATGCCGTGTTGCTGGGGACCCAGGGCGGGTTGTTCAAGATCGGCGACTACTGCTTCAACGACGGCGACCCGGACGCTAACCGACGCCTGGTACCCGGCACGCTCAAGCCGGTGAGTTGGGAATCGCAGCCTCTGGGCCAGATGCTGATCACCTCCGATGGCACCGAAGCCCCCATTGAATTCGAACCCCGCGAAGTGCTGGCCAAGGTGCTGCAGCGTCTGCACCACAAAGGCATCCACCCGGTGGTGGCGTTCGAATTGGAGTTCTATCTGTTCGACAAAACCCTCGACCACGGCCTGCCGCAATTTGCCCGCGACCCGCTGAGCGACGACGCCGACGACCAGCCCACCCTGCATATCGAGCGGCTGTCGCGCTTCTCAGAAGTCCTGGACGATATGGCCCAGACCGCCAAGGACCAGGGCATCGACATCACGGTGATTACCGCTGAACTCGGCCCCGGCCAGTTCGAGATCAATTTCGGCCACCTCGACGACGGCCTGCGCGCCGCCGACTGGGCCGCGCTGTTCTGCCGCAGCACCCGTGGCGTGGCGCTCAAGCATGGCTATCGCGCCAGCTTCATGGCCAAGCCGTACCTGGAACATCCTGGCAGCGGCATGCATGTGCATGTCAGCCTGTATGACGGCGCGGGCAACAATTTGCTGGCGGCGCATCAGCAGCAACCGCTACGCCATGCCGTGGCTGGGTGCCTGGAGTTGCTGCCTCACTGCATGCCGATCTTCTCGCCCAACCACAATGCCTTCCGCCGCCTGGGCGGCACTGTCAACGCCGCCACCCGCGCCTGCTGGGGCTTCGAAGACCGCGATGCGTGCGTGCGCATCCCCGACTCCGACCCGCGCAACTTGCGCATCGAACACCGCCTGGCCAGCGCCGATGCCAACCCGTACCTGGTGCTCGCGGCGATCCTCGCCGGCCTGGAACATGGCCTCGACACCCAGCGCGAGCCCATCGCGCCCTTGAACGAGGACCGCACCAGCGGCACCGACTTCCCCCTGGACATGCTCGACGCCGTACGCACCATGCAGCAGCACCCCAGCGTGCGCGAGAAGCTGGGTGCGGAATTTGTCGATGTGTATTGCGAAAACAAACGCCAGGATCATCTGGCCTTTCAACAAGAGATAAGTGTGCGTGAGTACCGCTGGTTTCTTTAACCCTGCTGTGGTCAGTGAGCTTTTTTGGTGAGCGGGCTTGTCGAATCTTCGCACCGCCCACGCTGGGGCGCGAAGCGGCCCTCTCTCCCGACACCGCGGTGTGTCAGGCAAAAACGGTTGGCCAGTTTTGGGGCTGCTCCGCAGCCCGGCGCAGGGCAAGCCTGCTCACTACAGGGCAGCTGCACACACTTTAATTGTGGTGAGCGGGCTTGCCCCGCGCTGGAGCGCGGAGCGGCCCTCTCTTCCGACACCGCGGTGTGCCAGGCAAAAACGGTTGGCCAGTTTTCGGCGCTGCTCCGCAGCCCGGCGCAGGGCAAGCCTGCTCATACATGGACGCCCCCAGTATGCCAAGCACTCAATTCGTGAAAACACAGACGGGATAAGGTTGCAGCCATACATCCGGACTTTAAGTGAGGCGGTGCCTCTGTCCCTGATGGAATTCGCTGATCGGGCTCTTATCACCACAACGCGCTCGAAGCGCTGTGAGCAGGGCAGAGTTACCCGATCCCGGTCCTACCTGTCTTGCCATCACGTCATGATCGCCTGAGCAACCTTGGAAGTACTCCTTCTAACGCATCACTTTTTCATTCCACCGGGCCGGCTACGCCACCGTTACGTCGGGGGTGTAGTCGGGTCGGAACTTGGTGCCATGGGCCAATAATGCCCAGGCTATCCGAGCCGTTTTATTAGCCTGGGCAACGACAGCAACGTTGGTGTGACGACGAGCCAATAACCCCTTCAGCCAATCCGCCGAAGGATCTGTCTTGCTCTCCACCACTCGAACCATCGAGCGTGCGCCGTGAATCAGCAAGGTGCGTAAATAACCATCGCCCCGTTTACTGATCCCCAACAACGTGGGCTTGCCTCCGCTGGAGTGTTGTCGCGGCACTAACCCCAACCATGCCGCCATTTGCCGACCGTTACTGAAGTTTTTCGCGTCACCCACTGACGCCACTAGCGCGGTTGCAGTGAGCGGGCCAACGCCTGGGATTTCTGCCAGGCGGCAGCTGCCTTCATTGCTGCGATGCCATTGTTGAATCTCTCGTTCCAACTCGACGACCTGTCGATCCAGCTCTTTGAAATGCTCCATTAAGCGCTGCATCAGTTGACGTAACGATCCAGGAAGAGCGTTTTCATGATCTTCCAAAATATCCGGCAAACGCTCGACGATATGTCGAATGCCCTGAGGCAAGACCACGCCAAATTCTCCAAGGAGCCCACGAATCGAATTAGCTTGTGCCGTTCTGGCCTTTACAAACCCTTGCCGTGCGCAATGCACCGCCAAAATAGCTTGCTGCTCTACCGTCTTGATCGGCACAAAGCGCATGTTGGGCCGAGTAACGGCTTCACAGATCGCTTCTGCGTCAGCTACATCGTTTTTGTTCGACTTCACGTAGGGCTTCACAAATTGCGGAGCCATTAACTTGACCGTATGACCAAGTGCCTGCAGTTTTCTTGCCCAATAGTGGGCTCCGCCACATGCCTCCATGCCCACTAGGCAGGGCTCCAGGTTGGCAAAAAAAGGGACAACCTGCTCACGTTTAAGCCGCTTCCTTAGCGCTGTTTTTCCTTGTTGATCGATCGCGTGAAGTTGAAACACGGTTTTTGCCAAGTCAACCGAAACAGTCGTAAGCTGCATGAGGACGCTCCCTTCCGCTAAGTGTGGGTAACACTTTAACTTTGGCACATAGATGCCGTTAGGAAGGGGGCGTCCATTCCATTACTACAGGGCTGCGGCACACACTCTTATTGTGTGTGAGCGGGCTTGTCGAATCGTCGCACCGCCCACGCTGGGGCGCGGAGCGGCCCTCTCTCTAGACACTGCTGGGTGGAGGCATCAGCCGGACTCGCCAAGCAACAGCGGCTGCTCCCGCGCGCACAACTCCACCACGTAATCCCACAACACTCGCAGCCGCACGGACTTATGCAACTCCCGACGCGAGCTGATCCAGTAGCTGCGCTGGATGCCCTCCCCCGGCAGCAATGCCACCAGGTCCGGGTCGCTGGCGGCCATGAAGCAGGGCAATACCGCAATCCCTAACCCCGAGCGCGCCGCCTGGTGTTGAGCAATGACGCTGGTGCTGTGGAACACCACTTTAGGGTTGCGACAGAAACTGCTGAGGAATTTCAGCTCCTGGCTGAACAGCAGGTCGTCAACATAATCAATCCAGGCATGGGCCGCGAGATCTTCACGTTTTTCAATCGGCGGGTTGCGATCCAGGTAGGCGCGGCTGGCGTAAAGGGAGAGGCGGTAGTCCGTGAGTTTGCGGGTGACGAGTTGGTCGACACTGGGGCGTTCGAGGTGGATGCTGATTTCCGCTTCGCGGTTAAGGATGCTGACGAAGCGCGGCACGGCCACCAGTTCCACTTCCAGCCCCGGATAACGTTCGAACAGGCCGCCCATGCGTCCGGCCAGAAACATCACCCCCAGACCTTCGGCCACACCGAGGCGGATCTTGCCCAGCGGCGCGGCGGTGTGGGTGAGTTCGTCTTCGGCCAGCAGCGCCACGTTTTCCATGGCTTCGGCATGTTTGAGCAGGGCCTCGCCAGAGGGGGTCAGCTCGTAACCGTGGGCATGCTGCACGAATAGCGCGGTGCCCAGGCTCTTTTCGATGGCCTCGATATGCCGCGCCACCGTAGCGTGGGTGGTTTTCAGGCGCTGCGCGGCGGTGAGCAAACGACCGCTGCGTTGCAACTCAAGAAAAAACCGCAAGTCATTCCAATCGAACATGTCGCCTCCAATGCGTGGGCCGCTACAGCACTGTTCAAAAACGCACAGCAGCTGGGTAAAAACTAACATTTTTAAGACGAAAACTAACAACTAGGATGGGGCCAATAAGAAAAACAAGCGAGACCTCAGATGCCCAATGCAGCTGCTGAATACGATTACGTAGTAGTAGGCGCCGGCCCCGCAGGTTGCCTGCTGGCCAATCGACTGTCCGCCAACCCCGCCCACCGCGTGCTGCTGCTAGAAGCCGGCGGCCGCGACAATTACCCCTGGATTCACATCCCCGTTGGTTACCTGTTCTGCATCGGCAACCCGCGCACCGACTGGTGCTTCAAAACCGAAGCCCAGCCAGGTCTGCAAGGCCGCGCGTTGAGTTACCCACGGGGTAAAGTGCTGGGCGGTTGCTCCTCCATCAACGGCATGATCTACATGCGCGGCCAGGCCCGTGACTACGATGGCTGGGCCGCCGAAGGCAACGCCGGCTGGGCGTGGAACGACGTGTTGCCGCTGTTCAAGCACAGCGAGAACCACTTTGCCGGCGGCTCGGAATTCCACAATGACAGCGGCGAGTGGCGCGTCGAGCAGCAACGGCTGTCGTGGCCGATCCTGGATGCCTTCCGCGAAGCGGCGGCGCAAAGCGGCATCGCCAAGGTCAGCGATTTCAATCAGGGCGATAACGAAGGCTGCGGCTACTTTCAGGTCAATCAGAAGGCCGGCGTGCGCTGGAACGCGGCCAAGGCGTTTCTCAAACCGGTCCGTCAGCGCACCAACCTCACCGTGCTCACCGAAGTGGAAGTCGACCGTGTGTTGCTGGAAAACGGGCGCGCGTGCGAAGTGGTCGGGCGCAGGCTTGGTCAGTCCCTGAGTTGGAAAGCGCGCAAGGAAATCATACTGTGCGCCGGTTCCGTGGGTTCGCCAGGCATCCTGCAACGCTCGGGGATCGGCCCGTCCAACGTGCTCAAACCCCTCGGTATCAACGTGCTGCACGAACTGCCCGGCGTGGGCGGCAACCTGCAGGATCACTTGCAACTACGTCTGATCTACAAGCTGGAAAACGCACGCACCCTCAACCAGATCGCCGGCACCCTGTGGGGCAAGATGGGCATGGGCCTGCGCTACCTGTACGACCGCAGCGGGCCATTGTCGATGGCACCCAGCCAGCTCGGCGCATTTGCCCGCTCGGGGCCGGAGCAGGCCTCGGCCAACCTCGAATACCATGTGCAGCCGCTGTCCCTGGAGCGTTTCGGCGAGCCGTTGCATGGCTTCCCGGCGTTCACCGCCTCGGTCTGCGATCTGCGCCCGCAGAGCCGTGGCCGGGTCGATATCCGCTCAGCCAACCCGGCGGATGCGCCGCTGATCCAGCCCAACTACCTCAGCCACCCCGAAGACCTGCGCGTAGCCGCCGATGCCATCCGCCTGACCCGGCGCATCGTCGCGGCGCCGGCCTTGAGCCAGTTCAAGCCGGTGGAATATTTGCCGGGCGATTCGCTGCAAACCGAAGCACAACTGCACGAAGCCGCCGCACGCATCGGCACGACGATCTTCCATCCGGTGGGCACCTGCCGCATGGGTCACGACAAGGACGCAGTGGTCGACGCCCAGCTACGCGTGCACGGCGTGCCCGGCCTGCGCATCGCCGACGCCTCGATCATGCCGCGCATTACATCCGGCAATACCTGTTCACCCACGCTGATGATCGCGGAAAAAGCCGCGCAGCTGATCCTTTCGCCGCACACAAGGAGCCTCGCACCGGAGAAAGAACTGGTTCACGCAATCTGAATAGCGGCGCCGCACCCGGCGCCGACAGTGGAACAACAATAAATAATCACTGTGAGGGTTACCCGATGTCAGAACATGCTCAAACCCTAGGCTCGGCAGTAGACACGAGCACCGGCAACGACTCCAAGAAAGTCATCTTCGCCTCGTCCTTGGGGACGGTGTTCGAGTGGTATGACTTCTTCCTCTACGGCGCCCTCGCGGCGGTGATCAGCAAGCAGTTCTTTGCCGGGGTCAACGACACCACGGCCTTTATCTTTGCCTTGATGGCCTTCGCGGCTGGCTTTGTGGTGCGGCCGTTCGGCGCGCTGGTGTTCGGCCGTCTGGGCGACATGATCGGGCGCAAGTACACCTTCCTGGTGACCATCATCCTGATGGGCGTAGCGACCTTCTGCGTCGGTCTGTTGCCGACCTACGCCAGCATCGGCATCGCCGCGCCGATCATCCTGATCGTGCTGCGCATGTTGCAGGGCCTGGCCCTGGGCGGTGAATACGGCGGCGCCGCCACTTACGTCGCCGAGCATGCGCCAGTCGGCAAACGCGGGTTCCACACCAGCTGGATCCAGTCCACCGCCACCATCGGCCTGCTGCTCTCGCTGTTGGTGGTGCTGGCGTGCCGCTACTTCACCGGCGACCAGTTCGAAGTGTGGGGCTGGCGCATCCCGTTCCTGTTTTCCATCGTGCTGCTGGGCATTTCCACCTGGATCCGCATGAGCCTGCACGAGTCGCCGGCCTTCTTGAAAATGAAAGAAGAAGGCAAGGCCAGCAAGGCGCCGATCCGTGAGTCGTTCGGTAAGTGGGAAAACCTCAAGGTGGTGCTGATCGCGCTGTTCAGCATCAACGGCGGGCAAGCGGTGACCTTCTACGCGGCGCAATTCTACGTGCTGTTCTTCCTCACCCAATTCCTGCGGATGGACCCGGCCCTGGCCAATATGCTGCTGATTATCAGCGTGGTGATTGGCGCGCCGTTCTTTATCCTGTTCGGCTGGCTGTCGGACAAGATCGGACGCAAACCGGTGCTGATGCTCGGCCTGCTGCTGGCCACCGCCCTGTACTTCCCGATCTTCAAGGGCCTGGCGCACTACACCAACCCGGCGATGGATCAGGCCAGCCACCAGGCGCCGATCACCGTGCTGGCCGACCCGGCCACCTGCACCTTCCAATTCGACCCGGTGGGCAAGGCGCGGTTTGACAGCCCATGCGACAAGGTCAAAACCTTCTTGGTCAAGCAAGGCCTGCCCTACACCAGCGCTGCTGCGCCGGCCGGCAGCCCGGTGCAGGTGAGCGTCGGCGAAGTCAAAATCGACGGTTTTGACGAAGCGGCGTTGCGCGGTGCCGTGACCCTGGCCGGTTACCCGTCTTCGGCGGATGTGGCGCAGGTCAACAAGGTCATGGTGGTGGTGCTAATCGTGGTGCTGATCCTGATCGCCGCCATGTGCTACGGCCCGCTGGCGGCGCTGATGGTGGAACTTTTCCCGACGCGTATCCGCTATACCTCGATGTCCCTGCCCTACCACATCGGTAACGGCTGGTTCGGCGGGTTCCTGCCGACCGTATCGTTTGCGCTGGTGGTGTACACCGGCGATATCTTCTACGGCCTGTGGTACCCGGTGATGGTGACAGGGGTGAGCCTGATTGTCGGGTTGTTTTGCCTCAAGGAAACGCGGCATGTGGATATCGATAGCAACTGAATAAGCTGCAAGCTGCAAGCTTCAAGTAAAAGCCACTCGGCTCTTTCTTGTCGCTTGCAGCTTGCCGCTTGAAATTCCCAGCTGTACATCCATACAGATAATGGTTGCTCAAATCCATCCGACTGAGCATCCTGCAAAGCATCAATCCGATCTGATGTGATGACCATGCGGCTGTACCTCTGCGAAAAACCCTCCCAGGCCAAGGACATTGCGGCGGTGCTCGGCGCCAGTCGTCGTGGTGACGGCTGTTGGTTGGGCAATGGGGTCACCGTCACCTGGTGCATCGGCCACCTGCTGGAAACCGCCCCGCCCGATGCCTACGACGCCAAGTACAAACGCTGGGTGCTGGCCGATCTGCCGATCGTGCCGGACAAATGGAAGATGCTGGTCAAACCCAAGACCGCCAGCCAGTTCAAAGCGGTCAAGCGCCTGCTGGGGGAAGCCCAGGAACTGGTGATCGCCACCGACGCCGACCGCGAGGGTGAGATGATCGCCCGCGAGTTGGTGGAACATTGCCGCTACCGGGGGCC
This sequence comes from Pseudomonas sp. S5F11, assembly GCF_019641515.1. Lineage (NCBI taxonomy): Bacteria > Pseudomonadati > Pseudomonadota > Gammaproteobacteria > Pseudomonadales > Pseudomonadaceae > Pseudomonas > Pseudomonas sp. S5F11. Next base: position 1,385,078 of record NZ_JAIFJZ010000001.1, read on the forward strand.
GATCCAGCGATTGTGGTTGTCGGCGCTGGACGACGCTTCGATTCGCAAGGCCCTGGCCGCGCTCAAGCCCGGCGCCGACACCTTCAGCCTGTACCACTCGGCCCTGGGCCGCTCCCGCGCCGACTGGCTGATCGGCATGAACATGAGTCGCTTGTTTACCTTGCTGGGGCGTCAATCCGGTTATCAGGGTGTATTACCGGTGGGCCGGGTGCAAACACCCACTTTGCGCCTGGTGGTGGACCGCGACCGCAGCATCGCCGATTTCGTCCCCGTGGCGTACTGGGCCATCGATGTCGACCTGCGCCACGCGCACATGACCTTCACCGCTCAATGGCGCGCCACGGAAGACGCCTGTGATGACCAGGGTCGCTGCCTCAACCCGCAGCTGGCGCAGACCGCTGCCGCTGCCATGGGCAACGCCGCCAGCGCACGCCTGGTGAAGCTGCGTACCGAACGCATGCGCGACGTGGCGCCCCTGCCCTTCGACCTCGGCACCCTGCAGGAAATCTGCTCGAAGAAACTCGGCCTGGGCGCTCAGGAAACCTTGGATATCGCCCAATCCCTCTACGAAAGCCACAAGGTCATCACCTACCCGCGCAGCGATTGCGGTTACTTGCCGCTGAGCCAGCACAGCGAGGCAGCGAAGATTCTCGCCGCACTGGGCCGTGCCGACCCGGCGGTCAGTGAGCTGATGCCGCATATCGATCCCCAGCGGCGCTCGCGGGCGTGGAACGATGCCAAAGTCAGCGCCCACCACGGCATCATTCCTACCGGGGCCGGCAAGGACGTGGGCCAGCTCAGCGGCAAGCACCGCGCGGTGTACACCTTGATTCGCGCGCGCTACCTAGCGCAGTTCCTGCCCAACCACGAATACGATCGCACTCAGGCAGATTTCGAATGCGCCGGTTTTGCCCTGCGCGCGGTGGGCAAAGTGGTGATCGAGCCGGGCTGGAAACGCGCCCTGCCCGAAGCACTCGCCCCCACCAAGGGCCGCGAAGCGCCAGCGCCCCAGGCCCTACCGGCGCTGGTGCAGGGCCAGGATTACGCAGTAGCCAAGGTCACGCTCAAGGACCTGTGGACCCAGCCACCCAAACCCTTTACCGAAGGCGACCTGATCAAAGCGATGAAAAACGTGGCCAAACTGGTGGAAGACCCGTTGCTCAAGCAGAAGCTCAAGGACACCACCGGCATCGGCACCGAAGCCACCCGCGCGGGCATTATCCAGGGGCTGCTCGACCGCGGTTATCTGAGCAAGAATGGCAAGGCGCTGGCCGCCACACCGGCGGCATTCAGCCTGATCGACGCGGTGCCCCGCGCCATCGCCGATCCCGGCACCACTGCCATCTGGGAGCAGGCGCTGGACATGGTGCAAAGCGGTGAAATGAGTCTGGAGGAATTCGTCGCCAAACAAGCAGCCTGGATGAGCAAGCAGGTGGCACGTTGCAATGGCATGCGCATGACCATCACTGGCCCCGCGAGCCCGGCAGGACGAGGGGCGGCACCGTGGAAAAAGAAGCGCAAGGCAGCCCCTCGCAAGACGACAGCGAGCCCTAAACGGGCAAAAAAACCGGTAAATAGCGGATAAACACCAAAAAAAACCGGTTAATGACGTTTTTCGACAGGTTTGACGCCGCATTGGTCCTTGCTACGGCGCGGGCTGTCTAGGATTCTGTAGGGGTTCCACTGATTTCCTACAACAACACCGGAGTGGCCGCCATGAAGACCGTTGCACAGTTGCTCAAAGCCAAAGACCAGAAAAACCAGGACGTCCACACCATCCAATGGGATCACACCGTGTTTGAAGCACTGGTGCGGATGTCGGAAAAAAACGTGGGGGCATTGCCGGTCGTCCAAGACAACAAAGTGGTGGGCATCATCAGCGAGCGTGACTACGCGCGCAAAATCATGCTCAAGGGCCTGTCATCGGTGACCACTAAGGTGCATGAGGTGATGAGCGCGCCGGTGATCACCGTGGACACCCATAAGCGCGTCGAAGAATGCATGAACATCATGACCGACAGTCACTTGCGCCACCTGCCTGTGGTCGAAGACGGCAAACTGCTGGGCCTGCTGTCCATCGGTGACTTGGTCAAGGAGGCCATCGCCGAGCAGGCTGACCTGATCAAGCAGTTGGAGCAGTACATCCGCGGCGAATAGGAGAAACCATGCTCGATTCCCTGGCGCATCAGCAAGACCACCTCGACACCCTGTACCGGGCCATGACTGATCGGCGTTTTCTGGTATTGACCGGTGCAGGCATCAGCACGTCCTCGGGCATTCCGGACTACCGGGACAGCGAAGGCGTGCGCCGAGGCAAGGCACCAATGATGTACCAGGAATTCCTGGCCACCCCGCAGGCGCGGCGACGTTACTGGGCGCGCGCCATGCTGGGCTGGCCGCGCGTACGCGTCGCACAACCGAATGCAGCGCACCGAGCGTTGGCCATCTTGCAACAACGCCAGCACATCACCGGGCTGATCACACAAAACGTCGACACCCTACATGACCAGGCCGGCAGCCAAGGTGTGATCGAACTGCACGGTAGCCTGCACCGCGTGCTGTGCCTGGACTGCCAGCAGCGCAGCCAGCGCGATGCGATCCAACAGCTGATGGAAACCCAGAACCCCTACCTGACGGGCGTCGATGCTGTGCAGGCGCCTGACGGAGACACGCTGCTCGACCCGGCCTTTGAAGCGCGCTTTGAGGTACCCCGGTGTCCATATTGCCAGGGTGAACGATTGAAACCCGACGTGGTGTTTTTCGGTGAGAACGTCGCCCCGCCCACTGCCGCCAAGGCAATGGCGGCAGTGGAACAGTCCGAGGGGTTGCTGGTGGTGGGCTCTTCGCTGATGGCGTATTCGGCATTTCGCTTGTGCAAGGCGATGGTCGAGCAAGGCAAACCGGTGATCGCCATCAACCTGGGCAAGACCCGGGGCGACGAGCTGTTGCAGGTGAAGATCGAAACCTCATGCGAACAACTGCTGCCCTTGCTGGCGAACCGCCTGCAATAGCCCCCTTCTCCACCGTAGAGACCGTCCAGCGCAAAAAATGACGCTCAAGTCACGCCTCTGCCGTATCTCCCCGTGCCCACAACGAATTATGTAGTGATCGAAAATAATCACTACATAACCGTTGACGTAACCTTTTTGTCCTTGCATGATCAAGGCGTCTCCCGGATCGGGAGCGTTGGTAACACGCGTTTTGAAAGAGCTCGTCTGACCGCCGAGCTGTTTTTTCCGGATGTGCACTGCCCACAAGGCAGATTGATGAAGCTGACCGACTCGTAAGAGCACGGTACAAGAAGCTCGAATGCTCCTTGTCTTCGTTATGAAAGCATTGCGTAGCAGTTCATCAGTAAGACTACAAGCATCAGGTTCAAGACCCTGCCCGTATTCGGCAGCCAGTTACTAACGCCCGGTTATTGAAGCCGGAGACAACTAAGCAGTTTTAACGGAACCAACTGATAGATCGCCAACTGGTCAAGGGGCTTACACATGAATCTGAACAACCAACCAACTATCGATGAATTGGCTGAGATGTTCGCAGCGCAGAAAGACACACTCGACGACCATATCCTGTGGATTGGCAAATCGGGCGAAGTCAAGATCGACTGCCTGGCGCCCCACACTGAAGAAGCCGAGTTCGACCGTAATAACCGTGAGTTAGCGGCGCGCCTGAAGATGTACCGCCGCGGCCAGGGTTATGTCGGCAAGAAGGCCGCTGCCGATCGCAACTTTATCGAACAAGTATTCGACACACTTAACAACGCTTGGGAGTCTTTCAAAGACAGCTCGCAAGTAAAAGTGATTGATCGCTACTACTAGAATCAACGTGTTCAATGTGGGAGCTGGCTTGCCTGCGATAGCTATTTAACGCTCAACGACAGTGTTGACTGTTAAACCGTTATAACAGGCAAACCATCTCCCACACTTGTTTGTGCTGCGGGTCAAAATGTTGGAAACCGGCCCTTGCCCGCCTCATCGCGAAAAATATCGAACAAGGCTTGCGCCGCCGCCGACAACTCATGCCCCGGCTTGGTCAGCACACCAATCGGCCGCTCGATCACCGGATCACGCAAGGTAATACAATGCGCGCCCGCCTCCTCCATCTGTCTGGCACACAATGCCGGCACAGCGCTGACGCCCAAGCCACTGGCTACCATTTTGCCCACAGTCGCCAATTGATGGCTTTCCAGTGCGACCGGCAGTTTCATCCGTAGCGCACCCAAATGCTCCTCCAGCATCACCCGTACCGTGGAAGGCCGTTGCAAGGTGATAAAGGGGTGTTCCAATAAAGTCTCCCAGCCGATCTCGTCGCATTGCGCCAAGGGTGAATCAGCCGACACGACCGCAATGAAGCGATCCAGATACAAAGGGGTAAAGGCCAGCGACGAGCCTTCAGACGGTTCGAACGCCACACCCAGCTCCACCTGGCGATCGCGCACCATCTCCAAGACCTGTTCGTTGATCAAGTCGTGCACCGTCACGTTCACCTGCGGGTAACGCGCGCGGAATATCTTCAAGATCGGCGGCAACAAGTTGCCCGCGAACGACGGCATCGCCGCCACCGTGACGCGCCCGCGCTGCAAGGTGAAGCGCTGGCGCAGCTCATCCTCGGCGTTGTCCCAATCGGCCATCAGTCGGCGGGCCAGTGGCAGCAACGATTCGCCTTCCGGGGTCAGCGCGACATTGCGCGTATTGCGGCTGAACAACCGCCCGCCCAGGCCCTCTTCCAGGCCCTTGATGGTCAGGCTCAGCGCTGACTGGGACAGGTGCAGACGCTCGCAGGCGGCGGCGAAACTCAGGCTCTGGGCCACGGCGAGGAAGGCACGCAGCTGTTTCACGGTCATAAAAGCACTCCGAGAGACGGATCAACTATGCTGTTTTCTAAATCAATCAACCTTAAAAAACAACTTAACAAATCAATACATCAGCGCAACACTCGGTCCATTGGCTGGCCCACAAACAATAAAAGAGGTGCATATGGCAGGTTTCGATAAACGCGTGGCGTCCTACGAAGAGGCATTGGCAGGCCTGGAGGACGGCATGACCGTACTCGCCGGCGGCTTCGGCCTGTGCGGTATCCCGGAAAACCTCATCGCAGAAATCAAGCGCAAAGGCACCCGTGAGCTGACGGTGGTCTCCAACAACTGCGGCGTCGACGGCTTCGGCCTGGGCGTGCTGCTGGAAGAAAAACAGATCCGCAAAGTGATCGCGTCCTACGTCGGTGAGAACGCGCTGTTTGAGAAGCAATTGCTCAGCGGCGAAATCGAAGTGGTGCTGACGCCCCAAGGCACCCTCGCCGAAAAAATGCGCGCAGGCGGTGCCGGTATCCCGGCTTTCTTTACCGCAACCGGCGTCGGCACCCCAGTGGCCGAAGGCAAAGAAACCCGCGAGTTCAACGGTCGTCCTTACCTGATGGAGGAGTCCATCACCGGCGACTTCGCCATCGTCAAAGGCTGGAAAGCCGACCACTTCGGTAACGTGATCTACCGCCACACCGCTCAGAACTTCAACCCGCTGGCCGCCACCGCCGGCAAGATCACTGTGGTCGAAGTCGAAGAAATCGTCGAACCGGGCGAGCTGGACCCGGCGCAGATCCACACCCCTGGCATCTACGTCGATCGGATCATCTGCGGCACTTTCGAGAAGCGCATAGAACAGCGCACCGTCCGCAAATAATCCGCCTCCAGCCCGAACAATAAGGACACACAAAATGGCTCTTACCCGCGAACAAATGGCTCAACGCGTCGCCCGCGAAATGCAGGACGGCTTTTACGTCAACCTCGGCATCGGCATTCCGACCCTGGTGGCCAACTACATCCCCGACGGCATGGAAGTGATGCTGCAATCGGAAAACGGCCTGCTCGGCATGGGCCCGTTTCCTACCGAAGACACCATCGATGCCGATATGATCAACGCCGGTAAACAAACGGTGACCGCACGCATCGGTGCGTCGATTTTCTCCTCTGCCGAGTCCTTCGCGATGATTCGCGGCGGTCACGTCGACCTCACCGTGCTCGGCGCATTTGAAGTCGATGTGCAGGGCAACATCGCTTCGTGGATGATCCCCGGCAAACTGGTCAAGGGCATGGGCGGCGCCATGGACCTGGTGGCCGGTGCGGAAAACATCATTGTGATCATGACCCACGCCTCCAAGGACGGAGAGTCGAAGTTGCTCGATCGCTGCAGCCTGCCGCTGACCGGCGCCCACTGCATCAAACGGGTGCTTACGGACCTGGCGTACCTGGAAATCGAAAATGGCGCTTTTGTCCTCAAGGAACGCGCACCTGGCGTCAGCGTTGAAGAGATTGTGAGCAAGACCGCCGGTAAACTGATCGTCCCGGACCACGTTCCAGAAATGCACTTCCAGTGAGGACAGATTCCATGCAAGACGTCGTGATTGTTGCTGCCACCCGCACCGCCGTGGGCAGCTTTCAAGGGTCGCTGGCCAGCATCCCGGCTCCGGAACTGGGCGCCGCCGTAATCCGTCGCCTGTTGGAGCAGACCGACCTGGACCCGGCCCAAGTCGATGAAGTGATCCTCGGCCAAGTGCTCACCGCGGGCTCCGGCCAGAACCCCGCGCGCCAGGCCTCGATTCTCGCCGGCCTGCCCCACGCGGTGCCGAGCCTGACCCTGAACAAGGTCTGCGGCTCGGGCCTCAAAGCCCTGCACCTCGGTGCCCAGGCCATCCGCTGCGGCGACGCCGACGTCATCATCGCCGGTGGCATGGAGAACATGAGCCTGGCCCCCTACGTACTGCCTGCCGCGCGCACTGGTTTGCGCATGGGCCACGCCAAGATGATCGACAGCATGATCACCGACGGCCTGTGGGATGCATTCAACGACTACCACATGGGCATCACCGCCGAGAACCTCGTGGACAAATACGGCATCAGCCGTGAAGCCCAGGACGCCTTTGCCGCCGCTTCTCAGCAGAAGGCTGCGGCAGCCATCGAGGCTGGGCGGTTTGTCGATGAGATCACCCCGATCCTGATCCCCCAGCGCAAGGGCGACCCAATCGCCTTCGCCGTGGATGAGCAACCGCGCGCCGGCACCACTGCCGAGTCCCTGGCCAAGCTCAAGCCGGCCTTCAAGAAAGACGGCAGCGTCACCGCCGGCAACGCCTCCAGCCTCAATGACGGCGCCGCTGCAGTAATGCTGATGAGTTCCGATAAGGCGAAAGCCCTCGGTCTGCCCGTGCTAGCCCGCATTGCCAGTTACGCTAACGCAGGCGTGGACCCGGCCATCATGGGCATCGGCCCGGTATCGGCCACCCGTCGCTGCCTGGACAAAGCCGGTTGGAGCCTGGGCGATCTGGACCTGATCGAAGCCAACGAAGCCTTCGCCGCGCAATCCCTGGCGGTGGGCAAAGAGCTGGAGTGGGATGCTGACAAGGTCAACGTCAATGGCGGCGCTATCGCCATCGGCCACCCGATTGGCGCCTCGGGTTGCCGCGTGCTGGTGACCCTGCTGCACGAAATGATCAAGCGCGATGCCAAGAAAGGCCTGGCGACCTTGTGCATCGGCGGTGGCCAAGGCGTAGCCCTGGCCCTGGAACGCAACTGATAAAAAACAGCAACATCGCTCAACTATCGGAGGGGGGCTTACCCCCCTCCCACCTTTGATCTTCATTGTCTGGCAGCTTGAGGCATTGCAAACACCTCATTGGAAGCCATCGCCATCAGCCATACAAATCTCGCACTGGGCCCTCAGCGCTTCATACAACGCTGATAACGCTCATCCACGCGCTTGGCAAACCATGCCGTGGTCAGGTTACGGGTGATCTTCGGGCTCTTGAGCACAATCCCCGGCAGAATCGCCCGTGGCAGGGGTTTGCCGGCAGCCTTGTCGGCGAGGGCGAACACACGTTGGTAAAGGGTGGTTTCTTCGAAATCCAAGCGCTCGCCCTGCTCCAGCTGGCTGCGGATGCTGGGGTTGCGCATATCCAGCTTCGCGCCCAACGAACGCACCGCCAGTTCCGTGGTACCGGGCAGTAGCGAGCCGTAGCGAATCAAGTCCCCATCCAGCGCCAGCTCGACCCCCGAAGCCCGACTGACCGCCGCCTGGAACGCCGCATTGCGGCTGGCATACCAACCGGCGTTGAAGTCAGCGAAGCGATACAGCGGTTGATCGTAGTTCACCGGATAGCCGAGCAAATGGGCGATGCCGAAGTACATGCCGCCACGGCGGGTGAACACTTCGCGTCGGATTGATCCGTCCACGGTGTAGGGATAACCCCGCGCTTGTTTCTGTGCAAAGTCGATGCTCACCTGCATCGGCCCGGCGGTGTGCACCGGGTTGAACCCGCCGAACAGCGTTTTGCCCAACGGCACCATGCTGATGAAGTCATCGAAAATACCGCTCAAGTCTTTTTCCGTACGTGCGGCGCTCAGACGTTCGGCGTAGGTTTTGCCGGTGGGCGAATTCAGTTGCAATGCGCTGCGCACCACAAAGGCCGGCACATGCACCTTGCCGGCACGGCGCAGGATTTCATCCTGGGCGATTTTGCCCATATTGGGCACCGGCGGGTCGACCTGGAAGGTGGACTCCTGCTCGGTCACCGCCAGCACCGCGCAGATATTTTCGGTGCTCGGGTAAATCTTCTGGGTATCAAAGGCCGTGTAGATATCCTGGGCCCAGCCATTGCGGTCCGTAACCTTGGGTGGCAGCAACCGCACGATCTGCGCCTTGACCTCGGCTTCGCTGCGTTCCGGTTGCTGCGGGCCACGGGCGGTGGAGCAACCCGCCAGTACCAGCAAGGGCAAAAGGCAGAGGATCAGGCGGCTTGAATACATGAAGAGTCCTTGAGTGATGGCGGGCCGTGAGTTGCACGTTTCGACAGGTAAGTCTAACCAGGGTTCGTGGGTTCGGTAGGCTCGCCCGTTACGACCGGATGTGACCGCTGCCGAAACATCCCACGCAAGCGCCGGATAAGCTCTACTGCCCTGCCCCACAAACCTCTGCAAAGTCCCTCGCCTGATCACACAGTGCGAAGGATTGCAGATGTTTTTTTTCGTTATGGCCCTGATTGATAGGGCAACCTCATGATTGGCGCGACCAGCCAGACCATTGGCTTTCTGGTACTCGCCGCCTTGGATGCGAAGACCCGCGACGTCGAGTCGGTACTCAGGGATTTCCGCGGATGCCTCAATAGTTACGACGCCTGGGCCGAGAGTGTCCTCAGCTTTTCGGCGCTGAATATCGAGCAGGTGTTCAAGGCCGGAGATGAAGCGGAGCGGGTCGCGCCGATCAACCGCTCGCTGTTCCCCAGCAGCGCGGTCGCGACCTGCCGGGCCGATGGCACCTTGACCTTGGTGCATCGGTTCCAGAGTTCACGGTTCGTACCCATCGGCGATACACCGGTGATACTCCAGCGCATCGATGCGGACGGCACGCTGCTGGGCGAGCCGATCCATAAAACCATCGGGCCCAGCGGCATTCTTGAAGTCAAGGAATGCGAACGCAACCAGCGCTACCGCATCCACTTCTACCCGAATGTATCCGCCGCGCATTTCAAGGCGCTGTACGCCTCTTATCAGGCGGTCATCGCGCCGCTGGAGGCGTGGCTGCGCAGCGAATGGTCCGACACCTTCGAACCGCTTTGGCAGGGCTACTCCGAGGCGCACTTCCATAAGCGCTACCTCTCGCTCCACGCAGCCTACGCGCGCGGATTCGGCGAAGCGCTGTACTCGCTGTGGGACAACCTCAAGCAACTGTTCCAGTGGCTGTCGGACCCGGTGGCCCATGCCGAGCAATGGCTGCGGTATCTGTCCCAGGCCGAGTTTGACCAGTTGCTGGCGCTCGGTGCCGACGCTATTGCGACGGGCTTGCTGATGCTCAGCGATGAGCCGTTGTTGTTCATTTACATGGCGGCGATGGTCAGTTGGATGCGCCTGCTGCCACCGCCGTATATGAATGAGCTGCTCGGAGAAATCACTGGCGAGGTGCTGATCAACCTGTTGCTGATCTGGGCCACAGCGGGCATGGGCGTGGCGGTTCGCTTGGGCGCGCAGGTGCTGGGTAGGATCAAGTCGCGGCGCGCGCGCGAGTGGTTGGAACATTTGGCCGAACAGTTTGGCAAGGTGCGCGTCGAGGAGCACGCCGAGGCTGCTAAGCCGGTGTTGCTCAGTCGCCAGACCACGGCGGTCGATACGGTCCCGGTGGGGCCGTTGAAGGCTGGGGATCAATGGGTTTCCAACCCGGTCACAGCGGCGCGCAACAAGACGCAGCAGACGGTGTTGGTGCGGCAGGAGCCTGTAGACGACGCACCTGTTTCGGGAAAAAACCCGAACGGCGATGCGGCGGCTTCTGCGGATAAAACCGTCACTAACGGCTGCCCGGTGTCGATGGTCACCGGCGAGGAATTGCTGACCCTGACTGATGGCACGCTGGATGGGGTGTTGCCGTTCGAGTGGACGCGGCTGTATCGCACCAGTGCGGTGGAAGTCGATGTTGGGCTGGGGTTTGGCTGGAGCCATGGGCTGGCACAGCGGCTGGTGGTTTCAGGCGATTCGGTGGTGTGGACCGACCATGAAAATCGCTCTATCTCGTTTCCAATCCCCACCGTTGCGCGACCGGCAATCACCAATAGCCTGGCCGAAGCGGCGATCTATCTGGGCGCTTCGCCGGATGAGCTGGTGCTGGCCCAGGCGTCGCGGTTCTACCACTTTCGCGATGGTGTGCTGACAGCGATCAGCGATGCGTATGACAACCGCCTGCGAATTTTCCGCGATGTGCTCGGGCGTATCGAGCGGGTGGATAACGGGGTGGGTCGCTCGTTGTTTCTGCGCTATGGGGCTGGGCGCATTGTCGCGGTGGACTACCAGATTCAGCGCGCCGAAGGCCGTGGTCCGTATGTCTGGACGACTGAGCAAAACGTCGTTTCCTACGCCTATGACGACCTGGGCCGACTGGTCTCGGCGACCAATGCCGTCGGCGAAAGCGAGGTGTACCGCTACGACGATCGGCACGTCATTGTGGAACGCGGCCTGGCCGGCGGGGCTAGTTTCTTCTGGGCGTGGGAACGCTCCGGCAAGGCGGCGCGCTGTGTGCGGCACTGGGCCAGCTTCTCGCAGATGGACACGCGCTATGTGTGGGGCGATGACGGCCAGGTCACGGTGCACAACGCCGATGGCAGCCAGGAAATCTATGTCCACGATGACCGTGCGCGATTGGTGCAACGCATCGATCCCGATGGCGCGCAGCACTTCAAATCCTACGATGCCCAAGGGCGGTTGACGGTCGAACAAGACCCGCTGGGCGCGGTGACGGCCTATCAGTACGACGAAGCCGGACGCTTAGTGGCGTTGTTTCCTGGGGAAGATGAGCCCACTACGTACGAGCATGACCACGGGTTCGTACGCGTGGTGCGTCGGGGTGAGGCGGTCTGGAAATACGAGCGTAAGGATCAGGGCGATGTCATTCGTAAGATCGATCCTGACGGTCACGTTACCGACTACAGCTATAACAAACATGGGCAACTGACCGGCGTCTGGTACCCGGATCACAGCTGCCATCGCTTGGTGTGGAATGAGCGCGGGCAACTGATTGAGGAGCAGTTGCCCAATGGCGGCATCAGGCGCTATCGCTACGACGACCTGGGCCGCGAGGTGGCGCGCGAAGATGAACACGGCGCGCTGACCCAGTATCAGTGGGACGCTGTGGGTCGACTGACTCGTCTGACCCTGCCAGGCGGTGCCACCCGCGAATACAGCTACAACCCCTACGGAAAAATCACCGCCGAACGCGACGAACTCGGCCACGTCACCCGCTACGACTACGCCGACGGCCTGCACCTGATCAGCCGCCGCCTGAATGCCGATGGCACTCAGGTCCAGTACCGCTATGACAACGCCCGATTACTGCTCACCGAAATCGAAAACGAAGTCGGCGAAACCTACCAACTCGACTACCACCCCAACGGCCTGATCCAACAGGAAGTCGGGTTTGATGGGCAGCGCACCGCTTACGTTTACGACCTCAACGGCCACCTGCAGGAAAAGACCGAATACGGCGACGACGGCAGTCAGCTCGTCACTCGTTACGAACGCGACCATGCCGGACGCCTGGTACGAAAAATCCTGCCCGATGACAGCGTCGTTGAATATACCTACGATCGCCAGGGCAATCTCCTCAGCGTCGACGACGGCCATTGGGCGTTGGCCTACGAGTACGACCGCCAAAACCGTCTCACCGCCGAACACCAGGGCTGGGGCACCCTGCGCTATGGCTACGACGCCTGCGGCCAGCTCAAGCACCTGCGCCTGCCGGATAACAACCGCGTGGCCTTCAACCGCGACAAGGGCGGGCACCTAGCGACTGTTGAATTAAATGGCAAAACCCTAACCTCGCACCTGTTCAACGCCGGTCTGGAACACCAGCGCCAACAAGGCCAACTGCTCAGCCACTATCACTACGACGACCAACAGCGCCTGCACGCCCACGCCGTCACCCACCAGACCCATCCGCTCTACCAGCGCCAATACGACTACGACCGAGCCGGCAACCTCACCCGCCTGCTCGACACCCGCAAAGGCGAACACCACTACCGCTACGACCCGCTGCAACGCCTGACCCGCGCCGACCATTCCCACGACGTGCAGGAACGTTTCGCCCACAACCCAGCCGGCAACCTGCTGATGCAAAAACGCCCCGGCCCCGACATCGTCGCCGGCAACCGCCTGCTGATCCAGGGCGACCGCCACTACACCTACGACGCCTTCGGCAACCTGACCCAGGAACGCCGTGGCAAAGGCCAGCAACTCTTCACGGAATACCGTTATGACAGCCAGCACCGGCTGATCGAAATCACCCGGCCTAACGGCCAAACCGCCAGCTACCGCTATGACCCGTTTGGCCGACGTATCAGCAAAACCGTCGACGGCATCACCACCGAATTTTTCTGGCAAGGCGACACACTTATCGCCGAACACCAAGCGGGCCGCCACCGCAGCTACCTCTACGAACCCGACAGCTTCCGGCCGCTAGTCCTACTGGAAGGCTTCGGTCCAGACCACACCCAGCCCTACCACTACCAACTCGACCACCTCGGCACACCCCAGGAACTCACCACCCCCGAGGGCGATATCGCCTGGTCCGCCCACTACCGCGCCTACGGCGAAATCGCCCGCCTCGACGTAGGCAAAATCGATAATCCGCTGCGTTTCCAGGGCCAATACTTCGACGAAGAAAGCGGCCTGCACTACAACCGCCATCGCTACTACAATCCGGATACTGGTCGCTACCTGACGCCGGACCCGGTGAAGTTGGCGGGTGGGATCAATGGGTATCGGTATGTGCCCAATCCGACGGGATGGGTGGATCCGCTAGGGCTAAGCCCATGCCCTGGTGAAGATAAATGCAAGCCGAACAGCAATGCTGAAAACTCTTTTGTAAAAACTACTGTCGACAAAAGAATACCGCTAAGCCAAATCAGCACAAACAATGCGCCTGTAATGGGCTACCACAAGGAAATTTATGCTAATAAATCTATTAAGCCGGAAGAAACCACTCAAAAATGGGAAAAGTTTCTAGGGCCTGGGCCACATTCAAACATCCATCCAAGAACGGGCACCCCTGATAGTGACAGAATAGTTTCTAGCGACGCGAAAAGAAGTATTCGTTACGGCGCTCATGAGATGAACAGTAAGCCGAGCAAACATCACTATCATGAGGAAACGTGGACGCTAGAGCTTAAAAGCAACACAATGAACGTGAATAACACAGTTGTCAGAGTCCCACTATCGAAGAAGTGAAATGAAAATACATATTACCGAAGCATTTTCTGTGAAAGGCACTTTATATGTGAAATTCCAATCGCCATCTGGAAATGCCACTGCGCTATGGAGCGGAACCGCTCCAGAGAACAATGAAATTCTGGATGTGGAATTCGATCTGGATGATGTTTTTTCCTGGGGGAAGAACATCAAGCTTTCGAACAAGAAAACACCACATATCACCACTATAAATGGCGTCACCCAAATAACGGCTGAGATGATTAAAAATCAGGATGAAGAATGTGCAGCATTAAAAATCAACGACTCAATCATCCTTATTGACCTTGAGAAACCGATAGCTGAAAAAACAGGTTGGGTTCAAGTGAGCACAGCAAGAATCCGGCTCTACCCCACGAGTATCTGAACGATACTTGAGTTCACACCACCACTATCTATCTCCAAACATAGGCGACAGCGCTTAAAACCACGTTTAGGGCTGCTACGCAGCCCAGCGCAGGGCAAGCCTGCTTACCACAACAACAGGCTCAAGTTCCCAGCAAACTTACGGGGCTCATTCCTAGGATATGAGCGTCGGCGTAACGCCGCCTCTTCACACTCTCACCCTCTAGACCGACCGCAATCAATCGACCTAATAGGACAAACACGCAAAATCCGCACCTTAACGAAAACTTAAATTGGTTCAAGGTAAAATTTGACAGGAATGATAATAGCCGACCATTCACAGCGTTCCCAAGCGAGAAGAAATGATGTTGAAAAACCCATTCACAAATGCACCTTTCGATGCGGACCTCAAGTGGCTTATTGGAGTATTTGATGTTTATGATCAAGAGGAAAGCCGCGGCAAAGAACTGGAAAAATACAACCCGAACGAGAAAAGCGACAGAGAGCAGGGCCTTAAAGCAACGTTCTATAGATGGAACAAACCCAACCACCAGGGAAATAGGGCCTGTAGCCTCCAGCTCACAATTTAAGTCTTGGAAAATGCAACTTCACGCCATAAATAAGGCGATAGGTAGAATGCAGGGGAATGCGCCATCTCCTACAGGTTTCGATGGAATAGGTAACCCTGTGGTCGTGGTAGAGCTACCCGGAGCAGGACGTGGCTACAAACCCAACAGCAAGGACGTAAACAACCCGAGGCACATTGAAAATATGAATAGAGCAGAGATTAGATTCGATAGAAACAATATAACCAGACCATTCACCGCATTCCCTAAGTGAACTCACAATGCTGAAATGCCCATTCATGAACACGCCTTACATTCCGAACATCTCTCACATAATCGGAGCCTTATCGATATACGACCTTGAGAGCACAGTTGGAAAAGAATTATGGAAATACGACCCAAACAATGAAAAAGATAGAGAAAAAATTATAACCTCTTATATTTTTAAAGATCTTATGTATCTATCATACAGACATCGCTTTGTACTGATATCTGCACTACGTGATGCATTAGACAACCCCAAGTTTGACTTCTCGAAACCATTCGAAAGCGATTACGACGAATATATAACTATGACCTGGAATGAAACAGAAATCGCCAACCCACGAGGCTTCTTCGCCGACATTTATAGGCTCGCCAACGAAGTCTGGAAAGACGACCTCCAAAAAGCCAGCCTTGAAGACCAGTCAACGTGGTAACACCACCACTCCCTCTCACAACCCACTCCTGTGGCGAGCGTTCATTACCACACTCTCCCCCCACTAAACCGACCGCAACCCACTCCCCTGCGCTGCGCCGACGCGGGTAGGGCTGAGCGTTATAAGAGGCACAAGAGACTCAGTCCCTGTCTATAAGTTCATGCTAATACTAATAAAAAAACCCAAGATGCCCGATGGTTACCTACTACTAACTGGATATCCAATAGAAAAATGAGTGAACAATTAACCGAACTTCAACAATTTTTTGGTGCTTATTTTAACCAAGACTGGCCAGAGGAACATGCAACAGCTGACGACGTCATTGATAGTTTCCTACTAGACTCATCCAAGGAAGTTATCATGTCAGTAAAAAATGAGATTATAGATCTAATTAACTCTTACCAAAACGAATCAGACTTTCTGGAAAAGCTATTGCACGAGCAATATTGCTACTATTACTACCCCCATGAGTGGACGTCTGGACCGCTGTGGCTGAACCACATAATTCACAAATTCGACAGCTACCTGTCCGAAAAGCAAAACCAATAAAGATATTTAACCAGAGAAAATAGCGAAGCACTTAAAAGGCAGCTCATCACAAGCAATCTCATTCACAGCGGGCCGTGAAACCGCCCCTGTCAGGGCGACGTGATATCTCGGGGGAAGGTGCCTGGTTTAGGGCTGCTACGCAGCCCAACGCAGGGCAAGCCTGCTCACCACAAAACAGGCTCAAGGCCCGAGCACGCTTACGGGGTGGATAGATCCGCTGGGGCTGAGCTGTAAAAAAACGAACTGCCCTGAGGGGCCGTATAGCGTAATAGTGCCAGGAGGAGGTTTAGCCGCACACGAAGCGGCAGGAGGACATCTGATGGAAAAGCACGTTGGGAGAACTAACAAATAGTTGCTTGACCGTTTGAAGCAGTAACCAAACATCCCTGCGGCCTCTACCTTTCACGACCGGACCTCAGCAGAGCTCGCTATATCAAGTGCAATCAACGAAAACAAAACTAAAACTAATAACTTTCTCAAAGGAAGCAACAACCAGTTGGTGATCATCCAAAAGCCCAAAGAACCAATAGGCACCAGTATTAAAAAGAAAACTACAACACCAGTTCCAGGAAAAGAAATTTACTTAATCATTCGAAGAAACAAAAACATGCCCAATGGCTACCGCATACACACAGGCTTTCCAAACCCATGAACCAAGACTACCCTGAGTTACAGCAATTTCTCGCTGGATATTTCAATCAAGATTGGGTGGATGATCACAAAAGCGCAGATGGCGTGATTAATTACTTTATCTCTGACTCCTCTGAAGAGACAAAGACGATAGTGCAACGAGAACTGGACAGATTAATTTCCACTGAGAAAACCGAGAAAGAACTTGAAGACTTTCTATTCTCCGAGATGGGTTGCTACTACTATTACCTCAACGAATGGAACGATGGCAGAACATGGTTAAAACATGTTGCATCAGCATTAAGTAACGGCAACCCTAAAAAATAGCGCATTCAATGGAAAGATTTATTAATTATGGGAATATTATTTACCGTCAAATAAATTAGTCTTCTATTTGCAAGTCATGGGCTGCTACGCAGCCCAACGCAGGGCAAGCCTGCTCACCACAACGGTCTCGCGTTGTCTTCAGATCCCCGCCAACGCCAAATCCATCGCAAAGTACGTGAAGATCAAATCCGCCCCCGCACGCTTGATTGACCCCAGCGTCTCGCGCACTACTCGATCCTCATCAATCGCCCCCGCCTGCGCCCCAAACTTGATCATCGCGTATTCACCGCTCACCTGATACGCCGCCACCGGCAGGCGCGAGGCTTCGCGGATGTCGCGGATGATGTCGAGGTAGGCGCCGGCCGGTTTGACCATCAGCGCGTCGGCGCCTTCCTGTTCGTCGAGCAGGGATTCGCGCACGGCTTCGCGGCGGTTCATGGGGTTCATTTGGTAGCTTTTGCGGTCGCCCTTGAGCGCGCTGCCGCCGGCTTCGCGGAATGGGCCGTAGAGGGCCGAGGCGAATTTGGTGGAGTACGCCATGATCGGGATATGGGTGAAGCCGGCGTCGTCGAGGGCGCGGCGGATGGCCTGGACCTGGCCGTCCATGGCCGCCGACGGTGCAATCACATCAGCACCGGCGCGGGCGGCGGCCACGGCTTGTTTGCCGAGGTTGACCAGGGTCGCGTCGTTGTCGACGTGGGCGCCGTGCATCACGCCGCAGTGGCCGTGGTCGGTGTATTCGCAGAAGCAGGTGTCGGACATCACCACCATCTCCGGCACGGCGTCCTTGATGATCGAGGACATGCGCGAGACCAGGCCGCGTTCTTTCCAGGTGTCGCTGCCATTGGCGTCCAGATGGTGGGACACACCGAAGGTCATCACCGACTTGATGCCGGCACGGGCAAACCGCTCGATCTCGCCGGCCAGTTTTTTCTCAGGGATGCGTCGCACGCCCGGCATGCTGGTAATCGGCACGAAGTCGTCGATTTCTTCCTCGACGAAAATCGGCAGCACCAGGTCGTTGAGGGTGAACTCGGTTTCCTGGAACAGACCACGCAGCTCCGGGGAGCGGCGCAGGCGGCGTGGACGGGCTTGGGGGAACTGGCTGGTCATGGCTTTCCTGAAAAAATGGCAGAAATCTTTGGGGCGAAAGCTTATGCCCCTTGGCCCCGGCAGCACAAACGCCGAGGGGCCAACAGTGTATTGCCAGGGGCGCAATAATGTATTGATCTAGAGCTGTAGACGCCCTTCGATGCACACGGCGACAGCGCCACCGACCCAGATTTCATCGCCTTGACGTTCAACGCGAATACGCCCCGCACGCCCTATGGCCGTGCCCTGACTGACCACGTAGCATGGCGGCGCAAGCCCTTCGCTGAGCAGCCATTGCGCGACGCCCGCATTCAGGCTGCCGGTGGCCGGGTCTTCCTGGGCGCCATCGCCTGCGACAAAAGCACGCACCTCAAACTGCGTGTCCACGTCGTCGCGTACCGGGTTGCACGGGGCGATCACGCCGACGGCCAACCCTAATAGCTGTGAATAGTCCGGCTGCAACGCCAGGACCTGGTCACGATCAGCCAACATGAGCGCAAGCCACCCTGCACCATTGTCGACCCACTGACTGCGCAGGATGCTGTCCGGCGGCAGCCCCAACCCCAGGCGTACACGCTCAAGCAGCGGCGCGTCGACGGCACCGGAGCGTAACAACGGCGGCGCAATAAACGCCAACTCGGCGCCTTGGCGACGGATACGCACCAGGCCGATTTCGCACTCCTGGATAATCTCCTCGCCTTTGGGCACGCCGCCAGCCTGGAGCCACGCGTAGCACGTACCCAGCGTCGGGTGGCCGGCGAACGGCAACTCCTGCAACGTGGTAAAGATCCTTACTCGGTAGTCGGCACGAGGGTCGCGCGGAGTCAGCAAAAACGTGGTTTCACTGAGGTTCGTCCACTTGGCGAAGTCGGCCATCTGTTGGTCGCTGAGGCTGTCTGCACCGAGGACGACGGCCAGCGGGTTGCCCTTGAGCGATACGCTGCTGAATACATCCAGTTGTTTGAAATCGAAAGTCGGCATGGATCAACTCGGAATATTCAGGCCACGGATCACGGCCGGGCGTGCGACAAAACCGTCGAGCGCGCGCAGGACGTTAGGGAAATCGGCAATGCCTACCAGATCGCCGGACTCATAAAAGCCGATCAAGTTACGGATCCAAGGGAAGGTGGCGATGTCGGCGATGCTGTAGTCATCGCCCATAAGCCAGGTGCGGCCCAGCAGGCGTTTTTCCAGCACCTGCAGCAACCGCCGCGACTCGGCGGCATAGCGATCGCGGGGGCGTTTGTCTTCGTAGTCCTTACCGGCAAATTTGTTGAAGAACCCCAACTGGCCGAACATCGGGCCGATGCCGCCCATCTGGAACATCAGCCATTGGATTGTCTCGTAACGGGTGGCCGGGTCTTCGGAGAGCAACTGGCTGGTTTTTTCCGCCAGGTAAATCAGGATCGCCCCCGACTCGAACAACGCCAGCGGCTGACCGCCCGGGCCGTTGGGATCGATGATCGCGGGGATCTTGTTGTTGGGGTTCAGAGACAGGAACTCGGGGGACAATTGGTCCTGAGTTTCGAAATTGATCTTGTGCGCCTCATACGGCAGGCCCAGTTCTTCGAGCATGATCGAGACTTTGACGCCGTTGGGCGTAGGCAGCGAATACAGTTGCAAGCGTTCGGGGTGCTGTGCGGGCCATTTGCTGTTGATCGGGAATGCGGCAAGTGCGTTCATCGGGACAGTCCCTGAGGCAGAAAGCCCTCATGATAGTCATCCCCGCGCTGTCGTGCATGGGTCATCAATGCGCAACATCGCCTGGCTATTATCCCGTCCGGGCGAACCAATACGCCCCGCCGCACTCTTAAAGGCGCTCATAGGGTGAAGGGAGGCACCTGGCTAGATAGACAAGGAACACCTCGGGACGCACGTGCGTCACTGGGGCCAGGCGTGTCCGCCTTAACGCGACGCATGAAGACTCGAACCTAAAATGACGATCAAGCCTCTGCGCCTTGTGCAACGACTCAAACGCTATTCCTACATCATGTTACCGCTGCTGCTGGTCGGCGGTGCCACAGCGGCCCTCCTTGACGCGCCGGAAAGCCGCGCTCAGCCGGTGGACGGCGTGCAGACCTTGGTATTCCTGCGCCACGGCGAAAAACCCGCCGGCGGCCTGGGCCAACTCAATTGCCAGGGCCTGAACCGCGCGATGAACCTGGCCACGGTGTTGCCGGAAAAATTCGGCCCGGCGGATTTTGTGTTCGCCGCTAACCCGACGCGCAATGTCGAGGAAGGCGAGCTGGATAATTCCTACAGTTACATTCGCCCACTGATGACCATCAGCCCCAGCGCCATCAAGCTGGGCCTGCCGGTCAACATCAATTTCTCGGCCAATGACACCAGCGACCTGGCCGATGAGTTGGTCGAAGACAAATACCACAACGCCACCATCTACACCGCCTGGTCCCATGGCTATCTGCCGGAGTTGATCAACAAGGTGGCGAGTGAGGCGTCGGGCGAGAAGCACACCATCACCGACGACTGGTCCGGCAGCGACTACGACACCCTTTACGTATTGACGCTGACCTGGCACAACGGCAAGGCCTCGTTGCTGAGCCGCAACTACAAACAGGGCCTGAACGACGGCGAACAGAACTGCCCAGAGCCGACACAGGTGAGCGCCGACAGTTGACAGCGTATGATGCGCGGCTATCGACTCATCTGCGGATCATCCCCATGTCCAACCTTCTCTCCACCCAGCCCGTCCGGGGCTGGTCGTTCTGGTGGAAACCGGCGCTGTTCCTGCTGGTGGCCTGTGTCGGCCTCTACTACGTCAAGTGGTCGCCCTACTACTTCAAGGCGTTTGTGGCTGCTGACAACCACAGCATCGGCGCCTCGATTCTCAATGATCAGCAAAGCTCGCCCTTGGCGGCGGCGTTGGCCTATGCCCAGGTGTATTTCCTGGCGATCTGGAAAGCCGCAGTCCTGGCGGTAATCCTCGGTTCGCTGCTGCAAGTGCTGATCCCGCGCGACTGGCTGCTGCGCCTGTTCGGCCGGGCCGGGCTGGGCTCGACAGTACGCGGCGGGCTGTTTGCCTTGCCGGGGATGATGTGCAGCTGCTGCGCGGCGCCGGTGGCGGCGAGCATGCGTCGGCAACAGGTGTCGGTGGGCGCGGCGCTGGCATTCTGGATCGCCAACCCGGTACTGAATCCGGCGACGCTGGTGTTCATGGGCTTTGTGCTGGGCTGGGGGTTTACCGCGCTGCGTCTGGTGGCGGGCATTGTGCTGGTGGTGGGGGTGTCGTTGGTGGCGCAGCGCATCGCACGCCCCGATCAGGTGCCGGAAGCCGCGCTGGAAGCGGTGGCCGATGTGAGCCAGGTCGAAGCCCAACCCTTTTTCAGCCGCTGGATGCGGACGTTGTGGCAGCTGTTCTGGAGCACCATTCCGGTGTACATCCTGGCCGTGCTGATCCTCGGTGCCGCGCGGGTGTGGCTGTTCCCTCACGTAGACGGAGCCATGGCCAACAGCCTGGTGTGGCTCGTACCGCTGGCGATCGTCGGCACATTGTTCGTAATTCCTACGGCGGCCGAGATCCCTATCGTACAAACCATGATGACCCTGGGCATGGGCACCGGCCCGGCCGTGGCCTTGCTGATGACGTTGCCGAGCGTGAGCCTGCCGTCCCTGCTGATGCTGCGCAAGGATTTCGACGCGCGGGTGCTGGTAACGGTGGCCGGGCTGACCATGCTGATGGGCGTGGTGTGCGGGTTGATTGCGGTGGTGGTGCTTTAAACATGCGGTGGGGGGGCTGAGGGCGCTATCGGGGGCAAGCCCCCTCCCACCTTTGATAGCTATCGCCTGGGCTGGGTCAACTGAGCCTTAACAGACTGGCATTAGGGCAAGCCCCCTGCCACAGGCAACGCGGCGCGATAGGCCCCGGTATCCCCCTCACTCGCGCCGCGTACTGCGCTCGCGCAAATATTCCACCACTGCCCCCTGCTCGCCCGCGAATTCGATGCGGGCGCCTTTGCTTTCGCGCTGGAAGGCGTACATCGGGTCGTAGTACTCGCGCAGCAGGCCTTCGATCCAGCCACGGTGCAGGTCCACGGCGCCGCTGCGCGCCTGTTCGGCCAGGGCGTCCTGCAGAATCGCCTGCAAGCGTTGGAACCGTTCGCCCCCGAGGCGCTTGTGGATATTGGCCAGGCTCTGGGTCAGCCGCTCGCCGAACAGCGTCTGGCCCTGTTCGCCAAACGTGGCAATGAACTCGGCACACAGGTCAACCACGTAGTCGCGCAGGATACGTTCGACGCGCCCTTGCAGGCTGTCTTCCAGCCACACCATCGGATACGTTTGCATGCCTTTGTGCAACGGCAACGGCAGCGCGCAACTGCCTATCATGCGGCTTTCGTCCTCCACCACGAACTGCTCGATGCCGGCCGCGCGTTTTTTCAGCAGGTCCACAGCCAGGCGATTCTCGAAGTCGATGTTGGACGGTTGCGCCGTGGCCCGTTTGCCGAAGCTGGAACCGCGGTGGTTGGCGTGGCCTTCCAGGTCCAGGGCGTTGCGCAAGTGGCCGAGGACTTCGGTCTTGCCGGTGCCGGTCATGCCGCCGAGCAACACAAAATCACACTGCTGGGTGGCTTGCTCCATGGTTTCAAGCAAAAACGTACGCATGGCTTTGTAACCCCCGCCGACGCGCGGGTAGTCGATACCGGCCTCTGTCTTGAGCCACTGCTGCACAATCTGCGAGCGCAACCCGCCACGAAAGCAGTACAGATAGCCATCAGGATGAGCCTGAGCGAACTGCGCCCAGCGTTCGATGCGCTCGGCCTTGATCGCGCCGGATACCAGTTCATGCCCCAGGACAATGGCGGCTTGCTGGCCTTGCTCCTTGTAGCAGGTGCCGACGCGCTGGCGTTCGTCATCGGTCATCAGCGGCAGGTTGACCACGCCCGGAAAGGCGCCTTTGACGAACTCCACCGGCGCGCGGGTATCCATCATCGGCCGGTCGTTAAGGAAAATGCTGCGATAGTCGGTGATGTCAGTTGCCATCAAACCACCTCTACCGCGTGGGTCTGTCGCTCGACCAGTTCACCGATAGGCGCCAGGTTCAGGCCCAGTTCGGCGGCCACAGCGTGGAAATCGGCGTCACCTTCGGGGGTGACCGCGATCAGCAGGCCGCCACTGGTCTGCGGGTCGCACAGCACGCGCTTGTGCAGTTCCTGCAAACGCCCGAGCTTGCTGGCGTAGCTGTCGAAGTTGCGCAGGGTGCCGCCGGGCATACAGCCCTGGTCTAGGTAGTCCTCGATCCCCGGCAGGCGTGGGACATTGGCGTACTCGATGCGTGCGGTCAGGCCGCTGCCATCCGCCATTTCCACCAGATGCCCTAACAGGCCGAAACCGGTGACATCGGTCATGGCGGTGACGCCGGCCAGTTTACCGAAGCGGCTCCCGGGCTTGTTGAGGGTGCACATCCAGTCGCGAGCCAGGCCGATATCGGCCTCGCGCAACTTGCCCTTCTTCTCGGCCGTGGTGAGGATGCCGATGCCCAGGGGCTTGGTCAGGTAGAGCCTGCAGCCGGCGGTAGCGGTGTCGTTGCGCTTCATATGGCGCTTTTGCACGATGCCGGTGACCGCCAGGCCAAAAATCGGCTCCGGCGCGTCGATGGAGTGCCCGCCCGCCAGGGGGATACCGGCCGCATCGCAGACCGAGCGACCACCACGGATGACCTCGCGGGCCACTTCCGGGGCCAGCACATTCACCGGCCAGCCCAGGATCGCAATGGCCATCAATGGATCGCCACCCATGGCGTAGATATCACTGATGGCGTTTGTGGCGGCAATTCGACCGAAATCGAAGGGATCGTCGACGATCGGCATGAAAAAGTCGGTGGTGGAGACCACACCGCGCTCGTCGTCGATGGCGTACACCGCCGCGTCGTCCCGCGAAGCATTGCCCACCCACAGGTTGGGGTCGAGGTTCTGCGCACCGCTGCCGGCGAGGATCACTTCCAGGACCTGGGGTGAAATCTTGCAGCCACAACCCGCGCCGTGGCTGTATTGGGTAAGGCGAATCGGCTCGTTCATGCTGGACCTCAAACTATCAAGTGCGCGGATTCTACCAGACAGCAAAAGGCCGGCTGGGCTCTTATGAGCACAGCCGGCCTGTTTGTTTCAGGGTTTACTGACGCGCAGCGAGCAAACGCTTATGGCGGTTGCGACGGGCGATATTCAGGCACTCAATGGCCGCCGAGAACGCCATGGCTGCGTACACATAGCCTTTAGGCACATGGGCGCCAAAGCCTTCGGCGATCAAGGTCATGCCGATCATGATCAGGAAGCCCAGGGCCAGCATCACCACCGTCGGGTTGTCGTTGATGAACTTGGCCAGCGGTTCGGCCGCGACCAGCATCACGATCACCGAGGTCACCACGGCAATGATCATGATCGGCAAGTGCTCGGTCATGCCCACCGCCGTGATGATGCTGTCGATGGAAAACACCAGGTCCAGCAACAGGATCTGCCCGATGGCCGCCGCAAAACCGATGGTCACGGCGTTGCTGGTGCTTTCTTTCTCTTCAGGCTCCGGGTCCATGCTGTGATGGATCTCGGTGGTAGCCTTCCACACCAGGAACAGGCCACCGGCGATCAGGATCATGTCCTTCCACGAAAACGCCTGCCCGAACACCTCGAACACCGGCGCAGTGAGCTGCACGATAAAGGCGATGGTGCTCAACAAGCCCAGGCGCAGGACCAGGGCCATGCTGATACCGATGCGCCGCGCCTTGGCCCGGTGCTTCTCCGGCAATTTGTTGGTGAGGATCGAGATAAAGATCAGGTTATCGATGCCCAGCACGATTTCCATCACGATCAAGGTCGCCAGGGCGATCCACGCGGTGGGGCTGGCGGCCAGTTGTACAAGGTAATCCATAGGTCAGTCCTGGTGGTGTGCTGGAGAATTAGGTTTCTTGGCTATTCGATTCGTCGGTTTTATCAGCCTGATCGTCTTTCTTCTGCGGGTTGATCAGGCCTTGGGTGGCTTCACTCAGGGCTTGCTCGGCGGCTTTCTGGGTATCGTCGATTGCCTGCTTGGCCGATTCCGAGGCCTTGCCGATCACCTGCTGCGCACTTTTTTCGACCTGATCGCAACCGCTGATCATCACCAATGAAAGCGCAAGCAACGAGGCCGCGCCGAAAGAATTGAGTTTCATGCTGTATCCCTCGTTAGAACGCTTGGGTCCCAATAGTGGCCCCGCGATAGCGACGCATTCTATGCAGAGCAACACTTCAGCAAAATTCGTATTTTTCCCGCGTATACTTCGCTTTTTACGAAGTGACCACCCTCATGCTTAATTATCGACAACTGCATTACTTCTGGGTCGTGGCCAAAACCGGCAGCATCGTGCGTGCGTGCGAGCAATTAAACCTCACGCCCCAGACCATCAGCGGGCAACTCAGCCTGCTTGAACAGACGTTCGGCATCGCGTTGTTTCAGCGGGTCGGGCGCCAACTGGAGCTGACCGAAGCCGGGCGGCAAGCGCTGCCCTATGCCGAACAGATGTTCCAGACCGGCAATGAGTTGGAAGCCATGCTGCGCGCGCAGCCCAAGGAGCAGCAGATTGTGTTTCGGGTCGGAGTGGCGGATGTGGTGCCCAAATCCATCGTTTATCGGCTGATCGCACCGACCATGGAATTGAGCGAGCCGCTGCGTATTACCTGCCGCGAGGACAAACTCGAGCGCCTGCTGGCGGATCTGGCGATCCAGCGCTTGGACCTGGTGATTTCCGACAGCCCCATGCCCACGCACCTGGATATCAAAGGCTACAGCCAGAAACTGGGAGAGTGCGGCATCAGTTTTTTCGCCACCCAAGCATTGGCCGACCGCCATACCGGCCCATTCCCACAGTGCCTGCACGGCGCGCCGCTGCTGATTCCCGGCGCGGAAACCGTAGTGCGTAGCCGCTTGCAGCGCTGGTTCGCCGAGCAGCAGATCCAGCCGAAGATCATCGGCGAGTTCGACGACAGCGCCTTGATGCAGGCGTTTGGCCAATCCGGCAGCGGGATTTTCATCGCCCCCAGCGTGATTGCCGACGAGGTGGTGCGCCAGTACGGTGTGGCGCTGATCGGCCAGACCGACGCGGTCACCGAGTCGTTCTATGCGATCTCGGTGGAGCGCAAGGTCAAGCACCCGGGCATCGTGGCGATTACCGAAGGCGCGCGGCGCGAATTGTTCACTGCCCTGCCCTGACCGCTCAGGCGTTGGACGCCACCGGCTGCCTGGCGGTCATCAGCCACAGCGCCAGCAGGATCGACACCAGGATAAACCCAGACGCCGCGAACCCCAGGCTGCCGAGGCCGAAGGTATCGATCACATGACCACCGACCATCGCCCCCAAGCCGATGCCCAGGTTGGCCCCGGCAATGTTCAGCGACGCGGCGAACGCCGGCGCATGGGGCGCGGCCTTCATCAGCCGCACATGGCTGACCAGGAACAGCGCCGCCTGGGTCACACCCCACACCGCCATCGCCGCCGCCAGGCCGATGGTGGAATGAATGGCCGGCACCAGCGCGACCATGCCCGCGATCATAAACCCGCAGAACACCATGGATGCGATCAACGGATGGCGATCCACCGCACGGCCGCCCAAGGCATTGCCAAGCAAGCCCACCGCGCCAAAGCCCATCAGACACCAGCCCACTAACGTGCCATCGAAGCCGGCCAGGCGTTCAAGGATGTCCGCCAGGTAGGTATAGGCAGTGAACATACCGCTGAATACCAGGATCGACAGCAGGATATGGCCCTGCATCAAGGGGTTGCGCAGGATCTTGAACTGCGAGCGCAGACTCACTTGATCGTTCTTCGGCCGGGTTACCGGCAGGTAGATGAACAACAGCAAGGCCTTGGCCAGGGCCACCACCGCCAGAATGGCGAACGCCGTGCGCCAGCCGAACGCATCGGAAATCAACGTGCCCACTGGGATGCCGAACACCGTGGCGCAGACGATGCCGAAACCGATCTTCTCAATGGCGCGCCCGGCGTAGTCCGGGCCGACGATGTCCACCGCCGTCTCGCTTGCCAAGGCCCAGAACACCGGCAAGCCCAGGGCCGGGATCAGTCGTGCCAATGCCATCACCCAGATATTCGGCGCCAGCGCGGCCACGGCGTTGGCCGCGCCGAACAGAATCAGAATGCTGATAAACAGACGCTTGCGTGGGAAACGCGCGCAATAGGCCGTCAGAAACGGCCCGAACGCCGCCACGGTAAACGCAAACAAGGTCACCAACAGCCCGGCTTGGGACACGCTGACATTCAGGTCGCGGGCAATCGATGGCAGCAGCCCGACAATGATGAATTCCGTGGTCAGCACGGTAAAACCGGCGGCCGACAGCAGCAGGATGGGAAACAGCATGAAAACTCCAGAAACAACGACATCAACGACAGCCCGAAGGGCCCGCTGACGGATAGGAAAGGTGAGAGGCCAGAAGCTTAACAGAGTATGTCCGGCTTTGGCCAAAGCGGGTGACGCGATGCCGCAGCCGCCGGAGCACGCACCACAGCATGCTAGACTTCGCGCCCTGCTTCCTACAGCCCCTTCTGCTCATGGGGCTGCGCACATTAAAAAAACTAGAGACAACCTCTTTATGACTGCTGCCCCTTCGCTCCTTAAACGCCTGACCCGCGTCAGCCTGGTCACGCAAATCGTCATCGGCTTGATCGCCGGGATTCTCCTGGCATTGCTACTGCCCGAAGCGGCCAAAGCCACCGGGTTTATCGGCAAGGTGTTCGTCACCGCGCTCAAGGCCGTGGCGCCGATTCTGGTGTTTGTGCTGGTAATGGCGTCGATCGCCAACCATAAGCACGGCCAGGAAACCCATATTCGCCCAATCCTGTTCCTGTATTTGCTCGGCACGTTCGCCGCCGCCGTGGTCGCGGTGGTCGCCAGCATGTGGTTCCCGTCAACACTGGTGTTGGCCACCCATGACGCCACAGTGAGCGCGCCCGGCGGTATCGGCGAAGTTTTGCAAAGCCTGTTGCTGAGCGTGGTGGACAATCCGGTAAGCGCGCTGATGAATGCCAATTTCATCGGCATCCTGGCCTGGGCCATTGGCATGGGCATCGCGATCCGGCATGCCGGCGAAACTACCCGCACTGTGCTCGATGACCTGTCCAACGGCGTGACCTTGATTGTGCGCGTGGTGATTCGCTTTGCGCCGCTGGGCATTTTCGGCCTGGTGGCCTCCACCTTGGCCACCTCCGGGTTCAGCGCCCTGCTCGGCTACGCCCATCTGCTGGTGGTGCTGATCGGCTGCATGCTGTTCGTCGCGCTGGTGATCAACCCGGCCATTGTGTTCTGGAAACTGCGCCGCAACCCGTACCCGCTGGTACTGCTGTGCCTGCGCGAAAGCGGCATCACTGCGTTCTTCACCCGCAGCTCGGCGGCGAACATTCCAGTCAACCTTGCATTGAGCGAGCGCCTCGGCCTGCATGAGGACACCTATTCGGTGTCGATCCCGCTGGGCGCCACCATCAACATGGCCGGCGCCGCGATCACCATTACCGTGCTGAGCCTGGCCGCCGTGCACACACTGGGCATCAGTGTCGACCTGCCGACCGCCGTGTTACTCAGCGTGGTCGCGGCCATTTGTGCCTGCGGCGCCTCGGGCGTGGCCGGCGGTTCGTTGTTGCTGATTCCCCTGGCGTGCAGCCTGTTCGGCATCCCGAGTGAGATCGCCATGCAGGTGGTCGCCGTAGGTTTCATCATCGGTGTACTGCAAGATTCGGCGGAAACCGCGCTCAATTCGTCCACCGATGTGCTGTTCACTGCGGCAGCGTGCCTGGGCAAACAAAGATAACCGATCCCCCGGGACGGCCTGTTCAAGGGCTGTCCCGGGGCGAAAGCATCAAGCACTGGTGCTATCAGGACTGAAGCCTTCAAGCGGTACGCCAAAACGCGAACGGGTTGTCCGATCATAGCCGTACCATTTCCCGGTTATTTCATCCAACTGAGCCGTGATACGTATTGAGTCGCCGAGAGTATTTGTATAAGTGCCGACGGTGACGCCATCTCTTTTATCCTGATGAGCCCGGTCCACACCGCGATTCGCCGCAATGATGCGCCAGGTGGAGGTCCCTTTGCCCCATGCCGACTGCCACCAAGGCAGGCCTCTGGAGACGATGGCTTTTCCTCCGGCAAACGGGTTGGCCGCGCTGATCGCA
The DNA here is from genome assembly GCF_019641515.1 of Pseudomonas sp. S5F11. Lineage (NCBI taxonomy): Bacteria > Pseudomonadati > Pseudomonadota > Gammaproteobacteria > Pseudomonadales > Pseudomonadaceae > Pseudomonas > Pseudomonas sp. S5F11. The sequence goes on from NZ_JAIFJZ010000001.1 coordinate 1,414,222, forward strand.
CCCCGTGTCAGGATGCCGCCAGCCCGGCCTGAAAGCCCGGGGCCCAGCCTCGCGATTTTAGCCCCTGCGAAAATGCCTCCCACCGCAAACCCCAACACGTCAAATGCCAGAAAACCAAGCCCCTCGCCTACCTTTCCCTTTTGAAACCTATCGATAGCGGACGCAAAAGGCACCAAGGTCCGGGTCACCGCCTGTATCTCTTCAAACACCGTCACTTCGGTATCGAATGTGGTGATGCCCCTGGCTTTCTGGACTAGCACTTCTCGCTCTCCGGGCTTGAAGATATTGCTCAGCACGGTATCGGTGATGTACTGAGTCCGGTCAGACGTGAAGGTTTGCACAGGCCCCGGGGCCTTTTCCCGTGCACGTCGTTTCTGCTGTGCCTCTTCTCCATCTGCCACCACTTCGCGAATCGACGGGCGGCTGTAGATTCGCCTGACGCCAGGATTGGCTCGCTCAGTCAAGGGACCGGACCATTCACCCTTCAGACCCGGTTTCAGGTCGCCCGTCAAATCAGTGCGCTTGCGGATATAACCCTGCTGGGGGTTGACCTCATAGACCGTTTTGGTTGCCCCATACTTCGTGACGAACAATAACGAACGGCTATCAGCGGGCTGCTCACTCACCCTTTTTTCAGGCCCCCGATACTTTCCCCAACTCTCACGACTCGAGGTGGTTTTTTCTTCGGCATAAACGCTCAGCTCGCCATACTCCAGGGCTTCTCTGTCCTGCACAGGCAGTTGGGACATCAAGTGTTTGACCGTGACACCCATGGCCTCCTGGAGCGCGTCGTAGTAGTCGGAGACTTCCTTTTCATAGTTGTCGATGGGCGGAATGCGCCGGAACGTTTCGAACATGTCAGCAAAGGGCACTGCAGGGTCAGTGGAGTACCAGCGGGTATGCAATTGCGGTTCGAGATAAATATCCAGAATCGAATAAGGCCCCCGCAAATACTGATGAGCCTCGGTGGGCATCAGCACCTTGGCTTCAAAATCGACATTAGGGAATTTCCCCGACAAATGCTCCTTGAGGATCTGCAGCGCTTTTTCCTTACGGGGCACTAATGGCTCACGTTGCGCGTCGGAGGCTTTTTTCAGGGTCTCCAAGCGTTCGCTGGAGAGCGTGCGCGCCCTCTCAATTTCGTCGTCCGTGTAATTGTTGTCATCGCGCTTTGCAATTGCACCGTCCGCTACGGCCCAGTGGATCAACGCCTCCCGCCCCGCCAAGGCTTCCACGTCTCTTTCGGCGCTGCTAACGGGCTCAAGGTCGTTCTTGACCAACGCCTCATAGGTCTGCCCTGCTGCCGAGCCAGGCGTGTGGAAGTTGGCCTTGGCGACGATGGCTTTGAGGCCAACCCATCCCGGCGAACCATAGGTGATAGAAGCTGGAACGTCTTTGACCAGCAGCTCTGACGCGTGGTGTGACAGTAACAAATACGCTACGACTGGCGCGTTTCGGCCGTAGGTCTGCGCCAGATGGTCAGTCAGCCCTTTCACCACCGACGACAAGGGTTTACCCCAATTATCGCGCTGGGACAGATCATAGCCGGCCAGCTTGTTTTTTTCGTTTGGATGCATCACCGAATGGCCATTGGCCCCCACCTGAAGCATTGAAAGCAGCCAATCCTGAGGACTGCCGGCCCCGTTGAACCGCGCCCGCAGCTGCTCACCTACCGTTCGTGCGGCCGGTGCATTGATCATGTTCAGCAGGGCGGTGCGCGGATCCTTCAGCTCGGCATCTGACCATTGATGGCGTTGAAGCATCAGCACCGCTCCGTTATTCGTCGCCGGCAGGTCACCGTGCTGGAGCGAACGATACACGTCGGAGCTGGAAGCCTCGTGAATCGCTTTTTGGGTGGATTGATCAAGGGGAATCGGCCAGGACAACCCACCGCCCAGATCGCCGGATGGCAACGGCGAGGACCGATAAAGGCGGAACACGGCCCCGCTCATATTCCGCACCTCGGCCATCGTGGTCGGTCGCTCCCAGCCAAGGCCATCAATGAAATCTAAAAGATTCACGCGCTGCCCGGCCTTTGACTCGTTATTGAGTTGAAAGCCGGAATCAGGGTCCAGTTGGATCCATTGACTGCGCAAATAATTGGTGAACCCTTGGGCGCGGTCGTAAGGCCGGCCCCCCGGATATCGGTAAGCATGCAAAGCCGCCTGTTCATCCAGATACTTGTCGCCTTTTACGTACACGTTCAGCAACCCATGCACGAACTTCTCAAGGTCGCGTCGATTGCCCGCATCGCGTTTATCGGCGCTCTGCGCCTGTTCAGTGCTTCCTTCATTTGCTTCCGAGGGCGGGGTTTGGCCCACCGCCGTTGCCTCGCCCGATGCCTCTCGCCGGACACGGGTGTTCGGGCCGGGCAAAACCGAAGAGGCGCCCTGACTATCCAGCACAGGCGAGGACGTGTGCGACGAAGAAAAACGCGATACAGCAGCTGACAGGTGGGGCGTCGTGATCATCTAAAGCCTCTCATACACTCACGGGGATTGGGGGGAGGCACATGCCTCATCGCCTGGTGAGTGCCGCGGCAGAAAGACTTGGTTCACCGCCCTTCTGTAACCTTTTCCGACAAGGTCAGGGAATTCATAACCGCCACCCATAAAAAAACCCGGTGCCGTTCAACGTGGAACGACACCGGGCTTTTTTGACGCTTGAGCTTAGAAAGCGCCCATGTAGTCGCGCTTGCCCACTTCCACGCCGTTGTGACGCAGCAGCGCATACGCGGTGGTGACGTGGAAGAAGAACTGCGGCAGGCCGTATGTCAGCAAGTAGGACTGGCCGCTGAAGCGCTTCTCTTTCGGGGTGCCTGGACGGGTGACGATTTCGATGCCTTCCTTGCCGTCGATTTGCTCGGCCTTGAGGGTGTCGATAAAGGCCAGCACCTTGGCGATCAGGGCTTGCAGGTCGGCGAAGGTCACTTCGTTGTCGTCATATTTAGGCACTTCGATCTCGGCCAGGCGCGCAGAAACGCCCTTGGCGAAGTCGACGGCGATCTGCACCTGGCGCACCAGCGGGAACATGTCAGGAAACAGACGCGCTTGCAGCAAGGCATTGGGCTCGATGTTCTTGGCCGTAGCGTGGGCTTCGGCCTTGTTCAGCACATCGCTCAGGGCGTTGAGCATTTGTTTGAACACAGGAACGGAGGCGGCGTACAGGGAAATAGTCATGGCACTCTCATCGGTAATGGCGGGGTTGCAACCAGCGGCGATTATAGCCATGCCCTCTGCTTGTCTTTTATTTTTTCAGGGATAGGCTAAGGACCTTCACTGCATAGGGAACGCGCGATGACCGCCGAGCACGACACCGATACCCCTGAGCCGCGCCTGAACAGCACGGAAATCCGCCTGCTGGGCTGCCTGATCGAAAAACAGGCGACCAACCCGGAAACCTACCCCCTGACTCTCAACGCTCTGGTATTGGCCTGCAACCAGAAAACCAGCCGCGAGCCGGTGATGAACCTCAGCCAGGGCCAGGTGGGCCAGAGCCTGCGTGCGCTGGAGGGCCAAGGCTTCACTCGTCTGGTGATGGGCAGCCGTGCCGACCGCTGGGAACATCGGGTGGACAAGGCGCTGGAACTGGTACCGGCCCAGGTGATCCTGATCGGGTTGTTGTTCCTGCGCGGCCCGCAGACGGTCAACGAACTGCTCACTCGCAGCGCTCGCATGCATGATTTCGAGGACGTCGAACAGGTCGTGCACCAGCTCGAACGCCTGATCGCCCGCGGGCTGGCGGTGCTGGTACCGCGTCAGGCTGGGCAGCGGGAAGACCGGTACACCCACGCGCTGGGCGATCCGGCGGATATCGAGGCGATTATCGCGGCGCGGGCAAGCCCGGTGGAGCGTGGCACCAGCGGGGTGTCCGCCGAACGTATCGAAGAGCTGGAAGCGCGAATCGCCGCGCTGGAGGAACGCTTGGCACAGTTGGAACAGGCCTGACACAGTAATAGGTGGGGCCGGGGGGCCGATGGCGGTGAGCCAGCCAACACCCTCATCGCCTGATAGATCTATATCGGGGGCAAGCCCCCTCCCACCTTGGATCTACGCTTGCCTTGAGCTTGGCGCGCCGACCGTTGGGACCCGAGCTCGAGTGAGCGCTGTCCAACCTGTGGAAGGGGCTTGCCCCCGAGGGCGGTGAGCCAGTCAATACCCTCATCGCCTGATGGACCTATATCGGGGGCAAGCCCCCCTCCCACCTTGGATCTGCGCTTGCCTTGAGCTTGGCGCGCCGACCGTTGGGACCCGAGCTCGAGTGAGCGCTGTCCAACCTGTGGAAGGGGCTTGCCCCCGAGGGCGGTGAGCCAGTCAATACCCTCATCGCCTGATGGACCTATATCGGGGGCAAGCCCCCTCCCACCTTGGATCTGCATTTTGCCTTGAGCTCGGCGCGCCGTCCGTTGGGCCACCGAGCTCGAGTGAACGCGGTCAAACCTGTGGGAGGGGGCTTGCCCCCGATGGCGGTGTGAAGCCAACACCCTCATCTCCCGATGGACCTATATCGGGGGCAAGCTGAACTGGTCAAGTATTCTTGGACACCATTTAAGGTTCATGCCGCCAGTCTCTCCCTGACGACCGGCGACCGGTAATCGTTGTAACTGTGGGGCCTGGTGATGTTGTAGCGCGAGACATAACGCTGCACGTCTGCTCGGGCCTCATGTTCTGATGCGTAACCCGTCTCGGGCACCCACTCTGATTTCAAACTTCCAAAGAAACGCTCCATCGGAGCGTTATCCCAGCATTCACCTTTACGGCTCATGCTTTGCCGCAGGCCATGCGCCAGCAGCTCATTCCTGAACTTATGACTGGTGTACTGACAGCCTTGGTCTGAATGAAACAGCACCTCTTTAGGACGACCTCTGAGCTCAACCGCCATCCGCAAAGCCTCGCAGGTCAGCGTGGCATCGGAAATCATCGAAAACGACCAGCCCACGATCCGACGGGCGAACAAATCCAGAATCGCAGCGAAATACAGCCACCGCTTGCCGACCTTGATGTACGTCACGTCGCCACACCACACCTGATTGACCGCCGTGACATCAAACTCACGCTTGAGCACGTGCGGTGCCACCAAAGCTTCTACGCCGGACGATTTGTACTTATGGCGTCGGCGCTGGCGGCTGGCGATCCCCGCTTCGCGCATCAAACTGCGAGCCAAGTACCGGCCGATGCGATGCCCTTTCTCTTGCAGCTCCTTCGCCAAAGTCCTCGCTCCCGCAGAAGCTCGCGATGCCTTGTGATGCTTGACCAGCGCGGCTTTAAGCTGCTCTCGCTGAGGGTTAGCCTTACCTTGGCGCTGACGCCAAGCGTAAAAGCTGCTGCGGTTGACGCCGAACGCCCGGCAACACCGATTAACGCCGTACTGCTCGTCCAACTCATCGATCAGCGTGAATGATCTTTGGCGTCCAAAAGCAGGAGAGCACTGGCCTTTTTTAGGATTTCGATGTCCAGGTCTTTCTCCCTGAGCAGGGCTTTGAGCCTCTGAATTTCTCGCTGGTCGGCGGTAATCGCCTTGGCGCCTACCGGCGTCGAGCCCAAACGCTCTTTGCGTACCTGATCGACCCAACGACGCAAGGCGGTAGGGCCTATATCCAAACTGGCACACACCTCGGTAACCGGCTGGCCTTCGTCCAGCACCATGCTGGCAGCCTTGAGCTTGAACTCACTCGAATAAGATTTACGCATATCCAAACACCTCAGATTTGGGCGCCATCATAGCGCCCGATTGAAGTGTCCAAAATCATTAGGCCAGTTCAAGCCCCCTCCCACCTTGGATCTGCATTTTGCCTTGAGCTCGGCGCGCCGTCCGTTGGGTCACTGAGTTCGAGTGAACGCGGTCAAACCTGTGGGAGGGGGCTTGCCCCCGATGGCGGTGAGCCGAACAATACCTCCATGTCTGATGGAGCTATATCCAGCTTCCCAGTGCTTTTTCAGAGACGGGCGAAGGCCACTGCTTTTTCGAATTGTTCCTGGGTCGGCCGCACGCCGGTATAGAGCACGAACTGTTCCAACGCCTGGATGGCGATTACTTCCAACCCGGTAATTACCTGTTTGCCGTTGGCTCGGGCATGCACAATCAACGGTGTTTCGGCGGGAATCGCCACCACATCGAAGACAGTCCGCGCAGTCTCGATAATGTCTGCGTCAAACGCCAATGCCTCCGCCTCCGCGCCGCCGGTCATGCCGATGGGCGTGACGTTTATCAGCATTTGCGGACGCAGGCCGGTCATATCCGCCTGCCAGGCGTACCCCAGGTGCTGGGCCAGCGCGCGCCCCGCTCTCTCGTTACGCGCCACGATCACGCCGTTGGCGTAGCCACCGTCGCGCAGGGCACTGGCCACGGCCTTGGCCATGCCGCCGCTGCCACGCAGGGCGAAGGTGGAATCCTGTGGGACCGCATGCTTTTTCAGCAGTTGCTCGACGGCGATGTAGTCTGTGTTGTAGGCCTTGAGATGGCCGTGGGTGTTGACGATGGTGTTCAACGAATCGATGGCTTGAACCGAATCGTCGAGTTCGTCCACCAAGGCAATGGCTGCCTCCTTGAATGGCATAGACACCCCGCAACCCCGGATCCCCAAGGCCCGGATACCGCCGATCGCGCCGGGCAAATCCTGGCTGCTGAAGGCCTTATAGTAAAAATTCAGACCCAACTGCTCGTACAGATGGTTATGAAACCGCAAGCCGAAATTACCGGGGCGCGCCGACAGTGACATGCACAGCTGGGTGTCCTTGTTGGGGTGCATCTGCATGGAAAACTCCTGTGAGTAAGCAAATCGGTACAGACCTTACACAACCTTTACCTAGCGGCCGTGCTGTTTTTCAGAAATACGTTGTCTTAAAAGTATCCCCGCGACATGACTTGAGTCCATTGATGGCAGGACACGAGCGCAGGGGCTAACCGAGGAATGACCATGATTCGTACAATCCCCAAGATCGCCTTGCTGGTAGGTGCACTCGCTATGGCTGGCCAAGCCTCCGCCCACGGTGGTGGATGGGCGGGGCCGGCTGCCTTGGGTGCGTTGGTCGGCGCCGCCGTGGTGGGCTCGGTGGTGGCCAGCCAACCCCGCGAAGTCTACGTGCAGCAACCGGTGTATGTGCAGCCGCAGCCTGTCTACGCCGCTCCGCCGCCGGTCTACTACGCGCCACCGCCGCCTGTGTATGTGCAACAGCAAGTGTATTACCGCCCGGCGCCGGTCTATTACGGCCCACCGCGCGGTTACTATGGCCCGCCCCATGGTTACTACCGTCGTGGCTGGTAACTGTTCGATCTGAAACTGGCCTCGCAATCGTGCGAGGCCTTTTTTTTGCGCCGAGTCCGGTTTTATCGCGTCAAGGTCGCTATGGAGACAATGTCTGGTGCGCAATCGCACATGATAGACACCAATGTCTACTTGCTCGAACAGGGCTCGCGCTGTCATGTTTGCGTCACATAACCCTTTCACTATCGAGCCTGTCCACCCAATAACAATTAAGGACGATTAACCATGCCCACACAAAACCCACACCGCACCGCCGGCCTTTGCACCTCCAGCAAGGTGTACAGCGCCCTGACCGAACTCAAGCACCTGGAAGGTCACCGCAGCGCGAAGTTCCTCGCCTTGCTTGCGGAAAACCTGGTGCGCAAGGGCCTGCTCAACGAGCAGGAAGTGGTGAGCATGCTGGATCAAGTGGTGGACTGACGCGTGGCATCAATGTCGACTATCGAGACAGTTGATTTTTCCTCAGCCGCCATGGCCCGTAAGGTGACCCCTACCACGATTGGAGGTCCTTATGCCCACTGTTCATATCATGTCCGTCATCGGCAGTGCCGTCCCCGCCGCTCTGCGCGCCTCGGGGGTGTTGGCTTGCTGGTACTTGGTACGCGAAGGCGAGCCGATCACCGGCCCGCTGACATCGTTGAAAGCCGCCGAACACCAATTGAAAGCCACCACCTACCAGTTGGAAGCCTGACGCTACCGGTTTACGGCAATGGCAACTTGACCCGCGGCTTGCTCTCGACAAACAGCGCCCAACTGGACATGAACAGCGCCGCCACCAGCGGTCCGATCACAAACCCGTTAAGGCCAAACACTGACAAGCCGCCCAGGGTCGAGATCAGGATCAGGTAATCCGGCATCTTGGTGTCCTTGCCCACCAGGATCGGGCGCAGCACGTTGTCCACCAGGCCGATCACAAACACGCCGAACAACGCCAGCACCACGCCCTGCCAGATCGCCCCACTCATCAGGAAATATGCCGCCACCGGCCCCCATACAATGCCCGCGCCCACCGCCGGCAGCAGTGAAAGAAATGCCATCAGCACCGCCCATAGCAGCGCGCTGGGAATGTCCAGGAACCAGAAAATCAACCCTCCCAACGCGCCCTGAGTCACGGCCACCAGCACGTTGCCCTTGACCGTGGCCCGCACCACGCGGTTGAACTTGAGCTGCAGGCGACGCTTTTGCGGTTCGGCCAACGGCACGGCGGTGCGCACCTTGCGTACCAGCTCCGGGCCGTCGCGCAAAAAGAAAAACAGCAGATACAGCATGATGAAAAAGCTCACCAGAAAATCGAAGGTGCCCTGACCGAAGCTGAACGCCTGAGTGGCGAAAAATTGGCTGCCCTGCATCGCGCTTTTTACGATTTTCTCACGCAGCCCTTCCAGGTTGCCCATGCCGAAGCGATCCAGCAGATGCTGGAAGTACGGCGGCAGGAAATTCTTGAACTGCTCGATATAGCCCGCCACATCCAGCTTGCCGCTTTCGATGTTCTTGTACAGCGTGGCCCCCTCTTGTACCAACAAGGCACTGGTGATGATCACCGGCAAAATCGCGACGATCAAACACGCAGTCAGGGTGGCCAGGGAGGTAAGGTTACGGTTCCAGCCGAATTTCAGCTGCACGCGGCGCTGCATGGGCGCAAAGATAATGCCGAGGATCACCGCCCAGAACACCGCGCCGTAAAACGGCAGTAATATCCAGATAAAGGCAACGGTCACCAGGACCAGCAGTAACAACAGGGTTTTGAATTGCAGGGTGGTTTGGTTCATGTCCGGTCCATGTCAGAAAAGCATTGGGCCTGTGTAGGCCCTGATGCTTAGTCCGCTGCGAAACCTGGGAGTGCCCTTATTTATCGCACGCCCGCGAACTCCCCGCCTTGGACCCCACTCAAGAGCACCCGGATCGTCTTCTCCTAAGCTTTTATAACCGCGTTCGCGAATGCGGGCGCGTTGCTTTGCACAGCAGTGGTCTCAATGACTTGGATCAATAAACCTGCGCCCGCCCTGCACTACTCTCGCGCCTTTTTGCGACCCTACGCCATGCCCACTGTTATCGCCCCCGAACTGCTCGCCCCCGCCGGCACCCTGAAAAATATGCGCTACGCCTTCGCCTACGGCGCCGATGCGGTGTACGCCGGCCAACCGCGTTACAGCCTGCGGGTGCGCAATAACGAGTTCGATCACGCCAACCTGGCCCTGGGTATCCAGGAAGCGCATGCCCAGGGCAAGCGCTTCTATGTGGTGGTGAACATCGCGCCGCACAACGCCAAGCTCAAGACCTTCCTCAAGGACCTGGCACCGGTGATTGCCATGGGCCCGGATGCGCTGATCATGTCCGATCCAGGGCTGATCATGCTGGTGCGCCGACACTTTCCGCAGATGCCGATTCACTTGTCGGTGCAGGCCAATACGGTGAACTGGGCGAGCGTGGAGTTCTGGCAGCAGCAAGGGATCTGCCGGGTGATTCTGTCGCGGGAATTGTCGCTGGAGGAGATCGGCGAAATCCGTGAGCAGGTGCCGGCCATGGAGCTGGAAGTGTTTGTCCACGGCGCCCTGTGCATGGCGTATTCCGGGCGCTGCCTGCTCTCGGGCTATATGAACAAGCGCGATGCCAACCAGGGCACCTGCACCAATGCCTGCCGCTGGAAGTACCAGGCCACTCCGGCGGTGGAAAACGCCACCGGCGAGATCGTGCAGCAATACGCGCCGGAACCGACCCTGGGTATCGGTGCGCCCACCGATCAGGTGTTTCTGTTACAGGAAGCCAACCGCCCCGACGAGCAGATGCCTGCGTTTGAGGACGAGCACGGCACCTACATCATGAACGCCAAGGATTTACGCGCCGTGCAGCATGTGGAGCGCCTGACCCATATGGGCGTGCACTCGCTTAAGATCGAAGGCCGCACCAAGTCGCACTTCTATTGCGCGCGCACCACCCAGGTGTATCGCCGCGCCATCGACGATGCAGTGGCCGGTCGCACGTTCGACCGCAACCTGATGACCGACCTCGACTCTTTGGCCCAGCGCGGCTACACCGAAGGTTTCCTGCGCCGGCACGTCCACGATGAGTACCAGAACTACCAGAACGGCAGTTCCGTCTCCGAGCGCCAGCAGTTTGTCGGCGAACTGACCGGCGAACGTCGGGGCGAGCTGGCCGAGGTCAAGGTCAAGAACCGCTTCGCCGTGGGCAATCACCTGGAATTGATGACGCCCACCGGCAATTTTCACTTCGACTTGGGCGGCCTGCGCAACGCCAAGGACGAAGCCATCGACGTAGCGCCCGGGGACGGGCACACGGTGTATATACCGCTGCCCGTTGAGATGGATTTGCGCTTTGGCTTGTTGATGCGCGACGTTTGATCAGATCCTGAACTGACCGACCAGTTGCCCCAGGCGCTGGCCCAGGTCCGCCAGGCTGCGCGACGTCTGGGCCCCCAGTTGGGTTTCATCGGCCACGCTGTCCACCGCCGAGGCAATCTGATGCACGCTGCGGTTTATCTCTTCGGCCACGGCGGTTTGTTCTTCGGCGGCGCTGGCGATCTGGGCGTTCATTGAATTGATGGTGGCAATCAGCTGGGCCATGGTGTCCAGCGACGCTCCGGCCTGGTTGGCCTGGGCCGAGGTGCCATCGCCGGCCTCGCTGGAACTGCGCATGGCTTCCACGGCGGCTTCGGTGCCGGTTTGCAGGCGGTCGATCATGCCCTGGATTTCCTGGGTGCTGGTCTGGGTGCGGCTGGCCAGGGCGCGCACTTCGTCGGCCACCACCGCAAAGCCACGACCGGCCTCCCCGGCCCGCGCGGCCTCGATGGCGGCGTTAAGGGCCAACAGGTTGGTCTGCTCCGCAATCGAGCGGATCACACTCAACACGCTGACAATCGACGTCACATCCTGTTGCAGGCTGTCGAGGGACACGCCGCTGCTGCGGATGTCGTTCACCAACGCGTGGATCTGCGCGATGCTGCCGTCCACCACGCGCTTGGCGGCCTGGCCTTCGGCGTCGGTCTGCTGCGCGGCCACCGAGGCGCCCTGGGCACTGCGCGCCACTTCCTGGGCGGCGGACGACATTTGATTGATGGCGGTGGCGACCTGGTCCGTCTCGTGGCGCTGGCGCTCCATGGCCTGCTCCGAGCGGTGGGCCTGGTCGGACACCTGGCCCACCAGGCCGGTGAGCTGAGCGGTCATTTCGGTGATCTGGCGCACCAGGCCGTGGATTTTGTCGACAAACCGGTTGAACGCGCCGGCCAGCTCGCCCAACTCGTCCTGGCTGGTGATGGCCAGGCGCCGAGTCAGGTCACCCTCGCCGGCGGCAATATCGTCGAGGTTGGCTTTCATCAAATGCAACGGACGCAAAATGGTATTGGCCAGCACCATGCCCGCAGCGGCGATCACCAGCAACACCACCACGGCCACGCCGAGGATACTCAGCAAAACACCTTCCATGCGCGCTTTGACCTTGGCCTCGACCACCGCCACCTGGGCTTCGATGCCGTCGAGGTTGACCGAGGTACCGATGACCATATCCCACTTGGGCAGGTAATCGGTGTAGCCAAGCTTGGGCACCAGTTCGGTCTGCCCCGGCTGGGTCGAGCTGTATTGCAGGTAATGGCTGCCGTCCTTGCCGACCTTGACCAGGTCGCGGTTGACGTAGACGCCATTGGGGTCGCGGTTGTCTTTGAAACTCTTGCCCACGCCGTCGGGGCTATTGCCCTTGAACAGGCGGATGGTCTCGGAGTCGTAGCCGAAGAAGTAACCGTCCTTGCCGTAGCTGATGTTGGACAGCAGCTTGACCACCTCGGCCCGCGCCGCCGTATCGCCGGGCGCGGCGGCATCGTAGAGCGGCTTGACGGTGCTCATAGCCACTTCCACGTAACTTTGCAAAGTGGCCTTAGCGTTATTGAGCAAGCGCTGGCGGGTTTCATCCACCTCACTGCGCGCCTGGCCCTGGAGGATCCACACCGTAGTGAGGCTGATGACCAGCGCGAACAGCAACACCGGCACAACGGCGAGGGACAGGACTTTGGCCTTCAGACTCAGACGCATGGCTTTTCTCTCTTATTAAGCGACTTGAGAGGTTATCGGCCGATGGAAAACTATCTGTAGGCGCGAGCGCGCTCGTTCCTACAGAGGCATGGGGTCAAAGGGACATCGCCGCCAGCCAGCCAAACGCCAGCAACGGGATGTTGTAGTGCAGGAATGTTGGCACCACGGTGTCCCAGATGTGGTGGTGCTGACCGTCGATATTCAGGCCGGAAGTCGGACCGAGGGTGGAGTCCGACGCAGGCGAGCCGGCATCGCCCAGGGCCCCCGCCGTGCCAACGATGCACACAATGGCCAGCGGACTGAAGCCCAACTGCACGCACAACGGCACGAAGATCGCGGCCAGGATCGGCACCGTGGAAAACGACGAACCAATCCCCATGGTCACCAGTAGGCCCACCAGCAACATCAGCAGCGCGCCGACCCCTCGGCTATGGCCGATGAACGCGGCCGAAGTTTCCACCAGCGAACGCACGTCCCCAGTGGCCTTGAGCACTTCGGCGAACCCCGAGGCTGCGATCATGATGAAGCCGATCATTGCCATCATCTTCATGCCTTCGGTGAACAGGTCGTCGGTCTCGCGCCAGCGCACGATGCCCGAGGCCGAGAAGATCAGGAACCCGGCCAGCGCACCGATGATCATCGAATCCAGCCACAGTTGAATGATGAACGCCGAGGCAATCGCCACGCCGGCCACCAGCAGGGTCAGCGGGTTGTACTGCACCGCCACCTGCTCGACCCGCTCGATTTTCGCCAGGTCGTACACGCGCTTTTTGCGGTAGCTGATAAACACCGCCACCAGCAGGCCGACCACCATGCCCAGCGCCGGCAGGCCCATGGCGTGGGTCACGTTGACCTGGCTGACGTCCACGCCGCTCTTGGCCACGTTGGCCAACAGGATCTGGTTAAGGAAGATATTGCCGAAGCCCACCGGCAGGAACATGTACGGCGTGATCAGGCCGAAGGTCATCACACAGGCGATCAAGCGCCGATCCAATTGCAGCTTGGTCAGCACATACAGCAGCGGCGGCACCAGCAGCGGGATAAACGCAATGTGAATCGGCAGGATGTTTTGCGATGCAATCGCCACCACCCACAGCAGACCGATCAGCAGCCATTTGACGTGACTGCCGCCGCTGGCGTCCTGGCGGTCCACCAACAGCAGGGCCTTGTCGGCCAGGGCATGGGCCAGGCCGGACTTGGCGATGGCCACCGCGAATGCACCGAGCAAGGCGTAGGACAACGCCACCGTCGCGCCCCCACCGAGGCCGCCGTTGAAGGCGCTGAGGGTGGCTTCGATCCCCAGGCCGCCGGTGAGACCGCCCACCAGGGCGCCGACAATAATGGCGATGACCACATGCACGCGGGACAGGCTAAGCACCAGCATGGTGCCGACCGCGGCGATGACTGCGTTAATCATGGTTACCTCAAGCAGAAACAGAAAAACAGGCATGCCCGCGCCCCAGCGGCCCATCGGAGGGCGGCCAGTGTGCAGGCTTCAAGGAGGTCTTATTAGAGGGCGGGCACTTTGCAGCAGGCGCGGCCCCATGTCAAAAGCCGCTGCCGAGGGACGCGCCGCTCCGGCAGGTTTAAATTGATCGTTTGAATAAAGAAAATCTTCCTGCGGCCGATAAACGGGCTCTTTGTGTTTTCAGGTAAGGATGTCCGATGTCGCTCAGACAACTCTCCATTCAATGGAAAATCACCCTGCTCGCCGGCCTCTGCCTGCTGGGAATCGTGAGCCTGCTGGTGGGTTTGTCGCTGTACCGCATGGAGCAGAGTTCCGAGCAGGTCAAAGCCTCCAGCATGCAGATGCTCAATGAAGCCGCCCAGGCGCGTATCGAGGCCCAGGGCGAGGTGCAGGCGCTGGGTATCCGTCGGCAATTCATGGACGCTTATCAATATGGCCATGGCTTTGCCCGCCAGGTGCTGTTCTTGCGCGAGCAGGCGGAGAAACGCTTTCTGGACGCCTTCGACACCCGCGAAGACCTGACCCGCCAAGTCAGAGCCGCGTTGCAGGCCAACCCGGACCTGTTGGGTCTGTCCTTGGTGTTCGAAGCCAATGCGCTGGACGGCAAGGATGAGCTGTTCGCCGGCCAAACCGAGCTGGGCAGCAACGACAAGGGCCGCTTCGCACTGTATTGGTCGCAGCCGACACCCGGCCAGTTGACCTCCATGGCATTGCCGGAAAGCGACATGACCGACACCACCGTCGGCCCTAGTGGCGAAAAGGCCAACGCCTGGTTCACCTGCCCGCGCAGCACCCTCAAGCCTTGCGTGATCGAACCCTACTTTTATGTGATCAACGGCCAGAACGTACTGATGACCAGCATCGTGTTTCCGTTGATGGCCAACGGCAAAGTCATCGCGTCGCTGTCGGTGGACATCAACCTCAACAGTTTGCAGGCCGTGAGCCAACAAGCCAGCGCCAAGCTGTACGACGGCCAGACACAGGTCAGCATCCTCAGCCCCACCGGCCTGCTCGCCGGCTACAGCGCGGACGCGAGCAAACTCAGCCAGCGTTTGGACCAGGTCGACCGCCGCAGCGGCGCTCAACTGATCGGAGCCCTGGCCGGCAGCACGGGCATCAGCAGCCTGCACACCGAACATCAACTGAAAGTGCTGGCGCCGTTCGCACCGATTCCCGACGGCAAGCCATGGGGCGTATTGCTGGACGTGCCGGAAAAAGTCCTGGTAGGTCCCGCCGAAGCCCTCAAGGCACAAATGGATGCGGACAACACGCGCGGCACCCTGCTGGAACTGAGCCTGGGCCTGCTGGCAGCGGTGATCGGCCTGATTCTGGTATGGCTGATGGCGCGCAGCGTGACCCGGCCGATCTTGGGGGTGGCGCACATGCTCGAAGACATCGCCAGCGGCGAAGGCGACCTGACGCGGCGCCTGGCCTATGACAAACGCGATGAACTGGGGCAACTGGCCGGCTGGTTCAACCGTTTCCTCGACAAACTGCAGCCGATCATTGCCGAGGTCAAACGCTCGGTACAAGACGCCCGTGGCACCGCCGACCAGTCGGCCGCGATCGCCACCCAGACCAGCGCCGGCATGGAGCAGCAGTACCGCCAGGTCGACCAGGTGGCCACCGCTTCCCATGAAATGAGCGCCACCGCCCAGGACGTGGCCCGCAGCGCGGCACAGGCGGCTCAGGCAGCGCGCGAGGCCGACCAGGCGACGCGCGATGGCCTCAACGTGATAGACCGCACCACCGCCAATATCGGTCAACTGGCGGCGGACATGAGCACCGCCATGACCCAGGTCGAAGGCCTTTCGGCCAACAGCGAGAAGATCGGTTCGGTGCTGGAAGTGATCCGAGGCATCGCCGAGCAGACCAATCTGCTGGCGCTCAATGCCGCGATTGAAGCCGCCCGTGCCGGTGAGGCCGGACGTGGCTTCGCAGTAGTGGCCGACGAAGTGCGCAACCTGGCGCAACGCACCCAGGCATCGGTGGAGGAAACCCGCCTGGTGATCGAGCACTTGCAGAGCGGCACCACCGACGTGGTCGGTGCCATGGGCAGCAGTTATCGCCAGGCCCAGGGCAGTGTCGAACAGGTCGGCCAGGCCGTCACCGCACTGCGCCAGATCGGCGACGCGGTCACCGTGATCAGCGATATGAACCTGCAAATCGCCAGTGCCGCAGAGGAGCAAAGCGCCGTCGCCGAAGAGATCAACCACAACGTGGCGACCATCCGCGATGTGACCGAATCGCTGTCGGAGCAGGCCAATGAATCGGCGCGGGTGAGCCAGGCGCTGAACAGCCTGGCCAATCAACAACAGGGGTTGATGGATCAGTTCCGGGTCTGACGCTTGAAGGCCATCCAGGGTGGGCGGGAGCTTGCTCCCGTTTGCCGCCTGTCAGGCATGGCGCTTGGGTAATTCGACCAGCACTTTTAAACCGCCCAAGGGGCTGTCCTGCAACCGCAACACCCCGCCCCACACCTCGGCGATATCGCGCACGATCCCCAGGCCCAAGCCGTGACCGTCGATCTGCTCATCCAGACGCGCGCCACGGCTGAGCACCTGATCGCGCTGGGCTTCGGGGATGCCGGGGCCGTCGTCTTCCACCGCAAGCCAATAGCTGTGGGGGGTTTCATCAATGCTCAGGCGCACCTCGGCATCCGCCCATTTGCAGGCGTTGTCCAGCAGATTGCCCAGCAACTCCAGCAGGTCTTCGCGATCCCAAGGCAAGTGCAGGCCGGGGGCGGCATGGTAGCTGAGGTCCAGGTGTTCGCCATGGATCATGTTCAAGGTGGCGAGCAGGCCAGGCAGTTCCTGTTCACAGTCGAACAAGGCGCCGGGCAGGGTTTCGCCAGCCAGACGGGCGCGGTTCAGTTCACGATTGAGGCGTTGCTGCACCTGCTCCAATTGCTCGCGCAACAAGGCGCTCAGCTTGGGATGGTCTTTGAGCGCCTCGCTGGATGCCGCGCTCAGCAATACCGCCAATGGGGTTTTCAGCGCATGGCCAAGGTTGCCCAGGGCATTGCGGGAACGCTTGAGGCTGTCTTCGGTGTGGGCCAGCAGGTGGTTGATCTGCGCCACCAGCGGTTCCAGCTCCAACGGCACCTGAGTGTCGAGCTGCGAGCGTTGGCCTTGCTGCAATTGGGCGATCTGGTTGCGCGCGGTTTCCAGCGGGCGCAAGGCGCGGCGCACAGTCACCCGTTGTAGCACCAGCACCAGCAGCAACGCCGCCAAGCCCAGCACCAGACCGATCTGACGCATCAGGCGAAAGCTTTCGCGCACTGGCGTGTAATCCTGGGCCACGCTGATGGAAATCGACTGACCAAAGCGCTTGTAGTCCGAACGTAGCACCAGCAGTTGCTGGCCTTCAGGCCCCAGCTGCAGGTTGCCCTTCAGACCCGCCTCGGGCAGGCGCGGCAGTTCCTGATCCCATAGTGAGCGAGAGCGCCAGTGGGTATCGGCAAAATCGATACGAAAGTAATGGCCCGAAAACGGCCGCTGGTAAGCCGGTGACAGACGATGCTCGTCCAGCTGTACGCCGTTGGGCCCGCGCACCAGCGCTACCAGCAGGTTTTCCGTGTCGTTGCGCAGCCCTGCCTCCAGATATCGCTGCAGACCGGCTTCGAACAACCACAGACTGGTCTGCGCCAGCACCACGCCGACGATCACCATCACACTGATCAGCCCCAGGCTCAGGCGCCGTTGAATCGACCTCATGCGGGGTTGGCGCCAAACCGGTAACCCTGGCCGCGCCGGGTTTCGATCACGCTGCGGCCCAACTTGCGGCGCAGGTGGTTGACGTGCACCTCCAGCACATTGGAATCGCGCTCGGTTTCGCCGTCATACAGATGCTCGGCCAGATGGCTTTTGGACAGGATTTGCTCAGGGTGCAGCATGAAATAGCGCAGCAGACGAAACTCGGCGGCGGTCAGTTGGACCTCTTCGCCATCGCGCAGCACGCACTGGCGCCCCTCGTCGAGGTGCAGGCCGGCGGCTTGCAGGGTGGGTTGGTTGGCTTGACCGTGGGAGCGACGCAGCAACGCCTGGATGCGCAGGTGCAGTTCTTCGGGATGAAAGGGTTTACTCAGGTAGTCATCGGCACCGGCCTTGAGCCCTTCGATACGCTCGGCCCAGGAATCGCGGGCGGTAAGGACCAGCACCGGGGTGGCCAGCGCCGCCGCGCGCCATTGCGCCAGCACCTCAAGCCCCGGCAGACCGGGCAGGCCGAGGTCGAGGATGATCAGGTCGTAGGGCTCGGTGCGGCCCTGGTATGCGGCGTCGCGCCCATCGGCCAGCCAGTCGACGGCATAGCCTTGGCGCTGCAAGCCGGCCAGCAGTTCATCGGCCAGGGGTACGTTGTCTTCCACCAGAAGCAGGCGCATCAGTCTTCCTCGTCTTTGATCAGCACGCCGCTGGTGGCGTCCAGCTTGATTTCGCGCACCACGCCGTCGGTGGTCACCAGTTCCACTTCATAGGCATATTGCCCGTGTTTTTTTTCAAGCTCGGCTTCCAGCAGGCGCGAGCCGGGATGGCGCGCCATGGCCTGTTGCAACAGCTGTTCCAGCGGCAGGATCACGCCCTGCTGCCGCAGCGCCAGGGCTTCATCTTGATTGAGGTCGCGCGCCGCCAGGCTTGAGCAGAACACCATGAGCACCAGCGGCCATCGGCTGCTGGCGCGTAAATTTACCTTCATTACGTATCCTGATGATTCTTGAGAACCTGCCCGGTGAGCGCGTCCAATTCAACATCCCATTCAATGCCGTCGAGGTCTTGCAGTTCGACTTCATAGATGTACTTGCCATAGGCCTCGTCCAGGTCGGTGTCGAGTAATGTCGAACCAGGGTGCAGGGCCAGGGCGGTGGCTTCCAATTGATCGAAGGCGACAATTGTAACAGTGGCAGGCACGGTCAGTGGTTTGTCGGGGTCCACGGCTCCGGCCTGGGTCGCCGTGGAAGCGATGATACCGGCGGCGACCAGAGCTGTGAGGCGCTTCATGATAAGTCTCCGTTACACAATGTTTTCCTACGCCGGACACGGTAACGACTGCAACTTAACTGAAACTGAATTGCCACCATGGCAATTCCAAGCCGACGCGACAAACGACGGTGTTTATTCCGGATTCACGCGGTATGGTTAACGTTTTTCGCGAGCACGCGTGCTCCTACACCCCGCTTCAACAGAGATCGGTATGACAGCCATCCACATCAAATTCCCCGCGCTGACCCTCAAGGCCGGCACGCGCGCGTTGGCACGTATTCGTGAGCAGGGCCTAAAGCCGGCGGATGTCGGCATTCTTCCCGGCGCGGCCGGCGGGCCCAAGGCCCTGGGCATCCAGGGTCTGGACCTGGCGCTGTTCGGCGACTGGCTGCCGCGTGCGCCACGGCAGCGCGCGCTGATCGGCGCGTCCATCGGCTCCTGGCGCTTTGCCAGCGCATGCCTGCCCGACCCGGTGCAGGGCCTGCTGGACCTCGGTCGCCTGTACAACGCGCAACATTTCGCCAAAGGCGTGACCATGGCCCAAGTCAGCCAAAGCTGCGTGCGCATGCTCGACGACCTGCTGGCCGGCCGGGATGCGCGGGTGCTGGACAACCCCGACTACCGACTCAACATCATGGTGGTCAAAAGCCACGGCCTGCTCGCCGATGACCATCGCGGACGCCTGGGCCTGGGCCTGTCGTCGGTGATTGCCGACAACCTGCGCGGTCGCGCACGTCTGTCGCGGCACTTCGAACGCCTGATCGTCCACGACCCGCGCCAGCCGCCGCCGGTGCATCCGCTCAAGGACTTCCCATCGCGCTTCCTCGAACTGGAAGTGGGCAACCTGCGCCAGGCGCTGCTGGCGTCGGGCTCGATCCCCATGGTGATGCAAGGCGTACGCGACCTGCCCGGCGCGGGCCAAGGCACCTACCGCGACGGCGGCCTGCTGGACTACCACCTCGACCTGCCCTACCACGGCGACGACATCGTGCTGTACCCGCACTTCACCGACCGGGTCATCCCCGGCTGGTTCGACAAGGGCCTGCCGTGGCGGCGCAGCAACCCTCAGGGCTTGCAGGACGTGTTACTGCTCGCGCCCTCAAGGGACTACCTGGCGCGCCTGCCCCACGGCAAACTGCCGGACCGCAGCGACTTCAAACGCTTTATGGGCGACGACCCGAGCCGCCACAAGTACTGGCAAACCGCGATGAGCGAGAGCCGGCGGCTGGGGGACGAGTTTCTGCAGTTGGCCGACAACGGCGGCCTGGGCGAACGCTTGCAGGTGCTGTGACCCAGCGGTATGCGCGGCGAGGGAGCAAGCTGTTAAACTCGCCGCCTGCCAGATACTGACCGAGCTTAAAACACTGTGGAAATCTTCAAAGAATTTACCTTCGAGTCCGCCCACCGCCTGCCGCACGTGCCGGACGGCCATAAATGCGGGCGCCTGCATGGGCATTCGTTCAAGGTGGCGATCCACCTGAGTGGCGACCTGGATCCCCATACCGGTTGGATTCGCGACTTTTCGGAGATCAAGGCGATTTTCAAGCCGCTCTACGAACGTCTGGACCACAACTACCTCAACGACATTCCCGGCCTGGAAAACCCCACCAGCGAAGTGCTGGCCAAGTGGATCTGGAATGAACTCAAACCGTTGCTGCCTGAGCTGAGCGCGATCCGTATCCACGAAACCTGCACCAGCGGCTGCATCTACCGCGGCGAATAAACCGGCGCGGTAAAAAAACCACCCTTGCGGTGGTTTTTTTGTGCCTGGCGTTGCACCCTTTCAGCCAGCCCTTTTGCCTGCAATCAAGGAGAATGCAATGGAGAACACGTGGCTGGCCCAGGCCAAGCGCCTGCAAGCGTTGGCGTCCACGGGGTTGCATTTTTGCACCGATGATTTCGAGCGCGAACGCCTGGAAGAAATCGCCCGGATCGCCCACAGCATGCTTGCGCAGCTGGGCGATGTGCCCCTTGAGCGCATCACCGGTCTGGTGCCGGATTTCGCCCAGCGCTATTCGACGCCGATGATTGACGTGCGCGGTGCCGTCATCGAGGGGGACCGGATTTTACTGGTGCGCGAAGCCACCGACGGTTGCTGGGCGCTACCGGGGGGTTATGCCGATATTGGCCTGTCGGCGTCGGAAAACATCATCAAGGAGATTTATGAAGAGGCCGGGCTGACAGTAATGGCGCGGGCGCTGTACAGCGTGACGCACAAAGCCAAAGGCTTGTATCGGCCGGATGTGCGGGACTTCTACAAGTTGTATTTCCTGTGTGAGCCCATCGATCAGTCAGCGCCGGTAGCTGGTGTCGAAACCACTGAGGTGGGCTTTTTCAGCCTGGACGACCTGCCGCCATTGTCCCGTGGGCGCACCATCGAAAGCGATCTGCAGGCGGCGTTTGCGTTTCATCGCGGCGAGACCACACAGACCTTGTTCGACTGATCCATTTTGTATCACCCCTGCACCGCTTTCGTGCCCTACTGGGCATGGCGAACAGTGCTTTGAGCTTAGCCCTCCTGTTTGGCGCGCAAAATTGTGCATGCTGCACAACCGGCGCCGTGCGTCCACCACTGCTGTCGGCTTGGCACGCGTGGTGCAATGGGCCTGCGTCACTCATTCAGGGAGCAAGGCACATGACGCAGCAAGAATCCGGCAATGACTACCCCTTGAGCGAAGTCCCGATGCATGCACGTAAAGGCCTGGCGTCCACCGCCATGGTGCTGCTGGGCTTCACTTTTTTTACCGCAACCATGTTTGCCGGCGGCAAATTGGGGGTGGCGTTCAGTTTCACCGAGATGCTCGGTGTAGTGGCCCTCGGTAACCTGCTATTGGGTATTTACGCCGCAGGCCTGGGCTATATCGCCTTCAAGAGCGGTTTGAACTCGGTGTTGATGGGGCGTTTCTGCTTTGGCGAGGTGGGTAGCAAGCTCAGCGACCTGATCCTCGGTTTTACCCAGATCGGCTGGTACGCCTGGGGCACCGCCACCGCCGCCGTGGTGCTCGGCAAGTATTTCGAACTGAGCCAGGGCAGCGTGCTGGTGTTGATGGTGCTGTTCGGCCTGGTGTTCTGCGCCACCGCCTACGTGGGCTATCGCGGGCTGGAGATCCTGTCGTACATCGCAGTGCCGGCCATGGGCATCCTGCTGGTGTTGTCGATGTGGGTGGCTACGGTGAAAGTCGGCGGACTGCAAGGGTTGCTGGCGGTGGTGCCAACCGGTCAACTCGATCTGTCCACGGCCATTACTCTGGTGTTCGGCACCTTTGTCAGCGGCGCGACCCAGGCTACCAATTGGACGCGGTTTTCCCGCTCGGCCAAGGTGGCGGTGCTGGCCAGCCTGATTGGTTTCTTTGTCGGCAATGGGTTGATGGTGCTGATCGGTGCTTATGGCGCCATCGTCTATCAACAGCCGGATGTGGTGGAAGTGTTGCTGTTGCAAGGTTTTGCCATGGCTGCGATGGCGATGCTGCTGCTCAATATCTGGAGCACCCAGGACAACACCATCTATAACTTCGCGGTGGCCGGCTGCAATTTGCTGCGCACCAAACGCCGCAAGACCGTGACCCTCGCCGGCGCGGTGATCGGCACCCTGCTGGCGCTGCTGGGCATGTACGACATGCTGGTGCCGTACCTGATCCTGCTAGGCACGGTGATCCCGCCGATCGGAGGGGTGATCATGGCGGACTTCTTCTACCGCTACCGTGGTCAATACCCACGCCTGGCGCAAACACGCTTGCCCGCGTTCAACTGGCCGGGGCTCCTCGCCTACGCGGTGGGCACTGTGCTGGCCTTCAACTCGCCGTGGGTAGCGCCGCTGGTAGGGATTGTCGCGGCATCGCTGACCTACATCATATTGAGCGCCCTCCTGCGGGTACGTGCGCCATTGGCTGACGTCCAGGCATGAGCTTGACCGTCGCCGATGTGCTGGCGCTGCCGGGTTTGGAATCCCTGATCTTGCGTGCCGGCCAGACGGGCCTGGATAACCCCGTGCGCTGGCCCTATGTGGCGGAAAACAGCGGGATCGCCGAATGGGTGCTGGGCGGTGAGCTGGTGTTTGTCACCGGTATCAACCATCCCCGCGATGAGGCCAACCTGCTGCAACTGCTAGAGGAGGCCTGTCAGCGCCAGGTTGCCGGGCTGGTGGTGCTCACCGGGCCGACCTATATCCAGGCCATCCCCCCGCGCGTGCTGGACGCCGCCGCGGCTGCCGGTATGCCGCTGATCGAGCAGCCCTATTCGCTGAAGATGGTGCTGGTGACCCAAGCCATCGGCTCGGCGCTGATCCAATCCGAGCAATTGGGACGCTCGCGGCACGATGTGCTGGAGCGCTTGCTGGCCGGTGATTATCAGTCCCTGGACATCCTGCTGCACCGCGCCGCGCAATTGGGCATGCCGCTGACGGGGCACTGGCAGGTCGTGCAGTTGCAGTTGGAGGGCAGTGAAGCGCTGTTTGCCCAGGGCGATGCGGCGCAGGTGGAGGCGCACCTAACGGGGCAACACGACGCGATCGGTCGGCGTTTGCGCCAGTGGTCGCCGACCGTACCGATCCTGGGTCGCGCCGGGCAATGGACCCTGCTGCTGCCGGCACCGGACGCTGTGGCCGCCTTGGCCAACCGCCATCAACTGGCGCAGTGGTTGAGCCCATTGAACCTGCGCCTGGCCCCGCTCAAGTTGTTTATCGGCCTGAGCGCCGCCGCGCACCCGGCGGCCCGCCTGGCCCAGGCCCAGGATGAAGCGCGTCAGGCCCTGGCCGCCGCGCGACGCTTCCGCGAGCGCGCCGGGCTGTGCGTGTACGACGAACTGGGAGTGCTCAAGTTGCTCAGCGGGGTGCGTGATCGCGCGCTGCTCGACCAATTCCTCAAGGAGCGCCTGGGCCCTTTGATGCGTCACGACTTGCAGCACGGCCCCAGCTTGATGCCGACCTTGGAAGCTTGGTTTCACGAGAATGGTAATCTGATGGCCGCCGCCCAGCGCCTGGCCGTACATCGCAACACCCTGACACACCGAATCCAGCGCATCGAAGCCCTGTGCGGGTTGACGCTGGACAACGCCTATGACCGCCTGGACATCGGTATCGCCCTGATGATCTGGCGGCTATCTGCCTGATTGTTTTAAGCCAAGAGGAACTTGCCCATGCACATCATCAACGCTCGCCTGCGCCACCGTGAAGGCCTGCATGATCTGCACCTGGAAAACGGCCGGATCGCCAGCATCACCGCACAAACCAACGTGCCATCCCTGGGGGCCGATGATCTGGACGCTGCCGGCAACCTGGTGATCCCGCCCTTTGTCGAGCCGCACATCCACCTCGATGCCACCCTCACCGCCGGCGAGCCACGCTGGAACATGAGCGGCACCCTGTTCGAAGGCATCGAATGCTGGGGCGAACGCAAAGCCACGATCACCCAGGAAGACACCCGCACCCGCGCCAAACAAACCATCCAAGCCCTGGCCGCCCACGGCATCCAGCATGTACGCACCCACGTCGACGTCACCGACCCGCAGCTCACGGCGCTCAAGGCCATGTTGCAGGTGCGCGAGGAAAGCGCACACCTGATCGATCTGCAGATCGTGGCGTTTCCCCAAGAGGGCATCGAGTCCTACGCCAACGGCCGCGAATTGATGGAGGAAGCCATCCGTCTGGGTGCCGATGTGGTCGGCGGCATTCCGCACTTCGAATACACCCGCGACCAGGGCGTGAGTTCGGTGAAGTTCCTGATGGACCTGGCCGAACGCACCGGCTGCCTGGTGGACGTGCACTGCGACGAAACCGATGACCCGCACTCACGTTTTCTTGAAGTGCTTGCCGAAGAAGCCCGCAGCCGCGACATGGGCGCCCGCGTCACCGCCAGCCACACCACCGCCATGGGCTCCTACGACAACGCCTACTGCGCCAAACTCTTTCGCCTGCTGGGGCATTCCGGCATCAGCTTCGTTTCCTGCCCCACCGAGAGCATCCATCTACAAGGGCGCTTCGATAGCTTTCCGAAGCGCCGGGGTGTGACCCGAGTGAACGAGTTACTGGAGGCCGGCATGAACGTGTGCTTTGGCCAGGACTCCATCGTCGATCCCTGGTACCCCCTGGGCAACGGCAACATCCTACGCGTGCTGGAAGCCGGTCTGCATATCTGCCACATGCTCGGCTATCGCAACCTGCAAAGTGCTCTGGACCTGGTCACCGACAACAGCGCCAAGGCGATGGCCCTGGGCGAGCGCTACGGCCTGGAAACCGGGCGCCCCGCCAACTTGTTGATCCTCTCGGCAGACAGCGACTACGAGGTAATCCGCAGCCAGGGCCTGCCGCTCTACTCGATCCGCAACGGCAAAGTATTGATGAAGCGCCAGCCGGCCCAGGTCGCGTTCATGTAAGCCGGCGCTTCAGACAATCGAGTCGATATCCAGTGGCTGTGCCCTGCCCCGCTCGCTGGGCGCCGCTGCGGGGATGCTGGCCACTGGCGGTGACTCGCGGTTTTCACGATGGCTGAACCAACGGTTTAGGCAGCCTTGCAGGTGCACGGACTGCGCATGGCTGCCGTACACATCGCGTGCCTCCAGGCGACGCCAGCGCAGGCTCTCCAGGCGTCGACGGCTAGTGTGCAAGCGGTCGATCTCGGCATTGAGGGCCTGATGATAGTGTTCGGGGACATGGCTGCGCCCATTTGGCACAGGCCTGCGGTCCAGCTCACTCCGCTTGTCGCGCAATTGCTGACGCATGGTTTCCAGCGCCCGATCCACCAGCTCGTACTCGCGCTGGGTCACCAGCGAACCCTGACTGTCCAAGGCCTGCTGCCAACGCCGTAATGTGGCCCAGGCGGCCGGGATATAGCTGGCGGTCATGAAGTGCTGACTCGCCTGGAACAGTTGCCTCAAGAAATTCTCACGCAGGGGCGTGTCGCCATGCAGTTTCAATGCACGGTTGACCCCGGCCTCCTGAATGGACTCACAACCGGGCTTCCATAACACCGAGGACGGGGTGCCGTCGGGCAGTGTGATCGGCATGAAATGCTGTTGTTCGCCATGGTGTTGATAAGGATTGCCACCGACGCGCACCAGACCGGCCGCGAACAACAGCCCGCCCGGCGTGGGCGCGCTGAACAAGGTGACCGCACCGGGAACCCACAGTTTGGCGGTAGTGTTCATCCACGGCGCCGGAACGCTGGGGACCGGATCGTTATGGTTGACGATACGGTGATGGACCAGAGCGGATGCACCGGCGACGAATTCGGAATCGGCGGCGCGGGGAGCGCCGTAGGTGTAGAGGAGGATGTTGTAGTCGCGATCAGGAATACGGCGTAAACCCTCTGCCAGCAGCAATGCAATGGCGCCGCCCAGACTGTGACCGCAAATGACCACTCGCTGCCCTATATGAAACTGACTGAGATAGCTCAGCACAAAATCGCGCATCGCCCGGTAAGCCTGATAAAAACCTTCATGTGCCTTGCCGATACCATCCGCGAAAGGCACTTGGTGGGCGTTTGCGTCCCGCACTGCATCGGCGCTACTGAACGTCCCTCGCACGGAAATCAAGATCACCTCGTCGTGATGAGTAATGAACGCTTGAGTATCGGTACCGAATTTTTCGTCATCAAAAAAGTGCAAACTCGCGGGGTGCTCCTGTTCTTTACCGAGTTCGGGACGATTTTGTGGATACAACTGCGGATCGAAAGGAAGGATTTCAAACCGTCGCGAATAAGGCACCTCTTCATAAAGCGGGTAAAAACGCTGTACCTGTTCTGGATCAATTTTCCAGGCTTCCACGCAGCAGGAAAGCTGTTCGGCAAATAGATTGCCCACACTTGGACTCTGTGGAAAATGGACTTGATCCGTGGGTTTTACAGGAGGCTCCTGACCAAAATCGCAATAACTCAAAGCTGCGATCAACGACAGCTGATACAGATTCAATGCACTAAAGCTGTCTTCACTTGAGAGAGCTGGGCGTAAAGCGCGCAGCGGTCGCACTTCCAGCACCGTGTGATTGTTGGGAAGCAGCACGACTCCCGCCAATGTCGGCTCAGGTACGCCGAATCCCAGCTCAGCCAGCATTTTCAGAGCATGGCGTTGCGGTTGATTAGTACGAGGGGCTATCGGGGGTAAATGAGCAACGTGGCGGACTAAATCGCGTACCTCAACTTGATAAAACTTAGTCGCCGGCTGTCGAGCAGGGTTATTTTCAGTACAGCTACCATCAGGCGTGGCGAATCGAGTATGTTCCGCCCGAAACTGAAGTTCGGTAATAGGCAACGGATAACTGCTTCGCGCTGTTAACCGCCGATACAGCTGATCAACGCCGGTATAGAGAGTGTCGAAAATAAGTACCACGGGGCCGCAATAAATATCTTCCAGTTTGGCGAATCCGTCGACATCGAGCCTGCCTTCGTATCTTTGCCCTGCGCTGTCGTGCAATGTGTAGGGCAATCCGCCATAGCCGCTTCCTACTCCGAGCTCATCGACCAAACGAAAGCTCACCCAGTCACCTCGCAACGGGCAGGCAGGTCTGCTGTTATTAAAAAATGGTTGCTTCCGTGCATCCAGACTCATGACCAGCTCCTTGGTTAATTGCAAGATGGATACACATCACATGTGCGGCCATCCGGCATCTTGATAGGTTTGAAGTGAGTGGAATCACCATTGCAGAAAGCATAACGATCTTCGAAGTTAACCCCCCTGCACCGCTTCCAACCGCCAGGTACAGCGACCCAGTTGTCGCCAATCGCTGGCAACTCTTTATCAGTAAGCGTCATTCCCAGCCTCAGTGTTCTTCCCGCTAAATGATCTCGTTGAACCATGCCTCCAGGTCGCGTCTGCAGCAGTTGATGATTGGCATCCAACTCGTTGCATTTAAGAATTTTTATAATTGCGTGCTGCGAACCTGCCGTCCGAAATAGCCACTGGCATTCCCCTCGCAGTTCCTGAATACCCGAGTCAGGCATACCAGGGGCGTTTCCCTCTAACCAATCTCGTACACCAATGACGCCACTGTCCATCCCGATATCCGTACTCCTCGCTCCCCACTTCGCAGTAAAACCCAACTCCACACTGCGCAACACCAACGGACACCCCTCTACCCTTTCACCCAACGGCAGCTCATAGCTCACTCGACTGGCCACAGATTTGTAGTCGGTAAAAAAAACCTTCCGCTCGGGCCGTTTACCTCGACGCCTGGGTAGAGTGCAGGTTTCGCCCGTCGCGGGCCCGTAGTTGGCTGCGGTTTTAAGTTCAAAGTCCGCCGGCAAATCCACTTCCAGCGTAAAGCTGTCCAGCGGTTTCATCGTGCAGCCCACTAGCCCGCTCATACTCAGCGCCAACAGTGCGCACCATCTTCGTTTACTCATCGGCTTTTTCCATTGAGCGCCATTGCTTCACCACCCGTTGAAAGTGGTCTTCAGGTAATTCTCCGGCCATGGGCGGCCAGTGCACCTTGCTGGCGCGAGTGGCTTCTTCCAAGCGCCGTACCACGAGGAATTCCAGCTGTTCCGGCCGGTTCCATTGCCAGGCACGCGCCTGTTCCAACACCTGGGCAAGCCAGACTTTCGGGTCTTGAAATTCGAACAGTGCCGCCAGGTCCTCGCTGTGTTCGGCGAGCAGGTAACGCAGGATGTTAGCGTGCAGAATGGCGTCGGCTTGCGGGTTGGGCGTACTGAGCCACGGCGCAGGCTCGGGTACTGGGTACTCGCCGGGCGCCGCGTTGTCGGCGCTATGCCAGCGCTGCTCATGCCAATAGCACACGCTGATCAGTGGACCGAGGTATGGCGGCCACTGCTCCGGCGCCAAATGGTCGAGGGCCCGCGCAAGGGTGCGGTTGTCATAAAAGCGGTACAGCGCCTGATCCCCCTGCGGCCCTACCAGTAGCCTGTCTCGCCAGTGCTGTGCGAGGTTCGACAGCTCCGCGCTTGCCACACTGCCGAGCCAACCCCAGTTCATCTGCGGGGTTCGTAGAAGGCTGAGCAGCGCGGGCTCGCCGACATGATCGAGCAGCAGGACTACAGGCCCTTCTGCGGCCAAATCCGCCAATGAGGTCTGGGCGTAGAAGCGGCAATACTGCGACACGCTGCGCACCGCCAACAACGACTGGCACGCCTCATTTGTGCCATCCAGCACCAGGCACAATCGCAGCCCCGCCTGCTGTTGGCGAACCATCCAATGGTGAGCCAGGTTATCCATCACGCCGCCCTCCCGTTGATATCGCACACGCCCTCGCCACAGCCTTTGCACACCGGGCAAAAATCCGCGCCCAACTGCTTGGCCAGGCTCATGATCATCCCCTGGGTAGGGGACATCTTCGGACCGTCAACCCGAGCGAGCGGTGCTGCGACATCCTCACCCGGCGCCAACGGCGCGGCCGATCGCGTGATGGCAGGGATGCCACCCACCACAACGGGTCGACTGCTGAAAATGCCGCCGGCCTGAATCACCAGATGTTCACCCCCCGCCTTGAAGCTCAACTGAGCCCCCGCATCGATGATCAGGCTGGCCCCTGCCTTGAGATGAATTTCTTGACCGGCTTCAATGACCAGGTTTTGGTCAAGATGGACTTGGCGGCTGCCGTGCACACGCAGGTGGTCATTGGCCTGCAACACAACCTTTCGGTCGCCGGCGATGTGCTGATGCGCTTCGTGTTCCAGGCGAGTCGAACTCAAGCCCCGAATGGTTTCGTGCCGCTCGCCCGCCACCTCCAGGCGGCTGTCATGACCAACCCGTTGCTCCAGATCCCGTTGAGCACGCAGATAAATGAGCTCATCGCCACGCCGGTCCTCCACGAATACTTCATTGAAGCCGCCGCCGCCCGGGGAACTACGGCTACGCAGGACGCTGCGGGTTTTGTGCTGCGGCAAGGGGTAGGTAGGCATGTGCAGCGCATTGGGCACACAGCCGGTGATCAAGGGCTGGTCCGGGTCGCCCTCCAGAAAGGTCACCACCACCTCCATGCCCACCCGCGGGATCATCGTGGCGCCGAATCCATCCCCAGCCCAACCCGATGCCACCCGCACCCAACCACTGCTTTTGTCATCGCGCTTATCCAGACGGTCCCAGTGAAAACGCACTTTGACCCGGCCATAGTCGTCGCAATGCACGTCCTCCCCCGCCGGCCCGGTCACGGTAGCGGTCTGGCTGCCGTTGATGGTGGGCTTGGGATGCTTGAGCGGAGGTCGATACGTCGAACGCCAGGGGATCGCGGTGAAACGATTGCGGTAACCCTGAAACCCCTCGGACTCAACGACGGCTTCTTCCAGCACTTGAGGTTGATAGCCTTCATGACGGACCGAGGTGATCAGCCACAGATCGTTGCAGGACGGGTCCGGATGATCCTGCAACTCTAGAAAGTGCCCACTGCGCAGGACCGGCTGATCACTCCTGCCCAAGACACGATGCCGGTCGCTGTGATGGCGCTCCAGACCGCGACGCGCCAGTTGCGCACCGCGGACATGGCCGGTAAATCCTCCTGGATAACGGTAGTCCTCAAGCCGGTGCGCGGGCTCGATACTTGCGCTGTCCTGCAAGCGCAGAGAAGGATGTTCAAAGTCATAGTCGCGCCGCACTGTTTGCCGACTGCGGGTGGACAGGCGCACATCGAACCGCTGGATAACCCGCGTCGGCGCCTCGGGCCCTCCGCTGGCCGAATAATGTTGCGTGGGTAGACGTCGAAATACCGTCTGGTCATCACCGAATACCAGCACATGGGCATGCTCGCTGTGGCGGAAGTGGTAATGAATCCCCTCCTCCTCGCACAGCCGCTGGATGAAATGCAGGTCGGTCTCCGCGTACTGCACACAGAACGTACGCGGCGGATAGATCACCGGGCCCAATTCGAACCGGTAGGCATCGGCCAGGATGCCGTGATGCTCAAGCACCGCGGCGATGATCTGGGGCACGCTGCGTTGCTGGAAAATCCGTTGATCGCAGCGATGGGCCAGACAGGCCAGACGCGGCGCCAAGGTGAGGTGATAGCGGGTCAATCGGCGGCCAGGGTCATCGCGACCGACGGCGTATACCTGACCGTGCAGGCCTTGATCAGCGTCGCCGAAATCCAGGTAGGCGGGCTGGTGCAGCAATGCCTCAAGCTCCAGCGACGGGTTTTCGCTGGTCACTTGCACTTGAATGAAAAACGGTTGATCCAGTACCTCCTGACCGTTGAACGCCAGCACCTGAAAGTCGGTATTTACGCCTGGGAGAATCAATTTAAAACTTGAAGAAACAAATGCGTTAACCATCCGTTGTTACCCGCTTTGGTTATGACCCAGCTGAATTGATCAGTGGACTGAAACCCCGCCACTGAACGTCGAGAACCTGGCGAAAGAGCTTGAGCCAGAGCCCTGAAGCTTAGCGATTTCAGGCAAAAATCGACCGTTGGGAAATAAAAAAGAAGTTTCGTACGGCGGTAATGGAAGTGTCTTTTACAAAATAATAAATCGCGACAAAGTACCACTTCCGAAGTGCACGAAAGGGCCTACGCCAACTTAAGAAAACAAGTTAATTAATCAAGAAAAAACTGACGCCCACTTATAGACGTCAGCGCAATGAAACCCTCAGACCTGGCGCCGTGCAGCCCCGAACAGACTGACGCTCAGCAACCCATGGTCTTGAGTTTGCAAGCGCACTGGCGCAGTACCACCCGGCATGACCACTGCGACGTCGCCAGCCTCTACCCAGCCCGCTCGCCATGCCGCACAGGCCACCGCACTGGCGCTGGTTCCAGAGGACGCCGTGGGGCCTTCACCTCGCTCAAAGACTCGCGCCGCCATACGATTGCCGGGGAGCCTGGCGGCCCACTGCAAATTAACTCCAGCCATGCACGGCTGCCCGCCACCGATCGGCGGGGCGAAGGCAATGGCCTGTAGGGGACCGAACAAGGAAGGTTGCTGCATTGTCCCGTTGTCCGGCAGGTCGGCAATGCGATCGACCAAGGTCACGCAATGGGGGTTGCCCACGCGCACGAACTGACTGTGGGTCCAATTCGGATTGATGGCCGCAAGCGCGTCCACCTGGCTCAGTTCAGCGTCACCGAGCAGCACCGGCTCTACCCCTTGCGCGCCAACCGCCGATGGCCCGAACTCGGGCACGCCCAGGGTCAACCAGAACCCTGCGGTGTGGTCATGCACGGCGGGGGCGATGTGCGTGGCCACAGGCGAGTACCCGTCAGGCTGGTCATGGTGCACGCGCAACTCACATGTGTCGGTCATCAAGCCCTGATCCGTGAGTGCCTGGGCAAAAATCGTCAAACCATTGCCACTGCGCTCAGCCAGGGAACCGTCG
Source organism: Pseudomonas sp. S5F11 (assembly GCF_019641515.1). Classification (NCBI taxonomy): domain Bacteria; kingdom Pseudomonadati; phylum Pseudomonadota; class Gammaproteobacteria; order Pseudomonadales; family Pseudomonadaceae; genus Pseudomonas; species Pseudomonas sp. S5F11. The sequence goes on from NZ_JAIFJZ010000001.1 coordinate 1,446,220, forward strand.
GTGTTAACGATCAACAGGTCAAATGGCGGCTCGTTCTGAAACGGGCCGACCAGCAAGCCATCGCACCGATGGTCTTTGGCATCCGTTGGACGCGGCAGTGAACCCCAACCGCATTCGGACGCGATGGCCAAGGCGGCCCAGGTTTTGCGCGTACGCGCGGCCTGGACGGGGTCGTCGGGTAGCTGAACGCCCTGACGCCGGAGCGCTGCCGGGCTGACCACGCCATACACATTGCCTCGGGCATCGTAGAACTGAGTCATGCTGTTGTCCGGTTTCCGACTTAGGGGAACAGCAGCGTATTACAGAACGGCGCATTTGTGCGAAGCGGCCTGGAGGGTGGTAAGCCACCGCGCAAAGCCCGGGGTTCATCACCTTGTGCGGGGATTACACACCTTCCAGAACGCCTCCTACAGAAGCGACAACACCTGTGTGGCGTTCATCACCGATTGCGTTCCAGGTTTGTAAAAAGAAAATTCACGCTCAATGCTGATCGGGGAACCCAGCTCGCTCGCGAGGGCCTGATATGCAAGGATGTCGCGCCGGACATCGTTCGTTGAACGCAAAACCAAGGACTTTTCATGACAGCCATCCCCACCTCAGCGCCCGTGGTTCCCGGGCGACTGGAGCAAATGTCGACCCGCATCGCCTTTTTTATCGCCGGTTTCGGCATTGCCGCCTGGGCGCCGCTGGTGCCGTACGCCAAGGCCCGCGCGGAACTGAGTGAGGGCACCCTGGGCCTGCTGCTGTTGTGCCTGGGGGTGGGTTCGATCATCGCGATGCCGGCGGCGGGTGCGCTGGCATCGCGGTTTGGCTGTCGACGTGTACTCACGGCCGGCACGATCATGATCTGCCTGGCCTTGCCGCTGCTGGCCACGGTCAGCTCGATCCCGTTATTGATCGTCGGGTTGTTTCTGTTTGGCGCCGGGCTGGGCACCGTGGATTCTACAGTGAACCTGCAGGCGGTGATCGTCGAACGGGCCAGCGGCAAAACCATGATGTCCGGGTTTCACGGTTTGTTCAGCCTGGGCGGGATTGTCGGCGCGGCAGGCGTTGCTGGTTTGCTGGGAATGGGGCTGACACCGCTGCAGGCGACGCTGGTGGTGATCGTGATCACGCTCGCGGCGCTGCTCAAGGCTGGGCCGCATTTATTGCCTTATGGCAGCGAAAGTTCAGGACCGGCGTTTGCGGTGCCCCATGGCGTAGTGCTGTTTATCGGCTGTCTGTGCTTTATCGTGTTTCTGGCCGAAGGCGCGGTGTTGGATTGGAGCGCGGTGTTCCTGAGCGCCGAACGCGGCCTGGACGAGGCCTACGCCGGCCTGGGCTATGCAGCCTTCGCCCTGACCATGACGGCCGGGCGCCTGACCGGCGATGCCATCGTGCGGCGCTTGGGCGCGAAGAAGGTGATTATTGTGGGTGGTGTGCTGGCCGCCAGCGGTATCTTCCTCGCCACCTTGTCTTCTGCCTGGGAGGTCGCATTGCTCGGCTACGCATTGGTGGGGGCGGGATGCTCGAATATTGTGCCGGTGCTCTACACCGCCGTTGGGCAACAGAAGGTCATGCCCGAACACATTGCCGTGCCGGCCATAACCACGTTGGGGTATGCCGGCATTCTGACCGGGCCTGCTGCCATCGGCTTCATCGCCCATGGCAGCAGCCTGGCCACGGCCTTTCTGGTGATTGGAATATTGCTGGTGGCAGTGGCAATCAGCGGAAAAATACTGCGGGTGTGAACGACATGAGCTTGCGCGTTGGATCGAGAAGCTCATAGGTAGCCAGGGGCCTTATCGTCCCTTTTCTTCCTTGTCGTTTTTCAACCAACGGTCAATGCTGTAGTTCTTCAACGAGCCATTGTTGTGGCTACCGAACAGGTTGGTGCCATTGGCCTTGGTGCTGTCCAGCGATGCCAGCAAACCTGGCCGCTCCACCAGGTTTTTGGCCATGTAGACCTGCAGCTCGCTGTATTTTTTCTTGGGAAAGCCGGTGGCCGCGTCGCGTACTACCTGCCCGTGTTTGTCTGTTTCGTCGGGGTCCTTGCTCATCTCGATAAGCTTGTCTTTCTTGACGTAGCGGTGCTTTTCAAAAAAGAAATTGGAGTCTTGCGATGGGTCCCGCAAGTCATCGAACATCCCTCTGAACGCCTGAACCACCTGTGCGTCGGTCTTCGAATGAAACGGGTCGGCACTCTGGGTGTTGGGATGGGTGTTGCCTGTGGCATAACTGGCGACCTTTTCGAGACTGGCCGAGGTTATCTCGCCCCCCTTGGCAACAATCGCGTCGGCCAGCCGCGGGCGGCTGAGTATCTCCCGCGCAAGCATGATCGTGCGCTCAAGCGCCTTGCTTTCCTTGGGATCCTCTTTCGCAATCGCCTCCAAGGAGCCCAGAGTCAGGCGACCATTCTTCTTGAAATCACCGAGCATGGGAAAAACGTTGTTCAGTTGGGTCGCCAACACTTGGTCGTCCGAGCGGGCATACGGGTTGCCTACCTGCGAACCGCCTGAATATGAGTCTCGAGCGTCAAAATGCTCCTGTCCATTGCTCCGAAATCGACTATCAAGCAACTGACTCTCTTGAGGGGGAAGTGACGTGCCCTGCGCGCGCTCAGCGACTGCGCAATGCGCATGACCACTGCCTGTGCTCAGATTCGGCCCAGGCGCTACTTGCCTCAAATTATTCAGCCAGTCAGCCATTTTTTTTCTCCAGCATAGTTAGATTCCGCGGACCAAACCTTATCGGGTCGATCGCTGCGCACCTGACTCAACAGGCCAAGAGTGAGTGGTGCTCGGAAAACCCTGGTTCCAGCAGGACAGGCGAGTCGCGCTCGGTAAAATTTGAGCGTTTGTAACCACTGGGCCAGAAGTACATCGCCATCCGGCGGATTCAATCGAGCCTGCGGCGCCACCAAGCGGCCAGGCCCTCGAACAGCCCTGGGAGCTTGAGTGACTTGATGCCATCATTCGAAGCCTGCCCGGCCGCGAGCATGCCCCGGGAGAAATCATCGGCAACCGGCGCCTGAAACTTTCGCTGGCCGGCAAAGGCTTTCATGCGACGTGCTTGGGCGGCATACAGGGCAGGTGACATCTGCAAGTCCGGCGATGCCAAGGCACCTGCTGACCGAACAGGATCGCCATCGTGGAGGCTGCGAAACGGTTCGTGAAAACCGTGATGAGGTGATTGAAACGAGGTCGAAGTCATTGTGTTTGCCCTGGCTCGGAGCCCGAAAATCAGCCGGTTTGATCAACTCCGGCAGGTACTTCCTATGTGGCATATCAACGTAATCAGTTCCTTACAAAACGGTGGCAGGCACCGCAACCGGGTTGCGGTGCCGCTCAGTCAAGAGCGCAGCATAAAAAGCGCGAGCAGATTGATTCGCTCGTCAGACTCTCGGCTCGCTAGGTCATCCAGCCTTGTGACCAGATCGTTACGCTTGAGCAGTTCCTGCGCCAACTGCACCAGATGGTCTCTAGAAGAATCGCCAGTCAAAGGCTCTCGCGCCAGGTTTCTCAAATCCTGGATATTGATGTCCCTAGACCATGGCCCGTCTTTCAATTCGTTGAAGTGCTTGAGGAGCTCCCCGACCAACTCTTTATCGGATTTATATTTGAAGTAATTTTTGCCACCGATGACCAGGTCCACGTTTTGCCGATCGATTAGACCGTCCAGTGCGCCGGTGGAGCTGTGCCGGTCGAGGGCGCTCAGCAGTTCTGGACGGCGCAGCATTTCCTTGGCCAGGCGAATGTTATCGTTGACGCTGGAAAACGGGGACCAACCTTTTTTGGCCATCGTCTGAATGCTGTCGATGCTCACGAAACCGGGATTTTTAGGGTCCATGAAAGCTTTGAAATTACGGCGCAGCTGCGTTGCCAATTGTTCATTGCTCTTGAGCGAGTACTCCGAATCAGGCCGGCCCGGCCACGTGGGGTAGGGTTTACCGATGGTGGGGTCTGGGCGTGGCGGCGGGTTACCGCAACCAGGCTGCGGCCGTGGCGGAGGATTACCCGAGCACGGACGGTGTGGCGGCCGAGGCCAACCGAAGCAAGTGTGCATCCAGTGTCGGAACGGGTCCATAAAGCCTGGACGCATGGCCGTCACGCTGTGGTGCATGGCGGGAGACGCAGGATAATGGCGCTCCGTCGGCGTCTGCGGATCACCAAAAACGGGACCGGCCTTGTTTTCTCGCGAAGAGAAACTGACGTTGGCCATGTTGCGGTCCGAAAAGGACAGGGCCTCAGGCGCCGGGCGACGAGCCTTGACGTCGGTTTTGGGACTGTCCTGTAAACGGTCATGGGAAGGCGAAGCAGACAAGGATTTATCAAGTGTCGATACCGACATAATGTTCTCCAACACAAGGGGGCGTGATATTCAGCCTGCCACTGCGACGGCGCGTCGAAGCGCGGCAGCTAGCCCATCTGTGGCGGGGATGTCGGATTCGGTTCCTGATCGGACAACCAGATGCACGCTACACCTGTAGGAAACGGGCAAAAAAAATCGCAGCCCCTTGTTGAGCTGCGATATTTCCCAAGCGTTCGAGGATCAGAACCCGACGCTGGCCTGTACAAAGAACGTACGCGGTTCGCCCAGGTACAGTCCGGCGTTGTTGTCGCTGGAGCGCGTGTAGTGCTGCTGGTCAAACACGTTTTTCACCCCCGCGCCCAACTTCAGGTTCGACAAGGATGGGCCGAAGTCATAGCCGCTGCGCAGGTTGACCGAAACGTAGCCCGGAATATCGCCGAACTGGCCATCGGCCGTGCCTTGAGTCACGTAAGTGCTGGTGGTGCCGGGGGCACGCTGGCCAGACTGGGCATAGACGTCCAGGTTATGGGTCCAGCGATTGATGTCGTAGCGCAGCCCCAGGGTCGCCACTTCGCGGGAGTACAACGGCAGATCGCGCCCCTTGAAGGGCACATCGCCCTCGGAGGTGGCCTTCGTGTAGGTGAACCCGGCATTGGCGGTCAGGCCTTCCAGGCGCGGGTCCAGATTGGCCAGGTCGTAATGCGCTGACGCTTCGACACCGGCGTGCTTGGTGGCGCCGAGATTGGTCCAGCCCACATCGTTGCTGACGTATTGCAGCTCATCGGCGAAGTCGATGTAGAACAGCGTCACTTCGCCACCCCACACGCTGTCGTTGTAGCGCGTGCCGATTTCATAGGTCTTGGCTTTTTCCGGGTTCAGGCCGTTGGCCGTCTGATTGCCGGTGCCACCCTGCCCCAGTTGGAAGTACTGCAGGCTGCCGAACGACGTTTCGTAGTTGGCGAACAGTTTCCAGGCATCAGAGACGTGGTACATCACGCTTAGGGCCGGTAGGGGTTCATTGTTATGCACTTCGCGGCGTTTTTCCGGGGTGCGCGTGCCGTTCAGGGCGATCACCGGGCGGTCATGCCATTCGGTGCGAATATTTTCGAAGCGAATGCCCGGGGTAATCGTCCACTTGCCGATATCGACTTTGTTATCGATATAGAACGCATTGGCCTCGGTGCCACCAGTGCGGTCCTGGTAGACATGACCGTCGCTCTGCCCGCCAGGTGTCGGCACGTTGTTGACCAGGTTGAGGCTGGTGGCTTGCTCGTGCATGCCTTCTTTGAGGTAGCGATAACCCACGCTGACTTCCTGGGTGCTAGGCCCTAGGTCGAACACATGGGACACACGCGGCTCGATACCGAAGGTGTAGTAGGTACGCGGGTAGGAACTGATGGTTTTCAGGTCGCGGTTGGCGATGTTGCTGCCTCGGAAACTGTCGGCGTAATAGGTCAGCACTTCGGCCTGAGTGCGGTCGTCGATCTGACGGATGTACTTGAAGGACATATCCTTGCGGCGGCCACTGAAGTTGTCCCAATCGCGCACCGACTGGTACGGGTTGGCGTCGAACTGCTGTTGGGTCAGGCCGCCGGGCATGTCGGCGCTGGCATCGTAATAGTGGAAGTTCAACGAGAAGTCGTCTTGATCGGTCGGCGCCCAATGGGTTTTGAGGATCACGTCATCGATATCATTGCCATTGTTGCTGTTGCGATAACCGTTGCCGTTGACCCCGGAATACAACAGCGCAGCGCCGATACCGTTGTCGGCCGTGCCGCCGATAAAGGCGTTCTCGATATGCTTCCAGCCGCCATGGGCGGAGGTTTGCAGGGTGGTGCCGACTTCGCCGGAGAACGTGTCGGGGATCGCCCGGGTTACAAAGTTGATCACGCCACCGACGTTCTGCGGACCGTAGCGCACGGAACCGGCGCCACGCACCACATCGATGCTGTCCAGGTTGCCGGCGGAAATCGGCGCCATCGACAACTGCGGCTGGCCATAAGGCGCGAACGCGGCTGGCACACCGTCGATCAGGACGGTGGAGCGTGGCGACAAACGGGACGTCAGCCCACGCACGCCGACGTTGAGGGAAATATCGCTGCCACCGGTGCCGTTGGCCTCCTGCACCTGCACGCCGGGCACCCGTCGCAGCACATCGCCGACATTCATCGCGCCCTGCTCCACCATGGCTTCGCGGCGGACAACCGTGCGAGCGCCAGGATGGTTCTGCACCACTTCGGCATTGGCGTCGCCGAGCCAGTCGCCGACGACCCGGATATCGGTGGCGCCCAACTCAATCGGCGAGCCGGCTTCACCGCTGCCGCTGGTTTGCGGGCGCAGGGTCACCGAACCGGCGTCGATCTGGTAGTCCAGACCGCTGCCTTGCAGCAATTGGCGCAAGGCTTGCTCGGCACTGAGGTTGCCGTCCACCGCAGGCGCGCGTTTACCGGCAACCAGCTCGGGGCTGAAGAATACTTGCAGGGACGTCTGCTGGCCGAGTTGGCTCAGGGCCGCGCCCAAGGGTTGGGCCTGGATGTGAATTGCGTCGTCGGCATTGGCCGAGGCGCTGACGGCGAGCGCCAGGGCCAAGGGCACCCAGCGGCGGATTTTATTGTTGTGGAAGGCGATTTTTTTCACGTCGAACCTTGTCCTGTGATCGCAAAAGTATGCGGCCGTTAATGCAAACCAGTTGCAGTTGCAGGAGAAGACGACGAACGGGGAAAAAACCTGAATGTCAGCGCGAAATAATTTCCTGGCTACCGTCCGGCAACGTACGCAAAGCCACCGGCAGGATGCGCGGCAAAGCCTTGAGCAAGGCGTCGGTGTCGTTGGCCTTGAATACGCTGGTCAGGCGCAGGTTGGCGACGGCGGGCGCGCTGACCCGCAATGGTTGCTCGCGGTAGCGCGACACTTCCCGGGCCACGTCGCTCAGTGTGGCGTTGTTGAACACCAATTTGCCGGTACGCCAGGCCGTCAGCTCCTCGGCGTTTACCGCGTAAGCCGTCGCCACCTCGCCTTGGCGGTCCACATGGGTGCCACGACCGGCGGTCAAGGTGACCCGCTGCTCCGCCACACGCCCCTGGACCTGCACCGTGCCCGCCTCGACCGCGACGCGAGTCTGGTCGTCATCGCGGCGCACATCGAAGCGGGTGCCGGTGACCGTGACCTGCCCCGCCCCGGCGGCCACCACAAAGGGGCGGCTGCTGTCGTGTTCGACGCTGAACATCGCCTCGCCCTGTTTGAGTTCAACGCCGCGCCGGGCGTTTTCGTATGTCACCGCAACCACGCTACGGCTGTTGAGGTCGATCAGCGAACCGTCCGGCAAGGCCACTTGGCGATGCTCCCCAAGACGCGTGCTGAATTCGGCCCGGTAGACCTTGGAATGATCGAGCCCGCTGAACAAGCCCAGGCCCACGGCGACCGCGACGACGCTGGCCGCCACCGCGTAACGCCACAGCGCAGGCTTGCGAGGCCGTTCGGCCGGCGCTTCGCACAACGCCTGCCAGCGCGCCTCGGGCAGCAGGTCGGCGGCCAGCCACAGGCCTTGCAGCACGTCGAATTCGTATTGATGGGTTGGATGTTCCGCGCGCCAAGCCTCGAACCGTCGGGCTTGCTCGGGGCTCAGTTCGCCGTCCTGCACGCGCGCGAACCACTGCGCGGCCTCATCACGGGCACGGTTGTCCATCGCGGAAGATCCTGTTTCGATACGAGTCATGGTGTCGGCGCGTCCAGGCGGTCGCGCAGATGCCGCAGCGTGCGGATCATATACTTTTCCACCATGTTTTTAGACAAACCCAGGCGTTCGGCGATTTCCTGTTGGGTGAGCCCCTCGATTTTCTGCCAAATGAAGATCCGCCGACAGTTGAGCGGCAATTCGGCCAGTGCCCGCTCGATGGAGTCCGCCAACTGGATCGCGTGCATGACATGCTCCGGATCGCCGGCGTGGGGTGAGCATTGAACGAAGGCATCGACTGATGCGGCGTCGCGGCGGTCGTCGCGACGATAGGCGTCCACCGCAATGTTGCGCGCAGTTTGATGCAGATAGGCACGCGGTTGCTGCACATCGGCGGAACTGGACTCCAGCACCCGTACGAAGGTGTCGTGGGCCAGATCTTCGGCCTGCTGACGGTTTCTCAAGCGACGCGTCCAGGTCCCGATCAGCTCTTCATAGTGCTCGAAAAAGCCTGTTCTGCGGGGCGGCTGAGGGATCATCGCGAAGGCACTGGGTAGGCGGGGCGTGAATAGTAATGCTTCCTATTAAGTGGAGCAATTGCTACCCGTCGTGATTGACCGCGCGACGACTAAGGCGGCCTGCCGTGCTTGAGTCGACTGGATTTTTCCCGGCTGCCGCACACGCTCATCTGGCACCATCTGCGCTGCTTGTTCTTAGAAATATCCAGAAATATCCAATCGCAGTCATGGGCGCCGCAGCACTTCAAACCCTGCAGCGCCCCGGGTACCAACCATTGCGTGGCGTCGATCGCCAGGCGCCCGAGCAGCATCGTGGTCAGTTCCTGGGCCGACGTACAGGGCTTCCAGACCCAGGCAGGTTGACCGTCGACCGCCCGAAGCTCGCGCCAGGCCACACCTTGCTGGAAAGTCAGATTGATCTGCGCCAACGCCGCATCGGGAATGGGCTGGTGCAGCGCCAGCGGGTAAAACACCGCGTATAGGCATTCTCTGAAGGCAATCACCGCCTCCAGGTTCGGCTGATAGGCAATAGGCCACTCAAACACCATGGGCTTGTAATGTTCAAACTCATGGGTCGAGACCAACGACGCGTGCAGCGCCCATTCAAAGAAGAATGGAAAGCTGGTGAGCCGTTCCTCCATCACCTTGAGCGTCGTGCCAGGGCGTCGTCCGTTGGTGGTATTGATAAAGTCCAATACCAGGGCGCCACCAATCAGGCGGATCGAGTTCGCAGAGCCAGTAAAATGCGACATGCCTGCTCCTGGGAAAATACGGCCTCGCTGCAAGCACGCAGAGTACCGCGTTTTTCCAGGTTGCAGGCACCGCTACTCCCGCTTACCCAACAGCAACACCATTGCGTATTGCCCGAACAGCAGCAGCGCCACCACCCAGTAGACGTGGGAAAACGAGCCGCTGAGGTCCCTCGACCAGCCTCCCAGGAAATTGCCGCACACCCCACCCAAGCCGATCAGCACATTGGCGATGCCGAACGCCTGGGTCAGCCGGCTGACCGGCACGATTTGCCCGATGTAACTGGGCACCAGCCCGAAGATCGGATAAAACGCCAGCGCAAATAAAAACGCCGCCAGGTAGAACGACGGCAGGTTATTGAACGTAAACATCAGCGTTGCAGCCACCCCGGCACTAAGGAAACACAGAGCCAGGGAGGTGCGCACGCCCGCTTTGTCGGCCAGCCACCCCAGCAGAAAGCCCGAGGCCATGCCCACGGCGCCGAGGGTGGTCCAGATAAAACCGGTGTCTTGCACCGACACCCCCAATTCGTCGCGCAGGTAGGGCGCCAGGTAGGTCTGGAACGGCAGCAACGCCATGCCATTAAGAAAGGCGATGCCCCACGTCAGGTACAACGAACGGCTCAGCCAGGGCGCGTGGCGGTCAGACGTCTGCCCGGGCTCCCCGGCTGCCTCGCCCTCCTCGCTCGTCGCCAGGTTGCGTAACAGGTACCAGGCCACCACGCATAGCGTCAGCGAGATCAGCCCGGCAGTCAGCCAAATCCCGCGCCAGCCGCCGTGCATCGTCAGAAACGACACCAATAACCCGTTGATAAATACGCCGTAGCTGGTGCCGCTGGAAATCAAGCCCATGACTCGTGAGCGCAGGCCGGCGCTGAAGCCTTTGGTGACGATCTCCGCCAGCGGGATGTACACCGACGCCGAACAGCCGCCGAGCAGAATCAATAGCGCGCCGGAGAGCCAGATCGTGTCGCTGACACTCAGCCCCAGCAGCGCCAAGGACGTCATCACGGTGGACGCCAGGCTGATCTTCCAGCCTGCGACATAGCGGCTGATTACGCTGGTGACCGATGAAAACAGCAGAAAGCCGATCTGCGCGCCACCGGTGATCAAGCCCACTGTGGTGTAGTCGAAGCCGAGGTCGCGACGCATGTCCACCACCAGGTTGGCGAACAGGTAAACGCCGAACCCATAAGTGCTGGCCACGAACCCCGTGAGCACTATCGCCAGCACCCCGCTATCGAGGGGCCGGGCGTTGCCTTGCACAAGCGTATTCATAGCGCCCCTCACGCGGCGAGCGCGGTGTGGATGACAAAGTCACACTGCATCATGTCGTAATCGGCCTGGAAATCGCCGTAGCTGGCATGCTCCGAAAACCCACAGGCCAGCACCTCCTGGGTCAACTCGCCGGGCAGCAGCGGGTAGACCTGCAGCCGGTATTGCTCGGCGTTGTCAAAGCGGTAGATGAACTCGCACAGGTGCGCGTTGACCTCGCCCAGGCTCACTGACACGTGGGTGCCGCAGTAATAGTAGTGGCCGCTGGATTTGAAATGACCGGCGCGAATGGCGAAGAAATTGCGTTGATCCACCACCAGCAGGCCGCCCGGCTTGAGCAACGCCCGGAAGGTTTGCAGGACGTCCAGGCGTTCGCTGGCTTCGAACACATGGCACAACGAACTGCCCAGGCACACCACGGCGTCGAACTGCCCCAGTTCCTGCGGGTCGAGGGCACGCCAGTCGCGATGATGGGAGGGGATCGCCAAGCCGTACCGGCGGAAGTTCGCGCGCGCCTTGGTCAGCATGGTGGGGCTGCCGTCGGTGGCGACTACGTCGAACCCGGCCTGCTTAAGCTGTACCGCGTGGAAGCCGCTGCCGGTCGAGACGTCGATTACCGACTGCACGCCGTGGTTGCGCAACAGGTTTTCAAAGAACCCGCTCTCCCCCGCCTTGCGTTTTTCCCAATCGATCAACTCGTCCCAGCGCTCGACAAAATCCGCCGAGTACTGCGTGGAATAACGGGCGATGGGGCCATTCGGCTGCTTGGGCATCTGGTTCATCACGCACCTGCCAGGTTGAGTGCTTTGAACGCCGCGTACTTGCTCGCCAACTCGCGGGCGAACTCGGCGGATTGTTCGATGGACATGTTTTTCTTCGAGTAGCCCAGCATCGCCTGCATCACGGCCATGCACTGCGGGTTGAAGGTGACCGAACCGTCGCAATGGATCTCGTCGATGCCGTCCTGGCTCTGACAGATCGTGTTGATGCGCACCGCGTCGTCCTGAGGGCAGGCGTTGGAGAACTGCACCTCGATGCGCCCCTCGTGCAACCACACCGGGTAACCGCCCGGCAACCCCAGCGGGCCAGGGGCATGCACCAGCACCGGCGTACTGGAAAACAGCCCCTCGATTACCGTGGCCGCTGAACACGCGGTGAGGAACTGCCCGTCCACGCCACCGCGACGCCGGAACTCGGAGCGGACCGCCGAGAAAATCGCTTCGGCAGGCAACCGCGCCACATTCGGCTGGTCGCGGACCTCATACAACAGACGGTAATTAGCCCGTGGCGGCAACCCTGCGCGCGGGACGTAATGGCTGAAATAGTGCTGGGCATACAAGCGAACCCGCACATCGGCGGGGCAACACTCCAGCAACCGCGCGATGGAAAAACGCACCGCCGGAATCAGGTTGGCCACGTTGCCCACGCCGATATCCGGCGCCAGGCCGACCCTGGCGAGAATCGGGTTGACCGCATCGGGAAAAGCCGCATTTACGGTGCGGGTGACAATGCCTGAGGCTTTTACCGCGCGCATCAGGTTGTGCATCAGCGTCAGGTGCATGGGCAACCAGGGACCGAACTGCGCCTGGTCGAGTTGTTCGAACGAACGCTTGGGCAACGCCGTGATGACGCGCCACGACTGCAACGACGCGCAGTTGACGAGTATGTCCGGTGCCTCGTCCCGCAGCACCTGGGCGACGCGGTCGATGTCGGTCAAATCCGCGATCACCGGCCTGATCGCGACGAACTGCTCCAACTGCGCACACGACAGCGCCACCAGGTTGCACAGACGCACGTTGGCGTCCTCATTGCGCCCCAGCACCACAAATTCGAAGGCATTCTTCGGCGCGAGCAGTTTGAGGATCTGCAGGCAGAGGTTGCCGGCGCCTACCAGCAACAGCTTTTTTTTGCGCGTGGATGGGCTCACCGTGGGTAGGCTCCATTGTCGACGGGGATGACCCGGCCGGTGATATGCCGCATGGCATCGCTGATCACCAACAGAATGATTTCCGCTACGCCGCCGGGCAGGATGGGTTGCTTGAGAATCTCCTGACGCGCGTATTCATCGCGCCGGTAGGTCGGAATGCGGTCGTAGATGGCGGTGTCGTGGATCAGAGCTGGCGACACGGCGTTCACCCGCACAAAGGGTGCAAAATTCCAGGCGTTAGCCTTGGTAAGGCCGATCACTGCCGCTTTGGTGGCGCCATACAGCGCATCGCAACTGCCCACCTCGCCGGCCACCGAAGCGATATTGACGATGCAGCGCGAAGCTTCATGGCGCATTTCCCGCTCGGCGAAGTCCTTGGACAGGTAAACCAAGGCTTTGAGGTTGACGCTGAGGATGTCATCCACTTCGTCGTCGGAATAGGCGTAGATGCTTTTGCCGTGATAGATCCCCGCATTGTTGACCAAGGCGTAAATAGACTGATGGCGTGCATATATTTTGGGAATAAAGCGCTTGATCACAGCGTCGTCGGTGAAATCCGCGACCTGGGTGTCCAGTACATCGTCGCCATAGCGATGGGTGAGTGCCTTCAAGCCTGCGGCATCCTTGTCGGTGCCGATCACGAAATAGCCGGCTTCAATGGCTTTCTCCACCGTCGCTCGACCAATCCCATTGGCGGCGCCGGTCACTATTAACTTTTGCATGTCAGGCTCCTTATTGACAAAACGCGTTCATATGCTCGTAAAACGGCCGGTGATAGTCATATAAGTTTTTTAATTTCGCGCACTGTTCGAATAGCGCTATATCCAGGACTTGTTTATCTGGGGCGATAATCCGCTCACTATTTTCGGCGGTCACATGCCAACTTCTCCACATCTTCCATTGGGGCGGGCATTCGCGCTTCCAAGACAAAGCGCGAGGCAGAAACTCAATATTCAAATAATCACAGAGTTTACGAATAACGTGTTGCGGATCGGCGGCCAGATCATCGGCATTAATCACATACGGTACTTTACCGGTGAGTTTTTTTAGCACACAAAAGATCTCGTACTGTGCTTTATACCCAATCGCCTGTAACGGCATATCCGGGTATATACGGTGGTGGGAAACAATACTGCTGACCGGCTCGCGAATAATAAATACATTGTCTTGGCAGGCGAGAAAGTCGACGTCGACCTTCAACTCCTCCAGGCAGTGGTAACACATATCTTTATGAAACACCGGGGAATGGCTTGCCGCTTCGATCAGCCGTTGCTTGATCGCCGTATAAGTCGTGGGAAAAGCGTGGTCCCAGTCGTCCGAAGGAATGCTGGAATCGGCGGAAAATGCCCCATGAGCAAAAGGCTCATGGAAGACTTCGAAGTCCCCGCGCTCGATAAATACGCGTTCCAGCACCGTGGAACGCGAGCGCGGGTGAGCCCATAAGGCAACCATTTGGTTCATGCCACACTCCCATATTCGGTCGCCAGAATTTCGTTGATCGAGCGCCTGGAGTGCTGGGCCGCGGCGCATAGGCGAACACAGTGATCGGTCAGGCGCCGGTGCGCGGCGTTGGCTTCGTGGCAGGCGGTGATAAAGGCTGCATGACGGGCGAAGTCCTGCGGCGCGATGCTGTCGAGCAAATAGGCTTGGTAGAAGTACGGAATCCGCATCAACTTGGCGAACGTCGCAGGCGGTACCTGCAGCGGCGCGTGGGCGGGCAGCACGGGTTGGCCACGGCTTTCGCGCTCCACCAGAAATGCCACCATCTCCGGCGTGAGTGTGTAGTAGGTGGCGCTCAGGCCGGTGCGTTCCAGGTGCCAGCAATGCTGGTTGCCACGCGCATCGACGTCGATTTTGAGGCTCGACAGCAAGGTGTGGACCGGCACGCGCGACGCGGCCACCAGGGCCTGGATCTGCTCGTAAATCAGCAGTTCGGCCCAGCGCAATTCCTGCGGCGCCAGCGCCATACTGCGCGCGGCGGCTTGCTGGGCGAACTCGGGCTGACAGCCAAAGCGCCCGATCATGTAGGTAATCACGTACTTGCAATGGCGCGTATCGATGCCATGGCTGCGCGCACTGAGTCGGCCACGCTCAATGGCCTGCAAACCCGCCTGGAACTGCGAGACGGTGAAACAAAAGGTGATGTTGATCGACACCCCTCGCGCCACCAATTGCTCGACGCTCGCCAAACCCTCCTGGCTGCCCGGCACCTTGACCATCACGTTCGGTGCCAGATGATGCAGCTCCATGCCGCGGGCGGTCATGCGCTGGGCGCAGCGCACGTCGCTCGGCTCCACTTGAGCGCACATCCAGCCCTCAGCGTGTGACGATTGCTCCCACAGGGTTTTGAGCGCCGACGCACCGTCGATAATTACTTCGTCGTACAACTTTTTGTGCAACGCCTCAGGCGACAGATTGCTCTGATCAACACGTGAAGCCTCGTATTCCCGTCTGTCCAGAATCACCGCAGTCACCAGACGCGGGTTAGTGGTCACGCTGCTGAAACTTCGCGGCCGGCACCAATCATCCGGCATCAACCGCTCGATATATGCGGCTACCGTTGGGTGCTTATCCAGCAAGCCGTATTTATGGGGGGCATACAACACGGGGGATGAATCCCACCACAATTCTGAACGAGGGTTATGACTTTTTAGTTGTTCTAAGTAACCCGGAGTGCCCACGACACATCCTCCTCGGATAAGGGTTATTTAATGAAAGAGACGACAGCGGGTACTTATCAACAGCGATGAACTAAGCATGCCCCCGCGTATAGCCGCTGGGTGTTCAAGGCTGCAAAACAAGCAAACAACTTCAGCGTGAGTACGTAACTAATAATCAGGGAGCGTACTGCAGACAGGGTGACAACTCCAATTTGCACGACGACATCATCGCCATTGAAGATCACTGACATAGGCAAGCCAATATGAACAGGCGCCGGCCCCTTATCTGGTAGTTCCCCTATAACGGCCAATGAAAACATGGGCTTCTCTTATAGGTGACTCCGCGATGACTTCTGAACTACCAGCGGAGCGGATTGAGGTGTCCCTATAAAACACGGGGCGCAAAATCCTGTCAAACGCTTTTAGCTGGCTTGCTAATACCATCTAGTTATTTATTTTTTAATTTTTATACAAGATAAGCTTTAATCCGTAGGCGTCGGTTTCCAGGCATCTGAACTTCCCTTGTGTGCCATCAGTCAGCTAACTGAACTCACGAATCAAAGGCTGGGTGTGCATGCATATCTCGTTGGAGCAACAAGTGGCGCTGGTAACCGGCGCCAGTTCCGGAATCGGCGCCGGTGCGGCCAAAGCCCTGGCGCAAGCCGGCGCCGCGGTGGTGCTCAATTACAACGCCCAGGCCGCCCCCGCCGAAGCATTGGCGGCGCAGATCAATGCCGAAGGTGGCCGTGCGATTGCCATCGGCGCGGATGTGTCCAAGGAAGACGATGTGGAACGGCTGTTCGCCCAGACCCTCGACGCCTTCGGGCACCTGGACATCCTGGTGGCCAATTCCGGCATGCAGAAGGACGCTGCCTTCGTCGACATGAGCCTCGACGACTGGAACGCGGTCATCGGCGTGAACCTCACCGGGCAATTCCTCTGCGCTCGTGCGGCGGTGCGCATTTTCAAGCGCCAAGGTGTACGCGAAGGCGTGTCGCGAGCGGCCGGCAAAATTATCCATATGAGCTCGGTGCACCAAGTGATCCCCTGGGCCGGGCATGCGAACTACGCGGCATCCAAAGGCGGCGTGGAGATGCTGATGCGCACCCTCGCCCAGGAAGTCAGCGAGCAGCGCATTCGTATCAACGGCATCGCACCGGGGGCGATTCGCACCGCCATCAACCGCGCCGCCACCGAAGGCGCGGCGCAAAAAGAGCTGCTCAAACTGATTCCCTACGGGCGCGTGGGTGACGTGCAGGACGTGGCCAACGCCGTGGTGTGGCTGGCCAGCGACGCCTCTGACTATGTGGTTGGCAGCACCCTGTTTATCGATGGCGGCATGAGCCTGTATCCGGAGTTTCGCGACAATGGTTGATCTTAAAAACGAACCCCAAAGCGCCATCGATGCCCATGGCATCATCGGCGATATGCGCAGCGCCGCCCTGATCAACGACAAAGGCAGCATCGACTTTTTCTGCTGGCCGGAATTCGACAGCCCGTCGATCTTTTGCGCACTGTTGGACTCGCCCGAGGCCGGCACCTTCCAACTCACCCCAGACCTGCCCAACGCGCGGCGCGAACAGATCTACCTGCCCGACACCAACGTTCTGCAAACCCGCTGGCTCAGCGACACTGCCGTGGTGGAAATCACCGACCTGCTGACCATCAGCGAAGAGATCGACGACCTGCCGCTGCTGATCCGCCGCGTGCGGGTGGTCAGCGGCAGTGCCACTCTGCACCTGCGTTGCGCGGTGCGTCACGACTATGCGCGAACACCAACCCACGCTGGCCTCGACAACGGCACCGTATGCTTCACCGCCCAGGGCCAACCTGGCCTGCGGTTGTCCGGCAGCCAGACGTTGCAGCTAGACGACAACGCAGCCGTGGCCACCTTCACCCTGAATCAGGAAGAAACGGCCGAGTTCGTATTCGGTGGCCAGGACGACCCACGGGTAGACCGCGGCTGCACCGACCTGGCCCTGGCCCACACCCTCAAGTTCTGGCGCGGCTGGATCGCCCAATCCACCTACCGCGGGCGCTGGCGCGAGATGGTCAACCGCTCGGCCCTGGCGCTCAAACTGCTGACCTCGCGCCGGCACGGCGCGATCATCGCCGCCGCCACTTTCGGCCTGCCGGAAACCCCGGGCGGTGAGCGCAACTGGGACTATCGCTACACCTGGATCCGCGACGCCTCGTTCACCGTCTACGCCTTTATGCGCCTGGGCTTTGTCGAGGAAGCCAACGCTTACATGCGCTGGCTCAGGGGGCGGGTCAGCGATTGCTGCGGCCAGCCGACCAAAATCAACATCCTCTATGGCATCGACGGTCGCCAAGAACTGCCGGAGACCGAGCTGGACCACCTCGGCGGCCACGGCGGCGCCACGCCGGTGCGCATCGGCAACGAAGCGTTCGATCAGATTCAGTTGGATATCTACGGCGAACTGATGGACGCGGTTTACCTGGTCAACAAGTACGGCGAAGCCATCTCCCACGAAGGTTGGAAACATACCGTGGAGGTCGCCGATCAGGTCTGCGAAATCTGGAACCACAAGGATGTCGGCATCTGGGAAATGCGCGGTGAGCAACACCACTTTCTGCACTCGCGCCTGATGTGCTGGGTGGCGTTGGATCGTGCGATCCGTCTGGCCTCCAAGCGCTCGCTGCCGGCACCGTTCGCGCGCTGGGACCAGACTCGCCAAGCGATCTACGCCGATATCTGGAGCAACTTCTGGAACGAAGAACGCGGGCATTTTGTGCAGTACATCGGCAGCACCGCGCTGGACGGTTCGATGCTGTTGATGCCGCTGGTGCGCTTCGTCGCGGCCACGGACCCGCGCTGGCTGAGCACCCTGGAGGCGATTCAGAAAAGCCTGGTGCGCGACGGCATGGTCTACCGCTATCGCAACGACGACAGCCAGATCGACGGCCTGCAAGGCACCGAAGGTGCGTTCGCCGCGTGCTCGTTCTGGTACGTCGAATGCCTGGCACGCGCCGGCCAGGTGGAAAAAGCCCACCTGGAGTTCGAGCAACTGTTGCGCTACGCCAACCCACTAGGCCTGTACGCCGAAGAGTTCGACAACCAGGCGCGCCACCTGGGCAACACGCCCCAGGCGTTGAGCCACTTGGCCTTGATCAGCGCGGCCACGTTTCTGGACCGTAAGCTCAGTGGCGCCAAGACTGTGTGGCAACCGTAAAACCTGCACAGGGCGAGCAGCGCCACGCTGCCCGCCGCTGGCCTTTGAACTACAGTGGGCAGAACCCGAACCACCCATAGGAACCTTCCCATGGCCCTCCTCGCTCCACTGCTGTACGCGCGCACGTCCATGCTCGACATCGCCTATGAAACTCATGGCCCCCTGGACGGCGAGCCGGTGATTTTGCTGCATGGCTTTCCCTACGACCCGCGCGCCTATGACGCTATCGCGCCGCCGCTGGCCGAGCGCGGCTACCGTGTGCTGGTCCCATACCTGCGCGGTTACGGCCCGACGCGGTTTATCCACGATCAGGTGCTGCGCTCCGGGCAACAGGCAGCGCTGGCCAAGGACTTGCTGGATTTCATGGATGCGCTGGCGATCCCCCGCGCCACCCTGGCAGGCTACGACTGGGGTGGGCGCGCCGCGTGCATCGTCGCCGCACTGTGGCCGCAACGGGTGCGCGCGCTGGTCAGCGGGGATGGCTACAACATTCAGGACATTGCCCAGTCCACCGCGCCACGCCAGCCCGAAACCGAGCATCGTTTGTGGTACCAGTACTACTTTCACACGCAGCGCGGCGTCGACGGCTTGACCGCCAACCGCCGTGAATTGTGTGAATTGTTGTGGTCACTGTGGTCGCCGACTTGGTCCGCAGGCCCGAGCCTGTACGAGCAGACGGCGCCTTCGTTCGACAACCCGGATTTTGTCGAGGTGGTGATTCACTCGTATCGTCACCGTTTCATGTATGCGCCCGGCGATCCTGCACTGGAATCGATTGAACAGGCCCTCGCGCAACAACCGGCGATCACGGTGCCTTGCATTTGCCTATGCGGCGCCGACGACGGCGTGGGGCCGCCCTCTGAGGAAGATGAAGACGCTGTGCACTTCAGCGGCGTTTATCAGCGCCGCGTGCTGCCCGGCGTGGGCCATAACATCCCTCAGGAGGCACCGCAGGCGACTCTGGATGCGCTGCTGGAGTTGCTCGCCTAGGCCGGCGCGCTGAAGCGTTCGCGATAGGCCTGGGGCGTCACGTCGAGGGCGCGCAGGAAGCTGCGGCGCAGGGTTTCTTCGCAGCCAAAACCGCACTGCACGGCGATGCGCTTGATCGAGGCGCTGCTGTCGGCCAATTGCCGGCGCGCGGTTTCGACACGGATCAGCTCCACGGCGCGTGCGGGAGTCTGGCCGGTTTCGGCGCGGTAGTGGCGCACAAAGCTGCGCTCGCTCATGCCAGCCTGGCTGGCGAGGGTGGCGATGTTCAAATCGAGGGTGAGGTGTTCTGCGATCCACGCATGCAGTTCGGCGAAACGGCTGCCGCCCTCTTGCAGGGCCAGGGTCGCGCTGAATTGCGATTGCCCGCCAGGGCGCTTGAGAAATACCACCAGATGGCGCGCGACTTCCAACGCCACGGCGCGCCCCAGGTCCTCCTCCACCAAGGCCAGGCACAGGTCGATGCCAGCGGTGACGCCGGCGGAAGTCCACACCGAACCCTGCTGGATGAAAATCGGATTGGCCTCCACCGTCAGCGACGGGAAGCGCTTGGCCAGCTCCTCGCAACGCGTCCAGTGGGTCGCCACGCGGCAACCGTCGAGCAGACCGCTGGCAGCCAGCAGGAACGCGCCGGTGCACACAGAGGTCATGCGCCGGGTATGCCGGGCCTTATCGCGCACCCACGCCACCAGCGACGGGTCATCGGCGGCGTTGTACACCCCCCAGCCGCCGGCGATCACCAAGGTGTCGCACGGCGCATCGACGGTGGGCAGCGGCTCGGCCACCAGCGCCAGGCCGGCAGAGGTCATCACCGGTTCCGTCTGGGCGGCAATCACTGACACGGCATAAGGCAGCGGCAGACCGCGCTGGCGCGCCAGGTCATTGCAGGAGGCGAACACTTGCAACGGCCCGGTGACATCGAGCACTTGGGCATTGGGGAACGCGAGGACGTGCACGGTTCTGGTCATGATTGGCGTGATTTGTGGGCTCAATGGCGTATTCGCCAAAGCCTAAGCCTCTACAGTGAAGCCGTCCACCCCTATCTCGGAGCGTTCTTGATGACCCTGAACATCGGTTTTGTTTTGTTTCCCGGCATCCAGCAACTGGACCTTACCGGCCCCTATGACGTGCTGGGCTCGCTGCCGGACGTCAAGCTGCACTTGGTGTGGAAGGACCTGGCGCCGGTCACCTCCAGTACCGGCCTGGTGTTCACCCCGACCATGACCTACGCCGATTGCCCCGCCTTGGACGTGATCTGCGTGCCCGGCGGTTCAGGCGTTGGCGCGCTGATGGAAGACCCGGTCACCCTGGACTTCCTCAAAGCCCAGGCCGATACCGCGCGTTACGTGACCTCGGTGTGCACCGGTTCGCTAGTGCTCGGCGCGGCCGGCCTGCTGCGCGGTCGCAAGGCCACCACGCATTGGGCCTACCACGATATGCTCGCCCCGCTCGGCGCCATCCCGGTGCAAGACCGCGTGGTGCGCGACGCTAACCTATTGACCGGTGGCGGCATCACCGCCGGGATCGATTTCGCCCTGACCCTGGCCGCCGAGCTGTACAGCCCAGAGGCCGCGCAATTGGTGCAGTTGCAGCTTGAATACGCGCCGGCCCCGCCCTTCAACGCCGGCCGCCCGGACACCGCCCCGCAGGCGGTGCTGGATGAAGCCAACAAGCGCACCGTCGAATCGCGCAAGACCCGTGGCGAGATCACCGCGCGCGCGGCCGCACGCCTGGTTTAAAGGCGGCCTCAAACCGGCCGGGACATCAGCGCCAGGCGCACTGCCAACGCCGTCAACACAGTGGCCAGCCCCCATCTTTGCAGCACGGCGCTGCCTGGCCGGCCACTAAAACAACGGCGGATGGCGCCGCCGCTGATCCCCAGCACGCCATGAAATATCGCAGCGATCAGCGTCAGAATTCCCCCAAGCAGCAACAGTTGCCCGGCAATCGCCCCCGCCTCGGGTCGTACGAACTGCGGCAGGAACACAACAAAAAACAGCAATGCCTTGGGATTGAGCAGACTGTTGAGCATGGCGTGCAGGAATACACGCTTGAGCGCCACGGGCTCGACGGCAGCGACCGCATTACCGGGGCGTTTTTGCACGGTTTTGAACGCCAGCCACAGCAGGTAGCCCACGCCGGCATAGCGAATCAGGTCGAACGACGGCGGCCAACCGGCGACCACTGCGGTGACACCGGTGGCGGTCAGCACCGTCAACACTATGTCGGCCACACCGATCCCCAGGCTTGCGGCCAGGCCACCGCGCCAGCCATGGGAGATGCCATGGCTGATAACAAACGCCATGTTCGGCCCCGGTGACAGGAGCAACAACAGCACTGCGCCGGAAAAAACCGCCAAGGTTGCAAAATCGATCATGCCCGAGTCGTCCTGGGTGGAAGCCCGTAGATTAATCAGCACGCCCGACCCACACAAAAAATTGATCTGGATACGCTTTGAAGAGTCACCGGCGCTAAGAACGATTAACGGGACGCCCCTGCCGTCGGGTGGGCAGAACCGCGTAATTTTATGGTCAGTTTGAAAGGTAACTTCTGATCCCTTCCCCCGCACTGTGGCAGGACCTCCAATGGGTCGCGCCAGACCTTTTGTCCCCCTTTCCTACCTCCCTTCGAAAAAGGTTTTTTGCATTGCGCAGGAAAAATCTCAAATTTATTTCTACACTCAAAAGCATATTCAAAGGCGATAGTCTCGAACAAGGAAGATCAATAAAATGCCGAAAGCCACAGCGCCCAACCCTTCTACCAAGCCATTGCGCAGCATCGTCAGCTCGTTGACTAATCCTTAAAGGAAACGCTCCTTAGTTTTAGCCCCGCGTATTCAATTCAATTGGATTGATCCTTTTGAATTGGATAGTTGCGTATTACCCAGCGTGCGGTTGTTCAACTCAGCGCCAATGCAGCTTCCTGCTTAAACGCCGAAACGACACGCCTGGAGTGCAATGAGGGATGTTTTATGCGAAAGAAGTCGTCCGTCGACAGCCTATTTCTAACGCGTGCCGGTTTTGTTGAATTCTTTGTTGTTTTCGTCAAATTGATCCACGGTCTGTCGGCTATTCTGCCGCCGCTGGTGCTGGTGTTTTTCCTGGACCCGATGGCCCCTGAAATGCGCACGCACTTCCTCGGGTTACTAGTGTTCTTTGCGGCGTTGACCATCATTTTGTTTCAGGCGCTGGGCATCTACTCCGAAGAATTGTTCAGTAACCGCATGCGCCTGAAAACCAAGATCAAGGCGTGGTCGGCGGCGTTTTGCATTCTGTTGTTCATGTACCAGATTTTGCAGATGTTCCCACAGTTGACCCCGCGCAACCTGGTGGCGTGGTACATCGCCAGCCTCGGTCTGTTCTGCCTGGAACGCCTGCTGATGCTGCGCCTTTACCGCAACCTGATGCGCAAGGGCAAATACCTGCAACGTACGGTGATTCTGGGCTTTACCGACACCGCTGTGCATGTCGCCGAGCACCTGCAGCGCAACGGCGATATTCGCTCCGGCCTGGTGGGTTTTATCGATGACCGCACCGAGCGCATTCCCAAGGAACTGAGCAACCTGCCGCTGCTGGGCAATACCCGCGACCTGGAAAAGCTGATCCGCGCCGAACAGGTCAACCAGGTGATGATCTGCCTGCCCTGGGCCGCCGAGCAACGCATCCACAGCCTGGTCAACCGCCTGCGGCAGATGTCGGTGAACGTGATGCTGGTGCCTGACATGGCCGCGTTGCGCTACGGTCACAGCCGCATCACCGACGTGGGCGGCATCCTGATGTTCAGCACCTCGCAATTGCCCCTGCGCGGTTGGTCGCCGGTGATCAAGCGTTGCGAGGATGTACTGTTGGCCAGCCTGGCGCTGGTGGCGCTGTTGCCGCTGATGCTGGTGACGGCGATTGCAATCAAGCTCGACTCCAAAGGCCCGGTACTTTTCCGCCAGAACCGCTTCGGCTACAACGACAACGAGATCCGCGTATTCAAGTTCCGCTCGATGTACACCGACCAGAGCGACTTCACCGCCGAGCGTCAGACCACCCGCGAAGACCCGCGCATCACCCGTGTGGGGCGCATTATCCGCAAGACCAGCATCGACGAGCTGCCACAGCTGTTCAATGTGCTGCTGGGCAATATGTCCATGGTCGGCCCGCGCCCCCATGCCACGGCGACCAAGGCGGCGGGCATTCCCTTCGAGGTGGCGGTGAGCGAATACAGCTCCCGTCATCGGGTGAAACCAGGTATTACCGGCTGGGCGCAAATCAACGGCTACCGAGGGGAAACCGATACCCTGTTCAAAATCCAGAAACGTGTCGAGTACGACTTGGAATACATCTCCAAGTGGTCGGTGTGGTTTGACCTGTACATCGTTTTCATGACGGTCCCGGCCGTCCTGTCCACCAAGGAAGTGTATTGATGAATAACCTCAACGGATTAATCCCCTGCATCATTTCCGGTGGGTCGGGTACGCGGTTGTGGCCGGTGTCGCGACAAAATATGCCCAAGCCGTTCATGCGCATGCGTGACGGCCAGAGCCTGTTGCAGAAAACTTTCCAGCGCGCCGCCAAACTGCCCGGCGTGGAAAATGTGCTAACGGTGACCAACCGCGACCTGCTGTTTCGAACCCTCGATGACTACCGCAGCGTGAACAAAGCCCGCTTGCCTCTGGACCTGTTGCTGGAGCCGTTCGGGCGCAACACGGCGGCGGCCATCGCGGTCGCGGCATTGCATGTGCAAGAGCATTTCGGCGATGCGGCGCAGTTGCTGGTGATGCCAGCGGACCACCTGATACTGAATGAAGTCGCGTTCGCCGAAGCCGTGACTCAGGCCCGCGAACTGGCCGACGCCGATTTCCTGGTGACCTTCGGCATCCAGCCCGACCACGCGGAAACCGGCTTTGGCTATATCGAGCAAGGCGAAGCGCTCACCCAAGGCAACCGGGTCAAACGCTTCGTCGAGAAGCCCGATCAGGCCACCGCCCAGGCCTACCTCGACGGTGGCAAACACCTGTGGAACGCCGGCATGTTCTGCTTCAAGGCCAGCACCCTGGTGGATGAACTGGCCACCCATGCACCCGACGTGCTGCAAGCGGCACGCGCCGCACTGGAACACAGCCAAAGCCTGCAGAACAGCACCTCGCGCCAGCGTGAACTGGATGCGGAGGCGTTCGGCAAGGCGCCAGATATTTCCATCGATGTGGCGCTGATGGAGAGGTCCAACCAAGTCGCCGTAATACCCTGCGACATCGGCTGGAGCGATATCGGTTCGTGGGAGGCGCTGCGCCAGCTCACACCCAACGACGCCCACGGCAATCAGATCAACGGCGAAGCCATCTTGCATGACGTACACAACTGCTACATCGACTCGCCAAAACGCGTACTCGGCGCGGTCGGCGTGCGCGACTTGATCATCGTCGACACCCCCGACGCGCTGCTCATCGCCGACGCCCACCGTAGCCAGGACGTGCGTTACATCGTCGCCGAACTCAAGCGTCAGAATCACCCGGCGTACAGCCTGCACCGCACCGTCACACGGCCATGGGGCACCTACACGGTGCTGGAGGAAAGCAGCCGCTTCAAGATCAAGCGCATCGTGGTCAAACCCTTAGCGTCGCTGTCGCTGCAGATGCATCACCACCGCAGCGAACACTGGGTGGTGGTCAGCGGCGCGGCGCAGATCACCAACGGCGAACGGGAATTTCTGATCAACGCCAACGAATCCACGTACATCCCCGCCGGGCACAAACACCGACTGACCAACCCCGGCATCATCGATCTGGTGATGATCGAGGTGCAGAGCGGCGAGTACCTGGGCGAGGACGACATCGTGCGCTTCGATGACATTTACGGCCGCACCCCGGCCGACGTGAAAAAGTGACATGCGTACCGCGCTGATCATCCCGACCCGTAACGCATCCAGTCACCTGGCGCGATTGCTGCCGGCCCTGGCGATGCAAACCCTGCAACCGGACGAGATGCTGGTGGTGGACAGCGCCTCCAACGATGACACCGCGGCGCGCTTTCGCGCCTTCGGCGCACGGGTCGAAGTGATCGACGCGCGCACCTTCAATCACGGCGGCACCCGCCGTAGGGCCAGCGAACAAGTGGGCGGCGACGCACTGATCGTGATGACCCAGGACGCCATTCCCGCGGCCCCCGACACCTTCGCCAACCTGCTTGATGAGCTGCAGCAGGACCCGCTCAACGGCGTCGCCTATGGGCGCCAGTTGCCGCACCCCGACGCCGGGCTGCTGGGGGCGCAATCGCGGCACTTCAACTACCCGCCCCACAGCCGCAGCAAAAGCCTGGTCGACGCGCCGGAGCTGGGGATCAAGACCTGCTTCAGCTCCGACTCGTTTGCCGTGTACCGACGCAGCGCGCTGCACGCCGTGGGTGGGTTCCCCGTCGATGTAATCGGCAGCGAAGACGCCTACGTCGCGGCGCGCCTGCTGCTCGACGGCTACAAGGTGCGCTACGCCGCCACGGCGCAGGTGCATCACTCCCACGATTACTCACTCATGGACGAGTTTCACCGCTACTTCGATATCGGCGTGTTCTACGGCCGCGAGCCGTGGATCCGCCAAGCCTTCGGCGATGCGGGCGGCGAAGGCAAGCGCTACGTGCTGGCGGAGCTGGCCGCCTTGCGCAAGGCCGGCGCGCTGCACCGCGCGCCCGAGGTGCTGGTGCGCAGTGCATTCAAATGGCTGGGTTACCGGCTTGGCCACCTTGAGCGGCGCCTGCCGGTGTCCCTTAAGCGGCGCATCAGCATGTTTCCCGGGTATTGGAGGTGAGCATCATGACCCACAGGAAGTCCCCCTTGATGAAACGCACCCTGCTCGCCGTGGCCATGCTGGCCCTGGCCGCCTGCAATACACCGGCCCGTATCGAGCCACCGGATGACAGAACCGTCGAGGACGGCAAGCGCGCCCTCGACCAACTGGCGCAGTTGCCGCCGGCGGTGGAACGCATCCGCATCGGCGACCAGCTGCGCATCGTGCGCGACGCCGGCGAGATGCCCACCCTGTCGGCGTTCAACGTCAGCACCATCTACGAGCTGACCCTGTACACCGTGCAAACCGACGGCAAGATCAACTATCCGTTTCTGGGCCCGATCCAGGTCGCCGGACGCCAGCCCTCGGAACTGGCCACCGAGCTGACCCGCAAACTCGCGCCCACCTACCGCGAGCCGCGCGTGACGGTGAACATCAACCAGGCGCCGGCCAACTCGGTGATTGTCGGCGGCGCGGTAAACAACCCGACGGCGGTGCAGATCGCCACGGCCAATACCCTGGAGCAAGCCATCGTCGGTGCCGGTGGGATCAACCCGGCGGGCGACGCCAGCATGGTCGCGTTGCTGCGCGAAGACGCCCAGGGTGCCTACCGCGCGTACTTTCTGGACTTCAGCCAGTTGCTCAAAACCGGTCCCGA
The DNA here is from genome assembly GCF_019641515.1 of Pseudomonas sp. S5F11. Lineage (NCBI taxonomy): Bacteria > Pseudomonadati > Pseudomonadota > Gammaproteobacteria > Pseudomonadales > Pseudomonadaceae > Pseudomonas > Pseudomonas sp. S5F11. Next base: position 1,472,914 of record NZ_JAIFJZ010000001.1, read on the forward strand.
CGGGCGCAAACCGGTGCGGCTGCAACGTGGCGATGTGGTGTTTGTGCCCAAGTCCAATGTGGGTGAGCGCATCCAGGGGGTGGATACCTACCTGAACCAATTGATTCCGTTCACCAAGTCCATTGGCGTCGGCTACAACTACACGCGCACCAGCGGCGGCAGCAATTAAAAGGAGCGACATCCCATGATCGAGATCCGTTCTTTCCGCGATCTTCTGCGCCTGTTCTTCATCTTCCGCCACGAGTTCAAACTGGCGGCCCTTGCCGCGCTGCTGATCATTTTGCTGGGGGCATTCCTGCTGCCGGCCAAGTACGAATCCACCGCGCGCCTGCTGGTCAAGCCGGGGCGCGACTCGACGCTGCCGATCGAGATCAGCAACCGCCAGGCGCTGGTCATGCCCAGCACCCAGCGCGACCCGATCGTCGACGAGGAGCGCCTGCTGACCGGGCGGCCGATCGTGCGCGCGGTGGCCGAGCACTACCTGGAGGTAATCAATAACGCACCGCCGCCGGAAGGCGCCTGGAAGCGCATCAAGTACTACGTCAAGAGCGCCATCGGCGCGGTGTTCGACGGCCTGCGCGTGGTGCTGGAAACCGTCGGCATCGTGGAAAAAACCACCCCGGTGGAACGCCTCGCCGCCAGCCTGGAAAAGAACTTTGACGTCAGCCATGCCGCCGGCTCCACGGTGATGGACATCACCTTCACCTGGGGCGATCCGCAGATTGCCCAAGAGGTGGTCAAGCACTGGGTCGAAACCTATATCAGCGAACGCACCCAGGCCCTGGGGCGCAAAAGCCTCTATGCCTTCTACGAGGGGCAGGTGTCCAACAGCGCCACCGAGATCAAGAGCTACAAGCAGCAGATCCTCACGCACCTGAATCAAATCGGCGCGGCGAGCATCACCGATCGCCTGGAGGATTTGTCCGAGCGCATCAATGTGCTGCGTGGCGAGGTGTTCAACACCACACGTCTGATCGCCTCGTCCGACAGCGCCATCGAGAGCACCCGCAACCAGCTCAAGAGCCAGCCCAAGGAAGTCACCACGGTGCGCCAGATCGCACTCAACCCGCAGCAGCAGGACCTGCGCCGCCTGCTCAACCAGAAGCTGCTGGAAAAGGCCGACATGATGCGCACCTACACTGACAACGCGCCGCCGGTCAAAGCCCTGGACGCGTCGATCAAGGCCATGCAGGCCCAGGTCGCCAGCGAGAGCAACACGGTGCAAAGCTCCGAGAACCGCGCGCCCAACACCCTGGAAATCCACTTGCAGCGGGTGCTGCTGGACGAGTCGAGCAACAATCGCGCCCTGCGCACCCAACTCACCCAGCAACAGAAGCAACTGGCCAACCTTGAAGGCCAACGCAAGCAAGCCCTGGAGATTGAACCGGAACTGACCCGCCTGGCCCGCGAGCTGAGCGCCACCGAGCGTAACTACGCGCTGTACGTCGACAACCTGGAGAAATCGCGCATCGACCGCGAGCTGGACAACAGCCAGATCAGCAATATCGCGGTGATCGAAGAAGCCACCCTCAACCCTGGGCGGATCTTCCCCAAAACCCTGGTGATGCTGGTGCTGGCGGTTCCGTTCGCCATCGTCGTCGGCCTGTTGGTGGTGTACCTGTGCTACCTGCTGGATCAGCGCATCCACGACGGTGGATTGGTGGAACGCAAGTTCGGCCTGCCGTTGTGGACCACCCTGCCGGAACTGGACACCAGCACCGCGCAAGGCACCAACGCGTTCAATGCGAGCATCTACCGGCTCTACAGCCTGTTGCGCCCGGACCGCATCGCCGAACAGGGTCTGACGTTGGGCCTGACCTCGGCGCGACATGGCGAAGGGGTGACCTTTGTGGTCGAACAATTGCGCCAGCTACTCGATGAAAACGGTATCAACGTACGGGTCGGCGGCGCTGAGCCGGCGGCGCCGGGCGAAGTGGTGCTGCTGGACGCCTCGGCCCTGCTGGACAACCGCGATGCGTTCATCGCACTGCGCCGCGCCGACCTGATCGCACTGGTGGTGGAAGCCCAGAAGAGCACGGTGCCGGTGGTCGAGCACGCGTTATCGATCCTCAACACTGCGTTCGGCAAAGTCGACGGCATCATCATCAACCGGCGCAAGTTCGAAGTGCCGTCCAAAGTACTCAAGACCATCGCCAAATACCGGGGAGCGTTCTGATGCGTATCGCTCTGCTCGCGCCGCTGCCGCCGGAGAAAAATGGCATCGCCGACTACGCGAACCATTTCCGCACGGCACTCCAAGCGCGTGGCGTGACGGTGCTGACCCCGCTGGCGGGCGTGGCGGGCAACAGCGATGCAATCAGGTCGGCCATCAGCGCCTTTGATTGGCACACCGTGGACTTGGTGCACGCCGAGCTGGGCGGCGGACGCCTGGGGGAATTCCTGGCCTTGCGTGAACTGCGCAAGGCCTACCCGCGATTGCCCCTGACCGCCACCGTACACGACCCGGAACGAATGGTTTGGCGACGCGAGCATCTGCCATTTCCGTTGAATCTGTTGGAGCGCCTGCCCAGCCCGATGCCTCAGGCGGCCGTGGTGTTGGCCGATCCCTTGACCCTGCGCGAAGAACGTCAGGTGGCCCAAAGCCTTACGCGTCTGATTACCCTTACTCGTCTGGGCGCGGGGTGCCTGAGCCAGCGCATGCAATTGCCCGCCGGCAAAGTGGCGGTGATCAACCATGCCAACCTGGCCATCGACGCGGTTGCGCTGCCGCCGCTGGAGCCTCTGCGCCTGCTGTACTTTGGGTTTATCTACCGCGGCAAGGGCATCGAAGACCTGGTTCAGGCGCTGGCGCACGTATTCAAACAAGACCCGCAGTTGCGCGAACGGCTGCGCCTGAGCCTGGCCGGCGGCACCGCGCCGGAGATGGCTTTCGGCGCGGGCGGCAACTACCTGGAACAGCTCAACGCTCAGATCGTCGCATTGGGCCTGGCCGATGCCGTCGACTGGCAACTGAACCTGCCGGCTGAGCAGATCGCTCAGACCATCCAAGATCACCATGTAATGGTGTTGCCTTACCGCGAATCGAAAAAACTCGGCCTGTTGGGGCGCCAGCGTGGCACCAGTGGTGCGCTGTCCTGGGCCGCCGCTTGCGGGCGCGGCGCGATCACTTCCGATGCCCGCGCCTTTGCCGAGGAAGTGGCCAGCGGCAACGGGGCGATCTATCCCGAAGGCGATGTGGCCGCGCTGAGCGAGCAGCTTCTGAGGCTGGCGCGTCAACCGCTGCTGGCCCGGGACTGGGCCGCACGCGCCGGAGAAATCGGACGCCAGCGTTTGTGGCCTCTGACTGCGGAAAAGTTCGTCGAACTGTTCGGTCAAGCCATCGCAGGAGCCCGCCATGGCGCGTAAACGCACCTACCTCGCCAGCCTGGCCGTCGTTGCAGCCTTGAGCCTGACGGCGTTTTTCTGGGGCCGTCCGGCGGATGCCGAAAGCCATGTGCTCAAGGCCGGCAAGCCGGTGGTGTGGAAGGATTTTCTCGGGGTGAACGCGCAGTTCCTATGGTTCAGCCCCGAGCGTTATCAGAAACAGATCGACCGTCTCAAGGCGCTTGGGCTGGAGTGGGTGCGCCTGGACTTGCACTGGGACCAACTGGAGCCCGTGGAGGGTCAATACCGGGTGGCGACCCTGGATCAACTGGTGCAGAAGCTGCAAGACAACCAACTCAAGTCGGTGTTCTATCTGGTCGGGTCCGCGCCCTTCGCAACCACCGCACCGGTCGGCGCGCCCTATCAGGACCAGTACCCGCCCAAAGACCCGAACGTATTCGCCAACCGCATGCTGTTGCTGTCCCAGCGCTACCCCAGCGTTAACGCCTGGCAAGTGTGGAACGAGCCGAACCTGCTGGGCTTCTGGCGCCCGGTGGCCGACCCGGCCGGGTATGCCAGGCTGCTGACGATCACCGCCACGGCGCTGCGCACGGTCAACCCGAGCAAACCGGTGGTGGCCGCCGGCATGGCGTTCTTCGGCGAGATGCCCAACGGCCAGTCCATGCTCGACGCCCTCGGCGCGCTGGGCGTGGCCAGTCTGAACACGGTCATTTCGTACCACCCGTACACCCAGTTGCCCGAAGGCAACGACCCGGCCAACCTGGACTTTGTCGCCAAGACCACCCAGCTCAACCAGGCCCTGCGCAACAGCGGTGTCCAGACCTTGTGGAGTACCGAGTGGGGCTGGTCGACGTACAAAGGGCCCAAGGACGCGCAGGACCTTATCTCTGCGCAAACTCAGGCCGATTACGTGGTGCGGCGCCTGGCCCTGATGAGCGCGCTGGACTACGACAGGATTTTCCTGTTCACCCTCAGCGACCTCGACCAACGCGCCAGCGTGCGCGATCAGTCCTACGGCTTGCTGGACATCGACGCCAACCCCAAGCCGGTCTACACCGCGCTGAAAAACTTCCTCGACGTCAGCGGGCCCACGCTCACTCCCGCCGACCCGCCCAACGCCGACCGCCTGCCCGACGGCCTGTTCAGCATCAGCTGGACCCGCGCGGACGGGCGCAAGCTATGGTTCTTCTGGTCGGCCAAGGGCGGTAACGCGCACTTGCCCGGTTTGGCCCGCGCCACCCTGTATGACCCATTGCGCGGCACGCAAACCCCGGTCAGCGGCACACAAGGGCTGACCGTAGCGGTCAAACCGAACCTGCAAATTCTGTTATGGGACTAGAAACGGCCATGCGCATTTTATGGATCCTGCCCTACTCGCCCTGGCCCGCCACCAGCGGCGGCAAGACGCGCCAGTTCCACCTGCTGCGCAGCCTGGCCGCGCGCGGGCATCGGATCACCTTGCTGCTGCACGACAAACACCCGGTGGCGCCCGCCGACCGCCAAATGCTGGAGACGTTTCTCGAACAAGTGATCATTCTGCCGCGCCGCCCGTTGCGCAGCCTCAAGACCTTGGTGGCCGGATTGTTCGCGCCCTACCCGTTGCTGGCCAGCGTCAACGGCTTGTCGGGGCCGCTGCAAAAGCGCTTCGAGCAATTGCTGAAAGAGCCGTGGGACGTGGTGCAGATCGAGCATTCCTATACCTTTGAGCCCTACGAGCAGACGTTGGCTCGACTGTCCCAGCCTTTTGTGCTGACCGAACACAATGTGGAATCGGCCCTCGGCGCCGCGACCTACGACCGTCTGCCGCGCTGGTCGCTGCCCTTCATCCGCTACGACCAATGGCGCTATCAGCGTTGGGAGCAGCGGGTGATGCGCCAGGCCGCCCAAGTGGTGGCCGTCACCCCAAGCGATGCCCAGGTGCTGGAAGGCATCGCCGGCAAACCGGTGGCGGTAGTGGTCAATGGTGTGGACTGCGGCCACTTTGCTGGCGCCCATCCCGACCCTTCGACCCAGCGCGTGTTGTTCCTGGGCAACTACGAATACGCGCCGAATGTGGATGCCATCGAGTGGGCGCTGGACGAGATTCTGCCCAAGGTCTGGGAGCGTTGCCCCGAGGCGCGCATGAGCGTGTGCGGCTTCGGCATGCCTGGCAGTTGGCGCGCGCGCTGGCCGGACTCGCGCATCGAATGGCAAGGCTTTGTGCCGGACCTGCTGCACCTGCAATCAAGCTGTTCGGTGTTCCTCGCGCCGCTGCGCCACGGTGGCGGTTCTAAGCTCAAGGTACTCGAAGCCCTGGCCGCCGGCCTGCCCTTGGCGAGCACCGAGCAAGGTGTGTCGGGGCTGGATTTGGTGGAAGGTCTGGACTACCTCGGCGGGCAAAGCGCGACCGGCCTGGCGGATGCCGTGGTGCGCCTGCTGCAGCACCCGGAGGCCGCCACCGCGATGGGCGACGCCGGCCGCGCCTATGTGCGCCGCGCCCATGATTGGAGCGTTGCCGCCAGCCAGCTGGAGCGTGTCTATGCCACGCTGTTGCCGCACCCGCACGAGGCACCCGCATGCGTATAGGCCTGGATTACCGCACCGTTGGCACATCGCCGCAATCGGGCATCAGCCGCCAGGTGTATGCGCTGGAAAGCGCACTGTACAGCCTGCCGGGCCTCGAACTCGAACGGTTCACCGTGGCGCCCCTGGGCGACGAAGCGCGCTTGCAGGCCCACTGCCCGGCCTGGGGCTGCGCAAAAACCGCCATGCACCAGCCACACAATCGCCTGCGCTTCGAAGCCGGTTTTCTGCCGAGGGCGCTACGCGAGCAGCACATCGACCTGTATATCAGCACGTTCAATATGGGCCTGCCGCTGCCGCCCAAACCACCGGGTTTGCGTACCGTGGTGCTGCTGCATGACCTGTTCCAGATCACCCTGCAGAACTACCACGCCAACCGCCTCAAGGCGCTGATCTACAAGACCAGCGATCGCCTGTCGATCACCTATGCGGTGCATAGCGCCGATCGGGTGTGGACCCCCTCGCAGTACAGCGCCGACGAAACCGCGCGGCTGTTTCCCAAGGCTACGGGCAAGATCCGCGTGCTGCCCAATCAGGTCGACGGGTTTTCCGCGCTGGCCGCCGACCTCACGGCGCGCCAGTTGCCCGCGCGCTATTGGTTGCTGGTGGGCACCCGCGAGCTGCGCAAAAACGTGCCATTTTTGGTGGACGCATGGCAGCAGGCGCGACGCCAATCACCCGCAGTGCCGGAACTGGTGCTGGTGGGCAGCCTCGATCATTTGCCCGAGGCCCAGCGTAGCCTGCCTGGCATTAGGGCCTTGAGCGGCGTGTCGGATGGCGAGCTGCATGCGCTGTACCGCCACGCCTTACGCCTATGGCAACCCTCATACGCCGAGGGCTTCGGCCTGCCGGTGATCGAAGCGCTGAGCGTCGGCACGCCGGTGGCGGTGGCCAGTGGCACCTCGCTGGATGAAATCACCCCGCCGACCGCACCGCGTTTCTCCCCCTCCGACGGCCCGGCGCTGGTGCAGTTGATGCTCAGCCTGAGCCAACGGCCCGCTGAGGACTCAGCGGAGGAACGCCGCCTGTGGGCCGAGCGCTTCAATCACCAGGCATATCGCCAGCGCTTGGCCGACCTGCTTGAGGAACTGAAGTGAGAGTGAATCTGGCAAGCCTCGTCGCGATCCTTTTCGGCCTGCTGTTTGGCGCCCTGGCCTTGTTGCTGTCACCGGCCAAGGCATTCCTGGCGGTGATTGGCCTGGCGGGCATGGTGACCATTTTGCGCTTCCCGTTATGGGGCTTGCTGCTGTTTGCGGGGCTGGCGACGTTCATGCCGTACTCCACCGTCAATCTGGGCATCCGCAGTACGGTCAGCGAAGCGATCCTGGCCCTGACCTGGGGCGCGATCCTGTGGCACAGCTTGCTGGCGCGCCTGCCCGCCACGCCGAGCCTGGCGTCGCGGCCGACCGACCAGATGCTGCTGTGGCTGATGCTGTTCAGCGTGTTTCCGTTTATCGTCGGCCAGGTCACCATCCAGGCCGACACCAGTGGCGTAGCCAATTGGCTGCGCTGGTTGCTGAACCTGTCGGGGGTATTTCTCGCCGCCAAACTGCTGGTGCAGCGCAAACACCGCGAAGCCCTGGTGATCGCACTGCTGCTGGGCACCCTGGCGATGTTGCTACTGTCCATCGCCGTGTTCGTGCGCACCCGCTCCGGTGCCGGCATTGCGCCGATCCTGGCGATGTTCAACTACGCCAACTTCGACATGCTCAAGTTCGGGCTGGAAGCCATGTCGTCGCGTATGGGTTCGCCCTGGACCCACCCGAATGCCATCGGCGGGATCATGGCCTTGCTGTTGCCGCTGGCATTCTGCTTCGGCATGACCGAGCAAGGCTGGAAACGCGCCCTCGGCCTGGGCGTGGCGTGCCTCGGCGCGGCGGCGCTGCTGCTGGCCAGCAGCCGTGGCGCGATGGTCAGCCTGGCGTTGGTTTTGATCTGGATGGCCACGCGGCGAGTGCCGTACACCGGGCGCCTGCTGATGATCGGCGCCGCGCTGACAGTAGCGCTGGTGCTGGCCTATCCGCCGTTGCAGGATCGCCTGGCAACCATCTTTTCGTCGAGCAATGCCAGTACGGAGGTGCGCTTCGACGAGTACCGCATGTTCCCGCAGGCGGTGGCGGCGTATCCCCTGGGTATCGGGTTCAAGGCCGACCCACCGGTGCCCGGTTCGCACCTGCTGGGGATCTCCAACCTGTGGCTCAATTACATCTACAAGATTGGTCTGGTGGGCATGCTGCTGTTCGTCGCGGTGACCGTGCGCTGGTGGCGTGAAGCGCGCCCGGATAAAGGCCCGATTCGCCTGACCAAGGACAATGCCCTGTGGTTGGGTACTACGGCCGGGATCCTGGCGGCGCTGGTCAGCGGCTTGTTCGATCACTACTTCAGTTTTGCGGTAGTGATGGTGGCGCTGTTCTGGCTGATGGTGGGGATCAATGTACTGGAGGCGCGGCGGCTGTTTCCGGCGCGCGTGCCGCAGGTCAAGCGTGTGGCTTACGGCAAGCCGCTGCTTGATGGCGCCCACTCCTGATGCTCGGCTCCGCCGCATGGCTGACCGTGGCGACCCTCTTGGGCTTATGCCTGGGGTTTGCGCGCGAATGGCTGCTGGTAGCGGCGTGGGGCGCGGGCGAACGTAGCGATGCGTTCCTGATCGCGTTGTTCCTGCCCGAAGCGCTGCGCATGTCCCTGGCCGGTGGCGTGCTGAGTGCCGCCGCCCTGCCGCTGTTCCTGGCGCGCAAGGATGCTGAGCGAGCGGATTGGCTGGCGGTGTTGTTTCCGGCCTTGCTGCTGATTGCATTGCTGACCAGTCTGCTGCTGATGCTGTTGGCGCCGTGGCTGGTGCAAATACTGGGGCCGGGGCTGGCCGCCGGTGCCGCCGCCCTGGCCGGCAATAATTTGCAGATCGTTGCGTGGTGCGTGCCGGGGTTGCTGCTGCACGCCTTGTTCAGTATTCCGTTGCAAGCCAACGAACGCTTTGTGCTGGCGGGGCTGGGGTCGTTGCTATTCAACCTGCCGCCGGTGGCCTACCTCGCTCTCGCGGGCAGCGCCACGCAGCCGCAGTCGTTGGCCTTGGCGTGCCTGGTCGGCAGCCTGTTGATGCCGCTGGCGTTGTTGCCATCGATCTGGCGCCAGGGTTGGCGCCCATGGTGCTGGCAACTGAGGCTTGCGCCTTTACGCGAACTGGGCCAGCGCATCGGCCCGCTGTTGTTGAGTAACGGCGCCAGCCAGGGCCTGGCCTTGATTGAACGCCTGGTGGCATCGCTGCTGGGGGAAGGCGCTGTGACCTGGGTGAACCTGGCGCGCAAGCTGATGAACCTGCCGCTGATTGCACTGATGAGCCTCAACCAGGTGCTGCTGGGCATGATGAGCCAGCGTCAAGGCGATGAGCGCCTGGCCTTGCTCAAGCGCGGCCTGGAGACCGCCAGCGTGCTGACCCTGCCCGCCGGCGTCGGCCTGGTGGCCGCCGCGCCGAGCCTGGTCACGCTGCTGCTGCCCAAGCACGCGATGGATTCGCCACTGCCGCTGCTGCTGGCTTGGTTTGCCGTGCCGCTAGTGTTCGGCGCCTGGAACGCCTTGCTCGCGCGCTACGCCTACGCCGCTGGCGACACACGCCAGCCGCTGCGCTGCGAGCTGCTGGGCAGCCTGGTCAATGTGCTGTTACTGGGCGCCCTGCCCTTCGTGTTTGGTCTGGCGGGCATCCCTTTGGCCGCACTGGCCGGGGTGATCTGCACCGCGCTGCTGCTGATGCAGCGCCAGGGTTTACTCGCCGAGGTGCCGTGGATGCGCCACTGGCTGCTAAGCGCGCTGGCACTGGGCCTGGCGGCGCTGCTGCTGTTCCCGGTGCAGGGCGCATGGCTGCAGTTGGGGCTAAGCACACTGGCCGGCGCCGTGGTGCTGGTGGGCCTGGGGCTATGGCTCAAGCCGTGGCGTAAAGCATGAGATTGGGTGTGATCGAATGGGAGCACTGAGGTGAAACATCGCTGGATCCAAATGGACATCGCCAAAGGCATCGGCATCCTGGTGATCGTGTATGCCCACAGTTGGTTCGTCGCCAAGTCGCCCGATCTGCTGTATCCGATCCTGGCGTCGTTTGTGTTGCCATTGTTTTTCTTTCTGTCCGGGGTGTTTTTCAAACCGGAACAGCCATTTGTGGAGATGGCGCTGCGCAAGGCCGATGGTCTGCTCAAACCGTTTTTCTTCACCATGCTGGTGTATGTGATCGTGCGCGATGTACTGCGCGGCCAACCGTTACTGCCGGATATCGGCGGCGTGCTGTATGCCACGGTGGCCACAATCCCCTGGCAGGCGCTGTGGTTTTTGCCGCATTTCTGGGTGGCGATTCTGTTCAGTTGGTTGCTGCTGCGGCTGATTCAACGTTTACCGCTGGCGGTGAGTTGCGCGGCGATGATCGTACCGCTGCTGCTGGGCATCTGGATGCTGCCGTGGTTCTGGCAACTGCCGGTGACGCTCGGCGAGCACACGTGGGTGCTGCCCGGCTTGCCCTTCAGCCTCGACGTCACGCTGATCAGCAGCGCCTGTTTCGTGTATGGCTACCTATTGCGCGACTGGCTGCGTACCCACGCCGGCTCATGGCTGACGCTGCTGGTGTCGGTGGTGCTGTTCGCCGCGGTGTTCCTCTACAGCCACGCCACCATGGACCTGGCGCAACGTCGCTACGACCACTGGCTGTGGACCAGCCTGCTGGCGCTGATCGGCGTGTACCTGTGCTGGGCTTTGGCGAAGGTGATCATGGTATCGGCCCTGCTCACGCGGATGATGACCTACATCGGTCAATCCACGTTGATCCTGCTGATCTTCCATGGCGAGATCCAGCACAAGACGGTCGACCTGCTGGTGCGCCTGGGGCTGCATGAATTCGTCGCGGCGTGTATCGGGTTTGGGGTGGCGGTGATCGCGCCGTTGTTGATCGGGGAGGTGATCAAGCGCGTGGCGTTCCTGCGGTTCTTCTATTTTCCGTTTCCGCTGCGCAAACAGCGGGCATAGCGGTTGGAGCGAGCACGCTCGCTCCTGCCGACATCAATCATCCAATGGTTGCACCGCGGGTTTGCTACCGGGTTTAGCAGGTTTGGCGCCCTTGGCCGGAGCCGGGGCAGGCGCCGCAGGTTGGGGCTCAGGAGCCGCCGCGGCTTCTTTTTCCGCCATGGGCATCTGATCGATGGTGCTGAAGAATTCCTTGAGATCGAGGGTGTCCGGCGGCACGGTCTTCTCAAGTTTCTTCTCGCCGTCCTTGCCCACCAGAATCACTTTGGTGCCGCTGCCGGCGCCGAGCTTGAGGGCGCGGATCAATGCATTGGTTTCCGGCGGGGTGAGTTTCTTGTTGTCTTTCGGGTCTTTGGCGAACTTCTCACCTTCAGCTCCGATACTGCCGAACTTGACGGTGTAGAACACCATGCTGCGTTCTTCAAAGGACTGCTTGGTGGCCGGCTCGTCCAGCTCTTTCTTGAGTTTGGCCAACGTATCGTTGCCGGAATCAAGCTCCACCACCACCAGCGGCCGGGCCTTGCCCAAATCCTGCTTGAGCGGGTTGATATCCTCAGCCGCCAACAGCGGCCCCGTAAACGCCATCAAGGTAGCCAGGGTCAGCGACCGGATGAGCATGCGCACCTCCTTTGAATTTCATGCAGGGTTCTTGAGTTTCATGTCTGCGACAGTCAAATTCAAGGATGATTCCTACGGCACTTTGAGAAAGAGTAGGTCAGGACGCCCGTGACGCAAGGGGTTGAGTGGGGCCGCAGGGATTGTTTCGCCTGATTGCAGAATCATCACGACGCCGTCCACTGCGGCCAATGCCGGGCGAACACGGGCGCCACGCCGGGGTCGGCATCCACACGCGCCAAGGTGCGCGCAAAGCCTGGCGCTACGGCGCTCAACGCCTCCCGCGCGGCGTCCCAACGCGACACCGCCGCCGCCATGATGCCCAAGGCATTGGGCTCACCGTTGTTGGCAAACAACTGCTCGGCAAACTGTTCGGCGAATACCACCCAGGCTTGATGCAGATAACGGCGTGTGCCGCAGACCAGTTGCGTTTGCACCGCCTCGGGCGCGTCACCCAACCAACGCTGTGGGTAATCGATGATGCCGATCGCCGAGTAGCAATTGGCCGCGATATAAACCAGGCCCCGGATGATCTGCGCGCGGTCGCCGCTCAGCAGGTGCGCGTCGGGGAATGCCAGGCCGAGATGAATCAGGATGGCGGCGCTTTCCGTCAGTACCTGACCATCGGGCATCACCAGCGTCGGGATCTGTTTGAGCGGGTTGATACGCGCCAGGACCTCGCTGCCTTCGCCGTCGTGCCAGGAGCTGGCGTCCACCCGATGCCACGGTACTGCACAACGCTGCAAGGCGATTTCGATCATGCATGAGCCGGATTCGTCGGTGCCGTAGAGCGTATACATCATGGCCTCTCCTTTATGACGGAGCCCCAAGCGTGCACACGCCCGACCGTGCATCGCAAGTGTTTTAGAACAGCCCCATCTGCCCGCCGACCAACGTACTGAAATCATCATTTACGAACGGCAGAATCGCGTCGGCCACCGGCTGCAATTGGCGGGTGACATAGTGATCGTAGTCAATCGGCGCCTGGCGCACTTCCAGCGGTTCGGGCCCGTTGACGCTGATCACATAGCTGATCCAGCCGCCACGCTGGTACTGGCGCGGCCTACCCAGGCGGTCGTTGTAATCGTCTGCCAAACGCGCCGCTCGCACATGGGGCGGGACGTTGCGTTCGTAATCGTCCAGGCGGCGGCGCAGGCGTTTACGGTAGACCAGCAACTCGTCGAGTTCGCCGCCCAAGGTTCTACGCACGTAATCGCGGATGTACGCCTGGTGCGGCTGGCGGTGAAAGATGAGGCGGTAAAGCTCTTGCTGGAACTGTCGCGCCAGGGGCGACCAGTCACTGCGCACAGTCTCAAGGCCCTTGTAGATCATCTCTTCTTGACCATCGCTGCGCACGACCAGGCCGGCGTAGCGCTTCTTGCTGCCCTCCTCTGCGCCGCGAATGGTAGGCATCAGAAAGCGCGTGAAGTGGGTTTCGTATTGCAATTCCAGGGCGCTCTGCAAACCGAATTCGGTGCTCAGGTGCTCGCGCCACCAATCGTTGACATGCGTGACCAGCGCCTGGCCGATGCGGCTGGCATCCTCCTGGGAATGCGCACGGCCGAGCCACACGAAGGTGGAGTCGGTGTCGCCGTAGATCACTTCATAGCCCTGGGCCTCAACCAATTGGCGGGTCTGACGCATGATCTGGTGACCGCGCAGGGTGATCGAGGAGGCCAGACGCGTGTCGAAGAACCGACAGCCGCTGGAGCCGAGCACGCCGTAGAAGGCGTTCATGATGATTTTCAGGGCCTGGGACAGCGGTGCGTTGTGTTCGCGCTTGGCCGCTTCGCGCCCTTCGGCCACGCGCGCGACAATCGACGGCAGACAATGGCGCGTTCGGGAAAACCGCGCACCGCGAAAGCCTTCCACCGATTCGCGGTCATCAGCGTGTTTGAGGCCTTCGATCAGGCCCACGGGGTCGATCAGGAAACTGCGAATGATCGACGGGTACAGGCTTTTGTAATCCAGCACCAGCACCGACTCGTAGAGGCCGGGACGTGAGTCCATGACGAAACCGCCAGGGCTGGCCTGGGGCGGCTTATCGCCAAGGTTCGGTGCGACGAAGCCTGCGCGGTGCATCAGCGGCATGTAGAGGTGGGTAAATGCGGCGACGGAGCCGCCGCTGCGGTCAGCCGGTAGCCCGGTGACACTGGCACGCTCCAGCAGGAACTTGAGTAGTTCGGTTTTCTCGAAAATTCGCGTGACCAGCTCGCAGTCCTTGAGGTTGTAGCGCGCCAGGGCGGGCTTGTCCTCGGCGAACATGCGGTTGATTTCGTCCATGCGCTGGTACGGCGTAGAAATATCCTTGCCTTCGCCCAGCAAGGTTTGCGCAACGTTTTCCAGACTGAACGATTCGAAACTCCAGGTCGCCGAGCGCAGCGCTTCGATGCCGTCAATGATCAAGCGTCCCGGCGCCGCCGCGAAGTAATGGTTGCGACTGCCATGCTCACGCCAGCTCATGGCCTCTTCACCGCGCCCGAGCAGCAAGGGCACATTGAGGCGCTGGGCGTGCTCATGGAGCACCCGCAGGTCGAACTGCACCACGTTCCAGCCGATGATGGCGTCGGGGTCATGAGTGGCCAGCCACGCATTGAGACGTTCGAGCAACTGAGCGCGGCTGTCGCAATAGTCGAGCTTGAAGTCCACGGCGTCGGTCTTATTGGGCGGCCCGAGCATATACACCTGGCGCTCGCCGCAGCCTTCCAGGGCGATGGAATACAGGTCGCCCTGGGCGGTGGTCTCGATATCCAGGGACACCAGCCTGAGCGGCGGGCGGTAGTCCGGCGCGGGTTTCATCTGGGCGTCCGACAGCACGCCCGTGGCCTGCGGCGTACCACCGAACCACACGGGCGCAGTGATGAAACGCTCCATCATGTAGCGCTCAGGAGGCCGTACGTCGCCTTCGTACACATCGACGCCCGCGGCACGCAGGCGTTTTTCCAGGTCCATCAACTGGCGATGCTGGCGGGTATACAGACCGAGGACGGGGCGGTGATGGAAGTCACACAGCTGCAGCGGGCGCAACTCGACATCGCGCTCCCCCTTGAGCAGCCAATCCAACGGCTTGCGATGGGCTTCAGGGATAAACATCACGGAGGTCTGAACGGGTAGACGGATGTACCGTGGCCCCTGGTCGGTGGCCAGCCAGAAGCTGACCTCCGTGCCGGCCGGGGTATCGCGCCAATGCCGGGTCAGGACAAAACCCTGCTGTAAATCCACCGTACCGCACCTCAGAAATCGCTTTGAGCCGGTGATTCTACGCGGCGCGAGCTTCGGGGCGAAAAGTAATACTCATGCAGAAGGGTTATTACACCTGGCCCTTGTCCCATAAACGCTTCAGCTCTTCCGAGGCCTGGTCTTCCGGTACCGTAAAACGCAGTTGATCGTCGCGATTGTCCGAGCGATAGCGAACTTCAATCTGATAGAAGCGCTGATCGCCCCGGCCTACATCCGTCGACGTTTGCGGCAGGCAACGGTTCAGCACATTGCAGATTTGCTCACGCTCATCGACATTGCACTGAGCAAATTCGATTTCACGCGGCCGGGTCATGGTGGTCACCTGGCCGCCCTGACGGGACAGGCGCACGGTGGCGTCGTTACCCAAGGCCGGAAGTTCTTTCATTGCGTGATTCTCCTGCTGGACCGACGCCGACTTCCTCCCAGGCTTTACGCACAGCATCAGCCGCTTCAGTGCCAAAACGTTGGTGGGCATGTTGTACGGTCAGAGTAGCAAAGGCCTGAAAGTTAGCGTCGTTGTCCAAGTTTTTGTCGCAGAGGGTGTCATACCAGATTTGGCCAGCCCGCTCCCAGGCCGAACCGCCAAGTGCTATGGCGACCAGGTAGAACGCGCGATTGGGAATACCGGAGTTGAGGTGCACACCGCCATTGTCGTCTTGGGTATTGATGAAATCGTCCATATGCGCAGGCTGCGGGTCTTTGCCGAGCACAGGATCATCATAGGCCGTGCCAGGGTGGGACATCGAGCGCAGGCCTTTACCTTTGACCTTGTCGGTCAGCAGATCGGCGCCGATCAGCCAGTCGGCCTGCTCTGCAGTTTGCTTGAGGACGTACTGACGCGTAAGCACACCGAACACATCGGAAATCGACTCGTTGAGTGCCCCGGATTGATTGCGATAGACCAGGCCCGCTTCGCTTTCGATGACTCCGTGGGTGAGTTCGTGCGCCACCACGTCGAGCGAGCGCGTAAACCGCTGGAACACCTCGCCATCGCCGTCGCCAAACACCATTTGCGCCCCATTCCAGAACGCATTTTCATAGCCCTCTCCGTAGTGCACGGTGCCGGCCAGCGCAAAGCCCCGGTTGTCGATAGAGTCTCGACCATAGACCTGCCAGAAAAAGTCATGGGTGGCGCCCAAGGCATCGTACGCCTCATCTACGGCGACATCGCCGCTGGCACGCTGACCTTCGACCCGAACCAGCGCGCCAGGCAGCACGGTCAAGTGTTGAGCATCGTAAATATTGCGCTGCAGTTGACCAGGCTGATGGGCCTCGGCCACGGGCGCCTGGGATTGGCGAGCGGTCGCGGGCAAGAACTGACGGACGTGCGTCAGGGTTTTCAATGCGCGCGAACGCTGCCATTCGGAGCCATGATCAATCAGGCGATTGAGAATGTAGGGCGGCATGAATCCGAGGTAATGACGTTGGCCAGACATGGCACTCTCCCTGTCAGACAGTTTCGGATAGTAAATACACAGCGGGCATCATTTGAGGAAGTTCTCGATGTTGCCCATTTGCTCGTCCCAGCCTCGGGAATTCATCTTGAATGCCTTCTGGCGACGGGCATCGGGAATTTCGTTGAAACCTGACTCAACCACCCGCAGCAGAATACCGGGCGCATGGTCCTCGATAGTGAACTCCACCAGGGTCGGGCTTTCCTTGTCATAGTCGATAGTGTCGTCGACCGCGAACGGATGCCAACTGAATGAGAACAGGGTCTGCGGCAGTATTCGTTCGATCCTGGCCTTCCAGACGACATGCTCATAACCAGGGTAGGTGATCGGCGCCTCAACGATCTCCCCCTCGACAAAGGCCTTGCCCTTGAGAGCAATGCCAAACCATTGGCCGAATTGCTCGGCATCTGTCAGCGCGTCCCAAACTTTTTTACGTGAAGCGTTGAGCAGGATTTTTCGCTCGATGCGATCTAATACGTGCATAAGTCACCTCCTCCATTGACCGTAGGTGACATCAAACAATGCGCAACCTGGAGTTGTAAGCAATGATGATGACCCGTCCATGAACTGACCCTACCTTATGACTGACCCACTCAACGGAAGTTGCTTTTGCAAGGCGGTGCGCTATCAAGTACTCCGCCTGGACATGCCTATCAGCCACTGCCACTGCGACAGCTGTCGCAAAGTGCATGCGGCCCCCTTTGTCAGCACCGCCGGGGTGATGCGGGAACACTTTGTTTGGACGCAGGGACAGGAGCTGCTGTCGTCCTTCGAATCGTCACCGGGCAAGCACAGGCATTTCTGCTCGCGGTGCGGCTCTCATTTGATGGCTGAACGTGGGCATCAGCCTCATGTCATCGTGCGAGTGGCAACGCTGGATGATGACCCAGGCGTCAGGCCAACCTCGCAAATCTGGACCGCCCAGGCTAAACCATGGCTGGCCTACGAGGACGTAGAGTGCTGGAGCGAATGGAAACCATGACTCAAACGTGAGGATCTCCGGGCCCTTTAGCAGGTGTTGCATATTGCGGTTTAAGGTGTCCTTCTTGGTCTAGTAACCAGGCATCCATGATCTGCCGCACCACAGGCCCTGCCACACGGCCACCGGCCTCGCCGTTTTCAATCATGACCGAAATGACAATTTTTGGATGCTCGGCTGGGGCAAAGCCTACAAACAAGGCGTTATCACGATGGCGCTCCAGCGTTTTCTCGCGGTTGTAGCGCTCACCCTGTTTGATCGCCACGACCTGCGCGGTACCACTCTTGCCAGCGATCCGATACTGCGCACCTTGTGCGGCCGCCCGCGCGATGCCGCGTGGGTCGTGCATGACCAGTTGCATACCGTGGTTGACCTGCTCCCAGTCGCGCGGGTCCTTAAGGACAACGTTTGGCATGGGGTTTTCGTCTACTGGCGGCACACCGTTGATGGTCTTGGCCAAGTGCGGTCGGTTCCACACGCCCTTGTTGGCGATCAAAGCGGTGGCCTGAGCCAGTTGCAACGGGGTGACCTGCATGTAGCCCTGGCCGATGCCGAGGATCACCGTTTCACCGGGGAACCAAGGCTGGCGGCGTGTGGCGCGCTTCCATGCCTGGGAAGGCATCAGCCCGGCTGACTCTTCGAACATATCCATGGACACTTTCTGACCCAGGCCAAACTCGGCCAAGTAATCATGCAGGCGATCGATTCCCAGCTTGTGGGCCAAGTCATAAAAGTAAGTGTCGTTAGAACGCATGATAGCTGCGTCCATGTCCACCCAACCATCGCCACTGTGGTTCCAATTGCGGTATTTGTGGTCAAAGTCCGGGAGCTGGTAGTAACCAGGGTCGAACACGCGGGTTTGGGCAGTGACGACACCGCTGTCGAGACCAGCGATGGCCACCTCGGGCTTGATGGTTGAGCCTGGCGCATACAGACCCCGAAGGACACGGTTGAACAAAGGCCGGTCGATAGAGTCGTGCAGTGCGGCATATTCCTTGAAACTGATACCGGTGACGAAGAGGTTCGGATCGAAACTTGGCTTGCTGACCATGGCCAGTACTTCGCCGGTTTGCGGATCGAGAGCAACCACCGAACCACGGCGATCCCCCAAGGCTTGCTCTGCTGCTTCCTGAAGTTTGACGTCGAGGCTCAGGACAATATTTTTTCCAGGGACCGGGTCGGTGTGCTTGAGTACGCGAAGCACCCGGCCCTGAGCATTCGTCTCAACCTCTTCGTAACCCACATGACCATGCAGCTCGGACTCGTAGAAGCGTTCGATTCCAGTCTTGCCGATCGACTGAGTACCGCGATATTCCACAGAATCTAGGTTCTTGGACTCCTTCTCGTTGATCCGGCCTACGTAACCAATGGAATGAGCAAAATGCGGACCCAGGGGGTAATGTCGAACGAATTGTGGTTCCACATCAACCCCGGGTAGGCGGAACTCATTCACAGCCAGCACCGCGATCTGTTCCTCGGTGAGTTCGTAAAACAAGGTCACCGGAACGAAAGGGTGGCGCGCTTGCTTGAGGGCTTTGTCGAACAATGCGCGATCTTCAGTAGGCAAGTGCAGTAAGTCGATGATCGTGTCCAGCTCCCCCTTAAGGTCTGTGGTGCGCTCGCGGGTGATCGTCAGGTTATAGCTGGGGCGGTTGTCGGCAAGCACTACACCGTTGCGGTCATAGATCAGTCCACGGGTGGGAGTGATAGGCAGGACGTGGACGCGATTGTTTTCGGAGATCGTAGAGTGATAGTCGAACTGCACCACCTGCAAAAAATACATACGGCCCACTAGGGCACAAGTAATGCCAATGACCAGCAATGCACAGGCAAGCAGGCGTTTGTTGACCAGACGATTCTCTTTCTCGTTGTCCTTGATCGGTATCACTTCAGGCATTTCTACAGCATCTCTTTGAAAAAGATCGTTGCCGCGTCCTGCGAATGAAGATAAGTCCCTTTGAAAATGAGCTGCACCTTACCAAAAATGCAGAGACGCTTTGCATCGATTTCTTCAACGGTACTCAATGGTGTTTTTGTCACGAGACAATCAGCTCCTCATGACGTCGTAGCGGAGCTTTATATCGACGGTGGAGGAAAAGGAAAAAGCTTTACAACACTTTTCGAGCGCGCAAAACAAAACCCCAACTGCTTTCGCAATTGGGGTTTCGGAATTTAATCTTGACGATGACCTACTCTCACATGGGGAAACCCCACACTACCATCGGCGATGCATCGTTTCACTTCTGAGTTCGGGATGGGATCAGGTGGTTCCAATGCTCTATGGTCGTCAAGAAATTCGGGTACTGACTCGTGACCTTTTGGCCTCGCTTCAGCAAATTGGGTATGTGACAGCTGTCGGTGTTTTGTGAGCATCGAACTTTCGGTTCATTGCGTCTTCACACACCGCAATCTGGCCTTTCGACTCAAATTGCTTGGGTGTTATATGGTCAAGCCTCACGGGCAATTAGTATTGGTTAGCTCAACGCCTCACAGCGCTTACACACCCAACCTATCAACGTCGTAGTCTTCGACGGCCCTTCAGGGAACTCAAGGTTCCAGTGAGATCTCATCTTGAGGCTAGTTTCCCGCTTAGATGCTTTCAGCGGTTATCTATTCCGAACATAGCTACCCGGCAATGCCACTGGCGTGACAACCGGAACACCAGAGGTTCGTCCACTCCGGTCCTCTCGTACTAGGAGCAGCCCCTCTCAAATCTCAAACGTCCACGGCAGATAGGGACCGAACTGTCTCACGACGTTCTAAACCCAGCTCGCGTACCACTTTAAATGGCGAACAGCCATACCCTTGGGACCGGCTTCAGCCCCAGGATGTGATGAGCCGACATCGAGGTGCCAAACACCGCCGTCGATATGAACTCTTGGGCGGTATCAGCCTGTTATCCCCGGAGTACCTTTTATCCGTTGAGCGATGGCCCTTCCATACAGAACCACCGGATCACTAAGACCTACTTTCGTACCTGCTCGACGTGTCTGTCTCGCAGTCAAGCGCGCTTTTGCCTTTATACTCTACGACCGATTTCCGACCGGTCTGAGCGCACCTTCGTACTCCTCCGTTACTCTTTAGGAGGAGACCGCCCCAGTCAAACTACCCACCATACACTGTCCTCGATCCGGATAACGGACCTGAGTTAGAACCTCAAAGTTGCCAGGGTGGTATTTCAAGGATGGCTCCACGCAGACTGGCGTCCACGCTTCAAAGCCTCCCACCTATCCTACACAAGCAAATTCAAAGTCCAGTGCAAAGCTATAGTAAAGGTTCACGGGGTCTTTCCGTCTAGCCGCGGATACACTGCATCTTCACAGCGATTTCAATTTCACTGAGTCTCGGGTGGAGACAGCGCCGCCATCGTTACGCCATTCGTGCAGGTCGGAACTTACCCGACAAGGAATTTCGCTACCTTAGGACCGTTATAGTTACGGCCGCCGTTTACCGGGGCTTCGATCAAGAGCTTCGCGTTAGCTAACCCCATCAATTAACCTTCCGGCACCGGGCAGGCGTCACACCCTATACGTCCACTTTCGTGTTTGCAGAGTGCTGTGTTTTTAATAAACAGTCGCAGCGGCCTGGTATCTTCGACCGGCATGAGCTTACGGAGCAAGTCCTTCACCCTCACCGGCGCACCTTCTCCCGAAGTTACGGTGCCATTTTGCCTAGTTCCTTCACCCGAGTTCTCTCAAGCGCCTTGGTATTCTCTACCCAACCACCTGTGTCGGTTTGGGGTACGGTTCCTGGTTACCTGAAGCTTAGAAGCTTTTCTTGGAAGCATGGCATCAACCACTTCGTGTTCTAAAAGAACACTCGTCATCAGCTCTCGGCCTTAAGATCCCGGATTTACCTAAGATCTCAGCCTACCACCTTAAACTTGGACAACCAACGCCAAGCTGGCCTAGCCTTCTCCGTCCCTCCATCGCAATAACCAGAAGTACAGGAATATTAACCTGTTTTCCATCGACTACGCTTTTCAGCCTCGCCTTAGGGACCGACTAACCCTGCGTCGATTAACGTTGCGCAGGAAACCTTGGTCTTTCGGCGTGGGTGTTTTTCACACCCATTGTCGTTACTCATGTCAGCATTCGCACTTCTGATACCTCCAGCAAGCTTCTCAACTCACCTTCACAGGCTTACAGAACGCTCCTCTACCGCATCACTTACGTGATACCCGTAGCTTCGGTGTATGGTTTGAGCCCCGTTACATCTTCCGCGCAGGCCGACTCGACTAGTGAGCTATTACGCTTTCTTTAAAGGGTGGCTGCTTCTAAGCCAACCTCCTAGCTGTCTAAGCCTTCCCACATCGTTTCCCACTTAACCATAACTTTGGGACCTTAGCTGACGGTCTGGGTTGTTTCCCTTTTCACGACGGACGTTAGCACCCGCCGTGTGTCTCCCATGCTCGGCACTTGTAGGTATTCGGAGTTTGCATCGGTTTGGTAAGTCGGGATGACCCCCTAGCCGAAACAGTGCTCTACCCCCTACAGTGATACATGAGGCGCTACCTAAATAGCTTTCGAGGAGAACCAGCTATCTCCGAGCTTGATTAGCCTTTCACTCCGATCCACAGGTCATCCGCTAACTTTTCAACGGTAGTCGGTTCGGTCCTCCAGTTAGTGTTACCCAACCTTCAACCTGCCCATGGATAGATCGCCCGGTTTCGGGTCTATTCCCAGCGACTAGACGCCCTATTAAGACTCGCTTTCGCTACGCCTCCCCTATTCGGTTAAGCTCGCCACTGAAAATAAGTCGCTGACCCATTATACAAAAGGTACGCAGTCACAGAACAAAGTCTGCTCCCACTGCTTGTACGCATACGGTTTCAGGATCTATTTCACTCCCCTCTCCGGGGTTCTTTTCGCCTTTCCCTCACGGTACTAGTTCACTATCGGTCAGTCAGTAGTATTTAGCCTTGGAGGATGGTCCCCCCATATTCAGACAAAGTTTCTCGTGCTCCGTCCTACTCGATTTCATGACTAAGAGATTTTCGCGTACAGGGCTATCACCCACTATGGCCGCACTTTCCAGAGCGTTCCGCTAATCTCAAAGCCACTTAAGGGCTAGTCCCCGTTCGCTCGCCACTACTAAGGGAATCTCGGTTGATTTCTTTTCCTCAGGGTACTTAGATGTTTCAGTTCCCCTGGTTCGCCTCTTGCACCTATGTATTCAGTACAAGATAACCATCTTATGATGGCTGGGTTCCCCCATTCAGACATCTCCGGATCAAAGTCTGTTTGCCGACTCCCCGAAGCTTTTCGCAGGCTACCACGTCTTTCATCGCCTCTGACTGCCAAGGCATCCACCGTATGCGCTTCTTCACTTGACCATATAACCCCAAGCAATCTGGTTATACTGTGAAGACGACATTCGCCGAAAATTCGAATTTCTCAACTAAGAGAACTCACAAATTTTACCTTAGCCTGATCCGTTACCAGTGAAAGTAACGTTCAGTCTATCTTTCTATCACATACCCAAATTTTTAAAGAACGAACTAGTCAAAGACTAGAAATCAACATTCACCATCGACACGATGGAATGCTCATTTCTAAGCTTTATACAAACAGAAGCAGTAGTGGTGGAGCCAAGCGGGATCGAACCGCTGACCTCCTGCGTGCAAGGCAGGCGCTCTCCCAGCTGAGCTATGGCCCCGCATTTCTACAGGCGTTTCCCACACAAAATTGGTGGGTCTGGGCAGATTCGAACTGCCGACCTCACCCTTATCAGGGGTGCGCTCTAACCAACTGAGCTACAGACCCAATTTCGGGCTGCTTCTTTCGTCTTCTTCAATGAATCAAGCAATTCGTGTGGGAACTTATGGAGCAGCTGATGTCGTCGATTAAGGAGGTGATCCAGCCGCAGGTTCCCCTACGGCTACCTTGTTACGACTTCACCCCAGTCATGAATCACACCGTGGTAACCGTCCCCCCGAAGGTTAGACTAGCTACTTCTGGTGCAACCCACTCCCATGGTGTGACGGGCGGTGTGTACAAGGCCCGGGAACGTATTCACCGCGACATTCTGATTCGCGATTACTAGCGATTCCGACTTCACGCAGTCGAGTTGCAGACTGCGATCCGGACTACGATCGGTTTTATGGGATTAGCTCCACCTCGCGGCTTGGCAACCCTCTGTACCGACCATTGTAGCACGTGTGTAGCCCAGGCCGTAAGGGCCATGATGACTTGACGTCATCCCCACCTTCCTCCGGTTTGTCACCGGCAGTCTCCTTAGAGTGCCCACCATTACGTGCTGGTAACTAAGGACAAGGGTTGCGCTCGTTACGGGACTTAACCCAACATCTCACGACACGAGCTGACGACAGCCATGCAGCACCTGTCTCAATGTTCCCGAAGGCACCAATCTATCTCTAGAAAGTTCATTGGATGTCAAGGCCTGGTAAGGTTCTTCGCGTTGCTTCGAATTAAACCACATGCTCCACCGCTTGTGCGGGCCCCCGTCAATTCATTTGAGTTTTAACCTTGCGGCCGTACTCCCCAGGCGGTCAACTTAATGCGTTAGCTGCGCCACTAAGAGCTCAAGGCTCCCAACGGCTAGTTGACATCGTTTACGGCGTGGACTACCAGGGTATCTAATCCTGTTTGCTCCCCACGCTTTCGCACCTCAGTGTCAGTATCAGTCCAGGTGGTCGCCTTCGCCACTGGTGTTCCTTCCTATATCTACGCATTTCACCGCTACACAGGAAATTCCACCACCCTCTACCATACTCTAGTCAGTCAGTTTTGAATGCAGTTCCCAGGTTGAGCCCGGGGATTTCACATCCAACTTAACAAACCACCTACGCGCGCTTTACGCCCAGTAATTCCGATTAACGCTTGCACCCTCTGTATTACCGCGGCTGCTGGCACAGAGTTAGCCGGTGCTTATTCTGTCGGTAACGTCAAAACCATCACGTATTAGGTAACGGCCCTTCCTCCCAACTTAAAGTGCTTTACAATCCGAAGACCTTCTTCACACACGCGGCATGGCTGGATCAGGCTTTCGCCCATTGTCCAATATTCCCCACTGCTGCCTCCCGTAGGAGTCTGGACCGTGTCTCAGTTCCAGTGTGACTGATCATCCTCTCAGACCAGTTACGGATCGTCGCCTTGGTGAGCCATTACCCCACCAACTAGCTAATCCGACCTAGGCTCATCTGATAGCGCAAGGCCCGAAGGTCCCCTGCTTTCTCCCGTAGGACGTATGCGGTATTAGCGTCCGTTTCCGAACGTTATCCCCCACTACCAGGCAGATTCCTAGGCATTACTCACCCGTCCGCCGCTCTCAAGAGAAGCAAGCTTCTCTCTACCGCTCGACTTGCATGTGTTAGGCCTGCCGCCAGCGTTCAATCTGAGCCATGATCAAACTCTTCAGTTCAAACATCTTTGGGTTTTTAAGAAACCCTAAACTTGGCTCAGCAATCGTTGGTTACATCTTTGATTTCTCGCGGAGTAACTTGCGATGCTGATAATCTTGTTGACTATCAGTCTGACTCCACAAGCACCCACACGAATTGCTTGATTCAGTTGTTAAAGAGCGGTTGGTTAAGATCTTTCGTCTCAACCGAGGCGCGCATTCTACAGCAGCCTCATTTGCTGTCAAGTGATTATTTTCAGAAGTTTTCGAAGATTTCTTCAACAACTTCAACCACTTGCGCTTCCGATCTCTCGTTAGCGGGAGGCGAATTCTACAGCGTTACACGCTGCTGTCAACACCTCTTTTTCTCCGCTTTCGATCGAGAAGATCGAAACGTTATTAGAGCCAAACAACACTGCTCCACCAACTCCTTCTGGGCTTCGATGAACTGAAGCGATCCGCTGTCGATCTTGCGTAACTCTTTGTTTACCAAGGAGTTTTCCGTTTCGACTGCGCCGGAAGTGGGGCGAATTATAGACTTCTGGAATCTGCCGTCAAGCGTTAATTTGCGTTTTCTATTAACCCCCTATGAAAGAAACCAAAATACTCTATATAGATAAGCGCCTCACTAAAGCTGAGCAATATATTGCTCATCTTTATCCACTTGAGCATCATACCGTCCTCGCCTATCCAATATGATCTCGGACGAACAACAATGACCTCCTCTCCACGCAGCCTGGCATCAACACTGTTTCCGGTCGGCCTGCTCTTGATTGCCATGGCATCCATCCAATCCGGCGCATCGCTCGCTAAGAGCATGTTCCCGGTCGTGGGCGCACAAGGTACTACTGCTTTGCGCTTGATTTTCGCCAGCGTGATCATGCTGGTTCTGTTACGTCCGTGGCGCGCCAGGCTGACTGCAAAGTCTCTGCGTACAGTGGTTGTCTACGGCATGGCACTGGGCGGCATGAATTTTCTCTTCTATATGTCATTACGCAGTGTTCCTCTGGGTATTGCCGTAGCACTCGAATTCACAGGGCCGCTGGCCGTAGCTATCTATGCCTCCAGGCGAGCGGTTGATTTCCTGTGGATTGCCTTGGCGATCATCGGCCTACTCCTCTTGATTCCGATGGGAGAAGCCAGCAATGGCATTGACTTGCTGGGAGGTGCCTATGCGCTGGGTGCCGGTATCTGTTGGGCGCTTTACATAGTGTTCGGGCAGAAGGCGGGGAACGACAACGGTGTGCAAACCGCGGCCCTAGGCGTGATGATCGCTGCATTGTTTGTGGCACCTATCGGCATCGTTCATGCGGGAACAGCATTGCTGACACCCGCCTTGATTCCGGTCGCCATCGGTGTGGCTATCCTCTCTACCGCGCTGCCCTACACCCTTGAGATGGTCGCACTCACACGCCTGCCGGCTCGCACTTTCGGCACCCTTATGAGTATCGAACCCGCATTCGGCGCACTCTCTGGTTTGCTCTTCCTACAAGAACATCTCTCCATCCCCCAATGGATGGCCATAACCTGCATTATCCTGGCTTCGGTAGGTGCCACACTGACGATGCGCGACGAGTCCAAGCCGCTGGTTCCGGCGGATTGATTCATGGTTGAACGTAGCTCTGGTAATTGCCGCTCGTTTAAGCCATGTTTAGTGCTTAACGAACGTCACTCATGGAGTTTTTCGACAAGGACAGCGCGAACGCCAAGCTCGGCAGCGAGCACAGCCTGCTTCAAGTCTTACGAGGCGGCTTTTTAAGGATAGGAATGAGAAGAATATTGATACTGTTGATGGTCGTGGCGATTGCAGGCTGTGCCGCGACCACAAAAACAGAAGTAAAACGGGGCAAGAAAGGGCTGCATATCAACTGTTCTGGCCTGTCCTCCTCTTGGGAGCAGTGCTACACCAGCGCAACAAATTCATGCGGCACTAAGGGCTATCGGGTGATCGCGAAGTCCGGTGACAATTCCGAAGAACCTGGCGATTACCCCTTCGGCCTCAACCCGGCGGGTTACACCAGCCGGAGCATGATTGTCATTTGTAAGTAGCCGACTTTCAAAACGTGGGTCGATTTTATAGCCGCCCACGCTTTGAGAACCACAACCTTTAAATGGCCGACGTGCGTACCAGCAACCACTCAAGACCAGCGCCACTGAGCAATGGACTCAAACGTTCACGCACCTGTTCGTGATAGGCATTGAGCCACTCGCGCTCATCCGTTGTCAGCAGCGAAGGCTCCAGACAACGGGTATCGATGGGACAGAGGGTCAACGTTTCGAATTTGAGAAACTCGCCAAACTCGGTCTTGCCGGCCTCACGGTTCAACACCAGGTTTTCGATGCGCACCCCCCAACGACCAGGCCGGTAGGTACCCGGCTCAATAGAGGTGATCATCCCCGGCTGCATCGCTGTCTGCGGCGCGGTAGCCGCCTGATAGGCAATCACTTGCGGGCCCTCATGCACATTGAGGAAATAACCTACGCCGTGCCCTGTGCCATGACCGTAATCCACGCCTTCGGCCCAGATAGGAGCGCGGGCAATGGCATCCAACAGCGGTGACAGAATCCCTTTGGGGAAGTGCGCGCGCGACAGTGCGATCACACCCTTAAGCACACGAGTGCAGTCACGTTTCTGCTCGTCGCTTGGCGTGCCGATAGGCACCATGCGCGTAATGTCCGTAGTGCCGCCCAAGTACTGACCGCCAGAGTCAATCAACAGCAAGCCGTCGCCCTCGATAACCGCATGCTCTTCTTCAGTGGCGTGGTAGTGGGGCATCGCGCCATTGGCGTTGAATGCCGCGATAGTGTTGAAACTCAGCGAAACATAATCGGGACGGCGGGCACGAGCTGCCGTCAAGTGTTCGTCGATCGTCAGTTCAGTGATGCGCTCGCGCCCAAGCGCGCCGTCCAGCCAAGCGAAGAATTCGCACAACGCGGCGCCATCCTGTTCCATCGCGCGACGGATATGTTCCGCGTCCGCCAGACTTTTGCGGGATTTGGCCAGCGTCGTCGGGTTTAGCCCCTCAATCAGCTTGACGCCGGCATCCAGGTTTTCCAGCAAACCGGCCGTCACGCGCGCGGGATCAACTTGCACGCTGGCACCCGACGGCACCGCACGCAGCGCCTGCGCTACCTCGCCGTAGTCGCGTAAAGTCACACCGTCCTGCTGCAGCACCGCACGCAACTCGGCATCGACTTTAGTCAACGCTACGAACAATGTGGCCTGCTGCTGACTGATCAGCGCAAAGGACACAAATACCGGATTGAACGACACATCACCGCCACGCAGGTTAAACAACCAGGCGATGTCATCCAGGGTGGCAATAAAATGCCAATCAGCGCCCTTCTCTTTCAGACTGGCGCGCAATGCGGCGAGTTTCTCGCCACGGCCAAGGGTCGCTTGGGGCGGCAGGTGCTGATAGATCGGTTGATCGGGTAAATTCGGCCGATCTTTCCAAACCTCATTGAGCAAATCGATATCCGTGCGCAACCGTGCGCCGCGCTCTGCGAGCTTGGCGCTCAAGGTTCGCGCCGAAGCAACCGCCATCACCGCACCGTCCACTGCCACTACACCCCCTTCGGGTGTTTGCTCGGCCAGCCACTCCAATGGCCCAGGCTGACCTGGCTGCAGCTTGACCAGCTCGATACCACTGCCTTTAAGTTCCTTGGTGGCTTGCTCCCAGTAACGGCTGTCAGCCCATACACCGGCGAAATCCGCCGTAACGATCAACGTTCCCACGGACCCATAAAAACCAGACAGCCACTGGCGCCCCTGCCAGTAACCCGGCAGGTATTCGGATAGATGCGGGTCGGCCGACGGCACCAGCAAGGCATCGATCCCCTCGCGGCTCATCAGTTCACGGGTATGCGCCAGGCGCTGGGGAACCGTTCCATGGGTCAAAGGCTGCGTGCTCATTGTGTCTCCTGCTAACCACAAATAATTGTTATGCGTTGCGAATAAATACTCAGATGGCCCAGAAGGCCGGCGCACTGGCGAGTGCGGCCTTGATCAACTGTGCCGCCCGATCGATGTCCTGCTCAGTGGTAAACCGTCCCAGGCTCAAGCGAATCGTGCGACCGGCGCTACGGGCATCATGGCCCAATGCAAGAAGCACATGAGAAGGCGTATTACTGGCCGAGTTACACGCCGAAGTCGCGGAAAACGCAATGTCCGCACTCAGCGCAGCCGAATTGAATTCACCTTCGCCAAACGTAAGGCTCAGAGTATGGGGAATACGTTGGGTTGGGCTGCCATTGAGGCGCATCCCAGGAATGCTGTCCAACTGATCCAACAAGCGTTGACGCAAGGCCGCGATCTTAACCTGTTCTTCGGCGAACGATTCGGCGGCCAGGGCAAACGCCATCCCCATGCCGGCAATCTGATGGGTTGCCAAGGTGCCGGAACGCAAGCCGCCTTCATGCCCACCGCCGTGGATCTGCGCCAATACCTTCTGCTGCGCACGTGGGCCGACGTACAACGCGCCGATGCCCTTGGGCCCATACAACTTGTGCGCGGAAAACGACATCAGATCCACTGGCCACTGTGCCAGGTCAATCGCCACCTTGCCTGCACCCTGCGCCGCGTCAACGTGCAGCAATGCGCCATGCTTGCGCACGCGCGCGCCGATGGTGGGGATGTCATTGAGGGTGCCCAGTTCGTTATTCACCAGCATCAGCGACACCAGGAAGGTGTCTTCACGCAGCGCCTCACTCACCGCATCGGCGCTGATCAACCCGTCGGCGTCCGGTACCAAGTAAGTCACGGCCACGCCGGACTCCTGCAATTGCCGCGCGGTATCCAGAGTGGCCTTGTGCTCAATCTGGCTGGTGATGATATGCCCACCAGCCACTCCCCGCGCCTGGGTCACGCCCTTGATCGCCAGGTTGTTGGATTCCGTAGCGCCGGAGGTCCAGACGATCTGTTCGGGCCGTGCGCCCACCAACGCGGAGACCTGCTCGCGCGCCTGCTCCACCGCCTGCCTGGCCGCTTGGCCGAACGCATGGGAGCTGGACGCAGGGTTACCGAAATTGGCATTAAAGCCCAGGCATTCGACCATCACCTGGATGACCCGCTCATCCACCGGCGTGGTGGCGGCGTAGTCGAAATACAACGGACGTTTCGTCATAACGTTCAAACACTCGCAGAGCAGGTTCCCGAGAACAGCGTCTCAGGGGCATCGACCAGAACAAGAGGTCGTCAGGTTTACCCAATCGGATGCCATTGAAAAAGGACCACGTTATTTAAATGTGCGTAGGAACGCTCCTGAAATTGAGCTTAACAGGCTCGGACGGCGCCAAGGCAAACAAAAAGCCCGAGGTCCTTAAAGGAAACCTCGGGCTTTTTGCTACTGGACGCAGGCTCAACTGGGACGACCGTGCAGCGTGACGCTACGCTCGGCGTTCATTTCACCCTGGTGATCAAAGCCGAACGGTTGCTGTGGCTGCCCCATCAAAGCGGCGCGCTGGCGTTGGTACTCATCAAAGGACAGCCCGCGACGACTGAGGGTTTCCAGCGCCAACTGCTTGGTTTCTTCCGCCGTATAGGGACGCAATTCGGGCGAAGGATGGTTCGCACAACCGCCCAACACAGAAGCTACAAGTAATAAAGAAACAGCGAGAAATCGGTTCATGGCGACAGTCCTGTTGGTGGGGCCCAAGTCAATGAACACAGGCTACTCCCGCCTATTCACAGTGAAAAATCACCGTCTTCGATAGTTGCTATCAACCGCTCAGGCACCTTCGATAGCTACATCGTCAAATATTCTAAATTGATCTATCAATATGGAAATTGATTAATTTACGGAATAACAACAACCCTCTATAACAAGCCACAACATGTGCCCGCGCTCCCCCCATCGACGACATAAACCAGTCCTGACGCGCACTGACAAGAGAGGTATCCATGCAGCTTCTGACCTTACCCTCCTCCCCAGCCCTGGCGACCTCTATCCGCGCCACGGCCCAGGTTTTCGAGGACCCGAAGTCTCAGGCCCTGCTCGCCCATATCCAGCAAGTAGCGCCCAGCGAAGCCAGCGTGCTGATTATCGGTGAAACCGGTACTGGCAAAGAGCTGGTGGCGCGCCACATCCATAACCTCAGCGCACGGCGTCACCGACCGTTCGTGGCAGTGAACTGCGGGGCTTTCTCTGAATCACTGGTGGAAGCCGAATTGTTCGGGCATGAAAAAGGCGCCTTCACCGGCGCCCTCACTGCCAAGGCCGGCTGGTTTGAGGAGGCCGATGGCGGCACGCTGTTTCTGGATGAAATAGGCGATTTGCCCATGGCGATCCAAGTCAAATTGTTGCGGGTACTGCAGGAGCGAGAAGTGGTGCGCCTCGGTTCGCGTAAGAGCATTCCGATTGATGTGCGCGTAGTGGCTGCTACTAATGTTCAGTTAGAGAAAGCCATCAACGCCGGACATTTCCGCGAGGACCTCTATTACCGTCTGGATGTAGTCAGCCTAGAACTCAGCCCATTGCGTGAACGGCCCGGCGATATCCTGCCGTTGGTGCGCCACTTTATCCAAACCTACAGCCAGCGCCTGGGCTACGGATCGGTGACTATCAACCACGAGGCGCAGCTCAAGCTGAAAAGTTACAGCTGGCCGGGCAATATCCGCGAGCTGGAAAACGTTATCCATCACACCCTGCTGATCTGCCGTAATGGCGTGATCGAGCGCGAGGATTTGCGCCTGTCGAATCTGCGCATTGATCGCCAGGACGACTCCGCGCACGCCCTCGACAACAGCGCCGAGGCCCTGCTGGAGCGCGCATTTCAGAAGCTGTTCGAAGAGCAGGCCGGTGCTCTGCATGAAAAGGTTGAAGACGCCCTGCTGCGCGCCGCCTACCGATTCAGCCATTACAACCAGGTACACACCGCCAACCTGCTGGGCCTGAGCCGGAATGTGGCCCGTAGCCGTCTGATCAAAATCGGTGAACTGGCGGTGAACAAACGTCGGCCAGGGGAAACCCTTCAAGGTGGGCGGATGCTGCACCTATCCGTTTAAACGACAGTGCAATGCGTTGTCGGGGCCACGTTCGAAACTCTGCAACACTTGGAAAGAACCGAAGGTAACCGCAGTGGCGCGATGGGCGCGAATCAGCGTCCAGAAGTCCTCATCGCCCTGCTCGAAACGCTGGAACGCCGCCTCGCCCTCCTCACGCGATTGCCATTGCAGGTAATTGAGCACGCGTCGCCCGTCAGCACTGATCTGGACGCTGGCGCTCAGAAAACCCTCCTGGCTCTGGGCCAGGCGCTCACTCTGGGTAGACAAGGCCGCCACCAGTGCCAATTGTTGCGGGGGCTCGACGTGGAATTCGATCAGTTGAGTGAAGCTGCGACTTTTCTCTATTACCCGCATGGACTGTCTCCTTTCTATGTAGGCAGAATCTTGCGATTAGATGCCACGCAGGGTAAAACCTCGAGTTAAGTCAAGGTCAAGCACTGATTCGGAGTTTTCATGCTCAATAAAGAACTGACCGTCGGCCAGTTGGCCGCGCGCAGCGGTGTGGCCGTCACAGCCCTGCACTTTTACGAAACCAAAGGGCTTATCAAAAGTCATCGCAACGCCGGCAATCAACGGCGCTACCCGCGGGACGTATTGCGTCGCGTGGTGGTGATCAAAATCGCGCAACGCCTGGGGATTCCGTTGGCGACGATCGGCGAAGCGTTGCAGGCCTTGCCGGATGGCCGTACTCCTACGGCGCAGGATTGGGAGCGCTTGTCGGCGCAATGGCGCGAAGACTTGGATGAGCGCATCCATAAACTGCAATTGCTGCGCGACAAGCTCAACGGCTGCATTGGGTGCGGATGCCTGTCATTGGAGGCGTGCCCGTTACGCAATCAGGGCGATCAGCTCGGCGAGCGCGGGCCAGGCGCGCACTTGCTCGAACCGGATTGACTGTCCTGGTCCACATCGCCGCCTCCCTGATTGGCGTGACCTATAGTGAAGTGGTCGGTACACCCCGACGTCTTCCAATCCACCTGATCAAGGAGAGCGATATGAGCGTCAAACCTATCCCGGAAGGCTATCACCGCATCACGCCGTATCTGGGAATCAACGAAGCCGCTGAGGCCATCGAGTTTTACAAGACAGCCTTCGGCGCCCAGCAAATCATGCGCTTGGACATGCCCGACGGCAGGGTCGGTCACGCCGAGCTGCGCATCGGCGATTCGGCATTCATGCTGGGCTCGCCCTGCGAAGAAAGCGCTCTACACAGCCCAAACAACGGTCATACCAGTGTTGGCCTGCATTTATATGTAGAGGACGTCGATGCGCAGTATCAAAAAGCCATCGACGCCGGCGCTAAAATCATCTCCAGACCAAGCGACCAATTCTACGGCGATCGTTCCGGCACACTGCGCGATCCTTTCGGCCATGTGTGGTTCGTGGCGACGCAAAAAGAGTCTTTGTCTGAAGATCAAATTAAACAGCGCGCGAAGGCGTTGTTCCAGCAAAGCTGAGACCTTCGAGCTGTGTAGCACCAGGCTTGCTCGCCATGGAAGCCCGTTCGGCCATAGACGTCGCCGACCTGACCAGAGCAAGCCCCACCCCCCGTTTGTTGGGCGATATCAAGCAAGCGATAAGGCACGGATGAAAGCTTGAAACATTTTCTTTCATTTGTGCCTTAGGGATTTCTCATTCTCATCCGTCTTAACTTAGATACAGCCTGTCGCGTCAGCAAAAGCTACGACTGGCCTTTTCCGGGCCCGCATTGCCCCTCCGATCAAGACCCTCATTCACATGTCGAAGAAGTCGCGCTCCAAACTCTGGTTTCTCGTACACAGCTGGCTGGCGTTGCCCATCTGGTTTTTTGTACTGATCGTCTGCGTCACCGGCACCCTGGCGGTGGTCAGCCAGGAAATCGTCTGGCTGGCCAACCCTGACATCCGCGCGAGCAAACCGTCCGACGATGCCGAACCGCTGAGCTTTGACCAAGTGATCGCCGCCATCAAGCGCGACGATCCGCACGTCATCGTGCGCTCCATCATTCGCCCCGATGAATCGCACTTCGCCTTGAGTGTGGGCCTGAGCTATCCCGACGGACGTTCGGTGGAGGCGTATGCCAACCCTTATACCGGCGCGATCCAGGGCATCAGCCCTGCTTTCGATTTCCAGCAATTCACCCGCGCGCTGCACGGCTGGTGGCTGGTGCCTTTTACCAACGGCTACAGTTGGGGCTGGTACCTGGTTTCATTGCTCGGCTTGCCGTTGCTGGCGTCACTGATCACCGGCCTGGTGGTGTACAAGCGCTTCTGGAAAGGTTTCCTGCGCCCGACCTTGCGTATCCGCCATGGTGCGCGGATCTTCTGGGGCGACTTCCACCGCCTGAGCGGAATCTGGTCGATCTGGTTCATTGCGGTTATTTCCATCACCGGCACCTGGTTCTTGATCCAGGCGTTCCTGGGGGACAACCAGATCTCCATTTCCAGCGAACCCATCGTGCCGGTAATCGCCCGGGAGAAAGTACCGACATCCGCCCCTGGCGTACCGGCACCGATGATTCCCTTGGACGATGCCATCAAGATCGCCACCCAGCGCATTCCAGGGCTGGAAGCCAGCTTCGTATTCCTGCCGCTCAACGCTTACAGCCATCTGCAGATCGGTGGCCGCGGCTGGTACCCGCTGATGTTCCAGACCGCGCAACTGAACCCTTATGACGGCGATATCGCCGTTTCGCACCTGTTGTCCGACCGCACTGCCCTGGAGTTCGTCACCGAATCCATGCGCCCGCTGCACACCGGAGACTTCGGTGGCCTGTGGATCAAGCTGATCTGGGCGTTCTTCGGTCTGGTGCTGAGCATGATGGTATTGAGTGGCCTGCTGATCTGGACCAAACGCACCGCCCTGGCCACCGCCAATGCCCTCAAACGCAGCCACAAAGCGCCGCGCCAGGCCGCGTCCATCCCGGCCATGCAGGCTGAAACCCCGGAGACCAACCGATGAGCAAAGTCGCTGCCGCTGCACCGCCGTCGCCGCTGCGGGCGTTCTGGCTGAAATGGCGTTTCCATATCAACATCCTCCTCGTGCTGGTGCCGTTGGGCTTTATGCCCAAGTACTTCGCCGACGCCGCACTGTTTCGCGGGGACACCGGTATCGGCGAACGGGTAGCCGGTGAAGTGCAGGTCGGCCCCTGGAGCCTGACCCTCGCCGAGTTCCGTAACGAGGGCCCGCGCCCCGACCCGGCGGGCCCGATGAAATTTTTCAATGCTGCCCTGTGTGACGTCTGCGCCGATCAGGTCAAGGCCACTTATCTGCGTATCGGCAAACCCCGCAGCCTACGCGCCGCCGGCGTGATCTTCTTTGGCACGCCGTATCGCATGGGGGCCGGTCTGCCGGTGCCGGAGCGCACGCCGGTAGACGCCGAACTGTGGGTCACCATGGAAGGCTGGGACGGCACGATGCACCAGGGTTCCATCCCGCTGAGCCAGGCCTCCCCTGCCACCATTGCCTGGCTGAACAAGCAAGGAGTAAAACCATGACCTCGATCCTGCGCACCTATATCGCGCTGCTGTGTGTGGGCTTCAGCGCCACCGCCGTGGCCCACAATCCCATGTGCGAATGCAAGGAAATACCCGGCGAGCAAATCCAGTGCAAAGGTGGATTCTCCGATGGCAGCGGCGCGCCTGGCGTGACCTTGGACGTGATCGGCTACGACGAAACCATCCTGATGCCCGGCAAACTCGGCGAGGATTCGACCCTCACGTTCAAGAAACCTTCGGCCGAGTTCTACGTGTTGTTCGATGCCGGCCCTGGCCATGTGGTGGAAATCGATCAAGCGGATATCCAGCCCCAATGAGTACTACCCAGGTTGTACGCCCCGCTGGTGCCGGCCACGAAACCCTCTACGTCCTGCTGTTGTGCCTGATCATCCTGGCAGTCGCCGGGACGGTGGTGGCCCTGCACGGCGAGTCCCAGCAGGTCGCGACCCTGCCCAGCCATCAATTGGACGCGCGGCGCGACCTGAGCGCCGCTGAACAAGGCATCTACGCCGACCTGCGCGTGACCCTGGATGAAATCCATCTGTTGCAACAAGAGCAGAGCGCCCTGCCGACGCCCGAGCAACTGGCCGAGGAAGGCTTCGCGCCGTTCGCTCAAGATGCCAGCTCGGTCAGCCGTGGCGATCACCGCTGGCAGTTGCTGGCACCGTCGGCTTATCTGGGAGTGAGCCAGGCACCTGGGGTGAGCGGCTCATTGCTGATGCGCGTGCAAGGCAGCGAACCGGATATCTGGCTCAACCGATCCAACGACATCGCCGCCCCTTCCGACCTCACTGACCAGGCGCTGATCGCAGCCGGCTGGCAACAGGTGGTCACGCAATTCGATGCCGGCGTGACCCGCCAGCACCGTCACTGAACGAGAAGACCGATTGCCCATGTCTATTTCATCTCCCCTGTTGCGCCTGCTGCTGGTTGGCCTGCTCAGCCTGATGCTCACCCCTTTCGCCAACGCCGAAGCGGGCAAGCGCCTGCGCATCGGCATCACGCTGCACCCTTATTACAGTTACGTGGCCAATATCGTCGGCGACAAGGCCGAGGTGGTGCCGCTGATCCCGGCCGGGTTCAACCCCCACGCCTACGAGCCGCGCGCCGAGGACATCAAGCGCATCGGCACGCTGGACGTGATCGTGCTCAATGGTGTCGGCCATGACGATTTCGCCGACCGCATGATCGCCACCAGCGAACGCCCCGACATCCCGGTGATCGAGGCCAACGCCAATGTGCCGTTGCTGGCCGCCACCGGCAACGCCGCGCGCGGCGCGGGCAAAGTGGTCAACCCACATACCTTCCTGTCGATCAGCGCGTCGATTGCCCAGGTCAACAACATCGCCCGCGAACTGGGCAAGCTCGACCCCGACAACGCCAAGACCTACACCCAGAACGCCCGCGCCTACGGCAAGCGCCTGCGCCAGATGCGCGCCGACGCCCTGGCCAAGCTCACCAGCGCGCCCAACCCAGACCTGCGTGTCGCCACGGTGCACGCGGCCTACGACTACCTGCTGCGTGAGTTTGGCCTGGAAGTCACCGCAGTGGTCGAGCCAGCCCACGGTATCGAACCCAGCCCAAGCCAGTTGAAGAAAACCATCGATGAACTGCGCGCCTTGGATGTGAAGGTGATTTTCTCGGAGATGGATTTCCCGTCCACCTACGTCGATACCATCCAGCGCGAATCCGGGGTCAAGCTGTACCCGCTCTCGCATATTTCCTACGGCGAATACAGCGCTGAAAAGTATGAAGTGGAAATGACCGGCAACCTCAACACCGTGGTCCGTGCCATTCAGGAGTCAGGCGCATGACCGCCGCCGAACAGCTGAACGTCGCCAGCATCGGGCCGACCCTCGACTTCGACAAGGTGTCGCTGACCCTGGGCCGTACCGCGATCCTGGCCGAGGTGAGTTTTCAGGTCCAGCCGGGCAGCATCCACGCGCTGGTGGGACCAAACGGCGGCGGGAAAAGCTCGCTGATCAAGACCTTGCTGGGGCAGACACCGCACCAGGGCCGCTTGAGTCTGGCGTGGCCGTCCTCGCCCGGCACCATCGGCTATGTCCCCCAGGCCTTGGAGTTCGACCGAGGTTTGCCGATGACCGTCGACGATTTCATGGCTGCAATGTGCCAGCGGCGCCCGGCGTTTCTTGGCCTGTCCCGGCATTACGCGGCCGCCATCGGCGAGGCGCTGGAGCGGGTGGGCATGCAGGATAAGCGCAAGCGCCGCATGGGCGCGTTATCCGGCGGCGAACGCCAGCGCGTGCTGCTGGCCCAGGGCCTGATCCCGGCCCCCCAATTGCTGGTGTTGGATGAACCGATGTCGGCCCTCGATGAGGCCGGTATCCAGGTGTTCGAACGCCTGCTCAACGACTGGCGCCTGGCTGGCATCACCGTCCTGTGGATCGAACACGATCTGGAAGCGGTTGGCCGCCTGGCTGATCGGGTAACTGGCCTGAATCGCCGCGTGCTGTTCGATGCCACGCCCAAAGAAGCGCTGACGCCTGACCGCCTGCTGACCCTGTTCTCTACTCACCCTCGGAGCACGGCGCCATGAGTTATGAAGCATTTCGCCTGATGGTCCAGGGCTGGGCTTCTTCGGGTTACCTGCCGGAAGCCTTGGCCTACGGCTTTGTAGTCAACGCATTGCTCGCGGGCCTGTTGATCGGCCCGGTATTGGGTGGACTGGGCACGCTGGTGGTAGTCAAACGCTTTGCGTTCTTCTCCGAAGCGGTCGGCCACGCCGCGCTGACCGGCGTAGCCGTGGGCATTCTGCTCGGCGAGCCCTACACCGGGCCGTACGGCAGCCTGTTCGGCTACTGCCTGTTGTTCGGCATCCTGCTCAACTACTTGCGCAACCGCACCGGGCTGGCGCCGGACACCTTGATCGGCGTGTTCCTGTCGGTTTCCCTGGCATTGGGCGCGAGCCTGCTGTTGATCCTGGCGGGCAAGATCAATGTACACATCCTGGAAAACGTGTTGTTCGGTTCGGTACTGACGGTTAACGGCAACGATCTGCTGGTGCTGGCGATTGTCGGTTCCCTGGTGATGGCCCTGGCATTGCCGCTGTACAACCGCATCATGCTCGCCAGCTTCAATCCCCAACTGGCGGCCGTGCGTGGCGTGGCAGTGAAGACTTTGGATTATCTGTTCGTGATCCTGGTGACACTGATCACCGTGGCGGCGGTCAAGGTCATCGGCGCGATCCTGGTGGGCGCGCTGCTGGTGATTCCGGCGGCGGCGGCGCGGCTGTTGAGCCAGTCGCTCAAAGGGTTTTTCTGGGTCTCGGTGGTGATCGCCACCGTCAGCACCCTCTGTGGCATTCTGCTACCAATCATATTTGACCTGCCCATCCCCTCCGGCGCCGCGATCATCCTCGTCGCCGGTATCGCCTTCGCCTGCGCGGCCATCGCGCGGGGCGTCGTCCCCAGCCTGAAAGGGAACCTTGGATAATGCGCTTCGTTCTACACCCTCTGACTCTGGCCTTCGCCTGCCTGATCGCCACACCGCTGATGGCGACCGAATCGGTAAAACCGGCGGTGCATGCCGCCAAACCTGTGAAAGTGCTGGCCTCGCTGCCCATCACCTATGGCCTGGCGGACGTGTTGCTCAAAGGCACCGACGTGCAGCTGGAACGTGCCGCGCCGGCCAACCTACCCGGCACGCGACAGGTATCGTATTTCACGGGGCGTGGCGCATCGGCGCTCAGCACATTGGCCCAAGACGCCGACGCCGCCATCGGTTTGCGCTCGCTATGGCCGGATGACGCGCTGTACCCGGTGGCGCGACGCAGCAATATCCGTATCGTCGAAGTGGATGCCGCGCGTCCAGTGGACGGGGGTTTGCCGGGGATCGCCGTGCAACCCGGCGCCTCCGACGGTTTGAATAGCCAGCCCTGGCAATCGAGTAACAATCTGGGCCGCATGGCCGATGTAGTGGCCGCCGACCTGAGCCGTCTGGCGCCGGGGGCCAAAACGAAGATCGACGCCAACCTCGCCGCCCTCAAGCAACGCCTGCTTAAATTCAGCGCCGACAGCGAGGCACGCCTGGCCAAGGCGGACAACCTGAGCGTGGTCAGCCTGAGCGATCATTTCGCCTACCTGATCAGCAGCCTGAACCTGGAAGCGCTCAGCACGGACGCCCGCCCCGACGCCGAGTGGACGCCCGACGCATTGCGCAAACTCACCGCTGATCTGAAGGACAATGACGTCGGAGTGGTGCTGCATCATCGTCAGCCGAGTGAGGCGGTAAAAGCCGCAGTGACAGCAGGTGGCGCGCAGCTTCTGGTACTCAACGTCGACGGCGCGGAGCCGGTGACGGAGTTGGAAAACAATGTGGATCAGGTGATCAAAAGCCTTACGCCGCGCGGCTAAATGACAGCGGTCTTAAGGGGGACTTGGATTGGCCGCTGTTCACTCAGACGACATCCACCCCCACGTGAATCGCGTCATGCCGCCAAAACTCCAGATCGCAGTCGATCAGGCGCTGGTGCTGGTCATAGTTGACCCGGGCAATGCGCAGGCCGGGGCTGCCCACCGAGACGCGCAACGCAGCGGCCGCCTCCACGGGCAGTGAGGTCGGGACGATCTCGAAACGCACCCGCCCGTAATGCACGTCGTACTTGCTTGCGTACAGCTCAGTCATCGACTGGGTCAAATCACACGCCAGGATTCCGGGAAAATACAGCGGGTTCAGGTAGTGCTCTACATACAACACCAAGCGCCCATCGATCCGCCGGCCCCGGCAGATCTGAATCACGCTGGACAACGCCGGCAACTGCAGCCAGGCGCACACCGCCGCCGAGGCCGGTTGCAAGCGTGCGCTGAGTACTTCGGTGGACGCCACCCGGCCCTGATCACTGACCATCGCGTGAAAGTGGCTGCGCTGCATCAGGTTGTAGGCCAGTCGCGGCGGCGATACAAACCAGCCACGGCGTTCCTCGCGATAGATCTGCCCTTGAGCCTCCAGTTGTAACAAGGCTTCCCGCACGGTTATGCGAGTGGTACCAAACAACTCGCTAAGCTTGCGTTCGGCAGGCAATTTGTGGCCGGGGGGCAATAGACCGTGATCGATCTGCTCCTGCAGCGCCAGGCCGATGGAAGTCACCGCCTTGATTGCTTCATCACGCATCAACGTTACCTATCTGGACTAGACCAGCACCGTTCAGGTGCATAAAGCGCTCGATAAATGGGCCCTTGTTACTGCGTGTCAGCCTAGGCATTACAAATGACCGAGAGATGACAGCACCTGCCGGGGTGGCATACCACACTCTGCAATACATCGGCCAAGTCCAGTCAATGCGGGCCCTGGGGCAGGGTCTACGCTAAGTTTGCGCTGACCGACATCAACGCTTTAAAAACGACATCGACATGAAACTGTCATCCATCGAGCCTAGATTGGCTCAGGTATTGCTGACCTAGACCAAACCACCGCAATCGTTCGTAAAAACGCAGCGTTGTTAACGCCCATAGGAGCTTCGGATGAAACAGCTTTTCCTGGCATCACTGTTAGGCTCGACCATTGCCATGTGCACCGCGGCCATGGCTGCCGATACCGATCTAAAAACCCTGGAAGCCGCCGCGAAAGCGGAAGGCGCCGTCAACAGCGTCGGCATGCCCGATGACTGGGCCAACTGGAAAGGCACCTGGGACGATCTGGCCAAGACCTACGGCCTCAAGCACATCGACACCGACATGAGTTCCGCCCAGGAAATTGCCAAGTTCAAAGCCGAAAAGGACAATGCCAGCGCCGATATCGGCGACGTCGGCGCCGCCTTCGGCCCGATTGCGGTGAAGCAGGAAGTGACCCAGCCTTACAAACCGTCCACCTGGGCACAGGTGCCGGATTGGGCAAAAGACAAGGACGGCCACTGGGCGCTGGCGTACACCGGCACTATCGCGTTTATCGTCAACAAAAAGCTGCTGCACGGCTCTGAAGTCCCCCACAGCTGGGCCGACCTGCAAACCGGCAAGTACAAGGTGTCCGTGGGTGACGTCAGCACAGCGGCACAGGCGGCCAACGGCGTATTGGCAGCAGCTATCGCCAACAAAGGCGACGAGAAGAACATTGCCCCTGGGCTGCAGTTTTTCACCAAGATCGCCCAGCAAGGGCGCCTCTCACTGTCCAACCCGACCATCGCCACCATGGAAAAAGGCGAAGTCGAAGTGGGCATCGTCTGGGACTTCAACGGCCTGAGCTACAAAGCCAAAATGGCCAACCCGGATGACTACGTGGTGCTGATCCCATCGGACGGCTCGGTGAAATCCGGCTACACCACCATCATCAACAAATACGCCAAGCACCCGAACGCGGCGAAGCTGACCCGCGAGTACATCTTCAGCGATGCCGGCCAGCTCAACCTGGCCCGGGGCAATGCGCGCCCGATCCGTGCCGAAACCGACCTGAAACTGCCGGCCGATATCGCCAAGAACCTGATCCCGGGCGAGCAGTACACCAAGGCCAACCCGCAGCCGATCAAGGATGCCGATGCCTGGGAAAAAACGTCCAAGAAGTTGCCTCAGCTGTGGAACGAGCAGGTCATCGTAGAGATGAAATAAGCCTGTCGCCCACA
The DNA here is from genome assembly GCF_019641515.1 of Pseudomonas sp. S5F11. Taxonomy (NCBI): domain Bacteria; kingdom Pseudomonadati; phylum Pseudomonadota; class Gammaproteobacteria; order Pseudomonadales; family Pseudomonadaceae; genus Pseudomonas; species Pseudomonas sp. S5F11. Next base: position 1,514,522 of record NZ_JAIFJZ010000001.1, read on the forward strand.
TTGGAAATCCACTGGAGATCCAATATGAGAGGGGGTTAGCCCCCTCCCATACTTTTGACCTCGTTCCTCCTGAGGAATTGAGTCAAGTCTATTGCTGCGGAGCGCTCTCCCCCATGAAGCACAACGTCATCCTTGTCGTGCTCGACGGCCTGAACTTCGAGGTTGCAAGGCACGCCATGGGACATTTGCAAGCGTATGTCAGCGCAGGACGCGCAGCCCTCTACAAACTGGATTGTGAACTGCCCGCGCTGTCCCGCCCGTTGTACGAATGCATCCTCACCGGCGTACCGCCGATCCAGAGCGGTATCGTCCACAACAACGTCTCGCGCCTGTCCAACCAGCGCAGCCTATTCCATTACGCCACCGCCGCCGGCCTTAGTACCGCAGCGGCGGCTTATCACTGGGTCAGCGAGCTGTACAACCGCACGCCGTTCATGCCTGCGCGGGACCGTCATACCCACGACCCGGCGCTGGCGATCCAACACGGGCATTTCTACTGGAATGACCACTACCCGGACTCCCACCTGTTCGCCGATGCCGAAAGCTTGCGGCTCAAGCACACGCCGAACTTTCTGCTGGTGCACCCGATGAACATCGACGACGCCGGCCACAAACATGGCCTCGACACCGCGCAATATCGCAACAGCGCGCGCTCAGCCGACATCATCCTGGCCGACTACCTGCAAGGCTGGCTCGATGCCGGCTACCAGGTGCTGGTGACCGCCGACCACGGCATGAACAACGACCGCTCCCACAACGGCCTGCTGCCGGAAGAGCGCGAAGTACCGCTATTTGTGCTGGGCGATGCCTTCAGCCTGGATGCCGGCGCGGCGCCGAAACAAACCGAGCTGTGCGGCACTGTCTGCGAATTATTGGGCGTGCCCCACGACAAGCCTGTCTGCCGGGAGTTGCTCAAGTGAATGCCATGACCCGCGGCAAATGGCTGGCCCTGCTGTGCCTGATGCCTTTTGCACTGTTCTTTATCGTGTTCGAAATCGCGCCGTTGGTATGGGTGCTGATCAACAGCCTGCAAACCGAAGAGTCCGGCTGGGGCGTGGACAACTTCACGCGGATCTTCAGCTCCAAGTTCTACCTGCAGGCCATCCAGTACAGCCTGGAGATCAGTTTCTACTCCAGTGTGTTCGGGATCATCATTTCCGTGCTGGGCAGCTACTCGCTGCGCCGGGTGGACTCGCCCCTGCGCAACTTCGTCACCGCCTTCGCCAACATGACCAGCAACTTCGCCGGCGTCCCCCTGGCCTTCGCCTTCATCATTCTGTTGGGGTTCAACGGCAGTATCACGATCATGCTCAAGCAGGCGGGCATCATCGAAGACTTCAACCTGTACTCGAAAACCGGGTTGATCATCCTCTATACCTATTTCCAGATTCCCCTCGGCGTGTTGCTGCTTTACCCGGCCTTCGATGCCTTGCGCGAGGACTGGCGTGAGTCGGCAGCGCTGCTGGGCGCCAGTGGCTGGCAGTTCTGGCGACACATTGGCCTGCCAGTGCTCACGCCCGCGCTGCTCGGCACCTTCGTGATCCTGCTGGCCAATGCCTTGGGCGCCTATGCCACGGTGTACGCATTGACCACCGGCAATTTCAACGTCTTGCCGATCCGCATCGCCGCGATGGTGTCCGGGGATATCTCCCTGGACCCGAACATGGCCAGCGCCCTCGCCGTGGTCCTGGTGGCGTTGATGACCGTGATCACCGTGGTCCATCAATTGCTGCTCAAGAGGAGCTACCATGTCTCGCGCTGAAGCCGGCCCGGCCTCCCTCTACCATCGCGTCATGGTGTACCTGCTGTTTGCCATTCTGGTACTGCCGTTGGTGGGCACGTTTATCTATTCGATTGCCAGCAGTTGGTCGGCGACCATTCTGCCGGCCGGTTTTACCCTGAAATGGTATGTGCAGCTGTGGAGCGACCCGCGCTTTCTGATGGCCTTCGGTCAATCATTGGTAGTGTGCGTGGGCGCGCTGATCCTGTCGGTGGTGCTGATCCTGCCGCTGCTGTTCGTGGTGCATTACCACTTTCCCAAACTCGACGCGCTGATGAATATCCTGATCCTGCTGCCGTTTGCGGTGCCGCCGGTGGTGTCGTCGGTAGGCTTGCTGCAGCTTTACGGCTCCGGGCCGATGGCGATGGTGGGCACGCCGTGGATCCTGATCGGCTGCTACTTCACGGTCGCGCTGCCGTTTATGTATCGGGCGATCACCAACAACCTGCAGGCCATCAACCTGCGCGACCTGATGGACGCCTCGCAACTGCTCGGCGCCAGCACCTGGCAAGCCGCGATCCTGGTGGTGCTGCCCAACCTGCGCAAAGGCCTGATGGTGGCACTGTTACTGTCGTTCTCGTTCCTGTTCGGTGAGTTCGTGTTCGCCAACATCCTGGTGGGCACCCGCTACGAAACCCTGCAGGTGTACCTCAACAATATGCGCAACAGCAGCGGCCACTTCACCAGCGCCGTGGTCATTTCCTACTTCTTCTTTGTACTGGTATTGACCTGGGTCGCCACCTTCTTGAACAAGGACAAAAGCCAATGAGCTTCGTCAGCGTGCAACATCTGCAGAAAAGCTACGCCGGCACGCCGGTGTTCAGCGACATCAATTGCGAAATCGCCAAGGGTGAATTCGTCACCCTGCTCGGCCCGTCCGGTTGCGGCAAATCGACCCTGCTGCGCTGCATCGCCGGCCTGACAGCCGTGGACAGTGGGCAAATCCTGCTGGATGGCCAGGACATCGTTCCGCTGAGCCCACAGAAGCGCCACATCGGCATGGTGTTCCAGAGCTATGCGCTGTTCCCCAACATGACCGTCGAGCAAAACGTCGCGTTTGGCCTGCGCATGCAAAAGGTCAACGCCGCTGACAGCCACAAGCGCGTGCAGGAAGTACTGCAACTGGTGGAACTCAAAGACCTGGCAGGCCGTTATCCGCACCAGATGTCCGGCGGCCAGTGCCAGCGTGTCGCCCTGGCCCGCTCTCTGGTGACCCGCCCACGCCTGTTGCTGCTGGATGAACCGCTGTCGGCGCTTGATGCCCGGATTCGCAAGCACCTGCGCGAACAGATCCGCGAGATTCAGCGCGAGCTGGGGCTGACCACGATTTTCGTGACCCATGACCAGGAGGAAGCGCTGACCATGTCCGACCGCATCTTCCTGATGAACCAGGGCAAGATCGTGCAGAGCGGCGATGCGGAGACGCTCTATACGGCGCCGGTGGACGTATTCGCCGCCGGTTTTATCGGCAACTACAACCTGCTGGACTCCGACACGGCTAGTCGCTTGCTGCAACGCCCGATCAGCGGCCGCATCGCGATTCGCCCGGAATCCATCGAACTGAGCCGCAGCGGCGAACTTGACGCACTAGTGCGCAGCCACAGTCTGCTGGGCAACGTGATCCGCTATCGTATCGAAGCCCGCGGCGTAGAGCTGGTGGTGGATGTGCTCAACCGTTCGGCGCAGGATCTGCACCCTGACGGCCAGCGCCTGGCACTTTCCATCGACCCCAGCGCGCTATGTGAAGTAGCCTGAGCAGTGATTTATTGAGAGAGCGTAACGGATGGCATTGGTAATTTTTGATTTGGACGACACCCTGATCCACGGCGACTGCGCCACCTTATGGAGCGAGCAGATGGGCCGTCTGGGCTGGGTCGACCCCGAGTCGTTCATGCGCAGGAACAACGAACTGATGGACGCCTACAGCCAGGGCAAACTGGCGATGGAAGACTTTATGGACTTCAGCCTGGAGCCGATGATCGGCCGCACGCCGGAGGAAATCGAGCACTTGGTGGAGCCGTGGGTCGAAGACGTGATCGAACCGCTGATCTACAGCGACGCCACCAAAACCATTGCCCGCCACCGAGCTCAGGGCGACCGGATTGTGGTGATCTCCGCGTCGGGCACGCATTTGGTTAAGCCGATTGCTGCGCGTATCGGCATCGACGAAGTGCTGGGCATCGAGCTGGAGGTCAGCCATGGTGTTTACAGCGGTAAAACGGTGGGCGTACTGACTTACCGGGAAGGCAAGATCAAGCGTTTGCTGGACTGGCTGGCGCAGGAAGATGAAAACCTGGACGGTGCGTACTTCTATTCGGATTCGCGCAATGACTTGCCACTGCTGCTGAAGGTCGATCATCCCCAGGTGGTGAACCCGGACCCGGTATTGCGGGCACATGCCGAGCAGGCGGGCTGGCCGATTCATCACTGGGTTTGATGCCGCCCTGGAGGCTGCTATAAATCGACGCGATCAAGGCCAGAAGTCGTCATTAGAATGTGAAATGAGCCTACATCCTATGTAGGACTCGGGGCGCCAAGCGCATCACATGACCTTCAACGCCTTGCAATGCTTTCACAGTGCCTCCATAGTGAGTCTGGACTGAGCCCGTAGCAGTAGCGCCGGGCTTTTTGCATTATGCGACCGGCCCACACGGAACCGGCGACTTCAAAGACGGCCTAATATGCGTTATCAATTGCCCCCGCGTCGAACCAGCATGAAGCATCTGTTCCCCAGCACCGCCCTCGCTCTTTTCATTGGTCTCGGCTTTGCGTCGATGTCGACCCATACGTTCGCAGCCAACAGCTGGGACAACCTTCAGCCGGATCGCGATGAGGTGATCGCCAGCCTAAACGTCGTCGAGTTGCTCAAGCGCCATCACTACAGCAAGCCGCCGCTGGACGACGCGCGCTCGGTGATCATCTACGACAGCTACCTCAAGCTGCTGGATCCGTCGCGCAGCTACTTCCTGGCCAGCGACATCGCTGAGTTCGACAAGTGGAAGACCCAGTTCGACGACTTCCTCAAGAGCGGCGACCTGCAACCCGGTTTCACCATCTACAAGCGCTACCTGGACCGCGTCAAAGCGCGTCTGGACTTCGCGCTGGCTGAACTGGACAAAGGCGTCGACAAACTTGACTTCACCCAGAAAGAAACTCTTCTGGTGGACCGCAAGGACGCCCCTTGGCTGACCAGCACCGCTGCCCTCGACGATCTGTGGCGCAAACGCGTCAAAGACGAAGTGCTGCGCCTGAAGATTGCCGGCAAAGAGCCCAAGGCCATCCAAGAGCTGTTGACCAAGCGTTACAAGAATCAGCTGGCGCGTCTGGATCAGACCCGCGCCGAAGATATCTTCCAGGCGTACATCAACACCTTCGCGATGTCCTACGACCCGCACACAAATTATCTGTCGCCAGATAACGCGGAAAATTTCGATATCAATATGAGTCTGTCGTTGGAAGGCATCGGTGCCGTCCTGCAAAGCGACAACGACCAAGTCAAGATCGTGCGTCTGGTGCCAGCAGGTCCGGCCGACAAGACCAAGCAGGTCGCACCGGCCGACAAGATCATCGGCGTGGCCCAGGCAGACAAAGAGATGGTCGATGTCGTCGGTTGGCGCCTGGACGAAGTGGTCAAGCTGATCCGTGGTCCAAAAGGCAGCGTGGTACGCCTGGAAGTGATTCCGCACACCAATGCCCCCAACGACCAGACCAGCAAGATTGTGTCGATCACCCGTGAAGCGGTGAAGCTCGAAGACCAGGCCGTGCAGAAGAAAGTCCTTAACCTCAAACAGGATGGCAAGGATTACAAACTGGGCGTCATTGAGATCCCGGCCTTCTACCTGGACTTCAAAGCCTTCCGTGCTGGCGACCCGAACTACAAGAGCACCACCCGCGACGTTAAGAAAATCCTGACAGAACTGCAGAAGGAAAAAGTCGACGGCGTGGTCATCGACCTGCGCAACAACGGCGGCGGCTCGCTGCAAGAAGCCACCGAGCTGACCAGCCTGTTTATCGACAAAGGCCCGACCGTGTTGGTACGCAACGCCGACGGCCGTGTCGACGTGCTGGAAGACGAAAACCCGGGCGCGTTCTACAAAGGGCCGATGGCGCTGTTGGTCAACCGCCTCTCGGCGTCGGCTTCGGAGATTTTCGCCGGTGCCATGCAGGACTATCACCGCGCGCTGATCATCGGCGGCCAGACCTTCGGCAAAGGCACCGTGCAGACTATCCAGCCGCTCAACCATGGCGAGCTGAAGCTGACACTTGCCAAGTTCTACCGGGTGTCCGGACAGAGCACCCAGCACCAGGGCGTGCTGCCGGATATCGATTTTCCGTCGGTCATCGACACCAAGGAAATCGGCGAAAGCGCTTTGCCGGAAGCCATGCCGTGGGACACCATCCGTCCCGCTATCAAGCCGGCATCCGACCCGTTCAAGCCATTCCTCGCACAGCTCAAAGCTGACCACGACACCCGCTCCGCCAAGGACGCCGAATTCGTGTTCATCCGCGACAAGCTGGCCCTGGCCAAGAAGTTGATGGAAGAAAAAACCGTCAGCCTCAATGAAGCGGACCGCCGTGCGCAGCATAGCGATATCGAAAACAAGCAACTGGCCCTGGAAAACATCCGCCGCAAGGCGAAGGGTGAAGACCCGCTCAAGGAGCTTAAGAAAGAAGACGAAGACGCGTTGCCAACCGAGGCGGATAAAACCAAGCCGGAAGACGACGCCTACTTGGCCGAGACGGGCCGAATTCTGCTGGACTACCTGAAGGTCAGCAAGCAGGTAGCCAAGCAGTAAATGATGGCGATTTAATGTGAACGCTCTCCGGAGTGTCATCAAATAGACATCATTCTGTCGTGAAATAAAGGACCCCAGGCATTATGCCTGGGGTCCTTTTTTTTCGATCGAGATCGCCATGACCATGACCGAACAGCTGAACGCATTGGGCTCAATCCTGGCTCAAGGCAGTTTGCACAGCCTGTTCCAGCCGATCCTGTGCTTATCCGAACGACGTATTCTGGGCTACGAAGCGCTCAGCCGCGGCCCCTCCAACAGCCCCCTGCACTCCCCCGTCGCGCTGTTCGCCGTGGCCAGCCAGGCCGGACGCCTGAGCGATTTGGAAATGGCATGTCGCGAGAGTGCCTGTCGACGCTTCAGCGAACAGCAACTGCCGGGCAAGCTGTTTCTCAACATCTCGCCGGAATCCTTGATGGAAACGGCACACCAGCCGGGCCGCACTCTGCAACTGCTGCACGACTTCGGCATCCCGCCCAGCCAAGTGGTGATCGAACTCACCGAACAAACCCCCACTGACGATTTCGATCTACTGCAGACCGCCCTGCACCACTATCGCAACATGGGATTTTCCATCGCCTTGGACGATCTGGGCGCCGGGTATTCGAGCTTGCGCCTGTGGTCAGAGCTACGTCCCGACTACGTCAAAATCGACCGGCACTTTATCGACGGCATCCACCAAGATGCGCTCAAGCGCGAGTTTGTCGGCTCGATCCTGCAAATCGCCAAGGCATCGCGCGCGCAAGTGATCGCCGAAGGTATCGAGTTGCCGGAAGAGCTGGCGGTATTGATGGAAATGGGCGTCGACCTGGTCCAGGGCTATTTGCTCTGTCGGCCACAGGAACAGCCACCGCAGGAAGCGCGGTTGATGCTGCCCAAACCCGACAGCGCCAACATGTCCCTCAACGAAGAAGGCAGCGACCTCAGCGCCCTGCTGAACGAACAACCGGCGGTGGATCAAGACACCGCCACCGCCCAAGTCTTGGAGGCCTTTCGCCGCCAGGCCAATCTCAACTCCCTGGCAGTGCTCGATGGCCGCGGTCACCCTGTGGGCATCGTGCACCGGCATTCGCTGTCCGACGCACTGCTCAAGCCGTTCGCCACCGATCTTTTCGCGCGCAAGCCCATCAGCCGCCTGATGAGCAGTGACTTCCTGGCAGTGGAGCTAAGCCAGTCGCTGCAACAGGTCAGCCGCCTGCTGACCAGCCGCGCGCGGCAACGGATTGAAGAAGATTTCATCATCACACTCAATGGTGACTACCTAGGCCTGGGTCGGGTGATCGACGTGCTGAAGCTGATCACCGAGCTGAAAATCCAACAGGCGCGCTACGCCAATCCACTGACGTTGCTGCCGGGCAACGTGCCGATTCAGCAGTGCCTCACGCGCCTGTTACAGCAGCAACGGGAATCCGTGATCTGCTACGTGGACATCGACAGCTTCAAGCCCTTCAACGATATCTATGGCTACGGACGGGGGGATGAGGTGTTGCTGTGCCTGGCGCAGTGCCTGAACGACCGGGTCGACCCCAGCCGCGACTTCGTCGGGCATATCGGTGGCGATGATTTTTTGCTGGTACTGGGGCCGCAGGATTGGCGCAGACGGCTCAACCAGTTGCTGGATGATTTTCACACCCAATGCCGGCGCTTCTACCGCGCCGAACACCTGGATGCCGGCTGCTTCGTCGCATTGAACCGCCAGGGTGTGCGCCAGGAGTTTGCCCTGCTTTCGCTGTCGATCGGCGTTGTCCATCTACATCCACAGGCCTGTGAACAGCTCGACGCCAGCCAGTTGGCAGAGCTGGCGTCGCAGGCCAAGCATCATGCCAAGGACATGGAGGGCTATAGCGTCCATGTGATCAACAGCATGGACATGCTCTCGCCAACGCTTTAAGCCTCGGCGGACTCCGGATACTCGTATTCGAATACCCGTACCACTTCCGAAGCATGCCAGGAGGCAGCGGCCACACCGTCGGACGGTCCGCTGAAACGCCCAAGACGCTCCACGCATTCAAAAAAACCAGTACGCGGCAGGCGGCTGGCGCCCTGGCTGATCACCAAGGAGCTACGCAGCGGCTGATCGGCCTTGGCATCCAAGGCCGCCAGGTGCTCCAGGGCGGCGGCCAAGGTCTGCATGGCCGGCGAGGGAAACTGCAAACGCTCCAGCAGCGCCCGATACGTCAGTAGATGGCGCTGGCGGCGCGCCTGATCCAGTTCATTGAGCAACCCATCCCAGTGTTGACGACTGATACGTAGGCTCAAGATTCATCCCTCCAACCTGCAACGCCCAATTCCCAGGCCAGGCTGCGGCGGATCGCAGCATCCGGCTGACGCTCACCACTTTCGATCAATCCAAGATAAGAAGGGCTGATACCCACCGTGCGGGCCAGCGCTTCAATGGCAAGGCCCTTGGTCTCACGCAGGCCGCGCAGGTCGGCGAGAGGGCGCAGGTCCTGATCGGACGCGGCCTGGGCGGAGGAGTAAGAAGGAGATGGAGGCTGTTGCTGACCGGCCGCTTTAAGCAGCGCCTGGTACTGCTCCCATGGCAACACCGCGTATTCGGGTGCGCCGTTGCGTGAAATTATCTGAATATCCATGACTGCCCCGTAGGATAACAACACTTACAACGTAAGCACTTTCCTTAGGAGTGTAATCCTAACAGCCGTATAGGTCGCAGGGGGATAGCGATGCAATCAGTTTTTTTGCGGGTTTTCCTGGGCCAACAGCGCAGGCGTGGCAGGCAGGCGCTCGACCACGGCGAGCTTCTCCGGGCGCTGTGCCTCACGCCAAGCACGGAAGGCGTTAAGTTCGCCGTCCAGCGTCTTCATGATCCATGCTAGTACGGCGATATCATCGAACATACCAAACATCGGGATAAAGTCCGGGATCGCGTCGACAGGGCTCAGAAAGTACATCAGCCCCGCCACGATCGAGATCAGTGCCTTGGGGCTGATGGCGCGGTATTCGCCGCGCCAGTAAGCCAGGCAAAGGGCTTGAAGCAGCTTGAGGTCGTCCTTGAGCTTGCCGAGGCGGCTGCCCTGGCTGGAACCTTTGGCGGCGACGGCGAACAACAAGGTCGGCAAACGTCCACGCCCCAACAAACGTGCCGCCATGGGCAGAAAGCGGGTGAAATTGAAGGGTGGTTTCATCGGTCACTCCAGTTCCAGTCGACACACAAGGTTATCCACACAAATTGTGGATAACCTTGTGAACAGAGCCTGTTTTGCGGCCTGAAAGCCACGGGTTACAAGGCTTACAGTCAGATCGGGCGTTTTTTGCGCACCTCAAAAAAACCCAAGATTTCATTGACTTGGCGTTGCTGTGCGGTTACCCGTGCTCGAGTGTTATATCAGACTGTTACAGGTTGCGGACGTTCGTTTGGATGTACGCGAACCGCAGAAACAACAACGCCCCGTCGAGACGGGGCGTTGTGTGTTCAGGCGCCGATTACTTCTTGGCGGCCGGTGCGGCAGGAGCTTCAGCCTTGGCTGGGTCCTTGATGCCCAGCAGCTCCAGGTCAAATACCAGCACGGAATTGGCTGGAATCGCCGGGCTCGGGCTCTGAGCACCGTAGGCCAGGTCGGACGGGATATACAGTTCGACCTTTTCGCCAACGTGCATCAATTGCAGACCTTCGACCCAACCTGGAATCACGCCGCTGACCGGCAGGTCAATCGGGCTGCCGCGATCCACGGAACTGTCAAAGGTAGTGCCGTTAGTCAGCTTACCGGTGTAGTGAACAGTGACCACGTCAGTAGGCTTAGGCTGCGGGCCATCGGCTTTCTTGGTGATCTTGTACTGCAGACCGGAAGCAGTGGTGACGACGCCGTCTTTCTTGGCATTGTCTTCGAGGAATTTCTTGCCGGCGGCTGCCGACTCTTCGCTCATTTTGGCCATGCGTTCTTCAGCACGTTTTTGCAGTGCGGCGAACGCTTCAACCAGTTCGTCGTCTTTGAGCTTCTGCTCTTTCTTGCCGACGGCATCTTCGATGCCTTGGGCTACTGCTTTGGAATCCAGGTCATCCATGCCTTCCTGGGCAAGGCTTTTGCCCATGTTCAGGCCGATGCCATAGGAAGCTTTTTGCGCCGGGGTTTTCAGCTCTACGCTGGTCTGCGAATCACAACCCGCAAGTACCAGGCTAACCAGGGCCACCGCCGCCGCCAACCGATGCTGTTTCATGCTATTTCCTTGTTCATGCGCCAATAGGGCATTTGAATAAAGTCGCGAGCTTATCAGGCGGCCACGACCAATGGCTACCGGCATGTGAGCAGGAAACTTCCGATAAGTTCACGTGTTTAAAAGCATTTTCATTCATTATGAGGGCCCGCGACGGACCGCGGGACCGCCTTCATCCAGGCTCATGGCCACTTGCCGCACCTCTGGCCTAGTGGCATAACAACGCAACCCCTCGACAAGGATAGTTATCTTGCGCATTTTTTCCCGTATTTTGCTGCTGATCGGGCTCGTGCTGGGCCTGATTCTGACGGTGGTGATCTATTACATCGTCAACCCCACGCTGCCGGACCCTGTGCCGGTGAAGCAGGTGCATTACCAGGACCAATGGAGCGCCGCCGACCGCCAGACCTACTACTTCACGCCTCAGGGCACCCAGGTAAAAGGCCTGCATTACGATTGGTTCACCGCCCTGGAATTGCCGTTCTCCGAGCGACGCTTTGCCACACCAGAATACCTGGCGCGCTTCGGCTTTCTGGTCGACCCCAAGCAGGTGCCCAGCGCGCAAAACCCCGGCAATCTGCCTGTAGGGTTCGCCCGCCACAAAAACGCCGACAGCAACGTTGAATACCTGGATATCACCTGCGCCGCGTGCCATACCGGCGAGTTGCATTTCCAAGGCCAGGCGCTGCGTATCGATGGCGGCTCGGCCCAACACGTTTTGCCATCAAGCGTACCCACCCTGCGCGGCGGTAGCTTCGGCCAGGCACTCGTTGCCAGCCTGGCGGCAACCTATTACAACCCCTGGAAATTCGAGCGCTTCGCCCGTCAGGTGCTGGGGGATCGATATGAAACCGACCGCAGCCAACTGCGTCAGGATTTCAAACAATCGCTGAATCAATTTCTCAAAGTGGCCTGGAACGATACCCACCGCGGCCTCTATCCCACCGAAGAGGGCCCCGGTCGCACCGACGCCTTTGGCCGCATCGCCAACGCCAGCTTTGGCGATGGGATTTCGCCGGACAACTACCGCGTCGCCAATGCCCCCGTGGACTACCCGCAGCTGTGGGACATCTGGACCTTCGACTGGGTGCAATGGAACGGCTCGGCGCAACAACCCATGGCACGCAACATCGGCGAAGCCCTGGGCGTCGGCGCGACCCTGACCTTCTTCGACAGCGCCGGCCAACCCCTGCAAGGCGAGGCGCGCTACCCTTCCAGCGTACGGGTGCGCGACCTCAACCTGATTGAAGAAACCCTGCAACGCCTCAAACCGCCCACCTGGCCGGAAGACCTGTTCGGCGCCATCGACAAGCCTCTGGCCGCCCAAGGTCGCGCGCTGTTCGCCGAAAACTGCGCAGGCTGCCACGTACCGAATGTGACCGAGGAAAATGGTCGGCCAGTGCAGCACTTGAAAATGCTGCCGGTTGAATACATCGGCACCGACCCTGGTACCGCCAGTAATATCGCCGATCAACGTTACGACCTCAGCGCCCTGCAATGGGACCCGGCCGAACTGGCCCGACTGAATGTCGAACTGCACCCCACCCCGACCGAACCGTTGGACCTGAAGAAAATGTCGGTGGCCAAAGGCCTGGCCTACGTCACCGCCTTTGTCGAAGACCACGCCTACCGTGCCGCCGGCGTGACTCCAGCCGAGCGCCCACGCCTGGATGGCTATGGCCTGCCGATCGGCGTGCGCGAGTTGCGTGCTTACAAGGCGCGTCCACTGGCCGGCGTGTGGGCCACGCCACCGTTCCTGCACAATGGCTCGGTGCCGACTATTTACCAACTGCTCTCGCCCCAGGATGAGCGCAGCACCACCTTTTATAAGGGCACCTTCGAGTACGATCCGCGCCATTTGGGCTTTGAGACCGCGGCGTTCAAGAATGCCTTCCTGTTCGACACCCGGGTGACGGGTAACCATAACAGCGGCCACGAATTCCGTGCCGGCCAACGAGGCAACGGCGTGATTGGCCGTGGCCTGCTGCCGCAGGAGCGCTGGGCGCTGCTGGAATACCTCAAAGTACTGGGCGGCCCTTTGGAGCAACAACTGCCATGATGATTCGATCTCAATATGACCGCCCTTCCCTGCTTGCACGCCTCTGGTTGTGGGTTGGCCGCTTTCTTGGCAAGACGTTGCTCTGGCTGGTAACGCTGGGCCTGATTGGCTGGCTGGCGACCACGGCCTGGTATGCATGGCAACATAGCGGCCCGGTGTCGGCAGATGAGCAAGTGTCGCCGGGTGAAGCAGCGATGACCCAAGGCATCATCCAGACGGCGGTACGCATCGTCGATCAGCATCGCGAAGGCACGCGCTACCTGCGCGACGCCCACGCCAAAGCACATGGCTGCGTGAAGGCCGAAGTCAGTGTATTGAGCGATCTGGACCCTGCGCTGCGCCAGGGCGTGTTCGCCGAACCCGGTAAGACCTGGCAGGCCAGCATGCGGCTGTCAAACGGCAATGCCTACCCACAGTTCGACAGCATCCGCGACGCGCGGGGCATGGCGCTCAAGTTACTCGACGTACCGGGCAAACAACTGCTGGCGGACCAGCAAAGCCGTACCGAACAAGACTTTGTGATGTTCAGCCATCCCAACTTTTTCGTCAGCGACGTCGCGGAGTACGCCCAGAACATCGGCGCCCAGGCGGACGGCAAGAAAGTGCTGGCGTTCTTTCCCAAGATCGACCCACGCACATGGCAAGTGCGCCATCTGTTTATCGCCCTGGCAACTCTGGCGCCGGCACCGGCCAGCCCGACGCAGACCACCTACTTTTCGGTATCGCCCTACAAGTTCGGCGCGGCCAATGCCAAATTCCGCGTAGCGCCCGCCCCACAGAACTGCCCGGAGTACGTGCTGCCCAAACAGAACCAGGACCTGCCGAACTTCTTGCGCAGTGCCTTGAGCCAGCAGCTGTCGACAGATCGTGTACCGGCGTGCTTCGTCTTGCAGATCCAGCGGCAGAATCCGCAGAAGTTCATGCCCATCGAAGACACCAGCATCGAGTGGAAAGAGAGCGACGCGCCCTATGAAACCGTAGCCACCGTCCGGATTCCGGCTCAGGACTTCGACACCCCGGCGCAAAACCTGGCGTGCGACAACCAATCGTTCAACCCCTGGTTTGGCGTCGCGGAGCACCGCCCCATCGGCGGTATCAACCGCCTGCGCAAGGCGGTGTATGAAGCAGTCAGCGACTACCGCCATAGCCGCAACGCGCCGTAAAGAGTACGTAACAAAGGGCCCGACGCTGTAAGGATTGCGTCGGGTCTATTGAGGTGTTTTCGCCATGCACTTAGCGTGATTTCCTACCCCATCATTTAGGAACTCACTGTGGAAAGCTCAACCCTAGGCATGATCGTACTGACCCTTATCGCGGTGTTCGGCACGGCCTCGTTTTGCTTCGAGCACCTGGCTATCCGTCAGCCGCGCAAGGAAAAGCCGACTAACCAAATCCCAGGCACAAAAAAGCCCGCTCAATGAGCGGGCTTCTTGTGGTGACCTGGCGTTCAGTGGTCCAGGTTACCGAATATGGCGCAGCGGACGGGACTCGAACCCGCGACCCCCGGCGTGACAGGCCGGTATTCTAACCGACTGAACTACCGCTGCGCGTAACACTTGAAGCGAATGGTGGGTGATGACGGGATCGAACCGCCGACCCTCTGCTTGTAAGGCAGATGCTCTCCCAGCTGAGCTAATCACCCTTCACTTTCGGTGTGGGCGGCATCATACAGCAAAATTTCGCAATGTCTTGATTTAAATGCACTTTATTTAAAAATTTTTCTGATGACCGGAAAAGGCCCGTAAAAACAGGCTCCACTCCCCTTCAAACGCGAGTCTATTGCGTTTACCTGTTGCTTGGCCGCACAATTAAAAACCATTCTCAATAACGCCTGAGTCACACCTATGTCTGTGGGTGAACCGCCATTCCAACGGGAAATTTCCCAGCTCTACAGCGAGCATCATGGCTGGCTGCTCACTTGGCTGCGACGCAAACTGCGCTGCCGGCATCATGCGGCCGACCTGGCCCAGGATACGTTTGCACGCATCCTGAACGCGCGCGAGTCCGTGGCCGGCATTCGCGAACCCCGGGCTTATCTGAGCACCACAGCCCGGCGCCTGATCATTGACCAGACGCGGCGCCGACAGATTGAACAAGCCTACCTGCAGGAATTGGCCCTCACGGTGGACGCATTGGAGGGGTTTCAATCCCCGGAGCAGATCCACACCACCCTTGAAGCCCTTGAACAGATCGCGTTTATCCTGGAAGGCATGCACGAATACGCGCGCCAGGCATTCGTGCTGTATTACTTGGAAGAAATGACCCAGCAGCAAATCGCCCGCCAGCTCAAATTGTCGGAACGCACTGTACGCAAATATCTGATCCAGGCGCTCATGCACTGCGGCCATAGCATGGATACTTGATAAAGCATGTCGGATAGCCACCCAGAGATCGAAGAGCAAGCCGCCGAATGGCTCCTGCACCTGCATGAAGGCGAACTGAACGAGCCCCAGCGCCAGGCGTTCGAGCGCTGGAAACAGCAAGGCCCGCATCACGCTGCGGCCGCCGCTCGAATGGAAGCAGTCATTGTCCGCATGCAGGCCCTGCGCGGCAAAAAAAACCTAGCCAAGGCGGCGCTGAACGCGGCTTTCGCGCAGCCTAAAAACCGCCGTAGCAAGAACGCCGTGCGCGCATTGGTATTGGCGTGCAGCCTGGCGATTCCAACAGCCGCATTGTTTGTCAGCCCTTACCCCCAGCAATGGATGGCCGATGTGCGCAACGGTCCGGGCCAATGGCAAACCCTGCAATTGGCAGATGGCTCGACGCTGGCCTTCAACGGCGTCAGCGCGGTGAACCTGCATTTCGATGGCAAGCAGCGCCGTATCGATTTGCTGCAAGGCGAAATACTGGTGGAAGTGGCCCACGACAGCACGCGGCCGTTTGTCGTGCAGACACCCCAAGGCACATTGCGCGCGCGGGGCACACGGTTCGTGGTCAAGCGAGACGGTGATGTCACCGTACTGAGCATGCTCGAATCCCGCGTAGCCGCACACAGTGCCGATGGCGAGCAGACGCTGGAGGTCGACGCAGGCTCGCGGGCCCTGATGCGCTCGAATGATGTCCGCCTAAGCGGCACGGTCGACCCGGCCAGCATCAACGAGGCGTGGCGCCGTCATCAATTGGTGGTCGAGAATCGGCCATTGCCCGAGGTGCTGGACGAAATCGCCCGGCATCGCGCCGGCCGTGTCCAATTCGATCGCCATGCGCTCCAAGGCATACGAGTGTCGGCCGTCATACCGCTGGATGACAGCGACCATGCCTTGCAACTGTTGGCGCAAACACTGCCGATACGGGCCCAGGCTTTCACCCCTTGGCTGATCGTCGTCACACCCGAAATGCCGCCCAATGAATAATTATTCGCATTTGCTTCCGGTTTTTATGAAGCTGCCCGTCAAGGAAGGTAATTCAGCACATAAAGGACTACCTTCACCATGCCTACCCCCTCCCCCGCGGGCAGACGTTTTCGACTCCTGAAAAGCGCGCCACTGTCGCTGGCGCTGATCACCACCATCACATTAAATATGAGTCTGGCCCATGCAGACGTCGCCAGCATCACCACTCGGACGTACGACATTCCAGCCGGGCCGCTAGGCAGCTCGCTCAATCGGTTTGCCCAGCAGGCGGGCGTCGCCATCGTGTTCCAGTCCCACGAACTGGAAGGCCTTCAAGGGCAAGGTCTGAAAGGCTCCTACGGCATCCAGGACGGTTTCGATAGTTTGCTGCAAGGCAGCGGCTACCGTGCGGTAAAAGGCGATCAGGTCTATGCGCTGGAACCCGCGCCCGTCAGCGGCGGCGACACCATGGAGCTGAGCCCGACCCAAGTCAGCGGTAACCAGCTCGGTAACGTCACCGAGGGCACCGGATCCTACACGCCCGGCACAATCGCGACCTCGACACGGCTGGTGCTGACGCCCAAGGAAACGCCGCAATCGGTCTCGGTAGTCACCCGCCAGCACATGGATGATTTCGGCCTGAACAACGTCGACGATGTGATGCGCCATACACCCGGCATCACTGTGTCAGCCTTCGACACCGAGCGTACCAACTACTATGCCCGGGGTTTTTCCATCAACAACTTCCAGTACGACGGCATTCCGTCCACGGCGCGCAATGTCGCTTACTCAGCGGGCAACACCCTGAGCGACATGGCGATCTACGACCGCGTCGAAGTGCTCAAGGGTGCCACCGGCCTGCTAACTGGCGCAGGCTCGCTGGGGGCGACAATCAACCTGGTGCGTAAGAAACCTACCGCAGACTTTCAAGGACACGCCACCCTCGGCGCCGGTTCCTGGGACAACTACCGCAGCGAGCTGGATGTCAGCGGTCCGCTGACCGAAAGTGGCAACGTGCGCGGCAGAGCCGTGGCGGCGTACCAGGACAAGCATTCGTTCATGGATCACTACTCGCGCCAGAGTCCCACGTACTACGGCATCATGGAGTTCGATCTGTCACCCGACACCCTGCTGACCGTAGGCGGCGACTATCAGGACACGCTGCCAAAGGGTTCTTCATGGTCGGGCAGTTTTCCGCTGATCAACGCCAAAGGCGATCGCAATAGCGTCAAGCGCTCGTTCAACAACGCCGCCGATTGGAGCAGTTGGGAGCAATACACACGCACCGTATTTGCCGTGCTTGAGCACGATCTGGGTGATGGATGGGTGACCAAGCTGCAATTGGATCACAAGATCAACGGCTACCACGCGTTGATGGGTTCGATCCAAGGCGACCAGCCTCAACCGGATGGCACCGCACAACTCACGTCGGGCAAGTACACCGGGGAAACTGTCAGCGATTCCGCCGACCTATACGTGAGCGGCCCGTTCAGCCTGGGAGGTCGAGAACATGAACTGGTGCTGGGCGGCTCCATCAGCGCCTCCGAATGGAAAGGTAAAGGCTACTGGAATCTCTCGCCGAATATCGTCGATTTCAATAACTGGCACGGCCACGCCGCCATACCGGATTGGGGTCAGGCACAATCGCTGACCGATGACACCGTGCGCCAGACAGGCGCTTATGTCACCACGCGCCTGAACCTTGCCGACGACCTCAAGCTGCTGCTGGGCGGACGCGTGGTCAACTACCAGGTCACAGGCTACAACCCCAATTACCGTGAGTCTGGACGTTTCGTGCCTTACGTCGGTGCCGTGTACGACCTTAACGACACTTACTCGGTGTACGCCAGCTACACCGATATCTTCATGCCGCAGGAGAATTACAACCGCGACCGCGACAACAAGCTGCTTGAGCCCGACGAAGGCCAGAACTGGGAGCTGGGTCTGAAAGCCGACTTCCTCGACGGTCGCGTGAACGCCAGTGCAGCCTACTTTGAAATCCATGAATCCAATCGCGCGCTTTCGGATGACGAGTACAACAACCAAACGCCAATCCCAAACAACTACGCCTACAAAAGCAGCAAGGCCGTTACCAAAGGTTATGAGTTGGAGATGTCCGGCGAGATTGCTCCTGGCTGGCAACTTCAGGCCGGCTACACCCACAAGATAGTGCGCGACGACAAGGACGAAAAAATCTCCACCTTCGAGCCTGAAGATCAGGTCAAGCTGTACACCACCTACCAACTCAAGGGCCAATTGGACAAGTTGACCGTCGGCGGTGGCGTACGCTGGCAGAGCGTTGGCTGGCAGGACATCTACAACAACCCGCATAAGCAATACGAAGAGTTCTCCCAGGACGCTTATTGGCTGGTGGATGTGATGACCAAGTACCAGGTCACTAAGAATCTGTCGGCCACACTGAACGTCAACAACCTGTTCGACAAGCACTACTACACCAATATCGGCTTCTATAACTCCGCCGCTTACGGCGAGCCGCGCAACTTTATGGTGACCACGCGCTGGGATTTCTAGAGCCCCAATAAAAAACGCCGCTGATCAAACCTGATCGGCGGCGTTTTTCAGTTTATGCAAAGTCCAGACAGCAAAAAGCCCGCTCAATGAGCGGGCTTTCTGTGGTGACCTGGCGTTCAGTGTTCCAGGTTACCGAATATGGCGCAGCGGACGGGACTCGAACCCGCGACCCCCGGCGTGACAGGCCGGTATTCTAACCGACTGAACTACCGCTGCGCGTAACACTTGAAGCGAATGGTGGGTGATGACGGGATCGAACCGCCGACCCTCTGCTTGTAAGGCAGATGCTCTCCCAGCTGAGCTAATCACCCTTCGTTTCGGTGTGGCGCGCATTCTACGGAGCGTCCCCAAGTCTGGCAAGCACTTTCTTAAATCTTTTTTTTGATAGCTTCCAATGGCTTAGGCAGGGTTGGCCTGGCGCGATATGAAGAGAATAATGCCCCCCTTTGTATAAAGGAGAGACTCACCCCATGTGGTTCAAGAACCTGCTTATCTATCGCCTGACCCAAGATCTGCCTGTTGATGCCGAGGCGTTGGAAGCGGCCATGGCCACCAAACTGGCGCGCCCATGTGCAAGCCAGGAGTTGACCACTTACGGTTTTGTCGCCCCGTTCGGCAAAGGTGAAGATGCGCCCCTGGTGCACGTCAGCGGTGACTTCCTGCTGATCGCCGCGCGCAAGGAAGAACGCATTCTGCCGGGCAGCGTGGTGCGCGATGCGCTCAAGGAGAAAGTCGAAGAGATCGAGGCCGAGCAGATGCGCAAGGTCTATAAGAAAGAACGCGACCAGATCAAGGATGAGATCATCCAGGCCTTCCTGCCCCGCGCATTTATTCGTCGCTCGTCGACCTTTGCCGCCATCGCGCCGAAACAGGGTCTGATCCTGGTGAACTCGGCCAGCCCCAAGCGCGCCGAAGACCTGCTCTCCACCCTGCGTGAAGTGATCGGCACCCTGCCGGTACGTCCGCTGACGGTGAAAACCGCACCGACCGCCATCATGACCGACTGGGTCACCACCCAGAAACCGGCCGATGACTTCTTCGTCCTCGACGAGTGCGAGCTGCGCGACACTCACGAAGACGGCGGCATCGTACGTTGCAAGCGTCAGGACCTGACCAGCGAAGAAATCCAGCTGCACCTGACCACCGGCAAAGTCGTGACTCAGTTGGCCCTGGCCTGGCAAGACAAACTGTCCTTCATGCTCGACGACAAAATGACCGTCAAGCGCCTGAAGTTCGAAGACCTGCTGCAGGACCAGGCGGAACAGGACGGCGGCGACGAAGCCCTGGGCCAGCTGGATGCCAGCTTTACCCTGATGATGCTGACCTTCGGCGACTTCCTGCCGGCGCTGATCGAAGCGCTGGGCGGAGAAGAGACCCCGCAGGGCATCTAAGCCGTGTGAGGATCGGGAGGCGTTAGAGGCGCGTGTTCGGGATTGCGCTGTGTCGGTCAACTTATTCATTGGCTGACACAGTGCGATCACGGGCAAGCCCCCTGCCACATTTTGACCGTATCAACCCCTCAAAAAAAGACCAACGAAAAAGGACATTCCCATGCGCGCCCTCGCCAGCCTGAGCCGCTTCGTCGGCAACACCTTCGCCTATTGGGTGTTGATTTTCGCCGTTGTGGCGTTCTTCGAACCGTCCTGGTTCATTGGCCTGAAAAGCGCCATCGTGCCGTTACTGGGGCTGGTGATGTTCGGTATGGGGCTGACCCTGAAGCTGGATGACTTCGCTGAAGTCGCCCGGCACCCATGGCGCGTGGCGCTGGGCGTGGTGGCGCACTTTGTGATCATGCCCGGCGTGGCCTGGTTGTTGTGCCAGGTGTTTCATCTGCCGCCGGAGATTGCCGTCGGTGTGATCCTGGTGGGCTGCTGCCCAAGCGGTACCTCGTCCAACGTCATGACCTGGCTGGCCCGTGGCGATCTGGCGTTGTCGGTGGCCATCGCCGGCGTCACCACCCTCCTCGCCCCGCTGCTGACGCCGGCGCTGATCTGGTTACTGGCGTCAGCCTGGTTGCCGGTGTCGTTCATGGAGCTGTTCTGGTCGATCCTGCAAGTGGTGCTGCTGCCGATCGTGCTCGGCGTGGTGGCGCAACGCGTGCTTGGTGAGCGCGTGCGCCATGCGGTGGAGGTACTGCCGCTGGTGTCGGTGATCAGCATCGTGACGATCGTCGCGGCGGTGGTTGCGGCGAGCCAGGCCAAGATTGCCGAGTCGGGCCTGTTGATCATGGCAGTGGTGATGCTGCATAACAGCTTCGGCTACTTGCTGGGTTACTTCACCGGTCGCCTGTTCAAACTGCCCTTGGCACAACGCAAATCCCTGGCGCTGGAGGTGGGCATGCAAAACTCCGGGCTGGGCGCCGCGCTGGCCAGCGCGCACTTCTCGCCATTGGCGGCGGTGCCGAGCGCGCTGTTCAGCGTCTGGCACAATATTTCCGGGGCATTGCTGTCGACTTACTTCCGCCGGATGAGCGAAGCGCAAGACCGTCTCCCACTGGAGAGCACCCCGCCAACTTGATCGCGTGATCGATGTTCGGCACTCTAACGCCCTTCGCGGGGACGACCCCGCGACGCTTCCAAGCGCCAATTCCGGGGACGACCCCATCCACAGAAGGGGTTACCCATGTCTTGGATCATTCTTTTTTTTGCCGGGTTGTTCGAAGTGGGCTGGGCCGTCGGCTTGAAGTACACCGATGGTTTCAGTAAGCCGCTGCCCACCGTCCTGACGCTTGCCGCCATGGCCGTGAGCCTTGGCCTGCTGGGGCTGGCCGTAAAAGAGCTGCCGCTGGGTACTGCCTATGCCGTATGGACGGGCGTGGGTGCCGTCGGGACGGTCATCGCCGGGATTATCCTGTTTGGCGAATCCATGGCGTTGTTCCGGCTGGCCAGCGTGGCATTGATCATCTTCGGGTTGATTGGTCTCAAGCTCAGCACCTAGGTCGCCAGCGCTTACCGTGGGCAAACCCGACCGCGGTAAGCGCTGATTAGCCGTACAAATCTAACGGACCGTGCCGCGCAGTCCCGCTACCACTTCCTGCAACTGCGCAGGTGTAGCGGCCTCCACCGCAACCGGCTCGCCGGCCACCAGCACCACCCGCGACCAGATGCGATGGAAGAAGCCTTTATTCGGATCGCGACTGAAGAAACTGCCCCATAACCCCTGCAACGCCATGGGAATCACCGGCACCGCCGTCTCTTCCAGAATGCGCGTCACACCACCGCGAAACTCATTCATATCACCATCGGCGGTCAGCTTGCCCTCCGGAAAGATACACACCAACTCCCCTTCTTTCAGGTACTCGGCAATCCGCTTGAAGGCTTGCTCATAGATCTGGATATCTTCGTTGCGCCCGGCAATCGGAATCGCCCCGGCGGTGCGGAAGATAAAGTTGAGCACCGGCAAACGGTAGATCTTGTAGTACATGACAAAACGAATCGGCCGACGCACCGCGCCACCGATCAGCAGCGCATCGACAAACGACACATGATTGCACACCAGTAACGCCGCGCCTTCGTCCGGGATGGCCTGCAGGTTGCGGTGCTCCACGCGGTACATGGAATGGCTGAGCAGCCAGATCATGAAGCGCATGGTGAACTCGGGGACGATTCGGAAGATGTAGGTATTGACCGCGATATTGAGCAGCGACACCACCAGGAACAGCTGCGGAATCGACAGCTTGGCCACGCTCAACAGCAGAATCGACACCAGCGCCGACACCACCATGAACAGCGCATTGAGGATGTTGTTGGCGGCGATCACCCGTGCGCGCTCATGTTCAACCGTGCGCGACTGGATCAACGCATACAGCGGCACGATATAGAAACCGCCGAACACACCCAGGCCGAGAATATCCGCCAGTACCCACCAGGCCTGCCCGTAGCTGAGCACCGCCAGCCAATCGTTGGCCTGGACGTTCTGCGGGAAGCCGCCGGAATGCCACCACAGCAACAGGCCGAACACCGTCAGGCCGAATGATCCGAACGGCACCAGACCAATTTCCACCTTACGGCCGGAGAGCTTTTCGCACAGCATCGAACCCAGGGCGATGCCCACCGAAAACACGGTAAGAATCAGCGTCACCACGGTTTCGTCGCCGTACAGCCACTCCTTGGCATAGGCCGGGATTTGCGTCAGGTAGATCGCGCCGACAAACCAGAACCACGAGTTGCCTACAATCGAGCGCGACACCGCCGGCGTTTGCCCCAGGCCCATGCGCAAGGTGGCCCACGATTGGCTGAAGATATTCCAGTTCAGGCGCAATTGCGGCGTGGAGGCCGCCGCGCGCGGGATGCTGCGGCTGGCCAGGTAACCCAGCACCGCCACGCCGACAATCGCCACCGACACCACCTTGGCGTAATGGGTGGACGACATCATGATCCCAGCGCCGATAGTGCCCGCCAGGATCGCCAGGAAGGTGCCCATTTCCACCAGGCCGTTACCGCCGACCAACTCGTCGTCGCGCAATGCCTGGGGCATGATCGAATACTTCACCGGGCCGAACAGCGCCGAGTGCGTGCCCATGGCGAACAGCGCCAGCAGCATCAATTCCAGGTGGTTGAACAAAAAACCGGTGGCGCCCACGGCCATGATCACGATCTCGGCGATCTTGATCACCCGAATCAGCGCGTCCTTATTGAATTTTTCGCCGAACTGCCCGGCCAGCGCCGAGAACAGGAAGAACGGCAGAATAAACAGCAGCGCGCACAGGTTGACCCAAATGGCGCGATCGCCGTCGATTGCGAGTTTGTAGAGGATCGCCAGGATCAGCGATTGCTTGAAGATGTTGTCGTTGAACGCACCCAACAACTGGGTGATGAAAAACGGCAAAAATCGCCGAGTGCGCAGCAAGGTGAATTGGGAAGGATGGCTCATCGTCGTCCGTGTTCCTGCGTGGCCTGAAGGCTTATCGATTATCAGGCCACGACTTTACCTAATCCTGGTTACTTATTCCCTAATCCTGCAATACACGGTGAAACAAAAAGCTCACCTTTATAGGCCCCCACCACGGTGCGCTTGGTCACGATCAACCACATCCATGCCAACGCCGCCACCAGCACGCTGCCCACTACATTGAAGAACGCCAAGTGCAACACGTTCGCCAGTTTCAGAGTGGTCAATGCGTACACCCCCAGAGGGAAGGTAAAGCCCCACCAGCCCAGGTTGAAGGGGATTTCGGCGCGCAGGTAACGCAGCGTGATCAACACGGCGATCAGCATCCACCACAAACCGAAGCCCCACAGCGTAATACCGGCCACCATGCCGAGGCCGTTGGCGATGTCACCGATGCCTGGCAAGCCGTTGGCGGCGAAGATCGCCGGTGCATCGCCCCCCAGCAGCAACATGCCGAGGGCGCCGGTGCCGATGGGACCTAAGGCCAGCCAGCTGGATGCGGCCATGTTGGCGTGGGGCAGTTTGTGCAAGGCCATGCGCAGCATCAGAATGGTCAGGATGCTGAATGCCACCGGCAGGGAAAACGCCCACAGCACGTAGCTGGTCACCAACATCACCAGTTGCGAATGGGCATCGGCCAGGTGCGGCGCCAACAGCCCACCACTGGCAGCAGCGACCTCGGCGGCGACCACGGGCAACAGCCACACGGCGGTCATCTGGTCGATGCTGTGCTCCTGGCGCGTGAACATCATGAACGGGATCAGCACGCCGCAGGCCAAGGCCATAGCCACATCCAGCCACCACAGCACCTCGGCCAACGGCACCACGGCACTGCCCCCGCGCGGCAGACCGAACAGCAGCAAGCCGTTGAGAATCGTGGCCAGGCCCATGGGGATGGTGCCGAAGAACATCGAAACCGTGGAGTGCCCGAAGATCCGTCGCGCTTCATGGAAGAACATCACCCAACGCGCGGCATACAGCCCACTGAACAGCATGAACAAGACGATGGTGAACAGCCACAGCGCTTCGGCCAAAACATGCAGGCCCGGCAGCGCCACCGGCAATTGGGCCAAGGCCAGCGCGAGCACGCCGGTGCCCATGGTCGCGGCGAACCAATTGGGTGTGAACTGGCGAATCACTTCCCGAGGCCGGGTCAGGTGACTGAAAGGTTTATATCTAAGCGTTGTGGAGCAGGTCATCGTGTCAGTCCTCTTCCTCTTATGAGGTTGATTTCATGATAGAACCTGTTCACATATCTATATAACGGGTAATTTCTCTAACTGTTATCTATTTAACCGATAAGCATCAGACACTGCCTTCACTTTCGATCACCAGGATGCGTGCCGGACCTTGGGGATGGGCGACATGCTCGGTACCGACGCTGGCATAAAAGATGTCCCCCACCGCCAACTCAGCTACCTGTTCAAAGCCGTTATCGCGGTAGTGCATCAGCACCCGACCGTCGAGCACGACAAATACTTCTTCGCCGTCGTTGATGTGCCAGCGGTATGGTTGATCGGTCCAGTGCAAACGGGTGGTAATGCCGTTCATAGTGGCGATATCCAGCGCCTCCCAGGCACGGCTGCCGGTGAAGTCTTTGCTGCGGATAATCTTCATCGTCGAACCCTTCGGCTGTTGAAGTCGCGGATTATGACCGGATCACCGACTGGATGTCGCGCGGCTCCTGGTGCAGTCCTGGAGCAGCAACGCCATCAAGGCACTGAGGGCCAACACGATCAACGAGGCGCCATAGCCGTCGGTGGTGGCGATCAGGCCGAACGTGCGCGTCAGGGTGCCCGCCAACAACGAGGGTATGCAGAACGCCAAGTAGCTCAGGACGTAAAACGCCGACATCAAGCCTGCGCGCTCGTGGGGCTGAGCCAATGGCACGACGCTGCGCACAGCGCCCAGAAACCCGGCGCCGAACCCGCTGCCGGCGATCAGGGTGGCGACGAAGAACAGCGGCAGGCTGGCTGTGTGTACGGCGCCGAGGATCAGCGCCACGCCCAGCGCCAACAGCATGGCGCCCAGACGCAGGACTTTGTCAGCCGCACGGTGGCGCAGGCCGTAAATCATCAGCGCCCCGCTGACGGTCAGCACCGCCACCAATCCACCGCCGATCAGGTTCGATGTCGACCCGGTCGCCGCCCGCACCAGAGAAGGCGCCAGGGATAAATAGAAACCGCCCATGGCCCAAACCGCGATATCCACCGGCAATGCAATCCACAATGCGCGGCGCGCCTGGGCAGGCACATGCAACGTAGGCCACAACGACGCCAACGCCCCGGCGATGGGACTGACGGTTTCCGGCAGGCGCAACACAAGCAAGGCTTGTAGCAGCATCGCGCCGAACAGCACCCAGTAAATCAACTGGGTCGGAAATGGCGCGAACTCCACCAGCAGGCTGCAGCCCATCGCTCCGCAGGCCATGCCCAGCAACGGCGCAAGGCTGTTGATCAGTGGGCCCTGTTCGTGATCGGTATCCAGCAGCGCTGCGCCCAGCACTGCGGTGGCCATACCAGTGGCGAAGCCCTGTAATGTGCGCGCGACGATCAGCCAGGCCACACTGCTTTCATTGATAAACAGCAGCATCGCCAGCATCTCAAGGATCAGTGCGGCGAAGATCACCGGCTTGCGCCCCAGGTAATCCGACAGCGAGCCCACGGTCAGCAGCGCCGCTAACAAGCTCAGGGCGTACACACCAAAGATCAGCGTGAGCATGCCTGCGGAAAAGTCCAAGTGCTGCTGATACAGGTGATACAACGGCGTCGGCGCGCTGGAGGCGGCGAGAAACGTCAGCAAGGTGATCGCCAGGAACACCAGGCTGGGGCGATGGGAAGTGAGACTGGACATGGGCACGCTCCGCTAAAGCTAATATTTTGCTTTTGCGCAGTGTGCGACTCGCCGACGCTTAAAGCAAATTCTTTGTGTTAAGGTCGCGTCCATGGTGATTAAAGAAGGCCTTCGCCCGGGAGGCCGCAGTGCCCGGGTACAAGCATCGGTACATTGTGCCGTGCGTGAACTATTGGAAGCCCACGAGCGATCCAGCGTGACTGTGCCGATGATTGCCGCGCGCGCCGGGGTGACGCCGTCGACCATCTACCGACGCTGGGGGGACCTCTCCGCCCTGCTCGCCGATGTGGCCGTGGCACGCATGCGCCCGGACAGCGAGCCGGCCGATACCGGCAGCCTGCGCGGCGACCTGCGAGCTTGGGCCGAGCAGTACCTGGATGAGATGAGTTCGGAACCGGGGCGCATGATGATGCGCGACGTGCAATGCAGCCCAACGCCAGGCTACTGCGTTAGCATTCTGAGCGGGCAGTTGCAGACAATTGTCGATCGCTACCCCGGCGAAACAGCGCCAAGCGTGGACCGCTTGATCAACCTGCTGGCGGCGCCGACAGTGTTTCGTATTCTGTTCTCGAGCGCGCCGTTGGCAGTTGAAGAACTGCACGAGCTGATCGAGCTGGCACTGAAGACCTGATGCAAAACCATAGGTGGGAGAGCGCTTGGCCCTCCCACATTTTCACTGCGTTCGGAGCAGCTTAGGTGCGCATCCCGCGCCCACTGACCAGCAACCGTGCACACCCGATGTAAAGCACCACAGTGGCCACGATCATAAAAGTGATCGCCACGCTGATCTTGATATCCGATACGCCGAGGATGCCGTAACGGAAGGCATTGACCATGTGCAGGACAGGGTTGGCCAACGATACGGTCTGCCAGAACGGCGGCAGCAGGCTGATGGAGTAGAACACCCCGCCCAGGTACGTCAGCGGTGTCAGCACGAAAGTCGGGATGATCGAGATGTCATCGAAATTGCGCGCAAACACCGCGTTGATAAAGCCCAGCAGCGAGAAAATCGTCGCCGTTAGCACCACCACCAGAATCGTCACCCCCAGGTGATGCACCTGCAGATGGGTAAAGAACAGCGACAACAGCGTCACGATCACGCCCACCATCAAACCGCGCAACACACCGCCCAGGGTGTAACCGATAAGGATGGTGTGGGGCGACACCGGCGACACCATCAGTTCCTCGATGGAGCGCTGAAACTTGCTGCCAAAGAAGCTGGAGACCACGTTGCCGTAAGAGTTGGTGATCACCGACATCATGATCAGGCCCGGCACGATGTACTCCATGTAGGTGAAGCCACCCATGTCGCCGATCTGCCGACCGATCAGGTTCCCGAAGATTACAAAGTACAAGACCATGGTGATTGCAGGCGGCAGCAACGTCTGCGGCCAGATCCGGGTAAAGCGCTTCACTTCGCGATAGACGATGGTCTGCAGGGCGACGAGGTTGGGTTGCAGTTCGGAACTCATACCGCCACCTTCGCCAGATTTTTCTCCACCAGGGACACGAACAACTCCTCAAGGCGATTGGTTTTATTACGCAGGCTCAGCACTTCGATGTTCTGGGTCGCCAATTGCGTGAACAGCGCGGTGATGCCCATGGCTTTGTCCACCTGGACTTCCAGGGTATGGCTATCCACCAGGCGGCAGGGGTAGCCGAGCAGTTGCGGTGCGACGGTCAGATTGTTCTTCAAGTCCAGCAGGAACGTTTCCACATGCAACTGGCTCAGCAGGTTACGCATGCTGGTGTTCTCGACGATGGTGCCGTGGTCGATGATGCCGATATTGCGGCAAAGCTGCTCAGCCTCTTCCAGGTAGTGGGTGGTGAGGATGATGGTGATGCCCTTCTCGTTCAGCTCGGTGAGAAAGGTCCACATCGAACGCCGCAGCTCAATGTCCACGCCGGCGGTGGGCTCATCGAGGATCAGCAGGCGCGGCTCATGCACCAAGGCGCGGGCGATCATCAAACGCCGCTTCATGCCGCCGGACAGCGAACGCGAAGGCACGTCGCGCTTGTCCCACAGGCCCAATTGGGTGAGGTACTGCTCGGCGCGCTCCTTGGCGATTTTCGCCGGGATGCCGTAGTAGCCCGCCTGGGTCACGACGATGTCGAAAGTCTTTTCGAACTGGTTGAAGTTGAATTCCTGGGGCACCACACCGATGCAACGCTTGAGCGCCGCCGGGGACTGGTCCAGGTCATTACCGAAAATATTCACCGTGCCGCTGGTTTTGTTGACCAGGGTCGACAAGATGCCGATGGTGGTGGATTTGCCGGCACCGTTGGGGCCGAGCAAGGCGAAGAAGTCACCCTCAGCAACGTCCAGATCGATACCACTCAGGGCCTGGAAACCGTTGCCGTAGGTTTTGGTTAGCTGCCGGATGGACAGAGCGGAACTCATATCGGATTACGCACCAGAGAAGGGAATAGAAAGAGTAGATGAGGGCGCACCGCCCTTAGTTCAACGACAGCGCAGGACAGGCATGGTGCTTGGCCGCGCCGCACAAGTACAGTCACCCGTATTAATAGTAGGTATTAAGTCAACGCGGTCATGACGGCTTTTCGGTAGGCCGGGCGTTGCTGCAAACGCTGGTACCACGCCTCCAGATGCGGCATGGCCGGCCGTTCGATGGGCATTTCAAACCACGCGTAGATAAAGCTGCCCAGGGGAATATCGCCCATGCCGATGGCGTCGCCGGACAGGTAGGGTTGTTCGGCCAGCGCCTTGTCCACCATACCGAGCGCGTCAATGCAGGCGTTGCGCCCGGCATTGATGGCATCCCAGTTCCGTTGCTCCGCTGGGGTGCGCACGATGCCCCAGAACACTGCTTTGAATGGCTCGGCGAGGGTCGAGGTGGTCCAGTCCATCCACTTTTCCGCGTTGGCGCGGGCCTTGAGGTCGGTCGGATACCAGCTCGCCCCGTGCTTGGCGCACAGGTAGCGCACGATGGTATTGGATTCCCACAACACGAAGTCGCCGTCTTCGATCATCGGCACCCGACCATTGGGGTTCAATGCACGGTACTGCGGCGTGTCGACCACCCCAAAAGCGCCGCCCGCATCGATGGCTTCATAGTCCAGGCCGAGTTCCTCGGCGCACCACAGTGCCTTCCTGACATTCGATGAATTTTTACGACCCCAGATTTTCAGCATGACCGCGCCTTAGTGGATGGGTGGACGCAGCAGCATACGCCGGTTCACGAGCGGCTTAAATCCGCCTGCAAGTCGCCGAGCAAGGGAGGCAGCCCATCGTCAAACAGGTGCGGGTAACATTTCTGCAGGTGGGAAAAGAAAAAAGCCTCCGGCACATCGGTAAATTGCCCATGGTCCACCACGTATTCCATCGAGCGCTGGCCTTGGCGATTGAAGGGGTGGAAAACGCTATCGTTGATACCGTCGAACGCCAAGGGCGGCACATCGAAAAGTTCGCACAGCTGGGCATTGAACGCCGGCGTGGCCTTGACCCAGCGACCGTGCAGATACAGTTCGGTGTACCCATGCATGGCGAACACATCACTCTTGAGCAATGCGATCAGGCGTGGGGTCGACAGGTGGTTGCGCACGTCCGCCAGGCCGATGCGTGCGGGGATGCCGCAATACCGGGCGCAGGCGGCGAGCAAAGTGGCCTTGGGCACGCAGTAACTCTCACGGCTGGCCAGGGCGAAACTGGCACTGAGGGTGCGCGGATCGCGACTGAAGGTGTAGGGGTTATAGCGAATCGCCTCACGCACGGCATAGTAAAGACTGACCGCCTGGTCACTTAAATCCGCGCTGGTTCCGCGATGTTTTACCGCGAACTCCACCACCGCAGGGTGGTCACTATCGATGAAGCGGCTGGGACTCAAGTACGCATTCATGATGTTTCATCTCCGAGGCAAGCCTGGAGTTTAACCACAGGCTCACCCCACGGATAACGACGATTCGGCCAAATGTCGGCGCCCGCTGCAGGGGGCTGTCAGCACAACTGGTTACACCCTGACCACCGCGTTTTCCCGGATGCCGACTAAGCTCCTTGGTGGTTTCGCCCTTGGTTTCACGGAGGATTGAATATGCTGTTGTTGTGGATACTGGTTCTGGTGGTCGGCATTGCCTACCTGGCACACCGCCGCACCGCGCCCCTGCCCGCCCTGGGAGTGGTCGCCGTTTACCTGTTGGCGATTGGCGCCTGGAGCCACGCACCGGGCTGGTTGTTGGTGATCCTTTGGGTGCTGCTGGCCGTCGTCGCGGCGCCGCTGCTGCTGCCGGACCTGCGTCGCCAATATTTCACCAGGCCGCTGTTCAGCTGGTTCCAGAAAGTCCTGCCGCCGATGTCCGAAACCGAGCGCGACGCCATTGACGCCGGTACGGTGTGGTGGGACGGCGAACTGTTCAGCGGGCGTCCCGACTGGGACA
The DNA here is from genome assembly GCF_019641515.1 of Pseudomonas sp. S5F11. NCBI lineage: Bacteria > Pseudomonadati > Pseudomonadota > Gammaproteobacteria > Pseudomonadales > Pseudomonadaceae > Pseudomonas > Pseudomonas sp. S5F11. The sequence continues at coordinate 1,545,326 of NZ_JAIFJZ010000001.1, forward strand.
AATTGCTCGCCTACCCCAAGGTGCAGTTGACTGAAGAAGAACAAGCCTTCATCGACGGCCCCACCGAAGAACTCTGTGCGATGGTCAGCGACTGGGAAATCGGCCAGGCCATGGACCTGCCTCCAGCCGCCTGGGAGCACATCAAGACCCACGGTTTCTTCGCCCTGATCATTCCCAAGGAATACGGTGGCAAGGGCTTTTCGGCCTACGCCCACTCACAGGTTGCGATGAAGCTCGCAACCCGCAGCGGTGACCTGGCTTCCACCGTAATGGTGCCCAACTCCCTCGGCCCGGCCGAATTGCTGCTGCATTACGGCACCGACGAACAACGCAACCACTACCTGCCGCGCCTGGCGCGTGGCGACGATATCCCCTGCTTCGCCCTGACAGGTCCGCTGGCCGGTTCCGACGCCGGCGCCATGCCCGATACCGGCGTGATCTGCAAAGGTGAATGGCAAGGCCAGGAAACCATCGGTCTGCGTTTGAACTGGGAAAAACGCTACATCACCCTTGGCCCGGTCGCGACCCTGCTGGGGCTGGCGTTCAAGGCCTACGACCCCGACCACCTGTTGGGCGAGGAAGAAGACCTGGGCATCAGCCTGGCCTTGATTCCCACCGACACCCCCGGTGTTGAAATCGGCCGTCGCCATCTGCCTTTGGGCGCGGCCTTTATGAATGGCCCCAACTCCGGCAAGGACGTCTTTATCCCCCTGAGCTACCTGATCGGCGGCCAGGAAATGCTCGGCAAGGGCTGGATGATGCTGATGAACTGCCTGTCGGTAGGCCGTTCGATTTCCCTGCCGGCGGTGGGCACCGGCGCCGCGAAGTTCACCAGCCTGGTGACCGGCCAGTACGCCCAGGTACGTGAACAGTTCAACGTGCCGCTATCGGCCTTCGAAGGCATCCAGGAAGCCCTGGCCCGTATCGGCGGTAACGCCTGGCTGATGGACAGCGCGCGGATGCTCACCGCCAATGCCGTCGACCAGGGCGAAAAACCTTCGGTGCTGTCGGCGATTCTCAAGTACCACCTCACCGAGCGGGGCCGCGAATGTATCGGCCACGCCATGGACGTGCATGGCGGCAAGGGCATCATCATGGGCCCGAACAACTACCTGGGCCGCAGTTGGCAAGGCGCGCCGATCTTCATCACCGTGGAAGGCGCGAACATCCTGTCGCGCAACCTGATGATCTTTGGCCAGGGTGCCATCCGTTGCCATCCCTTCGTGCTCAAGGAAATGGCGCTGGCCGGGCGTGAAGATAAGGACCAGGCACTCAAGGAATTCGACAGCCTGCTGATGCAGCACATCGGCTTCGCTGTCAGTAACGCTGCCAGCACGCTGGTGCTGAACCTGGGCATCGGCCACTTTGAGAAAGCGCCGGGCAACCGCCTGAGCCAGGGCTACTTCCGTGCATTGAACCGCCAGGCAGCGGCGTTTGCGCTGCTCGCCGACCTGAGCATGATGTTGCTGGGCGGCGAATTGAAACGTCGCGAACGCCTCTCGGCGCGTCTGGGGGATGTACTGAGCCACATGTACCTGGCATCGGCGGCACTCAAGCGCTACCACGACCTGGATTCGCCGGATCACTTGGAACCCTTGTTCGTCTGGGCCATGGAGGAAAGCCTCGGTGAGTCGGAGCGTGCATTGGATGAACTGCTGAGCAACTTCCCGAACAAGGTGCTTGGCTGCCTGATGCGGGTAATCGTATTCCCGTTTGGGCGTCGCCATACTGGTCCGTCGGATGCGCTGGATGCCGAAGTGGCCGCAGTGATCGGTCGTGCGAAAGGCGACCCGACCCTGGAAGAATTGCTGGCCGGCTGCTATCGCCCGCAATCGGCGGAAGATCCGGTGGGCGCCCTGCAACATGCCTACGATCTGCTGAACGCCAGCCACCCGCTGCAAAAGAAACTGCACACCGCGCTCAAAAGCGGCCAGCTCAAACCGGCTGCCGGCGAGCACGCCATCGACGCGGCACTCACCGCCGGCGTGTTGCAGGCGGCTGAAGCGCAGACACTGCGCGACGCCGAAGCGGCACGCCGCAAGGTGATCGACGTGGATGATTTCAGCAAGGAAGAACTGGCCCAGGCTGAGGGCAAAGTCCGCTGATACGAGCGGTCATATAATTACGGGCGCGTGAGCTATATACTCTCGCGCCCGTTTTTGCTTTGAGGACTTATCTCGTGTCCAACGTCGTTGCCGATCATCTCGTCTTGCTCGACCACCTGCGCAGCATCCTGGTAGCCGTCGGCGAAGCCGAACAGGTGCCCGAGGAAAGTCACGCCCTGTTCCTGGAGCGCTTCGACGAACTGCGCGCCCTGTTGCCCATCGACCCAATCGAAAGCCAGTACCTGGGCCAAGACCTGATGAGTCAGGTCATCCTGCGGTACCCGCAAATTGCCCACCTCGTACCGCGCGACCTGCTGTGGTTCTTTGGCGGCGACTGCCTGCACTTCATGCCCGATGAAGAACTGGACCTGTACCAGGCCCTGGAAGAACGTCGCTACGAAGCCGAACAGAACGACGAACCGTTCGACTGGAACCAAGAAAAGCAGCTGCTAGCCATGCCGGACGACCAGAGCAAACACTGATCTGCCAGGAGCGAGCCTGCTCGCTCCTAACGTTTTCTCAGCGTCGGCTCCTTGGCCATGCACGCCACCAGGTAATCGATAAATACCCGTAGCTTCGGCGGCAAATAGCGTGTCGGCGAATGCAGCAGCCACGCCTCGCCGTGGTACGACGCAATAAAATCCCACGCCGGCAACACCTGCACCAAGCGCCCCTCCTCCAAGGCATGGCGCGCCGTGAAATACGGCAGGCTGCCAATACCCACATGCTGCAACACCGCATCCAGACGCACGCCGGTATGGTTCGCCGCATAGCGCCCGCGTACCGCAACGGTCACGGCCTTGGGGCCCTGGCGAAACTTCCAGCGTGAATCCGCCGGTGTCTCGCCAAGATAAATGCAGCTGTGCGCCGCCAGATCATGGGGATGGCCCGGCGTACCGTGCTCGGCCAGGTACTGCGGTGTCGCACAGAGCAAATGTTCGATCGGCAACAACTGCCGGCCCACCAGCCCCGGCGGCGGGCTGTCGGTGATGCGAATACTCAGGTCGACGTTGTCGTCGATCAGGTCCACATGGCGATCCTCAAGGATCAGCTGCACATCCACCTGGGGATAGCGTCGCAGGAATTCCGGCATGTGCGGATGTACGACAAACCGCCCCACCGCCTTGGGCACGCTGACCCGCACCAGCCCCTCGGCTTCATGGGTGAACTGGCCACTGATCTCCATCACCGAACGCGCCGCGTTGACCATTTCCTGGCAGCGCTTGAACACCTCTTCACCGCCCTCGCTAAGGCGCAGTTTGCGCGTGGTGCGTTGCAGCAAGCGGGTCGCCAGCGCCCGCTCAAGACGCGAAATACTGCGACTCACCGCCGAAGGCGAAACGCTCAGTTGGCGCGCCGCTTCGGAAAAGCTGCCGGCCTCCACCACTTTGACGAACATCGCCATTTCCCCCAGCAGGGGCAACGGAAGATTAATGCTCATGACGCACAGGTCCATTGATAATTGAACGGATTATCACCCATTCGAGCAGTATTTATACTGCCCGTAGAACCCTGATGCGGATGCAGATGATGACCGAACGCCTGTTTTTTACCCACGACCACCTGACCGCCGAGCTTGAAGTGCTGAGTTGCACGCCCCACGACGATCACTTCGCGGTGATCCTGCAATCGACCCTCTTCCACCCTCAAGGCGGCGGGCAGCCGTTCGACACCGGCTGGCTGGGCGAAAGCCAGGTGCTGCGTGTCACCCAGGAGGCCGACCGCGTGGTGCATTATGTCGACTGCCCTGTAGAACCCGGTCCGATCACCGCAAGGGTCGATGAACAGCGCCGCGCCCTGCACACGCGCCTGCATTCGGCCGGTCACTTGATCGGCAACGTCGGCGAAACCCTCGGCTGGATGCCGATCAAAGCCCACCACTGGCCGGGCGAAGCCAAAGTGACGTTTATCCGAGGCGACGCGGCGCAAGCCATGCAGGCCGAGGCGATTCAACAGCAGCTCAACGAATGGATCGCCGCCGACTATCCCCGTCATATGGCCGTGGACAACGGCACTCGCGAAGTCGGCTTCGGCGAACTGCCCGCCTACGCCTGCGGCGGTACGCATGTGCAGACATTAAGCGAATTGGGCCAAGTTACCATCCAGGCCCTGTCCGAGAAAAAGGGCGCGCTGTCGGTGCGCTATACCCTGGATTGAAGCGTGTGTTGAGCGTTCACCCCTGACGCCCTCAAATCGCGACCGCCCCTGCTCTCCCCGGCTCCACCGCGAACGATTTGAGGGTCGACACCGTCGCCGCAGGGTCCTGCGGGTCACTGATGACACGCAGGTGCGTAAGCATCTGCCGCTCCTGCATCTCCACCGAAACGTAGCCGCGCTGGCGGCTGTCGAAAAACTTCACATGGGGGTTCATGGGCAGGATTTTGCTGAACGCCTCGAACGGCGGCCCATCGGAAGTCACCGAGGTGCCGACGAATTCGGTGGCGATCACCGGCGAATCCGGGTCATTGCCATCGACGTGTAGGTCGTTGGCCCAAAACGAGTGGATATCACCGCCCCAGAACACCGGGTTGTTCACCCGGTTGCGCTGAATAGACGCCAGCATCCTTGAACGATTGGCCATGTAGCCATCCCAACCGTCGGTCCAGCGCCCCGGCTTGTGGTTGGTCAGGTCCCGTTGCACCAGCGGCGCCACCAATAAGTCTTGAGCGATCACATTCCACTGCGCCCTGGAGTGGGCAAAGCCCTGATCCAGCCAAGCCTCTTGCTGCCAACCCAGCATCGTGCGACCAGGATCGCGCAACTCGCTGCACGGGTTAGTCACCACATGCCCCTGATGACTGCCATTGGCCAACACGCAGGGTTGCTCGGAGCGGTATTGCCGACCATCGAGTACATGAAAACGGGCGAGTCGTCCGTAGTCCAGGCGCCGGTAAATGCGCATATCGGCGCCTTTGGGCTGGCTGCTGGCGCGCAGCGGCATATGTTCGTAATACGCCTGATAAGCCGCCGCCCTCTGCTGGAGAAATGGCGCCATCGGGGTTCTCGGGTCCTGGGACCAACGGTTGGCGTAGTCGTTCTGCACTTCGTGGTCGTCCCAGGTCGCCACGCTGGGGGCGGCAGCGTGCAGGGCCTGCAAATCCGGATCGGTTTTATACAGTGCATAGCGGTTGCGGTAATCGCTGAGGCTCACCGCGTTGCCACTGCCATGGGCGCGAAATACCTTGCCTGACTCCGGCGCGTAGGAACTGTCGTAGATATAGTCGCCCAGGAAAAACACCAGGTCCGGCTGCTCGGCGGCCAAGTGGCGATACGCACTGAAATAGCCACGCTCCCAATGGGAGCACGAGACAAATCCCACACGCGCCGATGTCATTGCCTGCAACGGTGGCGCCGTACGTGATTGCCCCACCGGGCTCTGCGCGCCCAGCCCTTCAAACTGATACCAATACGGCCGCCCCGCCTGCAGCCCTGCCACCTCCACATGCACCGAATGCGCCCAGCGCTCGCTGGCCATGACCTCCCCCTGGCGCACGATGCGCGTCATCGCCGCATCGCTGGCCACCCGCCAACGCACCGGCACCGCGCGGCTCAAGCCACCGCGCCCGTCTACGGCATTGAACCGCGGCGCCAGCCGCGTCCAGATCACAAAGCCATCCGGCAGCGGATCCCCCGAGGCCACCCCGAGGGTGAACGGATAGTCCACCCCGGCACTGCGGGCGAACGGACTGAGGATCGAAAACGTGGTGGCCACCGCCAGCCCGGCCAGCACCCGACGTCGCCCCTGATCGACCGGGCCGTTCATACGCGGTGCTCCCACTCAGAACGCAGGGCGGCGAACACCAGCATGTCCTCATGCACACCGTTCTTAAGAAACGCCCCGCGCAGACACCCCTCGTAGTGCAGACCGATTTTTTCCATGACCCGCGCCGATTCTTTATTACGGCTGAAGCACTGACTGCCCACGCGGTGCAGCCCCAACGCCTCAAACCCATAGGCCATCAAGGCAGTGGCGGCCTCAGCCGCAAACCCTTGGTTGCGCTCAGACGCCGCCACCCAGCCGCCCAAGTGCCCATACCCGTGTGCCGCGTTGATGCGCAGACTGACGACGCCGATCAATTCATCATCGTCGCGCCGGTGCATACCCAGGCTCAGCAACCCCGTGGCGCGAAACTTTTCCTGCATCCCCTCGATAAAATCCTGCGCGGTTTGCAGCGTGTAGGGCGACGGAATGCTGGCCGTGTTATCGGCGATCTTCGGCCCGTTGGCCAGGGCGCATAACCGCTCGGCCTGGTGCGGTTCCAGTGCGTGCAGCAGCAGGCGCGGGGTCGACAGATACGGCAATTGGCAACTCATTCCTAAGGGCCCTCAATGTAAATTTTTTGAGAATGCGCGCCTTGGATTTCAATTCTGTTACGCCGGAAAAATGACCCTAGAGTCTTCTGTAAGACCCGTCCTAGAGCCCTCAAAACGTCAATTAAAGTTAACCAATCGGTCATTTTTGCTTGTTAGCGTGTCGCCCCTAATTCAATAACGGGGTAAGGGAATGAGAACCTGGGACGAACCGAAAAAACGCAAGGCGCACATCGAATTGATCCCGATGATCGACGTGATGATGTTCCTTCTGGTGTTTTTCGTACTCGTGAGCCTGAACGTGATTCCGGCCCTCGGCATGAAGACGCAACTGCCCAGCGCCAGCAGCTCGCAGCAGCTCAAGCCGCAGAACAAATTCATCCTGACCCTGGGCGTGGAAGGCCAGTTGCAACTCGACGGCAAGGACCTCACCGTCGACGCCCTGGTACCGGCGCTCAAAGCCGCAGAGAAGCCCGATACCAAGTCGACGATCATCGTCAACAGCGATAAGGGCGTGGAGGTTTCGCGCCTGGTGGAAGTGATGGACACCCTGCGCCTGGGTGGCTTCACCTCCGTGTCCATTGCCACGCGTAAGTCCTGACCATGTACGTTCTGTTTCGTGTGCGCCAACTGCTGGGCAGTGTCCCGGCCGTGATCGCCCTGGTGCTGATTGCCATGGGGATCCAGTCCCAGACATTGAAGGTCGAGCCGGTGTATGACGAGTCGGCGGTCGAGCTGGCCCTGGTCGATCCGGAGCCAGAGCCGCCAGTCATCCCGGAACCGGTGGTTGAGCCGCCACCACCGGTGATCGAGGAAGCCGACGCCGAGCCGGCGCCGCCGCCTCCACCGCCTAAACCGTTGCCAAAACCCGAACCCAAGCCCAAGCCCAAACCGCTGCCCAAACCGGTAGTGGCGAAAGCCGCGCCTACTCCGCCCCCGGTTGCCGCCGCCAAACCGGTACCAGCCGTAACCGCCCCAGCGGCACCTGCGCCGGCACCGCCCGCGCCGCCGAAAGTCGACGGCCAAGCCCTGGAGGGTGGCTATCTCAAGGGCCTGCGCAACGAGTTGGACACGTACAAGCAGTATCCCACCGGCCGCCAGGCATCCCTCGAACGCCCGAGCGGCGAGGTGGTGGTGTGGTTGTTGGTGGATCGCCAGGGCCGCGTGCTGGATTCCGGCCTACAGACCCCGGCGTCGAGCATGTTGCTCAACCGGGCCGCCACCAACAGCTTGCGTCGTATCAAGCAAGTCAAGCCGTTCCCCGAGCAAGCCTTCGGGGGCCGCAATGAGCAGCGCTTCACCGCCACCTTTAACTACAGCGTGCAATAAGCACCCGACACCAGGACGACACTGATGAGGTTCACACGGATTCATCTGGCACTCGTTGCCGCGAGCATGGGGCATGGCATGGTCATGGCCGACACCAACGACAGCGATGTCGGCACCATTGGCGTGCAAGGCAAGGCCACGGCGGGTGGCGGCTACATGGTGCAGGAAGAAAGCATCAAGGGCCGCTCCACGGTGACCAAGGAAGCGCTGGATAAACAGACCGCCACCGGCAACGCCGTGGACAAGCTCAAATACACCCCGGGCCTGAACATCTCCAGCGAAGACAACACCGGGCTGTCGGGCTTTCGCTTCACCATGCGCGGCCTCAACTCCGACCAGGTGGGGATGTCGGTGGATGGCATGCCGATCAACGACTCGGGCAACTACGCGCTGTATTCCAACCTGCTGGGCGACCCGGAAAACATCGAGCAGATCTTCGTCACCCAGGGCTCAGCGGAGGCCGACGGCCCGCACATCGGCTCCAGCGGCGGCAACATCGGGATCGTGACCGTTCGCCCAACCAAAGAAACCGGCGCATTCGTCAAACAGATCATGGGCAGCAACGCCACGCGCAAGACCTTCGCGCGGCTAAATACCGGAGAGATCAACGGCCTGAGCAACTGGCTGTCGGCTTCGCATACCGAAGGGGACATGTGGCGTGGTTCCGGCGCCGTGCGCGCGGATAAAGTCGAGTGGAACAGCTTTTTCGACGCCGGCGATGGCAACACCGCCAACCTGATCCTCAAGTACCACGAGCAGGACAACAACAGTTACAGCCAGTTGACCAAGAGCCAGTTCCAACAGAACGGCCGCAAGTTCGACCCCTACCCCGCCACCCCATCGGTGGGCAGCAACGGCAAGGTCAACAGCTATTACGCCCTGGCACAGAACCCGTTCCAGACTTTTACCGGCGTGCTCAACACCCAATTCAAACTGGCCGACAACCTGGCCCTGTCGGTGATCCCGTATTACTACTGGGGCAACGGCAGCGGGGTCGGTTCGTCCAGCTATGCACTCAACCGCGGCTCCAACGTCGGTGGGGTGTTCGACCTGAGCAATTTGCCGACCGCCGCGCAGTACAACGCCGACGGTTCGTCCACCACCGGCGTTTACTACCGTCCTTCACGCACGCAGACCTGGCGCCCCGGCATCACCACCAAGCTGAACTGGGACCTGGAAGAGCACAGCCTGCAATTCGGTTACTGGTATGAGCGCGCGCGCCAAAGCCAGACCCAGCCGTTCATTGCCCTGAAAAACAGCGGCAAGCCCAGCGACACCTGGCCGGATGGCGATGCCGTGGTCGATGCCAACGGCAACACCGTACAGGGTCGCGACCGCTTTACCGTGACCCCGGCGCAGAAGGTCTGGGCCCAGGACACCTGGTACATCAACCCGGACTGGACCCTGGTGGCCGGCCTTGCCTACATGAACGTCAAGCGTGACGGCACCAACCACGGCAGCCTCACCGAGCAAGCCGAAAAACGTAACCAGACCTACAACAAACTGCTGCCCAACGCCGGCCTCAAATACCAGTTGGATGAGCGGGACCAGTTGTTCTATAGCCTCTCGCGCAACATGCGCATCCCGCAGAACTACGTGCTGTACGACAAGGGCGCCGGCTCCATCGACGCCAAACCGGAAACCAGCTGGAACCACGAGCTGGGCTGGCGCTACACCGATGACGACATGACCGTGGCCGCCACGCTGTTCTACATGCAGTTCAAGGATCGCCAGGTCTCCTCCAAGGACATCAACGGCGACTTCGCCGATATCAACGCCGGCTCCGTCAACAACAGTGGCCTGGAACTGGAATGGAGCGGCCTGCTGCCCCACCACTTCAACTACTACACCTCCTACACCTACACCAAGGCCGAGCAGCAAGACGACCTCACCGTTTATAACGCCGGCAAAGCCATCCTGTTGCCCACCAGCGGCAAGCAGTTCGCCAACGTGCCGAAGAACATGCTGGCGGCCAACATCGGTTATGACGATGGCCACTACTACGGCACCTTCGGCGGCAAATACACCAGCAAGCTCTACGGCGACCTGACCAACGACGAAGCCATCTCCGGCCGCACCGTATTCAACGCCGGTGCCGGTATCTACCTGCCGGTGGACAAGAAAGTGGTGAAGGACGCGACCCTGCGCCTGAACGTCGACAACCTGTTCGACAAGAAGTACCTGGACGGCGTCTACACCACCAAGACCAACTCCGCCAGCTACAGCGGTTTTCGCGACGGCGACCCGGCGTACATCGTAGGCCTGGAACGTACCGTGACGGTTTCCCTGGAAGCCAATTTCTAACTTGCGAGGTCAGTGAACATGGACATGAATTTGCTCCACGACATCACCTTCTATGTGATGTACGCCGCGATGGCGATTGCCATCTTTATCACCATCGAGCGCGGCATCTACTTCGCCTATGTGCGCCGCCAGGCCCGCGCCCTTAACAAAGTGCTTGGCGCCAATGTGCACAGCGAACGCGACTTGCCTCAGGAGTTGGCCCGTCGCCATAGCCTGCCGTTGGATATGGTCTTGCCAGTACTGGCACAAAAAGCCTCCCACGGCTCGCGCAAAGACCTGGATGACGTAATCGAAACCCAGTACCTGAGCACTCGCGCACCGTTGGCCCGCAGCCTGTGGATCATCGAAACCATCACCACCGCCGCGCCTTTGTTGGGCTTGCTGGGCACCATCCTCGGCATTATCGACACCTTCAAGGCGTTGGCCACGGCGGGGGTGTCGGACCCTGGGCAGATTTCCGGCGGCATCGGTACGGCGTTGTTCGCCACGGGCTTGGGGATTGCCATCGCGCTGTTCTGCGTGGTGTTTCATAACTTCTTCCAAGACAGCCTGGAGCGCATCAACGATCAGTTGAAAATCCTGCTGATCCGCGCCGCCACTGGCGCCCGCGTGCAGAGCGAAACGCCGCACCTGGTGCCGACGCCGTTGCACAGCCGCACCGCATAACCGTTTGAGCGGGCGCGCAATGCGCCCGCTTCTATTTAAAAGAGAGCCTTATGTCCGCCTCCTTGAAAATGCGTATCGCAGGCCTTGCCGGTTTGCTCCTCAGTCCGCTTGCCCAGGCGGACTTTTCAATTCCAGGATTTGAATTGGTACACACCGTACCAGTGGACACTGCCCTCGGCACCGCCGATCTACGTCAGCCGGGCCCGGTCTGGATCGAACTGTTCGACGGGGCGAAAAACACCATTGATATCGGCCAGTTCTACGCGGCCGATCATCCTGGGTCGGTCATGGACAAGGTCATCGACCACCTGGAAGCCGCTGGCAAGCGCGGTGTGAAGATTCGCTTTTTGATGGAAGAAAAAGGCATCAAGTTATCGGAGGGTTCAACCCTGGAACGCTTGCGTGCGATCCCCAACCTGACCTTCCGCGTGATGCCCTACGGGCAAGTCAGCGGCGGCATCATCCACGCCAAATACATGATTGTGGACGCTCGGCAGGCATTTGTCGGCAGCCAGAATTTCGACTGGCGCTCCCTGGAACATATCCATGAAACCGGGTTGCGCATCAGCGATGCCACGGTGGTGGGCCAGGTACAGGCGATTTTCGATCAGGACTGGCAAGCCCAGCAGGCGCTGGCCGAGCACCGACCGGTGCCATTGCCGGCGACCGGCCAGGCGCCTGTACGCACCGGCAATTACCTGGTGGCCAGCCCGCAGCGTTACAACCCGCCGGGGGTGGGCGACTCACAGCTGGAATTGCCCCGCTTGTTGGCGGAAGCGAAAAAAGAAGTCCGCGTGCAATTGCTCGACTACGCACCGCTGTCCTATGGACCGGACAATACGCGCCCCTACTATGCAGTGATCGACAATGCCGTGCGGGCCGCGGCCGCGCGCGGTGTGTCGATCAAGCTGATGGTGTCCAACTGGAACACCGACAAACTGGAACTGCCTTACCTCAAGAGTCTGGCCGTGCTGCCCAATGTGCAGATCAAAATTGTCACCCTGCCCGAGGCCAAACAGGGTTTTATCCCCTACGCGCGGGTAATTCACAGCAAGACCATGGAGATCGATGGTCAGCTCGCGTGGGTGGGCACCAGTAATTGGCTGGGCGGCTATCTGGATAATTCGCGCAACCTGGAGGTGGTGATGCGCAGCGAAACCATGGCCAAGCGTGTCGGGGATTTGCACCGACAGTTGTGGGACGGCCCCTACGCTAGAGCCCTGAACGTGACCGATGAGTATCCAGCGCCCCACCCTGGCCAGCATTGACCCGATACACCTGAGTGGTGGTAGTGTGTAGAAATGTTTCTGACAGTTTGATCAGAAACGTCCTACTCACTACTGGCAAAGGAATGCGACTTTCCATGCACTTTCCACTCAAGCAATTGGTGGCTGCGAGCCTGTTCGCGGCCACGCTAACGGCAGTCAGCTCCCCGGCATTCGCCAATATCACCGCCGAGCAAAGCACGGCGATTCTCAAGCACTTCGGCGAAACGCCGGTCAGCGATTTCCGCGGTTTCCTGGCCACCCTGGGCAAGGGCGATCTGGGCAAGACCACCGATGTGGGCCCGGCGATCAACGCCTTTCTCGACAACAAAACCCTGAGCGCCGAGCAGCAGAACGAAATCAACCGTTTGCTGGGCATTTACACGCGGATCAAATACGGCAAGGCCGCTCTGGAGACGCTGCGGGAACTGGTGGAAATCCCGACCTTCAACGTGGACGGCGTACCGCAGTACCAGAACCCGGAATTCCTCAAGATCGCCGACAAGATCCAGGCCCTGGCCAAAGCTTTCAACCTGAACTTCCGTAACATCGACAACCGCGTGTACGAAATTTCCCTGGAAGGCAGCGGCGATGAAGTGGTCGGCATCCATGCCCACGCCGATGTGGTGCCGGTGACCCCGGAAAATTGGGTGCTGAAGGACGGCACCAAGCTCGACCCGTTCAAAGTCACACTGATCGGCGATCGCATGTACGGCCGCGGCACCGAAGACGACAAAAACGGCATCGTAGTGGCGATATATGCCATGAAGGTGATCAAGGAAGAGAAGCTGCCGCTGGCGCGCCAGTTCAAGCTGCTGGTGGACACCACCGAGGAAACGTCCGGCGACGCCATCCCGTATTACTTCGAACACAACCCGACCCCGCAGTACAACCTGGCACTGGATGGCGGTTACCCGGTGGTGATTGCCGAGAAAGGCTACGGCACGGTCATGGCCACGTTCCCGCGTCGCAAAGGTGAAGGCAGCGGCGCGGAAATCGTGGCGATGACCGGCGGCATGGCCACCAACCAGATTCCATCGGCATCGGTTGCCACGTTTGTCACCGATCAGCCGGCCGAACTGGCGGCTAGCCTGCAAAAGGCCGGCGCGGAATATGCCAAGCGCAACGGTGGTGATTTCGAAGTGGCCGCCAAGGTTGAGGGCAAGGATGTGAAACTGACCGTCACCGGCGTGTCGGCACACTCGTCCGAGCCGGAGTCGGGTGTCAACCCGGTGGCGCGCATGCTGGAGTTGATCCACAGCGTCGACGGCAAGATTGCCCTCAAGCACAACCACATCACCGATGCCGCGCGTTATGCGTCGGACAATTGGGGCCTGGATTACCTGGGCGGCAAGTTGGGCGTGGGCTTTGCCGACGAATTTATGGGCCCGCTGACCACCTCGCTGACATTCGTCGGCCAGGACGACAAAGCCTTCAAGCTAGCGGTGAACCTGCGCGTGCCGAAGGGCAAGTCGCCGGAAACGCTCAAAAAAGAAATCGCCGACAAACTCAGCGCCTGGGACAAAAACAGCAAAGTGGCGGTGGACTTCACCTATTCGATTGCCGAGCCGATGTACCGCAACCCGGAAGGCGAATGGGTCAAAGCGTTGCTGGCGGTCGCCACTGAAAACCTGGGCATGGAACATAAATTCGGCACCTCGGCCGGCGCCACCTCGGTGCATGAACTGCCCAACGGCGTGCAATTCGGCCTGGCTCGCCCGGAAGTGAAGTACACCGGGCATACCGACAATGAGTTCAAGACGGTCGATCAGTTCTTGCTGGACTTGCAGATCGTCACTGAAATGATGGGGCGCGTCGGGCAGTTGCCGAAGCTGTAATAGCAAAAAGCCCGCCGTGTTGGCGGGCTTCTCCAGCTTGATAAAAATCAAGCGCACACAAAAACGCCGATCATCGCTGATCGGCGTTTTCATTGAATATGGAGCGGGAAACGAGACTCGAACTCGCGACCCCGACCTTGGCAAGGTCGTGCTCTACCAACTGAGCTATTCCCGCAAATGGCGTCCCCTAGGGGACTCGAACCCCTGTTACCGCCGTGAAAGGGCGGTGTCCTAGGCCACTAGACGAAGGGGACACGCTACTGAAACACATGGTGTGTATTTCAGTGCCCAGAGGCCTCATCCGAAGACTTGGTCCTGGTTTCACTCAGTGCCGCCCGAGAGCAACACTGCTTAAAAATTGGAGCGGGAAACGAGACTCGAACTCGCGACCCCGACCTTGGCAAGGTCGTGCTCTACCAACTGAGCTATTCCCGCATTGGCGTCCCCTAGGGGACTCGAACCCCTGTTACCGCCGTGAAAGGGCGGTGTCCTAGGCCACTAGACGAAGGGGACACACGTACAACATTCACTCCCTACCGCGTTTCGCTGTGTGCTTTACGCTGTAAGTGGCGCGCATTCTATGGATGGATTGAAAGGTCGTCAACCCCCAAGGATAAATTTATTTAAATCAATGACTTCGCCCCCGTTCTGGGGCCTGCGAGGGCACTTTGCCCGCCCGCACCTTGACGCCTATATTCTGGCGCATGACAAGACGCTATAGTCCACCCTGACGAGTGATGGCAATATGAAGCCAACCATTTCAGCGCTCACCTATATAGATAGCAAGGGAGCCTGAGAAGAAAGAACTACGCGGCATCTGGTCGATCAGACCTATCCGCCTGATGGTCCAGTCACTACACTCTCCTGTAAACCCTATAAAGAGGTCACACCGGTGACACCACTCATGATCACCCTGCTGGTAATAGCCGGGATCGCAATACTGATCGCCATTGGCTACATGAACCATGTGGTGGAAAACAACAAGCTGGAAAAACAGCGCACCGAGATCGAACTCAACGATCGCCTGCGCCGTTGCGGTGAAATCACCGAGACGTTTCCTGGCCAGCTCATGACCCCGGCACTCAAGTTGCTGATGACCCGCCTTGAACTGAACGTCAATCAGCGCCTGTTGAACCTCAATAAGACCAACGCCGCGCTCAAGGCCCGAATTACTGAGCTGAATGCGCTGGTTGGCCAGGGCGAATCGATACCGGTTAACAACCCGCCCGCACCGATCCAGACCGAAGCTAAGGCCAAGGATGTACGCTTCCTCCTCGAAGCCCTGCACGGCCAGGTTACCCGCGCCGCCCAGGATGGTTTCCTGCCGGCCAACGAAGCCAAGCACTGGATCAGGGAAATTCGCCACATTCTGGTGTTGCTGCACATCGAGTTTTTCAACAATCTCGGCCAGCATGCGCTGCAACAAGGCCAGCCGGGCCAGGCGCGCCTGGCTTTCGAGCGTGGCGTGCAGTACCTGCGTAAGCAGCCGGAGCCGGTGCTCTACAGCGCCCAACTGCAAATGCTCGAATCCCAGCTGGCCCGCGCCAACTCCACCGTGCTGACCAACAGCAAGCCGGCCGAAGACGAGGTCAATGAATTGACCGAAGGCTTGAAAGTGGTGGACGCCGACGCCGAGTGGAAAAAGAAAGTCATTTACGACTGATCCCCTCCTCCCTATCTGGCGAACCTTGTTCGCCAGATGCCATCACTTTGCATCTATCCTCCCGCCTACGACTAGCGTAAAAAAGTGCCCCTCACACCGTGAAGAAAGAGGCCTGCTATGCCTGTCGCCGTGATTGATGGACAACCGCTGCATTACATCGACCAGGGCTGCGGCCCGGCTGTCCTGCTGGGCTCGAGTTACCTGTGGGACCGCACTATGTGGGCGCC
Organism: Pseudomonas sp. S5F11; assembly: GCF_019641515.1. Taxonomy (NCBI): domain Bacteria; kingdom Pseudomonadati; phylum Pseudomonadota; class Gammaproteobacteria; order Pseudomonadales; family Pseudomonadaceae; genus Pseudomonas; species Pseudomonas sp. S5F11. The sequence continues at coordinate 1,561,034 of NZ_JAIFJZ010000001.1, forward strand.
GCAGGTCGAGGCACTGTCGCAAAAGTACCGCGTGATCGTGCCCGAGCTATGGGGCCACGGCGAATCGGGCCCACTGCCCCCGCGCACCCAATCTCTTGACGACCTGGCGCGCCAGTCCCTGGCCCTGCTGGACCAGTTGGATATCCCCAGCGTAAACCTGGTGGGTCTGTCGGTCGGCGGCATGTGGGGCGCGCGCCTTGCCCTGCTCGCGCCTGAACGCGTTAACAGCCTGGTACTGATGGACACGTACCTGGGCGCCGAGCCCGAGGCCACGCTTCAGTACTATTTCTCACTGTTCAAGATGATTGAAGAAGCCGGCGCTATCCCTGAGCCGCTGCTGGATGTGATCGCACCGATTTTCTTCCGCGCCGAAATTGACCGCGAGTCGGCGTTGTATCAGAACTTTCGCCAGTCCCTGCGAGACTTCCCCCGGGAACGCCTGCTGGACAGCATTGTGCCTCTGGGCCGGCTGATCTTCAGTCGCAAGGATGTGCTCGCGCAGCTGCCGCGCCTGGACCGCGACACCACCTTGGTAATGTGCGGCCAGCAGGACAAGCCTCGGCCACCGGCAGAATCGGCAGAAATGGCCAAGCTGATCGGTTGCAGCCTGATCCCGATTCCGGACGCGGGGCATATCTCTTCGCGGGAAAACCCGGACTTCGTCAATGAAGCCCTGCTGACGTTTCTGGCCAACCACGCTTAATTGCCCGCGCCTTTGGTCGCCGTCAGCGCGGCAATCAGAGGCGGAAGTGCCCCACCATACCCTTGAGTTCGGCGCCCAACTGCGCCAGCTCGATACTCGACGCGGCGTTCTCCTGCATGCTCAACGCCGACTGATCGGCGCTGGCTCGAATACTGGTGACACTGCGGTTGATCTCTTCGGCCACCGAGCTTTGCTCCTCGGCGGCGGCGGCAATCTGCTGATTCATCTGCTGGATCAGCGACACCGCTGACGCAATGCTGCCCAGAGCACTTTCGGTTTCCAGCGCATCGCTGACCGCCAGCTTCACCAGTTCACCACTCTGTTGAATCTGCTGCACCGACGTTTGTGCGGCGCTGCGCAAGGTGCCGACCAGCCGTTCGATCTCTTCGGTCGATTGTTGCGTACGCTTGGCCAACGCTCGCACTTCATCGGCCACGACGGCAAAGCCGCGGCCCTGTTCGCCCGCCCGTGCGGCTTCAATGGCGGCGTTCAGCGCCAGCAGGTTGGTCTGCTCGGCAACACTTTTGATCACGCTCAACACCGTACCGATATGCTGGATTTCCGCACTCAGGCTTTCGATGCTGGCACTGGCGCCTGTGCTGGACGTGGCCAACAGCTCGATGCGCTGCAAACTCTGACGCACCACCTGCTGGCCGCTGTCGACTTTCTCGTCGGCGGTCTGTGCCGCCTGCGCCGCTTCTTCGGCGTTGCGCGCCACATCGTGCACAGTGGCGGTCATCTGGTTCATGGCGGTGGCCACCTGCTCGGTCTCTTCCTTCTGGCTGCTCACCTCGACATTGGTCTGCTCGGTCACGCTGGACAGCGAATGAGCGGAGCTGGCCAATTGCTCGATACCGGCCTGCAACCCGCTGACCATATGGCTTAAACCATTACCCATCTGCTGCATGGCCTGCATCAACTGGCCGATTTCATCGCGCCGGTTGACCTCCATCCGACCGCTTAAATCGCCATCGGCAATCCGCTGAGCCACGGAGATCACACTGCGCAGGGGCGCAACGATCAAGCGGGTAATCACCCAAGATGCAATCAAGCCCACCAGCAGGGCCAGTGCCGACGAGCCGATTATCAGCAACGCGCTTTTCTTCAATTGCGCCTGCATCGACTGATCTTCGGCGTTATAGGCCTGGTTGACCCGACTGACCACCTGCTCCGCTCGATCATGCAATTGTGTGTAAACCAGTTTTTCCTGAGCCAGCAGGTCCGTGTATTCGCCGAGTTTTTCGCCGAAGGCGGCAATATGTCCCGACACCTCGCCAAGTACGGTCTGGTAGCCCGCATCCTTGACTGAGGTTTTCAACTGCTCGACCTGCGCCAGGGCCTGTTCTGCCTGCTCGATCTTGCCTTGCTCGATATTGTCTTCGTCTACCTTACGGCTCTGATTCAGACGCACATGGGCTTCGTTCATGGCTTGCAGCATCAAGCGCGACACCTGGCTAACCTGACCGGCCTGCTCGATAAACTCGGCGCCCTCCTTGCCCTGGCTTTCCTTGAGCCCATAGGCACCGTCGTCCGCCAGACCGGCCTGCAACACATCAAGGTTGTTGGCCACGCTGGACACTGACCAACTGGCCATTTCCAGGGCCAGGTCCTTGGTCTGGGTCAGTTCGACAAACTCATCGAAAGCCTTGCGATAGGCGGCAAGGGCCTGCTCGACATCGGTCATGGCTGGCACATTGGCAGCGGATTGGGTCTTGAGGCTGGCCGCCTCAGCGGCCAGGGCATCGACGGCCTCATGCAGCGCGTCGACCGCCTTGGGGTCGGCGTGCAAAGCGTAGTCCTGTTCGATCAAGCGCACCTTGAGCAAACCGCTGTTGAGCGAGGACATGGCCTTGAGCCCTTCGAACCGTTGCCCGACGGTTTGCAGGGACCATACGCCGATGGCCGCCACTACCGCCGTCAACAGCAGCACCAGGGTGAAACCCAAGCCCAGTTTTTTCGCCATACCCAGGTTGGCGAAACGTCGTTGCACGGCCGAAATCATTGCACTTGATCCTCTTGCAATGGCAGATGCCATCAAGCCCGGTAGACAAGCAGCAGATTGGCAACGACAGGGGCCTCAACACAAGACACTGACGCCGGAATAATGGCAAAAAGCTACACGCCCGTCGTTTTCAGAATGGTCGAGGTCGATCTAGCGGGCCCCACGGCACGCATCAGCGCCAGAGCCCGTTGGTCTGAAGCATAGGCTACATTGATGCGCAGCCACTCACTGTATTCGCCGGTTGGGTTGAAAAGTGAGCCCGGCGAGAGCAAAACACCGAGCCGGCGGGCAAACGCCTGCACCCGCGAGACGGCATTCGCCCCCGGTCGCGCCCATAGGAACATGCCGCCGGCGGGCACGGTAAACACCTCCCACTCTTCGTCTTCCAGCACCTGTAAGGTAGCAGCCATCTCAGTGCTCAGCCGCTTGCGCAAGCGCTGCACCCATTTGCGATAGGTACCGTTGGCCAGCAGCGTGCTGACCACCGCTTCGGCAAACCGCGAGGTGCCGAAACCGGTGGAGGTCTTGAGGGTGGCCAGCCGGGCGATAAGACTTGCTTCCGCGCAGAGGTAGCCAACGCGCAAAGCACTGCTCAAGGTCTTGGAAAAGCTGGCCACGTAAATCACCCGACCTTCATGGGGCAACGCCGCGAGCCGGGTGCAGGTGGCGTGCTGCAGGTCGCCGTAGACATCCTCCTCAATGATCAGGAAGTCATCGCGACGAGCCAGCTCCAGTAGCCGTTCGGCCACGACACGGCACAGGCTGGAGCCAGTCGGGTTGTGATACAGGCTGTGAGTGAACAAGCATTTTGGACGATGGCGCTGCAACAGCGCTTCGAGCGCCTGGATGTCCGGCCCGCCCGGTGTGCGCGGCACTTCCAGCAGGTGCACACCATGGAACGCCAGTTGCCGGTAAAGATTGCCGTATCCCGGGGTTTCCACCACCACGCAGTCACCGGCGCGCAGTAGCACACGGATCAGCAAATCCACGGCATGACTGGCGCCACCGGTGGTGAGAATGCAATCAAGACGAGTGTCGATATGAAGGTGCGTCAGGCGCTTAAGCAGTTGTTCACGCAACACGGGCAAGCCCAATGGCGTGCTGTAATTGAACAGCCCGGCGGTGTCGGTACGGCTGACTTCGCGAATCGCGTAACTGATGTCATCGCTTTCATGCCAGGCCTCCGGCAGCCAGCCGCAGCCTAGCTTCAACTCGCCCAAGGGGCTATCGGCAAAATCGCCCCAGTCGCGCTCGGCGCCTTCATACCATTGGCACTCATGGGCCACAGGCGGCTCGGCCACCATAAAGCCGGCGCCGTGCCTGTGGGCCAGCAATCCTTGGGCGACCATGCGCTCTAAAGCTTCGATCACGCTGGACTGACTGAGCAGATTATCGAGGGCCAACCGCCGCACCGACGGCAAGCGAGTGCCGGGGCTCACCTCGTTCTTGCGAATCCATTGCGTCACTGCACTGACGATTTGCTGCACCACCGGTACAAGGGCTTGTCGATCGATCCCTAAATCCATGCGCCACTCACTTCAACTGTTTGTTTTCAACCCAACGAGTTAAGCACAGAAGCGCGTAATGACCGGTGGCCAAGATTTATTAAAGTATTGATTTTATTGAGTTATTTACCTTGTGATACATATTCGATCGCGGCGTTTAGCCAGCTCCGGAAACGCCCCACATCCCTCCCAGACCTTTTCGAATGGGGCGTCACACCGCGTCCTAAATCGCTGTTGCGCCACCGTCCACCGCTAATGCCTGGCCGGTGGTGAACGCCGCGCCATCGCTGCACAGGTACAGCACCGCGCTGGCGATTTCCTCGACCTTGCCGATACGCCCCACCGGGTGCATGGCGGCGGCGAAATCGGCCTTGCGCGGGTCGGCTTCATAGGCGCGCCGAAACATATCGGTGTCAATCACCGCCGGGCATACGGCATTGACGCGGATTTTCTTTTTCGCATATTCGATGGCCGCCGACTTGGTGAGGCCGATCACCGCATGCTTGGACGCGGCATATATGCTCATCTTCGGCGCCGCCCCCAGGCCCGCCACCGAAGCGGTGTTGACGATGGCACCGCCGCCCTGGGCCAGCAGCAGCGGCAACTGGTGCTTCATGCACAGCCACACGCCTTTGACGTTGACGCCCATGATGGCATCGAACTCGTCCAGGCTGCCGTCGGCAAGTTTGCCCTTTTCGATCTCGATACCGGCGTTATTGAAGGCGTAGTCCAGACGCCCATACGCCGCCAGGGTCTGCGCCATCAATTGCTGCACCTCGGCTTCCTGAGTCACGTCGCAGCGCACGAACAACGCCTCGCCACCGGCCTGACGGATCAGCGTCACCGTCCCTTCGCCGCCGGCCACATCCAGGTCGGCCACCACGACTTTCAAACCTTCGGCGGCGAACGCCAGGGCAGTAGCGCGGCCGATACCCGCAGCGGCGCCGGTGACCAGGGCGACCTGGCCGGAAAACGTCATGCTCATGGAGGGATGTCCTATGGAGGAAATATACGTGGCGGGAGTCTAGCCAAGGTCATGATGCACACGTCAGCACTATCAAAAGGCCGGTTGGCGCTGCATGAGCGGCAGTGATAAGGCGACTGGGCCTACCATCAGCGCGGCCTATCGACGAGCATTCGCACCTCTCGCCGACCTTGCTCCCAGGCCCGCCAGGGTCTATCACTGAGCATTCATTTCTAACGAGTCCCTGCCATGACCGCCCAGACCAATCGCCAATTCCTGCTCGCCAAACGCCCGGTCGGCGCCGCTACGCGGGATACCTTCACGTACCAGGAAGTCCCAGTGGGCACCCCCAAGGACGGTGAAGTACTGGTGCGTAACGAATACCTGTCCCTCGACCCGGCCATGCGCGGCTGGATGAATGAGGGCAAGTCCTACATCCCACCGGTCGGCATCGGCGAAGTAATGCGCGCGCTGGGCGTAGGCAAAGTGATTGCGTCCAACAACCCCAAGTTTGCCGTCGGCGATTACGTGAACGGCGCCCTGGGGGTGCAGGATTATTTCCTCGGCGAGCCCCGAGGTTTCTATAAGGTCGACCCAACGTTGGCACCATTGCCGCGCTATCTGTCCGCCCTGGGCATGACCGGCATGACCGCCTACTTCGCCTTGCTGGAGACTGGCGCGCCGAAGGCCGGTGAGACGGTGGTGATCTCCGGTGCCGCCGGCGCCGTGGGCAGCATTGCCGGTCAGATCGCCAAGCTCAAAGGCTGCCGCGTGGTGGGCATTGCCGGCGGAGCCGACAAATGTGCATTCCTGGTGGATGAGCTGGGCTTCGATGCGGCCATCGATTACAAGAACGAAGACGTACCCGCCGCCCTCAAGCGCGAATGCCCCAAAGGGGTGGATGTGTATTTCGATAACGTTGGCGGCGATATTCTCGACGCGGTGCTCAGCCGCCTGGCCCTCAAGGCTCGGGTCGTGATTTGCGGCGCAATCAGCCAGTACAACAACAAGGAAGCGGTCAAAGGCCCGGCCAATTACCTGTCACTGTTGGTCAATCGCGCACGGATGGAAGGCTTCGTGGTCATGGATCATGCCGCGAACTTCGCCGCCGCCGGGCAGGAAATGGCCGGCTGGATGGCGCAAGGTAAGCTCAAGAGCAAGGAAGATATCGTCGAGGGGCTGGAGACGTTCCCGGAAACCCTGATGAAACTGTTCAACGGCGAGAACTTTGGCAAGTTGGTGTTGAAGGTCTAAGCGCACTGGCCAAAAAAAACGCCTGCATCCCGTCGGTTCAGGGTGCAGGCGTTCTCGTCAGTGGCTCGCGCTTGACGTGATCAGGCGATCTCGGCAACCACTGCCGCCAGCGCCTTGGCCGGATCCGCCGCTTGGCTGATCGGACGGCCGATCACCAGGTAGTCGGAGCCGGCGTCCAGTGCCTGGCGCGGGGTCAGGATGCGGCGCTGGTCGTCCTGAGCACTGCCCGCCGGGCGAATGCCGGGGGTGACCAGTTGCAGCGACGGGTGCGCGGCCTTCAGCGCCTGGGCCTCCAGGGCCGAGCACACCAGACCGTCGAGGCCGGCTTTCTGCGCCAGGGCCGCCAGGCGCAGTACCTGCTCCTGAGGCTCGATATCCAGGCCGATCGCGGCCAGGTCTTCGCGCTCCATGCTGGTCAGCACGGTCACACCGATCAACAGCGGCTTGGGGCCGCTACGCTGTTCCAGCACTTCACGGCAAGCGCTCATCATGCGCAGGCCGCCGGAGCAATGCACGTTGACCATCCACACGCCCATTTCCGCAGCCGCCTTGACAGCCATGGCGGTGGTGTTGGGGATATCGTGGAATTTCAGGTCGAGGAACACCTCGAAGCCTTTGTCACGCAGGGTGCCGACGATGTCCGCGGCGCAGCTGGTGAACAGTTCCTTGCCGACCTTGACCCGGCAGAGGCTTGGGTCCAACTGGTCAGCCAGCTTCAGTGCGGCGTCACGGGTGGGGTAATCCAGGGCGACGATGATAGGAGTCTGGCAGGCGGACATTGGAATGGGCTCTCAGGCAAGTCGAAATCGGCGCGGATTGTAGCGCAAGCGACGCCGTTGCGGGATCCGATGATCGGTAAATACTGACCAAGCGTGCGCAGGCCGGCATTTCGCGCATATATTTCAAATCCGATACATTCACGACACGCCCCCAACACGCCCCGCCGCTAGCCTCGCTCGCACGACCCACCGACCAGCACTACCAGCCATGGGGCTGGGCGCCTATGCTGACCGCAATCACCTGGCAGATGACCGCACTATGCAAACTCCTTGCGCCCCTGTGAACGACGAGCAAAAAGACCCGGCCAGCGCCGACGATAAGCGCTGGACGACCCGCGCACTGGTGGTCGACGACGATGTGCCGATCCGCGAACTGCTGATCGACTACCTGGCCCGCTTCAGTATTCTGGCCACCGGTGTCAACGATGGCGCCGAGATGCGCCAGGCCATGCACGCCGAGACTTTCGACGTGGTGGTGCTCGACCTGATGTTGCCGGGCGAGGATGGCCTGTCGCTGTGCCGCTGGCTGCGGGCCGAGTCGGATATTCCGATCCTGATGCTCACCGCGCGCTGCGAACCCACCGACCGCATCATCGGCCTGGAACTGGGGGCCGATGACTACATGTCCAAACCCTTCGAGCCCCGCGAGCTGGTGGCGCGCATCCAGACCATCCTGCGCCGCGTGCGCGACGATCGCAGCGAGCAGCGCGCCAATATCCGCTTCGACACCTGGCGCCTGAACAGCGTGCTGCGCCAGCTGGTGGCCGACGACGGCCTGGTGGTGCCGCTGTCCAATGCCGAATTTCGCCTGCTTTGGGTATTTATCGAACGCCCGCGCCGGGTGCTGAGCCGCGAGCAATTGCTGGATGCCGCGCGCGGGCGTTCCATCGAAGCGTTCGATCGCAGCATCGACCTGCTGGTCTCGCGCCTGCGGCAAAAACTCGGGGATGACCCCAAGGCACCGCAGTTGATCAAGACCGTGCGCGGCGAAGGCTACCTGTTCGACGCACGGGACATCGGCTGATGCGCGGCACCTTCAACACGCTGTTTGGGCGGCTGTTCGGCGTGTTGCTGGTGGCCATTGTGCTGGCCCATGGTCTGGCGTTTTTCTGGTTTCACCACTACGGCCCGCCCCCGCCGCCGCCCGAGGAGACCTTTATCGAGCAGTCGGACGGCACGATGAAACCCTTGCCCAAGCATCAGCGACCCTGGTTCGGCGGCCCGGTGGTGCCCCTGACGTTTCAATTTATTTCGCTGATCATTGCCGCCTGGTATGGCGCCAAGCTGCTCAGCCGGCCGATACAGCGTCTGAGCGAAGCCGCCGAACGCTTGAGCCTGGACCTCGACAGCCCGCCGCTCAACGAATCCGGCCCGCTGGAAGCGCAACAGGCCGCATCGACCTTCAACCTGATGCAACGGCGCATCCGCGAGCAGGTCAGCCAACGCGCACGCATGCTCGGCGCGGTGTCCCATGACCTGCGCACGCCGTTGTCGCGCCTCAAGTTGCGCCTGGAGCAGATCGAAGACACCCGCCTCCAGGGCCAGATGCGCCAGGACCTGGACGACATGATCGGCATGCTGGACGCGACGTTGAGTTACCTGCACGAACAACGCACCAGCGAGACCCGACACTGGCTGGACGTGCAGGCGCTGGTGGAATCCCTGAGCGAAAACGCCCAGGACCAAGGCTGCGACGTGCAGTTTGCCGGCACCTGCGCACCGCTGCAGGTGCAACCCATGGCCTTGCGTTCGTGCCTGAACAATCTGATCGACAACGCCCTGCGGTACGCCGGCACGGCGCGTATCGAACTGACCGACAGCCGTGAAGCGCTGGTGATCCGGGTAATCGACCACGGCCCCGGGATTGCGGCGGACAAGCGCGAGGCGGTGTTCGAGCCGTTTTTTCGACTGGAGGGCTCACGCAACCGCAACTCCGGCGGTGTCGGCCTGGGCATGACGATTGCCAAGGAAGCCGTGGAACGCCTCGGCGGCCGCCTGTGCCTGGAAGAAACCCCGGGCGGCGGCTTGACCGCGGTGATGCGCTTGCCCAGGGCTTAAAGAGCCTGGTCGTCCCGACGGCCCTGGGCGTGAGTTGCGCTCCAATCCATCAACAGGCTATAGGCCACTGCGAGCAAGGTCGGACCGATAAACAAGCCGATAAAGCCAAAGGCAATCAAGCCGCCGAACACCCCCAGCAGCACGATCACCAGCGGCAGGTTGCCGCCACGGCTGATCAGGTAGGGTTTGAGCACGTTGTCCACGCCGCTGATGATGAAGGTGCCCCACACGCCGAGGAATATCGCGTAGGTGTAATCGCCCTTCCAGGCCAGCCACGCGGTGGCCGGGATCCACACCAGCGGCGGGCCCATGGGAATAAGGCTGAGCATAAAGGTGACGATGCCCAGCACCAGCGCCCCAGGCACGCCGGCAATAATGAACCCCACCAACGCCAGCACGGCCTGGGCCGCAGCCGTGCCGATCACGCCGTTGACCACCCGTTGCACGGTTCCGGCCACCAGTTCGATGTAGTAACCGGCGCGGTCGCCGATCAAGCGTTCCAGCAAACGATGGACGAACATCGCCAAACGCGGCCCGTCGCGGTAGAAAAAGAACACGAAGACCAGGCTCAGGGTGAGTTCCAGAATGCCCCCGCCGATCTGCGCGCTGCGCGCCAGCAGCCAGTTGCCCACCTGCCCCAGGTACGGTTTGAGGCTGACCATCAACGCAGCGCCCTGCTGATCGATGCTGTCCCACATCGCCGCCAATCGCTCGCCTACCAACGGGATCGCGCCCAGCCACGTCGGCGCCTCGGGCAGGCCATCGACCTGAATATCCTTGATCAATGCCACGGCATCACGCACATGGTCGGCCAGGTTGAACCCCAGCCATACCAGCGGCACCGCCACCAACAGCATCCAACCCAAGGTCAGGATCGCGGCAGCCAGGGACTCGCGCCCACCCAGCCAACGCGTGAGCAACACCATCAGCGGCCAACTGGCAAATGCCAGCACCGCGCCCCAGAACAGCGCCGACCAGAACGGCGCCAACACCCAGAAACTGGCACCGAACAGCACCAGCAGCAGGATTTGCACCAGCAGGCGATCGTTATTGAGCATGGGGAATCTCTGAAAAAGGAGGCTTTAGGAAGAAAGATTAGGCGAACGGTGCGGGCCCGTTCGCCAGGTGGCGATCAGCGTATCAGATGCAGGTGCAGACCTTGGGTTTCACCGTTGCCGCTCTCCATACGCGCCGCGCGCACGCCCTGCTCGATCAGCGCCTGACGCCAGGCTTCGGCATTCGGGCCGCTGAGGCTTACGCGCAGGGTGGTATCCAGGTTAAGGCCACGGGAAATGAGGGTCAGCCACGTGGCGTCCGGTTCACCGTTCAATGCGGGGAAGTCCAGCTCGCCGGTGCTTTTGAGCTCGCGCAACAGTGTGGCCGAGGTGGGCAACAGGTCGCCCAGCGGTGTCGCGGCGTCCAATTGCTCGATGTGCAAGTAGGCGCGACGATTACCGCGGGTGATGCCGTACAGCGCGACCAGCGAATTGGCCTGGGGCTCGGCCAGGCGCACTAGCAGGTATTCCTGCTGGCTATCGGCGCCCACCAGCTTGGCGTTGCCGAAAACCTCGTTGGCCCACAGGCTACTTTCGCCGCAGTCCCGGGCCTTGCACCAGAACAGCAGTTGCGCGCCCTGGGCCTGCAACGCCTCGCGCGTGGCGGTGAACGCCGCACTGGAGCTGTGCTCGGGGGGCAGTTCATAGGTAATGGCGGTAGTCTGGCCCCGCGCGAGGGCCTGGCCTTCATAACGCAGTTGGCCGCTGATCTTGCGGATCGCGCCCAGGGGGTAGATGCGTTCTTTTTCTTCGGCGGGGCGATAATCGACAATCTGCGCGTCGACCTGACGGGCCACGGCGGGCAGGTCCTGGCTGCCCGGCACGTCGGCGGCGAACACCAACGGGCTGAATACGCATAACCCCAGAGCACGAATAGATCGGTTGCGCACGCTCATCGGATTGGTGAGCCCTGACCGAGGGTAAGCGTCGCGGTATTAAGATCGGTGTTGAATATGTGCATGGTTGACTCCCGTTCAATCCGCCCAGCCTCGGCAGTTGACCGCGCCAAGTCAAGGCGCGGAGAAGAACCGATTGAAACAGTCTGCAACAAGGACCGCGCCAGGCTCATCATTCAGGTGTAAATGATGGCCACCCGGCAGCGTGGTTACCGTAAAGGGTAGCTGGGAAAGCAATTCGGGATGTTTCGATAGCATGCCGTCGGCAGCGACCACCAACTGCGTAGGGCAGTCAACTCGCCGTATGAAGGCCATCGCCTGCTCATCGGTCAGGCGCATCGGCGAAGCCAGGGTCAAGCGACTGTCCGTGCGCCAGGTGTAACCGCCAGGCACCGGCATCAAACCGCGCTGGGCCAGCAGTTCAGCGGCCTCGCGGCTGACGGCCACCAAGCCTTTCATGCGCGCCTCGACCGCGCGCTCCAGCGTGCCGTACACCGGTTTACGTTTGCCCTGCAGGTTCAATTGCGCCTGCAATGCCATGCCTAGCCTCTCGGCCGCATTTTCGCCCGGCGCAGTGGGTGGGATCACACCGTCAATCAACCCCAGGTGGGTCACACGCTCGGGTAAGGCCCCGGCCAGCACCATGGACACAATGGCGCCGAGGGAATGCCCCAGTAGTGCAAAACGTTTCCACCCCAGTTGCTCGGCCACTTGCAGCACGTCGAACACGTAATCCCACAAGGCATAGCCGGCGCCCACCGGGCGGTGCGCCGAGTGCCCGTGGCCGGCCATGTCCAGGGCCACAATGCGCAGCCCGGTCAACTTCGGCGCCAGGCGCGCGAAGCTGTTGGCATTGTCCAGCCAGCCATGCAAGGCGATCACTGGCAAACCGTCCTCGGGCCCAAACAAATGGGCGGCCAACTCGATATGGGGCAGGCTCAGGCGCACTTCTTCGACTGATGTGCTCATGCGCAGCTGCGCTCACGGGCGTCCCAACGGGCGAACAGGTTCTTGATCAAGGTCGCGGTGTCCTGCGGGCGTTCGAGGGGGAACATATGGCCGCCAGGCATGGTGAGCATTTCGCCCATGGGCAAACGCCCGACGCCGCTGGCGTGGTGACGCATTACCACGCGGCTCTGCCGACCGCGCACCACCGCCAGCGGCACCTTCATCTGGCGCACTTGGCCAGGGCTGGTGTGGGGCACGCCGCGGTAGATGCTGATTTCGGTAGCCGGGTCGAAGCGCAGGCGCAGACGATCGCCCACCGTTTGCAGGCCATGTTGCAGGTAGGCGTCGAAGCAATCCGGATCGAAGCCCCGAAACAGGGTCTTGCCGGCGAAGTAGCTGCGCGCGGCATCCAGGTCGGCGAACTCCTCGCGCCGGCCGAGGGTGCGCCCGGCCGGGGTCAGCCGGTCGATAAACCCAAAGCGCTTCGCGGCACGGATCACCCAGCGGTCGGCGCGGGTCAGTACCGGGGAATCGAGCATCACCACGCCACGATACAACTGCGGGCATCGCAGGGCGGCGTGCAGGTGCAAAACGCCGCCCAGGGAATGGCCCACGCCCCACACCGGTTGCGGCTGCTGCTCCAGATGGTGGATCAGTTCGTCCACCAGGTTCTGCCAGTTATCATCCACCGGAAACCGTGGGTCGTGACCGTGCTGCGGCAGGTGGGCCACCGTATATTCCGGGGCCAGGGCCGCAAAGAGCTTGCCGTAGGTGGCCGATGGGAACCCATTGGCGTGGGCGAAAAACACGTGCTGCGACATACCGGATCCATCTGCAATAACCGAACTCGATTGTCAGCATGCCCGGCAGGCACGGCAATGACTGTAACTGCCAGGAATGATGACACTCACGCCATGCCTATCGGGCCGGCGGGTTCTCGCCCAACGGCACCACGGCCATGGTCAGGCGCGAGATGCAGGTGGGCTTGCCTTCTTCGTTGCTCAAGCGGATATCCCATACCTGCGTGCTGCGGCCGATATGCACGGCCCTGGCCACCGCCGTTACCCGCCCGCTACGCACACCGCGCAGGTGGTTGGCGTTTACTTCCAAGCCCACGCAGTAGTACTTGCTGGTGTCCACGCACAGGTACGCGGCCATCGAGCCGATGCTCTCGGCCAGCACCACCGACGCGCCGCCATGCAGCAGGCCAAATGGCTGGTGCGTGCGCGCATCGACTACCATGCTCGCGGTCAGGGACTCGTCGTCGAAGCTTTCGAAGCGGATATCCAGCAATTCACCGATGGTGTTTTTCTGGCTGGCATTGAGGTGTTCGATATTCGGTTGGGTGCGCCACAGGCTCATGCAGGTGTCCTTTGGTGTTTTTATGATGACCCTAATCCTGCCACACAATCGCTTCGGTGCGCTCGCTCCAAGCGTGCAAATGTGCGCCGTAAGTCGCTTCGATCACGTTGCGCTTGATTTTGAGGGTGGGCGTGAGAAAGCCGTTTTCCACGCCCCATACGCCGTTGACCACCACCAATCGGCTCAAGCGCTCATGTTTATCCAGCGTGGCGTTGGTCTGTTGCAACCAACGCTCAAGGCTGCCTTGCAAGGCCGCGCGCGCTTCGCTCGGGGCCGCTTGCGACAACACGCACAGGCCCATCGGCGCCGCCAGGCCATCGCCGACCACGCACACCTGTTCGATCCGTGCATGCTCGGCCAGGCGGTTTTCGATGGGCGCCGGCGCGACGTATTTGCCCTTACTGGTCTTGAAGATTTCCTTGAGCCGTCCGGTCAGGCGCAGGCGCCCGTCGGCATCCTGCTCGCCCTTGTCACCGGTACGCAGGAAGCCGTCGGCGGTGAGGGTTTCGCGGGTTTTAACCGGGTCTTTGAAGTAACCGAGCATGGTGGCCTCGCTGCGCACTTGCACTTCACCGGCGGGGTCGATGCGCACCTCGACGTCGGGGCATGGGGTGCCGATCCAGCCGATGGTCTGCTGGCCGGGGCGGCATACGTGGGAATAGCCGCAACTTTCGGTCATCCCGTACACCTCCAGTACATCCAGCCCCAGGCGCCGATACCAGTGCAGCAGAGCTTCGGGCACTGGCGCCGCACCGGACAGCGCAATGCGCAGCGCGTCCAGCCCCAGGCCGGCAAGTACCTTGCGGCCTATACGCGGCCCGATAAACGGCAGGCGCAATAGCCTATCCAGGCGGCGCGGCGGCACCCTGGCGTAGACACCCAGTTGGAATTTGCTCCAGATCCGCGGTACGCCGAACAAAGCGGTGGGCCGCGCCCGGCGCAGGTCGGTTAAAAATGTGTCGAGGCTCTCGGCGAAAAATACCGTTTGCCCGGTGTAGATCGCCGCCAATTCCACGAACATCCGCTCTGCCACATGGCACAGCGGCAGGTACGACAGCAACCGATCGCCCTCCCCCAGGCCGAACAGTTGCGTGCCACGGGTGGCGGCAAACCCCAAGGCGCCGAAGCTGTGCATCACGCCTTTAGGCAGGCCGGTGGTGCCGGAGGTGTAGATGATGGTTGCAAGCGCCGTGGCATCGGGCGTCGGATCGTCCTCAATCGGTGCGCAGGCTTGTAGATCGGCCCAACTGAAATCGAACACGCCAGGCGGGCACAACGGCAGACTGATGGTCGGCACGCCGTGGGGCACGCCAGGCGCCATGGCGGGCCAGTCGTCGAGCTTGCCGACCAGCACCAGCGCCGCCTCGGAATGGGTCAGCACATGGACGACGGAATCAGCGGTGAGATTGGGGTACAGCGGCACCGAAACGTGCCCGGCCATCCAGATCGCCAGATCGGCGATGATCCAGTGGGCGCAGTTTTTCGAAATCAGGGCAATGTGCGAGCCGGGGGGCAACGCCCGCTCACGCAGCCATTGGGCGGCGCGGCGGGCCTGCTGGCCCGCGTCCGCCCAGGTAAGGCGCTGCACCTCGCCGCCGCCCAAGGGCTGCACCAGAAACGTCTTGTGTGGGTGACGGGTTTCTCGCTCGAATAACACCGGTAGCGGCAAACGAACAGCGACAGGCATGGAACGCGCTCCTCTGTGGTCCGACTATAACCAACCAAGCACTTGCTCGGCTGACTATAGAGCACCCACAAAGAAGATCCATCCCTTAAGGATTTTTTACGCTCACCAGGCTCATCAGCCCCGCCAACGCAAATTCGCCCTCCAGCTGCGCCAGGCTGGCGGTGTACATCGGCTGCGGCTGGCGCGAATGGCCGTGTTGCAGAAAGCTGATCAGATTGCCCACCAACGGTTGATGACTGACCAGCAGTACGTTGTCCTCAGCCTCCAGATGCGCCAGCACTTGCTCTGGGCTGCCCTCGGGTGTCAACCACGGCACCGTGCGAATGTCCGGCACAAAACCCAACGCCTCGCGCACCAGTCGGGCGGTCTGCTGTGCCCGCACGTAGGGGCTGGCGATGATCGCGTTAAGGGGCTGACCGATCAGGTGCGCGGCGCTGCGCAATACTTCAGCGCGGCCACGCTCGGTAAGGTTGCGTTCGGCGTCGGTGCGCGCATGGGCCTCGGCCTCGCCGTGGCGCAGAATCCACAGCTTCACAGTTTCGGCTCTTCGTCGCGGACCGGGTGCGGCGCCGGTGGCACGCTGTGAGCCGCTTCGCCTTCGGGTACGCGCGGTGCCGGCCAATCAGCGAACGGCCAAGGCTTTTGCTCGGTATGGAAACTGCCGAAACGACCGATCTGCGCCAGGAACTGGCTGAGGCTGTCGCCGACATTCATCAAGCCGAGGTTCGGCGCGCCGTAGATCAGGCGATAAATCAATTGCACCACCACCAGCACACCGAGGAGAAACTGCGCCACTTGCCAGACCAGGGCAAACACCAGCATCCACAGGATGCGCAGGCCGATGGCTTCATACTTGGGGGCTGCTTTCGGATCGTTCATGGTGCGTTCCTCAGTTGAAACCACTGGTGGAAATAAAGTCGACGTCGGTTTTGGGCTCGGCCCGCATCAGCAGTTCGATGACCTGGTTCAAGGTGCGCCCTTCGAACAGGATCGCGTGCAACCCGGCGACCAGCGGCATATACACACCCGCCTCCTGGGCCTTGGCCTTGAGCACTTTGAGCGTGTTGACCCCTTCGGCCACTTCGCCCAGGCGCGTGACGGCCTCATCCAGGCTCAACCCCTGGCCGAGGGCGAAGCCCACTTGGTAGTTGCGGCTCTTGGGCGACGAGCAGGTGACGATCAAATCGCCCACGCCGGCCAGCCCGAGGAAGGTCATCGGATTGGCCCCCTGATTCACCGCGAAGCGGGTCATCTCCGCCAGGGCGCGGGTGATCAGCATGCTCTTGGTGTTTTCGCCCATGCCCAGTGCCACCGCCATGCCGGCGATGATCGCGTAGACGTTTTTCAACGCGCCGCCCAGCTCCACGCCAAAACGGTCGCTGCTGGCGTAGACCCGGAACGTGCGGCCATGCAACACCGCCTGGACGCGCTCGCACAGCGCCTCGTCGTCACTGGCCACCACAGTGGCGGTCAAGGCGTGCTCGGCCACTTCCCGCGCCAGGTTCGGCCCGGATAGCACGCCGATGCGGGCCTGGGGCGCGATTTCTTCGAGGATTTGGCTCATCAGCTTGAAAGTCTGCGCCTCGATGCCCTTGGTCAGGCTGACCAGCATCTTGCCCGCCAGGCGTTCGGCATGGGGCGATAGCACCGCGCGCAAGGCGCTGGAGGGCAGCGCGACGAAACACAGCTCGCAGTCTGTAAGAGTGGCCAGCAGATCGGTGACCGGCTCGACTGCCGGATGAATCTTGATGCCTTTAAGGTAGCGCGGGTTTTCCCGGTGTACACGGATGGCCTCGGCCTGTTCGGGATCACGCATCCACTGGCGCACCGGGTGGCCGTTCTCCGCCAGCAGGTTAGCCACGGCGGTACCGAAACTTCCGCCTCCCAGGACCGCAATAGGGCGCTGTTCAGTCATATGCAATCCGTTAATCCATACCAGTGGCGATGGCGGCATTATACGGAGCGACCCGCTTGCGGCCAGCCCCCGTGTCAATTCGCGCGTTTGTCGGAAAATGCCATAGCGGCATGACGTAATTACGGGCGCGACGAATGGCAAATGGCCGCGCCTCAGTTAACATGGGCGGCTATCCGTCATTATCAAGGCCGCACCGTGTATTCGGGCCCTCCTCCGCGTTCCTCTCTCTTGCTGATGCTGTTGTGCAGCAACGCCGTGCTGGCCGACGATCTGTTCCTCGACAGCCAGCCGCTGCCGCAGGTATTGACCGCCACGCGCCTCAAGCAATCGGCCGCCGCCGTACCCGGCAGCATGACGGTGATCGACAGCGAGTTGATCAAGGCCAGCGGCGCGCGGGACATCAGCGAACTGCTGCGTCTGGTGCCGGGCATGATGGTCGGCTACACCAGCGGCAATCAGGCGGCGGTCAACTACCACGGCACCAGCGCCAGCGACGCGCGGCGCATGCAGGTGTTGATCGACGGCCGTTCGGTGTATCGCGCGGGTCTGGCCACCGTGGACTGGAGCGACATCCCGGTGGCCATGGAGGATATCGAGCGCATCGAGGTGTTCCGCGGCCCCAACACCGTCAGCTATGGCGCCAATGCACTGATGGCGGTGGTCAATATCCTCACGCGCTCCCCGGCCAACAGCCACGGTTCGCGGGTCAAGGTGATTCGCGGCGAGCGCGGCATCAACGACTTCTATGCCAGCCAGGGCGTGGGTTGGGAGACCGGCGATCTGCGCCTGTCTTTGTCCGGGCAACAGGACGACGGCTTCGACAACGACGCCGCCGGCGCCGACCGCCGTGACGGCCGACGCCTCAACCGCTTCAGCCTGGCGGTCAGCCAGACGCTGAATGCGCAGCAAAGCATCGACTGGCAATTGGATGCCAAGGAAGGCACCAATCAGCGTCCATATACCTACAGCCCGGTGTTCGCCGGCATCACCGAAGGCGGTAATAATTCTGACGTTACCGCCAAGGACTACGCCGCTTCCCTGCGCTGGAATGTCGATTTCAACCCCGAACACAGCCTGTACATCCAAGGGTCGGCCCAGCAATGGGATCGTCGGCAAATCTGGAAAGCCTGCGACGCCAAGGTCTCGTTCAGCCCCGAGCTGACCCAGCTGTGGCAATTGAACCCCAACTACGCGGAAAAACTGGCCCGGCATATGGAGGTCTACAGCCAAGGCAGCGCACCGCCGGGCAGTGCCGCCGAACAAGCGCTGGCCAATCAGGTGTTGGATCAATGGCGCAACGGCGCCAACCAGAGCGTCTGCGGCGATATCGACCAAAGCACCCGCGAAAGCCGCTACGACCTGGAGCTGCAGGACACGCTGAGCCTGTCCGACAGCCTGCGCCTGGTCAGCGGCATGAACTACCGCTACGACCGCGCCGACTCCGACACCTACTTCAACGGCACCCTGGACGACACCACCTGGCGCCTGTTCGGCCAATTGGAATGGCGCGCCAGCGAACATTGGCTGCTGCAGGGCGGCGCCATGTATGAAGACACCCACCTGAGCGGCAATTCACTGACACCGCGGGTGGCGGTCAACTATCTGATCAACCCGCGCCATGGCCTGCGCGCCGTGTACTCCGAGGCGATCCGCTCGCCGGACATGTTCGAGAACAACGTCAACTGGAGCTACCGCGTCACCAACCTGAGTTCCCCGGCGTTTGGCCAGACCTCCGCGCAATACTTCGTCAAAACCCGGGGGCCGGGTAACCTCGACAAAGAGCGGATGCGCTCGCGGGAACTGGGCTATAACGGCTTCTTCGCCGACCTCGGGTTGAACATGGACGTAAAACTGTTCTATGACGAAATCACCGACATGATCAGTTCGCCGTTGCGCAATAACCAATACATCGCCAGCAACGCCAACAGCTCGCGCTTTACCGGCGCCGAATCTCAGTTCGACTGGCGCGTGAGTAACGCCGACCGCCTGCGGCTGACGTATGCGTATGTCGATGCCAGCGCCAGCAACCGGTTGGACAAAGCGCAAACCGCGCGCAACAGTGGCTCGGCCGGCTGGCTGCGTGAATGGGGGCATGGCTGGTCCAGCGCGCTGTTCTACTACGGCGACGATGCGCTCAACCAATACCGCTTCGAACGGGTCGACTTGCGGGTGGCCAAGCGCATCGCGTTGGGCAAAGCCAATGTGGAGCTGGCCGGCATGTTGCAACAACGCCTCGACGACCAGCCGACCACCTGGGCTGATAACACCTACGACCAGCGCCATGTGCTGTATTTCAGCGCAGAGTTAGAGTTCTAGCATGGCCGGCCCGTCACGGATGACTTCCCTTTCTATCCATAAGCTCTGGCGCCATTGTGCGCTGCTGGCGTGCCTGCTGCTGGCGTCGCCGACGTGGGCGGCCGAGATCCTGCTGACCGCCGCCGAAGACAGTGACGGTGTGCATGCTTTCACCCAGGCCCTGGCCCAGCAACGTCCCGAAGACCACGTAACGTTCACCCCGCTCAAAGACTTACCCGCCCCCGGTCGCGTGCCTGCCAGCACGCGCCTGATCCTGCTGGACTTGGCCAGCCTCGATTGGCGCCTGCAAGACAACCTGGGCCCACCGACACTGGTGCTGCGTATCAGCCGGTTGCAGGCTCACCAGCGTCCTGGCGCCGCCCAGCATCCGCGCGTGAGCTTGCTGTGGAGCGATCCGCCTCTGGAACGGCAATTGCGCCTGATTGCCAGCATCCTGCCGCGAGCCCGCCGCATCGGTGTGCTTTACGGCACCGAGAGCGAGTTCCTGCTGCCGGAACTGCGCCAGCATGCGGAGCCCCTGGACATGACCATCGTGCCCCAGCGCTGGGACACCATCAGTGACAGTCGCCCGCTGCAAAACCTGTTCAGGAATAGCGACGTACTGCTCGGCCTGGATGACCCGCAGCTGTACAACCCGAAAACCGCGAAAAACCTGTTACTGAGCAGTTATGCCCAACAATTGCCATTGGTGGGCCCAAATGCAGGATTCGTGCGGGCCGGCAGCTTGGCCAGTACCTACAGCGACCAGGCCGATTGGCTGGCGGTACTGGACCGCCT
This sequence comes from Pseudomonas sp. S5F11, assembly GCF_019641515.1. Lineage (NCBI taxonomy): Bacteria > Pseudomonadati > Pseudomonadota > Gammaproteobacteria > Pseudomonadales > Pseudomonadaceae > Pseudomonas > Pseudomonas sp. S5F11. The sequence goes on from NZ_JAIFJZ010000001.1 coordinate 1,581,255, forward strand.
GCTCGACCACGCCCCGGCCAACTGGCCGCGCTCGCTGTATCCGGACCACTTCAAAGTCGTGGGCAACCCGCAAGTGGCGCGCTCACTGGGCATCGAACAGTTCGACGAAGCCAACGTCGCCGCCCGCCTGGCCGAAGGAGAAAAACGCCCATGAGCCTGCGCCGTCGTTGGGGCATCAACACCCGCACCCAGCTCATTACCTTGGGGCCGGCGTTGCTACTGACGTTGCTGTTGATCAGCTTCTTTACCTTCGTGCGTATCCAGGACTTGCGCCAGGAGCTGGATCACACCGGCCAATTGATCGCCAACCAACTGGCCCCGGCCACTGAATACGGGGTGATTTCCGGCAACAACGATGTGCTCGAAAGCCTGCTGCGCGCCACCCTGGCAACGCCCCATGTGCGTTTTCTGGAAATCCAGGACAGCGCCGAAAACATCTTGGTATATGTCGAACAGCCCTCGGAAAAACATGACCGCTCGCTGTCGGTGAAAGTGTTCCAGGCGCCGATCCGTCTACAGCACATTCAACTGGGCAATGACTTTTTCCAGGACAACCTCACCGAGCCCAAAGCCCCGCGCGCGGATTATCTGGGCCGGGTCATTGTCGGCATGTCCAACGATGCGTTCAGCCAACGCCAGCAGGAAATCCTGTTCAAGGCCGGGATTCTCGCGCTGTTCACGCTGCTGTTTACCTTCTTGCTCGCCCGGCGCCTGGCCGCCAGCCTTTCCCAGCCGATCAGCGCCATGGGCAACGCCGTGAAGGCCATTCAGCAAGGCCAGTACAAGACGGCACTGCCGATTGTGGACGACTCGGAACTGGGTGACCTGTCGCGGCATATCAACAACTTGGCCGAAGGCCTCAACCAGGCCAGCCGCGAACAGCAGCAAGCCATGGCCCAGTTGATCCAGACCCGCGAAGAAGCCGAGCGCGCCAACAATGCCAAATCGGATTTCCTGGCGATGATGAGCCACGAATTGCGCACGCCGATGAACGGTGTACTGGGCATGCTGCAATTGCTGGAAACCACCGAGATGACTGAGGAGCAGACCGAATACGCGGCGCTAGCCTCCGAATCCACCGAGCATCTGCTCAAGGTGATCAACGATATTCTTGATTTTTCGCGCATCGAACGCGCGGCTCTGGAACTGGAACATATTCCGTTCAACCTCACCGACCTGATCAACAGTTGCGCCCAGGCCTTCCAACATAGCGCCCAGCAACGAGGGCTAGCGCTGCGCTTGCCGATCCCGCCGGATATGGACGCACTACGGGTGCGGGGCGACCCTACGCGTATCCGCCAGATTCTGGTGAACCTGATCGGCAATGCGCTGAAGTTCACCGAACACGGCAGCGTCAGTGTCGAGCCGCACTGGCAGCCCCTCGACCATGAACTGGTGTGGTTCACCTGCACGGTGCGCGACAGCGGCATCGGGATTTCCGCCGAACGCCTGGAATTGATGTTCGACGCGTTCCAGCAAGCCGACAGTTCCATTTCAAGACGTTACGGCGGCACCGGCCTCGGCCTGCCCATCGCCCGCACACTGGCCGAACGCATGGGCGGCACCCTGCGCGCCCAGAGCGAAGAAGGTCGCGGCTCGGTGTTTACCCTGGAAATCCCTCTGGCTATTGATCAGCAGAGCCTGCCGTCCATCGCCCCGGATGCCGAACGTAAAAATAGCGCTGGCGAAGGGCGCCATGTGCTGTTGGTGGAGGACAACCCGGTCAACCGCACGGTGGTCGAGGCCATGCTGCGCAGTCTGGGGTTTGAGGTGAGCCTGGCCACCGACGGCGCCGAGGCGATACGCAGCGCCGAGAGCCTGATTTTCACCGCGATCCTGATGGACTGCCGACTGCCGCTGATCGACGGCTACGAAGCCACCCGACAGATTCGCCAGTTACCCGGCTGCGCCGATTTGCCGATCATTGCGCTCACCGCCAATGCCTTGCAGGGCGACCGTGAAGCCTGTCTGGCGGCCGGAATGAACGATTACCTGGCCAAGCCGTTCAAACGTACGGATTTGCAGCATGTCCTGCAGCGTTGGGTGCAGTAATACGGCCTTATCAGCCAACTGCGACTGGCGTGAAAGGCGAAAGTGCGGCAGTCTTAGGCACCCAAACGGGCCCTTGAACGGGCCCGGTTTAAAATTTCAGTGAACAAGTGTACATTCAGTACCTTGACGCTGTGACTTTCACTACAACGCAATAGTCTATGTGTAGGCTGCCGGTCTGAGGCATGAACGCTTCAGTCGGTTCGGGAAGATTTGCCCTACCCTGCCGCATGGGATTATTGAGGAGCTCGCATGACCAAACAAAACGCCTTTACCCGGGAAGACCTGCTGCGCTGCAGTCGCGGTGAGCTGTTCGGCCCAGGTAACGCGCAACTGCCCGCCCCTAACATGCTGATGGTGGATCGCATCACCCATATCAGCGAAGAGGGTGGCAAGTACGGCAAAGGTGAATTGGTCGCCGAGCTGGATATCACCCCGGACCTGTGGTTCTTCGCGTGCCATTTCGAAGGCGACCCTGTCATGCCGGGCTGCCTGGGCCTTGACGCCATGTGGCAGCTGGTCGGTTTCTTCCTCGGCTGGCAAGGCCTGCCGGGCCGCGGCCGCGCCCTGGGTTCGGGCGAAGTGAAGTTCTTCGGCCAGGTCCTGCCGACCGCCAAGAAAGTCACCTATAACATTCAAATCAAGCGCGTCCTCAAGGGCAAGCTGAACCTGGCCATCGCCGATGGTTCGGTGAGCGTCGACGGTCGCGAGATCTATACTGCCGAAGGCCTTCGGGTCGGCGTATTCACTTCCACTGACAACTTTTAAGGGTTATCCGCATGCGCCGCGTCGTTATCACTGGTCTGGGCATCGTTTCTTGCCTGGGCAATGACAAAGAGACCGTCACCGCTAACCTGCGTGCAAGTCGCCCTGGCATCCGCTTCAACCCGGAATATGCCGAAATGGGTCTGCGTAGCCAGGTTTCCGGCTCCATCGACCTGCCCCTCGAAGAACTGATCGATCGCAAGATCTACCGCTTCGTCGGCCACGCCGCCGCCTACGCCTACCTGGCCATGAAAGACGCCATCGCCGACTCCGGCCTGAGCGACGACCAGGTTTCGAACGTGCGCACCGGCCTGATCGCCGGCTCGGGCGGTGCATCCACCCTGAACCAGATGGAAGCGCTGGATATCCTGCGCGAAAAAGGCGTGAAGCGCGTCGGCCCGTACCGTGTCACCCGCACAATGGGCAGCACCGTTTCGGCCTGCCTGGCCACGCCGTTCCAGATCAAGGGCGTGAACTACTCGATCTCATCCGCCTGCGCCACCAGTGCACATTGCATCGGTACCGCGGTCGAGCAGATCCAGCTGGGCAAACAGGACATCGTCTTCGCCGGCGGCGGTGAAGAGGAACATTGGAGCCAGTCGTTCCTGTTCGACGCCATGGGCGCGCTGTCCACCCAGTACAACGAAACTCCGGAAAAAGCCTCCCGTGCCTACGACGCCAAGCGTGACGGTTTCGTCATCGCCGGCGGTGGCGGCATGGTGGTGGTCGAGGAGCTGGAACACGCTCTGGCCCGTGGCGCCAAGATCTACGCGGAAATCGTCGGCTACGGCGCCACTTCCGACGGCTACGACATGGTTGCGCCAAGCGGCGAAGGCGCCATCCGCTGCATGCAGATGGCCATGTCCACCGTGGATACCCCTATCGACTACCTGAACACCCACGGCACTTCGACCCCGGTCGGCGATGCCAAGGAAATGGAAGGCGTGCGTGCGGTATTCGGCGACAAGGCTCCGAAAATCAGCTCCACCAAGAGCCTATCCGGTCACTCCCTGGGCGCGGCCGGCGTTCACGAAGCGATCTACTGCCTGCTGATGATGGAAGGCAACTTCATGGCCGGCTCGGCCAACATCGAAGAGATCGACCCGGTCGTCGCCGATATGCCGATCCTGACCAAGACTGTCGAGAACGCCAAGATCGACACCGTGATGAGCAACAGCTTCGGCTTCGGTGGCACCAACGCCACCCTGGTGCTGAAGCGCTGGCAGGGCAAGTAAGCCCTGTAGGTTGTTCCCATAAAAAAGCCCCGACTAGTTCGGGGCTTTTTTATGGGCTTCGGAAAATCCTGGTGCAGGTACGGGGGCTCAAGGAGCGCCGTCATCTTGATTGCTCTTAGGCAGCACGGCCAGGAAGTTATCCCGCGCCACTTTACGGGCCACCGCTTCAGGCAGCGCGTCAAGAAAGGGGTCGAAGCGGTGCATTTCCTTACCCAGCTTATTGAAGCGTCCGACGACGTCAGAGCCCAGCATAAAGCGCTCCGGGAAACGCTCCACCAGGGCCACCCACTCAGGCCGTGGCTTGCCCGCCTCGTCCAGCAGATAAGGCGTGAGCATGCTCCAAGACAAATCCACATACAGGTTGGGGTACGACTCCAGCAGACGGCTCAAGGTGGGCAATAGAAAGTCCATCTGCACCTGATGCCGGTGAATCTCTTTGCTGGTACCGGCATGCGCCCAGATAAACCGGGTGTGCGGGTGGTTGCGCAGCGGTTCTTCCACTTCGGCCAGGTACAGCGGGTTGCGCTCGCGCTTGGAGGTGATGTTGGAATGCAGCATCACCGGCAGGTCGTTTTCGGCGGCCAAGTGATAAATGCGGGTCATGGCCTCGTTGTTAGCGCGCGGGGTGTCGCCGGACGTCAGGGCCGTCAGATCATCGTGACGGGTGAACACCTCGCCGATGCCCTGCCACAGCCCCGGATTGAGGTCGAGCATGCGCTGGATATGCGCGTCGGAGTTTTTGTCATTGGGGTTGAAGCCAGACAGAAACGGGTGAAAGTGCCGGCGCTGGGCCGGGGTCAGCTTGTTCACCGCGGCCGCCACGATCACATCGGTGGCGCTGTACCAGTAGGCATCAGCATCATCGCCAGCGTAGTAGCGTGGGCGCTTGGGTTCGTCTTCATGCCATTTCTTGGCCACGGGTATGCCAGAAATCATCACATGCTCGATGCGATTTTCCGTCATGGCCTTGAGCAGTTTGTCCATGCCCGCGCTTTCTTGAAAGAAATCCACGTAATGCAGGTGCGCATCGCTGTAGGCATAGTCGCGCGCCTCCAAGGCGGTGCTGCTGCAGGCGACCAACAGGGCAAGACTCAAGCGGGTCCAGGGCACGGTAAGCTCTCGATAGGCGTGGGATACAGGTAGACCCTGCCCTCCCTTGCCGGGTTCATCCCAAAAAAAGCAGGAACACCTAAGTGCCAGCATGCTCTATAACTGCATGACCTTCATCCTGCCATCCCTGTGAGGTTTGCCATGCCTGTTATCGTCAACACGCTGAACACCGAAAACTATCGCCACAGCGTCAATATCAATCACCACGAGCTGTTTACCGACCTGCCCAAAGACCTGGGTGGCGACGACTCTGCGCCCTCCCCCCACGATTATTTCGACGCCGCGCTGGCCTCGTGCAAGGCCTTGACGGTCAGGCTCTACGCGCAAAAAAAGGATATTCCGCTGACCGGTGTCACCGTTGAAGTGACCCACGACGCCGCCCAAGAGCAAAAAGGCCGCTACGCGCTCAACGTCAAGCTGACCCTCAAGGGCGTGCTCAGCGACGCTCAGCGTGATGAGCTGCACCACGTGGCCGATCGCTGCCCGGTCCACAAACTGATGACCACCGCCGACATCAACATCGAGACCACCCTCTCCGAAGGCGCCTTCAGCCAATAGCGGCAAGCTCCTGTCGAGCGGGTTATGCTCAGCGCATTCCAACCCGCTCAGACAGGGATGCACCATGACCACCCTCACCGTGATTCGCCCGCGCCAGGAAGATGTCGAGGGCCAGCCGATTCTGCGCCCGCTACCGTCGCGAGACTGCCGCAGCGTCGGGCCATTCGTTTTCTTCGATCATATGCTGCCGACTCGCTATGCCCCCGGCACCGGCATGGATATCCGCCAGCATCCGCACATCGGGCTTTCTACCCTTACCTACCTGTTCGAGGGCGAACTGCAGCACAAAGACAGCCTGGGCTCCGATCAAGTGGTGCAGCCGGGCGATGTCAGTTGGATGACCGCCGGCAGCGCAATTGCCCACGTCGAGCGCACACCCGAGGCGCTCAAGGCCAGCGGTTTTGCGCTGCATGGCCTGCAAGTGTGGCTGGCGTCCCCCAGGGACCACGAAACCGGGCCAGGCCATTACAGCCATCACCCGGCGGCGAGTTTGCCAGTCAGCGACGCACTGGGCGTGCAGATTCGCTTGATTGCCGGCACTGGCTTCTGCCTTAAGTCACCGGTGCCCGTACTGTCGCCCACGTTGTACGCCGATGTGCACATGCAAACGGCCACCACGCTGCTGATTCCCGATGAGTATGAGGAACGCGCCGTGTATGTGCTGGCAGGTGACGCGCAGCTCGACGGCGAACCGTTGCAGACGCATAGCCTAGTGGTATTGCCGAAGGGAGAGACGATGACGTTGTCTGCCGAATCCGACTGTCATCTGGTGGTGTTGGGCGGAGCACCGCTGGATGGACCGAGGCGGATCAATTGGAATTTTGTCGCGAGTGATCCTGCGGTGATCGAGCAGGCCAGGCAGCGTTGGGCGGCTGGGGATTGGCCAACGGTGCCGGGGGAATCGGAAAGGATTGAGTTGCCTGGGAGATAGCCATCGGGGGCAAGCCCCCTCCCACATTTTGACGATCTGAATCCAATCATGTGTGGGAGGGGGCTCGCCCCCGATAACGCCGGAACAGGCGCTGAAAACTCAGCCCTTGAACACTTCATCCAGCAAGTTATGCATCGACTGGAAGGCCCGCGCGGCAGTCTTCGCGTCGTACATCATCTTGCCCGGCACATTGGCGTGCGGGTCGGTGAAGGAATGCACCGCACCGCCGTAGCTGAGCAACTGCCAATCCACACCAGCGGCGTTCATTTCATCCTCGAACGCCGGCAACTGCTCCTTGGGCACCAAGGGGTCCGAGGCGCCATGCAGCACCAGGACGGAACCTTGGATGTTCTTGGCATCCGCCGGGTTTGGTGTGTCGAGGGTGCCGTGGAACGACACCGCAGCCTTCAACGGCGCGCCGGTACGGGCCAGCTCAAGGGTGCAGCATCCGCCGAAACAGAAGCCGAACGAAGCGAGCTGGGAGGTATCCACTGCCGCCTCGGTCTGGGCCTGCAGTTGGTCGAGAGCAGCCTGCATGCGCTTGTTGAGCAACGGGCGATCATTCTTCAACGGCATCATCGCCGCACCGGCCTCATCGGCATTGGACGGGCGCACGGTTTGCCCATACAGGTCAGCAATCAGCACCACATAGCCCTTGCCGGCAACGGCCTTGGCAATTTCTTCGGCGCCGGCACTGACGCCCATCCAGTTGGGCGCCATCAACAGACCCGGCAGCGGGCCTTTTTGGCTGGCGTCGAACGCCAGGCGGCTTTCATACGGCTGGCCATCGATCTGATAGACCACGGAACGCACGGTGACTTGGCTCATCATTGACTCCGATTAAGGTGCACTGGAACGAAAAAACCCGCCGAAGCGGGTTTTTCCTACAACGTTGTTAAACCGACAGTTCAACCAACAGCTTGTTCAGTCGGCGCACATAGGCGGCCGGGTCTTTCAAGCTGTCGCCGGCGGCCAGGGCTGCCTGGTCGAAGAGGATGTGCGACAGGTCGCCAAAACGCTCTTCGTTCTGCTCGCCGTCGAGCTTCTCGATCAACGGATGCGCAGGGTTGAATTCGAAGATCGGCTTGGAGTCCGGCACTTTCTGCCCGCTCGCCTCAAGGATCTGACGCATTTGCATGCCCAGGTCCTGCTCGCCGATGGCCAGGATCGCCGGGGAATCGGTCAGACGGTGGGAAACCCGTACTTCACTGACAGCTTCGCCCAGGGCGGTCTTGATGCGTTCAACCAGGCCTTCTTTGGACTTGGCCACTTCTTCAGCGGCTTTTTTGTCCTCTTCCGAATCCAGGTTACCCAGGTCCAGGTCGCCACGGGCCACGTCGACGAACGACTTACCGTCGAACTCGCTGAGGTAGCTCATCAGCCACTCGTCGATACGATCGGTCAGCAGCAGCACTTCGATGCCTTTTTTACGGAAGACTTCCAGGTGTGGGCTGTTTTTGACCTGAGCGTAGGTTTCGCCGGTCAGGTAGTAGATCTTGTCCTGCCCTTCCTTGGCGCGTGCCAGGTACTCGGCCAGGGACACCACTTGCTCGCCGTCTTCGCCCTGAGTCGAAGCAAAACGCAGCAGGCCAGCGATTTTTTCCTTGTTGGCAAAATCTTCCGCCGGGCCTTCTTTCATGACCTGGCCGAAGTTTTTCCAGAAGCCTTTGTATTGCTCAGGCTCGTTCTTCGCCAGTTTTTCCAGCATGTCGAGTACGCGCTTGGTCAGCGCCGACTTCATGGAGTCGATGATCGGGTCTTTCTGCAGGATTTCCCGCGACACGTTCAGCGACAAGTCGTTGGAGTCGACCACGCCTTTGATAAAGCGCAGGTACAACGGCAGGAAGGATTCCGCCTGATCCATCACGAATACGCGCTGTACGTAGAGTTTCAGGCCTTTCGGCGCCTCACGCTGGTACAGGTCAAACGGCGCGCGGGCCGGTACGTAGAGCAGCGAGCTGTATTCCAGCTTGCCTTCAACCTTATTGTGGCTCCAGCTCAGCGGGTTTTCGTAATCGTGAGCGATGTGCTTGTAGAACTCTTGGTACTCCTCGTCCTTGATCTCGGTGCGAGGACGGGTCCACAGGGCGCTGGCGCGGTTGACCACTTCCCATTCCGGGGCCGGGGCTTCTTCGCCTTCAGCGGCAGCTTGTTCTTTAGGCAGCTCGATCGGCAGTGCGATATGGTCGGAGTACTTTTTGATGATATTGCGCAGGCGCCAGCCATCGGCGAATTCTTCTTCACCGGACTTGAGGTGCAACACGATGCGAGTACCGCGGTCTGGCTTGTCGATGGTGGCGATTTCAAATTCGCCCTCGCCTTTCGACGCCCAGTGCACGCCTTCGCTGGCGTCGAGGCCGGCACGACGGCTAAACACTTCAACCTTATCGGCGACAATAAAGGCCGAGTAGAAGCCCACGCCGAACTGGCCGATCAGGTGCGAATCCTTCTTTTGGTCACCCGACAGGTTCTTCATGAAATCGGCAGTGCCGGATTTGGCGATGGTCCCCAGGTGGGTGACCGCATCGTCACGGCTCATGCCGATACCGTTGTCTTCGAGGGTGACGGTTTTGGCGTCCTTGTCGAAGCTCACGCGGATTTTCAGTTCGGCGCCACCTTCCAGCAACTCGGGCTTGGACAGGGCTTCGAAACGTAATTTGTCGACAGCGTCAGAGGCGTTCGAGATCAATTCGCGAAGGAAGATTTCCTTGTTGGAATACAGCGAATGGATCATGAGGTGCAGCAGTTGCTTCACCTCGGTCTGGAAGCCCAGGGTTTCCTTTTGAGTTTCCACACTCATGGTCATCAAACTCCAATTGGATGGCAGTGGCCCCGACCTTTAGGGTCGGCGGCGGGTTGTCATCAAAGTTGGGGGCTAAGACCAGGATTTCAAGGGCGACTCGCCTCCTCGATCTTGAAATGCGCACGGGCCGTGGCAATCGGCTCTGCCGCCGTGCTTTGCCACGCGGTGATCGCCACATTCGCCACACGCCGCCCCTGGCGCCACACCTGACACGTGGCGTAGGTGTCGCGGAACTGACCGGCACGCAGGTAATCCAGGGAAAAGTCGATGATTTTCGGCAGCCCCGGCGCCCCGGTAAACACCAGCAAGTGCAACGCTGCGGCCAACTCCATGAACCCGGCGATCACTCCGCCGTGCAGGGCCGGCAAGATGGGGTTACCAATGTTGTCTTTGTTGGCCGGCAGGCGAAACAGCAATTCATCGCCCAACCGTGTGCATTCAATACCGATCAATTGGGCATACGGAATCCCGTCCAGCAGCGCCGTATAGTCACCGCGCGTATGGGCTTGTTCGAGGCGTGTTTTGAATCGATGACTCATGCCTGCGCTCCCTTGATCGTATCGCCCAGCCCCTGCGCGCCCTTGAGGCGCTTGCCCATGCGCATAAACGTGCCCACCACATGGGCGATGGGTTGCTGCGGGTCATCCTGATAGGCGAAGCCACGGGTGAAGATCACGTCGGTCGTGACTCGGTAGCACTGGGCGAAGCCATACACCGGCTTGTGAGGTGCGGCCGGATGCATGTAATCGATGCGTAGATCGAGGGTCGGGCACACCTCGAATTCCTCCAGCACACATAGAGTCGCCATGCCGCAGGCCGTGTCCATCAAGGAGGTCAGCGCACCGCCGTGGATCACGCCGGACTGGGGGTCACCAACAATCGCCGGGCTGTAAGGCAAGACGAGGGTCATGCCGTCCCGATTGGCCTCATGCACGGTAATGCCCAGCACCTGGCAATGGCGCAATGCCGAAACGAAGCGTCGGGCACGTTTTAATAGTGAGTTTTCGGTCATTCGGTCTAGACTCTTATTCGTGTTAATCCGCGGAGTATGTGGTGCGGGCCAAAGTTCCTTGCAGGGTGCGGTTTATATATCTGCGTAATTAAAGGAACTAATGCTGAACCCTCAGGCTCGAAAGGCCAGTAGATATCTTCAATAAGGAGAAACACCCCATGCGCAAGACTTTAGCTATTTCCATGATGCTGGCCGCTGCCCTCGGTCTGGCTGCCTGCGACAAGAAATCCGAAGACAAAGCCCAAGACGCCGCTGCACATTCTGAGCAAGCTCAGAAAGATATGGCGAAGGCTCAGGATAAAGTGAACGACGCTGCGAAAGAAAACGCCGATGCTGCCAAAGCTCAGGCCGAATCCAACGAAGCCGCCGCGAAAGAAGCAGCACCTGCCACCGGTTCTTGAGACCTGGCTTGAATTAGCAGTGCTGCAAAAAGAAAGCCCGCTTATATAGCGGGCTTTACTTTGTCCGGCATTTAACTAGATGGCTAAGACACCGCCTCCTTCGTCGGCTCCGGCAATGGCGTGTCGGTTGGGGTATACACCATCACTTCCAATACGTCGGAATGAAACTCTCGGCGATACAGCACGAACACTACACCGGCGCTCATCAACATGAACAACCATGGGCTGACAAACCACGCCAGCATGGTCATGCCGAAGTAATAAGAACGCAGGCCGAAGTTGAACTGGTTGGCCGCCATGGAGATCACCCGCGCCGCCCTCAGTGCGAAGGCTTTACGCTCCTGTTCGGACACATGTCGCTCGCCGATCATCGGCGCCGACCCCACCAGCACCGCCGCAAAATTGTATTGGCGCATGCACCAACTGAAGGTGAAAAACGCGTAGACAAACACCAGCGCCAGGCACAGCAATTTGATTTCCGACATGCCCTGGGATGCCTGTTGTACCCAGGGGATATCCGCCAGCAACGACACGGCGCGTTCGGAGGCGCCGAGCACCGTGAGAATACCGGCGAGGATGATCAAGGTACTGGAGGCGAAGAAGGAGGCATTGCGCTCCAGATTGCCGATCACGCTGGCGTCGGCGATACGGTTGTCCCGCAGCAGCATGCGCCGCATCCAGTCTTCGCGATACAAGTGCAACACACTGGCCAGGCACGCGGTGTCTCGCGCCTTCCAAGTGGCATAACGGGTATAGCCGCCCCAACACAGCACGAACCACAGGGCGGCAAGCAAGTGGATCTGATTGGCTTCGACGAATGACATGAGGGTCCTGTTAGAAGGTGAATGGTGGCGCGATGCGCTCCAACGTTGGGAGGGAGCCAGCCCCTCCCACATTGATCCAGTTGCAACTTTAGAAGCTGCGCTCTCATAAAGCATAAAAAATGCCCCGTATCGATTGATACGGGGCATTTCAATAATCCTCAAAGCGGGCGCTTTATGCGATGGCTTCGCTGCGCTTGCCGAGCAGACGGTCAATCACCACCGCCACAACCAGGATCATCACCGACGGCACCAACCAGGCCAGGCCCTGCTCGCTCAGCGGCAGGTTAGCCAACTGCGCCGGCAGCCAATCCGCCAAGCCCGCACCCTTGAGGGCATCGATGCAGCCGAAGATAAACGACACCAGCATCACCGGTCCAACAATACGCCCTTGCTCCTGCCAGAAGCCTTTGCAGAAGCTAAGAGCCACCAACACGATGCAGGGCGGATAGATGGCGGTGAGTACTGGGATCGAGAAAGCGATCAGCTTGGTCAGGCCCAAGTTCGACACAAACAAGGAGAACAGCGCCAGGATCACCACCAGGGTCTTGTAGGACAGCGGCAGGATGCGGCTGAAGTACTCGGCGCAGGCGCAGGTCAGGCCCACCGCCGTCACCAGGCACGCCAGGGAGATCAGCACGGCCAGGAAACCGCTGCCCAGAGAGCCGAAGGTATGCTGCACGTAAGCATGCAGTACCGCAGCGCCGTTGCTGGCCCCAGCGGCTACCGCATGGCTACCCGAACCGAGGCGGAACAGGCTTACATACACCAACGCCAAGCCCACACCCGCGATCAGGCCGGCGATGATGGCGTAACGGGTGATCAGCTTTGGCGATTCAACACCACGGGAGCGAATCGCATTGACGATGACGATGCCGAACACCAGCGCGCCCAGGGTATCCATGGTCAGGTAACCATTGATAAAACCCTGGGAAAACGGCGCAGCGACATATTCCGGGGTGGCGACACCGACGTCACCGGCCGGCAGCGCAAATGCGGCGATGCCCAGCACGGCCAGCGCTATGATCTTCAGCGGCGCGAGGAAACGCCCCACGGTATCCAGCAGGCGCCCTGGATACAGGGACACAAAGAACACCACCAGAAAGTACACGGAGCTGTAGAGAAACAGCGCTAGAGGGCTTTCGCCAGTCAAGGGCGCAAGGCCCACTTCAAAGGACACGGTCGCCGTACGCGGCGTGGCGAACAGCGGGCCTACCGCCAGATACGCCGCTGCCGCCAGCAGGCCACCGGCGATTTTGCCGATTGGGCTGCTCAGCGCGTCCATGCCGCCACCGACTTTGGCCAGCGCGATTACGGTGACCACCGGAAGGCCGACCGCAGTGATCAGAAAACCCAGTGCCGCCATCCAGACGTTAGGTCCGGACTGCAAGCCAACGATAGGCGGGAAGATGATGTTGCCGGCGCCCACGAACAGGGCAAAGGTCATAAAGCCCAACGCCAGGATATCCTGGCCTTTCAACACTTTCATTTAAGGAAATACCACACTGCTGAATCGGAATTTAGAGAGGGATTCCCTGTGGATGAGGGAAATACCGGCGGCCCTTTTGGGGACCGACCGTTCCAGCGCGAAGCGTCCTTTTGGGATGCGGGCGCATAAAGAGGCGGCCAGAGTACAGAATTAGGGCGACAAACGCACTGTTGCGGGGCGAACTGTCCGATAAGCGACATCACGATGTCGCATTTTCGTACTTAACTTGGCAATACGAACACATGTGGGAGGGGGCCTGCCCCCGACGGCGGTGTGTCAGCCAATGATTGCGTGGCGGCCCCATTGCCATCGGGGGCAAGCCCCCTCCCACATTGGTCGAAGACATCCAAGAAGCACAAAGGCCACCCGAAGGTGGCCTTTGTGGGCGGAGCGTCAGTTAAGCGCGAGGCTTACTTGACAGCCCAACCGGTCAGCTCGGCCAGGGCCTTGCCGATGTCTGCCAGCGAACGCACGGTTTTCACGCCTGCGTCTTGCAGCGCAGCGAATTTCTCGTCTGCAGTGCCTTTGCCGCCAGAGATGATTGCGCCCGCATGGCCCATGCGCTTGCCAGCAGGGGCAGTCACACCAGCGATGTAGGAAACAACTGGCTTGGTCACGTGTGCCTTGATGTAGGCAGCCGCTTCTTCTTCAGCCGAACCGCCGATCTCGCCGATCATCACGATCGCTTCGGTCTTCGGGTCTTCCTGGAACAGCTTCAGGATGTCGATGAAGTTGGAGCCTGGGATCGGGTCACCGCCGATGCCGACGCAAGTCGACTGACCGAAACCGGCGTCAGTAGTCTGCTTCACAGCTTCGTAGGTCAAGGTGCCGGAACGGGAAACGATACCGACTTTACCTGGCAAGTGAATGTGACCTGGCATGATGCCGATCTTGCATTCGCCTGGGGTGATCACGCCTGGGCAGTTAGGGCCGATCAGGACTACGCCCAGTTCGTCACACTTAACTTTAGCGTCCAGCATGTCCAGGGTAGGAATGCCTTCGGTGATGCAAACGATCAGCTTGATGCCGCCGAATGCCGCTTCCAGGATCGAGTCCTTGCAGAAAGGAGCCGGAACGTAGATCACGCTGGCGGTGGCGCCAGTGGCAGCTACAGCGTCTTTCACGGTGTTGAACACCGGCAGGCCCAGGTGCTCGGTGCCGCCTTTGCCTGGCGTTACGCCGCCAACCATCTGGGTGCCGTATTCGATGGCTTGCTGGGTGTGGAAGCTACCTTGCGAACCGGTAATACCCTGGCAGATAACTTTGGTGTCTTTATTGATCAGGACGCTCATTATTTGCCCTCCGCAGCTTTGACAACTTGTTGAGCAGCGTCGGTCAGGCTGGTAGCCGCGATGATGTTCAAACCGCTTTCTGCCAGTACTTTAGCGCCCAGTTCAGCGTTGTTACCTTCAAGGCGAACAACAACCGGGATTTTAACGCCGACTTCTTTCACTGCACCGATGATGCCTTCGGCAATCATGTCGCAACGAACGATGCCGCCGAAGATGTTGACCAATACTGCAGCGACGTTGGCGTCGGACAGGATGATCTTGAAAGCTTCGGTCACGCGTTCTTTGGTAGCACCACCGCCCACGTCGAGGAAGTTGGCTGGTTTGCCGCCATGCAGGTTGACGATGTCCATGGTACCCATGGCCAGGCCGGCACCGTTGACCATGCAACCGATGTTGCCTTCCAGGGCCACGTAGTTCAGTTCGAACTTGGCAGCGTGGGCTTCGCGCGGATCGTCTTGCGACGGATCGTGGAAAGTCTTCAGCTTAGGCTGACGGTACATGGCGTTGGCGTCGATGTTGATCTTGGCATCGAGGCAGTGCAGATCGCCGTCAGCCTTGATCACCAGCGGGTTCACTTCCAGCAGAGCCAGATCGTGATCCTGGAACAGTTTGGCCAGACCTACGAAGATTTTGGCGAACTGGGCAACTTGCTTGCCTTCCAGGCCCAGCTGGAAAGCCAGCTCGCGACCCTGGAACGGCTGAGCGCCAACCAGTGGATCGATGGTGGCTTTCAGAATTTTTTCTGGGGTTTCGTGAGCGATCTTTTCGATGTCCACGCCACCTTCGGTGGAAGCCATGAACACGATGCGACGGCTCGAACGGTCAACGACAGCGCCCAGGTACAGCTCTTTAGCGATATCAGTGCACGATTCAACCAGGATCTTGGTGACTGGCTGGCCATTGGCATCAGTCTGGTAAGTCACCAGACGCTTGCCCAGCCACTGCTGTGCGAAGGCCTTGGCGTCTTCTTTGTTGCGAACCAGCTTAACGCCGCCCGCTTTACCGCGACCACCCGCGTGGACCTGGGCTTTGACAACCCACTCGGTACCACCGATTTTGTCGCAAGCTTCTGCTGCTGCTTCCGGGGTGTCTACTGCGTAGCCCTTGGATACTGGCAGGCCGTATTCAGCGAACAGCTGCTTACCCTGATACTCGTGAAGATTCATGCTTTTTACCGTCTTCGTTAGGTACTGCGCATTCGGCGCTGCGCTCATTATGAGTGCCGCACCACCTGTGACTGCTGCTTGCGCAACTTGCGGGGCTTATGGCCCGTAAAGCTGCGCAAGGCTGCGTCCAGCGGATATTCCGCGGTGAGTCTTGCGCGCAAGGCTCACGACGGGCAACTCCGCCGTGGTTTCTTATTATCTCGCTTAGCGCTTCTTGCGGTTGGCGATGTGGATGGCGCCGCCATTCACTGCCAACGCGGCTTCGTGCAACGCTTCGGACAGGGTCGGATGGGAGAAGACCATCATGCCCAGGTCCTCGGCACTGGTGCCGAATTCCATACCGATTGCGCCCTGCTGAACCAGTTCTGCTGCGCTTGGGCCAATCACGTGGACGCCCAATACACGGTCAGTCTTGGCATCAGCGATGACTTTGACAAAACCACCGGTGTCGTTGGCTGCCATGGCACGGCCAGAAGCGGCGAACGGGAAGGTGCCGACGTTAACTTCAACGCCTTCAGCTTTCAACTGCTGTTCGTTCTTGCCGACCCATGCAATTTCCGGGTGGGTGTAGATAACCGATGGAATCAGGTCGTAGTTCATCTGGGTTTTGTGGCCCTTGATGCGCTCGACAACCATGATGCCTTCTTCGGAAGCCTTGTGCGCCAGCATCATGCCGCGCACCACGTCACCGATGGCGTACACGCCTGGAACGGTGGTAGCGCAGTGATCGTCAACGTGGATAAAGCCACGCTCGTCGATGTTCACGCCGCTGTCGGCCGCCAGCAGGTCGGTCGTCACTGGACGACGGCCCACGGCCACGATCAGCTTGTCGAAGGTGATGGTTTGTTCGCCATCTTTGTCGGTGTAGGTCACGACCACTTCTTCGCCATTGACCTTCGAGCCGGTCACGCGAGCGCCCAGCTTGATGTCCAGGCCCTGTTTGGTCAGGGTCTTGAACGCTTCCTTGGAGACTGCGGTATCGGCAGCCAGCAGGAACGTGTCCAGAGCTTCCAGAACAGTCACTTCAGCACCCAGACGGGACCATACCGAACCCAGCTCCAGGCCGATCACACCAGCACCGATCACACCCAGGCGCTTAGGCACAGCTTGGAATTCCAGGGCGCCGGTCGAATCAACGATCACGTTGTTGTCGACTGGAGCAGGCGGAATGTCGATTGGGCGCGAACCTGGGGCCAGGATCACGTTTTCAGCTTCGATCACTTCAACCGAACCGTCAGGCTTGGTGATTTCGACTTTCTTGCCGGCCAGCAATTTGCCGTGGCCTTGCAGGGAAGTCACGCCGTTGGCCTTGAACAAGGTGGCAACGCCGGAAGTCAGGCCTTTAACGATGTTGGCTTTACGGCCGACCATTGCTGGCACGTCCATGGTCACGCCGGCGTGGTTGATACCGTGGATCGCGAAGCCGTCTTGGGCTTCGTGGAATTTCCAGGAGCTGTCCAGCAGCGCCTTGGAAGGAATGCAGCCAACGTTCAGGCAAGTACCGCCCAGCGCCAGTTTGCCTTCCTTGTCAGTGTATTTTTCGATGCAAGCAGTCGAGAGGCCCAGTTGAGCAGCCTTGATGGCGGCAACATAGCCGCCAGGGCCCGCGCCAATCACTACAACGTCAAATTTCTGCGACATGAAAAAAATTCCTCTATTCAGCGACAAGCTTCAAGCGACAAGCTGCAAGCCAAGCTGCTTTTTCCTACAGCTTGTAGCTTGCAACTTGCAGCTGCGTCTTTAGATATCCAGCAGCAGACGAGCCGGGTCTTCCAGCAGGTTCTTGATGGTCACCAGGAAAGTCACGGCTTCTTTACCATCGATCAGGCGGTGATCGTAGGACAGTGCCAGGTACATCATCGGGCGGATCACGACTTGGCCGTTGATGGCCATCGGACGCTGGATGATGTTGTGCATGCCCAGGATCGCGGCTTGTGGCGGGTTGACGATCGGCGTCGACATCATCGAACCGAAGGTACCACCGTTGGTGATGGTGAAGGTACCACCGGTCATCTCGTCGATGGTCAGCTTGCCGTCACGGGCTTTCTTGCCGAAGGTGGCGATGCCGCCTTCGATTTCAGCCAGGCTCATCAGTTCGGCGTTACGCAGGACCGGAACCACCAGGCCACGGTCGCTGGACACGGCAACGCCGATGTCTGCATAGCCATGGTAGACGATGTCGTTGCCATCGATGGAAGCGTTGACTGCCGGGAAGCGTTTCAGCGCTTCGGTGGCCGCTTTCACGAAGAACGACATGAAGCCCAGGCGCACGCCGTTGTGAGACTTCTCGAACAGGTCTTTGTACTTCGAACGCAGGGCCATGACTTCGGTCATGTCGACTTCGTTGAAGGTGGTCAGCATTGCCATGTTCGACTGGGCTTCAACCAGACGCTTGGCCACCGTGGCACGCACGCGGGTCATCGGTACGCGCTTCTCGGTGCGGTCGCCGGCGGCGAACACAGGAGCAGCGGCAGCCGGGGCAGCCGGCTTGGCAGGTGCGGCAGCTGGAGCGTTCTTCTTGGCTTCAACCGCAGCAACCACGTCTTCCTTGGTCACGCGACCGTCTTTGCCGGTGCCTTTGATGGAAGCCAGGTTGATACCGTTTTCTTCAGCCAACTGGCGCGCAGCCGGTGCAGCGATCGGGTCTTCAGCACCAGCGGCCGGAGCGGCAGCTGGAGCCGAAGCAGCAGGTGCAGCAGCCGGAGCAGGTGCAGGTGCAGCAGCGCCGCCCTCTTCGATCGAGCCCAACACCTGGTTGGACAGGACGGTAGCGCCCTCCTCGGCAACGATTGCGCCCAGCACGCCGTCAGCTTCGGCCAGCACTTCCAGCACGACTTTGTCGGTCTCGATGTCGACGATCAGGTCGTCGCGCTTGACAGCTTCGCCTGGTTTTTTGTGCCAGGTGGCAACGGTGCCATCGGCAACCGATTCCGGGAATGACGGGGCTTTGATTTCGATAGCCATTATCTGTGGGTCCTTAAAATTCGGTTTCAGTCAGCGCGAAGGCGTTAAACAGTGAAAGCATCTTGCAGCAGTTTTTCCTGCTGTTCGGCGTGCATCGACGCATAACCACACGCAGGTGCGGCGGAAGCATCACGGCCGGCGTATTCCAGGCCCAGGGCCTTGTTATGGTTGCCAATGCTGCGACGCAGGTGATGCTGGCTGCTGTACCACGCGCCCTGGTTCATCGGTTCTTCCTGGCACCAGACCACATTCGTGAGGTTGGTGTAAGGCGCGATGACCTCCATCAGGTCGTCTTCCGGGAACGGGTAAAGCTGCTCGATACGCACGATGGCGATATCTTCGCGGCCTTCGGCACGGCGTTTTTCCAGCAGGTCATAGTAGACCTTGCCGCTGCACAGGATCAGGCGAGTGACCTTGGCCGCGTCCAGCGTGTCGATTTCTGGAATCACGGTCTGGAACGAACCGTCCGCCAGATCTTCCAGGGTCGAGACGGCCAATTTATGACGCAGCAGCGACTTCGGAGTCAGCACAACCAGCGGCTTGCGCAGAGGACGAATCACCTGGCGACGCAGCAAGTGGTAGATCTGAGCCGGGGTGGTCGGTACGCAGACCTGAATATTGTGCTCGGCGCACAGCTGCAGGTAACGCTCCAGACGGGCCGAGGAGTGCTCCGGACCCTGACCTTCATAACCGTGCGGTAGCAGCATGGTCAGACCGCACAGACGGCCCCACTTATGCTCGCCGCTGGTGATGAACTGGTCGATCACCACCTGGGCGCCGTTGGCGAAGTCGCCGAACTGGGCTTCCCAGATCACCAGCGCATTCGGCGTGGTGGTCGAGTAACCGTATTCGAAGGCCAGTACAGCCTCTTCGGACAGGAACGAATCGTACAGGTCGAAACGTGGCTGGCCTTCGTACAGGTTCTGCAACGGCACGTAGGTGCTGGCGTCTTTTTGGTTGTGCAGTACCGCGTGACGGTGCGAGAACGTACCGCGGCCGATGTCCTGGCCGGTCATGCGGATCGGGTGACCTTCGAACGCCAGGGTCGCGTACGCCATGGTTTCGGCGTAACCCCAGTTGATTGGCAGGCCGCCGACTTGCATCTTCTGACGGTCTTCGTAGATCTTCGAGACCTGACGCTGAACCACGAAGCCTTCCGGAATTTCCAGCAGCTTGGCGGACAGTTCCTGCAGGGTCTTGAGGTCGAACGAGGTATCGTGACGCGCGGTCCAGGTGTGGCCCAGGTACGGACGCCAGTCAACGAACAGCTCTTTGTTCGGCTCTTTGACCAGGCTTTTCACTACATGCAGACCGTTGTCCAGAGCGTTGCGGTATTCGTCGACTTTCGCCTGAACACGCGCTTCGTCCACCACGCCGGCCTTGGTCAGGCTTTCGGCGTACAGCTCACGGGTGGTGCGCTGCTTGGTGATCTGCTGGTACATCAACGGTTGGGTGCCGCTTGGCTCGTCCGCTTCGTTGTGACCGCGACGGCGGTAGCAAACCAGGTCGATCACCACGTCACGCTTGAACTGCATGCGGTAGTCGACGGCCAGTTGGGTCACGAACAATACGGCTTCCGGATCATCACCATTCACATGGAGGATCGGCGCCTGGATCATCTTGGCAACGTCGGTGGCGTACTCGGTGGAGCGCGAGTCCAACGGGTTGCTGATGGTGAAGCCCACCTGGTTGTTGATGACGATGTGAACGGTACCGCCAGTCTTGAAGCCGCGAGTCTGCGACATCTGGAAGGTTTCCAGAACCACGCCCTGACCGGCGAATGCCGCGTCACCGTGGATGGAAATCGGCAGAACCTTTTCACCAGTAGTGTCGTTACGACGGTCCTGGCGAGCACGCACCGACCCCTCGACCACTGGCGAAACGATTTCCAGGTGGGATGGGTTGAATGCCATGGCCAGGTGAACTTCACCGCCGGAGGTCATCACGTTGGACGAGAAGCCCTGGTGGTATTTAACGTCACCGGAACCCAGCTCGACCTTCTTCTTGCCTTCGAACTCGTCGAACAGCTCACGCGGGTTCTTGCCGAAGGTGTTGACCAACACGTTCAAGCGACCACGGTGGGCCATACCGATCACGACTTCCTTGGTGCCGTAGGAACCGGAACGCTGGATCAGCTCGTCGAGCATCGGGATCAGGCTTTCGCCGCCTTCCAGACCGAAACGCTTGGTGCCCGGGTATTTGGTCCCCAGGTATTTTTCCAGGCCTTCGGCAGCGGTCACGCGCTCAAGCAGGTGGCTGCGAACGTCGGCGGACAGCGCCGGACGGCCGCGCACACCTTCCAGGCGATGCTGGAACCACTGGCGCTGCTCGGAATCGGTGATGTGCGTGAACTCAGCGCCGATGGTGCGGCAATATGTCTGCTGCAACGCCTCGTGAATTTCGCGTAGGCTCGCTTCCTCTTTGCCGATGAACAGGTCGCCGGCACGGAAGGTCGTATCAAGATCGGCATTGGTCAAGCCGTAATGATTGATCGACAGGTCAGCCGGTGCAGGACGCTGCCAGAGCCCCAGCGGGTCAAGCTGGGCCGCCTGGTGGCCACGCATCCGGTAGGCCTGGATCAGTCGCAGTACTTCAACTTGCTTCTTCTCATGCTCACTGCTCACGCTGCCGGCGGAAACCGGTTGGGCGCGGCGCTGGTTCTTTGCCAGCAGCACAAACTGATCGCGAATTGTTGCATGCGATACATCGGTGGCAGCGTTGCCGTCTGAAGACAACGTCTGAAATTTGGTGCGCCATTCTTCTGGCACAGCGTTAGGGTCGTGCAGGTAGAGCTCATAAAGCTCTTCCACATAGGCAGCGTTACCACCTGAAAGATAGCCGCTGTTCCACATGCGCTGCATCACGCTTTCTTGCATGCTTGGTCACCCTCGATTTGGGGACACCACCGGCGAAAACACCGAGTTTGCTTGCAAAAGGCCAAGTGCAGCGACCAAAACAAGCCACTTAGGATCACGCTGATAGTTCGGGTACCAACCCGAATGCCCCTGCTTGTCTCATTTCTTCAAAATAAGAGCCGCGGCTTTGTAAGTCGCTGCTCAAGTTAAAACTACGGCGCCGGTTGAAGCCTGCGCCGCAGCATTTACGGGCACAACGGTCCTGCTTTGTTACAACGTCAGTTACACGCCGCTTTGCAGCAGCATGTTACGGATGTGACCAATGGCCTTAGTCGGGTTCAGGCCTTTGGGACATACGTTGACGCAGTTCATGATCCCGCGGCAGCGGAATACGCTGAACGGGTCATCCAGCGAAGCCAAACGCTCGGACGTCTTGGTGTCACGGCTGTCTGCCAGGAAGCGGTACGCTTGCAGCAGGGCAGCTGGACCCAGGAATTTGTCCGGGTTCCACCAGAAGGACGGGCAGGAGGTCGAGCAGCAGGCGCACAGAATGCACTCGTACAGACCGTCGAGCTTGTCGCGCTCTTCCGGGGACTGCAGACGCTCGATGGCCGGGGCCGGCGTGTCGTTCTGCAGGAACGGCTTAACTTTCTCGTATTGCTTGTAGAAGATGCTCATATCGACGACCAGGTCACGGATAACCGGCAAACCTGGCAGTGGACGAACGATCAGCTTGTTGCCTTTCACCACGGCGGACAGCGGCGTGATGCACGCCAGGCCGTTTTTGCCGTTGATGTTCATGCCGTCGGAGCCGCAGACACCTTCACGGCAAGAGCGACGATAGGAGAAACCTTCGTCCTGCTCTTTGATCAGGGCCAGCACGTCCAGCACCATCAGGTCTTTACCACCGGTATCGACCTGGAATTCCTGCATGAACGGCGCAGCGTCCTGATCAGGGTTGTAGCGATAAACACTGACTTTCAACATGGCAGCCACCCTTAGTAAGTCCGAATCTTCGGTTCAAACGTCGGAACCGTTTTCGGCGAGAAGTTCACGGCACGCTTGGCAACGCGCTTTTCACCCGGGAAGTACAGGGTGTGGCACAGCCAGTTCTCGTCGTCGCGGTCTTCGTAGTCTTCACGAGCGTGAGCACCACGGGATTCTTTACGAACCTCGGCGGCAATCGCGGTCGCTTCGGCCACTTCCAGCAGGTTTTGCAGCTCAAGGGCTTCGATACGAGCGGTGTTGAACGCCTGGCTCTTATCGTTGATCTTGACGTTGGCGATGCGCTTGCGCAGGTCGGCCAGCTGGGCAATACCCTTCTGCATGTATTCGCCAGTACGGAATACACCGAAGTAGTTCTGCATGCAGCTTTGCAGCTCGCGACGCAGGGTTGCCACGTCTTCGCCATCGGTACGCTCGTTCAGAGCGGACAGGCGCGCCAGGGCGGCCTCGATGTTGGCGTCGGTGGCGTCGTCGTACTCGATGCCATCGCTCAGGGCTTTTTCCAAGTGCAGGCCAGCGGCGCGACCGAATACCACCAGGTCGAGCAACGAGTTACCGCCCAGGCGGTTGGCACCGTGAACCGATACGCACGCCACTTCACCCACTGCAAACAGACCAGGGATGATCGCGTCGACGCCATCGGCGTCCTGAGTGATCGCTTGACCATGAATATTGGTCGGCACGCCGCCCATCATATAGTGGCAAGTCGGAACAACCGGGACCGGAGCAACAACCGGGTCAACGTGCGCAAATGTCTTGGACAGTTCGCAGATACCTGGCAGACGGCTGTGCAGCACTTCTTCGCCCAGGTGATCGAGCTTGAGCATTACGTGGTCGCCATTCGGACCGCAACCGTTGCCAGCGATGATCTCTTTAACCATCGAACGGGCAACAACGTCACGACCGGCAAGGTCTTTAGCGTTCGGAGCATAGCGCTCCATGAAACGCTCGCCGTGCTTGTTGATCAAGTAACCACCTTCACCACGGCAACCTTCGGTCACCAAAACGCCGGCGCCGGCAATACCGGTCGGGTGGAACTGCCACATTTCAATATCTTGCACCGGCACGCCGGCACGCAGGGCCATGCCCACGCCGTCGCCGGTGTTGATCAGGGCGTTGGTGGTCGATGCGTAGATACGGCCTGCACCGCCGGTTGCCAGCACGGTAGCCTTGGCGCGAATGTAGGTGGTTTCACCGGTTTCGATGCAGATAGCGATTACACCGACGAACTCGCCTTGGGCGTTCTTGACCAGGTCGACAGCGTAGTACTCGTTCAGGAACGTGGTACCGGCTTTCAGGTTGCCCTGATAAAGCGTGTGCAGCAGCGCGTGACCGGTACGGTCGGAAGCGGCGCAAGTACGGGCAGCCTGCCCGCCTTTACCGTAATCCTTCGACTGGCCGCCGAACGGACGCTGGTAGATACGGCCTTGCTCGGTACGCGAGAACGGCAGACCCATGTGGTCCAGTTCGAACACCGCTGCCGGGCCTTCCTGACACATGTATTCGATAGCGTCCTGGTCACCGATGTAGTCGGAACCCTTGACGGTATCGTACATGTGCCAGCGCCAGTCATCGTTCGGGTCGGCCGAAGCGATGGCGCAGGTGATGCCACCCTGGGCGGACACGGTGTGGGAACGTGTCGGGAATACCTTGGTGATCACGGCAGTCTTGTGACCACCCTGGGCCAGCTGCAGCGCAGCGCGCATGCCGGCACCGCCGCCACCAATAATGATGGCGTCGAAGGAAATAGTTGGAATGTTAGCCATGACTCAGATACCCCAAAGAATCTGCACACCCCAGACGAAGTAAGCGAACATCGCGACGCCGCATACTGCCTGGAAGAGGAAACGTACTGCAGTCGCGGACTTGCCCAGCGCCATCGGCGTGAGGTAGTCGGTCGCGATGGTCCACATGCCGACCCAGGCGTGAGCGCCCAGGGCTACAAGGGCCAGCAGACTGAAGATTCGCATCGCATTGTGGGAAAACAGGCCATGCCATTGCTCATAGCCGATGCCCGGGTTTGCGACGAGGTATCCGATCAGGAAAATGAAATAAGCCGCGAGAACAACCGCAGACACACGCTGCGCCATCCAATCATAGAGGCCCGAACGCGATAGGTTCGTAACGCTGGTTACCATATCCAAACTCCTGCGAGAACGATCAGCACCACGGAAATGGCGATGATGATTTTCGAGCCCAGGCGGCCGCCTTCCAGCGTCTCACCGATGCCCATGTCCATGATCAAGTGGCGCACACCGGCTACCAGGTGATACAGCAGAGCGGACAGGAGGCCCCATGCTACGAACTTGGCCAGCGGGCTGGTCAAGCATGCCTTCACCTCGGCGTAACCTTCCTCGGAACCCAGGGATTTGCTCAATGCATAAAGCATGATGCCCAAGCCCAGGAACAGGATGATGCCGGAAACACGGTGCAGGAACGACGTAACGCCGGTGATGGGGAGTTTGATGGTCCTTAGGTCTAGGTTTACAGGTCGTTGGCTATTCTTCACGGCTTTTTTTCACACTGAAGAGCCCCTAACAATCAGGGCAAAGTTGTAGGGGAGTGCACTGGTCAGGTAAGCACCACCCAGGGAGTGCGACCCCCAATGAAAGCAAGCCCAAAAGCCCTTGGCGGTCGGTGGCCGAGTATAGACAGTTAGGTTACTAATGACAACGCGCGCTCCTCACCCTAATAGCGGATTGCGCTGACGGGATAAAAGGCGTAAATGGCAGGCAATTTCGACGAAAAAGTCCGGTTAAAGCCTTCTGGAGCAAGACTTTAGGCAAATTGACATCTGAATTTATCTCACTATAGTGGTGCGGGCCCTGCGTGGGGGGTCTGTCTGATGATTTGAAGCATAAATAGGAGGCCACATGGCTGACAAAAAAGCGCAGTTGATCATCGAGGGCGCAGCCCCCGTCGAGCTGCCCATTTTAACCGGCACCGTTGGTCCCGATGTTATCGACGTACGGGGCCTGACGGCCACGGGCCGTTTCACTTTCGACCCAGGCTTCATGTCGACCGCCTCTTGCGAGTCGAAGATCACCTATATCGACGGCGACAATGGCATCTTGCTGCACCGGGGCTACCCGATCGAGCAATTGGCAGAAAAGTCGGACTACCTGGAAACCTGCTACCTGCTGCTCAATGGCGAATTGCCAACAGCCGAGCAGAAAGCCCAGTTTGTCAGCACAGTCAAGAACCACACCATGGTTCACGAGCAGTTGAAGACCTTCTTCAACGGCTTCCGTCGCGACGCCCACCCGATGGCCGTCATGTGCGGCGTGGTCGGCGCCCTGTCGGCCTTCTATCACGACTCCCTCGACATCAATAACCCGCAGCATCGCGAAATCTCCGCGATCCGCCTGGTTGCCAAGATGCCGACCCTGGCCGCAATGGTTTACAAGTACTCCATGGGTCAACCCATGATGTACCCGCGCAACGACCTGACGTACGCGGAAAACTTCCTGCACATGATGTTCAACACCCCGTGCGAGATCAAACCGATCAGCCCGGTGCTCGCCAAGGCCATGGACCGGATCTTCATCCTCCACGCCGACCACGAGCAGAACGCCTCCACCTCCACCGTGCGCCTGGCGGGCTCCTCGGGTGCCAACCCGTTCGCCTGTATCGCCGCCGGCATCGCCGCACTGTGGGGCCCTGCCCACGGCGGTGCGAACGAAGCCGTGTTGACCATGCTCGATGAAATCGGCGATGTCTCGAACATCGACACCTTCATCGCCAAGGCCAAGGACAAGAACGATCCGTTCAAGCTGATGGGCTTCGGTCACCGGGTCTACAAGAACCGCGACCCACGCGCCACCGTTATGAAGCAGACCTGCGACGAAGTGTTGAAGGAACTGGGCATCAAGAACGATCCGCAACTCGAACTGGCCATGCGCCTGGAAGAGATCGCCCTGACCGACCCGTACTTCATCGAACGCTCCCTGTACCCGAACGTCGACTTCTACTCGGGGATCATCCTCAAGGCGATCGGCATTCCAACCAGCATGTTTACCGTGATCTTCGCCCTGGCGCGGACCGTGGGCTGGATCTCCCACTGGAAAGAAATGCTCTCCAGCCCGTACAAGATTGGCCGCCCGCGCCAGCTGTACACCGGCTACGAGTCGCGTGATATCACCAAGCTGGAAGATCGCAAGTAAGCATCGCTTAGTTGCACTGAAAACGGCCTCCCCCAGTGGAGGCCGTTTTTGTTTGTGGCGTCTGGTCTACCGCCATCGGGGGCAAGCCTCCTCCCACCTTTGAAAAGTGTTCACAGATCAAGTGTGGGAGGAGGCTTGCCCCCGATGAGGCCATGAGCAGCAACCCATAAACCCCAGGCAAAAAAATGCCCCAGCCTTTCGACCGGGGCACTTCCTGATCCAGTTACAAGCTTAGTGGTTAACCGCCCCACTCGCCCCCAAGCCAGTCTGCGAACGCACAAACTGCGGGAAGTACAGCGCACGCTCTTTCTCTGCCGCCGCCGACTTGTCGGTGATGGAGAAGAACCAGATGCCGATGAACGCAATGATCATCGAGAACAACGCAGGGTACTCGTACGGGAAGATGGCTTTTTCATGGTGCAGGATCGAGACCCAGATGGTCGGGCCCAGTACCATCAGGCCCACGGCGCTCACCAGACCCAGCCAGCCGCCGATCATGGCGCCACGGGTGGTGAGGTTTTTCCAGTACATGGAAAGCAGCAGCACCGGGAAGTTGCAGCTGGCGGCAATGGAGAACGCCAGGCCGACCATGAACGCGATGTTCTGGCTTTCGAACAGGATACCCAGGCCGATCGCCAATACACCCAGGGCCACGGTGGTGATCTTCGACACGCGAATCTCATCCTTCTCGTTGGCCTTGCCTTTCTTGATCACGCTGGCATACAGGTCGTGAGACACCGCCGATGCACCCGCCAGGGTCAAACCGGCCACCACGGCCAGGATGGTGGCAAACGCCACCGCTGAGATAAAGCCCAGGAAGATGCTGCCACCCACCGCATTGGCCAGGTGTACCGCCGCCATGTTGTTACCGCCCAGCAAGGCGCCTGCCGCATCCTTGAACGCCGGGTTGGTGCTGACCAGCAGGATCGCGCCGAAGCCGATAATAAAGGTCAGGATATAGAAGTAGCCGATAAAGCCCGTGGCATACAGCACGCTCTTACGCGCTTCCTTGGCATCGCTCACTGTGAAGAAGCGCATCAGGATATGCGGCAGGCCGGCGGTGCCGAACATCAGCGCCAAGCCCAGGGAGAATGCAGAGATAGGGTCTTTCACCAGGCCGCCTGGGCTCATGATCGCCTCACCTTTAGGGTGAACCTTGATCGCCTCGGAAAACAGCGTGTTGAAATCGAAGTTGACGTGCTTCATCACCATCAGCGCCATGAACGACGCACCCGACAGCAACAGCACCGCCTTGATGATCTGCACCCATGTGGTCGCCAGCATGCCGCCGAACAGCACGTACAGGCACATCAGGATGCCCACCAGAATCACCGCCACATGGTAATCCAGGCCGAACAGCAACTGGATCAGCTTGCCCGCCCCCACCATCTGCGCGATCAGGTAGAACGCCACCACCACCAGCGAACCGCAAGCCGACAGGCTGCGAATCTGGGTCTGGCCCAGGCGGTAGGACGCCACGTCAGCAAAGGTGTATTTACCCAGGTTACGCAGGCGCTCGGCGATCAGGAACAGAATGATCGGCCAGCCCACCAGAAAGCCGATCGAGTAGATCAGCCCGTCGTAGCCGGACGTAAACACCAGCGCGGAAATCCCCAGGAACGAGGCCGCCGACATATAGTCGCCAGCAATTGCCAGACCGTTCTGGAAACCGGTGATCTTGCCGCCCGCCGCGTAGTAGTCGGCCGCCGATTTATTGCGCTTGGAGGCCCAGTAAGTGATGCAAAGGGTTGCACCGACGAAGACGACAAACATCACGATGGCCGAGACGTTCAGCGGTTGCTTGTGCACTTCACCGGTCAATGCGTCGGCCGCCCACAGGGCGGGAGCAAAAAGCGAAGCGCCGAATACTGCCAGTAGACGACGGATCATTGCGCAGCCTCCTTGAGAATCGCATTGTTCAAATCGTCAAATTCGCCATTGGCCCGACGCACATAAATGCCGGTCAAGACGAACGCGGAGACGATCAACCCGACGCCCAGGGGGATGCCCCAGGTAATCGACGAACCAGGGCTGAGCTTGGCCCCCAGCACTTGTGGCCCGTAGGCGATCAATAGGATGAAACCGGAGTAGAGCCCTAGCATGATGGCCGAGAGAATCCAGGCAAACCGCTCCCTTTTTCTCACCAGCTCCTTGAAGCGCGGGCTGTTTTGAATCGATAGGTAAATGCTGTCGTTCATTGTTTTTATCCTCGCAGCACAGCTTTTTTATTATTGGAACGTAGCCACTGTATGCGGCTGTGGCACAGGTTCCAGACGACCTTAGTAGTAGATCGAGTGTAGCGAGGGATTGACGACGCGAATGAAGATTTGCAGGAAACAGAAATTAATGTGGGAGGGGGCTTGCTCCCGATGGCGATGAGTCAGTCAGATCATTGAAAACTGACACTCCGCTATCGGGGGCAAGCCCCCTCCCACAGGGGTTGTAACAGGATCTCGGGGGTTATTTACCGGTCCACTCGGCTACGCGCTCAGGGTGTTTGGCAACCCAATCCTTGGCTGCGGCGTCAGGCTTGGCGCCCTCTTGGATAGCGAGCATGACTTCGCCGATTTCGTCCTTGGAGGCCCACTGGAATTTTTTCAGGAAGGCCGCAACTTCCGGCGCCTTGGCTTCCAGGCCTTTGCTGCCGATGCTGTTGACGGTCTCAGCAGCGCCATAAACGCCTTTTGGATCTTCGAGGAAGCGCAGTTTCCACTTGGCGAACATCCAGTGCGGCACCCAACCGGTGACGGCGATGGATTCCTGTTTGTCTTCGGCACGGGTCAGCTCGGCAATCATCGCCGCACCCGAGCTGGCTTGCAGCTTGTAATCGAGGCCGTACTGCTTGATGGCTTCGTCGGTCTTGAGCATTACGCCCGAACCGGCGTCGATACCGACGATTTTGTTCTTGAAGGTGGTGTCAGTCTTGAGGTCTTCGATGGACTTGGCCTTGACGTACTCCGGCACGATCAAGCCAATCTTGGCATCCTTGAAGTTAGGACCGTAGTCGACAACCTTGTCTTTGTTCTTGGCCCAGTATTCACCGTGAGTCACGGGCAACCACGCCGAGAGCATGGCATCGAGCTTGCCGGTTGCTACGCCCTGCCACATGATCCCGGTGGCAACCGCCTGCAGTTTCACGTCATACCCGAGCTTTTCCTTGATCACCTCGGCCGCCACATGGGTGGTGGCTACGCTGTCGGACCAACCGTCCACGTAACCGATGCTCAGGGTTTTGCTGTCGGCGCTGGCCAGTGTAGAGCTCATCGCAACTACCAAAGTGGCAGCTGCGCCCAAGAGTCGTCGCATCTTCATCGTACTTCCCCGAAAGTGCTGCGCTCGGCGGATGCCGAGCGACGTCAACCTGTTGTTGTGTAGTGCACCGCGCCCCTTTCACGCGCATCGATCCAGCGGCTGCGACATCAGTGGAGTGCTGACCCTTGGATCATCGGCCTGCGCCGGCCTTCGACCTGCTCTGTCAGCGACCTCTTACAAGCAGGAAACGACATCACATAGCCAGCAGGGCGCTTAGCTGAACGAGCGTTCAAAAACCCGCCCGAACTTTGCATGTCAAAATCGTGCAACCACCCTTGAGCCACACAATTGCGGGTAAGATGCGCGCCTTTGCTTTCCAGATAAGCCGACCATGACCGCGACTGCCCGCTTCCCTGCCCTGCCCTATGTATTCGCCCTGATCCTTGGCCTGCTGGCCCTTGTCGGCTACTGGTACGGCCTCGGCCGACCGGTGGTGCTGCCGGACGTCGCCAGCGCCAGCCACAAGCTGCAATGTGCGTCCTACACGCCTTTCGACAAAGACCAATCCCCCTTCGACCAGCCGTTCACGCTGCGCCCGGCGCGCATGGACGCCGACCTGGCCTTGCTGGCTACCCGCTTCGAATGCATCCGCACCTACTCCATGACCGGCCTGGAAGGCTTGCCGGCCCTTGCGCGCAAGCACGGTTTGAAGCTGATGATCGGCGCGTGGGTCAGCGCCGACCCGGTAGCCACCGAAAAGGAAGTCGATCTGTTGATCGCCGCGGCCAACGCCAACCCGGATGTGGTCAGCGCTGTGATCGTCGGCAACGAGGCGCTGCTGCGCAAGGAAGTCACCGCCGGGCAACTGGTGAAGCTGATCCAGAAAGTCAAAAGCCAGATCCAGCAACCGGTCACCTACGCCGACGTCTGGGAATTCTGGCTGCAACACCCGGAAATCGCCCCAGCGGTGGATTTTCTGACCATTCACCTGCTGCCCTACTGGGAAGACGATCCGTCCGGCATCGACCAGGCGCTCAAACATGTGGGCGATGTACGACAGACCTTCGGCAACAAGTTCGCGCCCAAAGACGTGCTGATCGGCGAAACCGGCTGGCCCAGCGAAGGCCGCCAGCGCGAGACGGCGGTGCCGAGCCGGGTCAACGAAGCCAAGTTCATGCGCGGCTTCGTCGCAATGGCCGAGGCCAACGGCTGGCACTACAACCTGATTGAAGCCTTTGACCAGCCGTGGAAGCGCGCCAGCGAAGGCGCCGTGGGTGGTTATTGGGGCCTGTTTGATGCCGATCGTCAGGACAAAGGCATCCTCGCCGGCCCAGTGAGCAATGTGCCGTACTGGCCGTTGTGGCTGGGCGTCGGCGGCGTGATCCTGCTGGGCACGTTGGTGCTCGGCGGTCGCGTTCGCAGCCCCCGTGCCGCGCTGGCCCTGCCTTTACTGGGCGCTATCGCGGCATGCTCGATCGGCACCTGGGCCGAGCTGACCCGCCTGACTGCGCGCTTCAACGATGAGTGGGTGTGGGCTGGGCTGCTGCTGGCACTGAACCTGCTGGTGTTGGCCCATGCCGCGCTGGCCCTGAGCGCTCGCGAAGGGTGGCGCGGGCGCATGTTCAATTGGTTGGAACAACGCGCGGGCTGGCTGGTGGCATTCGCCGGCTTCGCGGGCGCGGTCATGATGCTGGCGCTGGTGTTCGATCCGCGCTATCGCAGTTTCCCCAGCGCCGCACTGGTATTGCCGGCGCTGGTGTACCTGGCACGCCCGGTAACCGGCCCACGTCGGGAGATTGCGCTGCTGACCTTCATCATCGGCGCCGGCATTGCGCCGCAGCTATTCCGTGAAGGCTTGCTGAACCAACAGGCGTGGGGTTGGGCAGTGGTCAGCGGGTTGATGGTGGTCGCGTTGTGGCGGTGCTTGCGGGTGCGCAGGGCTTAATACTGCCATCGGGGGCAAGCCCCCTCCCACACTTGATTGGGTTTACACATTTCCAATTGTGAATACCGGCGAATGTGGGAGAGGGCTTGCCCCCGATTGACCCGATCAAACGCCCCGAGGCTGTCTGACCAACCGCAACCCCGCAATCACCACCGCAAACACCGCAAAGGTTGTGTTGTACAACGCCAGCGCCGGCAGCCCGAACACCAGCCCCGCTACCGCGAGGCCCCACCCAGTGCGACCCGCTACAAAAAATGCGAGCACCGAGGTCACCAGCGCTGCCCAGCCCAGCACTTTGAAATGGATCATCAAACCCAGGTTCGAGCGCAGCTGGCATTCCCAGCGACTGGCCTCGTCGAC
The DNA here is from genome assembly GCF_019641515.1 of Pseudomonas sp. S5F11. Taxonomy (NCBI): domain Bacteria; kingdom Pseudomonadati; phylum Pseudomonadota; class Gammaproteobacteria; order Pseudomonadales; family Pseudomonadaceae; genus Pseudomonas; species Pseudomonas sp. S5F11. Next base: position 1,613,431 of record NZ_JAIFJZ010000001.1, read on the forward strand.
GCAAATACCGACCCACCGGCCGTCCTCCATAAAGCCATAACGCGCGGCATAGCTGGCAGCCAGCCAAAGTGGCAAGGCAATAAGCAGCAGAATCAATGGCAAACGACGGGACATGGAGCACTCCGAAAGGCAAAAACGGCGCTCAGCTTAATGCGCCAACGGCCGTTAGCAAGGTGCATACACACAATTAGTGTTCAGCAGGGGCTGGCAAAGTGTATCGTCTGGCTACTATTACCCCGAATCCGACGGTTTTTTACGACTTTTCGCACCGAGTGCTGGCACTTCGGTGGTACGGCGGTGGTCATAGCCTGCGAACTTCATTCAGCACGTTTCCTCTTAGGGATTAAGTCATGCTCCGTTCCTTGCGCTGTGCTGCCTTACTGGGCAGCCTTTTTTTGAGTGCGTCAGCACTGGCCGTCGATATCGACCAAGCCAGCTATGGCTACCCTTTGACCAACCCGTTCGAAGCGACCATCGCCACGACCCCGCCAGATCTTCGGCCTAAGCTGCCGACCGACGACGAAATCAACCAGTCCGACTACACCCTGAATATGCGCCCGGAGCGCGAGTTCAGCCTGCCGGACAATTTCTGGGCGGTGAAGAAACTCACCTACCGTATCGCCAAGCAAGACCGCGCCGCGCCGTTGATCTTCCTGATCGCCGGCACCGGCGCGCGCTATGACAGCAGCCTCAACGAGTACCTGAAAAAGCTGTACTACCAGGCCGGCTACCATGTGGTGCAACTGTCGTCGCCCACCAGCTTCGACTTCATCGCCTCGGCATCGCGCTTCGCCACCCCCGGCATCAGCCAGGAAGACGCCGAGGACATGTACCGCGTAATGCAAGCCGTACGCGCCCAGAACGCCTCGTTGCCGGTCACCGACTTCTACCTCACCGGCTACAGCCTCGGCGCTCTGGATGCGGCGTTCGTGAGCAAACTGGACGAGACCCGTCGCAGCTTCAATTTCAAGAAAGTGCTGCTGCTCAACCCGCCGGTGAACCTCTACACCTCGATCACCAACCTCGACAAATTGGTCCAGACCGAGGTCAAGGGCATCAACAACACCACCACCTTCTATGAACTGGTGTTGAACAAGTTGACCCGCTACTTCCAGCAAAAGGGCTACATCGACCTCAATGACGCCCTGCTCTACGACTTCCAGCAGTCCAAGCAGCACCTGACCAACGAACAGATGGCCATGCTGATCGGCACCTCGTTCCGCTTCTCGGCGGCCGATATCGCCTTCACTTCGGACCTGATCAACCGTCGCGGCCTGATCATCCCGCCGAAATACCCGATCACCGAAGGCACCAGCCTGACGCCGTTCCTCAAGCGCGCGCTGCAATGCGACTTCGATTGCTACCTCACCGAACAAGTAATTCCAATGTGGCGCGCCCGCTCCGACGGCGGCAGCCTGTTGCAACTGGTCGACCAGGTCAGCCTGTACGCGCTCAAGGACTACCTGCACGCCAGCCCGAAAATCGCCGTCATGCACAACGCCGACGACGTGATCCTGGGCCCGGGCGACCTGGGCTTCCTGCGTAAAACCTTCGGCGATCGCTTGACCGTCTACCCCCTGGGCGGCCACTGCGGCAACCTCAATTACCGCGTCAACGCCGACGCCATGCTGGAGTTCTTCCGTGGCTAAATATCTTCTGCTGCTCGCTGCCCTGATGTGCGCGGGCGTGGCCAATGCCGACAACAGCAAGGCTCACGAGCCGACGCAGCTGGGTGATGACGGCTTCAAGCAACCGCTGACCAAGCTTAAATTCAACCCCGGCCTGGACCAGCGCGAGTTCGAGCGCTCCTCGCTCACCGCCCTCAATGTGTATGACCCGCTGGAGTCCTGGAACCGTCGCGTGTACCACTTCAACTACCGTTTCGACCAATGGGTGTTCCTGCCCGTGGTCAACGGTTACACCTACGTGACCCCCAGTTTCCTGCGCACCGGCGTGAGTAATTTCTTCAACAACTTGGGCGACGTACCCAACCTGTTGAACAGCCTGCTGCAACTCAAGGGCCACCGTTCCCTGGAAACCACCGGGCGTCTGCTGCTCAACACCACCGTCGGCATCGCTGGCCTGTGGGACCCGGCTACCGCCATGGGCCTGCCGCGCCAGAGCGAAGACTTCGGCCAGACCCTGGGTTTCTATGGCGTGCCTGGCGGCGCATACGTGGTACTGCCGATCTTCGGCCCGTCGAACCTGCGCGACACCGCTGGCTTGCTGGTGGATTACACCGCAGAGTCGCAGATCAACTTCCTCAACGTCTCCGAAGTCAGCTCCAACCACCCGGAAATCTGGGCCCTGCGCGCGGTGGACAAGCGCTACCAGACCAGCTTCCGCTACGGTCAGATGAATTCGCCGTTTGAGTATGAAAAGGTGCGCTACATCTACACCGAATCGCGCAAGTTGCAGATTGCCGAGTAAGTGACGCGCACAAAAAGGCCATTCGATTGAATGGCCTTTTTTGTGTCCGACCGTGGCTGAAATGACATGGTTTGGAACCTTTCTTACCGATTCGCCACGCAAAGTCCGGTATCACGACCAGACAGGCCTGACAACTATCCGGCCGAGGCTCTATTACCAACCTTGAACTTTGCAGTGGACATTCCCTATGACGTTATCCGTTAACGCCCTCAACACCTTCGCGCCAACCCCCTCCTTCGCACCGGCAACCGCCCCTGAGCCAGCAGCCCACATTGACGTGGGCACCCCACGAGGGGCTTATGGCCGGCCAGCCGGCGATAACCGCAGCGCGCAAGAGATTTTCAAAGACAACCCGATTCTGAAAGATGTGCTCAAACGAGACGGATCTTTCTCAAGCGATTTTCTCAACCAGCTCAAGCAACAGACTGGCGATTGGAGCTCCGCCAACACCAACCCCGAATCACGCGCGAATGCCGCCTATAACCTGGCCGAAGTGGTTAACTACGTCGACGGCCGCGAAGGACTCAAACGGCAGGACGCTTCGCAACAGCACGATCAACACCTGCAGGGGTTTGGCCAATTCGGCAGTGTTTCGGCAGGTTCCGAAGCGCAGCTATTCAAGGCATTCAGCGTAAAGGGTTACGCAGCGTTGAAATAACCTGACTCTGCAGCAAGCGTGTGGTGGGCGCTGAACTCATGCCTTCACGACTCGCCACAGCTTGCTTGCGGTCGACACCAGCGCCAGCACAATCGCCCCGGCAATAATTCCCGCCACCGCATTAAGCAGCGTCGGCATCAACCACGCCACGGCGCCCGTGCTCTGGCTGACCGTCTCGATCCAGTGATGCACCACCGGCACGCCATGGGTCAGGATGCCGCCGCCCACCATGAACATCGCCGCCGTGCCGATCACCGACAGGCTCTTCATCATGTACGGCGCCGCGCGCAGGATGGCGCCACCGACGCTGCGGGCCATCTGGCCGGGTTTCTGGCTCAGCCAAAGGCCCAGGTCGTCCAGCTTGACGATGCCCGCCACCAGCCCATAGACGCCGATGGTCATGACAATCGCAATGCCCGACAGCACGACCACCTGCTGCATCAATGGCGCAGCGGCCACGGTGCCCAGGGTGATCGCGATGATCTCGGCCGAAAGAATGAAGTCGGTACGCACCGCGCCTTTGATCTTGTCCTTTTCAAAGGCCACCAGGTCGGTGGCCGGGTCTGCAACGGCCTTCGTCAGTTGTTCGTGCTCGGCCTGGTCTTCGGCCTTGCTGTGCAGAAATTTATGGGCCAGTTTCTCGAAGCCCTCGAAACACAGAAAAGCACCGCCCAGCATCAACAAAGGGGTGACCGCCCAGGGGACGAAGGCGCTGATCAACAGCGCGGTGGGCACCAGGATCAATTTGTTGATAAACGAGCCCTTGGCCACCGCCCACACCACCGGTATTTCCCGCTCGGCGCGCACACCGGACACCTGCTGGGCATTGAGCGCCAGATCGTCGCCGAGCACGCCGGCGGTTTTCTTCGCGGCCATCTTTGTCATCAGAGCGACATCGTCGAGTACCGTGGCGATATCGTCGATCAACACCAGCAAACTGCTTCCTGCCATGAAACGCACTTCCGTAAGAGAAAAGATGACGCGAGCATAGCGCGGCGCAAGGCGTTGCGGACACATTGTTGAGGCTCGCGGATACCCGGTGCTACCATGCCCGACCGCCTGCACTGGCAAGGAAAACCCTGGTTTATGAGCACCATTCGCGAGCGCAACAAAGAAAAAATCCTGCGGGCGGCCAGCGAGGAGTTTGCCGACAAGGGCTTCGCCGCGACCAAAACCAGCGACATCGCCGCCAAGGCCGGGCTGCCCAAGCCCAACGTCTACTACTACTTCAAATCCAAGGACAACCTCTACCGCGAGGTGCTCGAAAGCATTATCGAGCCGATCCTGGCTGCGTCCACGCCGTTCAACCCCGAGGGTGAGCCGGCGGTGGTGCTGAGCAATTACATCCGCTCGAAAATACGCATCTCCCGCGACCTGCCCTTCGCCTCCAAGGTGTTCGCCAGTGAAATCATGCACGGCGCCCCGCACCTGAGCGCCGAACAGGTCGAGCAGCTCAACGCCCAGGCCAAGCACAATATCGACTGCATCCAGAGCTGGGTGGATCGCGGATTGATCGCGGCAATCGACCCCAACCACCTGATGTTCAGCATCTGGGCCGCGACGCAGACCTATGCCGATTTCGACTGGCAGATTTCCGCGGTGACCGGAAAAGCCAAGCTGGATGAGGCCGATTATGAAGCGGCGGCGCAGACCATTATCCGGTTGGTGCTCAAGGGCTGTGAGCCGGACTGATACACCGCAGAGCCGGTGCCCATCGGGGGCTTGCCCCCGATGAGGCCCTAAAAGTCACCCACTGTTCAAGCCGACACCCCCGCATCCGCCATTAACCCCACCCCCTCGATCGCCGTGATCGCACACTGCTCGTCAATATCCGACGTATCCCCACTAATCCCGATCGCTCCCAGCACCCCACCGTCCTGACCGCGAATCAACACGCCACCCGGCGCCGGCACCACGCTGCCCTGCCCCAGGCTGTTCAGCGCAGCGATAAACGCCGGACGTTGTTGCGCGTCCAGCGCCAGCAGGCGCGAACCCTTGCCCAGCGCAATCGCGCCCCAAGCCTTGCCGATGGCGATCTGCGGGCGCAGCAGGCTGGCGCCGTCTTCGCGTTGCAGGGTGATCAAATGGCCGCCGCTGTCGAGCACTGCGATGGTCAGGGGCGCGGCGCCAATCATACGGCCCGCTGTAAGGGCCTGGCTGGCGAGTTGAGTGGCGGTTTTCAAGGTTAAAGCGCTCATGGTGCCGTCCTTCTTTTGTTATTGGGAAAGCGATGGAGGTCTGATTGATCAGAAGCTCGATCGCACAAATAGAACACAATGACCTACTTTTTTGTATACAATATTTTCCAACATACCCACCACACGTCGAAAAAAGGCGTTCCACCGAGCATGATCGGTCACGAATAAAATGCGTTGACCTGCACAGCTCGCCGTGAATACACTTTGGACAGACACCACTTGTATACAATTACAAAACGCAAGAGGCACCAAAATCATGAGCAAAATGAGAGCAATCGAAGCCGCCGTCCTGGTGATGCGCCGTGAAGGTGTGGACACTGCCTTCGGTATCCCCGGCGCCGCGATCAACCCGCTGTATTCGGCTTTGCAGAAAGTGGGCGGCATCGATCACGTCCTTGCTCGCCACGTTGAAGGCGCCTCGCACATGGCCGAGGGTTACACCCGCACCAAGGCCGGCAATATCGGTGTGTGCATCGGCACGTCGGGCCCGGCGGGCACCGACATGGTCACCGGCCTCTACAGCGCCTCGGCCGACTCGATCCCGATCCTGTGCATCACCGGCCAAGCGCCCCGTGCCCGCATGCACAAGGAAGATTTTCAGGCCGTGGACATCACCAGCATCGTCAAGCCGGTGACCAAATGGGCGACCACCGTGCTCGAACCCGGCCAGGTGCCCTACGCGTTCCAGAAAGCTTTTTATGAAATGCGCTCCGGCCGCCCCGGCCCAGTATTGATCGACCTGCCGTTCGACGTGCAAATGGCTGAGATCGAGTTCGACATTGACGCTTATCAGCCACTGCCGCTGGCCAAGCCGCTGGCCACTCGCGTACAGGTGGAGAAAGCCCTGGCCCTGCTCGACCAGGCGGAACGCCCGCTGTTAGTCAGCGGCGGCGGCGTGATCAACGCCGACGCCAGCGAGCTGCTGGTGGAGTTCGCCGAACTGACCGGCATTCCGGTGATCCCGACCCTGATGGGTTGGGGCACGATCCCCGACGATCACCCGCTGATGGTGGGCATGGTCGGTCTGCAAACCTCGCACCGTTACGGCAACGCGACCATGCTCAAGTCCGACGTGGTGCTCGGCATCGGTAACCGCTGGGCTAACCGCCACACCGGTTCGGTCGAGGTATACACCGAAGGCCGTAAATTCATCCACGTGGACATCGAGCCGACGCAGATTGGCCGCGTTTTCACACCGGACTTGGGCATCGTGTCCGACGCCGGCTCTGCCCTGACGATGTTCATTGAAGTGGCCCGCGAATGGAAAGCCGCCGGCAAGCTCAAGGACCGCAGCGCCTGGCTGCATGATTGCCAGCAACGCAAGGCCACCCTGCAGCGCAAGACTCACTTCGATGCGGTGCCGGTCAAGCCGCAACGGGTGTACGAAGAGATGAACCAGGTGTTCGGCAAAGACACCTGCTACGTCAGCACCATCGGCCTATCGCAGATTGCCGGCGCGCAGTTCCTGCACGTTTACAAGCCGCGCCATTGGATCAATTGCGGCCAGGCCGGCCCGCTGGGCTGGACGATTCCGGCGGCGCTGGGGGTGGTCAAGGCCGACCCGAGCCGCAAAGTAGTGGCGCTGTCCGGCGACTACGACTTCCAGTTCATGATCGAAGAACTGGCGGTGGGCGCGCAGTTCAAACTGCCGTACATCCATGTGGTGGTGAACAATTCCTACCTGGGTCTGATTCGCCAGGCCCAGCGTGGTTTTGAAATGGACTACTGCGTGCAGCTGTCTTTCGACAACCTCAACGCCCCGGAACTCAATGGCTATGGCGTGGACCACGTGGCCGTCGCCGAAGGCCTGGGTTGCAAGGCCCTGCGCGTGTTCGAACCCAGCCAGATCGCGCCGGCCTTGCGCCAGGCCGAGGCCATGATCGAAGAATTCAAGGTGCCGGTGATCGTTGAGATTATTCTGGAGCGGGTGACCAATATTTCCATGGGCACCGAGATCAACGCCGTCAACGAATTCGAAGACCTGGCCCTGGTCGGCAACGATGCGCCGACTGCCATTTCCCTGCTCGATTAAGGAGAACCCTATGCCGCGCTTTGCCGCCAACCTGTCCATGCTGTTCACCGAACAGGACTTTCTCGCTCGCTTCAAAGCGGCCGCCGATGCCGGCTTCCAGGGGGTGGAGTACCTGTTCCCTTACGAGTTCAGCTCTGCCGAGATCAAGGCGCAACTCGACGCCCATGGCCTTACTCAAGTGTTGTTCAACCTGCCGGCCGGTGACTGGGCCAACGGCGCGCGCGGCCTGGCGTGCCATCCGGACCGGGTCGAGGAATTCCGCGCCGGGGTCACGTTGGCCATCGCCTATGCCCAGGTGCTGGGCAATACGCAAATCAACTGCCTGGCCGGTATTCGCCCCGCCGGTGTCGACGACCAACAGCTGGAAGACACCTTCGTCGCCAACCTCAAGTACGCCGCCGACAAACTGAAAGCGGCGGGCATCAAACTGGTGATGGAAGCGATCAACACCCGCGACATCCCGGGCTTCTACCTGAACAACACCGCTCAGGCCCTAGCGATCCGCGAGCGGGTGGGCAGTGACAATCTGTTCCTGCAATACGACATCTACCACATGCAAATCATGGAAGGTGACCTGGCCCGCACCATGGCCGCGCACCTGGGTGAGATCAATCACATCCAACTGGCGGACAACCCTGGGCGCAACGAGCCGGGGACCGGGGAGATCAACTATCGCTTCCTGTTCGAGCACCTGGACCGGATCGGATACACGGGTTGGGTCGGTTGTGAATACAAGCCGTTGACCACCACCGAAGCGGGTCTTGGCTGGCTCAAAACCCTGTGGGCGGAGGCTTGCACCCGATAGCAGCAGCTCAGTCAACACTGTTTTGCCTGGCACACCGTCATCGGGGGCAAGCCCCCTCCCACATAACAAGAGGATTTCATCATGGCTAAAATCGGCTTTATCGGCACCGGCATCATGGGCCAACCCATGGCCGCCAACCTGCAAAAAGCAGGTCATCAACTGTTCCTCTCCGAGCACCACGGCAAGGCCCCGCAAGCACTGATCGACGCAGGCGCCGTGGCGCTGGCCAGCCCGCAGCAAGTGGCTCAGGAGGCCGAGTTCATCATTGTCATGGTGCCGGACACTCCGCAGGTCGAGGACGTGCTGTTCCGTACCGACGGCGTGGCCGCCGGGCTGTCGCCGAACAAGGTGGTGATCGACATGAGTTCGATCTCGCCCACCGCCACCAAGAGCTTCGCCGCCAAGATCAACGAGCACGGCGCGCAGTACCTCGATGCGCCAGTGTCCGGCGGTGAAGTCGGCGCCAAGGCCGGTACTTTGAGCATCATGATCGGTGGCGAGCCACAGACCTTTGAGCGCGCCCTGCCGCTGTTCCAAGCCATGGGCAAAAACATCACGTTGGTGGGCGGTAATGGCGATGGCCAGACCGCCAAGGTCGCCAATCAGATCATTGTGGCGCTGAACATCCAGGCGGTGGCCGAAGCGTTGCTGTTCGCCGCCAAAAACGGGGCCGACCCAGCCAAGGTGCGCGAAGCGCTGATGGGCGGTTTTGCCTCGTCGAAAATCCTTGAAGTACACGGCGAACGCATGATCAAGGGCACCTTCGATCCGGGCTTCCGCATCAACCTGCACCAGAAGGACTTGAACCTGGCCCTGGCCGGTGCCAAAGAACTGGGGATCAACCTGCCGAACACTGCCGGTACTCAGCAGGTGTTCAGCACCTGTAATGCGCTGGGGGGCGGGAATTGGGACCATTCGGCGCTGATCAAGGGCTTGGAGCATATGGCGAATTTCTCCATTCGCGATCAGTAATGCCTTGATCAAATGTGAGAGGGGGCTTGCTCCCGATAGCATGTCTTCTGTAGCTGATAGACCGCTATCGGGGGCAAGCCCCCTCCCACAGGTGGCTCCATTTCAAAGTAGGGCCTATTCCAAAGTAGGGCCTATTCCAAAGTAGGGCCTACTCCTAGGCCAAGGCTGAAATAGCTGCACGTCTAATAACAAAAATATCCGGGAGCCCGCTTATGTCGGTCGATCCGCAGCACCTGCTTCGCGAGCTGTTTGCCACAGCCATCGACGCCGCCCACCCCTGGCAAGTCCTTGAACCCTATCTGCCCGCCGACCGTAGCGGCCGCGTGATCGTGATCGGTGCCGGCAAGGCGGCCGCCGCCATGGCGCTCGTGGTCGAAAACTGCTGGCAAGGCGAAGTCACCGGCCTGGTGGTCACCCGCTATGGCCACGGGGCTCCTTGCAAGAAAATCGAAGTGGTCGAAGCCGCGCACCCGGTGCCCGATGCCGCCGGCCTGGCGGTAGCCCAGCGCGTGCTGGCGTTGATCAGCAACCTCAGCGAAAACGATCGCGTGATCTTCCTGCTCTCCGGCGGCGGCTCAGCCTTGCTGGCTCTGCCCGCCGAAGGCATCAGCCTGGCCGACAAACAGGCCATCAACAAAGCCCTGCTCAAGTCCGGCGCGACCATCGGCGAGATGAACTGCGTGCGCAAGCACCTCTCGGCGATCAAGGGCGGGCGTCTGGCCAAGGCCGCGTGGCCGGCCACGGTGTACACCTACGCGATTTCCGATGTGCCGGGCGACCAGGCCACGGTGATCGCCTCCGGCCCCACCGTCGGCGACCCGAGCACGTCGCAACAGGCGCTGGCGATCCTCAAGCGCTACCGCATCGACGCGCCCGCCTCGGTGCGCAGCTGGTTGCAGAACCCGGCGTCGGAAACCGTCAAGCCCGGCGACCCGGTGCTTGCCCGCAGCCATTTCCAATTGATCGCCCGCCCGCAGCAATCCCTTGAAGCGGTGGCGGTGAAAGTGCGCCAGGCCGGTTTCAGCCCGCTGATCCTCGGCGATCTGGAAGGCGAAGCGCGGGACGTGGCCAAGGTGCATGCCGGTATCGCCCGGCAGATCGTGCAGCATGGCCAGCCGCTGGCGGCGCCGTGCGTGATCCTGTCCGGCGGCGAAACTACCGTGACCGTTCGCGGCGAGGGCCGTGGCGGGCGCAACGCAGAGTTCCTGCTGAGCCTCACCGATAGCCTCAAGGGCCTGCCCGGCGTGTACGCACTGGCCGGTGACACCGACGGCATCGACGGCTCCGAAGACAACGCCGGCGCGATCATGACCCCGTGCAGTTACGCGCGCGCCGAAGCCCTCGGCCTGTCGGCCAGCGACGAGTTGGATAACAACAACGGTTACGGCTATTTCGCCGCCCTCGACGGGTTGATCGTCACCGAGCCCACGCGCACCAACGTCAACGACTTCCGCGCCATCCTGATCCTTGAGACTGCCCACCATGACGCCTGACAAAAAGGTCAAAATCCTCGCCACCCTGGGCCCGGCCATCGACGGTATCGATGACATCCGCGAGCTGGTGGAGGCCGGAGTAAATATCTTCCGCCTCAACTTCAGCCACGGCGAGCACGCCGATCACGCCCAGCGCTACCAGTGGATCCGTCAGGTGGAGCGCCAGCTCAATTATCCGTTGGGCATCCTCATGGACCTGCAAGGGCCGAAGCTGCGGGTCGGGCGTTTTGCCGACGGCTGCGTGCAACTGCTGCGCGGCCAGGCGCTGCGCCTGGACTTGGATGAAACCCCGGGGAATGAGCGCCGGGTCAACCTGCCCCACCCGGAAATCATCGCGGCCCTGGAACCGGGCATGGACCTGCTGCTCGACGACGGCAAACTGCGCCTGCGGGTAGTCAGCAAACACAAGGATGCCATCGACACCACGGTGCTGAACGGCGGCGAATTGTCCGATCGCAAAGGTGTGAACGTCCCACAAGCGCTGTTGGAACTGAGCCCCCTCACCGCCAAGGATCGCCGCGACCTGAGCTTCGGCCTGGAGCTGGGTGTGGACTGGGTGGCGCTGTCGTTCGTGCAGCGCCCGGAAGATATCCGTGAGGCCCGCGAGCTGATCGGTGATCGGGCGTTCTTGATGGCCAAGATCGAGAAGCCCTCGGCCGTGCAGCACCTGCGGGAAATCGCCCATCTGAGCGATGCGATCATGGTGGCCCGGGGTGACTTGGGGGTGGAGGTGCCGGCCGAGAGCGTGCCGCAGATCCAGAAAACCATCATTCGCACCTGCCGCGAGTTGGGCAAACCGGTGGTGGTGGCCACGCAGATGCTCGAATCCATGCGTTTCTCCCCGGCGCCGACCCGCGCCGAAGTCACCGATGTGGCCAACGCCGTGGCCGAAGGCGCGGATGCGGTGATGCTGTCGGCGGAAACCGCGTCGGGCGACTACCCGTTGGAAGCCGTGCAGATGATGAGCAAGATCATCCGCCAAGTGGAAAACGGCCCGGACTACCAGACGCAACTGGAGGTCAACCGGCCCAAAGCGGAAGCCACGGTATCGGACGCCATCAGCTGCGCGATCCGCCGCATCAGCAACATCCTGCCGGTGGCGGTGCTGGTGAACTACAGCGAGTCCGGCAGCTCCACCCTGCGCGCGGCGCGGGAACGACCGGTGGCGCCGATCCTCAACCTGACGCCGAACCTGTCCACCGCGCGGCGCTTGAGCGTGGCGTGGGGCGTGCATTCGGTGGTCAACGATCGGCTGCGTCAGGTCGATGAGGTGTGTTCGACGGCGCTGGAGATTGCCCAGGCCCAGGGTATGGCAGAGCGTGGGGATACGTTGGTGATTACTGCCGGGGTGCCGTTCGGGCAGCCGGGGTCGACCAACTCGCTGCGCATAGAGGTGTTGATCTAGCGTCTGTAGCGGCCCCATCGGGGGCAAGCCCCCTCCCACATTGGACTGCATTCACAGCTATGACTTTGTGAGCCCAATCAAGTGTGGGAGGGGGCTTGCCCCCGATGGGTTTCACCCCAGTCCAACTGAATACCCACCATGCACAACCCAACCTGCCCCGACTGGGCCGAAGCGTTGCTCAACGGCTTCAGCCAGATTTTCCTGCAACGCCATCCTCTGTGCGGCCTGCTGTGCCTGCTGGCGATCCTGATCAGTGCCCCGGCGTTGTTCGGCGGTGCGTTACTCGGTGGCGTCGCCGGTTTGCTCACGGCCCAGCGCCGCGGCTATCCCAAAGCCGAGCGCCAGGCCGGTTTGTATAGCTACAACGGCGTGCTGCTGGGGTTGCTGATCAGCCAGCACTTGCCGTGGTCGGCGATGCTGCCGCCATTGATCCTCGCGGGCGGCGGCGTCAGCGCTATGCTCACGCGGCAATGGTTGAAACACGCCAGCCAGACCGATGACTTGCCGGCCTACACCGCGCCTTTTGTCGGTCTAGGTTGGCTGCTGCTGGGCCGCGCGACGCCCGGCGAGGCGGCCACGCTCAGCGCCGACGCCTTCGGCCTGTTCAGCGCGCCTTTCACCGGCCTGGCCCAGGTCATGTTGCTGGATCAGCCAGTGGCCGGCGGCCTGATTGCGTTGGGCCTGTGGCTGGCCAATCGGCGCGCCGTGTTGTGGGCGTTCATCGGTGCCGGCAGCGGCGCATTGTTCGCCCTGGGGTTGGGTGAAACCACACACGCCCTGCTCGGCCTGCACAGCTACAACCCAGCGCTGGCGGCCCTGGCGTTAAGTCAGATCAGTCGTCGGGCCTGGCTGCCCCTGGCCGGTATCCTGCTGGCGATCCTGCTGACGCCGGGCTTCGCCGCCCTGCACCTGCCGGTACTGACCGCGCCGTTTATCCTCGCGTGCTGGCTGGTGCTCGCCAGCCGCAGGATGCTTCGGAAACCGCGCATGGACAGCCCCTTCGAATCCCCCTAGGCTTGCTCGAAAATCGACTCGGGCAGGATTTATGGACAGCAACAACGATTGGCGTCAGCGTCTCTACGTCATGGTTTTCCAAAGCGACACCGTGGCGGGGCGGCGGTTTGACGGGATCTTGCTGCTGATCATTCTGGCCAGCCTGGTGATCGTGATGCTCGACAGCATCGACCAAGTGCACCAGAACTACGCCGACGTGCTGGCCTATATCGAATGGGGCTTCACCCTGATCTTCGCCATCGAGTACGGCTTGCGCCTGTACTGCTCGCCCAAGCCGTTGCGCTATGCGTTCAGCTTTTATGGGTTGGTGGATTTGCTGGCCATCGTGCCTGGCATCCTTGCTTTGTATTACAGCGATGCGCAGTACCTGCTGATCATCCGCATCATCCGTATGTTGCGGATATTCCGTGTGCTCAAGCTCAGTCCCTACCTCAAGCAAGCCAATTACCTGATGTCGGCGCTGCGCGGCAGCAAGCAGAAGATCGTGGTGTTCCTGGTCAGCGTGTGCACCCTGGTGACCGTGTTCGGCACCTTGATGTATGTGATCGAAGGCCCGGAACACGGGTTTACCAGCATTCCCAAGGGCATCTACTGGGCCATCGTGACCCTGACCACTGTCGGCTTTGGCGATATCGTGCCCAAAACCCCACTGGGTCAGGTGATTTCGTCGCTGGTGATGATCACCGGTTACTCAATCATCGCCGTGCCCACCGGGATTTTCACCGCCGAACTGGCCAGTGCCATGCGCGGCGAACAGCTGCAGACCGACTGCCCGGTATGCCAGAAAAACACCCACGAACCCAATGCGGCATTCTGTTCGCGCTGTGGCAGCAATCTGTTTAAGAAAGTGGAATAAGCAAAGTTCTTTTTAATCTTTAAGCGACTATGCGGCCCCGGCTATAGTCGCTGGCATTGTGCCTGTCCCCTCTTCTCGAACAACAAAGGAATGAGCAGTGAAAAAACTCCTTAGCGCCTCCCTCCTGGCCGCCGGAATTGCCCTGGCGAGCGCCGTGCAAGCCGCCCCCGTTACGCTGCTTAACGTGTCCTACGATGTGATGCGCGATTTCTACAAGGACTACAACGCGGCTTTCCAGAAACACTGGGACGCCGAGCACCCAGACGACAAGCTGACCTTGCAGATGTCCTTTGGCGGTTCAAGCAAACAGGCACGCTCGGTGATCGACGGCCTACCGGCTGACGTGATCACCATGAACATGGCCACCGACATCAATGCCCTGGCCGACAACGGCAAACTGGTGCCGGACAACTGGGTCACGCGCTTGCCGAACAACAGCGCGCCGTTCACCTCGGCCACGGTGTTTATCGTGCGCAAAGGCAACCCCAAAGCCCTGAAAGATTGGCCCGACCTGCTCAAGGACGGCGTGCAGGTGATCGTGCCCAACCCGAAAACCTCGGGCAACGGCCGCTACACCTACCTGTCGGCCTGGGGCTATGTACTCAAGAACGGCGGGAACGAAGAGAAAGCCAAGAGCTTTGTGGGCAAGCTGTTCAAACAAGCTCCCGTGCTGGACACCGGCGGCCGCGCCGCCACCACCACGTTCATGACCAACCAGATCGGCGATGTGCTGGTGACCTTTGAAAACGAAGCGGAAATGATCGCCCGCGAATTCGGCCGCGATCAGTTCGAAGTGATCTACCCAAGCGTATCCGCCGAAGCCGAGCCGCCGGTGTCGGTGGTGGACAAAGTGATCGAGAAAAAAGGCACCCGCGCCGCCGCCGAGGACTATCTGACGTACCTGTGGTCGCCGCAAGGCCAGGAAATCGCCGCGAACAACTACCTGCGCCCACGTGATCCGGCGGTGCTGGCCAAGTACACCGACCGCTTCCCCAAAGTCGATTTCCTGTCGGTGGAAAAAACCTTCGGTGACTGGCGCACGGTACAGAAAACCCACTTCAATGACGGCGGCATTTTTGACCAGATCTACTCCGGTCAATAACTGAACAAACGCACTAAAACTGTGGGAGGGGGGTTGCTGTGGTGAGCGGGCTTGCCCCCATCACCATAGCAAACCCACTCCCGCAGAGTTATTTCAGCCTTTGAGACTTGTGTAGCCCCCTACCACATTGGTTTTGCGCGGGGGCTGGGTAGATGTTTCTGAATGTATCATCAGCCGACATAAGTACTATCATTCCAAGCGGCCTACTCGTCGCTAAGCCTTGCCTTTACCCTCGCAGGCCATCTTCCTTCGCTTTTATGAGAACACCATGAACGCTACCCCACACCCAACGAGCACCATGACCCGAGGCATGGTGATGCTGTTTGCGTTTTGCTGCGGCGCCATCGTCGCCAATATCTACTATGCGCAGCCGATCATCGAACTGATCGCGCCGGATATTGGCCTCACCCCCGCCATGGCCAGCCTGATTGTGTCCCTTACGCAAATCGGCTATGCCTTGGGCCTGTTCTTTTTGGTGCCCCTGGGAGACTTGCTGGAAAACCGCAAACTGATGATCGCCACCACTGTGGTGGCCATTGCCAGCCTGCTGGGCGCGGCGGTTACCGAGCAACCGAACCTGTTCTTGCTGGTGTCGCTGTTGATCGGCTTCAGCTCGGTGTCGGTGCAGATCCTGATTCCCCTGGCCGCGCACCTGGCGCCCGCGGAATCCCGTGGTCGGGTGGTCGGCAGCATCATGGGCGGGCTGCTGTTGGGCATTTTGCTGGCGCGGCCGGTGTCCAGTGTGGTCGCCGATCACTTTGGCTGGCGCGCGATGTTTATGGCCGCAGCGGCGTTGATGGTGTTTATCAGCGTGGTGCTGATGCTGACCATCCCCAAACGCCAACCCGACCACAGCGCCAGCTATGGCCAACTGCTGCGCTCGCTGGGCACCTTGTTGCGTGAACAACCGCTGTTGCGCCAACGCGCCTTTTACCAGGGTTGCCTGTTCGCCACCTTCAGTTTGTTCTGGACCGCGGCCCCGCTGGAGTTGGTGCGCAACCATGGCTTGAGCCAGACCCAGATCGCGATTTTCGCGCTGGTCGGTGCCATCGGCGCCATCGCCGCGCCCATCGCCGGGCGCCTGGCCGATGCCGGTCACACCCATCGCGCATCGCTGCTGGCAATGCTGTTCGCAGCGCTGAGCTTCCTGCCGGCCTTGGTGCATCCGCTGTACAGCGTGATCGCCCTGGCGGTCACCGGTGTGGTTTTGGACTTCTGCGTGCAGATGAACATGGTCCTCGGCCAGCGGGCCATTTACGCGCTGGACGCCAACAGCCGCAGCCGCCTGAACGCGCTGTATATGACCAGCATCTTTATCGGCGGCGCCTTCGGCTCGGCGATTGCCAGCAGCGTGTACGAACACGGTGGCTGGTTGGCGGTGATGCTGGTGGGCAGCGCGTTTCCACTGGTGGCGCTGCTTCGGTTTCTCAGTGCGTCACGTCAGGCCCCGGCACGGGCTGCGGCCTGACGCGCAGCGGCTGACCCAGATTCAGATGCGCTGGCCAAGGGCGCCCGATGACTGAAGAAAGCTTTGCATCCATTGCATCAACAGCCCTTGAACTACACCCTTTGCCCATTAGCCGGGATACATCCGCTCAAACTACCGATGCCCTGCCGGCGTTCATGCACAGGCTGAATGCCCTTGCTCCAGGCAACACAGCAAACGCTCCACGGTATGTTGCAGCGGGCCGGAGTTATCCAGCAGCAAAAGCCCCGCGCCGTCACCGGCCAGCATCTGCGCCGTGAACCGGGCATTACGCGCCAGGCGCTTTTCAATATCCGCCAGTGTTTCCCGTCCCCGTGCCACCAGACGCTCGCGTAACACCTCCTGATCCACGGTCAGCAATAACACCAGCAACGTTGGATAGCGCTCGCGGGTCAGCGCCAGGTGCGCGCGCGAACCATTGACCAGCACGTCCTCCCCCGCCGCCAGCCAGTCGTCGATCACCTTTGGAATGCCATAACACAACCCATTGGCCTGCCAGCTCAGCGCAAACGCCCCTTGCGCCTCCATTACGGCGAACTGTTCGGGGCTCACACCCTGCGCCGCCTCGCCCACCGCTTCCGCCGAGCGGGTAATCACGCGACGCACAATGCGGCAACCGCGCTCGGCCAGACGCGCACGCGCGGCCTCCAACAGGCTGTCCTTGCCCGAACCCGATGGGCCGATGAGATAGATCAACCTGCCTGCCATTGAAACAGCCTCTGCATATATCTCCAGCCGTATTGGGCGGCTGGCAGCACCTGGGAAATTGTCGCGGGACAGTATAGAGGGTGCACAGAGACTCAAAGCAAAGTATCAGTGTGAGGTGAGGTAGATACCTTGGGCCTCAAGCAATCGGATCCGCTGATAATCCGCAGCGATCACTGCTGGATCAGCATGTACCAGGTACACCGTACCTGGCTGGCTGAATACATCTTGCGTCGCGCTCAGGGGTTGTCCCTCCTCAACGTAGAACACCGCCTCAAAGAATGACGCCAGCTTGAGCAGTTCCTCCACAAACCGCGCCTTGTGGAAGTAGCCTTCAGTGCGATTGATCAGGCACACATTGTAAGTACGCTGCAGGCGCTGATAATCGAAGTCCCTGGCCAGCAACTGCGCGAATGCCTCGGGTTCGGTGATGGACAACACCACCGCCTCGATCTGCCCCAGCCCGGTGGTCTGACGGGATACGCCAGGACGAAGAATGCCATCGGTACGCGCGGCGATTTCCACCAGTTTCGGCCCTTCGTCGGTGAACATGACTTCCGCGTGGCTAGGGCCGTTGCGGATGCCAAGGCACTGCACCACGGCGCGGGTGTATTCCACCAACGGCAAGTAGAGTGGCGAGTCTGGCCCGATCAGTTCATCGATGTCATAAAGAATGCCGCCTCTCGGAGCGCGCTGTTTTTGATAGCGCACCACCTCGGTGACCAGTTGCTGGCCATCGACGGAAACCATGTTCACCACATACTCCAGGCCGGCCAGATACTCCTGAATCAACACCTGCGTATTGCGGCCGTTCAACCGGTTCACCGTGCCCAGCAGCGTTTGCACCGCCGCCTCGCAGGCCGGCAAATCCTCGCAGATAAACACCCCATCTGCCCCCGCGCTGTCGAGCGGCTTGACCACCACAGGAAAACGCCCGTGGGCGTTGATCCAAGCATGTGCAAGGGCCCAACTGCCGGCCACGCACTGTCGTGCTACGGGCAGTTGCGCCTGGGCGACCGTTTCGATCATGGCGAACTTGTTTCGACGGGCATGGGTGTTGTCGAAGTCATTGCGATACGGTAACTGAAGGCGCTCGTTCAACTGATCGGCGAGCAGCACACCGGTTTCGGCACCGGCGATGATGAACTGGGGCGCGAAATGCTCAACGCTGGCGAGCGTTACCTCAATATGGGTATTTGTGATCGTTTGGTCATACAGTGTTGGATCAAAACCTCTGTAATAATAACTGTCCAGACTGCCCGAGGAGGCCACGTGCATCAACACACACCCTTCCTCTTTCAATCGCTTCACGACAAATTTCCCGGATGAGAACCCATCAACGACGGCGATTCTGATCATAGTCTCTCTCTCCTCAATTCATATAAGGTCCGCCCCAAAAGCAAAAAAACGATGATACTTACGGCCAAGACACTGGCAACGGAAAACTCTATACGAGCATCAAAGTACTGAAGCAAAAGAACAAATACCGGGAGAGTCAATAGCACAAGCGACACATGGATGGGGGTGAGATAATAGATAGTTTTCTGGATCAGGTATATCGGTAGTAAATGACCCACCCCCACTAGAATTATCATGGGAATTAAAAGTTCTCTATCCAATGTAATACTCCCCCCTATTATTGAAACAACGAGAACGCAAAAACCAACCATCGCGATATTCCTAACGGCAAGAATTTCAAAAATAGACCAGTGCCGAGCAAACATTTGCTTTGAAAAAACTGTGTATATGACCGTTCCGAGCGCGCACAGCACCACACTGGCTATGCCCAACAACCGTTGCGCCGATGTTGTCGTAGCGATTCCACTATTCCCGGAAAAGGAATTGAAAAGCATGATTCCGACCGAAATTAGCACCAGGCAGGACACAAGTGCATCTGCGAAAGCAACCCTAGCGCTGCGCCTGTCAAAGAAAGAGATAAGTAAAGTTAGCGCTGGGCCGCAGGCTACAGCTGCCACTCCCACCACTGCTGGCTCAAGATACCGCAGGGCATAAAACAAACCACCCCAATTGAACAGCACAGCAAGATTAATAACAACGACCATTCCCCACTGCTCGCGCACTTTCGTAAAAAATGATCTCGAGTTACTCCAAAGCGCGCATACAACAAAAAAAGCTGTCGATACAATAAAACAATAAAAAACGACTAAAATCGTACTAACAGCTTGTGTCACAAAAGCAACATACACATCGAACGCCGCACTAATCAGACAAAATAAAAGCCCAAATAAAAAACCTTTACCCAGCATAATTTACACCACCAAGCAATTTAAAAATCCTCCCTAATTATACTCACACCCTTCTCATGAACGGATATCTTCATAAGCGTCTTTACAGAGACGCCCGTACTTCTATGAACATTATCAAAGCCATGATTCCCAACTTTTTCAACAGCACATAGAGCATCAACCAGCTCCGCCCCGCAGGCCCTTACAGCCTCTACTAATGCAATTACAGCCCCACCAGTACTTAATGTATCGTCAATAATAGCTACCCTATCGCCCGCTTTGATTCCATTGAGATACATCTTTCCTTGAAAGTACTCAGAGCTAATATCAACCACTTGCTCATTAGCATCTCCAAGATTATACGAATACCACCTTGCCATAGCCAACGGAATGCCTGTCAACAAGGAGATAGCAGTAGCCAATGCAGCACCTTTATCTTCCTCCGTTACAATTTTTGTGACACTTAAATCCATTAGCTTTATAATTCCATGAGCCACTTCCATTAGAACCGCAGGCCGTAGCGCAGGTATTTGATCAGTAAACTCATTCACTGTCGTTAAAGATTTTCCAGAGCTCACAACTTTTGCATTTCTATAAACCTCTTCGAGCAACATCATTGCACCTCGCTGTATTCCGGATAGTTCCCATCCCATCGACTTTTGTATTTCCAAGAGCTATCAAAAAACAAAGTAACAATATTCTTATTACTAAATGCAGCAGCGATTTCTTCACAAATAAGTATATTCGCTCCGCAAGTCGGACCGACTGCAAGTCGTTCTTCTGCTATAAACCTCTTCATTCGAGCCCAAGAGGCAGGACCATCAACCACTCTTATTTCATCAATAAGCGCGGACACAGTATTCGCCGATAGAACTCCAGCTCCAAGCCCCATGAGATTATGAGAGCAGTGTTTAAAAACCAGATCATTTCTTTTTGCATACAAAGGCGCTGAACTGTCAACCTCAATCCCAACAGTTTTTATATTCTTGTATTCGCGCTTTAATATTTCAGCAATACCGGAGAATGTGCCTCCAGTCCCTATAGAACATACGAAAAAATCAGGCACCACATCAAGCCCCTTCAGCGCTGCCACTATTTCCTTTCCACAGATATTCCAAGCCTCCCTATTTAAGATATTCTCGGACTGATCGAGAAAGTAGATACCACTTGAGAGATTTGTAGCGCGATAACTTTTAGCTCTTGCGACCGCTCCGGACAAAAACTCTTCTTTTGGAGTTTCAATTATTTGCGCCCCAAACGAGCGAATTTGCGTTTTTCTTTCTTCAGTCATCCCCTCAGGCATAAATATTTTTACACCGTAACCTTTAGCTCTACCTATCCAAGCAAGTGCCGCACCGCCATTCCCCGTGGAGCAGTCTACAAGGATCATACCCGGTTCAATTTCACCGCTTCGCTCCAACTCGCTAACAATATTCAAGTACGTTCTATCTTTATGGCTTCCTGAAGGATTTAGAAACTCACATTTGGAAAAAACTCTATTCCCGTTCAGAGAAATAGTCGCCAACTCGACAAACGGAGTATTACCGATATCTAGCAGATTCATCTGAAACCCCAAGACATTTGAATATCTTGAAGCTAACTGATTACTCACAGAAAAAATAGCTAGCCAAACAGATAGGTACTCAAGTGATTTCCACTACCCCATGTATAGGAATGGTCTGTCAGACCAAATATCGATAAACCACTTTAAAAACCAAGTCAAACTCTCACGACTTTTCTTACAAACTTGTTGGCTTACAGTTGCTATGAGGCATCGTTAGCCCTTAGCAATCGCAGCTCATCAGCGATCAGGCTTGGTTGCCTGGATTAGAATGGCGCATAGTGCCGCGAACGCGGCATTATCATTTTCGTGTAATGGCGAGCTGTGCTTGGGAGGGCTCACGCCCGGCGGGACTTCCATTCCCTGGTCGACCAACCTGAATACTGCTCGCCACTCTTCTGCATGGTCGCTGACGCGGTAAGCTCCAACTGAATGGAGATGTACTGCATGAAAAAGGTCACCCCCAATCCCCCCCGCCATCCGCTTCGAACGTGATTCCACAATCCACGCCGAATATGATCTTCACCCTCCACCTCGGCCTCAGCACCGAAGCGGCATTGAACAACCCCAGCGAGATGCTGGAATCCGCGACCGCCTGTGCCTACGATTGTGCCGAGAGCCTAGATGGCGCAAGTCGCAAGCGGGTGCTGGCGTTAGTGCAGATGGCTGAGAGCGCGTAGCTGTCGGTGAATGAAACACTGGAGCGGGAATATCCTGTGACTTGATGGCTGAGAAAACCTCTAGTGGTTGGGCAAGT
Organism: Pseudomonas sp. S5F11; assembly: GCF_019641515.1. Classification (NCBI taxonomy): domain Bacteria; kingdom Pseudomonadati; phylum Pseudomonadota; class Gammaproteobacteria; order Pseudomonadales; family Pseudomonadaceae; genus Pseudomonas; species Pseudomonas sp. S5F11. The sequence goes on from NZ_JAIFJZ010000001.1 coordinate 1,635,151, forward strand.
TGAATCTTCGCAGCGCCCCTCCCGCACATGCTCTCCATGTTTCGAGGAATGGGTTTCAGGATGAAAAAGGCAACCCGAACATACGGTGTGAACAATTAACAATCTGCGCGGCGCTCAAAGAAATGCTCCGTATCGAAAGGTACGGAGCATTTTTCGTTATGGCCGACATCCAAGGAGAGCGAATGCTGGCGCATCCAGCAATGATGACCGCTCGGAGATCCATCGTTGCGCATCCGCTCGGCAACCTTGAGCAGCGGTTGTTTGGCAATGCTCGCCTCCTGCTGCGACAGCTTGAGGGTACAAGAGCCGAAATGGCGTTGGCCTTTTTCCGCTTGCTGTCTGCACAAAAGCAAACGCCCCGAGCAAGTCGGGGCGTTTGCTTGGAACCACCATCAGTGCGTTTTCACACAGTCTGCGAAGGTCGCCTTTTGTCACTGCGCGTATTGCTTACTCAATCCCGGCGGCACGCCGTGCACGTCCGTCTCCTCCCATGGCCCGTTGGGGCTGATGGAGCGGCTCCAGCCGTTGCTCCAGCGGTAGTAGGTGCGCTGGCGGTAGAAGGTATCGGGTTGTTCGTCCAGCACATACACCTGCATCTTGCCGTCCCAGTGGCTGGCGGCGCCCGGTGGTGGGGCGAAGGTCGGGGACTTGGTTGGCAGCGGCTTTGGCGGCGGGGTTACCGGGCCGGACGGTTTGGTGCTGGGCTGGGTCGATGGGCCCGACGGCGGGATGGTCGGGCCGGTCGGCGCAGGCGGTGGCCGGTGGACCGCACAAGCGCTCAGGCCCAATACCAGGCTGAGCAAGGTGATACGTGCGAATGCGGTCATGGCGTTTCCTCGAATTACTTGTCCGGACTGTCGATGGTCAGCTGCTGCAACGCAGTGGTGGAGCTGGCCAGGGGTTGGCTGCGGCCGATCCACTCGCCGGCGGTCGGTTGACCAGCCCGGGATATGCGCGCAACCAGTTGGACTTCGGGGAAGTTGGACAGTTTCAACTGCGGCATCATCGCGTCGGCATCACCCAGTTCGACGGTGATCGGCAACTCGGCCACGGTGACGCGCTTGGCCGCCAACGGCGCCGGCGGGCCACTCACGGCACGGGCGAAGATAAACACGCTGTCGCCTGGCAGGGCCTTGGCCTTTACGTCAGCGGACACATCCACGCGCACTTTCAAGGTTGCCGCCTTAGGCGCCTGGGCGACGGTGCCGCCACTTTCCTTGAGTTTTTGCGTGGCGCGGTCGATGCCGCCTTGCAGCGCGACGCGGGAATTGTCTTCCGGCGGCAGTTGCGCGAGTAGACGCCCCCAGTAGTCGATAGCGTCCTGATAGCGCTCGCCTTCAAACGCGGCGATGCCGAGCAAGCCGAGGCTGGTGACTTCTTTCGGGTCGAGCTTCAACGCCTCGTCCGTCAATGCCTGGATCTTCGGCGACCATTGTTTGTTGTCGGCAAAATACTGGGCCTGGGCCCACTGGCCGAGCAGTTCCGGCTGGCGACCGACCAGGGCCACGGCGCGCTCGAAGACCTTGGCCGCATCGGCGGAGCGATCCTGGGCCATGTAGGCGCGACCGAGGAAGTACAGGCCTTCGGCGGAATCCGGCTGGGCGGCGGCGGCGCGTTCCAAACGCTGGGTCATGTCTTGCAGGGACACTGGCGGCTGGGAGAATTCGCGGGTCAGTTCCACCTTGTCGCTGGCACCAAAGTGCAGGTACAAGCCCAGGCCCAGCACCGGCACCAGAAACGCGGCCAGCAACGGCAGCGGTTTACCCAGACGCGATTCGCGGGGGGCTTCCACACCTTCGGTGTCGGCCAGCAATTCGCGGGCGGCTTCGGCGCGGCCGGTGTCAAGTTGCGCGGCGTCGAGCACGCCTTCGGCCTGCTGGGTTTGCAGTTCGGCCACGCGCTCTTGGTAGAGCGCCACATTCAGTGCGGTGCGATCCTCCTCGCGCTGGGCACGGCGGCCACGTAACACAGGGATCAACAGAAAACTCAGGGCAACCAAAAGCAGCAAGCCTGCTGCGAGCCAGAAATCAATCATCAGAGGTTTTGTCCAGCAAGTGGTCGAGACGTTGGCGCTCTTGAGGGGATAGCGCGTCGGAGCCATCGGTGGGCGCGGCGCGGCGACGGCGGACGATCACAGCCATTACCACCACACCGGTCAGCAACAGCGCGGCGGGGCCAAACCAGAGCAACGCGGTCTTGCCGGTCAGCGCCGGTTTGTAACGCACAAAGTCACCGTAGCGGTCGACCATGAAGTCGATGATCTGCTGGTTGTCCTTGCCCTCCCCCAACATGCGGAAGATCTCTTTGCGCAGGTCAGCGGCGATGGGCGCGTTGGAGTCGGCAATGTCCTGGTTCTGGCATTTAGGGCAGCGCAGTTCTTTGGTCAGGTCGCGAAAGCGCTCGCGCTCGGCGTCATTGGCGAACTCATAGGTGTCGATGGCGGCGTGGGCCACGCCGGCCAAGCCCAGTGCCAGTACGGCAGCGGCTAACAAGCGCTTCATGGCTTGGCCTCATCAACCAGCGCCTGGTACTTGGCGGCCAATTGCTCGCGCCATACCACTTCGTCGATCACCCCGACGTACTTGTCGCGGATCACGCCCTTGGCATCGATGAAGAAGGTTTCCGGGGCGCCGTAGACGCCCAGGTTCAGGCCGAGATTGCCGTCTTCGTCGCGGATGTCCAATTGGTATGGGTTATGGAACTCGGCCAGCCATTTAAGCGCCGCCGCGTTGTCGTCCTTATAGTTGATGCCGTAGATCACCACGCCGCGCTCGGCCAGTTTGTTCAGCACCGGATGTTCCACGCGGCATGAGATGCACCAGGTGCCCCACACGTTGACCAGCGCCGGCTTACCCAGCAGGTCGGCACGGGTCAGGGTTTTATCGCCCTGCACGGTAGACAGGGAAAATTCCGGGAACGGCTTGCCGATCATCGCCGAGGGCAGTTCGGCCGGGTCCAGGTACAAGCCGCGATACAGGAAGACCGCCACCACCAGAAACGCCGCCAGCGGCAACACCATTAACCAACGCTTCATACCGCCGCTCCTTGCAGGCCGAGCGCTTCACGCACGCGGCTTTTGACCTTGACTCGATAGCGCCGGTCCAGTGCTGCCAGCAAACCACCGAAACCGGTGAGCAGGCCGCCGAACCAGATCCAGCGCACGAACGGCTTGACGTGCACGCGCACCGCCCACGCCCCCTCGCCCAGCGGCTCACCCAGGGCCACGTAGAGGTCGCGGGTGAAACCGGCGTCGATACCAGCCTCGGTCATCATCGAACTCTGCACGGTGTAGAGGCGTTTTTCCGGGTGCAGCACGGCGATTTCCTTGCCGTTTCGGACGACGCGCACGGTGCCTTTGTCTGACGTGAAGTTCGGCCCTTCGAAGTGCTTGGCGCCTTCGAAAATAAAGTGGTAACCGGCCAGGTCCATGGACTCGCCCGGTGCCAGGCGCAAGTCGCGCTCGGCGCTGTTCTGGCTGGAAAGCACTACGCCGAGGGCGCACACGGCAATGCCCAGGTGCGCGATCTGCATGCCCCAGTAGCTGCGGGTCAACGTCGGCAACCCTTTGATCAGGCCTTTGTGGCGGGTTTTGTCGACGATGTCGCGCACGCCGGCCAGCAGCACCCAGGCTGCCAGCAGGAACGTGGCCAGCACCGCCCAGTTGAAGTCGCCGTAGGCGATGCCCGCGATCACGGCGAGGGCCACGCTGCCCAGCAACACCGGCATCAACATGCCGAGCAACCATTTCACCGGGGTGTCTTTCCAGCGCACCAGTACGCCGACCGCCATCACCACCATCAACAAGCCCATCAACGGAATAAACAAGGCGTTGAAATACGGTGGGCCCACGGACAGCTTGGCGCCGCTCAACGCATCCAGCACCAGCGGGTACAACGTGCCGAGCAGGATCATCGACGCGGCCACCACCAGCACCAGGTTATTGCCCAGCAGCAGGGTTTCCCGCGACCACAGGTTGAAGCCCACCTGGCTCTTGACCACCGGCGCGCGCAGGGCGAACAGGGTCAGCGAACCACCGACCACGAACAGCAGGAATATCAGGATGAAGATGCCGCGCGCCGGGTCGGACGCAAACGCGTGCACCGAAGTCAGTACGCCCGAACGCACAAGGAAGGTGCCCAGCAGGCTGAGGGAAAAGGCCGCGATGGCCAGCAGCACGGTCCAGCTCTTGAACACGCCGCGTTTTTCGGTGACCGCCAGGGAGTGAATCAGCGCGGTGCCCACCAGCCATGGCATGAACGAGGCGTTTTCCACCGGGTCCCAGAACCACCAGCCGCCCCAGCCAAGTTCGTAGTAGGCCCACCACGAACCAAGGGTGATGCCAATGCCGAGGAAAGCCCAGGCGACGATGGTCCACGGCCGCGACCAGCGTGCCCACGCCGCATCCAGCCGCCCGCCGAGCAAGGCGGCGATGGCAAAGGCGAAGGCCACGGAGAACCCCACGTAGCCCATGTAGAGCATCGGTGGGTGCACGATCAAGCCGATGTCCTGCAACAACGGGTTGAGGTCATGACCGTCCGCCGGAACCTGCGGCAGGATACGGCTGAACGGGTTGGAGGTGATGATCAGGAACAGCAGGAAGCCGATGCTGATCATGCCCATCACGGCCAGCACGCGGGCCAGCATGATTTGCGGTAACTGGCGGGAAAACACCGACACCGCGAAGGTCCAGCCGCCGAGGATCAGCGCCCACAGCAGCAATGAACCTTCGTGGGCGCCCCACACGGCGCTGAACTTGTAGTACCAAGGCAGTGCGCTGTTGGAGTTATTGGCGACATAGGCGACGGAAAAATCGTCGGTCATAAAGGCGTACGTCAGGCAACCGAAGGCGAACAGCAGGAACGCAAACTGCCCCCAGGCAGCCGGCTGCGCCAGGCTCATCCACAGACGATCACCGCGCCAAGCACCGAGCAACGGCACCACGGCCTGAACGATCGCCAGGCACAGCGCGAGGATCATCGCCAACTGGCCCAGCTCGGGAATAAACAGTGCGGACGTCATGGCTTAGCCCTCCTTCGCGGGTGCAGGGGCGGACTGGCCGCTGTCTTTCAAGGCTTTGGTGACTTCCGGCGGCATGTATTTTTCGTCGTGCTTGGCCAGCACTTCATCGGCCACCACCACGCCGTCGGCGTTGAGTTTGCCCAGGGCGACGATGCCCTGGCCTTCGCGGAACAGGTCCGGGAGGATACCGCGGTAGGTGATGGTCACGGCCTTGTTGAAGTCGGTGACCACGAAGGTGACGTCCAGGGAATCGCCGGAACGCTTCAGCGAGCCTTTCTCCACCATTCCGCCGGCACGGATGCGTGTGTCCAGCGGCGCTTCGCCATTGGCGATCTGGGTCGGCGTGTAAAACAGGTTGATGTTCTGCTGCAAGGCGCTCAAGGCCAGGCCCACGGCAATGCCGACGCCCACCAGGATGGCAAGGATGATCAACAGACGCTTTCTACGCAGCGGATTCACTTATCGGTCTCCCGGCGCAGACGACGCGCCTCTTGTTGCAGGTAACGCTTGCGCGCCAGGATCGGCGCGACGACGTTGAGGGCCAGCACCGCCAGGCAGATGCCATAGGCCGTCCAGACATACAGGCCGTGATGGCCCATGGCGAGAAAATCGCCGAAAGAACTGAAACTCATCCCCGCGCCCCCAGGCAGCTTTGCACTTCGGCCTTGACCCAACTGGCGCGGGCCTCGCGCTTGAGCACTTCAAGGCGCATGCGCATCAGCAGCACCGCGCCGAAGAAACAATAGAACCCCAGCACCATCAACAGCAGCGGCGCCCACATTTCCACGGGCATCGCCGGTTTTTCCGTGAGGGTGAAGGTGGCGCCCTGGTGCAGGGTGTTCCACCACTCCACCGAGTACTTGATGATCGGAATATTGATCACACCGACAATGGCCAGTACCGCGCAGGCCTTGGCGGCGCTGTCACGATTGCTGATCGCATTGCCCAGCGCAATCAGACCGAAGTACAGAAACAGCAGGATCAACATAGACGTCAGTCGTGCATCCCACACCCACCACGAGCCCCAGGTGGGTTTGCCCCAGATGGCGCCGGTGACCAGCGCCACGGCGGTCATCCACGCGCCGATGGGCGCGGCGCATTGTAGGGCCACGTCGGCCAGTTTCATCTTCCACACCAGCCCGACAATGCCGCACACCGCCAGCATCACGTAGCAGGACTGGGCCAGCAGCGCGGTGGGCACGTGGATATAGATGATCCGGAAGCTATCGCCTTGCTGGTAGTCCGGCGGCGCGAAGGCCAGGCCCCAGACCAGGCCGATGCCGATCAGCGCTGCGGCGAAGAGGCTCAACCACGGCAGCAATTTACCGCTGATGCCATAAAACCATTTGGGCGAGCCGAGCTTGTGAAACCAGGTCCAGTTCATTGCTGTTTCCGTCACGGTTACCGCTTGTCGTGGCAAGCAGCTTAGGGTCTTTACTGGCGAAGGCATAACGCCCGGCCAGACCTCATTATTCGCCGACGCTGATCTTCAGGCCGGCGGCTATCGCAAAAGGTGTCAGGGTTACCGCCAGGGCGGTCAGGCTGCCAAGCCACAGCAGGTAACCGGTTGCCGGCATGCCCATGAGCGCGGCTTGCAAGGCACCGCTGCCGAGGATCAATACCGGGATGTACAACGGCAGGATCAATAGCGCCAGCAACAGCCCGCCGCGCTTCAAACCTACTGTCAGCGCCGCGCCCACCGCCCCCAGCAGGCTGAGGACCGGCGTACCGAGCAACAGGCTCAGCAGCAGGATCGGCAGGCATTCGACGGGCAAACCCAGCATCATCGCCAGCAGCGGCGAGAGCAAGACTAGCGCCAAGCCGGAAAAAGCCCAGTGTGCCAGTACCTTGGCCAACACCAGAAGTGGCAGGGGGTGCGACGAAAGGACCCACTGTTCCAGAGAACCGTCCTCGAAATCACTGCGAAACAGCCCGTCCAGCGAGAGCAGGACGGACAAAAGCGCCGCTACCCACACCAGTCCCGGCGACAAGGTTTGCAACAGTTTAGTCTCGGGACCGACCGCCAGCGGGAACAACGCAATCACGATGGCAAAGAACACCAGCGGGTTGGCCAATTCAGCTGGGCGGCGGCACAGCAAGCGCGCTTCGCGGGCGACCAGCAAGGCGAACACACTCATAGCGACCACCGCCCCAGGTCCAACTCACGGTAACCGGCGGGCACCCGCGTCAAACTGTGGTGCGTGGTGAGCAGCACCAGACCGCCCTGCTCGCAATGCCGGGCCAGGTGTTCTTCCAATTGGGCCACGCCTTGCTTATCCAGGGCAGTGAAGGGTTCATCGAGAACCCACAGCGGCGCGCCCGGCAAATACAGGCGCGCCAGAGCGACACGGCGCTGCTGGCCGGCGGACAAGGTGTGGCAAGGCACGTCTTCAAAGCCTTTAAGACCGACAGCGGCCAGCGCCTGCCAGATCGCCTCGCGGGACGCCGGGTGATGCAGGGCGGTGAGCCAGCTGAGGTTTTCTTCGGGAGTGAGCACATCTTTGATACCGGCGGCATGGCCGATCCAGATCAGATTGCGCGCCAATTCGCCGCGCTGCTCGTTAAGAGGCTTGCCGTTGAGGCGCACTTCACCGGCCGTGGGTTGCATCAACCCGGCCAACAGGCGCAGCAGGCTGGTCTTGCCACTGCCGTTGGGGCCACTGACCTGCACCATGTCGCCGGCCGCCAGCCGCAGTTCGAGGTGCTCGAACAGCAGGCGCAGGTCGCGTTCACAGGCAAGCGCTACGGCTTCAAGAAGAGGGCTGGTCAAAAGATCGCGGGCCTTTACGGTTCAAGTCGGCGGTGCAGCGGCCGTTAAAGAGAGATGCACAATAACGGCTTTGGCGACCGATTTTAGAGAGCTGGATCAAATAGTTGTGAGGTTTTTACCGCTCTCTTTGCAGACGGGCGGCATTATACATGTGATGCCCTACTCTAAAGAGGGCAATTTCCCCAGAGACGGCGCACGCAATGACCGGTGAGATCAACCTTCCTACGTTACCTGCCAGCCCGGCGAGCGGCGCTCCATCGCTGCCGGCGGCCGGCGCACTGCTTAAACTGCTGGAGCCGCAGACGGGGCTGATCGACCCGGGGAAAACCGCCAATGCGGAAGTCATCGCCCTCAAACAAGGCGGCGAGGCTTTCCAGTTGCTGCTCAAGCTGACCCTCGATGGCGGCCGCCAGACCCTGGTGCAAGCCAGCAGCCCACAGCCGTTGCCCCTGGGCAGCAATGTGGCGGTCAGTCAGACGGCTGCAGGCAACCTGACCTTGAGCCTGCAGCAAGCGTTGAGCGCCAACGTCGCCGCCCTGACGCGCATCGATACCAGCAAAATCCCCAAAGGCACGCTGCTGCAGGCCAAGGTGCTGACCACCCAGGTGTTGCCCCTGAGCACCACACAGCCGGCGATCTACCGCTCGCTGGTCACAGTGCTCAACAGTGCCATGGCCGGCGCGACGCTGACCGTGGAGAGCCCGCAGCCGTTGCGCGTCGGCAGCCTGCTCAGCGCGGTGGTGCAGAACGCGCAAACCTTGAATTTCGTGCCGTTGAGCGGGCTCAAGGATCAGTTGGCCGTCACGCAACAGCTGGCGACCCAACAAAGCCGCCAAGGTTCGCTGGATGCAGTGTTCAACGCGTTGCAGAACTTACCGCGTGAGGGCAGTACCTCGGCGGACCTACGCGCCGCCGCCGACCGTCTGCTGGCCGCCCTGCCGGACCTGGCCCAGGTGAGCAACCCGAAAGTGCTGGCCCAGGTGATTCAGAACAGCGGCGCGTTTTTGGAGGCCAAACTGCTGGCCGGCCAGAACCCGCAGGTACCGCCCCTGGATATGAAAGGTGCGCTGCTGCGGTTGGTCGCCGATCTGGTCCCCGCCCTGCCCGCCAATACCAACCTCAATGCCATCCTGGCCGCCAACACCCTGGCCCAGATACTGCCGAACTTTGTGCGCAGCCCGCTGAATACCTTGGGGCAAGTCAGCGCACGCCAGGCACCGGTGAGCTTCCCGCTGCCCGAACGCCTGATGGGCAAGCTGGAGGGCGAAGGCGATCTGGAAAACCTGCTGCGCCTGGCCGCCGGAGCGATCTCGCGCTTGCAGAGCCATCAGTTGTCGAGCCTGGAACAAACCGGCACTACGGCCGATGGCCGCCTGCAAACCACTTGGCAGTTGGAAATCCCCATGCGCACCCTGCAGGACATCGTGCCGTTGCAGGTCAAGTTCCAGCGTGAAGAACCGGCGCCGGACAAGGATCAGCCCGAACGCAAAGCCAATAAGGACGCCAAGCAGATGCTCTGGCGCGTTGAGCTGGCCTTCGATATGGAACCCCTGGGCCCGTTGCAGGTGCAGGCGCAGTTGAGCCAGGGCAAGTTGTCGAGCCAACTGTGGGCGACCCGACCGTTTACCGCGAGCCTGATCGAAAGCCATTTGGGCAGTCTGCGCGAGCGCCTGGTGACCTCGGGCCTCAACGTCGGCGACCTCGACTGCCACCTTGGCACGCCGCCACGGGGCCCCAAGACAGGCCTGGAACAACGCTGGGTGGACGAAACCGCATGAAGACCACCGAATCATCTCGCCAGGCGATTGCCCTCAAGTACGACGGCCAGCAGGCGCCAACGCTCACCGCCAAAGGCGATGATGCCCTGGCCGAAGCCATCCTCAAGCTGGCGCGGGAAAACGAAGTACCGATCTATGAAAACGCCGAGTTGGTAAAACTGCTGGCCCGCATGGAATTGGGCGACAGCATTCCCGAGGAGTTGTATCGCACCATTGCCGAGATCATTGCGTTTGCTTGGACATTGAAAGGCAAGTTCCCGGTGGGATTTGACCCGCATGCGGGACCGGTGGAGCGGGATGTGACCGAGCGCGGAGACGATTACTGAATAGCGAGCCGTCATCGGGGGCGAGCCCCCTCCCACATTTTGAGCCGGCTTTTCAGTTGATACCGGGGGAAGCAGTATGGTTTGCGCGGTGCTGCGCCGTATGATCCAGCCCAGGCAATGATTATCAAGGGTGGGAGGGGGCTTGCCCCCGATGGCAGTGATTCAGCCAGCCATTAGGTGACTGTTACTCCGCTATCAGTGTCCTCGCTCCCACACTCGGACTTTTTATTCAGTTGAGGACTTCGCTCAGCGGGATGAAGTTGACTCGATCCCCCACATTAAGCGTTGTGCCTTCCAACACCTCCACAAATCCCTCTGCCCACGCCGCGCTGCGCAGCACACCGGAACTCTGGTTGCGATAGATGACCGCGCGGCCCTGCTCGATACGCCCGCGCAGGTACTCGCGGCGGTTGCCCGGCTTGGGCCATTCGAAACCCACCGGAACCTCGAAGCGCAACGGTGTCACGTCGAGTACGCCTAGACGCCGCAGGATGTACGGGCGCGCCAAGAGCGCAAACGTCACCAGGGTAGACGCCGGGTTACCAGGCAGACCGATCACCGGCACACCGCGAAAATGGCCGACCGTCAGCGGCTTGCCTGGCTTGATCGCCAGTTTCCATAACGCCAGCTCGCCCTCTTCACGCAGGGCGACGCCGAGGAAGTCCGCCTCCCCCACCGACACGCCGCCGGTGGACAGGATCAGGTCAACGCTGCCCAACCCGGCCAGACGCCCACGGGTCTGTTCCAGGTCGTCAGGCAGAATCCCGGCATCGATCACTTCACAGCCCATCCGCGCCAGCCAACTGCACAGCACGCGGCGATTGCTGTTGTAGATCTGCCCCGGGCCGAGGGGCAAGCCCGGTTCGATCAGTTCGTCGCCGGTGGACAGCACCGCCACCCGCGGGCGACGCACCACGGCCAGGCCATCGCAGCCCAAGGACGCGGCCAAGCCGAGCTCAATGGGCCCCAGGCGCGTGCCCGCGTCGAGCACGGTTTCGCCGACGGTGGTTTCCTGGCCCTGGGGGCGGATGTTCTGGCCCGTGCGCAGGGGTTCGCTGAAGCTCACCCGTTCATCGGCGTGGACCACGGCGTTTTCTTGCATCTCCACGCAATCGGCGCCGGCGGGGACCGGCGCACCGGTGAAAATCCGCGCGCAGGTTCCTGCCGCCAGGGGCTGCGGCGCCTGACCGGCGAAGATACGTTGGCTAACCACCAGCGGCTCGCCGGTCCAGTCAGAGAGGCGCACGGCGTAGCCATCCATGGCACTGTTGGGCCAGGGCGGCAGGTCGAGGGTGGAGATCAGCGCATGCGCGAGTACGCGACCGTCGCAGCCGGCCAGGGGCAACGTCTCCTGCTCGCGAATCGGCGTGGCGTCGGCCAGGTCCAGCAGCTGTTGCAGCGCCTGCTCTACCGGCATGAGGGCGCCGGCCTTGCCGGGCTTACCCACGGGATTCACAAGGTTCAGCCAGTTTGAGGTGCGGGACGAAGTTGCACGGGCGATGGCGGTTGTCCAACTGCTCGGCGAGGATGCCGTCCCAACCGGTGCGCACCGCATTGGTGGAGCCCGGCAGGCAGCACACCAGGGTGCCGTTGGCCAGACCAGCCAGCGCGCGGGATTGCACGGTGGAGGTGCCGATATCAGCCACGGATATCTGGCGGAACAGCTCACCAAAGCCGTCGACCTGCTTGTCCAGCAGACAGCTCACCGCTTCGGGGGTGCTGTCGCGGCCGGTAAAGCCAGTGCCGCCGGTGATCAACACCACTTGCACCACGTCTTCGGCGATCCAGTGGGCAACCTGGGCGCGGATCTTGTAGAGATCGTCCTTGAGCAGCACGCGCTCGGCCAGGCGATGGCCGGCGGCGGTCAGACGGTCGACGAAGACTTGGCCCGAGGTGTCGGTATCCAGGGTGCGGGTGTCACTGACGGTCAATACAGCGATATTCAGGGGTACAAAAGGCGCATCAACCTTGGCTTTCATGGCACGGTCCGGTTGTCGAAGGAACAGCCCGGTGTTATATCACAGGCCCTCCTTTGCTTGCCGCTGCGGAACCACCATGTCCTTTGATTCGTGCCCTCTGCCCTGTTCGATTCTATTGCTGTCCGGTGGCCGCGGCCAACGCATGGGCGGCCAGGACAAAGGCTTGCTAACCTGGCGCGGCCAGCCGCTGATTGCGCACTTGCAGGGCTTGGTGCGCGGGCTGACCGACGACTTGATCATCTCCTGCAACCGCAACCAAGACCGTTACGCGGCATACGCCGATCACCTAGTAAACGACGACAGCGCGGACTTCCCCGGGCCGCTCGCCGGTATCCGCGCCGGCCTCGCCGCCGCGCGCCATGAGCACTTGCTGGTGTTGCCCTGCGATGTGCCGCATATCGACGCGCGCCTGCTCGCCGACCTGCGTGACACGGCCCGACGCACCCCGCAGTCGCCGGTGATGGTGCGCCATGGGGAATTCTGGGAACCCTTGATCTGCATCATCCCAACGCACCTCAGGAACGCGGTAGAACAAGCCTGGCACGCTGGCGAGCGCAGCCCGCGCAAGATCCTCCTGCAACTGGGTGGCGTGGGCCTGGAATGCCCGGCGAATGATCCACGCCTGGCCAACTTGAACACACCCGAACTGTTGCACCAGAAGTCTGACGTGTCAGAATGAACTTTCGTACAAGGAACTTTGGCGACGCCTTACGCGTCACAAGGTCAGCAATTTCAAAGAATTCTCTTGGAGACACACCCATGACTCAACGGACCATCGCCGCTTTCATGCTCGCCCTGGGCCTCGCTACCCTCGCCGGTTGCGCCTCGCCTACCGTGATCACCCTGAATGACGGGCGTGAAATCCAGGCCGTCGACACCCCGAAATACGATGAAGATTCGGGCTTCTACGAATTCGAACAGCTGGACGGCAAGCACACCCGTATCAATAAAGACCAGGTTCGCACCGTTAAAGACCTGTAAGTCTTAAACGTTTGCCCACAAGGCCCGCCTCGCGCGGGCCTTGTCGTTTCCGGCGCTCACCAATCGAGGGTGATGCGGCTGCGAAAGTCGCGCGTCTGGCCGGTAACCGGGTCGACAAAACGCACACCCTGGGCCAGCAGTTTAAGTGGGTTGGCGTAGTCGTCCACGGCGTCCTTGAGCACGTCGGGGTAGAACGGGTCATTGCAGATACTCGCCCCCAGCGCGGTCATGTGCACGCGCAACTGGTGCTTCTTGCCGGTGACCGGGAACAGGCCGTAACGCCATAGCTCGCCATGTTTTTCGCGAACTTCCACCGCGGTTTCGGTGTTGCTGACACCGGGACCTTCCTGCATGCGAAAGAAGGGTTCACCGTCCACCAGACGACTTTTGTGTACCAAGGGAAAGGTGAGATCCGGCAGCGCGGGGGCAATGGCTTCGTAAAATTTATCGATCTTGCGCGTAGGAAACAGCTGCTGATACGCCGCGCGGCTGTGGGGGTTGGCCGAGAACAGCACCAGCCCCGCGGTGTGCCGGTCGATACGATGCAGGGGCACCAGCGACGGGTTGTCCAGGCGACGAATCAGGCGGCGCAACAGCGTCTGTTCGACGTATTCGCCGGCCGGCGTCACGGGTAGGAAGTGCGGTTTATCGGCCACCACCAAGTGTTCGTCGGCATACAGAATAGTTTCCTGCACCGGGATGACCTTTTCGTTGGGCACCTCGCGAAAATAGTAGATGCACAGGCCTTCCCTGTAGGCCAGATCTTGCTGGATGGGGTCGCCGTTGATGTCCAGCACGCGACCGCGAGCGATGCGGTCCAACCAGTGTTCGCGGCTGATCGCGGGGAAGTGCGTGCACAGACAGTCCAGCACCGTAGCCCAAGGGCCCGGTGGCAGATACAAGGTGCTGGCCTGGTGCTGGGACGCGGAAAAACCGGAAGTGGACATGAAGACGCTCGAAGCCTGGGAAAATCGGCGGGCATTATCCCGCATGGAGCGGGATCGAGCCTAGGGCGGATCTCAGGCCTTGGCCAATTCAGCGCGCAGGATCGGCGAGGCACTGGCCGCTTCGGTGAACTCCTTGAGCCAACGCAACACGTCCACCGCCTCCCAACGCCCCGGATCGTAGAGGGCGTACAGCAAGCCTTGGTAACCCACCACGTCCAACTGCTTGTGATAGCCGGCACGCTGAAACAGCGCTTCGATCTCGGCAAAGCAGGTATTGAAATGCACTTTGTTGAACGGCGTCTTACCTTCCGTGACCAGACCGTCCAGGCGCAGCTCGTTCACCGCATCGCGCACGATGTCGGCGGACATGCGATTGACGCTGCTTTTCAGTTGTTCAACATTCACCACGGGCGTTCCCTCTATTCCATCGCTGTACAAACATACAGTAGCGTAATATTTGGAAACCCGCCATCGCCACGACGTCAGAGAAGGAAGGCGACCACCTGGTCGGTGTCGAACGGCCAGTCCAGTTCCGCCCCCGTGTCTACCCGTCGAAGCACCGGAATCCGTAGGCCGTAGACCTCGGTCAAGTCCTCGGGATCGGTGATATCCACCAACTCAACCTGCAACCCATGTTCGACGAGCGGCATGATTTCGGCTTCGGCAAACTCACACAGGTGGCAACCCAGGGTGCCGAACAGCTGGCATTCAGGAAGCATGACGAATGGGCCTGATCAGAATAAGGTGGGTCATTCTAAGCCTGCTTACCGAGGGTGGCGAGTTGTGCATGCCGCCCCAAAAAGACCTGACCCAAGTCACCATGGCCTATAACTGATTCAGCCATTCTCGCGGCTTTTTGTCAGCTGACCCTGTAACGGAGAGGTTTGTGTTCGCCAACCTGCTGATCATTCTGGCGTCATCCCTGGTGGTGATCGCCCTGTTTCGCCGGCTGCAATTGCCGCCCGTGTTGGGCTATCTGTGCGTAGGCCTGGCCGTGGGGCCCACCGCGCTGGATTGGGTGAACGATAGCGAAGAGCTGCCCGATCTCGCCGAGCTGGGGGTAGTGTTTCTGCTGTTTTCCCTGGGCCTGGAATTTTCCCTGAACAAGATGCTCGCCCTGCGCCATGTGGTGTTTGGCCTGGGCAGCTTGCAGGTACTGGGGTGCGGCGCGCTGCTGGGGGCCACATTGATGCTACTGGGGGTGGCGCCCGGAATTGCGCTGTTGCTCGGCGCGGGGTTGGCGCTGTCGTCCACGGCCATCGTCAGCAAGGAGTTGGGCAGCCTTGGCGAGATTTTCAGCAGCCATGGCCAGAATGCGATTGGCGTGTTGCTGTTTCAGGACGTGGTCGCAGTGTTACTGCTGACGCTGGTGCCGGTGTTCGCCGGCAGCAGCGATCAGGCCTGGTACCTGGCGTTGCCGCTGACCTTGGGCAAGACCGTGGTGCTGTTTATCGGCCTGCTGCTTGCCAGCCGCTGGCTGTTGCCGCGCCTGTTCCGTGAGGTCGCCGCGTCCCACTCGGCGGAGCTGTTTGTGTTGCTGGCCCTGGTGATTGTGCTACTGACCGCTTGGCTCACCCATTTGCTCGGCCTCTCCCCTGCCCTGGGCGCGTTCCTGGCCGGGATGTTGCTGGGTGAAAGCCATTACCGCCATCAGATCGAAGCGGATATCCGACCATTTCGCGACATCCTGCTGGGCTTGTTTTTCGTCAGCATCGGCATGCTGATCGACCTGCAATTGTTCCTCAGCCACAGCCTGTTGATCCTCGGCATGACCCTCACGCTGATGCTGATCAAGGGGTGCGTGGTCGCCGTGCTGGTCAAACTGCGCGGCAGCGACATGGAAACCGCCTGGCGCAGCGGCCTGGCCCTGGCTCAGGGCGGCGAGTTCTGCTTCGCCTTGATGGCACAGATGCAGCAGAGCCGGCTGATCCCGGATCAATTCAACGGCCTGCTGCTCGCCGCAACGTTTTGCTCGATGCTGCTCACCCCCCTGCTATTGCGCGCCGCGCCGGCCATCGCCCTGCGCCTGCATCGCAAACCCAATCAGCAGGTGCAACTGGAGACCATCACCGCGCTCAATGCGCAGCTGCGCAACCATGCGGTGATCTGCGGTTACGGGCGCGTCGGACAGTCCATCGGGCGCTTTCTGCGTCGCGAGCAACAAGCATTCATCGCTCTGGATGATGACCCGGAACGGGTTCAGGAAGCGGCGACCGAAGACAGCAGCGTGCATTACGGCGACTGCCGGCGCGGCGCCCTGCTCAGCGCAGTGGGCATAGAGCGCGCGCGATTGGTGGTGATTGCTGTAGATAACAGCGATGTCGCGCTGGTGGTGCTTAAAGAGGCGCGCCGTATCAACGCCCAGGTGCCGATCCTGGTGCGCACCCGCGATGATAGCCAGTGGGCCGAACTGAAAGCAGCGGGCGCCACTGAAGTGGTGCCCGAGTTATTGGAGTCGAGCCTGATGCTCGCCTCCCACGCCTTGCTCCTGCTGGGCCTGCCGGATCAACAGGTGCAGGCGCGCGTTGATGAAGTGCGGCAAAACCGCTATCGCCTGCTGCACGGCTTTCACGCACCGCCCAGCGACAACGATGAGGCGCCGATCAATCCTGACTGACCGCACCGATCTTGTGGATCGACAGGTCCGCGCCGTAGTACTCCTGCTCCTGGCTCAGACGCAGCCCGTGCACGCGCTTGATCACGCCGTACACCAACAGGCCGCCGCCGAACGCCACCGCCACACCGAGGGCGGTGCCGATCAACTGGCTGGCCAGGCTCACGCCGCCCAGCCCGCCAAGGGCCGTCTGGCCAAAGACCCCGCAGGCAATTCCACCCCACACGCCGCACAGGCCATGCAACGGCCACACACCCAGCACGTCGTCGATTTTCCAGCGATCCTGGGCCGCGATAAAACACCACACGAACAAACCGCCGGCCACCACGCCGGTGACCAATGCGCCCACCGGGTGCATCAGGTCGGAACCAGCACAGATCGCCACCAATCCGGCCAACGGCCCGTTATGCAGAAAACCAGGGTCGTTGCGACCGATCACCAGGGCAGCCACGGTGCCGCCGACCATCGCCATCAGCGAGTTGACCGCCACCAGACCGCTGACGCCGTTAAGGGTCTGCGCGCTCATCACGTTAAAGCCAAACCAGCCGACGATGAGAATCCACGAACCCAGCGCCAGGAACGGAATGCTCGACGGCGCGAACGCCACCAGCCGCCCCTCGCGATAGCGACCGTTGCGCGGGCCCAGCAGCAACACCGCCGCCAGCGCCAGCCAACCGCCCATGGCATGCACCACCACCGAGCCGGCAAAGTCATGGAAACCGGCACCGAAAGTGCTGAGCAACCAGGCCTGCAGACCGAAATTACCGTTCCACACCAACCCTTCGAAAAATGGGTAAATGAAGGCCACGATCAACGCGGTGGCGCACAACTGCGGCGCGAATTTCGCACGCTCGGCAATGCCCCCGGAGATGATCGCCGGAATTGCCGCGGCGAATGTCAGCAGGAAGAAGAACTTCACCAGACCGTAGCCATGATCGGCACTGATCACCGCCGCCGGCTGCATAAAGCTCACGCCGTAGGAGATCCAATAGCCTATAAAGAAGTAAGCCAGGGTCGAGATCGCGAAATCGCTGAGGATCTTCGACAGCGCGTTGACCTGGTTTTTCTGACGCACCGTACCGACTTCCAGAAACGCGAAGCCGGCGTGCATGGCCAGGACCATGACCGCGCCGATCAGAATAAACAGGGTGTTGGAGCTATGGACGAGGGTGTCCACCGCACTTTGTAGAGTGTCCATGGAAGCTGGCAGGCCTGTACTCAGGGCAAAAAGCACCAAAGCGGTTCAAGCCAGAAATCCGCGCACTAAATTGGAACCGGCGGAACCACCCCTCTGTTGGGGGCATGAACCGCTTTAGCGCAGCGAACATCACAATAGGCCGTTGCCGACAGGGTTTTTCCGCGGGTTTAAGTGTTTTAGGGTAAGGTTTTTCAAGGCATTGGCCTCGACCGCCCGGATTCAGCGCAGGCCGTGGGGCCCGCGCACCAAGCCAAAGCAAAAGCTGTACCAGGCAATCGCAATGAACCTTCACCGACGCCGGTGACTCGAAACCACACGCACCGATCAGCCAATCACGGAGATACCCATGGCCAGAACCACTGCAAAGACTGCTCAAGAAATACTGATGGCGGATTTTCAAACCCTGGTCAGCGACACCGAAAAGTTGCTGGACGACACCGCTATCCTCGCCGGCGACCAGGCCGATGAACTGCGCAGCAAGATTCACGAGAGCCTGCTCAAGGCCCGTGAAACCCTGCAATTGACCGAAGACTCCCTGCGCGAACGCTGCCAGGCGGCGGTCACCGCAACGGAAGATTACGTGCAGGCCAACCCTTGGCAGTCCATCGGTATTGCCGCCGGCGTGGGCTTTCTGATCGGTCTGCTGGCTACAAGGCGCTAAATTATGTCTATCGGCGAAAGTGGCTCGTCTACGGGCGCAAGTTCTACCTCACGACGCCTGGGCGCTGCCGTTCTAGGCTTGCTGCACAGCCACGTCGAACTGTTCGGCATCGAGTTGCAGGAACAGAAAGCCCGCACCGTCAGCCTGCTGCTGTTCGCAGGCCTTGCCCTGGTGTTCGCTTTGCTGTTGCTGGTGGGGTTGTCGACTCTGGTGATGATTCTGGTGTGGGACACCGGCTACCGCCTGACAGGGATCATCTGCCTCTGCGTGTTTTATAGCCTGGCTGCCGCGTTCTGCGGGGTACGCTTGAAAGCCGCGGTGTTCGATGAATCCACACCGTTCCATGCCACCCTCGAAGAGTTGGCCAATGACCGGGAGCGCCTGCTGCCATGAGCCTGACTGAAGTTCCGCAATCCACCACCCGGCGAGAAATGCGCAAGGCCTTGATCCGCCTGCGCATGGAAATGCACCGCCAGGAAATCCGCCACGAATCCCAGCAGTTGCTCACGCCCCTGCATAAGATGCGCGACATGCGGCATAACTGGCAGGAGAACCTGGGCATCAAGCACGCGCCGCTGTGGGGCGTGGCGGCGGTGACGCTGATGGGCTTCCTCACTGGCAAGGGCGCCAAGGGCGGCAGTATCAGCAGCGTGACGCGTCTGGTGCGCCTGGGTGCGGGTTTGATCCCGTTGATCAAACTGGCCATGCAAGGGCGTTCGCGCAAAGACTGAGCTGCGCCGGCCCTCGCTGGCTGCATTCTTGCTAACAGAATCGGCCCGGCCTCTTGTTCACGAGGGGCGGGCCTTTTTTTCGCCACCTCTCTTAAGGAGGCCTTGTGATCGACGGGCAACCGCTCGCCTGCTTCCAGCCTTTCATCGATACCGCCACCGGCCGCATTGCCGGCGTGGAAGCCTTGGGTCGCCTGCGCCTGGCTGACGGTCGCCTGCAGTCCGTAGGCCCGCTGTTCGCCGACCCGCGTACCTCCGGCGTAGCTCTGCGACGACTCGACCGGCAGCTGCGCGATAACGCCCTGAGCCGGTTGCATGAGGCGCCTGAAGACTGGTTCCTGAGCCTGAACATCTCACCGCGCTGGATCAACCGCCTGCGTCCGGGCCAGCCGTTGCCGAGCCTGAAACAGATCCACAGCCACGGCGTGGACCCGCAGCGCATCGTGTTCGAGATCACCGAACTGGGGGGCGACATCAGGCGCCTGGCAGAGGTTGTGGCGCGCTACCGTGAGGCGGGCGCGCGGATCGCAATCGATGACTTCGGCGCCGGCTATTCCCAGCTGGACCGGGTGCTCGCGTTGCAACCGGACATTCTCAAACTAGACATGCGTCTGTTTCAGGAGGCCGCGCGCGGCGGGCCAAGCAGCGAGGTGGTGCGCGCGTTGGCACAAATGGCGGAAAAGACCGGTTGCTGGATCATCGCCGAAGGCGTGGAAACTGAAGCGCAACTGAACTTCGCCCTGGAGTGCGGCGCCCGCTACGTACAAGGTTACTTGTTTGCCCAAGCCCAGTTGGACTGGTTCGCCACCGACGCCTTCGTGCCACGCTTTGCTCAACTGCGCACCGCATACGTCCAGCAGAAGTTGGCGGAACGCGGGCGCATCATGCAGTTGCGCCAGCAAATGGCCGAGCTGATGAGCATCCTGCAAAGCTGGGCCCAGGCCAAGGCACCGTTGAGCCAGTTACCGCAATTGCCCGCATTCCCCTGGCTGCTGCGCTTTTATCAGTGCGACCGCCACGGCACCCAACTGACGCCCAATTTCGAGTGGCGCCAGGACGCCTGGCAGAGTGATAGCCGCTACCTTGGCCACAACTGGTCGTGGCGGCCGTACTTTTATCATCTGCTCGCCGAAGGTTGGGAGGAGCGCCGCTTGACGCTGTCTTCGACCTACCGCGATGCCACCACCAACCAGTACTGCCTCACCGCCGGACAATTCTTCGATAACGGTCAGCGCTTACTGTTAATCGATATCGACGCCGCCGGCCTGTAGATTTTCGCTTGCCCCGCCGCGGCGGAACCGGGAAGCTGGGCGGGTCATTCACCGCACGGAGAGTACCCGCCTTGGATTGGCCCACCCTGCTGACCCGCGAACGTCTTGGAAAACCACTGCACAGCCCGGAAGAATTGGGCCGCAGCCCGTTCCATAAAGATCACGACCGCATTATTTTCTCCGGCGCGTTTCGTCGCCTGGGTCGCAAGACGCAAGTGCATCCCGTGTCGAGCAACGACCATATCCACACCCGTTTGACCCACTCGCTGGAAGTCAGCTGCGTCGGCCGCTCCCTGGGTATGCGCGTGGGCGAGACCCTGCGCAGCGCCCTGCCCGACTGGTGCGATCCCAGCGACCTGGGCATGGTGGTGCAGTCGGCCTGCCTGGCCCATGACATCGGTAACCCGCCGTTCGGGCACTCAGGCGAAGACGCTATCCGCCACTGGTTTCAACAAGCAGCCGGCCGCGGCTGGCTGGACGACATGAGCAGCGCCGAGCGCAATGACTTCCTCAACTTCGAAGGCAATGCCCAAGGCTTTCGCGTGCTCACTCAATTGGAATACCACCAGTTCGACGGCGGCACGCGGCTGACGTACGCCACCCTAGGCACCTACCTCAAATACCCCTGGACTGCCCGCCACGCCGACTCCCTGGGCTACAAGAAGCACAAGTTCGGCTGCTACCAGAGCGAGTTGCCGATTCTGGAACAGATCGCCCACAAACTCGGACTGCCGCAACTGGAGGACCAACGGTGGGCGCGTCACCCGCTGGTTTATCTGATGGAGGCCGCGGATGACATCTGCTACGCCTTGATCGACCTGGAAGACGGCCTGGAAATGGACTTGCTGGAGTACGCCGAAGTCGAGTCGTTGCTGCTCGATTTGGTGGGCGACGACCTGCCGCAAACCTACCGTCAATTGGGGCCGCAGGACTCACGCCGGCGCAAACTGGCGATCCTGCGCGGCAAGGCCATCGAGCACCTGACCAACGCCGCGGCGCGCGCGTTCGTCGATCAGCAGGATGCTTTGCTGGCCGGCACCCTGCCCGGCGATCTGGTCGAACATATGCACGGTCCGGCCAAACGCTGTGTGTTGGACGCCAAAGACATGGCGCGCAAGAAAATCTTCCAGGACAAGCGCAAGACGCTGCACGAAATCGGCGCTTACACCACCCTGGAAATTCTCCTGAATGCGTTCTGCGGCGCCGCACTGGAGCAACATGGCGGGCGCACGCCGTCCTTCAAGAACCGGCGCATTCTCGACTTGCTCGGCAACAACGCACCGGACCCGGCATGGCCACTGCACACGTCGTTCCTGCGCATGATCGACTTCATCGCCGGCATGACCGACAGCTATGCCACTGAAATGGCACGAGAGATGACCGGTCGCTCCAGCCCTCAATAACCGCCCGATCAAGCCGCCTGCCGATTGAGCAGAATCTGCCTACACACGGAACAGAGCGGCCTGATCGAATTCGCACAGATACACGGGGAATAATCGCGCCCGCTCCGGGCACAGTCATCGAACAGCTCCTACATGCCCCCCTTCGACGCTTGACTCATCGTGTACTTTTTATGCCCAGTAACCCTCTTTGCATCCTGTTGGTGGAGGATCATCCTTTTCAACTGCTCGCCACTCAGTGTCTGCTTCGCAGCTTCGGCTTCGAGCGGCTGACACCATGCGAAAACGCCGCGCAGGCCGTCCATCTGATGACCCAGGCGCACATGCCTTTCGACATCCTTCTGTGTGATCAATGCTTGCCCGATCTACCGGGTCTGGAGCTGATTGAAATCGCCAGCCGTCAACGCTTTATCAACGCCGCTATCCTGCTCAGCGGGCTGCCCATCGCAGAGCTGTCGGCGTTGCATGTTCAGGCACTGGAGCGTGGTTTGCCCATGCTCGGTTACTTGTCAAAGCCATTGAACAAAGAAGAACTTTCACAGTTGCTCTTTCCATTACCCGCCTTATAAAAACAAGTCTTGCAACCCTGTAGACCGACCAAGATCATGACACCTAGTCCTTCTAATCACCTGATGCCTGGATTAAACCGAAATAACAGCGAAACGTTGTCATCTCGCTTCACAAATCCTTAGCAACCAGTAGGCTTTTACCTTTTTTGATGTAGGAACTTTCCTGTTTTATATTTGCTCCCCCTCCACTTCATGCTCCTGCATCCGCTTCTGAGCTAATGTGCCCGCTTTATTTGCACTTGCACGGAAACGTAAACATGAACACCGTTTTTATAATTGATGATCATCCGGTTATAAGGCTCGCCATCCGAATGTTGTTGGAGCACGAGGGCTACAAAGTAGTGGGCGAAACCGATAATGGATGCGACGCCATACAAATGGTCCGTGAGTGCCAACCGGACCTGATCATTCTGGATATCAGCATTCCAAAACTCGACGGGCTTGAAGTGCTCTGCCGCTTCAATGCCATGAACACTTCAATGAAGACCTTGGTGCTGACGGCTCAATCCCCAACCCTGTTCGCCACCCGCTGCATGCGCTCGGGCGCCGATGGCTATGTGTGCAAAGAAGGGGATCTGAGCGAGTTGCTCAGCGCCATCCGTGCCGTGTTATCAGGTTACAACTACTTTCCCAGCCAGGCTTTGAATGCCAATGGGGCGGACACCACGGTTTCAAAGGAACTTGAACTATTCAAAGCGGTAAACGATCGCGAACTGATGGTATTGCAACTTTTTGCACAAGGGCGGACTAACAAGGAAATCGCCAAAGGTATGTTCTTGAGTAACAAAACAGTAAGCACCTATAAAAAGCGGCTCATGCAAAAACTTCAAGCCAAGTCCTTGGTAGAACTTATCGAGATGGCAAAACGAAACGCGCTAGTGTGAGAAAGCGGATGCCCAGGCGTATAAAGGACTATCTGATTTTATTGAGTGCCGGTTTGTGCTTCAGCATTGCCGTGCCTGCCGCCCCTCCAACGGGCCCGGAATATTTCAATTTATTGAGTCGTGCAGGCTCGGTACAACTGGAAACCCACCTGAACAAGGCTCAACGCCAATGGCTGCAGAACAAACGCGAACTGGTACTGGGCACTGCGGCCCCTGACTACCCCCCTTTTGATCTCACCTCCAGCGGCCGCGATTACGAGGGCCTCACCGCCGACTACGCCGGGCTGCTGGCCAAGGCGCTGGCATTGCCGATCAAAGTGGTGCGCTACCCCTCCCGAGAGGCGGCCATTCGCGCCCTTGAGTCCGGGGAGATCGACTTGCTGGGCTCTTCCAACGGGTTCGAAGCCGCCAACCCCAACCTCACCCTGTCAGAACCCTACGCGGTGGATCAACCGGTGCTGGTCACCCGCGAGGGCGAAACGCGCAGCCTCAGCGAGGGCTTGGCGGGGATGCGCCTGGCCCTGGTCTATCACTACTTGCCTCTGAGCGAAGTGGAAAAGCTCTACCCCAACGCGGTCATCCGCGCCTATCCCTCTTACCAGAATGCGTTGAATGCAGTGGCATTCGAACAGGCGGACGTGTTTCTCGGCGATACCATTTCCACCCATTACCTGATCAACAAGGGCTACCTGAAGAACGTGCGCATGGCCAATTTCGGTAAGCACGAAGCCTACGGCTTCAGCTTTGCCCTGCCGCAGCACCAGCACATCCTGCTGAGCATCGTCGACTCCGTCCTGATGGCTGTGCCCATCTCCGAGCGAGAAACCATTGCCAAGCGCTGGAGTGCCGGCAGTGACATTCTGTTGACCGATCAGAAGCTGCAACTGACCCCGCGCGAGGAGCGTTGGCTGAAAGACAACCCAGTGGTCAAAGTCATCGCGAACGAAACCTTCGCACCGCTGACATTCTTCGATGCAGACGGCAACTTCCGCGGCATCACCGCCGACCTGCTGGAACTGATTCGCCTGCGCACCGGCTTACGCTTCGAGATCCAGCGCGGACGCAATGTGAACGAGATGATCGAGCAGGTGGAGGCCGGCGAAGCAGATGTCATCGGCGCGATCGCCCCCAGCCTGCAACGCGAAGGACAGTTGAACTTTACCCGCCCCTACCTGGAAAACTCCTACGTCATGTTGACGCGCAAGGAAGACCAGGCGCCCACCAGTCTGGAGCAAATGGCTGGCAAACGCGTGGCGGTAACTCAAGGCAGCCCGCCGATCAAATTCCTGCGCGAGCACTTTCCGCAGATTCAACTGGTAGAAACGGGGGACACGTTCAAGGCAACCGAACTCCTTGCACAAGGCCATGTGGAGGGTGCGGTCAATACCCTGGTGGTCGCCAACTATTTCCTGTCTTCACCGATATTCCAAGATAAGGTCCAGACCAGTTTCAGCATTGGCACCACGCCGGCCACCTTTGCCTTGGCAACGTCCCGGGGGGCCACCGAACTCAGCTCGATTCTCGACAAGGCTCTGCTCAGCATCGCTCCGGACGAGCTGGGGGTGATCAACAGTCGCTGGCGCGGCTATACCGCCGCCTCCGACAGCTACTGGCGCAATTATCATCAATTGATTGCGCGCATCATCATCGGCACCGGCCTGTTGCTGCTGATTTCCCTGACCTGGAACGCCTACATGCAGCGCCAGATCAAGCACCGCAAAATGGCTGAGCGCGCTCTCAATGACCAGTTCGAATTCATGCGCGCCCTGGTCAACGAAACGCCGCACCCAATTTACGTGCGCGACCGCAAGGGCCTGCTGCAGACCTGCAACGACAGCTACCTGCAGGCGTTCGACGTCAAGCGCGAAGAGGTGATCGGCAGGAGTGCGATGCAGATCAGCACCGCCATGGCGGAAGAGGCCGCGCAATACCACGCCGATTATCAGCGTGTGGTGGCTGAGGGCAACCCGCTGATCCTGGATCGCGCCCTGCACATACGCGGTAAAAAACTCACGATCTATCACTGGATCTTGCCGTATCGCGATTCCGTCGGCGAAGTCCAGGGCATCATCGGCGGCTGGATCGACATCAGCGAGCGACGCCAATTGTTCGACGAACTGCGTGCCGCCAAAGAACGTGCGGACGAGGCCAATCGCGCCAAAAGTACGTTCCTGGCGACCATGAGCCATGAAATCCGCACGCCCATGAACGCAGTGATCGGCATGCTCGAATTGACGCTCAAGCGCGCGGACCAGGGCCACCTCGACCGCCCCGCCATCGAAGTGGCCTATAACTCGGCCAAGGACTTGCTGGAGTTGATCGGCGACATCCTCGATATCGCGCGGATCGAATCCGGCCGCCTGAGCCTGGCGCCGGAACGTGTAAACCTGCGGGAAGTGATCGAATCGGTGGTACGTGTGTTCGACGGCCTGGCCCGCCAGAAAACCCTCAGCCTGATACTGGAGTTCAAGACTGACCTGGACGACACCGAAGTGTTGATCGACCCGCTGCGCTTCAAGCAGGTGCTGTCGAACCTGATCAGTAACGCGATCAAGTTCACCGAGCGCGGTCAGGTCAAAATCAAGGTGGACGTGCTGCCCACCGATCTTGCCCAGCAAGTCGAGATGAAACTGGTAGTGGAAGACACCGGCATCGGCATCAGCCGCGACGATCAGATGCGCTTGTTCGAACCCTTTGCCCAAGCCGACAACTCTGGGCAACTGGCCAGGAGCGGCGCCGGCCTGGGTTTGGTGATCTGCCGCAGCCTGTGCGCCATGATGGGCGGGCAATTGAGCCTGAGCAGCGTGCCCATGGTCGGCACCCAGGTGCACGTGAACCTCAAGATGACACGCCTGCAGCCTGAGCTGGCCGAGGACGAACACCAACCCGAAAGGCCGACCACCGCGCCAGTGCTCAATGTGCTGGTGGTGGACGATCATCCGGCGAACCGCCTGTTGATGTGCCAGCAACTCGGCTATCTAGGCCATCAGTTCACCGCAGCGCAAAACGGCGCGGCGGGTTTCCAGGCCTGGCGTCAGGAGCGTTTCGACCTGGTGATCGCCGACTGCAATATGCCCATCATGAATGGCTATGAACTGAGTCGTTCGATCCGCGAATACGAACAGCGTGAAGGCCTGACGCCCTGTGTGGTACTGGGCTTTACCGCCAACGCCCAACCCGAGGAGAAGCAACGTTGCGCACAGGCTGGCATGAACGATTGCCTGTTCAAGCCCATCAGCCTCACGGCTCTGGAACGGCATTTGGCGCAGATCGGCACGCACCCTGCCGACCAGATCCTAGACCTCGGTAATTTCGAGGCCCTGACCGGCGGCGATCCACAGATGAGCCGACGCCTGCTGGAAGAACTGCTCAACAGCAGCCGCCAGGACCGTCAGGAGCTGATCGCCCTGATGAACGCGCAGGCCTCCTATGAGCAGATCACCGAACAGGCCCACAAGATCAAGGGCGCCGCCCGCATCGTTCAGGCCAATGCGCTGGCGTCACAGTGTGAAACCCTCGAACAGGCCTGCGGCCGCGGCGATGATCGGCCTTCGATCGACGCCGGTGTGAAGGCCCTCGAAAAGCTGATGCTGGAGTTGGAGAGGATGCTGCAGGTGCAGCTTCATGCGCTGGATAACCCATAAGGGGGCGGGTCCGCCCCCTATGGCATCAGCAGTCGGTCAAGCGCAGAAAAATCGCCGCCAATTGCTCGATGCCCTGCTGGTCCTGTTGGGTAAAACGGGCCATCAAAGGGCTGTCGAGGTCAAGAACACCAATCAATTGGCCGTTCTTGACCAGCGGGACCACCAGCTCACTGTTGGAGGCGCTGTCACAGGCAATATGCCCAGGGAAGGCATGCACATCCTCGACGCGCTGGGTTTGGCGCGAGGCTGCTGCAGCACCGCAGACGCCCTTCCCGAACGGAATACGCACACAGGCGATCTGCCCCTGGAACGGGCCGAGCACCAGTTCTTCATTGCGATTGAGGTAAAAACCAGCCCAGTTCAAGTCATCCAGTTGGTTGAACAGGAACGCAGAGAACTGGGCACTGTTGGCGATAAAGTCGCGCTCATCGGCCAACAGCGACTCCAGCTGCGCGCAGAGCATGGCATAGCCATCCAGGCCTGTACCGGCGTGTTGCAAATCGATCATGGTTGACGCTCCAACAATTTGAGGCCCACCCAGTAACGGGCGAATTGATACGCGCAACGTCCGTTGCGGTTGCCGCGCCCGGTGGCCCAGCGCACGGCGAGAATATCGAGCGCTTCGTCACGCTGCCATTGCAAACCGGCTTTGCTGGCCAGTTCGCCGATCCAATGCTCCACCACATCCAGGAAATGTTCCTGGGTGAACGGGTAGAACGACAGCCACAAGCCAAAGCGGTCGGACAAGGCAATCTTGTCCTCCACGGCTTCGCTGGGGTGCAGTTCGCCGTCCACGCGCTTCCAGTTATCGTTGTCGCTCTGGTTTTCCGGCACCAAATGGCGACGGTTGGAGGTGGCATAGAGCAGCACATTTTCCGGCGCCTGTTCCAGGGAACCGTCCAGCACGCTTTTAAGCACGCGGTAGTCGCCCTCTCCGGCTTCGAACGACAGATCATCACAGAACAGGATAAAGCGCTGCGGCAGTTTGAGCAGTTGCTCGACCACACGTGGCAGATCGGCCAAGTGATCACGCTCGATTTCGATCAGGCGCAAACCGGCGTTGGCATGCTGGGCCAGCAGGGCACGCACCATGGACGACTTGCCGGTGCCGCGCGAACCCCACAGCAGCGCATGGTTGGCGGGCAGGCCGTCGAGAAACTGCTGAGTATTGCGCGCCAGTTGCTCGCGCTGCTTGTCGACGCCGATCAAGTCGGACAGGCGCATGTCCAGACTGACCTCCAGCGGCAACAGAAACCCGGTGCGCCCCTCGCGTTGCCAGCGCGCGGCCAGGCACTGGTTCCAGTCGATGGCCTGTCGGGGCGCTGGCAGCAGGGGTTCCAGGCGGGCAAGTACTGCATCGGCCCGCTCAAGAAAGGCATTCAATCGAGAATCCACGATTATTCCTCTGGCAAGTTCTTGCAAAAGATGGCGTATTGGCAACCCTGCGACAGACCGCAAGGGGCTGCGTATAAAACGATTCATGCCGGGCAGGCCAGAGCCTGTGGATGTTCAGCTATGCTTGCCGGGCGAAGGGAAACGTGAAGTGGTTCAACACTCGATGGATATCAAGTTCGCCCACCGCTTGTCTTATAAACAAGCCCGATTGACTGTGCTGGTCGGTTTCGTCTTGGGAACCTTGCTCAGTCTGATCCAAATCGGCATTGATTATGCCAGCGAAGACGCATCCATCAACCGTGAAATTCGCTCGCTGATCGAAATCAGCCATAACCCGGCATCGCGTATTGCCTACAACATCGACGCCGAGCTGGCGCAGGAACTGACCTTGGGCCTGCTGCACTCCCCCGCCATCATTCGCGCGCAGTTGATCGACAACAATGGCCTGGTGCTGGCCGATGTAAAACGGCCGCGCAAGGAAAGCACCTACCGCGCCCTCAGCGACGTGATGTTTGGCGCCAATCGCCAATTTGAGGACCGGCTCTACCTGAGCCATATGCCCAACGACTCACTGGGTGTGCTGCGTCTGGACGTCGATACCTACGCTTTCGGCAGCCGCTTCCTGCGGCGCGCCGAGATCACACTGCTCAATGGCTTTGTGCGCAGCCTGCTGCTGACCGGCATCCTGTTGGGGCTGTTCTATGTGATGCTGACCAAACCACTGGTACGCATCATTGGCGAATTGAGCACGCGCAAACACACGCGTCTGGACTGCCCGCCCGGGCACGAAAATGACGAAATCGGCGTACTGGTCACCGTGGCCAACCAGCAATTCGAAAACATGCAGACTGAAATCCAGCAGCGCCGCCACGCCGAAGACCGGCTGACCGAATACCTGGGCCAACTGGAAGATATCGTCTCCGCTCGTACCCTGGAACTCAAGGCCAGTAACCAGCGGCTGAGCCAGTCCAACGACGAGTTGGAGGCGGCCAAAATGCATGCCCTGGGCATGGCTCAGGCCCGCGCGGCGTTCCTGGCGAACATGAGCCACGAAATCCGCACCCCGCTCAACGGCTTGCTGGGCATGATCGCGCTGTCGCTGGACAGCAGCTTGAACGCCGAGCAGCGTCAGCAACTGTCCATCGCCCACGATTCGGGCAAAGTGCTGGTGGAGTTGCTCAACGATATCCTCGACCTGTCCAAATTCGATGCCGGCCAGTTGGAACTGGAGCGCATTCCATTCGATTTGGGCGCGCTGGTGGAAGACACCGCCAACCTGCTGTCGCAGAACGCCGCGCCTAGCGTAGAGCTGACCTGCCTGATCGACCCGAGGTTTCCGGCCCAAGTGCTGGGCGACCCGACGCGCGTGCGGCAGATCGTCAGCAACTTGCTGTCCAACGCCCTCAAGTTCACCCGCTTCGGGCGCGTGGATGTGCGTCTCAGCGTTCAGGAGGGCAAGGTCCACATTGAAGTCTGCGACACCGGCATCGGCATCGCGCAGGAAGCTCAGGTAAAAATTTTCCAACCGTTTACCCAGGCCGGCGCTGGCATCACTCGCCAGTTTGGCGGTACGGGCCTGGGTCTGGCACTGACGCGAAACCTGTGTGAAGCCATGCAGGGGCGCTTGAGCATCAGCTCGGAGGTCGGCTTTGGCAGCCAATTCTGCGCCGAGCTGCCGCTGCCGGCACATTTGCCGGCGGTGCAGCCGCCGCCGCTCAGCGGTGATGTGATCGCCATCACCAATGCCAGCAGCGGCCTCACGGAACTACTGACCACGCTCCTGCCCTACTGGGGGCTGACGCCGCGCTGTTACGCCCAGGACCATGATTTGAGCGGAGAAACCCCGGACCTGCTGATCACTGACTGCCCGGAGTGCCTGTTCCGACTGCGGCCGGGCATTACCGCACCGATTCTGGTGGTAACGGCGTACGGCAACTTTATGCCCAGCGAAGAAGTGGCCGCACTCGCGCCGTTGCAGCAACAGGCCCGCCCCTTGAGCCGCAACGCGCTGTATCAGATTCTAAAACGCACCTTGCGCAGCGATGGGCACCTGATCCTCGATCCGATCCAAGTGGAAGCCGCGCCTATAGCGCACCGCGCGCGCATCCTGTTGGTGGAGGACAATCCGGTCAACCAACTGGTGGCCAAGGGCATGCTCAGCAAGCTGGGCTGTGAGGTGGTCGTGGCCGGCCATGGTGGCGAAGCGCTTAAGTGCCTGGAAGAGCAACACTTCGACATGGTGCTGATGGATTGCAATATGCCGGTGATGGATGGCTACGAGGCCAGTCGGCAGATACGCAGCAGTGGACGCTGGCCGGACCTGCCGATCGTAGCGTTGACCGCCAATGCTATGTCAGAAGAACGCGAACGCTGCCGCGCCGCCGGGATGAACGACTACCTGGCCAAGCCTTTCCGTCGCGAAGAACTCAATGCCCTGCTGGATCTGTGGGTGCCGAAGACGACAGCGCTCTGATCTGCCCAAGCAATTGGTCCAGACCATCGCGCAGGTCGTCCGCCTGGTTCAGGTCGATGCCGCTGTCGCACAACAGTCGCGTCTTCATCTGGTAAGTCCGCTCGCGCAGATGCACGCCGGCCTCACTCAAGCTCAAATGCACTTCCCGCTCATCCCTGGTACTGCGCTGCCGCTGCACCCAAGCCAGTTGTTCAAGACGTTTGAGCAACGGCGTGAGGGTGCCCGAGTCGAGCATCAGACGGTCCCCCAGCGCCTTGACCGTAGGCTGCGCCGGAGGGGCGTCATGCCACTCCCACAGCACCAGCATCACCAGGTATTGCGGGTAGGTCAGGCCCAATGGATCCAGCATCGGCTTGTAGGCACGGGTTACCGCCCGCGAAGCCGCGTAGAGCTTGAAACACAATTGGTTGTCCAGGGCCAGGGACACAACGGGTGGGTTAGTCATTTGAGCAGGGCTTCGATCTCTTGGGTCAAGTCCTGAGGTTTGGTGGTCGGGCCGAAGCGCTTGACCACCTGACCATTGCGACCGATCAGGAACTTGGTGAAGTTCCATTTGATGCCCTTGGAACCCAGCAAACCGGGGGCCTGCTGTTTCAATTGCACAAATAAAGGATGGGCATCGCTGCCATTGACGTCGATTTTGTTGAACAGCGGAAAGCTGACACCGTAGTTCAGCTCACAGAATTCTGAAATCGCCCCTTCGTCACCCGGCTCCTGCTTGCCGAACTGGTTGCAAGGGAACCCCAATACCACCAGCCCCTGATCCTTGTACTGTTGCCAGAGTTGCTCAAGGCCCTTGTACTGCGGGGTGAAGCCGCATTTGCTGGCGGTGTTGACCACCAGCACGGCCTTGCCGGCGAAATCGGCCAAGGTCTTTTGCTCACCCTTGATGGTGGTGCAGGGAATACTCAGCAGGTTGTCGCTCATGGCTGTGCCTCGTGTCGGGGGAAGAGCCCACAACATAGCGAGCGATTCAATTGCACACAACTTAATTGAGCGCATTGATCATGCTCGATCACGTTTATGACTGGGAGCGAGCCATCTCGCCACTCACTCCCGACGCGCTACCTACTCACTTCAACGAGGCACCAGATCCAGGCACACCGAATTGATGCAGTAGCGCAAACCCGTCGGTGGCGGACCATCGGGGAACACATGCCCCAGGTGCGCATCGCACTTGGCGCAGGTGACTTCGGTACGGATCATGCCATGGCTGACGTCCCGGATCTCGATCATGGCGCTGTCGGCGATCGGCTCATAGAAGCTGGGCCAGCCGCAGCCCGAGTCAAACTTGGCCTTGGAATCGAACAGCGGCTCATTGCAGCAAATGCAGTGGTACACGCCGTCCGTTTTGGTGTCGTTGTACTTGCCGCTGAAAGGTCGCTCGGTACCTTTGAGGCGACATACGTTGTACTGCTCCGGATCGAGCATCGCTTTCCATTCTTCAACGGTTTTCTGCAACTTATCCATCGGTACACCTCGGCAACTGAAAAACCCTGATCTGTGTCTTTTCCATGGATCAGGCGGCACGTATGATTGCGCCTCTTCAAAACGCCAGTCTGGCACCCGCGCTACCGGCATTCAAACGTATTTCTGGGTGCGGGCCTCGCAGCCTTCACAGTACGGTAGTGCCCACACCGTCTGGATCGTTCATTTTCAGGATCACATCGCCATGCAGGTCAGCAAATCGAACAAGCTCGCCAACGTCTGCTACGACATTCGCGGCCCAGTGCTCAAGCACGCCAAACGCCTGGAAGAGGAAGGCCATCGCATCCTCAAGCTGAACATTGGCAACCCGGCGCCGTTTGGTTTCGAAGCGCCGGACGAAATCCTCCAAGACGTGATCCGCAACCTGCCCACCGCCCAAGGCTACAGCGACTCCAAAGGCCTGTTCAGCGCGCGCAAGGCGGTGATGCAGTACTACCAGCAGAAGCAGGTGGAAGGCGTTGGCATCGAGGACATCTACCTGGGCAACGGCGTGTCCGAGCTGATCGTGATGTCCATGCAGGCCTTGCTCAACAACGGCGACGAAGTTCTGGTACCTGCGCCTGATTACCCATTGTGGACCGCCGCCGTGACCCTGGCCGGCGGCCACCCCGTTCACTACCTGTGTGACGAAGGCGCCGACTGGTTTCCGGACCTGGCCGACATCAAGGCCAAGATCACCCCGAACACCAAGGCGCTGGTGATCATCAACCCGAACAACCCTACCGGCGCGGTGTATTCCAAGGAAGTGCTGCTGGGCATGCTCGAACTGGCGCGTCAGCACAACCTGGTGGTGTTCTCCGACGAAATCTACGACAAGATCCTGTACGACGATGCCGTACATGTGTGCACCGCCTCCCTGGCGCCGGACCTGTTGTGCCTGACCTTCAACGGCCTGTCCAAGTCCTACCGCGTGGCGGGTTTCCGCTCCGGTTGGATCGCCATCTCCGGCCCCAAGCACAACGCCCAGAGCTACATTGAAGGCATCGACATACTGGCCAATATGCGCCTGTGTGCCAACGTACCGAGCCAGCATGCGATCCAGACCGCCCTGGGCGGCTATCAAAGCATCAACGACCTGGTGCTGCCACAAGGCCGGCTGCTGGAACAGCGCAACCGCACCTGGGAGCTGCTCAACGCCATCCCTGGCGTCAGTTGCGTCAAACCCATGGGCGCGCTGTACGCCTTCCCACGGATCGATCCGAAAGTCTGCCCGATTCTCAACGACGAGAAATTCGTGCTCGACCTGCTGCTATCGGAAAAACTGCTGGTCGTACAGGGCACGGCATTCAACTGGCCATGGCCGGATCACTTCCGCGTCGTCACCTTGCCGCGCGTGGATGACTTGGAGATGGCCATCGGTCGTATCGGCAACTTCCTGAAGTCTTATCGCCAGTAGTGAAACGTAGCTGTACGGCCGAGATCCGGTCGTACAGCGAGCATCTGGCAACACTTCTATTCCGCCACCCTCCCTACTTACTACGTTAACCTCTCATTTGCCCCCATCCCCCTATAATCATGGGGAAATACGGCAACTAAGGACAGATATCGAGCGGTGTTTCATGTGGGAAAATCCCTTCAAGGCTCTACATTCATGCTGTAGGACACAGTTTGAAATAGTCGCTCGGTTGAATAGCCCCATGGCGCACCTTATATACCCCGCAGTACGCAACATATTAAGCATGAGGAGAACTCTACAACCATGATGCGCATCCTGCTGTTTTTGGCCACTAACCTGGCGGTCGTGCTGATTGCCAGTGTCACCCTGAGCCTTTTTGGCTTCAATGGGTTCATGGCGGCCAATGGGGTTGACCTGAACCTCAATCAGCTGCTGATTTTCTGTGCGGTCTTTGGTTTTGCCGGCTCGCTCTTCTCGCTGTTCATCTCCAAGTGGATGGCGAAGATGAGTACCAGCACCCAGGTCATCACTCAGCCCCGTACCCGCCACGAACAATGGTTACTGCAAACCGTTGAACAGCTGTCCCGCGAGGCGGGCATCAAGATGCCTGAAGTCGGAATTTTCCCGGCCTATGAAGCCAACGCCTTCGCGACCGGCTGGAACAAGAACGACGCGCTCGTTGCCGTGAGTCAGGGCATGCTCGAACGCTTCTCGTACGATGAA
This sequence comes from Pseudomonas sp. S5F11, assembly GCF_019641515.1. NCBI lineage: Bacteria > Pseudomonadati > Pseudomonadota > Gammaproteobacteria > Pseudomonadales > Pseudomonadaceae > Pseudomonas > Pseudomonas sp. S5F11. The sequence continues at coordinate 1,669,395 of NZ_JAIFJZ010000001.1, forward strand.
GTGAAGGCCGTGCTGGCCCACGAGATCGGCCACGTGGCCAACGGTGACATGGTCACCCTCGCACTGGTCCAGGGCGTGGTGAACACCTTCGTGATGTTCTTCGCACGGATCATCGGTAACTTCGTCGACAAGGTGATCTTCAAGAACGAAGAAGGCCGTGGCATTGCCTACTTCGTGGCGACCATCTTCGCGGAAGTGGTACTCGGCTTCCTGGCCAGCGCCATCGTGATGTGGTTCTCGCGCAAACGCGAATTCCGCGCGGACGAAGCCGGTGCACGCCTGGCCGGCACCGGGGCGATGATCGCAGCGCTGCAACACCTGCGCTCCGAACAGGGCCTGCCGGTGCATATGCCGGACAGCCTGACCGCCTTCGGCATCAACGGCGGCATCAAACAGGGCCTGGCTCGCATGTTTATGAGCCACCCACCACTGGAAGAGCGCATCGACGCCTTGCGTCGTCGCGGCTGACGGCAACCGGCAATACCGAAAAGGGGCGATCTGACTGATCGCCCCTTTTTAGTGGGCGCGATTTACACCCTGGTCAGTCGGTATGCGCGTTCGTCCAGGCGCGGCACGCCGTCCTGCACGAATTTCCAGCTCTCGCCCAGAATGTCTTGCTCCTCCAGCACTTGCAGCGTCCAGTGCGACGCGAGCAACACCCTCACCTCATCCTGCGTGACCGCAAAGGGCGGACCGGCTTTCAGCGCCTGGTCGTAATCCAAGGTGATCAACAGGCCCTCACAGCCCGCACGCAGGCAACGATTCAAGTGCGCTGCATAACGTGCCCGCATCAACGGCGGCAAAGCGATCAACGCGGCACGGTCATACAACGCAGCGCAGTCGGCCAACACCTCGGCGTCCAATGCAAAGAAGTCACCGCACCACACCTCGATCAACGCAGCCTGATACACCGTGAACGCACCATGCTGATGAATTCGCGGGTGCAGCCCCTGCTCACTGAAGAACGTCTGCACAGCCTGTTCCGATAGCTCCACCCCAAGCACCCGATGCCCCAGACTGGCCAGCCATATCAGGTCCAGGCTCTTGCCGCACAGCGTCACCAACACCTGAGCACCGTGAGCCAGGGCCAGTGAGGGCCAATGCCGCAGCAAATAAGGATTGATGTCGGACTGATGAAAGCCGATCTGGTTGGTCGCCCAACGGTCATGCCAAAACTCAGGTTCCATGGATCACCCCAAAAATTCGATCAAATACTGCTAAAACTTATATTAGATTTAGATCAATGATCTGATTGAAGATGGGCCCATGTTAACGCTCAGGACCCTTCAAATGCTCCCTAGCCTGTTTATCTCCCATGGCTCGCCCATGCTGGCCCTGCAACCTGGCGCCAGCGGTCCTGCCCTGCAGCGCCTCGCCGCGCAATTGCCCAGACCGAAGGCCATTGTAGTTGTGTCGGCCCACTGGGAAAGCGAGGAATTACTGGTCAGCGGCAGTGCCGCCCCGCAAACCTGGCACGACTTCGGCGGTTTTCCCCGCGAGCTGTTCGCCGTGCAGTACCCGGCGCCAGGGGACCCGCAGTTGGCCAGCGAAGTTGTCGCATTGCTCCACGCCGACGGCTTGAATGCGAGAGTCGATGAGCGCCGCCCTTTTGATCATGGCACTTGGGTGCCGCTCTCGCTGATGTACCCGGCAGCCGACATTCCCGTGGTGCAAGTTTCCCTGCCCAGCCGTATGGGCCCTGCCCTGCAAACTCGCATTGGCCACGCCCTTGCGGGCCTGCGCAGCCAAGGCGTGCTGCTGATCGGTTCCGGCAGCATCACCCATAACCTGGGTGAACTGGCCTGGCACGCGGGACCGGAGAGTATCGAGCCCTGGGCGCGGGAGTTCCGCGATTGGGTGGTGGATAAACTGGCGGCCAATGATGAAGCGGCCCTGCATGACTACCGTCGCCAGGCGCCCTATGCCGTGCGCAGCCATCCGAGCGACGAACACCTGTTACCGTTGTTCTTCGCGCGTGGCGCCGGCGGCACGTTCGGTGTGGCGCACCAAGGCTTCACGATGGGCGCGCTCGGCATGGACATCTACCGATTCGACTAACCGTAAAGTCAGGCAAAAAAAATCCCCGAACCAGTCGGGGATTTTTTATTTTCGATCAATCAGCCCAAGGGCCGATCAATCTTCGCGGTAGCGACGCAGCTTCAGCTGCTTACCGGCAACGCGAGTGTCTTTCAGCTTGGCCAGCAGTTTTTCCAGACCGTCTTCCGGCAGCTCCACCAGGGAGAAGCTGTCACGGACCTGAATGCGACCGATAGCCTCACGCGCCAGGCCACCCTCGTTGAGGATAGCGCCCAGCAGGTTCTTGGCAGCGATACCGTCACGCGCACCCAGCGCGGTACGGCAACGGGCACGGCCTTCGGCCAATGGCACCGGAGCGCGACGCTCACGATCACCACGGTCCGGACGGTCGCCGGAACGCTCTGGACGATCACCGCGCGGGGCGCTGTTCGGAACCAGTGGGCGTTCTTTCTCGATGGCGGCCAGGGTCAGGGCCTGACCGTTGGTGGCCTTGCGCAGCAGTGCGGCGGCCAGAGCACGCGGGGTGCAACCGATATCGGCGGTCAGGCGGTCCAGCAAGTCGCCGTGGGTCGATTCAGCGTCAGCCACCAGGGGTGCCAGGCTGTTGGTCAGTTTCTTGATGCGGGCATCGAGAACGGCCTGGGCATCCGGCAGGCGTACTTCGGCCACCTTCTGACCGGTCACACGCTCGATCACTTGCAGCATGCGGCGCTCACGCGGCGTCACCAGCAGCAAGGCACGACCTTCGCGACCGGCACGGCCGGTACGGCCGATACGGTGAACGTAGGATTCCGGATCGTACGGCATGTCAACGTTGAACACGTGGGTGATACGTGGAACGTCAAGGCCGCGAGCAGCAACGTCGGTCGCCACAACGATGTCCAGACGGCCATCCTTGAGGGAGTCGATCACGCGCTCACGTTGGTTCTGGGCGATGTCACCGTTCAGCGCAGCGGCTTTGTAGCCTTTGGCTTCCAGGGCACTGGCCAGGTCCAGGGTCGCTTGCTTGGTGCGCACGAACATGATCAGGGCGTCGAAGTCTTCGACTTCCAGCAGGCTCAATACAGCCGAGGTCTTCTGGTCAGCGTGAACCAACAGGTGAGCCTGTTCGATCGCGGTAACGGTCTGAGTCTTGGTCTGGATCTTCACGTGCTCCGGATCGCGCAGGTGGCGTTCGGCAATGGCACGGATCGACTGAGGCAGCGTGGCCGAGAACAGTACGGTCTGACGGGTGGCTGGCAGAGCCTTGAAGATGACTTCCAGATCGTCCATGAAGCCCAGCTTCAACATTTCGTCAGCTTCGTCGAGAACCAAGTGGTTCACGGTCGACAGGACTTTCTCGTCACGACGCAGGTGGTCGCACAGACGGCCCGGGGTGGCGACAACGATCTGTGCGCCATTACGGATGGCTTTCAGTTGTGGGCCCATCGGCGCGCCGCCGTAAACGGCCACAACGGTTACACCAGGCATTTGCTTGGCGTAGGTTTCAAAAGCGGTTGCTACTTGCAGCGCCAACTCACGGGTTGGCGCCAGGATCAGGGCTTGCGGTTCGCGCTTGGCAGGATCGATGCAATGCAGGATAGGCAGGGCAAACGCGGCGGTTTTACCGGTACCGGTTTGTGCCTGACCAATCATGTCCTTGCCGGCCATGATGATTGGGATCGATTGCTGCTGAATAGCCGAAGGTTCTTCGTAGCCGGTCGCTGCGACGGCTGCAAGAATGTTCGGATTAAGATTAAAAGCGGCGAAGCCGCCGGTTTCCTGGGTCATGGGTCTGCCTCTGAGTGCATCCGCAAAGACCCATGCTCCAAAGCTGCGCATGCCGTGTTGAGACTCAAGAGTCGCCCTGGCTGCTTTGTCGGCGGGGATTTGCGAAAACGAATGAATGAAAAAGATTCGTCAAGGGAGAGTCCGCTGTGCGGACGTGCAGCCGAAGCTGACTTCGGGGAATTGCGCTACCTAAACGCGGCCCGGTTAAAGGCCGGCGCGCACTATACCGGAAATAGCCGAAAAAGGGAGCTTTTTTTATCGGCGGCCGCCGATAAACGCGCGGCTGCAACGCTTTTAAAAACCAAATCGATCGGGTTTGTTTTTACAAAGGCCCGGCCCCGCTGGCTAACGCGCTTAAACGTTTCACTTAACTTTTAAGACCCTTTGGTTTGAAACCTGCCCGTTACCGGACGAATCCAGCAAGAGAATGATCCCCCACCGGGGCTACCTTCCCCCACAAGAGCGCGGACGGGCGCGCTCAGCCTACTAAGTGGCCGACCTAATCGCCTTGATCAGTGGCTGCAACGAGTAGCCCAGTTGCGCTGCCAGTGCTTCGGCACGAGCCGAAAGTGCGTGCAGGTCGAGCTCTTGATCCAACTCCGACGGCACCAACAGGATGACGTTGCCCTCCTTCACCGGCAATTCCCAGTAATGCCGGTGATACAAACCGCGCAGCAACGCCGCGCCCAACGGTTTGCCATCGTCGGTGGCCCACTGGTTGATTACCAACCAGCCGCCGGGGTTGAGTTTCTTCTGGCAGTTCTCCAGGAAAGCCCAGGCCAGGTGCCCGACGCCGGGGCCCACATCGGTATACAGGTCGACGAACACCAGATCGGCCGGTTCGGCGCTTTCCAGCAACTCCAGGGCATCGCCGATGCGGATATACAGGCGGGGATCGTCGTCCAAGCCCATGTATTCGATGGCCAGGCGCGGCACGTCGGGGCGCAGTTCGATGGCTTCGACATCCTCCAATGGCAGGAACTTGAGGCATGCCTGGGTCAGCGTACCGGCGCCCAGGCCAAGGAACAGCGCGCTCTCGGGCTGCTCGTGGCACAACGCGCCGATCAGCATGGCGCGGGTGTAGTCGTACTCCAGCCAGCTCGGGTCGGCGGTGAACACACAGCTTTGCTCGATGGCATCGCCGAATTCGAGAAACCGGTAGTCGGCCACTTCGAGCACTCGGATCATGCCGAAGTCATCATGGACCTCGGCCAGCACGCGCTCGACACGCTCCTCTGTCATCACTGCTCCTAAAGGGTTTACCGCTGGGCAAAGGCGCGATTGTCGGCCAACCGGCGGCAACAGGTCACGCACTAATTGCTGATAACATTGGCGCCCGACCGTCAATCAGCCAATCGAGTTCAAGATGAGCCAACCGTGGAGCCCCGAGAGCTGGCGCGCCCTGCCGATCCAGCAACAACCCCAGTACCCGGATGCAGCGCACCTGTTGCAAGTGGAGCAAAGCCTGGCCAGCTATCCGCCGCTGGTGTTCGCCGGGGAAGCCCGCGAGTTGCGCCGTCAGTTTGCCGAAGTGACCCAAGGCCGCGCCTTCCTGTTGCAGGGCGGTGACTGCGCCGAAAGTTTTGCCGAGTTCTCCGCCGCGAAAATCCGCGACACCTTCAAGGTGCTACTGCAGATGGCCATCGTGATGACCTTCGCTGCCGGTTGCCCGGTGGTGAAAGTCGGGCGTATGGCCGGTCAATTCGCCAAGCCGCGCTCGGCCAACGATGAAACCATCGATGGCATCACCCTGCCCGCCTACCGAGGCGATATCGTCAACGGCATCGGTTTCGACGAGAAAAGCCGCGTGCCGGACCCGGAGCGGCTGCTGCAGTCCTACCACCAGTCCACCGCCACCCTCAACCTGCTGCGCGCCTTCGCCCAGGGCGGGTTTGCCGACCTGCACCAAGTGCACAAGTGGAACCTGGACTTCATCGCCAACTCCGCGCTGGCCGACAAATACAGCCAACTGGCCGACCGCATCGACGAAACCCTGGCGTTCATGCGCGCCTGCGGCATGGACAGTTCGCCGCAACTGCGCGAGACCAGCTTCTTCACCGCCCACGAAGCGCTGCTGCTCAATTACGAACAAGCCTTCGTTCGCCGTGACAGCCTGACCAACGATTACTACGACTGCTCGGCCCATATGCTGTGGATCGGCGACCGTACCCGTCAGTTGGACGGCGCCCACGTCGAGTTCCTGCGCGGGGTGAACAACCCGATCGGTGTCAAGGTCGGCCCAAGCATGGACCCGGACGATCTGATCCGCCTGATCGACATCCTCAACCCGGACAACGACCCCGGCCGCCTCAACCTGATTGCGCGCATGGGCGCCGGCAAGGTCGGCGACCACCTGCCCAATCTGATCCGCGCCGTGCAGCGCGAGGGCAAACAAGTGCTGTGGAGTTCCGACCCGATGCACGGCAACACCATCAAGGCCAGCAGCGGCTACAAGACCCGGGATTTTGCGCAGATCCTGGCGGAGGTGAAGGCGTTCTTCCAGGTGCATCAGGCCGAGGGCACCTATGCCGGCGGGATTCATATCGAGATGACCGGGCAGAACGTCACCGAATGCATCGGCGGCGCCCGGCCGATCACCGAGGATGGTTTGTCGGACCGCTACCACACCCACTGCGACCCACGGATGAATGCCGATCAGTCGCTGGAGCTGGCGTTTCTGATTGCCGAGACGTTGAAGCAGGTCAAACGCTGAGACTGGGCTGACGCCCTCGTGGGCAAGCCCACTCCCACAGGGAATGCATTGCAATCAAACCCTGCATTCCAATGTGGGAGTGGGCTTGCCCACGATGAGGCCCTAACGGCCAACATCCAAGCCGATCATCGCGCTGCGCAATCGATCGGCACTGGGCCTCTGGCAATTGAGCTGTACCTGCTGCAACCCCAGCCAGTCGGCCATCTGGCGCAAATTCACCGCCAACGCCCGCATCCCCTCCTCGTCCAGACCTGGCGCTTCTTCGTGCACTGCATGCACCGCCAGGCGTGAGTGGGCGCGTTCGGCGCGCAGGTCAACACGCGCGGCGATGCGTTCATTGTGTAGAAACGGCAGCACGTAGTAGCCGTACACGCGCTTGTGTTGCGGCGTGTAGATCTCCAGGCGGTAGCGGAAGTCGAAGAGACGCTCGGTGCGGTTGCGCTCCCAGATCAGCGAATCGAACGGCGACAGCAAGGCACTGGCCGGTACTTTGCGCGGCACGGTTGGGGCTGGCAGGCAGTACGCCGGTTGCTTCCAATCCTGCACCCGACAACTGAGCAACTGGCCCGCTTCCACCAGTTCGGCAAGGCGAATGCGGCTGTCGACGGGGTCCAGACGAAAGTAATCGCGCAGATCTTTTTCAGTACCTACCCCCAGCGCGGTGGCGCTGTGCAACAACAGGCCACGTTGCGCCTCGGCTTCACTCACCTGGGTGTTCAGGATGGCGTCGGGGATCACCCGTTCAGGCAAATCGTAGAGGCGCTCGAACCCACGCCGACCGGCAACGGTGACCAGGCCCGCAGCAAACAGCCATTCCAGCGCGTGCTTTTCGTCACTCCAGTCCCACCACGGGCCGGCGCGCTCCTCGCGGGTCGACAGACTGCCAGCACCCAGCGCACCCTGTTGTTCCACCGTCTTCAGCACGCGCTGGATAACGGCTTGCTGTTCGCGGCCAAAGCGCGCCATCTGCGCATAAATGCCCTGCCCCTGCTGCGCCCGTGCCATGCGCCAGCGCATCAATGGATACAACGCCATGGGCAGCAATGAGGCTTCGTGCCCCCAATATTCGAACAGCGACCGTCGCCGCCCCTGGCTCCAGGCGGCGTGCTCCAGCAACGCCGGTGAGTACTGGCCTAGCCTGGAAAACAACGGCAGGTAATGGGAACGCACCAGCGCATTGACCGAGTCGATCTGCAACACCCCGAGTCGCTCGATCAAGCGATTGACATGGGTGGCCTTGACCAACGCCGGCGGCTGACGCCCGGAAAACCCTTGGGCTGCCAGCGCCAGGCGTCGCGCTTGTTTGAGGGAGAAACACAGGTCGGCAGGCATGGCAGTCTCCGTGAGGGCTCGCCGCCTACCCTACTGCATCCATGGTTATTTTCGCAGCGGGTCCTGCCAGAAATGCTGATGACGCTCGCGCTCCACATCGGCGCGGTTGAGGCCGATGTCCTTCAATGCGTCATCGCTCAAGCTCGCCAGCAACCGACGCTCCTGATGCAGTACTTGCCAACGGCTTAGCACCTGAAATAGCCCGGCAAATGGGCGTTTCGCCAACAGCACAAAACCTTTCTGACCTTTCATCTCGTCACCCTCCCTTGGGGATGACGCCAGTGTGTGCTTGGCCCTATGATCAATCCAACGAATGTTTCTTATGCAATCCATCTCGGAGATTGATCAATTGTCCGGTTACCCAAGCATTGATACGGATGTGCTGCGCACCTTCGTCGCCATCGCCGATCACGGCGGGTTCACCCGCGCTGGAGAGTTGGTCAACCGCACGCAGTCGGCGGTGAGCATGCAGATGAAACGCCTGGAGGAAGACGTGCTGCAGCGCAAACTGTTCGAGCGCGATGGCCGCCAGGTGCGGTTGACGCCAGAGGGCCAGGTGTTGCTGGGGTATGCGCGACGCATCCTCAAGCTGCACAGCGAAGTGTTCAACACCTTGCGCGAGCCGCATATGGTGGGGCTGGTGCGCATCGGCACGCCGGACGACTACGTAATGCGTTTCCTGCCGGGCATTCTCAAGCCGTTTTCCAAGGCATACCCGTTGATCCAGATCGAGATGCACTGCGAGTCGTCCACGGTGTTGATGCAGCGCCGGGACTTGGCATTGACCGTGGTCAGCCGCGAGCCGGGCCATGAAATCGGCGAGCTGCTGCGTACCGAACGCATGGTGTGGGCGGCATCGCCGTGCTTTTGCGTGGACGAACATGATGCGCTGCCGCTGGCGGTCTCCGGCACCGATTGCGTCTATACCCAATGGACCTGCGCCGCGCTGGAGGCGGCCGGACGGGACTACCGCCTGGCGTATCACAGCTCCAACGTCGCGGCGATCCAGGCGGTAGTGAATGCCGGGCTGGCGGTGATGATCTGCATGGAAAGCCTGGTGACCGAGGAACTGCGCGTACTCGGCAGCGACGAAGGCTTCCCGCCGCTGCCGTCGATGAACCTGCACCTGTTACGCAACGCCAACATGACCTCGCCGATCACCGAGTGCCTGGCCGATTACATCCGCGAGGGCTTCAGACTTTAAACGTCAGCATCACCGCGCACACCACCAGGAAGGCGCAGAACAGGCCGCGCAGCAGGCGTTCCGGCATGGCATGGGCGACCTTCACGCCCCAACTGATGCTGAGCAGGCCGCCGATGGCCAGCGGCAAGCCGATCATCCAGTCCACTTCGTGGTGCCAGGCGTAGGTCACCAAGGTCACGCCAGTGCTGGGCAGCGCCAGCGCCAGGGACAATCCTTGGGCGACCACCTGCGTGGTGCCGAACACGCTGGTCAGCACTGGCGTGGCGACCACGGCGCCGCCCACTCCGAACAAGCCCCCCATGGACCCGGAAGCCGCGCCCAGCACGCCAAGCCAAGGCCAGGCGTAGCGCATCTGCGCCGTGGCTGGTGCGTTGCGCGTGAACATTCGCACCAGGTTGTAGGCCGACAGCACCAGCAAAAACACGATAAAGCCGATGCGCATCGCTCCGGCATCCAGGCCGACCGCCCAGATCGATCCCAGCCAAGCGAAGATAAATCCCATTACGCCCAAGGGTAAGGCGTGGCGTAATTCGATGCGATTGCGCTGGTGATAGCGCCACAGCGCCAGCATCACATTGGGCACCACCATGACCAGCGCGGTGCCCTGGGCAATCTGTTGATCCAGGCCGAACAGCACGCCGAGCACCGGGATAGCAATCAGCCCACCGCCAATGCCGAACAACCCGCCGACCGTGCCGAGGGCTGCGCCCAAGACCAGATAAATCGCTAAATCCAACACCGCGCATTACTCCACCAACCCAAGACCTCGCATGCTACGCAGTCGCGCCTGGCGCGGAAACGCACAGCAACGCACAATGGCTGTGCCAATCTCGCACAAGCAGCCCCCATGAATCCGAACATCTTGACCGACCAACTGAGCCTGTTTCTCGACGTATTGGAGACCGGCAGCTTCTCCGCTGCGGCGCGTCGCCATCCGCTGACGCCGTCGGCCGTGGCTCGGCGTATCGACAGCCTGGAAAATTCGGTGGGCAGTCGTCTGTTCCAGCGCAGCACCCACGCGGTGGTGCCGACACCGGCGGGCCTGGCCTTTGCCGAACGGGCGCGGCGGATTGTCAGCGAGCTGCAACTGGCAAGAGCCGAAGCGGTGTCCCTAAGCCATGCGCCGGAAGGCTTGATTCGGGTGGATGCGCCGGCCGCTTTTGGGCGACGCCACCTGGCACCGGTGATTGCCGACTTCCTCAACGTATACCCCGGGCTGGATGTGCACCTGCATCTGATCGATAGCTTCGTGGACATGCAGGGCGCGCACCTGGGCAAAGTCGATCTGGTGTTGCGCGCCGGGCATATCGTCGATACGCGGTTGATCGCCACCCCATTGGCCAGCATCGTGCGCATCGCCTGCGCCAGCCCGGCCTATCTGAAAAGCCGCGGCACGCCGACCCATCCTCGGGAACTGAGCGACCACGATGGCTTGGACTGGGACGGACTGGCGCCTATGTTTGCCTGGCGCTTCGAGCCGGATGGGCGTCGCGCCACCTACCGCCCGCAGCGCATCCGCATGAGCGCCAATAACGCCGAAGCCTTGCTTTGCGGAGCGCTCGCCGGGCTGGGTATCGCCCATCTGCCGACATGGTTGGCCAGTGAGTACCTAGTGCGCGGCGAACTGTTACCGCTGTTTTGCGAAAACGGTTTGCCCAGTCCGGAAACCACCGGGATCTACGCCTTGCGCCTGGAGCAACAACCCAACGCCCGCAGTCGTCTGCTGCTCGAATACTTGAAAACGCGTTTCAGCCCAGTGCCACCGTGGGATCTGGCACTGCAGAGCGGCTTGATCTGACCGTTAGGGCAGAATTACCTGGCGCATTAAAGATTTGCCCGCTAGATTCCAGAGCAGACACGTTTTTAAGGCGCCACCATGAGCAAGAACCCTGCCCCCTGCGAATCCCTGATGCTGGACAACCAGCTGTGTTTCGCCCTGCATTCCACCTCACTGCTGATGACCAAGGTCTACAAGCCGCTGCTGCAAGCGCTGGGCCTGACCTACCCGCAGTACCTGGCCATGATGGTGTTGTGGGAAGAGGACGGTTTAACCGTCGGTGAAATCAGTAGCCGACTGTTGACCGATCCCGGCTCCCTCACTCCCCTGCTCAAGCGTCTGGAAGCCGAAGATCTGCTCAGCCGCACCCGGAGCCGCGAAGACGAGCGCGTGGTGGTGGTGGAGTTGACCGATGCTGGCCGCGCCTTGCAAGCCAAGGCCATGGGGATCCCTCAATGCATTCTCGGCGCCAGCGGTCTGGAGCTGGACCAATTGCGCAAGCTGCAAGCGGATCTGCTCGCGTTGCGCGGCAACTTGCAAAGCGCGATCTGAACACAACAAAGACATGAGGGAGGGGGCTTGCCTCCGATTGCGGCAGCTCGGTCAAAAATTTGTCGACTGATAAACCGCCATCGGGGGCAAGCCCCCTCCCACAGCGATTTAGAGCGGGACGAAAATATTTTTAACTTTTATCTTGCGCGCTAAACATTAGCGCTATACATTTGCCCTCACCAACTACTTAGCGCACAAAACTTTAGCGCTAAAAAAACGAGGGTTCCACCATGCAAACGCTCTATACCGCAGTAGCCACCGCCACCGGCGGCCGTGATGGTCGCGCTGTTTCCAGCGATAACATCCTCGACGTCAAGCTCTCCACCCCGAAAGAACTCGGCGGTGCCGGCGGCCAGGCCACCAACCCGGAACAACTGTTCGCCGCCGGTTACTCGGCCTGCTTTATCGGCGCACTGAAATTCGTTGCTAGCCAGACCAAACGCAAAATCCCGGATAACGCCGCGATCACCGCTCACGTCGGTATCGGCCAGATCCCCGGCGGTTTCGGCTTGGATATCGACCTGCACATCGGCCTGCCAGGCCTGAGCCAGGCGGATGCGCAAAGCCTGGTCGACGCCGCTCACCAGGTCTGCCCGTATTCCAACGCCACCCGTGGCAACGTCGATGTACGTCTGCATGTAACCGTCTGATCAACTCTGTCGCCTAAGGAGAAGCACATGAACACCATTGGTAAAGCACTCACCGGCACCCTGCTCGCCCTGTCCATCGGCAGCGCCTTCGCGGCGACCGGCGAGGTGGAGCACAACACCCAGGCTTTTCTGGATGCGTTGAATGCCGGTACCGGCAAACCCATCGAACAACTGACGCCGAAAGACGCCCGTGCGGTGCTGGCCGTCGCTCAGGCGGGGGTGAAGCTGACGCTGCCCCAGGCGGACGTGAGCCACAAGACCATCCAGGTCGATGGCCAGCCGCTGGAGCTGACCATCGTGCGTCCAGCCGGGGTCAAGGGCACATTGCCGGTGTTTATGTTCTTCCACGGTGGCGGCTGGGTGCTGGGGGATTACCCTACCCATGAACGCTTGGTGCGGGATCTGGTGGCGGGTTCGGGAGCCGCGGCAGTGTTCGTCAACTACGCGCCTTCACCCGAGGCCCATTACCCGGTGGCGATCAATCAGGCCTATGCCGCCACGAAGTGGGTGGCCGAGCATGGCAAAGAGATCAACGTCGACGGCAAGCGCCTGGCGGTGGCCGGTAACAGCGTCGGCGGCAACATGGCCGCAGTGGTCAGCCTGATGGCCAAAGACAAGGGTACGCCGGCAATCAAGTTCCAGTTGCTGTTATGGCCGGTAACGGACGCCAACTTCGAGACTGCGTCCTACAACCAGTACGCCGAAGGGCACTTCCTTACCAAAAACATGATGAAGTGGTTCTGGGACAACTACACCACCGACGCCAAGCAACGCGCCGAGATCTACGCCTCACCGCTGCGCGCCACCACCGCGCAACTCAAGGGTCTACCACCAGCAATGGTGCAGACCGCCGGCGCCGACGTGCTGCGCGACGAAGGCGAGGCGTATGCGCGCAAACTGGACGAGGCCGGCGTGCCGGTGACGGCGGTGCGTTACAACGGCATGATCCACGACTACGGGTTGCTTAACGTGGTCAGCCAAGTGCCGGCGGTGCGTTCGGCCCTGTTGCAGGCGTCCGATGAGCTCAAGCAACACCTGAAGTAACCCACCGCCCACGAAAAAGCCCGACGCTAGGTCGGGCTTTTTTTCGTATCGGCGAAGCCAGAATTACTTCTTGGCGCGACCTTTGTACGAACCACCTTCACGGGTGTCGATTTCGATCAGGTCGTCGATTTCGATGAAATCGGCTACTTGCAGTTCGGTGCCGTTGCTCAGCTTGGCAGGCTTCATCACCTTGCCGGAAGTGTCGCCACGGGCGGAACCTTCGGTGTAGGCAACCTTACGCACGATAGTGGTCGGCAGCTCTACGGAAACCAGGCGCTCTTCGAAGAAAATCGCTTCGCAGACGTCTTCCATGCCTTCTTCGATGAACGGCAGAACGGCTTCGATATCTTCAGCGTTCAGCTCGTACATGGTGTAGTCGGTGGTGTCCATGAACGTGTAGGTGTCGCCGCTGATGAAGGACAGGGTCGCTTCTTTGCGGTCGAGGATCACGTCGTCCAGTTTGTCGTCGGCGCTGTAGACGATCTCGGTCTTGTAACCGGTCAGCAGGTTCTTCAGCTTGGTCTTCATGATTGCGCTGTTACGACCAGACTTGGTGAACTCAGCTTTCTGAACCAGCCAAGGGTCGTTTTCGAGACGGATCACTGTACCGGGTTTCAGTTCTTTACCAGTTTTCATTACGTATATCCGAAATTTGGATGGGATTTACAAAAATCAAGGTCGCGTATCATATCCAACTTTCATAAAACTGTACCAGCGCCGTCGCAAGATCGTCCTGCAATGCCTGTTCCAGACACCACGACTCGGCATGCCGGGCTACCTCGGGCCAGTGTTCCAGCAGCATTTTCCAAGCGCTGGCCATATCGCCCTCGGTGTTCCAGGCTTGCCAGAGAGCCACGAGCGCAGTTTTAGCCGCCGGAGAAAGCGCGGCGGTGTAGAGGTCTAGAAACGCGTCAAGTTTGTCCAGATGAATGTCTTCGTCCTGGCGATAGATATGCCACAACAGCGGTCGGCCAGCCCACTGGGCGCGCACGAACGAGTCTTCGCCGCGCACGGCATTGAAGTCGCAGCACCAGAGCAGACGGTCGTATTGCTCCTGGCGCACGAACGGCAGCACCTGCACGGTCAGGGCTTGGCGCCGATGAATATCCCCGGCTGCCAACCCATCCACGCCGAGCCAGCGCTGCACATCGCCGAGTATGCGCCCCTCGGGCACCAACAGATGAGTGGCGGTCCCGTCCGTCGATAACACGTCCAGCCATGGGGCCAGCCCAGGGTTTTCGTAAGCAAACAGTGAGATCAATCGCGTGCCAATGGTCGGAAATACGCCCATCGCATGCAGGAATTGTCGCTGCGCCTCGGCGTCTTGCTGAAAAGCCTGACGTTGCTCCAGCAATCCAGCCTCTCGCAATAACCCTCCAGTGCCTTCGCGGAACCCCGGAAAGAAGAAGTACTTCTGCACGCCCTTGAACTTCACCGACGGCAAACGATGGCAACCCACCACCCACTCTTCGGCGCTGAGGTAATCCAGGTTCATCCACAGCGGAGTCCGTTCGCACGCGGCCATGGCTTCCATATAGTCCGGCGGCAACTGACATGCGAACGCTGCGATCACCACATCTGCCGCCGAAGCCTGTGCCCACTCGGCCGGCCAGTGGCGCACGTCGACGCCCTCTTGCCATTGCTGGTCGAGCCGAATGTCAATGTCAGGGCACATACGTTCGAAGGCGCGCAAGTCATCGACCCACAAGCGCACGGCACAACCGTGCTCCACCACCAATTGCCGGGCCAGGCGCCAGGTCACGCCGATGTCGCCGTAGTTATCGACGACGCTGCAAAAAATATCCCAGCGGGCTTTCATTCCGGGCTCCATCGATCAAATGGGCGATTGTCCGCATAAATGCACGGATGCAGAAGTCTTGATCGTGATTATTCTGCACAGGGGCTGTGCGACAATCGCCGCCATGCCGTCAATGCCCGCCAGGAGGCCGCCATGTCTGACCGTCCGTTATCGCTGCCCAAACTTATGCTCGCCATCGCCCTGGGCCTATGGCTGGGGTTCGTCGCCATTGTGCTGACCACTTGGCTGGCCTCGCGCTACCTCTTCCCTCAAGCCTTGGCTCCAGTGGCCCAGGCCGTCCAGCATTGGGGCACGCCCGCCGCCGCTGTTGCGCCGGAACCGCCCAACCGAATGTTCGAGCAGTACCAGCAGAATTTGCAAAAACAGGAGCAGCAACAAGCCCTGGATCAGGCGCGCAACAATGCGCGCAACCTGTCCAACCCCAAATGTCAGTTCTGGCTGCAACAGGACCAGAACGCCCCGACCGAGAAGTCCCGCGCCAACGTCCTGCAATTCTGCGATTGATGAACATGAATAAATACGCTGTCCACACGCTCATTCTGGAAAAACTCGGCGTCGATCTCGACATCGCTCAACGTGCCGCGCAGACCGCCTACGAAACCGCGACCTACGAAGAAAACATCGCCGAGAACAAATACGACACCCTCGGGTTGGAAGCCTCTTACCTGGCGACCGGGCAAGCCAGACGCGTTGAGGAAATCAAGCAGGCCCTGACACTGTGCCAGAACCTGCCAGTGCGGCCCTACGATGAGCAGCGTGGTATAGAAGTCGGTGCGTTACTGGGCCTGGAAGACCAGAACGGTCGCCAGCAGTGGCTGTTCCTGGCGCCCGATGCGGCGGGATTGAAAGTGGATGTGGTGGGCCAGCCGGTAACCGTCATCACCCCGCGCTCGCCCCTGGGCAAAAGCCTGCTGGGCAAGTTCGAAGGCGATGAGGTGGAAGTGCTGGTGGCCGGCGCACGGCAGTACTTCACGGTTACCGACGCCAAATAATCGGTAGGCGCGCTTGTTCGTATAGGACGCCATGTTAACCCTGGCGCCCTGCGTGATCCTGAGTACCAACGCCTAAGGTCAGTGAACCGGCAGTTCCACGCCGTCGAACAGTTCTTCCAGCTCCTGCTTGTTATGGCACTGGATGGCCTTGGCCATCACTTCGCGAGTCAGGTGTGGGGCGAACTTCTCGATGAAATCGCACATGAACCCGCGCAGGAACGTACCGCGACGGAAACCGATCTTGGTCACGCTGGACTCGAACAATTCGCTGGCATCCAGCACAACCAAGTCTTTATCGAGGTTGGTGTCCACCGCCATCTTGGCGACGATACCCACCCCCAGTCCCAGGCGCACGTAAGTCTTGATTACGTCGGCGTCGGCGGCGGTAAACACCACTTTCGGCGTGAGGCCACGATGACTGAAGGCTTCATCAAGCTTGGAACGGCCGGTGAACCCGAACACGTAGGTGACGATCGGGTATTCCGCCAGGGCTTCGAGGGTCAGTTTCGGCAGCTTGGCCAACGGGTGGCCCTGAGGCACCACCACGCAACGGTTCCAGCGATAGCACGGCATCATCACCAGATCGCCGAACAGCTCCAGCGCCTCGGTGGCGATGGCGAAATCGACGGTGCCGTCGGCGGCCATCTCGGCGATCTGCATCGGCGACCCTTGGTGCATGTGCAACGCCACGTCCGGGTACTGTTTGATGAAGTCGCGAATCACCGGTGGCAGTGCATAACGGGCCTGGGTGTGGGTGGTGGCGATCGACAAGGTGCCTTTTTTCTCGTTGGAAAATTCCTGGGCGATCTGTTTGATGCTTTCGACTTTACGCAGAATCTCGCCGGCGGTGGTGATGATGCGCTCACCGGCCGGTGTCACGCGGGTGAGGTGCTTGCCGCTGCGCGCGAACACTTCGACGCCCAACTCGTCTTCGAGCAGGCGGATCTGCTTGCTGATACCCGGTTGCGAGGTGTAAAGGCTTTGAGCGGTAGCGGAAACGTTGAGGTCGTGGTGCGCCACTTCCCAGATGTAGCGCAGTTGTTGAAGCTTCATATGTGTCCCTCAAAGCAGATAGACGCCACGGGTATCAGCAGCGATATATAACTATATTAAAGGTCAGAAGGATAAATCTAGAACTTTTTATCCCTTCTCCCATTCACACGTCATCACTGCGTCGACGTTGTAGCGACGGCACCAGGTAAACCGGCACCGTAGACAGCTGCACCACCCGCGTGGCAGTACGACCCAATGGCGTGGCCTGCGCACTGGTAGAGCTATGACTTCCTACGATCAACAAGTCGACGGAAAGTTTACGCAGTTGGTCGAGAATCACCTCGCACGGGTCGCCCTGAATCACGCGCACCGAGCGGATCCACTTCAAGTCCTGCTCGCCCTCCCCCAACTCCTCACGAAAACTGTCCAGTACACGCTGCTCGATCGTTGCGATCATGGTACTCAGGCCCTGGCTTTGCCATTCAATCAAGGCCTTTTCATCAAGGTAGCTCTGCAACACCGATTCGGCGAACAGACCGATAGGTTCAACCACATGAATCACGTATAGGTCAGCCTTGAACGTCCGCGCCAGCGCCAAGGCATGTTGCATCACATACGGCGCATACAGACCGAGGTCCGTGGCGTACAGCATCGAACGAATCATAAAAACCTCCTGGACAGCCAGGATGGCGGAGATCAAAACAGCTTAGCAGCGCCGTGCGGAGTTGGACTGGCTCAGACCGGGCTCTTCAGTTCATTGCTAATGCCATGGGGCACATGCCCGGTGGCGACCACCTCTCTGGCTTTCTCGCAATGACCGGCCTGATCATCAAAAAACACATCGGCGGCGAATGCCTCAAGAAACGCGGATTTCTCCAACCCGCCAAGAAACAGCGACTCGTCCAGCCGGATGTCCCACTCTCGCAAAGTGCGGATCACCCGCTCATGGGACGGCGCCGAACGCGCGGTCACCAGTGCGGTACGGATTGGACAAGCCTCATCCGGAAACTCACGTTGCAGCAAGTTGAGCGCCGCCAGAAACCCTTTGAAAGGCCCACCATGCAACGGCTGGCGTGCCGATTCGCGCTCGCTGGCCTGGAATGCTTCAAGCCCTCCGGCCTGGTACACACGCTCGGATTCATCGGAGAACAGCACCGCGTCGCCGTCGAACGCGATGCGCAATTCCTCGCTGCTGGCCCGACGCGCACCGCCGGACAAAATCGTCGCCGCCGCGAAACCGGCATCCAGGGCGCTGCGCACATCTTCGGCATGGGTGGACAAAAACAGATGGCAACCAAATGCCGCCAAATAAGGATAAGGACTACGTCCCCCGACGAACGCGGCGCGAGAAATATCCAGGCCGTAATGCTGGATGGAATTGAACACGCGTAGGCCGGTGTCGGCGCTGTTGCGCGACACCAGCACCACCTCGACACGGGCACGGCCCAGGCTGGCGTTGAGGCTCAGCAGTTTCTTGACCAGCGGGAAGGCATCCCCGGGTTCCAGGATCTCTTCTTCATGCTCGATCTGGTATTTGCGATAAGTCTCCACGCCTTCGGCCAGGTAGATTTTGTGACTTTCGCTGAGGTCGAACAGCGCCCGCGACGAAATCGCCAGCACCAGTTTGTCACCCAATCCCTTTGCCATCTGCGCTCCTCCCGATCAGCGATTGTGCCGATCAATAAAACTCAAAGCCTGGTGCAGTGCCTGCATACGCGGCAGCTCGCACCCGGCGGCCTTGGCGGCGGATAACGGCCGTGCATAGATCGCCGCCAGTTCCAACGGGCGCTTGTGCATATAGTCGTGATACATGCTCGGCAGGTAGTCCTCCATGGTCTCGGTCATGGCGAACATCTGCTCGGCATAGCTGGCCGGGATTTCGTGGCCACACGCATGGGCGCCCTGTATCACTTCGGCCATCAGCGCCTGGATCAGCTCGCGGCTGGAGGCGTCGGCCATCAGGTTGGTGGTGCCAGCCTTCAATAAGACGGAGAGGCCGTTGAAAGGCACGTTCCACACCAGTTTATGCCAGCGCGCCTGATGCACATTGGCCATGGCCTGTGACTCGATACCGGCCTGATGAAACAACGCGGCGCCGGCCTCGACAATCTCCTTCTGACGGTTTTCATCATTGGCGGCCGAGCCGCTGTGATAGCCGAGATTAACCCGCCCCAGGGCCTGGTGCTCGACCACACCGGGGCCGGAACGGTGTACGCCGATGTAACACAAGCCGCCCAGCAGGTGCAGCGATGCCGGCAAGTGTTCACGCAGGCTGTCCTCAACGTCGAGGCCGTTTTGCAACAACACCACCTTGGCATCCGGCGCCGCGACCTGGGCCAGGGTCGGCGCCAGCTCCACATTACCGGTGGACTTGGTGCCTACCAACAACCAATCGCAGGGCGGCATATCGGCTGCCTGGGCGTAAGCCTGCACGGGGTGCAGATGCAAAGCGCCATGCACACCGCTGTTCACGCGCAACCCCTGCTCGCTGACCACCGCATATTCGCTGCGCAGCAGGAAGTGCACATCAAACCCGGCGCGCGCCAGCATCAAGCCATAAAAACCGCCAATGGCGCCGGTGCCGATGATGCCAATGCGAGGCGACTGGGGTGTAACTGTGGTCATGGCAACTCCTCCGGTGTGCGGGTAAGCGCTTCATTTACAGCCTCGCCAACGGCCGCAGGTGTAAGACGTGTCTGCAATTGCCCAAGGAATTGACCCTCGCACACCACGAACAACGCCGGCAAATGAAAGATCTGGTAACGCTCGACCGCACCGCCGTTATGCCCGGCATCCACCCAGCACACGCGGTCCACCGGCAAGCGCCAGCCCGGCATTTGCTGACGCGCCCAGCGGCAACTGGAACAGCCGGCGCTGACAAATACCACCAGCGAAATTCCTGGCAGTCCCAGCAATTGCTGGTCAATATCCAGGTCGGTCAATTCCAGTTCCTTCACTATACTGCTGCCACCGCCGTCAACTGGACGGTGCTCGGAGTCCGTGTACATGGGTCGTTTTTTACCTCACCCTGATGATGTCGCTGTCGAGTTAATCCAACGCCCCTCTCCCGCCATTCCCCGTCAACGCCTCCTCACTGCCGGCTTGGGCGGCATTGCTTGTCATTGGCCGCGTGCCTGGCGACAAGGCACGGCGGTGGATCTGCACATCCCATCCTTGGGCGCCAGCGCCCGCTATCCGGGGTACGTGGCCTGGTGCCGCAAGGTTGAAGGTGGCTATCGTGTGGGCATCTCGTTCACCGATGAACATGCCCTGTTCGGCGCGCGCATGGGCGAGCAAGCATGCCGGATAGAACGCTACTGCCGCCAGCACGAAGATGCCGAGCCCTCCCCTCAGCAGTTCGAGGCCCTGGCCAGGGAGTGGGTTGCGCGGCACGCGTTAGAGTTCTCCCACGACGCGTTTGTGCAGCCCGCGTGGGATTAAACCCGCGCCGCCCATTGTCGCGGGCCCGTAATACGCGCTAAGGTTCCTCCCCCCTGCATCCAAATCATGCTGTGCACCGCCGCACGGGAACGGCTGGCGGCCGGCACCCGTGACCCTGACGAGTAACACGATGGCTGATTTACCGATCAATGACCTTAACGTCGAATCCAACGAGACTCTGATCACCCCCGATCAGCTCAAGCGCGAAATCCCTTTGAGCGAGACTGCCCTGCAGACCGTTACCAAAGGCCGCGAAGTCATTCGTAATATCCTCGACGGCACCGACCATCGCCTCTTCGTGGTGATCGGCCCTTGCTCGATCCACGACCTCAAGGCGGCTCACGAATACGCCGAGCGCCTCAAGGTATTGGCGGCAGAAGTCTCCGATACCCTGTATCTGGTCATGCGTGTCTACTTCGAGAAGCCGCGCACCACCGTCGGCTGGAAAGGTCTGATCAACGACCCGTACCTGGACGACTCGTTCAAGATTCAGGACGGTTTGCACATCGGTCGTCAATTGCTGCTGGATCTGGCCGAAATGGGCCTGCCCACCGCCACCGAAGCACTCGACCCGATCTCCCCGCAATACCTGCAGGATCTGATCAGTTGGTCGGCCATCGGCGCACGCACCACCGAATCCCAGACCCACCGCGAAATGGCGTCCGGCCTGTCGTCGGCCGTGGGCTTCAAGAATGGCACCGACGGCGGCCTGACCGTAGCGATCAACGCGCTGCAATCGGTCTCCAGCCCTCACCGCTTCCTGGGCATCAACCCGGAAGGCGGCGTTTCCATCGTCACCACCAAGGGCAATGCCTACGGCCATGTGGTGCTGCGGGGCGGCAACGGTAAGCCCAACTATGATTCGGTCAGTGTCGCGTTGTGCGAACAGGCGCTGAACAAGGCCAAGATCAAGCCGAACATCATGGTCGACTGCAGCCACGCCAACTCCAACAAGGACCCGGCCCTGCAGCCGCTGGTTATGGAAAACGTTGCCAACCAGATCCTGGAAGGCAACCAGTCGATCATCGGCCTGATGGTCGAGAGCCACTTGAACTGGGGCTGCCAGGCGATTCCCAAGGACCTTGCCGACTTGCAGTATGGCGTGTCGATCACCGATGCCTGCATCGATTGGGCGGCCACCGAGAACACCCTGCGCAGCATGCACGCCAAGCTCAAGGATGTATTGCCCAAGCGCCAACGCGGCTGAACCCGGCTCGGGTTTACGCACACAAAAACGCCGGGCTGAGCCCGGCGTTTTTTATGCTGATCTGAATTCCTTACAACTTGGCGGCATGGCGCTGGTGGCGCTCCATATAACGCTCTACGTAAGAGCAGGACGGGATCACCGTGTAGCCCGCCGCCTCGGCGAACTTCAAGGCCTCCTCGGTCAGCGCTGCCGCGATACCACGCCCTCTCAATGCGTTAGGCACGAAGGTGCGATAGATATCCAGGGTCTGTTTACCAAGGTCCATATAGGTCAAGTAGGCACGATGACCGTCCACAGTGGTCTCGAACTGATGACCCGTCTGGTCATGGTGGATGGACAACGCCTCGCTCATCACTACTCCTCGCGGGTCTTGGTTTCTGACCCCTACCTTACCGATGTTTTTCCGGCGAAGGAACATCTACGCCAACCCGTGCCGGTTTCGACAACGAGAATACCTCTAGCGCTCGCAACCAGCCCGTAGGGAATAGTAGGCACCAATCCTGCAATTGCTCAAGGCGCATGCACCATCCCCCGCCGCTGGTGGATACAGAAAGGGCTTCGACCCATCGATGATCGAAAGCCTGAACATTGCCGGCAGTTGAACCTTGAGACGAACAGGCGCTCTTAAAGTCACCACTACATGCTTAAAAAAGATGCCAGGCCATGCACCGTCAAGCGCAACGGAAGTGCTCGGATAGTTATATAAATTTTCATCTATGTACAAGGCCCAACACAGGCGGCATGGCCCTTTCAGCGAGGCTCGATGCGGGCCCAGTGAAAAAAAATTGGACAGTTTTTATACAAACCCACGCAAGGTTAGCCAAAACAGATTCGCCGCAAGAATTTTTTTTGCTTCTTGCGCTGCGTCAGTTTACTTACTACAAGTAATGGGTAGTATGTACGCCGGCTATAAGCTCAATCTGAGAAGTAGCCATTTAATAGAAAGTCCTTGAAGGGGAACACGATGAACAACGTTCTGAAATTCTCTGCTCTGGCTCTGGCCGCAGTTCTGGCTACCGGTTGCAGCAGCGTCTCCAAAGAAACCGAAGCTCGTCTGACTGCAACTGAAGACGCAGCAGCTCGCTCCCAGGCTCGTGCAGACGAAGCCTACCGTAAAGCTGATGAAGCTCTGGCTGCTGCTCAAAAAGCACAACAGACTGCTGACGAAGCTAACGAGCGCGCTCTGCGCATGCTTGAAAAAGCTAGCCGCAAGTAATAACCCTTCGGGGTTGTTATCAAGCCGATCCATTTTTGGATCGGCTTTTTATTGCCTGGGATTCACCCGTAACCCCGGCCAATAAAAAACCCGCCGCGGCACCAGGCCGGGGCGGGCTTGGCAGGTTGCGGGCTTACTGCTGCAGATCGATCGGCGTACTGGATACCATGGGCGCCGCGCCTGGCACACCGATTTCAGTGGGCAGACCGTCTTCCGCCGCCACCACGTCACGCACCTGATCCCAATTGACCCGCAGGTTATTGGCCAGGTCTTCGCGCTTGAGCAAGGCGTTGATCACCGCCGTATGTTTGTCCACTACCGATGGCGTGCCGTCATCGTTCAGGGGTGTATGCGCCTCCAGGTACACCTTGCCGCCACTGCTGCCGAACTTATAGGCATCGTTGATGATGCGCACCGAGGTGCCGACCGGCACCATATCGGCCATCTCCAACACGTTATTGTTGAACATGCGGAAGCAGCCATGGCTGGTACGCGTGCCGATGCCGAACTTCATGTTGGAACCGTGGATCAGATACCCCGGCGTTCCCAGCGTGAACTTGAACGGCCCCAAGGGGTTGTTCGGCCCAGCCGGCACCACGTTGGGCAGCGGGTCGCCATTGGCGGCGTGCTCGGCCTTGATCGAGGCCGGGGGTGTCCAGGTCGGGTTGGGCGTCTTGGCGATAATGCTGGTGTGGGCAATCGGTGAGCCCCAGCCTTCACGACCGATCCCCAACGGGAACGTGTAAACCACGTTCTGGCCTTTGGGGTAGTAGTAGAGCCGGTATTCCGCGAGGTTGATCACAATGCCTTCGCGCGGCCCGGGCGGCAGGATGAAGCGCGTCGGCAGCACGATCTCGGTGCCCGCGCCCGGCAACCAGGCATCCACGCCCGGGTTGGCCGCGACCATCTCCGAGTAGCCCAGGTCATACGCAGTGCCAAGATCGGCAAAGGTGTCTTCGTACTTGGCCTTGATCACTTGGACTTGGCCGACGATGTCTTCCCCCGGGGGTGGCAAGGGCAACTGCAGGGCCGCTGCCGAACCGGCCGCACACAGGGCAGCAAGCGACAGGCAGCAGGTAACGACGGAAAGGCGCGACAACATCCGAAAAATCCTTCGCAGAACGACGGGTAAGTTAAAAGCCAATTACTAGCTTACAGCTTATAGCTTGACGCTTGCAGCTGCTTCTAGAGTTCAAAACGCAGCTCCGGCCAGATCGGCGGCGTGCCGCGCTTCTGAGACTCAAGGATAGCCCGACAGAGGGGACACAAACGCTGGTCCTGGAAAATCGACCGATCCACCAGCGACCAACGCGGCTGCGCCGGCAATAACGTGCCGCACAGCGTGCGATCGATGGAGCCGCCCAGTTCCAATTGACGCGTCACCAGATGCACCCGCACTTCCTGGCAGGCGAACAGATCCAGCTGCTCGTCCGGCTCGATCAGTTGGTAGTTAAACAGGGACCAGGCAGGACGCGACATCGAGGGCTCCAAATCAGGGGGCGCCACCTTAGCCGAAAGCCTGCCGGTAGAAAAGCGTCATAACAGCGGTTTGAGCGATGGCCAGACATTTTCCAGCAACTTGTCCTGAGCACCGACCGCCGGGTGCAGACCGTCGGCCTGCATCAGCTCGGGATGCCCCCCCACGCCCTCCAGGAAAAACGGCACCAGCGGCACCTTTTTTTCCTGCGCCACATCGCCGAACACCTTATTAAAGGCTTCGACGTAGCGTTTTCCATAATTGGGTGGGATCTGCATGCCGAGCAGCAACACTTTTGCTCCACTGTCCCGAGACTGCTGAATCATCGAAGCAAGATTTTGTTGCAATTGCGCCGGCGGCTGACCGCGCAGCCCATCGTTGCCCCCCAGCTCAATGATCACCACCTCCGGCTTATGCGCTGCAAGCGCCGCCGGCAGCCGCGCAAGCCCTCCCGCACTGGTATCGCCACTGATGGAAGCGTTGACCACGGTATCGTCAAACCCTTCGTTCTTGAGCCGTTGCTCCAGCAGCGCCACCCACCCTTTGCGGGTATCCAGGCCGAAACCGGCACTGATACTATCGCCAACGATCAGGACTGTACCCGCCGCTGCGTTCTGGGCCATGCACATCAAGGCCAGGCCAGCACTCAAAAACCACATTCGCATCGGATTCTCCATGGGCGCAAGCATTCTCACCGCGCGGAACCTTAGCAAAGTGGTTCCCAGCACGGAAGGTGAACTGACTATCCTGCACGAACTGAGCCTGGAACTGAACAAGGGCGACAGCCTGGCTATCGTCGGCAGTTCCGGTTCCGGCAAATCCACGCTCCTGGGCCTGCTGGCCGGCCTCGACCTGCCCAGCGGCGGCGAAGTCACCCTCGCCGGGCAAGCCCTGAGCCGCCTGGACGAAGACCAACGGGCGCGCATCCGCGCCGAGCATGTGGGCTTCGTCTTCCAATCCTTTCAATTGCTCGACAGCCTCAATGCGCTGGAAAACGTCATGCTGCCGCTGGAACTGGACGGCCGCAAAGACGCCCGCGAACGCGCCAGGCACTTGCTTGAGCGCGTGGGCTTGGGGCAACGCCTGACCCACTCGCCCCGTCAGTTGTCCGGTGGCGAACAGCAACGGGTGGCGATTGCTCGGGCGTTCGCCGCCGAGCCCGACGTGCTGTTCGCCGATGAACCTACCGGCAACCTCGATAGCCACACCGGCGAGCGCATCAGCGATCTGCTGTTCGAACTCAATAAAGAGAGCGGCACGACCCTGGTGCTGGTCACCCACGACGAGCGCCTGGCCCACCGTTGCCGACGCCTGATCCGCCTTGAAGCCGGCCTGATGGTCGCGCCCCTGGAGCCTTGATGGCACGTTTGCCGCTGTTGCGTCTGTTCAGCCTTGCCCTGCGTCAATTACTGCGCGATGCCCGTGCCGGCGAATTGCGCGTGCTGTTCTTCGCCCTGCTGGTCGCCGTGGCCGCCAGCACCGCCATCGGCTACTTCGGCGCCCGCCTCAACGGCGCCATGCTACTGCGCGCCACCGAGTTCCTCGGTGCCGATCTGGTGCTGGAAGGCAGCTCGCCCGCCCGCCCTGAGCAAATCAAGTCCGGTACCGAGCTGGGCCTGGATCATGCCCGGGTGGTGGAATTTTCCAGCGTGATTGCCACCGACAATGGTATCCAGCTCTCCAGCATCAAGGCGGTCAACGAGCAGTACCCGCTGCGTGGCGCGCTCAAGAGTGCCGCCGCGCCCTTTGCCGAGGAAACCCCAGGCGGCGGCCCGAAACCCGGCGAAGCCTGGGTAGAAGCGCGGCTGCTGACGGCCCTCGACCTAAAAGTCGGCGACAGCATCGACGTGGGCATGAAAACCCTGCGCCTGGCGCGGGTGCTCACCTATGAACCGGACCGCGCCGGCAATTTCTACAGCCTCACCCCCAGGGTGATGATCAACCTCGCCGACCTGCAAGCCACCGGCGTGGTACAGCCCGGCAGCCGCGTCAGCTACCGCGAACTGTGGCGCTACCCCCAGGGCGGTACGGCGCTGCAAACCTATCGTGACCTGATCAAGCCCGGCCTCGCCGCCAACCAGCGCTTGCAGGATTCCCGCGATGGCAACCAGCAGATCGGCGGCGCCCTGGGCAAGGCCGAACGCTACCTGAACATGGCCAGCCTGGTGGCCGTTCTATTGGCGGGGGTGGCGGTGGCCTTGTCGGCCAACCGCTTTGCCACGCGACGCTTTGACGCCAGCGCGCTGTTGCGTTGCCTGGGATTGTCGCGCCGCGAAGCCATGTTGTTGTTCAGTCTGCAATTGAGCGTACTGGGCCTGCTGGCCAGTCTCGCTGGCGCTCTCCTCGGCTGGCTGGCGCAGTTCGGTCTGTTTTATTTTCTGCGGGATCTGCTGCCGGCGGATGTGCCACCTGGTGGGCTGTTGCCGGCCGTGGCAGGAATCGGCACCGGGCTGGTCGCGCTTGCGGGCTTCGCCTTGCCGCCGTTGGCCGCGCTAGGGCGCGTCCCGCCGCTGCGAGTATTGCGCCGCGATCTGCTGCCCATCCCGTCCAGTACCTGGATGGTCTACGGTGCTGCGCTGTTCGCCTTGGGCCTGATCATGTGGCGTCTGAGCCTCGACCTGGTGCTCACCTTCGCCTTGCTGGGAGGTGGCGTGGTGGCCGCATTGGTGCTCGGCGGCTTGCTCTTGCTGCTGTTGCAAAGTCTGCGTCGGCTGTTGGCCGGTGCGACTCTGCCCTGGCGCCTGGGTCTGGGCCAATTGCTGCGCCACCCGCTGGCCGCAGCCGGTCAGGCCCTGGCATTCGGTCTGATCCTGCTGTCCATGGGCTTGATCGCCCTGCTGCGCGGCGAGTTGCTCGACACCTGGCAAAACCAGTTGCCCAAAGATGCACCCAATTATTTTGCCTTGAACATCCTGCCGGCCGACAAAGATGCTTTCGGCGCACGCCTGCTGGAAATCCAGGCGCAATCGGCACCGCTGTACCCGGTGGTGCCGGGGCGGCTGATCAGCATCAACGGCGAACCGGTGCAGGAGATCGTCAGCAAGGACTCCAGTGGCGACCGCGCCGTGCAACGCGACCTCAGCCTGACATGGGCCGCCGACGTGCCGCCGGGCAATGCCCTGACGTCGGGCGCTTGGTGGTCCCAGCAACCCTCCGATGGTATTCCCGGCGTCTCGGTCGAGGCCAAGGTGGCCGAAAGCCTCAAGCTCAAACTCAACGACCACTTGGTCTTTACGATAGGTGGGGAAAATCGCGAAGCGCGGGTCACCAGTCTGCGCACCATCAACTGGGATAACTTCCAGCCCAACTTCTTCATGATCTTCCAGCCTGGCACATTGAAGAATCTGCCGACCACGTACCTGACCAGCTTCTACCTGGCCCCCGGTCATGATCAGCAAATCGTCGACCTGTCCCGCGCCTTCCCGGCCGTGACCATCCTGCAGGTAGAAGCGCTGCTGGAGCAATTGCGCAGCATCCTTGCGCAAGTGACGCTGGCCGTGGAGTACGTGCTGTTGTTTGTATTGGCCGCCGGGATGGCCGTGCTGTTCTCCGGCCTGCAAGCGACGCTGGATGAGCGCATCCGCCAGGGTGCGCTGCTGCGCGCGCTGGGAGCCGAACGCAAGTTACTGGTCAAAGCCAGGCGCATTGAATTCGGGTTACTGGGCGCCGCGAGCGGACTGTTGGCGGCACTGGGCACTGAACTGGTGACCTGGGCGCTATACCGCTATGCATTCGACCTGGTCTGGCAGCCTCATCCGTGGCTCTTGCTGCTGCCCGTCATCGGTGCCGTGTTGATTGGCGGTGCAGGCGTCTTCGGCACCCGCCGCGCACTCAATGCCAGCCCGCTGACTGTGCTGCGCGAAGGCTGAGACAACTCAGGCCCGCTCGGCGGGCCTGTTACTTTCACTTCTCATACTCGATCGCGGTGATCCACCAGCACACCTCGCCCGTTGGCGTCTGCACGATGGCCTCATCGTCGACTTGCTTGCGCAACAGAGCACGGGCCATCGGCGAATCGATAGAGATGTAATCCATCCGCTCATAAATTTCGTCATAGCCGACAATGCGAAAACGCTTGGTTTCGCCCTGCTCGTTTTCAATCTCAACCCAAGCACCGAAGAACACCTTGCCTTCCTGCTCCGGTGCGTATTCCACCACGCGCATGTCTTCAAGACGCTTGCGCAGGTAGCGCACACGGCGATCGATTTCACGCAGCAGTTTCTTGTTGTACTGATAATCGGCGTTTTCGCTGCGGTCCCCCAGCGACGCCGCCCATGTCACTTTGCGCGTGGTATCCGGGCGCTTCTCGCGCCACAGGTAATCCAGCTCTTTTTTCAGCGCCTCATGACCTTCTTTGGTAATCAGCTTGGTACTCAAACGCTCGCATCCCCAGGCAATATCCATAAACACCGATGCACCAGGGGATGGCCCTGGCGTCGACGGGCTGCGCTTGATGATAAATGAACCGAAGAAAGTAGCCAGGGCCGTTCACTCCTAGCTATCCAACGCCTGATCCAATTCATGCAACATGCCCCGCAGCGTATGACGCAGGCCCGACAATTGCGACTTCAACGCGGCCAGCGTCTCGGTCTTGCGTTGGATGTCCTGCGACTGATCACGCAGTTGAAATGTGCGCTGCTCCAGATCCTTGACCTGCTCGCCGATCTGGTTCTGCTCCTGCAACAATCGATTCTGCCACTGCTCCAACGCGGTCTCTCGCTCAGCCGCGGCGAGCTTCTGTTGAGTCAACTCATGGGCGACCCGGGCCAGACTGGACAATGTGCTGTCCACTTCAAACAGTGCGCTTTGCTCCATCGGCGCAGGCAGTTTCGAAGGCGGCGGCGACGACGGCTCAGGTTCTTTCGCGTTGGCGATGGGCGCCTCAGCCTGAACGACTGTTTCGGGAGGCTCGACAGGCAGCGGTCGAGGTTCTTCAACAGAATGTTCAAGCACCGATTGAGCATCCGCTTCGGATGAGCTTGCCGCTTTGGGCGGGGAGATCATTTGGGAGGAAAAGCGAATGGAGGGCACGATCAATGAGGTGCTTTCGATCGCCGGCAGTGTGGAGGCATTCATGCCTAAAGTGATCACCTTCATCACCAGCGCCTTCTTGATGGTCACCGAATGATGGTCTTCAGGCCGCGCGGGCGGCAATTTACACCCCCTCAGATCGACAAAATGATAAGGCAACTGGGTTTCGGTGACCCCGGCCGCTTTCGTACCTGACGCCGCAGCCAATATAAGAATCTGCTTGAACACATGCGTGGCTATTTGCAAGTCTTCCTTGGATTCAACACCGCTGAGGAAATACCGTTCGAGTTTCTTGCGCAGCGCCGCGATATAAACCCTGGAGCTCCCAGGTTCAACTTCCTCATCCAGACTATACACAAGGAAGTTAGAGGCGATCTGCCCTACCGCGAACCCACAGAGCAGCGCGCCGTTGACCGGAGCATCCTGACCGTTGCGCTCAAGAACAAGGGTACGTAGAAGCATCATAGTAATCGGACCTCATTTAAAAAAGTCGGATGTATATATAAACATCAAATAAACACCTACCAACACAAGCATCTAAAACACAAAACAATTGTTTCAGTGACTCACCTGGCACGCACGTAGGACTTTTCTTATTAACGCGGACCGTCGTTCCCAAGGACGAGTATTAACCGTACCCTTTTTGAATCCTAGCCCTACGTCACGCCAAACTTATTCGGTAAAAAAATGATCGAAATAAGCAATCTGACAAAAACCCTGAACAAGAAAAATATCATCAGCGATTTTTCATTCAGCGCCCGTCAGCAAGAGTGCCTAGGATTATTTGGCGAGGGGCCTGATGTTAAGACCATGCTTTTGAACCTGCTATCCGGTTCGACGCAACCCACCGGCGGGCACATACACATCGACGGCATCAACGCGCAAACCTATCCACATAAAGCCAAGCAAGTTATCGGCTACCAACGTTTTAAGGACCTCAGTCACCCGACGATGTCCGTTAAAGCATTTCTCAACTATATCGCCGCCATACGTGGTTACCACGGAGCCGAAAAACGCGCTCGGGTGGAACAAGCGGTGACACGACTGGATTTGTATCCAGCCCTCAATGCACCCCTCGACGCGCTCTGCGCATGCACCAAACGTAGGGTGTCCGTCGCCCAGGCCATCCTGCATACGCCCGCAGTGCTGCTATTGGACGAGCCGACTGCGGGACTTGCGGCGGATCAGGCACTATCACTCAAGGCGCTTATCCGTTCGCTCGTGCAGGAGATGACGGTCATCATCTCCTCTCGCAACAGTGAAGAGTTGGCCGAACTCTGCACGCGAGCATTGCTCATCGCTGATAGTCGCCTGGTAGCCGACACGCCCCTGCCCGATTTGCAACGCAGTTCCCGTCACTTCCAGGCCGTCACCCTCTCGGCCGACACCCCTTTGGACTTACTGGCCTTGGCGGTATTACCCGGCGTCGCCGGCATTGAGGAACATCGCCACGCGCCTGGCACGGTCACCGTTCTGGCCATGCCTGGGCATGCCATCTATCCCCATATACACACGCTCATTGCCAACCGCCGTTGGAAAATCAACACATTGAACCTGGAGCCCGGTCGCGTGAACGATGTGGTTCAGCAACTGAGCCAGGAGAGGTCCCATTGAAGCTGCTGCCGGTTATTTTCAAGCGCCAACTCGCCAACTATGCCTCTTCGCCCGCGACCTATCTCAGCGTCGCGCTGTTTCTAGCACTGTCCACCATGGCGGGGTTGTATCTTCACCGCTGGGTGGAACAGGACAGTGGTGACCTGCTGGTGTTTTTCCAGTGGCACCCCTGGCTCTATCTATTGCTGATACCGGCGTTGACCATACGACTCTGGTCAGATGAGGCCGATCCCGGTTTTGCCGACCTTATGAGCGCATTACCCATCACGGCCGCCGAACGGGTTATCGGCAAGTTCATCGCCGCCTGGGTCGTGGCAGGCACGGCATTGATCCTCAGCTTCCCTCTGGTCGTCGCCGCCAATTACCTGGGTAGCGCCGATAATGGCCTCATCGCCTCGCAATTCGCGGCGAGCTGGTTATTGGCGGGAAGCTACCTGTCCGTCGGTTGCTTTGTGTGTACGTTGGCACGTCAACGTGTGGTTATTTTTATATTGACGATAGGTTTATTACTGGCAGCCACTGCTCTTTCTTCATGGGTAGACGCTCTGGAGCGCCAAGCCCCTATTTGGATTATCGACAGTTTAAGCGCCCTTAATCCACAGTCGAGATTCAGCACAATCGACCATGGAAAGTTTACGCTTCATGACAGTCTTTATTTCGTCAGCATGATCGTTGCCTTTCTCACTGCGACGATTGCCACACTCAACTACAAACTCCGCTGAGAAGGAAAGCCCTGCATGCGTTCCACTCTGCGCACCGGCATGACACTCGTCGTCATTTTTTTGTTATTTCTTGCATTAAACCTGGTTTGGACAGCCAAACTTCCCGAGCTTCGCTGGGACTTTACACAATACAAAATCCATACCCTATCGCCACCAACGCAGGATTTACTTGTGTCATTGGAGGTGCCGTTGGACTTGTATTATTTCAATGCACACAACAACCCCAAACGAACGTATGCGTTGAATCGTTACGGCAAGCGTATCGAAGACTTGCTCCGCGAATATGAAAAAGCCGCAAGAGGCATGATCAACCTGCACCTGATTGAGCCTGCGCCTTTTTCAGAAGACGCCTACAAAGCCGCATTATATGGTCTCGACGACCAAACTGGGTTTCTGGGGTTGATCGGCAACCGCGCGGGTCATGGCGCACAACGAATCGGAGCATTCAGCCTGGACCGTGAGCCATTGCTCGAATATGAAATCAACCACCTGATCTACCAGCTGCAGCATCCAGAGCCCCGGACAATCGGGCTGCTCAGCGGATTGGACATGGGCGAATCCGCAGGGCGTCTAATGGGGGAACTGCAGCGCCACTTCGACCTGATCAATCTGGAGCCGACCCTTGAACAGGTGCCTGCAAGCATCAAGACACTGATGGTGGTTCAACCCCGCGCGCTGTCTTACCGCACGCTGTATGCGATAGACCAATTTACGTTGAGGGGCGGCAGATTATTGATGTTTATCGACCCCATCAGCGAGTACGGCGCTGGTGCCCTGCCCACCAACTCTCGCCTGGACGAGATGCTCACGGCATGGGGCATTCAAGTATTCCCCGACAAACTGCTGATCGATCATCTCTATGCTTCCTCGGTGGTCACCGGCCCCGGGAAACCAGCCGTGCGCCATCCGGCTAGATTGAACCTGCCGCATGAGGCAATGAACCCCAGTGATATCAGTAGCTGGAAACTCAATACGGTGACGGTATCAAGCAGCGGTGCCCTTTCGCCGCGTATGAAAAGTCGCACCACCTTCACCCCTCTCCTGCAAAGCTCCTGGCAGTCTGCATTGCTGGAAACCGAGCGATTCGCCTCGGCGCTCAAATTCGATGCACTGACCGACGAAATGTCTCAGCACGCCCAACGTCATACCCTTGCAGCACGTATCGAAGGTCCGGCCTATTCGGCATTTCCCAATGGCATCAAGGGACAACCACCCGGTTTGCAAAAAGCCGAGCGCATCCATGTGGTGGTGGTGGCGGACACCGATTTACTGATGGATGAGGTCAGCACGGCGCCTGGCGGCAACATGATGTTTATTTTGAATACGCTGGATAACTTGTCCATGCTGGAACCCCTCGCCAGCCTCCGCCCTCGGGTGGTGACGAACCCCGCGCCAAGTGCGTTGCACACGATGCGCGATAGGGCCGCACAGTCTTACCGCGAGAAAGCGACCGAATTGGAACGACGCCTTCAGCGAACCGAGCGGGAGTGGCAACTGCTGACCCCTCCCACAACCAGCCTCGGCACCCAAGCGGTGGACCCTAACACCCAGCTGCAAGCCCTCAACAAGGAGCGGCTGCGTCTACCCATGGAATTGCACGCGCTGAAAACCCAGGCATACGAGTCAGTGCATCGCCTGGAACTCATGATCAAGCTGGGGTTGATCGTTACGGTGCCCGTGACGCTATGTCTGATAGCGTGGGGTCTGTGGTTACGCCAACAGCGTCATCGCACTCAGCCACGCTCGCTGCTCTACTGAATACTTACCGCCGCGCAATCAACCCCTGACGGGCGATCCGAGTCAATTGACGGATGACTTCTTCAGCGTTATCGGCACTGGGGGCCTGAATGACCGCGAGATCGAAGCTGTCACTGGCAAACCTAGCGAGGGAGTCGCCGTCTTCAACGAACTGAATCAGGAAAGCGGAGGGCCGCCCAGTACGACGCGGCCAGCCGTCCAGATAACGCAATAATGTCGGCTGGTGCATGCCACCTAGAAGGATTTTCGGATTGCGTTGCGTGAGGTCCGCAGTGATCGGAGCCAGGCGTATCAGAGGGCGTAGTGCATTCATCGTGTCGTGTCTCTGCCTCAAAAGTCTGCGGGCAGGTGAGAGGCAACACCGAACCAGCGCTTTAGCGGTATTTCGAAGGTATCTCGCAAGGGAGAACACGCTTCTGTCGGGCTGCATTGAGTCCCAGTGGCGCCCCGCAATTAGCTGTTTAAATCGGCGCATGAACGGCATCCTAGAGAAGCCGGTGGGGCGATGTCAAGAATCGCCGGCAACGAAAAGGCCCACGCATGCGTGGGCCTTTTCAGAGCGTTGCCAGTCAGTCAGTTGGCGATGGCGCGGTCGGCAGAGAGCTTGCCAGCACCTTCCAGCAACACCGCCAGTGTGCCGCCCAGCAAGGCCAAGGCAAATTCATAACCGTTGTTGGCCATGAACAGACCGTTATGGATATGCACCGAGAAGATCGCTACCAGCGTTAGGATGGTCAAGCCCAGCGCCGCCGGACGCACCAGCAAACCAATGATCAGCGCCAGGCCTGCGAAGAACTCAGTACCGCCCGACAGCAGTGCCATCAGCGTACCCGGCGCCAGGCCAATGCTTTCCATCCACTGGGCAGTGCCCGCCAGACCGTAGCCACCAAACCAGCCAAAGAGTTTTTGCGAACCGTGGGCGGCGAAGATGATGCCAACGACGATACGTAGAATCGTCAGGCCATAACCGGCGCGGGTGGACAGAAGGCTTTTGATAAGTGGGCTCATGGCGTACATCCTTTTCGAAGTAGAGGTTGGTTGGCCGCTATATTAATCAGTTTAGAGGATGATAAAAGCGCAAAAAATGCCTGATTAATATCTACAAAATCGATTACTTTCGTGACGCGATTTTGGTGGCCACTGGCTCCAGGGACTCTCGTTCGCGGTCGAATGCCAAATAGTACTTATTGACACTATTCACATAGCCGACTGCGCTCATCCCGACTTGCTCCATGGCGATGCGCTCCACCTGAAAAAACCACTGATTGGGGTTGAGCCCGCGGCGCTTGGCTTCGGTGCGCATGCCCTGAACGCGCTCGGGCCCCATGTTGTAGGCTGCCAGCACAAACGCCATGCGCTCGCGCTCGTTGAGCTTGGGGCTGGCGAAGAATTTGCGACGAATCATCGTCAGATACCGCGCACCGGCCTGCACGTTGCTGTCGAGCGTTTCGATATTGTTGACGCCCACACGCTGTGCCGCCGATGGCGTGATCTGCATCAGCCCGGTGGGGCCGCCGCTGTTTCGAGCGCTCGGGTCAAGGGCCGACTCTTTGAACGCCAACGCCGCCAAATTCAGCCAGTCCATGCCTTGCTCCCCAGCGTGCTTTTGCAGGACCGGGCGCAGTTTCTCCAGACGCTGGCGATCGATGCGGGCCAGCGGATTGCGCACCTGGTAGAGACGACGGTAGATGCGCTGGAACGCCACATCCTGGTCCGCAGGGGTGCGATAGGTCTTGAGGAATCGGTCGATACTGGCGCGCAGTATCGATGCATCCTGGCGCACAAACCAGAACTCGTCGCCGGGCGACGTGATCGCGACCTGCTTATCGAAGCGCAACTTGGGCAGGATCTTCGACCAGCGCTCGGCTATGGGTTTTTCAACGATGGTCAGATGGAAAATCCCTGCCTGGACCATCTCCAACACATCCTCCACGGCCAGCGTTGGATCCACCCACTCCACCTTGATCGGTGGCTGTTTGTGCAGGGCCAG
Source organism: Pseudomonas sp. S5F11 (assembly GCF_019641515.1). NCBI lineage: Bacteria > Pseudomonadati > Pseudomonadota > Gammaproteobacteria > Pseudomonadales > Pseudomonadaceae > Pseudomonas > Pseudomonas sp. S5F11. The sequence continues at coordinate 1,704,734 of NZ_JAIFJZ010000001.1, forward strand.
TTTTTGATTGACCTGGCTGACAGCATCCGCCGCCGCACTGCCAGTGGTCAGCGCCAGGGTGCGACCGGACAACTGCTCCAGCCTGGTAAACCGCCGTTCACCCTTGACCCCCACCAACCATAGCGGCACGTCGCTGATAATCGGGTCGCTTGTGACGATCTTATGGGCCGTGTTTATATCCAGCAGTTCACCGGGGGCCACCAGATCGCCTTCACCACGGGCCAGCGCTGCCAGCAACTGATCCTTGGCTTTGGGAATGATCTTGAGATTGATCTCCTGACCATCGCGGGCATGGCCATTGAGGTATTGCTCGAACGCACGCAGGCGATGGTATTCGACACCAATGGCCTGCCCCTGCACTTCGCCGGAACTGTTACGGCTCTGGTTGACCAGTACGCGCAAGGTGCGACTTGAGCGAATCTCCGCCAGATCGCGGACTTTGCTGGGTTTGGTCACTTCCAGTGGCCCGTCCAGACGCGCGACCGCCGCCATCGGCAGCAGCGTGAGGCATAACATTAATAACGCCGAGGGTCGGATCATCCGCTCTCCGGAAAGAATACTGGTCAACACCCTCGGAAAAACGAGGAGCTGGGATTCAGAAACAGAGCGCTTTCAGCGCAGGCTTCGCGCGCAACTCAAGCATGGACAAGGCATTTAGCCATCAGCCATGTCGGTCGCAACGTTCAAAGACAGCTATAAACCGTTGCAGTTCTTGGTTTTTCTTATAAATCTACAGCTCTGATATGCTTTCCGGCCGCAGGCGGAGATAGCACCATGCAGCTCATTGATATCGGCGTCAACCTGACCAATGCCAGTTTCGACGATAAACACCAGGCCGTTCTCGACCGCGCCTATGCCGCCGGCGTGCAGCAATTAGTGCTCACCGGCACCAGTGTCGAAGATAGCGAACAGGCCTTGGAGCTGTGCGTAAAACTCGATCAAAACGGCCAACGCCTCTTCAGCACGGCGGGCATTCACCCCCACTCCGCCAGTGACTGGAACGGTGACAGCGCTCAGCGTCTGCGTGCTTTGCTCAGTGAGCCACGGGTGCGTGCCGTCGGCGAATGCGGGTTGGATTTCAATCGGGATTTCTCCCCGCGCCCGCAACAGGAAAAAGTGCTGGAAGCTCACCTGGCCCTGGCCGCAGAGCTGAAACTGCCAGTGTTCCTACATGAACGTGATGCTAACCAGCGCCTGTTGGAAATCCTCAAGGACTACCGCGACCACCTCACCGCCGCCGTGGTGCATTGCTTCACCGGCGAACAGCAGGCACTGTTCAGCTATCTCGACCTCGATTTGCACATTGGCGTTACCGGTTGGATCTGCGACGAACGCCGTGGGACCCATTTGCACCCGCTCGTCGGAGAAATCCCCCGGGGACGTCTGATGCTGGAGAGCGACGCGCCTTATCTGTTACCACGCACGCTGCGCCCCAAACCGAAAAATGGCCGCAACGAACCAGCCTATCTCGTGGAAGTGCTGCGTGAAGTCGCCCTGCACCGCCAGGAAAGCGTAGAGGACCTGGCCTTACACAGCACCGCCTGCGCCCGTCGGTTTTTTGGGTTGCCCAATCTGGATTGATGCGGCGCATTGACCCATGTCAAAAGGGTTTTTTATGATAAAGGCACAATACTGGCACCTTGCCAATGCTGCTTTCGCTATCAGAGAAAACCTTCCATGGGTGCCTGGCTTAGCAATATCTCGCTGAAATACAAATTCTGGGCCGTTAACGCGGTCGCCTTTGTCACCACCCTGCTGCTGGTGCTGTACGCCGTACACCTCGAACAGCAGGCCCGCACCGCGCAATCCTACGCGTCGGCGCAGGCCCAGGCGCAATTGCTCAGCGCCTGGCCGGCCGATAAGGCGTTGCCCAAGGGCGAGATGTGGCTGACGTTCCCGCGCGACCAAGCCCCACAACTGGCCGACCAGGATCTGTCAGCCCTGAACAGCGCCAGCGGCTGGGTCGAACTCAATCCTATGCCGTTGTTCGGTGAGAATGTTCTGGCGGGGGCGCAAGTTGTCGCCCGCGCGGACGGCCAACAAATCGCCGCACTCGCCTACGCCCCCAGCTTCAGCCAGGTGTTCAGCGAGCGCTTTACCCAGTACGCCGCAGCGGTGTTGATCCTGATGCTGGCGATGCTGTGCGCCTCGCAGTTGTTGATCCGCTTCCTGCTAAGCCAGCTCAACACCCTCAAGGACGTGATGCTGCATGTGGAGAAAACCGGCGACCTGTCGGCCCGTGTGCCATTGGCGTGCAAAGATGAAGTCGGCCAGATGGCCAGCGCGTTCAACGCCATGCAGGCCGGCTACCAGCGGGTGGTCAACACTGTCGCGAGCACCGCCCGGTTGCTCGACGAAGGTGCCGCGCGCCTGGCCAGCAGCATGAACGATGTGCAGCACGGCATGCTCGGCCAGCAAAGCGAAACCGACCAGGCCGCCACCGCGATCAATGAAATGACCGCTACCGTGCACCACATTGCCCAGCACGCCGGCGCTACCCGCGACCTGTCCAAAACCGCCGATACCCTGGCCGGCAGCGGCCGCGAAGTAGTCACCCGTGTGCAACGCTCGATCGCCGGGCTGTCTACCGGTGTGCAGCAAACCGCGGAAATGATCCAGAAACTCGCCGAAGACAGCCAGAAAATCAACGGCGTGGTCAGCGTGATCCACAGCATCGCCGAACAGACCAACCTGCTGGCCCTCAACGCCGCCATCGAGGCCGCCCGCGCCGGTGAAATGGGCCGCGGTTTCGCCGTGGTCGCCGACGAAGTGCGCAACCTGGCCAAACGCGTGCAAAGCTCCACCGATGAAATCACCCGCATGGTTTCGGCCTTGCAGGCCGGCACCCGCGATGCGGTGGACTTTATGCAGGAAAGCTCATTCAAGGCCGACGACTGTGTGCAACAGGCCCAGGACGCCGCTGGCGCCCTTGCCGAAATCACCGACGCCGTGGCGCAGATGCGCGAGAGCAACACTCAGATCGCCGTCGCGGCCGAGCAGCAGAGCCACGTTGCTGAAGAGATGAACCGCGCGGTGGTCAGCATCCGTGACGTAACCGAAAACACCGTGCAACAGACAGTGGGCTCTGCCACCACCAGCAATGACCTGGCCACCTTGGCTGGGGAGTTGAGCAAGGCGATTGGGCAACTGAAGCTGTAGGACTGTTCAAGCTGTAATCCTATCCCTACAGCAACCCCACGGTTTGCCCGCGCTTTTGGCGAAACGTCCTCACCCTGCCGGCGAATAACGCCGACTTCTTTGCTCTGATAATCCCTCCAAAGTCTCTCGCCTGATCATTCAGTGCGAGGGATCGCTGATGCACTCCGCTTTTATGGCCCTGCTCGACAGGGCTGTCTCTTGATTCCGGTCATCGCCAGCTTCGTCCTGGCCCCCATGGATCCCAAGGCGCCTGACATCGAAGGCGTCCTGCGTGATTTTCGCGACTGCCTCAACACCTTCGACGACTGGGCCGAGAGTTTCTGGAGTGGCTCGGCCCTGCAGGTGGAGCAGGTCTTTAAAGTCGGCGATGACGTCGCGCTGGTCGAACCGGTTTCTTCAAAAAAGCCCAACGCGGTTGTTGCCCAGTGTGATGCCCAGGGCTCGTTAACCCTGGTGCACCTGTTCGAAAGCACCCGCTTCGTCCCCATCGGCAACACGCCGGTGATGCTTCAAGCCTTGGCCGCCGATGGCAGCACGATGGGCGCGCCCCAGCATCACACCATCGGCCCCAGCGGCATTCTTGAACTCAAGGAGTGCACCCGCGACCAGGCCTACCAGATCACCTTTTATCCCAACGTTTCCCAGGACCACGTCAAGGCGCTGTATGCGTCTTATCAGGCGGTGATCGCGGGGCTGGAAACGGACCTGCGCGATGAATGGGCAAAGACCTTCAAACCCCGCTGGGACGATTTTTCCCACGCCACCGCGCTTGAGCGCAGCGCCATGCAGGGCATGGCGTTTTCAAGTGGTTTGGCCAAGGCGCTGTACAACCTGTGGGACAACGTCACGCAGTTGTATGAGCTGCTATCGGACCTCAAGGCCCACAGCGAAAAGCTCTTGGCCTACATCTCCCAGGCCGAACTCGATGCGCTGCTGGCACTCGGCAGCGACGCGATTGCCCAGGGTTTGCTGGTGCTCAGCGATGAGCCGCTGCTGTTCATTTACTTGGCAGCCATGGTCAGTTGGATGCGCCTGCTACCGCCGCCCGAGATGTACGAACTGGTTGGCGAACTGACCGGGGAAGTGCTGATCAATCTGCTGCTGATCTGGGCCACAGCAGGCATGGGCGTGGCACTGCGCCTGGGTGCTCAGACGCTCAGCAGCATCAAATCCGCGCGGGCGCGAGCGTTGTTGGCGTTGCTCGCCAAGCACCTCAAGGGACCCAGGCTGGAACCCCATGTCGCAGAGGCCAGGCCATTGCTGCTGGGCAGCGCGGCGACGCCGATCAAGACAGTCCCGGTTGCGCCGTTGCAGGCTGGGGAGCAGGTGGTTACGAACGCGGTGCCGGCGGTTCGTCGCAAGGCTCAGCGAACGGTGTTGGTGCGGCAGGAGCCTGTAGACGACGCACCTGTTTCGGGGAAAAACCCGAACGGCGATGCGGCGGCTTCTGCGGATAAAACCGTCACCAATGGCTGCCCGGTGTCGATGGTTACCGGGGAGGAATTGCTGACCCTGACTGACGGTGTTCTGGATGGGGTGTTGCCGTTCGAGTGGACGCGGCTGTATCGCACCAGTGCGGTGGAAGTCGATGTAGGGCTAGGGGTTGGCTGGAGCCATGGGCTGGCGCAGCGGCTGCTGGTTTCAGGCGATTCGGTGGTCTGGACCGACCATGAAAATCGCTCTATCTCGTTTCCAATGCCCACCGTTGCGCGACCGGCAATCACCAATAGCCTGGCCGAAGCAGCGATCTATCTGGGCGCTTCGCCGGATGAGCTGGTGCTGGCCCAGGCATCGCGGTTCTACCACTTTCGCGACGGTGTGCTGACGGCGATCAGCGATGCGTATGACAACCGCCTGCGAATTTTCCGCGACGTGCTCGGGCGTATCGAGCGGGTGGATAACGGGGTGGGTCGCTCGTTGTTTCTGCGCTATGGGGCTGGGCGCATTGTCGCGGTGGATTATCAGATTCAGCGCGCTAAGGGTTATGAGCCTTACGAGTGGATTACTGAGCAGAACGTCGTTTCCTACACCTATGACGACCTGGGCCGACTGGTCTCAGCGACCAATGCCGTCGGCGAGAGCGAGGTCTACCGCTACGACGAGCAGCACGTCATTGTGGAACGCGGCCTGGCCGGTGGGGCGAGTTTCTTCTGGGCGTGGGAACGCTCCGGCAAGGCGGCGCGCTGTGTGCGGCACTGGGCCAGCTTCTCGCAGATGGACACGCGCTATGTGTGGGGCGATGACGGCCAGGTCACGGTGCACAACGCCGATGGCAGCCAGGAAATCTATGTCCACGACGACCGTGCGCGATTGGTGCAACGCATCGATCCGGATGGCGCGCAACACTTCAAATCCTACGACGAAAAAGGCCGGCTGACAGTCGAGCAAGACCCGCTGGGGGCGGTGACGGCGTATCAGTACGACGAAGCCGGACGCTTGGTGGCGTTGTTTCCTGGGGAAGATGAGCCCACTACCTACGAGCATGACCACGGTTTCGTACGCGTGGTGCGCCGGGGTCAAGCGGTCTGGAAATACGAGCGCAATGACCAGGGCGATATCACCCGTAGCATCGATCCCGATGGGCATGTCACGGACTACAGCTACAACAAACATGGGCAACTGACCGGGGTCTGGTACCCGGATCACAGCTGCCATCGCTTGGTGTGGAATGAGCGCGGGCAACTGGTTGAGGAGCAGTTGCCCAATGGCGGCATCAGGCGCTATCGCTACGACGACCTGGGCCGCGAGGTGGCGCGCGAAGATGAACACGGCGCGCTGACCCAGTATCAGTGGGACGCTGTGGGTCGGCTGACTCGTCTGACCCTGCCAGGCGGTGCCACCCGCGAATACAGCTACAACCCCTACGGAAAAATCACCGCCGAACGCGATGAACTCGGCCACGTCACCCGCTACGACTACGCCGACGGCCTGCACCTGATCAGCCGCCGCCTGAATGCCGATGGAACTCAGGTCCAGTACCGCTATGACAACGCCCGATTACTGCTCACCGAAATTGAAAACGAAGTCGGCGAGACCTACCGGCTCGACTACCACCCCAACGGCCTGATCCAACAGGAAGTCGGGTTTGATGGGCAGCGCACCGCTTACGTTTACGACCTCAACGGCCACCTGCAGGAAAAGACCGAATACGGCGACGACGGCAGTCAGCTCGTCACTCGTTACGAACGCGACCATGCCGGACGCCTGGTACGAAAAATCCTGCCCGATGACAGCGTCGTTGAATATACCTACGACCGCCAGGGCAATCTCCTCAGCGTCGACGACGGCCACTGGGCGTTGGCCTACGAGTACGACCGCCAAAACCGCCTCACCGCCGAACACCAGGGCTGGGGCACCCTGCGCTATGGCTACGACGCCTGCGGCCAGCTCAAGCACCTGCGCCTACCGGATAACAACCGCGTGGCCTTCAACCGCGACAAGGGCGGGCACCTAGCGACTGTTGAATTGAATGGCAAAACCCTAACCTCGCACCTATTCAACGCCGGTCTGGAACACCAGCGCCAACAAGGCCAACTGCTCAGCCACTATCACTACGACGACCAACAGCGCCTGCACGCCCACGCCGTCACCCACCAGCCCCATCCGCTCTACCAGCGCCAATACGACTACGACCGAGCCGGCAACCTCACCCGCCTGCTCGACACCCGCAAAGGCGAACACCACTACCGCTACGACCCGCTGCAACGCCTGACCCGCGCCGACCATTCCCACGACGTGCAGGAACGTTTCGCCCACAACCCAGCCGGCAACCTGCTGATGCAAAAACGCCCCGGCCCCGACATCGTCGCCGGCAACCGCCTGCTGATCCAGGGCGACCGCCACTACACCTACGACGCCTTCGGCAACCTGACCCAGGAACGCCGTGGCAAAGGCCAGCAACTCGTCACCGAATACCGCTATGACAGCCAGCACCGGCTGATCGAAATCGCCCGGCCCAACGGCCAAACCGCCCGTTACCGCTATGACCCGTTTGGCCGGCGTATCAGCAAAACCGTCGACGGCATCACCAGCGAATTTTTCTGGCAAGGCGACACACTTATCGCCGAACACCGAGCGGGCCGCCACCGCAGCTACCTCTACGAACCCGACAGCTTCCGGCCGCTAGTCCTACTGGAAGGCTTCGGTCCAAAAGAAACACAGCCCTACCACTACCAACTCGACCACCTCGGCACACCCCAGGAACTCACCACCCCCGAGGGCGATATCGCCTGGTCCGCCCACTACCGCGCCTACGGCGAAATCGCCCGCCTCGACGTAGGCAAACTCGACAACCCACTGCGCTTCCAGGGCCAATACTTCGACGAAGAAAGCGGCCTGCACTACAACCGCCATCGCTACTACAATCCGGATATTGGTCGCTACCTGACGCCGGACCCGGTGAAGTTGGCGGGTGGGATCAATGGGTATCGGTATGTGCCCAATCCGACGGGATGGGTGGATCCGCTGGGGTTAAGTCGGTGTCCGGGTAAATGCCACCCGGCTAAAAGTGCTGACGACCCTGAAAACAGTGCAAAAGCAAACGAAGGGCAGCCAAAGTTACCCGCACCAGAAAACATTCAGTGGACCGCTCATGGCTACAAACACAGCCCTTCAAAGAGAACGCCCTGGAAAGATATTGTAGCCGCAACAAAATCTGGACCAGCCAAGTACAAACCAGACATTGACATCGAAAAAATAGAAAAAGACGCCTATAGAAACGGCAGTATTACTACTAACGGCAAACCTTGGAAGGTGATGGAGTATCCTGATAGTATCGGAGCAAGCGAGGGAAGCCCGAGTCGCTGGATTCGCATAGAGCTAAGTGCAAACACAATTCACGGCCATCCTATTTCAGAACGTGAGTTCAGGAGATTAACTAAGTGATCTCACTAGATTTCTTACACGGCAAAATTACTTATGATGAGTTTTCATCCCTGCAAAACCTTTCCGCAGAGCATCAACTCCAAAACTTAAAAGAAGATATGCTTCAGGTCGAATATCCTAGCGGTTTCCTGCTTGACGTAGGCTGGTATCCGTCTTTCGATATAGAAGGGTGCTTTCAAGTAAAAATTATTAAGGACTTTGACTGGGATTCCCCCACCCTGAGTCTGACTTCAAAATCAATTGAGAGCATATGCTCACTACTTGATCTCGCGCAAAATAAAATCAATGAAGAATTAAAAAAACAAAATAACCGCTAACTATCTAACGCCATAGCTCACACGAACCCGACGAAAATTTTCACACGCACAAAACAAGAAAAATCCAGACCAAACGAGACTAACCAACTGACACCGCACATCTATAAACACTCAAAAAAACGGCCCATAAAAAAACATACTTAGACAGTGCGCACCTCCCTGGAAGCAATGCAGCTTCCGCCTACGAAATCCAAAAACAATACCTATTAAATAAATAATCTGGGATTGTAAGTACATACTCACTATCCCCCCCATAGCCAACCCCAATTCGCCGCCCCGCCCTACCGCGCCTAGACTCTGTTCAAGTTGTTTCAACGGACAGAGGATTTATCATCATGGGCAAACGTCATCCCAATCTCCCCGCCTGGCAGTGGCGCCATTACCCGCAGAACCATCAGCATCCGACCAATCTGGCGTTGCATCTGATCGCGGTGCCGCTGTTTATCATCGGTTTTTTGTTGATCGTGTCCGGGGTGTTCAGCCTGAGTGTGGCCAGTTTTGCGGTGGGTGTGGTCGGTATCCTTGCAGGGCTGGCGTTGCAGCGTCATGGGCATAGCCTGGAAGCTCAGGCCAGTGAGCCGTTCAGTGATCGCAAAGATGCGGCGCAACGCCTGGTGGTCGAGCAGTTCGTGACTTTTCCGCGCTTTGTGTTGAGTGGCGGTTGGTGGCGCGCCTGGCGGCAGCGCCAACGGCATTGAAGGTCAGGCGAATACCACCACGGTCTGGCGGCTGATGGCGATCAGTTCACCGCTCGGGCTCCACAGTGCGGCAGCGGCGTGACCGTAGCCGTCGCGGGCGTGTTCGATGTTGACGTAGTACTGGCACCAGTCGAGGGTGGTGAGGTTTGCCAGCGGCTGGATGAATTCGATGGTCCAGGTCAAGGTGCTACCGGGGGCCGGTTTCTTCAGGTGCGGCAGCAGCGCCGGAGGCCAGGCGTCGACCAGCGCGAGGATGTGCGCCTCGGTCAGCGGCTCTTGTTTCACATCGCCACGCAGTCGGACCCAACCACCCATCTCGCGGGATTTGTTACCGGTAAACGGCAAGCCGCCGACACTCCAGCGCATGGCCAAGTGGCGCATGAATTCAGGCGTCACCCCTTTGATATAGGGCAGCTCCTGGCATTCGTCCCAGTGTTTGAACATGGGTGGCGGCTCGCTGGGGACGTCGATTTCCGACGTTCGAGACCCACCAAAGCTGGCCTGCACCAGTGTCGCGACTTCGCCGTTCTGCACCACGCGTCCGAGCAACTGGCTGACGGCCTTGCCTTCGCGCAACACTTCAACTTGATAACTGGCCGGCACATCAGGCGCCACCGGCCCCACAAAGGTCACTGCCAGCGAGCGCAGCGGGCGATCGCCAGGGACTTGGGCACGCAGGGCTTCGTATTGCAACGCTGCCACTAGCCCTCCGAAGGTCGCACGGCCCTGGGCCCAGTCGGCGGGGATGGTCACGTCCAAGGGGTTATGACGGGCAGCGTCGAGCAAATCACTAAAGTGCATGGCGACCTCAAAGCGAGAAACAGAAGACAGGATCTTAACCATCCTACCTACAGTGAACAGCGCCTATTCCGGCCAAAAACCGGACCGTCTCAGAAGCAATGAGCGCTGAGTTTGTCCAGTACACGGTCGGACTCGCCCTCGGCCTTGACCAGGGTGCGCTGCCACACCGCCACGCAGGGCTGCAGGTCCGCCTGCTGTTCAGCTTGGGCCAGCCACTGTAAGCAATCGTGCCAGTCGCCAAGCACGGCCTGGGCTTTCTTGAGACGGGGGACGGCATTGGCGGGGAGCTTATCCAACTGTGGGTACGCCTCGGCGGCGTAGCGCACACGCTTGATCAATAAGCGCAGACGATGCCGATCATGACCCGGCTCTTTGAGCGCTGCGCCAAGGTTATGCCACTGCTTGGCCAAGCGTTTTTCGATGCGCGTGCGCAGCCCTTTGAGCAGTTTCTGGTGTTCGGAGGCCCGAATAAAGCGCGGAAAAGCGTCCAGAATCTGTAACAACTGCGCAAGCTCAGGGGATTGAGCTACGTGACGATAGGCATCGGGCTGCGGCCGCAAGCGTCGATCCGCCGCCTCGTGATGGCCGTGCTGGTGCAAGTAAGCGGCCAGCACTTCCCGATCACGCAGGGGGGTAGTCAACTGACCGACAGCGCTGGCGGCGACTTCCAGTTGCTCCACACCCGGCAGCCCGCGCAAAGGTCGTAACAGGCTGCGCAAGCGGCGCACGGTGGTGCGCAGGTCGTGCAGGGCTTCATCATCAGTGACGGCGGCAAGGCGAGCCTGACAGCTCAGTAACCCCACTTCCAGGCCAATGACCTGGGCGACTAGCTGATCGACCAACGCTGACATCACTTGCTCCCCTGACGATGAACATTCCCCGACGACTCAAGATGCCCGACTCGGATCAGCGACCGGCGCGGGACTCACGAATGTAGAAGCGCGCTTTCTCGGCCTTGTTGGCACAACCTTCGAAGGCTTCGAATTGCTGTTGGGTCTTGGCGCCGGTCAACAGCGACAAGGCTTTAGAGTAGCTCACGGTACCGGCAAAGCCTTCGGCCTTGGCCAGGTCCAGTTCTTTCCAGGCGGCGTCCAATTGCGATCCGCAGCTGTCACGGTAGGCGGTTTTGCCGGCACAACCGGCCAAGGCCAACACGATCACAGGCACACACATCCAGGCTTTCATTGATGACACCTCAAAAGGAAGAAACAGTCGTACGGAATAGACGTTGCCTACAAGGAAAAGTGCCTTGTCCGCCAAGGGGAAATCATACTCGCCTATTGCCAGAGCATACTCGAGCCGCGTGGCTATTCTGGAAAATATAGTTCAGGCAGGCCGCGAAGATTGAAGCCGCCCCCTCAATGGGTGCATTGTGGGCGGCAGTCTGGGGAAGGACATGAACCATGAAGAAACGTGTTGCCTTGGTGCTCGGGTCCGGTGGGGCTCGCGGCTACGCCCATATCGGGGTGATCGAAGAGATCGAACGACGCGGCTATGACATCGCCTGTATCGCCGGTTGTTCCATGGGGGCCGTGGTCGGTGGCATCTACGCCGCCGGTAAGCTGGACGAGTATCGCCGTTGGATCGAAAGCCTCGATTACCTGGATGTGCTGCGCCTGGTGGACGTGAGTTTTCGCCTGGGGGCGATCCGCGGCGAGAAGGTCTTCGGGCAGATCCGCAAGATCGTCGGCGAGCTGAATATCGAAGAACTGCGCATCCCCTACACCGCCGTGGCCACCGACCTGACCAATCAGCAGGAAATCTGGTTCCAGGAAGGTTGCCTGCACCAGGCCATGCGCGCGTCGGCGGCTATTCCCAGCCTGTTCACGCCGGTGATGCAAGGCAATCGCATGCTGGTGGACGGCGGTCTGCTCAACCCGCTGCCGATCGTGCCGGTGGTGTCGAGCCACTGTGACTTGATCATTGCCGTCAACCTCAACGCCACCAACCAGAAGCACTATCAGTTACCGGTCATTCAGCGCCCACCGGCGTTCAAGAGTCGTTTCAACAGCCTGGCCAAGTCGCTGGGTTCGCACTTGCCGTTTCGCCGCAAACAGGCCGAGCAGTTAATGAAGCTTGAGCAGGAAGCCTTGCAGGCTCAGGCGGCGGATATCAACCCGTGGCTGGAGTCGGCCGAGCCCGAATCGCAGCAACCGGCGGCCGCGCCGGAAAAACCCGGGGCGCCGAAATCGGCGACCGGTTCGTTCATCATCGATAACGTCGGCCCCGCGTCACTGCTGGATTTGATCAACCAGAGTTTTGAGGTGATGCAGACGTCGTTGGCGCAGTACAAAATCGCCGGTTATCCGCCGGATGTGCTGATCAACGTGCCCAAGCGGGTGTGCCGGTTTTTTGAGTTTTACAAGGCGCCAGAGTTGATCGCCCTCGGGCGGGAGATTGCGAGCGATACGCTGGATCGGTACGAGAGTGAGCAGCCTTGAAGGCGTCGGTATGACGGGTGACGCCATCGCGGGCAAGCCCGGCTCCCACAGGGGATTGCAAGGGGGCATGCCCGCGACTCGAACACAGGAAACTGATCTACGCCCCCACTAATCGATACCCTACCCCGGCCTCGGTCACGATAAACCTTGGCTGGGTCGGATCATCCGCCAGTTTTTGGCGCAGATGGCCCACCACGATGCGCAGGTAGTGGCTGTCTTCGGTATGGGTCGGGCCCCAGATGTCCTTGAGCAATTGTTGCTGGGTGATCACCCGCCCCGGATGGCGCGCCAGTTGCGCCAGCACTGCGTACTCCTTGCGGGTCAGCGCCACTTCGGCACCGTCCAGCAGCACGCGGCGGTAGGCCAGGTCGACGGTCAGCGGGCCGAAGCACAGCGCGGCTTCCTGCGTCTCCCCCGCGGGGGCCTGGCGCAACAGCGCCCGAATCCGCGCCAGGAACTCTTGGATGCCAAAGGGTTTGGTCACATAGTCGTTGGCGCCGCCATCGAGGGCTTGGACTTTCTGTCCCTCGCTGGCGCGCACCGACAGCACCAGCACCGGCACCGTCGACCACTCTCGAAACTCGCGCAGCACTTGCTGGCCGTCCATATCCGGCAGGCCCAGATCCAGCACCAGCAAGTCCGGTTTGCTCAGCGCGGCCTGGGCCAGCCCTTCGCTGCCAGTGCCGGCTTCGATCACTTTGTAGCCCTGGGAGGCCAGGCTGATGCGCAAGAATTTGCGGATCTGCGGTTCGTCATCAATGACCAAAATCGTCGCGGTCTGGCTCATGGTGTTCCATCAAAATCCGTAGAAAAAACAGGGTAGCTCACGGCTCACGTTCCAGGCCAGGCTGGGTGGGCAACGGCAGGAACAGACTGATGCAGGTGCCGCGCCCATCGATGCCCTCGGCGACGCGAATATGCCCGCCGTGGGCGCCGACCATCCCTTGGCAGATCGCCAGCCCCAGGCCGGTGCCCTGCCCGCCACGGTCGCCACGCGCAGCGGTGTAGAACATATCGAAAATCTTCGCGCGCTCCTCCTCGGGAATGCCCGGTCCCTCGTCAGCCACGGCAAAAAACAGCTGATTTTCCGCCACCCCGGCACTCAGTTGCAGGCGCCCGTGGGGCGGCGAAAAGCGCGCGGCGTTCTCCAGCACATTGACCAGCGCCTGTTCGATCAATGCCGCATGCACATACAGCAGGGGCAATTCGGGCGGCACATCGGTGCTCACTTGCAACGGCGCCAGCACCGCGCGCAAACGGCCAAGGGCGCTGCCGACGATATCCCCGGGAGATACCCAATCGCGCGCCAGCTTAAGCGCGCCGTGGCCCAGGCGCGTCATGTCCAACAGGTTCTGGATATAACGGTCGAGACGCTCGGCCTCGTCGCGAGTGCCTTCGAGCAGTTCGCGCCGATCCTCCAAGGGAATCGCCTCGCCGAGGGCCAACAGGCTGTCGATGCTGCCGCGCATGGACGTCAAGGGCGTGCGCAGATCGTGAGACACCGAGGCGAGCAAAGCGCTGCGCAGTTGCTCGGTTTCACCGTGCAAACGCGCGGACTCCAACTCTTGCGCCAGCTGTGCGCGGGCCAACGCTTGGGCCAGGGGCTGACTCAACGCCGTCAGCAGGCGACGGCGCTGACCGCTCAATTCCAGGCCGGGTTTGGCGCTGACGCCGAGTAAGCCCAGCGGCCCCTCTTCCCCCGACAACGGCCACCACCACCAGCGCCCGAACGGTAAGGTGCCGGTGCCCATGCCCGCCGGCTGGTCGTGTTGCCAGGCCCAATCGGCGGCGGCGCGCTCGGCTTCGGTGAACGTCAGCGGGCCGCCGGTCTCGACCTTCCAGCCGCCCTGGCCGTCGCGGTTGACCAGGCACAGGTCCAGATCGCTCCAGCCCTCCAAGTGATGGGCAGCCGCGCTGATCACCGCTTGGCGGTCGGTGGCGGCGGTGAGTTTGCGTGACAGGTCCAGCAGCTCGCTGGTCTCTTCCTGGGTATCGCGCAAGGCTTGCAGCTGGCGACGCTGACGCGCGGCGAGGTTGCCGGTAAGCGCCGCCATCAGCAAGAAGAACAACAGCGTCAGTACGTCTTCTTCGCGCTGGATGGCAAACGAGAAGTTGGGCGGAATAAACAGAAAGTCATAGGTCAGGAATGACAGCGCGGCGCACACCAAAGAAGGCCCCAGGCTGCTGCGCACCGCCACCAGCAACACCGCCGCGAGGAACACCAGCGAGATATTCGGTAACGGCAGCGCGCTCGACACCGCCCACGCCACGCCGGTTGCCACCAAGGTAGCGACCACTGCCAGGGCGTAATCGAACCACTCCAGGCCGCGCACTTCCGGCAGACGCGGCGGGGCCGGCACATCGTCGCTGTCGAGCACGTTGATTTCCAGGCCCCGGGCATTGCGCAGCAGGCGTGCCGCCAGGCCGCCACCGAACACGCGGCGGTGCCAGCGCATGCGCGACTGCCCCACCAGCAGCAGGCTGGCGCGGCGTTCGGCGGCGTGTTGGATCAGGGTCTTGGCCACCTCGCCGGCACGCAACAACACCACCTCCCCGCCAAGGCGCTCGGCCAGTTGCTGGGCGTTTTGCAGGCGCAGGCGTGATTGCTCGTCCCGTGCGCGACCGTTATCGATATGCACCAGGCTCCAGGGCAGATGCCGACGCTGCGCGACGCGGCTGGCGTGGCGCACCAGACGTTCGGCCTGCGCATCGCCATCCACGCCCACCAGCAAGCGCCCGCGCACAGCCGGGGCGTCTTGACCGAGTTGGCGGTAACCCTGGGCCAGATCAGCGTCGACATGGGCCGCGGCGGCCTGCATCGCCAGCTCGCGCAGGGCCGTCAGGTTGGTCTGGGTGAAGAACGCATCGATGGCTGCGCGCGCCTGTTCCGGCACGTAGACCTTGCCATCGCGCAGGCGCTCCAGCAGTTCGCGGGACGGCAGGTCGATCAGCAACAGCTCGTCGGCCTCCTGCAGCACCCAATCCGGCAGGGTTTCGCGGACCTGCACGCCGGTGATGCCACGCACTTGATCGTTGAGGCTTTCCAAGTGCTGGACGTTGACCGTGGTGAACACGTCGATACCGGCGGCCAGCAATTCCTGGATGTCCTGCCAGCGCTTTTCGTGACGGCTGCCGGGGGCGTTGCTGTGGGCCAGCTCGTCCACCAGCACCAGCTTGGGCTTGGCGGCGAGCAGGCCGTCGAGGTCCATCTCTTCCAGCATCACGCCGCGATACTCGCTGCGCACCAGCGGTTGCTGCGGCAAGCCGCTGAGCAAGGCTTCGGTCTCGGCGCGACCGTGGGTTTCGACTACGCCCGCGATCAATTTGACGCCTTGGCGCAGCTGGGTATGGGCGGCCTGGAGCATGGCGTAAGTCTTGCCCACCCCCGGCGCGGCGCCCAGAAAGACTTTGAGCCGGCCACGGCCGTGCCGGGGCAGATCGGCTAACAGGGCATCGGCGCGGCCGGAGTCGCTCATGCTCGGGGGTTCCTCAGGTGTTGATTGGTTGCGCTTCAGGCCGCCTTCGCGGGCAAGCCCGCTCCCACATGCGTACTCCTGTGGGAGCGGGCTTGCTCGCGAAGGCAGTTCACTGCTTACAATTTTTCCAAGGCCATGTTCAATGCCAACACATTCACCACTGGCGGGCCCACCAGCGGGCTTTCGATATGTTCATCGAGCAAGCGCTGCAAGGTCGACAACGGCACATTTCGCGCCGCCGCCACGCGCGCCAGTTGATAGGCAATCGCCTGCGGTGGCAAGTGTGGATCAAGACCGCTGCCAGAGGTAGTCAGCGATGCCAGAGGCACCGGCCCCTGACTCGGTACGAATTGCTTGGTCGCGTCATCGAAGATCCGCGTCGCCAGCGCCGGGTTGCTTGGGCCAAGGTTGCTGGCACTGCTTGAGACCGTCACAAAAGCGCCGGCCGATGGACGCGGGTGGAACCAGCGGTCACCGGTAAATTCCTGGGCGATCAGGCTGGAGCCACGCACTTTGCCGCTGGCATCGCGCACCAGGCTGCCGTTGGCCTGGTCGGGAAATGCGACCTGGGCGACACCGGTGACCACCAACGGGTAGGCGATGCCGGTGATCAGCGTCATCAGAACCAACAGGCTGATGGCTGGGCGAATGATAGGGGTCATGTTCATATCCTCAATCAGTTGAGATACCCGCTGGCGAGGGCGCCGGGGCACTGCCCGAGCAAACTCCCTCGCCACGGTTTGGAGTTACACCAAGTGCAAGGCGGTGAGCAGCATGTCGATGGCCTTGATGCCCACGAACGGCACCAGAATCCCGCCCAGCCCATAGATCAGCAGATTGCGGCGCAGCAACGCCGCAGCGCTCGCCGCCTGCACCCGCACACCGCGCAGGGCCAGTGGGATCAACACCACAATGATCAACGCGTTGAACACAATGGCCGACAGGATTGCGCTCTGCGGGCTCTGCAAGTGCATCACGTTGAGCACGCCCAATTGCGGATAGATCGAGGCGAACAGCGCCGGCAGGATCGCGAAATACTTGGCCACGTCGTTGGCGATGGAAAACGTGGTTAGCGCACCGCGCGTCACCAGCAGTTCCTTGCCGATCTGCACCACGTCCAGCAACTTAGTGGGGTCGCTGTCGAGGTCGACCATGTTGGCGGCCTCGCGGGCGGCCTGGGTGCCGTCGTTCATGGCCATGCCGACGTCTGCCTGAGCCAGCGCCGGGGCGTCGTTGGCGCCGTCGCCGCACATCGCGACCAGGCGGCCGTCATTCTGTTCATGGCGAATGCGCGCGAGCTTTTTCTCCGGGGTGGCTTCGGCGAGCACGTCGTCCACGCCCGCTTCGGCGGCAATCGCGGCGGCGGTCAGCGGGTTGTCGCCGGTCACCATCACGGTGCGAATCCCCAGTTTGCGCAGCTCGGCGAACCGTTCGCGAATTCCAGGCTTGACCACGTCCTTGAGGTGAATAGCACCGAGTAACTTGCCATCGGCGCACACCAGTAAAGGCGTGCCGCCGCTTTGGGCGATTTTGTCGACTTCCCGCGACAGCGCCGCCGGCAGGCCGTCCCGTGGCAGGCCGATAAACGCCAGCAACGAATCCACTGCGCCTTTGCGGAACACACGGCCCTGGTAGTCGACACCGGACAAGCGGGTTTCGGCGCTGAACGGAACACCGGTCAACTCATCCACCGTAGGCTCGGCCTGAGGATGCAAGGCGCGCAGGTATTCGACGATGGATTTGCCTTCAGCGGTGTCATCGGCCAGGGATGCCAGCAGCGCGCCTTCGGCCAATTCCCGCCCGCTCACGCCTGGCGCGGCAAACACCGCCGCGCAACGGCGGTTACCAAAGGTGATGGTGCCGGTCTTGTCGAGCATCAGCACATGCACGTCCCCCGCCGCTTCCACGGCACGACCGGACTTGGCGATCACATTCAGGCGCACCAGGCGGTCCATGCCGGCGATGCCGATAGCCGACAACAAGCCGCCGATGGTGGTAGGAATCAGCGTCACCAGCAGTGCGACGAGGAACACCAACGGCAAGCTGCCATTGGCGAAATGGGCGAATGGCTGCAGGGTCACCACCACCAGCAGGAAGATCAGGGTCAGACCGATCAGCAGGATATCCAGCGCGACTTCATTGGGGGTTTTCTGGCGTTTGGCGCCTTCCACCAACGCGATCATGCGGTCCAGCGTGGATTCGCCGGGGTTGGCGGTAATGCGGATCAGCAGCCAGTCGGAGACCAGCCGCGTGTTGCCGGTGACGGCCGAACGGTCGCCGCCGGACTCCCGGATCACGGGCGCGGATTCCCCGGTGATCGCCGCCTCGTTGACCGCGGCGATGCCTTCGATCACCTCGCCGTCACCGGGGATCATCTCCCCAGCGGCGACGCGCACCACATCACCTTTACGCAGGCTGGTGGCCGGCACCACCTTGAAGCTGCCATCGGCTTCCTGACGGCGTGCGCTGAGCCCTTCGCTACCGGCCTTGAGGCTGTCGGCGCGGGCCTTGCCACGCCCCTCGGCCAAGGCTTCGGCGAAGTTGGCGAACAGCACGGTGAACCATAGCCACACTGCGATCTGCACAGCGACGAAGGTGGGCACCGCGGTGTCCGGCACAAAGCACAACATGGTGGTGAGGATAGCGGTGAGTTCCACCACCAGCATCACTGGCGAGCGTTGCAACTGACGTGGGTCGAGCTTGACGAACGCTTGGATCAGCGCCGGGCGCCACAGAGCGGAAATCGCGGTTTTAGCCGGCTCCTGGGGTTTGACCGGAGCGGCGTTTTTTACAGGCATATTCATTTTCATATCCCTCAGAAGCCCATGCTCAGGTGTTCAGCAATTGGGCCCAGTGCCAGCGTCGGTAGGAAGGTCAGGCCGCCCACCAGCAAGATGGTCACGGTCAACAGCGTCACAAACAGTGGGCCGTGGGTCGGGAAGCTGTTCTGGCCAATGGGTGCGGCCTTTTTCATCGCCAGGCTGCCGGCCAGGGCCAGTATCGGGAGGATGTAACCGAAGCGGCCGATCAACATGCCCAGGCCCAACATCAGGTTGTGGAACGGCGTGTTGGCACTCAGGCCGCCGAACGCTGAGCCGTTGTTGGCGCTGGCTGAGGTGTAGGCATAGAGCAACTGGCTGAAGCCGTGGGGTCCAGGGTTGCTGATGGCGGAAGCCGGGCCCGGCAGGCTGGCGGCGATAGCACCGAGTACCAGCACGCCAACCGGCATCACCAGCAGGGTCACCACCAGCAGTTGCACTTCCTTGGCCTGGAGTTTCTTGCCAAGGTATTCCGGGGTGCGGCCAATCATCAGGCCGGCGAGGAATACCGCGATCAACACGTTGAGCAACATGCCGTACATGCCGGCGCCGACGCCGCCGAAGATCACTTCGCCGACCATCATATTGACCAGCGCCACCATCCCGCTGAGGGGGCTGAGGCTGTCCTGCATGCCGTTGACCGAACCGTTAGACGCGGCGGTGGTTGTCACCGACCACAGCACGGTACCGGTGGTGCCGAAGCGCGCTTCCTTACCTTCCAGCGGTGCGGTTTGCTCCACGGCCGGATTGTTGAGGGTCGGGTTGGGCTGGTACTCGGACCACAGCGAAGTCGCGCCGCCGATCAGGAACAGTGCCAGCATGCAGCCGAGGATCGCGCGGCTCTGACGCAGGTCTTTGACGTAGTGACCAAAGGTAAATACCAACGCTACCGGGATCAGGATGATCGACGCCACTTCGAACAGGTTGGACCAGGCAGTCGGGTCTTCAAACGGATGCGCCGAGTTGACGCCGAAGAAACCACCACCGTTGGTGCCCAGTTGCTTGATCGCAATCTGGCTGGCGGCCGGGCCGAGGGGAATCACCTGATCCACGCCCTGCAGCGTCACGGCATCAACGTAGTGAGCGAAGGTCTGCGGTACACCCTGCCACACCAGAAACAGCGCCAGTACCAGGCACAATGGCAGCAGGCCATAGAGGGTGGCGCGGGTCATATCGACCCAGAAGTTACCCAAGGTGCGTGCGGACTTACGACCGATCCCACGGCAAAGTGCGACCAGGACGGCAAGGCCGGTGGCTGCGCTGACGAAGTTCTGCACAGTCAGGCCGGCCATCTGGCTGAGGTAGCTCAGGGACGCCTCGCCGCTGTAGGACTGCCAGTTGGTGTTGGTCATGAAACTGACCGCTGTGTTGAAGGCCAGCGTCCATTCCTGGCCTGGCAACTTCTGCGGATTCAGTGGCAGAGAACCTTGAAACACCAGGATCGAGAACAACAACACAAAGCCCGCAAGGTTGAACGCCAACAGGGCCAGCATGTATTTCTGCCAGCTCTGTTCCTGCTGCGCGTCCACGCCCGCCAAGCGATAGCAGACTTTTTCGACGGGCCCCAGTACCGGGCTCAGCCATGTGCGCTGGCCTTCCATCACCTTGTAATAGAACCGCCCCAGAAACGGCGCGGGCACCAGCACCACGGCGAAGAAGGCGATGATCAGCCAATAGTCATAACTGTGCATAGCCTGCTCCTAGTTCCGATCCGCGCGTAACAGCGCAACCAGCAGATAAATGAACAGCGCCACGGCCAATAGCAGTGACACCCCGTCCAGAACACTCATGGAAGTCTCTCCGTTTAGCGGCGAGCGCCGCGTGTGGGGCAATTGTCCGCAGGAGTGGTGTAAAGGAACGAGAGCGAGGGTGTGGGCGGGGCGTAAAGACGGCGTAAAGAGTGGGTTTATGCGGGTGCGGGTGCCGGGGTGGAAGCTATCGGGGGCAAGCCCCCTCCCACAGGTTGACCTAGGATGTACCCGGGCAAATGTGGGAGGGGGCTTGCCCCCGATAGCGCCGGCTCAGCCAGCACCGCACCTAACTGGTGCAACACCACAAAACTCCAAACGCCAAACCATCCCCCACACGACAGTTGCGCCGCTTTACGACACGGTTGCGCAGCATGGCATGGCCGCTGCAACACCTTGAGTCATTCCAACCGTTCAAGGAGCGCCACACGATGAACACACAACTCAAACCCAGCTTGGGCACCCTGCATCTCTGGGGCATCGCCGTCGGGCTGGTGATCTCCGGGGAGTACTTCGGCTGGAGCTACGGCTGGGGTGTAGCCGGAACCCTGGGGTTCTTGGTGACCTCATTGATGGTGGCGGCCATGTACACCTGCTTTATCTTCAGTTTTACCGAGCTGACTACCGCGATTCCCCACGCCGGCGGGCCGTTTGCCTACAGTCGCCGCGCCTTTGGTGAGAAGGGCGGCCTGATCGCCGGGTTGGCCACGCTGATCGAATTCGTCTTCGCGCCACCGGCCATTGCCCTGGCCATCGGTGCCTACCTGAATGTGCAGTTTCCGGCGCTGGACCCCAAACACGCCGCCGTCGGCGCCTACATCGTGTTTATGGGTTTGAACATTCTCGGCGTGAAGCTCGCCGCTACCTTCGAGCTGGTGGTGTGCGTGCTTGCCGTTGCTGAATTGCTGGTGTTCATGGGTGTGGTGGCGCCCGCCTTCAGCTTCAGCAACTTCGCCCTAAACGGCTGGGCCGGCTCCGACACCTTCGGCGCGCCGGCGATTGCCGGCATGTTCGCGGCAATCCCCTTCGCCATCTGGTTCTTCCTCGCCATCGAGGGCGCGGCCATGGCCGCCGAAGAAGCGAAAGATCCCAAGCGCACCATTCCAAAAGCCTACATCAGCGGCATCCTGACCCTGGTGATCCTGGCCATGGGCGTGATGTTCTTCGCCGGCGGCGTGGGCGACTGGCGCACCCTGTCGAACATTAACGACCCATTGCCACAAGCCATGAAAACCGTGGTGGGCGACAGCTCCGGTTGGTTGCACATGCTGGTGTGGATCGGTCTCTTCGGTCTTGTGGCGAGTTTCCACGGCATCATCCTGGGCTACTCGCGCCAGTTCTTCGCCCTCGCCCGCGCCGGCTACCTGCCCTCTTCCCTCGCCAAGTTGTCGCGCTTTCAGACACCGCACCGCGCCATCATCGCCGGTGGCGTGGTCGGCATAGCGGCCATCTACAGCGACGGCCTGATCAACCTGGGCGGCATGACCCTGACCGCCGCAATGATCACCATGGCCGTATTCGGCGCCATCGTGATGTACATCATGAGCATGCTTAGCCTGTTCAAACTGCGTAAGACCGAACCGCTGCTGGAACGCACCTTCCGCGCGCCGGGTTATCCGATCGTGCCGGGGATCGCACTAGTGTTGGCGGTGGTGTGCCTGGTGGCCATGGCCTGGTTCAACGCACTGATCGGGCTGATCTTCCTGGGCTTTATGGTGGTGGGGTTCATCTACTTCCAGATGACCGCGCAAGACCGCGCCGATGCACCCGCGGATGCAATGTTGACCGGGCTCTAAAGTTTTGAGGCAGAACAGGCCTACACTGAACTACTCAGAAAGCCTGTAACTCAAAGCAGTTATTCCCGTGGGAAAACCCTCCCACGGCAATCTGCCTCAAGGAGAGCGTTATGCCGTGGTATGCATGGTTGATTTTAGTGGTCGCGATCGGGTCAATCGTCGGTGGCCTGATGATGCTGCGAGACAGCGCCAACAAGGTTGAACTGACCGACGAACAACGCAAACGCGTGGCCGAGCGAAATGCGCAGGCGGATGCTAAGGATGCGCAGGATCGCTGAATCTTGAGTTACTCCCAATCCGCTTTGGCAATCTGCAAACCGTGCTGCCCTTTATAGGCAGCACGCTCCGGCTGGCTCCAGCCACTCAGCAATTCATCCTCCAATTTATAGATCTCCACACCCAGTGGTCGGCACACCGTCAGCGGGTCTTGCGCCTCCGGCCCCCACATCGGCAGCGACAAATCCCCACCCGGGCAGGTCGACAGCGCACACAGCAGATCGATCTCGGCAAAGAACTCCAGGTAATCACCCTTCTGCGCGGGGCAGGCTTTCATGAAGTACATGTCGTCATGATTGAGGCCCGTGCATTGGAAAATATTCAACACGTCATGCACATCGAACTCCGTCAGGCCGTGGGGTAACACCGCACGGGTCAGGTTCGAGTGGCAATGGTGGTGGAAGTCTTCACCGGTGAGCATGCGGTTCACATAGGGATCACAGCGAGTGCCGAGTAGATCGTGCAGACGACCGCCGTGCTCATCAATGCCGTAGCTGGCCAGGCTGTCGTCGGTGATAGTGACCAAGGGGCGTAAAAATGGCAGGTTGGACCACAGCCGGTCGTGAGTGCTGACATGGGCGCCCTGTAATTGCCGGGTACGCGCCGCCCACAAACGCTCGCGTGGGTCATTGGCGTTCCATACGTTGAAATCGCCTACCTGCGGGCCGACCGGCGTGGTCACGCGAAACACATGCCCGGCCGGCACCTTCCACGCCCTCCCCGTACGAATCGGCACTTCGAACTTTTCGATCAACTGACGTTGATCCTTGCGATCCTTGATGCGTTCATAAAATGCCGTATCCACCTGCAACGCTGAACCTTTACTGACCTGATAGGCGGCGGGGTAGTCTTTGTACATGGGCAATCCTCCATCAAGGGTGATCAAAGAGGGCGAGGGAAAGATGTTCGGAATCGTTCAGGTAGAAGCTCATTGCCTCGCTGGCCGACGGCTTGTTGTTATTGGCTAATAACGCGTAGATCTCACGGTCCCGTTCTAGCCAGGGCAACTGGAAACGCTGCTCATCGGGAGCGGCACAAAATACCAGGCGTAATTGGGCGATTACCTGGGCGAAAAACTCATTGAACAATGGGCTGTGCAGCAACCCGACGATCTGCTGGTGAAACATCAAACTGTGAGTGGCGACCGCCCGCCAATCTTCGCGCTCTCGGGCAAGAGTGGTGGCGTCGATGGCGTTTTGCATGTGCTCGGATTGCTCAGGAGTGAGCGCAGCACTTTGGGCGATAGCTTGCAACTCAAGAGTGCGACGGACCAAAAACAAATCACGCACCTCCTCTCGTGCCAGCCGCCGGACCATAACGCCCTTATTGCGCACATAGCGTGTCAGCCCTTCTTGGCTCAAGCGATGCAGGGCTTCGCGGATTGTATTGCGCGAGGCGTTATAAGACTTGACCAGCTCGGCCTCGACCAAGCCCATTCCAGGCAAGAGTCGGCCACCAATAATATCGGCCCGTAGTTCCAGCGCGATTTGGTCGGCTAGAGACAAGTTTGCTGGCATAAGTACCTCGGGATTGTTGAACAATCTTTTGTGTAGAGGTACACAATATTTGTGCCAGTATCGGCTGTCGATGAGGTCCATTGCCGATGGCGAAAATGTGGATTATGTACATCGGGAGGGTTAGTTTTCCGATGAACAATGGAAGAAGGCCGGTTAATGACCGGCCTTCGGGTGCTTATTTGATTTCCAGCCTATCGCGATTCTTTTCCAGCAACGCCTTGCCGATGCCCTTCACTTCCAGCAGCTCATCCACCGCAGTGAACGGACCATTGGTTTCACGGTAAGCGACAATAGCCTTGGCTTTGGCAGCACCGACCCCGAAAAGATCGCGGCGCAGGGTTTCGGCATCGGCGGCATTAAGGTTCACCTTGGCGGACTGCTCGACCTGGGTAATCAGCGCGGTGATCGGGCCTGGGGCTGCGGGTTTGACTGACTGGGCTGCTGTAGTGGCTAGGGAGAGAGTGGTGAGGAAAGCGAAAACAAGGGAGGAGATATAGGTGTTTTGCATTGGTGAAGCTCCATGACATCGTTTAGAAAAAAGCAGCTTTTCCGAAGCTGCTTTTCTAACTTAGACGATGGTTGGAGGGTGTCAAAAATGGGTAGGTTACAGAGTGTTAACTTATGGTTCCAGGCGCCGTTGCTGATAAACCCAGTCGACGATTTCGCCTTCGGGGGAGTAGCCACTTACAGTTTCGCGCAAGAGTTGGCGGACGCGGGTGTAATCGTCCTCCTCCAGCGCCGCAAGAAGCTCTGTCAGCTTATCCTTAAGTACGTCCCACGAAAGATGGTCCTCATTAGCACTCATTATCATCGGATGCTGAGTTGCGACCACGTTATCGCCGATCAGCAGCTCTTCGTATAGTTTTTCCCCAGGACGCAGCCCCGAAAACTCGATAGCAATATCACCATGGGGATTCTTATCAGAGCGAACGCTCAGGCCTGAAAGATGAATCATCTTCTCAGCTAATTCAACAATCCTAACAGGCTCACCCATATCCAGAACGAACACGTCGCCCCCAAGCCCCATAGATCCGGCCTGGATAACTAACTGAGCAGCTTCGGGAATGGTCATGAAGTAGCGCGTAATCTTAGGATGAGTGACCGTAAGAGGTCCACCATACTTGATCTGTTTATAAAATAACGGAATCACAGAGCCAGATGAGCCTAACACATTGCCGAAGCGAACCATCGTGAATCGTGTTTTATTAACTTGACGAATATTCGATTTGTCGCCAAACAGGACAGGGGCCAACTCTCGACTGAGCGCTTGTAATATCAATTCAGCAAGGCGCTTAGTACTACCCATAACATTGGTTGGGCGGACAGCCTTGTCAGTTGAAATAAGTACGAAGTTTGCAACACCCGCTTGAAGCGCTGCCTGAGCCGTGTTGAGAGTGCCAATCACGTTATTCAATACACCCTCAGAGATATTATGTTCAACCATCGGCACGTGTTTATAGGCCGCTGCATGATATACGGTATCAACATGCCAAGTATTCATAACATCATAAAGTTTAGGTTGATTGCGCACCGATCCTAGTATGGGCAAAATTCGAACAGGCAATGACTCTCGTGAAATTCTTTGTTCCAACTCAGAAGAGATACTGTATAGGTTAAACTCACTATGCTCAAAGAGTAAAAGTGTGGTGGGGCGAAGGTCCAAAATCTGTCGGCACAACTCAGAGCCAATGGACCCGCCTGCACCGGTTACCAAAACAGTTTGGCTTTTGATGCAATGCTCAAGCAGTTCTTCATTGGCTGGAACTGGGTCGCGACCAAGCAAATCTGCTATATCAACTTCTTGGATGTCATCGACCTTTACTCGTCCGCTGGCAAGGTCCATAAAACCAGGAACACTTCGCACATGAAGTGGAAAGCCTTCGAGAAGGCCAAGAATTTCGCGACGACGAGCACGATTGGAAGACGGAATGGCGAGGAGAATCTCTTGCGCACCTGTTGATTCAAGCATCTGTTGAAGGTGCTTGGGCTTGTATACTTGCAAGCCAGAGATTACCCTGCCTGCAATATCGCTATCGTCATCAATGAAAGCCACTGGGCGCATCACTCTACCCATCCGCAATGCTGCGACCAGTTGATTACCTGCTGCACCCGCACCATAGATGGCTACCTTCAATAAACCATCATCTCTACTCGTAAAGGGAACATGCTGAACGGCAGTGAACCAGTCACCCAGAAAGTAGTGACGCATCGCAAGCCGTAATCCGCCGATCATGATCAAACTCAACCACCAATAGTTGAATATGATAGAACGGGGTACGACACTTTCATGGTTGCTGTACCAATAAACCACGACACCGAGGATCAACGCAGACAGACTCACGGCCTTGATAATCGCAATCAAGGCATCGTTGCCAAAGTACCGCATCACCGCACGGTACATACCAAATCGAATAAAGAGAGGAATCGAGATGATAGGAGCACTTAAAAACAACCATGAGTGCTGTACTACGGGATTGATCAATTCGTCGATACCGAGCCGAACCACAAATGCCATCCACAATGCAAGCCACACCAGCAGCGTGTCAGCGGTGACCTGTAGAATGCGCTTCTGCCGACGAGGGAGGCGAAGCAGATTTGCCCGTAATGTACCCATAGATCCTAAATTTCCTTCCAGCTCAATTTTTGATGACGGACACTTAGTTCCTCAGCGCAAAACCACAAGCTGATTTCGTCAGTCGATCAATCATACAACGGGAGCGCACTCGAAGCTTCAATAAAGGCCTTGCCCCCTGCCCATCGGCAACGGAGGTGGCATTCCAGTGCTGTGACTGACGTCCCACACGTACGTACTTTCAGCGAAACGACCAACGCTTATGGCCTAAATAACTGGTAAATACAGGAACAATTACACCTACGCCATGAGCAATCTCTGCGACGAAATGGCTAATTCCTAAGCCCGGGAGTATATAAAAAGCTAAGACCATGCTAATTATCCAAGTCTGGAAGACAGCAACAACGTTTACCAACACGAAAAAAATTAGGGAACGATGCAGCGATTGCCTGCCATTTTTAAAAACAAGCAGTTTGGCAAGTATAAATGCAGTGATCATACCGGTGAGGTACGCTAGGATAACGGCACCGGAAAACCCTATCCATTGATTATAGAAAATCCTCGAACCAAAATTGATTACTGCCGATGTTCCGCCGGTGAGCAGGAAGACAAAAAACTGACGGGATATGAACTGATGAATCACAGAACCGCGTCCCGAGCAATTTTTCGACCAAAATCAATACTTTCCGATATGCCACGATCTTCCGGGTAATAATAAGACGTGTCCGCAACCCATAGCCCCTCTACAGGAAGAGATACCGGGGGAAGACGGCCTAGATAGCCCGGATCACAAATTGGCTGAGCATAACGATAACGGCTAGCACGCAACTCAAGAAAGTCGTCATCAGTCAATATTGTATTGATCTTTTTTAGATAACGCTTAACCTTTTCAATAAATACTTGGTCCGGCTCTGCAAATTTTGGGTGCTCTGACGGTACATAAAACGGTACATAAACTATATGCTGATCCAACGGGCGCAAATTGCTATATTCAACCAATCCAGGAATATCCATGTCTGGATCATTGGTGTTTAACCAAAAATTTTCGCTGAGTGGTTTGCGTAGCTTTACAATCACACACACTACAGCCACATTTTTCAAACTTTTAAAACGCTGAAGAATGTCAGCAGGCAAATCAGGTATAACCTGTGGCACATACGGTAAAGGAATAGTACTGATCACCTTATCGAAGTACTCGACTTGCCCATTCAACTCAACGCCTTGGACCCTGTCTCCGTCTATCAGAACCTTGGTAACTGGCGACTTCAGTCGCACTTCACCGCCATTAGTCTCAATATCCCGCTTAATCGCTTGCAGCAGAGTTTCCGATCCCCCCTCCAGATAGCCCAGCTTTTCACGAAATAGGCTGTAGCGCGAACGTCCGATACGACGAATTCGACTCCAGATCCAGGCGGCAGAAAGATTATCGGTGTAATCATAAAATTTGTAATCAAACAGGCGGCGCCACAATACCTCCCAGGCCTCTGCTCCAACCCAACGCTGGATCCAGCCCGTTGCTTCAACACCGTCCAGCGGTTTCCAATCGTTACGTTTTGTGCAAAGAAAAGCGTGCAAACCGTAACGAAACTTAGCGACCAGGCTCAACCCTCTGAACTTCAACAACGCAATAGGATTTCCCCAAGGTTGGAGGCGATTCTGGAACCAGTAGCCCATCTTGGTTTCAACCCAGCGCATTTGGTCCGATAAGCTCAACTCATCCAGCATGGTGAGAAACGCATGATCCGAAATACAATGGAAATGATAGTAACGCTCGATACTTAATCCCGAGAAATCGAAGGCCGCAGTCATGCCGCCCACACGATCATCGGCTTCGAAGATGACTGGGGCATGCCCATCACGCGCCAATTGGTAGGCGACGGCAAGCCCCATTGGCCCTGCGCCTAATACTGCAATTCGTTGTCTCATGCTTAAAACTCCAAAACCACTTTGCCATACGTTGGATCGTTAAATGTCTCATCCACCGCGTCAGCAAATGGGGTATAGGGCACATCGAAAATCCCGGGCCAGTCAATCACCTCAAACTCATCCTTGGCGCTCAACGCCGTTAATTGTTGAGTCGTGAACGGCGGGTTCTTGTCAAACAGAGACCAAGTCCAGATGAGCCCATAGAATAATGTGTACGGGATACGCACAATCGGAGTACTCGCATTCGTCGCCTTTTTTATGACGTGAATCATATCGATATAATCGATTTTTTCGTGCCCGGAGATATTGTAAATACCTTTTTGGATATTCTTCTCGATGCAGCTAATGATGACATTGCTGAAATCGCCAACATATAAGGGCTGCCTCATATAGCGCCCATGACCTGGGATGGGGAACACAGGCACTTTTTTCATGAAGCGCGACAACCACCCTAGGTGCTTACGATCAAACCAGCCAAACATTAACGTAGGACGCAGAATGGGGCACGGAACACCACTGTCCAACACCATTTTTTCCTGATCTTTTTTGGTCCGCGTATAGAAGTCATCCGCGACAGACTCAACAACCGAAGAACTGATATGTATTAGGTTAGGAACATTATTGACTTTAATTGCGTCGAGAATCAAAGAGGTGGCATCAATGTTGTTGCGCACGAACTCCTGATAATCAAGCCCACCGATCTGCGCCTGCAGCATGACCACCACATCAGCCCGTTTGAAATGTCTTTGCCAGTCACCAGGCTCTGCCAAATCGGCAAATTCTACAACGATGTCAGAATGAACCTGCTTGAGTATTTCGATATTTTGCCTGTGTTTGTCTAAGACAATGATGTTGCTATAACCCTTGGCCTTCAACCTCGCGACAAGGTTTTGTCCAACTAAGCCGGCGCCGCCGGGAAGAATTATCTTTTTCATTAGTTTACCTGGTCGTTGATCGTTGCGGAAATTAGATACTCTGGACAAACTTCAACACGCCCATTTCGCCTCATCGCCAGCTGCAAACTATATAGACCTTGCAAAGCTTCCGTATCGAATTCGATAGAATACCCTGCATACTCTAGATTCGGCTGTTTAAATGCGTTTGCCACATCAATGCGAGATTTGACCTTAGCTTTCACAAACGTATTCTTTCCCGCTTTATCGCTCAACACAATATAAACAGCCTCAGACGGGAGCCCTTCGCTTACAGAGGATGCAAGCCAGCCGGAAACACTCATTAAGCGATGCAATTGCATTTCAGGTAAGGGATTTACACCATTAATCACATCAATTGAGCCATCACACTTCTGAGCGTTAACAATCGGCAACTTGCCAGCATCATTATCAACTGAATCAAATCCAAAAAATTCAACAGGATCTATTTTCTGCGCCACCTCCAACTCATCAAATTGAAGAGAATACCTAGATTGCCAAGAAAAATCCGAAGACTGTGCCTGATAAACCCTAATTGACTTAACTCTTTTACCAGCTGAAAAATCAGCATCTCCGTAAAGCAGACTAAAATCAAAAGTATCTTCAACCAGTGGAGAAATCACTACTCCTGATTTCAGCATTCCGGATACAACCCTATAAGTCCGTTCTTCTCCTGAGTTCAAGACTATAGCAATACGCAACTCTGCCGGCTTAAATAAAATACTAGCCAGGCGACCAAGTAGCGTAGGCTCTACATCAATCTTCGCGACCAAGACCTTATCAATTAATGGAACAGCAACAACTTCATCTAGTTGGTGCTCAGCGGGCTTTCCACGAGTACTGATAACAGAATACTTATCTGCACCATTCTTTTGCAATTGCAGGTACTCCGGAAGGCGCCTAACAGGATGATACTCAGTCAAAAGTGTAGGCCAGCTTGCGCCATCATCCATCGACGGCAGTCGTCCATCGATAGGTTCCACCCTGAAAAAGATATTATCTGGAGCATCCTTGCCAAGTAAATATTGAATATTTTTTTCCGCAAGACTGCGGGTATAAGCTGAGTACCCCTGAAAAATAGGACGTGGGGCCCAAGTATTTCCAGAGAATATCAAAGGTGCCTGATTGAACGAATAGATATCACTACGTCCCTTCAAGAGGGGTAAATCAGTGACACTTTTATAATACGCGACATGACCATCGAAATCCGCTCTAGGCCAGGTTTTATCCGAAATGCGCCTATCAATTCCAACTACCGCAGATACCAGCGTCACATTCACCAAATTACTTACTGTAGGCAGACTCAGACCAACATGACGATTAAACACTAGCCCTGCGGTGAATAGAGAGAAGACTAACGCGACCACTGTAAACTTCCCTTTGCCAAAAGCCAACAGAGAAATCCCTCCCAATAGTATGGCTATAGCTGCCGCTACAGCATGCGCATCGTGTCGTACAAACCCAGCTTTGAAAGATACAAATAAAAACAGAGAGAAAACGCCAGGCAAAAATAAATCTATTACCGAAAACGATACTTTATTTTGACCGAAGAAACTTGCAAAAACTACTAATAAAGCCCCTGCTACATATATAATCACCTCATGACTTTCCCCAGGAATAGCCATAGCCTCCGTATAACCCGAAGCAATAGGAACCATATTAGCAAAATAACGGGGAAGATCACTGATAGCTTGTCCTGATGCGACCCAAAAAATGATAATTGACACAACCGGAGTCATTACGGACAACAGCGCCAATCTACCTTCTCGACAAAAAACAAACATCATCAAGCAGGCTATAACCATTGCCACGCTAAGTATCAACACACTTCCCTTAATAACAGGAATCAACCCCAACGCCGCGAATGCTACTACAAAAACAAGTAACGTCCTTGGTAATAATGGGACGCCCACCGCTCGATTATTTATAATCTTATAAGACACTAGCGCAGCCAGGAACGGTACAAACAAAAGCAACGCATCACGTGAATAAGCTGCGAAGAGTAGAGCCACGCACAGCGACAGCAGTAAGCCAGGCCGACCCTTAACTAAAAAAATTATACTTAACCAACAAGAGACCGACAGGAGCACACTACCGGCCAACATCATGGCATCTGTTGCTGGATGATAGGCTCTTGTGTAAATAGACGCATAAGGTCCGAAGGTAAAAATCACATCAGTGCCAATACGTAGCCCTTGCGAAACAGCCTGATTCATGCCAAGCACCCATGATGGGTCAAGGCCAACAGACGGCATGACGGGACTAAAAGGTACAAATACGCACAATGAAACCAACAACAATAAAAACATACATGTTAATTCCAACCATTTTCCCCCATCGAAAAAAACTGTCGGGAGACGCGTTTCCTTACTCGTACGCACTTTCCACCTCATTACAATTAAATATTTATTTTCTTGAATATAACTACAGGAATTGATCTTATAATGATCATGATAAAACGCCAAAAGCCCGGGACGTATATCGTATTTTTCTTCTTATTTATACCTTCTACGATTAGCTTCGCTACCTGTTCTGGTTTAGCAACTAATGCCGTTGGCAGTGCCAACCCCTGAGTCATCGGTGTATCAACAAAACCAGGTTTTATAGTAATAACATGCACGCCCACTTTGAACATTCGCGCTCGCAACCCTTCGCAGAATGTGGAAACAGCAGCCTTAGCAGTACCGTAAAGATAGTTGGACGGCCTGCCACGATCCCCAGCAACAGACGAAATGACGGCCAACGTGCCGCATCGCTGGGTTTCAAATCGATTGGCGAGAAGGGTGAGTAAAGCGATCACTGAAGTGCCGTTGTTGGCCAGCTCTACCAGCGCAGTGCCGACGTCCTGCTCACACGCTTTTTGATCTGGCAGCGTTCCGTGGGCGATCAGCACAATATCAATTTGTCGCATCATTGCCGTGCAGCTTTCAAGCATTACAGCGTGCGCAGCGAAGTCAGCCGCTTCCATGCAATGCACATTAACGGCAGTGGCACCTCTTGCCGTGAGGTCTGCGGCGCATTGCTCTAACTTTTCGGCATTGCGCCCTACCAAGAAAAACTGACTACTTTCTTCTGCCCATATGCGTGCGCAGGCGGAGGCAATCGCCGAGGTCGCGCCGATAATCAATACTCTTTTCATTCGGTAACTCGTTTCCAAAAATGGGAATTCAAGGATGGATCTCGCAGCGCTTCCAACTGTTCCCAAGCGGGGTAGGCACGACGGAAGTCCACACCGCTCATATGTGCATCCTTGGCCGGATATAATCGTCCTCCCGCCTCGTGGACAATACGATCCAAATACAGGAATAATGGGAGCAAACCCTGCTTTTGAGGAAAGTCCAGCGCCAGCGAGGTTCCCGGCAACGGGAACGACAATAGACCGGGTGACTCAATATCACCGCAACGTTTGAGAACAGCCAGAAACGATCCTTGCCCGGCATCGGCGATAGCCCCTAGGATCTCACGCATCGCCACTTCGGCAGCACTATCTGGAATCACGCACTGATATTGTTGAAACCCGCGAGGACCGTACACGCGATTCCATTGCAAGATGCGATCCAAAGGGTAAAAGAATGGCTCGTAACCGCTGCGGACTTGTTTGCGTTGACTTGGATGGGCGTGCCAGTAGGTGTGATTGAATGCACGCAACGAAAGGTTATTGATTAAAGACAATGGGGGGATCAGGGGCACATTTAGCTTGTTGCGCTTATCAACGTTCAATGCGCCATACCCGGCATGGTCTCCCACAATGAACACACCGCGCCCAATACTCTCGCCTTTGGCGAGGCAATCGATCCAGGCAACACTGTATTCATGCCGGTGGTCCAACTCCGCCGATAGCGAAAAGAACTCCTTCAAATTGTCAAATCTCACCACTGTGCTGTTGATCTGGCTAGCGCAGATAGGGATAAGTTGTATGCAGGCCCATGTAATCACACCTGTAAGTCCCAGCCCTCCGATAGTCGCACCGTATAGGTGAGCATTCTCAGTGGCACTGCATGTCCATACTTCACGGTCGCGTAAAAGCCCAAAACCAAGAACATGTCGGCCAAAGGTACCGCGTAGATGATGGTTCTTCCCATGAACGTCATTAGCAATGGCACCGCCAAGGGTCGCGAATTGTGTTCCAGGTGTAACAGACAAGAACCAACCTTGCGGAATAGCTAACGTAAGGATTTCCGCCAACGTTACCCCAGCTTCGGCGCAGACAGTACCTAATTGCCAATCGACCTTGATAAACCGATCCAGTGAACGCATTTGCAAGACGTGGTTGCTAGTTGAAAGGCAGCTATCTCCGTAACTACGCCCATTGCCATAAGGCAGAGTGCTCGTATGCGATTTACTTACCTCCGCGAGTAAATCCGGTAAATCGTCACGCCAACTTGCAGCATGTCCTCGCTGCGGTTTATCTGGATAACGGCCCCACGAGTATAATGATTCGCTCACGAGGCCACCCAAAATACCAGCCCAAATAACGCCCCCACAACCAAGCTCACGCGATCACGAATGGCAAATACCACAGGATCATCGTGCATTTGCCCTCGATGAGTCAGCATCCACACACGGGTCACCCAGAAAAGCAGTAATGGACATGCCAACCAAATCACCTGCGGGTGCGCATAAAGAGCTGCCGTTTCCTGATCATGGATATAGAGTGCCAATACCATCACGGCCAAATAGCCAGAGGAAGCCCCCAGCGAAGAGATCATCTCAAGGTCAGCCGGGTAATAACCACGCCCACGAGTTTTTTCCATTATCCCTTTAATTCGCGCATCGTGGAGTTCAGCATAACGTTTAACTAGTGCAAGGCTTAAAAACATAAACATCGAAAAGGCCAATACCCAAAATGTCAATGCTAGCTCGAAGGCCGCCGCGCCTGCGATAATTCTTATTGTATAAAGCGCAGCCAAGGCAATGACATCTACGGCCATGCGCCGTTTCAGCAACAAGGAATACAGTAAGGTGAGCACATAATAACCCACGAGCGTAGCACCAAACTCCCAGGGCAGTAACAAAGCGGATCCGCCAAATGCGATTACCAGCAATAGAGGAACTAAAAGCAATCCGGACTTTATGGATAACTTACCTGAAGCAAACGGTCTACGTCTTTTGGAATGATGGTGGCGATCATCCGCTAAATCGAGCAAGTCATTCAACAGATAGACGCTGGAAGCGCAGAGCCCAAAAAATAGAAATGCTAAAGTACCCTGCCATACGAGTGTCAGGTTTGTGAGTTGGTGTGCCGCCAGCAAGGGTACGAAGATAAGTGCGTTTTTCATCCATTGATGGAGGCGCAAAGCCTTGAGCCAGTCTTTGTAATTGGAAGAGTTAGAAACTATAACCTGCTCGACATTTCCGAAGGCCTTTGCGCGCAGTTCTACCCCAGCGTCAGGATTTACCACATAGGCTTTACGTGAAGCCGCCCACACCGAAAGATCATCCAGTGAGTTGCCGACGTAATCGAATCCGCCCTCGCCGTAAAGCTCAACGAGCAGGTCACGCTTGCGTTCGGCTGACAGATTACGGTTTGCGTCCGTCGCCAGTACCCGGTCAAATAGCTTCAGGTGCCCGGCTATTTGATCGGCCAACGAATGATGTGTTGCAGTCGCCAGGATGATCGTTCGTCCAGTCTGGCGCTCGACTTCAATTAACTCTATAACGGCAGGGTCGTAAGGCAAAAGGCTGACATCTATTTCGGAGTTCTGCGCCAGACCTTGCTTGAGCGACGTTTTGCCCTGAAGAAACCATTTCAAGGGACGGATGAAATTTGCCGGTTGACTGCGCATAAACGCCATGCCGGTTTCCATCAACATATCCGAACGCAGTAAGGTTCCGTCGAGATCAACGACAAGGGGGGGAATGGGTGAGATCACGATAACTCTTTCCTGAGTACTAGCCAAAACATGTCGACTCTAATAAGTGAGCCCACAGCAGCTATATGAAATGGAAACCGTATGGTTTCCGTGTGCGCGGAAACTAACACGATGGGCAGGGTATGTGAACTGGCCTAATGATTTTGGACGCTTCAATCGGGAACTATGATGACGCCCAAATCTGAGGTGTTTGGATATGCGTAAATCTTATTCGAGTGAGTTCAAGCTCAAGGCTGCCAGCATGGTGCTGGACGAAGGCCAGCCGGTTACCGAGGTGTGTGCCAGTTTGGATATAGGCCCTACCGCCTTGCGTCGTTGGGTCGATCAGGTACGCAAAGAGCGTTTGGGCTCGACGCCGGTAGGCGCCAAGGCGATTACCGCCGACCAGCGAGAAATTCAGAGGCTCAAAGCCCTGCTCAGGGAGAAAGACCTGGACATCGAAATCCTAAAAAAGGCCAGTGCTCTCCTGCTTTTGGACGCCAAAGATCATTCACGCTGATCGATGAGCTGGACGAGCAGTACGGCGTTAATCGGTGTTGCCGGGCGTTCGGCGTCAACCGCAGCAGCTTTTACGCTTGGCGTCAGCGCCAAGGTAAGGCTAACCCTCAGCGAGAGCAGCTTAAAGCCGCGCTGGTCAAGCAATGTCCTACCAATAGGGCAGTTTTCAACCGCGAAATTCGCCTGAAACCTCACCCCACTGCCCCCAGGCAACCAACGTCGAACAAGCTCCATAAAGACCTAGAGGTTCATGTGCAATGCACCTGAATGAGCGTTACATTTAGATTCAACGTGAAGCTTCAGCCATCACTTCAGAAAGAATCTGACAAGTCTTTTCGATTTCGGCTACAGAAAGCGTCGGATGGACCATGAACATCAAACTGCTTTCGCCCAGCTCTTTTGCTGTTGGAAGAGGATGAGCAGGCCGCATATTTGTGTTATCGAAAGCTTTTTCAAGATAAACCTCCGAGCAAGACCCAGAAAAGCAAGGCACACCCAATTCATTAATCCGCGCCATGATTCTGTCTCTATTCCACTCGGTTTTCAGTTGCCGGGCCTCCACAAAGACGTAGCATTTGTAAGCCGCATGCACCAAACCTTCGGGGATTTTAGGCACCCGCAAACCTGGGAGCTCTGACGCCACTTCCCAGATGCGCTGCGCATTGATCAAGCGCGCAGAATGCCAAGCCGCCATGTGTCGCAATTGGATACGGCCAATCACGCCTTGAATTTCAAGCATGCGCCAGTTAGTCCCAAAGCTTTCATGCAGCCAACGGAAACCTGGTGGATGCTGGCGCTCATACACAGCTTCCCAACTCTTGCCGTGGTCTTTGTAGGCCCACATATCAGCCCATAAATCGCGACTGTTGGTGGTAACCATCCCGCCCTCCCCGCCGGTCGTCATAATCTTGTCCTGACAAAAGGACCACGCTCCGATGTCCCCGATGGAACCTAACGGGCGCCCCTTATAGTGTGCACCGTGGGCTTGTGCGCAGTCTTCAATAACCCTCAAATCATGTTCGCCAGCCAGAGCCATGATCGGGTCCATATCACAGGGCCACCCAGCCAGATGAACACACAGTATTGCACGGGTTTTGGGCGTAATAACGTCAGTAATGGTGCGTGCCGTGATATTCTGCGAATCACGGTCTACATCTGCAAAAATCGGGACCGCGCCAGCATTGACGATAGATGAGACGGAAGCAAGAAAAGTGCGAGATGTGACAATAACCTCGTCGCCCTCACCTATTCCCAGTGCGTGTAACGCAAGGTCGAGAGCTACCGTCCCATTCGCTAATGCAATGGCAAACTCGGTGCCGGCAAACACAGCAAATTCTTTTTCAAATTCACGGCACTCTTTGCCGGTCCAATAGTTGACTTTATTGGAGAGAATTACGTCTCGAACTGCGTTAGCTTCCTCGTCGGAAAAGCAGGGCCAAGGCGCGAAAGGAGTGTTCAGCAAAGCAAAGACCCTCAGAGATTGACTTGAGCGGCGATGAGCGCCGATGGAAAAATTACCATTTTATAATGCAGCCTGCCCATGAGTAACCGACCCCGAATCCTATAGCGGCAATTGTACGCCCCTCAGCAAGCGTGCCTTTACTCAAGCATTCCTTCAACGCGATTGGAATTGTCGACGAAACGGTGTTACCGCAATGTTCAAACTCGGTAATAAATTTTTCTTGGGGCAACTTCAGACGTCGGCGAAGTGCATCAAGCATAAACTTGTTAGCTTGGTGAAAAACAAAAAAATCTACGTTTTCAACTCTCAAGTCTTCATCGAAGATCGTGGCGAACAACTCCGGCACCCTGGTCATCGAAAACTCGAATATCGCGGGCCCGTTCATATATAAATTAGAGTCGGTACGTACGTTACCGCTCTCGTCCGTATGAAGCACCGGGGCTGGATTGAGTTCAGCGGGGCAGCGAGCTCCACCGATCGGCACAATCAGATTTTTTGCCCCGGATCCATCCGTGCCGTAGCGAAACCGATCCAGAAATGGACCATTGGCGGAATCACTCGCCTGTATAAGGGTGGCGGCGGCTGCATCACCAAACAACGTCCGAACGCTCTTATCACCAGGATTGATGTAACGGCTGTAGGTCTCAGCAGTCACAAGCAACACGTTACTCGCCTGGCCTGACTCGATCAGCCCTTTTGCCAACCCAAGGCCGTAGATGAAACCAGAGCAGCCTTGGTTGTAATCGAAAGCACCGCACTGGGTAGTCAACCCTAAGCGATCCTGCAGGATACACGCGGTCGCCGGCAGGAAATAATCCGGGCTTTGGCTGCATAAGATAATAAAGTCGATAGATGAGCGTGGGACGTCTACGCTGGTTAGCAATTTCTCACAGGCACTAAACGCCAAATCAGAAGCCGTTTCTTCAGCCGCAACAATATGACGCTCATTGATCCCTGTCTTGCCGAAAATCTTTGCAACGTCCCACTCAGGATAATCCCGTGAAAGGTCTTCATTCGAAAGCGTTTGAGAGGGCAAAACATACTCAATCGCTGTAACTCTCGCGTACTTCATCATATGGACTACCTAGAAATGCGTTTTGCAGGGACGCCAAAGACTGTGGTACCCGGCTGAACTTTACGTACAACAAGGCTGCTTGCGCCTATCACTGCATACTCTCCGACGGTGACATTGGGGACGACCGCCGCATGAGATCCCATGAAGACGCCTTCCTCCAGTACGACGCCACCCGTCACATCGCAATGCCCGCTCAAAGTGCAAAAACGAGAGATTTTTGCATCGTGACCAACCGTACAGGTCGCGTTAATCGTCACAAATTCCCCAATGCTGATATCCGCCGATAGCATTGACAATGGACACACAACAGTGCCCCGCCCCAGACGCACATTGGTGCCCATCACTACAGTCGGGTGAACCATACTCAAAAATTGGGCACCCTTATCGAGCATCCGCCCAACCACCTTCTTCTTAACTTTCGGATTTGCAATCGCACACACAACGAACGTGTTAGGTACTGAGACGAAATCTTCAATCGATGAAAGCACCGGTGGCATGTTGGCAAACGCATCCATCGCCGAAGCGTTGTCGTCGATAAACCCTGCAACTTTCCAGCAATGGGTTTGGGTTTGCTGGCCGTCTCCCCGCGCGATCCAATCCAGCAACCAGGCATGCACCTCTCTGCCAAACCCACCCGCGCCCAAGATAACGATATTCTTCTGCACAATCATGCCAGGTACCCGCCATCTACGACCAGCGAAATGCCTGTCACCCATCGGGCTGCGGGCGACAGTAGATAATTTACGGCATAGGCAACATCGGAAGGATTACCAATGCCAAGCGGGTGCTTTTCCCTAATCACTTGCATCGAGTCTTCCCCGACAAGGTTCTGCAAACTCTCCACCATTTCGGTCTGAACGACGCCTGGCGCCACACAGTTGACGCGTATGCCCTCTCTGGCAAGTTCGAGCGCCGCAGCACGGGCCATTGATTCGACGGCACCTTTACTTGCGCAATATCCCAAAAGCGCTGGCTCTCCTGCCCTGGCCATTACTGAAGAAATCAACACGATACTTGAATCGGGCAGGCAAACGCCCTTCTGCCGAAACGCCTTGATCAAAGAGAAACCTGACGACACGTTAGTCGACATAATTTTTTCCCAATGATTCAGGCTCGTTGCCCGGATTGGCATCGGCATCTGGACACCGGCGGCGTGCACCAACCCATCAAAGGGGCAGGAACTGCGGACCAACTCTTTCATCCAGCGCGAAATGTCCTCGTCGCCCAAGAAATCTATGACCGCCGTTTGATGGCCCTTGCCTTCCAATGCCTGAGCGGTAGCAGCAAGCCGGTCCTCATCGCGAGCTACGAGTGTCAATACAGCGCCTTGTCGACTTAACCAGTTAGCAACCTCTCGACCAATCCCAGAGGAGGCACCCGTGACTAAAATATGTTTAGCATCTAGAGAGAATGGATTAAACGAACTCACTGCACGGCTCCCATTTTTAGGTCTGGCATCACTACCAACGGACTAATATGGACGCCATCAAAATTCGCAATAC
The DNA here is from genome assembly GCF_019641515.1 of Pseudomonas sp. S5F11. Classification (NCBI taxonomy): domain Bacteria; kingdom Pseudomonadati; phylum Pseudomonadota; class Gammaproteobacteria; order Pseudomonadales; family Pseudomonadaceae; genus Pseudomonas; species Pseudomonas sp. S5F11. The sequence goes on from NZ_JAIFJZ010000001.1 coordinate 1,744,506, forward strand.
ACCCTGCCCAAGAATATCCGACCCCAAAGCCCGCGAGCATGTACTGCCCGCTGACAGGCAGCGAGTGATCGCGTTGATCAATTACGAGCGCGAGAGGAATAGATGCGCAACTGGTATTACCGACGCTCTTGACATCAAGCACAACTTTAGCCCTGTCGAGCTTCATGCGCTTGACCAGATGATCAAGCATAAATTTGTTCGCCTGATGGAATACGTACTTATCCACTCCATCAGCACCACGTTCAATGCTTTCGTGCAAAACGGCTACAAGTGCGGGGACCCTAGCCAGCGTGAATGCAAAAATTTCCGCCCCGTTCATATATAGATCGAAAGCGGAACGCACATCGGGGTCTTGGACATCACTGGTATAACCTGAGCGATCACGGAACGCACCACCAGGGACAATCAGGTTTGGTGAGCCACGTCCGTCAGTGCCCAGAACAAAAGGAATGGCTGGCGCGCCAAGCTCATAATCCAACAACGTGGCCGAGCCTGCATCTCCGAACAATGCCGCTACAGAGCGATCATCTCCAGAAGTAATTTTACTTATGGTATCGCCCACCAATAGCAATGCCCGCTTGCTGCCACCTCCCGAAAGCAATGAGGCTGCCATCCAGAGACCATATACATAACCCGAGCAGCCCATGGCAATATCGAACGCCGCCGTAGTTATCGGTAACCCCAGACGTTGCTGGAGAACACAAGCTGTGGCGGGCAGCGTGTAGTCATGAGTCTGGGAAACAAATATCAGCGTATCAATTGAAGCTCTATCCACCTGCATATCACTGATCAGTCGCTCAGCAGCAGCAAAACATAGGTCAGAGGAGCACTCATCAGTGACCACATGACGACGTTCCACGCCTGTGCTCATCATTATCTTGTTCACGCTCTCCTGTCCGAACTTTTCGCAAAGATCAGACACCTCGCTAACCCTTGGTGGCACAGCGCAGGCGACTCCTTTCACACTTACGTCCCTTACCAGGCGAACGTTGCTATCGGCTTTGAGCATTTATTGAATCTCCACTGCGCCCGAAAAAAGCATTATACAAAATCTCAACAGCTCCTTGCGTATGACGTGCCTGCGAAGACTCTCCGGGGCGCCCCACCCTGAAAGCGGCTGAGCAATGCAATTATCGAACAACTCAGAACACCAAAATAATCATTTTGCAATTTAGTCATACCACACTATAAAAATCTACGAACCATGCAATTAAATTGCCCCGAAAGATAAACTAACGGGGCAATATTCTGATTCTATATATTCTATATATTCTATATATACGACTCTAAAGGAATCCAGATCAATCAACTAACTCGACGACATCGTCTACTGTCTCACACTTATTCAACAGGTCCGCCGACACTCTCTTATCAAGGTGCTCATCAACCAGCGCCATGAATGTTACTACTGCAATAGAATCCCATTCGAGCGCCTGACCGAGAGCAATGGAACCTTCTTCCACCTCCATCGCCTCTTCAATCAAACGCAAAACTTTATCAGCCATTATCCAATCTCCGGTGTGTGTTAATTACTTTTCTTGTGACCCTTTGAAAGCTTCCATCGTGGCATGATTTTCATGCGAGATGCTGTCGCGGATCAGGACTTTCTTGACCGTGACCAACAGAATTTTTAAGTCCAAGATAAACGAACGGTTATCAACATACCAAATATCAAGCTTAAATTTTTCTTCCCACTCAAGACTGTTCCGCCCGTTGATTTGAGCCCAACCGGTAACACCGGGTTTGACCTCATGACGACGATATTGTTCTGAGTTGTACAACGGTAAATATTGCATGAGGAGCGGACGAGGCCCCACTAGGCTCATGTCCCCCTTAAAGACGTTCCACAACTCAGGGAGCTCATCAAGACTGCTGGACCGAAGGAAACAACCAAACGGGGTCATTCGCTCCGAATCTGGAAGTGGATTCCCCTGATCATCGGTGGCATCACGCATGGTCCGAAATTTTATCATATCAAACGGCTTACCGTGGATGCCCGGCCTTACCTGACGGAAAAACACCGGGGAACCAAGGTTTCTACGGATCAGAAAAGCAACGATCAAGATAACGGGCGCCAGCAGGATCAAGCCAACGCCAGAGGCAAAAACATCAAACAAACGCTTCATGACAACACCCTGACAATTACATCATTACAGAATTCAAGAAAAGATCAGCAAGCCTACACCGTAAATCTGCCCAGCCTATTTCTACATCTCACCGCTGAGCGGCGTTTCTATCTCCGTCATATCAAAATACGAACGTTAGCAACAGGACTACCATCAGAATGCGAGCATTTTTTTCCCGACGGAACTCACCGGCCTTAAGCGCCAGGCGCACTCGGCTCATAACTGAACAGCTTTTGATCAGGCTCACGATATCTTTCGCTGATGCTTCAGCGCCGGATTTTTCGGCTATCCAAAGGATATTGTCACGATACCAGCCATTGCGGATCAATCCGAGTTTACTTTTTAAGCCAGCAAAGGCACTCATGGCACCATAAACATTGGAGGCATGCTGCCGATAGAAAATATAGGCATTTTGATCAAACGCCCATCGGATATTACTAACCCGGCAGATTGCATAAATTAACCAATCATGAGACCGGCCTTTGTAGGATCGGATCCCAGATGTCATCTGCTTGACGCACTCAAACGCTGCACGAGTCAAGACATATGTACATCCTGCTGAAGCACCTTGAAACAAATAATCAAACTTTTTTTGCGACTGCCCCTTGTCCATGAATCGCGAGCGCTTTAGGCGGTTATCGTAAGAGATCAAATTAGAGGAATAAGCGCCTGCTCCCTCCTTTTCGATTAGCCTGATCGCAGCCTCAAGCTTGTCAGGAGACCACACGTCATCTTGATCAGCTAAAGCAACATAATCGAAATCCGAGAATGGACATTGCTGAATAAGCTCAAAAAAGTTGCCCGCCGCGGACCCCGTACTTACTCCCTGGTTATCCAAAATGGATATGTTCGAATGGTGTTCCTGAAACAACCGGATTATCGAGTACGTCGCATCAGTCGAACCGTCGTCTCGCACAAAAAGATGCCAGTTTCCATGTGTTTGAGAGACAATAGATTGAAGTTGCTGCTTCAAAAACGCCTCACCATTGTAAGTCGCCATCAAAATAATTACCTTGCCGCTCATTTACTCCTCCTGCTCACCCAGCGCATCAACAATGATAAAAAACAAAATATATCTAAAATTCGCGAACGGAGAACAATTGCCAACTTGCGGCGCTTAGCGGGAGATGCATTGGAAGAATGCCGACGGTAATATATTTTGTTTTCGTTTAAAAAGTGGATCTGCCCACTCATTAGGGCACAACAACCGAGCCACCAGTCATGCATAGAAATTCGGTGAGCGAACGGCAGCGCCAACCTCAGTACTCTTCGACGAACTCCCATGCAACAACCAATAAATTCATTCTTATACAGCTGGGAGAACAAGCTAAATCTCGGCGTGTAACCCTGGGGATAAAAGCAGGTACTGGTTCGGTCCGCAAATGCAAGAATCTCCGCATTTACTACGACTGCGGATACCTGCTCGTAGCCCGCGAATATCGCAAGTGAAGAAGACACACGACCTGACAACCAGACGTCGTCTTGATCCGAAAGAAAGATAATTTCATTGGCCGCTTTAGAAAGCGCCGATTCGAAAGTCTTAATAACACCGAGGTTTCGCTGATTAAAAAATATCTTTACGCGCTTATCTTTAACCATATAAGAAAGTAATATTTCGCACGTTGCGTCTTTAGAGCAATCGTCAACCACTACAAGCTCATCCCCCTCACGCAACTCTAACAATATCGAATCAATTTGTTCGCGCAAGTACAACTCGCCGTTATAGGTTGCCATACAAACAGACACACTTAATGCCTCGAACTTGCTGTCGTGCCGCTTACCTGATGTTACAGAAACACTCATTGCTCATATTCCACTTGAATAACGCGCCCCATAAGCCCACGAATCAAATCCAGCATCCAAGCAAAAAATGCCAAAATCAAAAAGACCGGTAAACCTCTCAAAAACTGATCATCAAAAATCGACATGGCCGTTGCATAAACAGTGAACCCTGCAATCACTTGCCATAAGAATCTTCCTGTTCGGACAAAGAGCATGCAAGCAACCGTGGATAGGAGGCCGTACATTCCAAAAAAAATAAAAACACCTGTTCCTCCAAAATCATGATAAGGAGGAAATATAGACGTAAACACATTGAGCGTCCCAGGAGTCTCTACAAAATCGAAATAAGACGGCGGCATTTCCATCTGCATTGAAAAGAAACCCTGAATAAATCGCGGCACCGTCAACAAAGTATCGTAGTGTGGACTATCATATTTTACGTAATAATTAAGGCCTGATACTCCACCAAAAAAATAAACCTCAACATGCCGAACAAGCACATCCGCCACAGAGTCTTCCCCAGGAAGATGATCTTTCATCAGCCACGCAAGGGCTAGAAACAGAACTATAAAACCAATCAACGAAATAAATATAAAACGAAGCGGATTCTTACCTTGCAAAAGAACCCTGAGCAAGATAATAGCCATACCTATTAGCAATAGAGTACGAGAAAAACAAGCAATACAAAGTAAAAAATAAACCAATACCCAAAAAAGACTCAACTTGTTCTTAACTTCATAATTTAGAGATATTACGAAAAGTAGTGCACAGGCCAAGCCGTTCATCAGCACAGCCAAGACTCTTGGCGCAACTTCCCCCTGCGTCCATTCATCTATAGCTTGATTTCGCAGCTCAGAAACACTATGCCCAAGCGCTACGGGGATTACCAAATTATCGAGTACAACCCACATCGCTAAAATAAAACACGTTGATTTAAAATAAAAAAAACTTCTTCCCAACCTGAAATCCGGCCGCCATAACGCGCCTCGCTTAAACACTACGACAATCACCGCGCCGAGCGCATAGCTAGCCAAGGCTAAAGAGACCATCCACCAGGTGGCCGAAAGAATAGGGTTAAACACTGAAGTACCTATAACTTCGTAGTAAACCCACTGCCCCCCCCACACTAGCAGCAAAACACTCAATGGTGAAAACGTGACTAGCCAAGTATTTTTCTTACGGCCCATTGCAGCAATACCCAATCAATTAAAACCCTAAAAACCCACACTACTGCAGCCCCCTCAACCCCATAACTCAGGGTAGCCCAAATACAAGCTGGCACATATAGAATAAACTCTACAAGGTGAAACTTGGCAGGCACTTCTGGCATCCCCTTGGAATGCAAAAAGAAAAAAGGCAATTGTGCAATAGAATTCATAAACAACGCAAACGAAAATAGCGCAAAAATATTTTTATATTCATCGAGGTTACGCCCGAGCCAAAGCTCAGCCATAAACTTAGAGAAAACCCAAAACATAGTATAAAACACAATCATCACGACAGTTGACAGAGTATTATAACGCCGATAATTACTTTTTAACGTTTCGCCATTTTCCTTGGCAAATCGTGGTAATAGGGCGGATGCAAACGAAGCAGAAAATAGAACGGTACGGCCCATCATCTCTTGGAGCACAGCGTACATACCCACCATTTGAGCGCCCAACACAGTGGAGATAATGAACCTATCACCATACATCATCAACGGACTGATAATTGAGGATAGCAGCGCCCAGGCACCATATGAAAGTAGCGCTTTTCTATGCGTAGGAAAAACCGCCTTCTCGCGGGATGAGTCATATTGCCAGCTTCTCTGAACGGCGTACCAACACCAAAATGACGTGACTAGTCGGACCATAAAAAATGATACAGCTATCGCATATAAGGAATGAACATTGTAAAAAGCAAGACAGGCTGGCGCTATAAAAAATACAGACCCCGTCACACTTTTTATGACTGCGACGTCTTTAAAGTCACCCAGGCCTTCAAGCACTCCCCTCAGTCCGTTCCCCATGGCTGTTAGTGGGATTATAAGAGCTGTAATCCACAGCGCCCAAAGCGCTTCGTTATACATGTCCAAGTTGTTACCGAGCAGTTTCCTTACTGTTAGATCTGAAGCAGCCATAACCAACAGCATTCCGATCAAACCAGCAACACCAACAACTTGCATACCCGCCTTGACTGCTGGGGCCAAGGGATCGGGACTAACTGGATCATTGGAGCGCGTCGCAAAATAAGTAAGCGCTCGAGAAACACCTAAATCAAAAATCCCAAAATAACCTATCAGCGCCCACATTATAGTCATAAAACCGAAACGTTCAGCGCCTAATTCTCGAGTAAGATAGGGTATAAAAATCAGCGCTGCCAGAATCGGAACAATGTTCCCGAGCAGATTATATATGGTGTCATTCCTAACATTTAGTTCCAGCCTCATTTTCCCTTCCCAAACAGCTAAAGCTTTAGCAACTAATTTTAAATATATATGACTCACGAACGGTTCACGCCAACTAAAGCTTTTTACAAAAAATATAAACTATTTTTCTCATAATGATTAACCATCTCTAGGACATTGCTGTTTGCGCCACTACCAAAAAATATAATCATAACCAATAGATACCTAAAAAGAGCCATAGCATCCTCAGTTTCGAGTGTAGACGCCGACTAACAGCAAACCACCCGATGGACAACACCCTCGCCGTAATAGAATCCGCCTCCAAGCAGCCCCCAAAAAAAGTTGCGGAGAAATGTAGACTCCTTCCTGCCAATGAAGATGATACACCAATTGATTGGTCCCACACCCCTACATCTGGATTCCTCTCTCTTGAGAAGCGAGGAGCTATAGTAGTACGGAATGCTATGAAACAGCCCGAAAAACCACATTTTTTGAATGGACTAGGGTGATTGCTGGAGGGAAGTCAGCCCCTCCTGCCTGCAAGAATCTTCTGACGTAAACCATGACAGATTATACAAGCGTCACTCTGTGGGCGAATAGACAGCCTGCCGGAATAGCCCATACGGAAGCCTCCAGTTAATCCCAACATCGATAGATTCGATCCGCGAAAATTCAAGTGTACTGACTACGTCCTAAGCATCTTTTTTGGATTTTTTGCCGTCCCACTTAAGCATTTACTAGAGAACGACCATGGGAGGGCAGTGCGACGATATCAGGCTTTACTTTAATAGAGTTCAAAAGGAAAGCAAACTTAGCGAGAACGATAACGACTGCAAGAATCTGCCACCCCAAAAAAATACCAGACATCACCAAAAACACACGATTCGGGCTATAAGGCTTCAAGGACTTTAAGATCTGCTGATCGTCACACGCTAATTTCATATTAGTTACATCAATACTAAAGCTGCTCAAACGCGCAATCCCTGCGCGCAGCGGCTGTACATAGCCAAGAAGAACATCTTCATTTATACACGGTGCCAGCACTTCAACCTCGCGATTGACCGCCAGTATCCGAAGTTCTTGGACAACCTGTGCAATTTGAGACCCGGTGAAATCATCTGATCTACGCTGATACCGGCTGCAAGCTCTGCTTAAAGCGCCTCCGTATCCATAAAAAAATACAGCAGGGCTTGCAAGTTGCTTATTTCTGTTCGCATAATACTGGCAGTACTTGCATTCACCTGCTTACCGAGCGAGGCTGGCCTAGCCGGCTTTTGTATGCCCAAAGATTTAGCAATACTTATAAATTCTTAAAGTTTAGCTATGCGGTCATTATGCCCCCCTCCATTACGAGCGAAGCGAGCCGAATTTATCTTACAATTGAGCTCGCCTCACTGAACCTGCTTCGTGCTGCAATGCTATTCTAGCCTCTTTCTCGACACTCTAGTTCGACCGTGCCAATTCATACTTTATTTTTTACTCGTTTATTCGATTTTAGATAACTGCGTTAAAAACTGACGATATCTGGATTCGCTTGACGTTGATTACACAGCAAACAAGACCGCTAAGGATAGCGACGCCTTCAATCATTTTGAATATATCATTTCAAGCTTTAAATAAGCATAAAGTGTATTATTTTTACTGTTTTCGGAAAAATTAACTTTCCAAAAAATTGTTCAAACATGCACCTCGGCTTAATAAATCTCGAATAGCTTTTTTATTCGAAACTTCCCAGACGAACACTATAAGAGCCTATGGCCGAACCCACTTCTATGAGCACCTCATACAGCTGAAGCTGATATATTTTGACCGATTCAACGCATGCAGCTATTGACGGTTGAAGGGCGCGACACCGTGCTGATTTTATATTCAAGAATAACAAAAACAGGCGACTGAGGCCGCAATCAGTCAACCTCAAAGATGAGCCAATAAAAAGTTTTTGCTCCCAGAAAAACCTCGATTTTTTAAAAAATCTATTTCGGCGGAGAGAATATCGATTCCTGCTGAGGTTGTTAAAGCCGGTGCGCGGAAAACTGCCATCAGCAACAAAAATCCGCCTTCAAAAAGTAACTGCGGGCTCATTATGCAGACCAGATTATATGTTTTCTTATCTAATTAGATGACCGGCAAAACCCAGTGTCTCTGCCAAATTTTGTGCGCACAAAATGCCAATTACTGAGAACAGATGTCATTTTTCATCTCGCCGACATATTACAAACCTTGACATATCTGTAGGGCGATTTCCATACGCCTAGGGACAGCCCCCTACAAGATTCTTGCAACGTAAATAAATAAGCACATGGAAGGGCGGCGCTCAATGTATGGCGAGAAAGCCGACGCAAAAGAGAGAAGGCAACCCGAAACGTTCATAGTTACTGAATAAATATACAGCAGAAAATCAGACGAACGGTAATAAAATTTTTATCCCTAACTTCATCTCTGACAGCGCCAGCTAATATTGAGCGGTCAGAATCGGCTTACGTCGCCGACTACGCATCATCATGCCCAACAGCGGCCCTATCAGCATGCCGACGATCAGCGCCAGTACCACGAATACTGATACGGGAAGCTGTCTGCTTGCCTGACCCAGTAACGACAGCGACACACTCTGCTTGTTTTCAAGCACAAAAGCCAAAACCACAAAAGCCACAAGCAACACCACGACCACTAGCGCAACGCGCTTAACCCCACGCATAACCTTCTCCTACCCCAAAAACACTCAGACGCCTTCTTCCTCTTCTTCGTTCACCCGGTCCCGCAATTCTTTGCCCGGTTTGAAGTGGGGAACGAACTTGCCGTCGAGGCTGACGGATTGACCGGTCTTTGGGTTGCGGCCTACGCGTGGTGCGCGGTAGTGCAGGGAGAAACTGCCGAAGCCACGGATTTCGATGCGATCTCCGGTGGCAAGGCATTGGGACATTTGCTCAAGCATGGTCTTGATAGCCAGCTCCACATCCTTGGATGAGAGCAGCCCTTGATGGGTGACAATTCGTTCGATCAACTCCGACTTCGTCATATTTTTCCCTTCTTTTTCAAGCAGCTAGGAAAAGCGCTTCAAAGGTTTTAGCATGACTTGATGAATTTGAACAGCCCGTGCATAAACTAATCTACGACTGAATAAACACTGACGAATAAAGCTCCTTAAGCTATTTGCAGATTACGAGCATCTTGCGCGTGACCGCTCCTGCCGGGTTCCATCCGAACAAGTAGTCGCCTTCTTCATCCTTGGCGTCGCTGGAGCGCGTGATGACCTTGTAGCCCTGCATCTTGCATTCGCGTGCAGCGCGCTTCTCGCACTTATCCCACTTGTTGCCTAAGCCCGAGCAGTCGATCTCTACACCGCTGACGCCGCGCTTTGCATAAGTTTTTGCATTGGTGCCGGCGCACCCTGCAAGCATTAGCAGGGCGAGCACTACGATAAGCCTGTTCATCCGAATCCTTATGAAAAGCGTTGGTGGCGTCTATTTAACGACTATAGTCACTTCCGACACTGAGCTGAACGCGTTGGTTCTAAGTTGTTGATTCAACAAATTTCAGGCACAAAAAAGGGCGACCGAAGTCGCCCTTTTCCTACAGCTTTTACAGAACTTAGTTCTGCTTAGCCATTGCTTCACGCAGCAGGGAGGCCATGGTGGTCTCGCCTTGTGCAGCTTCTGGAGCCGATTTCAGGCTCTGGATAGCTTCTTTCTCTTCCACTTCGTCTTTCGACTTGATGGAGAGTTGGATTACGCGGCTCTTGCGGTCAACACTGATGATCTTGGCTTCTACTTCCTGGCCTTCTTTCAGAACGTTACGAGCGTCTTCAACGCGGTCACGGCTGATTTCGGAGGCTTTCAGAGTCGCTTCGATATCGTCGGCCAGAGTGATGATGGCGCCTTTAGCGTCAACTTCTTTCACAGTGCCCTTAACGATTGCGCCTTTGTCGTTCTCTTGAACGTACTCGGAGAACGGATCGCTTTCCAGTTGCTTGATACCCAGGGAGATGCGCTCGCGCTCTGGGTCAACCGACAGGATAACGGTGTCCAGCTCGTCGCCCTTCTTGAAACGACGAACAGCTTCTTCGCCCACTTCGTTCCAGGAGATGTCGGACAGGTGAACCAGGCCGTCGATGCCGCCGTCCAGACCAATGAAGATACCGAAATCGGTGATCGACTTGATGGTACCGGAGATTTTATCGCCCTTGTTGAACTGGCCAGAGAAATCTTCCCATGGGTTAGATTTGCACTGCTTGATGCCCAGGGAGATACGACGACGCTCTTCGTCGATGTCCAGAACCATAACTTCCACTTCGTCGCCGACTTGTACGACTTTCGAAGGGTGGATGTTTTTGTTGGTCCAGTCCATTTCGGAAACGTGCACCAGGCCTTCCACGCCTTCTTCCAGCTCAGCGAAGCAGCCGTAGTCGGTCAGGTTGGTAACACGCGCGGTCACGCGAGTGCCTTCTGGGTAACGTGCTTTGATAGCAACCCATGGATCTTCGCCCAGCTGCTTCAAGCCCAGGGAAACGCGGTTGCGCTCACGATCGTACTTCAGAACCTTGACATCGATCTCGTCGCCAACGTTGACGATTTCGGAAGGATGCTTGATACGCTTCCAAGCCATGTCGGTAATGTGCAGCAGGCCATCGACGCCACCCAGATCGACGAATGCGCCGTAATCGGTGAGGTTTTTGACGATACCTTTGACTTGTTGGCCTTCCTGCAGGGATTCCAGCAGAGCTTCACGCTCGGCGGAGTTCTCTGCTTCCAGGACGCTGCGACGGGAAACGACAACGTTGTTGCGCTTCTGGTCGAGCTTGATGACCTTGAATTCGAGTTCTTTGCCTTCCAGGTGCGTGGTGTCGCGCACTGGACGAACGTCGACCAAAGAACCTGGCAGGAACGCACGGATGCCGTTAACGTCGACAGTGAAGCCGCCTTTAACCTTACCATTGATAACGCCCTTGACCACTTCTTCAGCTGCGAAGGCTGCTTCGAGAACAATCCAGCATTCAGCGCGCTTGGCTTTTTCACGGGACAGCTTGGTTTCACCGAAACCGTCTTCAACCGAGTCCAGAGCAACGTGAACTTCGTCACCGACATTGATTGTCAGATCACCAGCATCGTTGTAGAACTGTTCCAGCGGGATCAGAGCTTCAGACTTCAGACCAGCGTGAACGGTTACCCAGCGAGCTTGGTAATCGATATCAACGATAACACCGGTGATGATGGAGCCTGCCTGAAGGTTCAGGGTTTTTAGGCTTTCTTCAAAGAGTTCCGCAAAGCTTTCGCTCATTTTAATTCCTGTTGATAAGGGCGAAGAATACGCCCATCTCCACACCCCAGACGGTGTGGGTCAGTTTCAATTAAAAGAAGCACCGCAGGACTATGACTGGTCCCCTGCAGCCTTCTTGGTCACCCGGCGATATCGCGAATGGCGATCTCGCTCATGATGCGTTCCAGCACCTGCTCGATGGACAACTCCGTGGAATCCAGCTGTATGGCATCGGCCGCCGGTTTGAGCGGGGCTACTGCGCGCTGGGTATCACGCTCATCGCGTGCACGGATCTCATCTAGCAGACTCGACAGACTAACACCATCGACTTTGCCCTTCAACTGCAAGTAGCGGCGGCGCGCCCGCTCCTCGGCGCTGGCCGTCAGAAAAATCTTCAGCGGCGCCTCGGGAAATACCACAGTGCCCATATCGCGCCCATCGGCGACCAGGCCCGGGGGCTCCTGAAACGCCCGCTGGCGCTGCAGCAGTGCATCCCGTACGGCCGGCAACGCCGCCACTTGGGACGCTCCGGAGCCGACATCTTCAGTGCGAATGGCATCACTGACTTCGTCGCCCTCCAGAATGATGCGCTGCAGTTGACCGTCTGTCGCGGCGATGAATTGCACATCCAGATGAGCAGCAAGCTGGGTCAGCAACGCTTCATTGGTCAGGTCGACCCCGTGGTTACGCGCGGCGAACGCCAGCAAGCGATACAGCGCGCCGGAATCCAGCAGGCCCCAGCCAAGGCGCTTTGCCAGGATGCCGGCGATCGTGCCTTTACCCGAACCGCTTGGCCCGTCGATGGTTATCACCGGTGCTTTGATATTCACAATTGAGCCTCTTGGGCAACACGGATGCCGACTTGGGCACACAGTGTAAGAAAATTCGGAAAAGACGTAGCAACATTGGCGCAGTCATGGATATGAATCGGCGCAGCCGCCCGCAACCCAGCCACACTAAAGGCCATGGCAATGCGATGGTCCCCATGGGCATGAACCTCCCCCCCCGCCATCGGGCCGCCGTCAATGATAAGCCCATCAGGGGTGGCTTCACACTTCACGCCCAGCGCCAACAGACCGTCGGCCATGACCTGGATACGATCGGACTCCTTGACCCGCAACTCTTGCGCGCCGCGCAAAACGGTTCGCCCTTCAGCGCACGCCGCCGCGATAAACAACACTGGAAACTCATCGATCGCCAACGGCACCAGGGTCTCGGGGATTTCAATACCCGTCAGCGCAGCCGCGCGCACCCGCAGGTCGGCTACTGGCTCGCCCCCCACTTCACGGGGATTTTCCAGCGTGATATCCGCGCCCATCAGTCGCAGGATATCGATCACGCCGGTGCGTGTCGGGTTGACGCCAACATGCTCCAGCACCAGTTCGGAACCCTCGGCAATCGAAGCAGCCACCATAAAGAACGCCGCCGACGAGATATCTCCCGGTACTTCAATATGGGTCGCCTTGAGCGCATGGCCGGATTCAACCGCTGCCGTCGCCCCGTCCACCGCCACGGGATAACCAAAGCCGCGCAACATACGCTCGGTATGATCACGGGTTGGCGCCGGTTCAGTCACCGCGGTCTTTCCATCGGCATACAGACCGGCCAGCAGCAGGCAGGATTTAACCTGGGCGCTGGCCATCGGCAGCGTGTAGGTCAAACCCTTCAGGGACTGGCCACCGCGAATAGTCAACGGTGGTCGCCCTTGCGGGCCGGTTTCGATCTGCGCGCCCATTTCACGCAGCGGCTCGGCCACGCGGTTCATCGGGCGATTGGACAGCGACGCGTCGCCAGTCAATACGCTGTCGAAGCTTTGCGCAGCCAGCAACCCACAGAGCAAGCGCATGGACGTGCCGGAATTACCCAGATAAATCGGCCCCGGCGCAGGTTTCAGACCGTGCAGCCCCACCCCATGGATGCTCACGCGACCATGGTGCGGACCTTCGATCACCACCCCCATGTCGCGAAACGCCTGCAAGGTCGCCAGGGCATCTTCGCCTTCAAGAAAGCCTTCGATTTCGGTCACGCCGTCGGCCAATGAGCCCAGCATGATGGAGCGATGGGAGATCGACTTATCCCCGGGCACCCGGATACGCCCACTGAGGCGGCCACCTGGATTGGCGAGAAAGGTCAACGCATCGGCGTTCACAGCGGTTTCCATATAGGCCCGGCGAGCCAGGATCTTGCTGAAATGTTCACGCGCCACCCGCGCACGGGTGAACACGCCCAATAATTGATGGCCATCCCCGGCGTCGACCGCATCGCGCAAAGCGTCGAGATCGCTGCGGAAGGTGTCCAGGGTGCGCAACACCGCCTCGCGATTAGCCAGGAAGATGTCGTGCCACATCACCGGGTCGCTGCCGGCAATACGCGTGAAATCGCGGAAACCTCCGGCGGCGTAACGGAAAATCTCAAGGTTCTCGTTGCGCTTGGCCAACGAATCCACCAGGCCAAAGGCAAGTAAATGCGGCAAATGACTGGTCGCCGCCAGCACTTCATCGTGCCGCTCGACCTGCATATGCTCCACATCCGCCCCTAGCTCGCGCCACAGACGATCCACCACCGCCAAGGCCGCTGGATCCGTTTGCTCAAGCGGCGTCAGGATGACCTTATGCCGGCGGAACAACTGCGCATTCGACGCCTCCACCCCGCTCTGCTCGGAGCCGGCAATCGGATGCCCAGGCACGAAGCGCGCGGGCATGCCGCCAAAGGCCCGTTGCGCCGCGCGCACCACATTGCCCTTGGCACTGCCGACATCAGTCAGGATCGCTTGCCCCAGGTCCATCTGAGCCAGCACTGCAAGCAGCTTTTCCATGGCCAGGATGGGCACGGCGAGCTGGATCACGTCAGCACCTTTACACGCGAGCGCCAGGTCGGCTTCACAGCGATCCACCACGCCCAACTCAACGGCCAGTTGGCGCGATTGCGGGTCCAGGTCGACGCCCACTACTTCACCGCACAGCCCGCTTTCACGCAGGCCCTTGGCGAAGGAACCGCCGATCAAGCCCAGACCCACTACCACCAGGCGACCGATCATAGGCACAGCAGGTTGCAATGCAGTGACATCAACCACGGGCCAGAACCTTGGCCAACGCCTCCAGGAAGCGACTGTTTTCAGCCGGCAGGCCGATGGTGATACGCAGGTGGTTCGGCATGCCGTAGTTGGCCACCGGGCGCACGATCACACCTTCGCGCAGCAACCCTTGAAATATCGGCGCAGCCACTTGGCCCAGATCGACACAGATAAAGTTGCCCTTGGACGGAATCCAGCCCAGGCCCAATGCGCGGAAGCCATCCTGCAACTGCTGCATACCGCTTTCATTGAGGCGACGACTTTCTTCCAGGTAGTCGACATCCTTCACCGCCGCACAGGCCGCCGCCAGGGCGAGGCTGTTGACGTTGAACGGCTGGCGCACGCGGTTCAGCACATCGGCGACCACCGCGCTCGACAGGCCATAGCCCACCCGCAGCGATGCCAGGCCATAGGCCTTGGAAAACGTGCGCGACACCAGCAGGTTCGGATACGCCGCGAGGAAATCCAGGCCGTCCGGCAGGTCGCTGCCTTCGGCGTACTCGATATAGGCTTCGTCCAGCACCACCAGCACATGCTCCGGCACGTCCTGCAGGAAGTCGTTCAAGGCTTCGGCACCGAACCAGGTGCCGGTGGGGTTGTTCGGATTGGCGATGAATACCACGCGGGTCTGCGCGTCGATGGCCGCCAGCATGGCCGGCAGGTCATGCCCCCACTCCTTGGCTGGAATCACCCGCGCCTCGGCACCAACGGCCTGAGTCACGATCGGGTAGACCGCGAACGCGTGCTCGCTGAACACCGCATTCAGGCCCGGGGCGAGATAAGCACGACCTACCAGCTCAAGAATGTCGTTGGAGCCGTTGCCCAGGGTCACCTGGTTCAGTTCCACACGACATTGCTCCGCCAACAAGGACTTGAGTGCGAAGCCATTGCCATCCGGATAACGGGTCAGCTCCGCCAGCTCTTCACGAATCGCCGCCAACACCTTGGGGCTTGGGCCCAACGGGTTCTCGTTACTGGCCAGCTTGACGATGTTGGCCGGATCCAGGTTCAACTCGCGCGCCAGCTCGTCCACCGGCTTGCCCGGAACGTAAGGCGACAGTTGTTGCACGCCCGGCTGAGCCAGGGCGAGGAAGTTGCCACTCATGTTAACGCCTCACAAAACCGCTTTCGGGTAGGAGCCCAGCACCTTGAGTGCCACGGCCTCCTGACTGATCTTCTCGAGCACGCCTTTGACCAGCGGGTCGCGGTGATGGCCGACGAAATCGATAAAGAACACGTAGGTCCATTTACCGCTGCGCGAAGGCCGAGTCTCGATGCGCGTCAGATCGATCCCATTGTCATGGAACGGCACCAGCAGCTCATGCAGGGCGCCGGGCTTGTTGCTCATGGAAACGATGATCGAAGTCTTGTCGTCGCCGGTCGGCGGCACTTCCTGATTGCCGATCATCAAAAAGCGCGTGGAGTTGTCCGGGCGGTCTTCGATTTTTTCCGCCAGGCGCGTCAGGCCATACAGGCCCGCGGCCATATCCCCGGCGATCGCTGCCGAATTCCATTCGCCCTTGACCCGCTTGGCCGCTTCGGCGTTGCTGGACACCGCCACGCGCTCGACATTCGGGTAGTGAGCGTCCAGCCATTTGCGGCATTGAGCCAGAGACTGAGCGTGGGAATAAATGCGGCTGATACTGTCGGTCTTGGTGTTCTCGCCCACCAACAAGTGGTGGTGGATACGCAGCTCCACTTCGCCACAGATCACCATGTCGTGTTCAAGGAAGCTGTCGAGGGTGTGGTTGACCGCGCCTTCGGTGGAGTTTTCCACCGGCACCACGCCAAAATTCACCGCACCGGCCGCCACTTCGCGGAACACTTCGTCGATCGCCGCCATTGGTTTGCTGATCACCGCGTGGCCGAAGTGCTTCATGGCCGCCGCTTGGGTGAAAGTGCCCTCAGGACCGAGGTACGCCACTTTCAGCGGCTGCTCCAGGGCCAGGCACGACGACATGATTTCACGGAACAACCGCGCCATCTCTTCGTTACCCAACGGGCCCTTGTTGCGCTCCATTACACGCTTGAGCACTTGGGCTTCGCGCTCAGGGCGGTAGAACACCGGCACTTCGCCTTCGGCCAGGGACGCCATCTTCACTCGCGCCACTTCCTGGGCGCATCGCGCGCGCTCGCTGATCAGCTCCAGGACTTTCTCGTCCAGGCTGTCAATGCGAACGCGCAGGGCCTTGAGTTCTTGTTCAGACATTAGCCGTGTTCCTTTTCGAACTCTGCCATGTAGGCCACCAGCGCGTTGATCGCGTTGATGTCGACAGCGTTGTAGATGGAGGCGCGCATGCCACCTACCGAACGGTGGCCTTTGAGGTTGAGCAGACCGCGTTCGTCGGCACCGGCCAGGAACGGCTTGTCCAGACGATCATCGGCCAGGCGGAACGGTACGTTCATCCACGAGCGATCCGTTTTGTTGATCGGGTTGCTGTAGAGGCCGCTGGCGTCGATGAAGTCGTACAGGGTGCGCTTCTTCACTTCGTTAAGCTTGCCCATGGCAGCCACACCGCCCTGCTCCTTGAGCCACTCAAACACCAGGCCCGACAGGTACCAGGCGAACGCCGGCGGCGTGTTGTACATCGAGCCGTTATCGGCCGCGACCTTGTAGTTGAGCATGGTCGGGCACAGCGAACGGGCGCGGCCCAGCAGGTCTTCGCGGATGATGTTGACCAGGATGCCGCTCGGGCCGATGTTCTTCTGTGCGCCAGCGTAGATCATGCCGTATTTGGACACATCGATCGGGCGCGAGAGGATGTCCGAGGACATGTCGCACACCAACGGGACGTCACCGACTTCCGGCACCCAGTCGAACTCCAGGCCCCCGATGGTTTCGTTCTGTACGTAGTGCACGTAGGCCGCGTCCTTCGACAGCTTCCACTCGTTCTGACCGGGAATCGCGAAATAATCGTAAGGCTTGGCGGTGCCCGCCACATTGACGTGGCCGTAGCGCGAGGCCTCCTCAATGGCTTTCTGCCCCCAGATACCGGTGTCGATGTAGTCCGCAGTGCCGTCTTCCGGCAGCAGATTCAGCGGGATCTGGGCGAATTGCTGACTGGCGCCGCCTTGCAGGAACAACACTTTGTAATTGGATGGGATGTCCAGCAAGTCGCGCAGGTCCTGCTCGGCCTTGGTGGCAATGGACACGAACTCATCGCTGCGATGGCTCATTTCCATCACGGAGAGGCCTTTTCCATGCCAGTCGAGGAGTTCACCCTGCGCGCGCTGCAGGACTGCTTCAGGAAGCGCCGCGGGACCGGCACAGAAGTTATAGGCTCTCTTGCTCACATCCAATCTCACTCTGATCTGGTGGGGCTGCAATCATGTTCGGTAACAACCTTTATCTGGAGCGCCCCCTTGTGGGAGCTGGCTTGCCGGCGATAAGGGCACCTCGGTAGCGCAGTGATACCGCGGCGCTGCCATCGCAGGCAAGCCAGCTCCCACATTGACCGCGTCCAGCCAAAGGACGTGTTATTTCATAAGGGACAAACAACAAGGGGGCGAATCTTCATCCGCCCCCTGTGTGTCCGCTTATTCCTGCGGTTCTTCTTCGTCTGCGGCAGCGTCGAGGGTTGGCTCGTCGACGGTGTCATCGCCTGTCGGGATCACCTCGCCTTCAAACTCCTCACCTTCCAGCTCTTCGCCTTCGACTTCCGAGGGTTCCTGGACGCGTTCCAGGCCCACCAGTTTTTCGTCCTTGGCCAGCTTGATCAAGGTGACGCCCTGAGTGTTACGACCCAGGCTCGACACTTCGGCCACGCGAGTACGTACCAAGGTACCCTGGTCGGAAATCAGCATGATTTCCTCGCCGTCGAGCACTTGCACCGCGCCGACCAGACGGCCGTTGCGCTCGTTGCTGACCATGGCGATCACGCCCTGGCCGCCACGCTTGTACTCCGGGAACTCGCTGATGGCGGTGCGCTTGCCGTAACCACGCTCGGAAGCGGTGAGGATCTGGCTGCCTTCTTCCGGGATCAGCATCGAGATCAGCTTCTGCCCTTCCGGCAGACGCATGCCGCGCACACCGCGGGCGGTACGACCCATGGCGCGTACGTCGGACTCCTTGAAGCGCGTAACCTTGCCACCGTCGGAGAACAGCATGACTTCACGTTCGCCGTCGGTGATGGCGGCCGAGATCAACACGTCGCCTTCGTCCAGCTCCAGGGCGATCAGGCCCACGCTGCGCTGACGGCTGAAGGATTCCAGTGGGGTCTTCTTCACGGTGCCTTTGGCGGTGGCCATGAATATGAAGTGACCTTCGGTGTATTCCTCGACCGGCAGCATGGTGGTGATGTACTCGTCACTGTCCAGCGGCAGCAGGTTGACCAACGGACGACCACGAGCGGCACGGGAGGCTTCCGGGATCTCGTAGGTCTTGAGCCAGTACACCTTGCCCTTGCTGGAGAACAGCAGCAGCGTGGTGTGGCTGTTGGCGACCAGCAGGTGAGCGATGTAGTCCTCATCCTTCACGCCGGTAGCCGATTTACCTTTACCGCCACGACGCTGGGCCTGGTAGGCCGCCAACGGTTGGGTCTTGGCGTAGCCGCCGTGGGAGATGGTCACCACGCGCTCTTCTTCCGGGATCATGTCGCCCAGGGTCAGGTCGAGGCGCGCATCGAGGATCTCGGTGCGACGCACATCGCCGTATTCGGCGCGGATCACCTCCAGTTCTTCGCGGATCACTTCCATCAGGCGCACGGCGCTGCTGAGGATGCGGATCAACTCGCCGATCTGGTTGAGGATCTCCTGGTACTCGGCCAGCAGCTTCTCGTGCTCCAGACCGGTAAGGCGGTGCAGACGCAGTTCCAGGATGGCCTGGGCCTGTTCCGGGGACAGGAAGTACTTGCCTTCGCGCAGACCGTATTGCGGGTCCAGGTTCTCCGGACGGCAGGAGTCGGCGCCAGCGCGCTCGACCATGGCTACCACGGCGCTGGATTCCCAAGGCGTGCTGATCAGCGCTTCCTTGGCTTCCGACGGGGTTGGCGAGGCTTTGATCAGCGCGATCACCGGATCGATGTTCGACAACGCAACCGCCTGGCCTTCCAGGATGTGACCACGTTCGCGGGCCTTGCGCAGTTCGAACACGGTACGGCGGGTGACGACTTCGCGACGGTGACGGACGAAGGCTTCCAGCAGATCCTTGAGGTTCAGGATGCGCGGGCGACCGTCGATGAGGGCTACGACGTTGATCCCAAACACGCTTTGCAGCTGAGTCTGGGCGTAGAGGTTGTTGAGGATCACCTCCGGCACTTCGCCACGACGCAGCTCGATCACAACGCGCATACCGTCCTTGTCGGACTCGTCGCGCAGCTCGGTAATACCTTCGAGCTTCTTCTCCTTGACCAGCTCGGCGATCTTCTCGATCAGACGCGCCTTGTTCAGCTGGTACGGGAGTTCGGTGATCACAATCTGCTGGCGGCCACCGACCTTGTCGATGTCTTCGATGATCGAGCGGGCGCGCATATAAATGCGCCCGCGACCGGTGCGGTAGGCTTCGATGATACCGGCGCGACCATTGATGATCGCGGCGGTCGGGAAGTCCGGACCAGGGATATATTGCATCAGCTCATCGACGGTCAGCTCAGGATTGTCGATGAGGGCCAGGCAACCGTCGATGACTTCACCGAGGTTGTGCGGCGGGATGTTGGTGGCCATGCCCACGGCGATACCGCTGGAACCGTTGACCAGCAGGTTGGGGATCTTGGTCGGCATGACGGCCGGGATCATTTCGGTGCCGTCGTAGTTCGGCACCCAGTCCACGGTTTCTTTATGCAGGTCGGCCAGCAGCTCGTGCGCCAGCTTGGTCATGCGCACTTCGGTGTATCGCATGGCCGCGGCGTTGTCGCCGTCGACCGAACCGAAGTTGCCCTGGCCGTCTACCAGCAGGTAGCGCAGGGAAAACGGCTGGGCCATACGTACGATGGTGTCGTACACCGCAGTGTCGCCGTGAGGGTGATACTTACCGATCACGTCACCGACAACACGGGCAGATTTCTTGTACGGCTTGTTCCAGTCGTTACCCAGCTCGCTCATCGCGAACAGCACACGCCGGTGCACGGGCTTCAAGCCATCGCGCGCATCAGGCAGTGCTCGACCGACAATCACGCTCATCGCGTAGTCGAGGTAGGACTGTTTCAGCTCGTCTTCGATATTGACCGGGAGGATTTCTTTGGCCAGTTCGCCCATGAGAAGCCTGATTCCTTTTTCGGGTGAAACTTCGTCACATCCATATGGGACGAACGAAGCTCGCCGCTGCCGGCAGAGTGCCTGGCAACGACTTACGACAAATCAACGAGTTATGACACGGATCTGCACGTTATAGGCCGCCCCTCGGGGTGACCTTGGAAACCGCCGGATGTTATCACAATCGCCGCCACGCACCTATCCCCTTGATGGGCATGGAGCATAGTAAGTTGACGGATGACAGGCTTGAGGGCGACGAGAGGGGCTCAGAGGTGGGGTGGTGGTATTTTTCGAGGGAGAATCCGAGGGTTTTGTTGACTTTTAGGGCCAATCGGGGGCAAGCCCTCTCGCATACTGAAAATGTGAACACAGTCAAATGTGGAAGGGGGCTTGCCCCCGATGACCATTTCAGCCTTCACACAAACTTCAGTGCAGCCGCTTACGGCACATCAACTTGGCCAATTTCGCGGTATCCGGCCGTTCGACGATGCCTTTTTCGGTCACGATCACATCGATCAAATCGGCTGGCGTCACATCGAACACGGGGTTGTAAGCGCCAACGTCCAGACGTTGCCCCACCACCTCCAGCAACTCGCCCGCATTGCGCTCCTCGAGGGCGACGTCTTCACCGGTGGCCATCATCAGGTCCAGGGTAGAACTCGGCGCCACAACCATAAAACGCACGCCGTGGTGCATGGCGCAGACCGCCAGTTGGTAGGTGCCGATTTTGCCGACCACATCACCGTTGGCGGCGATGCAATCGGCACCGACGACCACCCAGGTCACACCTTTGGTCTTGAGGATATGGGCACCGGCCGAGTCGGCATTCACCGTGACCGGGATGCCCTCGCCCGCCAGCTCCCAGGCGGTCAGCCGTGAACCTTGCAGCCAAGGACGGGTTTCATTGACGTAGACCTGCTCGACCATGCCCTCAAGGAATGCGCCACGGATCACCCCCAGCGCAGTGCCGACCCCGCCGGTGGCCAGCGCGCCCGCGTTGCCGTGGGTCAAAATGGCCTGGGCATTGCCCTGATGCTTGCGGATCAGGTCGACGCCCAATTGCGCCATGGTCAGGTTGGCTTCGCGGTCGCTTTCATGAATCGCAATGGCTTCGGCTTCCAGCGCAGCCAGCGGATCGGCGTGTTTCTTGAGACGGTCGAGGCGGTCTCGCATGCATTTGAGGGCCCAGAACAGGTTCGACGCGGTCGGACGGCTCTCGGCGAGCAGTGCGTAGTCTTCTTCCCACCCGGCCTGCCAGTCACCGCCCTCGGCGATGCGCGCCCGAGCGGCCAGTACCAGGCCATAGGCCGCGCTGATACCGATGGCTGCCGCGCCGCGCACGACCATCCCACGGATGGCCGCGGCCACTTCATCCACCGTGGCGCAGGCGACCCAACGCTCGTGGGACGGCAAGGCGCGTTGGTCGAGCAGGTGCAGCGTGCCGTCGCGCCAATCGATGGCCTTCACTTTCTCCGCAGCCAACAGTCGATCGCGCATCCCTTACTCCGCACTCATGAACAAAAGCCGCCGATTATAGCGATCCGCCAGCCAGGACGCTCGGGTATACTTCGCGCTTCTTTTATAGCTGCCCAGGAAGAAGCCCGCGATGACCCCCACCGCCGCCCCGCTCGACATCTTGCTGTTGCCGACCTGGCTGGTACCTGTGGAGCCCGCCGGCGTGGTGCTCAGGGAGCACGGCCTGGGCATCCGCGACGGGCGCATCGCCTTTATCGGGCCTCGGGCGGCAGCGTTGAAACTGCAGGCCGCCGAGGTGCGCGAGCTGCCGGGCATGCTGCTCAGCCCCGGCTTGATCAACGCCCACGGGCACGCGGCCATGAGCCTGTTTCGCGGCCTGGCCGATGATCTGCCGCTGATGACCTGGCTGGAGAAGCATATCTGGCCCGCCGAGGCCAAGTGGGTCGATGAAGCCTTTGTACGCGACGGCACCGACCTGGCTATCGCCGAACAGCTCAAAGGGGGCATCACCTGTTTCTCCGACATGTACTTCTACCCCAAGGTCGCCAGCGACTGCGTACACAACAGCGGCATGCGCGCGCAGATCGCGATTCCGATCCTCGATTTCCCGATCCCTGGCGCCAGCACCGCCGATGAAGCGATTCGCCAGGGCATCGAGCTGTTCGGCGACCTCAAGCACCACCCGCGCGTCAATATCACCTTCGGCCCCCACGCGCCCTACACCGTATGCGACGCCAACCTGGAGAAAATCCGAGTAATCGCCGAAGAACTCGACGCCGCCATCCATATGCATGTACACGAAACCGCCGGCGAGGTGCAGCAAGCCGTGGAGCAGACCGGCGAGCGGCCGTTGGCGCGCCTGAGCCGCCTCGGGCTGTTGGGGCCGCGCTTCCAGGCCGTTCACATGACTCAAATCAGCGAGGACGACCTGATTTTGCTGGTAGAAAGCAACACCAGCGTGATCCATTGCCCTGAGTCGAACCTGAAACTGGCCAGTGGCTTCTGCCCGGTGGAACGTCTGTGGCAGGCTGGCGTCAATGTGGCCCTCGGCACCGACGGCGCCGCCAGCAACAACGACTTGGATTTACTCGGCGAAACCCGCACCGCCGCGATGCTGGCCAAGGCCGTCGCCGGTTCGGCCACCGCCCTGGACGCGCACCGCGCACTGCGCATGGCTACGCTCAACGGAGCGCGCGCCATGGGGCTGGACAATGAGATCGGTTCGCTGGAGCTGGGCAAGGCGGCGGATATCGTCGCCTTCGATCTGTCGGGTCTGGCGCAACAACCGATCTACGATCCGGTCTCACAGCTTATATATGCCACCGGACGCGATTGCGTGAAACACCTTTGGGTCGCCGGCAAGCAGTTGCTCGACGACCGGCGATTGACCCGCATGGAT
This sequence comes from Pseudomonas sp. S5F11, assembly GCF_019641515.1. Lineage (NCBI taxonomy): Bacteria > Pseudomonadati > Pseudomonadota > Gammaproteobacteria > Pseudomonadales > Pseudomonadaceae > Pseudomonas > Pseudomonas sp. S5F11. The sequence continues at coordinate 1,768,193 of NZ_JAIFJZ010000001.1, forward strand.
GAGCAACAGTTGACCGCCACGGCCGTCGCCTGGGGCAGGCGCATCAGCGGGCAGCACGAATAACGACGGTGGTGAACCTGCGCGTTCAACACCGGCCCACCGATTTATCAGATTCAGAGGATTCACCATGAGCAACGTCGACCACGCCGAAATCGCCAAATTCGAAGCCCTGGCCCACCGCTGGTGGGACCGCGAAAGCGAGTTCAAACCGCTGCACGACATCAACCCGCTGCGAGTCAACTGGATTGACGAACGCGTCAATCTGGCCGGCAAGAAGGTGCTGGACGTTGGCTGCGGCGGCGGCATCCTCAGCGAAGCCATGGCCCAGCGCGGTGCCACGGTGATGGGCATCGACATGGGCGAAGCGCCACTGGCCGTGGCCCAGTTGCACCAGTTGGAGTCCGGCGTAAACGTGGAGTACCGCCAGATCACCGCCGAAGCCCTGGCCGAAGAGATGCCCGAGCAGTTCGACGTGGTCACCTGCCTGGAAATGCTCGAACACGTGCCGGACCCGTCATCGGTGATCCGCGCGTGCTTCCGCATGGTCAAGCCGGGCGGCCAGGTATTTTTCTCCACCATCAACCGCAACCCCAAGGCGTACCTGTTCGCGATCATCGGCGCCGAATACATCATGAAGCTGCTGCCGCGCGGCACCCATGATTTCAAGAAATTCATCCGCCCGTCCGAGCTGGGGGCCTGGAGCCGCCAGGCCGGTTTGACCGTCAAGGACATTATCGGCCTGACCTACAACCCGCTGACCAAGCACTACAAGCTGGCCAACGACGTCGACGTCAACTACATGATCCAGACCCTGCGCGAGGAGTAAGCCTGTGAAGTTGCGAGCGGTTCTCTTCGATATGGACGGCACCCTGCTGGACACGGCGCCGGACTTTATCGCCATCTGCCAGGCCATGCGCGCCGACCGAGGCCTGGCGCCGATCAACGACCAACACATCCGCGATGAGATCTCTGGCGGCGCGCGTGCGATGGTCGCGGTGACGTTCTCGATGGACCCCGAGTCCCCAGGCTTCGAGGAACTGCGCCAAGAGTTTCTCGAACGCTACCTCAAGGGCTGCGCGATCCATAGCAAGCTGTTCGACGGCATGGGCGATCTGCTGGCGGACATCGAAAAGGCCAACCTGATCTGGGGCGTGGTCACCAACAAGCCGGTGCGCTTTGCCGAGCCGATCATGCAGCAGCTGGGCTTGGCCGAGCGTTCGGCATTGCTGATCTGCCCGGACCATGTGAAGAACAGCAAACCGGACCCCGAGCCGCTGATTCTGGCGTGCAAGATGCTCGACCTCGACCCGGCCAGCGTGCTGTTCGTGGGTGACGACCTGCGTGACATCGAGTCCGGCCGTGACGCCGGCACGCGCACAGCCGCGGTCACCTATGGCTATATCCACCCGGACGACAACCCGCGCCACTGGGGCGCGGATGTGGTGGTGGATCACCCGCTGGAACTGCGCAAGGTGCTGGATAACGCGCTATGCAGTTGCTGATGGCTCATCGATCCAGCTGACCGATGAAGATCCCCTGTGGGAGGGGGCTTGCCCCCGATTGCAGTGTGTCAGTCACTGCATTTGTTGACTGATCCACCGTTATCGGAGGCAAGCCCCCTCCCACAAGGGATCTCCACCGGTCTCAAGTTTTGTGCTGAAACATGTTGAATTCTGTCGAGGCTATTTATGTTTGATTACTCCGCACGTCCAGAACTGCTCAAAGGCCGCGTCATCCTGGTGACCGGTGCCGGTCGCGGGATTGGCGCGGCAGCGGCGAAAACCTATGCCGCCCATGGCGCCACCGTGCTCTTGCTGGGCAAGACCGAAGCCAACCTGGCCCAGGTGTATGACGAAATCGAAGCCGCTGGCCACCCGCAACCGGTGGTGATTCCGTTTAACCTGGAGACCGCCCTGCCCCATCAATACGATGAATTGGCGGCGATGATCGAGAAGGAATTCGGCCACCTCGACGGCCTGCTGCACAACGCCTCGATCATCGGCCCACGCACGCCGATCGAACAGTTGTCCGGCGAGAACTTCATGCGGGTGATGCATGTGAACGTCAATGCGATGTTTATGCTGACCAGCACTTTGCTGCCGCTGCTCAAGCTGTCCCAGGATGCATCGGTGGTGTTTACGTCCAGCAGCGTCGGGCGCAAAGGCCGGGCGTACTGGGGCGCGTATGGCGTATCGAAGTTCGCCACCGAAGGCTTGATGCAGACCCTGGCCGACGAACTGGAGGATGTGGCGGCGGTGCGGGCCAACAGCATCAACCCAGGCGGCACCCGCACCAGCATGCGTGCCCAGGCTTATCCGGGGGAAAACCCGATGGAAAGGCCCGCGCCGGAAGAGATTATGCCGGTGTACCTGTACCTGATGGGGCCGGACAGCGCGGGCGTGAATGGGCAGGCATTCGATGCTCAGTAACCACTGACACAACTGGAACAAAATGTGGAAGGGGGCTTGCCCCCGATGGCGGTGGGTCAGTACCAGATACGGTGACTAACCCTGCAATCGGGGGCAAGCCCCCTGCCACATTTGCATTGCGCGGTTCCCTGATTATTAGTTTTTCACCACTTCCTCAAGGGTGAAGCGGCCCAGTGGGTTTTGCAGGAAGTTGCTTACGTTCTTACGTGAGATGTTGATGTACGGGCTGTAGTACAAGTCGATCCAGTTCACGTCCTGTTTCGCCAGCTTCTGCAGTTCCACATACATCTGCTCGCGCTTGGCCGGGTCAGCTTCGATGCGGGCTGCGGCAACCAGGTCCTTGACCTTGTCGTTCTTGTAACGGGTCATGTAGTTCTGATTGGTGTCGTGCCCCAGCACGAAGGTGGTTTTCTGGTCCGGGTCGAGGATGTCGTTGGTCCAGTACATCACAGAAATATCGTACTCACCGTCCACCAGCATCTGCCAGCTCTGGGTGGGGTCGACCTTCTGCAGGTTGGCGGTCACGCCGACCTTGGCCAACTGATCCTTGATGATCACCGCAATCTGCTCGTCGGCTTCGTTGCCGGCATTGACCACATAGTTAAGCTTCAAGTCCTTGGCGCCGGCCTGCTCCAGCAGCTTTTTGGCGGCGGTAGGGTCATACGGGCGTTGCAAGTTGTTGGCGTAGTGGTACAGCGAGCCTTTTGGGATGTAGGAATAGGCCACGGTGCCTTGTCCGTACGTGACGGTTTTGACCAGCGATTGCTTATCGATGGCCATGTCCAGCGCCTGGCGCACTTCCGGCTTGGCCAGCAGGCCGTGGGCATGGTTGATCAGCAGGTGATCTTCGCGGGTGGATGGGTCGGCGTGAACCACCACGTTTTTGTCTTTCTTCAGTTCTTCAACCCGGGAGAACGGCACGAAGATCGCGGTATCGAGTTCGTTGTTCTGCACCATGCGCATACGAGTGTTGTCGTCGGTCACCGAGACCCACTCCACGCCGTCCAGGCTGACATTTTTAGCTTGCCAGAAGTTCGGGTTCTTCTTGAGGATCACCCGATCGCCCTTGCGCCACTCTTCCACAGTGAACGCACCCGACGTCACCGGATTTTCTGAGTAGGCGTCTTCGCCCATGGAGGTCATGGCTTTTTCCGACAGGATCGACACCGTCGGCGAAGCGAGCTGGGACAGGAAGGCCACCGCCGGGGTCTTGAGGGTGACGACCAGGGTTTTCGGGTCGGCGGCTTTCGCAGTGTTGATCAGGCTGAACGGGTCACTCCACAACGAGGCTTTGTTGTCGCGGATGCGCAACAGGCTGAAGGCGGCGTCGGCGGCGGTGATCGGCGAACCATCGGAGAATTTCGCGTCGCGCAGGGTGAAAGTGTAAGTCAGGCCGTCCTTGGAAATGTCCCAGCGTTCAGCCAGGCCCGGTTCCATCTTGGTGCCCAGGTTATCCACGCGCACCAGGGTGTCGTAGACATTGGCGAACACCCAGGTATCGCGGTTCTGCGCACTTTTGATCGGGTCAAAGGTGGTGCTGTCTTCACGGCAACCAATGGTGAGCACACCGGCGGCCTGGGCGAAACCGGCGGTCAGCGACCAGGCGGTCAGCGTGGCGGCGGCGAGTAACTTCAAGTGGTGGGATTGCATGTCATAACTCCTTGTTCATGAATGGCAGAGGGTTAAAGCAAAGGCGTTTCAAGCACGCAACTGTACCGATGCTCGTGCAGGTGATGGGTAGGCGGCAACGCCACGGAACACATTGCCCGCGCATGCCGGCAACGGGGGTGGAAGGCGCAGCCGGTCGGCAAATTCAGTGGGCTTGGCGGCTCGCCCGGCAGGGGTTCGGCCGGCAATGGCCGCTGCGGGTCGATCTCGGGAATCGCCTGGATCAACGCCGCCGTATACGGATGACGCGGCGCACTGAACACCGCTTCCACCGGCCCTTCTTCGACGATCTTGCCCAGATACATCACCGCCACGCGGTCGCACAGGCGCCGCACGATGGCCAGGTCATGGGCGATAAACAGGATCGCCAGGTTCATTCGCTGTTGCAGTTCCAGCAGCAGGTTGATGATCTGGCCTTGGATCGACACATCCAGCGCCGCCACGCATTCATCGGCGACGATCAAACGCGGCTCCACCGCCAGCGCGCGGGCGATGCCGACCCGTTGGCATTGACCGCCGCTGAGAGCACCGGGTTTGCGCGTAGCCAGTTCAGGTCGCAGGCCCACCAGGTCGAGCAGTTCATTGACCCGCGCCGGAATCTGCGACGCGGCGACCTTGCGCTGCACCCGCAACACTTCGGCCAGGGTCTCGCCAATGCTGTGCCGTGGATTGAGCGCGGCGTACGGGTCTTGGAAGATCATTGCGGTTTCATGGCGCAGGCGCGTGATGTCGACGGCGCTGGCGTGGGCCATGTCGACACCATCGAACAGCACCTGCCCGGCGCTGATGGGGTTGAGGTGCAGAATCGCCCGGCCCAGGGTGCTCTTGCCGCTGCCCGACTCGCCCACCAGGCCCAGGGTTTCGCCGGCAGCCAGGTTCAGCGAAACACCGTTCACCGCCCTCACCCACTGCTTGTTCAGCCCGAACACGCCGCTGCCGGACGCCGCGAAGCGGACTTCCAGGTCCTTGATCTGCAACAGGCTCATGGGCGGTCTCCCAAGGGGTAGTGGCACGCCACCCGCGCGCCATGGGGCAACTGTTCGGTGCATAACGCGCCCACTTGCGGGCACCGCGGGCTGAAGCGGCACCCGGCGGGCAATGCGTCGAGCAACGGCGGCTGGCCGGGGATGGTACGCAGCAAGGCGTGGCCACTGCTGTGGGCCGGCTGGCAGTCGATCAGGCCGGCGGTGTACGGATGCTGTGGATGCGCCAGCACCTCGTACTTGCTGGCGTGCTCGCACAAACGCCCGGCATACATCACTGCGATGGAGTCGCAGGTTTGCGCCACCACGCCGAGGTCGTGGGTGATCATGATGATCGACAGGCCGCGCCGGTCGCGCAGGTCCAGCAACAGACGCAGAATCTGCGCCTGCACGGTCACGTCCAGGGCAGTGGTCGGTTCGTCGGCGATCAGCACCTTGGGGTTGCAGCCCAGTGCCACGGCGATCATCGCGCGCTGGCGCATGCCGCCGGAGAATTCGTGGGGGTAGTTGTCGACGCGGGCCTGCGGGTCGGGAATGCCGACCTGCCGCAGCACCTCTACGGCCTGACGACGCGCGTCCTTTTTCGACGCGCCCTGATGCAACCGAATGCCCTCGGCGATCTGCTCACCGATGCGCATCAATGGGTCCAGGTGGCTGCTGGGGTTCTGGAAAATCATGCCCAACTGCCCGCCGCGCACCGCGCGCATGTCGGCCTCGCCCATGGCCAGCAGGTCCTGACCGGCCAGGCGCACCGCGCCGCCCTGCACACGCAGGTTGAGCGATGGCAACAGGCGGATCAGGCCGCGACAGGCCATGGTCTTGCCCGAACCGCTTTCGCCCACCAGGCCGAGAATCTCGCCTTCGGCCAGGTCGAACGAGACACGGTCCACCAGGGTCACGTCATGCCCGGCGTTGTTGGCGATCACGCTCAGGTCGCGTACCTGCAACAGGCTCATGAGCGGTCCCCCAGGATCTGCGCCACACCGTCGGCCAGCAGGCTGAAGCCCATGGCAAGGGTCACGATGGCCAGGCCGGGAAAAGTGCAGATCCACCACGCCGTGGTGATAAACGCCTGGCCTTCGGCAACCATAGTGCCCCACTCGGCTGTCGGCGGTTGCACCCCCAGGCCCAGGTAGCTCACGGCTGCGCCATTGAGCAGCACCAGCACCGCGTCGGACATGGAAAACACAATCGAGCCGAACATCGCATTGGGCAGCAGGTGCCGAAACAGGATGCGCCCGTGGCCAAAGCCCAGGCTCTTGGCGGCCAAGGCGAAGTCGCTTTCCTTAAGCACCAGGATCTGCGAGCGGATCAACCGCGCGTAAGACACCCAACCCACCAGCGCCATGGCGATATAGAAGCTCTTCAGGCCCGGACCGAGGATCGCCATGATCGCCAGCATCAACACCAGGAACGGGAACGCCAGAATCACATCGATCACGCGCATGCACACGCTGTCAAAACGCCCGCCGATATAGCCCGAGACCGCACCGATAAACGTACCGATGAGAAACGGGAAGATCACTCCGACCACCGCCAATTGCAGATCAATACGCGCGCCCCAGATCACACGCGAAAGAATGTCTCGACCGTAGTTATCCGTGCCAAATGGATGGGCCAGACTGGGCGCCAACAGGCTTAGATCGGTGTTCTGCGCAATCGGATCGTACGGCGCGATCCACGGCGCAAAAAGCGCCAAGCCAAGCCACACGCCTAAAACCAGCAGGCCCCACGCGGCCGTCAACCGGCCATTGCGCAAACCGAATCGTAGCCGCAGGCGCCACGGGGCAATCAGGGGGCGGCTACTCATTGCATTTTTACCCGTGGGTCGAGGGCGACGGTTACCAGGTCGGCGACGAAATTGACCAGCACGGTAGCGCACGCCAGCACCATTGCCACGCCCTGCACCACCATGTAATCGCGGGTAAAGATGCCGCGCACCAGCAACTGGCCGATGCCGGGAATGGCGAACAGGCTTTCGATGACCACCGTGCCGCTGATCAGCCAGCCAATATTGACCGCCAGCAAGTTGACCGCCGGTACTAGGGAGTTGGGCAACACATGCCGACGAAACACTGCCGCCTCCGACAGCCCACGCGCCCGGGCGGCGGTGACGTGGTCGGCCTGCAGCTCCATCAACATGCTCGCACGCAGGTTGCGCACCAGCACTGCCGACAACGCCAGGGCGATGGTCAAGCACGGCAACACCATGTGGTGCGCCTTGTCCAGCCAGGTACGGCCGTAGCCGGAGACCGGGAACAGCCCCCATTGCACGCTGAGCAGTAGGATCAGCATCAAGCCCAGCCAGAACGCCGGCATGCCCAGGCCGACTGTGGTGAAGACACGAATCAGATTATCCGCCCAGCCGCCCTTATGCCGCGCGGCCACGCTGGCCAGCGGCAGCGCGATCAGCAGCGCCAGCAATACGCTGCCGAGCACCAGCATCAGGGTCGGTTCGATCCGGGTCACGATCAGTTTCAGCGCATCGACCTTGTATAACAGCGACTGGCCGAGATCGCCCTTGAGCAGGTTCTTCAGGAAGTAGAAATATTGCAGCCACAGCGGCTGGTCGAGGCCGTACTGGGCGCGGATTTTCAACAGCGCATCGGGTGTGCTGCGCGAACCCAGCAGCGCCCGCGCCGGATCGCCGGGAATCGAGCGCACCAGCACGAACGTGATCACGCTGATGCCAAACAGCACCGGCAGCAGTTGCAGCGGCCGGTACAGCACGAAACGGTAACGCGCCAGGTTCATCCGTCAGCCTCGATGGCGAGCGAGAAAGTCCAACAGCACCGGGAAGTATGCCTGGGGTTCTTCGTAGAACGGCATATGGCTACTGTTGGGGAAGACATGCAATTCGGCGTGCCGGGCCGCCATTTTCATGCGCATGGCGCAGGCCGGCGTGAGTTCGTCGTGCTGCCCGGTGGTGATCAGCATGGGCATCGTGAAGTCGGCCATTTCAGGGATGCGGTTCCAATCCTTGAGGTTGCCGACGTAGAGAAACTCGTTGGGGCCCTGCATGGTTTCATAAGGCCCCATATTCCAGTCGCCGAGGGAGCGCTTGACCGGCTCGGGCCATTCGTCCAGACGGCACACATGGCGATAGTTGAGCAAGGTGATCGCGGCCTGATACTGCGGGTGGTCGAGGGTGCCCATGGCTTCGTGGCGTTGCATCATGGCCACGGTTTCGCTGCCCAGGGCACCGCGCAGGCGCTCCAGTTCCTGGGACAGGTGCGGGATATCGCCGACGGTGTTTTCCAGGATCAGGCTTTTGAGCGCGTCGGGATAATGAATGGCGTATTCGATGCCCAGCCAGCCGCCCCAGGAATGGCCAAGCAGATGCACGCGGCCCAGGCCCAGGGCCTGGCGCACGGTTTCGACTTCTTCGACATAACGGCGGATTTCCCACAGGGAAACATCGGTCGGTCTGGCTGATGCCCCCGTGCCGAGCTGGTCGAATGCGACCACTCGCAGGTTATGCTCCTTGAGCCAGCCATGGGCGTCGCGCAAGTAGTCACACGGCAGGCCGGGGCCGCCATTGAGGCACAACAGCACCTCATCGCCCTGGCCAAAGCTGTAGACAACGAGGTTATGGCCATCGACTTGCACGTTGTACCGCTGGTCGGGGGCAATTTCACGCCACATGCATACATTCCTTGTGTTGTATCGGCCTGGCAGGTAGCGGCCGTTTATCAGGCCAACACTACCGAGGATGCCGTGCGTCCATAACCTAGTATTTCTTATAGGTTTGGCCTGGCAGTCCTTCGCCGGGGCGTGGCATTCTACTTGGCGCAAGTCGAGATTCAAATGAAAACGGGAGCAGAACGGATGCTGACCAAGCTAACTGCATTCAACGACCGTCTGATGCCGGGCAGGAGCCTGGATGAACAGATGGACAACACTTTCATCCTCGCCCGGCAACTGGGCTTCGACGCCTTGGTGTATGACTACACACCGGTGCCGATGGACCAAAACGGCGCGTTGATCACCCCTTCGGTGCTGGAACTGCGCAACACCCCGCAGGACTGGCACGCCTTATGGTGCAGCGAAGGCTTCTATCAGATCGATCCAGTGCAGCACCTGGCGCTGAGCACAGTGTCGCCGTTTGTGTGGTCCTACGACGTCAAAGCCGATACCCCGCTTAAAAAGGTCATGGACCCCTGCCATGCGCCAGTGTCTTCCTACCTGCACGACCAGCAACTGACCTGCGGGGTCAGTGTGCCGATCCATTTGCCCCGAGGCGGTTTTGCCTCACTGACCGGCCTGCGCGTCGGCAAGACCCGCACGGTGCTGCAGGATGCGCAACACACCCTGGCGGATTTCAGCTTGATCACCCATGCCTTGCAGGAAGCGGCCTACCCGCTGTTCGGCAAAGAACTGCGCAGCTACCCGCATATCCGCCTGACCAAACGCGAACGCGAGTGCCTCAAATGGGCCGCCGAAGGCCTGACCGCGGCGGAAATCGCCACCCAGTTGAGCCGTTCACTGGCCGTGGTGACCCTGCACCTGGCCTCGGCGATGCACAAACTGGGGGCCAAGAATCGTGTACAGGCCGTGGTGCGCGCTACCCATTACCGCCTGCTGGAAGACTGATCCACCGATAAAACCTAGCTGTTTTGCTAGTTACCTAAATGTGCGCGGCGGCTTATCGTGACCCTGATCCTTTTTTTCAAAGAGCAGGGTACGAAATGGAATTCATCGAAAAAATCCGCGAAGGGTATGCGGCGTTCGGCGCCTACCAGACCTGGTACCGCGTCACCGGCGACCTGAACAGCGGCCGCACGCCGCTGGTGATCATCCACGGTGGCCCCGGCTGCACCCATGACTACGTCGACGCCTTCAAGGACGTCGCGGCCAGTGGGCATGCCGTGATCCATTACGATCAACTCGGCAACGGCCGCTCCACCCATTTGCCCGATAAAGATCCGTCCTTCTGGACGGTCGAACTGTTCCTCGCCGAGCTGAACAACCTGCTGGACCACCTGCAGATCAGCGATAACTACGCGATCCTGGGTCAGTCCTGGGGCGGCATGCTTGGCAGCGAACACGCGATCCTGCAGCCGAAGGGCTTGCGCGCGTTTATCCCGGCCAACTCGCCGACCTGCATGCGTACCTGGGTCAGCGAAGCCAATCGCCTGCGCAAACTGCTGCCTGAAGGCGTGCACGAAACCCTGCTTAAACACGAAGCCGCAGGCACCTACCAAGACCCGGAATACCTCGCCGCGTCGCGGATCTTCTATGACCAGCATGTGTGCCGGGTCAACCCATGGCCGGAAGAAGTGGCCCGCACCTTTGCCCAGGTCGATTCGGACCCTACGGTGTACCACGCCATGAGCGGCCCCACCGAGTTCCACGTCATCGGCAGCCTGAAGGATTGGAAATCGATTGGCCGTTTGTCGAAGATCAACGTACCAACCCTGGTGATCTCCGGCCGCCACGACGAGGCCACACCGCTGGTGGTCAAGCCGTTCCTGGATGAGATCGCCGATGTGCGCTGGGCGCTGTTTGAGGACTCCAGCCACATGCCCCATGTGGAAGAACGCCAAGCGTGCATGGGGACTGTGGTGAAGTTTTTGGATGAGGCGTGCGCAGTACCGCACGCAACACTCAAGGCAGGTTGAGTTGAGTGTGGGAGCAAGCGGGCTTGCTCCCCCCCTTCACACCTCGGAAGTCTCAGGCTTTGATGGCTGCCTTGCCGGTTCAGCCATCAGCGGAATCTCTTTGCCCTCGGCATCAAACAGCTTGCCGCCCCTGAAGTAATCCCCATCCCGCAGCGCCGCCACATCGTGGAAGCACAGGCTGCGTTCTGTCCCCGCGACAAACACCGACTGCTGGTCCGAGTTGCCGGCGGTGAAATGGTTGAACGCCAGGTTCAGCAGGATCGCCATGATCGCCGACGAACTGATGCCGGAATGGAAAATGGTCGCGAACCAGCTGGGGAAGTGATCGTAGAAGCTCGGTGCGGCGATGGGGATCATGCCGAAGCCAATGGAAGTGGCGACGATGATCAGGTTCATGTTGTTGCGGTAATCCACCTTGGACAAGGTGCGAATCCCACTGGCTGCCACCGTGCCAAACAGCACGATCCCGGCTCCTCCCAGCACCGACGTCGGCACCGCAGCAATCACCCGCCCCATAAACGGCAGCAATCCGAGAATCACCAGGAATAGCCCGCCGGTGGCCACTACGAAGCGGCTTTTCACCCCGGTGACCGCCACCAGGCCGACGTTTTGGGCAAAAGCGCTTTGGGTAAACGAACCGAAAATCGGCGCGAACATGCTCGACAGCATATCGGCGCGCAGGCCGTTGCCCAGGCGTTTGGAATCGACCTTGGTGTCGATGATTTCACCCACGGCCAGGATGTCCGCCGAGGTTTCCACCAGGGTCACCATTACCACGATGCACATGGAAATAATCGCGGCGATGTGAAAAGTCGGCATGCCGAAATGGAACGGCGTGGGGAAGCCGAACATCGGCCCTTGGGCGACGCCCGAGAAGTCGGCCATGCCCAGCAACACCGCGATCAGCGTGCCGATCACCATCGCCAGCAGGATCGATAAACGCGAGATAGTGGCGCTGCCGATTTTGCTCAGCAGCAACACCAGCACCAGGGTCAACGCCGCCAGACCGATATTGGACATGCTGCCGAAATCCGCCGCGCGGCTGTTGCCACCCATGGCCCAGCGCGCCGCGACGGGCATCAGGGTCAGGCCGATGGTGGTGATGACAATACCGGTGACCAATGGCGGAAAGAACTTGGTAATCCGCGAGAACACCGGCGTGATCAGCAGCCCGATCAAGGACGCGGCCATCACCGCCCCCAGGATCGCCGGTATACCGCCCGCTCCGTCACTGCCAACGATCGCCACCATGGTGGCCACACCGGCGAACGACACGCCTTGCACCAGTGGCAACTGACAACCGAAAAATGGCAGGCCAAGGGTTTGCAGCAGAGTCGCCAAGCCACCGGCAAACAACGACGCAGCGATCAGCAGGCCGATATCCGCCGGCGATAAGCCGGCCGCCTGGCCGACGATCAACGGGACGGCGACGATGCCGCCGTACATGGTGAGTACATGCTGCAGGCCGTAAGCCATATTGGCCGCGACGCCGAGATTCTCATCTTCTGGCCGCTGCGGTGACGCCTTCGGGGTAGTCATGGTGAGGGGTTCTCTGTTTTTGTTGTGGGGCCACTGTATGCAATCCTATGACTGTATGTCCATAGAGTTGTATACAATCATTCAGACAAGATACCCTCCGCCGGCGTTACAAAAACCATTCGGCCGTGATGAGCCGCAACGCCAAAGGACACAAAAACAATGAAAAAGGCATTACAGGGCGCTACCGTCGCACTCACTCTGCTGGGCGGCGGGGAGGCTGTCGCGATGGAGTGGATGAACAACAGCGTAGGATTTCGCTACGGCCAGCAGTTCACCAACCCGAACAACCCCGATGAATTCAGCAAGCGTATCTACAGCTTCACCCACGCCAGCGGCTACCGGTACGGCAGCAACTTCCTCAACCTGGATGTGTTTCTGTCCGACAGCCGCGACCCGCGCAAGGGCACCGATCACGGCGGCAGCGAGGTGTACGCGGTGTACCGGCACCAGCTCTATGCGTCGCGGGTATTCGACAGGCCGCTGGGCACGGGTGCGATCAAGGATTACGCCCTGACCCTGGGCTTCGACGCTAACCGAAATAACAACTTCGCCTCCGCGAAGAAACGCGCGCTGGTGATCGGCCCGACCGTGAAATTCAATACTGTCGGCGTATTGGACTTGAGCCTGCTGTATTACAAGGAGCGCAACCACACTGGCATTCCCGGCGCCCAGGAATCCGACCACACCTTCGACGACACCTACATGCTTAACCTGACGTGGATGCGCCCGTTCGAGATCGCCAACCATGGGGCGAAATTCCAAGGGTTCATCAATTACGTCGGGGCTAAAGGCGAGGACTACCACGGCCGCGACACCGCCGCCGAAGCGCTGATGCGCACCGCGTTGATGGTGGCCGTGCGACCGGGCAAGAGCGTCAAACCGAACCTGTACCTGGGCGTGGGTTACGAGTACTGGCATAACAAATTCGGCGTGGACGGCGGCCGCGGCAGCCGCACCTCCACGCCGACCGTGAATATGGAAATCACCTTTTAATCACGGGTGCTGCTGTGAGTCGGACACACCGCATTCGCAGCCATTAGGGCCGCTGCGCAGCCCAGCGCAGGGCAAGCCTGCTCACCACTGGGAAGCAGCAACCCCGCAAATTGTGGTGAGCGGGCTTGCCCCGCGCTGGGGCGCGAAGCAGCCCTGTCTCCAGACACTGCGGTGTGCCAGGCATAAACAGTTTGCAGACTTTGGGGCAGCCGCTGTGCAGGGGTGTTCATTCAGTTCAGCCCTATCATCACCACAGGGGAAGCAGCCCCCCCGCAAGTTGTGGTGAGCGGGCTTGCCCCGCGCTGGGGCGCGAAGCGGCCCTGTCTCCAGACACTGCGGTGTGCCAGGCATAAACAGTTTGCAGGCTGTGGGGCAGCCGCTGCGCAGGATCCTCTTTCAGTTCAGCTCTATCATCACCACAGGGAAGCAGCACCCCCGCAAGTTGTGGTGAGCGGGCTTGCCCCGCGCTGGGGCGCGAAGCGGCCCTGTCTCCAGACACTGCGGTGTGCCAGGCATAAACAGTTTGCAGGCTGTGGGGCAGCCGCTACGCAAGTGTTCTTTCAATTCAGCTCTGTCATCAGCTCGGCGCGATTGGCCTTCGGTCGGGCCAGCCAATATCCCAACACCGCCAGCGGCGCGGTCGCCAGCATCACGATCACGGTGATCAATAGCGGATGTTCGAGCATCGATGACACCAGCAGGCTGCTCACAAAGCACAAGCCCAGTTGCAGGGTGTTTTGCAGCGCTGCGGCCTTGCCGGAGTTTTCCGCAAAGGGCATCAGCGCATTCGCCACCACGATGGGGTAACTGGCACCGTTGCACAGCGCCATCAGGCAGAACGGAATCAGTAAGGCGGTCAGGGTCGGCACGGTCAACGTGGCAACCAGGTACAGCGCGCCCATGCTCACGCAGTAGGCCAGCAACAACCACGGCAGCAACGTTTTGCCCGGCAGATGCTGCAAGGCGCTGCGACAGCTGTAGCCGCCGATCAGGAACGCCAAGGTCGGCAGTACATAACTCAAACCGATATCGTTAGGGCTGTAGCCCATGCCGCCGAGGATAAAGGGAGAGGCCGTCAGCCAGGCGAAGAAACTGGCCGAGCACGCGGCAAAGATCATCACATTGCCGCTGAACACCCGCGATTTGAGCAACTGCCCATACCCCAAACGTGCCGACGCCTGTGTCAGCCGTTTCGGCACGCTGCGCAGGAACAAGGTGGGCAACAGCAGCACCAGCGACACACCCAACAGCACGCCGAAGATTGCCTGCCAGCCCAGATGATTCAATACCACGGCTCCCAACAACGGCGCCAAAGCCGGCGATAGCGACATCAACGGCATGATGCTGGCAAATACGCGATGAGCCTTATCGGCCGGGTAGCGATCGATCACCAGTGCCTGCCAACTCACGGCGGCGGAACACACCCCAACCGCTTGGATAAAGCGCAGGGCCAGCAGTTGCGCAGCGCTGTCGACCCAGAACATCCCGACGCAGCCCAGCACAAACAAGCTCAGGCCCGCGAGTAGGATCGGCTTGCGTCCTAGCCGGTCGGACAGCGGCCCCCAAATTAACTGCCCTAGCGCAAAACCGGCTAGAAATACGCTCAAGCTCGCGCCAACCGCGCTCGCGCTGATCTGCAAGTGCTCGCCCATGGCGCCGAACGCCGGCAAGTACATGTCCATGGCGAGATAACCGAGCATGCTCAGGCCCGCTAGATACCCGGTGAAACCAAACGAATTTTTCATTGAAGCCTTGCTGACATTGCCATCAAACTATTTGCTGACTAGCGCCCATTATGAAGCTGATAAATTATGTGTGAAGCGATAATAATTGGGCACTCTTATCAATATTTTTGAAGGCAATAGCCATGTGGTCCGAATATTCTCTGGACGTAGTAGACGCAGTGGCTCGCCATGGCAGTTTCAGCGCCGCCGCTCAGGAATTGCACCGGGTACCGTCAGCCATCAGCTATACGGTGCGTCAGTTGGAAGAATGGCTGGCGGTGCCGTTGTTCGTGCGACGTCACCGTGACGTGGAACTGACCCCCGCCGGCCGCCTGTTTATCGACGAAGCCCGGGGGGTGATGAAGAAAATGCTCGGCACGCGGCGCTTGTGCCAGCAGGTGGCCAATGGCTGGAGCGGCCAGTTGAAGGTGGCAGTGGACTCCATCGTCAAGCCCCAACGCTGCCGGCAACTGGTGCTGGATTTCTATCGACAGTTCCCTGAGGTGGAATTGCTGTTGGAATACGAGGTGTACAACGGCGTATGGGATGCCCTGGCCGACGAGCGCACCGACATTGTGATCGGCGCCACCAGCGCGGTGCCGGTGGCCAGCCACTTTACCTTCCGCGACATGGGCCTGTTGAACTGGCTGTGCGTAGTCAGCGCAGAACACCCGCTGGCGAGGGCCGAAGGCTTGCTCAACGACGACCAGCTGCGTCCCTTCGCTTCGCTGTGCATGACCGATACGTCGCGCAACCTGCCCAAGCGCGATACCTGGACCCTGGACAATCAACGACGCCTGGTCGTGCCCAACTGGGCGTCCGCCATCGATTGCCTGCGCGACGGCCTGTGTGTCGGCATGGCGCCGGCACATCAAGTGACGCCGTGGATCGAACGCGGCGAGCTGGTAGCGCTGCGACTCACCCGCCCCTTCCCCGCCAGCCCGTCCTGCGTGGCCTGGGCGCAGAACAAGCTGTCCCCGGCCATGGCGTGGTTACTGGAATACCTGGGTGACACCGAAACCCTCAACCAAGAATGGCTCAATGGCCCTGATCCAATAACCGGCTAATCGCCCGCACAATCATCTCGACTTCCTTGCCGTCCAGGGTCAGCGGCGGCAGCAGGCGGATGATCTTGCCCCGCGTCACATTGATCAGCAGCCCATGTTCCTGGGCGGCGCGCTGGGCCAGGTCGCGATACGGGTTGGCCAGTTCGATGCCGATCATCAAGCCCTGCCCGCGAATCGCCAGCACCTGGGGGTGTTCCGCCAGCTCCACGCGCAGCCGCGCCAGCAAGCGTTCGCCCTGTTGCGCGGCGTTGTGCAGCAAGCCCTGCTCTTCGATGATGTCCATCACCGTGCAGCCCGCCCGGCAAGCCAGCGGGTTACCGCCAAACGTGCTGCCATGACTGCCCGGCGTGAACAAGCGCGCCACACCGGCCCGCGCCAGGCAAGCTCCGATCGGCACGCCATTGCCAAGGCCCTTGGCCAAGGTCATCACGTCCGGCACGATACCTTCATGCTGGAACGCGAACCACGCACCGGTGCGACCGATGCCGGTCTGGATCTCATCGAGCATCATCAGCCAACCGTGGGCGGTGCAATGATCGCGCAGGCCACGCAAATAGCCGGGCGGCGCGGGCAGTACGCCACTTTCGCCCTGGATCGGCTCCAGCAACACAGCCGCGATACGTGCGCCGTGGGTGCGGGTGATCGCCTCAATGGCGGCCAAGTCACCGAACCGGACCTTGAGAAAATTCCCCGGCAAGCGCTGAAACCCAAGGCGTACCGACGGCCCGTCACTGGCCGCCATGGTGCCCAGGGTGCGCCCGTGGAAAGCGTTCTCCATCACCACGATCAACGGCTCTTCGATATCCTTTTTCCAGCCGTGCAAGCGCGCCAGTTTGAGCGCGGTTTCGTTGGCTTCGGCACCGGAATTGTTGAAGAACGCGCAATCCAGGCCGGACAGCTGCGCAAGACGCTGGGCCAGCCGTTGTTGCCAGTCGATGCTGTAGAGGTTGGAGGTGTGCAACAACAGACCGGCCTGCTCGCTGATGGCCGCCACCAGACGCGGGTGGGAATGCCCGATATTGGTCACCGCCACACCCGCCACCGCATCGAGGTACTCGCGACCCTGCTGGTCCCACAGACGCGTGCCCAGGCCACGGGCGAAGCTCAGGGCCAAGGGTTGGTAGGTGGTCATCAGGCAGGCGGCGGTCATGGTGCGGGCTCCAAGTCATCAGGTTGATGGTCTCAGTATCGTTAGCCACCTGAGCTGGATAAACTGCGCATTTGTGCAATGACTTTAAATCAGGACTTGATAATGGATCTGTTCCAGGCAATGTCGGTGTACGTAAAAGTGGTGGAGACCGGCAGCATGACAGCGGCGGCCCACGCCTGCGGCATGTCGACCACGATGGTCGGCAACCACCTGCGAGCCCTGGAACAGCGCCTGGGAGTCAGCCTGCTCAAGCGCACCACGCGCAAGCAGAGCCTTACGGAGTTCGGCGGCCAGTATTACCAACGCTGTCTGGAGGTGCTGGGGCTGGTGGCCGACTCCGAACAACTGGCCGAACAGGCCCACAGCGACGTGCCTAGAGGCACCTTGCGCATCACCGCCCCACCCGCCTTCGGCACCGAGCGCCTGGCGCCGGCGTTGAGCGAATTCTCCCAACGTTATCCGCAGATCAAGCTCTATGTGGTGCTCAGCAACCAGCGCATGGACCTGGTCGACAGTGGCTTCGACGTGGCGATCCGCCTGGGCGAGTTGGAACCGTCGAGCCTGATCGCCCGGCCCATGCAGGACTACACCATCACCCTCTGCGCTTCACCGAGCTATCTGGCGCGACGCGGCACGCCGACCAAGCCCGAAGACCTGCAACTCCACGACTGCCTGGCATTCGCCTATCCGTCCACCGACGACTGGCGCAACGCCGACAAGCTCTGGCGCATGACGGGAGCGGACGGCGAAGTGGAAATCCCGGTGTCGGGATCGTTGACCATCAATAGCTCACAAGCCCTGCGCCAAGCGGCGGTGCAAGGCATGGGCATCGTGATGCTGCCCGATGCGCTGGTCCAGCCCGATCTGCACAGCGGCAACCTTGTGGCGTTGCTGACCGACTATCAATTGCCCAGCCGTCCCATGCATGTGCTGTACGGCCAGGATCGTTATCGCCTGCCCAAGTTGCGAGCGTTTGTCGATTTTGTGATGGAGAAATGGGCGCGCTAAAAGCCCACGCCCAATTCACGCAACCGTGCCGATGTCTGCTCGGCCGATACATGATGAATGCCCTGCCAACCCAAAGCGCTGGCGGCTTCGGCGTTGTCGGCCACGTCATCGATGAACACCACTTCGCTCGGCTGGATATCGGCCAGATGGGCACGCACCTGCGCGAGGCTGGCGTGGTAGATCGCCGGGTCGGGCTTGATCAGTTTCACTTCGCCAGACACGACGATGTCACGCAAGCACTGCAGGAACGGGTAGTGTTTACTAGCATAGGGGAAGGTTTCGGCAGACCAGTTGGTGAGCCCGAACAAGGGCATGTTTGCGGTGTGCAAGGCCTGGAGAATCGCCACGCCTTCAGGCAATGGGCCGCGCAGCATTTCGTGCCAGCGGTCGTAATAGGCCGTGATCAGGTATCTATGCTGGGGGTGTTGATCGATCAGGATTTGCGTGGCTTCGGCCAGCGGCCGCCCCGCATCTTGTTCGGTATTCCAGGCCTGGGTGCAGATGTTATCCAGAAACCACTGCCGTTCTTGATCGTCGGCAATCAGTTTG
This sequence comes from Pseudomonas sp. S5F11, assembly GCF_019641515.1. NCBI lineage: Bacteria > Pseudomonadati > Pseudomonadota > Gammaproteobacteria > Pseudomonadales > Pseudomonadaceae > Pseudomonas > Pseudomonas sp. S5F11. The sequence goes on from NZ_JAIFJZ010000001.1 coordinate 1,786,924, forward strand.
CGGTAGAGGTGATGCGGGCTCCAATCGAAGAGAACACCGCCGAAATCAAAAACTACTGCACGAATCGTCATCAGATCCTCCGTTGGCTTGGCTTGATAGCGGGAGGAGTCTGGCAGATTTGAAGGGAGGGAACGGCGCGCTGAAGCGTAAGAAACCTCTGAAACGCACACAAATCAAAGTGGGAGGGGACTTGCCCCCGACGGCGGTAGCTCAGCTACAGCTGAGCTGTCTGACGCGACGCCATCGGGGCAAGCCCCCTCCAACATTTTTAACCGCGCTTTAGGCTTGGATCAGACCGTTGATCTTCACCGTCGGGTTCACGTCAGCCTCGTAGTCCACACCCTCGACTTCAAAGCCGAACAAGCGCAGGAACTCCGCCTTGTAGCCGGCAAAATCGCTGATCTCGTCGACGTTTTCATCGGTCACTTGGTTCCACAGCGCCGCCACGGCGTCCTGGACTTTCGGCTCCAGCTCAGCCAGGTCGGCACGCAGGCGGCCGTCGGTGTCGAGCTTCGGTGCCTTGCCGTACAGGCTGTCCTTGAACAGGCCGTAGACCTGCTCGATGCAACCTTCGTGGGTGCCCTGCTCTTTCATCACTTTAAACAGCAACGACAGGTACAGCGGCATGATCGGAATCGCGGAGCTGGCCTGGGTGACCACCGCCTTGAGTACCGACACGCGGGCGTCGCCTTTCAATGCCGCGAGGTTTTCACGCAGGGTCAGGACTTTCTTGTCCAGGTCTTTCTTGGCTTCGCCGATGGAGCCGTTCCAGTAGATGTCCTGGGTCAGCTTTTCGCCGAGGTAGGTGAACGCGGTGGTCTTGGCGCCTTCGGCCAGTACATCCGCGTCACGCAGGGCGTCGATCCACAGTTGCCAGTCTTCGCCACCCATGACCTTCACGGTGCCGTCGATTTCTTCCTGGGTCGCCGGCTCCAGGGTGGTGTCGACCACTACGCCCTTGTCGGTGTTGATACCACGCAGGGTCACGGCCTTGCCGATCGGCTTGAGCGTGGAGTTGTAGACTTCACCGGTCTTCGGGTCGGTACGGCGTGGCGCGGCCAGGCTGTAGACCACCAGGTCGATCTTGCCCAGGTCTTTCTTGATGGTGTCGATGGTCAGGCGCTTGATCTCGTCGGAGAACGCGTCGCCGTTGATGCTCTTGGCGTACAGGCCTTTTTCGACGGCAAACTTCTCGAACGCGGCGCTGTTGTACCAGCCGGCGGAACTCAGCTTGCCTTCTTCGCCTTCTTTCTCAAAAAACACGCCCAGGGTATCGGCGCCGCAGCCAAACGCGGCACTGATGCGCGCGGCCAGGCCGTAGCCGGTGGAGGCACCGAGAACCAGCACCTTCTTCGGGCCGCCTTCGATGGTTCCGTGTTGAGTCACGTAGTCGATCTGCTCTTTGACGTTCGCCTCACAGCCAACAGGGTGGGCGGTCACACAGATGAAGCCACGAACCCGCGGTTTGATGATCATAAAATTTCTGCCTCTTCCAAGGTGCCGAAGGCCAGTGGTAGCCATTCAACTTCAATCGTACCGGTCTATGACGTCCAAAAAACCGAAGCGTCACGATAGTCGCAAATCTTGCGTTTACAAAATCCAATGCACGGGACCCTGCGGGGTTAAAAACTGTGTAAAGCCTTCACAATTTCGCACTATTTAAAATGCCGACGGGGCGGCAAACGCCTTATGATGACGCAAATGTTTCAACATGTTTCAAAACCACCACTCGCGGCCACGGATACGGACCTGTCGAATGGCGTCCTGCTGGAGCTTGAGTGTCATGAATAAGGCTGCGTTGCGTAAAAAAGCGGTGTCTGTTGCCTGGGTTATCGGCGTGTTGCTGTTTATGGGAGTGTTTCCCATGACCACCGTGGTTTTTCTAAGCCTGGTGCTGGTCTGCGGGATCTACGATTTCCTGCGCAACGGCTTGTATGACGCGCCCACCGTCAAAAAGTATTTTATCGGCAGCGGCCGCAACACTTGGTTGCTGGCGCCGTTCAACACCCTGTTCGACCTGTTGAGTTCGCGCAATCGCCATGTGTATACGATGCGTGACTTGCCGCCTGCCTGGCGCGAGGAGCTGCAACAGGTGATCGACGATGCCATGGCCCACAAGGATGAAATCATCGGCTATCTGGATGAGCGCATGGCCGAGAAGAAACGCGGCATGTTGTTTTTCCAATGGTACGGTCGGCCGATCGAAACCACGCTGAACATCCCGCAACTGCGGCAAAAGCTGCCGTTCGTAAAAACCATCGGCGTGTCGGTATTCAACGAGAACCGCTCCACGTCTTTTCACTTCGGCCCGCTGCGCATGATGTTCCGCGTGCTCTACAACATGGCACCGGCGCCCCATCACGATGGGGTGTATATCCAGGTGGGCGAGCACAAGCACTACTGGCATGACGATCCGCTGTTTATCTTCGATGACACCCTGATGCACGCGTCCTTCAACAAAAACGACGCCAAGCGCTACTGCCTGTTTATCGACATTGTGCGGCCGACCCCGCTGCCGGCGGTGCTTAACGCCGTGATCGCCGGGTTTGCCGCCATGGTCTTTACCCTGCGTCGGGTTTTCTACAAAAACTGGAAGCTGATCGAGTAAGTTCTGCGGCATGATGGTGCTGGACGGTGTTTGCGCTCGGCCGTGTGGCTGAGGTAAAAACCGTCTCGTGCGACCGTGATCGGCGCCCACCTTTCTCAAGCCATCGCCCCCAAGGGGATGCGGTGGCTGCGCTTTCAAGGAATCAGAATGCCCCAACGTCAAGTCATCAATGCCTCCGTCAGCCCCAAGGGCAGCCTCGAAACCCTCTCCCAACGCGAAGTCCAGCAACTGAGCGAAGCCGGTACCGGCAGCATCTACACCCTGTTCCGCCAATGCGCCCTGGCGATCCTCAATACCGGCGCGCATATCGATAACGCCAAGACCATCCTCGACGCCTACAAAGACTTTGAAGTGCGCATCCACCAGCAGGACCGTGGCGTGCGCTTGGAATTGCTCAATGCCCCGGCCGACGCCTTCGTCGATGGCGAAATGATCGCCAGCACCCGCGAGATGCTGTTCAGCGCCCTGCGCGATATCGTCTATACCGAGAACGAGCTGGACAGCCAGCGCATCGACCTGAGCAACTCCCAGGGCATCACCGACTATGTGTTCCATCTGCTGCGCAACGCACGCACGCTGCGTCCGGGCGTGGAACCGAAGATCGTGGTGTGCTGGGGCGGTCACTCGATCAATACCGAAGAATACAAATACACCAAGAAAGTCGGGCACGAACTCGGCCTGCGCAGCCTGGACGTGTGCACCGGTTGTGGCCCAGGCGTGATGAAAGGCCCGATGAAGGGCGCGACCATTTCCCACGCCAAGCAGCGCATCACCGGCGGGCGTTACCTGGGCCTGACCGAGCCGGGCATCATCGCCGCCGAAGCGCCGAACCCGATCGTCAATGAACTGGTGATCCTGCCGGACATCGAAAAACGCCTGGAAGCCTTCGTGCGCGTGGGCCACGGCATCATCATCTTCCCAGGCGGCGCCGGCACCGCTGAAGAATTTCTGTACCTGCTGGGCATCCTGATGCACCCGGATAACCGCGATGTGCCGTTCCCGGTGATCCTCACCGGGCCACAACAGGCCGCGCCGTATCTGCAACAACTGCACGCGTTCGTCGGCGCCACCCTTGGCGAAGCGGCGCAGGCGCACTACCAAATCATCATCGACGACCCGGCCGAAGTGGCCCGCCAGATGAACGCCGGCCTCAAGGAGGTGAAGCAGTTCCGCCGCGAGCGCAACGACGCCTTCCACTTCAACTGGCTGCTGAAGATCGACGAAGGCTTCCAGCGCCCGTTCGATCCGACCCACGAGAACATGGCTAGCCTGCAACTGAGTCACGCCCTGCCGCCTCACGAACTGGCGGCGAACCTGCGTCGCGCGTTCTCCGGGATCGTGGCGGGCAACGTGAAGGACAAGGGCATCCGCCTGATCGAAGAAAATGGGCCGTACGAGATCCATGGCGATCCGGCGATCATGAAACCGCTGGATGAACTGTTGAAGGCATTCGTGGCCCAGCACCGCATGAAACTGCCCGGCGGCGCCGCGTATGTGCCGTGTTATCGCGTGGTGCAGTAAGCGCGTTCATAGTTTGTATTGCTTTGGCGCCGGATCGGGCGTGCGAGCGTTAAAAGTTCGGACTAGGTTTTGACCTACCCCACTTTTAACTTGAGCCGAACACGCTATGGACCAACGGACCTTGTCCTCCATCATTCCTTACCTTAGGGTAAGGAATACCCCGATGGAGCTCTTTGCTATGGCCACCGCCACCCTCACCTCTAAAGGACAAATCACGATCCCCGTGCAAGTCCGTACCGCCCTTGGCCTGGAAACCGGCGACCGCGTGGAATTCGTCGAGATGGAAGACGGCCGGTTTTCAATCGTTGCAGCGAGTAAAACCGTTCGCGATCTGAAGGGACTGATCCCAATGCCAGCCAAAGCGGTCTCGCTCGATGACATGAACCAGGCTATCGCTGCGCAGGGAGCTAAAGCTCGATGATCGGGCTGGATACCAATGTCTTGGTGCGCTACATCACCCAGGACCACCCGGTTCAGTCCGCTCAGGCATCCGAATTGATCGAATCCCTCACTACAGTGTCTCCAGGGTTTGTCAGCCTGGTGTCGGTTGTGGAATTGGTGTGGGTCCTGCAGAGCTGCTACGCCTGCGCCAAGCGAGACGTGGTCAGCGTGCTGGAAACCCTGCTGCGCACCCGCGAGTTGACCCTGGAACATGCCGAAGTCATCTGGCAGGCGCTACGCAAGTTCGGCGCCGGCAAAGCCGATTTCGCCGACTGCCTGATCGAGCGGTGCGCCCATGGGGCCGGCTGTGAATACACCGCGACCTTTGACGCTAATGCCGCCAAGGCAGCCGGCATGAAGCGCCTGGGCTGAGCCGGGCTCAACGCACCCAGCCACCAATCTGCCAGTGAAAGCCATCACTGCGCTGCACCCAATGCGGATGCACATAGCGATAGCCTTCGCGCACTGGCTCCCAGTGGCCATGGACCGCCACGTAGCGACCGCCCTCCCAACGCCAATAACCGCGAGACCAGATATAGCCATAACGTGCTGGCGGTTCGACTTCGACCACTTGCACCGGCGGCGGCTGCGGCGCCACCACCTCGACATATTCCCGTTGCACCGGTCGGCGCTCATGCACCACACGCTCTTGCACACACCCGGACGCAGCCACGACCACCGCCGCCAATGCCGCATAACGTAGCAACATACAAACCCCTCGGGCGTAAGCGCCCAACACCTGCCGCTGTCAAAAATCCCCCCGTTGCCGCAGCCATGCTCCTGCGTGGCCATGGACAATTTGTAACAGGCGATATCTGTCGGCTTGCTGAAGCTGAGGGCATCACGATGTGCAGGCGACGGTCGGTCGCTTGAGTCGAACCAGAATCAGACCGGCGACAACCACCGCAATGCCGGCATAAGTGGAGACGAGAATCGCATCGCCAAACATCAACGCCGCCCACACCAAGGTCACTGGCGGCTCAAGGTAAACCAGCACTGCCACATGGGTCGCGGTCATGAACCGCAGCAGCATCCAAAGACTCAAGTAGGCAATGAAGGTCGAGAACACCGTCAGCCAGACAATCGAGATCAGTACCTCAGGCTCACGGGGAATGCTCAGGGTGTCGGTATACAACACCGCAGCGGTAAACCCGATCAGCGTCAATAGCGATTGGATAAACAGCGGCAAGACCAGGCCCGTGCTGTGTTGTTGCGCCGAACGGCGCTCATACAGGGTTGCCAGGGTCAGCCCCAACGCCGACACCAGCGGCAACAGATACATGACCAGGCCGACACTTTGCCCGCTGCTGCCGTATTGCCCCGAGATGACGATCGACACGCCGACAAACCCGATCAGCAACCCCAACCACTGCCATCCACCACTGCGCTCCCCAGCGTTCCCCGTTGACAGCGCCGCCGTCATCAACGGCTGCAAGGCCGCGATAATCGCCGCGATCCCCGGCGGCAACCCGTTCTGGATCGCGACGTAAACGCAACTTAAGTAGAGGAATTGCGAGAGAAACCCGATCACCGCGTGATGGCGTATCTGCGCCCAGGAAACCTTGAGCAACCGCACATTCAAAAACATGCCCAGGCACAGCGAGACCAACAGAAATCGCCAGAACAGCAGGTTGAATGCACCGGCACTCTGCGCGCCCAATTTGGCGCCGATAAAGCCCGAACTCCAGGACAGGACAAACACCGCCTGCAGGAGCAGCAGCTTCACATAACCCATGCGAGGCGTGCCGCGAGTGGCGCTCACGGCGCCACACTCAACGGATCGAGATCGGCGAAGGTGATCGGCTCGATGCCCAGCCGCTGGTACTGCTCGTGGGCCGGCCGTACCAGGTCGTGTTGTAAACGGAACCACGGCCGGATCGTCCGCAAGACCCCATCGTCCGAAGCCAGGTGCCAGAACTTGTTCACATCCTCCTGGCTATAAGGGCAATGAAACGAAAGCACCAACGACATACGACGACCGCGCGTAAGCGGACGCACTCCATGGAACACACGACTGCCGTATATATACACCGCATCACCACTGGATTTAACCGAGCAACTGCGCACACGCTGATCCAGCTCCTCGACATCGAACTGTTCAGCGGTGCCATCGAAGTAGACGAACTCGCCGCCGTCATACTCGTCGGACTCAGACAGCAGAATATTCAACACGAAACTGGTGCCGTCGGTGTGCCACATGCCGATCTGTGCCTTGTCGTGGTGTGCCTGAGGCGGATAGAAATAGTTGACCTGGGAACGCGCCCGCGGGAACGGATGGGGCACCAACGGAACCCCGGCAATGCGCGATACCGCCAGCAGAAAGGCCCGACTGTTCATCATCTCGCGTATCAGTGTGGACGACTCGGTGACGCCGCGGGTGCGGTTCGAAATGATCCAGTCACTGGTGCTGGAACCCGCCTCCAACTGATAACAGGCACGCCGCAGTTGGAGGATGCCCTGCTCGCTGAACAGCCCCGATACCTGGGCCAAGGCCGTCAATTGTTGAGGCGTGGAAACCGCCAAGGGCGACTCCACATAACCCAAGTCCGCAAGGGTGCGGCTCCCCATGAGATTGGGCCCATCCGTTCGCAAATAGCTGTCACGCCAAGGTTGCAACGTATCGAGCAATGCGCCCGGATGTTTACAACGGGATGTGGGGGCCAATGACGCCTGCAAGGCTGATCTGACGCGCGCGAAGCCTTGGGCGAATACCGGTAGCTCACTTTGTCTTTTCATGGTGATGCCTCACTCAATTGACGGCCGCGTGATCCGCGCAATATTCCGACAGCTGAAACAGCACGCTGCCGTCACCGCTGCAGTACTCGCCGATGACGCGGCAACCGCCGTAGTCCTGGCGTACGCGGGTAAATTGTTCGCGGGTGTACTTCAAACAGACATTGGTCAACAGGTAGCCCTGTGCCGAGCCTTTGCTGACGGGCAACAAGGTGGCGGCAACGCGGTAGCGATCCACCCCGTGCTCGATTTCTAAAACAACCACTTCGTGCTCGCCGGTTTTCTGGAAGCCGAGCTTCATGCCGATCAGGTCGGAGAATCGATACATACAGTCGTGCCGGTAAAAGCGCTGGATGTGTTCGTCGCCCTGGGCAGTGGACAGTTGCATCTCCGAAAGCACGTAGGTTCGCGCGCCACCAATACGCCGTAGGATCTGTCCGATGGTGTCGGGCAGTTCATTGCCTTCCTGAAACCCCAGCATGGTGATCAGCGTCACATCCTGCCCGCAGTCGATGTGACGCCTGTACAGCGAGCGAAAATCCGTCGACAAGTAGCGAAACCCTTGCGGCGCTGCGAGCAATGGCTCGACCGATCGGCGCATGACCCCGTGTGATGCCTGGTTGATATCAACGGCGGTGTAATGCAACGGCTCAGCGCCGTTCTCCAGCAGGTGTCGCATCAGCGCGCAGGTTTTGATCGGCTCAGGGCCCAACTCCACATAGTGCAAGCGGTCTTGACCGACCAGCTCCACAAGGTCATCCGCCACCGCGCGCAACAGTTGACCCAATGCGCCTTGGCCACAGGGTGCGGCGCACAGATCCACGCGGTCGACGCCCTCCTGATTCAGCGAGGTCATCAGGTGCAGGATTTCTTCGCTGACCAACCGGTCCCATTCCGATAAATCAGCGCCTGTGGCCGCGTATTTAGCGGCATTTTCAACCGTCCATATCGGGCTTTCAAAGCCGTGGTTGTTCTTCAACGACGACATCACCAGCTCATTGATATCCATAAGCGCTCCCTTTCTTATTGTTCTCAGGCACGCCGGCGTACCTGCTTGACCCAAAGCCTAGGGAGCGAGCATGATTTTGTATATTTGAATAATCTGCACAACTGATCCTTAAAAGAAGAATCATGAGCAAACAATTGAATGTCGACCTGTTGCGCACCTTTCATGCGGTGGCCCGCTTTCGGCGCTTCAATGAAGCCGCCCAACATGTGCACCGCAGCGCCTCGACGGTCACCACGCAGATCCAGAAGCTCGAAGCGTTGATCGGTCAGCGTTTGTTTATCCGCAGCAATCAGGGCGTGGAGCTGACGATGTATGGCAAGAAGCTGCTCAGCGAAACCACTGACTTTCTAAAGAGCCATGACCGACTCCTCGCTTCCCTGACCCCACAACGCATGCAGGGGAAAATCCGCCTGGGCTTGCCGGACTCCTACGCACCGGCCTTTATGCGGGACTTCCTGCCGCAACTGATCGCCGACAATCCGCTGCTCGAACTGGAAGTCGAAGCCCGATCCAGTGGTGAATTGTTCACCATGTTCAGCCGTGAGCAGATCGATCTGGCGTTGATTGTCAGCGCCCAGCCGTTGGAACAAGGGGAGCTGTTGGGGTCGATACAACCGGTGTGGGTGGTTTCCGAAGATTTCACAACACCCGAACAGGCGCCGCTGCCGATCGCCGTGCAATTGAACGGTTGCCCCTACCGCGCCTCCGCCATGCGGGTGCTCAAGGACAACGGCACCTACTACCGGGTGCTACTGGAAAGCGCCAGCTCCACGGCAGTGGAGGCGGCCATCAGTTGTGGCCTGGCCGTGGGCATGATCGAAGAAAGTCGCATCACCGCCGGGCTGACTAAAAACATTCCAGGGGTGCAACTGCCCGAACTGCCACGCCACCATCTCTACTTGCTGTCCGATAGCGCGAACTACTTGGCGCTCGATCTGCATGAGCAGTTGAAACAGGGCTTCACCCTCTGACAGATGCCCACAAAAAAGCCCGCTGACCGTTACCGGTTCAGCGGGCTTTGTTGTGTCTTACAGCATTTTTTACAGAGCCAGGTCAGACGCCGGCTTGCTTGGCTGGGCCGCAGGCTTGGCAGCCTCGGTAGCCGTTGGTGCCGACCGCTGTGGGATTGCAGGCGGTGGTGTCAGTTGCAGGACACCGGCGGTGTAGGCCCATTCCTTGGCAACCGCTTCCGGGCTGTCGTTCAGCTTGGTGCCATAGCTCGGCACGATCTGGTGCAGTTTTTCCTGCCAGGCCGGGGTGGCGACCTTGTCCTTGAACACTTTCTGCAGCACGGTCAGCATGATCGGAGCCGCGGTGGACGCGCCTGGCGATGCACCCAACAGGCCGGCGATGGTGTTGTCGGCGGAGCTGACCACTTCGGTGCCGAGTTTCAGGACGCCGCCCTGCTCTTCGTCACGCTTGATGATCTGCACGCGCTGACCGGCCTGCCACAGACGCCAGTCGGATTGCTTGGCGTTCGGGAAGTACTCTTGCAGCGCCTTGAAACGGTCGTCATCGGACAGCATCAGTTGGCCGGCGAGGTACTCGACCAGTGGGTATTCACGAATACCGACTTTGGTCATTGGCCAGATGTTGTGGGTGGTGGTGCTGGTCAGCAGGTCCAGGTACGAACCTTCCTTCAGGAACTTGGTGGAGAAGGTCGCAAATGGGCCAAACAGGATCACGCGTTTGCCATCCAGCACACGGGTGTCCAGGTGCGGCACCGACATCGGCGGCGCGCCGACCGAAGCTTTACCGTAGGCTTTAGCCAGGTGCTGCTCGGCGATGGTCGGGTTCTCGGTCACCAGGAACGAGCCACCCACCGGGAAACCTGCGTATTCCTTGGCTTCAGGAATGCCGGACTTTTGCAGCAGGTGCAGTGCACCGCCGCCAGCGCCAATGAACACGAACTTGGCGTCGGTTTCAGTCTTGGTGCCGTCTTTCAGGTTTTTGTAGCTGACGCGCCACGAACCGTCATCGTTCTTGGTGATGTCCTGCACTTCGCTGGACAGCTTCAGATCGAACTTCGGAGTGGTTTGCAGGTGCGCGACGAACTGGCGGGTGATTTCGCCGAAGTTCACGTCGGTGCCAATCGGGGTCCAAGTGGCCGCGATTTTCTGGTTCGGGTCACGCCCTTCCATCATCAGCGGCACCCATTTGGCGATCTGCGCCGGGTCTTCGGAGTACTGCATACCGGCGAACAGCGGGCTGGCCTGCAGGGCTTCGTAGCGTTTTTTCAGGAATTTGATGTTGTCATCGCCCCACACGAAGCTCATGTGCGGTGTGGAGTTGATGAACGAACGTGGGTTCTTCAGCACGCCCTGCTGGACCTGCCAGGACCAGAACTGACGGGAGATCTGGAACGCTTCGTTGATCTCGACCGCTTTCGGGATCTCAACGTTGCCGTTCTTGTCTTCTGGGGTGTAGTTCAGCTCAGCCAGAGCCGAGTGACCAGTACCGGCGTTGTTCCAGCCGTTGGAGCTTTCCTCGGCGACGCCGTCGAGACGCTCGACCATCTCCATCGACCAATCCGGCTCCAGCTCGTTGAGCCATACGCCGAGGGTCGCGCTCATGATGCCGCCGCCGATCAGCAGCACATCGACTTTCTTAGGCTCTTGCGCTTGCGCGGTCGTGATCCCCATCGACAACGCCAGCCCCAGCAGGGCAGTGTTAACTTTCTTAAACATCAGTAGCACCTATGATAAAACGCCATCCGCCCCGCAGCCCCTGCGCCTGGGCACGCCGCTATCGCGCTGCGCCAGGCAACGCACCGCGAGGTGTGCACAGTCAATTCAGGGTCGCAGGGTGGGCACACAAAGCCGACGTATCGACTTCACTTTTATGTCCCTTCTGCGCTGACTTCTTATCATTATTGGCTTCAGCTACCCGGCGACAGCCGCCCCACGCGACGTATACAGGAGTACGTTGCGGGAACAGACCAAACCAGGACGGCGCGCAGAATATCACGGCAAAAGGCCGTTATGCGCTGTTTGGCTAATTGACAACGCCAAAACAACCGCTTTAGCGCGCTGGATCGGCCACAGTGTCAAGCCTGGCGGGCGCGACGTGGGGTCACAGCCTGGCAATCGCGCGGGAACTCTGGTGCAAATGGCTGTTCTAGACACCTTCGTCGTTGCTTGCGTAGCATCGGCGGCTGTCTTTCGTGCCCTTCATCAAAACAGAGCGATTCATGTCTATCCAGCAAACACCCGGGCATGTGCTGCCCGCGCGCAGTGCCGCCAAAATGGAAGCGGCCATGGCCGTGGGCGCGTTCGCAATCGGCACCGGCGAATTCGCCATCATGGGCCTGATGCCCGACATCGCCCATAACCTGAACTTGAGTGAACCCCAGGTCGGCCACGCCATCAGCGCTTATGCGTTGGGCGTAATGGTCGGCGCGCCGCTGCTGGCGATCCTCGGCGCCAAATTGCTGCGCAAACACATGTTGCTGTTGCTGATGGGGCTGTATGCGTTGGGCAATCTGGCCACGGCGTTTACCCCGACCTTCGGCTCGCTGGTAGCGTTTCGCTTTATCAGCGGCCTGCCCCATGGCGCCTACTTCGGCATTGCCGCCGTGGTGGCCTCCAGCATGGTGCCCACCGACAAACGCGCCGGCGCCGTGGCCCGCGTGATGATGGGCCTGACCCTGGCCATGCTGTTGGGCAACCCCATCGCCACCTTCCTCGGCCAGTACCTAGGTTGGCGCTCGGCGTTTGCACTGGTGAGTGCGATTGCTCTATGCACCATCGCTCTGGTCTGGCAGTTCGTGCCCCACCGCCATGACGAACAACGCAGCGACCCGCGCAAAGAACTGCGCGCCTTCACCAAACCCCAGGTCTGGATGGCCCTGGCCATCGGCGCCATCGGCTTTGCCGGGATGTTCTGCGTATTCAGCTACCTGGCGCCGACCATGCTGGAAGTGACCAAGGTGTCGCCCCAGTGGATCCCCTTCGGCCTGGCAGCCTTCGGTGTGGGCGGGATCATCGGCAATATCGCCGGCGGTAAGCTTTTCGACCGCCTGCAATTTCGCGCGGTGGGTCTGATATTGGTGTGGTCGATGGCGGTGCTGCTGTTCTTCCCCGTCGCCGCATCCTCGTTATGGGGCGTGCTGCTAAGCATGGGCCTGGTCGGCACCATGGTGTCACTGGCCGCACCGCTGCAAATCCGCCTGATGGACATCGCCCACGAAGCCCCCAGCCTGGCAGCGGCCTCCAATCATGCGGCATTCAACCTCGCGAACGCCCTGGGGCCGTGGTTCGGCGGCATGGCGATCACCGCCGGGTACGGCTGGACCAGCACCGGCTACATCGGCGCCGCCACCGCACTGGTCGGCCTGGGCATCTATTTGATCGCCCGCCGCATGCAAGGCGGCCACTAACGCCACCCGCTCCACTGGAGATCAAACTGTGGGAGGGGGCTTGAACTGGTCAAGTATTCTTGGACACCATTTAAGGTTCATGCCGCCAGTCTCTCCCTGATGACCGGCGACCGGTAATCGTTGTAACTGTGGGGCCTGGTGATGTTGTAGCGCGAGACATAACGCTGCACGTCTGCTCGGGCCTCATGTTCTGATGCGTAACCCGTCTCGGGCACCCACTCTGATTTCAAACTTCCAAAGAAACGCTCCATCGGAGCGTTATCCCAGCATTCACCTTTACGGCTCATGCTTTGCCGCAGGCCATGCGCCAGCAGCTCATTCCTGAACTTATGACTGGTGTACTGACAGCCTTGGTCTGAATGAAACAGCACCTCTTTAGGACGACCTCTGAGCTCAACCGCCATCCGCAAAGCCTCGCAGGTCAGCGTGGCATCGGAAATCATCGAAAACGACCAGCCCACGATCCGACGGGCGAACAAATCCAGAATCGCAGCGAAATACAGCCACCGCTTGCCGACCTTGATGTACGTCACGTCGCCACACCACACCTGATTGACCGCCGTGACATCAAACTCACGCTTGAGCACGTGCGGTGCCACCAAAGCTTCTACGCCGGACGATTTGTACTTATGGCGTCGGCGCTGGCGGCTGGCGATCCCCGCTTCGCGCATCAAACTGCGAGCCAAGTACCGGCCGATGCGATGCCCTTTCTCTTGCAGCTCCTTCGCCAAAGTCCTCGCTCCCGCAGAAGCTCGCGATGCCTTGTGATGCTTGACCAGCGCGGCTTTAAGCTGCTCTCGCTGAGGGTTAGCCTTACCTTGGCGCTGACGCCAAGCGTAAAAGCTGCTGCGGTTGACGCCGAACGCCCGGCAACACCGATTAACGCCGTACTGCTCGTCCAGCTCATCGATCAGCGTGAATGATCTTTGGCGTCCAAAAGCAGGAGAGCACTGGCCTTTTTTAGGATTTCGATGTCCAGGTCTTTCTCCCTGAGCAGGGCTTTGAGCCTCTGAATTTCTCGCTGGTCGGCGGTAATCGCCTTGGCGCCTACCGGCGTCGAGCCCAAACGCTCTTTGCGTACCTGATCAACCCAACGACGCAAGGCGGTAGGGCCTATATCCAAACTGGCACACACCTCGGTAACCGGCTGGCCTTCGTCCAGCACCATGCTGGCAGCCTTGAGCTTGAACTCACTCGAATAAGATTTACGCATATCCAAACACCTCAGATTTGGGCGCCATCATAGCGCCCGATTGAAGTGTCCAAAATCATTAGGCCAGTTCAGCTTGCCCCCGATAGCGATGGGCCAGTCAATACACCACTGACTGACCCATCACCCCATCAATCATCATGCAACAACCCCGCCCCATACTCCCCATAACTGCTCCCCAACCCACTGCCGCCAAAATTCATCTTGGCGGCTTTGTTGGGGCTGTGGTCGCCAAAGGCTTGGCACCCGCCTGAAAAACACGGGTCGCTGCTGACAGCAGAAGACGATGAACACGCGCTCAACAACAACGCACCGGCGATCAACACGACTTTGACAAGGTTTGAAGTCATTTTCGGTTCCCTAGGGGCTGGAGGCTCGGCGGTCCTCGCTTGAGCAGATCGTAGACCTACCGGGCAGAAACGATGATGAAACTTTAATGCGCGACAGGGTGGGTTCAGGCTCCTGCCGGACGGAGACGAGGCTCTTGAACGCGCAACGTTTCGGATGCATCCCTGATAAACTGCGCCCCATTCGCCTCGCTGACTCAGATCCCCCATGCTCTTACAACCCGCTCCACTCTCCCGCCGCTTCTCCGTCGCCCCGATGATGGATTGGACCGACCGCCACTGCCGGTTCTTCCTACGCCTGCTCTCCAAGCACGCCCTGCTCTACACCGAGATGGTCACCACCGGTGCGATCCTGCATGGCGATCACGAGCGCTTCCTGCGCCACAACGAAGCCGAGCACCCGCTGGCGCTTCAACTGGGCGGCAGTGTTCCCGCCGATTTGGCGGCCTGTGCGCGCATGGCCGAGGCGGCTGGTTACGATGAGGTGAATCTGAACGTCGGCTGCCCCAGCGACCGTGTGCAGAACAATATGATCGGAGCGATCCTGATGGCGCATCCGGCGCTGGTAGCCGATTGTGTGAAGGCGATGCGTGATGCGGTGTCGATTCCAGTGACGGTCAAGCATCGCATCGGTATCAACGGCCGCGACAGCTATGCCCAGTTGTGTGATTTCGTTGAGACAGTCAACGAGGCAGGCTGCACCAGTTTTACGGTGCATGCGCGGATTGCGATTCTTGAAGGCTTGTCGCCGAAGGAAAACCGCGACATTCCACCGTTACGCTATGACGTGGCGGCGCAGTTGAAGCAGGATTTTCCGGCGTTGGAGATCGTGCTCAATGGTGGGATCAAGACGCTTGAGCAGTGCCAGGAGCATTTGCAGACGTTCGATGGGGTGATGCTCGGACGTGAGGCATATCACAATCCCTATCTGCTCGCGGAGGTGGATCAGCAGTTGTTTGGCAGCGAGGTGCCGGTGATTAGTCGTGCCCAGGCGCTAGCGCAGTTGCGCCCCTATATTGCTGAGCATCTGGCGAGTGGTGGGACGATGCATCACATTACTCGGCATGTGCTGGGCTTGGGCACCGGTTTCCCTGGGGCACGCAAGTTCAGGCAGTTGTTGTCGGTGGATATTCATAAGGCGGCGGATCCGCTGGCGTTGCTGGATCAGGCTGGGGCTCTGCTGGAAGGGCGTTGATGGGATTGCTTGCAGGGGGCAGCCAAGCGTGGATTGGCTGGCGCTGCTATAGGGGGCAAGCCCCCTCCCACATTTTGACCTGGTTTCGTCAGCAGGTATTCGGGCAGTTGGGTTGAACCTGCGAGCGCTTTTGTCCTCCTATTGATCACCACGGCCGGTAATTCAAACGGCTGTTTTCAGGTTGTTGCCCTCGCAAACGATCGAACGCATTTGCGCCCTTGAGCGCTTGTTGGCGCTCGGGTAATGTCATCAGACCCATAGGACAGAGCACGCCCATGACTTCCAAGCTGGAACAACTCAAGCAGTTCACCACCGTCGTAGCCGATACCGGCGATTTTTCCACGCTCGCCAAGCTCAAGCCGCAGGATGCCACCACCAACCCTTCCCTGCTGCTCAAGGCCGCATCGATTCCAGGCTATGCCAAGCTGTTGGATGAATGCGTGCAGGACTGCAACGGCGACGTAGGCCTGGCCAGCGACCGGTTTGCGGTGGCGGTGGGTCAAGAGATTCTCAAAGTGGTACCGGGCCGTATTTCCACTGAGGTGGACGCCCGTTTGTCGTTCGATGAAGGCGCGATACTCAAGCGTGCGCACCGCCTGATCGACCTGTACGAAAAAGCCGGCGTTGGCCGTGACCGTGTGCTGATCAAAATCGCCTCCACCTGGGAAGGCATTCGCGCTGCGGAAAAGCTGGAAAAAGAAGGCATCCAGACCAACCTGACGCTGCTGTTCTCCTTCGCTCAGGCTGTGGCCTGTGCCGAAGCCGGTGTGTTCCTGATTTCGCCGTTCGTGGGCCGCATCTACGACTGGTACAAGAAAGCCAATGGCAATGACTACACCGGCGCCGACGATCCAGGTGTGCAGTCGGTGACGCGCATCTACAACTACTACAAGGCCAATGGCTACAAAACCGTGGTCATGGGCGCGAGCTTCCGCAATCTGAGCCAGATCGAAGAACTGGCCGGCTGTGATCGCCTGACCATCAGCCCGGACTTGTTGGAAAAGTTGGCGGCGGATGAAGGCAAGTTGGAGCGTAAGTTGTCGCCAGGCCATGCGGGCGAGGCGCGCGTGCATATGACTGAAGCGCAGTTCCGTTGGGAGTCCAACGAGGATGCGATGGCAACCGAGAAACTGGCCGAGGGTATTCGCCAGTTTGCGCGGGACCAGGAGAAGCTGGAGGCGCTGCTGTCCGCTAAGCTGTAAACGGCGGAGGCGACAAAAAGGGCGGTACCTGTGAGGGTACCGCCCTTTTTTGTGCCGATGTCTCAGGCCGATGTCATTTCAACAGTGGAAGATACATTGATTGACACTGCGTTATCGGGGGCAAGCCCCCTCCCACAATGGGGCGAATGTTAGGCAGAGGCTCAGTGGCGCTCTAGGGCGTTGACCAGATCGTGGAAGGCTTCGCGATTGGATTCGTTGAGACCCATCAGGATCTTGTGCGCCTCCAGCACCTTAACCCGCACCACTTCCTCGGACTGGTCCTGAGAGGGCAGGTCAGTCAGGCATTCCGGGCAAGGTATCGGGCGATCGACGATGTTGAACACCTGATCGAAGCCCATGGATTGCAATAGACGGGTGATGTCCTCGTGGGTCGTCACCACCGTCGGCAACAGGCCGACCTTCTGGCGCGACAGAATGGACAGCTTGGCCAGCAGCCCCAGCGTGGTGCTATCGATACTGCGGGTTTCGGTCAGATCGATCACGATCGCCGAGAAATTCAGCGCAGTGAAGATCCGCTCAATCGTCGCATCCAGCGCCGAACACAATGTCAGGCGCACTTCACCGACAAACTTCAGGACAAACGTCCCGTCTTGCTCGGCGAATTGGATTCTTCCGGTACTCATCAAAGATTCCTGCTCAACACCAGTAGGGCGATATCATCCGGCATCTCCCCCAGCGTGGCCAATCCAAAAACCTGCCGCAAGCCATCCAGGCTGCCGCCCGCCGACTTGACCCGTTGGGGCAAGGCAGCTTCTTTCTCTTTGAGTGTAGGCTCTGGAAGAAGATCCAAAATGCCGTCGGACATCAGCGTAAGACTGAACGTCGGCGGCAGTTCCAGAATATGGTCTTCGTAGGTGGCTTCATTGAACAAGCCTACGGGCAGGCCACGGCCTTCCAGGTAACGCACACTGTCGGGAGTGTATAAAACAGGCATCGGCAGGTGACCGCCGATACTGTAGGTCAAAAGACCAGTTTCTTCGTCAATTACGCCGCCGACCATCGTCACATGCTTGCCCAGCTTGCAGCTGATCAGGCCTCGATTGATGTGGCCCAGTACCTGTGACGGAGTGAACTCCGGCAAGGTGCCATTGCGTTTGGATTCAAACAACAGCCGTGTGGTCATGAACTTCAACAGCACGGTCACAAAGGCGGATGAAGCACCGTGGCCGGACACGTCCGCCAGGTAGAACGCAACGCGGCGCTCATCGACGCGGAAATAGTCGACAAAATCTCCCGACAGGTACAGCGACGGGATGATCTGGTGGGCAAACCGGAACTCATCGATCGTCCACGGGCTTACCGGCAGCATGTTCATCTGTACCTGACGACCGGCGTTCTGGTCTTCCTGCAGCAGATTCAGGCTGGCTTCCAGCTCGCGGTTGGCGGTTTCGAGCTTTTCACGGTAGCGCTGGTTTTCCAGCAGCAGACGCGCACGGTCCAAGGCACGGCGTACCGAGTGCTCCAGCACCGCCAGGTCTTCCAGGGGTTTGATCAGGTAATCGGCGGCGCCCAAGCGCAAGGCTTCGACGGCATCATTCATCACGCCAGCGCCGGACACCACAATCACCGGCGTCTGCGGCGCCAGCTCGGTGACTTGGCGAATCAGCTCAAGGCCACCCATCTGGGGCATGCGCAGGTCGCAGATCACGAGGTCGGGCTTATCGCGCTCGAACACCTGGAGACCCTGTTGGCCATTACTGGCCTGCAGGACGCTGAAGCCACTGTCTTCCAAATAGGCCGCGAGGCTCGCGCGCACTACTTCGTCGTCATCGATTATCAGCAGCGTGGCACTGGTTTTTTGCATGTGGGCAAACGGCGCCAGAATTAGGTTGGCGTAGGCGGCGCGGCAATGGCCGGGCTCATACTACTGGATTCGCTTTCTAGCCTCTCTGTCCTACAAAGCATAGGCCTTTGGCCCACGCACAACTGTAAAGCAGAGGTGCCCTTCTAAGGCGCAGACGGTACTCCCATCCGCCAGGTGTTTCAAGCTCATGCCGATGGTCGCCGGGCGTCTTTACACCGCAAATCACCGGGAGTTATAAGAACAACCAAGACCACAACACAAAGTAAGGATGAAACCGATGAGCGACCGAGAGCGCGACTACGCCGAAAAACGCGATTTCATCCGCATGCGGGTGGATACCAATGTGTCTTTGATCCACGCAGGCCAGGAAATTGAAGGTGTTTGCCTGGACCTTTCCAGCTCCGGTATGCAGGTGCAGGCGCCTCGTCAATTCAGCGTCGGTGACCTGCTGAGCGTGCGCATTGACTCCGAGCACGCAGCACTCAAGGGTCTTGAAGCCGATACCGAGGTGGTTTGGATCAACGCGCAAGACGAGCAACAGAAGCTGGGGCTCAAAATCTTGAAAATGAGCTGAAAAGCGCGCACAAAAAAGGCGACCCTACAGAGGTCGCCTTTTTCATTTCAATATGTCACAGCTTAAAAGTCGTCAACCACCTTGCCATCTCGAACCTTGAACTCGCGGTTCTGCAGGTAAGCATTGCGGATGAAGGTGTACTTGTCACCGGTGATCAGCTTCTCGCTGTCGAGCAAGCTGGCACGGGTGTCGATGATGTTCAGGCCCATGGTGCTGTTGCGCCAGTCGATATCGTTCATATAGCGATACGGCTGGGTGTAGCTATCGACATACTTGGACGGTGCATCACGCAGCGTACTAGGCCCCAACAGCGGCAGCATCACGTACGGACCGCTGCCCACGCCCCAGTAACCCAAGGTTTGGCCGAAGTCTTCGTCACTGCGTTGCAGCCCCATTTTGGTGCCGACATCAATAAAGCCCAGCACGCCAAATGTGGTGTTGACCAGCAAACGGGCCGTATCCACACCTGCGTTATGGGGTTTGAGTTGCAGCACGTTGTTGGCCAGGTTGCCGACATCGCCGATGTTGCGGAAGAAGTTATGGATGCCGTCTTCGACAAATTGCGGGGTGATCCACTGATAGCCTTGAGCCAAAGGCTTGAGGGCGTAGGTATCAACCGTGTCGTTGAATGTGAAGATCGGGCGGTTGATGCTTTCCCATGGATCGTCTTCCGATGCAGCCTGTACGGCGAACGGCGCCAGCATCACAGTGGCACACACCGACAGCTGAGCGAAATAATGGCTCCAGCGCATAGCTTTAGCTCCTTGAATGGTCTGTCATGGGCGCTATGCCCTGAATAAGGCCGTTAGTATATGACGGAAGTATCCAATTAGGCAGCCGCTAGGAAACGACATACGCAAAATGGACAAAATTCCTACAATTAAATAAAGCTGTCATCGCCTTGTCATCCCGTCTCGATAGCGTTTGAGCTATTTCAGGGACGTCGACATGCCACACGCCGAAATTGCCAACGCCAGCGCTCCTACCCTGACTGCCGTGTTGTTCGGCCTGAGTGGCTGCCTGGTGGACTTTGGTTCCCAGGCGCGCACCGATTCATCGTCGCCACACTCCCAAGCCACCCCAGGCGCTCTGAACGTCCTACGCAGCCTGAAGGAACAAGGCGTGCCGTGCGCCTGGTTGGATGAGCTGCCTCCTACCGTGACCACGCCATTGGCAGCCGTACTGCCGCGCTGGCTCAAGGCCGCGACGCCCTCCCCGATCCGCTGGCCGGCGCCCCATGCCTGCTGGCAAGCCTTGATGGAGTTGAATATCGAGCGCTTGGAAGGCTGCGTACTGGTCAGCGGCGAGCCGCGCCTGTTGCAGTCAGGCTTGAATGCCGGACTGTGGACCATCGGCCTGGCCTCCTGCGGCTCGCTGTGCGGCCTGGCGCCCGAGCAATGGCAAGCGCTCAGCGAACAGGAACGCGAGTACAAGCGCGGTAAAGCCACCGTGGCGTTGTATGGGCTGGGCGTGCACTCGGTGATCGATCACCTCGGCGAACTCGGCACCTGCCTGGCGGACATCAGCCTGCGCCAACTCAAAGGCGAGAAGCCCTGATCGAGATCATGCACAGTCGCCGCCAGTGAATTAATCTACGAGTAAGTCCGTAGACCTTTCCCGGCGTGCCGCGGTCTATGCCAGTGCCTATCGATAAAAGGAAGAATGTGATGCCTGATCGCGAGAAGTTAAAACAGCAGGCCGATATTGTGAGCAAACAACTGGAAGAGCATCCAGATTTGCCCCTCGAAAAGCGCCAAGCACTGGAAAAACTGGTTGCCGATTTGAATTTTCAACTTCAAATGGAACCGGGCGCCCAGTCACCCAGCATTGCCGACGATTTCAACAAAGCGGCGATCGAGTTTGAATCCAGTCATCCCGGGCTGGCTGGAGCGTTTCGCAATATAGTCACTACCCTGGGCAGTATGGGCATCTAACCCGAGCCCAAGCCGAACCCAAGACCAAATGTGGGAGCTGGCTTGCCTGCGATACCGGCGTATCAGTCACTGGATAAATGACTGAAAGATCGCAATCGCAGGCAAGCCAGCTCCCACAGTATTTTTGGATAAAGGCTTACTGACGCGCGAGCCTCATGTTTAAGAACTGAGTATTCTCGGTGCTTCGATATGGGTTGATGTCCAACCCACCCCGCCGCACATACCGTGCATACACCGTTAGCTTCTCCGGGTTCAGCAAACGCTGCACATCCAGGAAAATCCGCTCCACGCACTGCTCATGGAAGTCCGAGTGCTGGCGGAAGCTCACCAGGTATTCCAGCAAACTGGCGTGATCCAGCGCCGCCCCCCGGTACTCCACCACCACGCTGCCCCAGTCCGGCTGACTGGTGACCGGGCAATTGGACTTGAGCAAATGGCTATGCACGCTCTCCTCGACGATGCGCGATGCATCGCAGCGCAGCAGCTCTGGGCGCGGATGTTCGTAACTGCTGACCTTGATATCCAGATCGTCGATACATACACCCGGCAGCGCCTGTACGCCTTCGGCTTCCACATCGGCCAGGCTGCGGATGCGCACGCCCACCGGTTTGCCGGCCGCCGCGCTGAGGTCGGCGCGCAGGGTCGCTTCCAGGCTCTGGCTGTCGGCAAAAGCACTCTGGTTCAACGAGTTGAGGTACAGCTTGAAAGACTTGGATTCGATGATGTTCGGCGAATCGGCGGGGATGCTGAATTCACCGATGGCCACCACCGGTTTGCCCGATGGCAACAGCCACGACAGCTCGAAGCAGTTCCAGAAATCCACGCCTTGGTACGGCAGGGTTTCGGCGCTCAGGCCCAGCTCGGCCCACTTGGCGGCGCGGGGAATCGGGAACAGCAACGACGGAGTGTAAGTGGAGATGTATTCACTGGACTTGCCCAGCGGCGAATGTTCGGCTGCGGGATGCATGGCGGAAACCTGGCTAAATAAACCGCGCCAGTCTAACAGCCTTGCCCCCGCCTTTGCGCCTCAGCCGCTCACTGGCTGACGTTGACCTTACCCACCATGCCGGCCTGATAGTGGCCCGGTAGGTTACACGCGAACTCCAGGCCAGTGGCTTGCTTGAAGGTCCACGTCAGTTCAGCCGTCTTGCCCGGCTCCACCAGCACGCTGTTGGGATCGTCATGTTTCATCATCCCATCGTGCCCCATGGCGCTGTGGTCCATTTTTCCCATGCCGGTGGCGGTGAGCATGCCGCTGGCCTGCATCTGCAACATTTCCTTCTGGTGCTGTGCATGCATCGCCGCGTCGCCCAGGTTGAATTCGTGCAGCAGGTTGCCTTTGTTGACCAGTACGAAACGCACCGTCTCACCGGCCTTTACATCGATGGATGCTGGCGAGTAGGCAATGTCCTGCATCGTCACTTCCACGGTACGCGTGGCTTTGTCGGCCGGCGCCGGCTGGCCGAACGCATAGGTGGAAGCACCATCGGCCAGCGCATTGAAGCTCAACGCCAACAGGCAGCCCGCCAATAGCAGGGGTGTACGCAATGCCATCGCTATTCTCCAAAAAAATGTAATCCGCTTGAGACGCACTCTAAGATGGCGCCGCTGCCAGCCAGCTGACTGCTAGATTACAACTTTGTCAGGTTGCGCCTTTGCCCTGGCGCCCACGGTATAAAGCCCTTCGTTACTCGTTGCCTAGAGCCGCCCATGAAACTGCTGATCGTCGAAGACCAACCGAAAACCGGCCACTACCTGCGCCAGGGCCTGGCCGAGGCAGGTTTCACCACCGAATTGGCGATCGATGGTACTACCGGGCAGCACCTGGCATTGTCCGGTGACTACGACCTGTTGATCCTCGACGTCATGCTGCCGGACCGCGACGGCTGGCAAATCCTGCAAGCGGTGCGTGCCGCCGGCCTGGAAGTGCCGGTACTGTTCCTCACCGCGCGTGACGCCGTGGAAGACCGCGTGCATGGCCTGGAACTGGGCGCCGATGATTATCTGGTCAAACCGTTCGCCTTTTCCGAACTGCTGGCCCGCGTGCGCAGCCTGTTACGACGCGGTAGCAGCACGCCCCAGGAGACTG
Source organism: Pseudomonas sp. S5F11 (assembly GCF_019641515.1). NCBI lineage: Bacteria > Pseudomonadati > Pseudomonadota > Gammaproteobacteria > Pseudomonadales > Pseudomonadaceae > Pseudomonas > Pseudomonas sp. S5F11. The sequence goes on from NZ_JAIFJZ010000001.1 coordinate 1,809,990, forward strand.
CGCTGCAGTTGGCCGACCTGCGCCTGGACCTGATCCGCCGCCGCGTCGAACGCGACGGCCAACGTATCGACCTCACGGCCAAGGAATTCTCCCTGCTCGAATTGCTGCTGCGGCGCCAGGGCGAAGTGCTGCCCAAGTCGCTGATTGCCTCCCAGGTGTGGGACATGAATTTCGACAGCGATACCAACATCATCGAAGTGGCGATCCGCCGTCTGCGCCTGAAAGTCGATGACAACTTCCCCAATAAACTGATCCACACCGTGCGCGGCATGGGCTATGTGCTGGAGGAGCGAAGCAATTGATCCGACGCCTGTCCCTGGCCAGTCGCCTGGCGCTGTTGTTTGCCGCCTGTACTGCGGTGGTCTCGTTGTTGGCCGGCGTGCTGTTCAATCGAGCCAGCGAGGCGCATTTCCTGGAGTTGGACCAGCAACTGCTAGACAGCAAACTGATTGCGCTACGCGGCACCCTGCAAGGCGTCGATTCCCCGCAGGAGTTCGCCCAACACCAAGCCCCTTTACAGGCCGAACTCAGCCGCCAACCGGACCTGGCGCTGCGCATCACGGCCGCCGGCCAGCGCTGGTTTGACAGCACAGCGAACCTGACCCTGCCGGAATCGCCCGGCCTGCATAGCCTGCGACTGGCCGGCACGGACTATCGGGTGCTCAACACACCGCTGATTGTGGGCCAGGCCGATTCGCCGCAACTGAGCCTGCTGCTGGATATCACCCACCATCAGCATTTCCTGCAACGCATGCAACAGTTGATCTGGCTTACCGTCGGCCTCTCGGCACTGGCCACCGCCCTGCTCGGCGCCTGGGCTGCGCGCAGCGGGTTGCGGCCTCTGCGGCGCATGGGCGAAGTCGCGGCCAGTGTGTCGGCCAACTCCCTTACCCAACGCCTGCCCCAGCAACATATGCCCGCCGAACTGGCGGAACTGGCCCAGGCCTTCAATGCCATGCTCGGTCGCCTGGATGACGCATTCCAGCGCCTCTCGGCGTTCTCCGCCGACATCGCCCATGAACTGCGCACGCCGCTGTCGAACCTGCTGACCCACACCCAGGTCATCCTCACCCAGCCGCGCCCGCTGGAAGATTATCGCGAGGCGCTGCACAGCAACCTGGAAGAACTGCAATGGATGGCGCAGTTGGTCAACGACATGTTGTACCTGGCCAAGGCCGACCATGGGTTGCTCACGCCCAAGCGCGAGCCCCTGGCGCTGGCGGATGAAGTGGAGGCGCTGCTGGAGTTTTTTGCGCTGCTGGCCGAAGACGCCAATGTGCGCCTGGTGCGTGAGGGCGCTGCCCAAACGCGCGGCGATCGCGGCATGTTGCGCCGGGCGTTGTCGAACCTGCTGGACAACGCGCTGCGCTTCACCCCGGCCGGGGGCGAAGTGCGGGTGACGATGCTTGAGGATGCGCACGGGGTGAGGTTGGCGGTGGAAAACACTGGCGATGGCATCCCGGCGCCGTTACTGCCGAGATTGTTCGACCGCTTCTATCGGGCAGATCCAGCGCGGCGCGAAGGCAGCAGCGAGCATGCCGGCTTGGGCTTGGCGATTACCCAGTCGATCGTGCGAGCCCATGGGGGGCGGATTTTTTGTGAATCCGCGGCTGGAGTGACAAGGTTTGTGATTGAGTTGCCCAGGGTAAATTGATGCAAGACAGGCCGGCTCTATCGGGGGCAAGCCCCCTCCCACACCTTGAACGCCGTTCTTATGTGGGAGGGGGCTTGCCCCCGATAGCGGTCTCAATGATTACGAATATCTCAGCGCATGTGCCGGCTCGATCTTCGCCGCGCGATACGCCGGGTAGATCGTCGCCAGAAAGCTCAGCACAAAACCGGCCGAGCAGATCAGCAGCACGTCGCCGCCCTGCAGCTCGGAGGGCAGGTTACTGACAAAATACACATCCGAACTGAAGATATGCTGTCCGGTCACGCGCTCCAGCCAACCCACCAGTTCGCTCACGTTCAGTGCCGCGATCACGCCGAGTACGCCGCCGATCAAGGTGCCGACGATGCCGATCACGGTGCCCTGCACCATGAAAATCGCCATGATCTGCCGCGGCGTGGCGCCGATAGTGCGCAGGATCGCGATGTCCGCGCCCTTGTCGTTCACCACCATGATCAACGTGGCGATGATGTTGAACGCGGCCACGGCGACAATCATCAGCAGCAACAGGCCGATCATGGTTTTTTCCATTTTCATGGCGCTGAACAGGCTGCCCTGGGTGTGGGTCCAGTCATCGGCCTTGTAGCCCGCACCCAAACTGGCGGCGATATCCGCCGAAACCTTGGGTGCCGCGTACAAGTCTTTCACCGCCAGACGCACGCTTTGCACCTGGTTCGGCTGCCAATGCTGTATCTCGGCAGCGTCGGCCATGTTGATCAGCGCCATGGAACCATCCAGCTCAGCGCCTACCTTGAAGATCCCCACCACATTCAACCGCTGCATGCGCGGGGTGATGCCGCCTGGCGCGCTACTGAGTTCCGGCACGATCAGGGTCAGCTTGTCGCCCACATTGAGGCGGAAACGCCGCGCGGTGATCTCACCGACCACCACGCCGAACTCGCCGGGCCTCAAGTCTTCCAGTTTGCCGCGCACGATATGCTGGGCCACGATCGACACCTTGCCTTCCTGGGCCGGGTCGACGCCGCTGATTTCAATCGGCTGCATGGCACCCTTATAGGAAAACATGCCGTCCATTTGCGTGAAAGGCACTGCGGCGGTGACCTGCGGGTTCTTCATCGCCGCGGCGGCCACTGGCTGCCAATCGTCAATGGGCTTGACGCCGACAATGGTCGCATGGGGCACCATGCCGAGAATGCGCGAACTCATTTCGCGCTGAAAGCCGTTCATCACCGACAGCACCACGATCATCGCCAGTACGCCGAGGGCGAGGCCGATCATCGAGGTCATCGAGATAAACGAGACAAAACGGTTGCGGCGCTTGGCGCGGGTATAGCGCGTGCCGATAAAAATCGATAACGGTCTGAACATTCGCGGGCACCGTTGGAAAAATAGAAAACCCGGCATCATGCGCCGGGCTTGAAACAGGTCAGATGGCGACCAGATGACCTTCCTGCAAGTGCAACACGCGGTCCATCTGCCGGGCCATGCTCATGTCATGGGTCACCACCAGGAACGCGGTGCGCATCTGGGTGCTCAGTTCCAGCATCAGGTCCTTGATGCCCTGGGCAGTGTGCGAATCGAGGTTGCCGGTGGGCTCGTCGAGCATCACCAGGCCCGGGTTGTTCACCAGGGCACGGGCAATGGCCACACGCTGACGCTCGCCGCCGGACAACTCCGCGGGTTTGTGCTCCAGGCGATGGCCGAGGCCGACACGCTCCAGCAGCGCCGTCGCACGTTGACGGGCCTCGGGGATCGCGGTTTTGCCGATCAGCAATGGCATGCACACGTTTTCCAGAGCGGTGAACTCCGGCAACAGGTGGTGAAACTGATACACAAAGCCCAGCGAGCGGTTGCGCAACTGGCCACGGGCTTTCTCACCCAGGGCCGACAACTCTTCACCGGCCAACCAGACGCTGCCCTGGGACGGCGTATCGAGGCCGCCCAACAGGTTGAGCAAGGTACTTTTGCCGGAACCGGAACTGCCGACGATCGCCACGCGCTCGCCCGGATGCAGTTCAAGCTGCAGGTTGGACAGCACCACCACGGACTCCGGGCCTTCCTCGTAGGATTTGCCCAGGTTGCGGCAGCTCAGGATTGCTTTTTCACTCATGCCCGATTCACTCATAACGTAAGGCCTGTGCTGGCTGGGTACGTGCCGCGCGCCAGGCTGGATACAGGGTGGCAAGGAAACTCAGGACCAACGCCGCGCCGCCTACCATCAACACGTCCTGGGTCTGGACCTGGGACGGCAGATAGTCGATGAAGTAGACGTCGGCGTTGAGAAACTTGTGCCCGATCAGGGTTTCCAGTGCGGCGATGGCCGCGCTGACGTTCAACGCGGCGAGAATCCCGACGGCAGTGCCGATCAAGGTACCGACCACGCCGATCACGGTGCCCTGCACCATAAAGATCGCCATGATCTGACCCGGCGTGGCGCCGAGGGTGCGCAGGATGGCGATGTCGCCTTTTTTATCGTTCACCACCATCACCAGGGTGGAGATGATGTTGAACGCCGCCACGGCAACGATCAGCAGCAACAGCAGACCGATCATGGCTTTTTCCATGCGGATGGCCTGGTACAGGTTGCCGTGGGTGCGGGTCCAGTCGCGGGCGTAATACTCGGACTCGCCCAGGTGCTGGGCAATTTCCCAGGCGCCGCGCGGGGCGTCGAACAAGTCACTGAATTTCAGGCGCAGGCCCTGCACCTGGTCCGGCTGCCAGCGATGCAGGCGCGCCAGGTCGGTGAGATTGGTCAGACCGAGGTAGCCGTCGATCTCGCCAGCGCCGACGTGGAAGGTGCCGACCACGGTAAAACGCTTCATGCGCGGAAACATGCCGGCCGGGGTCACGGTGACTTCCGGGGCGACGAAGGTGAGCTTGTCACCGATACCCACGCCGAGCTTGGCCGCGGCCTTGTCACCGATAACGATGCCAAAACTGCCCGGGGCCAGGTCGTCGAGCCGGCCCTGCAGCATAAACTGGTCGATGATCGAGACCTTGCGTTCCTGGGCCGGGTCGATGGCGTTAAGCAGGATCTTCTGCACCTTGCCGTCGTTGGTCAGCAACCCCTGCATCTGGGTGAACGGCGCAACGGCCACGACCTTGGGGTTCTGCTTGACCTTATCGGCCAGGCTTTGCCAGTCGCTGATGGGCTCGCTGGCTTCGATGGTCGCGTGGGGCACCATGCCCAGCACGCGGGTGCGCATCTCATGATCGAAACCGTTCATCACCGACAGCACCACAATCATCACGACCACGCCCAAGGCGAGCCCGATCATCGAGGTCAAGGAAATGAACGACACAAAATGATTGCGACGCTTTGCACGGGTATAACGCGTGCCGATAAATACGAAGAGAGGTCTGAACATGTCGGGGCTTGTTCGGAGGAAAAGAAGACGTCCCGGTGGCGGGGTCTGGTAAGCAGCTTTACACTCAGACCATTACCGCCAGCAGGGGTTCGCCATGACGACATTAGATGAAGAAGAGCGCCGCGAATACTACCGTATCGACGACATGATCGCACTTCAAATCAAAAGCCTGTCTGCCCCTGAAGCAGCGGGCAAGGAAGTATTGCTGGATGATTCACCGCTGTTCAACCTGCTCAGTGAATTGCACCTGAGCGAATTCGAAGCTCAGCACCTGTTGCGCCAGATCAGCGAGAAAGATCGAAGCCTGGCGGCGTTCCTCAAAGTCCAGAACAAACGCCTGGACCTGCTCAGCCAAGTCATGGCGCTCGGCCTGCTGGACGAAGTGGGCGCGCCGCAGCCCGTGATCATCTCCGAAGGCGGCATCGACTTCCAATACCCCTCATCCTTGACTGTGGGTGCCCACCTGGCGGTCAAGCTGGTGCTGATGCCCCAGGCGCTGGGCCTGTTGCTGCGCGCCAAGGTCACCCATTGCGAAGCCAAGGGCGACGGCTTCGACGTCGGCACGGAATTCGAATCCATGACCGATGCCCAACGCCAGTTGCTGGCGCGCTACATCCTGCAAAAACAAGCCCAGGAGCGGCGCCTGGCGCGGGAAAAAAGCGACGCCCAGGCCACCTGAATTCGTATACACCCGCCGGACGACCTGGCGAAAAGGAGCAACTGTGACCCTGATTTACGGCCATCGCGGCGCCAAAGGCGAAGCACCGGAAAACACCCTGACCAGCTTTCAGCAATGCCTCAAGCACGGCGTACGCCGCTGCGAACTGGACCTGCACCTGTCCATGGATGGCGAGCTGATGGTCATCCACGACCCGACCCTCAAGCGCACCGCCGACCGGCGCGGCAAGGTGGTCGAGTATTCGGCGGCCGACCTGGTGAAAATGGACGCGCGCAAGGGCGGCCCGGGCTGGGTCTCGCCCTGCCCTATCCCGCGCCTGGAAGAACTGTTCGAACAATGCGATTTCGATCACTGGCAACTGGAAGTCAAAAGCGCTTCGCGCACCCGCGCCGCGACCACTGTGTTGGCGATCCGCGAGATGGCGGTGCGCTTCGGCCTGATGGACAAGGTCACCGTTACGTCCAGCTCAAGGGAAGTGCTCAAGGCGGCGGTGGAACTCACCCCGGACCTGTCACGCGGGCTGGTGGCAGAATACGCCTGGCTCGACCCGCTGAAGGTCGCGCAGAACTATGGCTGTGAGTACTTGGCATTGAATTGGACGTTGTGCACACCCGAGCGCCTGGCCAAAGCCCAACGCCAGGGTTTGCACGTATCCGTGTGGACGGTCAACGAACCCGCGCTGATGCGCAGGCTCGCCGACTTCGGCGTAGATAGCCTGATTACAGACTTTCCCGGTTTGGCCACTGCCACCCTCGGGAATTACTGAAATCGGTCTCCCCGGCCGGCTCAGGCCACCGGCCGGAGCCGCTCAAAAAAGCCGGTTGAGGCCGTCGTAGGCCGCTACCCGATAGGCTTCGGCCATGGTCGGGTAGTTGAAGGTGGTGTTCACAAAATACTTGAGGGTATTTTGCTCACCTGGCTGGTTCATGATGGCCTGGCCGATGTGCACGATCTCCGACGCCTGATAGCCGAAGCAATGCACGCCGAGGACCTCCAGGGTTTCACGGTGGAACAGAATCTTCAGCATGCCTTGCGGCTCACCGGCGATCTGCGCACGCGCCATGCTCTTGAAGAACGCCTTGCCCACTTCGTAGGGCACCTTGGCCTTGGTCAGCTCGTGCTCGTTCTTACCAATGGAGCTGATTTCCGGAATCGTGTAGATGCCGGTGGGCACGTCGTTCACATAGCGCCAGCTGCCGTTATCGACGATGCTGCCGGCGGCCGAACGGCCCTGGTCATGGGCGGCACTGGCCAGGCTCGGCCAGCCGATCACGTCACCGGCGCCATAGATGTTGGCCACGCAGGTACGGTAATTCTCGTCCACTTCGATCTGGCCACGGTTGTTGACCTTGACCCCGATGTTTTCCATGCCCAGCTTATCGGTGTTGCCGGTACGCCCGTTGCACCACAGCAAGGCGTCGGCCTTGATCTTCTTGCCGGACTTGAGGTGCAGGATCACCCCGTTGTCCAGGCCTTCGACCCGCTCGTACTCTTCGTTATGGCGCACGGTGATGTTGTTGTTGCTGAAGTGGTAACTCAACGCCTGGGAAATTTCCGAGTCGAGGAAACTCAGCAACTGATCGCGGTTGTCCACCAGCTCCACCAGTACACCCAGGCCACTGAAGATCGACGCATACTCACAGCCGATCACGCCGGCACCGTAGATGATCAGTTTGCGCGGGGTGTGGCCCAGGCTCAGGATGGTGTCGCTATCGTAGATACGCGGGTGATGGAAATCGATATCCGCCGGGCGATACGGGCGCGAGCCGGTGGCGATGATGATGTGCTTGGCCACCAGTTTCTCGACCACGCCGTTGGAACACACCACTTCAATGGTCTGCTCGTCGGCGAAGCTGCCGGTGCCGAAGAACAGGTCGACACGGTTACGGGCGTAGTAACCGGTGCGCGAGGCCACCTGCTTGGAGATGACTTTCTCGGCGCTTTTCAACACATCCGGGAACGAAAACCAACGCGGCTCACCAATAGCCCGGAACATCGGGTTGGTGTTGAACTGCATGATCTGGCGCACCGAGTGACGCAAGGCCTTGGACGGGATGGTACCCAGGTGGGTGCAGTTACCGCCGACTTGGCGACGGCTATCGACCATCGCCACCTTGCGCCCTGCCTTCGCGGCGTTCATCGCCGCACCTTCTCCAGCTGGGCCGGAACCCAGTACCACCACGTCGTAGTTGTAGACAGCCATGCGTACTCCTCAGAACAGGCCAGGCGTACGGTAGGACGCCGGGCTAAATCATGCCGCGGCCAGCGGTCATGAAGGACAATTTGGCTCAAGTGTGTGAACCGGGGCACAGTCTATATAAGGCTCAACGCCGCGCACATTAACCCTTGGTCGCGTCATAGGCCAGTCTTGCCATACTACAGGACGCAAATCAGCGCCGATTTCAGGATGAGCCCATTATGCGACAACTATTGTTTTGTTTAATGCTGATGGTGTCGATCACGGCGCACGCCAGCGATGCGCAGCGCCTTAAGCAAGCTGGCTTCCCGGCACAGGTCGAAGGACTGACGCGAAAAAACCAGGCGATGCTCAATTATCTGTGGGCAGACGTGTATGCCGCAGCGCTGTATGCCCCGTCAGGTCTCAGCGCAAGGCACGCCTGGGACCAGCAGAAAGCCCTGCGCCTGACGCTGTATTACTTTCGCGACATCGACCGCAGTGACGTGATCAAGGCCGCCACGACCACCCTGGCGCGCCAACACGCCAACGCTCGATTAAAGCCGGAACTGGATAAATTGCACGGCAGTTTTCGTGACATCCGCAACGGTGATCGTTATGCCCTGGATTTTCATCCCGGTCGCGGTTTGAAGCTGGAGATCAATGGGCAGGTGGTTTTCAGCAGTGTTGATGATGAACTGGCGAGGGCCTACCTAGGCATCTGGCTCGCGCCTGGGGGGTTGTCGGACAGTTTGCGGGATCGATTGCTGAATTGATGTGTCGGCTGCACCACCACTATCGGGGGCAGCCCCCTCCCACCTTTGAATATATTCACAAATCAAACTGTGGGAGGGGGCTTGCCCCCGATCAGGCACCCCAGGCCACACAAAACCCAGCCACAAAAAAGCCCCGAACCAGTCGGGGCTTTTTCATTCAGCGCAGAGGCTTAGCGCGGAAACGCAGGCGGGTTGACCCCGGCCATGTCTTCCATCACACGCACCACCTGGCAGCTGTAACCGAACTCGTTGTCGTACCACACGTACAGCACAACGCGGTTGTCCTGGGTGATGGTCGCTTCTGCGTCCACCACACCGGCGTGGCGCGAGCCGACGAAGTCGGTGGACACCACTTCCTGAGAATTGACGAAGTCGATTTGCTTGTGCAGATCGGAGTGCAGCGCCATGTAGCGCAGGTACTCGTTCATCTCTTCGCGGGTAGCGGCTTTCTCAAGGTTCAGGTTGAGAATAGCCATCGACACGTTAGGCGTAGGAACACGGATCGCGTTGCCGGTCAGCTTGCCGGCCAATTCAGGCAGGGCCTTGGCAGCGGCGGTGGCGGCACCGGTCTCGGTGATCACCATGTTCAACGCGGCGCTACGACCACGGCGATCGCCTTTGTGGAAGTTGTCGATCAGGTTCTGGTCGTTGGTGTACGAGTGAACGGTTTCAACGTGACCGTTCACGATGCCGAACTTGTCGTTGACGGCCTTGAGCACCGGCACGATGGCGTTGGTGGTGCAGGACGCGGCAGACACGATCTTATCGTCAGCGGTGATTTCAGCGTGGTTGATGCCGTGCACGATGTTCTTGAGCTTGCCCTTGCCAGGCGCGGTCAGAACAACGCGAGCGATACCTGGGCACTGCAAGTGCTGGCCCAGGCCCTCGGCATCACGCCATACACCGGTGTTATCCACCAGCAGGGCGTCCTTGATGCCGTACTGGGTGTAGTCCACCTCGGTCGGGTTCTTCGCGTAGATCACCTGGATCAGGTTACCGTTGGCGGTAATGGTGTTGTTTTCTTCGTCGATGACGATGGTGCCGTTGAACGGGCCGTGGACCGAATCGCGACGCAGCAGGCTGGCGCGCTTGGTCAGGTCGTTCTCGGCGCCTTTGCGCACCACGATGGCACGCAGACGCAGGCCGTCGCCGCCACCGGTTTTTTCGATCAGGATGCGCGCCAGCAGGCGGCCGATACGGCCAAAGCCATACAGCACGACGTCGGTGCCCTTGCGAGCGGCGGCGTTTTGCTGGCCAACCACATCGGCCATTTCCTCACGCACGAACTGCTCGGCGCTACGGCCGTTGGCTTCGGTACGGAATTTGTAGGCCAATTTGCCCAGGTCTACCGAAGCCGCGCCGAGCTTGAGCTCGCTCATGGCCTTGAGCAGGGGGAATGTTTCGTGGACGGAGAGTTCGCTGTCGTCGGCAGAACGATGGCGAGCAAAGCGATGCGCCTTGAGAATCGCGATGACTGACTGGTTGATCAGGCTGCGGCCATAGATCGAACTCACCACATTGTTATTGCGGTAGAGCTGACCGATGAGCGGGATCATCGCTTCTGCGAGTGCTTCACGGTCGATCCATTCACCAAGACACTGGTCGGGCTTCTGAGTCACGGGAACCTTCCACATGTAGGGGCTGAAAAAAGGGGCTACATTATGACGCCCGACCGCCCTCGGAGCAATGCGCCGACCACAACAAAAAGGCCTCGCGAAAAAAAGCGACCCCGCTGCAGCCCAGTAAATACGCGGCTTTCAGAAGGCCACCATTGGAACGCCTCGGGCGACTTGTCCGTAACTCTCCGAAAACCCCATGTGTTTTGGCACTACATATTGAGTCAAAACACCGCTTTGTTTGTCTTAGCCACTACATTTCCTACAAACCGTAATAGGCTCAGTCAGCAACTGACAGGCGGCACCTGGGGCCGTTACAATTACCGACTTTGTCGCAACGCTTGGAGCTCAACCTTCCGTGCCCGTTCTGCGTCTACCGCAACTCCCTGCCGCGGCAGGTAAACAGCACTGGGGCAACCTGCCCGGTGCCGCCCTGAGCCTGGCCATCGCCGAGGCTGCCAGCGCAGCCAAGCGCTTTACCCTGCTGCTTACCGCCGATAGCCAAAGCGCCGAACGGTTGGAGCAGGAGCTGAGCTTCTTCGCCCCCGATTTGCCGGTGCTGCATTTTCCCGATTGGGAAACCCTGCCTTACGACCTGTTCTCACCGCATCAGGACATCATTTCCCAGCGCATCGCCAGCCTGTACCGTCTGCCGGAACTGGCCCACGGCGTGCTCGTGGTGCCAATCACCACGGCGCTGCACCGCCTGGCGCCGACCAAGTTCCTGCTGGGCAGCAGTCTGGTGCTGGATGTCGGCCAGAAGCTCGATGTCGAACAGATGCGCACGCGCCTGGAAGCCAGTGGCTACCGCTGTGTGGACACCGTGTACGAGCACGGCGAGTTCGCGGTGCGCGGCGCGCTGATCGACCTGTTCCCGATGGGCAGCAAGCTGCCTTATCGCATCGATCTGTTCGACGACGAAATCGAAACCCTGCGCACCTTTGATCCGGAAAACCAGCGCTCCATCGACAAGGTCGAATCGATCAAACTGCTGCCGGCGCGGGAATTTCCGTTGCAAAAAGATGCGGTGACCCGCTTCAAAGCGCGTTTCCGTGAACGCTTCGACGTCGACTTCCGCCGCTGCCCGATCTTCCAAGACCTGAGCAGCGGGATTACACCCGCCGGTATTGAGTACTACCTGCCGCTGTTTTTCGACGAAACCTCCACCCTGTTCGACTACCTGCCCCAGGACACCCAAGTGTTCTCGCTGCCGGGCATCGAGCAGGCTGCGGAAAACTTCTGGAACGACGTGCGCAACCGCTATGAAGAGCGCCGCGTCGACCCTTCCCGTCCTTTATTGCCGCCCGCCGAGCTGTTCCTGCCGGTGGAAGATTGTTTCGCGCGCCTGAAAAACTGGCCGCGGGTCGTCGCCAGCCAGCAGGACGTGGATGCCGGCAGTGGCCGCGAGCGCTTCCCCGCGCAAGCGCTGCCTGACTTGGCGATTGAAGCCAAGGCCAACCAGCCGCTGGAAGCGCTGTCCACCTTCCTTGGCGACTTCCCGGGCCGCGTGTTGTTTACCGCCGAATCCGCCGGGCGCCGCGAGGTCCTGCTGGAGTTGCTCGAACGCCTCAAACTGCGCCCGAAGAACGTCGACAGTTGGCCGGACTTCGTCGCGAGCAAGGATCGCCTGGCGATCACCATCGCCCCCCTGGACGAAGGTTTGCTGCTGAATGACCCAGCCCTGGCGTTGATTGCCGAGAGCCCACTGTTCGGTCAACGCGTGATGCAGCGTCGGCGCCGGGAAAAACGCGCGGACGCCAACAATGACGCGGTGATCAAAAACCTCACCGAACTGCGCGAAGGCGCGCCGGTGGTGCATATCGATCACGGTGTCGGCCGCTACCTGGGCCTGCAGACCCTGGAGATCGACAACCAGGCCGCCGAATTCCTCACCATGGAATACGCCGAGGGTGCCAAGCTCTATGTGCCGGTGGCCAACCTGCACCTGATTGCGCGTTACACCGGCAGCGACGACGCCCTGGCGCCGCTGCATCGCCTGGGTTCCGAGACCTGGCAAAAAGCCAAGCGCAAGGCCGCCGAGCAGGTGCGCGATGTGGCCGCCGAGCTGCTGGACATCTACGCCCGGCGCGCGGCGCGCGAAGGTTATGCATTCGCCGACCCGAAAGCCGACTACGCCACCTTCAGCGCCGGTTTCGCCTTTGAAGAAACCCCGGATCAGCAGACCACCATCGAAGCCGTGCGCGCCGACATGCTTGCGCCCAAGCCAATGGACCGCCTGGTGTGTGGCGACGTGGGCTTCGGCAAGACCGAAGTGGCCATGCGCGCCGCCTTCATCGCGGTGCACGGCGGCAAGCAAGTGGCAATTCTGGTGCCCACCACCCTGCTCGCCCAGCAGCACTACAACAGCTTTCGCGATCGCTTTGCCGATTGGCCGGTGACCGTGGAAGTGATGAGCCGCTTCAAGTCCGCCAAAGAAGTGAACGCCGCCGTCGCCGACCTGGCCGAAGGCAAGATCGATATCGTGATCGGCACTCACAAGCTGCTGTCGGACGATGTGAAGATCAAAAACCTGGGCCTGGTGATCATCGACGAAGAACACCGTTTCGGCGTGCGCCAGAAAGAACAGCTCAAGGCCCTGCGCAGCGAAGTCGATATCCTCACCCTGACCGCCACGCCGATTCCGCGCACGCTGAACATGGCGGTGTCGGGCATGCGTGATCTGTCCATCATCGCCACGCCACCGGCGCGGCGCCTGTCAGTGCGCACGTTCGTGATGGAGCAGAACAAAAGCACGGTCAAGGAAGCGCTGCTGCGGGAGTTGCTGCGCGGCGGCCAGGTGTATTACCTGCACAACGACGTCAAGACTATCGAGAAATGCGCTGCCGACCTCGCCGAACTGGTGCCCGAAGCGCGGATCGCCATCGGCCACGGCCAGATGCGCGAGCGCGAACTCGAACAGGTAATGAGCGACTTCTACCACAAGCGCTTCAACGTGCTGATCGCCTCGACCATCATCGAGACCGGCATCGACGTGCCGAGCGCCAACACCATCATCATCGAGCGCGCCGACAAGTTCGGCCTGGCGCAACTGCACCAGTTGCGCGGCCGGGTCGGACGCAGCCATCACCAGGCCTACGCGTACTTGCTCACCCCGCCACGCCAGCAGATCACTGGCGACGCGGAGAAACGCCTGGAAGCCATCGCCAACACCCAAGACCTCGGCGCCGGCTTTGTGCTGGCCACCAACGACCTGGAAATCCGTGGCGCCGGCGAACTGCTGGGTGACGGCCAGAGCGGGCAGATCCAGGCCGTGGGTTTCACCTTATATATGGAAATGCTCGAACGGGCAGTCAAAGCCATCCGCAAGGGCGAACAGCCGAACCTCGATCAGCCTTTGGGCGGCGGTCCGGAAATCAACCTGCGCCTGCCGGCGTTGATTCCCGAGGACTACCTGCCGGATGTGCACGCGCGACTCATCCTGTACAAACGCATCGCCTCGGCCACCGATGAAGAGGGGCTCAAGGACCTGCAAGTGGAGATGATCGACCGCTTCGGCTTGCTGCCGGAGCCGACCAAGAACCTGGTACGCCTGACCCTACTCAAATTGCAGGCCGAGCAACTGGGGATCAAGAAGGTCGACGCCGGGCCCCAGGGCGGGCGTATCGAATTCGAAGCGCAGACGCCGGTCGACCCGCTGGTACTGATCAAACTGATCCAGGGCCAGCCCAACCGCTACAAGTTCGAAGGGGCTACGCTGTTCAAATTCATGGTGCCGATGGAACGCGCCGACGAACGCTTCAATACCCTGGAGGCGCTGTTCGAGCGCCTTATCCCGAAATCTGTTTGAAGGACGCCCCAATGCGCCTGTCCCGCATTCTGAGCCTGTTGTTAGTGATACTTGCGCCCCCGGCGTTTGCCGACAGCCCGTACCAGGTGGAAATGATCCTGGTGCGTCAGAACGCCGAACCGGTGATCTACAGTCGCGCCGCGCCGGAAACCTGGGATGACGGCGCTGAGCGCCTGGGCGACAAAATGAGCCCACCGCGCCTGAGCGCTATCGTCGACAAACTGCGTGGCGACGCCAACTACACGGTGTTGGCCCATAAGGCCTGGGAGCAGAACCTCGGCGAACAACCGGTGAAAATCGCCATCGCCGAGGGTAAGGAGCAGTTCGGCCAATTCCCCATCGAGGGCGTGCTGAACCTGCAACTGGGCCGTTTCACCGATATCGATGCGGATTTCTGGATCAACCAATTCGACAGCAACGGCAGCGTGGTCGCCAGCGAACACCTGGCGCAGAAAGACGTGCGCACCAAGAACAACCAGCTCAACTACCTGGATGGCGGCCATTTGGCGCTGCTGATCAAAATCACCTCACTGACCGCCAAACCGCCCAGCGCACCACCGCCCGACCTGCAGGACTGATCCAGCGCCATGCCCCTCACCCCGCCGTTGACCAAGCCCCTTGCCCCTTCATGGGCCAATCGCTTCAAAGAACAAAGCCTGGAGCGTGGGCGGCGTTATGCGTTGGAAAACCGCGTGCGGATTGTCGAGTCCGGCGACAGCACCATTATCGCCAGTTGCGAAGGCTCGGGCGGCAATGTGTACCGGCAGACCATTTCGCTGCGCGAGTCGGCCAAAGGCGCGCTGCTCCTGGTGGACAGCCGCTGCACCTGCCCCGTACACAGCAACTGCAAACATATCGCGGCTGTGCTACTCAAGGTTCAGGAAACCCTGGCCTACCCGGCGGCGGCTCAAGATGCCGAGTTGCTGGAAAAACTCCAGGCCGTGCTGGATAACCGCGTGGTCCTGCCGCAAGTGCTGATGGAGGACGTGCAACCGGTGCCGCGCCTGTGGCTGGCCAGCGCCGAGTTCAGCGCATTCGAACCGCGCAACGGCAAGATGCAACGCTATATCCAGCACCGCGCGGCACTGGCGTTCAACTACCTGGGTAACTACGTCAGCGGGCAAAAACACGCTGACATCATCGTGCGTCAAGAAACCCAAAGCCTGCGGATCAAGCGACACCCGGAGGTGGAACAGACCTACCGCGAACAGCTGCGCCTGCTGGGTTTCAAGATCGCCACGCGTCAGAGCAAAGCCTTGCCGGAAAGCGCCGGCGAGCTGTTCGAGATGATCAACGACAGCGCCTGGCTGAATTTCACCCTCAACGACTCGCCGACCCTACGCGCCGAGGGCTGGGAATTGCTGCTCGACGACGATTTCGGCTTCGACCTCAGCGCGGTGGACGACTGGTACGCCACCGTCGATGAAGGCCCGGAACGTGATTGGTTCGACCTTGAGTTGGGGATTATCGTCAATGGCCAGCGACTGAGCCTGTTGCCGATCCTGCTGAACCTGATGCGCTCTCACACCGAAATCCTCAACCCGGAGAAGCTCGCACGGCGCCGCGACGATGAACTGATCCTGGTGAACATCCCCGCCGCGCCCAACGGCGACCATGGCCCCGTGCAGGTGGCGCTGCCCTACGGTCGCTTGAAACCGGTGCTGGCCACCCTTGGTGAGTTCTACCTGCAGGAACCGGGCAGTACTGCGCTGCGCTTGGCCAAGGCCGATGCGGTCCGACTCAACCCGCTGGAAGGCCTGCCTCTGCAATGGGAGGGCGGTGACAAAATCCGCAACTTCGCCCAACGCCTGCGGGACATCAAGGACTTCACCTGCGCGGCCCCCGAAGGCTTGAACGCGACGTTGCGCCCTTACCAGTTGGAAGGCTTGAGCTGGATGCAATCGCTGCGGCAATTAGAGGTGGGCGGCATTCTGGCGGATGACATGGGCCTGGGCAAAACCCTACAAACCCTGGCGCATATTCTCAGCGAAAAAAACGCCGGGCGCTTGGACCGGCCCTGCATGGTGGTGATGCCCACCAGTCTGATCCCTAACTGGCTTGATGAAGCAGCGCACTTCACCCCGCAACTGAAAGTACTGGCACTGTACGGTGCCGGACGTAAGAAACATCTCCCAAATTTGCAGGACTATGACCTGCTGCTCACCACCTATGCACTGCTGCCCAAGGACATCGAGCATCTGGCCACCCTGCCCTTGCATGTGCTGATCCTCGACGAAGCGCAGTACATCAAGAACCCGACCAGCAAGGCCGCCCAGGCGGCACGCGAGCTGAACGCACGGCAGCGCCTGTGCCTGAGCGGCACGCCGCTGGAAAACCACTTGGGCGAGCTGTGGTCGCTGTTTCACTTTCTGCTGCCGGGCTGGCTGGGCGATGTGAAGAGCTTTAATCGCGACTACCGCGTGCCCATCGAAAAGCGCGCCAGCGATGTGCGATTGCAGCACCTGAACGGTCGGATCAAGCCGTTTCTACTGCGTCGCACCAAGGAACAGGTGGCTACCGAACTGCCGCCGAAGACCGAGATCATCCACTGGGTCGACCTCAACGAAGCCCAGCGCGACGTGTACGAGACCATGCGCCTGGCCATGGACAAGAAGGTCCGCGACGAGATCACCCGCAAAGGCGTGGCACGCAGCCAGATCATCATCCTTGAGGCGCTGCTTAAGCTGCGCCAAGTGTGCTGCGACCTGCGCCTGATCAACGATGCCACCCTGCCCGCTCGCGGCAGCAGCTCGGGCAAGCTCGACAGTTTGATGGACATGCTCGACGAGCTGTTTGCCGAAGGTCGGCGGATCCTGTTGTTTTCCCAATTCACCTCGATGCTGAGCCTGATCGAAGCCGAGCTGAAAAAACGCGGCATTGCCTACGCACTACTGACCGGGCAGACCCGTGATCGGCGCACGCCGGTCAAGGACTTCCAGAGCGGCAAGCTGCAGATATTTCTGATCAGCTTGAAGGCCGGCGGTGTGGGCCTGAACCTGACAGAAGCCGACACCGTGATCCACTACGATCCCTGGTGGAACCCGGCCACGGAAAACCAGGCCACTGACCGTGCCTATCGCATCGGCCAGGAGAAACCGGTATTCGTCTACAAGATGATTGCGCGCGGCACGGTGGAAGAGAAAATCCAGCACCTGCAAAAGGAGAAATCCGATCTGGCGGCGGGGGTGCTGGATGGACGAACCACGGGTGATTGGCAGTTGGGCAATGAGGATATCGAGGCGTTGTTCGCGCCGTTGTCCAATAAGCAGGAGAAGCGGTGACGGAGCGAGGTATCAGTCGATCAACTGGGCTTCGCGTAACGCCGTAAGCGCCGCCAACCAGCGCGGGTCTTGCTTGTACTCCGTTGAAGCCATTGCCTGACCGCGCATGCGCGCGATGCGAGGCGACGGCGTGACCTTCATACGCTGCGCAGCACTCAACGCCAACTCCGCCGCCGCGCGATCATTGCACACCAAGCCCATGTCGCAACCGGCGGTCAACGCGGCCTTGATACGGCTGGCCGCGTCACCGACCACATGGGCACCGGCCATGGACAAGTCGTCACTGAAAATCACCCCATCGAATTGCAACTCGCCGCGCAGAATGTCTTGCAACCAGCGACGCGAAAAACCGGCAGGCTGGGCGTCCACCTGCGGGTAGATCACGTGGGCCGGCATCACCGCCGCCAATTGCTGGCTCAGACGTGCGAAAGGCACCAGATCATTGGCGCGAATCTGCTCCAGGCTGCGCTCGTCATTAGGAATTGCGACGTGGGAATCGGCCTCAGCCCAGCCGTGGCCTGGGAAATGTTTACCGGTGGCAGCCATACCGGCGCTGTTCATGCCACGGATAAAGGCACCGGCGAGTAAGGCGGCACGCTCCGGGTCGCCCTCGAAGGATCGGGTGCCGACCACAGCGCTGCGTTGGTAATCAAGGTCCAGTACCGGGGCAAAACTCAGGTCAAGGCCAACCGCCAGCACTTCCGTAGCCATGATCCAGCCGCATTGCTCGGCCAGGTATTCAGCGTTGGGGTTGTCCGCGAGCGCTCGCATGGCCGGCAGACGCACAAAGCCCTGGCGCAGGCGCTGCACGCGGCCGCCCTCTTGGTCGACGGCCAGCAACAGGTCGGGGCGCACCGCGCGAATGGCCGCGCTCAGTTCACGCACCTGGCGCGGATGTTCGATATTGCGCGCGAAAATAATCAGCCCACCCACTTCAGGCTGGCGCAACAAGTGGCGATCCTCAGCCGTGAGCCAGGTACCGGCCACGTCGACCATCAAAGAACCTTGCAGGGCAGCAGTCATAAACCTTCCTTATATAACGCACACAACCCGTTGCGCTCACGGCGCACGAAGGGCGCGGCGAGCACAACGGGTTGCGAATAAATAGCTGAAATCGGCATGGCGGCTAGCTTAGCGGATGCCAATGGCCGCGCACACCCAGGGCAATCAAACCTTGGCGGGAATGGGCACTGTTTTGCTGCGTGGGCGCAGTTGCGCAGCGGCCATGGCTGGGTCGGTCACGCCGGTCTCGGCACGCATACCGGCGGCCAGGAACGGCACCATCAAACGCATCACTTGCTCAATGGAAGTGTTAACGCCGAAGTCGGTCTCGGCAATCGCGCGCAATGCCTTGATCCCGGACATACTGAACGCCGCCGCGCCGAGCATAAAGTGGACGCGCCAGAACAGTTCGATCGGTGGAATACGTGGGGCAGCTTCGTTGACCAGCAACATATAGCGACGAAATACCTTGCCGTACATGTCTTCCAGGTAACGCCGCAGGTGGCCTTGACTCTGACTGAACGCCAGGCCGAGCAAACGCATAAAGATCGACAGGTCGTTACCGCTACGCGGTTGCACTACCAGCGCCTGCTCAACGAGAATTTCCAGCAATTCTTCAAGGCTGGGCTTGTTGTCGGCCTTGGCCTGGCGACGTTCAAGCTCGCGGTCGAGGCTGGCGCAGAAAGGCCCCAGAAAGCGTGAAAAAACGGCCTGGATAAGGGCTTTCTTCGAGCCGAAATGGTAATTCACCGCCGCGAGGTTGACCCCGGCTTTGCTGGTAATCAGCCGCAATGAAGTTTCAGCAAATCCTTTTTCCGCGAACAATTGCTCAGCAGCATCGAGAATGCGCTCAACGGTTTCCGACTGGGCCATGGCTACTCCGCCTGACAAACACTTGTTTGAAACATACGTTTCAGGGTGTGTCTTGTCAAGCCTGAGGAGCCGTTTTCCGGCCGGGCAGTCATGCATGTGCGTGCTATTTAATCACATCCGTATCCGTCTGTAGGTAGCGCTATCCGTGACTTGTAGGACGGATATCGAATGACCGTCCAGCGGAGTGCCGAAAAAGGATGATTGCCAAGCGCAGTTCACTGTATATAATCCCAGTCACTGTATAAAAAGACAGAGCGATCAACATGCTAAAACTGACGCCACGCCAAGCTGAGATTCTGGCTTTTATCAAGCGCTGCCTTGACGACAACGGCTACCCGCCGACACGAGCCGAAATTGCGCTGGAACTGGGGTTCAAGTCCCCTAACGCCGCCGAAGAACACCTCAAGGCCCTCGCACGCAAAGGCGCTATCGAGATGACCCCCGGTGCTTCGCGGGGCATTCGCATCCCTGGCTTCGAGGCCAAGGCCGACGAGTCGACGCTGCCCATCATCGGCCGTGTCGCCGCCGGTGCGCCGATCCTGGCGCAGCAGCACGTCGAGGAATCCTGCAACATTAATCCGACCTTCTTCCACCCTCGCGCTGATTACCTCTTGCGGGTACACGGCATGAGTATGAAGGACGTCGGTATCTTCGACGGTGATCTGCTGGCCGTCCATACCACCCGCGAAGCCCGTAATGGTCAGATCGTCGTGGCCCGTATCGGCGATGAAGTCACCGTCAAACGCTTCAAGCGCGAAGGCAGCAAGGTCTGGCTACTGGCCGAGAACCCTGAGTTCGCCCCGATTGAAGTGAACCTGAAAGATCAGGATCTGGTGATCGAAGGCTTGAGCGTCGGCGTCATTCGCCGCTAGAGGAGGCACCATGCAGCTCGTACACACCCCACAACACACCCAACTGTCGCTGTTCGAGGCCTTTATGGCCCATCCTCTCGCGCCTATCCTCAAGGAAACGGTCGAAGCGCCCTGGAGCGCCGAACCCGAGGTGTTCAGTGAGCTGTCGTTGCGCGGTGCTGCCGGGAGCTGCCTGAGCCTGCTGGCGCCAATTCTTCGCGAATTGAGTGAGGAACAGGACGCCCGCTGGCTAACGCTGATCGCTCCGCCTGCCAGTCTTACCCAGGCTTGGCTGCGGGACGCCGGCCTTAACCGCGAACGCATCCTGTTGCTGCAACCGCGCGGTACGCAAAGCGCACAACAGCTGACTTGCGAGGCCTTACGCTTGGGCCGAAGCCACACCGTGGTCAGCTGGCTCAACCCATTGAACGCGGCCGCTAAGCAACAACTGGTGAGCGCTGCGCGTGTTGGGGATGCACAGAGCTTGAATATTCGATTGGGATGAAGGTTTCGCTACGCGGAGGGCCTCAGCAGGGCTCGCTGGGGTGAAGATGCTCTTTGTGGTCAGCGGGCGTGTCCCATATTGGAGCGCTGCTTCGCAGCCGGACGTGGGATAAGCCCGCCGACCACAACAATACCGAACAGCCTGAAATCAGTGAAGGACCCGCGGCCCGTCTTCTTTCTCCGGCTCGCCCTCGGCCAGGCGACCAGCCATCTGCACGCCGACGCTCAACATGGCTTTCGCCACTTCCACATGCTGACCTTGCAGAAAAGCTTTGGCGTCCTCGGAAAAATCCAAGATAACCAGAGAACCTTCGTCCTCCGCCCGGCGCAGCTCAATTCGGCCGTCAGGCAGTTCAACAATTTCCAGAAAGGACGTCGGCATAAAAGTCTGTTCTCCACGAAAGGGCAGGATTATATCAGTCATCCGCCAAGCCTCGGTGCGGATCTCAACAGGTTTCTTTACGTCTTGATGAACGGCGTGGTTAGCGCCACGCCATTGCCCTGCGTTCTAGCACTCGCTCAACCCTTCCCGAAAACGCAGTGCCAGTTTTTTCAGTTCCTGGCGCCAGCTCTCCAGCTCTTTCCGGCTCAAAGGTTCAGGCTCCTCGTCTTCCACTGCAACCGCAACGATCAGCGGCTGGGTCACATCGCCCTTGGGCACATGAGGAATGCGCGGCGGCTGGAACATATCGGCATGGGCCTTGAGCAAGCGCGCCAACCAGCTTTCAGGGCTTTGGGCCATTTCCACCAGCTCGGCCAACTCGGGAATGGCCATGGCGTCCAATACTTCGCGGCTCATGATCATCTCTGCCCGAGGAGAACCCGCCTGCGGCAGGCGATAGAACCCTGCTATTTCATGGCACAGGCCCAGCAAAGCGCCGTACAGGTGGAATAACGCCGCTTCACGCCCGGCCTGCACCAGCGCGATCGCGTTCATCTCCTTACCTTCCTCGGCGCGGCCAAGGGCTTCCAGGGATAAACCCGCGAAGTAAATTTTCTGATTGGTACGGGTATAGAGTTCGTGGGCCATAACGGCAGTCTCCACAACGAATTAGGCGTGATGCTGGCTGAATAGTGTCACGGATCAGCCGAATCGACTGCAAGCGCAATCAAGCGCTGCTTATGCAGATCAAAACGCTACTTCAGGATCTAAAAGATCCAAATATGGGAGGGGCTTACCCCTCCGCTATTTGGATCTTCAGCGCATCCGACAGATCAGGCGCCCTGACGCTTGTCCTCGACCTTCCATTTGCCACCTTCATAGAAGGCTTTCCAGCCGGTCGGCTTACCGTCGACCTCGGACTGCACGTACTGTTCCTTGGTCTTGCGGCTGTAGCGAATCACGGCTGGGCGACCATCCGGATCCTTCTTCGGCGCTTCACACAGGAAGTGGTACTTAGGATCGATCTCGTCCTTGTGCGGCACGATTTCCATCACTAACGGCGCACGAGTCTCGCGGTTTTTCGGGAACTGGCTGGCTGCCAGGAACAAGCCAGAGGCACCGTCACGCAGGATGTAGGTGTCGTTGACCTTTTCGCACTTGAGCTCCGGCATCTTCACCGGGTCCATCTTCGGCGGCGCCGCATCGCCGCTCTTGAGCAGTTTGCGGGTGTTCTTGCACGTCGGGTTGGTGCAGCCAAAGAACTTACCGAAGCGGCCAGTCTTGAGCTGCATCTCGCTGCCGCACTTGTCGCATTCCAGGCTCGGACCTTCGTAGCCCTTGATGCGGTAGGTGCCTTCTTCGATCTCGTAGCCGTTGCAATCCGGGTTGTTACCGCAGATATGCAGCTTGTGCTTCTCATCCAACAGGTAGGCATCCATCGCCGTGCTGCAGATCGGGCAGCGGTGCTTGCCACGCAGCACCAACGACTCGGATTCACCCTCGTCGTCAGCCGCGATTTCATCGCCCGGCACCAGATTGACCGTGGCCTTGCAGCGCTCTTTCGGCGGCAAGCTGTAGCCCGAGCAACCAAGGAACACACCGGTGGACGCCGTGCGAATCTGCATCGGCCGACCGCAGGTCTGGCACGGGATATCCGTCATCACCGGCTGGTTGGCGCGCATGCCGTTCTCGGGGCTCTCGGCCACCTCAAGCTTCTTCTTGAAGTCGCCGTAGAACTCGTCCAGCACGTTTTTCCAATCGCGCTCGCCCTGGGCCACGTCGTCGAGATTCTCTTCCATGCCGGCAGTGAAGCCGTAATCCATCAGGTTGGAGAAGCTCTCGGAGAGACGCTCGGTGACGATGTCACCCATCTTTTCCGAATAGAAACGACGGTTATGCAGCGCTACATAGCCACGGTCCTGGATGGTGGAAATGATCGCCGCGTAGGTCGAAGGGCGACCGATACCGCGCTTTTCCATCTCCTTGACCAGGCTGGCTTCCGAATAACGCGCCGGCGGCTTGGTGAAGTGCTGCGACGGATCGAGCTTGATCAGCTTCAACGTATCGCCCTGAGCCATGTCCGGCAGCACATCGTCGTCACCAGGCTTGGCGATCTGCGGCATCACGCGGGTATAACCGTCGAACTTGAGAATGCGGCCCTTGGCACGCAGCTCAAAGTCGGAGGCCGCCACGGTAACCGTGGTGGACAGGTACTGCGCCGGCAGCATCTGGCAGGCCAGGAACTGGCGCCAGATCAGCTCGTAGAGACGCTCAGCGTCGCGCTCCATGCCGCTCAGCTTGCTTGGCTCGGTGTTGGCGTCGGAAGGACGAATCGCTTCGTGAGCCTCCTGTGCGCCTTCCTTGCTGCTATAGACGTTAGGCTTCTCCGGCAGGTACTTCTTGCCGAACTCGCTTTCGATATAGGTTCGCGCCATGGCGACCGCGTCCACCGACAGGTTGGTGGAGTCGGTACGCATATAAGTGATGTAGCCGGCTTCGTAAAGACGCTGGGCCATCATCATGGTTTTCTTCACACCGAAGCCCAGGCGGTTGCTCGCGGCCTGTTGCAGGGTGGAGGTGATGAAAGGTGCCGAAGGCTTGCTGCTGGTTGGTTTGTCTTCACGCTTGACGATGCTGTAGCTGGACGCCTTGAGCTTCTCCAGCGCGGCCATGGCCTGGGCTTCGTTCAGCGGCTTGAAGGCCTCGCCTTTCTCGCGGGCCACTTCAAAGCGCACATTGGCGCCCTTGGCGGTACCCAGGTCGGCGTGGACTTCCCAGTACTCTTCAGGGATGAACGCACGAATCTCACGCTCACGCTCCACCACCAGCTTCACGGCAACCGACTGCACGCGGCCGGCGGACAGGCCACGGGCGATCTTGGCCCACAGCAGGGGCGAGACCATATAACCCACCACGCGATCGAGGAAACGCCGTGCCTGCTGCGCATTGACGCGGTCGATATCCAACTCGCCCGGCTTGGAGAAGGCTTCCTGGATGGCTTTCTTGGTGATTTCGTTGAACACGACGCGCTTGTAGCGGCTGTCGTCACCGCCGATGGCTTCCCGCAGGTGCCAGGCAATGGCCTCCCCTTCGCGGTCCAAGTCCGTCGCGAGATAGATGGTGTCAGCATCCTTGGCGAGCCGGCGCAGCTCTTCGATGACCTTTTCCTTGCCAGGAAGGATCTCGTACTTGGCCTTCCAGCCATGGTCCGGGTCCACACCCATGCGCGAGACCAGCTGCTTGCGCGCTTTCTCCTTGGGCGTGAGCACCGGACCTTCGCCCGCAGCGGCCTTGCCGCGCTTGGCGGCTGGCTCCTTGCTGGCGCTAGCCGAACCGCTGGTGGGCAGGTCTCGGATATGGCCGATACTCGACTTCACCACGTACTCGTTGCCCAAGTACTTGTTGATGGTCTTGGCCTTAGCCGGGGATTCCACAATGACCAGCGATTTGCCCATGGATCGGAAAATTCCTGAATTCGAGAAGTGAAAGGCAGTTGGCGCCTGACGCGGCAACGCTATATATAGTGGCAACCGGGTGAGGTCAAGCGCAGCATTCTGCGCGGCCTGCGGTTATTGCCCTTTAAGAAGACCGTGTTCGGCCTGGACCAAAGCAAAGCGTGGGACCTGCTCGCCGTCAACCTCGACGCTCTCCAGGAACATGCTCAAGGGGCGCACCCAAAAGCCGTAATCTCCATACAGTGCTTGGTAAAACACGACTTGTTCTTCGGTCTCGGAATGGCGCGCCACGCTGAAAACCCGGTACTGCGGACCCTTGTAATGCTGATAGAGCCCTGGTGTGACATTCATGCTCTGGCCCCCTTACAAAATTTATTAAAAAAAATATTAAAAAATCCAAAAAACAAAAACCGGGGCACTGGGCCCCGGCTTCCGTCAACCCAACGCTTAGACGCGTTCGAAGACGGTGGAAATGCCTTGGCCGAGACCAATGCACATGGTGGCTACCCCGAGGTTGCCGCCATTTTGCTTCATCACGTTAAGCAGCGTGCCAGAGATCCGCGCACCGGAGCAACCGAATGGGTGGCCCAGGGCAATCGCGCCGCCGTGCAGGTTAACCTTCTCGTTCATCTTGTCGAGCACTTTCAAATCTTTCAACACCGGCAGGGCCTGTGCAGCGAAAGCTTCGTTGAGTTCGAAGAAGTCGATATCGGTGATGGAAAGGCCCGCGCGCTTCAAGGCTTTTTGCGTGGCCGGTACCGGACCGTAGCCCATGATAGCCGGGTCCACGCCGGCCACCGCCATCGAACGGATCACCGCCAAAGGCTGGATCCCGAGGTCTTGGGCGCGTTGCGCCGACATCACGATCATGCACGATGCGCCGTCGGTGATTTGCGACGAAGTACCCGCCGTCACGGTGCCGCCCTTGGGATTGAATGCCGGCTTCAAGGCCGCCAGGCTTTCCAGGGTGGTATCCGGACGAATGGTTTCGTCGTAGTCGAACAGTTTCAGGAAACCGTTCTCGTCATAGCCGTTCATCGGGATGATTTCATCCCTGAACTTGCCTTCCACCGTCGCCTTATGGGCGAGCTGGTGGGAGCGCAGGCCGAATGCGTCCTGGGCTTCACGGGTAATGCCGTGCATCTTGCCGAGCATTTCCGCCGTCAGGCCCATCATGCCGGAGGCCTTGGCCGCGTACAGCGACATGTGCGGGTTCGGATCGACGCCGTGCATCATGCTGACGTGACCCATGTGCTCCACGCCACCGACCACGAACACATCACCGTTACCGGTCATGATCGCCTGGGCGGCAGTGTGCAACGCGCTCATGGACGAACCGCACAGGCGGCTGACGGTCTGGCCGGCCGCAGTGTGGGGGATCTGAGTCATCAGCGACGCCATACGCGCGATGTTCCAGCCCTGCTCCAGGGTCTGGTTGACGCAGCCCCAGATCACGTCCTCGACTTCGTTCGGGTCGACCTTGGTGTTACGTTCCAGCACTTTGCTGATCAGGTGCGCCGACATGTCTTCGGCGCGGGTGTTGCGGTGCATGCCGCCCTTGGAGCGGCCCATCGGCGTGCGACCGAAGTCGACAATCACGACGTCTCTTGGATTCAAGCTCATAAATATTCTCGCTCTAGTCGTCTGGGCGCTTAACCGAAGAAGCTCTGGCCGTTCTTGGCCATTTCACGCAGCTTCGCGGTCGGGTGGTACAGCGGGCCCAGCTCAGCGTATTGATCAGCCAGGGCAACGAACTCGGCCACACCGATCGAGTCGATGTAACGCAGTGCACCACCACGGAATGGAGGGAAACCAATACCGTACACCAAGCCCATATCGGCTTCGGCGGCGGTCTCGACGATGCCATCTTCCAGGCAACGTACGGTTTCCAGGCACAGGGCGATCATCATCCAGTTGATGATGTCCTCGTCGGACACTTCACGCTGCTCGTACACAATCGGTGCCAGCACTTCGTGCACCGACGGATCGGCCACTTTCTTCTGCTTGCCTTTCTTGTCCGCCTCGTAGGCGTAGAAGCCCTTACCGTTTTTCTGGCCCAGGCGCTTAGCGTCGTACAGGGCGTCGACAGCCGAACGGCGGTCGTCTTTCATGCGGTCCGGGAAGCCTTCAGCCATCACATCGCGGCCGTGGTGGCCGGTGTCGATGCCGACCACGTCCATCAGGTACGCCGGGCCCATTGGCCAGCCGAATTTTTCCATGACTTTGTCGATGCGCACGAAGTCCACGCCGGCACTGACCAACTTGGCGAAACCACCGAAGTAAGGGAACAGCACGCGGTTGACCAGGAAGCCCGGGCAGTCGTTGACCACGATCGGGTTCTTGCCCATTTTCTTGGCGTAGGCAACGGTGGTGGCCACCGCATGTTCGCTGGACTTCTCGCCACGGATCACTTCCACCAGCGGCATCATATGTACCGGGTTGAAGAAGTGCATGCCGACGAAATTTTCCGGACGCTTGAGGGCCTTGGCCAGCAGCGAGATGGAAATGGTCGAGGTGTTGGACGCCAGAATGGTGCCTTCCTTGACCTGTGCTTCCACTTCAGCCAACACGGCCTGCTTGACCTTCGGGTTCTCGACAACCGCTTCGACCACCAGGTCGACGTGACCGAAATCGCCGTAGGACAGCGTAGGACGAATGCCGTTAAGCACTTCAGCCATTTTCGCTGCGGTCATGCGACCTTTATCCACACGCCCCACCAGCAGTTTGGCGGCTTCCGCCAGACCCTGCTCGATACCGTGTTCGTTGATGTCTTTCATCAGGATCGGCGTGCCTTTGGACGCCGACTGATAGGCGATGCCGCCGCCCATGATACCGGCGCCGAGTACGGCAGCCTGTTTCACGTCGCTGGCGATTTCATCGTAGGCCTTGGCCTTTTTCTTCAGTTCCTGATCGTTCAGGAACAGGCCGATCAGGCTCTGGGCCGCCGAGGTTTTCGCCAGTTTGACGAAACCAGCCGCTTCCACTTCCAGGGCTTTGTCGCGACCGAAGTTCGCGGCTTTCTGGATGGTCTTGATCGCTTCAACCGGCGCCGGGTAGTTCGGGCCGGCCTGGCCAGCCACGAAACCTTTGGCGGTTTCGAACGACATCATTTGTTCGATGGCGTTGAGCTTGAGCTTTTCCAGCTTGGGCTGGCGCTTGGCCTTGTAGTCGAACTCGCCGCTGATGGCACCTTTGATCAGGTTCAGCGCGGCCTCGGCCAGTTTTTCCGGAGCAACCACTGCGTCGACAGCGCCGACTTTCAGGGCGTCTTCGGCTTTGTTTTCCTTACCGGCGGCGATCCACTCGATGGCGTTGTCCGCACCGATCAGGCGCGGCAAACGCACGGTGCCGCCGAAGCCTGGGTAGATGCCCAGTTTCACTTCCGGCAGGCCGATTTTTGCGGTGGCCGACATCACGCGGAAGTCAGCGGCCAGGCACATTTCCAGACCACCGCCGAGGGCGATGCCATTGATCGCGGCAACGGTCGGGACGTTGAGGTCTTCGAAATCGCTGAAAATCTTGTTGGCTTCGAGGTTGCCAGCCACCAGCTCGGCATCGGGCAGCTTGAAGTTGTCGACGAATTCGGTGATGTCAGCGCCGACGATGAACACGTCCTTGCCGCTGGAGACGATCACGCCCTTGACCGAAGCATCTGCTTTGATGGTGTCTACGGCCTGACGCAGTTCGTTCAGGGTTAGACGGTTGAACTTGTTGACGGACTCACCCTTGAGGTCGAATTTCAATTCGACGATGCCACTTTCAAGAGCCTTAACCGTGATGGCTTTACCTTCGTAAATCATCAACTGATCTCCACGATATGGAAGCTGAACAGTACACATCGGACGCTGGCCTATGGTTGGACACTGATGGTTAGGTCAATGCTCATGCCAATCCGCCAGGCACACCCGCCAATGCGATAGTCGGGATTATGTATGAACGGTCTGACAGACAAACGCTCAATTCATACGCCCGTTTGATTTGGGTACGCCACCTTCATCCAATTCCGAGCAATTGTCAATCGCTCCAAAGGCTAGGAAAAACGCGACTTTCCAGTCATTTCAGAACCACAACCATAGGCCCGCGCTTCGTCAATATTCAACTATTCACGAAATCAATAATTTCAGTTATTTGGGAAAGGGCTGTACAGATTGAGAGATACGGCTACGCTAGCGCCAACCGTACAGCGCCAGAAGACAACACCCGGCGCAAGATTCACCGGCCTGCCTGGCCAACTCCAGCCCGATGAGAGTGTCGGGCTTTTTAATGCCTGTTTGAGTCTGGGCCACCTGGGTTCAGGCCAGCGCCTTGAGCAACGCGTCGATGTCCTTCAAGACACTGGCATCGCCCTTCTCACCCCAATACAAGGCAATCATTTGCTTGTCGGCTTCGACTTTGTAGACGTTGGCCGGCAACGTTGAAAAATGCGGCAACAACTTCTCATCTACGCAGTTTTCTCGCCATTGGTTAACCCACACCCCCGGCTCCAGTTGCCAGTAACTCCAAATGGCCGGCGTGGCGCCGCGTCGTGGCCGGCAGTACTGGGCGCAAGGGCTCGGCGGCTCTTGCTTGAGCCAGTGCGGCCACTCCTGGGGCGCCAACTGCATGGCCAACCCCATGCGGCGCGCCTCCATGCGCAAGGCCATGCGCCCGCTCTGGTGACGCGACGGGCGCAGCCATGCCAGGGGGCTTAATACCACCACAAGGATTGACACCACTATCCAGACCGTCATATGTGTACTCCCGATTTTTCTGATGAGCGGATTTGACCTGACGCAACCCCATCCGCTTGAAACCAGCCATACTTAATTTATTGCAGTCCTCTGGAGGAACGCCTCATGTCATACGAACATATTCTGGTCGCCGTAGATCTGACCGAAGAGTGCGATCCAGTGATCAAGCGCGCCCGGGCTTTCGCGGTCGCCAGCGGCGCCAAACTGTCCCTCGTGCATATCGTCGAACCCATGGCCATGGCCTTCGGCGGCGATGTTCCGATGGACCTGTCCCAACTGCAGCAACAACAGTTCGATCAGGCCAAAGAACGTCTCGACCGCCTGATAGCCAAATACCCGGAAGTGACCAAAGAAAACTCACACCTGACCTACGGCCAGCCGCGCCAGGAGATCCACCACCTCGCCAAGGAGCAAGGCTGTGACCTGATCGTGGTCGGCAGCCATGGCCGTCACGGCCTGGCGCTGCTGCTGGGCTCCACCGCCAATGATGTGCTGCACGGCGCGCCGTGCGATGTGCTGGCGGTGAAGCTGGTAAAAAGCGCCTAGGACCGATGCAGAGCTAATCTGGGAGGGAGCAAGCCCTTCCCCATTTGAACCGCATTTCATATGAAAAAAGCCCGGCGCCCCCATCAGGGCGCCGGGCTTTTTACTGCACCAAGGTCACTCAGGCATCCAGCTCGGCCCAACGCTCGACCAACGCTTCCAGCTCCTGATTCAACGTCTCCAGAGAAGCAATGACCTTGGCGGTTTCTGCCGCAGGACGCAGGTAGAAACCTGCGTCAGCCATTTGCGCCTCTACTGCAGCGATCTGCTGCTCCTTGGCCTCGATATCCCCCGGCAAAGCTTCCAGCTCGCGCTGCAATTTGTAGCTGAGCTTTTTCTTAGCCGTTGGTGCGGTTTCCTGCGCGGGTGCTGGCGCGGCCACCGGCGTAACCACCGCCGAGTTCAAGTCGGCCTTGCCGGATTTGCTCTCGGTCACGCCCAACAGACGCGGCGAGCCGCCCTGGCGTAGCCAGTCCTGATAGCCACCGACATACTCGCGCACCTTGCCTTCGCCTTCGAAGACCAGGGTACTGGTCACCACGTTGTCGAGGAATGCCCGGTCGTGGCTGACCATCAGCACGGTGCCGTTGAAGGTCAGTAGCACCTCCTCCAGCAGTTCGAGGGTTTCCACGTCCAGGTCGTTGGTCGGTTCGTCGAGCACCAGCAGGTTCGCCGGCTTGCTGAACAATTTGGCCAGCAGCAGACGCGCCCGCTCACCACCGGACAAGGCTTTTACAGGCGTACGCGCACGCTGCGGGCTGAACAGGAAATCGCCGAGGTAGCTGAGTACGTGGCGGCTCTGGCCGTCGATATCGATGAAGTCACGGCCTTCGGCCACGTTATCGATCACGGTCTTTTCCAGGTCTAGCTGGTGGCGCAGTTGGTCGAAATAAGCCACATCGATACGCGTGCCTTCGGCCACGGTGCCGCTGGTCGGTTGCAGACCGCTGAGCATCAGCTTGAGCAGCGTGGTTTTGC
Source organism: Pseudomonas sp. S5F11 (assembly GCF_019641515.1). Classification (NCBI taxonomy): domain Bacteria; kingdom Pseudomonadati; phylum Pseudomonadota; class Gammaproteobacteria; order Pseudomonadales; family Pseudomonadaceae; genus Pseudomonas; species Pseudomonas sp. S5F11. The sequence continues at coordinate 1,840,642 of NZ_JAIFJZ010000001.1, forward strand.
CAGTACCGTTGGCGCCGAGCAGGCCGATACGGTCGCCGCGCTGCAGGACCATGGAGAAGTCCTTGATCAGGAACGGGCCGTCCGGGTGATGGAAGCTGACGTTCTCCAGCACCATCACTTGCTTGCCCGACTTGTCGGCGGTATCCAGCTGGATATTGGCCTTGCCGGTGCGCTCGCGACGTTCGCTGCGCTCCACGCGCAAGGCTTTCAGCGCCCGTACGCGACCTTCGTTACGGGTGCGACGCGCCTTGATGCCCTGGCGGATCCAGACTTCTTCCTGGGCCAATTTTTTGTCGAACAAAGCGTTGGCGGTTTCTTCGGCGGCCAGTGCGGCTTCCTTGTGTACCAGGAAGCTGGCGTAGTCGCCGTTCCAGTCGATCAGGCCGCCACGGTCCAGTTCGAGGATGCGCGTGGCCAGGTTTTGCAGGAAAGAACGGTCGTGGGTGATAAACAGCACGGCGCCCTGGAAATCCTTCAGGGCCTCTTCCAACCAGGCAATGGCGCCGATGTCCAGGTGGTTGGTCGGTTCGTCGAGCAGCAGCAGATCCGGTTCGGACACCAGCGCCTGGGCCAGCAACACCCGGCGACGCCAGCCGCCGGATAATTCGGCGAGGGTCTTGTCGGCCGGCAGTTGCAGGCGGCTCAGGGTGCTGTCCACCAGCTGCTGCAAGCGCCAGCCGTCACGGGCTTCGAGGTCTTGCTGGACGTGCATCAGCTTGTCCAGGTCTTCCTCGGTGACGCAGTTCTGCGCCAGATGATGGTACTCGGCGAGCAGTGCGCCGACGCCGTCCAGGCCTTCGGCAACCACGTCGAACACTGTCCGTCCGTCGGCCACCGGCAATTCCTGGGGCAATTCGCCGATCTTCAGGCCCGGGGCGCGCCACACGGAGCCGTCGTCGGGCTTCTGATCGCCTTTGACCAGCTTCATCATGCTGGACTTGCCGGTGCCGTTGCGGCCGATGATGCACACCCGCTCACCACGGGCGATCTGCCAGGACACCTTGTCCAACAACGGCATAGCGCCGAAAGCAAGGGACACATCGCTGAATTTGAGCAGGGTCATACGCTTCTCCAAAAACTGGGCGCGCATTCTACCTGAGTTGAGGGTGGGATGCGGCTGGCATTTTCGTTGTTGACACGTTCTGTAGGACATTTGCAGCGAACTTGCAGGAACCATCCTGCAAAGCTTTCACGGGCCGCTGGCAAAAGGCTAAGCTAGGGGCAATCAGCGTCGGCGGTGCCGGTGCTAGTCGTGATTTCTCTGCACGGACGTCTCATGCGCAGTCGCCTTTTCAACTTTTTATCCTGTCTGCTTCTCTCCGCCACCGCCGTTCAATCCGCCCAGGCTGTGGACCTCACCACTCAACGTCAATATTACGATGAGGCCAAGCGCGCCCTGGCCAAAGGCGATACCGGCCCGTACATGCAATACAGCCAGGCCCTGGCCGATTATCCACTGACGCCGTACCTGGCCTACGACGAGCTGACCGCACGCCTGAAGAGCGCCAGCAACGAAGAAATCGAACAATTCCTCGCCAAAAACGGCGACCTGCCCCAGGCCAACTGGATGAAGCTGCGCTGGTTGCGCTGGCTGGCCGAGCGTGGTGACTGGCAGACCTTTGAAAAGTACTACGACCCCAAGCTCAATTTCGTCGAGCTGGACTGCCTGCACGGCCAATACCAACTCACTCACAACCTGAAAGCCGAAGGCTACAAAACCGCCGAAAAACTCTGGATGACCGGCAAATCCCAACCGGCCGCCTGTGATGTGACTTTTGGCCAGTGGGCCGCCGACGGCCAACTCACCGAACAGAAAATCTGGGACCGCGCCAAGCTCGCCGCCGAAGCGCGCAATTACGCGCTGGCCAACAGCCTGGTAAAAACCCTGCCGACCCTGGGCGCCCAAGGCCGTTTGATGGTGGACGTAGCGCAGAAGCCCGACATGCTCAGTGACCCGTCGCGCTTCCTGCCGGCTACCGAGGCGATGTCCGACGCCGTGGGCTTGGGCCTGCGTCGCCTGGCCCGTCAGGACCCGGACAAAGCCATGGCGCTGCTCGATGGCTATGCCAGTAGCATGCACTTCTCCCGTGACGAAAAAGTCGCGATCGCCCGCGAAATCGGCCTGACCCTGGCCAAACGCTTCGACCCGCGCGCCCTTGAGGTGATGACCAAATACGACCCGGAACTGCGCGACAATACGGTCTCCGAATGGCGCCTGCGCCTACTGTTGCGCCTGGCGCGCTGGGAAGATGCCTACCAGCTGACCCGCAAACTCCCGCAGGACCTGGCCACCAGCAACCGCTGGCGCTACTGGCAGGCCCGCAGCCTGGAATTGGCCGAGCCGAAAAACCCGCAGGCGTTGGTGCTGTACAAAAACCTCGCCCAGGAACGGGACTTCTACGGTTTCCTGGCCGCCGACCGTTCCAAAGCGCCTTATCAGTTGAAAAACAAGCCGCTTCTGATGAGCCAGGCGCTGGTCAACAAGGTGCGCAATACGCCTGGCGTGCGCCGCGCACTGGAGTTTTACGCGCGTGGGCAAATCGTCGACGGCCGCCGCGAGTGGTATCACGTCAGCCGTCACTTCAACCGTGACGAGATGGTCGCCCAAGCCAAACTGGCCTACGACATGAAGTGGTACTTCCCGGCCATCCGCACCATCAGCCAAGCCCAGTACTGGGATGACTTGGATATTCGTTTCCCGATGGCCCACCGCGACACCCTGGTGCGCGAAGCCAAGGTACGCGGGCTGCATTCAAGCTGGGTGTTCGCCATTACCCGCCAGGAAAGCGCCTTTATGGACGATGCCCGCTCCGGCGTCGGAGCCAGCGGCCTGATGCAACTGATGCCCGGCACCGCCAAGGACACCGCGCGCAAATTCAGCATTCCGCTGGCCTCCCCGTCTCAGGTGCTGGACCCGGACAAGAATATCCAACTGGGCGCCGCTTACCTGAGCCAAGTGCACAGCCAGTTCAACGGCAACCGCGTCCTCGCCTCCGCCGCCTACAACGCCGGCCCCGGCCGCGTGCGCCAGTGGCTGCGCGGGGCCGACCACTTGAGTTTCGACGTGTGGGTGGAGAGCATCCCGTTCGACGAAACCCGACAATACGTACAGAACGTGCTGTCTTATTCGGTGATCTACGGGCAGAAGCTCAACTCGCCACAGCCATTGGTGGATTGGCATGAGCGGTATTTTGACGATCAGTGAAGGCTGAAGCAGCAACCCGCTCAAGCGTGAAGATAAATGCCCGTATTGGAAGATACGGGCATTTTTTATGGAGCGTGGAATCCAGTAGCTCCCCTCCTGTGGAATGGGAGCTGATCACCGCTAACAATCGCCTAGCTGGCCGATTCTTCCCCATCGCTGAACTGCAACGCCGCCAACCGCGCATACAGCGGGTTGCTTGCAATCAACTGTTGATGAGTGCCCACCGCCATCAGTTTTCCTTGATCCATCACGGCAATTCGATCGGCGTTCTTCACAGTGGCCAGCCGGTGGGCGATGACCAGGGTGGTGCGCCCTTGCATAAGTTGCGGCAGGGCCTGTTGGATCAGGTGTTCGCTCTGGGCATCGAGGGCGCTGGTGGCCTCGTCCAGCAGCAGGATCGGCGCGTCCACCAACAGCGCGCGGGCGATGGCCAGGCGTTGGCGTTGGCCGCCGGAGAGGCCCTGCCCCCCATCACCGAGGTGCGTCTGGTAACCGTCGGGCATTTGCAGAATGAAGTCGTGGGCGTGGGCAATGCGCGCGGCGGCTTCGACCTGCTCGCGTGTGGCATTCGGGTTGCCGTAGCGGATGTTCTCTTCGACGCTGCCGAAAAACAGCGCGGGGCTCTGGGACACCAGGGCGAAGTGGCGGCGCAAGTCCATGGGGTCGAGGGCGGTCAGCGGCTGGCCTTCGAGCAGGATGCGGCCTTGCTGGGGATCGTAGAAGCGCAACAATAGATCGAAAATCGTCGACTTGCCCGCGCCGGACGGCCCGACCAGTGCCAAGGTCTCGCCAGGATTGATCGTCAGCGTCAGGCCATCGATGGCGTAGCTGTCCGGCCGCGACGGGTAGGAAAAACGCAGGTCTTGCAGTTCCATGCGGCCGCTGACCCGCTCGGGCAGTGGCACGCTGCCAGCAGCTGGTGCTTGGATCTGGTTGGTCGACTGCAACAACTCGGCGATGCGCTCCGCCGCACCGGCGGCGCGCTGCAGTTCGCCGAGCACCTCGCTCAGCGTGCCGACGGCGCTGCCGACGATCAGGCTGTAGAACACGAATGCCGCCAGCTCACCACCGGAAATGCGCCCGTTGATCACGTCCATGCCGCCCATCCACAGCATCACCCCCACCGCGCCGAGCACCAGCATGATCACCAGGGTAATCAGCCAGGCTCGCTGGGCGATGCGTTTACGCGCAGTACTGAACGCCTGTTCGACGGTGACGGCAAAGCGCTGCTCGTCCTGCACTTGATGGTTGTAGGCCTGCACGGTCTTGATCTGGCCAAGGGTCTCGGCCACATAGCTGCCCACATCGGCAATGCGGTCCTGGCTCTGGCGCGACAAACTGCGCACCCGACGGCCGAAGATCAGAATCGGCGCCAGCACCAGCGGCAGCGCAACCACCACGATGCTGGTGAGTTTGGGGTTGGTGACAAACAGCAGCACGATGCCGCCGATCACCATCAACCCATTGCGCAGGAACAGCGACAGCGATGAACCGATCACCGACTGCAATAGGGTGGTGTCGGTGGTCAGGCGCGACTGGATTTCCGAGCTGCGGTTGTTTTCATAGAACCCAGGGTGCAGATAGATCAAGTGGTTGAACACCTGCCGCCGGATATCCGCCACCACCCGCTCGCCGATCCACGACACCAGGTAAAAGCGCGCAAAGGTGCCGACCGCCAGGCCCAGCACCAACACCATAAACAGGCCGATGGATTGGTTGAGCAGGTGCGGCGACTGGGTCATGAAGCCCTGATCCACCAGCAGGCGAATGCCCTGCCCCATGGACAAGGTGATGCCGGCGGTGACGATCAGCGCCACCAGGGCACCCAACGCCTGCCAGCGATAGGGCGCGATGAAGCGGCTGGCCAGGCGAATCGCACGGCGTTGACGGACTGAGAGCATGGAAGGCATCACCGGTAAGGAATCTGTAGTTCAACATTGGGGGAACTTGGGCAAATAACAATGAGTCCAGTTAATTATGCCCGTCGATGCTGGCCACTAGAGGCTATCGGTCTAACGCCCGGCTGGAAATCGTTGGCGGTTTCTGTTGGAGTAGGTGTTCGAACCGGTGATCTTGTAAGGAGTTGTAATAGCTCGGTCACGCGGGGGATTTAGAGTAGGTACACAACCTGATGAGGAGACAGGCCATGACCTTGCAACACAGCAGCGATGCCAAAATCGAAGTAATCCGCCAGCCGCAGCAGCTGCCGTGCTGGTATGTCGATGCCGATGGCAACGATGTGCAGATTACCGAAGAGATGATCCAGCAAGCCTGCAGCGCGCTGGAACAGCGACTGGTCAAGCCTGCCAAGCAAGGCTGAAGCGCCCACGCTCTTTCAAACCCGGCCCCGGTGGCCGGGTTTTTTATGCACGGCGTTCCTACAGGGCTTCGGCACCGAGGGCAGTGACCAACTTGGCCAGCGCCGCCGACTCCCCGTTGATCCGCACTTTCAAACCCTCGATCTCGCGGCGCTCCGGGTAGTGCTTGCGCAGCAGGTCAAAGGCCAGACGTTGCTCTTGCACGGTGCCGACCAGGCTACGGCGAAAATCCGCATCGTCACGGCGCGGGTCGTAAACGCTGCGGCACAGCGTCGCCAGCGCCCAGGCCGGGTCCGTGGCGGCGTTCAAATGCACTTCGGCCAACCACGGCGGCGGCAGCAGATCACTCAGCTGGATACTCGGCACCTGCCCCAGATAGGTACAAAACGCTTGATAGATCTGCGCCGTACCGCGCTGTTTGCCGTCCAGGCTGTAACCGGCGATATGCGGCGTGGCCAGCACGCATAGATCGGCCAGTGCCACATCGACCTCAGGCTCGCCCTCCCACACATCGAGCACGGCTTGCAGATCTTCACGTTCCAGCAGCACCTCGCGCAGCGCGGCGTTATCCACCACCGGACCGCGGCTGGCATTGATCAGCCACGCGCCGTGCTTGAGCTGGTTGAGGCGCTGACGGTCGAACAAGTGCCAGGTAGCGGCATTGCCGGACTTGATCAACGGCGTGTGCAGGCTGATCACGTCGCACTGCTCGATGATCTGCCCGAGGCTGACGTAATCACCGTCTTCGGCAATCTGGCGCGGCGGGTCGCACACCAGCACGTTCCAGCCCAGGCCCTTGAGCACCTGAACCAACCGCCCGCCCACTTCACCGGCGCCAACCACGCCATAGGTGCGCCGGGTGAGGTCCACCCCTTCGATCTCGGCCAGGGTCTGCAGGCTACCCAGCACATAGTCCACCACGCCGCGGGCGTTGCAACCGGGGGCGCTGGCCCACTGGATACCGGCCTGCTTGAAGTAATCCAGGTCCAAATGGTCGGTGCCGATGGTGCAGGTGCCGACAAAACGCACCGACGAGCCCTCAAGCAAGGCGCGGTTGACGTTGGTCACCGAGCGCACCAACAGCACGTCGGCCTGCTCGACGGTCGCACGGTCGATGGAACGGCCCGGCACTCGGCGAATCTCGCCGAACCCTTGGAAAAACGCGTCGAGCAGCGGGATATTTTCGTCGGCAACAATCAGCATGGCAGGCTCCTTTGGCGGACAGGCAGTGTACAGGGATCGCGGGCCTCGCTTACAAATCCCTAACACAGCTTTTTTCCTGACCATTGCGTCAAGGCGTAGAATCCGCCGTCCTTGCGCACCTTTCGACTGGACACCCGTACGTGAACACTGCCACCGCTCCCCTCACCCGCCCCGCCCGCATCAGCCGGGAGGTGCGCGATCTGTTGACGCTCGCGCTGCCGATCATGATCGGCCAACTGGCGACCACCGCCATGAGCTTTGTCGACGCGGTGATGGCCGGACGCGTCAGCCCCCAGGATCTGGCGGCGGTGGGCCTGGGTAATTCGATCTGGATTCCGGTGTACCTGCTGATGACCGGCACACTGCTGGCCACCACGCCGAAAGTCGCCCAGCGTTACGGCGCCGGTCAGTTCAGCGAGATCGGGCCGTTGGTCCGTCAGTCATTGTGGTTGGCGGTGGTCGTCGGGGCCATCGGCGCATTATTGCTGCTGTGCGCCGAACCGATTTTGCATGCCATGAAGGTGGAACCCGACCTGATCGCGCCGTCCATGGGTTACCTGCACGGCATTGCCGCGGGCATGCCGGCGGTGGCGTTGTATTACGTGTTGCGCTGTTTCAGCGACGGCCTGGGCCGCACCCGGCCAAGCATGGTTATGGGCCTGATCGGCCTGGCGCTGAATATTCCGCTGAACTACATCTTCATCTACGGCCATTTTGGCGTGCCGGCCATGGGCGGCGTAGGTTGCGGCTGGGCCACGGCCATTGCGATGTGGGTGATGATGCTCGGCCTGGCCGGCTGGACGCGCTGGGGCGCCGCCTACCAGAGCAGCGAGTTGTTCAAACGCTTCGATTGGCCGCAATGGGCAGTGATCAAACGCGTGCTGGGCATTGGCCTGCCGATTGGCGTGGCGATCTTTGCCGAATCGAGCATCTTCGCGGTAATCGCCCTGCTGCTCGGCAGCCTGGGCGCCACGGTGGTGTCGGGGCATCAGATCGCGCTGAACGTCAGTTCCCTGGTGTTTATGATCCCCTACTCCCTGAGCATGGCGGTCACCGTGCGCGTCGGCCAGGCTCTGGGCCGTGGCGAGCCGCGTGAAGCGCGCTTCGCCGCCGGGGTCGGCATGGGCACGGCGCTGGCGTATGCGTGCCTGTCCTGCAGTTTGATGCTGCTGTTTCGCGAACAGATCGCAAGCATTTACACCCCGGACCCGGTGGTAATCCATCTGGCGTCTACCTTGATTGTGTTCTCGGCGCTGTTCCAGTTCTCAGACTCGATCCAAGTTACCGCCGCCGGTGCGCTGCGCGGCTACCAAGACACGCGGGTGACCATGGTGCTGACCCTGTTTGCCTATTGGGGCGTGGGATTGCCGGTGGGCTATGCCTTGGGGCTGACCCACTGGCTCGGCGAACCCAGCGGCCCGAGCGGCTTGTGGCAAGGGTTGATCGTGGGTCTGAGTTGTGCGGCGGGGATGTTGCTGGTGCGCCTGGCGCGTAGCGCGCGCCGGCGCATTCGGGCCGACAAGCTACGGGGTTAATCGGCTTTTTTGCGAATCCAGTACAGGTAGGTGCCGGCCTGCTCCTGCTGCTCCACCAGTTCGTGGTCCAGAAACACACAGAACTTAGGGATATCGCGACGGGTCGACGGGTCGGTCGCAATCACCTTGAGCAAGCCGCCTGCCGGCAAGTCGCGGATGTGCTGGTGCAGCATCATCACCGGTTCCGGGCAGTTGAGGCCGGTGGCGTCGAGGGTGGCGTCGACGGGCAATTCAAGACTCATATTTCACTCCTAAAACCAGCTCGATTTCCTGCGGGAGCGAGCTTGCTCGCGATGACGCGGGCACATTCAACATAAATTTCGACAGTTATACCGCTTTCGCGGGCCAGCCCGCTCCCACATTTGGGCGGTGGATCAGCGGGCCTTGGGTTTCTTTACGCTTTCCAGCCGACGCAGGTGGCAGGTCACCTCTTCACGGTCGTGGTACAGCTGCTTACAGCCGATTTCCACACGAATGCCACGCGCCTTGAAGCCTTCCTCGATGCGCTCCAGCAAGCGCTTGACCTCGGCATAGCGCTGTTTCATCGGCAACTTGAGGTTGACCACCGCTTCGCGGCAATGCCCTTCGCCGATCCAGGTTTCCAACAGCGCCGCATTACGCGCGGGTTTCTCGACGATGTCGCAGACCATCCAGTCCACCGGCTGCTTGGGCACGAAAGTGAAACCGTCGGCCATCAGGTGCTGCACCAGGCCGGTGTCCATCAAGCTCTCGGCCATGGGGCCGTTGTCGATGGCGGTCACCAGCATGCCACGGTTGACCAACTGCCAGGTCCAGCCACCCGGCGCGGCGCCAAGGTCGACGCCGGTCATGTCGCCATGCAGGCGCTCGTCCCACTGATCGCGCGGGATAAAGTGGTGCCAAGCCTCTTCCAGCTTCAAGGTTGAGCGGCTGGGGGCTTCGCGGGGAAATTTCAGACGGGGGATGCCCATGGGCCACATCGCCGAGTTGTTCGACTCGGCCAGGCCCATAAACACTTCGCGGCCGCTCTTGAAGGTCAGCAGCAGGCGCGGTTTGCTCGGGTCATCCACCAGCCTGCCGGCATTGAGCAGGGCTTTGCGCAGGTGTACTTCGAATTTCTTGCAGAAGTTGGACAGCTCTTTACCGTCGTTGGTGTCGACCATTTCCAGCCACAGGCTGCCGCACACCGGAAATTCGCGCAGGTGGGCAAGGATCACGCTGATGCGGTCGGTTTCTGGCAAGTCGATAAATACCCCACGCGCCCATTGCCGCGGGAAGATCAGCTCGGCAAAGCGCTGGCCGTGCATCAAGCGCTGGGCGCCGTCTTCTTCGGTGCAGACAAATTCGGCGCAGGCGCTGCCGGTCTTGGCCTTGGCGTAGCCGGACACGTTCAGGCGCGCGGCGTGTTCCGCGATCTCGGAACAGACTTCGCCTTCAAACCCTGGGCGGCAGTGCATAAAAAGGGTGTTCATCAACTCTCCTGGTGACTCGACGGACCTTGCGCTATCGCAATGTCTGTCATGAAAACGCGCGCATGATAGCCGAGTTCGGAACCTTGGACTTCACCATAGAGTCCAGTTATTAGCCTGCTAATGAAAACAGCGCTAGCTTTAAAGCTCTGTTCGTCCCGTCAGGTCCGTAGCCGTGCGGACCATAAGGAGTCGTGTCATGTCATCGCTTGATAGCCTGAGAACCCTTAAGACCCTTGAAATAGACAGCAAGACCTACCATTACTTCAGCCTGCCGGAAGCCGCCAAGAGCCTGGGTGACCTCGATAAGCTGCCGATGTCGCTCAAAGTGCTGCTGGAGAACCTGCTGCGCTGGGAAGACAACAAAACGGTCACCGGCGCCGACCTCAAGGCCATCGCCGCCTGGCTCAAAGAGCGCCAGTCCGACCGCGAGATCCAGTACCGCCCCGCCCGCGTGCTGATGCAAGACTTTACCGGCGTACCCGCCGTGGTCGACCTGGCCGCCATGCGCGCCGCCGTGGCCAAGGCCGGTGGCGACCCGCAACGCATCAACCCGCTCTCTCCCGTCGATTTGGTGATCGACCACTCGGTGATGGTCGACAAGTTCGGCAATGCCGACGCCTTCGAGCAGAACGTCGACATCGAAATGCAGCGCAACGGCGAACGCTATGCCTTCCTGCGTTGGGGCCAGAGCGCCTTCGACAACTTCAGCGTGGTGCCGCCGGGCACCGGCATTTGCCACCAGGTCAACCTCGAATACCTGGGCCGCACGGTCTGGACCAAAGACGAAGACGGCCGCACTTATGCGTTCCCCGACACCCTGGTGGGCACCGACTCCCACACCACCATGATCAACGGCCTGGGTGTGCTCGGCTGGGGCGTGGGTGGTATCGAAGCAGAGGCGGCGATGCTCGGCCAGCCGGTGTCGATGCTTATCCCCGAAGTGATCGGCTTCAAGCTCACCGGCAAACTCAAGGAAGGCATCACCGCCACCGACCTGGTGCTGACGGTGACCCAGATGCTGCGCAAGAAAGGCGTGGTGGGTAAGTTCGTCGAGTTCTATGGTGACGGCCTGGCCGACCTGCCCCTGGCGGACCGCGCCACCATCGCCAACATGGCCCCGGAATACGGCGCCACTTGCGGCTTTTTCCCGGTCGATGAAGTGACCCTGGACTACCTGCGCCTCTCGGGCCGTCCGACAGAAACCGTCAAACTGGTCGAGGCGTACACCAAGGCCCAAGGCATGTGGCGTCACGCGGGCCAGGAGCCGGTGTTCACCGACAGCCTGGCCCTGGACATGGGCAGCGTCGAAGCCAGCCTGGCCGGGCCGAAGCGTCCCCAGGACCGGGTGGCGCTGCCGAATGTCGGCCAGGCATTCAGCGACTTTCTCGACTTGCAGTTCAAACCCACCAATAAAGAAGAAGGTCGCCTGGAAAGCGAAGGCGGCGGCGGTGTCGCCGTAGGCAATGCCGACCTGGTGGGTGAAGCCGATTACGACTTCGACGGTCAGACCTATCGCCTGAAAAACGGCGCCGTGGTGATCGCCGCGATCACCTCCTGCACCAATACCTCCAACCCCAGCGTGATGATGGCCGCCGGCCTGGTGGCCAAGAAGGCCGTGGAAAAAGGCCTGACGCGCAAACCCTGGGTGAAAAGCTCCCTGGCGCCCGGCTCCAAAGTGGTCACCGACTACTACAAGGCCGCGGGGCTCACGCAATACTTGGACAAGCTCGGTTTCGATCTGGTGGGTTATGGCTGCACCACCTGCATCGGCAACTCCGGGCCCTTGCCCGAGCCGATCGAAAAAGCCATCCAGAAAGCCGACCTCACCGTGGCGTCGGTATTGTCCGGCAACCGCAACTTCGAAGGCCGCGTGCATCCGCTGGTGAAAACCAACTGGCTGGCATCGCCGCCCCTGGTGGTGGCCTACGCCCTGGCGGGCACCGTGCGCATCGATATCAGCAGCGAGCCGTTGGGTAACGACCAGCAGGGCAACCCGGTATACCTCAAGGACATTTGGCCCAGCAGCCAGGAAATCGCCGACGCCGTGGCCCAGGTCAGCACTGGCATGTTCCACAAGGAGTACGCCGAAGTGTTTGCCGGGGATGAACAATGGCAGGCCATTGAGGTGCCACAAGCCGCCACCTATGTGTGGCAGCAAGACTCGACCTACATCCAGCACCCGCCGTTCTTCGACGACATTGCCGGGCCGCTGCCGGTCATCAAGGACGTCAAAGGTGCGAACGTGCTGGCGTTGTTGGGGGATTCGGTGACAACCGACCACATCTCCCCCGCCGGTAATATCAAGGTCGACAGCCCAGCCGGCCGCTACCTGCGCGAACAGGGCGTGGAACCGCGCGACTTCAACTCCTACGGCTCACGTCGGGGCAACCATGAAGTGATGATGCGCGGCACCTTTGCCAATATCCGCATCCGCAACGAAATGCTCGGCGGCGAGGAAGGTGGCAATACGCTGTATATCCCCACTGGCGAGAAGATGGCGATCTACGACGCCGCGATGAAATACCAGGCTACAGGCACGCCGCTGGTGGTGATCGCCGGGCAGGAATACGGCACCGGCTCCAGCCGCGACTGGGCGGCCAAGGGCACCAATCTGCTGGGAGTCAAAGCGGTGATTGCCGAGAGTTTCGAGCGCATCCACCGCTCCAACCTGGTGGGCATGGGCGTGTTGCCGTTGCAGTTCAAGCTGGATCAGAACCGCAAGGCGCTCAAACTCACCGGTAAGGAGAAGATCGATATTCTGGGGCTGAGCGACGTGGAGATCGTGCCACGTATGAACCTGACGCTGGTGATTACCCGGGAGGATGGCAGCACGGAGAAGGTCGAGGTGCTGTGCCGGATCGATACCTTGAATGAAGTGGAGTACTTCAAGTCGGGGGGAATTCTGCACTATGTGCTGCGGCAGCTGATTGCCTCTTAAGAACACAGGAGATCAAATGTGGGAGGGGGCTTGCCCCCGATGGCGGTATGTCAGTCAAAACATCCATGACTGATCCACCACTATCGGGAGCAAGCCCCCTCCCACATTTTGACCGCGTTTAACGCTTCAGATCAGCCGAACAACCACTTCCACAGCAGTACCAACACCACTACCGCCAGCACCGGCCGCGCAATGCGGTAAGCCTTCGGATGCTTGCGCTTCCACTGTTTGACCACACCGCTGAACTTGTCGCTGAAGGTCTTGCTCCAGGCATACGCCTGGTTGATCCCACCCACGCGCTCGTCGTCGAGGTTCTGCGGTGCGGTGGCGCGGCCCAGCTGTTTGCTGACCCAACGGTTGACGCGGGTCATCAGGCGGTTACTCAGCGGACGCTCGATGTCGCAGAACAGGATCACGCGGGTCTGCTCGGTCTCGTTCTTGACCCAATGCACATAGGTTTCGTCGAACATCACGTCTTCACCGTCGCGCCAGGCGTACACCTGGCCGTCGACGAAGATGCGGCAGTCGTCGGAATTGGGCGTGGACAAGCCCAAGTGATAGCGCAGGGAACCGGCGAACGGGTCGCGGTGCGGGTTGAGGTGGCTGCCGCCCGGCAATAGCGCGAACATCGCGCCCTTGACGTTGGGGATGCTACTCACCAGCGCCACGGTCTTCGGGCACAGCGCCTCGGCCGACGGCAGGGGCTTGTCGTACCACTTTAGGTAGAAACGCTTCCAGCCCTTTTTGAAGAACGAACCGAAACCGGCGTCGTTGTTCTTTTCGGCGGCGCGGATGTAACCCTCGTCGAACAGGTGCATGGCCTCTTCGCGGATCACTTCCCAGTTGTCCTTGAGCACATCCAGCTCCGGGAATTTGCTGCGGTCCAGGTACGGCTTGGACGGCACCGCCGAAAACAGGTACATCAAGGCGTTATACGGGGCGAACAGCGCCGAATGGTTGACGAACTGGCGCAACATCGGCAAACGCGCCTTGCCGCGCAGGTGCACGTACAGCGTGCTGCCGATAAACAACAGCAGCACCGACAGTTTGGCGGTCAGAGAAAAGGTCATGCAGCAACTCCTGGAAATAAGCGTCTGGCCGACAGCACCCCGTTGGAGGGGTGCCAGACGTAGCAGCCGGCCATGATAAACAGTTGCGCCATTATGCAGAAGGCCCGCACCGACCAGCTGACCTGCATCAAGCCTGGTTTTCCTGCTCAGTGAACAGATCGCTGAACAGCATGCTCGACAGGTAACGCTCACCGGAATCCGGCAGCACCACCACGATAGTCTTGCCCTGCATCTCCGGTTTCTGTGCCAGGCGCACCGCCACCGCCATCGCGGCGCCGCAGGAAATCCCGCACAAGATCCCCTCTTCCTGCATCAAACGCAGGGCCATGGCCTTGGATTCCTCGTCGCTCACCAGTTCCACGCGGTCGACCATCGACAGGTCGAGGTTCTTCGGCACGAACCCGGCGCCGATCCCCTGGATCTTGTGCGGGCTGGGCTTGACCTCTTCACCGGCCAGGGTCTGGGTGATCACCGGCGAACCGATCGGCTCGACCGCCACCGACAGAATCGGCTTGCCTTGGATATTTTTGATATAGCGCGACACGCCGGTGATGGTGCCACCAGTGCCCACGCCCGCCACCAGCACATCCACGGCGCCATCGGTGTCGTTCCAGATTTCCGGGCCGGTGGTTTTTTCGTGGATGGCCGGGTTGGCCGGGTTTTCGAACTGGGCCGGCATAAAGTACTGGGCCGGGTCGCTGGCGACGATCTCGCCGGCCTTCTCGATAGCGCCTTTCATGCCTTTGGCCGGCTCGGTCAGTACCAGCTCGGCGCCGAGGGCCTTGAGCACCTTGCGCCGTTCCAGGCTCATGGAGGCCGGCATGGTCAGCAGCAACTTGTAGCCACGGGCGGCGGCGACGAACGCCAGGCCGATGCCGGTGTTGCCGGAGGTGGGTTCGACGATGGTCATGCCCGGCTTGAGTTTGCCGCTGCTTTCGGCGTCCCAGATCATGTTTGCACCGATGCGGCACTTCACCGAGTAACCGGGGTTGCGCCCTTCGATCTTGGCCAGAATGGTCACGCCGCGCGGAGCGATGCGGTTGATCTGAACCAGGGGCGTGTTACCGATGGAGTGCGCGTTATCTGCAAAAATGCGGCTCATGGCGGGTCCTATTGGGCGATGTGCGAAAGGCTTCAAGGGTATGCCGGGTCGTACTAGGCGTCCAGTCGGAGGAACGTTGAGGCCGGCGCGACAGTCCATCTGCTTACGAGCAAGGAGAACTGCCCCATGAAACGTCGCTACAGTTGGCCGCTATGGACCGTCGCCGGGTTGGTGGTGGTGCTGATCGCCCTGAACATCGCCCTGCCCTACCTGGTGCGCAATTACCTGAATGACAAACTGGCCAATATGGGCGACTACCGAGGCGAAATCGCCGACGTGGACCTGGCCCTGTGGCGCGGCGCCTACCGCATCAACGGCTTGCAGATCGTTAAGGTGGACGGCAAGGTGCCGGTGCCGTTCGTCAAGGCGCCACTGATCGAGTTCGCGGTGAGCTGGCATTCGCTGTGGTACGACCATGCGGTCGTCGCCGAAGGCTACTTTGTGCGGCCGGAAATCAATTTTGTCGACGGCGGCGCCAACAAGCAGGCGTCCCAGACCGGTAAGGGCACCGACTGGCGCGAGCAACTGGGCAAGTTGCTGCCGATCACCCTCAACGAGGTGCGCATCGAAGACGGCAAGATCGCGTTCCATAACTTCAATTCCAAACCGGCGGTGAACATCAACGCCACCGGCGTCAATGCCAGCTTCTATAACCTGACCAACGTGGTCGACACCGAAGGCAGGCGCGATGCGCGCTTCGACGGTAAAGCACTGCTGCTGGGCCAGGCCCCGCTGGAAGCCAGTGCCACCTTCGACCCCTTGAGCAATTTCGAAGACTTCGAATTCCGCTTCCGCGCCCGCGACTTGCAGCTCAAGCGTATGAACGACTTTGCCTCGGCCTACGGCAAGTTCGATTTCAAGGCCGGCACTGGCGATCTGGTCATTGAGGCCCAGGCTGAAAAGGGCCAACTGAGCGGCTACATCAAGCCGTTGCTGCGGGATGTGGAAGTGTTCGACTGGCAGCAGGACGTGGAAAACAAAGACAAGAATATTTTCCGCTCGATCTGGGAGGCCGTGGTGGGCGCCAGCGAGACCGTGCTGAAGAACCAACGCAAAAACCAGTTCGCCACCCGCGTTGAACTGAGCGGCAGCGTGCATCAGCAAGATGTCAGCGCGTTCTGGGCCGTGGTGGCGATTTTGCGCAACGGCTTTATTCAGGCGTTCAACGCGCGCTATGAACAACCCAAGCCGAGCGCCGACTGAGCGCGCAGAGTGACCGGCCATTCAGAGACTGAATAACCCGTCTGCGTTCACAGTCGCCGGGGCCGCGCGGTATAGTCCGGGCATTGATGAATTCGAGGAAACACCGATGAAGTTCGAAGGCACCCAGGCCTACGTTGCCACCGATGACCTGAAACTGGCCGTCAACGCTGCCATCACCCTGGAGCGTCCGCTACTGGTCAAGGGCGAGCCGGGCACGGGCAAGACCATGCTCGCCGAGCAACTGGCCGAATCCTTCGGCGCCAAGCTGATTACCTGGCACATCAAGTCCACCACCAAGGCCCATCAAGGCCTGTACGAGTACGACGCGGTCAGCCGCCTGCGCGACTCGCAGTTGGGCGTGGACAAGGTGCACGACGTGCGCAACTACCTGAAGAAAGGCAAGCTCTGGGAAGCCTTCGAGTCCGATGAGCGGGTGATTCTGCTGATCGATGAAATCGACAAGGCCGACATCGAGTTCCCCAACGACCTGCTGCAAGAACTCGACAAGATGGAGTTCTACGTCTACGAAATCGACGAGACCATCAAGGCCAAAAAACGCCCGATCATCATCATTACCTCCAACAACGAAAAAGAGCTGCCGGACGCGTTCCTGCGCCGCTGCTTCTTCCACTACATCGCCTTTCCGGATCGCACCACCCTGCAAAAGATCGTCGATGTGCACTACCCCGACATCAAGAAAGACCTGGTCAGCGAAGCGCTGGACGTGTTCTTCGACGTGCGCAAAGTCCCCGGCCTGAAGAAAAAACCCTCCACTTCCGAACTGGTGGACTGGCTCAAGCTGCTGATGGCCGACAATATCGGCGAGGCGGTGCTGCGCGAGCGCGATCCGACCAAGGCCATTCCGCCATTGGCCGGCGCCCTGGTGAAGAACGAGCAGGACGTGCAGTTGCTGGAGCGTCTGGCGTTCATGAGCCGTCGCGGTAATCGCTGATGTTGCTCAACCTGTTCAATGAAATGCGCGCAGCCAAGGTGCCGGTGTCGGTGCGCGAATTGCTCGACCTGATCAACGCGCTCAAACAACGCGTGACCTTTGCCGACATGGACGAGTTTTACTACTTGGCCCGGGCGATCCTGGTCAAGGACGAGCGGCATTTCGACAAGTTCGACCGGGCCTTCGGCGCGTATTTCAACGGCCTGGAAAAACTCGATGATCACCTACAGGCGCTGATCCCCGAAGACTGGCTGCGCAAGGAATTCGAGCGTTCGCTCAGCGATGAAGAGCGTGCGCAGATCCAGTCCCTGGGCGGCCTCGACAAGCTGATCGAGGAATTCAAGAAGCGCCTGGAAGAACAGAAAGAACGCCACGCGGGCGGCAACAAGTGGATCGGCACCGGCGGCACCAGCCCGTTCGGTTCCGGCGGTTATAACCCGGAAGGCATTCGCGTCGGCGACGCCGGCAAGCGCCAGGGCAAGGCCGTCAAAGTCTGGGACCAGCGCGAATACAAAAACCTCGACGACCAGGTGGAACTGGGCACGCGCAACATCAAAGTGGCCCTGCGCCGCTTGCGCAAATTCGCTCGCCAAGGGGCGGCGGAAGAGCTGGATATCGACGGCACCATCGACCACACCGCCCGCGATGCCGGCTTGCTGAACATTCAGATGCGCCCGGAACGGCGCAACACCATCAAGCTGCTATTGCTGTTCGATATCGGCGGCTCGATGGATGCCCATGTGAAGATCTGCGAAGAACTGTTCTCCGCGTGCAAGACCGAGTTCAAGCACCTGGAGTACTTTTACTTCCATAACTTCGTGTACGAGTCGGTGTGGAAAAACAACCAGCGCCGCACATCGGAGCGCACCTCCACCCAGGACTTACTGCACAAGTACGGTGCCGACTACAAAGTGATTTTTATCGGCGACGCTTCGATGGCGCCGTACGAAATCACCCAGGCCGGCGGCAGCGTCGAGCACTGGAACGAAGAGCCCGGGTATGTGTGGATGCAGCGCTTCATGGCCAAGTACAAGAAGCTGATCTGGATAAACCCATACCCCAAGGAAACTTGGGGGTTTACGGCCTCCACCGGGATTGTGCGGGAGTTGGTGGAAGACCAGATGTACCCGCTGACGCTGCGCGGGCTGGAAGAAGGCATGCGCTACCTGTCCAAATAACACCAGATCCAATGTGGAGGCTTGCCCCCTGGTGCAATCTGCCTGCCCCTCTGTCACTGACGCGCCGTCATCGGGGGCAAGCCCCCTCCCACAATTTGGAAGCGGCGCAATGGCTTTTTCCAAGTAGTACCGACATCCAATGTGGGTGGGGCTTGCCCTCTTTAGCAGTCTGCCTGCCCCTCTGCCACTGACACGCCGTCATCGGGGGCAAGCCCCCTCCCACAGTTTGGAGGCGGCGCAAATGCTTTCTCCAAGTAATACCGACATCCAATGTGGGTGGGGCTTGCCCCCTTTAGCAGTCTGCCTGCCCATCTGCCACTGACGCGCCGTCATCGGGGGCAAGCCCCCTCCCACAGTTTGGAAGCGGCGCAATGGCTTTTTCCAAGTATTACCGACATCCAATGTGGGTGGGGCTTGCCCCCTTTAGCAGTCTGCCTGCCCATCTGCCACTGACGCGCCGTCATCGGGGGCAAGCCCCCTCCCACAGTTTGGAAGCGGTGCAATGGCTTTTTCCAAGTAATACCGACATCCAATGTGGGTGGGGCTTGCCCCCTTTAGCAGTCTGCCTGCCCCTCTGTCACTGACGCGCCGTCATCGGGGGCAAGCCCCCTCCCACTGTTTGGAAGCGGCGCAGATACTTTCTCCAATTAATACAGACATCCAGTGTGGGAGGGGGCTTGCCCCCGATTCCGGTGGTGCAGTCACTGACGAATGGACTGACCTAACTCTATCGGGAGCAAGCCCGTCCCGCCGTTTGGAAGCGGCGCAAATACTCGATGTGCTGCCGATGCGCCGTTTCCTGCACCACCGGCGCCAATCGCACTTTCTGCCCCGGCAGACATTGCGCCAGCCTGGCCAAGGCCAAGGGTGTCAGCGCGCCCAACCGTGGATAGCCGCCGATAGTCTGGCGATCATTGAGCAGTACGATCGGCTGCCCATCCGGCGGCACTTGGATCGCCCCCAGCGGAATCCCTTCGGAGATCAACGACGGCCCCTGATACTGCAATGGCGTGCCCAGCAGGCGCATGCCCATGCGGTCGGCACGGCTGTCCAAGGCCCAGTCGGTGTTGAACGCATCGAACAGGCTCTGGCCGCTGAACTGGCCGATCTGCGCGCCGACAATCACGTCCAGTGAGCCGCCGGTTGGCAACGCCGGCTGACTCAACTCCTGCAGGGCACCGCCGGTTCCGAAATAGCTCAACCGACCGCCTGCGGCCAGTGCGTTGCCCAAGCCATCCACACCTCCGAGTGCTTCACGAACCACCGTCGCGCAACTGCCCAGCACCGCCGGCGCATCAAACCCGCCCGGCGCCGCCAGGTACGCCCGCGCACCGTCGAACGGTTGGGTAAAGCGCAGGCGCTGGCCCTTTTGCAGGACAAAACTGCGCCCAGGGCTGATGGCACGCTCGTCGATATGCGCACCCAGGTCTGCACCGGCCAGAGCCAACAGGCAATAGTCCTCAGCCTTTACGGTGAAGCCGCCGAGGGTAATTTCCACCACCGCAGCGTTCAGCGCATTGCCCAGCAGCCAATTGGCCCAGGCCATCGACACCCAATCCAGCGCGCCGCCCTGGGTGACGCCCAAGTGGCGCACGCCAAAACGCCCGGCGTCCTGCAACAGGCACAGCGGGGTGCTGGCCTCGATCGATAAGCGGCTCATGGCTGCGCCTCCAGCGGCGTGTCATCGCCACCCAAGCGGATGAATTCGGCGTGATCCACCGCCTGGAAACGCACCGTGTCGCCGGGCTGCATCAAGCTGTAGCCGCCGCGCTCGCGGTCGAAGAGTTTGGCCGGGGTGCGGCCGATCAGGTTCCAGCCGCCCGGCGACACCACCGGGTAGGCAGCGGTCTGCCGCTCGGCGATCCCAACACTGCCGGCCGCCACGCGTTTGCGCGGGGTGCTTAGGCGCGGAGTGGCGAGGGCTTCATCCACCAAGCCCATAAAAGCGAATCCGGGAGCAAAACCAAGGGCGAACACCTGGTATTCGTGGGCGCTGTGGCGGCGGATTACCTCGTCCACCGTCAAGCCGCTACGCTGGCTGAGCACGCTCAGTTCCGGGCCGACGCGCAGGTCGTACCACACCGGCAAAACATGGCACTGGCCGCTGCCCTGGGCCTGGGGTTGCAGGTCGGCGAGGGCTTGATCGATGCGGTGCCGCGCCTCGGCCGGGCTCAACGCGGTGAGCTCGTAATGCACCATCAAGGTGGTATAGGACGGCACCAGATCCACCAACGCCGTGCCGAAAGCGCTGCGCAATCGTTGGGTAGCGGCGAGCATCCACGGCATATTGGCTTCGGCGATCACGTCGAACAGACGCACCATCAGACAATCGATGGCCACCACTTCAATGCGTGGCTTCATGCTGACGTCAACGCCGCGCGGATACGTTGCACGGCGGCGATGGAACTGGCGTTGTCGCCATGGACGCACAAGGTATTGGCCTGCAATACCAGGGCGCTGCCATCGCTGGCGGTGAGCGGCTCGCCGCGAGCAATAGTCAGGGCTTGCTGGAGCACGGTGTCAGCGTCGTGATGCACTGCGCCCGGCAGTTGGCGCGATACCAGGTGGCCGTGGCTATCGTAAGCACGGTCGGCGAACGCTTCGAACCACAAGGTCAGGCCGTATTCGTCGCCCATCGCCTGGGCTGCGCTGTTATCACGGGTGGCCAGCAGCATCAACGGCAAGCTGCCATCGTAGGCCGCAATGGCCTGCATCACCGCGCGCAGTTGCGCGGGTTTGGCCATCATGTCGTTGTACAACGCACCGTGGGGTTTGACGTAGCTGACGCGTGCGCCCTGGGCACGGCAAATGCCATCGAGAGCGCCGATCTGGTAGTGCAACAGGTCCTGGATTTCTTCAGGGCTGTAAGCCATCGAGCGGCGACCGAACCCTTGGAGGTCCTGGTACGCCGGATGCGCACCGATTTGCACGCCATGCTTGAGCGCCAGGCTGACAGTCTTGCGCATGATGCTCGGGTCGCCGGCATGAAAGCCGCAGGCCACGTTGGCGCAATCGATGAACGGCATGACCTCGGCATCCAGGCCCATGGTCCAGTTGCCAAAGCTTTCGCCGATATCACAATTCAGTAGCAGGCGGCTCACGGTGGTCGCTCCTGTAGGCTTTGTTTTTTTGTAGTGTGGGATTTTTACCGTCGGACACGCAACTTGTCCTGACACCCCCACGCCGCTTATCGTGGAACGACTCGATTTTTGGCGCTCGCCCCGTGCGGCGTCCAACTAATAAAAACCGATCCAAGCATAAGAAAAAGTTGATCCCATGAATTTGAAGTTCCTCGAAACCTTCGTTTGGGTCGCCAGGCTCAAGAGCTTTCGCCTGACCGCCGAAAAGCTCTTTACCACCCAGGCGTCGATCTCCAGCCGCATCGCCGTGCTGGAAAGCGAACTGGGGGTGAAGCTTTTCCTGCGCGATTCCCGGGGGGTGAGCCTGACCCCGGAAGGCGTCAAGGTGCTCGACTATGCCGAGCAGATGATGGTGACCCTGCAAGGTTTGAAACAATCCCTGGAGACCACCAGCAGCAAGGTCGGACGGATTCGGATCGGCGCCATGGACACAGTGATCCACACCTGGCTCAGCCCGTTGGTGGCGGAATTGATGGACCATTTCCCGCTGGTGGAAATCGAATTGGTCGCCGATACCGCGCTGAACCTCAGCGATCAGCTGCAAAAAGGCTTTCTCGATCTGATCCTGCAAACCGACCTGCTGCGCCTGGAAACCGTGCGCAGCCTGGAACTGGGCAGCCACCCGATGGCCTGGATCGTCGCCAGCCAATCGATCTATAACCGTGACTATGCCTCCCTTGCCGACCTGGCCCAGGAACGCATCATCACTTATTCGAAAAATTCCCACCCGCACCAGGACGTGATCCGCCTGATGCAAGCCAATGGCGTTGCTGCGCCGCGTATGAACTGCGTGAACTCAGTGTCGGCGATCACCCGCCTGCTGCGCGACGGTTTCGGGATTGGCGCGCTGCCGCCGGTGCTGGTCGGCGAAGAACTGGCCCGCGGCGAACTGCTGATGCTGCCCATGGAACAACGTTTGCCGAACCTGCAAGTGGTGGTGTCGTGGCGCGTGGGCGTGGAGTTGGTGGAGGAGATCGTGGGGTTGTGCCAGAAAGTAGTGGCCCGGTATGCCGAGGAAGTCGGCGAAGAGCGGATGGTGCTGGCAACTTAATAAACCGGATATGAATGTGGGAGCGGGCTTGCCCGCGATAGCGTCAGTGACAGTTCGGCTGACTGATCCACTGCTATCGGGGGCAAGCCCCCTTCCACATTTGATCGAGTTGGGCGTTAGAGCCCCTTGAGGTCCCGCTCTTCAATCGGCCGGCTCTGGCGCAGGCGCTTGCCGCCCAGCACGATCCAGTCGATCAAGCGGTACAGGCATTCCAGGCCGAACGACAACAGCATCGCCCCACCCAGGCCCCAGCCCATGGCTTCGGGGGTCAGCAGGATCTGGTAACTGTAGCCGTTCCAGGTTTCCTGGCGGATATCCGGGTCGGCGGCCACCGCCACTTGCAGCGCACGGATATACCACGGGCCCTGCATGGCCTGGAATTGCTTGTCCAGCGCCACTTGGCGATCGAGCAAAGCGCCCAGGCTGCTGGCATCGCTCTGGAACACCGGGTCATCGCTGGCGCGGTAATGCTCGACCAGGGCGTGCATGTCCCCCTTGAAGAACTGCTGCGCCGTGGTTTCGAAGCCACGCAGGCTGGTCTGGGCCTCGATCAGGTGGGCTTCGACGCGCTTGGCGTAATCGCTGATAAACCCCGGCACTTGCACACCGACCAACAGGCCAATGGCAAACAGCACCAACCGCAGATAGCTGAGCAACATAGTCGATGTCCTTACTCGGTAATGCCCTGGCTGACGCATTCTCCGCGTCGCCATAGGCTCCATTGACCCGGTTCGTAGCGGGTCCAGTTTTCGTTGTCGGTCAGGGGTTCGGTGGCAATCACCGTGACCACGTCATTGGGCGTGGTTTCGGCCTGAAAATCGACGATCACGTCGACATCTTTCAAGCGCGCCGGACCGAACGGTGCACGCCGGGTGATCTGGGCCAGTTTGGTCGAGCAATAGCAGAACAGCCAGTCGCCATCGCTGAGCAGGCAGTTGAAGACGCCTTTGCTGCGGTACTCGGCGCAGGCGGCGATCAGGTCCGGCAGCATTTGCTCGATGTCCACCGGCTCGGGGAAGGCTTCGCGCACGCGGTTGAGCAGATCGCAGAACGCCGCTTCGCTGTCGGTATCGCCCACCGGCCGGTAGAACGTGGCGCGTGGGGCGAAGTCCGCCAGTTGGCCGTTATGGGCAAAACACCAGTTGCGCCCCCACAGCTCGCGCACGAACGGGTGGGTATTGGCCAGGCTCACCTTGCCGACATTGGCCTGGCGGATATGGCCAATCACCACTTCGCTTTTGATGGGATAACGCTGCACCAGCAGGGCGACTTCCGATTCGCTGCTCGCGGCCGGGTCCTGAAACAAACGCAGGCCACGGCCTTCGTAGAACGCGATACCCCAACCGTCGCGGTGCGGCCCGGTGCGCCCGCCGCGCTGCATCAGCCCGGTAAAGCTGAACACGATATCGGTGGGGACGTTGGCACTCATGCCCAATAATTCACACATGCCAGGGCTCTCGCTGCAGGGCTTACAACGTTAAAGACGCGGTTCGACTCGCATACCGCTGACGGGCGCCGGACGCCGGAAAGGTTCGTCATCGTCCTGGTCTTCGGCGGCCAGGGCGGCGTCGGTGGCGGCCTTGCGCTCGCGGCGCGCCTTGGCGGCACGCTCGATGGGCCAGCGGATCAGCACGAACACCAGGTACACGCCGAACGCAATCATGGTGTACATGAACAAATCGGAGATGGCACGCCAGGCGTTATTGCCGACCTTGAGCACCAGGTCCATCGCCGTAATGGCCACGGCCGGCGCGAACTGGGTCTTGACCGGATCGACGATGGTCGGGCTGAACAACAGCACCGCCATCAGCAGTTGCAGCGGCTCGCGCAGCCAGCGCCAGATCCAGCGGGTCAGGCGCCACCACACCAACAGGCAGCCCAAAGCAGCGAAGGCGTAAAGGCCCCAAGCGGTCAGATAGTCGTTCTCGGTCATGGTGTCCATGGCAAGGTTGGCAAACAGGCGGCTATCATAACGGCTTTTGCGTGTCACGGCTGCAATGCCCGCCACCTTCCGCCAGACAGAGAGTGATCCATGCCGTCATCGACCCACATCACTGCCGCCCCGATTGCCCGCAAGGCCCCCGGCCAGGACCCGTACGCCTGGCTGCAAGAGCGTGACAGCGCCGAAGTGCTCGATTACCTCAAAGCCGAAAACGCCTGGCAGGAAGCCCAGCTCGCCGATCAAGCGGCCCTGCGCGAAAGCCTGTTTGACGAGATCAAGGGGCGCATCCTCGAAACCGACCTGTCCCTGCCCTCCCCCTGGGGCCCGTACCTGTATTACACGCGCACCACCGCCGGTGACGAATATGCGCGCCACTACCGCTGCCGTCGCCCCGCCGACGACAGCAACCAAGTGGATGACAGCAGCGAAGAACTGCTGCTGGACCCGAACGTGCTGGCCAACGGCGGGTTCTTCTCCCTCGGCGCGTTCAGCATCAGCCCCGACCATCAGCGCCTGGCCTACAGCCTCGATACCAGTGGCGATGAGATCTACACCCTGTTCGTGAAGGAATTGGCCACCGACAAAGTCAGCGAACTGGAATTCGATCACTGCGACGGCAGCATGACCTGGGCCAACGACAGCCTGACCCTGTTCTTCGGCGAATTGGACGACACCCACCGCCCGCACAAGCTGTATCGCTATCGCCTGGATGGCACGGCGGCGCAGGAAGTGTTCCACGAGCCTGACGGACGGTTCTTCCTGCATTGCTACCGCTCAAGCTCCGAACGCCAGTTGCTGCTGGCGCTGGGCAGCAAGACCACCAGCGAAATCTGGGCGCTGGACGCCAACCAGCCGCACCTGGACTTCACCTGCGTGGCGCCACGGGTGGAGGATCACGAATACGATGTGGACCACGGCCAGCTCGATGGCCAGTGGACCTGGTTTATCCGCAGCAACCGCGACGGCATCAACTACGCGCTGTTCGTCGCCGCCGACACCGGCGAGGTGCCCACCGAAGCCGATTGGCACAACCTGATCCCGCACCGCGACGACGTGATGCTCGACGGCGTGAGCCTGAACGCCCGCGCCATGACCCTGAGCCTGCGCATCGGCGGCCTGCCGGTGATCGAAGTGCATCCCCAGGACCTGGCGGCCTACCGTGTGGAGTTGCCCGACGCCGCGTACAGCCTCTACGTACAAAACAGCCTGGAATTCCCCAGCGACCGCATCCGTCTGCGCTACGAAGCACTGAACCGTCCGGCCCAAGTGCGGCAGTTGGAGCTGGCAAGTGGCGCGCAACAGGTGCTCAAGGAAACCCCGGTACTCGGCGTGTTCAATGCCGACGACTATGTGAGCCAGCGCCTGTGGGCCACGTCGGCCGATGGCACCCAGGTGCCGATCAGCCTGGTGGTCAAGCGCGATCAGGTGGGCAAGCCGACACCGTTGTACCTGTATGGCTACGGTGCCTACGGTTCGAGCCTGGACCCTTGGTTCTCCCATGCGCGCCTGAGCCTGTTGGACCGGGGCGTCGCGTTTGCCATTGCGCATGTGCGCGGCGGTGGCGAGTTGGGCGAGGCCTGGTATCGCAACGGCAAGCAGGAACACAAGCAGAACACTTTCAGCGACTTTATCGCCTGCGCCGAACACTTGATCGCCCAGGGCCTGACCACGTCCAAGCAACTGGTCATCAGCGGCGGCAGTGCCGGCGGTTTGTTGATCGGCGCGGTACTCAACCAACGTCCCGAGCTGTTCCAGGCGGCGATTGCCGAAGTGCCGTTCGTGGATGTGCTGAACACCATGCTCGACCCGGAACTGCCGCTGACCGTCACCGAATACGACGAATGGGGCAACCCAGAAGACCCGGATGTCTACGCACGCATCAAAGCCTACGCGCCGTACGAAAACGTCCGCGCCCAGGCTTACCCGGCCATGCTGGTGATTGCCGGCTACAACGACAGTCGCGTGCAGTACTGGGAAGCGGCCAAGTGGGTGGCCAAGCTGCGCGACACCAAGACCGACGACAACCTGCTATTGCTCAAGACCGAACTGGGCGCCGGTCACGGTGGAATGAGCGGTCGCTATCAGGGATTACGTGACGTAGCGCTCGAATATGCATTTGTGTTCAAGGCGCTCGGGTTGATTTAGGAACTTAGTGCGGCGGTTCGGTCTGAACACAGGACCGCCCCTGTTTTGATGGACCCAATTGCTGCCATGCCACCACCGACACAACTCAATAATGAAATCCGCGACATGCTGATGGACTGCGGATTGTTCGATCCTTTGTTGCCGGAAGATTTTCATATCGCTGCCGGCTACTTCAACATCAGCAGCATTGCCCAAGGCGAGGTGATCTTTCTCGAAGGCGATGCGGGCACCTTCATGTGCATCCTCCACAGCGGCCAAGTGGCGGTGCAGAAGGCTCATCACGACGGCCAACCCGTGACCATCGCCACCCTGCGCAGCGGCCGGGCCTTTGGCGAGATGGCGGTGCTCGACGGCGAGCGACGCTCGGCCAGTTGCGTGGCCGCCAGTGCTTGCGTGCTATTGAACCTGGGCAAAGACTCCCTGGAGAAAATGCTCAACGAAGCGCCACGGGTCGCTGCCAAGATTATCCGCGCGATTGCGATTGCCTTGTCCAAGCGCCTGCGCATGGCTGACGGGCAACTGCTATCGCAGCAATTCTAGCCGCCGGGTGTCTTCGGTTTACTGTCGTTCTGCTGCAAGCCGGGCACTGTCTGGTCTTTTGGCGGTGCGGGCAAGACGATGGGCGCCAGGGGCGGCGAACCGTTGCTCTTGGGTACCACCGGCGGGGTGACCTGGGGATACAGGGTGGGCGTTGGCGTACCCGGTGCGCCGGGAGTTGGCGCGGGGGCGACCGGTACGGTTTGCAACTCCTGAGCCTGCGCCGCACCCAATGCGAGCGCGCTCAACACAATGACCGTTAGAATGCTGCACTTCATCGATGGCTCCATGGCCTGACCGGAATGTCGTAAGGCTACTCCCAACCGCGCAAGAATGCCCTTCCCAATGAGATTTCCATGAAACGTTTCGTTCTGCTGGACACCACCCCAATCCCTGACAACGGCGGTGCCTTGTGCCTGTTCGAATACGGCGAGGATTTTGTCATCAAGATCCAGGGCGGCGACGGTGGCCAGTTGATGAACACGCGCATGCACGGTTCCGAAGACGCGCTGGCCGAGATCCCCTGCCGCAAAGTTGCTGGCCGCTCGAACTCGCGGGTGTTGATCGGCGGTCTGGGCATGGGCTTCACCCTGGCCTCGGCTCTCAAGCATCTGGGCAAAAATGCCGAAGTGGTGGTGGCCGAACTGGTGCCTGGGGTCGTGGAATGGAACCGTGGACCGCTGGGGGAAAAATCCGGCCGGCCATTGCTGGACCCACGCACGGTGATCCGCCAGGAAGACGTGGCCAAGGTGCTGCAGGCCGAGCCCCAAGGGTTTGACGCGATCATGCTCGACGTCGACAACGGCCCGGAAGGTTTGACGCAAAAGGCCAATAGCTGGCTGTACTCCGCCGGTGGCCTGGCCGCCTGCGCCAAAGCGCTGCGCCCCAAGGGGGTGCTGGCGGTGTGGTCGGCCAGTGCCGATAAACTGTTCAGCGATAAACTGCGCAAGGCCGGCTTCAAGGCCGAAGAGGTGCAGGTGTTCGCCCATGGCAACAAAGGCACGCGGCATACCATCTGGATTGCGGAAAAGCTCAAGGGCTGAATCCGTTGAAGATCCCATGTGGAAGGGGGCTCGGCCCCGATAGCGGTCTATCGGTGCCAGGTGCAGTGACTGCCCTCAAGCAGCTAGAATCAACCCTATCCGTGACCCACCTAATAGCCAGGAGCCATGATGAGCTCGACTAACCCGCCCTCCCACACCGCCAAGCTGGACCGCATCCTCGCCGATGCCCAGCGCGACCGCGAAATGGGCTACCGCGACAAAGCGCTGAAGATGTACCCCCACGTATGCGGCCGCTGCGCCCGCGAATTCTCCGGCAAGCGCCTGAGTGAACTGACGGTACACCACCGCAACCACAACCATGATGACAATCCCCAGGACGGTTCCAACTGGGAATTGCTGTGCCTGTATTGCCACGACAACGAACACTCGCGCTACACCGACCAGCAGTACTTCGGCGAAGGCTCGACCAGCAGCCCAACGATTGCCAAGGCCACCCACAACCCGTTCGCGGCGTTGGCGGGCTTGATGAAGAAAGACGACTGAACATTGCCGTCGCCTGTTCCCTCCCGCTTCCCACATTTCTAGGGTGCTCACAAGCGAAATGTGGGAGGGCGCTTGCCCCGATAACGCGGGCCCAAGCAATACATGCCCTCCAGGCCGTATAATCTCCGCTTTTCTTCAAGGCACCCTTCCCCGTGGGCAATAAACGCTACAGCTGCATCGGTCTGTATAACCCCAAATCCCCGGAAAACGTCGGTTCGGTGATGCGTGCCGCCGGCTGCTATGGCGTGGCCTCGGTGTTTTACACCGGCGTGCGTTACGAGCGCGCCCGGGACTTCATCACCGACACCAAGAAGGTCCATCACGATATCCCGCTGATCGGCATCGATGACCTGAAAAAAATCCTGCCGCTGGGCTGCATTCCGGTGGCCGTGGAACTGGTGGACGGCGCCCGCCCGTTGCCCGAGTACACCCATCCGGACCGCGCGCTGTATATCTTCGGCCCGGAAGACGGCTCCCTGGATAAAGACATCCGCGACTGGTGCGAAGACGTGGTGTACATCCCCACCACCGGCTGCATGAACCTCGCCGCCACGGTCAACGTGGTGCTGTACGACCGCTTGGCCAAGGGCAACAACACCCGTTCGGGCCCCAAGTATTGATTTTTTCGGAACATCCAGCGTCTGCGAGCAGTCAGTTGCAGACACTTGCCCTTGTTGGAGAGAGATCATGAGCGACAGCAAAACCTTGCGCCCTGTCATCGAACACACGCCGTTCCAGACTCAGCCCACCCAAAACGTACACGGCTGGGAGCGCATCGGCTCCGTGGCCGGTGGCGTCGTGATGGTCGGCAAAGGCCTGCGCCGCGGCGGGATTTTCGGCCTGATCCAAGTGGCAATCGGCGGCGTCGCCCTGGCGCGCGGCTTCACCGGGCACAGCTCGCTCAAGGACAAACTGGAGCAAGGCCGCCAGGAAATGAACGCCGTGCGCACAAAGATCGAGCGCGCCGGTGAAGAGTTGAAGAACCTCAAGACCCGTGCCGAAGTGGCGGCGGAGAAAGCAGTTAAGACTGCCGGCTGATACAGCTCTTCGACATAGTGGAGATTCAAATGTGGGAGGGGGATTGCCCACTCCCACGTTTGGATTTGTGCGTGCAGGGCTGAGGATCAGCGTAAAAGCTTGGAGTCGAGCACTACCGACGATTCGCCGATGATGCTCCCGGCCAACTGCACAAACTCCGCGGTGGTGATGCTATCGGCGCGCATCACTGCTTGTGCCAAGTCATCCAGTGAGCGCTTGTTGTGGGTTTTCACGCGGATCTCGCGATCCAGCTCCTGCATCACCAGTACCGCCCGGGAAACCGTCGCACCGCTGACATGTTCGCCGCGCAGGCTGGTCACGTCCTTGCCTTCCTTGGTCAGCCGCGCCTGAATCGCCGCGTAGCGCTCATCGGTGATACCACCGCCACGGCGCAGCAATTCGATGGCGTAAAACTCTGCCAACCCTTCGCTGATCCAGTCGCTGGTGTCATGGTCATTGAAGCGACCAATCGCCTGCACCACCTCGCGCAACAACGGGCTGCTGCCGTTTTCGCTGACCAACGGCGTGCGGCTGTTGAGAAAGATCGAGTCACGCGCCGCGAACGCACCTCGGCGCATCGGATCACTGGCGCCCACCACCAGCAGTTTCGCCGGGTGGCGCGGGAATGCCGCTTCCACTTGCGGCCAGACAAAAGTCAGCAGCGTCAGCACATCCATGCGCCGCATGGCCTGCCCCTTGGGCGACGCCACGGTGACATCGGTCTCCCCCAGGCGCACGCGACGACTGCCCAGATTGCCGGCGAGCATCCAGCCAGTGGGACGGTCGAACAGGCGCGAGACATTGTCGATACGGAATTTATTCTTACCGATCCGTGGCCAGGCGGTTTCGACGCTCTTCCAGCCGGCCGGCAGGTCGAATACCAGGCGCGAGACCAACTCAACCCCGTCCTGCTGATCGAGCCGCGCGGGCGGCACCAGATCCTCGCCGCGAAACACCGCCCAGCTCGGCGTGAACCGGGTGTCATACACACCCGGCTTGCGTGTATGCGTAAGGCGGACCCGGTAGGTCAGGCTGGCTTTGTCCGCGCCGGGCTGCCACAGGCCACGGTGACCAGTGACTTTCCACTGCCCTTCAGCCTTGAAGTCGCTGTAGTCGCCGCCGCTGCCCAAATCGAAATCCAGACCACGCACCGCCGAGCCCTGGGACAGGCTAATACGCACCTCCGCCTGTTCGGTCTGCGGCAGCAGTTTGACGTGGTAGTCCAGGTCGACTTTCCTGGCGCTCCACGCCGCGCCGCTGATGGCCAGCATCACCAGACCTGCCGCCCACTTGGCTGCAACTGTCATACACACTCCCCTCAGCCAGCGCGGAAAATCAGGTAATCCTCCCAGTCGTCTTCGGGCACGCTGCCTTCGCTGAGCATGCGCCCGGACTGGGAAATACGTTCATGGTGCACGGCGTCGCGGTCACCGCAGACGAGATGGTGCCAAAGCGGCAAATCCTTGCGCTCACTCACCAGGCGATAGCCGCAGGTGGGCGGCAGCCACTTGAACTGGTCGGCCTGGCCTGGCGTGAGTTGGATACAGTCCGGCACCGAGGCGCGGCGGTTGGGGTAGTCGGTGCACTGGCAGGTTTTCAGGTCCAGCAACTTGCAGGCGATGCGCGTGTAATAAACGCTGTTGTCATCTTCGTCTTCAAGCTTTTGCAGGCAGCACAAGCCACAGCCGTCGCACAACGACTCCCATTCCTCCTGGTCGAGTTGATCGAGGGTTTTGCGTATCCAGAAGGGTTCGACTTTGGCGGCCATGGGTCTGCATCGGTATCGGTCTGTGAAAAGGCCGCCAGTCTAGTGCCCTCGCCCCTCGGGGCCAAGCGCTTACGACTGGCGGTGTTGCAAGACTTGTCAGTCTAGCGGGCGCGCAGTAGCTTGGAGCGCCGAATTGACCATCAGGAACCCGCCCATGACCCGCGTTGCCGACTACCCGATCCATCCCCAGTTCACCGAACGCTGGTCGCCCCGCGCGTTTACCGGCGAGAGCATCCCGAAGGAGACCTTGTTGAGTTTCTTCGAGGCCGCACGCTGGGCGCCATCGGCCTACAACTCGCAGCCGTGGCGCTTTCTCTACGCACGCCGCGACACGCCGGACTGGAAGCGTTTCCTGGGCCTGCTCAATGAATTCAATCGCGGCTGGGCACAGCATGCCTCGGCACTGGTGATCATCGCCTCGAAAACCGACTTCATTGCCCCTGGCGCCAGCGAGGAAACCCCGGCGCTGTGGCACACCTTCGACACCGGCTCGGCCTGGGGCCATCTGGCACTGCAAGCCAGCCTCAGCGGTTGGTACACCCATGGCATGGCCGGTTTCGATCAGGAACTGACCCGCAAAGAGTTGAAGATTCCCGAGGGTTACGCACTGCATGCGGCGGTGGCCGTGGGCAAGCTGGGCGACAAATCGAGTCTGCCGGAATACCTGCAAGGCCGCGAAACACCGAGCCCGCGCCGGCCGTTGAGCGAGTTGGTGTCCGAAGGTGATTTCAGCCTGTAAGGCCGTACGCCCTGCCGCTCAAACGGCAGGGCATGCTGTGACGCCACCTGGGCTCAAACCTACGCCAGCCCCCGTCGTGTCATGAGCCAACCAACCCACTGAACTGCCAAAGCAAGGTGCTCTTCATGTCGTTGTAGGCATCCAGAACGGGGCCGACCACGAACTCCGCCGGCATCGATTGGATATCCACCGGATACACCACTTTATCGCGGGCCGAATACAGGAAGTTCTTGAGCTGCAAGTCCTGGTGATAGATGCCTTTTTCCTCCATTCGCCGCAGTGCGTCCTCCAGTAAGGTGCTGGCCTGCGGCGGCAAGCTGCGGCCGCCGACGGTGCTGAGCGCGACGCCATCCAACTTGCCCATTTTTATATAGGCCTGCTCGCCTTCGATAATCGCCGTTGCAAAGCCAGCGCCGTAATAGGTGTTCAGGCAGTCAGTTTCTATCTGCACATAGCTGGGGATATAGCCACGGACGGGATCAACGAACTCTTTATAGACACTCTTGCCGTCAAGGCTTTCGTAAATTGTGCCTTCGCCACCTGCGCCGATGATGGGCCCGAGATCCTCGGCAACCGTAGGTGGATTACCGCCGCGAGCCCCCAAACGCAGCCACTGGTCGCCTTCGACATGCTGCACCATCACCGGAGTCTGGCGATTGTTGTGGTAAATCCTCGCCTGCACCGCACCGTCTTGGGTACGGGTGACTTGCCGAACCTCATACACAGCGGTTGCACCGGTGCTGTCGGTTTGGCGGATAAAGGATAGATGGCCATCCGCTCCCGTATAAACCCCTCGACTGTTGCGCGTGAGCCCGGCAATCCTGGATTCGGGCACGCTGTACTGCCTCAGGGCTCGGTTACTCAGCTCGCTACCCGGATCGCGTCTTACGCTGGTCAAGGCCCCGCCTACCGCTTTGGTCTGCGCGGTGAACTCCTCCAGCGGGGGCCCATATGGGCGCAGGTGGTCGACATCAAAGGCATACCAACGACCGTTATTAAGTACCGCGCCCCCCTCAACGGCCTGGCCCGCCACCTTGAACGTGCCGGTTGCCGCTGCGTCGTACTGCTTGCTGACCGTCTTCAACAGGTCATAACTGCCGGCGGCGCCCTTGAGCTGATTGACCCCGCTCAACGCCTTGCCCAGCAGGTAACTGCCACCCCGACGGATCAACCCCGCGCCTTGACCAATCAAATCGCCCAGGCCACTGGCCGGGTTGAATGCACCGATTGCGGTAGTGCCGATGATCCTGGCCACCTTCAACACCTTGACCCCAGCAGACGCCGCCGTGGCGCCCACTTTCGCCAACCTGGTTGAGGCCCCTGCGCCGGCGGTGACAAAACCGAAGACATCCATCCCCAGATCCAATGCGCCATCCAGGTAATTGCCCTGCTTAAAATTGCCGATCGCTGACCTGAGCGGCACCAGATTCAGGAAAAAATCCGCCAGCTTCCATTCGTTTTCCATCTGCCGATCGTAGGTCGTGACGCCCTTGGCCTGCTTGACCGCTTCGTCATTGTCGATATCCAAATGTTCGACAAAGGCATCGGCGATGAACTGTGTTCGCGCGCTCTCAAAACTTGACGGAACGGCCTGCTCTACCCGATTCGGCGCAGCACCGCTGTTATGCCGCGGTGTGAAGGGCTCGATAGGGAAGACCCGGTTGGCCTCGCGCTCACGCTCGCGGGTCAGCACCGAAGCCGGCATCGTTCGAATAGCGCCTTGCTTCAGATCCAGGGCGTAGACGCTGACGCCACGGGGCCGGGTGGCCTTGATCAGTAGCGTGGGGTTCTTGTGCTCCAGGGTCCTACCGGTCAAGCCCAGCCCCAGCGCGTATGTATGGTTCTGGAAAAACTCGAGTTTTCCATATTCGAGGTTTTGTCGATCAGCCAAGGGCAATTGCGCCACCAGGTGTTTAATCGTCGTGCCTATGCCCTGCTTGCGCGCAGCGATTGCCTGGTTGAGTTGGTTATTGAAAACCCCATGGGCGTCCAGCTTCAGGGACTTGCCCTTGATCGCGTTGCTCAGGCGTGGGTCGCGGGTTTCCCAGGCGTAGTTGTGCAACCCGCCCATGGCAATATCGAGCATTGAGTGCAGGCCCGCTGGCGCGCGGTTCGGGTCGTACAGTGGCTGGTCGAATCCGGGCCTCGGGTCTTTGACGCTCAGGCGCTTGGCCTCGAAGGGCAGGCCCTCGCCGAACCGTTCCTTGAGCTTGGCCAACGCAATCTCCTTGCGGTTCGGCAGCTCGGTTTCCATCAGGCTGGAGGCCTGCACACGCTCATCCATCTGGCGATTGAAAGCGGTTCTGACCCGCTCGATCTCGGCTGGGGTGTAGCGCTCGTCGGGTTTGGCCGACACCACGCCGTTGACCACGCCCCAATCCAGCAAAGCGGCACTCTGGGCGTGTTGGGTGACCAGCGGATCGGCCATGGCGGCACGCTTGGCCTGGAGCATGACCTGGGCAAACGTCATATTCGGCACTGAACCCGGCGCCTGGGCCTCGATGGTTGCCGCCGCAATCGACAGGCTGACCCAGGCCGGGCTGCCAAAGGTCACGTTGTCAGGCAGATCCTTCACCAGAAGCTGCGGGGCGTTGCGGGCCAGTAGCGCGTAGGCGCCCACATTGGCCATGCCGGCGCTGGTCTGGCCGCTGTCCACCAAATGCTGCTTCAGCCCGGCGCGTATCTCGGTGATGGGCCTGCCCCAGTAGCGCGGCTGAGCCAAATCGAAGCCTGCGACTGTATTGCGACGGGGTGCGGCGACCGATTGGGGATCGAGCACCACGTTGATCGCCGCCAGCGTGTAATCGTTGACGCTGGTGTCGGTGGCGATGCCATTTAACTGTTGCTGCATGGCCTGGCCCAGTGCCTGGCCACGGGCGGAACCGACCAGCATTTGCAACGCCTTCGCCGGATCGTCGGCGGCATCGCTGGGGAGCGGACGGTTGCCGTTGAGGTACTCCAGCGCCCCTGCACTGGGGCCCGTCTGGGGATTATTCGGGTGATGCGCGGCATAGTCGGTAGCGGCGCGCAGCAACATGCGCTGTGCATCGCTCGTCAGCGCGACAGGCCAGGACAGGCCACCGCCGAAATTACCCAAGGGATGCGCCAGGGCGCGCTCGCTGACCGCGTCCGCCAGGCTTGTCAGGTGAAAGAACCTGGCCGGCAGGCGCAGACCGTTGGCCTGGATAAAAGCCTCAAGTGTTGGGTCGGCACCGAGCTGCGCAAGGCTTGAGGAGTCGGGATGCAGGTCCATCCGCGTCTGCCGCAACGCAGCCTGCACAGCCTGTGGCGTGGCCGCCGGGCCAAGCCGGGTCGCCATGGCTGCGAGCTGTTGCCCGAGGACTTTCCAGTTATGCCGGTCGCCCAACGCCGTGCGCAGGTGAGCATTAGCGGTGGGCAACGCCGCCGGTACCTGGGACGGGGGAATGACCGCGTCGGCAGCCGGCGCGGGGAATAACGGAGTAACGCCAGAAGATGAGGAAACAGCACCGGAACTGAGCATGGGCGGGCACTCTTTTTGGCAAAGAGCGCCAGCCTCACACAGGGCAGTAAACGGCGAAATCGACTGAGTGTGAGCAGACGTTTTTAAACTCCGTGAGCCCCACCCTCGACCGCCGCATGGCCGAACGGCCGCGACCCTGTGTATTCAATAGCCGCGGTCGAAACTCACGGCGCCGCGCAAGGGCACACTGGCCTGATACGCGCGTAAATTTTCGATAAACAAATCCACCATCATCGGCGGCGAGGTCGGCGCCGAACTGTGCCCGGTCAACAATAGGCCCCAGGCGGTCCAGAACGGATGGCGCTGCGGCAACGGCTCCTGGCGACAGACGTCGATCACCGCGCCCGCCAGATGCCCTTCCTTGAGGGCTTCGACCAGGTCGGCATCGACCACCGCCACGCCGCGCCCAACGTTGATAAACAGCCCGGTCGGCTTGAATTGCTTGAACAGCGCCGCGTCGTACAGGTCGTGGGTGTTGGGCGTGTTCGGCAGCAGGTTGATCACGTAGTCGGCCTCCCCCACCAACCGCCCCAGTTGATCGAGGCCGGCCACTTCGATAAACGGCGCCTGCTCCCGCGCAGTGCTGGCGATGCCGTACAACTTGACGCCGAACGGCAGCAGAAACTGCGCCACGCT
Source organism: Pseudomonas sp. S5F11 (assembly GCF_019641515.1). Taxonomy (NCBI): domain Bacteria; kingdom Pseudomonadati; phylum Pseudomonadota; class Gammaproteobacteria; order Pseudomonadales; family Pseudomonadaceae; genus Pseudomonas; species Pseudomonas sp. S5F11. The sequence goes on from NZ_JAIFJZ010000001.1 coordinate 1,876,842, forward strand.
TTGGCCGATATCGCCGCAGCCGACGATCAGCACCGTGCGCCCCGCCAGGCTCTGGCCCATGCGGTTGTCCCACTTGCGCTCGACCTGGCTGACCAGACGTGCCAGCACTTCACGCTCGTGGCCAAGCATATAGGTGAGCACAAACTCAGCCATCACCTGGCCATAGATGCCTACCGCACGGGTCAGGCGATAGTTGCGCGGTAAGCCGTCGGCCAACAGTGGCGTGATGCCGGCCCAGGTCGATTGCAGCCATTGCGGCTGATGACCCTGGCGCAACAGCGTCGCCAGCAGGTCCGGCTGGCCCAGCCACACCGGGCAATCGGCGGCCAGGCGCGATAACTCGGCGGAGTCGCCGCTGGTGAGCACCTCCAGGTCCGGCGCGGCTTCGCGCAGCAGTCGCGCATAGAGCGGGTGATCCTGTTCAGCAATCAGAACACGCATGGTTCAAACCTTTCAAAAACAGTGCAGACGGCCGCCCGCATCCTTACGGCCACCGCCAACTCATACGATTTCATTGAAAATGTGCCCCGGACAGGGCACCTACCGATCACATCGGGTCATTGCGACGCAGCAGCTCTTCGGGCAAGTGTTCGATGTACTCGTCCTCGGCCGGCGGCATTTGCAGGTGGTAGCCCTGCTTGTCGAGGTTTTCCAGTACCTGGTGGATGTCTTCCTGTTGCAGCTTGCGCTCGGGCGTCAGCACCAGGTCGAAGGCATGCACCGGTTTGCCGAATACGCTCACCAAACCTTCGGGTACGCGTTCGAGGGCATCGCTCTTGAGCACGTACAGGTACATGCCGGCGCGTTTGGGGCTGCGGTAGATGGAGCAAATACGTTTCAAGGCTGTTCTCCGGCAGTGGCCAGGCTGTCGAGCAGCGCCTGGCCCATCAACTCACGGCGCCAGCCACGCAGCGAGTCTGGCAATTGGTAAGGCCCATCGGGGTAGCCGCTTTTAACCAGGGCTTCGAGGGTTTTCTTGCGCAGCATCAGCTCCGGCGCCATGTCCAGGCGTTCAGCTTCGGCCTGGCCGAGTGCGCGCAGTTGCTTGATCAGCGCGGCGGCGTCCACCGGCAACGGTTCGGCGATGGCCGGCGGCCATTGGTCGGCGGGCACACTGCCGGCACGCTTGATCAGATCCAGCAGGAACTGGCCGTCCTGGCGCACGGTGCGCGGGTGCATGTCTTCGATCTTGCCCAGGGCGGCGAGGTTATCCGGCTGGGACTTGGCCAGGGGCCAGAGCGAATGTTCACGAATGATGCGGTTGCGCGGCAGGTCACGGGCACGGGCCTGTTGCTCGCGCCAGGCGCACAGCTCACGCAATACGGCCAGTTGCGCGCGGGACAGTTTCCACGCCAGCTTGGCCTCGCGGTACACCTCATACGGGTCGACTTCGCGGCGCAGGTTGGCCACCAGTTCGGCACCGTCCTCCAATACCCAGGCGTATTTGTCGTCCGACAGCCGTGGGCGCAAGCGTGTGTAGACCTCGGCCAAGTGCACCGCGTCTTCGGCGGCGTAGCTGATCTGAGTTTCGGACAATGGCCGCTGCAGCCAGTCCGAGCGGGTTTCGCCCTTGGGCAGCTCGATATCCAGCACGGCTTGCACCAGACGCGAATAGCCCATGGAGAACCCGAGGTTCAGGTAAGCCGCTGCCAGTTGGGTGTCGAACAACGGCACCGGCAGGCTGCCGGTCAGGCGCAACAGTACTTCGAGGTCTTCGCTGCAGGCATGCACCACCTTGATCACGGCTGGGTTTTCCAGCAAGGCGGCCAGGGGTTGCCAGTTGTCGATGGTCAGGGGATCGATCAGGTAGGCGCGAACGCCATCACCGATCTGGATCAGCCCGGCAATGGGGTAAAAGGTATCGACCCGCATGAATTCGGTGTCGAGGGCGACGAATGGCAACTGCTGCCATTCGGCGCAATGCTGGCCGAGGCTATCGTTGTCGCAGATCCAGTGAATATCGATGGCCACACGGCTCTCCCTTGAAGAATGGCGCGCAGTATATATCGCGCAAGAGGCTTGCGAGCATCCACAGTGCACAGCCGATCATGAAAACTCAGACAGGAGTTGAAGAATAGTCCGACAGATGGGAGTTATCATCTCTTACGCAGAACGTAGACCCGCCATACCGCCGAGCCCGGCACGAATTCCTGATGGTGCAGCACGTTGAACCCCGCCTGACGAAACTCTGCCTCGACGACGGCGCGGGAATTGACCGAAACAATCACGGTGTCGCGACTGACCCGATGAAACTCGCGCAGCAACGCCAGGCGCCCTTCGCTGTCGGGCACATGACGAAACAATTCCAGGCAGAAGATGCAATCCACCGCGTTTTCCGACAAGCCAATGGAAAACGCCGACCCCTGGAACGTCTTGACGCGCTTGAGCAACGACGCCGGGTAGTGGGTGCGAGCATGGTCGAGCATGGCCTGGGAATTATCCGAGGCCAGAATCACCCGGTTGACGTGCTCGGCCAGCACCGGCCAAAACCGCCCCGAGCCGCAGGCCAGGTCGAGGATCAGCCCCGGCTCACCGGCCACTTTCAACGCCTGGCGCACCAGCCAGGCGTCGCGCCACGCCACCAGACGCCGGCGCAGCCCTGGCGGGCGCGTATCGCCGCAGACCCGGGCGTGTTCACGGCCACAGCGTTCGGCGTATTCAATCTCGATGGAGGATGGAGGTTGTGACGACATCTATGGGCTCATCTGGGTGAAACGGTAGTGAACGACCTTGATTGGCAGCTTAACGGCGGCAACGTGAAAAAAAGGTCGAAGACACTACCGTTAATCCCGTCATGCTTGATGCAAATACCAGCGCCAGTCCTGTTCACCGACTTGCCCCATGAACTGGCGGTATTCGGCGCGCTTGACCGCCAGGTACACGCCGAGAAACTCAGGCCCGAACGCTTCCCGCGCCCAATGCGACCCTTCCAGTGCGCGCAGGGTGGTGAGCCAGTCGGTGGGCAACCGCTCTTTGGCCTGGGCGTAACCGTTGCCTTCCACCGGGGCGCCGGGGTCGCGCTGCTCGCGAATGCCGCGATGAATGCCGGCCAGGATCGCGGCGGCGGCCAGGTATGGGTTGGCGTCGGCGCCGCAGATGCGGTGTTCGATATGCCGCGAGGGCGCTGGCCCGCCGGGAATACGCAGGCTGACGGTACGGTTGTCCACCCCCCAGGTGGCGGCCAACGGCGCGTAGCTGTTGGCCTGGAAGCGCCGGTAGGAGTTGGCGTTGGGGCAGAACATCAGCAGCGAATCCAGCAAGGTGCTGAGCATGCCGCCCACCGCGTGGCGCAACAGCGGCGTGCCATCGGCGGCGGCGCTGGCAAATAAATTGCGGCCTTCGGCATCCGCCAGGCTGACGTGCATATGCAGCCCGGTGCCTGCCAGGTCGTCGAACGGTTTGGCCATAAAACAGGCGGCCATGCCGTGTTTGTGTGCGACGCCCTTGACCAGGCGCTTGTAGCGCACCGCTTCGTCCATGGCCTGCAGGGCGTCGGAGCGGTGCTCCAGGGTGATCTCGACCTGCCCCGGGGCGTATTCGGAAATCGCCGTGCGCGCCGGAATGCCTTGCAGTTTGCAGGCGCTGTAGAGGTCGGCGAGGAAGGGTTCGATCTGCTCCAGTTCCCGCAGGCCGTAGACCTGGGTCGCGCGCGGCCGGCCGCCGTCCTGATCCAGCGCCGGTTGCGGGCGGCCATGACTGTCGGGTTTCTGATCGAGCAGGTAGAACTCCAGCTCGGCCGCCATCACCGGGTAATAGCCGTCGGCCTTGAGTGCGTCGATCACCTTGGCCAGCACCTGGCGCGGGTCGGCCACGGTGGCAGGCAGGCCTTCGCTGGGGTGCATGCTGACCTGCACCGCCGCCGTGGGGATCAACCGCCACGGCATACGCTGCAAACTGCCGCTGATCGGGTAGGCGCGGCAGTCGATATCGCCGACCTCCCAAACCAGCCCGGAGTTTTCCACGTCGTCGCCGTTGATGGTCAGGCCGAGGATGGTACTGGGCAGCGGGCGGCCGCTTTCATACACCGCCAGCAGTTCATCGCGGTGCAGCAGCTTGCCGCGGGGCACACCGTTGTTGTCGAGGATAAACAGCTCGAACAGTTCGATATCCGGGTTGTGTTCAAGAAAAGACTGGGCTTCGTGCAGGCTGGCGAAAACACTCATGGGGGCTCTCATACGTGTGGGTCTGGCAGGCGCGCGGGCGCCGCCGGGCAGATGGGCACAGGCGTGCGTCATCCAATGGGCCAATCAACGTAGGAGAGCGGTATCCGGCGGGCGCGCGTGGCGGCAATGGAACAGCGCCCAGAACGCCAGCGCGGACGGCAGTGTCGCGAGGTGGGCGTCGGGGGAAGCGGCCATGGGCGAATCACACTGATGGGATGCGCGCCAGCCTCACATGCCGCGAGCGCCGGTTAAATTCACGGTTGGCGGAGTATGGTTGCAGCCCGACTAAACAATCGTCACGCCTTGCCACCCTGCCCCGCGCTGGAAATAATGGCCGCCCGACCCCGCCCCAAGGACGCGACTGCATGAAAGCTCTTTTAGCCCTCGGTGTATTGGCCAGCCTGGCCGCGCCGGCTCTGGCCGACACCGCCCCGTCGCGCCTCGATGAAGTGTTGCAGCGTGGCACCCTCAGCGTGTGCACCACCGGCGACTACAAGCCCTACACCTCCCTGCGCGCCGATGGCGGCTACGAAGGCATCGACATTGCCATGGCCGAATCCCTGGCCAAGAGCCTCAACGCCAAGATCCAATGGGTGCCCACCACTTGGAAAACCCTGATGCCAGACTTCCTGGCCCAACGCTGCGATATCGCGGTGGGCGGCATTTCAGTGTCGTTGGAGCGCCAGAAAAAAGCCTTTTTCAGCCAGTCCCTCGGGGTCGACGGCAAGATCCCGCTGGTGCGCTGCGCCGACGTGCAGCGTTACCAGAGCGTCGAGCAGATCAATCAGCCCCAGGTGCGGGTGATCGAACCGGCGGGCGGGACCAACGAAGTGTTCGCCCGCACGCATTTGGGCAAAGCGCAGATTCGCCTGCATGACAACGTGACGATTTTCGACGAGTTGCTGGCGGGCAAGGCCGACGTGATGATCACCGATGCCAGCGAGGCGCGCTTCCAGCAGAAACTCAAGCCGGGGCTGTGCGCGGTCAACCCGGACAAGCAGATGCAGTACAGCGAAAAAGCCTTCCTGCTGCCCCGCGATGACGTGGCGTGGAAAAGCTATGTCGACCAATGGTTGCACCTGAGTGTGGCCACCGGGGTGTACCAAGGCATCGTCGATCAATGGCTGGCGGCGCCCTGAGCCATAGGCGTCTACGCTGTGCTCACATCAACAAGAACGAGGATTGGCTCATGAAGGGACTGCTGCGCATCACTTGGTTGCTGCTGTTGGGTTTCAGTCAGGTGCATGCCGATACCGCTCGGGATGAAGACGCCCAGGCAGCCAAGGCGCTGCTGGAAAAAGCCCTGGTTTATTACCAGAGCAATGGCGACAAGGCGTTCGCCGCGTTCAGCCGCCAGGGCGAGTTCGTCGACCATGACCGCTATGTGTTCGTGGTGGACACCAAAGGCGTGTTGCTGGCCAGTGGCGGCCCGTCTTCGGCGTTGATCGGCCGCGATGTGTCCGAGGTGCTGGGGCCGGACCTGCGTGAGTCATTCAAGCAAGCGCTCAAGGTTCCGGAAGGCCAGGGCATCCAGCAGGCTGACTATCGTTGGCAGAACTGGAACGACGGCAAGGTCGAGCACAAACATGTGTTCTACCAGCGCGTCGGCGAACGCATCCTGGCGGTGGGCTACTACCTGCCAAGGGCCACGCCGGAACAGGCGCGGGCGCTGCGTAATAAAGCGGTGAACGCGTTACTCAAGGACGAGACCGGCACACTCAAGGCGATCAACTCACTGCAGGGTGGTTTTCTACAAGATGACCTGTATGTATTTGTGGTCGACCTCAATACCCACCGCTACGTGGCCCACGGCACCACATTGCGGATGATTAACACCGACTTCAGCAAGGTCAAGGACCCGGACGGCAAACCGGTGGGCGAACCGATGCTTAAGATGATGGCGGAGCAGGATCAGGGCGAATACAAATACCGCTGGAAAAACCCGGTGACCGGCAAAATCGAGAACAAGCATGTGTATGTGCGCAAGGCCGGGCATTTCATGGTTGCGGTGGGCTACTACAGCCCGTGATTTGAATTGGACTGCATGCAAATGTGGGAGGGACTAAGCCTTCCCACAGTTTGTCGTTCACGGTTCCCGTTACTTGGCCTTGTCCTCACGCCCGCGCAGTATGCGATCAGGCATGGCCACGGCGGCCGCCAGCCCCAGCAACGACACCGCCGCACTCACCATCAGCAAATGCCGGAAGGTGACCGCCAGTTCCGCGCGCAGGGCGTCTTGCGCCGGGCCGGGGGCGGCGTTGAGGCCGTCGAGCAGCACGTTGCCGGACGCGCCCTCGGCCACCAGAGCGCCGCTGGCCAGGTGGGCGAAACTGGAATCCTGTAGCAACGCCAGCAACAGCGCCGACATGCAGGCCACCCCCACCGCGCCGCCCAGGGAGCGGAACAGGTTGGTGGTGCTGGTGGCTACACCGATATCCGGCTGTGCCACCGAGTTCTGCGCGCCCACCAGGGAGGTGGGGAACTGCATGCCGGCGGCGATCCCGCACAACAGCATAAACACCGCCGTCAACCCCACCGCCTGCGGTGCGCTGTAGGCCATGCCGAGGATCGCCAGCGGGCTCAACAGCGCACCGCTGAGGATCATCGGTTTGTAGCGCCCGGTCACCGACGTGCGGCGCCCGGCGCAGTAAGCACCGATCGGCAGGCCCATAGCCAGAGGAAGCAGATGCAGAGCGGCGCTGTCGGCACCGGCGCCGGTCACCGTCTGAAAGCGCAGGGGCATCAGCACCGTCAGGGAAATCGCCTGGAAACTGGTGAAAAAAATCGTGCACCAGCACAGCACCGCGCTGGCGTTGGCAAACAGATGCATCGGCAGCAGCGGTTCGCGCGCGCGGCGTTCATGCCACACGAACAGCGTCAGCACCACCAGCGCACCGCCCAGCAGCCCCAACACCTGCGAATCGCGCCACGAATGGCCCTGGCCGATTTCGGTGATGCCCAGCAGCAACGCGGTCAGGCCCACGATCATCAGCACAGTGCCGAGGTAATCGATGATCGGCTTGCGTTGCGGCACCGGTAGCCCCACCAGGGTGCGATGGGCCACGTACCAGGCACCGGCGCCCAGGGGCAAATTGATCAGAAACACCCAGCGCCACGACAAGTACTCGGTCATGTAGCCGCCCAACACCGGCCCGGCTACGCTGGCCACCGCATACATGCTGCTGAAATAGCCCTGATAACGCCCGCGCTCGCGAGGCGGGATGATGTCGCCGATGATCGCCTGGCTCACCGAGATCATGCCCCCGGCGCCGATCCCCTGCAGTACCCGCGCCAGTACCAGTTGTTCCATGCTTTGCGCCATGCCGCACAACAGCGAGGCCAGGGTGAACAGCCCCATGCCGATCAGCATCATCGGCCGACGCCCGTACAGGTCGCCGAGCTTGCCGTAAATCGGCACCGCTACCGTCATCGCCACCATGTAGCCGGAAATCACCCAGGCCAGCAGGTTGACGTCGTGGAAGCGTGCCGAGATGGCAGGCATGGACACCGCAACGATGGTCTGGTCGAGGGCGCCTAGAAAGATGGCCATCATCAGCGCAATCAGAATACTGCGCACGGCGGGAACAGGTGGGGTGGAGTGATTAAGCTGAGTCACGCAGGAACCTTCGAGCAAGGCCGTGGGAAAGGCGCCCACGGCAATGCGCAATACGATAGCAGGCTATTCAATAGCCTCGTAAGGAAGTCCGACGTAATTTTCTGCGATGGTTTTGCGCCCGGCTTCGGAGCCGACGAAATACTCCAACTCGCTTTGGGCAATGCGTTGGCTGAAGCCATCGGCCTCGGCGAATGTATGCAGCATGGAGGTCATCCACCAGGAAAACCGCTCGGCCTTCCACACGCGGCGCAGGCAAATGGCGGAATAGCGCTCCAACAAATCCACGCGGCCTTCGCGGTAAACCTTAAGCAAGATCCTGAATAACGTACTCACGTCACTGGCCGCCAGGTTCAAGCCCTTGGCCCCGGTGGGCGGCACGATATGGGCGGCGTCGCCGAGCAGGAACAAGCGCCCGTACTGCATCGGTTCCACCACAAAGCTGCGCAGCGGGGCGATGCTTTTTTCGATGGCCGGCCCAGTCACCAGTTGCTCGGCCAATGCCGGGGGCAGGCGCCGTTTGAGCTCCTCCCAGAAGCGCGCATCCGACCATTGCTCCAGGTCTTCGTCCGCCGGCACTTGCAGGTAATAGCGGCTGCGGGTCGGCGACCGCATGCTGCACAAGGCGAAGCCGCGAGGGTGCTTGGCGTACACCAGTTCCTCGTGCACCGGCGGTGTGTCGGCGAGGATGCCCAGCCAACCGAAGGGGTAGACCCGTTCAAAGATGTTCAATGACTCAGGCGGAATCGACTGACGTGCCACGCCATGAAAACCGTCGCAACCGGCGATGTAATCGCACTCCAGCCGAAACGCCTGGCCCTGGTGTTCGAAGGTGAGCCAAGGTCGATCACTTTTGAGGTCATGGGGCTGTACGTCGCGCACTTCATACAGGGTGGTGGCGCCCGCTTCCGCGCGCGCGGCCATCAGGTCGCGGGTGACTTCGGTCTGGCCGTAAACCATCACCGATTGGCCGCCGGTCAACGCCTTGAGATCGATAGGGGTCAGTTGACCGTCGAGCGCCAGCGCGAAACCGTCGTGCACCAGGCCTTCGCGATCCATGCGCTGGCTCACACCGGCCTCGCGCAGCAGGTCAACCATGCCCTGCTCCAGCACGCCGGCGCGGATGCGACCCGCCACGTAATCGGCGCTCTGACGCTCAAGGATCAAGGTCTGGATGCCGGCGTTGTGCAGCAGTTGACCGAGCAACAGTCCGGACGGACCGGCGCCGATAATGGCGACTTGGGTATTCAGCGTTTTCATTATTTTTATCGCCCGCAAGTTCCACTCGAACGGATTGAGTGAAAGAGTTGTCATTGATCTTGTAGCTGACATTTTTCACTTGAGTGCACGGCATAAGAAGGTGAAAACTGCGCCAAAGCCTGCGCTTTTTACCAATCGGGGCGATTACCGCACCCCTATCCTGAGTATCGGATTGAAACCATGACCAAAACCGCGATTCCGGTCTTCAAGCTGTACGGGGAAAGCCAGCAATGGCCGACGCCCGATTTGTTGCACTGCGAAACCATTTCCCGGCGCAGCCGGGAATACCAGTGGGAGATCCAGCCCCACCGGCACGCGGATCTGTGCCAGTTGCTGTATGTGCACAAAGGCCAGGCCCAGCTGGAAATCGAAGGTCAGCGCACCACACTCAACGAAGCCACGCTGCAGGTCCTGCCGCCGCTGTGCGTGCACGGGTTTCGCTTCAGTGAAGATGTCGAAGGCTATGTGGTGACCCTCGCCGCGCCCTTGGTGGACCACATGCAGGCGCAACTGGGTTCCACGGTCGATGCCTTGCAGACATTGGGCAATTACCCAGCGGGCAAGGACAGCGATTACCTCAATAGCTTGTTCGCGCGCCTGCAGGATGAATACGCCGATGAGCAACCGGCAAGGGACATGCTGATGCACGCCCTGGTCAGCGTGCTGCTGGTGTGGGTCAGCCGCCAGGCGATCCAGCGCCGCCATCCACGGGCACCACGGGGTCGTGAGTATTTCCGGCGCTTCACTCAGCTGGTGGAACAGCACTACCGCGAGCATCCCAAAATCGAGGACCTGGCCCACAAACTGGGGATCTCGGTGTCGCACCTGAACGGTACCTGCCGCGAATTGGCCGGGCAGCCCGCGCTGCAGATCATGCATGACCGCCAGTTGCTGGAAGCCAAGCGCCTGCTGACGTACACCAGCATGACCATCAATGAGATGTCGGAGGTGTTGGGTTTTTCCGACCCGACCAATTTCTCGCGGCTGTTCCGCCGCCGGGTCGGGTTTTCACCCAAGGCGTTTCGTGAACAGTTAAAAGCGCAGCAGCCTACCTGAGCGCGCTGAAACTGCCGCTGTGGGGAATGCACTGATCCTGATGGCAACTGATCGCAAAGGTCGGTTGCATGCGGGTCTGCTCGACGCGGTAGGCGGCCGTCCCGTAGAGCGCACTGGCCAGCGCGCTAAGGGCGAAAATCATCAGGTACTTGCGGGTTTTGATGCTCATGGCACTGACCTCTGCACAGATATACACGGTGCTGTTTAAAGCATAGGTCAGCCGGGGCAGGTTGCCATTATTGGACGCCATTCAACCCGTTTATGTCGCGTATAAACCCTCATCCCACGCCGGCTCTTCGGGAAAGCGCAACACCAGAAAATCCAGCAGGCTGCGCAGCGCCGAAGGCATGTGCTTGCGCGACGCGTAGACCGCATAGATGTTCATCTGCCGGGGTTCGGCGCTTGGCAGCAGGCGCACCAGTTCGCCACGGCGGATGTAATCCACGGCCTGATAGCTGGGCAGCATCGCCACTCCGGCGCTGGCCAGAGTGACACGCAGCAGAGTGCTGGCCTCGTTGGCGGTGATGGTGCCACTCACCGGCACAGAGACAGGTTCGCCCCGCTCTTCGAAATGCCACAAGCTCTTACCGAAATACGAGTGGGTCAGGCAGTTGTGTCGCGCCAGGTCCTCGACGTTGTGCGGCGCCGCATGCTCACGCAAGTACGCCGGGGTGGCGCACACCACCGAGCGGCAAACCGTAAGCCGCCGGGCGATCAGGTTGGGGTCCAGGTCGTTGCTCATGCGGATCGCCAAATCGATGCGCTCATCCACCAGGTTGACGGTGCGGTCAAGCATCTGCAGATCGACCGTGACCAACGGGTAGCGCTTGACGTACTCGGCGATGGCCTCGGCCAGTTGCGCCTGGCCGAACGAGGTACTCACACTCAGGCGCAACAGGCCACGGGGTGCATCGTCCGGTTCGCTGACGGCGGCCTGCATATCGGCACTCAACTCCAGCATTTGCCGGCAACGGGGCAGAGTTTCGCTGCCGGCCGCCGTGAGGCTGAGCTTGCGCGTGGTGCGGTGCAGCAGGCGCGCGCCGACCCAATCCTCCAACTCGGCCAGGTAGCGCGATACCACCGGGCGCGACAGGTCCAAATGATCGGCGGCGGCGGATTGGCTGCCCAGGTCGACCACGGTGACAAATACACGCATTGCTTGAAGACGATCCATGATCTGTCCGCTTTTAGAAACAAACTATGTTCCAGCATCGCATTTTTAGTTTGGTTTGGTGCAACTAAGCTCTGTGCATTCTTCGAATCGATGCTGGAGCTACCCGATGTTCTCAATTTTCAAGCGCCTGACGCTGGCCAGCGCCGCCCTGGCTTTCGCGGCCCAAGCGGCAGCGGCCGACCTGAGCCTGGACGTGTACAACCCCGGTGAAGCAGCGATTTTCCCGGTCAGTTCGGTACTGGTCAGCGGCGCCAAGGACGCAATCCTGGTGGACGCACAATTCGGCAAAGGCCAGGCCGAACAACTGGTGCAAAAAATCCGCGCCAGCGGCAAGCACCTGACCACCATCTACATCAGCCATGGCGACCCGGACTACTACTTCGGCCTCGACATCCTCACTGCGGCCTTCCCCGACGCCAAAGTGCTGGCCCCACAACCGGTGGTCGAGCACATCAAAGCCACCGAGGCCGGCAAATTGGCCTATTGGGGCCCGAAAATGGGCGCCGACAAACCGGCCAAGATCATCGTGCCCCAGGTGCTTGAAGGTCATAGCCTGAGCCTGGAAGGCCAGACACTGGAGGTGATCGGCCTGGACGGCCCGCAGCCGGATCGCAGCGTTGTGTGGATCCCGTCGATCAAGGCTGTGGTGGGTGGCGTGGTGGTCGCCCAGAACATTCATGTGTGGATGGCCGACACCCAAAGCGCGCAGTCTCACAAAGACTGGCTGGCGACTCTGCAGCGCATCCAACAGCTGCAACCGCGCACGGTGATTCCGGGGCACTACCTGGGCACGCCGTCGCTGGCGTCAGTGGCCTTCACCGCCGACTACATCAAGGCTTTTGACCTGGAAACCGCCAAGGCCAAGGACTCCGCCGCACTGATCGCGGCCATGAAAAAGCGTTACCCGACCCTCGCCGACGAAAGCTCACTGGAGCTGAGCGCAAAAGTCGCCAAGGGCGAAATGAAGTGGTGAACCGTTGTAGATCCTGACCTTTACTTGGAGAACATCATGAGCAAGATCGCAATCATTGGCGCCACCGGTCGTGCCGGTAGCCAACTGCTGGAAGAAGCCCTGCGTCGCGGCCATAGCGTGGTCGCCATCGCACGCAATACAGACGCCTTGCCGGCGCGCGACGGCGTCACCGTCAAGCAGGTCGATGCCCTGAATGCCGAGGCCCTGCAACAGGCCGTCAGCGGCTGCGACGTGGTGATCAGCGCGGCGCACTTCGCCACCTTGCCCGCTGCGGCGGTGCTCGGTCCGGTGAAAAAAGCCGGGGTCAAACGTCTGCTGGTGGTGGGCGGCGCAGGCTCGCTGTTGCTGCCGGACGGTAGCCGCGTGATCGACAGCCAGGGCTTCCCGGCCGAATATAAAGCCGAAGCCAGCGCCGGCGCCGAGTTCCTGGAGGCCCTGCGCCAGGAACGGGAACTGGACTGGACCTTCCTGTCGCCGTCGGCGGAATTTGTCGAGACCGAGCGCACCGGCACGTTCCGCCTGGGTCAGGACCATTTGCTGGTAAGCGCCGAAGGCCGCAGCTGGATCAGCTTTGCCGACTACGCTATCGCGATGATCGATGAAGTGGAAAAGCATCAGCACCCGCGCCAGCGTTTTACGGTCGGTTACTGATTGATTGATGGAGTGACTGATCCATCGCTATCGGGGGCAAGCCCCCTCCCACATGGACTGAGGAAACCAGATCAAAACTGTGGGAGGGGGCTTGCCCCCGATGGCGATCGATCGGTCAGTTCAAGTACCGCTGCCCCACCCCTGATCTGAAGAGTGGGCCTGGCTCTGCAGCCAATTCATCAATGCCTCAAGCTCCGGCAGTGGCTGCGTACCCGGCGCAGAGACCAGGTAATACCCCATCCCCGTCGGCACCCGCCGTTCAAATGGCATGGCCAGCCGCCCTGCCTTCACATCCTCGCCAATCAGCGCGCAGTCGCCGATCGCCACGCCAGAGCCTTGGGACGCCACCGTCATCGCCAGGTCAAGGGTCTCGAAATGATGACCTTGGCTGACCCTGCTCAAGCGCACATCCGCCGCCTTCAGCCAGAGCGTCCAATCCCGCTCGTCTCGCGTGGGATGTAGCAGCACCTGGTGTTGCAGGTCCGCCGGTGTGCGCAGCGTCGCGAGCAAGGCCGGGGCGCAGACCGGGGTGAGTCGTTCATCGAATAAATGCCGGGCCTCGGCGGGCTGCTCGGCGATGGGCGCGTAAATCACTGCTGCATCGAAAGGCTCGCGAAGAAAGTCCACGGTGTTGGCCACCGTGGTAGTGAGTTCTACCGGCACATCCGGGCGTTCCCGTTGCCATTGCATCAGGCGCGGCAGCAGCCAGCGCATCACACAGGTGGAGGCCTTGAGTTGCAGGGTTTGCTGGCGCCGACCGATGTGCTCCACCGCGTCGCCGATCAGGCCAAACACCTGCTGCGCGCAGTGCTGCCACGCGCGGCCCTGCTCCGTGAGGCTCATGCCTCGCGCCTGGCGCAGAAACAATGGGTAGCCCAAGTGGCGCTCCAGCCCGGCGATCTGCCGGCTCACCGCGCCCTGGGTGATATGCAGATGTTCGGCGGAGCGGGTGAAGTTGCAGCAGTGGGCCGTGACCCAAAAGGTGTGCAGCGCAGGCAGCGGCGGAAGGCGTTTCATGCGATGAGCCATGACGTGGGGACATGGCAAGTATGACGTTTTATCGATTGTGGGCGCCATGGGCCAACCGTTCCAATACCGCCTTCTCTCATTCATAAGAGCGACCTGTATGGCGACCTGCGGCGAAGTGTTGGTCAACCTTTTGGAAGGCTATGGTGTGGACCATGTGTTCGGCATCCCCGGCGTGCACACCGTGGAGCTGTATCGCGGCCTGGCCCGCTCCGGCATCCGCCATATCACCCCGCGCCACGAACAGGGTGCCGGTTTTATGGCCGACGGTTACGCGCGCACCCGTGGTAAGCCCGGCGTGTGTTTCATCATCACCGGCCCTGGCATGACCAATATCACCACGGCCATGGGCCAAGCCTATGCCGACTCGATCCCGATGCTGGTGATTTCCAGCGTGCAGTCGCGCAGTCAGTTGGGCGGCGGGCGCGGTAAGTTGCATGAGTTGCCGAACCAGAGTGCGCTGGTGGCTGGGGTGGCGGCGTTCTCCCACACCGTGATGTCGGCGGCGGAACTGCCAAGTGTGCTGGCGCGGGCGTTTGCGTTGTTCCAGGCCGGGCGGCCGCGACCAGTGCATATTGAAATCCCCCTGGATGTACTGGTGGAAAACGCCGATGCGCTGCTGGACTGCGCGCCCGTCAGCGTGGCCCGCGCCGGTGCCGCACCGGCGTCCGTCGTGCAGATGGGTCGCTTGCTCGCCACAGCCAAGCGTCCGTTGATCCTGGCCGGCGGCGGTGCCATTGAAGCCGCCGCGGCACTGACCACACTGGCCGACACCCTCGGCGCGCCGGTCGCGCTGACCATCAACGCAAAGGGCCTGCTGCCCGCCGCGCACCCGCTGCTAATCGGCTCGACCCAAACCTTGCCCGCCACCCGCGCCCTGGTGGCCGAAGCCGACGTGGTGCTGGCCATCGGCACCGAGCTGGCGGAAACCGACTACGACACGACCTTCGCCGGCGGCTTCGAGATTCCTGGCACCTTGCTGCGCATCGATATCGACCCGGACCAGACCGTGCGCAACTATCGGCCCGCCGTGGCGTTGGTGGCCGATGCGCGGATCGCCGTCGAGGCCGTGCTGGCCGAACTGAACCACACGCTGCTGCCTGCGCGCGATCCACACTGGGGGCAGCACCGCGTCGCACGGTTGTGGGCTGACTTGGCGCCGACCTGGGACGCCGCCACCCGCGCGCAGACCCTGTTCCTCAACACGGTATTGGCGACCTTGCCCGATGCCGTGCTGGTAGGCGATTCCACCCAACCGGTGTACAGCGGCAACCTGACCCTGAACCTCGACCATCCGCGTCGCTGGTTCAACGCCTCCACCGGTTACGGCACCCTGGGCTATGCCCTGCCCGCAGCCATCGGTGCCTGGCTCGGACGCGGCGATGGCCGGCCGGTGGTGTGCCTGATCGGCGACGGCGGTCTGCAATTCACCCTGCCGGAACTGGCCAGCGCCGTGGAAGCCCGCACGCCGATCATCGTGCTGCTGTGGAACAACCAGGGCTATGAAGAGATCAAGCGCTACATGCTCAACCGCGCCATCGAACCGGTGGGCGTGGATATCTACACCCCGGACTTTATCGGCGTGGCCAAGGCCCTTGGCAGTGCCACTGACAGCGCACAAGACGTTGAGCAGCTACGCAATGCCTTGCACAGCGCCGTGCAACGGCAAGGGCCAACGTTGATTGAAATCGATCAGGGGCTGTGGATGAAGGCGATATGAGCCGAGGGGGCAAGCAAAGGACCAAGCCCATTAACCCCAGCGCAATTTTTCAATAGCCTTTGCGACTTTCTCATTTGCTCCGCCGGCATCCGCCATGGCCTGATCTGCGCTTGTTCACTCAAGGCTTGCCCATGGAAAACGTTCACGCAAAACCCACTACCGCCGTCTGGCTGATGCTTAGTGTTGTGCTGGTCGCCCTTAACCTGCGCCCTTCGATGGCGGCGGTCGGGCCGTTGTTGTCGTCGATTCGCGGCGATGTGCCATTGAGTTTCAGCAGCGCGGCGTTGTTGACCATGCTGCCGGTGATGGCCATGGGGCTGGCGATGTTTTTCGGCATGGGCCTGGCCAAGCGGGTGGGTGAGCACCGCAGCATCGTGTTGTCCCTGGGGGTGATCGGCGTAGCGACGTTGTCGCGGTTGTGGCTGGACTCGGCGCTGGAGCTGATCGTCAGCGCCATCGCCGCCGGGGTGGGGATCGCGCTGATCCAGGCGGTGATGCCGGCGCTGATCAAGACCCGCTTCAACCAGAACGTCTCGCTGTTCATGGGGCTGTACGTCACGGCGATCATGGGCGGCGCTGCGCTGGCCGCTTCATTCGCGCCGTTCGTGCAGGTGCAGACCGGCAGTTGGCGCATCGGCCTGGCCATCTGGGCGATGCTTGCCGTGTTGGCGCTGGTGTTCTGGTACGCCCAGCGCTCGACGCTGCCGCCAGTGCCCCAGGCCGGTTCCGACACGCAGGAACGCTTTTTCGGCAACGCACGCGCCTGGTTGCTGGCGATCTTTTTCGGCCTCGGAACCGCGTCCTACACCTGTGTACTCGCCTGGCTGGCGCCGTACTACGTGGAACAAGGCTGGAGCGAACAGAACGCCGGCCTGGTGCTGGGCTTTCTCACGGCAATGGAAGTGGTGTCGGGGCTGATCACGCCGGCCATTGCCAACCGTCGCCAGGATAAACGCAGCGTGGTGGCGACGTTGCTGGTGCTGATCATCCTCGGTTTCTGCGGCCTGATTCTGGCACCGCAACACGTGAGCCTGCTGTGGCCATGCCTACTCGGCCTGGGCATCGGCGGGCTGTTCCCGATGAGCCTGATCCTGTCCCTCGATCACCTGGACAACCCGCGCCGCGCCGGCGGCCTCACCGCCTTTGTGCAGGGCATCGGCTACCTGATCGCCGGTGTGTCGCCGCTAATCGCCGGGGTGATTCGCGACCGATTGGGCAGCTTCGAATGGGCTTGGTGGGCACTGACCGGAGTGATCGTGGTGATGCTGCTGATGGTCACGCGCTTCGACCCGAAGCATTACGCGCGCCATTTCCGCTGAGGTCGTATTGCCAACAGTTTATGTCCCACCACAAACATAGAAACGCCCTACAGAGCTTTCTATTGGTACGACCGTTCCGTTAATCTTTTGCGCTGTCTTGTACTGAATTCGGTACATGGGATTTACGGACGAAACCGATGTTAAACAGTAACTTGCTCAGAAAACTCGATATGCAGGACTTGATGGTGTTTATCGCCGTCTATGACCAGAGCAGCGTTACCGAGGTGTCAGAAACGCTGTTTGTCAGCCAGTCCACGGTGAGCTACAGCCTCAAGAAACTGCGCACCAGTTTCGAGGACGAGCTGTTTATCAACACCCGTGCGGGCATGCGGCCGACGTACAAGGCCACCACCATGTACGAGCATGTGCAGAAGATCCTCGAAAGCATCAACCTGTGCCACGCCGGTGGCCAGGCTTTCGACCCCAAGCAGCAGGCGGTGACCTTCAATGTGTGCGCCCCGGAATACTTCGAACAGCTGATCCTGCCGCGCCTGCTCAAGCAATTCGATCGCGCCGACCTGCCGGTGATCGTTAATGTGCGCAAGCTGGAGACCGATATCCCCGCCGACGACCTGCGCGAAGGCCGCTTGGACCTGGTGATCTGTTTCGGCCCGCATTTCCACCGCGCCCATAAAGACTTCAAGACCCAAATGCTGCTGGAGGATGACCTGGTCTGTGTGTTCGACAAACGCGCCGCGCCACGGGAACCGGCGTTCAGCCTGCAATCCTTCGTCGAACGCCGCCATGTTTTTCCGACACCCTGGACATCCGACACCAACATGATCGACGGCTGGCTCGGGCGCCAGGCGCACAAACGCCAGGTGGTGGCGCGGGCCAACAGCTACAGCGCGGCCTTGAAGATGATCAGCGGCACCGACTACGTCGTCACCCTGCCCCGCCGCGTGCAAAAACTGCTGGCACCGGCCACCACCTTCGGCCACTGCGAAGCCCCCAACGGCTTGCCGGGGTTCACTTTGGATATGCAGTGGCATGAAAGCAGCGGGCAAGACCGCGCCAATGCCTGGTTCCGGGAACAACTGGTGAAGGTCTGCGCCGAGCAAGGCTTGCTCTGACGCCCGCGTACCTTAGGGGCAGTGATCAGCCGATGGCGACTTTGCTGTAGGACTCGCGATCCATATCGACCAACTGCACGCTGAGTTGCACCTGCATATCTGCCGGCCACTCGGCCACGTCCTGCAAGGCCGCCAACAGGCTCTCCGACAACTGCTTTTTAACCTGAGGCGAGCGCCCGCTGAGCAAGGACAGTTTCACCGCGATAAAGGCCCGCGGGCTCAGCGACGTGCCGACCTGGAAACTCTCGACCTTCAACGCGCGGCTTTTGATATCGAACTCGGAACCGAACTGCCCGGACGCCATCAGCACGTTATTGAGCCGCAACAGGGTTTTCTCGACGGCCAGGTCGGTGAGGTTCGCGGTGTATTCCAGGTGCAGATGCGGCATTGATCGCTCCGAGTTATTTGTAGGAAGACGCGTAGATATAACACGGATAAAACCATCAGGCTGGGTTCACCGGCCCGCGATCCCCCATAAACGCTTCCAATCGCGAACGCACCCAACGCTCGGCCGGGTCGGTGTCCACATGGCTGAGCCAGACCATCGACAGATCCAAGGTCGGCGTTTCGAACGGGAATGGCTCGCAGAACAGATTGCCTGACACGGCCATGGCCTCGGCGGCGTAGTCCGGCAGGCTGGCGATCAAGTCAGTGCCGGCCAGCAGCGCTGGCAAGGCGCTGTACTGCGGCACCGACAGCACCACCTGACGCTTGCGGCCGATTTCCGCCAGCCACTCATCGGCGAACCCCGACACGTTGGCGGTGTGGGACACCAGCACATGAGGCCGTGCGCAATATTCATCGAGGGTCAGCGGCGTGTCCGAGGCGTCGGCGCGCAACAGGCGCGGACGGATATGACGCAACAATTTGCGCTTGGCATTGGCCGGCAGGCCACGGGTCTGGGTGATGCCGACGGTAATGTCGCCGGATGCCAACAGATCGGGAATGCGCCAGTAGTCGACATGCTGCACCACAAACACCACCTTCGGCGCTTCCTGGCGCAAGGCGCGCAGCAGCGGCGGCAACAGGCCGAATTCCACATCGTCGGACAGGCCGATGCGAAACGTCATGGTGCTGATGGACGGGTCGAAATCGTGGGTCAGGCTCAAGGCCGACGACAATGAATCCAGGGCCGGTGACAGGTGCTGAATGATTTCCTCGGCCCGCGCAGTTGGCTCCATGCGATGGCCAACGCGAATAAACAACGGGTCGTTAAACAGCGTACGCAAACGGTTGAGCGCCGAACTGATGGTGGGTTGGCCCAGAAACAGCTTCTCCGCCACGCGCGTGACGTTGCGCTCAAGCATCAGTGCTTCGAAAACCACCATCAGATTGATGTCGGCCTTGCGTAATTCATTGCGATTCATCGCGCCTGCCCTTTGCCCTAGACGAGCCGCAGTGTAGAAAGCGCCGCGGCGGGCGTCTATGCGCATTGCCGCCAAACACACCGGCAGGTCGGTACCCGCCGGTGCTGGTCAGGCCGGGTCATCAGGGTTTGAGCGGTATTTCCTGATCTCGCTCGGACAGCTCCGTGCCATCGTCGGGATGTTTCCAGGTCTGCGGTTTTTCCTCCTCGTGGCGCTGCCGGGGCTGCTCCTGCTCCGGTTCATCGTGGTGCTTCGGTTCATTGCCCATTGTCACCTCCCCTCCCAAGAATTGGACACAGCTACAAGCATAGAACAGGACAAAGGGTTTGGCCGCCTTCTTGATTGATAGCTATGACGCATCAATAAATCCAAAATTTTCACTTATCATTTCTAAATGTGTCAGCCACTATCCCAAGTCTTAAGCGAAACAAGCACTTTAAAAAGAACGCTGGAGACACAACACCATGACTAGCTCAACCCGGCCTGACTCTGCCCGCTCCAAAGTGGGCGCGGTATTGCGCGTTACTTCGGGTAACTTCCTCGAACAGTTCGACTTCTTTCTGTTCGGCTTCTATGCCACTTACATTGCTGCCGCGTTCTTCCCCGCCGCTAATGAGTTTGCGTCATTAATGATGACCTTCGCCGTGTTCGGCGCAGGCTTCCTGATGCGACCCCTGGGTGCAATCGTTTTGGGTGCCTATATCGATGACGTGGGTCGCCGCAAAGGCCTGATCGTGACGCTATCGATCATGGCCAGCGGTACGCTGTTGATCGTGCTGGTGCCGGGCTATCACAGCATTGGTCTGTGGGCGCCGCTGCTGGTGCTGCTCGGTCGCCTGCTGCAAGGCTTCTCGGCCGGCGCGGAACTGGGCGGTGTGTCGGTGTACCTGGCCGAGATGGCCACGCCGGGCCGCAAAGGTTTCTATACCAGCTGGCAATCGGGCAGCCAGCAGATCTCCATCGTGGTCGCCGCCGCGCTGGGTTATGGCTTGAACGTGTGGATGGAACCGTCGGTGGTGGCCGACTGGGGCTGGCGCATTCCGTTTGCGGTGGGTTGCGTCATCATCCCGTTTATCTTTGTACTGCGTCGCAACTTGCAGGAAACCGAAGAATTCGCCAACCGCAAGCATCGCCCGACCATGCGCGAAGTGCTGGCAACCCTGGTAAAGAACTGGACCGTAGTCATCGGCGGCATGCTGATGGTGGCCATGACCACCACTGCGTTCTATCTGATCACCGTGTACGCACCGACCTTCGGCAAGACCGTGCTGCAACTGAGCACTTCCGACGCACTGCTGGTGACCTTGCTGGTGGCCATCTCCAACTTCGTCTGGCTGCCCATCGGCGGCACTCTCAGTGACCGTTTCGGTCGTAAACCGGTGCTGATCGCCATGACTGCGCTGACCGTGCTCACGGCCTATCCGGCGTTGTCCTACGTGGTCAACGCGCCGAGCTTTGCGCATATGCTGGAAACCCTGCTGTGGTTCTCCTTCCTGTACGGCATGTACAACGGCGCCATGATCCCGGCGCTGACCGAAATCATGCCGGTGGAAGTGCGCGTGGCGGGTTTCTCTCTGGCCTACAGCCTGGCGACCGCGATCTTCGGCGGCTTCACCCCGGCGATTTCCACCTGGTTTATTCACATCACCGAAGACAAAGCCTCGCCAGCCTATTGGATGATGTTCGCCGCGCTGTGTGCACTGTGCTCGACCCTGGCGCTGTACCGCCGCGCCAACGCCCGTGGTCAAGTGATGCAGGGGGCCGTGTGATGAAATCAATGTTCAAAACCCTGACCGCCCTCGCCCTCGGCGCCCTGGCACTAACGGCCCAGGCCGAACAGCTCAAGGTGATGACGTCCGGCGGCTTCACCGCAGCTTATAAAGTGCTGGGCCCGCAATATGCCCAGCGTAGCGGCGACACCCTCGACACTATTCTCGGCCCATCCATGGGCAAGGCGCCGGAAGCGATTCCCAACCGCCTGGCCCGCGGCGAGCATGCCGACGTGGTGATCATGGTCGGCTATGCCCTGGATGAGTTGATCAAGCAAGGTAAGGTGGACCCCGCCTCACGGGTAGAACTGGCCGACTCGCGCATTGGCCTGGTGGTCAAGCGAGGGCAGCCAAAACCGGCGATCGGCACCGACGCCGAGCTAAAGGCTGTGCTCAGCAACGCCAAGTCCGTGGCGTATTCCGACAGCGCCAGCGGCGTGTATGTGGAAAAAGAGTTGTTCAAGAAACTCGGTATGCCGGCCAAGGGCACCATGATCGAACGCCTGCCGGTGGCCGAGCAGGTAGCCAAGGGTGATTACGATGTGGGCTTGCAGCAGGTGGCGGAACTGTTGCCGGTACCGGGCGTGACCTTTGTGGGCAAGATCCCTGAAGACGTGCAATCGGTGACGCGCTTCGCCGCGGGCATTTCGGTGAACGCCGAGCACCCTAAGCAGGCCAAGGCGCTGCTGCAGTTCCTTGCCTCTCCCGAGGTGCAACCGGCGGTGCGGGCCACCGGCCTGGACTCAGTGTCACACTGACCGAAACGGCATCTCGCGCACCAAGCGCTCCAACTCCAGCGCCGCTGGCGGCAAAGTCCGCCCGCGGCGCTTGATCAAGCCCACATTGCGCATCACCTGCGGCTCCACCAGCGGCACGCTCACCAGAATCGGGTGCTCGCACGCTGGCATCGCAATCGACGGCACCATCGCTACCCCCAGCCCCGCTTCTACCAGCCCGATCATGGTGGTCACGTGGTGGGTCTCGCAAATACTCAGCTTCTTAACGCGCACGCCACGCAAGGCCTGGTCGAGCAGAAAACGATTGCCCGAGGTCTTGTCCACGCTGATGTAGTCGTGCTCATAGGCTTCGGCCCACGTCACGCTGGCGCGTCCGGCCAGCGGATGGTCACGCCGGCACGCCAACACGTAGCGCTCTTGCAACAACAGTTCGAACTCCACCTCATCGGCCAGGCTGCCGCTGAAACTCACGCCGAAATCCGCCTCGCCGCTTTCCACCGCACTGCACACCTCGCCGGCACTGGCGTCGAGCACCCGCAGACGAATCTTCGGGTAGAGCTTGTGGAATTCGGAGATCACGTGAGGCATGAAGTAGTACGCGGTAGAAGGCACGCAGGCGATGGTGACGTTGCCCATGCGCGTCGATGCCACGTTGCTGATACCCATCAGGGCGAGGTCCAGGTCGTCGAGCATGCGTTCGACCTGCGGGAGAAAAGCGCGTCCCACCATGGTCAGACTGACGCGCCGGGTAGTGCGCTCGAACAGCTTCACGTCCAGCGCCGATTCGAGCTTTTCGATGCGGCGGCTCAAGGCCGGTTGCGAGATGCGGATCGCCTCGGCAGCGCCGCGGAAACTGCCTTTGTCCACCACGGCACGAAAGGCCTGAAGGTCATTGAGATCGAAATTGATAATCACGGGAAACACTGGCCGACTAGGGGGGGCGATCTATAGTACCCGAGGGCCATGAACGTGGCGCGACGCACTTTGTAGACATCCCCCGGAATAATTAGCGTAAACCGTTTCAAACCACACATTTTGGTATAGATTGCGCGCAGCATATAACAGGCATCCAGGAGCTTTCCCATGGCGACACTTCACGCGACTACCGTTCAGGCGCTGCAAAGCAACAAACTCAGCTTGTTGACCACATGGATCGAAAGCCTCGAAGCCTCGGGTGCCACCCGCAACGTCAAGGAAGCCGACCTGAAACAACAGGCCAACGACTTCCTGAACACCCTGATTGCAGCCCTGGAACAAGGCGGTTCGCAGAACGTTAACCAGGAGAACTGGGCCGAAACCCGCGTACTCCTGGAAAAGCTGTCCCACAGCCGCGCACTGGTCGGCCAGGACTCGCAACAAACCGCCAGTTTCATCTTCGCCCTCAAAGGCCCGCTCTTCGCCCTGCTGCAACGCGAATATGCCGAGCAGCCAGCGCAACTGGCCGAACAGCTATGGGAAATCTCCGAGCTGCTGGACGCCTTGGGCATGCACACCATCCGTACCTTCCAGAAGTCCCGCGAGCTGGTGATCAAACGCCAGCAGGAAGAACTGCTGGAACTGTCCACGCCGGTGGTCAAGTTGTGGGACGGCGTGCTGGCCCTGCCGATGATCGGCACCCTGGATTCCCAGCGCACCCAGGTGGTGATGGAATCGCTGCTGCAACGCATCGTCGACACCGGCGCGGAAATTGCGATCATCGACATCACCGGCGTGCCGACCGTCGATACCCTGGTGGCCCAGCACCTGCTCAAGACCGTGACCGCCATTCGCCTGATGGGCGCCGATTGCATCATCAGCGGCGTGCGTCCGCAGATCGCCCAGACCATCGTTCACCTGGGCCTTGACCTGCAAGGCGTAGTCACCAAGGCCAATCTCGCCGACGCCCTGGCCCTGTCCCTCAAGCGTCTGGGCGTGACCGTGACCAAGGCCGTCTGACCATGGAACGCATCCCGATTTTGCAGATGGGCGAGTTTCTGCTCGTGACCATCCAGGTGGATATGCACGACCAGCTCGCGTTGACGCTGCAGGACGACCTGTCCGAACGCATCAACCGCACCTCGGCGCGTGGGGTATTGATCGATATCTCGGCGCTGGACATGGTCGACTCTTTTATCGGCCGCATGATCGGCACCATCTCCGGGCTCTCGCGGATCATGGATGCACAGACCGTGCTGGTGGGTATGCAGCCGGCAGTGGCCATTACCCTGGTGGAGCTGGGCATGACCTTGCCTGGAGTCGCCACCGCACTCAATGTCGAACGCGGCATGAAGCTGTTGCGCGAGCGGGTAGAAAACTCATGACCCTGGCCAGCAATGGCACTCATCCCGTGCTGATCGAACAGGACGTTGTGCTGGCTCGACAACTGGTCCGCAAACTGGCCCAGGATTGCGGCATGCGCCTGATCGACCTGACCAAATTGGTCACGGCCGTCAGTGAGCTGGCGCGTAACACGGTGGTCTACGGCGGCGGCGGGTATATGGATTGGGAAATAGTCGAGAAAGACCTGCGCTCCGGCGTTCGTCTGACGTTTCGCGACGAAGGCCCAGGCATTCCCGATATCAAACTGGCGATGACCGACGGCTGGACCTCCGGCGGCGGGCTCGGCCTGGGGCTGACCGGCGCCAAGCGCCTGGTGGACGAATTCGAACTGGATACCGCACCCGGCCAGGGCACCCGCGTGACGATCACTCGATGGTCCTGAATATTCCCAGCGCCCTCACGCAGGTGTTGTTGATCGAGGATGTGAGCCAGATTGGTCACGCCCGACGTACCGCACAGAAACTCGCCGAACACTTGGGCTTCGACGAAACCGACGCCGGTCGCGTGGCCCTGGTGGCCACCGAACTGAGCAGCAATATCCTCAAGCATGCCGCCCACGGCCAATTGCACCTGCGCGCCACCGGCAACGGCGGTGTGGAGATGATCGCCGTGGATCGCGGCCAGGGCTTTGACCTGGACAGCTGCCTGGTGGACGGGTTTTCCACCGGCGGCACCCAGGGCATCGGCATGGGCGCCATTTCACGGGTGGCCCAAGTGTTCGATGTGTACGCCGACCCACGCGGTACGGCGATGCTCGCGCGCCTGTATCCGAGAGCCTCAACGGCCAAGGACATACGTTACGGGGTCAGCCAACACTCCCTGCATGACGACCCGGCCTGCGGCGATGCCTGGCACCTGGCAATTGAACCCGGCCGCTTCAGTGTGATGGTGGCCGACGGGCTGGGCCATGGCAGCGAAGCCGAACGCGCCGCGCGGGACGGCGAACAGGTGTTCGCACGGGGCGCCTTTGACGAAGCGACGCTGCTGATGGCAGATATGCACGCCGGCATGAGCGGTACCCGTGGCGGTGCCGTGGCCGTGGCGCAATACAACGCGGCGACCGGCAGCCTGCGCTTTACCGGCGTGGGCAATATCGGCGCCAGCCTGATCGGCCCTGGCAAGTCCCGCGGTCTGGCGTCTCATCCAGGCATCGTCGGCGTGCAGTTTCGCAAGGCGCAGCCATTCGACTACGCTGAGGTCAGCGGCCAGCTGCTGATCTTGTTCAGCGACGGCCTGCAGTCACGCTGGAACCTGGCCGACTACCCCGGGCTGACGCACCGCCACCCGGCTTTGATCGCCGCCATCCTGCACCGTGACTTCTGTCGCGGCCGGGATGACGTCACCGTTTTCGTGATTGCCCTGGAGGCCATCGATGGCTGATACCACTGCCTCGCTCGCCGCAGAAGTCCAGCGCTTGCGTCAAGAGGCCGATGCGCTGCGCGCCGAATTGGACGAGACCAACCAAGGCGTGCTGGCGCTGTATGCCGAGCTGGATACCCAAGCCGATCAACTGCGCCAGGCCTCGGACCTCAAGAGCCGCTTCCTGTCGTATATGAGCCACGAGTTCCGCACGCCATTGGGCTCGATCCTGAGTATCACCAGCCTGCTGGACGATGAACTCGACGGCCCACTCAGCCCCGAGCAACACACCCAGGTGGGCTTTATCCGCAGCTCGGCGCGAGAACTGCGCGAGATGGTCGACGATCTGCTGGACCTGGCCAAGATCGAGGCCGGGCGCATCAGCATCTCCCCGGCCTGGTTCGATATGTTCGACCTATTCTCGGCCCTGCGTGGCATGTTCCGGCCGATTGTGGATGCGTCGTCGGTGGACCTGATCTTCGAAGAGCCCGCCGGCCTGCCCAAGCTTTATACCGATGACAAAAAGCTCGCGCAGATCCTGCGCAACTTTATCTCCAACGCGCTGAAGTTCACGCTGCAGGGCGAGGTGCGGGTGTCGGCGCGCATGGAGAACGAGCGGGAGATCCGCTTCGCGGTGCAGGACACCGGCCTTGGCATCCCCATCGAACTGCACAGCAACCTGTTCGAGGATTTCTCGCAGATCGACTCGCCGCTGCAAAAGCGCCTGCGGGGCACCGGGCTGGGGCTGTCGCTGTGCAAGCGCTTCGCCGAGCTGCTGGGCGGCCGGGTTGGGGTAGAAAGCACGCCCGGCGTGGGTTCGTTGTTCTTTGTGGTCATTCCCCTTTCCATCGCCAACGAGACCGTCGATGAAACGTGACATCCAACTGCTGATCGTCGACGACAACGCCGCCACGCGTTACGCCCTGCGCCGGCGCCTGGAGAACCATCACTACCAAGTGCTGGAGGCCGGCACCGGTCAGGACGGCCTGGACCTGATCGCCAGCCGTACCATCGATGCGCTGATCCTGGACGTCAACCTGCCGGACATGAGCGGCTTCGACATCGTGCGCGGCCTGCGCGCTGACCCCGCCACCGCGTTGCTGCCGGTGGTGCATGTGTCGGCGGCTTCGATCGAGACCGGCGATATCATCACCGGCCTGGACGCCGGCGCCGACGCGTATCTGATCCACCCGGTGGACCCTGAAGTACTGCTGGCCACCCTGCGCACCTTGTTGCGGGTCCGCGACACCGAGTACGCCTTGCGCGAGAGCGAGGCACGCTTTCGTGAGATTTTCTTCAACATCAGTGCGCCTATCGCAGTGATGGACGCGCAGCTCAAAGTCCACGAGTGCAACCACGCCTTCGCTCAACTGATTCACGACAACCTCAACCCGGACGCTCTGCTGGAATGCTTCGCCGCAGATCAATTGGCCGTGATCCAGGAGCTGTGCCTGCGCCTGGCCGCTGGTGAACGCTGGAAAGGCACCTTGCTGATGAAGGTCGACGACCAGTTGCGCGAGACCGAGTGGCAGATTTCACCCTACCGCCGCGCCGGCCTGAGCCTGGTGTTTGTTGAAGACGTGACCGAGCATCGCCATCGCGAACGGCATCAACAGGCCGAACTGGCCAACGCCGCGAGCCAACTGGCGCGCACCGAAGCCCAATTGCTGCAGGCGCAGAAGATGGATGCGCTGGGCAAGCTCACTGGGGGTATCGCCCACGACTTCAACAACCTGCTGACCGGCATCATCACCAGCCTGGAACTGATCAAAAAACGCATCCAGAGCCAGCGCACCGAAAAAGTACTGGGCTATGCCGACGCCGCGCTGAACTCCGCCCTGAGCGCCGCCGGGCTGACCAACCGCCTGCTCGCATTCGCGCGCCAGCAGCCTCTGGATACGCGCCCTACCGATATCAACGCGCATATCCGCTCCCTGGAAGAGTTGCTGATGCGCACCATCGGCGAGCACATCGCGCTGAATCTGGAGCTGACCAACAACCCGGCTGTGGCGATGGTGGACCCGATTCAACTGGAAAGCGCTGTGCTCAACCTGGTGATCAACGCCCGGGATGCCCTGCCACAAGGCGGGATCATCTGGGTCACCACCTACCCGGCGTATTCCACCGGTAACCCCAAGCTGGAAAACGGCCCGTACATTGCCCTGTCGGTACGCGACAACGGTGTGGGCATCGAACCCAGCGTCATCGACAAGGTGTTCGACCCGTTCTTCACCACCAAACCGGTGGGCCAAGGCACCGGCCTGGGCCTGTCGACTATCTACGGGTTCGCGCGCCAGTCCGGCGGCGACGCACAGATCCGCAGCGTGACCCGCCAGGGCACCGAAGTGACCATCATGCTGCCCGCTGCCGACGGTCCTGCGGCCCAGGCCATCAAGGTAGAAGCATTGCCAGGCATGGGTCACGGCGAACATATCCTAGTGGTCGAAGACATGCCGTCTGTGCGCGGTTTCGTGGCCGAAGTCCTGATGGATGCGGGCTACCGCTGCAGCCTGGCAGCGGACGGCGACGAGGCCATTGTCATGCTGCGGGCCGATCCAACAATCAACCTGCTGCTTACCGATTTCGGTCTGCCCTACATGACCGGTCGCGAGCTGGCGGACCACGCACGGGGCATGCGCGAGGAGCTACCGATCCTATTTATGACCGGTTACGCCGAAAACGCGGCAAACCGACAGGATTTTCTCGGCGAACGCATGGACCTGATCACCAAGCCATTTCATATCGATCAATTGCTGGAAAAAATCCGCCAGGGGCTAGAACCGTCCAAACCTGGGTCCTCAACCTGATTTTTCAGACAATAACTGCGTAGTCTGGCGCATTTCCAAGGGCGGTGAACCTGTCAAGAATGACAGTACCGCCGGTCTTGTGGCGCGTTGACGCCCAGACTCATCGGAACTTTGATTATGGATACCGTCGTCAGGTCGACTCGACTGACGGTAGACACCAAGGCTTCGAGGATATGAGCAATGAGCGACAGACAACACGGCACTGTGAAGTGGTTCAACGAAACCAAGGGCTTCGGCTTTATTAGCCCCGAGAGTGGGCCTGACCTGTTCGTGCATTTCAGAGCGATTATGGGCACCGGCTTCAAAACGCTGACCGAAGGGCAAAAGGTCACTTTCGAGGCTGTGCAGGGACAGAAAGGCATGCAGGCGGACAAAGTCCAAGTCGAAAAATAACCCCCACACGCTTACCGGCCACAACCGGCCACGTATTGCACTGAAAAAGGAGAACGGCCATGCCCATTGAAACTCCACAGACTGCAATTCCCACCAGCAACGAGACGATACCCTACGGCGAGCAAGAGGTTTTCTTCAGCTATAACGGTGAGCCGGTACTGCGTCCTGGGCAAGTCGTGACCTACGAACGGGTCAGAGGTCCGGGCGGTGAGTGGCAGGCGATCAATATCGAGATCGT
Source organism: Pseudomonas sp. S5F11 (assembly GCF_019641515.1). Classification (NCBI taxonomy): domain Bacteria; kingdom Pseudomonadati; phylum Pseudomonadota; class Gammaproteobacteria; order Pseudomonadales; family Pseudomonadaceae; genus Pseudomonas; species Pseudomonas sp. S5F11. The sequence continues at coordinate 1,905,859 of NZ_JAIFJZ010000001.1, forward strand.
GAAGGACGTCACCGTGAACTAGCGCAAAAACACCCCACGAACCAGCGGGTCACTTCATCGTTGCCACTGACCTGCACGGTCTGGGTCAGTTCGCCCCGAGCGACGCTTGCGCGGCGCGCATCGACTGGCCCAGCGGACCGAACATACTGCGCGTCAACAACCAGGCCAGCACCACCGTGCTCAAACCGGTCAGAAGCACAACCCCGAACACACTGTTGCGCAAGCGGCTGTATTGAGCCTCGGCCGCTTGGCCTTGCATTCTTGCTCTATGATGCACAGGTACAAAACTCCAGGGGGAGGCTGATGTGATGACTGCTGGTTTTAATCCGTTAGTGCATATCGATTGGAAAACCCCCGGCGGCGAATGGCTGTCACTGCTGCCACCTGTCTACCCCCACATCAGCGTGTTTTCCGGCGCGGCCTTCGAAACGCTGCTGGATGAACTCTGCAATGAAATGCCCGAGGTGTGCTTCGAAGCGCTGGCCACTGCACTGGCGCGCGAAGGCTTCGACCTGTGGAACCTCGACGCGGGGGGCGACGATTACCGCCCGGTGATTGTCCCCGCCAATCAGCGCGAACGGTTTACCCAACATTGGTGCGGACAGAAGACAGCCCTGCATTTCAAGCCGACACTCATCCAAGCGCAAACACCGCCCGCAGCCAAGCCCAAACGCAGCAAGCTCCAGTGGCTGCAGGACGTACATGAATACCCAGGCCCGACGTATGTGCACGAAGGCAACTATCGCAACGGCTGGGCCGCGATCACTGAGCAGGAGGACGATAGCTGGTTATGCTTCCTGATCGATTACAACGCCTGGCCGCCTACCGAGCAGGACATGCTCGAACTCCGCAAAGACGGCGTGGACGGCGCCGATCTGCAACTGATCGATGCCAACGTTCAACGCAGCCTGTGGAAACGTCAGGTAACGCGCGGCGCGTACCGTTCGGATGATCGCTATCAGTACGAGATCCGCAAGGGCAACAGCGTTGAGGTTTTCGGCCCCGTCGAGACGCAATGGCCGGCGTTTGAAGATCCCTGCGTGGTGGTCGAGGATCAAGTCTTCGAGCGTCAACGCCTCTACGAACCCGAGGCATTGACGCGGATCTGGCGCATCACCGCGCAGACCAGCGAGATCATTTTCGAACACCCCGATGAACTGACCCTCCTGCCCATCGGCCCCAACCGTTTGCTGTTTATGCAGCACAACGGCCCGTGCTGCTGGATTTGGAGTCAATACCTTACACAACCGGTCACCATTGCCGCCAAACCGATGCCGGCTGAAGCCTATCAATTGCGCGCAGCCACCGCTTACCTGGGAGGCGATGAGGTGCTGTTATTCAGCGAAGGCGCGCGCCCCAACCCCGAACACCCCGGCTACCAGGAAAGCGTGCTGCTAGCATGGCGCTTTAACTTCGTCACCGGCACCAGCACCCAGGCGGTACTGGACGGCTTCGGCAGCGAAGTGCGCCAGGACACGCGCCTGCTGGTCACTCAGCCCAAGCAAGTCATCACCCTGCGCACCTTTCACGGCCGGTTGGACGTTGCCCGTGGCCACGGTGATTGGTGGGTCTGGAGTTATCACACGCAAACCTTCGGCACCCACACCTTGGCGTGGTTGTGGAACCAGTGCAGCAACGATGTATTGAAACTGTCCTCCAAGGACATCCCACGGGTTAAACCGCAGATTCGTTACGTGGCGGCGCAGGATAGGTATTTGGCGTTCGAAACGGAATATGTCGCGCGGCTGCCGCAGTTTGCGCAAATGGCGCAGGCTTTGGGGAGTGAGGGGCTAGTGTTTAAGTGAAGGACGCTGGTGCTCGCACTGGATAAAACCCACCTCTAAAATGAAGCCATCGGAAACGCAAAAGCCCCTGAAAGGATTAAACCTTTCAGGGGCTTTTGGTTATTCAATAATGGCGGAGAGATAGTCCGCCCAATCAAAATCCACCAACAACCGATAAAACTCCGCAGCCCTTTATTTTAAAGGAAATCTCAGCCTATCATCGTCTCATAACATCCATCAACATCCGTCACCTTCCTAGCCTTTGTGGGGGGACAGATGGGGGAACAAAGCTTATAAAGGATTATTCCCATGGGAAAGCTGACAGCTAAGCAAATTGAAAATCTGACGACACCGGGCACCTATGAGGACGGGGATGGCCTACGTCTCCTGCTCAAGCCCAATGGGAAGAAATACTGGGTACTGCGCTTCCAGCTTTCCGGAAAGCGCAGGGAAATGGGATTAGGCACCTATCCTGCAATCGGCCTGAAGGAAGCTCGGCAAAACAGTAGTGATAAGCGCCGTTTACTACGCGATGGTATTGACCCCTTACAGGCTCGTGATGACGAGCGAGCGGCGCAGGCGACCGCTGAGCTGCAACGTAAAAACAAATCCATCACGTTCAAGGACGTGTCCACCGATTACATAGAAGCTCATCGTACTGGCTGGAAAAACGTCAAACACGCCCAACAATGGACGAATACACTGTCTACTTACGCCGCGCCGGTCATCGGCGAACTCGCCACAAACCAGATCACTACCGAGCACATTCTCGATATTCTAAAACCCATCTGGGGCAGCAAAACCGAAACAGCTAGCCGGGTTCGTAACAGGATCGAACTAGTGCTTGACGCCGCAAAAGCACGTGGACTGCGAGACGGTGAAAACCCGGCACGCTGGCGTGGACACCTAGACAAGCTGTTACCACCGAGCTCCAAGGCTAAACGTACCCAAAACCACCCGGCATTGCCTTACTCGGAGTTAACTCGTTTCATACCAGCACTTGATAGTGTCGAAGGACAATCCGCTTGCGCACTCAAAATGACGATTCTCACTGCCTGCCGAACCAGCGAGGTTCTTGAAGCCGACTGGAGGGAGGTTGATTTGGAAGCCAAGCTATGGACGATTCCAGCGGTGAGAATGAAAGCGGGGAAAACTCATACCGTGCCTTTATCTGATGCGCTTATCGCACTGCTCAAAGCTCTCCCACGAATCAAAGGTAGCTCGTTGCTGTTCCCAGGGGCTCGTAAAGGTCGCCCCATTAGCAACATGGCCATGTTAATGACTTTGCGTCGCATGGACCAAAAGGATCTGGCAGATGGTGGCAAGGGCTGGCGCGATAGCAATGACAAAGTCATTACTGCTCACGGGTTTCGCAGCACATTCAGGGACTGGGCGGCTGAATGTACACCCCATGCACGCGAAGTCTGCGAGATGGCTTTGGCTCATGTTGTCGCCAGCGGTGCTGAGGCGGCCTATTGGCGAAGTGAGTTATTGGAAAAGCGCCGTGTATTGATGGCTGACTGGGCCGACTTTGTGACACGCAACGCAAATGGGCCTGCCATTCTTTAGTAAATATGGCGCTGAAGTGGATGGTTCTCGAAAGGCGTCAGGTAGATACGGCATTCGCTCAATGGCCAGTGCTATGTAAACGAACACGGCTAGGAGCCGGAGCTAATCGAGGTAGCGCTTGCCGATCTCGATAAAGATGAGGTTCGAAGCACCTACAATCTTGCGAACCACATTGATTGAGCGCAGACGACCAAAGTTGGCTTGGTGGAGTGATCATATTGAGGAGGCCACTACTGGCAACCTGCCTGTGTCAGCTACCCAAAAAAATTCGACTTCTTCCACAGTATCGGTCAAAAGCTGTCTATTGCAGAATTTTAGACTTTCTGAAAGGTACTGGGTGACATACCGAACTCGCGTCGAAACATAGCCGAAAAGGCACTGGGGCTCGAATAGCCGGCATCGAGGGAAACCTCCAATACGCTCTTCCCTAGCGCGAGGTTTTCAAGGGCTACGAACAGCCTGACTTGCTTGCGCCACTCGCCGAAGCTGATGCCTATGTCCGCCTGAAACCAGCGCTGTACGGTTTTCATGCTTATACCCAGAAACTGCGCGCACTCCGCCAGGCCCCAGTCCAGGGTCGCGTTAGCTGAAATTGCACGGCACAGGTCCTTCAGCCTCTCGCTGCCGGGAGTCGGCAAGAGTCTGGAGCTCCGGGGTGCGGCGACAAGCTCCTCGACCAGAAGCGCCATCAGGTGATAGTCACGACTCTCCTGTGCACCGTGCGCGGTCACGAGCAGGACAGCAGCAATCAGCTCCTGCAGTAAGGTCGATATTCCCATCAGCGTACATGCAATGGGCAAATCTGCTGACCGCTCGCCACTGAGATAGATGGTTCTGATCCTCGATGTTCCGATAGCGCGCGTCCAATGGGGTTCATTGGCAGGAATCCATAGACCCTGGCCACCCGGCACCACCCAGCAACCGGCATTTGTCGTCACAGCCAGAACACCTGCAGGCGCAAAAAGAAGCTGTCCTTCCGAATGCTGGTGGGTGCTGATGCGTGTGCCACTGGAAAGATCAAGGGCCAGCGTATAGATGCTTTGGCCCGGATGCTGCCGAGCAATCTCGGAAATGGAATGTCCATAACTCGACGGTGCGCGCCCCTTATGCGTTAGACGGGTTACCACCAACTTAGCATGATGGAAAGCCTCATTGCCCTATCTGCGTGCTAATCATCGTGAACACAAGCGTCGACTCTCAGAACCAGATCTCGCTGGAAATACTAGCCCAGCTCAAGCGCATTGCCGACTCGCTCGAACGTGCTTACCCACTCAACGCGGAATTCTCGCTGCAGTCCGACATCATCGCTTATCAATGGCGATACAGGGCACACCGGGGCGTTAGTCACGCGGTATTGCTGCCGGTTAAGCATCCGGGCCTGATAGATTTTCGCCAGTTGAAAAAACGTGGACCGTCAAATTCAGCTGATAAGAGACAACACGCAAAATTTCATTTCCGGGAAACCTGCAAACAACGTGTTGCTGACGGGTTCCCGAGGCACGGGCAAGTCCTCGTTGGTCAAAGCCTGCCTGAACGAATTCCATGGCCAGGGATTGCGCCTGATCGAGATCGATAAGGAAAACATCGGTGACCTGCCCGAGGTGATCGACCTGGTCAGTGGCCAGCCCGGAAAGTTCATTCTCTTCTGTGACGACTTGTCTTTTGAAGAGGGTGAGATCGGCTACAAACGGTTGAAAACCGTACTGGATGGCTCGATTACCGGGCAGTCCACGAATACCTTGATCTACGCGACCTCTAACCGCCGCCACCTGATTGCCGAAAAGGCATCGGATAACCTGTCCAGAACCCGAGGGGAGGACGGCGCCCTGCACCCAGGAGAAGAAGTTGAGGAAAAGATTTCCTTATCCGAACGCTTCGGGCTGTGGATTTCCTTCTACAGCTTCTCTCCAGACGAATATATCAATGCCGTCAATCAATGGCTCATGACCCATGGGGTCCCCGAGGAAGCCGTTGAAGAAGCGCATATTCATGCGAACCGATGGGCCACTCAACGAGGATCGCGATCGGGGCGCATTGCATCGCAATTCGCCCGTGACTATTGCGCAAGACTCAACAGCCAGAAGCAATGATGAGCAAGCAGGCAATTACGCGCTAGTTGGCGGCATTCAGGCACCGCAACCGCACATCAGTAACGTGAAGACGCTGTAACCCGAGAGGCAGGAGACTTTTTTGCAGTCGTCATCCTGCCAAACCTTGATCAAGATTTGAGGAGTGATTCGATGGAGAGCCGAATACAGCGACCTTTACTGTCCAGGCATCATTGTTCCCCGGTAGAAGCCAGGCTGCTCAAAGCGCTCCGGGCCTTGAACTGGAAAGGCGCCTGGCCGAATCAAGCTGGATTCTTGCTCGAGGAACTGGGGGTAAACCCGGAGTATAATTTTACATTCGCCCGGCTCATGAAATCGATACGCGAGCACGCTCCCGACTTTGAGCTCCTCGGCCCAGATTCACCTTTTGTTTCGCAAAATGAACTGGAGTTGCTGGGAGCGTTGAGCTCATTTTTGCGAAAGAAATCCCAGCGGCAGGACGAGGCAGCGCCGGCCCAATTGCCAGAGGCGATGGCGACATTATTCGGTGCCTGCGGGATGGCCCTGCGTATTGGTGGAGTGACCATGAAATCCCGGCCCATACCCGCATTCAAGTCACTTCCAGACATGGAGGTGACTGCACGCCCCCTGCATCACCACCCCCGTTTACGCCCGGCGAAAGTGGTGGAAGTACTCGAAGTTTCACCCCGGCTGCGACGGATAGTCGTTACCGGTGTCAGCCTCTTCGACTTCCCGGAAGGAAAGCCAGGCCATTGGGTCAAACTGTTCCTTGAAGCGAGCAATGACGCGGTTCCGGTGGGCAGAGCGTATAGCATCCGTGCGTGGGATGCCGAGCGTCGCCGCATGACCTTTGACATGGCATTACACGGTGGTGGGCCAATGTCCCAATGGGCTGCGAATGCCCGCGTCGGTGATCGCCTTTCCATATCCGGGCCGCGAGGAGGCTTCGTCGAAAATCCCCCCAGAAGCTGGCTGCTGCTTGCAGGCGATGAATCTGCACTCGCAGCCATCCAGGCAATCATGGCCAAAACCACGCCTGAAAAAGAGCTCCATGTTTTTATTGAAGTGGGCAGAGAGAGCGAGATTATAGAGTTTCCGGCACGGCCCAACGCCGTAGTTCGATGGCTATTTCGCGATGCCGGTAACCTTGAGACTTCCTCGACCATTTACGACGCAATCCGCAGTTCACCGCTCCCGAATCAGTCCGGCGGGGCTTGGGTGGCCGGTGAGTCTGGCGTCGTCAAAAAGATTCGACAGCATCTGCTCAGGGAGCGGGGATTCAATCCTGAAGATGTACAGGCAGCGGGGTTTTGGAAAAGAGGAGAAGTGGACTTCAAAGACCTAGCGGTGGGTTAACCACTGCGTTAGCAACAGAGCGCCGAGCTGCCCCCCATTTTTCCTAACTCAGAAACGTAGATATCTGAATCACTTTGACCAAAAGCCACCCTTCACTACTTGATACCTCCCGCCGTTTTACGGGTTAAGAGCGTTTTGAAAGCAAATATCCAGCGTATCGTTAGACTTAAATGGCATAGGTAAGTAGGTGTGTCTAGGTATGCAGGGTGGCCCCATCATGCAAATGATTGTTGCCAAGGCGGTTGCCTACTATGAAGCGTCTTACCTCCTTCCGCGACTATGCCATCCAGGCAGCCCCCCCCCCCAAAAAAAACGGTTGGCGGCACACATGGCATTTAGTGAGGTGAGGGGCGTGTACGGATGTGATCGCGATAGCAAAGAGCTGCCGGGCTTGAGTAGCGAGATGTCGTGAGCGCAGCAATTCACTATTTGCTTCCATTGCTAAGGCCCTTGGGGCTGATGTTCTTGCAGTTAGTGCATCATATGCGGCTGATTGCCATCAGTAAACGATGCTGGGCGATTTAGGCTGCAGCACACAATCTTCTCACTTTGTGTGATAGATGATTATGTTGGCCCTGTCCGGTGCCTTGTACTTAGCAAGACACCGCAGCCCCCTGATCGTACCGATGTCCGGTTCACCATTTGGGATCGTACTTAAGACGAATAGGTGTTTTGTCAGACGTCCGTTACTGCCTTGCCCTGAGAGGCTGCTTCTGGCCCAGAGTGTGTAAAAACACTTCCGTATCGTGGATGCCTCAGCCCAGCGCAGCCAGGCGAGTCGATTGGCCACGTATTTGCCACGATCAGCATCGGTAACGCTCCGGAGCGCTTATGAAGCGTTTTAGCGCAACCTGGAGCAGCAAAAGCCGGAGGTTTTTACGCCGCTATTGCCTTCAACAAGCCTTCGGCACCGATGATTCTCATGACCCGCTTCATGTTGTAGGCGAGCACATTTAGACTCATCTCCGCGCTGACGCCGGCCAGCCTACGCGTGAGGAAATGCGTGGATCCCATCCATTGTTTGAGCGTCCCGAAGGGATGCTCAACAGTGCGCTTTCGGACTCGCATCATGTCCGGCGCCTGGTTCAGCCGGTTCTGCATTTCGTCTAGCACGGCTTCATGCTCCCAACGCCGCACTCGTCGCTGCTTGCTCGGCGTGCACTGAGTTTTCAGGGCGCAGCTTTGGCAGTTCGAACTCCAGTAGCAGTGCATGTTCAGGCCTTTCTCGACGCTGGAGAAACGCCAAATCAATGCCTCGCCAGCCGGGCAAAGGTATTCATTTTTAGCTGCGTTAAAAACGAAGGCATCTTTGTTGAAACGCCCGTCCGCTTTAGCTCCTGAAGTCATCGACTTGGGTACATAGGCGGTAATTTTTGCATCATGGCAGGCCAGGATTTCCTCGCTTTTGAAGTAGCCTCGATCAGCCACGACGGACAGCGTTTCTGAACCAATGGCTTCCCGCGCCTGCTTCGCCATCGAGCTGAGTTGGTCGCGGTCAGAGCCAACGTTCGTGACCTCGTGAGCAACGATCAAATGGTGCTGGGTATCGACCGCCGTCTGTACGTTGTAGCCGACGATGCCATTGCCACGCGTCATCATCGAGCGGGCATCGGGGTCGGTCAGTGAGACCTGTTTGTCTGGAGAGTCGTTGAGCTGAGACTCGATCACCTGAAGCTCTTTCATCTGAGCTTTGAGCTTGGCGATTTTCTCTTCCAGGCGCGTAGCGTCTGGCTCAGCGGCGCTTGGCACTTGCCGATCAGCTGCATCAAGGGAGGTCAGGTAACGGTTGATGCTCGACTCGATTTCTCCCATTCGCCGCTTCAGTTTGGCGCTGGTGAAATTGCGGTCGCGGTTGTTCACTGCCTTGAATTTGCTGCCGTCGATGGCCACCAGGTTTTCGCTAAACAACCCCAACTGCTGGCACAGCACAACGAACTGGCGGCACACGCCGCGAATGGCTTTGCTGTTGTCTTTTCGGAAGTTGGCGATGGTTTTGAAGTCGGGCATCAAGCGCCCGGTTAACCACATCAATTCGATGTTGCGCTGGGCTTCTCGCTCAAGACGTCGACTCGATTGGATGCGATTGAGGTAGCCGTAGATATAGATCTTCAGCAGGATCGCAGGGTGATACGCAGGTCTGCCGGTTTCGGCGGGAATGACGCCATCAAAACCCAACGAGGCCAAATCGAGTTCATCGACGAAGGCATCAACCACCCGTACCGGGTTGGAATCGCTGACGTAGTCGTCGAGCCTCTCGGGAAGTAAGGTGCTTTGCCCTCGGTGCTCACCCTGGATAAACCGTTTCATGGGCTTCCCTTGCGATGAAATTCTCAGAAATCATAGCAAGGGTATGTCCGGGCGTTTTTACACACTCTGGGCCAAAAGCGGTCATATGCGATCCATAAAAGTGCTCACTAAAGGGGGAATCATTTACTAGGTCTTTAATTGATTGCACCGATCAGACGGCCTCACTATTCCCGTTATGCTATACGTCAGCACGGCCCGATTTTTGTGTCGTTTGGGGAGAGAACCCTGGTGTCCGCCAGGTGAGATGAAGCATTAAGGTTGCACAAAATGCGAAGGGCAATCCCACCCACAGCGACACTTTGTAGGCCAGCAATACTCCCGCTGCGCCACCAACGAAAGCGGCTAGAACGAAAAAGCCGGCGTCTGCCTTTTCCGTTTCCGGTCGAATAATAAATTTTAGTAAGTCATGCATCTGTAATTTCTCTACAGGAGTGTCTCTGCATTGCCTTGATAAGCCTAGATCTCATCAACCGTCATTGACGCGAGTAGTTTTCTCTCGGTGTCATTGGGAATTAGCCCTGTCGTCTCCGCGAGCAAGACAGCCAGGCCGCTACTGTTGGTCACAATTACCTCGGCTTGAGCCCGATTGCCCTCATCGATTCCCATAATTTTCCACACGCAGGTAAGCTCATCCCCCATATAAACGGGGCGCTTGAAGCGCAAACTCATGGAGGTAGCCAACCACCCCAACTGCCCTCCGATCTCTGTGATCAATGTCGCCGTCAGCAAGCCATGAGCGATGACACCATCAAAGCCTTTGGCCTCTGCATACACGGCATTGGAATGCACTGGGTTGTGATCGCGAGATAGCGCTTCAAACTGGACGATGTCTGCGTCCGAAAAAGTGCGTTTGATTTGGAAAGTATCGCCTTCCTCAAGTCCCTCAATTGCCTTCTGGCGTAGTGCGTTCATTGACATCTCCGTTGATCTAAAAAGTATGAACTGGCCCAGGGAATGAACCCGACTCGACGTCTTTAGCAAAGGCTTGAGCAGCGTCACTCATCACTTTTCTCACATCCGCGTACTGCTTGACGAAACGCGGTAACTGACCAGTACGGAGCCCTACCATGTCCTGCCAAACAAGCACCTGAGCGTCGCAGCCATTCCCGGCACCAATTCCGACGGTAGGGATGGAGACTGTCTCGGTGATCCTCGTTGCTACATCGCCTGGCACCATCTCTATCAACAGACCAAACGCCCCAGCACGCTCGAAGGCAACACTCAAATCAATCAACCGCTGTGCATCCTCGCCTTTGCCTTGGATACGGTATCCGCCTAGCTGGTGTTCTGCCTGCGGGGTAAAGCCGATATGGGACATAACCGGTATGCCAGCGGCTACCAACATCTCCACCTGCGCAAGCATCTCGATCCCACCTTCGAGCTTTACGGCATGGGCGCCACCTTCCTTCATGAAGCGCACTGCGGTATGAAAGCATTGCTCAGGCGATCCCTGATAAGAGCCAAAAGGCAAATCGGCAATGACCAACGCCCTTTTGGTAGCACTCGAAACCGCCCTGACAAGAGGAAGCATCTCGTCAACTGTTATTGCCAACGTCGAGTTATGTCCAAACACGTTGTTGGCAGCGGAATCGCCTACGAGCAGCACTGGAATTCCTGCCGCCTCAAATACCGACGCGGCGTACATGTCATAAGCAGTCAACATGGCCCATTTCTGCCCCCGTACCTTCATGTCCTGTAAATGTGGAATTCGTACTCTTCCGCGAGGACGGCTGTTATAGGGGGCGTTGATTTGATCAGACATTTCACTTCCTCAATTCAGATGGCCAGCCGCTCGGCAGCTAGAACCACAGCGATTACGATCATCGCGGCTCCCGATATCCGACTCACATTAATTGCCGCTGCTGGTCGTGAAGCAATCAACGCACCAGCGCCATAACCGACCGCGAGATAGACGACACCGCAACTGACACCATGAATCAGGCCTAGAGCGACAATCTGAGCCCCTACTGGCCATGCGGCTGACGCATCAGTGAACTGAGGTAGCAGCGCTAGGAACAACAATAGGACTTTCGGGTTGAGACCGCTGACGCACAGTCCTTTTATCGCCCAGGTCATCCAGGCACCTTCATCGCGGCGTGCCCCTTGAGCAGGCAGCGAAGGCTTGAACAACATGTTGAGTCCGAGCCATAAGAGATAGGCCGCCCCCATCAGCGTTAATGTCAGCAATCCATAGGGTATTTTTACCAGCACCCCGCCCACGCCTGCAGCGACGATCAGCGTGGCCACAAGATGGCCGGAAAGCATGCCGACTACGGCGGGTAATACGCGGCCTCGCAGACCCGCCGATATTGCATAGGCCCAGTCAACCCCAGGCGTGATAACAAACAGAAATGATACGGCCCAGAAAGCCATCATTAGAGATACGGTCACGATCAACACCTTTCTTTTCATCAATTCAGTGGGCAGCTTCAAGCCCTGAAAACTGTGATAGAAGGATAAAGAAAGCCAAGTGGTATTATCTTTCGAAGATTCCCTCCCCGGTGGTGAGAATTAGAAGGTTTTCTTGAATGGATCGTGTTGATAAGAAGATTCTTGCGGAGCTGCAGCAGGATGGTCGCCAGTCGCTGACGGACTTGGCCGAACGTGTAGGACTGAGTTTGTCTCCGTGTCATCGACGTGTTCGGGCGATGGAGGATGCAGGAGTTATTAAAGGGTATAGGGCTCAGCTATCCGCGACTGATATAGGACTCAATTTCTCGTCCCTGGTATTCGTGACGCTTCGAGAGGGGCACCAAAAGGCGGTAGCTGATTTTGAAGATGCTTTACCGCGTGTTCCCTACATCATCCAAGCGCAAAGACTTTTTGGCGATCCTGATTACCTGCTGATGGTAGTGACAGCAGATCTTCCTGCGTTTCAGAAACTATACGATGAGGAACTGTCGAGGTTACCGAACGTACAGCGTCTGACATCAACGTTGGTGATGAAGCACGTCATCACTGATCGCCCCCTGCCGCTGGAGTGAAGTTCCAGCATTGCGGATGACGCCGGGAAACCATCAGGCTTTGACTGCTACATCCGGCTGCTTTTGGCCGAATGCTGCCTTTCGCGAAGGGCAGCTTAGGGTCGGCTGCTGCCCTTGGTGACAGGCAGATATCGGCCAAAAGCGGATGTTCACCAAGGCTCTATTTTGAGATTTGGAGGCGCCTACAGAGCCCGGGGACAATTCATATCGATATGGCGATTATCAGACCGAGGCAGAAGCTCTTGAACCGGCGTACCACCAAGCACGCCGACTCATGATCAAGCGAGTCAGAATGGGATATCAGTATCCGAACCATCGGCCCCAACTGAGAATGGCTTAGGAGACTGCGCTACAATGGGGATTACCAAGGACGCAGAAGTGCGCAATGGCTCGACAGCGCCTACGTCACCAGGCCCCCCTGAAACAACGATAAGTGCATCCTCCCCAACTGCAGTGCCGCCAGCATTTCCGAACAGCTCCTCATCTTCCGGCTCATCTTCTACAGGATCTAAATCGACAAAGTCTAGGCCCATCATCATTTTATAATGAGGCATATGTTCCATAGCCTTAAAGACCTTGAAGAAGATCTTCATATAGCTGTGTGCCATACCATCGCTTATTGCCACATACAGATCATCTGGCGAATAGTGGGATCCGTCGTTAACCCAACTAATTAATGATTGGCATTGAACCTTCTCCTGCCCTTCGAACTTTTCGATGATGACATGCGTATCTATGTTTCCTAGAATTTTAAAGTAATTCTCCAAGATCCTACGCATGGTATTTTGAATAGTAAGCGCCGGCAATGGCTTTTTCGTCAGTTCTGCCCACAGCAACTGATAGGACGTCTTAATGGGATTATTCTCAAAGCCTTCAATCTTGGAGAAATAATCGGGCTTGCGTACTACCCAAAACGTCTCATCCTTAATAGAAGCATCTCCAGTCCTCTGGGGGTTAAAGGTAATTTCTTTATGAAAGTGGACGTTATGAGTCAGGACAAAGACCTGTTTTAGGCTATTCCCCTTCTGGCGAACCTCATGAAAGAGCTTTTTGATCAAACTGCTCACGATGAACAGCACATCGCTATCCAGGCTTGAAACCGGGTCATCAATTACGACTATTCGATCAGTACTGACACCTGAAGTAGAGATACTTCCCCTAAGCAAATGATAGAAATACAGGAAAGTAACGAAGGTCTTTTCGCCTTCGCTGAGCGTTGCTTTAGCATCAGTTCCATCGCTTCTGATCAGGCGATATGAATTATCGGCACACGCAGGATCTAGGGAGAAGCTCCGAAACCCAAAGTCTTTCAGGATTTTATTGATCGCAATGACAGTAGGCCTCACACTTGTCAGCAAATTTTCAATCTTTGCAATTTCCGCGTCAGCTGTGGATATATCTACCGTTGCCTTATCCACGCTTGCAGTGATGCCATCAATTGCTTTGTCGACACGACCCACATCTTTAGTGTAATCAGCAAGAGTGTCTTTTAGCTCAACATCAAGAAGATACCGCCATACCGCATCTGTTAACTTATTCTGCTCAACGGAGAACCCGGAAACAAGACGATTATGTTCAGATACCTTGAGGTTAGCTGAGTTGATCAGATCAGAAACTCTAAGCGGAATCTCTGCAAGACCTTCCAACGCCACGTCAATACTGGGGCTAGCCACCTTGTGGTCGATGCGTTGCCTGTTCACCAACATGATTGCATTCAGGGCCTGCAATTCAAGATCAAGTTTCTCTTTATCTAGATGCGAACAATCCGTGGCCAGGACTGTTTGAGCCTGGGCTAAAAGAGCATCTGCTAATGCGTTATAAGTATCCCGAAACTCCGAAAGAGCCCTAGTTTCAGCTTCGAATGTTTCGTCGAAATAATCCTCAAGGCTTTTTTCGAATTCATGCGGCAATTTCTGTTGACAGAAAGGACAGTCATCGTCGGTATGGCCCAAGTACTTCATACCTTGTCTAATCCAGTCACTGTTCCCCAAGTGCTGGATCATCGCAGATACATTGACATCCTCTTTTCCGACGACTTTATTACCCAGGACAGGGTTTTGTTCAAGCGCGACCAAGCGAGACAGGTCAAGATTGGGGACAGCATTCATGGGTAATGGTGCGTCACCATAAAGTACGTTTGCGCGTTTGCGCAGGTCTTCGATATCAACCAACTGGGAGGTGTTACTTTTGCTCTCCTGCAAAACCCTATTTTTGAAGGCCTCCCGGTTGTTTCTTAGGCCTTTAAAAGCCCCCTGAAACTCATCATCGTGCTTCTGCTTTTGTTCCCAACACCGTCCTACTAGCTTTTCTTCCAACGCATTTTTTTCGGCGATCTTCCCGCTCTTACCGTCTGGGCCATTCAGGTTTTCTTGCGCTCTGGTTTTGAATAGCGCGTGGCGGCCCCTTTCCTTCTTGAGCTCTTCTAGGTGATCAAGTTGCGACTGCTCGGCCTGGCCCAGCGTGAACACACCTTTGAACTGCTTCGAGTCAGTGAAATTCGCAGCGATGAAATCGTTGTTGTAGACCATTGCAGGAATCGGATCGCCCTTCGCCCACGTGACCTTGGAGGTAGCTGATAGTGCTGGGTTGTTTATCAGCCTGCTTATCGTTGTCTTGCCTGCTCCGTTTGCACCGTAGAAGTAGTTCACAGCCTTCAGGTTTTGAATCGTTTCGGGGGTTACAGGGCTGTAGGTTGCTATGCCGGAAAGGGTGATCGATTCAATCATGTCTCGCATCCGTGGAGAGGAAACGTTAGGGAACAAGCCAAGGGGCGGCCTTAGATATGGCGTACGTCATCCTAGAACCCTGAGTAGGCAGTGGCCTTTTGCCGCCTCAGCGTAGACCAATACACCAGCTTGTGAAGGCGGTAGCAATCGAAGAATAACCGCGCGCGCCCCAGTAGTGATCTACTCCTGTTTTTTGGCCCTCTGGGGAGTGGTCAAGCGCGTCCTGAATAGCCCCCGCTTAGTAGACGCTTTATACGTCTGCTTCTGGCCGATCCTGTTGAAAAAGTAGCTCCCCTGTCTGGCCTGCGGCAAAATCCGCGCATCGGCCAGCAGGGAAGCATGCAGCATGATGGGACAGTAATCGAGTGGGCAGGAACGGCCGTTTTACTCGTTCAACCTTGAAGATCACACCCCCACTAATCACATTCTGCGTAGCATTGATCGGTGTCTTGATCTGAGCGAATTGCGCCATTACCTCGCCAATTTTTTTACAGCCCGATAGGGCTGTCCTTCGATTGACCCTGAGTTGATGATCCGCATGCTGATCGTGGGCTATTCTACGGCATTCGCTCAGAGCGTCGGCTGTGCGAAGAGGCCCATTTGAACCTGGCGTATCGCTAGTCCTGCCGGTTAAGTCTTGAACTGAAGTTCGCAATTACTCGACCTTTTCCAAAAATAGACACGGCCGGTTTCGGGACAGCGATCTGTTTCGCTGGCTGTTCAATGAAGTGCTGCGTCGATGCATGAATGCCGGCCTGGTCAAGGGCGAAGGCTTTGCCGAGGACGCCTGCATCATCAAAGCGGATGCGAGTCGGCAGCGCGGTGTACTGAGTGATGAACAGGTCAACTGGAGCGATCCAGTCCTGAGCACCCGCGCTGTGCTCAAGTACCTTGAAGCCCTCGATGAAGATGCTCTGGCCGAAACGCTACCGAAGCGCCTATCGCTAACTGATCCTCGAGCCCTCTGGACCGCGGCTCCAGGTGGCCCAGCGTTCTACGCTTACTCCACGAATTATCTGATCGATACCGAGCACGGTGTGATCATGGATGCCCTCCCTGAAGTATCTTCAGCCTAACCGGAGGGGGGTATTTCGCCATCAGACACGCACCTGCAGTAACTCAACTCAGCAGTCCTACCGGCCGATAGCAGTCATTGCTTAAGCGCTGAATCGGACGCTGTGGGGCCAGCTTTCGCACCGTCTGGTAAACCAGCCACTGGTAGCTCGCTCGCTGTAATTGACGCAGTGGGTTGCGTTAGCAAGCAGCGAGTTTGAATGATCGATGGCGAAGACCTAAAGATGACTTAATGTATAATCCTGGTCTTATTTTGGTCGGTTGTCGTCTGCGCGTCCATATTCCGGCGGTCCTTTGGTCAGGCCTAGTTAATTCGTCACAGTTTCGATAGCACCGACGATAAAATTTGAGAAGGATCATGCAATTAGGAGCTACGCCCATGAACCTGCGTGTGCCTCAAGCCTCCTCCCAATTATTGGAAGCTGTCAGCCCCGTCTTCGCTTCGGATTCACCATTGATTAGCCGAATCTATGAAGATCTGCTCGAGATGCAGGCCTATCAGAATCTGCATCCGAATATGAAGTCGGAGCTGCACTGTTCAGTGCAAGAGTCTTCTCGTTTATGGTTCAGGGCTATTGCAAACCATGACCTACGCTCAGACTTGCCGCTCGATTGCATATGGGATAATGCAAGGCGACGTTATCATCAAGGTTTGCCTGTGCAAGCCGTACTTGCCGCTTACCGCATGGGGGGGGCTCAGATTTGGCAATCTCTCGTGAGTATTGCCAGCCGCCATGCCGAACTGCGAGATGAACTGCTGCTGACGCTTTCTCCTTTTTTGATGAGCTACTTCGATGCCATCGCGCATGTGGTTTTCAGTGCGTTCCAGGTTGAGCAAGGGCAGCAGACCCGTTGGCGTGCTGCCGCCCGGGAGCAGCTTCGGCGTATCGTTTTCAGCTCTCGGCCAGACACAGCAAGTTTCGCCAAGATGGTGAGCGTTCTAGGGCTGGAGCCTCTGGCGCCTTGCGTGGCCTTCGCTATTGAATGGGCGGCGCCAGATCGCGGCCAACCTGGGTTCGAGGACAGCGTGGAGCGTTTTGTTGTCAAAATGGCCAGGTGCATGAACGTAGCTCGAGAGAGCCTGGTGGATACCTGGCAGCATGACCGGTTGATGCTATGGAGAACCTTTGAGCCAGGGGCCAGCGCTCACGTAATCAATCAGACAGCAGTCGAGCAATCGCGGGCGCTTTTGCGGCAAATATCAGAAGTGCGCGGGATTGGAATCGGCTTGCCAAATCAAGGCGTCCAAGGTTGGGCGACTTCAGCCGATGAAGCGGCTTGCGCGCTCAACCATGGTTGTACCGCAGAAGGAGAATCGGTGTTCGCCTATGCCCGCATCGTGCTGGAGCAACACATCCGCCGCTCGAAGGCCGCATCCAATTACTTGGTGACATTGGCGGAACGCTTGGGGACCGAGCCCGAGCTGAAACTGACGCTGAGGGCATACTTCGAGCAGGGGTTACGCCGTAAAGTGACCGCCGACACGCTAGGCATTCACCCAAACACACTCACATACAGGCTGGAGCGGATTGAAAAACTTCTCGGTGCGCAGCTCAGTGATGTGGGTTGGATTACTGCGTTGTGGCTAGCACTTCGCATTACCTGAAAGCTCAGGAAAAAGCGCGACCACCGGCCGGGTAATGGCTGGTGGTCTGGCTGCGCTCGACGCTATTTGAAATCGGGCAATGCGTAGGCTACGACATAGTCGCCAATCGGCGTTTTCATGAAGTGATGCCCCCCTGCGACTATTACTAAAAATTGCTTGCCGTCCACTTCATAGGTCATTGGTGTGGCTTGCCCTCCCGCTGGCAGCACATCGCTCCACACTGTTTCGCCGGTATTCAAGTCAATGGCGCGAATCAGGTTATCCGTCGCCGCAGCGATGAATACCAGCCCGCCAGCCGTGATGATCGGCCCGCCATTGTTGGGCGTGCCGATATTGATCGGCAAGCGCGAAGGTATGCCAAACGGCCCGTTAGCCCGTGCCGTACCCAAGGGGCGTTGCCACAAAATGGAGCGATTATGCATATCGATAGCGGTAATCATTCCGTAGGGCGGCTCATTGCAAAGCATGCCAGTGAGGGGCATCAGGAAAGGTTTGACGTCCACCCCGTAAGGCGTGTCCTGTTGCGCTCCAGGGCCTTCGGCGCCACCACTGCCAGCTTTGAACTGCGGATCATCGATAGATTTTAGTCCACGTTTATCAGCTTCCTCTCGGCGCAGCAGCTGGTTATACATCGGGGTGTTATTCCAATTGGCGACCACTATGCCCTTGCTCGCATCATAGGCGACGCTGCCCCAGTCACTTCCGCCGTTGTAGCCTGGGTACTCTATCCAAGGCGTGTTCAGGGTGGGTGCGGTGAATTCGCCTTCGTAATGCGCGGCCCTGAATTTGATGCGGCAGTACATTTGGTCCAGAGGCGTAATTCCCCACATGTTTTCTTCACGCAAATCCGCGAAACCAAGGCGAGGCATGCCGATGGACCAAGGTTGGGTGGGCGCGCGTGGGTCCTCTGTCAGCACAGTATCTGGCGCCTTCCGCTCCTCTACCGGTGTCAACGGCGATCCATCACGACGATCCAGAACGAACAACTGCCCTCGCTTGGTTGGCACTATCATCGCTGGGACAACCTGCCCGTTGTCGCCTGGGAAATCGAATAAAGTAGGCTGTGAACTCAGATCGTAATCCCAGACATCCTTGTGAACGGTTTGATAAACCCACCGAATTTCTCCGGTTTTTACATCAAGGGCAACAATTGATGAGGAAACCTGATTTTCTTGCGGTGTGCGCAGCGCGCTGTAGTAATCCGCCGCCGAGTTACCCATGGGCACGTAGACCAACCCCAACGCCTCGTCTCCGATCATGGCTACCCATGAGTTAGGCGTGCCGGGACTGTAGGTCTCGCCCGGCGCTGGTTCACCATGATCGTGGGGTTTATTGACATCCCAGGCCCAAAGGAACGCGCCGGTTTCAGCGCTGTAGCCGCGAATCACCCCTGATGGGGCCCAACGCCGCTGGCCATCCAACACTTCCTGATTGGTGATGATCACGCCGTTGACGATAGGCACCGGCGATGGCTCTGCAACAAAACCCGGCACCGTCGGCCCGAAGCCTTTCATGAGATTGACCTGGCCTTGACTGCCAAAATTTTCGCAGGGCTTGCCGGTTTGCGCATCCACCGCGATAAGACGCATATCCAGCGTAGGTTCAATGATGCGTTGATGGCACTGTTGCCCAGCAGGCGTCTGTTGAGATTCGTAATAGGTCACGCCTCGGCAGGCTGCGGTGTAAGGGACGTTTTCATACTTTACGTTTGCCAGGTATTCCCAGACTTTGGCGCCGCTGGCCGGGTCCAGACGCATTAGATTATTCGTGGCGCTGCACAGGTACAGTCCGTCCCCGACCTTGATCGGTGTCGTTTCTGCCGCCCATTTGTTGGGCTTTCCAGGTGGTGGCAAGTCGTTGGTGACTTGGATCCAGGCGCGCTTGAGTTGACCAACGTTTTGGGGCGTCAATTGAGTAAGCGGTGAGTAGCGTGTGCCGTCCTGGTTGCCATATGTGCGCCAGTCCTCGGATATTTTCGAAGGACTGCCCTGAGATCCACCTGCCAGCGAATTACCGGGGAGGGAGGCGGTGGCATGTACAGTGGCGAACGACTGAAATGCCAGACCGATCGCAACCGCAAAGCACGCAGAGATTACCCCGCCCATGCCCCAGGCCCAGCGCTTGTTAACCCCCAACCTCGGCAACAGCAACGACAGCACCAGGGCGATGGCGGCGATTAGCCCCATCCGTGGCACCCATCCCCAATAGTCCAGCCCGGATTCCCATAACGTAAAAATGAGTGTCACAACGAATACCAGTGCGTAGAGCCAGGCACCAGCCACTCGATTTCGTAGTAGTTGGACACTGGACGCCAGCATTAGCACGCCTGTCGGGAAGTAGTACCACGAGCCCCCCAGGGTTATTAACCAAATGCCGCTGCCAATGAAAAACAGCCCCATCAGAGCTATCAGAAATGCCAGTGTTTTAAAGGTTTTGTTAAACCGTGTGCACGGGTTCGACATTGTGACTCCTTCTTTTGATCGTGCTTGCAGGACCTTCTTAGTTGAGTACATATATAACGAACCAGCTGAATAGCCGCATTGTGATTATCGCCAGTTTGGATTGTTTCTACTCACAATTATGCCACTTTGTTTTTGTGAAATACTGTTGCCGGTTTCGAGGGGTACTTTGATAATCGCGTATTGCCAGTATTTTTCGCATACGGCCTTGCGGCGTTTGCTGCACGTGTGCAGCGGCCTGCTTTTAAATCGCCTTATTGGCATGATAAGTTGCAAAATATGAAGTAAAAATATGAACTCTGGAAAATATTATCTTCTGATCTTGGTCTCTATACTGTCGGGATGCCAAATGGCCCCGTCCCTTCCTGTATTCGGTGCGGGCTTCCCCGACTGGCTTTTTTGTCTGATCGCTGGAGCGATTGCCACTGGTTTGATGCACTGGCTGATGGCCTTGACCGTCGGGCTGCACATTCTAGAGCCCGCTGCCATTAGTTATCCCGCGTTCTTCGCCGTTGTATCCATGCTGCTTTGGCTCGTGTTCTTTTCACAATAAGAGGCAATCCATGATAAGGAAAAGAGCGTCTTCTATCTCAAAACATTGGCTGGCAATTTTGCTCATGGCGGTCGCACTTATCTTATTGGTTGTTGTTTCGGTACGCACCGAGCGCGCGCCGAGTACCGATGATGCCTATGTATATGCTGATACCATTGATGTCGTACCTGAAGTTGATGGTCGAATCATAGAGATGCCGGTTCGCGATAACCAACTGGTGCATCAGGGCGATCTGCTGTTCAGAGTTGATCCTAGGCTTTATCAAGACACCTTAGATGCAGCAATTGCGCGGCTGCATACCTTGGATCAGCAAATAAAGCTCACCCAACGAACAGTTAACGCACAAGTGCTGGAGGCTGATTCGGCCCTGGCCATTGTTAAACGTTCTGAGGCATTAACCAGGCAGGCCACCGACACGCTCAACAGGCTACAGCCGCTTGAACCGCGCGGCTTCGCTTCTGCACAGGAGGTCGAGCGTGCCCAGAATGCTCGCAAGGCTGCCATGGCTGAGCTTGAGACTGCCAGGCTACAGGCTGAGCGAGCTGCCGCTGCGGTCAGTGGCGTAGACGCACTGGTTGCACAGCGCGCTGAGGTAAGGGCACAGATATCGATCGCGCGAATACACCTGGAATTTACCGAAGTGCGTGCGCCTTTCACGGGGCGAGTCACCTCGTTGCGTACCTCGGTGGGTCAATATGCAACGGCTCTGAAGCCTGTCTTCACGTTGATAGACGCACGACAATGGTACGTCGTGGCCAATTTCCGAGAAACAGACCTTGCTGGCATTACCAGTGGTATGCCGGCCAAAATCTACCTGATGGGTGATACCCGCCGATCTTTCGAAGGCTCCGTTGATTCAATCGGTTATGGAGTCCTGCCAGATGATGGCGGTGTGGTGGTGGAAGGTCTGCCTCGGGTTCGCCGCAACATCAACTGGGTGCATGTCTCCCAGCGCTTCCCGGTGAAGATCGCTGTTCGCTCGTCTGATCCTGATCTATTTCGCATAGGTACCTCCGCGGTGGCAGTCCTGCTCCGCGATGGAGACACTCGCGAGTCGGCGAAATGACCCAGCGCACGCTTGAAAAGAATCAAGTGGGCAGCCTCTTCGAGCGATTTTTAAAGTTCACCAAGTGTGAACTCCAATCAACGCCTGGGCGTTTGAATATGACCCTGCGTTGCGTTGTCAGCAGCACCTTGGTGGTCATCATTTCCATGGCGCTGCAGATTCCGTGGTTAGCGTTGTCCTTGATCGTGATGTTTTACGTAACGCAATCCAACGCTGCCCTGACGCGGCTAACAGGCTTGATGTTTTTTGTTGGTTCAACACTCGCCATCGGCAGTGCATTGCTATTGTTGAAGTTCACCTATGACCAACCGCTGGCGCGCATCTTGATCGCCAGCGCCCTTGTCTGGACCTGCATGTTCCTCATGCGCGCCACTCAGATAGGCGTGGTATTTTTCATTTGCGCCATCGTCATTGTTTATGTGCAAAGCTTTGTCGATCTGACCGATCAGGCCGATGTGGTTGTGCGTCTGACATTGTGGGTATGGGTCGCCGTCAATTACTCCATTCTTGTAAGCCTTATCATCAATACGTTACTGCTACCCGAAGAGCCGGCAAAACAGCTCATGGCTCGGATGCACGTACAAATACTCGACGTGGGCCACCAGTTGAGGGCGTTGCAGGAGCGTGCAGAGCCCATACGGATTTGCGCCAGACAAGTGCAGGACAATGCTGTGTGGATGCAGAAACTGCTCGGCTACGCCGCCATGCGCGATGCGCAGTATTTTCGGATGCAGGGCGTGTACCAGGCCCAGATCGCCACAGTGTCTCGACTGCACGCAGCGGCAAGTCAGATACCTGTGCTCTCGAGCGAACGCGCCACGGTGCAAGTGGCCGCTTGCATGGAACAGGCTTGCGCGCTCTTTGCCCAAGCGCTGCTTCACGACCGGCCATACGAACCACCCGCCTTGCTTAGCCGACTTGATGATGCACTGCTTCCAGGGCCGTTGCGTGAAATGCGTGCGGCGTTGCTGCAATACGCATCTACCGAGCAGACAATTTACAACTTGGCCAAATCGCGCAAGAGCAGCCCAATCTGGGTTCCAGATGCGTTCACCAACCCGGTATATCGGCAATTTGCCCTTAAAACTACGGTAGCGACCCTTATCGGATATCTGTTCTACGTCGGCACAGACTGGCAGGGTATTCATACCGTCATGTTGACGTGCCTTATCGTTGCTCAATCCAGTCTGGGCGCCACCCAGCGACGCATCGGATTGCGGGTTGTCGGAGCAGCAGCCGGAAGTCTGCCGGCCCTCGCGGCAATCATCTGGATCGTGCCACAACTCGACGACCTCGCAGGGCTGGTGTTGCTGTGCCTGCCGATCCTGGGGGCGAGTGCATGGCTGGCTGCGGGGTCGGAGCGCATCAGTTACGCCGGGATACAGATGATGTTTACATTCGCCCTGGCGCTATTGGAGCATTTTGGGCCGACGAGCAATATCACTGAGATACGTGACCGCATGATCGGTATCTGCCTCGGAGTGGCGCTGTCCATGTTCATACACTCTGTGTGGTGGCCCGAGTCAGAAAAGCGCGGGCTGTATTCGAAATGGGAGCATTTGCTCGATGAAATAGTCGCATATCTGCGCAAACCCTCCACAACGGGCAGGCTCACCGCTGATGCGCCTCATTTCACCGAGCCTGCGCTATGGATCCGCTTCCAGGAGTGCGAGACGATGCTTGAGCGGGTGTTATTGGAACCTGACGGAGCAACAGCGAACGCTAACCCGAAGATCGATGCTCGCACCATGCAGACCGCGACTGTCGCGGCGCGCGAACTGCTGATCAGCAGCAACGCCTTTTTTGCCGAGATGCGTACGCTGCAAGCATGCTGCGGTGAGGAGTCGCTTGCCCCGAGCCGGCTTTTTCTCGAACGGCTAGCCATTGCGCTGGAGGAATATAGAGACGCTTTCCTGCAACACGCCGATCAACCTTCGAGCTGGATAGCCGCATTACCCAAACCTCTCGATGTACATCAGACAGCTGCGATCCGTAGTGCCTCATCGGTTTCCACGACGAACAGTCTGAGCCGTTTGCAGGGCTATTCGAATTTGATGGTCGCTCACTTTGCCCAGATGCGTCGCGCCTGGTTTGGTGGGAGGTAGGCATATGAGCCAATACAGCTCCCCGGCGCGAGTGATGCCTTCGCCATGGATGAAAAAGTTGCCTATCTTCGCCTTACTTTTCCTGGTGTCAGCGATAGCGGTCGGATGCGCACCCAAAGAAAATTATCCGGGACTTGAGACCCTGCTCCCCCCGCAACGCGCCGAGATGGATGCCAGTATTAATGCGATCGCAGGGCAATGGCCGCGAACGCGGTGGTGGGAGGATTACCGTGACCCCCAACTCAACCGACTGATCGAGCGTGCACTGGCAGGCTCGCCAACTCTGGAGATCGCGAGCAAACGGGTGGAACAAGCAAGAACGCAAGTTGACTTGGCCAATTCCAGCACTCGACTGCAACTCACTGCATTGGGCGCAATAAATCGTCAGAGGGTTTCACATAACGGTTTTCTGGGTCCATTTGCAACGGACGAACCTGCGATGGGCATGACAGGTCCCTGGTATACGCAGGGTATCGCGGGAGCAGTGAGCACGCTGAATCTCGATATTTGGGGCACGCAAAGATCAGTTGTAGACGCAGCGATTGGCCTGGAAAACGCTCGGATCGCCGAGCGGGCGGCCGTTGAGCTGAAGGTGGCCGGCAATGTGGCACGTCTATATTTCCATATGCAGGCATTGTTAAAAAAAGTCGATCTACTGGCTCAAACTCGCGCTTCCGCAGCACAGGGGCAAGCACTGCACCAGGCACGTGCCGAACGGGGGCTTGAGTCCTATATCCCAGATGCCCATGCGCGAATGGCGTCTTTGCAAGTCGATCAGCGCATGTCATTGGCGCAGAGCGAATATGCACAGTTGCGCGAAGCGTTGCGTGCATTGATGGGGGCAGGCCCACACGATGAACTCAACATCAGCTCGGTTGGACTTCCTGATGCCGACTTCGGCGTGCCGGATTCCTTGTCTTACGAATTGCTCGCACGGCGGCCCGATTTGCAGGTCTCGCGCTGGTATGTGCAATCATCGTTCAACCAAATCGATGCAGCGCGAGCGGCCTATTACCCGAGTTTTGACATTAAAGCGTTTATTGGCGTCGATGCGTTGCATCTGGACGATCTGCTCACCCGCAGCAGTCGTCAATTCAACTTGTTGCCGGGATTTACCTTGCCTATCTTCGACGGGGGGCGCTTGGACGCCAATCTTGCCAACGCTAAGACCGCCAGTCAGATATTTATTCAGCAATATAATCAGGCAGTATTAAATGCCGTACGGGACGTGGCTGTTACCGCAACTCGTGTTCAAACGAACGAACATGAACAAACGTTGCAAGTTGAGCGAGTCGAGCAGGCAACATTCATATGGAAGAGCGTCACTGCCCACTTGGAACAAGGTTTGATTGCTGCGGCGAGCGCAGATGAAGCACGTATACCCTTGCTGGCCCAGCAAATGGAACACCTGGATATTCGCGAACGATTGCTTGTGGATCAGATCAGTCTTGTTGAAGCACTGGGGGGAGGCTATCGGGCAAAATGTCCCGTGCGGCAGTCGAGAATAATTTACGGACGATGAGACTACGATCACGTAATATACCATTCGGTGATAAGTGGTATCGACACGATATGCCTTTGATTTTTGCGGATTGGTGAGCCATGGAACGCGCTCCATGGACAGCACCATCTTGAACGAGCAGGAATGGGACCCAGAGCTTGGAAAATGCTCGAAATTTGATTGAGTACACCAGTAAATTCGGTGGAGCACCCCATACGCTGAATACGGATGTAGCTTTTATCGCGAAGCTCGCCATGCTCGGCGATTTTAAGTTATTAAAGGCACCGCGAAATGCCTTGGCAATCGGTGTCCGAGCGGTGGAAAGTATGACTGCTTCTTTCATTTTTGCACATCTTCCCTGTATTGAAATTTGGCCATCTGTGAATGACCATTTACTAGTCAGAATCTAGAAATGCTTGCTCGGTGACTATTCACGAGACGCACCAGCAAAAACACGGGCTGAAACCACCGCTCACCATAGGGCCCGAGCATCGTGCAACAGTGCAGCAAACTAGCAAGCACTTTTCCAAGTCCGATGCTTTCAGCGTAATGCAACGGTCCATCAGTCCAGAGTGGGAACTCAAAGGTGCTGGTCCAAGTCAGATCCAAAATGCTGCGACTAGCCACAATGCCTTCATCAATCAATTGGATCCCTTCATTAATCATCGTGTAAAGGCAGCGACATTGAACTTCATCGTCGTCGATCACCCGCCTCTGAATCCCCAGCTCTATCGCCATCCGATCCGCTAACTTGACAGCACTAAAATTGGGGCTACTCCCACTACCCTCATAGAGAGAGGTATCGGGGCTTTCTGGCCCGGTTTCGGGGTAGTAAAAGTCCGCGGAAATTACATTGCGACACGATTCACGTATCAGATAGCTGGCATTGACTCCCACGAGATCGAATAGGGAAGGCCCCTGGAGATTAAGCACTCTATTAAGTTGCTTCGAACTTGCGCCCTCAAGCAGTAGCCGATGAACTTGATGCGCGCATGACTCAAGCATCCGCTGCCCGACAAAAAATGGAGTGCGCGTTATGAAATACGGGAATTTTTCCAATACGCTTGGCGATCATCAGGACACTTGCTTGCACGTTTTTGGCAGTGGCCTTACCACAGGTGACCTCCATAAGTCGCATGGCGCTAGCGGGCCCTAAGAAATGCAAGCCAATGACATTCCTTGGTCGAGTAGTTAGCGCCATTGGGGGACTGGTAGAGGAGATCGTCAACTCGGCGAGCATGGCGTTCGGGATGTTTGGGGGATTGACTCTAGGAGCTTATCGAGCCGTTCGCGCGCATGGTTCTGAATCCCTCAAGAAGACTTATTTGTCCAAGCTCGCAGCGAGCTCCTGGACAGGCACAGTGTGCATGACTGAACCTCAAGCGGGCACAGATCTGAGCTTAATCCGCACCAGGGGCCAGCAAGAACAGGATGGGGTTTACCGGATTAACGGAGCCAAGATCTTCATTTCCGGCGGTGAGCATGACCTGGTAGAAAACATTGTGCATCTCGTCCTGGCCAAACTGCCGGGTGCACCTCTAGGCTCCAAAGGAATTTCACTGTTTCTAGTCCCGAAGTATTTACCGAATCCAGATGGTTCACCAGGTTCCCGAAACGGAGTCTCATGCGGGTCCATCGAGCACAAAATGGGATTGAGAGGATCCCCGACTTGCGTACTCAATTTCGATAATGCCACTGGATGGCTAATGGGCGAGCCGAACGGTGGCTTAGCGGCTATGTTCACCATGATGAACTCCGCTCGACTTGAGGTCGCTCTCCAGGCGTTGGGCGTTGCACATGCCAGCTATGAAAAAGCTGCTGCATACAAACGGGGGGACTTGCGCGTAGCGACGTCGCTGTGCCTTCAGGGCGGCATATTTTTTTTGGCCCAAATTCCAGTTTGCAAGACGCTGATCACATTCAAAAAAATCTCAGACCTATATCACCTCTATGAATACCTATCCGTATTAACAGCGGCAGGGGATTCGCGTGCTGATTTCTCATTCTGCACGCTCATTTTTCTAAGAGGATTTAAACATGTACGCGCCATGCCCAAGCTGCAACTCGGGAAGAGTCGTCACTAAAAACGTTGGTAAACACACAGGTGGATTGATTGGGACAGCAGGAGGCGCGGCCAGTGGTGCCGCAAGTGCCTTGTCTGGCGCAGAGGCCGGGGCATTCTTAGGTGTGGCTGGAGGACCTTTTGGAATAGTCATCGGGAGTATCGCTGGGGCGCTTTTAGGGGGGCTAGTTGGCGGGGTTGCTGGCGGAGTCGCAGGCGCCACGCTCGGTGAGCAGATCGATGACAAGGTACTGAATAACTATCAATGCCTAGAGTGCGGTTACAGCTTTAGCGCCAACCGCTAACTCATCGAGTCAGCCCCTGTTTCTCATGCAAACAGGGGCTCCCCCTTTGTCAAAGGACCTATTCCCATGGCTCATCTCATTGAACAAATGGCTTACGTTGGCGCAACTCCCTGGCACGGTCTGGGTAGTCGCCTTTCCCCGAAACAACCCATCGAAATCTGGCAGCGCGAAGCGGGTATGGACTGGATGATCCAGGACAGCCCGGTGCATTTCAAATCCGATAGCATCGGTGCACTTGGCTCAATTCACACCTTCCCTGAACAGAAGGTTCTCTACCGCTCCGATACTAAGGCCCCGTTGTCCGTGGTTTCTCAGCGCTACCAGGTCGTGCAGCCGCGCGAGGTCTTGGAGTTCTATCGGGACCTCACTGAAGTATCGGGCTACGAGCTGGAAACGGCCGGCGTACTCAAAGGCGGTCGCAAGTTTTGGGCGCTGGCCCGCACTGGCCAAGGTACGACCTTGAAAGGCAACGATCAGGTTAATGGTTATCTCCTGCTGGCCACCTCCTGTGACGGTACCTTGGCTACCACGGCCACACCTACAACTGTGCGGGTAGTTTGCAATAACACGTTGACTATTGCGCTAGACGGCTCCACCAAAGCGATCAAGGTGCCGCACAGCACGCGCTTCGATCCACAGGCGGTGAAAAAGCAACTCGGTATCGCCGTCTCGCAATGGGAAAACTTCATGCACCGGATGCGAATGCTGTCTGAACGCAAAGTTCAGTGGCATGAAGCCATGGGGTTCTTCATGAACGTGCTGTGTGATGCCAATCTGAACACGCCACTACCGGCAGTACTTCCCAACGAGCGGGCGCTACGCAAGGTGCAAGGTCTATATGAAGGCCAGGGCCGCGGATCAACCCTGGAGTCAGCTCAAGGAACTGTCTGGGGCCTACTCAATGCGGTGACCGAATATGTCGACCACGAACGCCGTGCGCGAAGCATCGAGTACCGCGTGGATTCTGCCTGGTTCGGTCAAGGTGCACAGATCAAGCAACGGGCGCTGGAGGCGGCGCTGCAACTCGCAGCTTAGGCCAGGTTTTCACTGTCCTCATCATCCCCTTCCCCATTCTGTTCTTCCACTCCCTAAACACCTGATCAGCCTCGTGCTGGTTGGGCGTTTTTTATGCCTCAAGGAAATGATTATGAGCACTCACTCCCTACAAAATCTCAGAACTAAACCCCGTCCTGCCTTACGCTTGGTCGGCACAAAACAACTGCCGCGTGAGGACTGGTTGACCGTGCGCAAGCAAGGCATCGGCAGTTCGGATGCCGCCGCCGCTGTGGGCCTGAACCCTTATAAATCACAGCTGGAACTGTGGATGGAAAAAACCGGGCGTGACACCTTACTGCCCATGCTCGATCCGCAGGATGAGGAAAACCCCGCGTACTGGGGCAACATTCTGGAACCGATTGTCGCATCCCATTACACCCGGCGCAGCGGTCATCGGGTCCGTCGGGTCAATGCGGTTCTGCAGCATCCTGATCCCAAACTGGCCTGGATGCTGGCCAATATCGACCGTGAGGTTATCGGTGCGTCAGAAGTGCAGATTCTCGAATGCAAAACCGCCGGCATAAACGGCGCACGTCTCTGGAAAGAAGGCGTGCCCGAGTATGTGCAGTTGCAGGTCATTCACCAGTTGGCCGTGACTGGCAAGCAGGCGGCGGATGTGGCGGTACTGCTCGGAGGTCAGCACCTGGAAATCCATCGCATTGAGCGCGATGAGTCACTGATAGCTCGGCTGATCGACCTGGAACGGCTCTTCTGGGATTACGTCGTCAGTGACACCCCACCGCCGGCAGACGGTTCGGCCTCAGCGGAGCAAGCTTTGCGCTGCCTGTATCCGCACGACAATGGACAAACCCTAGACTTTAGCCAGGACACACTGCTCTGCACGGCCTTTACCGAACTGCAGAACGTGCGCAAGTCGATTGCTCTGCAGGAGGCGCAGGAAGCTCAACTTAAGCAAACGCTGCAACAGGCCATAGGCGATGCCAGTCGGGCGACCTTCGCAACCGGCAGCATCACGTGGAAGAAAGCCAAAGACAGCTTGGCTCTGGATATCCCACGCCTGCTAAAAGAAAAGCCTCATCTGCAAGTTCGCTACTCGACCACCAAAGCCGGTAGTCGACGTTTTCTGCTGGCTTAAACGATCGTTCGCCCCTCCCTTAACCCCGTGCCCTTTCCCTTCAATACCACCCTGGTCGCTCGTGCGGTCTCGGTGGCGTTTTTATTTCAATGACAGGAAAATTCCCATGCTCAAAGGTTTAGCCATCACACCGCCGGTTTTGGGCCGAATTTCCATCGGCAAAGTCGTCGAAAAGAACGGTAAGCGTCTGCCAGAAAAGGACGATCAATTCACCCTCACCTCCCAAGTACATAACCGTGACGGCTGGTTGCTGCATCCCCTTAACGAAGAACTGCGCAATGGTAAGGACGGCAAACTGCGCAGCATTCCGATTCGGCTGCTCTTCAACGAGCCGGACCTCAACTTTCGGGCTGACTACAACCTGTTCGACCGTAACACTGGACGGCCGCTGTGCGTCGGCAATGGTGAGACCTGCAAGCGTCTGACCAAGGAGGGCATTCAGTCGTTGCCCTGCCCTTCACCGGATGGCTGCACACTGGCTCAAGGCAATGCCTGCAAACCTTACGGCCGGCTCAACGTTGTGATTGGCGATGACGATCCACTTGGCAGCTTTGTCTTTCGCACCACCGGCTACAACAGCATCCGCACCCTTGCAGCGCGACTGCATTATCTGCAAGCCATCTCCGGCGATCGCCTGGCCTGCCTGCCGCTGGAGTTGCGTCTCCGCGGCAAGTCCACTCGACAAAGCCACGGTGCACCGATTTTCTACGTAGACATCACGGTACGCAGCGGTCTGGGCATGGAGGATGCCTTACTTGCAGCCAAGCAATTGGAGGAGACCCGCCAAGCCGCAGGCTTTGACCAAAGCGCCTTAGATCAAGCGGCAAGGCAGGGTTTTAACAACGGGGCCTTTGAGGACACCGTGGAAGACACCGGTGCCATCGTCGAGGAGTTCTTCCCTCCCATTGAAGATCAGCCCAGCCATATAGAACTCAACCCCCCTCCACCGGCAGCGCCTGCCAAACCCTCACTTGCCCAGAAGCTGGAATCGCGAGCCTCGCAGCACAAAAGCAGGTCTTCGGTTCAGTAGCCACCAAGTCTTCTGCGTCCTTCCCTATTCACTCAGGAATACCCGAATGAAATATCACAAGCTGATATCCGGTGAAACAATCGGTACCTATGTCATGGAATCCCCGGTTACCGAGGCTGACATCCTGCAGATGGCACAACAATTGGCAATGAGCCGTCTGTCTAAAGGCCGGGCATTAACGGAGCCAAAGCAGGTTTTTAGCCACCTGCAAACACTGCTGCAGTACCACGAGCACGAGGTCTTTGCGCTACTACTGCTCGACAGCAAACATCGAGTGATTGCCTTCAGGGAGCTATTCAGAGGCACACTGGATGGCGCCAGAGTCTACCCGCGAGAAGTGGTCAAGATTGCGTTGGAGCACAATGCGGCAGCGGTGATTTTGGTACATAACCATCCATCCGGCGACCCTGAACCCAGCCAAGCTGATCGCACGCTAACCCAGGCGCTCAAGAACGCCCTCAGCATGATTGGCACCCAGACGTTGGATCACATCGTTGTAGGTCATGAAGGCTGCGTATCGCTGGCTGAACGAGGTTACCTTTAACTCCAATGTACACACCGTCCGATGGACCGCCTTTGGCATTGCCTGGGTGGTCGTCGGCACGGTGTCCTTCTATTTTTTTGTCGTGATTCAGCGTTGTGCTCAGGTTCTGCTGCACCCGAAACCATGGGAACCATCCCCAAAAACCTTCGTGCTCGACTTACACAGGTAGCTCGCACGATGGAAGAAGGCTGCCTGTCCGGCTATCTCGTCGCGATACAAGTGATAGTAAGGATTTTGTGGAATCTCGACCAATCCCCTGACAGCCTCTACTGATAACCCTAAAGCGCTTGCCCACGCTCCTTCCAAGCGATTAAACATGTTGTCTCTGCCTGATTCGAGCTTACCCAGCGCATTGAATGCATCGTAGTTCAGCAAGATCGCAAAGTGATGATGTGGTCGCGCGTGCTGCCCTTGTTCCCTAGCCCAGACGTAACGCACCTTGGTGTCGTGAGCGTACTTGTTCACAAGTTTCGCCATTTGGCGATTGTGCTTGATTTTGGCTTTAAAGGATTCGATGAAGCGGTCAATAACTTCGTTCGTGAAAGCGTAATCGGGCAATTGATTGTTAGCTGGTAGCCGCAGGTCAAATCTGAATGCGAACACACGAGGGTACTGATTAAGCGCTCGAGATACCGTCTGATGAAGACGGTTTAGGTACTCTTGGATGAAGGGTCCCTTATCCACTTGCACGGTCAGGCCTTGATAAGAACCTTCGTAATGAAGGGTTAAGTTCGTGTTGCCTGGATATCTAGCCATGATGGAGCTCCGAGTATTTAGTTTCATATAGTCAGGCCCACTAGTACATTTTTACTTACACCTAAGAATGTAGAGCACAGTACTGCTCTGCTTAGAGTGCCTACCTTCCCTCCGACACACCCCTACACCTAACCAGTACAGACAAGCCAAACTCACAATAGAGATACTGTATAAGCATAATACCAATACCGAAACTTTCTGACGGCACGACACTAGATAAAACACCCACAAGCCCTGTTAAAAAAGATACATTACAGAGAAACAACAACTCTGGAAAAACACCATGAAGGATAAGTTCCTTCATGGTGTTAACTAGAACCGAGCCAGTGAAATTCACAAAGGCAAACGCAGCAGATCCTCAAGCATCATTCTTCACCAACTGATCCCGCTCTTTAACTTTACTTAGTATCCAATCGTGAACTTCACTTTCCAGCCAACCTACACAACGGTCCCCCAAGGAAATAGGTTTGGGAAATGAATCTCCCGAAATAAACTTGTAAATCGTAGATCTAGCAAGGCCAGTTAGATCCATGACCTCTTTCAATCGAATTATCCTCATGAACGCATCTCCTGTATTCGTCCAGAGGATTGGCAAGGTCAGTAGAACTTTACTGAGGGCCACGAAACTCCTGTCTACTGGCGAGTCAATGAACCACTCAGAGGCTAGAAAACGGGCATGGTAAGAAGCGACCCTTCCTTGCCATGGGCGGCGTTGACGGATTTTTGAAGACCTTTCGGCAGCCGCCCCTTGTTGACCTCAAGGCTGTTCAGGCCCAGCAGCACTTCAGCGGCTTGTTCACGGGTGCTCAGTTGGGCGAAGTCCATGGTGCTGATGCCTTAAACACCGTATAATTTCGGCCCCATCATCAAAAATATCTACTATAAATATTCTAGCTAAACACTATAAAACTCATGCAAAATGTCTATGTTTGTGCTATAAAGCTACTGAATTTTTTCTAGAAGACTTATAAAATGGCCATCAGAATCAATGATAATCTTTCTCAGCTCTGGGGAGACAATTTAGTCAATGACCGCAGGGATATTTGGCTATGGAAACGCCTCCAAGAATACGGGCTCAATATTGGCCCCCTCGACAGAGCGCCGCGAGAGATGCGCAACGTAATCGCAGAGTGCTTGAGCTTAAACCCACACATCGCTGAGACTTTGAAACAACAGGAAGCGGCAAAACTACTTCATCAGGATCACTTCAAGTGGATACATGAGGGCAAACGCCAAATCTCATGGGTAAGTAATCGATTACTTAGCGCTTCAGGACTTATTCCATTCATGATCCCAACAAACCTACATGGAATAGACAGGCTGTATTACATCGCAGACTGCTGGGAAGCCGACATCACCTACAAGCGTATTGAACTAAAAAACATAGAGGAACTGTGGAGATCACAAAAAAACACTGACAAACCTTTCAGATGGTTTAAAGACGACAACCAAAAAATCTTGCTCGCGTGGGAATGGCTTACAAAGAACACTCAACTCAATCTCTCACGCCCCCCGTTTGAAGACTATGAAGACCTTTTAATATATTTTGATGAAAACTTTATCATCAACGAACAAAGGGAGCTCTACCTTACTAAAATTAAAGCACGATGGAGCCAGCAAAAATACAGAAGCAACCTATTAGGAAAGTCTCAGTACAACTTTATACTTTCCGACAAGGCCATTCGAAGTTTAGACAAAATATGCGAACAACATGAAATCAGTCGTGCTCGAGCAATAGAAATCCTCATAGCGCAAGAAGAGATAAACGCTACGTACATTGCTGAAAAACTGAAAAACTCCAAACTACTCAATCAAGATTAGTGGACTTTGCAGAAATAGATACCTGATAGATCTCCGGTCAAGACCCGACCTCACTCTCGGATTATTTTACGGCCCAGCAGGATCTATCTCAAGAGAGCGATACAATGGCTGCTCTCTATTTACCTGCTCTGCATCGTGCCAATCCATGCTGTGACGCAGCTGTTAAGCAGAGCATATTGTACGGCCTGGGTCCGTCCTCCCCGACTGAACTAGTATTGGCTCTCATAACTCACGCAGGCAAAGAAACTAGGCCCAGCGCCAAACCTGGCACATCTTGCACTACAACGTAGTTTCAAACTTCTAACCGGCAATCCAGGCATTGTCGACATCGTTGACGCCAGGACTCACCACGTATTGAATATTTGGCCGCGCAGTCAGCCACTTGCTGACCAGGAAGCCGTAGTAAAGCTCCACTTTGGATGTAGAACATCCCGGGCTGGATGTAGCGATCGATCTTGTTGGTTGCCTTGTTATGCACAGTGGCGTCGCTGAACAAGGTCAGCGCCCGGGCCGGGTTGGTCGCATCCTTGTAGACCTGATGCTGCACCACCCACTAGGCGCCGTGTTTGTTGTTGTGGGATTTGAAGCCTGTATCGCTCAGCGGCTCCTGTGCCACGTCCGCAGCAAGATAGAAATCGTCAGCCTTGGTGGTACTGTAGTAGCCGCCGACGCGGTATTCGCCGGGCGTTGGAGCAGGAAGTAGTAGAGACCGCCCATTTGCTGTACTCGAAGGCAATATGGCATGTGCTGACTCACCAGAGCGAGTGAAGGAATGCACAATCGCCAGCAATGGCCATCAGAAGCCGTTGGCTCCGCTCAAAAGTGAGATCCGACGAACAGCTGTGGAATTGAGCATTGATCGACGTAAAGGTAGGAATTTAAGAAGATTCGCGAATGGTATTCCAAAAGGTATTCCAATAAAAAATTTAACCAAAAATAATTCATAATAATCAACATGTTATAGAATCAATTCAGATTACCCCGGCCCAACTGCGAGTCAGGGTCAATCGCTCGATGCAGTGGAATTTCAACTACCGGCATCCCGTCACCAAAAATCGAATCAACATGGCACTCGGCTCTTATCCCGAGGTTTCTCTTGCGCAAGCGAGGAAGAAAACCGTTGAGGCCAGAGAGCTGCTTGCACAGGACATCGCCCCAAAAGCTCAGCGCAATGAGCTACAGGAAGCCAAACGAGCGGAAACGGAACACACCTTCGAGAACGTGGCCACCGCCTGGTTCGAGCTGAAGAAGGATTCCGTCACGCCGGCGTATGCCGAAGACATTTGGCGCTCCTTCACACTGCATGTTTTTCCGAGCATGAAATCAACGCCTCTCTCCGAAGTCAGCGCCCCAATGGTCATCAAGCTCCTTCGTCCGATTGAGGCCAAAGGCAGCCTCGAGACAGTTAAGCGAGTGAGCCAGCGCCTTAACGAGATCATGACCTACGGGGTCAATTCCGGAATGATCTTTGCCAACCCTCTCAGCGGCATTCGAGCGGTGTCCAAGAAACCTAAGAAAGAGAACATGGCAGCGCTACCACCAGATGAGCTTCCGGAACTCATGATGGAAATCGCGAACGCCAGCATCAAGCGGACGACCCGCTGCCTGATCGAATGGCAGCTACACACTATGACCCGCCCTGCCGAAGCGGCGACTACCCGATGGGCAGACATCGACTTCGAAAAACGCATCTGGACCATCCCTCCAGAGCGAATGAAAAAGCGTCGTCCGCACACAATCCCGCTGACCGAACATGCACTCTCGTTATTGGAGACGCTTAAGCCCCATAGCGGCCACAGGGTATGTGTTCCCGTCAGATAGAAATCCGCGCACCCGCGCGAATAGCCAGACAGCCAACATGGCATTGAAACGAATGGGCTTTCAGGACCGCTTAGTCAGCCACGGCATGCGCTCCATGGCCAGCACAATCCTGAACGAGCATGGGTGGGACCCGGAACTGATCGAAGTCGCGCTGGCGCATGTCGATAAAGACGAAGTTCGAAGCGCCTACAACCGGGCGGATTACATCGAACGCCGGCGTCCGATGATGGCTTGGTGGAGTGAACATATCCAGAAGGCGGCCACCGGCAGCCTTTCGGCAACCGCGATCAATTACACCAGAGACTTCAACGTCGTACCGATACGCTGAGCATCCTAGAGCTGATGGCACCGGCGAAAAACCGTGTAACCGTGTGGTGCAGTATGGGGACAGGCTTCACGACTATCGCAAAACCTCCCGCACGCCTGCGCTCCTAAGTCAAAGTCCCTGAGTGCGGGAAGGCTCTGCATTCCCACACTCAGGGACTCACGCTTGAATGATCTATCAGTCAACAACGACTTGCGATTTTCGCACGTGATCACCCCACCGCTGAAATAGCTTGTCGTTCACCATCAAGGGAGCCGCCGAGACGAGCTTTCCAGCGCCAACTGGCGTATTTAACCTCCAATAGTTTTATTTGGATCATATAACGCTCTTGTATTGGAGCGGGGAGCAGCTGTTAACGTCGTGAAACTTTTTTCATATTCATCTAGAAAATACCTCCCCGTTCCACCAACGCTTTTTTGGCTATTTTTTCTTTCAGCTTTTTTCTCCTCGAAAAAACAGAAGCTTAAGAAAATATCGGCGTTCGAAATTAGAGCTTCATCCAATTATATTGAATAGCTCCCTATCATTTTTTCGATGCCATTTATTCCAAAAAGGTCTTTTGTCGAGAAAACGGGGGCGTGCTTTATTGCTAACAGATGTAACGAGTTGTTTCGAATTTATTGCCGCTTTTCGGTACCGACAAGGGCTTTCTGTCGGCGAACAGGTGAGTTCCGTTCGTTGTGACGCAGTGGGTTAAGCCTGGGACATTGATGATTTTGCTTGTGGCTGTTTGGCGCAATGCAAACAAGGGATTTGTACAATTATCGAGGCTTGAACCCATGAATCATGTGATCAACTCCATACTGGAAAACACGTCAACTCGCCCCTCAATCGGCCATACCAACCCCGCGTTACTGCATGACGTTCTATGGCGAGCATTGGAGCACGCACTCAAGGCAAACATGGATGATGCTTCGCAAACCCCGCACACTCGCGCCTGCCTGAGGATCTACGCCGAAATAGATACGTTGTCGTATCTGGACAAGGCTGATTCGAAACTGGCGGCGGCTCTGGGCAAGGCGTTCTTCGAATCCCGCTCTAGCAAAGACGTCGAGGCTTTCTGGAAACTGTTGCTGATCAAGCAACTGCTGTTCGAATTGTCGGTTAGGAGTGTGGCCACCCAGATCGCTTCGCAAGCCAGCCTGCCCCGTCAGTTGCTCACGCTCGACTCGCAGTTGATTGCAGCCCCATCGGGGGTAAATATCAGCCTGGGGCTGCTGTGCAAAGAGACCGACCAGCTCAAGCATTCCGTCGTGCTGGTCTTGCAGAAACTGGCGCAGCACGTCGAAGACCGTGGCATGAAAAAGCCCCAGGCCACTGCGCAGCTCCTGCTGGAGTTGTACAACGCCGTGTGGTCGGGCAGTAATGGCACCGATATCGAGTCGCAGATTTTTTACGCCGACAGTGTGTATGACGCGTTACCCGACGTGCATCACGCCCTGGGCCTGGCGCCGCAGGAAAAATGGCTGACCTTGTTTACCTGGTTATACGGCGACAAAGATGGCCGCCCCTATGACACCAACCAGCACACCGAGACCCTGGTCGTGGCGCTGGAAACCGCGCTGCGCAATCGCTACATCGCTGATATAGACAGCCTGATCAAGGACGGCGGCGCACGGCATCGCCTGGAAGAGATTCGCGCACGCCTGGGCAAGGATCATCCCGAGCATTTCGAGCAGCCCGCCGAGCTGATCGAAGCACTTGGCAGCATCCGTTTTACCCAGCCGGCCGCCATTGACCGCTTGCTGCTGCGGGTGCATGCGTTTGGCTTTCACTACCTGGATATCGAGTTTCGTGAAAACGCTGAGATGTTCAGCAGCGTGGTCGATGAGATTCTTTCCAGCCAGTGGCTGGAAACCATCGGCCTGGGCCAGGGCCGGCACTATCATGAGCTGGATGAGCGTGCGCGCCAGGCCGCGCTTGAGGTCGCGCTGGAAGGCCACGAGTCCCAGGCTCCCGCTGCCCTGTGGCAAGGCTATCTGCAACGCACCGCGTCGATTTACACCAAGAAAGCCCAGCAATACGCCGGCCAGGATTACATCGCGCTGATGGAGCAGGACCCGAGCTACATCCGCATGCACGATGCGCGCAATGCGCTCGAGCGGTTTGAAATGATCGATCGGTATCGCGACCGCATGAAAATCCACGGGATCGCCGAATACACCTCGGCCCTCAGCGCGCTGGAGGTGTTGTTCCTGATGAAGGCGGCCCAGGTGCGGGACGGTATCGACATCGCCCTGCAACCCGAAGACCTGGCAGGTGCCGAGCGCACGCTGGCCACGGTGCATGAGGTGTACGAAAACCCGTTGTACCGCCAGCACCTGGCAACGCGAGGCAACCGCCAATACATCACGTTTGGCCCAAGCGACACCGGCAAACAAGGCGGCAAGGCCATGCACAAACTGAACATGGCCATTGCCAACCAGCACAAGCGGATCGCGGCCCGCTACGGTGTCGAGGTGGTTGTCCACGTAATCATGGGCGGGGAACACGCACGGTGTAACGGAGTGATCGCCGAGACCTTGCAGGAGTTCGGTGCGCTGGAGGGTCCGGAAACCCGCTTCATGCTGGCCGGGTGCGCGGAGATGCGCGCTCATCTGCTGACCCGCAAGCAGTCCGTCAACTTCCTCAGCCAGTTGTACCGCATGCACGCCGAGCCCCAGTCGCAACCGTCCGAGGAGGTCGTTACGGGCAGGATTCAACGCTGGGTTGAGGTGGTGCGCCGCTACCAGGCGACATTCTTCGAGCATCCAGCCCTGCCTTCCCTGCTGCGGGACTTGGCGCGATTCGATGTGGTCAGGGCCACCGCCAAGGGCACCAGGCCGCCTTCTCGCATCTTTAACATCAAGGTTTTCGAGTCCCGGCCAGATGCCATTCGTGCAATTCCCTGGACCCGTGCGCTGTTGGCCGGTGGGTTACACAGCGAACTGATCGGCGTCGGGCAGTTTTCGCGAGAGCCGGCGGCGCAATTGTCGACGGCGTTTAACGAGGATGAGAGTTTTCATACCTACGTCAAAGGTATGGCCTATGCCATCGCGCGAACCGACCTGAAATGCGCCTGGCTGACCTTGACCGGCAGCATCCCGGAGAAGACCAACATCCTGGCGCTGGCTGAAGCCTTGAAGACCGAAGCAGTCGGAACGGCCGAACAGCTGCTGGCCAGCCTGCACCTGGAAGTGATTGAAGGTAAGCGCTTCGTGTACAGAGCCATTACCGGCACCGAGTGGGTGGATCCATGGAAAATCAAGGAAAGCAGCTTGCTCAACCCGTGGCCTAGCCTCAAGGCAGAGGTCTACCGCAAGGAAAAGAACCTGAGAATCTATCGGTTGTTTCTTATCTACGCCAAAAGCAATCCCGAGTTCATCCAGTCTTCGTCGCTGAATGATTTCTACAGCGGGTTCCTCGCGGCCGCCAGTACCGATGCAGGTCTGGTCGATCCCACCAGCGCCCAACATTTCACTTGGTGATCAGTCCCGATACCCAGGGCAACCTGGGTATCGGCAGGCGCTACCCTCCAAGAGGATCAACTGTATGGCGTTTACTACCCTGATACTCGACGCCCCCGGGCCACCGTTGCTGTTTGAAGAAGTCGATCGCTTCCTTAACCTGGGCCTGGCCGTTACCCTCAATCTGCACTATTTCGCGGAAAAGGACCGCATCCGGCAGCATTACACCACGCGCATTCAGTATGCCGAGATTAACTGCCACGACGAGCCTGACTTTATTGCTGCCGTGAATCAGGCCGGGGGTTATAGCGTATTCAAGACACGCCTGAATATCCCCTTCGGCGCTAGCCTGATTCGCGCAGCCACCTCACCCGCGCTGTCTACACCACTGCGCGCCATTGCCCAGGCAGGCACCGGGGTTAACCATATTGATCGACTAGAGTGCGAGCAGTGTGGCGTGGCGATACTCAACACGCCGGGTTCCAACGCGACCGCTGTTGCCGAATACGTCGTGGCCCAGGCGCTGTTTCTGTCTCGCGATTTGGATTACTACAACGCCGAAACCCACAACGGCCATTGGGCAAAAGGCGCCTTGGCACCTACCTCCGAATACGCCGAACTCACGCTTGGGCTGGTGGGCACCGGCAGCATTGCCCGGCAGGTAGCACGCAAGGCTACGGTGTTGGGCATCAAGGTGATCGCCACCGGGTCGGAGCGTTTCACCGAACCGGTGGCGCGCAGCCTTGAGCTTGAACGACGAGCAAACCTGGCGCAGTTACTGGCCGAGGCGCACATCGTTTCGATCCATGTCCCGCTAACCACGCTGACCCGAGGTTTGTTCGGCACTGCCGAGTTCCGGCAGATGCGCCAAGGTTCAATCCTGATCAATACCGCACGCGGCGGGATCGTTGACGAACAGCAACTGGCAGCCTTCATGCGCCAGTTTCCCAAGCATATCAAGGCGGTCGCCATCGATACCTTTGCCCTGGAAAAGGACCGGTTCGACTCTCCACTGACCGGCATTCCCCGCGCGCAATTGACGCCGCATATTGCCGGCAATACCACCACGGCAATCAGGTCGGCATCGCGCCAGATCGTCGACAAGATCCATGCATTCAGTAACGCCGCCATCGTGCGTTAACCGACCGGACACAAGGAAGGCCATATCATGCAAACCTCTATTTTTACCCGTATCAACGCCCTGAGTTGCACCGACCTCAGCGACGCGATGGACCGCCTGAAAATCGTTTGCCAGTGCACCGACATCATGCCCCTGGATCGCACGTTCAATCTCACAGGCAAAGCCTGGACCCTGCGCTACGGTCCTATTGGCCTGGACGGCGGCTCGGTGGGGGATTACATCGACGACCTTGAGGCGGGCCAAGTGGTGGTGATCGACAACCAAGCGCGGCTCGACACCACAGTGTGGGGCGACTTGCTGACCTCTACCGCCGCCCGTAATCAGTTGGCCGGGACGGTGATTGACGGTATCTGCCGCGATGTCGACCGTGCGCTGGAGCTCAACTACCCGATCTTTTCCCGAGGTAACTGGATGCGCACCGGCAAGGATCGTGTGCGTGTCGAAGCGATCCAGGCGCCCGTGACGCTGGGCGGCGTGCGGGTACAACCGGATGATTGGTTGCGCGGCGATGGCGATGGCCTGGTGGTGATTCCGGCCGGGTCGCTGAGCGAAGTGCTGGCGGTAGCCGAAGAAGTCCACCAGGCCGAAGAGCATATCCGTGCGGCTATCGAGACGGGAGTGCCTTTGCGCCAGGCGCGGGCCGACTATGGTTACCACGCACTACAAACCCCACGTAGCTGACGATAGCGTTGACTGATGGCGAGTGTGTCTGATTGCTACCCGAAATCTATCAGCTATACGCCGGCACTTTGCGAGACATCGGTTAATGGCGACAATCTTCTGCAAAGCAAACAGCTTCAAGCACATCACGGCCGCAGAACGTCTGTAACAGGAATTGGAAAAGTCAGTATCGCTCCCCTCAGGCAACGCCGGTTTGCAAAGTTACGGATGGCGATGCGAATGAACTAGAGGAAAGCCGAGTAGTATCCTGTAGCGGACTGGATAGCGGTCGAAACTGCTTGGTTTGAGCTGAAAAAAGACTCCGTTACCAAGGCCTATGCCGAGGACATCTGGCGCTCCCTGCGCTCAAATGAACGCCTCGATCATCCAGGGTGTGACAAAGGTAGGCGAGAGAGATGCAGCTATCAGACATCGCTGCACACCGCTAAAACGCTCAGCGAATCTGCTTGCCCATGTTAAATCGAAGCAACATCAACGCCGCATCGCAGGCATCGCCGGCAAAGTGGCTTTTGCTGAAGGCCTGGGCATTCACCGTGGCCCCGTCGAGCAACATCATGATGTAGGTCGCGAGGGTCTTCGCTGTATCGGGGGTGTGGTGGCGGGCTATCTCGTGTTCTACCAGCGCATGCAGTTTGTGCTTGTAGTCGAGGGCGATCTCGCGGATATCGGAGTGCTCCGGAAATTCCGCCACTGCGCGGCCGAACAGGCAGCCGGCGAAGCTGGTGGAGCAGAACCACTGCCCGCGCCAATCGAAGATCGAAATGATCTTTTCTTCCAGGCTGGGCTTTTCATCCATGCGCGCTTTCAATTGCTCGATCAGATGCGCCGAGCGTTGCGTCAACACGGTTTTGACCAAGTCTTCCTTACCGTTGAAGTTACGGTACATCGTCATTCTGGCGACGCCCGACGCTTCGATGATCCAGTCAACACCTACGGGGTGGAA
The DNA here is from genome assembly GCF_019641515.1 of Pseudomonas sp. S5F11. Lineage (NCBI taxonomy): Bacteria > Pseudomonadati > Pseudomonadota > Gammaproteobacteria > Pseudomonadales > Pseudomonadaceae > Pseudomonas > Pseudomonas sp. S5F11. Next base: position 1,948,045 of record NZ_JAIFJZ010000001.1, read on the forward strand.
ACCGTGCTGGGAAAACAGGCTGGTAGCAGTGTCGACGACATGCTGCTTCTTCGATACGGACAACTCGGAACTCCAGGTTCAAGTAGTTGGGATGGGCGAAAACCGTAACATTACGATATAGATCAGTCTATCTCAGTCTCCATTCGGTGTTTCGCCCATATGTCGCAAAAACTCAGGTAAAGCTCACGGTATCCCCGCCGTCTACGGCCGTATCCCGCCTTTTTGCTGGCCTTCACGCACCAGGATTTCGCGGAACCCTTCGTAGGTCATGACCGGGATGTTGGTGCGAGTGATGCGGCCGTTGCAGTGGCTGACGTGAAAGCCGTTTTCCTTCCAGAACAGCGATTTCTGGCACACCGAAATGATGTCCTCAAGCACGTGTTCCTGTGTCCTGAGGGGTTTGTCGAGCCTTTCCAAATAGTTCGCTTGCGCTTGGGCGCATTCAGCTTTGAAGGTCGGCACCCTGCGTTCCCAATGGCCGATCCAAGAGTCCATCTTGCCCATGCGTTCGTCCTCGATCACGTGAAAGAAAAGAGAGACTGGTATGTCTCTGTTGTGAGTGTTTAGTCCTCCGAAATTTATGTGTCAATATATTTCTATTTATTGGATCCAATCATTTGGTTTATATGACGAGATTAATAAAGTGCCGTTTTTATTGATCAAGCATCTGTTATTCAAAGGTTTTTAGGACGGTTTCTGGATCGTTTTTTCCGCGCTGAGGCGAAAATTAAATTTTATTTATTGAAGTTTTGCGTTGACGGAGAACCGATTTTTTGAAAATTATGTAGAACGATCAGTATCACAAGGAGGGCGATTCCATGGTTTCCAAGATCACATTGGGTACTCAAGGGCTGCGTGTCGGCCGCATCGGCCTTGGCTGCATGGGCATGAGCCAGTGGTATGGCGCGACGGATAACAACGAATCGGTGCGTACCCTGCACCGTGCGCTGGAGCTGGGCGTGGACTTCTTCGATTCGGCCGAGGCGTATGGGCCGTTTACCAACGAGCGGCTGTTGCAGCGCGCGTTTGCCGGTCGGCGTGAAGAGGTGGTGATCGCCACCAAGTTTGGTTTTCGCATCGTCGACGGCCAGATCGTTGGCGTCGACAGCTCGCAGAGCAATCTGCAAAAGGTCGTCGAGGCCTCCCTCAAACGGCTGGGCACGGACCACATCGATGTGCTGTATCAGCACCGGCTCGACCCCACCATTCCCATCGAAGAGGTAGTAGGCGCGATGGGACGCCTGGTTGAGCAGGGCAAGGTCAAGTACCTGGGCCTCTGTGAGGTGGGGACAAGCACGATCGAGCGCGTCCATAAAACCCACCCGATATCTGTAGTCCAGGGCGAGTACTCGTTGTGGGAGCGCAATGTCGAGCAAGAGATCTTGCCGCTGCTGCACAACCTGGGGATCGGCTATGTCGCGTTCTGCCCCTTGGGCCGAGGGTTTTTGACCGGCAAGGCCGTCAGCGCCACGCACTACGACGCCAATGACTTCCGTCAGCAGGACCCGCGCTTTCGCGAAGAGAACTTCGCGGCCAATACCTTTCTGACCGAGTCGATTCTGGCGCTGGCCGCCTCCTGGTCGATGACGCCTGCGCAACTGGCGCTGGCCTGGCTGCTGACGCGCAGCCCGCACCTGGCGGTGATCCCCGGCACCAAACGAGTGGCCTACCTGGAAGAAAACGTCGCCGCCGACGACTGCGTACTCAGCGATGAGCAGCTTCAGGCGATCGAGGCCTTGCTGGGGCAGTGGGCGGTTGCCGGTGAGCGCTACGAGCAGCGAATGATGCAGTTCATCGACCGATAGGCACTGCCAGGGAGGCCAGCCATGCAACCGCACCGCTTGCTCGACGAAACGGAACAGCGCTTTCACCAGAATTTTTTGCAACATAACGGCAACACTCAGGTGACCTCGTTGCTGACGGTGCCTGGGTGTGTGGGCCCTGTGCAGGCCCGCAAAGCGTTCGCGCAATTGGTGGCGGAGTACCCGTTCCTGCACCAGAAGATTGTGCCTGTCGGTGATGACCGGTACGGGTTCGTGCCGGTCGACAATCACGTGCAGTCGTCGACCAGCACGACGCCACCGTCGCAGCGTACCGACGTATTGCTCAAGCTTGAATTGAACCGCTTGCTGGGGGATCAAGAGGGCTGGCGCGCGTTAGTGGTTGCCGATGCCGAGATCAACCAGACCCACATTCTGCTGACGCGTAACCATGCGATCTCCGACGGCTACAGCACCGCCAGGCTGGTCAACAGCCTGGCCGGTTACCTCGGTGCGATGCCCGCGAGCCTCGATAGCCGGGTGTCGCAGGCGTTCCATATCCGCCTGAAGCATTGGCGCGGGTCACCCCTTGAGACGGGTAAAGCCAGCTACGCCGATTTTGTCCGGCTGCAGGTCAGCCACCAGGCCACAGAACGCCTGGATCAACTGCGCGCGGGGTCTGGCTTCACCACCAATGCCATTTGGGGTGGGGTGCTGGCGCACAGTTATCTGAGCTTCGCGGATGTGCCGGCGTTCGACTTGTTCACCGCGTATTCACTGCGTGAGCCCGCCAGCCATGGCCATCCGTTGACCAAGGCCTGCCTGATCGATGTGCGCAGAACCGCCTTTGCACGGCAAAACCCAGGCGTGATCGGCTGTATTGAGCGCTATGCGCAGGCGGTCGCCGAGGGCCGCGCGCAACTGGGCGCCCCCCCCAGCCAGTGCGGCCAACGACAGCCCGCGACCCGCACTGGCTTTTACCAATACCGGGCCGCTGGACCGCTTCTTGACTCACCCCGCGCCGGCTGTGCTCGGGTTTTCAACCCTGGTTAACCGCTCCGGCGGCAACTACGACTTCATCCTGCACCTGGGCAGGTTCAATGGCAACTGGCATGCGGCGTTGGCGTTCAGTTCGCTGAAAGTCGAGCGCGCTACGGCACTGGCGTTCAAGGCGCAGATCGAGGCGACCCTGGAGTCGCTGCCGGCTGCGCTCCACACCTCCTGAGGAATTGATAATGGATACTTCCAGTAATAAGAAGTTGACCCTGTTCGCCACCTGCCTTGGCTTTGTGGTGGTGCTGCTCGATGTGAGCGTGGTCAACGTGGCCCTTGAAAGCTTCAAGGCCGAGTTCGCCACCGACGTGCTGCAACTGCAATGGATCGTCAACGCCTACACGCTGTTGTTTGCCTCGTTTTTGCTGACCGGTGGCGCGTTGGGCGACCGGTTTGGCCACAAGAAAATCTTCCTGTGGGGGTATGCGGTCTTTACCTTGGCCTCGCTCGGTTGCGGCCTGGCGGAAACCTTGCCCGCGCTGATCGGCTTTCGCGCGCTGCAAGGCATCGGCGCGGCACTGTTGGTGCCCACTTCCCTGGCGCTGGTGCGAATTACCTTTGAGGTGCCCGCCGAACGCAGCAAGGCCATTGCCTTGTGGGCGGGCGTTGCCGGCATTGCGCTGGCCGCCGGCCCGGTGGTGGGCGGCTTGCTGATTGGTGTGTTCGGTTGGCGCAGCATCTTTTTCATCAACTTGCCCATTGGCCTGATCGGCATCGTGCTGTGCCTGATCAATGCGCCACGTATCCCGGCCAACCACAAAGGCGGTTTCGATTTGTGGGGGCAGTTGCTGGCGTTGTTTACCTTGGCCAACTTGACCTACGCGGTGATCGAGTTGGGCCGCCAGAACGGTGTCGACCTGCGCGTTGCGGTGCATGCCGTGTGCTTTGTCGGCGGCTTGCTCGGGTTTTTGTGGGTCGAGTCACACACTGCCCGGCCGATGGTGCCGCTCACGGTCTTCAACAACGCGGCGTTCAGCCTGGTCTCGATCTTGGGCGTGATCGTGAACTTCGTGTTCTACGGGCTGATTTTCGTGTTCAGCATCTTTTTACAGCAGGTCAATCACTACTCGGTGATCAATACCGGGCTGGCCTTTATCCCTATGACCGGCGTGCTGTTTTTCGGCAATCAGCTGGCTGCCCGCTGGCTGCCCAAGTTGGGTGAGCGGCGCCTGCTGGCGTTGGGCCTGGCCATCGCGCTGCTCGGCGTGGTGGCACTGACACCCTTCGTGGATGGCGCACCTTACGCCAACATCGCCGTACAAATGTTTGTGATCGGCTTCGGCATTTCACTCACGGTGCCCACCCTCACCGCCACTGCCGTCAACCACGTCAGCAGTGATAAGTCCGGCGTGGCGTCCGCCATCGTCAATGCCTCGCGCCAAGTGGGTGGCCTGATCGGAGTAGCCATCTTCAGCCTGTTGATCAACATGACCGATGCAGCCCAGTTCGGCCACGGGTTCGCCCAAGTTATCGCCTTGTCCTCGCTGCTATTGGCCGCGGGCTGGGCGTTGACGCTCGTGTTGTTGCGCAAGCAACCCCTGGCCGCGCAATCGGCCACCTGAAGCAGTGCTCAATAAACCCTGGAAGCAATGGAGATTGAACATGCAAGCAGTCATGAAGACCGAGGCACGATGCGCTGTTGTCGGTGCATGAATATGTCGGCAGAGGCTGAAAGCTCCGGAACACCAAGCGAATCATGAACGACAAGATTGCCCCCGATGGTGTCGACGCACTGGGCGTCTTGCTCATGGGCCACGCCTTGAATGCCTAGTGGTACGGCTCAATCTTGAGCATCGACGAAGCGCGCCGGATTGCCCCGTTCAACACCGCCACCAGCCTACAAGTGGCCGCCGGTGTGTACGCGGGTATCCTCTGGGCCATCGAAAACCCAGACCGTGGAATTGTCGAACCGGAACAGATGGACCACCAACGCGTGCTGGAAATTGCTCTACCCTTCCTTGGCAGCCTCCAAGGCATCCAGACCTACTGGACGCCGCTGGACACCATCAATGCCCTGTTTCACAAGCCCGAAGGTGAGTTGTGCCCTTGGCAGTTCGAACACTTTACGGCGGTTTAACCAAGGTCGGTCCCCCATGGAAAGTCCGAGCATCGAATACACCGACAAACAGCGCTGGTTTGCCCTCACCAAGATCAACACCCTCTCGGCACTGTCGCAGATCGTGCAGATCGGCACCGTCACGCCGCTGCTTTCGCTGTCGCTGGAACAGCAAGACGTGGAACCGGCCAAGATCGGCGTGATTGTCAGCGCCTCGTGGCTGGCGATCCTGCTGCTGTACAAATGGGTGCCGCGTTTGCTCGCCCATCTGGGGCTGGTCAAGACCAACATCCTCAGTGCGGTGCTGACCATTGGCGCGCTGATCGGCATGACCTTGACCCACCACCTGGTGCTGATTTTTGCGCTGAATTTTGTCCTCGGTATCGGCCTGATCCTGCGCTGGATCGCCTGCGATACCTGGATCGTCGCAGTCGCCTCCAAAGACGAACGCGGCCGCGCGATCGGCGTGCACGAAACCCTCATGGGCTTGGGCATCGCCGTCGGCCCGTTGCTGTTGGTGGTCTTCGGCGTCGGCAGTACCGCACCTTACTACGCCTGCGCCGTCATCGTCCTACTCTCCGGCATACTGGCCTTGACCCTTAAACCCTACGACACCCAACCACAAACCCCCGCAGAAAAACGCCACGGCAAATTATTCAGCGTCATCCCCACCGCGCTCTGCGGTGCATTTATCGCCGGCTTTGCAGAAACCTCATCCGTCTCATTCCTGGCAGGCTACAGCCTCTCGGCCGGCTACCTGCTCACCGCCGCGACCCTGCTGATCTCCGTCTTCGGCATCGGCGGCACCCTGTTGCAACTGCCCATCGGCTGGATGGCCGACCGCAGCTCCTACAAAATCGGCCAATTGGTTTGCGGATTGATCCTGCTGCTGGGCACCCTCACCATCCCATTCAGCCAGCCGCTTCCCTGGTTGGCGACGCTCATCGTGTTTCTGTGGGGCGGTGCGATCGGCGGCATGAACACCCTGGCCGTGATCGAGGCGGGGGATCGGGTGGGGGAGCATCAGATTTCTACGGCCATAACGGCCATTGCAATGTTTTATACGCTGGGCAGTGTGTTGGGGCCGATTGCGACGGGGGCGACGGTGTCTTATGTCAGTGCGCATGGGTTGATGATATCGGTGGGGGTGGCGGGGGTGGTTTTTGTTGGGATGTTGGTGGGGCGTAGGGAGGTGTAGGGATAACTTTTTCATGATGGGGCTCCCACAATGTTTAAGAAGCCGGGCAGCTGCACGCGGGTTGACAGCCCTGTAGTGTAGGAACCCGGCGCCCACTGAAGATGCCCTACGTACAGCCGCCATGAACGAGGATGGGATGCGTGGAGCATGCCGTTTAAACCAAGGGGTGTGTAAGGTTACACTCTCGGTCTATCAAAGCCGATCGCTCATGAGCTGCGACGGAGGAACGTTCCCGTCTCCGCTCGGCAGCGTCAAGGCGGCCAAGGGAAATACAGCCGCTGATATAAGCGCAAGCAGATCACAATTAAGTCCAGGAAGCCGGGATCAGACCATCACCCTTGACGCTCCATTTCTCTACGGAGTGGGTGAGAGGAATATCCTTCCAGATCTCCTCGCCAGCGTGTTCCAGAACAATGACCTGCAGATGGGACTTTGAACGAACGAGCCCCCTGGGGCAAGACGTTGAAAATGCGCTGTGTCGCGATCACATCTGTAGGACGTTTTCTCTTGAGCTCCTGAACATCCTCATCAAGGCTGCGGCGAGAGCGCGAGAGACGTTACCCGTGCTTGCTATACACCGAATTACACAGCCCCCCGCCAGCGGTGTACTTGAGAGTCAGCGAAGTTGTGTCAGGGATTTTCACATCGATGGAAAAACCGCTGCGATTGAGCCGCTCATTCAGGCCCGCGATAAGTTTGTTGGCTTAACGTAATGCTCTCGAACAGCGTGATAACGCAGCTAGATCAGTAAGCGAAGAAGCATGAGCTGAGACGGCCCAAGTACTTGAGCGCGATGGCCCAAACAACGCGAAAACCGAGTGGGGGGACAAATGGGGGAACAAAAACCGTAGAATGCAAAAAGGCCCCATTTGTGGGGCCTTTTTGCATCTATATGGCGGAGAGATAGGGATTCGAACCCTAGGTACCGGTGAAGGTACAACGGATTTCGAATCCGTCCCATTCGGCCACTCTGGCATCTCTCCAACGGCGCGCATCATAACAGCCTGTTTCATGGAAGCAAAGCTCTTACGAGATTTTTTTCCGTGCTATCAGATGCTTGCGTCGATTACAGCGGTACGCCAAGACGGTTGGCGACTTCTTCGTAGGCTTCGATCACGTCACCGAGGCCCTGGCGGAAGCGGTCTTTGTCCATCTTCTTCTTAGTGGCCTTGTCCCACAGGCGGCAGCCGTCCGGGCTGAATTCGTCGCCCAGGACGATGGAACCGTCGTGGAACACACCGAATTCCAGTTTGAAGTCCACCAGCAGCAGGCCAGCGTCGTCGAACAGCTTGCTCAGCACGTCGTTGACCTTGAGGGACAACTCCTTCATGCGCGCCAGTTGCTCAGCGGTGCCCCAGCCAAAGGCCACGACGTGGGATTCGTTGATGAAGGGATCGCCTTTGGCATCGTCCTTCAGGAACAACTCGAAGGTGTACGGATTGAGCTTCATGCCCTCTTCCACACCCAGGCGCTTGACCAGGCTGCCGGCGGCGTAGTTACGCACCACGCACTCGACCGGGATCATGTCCAGTTTCTTGACCAGACACTCGTTATCGCTCAGCAGCTTGTCGAACTGGGTCGGAATACCGGCCGCTTCGAGCTTCTGCATGATGAAGGCGTTGAACTTGTTGTTCACCATGCCCTTGCGATCGAGCTGTTCGATGCGCTTGCCGTCGAACGCCGAGGTGTCGTTGCGAAACAGCAGGATCAGGCGGTTGGCGTCGTCGGTCTTGTACACCGACTTGGCTTTGCCGCGGTAGAGTTCTTCACGTTTTTCCATGATGGGCTCCGCTTTGAGTGAGGTGGGCTAGGCGATATGTCGCCAGTCGAGCCCTGAATCTTGATCGGCCAGTTGCAGCCAGTCCGGGTCGCACCCAAGGGTGTCGACAAAACATTGCCGGGCAAGCATCGGCAGGTTGTTCTTGCTGCTCAAGTGGGCCAGGACCAGGTGTTGCAGGTCTTGCCAGCCCAACTCATACACCAGGTACGCCGCCTGATGGTTGTTCAAATGCCCCAGTTCGCCGCCCACCCGCTGCTTGAGAAAGTAGGGGTAGTGACCACGAGCCAGCAGGTCACGGCAGTGGTTGGACTCGATCATCAAGGCATCGAGATTACGGTAACCGTCAAGCACCTTGGCGCAGTAAGAACCCAGGTCGGTGAGCACACCGAAACGTCGCTCGCCATCACTGAATACATACTGCGTGGGTTCCTGAGCGTCATGCGCTACGGCGACCACATCAATGCTCAAGGCACCGATCCGAAAGGTCTCGCCACCGGCCAGGAAACCCGCAGGCTCAATGGGTTTGCGCATCCCGCGCAAGGTACCGCGACTCAGATACACCGGAAGATTGTAGCGCCGAGACAGCAAACCCACGCCATGCACATGGTCGGCATGTTCGTGGGTCACCAGAATCGCGCTTAACTGCGCAGGGTGAACCCCCAGGCGCAGCAGGCGGCGCTCGGTTTCTCTTAACGAGAAACCACAATCAACCAGCACATAGGTGTCGTCATGGGCGACGAGCGTGCCGTTCCCTTGGCTACCGCTGCCGAGAACGGCAAAACGCATCGGATCAGCCCAGGTTGTCCTGAATCACACCCAACACTTTGCGCGCTGTTTCAGCCGGCGCTACGGTGTTGATGTTCTTCTCGACCGTGACTTGAACGGCGTCGCCAACCTTGCTCAAACGCACCTGATAACGCTCGGCGCGGGTCTCGACTTCTTCCTTGGTCGGCTTGCTGCCGAACAGCTTGCCGAAGAAGCCCGGTTCGTCGTCTTTACGTTCGGCCTTTTCCGCCACGTTGATGTAGTACAGACCCAAGCTCCGGTTGATGTCCTCAACACGCCACGGGCCTTGCTCCAACGCGCGGCCTACGCTGGCCCAGGCACGATCCAGGTCTTCACCCAGGTTCAGCACCACGTTACCGCTGCCGTCCTCGGTGAGGCTGACGCGGCTCGGGGTGTCGTAATCTCGTGCAGCGAGCAGGGAAACCGAACCGCCCTTCTCGGAAATACGGCTCATGCTGGCCAGCATTTCATCGACCAATGCCGAGTCGACGCCGGTGTTGACCGAGCGGTTGGTGAAGTCGACGTTGGCTGTGCTGCCGGCAGGACGCTCGGCGCTCACCACATAGACTTCACTGGTATTGCGCTGCACGCCTGGCTCAATGCGCACACGGACGCGCGTTTCGCTGCCGGAGGCAACACCGCCGGCCTGCAGGCGCTTGGCCATACTGGCGGACAACTCGCTGCCCTGCTGCCAGGCAGTGGTGAATTCACCGGTCTGCGGGCGCTGTTCGTCAATGCGGAAACCATTGTCCTGGAAGAACTGCACCGCCACCGGCCAGACTTCGGCAGGTGGGCGCTGCGCCACGATCCAACGCGAGTCGCCGCTTTTTTGCAGGCTGTAGTCGCTGGCATCAGCCACGGCCGCGATCGGCTGTGGACGTGGCACCACGTACTCGCCTTTGGTGGTGTCATCGGCAACATTGCGTGGAATCGGCAACAACGGGTCAAGGCGCTTAGCGACATTGACGTCCGGCGGCAATTGCATCGGTTTGGTTGCTTGGGCTTCCAGGTAATCGCTGCCGCGGTCACGGAAGTAGCCTTCCGGGCCCCAGATCCAACCGCAGCCACTGGTGCTGGAGATAATCAAGGCAAGTGCGGAAAGTCCGGCCAATCGCTTCATGCGTAGTGCTTCCTCAATTAAACCAGGACGCCGGACTGGCGCAGGGCCTGTCGCAGCGGTTCGTGACAGGCTTCGCTGAGGCGGGTGAGCGGCAGACGGATACCGTCCGGCATCATGCCCATCTCGTACAGAGCCCATTTCACGGGAATAGGGTTGGATTCGATAAACAGTTCTTTGTTGAGCGGCATCAGCTTCTGGTGGATTGCGCGGGCTTTGTCGGCATCGCCGGCGAGTGCGGCGGCGCACATGTCGCTCATGGCGCGGGGGGCCACGTTGGCGGTCACAGAGATATTGCCTTTGCCACCCAGCAGGATCAGCTCGACAGCGGTGGCGTCGTCACCGGAATACAGCAGGAAGTCACTGCTCACGCCGGCAAGGATGTCCTTGGCGCGCTGCAGGTCACCAGTGGCTTCCTTGATGCCGATGATGTTCGGCACGGTGGACAGGCGGATCACGGTCTCGGCCTTCATGTCGCAGGCGGTACGGCCCGGCACGTTATAGAGGATCTGCGGAATGTCGACGGCTTCGGCAATGGTGCGGAAGTGCTGGTAAAGGCCTTCCTGGGTTGGTTTGTTGTAGTACGGGGTCACCAGCAAGCAGGCATCGGCACCGGCTTTCTTGGCGTTTTTGGTCAGTTCGATCGCCTCACGCGTCGAATTCGCACCCGTACCGGCGATGACCGCGATACGACCGGCAACGCGCTTGACCACGAACTCGATGACCTGGATGTGTTCTTCCACATCGAGCGTGGCCGATTCACCCGTGGTGCCGACCGCAACGATCGCGTTGGTGCCTTCACGCAGGTGGAAGTCCACCAGTTTGCCCAGGCTGTCCCAGTCGAGATGACCTTGTGCATCCATGGGTGTGACCAGTGCCACCATACTGCCCGCAATCATGCAACCGCTCCTGCCGGAAAAAGAGAGCCGTAATGGTACTGGCGCCAAGATGCTTGCACAAGCGAAGTACCGCGTGAGGATGCGTTCTGACGCAACTAAACATCGATCAACGCCATCATCGGGCCAGAGCACGGTTTGAGGAGCAGTGAAAACCGCTGAACGACGCAATGAAAACGCCACCTCCTAGCCCTTGGCGACGCTTTTCGCTACCCTTGATCCTTTGATCGATACGGCCATCTCGGTATCGACCGCTCATCGCTTTAGGAAGGCTGCATGTCCACCCCCACAGTTCGCGAACAATTCCTTGTTATCAGTGCCCTCGGCGCCAACCCCATGGAGCTGACCAACGTCCTGTGCCGCGCCAGCCATGAAAACCGCTGCGCCGTCGTAACCTCTCGGCTGACTCGCCATGGCGAGTGCAGCGCCCTGGTGCTGCAGATCTCCGGGAGCTGGGACGCCCTGGCGCGCCTTGAGACCGGTCTGCCGGGCCTGGCCAAGAAGCATGATTTCACCGTTAATGTGGTACGCAGTGCCGCTCTGGAGAATCGCCCACAGGCCCTGCCATACGTTGCCTACGTCAGTTCGGCCTACCGCTCGGACATCGTCAATGAGCTGTGCCAGTTCTTCATCGACCATAACGTCGAGCTGGAAAACCTGACGTGCGACACCTACCAGGCGCCCCAGACCGGCGGCACCATGCTCAATGCCACCTTTACCGTCACTTTGCCGGCCGGAGTGCAGATCAGCTGGCTGCGCGATCAGTTCCTGGATTTCGCCGATGCGTTGAACCTCGACGCCCTGATCGAACCGTGGCGCCCACAGAACCCAATGTAAGGAAGTACCCATGGCGGTAGTCATCGACCAACCCGTAGCCGACTTCGAAGCCCAGGCCACCAGTGGCCAGACCTTCAGCTTGGCCGCCCTCAAGGGCAAGCAAGTGGTGATCTACTTCTATCCGAAGGACAGCACACCAGGCTGCACCACCGAGGGCCAGGGTTTTCGTGACCAGCACGCGGCGTTCCAGGCAGCCAATACGGAAGTATTCGGCGTGTCGCGCGACAGCGTGAAGTCCCACGAGAACTTCAAGGCCAAGCAGCAGTTCCCCTTTGAGCTGATCAGCGACAAAGATGAGGCAGTCTGCCAGCTGTTTGATGTGATCAAGCTGAAAAAGCTGTATGGCAAGGAATACCTGGGTGTGGATCGCAGCACCTTCCTGATCGACAAAGATGGCGTGCTGCGCCAGGAATGGCGGGGCGTCAAAGTGCCAGGCCATGTAGATGCCGTCCTGGCCGCCGCCCAAGCCTTGAACAAGGCCTGAACAAACGCTGCGGGGCGGGCTAGCTCGCCCCTACAACAGCGGCGCCACCACCGGTTCCTGTCGCGGCCAGGCATCCAGCACGGCCTTGAACAGCGTGGCCAGGGGTATCGCAAAGAACACTCCCCAGAACCCCCACAACCCACCAAACAACAGCACCGCGCAGATAATCGCCACCGGGTGAAGGTTGACCGCTTCGGAAAACAGCAGCGGCACCAGTACGTTGCCGTCCAGGGTCTGGATGATCCCGTACACCGCCATCAGGTAGATGAATTGATCACTCCAGCCCCACTGGAACAGTGCGATCAATGTCACCGGCACAGTCACCACCACCGCGCCCACATACGGCACCACCACCGACACGCCGACCAGCAATGCCAGCAACGCGGCATAGTTGAGGTCCAAAGCGATGAAGGCGATATAGGTCACACCGCCACAAATAAAGATCTCGATCACCTTGCCACGGATGTAATTGGCGATCTGTCGATTCATTTCCTGCGCCACACGGGTAATCAACGCCCGCTCCCGCGGCAGATAGCCACGCACCCAACGACCGATCATTACGCGATCCTTGAGAAAGAAAAACACCAGGATCGGCACCAGTACCAGGTAGATCATGATGTTGACCAGCAACGGCAGACTGGACAGGGAGAACGTCAACGCCCATTGCCCGAATTTCCCAATTTCACCGCGCGCCACTTCGATGGCTTGCAGCACCTGCTCGTCCGATACCAGATGGGGATAACGCTCCGGCAACAGGAGCAACAGCGATTGCCACTTGGCGAGCATCCCCGGTAATTCGTTGAACAGCGTGATCAGCTGATGCCAGAGCAATGGCAACACCACCACGATAAACACCACCAGCAGGCCCATGAACAACGCGAACACCAACCCAACCGCTACCCCGCCGGGTACGCGCAGGCGCTCCAACGTCGTCACCAATCCCTGCATCAGATACGCCAACACCATGCCCGCTAGCACCGGGGCCAGCATGCCACCCAAGGTCAATACCGCCGTAAAGGCGAGGAACAACAAGACCGCCAGCACCACCGCTTCTTCATCGGAGAAGTAGCGCTGAACCCAGTCACGTAACACTTTGAACATCAATCAACCTCGGGCTGTGGGAACAAACGGTTCAGGCCTTGCGCAACCAGTAACGGTACACACCGGCAGCGTCTTCTTCGTGCAACAGGGTGTGCCCGGCCAGTTTGGCAAATGTGCGGAAATCGCGCTGGGAGCCTGCATCGGTGGCAATCACTTTGAGTACCGCACCGCTGGCTAATCGATTGAGCTCCAACTTGGCCTTGAGCAAGGGCAACGGGCAATTGAGCCCGCTCGCATCGAGTTCAGCATCAAAGGCGACGGTGTCGGTCATGGGTTTACTCCGGGTCAAGCGTTCGGGGTGCTTAGAATATCTGGTCCGAAGCTCAGTGTCCGGCTACAGTAAGCTCTTTGTCGAAAGGCCCTGTGCATGAATTTTTTGCGCCCTACCCTGCTGACGCTGGCTTGCCTGCTGGCCTCCCCAGGCTTCGCCGATGACCTGCCGTCGCTGGGCGACGCCAGTTCTGCCATTGTCTCGCCGCAGCAGGAGTACCAACTGGGCCGCGCTTGGCTGGCGTACTTGCGGGGCCAGGTGTCGCAACTCAACGACCCGCAACTCAAGGATTATGTCGAGACCAGCGTTTACAAACTGGTGGAGACCAGCCAGGTCAACGACCGACGTCTGGAGTTCATCCTGATCAACAGCCCACAACTGAACGCATTTGCCGCACCAGGCGGAATTGTCGGGGTCAACGGTGGACTGTTCCTCAATGCCCAGACCGAAGGGGAATACGCCTCGGTGTTAGCCCACGAATTGGCTCACTTGTCCCAGCGCCACTTCGCACGAGGCGTTGAAGCCCAACAGCGCATGCAAGTGCCGATGATGGCTGCGCTGCTGGGTGGCATCATTGCGGCGGCAGCGGGCGCAGGCGATGCTGGCATTGCCGCGATTGCCGGCACCCAGGCCGCCGCGATCCAGGAGCAGCGCCGTTTCTCCCGGCAAAACGAACAAGAGGCGGACCGCATCGGCATCGTCAACCTCGAAAAAGCTGGTTACGACCCGCGCTCCATGCCGACCATGTTCGAGCGTTTGATGCGCCAGTACCGCTTCGATGCCAAACCGCCGGAATTCCTGCTGACCCACCCTGTGACAGAGTCTCGGATCGCCGACACCCGTAACCGGGCCGAACAGGCTAAGCCAGGCGGCAAGGAAGACAGCCTGCGCTACCAATTGATACGTGCGCGAGTGCAATTGAGATACGAAGACACCCCTGGCCTCGCCGCCAAACGCTTCCAAGCGCAACTCGACGAAAACCCGAAAAACGACGTGGCGCGCTACGGCCTGGCCATCGCCCAGATCAAAGGCACGCAACTCAAGGAAGCCCGGGAGAACCTGGCGCCGCTGCTGGCCAAGGCGCCCAACGACATCACCTACAATCTGGCGCAGATCGAACTGGACATCATCAACAACCGCCTGCCCGACGCCCAGCAACGCACCGACAGGATGTTGACCCAGTACCCCAGCAACTACCCGTTGAATCAGGTTCGGGTTGACCTGCTGCTCAAGCAGAATCGCACCGCCGATGCGGAAAAGGCGCTGGATGGGCTGCTCAAATCGCGCCCGGATGATCCAGATGTGTGGTATCAGGTCGCCGAAACACGTGGCTTGTCCGGCAACATCATCGGCCTGCACCAGGCCCGTGCCGAATACTTTGCGCTGGTGGGCGACTTCCAGCAGGCCATCCAGCAACTGGACTTTGCCAAGCGAAGGGCCGGAAACAACTTTCCACTGTCATCACGTATCGATGCACGCCAGCGTGAGTTGATCGAGCAGGAACGCTTGGTCAAAGGCATGATGAGCTAAACCATCCCCCACAAAAAAGCCCCGCCTTCGTCAAACGAACGCGGGGCTTTTTATTGAGCTGGCAGGTTACTCGGCCAGTTTAAAGGTGATGAAACTGGCGCGGCCCTGGCGCAGTACGCGCATCGACACCGAACGATTCTTCGGCAATGCTTTGGCGATATCAGTGAATTGCTTGGTGCTGTCGATCGCCTGATTGTTCAGGTGAGTGATCACATCGCCCGGCTGCAGGCCGATCAACGCAGCAGGTCCATCCTGCACTTCTTTAATTACTACACCGCTCTTGAGGTCGAAGGCTTTTTTCTGCTCGTCCGTCAGTTCGGCTACGGCAATCCCCAGACGGTTGCTGCTGCGCTCGGCGCCTGGCTTGGTGTTGCCCAGGGCATCGAGGGTGGCGCCTTCTTCAGGAATCGCACCGACAGTTAGCTCAACGTTCTGGCGCTTGCCGCCACGAATCACTTCCAACTTGGCTTTGCTGCCGGCCTTGAGTGCGCCCACCAAATGGGGCAGATCGGCGGACATTACGATTGGCTGGCCATTCATGCTCAGGATCACGTCACCCACTTGCAGGCCACCCTTGGCCGCCGGGCCATCATCCTGAATCTGTGCGACCAGCGCGCCCGCCGGCTTGTCGAGGCCGAAGGATTCAGCCAAATCCTTGTTCACTTCTTGGATAACTACGCCCAACCAACCACGACTGACCTTGCCGCCGCTTTTCAACTGGTTGGAAACGTCCATGGCCACGTCGATCGGGATAGCGAACGATACGCCCATGAATCCACCGGACCGGGTATAGATCTGCGAGTTGATACCCACCACTTCGCCGGCCAGGTTGAACAGCGGACCGCCGGAGTTGCCCGGGTTGATCGGCACGTCGGTTTGGATGAACGGCACGTAGTTTTCATTTGGCAGGCTACGACCGATGGCGCTAACGATGCCTTGGGTGACCGTGTGGTCAAAGCCAAACGGCGAGCCAATGGCGACTACCCACTGACCGGCCTTCAGATCCTGGGATTTGCCCAGCTTCAGCACAGGCAGGTCCTTGCCGTCGATTTTCAGCAATGCCACATCGGAGCGTGGATCGGTGCCAACCAGTTTGGCCTTGAGCTCACTGCGATCAGCCAAGCGTACGAGAATTTCATCTGCATCGGCAATGACATGGTTATTGGTGAGAATGTAGCCATCCGGCGAAATGATGAAGCCCGAACCCAGAGACTGCGCTTCACGCTGACCACCACCGCCCCCCGGGGGGCGCGCGGTTGTGGCATCCCACGCTCGAAGAACTCGCGCAACATCGGCGGCAGGCCTTCAAGATCCGGCATCTGCTGGTTCGACACTTTGCGATCTGGCAGCTTCTGCGTGGTACTGATGTTCACCACGGCAGGCGAGGCTTGCTCAACCAGTTGGGTGAAGTCAGGCAACTCAGCCGCTTGCGCGGTCACAGCCTGACCCAGCACCAACACCGTGGCGACTATGGATAGGTAGGATTTCAAACGTGGTATCGACATACAGCTCCCGTTACAACGAGCAAGGTTGAGCGATAGGGTTCAAGAAACGCCGGAAACTGCGTCCGCCGTTTTTGTTCCGCGAACAAAACAAGGCCAGAGCCGACAAACTCTGACCTATAAAAAAGATGGAAGATTTTTGCAAGTGAAAATCCTGATCCAGACATTTCATGCTCTCGGCAGCCAAGCGTGCATGGTTGTAAATTGAAAGATCAGGATGAACATAGAATTAACAACTCACGGCAAAGGCTTAGCGGCTGCCTTTTTTTCACCGCGCACCGACAGCGCAATACGCTCGGCGGTACCGATAGGGATTTCTCCAACAACCGTCACCATCATTTCACCGTCAACCGTATTCAAGCGACGGGAAACCGCGACAGTGGGTCCTAGCTGAGTACGGTTTTCCGTGACACCGCCATCACTGATGGGCTCTAGAAACACCGAAAATCTTGCCAGACCATCTTCATACATCAAACTGTCGATGGTGTTTTTGGTGTGGGCATCCTCGCGCGCGCTGGAATTCGTTAACTGAAACCCCGGCGGTAACCATTCCAAGTGCCACGCATCGGTTGGTGCTATCTCTAACTCGTCGCTGTTTACCGCTGCGACCGGCGTGCAATCCTTGCTCGGTTGCAAGTTACGATCTTCAGGCGAAATCGCCGTATTCAAGCGGGTGAACTGAAAGCGCTCCAATAACTGACCTTGGTCGTTGAGCAACAAGGACTTGAGCGGTAGGGCGGTTTCACGATCCAGATGCAGTTCAAATCCATAACGGTATTGGTCACGAGGAGTGATAGACACAATCACAGCATTTCGGCCAGCAACACGGGATTTCCCTATCACCGCCAGATCATAGAATTGATTGAGTTTCTGCGGATCGAGCACACGGGAAGAGGCGTCTCGAGAATTGCCAAGCCCGGCGACTAACGCGCCGCTTACGCATTGTGTGCGGCCGTCCACTCTCACAACTTCCTGAGCAGAGCCATCAAGCTGCAAAAGCCGCTCATGGACTTGCCCATTCTGGACACGGTGCCAGATGTCATGGGTGGAAAAGCTGCCGTTACGTTCGTAGACGAACGTACCTTCGAAACTTTGCTGTTGCTCTGCGCGCCCAAGTCGACTCAGCCAGTCTTGGGCTTCATCGGCATGGGCGGGAAGTACAAACCAACCACTGAGCAAAAGCGTAAGGAGCGGTATGGCACGCATAGAGCTCCTTAGCGGTTCAACGATTTTCCAGACTAGCGGCGCGAGCGTATGGCAGAGCGCTTTCAGTGCCTTTCAGGGCAGATTCCTGTGCATGTTGACGCAGGTATCCTGGGAGACGCTGATCCTGCCAACCGGATTGCCCCTGCAATACACCGTTGGCCATAGGGCCGGTGGCGTCGGAGCTTTCCTTGTAGCCTGCGAGCACTGCCGGACCTTTGACTTGCGGGCCAGCCATGACCGGTTGCTGAGTCTGCTGGGCCAATTCGGCACCGGCAATTTCGTCCTGATTGTAAAGACGAACACCCGCCAACACGGCGACAGTCACCGAGGCAGCAACTGCAAGGCGACCCAGGCTACGCCATGGACCACGGGCAGCTTTTGCCGGAACGGCTTCATCAGCCAACGCGGCAGAAACGGCCGCAGCAATATCCAGACGAGGGATTAGAAGATCCTTGTGCATCACCGCCCGAGCGACTTGGTAACGAGACCAGGTATCACGGGTTTCGGCGTCATCGAATGCGTTGAGCACTCGACGAAGTTCCAGTTCATCCGCTTCGTTATCCATCACTGCGGACAGCGATTCCTGCAGGGCATCACGACTCATGGCGGTTCCTCTCTTGGCTGTCGCCGCTGTCTTTAGTTTTCCTGCAACAACGGTTGCAAGGCTTTGTCGATGGCTTCCCGGGCCCGGAAAATCCGTGACCTTACAGTCCCCACCGGACATTGCATGACGCTCGCAATGTCTTCATAACTCAGACCATCGAATTCACGTAAAGTTAACGCCGTACGCAAATCTTCTGGCAATTGCTGAATTGTGCGATGAACGGTTCCTTCGATCTCGTCGCGCAGCAATGCACGCTCCGGCGACTCGAGATCTTTGAGGCCGTGATCACCATCGTAAAATTCTGCATCTTCTGAACTAACATCACTATCTGGTGGGCGGCGTCCGCGAGACACCAGATAGTTCTTCGCCGTGTTGATGGCGATGCGATACAGCCACGTATAAAACGCACTGTCACCGCGAAAATTACCGAGTGCACGGTACGCCTTGATAAAGGCTTCCTGTGCAACGTCCTGCGCTTCGTGGGTGTCGTGCACAAATCGCACGATCAACCCGAGAATTTTGTGCTGGTATTTCAGCACTAGCAGATCAAATGCGCGCTTGTCGCCGCGTTGTACGCGCTCGACCAGCTGCTGATCCTCTTCCTGGGTTAGCATGAACACTCCTCGTTGTACTTGAAGGAGGCTTGCATAACTAAACGATCAGGCTTGCAAACATAGACTCGGACTTTTCGCAAAAGTTCTCCCCCTCCAAGCAAGTTTCCGGCATGCACTGATTTGGCACACACGAAAAACGCAGCGCGGGCAACGCCGGCTGCGCGAATAATCTTGTCGTCGGTTTCCTGACGCGTCCAATGCTCCCGACGGGCCAATAAACTCAACGTTTTCCCAGCTTTCGGGCAACCTGCTATTGAGTCGGGGCTTATGCAAAAAGTTCCCAATTCAATAACCGACAGATTATACCCAAGCCGCGCACCGTAATCTCACATTGCCACGAATGCCTGGCTATTGTGCCGCTCCCCCCCTCTATATACTAGTGGGCCGTGTGACCCTTTGATTCGCCGATCCAGGCGTCCCGTCAGCGCCACTAGCCCTTGGATCGCTTTTTGCGGAATCCTTCAAATGAGCCAACAGTTTCAACACGATGTTCTGGTGATTGGCAGCGGCGCAGCCGGATTGAGTCTTGCCCTAACCCTCCCCAGCCACCTGCGCATCGCCGTACTGAGCAAGGGCGACCTGGCCAATGGCTCGACATTCTGGGCTCAAGGCGGTGTTGCCGCCGTGCTGGATGACACCGATACGGTGCAGTCCCATGTCGAAGACACCCTCAACGCCGGTGGCGGGCTGTGTAATGAAGAAGCGGTGCGTTTCACCGTTGAGCACAGCCGCGAAGCGATCCAATGGCTGATCGATCAAGGCGTACCCTTCACCCGTGACGAACACGCCAGCGCCGACGACGGCGGTTTCGAGTTCCATCTGACCCGTGAAGGCGGCCACAGCCATCGCCGCATCATCCATGCCGCCGATGCCACCGGCGCGGCTATTTTCAGAACATTGCTGGATCAGGCCCGTCAACGCCCCAACATTGAACTACTGGAGCAACGCGTCGCCGTCGATCTGATCACCGAAAAGCGCCTGGGCCTGGAAGGTGAGCGCTGCCTCGGCGCCTACGTGCTCAACCGCAGCAGCGGCGAGGTCGATACCTACGGCGCGCGCTTCACCATTCTTGCGTCGGGCGGCGCGGCAAAGGTCTATCTCTATACCAGCAATCCTGACGGTGCCTGCGGCGACGGCATCGCCATGGCCTGGCGCTCGGGGTGCCGAGTGGCCAACCTGGAGTTCAATCAGTTCCACCCCACCTGCCTGTATCACCCGCAGGCCAAGAGCTTCCTGATCACCGAAGCGCTGCGCGGCGAAGGCGCGCACTTGAAACTGCCGAACGGCGAACGCTTCATGCAGCGCTTCGACCCCCGCGCCGAACTGGCCCCGCGCGATATCGTCGCCCGCGCCATCGACCATGAAATGAAGCGCCTGGGCATCGACTGCGTCTACTTGGACATCAGCCATCAACCCGAGGCATTCATCAAGACGCACTTCCCCACCGTCTACGAGCGCTGCCTGGCCTTCAATATCGATATCACCAAAGGCCCGATCCCCGTCGTACCGGCCGCGCACTACACCTGCGGCGGCGTGATGGTTGACCAGCATGGCCGCACCGATGTGCCCGGCCTTTATGCCATTGGTGAAACCAGCTTCACCGGCCTGCATGGTGCCAATCGCATGGCTAGCAACTCGCTGCTTGAGTGCTTCGTGTATGCCCGCTCAGCGGCGGTGGATATCCTTGAGCAACTGCCGCGAATTCCGGTGCCCGACGCCCTGCCCCGCTGGGACGCCAGCCAAGTCACCGACTCGGACGAGGACGTGATCATCGCCCACAACTGGGATGAGCTGCGGCGCTTCATGTGGGACTACGTGGGCATCGTGCGCACCAACAAGCGCCTGCAACGGGCACAACATCGGGTGCGGTTGCTACTGGATGAAATCGACGAGTTCTACAGCAACTATAAAGTCAGCCGTGACCTGATCGAGCTGCGCAACTTGGCTCAGGTGGCCGAGCTGATGATCCGCTCGGCCATGGAACGCAAGGAAAGCCGAGGCCTGCATTACACCCTCGACTACCCGCAGATGCTCCCCGAAGCCCGCGACACTATCCTGGTGCCAGCCACCTACGCCGGCTGAACTTCAAGCGTACCCGCAGGCGCCGGTGTGTATCCGCCGCCTGCGCGTCCTTGGGCACACAGATCGAACGCGCCCACCACTGCCCCTTGACCCGATATCGCAGCACCACGACCAGGGGCAACGCCAAGCTATCCGGGAGCAACTGCACGGCGTGCCAGCCACGCTGCTCACTGAATAATTGCCAGCCGTCCTCATCGCGTCGCAGGCCTCGAATCGACGAACGGTGTGACAACAGAATGTGTCGCGGCAAAACCCAGGCGGCATGCCCCAGACACAGCACTATCGCCAGAGTTGAGAAAGCGAGATCAATCAATGCCAACGCACCCAACGCGAACAGTTGGGCGAAAAGATACGCCACCAGCAGCCGCCGTGACGGCTGCCAGCGACATTCAAAGCGATTACTTGGGCTGGACACGGTCCAGAATCATCCGAACCATACGCTGCAGTTCCGGATCGTCCGACTCGGCGCGCTCCATGAACCAGCCGAACATATCCTGGTCTTCGCACTCCAGCAGACGCACATACACCTTGCGGTCCACTTCATTAAGGGTGGAATAAACCTCTTTGACGAAAGGCACCAGCAATACATCCAGCTCAAGCATGCCGCGACGGCTGTGCCAGTAGAGGCGATTGAGTTCTACATCTTCGACCATGGAGCGCTCCTCAAATAGAGCGCAAGTATACAGGCCCAACAGCAGTGGAACAGTCGGCTTTGGTCGCTCCTACGGAAACTATCCATTTGCCGGGCGCCCCTCTATGATGCACCCATGACTTTTTGACCTGCGATGAACCATGGCTGACTCTGCTTTCTTTTGCCCCCTGATCCACGAAGGTGTCCTCGCCGTCCGCGGCGCCGATGCTGCTAAATTCCTGCAAGGCCAATTGACCTGCAACCTCAATTACCTGAGTGATACCCAGGCCAGCCTGGGCGCGCGCTGCACTCAAAAAGGGCGCATGCAGTCGAGCTTTCGCATCTTGTTGCAAGGTGACGGCGTGTTGCTGGCCATGGCCAGCGAGCTACTGGAGCCGCAACTGGCCGACCTGAAAAAATACGCGGTGTTCTCCAAGTCTAAGCTGACCGACGAAAGTGCCGCCTGGTCCCGTTTCGGTCTGGTGAATGCGGATTCGGCCCTGGCCAACCTCGGGCTTGAGCTGCCGGCCGAGACCGATAGCGTAGCCCGCAACGAGCACTTGATCGCGATTCGGGTCTCACCCGACCGCAGCGAACTCTGGGTACCCTCGGATCGAGCCGACGCCGTCAAAGCCCAATTGAGTGAAACCCTTGATCAAGCTGATTTGAATGAATGGCTGCTGGGCCAGATTCGCGCCGGTATCGGCCAAGTCATGCCGCAAACTCGTGAACTGTTCATCCCGCAAATGCTCAACCTGCAAGCCGTGGGCGGTGTGAGTTTCAAAAAAGGCTGCTACACCGGCCAGGAAATCGTCGCGCGTATGCAGTACCTGGGCAAACTCAAGCGCCGCTTGTACCGCTTAAGCCTTGATTCGGCGCAAATGCCCGAGCCAGGCACTCCTCTGTTTTCGCCGAGCCACAGCAGCTCGATCGGTGAAGTGGTGATCGCAGCAAAAGCTGACCAGGTCATTGAACTTCTGGCCGTATTGCAAGCCGAAGCTGCCGATAGTGGCGATGTGCATTTAGGCACGCTTGAAGGCCCAGGTCTGCGACTGCTTGACTTGCCTTATACCCTCGACCGTGATCGAGAGATCCAACGCTAGTCGTCATACTTTTTTGCAACACCCTAGAGATCATGAATGAACAAGCTGGCGGAAAAAGTCCAACAGGCTTTGGTCAAGGCTATCGATAACGATGACCTGGTTCTGCCGACATTACCGGAAGTGGCCCTTAAGATTCGTCAGGCTGCCGAAGACCCGGAAATCAGCATCAGCCATTTGAGCAAAGTGATCGGTCGCGATACCGCCCTGTCCGCACGCCTGATCAAAGTGGTGAACAGCCCGCTGCTGCGCGCCACTCAGGAAGTCACCGACCTGCACACCGCCATCACGCGGCTGGGCACCAATTACAGCAGCAACCTGGCGATTGGCCTGGTGATGGAGCAGATCTTTCACGCCCGCTCCGAAGTCGTCGAACAGAAAATGCGCGATGTCTGGCGCCGCAGCCTGGAAGTGGCGGGCGTGAGCTATGCCTTGTGCCGCAGCCACAGCCAGCTCAAGCCGGATCAGGCGGCACTCGGTGGCCTGGTGCACCAGATCGGCGTGCTGCCGATCCTCACCTACGCCGAAGACCACTACGAGCTGCTGGCAGACCCGGTCAGCCTCAATCATGTGATCGACAGCATCCATCCTAAGCTGGGCGATAAGTTGCTCAGTGGCTGGGACTTTCCCGAAATGCTGGCGAAACTGCCGGGGCAGTACCTGAACTTCGAGCGTGACTCCGACCGCCTCGACTACATTGATCTCGTGCAAGTCGCCGTGTTGTACTGCCACCGCGGCACCAGTCACCCCCTGGCAAACGTGGTGGTTTCCGAGATCCCTGCCATGAAAAAGCTGCGCGTCGACCCCTACAGCGACAGCCTGCGTGCGGAACTGGATGAAGCGCGGTCGATGTTCTACTGATTCACCCGGCGATAAAACTTACCCGCACTTTCAAACCTGCCCGCTTGCCATCATGCAGACTGATCTGCGCCAGATGCGCCCGGCAGATTTCCCCGACAATCGCCAAGCCCAGGCCCGAGCCCATACCCTGCTGGCTACGCCGATAGAACCGTTCGAACACCCGATCCCGTTCATCCAGCGGGATGCCCGGGCCATCGTCTTCCACTTCCAGCACCGCCGGCGCCATCACCCGTAGGATCACGTTGCCACCAGGCGGCGTGTGCGCCAGGGCATTGTCCACCAGGTTACTCAGCAGTTCGTTCAACAGTGTCGGTTCGCCGCGCAGCCACACCGGCTCGTCGGCTTCCAGCGCCAGGGCCACGCCGCGCGCATGGGCCAGAGGCGCCATGGCCATGCCCAGTTCGCGAGCCAACTGGCTCAGATCCAACAACTGCGCGCCGCCTTCGGCAATCGCCCGGGCGCCGTTCTCGATGCGCGCCAGGGACAGCAACTGATTAGCCAGATGGGTCAGGCGATCAGTGCCTTGAGCCGCGGTTTCCAAGGTGCTGCGCCAGGTCGCCGGGTCTTCGGCGCGCAACCCCAACTCCAGGCGGGCCTTGAGTGCGGCCAGCGGAGTGCGCAGTTCGTGGGACGCATCGGCGATAAACTGCGCCTGGCGCTGGAATTGCCCGCGCAGGCGCTCGGTGAAGTGGTTGAGGGAACTGACCAGCGGGCCGAATTCATGTTGCACCTCCACCAATGGCAGCGGCCGCAGATCGTCGGGCTGACGCTCCTCCACGGCTTTACGCAAACGGTCCAGCGGGCGGAGCGCGGCGCTCACGGCAAACCACACCAGCAGCAACGCACCGACCGCGAGCATGCCCAGGCGCAGCAGGGTATCGGCCATCAGGCTACGGGCCATGCTGACCCTTGCTTCGTCGGTCTCGGCCACGCGGATTTCCGCCATACCGTTCATGTTCGGCTCGGAAACCGCTTTAAGCAGGCTGACCACCCGCACTTCCTGGCCCTGGTACTTGGCGTTGTAGAAACGCGCCAGGGCCGGGTAATCATCGGTACGCGGTGTGCCGGGCGGCGGGCCGGGCAGGTTTTCGTAACCAGAGATCAGCTTCTGATCGATGTCGTTGACCTGGTAGTAAATGCGCCCGGCGCTGTCGTAGGCGAAGGTGTCCAGGGCCACATAGGGCACATTGGCGCTGAGAGTGCCGTCCACCTGGGTCAGGCCGGCCGCGATGGTTCGTGCCGACGCCAGCAGCGTACGGTCGTAGGCGGTATCGGCAGCTTCGCGACCGTTCCAGTAGGCACTCATGCCGCTGGCCAACATCAACAGCACCAGCAACAGCGCCAGGTTCCACAGCAGGCGCCAGCGCAGGCTGCTGGGCTTATGCATCGCGGGCTTCCAGCAGGTAGCCAAGGCCGCGGAACGTCACGATGGCGATCGGTTGCCCATCGAGTTTTTTGCGCAGGCGATGCACGTAGATTTCGATCGCATCGGGGCTGGCCTCCTCGTCCAGGCCAAACACATGGGAGGCCAGTTGCTCTTTGCTCATCACCCGGCCCGGACGCGCGATCAGCGCTTCGAGCACCGCCTGTTCACGGGAGGTCAATGTCAGCAGTTCGCCGCCCAACGTGAAGCGCCGGGTGTCCAAGTCGTACACCAGCACGCCGCAGGTTTGCTGGCGCTCGCCGCCCAGCACGCTGCGACGCAACAGGGCCTTGACCCGTGCTTCCAGTTCCGTCAGTTCAAAAGGCTTGGCCAGGTAATCGTCGGCGCCCAGGTTCAGGCCATGCACACGGTCTTTGACGTCACTTCGCGCGGTCAGCATCAGCACCGGCAGATTTTTCCCCCGGGCTCGCAAACGTGCGAGCACCTCGAAACCATCCATGCGCGGCAGCCCCACATCGAGGATGGCCACCGCGTAGTCCTCGCTGCTCAAGGCCAGGTCGGCGGCGACGCCGTCGTGCAGCACGTCGACGGTCAAACCCGTGCTCTTGAGCGCTTGGGCCACACTGTCGGCGAGTTGCAAATGGTCTTCAACCAGAAGGACACGCATGGTTTTCTGCCTCATTCAGGAGTGGTCGATGCCACGCTTTGGCGGGGAGTTTACAGGCGCCCGGTGCCCTGTGAAGCCCGAAAACATTGAAAGGTGGCTGAAAGGTTAGTGAAAGCTTCGCCCTTTAGCATCCAGCTCACGGTGAGTCTTGCCCACCCAGTTGCCTAATCCGCAGCGCCCGAAAAGCGCCTCGATGCGTTTTCGTAAAAATAAGAACAATACCGGAGTGCACCACGATGCTGTCGACACAGCCCCAGACTTGCCCGCCTGTTCGTATTTCCCGCCCGACCCAGACCGCCCTTGCCGGTTTTATTTCGTCGCTCAGCCAAACCGCCCTTTTCGAAGACTGCGGATCGGATGAAACGCGCCTGCTCGTCAGCTACAGCGTCGCGCTCTGGTAAGTAGTGCCTGGCAGTAAAACCTCATAACAAAAACGACGGAGACACCCATGACCCTTTCATTGCGTAAATTGGCCCT
Source organism: Pseudomonas sp. S5F11 (assembly GCF_019641515.1). Taxonomy (NCBI): domain Bacteria; kingdom Pseudomonadati; phylum Pseudomonadota; class Gammaproteobacteria; order Pseudomonadales; family Pseudomonadaceae; genus Pseudomonas; species Pseudomonas sp. S5F11. Next base: position 1,974,042 of record NZ_JAIFJZ010000001.1, read on the forward strand.
CACCGCCGGCTGCATGTTGTTCGCCGGCCAACTGCTGGCCGCTGACGAGCCCAAGCGCCCGGAATGCATCGCCCCGGCCTCCCCCGGCGGCGGTTTCGACCTGACCTGCAAACTGGCGCAAAGCGCACTGGTCAACGAGAAACTGCTGAGCAAACCGATGCGCGTGACCTACATGCCCGGCGGCGTCGGCGCGGTGGCCTACAACGCCGTGGTCGCACAGCGTCCGGCGGATGCCGGTACGCTGGTGGCCTGGTCCAGCGGCTCGCTGCTGAACCTGGCTCAGGGCAAGTTCGGGCGTTTCGATGAAAGCGCCGTACGTTGGCTGGCCGCGGTCGGCACCAGTTACGGCGCCATCGCGGTAAAAAGCGATTCGCCCTACAAGACCCTCGATGATTTGGTCAAAGCCCTGAAGAAAGATCCGGGCAGCGTGGTGATCGGTTCCGGCGGCACCGTCGGTAGCCAGGACTGGATGCAAACCGCCCTGATCGCCAAAGCCGCCGGGATCAACCCGCGCGAGCTGCGCTACGTGGCCCTCGAAGGCGGCGGTGAAATCGCCACGGCCCTGCTTGGTGGTCATATTCAAGTGGGCAGTACCGACATCTCCGACTCCATGCCGCACATCCTCAGCGGCGACATGCGTCTGCTGGCGGTGTTCTCCGAGCAGCGCCTGAACGAGCCGGAAATGAAGGATATCCCGACCGCCAAAGAGCAAGGCTACGACATCGTGTGGCCAGTGGTGCGCGGCTTCTACCTCGGGCCAAAAGTCAGCGATGCCGAGTACGCCTGGTGGAAAGACGCGTTCGACAAACTGCTGGCCTCCGAAGAGTTCGCCAAGCTGCGTGACCAGCGCGAGCTGTTCCCGTTCGCCATGACCGGCCCGGAGCTGGACACCTATGTGAAGAAACAGGTGGCTGACTACAAAGTGCTGGCCAAAGAGTTCGGCCTGATCCAGTAATCGCCCCCTCTGTCGCGCGGCCATGCCTGGTAAAACCCAGGCATGGCCCAGGAGTTCAACATGCTCTTACAACGCATATTCGCGGCCGCGCTGCTGCTGGCCTGTGCCGGTCTGGCGCTGATGGCCTGGCCCTATCAGGCGTCGTTTTCCTACGAGCCGGTAGGGCCCCGCGCCTACCCGCTGCTGATCCTCGGGCTGATGAGCCTGGCGCTGATCTACATGCTGATTCGCCCGCAGGCCACCAAGCACACCGAAGAAGAACCGGCGCTGGATCGCGAAACCCTGATCAAGATCAGCCTCTGCGTGGTGCTGCTGATTGTGTTCGCCGCCACCTTCGAACCGCTGGGCTTCATCCTCAGCAGCATGCTGATCGGCATCCCGATGGCGCGCCTGTACGGCGGCCGCTGGATGCCCAGCGTGGTGATCGTCTCCCTGATTGCCATCGGTTTGTACCTGCTGTTCGATAAGGTCATGGATGTGCCGTTGCCCCTTGGCCTGCTCGACGTTCTGGAGAACTGATATGGATACTTTTGGCTACTTGGGCCAGGGCTTCGGCGTGGCGCTGTCCCCTTACAACCTGGTGACCGCGCTGTGCGGCACGTTGATCGGCACCGTGGTCGGCCTGCTGCCGGGCCTGGGCCCGATCAACGGCGTGGCGCTGTTGATCCCCATCGCGTTCGCCCTGGGCCTGCCGCCGGAATCGGCGCTGATCCTGCTGGCGGCGGTGTACCTGGGCTGCGAATACGGCGGCCGGATCAGTTCGATCCTGCTTAACATCCCGGGCGAAGCTTCCACCGTAATGACCACCCTCGACGGCTACCCGATGGCCCGCAAAGGCCTGGCCGGTGTGGCGCTGTCTTTGTCGGCGTGGAGTTCGTTCATCGGTGCGTTCATCGCCACCTGCGGCATGGTGCTGTTTGCGCCGCTGCTGGCCAAATGGGCGATTGCCTTCGGCCCGGCGGAATATTTCGTACTGATGGTGTTCGCGATTGTCTGCCTGGGCGGCATGGCCGGTGACAAGCCGTTGAAGACCTTCGTCGCGGCGTTGATCGGCCTGTTCCTGTCGGCAGTCGGCATCGATGCCAACAGCGGCGTTTACCGTTTTACCGGCGATAACATCCACCTCACCGACGGCATCCAATTCGTCGTACTGGTGTTGGGCCTGTTCTCCATCAGCGAGATCCTGTTGCTGCTGGAAAAAACCCACCGTGGCCAGGAAGCGGTCAAGGCCACCGGGCGCATGATGTTCAACGTCAAGGAAGCGGCGTCGGTATTCGTGGTGAATATCCGTTGCGGCCTGCTGGGCTTCATCATGGGTGTGTTGCCGGGCGCCGGTGCAACGCTGGCATCGGCCGTGGCCTACATGACCGAGAAACGCATGGCTGGTGCCAGCGGCAAGTTCGGCCAGGGCGACATGCGCGGCCTCGCCGCCCCGGAAACCGCAATCGGCGCATCCGCCTGCGGCGCTCTGGTGCCGATGCTGACCCTGGGCGTACCTGGCTCGGGCACCACCGCAGTGATGATCGGCGCGCTGTCGCTGTACAACATCACCCCCGGCCCGCTGCTGTTCCAACAGCAACCGGACATTGTCTGGGGCCTGATCGCTTCGTTGTTTATCGCCAACATCATGCTGGTGATCCTCAACATCCCGATGATCCGGATCTTCACGCGCATCCTCGCCGTGCCGAACTGGGCGCTGGTGCCGGTGATCGCCATCATCACCGCGATCGGTGTGTACGCGGTGCATGCCACCACTTTCGACCTGTTCCTGATGGTCGGGATCGGCATCTTCGGTTACATCCTGCGCAAGCTGGACTTCCCGCTGTCGCCGGTGCTGTTGGGCTTTATCCTCGGCGGCCTGATGGAGCAGAACCTGCGCCGTGCGCTATCGATCTCCAACGGTGCGCTGGAGATTCTGTGGTCGAGCCCGATCACCTTTGGCGTCTGGGTACTGACCGCGATCATGCTGTTCGTGCCGCTGCTGCGGATCTGGCGCAAACGCGCCCAACAGCGCCGCGCTGTGGCCAATGTCTGAGGTCACCCTTAAACATTGGTGGGGAACACCGCTGGTCGGCCTGGCCGGCGGTTACCTGGCCAGCCTGATCGGCTGGCCATTGCCGTACATGGTCGGCTCGTTGCTGGCGATCATTCTGGTGCGTTGCCTCACGCCCTGGCAGTTGGCGGAGATTCCCGGCGGGCGTAAATGCGGCCAATGGGTGGTGGGGATCGGCATCGGCCTGCACTTCACCCCAGTGGTGATTGAGCAGGTGATGAGCCACTTCGGCCTGATCTTCTTCGGCGCGCTGGTCACCAGCCTGTCGAGCGTGGTGGGCGTGTGGCTGATGCGCCGCAGCGGTGAAGACCGCGCCACCGCGTTTTTCTCCAGCATGCCGGGCGGGTCCGGTGAGATGGTCAACCTCGGCGCACGCAACGGCGCGGTGCTCAGCCGTGTCGCGGCGGGGCAGAGCCTGCGCGTGCTGGCGGTGGTGCTGTGCGTACCGGCGATCTTCAAGTATGTGCTGGGGGGCGGCGCGCCGCAGTTTCATCCGGCACCGGTGAGTTGGGCGTGGCTGGCGTTGCTGTTTCCGCTGGGGGCTCTGGTGGCCTGGGGTTGGCAGCGCCTGCGTCAGCCAAACCCATGGTTGTTCGGCCCGTTATTGGTCAGTGCGACCGCCAGCGTTGTCTGGGATTTGCATATCGGCCTGCCCGACGGCGGCAGCCAAATCGGCCAATGGCTGATCGGCAGTGGACTGGGTTGCCATTTCAACCGCCAGTTCTTCCGCCGCGCGCCGTCGTTCATGGCTCGTACATTAGTCGGCACCGCTCTGACCATGGCGCTGGCGACCTTGGCCGCCGTGGGCCTGAGCGCCCTCACCCACTTGGACCTGCGCTCGCTGACCCTGGGCATGATGCCGGGTGGCATTGCCGAGATGAGTCTTACGGCCGAAACCCTGCAACTGTCAGTGCCGCTGGTGACGGCGATGCAGGTGATGCGTTTATTGTTTGTGCTGTTTTTGGCGGAACCCTTGTTCCGACGATGGAATCGCCAGCCGTAGCGGGCTTCCCACGCGGGACCGTACCGTCTGTCGCAACTGTCTTTTCTCACAGTTAGCCTAGCTGCCTCGTTCGGCGTTCAATCCGCATGTGATTCGAGCATCCGCACGAGGTGTCAAGCATGACTCCGGTTCCGACCGCGCGCCCTAGCGTTGGGCAACTAGCCCCCAATATTCCTGGCCTGACGACGCCAGTCGCGGGCTTCTCCGGTGGCGTGTACAAACTGTTGCTGGAGAACCATGGCAGCCCCGGCCTGATTTGCATCTTGCGCACCTACGCCGGTCAGGTAGAAGGCGATCTTATCCAACTGTTCTGCGGCGACTTGCTGGTACCGATCGATCACCATAACGTCAGCAAGGAGGAGGCGCGCGATGGGAAGTCGATCAGCCTGCACATATCCATGGCGCGACTGGATGAGGGCGCGGTAGGACCTGTGTTTTTTCGGGTGACGCACCCTGATCAGCGTGCAGAAGAAACCCAGCGCCTGACTCTCAAGATCGACACCGTAGCGCCAACCGGCAACGACCTTATTCAACAGCCGCCGTGGGTAAATGAACAACTGCCACGCCCTCAACCTGCACATTTTTTGATCGATTCAGCCGCAGCCCAACGCGGGGTCGCGGTGAGAATTCCCTTTTATCCCTCCCACCTCACCCGCCCTTCCACTACTCACCGAGCGGTTCGTGATCGCATTCGCCTGATTATCGGTGGGCAAATCATTGAGCATTCCGTGACCGAGAACGAAGCCAGCAGCACACTGCCGATTTCAATCATGGTTTATTACGGCACATGGCTGCAGATCGGCAGCGGCTACCAGACCTGCGCCTACGATGTCATCGATGAAGTAGGCAACCACGCGCCGGGCCGCTCGCCGACGCAACTGATTGAAGTGCGGCTTAATCCCAACGAACGCCTGCTGGACCCTGCCCACGTTGTCGAGGCACCTACAGGAACGCTGGATGCGGACGCCTTGCTAGGCAAAGACGCAACCCTCAGGTTCGCTGTTGCTGGCAAAGGCTGGGCATTGGGCGACGAAGCTCGACTGACCCTTCGAGGGCGCGCGCTGGACGGCGGCGACGTTGATAAAACCTACACCGTCAGTATCACGTCGACGACACCCACCTTCACCGACGTCCCGTGGCCCAATGCCGATGTACGCGCGCTTATCGGCGCCATGATCGAACTCAGTTATGAACGGGTTCGCGCAGGTCAGGCCAACGTGCCCTCTGAAAACGCCTTCGTCCGAGTCACGGGAACCCCCGAGCAAACCGCTCTTGCGGCGCCGCAAGTGCCGGCCGCCAGCGGCGGCGTCCTGCCCCCCTTGACCGACCCGGTAATCGTCACGATCACGAGCTACACGGGGCAAAAGCAGTTTGATTGCGTCACGTTGGTATTAGAGGGCACTAACGTCTACGGCCACCGATTCTATCGGGAGTATGTCGCAGTGGCGGGCGAGGACAGCATCGTATTCGAACTGCCCAACAGCGCTGACGGCGACATCCGCCAACTGGATGGCGGCGAACTGATGCTCTACTACTTCATCAACCATATCGGCCAACGGCCCCCCTCTGACATTTTGTCATTGCGCATTGGCGACCCCTTGGACGCACTGGCCCAGCCTGAAGTACTGCAAGCGCCTGCCCCCGGTTTCACCTTCGACCCCGACGTATCCCTGGGCAATGCCGATGTGAGAGTCCCGGCTAACGCTGCTTTCGTTGTAGACGCCACGGTAACTCTGTATTGCGAAGGCAGTGCAGTCGGCGGCAGCGCCCCACCCGATGCATTTCTCATCACCCCACCGTGGGTCGGGCAGGAGTTGGCGTTTGTCATCCAACGACAGTTCATTCTCGCCAACCTCAACGGTTCGGCTCGCATTTATTATCGGGTAGAAAAACCGGGCCAGCGCACCCGCTACTCCAAGGCACTGGTGATCACCGTCGGCAGTCGCCTGCAATTGCCGGTGCCACTGGTGCTGGAGAGCACAGTCACGGGATTGAACAGCGCCAGGCTCAACCCGCAACACGTTCTGAACCCGCCGATATGCACACTGCGAGTAAGCTACACACCGATGCTGGCCAGCGACGATATTCAACCGAGTTTCGTTGGCACTCACGGGCAAGGAACGCCCACCATTGCTGCGCGACCAGGCGACCCCGCGAAGGGCTATGTGGATTTCATCCTGAGTAACAAAGTGATCTCCGCCAATCTGGGCCGAAAAGCTGTGTTGTCCTCCATCGTCACCCGCGCCGGTGCCGACACCGCCTCCCAGCTATTAACCTTGACCATCGACCCGTTCCAAGAGCAGGTGCTGGATCTGGTCACTGTGCCTCAGGCATCGAACGGCATCGTAAGAGCCAACATGCTTAATAGCGTGCTGATTCTTGCATGGCCGTTCATAAGCGTCGGGCAGGCGATATGGGTCGATCTCAAGGGCGCAGCCAATCTTGCCCTGCTTGATGCCGTACCACTGACCGCCGCGCAATTCAGCGCCGGCCGCGTGGAGGTCACGATACCCGCCGATTACCTGCGTTCGTTGCCGACTCAAAGCACCTTGACGATTGAAGTACGGGTATCGCTCAACGGCAGTGCCAACAAGACCTCGGCCATCCGCTTGCGTACCGCTCACTACAGGATCACCAATACCGTCGGCGTTTTTGCAACTATTACGGTGGGTCGTGCGCCGAACGCCATGGTGCTGAGCCCGAACGGAGAATTGCTGTATGTCGCCTGCGCGTTTGGCGACACGTCTATCTGGATAATCGACACACTGCGCAACCGCGTCATTCACCACTTCGCAGTGCCAGGGACGCCCTTGCACATCGCGATCAATCCAACCGCTCCAAGATTGTACGTGACGGACAACAGCGTGGCGGTCAACACGCCTATTCGCGTTTACAACACACAGGATTACGCCCTGATCGATACGATCACCGGGTTTACAACCGTCGCCGGTATCACCTTCAACGCCAACGGTTCCCGCTTGTATGTGGCGGATACAGGCGCATCACAGCTGGTGGTGATCAACACCACCAACCATCAACGCCTGTCCTCGATTCCAGTACGCGAGCCGATTGACGTGGTCATCAGCCCCGATAACAACCGCGCACATGTGGCTACATTTTTTGACTGGTCGATTCTCAATCTGCACACCAACACCCTGATCGATAGCGTCGACACCCCTTCGGCGCCCAGTGCAATTGCCCACAATCCCAGGGGGGCGGAGGTCTACATCGTCAGCCGGACAGGCGGCAGCGTCACGATCGGCAATACCGTGAATCACGGCATCCCCCAGCGACTGACAGGGTTATCTGGGCCCTTGCATATCGCCTTTGAACGCGGTCGCGACCGTGCCTACGTGTCGCAGACCGACGGCGACCTACTGGGCATTATCGACACGCGCTCGCGGCAGTTGATCGGCACATACGCCGGCTTCAACAAGCCACGCGCAGTGGTGGTGGCTCCAGACGGCTCCCATGGCTATGTGGCAAATATCGGCGGCGATTCTGTGTCCTTGGTGGTGTTATAGCGGACGAATGACCGTTGGTCGTGACTGTCATTTCTCACAGCTAGGCAGCTCGTTGTGCTCGGCGCTCAATGATTCTCGACGCGCCCTGCCTTGAGGGTGGGGTGTCCGCACCGACCAACCCCAAGAGGCTGACGATCATGACCTTGGATCAGAATGCTGAGACCCGCTCAGACGGTACTAACCTACCTGCAATCATCTCCCATTGCGTCCCCAAGCCACCTAGCGGGCTTTTACCCCGTAGATTGTTTCCCGGCGAACTCAAACCGTTCAGCGACTTGGTGATTATCTTTCCCACTGAAACAAAACCCGTTGCCGGTCACGATGCCGCGCTCAACAAAGCGGCGTTGGTGGTCCACACGAAGGGGGTTATCTGTCTGCTTCCGGGGTACCTGGAAAGGGAGGCGGATGACTTTATCTGGCTGGAGATCAATGGCGTACGGGGACCTATTCACACCGTTAGCCAAGAAGAAATAGATAACGACCAGATCACTGTCCTGTTCATGGACAGCGGTCGTTTTATCGACCAAGCGAACAACACCGTGCAAGCCTTTGTTAAGCGCACGGGCGGCGCTGTCGAAAGCAGCAAAGTGTTCAATTTTCTCGCAGACCGTGAGCCCCCTGTGGGCAGGGACCCGATCCCCAGTACGCCTTACAACGACAACATGAGCCCTGTCACGTTTGAGGATCCCCAAATCGAAAACTTTGGGTTCGTTACCGATGAGCAGATAGGCCTCGGCGTGTCGATGCTGATCGCCAATTACCCTTTGAATACCAACGAATCTCCCGTCCATAGCCGTAAAGAGAACGATGTCATTCACGTCAGTATCGGCGGCGTAATTATCAAGCACACCGTCACGTCTTTCGAGGCTTCCGGCAATGAGCCAATACGGATCGTGGCTTACCATGGGACCTGGAGCCAACTGCCCAATGGCGTGCATCTGGTCCAGTGGTACGTCGTCGATAAGGCAGGCAATCACTCCCCCGGCTTCTCACCGTCCAGATTGATCGAACTTCGGGCCGGGAACGGTGTGGAACCGCTGCTGCCAATGGTGCATGTCCTTGAATCGCACTACGACCCGGAAATCGATAAGGACGTCATCAATGTGCCGGATCTCATAGGTGACGCGACCATCGAAGTGCCGATACGCTTCAACGGCTACAACATCAACGATGTGGTCGTCCTGACCGTCTATGGGCTTGTTCATGCCATATCCAGCTCAATCGTGCTGCGCTATACGGTAACGAATACCAACCTGATCAGGGCATATATCCCCCTGCCCCTTTCTTTCCTCTTACCCCTGGTCGATGGTCTGATTCTGATCACCTACAAACGGATTCGCCCAGGCACACCCGACCGTAACTCCTCAGCCGCGCTTTACTACATTTTCGGCAACCCCACCGGTACACAGTTGCCGCCTCCAGAGGTGCAGGGTCTGATCAACGGAGTGTTGCCCGAAAATACCGACCCGGTGCATATCGTAGTCCCGCACTACATGGGGCAAAACTCGCAAGATAGGGTTGAGCTGGTGGTGGTGGGGTTTCCAGCCAGTGGTGCCCCTACTTATGCGACCTACACGGACGTCGCCGGCACGGGCGATATTGATTTCATCTTGGATGGCGCGTTCTTCTTCGCCCTCTACGGAGGCTATTTCAAGGCTCATTACATCATTAACGGCGGTATTCCAAGGCCACCGTCAGACGTAGCGATCATCTATGTTGGCAAGACTCAAAATAAACTGCCGGCGCCTACGACACTGCAGGCAGTACCACCCGACTTTAGATTCAACCCTTTGATCCACAAAGGTAATTTGAACGTCAGGGTACAACCGCATCCGTCTATCGTCGCGGGCACGGAGATCAGAGTCATATTCATCGGTTCGAAACCGGGTGGTAGTTACACGAGCCCATGGTTCCGAATAGACGAAAACTGGGAGGATGCCGAAATCCCCTTCACCATTGGTCGCACCGTTGTACTGAACAACGAGGGCGGCACGGCGCATTTGTATTACGAACTCAAGCCAGTAATGCCAGGGCCCACTCAGTTTTCCCTGGAACTGATCATTGCGATTGGCGGACCGCGTATCTTACCTTTACCCAGTGTGGTGCAAGCCACGTATATCTCGGAAACCCGGGTTGAACTCAACCCTGTGCATGTGATTGCACCCAGCCCACCTTCCTTGGAAGTCCGCGTGACGTCGAACACCTTTCCGAACGACGCAGACATTAAAATCATTATCACCGGTAAACCGGGGGTCGGTACTCCAGACATCCCCGCACGGCCCTCCATACCCGAACCGGGTGAAACCTACACGCGCTTCAACTTATCGAGCGACTTTGTCGCGGCTTACTTGGGTGGTGAGTTCAACGTGTCGTACCAACTTATGGAAGCCTCTGGGACGACTAGCTCGCCGAATCTTACCGTGGAGGTTTTAGCGCTACCGGACTCGTTACTTGATTTGGTCACTATTCCCGAAACAGTAGGCGGGGCAATCAACCCCAGTGTTGCCAACCATGTGCGAATTAACCGGTGGCCGTTTTTCCGGGCCTCGCAATTGCTGTGGATTGATATATTGAGTTCCACCGACCTTGCGCTTCGCGTTTCAATGCCCGTCACATCCGCTGAATTCACGGCCGGACGTACCCTCGATCTGATCCCTGCCAGCTACCTCAGGTCACTGCCCGATAACAGCACAGTGACGATTCAGGCGCGGGTATCGCTCGATGGCAGCGGGAACGAATCGACGGCTCAGCACTTTAGCCGGTCACCGGTGTACAGGATCAAAAAAGCATCGGGGGTCGTGGAAGGCGAGATTCAAGTAGGGCATACCCCTAGTCACCTTGCTCTGTCCAAGGACGACTCGAGACTCTATGTGACCAATGTGGGTGACAGAACGATTTCAGTGATCGACACCGACAAGGGGGAAGTGATTCGTACGCTCCAAGTGACTGGAACGGGGGCGCTTTCGGGTATAGCGGTTAGCCCGAATGGCCGGAATCTGTACGTCAGCTTACTGAGTACCTCGACGCTGGTTATTGAAACCACGCATTTTCAGACAATAGCGACGATCTCGTCTGCTGGTTTCCCATACAACTCAGCTCTACGCTTAAACCCAACAGGATCCCGCCTTTACAGTGGAAACGAATATTATGGAGGTCTCCAAGAAATAGACACTTCGACTAACAAGTATGTGAGATGGCTTAATGGCGGCAGTTACTATACACAAGCAATTGCCTTCAATCATTCAGGCACTCGAATTTATACAAATGGCTATCATATAAGAACATTCGATCAGGCTTCAGGCACCATAATAGGCTCATTTACTGTTCCTCGTGGCTCAGGAAGAAACTTTGGATTAGCCTATAGCCCCACTGCCGACGTTATTTACGCAACCAACGCCGGTTCGTATGCGACGGATGGGTATTTGATGATGTTGTCCGCTGCGACCGTCCCCGTAACACTTATCAAGAGAATTGACAACCTCGGCTATCCTTGGGGCATTGCATTTGCGCCAGACGGCACAAAAGCCTACATGTGTTTACATGGAGAAAACTCGATAAAAATCATCGATACGTCCACCCAATCCATCACTGGAGAAATCAATACCAGTAGCTACCCACTGGACCGACCTAAAGAGATTGTTATTACCTCTGATGGCAGCCGTGCTTATGTGGCCAACTCTGGAAATGCCAATATCATCGTGGTCAGCCTGTAAGTGTTATATCCCACGCTGTTAACGTAATTGTTAAAAAAAACCCGCCTCTTTCGAGGCGGGTTTTTTATTGTGCCGGCAAACTGCATGACATCCGGCGTTGGTTTTACCTGCTCAGAAATCGTAACGCAGGCCCACATTCACACCATAAGGCTGCTTGATGTTCTTGCCGGTGCTGTGCTCCAGATCCGCATGCAACTTCAGGTTCTGCGACACGGACATCGCGACACCCGCACCTACCTTGAAACGCGAACCCGACAGGTCATTGTTGAACGCGTTATTGTTAACGGACACCTGGTTGCTCTGATCGAACTCATGGGCTATCGCCGCCTTCAGGTACGGCTGCAACACGCTGCCGCTTTCCAGTTGGATCGTCCGTCCGACGGTGGTGCCCAGCTCACCGATCACTGTGCTCGACCGGTCACCCTTGGCATCCAGGCCGTTGTCCAGCGTATAACTCTGGGCCTGGGTAATCACCGCATCCAGCTTGCCGTAAGGCTCGACGAAGTAATCGTCAGCCAGCTTGATGTGCCGACCCACTTCCGCCGAGGCGCCCACTGCGTTCTGCGTGTAGTTACCCTTGGCTTTCTTACCGTCGCTCATGGCCACGTTCGACTCGTTGTGCAAGCGGTTGAACTTGAGCACACCGTCGAAGTAGAAACCACTTTCGGCATCCAGCCAGGTGGCGTAACCGCCCACGTAGTAGCTGTTAATCGTGGCGCTGCTGCCACGGTTCAGATCCAGGTTCGAGTTACTGTGACCGACCATCCCACCGATAATCCACTGGCCGTCGCCCGCTTCGACAGGCGCGTCTACACCGATGGAGAAACCGCGTTGCGACTGGTTATACCCCAGGCCAGTCTTGTCGTTGGACACCTCATACCGATTGCCATAAGCGCGCGTCCACAGCCCCGCAGATTGGCCTTGGCTGAAACGCAACTCACCCATACGGGTACGCAGCGTAGTCGTCTCACCCAACAGCACGCTCGGTGCAGCGTTGAACAACGCCAATACGGAGTTGGTGCTTGGGCTGATCACTTTGCTCTCCGGGTCGAGCAGCCAATCCTTGCCTTCGTTTTCGTTGATCAGGCTGTAGGAATACGTACCGACATCCACACGATCACCGAGCAAACTGAACTGGGCACCGCCGTCCGCCGTGTGAACCACGTGCAGACGATCAGCGCTAAGCGGGTCGGCACCGCTGCTGGCGATCAGCAGTTTGTGCTCACCCGAGGAAGTGCCCGTAACGTTGAGGAAATCGCCAGTCAACGTGGAGAAATCCGCGGTCATATGGAACGTGCCGTTGCCCGACAGGTTAGCGACGTCCAATTGGTAGAACGTGCCGGACTCACCGAACTTGACGTTGCCGCCGCTCATGGAGAGGTCGCCTACCTGCTGGTGATCGACCATCACCCAGGTGGCATCGCTGTTGATTGCCAGCTTATCGACGTTCTCCAGGCGGCCGGTCAGGATCGAGCCGTTGTTGAGACCGACGCTGGCGGTGCCGCCGCTGTTGATCACATCGCCGTGCATGGTGGCGCTGTCCAGGTTCAGGTCCAGTGCGCTGCCGGTGCCGACTTGAACGTTGCCGGCCAGGGCGCTGCTGTTGACGCGCATGTTGGCCGAACCGCCATTCGTCAATTCCAGCATGTTGCCATTCCCACCCTGCAGGGTGGAGCCGTTATTGACATCGATCTCGACCACGCCAGGAGACTTCACCACAATAGCCGCGCCGCTCTCGCCAACCACAGCCGTCTGGTTGAACGTAAAGGACGCCGGGTTCGGTGCAGTCGGGTGCCGATAGACTTCAATACCATTGGTGGCGCCAGTGATGCGGCTCTGATTCGCGTTCAAGTTCCCATCAACGGCCAACAGGCCTTGCTCGCCGCCTATGACCTCACTGTTATTCAAAGTCAGTACGCTGGCGCCATTCAAGATAACGCCTTGGGTGGCGCCCTCGATCAGGGTATTGAAAACATCGGCCGTCGACCCCTGGGCACCTTGGCTCCCCACGATCAATCCGATAGAACGGTCACTGGAAATATGCGCATCACGGATGCTCGCATAACTGTCATAAAGTGAAACGCCCACTTCATTGCCGGCCTGTACCCGACCGCCATTCATTTCGAAGGTCGATTCGTTGGCAAGGACACTGACGATCGTGGCGCCATTGGAAATAAGTTTTGCATCACCGCTCAACTTATAGCGGTCTAACGGCGAACTGGCATCGATGGTCAGTTCATGGCCTGGAAAGACTTCCAGAGCAAGCGCTTTTGTGGCGGCGAGCGACAATGGCATCAATGCCAAAAACTTGATAGCAGTAGCGAGTCGAGTTGGAGTAAAAAATTTAATATGAGTCACGGAGAATTAACCTCTAGTCGGGTGACTGAACAAGCCAAGCGATTAAAGGCTTATCGCCCTGGGCTTTCAGTGGGGGCCTAGAGTACGGAGCCGAAGAGGAACTTCATGTAAGGCAAGTCTAAGGTCGCGTAGGATTATTCTTAATCTCGCTCTAGCTAAGCGCGCGCGATCAATACTTCAATTTCATCTCACGAAACCACGCTATCAGCCGCGTCCACACAAATGGGCAATTTCGTGCGTGGATCACACGCGAAGAACCGCTACCTAAAGGCTTTCGCCGCCAGGTAGCGGACAAGGCTCCTCAACGCGTTACATCAGTTACCACAGATGGTATTACCTGTCTGACGCCGAGTCATCAGCACAAAGGTGACGGGTGAATCGCCTTCAGTTACGCCATCCGCTTTTAGTACGTGATAGTAAGCTTCAATACGCCCGCTCACGACAGGCTGGATATAGACCGGGAACGGTACTGTAAAACGCTCGCCAGGATGGCCCGGATCAGTGTGGTCGTGGCTAACCGTCACGGGAGGGAAAGGCAGATCCACCGTTTTCTCGGCGGAGTAGAAATCATCCGGACCATAAACAACCCAATGAAGCGTTATCTGATCGCCCGCCTGCAAGTTCGCAGGGTCTCTGATTACGGTTTTGATCCCACCAACAATGTCCTGGTCGCAGGTAAGCGCAAACAAATCGTCGAAGGCCAGCGCGTCCGGGTACTCGATGCCATTCAGGTTATCTACGGCAAACGCGCGGACATGCACAAGGGTTTCCACTGAATCGACGAAGTTATCGTTCACCCCGTTATTGAGTGTGTACCAAGTGGGAATGTCTCCGTTGCCTGCCTGCTTGATCACCTCCGCAGGCACCGTAAGCATGAACTCGGGATTAGTCTCATCTGCCACAGTGACTAGGTAAGGCGGGTCGAAACAAGGGATGCCTTTCCACCACAGCTGAATAAGGTGCCCCGCCGTAGCCCCTGTATAGCGCGCAAACCGGGCGGTAGCGTCGCCGAAGTCGCCAGGGCCGATTTCATTGGTCAGGCCCCCGGATGAAGTCACTGTCACTGGACCCAGCTCGGGATTAACAGGACCCGGGTCTTCAGGCCGCCCGCCCGCCGAGGTCAAGTCCACATCCACCGTGATGGTTCCCGAAGGGCCGACAATTAATCCGCCGCTATGAATGTTGTAGAACACGTCTGCCACGTAGGGTGCGGTGAGACCTCCATCCCTAAGGTCCTCCCAAGGAATTTTTACCTTAAGCGGCCAGCTCAGATCTACAGTACCCACGATCAAAAAACTGTTGAATTCGATAAAAACCTGGTCTCCAGCCTGCGCATTGTCGTATTTGCGGATCCAGATCTCAGCACGATTCAATTGAGCGTCGGTCAGGTCGAGCGGTGCTGCAGGGCACTCTGGGTCTCGCAGGTTAGCGGGGAGGGCGCGCGTCACCAATGTGAACTCTCGCATAGCGCTCGGGTAGCTGGTTTGGTTACCGGCACGATCGGTGTAAACAAAGTTGATCTGTTTTAGCCCCCCCCCATCCGCAGCAAGCTGAGCGGTGGTCAGACTGACCTGTATCGGCGCAGTGGTACGCGGTAGATTTTCCAAAGTCAGTATGGGCGTATCACTGGGAAACTTTGTGAAGATCTCCAGTTTGTCGCCAACTTGTGGGTCCAAGCGACGCGGTACCTGGAAAGTCAGGCTACCGCCGTTATCGTCCACATCCTGTAACGTCACATAGTGGCCCACCCAACCCGGTAACGTCACCGCGCCTGGCCTAAGACCGGCATTAGCGTCTCGGCGGTCAATGGTCACTGAGGTAGGAAGAGCAGGGCCATCCGTCGTACCGCTGGAGGTAAATACTTCATAGCGTAGGCTTTTCAGCCCGTGTTCGCCGATCTTGTCTTCCGGTATCGAGAAGCGGTAGGGCCAGGTGTGCGCAGACAACGGCTTACTGAAAGGAATTCGAGAGCCATAAAGGACATTATTAATACGAATTTCCAATTCGTCGTCGCCAACAGGCAGGATTTCGTTCCACCTTGCGATTTCACATATAACGCCTTCAGCGTACAACTCCGCGATGTCCATTAGATTCGTTTGCCCGTCCGCCACGTCGGGCAATGCATTCACCACATGTAGCGCATCCAGCACCCGCGGTCCGCGAGGGGTTCGAGCCCATGGCGGCCGCACCAACAACGGAGAGTTCGGTGCTATCGTCAGTTTTTTTTTGCTCGTGGAGGTTGATCCAAGCGCTCGGGAGTTATTGGGTTTTGTCATGGCTGCTTACTCTCACATGGAATAGAGAATGGCTCGCTTCCAGACATCTAACTGGACCGAGTGACGAGTCTATTTAACCCCCCCTGTGCCAGGCGCGCACCTGTCAACCTTGACAGGTAAAGATGCGGAAACTGGGGGTATTCCTATAGGACTCACACGCTGGAAACGTGGCGTATTAGGCCCATGACAGGCGTTGGGCCGGCAGCACACTGTCAGCGGTAAACGCCGCTTGCGCGGTGCCACCATGCCGGCCAGTTCAAGCTGCTGCTCCCCCGAAGAGTGATCGAGCAAGGTATCCAACGACTAGAGTAAATCGGGTGCAAGCAATGTCGTGGGTCAGTTCCAGTGCTCGCGCAAGACGCAAAAAATCCGATGCCAGTACAGGCATCGGATTTCGATTTCTTGCGCCCAGGGTCAAGCGAGAGGGTTTGATTGATCGGCATCAGGCGTGAGCGCTTTTTTCAGTTTTCACTCACTCTGAGTAGGCCCGAGGCAAGTGCCACCACCTGGCCTTTTCAGATCAATGTAAATGAGCTTCTTGGCCGACAGACCCGTTGGCCCGGACGCTTTGAATAACCGATAGAAGACAACACCCGAACCCCAATCCGCGACCAGCCCAGGAAGGGTAAACAGCGGATTGAAGGGTTGTATCTGTACCTCAACCTGCTGAAGATCTCTGTGAGCATCAGACAACTCAACATGGAACGTAACACTCGTACCTGGGAAAGGATCTCCGCTACCATCTTTTGTGCGGTGGCTACTCCAATACACTTCAAGCCGGTCACCGACCTCAAAGTGGGTAGCATCCCACGGTATACCTATGAACACGCCTGTCCAGGGTTCCGGATGGGTATCACAAGCAACGAAATTGCGGTCGCTGTCATTCAGCAATACAGGCCTCACCAGGCCCTTGAGTGTATCAAGCTCCACTCGCACCAATTTGTCAGGACTGCGCTGGCGATTGACAGCGTTATCCGTCCAGTAATACACCGGTACTTGTCCTGACGCTGCTCGCATGATCAAAAGCCAAGGCACCCAAAAAACCACGGTTTGACCGGGAAGGTCACCGGGCTGAATCTCATATTCGTCCGCCAGCGCAGCCTCTCCGCCCCAGAACAGTTCCAACTTTTGCCCAGGTATTACGTCACCGTTCCATAGTCTCACCTCGACGCGAACAGGACCCGGGGCGTCCGCCTGGGTGACAACATCATCCCCTGTAACTCCCTTTACGACGACCAAAGGCAATTGGGTATTGATCGGATCAGGTCCTTGCGGGTCTGGTCCGGCCACACTGAAGTCCAGAATGTAAAAGCTATCAGGCGATGGCTTCGACGCGCTGCCGCGTTGAAACAGATAACGCACCCGCACGGGAATCGCCTGCTCAAACCCCTCGGCTGAAAGGATCTCCCACTTCACAGGTACACGGATGGGCCAGGCGTGGGCCACCCCAATTGTCACGACGGCAAGCGTATGGGTATTCCACCAAATGACGAGTGTGTCGTTCGGCTGCGCCCCGAAAATTTGTTCGATTTCGACAATAACGCCTGTACGAGCATCGTCCAGGTTTATAAGGCCGTCGTCTTCACCCAGGGGCACTTCAGCACGGGGAAGATCCGGCAACATTATGGTGCTGACTTCAATTTCGGTGGGCGCGGAGAACGGGCCGATATTACCTGCACGGTCGATCAGCCGATAAGAGGCGGACCTGAGGCCTGGCCCACTCTTACGAATAAAGTCTTCAGGGAAATGGATCAGAATCGGCGCACCCGCCACATGATTTGGCCCGATGATCAGCTTACCCACAAAATTGACGTTGGCTACCGCTCCCCAAAAGAACTCGACCTCATCTTCAAGGCGAATATCCGTCCAACGCTCGACTTCTGCCCCTATACCGTTGTTTGCCACCAGTTCATCGTCGGTGACAATGCCATCTGCCACTTCAGGGCCAAAAATCAACTCCGGACCTGGATTATTATTATTGGGTTCAGTCTTGTCGACGTTGATCATTGTGATAAACGAGGAAGTCGTCGTTAGCAACGGCGCACTCACCTGATATCTGAGCTGGCGTATACCGCCAGTACTTAACACGCTTGCCGGCAAGTACTCAACCAAAGGAAACACAGCATTGGGATCGTAAGGCCCCACGATTTCACGGCGATGAACTTCAAGGTTCTGCCAAAAATATACAACCGTTGTAGTCATGGCGACGTGAGAATAGTGGACTGGCCATACGTCTTCGATCGTCACCGCCAACGGTTGATTCTGGAGGTTCGAGTGAATCGTCCAAGCCGCCTCGTCCGGCAGTAATGGCAACGCTTCAGGCACTGTTGGCATCTGGAGGGTCTTGGCGGAACCCGAGCGCTTGCGCCCGGACACGTCGACATTTTTTGAGCCCATCGCCTCCGCATTTGAAGAAACTTTAGAATTAGACATTTCTACTCTCCTCAAGCATTGAACCAATGATTGACCACTGACAAGCGTGCTGGCATGTACCAGACCGACGAGGCCAGGGAGATTATTTAATGCTGATACAAGAAGGTCGGATACTGTCAGGAATAACAGGTACCCCTTGATGCATACACATCAAGAGGCCGCAGGTCATCACGCAAGCTTCGAGTTACGCGAGGCGCATGGTTAAGCCGGGCGGCGTACTCAGACAGGCGGCAACCGCCACTCAATTGGGGTTTCGCCGTTCTGCTCAAGGAACTTGTTAGCGCGACTGAAATGCCCACAACCAATAAACCCGCGATACGCCGACAGCGGCGACGGATGCACCGATGTCAGCACCAGATGCTTGGTGGCATCGATCAGCTTCTGCTTGCTCTGGGCGTGGGCGCCCCACAGCAGAAACACCAAGTGCGGCTGGTGCTCGCTGACCACTTCGATAATCCGGTCGGTAAAGAACTGCCAACCCTTGCCGGCATGGGCGTTGGCGTTGGCGCGCTCCACCGTCATGGTGGTGTTGAGCATCAGCACGCCCTGCTCGGCCCAGCTCTGTAGGTAGCCGTGGTTGGGAATGTCGATGTTCAGGTCGCGCTTGAGTTCTTTATAGATATTGACCAGCGACGGCGGCGCCGGCACCCCCGGCTGCACCGAGAAGCACAGGCCATGGGCCTGGCCGGGGCCGTGGTAAGGGTCTTGGCCGAGAATTACCACTTTTACTTTGTCCAGCGGCGTGGAGTTGAGGGCGTTGAAAATCAGCGGGCCAGGCGGGTAGATCTCTTTACCGGCGGCATGCTCCTGACGCAGGAATTCGCGCAGTAGGGCCATGTAGGGCTTGTCGAACTCATCGCGTAGGGCATGTTTCCAGCTGGGTTCGAGTTTGATGCGGTCGCCGTCGGTCATCGTTGAAGTGTCTTGTAAAAAAAGAATGAGGCGAACCGTAGGAAAGCCGCCCCCGCTTGTCAATTGATCTGACACACCACCGGCACTTTCCCACCAAAGGATCATACTGATTTTTCACTTTCTCGATTGAGGTCACGATGAATCTGCACTTCGAAGAACTCACCGGCAGCGGCGGTGCCCGTATCGGCATCGCCAGCCTGGACGCTGAAAAGTCGCTCAACGCCCTCTCCCTGCCGATGATCCTGGCCCTCGGCGACCGCCTGGAGGCCTGGGCCAAAGACCCGCAAATCGTCTGCGTGTTGCTGCGCGGCAATGGCGCCAAGGCGTTCTGTGCCGGTGGCGAGGTACGCAGCCTGGCCCAGGCGTGCCTTGAGCACCCGGGCGAAGTACCCGCCCTGGGCGCGCAGTTTTTTGCCGCCGAATATCGACTCGATTACCGTTTGCACACCTACCCCAAACCGCTGATCTGCTGGGGTCACGGTTATGTGCTGGGCGGCGGCATGGGCCTGCTGCAAAGCGCGGCGGTGCGCATCGTCACGCCCAGCAGCCGGCTGGCCATGCCGGAAATCAGCATCGGCCTGTACCCGGACGTGGGGGCCAGTTGGTTCCTGTCGCGCCTGCCGGGCAAACTCGGTTTGTTTCTGGGCCTGACCGGAGCGCATATCAATGGGCGTGACGCACTGGACCTGGGGCTGGCCGACCGTTTCCTACGGGACGACCAGCAAGACCAGCTGCTCCAGGGCCTATTGCAATTGAATTGGCAGGAACAGACCGCGATGCAGCTCAACAGCCTGCTCAAGGCCCTGGCCCAGGAGGCGCACGACCAGCAACCCGACGCGCAATGGCTGCCGCGGCGCGCGCAGATCGACGCTTGGCTGGACGTGGGCGATGTGCGCTGTGCGTGGCGGGCCTTGAGTGCTTTGCGCGAGCATGCCGACCCGCTGTTCAACCGCGCGGGCAAAACATTGAGTGAAGGTTGCCCGCTGACGGCGCACTTGGTGTGGGAGCAGATCCAGCGCGCGCGGCATTTGTCCCTGGCCCAGGTGTTCCAAATGGAATACACCCTCAGCCTCAATTGCTGCCGTCACCCGGAATTCGCCGAAGGCGTGCGTGCGCGGTTGATCGACAAGGATCAGACGCCTCATTGGCACTGGCCGGACATCAATACGATCCCGGACGCCGTGGTGCAGGCGCACTTCAACAAAGCGTGGGAGGGTAGGCACCCTCTGGCAGACCTTTCCGACTTTTGACAGCTCAGTGCTTGGAGCGGTCGATGGTGAAAGAGCAATTATCGGGCTGGCTGTCATCGCAGATATAGATGTCCTGGCCGAAGGGATCCTTGGCCAGGCGCCAATGCAGGCTGCTGGTCAGCGACACGCTGTCGACCTCCTCCGAGCCGCCATAGCGCAGCGCAATTACTTGATCGCCGTTGGTTCGGTAGATGCACTTCTCAACGTAGCCGTTTTCCCGCGCCTGCCCCTGGGTAGGAATGAACAATGCGCCCACGAACCCGCTGACGAAATCCAGTTGGGTAACCTTAGGCCCCTGCCACAAAAGCTGCCCATCGCGCGCCTGGAAACGCCCCTCTTTTAATTGAACGGAGGACGCGTACGGACACCCCTGCTTCGCGCTGGCGTGCATAACGCCGCAGATCATCACCACAAGCAGGCAGATTGTTCGCTTAACCACTGGACGCTCCATGCCTGACCGGCACTCTGATCCCTGTGAGTGAAATACATCTGGAGCGCGAAGGATACCTGTCAAATATGACAGTTCCGACAAACGGCAGACGAAAAAAAGCGGCGCTAGATGCGCCGCTCGATAGTGGGAAACTTACCAATGACCGCCGCGTCCGCCACCACGGTCGCCACGGTCGCCTCGACGGTCATGCCCACCGCGATCCCCCCAGCCCTGATTGGGATAAGGCCGGTAGCCGGCGCGCGGCCCGGACGGGTAGTAACGCGGCGCCGAGTAATAGCGCGGGGCCGGCTGGTAGTAGCGCGGCGCAGAGTAATAACGCGGTGCCGGTGCGTAGTAACGGGGCGCAGGGTAGTAATCACGCCGGTATTGATACACCGAGCCACCCCCGTAGTAGTACGTCGGCGCTGGTGAGGTATAGACCTCGGAACGGTAGTAGCTCTGGCCTCCCTCGTAATAGGGCACGCAAGCGGAAAGGGTCAGACCGAGTAAAGCGCTGAGCAGCATTCGTCGATACATGGCGGCCTCCTGGACCGCGAAAGAGCACCTTCAGCGACGCTGAGGGGCGGCATTCAGCTTTCACTGAATGACGAGATATCTGACATCAAAAACGGAATCTGGTGCGTTCCTGTAACAACTTGATACACCTAGGCCGCCTCTGATAAATGCCTATGGACGCTGCCCTTCCGCAGCTCGAATCCAATCTTGAGCTTTAACGTTTCAGTTAATTTTTGGATGTTGAAACTCTTCGCTTTACCATGATGTCACTATGATGTCGCGTGCAGCCAGGGAGGCTCTAGCGTGCATCCTTCGCTAACGTCCCCGGATTCGAACCATGAAAATTTCAACCAAGCTGCTGCTTTCGTTTTTACTGTGTGCGCTGGTCACCCTCGGGGTTGGCTTGCTGGGTATCAAGGGCGTGGTCAGGCTCTCCACGGCATTGGAACTCACGTTTTCCAACAACCTTGTATCAGTGAGCACCACGGCCGCCACCCTCAATGGGATCGTCGCGCACAATCGAGGCTTGTACCGCCTGATGGACGCCAGCCAAGGCGATGTGTCCCAGCAAGACCGCGACCGCGTACGCCAAGACATCGCCAACGAACTCAAGCGCAGCCAGGATGCCTACGCCACCTACCGCGCAACGCCACTGGCAGATGACGAACGGGCAGCGGGTGACAAACTGGATAAAGTGCTACCGAGCTATATCAGCAGTGCCGAACGCATTACAGCGATGCTCGACAGCGGCAAGATCGATCAGGCTCGGGCTGAACTCAACACCACCAACAACGAACTGTTCCGCCAGACCCGCGAGTTGATCCGCGTGATCATCGAGTCCAACAACCGCCAGATCAAAGAAGGCGCCATCGCCGCCGACGAGCTGCGCAACAGCGCCTTGACGTGGATGATCAGTGGCATCGTACTGGCGTTCATCATCGCCATCACCGTGGGCGTGCTGATCACCCGTCTGATCACCCGCCCCATTGCCCAAGCGGTGCAGAGCGCCCAACGCATTGCCAGCGGTGACCTGACCCACGCCATCCTCACCGAACGTACCGACGAAGCCGGGCAACTGTTGATGGCACTGTCGGACATGCAGGGCGGCCTGAAAAGCACCCTGATGGAAATCGCCAATGCTTCGGATCAACTGGCCTCGGCCGCCGAAGAACTGAGTGCGGTCACCGATGAAAGCACCCGTGGCCTGACCCGTCAGAATGACGAAATCCAACAGGCCGCCACTGCCGTCAACCAGATGACCGCCGCGGTGGACGAAGTGGCCGGCAATGCCGTGTCCACCTCCGAAGCCTCGCGCCAGGCCACCGCCGAAGCCGAAGACGGCCGCCAGCAGGTGGAGCAGGCGGTATCCGGCATGTCGTCGATGGTGGTGGAGATCAACGATTCGACGCAATCGGTCGTCGACCTGGCCAACCAGGTACGCGAGATCGGCAAGGTGATCGACGTGATCCGTAGCATCGCCGACCAGACCAACCTGCTGGCACTCAATGCTGCCATCGAGGCGGCGCGGGCCGGTGAGCAGGGTCGCGGCTTTGCGGTGGTTGCCGATGAGGTGCGGGCATTGGCCCATCGCACCCAGACCTCCACGGTCGACATCGAAAAAATGATCGGCGAAGTGCAGGTGGGCGCCGACGGCGCGGTGGCGGCAATGAACAAGAGCCTGACCTGGGCCAACAATACCCAGACCCTGGCGCAAAGTGCCGGTCAAGCGCTGCAACGCATTACCGCCAGCGTGGCCAAGATCAACGAACGCAACCTGGTCATCGCGTCCGCATCGGAAGAACAGGCCCAGGTGGCCCGTGAAGTGGATCGCAACCTGCTTAACATTCAGGACCTGTCCACTCAGACAGCCGCCGGTGCGCACCAGACCAACGCCTCCAGCCAGGACCTGTCGCGCTTGGCTACCTCGTTCAATGTGCTGGTCAGCAAGTTCCAGCTCTGAGTAGCCGAGGCAAGGTCGGCCCTGTATCGTGCAAGGCACGCCGGAATGGACCGGCTCCTTGCCCGATACCGCCCGAACCGACCGATGACCACGCCCACCCTCTGCCCCGCCTGCGGCGCTCGCAACGACTGCGCCCTGGCCGACCCTCGCCGCGTCGACCAAGCCTGCTGGTGCTACAGCGTCACCATCGATCCGGCGGTGCTGCAAGCCCTGCCGGACGCCCTGCGTAACCAAGCCTGCCTGTGCCCGCGCTGTGCCCAGGTCGACCAACAGTTGCGCGACGCCGAGCGATCCTGATGCGTGTCGATCGTTTCCTCAGCAACCTGCCGCGCTTCAATCGAAAACAAGTACGCCTGTTATTGGTGGAGCGGCGGATCCGGGTCGATGGCGTTGCCGTCAGCGATCCTCACCATGAAGTGCGCGAATTCAGCCGGGTATGCCTGGACGATGAGGTGCTGCAGGCGGGCAAGCCGGCGCGTTATTTCATGCTCCACAAACCCAGGGGCTGTGTGAGCGCGACGTTGGATCCTGAACACCCGACCGTACTCGATTGGCTCGATGAGCCGGATAAGGGCGAGCTGCATATTGCCGGGCGGCTGGACTTCAACACCACGGGCTTGCTGGTGATCACCAATGACGGCCAATGGTCGCGCCGGCTGACTCAACCGCAGACCAAGTTGCCCAAGGTGTACCGGGTCGAGACGCAACAGGACATCGGCCCCGAGTACGCGCCTACGTTCGCCGCAGGCTTGTACTTTGCCTTCGAAGACCTCACCACCCAACCCGCCGAACTGACGCTGCTGGGGCCGAGGACCGCGCGGTTGAGCATCGTCGAGGGCCGCTACCACCAGGTCAAACGCATGTTCGGACATTTCGCCAATAAAGTGATCGACCTGCATCGTGAGCGCATGGGCCCGCTGGTGCTGGACGCGACCCTTGCGCCGGGCGAGTACCGGGCATTGACCGACGCAGAAATCAGACAGGTCTGACGACCATTCAGCCGGCGACTGCAAAAACCTATTTGAGCGCCTTGCGGCATCCCGGGTCTGCTGCTTGAATCAAACCGTCAGCCGCAATATGACTGACGAGTCGCCTATAAATTCCAAGACCCACCTTGCCCTGCCCGCGCTTGATCCACGGGCCCTCCAGGCAAACCGCCCGCCATAACAACACCCGCCGGCCAGCCGTAATCGGACCGACATGGGCCTTCCTTTTCCAGGCGTATGCCTACCTGTCACAAAGCTCGTGCAGAGTGTTCTGCGCGCCCTACCCGCTTGCCAGGAGTCTTACGACATGAGGCCAGAAATCGCTGTGTTGGATATACAGGGTCAGTATCGGGTTTACACGGAGTTCTATCGCGCGGATGCCGCTGCAAAGACCATCATTCTGGTCAACGGCTCAATGGCCACCACGGCATCCTTCGCCCAAACCGTGAAGAGCCTGCACCCGCAATTCAATGTGGTGTTGTACGACCAGCCCTACGCCGGCCGTTCCAAACTCCATAACCGCCACGAGCATATGCTCACAAAGGACGTCGAAGGCCATATCCTGCTGGAGCTGATCGAGCACTTCGCCGCCGAACATGTGTTGTCGTTTTCCTGGGGCGGCGCCGCCACCCTGGTCGCCCTCTCCCAGCGCCCGCGCCGGGTGGAAAAAGCCGTGATCAGCTCATTCTCACCGGTGATCAATGCGCCCATGCGCGACTACCTGGAACGCGGCGTCGATTACCTGAGCAACCTCGACCGCGACCGTGTCGGCCACTTGGTCAACAGCACCATCGGCAAGCATCTGCCCTCGCTGTTCAAACGGTTCAACCACAAGCATGTGAGCAGCCTGGCCGAGCATGAATACGGGCAGATGCATTTCCACATCAGCCAAGTGCTCGACAGCGACCGGTTGTGCTACCTCAAGGCGGCCAAGCAGATCGACATTCCGGTGCTGTTCGTCAACGGCGAATGGGACGAATACACCAGCGCCGACGATGCCAGGCTATTCGGTCAATATGTGAAGAACAGCAGCTTCAGTAGCATCCAGGCCACCGGTCACTTTCTGGACATGGAACACAAAGCCGCGTGTCGGGACAGCCGTGACGCCGTGGTGGGTTTCTTGAAGCCGGAGCAGCGTATCAACCGGCCGCGCTACGACCGCGGCCAAACGCAACATGCGTTCGCACTCTGAACCGCAGAGGCCTTGCCGGCTCACCATGGCGAACACGTGCGGTCGCCATGGTGAGCCGGCAAGAAGCCGTTCGTCACCTCGACAGATGCACGCAACCTGCACATTTTCCAAAGAAAAACTTCAAATCCCAGCGCGCATCTGGTACAAAGTCAGCCGCTCTGAGCGGGTGTCGTATAATGGCATTACTCCAGCTTCCCAAGCTGATAACGAGGGTTCGATTCCCTTCACCCGCTCCACTCAGATTCGCTCCCCGTCACGCCGTTGCTGACGGGGGTGCATAAGAAAACCGGCCCTTGGTGGCCGGTTTTTTTATGGGCGAAATTCAGTGATACCACCCGATCTTGCGACCTTTACGCATCACGACGCAGCGCAAACCTGTACAAATCAATTATTTTGTACAAGTATCAATGGCGATAGGGGCACTTCGCCTCGCACGATCACGGAGCCCCGCCATGGTGCGTCTACTGGTTTCTCTATTGCTGGTCGCAAGTCTGTGCAGTTGCACGGGCGTGGGGGTGGATCACTATGCCGATCAGCAACCCAAGCTGGATCTGGAGCGTTTTTTCAGCAAGCCGGTCAAGGCCTGGGGCATTTTCGAGAAGCGTTCCGGCGAGGTAGCCAAGCGCTTTGAAGTGCAGATCGACAGCCGGCGCGAGGGCAACCAGCTGATTCTCGACGAGCATTTCGTGTACAGCGATGGCACTCGCCAACGTCGCGTATGGACGCTCACCCCGGACGGCCCCGGGCGCTGGCGTGGGCGCGCCGGCGATGTGGTCGGCGAGGCGATCGGTGAGGTGGCGGGCAACGCGTTGCGCTGGCGCTATCGGCTCAACTTGCCGGTGGACGGTTCGGTGTACGAAGTCAGCTTCGACGACTGGATGTACCTGATGGACGAAGACACCCTGATCAACCGCTCCAGCATGTCCAAGTTCGGCGTGGAATGGGGCCAGGTCACGCTGTTTTTCCGTCGCCAATAAACGGGTTTTTCAGCCTGCCTGGCAGGCGTGGGGATGAATGATGAATATGCAAATGCTGTCGGATGTGGCTGCAAAAGGCGAAGTCCGCGAACTGGAATTGCTGTCGCTGGAGGGCGGTTTCTATGTGGCACGCATCAGGCTGGTTCACGGCGAGATGACGTTGTTGGGCGAGGACGGCCAGCCTTTGCGTATCCGCTCCACCACACACTTGCGCGACCTGCTGCAAGGCGTGGCACCCTTCCCCTGCGTGCTGGTGCAACAGTGCGCCCATGACGAAATGTGCGGGGTACGCGATGGGCCCATCGAAGCGTTGCGCGTGCCGTTTTCCCTGGAGGCGACCTTTTAGCAGCGGTAAATCACGTTCGGAAAAATCTGGATGCGCTGAAAGATTCCGGTAAGGATGATGCGACCCCTGCCCCCGGAAGCAAGATGACCGCCATGCCTGAATACCCACAAACCACGCCCAAGCCCATCCTGCATCAGGTGGTGGGCTGGGTGGTGGTGCTGCCCCTGCTGGTTTCGTTCCTGAGGTTGCCGGTGCCGTTTGGGTTGCTACTGGTGTTGGCCTCCCTTGCTGGGTCGGTGTACGGCGTACGATTTGCCAAGCGCCACGCCAGCCGGCGCGTCAGCCTGTTTGCGCTGGTCGTCACTGTGCTTAATACCCTCTCACTGTTTGCCGTAGGGCAACCGACGATAGTGAAGGTGCCGTTTCTGATCGCCTGGTGGTACGTAGCCCCCAATTACTCCAGCTGGGTGTATTGGAATTTCTAGAGGGGCGCAAAATTCGAGCGCAAGAAACGTAGTGCCCACTTAGTCTGTTGGCGCTAGTGTTGGGATGCGCCGTTAAACTGTCGCCCTCCCAGGAGTTCGCCTATGTCCTACGACTACATGCTCATGCCCTCCCCCGTCGGCCAGCTCACCCTGGTGGCCCGCCACGACAAGCTCAGTGCCATTTTGTGGGAAACCGAACGCGCCAATCGGGTTCGACTCGGCGAGTTACGCGCTGCTGACGACAACCCGGTGCTGTTGGAAACCGAGCGTCAGTTGATGGAGTACTTCGCGGGCCGGCGCGATAGGTTCGAGCTGGAACTGGAGTTCACCGGCACCGACTTCCAGAAGCAGGTGTGGCGAGCGCTGTTGACCATCCCTTTCGGCGAAACCCGCAGCTACAGCCAGATCGCGCAGCAAATCGGCAACCCAAGCGCGGTACGCGCCGTGGGCGCGGCCAATGGTCGGAACCCCATTTCGATCATCGCCCCCTGCCATCGCGTCATCGGTGCGTCAGGCGGTTTGACCGGGTTTGCCGGTGGGCTGGAGGCCAAGCAGTATCTGTTGGCCCTTGAGGATCGCGGCCAGACGAAAATGGGCTTCTGATCAGGCGGGCAAGATGGGCCCGCGGACAAAAGCCTTGCAGTTGTATAACGGTTCGAACCCCAACTTTCGATACACCGAGCTGCCACTCGCTGTAGCCTCCAGAAAGAACGTTAAACGGGCTTGATTTTTGCGCGGTGAAATAGGCGCAGGTATCGGCACTGAAGCGCCGATGCAGCAGGCATAACAGCGCAAAAAATAATCTTCGGTGCGGCGATAGAGAGTGTGCAGGTCACAAGAGGCATTGAGGCGCATGGGGCATGTCCGGTGGAAAAGCCCAGTCTTGAGTGCCTGGCAGCAGGGGACCGTAGGCCCACTCCGAAAACATGTCGGACAAGCATTCCGCTGCATTCAATCGCAAAATTGTAAAAATAAATTTTAGAGCGCGACTGCGGTCAGAATTTCATCACCTGTATTTTTTAAGGAACCCGGTCATGAAATTCTCTGCAGTCTCCCAATCTCTGTCTCGCTGGGCGGGCAGCGCGCGCACGTTCTACGCGGCAGTCGCGTTGATCGGCCTATGGAGCCTGAGCGGGCCGTATTTTCATTACAACGACACCTGGCAACTGATCATCAACACATCGACCACCATCATCACGTTCCTGATGGTGTTCCTGATTCAGAACACGCAAAACCGCGATAACGACATCCTGCATATCAAGATTGACGAACTGCTGCGGGTGACCAAGGACGCGCAGAATGCCGTACTGAGCCTGGATGGCCTTGACCGCAAGGAACTGGAAAAACTGCGCCAGGAATACCGCAGCATC
Organism: Pseudomonas sp. S5F11; assembly: GCF_019641515.1. Classification (NCBI taxonomy): domain Bacteria; kingdom Pseudomonadati; phylum Pseudomonadota; class Gammaproteobacteria; order Pseudomonadales; family Pseudomonadaceae; genus Pseudomonas; species Pseudomonas sp. S5F11. The sequence continues at coordinate 2,002,721 of NZ_JAIFJZ010000001.1, forward strand.
GGCAAAACGGCCTCGATGAATCTCAACAGCAGCTGCGGGCATGCCGCCGACGATGCGGCGCCGAGTAAAACCGACCTGAATCAGGCATAAAAAAACGGCGGCTGGATGTGATGCAGCCGCCGTTTTTCGGTTCAGGCGTAGGGTTCAACCATCGCCTTGATGACCTTTGCCATAGGTCGAGGCCAGCGCGCGGGCCTTTTGCAGACGCTCTTCCAAGCGTGGCAACGTTTCATCCACCAGCGCTTTTATTTCCGGTACATCCGAGGCGGCACCTTCTTGCTTGAACAGCGCGATGGCCTCTTCGTTCTCCTTGACCTGCTGGGCCGTGTAGGCGGCATCGAAAGAGTCGCCGTCCTTGAGTTCGGGCATCAAGGTCTCGGCTTTATCCACGATCTGTTCGCGCGGGGCCACAGGCAGATCGAGCTTCTTGGCAATCGCCGCCAGGTGCTGATTGGCCAGGGTGCGCTCGTTGATGACTTCGATGGTGTAGTCCTTGATTTCCTGGGACGAGGTTTTGGCGTGGGCCATGCGACTGGTTTCGATATCGGCCATGCCCTTGGCCGACGCCTTCTCGATGAATTCGGCAGGAGACTGGGCGAAAGCACTGCTGGCGCCGAGGCCCAGCAGCATCGCGAAACTGGCGGTGCGTAACCGGATAGCCATGCGGCTCATGATGGGTTCCTCCAGAGCAAAAATTAGGGCGGGGCACAGGCCCTGCCCTGAATTCGAATTTTCACAGGAGTAAAGGTTTAGAAAAAACTTACCAGTGCGACGAACGGTCATCGGCTCGTCAGGCCGCTTTGCTGCCAAACAAGCCGGGCAAAGCATGGGCCAGGGCGTTAATGGCGAAGCCGATAAACATCACGCCACAGAGACGGGTGATAAGGATTTCATGGCGCTGGTACAGGGTGCGCACCCGCTGAGCGCCGACCACGCCGACCAGAATCCCATAAGCCAGCAACCCGCCGATAAAACTCAACACGATCAACCACGGCAGCATCGACCAGGTCAGCAGCTCGGCACGGCTGGACAACAACGCAGTAAAGGTGGCCACCGCCACCGGGTAGGCCTTGGGGTTGGTCAAGCCGAACAGAATGCCGTGCCAGAACGGATGCCGCGCCGCGCCCTCGGGAGCATCGCTGCTGCGACGCTGGGTGCGTATCGCGCGCCAGCCCAGCCAGAACAAATACGCACCGCTGAGCACGCCCAGCACATCGAACGCGCTGCTGCCCACCTCCCGCGCACCGACGATGGCAATCAACGCAGTGCTGCACCACACCACGTCCCCCAGCAAATGCCCGCACAAAAAACCCGCCCCGGCCCGCCGACCACGGGCGGCACCGATGCCGAACACGGCCAGTACACCGGGGCCAGGGGTAATCCCGTAGATAAAACCCGAAGCAAGCACAGCGAGCAGCAAGGAAGGGGTCATGGCGCGACTCTGATCAGTGAAGGGTGCAAGGATTTTGCACGTTCCGGCCTTACGGGTAAAACGTCATGCCGGTATAAGGCCGCGTGCGACAGGCTCGCAGGCGCGACGCCAGATCGCCGACGTGGACTTCGAGCTTATGGCCGTCCGGGTCGAGAAAATAGAACGAGGCGCCCTCGCTGCGGTTATCGCGCCATTCCTGCACGCCGGCGGTACGCAGACGCTCGACCAGCGCGGTGAACCCCTGAGGCTCAGCCGAGAACGCGTAATGCGTGTAGTCCGCAGCCGGCTCCGACCCGCATGAGCTGTCGAGGGACAGGCACAACCACAACCCCGGCAATGATAAATACGCGCCATTATCCCACGTGGCTTCAAGCTGAAGCCCCAGCACATCATGGTAGAAATTGACGCTGCGCGGCACGTCGGTGACGGCCAGAGTCAGGTGGTTGAAGCCAGAAAGCATGATATTTCCTCGGCGCAATAGCTTGAGCAAGATCCAACAGTGCGAGCGCAGATTATGAAACGAGCGGATCTCGACCCACCACCGCTTGTATACGCCCAATCAGCCATTGCAGCCCCGTATCCCCACCCCGCCGCGCATGCCAGGCCAGTTCGAAGGCAAACGATGGAATAGCGAACGGCGGTGGCAGAGTGAGCAATTGCCGATGATCAACGTTCTGCACGCCACGGGCGGACACCGTCAGGATCAGGTCCGTGCCCAGGATCAACTGTGGCGCCACGCCCCAGTGCGGCAGGCTGATCGCCACGTGTCGGCGCTGGCGGATCGCCCTCAGCGCCCGCTCGATTTCCGGGGTGCCGCTGCCGCGCATTTCCAGCAGCACGTGGGGGCGTGCCAGGTAAGTGGGCAGGTCGAGCGTGGCGTTGTCCGGTAGGCTGTCGCGATCGATCAGGCAGGTGTAGTGCTCATCGAACAGCGCCGTGGTGCGCAGTTCCCTAGGGATATCGGGGAACACACCGGCGGCCAGGTCGAGGTCGCCGTTGAGTATGCCGTCGACCATGCCTTCGCGGCTGGTTTGCACGATTTGCAGGTCGATACCGGGCGCTTCGCGGCGCAAAGTGCGCACCAGGCTCGGTAGGAAAATCGCCGCGCTGTAGTCCGACATCGCCACACGAAACCGGCGCTTGGCCGATGCCGGGTCAAATTGATTCGGTGCCAGCAGCGCCTGCACCTGTGCCAAGGCTTCGGCCAGCGGCGTAGCCAGCTCAAGGGCCCGGGCCGTGGGCACCAGTGTGCCGCCTTGGCGCACCAGCAACGGGTCATCCAGTACATCGCGCAAACGCGCCAGCGCATGGCTGACCGCCGGCTGGCTCAGGTGCAGGCGCTCGGCGGCGCGGGTGACGTGCTGCTCAGTGAGCAACGCGTCGAGGATCACCAGCAGATTGAGGTCGATGCGACGCAGATCATTCATCAGCTGCATGCTTATCATAAGAACTTGGAATTTAAATTTGCTTGACGAATACCCTAGAGTCCAGCGAAACCATTCAGGAGATTCGAGATGACCCCTTTGCATTGGCTTGGGCTGATAGTGCTGGCCGTGATCGCCGGCGCGGTGGTGCCATTTCAGAGCGCGATCAACGCCAACCTCGGGCGCGGCCTCGGCCACCCGCTGTGGGCCACGCTGGCCTCGCTGCTGGTGAGCATTGTGGTGCTGCTGCCGGTGATGTTGGCGCTGCGCCTGCCGTTGCCGAGCCTGGCCTTTATCACCCAGGCGCCCCTGTGGATGTGGGCCGGTGGTGCCTTTGGTGTGTGTTTTATTTCCCTGGCGCTGATGCTGCTGCCCAAATTGGGCGCGTCGGGGTTTGTCGCGCTGGCGTTGGCCGGGCAGATGCTGGCCTCGCTGATGCTCGACCACTTCGGCCTGTTCGGTCTGGCAGAGCGTCAACTGACAACGCCCCGGGTGGTCGGGGCGTTGTTGCTGATGGGGGGCGTGGCGTTGATTCAGTTCGGCGGCGCGCCAGCCAAAGCGCTGGCGTCCGCGTGAACCCGCGTCAGCGCTTGTCGGACGTGCGCATTTTCTGCGGCAGGCCCCACATCAGCAACGCAGCGGCGATCAACGCACACACGCCGATCACATACAGCGCCGGCGTGGTGGTGCCGGTGATGTCCTTGATGCGACCCACCATCACCGGGCTGACGATCCCACCCAGTTGCCCCAGCGTGTTGATCAGCGCAATCCCGCCCGCCGCGCCCGCCCCGGCACCGGCCAGCAGTTTGGGCGGCAAGGTCCAGAACGTTGGGATCGAGGCAATGATGCCGGCGCCCAAAAGGCCCAACGCGATAATTAGAAACACCTGCTGATCATCGAAGATGCCCGCGCAGAAAAACCCGACCGCGCCCATGACCACCAAGCCGCTAACGAACTTGCGCCGTTCGCCTGTGGCATCCGACCACCGCCCCACCACCACCATGGTGATAGCCCCGCAGATATACGGAATGGCGGTCAGCAGACCGATCACCACCGCGCTTTCGATACCCGCGCTGCGGATCAATTGCGGCGCCCAGAAGTTGAGGCCGTAGGACGCCACCTGGATCAGGAAGTAAATCAGTCCCAACATCAGAAATCCGGGAATCCGCAAGGCTTGCAGCAGCGAGCCTTTCTTGTGCACTTCGTGCACCGCGATGCGGCTGGCCAGCAGGGTTTTCTCTTCGGCGCTGAGCCAGGGCGCGTCCTCGATGCGGTCCTTGAATTGGGTGAGTACCATCCAGGCCAGCCCCACGCACGGCAGACCGCCGAGCAGGAACAGCCAGTGCCAGCCGCGCATTTGCAGCACGCCGTCCATATGCTCCAGCACCAGGCCGGAGAACGGCGCGCCTACCAGCCCGGAAAAGGCCGAGGCGAGAAACAGCATCGAGGTGATGCGCCCACGGAAGTCCTGGGGAAACCACAAGGTCAGGTAATACAGCACGCCAGGGGCAAACCCCGCCTCCATGGCCCCGATCAGAAAGCGCAGGGCGTAGAACTGCCACTCGGCCGTGACGAACACCATGGCCGCCGTGGCCAGGCCCCAGGACACCATGATCCGCGCGATCCAGCGGCGCGCGCCGACCCGGTACAGCATCATGTTGCTCGGCACCTCGAAGATCACGTAGCCGATCACGAACAGCCCCGCGCCCAGACCGTAGGCGGTGTTACTAAGGCCCAGGTCGGCCTGCAGCTGGAACTTGGCGAAGCTGATATTGATGCGATCGAAAAAGGCGAACAGATAGCACACCATGATCAGCGGCATCAGGCGCCACGCAACCTTGTGAACCACCGCTTTGACCGGATCGACATCACCGACCGGGCGCGCGCCGGTCTCTACTGTATTGGTGCTCATTGTTTTCTCCCAGCGGATCGCTCTACGGCGTCCGATTGTTTTTGTTGTCTGGTGTAGCGTTACAACGCGGCGGTGTACGCCGGTGGTGGATGCAGGTCGCAATTACGCCCAGCCTTGACCACCTGGCCGGGCAATTCGTGACCCAGCAGCGCCGGCAAGCGCCGGGACAACTGCAACAGTTGCGGCAGGTCGATACCGGTGTGAATGCCCACTTCATCACACAGGTTGACCAAATCTTCAGTGCAGATATTGCCCGACGCCCCCGGCGCAAACGGGCAGCCGCCCAGGCCGCCGAGCGCTGCATCGAAGCGGCGCGCGCCGGCGTCATAGGCCGCCAGCACATTGCACAGGCCCAAGCCGCGGGTGTTATGAAAATGCAGGGTCAGATCCCGCGCAGAAACCCGCTGCAACACGCGTTTGACCAGGCGCGTCACCTGACGCGGGTTGGCCATGCCGGTGGTGTCGGCCAGGCTAATGCCCTGGATACCCAGCGCCTGGTACGCCTCGACAATCTGCAGCACCCGGTCTTCGTCGATCTTGCCTTCGAACGGGCATCCAAAGGTGGTGGCGATGCTGCCGTTGAGACGTACCGGATGCTCGGCGGCGAACCGCGCGACATCGGCGAACGCCGCCAAGGACGCTTCGCAGCGCATGCGCATATTGGCCAGGTTGTGGGTTTGGCTGGCGGACATCACCAGGTTCAATTCGTCGGCGCGGGATTCGATAGCACGCTGAGCCCCCTTGAGGTTGGGGATCAGCGCCACGTAGATCACCCCCGGCCGACGTTCGATGCCCTGGAACACCTGCTCGCCGTCGCGCAGCGCCGGGATGGCCTTGGGCGACACGAACGAGCCGGCTTCGATGCGGGAAAAACCGGCGAGGGACAACTGATCGATCAAGGCAATCTTATCGGCGGTCTCGACCCAGGTCGGCTCGATCTGCAGGCCATCGCGCGGCGACACTTCCTGCACGATCAACGGGTCGTCATAACGCTGGATCATTGCACCACCCCCGAAGCTCTCAAGCGTTGGATATCAGGACCACCCAAGCCCAGGTTGCCGAGGATTTCGTCGGTGTGCTGACCCAGCGCGGGCCCCTGCCAATTCACGCCGCCGGGGGTTTGCGAGAGCTTGGGCACGATGCCTGGCATCTTCACCGACACACCGCCGGGCAACTGGGCATCGAGCAGCATGTCGCGGGCCTGGTAGTGCGGATCACTGACGATATCCGCCACTGAATAAATGCGACCGGCCGGCACTTCGGCAGCCTCCAGGGCGCTGAGCACGCGGTCGATGGGCTGGCTGCTGGTCCAGTGAGTAATGGCCGCGTCCAGCACGGCGCTTTGGGCGGCGCGGCCGTCGTTGTGGGCAAGTTCGGGCGCGTCGGCCAGGTCGGAGCGGCCGATGGCGTGCATCAGACGCCTGTAGATCGGGTCGCTGTTGCCGGCGATCACCACGTAGGCACCGTCGGCGGTCGGGTAGGTATTGGATGGCGCGATGCCGGGCAACGCACCGCCGCTGCGCTCGCGCACATGGCCGAGCATGTCGTATTCCGGCACCAGGCTTTCCATCACGTTGAACACGCTTTCAGCCAGGGACACATCGACGATCTGCCCCTCGCCCTGGCCGGTCTTGACCCGCAGCAATGACATCAACGCGCCGATCACTCCATGCAACGAGGCCAGGGAATCGCCGAGGCTTACCCCGACCCGCGCCGGAGGCGATTCCGGGTTGCCGGTGGTGTAGCGAATGCCGCCCATGGCCTCGCCGATGGCACCAAAACCCGGACGATCACGGTACGGTCCGGTCTGGCCGTAGCCGGAGATGCGCACCAGGGTCAGCTTAGGGTTCAGCGCGTGCAGCACCTCCCAGCCCAGGCCGAGTTTTTCCAGGCCGCCGGGGCGCAGGTTTTCGATTAGGACGTCGGCATCGCCGAGCAGTTGCTTGATCAGGTCCAGGCCTTCACTGGACTTGAGGTCCAGGGCCAGGGATTTCTTGTTGCGCGATTGCAGGTACCACCACAGCGAAGTGCCCTCGTGCAGCTTTCGCCATTTGCGAAGCGGATCGCCCTGCCCCATGGATTCGATCTTGATCACATCGGCGCCAAATTCTGCCATCAGCCGTGCGGCAAACGGCGCTGCGATCAGCGTGCCGATCTCGATCACCTTGATTCCGCTTAGTGGAGCCGTCATCGGGAGTCCCTCTTATTCTTGGAATAGTGACCAAGGCTAGAGGACCGCCGCGGGAGAAATCCAACCGTCAGTTGGCAAGGAGCGTTCGTTAAACGCGAACGCTCAGGGATTTTTCCGTAGGACCAGGCTGTCAGGCCGCTCCAGGGAAGGCACTGAGAGACTCAGGTAGTCGAACAGTAAACGGCTGACGGGCGACAACTGTGTTTCATCACGTACGACCAGGATCAGACTGCGGTCCGACCAGGCGTCCGTCAGCGCCACGGCGTGCAGGCCCAGCGGGCGACCGAACAGCTCATAGGCTTTGCGCGGCAGGATGCCGATGCCCATCTTGGCCTGGACCATGCGACACATCGCATCGAACCCCGGCACATGAATGCGCAGGCGCAGCATCTGGCCAGCCTCGCGCGCGGCTGCATGGGTGCGCATGTTGATCGAGCTGGCGGCGTGCAGGCCGATGTGATCGCTGCCCAGGGTGTCGGCGAACGCCAGGGCCGGCCGGGCCGCGAGCGGATGATCGGCCGGCATCAGCACCACCAGTTTGTCGTGGCGATAGGTCACGCTGGGCAGGCCCTTGGTGTCGGTGTCGCAGGAGCAGATCCCCAGGTCCGCCACCCCGTCCAGTACACCCTGCACTACGCCGTTGCTGGGGCGCTCTTCCAGATCGGTTTTGACTTCGGGATGCAGCTCGGAAAAATCCCGCAGGTCTTCGGGCAGGAACTGAATGATCGCGGACAGATTGGCCAGCATCCGCACATAACCGCGCACACCATGGCTGTGTTCGCCCAGCTCCAGGCCCATTTTTTCGACGTTGAACAGCATCCTGCGTGCATGGTGTAGCAGGGTCTCGCCGGCTGCCGTCAGCTCCATGCCTTTGGCCCGGCGCACAAACAGGCTGACTCCGAGCACCTGCTCCAATTCCATCAAGCGTTTGCTGGCGGCGGACACTGCGATGGCTTCACGGGTGGCGGCGCGGGTCAGCGTGCCCTCTTCGAACACCGCGACGAATAGTTGCAGGGTGATCAAGTCCAGGCGCCGCACCAGGCTCTTGTGCAACATCACACACGCTCGCTGGCCAGACGCTGGATCTGGGCCTGTTCCACCACTGCCTGCGGCGCGCCATGGCGTACCGCCGCCAGCATCCCACGCCCCACCGACTCGGTGCTCACTACCCATTCGGGTTTTATCCGACGCACCAACGAAAGCAACGGCCCGAACAGCCTGTAGAACGCCTGATACAGCGGCGTCTTGGAACGCACGCCATGCAACGGCTGAATCACCCCGGGGCGGAACAGGTAGACCGCCTTGAACGGCAAGCGCAGCAGAGCATTCTCGGTCTTGCCCTTGACCCGCGCCCACATCGACTTGCCCTTCTCGGTACTGTCGGTGCCGGCGCCGGACACGTAGATAAACGTCATCTGCGGATTGAGCCGCGCCAGGGTACTGGCGGCGACGAGGGTCAGGTCGTAAGTCAGATGGGTGTAGCGCGCTTCACTCATGCCCGCCGAAGAAACACCCAGGCAGAAGAAACACGCATCGAAGCCCTGCAACAGATTTTCCAACGGCTGGAAATCCAGCATATCGGCGTGCAACACCTGATGCAGCTTGCCATGCACCTGAGGCAGCGGCGTACGGCCAACCGCGACGACCTCCTGCACATCCGCCGCCAGCAGGCACTCGCGCAACACGCCCTGGCCGACCATGCCAGTGGCGCCAAATAACAGAACTCTCATAAGGTTTACCTTCAAAGGCCCGCCATGAACGGCATCCTGAAGACAAATACACTACCAGCTTGTGGCGTCCCCGCTGTAGCTCCACGGCCAAACAACAATAAGGAAGCTTGCCATTGAAAAGCACCACCACCCTTGCGCTCGCCTGCAGTGCCGCTTTCCTCGCCCAAGTTGGCATCAGCAGCTACTTGCCGGCGGTTCCGGCCATCGCCCTTGCTCTGCCCGCCGCCGAGGATCGAGTGGCTCTGGCGCTGGCGGTGTATTTGGTAGGCATGGCGCTGCCGATGTTGCTGTGGGGCAGCCTGGGTGAGCGGTTTGGCCGTAAGCCGGTGCTGCTGGCGGCGCTCGCGCTGTATGGGTTGGCCAGCGCGACCATTCCATCAGCGTTCAACGTTGAAGTGTTTTTGACCTTGCGTCTGATTCAGGGCTTTGGCGCGGGCGGTGTATCGGTGATGGCGAGGGTTCTGGTACGGGACAGTTTCAGCGGCGCGCTTCTGGCCAAGGGGTTGTCGTGGCTGGGGATGACGTTTGTCATCGCACTGGGCATCGGCCAGTTTGCGGGATCTAGGGTGCAACTGGCGTTTGGCTGGGAGGCAATTTTCTATGGCCTAGCCATCGGCTCAGCCCTCTTGATGATGGTCTTGCAACGTGTGACGTTTCCTAAATTATTGAAAGCCGATTCCTCGCTCCCCCATGGCGCATTTACGCCACGATTGCGCGGCACCCACCCTTCTTGCATGCCGCGCTGCTCGGCGGTTTGGGTTACGGGGTGATCATCGCGTTCAATACTTGCGCTCCGCTAATCCTGCAGGGGCATTTTCAGTGGAGCGCGGCGCAATACGGTTGGCTGGGTTGGCCGATCAGCGGGGCGTATCTGGCAGGCGCCTTGATGGTCAATCGCTTCGTGGCACGCACGGGGCGATTGACCATGATGAGTTGGGGGGTTGCGCTGGTGCTATTGGGTAGCGCCGTGATGTTGCTGGGCAGTGTGTTTGCGAGTGGGCTTGCCGTGCTGCTGTGGCTGCCGTATTGCGTGGCCGTTCTGGGCCAGTCAATGAGCTACCCCATCAGCCTGTCACTGGCCAACGATGGGGCGCCCATTAGCGGCTCGTACGCCATGGCCTTGAGTGGTTTTACCCATCAGTTGATGGCGGCCATGATCGGTGGCGTGGCGAGCCTGCTGGTCACTCAGCAGGCATCGCCTCTGGCGCTTCTGTGCGTGGCATTAGCGGGCGGCGCGTGGATCTGCGTCGCCCGTTGCAAGGCAGATCAAAACGCGCTGCGAAAGATCTCCTCAATCTGACGCTGATCGGCCCGGCGTGGGTTGGTCAGCCCGCAGGCGTCCTTAAGTGCGTTGGTGGCCAGCAGGGGAATGTCCTGCAACTTGGCGCCCAGTTCGCGCAGGCCGGCGGGGATTTCCACGTCGTGGGCCAGGCTGCGGATGGCGGCGATGGCGAGTTGGGCGCCCTCTTCGTCACTGGCGCCTTGGGTATCGGCGCCCAGGGCGCGGCCGACGTCGCTCAGGCGCTTGGCGCTGACGCTGGCATTGAAGCTTTGTACGTGAGGCAGCAATACCGCGTTGCACACGCCGTGGGGCAGATCGTAGAAACCGCCCAACTGGTGCGCCATGGCGTGCACGAAGCCCAGGGACGCGTTGTTGAAGGCCATGCCGGCGAGGAACTGCGCGTAGGCCATGTTCTCCCGCGCAACTTTGTCGCTGCCGTCACGTACGGCCAGGCGCAGGTTGGCGCTGATCAGTTCAATGGCCTTGATCGCGCAAGCGTCGGTGATCGGCGTGGCGGCGGTGGACACGTAGGCTTCGATGGCGTGGGTCAGGGCGTCCATGCCGGTGGCGGCAGTGAGGCCCTTGGGCATGCCGACCATCAGCGATGGGTCGTTGACCGACAGCAGCGGGGTAACGTTACGGTCGACAATGGCCATTTTCACGTGGCGGGTTTCGTCGGTGATGATGCAGAACCGGGTCATTTCGCTGGCGGTGCCGGCGGTGGTGTTGATGGCCACCAGCGGCAGTTGCGGTTTGCTGGATCGGTCGACACCTTCGTAGTCGCCGATATGCCCACCGTTGGTGGCGCACAGTGCAATGCCCTTGGCGCAGTCATGGGGCGAGCCGCCGCCCAGGGACACCACAAAGTCGCAAGCGCTGCGCTGCAACAGTGCCAGGCCTTTCTCGACGTTTTCCACATTGGGGTTGGGTTTGGCGCCGTCGTATATCACCGAGTCGATGTCCTGCATCGCCAGTTTCTCGGCGATCATCGCGGCCACGCCGGCCTTGGCAAGCCCTGCGTCGGTGACGATCAGGGCCTTGCGAAAACCATAGTTGCGAATGGCATTCATGGCTTCGTCGAGGCAATCGGTGCCCATGATGTTGACGGCGGGAATAAAGAAAGTGCTGCTCATGGCGAATCCTCGGATGACGTTATAGGTACAGCATCAACCTCAGCCGCCTGGCGCACCTTGATCAAGATCAACGCCGGCTCGTGATAAAGTCACCGCCCAGCCGATTTCGAGTAGACCCGCCGCAATGAAGGATTTCCAGGATATTGACGCCCACCTTGAAGACTGGAGCGCGCTGCGTAGCACCCACGACTTCAGCGCGATACTGATCGGCAACGGCGCCAGCCGGGCGATCTGGGAAGACTTTGCCTACGACTCACTGTTCGAAAACGCCCGCACCGTCGAAGAAAAACCCTTGAGCGCCTCCGAACTCAGTGTGTTTGATGCGTTACAGACCCGCAGCTTCGAGCAAGCCCTGGGCGCGTTGAAAACCACCAGCCGGGTCAACAAAGCGCTGGCAGTCAGCTCAGCCGCGCCACGCAATCGCTATTACGCGATCAAGGAAGCGCTGATCAATACCATCCACGCCGTGCATATCCCATGGCGCCTGGTGCAGCCCTCGACCCTGGCGGCGATCAATGGCGAGCTGGCCCGCTACCCCACGGTGTTCACCAGCAATTACGATTTGCTCAACTATTGGGCGATCCTGCACTCCCCGGGCATTGATGACCTGTTTCGCGGCGCCGAAGCTTGCTTCGATCTACGTGACACCCGCACCGACGCCACGCGTATCCTCTACCTGCATGGCGGCCTGCATCTGGTGCGCAACCTCGACGGCACCGCGCGCAAACTGCCGAGTACCGACAGCACCCTGCTCAGCAGTTTCGCGATCAACAACACCCTCAAGACCCTGGACGATGTGCCGCTGTTCGTCAGCGAAGGCAGCGTTCAGGAGAAGCTCAAGACCATCCGCAGTTCGGATTACCTGTCGTACTGTTACGCGCAACTGCTCAACCATCAGGGTGCGTTGTGCGTCTTCGGCCACGAGCTGGGCACGCAGGACAGCCACCTGGTGGACGCGATTCGCCACGCTCGCCCCAGCACATTGGCGATCTCGGTGTCGGGGCGCAGTGAGGGGTTCATTCGTCAGCAGAAGCGCCGGTATTCGCAGTTGTTCGACGGCACTGGAGTCGCGCTGAAGTTCTTTGCGGCGCGCACCCATGCATTGGGTAACTCGGCGTTGTCGGTCCCCGTGGAGACATAGATATCCTAAAGCGGCTCTATAGCGCTGTGGTGAACGGGCTTGCCTCGCGCAGGGCAAGCCTGCTCACCACTAAAACCGCATTTTTCAGGTGATGTTTTCACCGAAGAGATGTAGATACCCATGCCTCCGATAGCGGCGTATCAGTTACCCATGAGCTGACTGACACAGGTCTCTACACACATCTCAAAGGCTGATGCGTAACGCCGTGGTGAGCAGGCTTGCCCTGCGCTGGGCTGTGGAGCAGCCCCACTCCAGACAAAGTGGTTTTACCTGGCAGGCGCTTGGCTTGGGAGCCGTTTCGCGGTCCCGCGCGGGACAACCTGCTTACTGCAAGAACCTCACTCATCAGTACTGTGAACCACCACCAACAGCTGCGCCTGCACCGGCCCCAGCGAGCGGATGCGGTGCGGCTTCTGCGCGTTGAAATGCAGCGCATCGCCGCGCTCGAGGGTCACGCGTTCGGTCATGAAATCCACTTCCACCTGGCCTTCGTGCACGAACAGAAACTCTTCCCCCACGTGTTCCTTGAAGGTCTTGTCGGAGAACTCTGCGGGCGGGTAGATGATAAAGGGCAACAGGCTGCGTTCGCTGACCTGATGGGCAAGCACGGCATAGCCCGGCGAGGTGTCGGGGCGCTCATGGCTGCGCACCAGGCTGTAGCTGTCGAGACTTGCGCGTTCCTCGCTGAACAACTCCTCGACGTTCACGTTGAGGGCCTTGGCCAATTTCAGCGCGGCGGCGATGGATGGCGTGTTGAGCCCGCGTTCCACCTTGGACAGGTAACTTTTGGTCATCCCGGACTTTTCCGCCAGGGTCTCCAAAGTAACGCCAAGTTTTTTTCTCAATAATTTCAAACGGATAGACATGCGCTGCGATTAATCCATGCAGGAAACGATGAGCCGTGCTTGCCAATGACACTTTGTGTCATATAGCATCTTTAGTGTCATTTGCGTTCACCCAACGACCTTGCGAGCAGCGGGAGACCAGCAAATCCGACGTCCATTGCAACCCTCAAAGGACACCGATATGGCCAAGACATTAGCGCTCCCCAAAGACCAACTGGTCAAGCATGCACTGACCCAGATGCAAAACACCCTGGCGGATAATACGTGGACCGACCGGCAAAAGCTGGCGCTCACTTGTCGCATCCTGTTCGACCATGGCCACGACTCCGGCCTGGCCGGGCAGATCACCGCACGCGGGCCAATGCCAGGCACCTATTACACCCAGCCGTTAGGCCTGGGGTTTGACGAAATCACCGCCAGCAACCTACTGCTGGTCAACGAAGACCTGGAAGTGCTGGAAGGCCACGGCATTCCCAACCCGGCCAACCGCTTTCATACCTGGGTATACCGTGGCCGCCCGGATGTGAATTGCATCATCCACACCCACCCTACCCATGTCGCCGCGCTGTCGATGCTAGAAGTGCCGTTGCAGGTCTCGCACATGGACCTCTGCCCGCTGTACGACGACTGCGCATTCCTGCAAACCTGGCCGGGTGTGCCGGTGGGCAATGAGGAAGGGGCAATCATCACCACGGCCCTGGGGGACAAACGCGCGATTCTGCTCTCGCACCACGGCCAGTTGTCGACCGGGGCAGCCATCGAGGAGGCCTGCGTGATCGCGCAGTTGATCGAACGCGCGGCCAGGTTGCAGTTGCTGGCAATGGCGGCCGGGACGATCCAACCGATCTTGCCGGAACTGGGGCGCGAGGCCCATGACTGGATCTCCAAACCCAAGCGCCACGGCGCCGCGTTCAACTACTACGCACGGCAGACCCTGCGCCAGCACGTCGATTGCCTGAACTGAAGCCCCCCCTTTTTGACCGGAGAATTCCCATGTCCAGCCTCAACATTCACGGCATCATCGGCTACACCATCACCCCGTTCAGTGCCGATGGGCAACGCATCGACTTCGACGCGCTCGGCCGCTCCATCGACCGCTTGATCGCCGGCGGTGTGCATGCCATCGCGCCCTTGGGCAGCACCGGAGAAGGCGCGTATCTGAGCGACACCGAGTGGGACGAAGTCAGCGCCTACAGCCTGGAAAAAGTCGGCAAACGCGTGCCGACCATCGTCAGCGTGTCCGACCTGACCACCGCCAAAGCCGTGCGCCGCGCGCGCTACGCCGAAGCTCATGGCGCCGACGTCGTGATGGTGCTGCCTGCCTCCTACTGGAAACTCAGCGAAGCCGAAATCCTCGCCCACTACGCCGCGATCGGCGCCAGCATCGGCGTGCCCATCATGCTCTACAACAACCCGGCCACTAGCGGTACGGACATGTCGGTGGACTTGATCCTGCGTATCGTGGAACAGGTCGACAACGTGACCATGGTCAAGGAGAGCACCGGCGATATCCAGCGCATGCACCAGTTGCGTCGTCGCAGCGATGTGCCGTTCTACAACGGCTGTAACCCACTGGCGCTGGAAGCCTTCGTGGCCGGCGCCAAGGGCTGGTGCACGGCGGCGCCGAACCTGATCCCAGCGCTGAACCTGGCGTTGTATGACGCGGTGCTGGCCAATGACCTGAGCCAGGCGCAGGCCCTGTTCTATCAACAGTTGCCGCTGCTGGACTTCATCCTCAAGGGCGGGCTGCCGGCGACGATCAAGGCGGGCTTGGGCTTGACCGGTTTGGAGGTGGGAGACCCGCGGTTACCGGTGTTCCCGCTGGGCGATACCGCACGCAATCAACTCAAGGGCTTGCTGGAAGCCCTTTGAATGAAAACGCCCCGGTTCCTGCGAGCCGGGGCGTTGGCTTTACCTCTGCAAACATCAGGTCTTGTCCTTGATCGTGGTGCTTGGGCCATTGCTCTTGACGCTGGCAATACCCTGGTCCCGCGCTGCTTCTGAAGAGTACTGCTCACTGGTGCCAATCACTTGGTGATTGGCCGCCTTAAGGTTGAAGTACGGCTTACCGTTCTGGGCCAGTTTTCGCTCATAGCGCTCGTCATGCGGGCTGTTGGTCTGCACGGAAGCGATGCCGTTTTCTGCAGCGCTGCGGGTGGCGTAAAGCTCGCTGGTCAAAATGGTTTCTGCGTTCGCCGCCTTCAGCACAAAACGAAACTGCCCGTTGCTGCTTTTACTCAACTCATACCATCCAGCCATGATTGTGTTCCTTCGAAGTGGGATTTCGTTTACCAGCTCGTAGGATTAAAGGCTAAGCACCCCGTATTGCCAGCCTGAACAGGCGTCCGGTATTTACCTGGAGACAAATGACAATAGTTCTCGATATCATTCGCGACGTTTTCCACAGCCTACGTCGTCAAGAAGGATATCCATGTCTCGTCCCAAGCCCGACCCGCTGTCGGCCGATGCCTTTCGCGGGTTTTATGCAGACATTCTGCATTTCCTGCGCAAGCGCACCGACAACGTCAGCGACGCGGCGGACATGACTCAGGACGTGTTCACCCAATGGCTGGATTACCGCGACCGAGCCAAGGTCGAGCAGCCTCGGGCGTTTCTGTTCCAGATGGCGCGCAACCTGCTGCGTGACCACTGGCGCAAACAAAAGGTGCGCCAGAGCGTGCATGGCGAACAAGCCGACAAGCCCTGCGAGCCACTCACCGACGAGCAAAACGAACCCATGGCCGCCGCCCTGCGCCTGCAACGCCTGGAACAGTTGAAAGAAGTCCTCGCCGAACTCTCGCCCCGCCGACGAGAAGCCCTTATGCTGCACCGCTTCGAAGGCCTGAGCCAGGCGCAGATCGCTGAGCGCATGGGCATTTCGACCAGCATGGTGGAAAAGCACATTGCCTTTGCCCTGCTGCATTGCAAGCGACGCCTTCAACACGACCCCGGCACGGAGCAGCCAGAATGAACCGCCTGAGCGACACCGACAGCCTGGATATCGAAGCCAGCGATTCCATCGATGCCCAAGCCGCCAGTTGGTTTGCACGCAACCGTGAGGACACCGGCCGTGCCGACCGCAAGGCCTTCGCGGCCTGGTACGCGGTGCCGGCCCACGCCCGTGCTTATGCCGAGTTCGAACAATTGTGGGCCGACCTGGCCCAATTGCAGCAACTGAACAAACCCGTGGCGCTGGCGCCCCGTAAGTCGTCCCCGTGGCGTCCGGCGCTGGCGGTGGCCGCCGCCGTGTTGTGCGCGGTGATGGCGACGCACCTCGGCACGCCCCGCGAGCTGTATCACACCCAGGTGGCGGCCCAAGCCAAAGGCACGCGCACCCTGAACCTGCCGGATGGCAGCACGCTGTACGTGAACGCTAACACCCGCCTGCGCGTGGACTTCAGCGCCCACCAGCGCATCGTGCACTTGGATCAGGGCCAGCTGTATATCGAAGTGGCCGCCGACAAGGAACGGCCATTGTTCGTGCAGGCGGGGGAAGCCCGCGTGCGGGTGGTCGGCACCGGTTTCGATGTGCGCCGCAGCCCGCAACAACTGGTGGTCAGCGTTGCCCACGGTCAGGTCGCGTTCGAACCCACGGCCAGAAGCCCGGTCGCCATGCTCGGGGCGCAGCAACGCGCCGGTTACAACTACGCCAAAGGCACGCTGGTGCAATCCTCCCTCACCGACGAAACGGTGGCAGATTGGCGCAGCGGGCACCTGGCGTTTCGCAATCGCGAGCTGGCCAGCCTGATCGACGAAGTGAGCCTGTACCGCCCTCAGGCACCGTTGCAGGTCAGTCAGGCGGTGGCGCAGTTGAAGGTATCGGGCAACCTGGATGTGAATGACCCCGATGCGCTGCTCAACGCCCTGCCCGCGCTGCTGCCGGTGAAAACCGTGACGCTGGCCGACGGCGCGATCAGGATCGAACCGAACCGTTAACCCGCCGAGCGCCATACTTGAGAATATTTTGCATTCGCATGTGTGGATTTTTTCCGCAGCCCCGTCTTCCTCCCGTCTGCGTTTGATACGCACGCCTTTTTGGCCATTTAGCCACCCTGGGGGATTTCATGTTTCGCGCGCCTTGCCTTGCTCTGCCGTTGTTTCGACCGACCCTTGCCGTCACCTGCCTGGCATTCAGCCTCGGCGCCCAGGCCGAATCGTTCACCCTGCATCTGCCCGCCCAGCCATTGGCCGCGTCCCTGAGCCAAGTGGCGCAGCAGACCAAAATCCAGTTGCTGTTCGACGAGGCCCAGCTCAAGAACGTACAGGCGCCGGCACTCAACGGTGACTACAGCGCAGAGACGGCAATCCGCAACTTGCTGTCCAATGGCGAGTTCATCCTGATCAAAGTCGGCAGCACTTACGTGGTCAAACCCGAAGAGGCCAGGACCACCACCAGCGGCGCGATCCAGCTGGAAGCCCTGAGCGTGATCGGCACCGGCAATGAAGTCGACTCCAGCACCGTCGGCCGCTCCACCTTGAGCCAGGCCGATATCGAGCGCTACCAAGCCAATAACATTCCCAGCCTGCTGCAGACCCTGCCCGGGGTCAGCCAGGGTGGCTCGCTCAAACCCGGTGGCCAGACCATCAACATTCGCGGTTTCGGCGATGCCGAAGACGTGCCGCTCACCGTCGACGGCGCCACCAAGAGCGGCTTCGAACGCTACCAACAGGGCACGGTGTTTATCGAGCCCGAGCTGATCAAGAGCATCGAAGTAGAGAAAGGCCCCAACTCGCCCTTCACCGGCAACGGCGGCTTTGGCGGCACGGTCAACATGACCACCAAGGACGCCCCGGACTTGTTGCAAGACGGCCGCAACAGCGGCGCGATGCTCAAGTACGGTTACTCCAGTAACGACCACGAGCAGGTCTACAGCAGCGCCGTGTTCGGTCGCACCGACGACGGTCGTTTCGACGCCCTGGCCTACCTGACCAAGCGCGATGGCGACGACATGAAGGTTGCAGGTAAGTTGCCCAACGAAAATAACCAGTACCCGATCAACCCCCAGCGCCTGCCCAACTCTGCCCAGAACGTCGACGGGCAGTTGTTCAAGGTCAATGCGCACTTCACCGATGAACACAGCGTCGGCCTGTCCTACTCGCGTTCCCATAGCGATCGCTGGACGCCCTTTTCCGCCGCCAGCTACCCCACGCCACCGACCCAGGCCAATATCGACCGCTACGGCTACGAAGGCGCTTTGAAGCGTTTCCTGGCCAACCGCGATACGGTCGACACCACTTGGTCCGGCAAGTACGAATACCAGCCCCTGGATAACCCGCTGGTGGATCTGACCGTTAAATATTCGCAGTCCGACACCGAGCAAACCGACGAGCGCACCGCCACGGCGTTTTTCCAACTGGCCAGCGGCGGGCGCCGGATGGACACCGCCTACACCGACAAAAACCTCGACATCCGCAACGTCAGCCTGTTCGACACCGGGCCGCTGCAGCACGCGGTCACCGTCGGCACGCAGATCCGCAAACACACGCGGGAAACCGAGATGTGGATGCCTGGCGCCACCTACAACACGCCGCGCTACAACTACGGGCATTTCCAGCCGGGCTTCATGCCCCACGGCAAGGTCGATACCAACAGTTTCTTCATTCAGGATGCGGTGACCCTGGGCGACGTGACGGTCACTCCGTCCTTGCGCTACGACCATGTGCGCAACCGTGGCGAGGCCAACGATGCGCCGTACTACAGCAACCCCAACCCGGCAGTCGGCCATGACTACAGCGACCGCACCTACACCGGCTGGTCGCCCCGTCTGGCGCTGTTCTGGACCGTCACCCCGCAGGTCGGGCTGTTCGCCAACTGGAGTCAGACCTGGCGCGCCCCGGTGATCGACGAACAATATGAAGTGCAGGGCGTGGGCAGTCGCACCGCCACCAGCGTCGATCTGGACCCGGAACGCATCACGTCGATCACCGTGGGCAACATCACCAGTTTCGATAACCTGATCGCCCAGGACGACAGCCTGCAAGTGCGTACCACGCTGTTCCACAACAAAGTCGAAGACGAAATCTTCAAGGCCACCGGCGTCGGCTGCCAGAACCAGGCAATCAATGGCGGCACGATTTCCACGGCCTGCCCGCCGGGGCCGATGTCCAACTACCGCAATATCGGCGGCGTGACCATCAAGGGTTTCGAGGTGGAATCGTTCTATAACTCCACGTACCTGTTCGGTTCGGTGTCCTACGCCTACACCACCGGCCAGCATGAAGGCGCCTACACCAACCCTTGGGGGCCGAACGTATCGGCGCGGGACATCCCGCCGACCAAATGGGTACTGGTGCTCGGCACCCATATTCCGGCGTGGGATGCCCAAGTGGGATGGATGGGCCAGTTCATCGGCGCCACCGACCGCCTGCCCAGCGACAAATACTCCGGCGGCCCCGGCAGCAGCGTCGGCGATACCTTTTACGACCAATACAACAACAAGCGCTACAACACCCAGGGCCTGTTCGCCAAATGGAAACCGCAGCAGGCTTACCTCAAGGGCACCGAAGTCAACTTCACCCTCGACAATATGTTCAACAATAACTACCGCCCGGCCCTGAGCGGCGATCGGGCCTACACCAAGGGCCGCGATGCGAAGATCAGCGTCACGCGTTTTTTCTGAACAACTGTACGGATAAATCCGCACGCAGCTGTAGGCCCGTGATCGGCGGGGGTTGTGGCTAGATGGGCATTCCATGAAGCCCTCTGAATTCCGGCCCCCCTTATGAGTTCGCGCGAAAACACCGGCATGGCCCTCGGCCTGCTGGGCGTCATCATCTTCAGCCTGACCCTGCCCTTCACCCGCATCGTGGTGCAGGACATCCACCCGTTGCTCAACGGCCTGGGTCGCGCGTTATTCGCTGCGGTGCCGGCGGCAGCGCTGTTGCTGTGGCGCCGCGAGCGTTGGCCCACTTGGCGTCAAGTGCGCGGCCTTTGCCTGGTGATCGCCGGGGTGATCCTGGGTTTTCCGGTGTTGTCGGCCTGGGCCATGCAAACCTTACCGGCGTCCCACGGTGCGCTGGTCAACGGTTTGCAACCCTTGTGCGTGGCGCTGTATGCGGCGTGGCTGTCCCATGAACGACCGTCCAAAGCCTTCTGGGCCTGCGCGGCGCTGGGCAGTGGGCTGGTGCTCAGCTATGCGCTGATTACCGGCGCCGGCAGTATTCAAGCCGGCGACCTGCTGATGCTCGGCGCCATTGCCGTGGGCGGCTTGGGATATGCCGAAGGCGGCCGATTGGCCAAGGAGATGGGCGGCTGGCAGGTGATCTGCTGGGCATTGGTGCTGTCGACACCGTTGCTGATCGGCCCGGTGTGGTACCTGGCGGCGCAGCATCAGGGCGCGATCTCGGCGCGCACCTGGTGGGCGTTCGGCTATGTGTCGCTGTTCTCGCAGTTCCTCGGTTTCTTCGCCTGGTACGCCGGGCTGGCCATGGGCGGCATCGCACGGGTCAGCCAAATTCAACTGCTGCAGATCTTCTTCACCATTGCGTTCTCGGCGCTGTTCTTCGGCGAACAGATCGAGCCGATTACGTGGGTGTTCGCCTGCGGGGTGATCGTGACGGTGATGCTGGGGCGCAAGACAGCGGTGCAGCCTGCGCCAGTGCCCAAGCCCAGCGCAGTTTAACGGCGGGTGCCCAGGTAACCATCCGCGCGCAGCAGGGTTTCCAGGCAGTGTTCGGTGATGTGGTAGTACGCCTTGAGGGCCTGGATTTTCTCCAGTAACGAGGCGTTATCCACCGGCTCGGCGCGTTTGACCGCCAGGATCATCTTGTTCTTGTTGGTGTGTTCCAACGAGATGAACTCGAACACTTTGGTCTCGTAACCACAGGCTTCGAGGAACAGCGCACGCAGGCTGTCGGTAACCATTTCCGCCTGCTGGCCCAGGTGCAGACCGTATTGCAGCATCGGCTTGAGCAGCGCCGGGCTCTGGATCTGCAGGCGGATCTGCTTATGGCAGCACGGCGAGCACATGATGATCGATGCGCCGGAACGGATGCCGGTGTGGATCGCATAGTCAGTGGCGATGTCGCAGGCGTGCAGCGCGATCATCACGTCCAGCTCGCTGGGCGCCACGCTGCGCACATCGCCGCATTTGAACACCAGCCCGGGATGTTCCAGGCGTGCAGCGGCGCTGTTGCACAGGGTCACCATATCTTCGCGCAGTTCGACGCCGGTGACCTGGGCTTCAGCATTGAGGGTATTGCGCAGGTAATCGTGGATGGCAAACGTCAGGTAGCCCTTGCCCGAACCGAAATCGGCGACCCGCACCGGCTGATCGAGTTTCAGCGGCGACGAGGTCAGCGCATGGCTGAACACCTCGATGAATTTGTTGATCTGCTTCCACTTGCGCGACATCGATGGGATCAGCGCCTGCTTGGCATCGGTCACGCCCAGGTCGGCCAGAAACGGCCGGCTCAGGTCGAGAAAGCGATTTTTTTCGCGGTTATGCTCGGCCGACGGCGCCTCACGCAGTTGCTGCGGCTTGCTCTTGAACAGCGAACTTTTGTTCTTCTTGCTGTACTCCAGCTGGGCTTCGTCGGTCAGCGCCAGCAAGTGCGCGTTCTTGAACGACGTCGGCAACAGTGCGGCAATTGCCGCGACGCCTTCGGCTACGGGCAGGTTCTTGGTGATGTCGCGGGTTTTGTAGCGGTACACAAAGGACAGGCACGCCTGCTCCTTGACAGTCACCGGTTTGATAATCAGCCGTTGCAGCTCGGCTTCGTCACCGACGTACTTGGCCAGCACCAGCTTGATAAAGGCATTGTGCGCGAGGCTTTCGCCGAGCAGTTCGATGAACTGGGCGTGATGATCCGGCGCAGGGCGGGCGGGTTGAGCGGTGACGGACATGAACAAAAACGCCTCGGGCTGGGAATGCCGGGCATTTTAGGGGGGATGGAGGCTCAGGGCACGGAGTTATTTGATCAACGGTACTGCACTTGAACACTGCTGGGGCTAAATGTGGGAGGGGACAATCCCCCTCCCACACTTTTTGATCGCGGTGTTTGGGCTACTCAAGTACCACCAGGCGATTGGGCAGTTCATTGCGCGCCTGGGTCACCGGCACATGCACCTTGAGCAACTCGCCACAGGCTTCGATGCAGGTAATGAACCCGGCCAGGGTCTGGCCTTGTTTGACCTGCTGGGTGAAGGCTTGGACGATGGCGTCCCAACGGCTGTCGTCCAGGCGCTTGGAAATGCCTTCATCCACCAGGATTTCCACGTAGCGCTCAGCCTCGCTGACAAAAATCAGCACCCCGGTACTGCCCACTGTGTGGTGCAGGTTCTGCTCCAGAAACTGCCGACGCGCCAGGTTGGACGCGCGCCAATGCCGCACTGAGCGTGGGATCAGGCGCGTGGTGACTTTGGGCAAGCGAAACACCAGGCACAGCACAATGAACGTCGCCCACTGCGCCAACAGCAAGGTGTACATGGTCAGGTAGCCGGACAGGTAATGCACCACGCCCGGCACCACCAGAGCGATCAGGCTGGCCCACAACAACGGGATATACGCGTAGTCATCGGCACGGGCGGCCAGTACCGTCACCAGCTCGGCGTCGGTCTGCTGCTCGACCCGGGCGATCGCTTCGGCGACCTGGCGTTGTTCGTGTTCACTCAGTAGTGCCATGGTTGTAGATGCTCTTTTCTCGTTATTGTCATTACCATCCGCCCGAGGCCCCGCCGCCGCCGAAGCCACCGCCGCCGCCCCGGAAACCACCGCCCCCTCCGCCGCCGCCACCGCCGCCACGTCCGCTGCTGCTGAGGATCGCCAACAGGATCGCACCCACCGGCAGGCCCAAGCGATTGCACAGCCACAACACGCCGATCAGCAACACGAACAGGCCAATGGAGAGCCGCGGATTATCCTTGGCAAAGTTGCCATCCGCCACATGGGCCGGCACCGCCAGCGGTTCACCGCCGACCACTTGGATCATCGCAGCCACACCGTCGCTGATGCCCTGGCTGTACTGGCCGGCCTTGAACTTGGGCGCGATCACTTGGTTGATGATCACCCAGGACTGCGCATCGGTCAGTACACCTTCCAGGCCGTAACCGACTTCGATGCGCAACTTGCGCTCATCGCGGGCGACGATCAACAGCGCGCCGTTGTCCTTTCCCTTCTGGCCGATGCCCCACTGGCGCCCCAATTGATAACCGAAGTCCTCGATCGGCACGCCTTGCAGGTCAGGTACGGTGACCACCACGATCTGATCGCCGCTCTTCTGCTCCAGCGCCTGCAACTGCTGGGTCAACTGCGCGCGCACCGCCGGGTCGATCATTTGGGCGTTATCCACCACCCGCCCGGTCAGCGCCGGGAAGGTCAACGCCGCCTGGGCCACGCCCACGCAGGCCAACAGCCACAGCGCCAGGCCTATCCTTAATAAACGCATCGACACCTCAGTGCAGCCTTATTTGAACTTCACTTGCGGCGCTTTATCGGCATCGGCACTGGTGGCTTCGAACGTGGCGCGGATCGGCAAATCGCTGTACATCACGCTGTGCCACAGGCGGCCCGGGAAGGTGCGGATCTCGGTGTTGTACGCCTGCACGGCCTGGATAAAGTCGCGGCGCGCCACGGCGATGCGGTTTTCGGTGCCTTCCAGTTGAGATTGCAGGGCCAGGAAGTTCTGGTTGGCTTTCAGATCCGGGTAGCGTTCGGAGACCACCATCAAGCGATTGAGGGCGCCGCTCAAACCGTCCTGGGCCTGCTGGAACTGCTTGAGTTTTTCCGGGTTGTCCAGGGTGCTGGCATCGACCTGGATCGACGTGGCCTTGGCCCGCGCTTCGATCACGGCGGTCAGGGTGTCCTGCTCATGGGCGGCATAGCCCTTGACCACTTCCACCAGGTTGGGGATCAGGTCGGCACGGCGTTGGTACTGGTTCTGCACTTGGCCCCAGGCTGCCTTGGCCTGCTCGTCCAGGGTGGGAATGTTGTTGATGCCGCAACCGCTCAGCACCGTGCTGATCAATAGCAGAGCCGCGGCCTTGAGGCCCCAGCGGTTAACCTGTGCTGCTTGCATGGTGTATCTCCTGCCCAAACTGGATGGAATTGGATGACCTGCCCTATAAACCGCGCGCTTGGGGCATAATCCGCCACCACTGGTACGCATCGAGCCAATCAGCTACAAAGATGCCCAGCGCGAATAAGAGTTCAGAGTGTGCTGCATTTATCTGAACAACGCCCGAACAACAATAGACGCTCCCCACATTTTGGCCGATCAGCGCAAGCGCTGTGCAGTGAGCCGAAAAAGGATATTCATGAAAAAGCTGTGTTTGCTCGGCCTTGTTGCCACTCTGGCCAGTCACCCCGTATGGGCAGAAACAAAGCCTGCTGCGCTTAAGGACAAGGACGCTTTCGTCAGCGACCTGCTCAAGCAGATGACCCTGGATGAGAAGATCGGCCAGTTGCGCCTGATCAGCATCGGCCCCGAAATGCCCCGCGAGCTGATCCGCAAGGAAATCGCCGCCGGCCGCATCGGCGGCACGTTCAACTCCATCACCCGCCCGGAAAACCGTCCGATGCAGGACGCGGCCATGCGCAGCCGCCTGAAGATCCCGATGTTCTTCGCCTACGACGTGATCCACGGCCACCGCACCATTTTCCCAATCAGCCTGGCCCTGGCCTCCAGCTGGGACATGGATGCCATCGGCCGCTCCGGGCGCATCGCCGCCCAGGAAGCCGCCGCCGACAGCCTCGACATCACCTTCGCGCCGATGGTCGACATCTCCCGCGACCCGCGCTGGGGCCGCACCTCCGAAGGCTTCGGCGAAGACACTTACCTGGTCTCGCGCATCGCCGAAGTGATGGTCAAGGCGTTCCAGGGCACCAGCCCGGCCAATGCCGACAGCCTTATGGCCAGCGTCAAGCACTTCGCCCTGTACGGCGCGGTGGAAGGCGGTCGCGACTACAACGTGGTCGACATGAGCCCGGTCAAGATGTACCAGGATTACCTGCCGCCCTACCACGCCGCGATCAAGGCCGGTTCCGGCGGTGTGATGGTGGCGCTCAACTCGATCAACGGCGTGCCCGCCACCGCCAACACCTGGCTGATGAACGACCTGCTACGCAAGGCCTGGGGCTTCAAGGGCCTGACCGTCAGCGACCACGGCGCGATCTTCGAGCTGATCAAGCACGGCGTGGCCAAGGACGGGCGTGAAGCCGCGAAGCTGGCGATCAAGGCCGGCATCGACATGAGCATGAACGACTCGCTGTACGGCAAGGAACTGCCGGGGCTGCTCAAGTCCGGCGAGATCGAACAGAGCGACATCGACAACGCCGTGCGCGAAGTGCTCGGCGCCAAGTACGACATGGGCCTGTTCAAGGACCCGTACCTGCGCATCGGCAAGGCCGAGGACGACCCGGTCGACACCTATGCCGACAGCCGCCTGCACCGCGCCGAAGCGCGCGACATCGCCCGGCGCAGCCTGGTGCTGTTGAAGAACCACAACGACACCCTGCCCCTGAAGAAATCCGCCACCATCGCCCTGGTCGGCCCACTGGCCAAGGCGCCTATCGACATGATGGGCAGTTGGGCCGCCGCCGGCCGCCCGGCGCAATCGGTGACTCTGCAGGACGGCCTCAACGCCGTGATCGGTGAAAAAGGCAAAGTGATCTACGCCCGCGGCGCCAACATCACCAACGACAAAGCCGTAGTCGATTACCTCAATTTCCTTAACTTCGATGCGCCGGAAGTGGTGGATGACAAGCGCTCGCCCCAGGCCATGATCGACGAGGCGGTCCAAGCGGCCAAGCAGGCCGACGTGATCGTCGCCGCAGTGGGCGAGTCCCGTGGCATGTCCCACGAGTCGTCGAGCCGCACCGACCTGAACATCCCGCAAAGCCAGCGCGACCTGATCAAGGCGCTCAAGGCCACCGGCAAACCGCTGGTCCTGGTGCTGATGAACGGCCGCCCGCTGTCGATCCTGGAAGAGAACCAACAGGCCGATGCGATTCTGGAAACCTGGTTCGCCGGCACCGAAGGCGGTAATGCAATTGCGGATGTGCTGTTCGGCGACTACAACCCGTCGGGCAAACTGCCGATCACTTTCCCGCGTTCGGTGGGGCAGATTCCGACCTACTACAACCACCTGACCATCGGCCGCCCCTTCACACCGGGCAAACCGGGCAACTACACCTCGCAGTACTTCGATGACACCACCGGGCCGCTGTTTCCGTTTGGTTATGGCCTGAGCTACACCACGTTCAGCCTGTCGGACATGGCCCTGTCGTCCACCACCCTGAACAAGACCGGCAAGCTCGACGCCAGCGTCACCGTGAAAAACACCGGCAAGCTCGACGGCGAAACCGTGGTGCAGCTGTATATCCAGGACGTGGCCGGCTCGATGATCCGCCCGATCAAGGAGTTGAAGAACTTCCAGAAAGTCATGCTCAAGGCAGGTGAAGAGCGCACGCTGCACTTCACCATCACCGAAGACGACTTGAAGTTCTACAACACACAGCTCAAGTACGCCGCTGAACCGGGCGAGTTCAATGTGCAGATCGGCCTGGACTCTCAGGATGTACAGCAACAGAGCTTCGAACTGCTCTAAGCCTGACCCGGTCAAAAAATGTGGGAGGAGCTTGCCCCCTCCCACATTTGATCTCAGTGTTCTTGCTAGCCTCGCCGGTCCAGCAAGTTCACCACCAACCGATCTATCCACCCCCAGACGCGCTGCTTGACCCGCCGCCACAATGGCCGTGCCTTCCACGCCTCCAGGCTCACCGCCTGGCTCTGGGCAAAGTCCCGCTCAAAACTCGCCACCACCGCCTGGGTCAGCTCGGGGTCCAGTGCTTCCAGATTGGCTTCCAAGTTGAAGCGCAGGTTCCAGTGGTCGAAATTGCACGAGCCGATGCTTACCCAGTCGTCCACCAGCACCATCTTCAGGTGCAGGAAGCACGGCTGGTATTCAAAGATCTGTACGCCTGAACGCAGCAAACGCGGGTAATACCGGTGCCCGGCGTAGCGCACGGACGGGTGATCGGTGCGCGGCCCGGTGAGCAGCAAACGCACGTCCACGCCGCGCCCCGCCGCTCGGCGCAAGGCACGCCGCACGCCCCAGGTCGGCAGGAAATAGGGAGTGGCCAGCCAGATGCGCTGGTGGCTGTTGTTCAGCGCGCGGATCAGCGATTGCAGAATATCGCGGTGCTGGCGGGCGTCGGCGTACGCGACGCGGCCAAGCCCCGGCCCGCTGGCGGGCACTTTGGGCAGACGCGGCAAGCCAAAATGGGTCGCCGGTTTCCACGCGCGGCGCGCCGCGTTGGCGTGCCATTGGCGGTCGAACAATGCCTGCCAATCCAATACCAGCGGGCCGCTGATCTGCACCATCACTTCATGCCACTCGGCCGTGTCGTGGCCCGGTGTCCAGAACTCGTCCGTCACGCCCGTGCCACCCACCACCGCCACATGCTGGTCGATCAGCAACAGCTTGCGGTGGTCGCGGTACAGGTTGCGCATCCAGCGACGCCAGCTCAGGCGATTGTAAAAACGCAGCTCCACGCCCGCGTCGGTCAAGCGCTTGCGCAGCGACAGGGTAAACGCCAGGCTGCCGTAATCATCGAACAGGCATCGCACGCGCACACCGCGCTCGGCGGCGAGCACCAACGCTTGCACCATTGCCTCGGCGCACGCGCCGGCCTCTACCAGGTACAACTCCAGATCCACCTGCTGTTCGGCGCGGGCAATGCCCACCAGCATCTGAGGAAAAAACTGCGGGCCGTCGATCAACAACTCGAAACGGTTGGCGCTGCGCCATGGGAACACCGCGCCGCCCATGTCAGCGCGCCGTGAAGATCAGCACCGCACCCACCGGCACCGACAAACTGATGGACTTGAGCCCGGCCGCCTTGCGCAGCGCGGCCACCCCGGGCGCCAGGTCGAAATCCTCGCCGTGCAGCACCACCGGTTCCAGGGTCACCACCTGGAAGCGTCGGTCATCCAGGCGCGTAGCCAGCAGCTCGGCGCTGTAGGTCTGGGTCTTGCCATGCAAGGTCACACTCAGGGGCAGGCGCAACTCCAGTTGCGCGCCCGGGGCCAGATCATTGATGGGTTGCAGGTTGATCTGTGCGCTGATCAGCGCTTCGGGGAAGGTCTTGATCTCGAACAACTGATTGCGCATGCGTTCATCGCGCAGCGGAATGCCACTGTTGACCGACTCCAGCTCCACCTGCACCTGCGCCGCGCCCTTGTCGTCGACCTTGCCGTGCAAGACCAGGAAGCGCTGGACCTCGGCAATCTCGGTGTTTTTGGTGGTGACGAAAGACAGGCGCGAGGACTCGTTGTCCAGGTACCAGTCGGCGTGGGCGGGCACGGCAACAGCGGCCAGCAGGACAAAAGCCAGGGGTTTGATAAACGAAACGTCGAACATTAAGGACTCGCGGGGCGAAAAACCTGCACGAACCTTAAGCGCAATGTCACGAACGGCGCAAATCCAAATGTGGGAGTGGGCTTGCTCGCGAAAATGCGGTGAGCCTGTTGGTACATCTTTACTGACAGACAGCTTTGGCGGGCAAGCCCGCTCCCGCAGGGGATCTTGTGTCAGGGGTTCAGGCGACAGCCTTGGCGCTCCCCCAACCAACGCGCCGTATGGGTGCGCCCCAAGCCACTGGCCGTTACTTCGCTACGCAGCGGGTTATCGGTGAACGCGCTGGTCGGCACGTACTGTTTTACGTACCCCAGGCAATACGCCGCCGGGTGATTCGCTACATAGCGGCAGGAGCAATATTCCTTGGCGGTGTACGCCGCGATGATATCGGGGAAGGCTTGCAGGTTGACGCGCTCGTGCCAAACCCACCCCAACAGCGCGAGCAACAGCAGCAGAAACAGGCTGGTGAACGGACGACGACGGATCATGGTTGCACCGCCGCAAGTACGCGTTTGAGCAGTTCGTTGTGGCGGTAGCTGCCGTCGCGGTCGTCGCCGTAGCGCACGATCACCAGGCGCTGCTCGGGCATCACATACAGCGCCTGGCCCCAGTGGCCGAGGGCGGCGAAGGTGTCGGCGGGGGCATCGGGCCAGGGCCTTGGTGTGCCTTGATTGAGCCACCAATGGCCGCCGGGCGTGGCTTCGTCCTGGCCGGCTTTGTAGTTATCGAATGCCTGGCGACTGAAGGCCACCCAGTCCCTGGGCAGCAGTTGCTGATCCTTCCAACGCCCATCCCGCGCCATCAGTAGGCCGACCCGCGCAAGATCGCGAGCGGTGAGGTAGGCATAGGACGAGGCAACAAAGGTTTCGTCGGCGTCGGTTTCCCAGGTGGCATTGCGAATACCCAGCGGTGTGAACAGCGCATCCCACGGGTAGCTCATGTACGCCTTGTGGCCAAGCATGCCTTTAAGAGCAGCGGATAAAAGATTGCTGTCGCCACTGGAATACCGAAACGCCCGCCCCGGTGCGCTGAAGGTGTCGCTGTTCGCGGCGAACTCGGCCATATCCGCGCGCCCGCGGGTGTAGAGCATCGCCACGACGGAGGATTTTAGCGGGGCGAATTCGTAGTCTTCCTGCCAGTCCAGGCCCGAGGCCCAGTGCAGCAGGTCGGCCATGGTCACCGTCGGGTGCTGCTTCATCGGCGGGTAGAAACGCGCCACCGGGTCGCTCAATTTGAAGCGATTGTCGCCATAAGCCACGCCCAGCACGCAGGCCATCAGGCTTTTGCTCACCGACCAAGTCAGGTGCGGCGTGCTGGCGCTGGTGGGCGCGGCGTAGCGTTCGTAAATAACTTTACCGTCGCGGATCACCAGTAAGGCATCGGTGCGAATGCCTTGGCGGGTGGCGTCGTCGCGCGGTGCAAAGGCATAGGCGTCCAGGGCTTCGAGCGCGGGGCCGGTGAGCGGCGTGCCCTTGGCCCATTCCTGGTCAGGCCAGGTCTCAGCATGGCCGTTAATAGTGATTAACAGCAGCACGGCGCACAACAGACCTTTGACCATAGACACGGACTCAACGGGGCATTCAAACCCGCGAGCCTAGCCCCGCTGGATGACAGATTGACGACACAGTGCCTGTCATCCAAGCGTCACCATAACTTCATGGAGATGACACCGGGCCTCCATAGCCTGAGTTTGGACAACAAAGTCGACCGGCCGAAACGTGGCCGGCACTCGGAGACTCGCCATGACTCAGATCGCCCGCATCAGCGACACCGGCAATGAACGCCGTCTGCAAGCCGAACGCCTGATCGGTGCCCAGGCTTTGCAGGAAGCCCAGGCCCTGCGGTTCAACGTATTCAGCGGCGAGTTCAATGCCAAGCTGAAAGGCGCGGAACATGGCCTGGACATGGATGATTATGATGTGCACTGCAGCCATATCGGCGTGCGGGACTTGAACACCGGTCGTCTGGTAGCCACCACACGCTTGCTCGACCACCAGGCCGCCAGCACGCTGGGGCGGTTCTACAGTGAAGAAGAATTCAGCCTGCATGGCTTGCTCCATCTCAAAGGCCCGATCCTGGAGATTGGCCGCACCTGCGTCGACCCGGCCTATCGCAACGGCGGCACCATCGCCGTGTTGTGGGGGGAGTTGGCCGAAGTGCTCAACCAGGGCGGCTACAGCTATTTGATGGGTTGCGCGAGCATTCCCATGCACGACGGCGGCATCCAGGCACACGCGATCATGCAGCGTCTGCGCGAACGCTATCTGTGCAACGAGCACCTGCGCGCCGAGCCGAAAAAACCGCTGCCGGCCCTGGATCTGCCGTCCAACGTGATCGCCGAAATGCCGCCGCTGCTCAAGGCCTATATGCGCCTGGGGGCGAAGATCTGCGGCGAGCCGTGCTGGGATGAGGATTTCCAAGTGGCCGACGTATTTATCCTGCTCAAGCGCGACGAGTTGTGCCCACGCTATGCGCGCCATTTCAAGGCGGCCATGTGATGAGCCGCCTGCGCGTGTACGGGCGCATCGCCCGGGTGTTGCTGGTGGTGGCGCTGGGCTTGAGCATGGCCAGCGTGTTCGGTGTGTTCGAGCGGCTGGGCATCGCCAACTCGATGGTGCGGCGCCAACGCTGGTCGCGGTTTTTCATGGCGCGGCTGACCAACGCCCTACCCTTTCGCGTGACGGTACACGGTGAGTTGCCGACGCAGCCGATGCTGTGGGTGAGCAACCACGTGTCCTGGACCGACATTCCGCTGTTGGGCGCCGTGGCGCCGATGTCGTTCCTGTCCAAGGCCGAAGTGCGCACCTGGCCGGTGGCCGGCTGGCTGGCGGCCAAGGCCGGTAGCCTATTTATCCGCCGGGGTTCGGGCGACAGCCAACTGATCCGCAAACAAATGACCCGCCACCTGGAACAACAGCACCCGCTGCTGATGTTCCCCGAAGGCACCACCACCGACGGTCGCAGCCTGCGCACCTTCCACGGGCGCCTGCTGGCCAGCGCCATCGATGCGGATGTGTCGCTGCAACCGGTGGCGATCCGTTACCTGCGTGACGGACAGGTCGATCCCCTGGCGCCGTTTATCGGCGATGACGACTTGCTCTCGCACCTGATGCGGTTGTTCGCCAATGACCAGGGCGATGTGGAAATTCATGTGCTCACACCGATTGCGTGCGCCGGGCAGGAACGCGCGGCGCTGGCTTACCAGGCGCAGCAGGCGGTGCAGAAGGTGTTGTTTGGGCCGGTGCCGGAGGTAGAACAAGTAGCGGCGCGACCAGCGTTCGCAGCTTGAGACAAATGTGGGAGGGGGCAAGCCCCCTTCACATTTAGTTTGATGTTGTCAGTTGAGACTGTGCGAACACCTGCAATTCAGGGTAGAAGCGCCGGAAGTCTTCACTCAACGGTTCATATAAAAGTCGCAACTCCTGCATCGCCTGCCCCAACTCCTCAGGCTGCGTCAGCCGCCGCGAAATCCCACGCAACACCTGCTCCATCACCGCAAAGTCGCGGTACGAGCCCAACCAATCATCGGCCGCCATAAACGGCGCAATCTGCGCCAAGCGCCCGGGCAACTGCGGTTCGGCAGCCAATACGCGGTATACCTGCGAGGTGAAGTGCTCCAGCGGCTGGTCGGCATAGAAGGTCCAATCCCGCGCCAGGCAGTGATCGAAGAACACGTCCAGAACAATCCCCGCATAGCGCCGACGGGTCAGGCTGAAGCGCGACAGCGCCTGCCCCACCAACGGATGGCTGTCGGTAAAACGGTCGATCGAGCGATGCAACTGGATCGCCGCTTCGATGGATGGGCTGAACTGGCCCTGCAGACGGCCTTTAACGAAGTCGCCATACAGGCTGCCCAGCAGTTGCGCAGGAAGTTGGCCGCCCAAGTGCAGATGTGCGAGATAATTCATGGCGCGCAGTTTAGCACTGCCGCCAACGTATCGTTATAACCCGATATACCGATTTGAGATGATCTCAGAGCTAAATCGTATTGGTATATCGGGATATACCGATTTAAAGTTCGCCTCATCGCGATATAACGCTTTACGACACCGAGCACACTGCCATGTCCATCGACCTCGACGAAATAATAAAAGCCCTGGCGCACCCAGTACGGCGAGACATCCTCAACTGGCTCAAAGACCCAAAAGTGCAATTCCCCGAGCAATTGCACAACCACGAATACGGCATCTGTGCCGGGCAGATCGACCAGCGCTGCGGCTTGTCCCAGTCGACCGTGTCGGCGCACCTGGCCACCTTGCAACGGGCGGGTCTGATCAGCAGCCAGAAGGCCGGGCAGTGGCACTTTTTCAAACGCAATGAGGAAGCGATCCAAGCCTTCCTCACGGCGCTTATCACTGAACTCAGCGCTGAACCGCTGTAAAAAGGATCCGCAAATGCCCCTCTCGCTCCTCATCCTGGCCTTGAGCGCCTTCGCCATCGGCACCACCGAGTTCGTCATCATGGGTTTGCTGCCCGATGTGGCGGCGGACCTCGGTGTATCGATCCCTGGCGCCGGTTGGCTGGTCACCGGTTACGCCCTGGGCGTGGCCATTGGCGCGCCATTTATGGCACTGGCCACGGCCAAACTGCCACGCAAGGCAGCTCTGGTCGCGTTGATGGGGATCTTCATTATCGGCAACCTGCTCTGCGCACTGGCCAGCGACTACAACGTGCTGATGTTTGCCCGCGTGGTCACCGCACTGTGCCACGGCGCGTTCTTCGGCATTGGTTCGGTGGTGGCGGCCAACCTGGTGCCGGCCAACAAGCGGGCCTCGGCCGTAGCCCTGATGTTCACCGGTTTGACCCTGGCCAATGTCCTCGGCGTGCCCCTGGGCACCGCACTGGGCCAGCAAGCCGGCTGGCGCTCGACCTTCTGGGCCGTGACGGTGATCGGTGTGGTGGCGCTGATCGGGCTGATCCGCTTCTTGCCGGCCAAGCGCGATGAAGAAAAGCTCGACATGCGCGCCGAACTGGCCGCCCTCAAGGGTGCTGGTATCTGGCTGTCGCTGAGCATGACGGCGCTGTTCGCTGCGTCCATGTTCACCCTCTTCACCTATGTGGCGCCGCTGTTGGGCGATGTCACCGGAGTGTCGCCCAAAGGCGTGACCTGGACCCTGCTGCTGATCGGCCTGGGCCTGACCGTGGGCAACATCATCGGCGGCAAACTGGCGGATAAACGTCTGGCGGCCACGCTGATTGGCGTATTTATCAGCATGGCGGTGGTGTCCACCGCGCTGAGCTGGACCAGCGTCGCCGTGATCCCCACCGAAATCACCCTGTTCCTGTGGGCAACCGCCGCGTTCGCCGCCGTGCCGGCGCTGCAGATCAACGTGGTGACCTTCGGCAAGGCCGCTCCGAACCTGGTGTCCACCTTGAACATCGGCGCGTTCAACATCGGCAACGCCCTCGGTGCCTGGGTCGGTGGCAGCGTGATCGCTCATGGTTTCGGCCTGACCAGTGTGCCGCTGGCGGCCGCTGCCCTGGCGATCCTTGCCCTGTTGGTGACCTTGATAACGTTCCGTCAGAGCGGCGATGCCGACCTGGCCCCTGCGACCAACTGATCCAAGTAACTAGAGAAGGTATTGTGCGATGACGACTATTTTCGATCCGATCAAACTGGGTGACGTGGAGCTGTCGAACCGCATCATCATGGCCCCGCTGACCCGCTGCCGCGCCGACGCCGGTCGCGTACCCAACGCGCTAATGGCCGAGTACTACGTGCAGCGAGCGTCTGCCGGGCTGATCCTCAGCGAAGCCACTTCCGTCACACCGATGGGCGTGGGCTATCCGGACACCCCCGGTATCTGGTCCAACGACCAGGTGCGTGGCTGGGCCAACGTGACCAAGGCCGTGCACGGCGCCGGCGGCAAGATTTTCCTGCAACTGTGGCATGTGGGGCGCATTTCCCACCCGTCGTACCTGAACGGCGAAACCCCAGTGGCCCCGAGTGCGATCCAACCCAAGGGCCACGTCAGCCTGGTGCGTCCGCTGGCCGACTACCCGACTCCGCGCGCCCTGGAAACCGCTGAAATCGCCGACATCGTCGACGCCTACCGTACCGGCGCCGAGAACGCCAAGGCCGCCGGTTTCGACGGTGTGGAAATCCACGGCGCCAACGGCTACCTGCTCGACCAATTCCTGCAGAGCAGCACCAACCAGCGCACCGACCAGTACGGCGGCTCCCTGGAAAACCGTGCACGCCTGCTGCTGGAAGTGACCGACGCGGCCATTGAAGTCTGGGGCGCCGGCCGCGTGGGCGTACACCTGGCACCCCGCGCCGACGCGCACGACATGGGCGATGCCAATCTGGCGGAAACCTTTACCTACGTGGCCACTGAGCTGGGCAAGCGCGGCATCGCGTTTATCTGCTCCCGTGAAAAAGAAGGCGCCGACAGCCTTGGCCCGCAACTGAAAAAAGCCTTCGGCGGCGCTTACATCGCCAATGAACGCTTCACCAAGGACAGCGCCAATGCGTGGCTGGCCGAGGGTAAAGCGGATGCGGTGGCGTTCGGCGTGCCTTTCATTGCCAACCCGGATCTTCCGGCTCGCCTGGAGGCCGATGCGCCGCTGAACGAAGCCCATCCGGAAACCTTCTATGGCAAAGGCCCGGTCGGTTACATCGACTATCCGACCCTGCCGCTGTAATCGCCTAAAACACAAACCAAATGTGGGAGGGGGCTTGTCCCCGATAGCGGTGGGTCGGCTATAAGCTGCCCATCACTCGCTATCGGGGGCACGCCCCCTCTCACTTTGCCTAGGTAACATTCCTTCACAGCATTGCAACAAAATCCCTACAAAATACTTAGGCGGCTACCTATCAAGCGCCGGCCAGCCCGTATATAAAGTCACCCCACGAATAAGTCAGAAGGACGATTGACCGTCCTTAGGCTTTACTGTTGACACAACTGGACGCAATTACGCATTTTGTCTCAATTGCGCAGGCTGGGGCTCAAGCGCAGCATGTCCAGCCCGGCCTCTACCCAGCGTTCGGCTTCCTGCTGCAATTGAAAGCTGTCGGGTACCAGCAACCATTGGCCGATCAGCCCGTTGATGTACGCATGGAGGCACACGGCTCCCCGCGTGGTGTCGAGGTTTTCCGGTAGCTGCCCGCGATGGACCGCGTTACGCAGCGTCAGGCCGATACGCAGGTTGCATTCCAGGCTGTGGGTTTGACGCTGACGACGCATGTCGCACATTTCGTCGGTGAATTCGCACTTATGAAACAAGATCTCATTGATGCGTCGGGTTTTCGGATCCAGGGCCACTTGATGGAACAAACGAATCAGCAGCTTGCGCATGCAGCCCAGCGGGTCGAGTTCATCCTCGCTTTCACTGGCCCGCGCCAACTCGTCCAGTGGCTCGTGCAGCGTATCGAGCAGGGCCTGGAGCAAGTCGGACTTATTGCTGAAATGCCAATAGATAGCGCCGCGCGTCACGCCGGCCAACGTGGCGATGTCTGCCAGCGTGGTGCGCGCAACGCCGCGCTCGTAAAAGGCTTGCTCGGCGGCATCGAGAATCTGGCTGCGCGTTTCCTGAGCTTCCTCTTTGGTGCGACGAACCATGGCAGTAAAACCTCAATCAGAACACGTGGGACTATCGTTAACGCAGTGTTAATAGATGTTAACGATCATCTGAATAATTGTGGGACGACGCCGTCATGGGCACCGAACGTACTAAAATCGAGGCTTTGGACATTGCTTTGTCAACAATCCGCAAAGCCTGTCAAGAGTTTACAAACAACCATGAACGTAAGTATATTGCGTAGC
Source organism: Pseudomonas sp. S5F11 (assembly GCF_019641515.1). NCBI lineage: Bacteria > Pseudomonadati > Pseudomonadota > Gammaproteobacteria > Pseudomonadales > Pseudomonadaceae > Pseudomonas > Pseudomonas sp. S5F11. The sequence continues at coordinate 2,038,935 of NZ_JAIFJZ010000001.1, forward strand.
AAGCTACTTATCTACTCGCGGCTTGTTTTTTACCCTTCCACACTTCTTGTGCGCACCCTGCGCGCCTGACCCGAGGATCTTCATGCAACTTAAGCCAGCTGTTACCGCTCTGGTCACTGCCGTCGCCCTGGCATCGCTGCTCAGCGGATGTAAAAAGGAAGAAGCGGCTCCGCCCGCTCAAACCCCTCTGGTCGGCGTCGTCACCCTGCAACCGCAAGCCTTTACCTTGACGTCCGAACTGCCAGGCCGCACCACGGCCTTCCGTATCGCGGAAGTTCGCCCGCAGGTCAACGGCATTATTCTCAAGCGCCTGTTCAAGGAAGGCGCAGACGTGAAGGAAGGCCAGCAGCTTTATCAGATCGACCCGTCGGTCTATGAAGCCACCCTGAAAAGCGCCCAGGCCAGCCTGAGCCAGACCAAATCCATCAGCGACCGCTACAAGCAGTTGGTGGATGAGCAGGCCGTGAGCCGTCAGGAATACGACACTGCCGTCGCCAATCGCATGACCGCCGAAGCAAACGTTCAAACCGCCCAGATCAACGTGCGCTACACCAAAGTGTTCGCGCCGATCTCCGGGCGTATCGGCCGTTCTTCGGTGACCGAAGGCGCACTGGTCAGCAATGGCCAGGCCGATGCCATGGCCGTGATCCAACAACTGGACCCGATCTACGTCGACGTGACTCAGTCTTCAGCCGAAATGCTGAAACTGCGCCGCGACCTGGAAAGCGGCCAACTGGAGAAAGCCGGGGCCAATGCCGCCAAGGTCAAGCTGACCCTGGAAGACGGTAGCGACTATAAGCACGACGGCAAACTGGAATTTTCCGAAGTGTCGGTCGATCAGACCACCGGTTCCGTGACCCTGCGCGCCGTGTTCCCCAACCCCGATCACACCCTGTTGCCGGGCATGTTCGTGCACGCCCAACTGCAAGCCGGTGTGAACAGCAAGGCGATCCTGGCCCCGCAGCAAGGCGTGACTCGCGATCTCAAAGGCACTCCTACGGCGTTGATCGTCAACGCGGACAACAAGGTCGAGCAACGCGAGCTGGTGGCCAACCGTACCGCCGGCGCCTACTGGCTGGTGGAAAAAGGCTTGAATGCCGGTGACCGTGTGATCACCGAAGGCTTGCAGTACGTCAAGCCGGGCGCCGAGGTCAAGGTCAAGGACGCGGACAACGCCAAGCCCGCCGGTACCGCTGCTCCTGCTGCCGCTGCTGGCAAAGGGGAGTAACCCATGTCGAAATTTTTTATCGACCGTCCCATTTTCGCCTGGGTGATTGCCCTGGTGATCATGCTGGTCGGGGCACTCTCGATCCTGAAGTTGCCCATCAACCAATACCCGGCCATCGCGCCGACCGCCATCGATATCCAGGTGACCTACCCAGGCGCGTCCGCACAAACCGTGCAGGACACCGTGGTGCAGGTGATCGAGCAACAGCTCAACGGTATCGACAACCTGCGGTATGTGTCCTCGGACAGTAACTCCGACGGCAGCATGACCATCACCGTAACGTTCAACCAGGGTACCAACCCCGACATCGCCCAGGTGCAGGTGCAGAACAAGCTGAACCTGGCCACCCCGCTGCTGCCGCAAGAAGTGCAGCAACAGGGTATCCGCGTGACCAAGTCGGTGAAGAACTTCCTGATGGTGATCGGTCTGGTGTCCGAAGACGGCAGCATGACCAAGGACGACCTGTCCAACTACATCGTGTCCAACATCCAGGACCCGATCTCGCGGACAGCCGGCGTGGGTGACTTCCAGGTGTTCGGTTCCCAGTACGCCATGCGTATCTGGCTCGACCCGGCCAAGCTGAACAACTACCAGTTGACCCCGGTCGACGTCAGCACCGCCATCGCCGCACAGAACGTACAGGTGGCCACCGGCCAATTGGGCGGCTTGCCTGCCCTGCCCGGCACCCAGCTGAACGCCACCATCATCGGTAAGACACGCCTGCAAACCGCCGAGCAGTTCGGCAACATCCTGATGAAGGTCAACACCGACGGCTCCCAGGTTCGCCTCAAGGACGTCGCGCGCATCGAGCTGGGTGGCCAGACCTACAGCATCAGCGCGCAGTTCAACGGCAAGCCGGCCTCCGGTATGGCGATCAAACTGGCATCCGGCGCCAACGCCCTGGATACCGCCAAGGCTATCCGCGCCACCGTGGCGTCCCTGGAACCGTTCTTCCCGCCTGGCATGAAAGCGGTGGTGCCGTATGACACCACCCCAGTAGTGACCGAATCGATCTCCGGTGTAGTGCACACCCTGGTCGAAGCGATCGTGCTGGTGTTCCTGGTGATGTTCCTGTTCCTGCAAAACTTCCGCGCCACCATCATCACCACCATGACCGTACCGGTGGTATTGCTGGGTACGTTCGGCATCCTGGCGGCGTTCGGTTTCACCATCAACACCCTGACCATGTTCGGCATGATCCTGGCCATCGGCCTGCTGGTGGACGACGCCATCGTGGTGGTAGAAAACGTCGAGCGGGTGATGGCCGAGGAACACCTGTCGCCTAAAGAAGCGACGGTCAAATCCATGACCCAGATCCAGGGCGCCCTGGTAGGTATTGCCCTGGTACTGTCGGCGGTACTGTTGCCGATGGCGTTCTTCGGTGGTTCCACCGGGGTGATCTACAAACAGTTCTCCATCACCATCGTTTCGGCCATGGCGCTGTCGGTACTGGTTGCCCTGATCTTCACCCCGGCGCTGTGCGCCACCATGCTCAAGCCGATCGATCCCGAGAAGCACGGCCAACCCAAGCGTGGTTTCTTCGGCTGGTTCAACCGCACCTTCGACCGTAGCGTAGTGAGCTACGAGCGCGGCGTGGGCAACATGATCAAGCACAAGATCCCGGCGTTCCTGGTGTACCTGCTGATCTTCGCCGGCATGATCTGGCTGTTCATGCGCATCCCGGCGGCGTTCCTGCCCGACGAAGACCAGGGGGTGATCTTTGCCCAGGTGCAGACACCGGTCGGTTCCACCGCTGAACGTACGCAGAAAGTCATCGACGACATGCGGATCTTCCTGCTCAACGATAAAGAAGGTGAGCCGGGCGAAGGCAAAGGCGTCAAATCGGTGTTTACCGTGAACGGCTTCAACTTCGCCGGTCGTGGCCAAAGCTCCGGCCTGGCGTTCGTAATGCTTAAGCCGTGGGACGAGCGTGATGCGTCCACCTCGGTGTTCGAGATCGCCAAGCGCGCCCAGGGTTACTTCATGCAGACGTTCCAGGACGCCATGGTGTTCGCCATCGTGCCGCCGTCGGTACTGGAATTGGGTAACGCCACCGGTTTCGACGTGTTCCTGCAAGACCAGGGCGGTGTCGGTCATGAGAAGTTGATGGCCGCGCGCAACCAGTTCCTGGGTATGGCGGCACAGAGCAAGATCCTGGCCGGTGTGCGCCCCAACGGCGTGAACGATGAGCCGCAATACGAACTCACCGTTGACGACGAGAAGGCCAGCGCCCAGGGCATCTCCCTGGCCAACATCAACCAGACCCTGGCGATTGCCCTGGGTGGCAGCTACGTCAACGACTTCATCGACCGTGGTCGCGTGAAGAAAGTGTACGTGCAAGGTGAAGCCGCCAGCCGCATGTCTCCAGAAGACCTGAACAAGTGGTACGTGCGCAGCGACTCCGGGAAGATGGTGCCGTTGTCGGCCATCGCCACCGGCAAGTGGATCTACGGTTCGCCGAAGCTCTCGCGTTACAACGGCGTGGCCGCGATGGAAATCCTCGGCACTCCGGCACCGGGTTACAGCACCGGTGAAGCGATGGCCGAAGTGGAACGCATCGCCAAGCAACTGCCGGCGGGCGTGGGCTATGCCTGGACGGGTCTGTCGTATGAAGAGCGCTTGTCCGGGTCCCAGGCTCCGGCGTTGTATGCGCTGTCGCTGCTGGTGGTGTTCCTGTGCCTTGCGGCACTGTACGAGAGCTGGTCGATCCCGATTGCGGTGGTGTTGGTAGTGCCCCTGGGCGTGGTGGGTGCGTTGATCGCCACCAGCATGCGCGGGCTGTCCAACGACGTGTTCTTCCAGGTGGGCCTGTTGGTCACGGTGGGTCTGGCGGCGAAAAACGCCATCCTTATCGTGGAGTTCGCCAAAGAACTTCACGAACAGGGTAAAGGCATCGTCGAGTCGGCTATCGAAGCGTCTCGCATGCGTCTGCGGCCGATCATCATGACCTCCATGGCGTTCATCCTCGGCGTACTGCCCCTGGCGATCTCCTCGGGCGCCGGTTCAGGCAGCCAGCACGCCATCGGTACCGGCGTCATTGGCGGCATGATCACCGCCACTGTCCTGGCGATCTTCTGGGTGCCGCTGTTCTTCGCTACCGTGTCGGCCATCGGCAACCGCAAAGAACCCGAAACCAAGCAAACTTCTAACGAGGCTGGCCAATGAGCAAGTCGCTACTTTCCCTAGCCGTCACAGCCTTCGTGCTCAGTGGCTGCTCGCTGATCCCTGACTACCAGCGCCCCGACGCGCCGGTAGCAGCGCAGTACCCGCAGGGGCCGGCGTATTCGTCGGCCCAGGCGCCGGGTCAGGCTGCTGCCGAGCAAGGCTGGAAGCAGTTTTTCCATGACCCTGCCCTGCAACAGCTGATCCAGACCGCATTGGTGAACAACCGCGACCTGCGTGTCGCGGCCTTGAACATCGATGCCTACGCCGCGCAATACAACATCCAGCGCGCCGACCTGTTCCCGGCCGTTTCGGCCACGGGCAGCGGTGAGCGCTCGCGCACCCCGGCTCGCCTGTCGCAGACCGGCGAATCGAGGATCGCCAGCCAGTACTCGGTCGGTCTTGGGATCAGCTCCTACGAGCTGGACCTGTTCGGTCGCGTGCGCAGCCTGAGTGAAGAAGCCTTGCAAAAGTACTTCGCCACCGAAGAGGCGCGGCGCAGCACTCAGATCAGTCTGGTGGCCAGTGTGGCCAACGCCTACCTGACCTGGCAGGCCGACAAGGAACTGCTCAAGCTGACCCAGGACACCCTCGCCGCGTTCGAGCAGAGCTACAAGCTGACTTCGCGTAGCAACGAAGTCGGCGTGGCCTCGGCCCTCGACCTCAGCCAGGCGCGCACCTCCGTGGAAAACGCCCGTGTGTCCCTGGCCCGCTACACCCGCCAGGTGGCCCAGGACGAAAACAACCTGACCCTGCTGCTGGGCACCGGCCTGCCGGCCAATCTGGCCAGCCAGCCGCTGTCGGATGACCTGCTCAGCGAAGTACCGGCCGGCTTGCCGTCGGACCTGCTGCAACGTCGCCCCGACATTGTGCAGGCCGAGTACAACCTCAAGGCCGCCAACGCCAATATCGGCGCAGCCCGTGCGGCGTTCTTCCCAAGCATCAGCCTGACCGCCAGCGCCGGCACCGCCAGCCCGAACCTGGGCGGCTTGTTCAAAGGCGGCTCGGGCACCTGGTCGTTCGCGCCGCAGATCAACATCCCGATCTTCAACGCCGGCAGCCTGCGCGCCAGCCTGGACTACTCGAAGATCCAGAAAGAGATCAACGTGGCGAACTACGAGAAGGCGATTCAGACCGGCTTCCAGGAAGTCTCCGACGGCCTTGCCGCGCGGGCGACCTACAAGCAGCAATTGGAAGCCCAACGCGGTTTCGTTGAGGCCAACCAGGATTACTACCGCCTGGCTGAGCGTCGCTACCGCATCGGTGTGGACAGCAACCTGACGTTCCTCGATGCACAGCGCCAACTGTTCAGCGCGCAACAATCGCTGATCACCGACCGCCTCGCGCAGTTGACCAGCGAGGTCAACCTGTACAAGGCCCTCGGCGGTGGCTGGAACGAGCAGACTGCAAAGAATGAACCGCTGAAAGAAGAAGCGCCGGCGTTCAAGGCGTTCTGATAACGCCGTCGTCAAGAAAAACGCCTCCCTGACAGGAGGCGTTTTTTTATGCGCGTTTATCTCTGTATCTGCCCGGACGTTAAGATCTCTCCTATATCTTTTCCGAAGCTCATGAGTTTTCCTCCCTCGCGTGCTTCAACATCTACTGTGACCACCCCCAACTACGCCCTGAAAAGTCCGTGTTCGACTGTCAACCCTGACAGTAGACACCCCAGTGGTGAAACGTAAGGTTGAAAGGTTGAGCATCCCGTTCGCGACGACAAACACCGCCAGCCCGCTCGGGTCAGCGGCCACCGTCTTGCTTTGCGTTCAGCCTTTCGGGAAAATTGGTTACAGATTCTTACAGACCACAGAGGGAGCTTGTCGTAATGATCGTAGGAATCGACCTGGGGACGACCAACAGTCTCGCAGCGGTCTGGCGCGGTGATGCCGCCGAATTGGTGAGCAATGCCCTTGGCCAATTGCTCACCCCGAGCGTAGTCGGGCTGGATGATCAGGGGCGCGTGCTGGTCGGTCAGGCCGCCAAGGAGCGCCTGCACACTCACCCGCACCTGACTACGTCGCTGTTCAAGCGCTACATGGGCAGCGCCACCGAAGTGCGCCTGGGCGACCGTTCGTTCCGCCCGGAAGAACTCTCGGCACTGGTGCTCAAAAGCCTGAAAGAAGACATCGAGCGCACCTACGGCCTCACCGTCACCGAAGCCGTGATCAGCGTGCCCGCGTACTTCAGTGACGGCCAACGCAAAGCCACGCGCATTGCCGGTGAGCTGGCCGGGCTCAACGTTGAAAAGCTGATCAACGAACCCACCGCCGCCGCCCTCGCCTACGGCCTGCATCAACGCGACAAAGAAACCTCGTTCCTGGTGTTCGATCTCGGTGGCGGCACGTTTGACGTGTCGATCATCGAGCTGTTCGAGGGGGTCATGGAAGTGCGCGCCAGCGCCGGCGACAATTTCTTGGGCGGCGAAGATTTCGACACGCTGCTGCTGGAGCATTTCGTCGACAGCCAGCGCAACGCCCAAGGCTTTCCGCCCACCAGCAGCGTGCTGCACACCCTGCGCCGCGAGGCCGAGCGCGTACGCAAGGCATTGGGCCAAGATGACAGCGCCGATTTCACCCTGCGCGTCGATGGCCAGCAGTGGGTCAAAACCATCACTCAAGCGGAGCTGGCCAAGCTCTACACGCCGCTGTTGGAGCGCCTGCGCGCGCCAATCGAGCGGGCCCTGCGCGATGCGCGCATTCGTGTCAGTGACCTGGATGAAATTCTGCTGGTGGGCGGCACCACGCGCATGCCGCTGGTGCGCAAACTCGCCGCCGGGTTGTTCGGGCGTTTTCCCTCCATCAGCCTCGACCCCGACCAAGTGGTGGCCCACGGCGCCGCAATCCAGGCCGCCCTCAAAGCGCGTTCCGCCGCGCTGGAAGAAGTGGTGCTGACCGACGTGTGCCCCTACACCCTGGGCATCGAAACCTCGAACCAATACGGCGGCCATATCGAAAGCGGCCACTACCTGCCCCTGATCGAACGCAACAGCAGCGTGCCGGTGAGCCGGGTCAAAAGTGTGGTCACCCTGCACGATGACCAGAGCCGCGTGCTGCTGAAGATCTATCAAGGCGAAAGCCGCTTGGTGAAAGACAACATCGAACTGGGCCAACTGGAAATCGCCGTGCCCAAGCGCAAGGCCGGTGAGGTCTCCCTGGACGTACGCTTTACCTACGACAATAACGGCTTGCTGGAAGCCCAGGTAAATATCCCGCTCACCGGCGAGCAACATTCCCTGGTGATCGAAAACAACCCAGGTGTGCTCAGCCCGCAGGAAATCCAGCAACGCCTGCAAGCCCTGGCGTTACTGAAGATTCATCCGCGTGACCAGCAGGTCAACACCGTTCTGACCGCGCGCCTTGAACGGCTCTATCAGGAAAGCCTGGGTGAGCTGCGCGAACAACTCGGGCATTGGGCCGCTCAGTTCCAGCAGGTGCTCGACACCCAGGACGAACGCCGCATCCGCGAAGCCCGCAGCGAACTGACCCGGCAACTGGAGCAGCTCGATAACGGCTTTTGGCGCTGAGGAAAGATCACATGGATTGTTGGACCGTACTGCAGCTGCCGGAAGATGCCGACGAGCGCACCATCAAACGCAGCTATGCGCGGCTGCTCAAAAGCTGCCGCCCGGATGAAGACGCCGCCGGCTTCCAGCGCCTGCGCGAGGCCTATGAAGAAGCGCTGAGCGAAGCGCGCTGGCGCATGGACAACGCCGAGACAGTGGCCGTCGAGACACCGCTGGCCGAGGCGGCTCCCGACAACCTCCGCGATCTGGCCGAACTGATGGACGTGCGCCCCCTCAGCCCGGCGCCGTTCGACGCCCCCGCGCCAGACCCTGCCGAGGCGCTGATCTGCGGCCTCAATGCCCATAACCTCGATGAACGCTGGGCGCAGGCTCGGCAACAGGGTTGCGCCGACGCGTTCCAGGCCGGCCTGTTGCGCCATTGTTTCAATGCCCCCGGCGAACGCAGCGCCATCGCCCAATGGGCCGCGCAGCACCTGGAATGGCTGACGCCGTGGCAGCAGGTAGCGATGACCCCTTGGCAATACGAGGCGCTGACCGGCGAACTGCTGCAGGACTATCGCCGCACCTTGCAAGAACTGCTGGAGCAACAGGCCGAGCGCGAGTTCATCAGCCAATTGACCCAGTACAACAGCCAAGCCTGGTTACAGGTATTCGACTTGCAGCAACAGTGGCAACGCATCGTTCTGCAATTGCTGCATGACACCCAATGGAGCGTGCCGCTGTTCGAACGGGTGTGCCAGACATTTGGTTGGGACGATCAGAAAGGGGTGTACCCGGAACCGGCGTGGATGTGGCGCCAGTTGGTGTCGCGTTGTGAGCAGGAGAGTTTCTTCACTCATCTGCAAGAAAAAGCCCAGGACACCCGACGCAACTCCGCCGACGCTCTGGCCGCGCGCTTATTGCTGACGCCGATGTCCACCACTCAACAAAAACGCATCATCGACACCTTCGGCGAAAACGAATGGAACGCCTGCCAGCACCTGGCCGAGACCCTGACCTGGCGTTATCCGCAACTGATCGAGCGGCTGCCTCAGCCTGACCTATTCTTCTGGCGCAAATTCGTGCCACGGCCGATCTACACCCAAGTGTTTATCCGGTTGTGGGCCGTGTTCGCCCTGGGTATCGGCCTGAGCATCGCCCACTCCAGGCCCGACAAGCTGGACTTGATGTCGGTGTCGATCTTTATGTTCATGGCACTGGTGCCGGCCGGTATCGGTTTTCGCGTTACGCAGTTTTGGGCCGGGATGAGTTCGACCTACAGAGTGCTGGACTTGTGGCTGAGCCAGCGCTTGATCCCCAAGCGACTCAACCCCAACGACTATTGGCTGGTGATCCGCCACGGCGTGCCGCAAGCGATCATGCTGGTGGCCTGCGCCTTGATGCTCGGCATCCTCGGAGCGTTCACCTATGCCGGCATGGTGCTGATCAACCTGCTGCACAAAAAACGCATCGGTCATATGAGCCAACGCTTCAGCGAAGGCTACCCGTGGCTCAACGGCCTGCATTGGGCGTTCTGGAGCCCATGGCAAGCGGTGTTCCTGGTGGCGATGGTGGCCGTGATCGTCGCGGCCCAGCATTACCTGCCGGCGTTCCCCTGGACCCACATCGATCTGCCCAAACGCTGAGCCTGCCGGGCCTGCGCGCCCGGCAAGTTGCGTTCGATCATCGCCCACAACCCGCCCTCCCCCGATTGAACCGCCCCCGCACCGCCGCGCACCATGGCCGCCACCTGCATAACCCCAATAACAACAGGTCCGATACCATGAGCACTTTCCACCCGCGCCGGCTGTTGCTGGCCACCGCTGTCGCCAGTCTTGCCTTGCCTGCCGTCGCCGAAGACCACGGTTTTTTCGAAGACGCCAGCGCCAACCTCAACCTGCGTAATTTTTTCTTCAACCGTAACTTCACCAACCCGAGCAAAACCCAGGGCGGCGCCCAGGAATGGACGCAGAGTTTTATCCTCGACGCCAAATCCGGTTTCACTCAGGGCACGGTGGGGTTCGGCGTGGACGTGCTGGGGCTGTATTCGCTCAAACTCGACGGCGGACGCGGCACCGGCGGCACGCAGCTGTTGCCGTTGGATCACGACGGTCGCCCGGCCGATGACTTCGGGCGTTTGGGCGTGGCGTTCAAGGCACGGCTGTCCAAGACCGAGCTGAAGGTGGGCGAGTGGATGCCGGTGCTGCCGATCCTGCGCGCCGACGATGGCCGCTCCCTACCGCAAACCTTGCGCGGCGGGCAGATCACGTCGAAGGAAATCGACGGCCTGACCCTCTATGGCGGCCAGTTCCGCGCCAACAGCCCGCGCGACGACAGCAGTCTGTCGGACATGTCGATGGTGGGCAAAACGGCCTTCACCTCGGACCGCTTCAACTTCCAAGGCGCCGAATACGCATTCAACGACAAGCGCACCCAGATCGGCCTGTGGAACGCCCAGCTCAAGGACATTTACCGCCAACAGTTCGTCAACCTGATCCACAGCCAGCCTGTGGGCGACTGGACCTTGGGCGCCAACCTCGGGTTCTTCTATGGCAAAGAAGACGGCAGCGCCCGCGCCGGCGAGTTGGACAATAAAACCTGGTCCGGCCTGCTCTCGGCCAAATACGGCGGCAACACGTTCTATGTGGGCCTGCAAAAGCTCAGCGGCGACAGTGCATGGATGCGCGTCAACGGCACCAGCGGCGGCACCCTGGCCAACGACAGCTACAACTCAAGCTACGACAACGCCCGGGAGAAATCCTGGCAAGTGCGCCACGACTACAACTTCGCCGCCCTCGGCGTGCCGGGCCTGACCCTGATGAACCGCTATATCAGCGGCAGCAATGTGCACAGCGGCACCGTCACCGATGGCAAGGAATGGGGTCGCGAAAGCGAAGTGGGTTACACGGTGCAAAGCGGCGCGGCGAAAAACCTGACGGTTCGCTGGCGCAATTCCAGCATGCGTCGCGACTACAGCAACAACGAGTTCGATGAAAACCGGTTGATCGTCAGTTACCCGATCAGCCTGCTGTAAACCGGCGCGGCACTTGCTGTATGGTGCGCGCCTGCCGCTGCTGATTCGCCCAGCAGCGGCCTCTTTGCCGAGCCCGTGCCCACCATGAAACTCTATGCTTTCGCCGCTGCCGTGCTGGCCCTGGCCCTGAGCCTCGGCGGCTGCATCAGCGCGCCAATCGCCTTGACGCCCCAGACCGAGCAACGCCTGCAAGCCCAGGCGCCAATCCGCTTTCTGTTGACCTTCGATGACGGTCCCAGTGCTTCGGGCTATAACAACCCGACCCGCTCGGTGATCGCCGACCTGGCACACAACCCGGTGCTGCCGGGCATCAAGGCCGTGTTCTTTTTACAGACCGAATCCGCGCGCTCAGGCGGCAGTTCACGGGGTCGCAAGACCATGGAACGCGAGTACGCCGGCGGGCATGTGCTGGCGTTTCACACCGCCACCACCTTCCACACCAATCACCGCTGGCTCAACGATGCCGAACTGGAGCGCACTCTCACCCAGGGTGCGGCCGATATTGCCGCCATCACCGGCGCACCGCCGCGCCTGGTGCGCCCACCGTTCTGGAACTACGACCGCCGCACTTTTGCTGCCTATCAGCGCCACGGTATGCAGGTACTGCTCACGGACCTGAGCGCCAATGACGGCAAGATCTGGGGTTTCAATGCCAGCCCACGCCGCCGCGCCAATCTGTATCGGCAACTGTCGGTGGTGCGCGAGCGCATCGCCCTCGGCGAATTGCCCACGGTGGACGGCGTGATCCCGGTGGTGGTGACCTTCCACGACATCAACCGCTACACCGCGCGGCACCTGCAGGAGTACTTGCAGATCCTGTTGGACAGCGCCCGCATCAACGGCATGAAAACCGCCGCAGAGCCTTTCTACACCGACCACCCAGCACTGGAACGCGCCGCCCTGGCCCGTACGGTCAAGGACGTGAATGACACCGTACACCTGCCGGGCGTGTGGAATTGGGTGTGGGATGCGGACTCCCACTGACCCCGTGTGGCGAGCGAACTTCAACCTTGGCGGGATTCAACGCCCAGCTCATCCCACACCGACTCGGCCAGGTGAAAGGTGGCATTCGCCGCCGGAATCCCGCAGTAGATAGCGCTCTGCATCAGCACCTCCTTGATCTCGGCGCGAGTCACGCCGTTGCTGGCGGCGGCGCGCAGGTGCAGCTTGAGTTCTTCGCTGCGGTTCATGCCGATCAGCATGGCGATGGTGATCAGGCTGCGGGTGTGCCTGGGCAAGCCCGGTCGGGTCCAGATATCGCCCCAGGCATGACGGGTAATCATCTCCTGGAACTCGCTGTTGAATTCGGTCAACGCGTTGAGGCTGCGGTCGACATGGGCATCGCCCAGCACTTCCCGACGCACTTGCAGGCCGTCGGCGTAACGTTGTTTCTCGTCCACGAAAAGCTCCTTAGCGGCACAACAGGAATTTAATCACCCGGTCACTGAAAGCAGCACCGGCCTGCACATTGGACAGGTGCGCGGCGTAGAACTCGGCGTACTCGGCAGCCTTGACCTGTTGCTGGATAAAGTGCCCACCCGCTGGCGGCGTGACGGCATCTTCACTGCCGGCGATGACCAGGGTCGGCACCTGGATCGACCCTAGGTTTGCGCGCAAATCCGCATCCCGTACCGCCGCGCAGTTGGCCGCGTAGCCCTGGGGCGAGGTGGCGGCGAGCATGTCGGTGATCAGTTTGGCCTGGTGTGGGTTGGCAGCGGCGAAGTCGGGGGTGAACCAGCGCGCAATCGACGCATCGCGCAAGGCCACCATCGCGTCCGCGCCATCGCGCAGCACCGTCTCGATGCGTGGGTTCCAAACCTCGGGCGTGCCGATTTTGGCGGCGGTGTTGCACACCACCAGACGCTGCAAGCGCTCACCGGCGTTAATGCCCAGCCATTGGCCGATCAGCCCGCCCATGGACAACCCGCAAAAATGCGCGCGGCGAATCTGCAACGCATCCAGCAGCGCGAGCACATCGCGCCCCAATTGCTCGATGCTGTACGGCCCCTCGGTCACCAGCGACTTGCCATGCCCACGGGTGTCATAGCGCAACACGCGAAAATGCTCGGTGAACGCCGGGATCTGGGTATCCCACATACGTAGGTTGGTGCCCAACGAATTGGACAGCACCAACACCGGCGCATCCACCGGGCCTTCCAGTTGGTAGTGCAGGTCGCCCTCGGCGAGTTGTACAAAAGCCACAGCAGTCTCCTCAGGCAGTCAATGCAAAATGATCGGTCACGGCGCGGCTGACCCAAGTGTGCGCCTGCCCCAGGTAATGGGCCGGGTCGAGCAGGCGATCCAGCTCCGTGGCGGACAGTTCGGCGGTGATCTGTGGTTCGTCCGCCAATACCGCGCGCAGATGGCGCCCCTCAGCGACCGCCCGCTGACAGCATTGCTCCAGCAGATGGTGCGCGGTTTCGCGGCCCAGGCGCTGGGCGAGCACAATGCTCACCGCTTCGGCCAGCACCAGGCCCTGGGTCAATTCGAGGTTGCGTGCCATGCGCGCCGGGTCGACCTCCAAGCCCTGGCTCAGCAATACCGCCTGCTGCAAGGCACCGGAAACCAACCGGCAAATCTGCGGCAAGGTTTCCCACTCGGCATGCCACAGGCCCAGGCTGCGCTCGTGTTCCTGGGGCATGGCGCTGAGCATCGTGGCCACCAGCCCCGGTGCACGAGTGGCGGCGCTGATCAGGACGGCGGCGCCCACCGGGTTGCGTTTGTGCGGCATGGTGGAAGAACCGCCCTTGCCCGGCGCGGCAGGTTCGAACACTTCCGCCGCTTCGGTCTGCATCAGCAGGCTGATGTCCCGCCCCAGCTTGCCGAGGCTGCCGGCGATCAGGCCCAGCACACTGGCGAACTCCACCAGGCGATCACGCTGGGTGTGCCAGGGTTGATCGGGCAGGCTCAGATGCAGTTCGGCGGCCAAGGCTTCGCCCACCGGCATGGCCTGTTCGCCCAACGCCGCCAACGTGCCGGAGGCGCCGCCGAATTGCAGCACCAGCAAACGCGGTTTGAGTTCGGCCAGACGTTGCCGGCTGCGCGTCACCGCGCCCAGCCATCCGGCGATTTTCATGCCCAGGGTCACGGGTGTCGCATGTTGCAACCAGGTGCGCCCGGCCAATGGCACCGTGGCATAGCGCTGGGCTTGCGCGGCCAGCACATCCCCCAATTGCGCCAGGTCGCTTTCGATCAACACCAAGGCACGCCGCAGTTGCAGGACCAGACCGGTGTCCATCACGTCCTGGCTGGTGGCGCCCAGGTGCACATAGCGCTCGGCGTCAGCGTCCTCGCTGGCAATCAATTTGCCCAAGGCTTTCACCAATGGGATCGCCGAGTTGCCCGCCGAGGCAATCGCCATGCCGAGGGCATCCACGTCGTACAGCGATGCCAGGCACGCCTGGGCAATCGGTGCCACGGCCGCTGGCGGAATCAACCCAACGCGCGCCTGCGCCCGGGCCAGAGCGGCTTCGAAATCCAGCATGCCCTGCAAGCGCCCCTGGTCGCAGAACACCTCGGCCATGCTGTCGGCGGTGAAATAGGCGTCGAACAGTTGGTTGCTCGTGCGCAACGTCATAACTCAGTCCTTACAGATCGTGATGCAGGTATTCCGCCTGTTTCGGCAGACGCAAGCTGAACAGGAACGCCACCGCCATCATGCCAGTCACGTACCAGTAGAAAGTGTTTTCCATGCCCATGGACTTCAAGCCCAACGCCACATATTCCGCCGAGCCGCCGAACAGCGCATTGGCCACGGCGTAAGCCAGCCCGACGCCGAGGGCGCGAACATGGGGCGGGAACATTTCGGCTTTCACCAGGCCGCTGATGGAGGTGTAGAAACTCACAATCGCCAGCGCCAGAGAAATCAACACAAATGCCAGAAACGGACTGGTCACGGTTTTCAACGTCAACAGGATCGGCACCGTGCACAGCGTGCCGAGTGCGCCGAACCAAAGCATCGAGTTACGTCGGCCGATCTTGTCCGAGAGCATGCCGAACAACGGCTGCATGCACATGTACAAGAACAGCGCGCCGGTCATGATGAAGCTGGCCGTCTTGGCGTGCAGGCCGGCGGTGTTCACCAGGTACTTCTGCATGTAGGTGGTGAATGTGTAGAAAATCAGCGAACCGCCGGCGGTGTAGCCCAGCACTGTGATAAACGCGGCTTTGTGATGACGGAACAGCGCGGCCACACTGCCGGCGTTTTTGTCCTGGCGGGTTTCCTGGCTGGTGGTTTCTTTCAGGGTGCGACGCAGCAACAAGGAGATCAGCGCCGCAATCGCGCCGATCACGAACGGAATGCGCCAGCCCCAGGCGCGCAGTTCCTCTTCGCTGAGCAGCTGTTGCAGGATCACCACCACCAGCACGGCCAGCAATTGCCCGCCGATCAGCGTCACGTATTGGAACGAGGCGAAGAAGCCGCGCTGCCCCTTGAGCGCCACCTCACTCATATAAGTGGCCGTGGTGCCGTATTCGCCGCCCACCGACAACCCCTGGAACAACCGCGCCACCAGCAGCAATGCCGGGGCCCAGGCGCCGATATCCTTGTAGGTGGGCAGAAAGGCGATAACTAGCGAGCCGGCGCACATCATCAGCACCGAGATCATCATTGAGTTCTTGCGCCCGTGCTTATCGGCCACTCGACCAAACAGCCAGCCGCCGATCGGCCGCATCAGGAACCCGGCGGCGAACACACCGGCGGTGTTAAGCAGTTGAACGGTGGGATCATCCGATGGGAAAAACGCCGGAGCGAAATAAATGGCGCAGAAGGCATAGACGTAAAAGTCGAACCATTCGACCAGGTTGCCGGAAGAGGCACCGACAATCGCAAAGATGCGCTTGCTGCGTTCTTCGCCGGTGTAATGACTGGTGGTGGTGGTCATAGTGTTTTCACTCAGTGGGAACGGTTATAGCCTAGACACACTTTGCAACAGCCATGTTCCGAAAGCGGTGCCTGAGACGGCCTGATCGGGGGGCAAGCCCCTCCCACATCTTGACCGCACCGCCTATCAACTGTGGGAGGGGGCTTGCCCCCGATCAGGCCCTACCAAACGAATCAATAATCGAAGAACACCGTTTCCTTATCGGTCCCCTGCAAAATCACATTCCACTGATACACACCGTGCGCGTCCGGCTTGGCCACCAAGGTGCTCCGGCGCTCCGCGGGCACACAGGCCAGCAAAGGGTCATCCCCATTCAGTGCCTCGCCTTCGAAATAAATCCGCGTAAGCAAGTGCTTCACCAGACCACGGGCAAACACCAATATCACCAAGTGCGGTGCCTGGGTCGTGCCGTTGAGCCCCGGCACACTACCCGGTTTGATGGTGGTGAAGCGAAACCGCCCTTCGGCGTCCACCGGCACGCGGCCGAAGCCTTCAAAACTCGGGTCGAGGGCTTTGTCCTGCTCGTCCTCGGGGTGGTCGTACTTGCCGGCCGCGTTGGCCTGCCAGACTTCCAGCATGGCGTCATTGACGACCTCGCCCTTGCCATCCACCACTTGCCCGCTGATCGCCACGCGCTCGCCAAGGGTGGCCGGGGTGGTCAGGTCTTCGCGGTTCAGCCAGGTCAGACCAATGTGGTAGTACGGCCCGACGGTGTGGGACGTGGTTGCGTTGAGTGTCATCTTATTTCTCCATCGGCGTGGCATCGCGGCCGCGCAGGACGATGTCCCAGCGGTAGCCGAGGGCATAGGACGGAATGGTTTTTTCCAGATCGAAACGCGCGATCAGGCGTTCCTTGGCACGGGTGTCCGGCACGCAGTTGTAGATCGGGTCGTATTCGAGCAGCGGGTCGCCGGGGAAATACATCTGGGTCACCAAACGCGTCAGCACGCTGGGGCCGAACAGCGAAAAGTGGATATGGGCCGGACGCCACGCGTTGTGGTGGTTGCCCCACGGGTAGGCGCCGGGCTTGATGGTCTGGAACTGGTACCACCCGTCGGCGTCGGTAACGGTACGCCCGGTACCGGTGAAGTTGGGGTCCAGCGGCGCATCGTGCAGGTCGCGCGGGTGGTTGTAGCGCCCGGCCGCGTTGGCCTGCCAGATCTCCACCAGAATGCCTGGCACCGGCAGGCCGTTTTCATCCAGCACGCGGCCATGGATGATGATGCGTTCGCCCTGGGGCTCGCCGTCATGCTGGGCGGTGAGGTCGTTGTCCTTCTCACCGACCCGCTCGGCACCGATGGTCGGGCCGGTGATTTCCGACAAGGAATGGGGCAGAAACACCAACGGCTTGGACGGCGAACGCAGGTTCGTCGACTGGTACGCCGGATGCAGGTATTCAGGCTGGGTGCCCGCCTGGGGGCGCCGGTAACCGGGCTTATCACTCATGGAGCCATCCTCTCTTATTAGACTCAGACGCGTTCGATCGCCAGGGCCAGGCCTTGGCCGACGCCCACGCATAGGGTGGTCAGGCCTTTGCGGCCGCCGGTTTTTTCCAATTGATGCAAGGCCGTCAAGACCAGCCGCGCGCCGCTCATGCCCAATGGATGGCCAAGGGCAATAGCGCCGCCGTTCGGGTTGACCTGCGGCGCATCGTCGGCCAGGCCCAGTTCACGCAGCACGGCCAGGCCTTGGCTGGCGAAGGCTTCGTTGAGCTCGATCACATCGAAATCGCTTACCGCCAGGTCCAGACGGGCCAACAGTTTGCGCACCGCCGGCACCGGGCCGATGCCCATTACGCGCGGGGCTACACCGGCACTGGCCATGCCCAATACGCGGGCGCGGGCCGTCAAACCGTGTTGGCGCACAGCCTCGGCGGACGCAAGAATCAGCGCCGCCGCGCCGTCGTTGACCCCCGAGGCATTGCCGGCGGTGACGCTCTTGTCGGGGCCGTTGACCGGCTTGAGTTTGGCCAGGGCTTCCAGGGTGGTGTCCCGTGGATGCTCATCGCGTTCCACCACGGTTTCGCCTTTTTTATGGGCGACCCGCACCGGCACGATTTCCTCGGCAAAGTAACCGGCGGCCTGCGCGGCAGCCGTGCGTTGCTGGCTGCGCAGGGCGAACGCGTCCTGGTCGGCGCGGGAGACGTTGTAATCGTCGGCCACGTTATCGGCGGTTTGCGGCATCGCATCCACGCCGTATTGGGCTTTCATCAACGGGTTGATAAAACGCCAGCCGATGGTGGTGTCTTCCAGCGTCATGTTGCGCGAAAACGCGGCATCGGCCTTGCCCATCACAAAGGGCGCACGGGACATCGACTCGACGCCACCGGCAATCACCAACTCCATCTCGCCGCTGGCAATGGCACGAAACGCAGTGCCGATGGCCTCCATGCCCGAGGCGCACAAACGGTTGAGGGTCACGCCCGGCACGCTCTCCGGCAGGCCGGCCAGCAGCAACGCCATGCGCGCCACATTGCGGTTGTCTTCGCCGGCCTGGTTGGCACAGCCGAGGAACACCTCATCGACCGCGTCCCATTGCACCGACGGGTTGCGCGCCATCAGCGCCTTGATCGGCAGCGCCGCCAGGTCGTCGGCGCGTACGCTGGATAAACCACCGCCAAAGCGGCCGATGGGGGTGCGAATGGCGTCGCAGATAAATACCTCGCGCATCAGACTTCTCCCGGGGCTTGGCCATGGGCGGCGGCGGTGCGGGCTTCAAGGTCGCGCAGCGCGGTCAGCTCGACCTCAGTGGGTTCGGCGGTGGTGCTGACCTGTTCGGCGAAACGAATCGCCCAACCGGTGGCGGCCACCACCTGTTCACGGGTCACGCCGGGGTGCAGCGCGGTGACCACGAACTCATGGGTGCCCTCCTCCGGCTCCATGACGCACAGGTCAGTAATAATCCCTACAGGCCCTGCGCCTGGCAGACCCAGGCGTTTACGCGAGTCGCCGCCTTCGCCATGGCCGACCGAGGTGATGAAGTCCAGCTTGTCGACGAACGAGCGCGCCGACTGCTTGAGAATGATCAACACGCTCTTGGCCGAGCCGGCGATTTCCGGCGCCCCCCCGGCCCCCGGCAAACGCACCTTGGGCTGGTGGTAATCGCCGACCACGGTCGTGTTGATATTGCCGAAACGGTCGACTTGGGCCGCGCCGAGGAAGCCCACGTCAATGCGCCCGCCTTGCAGCCAGTAACGGAAAATTTCCCCAGTGGGCACCACGGTGTCGGCGGTTTCCGCCAGCTCGCCATCGCCGATGGACAGCGGCAGCACGGACGGCTTGGCGCCGATCGGGCCGGATTCGTAGATCAGCACCACGTCCGGCGATGAGGTCAGGCGCGCCAGGTTGGCAGCCTTGGAGGGCAGGCCGATGCCGACGAAGCACACCGAACCGTTGTTGAGGCGGCGCGCGGCGGCGACGGTCATCATCTCATTGGTCGAATAGGTCATTACTTGGCCTCCGGTGCGGCGGCCAGCTTGGCCTGGAACTCAGTGAAATCGGCAGTGCCGCGGATGTAGTCGTCGATCCATGCGGTAAAGGTCTCACGGTCGCGAGCGATAGGGTCCCACGCCTGATAGAAACGGTTATCCCGCTCGTTGTAGCCATGGGCGTAGGACGGGTGTGCGCCGCCGGGCACATGGCACACCGCTGTCAGGGCCCAGGTCGGCAGCACACAGCTGTTCATCGGCGCGTTCAGGTCGTCGACGATTTCTTCCACGGTGACGATGCAACGCTTGGCGGCCAGCGCGGCTTCTTTCTGCACACCGAGAATGCCCCAGAGCAACACGTTGCCCTTGCGGTCGGCCTTCTGCGCGTGAATCACCGTGACATCCGGGCGCACCGACGGCACCGCTGCCAGCACTTCGCCGGTGAATGGGCAAGTCACGCTCTTGATCAGCGGGTTGACCTTGGGCAAGTCGGAACCGGCGTAAGCGCGCAGCACCGCGAACGGTAGGCCGGAGGCCCCGGCTACGTAAGCATTGGCCAGGTCGGCGTGGCTGTGTTCTTCGATCTCCAGCGGTTGCGGCCACTGCTTTTCGACCGCGTCCCGCAGACGATGCAGGGAGCCTACTCCGGGGTTGCCGCCCCAGGAGAAAATCAGCTTGCGGGCACAACCGGCGCCGATCAACTGGTCGTAGATCAGGTCAGGTGTCATGCGTACCAGCGTCAGGTCTTTCTTGCCTTGACGAATGATTTCATGACCCGCTGCCGTAGGAATGAGGTGGGTAAAACCTTCCAGTGCGACGGTGTCGCCGTCGTTGACGAATTGCTTTACCGCATCACGCAGGGCAAGGATTTCAGCCATGGGGGTCGGGCTCCCGGTGTTGATCGAAAAAGGCGCTGAGGGCGCGCCGAGTGCTTGCAGATTAAGCCGGGCAAATGGGCCGAACAATCCGATAATCGACTAAGCGTTCGATTATCGAACTGATTGTTGGCAGGCTATCGATCAGGTCGCGTCGGCATGGCTGACCATGCCTTTGATCACAACCGCAGTGGTGGCCAGTGCGGCGGGAATCACCAGGGCGGTGAGCACTTGCTCGAAGTTCCAGCCCAGGCCCAGCAGCGTGGCGCCCATCCAGGCCCCGAGAATCGCGCCGAAACGCCCGATGCCGAGCATCCACGACACCCCAGTGGCGCGGCCTTGGGTCGGGTAGAAGCGCGCCGCCAGGGAAGGCATCGCCGATTGCGCGCCGTTGACGCACATCCCGGCGATCAGCACCAGGGTTGCCAGTAGCGTGATGTTGCCCAGGCTCTGCCCGACCGCGTAAGCAAACACACCGGCCAGCAGGTAAAACGTACCGATGACCTTGTGCGGGTTGAACCGGTCCATTGCCCAGCCCACGCCGACCGCGCTCAATACACCGCCGAACTGGAACAGCGCGCCGATAAACGCGGCCTGCTCCATGCTCGCGCCGCTGTCGCGCATCAGGGTCGGCAGCCAACTGGTCAGCAGGTACACGATCACCAGGCCCATGAAGTAGGTCAGCCATAGCAACAAGGTGCCGGCGCTGTAGGTGCCGGAAAAGATCACCGCGAACACGTTGCGTGCCTTCACGGTTTTTTGTTCGGGCACACTGAAATAGGTGGCCTGGGCGACGAGATTGGGTTCGATGGGCGAGAGGGTCCGGCGCACTTTGTCGGTGCCACGGTTGCGTACCACCAGATAACGCGCCGATTCCGGCAACCACACCAGCAGCACCACGGCCAGGATCAACGGCAGAATGCCGCCGATCAACAACAGGCTATGCCAGCCAAACGCGGGGATCAGCTTGGCCGAGATAAATCCGCCGCCGGCCATGCCCAGGTTGAAGCCGCAGAACATGCTGGTCACCAGCAGCGATTTGTGGCGCTCAGGGGTGTATTCGGAGAGCAAGGTGGTGGCATTGGGCATACCCGCGCCCAGGCCCAAGCCGGTGAGAAAACGCAACACCAGCAACTGATCGACGCTGCTGCTGTAGGCCGAAGCCAGGCTGAATGCACCGAACACCAGCACCGCGCCTACCAGCACGACTTTGCGCCCGAAACGGTCGGCCAGCGGGCCGGAGCCCAGGGCACCGAACACCATGCCGATCAACGCGGCGCTCATCACCGGGCCAAGGCTGGCGCGGTCGATGCCCCAGTCCTGGGACAAAGCCGGCGCGATAAAGCCCATGGCCGCTGTATCGAGGCCATCGAGAAACACGATCAGGAAACATAGGATGACCACGCGCCACTGATAGCGCGACAGTGGCTGGCTATTGATAAAGGACTGCACGTCCAGAGAAGTACCGACAGAAGGCTGATTCATTATTTTTATTCCACACCGATGGCGGGCTGACGGCCTGGGGCCGTCATTCTTATTAAAGGGCGCTGGAACAGCGCTGCCGCACATTAATAAGCCGGGGGAAACACCGTCAATTGATCAGACCGGGATCTGTGCGGTCACCGAACACTTAGGCAAACAGCTGCGCACTCAGCTCGCGGCTGGCGCTGAGCATATTGGGCAAGAAACGCTGCTCCAGCTCGCTGCGACTGACCCGCCCGGCGTGGGTGCTCACATTCAGCGCCGCGAGCACTTGGCCGGAGGCGTCATACACCGGCACGGCGATGGAGCGCAGGCCCTGTTCGAGTTCCTGATCGACGATGCACCAGCCCTGCTGACGCACCTGTTGAAGGCATTCGAACAAGGCTTGAGGCGTGGTAAGGGTACGGCTGGTTTTGGTTTGCAGGTCGGCGTGGTCGAGATAATCCTGTAGCGATGCGTCGTCCAGCGCTGCCAGCAGGATGCGACCCATGGAGGTGCAATACGCCGGCAAACGCCCGCCGACGGAGAGGTCCACAGAGATCAGGCGCTGAGTGGTGGCCGAACGGGCGATATAGAGGATGTCGTCGCCTTCGAGGGTTGCCATGTTGCAGGCTTCATGGAGTTGCTCGCTCATGCGATCCAGATAGGGCTGTGCCGATACCGCCAGCGGCGTGGACGACAGATAAGCGTGGCCCAGGGTCAGCACCTTGGGCAGCAACGAATAGGTGCGTCCGTCAGTGGTGGCATAGCCAAGCTTGATCAGGGTGTGCAAGCAACGGCGCACGGCGGCACGCGGGATTTCGGTGCGATGGCTGATCTGGGCGATGGTCAGGTGGCGTTTGCGCTCCTGGAAGGCTTGCACCACGGCGAGGCCGCGGGCCAGGGAGGTCATGAAGTCGGGATCACCGGTAAACGCCTGGATGCGTTTTGCCGGCGAGGCAACGATCGGAGGGGCTACGGACGCGAAAGAATTGCGCAATTGATCGTTCATCTCGATGCCTTCTCTTATTGTCAGCCGCACGGGGAGGTTTGCCGGGTATTACAAGCCGCGCCGGCCGCGTGATACAAGGTAGGGCCGACGACATCGTGCGATTATCGAACGAGTATTCGATTATCGCAATTCGCCGCGCCTCCCCCGGGGGTTCCGCGCTCAACCTGATGGTTCTGCAAAGACTTATACAAATGATCTTGGCCGTTAAAGCAAATGCGGACTTTCTGACGCCAGACATTTATTAATACTCACACGTGGGTGTAACAAAACACTCACACACCGTTGAAGCTTTTTAACTTCATACCGATAGTGTTATTCAGATGCGCCGCTATAATGCACCGTGTGCTCAGGCCCATTCGACGTTGCTAGCGCAACCGGGCCCGAAACCGTGCACAGGCAGTGCATGACCGAGCGCAACTACTTGCCTGAATGACCGCCGCGTCTGTCTTCTGTATTTTCAAACTTGAACACGACAACGGTTCAACTTTGAACAATCCGGGACGGCCATCAGGCATGACGCTTGAACTTAAATACACTCAACTCATTTAGGTAACAATGTGACGAAAGATGAACTGCGCGCGGAACTTGAGCGCCAGGAACAACGTTACAAGGACGTTTACGGCGGGGAAGTCACCACCTACGCCGCCCAGCCTGAACCTGAGCGCAAACCGTGGCGCAAGCGCGCCAGCCTGCTGGATCAGGCGTTTGCCCAGGAAATCCAAAAGATAGAACAGGAACTCAAGGCCGAAGAGCCATAAGCGATTCGGTTACAGCCTGGGTGTGGCATTGGCTGCTGGCGTATGGCTAGCAGCCGGCTTCTTGGCATCTCACCACTCACAGTAAAATTTCATACAAATGTTTCCGACATGACATTTTGGTGACATTCCCCCTCCTCGCACGCCCTCTGCTTTATAAATCAAACACTTGCCAAAGCCCCGGAATCCCTGGGATACACGCCGTCCCTGGGTATTTTTTCATTGATGAATGTTACCGATGAGCAGCTAGTGCATCGATTACCGAGGTTTTCTGGCATAATCGCGCCCCCTTACGACCGGGTCAGAAAACCTTCATGATCGATTTATTCAGCGGACTGGATGCGTGGGTTCTAGTGAGCCTGTTGCTCGCCCTGGCCTTTGTCCTCGCCTTCGAGTTCATCAATGGCTTTCATGACACCGCTAACGCGGTGGCCACAGTCATCTATACCAAAGCCATGCCGCCACACCTGGCCGTGTTCTTCTCTGGGGTGTTCAACTTCCTCGGCGTGTTGCTCGGCGGTGTGGGTGTCGCTTACGCCATCGTGCATCTGCTGCCGGTGGAGCTGCTGATCAATGTGAATACCGGCCATGGTCTGGCCATGGTCTTCTCATTATTGGCGGCGGCGATCACCTGGAACCTCGGCACTTGGTATTTCGGCATCCCTGCTTCCAGTTCCCACACCTTGATCGGCTCGATCCTCGGTGTCGGCCTGGCCAACGCACTGATCAACGATATCCCCCTGGCTGACGGTGTGAACTGGCAGAAAGCGATCGATATCGGTGCCTCCCTGGTGTTCTCGCCGATGGCCGGGTTCCTGGTCGCGGCCCTGGTGCTGATCGGCCTGAAGTGGTGGCGCCCGCTGTCGAAGATGCACAAGACGCCGGACCAGCGCCGCAAGCTCGACGACAAGAAGCATCCGCCGTTCTGGAACCGTCTGGTACTGGTGATCTCGGCCATGGCCGTAAGCTTCGTGCACGGTTCCAACGACGGTCAGAAGGGTATCGGCCTGATCATGCTGGTGCTGATCGGTATCGTGCCGGCGCAGTTCGTACTCGACCTGGGCAGCACCACATACCAGATCGAACGCACCCGCGACGCCACCGTGCATTTGAGTCAGTTCTATCAGCGCAATAACGAAACCCTCGGCGAGTTCCTAGCCCTGGGCAAAAGCATGAAGGACGACCTGCCGGGCAAGTTCCAGTGCAACCCGCAACAGACCGAGCCGACCATCAACGCGCTGGTCAACACCTTGAAAGGTGTGTCTGACTACCATTCGCTGAGCGCCGATCAACGTATCGAAGTGCGTCGCTACCTGCTTTGCCTGGACGACACCGCGAAGAAAGTCGGCAAGCTGCCAGGCCTGGATGCCCGTGAGAAATCCGACCTCGACAAGCTGCGCAAAGACCTGACCGCCACCACCGAGTACGCACCGTTCTGGGTGATCCTGGCCGTTGCACTGGCCCTGGGCCTGGGCACCATGGTTGGTTGGAAGCGCGTAGTGCTGACCATCGGCGAGAAGATCGGCAAGCAAGGCATGACCTACGCCCAAGGCATGTCGGCGCAGATCACCACGGCGAGCATGATTGGCCTGGCCAACATCTTTAGCCTGCCGGTGTCGACTACCCATGTGCTGTCGTCCGGCGTTGCCGGCACCATGGTTGCCAACAAAAGCGGCCTGCAAGGCGGCACGGTCAAGACCATCCTGATGGCCTGGGTGCTGACCTTGCCGGCGACGGTGGCGTTGTCGGCCGGGTTGTTCTGGCTGGCGTCCAAGGCGCTGGGTAGCTGATCGCCCTGCGCTGAATAAAGAAGGTGCGGCCTCGCAGGAGGACCGCACCTTTTTTTATGGCTGCGCATTAATGCCAGGCATAAATAACAGGCAAAAAAAAAGGGCGACCGAAGTCGCCCAAAATGCCTTGCGTGCTCATGTAACCCGGAAAGACTTAAGGTTTTTTACGCTTATGCGCGTCTTTCCAGATAAAAATTCCAAACCCTACAAAGAACAACACCATGAGGCTGACCGTCAGCACTCCGGCAAACACCACATTATCGATAAACATGACCGGCCTCCTGTGCTTGCCCTGTTGCGATGGGGCTAAGTTAATGGAGAAGGCACATTGGAAAATTGACGGGGATCAATGTCGCCCGCAACGGGGCGTAAAGGAGGGAAATAACTGACCTGCATCAATAGATGCAGGCCATTTCAACGCTTTTTAGGTTTGTTTTTCGGTTTCTTCTTGGCTTTTCCAAGGGGCATGGCCTGTTCGAATGCCTGGCGAACTTCATTCAGACGTTTCTCGTTAAGGTCATGCACCCGCTTGGCGCGTTCGGCATTCAGGTCGATCAGCTTGGGTTCATCACTCATGGCTTGGCTTTTGTGGTGGCGGGAATGCCCCAATAATGCGGCCAACCCCGCCCCACGGCAAATCAGCGAACGACAAAAGGCAGGCCATCGACCAAGATCGGCGCATCTGCCCAACCGTTCGAGGTGCATTCAGGTGGCACTGCACAAAGACCTTCCGCCGTTGCCGGCCCTGCGAGCGTTCGAAGCCGTGGCACGCACGGAAGTTGACTTGGGCGAGCATCAATCGGGCTTGATCGCCTTCACGCTCGACGACTGAGATGGGTTCGAACTCAAACGGCGGTTGGGCTTGCTGGGCATCAACATTGGCGCCAACGGCGTGGCCTGCACCCGTGGGACATGCAGGCTCGAGGCCTGTCCAGCATTGCGCGCATCTGCGTCTGCCCGCTCAGCGACGATGAGGATGACGATGACGATGACGATATCGATGCCCTGCTAAACGCCCTGCGGGCGTTGCGTCGCTAGACTTCGACGTCCACCCACAGGCCCTGGCGCGGCGCGTCCTCAATCAGCGGCACTACCGGCACAGTGTTATCGGCGTTAAGCAGATCGCCGGGGATGGCCAGGTGCTGCTCGGGATCTTCATCCGCCTCGCGCCGACGCTTCTGCTGCTCCTGCTGACGACGTTGTTCCTCGCGCAGCAGAAAAGTGGATTGTTCCGCATCGCCCTTTTTCAGATCGATCGTGCTTTCGTTGGAGCCTTGTTGCACGGGCACCACGGGCGGGATATCCGGCTTCTGGCGCACCGGATCGAGTTGTGACGTGACCGGCACAACGCTGACGGGCAACATGGGTGGCAGCATAAGTTTTCATCTCCTGATCTCAGGCTGTCGGCGTAGTGCGGAGCGACTTGAGCGCCACGGTTTGAAGCTGTGACCCAGTCGACACTCGCAAGTGCCCGCCACCCGTCGATTCAGCGCCCAAGGCGGCATGCAAACGGCGTAGTTTTTGTCAGAGTCCTTGGGCGGTGGACCTTGTTCCGTTAAGATAGTCGGCTTTTTCACGGCGGGAGTCAGGCAGCATGGCGCAGCAGTATCAACCGGGGCAACGCTGGATTAGTGACAGCGAAGCAGAGCTGGGGTTAGGCACCGTTCTGGCACAGGACGGCCGCTTGTTGACCGTGCTCTATCCGGCCACTGGCGACACCCGCCAGTATGCGCTACGGAATGCGCCTCTGACCCGCGTGCGGTTTTCGCCGGGCGACTCCATCACCCATTTCGAAGGCTGGAAAATGACCGTGCAGGAAGTCGACGACGTCGACGGTCTGCTGGTGTATCACGGCCTCAATGGGCAGAACGAGCAGGTCACCCTGCCGGAAACCCAACTCTCCAATTTCATCCAGTTCCGCCTGGCCAGCGACCGGTTGTTCGCCGGGCAGATCGACCCACTGGCCTGGTTCTCGCTGCGCTACCACACCCTGGAACACACCAGCCGCCAACTGCAATCTTCGCTGTGGGGCCTGGGCGGCGTGCGTGCGCAGCCTATCGCGCACCAACTGCATATCGCCCGTGAAGTCGCTGACCGTATCGCGCCGCGGGTATTGCTGGCCGACGAAGTGGGCCTGGGCAAAACCATCGAAGCCGGCCTGGTGATCCATCGCCAGCTGCTGTCGGGCCGCGCCAATCGCGTGCTGATCCTGGTCCCGGAAAACCTGCAGCACCAATGGCTGGTGGAAATGCGCCGCCGCTTCAACCTGCAGGTTGCGCTGTTCGACGAAGAACGCTTTATCGAAAGCGATGCCACCAACCCCTTCGAAGACACCCAGCTCGCACTGGTGGCCCTGGAATGGCTGGTGGACGACGAGAAAGCCCAGGACGCGCTGTTCGCCGCCGGCTGGGACCTGCTGGTGGTCGACGAAGCCCATCACCTGGTGTGGCATGAAGACAAGGTCAGCCCGGAATACGCGCTGGTCGAGCAACTGGCCGAGGTCATTCCCGGCGTGCTGCTGCTGACCGCAACCCCGGAGCAACTGGGCCAGGACAGCCACTTCGCGCGCCTGCGCCTGCTTGACCCGAACCGCTTCCATGACCTGCAAGCCTTCCGTGCCGAGAGCGAAAACTATCGCCCGGTGGCCGAAGCCGTGCAGGAACTGCTGGACAAGGGTCGTCTGTCGCCGGCCGCACACCAGACCATCCACGGCTTCCTCGGCAACGAAGGCGAAGCGCTGCTCACTGCCGTCAACGATGGCGACACCGATGCCAGCGCCCGTCTGGTGCGTGAGCTGCTGGACCGCCACGGCACCGGCCGCGTGCTGTTCCGCAACACCCGCGCCGCGGTGCAGGGGTTCCCGGAGCGCAAGCTGCACGCCTACCCGCTGCCGAACCCGGACGAATACCTCGAACTGCCCCTGGGCGAGCACGCCGAGTTGTACCCGGAAGTCAGCTTCCAGTCGCAGCCGGATATCGACGAAGAAAACCGCTGGTGGCGTTTCGACCCACGGGTCGAGTGGCTGATCGACCAGTTGAAAATGCTCAAGCGCACCAAGGTCCTGGTGATCTGCGCCCACGCTGAAACCGCCATGGACCTGGAGGACGCCCTACGCGTGCGTTCCGGTATTCCGGCCACGGTGTTCCATGAAGGCATGAACATTCTTGAGCGTGACCGCGCCGCCGCCTACTTCGCCGATGAGGAATTCGGCGCCCAGGTGTTGATTTGTTCGGAAATCGGCAGTGAAGGCCGCAACTTCCAGTTCGCCCACCACCTGGTGCTGTTCGATCTGCCGTCCCACCCGGACCTGCTGGAGCAGCGGATCGGCCGTCTGGACCGGATCGGTCAGAAACATGTGATCGAACTGCATGTGCCGTACCTGGAAACCAGCCCGCAGGAGCGGCTGTTCCAGTGGTACCACGAGGCGCTGAATGCCTTCCTCAACACCTGCCCGACCGGCAACGCCTTGCAGCATCAGTTTGGCCCGCGCCTGCTGCCGCTGCTGGAAAACGCTGACGATGGCGAGTGGCAAGCGCTGATCGACGAGGCCCGTGCCGAGCGCGAGCGTCTGGAAGAGGAACTGCACACCGGTCGCGACCGCCTGCTGGAACTCAACTCCGGCGGTGCAGGTGAAGGCGATGCGCTGGTGGAAGCCATCCTGGAGCAGGACGATCAGTTCGCACTGCCGATCTATATGGAAACCCTGTTCGATGCGTTCGGTATCGACAGCGAAGATCATTCGGAAAATGCACTGATCCTCAAGCCCAGCGAAAAGATGCTCGACGCCAGTTTCCCCTTGGGCGACGACGAAGGCGTGACCATCACCTACGATCGCGACCAGGCGCTGTCGCGCGAAGACATGCAGTTCATCACCTGGGAACACCCGATGGTGCAGGGCGGCATGGACCTGGTGCTGTCCGGTTCCATGGGCAACACCGCCGTGGCTCTGATCAAGAACAAGGCGCTCAAACCAGGCACCGTACTGCTTGAACTGCTGTATGTCAGTGAGGTGGTGGCGCCGCGTTCGCTGCAACTGGGTCGCTACCTGCCACCGGCCGCCCTGCGCTGCCTGCTGGACACCAATGGCAACGACCTGGCCGGTCGAGTGTCGTTCGAAACCCTCAACGATCAATTGGAAAGCGTGCCACGGGCCAGCGCCAACAAGTTCGTACAGGCCCAGCGCGATCAACTCACCCCGCGCATCAACGCCGGTGAAGAGAAGATCACCCCGCGCCATGCCGAACGCGTGACCGAAGCCAAACGTCGCCTGGCGGCGGATACCGATGAAGAACTGGCGCGCCTGACCGCCTTGCAAGCGGTCAACCCGACCGTACGCGACAGCGAACTGGTTGCGCTACGCCAGCAGCGCGAGCAAGGCCTGGCCATGCTCGACAAAGCTGCGCTGCGTCTGGAAGCGATTCGGGTGCTGGTGGCGGGTTGATGACTCTCCTGCCCTGGTGACCTTATCGGGGGCAAGCCCCCTCCCACATTGATCTGTGATCGACATGACAACTCGGTCAACTGTGGGAGGGGGCTTGCCCCCGATGGCATCACCTCAGTCTCAAGCGGTCGCGGCAACAGCCGGCACTTCAACCGCACTTAACCCCTCTTTCATCCGCTTGGCATCCCGCACAAAACTGCGCGAGGCCTGGAACAGAAACAGCATCGTCAACAACAGCGCCACCGGAATCAGGTACATGGCGTCGTGCAACCCCACGGCCTTGTAGGCTTCCGTCATCTGTTGCGCCCCGTCCGCATACATCGCCGAATGGGCAAAGTAGTCGGACAAACCGCCAACTACAATCGGCCCCATGCCGCCGCCCAGCAGGTACAACCCAGCAAAAAACAGCGCCATCGCCGTAGCCCGCAGGCGCGGTTCCACCACGTCTTGAATCGCGGTGTAGACACAGGTGTAGAAGTTGTACGCAAACAACCAGCCAACGCTGAACAGCGCGATAAACACGCCGATTTCAATGCGCCCGGCATGCAGGGCCCAGGCGGTAGTGACGGTGGAAATAATCAAGCTGCAGGCGGCGAACAACAGCCGACCATTGGCAATCCGCTGGTGAATCTTATCGGCGATCCAGCCGCCCAGGGTCAGACCGACCAGGCCGGTCACACCGACGATAACCCCAGTGGCCACCGCCGCGTCTTGCAACGGCAGCAGAAAATAGCGCTGCAACATCGGCACCAGAAAGGAATTGCACGCGTAAGTCGCGAAGTTGAAGCACAGCCCGGCCAGTACCAGCCACAGGAATGTCGGCACCGCCAGCACACGGCGGATCGGGCGGTCGACACGCGTCTGCGACACCTGCACAGTCTCGGCCGCGCCACGCTTGGGCTCTTTGATATAGAACATGAACACCGCCAGGATCAGCCCCGGCACTGCGGCAATAAAGAACGGCGCGCGCCAGCTGTCGAACGCCTTGACCATCGCCCCGATGGTAAAGAACGCCAATAGCAGGCCCAACGGTAGACCGAGCATGAATATCCCCATGGCGCGGGCGCGGCGGTGCGCTGGGAACAGGTCGCCGATCAGCGAGTTAGCGGCCGGTGCGTAGCTGGCTTCGCCGATGCCGATGCCCATGCGCACCAGCAGAAAACTCCAGAAACTGCCTACCAAGCCGTTGACCGCCGTCAGCCCGCTCCAGGCAAACAGGCCCCAGCCCATCAATTTGCTGCGCGAACCGGTATCGGCCAGACGCCCCAGGGGCAGGCCGGCGATGGCATAGACGATGGTGAAGGCGGTGCCGATGATGCCGAGCTGGAAGTCGCTCAGGTGCCATTCCATGCGAATGGGTTCGATGATGATCGCCGGGATAGTGCGATCAAAGAAATTGAACAGGTTGGCGAGGAACAGCAGGAACAGAATGCGCCAGGCATTCGCCGCTTGGGTCGAGTTCTGCATGGGTCCGTCTCTTTTATTGTTATGAGAGCTGCGATGCCCGCTGCATCCTGCTCAGGTTCCTGCAACATAGTCACGCTGGCGGTGGTTGTCTGTAATGATTCGTAAAGCTGATAGGACGTAATTTCACCCGGCGCTGCGGGACTTTGCCTACGCAAAATATATGTGCGCCCCCCTCTTCCCAATGGCGATGGCGTGGATAGAATGGCGAGCCTTCCTGTAGTGCCCCTATCCCACTTTTCGTATCGATGACGCCCATGTCCGAAGCCAGTCCGTGTCTGAGTTGCGGTGCCTGCTGTTCCTATTTTCGCGTGTCATTCTTCTGGGGCGAGTGCGCCTCGTCGGGGGGCACGGTGCCCGATGATCTGGTGGTACAGATCAACCCCACCCGCGTGGCGATGATCGGCACCGACCAAAAGCCCGCGCGTTGCTGCAGCCTAGAGGGCCAGGTGGGCGAAGGCACCCGTTGCACGATCTACGAACAACGCTCCAGCGTCTGCCGCGAGTTTGAATCGTCTTGGAGCCAGGGCGTGCAGAACGTCGACTGCGATGCTGCGCGCGCTGCGTTCGGCCTGGCGCCGTTGCCAGCACCGTTCGAAGTGGAGCTTCCCATCAGCGCTTAGCATCAAACGCTATGAACGGCATGCCGAAATGGTCCAGAGCAAAGTGCCATTAGCCATGGAAAATCCCGCGAGGCTTCTATACTCGACCTCATAGGTCATCGCCGTAGGCAGTGACGTGACCCTATGACAGGACATGCTATGGAATGGCTAGGTCTGCACTTTTTTACCGACCTTCCAGCGAACGGGCACTTATTACTCAACTGCAGTCATAACCCATTCCTGGTGCTGCTGGCTTATTTGGTCGCCTGCGCGGCGGGGTTCGGCACGCTGGACATGGCTGAACGGGTCGGCCATGTCGAAAACCCCACCGCCCGCCGCCACTGGCGCTGGCTGGGTGCGGGTTGCCTGGCCGGCGGCATCTGGTCGACTCACTTCATCAGCATGCTGGCCTTCCAGGCTCCCATCGCGTTTCACTACGAACTGCTCACAACCTTCACGTCCCTGTTGATCGCCCTCGTCGCTTCGCTGTTCGCAATGAAAACCCTCAGCCATACGAAGGTGCGACTGCATCAATACCTGCTCGCAGCTGTGTGGATAGGCATCGGCATCGCCCTGATGCATTACGTCGGCATGTCGGCCATGCGCTCTCAGGCCCAAATGTATTTCGACTCATGGCTGCTGCTGGCCTCAATCGGCATTGCCATGGGCGCCAGCCTGGCGGCGTTGTTGCTGTCGAGTTACCTGCGCACCGGCGCCGGAATATTCCATCAACTGCTCAAATACGCCGCCAGCCTGGTGCTGGGCGCGGGCATTATCAGCATGCATTTCACCGGAATGGCAGCCCTGCAATTGGTGGTGCCAACGGGTGCAGACCTTTCGCTACGGCTGGACAACAATCCCATCCAATTGGGTCTGTCGGTGGCTGTCATCACCCTGCTGGTCATCAGCAGCAGCATCAGCGCGGCCCTGGCGGACAAGAAGCTGCAGCACAAGGAACGCGATTTGCGCCGAGTCAACGCATTGCTCAGCGAACTGGACCAAGCTCGCGCCTCCTTGCAGCAGGTGGCCCATTACGATGCGCTGACCAGCCTGCTCAATCGTCGCGGGTTCAACCAGGTCTTTGCGGAGAAAGTCATAGAAAATACCGTGAACCACGGCATGATGGCGGTGATCTTCCTCGATATCGATCATTTCAAGCGCATCAACGATAGCCTCGGCCATGACGCCGGCGACCAGCTCCTGACAGTGCTGGCCAGCCATATCAAAGGCTCGGTACGCAGCCATGCCGACGTGGTCGCCCGGTTCGGCGGCGACGAGTTCTGCATCCTCATCAGCATTCACCACCGCGATGAAGCGCGGCATCTGGCCCAACGCATCATGCAGAAAATGAAAGAACCAGTGGAACTGGCGGGCCGTCGGATGGTGATGACCACCAGCATCGGCATCAGCCTGTTTCCCGATGACGGTCAGACATGCGAAGAGCTGCTCAAAACCGCCGACCTGGCGCTTTATCAGTCCAAAGATGCGGGGCGCAACAGCCTGAATTTCTTCAGTTCCAACTTGAAGACCCGCGCCACCCTCGAATTGCAATTGGAAGAAGAACTGCGCAGTGCCCTGCGTACCGGAACCCAATTGGTGCTGTTCTACCAACCGATCTTCGACATGAAACTGGGCAAAGTCAGTCGCCTGGAAGCCCTGGTACGCTGGCAGCATCCACAGCACGGGCTGCTAGCCCCCGATCGGTTTATCGAGATTGCCGAAAACAACGGCTTGATCGCCGACTTGGACCACTGGGTGCTGCGCCAAGCCTGCCATGACCTGAGCCTGCTCACGGACCGGGGCTACACCGACTTGACCCTCTCGGTGAACTGCTCAGCCCTGAACCTGGAGCGGGATGAGCTGGCGGATGAAATCGAAGACGCTCTGCGCTTCAGCGGCCTGGCCGCCAATCGACTGGAGCTGGAAGTGACCGAGAACGCGCTGATGGGCAATATCAGTAGCACTCTGGCGCTGCTGCGGCAAATTCGCTCACTGGGCGTGTCGCTGGCGATTGATGATTTCGGCACCGGCTATTCGTCCCTCGCCTATCTCAAACGCTTGCCGCTCAACACATTGAAGATCGATTGCTCGTTTATCCAAGATATTCCCAAGTCCACCGCCGATATGGAGATCGTCCAGGCGATCATTGGCATGGGCCATACCCTTCACCTCCAAGTAGTGACCGAAGGCGTGGAAACCCAGAGCCAATTCGAACTGCTGCACGGCCTGGGCTGCGATTTCATCCAGGGCTACCTGTTAAGTCCGGCGGTGGCCGTCAGCGACATCATTGGCGTGGTTCAGGGCATTGAGCGGCGCAACCCTCTCCACCGGATGCGCGCCGCCGCCAGCAAGGAGTCGGCACTTTTGAAGGAGCCTTCGGCCAGCCGCAGCGGCTCCGGTTCGATCGTAAGGCCCATCCGTTGATCATCAATCTTTGGCATTTCGCCATCATTTCCCTAAAGATCGCCGACGAACGGCCGATTCATCAGAGTCCGCATCAGCGTTTTCTTGAGTGCTTCAGCCTCAAGCTCAACGGCGCAGGACAACGACGCACTGTAAAGTCGCGAACTCCCATTCCGTGATGGCCTTTTGATGCACTTCAGCCATCCGCCCAGGCACATGGCGCACAATGACTTCTAAAAATAACTCTGCCAACGTGGTATCCGACGTGTTGCTCACAGCTCCTGCGGAAAAAACCTCAGGTTCAAAGTCATTGAGCACCCCCTCCGCGCTGGCCACTCAGCAGTATTTGTACTTCACCGAAACCAACACCGACCGCATTCTCGATAACCTCGACGGCCTGCGCGACATGGTGTTCCCGCGCCCACCCCACGCCGAAGGCGATGGCGAACAGCACAGCGACCAGGAATTCCCCTCGGTGTGCCTGATCGGCCTGGGCCGTTGCGGTTCCAACATCGCTCTGGACGTGGCAGAACTGGTGTACAACGCGCGCAAGTTTTACCTGAACGAGTTCAGCACTGAAGACAAGTCGATCGATAAGGGTTACAGCCCGGCCCAATGGATTCGCAACAACTTGCGGCTGGGCAGCGGCAAGGCCAGCAAACCGGTGTTCCTGGTGGAGCCGCTGGTGATGCTGGGCGACCTGGATAAAGACATCGCCGGGCGTATCCGCTTCTCGCGCAAAAACGAAAAGAGCGGCTTCCTGCGCGATTACAGCAAAATGAAAATCATGGACCTGTCGGAAGTGCATGCCGGCGGCGCCGGTAACGCCCCGATCCTCGGCCAGTACCTGGCCAAGATCATCCTCAACAAAGATACCCAGCGTTTCTCCAGCCCCGACTGGAAGATGATCCACTCGTACCTCATCGACTCCTGCGGCATCAAAGCCAACCAGTCGCGCCTGTATTTTTCGATTTTCAGCGCCGGCGGCGGCACCGGCTCGGGGATGGCGTCCGAATTCGGCCTGGCTCAACAACACTCGTACATGAACAAAACGTTCGATACCAAACCCGCCGACGAGCACGACAGCAAGAGCGGACATGCCTTTGTATTCGAGCCGATCTTCACCAGCGGCATTTGCGTACTGCCGAATATTTCCGACCACCGCAGCGAAATGTCCGAGGCCTTGCACATCAACGCCGGGCGCCTGCTGTGCAAATACCTTTCCGAAGAATGGGACTTCTCGTACAACTTCGCCAATGAAGACAGCAGCGAAGCCAGCGTAAAGGGCCGTATCCGGCCGTGGAACGCCATGATGCTGATCTCCAACGACATCATGCGTTACGCCGAAGAGAGCGACGACGGCAATATCCAAAACATTGATGTCAATGCCATGGAGAAACACGCCAACCAGTACATCTCCCAGCAGATCTTCAACATCCTCACGGCCCAGGCGGTGACCACCGACTACGACCAGAACTATTTCCGCCGCGCCGGTATCGACATCGGCGAAACCATTCGCCTGGATGCCAACGACCTGTTTATGAGCCTGGCCGGCCCGGTGGCGATTGCCTACGCCGAATCCGTGGTCCCGGAAACCCCGGCGCCGTCGAATGACAAGTTCAAGGTCTTCGAAAAAGAACCTCAGCGCCTGAACATCGACGACCTGTTCTTCCGCTCCATCGATTTGCCGCACTTCAATAAAGTCACCCAGGCCATCGAAGGCATCAGCCTGTTGCCGATCGAGTCCAAGCGTTACAAGGCGTCCCTGGAACAATACAAGAACTCCGGCTATGACGCGGCGGCGCTGCACGACCTGCACTTCTTCAAGAACTGCTCGTCGGTGGTGTCGATCGTCTCGCTGCCCAAGGACTACAAGCTGTCCTATATGGACCTGAATCGGCTCAAGACTCACCTCAACAGCCTGTTCCCCAACACCACGCTCAAGCGCTATGCCCTGGTGATCGGCGCGTCGGCCAACCTGTCACTGACCACCTTGATCGCCAAGAGCCCGTGCCTGTCGGATGACTTCCTCACTTTGATCGTGGCGTTTATCAAACGCTGCTTTGCGCGCAATCCGTATCGTTTCGACGACACCCTGGACAACTCGATCCTGGACTTCATCATCCACGAGGATTTCGACGAAGACCGTATCGACGAGTTGCTCAATGAGTTTGAAAACCCGGCGAAGATCCTCGATACCAACTGGTACGCGATCAAACCGATGTATGAGAAGAAGTACCGCGAGCTGATCAACGACAAAGAGAAATTCGTGTCGATCAATGACATTCGCCTGTCACGGGATTGCGTGAAAAAGGCGATCAAGTACCTGCGTGAGATTTACCGTCATCGGATCGGGAAGACCAAGGTCATTTCGTTGAACAACCATACCGGCAAGACCGGCTGACGTGAGGCGATGCCATCGCGGCGGGTCCGCGATGGCGCTTTGAATGAAGGCCTTCATTTCATTGGCATACTTCGAAACAATTGCCCAGGCCTTCCTAGCCCCCTGAAACTGTTCCCGTGACGTGCACGTCACCCTCGGCTGTGACCTTTCTCTACGGCAAGATGCCATCACGCCGCCAGCGGTTACTCCGCTACACACTTCTTCGAGCAGAAATCACGCACCATTCTCGTGCAGAATTTTCTTACGACGCCCTTTCCTGGATCAGAATCCACGGAGAAACCACCACCGCCCATAGGCTTGGATCACGCTCCACCAGGTCCAATGCCCGCGGGGCAGACACTTCGCCGAGGCTGCCCGCGGCCAGCCAGGCAGCGACTTTGTCGCGATTGTCCTCGGCCATTCCCTCAGCGGCCTCGATCAAATCCAGGCAGGGGTCGACCCACAATAGGGCACCCTTGGCAAAGAACGGTTCAAGCTCCTTCCAGGAGATTTCGGCGGTTTCACCGAGCAGCTTGGCATAGAGGGTGCTAGGTTCTTGCGTCATGGGAGTTCACCTGAAGAAAAAATCGGCGCAATCATAACGTCATGCTTCAGGCAGAAAAACCCAGTTGCAAATGCGTCAACGATTGAAAAGTGTCAGGAAAGCCAAGGAATGCGCGAGATACAGGTATCACCCCCGCCGCAATTCTGTCTTTTTCTTTCATTTAAGCGACACCCCCGGATTTGCCCCTGGCAGCCAGCTTTTCAAGCGATCAACCGGCGCTCTACACTGTACCGGTACAGTTGCCAGGCGGTTGCCGGGGGGATATCCGAGATATCCGATCCGGTTCAGCAGCTCACAAGGCCGCCAGAACTATAAAAAATACAACAGTAAGAGTGGAGCACTATGAATAAGGCTACTAAGCAGATTTCCAAACTGTTTGCCGCTATGGTCCTGGCTGGGGTTGCCGGCCATTCGTTCGCAGCCGACACCATCAAGATCGGCATCGCCGGCCCTAAAACCGGCCCTGTGACTCAGTACGGCGACATGCAGTTCATGGGTGCCAAGCAGGCCATCGCCGATATCAACGCCAAAGGCGGTGTCGACGGCAAGATGCTCGAAGCCAAGGAATACGACGACGCCTGCGATCCTAAGCAAGCCGTGGCCGTAGCCAACAAAGTGGTCAACGACGGCGTCAAATTCGTAGTCGGCCACCTGTGCTCCAGCTCCACCCAACCCGCCTCGGATATTTATGAAGACGAAGGCGTCATCATGATTACCCCGGCAGCCACCAGCCCGGAAATCACCACCCGTGGCTACAAGATGAT
Organism: Pseudomonas sp. S5F11; assembly: GCF_019641515.1. NCBI lineage: Bacteria > Pseudomonadati > Pseudomonadota > Gammaproteobacteria > Pseudomonadales > Pseudomonadaceae > Pseudomonas > Pseudomonas sp. S5F11. The sequence continues at coordinate 2,076,686 of NZ_JAIFJZ010000001.1, forward strand.
CTTCCGTACCATCGGTCTGGACAGCGCCCAGGGCCCTGCGGCCGGTAACTACATCGCCGACCACGTGAAACCGAAAGTCGTTGCGGTACTGCACGACAAACAGCAATACGGTGAAGGCATCGCCACCGCCGTCAAGCAGACCCTCGAGAAGAAAGGCGTAAAAGTAGCCGTCTTCGAAGGCCTGAACGCTGGCGATAAAGACTTCTCCTCGATCATCCAGAAGCTCAAGCAAGCCAACGTCGACTTCGTCTACTACGGCGGCTACCACCCAGAGCTGGGCCTGATCCTGCGCCAGTCCAAGGAAAAAGGCCTGAACGCCAAGTTCATGGGTCCGGAAGGCGTCGGCAACGACTCCATCTCGCAGATCGCCCAGGACGCTTCCGAAGGCCTGCTGGTGACCCTGCCGAAGTCCTTCGACACCGACCCTGCCAACAAAGCCATCGTGGAAGAGTTCACCAAGAACAAGCAGGATCCAACCGGTCCGTTCGTGTTCCCAGCCTACTCGGCCATCGAAGTCATCGCGGGTGGCATCAAAGCCGCCGAGAGCGAAGACACCGCCAAAGTGGCTGCAGCCATCCACGCGGGCACTTTCAAGACGCCTACCGGCGACCTGAGCTTCGACAAAAACGGCGACCTGAAGGACTTCAAGTTCGTGGTCTACCAGTGGCACTTCGGCAAACCTAAAACCGAAGTATCCCCTCAGTAAGCCAGGCGTTACTGGTCAACAAGCCCACTGTGAAAGCAGTGGGCTTTGTTTTACGAGGTTTATGGGCCATGTCACCCGCGATCCGGGCGCTGGCTCACCTGAAAATCTTAAAACCGTCACCAGCGGTTCGCTGGCAAACGCAACGTGCAAATGTGCTCACAGAACACAGCACGGGGCCGGAACATGACTCCACCAGTGAAATGCGTATCGGGTTTTTAGGAGCGCTGTAATGCCTGAGATCTATCATTTTTTCCAACAGCTGGTTAATGGCCTGACCATTGGCAGCACCTATGCCTTGATAGCTATTGGCTACACAATGGTTTACGGCATCATTGGAATGATCAACTTCGCCCATGGCGAGGTGTACATGATTGGTTCCTACGTGGCCTTCATCGCCCTTGCCGGGCTGGCCATGATGGGTATCCACTCCCTGCCGCTGTTGATGACCGCTGCCTTTATTGCATCGATCGTCGTAACCAGTGCCTATGGCTACAGTATCGAACGCGTCGCGTACCGCCCCTTGCGCGGCAGCAACCGTTTGATCCCGCTGATTTCCGCCATCGGCATGTCGATTTTCCTGCAGAACACTGTATTGCTGTCCCAGGACTCCAAGGATAAATCCATCCCCAACCTGATCCCGGGGAGCATCTCCTTCGGCCCGGGCGGCGCGGAAGAAGTCCTGATTTCCTACATGCAGATTCTGGTCTTCGTGGTCACGCTGGTGGCCATGCTGGGCCTGACCGTGTTTATCTCTCGCTCCCGTCTGGGGCGCGCCTGCCGGGCGTGCGCCGAAGACATCAAGATGGCCAACCTGTTGGGCATCAATACCAACAACATCATCGCCCTGACCTTCGTGATCGGTGCCGCGCTGGCTGCCGTCGCGGCGGTGCTGCTGAGCATGCAGTACGGCGTGATCAACCCCAACGCCGGATTCCTGGTGGGCCTCAAGGCCTTCACTGCGGCGGTATTGGGCGGCATCGGCAGTATTCCGGGCGCGATGCTCGGCGGGTTGGTGCTGGGTGTGGCCGAAGCGTTTGGCGCCGATATCTTCGGCGACCAGTACAAGGACGTCGTGGCGTTCGGCCTGTTGGTCCTGGTGTTGTTGTTCCGTCCGACCGGCATCCTGGGCCGTCCGGAGGTTGAGAAAGTATGAGCAGATATCTTAAATCGGCGTTTTTCAGCGCCCTGTTGGTATGGGCCGTGGCGTTCCCGGTCCTCGGCCTCAAGCTGAGCATTGTCGGCATCAACCTGGAAGTGCATGGCACCGGTCCCGTGACCCTGACCATCATTGCCCTGTGCTCGGTGCTGATGTTCCTGCGCGTGCTGTTCACCCAGCAGGTGGGCGCCTTGTTCAAAGGCAACCGTGGCCCACTGGTATCGCCCAAGGTCAGTCAATTCCTAACCTTGCCGCGTACCCAGCGCTACATCATCGTCGGCCTGATCGTGGCCGCATTGATCTGGCCATTCTTCGGCTCGCGCGGCGCGGTGGACATCGCCACCCTGATCCTGATCTACGTGTTGCTGGGCCTGGGCCTGAACATCGTGGTGGGCCTGGCTGGTCTGCTCGACCTGGGCTATGTGGGCTTCTACGCGGTGGGTGCTTACACCTATGCGCTGCTGTCGCACTATCTGGGCTGGAGCTTCTGGATCTGCCTGCCGTTGGCGGGCATGGCGGCGGCGACGTTCGGCTTCCTGCTGGGCTTCCCGGTGCTGCGCCTGCGCGGTGACTACCTGGCCATCGTGACCCTGGGCTTCGGTGAAATCATCCGCTTGTTCCTGCGTAACCTCACCGACATCACCGGCGGCCCCAACGGCATCAGCAGCATCCCAAAGCCGACGTTCTTCGGGCTGACGTTCGACCGTAACGCCGCCGAAGGCCTGCAGACGTTCCACGAATACTTCGGGATCGACTACAACCCGGTGAGCAAAGTGGTGTTCCTCTACCTGGTCGCCCTGCTGCTGGCTCTGGCCGCGCTGTTCGTGATCAACCGCCTGTTGCGCATGCCGATCGGTCGTGCCTGGGAAGCGCTGCGCGAAGATGAAATCGCCTGCCGTGCCCTCGGGCTGAACCCGACCATCATCAAGCTCTCCGCGTTCACCCTGGGTGCTGCGTTCGCCGGTTTCGCCGGCAGCTTCTTCGCCGCGCGCCAAGGCTTGGTGACGCCGGAGTCGTTCACCTTTATCGAGTCGGCGATCATTCTCGCCATCGTGGTACTGGGTGGCATGGGCTCGCAGTTGGGCGTGATCCTGGCGGCGATCGTGATGATCCTGCTGCCGGAAATGATGCGTGAGTTCAGCGAATACCGCATGTTGATGTTCGGCGCCCTGATGGTGCTGATGATGATCTGGCGACCTCAAGGCCTGCTGCCCATGCAACGTCCACACATGGAGCTGCGCAAATGAGCCGCGAGATCCTGAAAGTCGAAAACTTGAGCATGCGCTTCGGCGGCTTGCTGGCGGTCAACGGCGTAGCCCTAACCGTCAAAGAGAAACAGGTCGTGGCCTTGATCGGCCCCAACGGCGCCGGCAAGACCACGGTGTTCAACTGCCTTACCGGTTTCTACAAACCGAGCGGCGGCAGCATCCTGCTGGACGGCCAACCGATCCAGGGCCTGGCCGGCCACGAGATCGCCCGCAAAGGCGTGGTGCGTACGTTCCAAAACGTGCGGCTGTTCAAGGACATGACCGCCGTAGAGAACCTGTTGATTGCCCAGCACCGTCACCTGAACACCAACTTCTTTGCCGGCCTGTTCAAGACCCCGGGGTTCCGCAAAAGCGAACGCAAGGCCATGGAATACGCCGCGTATTGGCTGGACAAGGTCAACCTCACCGAGTTTGCCAACCGTCCCGCTGGCACCCTGGCCTACGGTCAGCAACGTCGCCTGGAAATCGCCCGCTGCATGATGACCCGCCCGCGGATTCTCATGCTCGACGAACCGGCCGCCGGCCTGAACCCCAAGGAAACCGAAGACCTCAAGGCGCTGATCAGCGTGCTGCGCGAGGAAAACAACGTGACGGTGCTGCTGATCGAGCACGACATGAAACTGGTCATGAGCATCTCCGACCATATCGTGGTGATCAACCAGGGTACGCCGCTGGCTGACGGGACCCCGGAGCAGATCCGCGACAATCCCGAAGTGATCAAAGCCTATTTGGGGGAAGCGTAAAATGCTGCAATTCGAAAACGTTTCCACTTTCTACGGCAAGATCCAGGCCCTGCACAGCGTCAACGTGGAGGTACGCCAGGGCGAAATCGTCACCCTGATCGGCGCCAACGGTGCCGGCAAATCCACCCTGCTGATGACTTTGTGCGGTTCACCACAGGCCTACAGCGGCAGCATCCGCTATATGGGTGAGGAACTGGTGGGCCAGCAGTCATCACACATCATGCGCAAGAGCATTGCCGTGGTGCCGGAAGGCCGCCGGGTGTTTTCGCGCCTGACCGTGGAAGAAAACCTGGCCATGGGCGGGTTCTTCACCGACAAGGGCGACTACCAAGAGCAGATGGACAAGGTGCTGCACCTGTTCCCCCGGCTCAAGGAGCGCTTCAGCCAGCGCGGTGGCACCATGTCCGGCGGCGAGCAACAAATGCTCGCCATCGGTCGGGCGCTGATGAGCAAGCCCAAGTTGCTGCTGTTGGACGAACCGTCCCTGGGCCTGGCACCGATTATCATCCAGCAGATCTTCGACATCATCGAACAACTGCGCAAGGACGGTGTGACCGTGTTCCTGGTGGAACAGAACGCCAACCAGGCACTGAAAATCGCCGACCGTGCCTATGTGCTGGAAAACGGCCGGGTGGTGATGGAGGGCTCGGGCGAGCAGTTGTTGACCGATCCGAAAGTGCGCGAGGCGTACCTGGGCGGTTAACACCCGGTTGCTACATGAACCGGGCTATCAATGTGGGAGGGGGCAACCCCTCCCACATTTTTTTTGCATTATTCGAAGTTAATTCTCCCGCCCCTGTAACGAACTGCGTCGTCCCGCCTCTAGTGGTGCAAGCAGGCATTCAAGCCCGCTCCTCAACCCACTGCTGGAGATAATTCAATGACCACCAAACTGTCCGCTACCGCCCTGATCCTCGCCCTGGGCTCGTCCCTGAGCCTGTCCGCCCTGACCACCACCGCCCACGCCGCCGACGACGTGAAATGCTATGGCATCGCAGAAGCCGGCAAGAACGATTGCGCCGCAGGCCCCGGCACTTCCTGCGCCGGCACCTCGAAAACCAAGGATCAGGCCAATGCCTGGAAACTGGTACCTGCCGGCACCTGTACCCAAACCCCTAGCACCACCTCGCCGACCGGTTTCGGCCAGGAAGCCGCATTCGACGCCAAGTCCTGAAACCTGGCCGCGCCTGAGTACTGACGATGACACCTATATTCGCGCACACGTCCTCACCGGCTCAGGCGCCCGGCCTGCCAGATCGAGCCGGGCTGGGGCTGAAACACGAGCACTTCATCGAAGTGCTCGAAACCTCACCCGACCTCGGTTTTTTTGAAGTACACGCCGAGAACTACATGATGGCCGGCGGCCCGTTTCATCACTATTTAGGGCTGATCCGTGACCGGTACCCGCTGTCCTTGCACGGCGTGGGCCTGTCCATCGGCGGCGAAGGTTCGCTCAATCGCGAGCACCTGGCGCGCTTGGCCGCGCTGATCGAGCGCTATCAACCTCAAGCCTTTTCCGAACACCTGGCTTGGTCCAGTCATGGCCCGGTGTTTCTCAATGACCTGCTGCCACTGGCTTACGACAGCGCCACCCTGCACCGCGTCTGTGAACATATTGACCAGGTACAAAGCACACTCAAGCGGCCCATGCTGCTGGAAAACCCATCGACTTATCTGCAATTCGAGCGTTCCACCCTGGATGAAACCGACTTCATCACCGAGGTCATCCGTCGCACCGGTTGTGGGCTGCTGTTGGACGTCAACAATGTCTACGTCTCATGCATCAACCACCAACGTGATCCGTCTGCCTACATCGATGCACTGCCATTACAGGCCGTGGGCGAGATTCATCTGGCCGGGTTTGCCGAAGACAGCGACAGCCTCGGCGATCGCCTGCTGATCGACGATCACGGCGCGCCCGTCGATAACGCCGTGTGGCAGTTGTATGAACAGGTGCTGGCGCGCATCGGCCCGATACCGACACTGATCGAACGCGACAATCAGGTGCCCGCATTGTCGGTGCTGCTGGCTGAAGCCCAGCATGCCGATGGGCTGTTAACGCAGGTGCGCCCATGAACCATCAAGCCACCTTCGCCAAGGCCTTGCTCGCGCCCGACCAAACCTGCCCAGACGGCCTGTTCAGTGGCAACGGCGCCGACCCGGCCAGCCGTTTCGCGGTGCATCGCAACACAGTGCACAACGGGTTGATCAACGCGCTGGCAGTGGCGTACCCGGTGACGCAGCTCCTGGTGGGCGAAGCGTTCTTTCGAGCCATGGCCGGTCTTTACGTGCAGGCGTGCCCGCCCACCAGCCCGCTGATCAGCGAATACGGCAGCACATTCGCCAACTTTATCCAGGGCTTCGAACCGGCGGCGAGCGTGCCTTACCTGGCGGATATCGCACGCTTGGAACGCCTGCGGGTCCGCGCTTACCACGCCGCCGATGACCGCCCGCTGGAGCCGCACACCGTACTTGCTGCCCTGCAGGCCCGCGCCGACCTCGGCACGGTGCGCCTACGGCTGCACCCCAGCGTCGCCACTCTGGCTTCGGCGTATGCCGTGGTCGCAGTGTGGGCGGCGCATCAGACCGAAGGCGGCCTGGCCGCCCTTGATCCCGGGCATGCCCAAAGCGCACTGGTCCTGCGCCAGGGCCTGGAAGTCAAAGTGTTCGCCATCGACGCAGGTTCAGTGGCCTTTATCCAGCGCCTTGCCCAGGGCGAAGCCTTGCAGACCGCCGTAGAACGGGCCCTGGAGGCCAGCAATGACTTCGACCTGCACCAATGCCTGACGCTGTTGATCAGCCATCACGCCATCACTCATTTACACCTGGACTCAAAGGTATCGCCATGAACACCAGCGCACAGTGCCTGATCCAACGGGCCATCCAGCTTTTTGAACAAATCCCTTACAGCCTGATCGCCTTCCTCGCGCGTTTTTCCATCGCCGCCGTGTTCTGGAAATCCGGGCAGACCAAGGTCCAGGGTTTTGCCATTGACCTGATCAACGGCACCTTCGAGCTGGGAGAGCCGCGCCTGGCGGCTTCGACGCTGCCGCTGTTTCGCAGCGAATACAAGGTGCCATTGCTGTCGCCGGAAGTGGCCGCGCACCTGGCCGCCTTCGCCGAGCACTTTTTCCCACTGCTGATCCTGCTGGGATTGGCCACGCGGTTCTCCGCACTGGCCCTGATCGGCATGACCCTGGTGATTCAACTGTTCGTCTACCCGGACGCTTATCCAACCCACGGCACCTGGCTCACCGTACTTTTGCTGCTGGTTGCCAAGGGGCCGGGGCGTCTGTCCATCGATCACCTGATTGCACGGCGCTACCGTTAAAGCCGGTCCAAAGCCTCGCCGCTGCGCTTGAACCACTCCACCAGGTAATCGGCCAGCACCTGGGTGCGGCGCGGCAGGCCGCCCTGGTAAGGGTGAACCAGATACATCGGCTGACTTCGCGTTTGATAATCGCGCAACAGCCAGCGTAAACGTCCGTCAGCCAGCTCAGCCGGCAGTACGTAGGACGGCAGACGGGCGATCCCCGCCCCCACCAGCGCGGCTTTTTTCAGCAGGTTGTAGTGATTGGAGGCGAAGGTGCCGCTGACCCGCACCCGCAGCAATTCGTGTTGCTGGTGGTACAGCCACTCTTCGCGGCCGCTGTAGTGGCTGTTGAGCAGGCAACGGTGCGTGGCCAAGTCCGCCGGGGTTCGCGGTTCGCCGTGCTGCTCCAGGTAGGCCGGGCTGGCGCAGGTCATTTCGTGCCAGGCCAGCAATGGTTTGGCGACAAGGCGCTCATCTTCAATCGCCCCCGAGCGCACGCCCAGATCGAAACCGTCCCGCGCCAGATCCCGGTAGCGGTTGTTCAGCTCCAGCTCGATCTGGACCTGCGGATAGCGCTCAGTGAACTCCAGCAGCACGCCATCGAAGAAGGTTTCCCCCAGGGAAACCGGCACCGTCATGCGCACCGGCCCCGCCAGGTCGTCCTTGAGTCGCGCCAGGGCCTGACGCGCCCGCTCCACCTGCACCACCAAGGCCTGGGCCTGAGGTAGCAACGCCGCGCCGGCGGCCGTCAGGCTGAGCCGGCGTGTGGTGCGGTGCAGCAACACCACGCTGAACTGCGCTTCCAGCTGGCTGATGCGCTTGGACAGTTGCCCCTTGCTGCAACCCAGTTGTTCGGCTGCCAACGTAAAACTGCCCGCTTCGATCAACACGGCGAAGGCCGCCAGGTCATCCATTTCGCCCATGGATTGTTTCCATTTGAAAACCAAAGGTTGCCTATTAGCGCGTTTATCCCATGCAAAAGCCAGCCTAGACTGGCCCTTCAATCAGCCCTTGAAGGAATAGCAACATGAAAATCCTATTGATTGGCGCCAACGGCACCGTCGGTTCAGCCGTCAAGGCAGAGCTGGCTCAGCGTCACGAGGTGATCAGCATCGGTCGCAACAGCGGCGATTTCCAAGTGGACATCAGCGACAGCGCTTCCATCCGCAAGTTGTTCGAACAGACCGGCAACTTCGACGCCCTGATCTGCGCCGCCGGCAGCGTGAACTTCGTGGCGCTGGGCGAGATGCAGGACAGCGACTTCGAACTGGGCCTGCGTGACAAGCTCATGGGCCAGGTCAATCTGCTGCTGATCGGTCGCGAGTACGCCAACGATGGCGCCTCCTTTACGTTCACCAGCGGCATTCTCAACCGCGACCCGATTCGTACCGGCGCTTCGGCGGCCTTGGTCAATGGCGCAATCGATGGGTTTGTCAAAGCCGCCGCGATCGAATTGCCGCGCGGTCTTCGCGTCAACTCCGTGAGCCCGACGGTGCTGGTGGAAGCAATGGGCAGCTACGCGCCGTACTTCCGTGGCTACAAGCCGGTCACCGGTGCCGATGTGGCATTGGCCTACGCAAAAAGTGTCGAAGGCTTGCAGACCGGCCAGACGTTTATCGTGGGTTGACTGTAGCGTCTGTCAGAACTGCCTGAAGCTGGCGAGTGGGCTTGTGATGCAACGCCAGCCTGCGTAACGTGGCGGCACTTGCCTGGAGACCCTTTATGCGTGCCGCCCGTACCTTTGCCCTGTTCGCCTTGCTTCCTTTGTTCACCGCTTGCCAAATGTTCGAAAGCGAGCCAGCCAAACCCTCCCTCGCCGGGTTGACTCGCATGCAGGGCGAACTCACGGCCGATGGTGGCAAACTGCTGTTCCAGCCGTGCAACGACAAGCGCAACTACGTGGTCAAGGACACCGGCGGTACCAGTATCCTGCAGGAAGCGGCAGCGCTGGCCGGGCAGCAAGGGGCGTTATTTGCCGACTTGCGTGGCAAGTTTTCCGGCGTGGCGGCCGGCGCCCAGGGCGAAGTGGAGCTGCAGCAGCTGTACCGCGTGGAACGTTCCACCGACGCCTGCAACGACCCGGACTTCAAACGCATGATCCTGCGCGCCAACGGCCACAAGCCGGCCTGGGCCCTGAACGTGGCGGCCAAGGGCATGGTGCTCGAACGCGAAGGCCAACCACCGCTGGCGGTGCCCTATGTGGAAGAACAGTTGGGCGACGGCCGTTTCAACCTGATGACCGAAGCCAATAACGAACACATCGAACTGTGGGTGGCCCCGCAACGCTGCGTGGACAGCGTCAGCGGCAGCCTGCAGCACATGAGCGCCGAATTGCGGATCAACGGTAAAGTCCAGCGTGGCTGCGCAGCTTTCGGCGGTTCGCGGGACGATTGATCGGCGCCAGCGCTGTTTTAGCATGACGGGATACCCAGGTTGGGGCTTATAATCGCCGGTTTGCAAAACCGCCGGCCTTACCAGACGCCGCACACCGGATCCCGTCATGTTACGAATCACCGAACTCAAGCTGCCCATCGACCATCCCGAAGAAGACCTGCGGCCCGCCATCGTGCAGCGCCTGGGCATCGCCAGTGATGACCTGCTCGATTTCACCCTCTTCAAACGCAGCTACGATGCGCGCAAGAAATCGTCGGAACTGTGCTTTATTTACACCATCGACCTGACCGTCAAAGGTGACGAAACCGCGCTACTGCGCAAGTTTGCCGATGACCGCAACGTCAACCCGGCGCCGGATGTCAGCTACAAAGTGGTCGGCCATGCCCCAGCCGATCTGGTGGAGCGGCCAGTGGTGGTCGGGTTCGGCCCATGCGGCATCTTTGCCGGGCTATTGCTGGCGCAGATGGGCTTCAAGCCGATCATCCTCGAACGCGGCAAGGAAGTGCGCCAACGCACCAAGGACACCTGGGGCCTATGGCGCAAAAGCGTGCTGAACCCCGAGTCCAACGTGCAGTTCGGTGAAGGCGGCGCCGGGACGTTTTCCGACGGCAAGCTGTACAGCCAGATCAAAGACCCGCAGTTCCACGGCCGCAAAGTGCTGCACGAGTTCGTCAAGGCCGGTGCGCCGGAAGAGATCCTCTACGTCAGCAAGCCCCATATCGGCACCTTCCGCCTGACCGGCGTGGTGGAAAATATGCGTCAGCAGATCATCGCCCTCGGCGGTGAAGTGCGCTTCGAGCAACGGGTAACCGACGTGCTGATCGAAGACGGCCAATTGAACGGCGTGGTGCTCGATGGCGGCGAGCAGATTTTGTCCAAGCATGTGATCCTCGCCCTCGGCCACAGCGCGCGCGATACGTTCCGCATGCTGCACAGCCGTGGTGTGTACATGGAAGCCAAGCCGTTTTCGGTGGGCTTTCGTATCGAACACCCGCAGTCGTTGATCGACGCCGCACGCCTGGGTAAGTACGCCGGTCACCCGAAACTCGGCGCCGCCGACTACAAATTGGTGCACCACGCCAAGAACGGCCGTTCGGTCTACAGCTTCTGCATGTGCCCGGGCGGTACGGTGGTCGCCGCTACGTCCGAGCCGCACCGCGTGGTGACCAACGGCATGAGCCAGTACTCGCGTAACGAACGCAATGCCAACTCCGGCATCGTGGTCGGCATCACGCCGGAAGTGGACTACCCCGGCGGCCCGCTGGCTGGTATCGAGCTGCAGGAGCGCCTGGAATCCCACGCTTATGTTCTCGGCGGCAGCAACTACGAGGCACCGGCGCAACTGGTCGGCGACTTCATTGCGGGCAAGCCGTCCACCGCCCTGGGCAGCGTGGAACCGTCCTACAAACCGGGGGTGTCCCTGGGCGATCTGGCCTTGGCACTGCCGGACTTCGCCATCGAAGCGATTCGGGAAGCGTTGCCGGCGTTCGAGAAGCAGATCAAGGGGTACTCGCTGCACGATGCCGTGTTGACCGGTATCGAGACCCGCACCTCATCGCCGCTGCGGATTACTCGTAACGAATCGATGCAGAGCCTGAACGTAAAAGGTCTGTTTCCGGCCGGCGAAGGCGCGGGTTATGCCGGTGGGATTCTGTCGGCGGGCGTGGACGGGATCCGGATTGCCGAGGCATTGGCGCGGGATATGTTGGCCAGACGGGGCTGAAGCAGCAAGCGGTAAGCGGCAAGTGCGTCTGCTCTGACTTGCCGCTGCTCTCTTAAATATTCGCCCGCAGTACGCTGGCGGGCAGCGGTTCGCCGCGCTCCACACTGGCGGCAACGGCCGATATCAAAGCACCCAGTTCATACCCCTGCCCCGCGAGCCACGCGTGATCGTAATAGGTGGTGGCATAGCGCTCGCCACCGTCACATAGGATCGCTACGATCGAGCCCGACTCCCCCGCCGCTTTCATCTGCTGCGCGGCCATCAGCGCGCCAATCAGATTGGTCCCACTGGACCCGCCTACCCGTCGCCCCAGGCGCTCGGCCAAGTAATGCATGGCGGCCAAGGACAGCGCATCCGGCACCTTGACCATCGCGTCGATGACTTTCGGCAGAAACGACGCTTCCACTCGTGGCCGGCCGATGCCTTCGATGCGCGAACCGCAATCCAGGCGCAGGCTGGCGTCGCCGCTCTGATAGAAGTCGAAGAACACCGAGCGTTCGGCATCGGCGCATAACACGCGGGTGCAATGCTGGCGATAGCGCACATAACGCCCCAGGGTGGCGGTGGTGCCGCCGGTGCCGGGGCTGGAAATCAGCCAGCTCGGCTCGGGGTGCTGCTCAAAGCGCATCTGCTGGAAGATCGACTCGGCAATGTTGTTGTTCGCGCGCCAGTCGGTGGCACGCTCGGCATAGGTGAACTGGTCCATGAAGTGACCGCCGCTTTCCTGCGCCAAGCGTTCGGACTCGGCGTAAATCTGGGTCGGATCCTGCACCAAATGGCTCTTGCCACCGTAGAACGCGATCTGCGCGATTTTTTCCTGGGAGGTGGTGGCGGGCATGACCGCAATGAACGGCAAGCCGAGCAGCCGCGCAAAGTACGCCTCCGAAATCGCCGTGGAGCCGCTGGAAGCTTCGATCACCGGCGCGCCTGGTTTAAGCCAGCCGTTACACAAGGCATACAGAAACAACGAGCGCGCCAAGCGATGTTTCAGGCTGCCGGTGGGGTGGCTGGACTCATCTTTGAAGTACAACTCAATTCCCGGCAAGCCAGGTAACGGCAGGGGAATCAGGTGGGTGTCGGCGCTGCGCTGGAAATCCGCTTCAATGATGCGAATGGCTTCGCGAGCCCAGGGGCGGTGGTCACTCATCGGGGGTGATCTCTCAAGGATTTTGAACGCAATCTTAGGATGTTTCCTACACTCCACACAGATACAGTGAGGACGCAATCAGACACACAATTGCTAGTGTTTGGCGCGATGCCTTTGTCGACCGCTGCTTATAACAAATAAGAATATAACTTTTGTTTTAACAACTATCGGTACGGGTTAGGGTAGCCACCTATTGAACTTGGATTGGAGAGCATCCCTTGGCTCTGCGTAGCACGTTTACCCGTTTCTTTCAGCTCGAAGCCGCCAGTGGCCTGCTGCTGATCGCCGCTGCGGCGTTGGCGCTGATCGTCAACAACTCGCCGTTGTCGCACCTTTACGCCGCGTTTCTCGACGTGCCCGTGGTGGCGCAGGTCGGTGCCTTGCAAATCGCCAAGCCGGCCCTGCTGTGGATTAACGACGGCCTGATGGCCCTGTTCTTCCTGCTGATCGGCCTTGAGGTCAAGCGCGAGTTGCTCGACGGCCACCTGTCCAAGCCCTCCCAAGTGGTGCTGCCGGGCGCCGCGGCGATTGGTGGCATGGTGGTGCCGGCGCTGATTTACTGGGCCATTAACAAGGACTACCCCGCCGCACTTTCTGGCTGGGCGATCCCGATGGCTACCGACATTGCCTTCGCCCTTGGCGTACTGGCCCTGCTCGGCAAGCGTGTACCCGTGTCGTTGAAACTGTTTTTGATGACCTTGGCCATCATCGATGACCTGGGCGCGATCATTGTGATCGCCGTGTTCTATTCCACCGACCTGTCCGGTGCCGCCCTGGCCGGTGCGGGCGCATGTCTGCTGGCGTTGATTGCGATGAACCGTCTAGGCGTGATCAAGCTCGCGCCTTACCTGATCGTCGGGCTGATCCTATGGGTATGCGTACTCAAGAGCGGCGTACACGCCACGCTGGCCGGTGTGACCCTGGCATTCTGCATTCCGATGCGCACCAAGAACGCCGAGCCTTCGCCGTTGCTGACCCTGGAACACGCCCTGCACCCGTGGGTGGCTTACGGCATTCTGCCGCTGTTCGCCTTCGCCAACGCCGGCGTCTCCCTCACAGGTGTCAGCCTGGAAAGCTTTACCCACCATGTGCCGATGGGCATCGCCACCGGGCTGTTGATCGGTAAGACCGTCGGCGTGTTCGGCTTGACCTGGCTGGCCATCAAGACCGGCCTGGCCGCGCTGCCGGAAGGGGCCAACTGGGGCCAGGTATTCGGTGTGGCGATCCTGTGCGGTATTGGCTTCACCATGAGCCTGTTCGTCGGCTCCCTGGCGTTCGTACCAGGGGCCAGCGAATTTGCCGGTGAAGACCGCATGGGCATTCTGACCGGGTCGATCCTGGCGGCCTGCATCGGCTATGCCGTGACCGCGATGGCGAGCCGCAAGAAAGCCTGATTACCCAGGTACACGGCGTACAAAAAAACCCCAACCGGTGACCCGGTTGGGGTTTTTCTTTACCTGCTGATTACGCCTTAGCGGGTAACACGGCTGGTACCGTCAACAGTCATGATGCGCACGCGGTCGCCGATGCGGAAGATTTCATTTTCCTGCACGGCCTGGACGTAGGCGCGCATGCTGCCATCGTCTTCGCGCACGGTGATTTCGACACCTTGGGTACGGGTCAGACCTTCTTCCGTAGCCGAACCCAACAGGCCACCGGCCACAGCACCGATCACCGCCGTGACGATACTGCCGCGACCGCCGCCGATGGCGCTGCCACCCACGCCGCCGATGACTGCACCGGCTGCGCCGCCGATAGGGGTTTTGGTGCCTTCGATTTTTACCGGACGCAGGGATTCGATGGTACCCATGCGAACGGTCTGTACACGACGCGCTTCATCACGGGAGTACGAGTCGCCGGTCAGACTCGAGGCGCAGCCACCCAACAGCAGAGACAAGGTGGTAAAGCAGGCAACCAGTAAAACAGACTTACGCATAGCATCAACTCCAAAGGACAGGTATTCATTAAACGCTGCCGCTTGACGCCTGTCACGGCAAGCCCGGCAAAAAACTGCTTTCATTCAGCCTGAGTACAGACAGCCCGCACCAGACAACTCGACGAACGGTAGCACTGCCCTCCGTCTCAGGACATCCATGGACTATTTCATTATTCTAGTCACAACCCTTGCCGGCCTGTATTTCCACGCCTGGCTCTACGTGCGAATCAGGCGCTGGACTGACCGCGACCTGGCACTGTCGCTGGCCGGTGACGATCCGCACAAACGCAGTTTTATGCTGCAACAGCTGGAAAGCGCCCGCCAACTGAAGATCAAACGCCGCGACTTGGCTGGCTGGTTGAAGAACGCCGCCCAGCACTACACGCCCGAAGCCTCTTTAACAGAGACTGCGGGGTGAAGGGCATCATTCAGCGTAAGTGACGAAAGGTGAAGCTCAGGGCGCCAGACGCTCGCGGATCCACTGAGTATCTTGCAGGCGGTAGTTCAGGCGGTCGTGCAGGCGGCTGGCGCGGCCCTGCCAGAACTCGATGCGCTCGGGCAGCAGGCGATAGCCGCCCCAATGCTCGGGGCAATCGGGTTGGGTATCGCTGAAGCGCTGCTCGGTGACCTTGAGCAGTTCTTGCAGTTCTTCACGGTCACGGATCACCCGGCTCTGGGGCGAGGCCCAGGCACCTAAGCGGCTGCCCAGAGGGCGGACCTGGAAGTACGCGTCCGATTCTTGCGGCGTGACCTTGACCACCCGCCCTTCGATACGCACTTGGCGCTCCAGGCTCGGCCAGAAAAACGTCATTGCCGCGAACGGCCGCGCCGCGAGCTGCTGACCCTTGGCACTTTCGTAGTTGGTAAAGAAGGTAAAGCCCTGGGTATCCAGGCCCTTGAGCAACAGGATACGGCAGTGCGGCCGCCCATCCTGATCGACCGTGGCCAGGGTCATGGCATTGGCCTCCACCGGTGGCTGCTCGGTCTTCACCGCATCGGCAAACCACTGGTGAAACAGCGCAAACGGCTCGCTCGGGGCCTGGGCCTCGCTCAAACCGTCCCGTGTGTAGTCACGACGCATATCGGCCAGTGCCTGGGTCATGCGGCTTTATCCTTCTGGTTCAGCGGATCAGTTTTTTGCCTGGTCGTTGGTAGCCGGGGCAGCAGCCTTGGCTTTGGCCGGCGCTGGCTTCTTCGCGGCCGGCTTGGCGGGAGCCTTTTTTGCAGCCGGCTTGGCGGCAGCCTTCTTGGCAGCTGGTGCTTTCTTGGCCGGAGCCTTGGCAGCAGGAGCGGCCGGGGCTGGCGCGTTCTGCACTGCGACCATTTCAGCCACAGGCGGGGTTTTGCCCGAGTTGTACTTGCTCAACAGAGCCAGCATGGTGGTGCGTTGAGTGAACATGATTTCCATGCGACGGTTCAGAGCGCGACCCTGGTTGCTGTCGTTGGCGGCACGCGGCATCAGGTCGCCCATGCCACGCAGCATCAAGCGGTCCTGCTTGAGGCCGCTGAGGCTGAAGATCGAGGCGATGGACTGCGCACGCTCCTTGGTCAACGCCTGGCTGGCCGGGGCACTGCCGGTGGCATCAACGTGACCCAGCACCAGCACGGCGGTTTTGGGATCGGATTCAACCGCTTTGGCCACACGGGTAAAAGGCCCCAGGGTCACCGGCAACAACATCGCCGGGCGCTTAGGATTGTAGGAACCGTCCACCGGGGCAATGACCACCAGCACGTTGTCGCGACGTTCCAGTTGCAGGTTGCTGTCCTTGATGGCGGCACGCAGGCGCGGCTCATAGTCGTCCAACCAAGCCTGGGTGATTTTCGGATCGGGCATCTGCACGTTGGTCACATCGACCTTGGCCAGTGGCTTGGGCTTGCTTTCGAACGGCCACCACCAGTGAGTTTCGGTGTCGGTCTTGGCGACAGCTGGCGCCGGGGCCGGATCTGCGGCTTTGAGATCGGCTTTCAAGTCGGCCTTGGCATCGGCGGCCTTGGCATCAGCGTTCTTCGACGAAAATGGCCACCAGCTGGAACCGGTGTCGGCCTTGGCAACCGGTGCCGCAGTGGCAGGTGCCGGCGCAGGGGCAGCCGCGGTAGCTGGAGCGGCAGGCTTGGCGCCGGCGGCGGGTTTAGCGTCCGGTTTGGCATCGGTCTGGCTTACTGCGTCCTTGGCAGCCGTCTTATCCGATCCAAATGACCACCAATGCCCGCCTTCGGCATCATTTTGTGGAGTTTGTGCACATCCGGTAATAGTGAGGCAGAGCGCCAGAGCCAAGGACTTGTTCGATAACATGAGATATCCACAAAATGAGAAAAGAAACGGGGGTCTGGGTGACCCGTTAAACAGACGCTTACAGAACATTAAAGTTACATGATTTCGTTCAGCGCCTTTTATAGTTGCCTTTGTAACAAAAAATTGTGAAACGGCAAGGGTTTTACAGACAACCGGCCAATATTCTGACCAACTTCTGGGCACGCGGGTCCATAAGTACATAAGGGCCGAGTGTATTAGTCACGAAACCAAACGCTACATCATGTTCCGGATCGGCAAAACCCACCGAGCCGCCAGCCCCAGGATGGCCAAAAGCATGAGCGCCAAGGCCGAATGTAGCGTTGGGCAGTTGGGGTTGATCCAACATGCAGCCCAGGCCGAAGCGGGTTTGGGTCAATAAAGTTTTATCCGGCCCGATACTGTGCTCGCGAGTCAATTGTTCGAGCATATCGGCTTCCAACAAACTACCGTCCAACAAACCACTATAAAAACCAGCCAGGCTACGTGCATTACCGTGACCATTTGCCGCTGGCTGCTGCATACGCCGCCATTCGGATTTATTAGTGCTGGTCAGAATAGACGGTGGATTGGCAAATGCCCGTGCGGTCATGGACGTAGGTTCACGCATCATTACTTGCAGTAAACGTTGCGCGGCTTCATCGCCCATATTGCCTTTGCTACGCGCTATATGAGCAACACGGTGAAACTGGTCATCGGCCAGCCCCACATGAAAGTCCAGCCCCAGCGGCTGCGCGACCCGCGCCACAATGGACTCGCCCGGCCCACGGCCATCGGCACGGCGCAGCAGTTCGCCCACCAGCCAGCCGTAGGTAATTGCCGCATAGCCATGGCCCTGGCCCGGTGTCCACCAAGGGGCCTCGGCGGCCAGGGTGTCGACCATCAGGTTCCAGTCATACAGCGCTTCGGCCGGCAGCATGTCGCGGATCGCCGGCAGCCCGGCCTGATGGCAGAGCAGTTGGCGCAGGGTGATGCTTTCTTTGCCGGCCGCCGCGAACTCCGGCCAGTACCGGGCGACCGGTACGTCCAATTGCAACTTGCCCTCGGCCACCAATTGCAGGGCCGTGACGGCGGTAAAGGTTTTGGTGCAGGAGAACAGGTTGACGAGCGTGTCGCTGTGCCAAGCCTCAGCCCCATCCTTGTCGGCGGTACCGGCCCACAGGTCGACGACGCTCTCTCCGCCGATCTGAATGCACAGCGCCGCGCCACGCTCTTGCGGGTCATCGAACAGTGCGGCAAAGGCTTCACGTACCGCTTCGAACTGGAGCTCGTAATGACCCTGAATCTGCACCTAAGTCCCCTCGTAAAGCGCCATAAAAAGTGGCCGACATTGTTCCAGCCCTTGTGGGGTTTGTGAACCCGTCAGCCTCGAATCAATGACCGTTTCCAGCATGACCGCCGGCATGCCCGGCGCCCTGCCCCGGGCCTTTGCCTTCATGCCCCGAGCGCCCGCCCCCCTTCTCCTGAGCACTTGCGGCGGCAGAGGCCTTTTCCGCTTCCTTGCCCAGTTGCTCGACCGCCGCCAGGTTGCTCTTGCGCACGCTCTCGACAAAGCCCTGGAACGGCATATCGGTGATACCCACCAGACCGAAATGGCCGTTTTCACCGTCCAGCAAACGCCCAGTCACGGGTTGGTCCAGGTACTGAAACCAATGCACGCCGACAATCGACGGCTCGGCGATGGCATGCTTGAGGAAGTTGGCATACGCCGCGCCGCGATCCTCTTCCCTGGTCAGTTGCGTCACACCGCCCCAGAACGGCCCGCGATCGGCCGAGCCGAAGTTGAATTCGGTGATCAGCACCGGTTTATCCAGCGCACGCAAGGCGGCGAAGTCGTAACCGTCCTGGGGTTTGAGGGTGTACATATTGAAACTCAACACATCGCAATACTGGGCGCAGGACGCCACGGCCTCCGGCGTACTGACCGCAAAGCGACCGCCCAGCAACAGTTGATTGGGGGCGTGCCATTTCAGCGAGTCGGAGATGGTCTTGAAGTACGCATCGGCGAAGGTTTTCTGGAAGTATTTGAAGTCGGCTTCGATTTCGGGATGCGCTGGGTTGGGCATCGGCGGCTCGAAGCCAGGGTCTTCCATCAGCTCCCAACCGGCCAGTTCGATCCCCCAGGCTTTCGAGAGGCCTTGCTCGTTGCGGTATTTGTCGCGCAATTGCTTGAGAAACGCCCGCTTGGCCGGCACATCGGTGGTCATGCGCAAGGTGCCGTAGGCCAGGGCATAGCGGGCCTTCGGATCGTCACCGGGGCCGGCCCAGGCCAGTTCGTTATCGGCGAAGAAGCCAATCAGCCAGGGGTCGTCGCGATGGTCGCGGGCTGCGATGGCCACGGCACGTTCGGTGGCCATGGCAAAGCGCGGGTCGAACGGATCGGGCATGCCGCCCCACCAGTCGGTGCCAGTACTGATACTGGTGTAGTCGCCGACGATGGACAGCGGCAAGGTGTACGGCACACGGTCGGCGGTGGTCAGGTCCGGGTCGCTCCAATTGCCTACGGTGTTAAAGCCCCAGGCCTGCAGGCGGTCGAGGGTATGGCTGACCCAGCGTTTTTGGTCGAACCCTGCCGTGCCGTAGGCGCGTTCCAGGTTGGCGCCATAAAAATCGTACCAACGCCCAGCGCCGAAACTGCGACCCTCGCCCGAGCCGTTGCCGGTGCGGTGGTCCGCGCTGCCGTAATACTTGTCGAAAGGCTCGCCGGCCTTGGGCAAGGCGGCGAACATCCATTCGCGGCCGGCCACGTAAGTCTGGCTGTTATCCGGGGCTACGGTGTTCACCCCGAGGGAATAGAACGGATGCCCCTGGGGCGTCACCAGGTACCAGCGGCCGTCGCGTTTTTCGGTGCGGAAAAAGCCGCTGGCGGTGAAAGCCGGGCCTTTGTTCCAGCCGCCGTAAGGGTCCAGTGCGGATTTGTCCCGGGTGGCCAGCCAACCCTGCAATTGTTGCTGCTCCTTGACGGCGGCAGCCCTGAGCTGTTCGTCGCTGCTGACCTTTTCCGGCCAGCGCGCACGGGTGGATTGACCGTAGGCATCCACCAGTTCGCTGTAGGCCGCTTTGATCACCGGCTCCACATCCTGCACGCCGAAGCGCTCCACCAGGATGCTCTGGGCCACGTTAGGGTTGTGCATCGACACGGTCACAGAGACCACCTGGCTGCGGTCGATTTCGCCGGCGCTGCTGGCCAGCAGCACGCGTTGGCCGTTCACACTGATCGGCATCGGTGGGCCGGCCTTCATGCCCTGGCTCAGTGGGGAATTGGCTTGCAGCGGGATCAGCAAGGTCTGGGCAGGGCCGGCCGGCAGGTCGATGCGGCTGGTCAACGTGCGCCCATCATTGCTTTGCACCTTGACGTACAGGGTCAACGCCCAGTCCATGGCGCTCTGGATACGCAGGCTCAAGGCTCCGGACTGCGACCAATCCCACGCTCCGCTTTGCGGGCTGAGCACCAGGCTCGGTTCGGCCGCGGGGTTGAAGGTGACGCGGCGCAGCACCTCGCCTTCGGGCGTTTGCTCGGCATTGTATTGGGGCAGGCTGGCGTCCTGGGTCGCCACCTTGACCACATCGGCAGGCCGGACGAAGTTGAACAGTGTTTGTTGCCCATCTGGCGCGGCCATTAAAGGCGCCGCGAACAGCAAGGCAAAAAGAGCGGGCAGCGTGCGAATCATACGAGCAAGGTTCTCCCTGACGGCCGATGAATGGCCTGTGATGACGGTGACGAGATAGACCACAAAGTGGGCGAATTCGCCCACAGTGGCTTAAGAAATTTCGCGCCGGAACGGCGGCAACGCATTGAGGATAGCCTTGCCATAGCGTTGGGTGACCAAACGCCGGTCGAGCAAGGTGATGGTGCCCCGGTCCTGTTCGGTTCGCAGCAGACGACCGCAGGCCTGCACCAACTTCAGCGAGGCATCCGGCACCGAGATCTCCATGAACGGGTTGCCGCCCCGCGCTTCGATCCACTCGGCCAGCGCCGCTTCGACCGGATCGTCCGGCACCGAGAACGGGATCTTGGCGATCACGACGTGCTCGCAATAGGCCCCCGGCAAGTCCACACCCTCGGCGAAACTCGCCAGGCCGAACAACACGCTGGAATCACCACCGTCCACCCGCGCCTTATGCTTGTTGAGGGTTTCCTGCTTGGACAGGTTGCCCTGGATAAACACCTGCTTGCGCCAGTCGCGGTCCAGGCCGTCGAACACGTCCTGCATCTGCTTGCGCGATGAAAACAGCACCAGGGTGCCCCGGGAGCCTTCGACCAGCTCCGGCAGGTCGCGGATGATCGCCGCGGTGTGGGCCGCCGCGTCCCGTGGGTCGGCCCTGAGGTCCGGCACCCGCAGCACGCCGGCGTCGGCATGGTGGAACGGGCTCGGCACCACGGCAGTCACGGCCTTTTTCGGCAAACCGGCGCGCATGCGGAAACGATCGAACGTGCCCAGCGCAGTCAGGGTGGCCGATGTCACCAAGGCACCGTAGGCCACATTCCACAGGTTGCGCCGCAGCATCTCGGCCGCCAGGATCGGGCTGGCGTTGACCTCGATATCGAACAGGGCGCCGCTTTCGGCCAGGGTCAGCCAACGCGCCATGGGCGGGTTGTCTTCCGGGTCTTCGACGGTGAAGGCGGTCCACAACTCCCAGTTGCCCTGGGCACGGGACAGCAGGCTGCCGAACAACGGGTACCACTCCTCGGCCTGGTTGCTGGCGATGCCGATATTGACCTCGCCATCCATGCCCTCCTTGAGCAGGTCGGTGAGTCGGGTGAACAGATCGGTCAGGCGTGAAAAGCCCTTCTTCAACTCGATGCCCATTTCGCGCATGTGCTCGGGAATCAGACCGCCGACGAAGCGGTGGCGTGGCCGCTCGCGGCCTTCCACGTCTTCGCCGGGCTTGAAGTCGGCCACCTGTTCGCAGGCGCTGAACATGAACTGCTGCTGGGTCTTGATCTCCCGCGCCAGCTCCGGCACCTGTTCGATCAGCTTGCCCAGGTCGCCGGGCAGCGGGTGTTGGGCCAGCAGCTTGGTGAGGTTCTTGGCGGTGGATTCCAGCCAATCGGCAGTGGAACGCAGCCGCGTGTAATGGGCGAAGTGGCCGATGGCCTTGTCGGGCAGGTGGTGGCCTTCGTCGAAGACGTACAGCGTGTCGCGCGGATCGGGCAACACCGCACCGCCGCCCAGTGCCAGGTCGGCCAGCACCATGTCGTGGTTGGTGACGATCACGTCGACCTTGCCCATGCCCTCGCGAGCCTTATAGAAGGCGCATTGACCGAAGTTCGGGCAATGACGGTTGGTGCACTGGCTGTGGTCGGTGGTCAGGCGTGCCCAGTCGGCATCCTCCAGGGCAGTGGGCCAACTGTCGCGGTCGCCGTCCCACTTATTGCCGGCCAGTTTTTCGATCATGCTGGTAAAAAGCTTCTGGCTGGCCTCATCGACTTCGATCTTGAAGCCTTCTTCTTCGAACAGCTGCGCGGTGGCGGTTTGCGCGTGACCTTCCTGCAACAGCACGTCGAGCTTGGACAGGCACATATAGCGGCCACGCCCTTTGGCCAGGGCGAACGTGAAGTTCAGGCCGCTGTTGCGCATCAGGTCGGGCAGGTCCTTGTAGACGATTTGCTCTTGCAGGGCGACCGTGGCGGTAGCGATTACCAGGCGTTTACCGGCGGCCTTGGCAGTAGGGATCGCGGCCAAGCTGTAGGCCACGGTCTTGCCGGTGCCGGTGCCGGCCTCGACGGCCACGACCGCCGGCTCGCCTTCGCGGCGGCCTTCGTCGTCGGTGTCGATATCCCCGAGGACTTTTGCCACTTCGGCGATCATCAGGCGTTGGCCGTAGCGCGGTTTCAAGCTCTTGGCTTCGAGAAAACGCGTGTAGGCGCCCTGGATCGTGGTTTTGAGTTCAGTGCTGATCATGAATAGTCGGGCGCAAAAAACGCTGGATAAATTTTCAGTGGTTCGGATCGGCGGCTATCATACCCCGCTAATTAATCCCGCGCAGAACGGAGTACCGCAATGACCGTCTTTAGCCTCGCTTACACCCTGCATGTCCTGGCCGCCCTGGTGTGGGTCGGCGGTATGTTTTTCGCCTGGATGATCCTGCGCCCCGCCGCTGTGGCGGCACTTGAAGGCCCTGCCCGGCTCAAGTTGTGGGCGAATGTGTTTCAACGTTTTTTCGTGTGGGTCTGGGTGGCGGTGCTGATTTTGCCGATCAGCGGTGTCGGCCTGTTGCATCTGCGCTTCAATGGGTTTGAAACCGCGCCACGTTATGTGCAGGTGATGATGGGCCTGTATCTGGTGATGACCGCATTGTTTATCCGCATCCAGGCGTTGAAATTCCCGGCGCTGCGCACGGCGGTGGCGGCCGAGGACTGGCCGGCGGGCGCCACGGCCCTGGGGCAAATTCGCACGTTGGTGGGGATCAACTTGATCGTGGGGCTGCTGGTGGTGGCGATTGCTTCAGCGCGACCGATGTTCTAAACGGCAAGCCTGGGCTTGCCGATTGAGGTGGGGGCACGTCAGAGCCGTTCAATAGTGACGGCACCCGCCGGCCCGGCCGGCCCTGGCTGCCCTTCCAAGCCTGGGCGGCCTTTTTCGCCGCCATCGGCGCGGTACACCAAACAGCCCTTGGATTGCCCGCCCTTACCCGGTTTGCCTGCCGTGCCCGCCAGGCCCCCCGGGCCGCCGTCGACCCATACCTTGATCTGCTGGGCCGGAAAGTCTTTCGGCACCTCCAATCGCACCTGCGCACCTGCCGCGCCTGGCAAGCCATCGCCGCCGTTATCGCCATTGGCGCCGCGCCCAGCCGCGCCCCAGGTGCAGCCGGGGTCTTCGCCGTTGGCGCCATCCAGACCGGCGTAGCCTTGGGCTCCGGCACCGCCACGGGCATCCACCGAGAGCTCTTCAGCCGTCAGGGCATTGATGCGCAAATTCAGGTCACGTCCGGGCTTAGCAGGTTTTTCGTGAGTGCCGGGAGCGCCGCGCGAGGTGATCTGACTGCCGTGATCCAATTGCGCATGGCGCACCTGCAATTGCAGCGCGGTGTTGCCGGGCACAATGGCGATGCGCGCGTCGCGGCCCAGGTGCAGCTCGTCCACGCTGACTTGGCTGATGGTGGCCGGCACCAGCAAGGTGCCATAGTCCGCCACGTCCAAGCGCTCCAACTGCAACACACTGGTGCTGCTGGGCAGGCGCATCAATGAGTTGGTTTCCACACTGACGCTCTGGGCCAGGGCAATGGGGCTGACCAACAGGGCCAACAGAAAAACCTTACGCATCATGGGGCTCCTGAGTGTTTTCAAATTTTTCTTTGGACGCACAGTACCGACTTCTACCGGCGCTTTGCCAGTGAAGGATCAAAAAACTTGAGAACGGAGCGATGCAGATCGGCAATGCCCCTGTGGGTCCCACAGGGGCAAGGGCTGTCAGCGGTTGATTTGGATTTCCGTACGGCGATTCAGCGCACGACCTTCGGCCGTTTTATTGTCGGCGACTGGATGGCTCTCGCCCGCCCCGGTGACCGAGACAAAACTGCTGCGCGGCACGCCGGCACTGATCAGGTATTCGGTGACCGAATGGGCGCGTTGTTCCGAGAGTTTCTGGTTGTAGGCATCTTTACCGACACTGTCGGTGTGCCCGCTGACACGCAACTGGGCGTTAGGTGCTTCCTGTTTAAGGCGCGTGGCAATGGTGTCGAGCTTGGTTTTATCCGCTGCCGTCAACTTGGCCGAATCGAATTGGAAGTGTACGTCGCGAATCACGATGGTTTCTTCCTTGACCACCACCACTTCCTCGACCACTGCTGCTCGCGGCGCGGGCGGGCAGCCATTGGCATCGACCTGCACGCCTTTAGGAGTGCCGGGGCACTTGTCGCGGCTGTCCGGCACGCCGTCGCCATCCTCGTCGCCATCGCCATGCACCCAGCAATAGGCGCCGGCCAGACCACCGACCAGCAACGCACCGCCGCCGGCCCATGACGAACTTTCGGTGGCGCCCAGCGCCGCGCCTGTCACACCGCCTACGGCGGCACAGGTGGGCCAGTCGGTTTTTTGCAAGCCTGCGCAACCTGTCAATACTCCGGTTAGCAGAACCAAGGGTAGAGCTGTCCGCATGATGCTCATCTGATTTCTCCTGAGGGGATCGGCGAAGGCCGATGGATGCAGTTAAGACCGCTCTTTTCAACTGCGCCACTGCGTCACACCCCCGTATTTATTAAGGATGAGGGCTCAGCCGGGACTTTTCTCCACCACCCGCTCTAGGCCCGCACGTTCAGCCGCGCTAGTCTCTAGGGTTCTGATGTGAGGATCTGTGATGACCGCTGGTAATTCTGACCGTACACCCCAGCAAGCCCTGGCTGCCTTGCTCGACCTGCACTCGCCCCAACGCCTGCTGGTGCTGGGCGCCAGCCGGTTCCCGGCACTGGACGCTTTTGAAAAGGCGCATCCGCAGAGCCAGGTGTCCTTCGCCGCGCCCGGCGCGCTGCCCGCAGACCTGGCCGCCCAGCGTTTTGACCTGGCGCTGGTGGTCGATTGCCTGGAGCACCTGTCAAAACCGCAAGGGCTGACCCTGCTCGGCGGCATCCGCAACCTCAATGCCAGCCGCATCGCCGTGCTGGTGGACCTGGCCGCCTGCGACTGGAAGGACACTGACTTCTTCTCCCTGGCACTACAGGCCGGCGAGCGTTTCCAGCGCGACGAGCAGGTGTTGACCCTGTTCACCTACGATCTGCTTGACTATAAACAGGTGCCCGACTGGCTCAACGCCCGGTTCTGGGCCAACCCGGAAAATTTCGGAAAGTATTGGTGGTGATCCCGATGAGTACATCCATTTGCCCCTGCGGTAGCGGCAACCTGCTGGATGCCTGCTGCGGCCATTATCACGCCGGCCACCCGGCACCTTGCGCCAGCGCGTTGATGCGTTCGCGCTACAGCGCCTACGTCCTGGGCCTGGTGGACTATCTGGTGGCCACCACTCTGCCTGCGCAACAGGCCGGCCTGGACCGCGAAGCCATCGCCGCGTGGAGCGCCCAAAGCACCTGGTTGGGTCTTGAAGTGGAAAGCTCCGAAGTGTTCGGCGGCCAGCCGGAACACGCGTTCGTGACCTTTACCGCACGCTGGCACGACAGCACCGGCGAACATAGCCACCGCGAGCAGTCTTCTTTCGTACAGAATGACGGGCGCTGGTACTTCATCGATCCTACGGTGCAAATCAAAGCCAGTCGCAACGACGCCTGCCTGTGCGGCAGCGGGCAGAAATTCAAGAAGTGTTGTTCCAGCTACCTCTAACCCTTACAGGACTGACGCCATGCTCCGGATATACAGCTTGATGCTGGCGTTGACCCTCGGCCTGAGCGGTTGCGCATCGTGGTTCGAAGACGATTCTCCACCGCCTCATGTTTCCCTGGTGAAGGTGGAGGTGGTGCGCGCCAAACTGCTTGAGCAGAAATTCAAGCTGTTCTTTCGCGTGGACAACCGCGATGACGACGACCTGACCGTGCGCGGCCTGATCTACAAGGTGACCTTGGGTGATTTTGTGCTGACCGAAGGCGAATCCAATGAATGGTTGACGGTCCCGCCGCGCAGCCATGCGGTGTTCAAAGTCACGGTGCGCACCAACCTCTGGCCGCAGATCCGCGATGTGGTGCAGATGCTGAAAAACCCGGACAGACCTGTGCCCTACCGCCTCGAAGGCGAACTGAAAACCGGATTATTCATCGGTTATGACGTGCAGGTGAACCACAATGGCGAGATAATCCCCGGCGATTTTATTCCGGAGCGACATCAATGACTCAGCAACCCCATGTCCATGGTCCTGACTGCAACCACGATCACGATCACCATGATCACGACCACGGCCATGTCCACGGCCCGAACTGCGGCCACGCTCACCAAGAGCCGGTGCGCAATGCCCTGAAGGACGTTGGTCGCAACGATCCTTGCCCGTGCGGCAGCGAGAAAAAATTCAAGAAGTGCCACGGCGCCTGATCGCGACGCATGACATTCGCTTGACCCTGTGGGAGGACGCCCAGCGCCTCCCACACTGTTTTGCCCCAGGCTTACGCAATTACACAACTCCTGCTTGCGTCGTTTCACCGCGCTCACTAACGTAGCGCCTTTACTGACGCTACCCCCCGCAGGAGCTTTGCCATGGCCTCGCCAGCCCTCTCACATTTTCTTCCCCGGTTCGGCGTTGCCGCGGCAGTTGCCAGTGCATTGAGCCTGGCCGGTTGCCAGCTCCAAAGCACCCAAGACACCTTGCCGCCGGTGGCCGGCGTGCAGCCCATCAAGGGCCTGGCGCAGAATGTGTCGGTGCGCCGCAATGCCCAAGGTATGCCGCTGATCGAAAGCAACACCTTCCACGATGCGCTGTTCAGCCTCGGTTACGTGCATGCCAGCGACCGCATCCAGCAGATGGTCACCCTGCGCCTGCTGGCCCAGGGCCGTCTGGCGGAAATGTCGGGGCCTGAGGTGCTGGACGTCGACCGCTTTATGCGAGCGGTCAACCTGAAAAAAAGCGCCGGCGAGTTGTATAACGCCTCATCGCCGCGCCTCAAGCGCTTCTTCGAGGTGTACGCCCGCGGCGTCAACGCCTATCTGTTCCGTTATCGCGACAAGTTGCCGCCGGACCTGGCCCAGACCGGCTACAAGCCCGAGTACTGGAAACCGGAAGATTCCGCGCTGCTGTTCTGCCTGCTCAATTTCAGCGAGTCGGCCAACCTGCAGGAAGAACTGGGCTCCTTGGTGCTGGGGCAAAAAGTCGGCGTCGATAAACTTGCCTGGCTCACGCCAAGCGCGCCCGACGAGCCGATCCCACTGGCCGAAGCCGACAAACTCAAGGGCATCAACCTGGGCCAGATCACCGGTCTGGCGGGGCTGGATGCGGTCAGTCAGCAGTTGAACAGCCTCAATGCACTGGCGGTCACCACTTCAAGCAACTGGGCCATCGGCCCGCAACGCAGCCGCGCCGGCAAAAGCCTGCTGGCCAACGACTTGGCGGCGCAGCCACAGGCACCGTCGCCATGGAGCTACGTGCAGATCCGCGCACCTAAGTACCAGGCCGTGGGTGTCTCGATTGCCGGCCTGCCTACGCTGCTGACCGGGTTCAACGGCAAAGTGGCGTGGAGCATGAGCGCGGTCAAGGGCGACACCCAGGACCTGTTCCTGGAAAAGGTCAAACGCCAGGGCAGCGCGCTTTACTACGAAAACAACGGAAAATGGCTACCTGCCGGCGTTCGTAACGAAACCTTCTTCATCAAGGGCCAACGCTCGATCCGCGAAGTCGTCTACGAAACCCGCCACGGTGCCCTGCTCAATAGCAGCCAGGCCTTGACCAGCGGTTTGGGCTTGGCCTTGCAAAGCGCCGACTTCAAAGACGACAAGAGCCTGGACGCCTTCTTCGACCTGTCGCGCGCGCAGAATGCCGGCAAAGCCTCGGACGCCACCCGGGAAATCCGCGCAATCGCCTTGAACATGATCTTCGCCGACGCCAGCAATATCGGCTGGCAGGTCACCGGGCGCTTCCCCAATCGCCGCGAAGGTGAAGGGCTATTGCCGTCGCCAGGGTGGGACGGGCGCTTCGACTGGGACGGTTACGCCGATGCCATGCTGCACCCCTATGACCAGGACCCGCCCCAAGGCTGGATCGGCACCGCCAACCAGCGCACTGCACCGCGCGGCTATGGCATGCAATTGTCCAACACCTGGGATGCCCCTGAGCGCAGCGAACGCCTGGCGCAATTGGCCAATGCCGGCAAGCATGACAGTCGCAGCCTGATCGCCATGCAGTACGACCAAACCACCCCCTTCGCCGCCAAACTCAAGAGCATGTTCCAGGCCCCAGGCATGGCTCAGCCGCTCAAGCAGGCGATCGAGGCGTTACCCGCTGCCGAGCAGGCCAAGGCCCGCGAAGCCCTGACCCGCCTGATGGCCTTCGATGGTCGCCTGGTGTCGACCTCCGCCGATGCTGCGCTCTATGAACTGTTCCTACAGGAAAGTACGCGGCAGATCTTCCTCGACGAACTCGGCCCGGAAACCAGCGCCAGCTGGAAAGCCTTTGTGAGCAACGCGCGCTTGTCCTACGCCGCCCAGGCCGACCACCTGCTGGGCCGTGAAGACAGCCCTTTCTGGGACGATGTGCGCACCCCGCAGAAAGAAGACAAACCGGCGATCCTCGCACGCAGCCTGGCGGCCGCCATCACCGCCGGCGACAGCCAACTGGGTGCGGACCACAAGGCCTGGCAGTGGGGCAAATTGCACAGCACCACCTGGAAAAACGTGCAAGGCCAAGTGATCCGTGGGCCGCTGGCCAGTGGCGGCGATCACAACACCTTGAACCCGGCGCCCTACAGCTGGGGCCAGGATTTCAACACCACCCAGGTACCGGCGCTGCGCATGATCGTCGACTTCGGCCAGGCGGAACCGATGATGGGCCAGGGCGGCATCGGCCAATCCGGCAACCCGGTCAGCCCGCACTACGCCAATGGCATTGACGCGGCGCTCAAGGCGCAATACCTGAGTTTCCCGATGCAGCCACAGAACTTTGACAAGGTGTATGGCAAGACCCGCCTGACCCTCACCCCAGGCAAGTAAACGCTGCAAAATGCAAGAGGGGCTTGTTGTGGTGAGGCTGCTCACCCCAGCAAGCCTGTTCAGTGTCGAATGTCTATTGAAGTACGATCAGCCGGTTTCGCTGTTGATCATCGGTAGCCTGCTAGAACCACCAGGATCCACATGCACTTAGATAGAACTTCTGCGTTCGCCCCTGCCTCATAAGTAACAAGCCCACCTCCCCGGTCACCCCATGGACCTTGTCATCGCCCGCCCGGAAGGCCTTTATTGCCCCGCCGGAGATTTCTACATTGACCCCTGGCGCCCGGTGGAGCGGTCGGTTATCACCCACGCCCACGGCGATCACGCCCGCACCGGCAACACCCATTACCTTGCGGCCGCGCCCGGCGAAGGCATCCTGCGCTCGCGCCTGGGCCAGGACATCAACCTGCAGACCCTGCCCTACGGCGAACGCCTGGTGCACCACGGCGTGACCCTGAGCTTCCATCCCGCCGGACATGTGCTCGGTTCCGCCCAGGTACGCCTCGAATACCAGGGCGAAGTCTGGGTAGCCTCTGGTGACTATAAAGTCGAACCCGACGGCACCTGCGCGCCGTTCGAACCGGTGCGATGCCACACGTTTATCACCGAATCCACCTTCGGCCTGCCGATCTACCGCTGGCAGCCCCAGGCGCAGATCTTTGCGGGAATCAATGAGTGGTGGCGTGGGAATATCGCCAACGGCAAGGCCAGCGTGCTGTTTTGTTACTCCTTCGGCAAAGCTCAGCGCATCCTGCATGGCATCGACGCCAGCATCGGCCCGATCCTCAGCCACGGCGCGGTCGAGCCATTGAACCGGGTGTATCGCGACGCCGGCATCTATATCCCGGAGACGCTATACGCTGGCGATTTCAAGAAAAACGACCCGTTGCTGCGCCAGGCGCTGATCATCGCGCCGCCCTCCGCCGGCGGTAGCACCTGGATACGCCGCTTCGGCGACTACAGCGATGCCTTCGCCAGCGGTTGGATGCGCCTGCGCGGCACCCGTAGGCGGCGTGGGGTGGACCGCGGTTTTGTGCTGTCGGACCATGCCGACTGGCCCGGCTTGTTGTGGGCCATCGAGCAAACCGGGGCCGAACGGGTGATGGTCACCCACGGTTCCGTCGGCGTATTGGTACGTCACCTGCGCGAAAAAGGCCTGGATGCCCAAGGGTTCACCACCGAATACGGGGACGATGAAGAAGAGGTCACGGCATGAAGGCCTTCGCCGAGTTGTACGCCAACCTCGACGCCACCACCTCTAGCAACGCCAAGCTCGCCGCCTTGCAGAGCTATTTCCGCCAGGCGCCGCCAGCCGACGCCGCGTGGGCGGTGTATTTCCTTTCCGGTGGGCGCCCACGGCAGTTGGTGCCGACGCGGCTGCTGCGCGACATGGCCACCGAGGCTTCGGGCATCGAACCCTGGCTGTTCGAAGAAAGTTACCAATCGGTAGGCGACCTGGCCGAGACAATTTCCCTGCTGTTGCCAGAATCGACCTACACCTCCGAGGACGGCCTGGCGGTGTGGCTGGAAGAAAAACTGCTGCCCTTGCGCGGCCTGCCGCCGACGGAACTGGCCGAACGCTTGCCGGCGCTGTGGGCGCAACTAGATCAACCGAGTTTGATGCTGTGTATCAAACTGATCACCGGCAGTTTCCGCGTGGGCGTTTCGAAACTGCTGGTCACCCGCGCCCTGGCCGCGATGGCCGAGTTGGACAGCAAACGGGTGGCGCAGCGGTTGGTGGGTTACACCGACTTGTCCAACCGTCCTACAGCCGAGGGTTATCTGAAGCTGATCGCCGCCGAATCGTCCGACGAACACGCGCAGCGTGGCGGGCAACCGTATCCGTTTTTTCTGGCCCATGGCCTGGCGCAACCGGTGGAGCAGTTCGACGCCCTGCTGGGCTCCACCGCCGACTGGCAGGTGGAATGGAAGTGGGATGGCATTCGCGCGCAAGTGGTCAAGCGCGAGGGGCGCCTGTGGGTCTGGTCCCGCGGTGAGGAACTGGTGACCGAACGTTTTCCGGAGCTGCATGCGCTGGTCAGTGGTCTGCCGGATGGTACGGTGATCGACGGTGAGATCGTGGTGTGGAAGGACGCGGTACAACCCTTCGCCCTGCTGCAACAGCGGATCGGTCGCAAGACCTTGAGTAAAAAAGTCCTGGAGGACGCACCTGTGGCAGTGCTCGCCTATGACCTGCTGGAGCACCAGGGCGAAGATTGGCGCAACCATTCCCAAGCCGAACGCCGGGCACAGTTGGAGCAGGTAATCGCAACGTGCAACCAACCGGTGCTACTGCCCTCGCCGCTGTTGACGGGCAGTACTTGGCAGGACTTGGCCCGGCAACGTGAAGACTCCCGCAAACTGGGGGTGGAGGGCATGATGCTCAAGGCGCGCGACGGCCTCTACGGCGTGGGCCGCACCAAAGACATGGGCGTGTGGTGGAAGTGGAAGGTCGATCCGTTCAGCGTCGACGCGGTATTGATCTACGCCCAGCGCGGCCACGGCCGACGCGCCAGCCTCTACAGCGACTACACCTTTGCGGTGTGGGATGGGCCGCCAGGCAGCGAGCGCACCCTGGTGCCGTTTGCCAAAGCCTATTCCGGGCTGACCGATGAAGAAATGCGCAAAGTCGACGCCATTGTGCGCAAGACCACCGTGGAAAAATTCGGCCCGGTCAGCAGCGTAACGCCGAGCATGGTGTTCGAGCTGGGCTTCGAGGGCATCGCCCTGTCCAAACGCCACAAAAGCGGAATTGCGGTGCGGTTTCCGCGGATGCTGCGTTGGCGCCAGGATAAACACGTGGAAGACGCCGATAACCTCGGCACCTTGCAAGACCTGCTGAACTGAGCCCCATCACCCAAAATGGTGCATTGAAAAATCGATGCCCATTTTTGGGCATCTCCTACACTCACATCGCCACCTTCTTGCCTTTTAAAACGCTCATTCGGAACTATGGTGCAGAAATTGCTACTTGGGATCCGTCTGACACCGTTCAGTAACAGTCCTAATCGCGCCACAAGCGCTTATCTTGGTTTCAAGGGATTACATAATGAAAAAAGCATTGCTGACCCTTTCTGCACTGGCTCTGTGCATGGCCGCCGGTACCGCGTTGGCCAAGGAATACAAGGAATTGCGTTTTGGTGTCGACCCGTCCTACGCACCGTTCGAATCCAAGGCAGCCGACGGCAGCCTGGTGGGCTTCGATATCGACCTGGGCAATGCCATCTGTGCCGAGCTGAAGGTCAAGTGCAAATGGGTCGAAAGTGATTTCGACGGCATGATTCCGGGCCTGAAAGCCAATAAGTTCGACGGCGTGATTTCGTCCATGACCGTGACCCCGGTGCGTGAGAAAGCCATCGACTTCTCCAGCGAACTGTTCTCCGGCCCAACCTCACTGGTATTCAAGAAAGGCGCGGGCTACTCGACGCCGGAATCCCTCAAGGGCAAATCGGTAGGCTATGAGCAAGGCACCATTCAGGAAGCCTACGCCAAGGCGGTACTGGATAAAGCCGGTGTGACCACCAAGGCCTACGCTAACCAAGACCAAGTGTATGCCGACCTGACTTCCGGCCGCCTCGACGCTTCGGTGCAAGACATGCTGCAAGCCGAACTGGGCTTTTTGAAGTCGCCAGCAGGCGCCGGCTATGAAGTCAGCGCGGCTATCGACGACCCTCTGCTGCCGTCCAAAACCGCCATCGGTATCAAAAAAGGTAACACTGAGCTGAAGGCCCTTTTGGATAAAGGTATCAAAGCGTTACACGATGATGGCACCTACGCCACCATCCAGAAGAAACACTTTGGCGATCTGAACCTGTACAGCGGCAAATAATGCCTGGGGCGCCCCTGGGTTTGCAGGGGCGCTTTTTTATCGCCATAGGTCCCGATTTATGTTCGAAGAACTGTTGCAAACCCTCGGGCTGAGCGCACTCAGCCTGAAGGGTTTCGGCCCGCTATTGCTGCAAGGCACCTGGATGACCATCAAGTTATCGGTACTGTCCCTGGCCGTCAGCGTGTTGCTGGGTTTGCTCGGCGCCAGCGCCAAACTGTCCAGCCTGCCATTTTTGCGCATCCCCGCGCAGCTCTATACCACCCTGATTCGCGGCGTCCCCGACCTGGTGCTTATGCTGCTGATTTTCTATAGCCTGCAAACCTGGCTCACCGGCCTGACCGACTTTATGGAATGGGAATACATCGAGATCGACCCATTCAGCGCCGGGGTGATTACCCTGGGCTTTATCTACGGTGCTTACTTCACCGAGACTTTCCGCGGCGCGATCCTCGCCGTGCCCCGCGGCCAACTGGAAGCCGCCACCGCTTACGGGCTCAAGCGCGGCCAGCGGTTTCGCTACGTGACCTTCCCGCAGATGATGCGCTTTGCCCTGCCGGGCATCGGCAATAACTGGATGGTGATGCTCAAGGCCACCGCGCTGGTGTCGATCATCGGCCTGGCGGACCTGGTCAAGGCCGCACAGGATGCCGGCAAGAGCACCTATCAACTGTTCTACTTCCTGGTACTGGCCGCGTTGATCTACCTGCTGATCACCAGTGCCTCCAACTTTGTCCTGCGCCGTCTTGAACGCCGCTACTCCGCTGGCGCCCGGGAGGCCGTGCGATGATCGAACTCTTGCAGGAATACTGGCGCCCGTTTCTGTACAGCGACGGCCAGCACATCACCGGCCTGGCGATGACCATGTGGCTGCTCAGCGCTTCACTGGTGATTGGGTTTCTGGTGTCGATCCCGCTGTCCATCGCCCGCGTCTCGCGCAACCCGCTGGTACGTTGGCCGGTGCAGTTCTACACCTACCTGTTTCGCGGTACGCCGCTTTATATCCAGTTGCTGATCTGCTACACCGGCATCTACAGCATTGCCGCAGTCCGCGCGCAGCCAGTGTTGGATGCGTTTTTCCGCGATGCGATGAACTGCACCATCCTGGCCTTCGCCCTCAACACTTGCGCCTACACCACGGAGATTTTCGCTGGGGAGATCCGCAGCATGGCCCACGGCGAGGTCGAAGCGGCCAAGGCCTATGGGCTCAGCGGTTGGAAGCTCTACGCGTACGTGATCATGCCGTCGGCGCTGCGTCGTTCGCTGCCGTACTACAGCAACGAAGTGATCCTGATGCTGCACTCGACCACCGTGGCTTTCACTGCGACGATTCCCGACATCCTCAAAGTGGCCCGGGACGCCAACTCCGCCACCTTTATGACGTTTCAATCATTCGGCATCGCCGCGCTGATCTACCTGACCGTGACCTTTGCCCTGGTCGGTCTGTTTCGCCTGGCGGAGCGGCGCTGGCTGGCCTTTCTCGGCCCCAGCCACTAAGGAGCCTTCATGCGTCATCGGATTCACGAACTGATCGCGCCGGTGCCCGGCACGGCGCGGCAGATTCACAGTTTTCACTTCGGCCCGGAACACGCCGAAGGCAAAGTCTACGTCCAAGCGTCGCTGCATGCCGACGAGTTGCCGGGCATGCTGGTGGCCTGGCATTTAAAGGCGCGCCTGGCCGAGCTGGCCGCCGCCGGGCGCCTGCGCAGCGAAATCGTGTTGGTGCCGGTCGCTAACCCGGCGGGCCTGGAACAGGTGCTGATGGACACCCCGCTGGGCCGCTACGAGCTGGAGAGCGGGCAGAACTTCAATCGGCTGTTTGTCGACCTCGGTGATGAGGTGGGCAATCAGGTCGAAGCCTTGCTTGGCGACGATCCGCAGCACAACGTGCAAGTGATCCGTGCCGCGCTGCTCTCCGCCCTGGCCGGCCAGGGCGCCGCGACCCAGTTGCAATCCCAGCGCCTGGTGTTGCAACGCCTGGCGTGCGATGCCGACCTGGTGCTGGACCTGCACTGCGACTTCGAAGCCGTGGCGCACCTGTACACCACGCCGCAAGCCTGGCCGCAGGTGGAGGCGTTGGCACGTTACCTCGGCTCGGAAGCCAACCTGCTGGCTACGGATTCGGGCGGACAGTCGTTCGACGAATGCTTCACCCTGGTGTGGTGGCAGTTGCAGCAGCGCTTCGGCGCGCGGTTTCCGATCCCCATGGGCAGCATCGCGGTGACCGTCGAACTGCGCGGCCAGGGCGACGTCAACCACGGCCTGGCCAGCCTCGACGCCCAGGCGATCATCGATTACCTGATCCGCTTCGGTGCCATCAACGGCCAGGCCTCGCCGTTGCCCGACCTGCCTTACCCGGCCACGCCACTGGCAGGCGTAGAACCGGTAGCCACGCCAGTGGGCGGCTTGCTGGTGTTCGCCGCCCTGCCCGGCGAATATCTGGAAGCCGGGCAATTGCTGGCCGAAATCATCGACCCCATTACCGACCGCGTAACGCCCGTGCACTGCCGCAAAGCTGGCCTGCTTTACGCCCGTTCGCTGCGCCGCATGGCCACTGCCGGGATGGTCATCGGCCATGTCGCAGGCACCGAGGCCTACCGCAGCGGCTATCTACTTTCGCCTTGAGGATGCACGCCCCATGTACAAATTGACCGTTGAAGGCCTGCATAAAAGCTATGGCGACAATGAGGTGCTCAAAGGTGTCTCGCTCAAGGCCAAGACCGGTGACGTGATCAGCCTGATCGGCGCCAGCGGCTCGGGCAAGAGCACCTTCCTGCGCTGCATCAACTTTCTGGAAACCCCCAACGACGGCGCCATGACCCTCGACGGCCAGCCGATCCGCATGGTCAGCGACCGCCACGGCATGCGCGTGGCCGACGACGCCGAACTGCAACGCTTGCGCACCCGGCTGGCGATGGTGTTCCAGCACTTCAACCTGTGGAGCCACATGAGCGTGCTGGAGAACATCACCATGGCCCCACGCCGGGTGCTGGGTTGCAGCAAAAAAGACGCCGAAGACCGCGCCCGCCGCTACCTGGACAAAGTCGGCCTGCCGGCCCGCGTAGCCGATCAATACCCGGCGTTTCTTTCCGGCGGTCAACAACAACGTGTCGCCATCGCCCGCGCATTGGCGATGGAACCGGAGGTGATGCTGTTCGACGAACCCACCTCGGCCCTCGACCCGGAACTGGTGGGCGAAGTGCTGAAGGTGATCCAGGGTCTGGCCGAGGAAGGCCGCACCATGATCATGGTCACCCATGAAATGAGCTTCGCGCGCAAAGTGTCCAGCCAGGTGCTGTTTCTGCACAAAGGCTTGGTGGAGGAGCAAGGCGCGCCGGAAGACGTGCTGGGCAACCCCAAGAGCGAGCGTCTGCAACAGTTCTTGAGCGGTAATTTGAAGTAAACCTTTGTGACGCCTGGAGGGTCTGTGGAATAAGCCCTCCAGAGCGTCAGCCACCGCATGGCAAAACCCCACGACTTCGCCAGGCAATGGTTCGCCGCCAAAGGCTGGAAGCCATTCGCCTTCCAAAAAGCCGTGTGGACGGCGGTCAAGGAGGGAAATTCCGGCTTGCTGCATGCCAGCACCGGCGCCGGCAAGACTTACGCACTGTGGTTTGCCGCGCTCAATCGCTTCGCCATTACGCGACCGCCGGCCACCGGCAAACGCAAGCC
This sequence comes from Pseudomonas sp. S5F11, assembly GCF_019641515.1. NCBI lineage: Bacteria > Pseudomonadati > Pseudomonadota > Gammaproteobacteria > Pseudomonadales > Pseudomonadaceae > Pseudomonas > Pseudomonas sp. S5F11. The sequence continues at coordinate 2,113,437 of NZ_JAIFJZ010000001.1, forward strand.
ACCGGCCGAGCCGCTGACGGTGTTGTGGATTACGCCGATGCGCGCCCTAGCCGCCGACACCGCGCGCGCCTTGGAAGCGCCGCTGGCAGCGTTGCAAATCCCGTGGAGTGTCGGCCTGCGCACCGGCGACACGAGTAGCGCTGAGCGCGCCCGACAAACCCGTCGCCAGCCGACCACACTGGTCACCACCCCGGAAAGCCTGACCCTGATGCTGGCCCGCGCCGACAGCGAAGCCAGCCTGGCCCATGTGCGCATGGTGGTAGTGGATGAATGGCACGAACTGATCGGTAACAAACGCGGGGTGCAGTTGCAACTGGCCTTGGCACGCTTGCGCCGTTGGCATCCTGACTTAATGGTGTGGGGGATTTCCGCGACGCTGGGTAATCAATCCCACGCCTTGGAAGTACTGGTGCCACAAGGCGGCGGGATCAATGTGCAGGGGCAAACGGCCAAGGCGCTGCACGTCGACACGTTGCTGCCGCCTGTGTCCGAACGCTTTCCCTGGGCCGGGCATATCGGATTGAAAATGCTGCCGCAGGTGGTGGCCGAGGTGGACGCCAGCAGCAGTTGCCTGGTGTTCACCAACACCCGTGCACAGTCGGAAATCTGGTACCAGGCCCTGCTCGATGCGCGGCCGGATTGGGCCGGGCTGATTGCTTTGCACCACGGTTCGCTGTCCCGCGAGACCCGTGATTGGGTCGAACGGGCGCTCAAAGACGGGCAGCTCAAGGCGGTGGTGTGCACCTCCAGCCTGGACCTGGGGGTGGATTTTCTGCCGGTCGAGCGGGTGTTGCAGATCGGCTCGGCTAAAGGCGTGGCGCGCCTGATGCAGCGTGCCGGGCGGTCCGGCCACGCCCCGGGGCGGCCGTCCCGAGTGACGCTGGTGCCGACTCACAGCCTTGAACTGATTGAAGCGGCGGCGGCTCAGGACGCGATCGCCGAGCGCCGCATCGAAGCCCGCGAATCACCCTACAAACCCTTGGATGTACTCGTACAGCATCTGGTAAGTATGGCCTTGGGCGGTGGCTTTATGCCCGTGTCGTTGCTGGAGGAAGTGCGCGGCGCCTGGGCCTATCGCGACCTTACTGACGCCGACTGGGCCTGGGCCCTGGGTTTTGTGCGCCACGGCGGCTTATCGCTGACGGCCTATCCGGACTACCGCCGCGTGGAGCCCGACGAACACGGCATCTGGCGTGTACCGGATGCACGCTTGGCCAGGCGCCATCGCATGAGCGTGGGCACCATCGTCAGCGATGCAAGCATTCAGCTGAAATTCTGGAGCAAGGGCGGCGGCGGCAAGAACCTGGGCAGCGTCGAGGAAGGCTTTATCGCCCGGCTCAAACCTGGGGATGGCTTCTTGTTTGCCGGGCGTTTGCTAGAGCTGGTGCGGGTGGAAAACATGACTGCCTATGTACGCCGCAGCAACGCCAAAAAAGCCGCCGTACCGCGCTGGAATGGCGGGCGCATGCCGCTTTCCAACGAACTGGCCCAGGCCGTGGTGGAACGTTTCGATGCTGCCGCCCATGGCCACTTCGACGGCCCGGAAATGCGCGCCGTGCAGCCGTTGCTACAGACCCAGTTGCGCTGGTCGGGCCTGCCGACACGCGAGCATTTGTTGGCCGAAGCGCTGAAGTCACGGGAGGGTTGGCACCTGTTCCTCTACCCGTTCGCGGGGCGCCAAGTGCATCTCGGCCTGGCCAGTTTGCTGGCTTGGCGCGTCAGCCAGGGGCAACCCGTCACCTTCTCCATTGCGGTCAACGACTATGGCTTGGAACTGCTCAGCGCTACACCCGTGGATTGGCCGGCACTGTTGAATTCTGAGCTGCTGAGCCCGGATAACCTGCTGGAGGATGTGGCGGCCAGCTTGAACGCCGGTGAACTGGCCCTGCGCCGCTTCCGCGAGATCGCCCGTATCGCCGGGCTGGTGTTCGCCGGTTACCCCGGCGCGCCGAAAAGCACGCGGCAGGTGCAGGCTTCCAGCGGCTTGTTCTTTGAAGTGTTCAAGCAGTATGACCCGCACAACCTATTGCTGGCCCAGGCTGGCGAAGAAGTATTGCGAGACGAGTTGGACATCCGCCGCCTGGAAGCGGCGTTGAGACATCTTTGCACCCTGACGCTGGACCTGCACGTGATCGAACGGCCCACGCCCCTGGCTTTTCCGCTACTGGTGGAGCGGATGCGCGAAAGCATGAGTTCGGAAAAACTCTCGGAGCGCATCGCGCGGATGGTCAAGGATTTGGAAAAAGTCGCGGATAACGGGAAAACTTGATGTATTGCGAAGTGCAGCTTGAAGGCGAAACGTTATGGCTGCTGGCGGAGAAAGCTATCTACTGGCCAGCGCGCAATTGCCTGCTGATCGCCGACGCGCATTTTGGCAAAGCGTCGGCCTATCGCAGCCTGGGGCAACCGGTTCCCCAAGGCACCACCACCGACAACCTGGCGCGACTGGACAGACTGCTACAAGCATTCGACTGCGCGCAGGTGATCTTCCTCGGCGACTTCCTGCACGGCCCCGGCTCCCATGCCAGCGGCACGCTGAGCGCCCTGCGAGCATGGCGCGCCCAGCATCGCGAGCTGCCCATGACGTTGATTCGCGGCAATCACGATAAGCGTGCGGGTGATCCGCCGGCCGACCTCGGTATCGACGTAGTAGCAGAACCGTTGCTGATGGGACCGTTTGCCTTGCAACACGAACCGGACGCTCACCCCAGCTACCATGTACTGGCAGGTCATGTGCATCCGGTATATCGCTTGCGCGGCAAGGGTCGCCAGAGCCTGCGCTTGCCCTGCTTTCAGCTCGGGCCGCGGGTCAGCCTGCTACCCGCGTTCGGGGCGTTTACAGGGGGCTATAGGGTGGAACCGGACGCCAACCACCGGATTCTGGTGATTGGCGATCAGGAGGTATGGTTTGTCAGATGATGCAGGCCAACCCTAAAGGCTTCAGGCAACGGGCACGGGGGGTGCCTCGTCCGGCCGGGTAGGCTCACCGGGCTCACCGGGCTGCGGATAATCCGGCCCAGGTTGGCCGGGGATGCCGCCCGCATAGGCAGGGTCGGCCATCAGGGACCAGGCTAGAACACCAATCTGATTGGGCTCCAGCCGTGCGAGTTCTGCGCTGATTCGGGGGTCGATCTTCATAAAGTACTCCTCAAGCGTGGCCCGACACACTTCACACGTGTCGGGGCAGTACACCCAATAGAGTCACTTTCTTCAGACTAATTCCCTTTACGTGTAGGAGCTTTCGATCAAGCGCGCGGCAAGGTGACGCCAAGCTGACCCTGATACTTGCCGCCACGGTCCTTGTAGGACACTTCACAGGCCTCGTCGGATTGCAGGAACAGCATCTGTGCCACGCCTTCGTTGGCGTAGATTTTTGCCGGCAATGTGGTGGTGTTGGAGAACTCCAGGGTCACGTGGCCTTCCCACTCAGGCTCAAGCGGGGTCACGTTGACGATGATGCCGCAGCGCGCGTAGGTACTTTTACCAAGGCAGATGGTCAGCACGTCGCGAGGGATACGGAAAAACTCCACGGTGCGCGCCAGGGCGAAAGAGTTCGGCGGAATGATGCACACGTCGCTCTTGATATCGACGAAGCTCTTTTCATCGAAGTTTTTCGGATCGACGGTTGCCGAATTGATGTTGGTGAACACCTTGAATTCATCGGCGCAACGCACGTCGTAGCCATAGCTGGAAACACCATAGGAGATCAGGCGTTCGGCGCCTTCGCCACGCATCTGGCGCTCGACGAAGGGTTCGATCATGCCGTGCTCTTGCGCCATGCGGCGAATCCACTTGTCCGATTTGATGCTCATGGCGGGTGTCCTGAATAGCGAGGTGGAAAAATTCTGTGGGGCATCTTACCGGTGCCGGCGTTGGGGTTCAAAGGGCGTGGGGGTTTTCTTGACGAAAGCGGGCCTCTTCATACGCTCCAGCCAGCGGGGCTGGGCCCCACGCTACTGGGTCGGGTGACTGGAAATATCACCGCCAGTCACGAAATTGGAGAAACCTTCGGAAATATCATTGGCACGTTCCGGAAAAAGGGTTAAGGTGGCGCCACTGTGCTGCTTGTGTCACTGAGAATCTCTACACGATATGTTGAATTTCGATCCAACCATCTCCAAGAATTTTTCCTGCTCTTTGCACTCAGTCTCGGCCAGGGCTTTTCCTGAGTCGCAGTTAACTTTGTCCAAGGAGATACACCATGTCTAATCGCCAAACTGGTACCGTTAAGTGGTTCAACGATGAAAAAGGCTTCGGCTTCATCACTCCACAATCCGGTGACGACCTGTTCGTTCACTTCAAAGCTATCCAATCCGACGGCTTCAAAAGCCTGAAAGAAGGCCAACAGGTTTCTTTCATCGCTACCCGCGGTCAGAAAGGCATGCAAGCTGAAGAAGTTCAAGTTATCTAACTTGTACTGACTTAGTCGAAAAAACCCCGCCCTTAAAAGCGGGGTTTTTTTATGCCTGGGATTTGGTATTCACACCCACTGGTGCCTGATAAAAAATGTGGGAGGGGGCTTGCCCCCGATGACGGCTTAGCAGTCGGCACTTGCTTTGACTGATACACCGCTATCGGGGGCAAGCCCCCTCCCCTATTCAGGCATTCAAGCTGCGCCGCTATTGAAACAACGACTCGCTCGACAGGCCATTCTTCTCCAGGATCTCACGCAAGCGCTTGAGCCCTTCCACCTGGATCTGACGCACCCGCTCACGGGTCAGCCCAATCTCCAGGCCCACATCCTCCAGGGTGCTGCTCTCATGACCGCGCAGGCCGAAGCGGCGAATCACCACCTCACGCTGCTTGTCCGTGAGTTCAGACAGCCACTGGTCGATGCTTTGAGACAAATCATCATCCTGCAACAGCTCACAAGGATCCGTCGGGCGATCATCCGTCAAAGTGTCCAGCAGGGTTTTATCCGAATCCGGCCCCAGCGACACATCGACCGAAGACACCCGCTCATTGAGACCAAGCATGCGCTTGACCTCCCCTACCGGCTTCTCCAGCAGGTTGGCGATCTCTTCAGGTGACGGTTCGTGATCGAGCTTCTGCGTCAGCTCACGGGCGGCCCGCAGGTAGACATTGAGTTCCTTGACCACATGGATCGGCAAGCGAATCGTCCGGGTCTGATTCATGATCGCCCGCTCGATGGTCTGGCGAATCCACCAAGTGGCATAGGTCGAAAAACGGAAGCCCCGCTCAGGATCGAATTTCTCAACTGCCCTGATCAGGCCCAGATTGCCCTCCTCAATCAGGTCCAGCAGCGACAACCCACGATTGACATAGCGTCGGGCGATTTTCACCACCAGGCGCAGGTTGCTTTCAATCATGCGCTTGCGCCCAGCCGGATCGCCCTTTTGCGACAAGCGCGCAAAGTGGACTTCTTCCTCGGGGGTCAGCAAAGGGGAAAAACCGATCTCATTGAGATACAGCTGGGTCGCGTCGAGCGCCCGCGTGTAATCAATGTATTTGTGTTGCTTTAACGCGGAGGAGTTCTTGGATTTGGTTCGAACTGAAGGTGTAGCAGGTCCCTCATTCGACATCGATTCCATAGCGATGCCGCTCTCCATAAGGAGAACCTCATCGTCGATGTCAAACTCCGGCGCTTCTTTACTGAGAGCCATTGTTATAGTCCTTTGGTGAGTTCGACCTCAAGCTCAAGCGACGCCTTTATCCTTGGCAACGCTGGAGCCTGTTCCTTCTACGCGAGGAACAGGCTGGCAACACATCAACGACGGGGTAGGAATTGCAGTGGATCTACAGGCTTCCCTTGACGGCGAATCTCAAAGTGCAGTTTCACCCGGTCCGTACCAGTTGACCCCATTTCGGCAATTGTCTGTCCGACTTTGACCTGCTGCCCCTCCCGAACCAACAGCCTGCGGTTATGACCGTAAGCACTGACGTAGGTATCGCTGTGCTTGATGATGACCAGTTCGCCGTAACCCCGTAGACCACTCCCGGCGTACACCACTGTCCCATCAGACGCAGCTAAAACAGGCTGTCCCAAATCCCCGGCGATATCAATGCCTTTATTCAAACTACCGTTTGAAGAGAATTTTCCAATCAGCACTCCATTTGAGGGCCATCCCCACCCGGTAGGTGCAGGACCTGCAGGAGGTTGCGGCGCCGGTGCTGGTTTGCTGGCGGAGGTCGAGGCCGCAGTACCGGCAGGCCGCGTAATGACGGTGGTTTTACTGGAGGACGATGGGGACGATGCGGTGCTTGTCACAACCGTCGTAGAGGCCGAGCCTGTGCGTCCATCGAAGCGGATCGTCTGACCCGGATGGATCGTATAGGGCACAGGAATATTGTTTCGAGCTGCGAGAGCCTTGTAATCCCAGCCATAACGGAAGGCGATCGAGAATAACGTGTCGCCCTTACGCACCACATACTGCCCGGTGGTGACCGTGGGCTTCTGCGGGGCGGAATTATTACGATCAACGACCCGTGCGCCACTGCTTGGCGAGCTTGAACAGCCTACCAACACGGAACTGAACACAAGGCCAAGCACCAGTCGCTGAAAACTTGTTTTACTCATACGCTGCGCAAGACCTGTGAGACTCACCCGCCGCTCCCTTTGTGGTGACTGAATATGAACGCCCATAGCAGGCTTGAAAGATGACGCAAGTATAACTGGGCACTGAAGTTTTACTGGCACCCGCGCGAAACCGATGTTCAAGCGCGGGGAATGTAGCCACCCATCATGTTGACTTGATAGACCCCGCCGTAAGACACATCCGCGCCAACAGAATTCACTGGCCGCGCAAATTGATCAGGCCAGCGGGCCATTGAGCAAGGGCACAAAGCGCACGGCACCCAGTACATGTCGTGAAAAGCCTTCGTCCTCACGAACAATCAGCATCAGCTGCTGCACTTCACCGGAACCGACCGGAATGACCAGGCGGCCGCCCGGTGCCAGTTGGTCGAGCAACGCCTGCGGTACATCGGTGGCCACTGCGGTAACGATAATGCCGTTATAGGGTGCCAGCGCCGGCCAGCCTTCCCAACCATCTCCCCAGCGGAACACCACGTTGCGCAGGTTTAACTCCACCAGGCGTTCCTTGGCGCGGTCCTGCAACACTTTGATACGCTCAACCGAAAACACCCGTTCCACCAGCTGCGACAGCACGGCTGTTTGGTAGCCGGAACCGGTACCGATCTCCAGCACCTTGTCCAGCGGCCCCGCCGCTAGCAGCAGCTCGCTCATGCGCGCAACCATGTACGGTTGGGAAATCGTCTGGTTATGCCCGATGGGTAGCGCGGTGTCTTCATAGGCGCGATGGGCCAGGGCCTCATCGACAAACAGATGCCGGGGCGTGCGCCGGATCACTTCCAACACCTGGGCGTTGGACAGCCCCTCTTCGTACAGGCGCTGGATCAAGCGCTCGCGAGTACGCTGGGAGGTCATCCCAATGCCGCGACGCAGCAGATCGTCTTGTTCACGAGCCATCAGCGCAGCCCCTCCAGCCAGCCATCGAGACTACCGAAGGCATCACTGAAGGTGCGATCGAGTTGCAACGGAGTAATCGCCACATAACCTTGCATCACCGCGTGAAAGTCGGTGCCGGGGCCGCCATCTTCAGCGTCACCGGCGGCCGCGATCCAGTAACCCTCCTTGCCACGCGGGTCGACCACCTTCATCGGCGCCGCCGCGCGGGCGCGATGGCCCAGACGCGTGAGCTGGATACCGCGAATATGGTCGAGGGGCAAGTTGGGGACATTGACGTTCAGTACCGTGCGCGGCGGCAGGTCCAGGGAACCGTGGGCCTCGACCAGCAAACGTGCGAAATGGGCGGCGGTCGGCAGGTTGTCGAGCTGGCGCGAGGCAAAGGAGAAGGCAAACGAGGTGCGCCCCAGGAAGCGCCCTTCAAGGGCGGCGGCCACGGTGCCGGAATACAACACATCATCGCCCAGGTTGGCGCCGAGGTTGATACCCGACACCACCAGGTCCGGCTCCTGCTCCAACAGGCTGTTGATCGCCAGGTGTACACAGTCGGTGGGGGTGCCGTTCACACTGATAAAGCCATTGGGCAGAACGTGCGGATGCAGCGGACGGTCAAGCGTCAGCGAACTGCTGGCGCCGCTCTTGTCCTGGTCGGGGGCAACCACTATGCACTCGGCATAATCCTGCAGCGCGGCATGGAGCGCGGCAAGGCCGGGTGCGGTGGCACCGTCATCGTTTGATATCAGAATACGCATGGGCTGTCCGTCTGCCCCACCGGCACCAGATCAACAAGCTCGCGCACCAAGACAGTGGCGAAGCATCCGGCCGGCAGGACGAATTCCAATTGCAGAATGTCAGGCCCGGGATAATGCCACGTCAACCCGCCAATGGGCAGTCGAAGAATACGACGTTCCTGGCTCATGCCCGCCTTCACCAGCCAATCACGCAGGTCGGCTTCGCTGGCGGCAATCGCCTGTTCCAGCTCGAAGGTGGCGCCGGCGGCAGGCGAATCGCCTTCGCCCCATTGCGGCCCGGTGGGGTGCAGGTCCAGGATCGCCAGGCGCGGGTCGTTGCACTCGGCCTCGCCCGCCGGGAAAAAACTGCGGCTGTCGGTAAACGCCAGCAAGTCGCCCACCTGGGCGCGCTGCCAGGAGCCATCGGCCACGCGCGCCGCCAGGACTTTGTTGAATAGAAAACTGCGCGCGGTGGACAGCAGCCGCGAGCGCACATTGCGTTGCTCGGGCAAGGCTTTGCGCGCTGCCCAGTCGCGCGCGTCAACGACGTTGCCACCGTTATGCCCAAAGCGCTGGGCGCCGAAATAATTGGGAATGCCATGCTGGGCAATCAGTTGCAAGCGCGCGTCGATCGCGGCGGTATCGGCCACCAATTGGGTCAGGCGCAAGGTGAAACCGTTGGCCGAATGTGCGCCGCGCTGCAACTTGCGTTTATGCCGAGCGGTTTTGAGGATAGTGAGGCTGTCGTTTTCAGCGGCGCTCATGTCCGGGTCGGCCTTGCCGGGCAATTGCACGCTAAACCACTGACGGGTCAGTGCCTGGCGATCCTTGAGCCCGGCATAACTGACGGTGCGCAACGGTACGCTAGCGGCCTTGGCGATACGCCGCGCTGCCTCTTCGGTGTTCAAGCCGCGCTTTTCCACCCACAGCCACAGATGCTCACCCTCGCCGGTCAGCGGGATATCGAGCACTTCGTCCACTTGGAAATCTTCGGCCGTGGCTTTCAGTACAGCACTGCCCAATGCCTCGCCATAGGCCCGCGGGCCCAGCAGTTGCAGATCACTCATGCGCGCAGCAACAAGGCGACGGAGTGCACCGCAATGCCCTCTTCACGACCGGTAAACCCGAGCTTTTCGGTGGTGGTGGCTTTCACGTTGACTTGATCCAATTCAATTTGCAGGTCCGCGGCAATCAGCGCGCGCATGGATTCGATATGGGGTGCCATTTTCGGTGCCTGGGCCACGATAGTGTTGTCGACATTACCGACCTTCCAGCCTTTTGCATGGATCAGGCCGACCACATGGCGCAGCAGCACCCGGCTGTCGGCACCTTTGAAGGTGGGGTCGGTGTCTGGAAAATGCTTGCCGATATCACCCAATGCCGCCGCGCCGAGCAACGCATCGCTCAAGGCATGCAGCACAACGTCGCCGTCGGAATGAGCCAGCAACCCATGGTGGTGTGCAATGCGCACGCCGCCCAAGGTAATGAAATCGCCCTCAGCGAAACGGTGCACATCGTAGCCGTGGCCAATACGCATAAAAAAACGCCCCGATTTAATTCAGGGCGTGATTCTACCTACTTTTGCCTCACATTAACCGAGCAAAGCACGACCATGGTGTCGCAAATGATCTTCGATGAAGCTGGCGATAAAGAAGTAGCTATGGTCGTAACCAGGTTGCAGCCGCAGTTCCAGCGGATGGTTGGCCGCTTTCGCTGCCTGCTGCAGGGCTTCGGGCTTGAGCTGCACGGCAAGGAAATCGTCGCGATCGCCCTGATCCACCAGCAGCGGGAGCTTGTGCGAGGCTTCACTGATCAGTACGCAGGCATCCCACTCGCGCCACTTTGAACGTTCTTCACCCAGGTAACGGGAGAACGCTTTCTGGCCCCATGGGCAGTCCATGGGGTTGCTGATCGGCGAAAATGCCGACACCGACAGGTAACGCCCCGGGTTGCGCAACGCACACACCAAAGCGCCATGCCCGCCCATGGAGTGGCCGCTGATGCCGCGCTTATCGGACGCAGGGAAATGCGCCTCCACCAATGCCGGCAATTCCTGCACAACATAGTCATGCATCCGATAATGCTTGGCCCAAGGTTCTTGGGTGGCGTTCAGGTAGAACCCGGCGCCAAGGCCGAAGTCCCAGGCGTTGTCCGGGTCACCCGGCACACCGGGCCCGCGAGGGCTGGTGTCCGGGGCCACGATGATCAAACCAAGTTCGGCGGCCATGCGCTGGGCGCCGGCCTTTTGCATGAAATTCTCATCGGTGCAGGTCAGGCCGGACAGCCAGTACAGCACCGGCAGCTTGCCGCCCTGCTCCGCTTGCGGCGGCAGGTAGACTGCGAAGGTCATGTCGCAACCGAGCACATCGGAATGATGTTTATAGCGTTTATGCCAGCCGCCGAAGCTTTTCTGGCACGACAGGTTCTCCAGACTCATGGCCGACCTCAAAAGTGAATGACGGTACGAATGCTCTTGCCTTCATGCATCAGGTCAAACGCTTTGTTGATGTCTTCCAGGCCCATGGTGTGGGTGATGAACGTATCCAGCGGGATTTCGCCGGTCTGGGCCATCTCCACGTAGCTTGGCAATTCGCTGCGACCGCGTACGCCGCCGAACGCCGAACCGCGCCAGACGCGACCGGTGACCAGTTGGAACGGACGGGTGGAAATTTCCTGGCCGGCACCGGCAACGCCGATGATCACCGACTCGCCCCAGCCTTTGTGGCAGCACTCAAGGGCCGCGCGCATCAGCTGTACGTTGCCGATGCACTCGAAGGAAAAGTCCACGCCGCCATCAGTCAGGTCGACGATCACGTCTTGGATCGGGCGATCGTAGTCTTTCGGGTTGATGCAGTCGGTGGCGCCCAGTTGCTTGGCGATTTCGAACTTGGCCGGGTTGATGTCGATGGCGATGATACGTCCGGCCTTGGCCTTGACCGCACCGATCACCGCCGACAGACCAATACCGCCCAGGCCGAAGATGGCGACGGTGTCACCCGGCTTGACCTTGGCGGTGTTGATCACCGCACCGATACCGGTGGTCACGCCGCAACCGAGCAGGCAAACCTTCTCCAACGGTGCTTCTTTGGGAATCTTGGCCACGGAAATTTCCGGCAGCACGGTGTACTCGGAGAACGTCGAGGTACCCATGTAATGGAAAATTGGCTGACCTTTGTAGGAAAAACGCGTGGTGCCATCGGGCATCAAGCCTTTGCCCTGGGTGGAGCGAATGGCCTGACACAGGTTGGTTTTACCCGAGCGGCAGAATTTGCACTGGCCACATTCCGGGGTGTACAGCGGGATCACATGGTCGCCGACCGCAACGGAAGTCACGCCCTCACCGATGGCTTCGACCACTGCGCCGCCTTCGTGGCCGAGAATCGACGGGAAGATGCCTTCCGGATCAGCGCCCGAGAGGGTGTAGGCGTCGGTATGGCACACGCCGGAGGCAACCACCCGCAACAGCACTTCGCCGGCCTTGGGCATGGCGACATCCACTTCTACGATTTCGAGGGGCTTCTTGGCTTCGAAGGCTACGGCGGCGCGAGACTTGATCATCCGGGTTTCTCCATGGGTTAACAACTGAGGCTGAGAGTGTAAAACATGGCCGAATGATTAATAATCCAGTCAAAAGCAAAACTTTATTGCTGCACAGGGATAATCACCATGCAGGAAAACCGCTGGGAAGGCATCGACGAGTTCGTCGCAGTTGCCGAGTGCAGCCAGTTCACCGCCGCCGCTGAGCGTCTTGGGGTTTCGTCATCCCATATCAGCCGGCAAGTCGCGCGCCTGGAAGACCGACTGCAAACGCGGCTGCTTTATCGCAGTACCCGCAAGGTCACCTTGACTGAGGCCGGCCAGACCTTTTTGCAGCATTGCCAACGCCTGCAGGATGGCCGCGAAGAAGCCTTGCGTGCCGTGGGCGACCTGACCAGCGAACCCAAGGGCATGTTGCGCATGACCTGTGCCGTGGCTTACGGCGAGCGCTTTATCGTGCCATTGGTGACCCGATTTATGCGCCTGTATCCACAGCTGCGAGTGGATATCGAACTGAGCAACCGTCAGCTGGACCTGGTGCACGAAGGCCTCGACCTGGCGATTCGCCTGGGCCGCCTGCAAGACTCGCGTATGGTCGCCAGCCGCCTCGCGCCGCGACGCATGTTCCTGTGCGCTTCACCGTCCTACCTGGCACGGTATGGTCGGCCACATAGCTTGTCGGAATTGACTCGGCACAATTGTCTGATCGGCAGTTCGGACATTTGGCAATTGGCCCAGGACGGACGCGAATTTGCCCAGCGCGTGCAGGGAAACTGGCGATGCAACAGTGGGCAAGCCGTGTTGGATGCGGCGCTGCAAGGTGTGGGTTTGTGTCAGCTGCCGGACTATTACGTGCTGGAGCACCTGCACACGGGCGCACTGGTGTCGCTGCTGGAGGCTCATCAACCACCGAATACGGCGGTGTGGGCGCTGTATCCGCAGCAACGACATTTGTCGCCAAAGGTCAGGAAGTTGGTGGATTTCTTGAAGGAGGGCTTGGCCGAGCGGCCGGAGTACAGCGGTTGAGTATTGGGTGCCTAGGTGGGGCTCATCGCGGGCAAGCCCGGCTCCCACAGTTGACCGAGCGGCATGGGGAGAAGGTGATCGAATGTGGCTTGCCTGCGATGAAGTCGACCCCGTGCAACTGACTATCGACGATTGGCCCAACGCAGTCGTAGCCACTCCAGATCTTCCGGACGGGTCACCTTGATATTATCCGAGCGCCCTTCGATCAAGCGCGGCGCCTGCCCGGACCATTCCATCGCCGAGGCTTCATCAGTGATCAGCGCATCGGCCACCAGGCTGTCGGCCAATGCGCGATGCAAGGCCCCGAGGCGGAACATCTGCGGCGTATAGGCTTGCCAGATCAAACTGCGATCGACGGTCTCCACCACCCGCCCCTGCTTGTCGACGCGCTTGAGGGTATCGCGAGCCGGCACCGCCAGCAGGCCACCGACCGGATCGTCCGCCAACTCAGCCAGCAATTTATCGAGATCATCACGGCTCAGGTTAGGCCGCGCCGCATCATGCACCAAGACCCAATCGTCATCGCAGGCGCCCAGGGCATTGAGCTGCAGCAGCGCGTTGAGTACCGAGCCCGAACGCTCCGCACCACCGTCCGCGCGTTGGATACGCGGGTCGGCAGCACACGCCAGGGCGGGCCAATAAGGATCATCAGAAGCGAGGCTGACCACCAGGCCCTTGAGCAAGGGGTGGTCGAGGAAACAGCCGAGGCTGTGTTCGAGAATCGTGCGTCCGCCCAGTTGCAGGTATTGCTTGGGACGGTCCGCGGCCATACGGGCACCAACGCCCGCGGCAGGAATCACGGCCCAGAAGGCCGGCAAACGCTGACTCATTGGGCCAACTGGTAGAGGGTTTCACCCTCCTTGACCATGCCCAACTCATGGCGAGCCCGCTCTTCGACGGTCTCCGTGCCCTTTTTCAACTCAAGGACCTCGGCATCGAGCACGCGGTTGCGCTCCAGCAAGCGTTCGTTCTCAGCACGCTGATCGGCAATTTGTTGGGTCAGGTCTTTTACCTGCGCAAAGCTGCCATTACCTACCCATAGGCGGTACTGCAGGCCAGCCAGCAGCAAGAGCAAGACAAGAAACAACCAATTGGGACTGCGCATCGAATATCGGGTATCCAGTGGAAAAAGACAGCCATGCAAAACTTTTGAAGCAACTGATAGCACGAAGCCTGGAAGAACCAGGCTTGTGCTAGATAGTCACCAGATTAACGCCGAAATTCACCCTGTCGTGAGTTTTCCGACGCAATCCGCCGACTTTTTACCATTTAACCCTCAGCCGCGAAACTCACCGCGACCGTTGTACTTGGCTTTGCCAGCCAGTTGCTCTTCGATACGCAGCAATTGGTTGTACTTGGAAACGCGGTCGGATCGGCACAGCGAGCCGGTCTTGATCTGGCCAGCCGAGGTGCCCACGGCCAGGTCGGCAATGGTCGAGTCTTCGGTTTCGCCGGAGCGGTGCGAGATCACAGCGGTATAACCTGCGGCCTTGGCCATCTGGATGGCTTCCAGGGTCTCGGTCAGGGTACCGATCTGGTTGAACTTGATCAGGATCGAGTTGGCGATCTTTTTATCAATGCCTTCTTTCAGGATCTTGGTGTTGGTCACGAACAGGTCGTCGCCCACCAGTTGGATCTTCTCGCCGATCTTGTCGGTGAGAATCTTCCAGCCATCCCAGTCGGACTCGTCCAGGCCGTCTTCGATCGAGATGATCGGGTAGCGCTGGGTCAGGCCCTTCAGGTACTCGGCAAAACCTTCGGAGTTGAACACCTGGCCTTCGCCGGACAGGTTGTATTTACCGTCTTCGTAGAACTCGCTGGCCGCGCAGTCCAGGGCCAGGGTCACGTCGGTGCCCAGGGTGTAGCCAGCGTTGGCCACGGCTTCGGAGATAACTTTCAGCGCATCTTCGTTGGACGCCAGGTTCGGTGCGAAACCGCCTTCGTCGCCGACCGCAGTGCTCAAGCCACGGGCTTTGAGTACGGCTTTGAGGTGATGGAAAATCTCGGTGCCCATGCGCAGGCCTTCGGAGAAGGTCTTGGCGCCAACCGGCTGCACCATAAATTCCTGGATGTCGACGTTGTTATCGGCATGCTCGCCACCGTTGATGATGTTCATCATCGGTACGGGCATCGAGTAGACGCCTGGGGTGCCGTTCAGGTTGGCGATGTGCGCGTACAACGGCAGGTCCTGGTCCTGGGCAGCGGCCTTGGCGGCGGCCAGGGATACGGCGAGAATGGCGTTGGCGCCCAGGCTGCCTTTGTTGTCAGTGCCGTCGAGCTTGATCATCGCGTGGTCCAGGGCTTTCTGATCCAGCGGGTCTTTACCCAGCAGCAGGTCACGGATCGGACCATTGATGTTGGCGACAGCCTTGAGGACACCCTTACCCAGGTAACGGCTCTTGTCGCCATCACGCAGTTCCAGCGCTTCGCGCGAACCGGTGGAAGCACCGGACGGCGCACAAGCGCTGCCGATGATGCCGTTATCGAGAAGCACGTCGGCTTCGACGGTGGGGTTGCCACGGGAGTCGAGAACTTCACGACCTTTGATGTCGACGATTTTTGCCATTGTTGTAAACACTCCAAAGTTGACGAAAACGACGCAGCTGAAGGAAAACTTTTGACCGACCGCAAGGGTGGAACAACGGGGCAGGCTTGCAGGCGACAAGACTCAGGCCCGCAGGCCTGAGCGTTTAGCGTGGGATACTCTACCGGAGAAACCCGGCTTACGCGGTCTCTACCGTCGGAAAACTCTTGACCAGTTCGTCCAACTGCTTGAGCTGGGCCAGGAACGGTTCAAGTTTATCCAGGCGCAGGGCACAAGGGCCGTCGCACTTGGCGTTATCCGGGTCCGGGTGGGCTTCCAGGAACAGGCCGGCCAGGGATTGGCTCATGCCGGCCTTGGCCAGGTCGGTGACCTGGGCGCGACGCCCGCCTGCGGAGTCCGAGCGACCACCGGGCATTTGCAGCGCGTGGGTCACGTCGAAGAACACCGGGTATTCGAACTGTTTCATGATGCCGAAACCGAGCATGTCCACCACGAGGTTGTTGTAGCCGAAGCTGGAACCGCGCTCGCAGAGGATCAACTGGTCGTTACCCGCTTCCACGCACTTGCTCAGGATGTGTTTCATTTCCTGAGGCGCAAGGAACTGGGCTTTCTTGATATTGATCACTGCACCGGTCTTGGCCATGGCGACCACGAGGTCGGTCTGGCGCGACAGAAAGGCCGGCAACTGAATGATGTCACACACTTCGGCGACCACGGCCGCCTGCGCAGGCTCGTGGACGTCAGTGATGACCGGCACGCCGAAGGCTTGCTTGATGTCCTGGAAGATCCGCATGCCTTCTTCAAGGCCTGGGCCGCGATAGGACGTCACAGACGAACGGTTGGCCTTGTCGAAGCTGGCCTTGAATACATAAGGGATGCCCAGCTTCTGGGTGACCCGCACATATTCTTCACAGACCTGCATCGCCATGTCGCGACTTTCCAGTACGTTCATGCCGCCGAACAGCACCATGGGCTTGTCGTTGGCAATCTCGATATCGCCTACGCGAATGATCTTCTGGGCCATCGGTTTACGCCTTCTTCTGATGTTGCGTCAGTGCAGCTTTGACGAAACCGCTGAACAGTGGGTGACCGTCGCGCGGTGTCGAGGTGAACTCGGGGTGGAACTGGCAAGCCACGAACCACGGATGATCCGGCGCCTCGACCACTTCAACCAACGCGCCATCGCCCGAGCGACCGGAGATTTTCAGGCCGGCCTCTTTGATCTGCGGCAGCAGGTTGTTGTTCACTTCGTAGCGGTGACGGTGACGCTCGACGATCACGTCCTTGCCGTAGCAGTCGTGAACCAGCGAGCCCGGCTCCAGCAGGCAATCCTGCGCGCCCAGGCGCATGGTGCCGCCCAGGTCGGAGGCCTCGGTACGTACTTCGACCGCACCGGTGGCGTCTTCCCACTCGGTGATCAGGCCCACGACCGGGTGACCGCTCTTGCTGTCGAACTCGGTGGAGTTGGCGTCTTTCCAGCCCAACACGTTCCGGGCGAATTCGATGACGGCCACTTGCATGCCCAGGCAGATCCCCAGGTACGGAACCTTGTTCTCACGGGCGTACTGAACGGCCGTGATCTTGCCTTCCACGCCGCGCAAGCCGAAACCGCCAGGTACGAGGATCGCGTCCACGCCTTCGAGCAGCGCAGTGCCTTGGTTCTCGATGTCTTCGGAATCGATGTAGCGCAGGTTGACCTTGGTGCGGTTGCTGATACCGGCGTGGCTCATCGCTTCGATCAGCGACTTGTACGCGTCCAGCAGCTCCATGTACTTGCCGACCATGGCGATGGTGACTTCGTGCTCAGGGTTGAGCTTGGCGTCGACCACTGCATCCCACTCGGACAAGTCCGCGCCGCCACACTGCAGCCCGAAACGTTCGACCACAAAATCATCCAGACCTTGCGAATGCAGGATGCCCGGGATCTTGTAGATGGTGTCGGCGTCTTCCAGGGCAATTACCGCACGTTCTTCAACGTTGGTGAACTGCGCGATCTTGCGACGCGAGGAAATGTCGATCGGATGATCGGAACGGCAGACCAGCACGTCCGGCTGCAGGCCGATGGAACGCAGTTCCTTGACCGAGTGCTGGGTAGGCTTGGTTTTGGTTTCGCCGGCGGTGGCGATGTATGGCACCAAAGTCAGGTGCATCAGCATCGCGCGCTTGGCGCCGACTTCGAAACGCAACTGGCGGATGGCTTCGAGGAACGGTTGGGATTCGATGTCACCCACGGTGCCACCGATCTCGACCATCGCCACGTCAGCATCGCCCGCACCCTTGATGATGCGGCGCTTGATTTCGTCAGTGATGTGCGGAATAACCTGGATGGTCGCACCCAGGTAGTCACCACGGCGCTCTTTGCGCAGCACGTGTTCGTAGACACGGCCGGTGGTGAAGTTGTTGTTCTGGGTCATGGTCGTGCGGATGAACCGCTCGTAGTGGCCCAGGTCCAGGTCAGTCTCGGCGCCGTCGTGGGTGACGAACACTTCACCGTGCTGGAACGGGCTCATGGTGCCCGGGTCGACGTTGATGTACGGGTCCAGCTTGAGCATGGTGACTTTAAGCCCCCGCGCCTCCAGGATGGCCGCCAATGAAGCGGAGGCAATGCCTTTCCCCAATGAAGAAACAACACCGCCCGTGACGAATATGTAGCGCGTCATGAAAAACCCTAGAAGTCTGCGTTAAAGCGGTCCGAGCCGCCGGGGAAAGCGAAGAGAGGCCGAAGCCCCCGATCACCTGCATTAATCACAGTGCACCTTTCAAAAAAACCGCCGCGTTGTGACAGACCAGCAATGAAACACCGGTACGTTGATCGCTACACATTTTTTGGAATCGCCCAGCAAAGACTGCTTGGTAATCGGCAACTGCTGCGATTCAGGCGAATCCACAGAAGTTGTATCAAGAAGGGAGCGTAGTCTACCGGAAAGGCTCTATCAGCTCAAACCTTGATCGCAGGTCTGTGGCATCCAATGCAATTGCCAGTCCTGACTGGGCGGCGCCCACAATCCCGCAAGGTTGGGCACCCCCACTAAAAATCCTCCTCGATACAGCAGCGGCAATCTGCCACGGACGAAGCCCGGTAAACCGCTTTCGTTGAGCAAGCGCTTCAGATCCCGTCGACCGCGGCCTGGCACATCGACGATTTCACCGCCCTGGCGGTAACGGACCTCCAACGGACCTGCGGGCGCCTTGCCGCAAAATCTCAGCTCACCATTATCGGGTAACTGTAGCGGGCGTTGCGCATCAGACCAGCTCACCGGCACATCGGAAAATTCCGACCAGGAGGAAGGCAACCACCAGATGCGCTCACCGCAACGGTGTATTTGCCCAGCAGCCAGAGACCATAACGGTTGTGCGTCGTGCTTGGCATCACGTAAGGATTGCCAGCCGACCCAGTGATCGCTGTCGGGCAGGCGTGTCAGCGGATTCAGCCAATGGCGCAAAGCATTGCGCTGACGGGCATCGGAAAGCTCTCGCAGCGGAGCAAGCGCCAGGGATGGCAAGCCCAACCAGGGAAACGCTGAAGGTTGTTCGGCGGCTTGCAGATCCATCCTGGCCAACTCATCGAGCAGGCCCTGGGCTTCACTCAAGTGCTCGGCACTGCGGGCCAGCCCGGGGACGGCTTGCGGCCAGCGCTCGGTCAGTATCGGGAATACGCGGTGGCGCAGGTAATTGCGGGAGAAGCGATTGTCTGCATTGGAAGGGTCTGCGATCCATTGAAGCTGATGCTCCACGGCATAGGCTTCCAGCTCTGCCCGAGAGACGCCCAACAACGGGCGGACCAAGTGCCCGCCCGCCAACGGACGGTGCACGGGCATGGCTGCCAACCCCCGTACGCCTGCGCCGCGTAACAGCCGAAACAGCAAGGTTTCGGCCTGGTCTTCGCGATGCTGGGCGGTGAGCATCACCTCCCCTGCTCCGATAACTTGCGCAAACGCCTGATAACGCGCATCACGCGCCGCACGCTCGAGACTGGCACCGGACGGCACTTGCACGCGCATGATACGCAAGGGGACTCCCAGGTAGTCGCACACCGACTGGCAATGGCTTGGCCAAGCGTCGGCAGCGGCTTGCAAGCCATGGTGGATATGGACGGCGCTTAGAGGCACAAGGGGTTTGGCGGTGGCCAGGAGATGCAGCAACACAGTGGAATCAAGACCGCCAGAGAAAGCGATATGCCAAGCCGGGGCGTCGCGCCAGGGAGCCAGGGCTTGCAGGAGTTTGGCGGGTAAAGTTGGTTTCATCAAACGCTACCGCCGCAAATCTGGAATACGTTGACCAAGCATACACAAAGCAAATGTGGGAGAGGGATTGCGCCCCGATTGCTGAGTTTCAGTCCCTGTATTTGCTGACTGATCCACCGCTATCGGGGGCAAGCCCCCTCCCACATTAGTACTGCTGCGACTTTAGAGACCGTAGCTCATCAGGCGCTCATAACGACGAGCCAACAGCGCTTCGTTATCCATCTTCTTGAGCATCGCCAGCTGCGAGCCCAACTCTGCGCGGATGGTCGCGGCAGCGGCAGCCGGGTCACGATGGGCGCCGCCCAGTGGCTCGGCGATCACTTTGTCGACGATACCCAGCCCTTTAAGGCGATCGGCGGTGATGCCCATGGCTTCGGCGGCGTCCGGTGCTTTTTCGGCGGTTTTCCACAGGATCGAGGCGCAACCTTCCGGCGAGATCACCGCGTAGGTCGAATATTGCAGCATGTTCAACTGGTCGCAGACGCCAATCGCCAATGCACCGCCGGAACCACCCTCACCAATCACGGTGGCGATGATCGGCGTTTTCAGACGAGCCATCACGCGCAGGTTCCAGGCGATCGCTTCGCTCTGGTTGCGCTCTTCGGCGTCGATGCCTGGGTAAGCGCCCGGGGTATCGATAAAGGTCAGGATCGGCATCTTGAAACGCTCGGCCATTTCCATCAGACGGCACGCCTTGCGGTAGCCTTCCGGACGCGGCATACCGAAGTTGCGGCGCACCTTCTCGCGAACTTCACGGCCTTTCTGGTGACCGATCACCATCACTGGCTGGTCGTCCAGACGCGCAATACCGCCCACGATAGCCGCGTCGTCGGAGAAGTGACGATCACCGTGCAGTTCGTCGAACTCGGTAAAAATGTGCTGGATGTAATCCAGGGTGTAAGGCCGGCGCGGGTGGCGGGCCAGGCGCGCGATCTGCCAGCTGGTCAGTTTGCCGAAGATGTCTTCGGTGAGCGTGCTGCTCTTGTCTTGCAGGCGGGCGATTTCATCGCCGATATTCAGCGAATTGTCATTGCCGACCAGGCGCAGCTCTTCGATCTTGGCTTGCAGGTCAGCGATCGGCTGTTCGAAATCAAGAAAATTCGGGTTCATAAGCGTCCGTCTTGGGTCGACGGCCAGGGAGTGCCTGGCCAGCCGGTTGTCTATTCGCGCCCTACCTTAAGGGAGAGGCGCGTTTAGGTCGAGATTAAATGTTTTGTCGATCACGCTGAATGCCACTACCGGGCCAGCCATCAACGGTATTGGAGGAAGACGTTGTCTCGCCCGAACTGGTCACGCAAAGCTTGAATCAAGCCGTCGGCGGGATCAATTCGCCAGGTCTCGCCGAATTGGAGCATGGCCTTGGCATCGTTACCGGTGTACTCCATGGTCACCGGGCACGCGCCCCGATGCCGCTTGAGCAACTCACCCAACCAGCGTAGCTGATCGCCCTTGAGCGCCTCGGTTTTAACTTTCAGGCGCAGGCTTTCGGCCAGGTTGGTGCGGGCATCTTCCATGCTCATTACACGCTTGATCCGCAGGCGCAGGCCGCCGGAGAAGTCGTCGTTGCTGACCTCCCCTTCCACCACCACCATGGCGTCGGTCTGCAAAAGCGACTGAGCAGAGTGGAACGCATCGGCGAACAATGAGGCTTCGATCCGGCCCGAACGGTCGTCAAGGGTGATGAACCCCATCTTGTCGCCCTTTTTATTTTTCATCACCCGCAGCGCAATGATCATGCCGGCCACGGTCTGGGTATCCCGCGCCGGTTTCAGGTCGATGATGCGCTGACGGGCGAAACGGCGGATTTCCCCTTCGTACTCGTCGATCGGGTGGCCGGTGAGATAGAGGCCCAAGGTGTCTTTTTCGCCCTTGAGCCGCTCCTTGAGGGTTAACTCCTTGGCCTTGCGGTGATTGGCGTACACGTCCGCGTCTTCTTCGACGAACAAACCTCCGAACAGGTCGGCATGCCCACTGTCGTGGGTGCGGGCGGTCTGTTCGGCGGCCTTGATCGCTTCTTCCATGGCGGCCAGCAGCACCGCGCGGTTGCGGTCGATATTGGCCTGATAAGCCTTGGGCTCATCATGGAAATAAGGGCCGAGACGGTCGAGTGCGCCACTGCGGATCAAGCCATCCAGGGTTCGCTTGTTGATACGTTTGAGATCGACCCGCGCGCAGAAGTCGAACAGATCTTTGAAAGGCCCGTCCTGACGCGCTTCGGTGATGGCTTCCACCGGGCCCTCGCCCACGCCTTTGATCGCACCCAGGCCATAAATAATGCGGCCTTCGTCGTTGACCGTGAACTTGAACTCCGAGGCGTTCACGTCCGGCGCGTCGAGGCGCAGCTTCATGGTGCGCACTTCCTCGATCAAGGTCACGACCTTGTCGGTGTTGTGCATATCCGCCGACAGCACCGCTGCCATGAATGGCGCAGGATAGTGCGCTTTCAACCAGGCGGTCTGGTACGACACCAAGCCATAGGCGGCAGAGTGGGACTTGTTGAAGCCGTAACCGGCGAATTTCTCCACCAGGTCGAAGATGTTACCCGCCAGATCGGCGTCGATATTGTTAGTGGCGCAACCCTCAATGAAACCACCACGCTGCTTGGCCATTTCCTCAGGCTTCTTCTTACCCATCGCACGACGCAGCATGTCGGCGCCGCCCAGGGTATAGCCCGCCATCACCTGAGCAATCTGCATCACCTGTTCCTGATACAGGATGATGCCGTAGGTCGGCGCCAATACTGGCTTTAGGCCTTCATATTGGTAATCGGAATGCGGGTACGCCAGCTCGGCACGCCCGTGCTTACGGTTGATGAAGTCATCCACCATGCCTGATTGCAGCGGGCCCGGACGGAACAGGGCCACCAGTGCGATCAAGTCTTCCAGGCAGTCGGGCTTGAGCTTTTTGATCAGCTCTTTCATACCGCGGGATTCAAGCTGGAACACCGCCGTGGTTTCGGCTTTTTGCAGCAGGGTGTAGGTCGGCTTGTCGTCCAGCGGAATAAAGGCGATATCCAGCGGTTCCTCGCCCACCTTGGCGCGGTCGCGGTTGATGGTTTTGAGGGCCCAGTCGATGATGGTCAG
This sequence comes from Pseudomonas sp. S5F11, assembly GCF_019641515.1. Taxonomy (NCBI): domain Bacteria; kingdom Pseudomonadati; phylum Pseudomonadota; class Gammaproteobacteria; order Pseudomonadales; family Pseudomonadaceae; genus Pseudomonas; species Pseudomonas sp. S5F11. The sequence goes on from NZ_JAIFJZ010000001.1 coordinate 2,136,050, forward strand.
GGTACGCAGGCCGAGGAAGTCGAACTTCACCAGGCCGGCCGCCTCCACGTCATCCTTGTCGAACTGGGTTACCAGGCCGTCGCCTTCTTCGTCGCAATAGATCGGCGAAAAATCGGTGAGTTTGGTAGGCGCGATCACCACGCCACCGGCGTGCTTACCGACGTTACGCACTACGCCCTCAAGTTTGCGGGCCATCTCCCAGATTTCGGCGGCTTCTTCGTCGACTTTGATGAAATCGCGCAGAATCTCTTCCTGCTCGTAAGCCTTCTCCAGGGTCATGCCGACTTCGAACGGGATCATCTTCGACAGACGATCAGCCAGGCCGTAGGACTTGCCCTGCACCCGCGCCACGTCGCGGATCACCGCCTTGGCCGCCATGGAACCGAAGGTAATGATCTGGCTCACGGCGTTGCGGCCATATTTTTCGGCTACGTATTCGATCACGCGGTCGCGACCGTCCATGCAGAAGTCGACGTCGAAGTCGGGCATGGACACCCGCTCCGGGTTCAGGAATCGCTCGAACAGCAGGTCGTATTCCAGCGGGTCAAGGTCGGTGATCTTCTGCACATAGGCCACCAGCGAGCCAGCACCTGACCCCCGGCCCGGGCCCACCGGCACGCCGTTGTTCTTGGCCCACTGAATAAAGTCCATCACGATCAGGAAGTAACCGGGGAACCCCATCTGGATAATGATATCCAGCTCGAAATTCAACCGGTCGACGTAGACCTGGCGCTTGGCTTCGTAGTCTTCGGTGGTTTCCTTGGGCAGCAGGACCGCCAGCCGCTCCTCAAGGCCATCGAACGAGACCTTGCGGAAATATTCATCGATGGTCATGCCATCTGGAATCGGGAAGTTAGGCAGGAAGTGCTTGCCCAGCTTCACTTCGATATTGCAGCGCTTGGCGATCTCGACAGAGTTTTCCAGGGCCTCGGGCAGGTCGCTGAACAGCTCGGCCATTTCTTCGGCGCTTTTAAGGTACTGCTCTTCGCTGTAATTCTTCGAACGGCGCGGGTCATCCAGGGCTCGGCCTTCGCCGATGCACACTCGGGTTTCGTGGGCCTCGAAATCTTCCTTCTTGATAAAGCGCACATCATTGGTCGCCACCAGCGGCGCACCGAGTTTGTCGGCCAATGCTACGGCGGCGTGCAGGTGCTCTTCATCGTTGGGCCGATTGGTGCGCTGCACTTCCAAATAGAAACGGTCGGGAAAAACCTGCATCCACTCGCGGGCCAGCACTTCGGCTTCCTGGGGATTGCCGCCCAGCAGCGCGATACCGATCTCGCCCTCTTTAGCGGCGGACAGCATGATCAGCCCTTCGCTGGCTTCGGCCACCCACTCGCGCTCGATGATGATCGAGCCATTGCGCTGACCGTCGATAAAACCGCGGGAAATCAGTTCGGTGAGGTTGCGATAGCCGACGCCATTCATCGCCAACAGGCTGATGCGGCTCAAGGGGTTGTCGGGGTCTTTGTTGGACAGCCACAGGTCGGCGCCGCAGATCGGCTTGATGCCGGCGGCCATGGCATTTTTATAGAACTTGACCAGGGAACACATGTTGTTCTGATCAGTCACCGCTACCGCAGGCATGTTCATGCCCACCAGGGTTTTGACCAGGGGTTTGATCCGTACCAGGCCGTCGACCAGGGAGTATTCAGTGTGCAGGCGCAGGTGAACGAATGAAGCCGGCATAGTGATCCTGTTCTAATACATGGAGACAACAAGGCCCGGATTGTACCGGGCCTTGGCAAAAACATCAGCCTCGCGACTAAACCTCGCTGAAGCTCTCGCGCAGCTCGTAGGCCTGGCGCACCGGGGCGAAGGAGCGGCGATGAATCGGCGTCGGGCCGAGGCGTGCGAGAGCTTCCAGATGAACGGGCGTCGGGTAGCCCTTATGCCCGCCGATGCCATAACCTGGGTAGATCAGTTCAAATGCAGCCATTTCCCGATCACGACTGACTTTGGCCAGAATCGAGGCCGCGGCAATCGCCGGCACCTTGCTATCACCCTTGACCACCGCTTCCGACGGCATGCTCAGTTTCGGGCAACGGTTGCCGTCGATCATCGCCATCTTCGGCGTGATGTGCAGGCCTTCGACCGCACGCTGCATCGCCAGCATCGTGGCATGGAGAATATTGAGCGTGTCGATTTCTTCGACTTCGGCCCGGGCGATATGCCAACTCAAGGCTTTTTCACAGATCTCGTCATACAGCTTTTCACGGCGTGCTTCGGTGAGTTTTTTCGAATCGTTCAGTCCCAGGATCGGTCGATTCGGATCCAGAATGACCGCCGCCGTGACCACCGCACCGCACAGTGGGCCACGTCCTACTTCATCGACGCCGGCCACCAGCTCATGGGCTTGGGCAACCAGGCTGAAATCCAGGCCCATTTGCGTACTCATAAAGCTTCCTGTTGTTTGCCGATCAAGTTCAGCACGGCGTCGGCTGCCTGGTTCGAGGCATCACGGCGCAACGTGCGGTGAATGGCGTCGAACCCACGGGTCTGTTCTTCGCCGCCGTCGATCAAGGGTAGTAGGGTCTGCGCCAGGGCGTCCGGCGTAGCATCGTCCTGCAACAACTCCGGCACCAACAGGCGTTGGGCCAACAGGTTGGGCAGGGAGATGTAAGGGCTCTTGACCATGCGCTTGAGAATCCAGAAGGTCAGCGGCGCCAAACGATAGGCCACGACCATAGGGCGCTTGTACAGCAAGGCCTCCAGCGTGGCAGTACCCGAAGCGATCATGACCGCATCGCACGCCGCCAAAGCCAGATGGGACTGACCATCCAGCAAGGTCAACGGCAGGTCGCGGTCTGGCAGCAGCGCTTCGATCTGCGCACGACGTTGCGGGCTGGCACAAGGCAATACAAACCGCACGCCGGGCTTAAGGACCATCAGGCGCTCGGCCGCATCGAAGAAGACGCTGGCCAGACGTCCGACTTCACCGCCTCGGCTGCCCGGCATCAGCGCCACCAGCGGACCTTCTGGCAAGCCCAGTTCGGCGCGGGCCGCGGCTCGGTCGGCGTGCAGGGGAATGGCGTCGGCCAGCGTGTGCCCGACAAACCGCACCGGCACGCCCTTCTCTTCGTAGAATTTGGCCTCGAACGGCAACAGGGTCAGCATCAGGTCGCAACCCTCGCGAATCTTCAGCACGCGCTTCTGCCGCCAGGCCCACACGGACGGGCTGACATAATGCACGGTCTTGATCCCGGCCTGACGCAACTTGAGTTCGATATTGAGGGTGAAATCCGGTGCGTCGATGCCGATAAAGACGTCAGGCTTTTCTTCGATCAAGGTCTGGATCAGCAGTTTGCGCCGCGCCAGCAACTCGCGCAGACGACCCAATACTTCCACCAGCCCCATGACCGACAAGCGCTCCATGGGAAAGTAGGACGCCAGGCCTTCAGCCTGCATCAGCGGGCCGCCAACACCGATAAACTCCACCGCCGGATGCTGAGCCTTGAGGGCTCGCATAAGACCTGCGCCCAAAATATCGCCGGAAGCTTCTCCGGCCACCAGCGCTATACGCAGATTGGCCATGGTCAGCGGGTGATGCCGCGCGTCGACGCCTGGATCGAGTCACGGAACACCGCAACTTCCGGGAACAACGCAGCCGGTTCGGTCAGTTGGGTCAGTGCCTGCTCCACGGTCAGCCCCTGGCGATAAACCACCTTATAGGCGCGGCGCAGAGCATGGATGGCATCATCGCTGAACCCGCGACGGCGCATGCCTTCGAAGTTCATGCTACGCGCTTCGGCCGGGTTGCCGAATACCGTGACATACGCCGGAACGTCCTTGCCGATGGCGGTCCCCATGCCCGAGAAGCTATGGGCGCCGATATGGCAATACTGATGCACCAGGGTAAAACCGGACAGAATCGCCCAGTCATCAACATGAACATGCCCAGCCAACGCGGTGTTATTCACCAGGATGCAGTGGTTGCCGATGACGCTGTCATGACCGATATGGGCGTACGCCATAACCAGGTTGTGATCACCCAGGGTGGTTTCGGCGCGATCCTGCACGGTACCGCGATGAATTGTCACGCCCTCTCGGATGATGTTGTGATCACCGATAACCAAGCGCGTTTCTTCACCTTTGTACTTCATGTCCGGTGTGTCTTCGCCTACCGAGGAGAATTGGTAGATGCGATTGTGCTTGCCAATGCGGGTCGGACCTTTGAGGATCACATGCGGCCCGATGACAGTCCCCTCGCCGATTTCCACACCTGCGCCGATGATCGACCAGGGGCCGACCTCAACGTCGGCGGCCAGTACGGCCGACGGATCGATGATTGCGCGAGGGTCAATCAAACTCATAGTTTGCGTTCCGCGCAGATGATCTCGGCGGAGCACACCGGCTTGCCATCCACCGAGGCCTGGCACTCGAATTTCCAGATTTGGCGCTTGCAGCTGATGAACTTAGCTTCCAGGATCAACTGGTCACCTGGAGTGACCGGGTTGCGGAAACGCAGCTTGTCCGAGCCCACGAAATAGTAAAGCGTGCCATCGGCGGGCTTGAGGTCGAGCATTTTGAAACCAAGGATACCGGCAGCCTGGGCCATCGCTTCGATGATCAACACGCCCGGCATGATGGGGTGTGCGGGAAAGTGACCATTGAAGAACGGTTCGTTGATGCTGACATTCTTGTAGGCGCGAATGCGCTTTTCCTCAACATTGAGGTCCACTACGCGATCCACCAGCAGGAACGGGTAACGGTGAGGCAGGTATTCGCGAATCTCGTTGATGTCCATCATTTCGGGGGGAAGCCTGTAATAAAGATTGGGGGCGGGCGGACTAAAAGCACGCCCCGCTAGCAAATCAAGGAGGCAGCCTAGCGGCTGTACACACTTGATATGAAAATGGTATCAGCCTTCTGATGAAGCATTACTGCCAGGGGTCACTTCTCCAACACGCTTTTCCAGCTGTTTGAGACGTCGAGCCATATCATCAAGCTGCCGCAAACGCGCCGCACTCTTGCGCCATTCGGCCGCCGGCTGCATGGCGGTACCGGAGGAATAGGCGCCCGGCTCGGTAATCGAATGGGTCACCATGGTCATACCGGTGATGAAGACGTTGTCGCAGATATCGATATGCCCAACCAGCCCGACCCCCCCGGCGAGCATGCAATGCTTGCCAATTCGGGTACTGCCGGAAATCCCCACGCATGCGGCCATAGCGGTGTGATCGCCAATCTGCACGTTGTGGGCGATCTGGATCTGATTGTCGAGCTTCACGCCATTACCGATCACGGTATCGGCCAAGGCCCCACGATCCACCGCCGTGTTCACGCCAATTTCCACATCGTCGCCGATCAGAACGCCACCGACCTGGGCAATTTTGTTCCAGACGCCTTTGGCTTTGGCAAAGCCGAAGCCTTCGCCACCGATCACGGCACCCGACTGGATGACCACACGCTGGCCGATTCGCACATCGTGGTACAGGGTCACCCGCGGCGCGAGCCAGCCATCGGCGCCGATCTCGCAACGCGCACCGATAAAGCAATGAGCCCCGACCGTGACGCCTGCGGCGATGCGCGCACCACTCTCGATCACCGCAAAGGCACCAATGCTGGCCGCTGGGTCAACCTGAGCGTCATCGGCAATCACAGCTGAAGGATGAATACCGCCTGCCGCTTTGGGTTTTGGATCGAACAGGTGCGACACCTTGGCATACGCCAGGTACGGGTCCGCTACCACCAACGCCTCCCCCGCGAACCCTTCAGCGTCGGCAGCTTTGAGCAACACGGCTGCGGCACGACTGTCGACAAGGTATTTACGGTACTGAGGGTTTGCGAGGAAGCTCAACTGAGCTGGGCCAGCCTCCTGTAAGGTGGCTAGCCCAGTGATTTCCTTCTCCGGGGAGCCACGCAAGGTGGCCCCCAGGAACTCGGCCAACTCGCCGAGTTTGATAGTCGCGGTCATGGCTTACTTCAGCTGATTCATGCGCTCGATCACCTGACGGGTGATGTCGTACTGAGGTTTAACGTCGATCACAGCGCCACGCTCGAACACCAGGTCAAAGGCACCCTTCTTGATGACTTCTTCCACGGCGCTGTCGAGCTTAGGCTTGAGCTGCTTGAGCATTTCGCGGTCGGCAACAGCCTTGGCTTCGTTCAGCTCCTTGGATTGGAACTGGTAGTCACGGGCCTTTTGCTTGAATTCCAACTCCAGACGCTCACGCTCGCCTTGCTGCATCTTGTCGCCACCAGCCACCAGACGGTCCTGGATGCCCTTGGCACTGCTTTCCAGTGTCTTGAGTTTGGTCAGTTGCGGACCGAATTTCTTTTCAGCGTCCACGGCGTATTTTTTGGCCGCGTCGGACTCCAGCAGCGCCATCTGATAGTTCAGGACGGCGATTTTCATTTCGGCGAAGGCCGGGGTCGCTACCAGCACGGTTGCCAGCAGAACCAATTGAGTCAACTTACGCACGATGTACTCCTACAGAATCCGTTGTCGTTATCTTAGGTCAAACGCTTAGAACGTCTGGCCGAGGGAGAATTGGAAAATCTGGGTTTCAGCGTTATCCGGCTTCTTGATCGGCATGGCCAGAGCAAAGCTCAACGGGCCCAGCGCGGTCACCCACGTCACACCCACACCCACGGAGCTTGCCATGTTGCTCAGGCTCACGTCGTTACACTGGGTGTTGGACTTCACGCCGCTCGGGTTGGTGATCTGCTCGCACTTGGAGTCGAACACGTTACCCACGTCCCAGAATACGGATGTACGCAGGGAACGCTGATCTTTCACGAACGGCAGCGGGAACAGAATTTCGGCACCACCTTGGATCAACACGTTACCACCGAATGGCAGCGGGTCGTTGTCCGAGTCGGCCGTGGTGCCCTGGTTACCGGTCACACCTACACCACGACTCGGCGTACCGCGCGGGCCAAGAGTACTGTCCTTGAAGCCGCGTACCGAGTTGAAACCACCTGCGTAGTAGTTTTCATAGAACGGCAGACCATTGGTCGAACCATAACCATCGCCGTAGCCCAGCTCAGTATGCAGGCGCATGGTGTAGTTATCACTCAATGGCTGGAACAGCTGGCCACGGTAGTCGAGCTTGAAGAACGACAGGTCGCTGCCCGGCGTGGTGACTTCCGCCGTCAGGCTCTGGGAATGGCCGCGGGTTGCGAGCACACCTTTGTTCAGGGTCGACTCGGACCAGCCAGCAGAGGCCTTGAAGTTCAGGAACTTGTCGCCTTCACGACGGGTGAAGTCGAAGATTTCGTCTACGGTGTAGACACCGGTCTTGATCTCATCCTGCTGCGCCGACAAGCCGAAGGTCAGGCGCGAGGTTTCGCTGATCGGATAGCCGATGTTCACGCCAGCACCCAGGCTGTCGATCGCATAGCTAGCTACGTCTACGTCGAGATCTTTGTAGTCGGTGGTGCGGTAGAAGGCGTTGTAGCCCAGGCTCACACCGTCGGCGGTCCAGTAGGGGTCGACATAACCGAAGTTATAGCGGCTTTGGTATTCGCTACGGGTCAGGCCGATGGAAACCTTGTTACCGGTACCGAGGAAGTTGTTCTGGGTGATCGAACCACCAAGAATCAGACCGGCACTCTGCGCGAAACCGACGCTGGCGGTGATGGAGCCCGACGCTTGCTCTTCAACGGCGTAGTTCACGTCAACCTGGTCATCCACACCTGGCACCGCCGGTGTTTCGACGTTTACTTCCTTGAAGAAACCCAGGCGCTCAAGACGGGTCTTGGACTGATCGATGAGGTAAGTCGACGCCCAGCCACCTTCCATCTGACGCATTTCACGACGCAGCACTTCGTCGGCAGACTTGGTGTTGCCACGGAAGTTGATGCGGTTAACGTAAGCACGCTTGCCAGGATCCACCACGAAGGTGATGTCGACGGTGTGATCTTCGTCATGGGGCGTTGGAACGCCGTTGACGTTGGCGAAGGTATAGCCTTCGTTACCGAGACGACGCGTGATCAGTTCGGAAGTGGTGGTCATCAGCTTGCGCGAGAACACTTGGTCTTTCTGCACCAACAACAGGGACTTGACCTGGTCTTCAGGCACTTTCAAGTCACCACTGAGTTTCACGTCACGAACCTTGTACTTCTCGCCTTCGTTGACGTTGACAGTGATATAGACGTGTTTCTTGTCCGGCGTGATGGACACCTGGGTCGAAGCGATATCCATGTTGATATAGCCGCGGTCCAGGTAGTAGGAGCGCAGACGTTCCAGGTCACCGGAGAGCTTTTCACGAGCATACTTGTCATCGTTCTTGAAGAACGACAACCAGTTGGTGGTTTTGAGTTCGAACAAATCGACCAGGTCTTCATCAGCAAACTTGGTGTTGCCCACCACGTTGATGTGCTGAATGGCCGCCACGGTGCCTTCGTTAATGTTGACCTTGAGGCCTACACGGTTACGCGGCTGCGGAACTACTTCCGTTTCCACGGTCGCCGAGTAGCGGCCCTGGGCTACGTACTGGCGTTGTAGCTCGTTACGTACACCTTCGAGGGTGGCACGCTGGAAGATTTCGCCTTCGGCCAAGCCAGATTGCTTAAGGCCCTTCATCAGGTCTTCAGTGGAGATCGCTTTGTTGCCCTCGATCTCGATACTGGCGACGGAAGGTCGCTCAACGACGTTGATGACCAGGACGTTGCCTTCTCGACCCAGTTGGATGTCTTGAAAGAACCCGGTTTTGAACAGCGCACGAGTGGATTCCACCAGGCGACGATCATCAGCCTGTTCCCCGACGTTCAACGGCAAGGCACCAAAGACGCTACCCGCGGAAACCCGCTGGAGGCCGTTGACGCGAATATCGGAGATGGTGAAGGACTCGGCGTGAACTTCGGCGATCATCAATACGGTGAGAACCGCAGTTAGCAGCAGACGTTTCATGAAGTCCTTTCTTATTCCAACTGGCAATAAACAAACTGCCGCAAAATGCGGCAGATTCGCAATTCAGCGAAGCGTTACAGACGACCCAGATCGTTGACCAGGGCTAACAACATCACCCCAACCACCAAACTGATACCAATCTGTATCCCCCAACCCTGCACACGATCCGACAAGGGGCGACCACGCACCCACTCGACCAGATAAAACAGCAGATGCCCCCCATCCAATACCGGAATGGGCAGCAAATTCAGAACACCCAGGCTGATACTCAGATAAGCCAGGAAATTCAGGAAATCCGCGACACCCGACTGGGCAGAAGCGCCCGCCACTTTAGCAATGGTTATCGGCCCACTCAAGTTTTTTACCGAGAGCTCGCCGAACAACATTTTCTTGAGGGATTCGAGCGTCAGCACACTCATGGTCCAAGTGCGTTTGGCACCCTCGCCGATTGCCGCCAACGGCCCGTAGCTGACCTCCCTCATCATCGAAGGCGGCCACTCGGGACTCTTGACCCCAGCACCCAGATAACCGCCGGCCGCCTTGGCTTCCCCGCGTGCCGCCAACGTTACAGGGACGTCGATTTGAGCATTATCGCGCTCAACTTTCAGCACAATTTTGGTATCAGGGCGAACACGCACCAGATCGACCACCTGCTGCCAGTCATTAAGCGCCTGTCCATCGAGCGCCAATAGGCGGTCGCCGGTTTTCAGACCTGCGGCATGGGCCGGGCCTTTAGGGTCCAGCTCCGCGAGCACTGGCGGCAACACCGGCCGCCATGGACGAATCCCCAGGGATTTGATCGGATCGGGCTCATCAGCCCCTTTTAGCCAGTGATCCAATGCCAGTGAACGGGCGGTTTCGGCAGTTGAATCCTGCTCACGCACGATGACGCTGACGGTGCCGCTTTCACCCAGGCGACGCACCAGTTGGAGATTGACCGCGCCCCAGCCTGTTGTGGGTTCGCCATCAATGGAAACAATTTCCTGCCCGGCGACCAAACCCGCTTTAGCTGCAATGCTGTCCGGCTCGACCGCACCGATCACCGGACGGATCTGTTGGCTACCCAGCATGGCCAACACCCAGAAAAACAGCATGGCCAACAGGAAGTTGGCGATCGGACCGGCCGCCACAATGGCGATACGCTGACGAACGGTTTTGCGATTGAAGGATTGGTCCAACTGGTCGGCCGGCACTTCGCCTTCACGCTCATCGAGCATCTTGACGTAGCCACCCAACGGAATGGCTGCGACCACGAACTCAGTGCCATGGCGATCATGCCAGCGCACCAGCGGCATGCCAAAACCGACGGAAAAGCGCAGTACCTTGACGCCGCAACGACGCGCCACCCAGAAGTGGCCGAATTCGTGGAAGGTAACCAGCACACCCAGAGCAACCAGGGTGCCGACAATCATATAAAGCGCACTCATCTAATTTCTCCGCATTCCAATCCAGTGCCAGAAGGCTCAACGCGCCGACAGACTATTTCGCGTTGCGGCTCAGCCAGTGTTGCGCAAGGACGCGAGCCTTGGTATCCGCCTCGAACACCGCACCCAGATCGCCGACCGCCACGACAGGCTCCAGACTCAGCACGTCCTCGATGATACTCGCGATCTGCGGGAAGCGGATGCGCCGTTCGAGAAACGCTGCTACGGCCACTTCGTTGGCCGCATTGAGCATCGCCGGCGCACTGTTACCTGCCTCGGCCGCTTGCCGCGCCAGGCGCAGACAAGGAAAGCGCTGCTCGTCCGGCGCTTCGAAATCCAGGCGAGCCACTGCAAACAGGTCTAGTGGGGCCACACCGGAATCGATGCGTTCCGGCCACGCCAAGGCATTGGCAATCGGCGTGCGCATATCGGGATTGCCCAATTGGGCCAATACCGAACCGTCCACATAATCGACGAGAGAATGAATCACACTTTGCGGATGAATCACCACCTCGACCTGATCAGGGCGCGCATCGAACAGCCAGCATGCCTCGATCAGCTCCAGGCCTTTGTTCATCATGCTGGCCGAATCTACGGAAATCTTACGCCCCATCGACCAGTTAGGATGGGCGCAGGCTTGGTCGGGAGACACATGCTCCAATTCGACCAGCGGTGTTTGCCGGAACGGACCGCCCGAGGCAGTGAGTAGAATCCGCCGCACGCCGACCTGACTCAAACCTCGCGCAAAATCACCCGGCATACACTGGAAAATAGCATTGTGCTCACTGTCGAGCGGCAGCAGCACCGCACCGCTCTTGCGCACGGCCTGCATAAAAAGCGCACCGGACATTACCAGCGCTTCTTTATTGGCCAGCAGGATTTTCTTGCCCGCATCCACTGCCGCAAGAGTCGGTCGCAGGCCCGCCGCACCGACGATAGCCGCAACCACCGTGTCGACCTCGGCATCCGCCGAAACCTGGCACAGCCCCTCCTCCTCCACCAACACTTGAGTGGCGAGCCCGGCCGCGCGCAGATCAGCCTGCAAACCACGCGCCGCGATGGGCTCAGGCACCACGGCATAGCGCGGTGCATGGCGTACGCATAACGTCAGCAACTCGCTGAGGCGCGTAAAACCTGTAAGCGCGAAGACCTGGTAACGATCCGGGTGGCGCGCGATGACATCCAAGGTGCTCAATCCCACCGAGCCGGTCGCCCCCAGCACGGTGACCTGCTGCAAGCGGCTCACGAAGCGGTCATCCACAGCAACACGGCAAAGATCGGGATGGCGGCGGTAAGACTGTCAATACGATCAAGCACGCCGCCATGCCCTGGCAGCAGATTACTGCTGTCCTTGATACCGGCTTGGCGCTTGAACATGCTTTCAGTAAGGTCTCCGACCACCGAGATGAAGACCACGATTGCGGTGCCCAGCAAGGCTAGGACAATTTCCTTTCCCGACCAACCACGCACCACGCCGACCACCAGCGCGATGGCCAGGGTCAATGCCAGGCCGCCGTACACACCTTCCCAGCTCTTGCCAGGACTGACGGCCGGGGCCAGCTTACGCTTGCCAAAGGCTCGACCCGAGAAGTAGGCACCAATATCAGCCCCCCAGACCAACACCATCACCGCCATGATCAGCCAGTTACCCATTGGCGAGTTCTTGATTTCCACCAACCCCTGCCAGGCTGGCAACAGAATCAACAGGCCAATCACCAGCTTGCTGGCGACACTGGACCACTGGCTGCTGGTGCGCGGATAAGTCAGCACCAGAAAGGTCGCCAGCGCCCACCACAGTACCGCAGCGCCCAACACCCATGGCACCACGATGCTCGACAGGGTATGCATCAGGAACAACAGCAGCGCCACGACCGCGGCGTAGGCCACGCGGGGCAACTGAGCGGTGAAACCGGCCAGACGCGCCCATTCCCAGGCACCCAAGGTCACGACCAGGCCAATAAACAGCGCAAAACCGGAACCATCGAGCAGGAAAAACCCACACAAGGCGATCGGTAACAGGATCAGAGCAGTGATGATTCGTTGTTTTAGCATTTAAACCCGGGCTCCAGCTTCGATCTGCTCGCTCGTTTTACCGAAGCGACGCTGACGAGAAGCGAAATCGGCCAGTGCAGTGCGCATGGCATCGTGTTTGAAGTCCGGCCAGAACAGGTCGGAGAAGTACAACTCGGTGTAAGCCAGCTGCCACAACAGGAAATTACTGATGCGGTGCTCGCCACCGGTGCGGATGCACAAGTCCGGCAACGGCAGGTCGCCGGTGACCAGGCAGGTTTGCAGCAATTCGGGCGTGATGTCGTCCGGTCGCAGATGACCGGCCTGGACTTCGCGAGCCAAGCGCTGCGCAGCCTGGGCGATGTCCCATTGGCCGCCGTAGTTAGCTGCAATCTGCAACACAAAACGGTCGGCTCCGGCGGTGATGGCCTCAGCTTCGCGCATGGCCGCTTGCAGCTCCGGGTGGAACCGCGAGCGATCACCAATAATGCGCAGGCTGATGTTGTTGTCGTTGAGACGCTTGGCCTCTCGACGAAGGGCCTTGAAGAACAGATCCATCAACGCGCTGACTTCTTCGGCGGGGCGCTGCCAGTTCTCACTGGAGAACGCGAACAACGTGAGCACCTCCACCTTGGCCTCGGCACACACCTCAATCACCGCCCGCACCGCATCGACACCCGCTTTATGCCCGGCAACACCCGGCATAAAGCGTTTCTTCGCCCAGCGATTATTCCCATCCATGATGATCGCGACATGGCGCGGCACCACGGAGGGCACAGTCTGCTTGGTCTTTTCCATGAAGGCGTCCTGACCCTTTATACGGCCATCAGGTCCTTTTCTTTTTCTTCGGTTGCCTGAGTGATCTTCGCCTCGGCTTCCTTGGTCAGCTTGTCGATATCGGCGACGGCACGACGCTCTTCGTCTTCGCTGATTTCCTTGTCCTTGACCAACTTCTTCAGTTCGCCCAAGGCATCACGACGAATGTTACGCACAGCAACGCGCGCATCTTCTGCCGCGCTGCGCGCCTGCTTGGTGAAGCCCTTACGGGTTTCTTCGGTCAAGGCAGGCATGGAGATCAGCAACAACTCGCCCAGGTTGGTCGGGTTGAGATTCAAACCGGCACTCTGGATCGCCTTGTCGACGGCCGCAAGCATGTTGCGCTCGAAGGCCACGACCTGCAGGGTCCGCGAATCTTTGACGGTGACGTTGGCTACGCTGCTCAGCGGCGTATCTGCGCCGTAATACGGCACCATCACACTGCCCAGGATGCTCGGGTGAGCCTTGCCGGTACGAATCTGGCCGAATGCGTGGCTCAGAGACTCCAGGGATTTCTGCATACGCGCTTGGGCGTCTTTCTTGATTTCATTGATCATTGTTGGCCTTCCTCGATCAGAGTCCCTTCCGCACCGCCATGTACGATATTCAGCAGGGCGCCGGGCTTGTTCATGTTAAATACGCGCAGCGGCATCTTGTGGTCGCGGCACAGGCAAATAGCCGTCAGGTCCATCACACCCAGCTTGCGATCCAGCACTTCATCGTAGGTCAGATGATCGAACTTCTCGGCATGCGGGTCTTTGAATGGATCTGCGGTGTACACACCATCCACTTTGGTGGCCTTGAGCACCACGTCTGCATCGATTTCGATAGCACGCAGGCAAGCCGCCGAATCCGTGGTAAAGAATGGGTTACCTGTGCCGGCGGCGAAGATCACCACTTCTTTGGAGTTCAGGTGGCGCATGGCTTTACGACGATCATAGTGATCGGTCACGCCCACCATGGAGATCGCCGACATCACGATGGCTGAGATGTTGGCGCGCTCCAGAGCGTCGCGCATGGCCAGAGCGTTCATCACAGTGGCCAGCATCCCCATGTGGTCACCGGTGACCCGATCCATACCGGCAGCACTAAGTGCCGCGCCACGGAACAGATTGCCACCGCCAATCACCAGGCCCACTTGCACGCCAATGCCGACCAGTTGGCCGACTTCCAGCGCCATGCGGTCGAGCACCTTGGGATCAATCCCAAACTCTTCCGAGCCCATCAGGGCCTCGCCGCTGAGCTTGAGTAGAATGCGTTTATAGCGAGCCTGATAACCACTGCCCTGCTGAGCCATTGCGAATCTCTCCTGCGGCGTATTTTTCAAAAATTCTTGGCGAGCCGTTTACGGCTTGCGTTCACTCTAGCTGGACGCTATCACAGCGCCATCGGAACACGGCTTTGTAAGCCAGTTCCGAAAGGAAACCAAATAAAATTGGCCTTCCCATTTGAAAAGAGGCTGCGCGCGTGAGCGGGCAGCCTCTTTCGGGCGACAGTTAAAACTGTCTTATTGCTTGGCGGCAGCCAGCTGGGCAGCAACTTCTTCAGCGAAGTTGTCGACCGGCTTCTCGATGCCTTCGCCTACTTTGAAGTAAGTGAAGGAAACGATTTCAGCGCCGGCTTTTTTAGCCAGCTCGCCAACCTTGATTTCAGGGTTCTTGACGAACGCCTGCTCAACCAGGCTCGCTTCGGCCAGGAACTTGCTGATACGGCCTTTAACCATATTCTCAACAATGTTTTCTGGCTTGCCTTTGATTTTTTCTTCGTTCAGCTGCAGGAACACAGCTTTTTCACGCTCGATGGCTTCGGCAGATACTTCCGAAGGCAGCAGGAACTCAGGGTTGCTGGCTGCGACGTGCATCGCGATGTCTTTGGCCAGCTCAACGTTGCCGCCCTTCAGGACAACCGCAACACCGATCTTGTTACCGTGCAGGTAACCACCCACTACATCACCCTCAACGCGGACCAGGCGACGGATGTTGACGTTTTCGCCAACCTTGCCGACCAGTACCAGACGGGCAGCTTCTTGAGCTTCGATCAGAGGCTCGACAGTGGTCAGCTTGTCAGCGAACGCTTTTTCAACGCTATCGGCAACGAATGCTTTGAAGTCGTCCTGCAGAGCCAGGAAGTCGGTCTGGGAGTTCACTTCCAGCAGAACGGCGGATTTGCCGTCTTCTTTCAGAGCGATGGCGCCTTCAGCGGCAACGTTGCCTGCTTTCTTGGCAGCCTTGATGGCGCCGGAAGCACGCATGTCATCAATGGCTTTTTCGATGTCGCCGCCAGCCTTGGTCAAGGCTTTTTTGCAATCCATCATGCCTTCGCCGGTACGCTCGCGCAGTTCTTTAACCAACGCTGCAGTAATCTCTGCCATTTCAAAATCCTCTTGGATAGGTTTTCAACCATTCCACCCGATTAAACGGGCGATCAATTCTTCTCGAACCACCCCTTGTAGGCCGCTGCACGTTACAGATGATGTAGCTGCGCTGCCGACAAATGGTTTTCGAGGGGGCAAAAAGGGGGCCAAGCCCCCTTTTTGCTTACTGAGTCAACGCCAGGGCGTCAATTACTCAGCGGCAGCTACCGGAGCTTCTTCAACGAACTGCTCGGTACCACCAGCAACGTGGTTGCGACCACGGATTACAGCGTCAGCCATCGAACCCATGTACAGCTGGATAGCGCGGATTGCGTCATCGTTGCCTGGGATGATGTAGTCAACGCCTTCCGGGCTGCTGTTGGTATCGACTACGCCGATAACAGGGATGCCCAGCTTGTTGGCTTCGGTGATCGCGATGCGCTCGTGATCAACGTCGATAACGAACAGTGCGTCAGGCAGACCGCCCATGTCCTTGATACCACCCAGGGAACGATCGAGCTTTTCCAGGTCACGGGAGCGCATCAGCGCTTCTTTCTTGGTCAGCTTGGCGAAAGTACCGTCTTCGGCTTGTACTTCAAGGTCACGCAGACGCTTGATGGAAGCACGGATGGTTTTGAAGTTGGTCAGCATGCCGCCCAACCAGCGGTGGTCGACGTACGGCGAACCGCAACGTGCTGCTTCTTCAGCAACGATCTTGCCAGCGGAACGCTTGGTACCGACGAACAGAATCTTGTTTTTGCCCTGGGCCAGACGCTCTACGAAAGTCAGCGCTTCGTTGAACATTGGCAGGGTTTTTTCAAGGTTGATGATGTGGATCTTGTTACGCGCGCCGAAAATGTATTTACCCATTTTCGGGTTCCAGTAACGGGTCTGGTGACCGAAGTGCACACCGGCCTTCAGCATATCGCGCATGTTGACTTGGGACATGATAGTTCCTTAATAAGTCGGGTTTGGCCTCCACGTATCCCAATGACCAACCAGCGGCATCAAGGCCTCCGGCACCCAGGTCATCGTGTCGACACGTGTGTGGATTTAAGCTTTTCGGGGTATCCCCGGAAAGCGGCGCATTTTATACCACACGAAGGGCGAAAACGAAACCTGCAATCACAACTGCCTTGAAGGCCATTCGCGCAACCCTTTGAATTGAGTCCGGATACCCCCACCCTATAGAGAGAAGCGATCGTCAGACCCTCATGACTTGAGAGCATCGTCTGTTAGAATCGCGTTTTTCAGGGCTTGTGTGAATTCTGTAACCTTTTGTCGCACACCCGTAAACCGTTTTGATTTCAGCGCCTCGCGCTAGAGAGAGCCTGTATGACCGTTACTTTGAAAACCGCCGAAGACATCGCCGGCATGCGCGTTGCCGGCAAACTGGCGGCCGATGTGCTGGAAATGATTGCCGAACACGTCAAGCCCGGCGTCACCACCGAAGAACTCGACCGAATCTGCCATGACTACATCGTCAATGTGCAAAAGGCTATCCCTGCCCCGCTCAACTACAAAGGCTTTCCCAAGTCGATCTGCACATCGATCAACCATGTGGTCTGCCACGGCATCCCAGGCGACAAGCCGCTCAAGGACGGCGACACGCTGAACATCGACGTCACCGTGATCAAGGATGGCTATCACGGCGATACCAGCCGCATGTTCCACGTCGGCACCGTGCCGGTCTGGGCCGAGCGCCTGTCCCAGGTCACTCAGGAATGCATGTACAAGGCTATCGAGATCGTCAAACCTGGCTGCCGCTTGGGCGACATCGGCGAAGTGATCCAGAAGCACGCTGAAAAGAACGGCTTTTCGGTGGTTCGCGAGTTCTGTGGCCACGGCATCGGCAAGGTGTTCCACGAAGAACCGCAGATCCTGCACTACGGCCGCGCTGGCACCGGCATGGAGCTCAAGGCCGGCATGACCTTCACCATCGAGCCGATGATCAACCAGGGCAAGGCCGACACCAAGGTGCTGGGCGACGGCTGGACCGCTATTACCAAAGACCGCAAGCTCTCGGCCCAGTGGGAACACACACTACTGGTCACCGAAACCGGCTACGAGATCTTCACCCTGCGCTCGGACGACACCATCCCGCGCGTGTCGGCGTAATTCAAGGCTGCGTTGGTTTTCCCAAACGGTGTTGTGACTGACTCATAGATAGAAAGGAAAGCCGATCGATGCCCCAGGTGGATCCCGAACTCTTCGACCGTGGCCAGTTCCAGGCCGAGCTGGCACTGAAGTCGAGCCCTATCGCCGCGTTCAAAAAAGCCATTCGCCAGGCCCGCGAGGTGCTCGATGAGCGCTTTCGCAAGGGCCGGGATATCCGCCGGCTGATCGAGGATCGCGCCTGGTTCGTCGATAACATCCTGCAAAAGGCCTGGGAACAGTTCACCTGGAGCACTGACGCCGACATCGCCCTGGTGGCGGTCGGCGGCTACGGTCGCGGCGAATTGCACCCGTACTCAGACATCGACCTGCTGATCCTGCTGGACAGTGCAGACCATGAGATCTTTCGCGATTCCATCGAGCGTTTTCTCACACTGTTGTGGGACATCGGCCTGGAAGTCGGCCAGAGCGTACGGTCGGTGGACGAATGCGCCGAAGAGGCCCGTGCCGACCTCACCGTGATCACCAACCTCATGGAGAGCCGCACCATCGCCGGCCCCGAGCGCCTGCGCCAGCGCATGCTCGACGTCACCAGCACGGCGCACATGTGGCCGAGCAAGGATTTCTTCCTGGCCAAGCGCGCCGAACAGAAAGCCCGGCATCACAAGTACAACGACACCGAGTACAACCTGGAACCCAACGTCAAGGGCTCACCGGGAGGGCTGCGGGACATCCAGACCATTCTGTGGGTGGCCCGTCGCGAATACGGCACCCTGAACCTGCGCGCCCTGGCCGGCGAAGGCTTCCTGGTGGAAAGCGAGAATGCGCTGCTGGCCTCCTCCCAGGAGTTCCTGTGGAAAGTGCGCTACGCCCTGCACATGCTTGCCGGGCGCGCCGAAGATCGTTTGCTGTTCGACCATCAGCGCTCCATCGCCTCGCTGCTGGGGTTTGAAGGCGAAGACGCCAAGACCAGTATCGAAAGCTTCATGCAGCAGTACTACCGCGTGGTCATGAGCATTGCGCAGCTGAGCGACCTGATCATTCAGCACTTCGAAGAGGTGATCCTGGCCCCCGAAGACGAAGCGCCGCCGCAACCGATCAATGCGCGCTTCCAGTTGCACGACGGTTATATCGAAGCACGCAGCGACAATGTGTTCCGCCGCACGCCGTTCGCGATGCTGGAAATCTTCGTGCTGATGGCCCAGCAGCCGGAAATCAAAGGCGTGCGCGCCGACACCATTCGCCTGCTGCGGGAAAACCGCTACCTGATCGACGAAGACTTCCGCAACGATATCCGCAACACCAGCCTGTTCATCGAGCTGTTCAAATGCAAGATCGGCATCCACCGCAACCTGCGCCGCATGAACCGTTACGGCATCCTCGGGCGCTATTTACCGGAGTTCGGTTTTATCGTCGGGCAAATGCAGCACGACCTGTTTCATATCTATACCGTCGATGCGCACACCCTGAACCTGATCAAACATCTGCGTAAGTTGCAGTACACCCAGGTATCGGAAAAATTCCCGCTGGCCAGTAAGTTGATGGCCAAACTGCCCAAGCCCGAGCTGATCTACCTGGCCGGGCTGTACCACGACATCGGCAAGGGCCGGCATGGCGATCACTCGGAAATCGGCGCCGTCGATGCCGAGGCTTTTTGCCAGCGTCACCAATTGCCGTTGTGGGACAGCCGCCTGATTGTCTGGCTGGTGCAGAACCACCTGGTGATGTCGACCACTGCCCAGCGCAAGGACTTGTCCGATCCGCAGGTGATCCATGATTTCGCCCAGGTGGTCGGCGATGAAACCCGCCTCGACTACCTATACGTGCTCACCGTCTCCGATATCAACGCCACCAACCCCACTCTGTGGAATTCATGGCGCGCCAGCCTGCTGCGTCAGCTGTACACCGAGACCAAGCGCGCCCTGCGCCGTGGCCTGGAAAACCCAGTGGACCGCGAAGAGCAGATCCGCCGCACCCAAAGTGCGGCGCTGGATATCCTCGTACGCGGCGGCAACGACCCGGACGATGTCGAACAGCTGTGGTCGCAGTTGGGGGACGATTACTTCCTGCGCCACACCGCCGGCGATGTCGCCTGGCACACCGACGCCATTTTGCAGCAGCCTGCCGATGGCGGCCCGCTGGTGTTGATCAAGGAAACCACTCAGCGCGAGTTCGAGGGCGGCACGCAGATTTTCATCTATGCACCGGACCAGCACGACTTCTTCGCCGTGACCGTGGCCGCCATGGACCAGCTCAACCTGAACATCCACGACGCACGGGTGATCACTTCCAGCAGCCAGTTCACCCTCGACACCTACATCGTGCTCGACACCGATGGCGACTCGATCGGCGACAATCCGGCGCGGGTAAAGAAAATCCGCGAAGGCCTTACCGAAGCCCTGCGCAACCCCGACGATTACCCCACCATCATCCAGCGTCGGGTCCCACGCCAGCTCAAGCACTTCGCCTTCGCACCCCAGGTCACCATCTCCAACGATGCCCAGCGCCCAGTCACCGTGCTGGAACTGAGCGCGCCGGACCGTCCGGGCCTGCTGGCGCGCATCGGCGGGATTTTCCTGGAGTTCGACCTGTCGTTGCAGAACGCCAAGATTGCGACCCTGGGCGAGCGCGTGGAGGACGTGTTCTTCATTACCGATGCCGACAACCAACCGTTATCCGACCCCGAGCTGTGCCGACGCTTGCAGGAAGCCATCGTCCAACAGTTGAGCGTGCCCCAGGAGCCGGGCGTTGAACTGACGCGCCTGACGATTTGATACCAGGGGCGGCCCACCGCCCCCTTCGCCGTTTTTAACGCCTTGCACGAGATCCACCGATGAACAACGCCCTGAACCAGCTCCAACCCTACCCGTTCGAAAAGTTGCGCGCCCTGCTGGGCAGCGTGACACCGAACCCGGCGAAGCGCCCGATTGCGCTGTCCATTGGCGAGCCCAAGCACAAATCCCCGCAGTTCGTGGCCGACGCCCTGGCTAATAACCTCGACCAGATGGCGGTGTACCCGACCACCCTAGGCATTCCCGCCTTGCGCGAGGCCATCGGCGCCTGGTGCGAGCGGCGCTTCAATGTACCCAAGGGGTGGCTCGATCCGGCACGCACTATTTTGCCGGTCAACGGTACGCGGGAAGCCTTGTTTGCCTTCACCCAAACCGTGGTCAATCGCAGTGACGACGCACTGGTGGTGAGCCCGAACCCGTTCTACCAGATCTATGAAGGCGCCGCGTTCCTCGCCGGGGCCAAGCCGCACTACCTGCCGTGCCTGGACAGCAATGGCTTCAACCCAGACTTCGACGCGGTTTCGCCGGATATCTGGAAACGCTGCCAGATCCTGTTTCTGTGCTCCCCGGGCAACCCGACCGGCGCGCTGATTCCAGTCCAGACCCTGAAAAAACTCATCGCCCTGGCCGACGAATATGATTTCGTGATCGCCGCCGACGAGTGCTACAGCGAGCTGTATTTCGACGAGCAAACCCCGCCGCCAGGCCTGCTCAGTGCCTGTGTGGAACTGGGTCGCCAGGACTTCAAGCGTTGCGTGGTGTTCCACAGCCTGTCCAAGCGCTCCAACCTGCCAGGGCTGCGCTCCGGCTTCGTGGCCGGTGACGCCGATATCCTCAAAGGTTTCCTGCTGTATCGCACCTATCATGGCTGCGCAATGCCAGTGCAAACCCAGCTTGCCAGCATCGCTGCGTGGCAGGACGAGGCCCATGTGCTGGCCAACCGTGACCTGTACCGCGAAAAGTTCGAAGCCGTGTTAGCCATTCTCAAGCCGGTACTGGACGTGCAGGCGCCGGACGGCGGGTTCTACCTATGGCCGAATGTGCAGGGTGACGACGCTGCGTTCTGCCGCGACCTGTTCGTGGAAGAACATGTGACGGTGGTGCCGGGCTCGTACCTGTCGCGAGAAGTGGACGGGGTCAACCCTGGGGCCGGTCGAGTGCGCCTGGCGCTGGTTGCGCCGCTGGCTGAGTGCGTGGAGGCAGCGGAGCGGATTCGCGATTTCATTCAGCGCCGTCGTTAAGCCAGACGCATCGAGAGCCCGAGGGATGGCAATCCTTCGGGCACCCAATGCTCAGTATTCCAAGCCAATGGGCAGTGATAGCACTTACTTCACCGGCCCCAGGTTCGCTTCACTCATGTCCAGTTCCGCCAACACTTCCCTCAAAACGTCATCACCAATTTGGTGATGACGGCTCAAACTGTATAACTCCAGACGCTGGGCTCGAAGGGCCTTGAGGCGTAATTTTCGCTCCAGCAGGTCCATCTGCTGCGCCAGCGCTTGAGCTTCGGCCGAATCATTGAATACCTCCAACTGATGACGATATTCCGACATCAGGCGCGCTTTAAGCTCGGTGGCCAATGCGGCTTGCGCAGCGTCCTGGCTCTCGCTCTCGGGCGGCTCCTCGGCCTCAAGGGCGTGGATCGCAGCCACGGCCGTCTTTTTCCACGCTTCGCGCACTTCCTTGTGGCGTTTTTCGTCCGGGCTTTTTTCGATGCCCTTTAATAAAAGCGGCAACGCAATACAGGCAGCGATCAGCGACAGCAGAATCACGCCGGCGGCAATGAAGATCAGCAGGTCGCGCTCGGGGAAATCCTTGCCCGGCGCCAGCAGCAGCGGCACCGACATCACACCGGCCAAGGTCACGGCACCGCGGACACCGCCGACGGTCAACAACCAGCAGGACCGGGCAGTCGGTACCAATGTCAGCTCACTTTTCCCACGCAAGCGCCGCAACAGGCCCGACAGGCGCCAGATGCTTTGCACCCAGATAAAGCGCAAAACCACCAGCACCAGAAAGATCGCGATCACGTCCAGGCAGCGATACAGCAAGGTAGGCCACAGCGTCGACTCATGACTCACCACAGCCTTGACGATGTCGGGTAACTGAAGGCCCAGCAGCAGGAAAATCAGGCCATTGAAGGCGAATTCCAGCAACGACCACACGCTGCGGTTGAGTAGGCGCGTGCTGGTCTGGCGCGGCAGCAGGTCGAGCCAGCTTTGCATCATCCCTGCCGCTACCGCAGACAAAATCCCCGACGCCCCCAGGCGTTCGGCCAGCACATAGGCGGCAAATGGCAACAGCAACATAAACACCACATGGGTCGCCGGATCGTCCCAGCCCCGCGCGATCATCCAAGCCCGCAACCGACCGACCACCCAGCTCAAAGCGACGCCCACCGCCAGGCCACCAAGGGCGACAAGCACGAAGGTCAGGCTGGCATCCGCCAGGGAAAAAATCCCGGTCAACGCCGCTGCCAGGGCGAACTTGAAGGTCACCAGGCCCGACGCGTCATTCATCAAGGCCTCGCCCTGCAGCATGTGCATCAGCGGGGTCGGCAACCGATTCTGGGAAATGGCCGACACCGCCACGGCGTCCGTCGGCGACAACACGGCCGCCAGGGCGAAGGCCACCGGCAGCGGGATCGTAGGCAATATCCAGTGGATGAAGTAACCGGCGCCGACCACGGTAAACAGCACCAGCCCCACTGCCAGCGTCAGGATCGGGCCGCGCAGGCGCCACAATTCACGTTTGGGCATGCGCCAACCATCGGAAAACAGCAGTGGCGGCAGGAACAGAAACAGAAACAACTCCGGGTCCAGGGCTACATGCAGCCCCAACGTGGGCCAGGCCAGCAAAGCGCCGGCGGCAATCTGCACCAAGGGCAACGGTAGGGGAATAACACGCCCGACCAGGCGCGAAGCACTGACCAGCATCAGCAGGATAAGAACGGTGTAGGCGGTTTGCATAAGGCGGGGTTCCCGGACAATCGACTCGCAACGACACACATCAGGCAACAACTCGCCGTTGAAGTGCCATATTAGCCGCCTATGCTGCGCGGTGGCTTTTGCACAAAAGTCGCACGGTGCTGACGAGCGGCACCCAAATGCGCTGGGCGTGGCATAATCCCAGACCTTTGACTTTCATCAGCACACTCCATCGGATCAGAGGGGGGCAATTCCTTGACCGCTTCAAGCAAAACGTTGCACCTTTTCGGTATCAAAGCCTGCGACACCATGAAAAAGGCACGTACCTGGCTCGATGAGCACGCCGTGAATTATGAGTTCCATGACTACAAAACGGCCGGTATCGACCGTGAACACTTGACCCAATGGTGCAACGAGCACGGTTGGCAAGTGGTGTTGAACCGCGCGGGCACCACCTTTCGCAAACTCGAAGACGAACGCAAAGCCGATCTCGATCAGTCGAAAGCCATTGAATTGATGCTCGCGCAACCCTCGATGATCAAGCGCCCGGTGCTGGATCTCGGAGACAGAACCCTGATTGGCTTCAAGCCAGACATTTATTCGGCGGCCCTCAAGTAGGCCAGCCCTTTTATTTTTGTAGAGGTAACAGCATGTCCCATTCCCTGTTCAGCCTGGGCTTCGGCGTCGGCACTCAGAACCGCCAAGGCGCTTGGCTGGAAGTGTTCTACGCACACCCCTTGCTCAACCCGTCGGCTGAAATCGTCGCGGCCATCGCACCGATCCTCGGTTACAGCGAAGGCAACCAAGCCATCACCTTCACCGTCACCCAGGCCCTGCAACTGGCGGACGCACTCAAGGGCGTCGATGCGACCCAGGCCGCGCTGCTCAGCCGTCTGGCCGAAAGCCATACGCCGCTGGTCGCCACCCTGCTAGCCGAAGACGCCGCACTGACCTCCACGCCTGAGGCCTACCTCAAGTTGCACCTGTTGTCCCATCGCCTGGTCAAGCCCCACGGCCTGAGCCTGGCCGGCGTGTTCCCGCAACTGCCGAACGTGGCCTGGACCAGCCAGGGCGCGATCGACATCAGCGAATTGGCCGAGCGCCAACTGGAAGCGCGCCTGCGTGGCGAGCTGCTGGAAGTGTTCTCGGTGGACAAGTTCCCGAAAATGACCGATTACGTGGTGCCAGCCGGTGTGCGTATCGCTGACGCCGCGCGCCTGCGCCTGGGCGCCTACGTGGGCGAAGGCACCACCGTGATGCACGAAGGCTTCGTCAACTTCAACGCCGGCACCGAAGGCCCGGGCATGATCGAAGGCCGCGTGTCGGCCGGCGTATTCGTCGGCAAGGGCTCGGACCTGGGCGGCGGTTGCTCCACCATGGGCACCCTGTCGGGCGGCGGCAACATTGTGATCAAGGTCGGCGAAGGCTGCCTGATCGGCGCCAACGCCGGTATCGGTATCCCATTGGGCGACCGCAACACCGTGGAGTCGGGCCTGTACGTGACCGCCGGAACCAAAGTCGCCCTGCTCGACGAGCAGAACCAACTGGTCAAAGTGGTCAAGGCACGCGAGCTGGCCGGCCAACCGGACCTGCTGTTCCGTCGTAACTCCGAGACCGGTGCCGTGGAGTGCAAAACCCACAAATCGGCCATCGAACTGAACGAAGCGCTGCACGCTCACAACTAAGCAGCCACTCGATGCCACTAGTGGGCCGCGCCTTCGCGGTGCGGCCCGCTTATACGAGTCTTGATCATCATGCTTGTGCCCTCCCCCTGGCGCGCCGACTTTCCGGCCATCGCCACCCTGCAACGGCAGGACCAGACCTATCTGGACAACGCCGCCACCACTCAAAAACCCCAGGCGCTGCTGGATGCGATCAGCCATTACTACGCCAATGGCGCAGCCAATGTGCACCGCGCCCAACACTTGCCCGGCGCCCATGCGACCCAGGCTTTCGAAGACAGCCGCAGCAAGGTTGCACAGTGGTTGAACGCAGGTGATAGCGGGCAAATAGTGTTTACCCATGGCGCGACCTCTGCGCTGAACCTCTTGGCCTATGGCCTTGAGCACTTATTCACAACGGGCGATGAGATCGTCATCAGCGCCTTGGAACACCACGCCAATCTGCTGCCGTGGCAGCAACTGGCCAAACGTCGCGGCTTGGAGTTGGTGGTATTGCCGCTCAATGCCGACGGCGTGATCGATGTTGAAGCCGCAGTCGGACTGATCGGCCCCCGCACGCGCCTGCTGGCGGTGAGCCAGTTATCCAATGTGCTGGGGGCCTGGCAACCGCTGGAAACCTTGCTGGCGATGGCCCGGACCCATGGCGCCCTGACCGTGGTGGATGGAGCCCAAGGCATCGTCCATGGTCGGCATGATGTGCAGGCCCTGGGCTGTGATTTCTATGCATTCTCCAGCCACAAACTGTACGGCCCCGACGGCGTTGGCGTGTTGTTTGGCCGCAATGACGCCCTGCACCACTTGCGCCACTGGCAATTGGGCGGCGAGATGGTGCAGCACGCGGACTATCACAGCGCCAGTTTCCGCCCGGCGCCCCTGGGTTTCGAAGCGGGAACGCCGCCGATCGCGGGAGTGATCGGCCTGGGCGCGACCCTGGACTACCTCAGTTCACTGGACCCACAGGCGGTTCTCGCCCACGAAGCCGCTCTGCATGATTACCTGCTGCGCGGCCTGAAGGCCCGCAACGGCGTGCGCGTGCTGGGTTCGCCGCAGGTTGCGCTGGTCAGCTTTGTGGTCGACGGCATCCATAACGCCGACCTCGCGCACTTGCTCACCGAGCAAGGAATTGCCGTACGCGCCGGCCATCACTGCGCAATGCCGCTACTCAAGGCGATGCACTTGTCGGGGGCGATCCGTGTGTCCCTGGCGCTGTACAACGATTCCGACGATCTGGAGCGCTTTTTCGAGGCCCTGGACCAAGCGCTGGATATGCTGCGATGACTCTGCCCGTTGATGCCGTAGAGGCGCTCGAAGCGTTTCAAGCCGTCGGCAGCTGGGAGCAACGCGCGCGCATGCTGATGCAGTGGGGCGAGAGGCTGCCGACCTTGGCGGATAAAGATAAGGTCGACGCCAATCTGGTGCAGGGCTGTGAAAGCCTGGTGTGGTTGGTAGGCCGTTTGGAGAACGGTCATTGGCAGTTTGCCGCCAGCAGCGATGCACGAATGATTCGTGGGTTGGTGGCACTGCTGCTGGCGCGAGTCAACGGGTTATCGACTGCTGAGTTGCAGGGGGTCGACTTGCCCGACTGGTTCAATCAACTCGGGCTTTCCCGCCAACTGTCGCCGTCGCGCAGCAATGGCTTGAATGCAGTCCTGCAGCGCATGCGAACCCTAAGCCAGACACAGAACTAAATGTGAGAGGGCCGGTGCGAGGATTGGACTTGCCCCTCCCACATTTTGATTTGTGCAAGGCCGTGAGATTCAGGTGGGTTTGACCCGCTCCGAAGGCCTGCGCACTCCCGCCACAATTTTGTCCACCGCTTTGGTCGCGGCCACCATGCCGAAGGTGGCCGTGACCATCATCACCGCGCCAAATCCTCCGGCGCAGTCCAGCTTCACGCCATCGCCGACAAAACTCTTCTGCAAACAGATGCTGCCGTCTGGTTTGGGATAGCGCAGTTGCTCGGTGGAAAACACGCATGGCACGCTGTAATGGCGAGTCACGGTGCGGGAGAACCCATAATCGCGGCGCAGCGTGGAGCGGACTTTGGAGGCCAGCGGGTCGTTGAAGGTGCGGTTCAAGTCGCAGACTTGGATCAGCGTCGGGTCGATCTGCCCGCCGGCACCGCCAGTGGTGATGATCTGGATTTTGCGGCGCTTGCACCAGGCAATCAGCGCGGCCTTGGCGTTGACGGCGTCGATGCAGTCGATCACGCAATCGATGTTGGGCGTGATGTACTCGGCCATGGTGTCGCGGGTGACGAAGTCCGCCACCGCATGCACGGTGCAGTCCGGGTTGATGCCGCGCAGGCGTTCGGCCATGACCTCGACCTTGGGCTTGCCCACGGTGCTGTCCAAGGCGTGCAACTGGCGATTGCTGTTGCTGACGCAGACATCGTCCAGGTCAAACAGCGAAATTTCGCCCACCCCGCAGCGGGCCATGGCTTCGGCCGCCCAGGAACCCACGCCGCCCACGCCGACGATCGCCACATGGGCCGCTTTCAAGCGTTGCAGGCCCTCAATGCCATACAAGCGGGCAACGCCTGCAAACCGCGGATCTTCTGTACTCATGACCATTACCCCAAAAACCGGCGCGCATTATAGGGCTACGCAGCGACAAGTTTTAAGCTACAAGCTACAAGTTAAGAACTTAGATGTACTTTCGCTGCCCAATGTCCGGTTTTTCTCGGCTTGCTGTACGGTCAGGGAAAGGCCGGTGTAGGATGCGCGCCGTTCGGCGCAGCCCGGCACCTCATTTCGTTCCACACCCTTTGGAACCCGCATAACCATGGCATCGCGTAAATTTGGACTCAACCTGGTGGTGGTGCTGGCAATTGCCGCGCTGTTCACCGGTTTCTGGGCGCTGATCAACCGCCCGGTCTCAGCCCCCAACTGGCCTGAACAAATCTCCGGTTTTTCCTACTCGCCGTTCCAACAAGGCCAGTACCCCCAGAAAGACCAATACCCCACCGACGAACAGATGCGTCAAGACTTGGCGATCATGAGCAAGCTGACGGACAACATCCGCACCTACTCGGTCGACGGCACCCTGGGGGATATCCCCAAACTGGCGGAAGAATTCGGCCTGCGGGTGACCCTGGGGATCTGGATCAGCCCGGACCTGGAGCGTAACGAACGCGAAATCCAGCGCGCCATCGAGATCGCCAACAACTCGCGCAGCGTCGTGCGCGTGGTGGTGGGCAACGAAGCGTTGTTCCGTGAGGAAATCACGCCCGAGGCGCTGATCGTGCTGCTGGACCGTGTGCGCGCTGCCGTCAAAGTACCGGTAACCACCTCCGAGCAATGGCACATCTGGGAACACAATCCACAACTGGCCAAGCACGTCGACCTGATCGCCGCGCACATCCTGCCGTATTGGGAACATATTCCGGTGGATAAGGCCGGCCAATTCGTACTCGACCGCGCCAAGGATCTGAAGAAGACCTTCCCGAAAAAGCCGCTGCTGCTGTCGGAAGTCGGCTGGCCGAGCAACGGGCGCATGCGCGGTGGGGCTGACGCGTCCCCGGCCGACCAGGCCATTTACCTGCGCACGCTGGTGAACAAGCTCAACCGCCAAGGCTACAACTACTTTGTGATCGAGGCGTTCGACCAGCCGTGGAAGGCCAGCGACGAAGGCTCGGTCGGTGCGTATTGGGGCGTGTTCAACGCCGCGCGCCAGCAGAAATTCAACTTCGAAGGACCGGTGGTGGCGATTCCGCAATGGCGCGTGCTGGCTATCGGTTCGGTGGTGCTGGCGCTGCTGTCCCTGACCCTGCTGATGATCGACGGCTCGGCCCTGCGCCAGCGCGGCCGCACGTTCCTGACCTTTATTGCGTTCCTGTGCGGTTCGGTGCTGGTATGGATCGGCTACGACTACAGCCAGCAATACAGCACCTGGTTCAGCCTGACCGTGGGCTTTTTGCTGGCGCTCGGCGCCCTTGGCGTGTTCATCGTGTTGTTGACCGAAGCCCACGAACTGGCCGAAGCGGTATGGACCCACAAACGTCGGCGTGAATTCCTGCCGGTGGTCGGCGATTCGGACTACCGCCCAAAAGTATCGATCCATGTGCCGTGCTACAACGAGCCGCCGGAGATGGTCAAACAGACCCTCGACGCCCTGGCCGCGCTCGATTACCCGGACTACGAAGTCCTGATCATCGACAACAACACCAAGGACCCGGCCGTGTGGGAACCGGTGCGCGACTATTGCGCCACCCTCGGGCCGCGCTTCAAGTTCTTCCACGTCGCGCCCCTGGCCGGTTTCAAGGGCGGTGCGTTGAACTACCTGATTCCGCACACCGCCAAAGACGCCGAAGTGATCGCCGTGATCGACTCGGACTACTGCGTCTCGCCCAACTGGCTCAAGCACATGGTGCCGCACTTCGCAGCCCCGAAAATCGCTGTGGTGCAGTCGCCGCAGGATTATCGCGATCAGAACGAAAGCACCTTCAAGAAGCTCTGCTATGCGGAATACAAAGGCTTCTTCCATATCGGCATGGTGACCCGCAACGACCGCGACGCGATTATCCAGCACGGCACCATGACCATGACCCGCCGCTCGGTGCTCGAAGAACTGGGCTGGGCCGACTGGTGCATCTGTGAAGACGCCGAACTGGGCCTACGGGTATTCGAGAAAGGTCTGTCGGCGGCGTATTACCACGACAGCTACGGCAAAGGTCTGATGCCGGATACCTTTATCGACTTCAAGAAGCAGCGCTTCCGCTGGGCCTACGGCGCGATTCAGATCATCAAGCGTCACACCGCCAGCCTGCTGCGCGGCAAGGACACCGAACTGACCCGTGGCCAGCGCTATCACTTCCTGGCGGGCTGGTTGCCTTGGGTGGCGGACGGCATGAACATCTTCTTTACCGTCGGCGCGCTGTTGTGGTCGGCGGCGATGATCATCGTACCGACCCGGGTCGACCCGCCATTGCTGATTTTCGCGATTCCGCCGTTGGCGCTGTTCGTATTTAAGGTGGGCAAGATCATCTTCCTGTACCGCCGTGCGGTGGGCGTGAACCTCAAGGACGCGTTCTGCGCGGCCCTGGCCGGGCTGGCGTTGTCCCACACCATCGCCAAGGCGGTGCTGTATGGCTTCTTCACCACCAGTATTCCGTTCTTTCGTACACCGAAAAACGCGGATAACCACGGCTTCTGGGTCGCGATTTCCGAAGCCCGCGAAGAAATGTTCATCATGCTGTTGTTGTGGGGCGCCGCGCTGGGGATCTACCTGGTGCAGGGCCTGCCGAGCAATGACATGCGCTTCTGGGTGGTGATGTTGCTGGTACAGTCCCTGCCGTACGTGGCGGCGCTGATCATGGCGTTCTTGTCGTCGCTGCCGAAACCGGCGCCGGCGCCACAGCCCGCTCCGGCCGCGTAAAAACTTGCGCAATGCACTAAACGGCGGCCTCTGGCCGCCGTTTTGCTATAAGATAACGGCCGTTTTGTCTGCCCGCCCTGCTCTTCCAAACATGCTTTCCGGAGTTTTCCCATGACGGCCCATGCCGACCTTTCGCCCACCCTTCAACTTGCCATCGACCTGATCCGCCGCCCCTCGGTGACGCCGATCGACGCCGATTGCCAGAAGCTGATGATGCAGCGCCTGGGCGACGCCGGCTTCAAACTTGAGCCGATGCGCATCGAAGACGTGGACAATTTCTGGGCCACCCACGGTAAGCATGAAGGCCCAGTGCTGTGCTTCGCAGGCCACACCGACGTGGTCCCGACCGGCCCGGTGCAGGCCTGGCAGAGCGACCCGTTCGACGCCTTGATCGACGAAAACGGCATGCTCTGCGGGCGTGGTGCAGCCGACATGAAAGGCAGCCTGGCGGCGATGTTGGTAGCGTCCGAGCGCTTCGTCGCCGATTACCCGGACCACAAGGGTTCGGTGGCCTTCCTGATCACCAGCGATGAAGAAGGCCCGGCACACCACGGCACCAAAGCCGTGATCGAACGCCTGGCAGCGCGCAAGGAGCGCCTGGACTGGTGCATCGTCGGCGAACCGTCAAGCACCACGCTGGTCGGCGATGTGGTCAAGAACGGCCGTCGCGGCTCCCTCGGCGCGACCCTGACCGTGCGCGGCGTGCAAGGCCACGTGGCCTATCCGCACCTGGCGAAGAACCCGATCCACCTGGCCGCGCCGGCCCTGGCCGAACTGGCCGCCGAGCATTGGGATGACGGCAACGCGTTTTTCCCGCCCACCAGTTTCCAGATTTCCAACCTCAATTCCGGCACCGGCGCCACCAACGTGATTCCCGGCGAGCTGACGGCGGTGTTCAATTTCCGTTTCTCCACCGAGTCCACCGTGGAGGGTCTACAGCATCGCGTTGCGCAGATTCTCGACAAGCACGGCCTGGACTGGCACGTGGAATGGGCGCTGTCGGGTCTGCCGTTCCTGACCGAACCGGGCGCCCTGCTCGATGCCGTATCGGCCAGCATCAAGGCAGTCACCGGTCGCGAGACCCAGGCGTCCACCAGCGGCGGCACTTCCGATGGCCGCTTCATTGCGACCCTCGGCACCCAAGTGGTCGAGCTGGGGCCGGTCAACGCGACCATCCACCAGGTCAATGAGCGCATTCTGGCCAGCGACCTCGATGTGCTGACCGAAATCTATTATCAGACCCTGATCAAGTTGCTCGCCTGATGCTCGCCTGCCCCCTTTGCAGCGCCCCGCTCAACGCGGTGGACAATGGCGTGGCGTGCCCGGCCGGGCACCGTTTCGACCGGGCACGCCAGGGTTACCTGAACCTGTTGCCGGTACAGCACAAGAACAGCCGTGACCCGGGTGACAACCTGGCCATGGTCGAGGCGCGTCGCGACTTCCTCAACGCCGGGCACTACGCCCCGGTGGCCAAACGCCTGGCCGAACTGGCCGCAGAACGTGCGCCGCAGCGCTGGGTGGACATCGGCTGTGGCGAGGGCTACTACACCGCGCAAATCGCCGAGGCCCTGCCCCATGCCGACGGCTACGCGCTGGATATCTCCAAGGAAGCGGTCAAACGTGCGTGCAAGCGCAACCCGGCGCTGACCTGGTTGATCGCCAGCATGGCCCGCGTGCCGTTGGCCGACGCCAGTTGCCAGTTCCTGGCCAGCGTATTCAGCCCGTTGGACTGGCAGGAAGCCAAGCGCCTGCTAAGCCCTGGCGGCGGCTTGATGAAGGTCGGTCCTACCAGTGGTCACCTGATGGAGCTACGTGAACGTCTGTACGACGAAGTGCGCGAATACACCGACGACAAGCACCTGGCCCTGGTGCCGTCGGGCATGAGCCTGGCGCACAGCGAGATCCTGGAATTCACACTGAGCCTGGCCGATCCCAAGGACCGCGCCAACCTGCTGGCCATGACACCCCACGGCTGGCGGGCCAGTGCCGAGCGCCGCGCCGAAGTGATCGAGGCGGCCGAGCCGCTGAAGGTCACGGTGTCGATGCGCTACGATTATTTCGTGCTTCAATAACCGACTTTATTTTCGCGAATGGATTTTCGAATCCCGCAACGAGGAACATCCATGCGCCAACCCGATATCGAGATTTACCTGAAGGACGCCGACGTCGACCACAAAGCCATCGCCGCCTGGCTGGGCGCGGCCCTGGGGCCATGCAGCGACTGGGTCCAGAAAGGCCAGACCTACAAGTGCAAGGCCGGCAACGTGCCTGTCACCTGGCTGCCCAAGGCCGTCGGCAAGTGGAACAGTCTGTACCTGGAAAGCGACCAGACCCCATGGGACGACGACATCGCCTGCGCCCGCGCCGCATTTGCCGCGCTGAACGTGGAAGTGCGCTGCGCGCCGGGCACGTGGGTCGAGGAAGAAGGTGAAGAAAGCGCCGACATATGGATTCGCATCAGCGCAGACGGCGAAGAGCAGATTACTTGGAGGACGGGTTGAAAAGCAGCTTCAAGCTGCAAGCGGCAAGCGGCAAGCGGCAAGCCAAAGCGCTTGTAGCTTGCCGCTTAAACCTGCCACTCAGCCTATAGGCCGACCACATCCTCGGCCTGCAAGCCCTTCTCGCCGCTCACCACGGCGTATTCCACCTGCTGGCCCTCGGCCAGGGAGCGGTGGCCTTCACCGCGGATGGCGCGGTAGTGCACAAACACATCCTGGCCGTCCTCACGCTGAATGAAGCCATAGCCCTTTGCATCGTTGAACCACTTCACATTGCCGGTTTCGCGCGTTGCCATCTGTTTACTCCCACTTCGGTTTTTATTATTGAGCCGGTACGCGTTGAACTGCCGAGTATATGGCAGGCTCAAAAGCGTTCAACTCAAGTTTACATCGCTGCTTTTTTGCCGATTTTCGGCGAATACGGCACACTACCCGCCCGAGCGCCTGCTCGGTTTTTTCCCACTTGAAGCAGCTCGCCTATGACCCGCTCCCCGTTCCGCCGTCTGGTGTTCGGCACCTTGCGCCGACTGTTGTACCTCTGGGTTCGCTCGGAGACGATCAACCAGTCGTCCCTAACCCTCAACCTGGACCGCAGCCGGCCGGTGTTTTACGTCCTGCAATCACCCTCCCTCACCGAACTGGCGGTGGTCGACGCCGAGTGCACCAAGGCCGGCCTGCCGCGCCCGGTGTTGCCGGTGTCGGTAGGCCCACTGATGGAGCCGGCGGCGTTCTTCTACCTCACGCCGGAACCGGATTGGCTGGGCCGCCAGGACAAGCGCGGTGCGCCGCCGACCCTGACCCGCCTGGTCAACACCCTCAGCGAGCACGCCGAAGAGAATGCACAAATCATTCCGGTCAGCGTGTTCTGGGGCCAGTCCCCCGAGAGCGAGTCCAGCCCATGGAAGCTGCTGTTCGCCGACAGTTGGGCGGTCACCGGGCGTCTGCGCCGGCTGTTGAGCATCCTGATCCTGGGGCGCAAGACTCGCGTGCAATTCTCCGCGCCTATCAACCTGCGTGAATTGATCGAGCACAATAAAGGCCACGAACGCACCGTGCGCATGGCGCAGCGCATCCTGCGTGTGCACTTTCGTAACCTGAAGACTGCGGTGATCGGCCCCGACCTGTCCCACCGCCGCAACTTGGTAAAGGGTCTGGTCAACATGCCGCTGGTGCGCCAGGCCATCGCCGACGAAGCCGAACGCGAAAAAATCAGCCCGGAAAAAGCCAAGGCCCAGGCCCTGCGCTACGGCAACGAAATCGCCTCGGACTATACCTACACCGCGATCCGGTTTCTGGAAGTGGTGCTGAGCTGGTTCTGGAACAAGATCTACGACGGCATCAAGGTCAATAACATCGAAGGTGTGCAACAGGTTGCCCAGGGTTACGAGGTGATCTACGTCCCGTGCCACCGCAGCCATATCGACTACCTGCTGTTGTCCTACCTACTGTTCAAGAACGGTCTGACGCCGCCGCATATCGCCGCCGGTATCAACCTGAACATGCCAGTAATCGGTAGCCTGCTGCGCCGTGGCGGTGCATTTTTCATGCGCCGCACCTTCAAGGGCAACCCGCTGTACACCGCCGTATTCAACGAGTACTTGCATACGCTGTTCACCAAGGGCTTCCCGGTGGAGTATTTCGTCGAAGGCGGACGCTCGCGCACCGGGCGCATGTTGCAACCCAAGACCGGAATGCTGGCGATCACCTTGCGCAGTTTCCTGCGCTCTTCGCGTATGCCGATCGTATTCGTGCCGGTGTACATCGGTTATGAGCGCGTGCTCGAAGGCCGCACCTACCTCGGCGAACTGCGCGGGGCGAGCAAGAAGAAAGAGTCGATCTTCGATATTTTCAAAGTGGTCGGCGCCCTCAAGCAGCGCTTCGGCCAGGTCGCGGTGAACTTCGGCGAGCCGATCAAGCTGGCGGAATTCCTCGACGCCGAGCAACCGGACTGGCGCGCCCAGGACCTGGGCCCGAACTACAAGCCGGCGTGGCTCAACCAAACCACCCATCGCCTGGGCGAACAAGTGGCTCGCCACTTGAACGAAGCCGCCGCCGTGAACCCGGTGAATCTGGTGGCCCTGGCACTGCTGTCCACCACGCGCCTGGCCCTGGATGAACAGGCCATGGCCCGTCAGCTGGACTTGTACCTGACGCTATTGCGCCGCGTGCCGTACTCGCCCCATACCACCGTGCCGGAAGGCGATGGCATGGCGCTGATCCAGCACGTCAAAGATATGAAGCTGTTGTCGGAACAGAGCGACGCCCTGGGCAAGATTTTGTACCTGGACGAACAGAACGCCGTTCTGATGACTTACTACCGCAACAACGTACTTCACATCTTCGCCCTGCCCGCGCTGCTGGCGAGCTTCTTCCAGAGCAGCTCGCGCATGAGCCGCGAACAGATCCTGCGCTATACCCACGCGCTGTACCCGTACCTGCAATCGGAACTGTTTATCCGCTGGTCCCTGGACGATCTGGACAACGTGATCGACCAGTGGCTGGAGGCGTTCGTCGAACAGGGCCTGCTGCGCTTCGAGAAAGATGTGTACCTGCGCCCGGCCCCCAGCTCGCGACACTTTGTGCTGCTGACGCTGCTGTCCAAGAGCATCGCCCAGACCCTGCAACGCTTCTATATGGCGATCTCGCTGTTGCTCAACAGCGGCCAGAACAGCATCAGCGCCGAGGAGCTGGAAGACCTGTGCACGATCATGGCCCAGCGCCTGTCGATCCTGCATGGGCTCAATGCCCCGGAGTTCTTCGATAAGAGTCTTTTCCGACATTTTATTCAGACGTTGCTGGAGCAAGATGTGCTGCGCCGCGATGAGGCCGGCAAATTGAGCTACCACGACCTGCTCGGTGAACTGGCCGAAGGCGCGGCCAAACGCGTGTTGCCGGCCGAGATTCGCCTGTCGATCCGCCAGGTGGCCTTGCACCGGGTGGACGGTGCGGGTGATGCGCCGGTGGAACCAGAAGAAAGCCGCTAAATTGAATAAGGGCCGGAGAGCCTCCGGCCCCGTTGAAAAGGAGCTGCACCATGAAAAAGATCATTCTCCTGGGCCTCACCGCCCTGCTCGGAGCCTGCCAATCCATGAGTCCCGCGCCCAAGGCCAGCCTCGACGGCGAAGTGTTCTACCTGCAACGCATCGCCCTGCCCCCGGCGGCCACGTTGAGCGTGAGCCTGCAGGACGTGTCCCTGGCGGACGCTCCCGCCGTGGTTCTGGCCGAACAGAAAGGCCCGGTCAAAGGCCAGGTGCCCCTGCCGTTCCACCTGAGTTACGACCCGGCACAGGTCAAGCCCGGCCACAGTTACGCGGTGAGTGCTCGCATCGAGCTGGAGGGCAAGCTACTGTTCATCACCACTGATCGCCACACCGTGCGGCTCGACGGCCAGGACGCCCAGCCGCTGCGCGTGCGCGTCAACGCCGTAGCCCCCTGATTTCGAACATCGAACATAAGGAAGCGCCCATGCTCCGTAAATCCCTTCGCTTCACTGCCCTGTGTGCCGGCCTGCTGCTCGGCGCCAACGCTATGGCCCTGGACCTGGGCAGCCTGTCCCAGGGCGACGCCACTGGCGGACTCAAGGATGCACTGACCCAAGGTGCCCAGATCGCTGTGAAACAACTGGGCGTACCCGGCGGTTTCAGCAACAACCCGGAGGTCAAGATCGGCCTACCGGGCAAGTTGGGCAAAGTCGCGGACAAGCTGAAGATGTTCGGCATGGGTGATCAGGTCACCCAACTGGAAACCAGCATGAACAAAGCGGCTGAAACGGCTGTGACCCAAGCCCAGCCGATTCTGGTAAACGCAGTGAAAAACATGAGCGTGACCGACGCCAAGGGCATCCTCAGCGGCGGCCAGGATTCGGCCACTCAGTACCTGGACAAAAGCAGTCGCGAAGCCATTCGCGCCAAGTTCCTGCCGATCGTCAAGGCTGCCACCGACAAAGTCGGCGTAGCCCAGCAGTACAACGCCCTGGCCGGCAAAGCCGCCGCCTTCGGCGCCTTGGATGCCAAGAGCGCTAATGTCGAGAACTACGTGACCGAACAGGCACTGGATGGTTTGTTCAAGATGATTGCGCAACAGGAAGAGACGATTCGCAAGAATCCCGCGGCGGCTGCCACCAGTTTGGCGAAGAAAGTATTCGGCGCACTGTAGGCACGCGTCAGCAAACCCCGCACTTATGCAAACGCCCCGATCAGTCGGGGCGTTTGCATTACTGAGCGAGCGAAAAAAACCGTTGGTATCGCAACTGCATCACCAAGTGATTTTGGTCTCAATCGTCGCAGTTTTTTGGCAAGGCTTGGCGTTGTCTTCGCATGGCTTTGCAGGTTCGGGTTTGTGCGAGTGGCAATGCTTATCGCCCCTCTTCGCCTCATTAAACAACGAGTTGAGCCCTAACAACGAAAGCGGGCCTAGGAACACAGGAAAAAGCATAGGCAACTCCTCACGAATTCAATGAAACCTTATCCCGCAGCGG
The DNA here is from genome assembly GCF_019641515.1 of Pseudomonas sp. S5F11. Lineage (NCBI taxonomy): Bacteria > Pseudomonadati > Pseudomonadota > Gammaproteobacteria > Pseudomonadales > Pseudomonadaceae > Pseudomonas > Pseudomonas sp. S5F11. Next base: position 2,173,377 of record NZ_JAIFJZ010000001.1, read on the forward strand.
CCCCATCAACATGAGAGAGCACCTGCAGATCAGGTAGCCATGTGTGGCAATTCGCTTGTAAACAGTTCCTCTGGCCTGTATTCAAATATCCTGACGCGTCCACAAATAGCGTACAGCAAGACCTCAGTGGATCAGTTCATCTGCCAGTCGTCCCAGCAGAACGGCCGCGAAACAGCAAATCGTCACAGCAGTGGCTCGATTGATGGCAACGGGTGTCAGCCAGTTTCCTCGGCGTCGTTCAAGACGGCTGCCCAGCAGTAACCAGGTCGCGCCAACCGGCACGATCACCATGGCCAGCACAACCATAAACGCCAAGTAGCCTCGCGGACTGCTGAACGCATCGGCGGGCGCGAGGAATGAAGCAATCAATAAACCCTTGGGGTTCATCAACGTCATCAGAAAGAAATAGCGACCTGAAAAACCGTCTCGGTCTAAACGGGTGTTTTCGCTTTTACGCTGCCAAAGCTGATACGAGACGTAGAGTAAGTAGGAGACGGCAACCCATTGCGCGCACCGCATTACCCATGGGGAATAGAACGCGAAATGGATCAGGGCGGCCCCCCACAACGACACCTGCAGCAGATAAGCCGCGCACTCAATCAGCACCAAGCGCCATGCGCCCCGAAATCCGAAGAGCACACCGGCGCGAAAAAGCAATGTGTTAGTCGGCCCGGGGGCAGACAGTAACAACATCAAACTCAAAACTGTGGCCAGCATGCTTACACGTCACCCTTCCTCACTCGGAACCACGCAGCATACAGGGCCGGCAGGAACAATAGGGTCAATGCCGTGGCGACAATCAACCCGCCCATGATCGCCACTGCCATCGGCCCGAAGAACACGCTACGCGACAGCGGGATCATCGCCAGCACCGCTGCCAGGGCCGTCAGCACTATCGGACGGAAGCGTCGGACCGTGGCCTCGATGATCGCCTGCCACGGCGCCAGCCCCGCCTTGATGTCTTGCTCGATCTGATCCACCAGGATCACCGAGTTACGCATGATCATCCCGGACAATGCGATAGTGCCGAGCATCGCCACGAACCCGAAGGGCTGACGGAACACCAACAGAAACAGCGTTACACCGATCAGCCCCAGCGGCGCCGTCAGAAACACCATCGCGGTGCGTGAGAAACTGCGCAATTGCAGCATCAGCAACGTCAACACCACCACGATGAACAGCGGCACACCGGCCTTCACCGAGTTCTGGCCGCGCGCGGAGTCTTCGACGGTGCCGCCGACCTCCAGCAGGTAACCGTCCGGCAATTCGGCGCGCACCTCGGCGAGGGTCGGAAAAATCTGCTGCACCAGGGTCGCCGGTTGTTCCTTGCCGTAGATATCGGCGCGGACGGTCACCGTGGGGAGGCGGTTGCGATGCCAGATCACACCTTCTTCGAAGCCGTACTCAAGGGTGGCGATCTGCGACAGCGCGACGCTTTTACCATTGTCGGTGGGCACCGCCAGGCTGGGGAGCAACGTCAGTTCGGTGCGTTCATGCCGGGTGCCGCGCAGGAGGATTTCGATCAACTCGTTATCCTCCCGGTACTGGCTGACGCTGGAGCCGGTCAGGGAACTCTGGAGGAATTTCGACAGGTTGGCGGTGCTGACGCCCAGCGCCCGGGCGCGGTCCTGATCGATATTGAGGTAGACGATTTTGCTCGGTTCCTCCCAGTCCAGGTGCACGTTAACCACATGAGTATTTTCGCGGACTTTCGCGGCGACCTTGCGGGCCAGGGCGCGCACCTCTTCGATATGTTCCCCCGTCACGCGAAACTGCACCGGGTAACCCACGGGCGGGCCGTTTTCCAGGCGTGTGAAACGCGAGCGCAGGTCAGGGAACTGTTCGTTGAGGGTTTCGATCAGCCAGGTGCGCAGGGTTTCGCGCTCCTCGATGGTCTTAGCCAACACCACGAACTGGGCGAAGCTGGTGGCCGGCAACTGCTGATCCAGAGGCAAGTAAAATCGCGGCGAGCCGGTGCCTATATAGGCCACATAATTGTCGATGCCGGCATGCTCTTTGAGCAGCGCCTCCAGGCGTTTGACCTGCTCGGCGGTGTTGCTCAGGGACGCGCCCTCGGCCAATTTCAAATCGACCATCAGTTCCAGGCGACCAGACGCCGGGAAAAATTGTTGCGGCACGAACCGAAACAACGCCACCGAACCGATAAACAGCAGCAGCGTCAGCACGATCACGGTTTTACGCCGATTCACACACCACGCCACCAACCGCCTTACACGCTGATAGAAGGGTGTGCCGTAGGGGTCGGGGCCATCATGGCCGTGTTTGGCGGCATGAATCTTCGCCAGGTCCGGCAGGAGTTTTTCCCCCAGGTAGGGCACGAACACCACGGCGGCCACCCAGGACGCGAGCAGCGCGATGGTCACCACTTGGAATATCGAGCGGGTGTATTCGCCGGTGCTCGACTGGGCCGTCGCGATGGGCAGAAAACCGGCCGCCGTGATCAGCGTACCGGTGAGCATCGGAAACGCGGTGCTGGTCCAGGCAAAACTGGCGGCCTTGAGCCGGTCGTAGCCTTGCTCCATTTTGATCGCCATCATTTCCACGGCGATGATGGCGTCATCGACCAGCAGCCCGAGGGCCAGTACCAGGGCGCCGAGGGAAATCTTGTGCAAGCCGATGCCGAGGTAATACATGGTGGCGAACGTCATCGCCAGCACCAGCGGAATCGCCAGTGCCACTACCATACCGGTGCGCAGTCCCAGGGAGAAAAAGCTCACCAGCAACACGATGGCCAACGCTTCGGCCAGCACCTGGACGAATTCGCCGACTCCGGTTTTGACCGCTGCGGGCTGATCCGACACTTTGCGCAACTGCATGCCCGCCGGAAGGTTCTTCTGAAGACGTGCGAATTCACCCTCAAGCGCCTTGCCCAGCACCAGAATATCGCCGCCCTCGCGCATGGCCACGGCCAGGCCGATGGCGTCTTCGCCCATGTAGCGCATGCGTGGCGCCGGTGGATCGTTGAAGCCACGGTGAATATCAGCTACATCGCCGATACGGAAAGTGCGATCCCCCACGCGAATGGGAAAACTGCGGATTTCGTCCACCGTCTTGAAATTGCCCGACACCCGCAACTGCACACGCTCGCTTGGCGTTTCAAAGAACCCGGCGGTAGTCACCGCGTTCTGTTCCTGCAACGCCTGTTGCACAGCGGCCAAGGGTAAACCCAAGGTGGCGAGTTTGAGGTTGGACAGCTCGATCCAGATCTTCTCGTCCTGCAAACCGAGCAAGTCGACCTTGCCCACATCCGCTACGCGTTGCAGTTGGATCTGGATGCGGTCGGCGTAGTCCTTGAGCACGGCGTAGTCGAAACCATCGCCGGTCAGGGCGTAGATATTGCCGAAGGTGGTGCCGAATTCGTCGTTGAAAAACGGCCCTTGGATATCCGGCGGCAGGGTCTGGCGGATGTCGCTGATTTTCTTGCGCACCTGGTACCACAGTTCGGGTATCTGCGCCGAGCGCATGGCATCACGGGCGACGAAGGTCACCTGGGACTCGCCCGGCCGGGAAAACGAGACAATGCGCTCGTAGTCGCCGGTCTCCATGAGTTTTTTCTCAATGCGCTCGGTGACTTGCCGTGAGACTTCCTGCGCGGTGGCGCCAGGCCAGTTGGTCTTGATCACCATGGCCTTGAAGGTGAAGGGCGGATCTTCGCTCTGCCCCAGCTTGGTGTAGGACAACGTGCCCACCACTGCCAGCAGGATCATCAGGAACAGCACGATCTGGCGATTACGTAGCGCCCATTCTGAAAGATTGAAACCCATTGGGACTACTCCTTGGCCGCCAGATTCACCACACGGTTGGCGCGATCCACCGGGCGCACTGGCTGGCCCTCGTGGAGCACATGCACACCGGCTGCGATAACCCAATCATCGGCGCTCAAGCCCTCCAGCACAGGCACGGTTTTATCGCCGAACGCGCCGATACGCACCGGTGTGCGCTTGAGGGTGTTGTCCGGCTGCACGCGCCAGACGTAGGACTCACCGTTCTCCGCGCTGATGGCAGACAACGGCACGGACAGCGGATTACTGCCGTCGCCCTGTATAAACACGCGAGCGCTCTGGCCGAGTTCCGCCGGGACTTTGCCGCCGGTAAACGCAACGCGCGCAGCAAAAGTACGCGACTTGGGGTCGGCGGCAGGGGACAACTCGCGAATGCGCCCAGCGAAGCGTTGATCCGGCTGGCTCCACAGCTCCACAGACACCGGCTGGCCGATCTTGAAGCGAGTAAAGCCTTGTTCGGGCAGGCTGATCAGCACTTCACGTTCGCCATCGGTGGCCAGGGTGAACACCGTTTGCCCGGCGGACACCACTTGCCCGACTTCCACCGCACGCTTGGCCACCACGCCATCCTGCGGCGCGCGCAACACCGCATAGGCCGCCTGGTTACTGGCCACATCGAACTCGGCTTTGATTTGCTTGAGGCGGGCTTCGCCCGAACGGTAAAGATTTTCGGAATTGTCGTACTGGGACCGGCTGACCATCTGACGATCCAGCAAAGTTTTGTAGCGATCACGCTCGGCACGCACCAAGCTCAAGTTGGCCTGGGCGGCGGCGACCTGAGCGCGGGCGGCGTCCAGTTGCAGGCGCACGTCCTGAGGGTCGAGTTCGGCCAACGCCTGATTGGCCTTGACCCGCTCGCCCTCCTCCACCCAGCGCTTACTGACTTTGCCGCCAATGCGAAAAGCCAGGTCCGGCTCGTAGCGCGCACGCACTTCCCCGGGGTAGCTGTCCGTCGTCTGCGCAGAAGGCTGTGGCTGCACCACCATGGCCGGGCGGATGGTGGTCTGGGGCGCTTCTTCATGACCGCAGGCGGCCAATAGGAGGACCAGACACGCAGGCAACGCAAGGGGCAGGAAAGTGCTGCGCATGCTGAAGGACCTTTCGCAAATGATGCTAGGAATAATTATACTTGCCGGTATGTTATTAATACCAAACTCGCCAGTCCAGTATTAAAGGTGAAAATGTCCGACAATCCTCTGAACACCAATAGCCCCGGGCGTCCCAAGGACATGGCAAAACGCCAGGCAATCCTCGAAGCAGCCAAGTTTCTGTTTTTGAGCAATGGTTACGCCAGCACCAGCATGGACGCGGTGGCCTTGGAGGCTGGCGTGTCGAAACTCACGGTCTACAACCACTTCACCGACAAAGAAACCCTGTTCACCGCCGCCGTCGTGGCCAAGTGCGAGGAACAATTACCGGTGATGTATTTCGAGATGCCCGCGGGTGTACCGGTAGAAACGGTCCTGCTGACCATCGCCCGTGGCTTTCATCGGCTGATCAACAGCGAAGAGTCGGTGAACCTGCATCGGCTGATGATGACCACCGGCAATCAGGACGTGAAACTCTCGCAGATTTTCTTCGAAGCCGGGCCCATGCGCATGTTGCAAGGCATGGAGCGCCTGCTCAGCACCATTGACCAGAGCGGCGCCCTGAGCATCGATAAACCGTTCAAGGCGGCCGAGCATTTCTTCTGCCTGCTCAAAGGCACGGCGAACTTCTGCCTGCTGTATGGCTGCGGCGGCCAGTTGAGTGAGGAAGCCGCCGAAGCTCATGTGCAGGATGTGGTGGGGTTGTTTATGCGGGCCTACAAGCCATAGCGGTTATTAGGGCTTGAGCGCTTTCTTGGGGTAAATGTCGTAGCGGCTGGACTTGCCATCCAGCGCATGGCTCGGCTTGGGCCCGTCGATACACGGCGCCTTGCGCGGGCGCTTGACCACAACACGGTGACTGGCCAGGGCCAGCGCTGCGGCGAGCAAGGCCGGTGCGTCTGGGTCATCGCCCACCAGCGGGCGGAACAGGCGCATCTCCTTCTTCACCAGGGCGGTTTTCTCACGATGAGGGAACATAGGGTCGAGGTAGATCACCTGGGGAGGCTCGCCCTCCCAGTTGCGCATCACCTCGATGGAGTTGCCCTTGAGCAGCTGCATGCGTGCCACGATCGGCGCCACCTCGAAATCATCCGCGCCGCGCGCCAGGCCGTCTTCGAGCAAAGCGCCAATCAACGGCTGGCGTTCGATCAGGCTCATGTCGCAACCCAGGCTCGCCAGCACGAAGGCGTCCTTGCCCAGGCCGGCGGTGGCGTCCAGCACCCGTGGGCGTACGCCTTGGGCGATGCCCACGGCCTTGGCGATCATCTGCCCACTGCCACCGCCGTATAAACGCCGATGCGCCGCGCCGCCTTCGACAAAGTCCACACGCACCGGCCCCGGCGCATCCGCCCCCAGTTGCTGCAACTGCAAGCCATGTTCGCCGACCTGCAAGGAAAAATCCGCATCCGCCAGCACTAACGGCAAACCAAGTTGGGCAGCCCACTGCTCGGCGCGGACCTGGAAAGCATCGGCCATGGCCTCGACCCGGATGCGGCTGGCCGCTGGTTGTTCGCTCATCAATCGCTACGCTCAAAAATATTAAGGATCGGCCAACACCGGCCGATAAAACCAACAGTCAGGTATTTTGCCAGAGCTGAGCGTCGACCGAAGAAAATGTCAGACATTCTCCCCCTAACCATCGGTGTACTGCCGACCCACAACCACTACGGCTTGCGCAACACTCAAGCGCTGGCCGGTGTGAGTCATGTGTGGCAGGACTTCTTCGCCCGGGCATTGGCCGAGCAGCTCGGCGAAATGCCGGACGCGCCAGCAGCCGAGGCGACGGCACCGCTGGACCCGGCGGTAGAACCCAGCGCAGGCGCTGACCTGTTGTCGCAGATCCTCACCCAGCGTGAGTGCGACGTTAAAGACACCGAAATCGCCCCGCCAGAACCGCTGTTCCTGCCCATCGCCGAATTTGAAACCGAGCTGCTGCCACCGGCTGCGACGCCGTTTCCTGAAGAAGAAATCGTCGCCCAGCAACGTCAGCAGAATTTCGAAAGCGGTTGGGTACGCCCTATCGTGCTGGCCGCCGGGCAGCCATTGCCGGAGCCAGGCCCCGCGCCGGAACCGCGCGCCCTGCACTTGCCGATCGCTGAGTTCGAACTGGACCTGTTGCCACCGCCGCCTACGCCTTACCCCGAAGAAGCGTTGGTGGAGCAGCAAAAAGCCCTGGACTTCGACTACTACTGGGCACGCCCGTTGATCACCCACAACCTGCGCCTGGCCGCCTGACCCTCAGCGACACACCCACCAGCGCCCCATATCGAAGTGGAAGTGATTGCGGTGCGCGGCGTTGTAGTCCGGGCTTAACACCACGTTGAAATCATCACAGGCACTGTCGCGCACCTGACGCAGGAACCGCGCATTCGCGCCCTCCCCCGGCCAATCCTTGAGCACGCTGATACTGCGCCCATCGGCCAAGCGAAAACCGGCGATATCCAACGCATTGGCCGAGGCGTGCTGACTCAGTTGCCCGTTGGCACGGTTATACATCGTGCGACAGGCAAAACTGCCCAGATGATCGACCCGCGTCACCGCCTGGCCGAACACCGTCTGCGCCGCCGGTTGCAGGCTATGGCGCTCGAACAGCGCGAACGCCACGGCCAGCGGGCAACTGGCAAGAAAGCTGCTGCTCAATCCCACCTCTGCACCCTGCACGCGCAAGGTGTTGCGCAACGGGCAGGCGACATCGGCGGATGAATCAGCTTGATGGCTCACGCGCAAGCCTGAAGTTTTCAGCACCTGGTCGCACAGCGCCGGGTCGTCCTGCAGACGTCCCAGCTTAAAACGCGTCAACAGGTTTGGGCTCGCGCGCACATCCAGCGGCGCCCATGGATTCCATTCCGGCGCCAACGGCACCCAGCCGCGCCATACACCGACCACCACCGCGCCGCCCAGCATCAGCAGCACACCCACCACCTTGATAAACCGCATGGGTCAGACCTTGAAAAACTGATTGGCCGTGCTGAAGGGCATCGAGCGCTCGGTAAAGGTAAAGGTGCCCAACTCATAGACCTCCTGGGCCGCGCGATAGAACTCGCCATAGGCCGCCAACGCCATCGCCGAACCCACGCTGATGCGCTTGACGCCCATGGCGCTCAATTGCGCGACGCTGAGTTTCAGCGCACCGGACATCAACACATTCACCGGTTTGGGCGCGACTGCCTTGACCACCGCCAACACCTCATCGGCGGTGCGCAGGCCCGGCGCGTAAAGTACGTCGGCACCGGCCTCGGCGTAGGCTTGCAGGCGGCGGAGGGTATCGGGCAGGTCCAGACGACCGTGCAATAGGTTTTCCGCGCGGGCGGTGAGCATGAACGCAAACGGCAAACTGCGGGCCGCGGTAGCCGCCGCTTGTACACGCTCCACAGACAGGTCGAAGGCATAAATGGGGTCGCCAGAGTGTCCAGTGGCGTCTTCGATGGAACCGCCGACAATCCCCGTGGCCGCTGCACGCAGGATGGTCTGGGCGCAGCCGTCCGGGCTGTCGCTGAAGCCGTTTTCCAGGTCGGCCGCCACCGGCAGTGTCGTGGCCTGGGCGATCTGGTGCGCGTTGAGCAAGGTGTCGTCCAGAGACAGCGCGCCCTCCGCATCCGGCCGACCAAGGCTGAAGGCATAACCCGCGCTGGTGGTGGCCAAGGCTTCGAACCCCAGGCTGGCAAGCATCACGGCGGAACCTGCGTCCCACGGGTTGGGCATCACGAAAGCGCGGTCGCGTTCATGCAGGCGCTTGAAGGTTTCGGCGCGAAGGGTTTGAGCATCCATGGCAAGCTCCTGGCGGGAAAAGGAGCCCTAGAGTAACCCCAGTTGCTCCGCTTCGGGCTCGCGATCCAACGTGGGTAATGGTGCAAGGCCAGGCAAGCGTGCCATCAGTTGGGTATGAAAGCGCATGGCCAATTGGGCGGCGAGGCGATTGTCCGAGGTGTGCAGAAACACATAGGGAGTGCGGCCCTCTTCGATCCAGCCGGCGACTTTTTCAATCCAAGGCACCAGAAACGGGTCGTTGGCCTCCAGCTCCGGATGGCCAATGAAGCGCACCTGCGGAAACTGAGTCAGCGCAGCCGGCCGCGGCGGCACTTTGGGCTTTTTCGATTGCGCATGCAGCACCGCCGGCGACGTCGAGGTGCAACTGAACAGCGCCCTGGGGTCCAGGCAGATACGCTCGACACCCCGATCGCGCAACAGGCGGTTAAGCATGCGCTCGGCATCGCCCTTGGCGAAAAATTCCGGATGGCGCACTTCCACCGCCATCGGACGCTCCAGGCCGTCGATAAACCCAGCCAGCTCCGCCAGACGTTGCGGCGAGAACGCGGCCGACAGTTGCAGCCATAACGGCGCTACGCGCTCACCCAACGGGCTCATCAGGCCGACGAAACTTTCCGCCGCCGGTAATTGCTCACGCAAATCGCCCCCGTGGCTGATATCCCCGGGGAATTTGGCGGTAAAGCGAAAATCGGCGGGCATGATTTCGGCCCAGCGCTGCACGGTGGCGGCCGAGGGGCGAGCGTAAAATGTGGTGTTGCCTTCAACGGCGTTGAAGACCTGAGAATAGAGGGCGAGGTAATCGCTGGCGCGAGCATCGGCTGGGTACAGGTACTCGCGCCAGGCGTTTTCACTCCAGGACGGGCAACCGAGGTAGTAAGGCAGAAGCATCAGATATGAACGTCGAGACCCAGCACTTCCATATCCCACTCGACAAAACCGGCGGTGGTCAGGTAACTGGCCAAGGCGGTGGCAACGCTTTTGCTCATGGAGCGGGGGAAGACCATATCCTGCTGACGGGCAGGCAGGCCGCTGATACGCGCACTGCCAGCACCTTGCGTAGCGGTCGCCGCCTCGGACTGGACTTCGATGAAGTCCGGCGAATCTTCGACCGAATCGTCTACCGTCACGCTCGCCTTGCGCGGCTTACGTTTGAGGGGGTACGACTGTGAGGAAAATCCGTCTATACGCATCGATGCGAACTCGCTATCAGTGATGGCATTTTAGTGGCGACTTCCGTTGCGCGCAAATGCTCTGGTGATAACTAGAACACATAATTTGAAAAAGGTTTAAAACCAAGGGCAAATTCTGACGATTGGCGAAAGTTGCCATCACTTTGGCGTCAAATCAGCCCGCGTTCGGCCTTGGTTTGCGCCACTTTATCGCGCAAGTACATCGGCGCCGCCTGATCGGCTGGGATCGCTTCATCGCGCTCGAAGGCAAAACGCGCCAGGGTCAGCAGGTCTTCGGCATGGGGCAACATGGCAGCGTCCTGGCCGGCCAGTTTCACCGCAATGCGCTCGCCATACCCCCAACCTGTGCCCGCGCCGAACCAATCGCCGCTGGCATCCTCCGGCAGTGCCGACGCTTCGGGCGGCTGCACCGCTTCCGCGCCGACCAGGCGCATTTCACCGGCCACCGCGCGGTAACAGCCCCAGTAGACTTCGTCCATCCGCGCGTCGATGGCGGCCGCTACCTGCGACGCGCCCTGCTCACGCAACGCGCGCTGGGCCAATACGGCAAGGTTGGAGACCGGCAACACCGGGCGTTCCAGGGCAAAGGCCAGGCCTTGCACCACGCCGATAGCAATGCGCACACCGGTAAAGGCGCCCGGGCCGCGACCAAAAGCAATAGCGTCCACCGCCGCTAAAGTGGTGCCGGCGTCTTCGAGCAGTTGCTTGATCATCGGCAACAGCTTTTGCGCGTGCAGGCGTGGGATCACCTCGTAGTGGCTGGTTACTTTGCCATCGTGCAGCAAGGCAACGGAGCAAGCTTCGGTTGCGGTGTCCAGGGCCAGCAGGGTGCTCATCGGTGTCGGTGTCCAAGTCGAAAAAAAGTGCGCCAGTATAAACAACAACGGCCCGCAAGCGGGCCGTTGTGTGAGACGCCGATCAGGTGATCAGCTCAGGGCTTGCATCACCTTGGCGGTGATCGCTTCCACCGAACCGACGCCAGGGATATGGCTGTACTTCGGCTTGCCGTTGGCAGCGGAAAGCTTCTGGTAGAAATCCACCAGCGGCTTGGTCTGGGAATGGTAGACCGACAGGCGATGACGCACGGTTTCTTCGGTGTCGTCCTTGCGCTGTACCAGGTCTTCGCCGGTGACATCGTCTTTGCCTTCAACTTTCGGCGGGTTGTAGACGGTGTGGTACACGCGACCCGAGGCCTCGTGAACGCGACGGCCTGCGATACGCTGGACGATTTCTTCGTCTTCCACCGCGATTTCAACCACGGCGTCCAGCTCGACACCGGCCGTGACCAAAGCTTCGGCCTGAGGAATGGTGCGCGGGAAACCGTCGAACAGGAAACCGTTGGCACAGTCAGGCTGCGCGATACGGTCCTTGACCAGGGCAATGATCAGGTCATCGGAAACCAGGCCACCGGCGTCCATGATGCTCTTGGCCTTGATGCCCAGCTCGGTGCCTGCTTTTACCGCAGCGCGCAGCATGTCACCGGTGGAGATTTGTGGAATGCCGAATTTTTCAGTGATGAACTTTGCCTGAGTACCTTTACCGGCCCCGGGAGCTCCCAGCAGAATGACGCGCATCGATGTGCTCCTCAATTTTTTATAGAGATGACGCTCGGATTCGCCGCGTGGGGCCAATCGCGTAAAAATGTGATTCGGGCCGCCCAAACGGCCAAAGGCTGATCAAGATACACAGCAGGCCCTAACCACACAAGCCGCCAAAAGTCGGAAGAACCCGCGCCGCGCATGCGTCATAGGTAGGGTATTCCAGAGTGCAACCCTGCCCCTTGAACGATGACCGCCCGGTTCCGGGCGGCCAGCGTGGTTCAAGCGCAAGCCATTGAGAACATGCGAAAAACCTCAGCCGGTGTTGCGCAAGCCGGCCGCGATACCGGCCACGGACACCAGCAGCGCCTGTTCCAGAGGGCTGTCCTGCGCGGCTTCCTGCCGGCGCGAGCGCGCCAGCAGCTCGGCCTGCAACAGATGCAAGGGGTCAAGGTAGGTGTTGCGCAGGCGGATGAACTCCAGGGTGTCAGGGCTGTGGGCCAGCAGCTGCGACTGGCCGGTCAGACCGAGCACCACCGAGCACGCCTGCGACAATAGGTCGCGTAAGTGCGCACCTAATGGCAACAAATCGGGCTGCACCAGACGCTCATCATAGAGACGCGCGATATCGGCATCGGCCTTGGCCAGCACCATTTCCAGCATATCGATGCGGGTGCGGAAGAAAGGCCACTGTTCGCGCATCTGCCCCAACAACTCACCTTCACCCCGCGCCAGGGCATTGCTCAACGCCGCTTCCCAGCCGAGCCAGGCCGGCAGCATCAAGCGTGTCTGGGTCCAACCGAAAATCCAAGGGATGGCGCGCAGGCTTTCGATACCGCCCGCACGCCGCTTGGCTGGACGGCTGCCCAGCGGCAGGCGGCCCAGCTCCTGTTCGGGGGTGGACTGGCGGAAATACTCGACGAATTGCGGATTTTCTCGCACCACCGCGCGGTAAGCCCTCACACCATCCGCGGCCAATTCGTCCATCAAATGACGCCAGGCCGGCTCGGGCGGTGGCGGCGGCAACAGCGTTGCTTCCAGCACTGCAGCCAAGTAAAGGTTGAGGTTCTGCTCCGCGATGTCCGGCAGACCGAACTTGAAGCGGATCATTTCGCCTTGTTCGGTGGTGCGGAAACGCCCGGCCACCGAGCCCGGTGGCTGCGACAGGATCGCCGCGTGGGCCGGGCCGCCGCCACGGCCCACGGTGCCACCGCGACCATGGAACAACAGCAGCTCCACTTGCTGTTCGCGGCAAATATCCACCAGGCGCTCCTGCGCCCGGTATTGCGCCCAGGCGGCAGCGGTGGTGCCGGCGTCCTTGGCCGAGTCGGAGTAGCCGATCATCACTTCCTGCGGGCCTTGCAGACGCGCGCGATAACCCGGCAGTTGCAACAATTGCTCGATCACCGGGCCGGCGTTATCCAGGTCGGCCAGGGTTTCGAACAACGGCACCACGCGCATTGGCCGCTGTACACCCGACTCTTTAAGCAGCAATTGCACCGCCAGCACATCCGACGCCGCACCGGCCATGGAGATGACATACGAGCCCAACGAAGCCGCCGGGGCCGCGGCAATTTCCTTACAGGTGTTGAGCACTTCGGCGGTGTCGGCCGACGGTTTGAAATACCCCGGCAGCAACGGACGACGGTTAGTCAACTCCTTCATCAAGAAGCTGATGCGCGCGTCCTCATCCCAGTCTTCGTAGCGACCCAGGCCGAGGTAATCGGTGATCTCCGTCATGGCTGACGAGTGTCGGCTGGAATCCTGGCGGACATCCAGACGCACCAGGAACAGGCCAAACGTCACGGCGCGGCGCAGGCAATCGAGCAGCGGCCCGTCGGCGATCACGCCCATGCCGCATTCATGCAGCGACTGATAGCACAGCTCCAGCGGCTCAAGCAGGTCACGGTTGTTCTGCAACACCTCAGCGGGCGCCGGTGTGCTGCTGCTCAACGCGGTGTGGGCCCATTGCCGCGTGGCGCGCAAGCGGTCGCGCAGTTGCTTGAGCACGGCCCGGTACGGCTCGACGCTGTCGCCGACCTTGGCCTGCAACGCTGGGCTGGCGTGGCGCATGGACAGCTCGGAAGCCAACTGATCGATATCGCGCAGGTACAGGTCGGCCGCCATCCACCGCGCCAGCAGCAAGACTTCGCGGGTGACCGGCGCGGTGACATTCGGGTTGCCGTCACGGTCGCCGCCCATCCACGATGCAAAGCGAATCGGCGCCGCTTCCAGGGGCAGGCGCAGGCTGGTGGCCGCGTGCAACGCCTGATCGGCCTTGCGCAAATAGTTGGGAATGGCGTGCCACAGCGAATGCTCGATCACCGCAAAGCCCCATTTGGCTTCGTCCACGGGTGTGGGGCGGGTGCGGCGGATTTCTTCGGTGTGCCAGGCTTCGGCGATCAACCGTTGCAGGCGTTGGCGGATCTGCTCGCGCTCGGCGGTGGTGAGGTCGCGATGATCCTGCAAGGCCAACTGCGCGGCGATGGCGTCGTACTTCTGGATCAAAGTGCGGCGCGCCACTTCGGTCGGGTGGGCGGTGAGGACAAGCTCGATCTCCACGCGCGCCAACTGGCGGGCCAGGGATTCGTTGCTGTGGCCTTCGCGTTGCAGGCGCCCCAGCAACTCGGGCAGCACGCGCGCCTCGAAGGGTGCCGGTTGCGACTCATCGCGGCGGTGAATCAATTGATACTGCTCGGCGATATTGGCCAGATTGAGAAACTGGTTGAAAGCCCGCGCCACCGGCAGCAGTTCGTCTTCCTGCAACTGATTGAGGCTGGCGCTCAGTTCATCGCCGGCGGTTTTCTCAGAGTCGGCGCCACGCCGATCGGCCTTGGCGCCTTTGCGGATCTGCTCGATCTTGTCGAGAAAATCATCGCCGTACTGCTCTCGAATGGTGTTGCCCAACAGCTCACCCAGCAGGTGAACATCCTCACGCAAGCGTGCATCGATATCACTCATCAGCCAATCTCCAGCCAGAAATCCGGGACGCGCAGATCTGCCAGAGTGCCGCCCGCGTTGTTTTAAGACAAGACTTTAAACCTTGTGGGTTGCAGCTAGTCTCAACCGTAAGCCGTCGCGATAGGCGAACGGCTGGTCACTCATCACCGCCCGCTTGCCGTGGGTTTTATTGAGGTTGCCATGAAAATCCGAGAATTGGCCCAGCATTGGGAAGAGAACGCCAAGGGTCGCTTGACCAAGACCGAATATGCGATCCACCTGGACGTGGAGTCCGCCGCCCGGCTGGCGGCCATCGCCGAGATGTACCCCAAGCGCAACACCGAAGAGCTGCTGGGCGAGCTGATCGGCGCCGCCCTTGAAGAGCTGGAAGCCAGCTTTCCCTATATCAAAGGTCAGCAGGTGATTGCGACCGATGAAGAGGGCGACCCGCTGTACGAAGACGTCGGCCCGACCCCGCGCTTTTTGTCGCTGTCGCGTCGCTATCTACATGATTTGTCTACCAGTGCGGACGAATCGAAGCACTGATCTGCTGTCGTTTAATCCACCCTCCCCGTGTATTCCGGGCCTATTGCAGGCCCGAAATACTTCCTGGCACTGCAAAAGTTCCAATTTTTTTCGCTGACCGCTCAGTCAGTTATTTTTTTAGGCAAATCGCCATCTCGTCTGAACTTTTGAAAAAAGCCTCCGGTCACAGCCAGTAAGCCATCACTTGGAACGGCCGTTTGAAAGAGCACCAGGCGCTTTAGGACCGGGCTCGCAGCCGTTCACTGACTGAGATGGATTTTGATGTTTTTCAGGAGTTATCCAATGGAGTTGAAGACGATGAAGACCAGCACTGCCAAATCCTCGTTTAACCATCTGCGCGGGCTTAAATTGGCCGCGCTGGCAATCGGTACCAGCTTCGTTCTGGCTGGCTGCGCCGGTAACCCTCCGACTGAGCAGTACGCAGTGACCCAGTCGGCGGTCAACAGCGCTGTCAGCGCCGGCGGCACCGAGTACGCCGCTGTAGAAATGAAGTCGGCTCAGGACAAGCTCAAAGAAGCTGAAATCGCGATGCACGACAAAAACTACGAGAAGGCTAGTATGTTGGCTGAGCAAGCCGAGTGGGACGCCCGTGTCGCAGAACGTAAAGCCCAGGCTGCCAAAGCTGAGCAAGCGGTAAAGGATTCCCAGAAGGCCGTTGACGAGTTGCGTAAGGAAGGTATGCGCCCGGCTGCTATCCAGCAGAAATAAACCGAGCCCCTTGATCGCACCGCACCCGATACTGAATTGAAAGGACGACACGATTATGCGTAAACAACTGATGATCCCTGCCCTGTTGGCAATGAGCGTTGCCTTGGCGGCCTGCTCCACCCCGCCGAACGCCAACCTGGAAAACGCCCGCACCAACTTCTCCGCCCTGCAAACCAACCCTCAAGCCACCAAGCTTGCGGCGCTGGAAACCAAGGACGCTCAGGAATGGCTGGATAAGGCCGACAAAGCCTACCGCGACAAGGAAGACCAGAAGAAGGTCGACCAGTTGGCTTACCTGACCAATCAGCGCGTTGAAGTGGCCAAAGACACCATCGCCCTGCGCGAATCCGAAGCCAAGCTGAAAAACGCCGGTGACGAACGCGCTCGCGCCCTGCTGGATGCTCGCGATGCGCAGATCAAGCAGCTGCAGGATAGCCTGAACGCCAAGCAGACCGATCGCGGTACGCTGGTGACTTTCGGTGACGTACTGTTCGCCACCAACAAATCCGACCTGAAATCCAGTGGTCTGGTGAATATCACCAAACTGGCTCAGTTCCTGCGCGACAATCCAGATCGTAAAGTGATCGTCGAAGGCTACACCGACAGCACCGGTTCCGATTCCTACAACCAGAGCCTGTCGGAGCGCCGTGCAGCGTCCGTACAACGCGCACTGGCTCAGCAAGGTGTGGATATTTCGCGCATCGTGACCCAGGGCTATGGCAAGGAATATCCGGTTGCCGACAATAGCAGTGCATCGGGCCGCGCCATGAACCGCCGCGTTGAAGTGACCATCTCCAACGACAACCAACCGGTCAAGCCACGTTCGTCGATGGCGAACTGATTGATTGAGCTTGGATAGAAAAACCCACCTTACGGTGGGTTTTTTTTCGGTTCGCCAAACTCGATAGTGCGATGAGTATCCTCAGCGGGCATCTCAATTCTGGAACCGTAGGTATTTTGCGATAGCTTGTCCATCAGTTGCGCAAGCTCATGATCCCGAGCATCTCGCCTTTCCAGCGTCTGATGCCCTCTGATCATGTCCAGCATATTGTCGATTGCAGCAATCCGTATCGCCACGTTCTCAGCCTCGATCTGTGTAAGCAACTCCGCTTTCTGTGGTTTGAATACGCGATAGGGTTCCAGTTAATTCCGTCGCCAGTGACTACCGCCAGCGCCAACTTGTTCGTGGACTGATCGCTACAAGCGCGATAAAAAGCCCATCGGCGAGAGCTGCTTTTGTGAGACGGCAGTCAGAAAGATACCGGGGTGTTCCCCTGATAGTCTCCCTGCTGGATTTGAGAGGCAGACTGCGCGCCAGATTGACCGTCTTGCTGAGCGTTGCCGCTTTGAGCTTCTTGACCGCTCTTTGCCCCTTCATTCTTTTTTTGTTCAAGTAGCTTATTCAGCAGCTTCAAAAGCTCCTCAAGGGTTTCGCCGCCACCGGCACCACTGCTTCCCGATCCACCTTGGGAACCTTGCGATTGCAGTTGTTGAATTTTGTTTCGTGTATCTTGGATCTGCTGATCGAGACTATCTTGCCCCACTGCGCCGGCATAGCCCGCATTCCCAACACTCGACGGTCCATTAATAGCTGCCATAGATGCTAACTCCACATAACTGAAATAAAGACCGATCAGTGATACCAATCAGTCCAGAATCTGTGGCCGGTTAATCGAGACAGTTCCGGGTTGCGCAGGTTTACCATTGCACTGAAGACTTAATCACCAAGTCTCGTGGCGTTTTCCCACAACAATGATGTGAAAGCTTACTGCTGCAACTGCGGCGTTTCCTGCCCCATGCAGCGCACGGCTTGCTTCTTGTTGTTCACCAGCACGCCACTCAAGCCTTTCTGCTCAGTATCAAACATCACCAGCACGCCATCGACGCATTGCGCCACTTGGGCGGCCGGAGTCAGGGAGATCTTGTAATCCTCGCCCGGCACGGTCTTGAGCATGGTGAAGTCACTGAGCAGCAACGCATCTTCCGGTTTGGCGAAGTGCAGGTAGCCGTAGTACCACAGGCAACCGACGGTACCGATGATGGTGCCGATGCCGGTGAGGATCAGCGGGATCATGTTGCGTTCTTCGCTCATTGCGGGCTCTCTGATGGATCAACGTTAGGAGTCGGATAGTTTGGAATTTCGCCCAGGCGCCGCAGGCCATTGAAATGTTGCGGGTCATCCAGATAGCGCAGCATCACGGTTTGCCAGGTTTTATCGGCAAAGGTCTGCACATGCCCGCCACGGGTCAATTGCAAGACTCTGGGCGGCGGCGCCGCCTGATACAAGCGGATGCCATTGGCCACGGGCACGATCGGGTCATCGAGGCTGTGAAACAACAGTTTCGGCACGCCACTCAACTGGGGCATGGCGTTGATCGCACTGTCCGCGTCGGGCACGAGCCAGGATAAGGGCACTTGCAATGGCCATGTTAGCCAGGAGGTGCTCAGCGCGAATTGTCCTACGTCACGATAACTAGCCGGTACGCCGTCCAGCACCAGCGCTTTGAGCTGGGTCTGACGCTGCGGGTGCGCCGCCAAGTAATGCACGGCCAGCGCGCCGCCCAGGCTTTGGCCGAGCACAATCAGCGGCTGCCCCTGGGTTTCGGGGGCCTTGTCGAGCCAGCTGAAAGCCGCGTCCACGTCCTGATAAATCGCCGGCAATGAGGGCTTGCCTTCCGACAGCCCATAACCGCGATAGTCCAGCAGCAACACTTGATACCCCTGCTCCGGTAACCACCAACTGCCGCCCAGATGCCAGGCCAAATTGCCACCGTTGCCGTGCAGGTGCAGCACCGTGCCCTTGAGCGGCACGCCGGGCTTGGCCGGCAACCACCAAGCATGCAGCTTGACGCCATCGGCGGTGGTCAAGGTGACGTCGCGGTAGTCCAAGTGTGCTTTTTGTGGCGTGAACGGCAGGCCGGGTTCGGGGTAGAACAGCAGCGAGCTACAGCCGTTCAGTGTGAGGAGCAGGCACAGAATGCCGAGGATTCTCATCCGTTGAAGCCTCGCAAATAACAGCATTTAAAGGATATTGGAGTAGTCAGCCTCGATCCGATCCAGGCTCAGATGGTTGAGGAAGTTGGAAAAGCACATCCACGCCGCCAGGGCGTTCATGTCACGGAATTGCTCGGGCAGGTACTTGGGCGGCACCACAAGCCCCTCGTCCACCAGTTGGCGCAGGGTGCGCATGTCCTCCAGGGTGGTCTTGCCGCAGAACAGCAGCGGCACTTGTTCCAGCTTGCCTTTACGCACAGCCAACTGGATGTAGTTGTAGACCATGATAAAGCCCTTGAGGTAGGACAAATCCTTGGTGAACGGCAGACCGGTAGGCACCGAGCCACGGAATACGCGGCTGGCGTTGCCATAGCTTTCCGCCATCTCAAAGCCTTGTTCGCGGAAGAACTCAAATACCTGCAGGAAGTCGGCGCCCTCCTCCACCATATGGATGGCCCGCGTGCGGTTGGTCAATTTGCGCAGGCGGCTGGGGTAGGAGGCGAAGGTAATGATCTCCATCAGGATCGCCAGACCTTCCTGGGTCACGGTGGACGACGGCGGGCCCTTGGACAGGAATGTGCAGATCGGCTGGTTCTGGCCGTTGAGGGTGGTGCCCACATGCACCAGGCCTTCATGCACTTCCAAGGCGCGCACATCGCGGTCGTTGAACATCGCGTCGGCGCGGATCTTGATGTAGTCGGCACCCGCCGCCGCGTCGGCGACGATACCGTCGGACTCGAACACACGAATGGTTTCTTCGGCCTCGCCGAATACCTTGTTCAGGCGGGTTTGCAGCAGGGCCACGGCGTCCTTGGCGGTCAGGGTCTTGGCTTCGTCCTTGAGGTCGCCACGGCCGTCGATGTTGTTCAGGTAATCGGACAGCATCAGGCCCAGATCGGCCAGGGTCGGGTCGCCGGCGTGGAACGCATCGGAGGCGGCGCCGTACAGCTCTTGGGAGATCAGCCCGAAGTCCTCGGTGCCGCGGGCCTCCAGCATGCGCACCACCATGCGGTATTCCTTGCACATGCGGCGCATGATCTGCCCCACCGGGCTGAATTGGCCGAGCCGGCGGGTGATGTCACGCTCGATATTCTGGAATTCCAGCTTCACCGCGCTGGAATCGAACGACAGCGGCCGGTTCAGGTAATAGTCGCGATCCACGGCCGGCATGGCTTTGCCCTTGGCATTGAGAAACCCTTGACGGATGTTCTCGTCCCACTTCACGGCGTCGAGGACGCGGATCGGGGTTTGCGCCAGCACAATGCGATCGGACAAGGTGCGTATCGTCTGCTGGTAATCGTCCACCCGGTACTTCCTCTTTAAACGTTATCGACCCGCGCGCCGGTAGCGCACGGCTTCAACGAACACATCGGCATTGGCCGGATCATCCAGGTAGGCAAATACCTGGCTCATGGCGCTGTCGATCAGTACACCGGCGCCCTCGACGGTATCCACGGTACTGCCATGCAGTACCTGTTGCCCGATAGCCTGGTGAATCTGTTCGAGATCGAGGTTATAGACCACCAATTCGTGCTTATCGTCGAACTCGAACCCCGCCAGGAAGTAATGCCCTCCCAACCTGGCGGGCAACGGTGCCGACAGGTACCAGCGGCTGCCATGGCGCGAAACGGTAAACAGGTACTCATCGCGCTGGGCCGGCGAGGCTTTAGGGTAGCTCACCGCTTTATAGCGGTGCTCACCGACGCGGCTGATTTGTAGATTGAGCGGTTCGCCCCAGGCATTCTTGCTGGTCCAATGGCCCAGCAGTTCATCCGGCGCCGCCTCATGGGCGGGCAACGGGTCCTTGAACGTTACCAGGCAACCACCGAGCAATAGGAACGACAGGGCCAGTACCGCCAAACGCCAGGTTTTCATTGGACTCCCCCGGTGTCAGACCGAGGCCAACACCAAATGCATGTAACGCTTGAGAATCTCAAGCATCTCGTCAGCGGTCAGAGGCTCTGGGCCGCCCAGCAGGCCCTGATATTCCATCCGACCGATTATCGCCGTCAACACTTTGGCATCCTGTTGCGGCTCGCGGGAACCCAATACCTGGAAAAACTGCCCGGTGCCCTGCAGCAGGATCTGTTGATGAGAGCGAACCAGTTCCGCCAGGCGCGGGTTGAGCAAGGCTTCCTGACGGAAGGCCTGTTCGGCCATCAAGTGCTCGCGGCGGTTGGTCAATTGACGCATCACGTAATCGGCGGTCAAGCGGGCGATGTCGTCCGCCAACTGGGAGCGCGACTGCGGGCTGCCATCGCCATAAGCGACCATTTCGCGCAGCAGGCCCTCGTTACGCACCCACAATTTACCCATGAACGCGGCGCTGCGTTCCACGTATTGGGCGAAGGTGTCGGTGAGCAGGTCGTCGATATCCTTAAAGTAGTAGGTGGTCGCCGACAGCGGCACCCCCGCTTCGGCGGCCACCGCACGATGACGCACAGCCCGCACACCATCGCGCACCACGATGCGCATGGCCGCATCCAAAATGTCTTGCCTGCGCTGCTCGCTGCCTTGGCGACTGGCCTTGCGGCCCTGGTACTGGACGCTTTCAGCCACGGCAGCAGCAATGCCGGCGGCGCCTTCTTGTGCGGTTACGCGGTTCACGACTCACATCCTTGAACAGATCAAAACCTGGCGCTGTTTGCTTGACGCTTATAGACGCCACATAAAAAAGCCGCCTTATAAAAGGCGGCTCTGGATTTCGCTACGGTTACGCTTGTGGCCGCATGTGCGGGAACAGGATCACATCGCGGATCGACGGCGAGTTGGTCAACAACATCACCAGGCGGTCGATGCCGATGCCTTCACCGGCGGTCGGCGGCATGCCGTATTCCAGGGCGCGGACGAAGTCGGCGTCGTAATGCATGGCTTCGTCGTCGCCGGCGTCTTTGTCGGCCACCTGGGCCATAAAGCGCTCGGCCTGGTCTTCCGCGTCGTTCAACTCGGAGTAGGCGTTGGCGATTTCGCGGCCGCCGATAAACAGCTCGAAACGGTCGGTGACGTTCGGGTTGTCGTCGTTGCGACGGGCCAACGGCGACACTTCGAACGGGTACTGGGTAATGAAGTGCGGCTGTTCCAGCTTGTGCTCCACCAGCTCTTCGAAAATCATCACCTGCAGTTTGCCCAGGCCTTCGAAGCCCAGCACCTTGGCGCCGGCTTTCTTGGCGATGGCGCGAGCCTTGTCGATGTCGTTGAGGTCATCGGCGCTCAGCTCGGGGTTGTATTTGAGGATCGAATCGAACACCGACAGGCGCACGAACGGCTCGCCGAAGTGGAACACCTTGTCGCCGTACGGCACGTCGGTGCTGCCCAGGACCAACTGCGCCAGCTCGCGGAACAGTTCTTCGGTCAGGTCCATGTTGTCTTCGTAGTCGGCGTAAGCCTGGTAGAACTCCAACATGGTGAATTCTGGGTTGTGACGGGTGGAGACGCCTTCGTTGCGGAAGTTGCGGTTGATCTCGAAGACCTTCTCGAAACCACCGACCACCAGACGCTTGAGGTACAGCTCAGGCGCGATACGCAGGAACATTTCCATGTCCAGCGCGTTGTGGTGGGTTTCGAACGGCTTGGCTGCGGCACCGCCGGGAATGGTTTGCAGCATCGGCGTTTCCACTTCCAGGAAGTCACGCTGCATCAGGAAGCTGCGGATGTGGGCGATGATCTGCGAGCGGACGCGGAAGGTGTGGCGCACGTCTTCGTTGACGATCAGGTCGACATAGCGCTGGCGATAGCGTTGCTCGGTGTCGGTCAGGCCGTGGTGCTTGTCCGGCAGCGGGCGCAAGGACTTGGTCAGCAGGCGCACGTTGGTCATTTCCACGTACAGGTCGCCCTTGCCGGAACGGGCCAGGGTGCCTTCGGCGGCGATGATGTCGCCCATGTCCCAGGTTTTCACCGAGGCCAGGGTCTCTTCGGACAGGGTCTTGCGGTTGACGTAGACCTGGATACGCCCGGTCATGTCCTGGATCACCATGAACGAGCCACGGTTGAGCATGATGCGACCTGCCACCTTGACCGGGATCGCCGCTTCCGCCAGCTCTTCCTTGGTCTTGTCCGCGTACTGTTTCTGCAAGGCATCACAGTAGTTGTCGCGGCGGAAGTCGTTGGGGAAGGCGTTGCCCTTGGCGCGCTCGGCAGCAAGCTTTTCCTTGCGCAGGGCGATCAGGGAGTTTTCTTCCTGTTGCAGGGCTTGCGGGTCGAGTTGTTGGTCGCTCATGTCTTTAAATTTTCCATCACAGGTTCGTTGCCCTCAGGCCTTCGGCCTGGGGATCGCGGGCAAGCCCGCTCCCACACAGGGTATTACAGGCCGGACTTCAGGCTGGCTTCCAGGTACTCGTCGATATCACCGTCGAGCACCTTGTCGCAGTCGCTGCGTTCGATGTTAGTGCGCAGATCCTTGATACGCGACGCGTCGAGCACATAGGAACGGATCTGGTGACCCCAGCCGATATCCGACTTGGTGTCTTCCAGCGCCTGGGAAGCGGCGTTGCGCTTCTGCATCTCCTGCTCGTACAACTTGGCCCGCAGCATTTTCATGGCGGTGTCCTTGTTGGCGTGCTGGGAGCGTTCGTTCTGGCAGCTCACCACGGTGTTGGTCGGTACGTGGGTAATCCGCACGGCCGAGTCGGTGGTGTTGACGTGCTGACCGCCGGCACCGGAGGAACGATAGGTATCGATCCGCAGGTCCGCAGGGTTGATCTCGATTTCCACTTTGTCATCGATCTCGGGCGAGACGAACACCGCGCAGAACGAAGTGTGGCGACGGTTGCCGGAGTCGAACGGGCTCTTGCGCACCAGACGGTGCACGCCGATCTCGGTACGCAGCCAGCCAAAGGCGTATTCGCCCTTGATATGCACGGTAGCACCCTTGATACCGGCGACTTCACCGGCGGACAGCTCCATGATGGTCGCGTCGAAACCGCGCTTGTCGGCCCAGCGCAGGTACATGCGCAGCAGGATGTTGGCCCAGTCCTGGGCCTCGGTGCCGCCGGAACCGGCCTGGATGTCCAGGTAGGCGTTGTTCGGGTCCATTTCGTGGCTGAACATACGGCGGAATTCAAGCTTGGCGAGGTTTTCCTCGAGACGGGCCAGCTCGGCGACCACATCGCCCACTGCGCCTTCGTCGTTTTCTTCGACGGCCATGTCCAGCAGGTCACGGCAATCGGCCAGGCCGGTGTTCAGTTCGTCGAGGGTGTCGACGATCTGCGCCAGCGCAGCGCGCTCGCGCCCCAGTTCCTGGGCGTATTCAGGTTTGTTCCAGACACTCGGATCTTCAAGCTCGCGGTTGACCTCGGTCAGACGCTCATGCTTTTGATCGTAGTCAAAGATACCCCCGAATAGTTTCGGAGCGCTCGGACAGGTCCTTGATGGTGTTAAGGATCGGGTTGATTTCCATGGCGGGCAGCACTCGTTGGCGAACTTTTGAAAGCCGGCGAGTATAACGGCAAACCGCTGGAAACGGCAGCCCGCTGAGCCGAAAAGGCGGTTTCAAACCCTATGAAAACCCGCCGTGGGAAGGGAGTTGCCGTGGTGAGCGGGCTTGTCGAATCGTCGCACCGCCCGCGCTGGGCTGCGACGCAGCCCCACTCCAGGCGATGTGGTTTTAGCTGACACACCGAGGTGCCTGGGTTTGGGGCCGCTTCGCAGCCCGGCGCAGGGCAAGTCTGCTCACCAAAGAGTTAGGAGTCTGCCTTTGAAACTTGTGTTGAGCACAGCCTCAGGTCATTCGATACCGACCTGATTGCGCCCATTGTGCTTGGCCGTATACAGCCCCTTGTCCGCCGCCATGATCACCTGGCGGCAACTGGAGCCCTGCTGCGGGACCATGGTGGACAGGCCGATGCTGACGGTCAGGCACGAACCTTCGGTCGGGGCATTGTGGGGGATGTTCAGCGCGGCGACGGCCATGCGCAGTTTTTCCGCCACCAGGCGCGCGCCTCCCGGCGAGGTGTTGGGCAGCACCAGAGCGAACTCCTCGCCGCCGTAGCGCGCCGGCAGGTCCGACGGGCGGCTGCTGGCGTCACGGATGGTGTCGGCGACCTTACGCAGGGCTTCGTCGCCTTCGACGTGGCCGAAGCTGTCGTTGTAGGTCTTGAAGAAATCCACGTCGATCATCAGCAATGACAGTTGGGTCTGGTCACGCATGGCGCGCCGCCATTCCAGCTCCAGGTATTCGTCGAAGTGGCGACGGTTGGACAGCCCGGTCAGGCCATCGGAGTTCATCAACCGTTGCAGCACCAGGTTGGTGTCCAGCAACTGCTGCTGGCTGACCCGCAGCGCACGGTATGCCGCATCGCGCTGCAACAGGGTCATATAGGAACGTGAGTGATAGCGGATGCGCGCCACCAGTTCGATGTTGTCCGGCAGCTTGACCAGGTAATCGTTGGCGCCGGCTGCAAATGCCGCGCTCTTGATCAGCGGGTCTTCCTTGGTGGAAAGCACGATGATCGGGATGTTCGCCGTGGCCGGGTGGTTGCGGTACTCGCGCACCAGGGTCAGGCCATCGAGGCCGGGCATCACCAAGTCCTGCAGGATCACCGTCGGTTTGATGCGGATGGCCTGGGCAATGGCCTGGTGCGGGTCGGCGCAGAAATGGAAGTCGATGTTTTCTTCATGGGCCAGGCCACGCCGCACGGCTTCGCCGATCATGGCCTGGTCGTCGACCAGCAACACCATGGCGGCGTTTTCGTCGGTCTTGATGTCGTCGATCTGTAAATCATTCATCTGCAGTCACCTGAATTACCACCTGCAAGCCAGCACCGCGCAAGGTCTTGCTCATTGTGCAAAGACCTCCAGCAGTCGAGGCGCAATTCTATCCAGTGGGCGAATTTCAACAGCGGCATCGATTGCCGCCGCCGCTTTGGGCATGCCATACACCGCCGAGCTCTGTTGATCCTGGGCGATGGTCAAATAACCTTGTTCACGCAGCAGTTTGAGACCCTGGGCCCCGTCGCGCCCCATGCCGGTCAGCAATACGCCGACAGCATCGCCATTCCAGTGACTGGCGACGCTCTCGAAAAACACGTCGATCGACGGGCGATAGATCTCGTTCACCGGCTCTGCGGTGTAGGCCAGCGTACCGTTCTTCAATAAACGAATGTGATGGTTGGTCCCGGCCAGCAATACCACCCCGCTCTGGGGCGGCTCACCTTCACGGGCCAGGCGCACCGGCAGGCTGGACGCGCTGCTGAGCCACTCGGCCATACCGGCGGCGAACACCTGGTCGACGTGCTGCACCAGCACAATGGCGGCGGGAAAGTCGCGGGGCAGACCTTTGAGCAGGGTTTCCAGGGCCGCCGGGCCGCCGGCCGAAGAGCCGATGGCCACCAGCCGCTGGCGTTTGCCCTCGTGGCGCGGCGGCGCGGTTTCCGCGCGCACACGGCTGCCGCGCTGGCCGATCAACCAACCGATGTTGAGGATCTTGCGCAGCAACGGTGCCGCCGCATCCTGGGGGTTGCCCACGCCCAACGCCGGCGTA
This sequence comes from Pseudomonas sp. S5F11, assembly GCF_019641515.1. Classification (NCBI taxonomy): domain Bacteria; kingdom Pseudomonadati; phylum Pseudomonadota; class Gammaproteobacteria; order Pseudomonadales; family Pseudomonadaceae; genus Pseudomonas; species Pseudomonas sp. S5F11. The sequence continues at coordinate 2,199,429 of NZ_JAIFJZ010000001.1, forward strand.
TCCACCACGTCGAGGGCGCCATGGCCCATGGCTTCGAACACGCGGCTCACATTGGCCTGGCGGTCGACGGTCACGATCAGAATCGCGCACGGGGTCTCGGCCATGATCTGGCGCGTGGCCTCCACACCGTCCATTACCGGCATGATCAGGTCCATAAGGATCAGGTCCGGGGTCAGTTCGGCGCAGCGCTGCACCGCTTCCAGGCCATTGCTGGCCACCCACACCACTTGATGCGCCGGCTCGAAACTCAACGCTCGGCGCAAAGCCTCGATGGCCAGCGGCATGTCATTGACGATGGCGATCTTCATGCCCGCGCGCCTCCGATCAGTTCCATCACGGCATCGAGCAAGGCGTCGTCGTGGAAACTGGCTTTGGCCAGGTAATAATCGGCCCCGGCGTCGAGCCCGCGTCGGCGGTCTTCTTCGCGGTCTTTATACGACACCACCATCACCGGCAACGATTGCAGGCGACTGTCACGGCGCAAGAGTGTGACCAATTCGATACCGTCCATGCGAGGCATATCAATGTCAGTGATCAGCAGGTCGAAATCCTCGGAACGCAAGGCGTTCCAGCCGTCCATGCCATCGACGGCCACGGCCACTTCGTAGCCGCGATTAAGCAGCAATTTGCGCTGCAATTCACGCACCGTGAGCGAGTCATCCACCACCAGCACGCGTTTGCGCGGAGCTTCGGCGGTCTGCTGGCTGCGCCGGGCGATACGCTCAAGACGCCCGGTATTGAGCAGTTTGTCCACCGAACGCAGCATGTCTTCGACGTCGACGATCAGCACCACCGAGCCGTCGTCGAGCAATGCACCGGCGGAAATATCCTGGACCTTGCCCAGGCGATCATCCAGCGGCAACACCACCAGGGTGCGCTCACCGATAAAGCGCTCCACGGCAATCCCATACACCGCATCACGCTCACGAATCACTACAACTTTCAGCGTTTCCGAAGGGCTCTGCCCGGCCGGTCGCTGCAACAATTGGCTGGCGGCGACCAGGCCGACATGCCGGCCTTCGTGCCAGAAATGCTGGCGACCTTCCAGTTGCACGATGTCTTCCGGCGCCAGATCGCACATGCGTTCGATATGCGCCAACGGGAAGGCATAAGCCTCTTCGCCGACCTCGACCACCAGGCTGCGCACCACCGATAGGGTCAGCGGCACCTCCAGATGGAAACGGCTGCCCTGCCCCGCCGCTTGTTCCAGCACCACCGCGCCGCGCAGTTGGCGCACCATATGCTGCACCGCGTCCAGCCCGACGCCGCGCCCGGACACTTCGGTGACTTTGTCGCGCAGGCTGAAACCCGGCAGGAACAGGAACGTCAGCAACTCCTCTTCGCTCAGGCGCAGCGCGGTCTCCAGCGGCGACAGCTTGCGCTCAACAATGGTGCCGCGCAGGCGTTCGAGGTCCACGCCATTGCCGTCGTCACTCAGCTCCAACACCAACAGACCAGCCTGGTGCGAGGCGCGCAGGCGGATCAGCCCTTCGGCCGGTTTGCCCGCCAGCACACGTTGCTCGGGCATTTCGATGCCGTGATCGACGGCATTGCGTAACAGGTGGGTGAGGGGCGCTTCGAGTTTTTCCAGTACGTCGCGATCGACCTGGGTTTTCTCGCCTTCGATCTCCAGGCGGACTTGCTTGCCCAGGCTGCGGCCCAGGTCACGGACCATGCGCACCTGCCCAGCCAGCACGTCTGCAAACGGGCGCATGCGACAGGCCAGCGCGGTGTCATAGAGCACCTGGGCGCGCTGCCCGGCCTGCCAGCCGAACTCATCGAGCTCGGCGGTTTTTTCCGCCAGCAGCGCCTGGGCTTCGCTCAACAGGCGGCGCGCATCGGCCAGGGCCTCCTGCGCTTCGAGGTTCAGGTGCTGGGTCTTGAGCTGGCCATCGAGGGTGTCGAGGGCACGCACGCTCTGGCTCTGAATACGCTTGAGGCGCTGCAGGCTGACCAGGTAGGGCTTGATGCGCTGGGTTTCCACCAAAGACTTGCTCGACAGGTCCAGCAGGCTGTTCAAGCGCTCGGCGGTTACGCGCAGCACGCGCTCGCCGCCTTCGGTCATGCGCTTGCCCTGACGCGGTGGGTCGCTGGTGACGGGCGACGCGGGCTCGGGCTCCGGCGGCAGTTCTTCAAGCACCGGCTCGGGGGCTGGCTCGGGTACTGTTGGCGGCGCAACGCTGGGGCTCGGGTGCGAGGGGTCCAGCAAGCGCTCCATCAACGCCACGTACGCTTCGATATCCGCCGGCCCCACGTCGTTGCCGGGGGTGGCGATGCGCATCAGCAGGTCGGTGCCTTGCAGCAATGCATCGATATGTTCAGGTTGCAGATACAGACGGCTTTCCTGGGCACTGACCAGGCAGTCCTCCATGACATGGGCCACGCTGACCCCGGCATCCACCCCCACGATGCGCGCCGCGCCTTTGAGCGAGTGGGCCGCGCGCATGCAGGCTTCGAGTTGGTCGGCCTGGGTCGGGTTGCGCTCCAGGGCCAGCAGGCCCGCGCTCAGCACCTGGGTCTGCGCATCGGCTTCCAGGCTGAACAGTTCCAGCAGCGAAGCATCACGCATCTGGTCGGGGGTCATGTAAGGCTCCGTGTCACGGCAGACAACAATTGTGCCTCGTCCAGCCAGCGCAGGCTGCGGCCCTTCCACTGCAGCACGCCCTGGGTGTAGCGCGCGCTGGCCTGGGTGCCGGACACCGACGCCGCGCTCAACGTACGCTCGTCGATGGCGTGGATACCGTCCACTTCATCCACCGGCACCACCACCGGGCCATCCTGCGCGGCAATGATCAACATGCGCGGTGTGACCCGTGCGCCGCTAGGCCCACTGTCAGTGGCATCCAGACCGAGCAGTTCCATCAGCGACAAGCACGCCACCAGCGCACCGCGCACATTGGCCACGCCGAGCAAGGCGCGCGAGCGCTGGTGCGGCAGCGAGTGGATCGGTTGCAGCGGCGCCACCTCCACCAGGCAACGGGTGGCGATGCCGAGCCACTCGTCACCGAGGCGGAACATCAACAGCGAGCGGGTCGCCACGTCCTCGTCGACCGTCTCGGCGACGTGAGCGCGACGGTCGTCCTGTTGCAAGGCATAGCGGTCCAGCAGGCGCGTGGCCGCGGCGGAATAGACCGAGCAGTTACGGCAGTGGATGTGTTCCACCAGCAGCGGGCAGGATTTGTCGCCATGGACGCCGATGCGGTTCCAGCAATCGTCGATGGCTTGGGTGTCGGCCAGGGTCAGGTCCAGGCCGGTGGTGTCGAGCGCGTCGGGGCTACTCATGGTTTGGACTCACTGTCAGCTCGCTCGCTGCGGGCGGCCCGCGCCTGCAAACGACGCGCCCCCGCACTGTCGCCCTGGGATTCCAGCAGCGCGGCCAACTGCATCAGGGCCTGCGGATGCTGGGGTTCCAGGTACAAGGCTTTTCGATAATACCCCTGGGCCTGCTGGGCACTGCCCTCCACATCGCTGAGCAGCCCCAGCCAATAGAACACCTGGGCGGCCGGGGGATGGTCGCTCAAATACTGTTCGCACATGGCGCGGGCCTCGGCACTTTTGCCTTGGTTGGCCAGGGTGGCGATACGGCTGAGCAAGGCGCCCGCTTCGGAGGGTGGCGCCTTGATCGGCACTACCTGGGCACTCACTGTGCTGAACGGCCGTGGTTTAGCCGGAAGCGGCGCCGCACTGCGTTGCGGCTTGGGCATCGGTATGAAGGTCGGCTCGGGCCTGACCGGTTCCGCGTGCCGACTGAAGGCAAAGGACTCCGGCACCCCAATCGAGCGCATGCCGTGGCGCCCCAACAAGCTACCTTCGGCCGGGCCGATAAACAGCACGCCGTCGACGTGGGTCAGGGCCTTGAGCACTTCGAACACTTGCTGCTGGGTCGGTTGATCGAAGTAGATCAACAGGTTGCGGCAAAACACAAAATCGTAGCTGGCCTCATTGGCCAGCAGCGCCGGGTCAAGCAGGTTGCCCACTTGCAGACGCACCTGTTCGCGCACGCGGTCGGCGATGTGGTAACCGTCGCTGTGCTCGGTGAAGTGGCGTTCGCGAAAGGCCAGATCACCGCCGCGAAACGAATTCTTGCCATACACGCCGCGCCGGCCGCGCTCCACCGACAGCGGGCTGACATCCATGCCCTGCACCTTGAACTGATGCGGCGCCAACCCGGCATCCAGCAGGGCCATGGCGATCGAGTAAGGTTCTTCCCCGGTGGAACACGGCAGGCTAAGGATACGCAGGGCGCGCATCTGCTTGATCTCGGCCAAGCGCGCGCAGGCCAAGCGCGCCAGCGTGGCGAAGGATTCGGGATAACGGAAAAACCAGGTCTCGGGGACGATCACCGCTTCGATCAGCGCTTGCTGCTCGTCGTGGGAGCGTTGCAGGCGCTGCCAGTAATCGTCCGGGGTAAGTGCCCCAACAACCTGGCTGCGCTGGCGCACGGCCCGCTCGATGATGGCCTCGCCCACCGACGCCACGTCCAGGCCGATGCGTTCCTTAAGGAAGGCAAAGAAGCGCGGATCGTTGCTCATAGGCTCAGCTCGCTGGAAAACAACAGGGCGCGCACGTCATCGGTGAGCAGATCATTGACGCCGATCCACTGCATCAAGCCTTCCGCATCTTCGCGCACAGGTCCCAGGTACGGCGCCTCGCGGTTGTCCAGGCCGTATGCATGGAACTCTTCAAGGCCGCAACGCAGGGTGTCGGTGGCCTGCTCCAGAATCAGCCCCAGCCGGCGCGCCTCGACCCAGGGCTGCGGCTGGTAATGCACCAGCACCAGCCGCGTGCTGGTGCGGGCCTGGGCCGGCGTGCCGAAGGCCAGGGCACTGAGGTCGATGACCGGCACCAGCGCGCCGCGATGGGCGAAAATGCCGGCCACCCACACGGGGGCGTGGGCGATGGGTTTGAGCGGCAGGCGCGGCAGTACTTCGGCCACTTCGGTGGCCCGTAGGGCATAGCGTTCGCTGCCGATATGAAACACCAGGAACAACGCTTTTTTCGCTGCCGGGACGGCGCCGCGTTTAGCCGCGAGTTCGCTCATCAGACTTTGAAACGCGACACGCCGCTGCGCAGACCCACCGCAACCTGGCTCAGTTCATCGATGGCGAAACTGGCCTGACGCAGGGATTCCACCGTCTGGCTGCTGGCGTCGCCCAGTTGCACCAGCGCGTGGTTAATCTGTTCGGCCCCCGTGGCTTGGGCCTGCATGCCTTCGTTGACCATCAGCACTCGCGGCGCCAGGGCCTGGACCTGATGGATGATCTGCGACAGTTGCTCGCCCACCTGCTGCACTTCGAACATGCCGCGGCGCACTTCTTCGGAGAATTTGTCCATGCCCATCACCCCGGCCGACACCGCCGACTGGATCTCACGCACCATCTGCTCGATGTCGTACGTGGCCACGGCAGTCTGGTCGGCCAGGCGCCGCACCTCGGTGGCGACCACGGCGAAGCCGCGCCCGTACTCACCGGCCTTCTCGGCTTCGATAGCGGCATTGAGCGACAGCAGGTTGGTCTGGTCGGCGACCTTGACGATGGTCACCACCACTTGGTTGATGTTGCCGGCCTTCTCATTGAGGATCGCCAGCTTGGCGTTGACCAGGTCGGCGGCGCCCATTACCGAGTGCATGGTTTCTTCCATGCGCGCCAGGCCCTGCTGACCGGAACCGGCGGCCACCGATGCCTGGTCGGCGGCGGTGGAAACTTCGGTCATGGTGCGCACCAGGTCCTTGGAGGTGGCCGCGATTTCGCGGGACGTGGCACCGATTTCGGTGGTGGTCGCCGCCGTTTCGGTGGCGGTGGCCTGTTGCTGCTTGGAGGTGGCGGCGATCTCGGTGACCGAAGTGGTCACCTGCACCGACGAGCGCTGGGCCTGGGACACCAGGGCGGTCAGCTCGGTCATCATGTCGTTGAAGCCGGTTTCGACCGCGTTGAACTCGTCCTTGCGCGACAGGTTCAGACGCTTGCTCAGGTCGCCGGTGCGCATGACCTCAAGAATTTCGACGATACGCTGCATGGGCGACATGATCGCGCGCATCAGCAGCAGACCGCACAGGGCAGCGGCCAGAATCGCCACGGCAAGCGACACGAACAAACTGATCTTGGCGGAGACCACTGCTTCATCGATGGCGGACGTTGCGTTATCGGACACGCCTTTATTTTCGGCGATGATGTCGTTGAGTTTCATACGACCTTCAATCCAGATCGGCGTCAACTGCTCATCCAGCAACTCGTGGGCGGCCGGCAAATCGTTGGCCTGGATGCGATCGAGTACTTGCGCCAGGACCTTGTTGTAATTGCTGTGCGAGGCCTTGAAGTTATCGAACTCCATACGATCGGCCTGGTTGCCGATCGTTTTCTCGTAATTGGCCATTTGTTGTTCGATGCGCTTTTCGAAACCCTGGTAATCGGTCTTGTCGGCACTGGTCAGGGTTTTGTCTTCGCGCATACCGATGATATCGAGGGTCTGCAGATAGCTGTCGACCCATGCGCTGCGGATCATTGAGCTCAGATAAACCCCCGGCACAGCGTCATCGCGCACGGCTTCTTGCCCAGCCTCGATTTTCAGTAACCGTGAATAAGAGACCACGACCATTAACAGCATGATGGCGATAACGACCGCAAAACTTGCCAGGATCCGTTGGCGCAAGGTCCAATTCTTCACAGTACTTCCTCGAAGGGCCATTCAAATGGAGGGGAGTATAGCTGAGCAGCAGCGCTCATTTATGAATGGGTTTTGGTGGTCAACCGACATAAACGCTAAAACGCCTGTGGGAAGGGGCTTGCCCCCGATGACGATACCTCAGTTGGAAAACCTGCAACTGATGCACCGCTATCGGGGGCAAGCCCCCTCCCACATTTTGTTTTAAACCGGTGGTTATTGGTTAAGCCGTACTTGTTTTTCCAGTTCCACCTTCAAGCCCGGCTCCAGTTTGAGCTGGCGCGCCAACTCATCCAGATACGCCTTCTCCATAAAGTTTTCCTCATCTACCAGCATCACGCTGGCGATGTACATCTCGGCGGCCATTTCCGGGGTGTCGGCGGCGCGGGCGACATCCGCCGGGTCCAGGGGCTTGTTCAGTTCGGCATGCAGCCAGTGTTGCAATTGGGGGTCATTGTCGAGTTTGGTGAACTCGCCTTCGATCAGCGCGCGCTCACGCTCGTCTACATGGCCGTCGGCCTTGGCGGCGGCGACCAACGCCTTGAGGATGCCCTGGCTGTGCTGCTCGACCTGGGCCGGTGGCAGACGGTCGATGGTTTGCGGTTCGCCTTGGGGCGCACTGGCCTGTTGCGCCTGCCAGTTGCCATAGGCTTTGTAGGCGATGACGCCCAAGGCGGCCAAACCGCCGTAGGTCAGGGCCTTGCCGCCGAATTTGCGGGCTTTTTTGTTACCCAGCAACAGCCCCATGGCACCCGCCGCCAGGGCTCCCCCGCCAGCGCCACCGAGCAGGCTGCCCAGGCCGCCACCGCCGAGCAGACCGCCCAAGGCGCCCTTGTCTTCCTGTTTGCGCTGGCCGCCGGCCTTATTCTGCAACATGTCCTGACCAGACTTGAGCAACTGATCGAGCAATCCACGGGTGTTCATAACAGCCTCCAGACACTTGGGTTCATAGGACCAATAGGCTGCCAGCGTAAAACTAAGTGCCAAAAAACCAGGATCTAGAGTGCTTCCAGATGTAACGCCGCTGCCTATCGTATAAATCGATATACACTCAGGTACTTCTATAAAAACAGCCTTCTGGTAATTCCAGCATGATGACCTTGCGTCAAATCCGCCACTTCATTGCCGTGGCCGAGACCGGCTCGATCTCCGCCGCCGCGCAAACCGCGTTCATCTCTCAGTCGACCCTGACCCTGGCGATCCAGCAACTGGAGCAGGAGATTGGCGTCAACCTGTTCAATCGCCACGCCAAGGGCATGACCCTCACCCACCAGGGCCATCAGTTTCTGCGCCAGGCACACCTGATTCTGGCCACCGTCGACAACGCCAAGCGCAGCCTGCAACAGAGCACCGACCAGGTAGCCGGGCAATTGATCGTCGGCGTGACCAGCCTGGTGGCCGGCTACTACTTGGCCGACCTGCTGACCCGCTTCCAGCGCGCGTACCCCAATGTGGAAATCCGCGTAATGGAAGACGAGCGCCCGTATATCGAACATCTGCTGGTCAGCGGCGAAATCGACGTGGGCGTGCTGATCCTGTCCAACCTCGAAGACCGTCATGCCCTGCAGACCGAAGTCCTGACCCACTCGCCCCACCGCCTGTGGCTGCCGGCGCAGCACCCGTTGTTGGAGCACGACAGCATCAACCTGGCCGATGTGGCACGCGAACCGTTGATTCAGTTGAACGTCGATGAAATGGGCCACAACGCTCAGCGCCTGTGGGCCGGCGCCGGCCTGCAACCGCGTGTGACCTTGCGCACGGCATCCACCGAAGCGGTGCGCAGCTTGGTGGCGGCGGGCCTGGGGGTGTCGATCCAGCCGGACATGACCTACCGCCCCTGGTCGCTGGAAGGCGACATTATTGAAGCGCGGCCGATTGCAGACCTCAGCCAGACTCTGGATGTCGGCCTGGCCTGGCGCCGTGGCACCGCGCGTCCGACCCTGGTGGACCCGTTCCTCACTGTGGCACGCGAACAACCGCACCCACGCAAGCCATCTATTTAATCGAATGCTGCATTCAGTATTTAGTATTTGTTGACCTCGCGCCCGCCCTCTACTCTCGACTCATCCATAAGAGAAAGCCGGGCGCCTTGTAAGAGAACGCCCATGGCCACACAAGAAAAGAGATCGCGAAAAATGTCCGGCGCGTCCACCCCGCTGCTCACTGCGTTGCTGATCGACGGCGAACTGGTTCAAGGCCAGGGGTTTGTCGAGCCGATCCTCAACCCAGCCACCGGTGAAGTGCTGACCCAGATAGCCGAAGCCAGCACCGAGCAAGTCGAAAGCGCCATCCTTGCCGCCCACCGCGCCTTTGCCGGTTGGTCGCGGACCACACCGCAGCAACGCTCCAACCTGCTGCTGGGGATCGCCGATGCTATTGAAAAACAAGCTGACTACCTGGCCCGTCTGGAATCGCTGAACTGCGGCAAGCCGTTGCATCTGGCGCGTCAGGATGATTTGAGCGCCACTGTGGATGTGTTCCGCTTCTTCGCTGGCGCCGTGCGTTGCCAGACCGGCCAATTGAGCGGCGAATACCTGCCGGGCTACACCAGCATGGTGCGCCGCGACCCGATCGGCGTGGTGGCCTCCATTGCGCCATGGAACTACCCGTTGATGATGGCCGCGTGGAAGATCGCCCCAGCCCTCGCCGCCGGTAATACCCTGGTGTTCAAACCGTCGGAACACACGCCGCTGTCGATCCTGGCCCTGGCACCCGTGCTCAAAGAGCTGCTGCCACGGGGCGTGATCAACATTTTGTGCGGCGGCGGCGAAGGGGTCGGCAGCCATTTGGTCAGTCATCCCAAGGTACGCATGGTGTCGCTGACCGGCGATATCGTCACCGGCCAGAAGATTCTGCAAGCAGCGTCCAAAACCCTGAAACGCACGCACCTGGAATTGGGCGGCAAGGCACCGGTGATCGTGTGTAACGACGCCGACCTGCAGGCCGTGGTCGAAGGCGTGCGCGCCTATGGCTATTACAACGCCGGGCAGGATTGCACCGCCGCATGCCGTATCTATGCCCAGGCCGGGATTCACGACAAATTGGTCGCCGAGCTGGGCGCGGCCGTCGGCAGCCTGCGCTTTGCCGGCAAACGCGATGCCGATAACGAACTCGGCCCGTTGATCAGCACGCGCCAGCGCGACCGCGTCGCCAGCTTTGTCGAACGCGCCCTCGGCCAACCGCATATCGAACGGGTCACCGGCGCCGCCGTGCATTCCGGCGCCGGTTTCTATTACCAGCCCACCCTGCTGGCCGGTTGCAAGCAAAGCGATGAGATCGTGCAGCGCGAAGTGTTTGGCCCGGTGGTCACCGTGACCCGCTTCGACGAACTGGAGCAAGCGGTGGACTGGGCCAACGATTCCGAATACGGCCTGGCCTCTTCGGTGTGGACCCAGAACCTGGACAAAGCCATGCAAGTGGCGGCACGCCTGCAATACGGCTGCACCTGGATCAACAGCCACTTCATGCTGGTCAGCGAAATGCCCCACGGCGGTTTGAAGCGCTCGGGATACGGGAAAGATCTGTCGAGCGACTCGTTACAGGACTACAGCGTGGTGCGCCACATTATGGCGCGTCACGGTCAGCACCTTTAAAACAACAACTAAGCTCATGCGTCACGGCTTCACACACTGCCCCGACCATAATTAAAGAAGAGGGAACCCCCATGTCCGCGCACAAGACCGCACTGCTCAGTGCCTTGACCACCGCGCTGCTGGCCAGCGCCAGCCTGCAAGCCGCCGAACCGCTCAAGGCGGTCGGCGCCGGCGAGGGCCAGTTGGATATCGTCGCCTGGCCCGGCTATATCGAACGTGGCGAAAGCGACAAAGCCTACGATTGGGTCAGCGGTTTCGAGAAGGAAACCGGCTGCAAGGTCAATGTGAAAACCGCCGCCACCTCTGACGAAATGGTCAGCCTGATGGCCAAGGGCGGCTATGATCTGGTCACCGCCTCCGGCGATGCGTCGCTGCGGTTGATCGTCGGCAAGCGTGTGCAGCCGATCAACACCGCGCTGATTCCCAACTGGAAAAACCTCGACCCGCGCCTCAAGGATGCGCCGTGGTACGTGGTCGGCCAGCAAACTTATGGCACCCCGTACCAATGGGGGCCGAACGTGCTGATGTACAACACCAGCGTGTTCAAGACCGCGCCCACTAGCTGGAGCGTGCTGTTCGACCCGCAGAACCTGCCGGACGGCAAGCCGAACAAGGGCCGCGTGCAGGCCTATGACGGCCCGATCTACATCGCCGACGCGGCGCTGTACCTCAAGGCCACCAAACCGGAGCTGGGAATCCAGAGCCCCTACGAGCTGACCGAAGCGCAATACAAGGCCGTGCTCGACCTGCTGCGCGCCCAGCAACCGCTGATCCACCGTTACTGGCACGACACCACCGTGCAAATGAGCGACTTCAAGAACGAAGGCGTGGTGGCCTCCAGTGCCTGGCCGTACCAAGTCAACGGGCTGGTCAATGAGAAACAACCGATCGCCTCGACCATCCCCAAGGAAGGCGCCACCGGCTGGGCCGACACCACCATGTTGCACAGCGAGGCCAAGCACCCCAACTGTGCCTACAAGTGGATGGACTGGTCGCTGCAGCCGAAGGTCCAGGGCGATGTCGCCGCCTGGTTCGGCTCGCTGCCAGCGGTGCCGGCCGCGTGTAAGGAGAGCGAATTGCTCGGCGCCGAGGGTTGCAAGACCAATGGCTTCGACCAGTTCGACAAGATCGCCTTCTGGAAAACCCCACAGGCCGAAGGCGGCAAGTTCGTGCCGTACAGCCGCTGGACCCAGGACTACATTGCGATCATGGGCGGCCGTTAAAACCATCAAGACGGCATAGACCTACTGTGGGAGGGGGCTTGCCCCCGATAGCGGTGTGACAGCCAACCCAGCTTTCACTGAACCACTGGTATCGGGGGCAAGCCCCCTCCCACATTGACCGCACTCACAGATGTTTTGTTTTTTCAGAAGTCCAGGCCGGGCCGCTGCGACGACCCGCGCCTTTTTGGAGCACCGCACCATGACGCTTGCAGTCCAATTCACCCACGTTTCCCGTCAGTTCGGCGAAGTGAAAGCCGTTGACCGGGTTTGCATCGATATTGAGGACGGCGAGTTCTTTTCCATGCTCGGCCCTTCCGGCTCGGGCAAGACCACCTGCCTGCGGCTGATCGCCGGCTTCGAACAACCCAGCGCCGGCTCGATCCGCATTCATGGTGAGGAAGCCGCCGGCTTGCCGCCGTATCAGCGCGATGTGAACACCGTGTTCCAGGATTACGCGCTGTTCCCCCATATGAATGTGCGCGACAACGTGGCCTATGGCCTAAAGGTCAAAGGCGTGGGCAAGGCCGAACGGCTCAACCGCGCCGAAGAAGCCCTGGGCATGGTGGCCTTGGGCGGTTACGGCGAACGCAAACCGGTGCAACTCTCCGGCGGCCAGCGCCAACGAGTGGCCCTGGCCCGCGCGCTGGTCAATCGCCCGCGCGTGCTGTTGCTTGACGAGCCCCTGGGCGCCCTCGACCTCAAGCTGCGCGAGCAGATGCAAAGCGAGCTGAAAAAGCTGCAACGCCAGCTCGGCATCACCTTTATCTTCGTGACCCACGACCAGACCGAAGCGCTGTCCATGTCCGACCGCGTGGCGGTGTTCAACAAAGGCCGTATCGAACAGGTCGACACCCCGCGCAACCTCTACATGAAACCGGCCACGGCGTTCGTCGCCGAATTCGTCGGCACCTCCAACGTGATTCGGGGCGAACTGGCCCAGCGCTTGAGCGGCAGCGCCCAACCGTTTTCGATCCGTCCGGAACATGTGCGGTTTGCCGAAGGCCCGCTGGGCGCTGGCGATGTGGAGATCAGCGGCGTGCTGCATGACATCCAGTACCAAGGCAGCGCCACCCGTTTTGAGCTGAAACTGGACAACGGCCAGACCCTGAGCATCAGCCAGGCCAACAACCAGTGGCTGGACACCAGCAGCGCCCATCAGGTCGGCCAGCCCCTCACCGCGCGCTGGGCCCGACAGGCCATGACGCCGTTGACCGATAACGCAGGCGAGGTGTGACATGAGCCTAGCCCTTTCCCAACAACCGCCGATGCGCAGGTTTTCCAACCTGCTGTACCGCAAGCCCAACCTATACCTGGCGATGCTGCTGGTGCCGCCGCTGATCTGGTTCGGCGCTATCTACCTGGGCTCGTTGCTGACCTTGCTATGGCAAGGCTTCTACACCTTCGACGACTTCACCATGGCGGTCACCCCGGACCTGACCCTGGCCAACTTCGCCGCGCTGTTCCAGCCGTCGAATTTCGACATCATCCTGCGCACGCTGAGCATGGCGATCGTGGTGTCGATCGCCAGCGCCATCGTCGCCTTCCCGATTGCCTATTACATGGCGCGCTACACCACTGGCAAAACCAAGGCGTTTTTCTATATCGCCGTGATGATGCCGATGTGGGCCAGTTACATCGTCAAGGCTTACGCCTGGACCTTGCTGCTGGCCAAGGGCGGCGTGGCGCAGTGGTTTGTGCAGCACCTGGGGTTGGAGCCGCTGCTGCACTTTGTGCTGGGCATTCCTGGCGTGGGCGGCAGCACCTTGAGCACCTCGCATCTGGGAAGGTTCATGGTGTTCGTCTATATCTGGCTGCCGTTCATGATCCTGCCGATCCAAGCGTCCCTGGAGCGTTTGCCGCCGTCGCTGCTGCAAGCCTCCGCCGACCTGGGGGCCAAGCCGCGCCAGACCTTTATGCAGGTGATTTTGCCGCTGTCGGTGCCGGGGATCGCCGCCGGATCGATCTTCACGTTCTCGCTGACCCTGGGCGACTTTATCGTGCCGCAACTGGTGGGCCCGCCGGGCTACTTCGTCGGCGGCATGGTGTACGCCCAGCAAGGCGCCATCGGCAATATGCCCATGGCGGCGGCGTTCACCCTGGTGCCGATCGTGCTGATCGCGATTTACCTGTCCATCGTCAAACGCCTGGGGGCCTTCGATGCACTCTGAAAAAGCATCTCTCGGTTTGCGCATAGCCGCCTGGGGCGGCCTGGTGTTCCTGCACTTCCCGATCCTGATCATCTTCCTCTACGCCTTCAACACCGAAGAAGCGGCGTTCAGCTTCCCGCCCCAGGGCTTCACCCTGAAGTGGTTCAGCGTGGCGTTCGCACGGCCCGACGTATTGGAAGCGATCAAGTTGTCGCTGCAGATCGCCGCCATCGCCACCCTGATCGCTATGGTGCTCGGCACACTGGCTTCCGCGGCGCTGTACCGGCGTGAGTTCTTCGGCAAACAGGGCGTGTCGCTGATGCTGATCCTGCCGATTGCATTGCCGGGGATCATCACCGGTATCGCGTTGCTGGCAACGTTCAAGACCCTGGGCATCGAGCCGGGGATGTTCACCATCATCGTCGGCCACGCCACCTTTTGTGTGGTGATCGTCTACAACAACGTCATCGCCCGCTTGCGCCGCACCTCCCACAGCCTGATCGAGGCGTCGATGGACCTGGGCGCCGACGGCTGGCAGACCTTCCGCTACATCATCATGCCCAACCTGGGCTCGGCGCTGCTGGCCGGCGGCATGCTCGCGTTTGCGCTGTCGTTCGACGAAATCATCGTCACCACCTTCACCGCCGGGCATGAGCGCACCTTGCCGCTGTGGCTGCTCAACCAGCTGAGCCGGCCACGGGATGTGCCGGTGACCAACGTGGTGGCGATGCTGGTGATGCTGGTGACGATGTTCCCGATCCTGGGCGCCTATTACTTGACCCGCGGCGGTGAAAGCGTGGCGGGGAGCGGCGGTAAATAACTTGCCACTGAAGGAACGCGGTTCAAATGTGGGAGGGGGCTTGCCCCCGATAGCGGTGTGACAGCCAACACAGCTGTCACTGAACCACTGGCATCGGGGGCAAGCCCCCTCCCACATTTAAATCCGGTTTCTTCAGGGAAATAACACGCGTTTTTTGGAGGACTCAATCATGCAAACCAAACTGTTGATCAACGGCCAACTGCTACAAGGCGAAGGCCCGGCACAAGCGGTGTTCAACCCGGCCCTGGGCCGTGTGCTGGTGGAAATCAACGAAGCCAGCGAAGCCCAGGTCGACGCCGCCGTGCGCGCCGCCGATGCCGCGTTCGAAAGCTGGTCGCAAACCGCGCCCAAAGACCGCTCGCTGTTGCTGCTCAAATTGGCGGACGCCATCGAAGCCCACGGTGAAGAACTGGCCAAGCTGGAGTCGGACAACTGCGGCAAACCCTACAGCGCCGCGCTGAATGACGAGATCCCGGCGATTGCCGACGTGTTCCGCTTCTTTGCCGGTGCCAGTCGCTGCATGAGCGGTTCTGCCGGCGGCGAGTACTTGCCCGGCCATACCTCAATGATCCGCCGCGATCCTGTGGGCGTGATCGCGTCCATCGCACCGTGGAACTACCCGCTGATGATGGTCGCCTGGAAAATCGCCCCGGCCCTGGCCGCCGGTAATACCGTGGTGCTCAAACCGTCGGAACAAACCCCACTGACGGCATTGCGCATGGTGGAACTGGCGTCGGAAATCTTCCCGGCCGGCGTGCTCAACCTGGTATTTGGCCGCGGCCCGACCGTAGGCAGCCCGCTGGTGCAGCACCCGAAAGTGCGCATGGTGTCGCTGACCGGTTCGATCGCCACCGGCGCGAACATCATCGCCAACACCGCCGACAGCGTGAAGCGCATGCACATGGAGCTGGGCGGCAAGGCACCGGTGATTATCTTCAACGACGCGGACATCGACGCTGCCGTGGAAGGCATCCGCACCTTCGGTTTCTACAACGCCGGCCAGGACTGCACGGCGGCGTGCCGTATCTATGCCCAGGCGGACATCTACGACGCATTTGTCGAGAAACTCGGCGCGGCGGTCGCCAGTATCAAGTACGGTTTGCAGGATGACCCGAGCACCGAGCTGGGGCCATTGATCACCGCGCAACATCGCGACCGCGTGGCCGGGTTTGTCGAACGTGCCGTGGCGCAACCGCATATCCGGCTGATCACCGGCGGCAAGGCCGTAGAAGGCAACGGGTTCTTCTTTGAACCGACCGTGCTGGCCGACGCCCAGCAAGACGACGAAATCGTGCGCCGCGAGGTGTTCGGGCCGGTGGTGTCGGTTACCAAATTCTCGGATGAAGCCCAGGTGCTGGGTTGGGCCAACGATTCGGACTATGGCCTTGCGTCATCCGTGTGGACGGCCGACGTAGGACGCGCCCATCGCCTGGCCGCACGCTTGCAATACGGCTGCACCTGGGTGAACACCCATTTCATGCTTGTCAGCGAAATGCCCCACGGCGGTCAGAAACTGTCGGGGTATGGCAAAGACATGTCCATGTATGGGCTGGAGGACTACACCACGGTCCGGCATGTGATGTTCAAGCATTGATTCGCCGCCCCCCTGCAAGCAGGCGCTTGCAGGGGGGCTAATAACAATAATTTTCAGGATCCCCCATGGACATCACCCGCCGCGACTTCCTCAACGGCGTCGCCATCACCATTGCTGCCGGCATCACGCCGCTGCAGATTCTCCAGGCCGCCCCCGACGGTCGCTATTACCCACCCGCCCTCACCGGCCTGCGCGGCAGTCATGTCGGTTCGTTCGAAGTGGCGCATCAGATGGGCTGGGAAAAGAAGGTCTTTGACACCGATACCTTGCCGATCACCGAGGACTATGACCTGGTGGTGGTCGGCGGTGGCCTGAGCGGTCTGGCGGCGGCGTGGTTCTACCGTGAGAAGCACCCCAAGGCGAAAATCCTGATCCTGGAAAACCATGACGATTTCGGCGGCCATGCCAAACGCAATGAGTTCCAGGCCGGCGGCCGCATGATCATCGGCTATGGCGGCAGCGAAGCCTTCCAGTCGCCCACCCACCTGTTCAGCGAGCAAGTGAACGGTTTGTTGAAAAAGCTCGGGGTGAATATCAAGCGCTTCGAAACCGCCTTCGACCGCCCGTTCTACCCCAGCCTGGGGCTGTCGCGCGGGGTATTTTTCGACAAGGAAAACTTCGGCGAAGACAAACTGGTGACCGGCGACCCGACGCCGATGGTGGCCGACGATATCGCCCCGGAACAGCTGCATGGGCGCGCCCTGAAAGACTTTATCAATGATTTCCCACTGCCGGCTGCGGACCGCCAGGCGTTGATCGAACTGCACACTGCGCCCAAGGACTACTTGCCGGGCAAAACGGCCGAGGAAAAGGCCGATTATCTGGCGGCCACCAGCTACCGGGACTTCCTGCTCAAGAACGTGGGGTTGTCGGAAGGTGCGGTGAAATACTTCCAGAGCCGCACCAATGACTTTATGGCCTTGAGCATTGATGCCGTGGCTGCGTCCGACGCTTATAACGTCGGTTTCCCTGGTTTCGCGGGGATGAACCTGGCGCCGATCAGTGAAGAAGCTGCGGCAGAAATGGAAGAGCCCTACATCTACCACTTCCCGGACGGCAACGCGTCGCTGGCGCGCCTCTTGGTGCGCAGCCTGATTCCGGGGGTGGCGCCGGGGCACACCATGGACGATATCGTGCTGGCGCCCTTCGACTATGCCAGGCTCGACCAACCCAAGGCGCCGGTGCGCCTGCGCTTGAACAGCACGGCGGTGAGTGTGCGCAATGTCGGCGACGGCGTACATATCGGCTACAGCCGAGGCGGCCAACTCGCACAAGTACGCGGCAAACGCTGCATCCTGGCCTGCTACAACATGATGATTCCGTACCTGCTCAAGGGCCTGCCCGCGCCCCAGGCCCATGCGTTGAGCCAGAACGTGAAATTCCCCTTGGTGTACACCAAGGTGGTGATTCGTAACTGGCAGGCGTTTGAGAAGTTGGGCGTGCATGAAATCTACGCAGCTACCCAGCCTTACAGCCGCATCAAGCTGGACTACCCGGTGAGCATGGGCGGCTACGACCACCCGCGCGACCCGACGCAGCCCATCGGCTTGCACATGGTCTACGTGCCCACCAGCCCCAACAGCGGCATGAACGCCCGCGACCAGGCCCGCGCCGGACGCGGCCGGTTGTATGGGCAGACATTCGAGCAACTGGAAGCGCAATTACGTGACCAACTGCAACGCATGCTAGGCCCGGGCGGGTTCAACCATGAGACGGATATCCTGGCGATCACCGTGAATCGCTGGTCCCATGGCTATGCGTATTTTTCCAACAGCCTGTTCGATGACGCCGACGAAAGTGAAGCGCTGATGAACCTGGCGCGCAAACCGTTGGGGCATGTGAGCATCGCCAACTCGGACGCGGCCTGGAGTGCGTACGCGCATGCGGCGATCGACGAGGCGTACCGAGCCGTGGGCGAAGTGGCCTGAAACACACCTCTGACAGGCAATACAAAACTGTTTGTGGGAGGGGGCTCGCCCCCGATAGCAGTGGGTCAGCACTGAAATAGTTGGCTGATGCACCGCTATCGGGAGCAAGCCCTCTCCCACATTGGAGCTTCATAATTCGTGAGTAATGTGGTTGCCCCACAGCCCCGGAAATGTCTTGTCGCACTTGCAATGCTATCACCCCGCCATCAATCATTTTTCCTACACCATCGAACCGCTTAAGCTATCCGGCGTCTGTTTAATGTTCGTTGCGTTTGGCCGAAGGCATGTCCGAACCGTACTTTCTGATCCAGCACGTGCCAGGAACGGCGCGGGATTTGCTCACGACAGGTTGTCTCTATGCATCGTAGGAATTTGCTCAAAGCGTCCATGGCCATTGCGGCTTATACCGGTCTGTCGGCCAGTGGCCTGCTCGCCGCCCAAGCATGGGCCGGGAACCGCGCCGCCGATGGGAAAGCCGTGGCGTTCGACTTCGAATCGCTCAAGGCCCAGGCCAAACAACTGGCCGCAACCGCCTACAAAGACACCAAACAGGTGCTGCCGCCGACCCTGGCGAGCATGACCCCGCAGAATTTCAACGCCATCGGCTACGACCGCAACCATTCGCTGTGGAAAGAGCTGAACGGCCAGCTGGACGTGCAGTTCTTCCACGTCGGCATGGGCTTCAAGACGCCGGTGCGCATGCACAGCGTCGACCCTAAGACCCGCGAAGCCCGTGAGGTGCATTTCCGCCCTTCGCTGTTCAACTATGAAAAAACTACGGTCGACACCAAGCAACTGACCGGCGACCTGGGTTTCTCCGGCTTCAAACTGTTCAAGGCGCCGGAGCTGGACCGTCATGATGTGCTGTCGTTTCTCGGCGCCAGCTATTTCCGCGCGGTGGATTCCACTGGCCAGTACGGCCTGTCCGCGCGTGGCCTGGCAATCGACACCTACGCGAAAAAACGCGAAGAATTCCCAGATTTCACGCAGTTCTGGTTCGAAACCCCGGATAAGAACGCTACCCGCTTCGTGGTCTATGCCCTGCTCGACTCGCCGAGCGCCACTGGTGCCTACCGCTTCGATATCGACTGCCAGGCCAACCAGGTGGTGATGGCTATTGACGCGCATATCAATGCGCGCACGGCCATCGAACAATTGGGCATCGCACCGATGACCAGCATGTTCAGCTGCGGCACCCACGAGCGCCGCATGTGCGACACCATCCACCCGCAGATCCACGACTCGGACCGCCTGGCCATGTGGCGCGGCAATGGCGAGTGGGTCTGCCGCCCTCTGAATAACCCAGCCAAGCTGCAATTCAATGCGTTCGCCGACACCGACCCGAAAGGCTTCGGGCTGGTGCAGACCGACCACGAATTCGCCAGCTATCAGGACACTGTGGACTGGTACAGCAAACGCCCAAGCCTGTGGGTGGAGCCGACCACCGCTTGGGGCGAAGGCTCCATCGACCTGCTAGAAATCCCCACCACCGGCGAAACCCTGGACAACATCGTCGCCTTCTGGACCCCGAAAAACCCCGTGGCCGCCGGCGATTCGCTCAACTACGGCTACAAGCTGTACTGGAGCGCCCTGCCACCGGTAAGCACGCCATTAGCGCAAGTGGATGCTACCCGTTCCGGCATGGGCGGTTTTACCGAAGGCTGGGCACCGGGCGAGCATTACCCGCCGGTGTGGGCGCGCCGCTTCGCGGTGGACTTCAAGGGGGGCGGCCTGGACCGCTTGCCGGAGGGCACCGGGATCGAACCGGTGGTGACCTGTTCCCACGGCGAGGTGAAGGACTTCAGCGTGCTGGTACTGGATAACATCAAGGGCTACCGCATTCTGTTCGACTGGTACCCGACCAGCGACAGCGTGGAACCGGTGGAGCTGCGATTGTTTATCCGCACCCAGGACCGCACCTTGAGCGAAACCTGGTTGTATCAGTACTTCCCGCCAGCACCGGACCAACGCAAGTACACCTGATGCACCATGGGGGAGCGTTCGCTCCCCCATGATTGAACCGCGATTCAGAATCGCGACACGCTTTTCATCGCTCCAATCAAGTACCGCATCGCCACCTGGTCGTCCTCGGTCAGGGCGCGGTACTGCGCCAACAACGCCTCTTCATCCGAACTCAGCCTTCGACCTCGCAACGCCACCCTGCGGGTCAGAAATGACGCCACCATACCCGCTACACCATAGGACTTGGCCATGGACTGCTTCTCCTGATAACAATCAAATACTCCTGGCGCCCATCACCTGCGTCCCGTGAAGCGCAATGCCTCAGTGGGCAAGCTGCCTGATTTCCTGGGCCAGAAATCAGGCTTACCGTAAGCGTAGAAACATTCTGATCGCGCGTGGGATTTTTTTAGAGCATTCACTTAAAAAATTTCTTCGGTAACAAAGGCCTACAGGTATTTCCCATACTCAGGGCAATAAAAAACCCACCGGATCAGGGTGGGTTGCTTATTGTCGCGACGGCTAATCCCTCAAGTCGGACTCATGGATTGGCTGATCGCGATGGGTTGCTCGTTGATACTGCGCCGGCCAGATCGCCTTGCGCCCGCCCAGGTCGTCGTCGGCATGCAACGGCCAGTACGGATCGCGCAGCAGTTCACGGGCCAGGAAGATGATGTCGGCCTGACAGGTACGCAGGATGTGCTCGGCCTGCGCCGGCTCGGTGATCATGCCGACGGTGCCGGTGGCAATTTCTGACTCTTTGCGCACCCGCTCGGCGAAACGGGTCTGGTAACCCGGGCCGGTGGGGATCTCGGCGTTGGCGGCGGTGCCGCCGGACGAGACGTCGATCAAATCCACCCCGATCGCTTTGAGGCGGCGCGCCAGTTCCACGGTTTCATCCGGGTTCCAGCCGTCTTCCACCCAGTCGGTGGCAGATACGCGCACGAACAGTGGCAGTTCTTGAGGCCAGACGTCGCGCACGGCTTCGGTCACTTGCAACACCAATCGAATGCGATTCTGGAACGAGCCCCCGTACTGGTCCTGACGTTGATTGCTCAGTGGCGACAGAAACTGGTGCAGCAAATAGCCATGGGCCGCGTGGATCTCCACTACCTTGAAACCGGCGGTCAAGGCGCGTTTGGCGGCCGCGACGAAGTCGGCAACCACCTGCTGGATCTGTTCCTCATCCAGCTGTTTGGGTTGGGTGTGCAGCGGGTCGAAGGCAATCGGCGAAGGGCCGACCGGCACCCAGCCGCCGTCTTCGGGCTTGACGCTGCCATGCTTGCCGAGCCACGGGCGGTGGGTGCTGGCCTTGCGCCCGGCATGGGCCAGTTGAATACCGGCAACCGCCCCTTGGGCCGCAATAAAGCGCGTAATGCGTTGCAGCGGCTCGATCTGTTGATCGTTCCACAGCCCCAGGTCCTGGGCGGTGATACGGCCATCGGCGGTCACAGCGGTGGCTTCGGTGAAGATCAGACCGGCGCCGCCCACAGCACGGCTGCCGAGGTGCACCAGGTGCCAGTCGTTGGCCAAGCCATCTACGCTGGAGTACTGGCACATCGGCGAAACGGCAATGCGATTGGGCAGGGTCAATTGGCGCAGGGTATAGGATTCGAGCAGCTGACTCATGGCGCACCTCTTCTGGGTTCTGTGGGCACTATTCAAACCGTGCTTAGAGCCTAGTCGACAACGCGCGATTGCACAGGGTTCAGCACAAAGCGGGAGCCGATTGCCGGCCCCCGTGCAGCGCGTGCTTACATTTCGACCTGGGTGCCCAGCTCGATCACCCGGTTTACCGGGAGTTTGAAGAAGCGCAGGTTACCGTTGGCGTTTTTCAACATGAACGCGAACAGCCCTTCGCGCCAGCGCGCCATGCCTTTGATACGCGAGGCGATCACCGTTTCACGGCTGAGGAAGTAGGTGGTGCGCATCGGGCTGAAATCCAGATCGTCCAGATGGCACAGCTTCAGCGCTTCGGGCACGTCCGGCTCGTCGGTGAAACCGAAGTGCAGGATGACCCGGAAGAAGCCTTCACCGTAGGAGTCCACCTCGAACCGCCGGGTGGCGGGCACCCGTGGGATGTCTTCGTACACCACGGTCAGCAGCACCACTTGCTCATGCAGCACCTGGTTGTGCAGCAGGTTGTGCAACAGCGCATGGGGCACAGCGTCGGGGCGCGCGGTGAGAAACACCGCCGTGCCCTGCACCCGGTGGGGCGGCTGTACGCGGATACTGCTGATAAAGATCGGCAACGGCAGGCCGCCTTCATCGAGGCGGTCCACCAGCAATTGCTTGCCGCGTTTCCACGTCGTCATCAGTACGAACAGCACGATCCCCGCCAGTACCGGGAAGGCCCCGCCCTGGATGATCTTCGGCACGTTGGCGGCGAAGTACAGACCGTCGACCAACAGGCAGCAGACCAGCACCGGCACAGCCAGCACCGGCGGCCATTTCCACAGCAGCAGCATGACCGCCGACACCAGGATAGTGGTCATCAGCATGGTGCCGGTTACAGCCACGCCGTAGGCCGAGGCCAAGGCATTGGAGGATTCGAAGCCCAGTACCAGCAGAATCACGCCGACCATCAGCGACCAGTTCACCGCGCCAATGTAGATCTGGCCCTGTTCGGCACTGGAGGTGTGTTGGATGTGCATGCGCGGGATGTAACCAAGCTGGATCGCTTGGCGCGTCAAGGAGAACGCACCGGAAATCACTGCCTGGGACGCAATTACCGTGGCCAGGGTGGACAACACCACCAGCGGGATCAGCGCCCAACTCGGTGCCAGCAAGTAGAACGGGTTACGCGCGGCTTCGGGGTCGCCCAATAGCATCGCGCCCTGACCGAAGTAGTTAAGCACCAGTGCCGGCAGCACCAGCATGAACCACGCACGGGCAATCGGCTTGCGTCCGAAGTGCCCCATGTCGGCGTACAACGCTTCGGCACCGGTCAACGCCAGCACCACCGCGCCAAGGATCGCCACGCCAATGCCAGGGTGGGCCTCGAAGAAACGCACGGCCCAGATCGGGTTCAAGGCATGCAGCACCTCAGGGTGCAGGGTGATGCCGTACACACCCAGGCCGCCCAGCACCAGAAACCAGGTCACCATCACCGGCCCGAACAGTTTGCCGATATGGTCGGTGCCGTGCTTCTGGATCAGAAACAGCGCTACCAACACCACCAGGGCAATCGGTACCACCCATTTTTCCAGGCCATCGAACGCCAGTTCCAGACCTTCCACGGCCGACAATACGGAAATCGCCGGGGTGATCATGCTGTCGCCGTAGAACAACGCCGCCCCGCAAAGACCACAGACCACCAGGAAACTGCGCAGCTTCCTGCGCTCCCCCGCCGCCCGCCGCGCCAGCGCGGTTAGGGCCATAATGCCGCCTTCGCCCTGGTTGTCGGCACGAAGTACGAACAGCATGTACTTGATCGACACGACCCAGATCAGCGACCAGAAAATCAGCGCCAGAATCCCCAGCACGCCATCGTGGTTGACCTGAACCCCATAACCGCCGTTGAACACCTCTTTGAGGGTATAGAGCGGGCTGGTGCCGATATCGCCATACACCACCCCGACCGCCGCCACCAGCATGCCAATCGGCTTGGCGTTTGAATGCTCGGCACCTGTTGCCTGACTACTTGCCTGACCCATCAACCACTCCTGCCCTTTGACCTGAGGTCTTATATAAACAGCGCGTCTAAGCGAACCCTAGCATGCGCTGTTTTACTTCTCGTAACAGACGTTTTATTGACCCACGGGTTTTACCCATGCGCAACGGCGCGAAGCATAGCGCAGCGCTCGTCGTATTTCCCTGCATAAAGCTGGTCAAGTGCGTTGCCCATCGCTAGAATTGCGCACTTTTTGATCAGAGGCGCGCCCAGCGCCCGTCCGCTGCCCTGCCCTTCACGGCGGCGGCGTCATTCAATACCGAGGTTAGACATGTCCACCACTCCCGCAACGGCCAACCCCAAGGTCGGCTTTGTATCCCTGGGTTGCCCCAAGGCCCTGGTCGATTCCGAGCGCATCCTGACCCAACTGCGCATGGAAGGTTATGACGTGGTGTCCACTTATCAGGACGCGGACGTGGTGGTGGTCAATACCTGTGGCTTTATCGACTCGGCCAAGGCGGAGTCGCTGGAAGTGATCGGCGAAGCCATCAAGGAAAACGGCAAGGTCATCGTGACCGGCTGCATGGGCGTGGAAGAAGGCAATATTCGCGACGTGCACCCCAGCGTGCTGGCGGTGACCGGTCCGCAGCAATATGAGCAAGTGGTTAACGCCGTGCACGAGGTGGTGCCGCCACGTCAGGATCACAACCCGCTGATCGACCTGGTGCCACCACAAGGCATCAAGCTGACCCCGCGCCACTACGCCTACCTGAAGATTTCCGAAGGCTGCAACCACAGCTGCAGCTTCTGCATCATCCCGTCGATGCGCGGCAAGCTGGTGAGCCGCCCGGTGGGTGACGTGCTAGACGAGGCCCAACGCCTGGTCAAATCCGGCGTGAAAGAGCTGCTGGTGATCTCCCAGGACACCAGCGCCTACGGCGTCGATGTGAAATACCGCACCGGTTTCTGGAACGGCGCGCCGGTGAAGACCCGCATGACCGAACTCTGCGAAGCCCTCAGCAGCCTGGGTGTGTGGGTGCGCCTGCACTATGTTTATCCGTACCCGCATGTGGACGAGCTGATCCCGCTGATGGCCGCCGGCAAGATCCTGCCGTACCTGGACATCCCGTTCCAGCACGCCAGCCCGAAAGTGCTCAAGGCCATGAAACGCCCGGCCTTCGAAGACAAGACCCTGGCGCGCATCAAAAACTGGCGCCAGATCTGCCCCGAGCTGATCATCCGCTCCACCTTTATCGTCGGCTTCCCCGGCGAAACCGAAGAAGACTTCCAGTACCTGCTGGACTGGCTGACCGAAGCCCAGTTGGACCGCGTTGGCTGCTTCCAGTACTCACCGGTTGAAGGTGCTCCGGCCAACCTGTTGGACCTGGCCGTGGTGCCGGACGACGTCAAGCAGGACCGTTGGGAACGCTTCATGGCCCATCAGCAGGCCATCAGCTCGGCGCGCCTGCAACTGCGCATCGGCAAGGAAATCGAAGTGTTGATCGACGAAGTCGACGAACAAGGCGCCGTGGGCCGTTGCTTCTTCGATGCGCCGGAGATCGACGGTAACGTATTTATCGACGACGCCAGCGGCTTGAAGCCAGGCGACAAGGTCTGGTGCACCGTGACCGACGCCGACGAATACGACCTGTGGGCCGAAAAGCGCGCCTGATCGTTAAAAACTGGAAAAGCCCTGCTTCTGGACAAGATGCGGGGCTTTTTTCGGTCTATCGTTTGGCCCAACAATGCAGATATCGGCAAGGGGCAGCGGGCATGAGGCAGCATTCGGTCATTCACACACCTAAGAGCAGCGATTACCCGGAGCTGGTGCGCATCTGGGAAGCTTCGGTGCGCGCCACCCACGACTTCCTGCCGGACAGCTACATCGTGTTACTCAAGGATCTGGTGCTGACCCGCTACCTGGATGCCGTGATGCTGATCTGCACAAAAGACGCCCGCCAGCGCATTACCGGATTTGCCGGGGTCGCGGCGGGCAAAGTGGAGATGCTGTTCATCGACCCGCAATACCGTGGCCAGGGCTTGGGCCGACAGTTGCTGCGCTACGCGGTGGAGTGCATGAACGCCGATGAGTTGGAAGTCAACGAACAGAACCCCCAGGCCCTGGGTTTTTACCTCAAGCAGGGTTTCGAGGTGATCGGACGCACGGAGCACGACGGCCTGGGCAAGCCTTATCCGTTGTTGCGCATGCGTTTGCGCCAGCTGCCGTCACAGGCGCGTCAGGGCTAAATGAAATGGGGTCGGGATTAACCGGCGCCAGGCAGGTACAATAGCCGCCCCCTTTTGTTACGGCCCTTGTCATGACTGACCCCATACGCCTCTCCAAACGCCTTATCGAACTGGTCGGTTGCTCCCGTCGGGAGGCCGAGCTGTTTATCGAAGGCGGCTGGGTCTCGGTGGACGGTGAAGTGATCGACGAACCGCAGTTCAAGGTCACCACCCAAAAGGTCGAACTCGACCCCGAAGCCAAGGCCACTGCGCCGGAGCCCGTGACCATCCTGCTGCACGCCCCGGCCGGCGTGGATGCCGACACGGCGATGGCGTCGATCAGCGCCGAAACCCTGTCGGACGAACATCGCTTCGGCAAGCGCCCGCTCAAGGGCCACTTCCTGCGCCTGAGCGCCAGCGCCGACCTGCAAGCCAAGGCCAGCGGCCTGCTGGTGTTTACCCAGGATTGGAAGATTCTGCGCAAGTTGACCGCCGATGCCGCCAAGATCGAGCAGGAATACGTGGTTGAGGTGGAAGGCGAGATGGTTGCCCACGGCCTCAATCGCCTGAACCACGGCCTGACCTACAAAGGCAAGGAACTGCCGCCCGTCAAAGCCAGCTGGCAGAACGAAAACCGCCTGCGCTTTGCGCTGAAAAACCCGCAACCCGGGGTAATCGCATTGTTCTGCGAAGCGGTCGGCCTGAAAGTCGTGGCGATTCGCCGTATCCGCATCGGCGGTGTGTCCATCGGCAAGGTGCCCGTAGGCCAATGGCGTTACTTGTCCGGCAAAGAGAAATTCTAAGCCGCTCCTTTTTTTCGACAGCGCCCCACTGGGCGTTGTCCACCGTTGAAACCAGGATTGCCCACCATGATTCACAACGACGTATTGCGCAGCGTGCGCTACATGCTCGACATCAGCGACAACAAAATGGTCGAGATCACCAAGCTCGGCGGCATGGACATCACCAAGGATGACCTGCTGACCTACCTCAAAAAGGACGAAGAAGAAGGCTTCGTGTTCTGCCCGGACGAGGTCATGGCGCACTTTCTCGATGGCCTGGTGATCTTCAAGCGCGGCAAAGACGAAAGCCGCCCACCCCAGCCGATCGAAACCCCGGTGACCAACAACATCATTCTCAAGAAGCTGCGCGTCGCCTTCGAACTGAAGGAAGACGACATGCACGCCATTCTCAAGTCAGCCGATTTCCCAGTATCCAAACCGGAACTGAGCGCGCTGTTCCGCAAGTTCGGCCACACCAATTACCGCCCATGCGGCGACCAGCTGCTGCGTAACTTCCTCAAGGGGCTGACGTTGCGGGTGCGTGCCTAAGCCATGAATTACCCGGTCTCACCCGTGGGCTTCGTGCGTTCCTGCTTCAAGGAGAAGTTCGCCATTCCGCGCCAGCCGCAACTGGCGCCAGCGGCCCGGGGTGTGGTGGAACTGGTGGCACCGTTCGATCAGGGCGAGGCGGTACAAGGCTTGGAGCAGGTCAGCCATGTGTGGTTGCTGTTTCTGTTCCACCAGGCCCTGGAAGACAAGCCGCGCCTGAAGGTGCGCCCGCCGCGCCTGGGTGGCAATGCGTCCATGGGGGTGTTTGCCACCCGCGCAACCCATCGACCCAATGGCATCGGCCAGTCGGTGGTGAAACTGGACAAGGTGGAGCCCGGGCGCTTGTGGATTTCCGGGATCGATTTGCTGGATGGCACCCCCGTACTGGATATCAAGCCCTATGTGCCCTACGCCGACATCATCGACACGGCCACCAATGACATCGCCAGCGCTGCGCCGCCGTTGATTGCCGTGCAGTGGCTGAAGACGGCGCTGCAGCAAGCACAAGGCCACGCCCAGCGCCTTGGGGAACCATTGGTTGAGCTGATCGATCAGTGTTTGGCTCAGGACCCGCGCCCGGCCTACCAGACACCGGGGCCAGAACGTGAATACGGGGTGCGCTTCTGGGATGTGGATGTGCGCTGGCACTATCCCGAAGCGGGGGTGATTTGCGTATTGGAAGTGGTGCCCGCTAACTGAATAAGGCGCAAACGAAATGTGGGAGGGGGTAAGCCCCCTCCCACATTTTTTTACCGCGGTTACTTCTCGACGAATGCGCGCTCGATCAGATAGTCGCCCGGCTCACGCATGCGCGGCGAAACTTTCAGGCCGAAGCTGTTGAGCACTTCGCTGGTCTCGTCCAGCATGCTTGGGCTGCCGCACAGCATGGCGCGGTCGTCCTCTGGATTGATCGGCGGCAGGCCGATATCGCTGAACAGTTTGCCACTGCGCATCAGGTCGGTCAGGCGACCTTGATTTTCGAAGGGCTCGCGGGTCACGGTTGGGTAGTAGATCAGCTTCTCACGCACGGCCTCGCCGAAGAACTCGTTCTGCGGCAGGTGCTCGGTGATGAACTCGCGGTAGGCGACTTCGTTGACGTAGCGCACGCCGTGGCACAGGATCACTTTTTCGAAACGCTCATAGGTTTCCGGGTCCTGGATCACGCTCATAAATGGCGCCAGGCCAGTGCCGGTGCTGAGCAGGTACAGGTGTTTGCCGGGCTTCAAGTCGTCAAGCACCAGGGTGCCTGTCGGTTTCTTGCTGATGATGATTTCGTCGCCTTCCTTCAGGTGCTGCAATTGGGAGGTCAGCGGACCATCCGGCACCTTGATGCTGAAGAACTCCAGATGCTCTTCCCAGTTCGGGCTGGCAATGGAGTAAGCGCGCATGAGCGGGCGGCCGTTGGGCTGTTGCAGGCCGATCATCACGAACTGACCGTTCTCGAAGCGCAAGCCCGGATCGCGGGTGCACTTGAAGCTGAACAGAGTGTCGTTCCAGTGATGAACACTGAGGACACGCTCGTGGTTCATGTTGCTCATGTACGGGGGACTCCTGGAAATGGGTCTGCACTAAATGTGAAGCGCGCAATTGCAGCGCATTCTAATGGCGGCGACAATATCTGTTAACTGAATTATTAAGATAAGGGTTATCGGTTATATCGATATGCGATTTACTCTCCGTCAACTGCAAGTCTTCGTCGCCGTCGCCCAGCAGGAAAGCGTTTCGCGCGCTGCTGGCCTGCTGGCCTTATCCCAATCCGCCGCCAGCACTTCGATCACGGAGCTTGAGCGTCAATCCAGCTGCCAATTATTCGACCGCGCCGGTAAACGCCTGAGTCTCAACGCTCTCGGCCATCAACTGTTACCCCAGGCGGTGGCGCTGCTGGACCAGGCCAAGGAGATCGAAGACCTGCTCAACGGCAAGTCCGGCTTCGGTTCCCTGGCGGTCGGTGCCACCCTGACCATCGGCAACTACCTGGCGACCTTGCTGATCGGCAGCTTCATGCAACAACACCCCGAGAGTCAGGTGAAACTGCATGTGCAAAACACTGCGCATATCGTGCACCAAGTCGCGCATTACGAAATTGACCTGGGTCTAATCGAAGGCGACTGCAGCCACCCGGATATCGAGGTGCAGACTTGGGTAGAGGACGAACTCGTGGTGTTTTGCGCGCCGCAGCACCCCCTGGCCAGACGCGGCATGGCGAGCATGGACGAGTTGACCCATGAGGCGTGGATCCTGCGTGAACAAGGCTCCGGCACGCGCCTGACGTTTGACCAAGCCATGCGCCATCACCGCAGCGCGCTGAATATTCGCCTCGAACTGGAACACACCGAGGCGATCAAGCGAGCGGTGGAGTCCGGACTGGGCATTGGCTGCATCTCACGGCTGGCGCTGCGCGATGCGTTTCGCCGTGGCAGCCTGGTGCCGGTGGAAACGCCGGATCTGGACCTTATGCGGCAGTTCTACTTCATCTGGCACAAGCAGAAATACCAGACCTCAGCGATGCGCGAGTTCCTGGAACTCTGTCGCGCGTTCACGGCCGGCGTGCAACGCAGCGACGAAATCGTGCTGCCGACCATTGCCTGAGGTTTAAATCAGGATGACGGCCCACACCAGGGTGATCATGGTCAGGGCCACGAATTGCGCGGCGCTGCCCATGTCCTTGGCGTTTTTCGACAAGGGATGACGGTCCAGAGAGATGCGATCGATCGCCGCTTCCACCGCCGAATTGAGCAGCTCGACGATCAGCGCCAGCAGGCACACGGCGATCAGCAACGCACGCTCGACGCGGCTGACGCTCAGAAAAAAGCTCAACGGGATCAGGATCACATTGAGCAACACCAACTGACGGAACGCCGCCTCCCCGGTGAATGCCGCGCGCAGGCCATCCAGGGAATATCCCCCAGCATTGAAGATACGTTTGATACCGGTTTGACCCTTGAAAGGCGACATAGATGTAAGCAACTGAACCAAAGGAGTGGGGAAACTAGATCACGCGAAGTCAAAAAAGCGTGAATCGAAAACGGCTTAATGCTGCGTAATTGACTCAAGTTGTTGCAAAAGCAAGGCCGCCTGGGTGCGCGTACGCACGTTCAGTTTGCGGAAAATCGCCGTGACATGGGCCTTGATTGTGGCTTCCGAGACTTTCAGCTCGTAGGCAATTTGCTTGTTCAACAAACCTTCACAGACCATGGTCAAGACCCGGAACTGTTGGGGTGTCAGGCTGGCTAGGCCCTCCTGTGCGGCCTTGGCCTCGGCAGAGACATTGATGGTTTCCGAGGCTTGCGGGGGCCACGAGACGTCACCATCCAGAACGGCACGCACTGCGGCTTGAATCTGCTCCATGGAGCTAGACTTGGGAATAAATCCACTGGCGCCAAACTCTCTTGAGCGCACCACCACATCGGCCTCTTCTTGGGCAGAGACCATCACCACTGGAATCTGTGGGTACTGTCCGCGTAGCAGCACCAGCCCGGAGAAACCGTATGCGCCCGGCATGTTCAGGTCGAGCAGCACAAGATCCCAGTCGGTTTTGTCGGTCAGATGGGTTTCCAGCTCAGCAATACTGGCCACTTCGACCAGGCGGACATCCGGGCCTAGGCCCAGCGTCACCGCTTGACGCAACGCACTGCGAAACAGCGGGTGGTCGTCGGCTATCAGGATTTCGTATGTGGCCATTGATTAAATGATCCTGTTTTTATGGGAGCCCCGATGGGTTCAGGGTTCACCAATGCACAAGGCGGTGGCCAGGCAGCCATCGCCAGAGGGCGTGCTCGACGTGAAACGACGTCGATAATCCATGCTGGCACCTCAATCGGCGCCCAGCATGCCCAGCGTAGCCTGGGGGGTCAAGCACTACGCCCACGGGCATTTTAGCGGGTTGCAGGGATAAGGTGCCATCATGCAAACGTCGTCTGGCTAAAGCTCCGGTATATAGGGCGCAAGGCGCGCGTGAACAGGGTCCGCCAGGTCCAGTGGCAACTGAAACTTGGCCGCCAGGTAGTGGGTACTGAATACATCGAGGTAGGCGTCCAAGACTTCACTGGCGGCGCCATCGTCAGCCAACTCCAGGCACAGGGCCGCAACTTCGGCGGTGCAAAAGTGATCATCGCGTTTGGAGCGGCGCAGCTTATAGCGTGACAGTTGCTCAGGCGCCAGGCTCAACACCGGCAGATGTTCCAAGTAAGGGCTCTTGCGGAACATCTTGCGCGCCTCGCTCCAGGTGCCGTCCAACAAGATGAACAACGGACGCTTGCCCTCCTCCACCGTGACGGCACTGACGACACGCTCCGGCGCCACGAACTCGCCGGGAAACACGATATAGGGCTGCCACTGCGGATCGGCCAACAAGGTGAGCAACCCTGCATCGACCTCGGTACGCGACCACGCGAACGCCGTGGTGTCATCGATCACATCGGCGATCAGCCAGCCGGTATTGCTGGGCTTCATCGGCTCAACATCATGCATCAACAGGCACATGGCGGACCTGGCTGCGACCTTGGGTCGCCAGGCGCACAGGCAATATTCGGGAATGACCCGGCAGCCGGGGCAACGCTCAGCGCGGGAGCCGCGATTGACGAAAGGTTTGATGGCGCGCGCCAGGCGCTGAGTGCGCAGGCGGGAGACGGCGTGGCTCATCGCATGCGCCGTAGAAACGGGAAAATCGACACGGGGTCACTCAAGATCGGTTGAAGTGGCCGCAGTTTACCAGCGATACGCCTGGCTGTAGCGGCAAGGCCTCACCTATAATCGCGCGCCACTGAACGCACAGCGCAGTGGCGGGTCTATGCACCTGTAACCGAATCAGGAGAATTTCATGCTGCGTTCCATGCTGCGTCTTGTCGCCCCATCCGTCGCGCTTGCGCTGGTTTTGCCCATGGGCGCCCACGCTGCCTCGCTGCTGGAGGCGCAAATGAACAAGAAGCTGCAAAGCGTTGCCGCCGAGAGCAATAAAGGCCTGCCGCGAGAAATCGACGAAAAAACCCTGGAAGTGGCCTACACCGTTGAAGGTATGCAGCTGATCGACCACCTGAGTGTGCTGCCCGACCGTGCCGAACAGATGCGCGCCAACCCCAAGGCTGTCTACTTCCAATTGGGCCGCAGCGTCTGCACCAACCCAGGCTACCGCGAGCTGATGGCCAAGGGCGCCGTGATGCGCTATGAAATCACCGAGAACAAGAGCAACCGCCCTGTGGCATCGGTGAAGTTCGCAGAAGCGGACTGCCCAGCCCCGACGAAGAAGAAAAAGTAAATTCGGCTTTATCCCCGCGCTGCGGTCCCGTGGCGCGTACTCCCCCTTTGCAATTGTTTCCCGCCAGCCCCCCTCTGATCAACCAATAAGCGGTTGCCAGCCAAGGCTTTTTCGGCCCATGATCGAGTCATCTCAAACACCCTTGCGTAACGGTTTCCATACCGTCCTGTAACATTTTCAGGGCACAAGAGGGTTTCCCTACTGCGACTTGCAGTGCAGAGGTTTTTAAATCACTAGGAACATACAGAGCGCGCTTTGCCGACTGGCAAACAGGTGCAATGCCTAAGGCATGCAGCGACACATGCAGTGTCGTGACCGCCGGACGATCACTCGCCGCCGGCCCAACCTCTGTGAATAAGGAGACGTTGAATGCCTTACCAACCGAATGACAGCTTGATACGACATTTTGAAGAACACGGGCCCGAGCTCACACAGCAAGTCGAAGCTCAGCTCCAACAGATCGCCCCCAACAGCCCGAACAGCCCCCTGTATCGCGACATGATCCTTACCGTGCTGCGCATGGCCCAAGACGACCGCGACCGTTGGAACGCCAAAATAACCCTACAGGCCATCCGCGAATTGGACCACTCGTTCCGGGTTCTGGAACAGTTCAAGGGGCGACGCAAGGTCACCGTATTCGGCTCGGCACGCACTCCGGTAGAAAGCCCGTTATATGCCTTGGCTCGCGAGGTGGGCACCGCCTTGGCGCGCTCCGATCTGATGGTGATCACTGGCGGTGGCGGCGGCATCATGGCGGCAGCACACGAGGGTGCTGGCCTGGAGCATAGCCTGGGGTTCAATATCACCTTACCGTTTGAACAGCACGCCAACCCCACCATCGATGGCACTGAAAACCTGCTGTCCTTCCACTTCTTCTTTACCCGCAAACTGTTCTTCGTCAAAGAAGCCGATGCGCTGGTGTTATGCCCAGGCGGTTTCGGCACCCTGGACGAAGCGCTGGAAGTATTAACGCTGATCCAGACCGGCAAGAGCCCGCTGGTGCCGGTGGTGTTGCTGGATGCGCCCGGCGGTGGGTTCTGGCAAGGCGCTTTGGACTTTATCCGCAATCAGTTGGAGGCCAATCGCTACATTCTGCCGACCGATCTCAAGCTGGTTCGGTTGGTGTACAGCGCTGAAGAGGCCGTGGACGAAATCAATCAGTTCTACGCCAACTTCCACTCCACACGCTGGCTCAAACGGGAGTTTGTAATGCGCATGAACCATCCGCTCAGCGAACAGGCCTTGGCGCATCTGCAGACTGAATTCGCCAGCCTGCGTTTGAGTGGCGAGTTCCAGCAACTGACTTACACCGGGGAGGAACATGATGAGCCGAAATTCAGCCATTTGACGCGATTGGTGTTCAATTTCAACGGGCGAGATCAAGGCCGTTTGCGAGAGTTGGTGGACTACATCAACCTGCCAGAGAACTGGGCCCATGCCCAGGGCACGGCGCAGCAGCGAGTGACACCGGAGCCAGCGTGAATTCAGAAACGCAAAAAGGCCCGCTATCTTCATAGCGGGCCTTTTCGGCTGTATTGGGAGATCGTATTGAGCGGCCAGGGGTTATGTAGCCGTTCGCCGGAACGAATCTGCGTTACTCAGTCGTCCATCTCTCGACCGCTGAGCAAACGGCTGATCATATCCATTGAGAACCCGCGATAGCTCAGGAATCGACCTTGTTTCGCACGTTCCTTGGCATCAATCGGCAGATGACCAGAGAACTTGCGACGCCAGGTATCCTCCAGTTGCGACTGCCAGTTGATACCGCACTCACGCAAAGCAAGATCGATATCGCTACGCTGCAAACCGCGCTGGCTCAGTTCTTCGCGAATTCGTGCAGGACCATAGCCGGACCGGGCTCGGTA
The DNA here is from genome assembly GCF_019641515.1 of Pseudomonas sp. S5F11. Classification (NCBI taxonomy): domain Bacteria; kingdom Pseudomonadati; phylum Pseudomonadota; class Gammaproteobacteria; order Pseudomonadales; family Pseudomonadaceae; genus Pseudomonas; species Pseudomonas sp. S5F11. The sequence continues at coordinate 2,233,642 of NZ_JAIFJZ010000001.1, forward strand.
GGAAACAAAACTTTCCAGGTAACGGGATTCGGAAAGCAGGCCCTCCTCCGTCAAACGGTCGAGGGCGGCTTCGATCATCTCGGGCTCTGCGCCGCGCTGGCGCAATTTACGCGTCAGTTCGACTCGACCATGCTCGCGGCGAGCGAGCAGGTCCATTGCAGTGCGCCTAACGGCGACGAGTGTATCCAGTACAACAGTCATCGTTTGCTTCAGATGTCGGTGTCGGCTTCTTCCATCTCGTCAACCGGTTCACGGTTGGCGGCAGCTTTCACGTCTGGCGCGGCAGTCAGCAGCTTGTCGCGAATTTGCTTCTCAAGCGCAGCGGCGATATCAGGATTATCCGCCAGGAACTTGGCCGAGTTGGCCTTGCCCTGACCGATCTTGCTGCCGTTGTAGGCATACCAGGCGCCGGATTTCTCGACGAAGCCGTGCAACACGCCCAGGTCGATCATCTCGCCGTTCAGGTAGATGCCCTTGCCGTAGAGAATCTGGAATTCGGCCTGACGGAAAGGTGGAGCTACCTTGTTCTTCACCACTTTGACGCGGGTTTCGCTACCGACAACCTCGTCGCCTTCCTTCACTGCGCCAGTACGGCGGATATCCAGACGGACCGAAGCGTAGAACTTCAACGCGTTACCACCTGTGGTGGTTTCCGGGCTACCGAACATCACACCGATCTTCATACGGATCTGGTTGATGAAGATCACCAGGCAGTTGGCGTTCTTGATGTTACCGGTGATTTTACGCAGCGCCTGGGACATCAGACGGGCTTGCAGACCCACGTGCATGTCACCCATTTCGCCTTCGATTTCAGCCTTGGGTACCAGGGCCGCCACGGAGTCGACCACGATCACGTCGATGGCATTGGAGCGCACCAGCATGTCGGTGATTTCCAGGGCCTGCTCACCGGTGTCCGGCTGGGAAACCAGCAGGTCGTCAACGTTGACGCCCAGCTTGCCGGCGTATTCTGGATCCAGGGCGTGTTCGGCATCGACGAACGCGCAGGTGGCGCCCATTTTTTGAGCCTGGGCAATCACCGACAGAGTCAGGGTGGTTTTACCGGAAGATTCAGGACCATAGATTTCAACGATACGGCCTTTTGGCAGGCCGCCAATGCCGAGTGCGATGTCCAGACCCAGAGAGCCAGTGGAAATAGCCGGGATCGCCTGACGGTCGTGATCGCCCATACGCATTACGGCACCCTTGCCGAATTGACGTTCGATCTGACCCAGGGCCGCAGCCAAGGCTTTCTTCTTGTTGTCGTCCATTAAAGTCCTCACGTAATCAATAAGGCCTGACGGCCAACACCTGTATAAGTAGACAGTATTGTTCCACAAAGATCGGAGATCGCCTACCCCTGTTTTTCTATTTCTACTGCAGCTCGTCGCAACAAGCCGTCCAGCGCGGCCTTGACCGTTTGTCGGCGGACCTCGTCACGGTTGCCCTTGAAGTGCTCGCGCTGCGCCGTAACCTCATCCCCCACGCCGAACGCCAGCCAAACGGTACCCACCGGTTTTTCCGGCGAACCACCATCCGGCCCTGCCACGCCACTGACCGCGACGGCGAATCGCGCCAGACTTTTCTCCTGGGCGCCGCGCACCATCGCCTCCACCACTTCCTGACTCACGGCCCCTACTTTGGCAAACAGCTCGTCGGGAACATTCAACTGTCGAGTCTTCTGCCGGTTGGAGTAGGTGACATAACCGGCCTCGAACCAGGCTGAACTGCCGGGAATCCGCGTAATAGCCTCGGCAATGCCGCCACCTGTACAGGACTCTGCCGTAGTGACATGTGCATTGAGCACCTGCAGGCGGCGGCCCAGTTCAGCGGCAAGTTGAGTGATCTCGTTCACGGTCGTCTCCTGGAGTGGGCGGGCGTTCGCCTACCCTACAGGAGCCGATCGCGCACGCAAGCCACAGGCTGCATCAAGATGCTAACGGGCGATGGTTTGCACGTAGGCCTGGCACGCTCGTAAGGCAATCAGGGCGTTATCGCCGTCGTCGGTGATGGCGATAATTCGCTGAGCATGCGCCGGGTCAAGTCGGGCTCGCGGGGCTGCATGAACCAGGCCGCTGGCGGTGGTGGGGGCTGGCACTGCACTACCGTTGGCGGGGTCGCGGGTGTCGAGAAGGACTGACAACCGCACATCAGCAGTGGCCAGGCGATCACGCAAAGCAGCCTGATGACGTTGTGCATCGCTTAACTCCTGCGCGTGTTGTTGATCGTTGGCGCTGAGCTTCTGCTCCAGGGCCAGTCGCTTGTCGTGTTCGGCCTGTTGTTGACGCACGGCCAACTGGTGTTGTTGATCGAGCTCCCGGGCATGTATCGTCGCCAACCGTTGGATCTGCGCCTCATACCGCCAGACCTGCACCTGCCAGGCCAGCCCCGCCGCCATCGCCACCAGCAGGAAATAGCCGAGCAAACGGTAGGACGTTAAGAACCGCATAACACTGCCTTCGCCCGCGCCCACAGCTGCATGCGCTGCTCCAGGCCATTGAGCCCACCATTGATGCGGCGCGTAATCGTGGTGAATTGATCCTTGTCGGCCAACGCGTTCAGACCATTGCTTGCCCAATACCAAGCCGCCGACTCACACGCCCACCGGGACTGCTCAAGCAGTTCAGGCTGTGCCAACAGGCGATCGTCGCCGAATAGCGCCCGACTGCACGTCATATAGTTTCGACGGCCGGTAACCTGGATGAGCCCCCTGCCCCGATACTTCTGACCGTCACCGTCCGCTTCGGGCGTATTGCCCAGGCGCGCAGCCAAGGTGCCGGTGTCGTATTTGCTCAGGTATTGGTGGCTGCCCAATTCGCGCAGGTATTGCAGCTCGCCGGATTCGTGAGCGATCTGAGCGAGAAAGGCAGCGATGCGTTGGGGGGTGTCGATAGCGTACCGTTCCATCGCCGCATTTATGGCGGGCAAAAAAACACCCGCTACGAGGCGGGCTGCTGGCATGATGTGGACAAGCTGGGCAAGCGTAATCAGCATGGTTTCTACTCTGTAAGAAGGTCTAGATCGACAACCCGCCCGCCACAATCGAACTGCGATACCCCGTCGTCGGGTCACCCACATGGGTCACTTGGGTGATCGACCAGCGCCCTTGCATATAGGACGGCCAGCTCTCATCCAGCAGCAGCAACCCTTCAGCGGCGAGCAGCGGGTTGCCTGGACAATCGATCTGTAATTTCAAACCTTCACGGCCCACGCGCCGCAGTTCGCCTTCGGCCACAGCGCGGGCTTCGGCTTCGTTCTGGCAGCGTTGGCGCAAGGTTTTGAACGGCGCAATGCCGACTTGCACGACGTGCTGTTTGCCCCCGGCGGCATCCCACCAGGTCACACGGCACCCCATGTACTTAGAGCGCGATTGTTCGTCGAGCTTGGCTGTGATGAACGCTTGGTCACCGGGCCGGTTGTCCTGGGTCACGGATAACGTCACATCCGGCAGAGGCTGGCCGGAAAGGGAGTGAACCTTGCCGGCTTCCGCCAATACATACAGTTCGTTGATCGGTTTTGTGATGGCGCTATAGCGATTGGCCAGGCGCGTGATAAACGCCATGTCGCTTTCGTTGGATTGATCGATATGGGGAATCGGAATGCCTTCCAGCGCCGGTGCCACCCGGGGTGAATAGCCATGCCGGCTGACTAACTGACGAAACAGCGCGCCCAGGGTGGTAGGCCCGTAACTGGCGGAGCGACGCTGCCGGTAATGGCTGGGGTCCGCAGCACTGAAAGGTGCGGCGGTGGCGACGATCATCAAGCGCATCGGAAACAGCACCGGGGTTCGCTGCGTGATGACGAATTCGCCCTTCTCCACCAGGCCCGACTCCTGATAGCCGACCCGCATGCCGATCTTGCCGCTCAAGCTCGGCAACCCTTCCAGGCCCTCGGTATTGAGCGTGAGTTCCAGTCGGTCGGTCTGGATACCGGCGGCATCGGTATGGCTCCAGTGCATCAACCGTTGGTTAAGCAATGCCGCATTGGCACCGTAGAACTCAACGACCGGGGTGAATCCCTGTGTCATATGGCCTCCTCAATCCCAGGCCGAAATCGGCCGCAAAGCCGCTGGCCGGGCGTGCAACTCCGGCACCACCACCCACACGCCCGCCGGCAATACCGGCCCGTGCTCGGCCAGTTCGGGGTTCAGGCGCCAGAGGGTTTCTTCAGCAGCGTCGTCACAGCGCCCCAACTCGCGGTACAGCAGCAGGTTGACTGAATCCCCGGCAATACTTCGCACTCTACGCATTGACGAACTCCTCCAATTCAAGGCTCCAGGACATGACCATGGCGGTGCCGTCGTCGATCACATGGCTTTGGTTTTCCACCACGGCGTTGATGCGCCACAGCCCCCAGTTCCGGCCGATCCCGTCGACCAGCGGCAGCGGTGCCCGCGCATTCTGCAAGGCGCGTAACTCGTCCAGGCGCTGCATACCTACGGCGTACATTGCCGTGCCGCCGAACGTGAGTTTCTCCAGAGCCTGACCGCTCTGACGGGACTGCGGCTTGCTGGCAATGATTTCCAGGTTGCTCCAGCCCCCGTAACTGCTGTGGGTGAGCGTGGCGTAGGCAAAACCTCGTGAGAGGCCAAAGATAAAATCGCCCAATACCATCTGTTGTCGCATCAATCACCTCCGGGGTCGGCCAATGCCGCGTTGCGTCGAATACCGAGGGAATCGGTCACCATGGGCGTGCATTGGAATTGCAGGGCCTGGAGCACTTGGTTGACCACTTGCTGGGCATCGGCGGGGTTGACGCCAGTGATCTGGATGCTCGGCGAGATCGTGACCTGGATGTTGTCGGTGCGAGCACTGTTGAGTTCCTTGCTCAAGGCATTCGGCGCGGGCAAGCGATCACTTGAACTGAACAGTTTGTCACCGAGCCAACTGCCCGCTTCGCTGCCCAGCAAGCCACCGATTGCACCACCGACGGCGGTACCGATACCGGGAAAAACCAGCGTGCCAAGTGCAGCCCCGGCCGATGCGCCAGCCCAGGCGCCACCGGCGGTGCTCAGGCCACTGCCAACGGCTTTTGCATCGCCCTGGCGCACGCCTTGCACGACGGCCATCGCGGTGTCGACGTACTTCAGCGGGCCCAGCCTGCGCACGAAGGATGATTCCAGTCGGGTCGCGGCGCCAGCCAGGCTCGAAGGGGCCGCTGTGCGTGGAGCAATCGTCGAGGCATTGAACCCCAGGCGCGGACCTTCGAAGACCTTGCTTACCTTTTCGAAGAGGCTGCGCACCGTGGCGAACAAACTCAAAGAGGTTCGGGGGGGACTGCGCCTTGACTTCATGAACGTGGGCTTGCCTGGCCCTCTCTTCCCAGATGACTTGTTGGGCCCATAACGCTTACGCCCCCGCGGCACCTCGCTGACACCCGAGCAGCAAGCGTCACCGCCCTTGCCGGCCCCCTTAAACACCGCGCCGATGCGGGGGATCTTGCCCAAGGTCGCTTCAAGCACCTTGTCTGAAACCTTGGTTCTGAACGAATCCGCCAAGCCTTCAACGGCCCACTTGAGCAATTGAGTGGCGGAGGATTCGGCAGGCTTTGTTTCTTCCGGCGTTTTCTTCGTCTCACTGGTCGCGGGGCTCAGGGCCGGGGCGGTCAGGGCAGCGCCGGTGATGAACAACGTCGTGTTGAGCGTCTCCAGCGTCTCGCGCAACCGTACCTGCTCCAGGGTCAACGCATTCAGGTCCACGCTGACGGTAACCAGCGCCGAGCTGAGCGTCGATTGCGGTGATGGAGCCTCGCGTTCAGGCGCGGCCAAGCTTGCAGAGAACGGTGCGAGCACACTGCCCAGATCCGCGTCACCGAGCATCCAGCGGTTGTCTTGCACCGCGAGCCGGGTCGCATATTGAGTCTCTTGCATCTCGCTTTACTCCTGTTTAACCCCAAGGCGAGTGATCGCAATGTCGTAGCGGCGCAGTGCTTTTGCGGCGTCCCAGTCGAGAATTTCCGCTTCGTTTACCGAGTAAACCAGCGGCACCACATCGAGGATCACGTCGATGTCGCGTTCCGAAAGAAGTCCGCCGGTTGATTTAAAAAATCGTCGATGCGCTCCTGCAATTCCGTCCAGTCCGGTACGGTCAACCCCGCGAGATCCGGGATCATCAAGCCGGTGCAATGGGCGGTGATGAATTCGGCGCGTTCTTTGTTGGTGGCGAGTTTTTTCATCACTTTGGTGGCGCGCAGGGCGGGCATTTCCAGGGGCAGTTCATTCAGGGTTCGGCCGGCTGCATCCAGGGGCAATAGCAGTTGGATGGGCTGGTCGTGGGACGACTGCTGAGGTTCGTTGAGAAAGAATGAAGCAGGTCGCGTCGACATCTCGTGTACGTACTGAGCGATAGACACGTAGTCCGGGCGCTTGAGCTGGTCGAGTTCTTTTTCCGACAGGCCGGTGGCGAGTTTCGCCAGTTCAAAGAACTGATCGTCCTCGTCGTCACCGGCCCGGGCCAGCGCGTCTTTTTGCGCGGCGTAGTACAGCGGTTTAAGTTGCACCTGCTCGATCGTCGCGCCGGTGTCGGCGGTGATTGCAGACAGCAACCTATGCAGCGGTGGCATCCAGGCCATGGGGCAATTCCTTGTTCAAGCAAGGGGCGAGCGCACCCGCCCCCAGGGGTTTAAGGCATCAGCACAGCGCGGCGCGCATCGCCCAGGATGTCGACGCCATTGAGCACGAATTTTTGGGTGCGCACATCGATGTCGATCACCGGGATGCCGTTTTCCAGTCGGTTGTAGGTGCGGCAGGACAACACCAGCGTGGTGAGCGCCTTGTCGCCCATTTTCAGCTTCGCTTCATCCAGGGATTTGAGCTTGCCGCCGACGGTGTGGTAGGTGAAATACGTCTTGCCATCCTGGTCCTGGCCGGCTTCACGTACGTTGAGCAGGATGTCGTCACCCATGCGCACGCCCAGCGCCAGCATGATTTCAGGACCGGCACCCTGGAGGACCAGCGTGGCATTGAGCACCTTGCCGCTCTTGGCCATTTCCTCGGCGATAAAGCGCCCACCGGACATGAGTTCCATGTCGAACTCGATCTTCGGCGGGGTGAACTCTTCCACGGTCGCGGACAACGGCAGGCCTTGGAGGGTGGCCGCAATGGCCTGTCTGACTCGGTTGGTAAACATTAGAGAACGTCCTCCAGGAACTGCTCGATGATTTCATCACGGGCGTTGAGTTGATAAATCATGTGTTCGTTGGGCGCGTAGCGGCCATAGTCGATGACGATGAACCAAGTGCCGTTTTTGTACTTCTCGACACTGTTCAACTCCGGGTGCAGGTACACGCTGGCGCCGGGAATGGTTTCGTCGGCGACCAGGGTTTGCAGCCAGTCGTTGATGCGCTTGACCTCCTGATCCATGAAGGACTTGGTGAGGTTCTTGGCCATGGCTTTCTGGCCGGCCTTGACCAGTTTGCGGCTGATGGCATCTTCCAGGCCGACATAGCTGATGAATTTGCCGGTGATGGAACGGTTACCCAGCAACGAGAAGCCGCCGAGGATGGTGCGCGCGTAGTAGCTCACGCCATAACGGTTGAGCAGGTCGCCTTCGGTGGAGGTGTCGAGGATGTTGTACTCGACCACGCGGGAAACGTCCTCGGCGAACGTCACCTGATTACCCGGGCTCTCCCACTGCTTGACCTTGGCCAGCGCGGCGATCGCCAGAGACGACGGCGACAGAAACACGTTTTTCTTCGCCGCCTTGGAGTACACCGACGGCATGTTGTGCACCAGCAGGCAGCGGTCGAAACCCAGGTCGGCGCCGCCCAGTTCGCCGCTATAGGCCACTTGGTCGGCGACGCTGGCATCTTTGCCGTCGAGCACGACACGCGCCTTGATGCGCTTGCCGAACGAGGCAAACTCGCCGGCCACGGCCTTGGTGCCAGTGAAGCCGGGGGCGCCGATGATGGTCAGGTCTTCAGGCACGCTGGCGAGTGCGGCCAGGCCCAGTTTGCGGCCGGTGACCGGGTCGTTACCGCCGATCACATTGTTGAGCGTATCGGCCGCAGTGGCGCCCTCTTCGACGATCACCACGTAGACCGGCACCTTCACCACTTTGAGAATCTGGTAGACGGCGTGGAACAACGTGCCCGACTCGGCACCGGTGGTGTCCAGCAGCGCCTGGGTAGTGAAGCTATTGATGCGAAACGGCGCATTTTTCGGAATCGACGCATGGGCGTTCGGCGCGGTGCCGACCAGACCGATGACGTTATCACCCAGGCCACCCATGGCCTCGGGGGATTCGGTGGCATTGACGGTAATACCGTTGTGCTCGAAGTTCAGAACCTCAGCCATGGTTATTCAGCCTTCTTCGGGGTGGAGTTAAGGACGCTGGTCAGTTCCAGACGGCCAGCGGTGCGCAGGGCGGATGCTTCGACGTCCAGCAGTTCCAGTTCCTGGCCAACGGTGGACCAATGGCCGCCTCCGGTAGGGAATGGGATGAGGACGGTGTAGGTTTGGCGGGTAGGCATAGGTGGGTTTCTCCGGGTTGAGAACGCCAAAGCCCCTTGAGGAGGGGCTTTGGGGAGGCGAAAAAAAACCGCTTTCGCGGTGAGGTTATTTGAGAAAGGACGGTTTAGATGGCCACTCGACCGCGTCCGGGTCGCTGCCTTGGTCCGGGATATCTCGCAGGCCCTGGCGATAGGCTAAAAACGCAGCCTTGTTTGACTCCTCCATTGGATAATCTGGCATAGCCGCATAATCACTGGCAGCCAGATCCTGGTCGCGAGCACTACGAATTACCTGCCACTTGATTAGCGGATGAAGTTCAGCAGGTACAAAAATCGGTTTCATAATTTCTCCTTAATTCAACGCCAACATAGTTCCCCAGTCACCTGGACTAGTAACAACACCCGTACATGCACCTGCCAGCATCACCTCGACAACCCCGGAGGCGGAGTTACGCATTGGGTGCAGATGATAATAAGCACCGAAGAGCTCGGTGGGTGCTACAACTGCAGAGCACCAGCGCCATTTGCCTTTTTCTGCCCCTGTGCTCCAAGCACCAGCAATTGCCCCCTCTACAACGCGGACAAAAGCCCCCAATGTAATGTAAGAGTTAAGCGGCACCGCGCCAGTCCCATTTGCAAGCGCCGTATCTACGGTATAGGGGAAAGCCAGCCAGGGACTCACATCGGCGGTTGCCCATTTCAACTGCCACACGTTGACGATAGTTCGCCAGTACTCACTGGCCCTAATATCAAATCCAGGAAACTGTTCACGCACGTCCGCCTGTACCTGCAACATGAAGTCCACATCCGCCTGGGGGCGTCCCGTGGCTTGAGAGGTAGTAGTTATCGAACGAAGTTTGTTGCAAGTAACTTCACCATGAATACCCCAGTTATCAATCAATTTCCCGTCGGCGCTGGGGTACAAATTGAAATTTTTAGTCACCGCCAGCCTTGGCAAGCGATTTTTAAGATCCAACAATTGCGCTTCATAGGCACGTCGTGCCTCAGCAATCGCTTTATCAATCTCTCCGACCTTTCCGGTGATAACTTGGGTAAGGTTATTCGCTGCACTGACCACGGCGGCCAGTTGTTGTTCTGTACTCAAGATATGATCTCCTTATCTTTTACAATGACCGGACAGCTTCTCAATTTAGAAAGCCGACAAAACTAGATGCCACCCCCAACACTTTCGAGTTTCATTACTCGAAACATGAGCCCTACCCCTCTGGCCATGTTGTCTACACTGGCTGCGGACAACGCTGCCAACTCATCGATCAACAACACATTCAGATTTTCACTCCCCACTAAAATCACCACGCTATCCCCCGGCAACGGCGAAACATCCAGCGTAAACTTCTGCAGCACCCGAGCCGCCGCCGCTTTATACGTCAGCAACTTGCCTGCGACGGAATACACCGCCAACAGCGTCCCACTGGCGAGATAAAAACCAAACTCGCCAATTTCATATTCCCCGTCGCCGTCAAACAGCGCGGCCATCCTAAGTTGGTGGTTGCCCAGGTCTTCGTAATCCACGATGGCGACCCGTTGGCGTTCGTCGCGCAAGGCCACTTCGCTGCCGTCCGGGTTGTAGCGGCCGGTGCCGGCGCCAATGTGGGTGATTTCACCTTTCAAACCCTGGTTCTTCGCCTGCAGCACTTCATCCAATCCCTTGGCGGTGAAGCGCACCAGGCGCGTAATGTCATCTGTCATGGCTGCGCCCTGAGGTCGTAGTCGTTAATGGTGTAGTGCAGGGCTGCGCCGGTTTGGGTAAGCCGGGCGCCCAGCACTGTTTCGGGTAGAGCGCCCCGCAGGGAAAACTCACTGTCACTCAACGGCGGGTCGAGCGCGCTGCTGATCGAAAGGCCGCCCAAGGTCTCGTGGACAATGGTGATGGTGGCCTGATCACGCTCGCTCTTGGCCGCGTTGATACGCCGAATCAGCCGGTTGTGGTCACCGCTGGACCAACTGCGCCCCACAATTGCCTGCACGTCAAAGGTGTACGGCACGCCGAGCGGCCGCTGCTGATACCAGGCGCTGATATTGGGCGTAAAACCCAAAGACTCCACCGCATGGTTCAACGCCTTGGGCGTGCCCGCCTGACGCTGGATCTGCCAGGAAAGCCCCACGGTCAGGCGTTTTTCCGTTTCGCTGGCTTGGGTATTCCATTCGCTGACACCCCGGTCGGCGGCCAGGTACGGCAGAAATTCGACGGGGGTTTGCAGCGGGTTCATCAGCGCGGGAAACGGCGGTACGACGCGGTCCAGCAGGGTGCCGAAGCCCAGGTCCAGGGCTTTCTCCAGTGCTGAGCTATTGGCCGGCAACAGGCTCGCTTTGCTTTCACTCATAGCGTGCGCACCTCCACCTCGACACCGGTGCAATAAGGGGCCTGGAAGGCTGTGGTGATGATCGGTTCCAGAGGTTCGAGAATCTGCAACTGCGCCGCGCCTGCACTGTGAATGGCGTAGTCGATCCAACTGGGGTCGACGCGTCCTTCGAGGCGATGGCAGGAGTCGGCGTAGGTTTGCAGCAGGCGTTGAGCCGCCACTTGGGTCAACCCGGAATCCGGCCCGGCGTTGATCTTGGCCACGACGCGGATTTTGTACGGCAGGATCTGCGCACTCTGCACGCTGACCAGATCGGTTTCCGGCCTTACATCCGGCCGTGCGAAATGTCGTCGCACGCCGTCAAGCAATTCGGAGGATGCGCTGCCGTCGCCCTCCCTGGACAGTACCGTGACCATGACTTCACCTGGAGCGGTGCGCCGCGCATTGCCATCCTTGACTTGGGCCGCGTAACCGTCCGGGTCGAAGGTGTAGCTGACGGTAACCACGCCGGGAGTGGCGCTCTGCACCTTGACCGACGGCCGTTCACCCAGGGTGAAGACCTCGCGTCGATACTGCATCCGCGAGCCTGCCGCCGGTGCATGGGGTGCCAGGTAGTAGCGCAGACGGGCATCGTCGTCGCTTTCCAGAATGGGTGGTATCGGCGGGAATGCGGCCGGGTCGCCAGGGTCGAGGACTTGGCGTTCCAGCCCCATGTCGGCAAGGCGTGCATCCAAGTTGCTGCCGGTTGCCCACCACGCCAGCATCTGCTTGATACGGGCGTTGTACTTGCGTTCATGGGTTTGCAGGCGCACGCAAAACGCTTCCAGGGCCAGGGTCAATAATTCGCTTTCATTGTCCAGACTGGCTTTGAGTTTGGGCGCGCTTTGCGGCGCACGGGTGGCCACGTAATCGATGACGAACGCCTTGAATTCCGCCAACAACGGCTCGAACGCCTCCACGGCAATAAGCGTCGGCTCCGCCAGTTGGTTCTGGCCGGGGATCAACATGCTCATGTCACGACCTCGAAGGTTTGTTGACGGTTTTTCCAGGAGCCGGCAAAACGCAGCAACAAACCAGCGCCTTGCCGCGTGGCGACGATGACCTCGGGTTGAAAATCGGCGATGCCATTCTGGGTGTTGTAGAACGCCTGCGCGGCATGGCTCTGGGCGAGGATCAGCAGGTCGTCGCCCAGGTTCTGACCAAGCAATTGCGGGATCATCGAACCGTACAGCGGGCGCTTCTGGCGAGTGCCTATGGGAGTGGTCAGCGCTCGGGTGGCGCGCTGTACGAACTGCAGCCAGTCATCCACGGCTGCCCCGGTGTTTCTATCGATTCCGAGCATGGCAGATCCTTATGCGCTGCTGATCACACGGCCCTGGTGATCCACCACCGGGCCACTTAAATGCACTCCGCCGGCATCCAGCCGCAGGCCGGTAGCCCCCAATTGCAGGGCAATGCTGTCGGCCGTCAGTACCAGGCTGGCGGCGCCGACCTGTGCGAAGACCTGCTCCCGTGAGCCCGTGACGGTGGTGGGTCCGTTGCGCCAATTGAACAGGTGAGTGGCATCGTCGTAATCGCTTTGCGTGCCGTCCTGATAAAGGCGACGCGTCAACGTCGCCACACGGGAGACAGGCGGAAACTGACTACTGTTGAGGCCGAACAAGGCCACGGACTGCGTCCCCCCTTCTCCACCTGCATAGTTGAGCAGCAGGCATTGCTCGCCCACAGATGGGATGCGGGTTTCCGTCTGCGCACCGGCGCTGGGGTTGAAAAAATGAATGGCCGGGGTGAGCAAATCGCCATGCCGAACCTTGCATGTGTGGCTGGCGGCATCGACTTCCTCACATACGCCAATCCGACAAAAACTGTCGGCACGGCGGTACAGGTCTTCGAGCTGGGCCTCCATTTGCGCCAGGCGCTCGATGATCGGCCCCAGATGCATGCGTAGTAACGCGTCAAACATGGTCTACTCCTGCAGAGGTCGATATTGATCGGGATCGTCGATATTCGAAACTTCCCAGGTGCAGGCAAACAGCGGTTTACCCGTAGGATCTTCGAGCAGCGGCGGCCCCAGATAGAGCGTTTGGCTGAAGGCCACCGTCCAGGTGTCGTAGTCCGTTTCGCTGGAGCCCAGAACGGAGGGTGCTGCCACAATGGCCATGGGCAGGTCGCATTGTTCGGCCGGCAGCCCCCAGCGGTTGTCTAGGGCCAGATCCATCAGTTGGCTGGCCAAGTCGCAGGCGTCAAAGGGCGCCGCACCGCTGGCAACCGTGACTTTGAGAGACACCGACAAGGCATGCGCCTTACGCCCGTCCAGGGCGCGTATTCCGGGGCCGTTACGCTCCACGCCGATCAAAATGCCGCTGGCATCCGTGGCGCCGTTGAAATCCTGGTGATTGCCCACCCGCAGGTGCGGGAACGCCAGCTTGAGCGTTTCTGCGATCGCGATGGGCAGTTGGGAAGGTTTTTCGATAAGTGTCATAGGGTCGCGTCCTTGCAGCAATTACTGCTGATCGGGCCGCGAAGTCGGCGTCTGGTTGACCCCGATACGCTTGGCCGCCCAGCGTTCATAAAGACCGATGGCTACGTCGGCCCCCGCCATGGCGGTGAGGCAGCCGATGGCGCCGGCAGTCCAGATCGACATGCCGGCGGCGTAACACAGCATCAGGGCCGAAACCCCGCACACCATGCACGCGCCAGACCTCAAGGCCAGGCGCCGGATCAACGACCAACCGCGGGCGCCCTCCTTGTCGGCGCGCCACATTTCGCCGGATACCCCGCCGATCAAGGCCAGTGCAATCACCAGCCAGATAGGCATTTCCGCTAACGCTTGCTGCTCGTTTGTCATATCACGCCTCCTGGCTGAGCAATGCCGGCTGAATGCCGGTTTTCCGGATAAATCCATTTATAGGTAGGCATTCCAAAAAGCCCGGTTGCCCGGGCTTTTCAGTAATGCTGTCCTCGAACCTTCGGCGCTACTGGCGCGGTACGGTTCTTTCCTCAATGTTTTTCCGACCACGATCCCTGTCTGCCGGATAACTGCTTCTGGTGCTTTACGCTGCACACCCGGGTCAGTTGCCAACCCTCTGAACCGTTAAGGCCGGTTCATCGCTGCCTGTTTCTTGTAAAGCGGTGTCACTAAAGAGCGTCGGCATCCTTGCCGGTATTGCCTGCCATCCCTGCCATCGCTGTGATGGCGTCCTTGCCGATGTTGCTTGCCTTCCTTGTCATCCTTGGCAGCATCCTTGCCGCCTCCACCAGGCCTTGTTGGCTGGCTTGAGATGAAGAATATGCATGTATGCATATACAGTCAATGCGTAAATGCATTTATTTTCACTCAGGATATGCTCATGTGCATTTTTGGCTTGGCGATTCAAGGGGTTACTGGCTTTTGGCAGGCGAAAAAAAACCCGCTGCTTGGCGGGTTTTGTCCTACTGAATTGGGTTAACGCGCGTACATGCCCCACCAGAACACATGGCCGAGGATACTGATCTGCTCGTCCTGGATTTCCTGGAAACTGTAGTCCTCGTCCGGATGCTCGTCGCGATTGAAGCTGCGCAGACGAATCCGGGATGGCAGGCGATAGAGCTGTTTGACCCGCAATTGGCCATTGTGATTGATGGCATACAGATCGCCATCGACGATATCGCCGATGCCGCTCTTGCCCGCATTGACCCCGACGGTTGCGCCATCGCGCAGCACTGGCAACATGCTGTTGCCGCGCACCGTCACACACTTGGCCTGGTCGAATTGCACACCATTGTGTCGCAAGCTGCGCTTTCCAAAACGCAGGCTGGCTTTCTCGCTTTCCTCGATGACGAATCTTCCTGATCCAGCAGCCAATTCAACCTCGCGCAGAAAGGGGATCGACACCTCATCGTCATTGATAGGGGTGTCGTCGTCCCACAGGCTTATGTCCTTGAGTTCCGAATGCATCGGGTCGCGCCCGTCGTCCCGCGCAGCGCCTACGGCCACGCGCCCGCGCAGTTGGTCGGTGCTCACGCCAAAGTATTCGGCAATGCGGGAGATATGCTTGTCAGACGGATCGACAATCTTGCCGCTGAGGATCCGAGACAGCGTGGACTGAGGCACACCGGTACGCCGGTGAAGCTCCGTTGGGGAGATCCGGTCGCGGTCCAGCAATTCTCTTAATACGATAGAAACGTTGCGTTTTTGCATAACGGCGATAGTGCCGGGTGTTTTGCAGCTTGGCAAATGCTAATTTGCATATTTTATGCACAGGTCGCGCTGTATCAGGGGCAGCGTCTCTGCGTTTTGTACACCGGTTTGCAACCTGCGAAGCGCCGACTTCACATGTTAACCTTGCGGCCATTGCAATAAGCAGGGCCGAGCGCCCCACCTTTGCCCCACTCCTTTCAACGAATTTGCTAACTATCTGATGAGTAAGAACACGTCCGATCTGTCCTCCCACACCCCGATGATGCAGCAGTATGGGCTTGATCGATGCGCAAGCCACGTTAGGCGGGGCTTTTAAGGTTCCTCTGTCTAAAACCCTAGCGTCATTTTGGAGGCTTTAGGGGCAATAAAACCGGGTTAACGGCAGGCAGTATTAGACAGTGAACCCCCCCCCGGCGTCCTGCCGATCTATATCAAATCCCAAGCTTCAAACGGCTGCTAAGCTGGTCACTCAAAAGAGGAAAAAGCATGCCGAATTCAGACCTACTCCCCTCCCTGGTTACCAAGCTCTATGAAAATCAGCTGGCACTCGAAGCATCGATCATGGAGCTATCAAACTGGGTGGAGCAACGCGGCTCCGCTGAGGTCGCTGCGAATGTACGCGGCGCACTGGACACGCTCAGTCACAATGAGGAATTCATCAAGCTCACATTGGCGGTGTTGATGTCGCCAGAGTGACGCCATACAGCTCGTCGCTTCGAATCGCATCAGTGGCAAAGCTGGATTACTGTATACACATACAGTAAAAAATAAGCAGTCACTCACATGCCCCCTACAGAACTAAAAAAGGAATGGCTCGCCAAATGGCGGAGAATCCTCGACGACAACGCGTCCCGGATCGATAACCCCGAAGCTCATCGAATGATGTGCCGTTGGGAGACTCGTGACATGTTAGAGGCAGGGGTCATCGATGAGATGGAAAAATTTGAGATGGATGAGCTGGCCGACGCGGCTTACTGGCATGCCGTTGAAGAGCTGGTCACCACACCTGCGGGATACACGTATGGCGGCTACTATGACGTCATTCAACGAGCAACATCGGAGTGCGTCGGGTACATCCGAAGCAACACCTATTACTCAGCGCTCGGCCCAGGTGCTGATGGGTTTGATGGAAAGGTGTTTCGCGACAAGAATGATTTGCGACTGGTGTTCCGCAACGACAACCAGACTTGGGCGATAAATGGGTTGTTGCTTACCGCGCCATCTGGTGAGCTGTACGATCTGGTACAGACCGCGCAATTTATCTATGGGCAGGTCTACCCAGTTATCTGCGATGCCGATATCTACCGTGCGCTGGTAGATTGCGCACAGGTCGCCTTGGAGAGCCGCGATTTTGAGAGCTATCGCAAGGCCCGTCCTCTACTGCTCTCCGCCCAGTTCACCAAGTGCGGTGCCTGCCTGGACCGATTCGGACAGCGCGAAGATTGCAGCAACTGCACAGGTAACGGCTTTGTCAGTACAGCTGGCACTCAGCCGACGTCGTCCGCATAACCTGCAACAGCCTCCTCGACCAGCTCGCGCCATTCTCCGCTGTCGATCACGCCTCGCTCCAACATGTTGTCGGCCAGTGCGAGGCGCGTTTCATAGCGATACTCAGGGCCGCCTGCCGTGAATTCGGCGTCATTGAGCAGCGCATGCCACGCTTCCATCTCGTTGACCTTCTGTATATCAGTTGTCATGACGAATCTCCGGTGCCGGTGTCTACAGTGTAGAGATCGGCCGGCGCGCGGCTGTTCATCAAGCCCGACGAGCGGAGACAGTTATGTGCGGACGCCTTTCACAGTACAGCGGCATTCATGACTTCGTTGCGGCCCTCAGCATGCCGAACGCCATGGTCAACTCGGTCGGCGAACTGCCCCTGGAGCGATACAACGTCGCCCCCACCACCCAGGTCGCCGTGCTCCACGTACAGGGCGAACTCCTTTTGGCTGATCCGGTGCGCTGGGGATGGAGACCGCACTGGGCAACGGATCGCGCCGCGCCGATCAATGCCCGCGTCGAGAAAGTCGCCCACGGCCCGTTCTTCCGGGCAATCTGGCCGCACCGTGCAATCACACCAATCAATAACTGGTTTGAATGGGTCGATGAAGGCGGGCAGAAGAAACAGCCCTATCTGATCCGACGGCGCGACGGGGCGCCGATCTACTGCGCCGCTATTGGCCAGCTACCCAACGCTAACGAAGGCCCAGGTGAGCATGACGGATTTGTGATCATCACTGCCGACAGCGCAGGCGGCATGGTGGACATCCATGACCGGCGGCCCGTGGTGCTGAATCCCGAACTGGCTCGCGAATGGTTGGACCCGGCCACCCCCAAGGAGCGCGCCGAGCAGATGGTGCTCCATCAGGGCGAGCCGGCCGAGGTGTTCGAGTGGTACAAGGTCGACACAGCCGTGGGCAATGTGCGCAACAAAGGCGAGACGCTGATAACGCAAATTGGAGGTGTCAGCTGAAAATCCACATGACAAAAAGTACGGCACTGATCCAACAGACCGTGAGAAGGATTGAGAGGCCCGCCAGTTGCTTGTCCATAAGGCACTGTCATTTTTGAGAACAAAAAGAATGGCCTCGATTTTTCGAATACGCAACGATGACTAATAGCCATTATTGCGTGATGGTCCTTACGTATGCCTGGCATGCCCGTAAAGCAATCAGTCCTCGATCCCCGTCGCCGGTGATGCCGAGAATTCTTTGAGCATGCGCTGGGTCAAGTTGGGCTCGACGGGCTGCATGAACCACGCCGACGGCGCCGGTGGCGGTAGGCACGTTGCAGCCACCGGCTGTATCGGCTGCGTCGATAAGGACTGACAGCCGCACATCAGCAGTGGCAAGGCGATCGCGCAGAGCAGCTTGGGTACGTTGGGCATCGGTCAATTCCTTGGTGTGTTGTTGGTCCTGGATGGCCAACTGTTGCTCGGTGGCCAGGCGCTTGTCCTGCTCGGCGCGCGCTTGGGCGGAGGCAGCATTGGTGATCTCCGCCAGGTCCATCTGGTGCAGGTTGACCTGTTCGGCGAGCTTCTTGCCCATCCGCCAGTCCTGCACCTGCCAGGTGCCAGCGGCGCTAAGGACCATCGCCAGTAGGATCGCGCCCAGAATCTGCCCGGGCGTCACGACATCACCCCGCCCGCCAGCCGGTACTGCTTCAGCAGATCCTCCAGGCGGTGTTCGCGCTGCCCGTATCCCGCGCCGGGCAGACTGGCCCAGATGTTCCGGCACTTCGCGATAGCCGTTTCAATCCGCCCGGCCACCACGTCGGGCAAAGCCCTGCACTCGCGTATGTGCTGCAGCGCCAGAAGGTCTTGGCTGATCGGGCTGAAGTCCGGCAGCTTGAGCAGCGCCTTGTAGTGCGGCCAGTCCTTCAGCATCTGCTGGTATCGGCCGGAAGCATTGGACGTCAGCCCCTTGCTGTTGATGACCTTCGACGCGCGCCCCTTGGCGAACGGGTGATCTGTGAAGTCCTTGAAGACCTCGGGCTTACGATCGGCTCCGGTGACGATCACGTCGTAACCGTCCATGGCCGTGGCCGGAGATGTGCTGGTGCCCTCGGACCAGGCGAGCATGTCGAGGAACGCCAACGCGTTACGCCCGCCGGCGAGTGATTCGGAAAGTCGTGCCATTGCTTTTCTCCAGGCAAAAAAAATACCCGCTCGTGGCGGGTGGCGGTGTTCGGCAGAAACTCAAGACGCTGGTGGAGGGCTCAGCCGGTTGATGGTTGCGCGGGCGGCTGTGCGCGCCTCTTTGATGTCGTCCGGGATGGGCGTGCCATCCTCAAGCAGGGCGAAGGCATGCCAGTTGGTTTCCTTCAGGTATGCGTGGGCCTGGTCCAGGCTGATCTCGTCCGCCAGATCCTGCGCCGTCTTGATCGGTTCAAGCTGGCTCAAATCCACCATTTTCGGGTTCCTCTATAAAGGTCGGCAGTTCAACAATCGGGGCAATAGGCGGGGTTGTATCAGGGAATGGAACTGCCCCGCTTTGAATATCGATAATGATTGGCTCGGCTGGATTACGGGACTCTTCAGGGCTATCCCAGTGGACTGGAAGAAGTAGCGTAAAGTTAAGAACCCCGTCAACTCGTTCGATGTAGTCCGTATCTAGGAAGAACCGATTACCGACCGCACTACCGGGCAAACGGTATCCTGCGGGAATTCCGGATAGGTCGATAGTCTCTCTGTTAATAGTGATTACGTCACCCTTAACCGATGCCTCCAGCAGATCATTAGTCAAAAACGGGAATAACTTAATCTTCATTTCCAGTGACCTATAATTATTGCTCGCGCATAAAATGTTTGAGCTGTTGCGCCATTTCTTATCACAAGATTTACTTGCGTTGTCGAAAGCATATACGCCGTCATAAGGGCAAAGTCATTCGCACCGTTTGGAATTAAGGAAACATAGGGTGTTGCAAAGCTAGAGTCTGGCCCTGATGATGCAGGCAGCGTTAGGGTTACCGTACCCACCGTGTTTGCTGCAATAGACGCGGTAGTACCGATGGGGCCATTCATAACTATAAGACCACTGACGAACTTATTTATAACCATTCCGCTTATGATGGTTCGCGAGTTAATACCGCCACTAACTGAGGAGGGGTCTAGGCTAACGTTAAAATCGTTGTACATGATGCGCCATGCACCCCAAGCACCGTTAACGCAAATTCTTTCTGCGCGAATGCTTTGGGTAATTCCGTAAGCCTCTTGATGATAGTACCCAGCGCCATGGACACTAACCTTTAGAAAAAATGCATTGCCTGAAAAGTTAGGAGGACCATTAGTATAGGTTCCGTTAAGTGCATACAGCATAGCCGTTATAAGAATGTTGCAATCCGTACCATTTCCCATAACTTGTGCGGTGCCACCATTCCACCCTGCATGACCGACCGTTAGTACCTCGCCAGCTTTCACGCTGTCGCGAAATGCCTTCGGCAGCCCCAGAGCGCTCTGCGCCCCTGCTTGCGTCGTTGCGCCTGTTCCACCACGCTCCAATGGCAGCGGCGCAGCGGGTGTGCCAATCCCCTGGTAGAGCTCCAAGGTCATCGCATTTATCTTTGCGCTCGCCACGCGGGGCGTGTCGCCACCGAGACCTGTAGGCGGCGTACCGAGAATAATTTCTTGTCTTGCCATGGTTTTCTCCAGGCGAAAAAATACCCGCATAGCGGGTGGTGTAGATCAATTGATGAGTGCCCGATCAGGTGCCGGGAAGTCTGGCGAATACCGCGCCGGGTGCGCCGATATTTGTCCATGGTGAGAGAGCGCTAACCCCAAACACCTGTAACCTGTTCTCTGAATAGTTGAACCTTACAGCTGATGTTAGCCAGTTTGTGTGGTTCTGTAGTATTCCTCGCGAAAACGGATTGATCATAAAGTACTCATCAGATTGCAGTGGTGCAACAGATCCATTCGCCCAGTAGTACGCCTGTGCTGTCGCATTTAGAACTACCTGACCCTGATATGACCATGAGTTATTGGCTCTCGTGAAGATCACCGGAGCGGCCCCTGAGTCGAAAATCAGCACGCCATTTTCGCCCCACATCCTGAGCCCATAATCGGCCTTAGTGATTGACGCGAACACCGCTGCAAACCACTTGCCTGTTGGCCTGAAGTCGATGTTCAGGGACGTTATTGAAAACCCAGTCCAAGCACCAGGACCGCCGCTAATGGTCATGCTCGTGTATAGCTCATTCGGTCTAGCCGAGCTGTTCTGAATGAATACGCACGGCGGCTCCGGCGTGGTTATGGCGGATGGGAACGACACTGACACCGATGAACTGCCGGATGCCTGATACGTTCCACTGTACAGCGCACAAAGCCTAGGTTGCTCTGAGTCTATCTGTACATAGCTTCCATCGTTTACAACAGATAGACCGAAATTCAATTTTTGAACCTCATTACAAGCAACCTGAACTGTATTGTTGATCCTATAGCGCCCGGCTCATTTGGGTGTTTTGAGCGTACAACAACCGAACCGACGCCTACCGACATAAACGGCATAGCGCTGTAGCAGTAGTTGTTAGCCGCGGCCTGGGTAGGAAGTATGACGGCTGTGCATGTTGCCGGGTTGAACCCGGCAATGTTTGCTGTAACTACGGCGCCCATGGCGAGCGTATAGACTGCATTGTGCAGCACCTGATAGGTGTAGCTGTCGGTATCCATTTCGAGCACGCCATTCGCGCTCCACGTCCTTACTCCATAAGTCATGGCGAAAGCCTCCCCACCAATACACGCAGAAGCTCGTTGATGTCGTATACCGAAAGGCCATCGTTATTGAGCAGTGTCGAGCCACCGGTGCCGGCGCTACGAAGCGTGAACGTGCCGGCCTTGACATTGATCTCCAGTAACGGCCGCCCCTTGGAGTCGACCGTCTCTGATTTCAGCGTCATCCCCAGAATGATCTCCTGGATAAAGGCCTTGCTGATAATTGCCTGATTGAGGACTACCTGGTTCCCCTGAACAACAAACATAGGAGTGAGCTGTCCGCTAACCTCGTCGACTACCGCAAAACGCTGCGCAAAAATCAGAAACTCCGACTGCTCGCCATCTGAGCCAAACGCGAAGCCGGAGGCGACCGTCTTTCCTCCAGCAGTGGTTTGGGCCTTGAACGTAACCATCGACGAAACCTTCCCGTCGGTGGTGGCCTGAGCTTTGCTGACGACCTGAATAGCTGCCGAGTTATCGCCGGCAACCGCCTTTAGGGTTTTGATCTCTTCGGCAGTGGCAGCTTTGTCAGTTGCCACGGCTGTCTGCACGGTCGTGATGCTTGCCGCGTTCGCCGCCACATTCGCTTCGACAATATCTGTACGCTGCGACTGCGCGAAATCCCGCTCAGCAATTGCGGACATCAACGACCAGGCCCCGGCCGAGGCGGTGTCATCACCCGCACTGCCCTGCTCCGAGCCTGCTGAGTCGGATTTCACCAACGCATAGACGCCTTCCAAGCGTTCGGCGGTGGCCGTGACCTTCCCGTCCACCTCTTCGATGGCTGCCTTGTTCTGGCTGATTTCCAGTGCCATCGCCGCATTCGTTTCGGCGATGGTGCCCAGGTTGAACCAGTAGTTGGCGTTCGGCGGTGTGGTGTTGACCGGTACCGCCTTGGTGGCCTGGAACAACTGCTGGCCTACCCGGACCATGTCGCCCTTGGCGTAGGTCTTTGTGGCGACGTACTCCAGAGCGTCGACCACTTCCGAGATCAGATCCTCCAGCTCCTGCTTAGCCTTCTCCAGACGATCGTTGACCGAGCCCGGTCCATCACCAGTAATCAGGTCGATCTCTTCCCGCAGGCTCTGGTACAGCGCACCCTTGCCGATCTTCTCGGCGAAGTACTTGTCGTACTCGGTCCGGTCAGAACTGGCCCGGCCATTCACGGCGCCCGGGATCGGCCAGAACGGCCCGACGTTGCCGGTACGGTCCACCAGGCGTGCCCAGAAGTAGAAGCTCGCCCCCGCCAGGATGTTCTGCATCTCGTGCTTGGCCTGCGGGTAGCTGAAGTCGCTCAGCTTCACCGCAGTGGTTAGGTCCGGTGACTGGCTGTACCACAACTCGGTGCGTTGGGTGTCCTCGGCGCCCGGCGGGAAGCCCCACTGGATGCCAATGCCATAGACCAGGCTGCTGGTGGTCAGGAACGCCACCGCCGGCGGCAGGCCAACCTTCCCTTCCAGGTTGGTCAAATTGGAGCTCTTCCAGATCGAGGAGATCTCGAAGGCGCTCACCGACCGAACCCGGGCCACGTAGGAGCCCGCGTAAATGCCGGTGACGTCGACGCTGGTCGAACCGGTGCGCTGCACCTTGATCCAGTTGCCGCTGTCCTTGCGCCACTCCACGTCATACGCGACCGCACCGTTCACGGCGGGCCACGAGATGTTCATGGTGCTGATCGCGAGGCCCTGGTTAACGGCGTAGCTTGACGTCAGCGTGACGCTCGCCGGCGCCGGAACGACGGTGATCGGCACCACGCTGATTGGGCGTTCTTCCAGGCGCGCACCGGTATCGATGTGCGCGAACTTGCTCGGGTCATACTGCACGGCCGAGATTTCAAAGACGCCTGGCTCCGGCCGGGCCACGCTCACCACCCTGTATAACGGGATTGCCAGGTCGTCGGCATCCAGCGCCCACACCAGTTCGGGTTCGGGCGCAACGGAGTAGGCCACGGTAACGGTGACCTGCCGGCCGCTGACCAGTTGCACGGTGCGCCCCTCGCACTTGCCGTCGGGCAGGTTGAGGATCAATCGATCGCCGGGCTTGGCCTGGGTATCACGGTCCAGTGTGATGACCTTGCCGTTCACAGCAGCGATGCGCCCGCCCACCGGCCGACCGGCCAGGAGTTCGTCGGCGATCGGGATCACGTAGCCAGGCAGCGGGATGCGCCCGTCGAGGCCGACCTTGAAGGTAACGGCCCGGTCCTTGGAGTTGGTGAGCAATGCCCACTTGCCCCGGCGCTGCGCCTCCGACTCGCGGGTGCAGCCGATGGCGCTGATCTCCAGCGGGTTGTCGCCGTAGCGGCGCTGCAGCTTGGCATCCGTAACGGCCGTGACGTCGGTGTCGTAGTTGTTCGCCGGGTTGTCGTAGCTGATCAGCGCGCGGCTGTACCGGGTGCGCTCCGACGCACTCGAGTAGGTGAACTTGCTGTCGATCACGTTCGCCCGGGTGTAGGCGAAGTCGAAATCAGTGGCGCGCGGCATGTCCGACAGCGTGAAGACCTGGCCCTGGGCCCAGTAGGTCATGCCCCGGTAGATCGCCGAAATGTCGCGCAGCAGCGACCAGGCGTCAGCCTTGCTCTGCAGGTTCAGGTTGCAGATGAAGCGCGGCTCCTGGCCGCCCTTCCCGTCCGGTACCAGTTGGTCGCAGTACTGAGAGATGCGGTAAAGCTCCCACTTGTCGACCATCCAGGGTTTGATGCGGCGGCCAAGGCCGAAGCGGTCGGCCGTGGTGATGCCGTATGTAGCCCAGGTCGGATTGTTGGTGTAGGCCTCTTTGAGCGTTCCGTCCCAGATACCACTGTATGTCCGCGACACGGGGTCGTAGTTGCTTGGGACCTGCCATTTGCGAGCCTTGCAGCCGACGGTTACCGCTGGAATGCTGCGGAACTGCTCGGCCGAAAATTCGATGTAGAGCAGCGCGGTGTTCGGATAGCGGATCTTGGCGTCGATCACCTCAGTGAAGCCGGCGATCTGCATCGTGTCGGAGATTTTGTTGTTGTTCTGGTTGATCGTCAGGCGGGTGATGCGCATCAGCCAGCCGGCGGTAGCCTTGGGTAAATCGATACGACGAGTGCGCTCGTAAAGGCTGGTGGTCTTACCGTCGACCGCCTCACTCAGCACCTGCTGGTAGGCGCCGCCGTCGGTGGCGAGCTCAACTTTGTACTCAATCCGGTAGCCGTTGATGTTGTTGCTGGCATCCACAGACTGGAGCGCCGGCCAAGCAAAACGCACGCGCACGGCCGAAAGCTGGGTGTTACTGATTGCCCGAACCCACGGTGTGCCGCTGCGCAGCTCGGTACTGATGGTGGTCTCGTTCTCGATCGAGGGGATGCCCTGGATATAGGTCTGGTCCACGGCCCCGGTGCGCCACTCCCACTTCACGTTCGGGAAGTTCATGTTGCCCTGAGGATCTTGCAGCGGGGTGTTGTCGAGGTAAATGTCGCGAGCGGTTGGAGTGCCTTCGAACTCACCCTCTCCGATGGCAATCAGCATCTTGGCGATGGCAACAGAGCGCAGGCTATCCGGGGCTTCCGTTGGCGTTTTTGCTTTCTCTTCGCCGCCCTTGGCGCCGTGGATATCAATCTTGCGTGCTGCGCCCATGCTTTCCTCCAGGCAATAAAAAACCGCCTCTTGGGCGGCTGCGGTGCTGCGGGTTTCTGCTACATCTGGTCTTCGGCGTAGATGGCGGCGCTGATAATTGCGCCACCCCACCGGCGCTCGCCTATACAAAGCGGTACCGGGTTACCGGATGCAGTGGTGTTCTTGGCGCTGCCGAAGGCATAGCCGGGGGTGTTCTCTGGCGCGGCGCTGGTCTTGAGGCCGCCGGCCTGGGGGCTGAGCATTTGGATTACGCCGCCCAGCACCATCGATCCGCCCATCATGATCAATGCCGAGCCGAAAGGGGCCATGGTGCCGAAGCTGCCACCGGTGATCACCAAGCCAACGACGATGAGTACGGCTCCAATGATTGTTTGTAGGGCGCCACCCCGTTTACTGCCTGTGATTACCGGTGCGATCCGGATGCTTCCTTCGCCGGAAAAACCGAGCTCTTTTTCTTCAAGATTTTTCGATCCGCGGAAAACCGCAAATTCGACACCTCGCGATTTTGCATTCGACAGGAACCGCTCAAAGCCGGGAATCTGGACGCACAGAGCTTTAACTGCTTCTGCCGGCGTCCTTACGACCATCCGAAAGGACCTCCCAAACTGACGAAGCTGTCCGTAGAGCAGGATCGTGGTCATGGGCTGATAATTGATGGCAAGTGCCGCCATGTGCTTTTCTCCAGGTAATAAAAAGGCCCGCCGAAGCGAGCCTTGAACAATTTGATTTGCCGCTACAGGCAGCCTTGCAGCGCGGTCAGCCGTTTATTGGCGATCCAATTACCCACCACCACGTAATACTTCGCCTCTGAGCCCGCGCCCTTGGGCTGGATGTCCACA
Source organism: Pseudomonas sp. S5F11 (assembly GCF_019641515.1). NCBI lineage: Bacteria > Pseudomonadati > Pseudomonadota > Gammaproteobacteria > Pseudomonadales > Pseudomonadaceae > Pseudomonas > Pseudomonas sp. S5F11. The sequence goes on from NZ_JAIFJZ010000001.1 coordinate 2,259,234, forward strand.
AAATAAGCAGAGGCCTCAGTGAAAACGGTATAGCCGCTTGGTCTTCCGGCTTGAAGTGTTGCACCTGGCGTTCCGCCGAAAATTGCCTGATTTTGCCATTCGTACTGAACGCATTCAGCGACGTCTTTATCCGACTTTTTCGAATGCAGGACCTTGTAAGGGCCATCTAGGCGAGCCTCGTTCATCGTTGGCGGCATACACCCCGCCAGCATCGCCACCGCTACCGCCGCTATCAAAGTTCGCATGTCGTTCCTTCTTTGGTTTGTCTATTTGAAGCTCGTCGGAATGGTGGGCACTTCAACGACCTTGCCGTCCACTATGCGGAAAGAGACCACTCGGCTAGCGCCAGTCATGCCGTTCGCGTGGCTCCAAACCCACATCTGTCCGTCAGCCCGAGAAACGACGGAGTACGGAGGCCCCATAATCTGGGTCACCTGTTCCTCAGTCATTCCGATCTGGACCTTCCTGGCGTCATCATACGAAAAGCTTGTTCCGGCACAGCCAGAAAGCACGAACGCCAAAGCAGCTGCGGCGACAACCTTTGAAATCCGCATGAGCATCTCCTTGCCCTAAAACGCCGACTGTACCCCGTACCTGTCCGGGCATCCAGTGTGGATGGAATGCCAGTAGCGACTGATCCATGAGCGGTAGTAGCCTCCGCCAACTCAAAGTCGGCCAGGAGGCCCTATGTCCTCGCTCTTGTTCTACACGGATGAAAACGACGCAATTGTGGCCACGGATACGCTTTTACATTATTCCGTCGACACGCCCCCAGGATTCGCCAGCAAAGCCATCTCTATACCTCACATGCGAATGATCATCGCAGGTACCGGATCGGCGCTTCTCTTCAGTCGCTGGATAGGCCTTGTGAATAACCAAGGTTTTGCCCTCGATGTAGATACGGTCGATGCTCATGCCCCCCAGGAGCTTCAGGCCCTCTGGAGCGAACTGAATCGCTATGTCCCCGCCCTCCAAGACCAAACTGCAACGATCTATCACTTCGGGATTTCCGACGATTCTGGAAAAATCCATGGATTCGCTTACCGTTCTGTGTCGGACTTCAAATCCGAGCGTTTAGATTATGGGCTCGGGGTAAAGCCAGAGCTTATGAATAAGGCGGGTATCGACTTGGATTCGTTCCCTGCGTGTGCGCCCGACATAATGCGCGCGCAATCGCGACAGGAAGACGAAAAAGCCCTAAATCGCGTTTATATAGGCGGGTCGGTGCAAGTCACCCATCTATCCAAGCACGGGTTTTCCATTTATTCATTGGGCGATCTGGACTGAGCATCTTTGTGCCTGAGTATCAGGCGAGTTCTGTCATGCCACGGTCCGCCGAACACCAAAATCTCGGACGGCCTACCGTACAGGTGGTGCAGCAGGAACGGGCCAGGGCCGAAGGTGCCCGACTCTTCACCGGGCAGCGTTGGATCGGTACCCAGGTAGATCCCAGCGTGGTTCGGGTGAGCTGTCCGGCCAACCTGCATAACGATCATGTCGCCGCGCTGCGGCCGGTCGACACGTACAAAACCGGCGGCCTCGTAGTTCGCCTCGTACAGGCTGGCGTTCTCTGCGCTCTCCCACCAGCCATCGGCGCGCTGGAAGGCTTCGAATTCCAGACCCCATTCGCGCTGGTACCACTCGGCACAAATACCCCAACAGTCCCAAACCCCATGAACAAATGGGCGATTGAGCAGCGGCGTGCTGCCCGTTGGCGTGATCGACCTGAGATCGCCCTCGGGCCAACTCAGGATATGCCAGGGCAGCTCTGTAGCTTCGCACATGGCCAGGTCATGCGGTGATGGTCTGCTGGTGGCATCAGGATGCGAGTGAACGATCCCGATCACCTCGCCCAAATCTTCCGCCGCGGCGTATTCCTCGGGATCGAGCCGAAACTCTTCGTTCGGCTCCGTGGCGATGTTCCGGCATGGGAAGTACTTCTGCGCGCGCCCTATGGCCAACAACAGCCCGCAGCACTCGCGGGGATACTCCGCTGCCGCGTGCGCCTGAATCGCCGCAATGATGTGTTTGCGCATAGTCAGCTCCTTGAGACCAAGCTCACAGCGGGGAATCCACCGAAACTGAGCTCGTTGCTCTCGCCGAAGCGCAACTTGCACGACGACAGGCAGCCCTTGCACTGATCCTTGGCGGGGTCATCCGTGGGGTTGTCCTCGTCATCGAACATGGCCGCGCCGGTGTAGCCACAGTCCGGCCCGCGGTAGCCGTTTGTCATACTCCAGTGGCAAAACGTCGTCATCTGCCGGCCGGGCAGTCCGTGGTTGTCGATCTCCCCCGGGGAAGACAGCTCCCAGACCACCGCCTCGCCGTCCTCGCTGGTTTTCTGGTCGATGTACCAGATCTCCAACGCTTCCTGGGTCGGGTCTGCAGTCGGGTTGCCGTCAGGAAAGTTGGCCGCGTCCAGGTACTGGGCCAGGGTCTCGCGAACCGTCAGCTTGAACTTGAGCATGTCCTCGAAGGCCAGGCACAGCGCCGTGACTCTGCCGTTGACGTTGCCGGCGGCGAACGTCGGCCGTGAGGCTGTGCCGTCGCTACTCGAAGAAATCCCCTCAATCTGCACCGGCCAGGCCGCGTACTCTTCGCCCTGCCACCAGATCGACTTCGCCGGCAGATCCTCTTCCGAATGCTCGTAGGCCAGCAGTTCTTCTGGTGTGTGCGGAATGGCGTGCCCGTGGAAGCGCAGGTAATCCGCGCCGTACTCAGTCCCGTCAATTTCAAACAGGCGAATCTCGCCACCGGGCTCCAGTTTCTGGATGTCCGTGATCAGTGCCATGGATAGGCCTCAGGGATGAAAGGTTTGCTTGAAGGTCGCGGTGATGGCGTAGACCTGACCGCCACGGTGAACCGGTTTGTAGCCGTTGCACTTGTAGAGGCCAAGCTCGCCCAAGGGCGGCTCCCATAGAAAGCCCTTGGCGCCCTTGTGCCGATCGAGGAACGCCTTGATTTCCAGAACGCGAGCCTTGGCGCCGGTGAACGTGAGCGGCCAGGATTGGGACTGGTTATTGAGTCCGTCTTCGACCGACTGCTCATACCCATCGCCGAACTGCTTGGTCCGGACGCGCTGGGTCACATCACCCTCCGCGCCCTTTTCCGTTGCCCAGGTGAATCGTTCGATTGCCATCAGCGCCCCTTGATTGCTTTGTTGATGACGCCGCCCTGGCCCATGTCCTTGTTGCGTAGCTGCTGATACTTCTGCTCAACAAAAGCCGCCAGCTCCTTGCCAAACATGTCGTAGCCAGGCGCGTCGGCGGAGGACGATGCGTTGCCGTCTCCGTCGATATGGACCTCGACATTGATCTGTGTTGCGCCGGCCCCGCCACCGCCCATGGCCATAACGCCGAGCTTGCCGCTCGATGTCCGGGTCAGGGGCATGATCGCCTCCGGACCGGCCTCACCAGCGATACCCATGTTGCCGTTCGCCATGCCAAACGAGGTTGGCTTGCTGACGATGGAGTTGGTGAACGCGCCGCCGTCGGCGAACATCTGCACGCCGCCCGACCAGGCGCCGCCCATGGCTTGCGGGAAGTAGCTGCCCGAGTAGCCCCCCGCTGAAGCACCGAGGTTGGAAGATGCAGCGCCAGCAGATCCTGCGGCCAGCCCGTTGCCGCCAGCAGCACTGCCGCCGAAATAGCTCGCCGCCGCCCCCACCAGGCTGCCCAGCAAAGCGGAACTGGCCTGACGTGTCGCAATGCGCGCCATGTCCGCCAAAATCGACTTGGTGAAGTCCGCGAACGACGCTTTGCCTGTAACGGCGAAGTTGACGAGCGAATCCTCCATGGAGCTGAAGGCGTTGCCGAACAGGCTTTTCGTCTGGCCGGCGATGTTCCGCGCCGAGTCCAGGTAATTGTCCCAAGCTGCCGTCGCGCCCTTCGTCCAATCGCCCTGGGCGGCTTCCACATCCGCGTAGTTCTGCCGGATCTGGTCGGTGGCGGCCTTGTTCGCATCGGCGAGCGCCTGGGATTTACGCTTGAACTCTTCCTCCGACATGTTCCGCGACGGGTCGGACTTCTGGTTGGCCAACTCCAGGGACTGCTGAGCAAACCGGTCTTGCTGGCTGTTCAGCTCGCCGCTGAGTGCGTTTTGACGATCACCCTGGCCCACACCGAGGACTGCACGCTGGCCAGCCAGCTCCAAGGCTCGCTGCTGCTGCCCCAGCGCCTGAATGTAGGTGCTGATCGCGCGCTCCTGCTTGGCAAGCCGCCCGGCCTCGTTGGTGGCCAACACTTCAAGCTGGCTGTCGGCATCCTTCTGCGCCTTGACCATCCCTGCGCGCGCATCGGCTATCTTTTGGTCCAGCTGGATGCTTTGCGCGGCCGATGTGGTCTTCTTGCCCTTGGCGGCCTCCAGCGCGGTGATCTCCGCCTCGTAGGCTGCCGTCACCTGATCGCGCTCGTTGCCGATCAGGGCCTGGCGGCGCAGCAGGTAGTCAGCCTCGGATACCAGGCCGGCCTTCTGCGCCGCGTCCAGTTCCTTCTGGTAGTTTTTGTAGTCGGCCGCGATGGCCGCCAGGTTGTTCTTGGCGTCGTTGAAGCCGGCCAGGTTGACCTGAGAACCCGAGGCATTGGGGTCTTTGAACTTGTCGTTGATGTTGGAGATGTTCTTGTCGATCGCCGCCTGATCGAGGCGAGAATCCTTCGGGTCGACCTTGCGGATGTCTTCGAGCTGCCGCTTGTATTCCTTGATTGCCTCGGTGCGCTTCTGCTCATTCGTCCACGACGATTTGGTGAGCACGTCGATCTTGTCGCTGGCGACGATGGCAGCTTGCTGGGCCCTTCCCTGGTCATCGAAATACTTGATCCGAGCATCATCGGCATCACGCTGCAGCGTAAGAAAGGTGATCTGCGCCTGAATCTGGGCCCGAACCTTCGGGCTCACCTCCTGGGCGTTCATCCTCGTGCCGCCAACGTCGAACGCATCGGAGCCGGAGAGCTTGGACTGCAGGTCCTTAATCTGGTCGTTGTAGCTCTTCTGCCGACCTACATCGCTGATTCCATCTAGGGCGCCGCTCGCGGCACTCTTGATGCCAAGCCAGGCCCGCTCCCATAGATTCAGGTTCTCTATCACCTGGCGGGATCTGGTCTGTACAGTGTCGGCATAGGTGTCGGTCAGCAGCTTGGTGGCGCCGATTTCGTCGCCTTGGTCCTTGAGTGCGACGATCTGCGAATAAACCGAGGCTGTGAGGAAGTGGTACTGCTCGTTGAGCGACTTGGCGGCGGCCACTGGGTCGTCGGCGATCTTGACGAACTCGGCAACGGTTGCCTCGATGGACTTGCCGGTGGCCTTCTCCATGGATAGAGCCGCCTCAGCGATCTCCACGAAACTGCCGCTGGCGAGCTTACCGCTACCTGCCAGGGTGGCCAGCACGTCCGCAGCCTGCCCGGTGGTGCCCACGGTCGCTGCGACCTGGCGGGACATATCGCCCAACTGTCCAGCGCTTGCACCTGCATAGTTGCCGGTTAGGATCAGCGCTTTGTTGAAGGCTTCCGTCTCTCTGCTGCCGCTGTAGTAGGCGTAGGCCAGCCCACCTATGGCTGCGGCGACAAGGCCAATCGGAGCAGCTAGTGCCAGCAGACCGCTCATGGAGGCGCCAGCCCCTACGCCGATCTGCGTGATTGCCCGGGCACCGCTCCCCCAATCGCCGGTGGAGAGGGCATTACCGAGCTGCATAACGTTTTCCTGCGCTTGGCGGGTGCCGAGGCGCAGCTTGTCGAAGCCGGTGGTGGTTTTTTCGAGCTTGGCGTAGTCCTTGTCGATATTGCCCAGGGCTTTGTTGTAGTCGTCCTGACTCAGGCGACCCGCGTCCAAGTACTTGCCAAGTTGCTCGACTTGAGTGTCGAGTTTCGCCAGCGCGGCGCGGGCCGGGTCAATCGCCCCCAACAAGCTGTTGAGAGCTTTTTGCTCATCCAGTGCGGACTTGGCCAGGGCCACCTGCTGCTTGTCCAGCTGTGCCGATATCTTCGCTGCTTCTGCCTCGCCATAGGCGCCGGTCTTAGTCAGCTTGGCGAGAGCGTCACGCTGCTTTGCCAGGTCCTGGGTGGTTTTAGCGCTGGTGGACAGCGACTTTTCCAGCGCCTGCATTTCGTTCATCAGCGAAACGGCGGACTGCTCGGCCCGGCCGCCGGCCTTCGCCATTTCGTCCAGGCTCGTTTTAGCCTGGATTGCATCGGCCGAGTCGATCTTGACGCCGAGTTCTGCAATTTTCATCGACTCACCTTGAATAAGTGCCCGTGGTTACGGGCTGTTTTCCCTTTCCTCCGCCATGACGCGCAGGGCTTCGCCTTCCAGGACTTGAAGGTCAGGGAAGATTTCAGCGAGTTTCTTTTTCTTGATGCCGAGGAAGCCGGCCACGTCGCGGATGCTGCTGTAGTCGAGACCGATCGCGCCGCTGGTGCCCGCCCGCCACTGTGTGGACATCCTGTTGAACAGGAGGAAGGCCGGCCAGTTGCAGGGCCAGACTTCCACATCGTCCTCATCGAGGTCGGCAGCCGTCAGCCCGAGAGCAGCCAATTGCTCAGCAGATTGGCCGCTTCCGTACATTGCTTTGGCTGCCGCTATCAGTTTCCCAGGCGAGCCTGGCTGAATGCGCTCTGATAGGCGCTCACGACCGCTTCGGCTGTGCCATAACAGGACTTAACAAGGGCCTGGATGCTCTTGTCGTCAAACTTGTCATCGAACCCCCACCCAACGACGAGATCCTTGATTTGCTGCACCTGAAGCTCGGTCTCGGCAGAAACGACATCGGACAAAGTGGTGGCTTCGCCGAAGCTCTCGCGCATCTCCTTCCCCTTTGCGCTCCAATCATCGAATAGGGCGGCAAGCCCCGGGCGATCCCGATACTTGAAGGTGAACTCGATTTTCTCGGGCTCCTCTCCAACAATTGGGATCAGCACGAATGCCTTGAATGTAGGGTTCTGGGCGATCCTGATCTTTGCCATGGGAACTCCTTATGCGCCAGCCAAATAACGGAGCGAACGAGCGGAAAGCCCGATGCTGATGGTGCGCGTCATGACGTTGTTGCGCTCCATGGTTGGGTCAGGAGTAATGCTCACATAGCCCGGGTAGAGAATCTGGTCACCGTTACGCAGCTTCATGCGGACCACCGCCAGTTCCTTGGTGTCGTCGTACCCTTCGACGGTCTCGACGTATTGAGCCGTTGGCTGGTCCTCCACCACGATGGTGATCGTGGTCGGATTGCGGTTTGTCGGGAACTGTTTGTCGTCGTCATCTTCCAGGTAGCCGACGGTTTGGTACTGCTGCTCACCGCCTGAGGACGTGAAAGAAGTCACCTTGGAGATTTGCGTCCATCCGGACACGGGAATCACAGAACCGGCGCCTGCACCGACGGTGTATTTGTCGGTATTGGTCGTGTTGAGACCGGCCAGAGCGAAAGCATCTGCAGTAATGCCGGAAGCCTTTACTGCGCGGTCGTTGATGAGCGCCCAGCCAGAGTTGATCAGCAAAACGTCGCCATTTTCAATGCTGTGCCCTACAGACGCAGCGACTGGCGATTTCGCATTGGTCAATGCGGTGAAAGCGACTGCGGAGCCCATAACGCTGGCGATCTCCAGCACAGCGCCGTTCGGCAGCGGGAAGCGTGCGGCCATGGTGTATTTCCTCTTGAGTGCCCGCCTGACGGCGGTAGGTTATGCCCCAGCGGGCGGTTGGTCTGCGACACCCAGGTAGGTGAAGCTGGCCGGGACCGTGTAGGTCGCCGACTCTGTGATAGTTGGTCCCTGATCTACTGGCTCAGTGATCAGGCCATCGAAACCGTTACGGGTCAGAGGTGTGTCGACGCGGAACAGCCGGGTCAATTCGTCAATAAGCGTCTCGGCGGTGGCCAAAGCCTGGCCGGACGGACAAACGATGCTGACCTGATAAACACCGGCGTACTCGTAGGCCTCCCCGCCGAGATAGCGGCAGGTGGTGCTGGCTGGAAGTTGAAAGGCTTGGAGGTAGGTTTCAGAAGAACCCGGAGTGAACGGTTGATTTGGGTAGGCCACCCTTATCGGGCGCGCAGCCGCCCATGCGGCCAGCTTCGTTTCGATGGCCTGACGGGCGCGTGCGTGACTCATACTTGGTTGTTCCTGATGGCCTCCAGCACGATCTGCTGAAAGCGAGCCACAGTTACCCGAACCATGCCTCCGGGGGCCTGGGTTGAGTGGCCGAACTCCAGCGGAATCGCGTAGGGCAAGTTGTTGATGATGTAGGCCATTTGGCCAGCGGTGAAATCACTCATCGCGGCAACCATTGCAGCGGTGGTTTCGGCGCCGCTCGGGTCAACCTCATCAAAGGTGACGCTCTCTACCACGCCAAGCGATATGTGCCAGTTCGCCCGGAACCGGCCGCCGACGTAGTCCTTGCCAGCCACCAAACCGTTCACGTTGAAATTCTGGTCGCGCTCGGTCTTTGTCAGGGGCTTGGCGTACTTCACACCCTTTCGCAATTTGCCGGCTTTGGTGAAGTTCGACTCGTTGAGGTTGATGATCGTATTGCGGACCGCGACCTTGAAGTCATAGTCGTCGGCCGCCCGAGTGTTCGCCTCACGGTGAGCAACGTTTGCGGCCCAGATCTCCGGGTTACCCACGGGAGACATTCGAATCAGGCTGCTGCCGACCTCGATGATGATCTCGCGCACGCTGGCGTCGATGGCTTCGCTGGTTTGGGCGGCGAACTCGGCCAGGCTCAGGGCGAAGCTGCCGGATTGACCGGCGCCTGCCCGGCTCAAGACCGCACCTGCAGTTCATACAGAATCGGCGTGCCGGCCGGATTGACCTCTTTCAGCGGCGGAACGATGGACCAGGTGCGGCCCTGGGCGCCCACCTTGTCCAGCAAGCCCGGCACCCAGGTCAGCCCCTGCGCGGCGATCTTGAGCTTCTTGTCGCCCTGTTTGATCAGGCTGTTGTTCTGGAATTCTTGGCCGGTGAAGTCGAGCAGGATGCCCTGGGCAATTTGCTCGACGGTTGCGCCTGGCGCTTCGCCGCCCGTCTCCGGGTCGTACTCGCCCGGCTCCGTCTTGCTGATGGTCACGGGCTGGCCGAACTCTGTGATCATCTCCAGAGCCATCACGGCCATTTCATCGTAGAAGGTGGCCATGATTTCTCCAGAAGTTTCTAGTGGGTAAAGTCTGATCTCTTTAAAAAGAAAGCACGCAAATATAGAAGAGCAAATGCAGGAATTGCGGCCGCAGACAAAGCAACCAGCCAATTGCTGTGGCTATCGTCGTAAAACTTGTACGACATAACCGCCTGAAACAGTGCAATCAAAGGCAGACTGCATAACGCAATCATTCGTCGCCTGCTTCGATGCAAACTTTGATTCCGCACTGATGCGCTAAAAAACAGAATGAGCCACAGAAAAAACCACTCTGTGATCCCCGTTAAAATCAAAGCTAGTGAAATTAGATCTATGAGCAAATCAACTATCTCCATCCATCACCAGGCCAGAATATTGAAGATCGTTTCCAAGCTTCTATTCTAGGCTCTAACGGCAAATAGTCCGCGCCGCTGCAAATAGTCGGAAAACTGCGTAGCGCTGGGTCGATCAGGCGCCGCTGGCAGCAGCCGGTTACTGGTAGACGGAATAGCCGCATACTGTCGCGTCACCGCCCCCTCAACACGATCCAGCAGCACAGCTCCTTTGCGCTTCTCCACCGGGTCGATATCGTCCTGATGAATCTCGGCGGCCAGGGCCATCTGGCCATACTGGATGCGCGCCGGCAGGTAGTTGTTCGGCTTGATCTCCTGATCCAGCAGCACTTCCCGGCGCGGCCAGGACAAGGCCTGCTCGCTGCTCATCTTGCGGCCTTTCCAGGTCTTGCCATCCATCGCCAAGGCGGCCCGGCGCAGCAATGCTTCCTGCTCGGGAACGCCTGCGGGGATAACCGTGCCGAATTTCACGGCATACATGGCCAAGTCCTCAGCGCTCGCGTAGCTTTCGGCGTCAGGCTTGCCGGTGCCGTCCTCGATGATGAGTGTCATGCGTCAACTCGCTGGAATGGTTTGAAGATTGGCCACCGGGTAACCGGCAGCCAGCAGTATCACGCCTTGGGCAGATCAGCGACGAGCTTTTCCAAGGAGTCTTTCGAGGCGTTGGCCCGGTATGGCACCTTCGCTTCGTCGAGCTTGGCTTTCAGGTCGGCGATTTCTCCAGCCTCATCAGCCGGCGGCGTGATGGCGGCCTTCTTCAGCGCTTCAACCTCGCCGCGCAGTGTGTCGACGGTCACGAGCAGGCCGTCACGCTCAGTAGTCAGCTCTCCAACCGAGGTGTGGATGGTGCCCAGCACGCCAAACAATCGCAACGCGATTTCACCAAATTCGGGTCGCTGAATTTCGCCAGCTTCCAGGCCATCAACCAGCAGAATGAGCGCGCCATTTTCAGTCCGCAACCTGGCAATTTCCTCAGCCAGCGCATCGGATAGTCCCGCTGGCACGCTGACTGCGGAAGGTGCTGGAGTCTCGACGACCGACACGTCAACGCCTGCAGCCTCATAGGCAGCGACGATATCTGGATGTTCGCCAACGACTACCACCGCCGTCGCGTCGCGTTCAATGCCGCGAAATAGACTCGCAGTCCGGTAGCGCTTCTCCGGATCAAAGCCCTCAAGCTGGTTCGTGTAAATCAGTTCCATGGGAATCTCCGTAGCGGCCGTTGCCGACCGCTTCCTGGGGTGAATATCAGCCGCCGGCTGGTGGCGTAGTGGTGAGGGTGATCATCACGCCGGCGGTGACCTTGTTGCTGTCGGCATGCTTGACCCAGTTGGCCGCCGAACCGACAGCCGCCAGGGTTGGGTTCGCGCCGCCGGCAGTTTCCTTCCAGCTGTAACCCAGGACGTCAATGTTGACGGTGCCCTCGGCGCGGTAGCCGATGCCGAGGTTTTCCTCGTCGTCCACATTGTACGAACGGAAGCCGGGGGCTTGGGACTCGGTGATCACCACGGCGTTCGGCAGCAGGCCGAAGATCACGTCAGATGGCGCGGTATCAGTCACCAGCACGGGCTTGCCCAGGGTGCCAGGCAGGCCACCATAGATAACGACACCGGCTTCTTCGTAGATTTTGTTGGTGATGGCCTCGTCGACGATGTCGAAGTAGGCACTGGAGTGCATAACCCACAACGCAATGCGACCGAACTTGTCGCCGAATTTGCGCATGCCGCGGGTCAGCGTCTTCTTGCCGTCGGTTTCGATGTTCGCCGAGACCACCATGCCGGCGTTGGAGCCGATGGCGGCGCGCAACGCGGCGGTGGCGTACTGGATGAAGCCTTCCAAGGTCGCGTCGGCAACGTCGGCACCGATGATCTGGGAGAACTCATCAACCGGGCGGCCGCGACGCTTGAACGCCTCTTCGGTGGTCTGGTACGGGCCGTATTTCCACGGTGCTTTGACACCGACGGCCTCACCGGCGCCGATCTTTTTGGCGGTCACCTTCCCGGTGGAGTTGACGTCGCGGTGTTCCAGCGAGCCGCCAATCTTGTAGAAAGCGCGCTTGCGGAAGTCGCCTTCGATCAGCTCGTTGTCGAGGACGATCGCGCCATTGGAAGATGCGTTGAACACGTCCAGGTTGTCCTGAACGCGCTCCAAGTATGCAGTTTGCGCCTCATCGTTGTAGATGATCAGGTCGCTATTGACGGTTGTCGCCATGAGTATTTCCCCTTACTTGGGCAATTGCAGATATGCGGTTTGGCCGTGCTTGCGCTGGTATTCGCGCTTTTGCTCGGAGGTCATTTCGGAGCGCTTGAATGCAGCCTGGCCGCCGCCCCCGCCCGGGGCTTGTGTCCCTGAAGCCCTTGGCCACAGGTGGGGTGCGCTTTCGCGCAGGGATTCCGCCCATTCGAGCGGAGTCAGAGGGGTCTTGCCGTCTTTGCCGAGGATGGTCTGGCCATGCTCATCGACAGCGACCGCTTCGCCCTCTTCGTTCAGAGAGAACACGCCTTTGGCGCGCAGGATGATGTCGTCGGTTGCTTCCGGCAGTGCGCCGGCTTTCAGTGCAGCGCCGCGCACCGAGTCGCCCAAGACCTTGCCCTGGAACTTGGCGGCGAAGGCTTCAGCCTTCTCGGCGCGGCCGGCGAGCGCCTTCAGTTGCTTGTCGTGCTCGCCACGCAGGCGCTCGGTGCGCTTGTTAAACACTTCGTCAACCTTGCCCTCAGTTAGCAACTTGGTTTCTTCGTCCTGGCCCGCTCGACTGAGCAGTCCTTTGACGGCGTCGATGTCGATGCCTTCAAATTGGGTTTCGAACTGGGTCAACTTGCCGGAGGTTTCCTTCAGCTTGCCCAGCAGTTCCGAGTTCTTGGTTTTCAAACCAGAAACGGATGCTTCAACGGCAGTCGCGATAGCGGCCTTGATTGCCGGGTTTTCCAGGTCGATTTCGTTTTCTTCTGCCACGTTGATGCACCCCTTGGGTATGTTTCGCCCGCTTTGCAGGCAATAAAAAACCGCCCGGAGGCGGCTGATTGAATGTGTTCGGTTAAATTCCGGCGCGCTCGAATGCCAGCGGTTCAAGCCCTTTCATTTGCGCCAGGGTCAGCGGCGCGAAGTTGCGATCAAGCTGCAGCTCCGAGAAGCGCTCCACGGTCAAGCCACCCTCCCGGAACAGCTTGGCACGCACCGGACCAATCGCCACATCCTGAAACGCCGCAGGCTGCTGCTGAAGCCAGTGGTAATAGTCGAGGTCGGCACTGACCTGCTGTCCGCCATTGGCACCCACCGAAGCCCGGGTAGCACCTTTGGCAAACATCGCGCTGAGCTTGGTCAGGAGAATGAAGGTAGTGCGGCAGTTCGGGTGGAATGGCGGCCTTGGGCCGGAATCCACCGGAAACTTGCGCTTGTCCATAGAGCGGCAAAGCTGACTGGTTTTGCTGTCCAGCGTGGCCACCATCTGGATTTCTTCCACGATGTCAGTGTTGGCCTTGGCCACCTCCATACGCGCCTGAGACGACACATGCTGAATCGCGGTATGTACGACCGTGGCGGCATTGCGGTTGGTGGTCGCCAGGATGCCGTCTTTGTACCCGGCAGCCTTGGTACCGCGAATGTTGCGGATGATCTGGAAGTTCGTCTGCCCTTCGAAGTAGCCCTGCCGAATAGTGCCGGTGACACGCTCTCGCTCGGCGCCGGTCCAACCCTTGATGAAGGCCTTCAGCAACTTCCCACCGCCGGTACCGCGCACGCTGAGCGGATTCTTCAGCACTGCAGTGCGGATTGCTGCGGCTGTCGGCGCAACCACGTCGAGCGATACGCCGACCGGTGCTGACCTGGCAAGACTGGTCGCCTCGAACTCGGCCTCATAGTTGGCGATATCCACCAAGTCGAGGTTCAGTTGCGCGCTGTAGCGGTCGAAGATGCCCAGCAACAGGCTGTCGACCTCCTTCAGCAGCGCTTCCAGGCGCTTGACGTTGTACTCGGTCAGGTCCGACTGGGTCAGCCGGTCGCGGATCGAGCGATCGATCTCCTTGAGGAAGGGGGCGAACTTGCCCACCTCCCCCGCCTTCAGCTTTTCGAGGAAAACGGCGTGCCGGATGGTGGCGTCATGGATTGCTTGGTTTGCCGCCATTTGGTGCGTCCTCGTTGTCCAGGCCCAGGCCGTCGCCCTGCTCCTGCAATTCGCCGTCGATCTGCAGGTCAGTGCGCTCTGGCGCGATCAGGCCCAACTTACGCAGGTAGGCCCGAAGGTCAGCCTTCGCGAATCCGCCGTTCTGCCACAAGCCGACCAAGGCGGTGATCATCTGCGGATCAGCCGTCAGCTCGACGAACTCCTGATTCACCTGGTAGGCAACCTTCTTGTCAGCGATGCCCATGTAGGCACAGCACCACATGATTGCTCGGGTGTAAGCCTCGCTTACGTTTGCCACGCAGCCGGCCAGCACCGAAGTGGAGGCCGACTGATCACCACGAGACTCCGTAGCGGTCTTGGTGGCAATTGACGCCACCACCATCCGCGCGCCCAGCTCGATCATCATCTGGTTCTTGTCGGCCATGGCCTCTTTGACCAGTGTGTTGGGCAATGGCTGCGCGTAGCCGAACTGGCCACCGGCCGGCAGCATCATTGGCGCCCTGGAGCCGACATAGACGCCGTTCTTCTCCATCCAGTCGCGCCACTGCTCATCCAAGCCGCTGATCCACGGCTGAGCCTGCCCACACCAGAAAACGCTGTCTTCATAGTCGGCGCTGTTCCGGTAATGACCTAGGTTGATCATGGCAATGTCGTACAGCGGTGATTCGTCGATGCTGGGGTCATTGTTCTGCGCGCCGACAAAGGTGAACGGGATCTCTTTGAAACGCCCAGTGACACCTTCAGGCCTGAATTCTTCGGTGACCGCCAACGGCCCGCCACCTTTCGGCCCGGACCTGCGCCAGACCCGGCAGACAAAGCCGTCGTCCTCCAGCGCCAGTTCCCGGTACTGCTCGACCGTCTTGAAACCGAAGCCGTCGGGAATCTCAGGCGACTCACGCAACACCACCAGCGTCAGCACGCTGTGACCGTTAACCATGCCGGTGCGCCAGTTGATGATGTCTTCAGCGCAGTAGGACAGGATCACCGAGTGCCCGCCGATGCTGTCGTCCTGGTGATAGTCGACGTACAGCCCATGCCGACCGGCCTCAAGCACCTTTTCAAGCGTGCCCTGGGAGTGCTGGTAGACGCTGACGCCGGAACCGTTGGCATTGTCCTGCAGGTACTCAAGCTTCTTCGACACCGTGAGTGTCGGGTCTTTATGGAAGGCCAGGCCAAGCAATCCGTTACGGGTGTGCCCGGTGGCGTTCTTGAACACCGCTCGCTCGCGGTAAGCCCGGTTCCGGTCTTCGTTCTCCGGCGACTTGTCGTGCGCGTTGATGTACGGGAGCCGATCGACAACCCGGTGCTGCCCGGCGCAGACGTCGCGAACGGTCGCCCAGCGGTCCAGCGCTTCAATGTAATCCGCCCGCTTGAAGGAGACGTCGTTGCTCATCGGGCGTATCCCATTTTGATAGCGGTGACCGGTTTGATGATCGGGTACTCGCGGTGGATGAAGTAACCGCCAGCGTCGTTCGCGTGATCGATCCCGGCAGTTTTGTCTGGCTCCCCGTTCGCGCCCCACACCTGCTGCTCCAGGCCATCGGCGTAGGTTGGGCAGGTAAACGGATTGACCAGGTAGCGGCGCTCGCCCTGCGCATTGCAGAAGACGGCGTTCATTGCGTTGATTCGGTCCTTCACCGGCGGGTTTGCCGCTGGAGCGATGACCGCGAACCCGGCCTGCTTGAGCATGGCAAGGTCGGTGATGCTGGCGTTCACAGACTTGCGTGAATCGCCCGAGGCATCCGGGTAGATCCTGATCTCGCAGGTCTTCTTGAAGTCATTCCCATCGTGCTGCCAGTAGCGTTCCTTGATGCGACGGATCATGTCGGGCGTGTCGTAGCCGTCGATCAGCTCATCCACGGCCCTGGGCAAGCCTTGATCGCGCTTGACGTGGGTGATCGCCGCCATCTTGCCGACGTTGAAGTCCATGCCGATGAACAGGGGCTCACCAGGCTTTACGGTGTCGAAGCATTCGTTGAGCTTGCGATCGTAGGCCGTGTAGATCGTCCCGGACGTCAGGTTGACGAACTGGCCCTTGAGGTACGCCATGATCAGCTGTGGTGGATACGACTCCATCAGGGATGCGATGTAGTCATCCGGCAGGTTCAGCTCGTTGTCGAAAGTGCTGGCTTGTACCAGGCCGTACATCTCTTTGAGCGAAGGCTTGTCCCGCAACTGCTTCACGAACTGCAGGAAGACGAACTTGAAGCCTTCCGGTGTCGTGGTTACGTCCACCCCGTTCTTCAGCCCGGGCAGGTTGTAGCGCATCCGGGCAATGATCTTGCGCCAAGCTTGCTGCGCCTTGACAGCGGTCAGCACGTCCAGCTCATCCACTAGAGCATGGCCAATCTTGAAGCCGACGATGGTCTGCGGCTTCTCCATCGATCGGCAGATCACAGTGCCGCGGGACTGGCGGCCACTGTAGATATGAACCTCGTGGTTCGCCTGGTTGATCTTCGTCTTCAACCCCCAGTCGTAGGCCACCTCATCCATGGTCGGATAGAAGATGTCCCGGATCTGCGGGTAAGTCGGTGCGAAGTAGCCCGCGTTGACGCCAGGCCACTCCATGAAATGCTTGCTCAGTGCCGAGCATCCCACCCAGGTCTTGCCTGAACCGAACCCGGCAACGAACGCGCGAAACTTGTGGGGCAGTGTGAGGAACTGAGCCTGCGGAACGTTAAGGCTCGGCATTCGGCTTCCTCGCATCCACCACGTCGACCTGGATTCGGGTCGGGATCACCGGTTCGTCGCCAACCTCTTCCTTCCGGGCCCGGTTGACGTAGATGTCGCCGGTTTCCTTCGCGGCCTGTTCGAGAATTTGCATTGCCAAGCCGATGTTCTTCATCGTCTCGGCCTTCTCCACGAAACGATTCATGGCGCGGAGTCGATAAGCTCGGTTAGCTATGGGTATCTCTGCGGTTTGCTCACGGAAACGCTTGCGAGTGTCGTGGAACAGGGTTTGCCATTTGAGTGCCAGATGGGAGCCAGCACGCTTTGTGGGGTCGTGCTGCTCTACCTGCTGGCGGGTCACGTCCACGTCGAATTCTTGCTTCACCGCTTGTGAGACCTGGCTCGGCGTGTCGAAACAGGCCAAAGCCTGAACGATGAAGCTCTTCACCTCATTTTTCAGGGCTGCCATAAGTTAGATTCCGTCTCACGCCTGTCTTACATCAGGCCAACTTGAGCAGACAGGTTCCGCAGGCCCTCGATATGTTCAATTTCCCCACCTCAGCAGGACTGTTTGCAGCGTCCACCAACGCTTGGACGTCAGGGCTCGCACCATAGCGGCGGACCACACCGACGAACTCTTCGACGTCGTGACCGCGCATCTCAAGCTTGGGCAATCCTTCCTGGGTGAACTTGGGAGCGCCGTACTGATCCTTCGCCTGGGCGATGTGGTACAGCTCGTGCTCTACCAGGGCACAGAACTCAGCCTCGGTGCACTGGGCGCAGTAGTCAGCGGCAAGGGTGATCAGGAACTCTGGCTCTTCGCCGAACCAGTCACGCATCTGCTGCTCTTGTCGGGCCTTCTGCCAACCACCCGCCCGGATCATCAGTTGCTCGGCCTGGCCCAGCACCGTCCTACCCTTCTTCGCAAACGCAGACGACGCCCACAGCACGCCGACATTCGCGTCGATGAGGTGAGCGTGCTCTTCGTTGTGGATACCACCGGTGGTGGCGAGGATCTCGGCCTGTATCCACTCCCATACATCAGGGGCAGGTTGCAGGGTGAGCCATAGCGACTCGAGCAGGTCGGCCGGTGGCATCGGTCTGCTCATAGCTACTCCCGCGCCACAAAACGGCGCATGTCGATTTCGTGGCGCGGTGGAATTATCCTATCCGCGAATGAATTACCCCACAGGGATCGGGATGACCAGACTTACCAAGATTCGTATTGCCCTCACGCTTGGTGCGCTCGCCGGAATCGCTCCAGTGACATTGATCTTCCTCTGGGGACTAATCTATTTGGTCATAGCCATCGTCTATATGGATAAGCTTGCCTTGCCAGTGACGATAATCGCCATCTCTGTACCGAGCCTATGGGGGTGCTGGAAAGCCTATGCAGCCGCAATGGCGAGCAAGCCCAGGCACCCACGTGACTGGCGAGTTATCGCGTCAGTCATTGTCGCCACTTTCTGGGCCTTCCCATGCAGCGCGGCAATGAGCTGGGATCTCACGATCCTATTCACATTTCTCATGCCGGGATTGACTGCAGCGATCATGCTCGCCGTGACCGAGTGCCGCGCTCGCAGGAATGGTCAGAACGGCGAGGTTACGGCGATACCCGATTGAGGGCCTCATCAGCCTTGTCGGCTGCCTTTGTAGCGGTGGTCGCCGCCTTGGTGGCCTTCTCGGCTGCCGAGCTGGTCTTTCGGGTCAGCTCATCCAGGCGATGGTCACGCTGCAGCGTGGCCTCGTCGTAGGCGGCGCGGATCTCGGCGACCTGTTGGCGGTAGGAATCAGCCAGCGCCCACTGACCGAGCTGGAAGCCGAAGAAGACCCCACCGGTGACCAGCAGCATCGCGATAAACCACACCTCCACCCGACGCCACCAATGGCGGGCCATGAACTGGATTGCGCACTTGTCCATCAGGTAGTACCTCCCAGCTTGATGCGCAGGCGGGCGATCTCGTCGCTTTGCAGCGTCACCCGCTCTGTGAGGTTGGCGACCTGACTGGTCAGGGCTTCGATCTTCCCTTCCATGCGGCCGACGGTTGCGGCCAAGTCATTGCGCTCCTTGGCGAACTGATCGGCGCGGGCCTCGGCAAGCTTGCGGGCCTCACGTTCGGAGTCGAGCAGTTCATTCAGGCGGCGCACGGTGCCGATGTCGGCGTTATCCATTGCGCGGTCAGCTGCATCCTTAGAGAGGAACTTGCGCAGCCAGAGGAATCCTCCCAGCAATACGGTGCCCGTTCCGCTCAGCCAGGTAGCTGTGCCTGGGCCAAGGTCGGTTGGGTCCATATTTGCTCCGCCCCGTCCGGGACTCTTGAGGCCCTCTTGCGGGCAATAAAAAACCCGGCTTTTTGGGCCGGGCTTCTTGTGGTCACTCCTAAACGCGCAGGAATGACAGGATGGGTGGATATTGGCTCATTGGCTCACTCGTCGTCAAGCGACATTTGCCACCAATAGGCCTTCATGGTCGAGAATGTGCTGAGCCTCGGTCAAAGCCTCGTTAACGGCGCCCTCCAGCACCTTGCGGATGTCACGCCGCCAGCGCTCTTGGGTCTTGATTGGGTGCGGCTCGTTTGACCAGTTGTCCATCTCGTACCAGCCGGCCGGCAAGACGTTCGTCGACCGCTTCCCATCCACGCCAGGCAGCTTTGGCAACGCCCATGTGACGACGGCACAGTGAAGGAAACGCTCGGGCGCTGGGGATCGCATGACCTTGGTCAGCTCCGCGATTGCCGCGTGTTTGCGCTCGGTGTGGGTCGAGAACTTCGCCACCAGCGCCCGCCAGTGCGCCGCCGACAGCGACTTATGCAGCCGGCCGAACACCCAGCAGTCGGTCAGGAAGGCAGCCTCCTTCCCGACGATCTCCCCCTTCTGCTTCGCGCACTGAACCTTTGGCTCGAAATCGCAGCCGCCGGCAGAGTTGATGGTTTCCGCGGCCAAGGCCCGGACTACTGCTGAAACAACGTTGCGATAGGTCATGCTGCCTCCCCCTTCTTCAGCTCTTTGGTCATTGCCCGGTACTTGGCCTTGATGGCCTTGATCTCTTCGACGGTGTACTTGCAGGCCGGGTGCAGCCCTTCCAGCCATGCCACCTTCTCGGCGCCGATGCGCTGGACTAGGCGGATGCGGTACTCCACGGCGTTGCCGGAAAGGTTGCGGTTGCACTTCACACACTGGCGATGGATGTTCAGCGGCTCGAAGCGAAGCTCAGGACACGCGCCGACGGAGCGGTAATGCCCGGCGTCCCAGCGGCTGCCGGTCATGAGGTCGTTGTCGTTCGGCGTGGAGTCGCAGCTGATGCACGGCAGGTGCGCGTCACGGAGGCGCACGTACTCGTTCACCGCGACCTGGGCTTCGCGCAGGTGATCCGCCCTGCTCTTCAGCTTTTCCTTGCGGACCTTGATCTCCCGGCGCCCTACTTCTGCCAAGGCTTTCCCGGCAATGGCTCGCCCCTTCTCGGACTTGCCGTGTGCGATGGCGCACTCGATCTCGCCGCACACCGCCTGCGCGCTTCTGGATGGCGTGAACATCACCCGGCACTCGGGGCAGCGCTTGCGGCGTGGCGCCCCAGATTTGATCGGGGTCTTGCGCTGCAGTGGGGTGCGCTTCATGCGGCCTCCTTTGGCGGGAAAACCGTCCAGTCGCCAATGTCCGACCAAACTCCGTGCTTGTGAGTCAGCTTGTCGGGCGAATAGCTGAAGCCGCCGATGAATGTCCAGAAGAACAACGGAATCCATGACAAGCCTGCGCGACCTTTAAGGCCATGCGTGCGGATGATTGCTTTCGTCCATCGGCAAACACTGGATGCCCGACCAATTGCGATAGCGACCCGAGGAATCGCTTTGCCGATTGCCCATGCGAGCCTGATCAGCACAGCCCAGCCGATCGCATAAACGATCACATCGAACCAAGTAATCACAGGGCCACCTCCTGCGACTTCTGCTGCTCATGGGTAAAGTCGCCCCTCAACGGCATCAGGTCTGCCGCCCTGAAGAATCCGTAGCCGTCCTCATCATCACGTCCAACGACCCAGCCCGCGTGCGGAGCGAACCACAAACAGCCATCCGGCTCGATAGCACCCTCCCCGGCAGGAATGAACACAACCAGCGACACAGTAGCCATAGCCGGAATCTGGTATTTCGAAACCAGCGTCAGTGCCAGGTCGCCCGGCTTGAAGTTATGGCTCATGCGTAGCTCCCGATCTGGTCAGCAGCACTCAAGGCCGCCTCTTCCGATTCAAAGTGGGCAGACAGGACCAAGCGCCAGCAGGCGTTGAACACGTCGCGGTAAAGGGGCTCAAAGGCTGTGTCATCCATCGAGGCCCAACTGATCGACTTGGCTTCCTTGCGCACGCCGTCGGGAGTGCGCACAAGATGAAAATGACCGGCCTCGATCGTCACCCACTCACGGAATGCCTCGCGGGACTTGTCCACGGCAGGAAAGCGCTCAGCCCTGGCCGACTCTAGGCCGGCGATGTATGCATTAACCGCATGCGACAACTGCCCAGGCTTTCCGCTCTGCGCCTCGAAGAACTTGGCCAGACCCTGTATGCCTCGCAACTCCTGACGAGGCACCAGGCCGCCGACCGGCTCCCAGTACTCCCACGCCAGATCCAGCATCGAGAAGAATTTGCCGTGGAACTTGGCGTTGCGCATGCGGGTGAATTTGCCGTGCACGACCTGGCCCAGCTTCCACTTCTGGGTTAGCTCGCGGTCGGCCTCGGTGGCGGGTACCAGGCCCTGGGCTGTGCGGATAAGGGCGAGTTCAGCCATGAGAGAGCCTCCCAAGCACAAACGCAGCTACTGCAATGATCACCAGAGAGACAACCCCGTAAACCAGCGCACGCCTGGCCGCTTTAGCGATTTCGTTGCCGATTCCATTCATGTCCGTTGCTCCGCCGCTTCTGCGATCAATGCCATGCGCCCAAAGCGCTCAGCGGCCTGACTGGCGAGATTGACCATGTCCGCCTCATCCACCACCGGCATGCACACGAAACGGATGCCGTGCTTGACCATGGTGTTCGCCATCTCAAGGGATTGGCGTAGCTGTGCTGGGTTTGCTCGCTTCATCACTTGCGCTCCCGTGCAGCCAGCATCTCGTCGGCGAAGCGATAGGCGGCGACCGAATACTCCGGCATCGATGTCCAGTTGTGGCGCTTCCCGTCGCTGTCGGTGTAACCCCAGCCGCCGGCGATGATCATCGCGTTCATTGCCTGCATAGCGATCTCATCGCGCAGACGAACAAGGTCCTCGGAGGCAGGGGTGAGTTTCTTTACCGGGCTCGTCATTGCGAGATCCCCTTCAGCAGTTCCTGCAACTGTTTCAGCTTGCCCACGGCCGCTGCGTTGGTTTCGCGCTCAGCCTCCACGGACAGCGCCACCTCTTCGATGCGACTGGCGAGCGCCTTCATGCGCTTGCTGAAATCATCAGCCAGGCTCACGACTTCGCCGGAAAGGCTGGCCATAACATCCAGGGGGCCTTCGGACTTCTTGATCGAAACAACGGCTTGTTTGGCTACCTGGGTCACGGCTTGCTCCTTGATTGTTTTGGGGGTCGCTGCGTCACGCTGAAACTTGCCACCTATCGGCTCACGGATGAGGCCCGCTTCCTTGAGTTCGCCGAGGGCGCGGCGGATGGCATAAGGCGATGCGCTAGTAGCCTTGGCTGTGAGGGCGGCGCCGTGGATTTCGTGATTGCTCCAGGCCGCCTGGATGGGAACCAGGGTGAAAACCTTCTGAGCGATCGAGGATTGCCCGGCGAGGATCTGCTGCTGTCTGGATTCATTCATCAGAAGCCACCCCGTGGATTGAAGTCGTTCAAAAGGGATTTGGAGGACTTGCGGGGCGCTGGCGCGGCGGCTTCTTGCTGCTGCTCGCGCTGCCCTGCGTAGCTGACGAACCGTGCGAACTCGCCCTGGTGCTGGAGCAGGCAGTGCCCGACCGATGCATGCCGGTGCTTCACCACGTCGATCTCGGTCACGCCGCTGCGCCCGAGGTCAGAATCGGCGTCACGGTGGGCAATCATGATGATGTCGGCGTCCTGCTCGATCTCGCCGGAGTCGCGCAGGTCGGACATTTGTGGCTTCTTGGTCGAGCGCGTTTCGATGCTGCGGTTGAGCTGGGCCAGGACGATAATCGGGATGTCCAGTTCCTTGGCCATCGCCTTGATGCCTCGACTGATGGCGCCCAGCTCCAGGTTCCGGTTCTGCTGGCGAGAGCTAGCCTCTGGCGCGATCAGGCCGATGTAGTCGATGACAATCAGGTCCAGCGGCTTGGCGCGGTGCTGAAAACGGGCGATGTTGCGGATGCGGCTCAGCGGCAGGCCGCCCTTCTGGCAGATGCGCAGATCGGCAGAGTGCATGCGGCTCACAGCGCCGGTGATTCGAGTAATCGATTCGTCGTTGCCCATGGCCTGGCCGGTGTCGATGCTGCCAAGTGTTACCGCCGAAGAAGACGCCAGGCTGCGTTTGGAAAGCTCCTTGGCAGACATTTCGAGCGAGAACACCAGCGCTGACTTGCTTTCGCGGATGGTCAGGTTTTCGGCGATACCCAGGCCCAGCGTGGTTTTACCAGTGCCCGGACGCCCAGCGATGATGATGACGTGTGAGCCGCGCAGGCCTTGGACCAGTTCATCCAGATCCTTCAGGCCTGTTGCGTGGCCGTTGATGCCCTCGCCATTGAAGCGAGCGTCCATTTCGTCAACGACCGGGCCGAGCGCTTCACGCAGGCTGATCACGTCCGGTTCGTCGTCTTCGCTGTTCAGGGCCAAAACGGCCTCTTGAGCGTCTGCGATGATCCCGGCCAATGGCCGTGCGTGGCTCGCCATGTCGATGATGGCCTGACCGATCTCCGCGACCTTCCGGGCCTTGGAACGCTCCACCACGATACGGGCGTACTCCAGGCCATTCGCGGCGCTTGGCACGCCGTTGTAGATCTCGGAGGCCCGGATCATGGTCAGTTCGCCGCTGGACAGTTCGTGGCGAATGTCGGCAATCGAAACAGGGTCTGCTGGCCGGCCGGCGGAACGGGCGGCAAGGATAAGCGTGTAAATCTCGGCAACGTCTTGGTCGTAGAAGTCGGTCGGGCTGACCATGGCGCCGATTGATTCAATCAGATCGGGTTTGATGAACAGGGAGCCGACAACGCCGTATTCAGCTTCCATCGCAACCAGTGGGCGATCAGTAATCATAGGGCCTCCAACACTTTCAGGACCTTGTCCTGGCGGGTCAGAAACTCAATATCGGCAGTCCAGCCCCGGTCGTTCTCACCGATCCAGTGCTTGTTGTTCAGGCAATCGGTGAAGTACGCGGTCCAGAACTCACCCTTGCGGAAGGGATGAACGCCGTTGATCTCCAGGTTCCAGCAGCCCTTGATCAGGTTCTTGCGTTTGGTCGAGAGCTTCAGGCACTTCGGCAGCTTCTCGCCGCAGACGGTGTTGTAGATCTCAGCGATTCGGCCGTACGGGATTCGATCAACCTTGGCTGCAGGAGGTTGATCAGGTTCTGGCGCGCCCTGCTGTTCCGGCTCAGATTCCAAATCCTCGCCGGTCGAAGCGTCAGCGGCGACAACTGCGTTAGCAGTTAGATTTGTATTTCTGTCTTTTATGTGTGTAATTTTCGACACGGTGGAAGGTGCGCTTTCTACACAGTGTGTAGTTTTCGACACGGTGGATTTAGGGTCTATTTTCCATTCGGTTACGGGTAGAAAAGTGATCGGATCACGACTCCCGCCATCACGAAACAGAACCCGCTGACGGATCAGGGAGTTGATTGCTCGGGATACGTTTGCACGCTCCGACACGGCCTTCTCCTCGTCGCTGTACATCATTTTAGAAATGTAGAGGGCCGCTACCTTCACCGCTTCCTTGTTGTAACCGCTGGTGAGCCTGTGGATCGCCAGGGCGACACGCAGCTCACGTCCTGAAAGGTCGGCACCTATCAAGGCTTCGTACAGGTCGTTGTCCATCCGGGTAAATCCCCCGGTATTGCGAAGTGGGATGACATTGCTCATACTTAATGCGTCCTGATATTTGAAATGCTCGCTTCGGTTGCAGCCGAACGAGACAAAGAAGCCCGCAAATGACTCATGCAGTCGTTGCGGGCTTTTTTCTTGGCTGGCTCGCTGTAGGAAAGCCGAACCAGAAACGCAGCCTTCTCTGCTGCGAATTGATGAAACTCACGGGTGCCCGCCTCCACCGGCACTGAGTCAGCGAGTTTTTCCAAGGCCTCATCGAGACCCTGATTGATATGACGCGCAGGGTGCGGGCGAAACATCAGGCCACCTTCACCGAGGCTTTCAATTGCGCCAGGGCGCTCTCGGCATGATCGATCTCGCGAAGAATCCGGGCGCGATCGACCTGGTCTACTCGACCATCAGCCATCGCCGCATGTGTCTCGACGGTGACTTCTGCAAACTCCAGGGTTGCGCGCCCCAGTGCGTCATGAATGTCGATAGCCTTAGGCTGGGCAGTCTTCACGATCGAATAGCCGAACTCGCCAGCCAGCGCAGCCAGTGGCCGCATGTCCTCGGTATGCAGCAGCAAGGAGTA
This sequence comes from Pseudomonas sp. S5F11, assembly GCF_019641515.1. Taxonomy (NCBI): domain Bacteria; kingdom Pseudomonadati; phylum Pseudomonadota; class Gammaproteobacteria; order Pseudomonadales; family Pseudomonadaceae; genus Pseudomonas; species Pseudomonas sp. S5F11. The sequence goes on from NZ_JAIFJZ010000001.1 coordinate 2,284,016, forward strand.
CAGGTGCTTCACGTTGAACCAAGCGCCGTCGTAGTTCGCGTTGGCGCGCTGGAGCAAGCTCACCGGCGGCATGCTCATCAGTGTCGCGAGATTCTTGGTGTTCGCCTCTTCGACAGAGGTGTCGCAAGCCCTCAGAAAATCCTGCATACCTAAAACCTCGAATTTCTTTACGTGGCGCCCTGCGGGTGCAGAGGCGATCATTTGCTCAATGGAACGGCGGACAGGGATGTCAGGCGGCGGTCTTCTTCGGATGGGCCTCGGAAAGAAGCCAAGAAGGTTCGAATGGCTTGCCGTTAGCAGAAGCTAGGGCCGCGATTCTTTCTGCGTACCGTGTCTCTCCGGTGTATTCGGTGCGGGGCAGGCAGTCGGCGGTAAGCCACTTGTAAACGGCCCGAGGCGTCTTGCCGCATGCCAGGGCAACCACCGGAACGCCGCCGGCATCATCAATTGATTTCTTAAGCGGGCTCATGTGGCCACCAAGCGAAATATGAACTTGCAGTACATATTATGTCGGAACTGAAAGTACATGCAAGGCCATGCGATATTGAACCTATGGTTCAAATCGAAGAGATACGCGCAGCGTTTGCCTCTCGCCTCAAAAAATCCGTTGCCGCAAAAGGCATCGATCAATGGGGCGCGGGCGCTCGGCTGTCTGAAATAGCCAAGGTCACCCCGAAAGCAGCCAGCAAATGGCTGAACGGTGAGAGCATTCCAGGTCCTGCCAAAATGCAGGCTATAGCTGAGGCGCTCGACGTGAAAATCGAGTGGCTACAGCATGGGGCAGGTGATGAGCCGGGACACTCCAGCTTACACATGACCAAAGACCCAGCGAGCGCAGATAGGCTGTCTGCCGCCGATCTAGTGCGTGACATGCTTGAAAAGCACGGAAAGGGTTTGCCAAAAGAAGTACGCCAGCGCATTGCGTCAGCGGCAAATGAGCCGGCGAGCAACGTCATCACCGTCGACTTCTCCCGCCCCGGCCAGGTCGGTGACGAGGTGTGGATCGCTCACTACGACGTTCGCGCAGCCATGGGCGGCGGGCAGATCCCGCACGAATACCCGGAAATGCTCCAGGATATCAGGGTCAGCCCCAAGCACCTGCGCGACCTAGGCGTCACCTTCAAAGAGCACTTCCACCTCAAGATGATCACCGGGTGGGGTCAGTCGATGGCCCCCACGATCAAGGACCGGGATCCGCTGCTGGTAGATATCACGATCCGGGAGTTCACCGGCGACGGCATCTACCTCTTCTCCCACGACGACATGCTGTACGTGAAGCGCCTGCAGAAGAAAGGCAAGGACCGCTTCAAGATGATTTCGGACAACAAGCACCACGCCGCCGAGGATATCCGAGTGGACGACACTCACATTCTGGCTCGGGTGCTTTACGTGTGGAACGGACAACCGGTGTGACGACATGGCCCTCACTAAACCCAACCAGCAGCTGCGTCGCGACCTGAAAGATGCTGCGGCCCTGCTCAAGTGGTCGGGCGTCGACCTGAAGCAGGCTGCTGTAAAGCTTTCTGATGCCGGCCAGGAAGATGACGCTCGCGAACTGATAGCGATCGCTATGAGGTTCCAGGAGGTCGAGGAGCTGATGGATGGGTATGCGGATGAGGTAAAGACGGCGCATATAACGCGCGTCAGTCGCTAGGTAAATAATCGCACAGATAAATGCGGAGAACATGGCTATGACGCAGACTGCAAAATCTGAGATTGAAGCTTACTCGGCGAACCTTGAAGCTATCGCCGAAACGCTGGCCAGTCAGGCAGTGGAATTAATGAATGCAGGCCTTATCGATCTCGGCGAAGCAGCCCTGGAGCAGTCCGTAAAGCTCAGAGACGCCATTGAGCGCCTTCGAGCCATAGATCTGTAAGGACGCATTATGACCCTCGACAAACCAAACCAAGACCTTAAGCGCGACTTGCAAGGCGTCGCCTCCGACCTCAAGTGGTCAGCCGTAGAGCTGATGAGGATTGCGGAGCGGCTGAGCCTTGCAGGGAGCGAGGCGGACGCCCAGGCCGTGCTGAAGATGTGCACCGTGTTTCATGCTGATGAGGATCGACTGGCGGGTTATGCGGATGAGGTGAAGGACTGCCGGATAATTCGGACTGCGGAACAGCGCAAATGACTGCATGGCGAGAGCAAAGCTTCTGGAGCAAGGTGGGGGTCATTGCCTGGCTGGCGCTGCTTATGATGATCCCCGGATACTCCGACGCAGCTGGTCTTAGCTGGGGTTCATCCGGCCGCAAGCGAGTCTTCAGCCCTGGCTTCGTTGTGCTCTGCACCATCGTGGCGGTGGTTGAGCTGATAGCGCTGAATCACTTTTATGGCAGCGGATGAGGTGAATGCGGGAAGCATAATCAGAACGTAACCGGGCCGTACGACTAAGAAGGTTACGCATTTAAATTTAGCTCAGGGATAGTGCGGCTATGTCGGACCTAGTAACAGCTGTCGAAATTGTTCGACAAAGCCATCAGGGAATATCCATAAAGCCTTTCATTGTTCGTGCTGACGATGGTGAAACCTACTTTGTAAAAGGGCTTTCCAAATCTGGCGGTCCGGCACTGATATCGGAGTTACTCAGCGCAGAATTGGGCAAAATTCTCGGGTTGCCTATTCCTCCATGGAAAAAGATGGTCGTACCTCAAGACCTGATCGACTTCAGCGTGGTTCCAAACGTCTCCGATCTGGAGGGGGGATTAGCCTTCGCATCGCAAGCGGTCGAAAGCGCCGTAGATTTCAACATTGCCCATCTGAAATCCACCCCTCGAGACCTGATGAGGAAGGTTCTACTTTTTGATTGGTGGGTACAAAATGGTGACAGGATTCTCGGTCCAATGGGTGGGAACGTGAACCTTCTATTGGACAGCCGTGGCGAGCTAGCCGTCATCGATCACAACATGGCATTTCATAAGTCATTCAATCAGGAGGAATTTCTAGAAGAGCACGTATTCTGCGAGTGCCGTAAAGATTTTAGGGACTACCTCGTTCGTCAGGAATACACTGATATCCTCAGCAAGGCGCTGTCGAACTGGGATACGATCACCACCTTTTTGACCGAAGACTGGCTTTATAGGGATGCAGACCTCATCGACCTGACAGAGCCAACGCTAGCAAGCCGGCTAGAAATTCTGCAGATGTTCAAGGAAGAGCGATTCTGGGGGGCCCTATGAGAATCATATGTAATTATTCAATTTTGAGGTTTCTCCCTTACCCAGAGACGGGTGAGTTTGTAAACATCGGGATAGTGTTGTTGGCCAATAACGGTGATTTTCGTTTCGTCGTAGAGACCAAACGCCAGCGCGTAACAACATTTTTCCCAAGTCTTGATGCCAAGATTTTTATCAGGGCACGAAAAGAAGTAAATGCTGAGCTTGCTAGGCTCAGCGGCTTTTTCACGAGCCATAGATCTGATCGCCAAGCCCTCTCTGCGACATTCAGCCACCTGGTGCATCCGCGGGAAACGATGATGCGCTTCAGTGAGCCTGGATCAATAGTTGCGGCAAATTCAGACCAGGCACTAAAGGCTCTATTTGACCACTATGTGAAGCACAGCTTTGCAACAAAGGAATATCAAGAAGCAGCTCTAGAGAAACAGTTAGGCAGGCTGTTGGCTGACGTTAATCTGAAGCAGCACTACGTGGATCGAAAGCTGGGCTCAGCTGACTACCCAGTGAAATTTCCATTCGTACTGATCCAGGGCGGTAAGCCTGTGCAGGCAATCAAACCATTGCACCTTGGTCACGAAGAATCCGGAAAAATTTATGAACACGGGGATGCATGGATATCACGAGTGCGACGCCTAAGCGCAAAGGGCCAGCTACCACCTGATACCTTGTTTGTCGCGGGCCCTCCTATCGCTGGAAAGCCGAAGCTTTTTAAGGCTTATAAAGAAGTTTCAATAGAATTGAGTGCGTTTCCAGAGGTTCGCGTGATCAGTTCAGAAGAAGATCGAGCAAGCATGGTGAGTCTAATTAAGGAAGGCATTCCAGCCTCGGCTGAAATAGCTTAGGTAAAGCCCGGCCAAGCGCCGGGCTTCTTGTTTCTCCACCTTGAGATGATAAAATCTGTGCCCTCCTCTCGAATGGACTCGTTTTTATGCGCCTATCCTTGATGCCATTGGCCTTCTGCGCCCTATTCACCTGCATTTCCTTCACCGCCCAAGCAGAAACCCAAAAAGAGAGAGACCTCCACTGCGCGGCCTACTACGAAGTGCTTTCAGTAGCTGGTGACCAGCCAGACATAAGCCGCAGTCAGTCCTCAAGAGCCTCCTATGTACTATTGGTGCATGCTGGCTATACCCCGGAGGCTCAGGAAGAAGTTGCGCAAAAAATGGTGGAATTGCACAAAGAGACACCAGGGCGGATGACGCCAGCTAGCACTGCCAAGCTGCGTGAAAAATACGACGCCGAATGCAAAGTCCTTCTGAAGGCCGCCATGTGAAGATCCTGGTACTTGTGAGAGCTGTTACCCTGGCGGTAGCAGCATAAGCAGCCATCATCGAGCCCGGCCCTGCGCCGGGCTTCTTGTATCTGGCGAACGCTCTGCTCTGCTATTGTGGCGCCCTCTTGATGCAATGGAAGCAAAGAAGAATGGACTCATGGAAGACTCTAGCGATCGCACTGCTGGCATCGGTCAGCACGCAGGCCGTATCAGGTGATGGCGCCAACCCTATCGCTGCCGCGATATTTCTCACAATCTCCGCGCCAACTATTTTAATTGGCGCGACCACATCTCTCACAACCGAGCCGCCTAAGATTTTCAAATCGGCGAAGACCGACGCTCTGGCGTTCATTGGTTCGGATGGCGAGATCCGCGGTGCCCAGTTTGAGCAAGCCTCCAGGTACTACCGCTCGACCAGCGCACCGCCGCTGATGTCAGACACGCAACTGGCCAGGGCGATCGCAACTTCCCTCTGACAGCCACTTCCCAGCCGTCCACGGCGCCGGCCTTCTTGTATCTGCCCTACCCAGGTCCGCCCATACACTCGGAGGTGCTGGCAAGCAATGTTCCCGCCTCCCTTACAAGTCTTACCCATTCGTCGCTGGTGATGAGCTCGGCAAGCTCCATGGCGTCAGCCCGCCGCAACAAGCCAAAATACTTAACCTCTGCGTCCATTTGACTTCCAGCAAGTGCAAACAGGTCTCGCCAGGCTGTCATAGCCAGTCTTCGCTGCGCCTCTCTCATTGAGGGCCCCTGATGATGAGATGACTCAGTATGTATCAGGTTGCCGGGGACGTTCGGAATGATCTCGTAATTGCCGACAAATGGTGGCATTACGCCATGAACGGCAAGATATTGGCTTAGCCACGCTGAATAATCGGCGCCCTAGTTGTTACAAAGCGCCCGCCCCGTGCGGGCTTTCTGCTTTTGCGACATCCTTTTCACCTGGCATATTCAGGATAGCGGCCATGCTCTCCATTCCTTCTACTGGAGACCAAATCGTTGCCCTTCCCCGGATACTCACTGACCTGACTCAATGGATATCCCGGCGTAGAGCAGCGCTTCTTGTTTCTAGATGACGATCGGATAGTTTTTCCTCGGTTAACTATCAACCTGCTTCTATGTACATTGATGTCATTATGCCGCATAACGGTCTTATCGCATTTATACGCAGGGGATGCCTAAGTGAAAGTCTTTATGCTGGGTATCCTGATCCCACTCTGCGAATTCAGCTATTTAGGTACTAGCGGCGACAACGAGGTCGCGCTGTTTGCCAACATTCTGTTCTTCTCAAGCGCTACAGCTCTGTATTTCTACCCATCAATATGCGCAATGGGCCATACCAGTCAAACTCGCTTATCGATCTTCAAGCTGAATCTGCTAGCTGGCTGGACCGGAGTCGGTTGGTGTTTAGCGCTATATCAGGCCTTGGCGTTGCCGCTGGCGAGCGAGTAATTCGAGCCCGACTTGTTGTCTCCGCCCTTCCTTGACCGCTTTCTAACTTGGTCTACGATCAAATAGTCGAGCTGCAAGTCCCCCTCCGTGCTCGACCTTAGCTCGCATATGCGAGCTTTTTTGTTTGCTTCCCGATTTGCGACAAAGGATCGAGCTCTACGGCGGTAACGACGGATGAGCGAGCCACTAGGGTGTTTAAGGGCCCACGTCATTCTCGCTACCTTCCCCCACCAAAATTATGGACGCGTCACGAACAAGGTGACGCCACTCGGCAGGGCTGATGATGCCTGCTTGCTCTAAAGAATCAGCCATCTGGAGGAGCAGATCGTAAAGCTCTTCGGGGTCGATGTAGAGCTTTGGTTCTTCGAGCATGCGGTGCCAAGTGGCCAGCGCAATTACTTTACTGTCTTTGCTCATAACGACACGCCGAGTATTTTTTATTGGGTTAGCCAAGCTTCGTCTTTCTAGCCGCGGCAGCTCTAATAGTAGCTGTTCGCCACGAATGGTAAAGTGCGGGCTCAATTAAGGAGGGAACAAATGAAGGGATTTGGAACGTTCGCACTGATCGTCGGGATATGCTGGCTGGTCTTCGCGCTGAGCATGGATGTATCCGTGGCAACCGGTGCCGGCGGCCGAGTGAACAACATGGGGCTGATGGCCGACCGGCAGATCCATACGATTGTCGGCGGCATGATCGCGCTCGCCGGCCTGCTCATGGTTTTGCTGGGCGGCAAAGGCTCCCGTACTGCCACCCAGGTAGAGAAAGATACTCGCTCCTGCCCTATGTGTGCCGAGAGCATCAAGAATGCTGCGGTCAAGTGCAAGCACTGCGGCGCCGATATTGAGCCAGTAGCAGCCCCGCGCCCTAAAAATGGATGGGTTGCATCAACTGCCTGCCGTGACGAAGAAGAACAGCAGCGAACCATTGAGGCAATTGCCAGCACCGGACTTCCGGTTGTTCCAATGATCGGTCTGGCAGTGGGTGCCGGCCCATTTGAAACGAAAGAAGAGGCAAAACAGGCCCTGGTCACTATGCGTGATGGCCCCAGGTTGTTCAGCGAGATCGTCTACAGAGACTCGGTGAGCGGCAAGTACCCACCGATTACAGACTGACCAACCATTTTTTAGTGAGCCCGCCAAGCGCGGGCTTTTTCTTGTCAGTCAGAAAGGCGCCGCCTCCTCTTCCAGCTCGAACGCGACATCTCCCCTCTCCGCTACCTCGACGTCCTGTTGTTCCCACCTCACCGTCACACTGCCGTCGTCATTGAGCGTCAGCTCCAGTTCGTCCGTATCGGCGATTACGCTCAGCACCTCCTCCCACTCGCGGTCTCCATCCGTGTCCAGGCGGTGAATAGTCACCCAGCGCTGCGCCTGCGCGACCGGGTGATTGATCATCGACGAAACCCTCAGCCCAAGGCGCTCCATCCCGTTCATCTCCTGCCTCGCTACCGATGCCGCCTGCTTCTTCGCCATGGAATCATCTCTCGATTAAATACTGTATATGCGTACAGTTATGGCGCGAGCATAGCGAACCGTTGGTTCAACGTAAATCCCATTTCGTCCGCCGTTTTTCCTTCCTTCGAAAGTGAACCAGAAAATTATGTACTTTTGGTACTTGACTGAATGTGAACCTGTAGTTCATATTTAACCCATCGCAGCGACTTACGAGGGACTGCGAAGGGCCTCACAGCTCGCCGCTCTTTAACAGTTCAAGACCTTCGCAGATCGATCCCCGGCAACGGGCACAGCGCGAACAATAAATTCGATCTCCACGCCAGCTCTGGAACTGGCCGTGCTCACCAGATGTGAGTACGCGAAACCACGCAAGCCAGCCAGGAAGAACACCGGACACGAAATGTGTGACCTGGCCAGAGATATGAATCCGGCGATGCGCGTGGTGGAGACAACAGATTTCCTCGATGACCTTGGCGACAGGGTCATCCGGAAAATCAAACGGAGAATAAAGCGATGAGCAATCAATTCGATGTGAAGGTGAAGTCGAGCCACGAAGCCTACGTCGTCACTTGCAAAGACGCAGGAGAACGCAACTCCGTAACAACAGAGTGCGTTCGGGATGGTCATGAGCACCAGCCTGCGACCGAAGCCGACCAATCGCTCCAGCGTGTTGATTATTTGGACTGGAATCCAGCATGAGCAGATCGCCGGCAGTAGCCATCAACAGCCGATGGGTTGGCAGCAAAGGCCGAGTCGTCGTGGTGCTGGAGCGAAAGCCATTCGGAATCCTTGAGTACCAGATCGAGGGTCGAGCAATCTTCGGTAGCAGTAAGCAGGCCGACTTCCTGCGCAACTTCAAACCAGCATGACCGCATATTCCTGATGCCGCTTCTATGAGGCGGCATTGGAAATCCAATGGAGGGCAAGACGATGACCGATGCAGCAGCAACGCAAACGAAGTGCACGTACTGCGGTAAGCCAGCCGAAAAGGTGGTGCGCCGCAACATTCACGACCGCACCCGCGACCCATACACCAATCGGCAGGTGCTTCGCACTCGAGAGTTGTCGTTTTGCAGCGCCGAGCATGCAAGCAACTACCAAATGGGCTGCGAAGGCTGACGGACCTTTTCACTGATGCCCATCCAGAGCGGTGGGCATTGGGAAAACAACCCGGAGCATGACCATGAACAAAGTCATCCACATCACTCTGCGCGGCGAACTTCAGGTATTTGCCGATAAGAGCCTGGCCGCCTGTATCAGCGAGGCAAACAGGCTCAACGCTGAGCGTGGATTCACCAGTGGCGTGCGCGTTGTTGAGTGCGAAGACGGACATCGAATGACGGCCGCCGATTGCAAGTCTTACTTAGATATTCCCGTCTAGGGAGTAGATAAGCGGGGCGGTGATCGTAATTGGGCCGTCTTTCATTAAGTCGGCTGGTGGTTTTGGCAGTGGCTGGGCGCGACGGATTAACTCTAGAGTGGCCGCGTCCAAGTCCACATTTCCTGAACTTTGTACCAGCTCATAAGAAACGACATTTCCGTCGCCATCTATCGTAAAGCGCAGTTGGTTTGTCCCTTCAATCCCGGCCAATTGCGAGGCGATCGGGTAATTCTTGAATTTATTCAAATGCGCCACGAGCCCGGCGCTCAGTGTCTTTTCTTGTTCGGCAGTGGAGGAGCAACCAGAGATTACGCCGAGAAAAACAAAGGCAAAAATAGTGGTTAGAAAAAATCTGAACATTCAAAGTCTCGCTATTTGGCGGTGCGATTCTCGCACATGGCTGTTTTTAGCCTATCAGCTCACTCAACTGTCCAGCAATAAAAGCGCCGCTTCAACGAAGTTGGATGACCTGTCCTCCCTTCCCCGCCTCTATTACGTCAGCACTCCTCCCCCGCGCCCATCGGCAACCAGCGGGAGGAATGAGTGTTGACGAATACAGGTGAACCAAAGGAGCGAGACATGAACTTCCAACCGCCAGATCCGCCCGATTATGGCCACTGCCTGACCTGCAATCGGGTCATCCATGTGGACGAAAAGCGAGGCGATAACTGCATCGAGTGTGACGACCAAGGAGGGAGCGACGGCGCCGATGAAAACGGGGTTCGCCCCGCTGTTTCTGAGGACGGCGCCTACCGCTTCAACCCGTGGACCGGCCAGCACGAATAGTCCGCTCGTTCCGCCTAACCCCAAACACTGGAGGTCGCCATGGCCGTCACTACCTCGCAGGCTGTCGTCTACAAGGGCGGCGGTCGGCGTTATCTCACGCTCAGGTCGGCTTGTGCTGCCGAGGCCCGGGCACTGCTCAAAACCCGCTGCGACTGCGAGTACATGGATTACGGCGGTTCAATTGGCGGCGAGTGGCTGACCTGCTGGTATCACGAAGAAGAACGCAACGCCGTACTGATGCGGCGCCTGACCGGTGCGTATATGCGCCGCTACCGAGCGCAGAACGCGAGGATCAAGCCATGAACGCAGCATTGAAGATTTGTCAGGCGATGTACGACGCCCAGTTGCCTCCACCAGTGAGCGAGTCGGCGGTGGAGATTGCCCGCAAGGAGTGGCTTTACAACGCCACCGAGCAGTTGGTGCGGTTCCGTATGGATGTCAAGTTCCAGCGCCGTATGTGCCAACCACAGGGCGTGCGGGTGTCCCAGCTTGCCTTGGCGCTGGATGAGCACGTGAACAACCGGCTGGCGAACTGCGAGGTAACCTCACCGGCCCTGGGCTGGCTTCTGGTCACCACTGACGACAATCCCGACAAGAACGCCATAGCCGAGCTACTCGGCCCCAGTGACCACCACTTCGGCAAGCTTGGCGAAATTGCAGAGGCTCTACTAAGGCCCCTCGCAGACGATGCACTGGCCGCCCAGGCCGAGGACGAAGAACTATGAATACCCCTACCACCCTCGCCCGCCTGTGCCTGGAAATCGCCAAGATGAAGAAGTCATGCACCCCGGTACCGGACCGCACCTTTGTCATGGGCATGATCGAAATGGCCGAGTTCGCCGATCTGGTCGACTCCCCTACCGCAAACCGTTACCGCGATGCGTTGGACGCCAAGTTCGTCGAGCGTAATGCAGAACTCAAGAGGGCCGCAGCATGACTACCGCGCCGGTTAAATCGCTCGCAGAAGAGAATCTCGACGACATCGAGCGCCGCATTGCCATCCTCGGCTTCGGCCTCCCCTTCAACGAGCTGATCGGCCGCAAGCGTGAAGACCTGGTACGGGATCTGCCACAGCGCCTGGCGCCAACCATGAAGGGTGGGCGGATTGCGGTGAGGGTTCGGCCATGAACCCGCGCATTGAAAAGAAGCTCAGCAAACGCCTTGTACAGCTGTATCCGCACTTATACGGACGCGCCTGGATCGACGACGATCATTCGGAGCTGGCTTATGATGAAAACTCGAATGTTCGGCATTGTCCGAGCGTCGGCGGCGGGTACGACTCGTACACCGGGGACAGCGACGAGGCCTACACAGTTTGGGCGTCCTGGCTGCATATTTGGCCTTGGCATGGTCCATTCGACGCATACCCGCACGACCACAAGCACGCGATGTTCCCCAATACAGAAGGCTTCAGGCCGACCACGCGAAACCTGCTGAGGTTGGCCGCCCAGTGCGAAAAAGCCGAGCGGTTGAGTTCATGACCACCCACCAGCGGCACCGGCGCCGCGCCATCCGCCCTCTGTCGGCCATCGTTGGCCTGACCTTCCTCACCATCGTTCTACTGGGCCCCGCTATCGGTGGCCTGATCACTCAATAAACAACACCTCTAATCGCTGCGAGCATCGCGGCAGGGAGTCACCGTGTCCGCACAACAGCAAGTAATCACCATCGACGACATCAGCGCCGACAATGCTCCGGCCATCTACGTGGCCGGCGGCCTGGGCCAGTTCTTCGAAGCGGTGAAAGCAGAAGTCACCGGAGAGGTGCCCGATCTGACCACTGTGAAAGGTCGCGCTCGCATCGCCTCCTTGGCAGCAACGGTGAGCAAGTCCAAGGCTGCTGTCGAGAAGCCTGGTCGCGACTACCTCAAGCGCCTCAAGGAAATGCCAAAGGTCGTCGAGGCCGAGCTACGCGAGTTCGTCACCAAGATGGACAGCCTGCGCGATGCAACCCGCCAGCCCCTGACCGACTGGGAAAATGCCGAGCAGGTCCGCAAGGACCGGCACGTCGACAACATCCAGGCCATCAAGGACATGGAAGTGTTTGGCGCCACGCCGACTGCAGCTGCAGTGGCGCAAGTGATTGTCCAGCTGGAAGCCATCGAGCTTGGCGACTCCTGGGAAGAGTTCCTGCCAGAAGCAGCCCAGGCGAAAGACCGCACCCTCTCACTATTGCGCGCAATACATGCCGAGCGCACCCAGCACGAAGCCGAGCAGGCCGAACTCGTCCGGTTGCGCGCCGAAGCAGAAGCCCAGGCCCAGCGAGACCGTGACGCTGCTATCGCCCAGGCCGCCGCTGATCAGGCCCGCCGTGAAGCAGCTGAGCGTGCTGAGACTGAGCGCTTGGCCGCCGCCCGCCGAGAACAGGATCTACTTGATCAGGCCGCCGCCGCACAGCGCGCCGCCGCTCAAGCCGTACTGGATGCCGAGGCCGCCGCCGAGCGCCAGCGCATGCGACTTGAACTACAGGCCGAGCAGGCCCGTGCAGCAGCGGCGCAGGCCGAGTCAAGCCGTCTGGCCGCCGAACAGCGCGCCGAGCAAGATCGTGCCGCCGCAGCGCAGCGCCAGGAGCAGGCAGTCGAGCAAGCACGCCAGAACGAACTGGCACGCCAGGCCGCAGCCGTAGCGTTCGAACTGGAGCAGGCCCAGGCCCGCGAAGCTGATGAAGCGCATCGCCGCGCAATCAACCGTGCAGCCCTGGACGCCTTTATTGCTGGCGGCATGCCAGAAGAGTGCGCCAAGCAGGCCGTTAAGTTGATTGCCCAGCGCAAGATTCCAGCCGTATCCATTTCCTACTGAGGTCGCCATGAGCCAAGCCGTCGCAACAATCACTCAGGACATCTACGGTGCGCGCAATCAGTTCGCCAACGTCCTGACCGACCGCTCGCTGAACTTCGAGCGCGAGGCTGAATTCGCCATTCAGGTGATCACCTCCAGCGAGTACGCCACCAAGATCGCCGTACAGAACCGGCAGTCAGTGGTCAACGCAATCACGAACATCGCCGCCATCGGTATCAGCTTGAACCCTGCGAAGAAGCAGGCCTATCTGGTTCCTCGGGACGGCAAGATCTGCTTGGACATCAGCTATATCGGTCTGATGGACCTGGCCATGGCCACTGGCGCAATTCGCTGGGCCCAGGCCGAGCTGGTTTATACGGCTGACTCCTTCGCTCTCAACGGCTTCGACAAGCCGCCGACCCACTCATACAACCCGTTCGCAAAGGATCGTGGCGAGGCTGTCGGCGTTTATGTGGTGGTCAAGACGGCAGACGGCGACTACCTCACCGAGACGATGAGCATCGACGACGTGAACGCGATCCGTGACCGTTCAAGCGCTTGGAAAGCATGGATCAGCAAGAAGTCATCCTGCCCATGGGTTACCGACCCGGGTGAAATGGCAAAGAAAACCGTGGTGAAGCGCGGCTACAAGTATTGGCCGAAGACGGAGCGACTTGAGCAGGCCATCCATCACCTGAACACCGATGGCGGCGAAGGCCTCGCATCGATTCAAGGCTCGGCTCCAACCGACCCTGAGATGGTGAACGACTGGATTGATTTGGCTATGCGCGCCGGAAGTCTGGAGTCACTCGCCGAGGTTTACCACAACGGCACGGCCGCGATGAAGCAAGCCAAAGATGCTGCTGGTCACGCCCGCTTTAAGGCGGAAGTGACCAAGCGCAGCGAAACCCTGAAAGCAGCAGCCGAGCCAATCGAAGGTGAAGCTGAGGAGGTGTTAGATGGAACAGCGTAGCGCTGAATGGTTTGCGGCAAGGCTGGGCAACGTCACGGCCAGCCGCGTCAAGGATGTGATGGCCAGCGGGCGCGGCGGCGCACCTTCTGCCACTCGCAAAAATTACATGATGGAGCTGCTCTGTGAGCGCCTGACCGGACAGCAAGGCGGTAGCGACCTTTCGCGCAACGCTGCAGTACAGCGCGGCGTCGAGCTTGAGCCGTTCGCCTGCATGGCCTACGAGGCTGATAAGGGTCTGATGGTGGAAGAGACCGGGCTTGTCATGCACCCCAAGATCCAGGGCTTCGGTGCATCACCAGATGGGCTTGCAGGTGATGATGGCGTTCTTGAAATCAAGTGCCCGAACACCGCAACCCACATCGCGACGATGCAGTCAGGCAAGCATGACCCTCAGTACGAATGGCAGATGCTGGCCCAGATGGCTTGCACCGGCCGCAAGTGGGCCGACTTCGTGAGCTACGACGACCGCTTGCCTGAAGAGCTTCAGTACGTTTGCTTCCGGTACGAGTTCGACTTCAAGCGAGCCCGCGAGATGGAATCCGAAATCACGGCATTTCTGGAAGAGCTGGCCGACCTTGAGAAGGAAATGCGGGAGCGGATGAGGAGCAAAGCAGCATGACCTACGTCAGCAACCACCTAAGCCTGGTAGAGCAGCACCGCCAGCACGCCGACTCAATATCGGAACGCACCGCGCAGTTCCTGGCTGCCGGCGGGAACGTCGCCCAGGTGCCAAGCCTGGCGGGCAATCCGATCCCTCCCAAGCGATCCGCGAAGATTGATCCCGAAACCATCCTCAAGCGCCGAAAGCCAGCCATCACCAGGGCTGAGCGTAACGCGCTGCGCAAATTGGCGGAGGCATTATGAGCAAGCGTAAGCCTCACAACCTGCAGGCGCGCATCGCCCGGTCGTGCCGGTCACTCCTGACATCCAACCATGTCGCGGTGGTGAACATTGATCCCAGCGGCCGCCAGGGCATGATCAATTACAAGTCACTCAAGAACATTGCGCCGGGGAAGATCGGCCAGGCCGTGTGCGGCATCCCTCACCGCTGGACGATCTACATGAGCGCAATGTGCATTGACGCTCGCGGCGACCGCTACAGCAAGTCGGTGGAACTGGCACCGGACGGGGTTTACCTGTCCGACCACCTGGAAGACGTGATCGAGCATTGCTACATGAAGCTGCGCGCCGAGGCCAACCAAAGCCAGATGGTGGCCTCCGGCTGGATCGCCATCCCCGACACTCTGTCGCTGGACGAGGAACACGCCGCGCGAATCTTCGAAGCGGTCGGTGCTTGGCGCCAGGTGAAGGTCGATTCATGCGCCGCATAGCCCGCACCCAGCAACGCAAACGTCAAACCTGGCTCGCACTGCCGGCCAGCGGAATAGAGGAGGTAGGCCATGGCGAAAACACCGCAGGAACGCTCGGCCAAAACCGCCAGGAAGCGCGTGGCGAATGCCGAAGAGGAATTGAGGCTCAGCGTTCGCCCCGGCACCCGACAGGCGCTGGCCGACCTGATGGAGTGGTCAGGCATTACTGAGCAGGGAGAGGCAATGACGCTGATGATTCATCGTCTTCATGACCTTGGCTCGAAGTCCAAAGCGCTACTCGAACCGCCGCGCCACGAATTCAAGATATCCGAAAACGTGGCGCGGGAATTTCGCAATAAAAGCCTGCTCGCCATCCAGAAAGACCCCGGCGACGAGATCATCGAACCCGAATAACCCACCCTACTCGCTGCATCCGGTAACCGGAGGGCGGCGCCTGACTGGAGACAATCCATGAGCAACATTCCCCCGCGCCCGAAGGCCGACAAAGTAATGATCCTTGCGGCTTGCACCCTTGTTGCTGAGAAGATCAACGGCGATGCCGAAACCATCGCCAAGCACTACCGTCGCCACATGGACGGTTTTGAGCTGGCAAAGGAACTCGATAAGTACGCGTCCTGGGACACCACGCGTGATGATATGGATGCGCTGGACGAGGTCGACTATCTCGTAGATCGGGCCGAGGGCCTGGCGGTTAAAGCGTGGGCTGAAGAGTTCAAGCCCGAACCGCCGCTGCCTATTGGCACCAGGGTAAAACAAGGCGTGATCACGCGGATCTACGAGCACACCCCAGCCACGTACTGCGTCAAAGAAGACGGCTGCACCAACGATACCCGCAGCCTGCTGATCAAGTTCGAAGACGCCGTAGCCGTCCGGCTCCATGCCGGTCACCCGTAATACCCCATATCAATCTCGGACGCAGATATTTTTAGATTCTAGCTTGAGCGAACTATGAAAACTGCCGCTATCGCAATCACAGCGACGACTCCAAACACCATCCGTGCGAGCCAAGGAGCTGTTAGCCAGACGCCGGTAACCCCGGCAATCTGCCCAATGTTTTTTTCGCTGAAATAGCGGCCAGATGGCGGCTCGCGAAAAGGATTTCCGCAGTGGGGGCAGGAGTAGGCTTTATCAGAGATTTTTGCAGAGCATTCAGGGCAGTCAATTAGGCTCATGATTTTTTGTCCGTTTTAATTAATGGCTGCAAACCAATATGAAGACTTCATTTTCTGATTTTGGTTCTGCGGGAAATCATATGAGCCCACTCATTAACGAATCACGCCAGCCGGCTCAGTAGCAGGCAGGCCGGCGAGGTCACGCCACTTCGCCAGGTCAGCGATCAACTTAAGTCCTGGGCGCACCTCAGCTTCGAGCGCTTCATCAGGAAGGCTCAGCAGGCGGACAACCTCAGCGCCGATCAGGCGTATCGCTTACACATCGGTTTTCGTGCTCATCGCAGTCACCGTCAGGTTTTTGCTGAGTGCAAATCATCAACCCAATTTACGAATCACGCCAGCAGGCGAGGATCCCCTATGTCCGCACAACAGAAGAAACACCCCTTCGATTTCAAAACCCAATACGGACTCGGCTTCAACCCTCAGGACGATGAGATCGTTGTCGACTTCTTCTGTGGCGGCGGCGGGGCCGGTACCGGGCTTGAAATGGGCTTGGGCCGCACGGTGAACGTGGCGAAGAATCACAGCCCGCAAGCGATCAGCATGCACACCGTCAATCACCCAGGTGCCAAGCACTTCACCACCGACGTGTTCGAGGGTGATCCGGACACCGAGTGCGGCGGCCGCCCGGTCGGCTGGTTCCACATGTCACCGGACTGCACGCACCACAGCCAGGCGGCCGGCGGCCAGCCGCGCAAGCGCGAAATCCGGAACCTTTCATGGATCGGGCTCAAGTGGGCAGGTATGAAGCGGCCCCGGGTGATCAGCTTGGAAAACGTGAAGCAGATCCTTCAGTGGGGCCGCCTGATCGCCAAGCGCGACAAGGCCACCGGCCGCGTGGTCAAGCTGGACGGCAACATTGCTGCACCTGGTGAGGTTGTCCCGGTGGGCCAGCAGTTCCTAATCCCTGACCCGAAACAGCGCGGCCGCACTTGGCGCCGTTTCGTGGCCCTGCTGGAAGGCATGGGCTATGTCGTTGAGTGGAAGGTGATCAAGGCATGCGACTTCGGTGCGCCGACCAGCCGTGAACGCCTGTTCATGATTGCGAGGTGCGACGGCCAGCCAATCGTGTGGCCGGAGCCAACCCACGCCAAGAACCCCACCAAGGGTCAGCAGAAGTGGAAGACAGCCGCCGACTGCATCGACTTCACCGACCTGGGCAAAAGCATCTTTGGCCGCAAGAAAGACCTGGCCCCGGCCACACTGCGCCGCGTTGCCAAGGGCATGAAGAAGTTCGTCATCGACAGCGCGTCGCCGTTCATTGTGCCGATAGCCAACTGGTCAGGTGAGGCGGTGCAGTCTGCCGATGAGCCACTGCGCACCGTCACCTCCTACCCGAAGGGCGGCGCCTTCTCGGTGGTCAGCCCGATCATTGCCCCAGCTACCCACCAGGGCAGCGACCGAATCAATGATCCACTTGAACCGCTGCCGACAGTGACCTGCGCAAACCGCGGGGAGCTGACGCTGATCAGTCCCACGCTGATTCAGTCAGGGTACGGCGAGCGGCCGGGCCAGGAGCCGCGAGTGCCTGGTCTGGATCAACCACTGGGTACGGTGGTCGCCGGCGGCGTGAAGCACGCTCTCGCAGCCGCGCACCTGGTGAAGTTTCGATTCAACGACGCGGGCAAGGCGCTGGATGAGCCACTGCCGACCATCACCAGCGGCGGCAACTATCAGCGCCCGGCCGGCGCCGCTCACGCCATGGGCATATCCACGGTGTTCATGGCGCAAATGAATGGCGGCTTCAACACCACTGACGCCAAGAGCATAGAAGACCCGATGACCACGGTGACCAACACCGGTAGCCAGCAACAGCTGGTGGCGGCAAACCTGGTGCACTTGCGCGGCAACTGCGATGCACGGGACGCCAATGACCCGCTGCACACCGTCAGCGCCGGTGGCCAGCACCACGGGTTGGTGAGCGCATTCATGGAGCGGGCATTCGGCGGCAGCATTGGCCAGGGCCTGGAGGAACCGGCGCCAACCATTACCGCCGGTGGCGGGGGCAAGAGTTCGCTGGTTTCGCTCACCCTTTCGCCCGAACACGAAGCCGGTGCCCTCCGCGTAGCCGCTTTCCTGATCAGCTACTACGGTACCGAGAACATCAGCGCTTGCGACTCGCCGGCGCCGACGATCACCACCAAGGACCGCCTGGCCATGGTCACCGTGATGGTCAAGGGCGCCCCCTACGTGATCGTCGACATCTGCCTGCGGATGCTGAAGCCGTCCGAACTGTACAAGGCCCAGGGCTTCCCAGCCGACTACATCATCAGCCACGGTGCCGACGGCAAGCCGTTTACCAAAACCCAGCAGGTGCACATGTGCGGTAACAGCGTCAGCCCGCCGCCGATGGCAGCGCTGGCACGCGCCAACGACCCGTGGCGATTGTCATCTTTTCAATCAGTGGCGGCTTAAGTGCAACCCTACCTAAGCCATAACCCTAAAGAAATGAAGTCCGAAAAACGAGCGGACTTTATATCTTTAAGAACTTCGGATTCTTTAGGGATAATTGATATTTTATAATTGTATCGATCTTCAAAAACCCCAGCTGCAACAAACCTATCTCCATAAGCAGCAACAAGAGCATACTCTTCACCATCAAGCATTACGGTTGAATAATTGGTTTTCCAATGTGCAACGCCGAACCCTATACCCCGAATCATGAACACTACGCAGAGTGTAAAAATTAACACCGATGCCCACATGTAGAGATAGTCTCGAAATATCATAGATCTAGCGGGCACTTCCGATTTACTCCGTTCGAGCACTCCCTCTGAGTCTGCAAATTCGCTGAGCGCGTGCTCCAGCCCTCTAGATCTAGCTTTATATAGTATTTTTATAAGGGTCCATGCTAGATAAGCAAAAGAGCCCGAAAGGAGAACTTTCATCACTGTCGACTGAAATCCCGTAATGTAGAAGCCGAACATAGTGAACACCGGGTACAACAAAGGAAGTGCAGCAGCGCGTATTTTTTTAGAGTCAGACTGCAGTAAAAACAAAAAAGCGTAAAGAAAAACAAACAATGGAAGCAAGACTACAATCACACAAACCAACGCAACTACCATAACTTTCAAATCAACCTCAATAAAATAGTAATCATACCCAAACGCATCCGCATACCCCATCTCAAAAATAAATGATACGACAAACGCTAGTACCGGCAGGGAAGCCAATAAAAAACTGTCCCTATTCAAGAATTCCTTCACGCGATTATCTCCATTGATAGTAAGAGCCGTTCGAGTATGTCTGAATCGTTGCTGTGCAGCGAGTTATTGAAGCGATGCCAAGAGCAATAAGCGTCGTAATCATCTAAGGAGTACATCCGTACCCCTCTCCCTTCAAAGTCAGCCGCTATAGCGGCAAGGACGAAGTCATGCCTGAAATAAAGGAACGCCCCATCCTGTTCTCGGCGCCGATGGTGCGCGCCATCCTGGAAGGTCGGAAGACGGTCACGCGGCGGGCGGTGAAACCGCAGCCAGAAGTACGCATGGTCGACATGATCGGCCCAATGCTGACTTTCAAAAATAAGCGGGGCGGCCATTGGCTTTATCCGAATGCCAAAGCACAAATCATCGCTGACTGCCCCTATGGCAAGCCAGGCGACCGGCTGTGGGTGCGCGAGACCTGGTACTGCGATCACTTCGAAGTAATGCGCGGACCCTACCTCAAGCCGGATGATCTGGACATCCGTGAAGCGCTCGAGGACGGGACGCTGGTCTACGCCGCCGACGGGCTGACCCCGTACGAGCAGGAGCAGCCAACCTGGAAACCCAGCATCCACATGCCGCGCTGGGCCTGCCGCATCCTGCTGGAGATCACCGACGTGCGCGTCGAGCGGTTGCAGGACATCAGCGCCGACCAATGCCGGCGCGAGGGATATCCAGCAGATCGGCAAGCGGAAACTGGCGGTAGCGATATGGACGCGTGGCTTTGGTTTCGGGATTTGTGGCAGCAGATAAACGGCCCTGAAAGCTTCGGCGATCAGCGGGTCTGGGTGGTCGAGTTCAAGCGGGTGACGCCATGATCGCCACCCTCTGGTTCGCCTACGTCTTCATCTACCGAGGTCCAAAGCCATGAACGATTGTGAGCTTTTGGATCTGGCGGCGAAGGCGGCAGGCATTGATCTCGAAGAAAACCGCCACTGCCCTTCCGGCGGGATGTGGATTGTCGATAAAAAGTCAGGACTGGATGTCGTCTGGTCCCCGCTGACCAATGACGGCGATGCGCAGCGCCTGGCAACAAGCCTTCAGCTCAGCATCCTCTGGCTCACCAACCTGCAATACGTGATGGTGGAGCGCCGCGGTTTCGGCGAGAACATCGGCTGGACCGATGACGCGGGCCGAGGTGGCGCGCTCCGCAGAGCAATCACCGCCGTCGCAGCACAAATCGGCAGCACGCTTCCATAACCCCAATCCCCCTACATGCCTGCCGGTGAGCGGCGGGCGGAGCTATGCCATGAGCAGACAAGTAACCGAGATGGATTTCCGAAAGCCTGAATTTCGCCACGAGAAGGTAGAGGACTACGAATTCCGGGATGACGGGGCAATTGTCCGCAAGGATCGATGGGTCAGCGGAATGCGGCAGATCAGTTCAATCATGGGCAATCGCGGCGGGTTTGAAATTGAAGACGTGGTCAGTCAGGTCCTCACCCTCAAGGGCAACTGGCAAGACGCCGACCCAGAGGAAGACCCAGCCGTAGACCTGATTGATGTGCGCCTATCCTGCGGCAGCATTTTGGCCGGTTGCGAGCGAACTGGTGAGTTTGCTTACTACTGGCCGTTCGGAACCATCGAGCTTACCGCCAAGGATTTCGGCGCCGATGCCGTCGAGTGGAAGCTGAGCTACACAAAGCCAACCCAATAACCCACCTTCTGCCGCCCAGCGCGGCAAGGACACCCCATGTTCGCTATGAAACTCACCCTGACTGTACTGGGCGCCCTGTTGTACCTGGTAGGAACCCTCGGCTGGTTCTTATGGGCCGGGCTTGACCTGCTGGACACCGGCACCACCGAGGCACTGCTCTACGCCTTCGCCGGCACATGCGCCTGGCTGCTGATCAGCTTCGGCCTGGCCATCCACATCATCAAGACAGCGCGGCCCACGGTGGGCGGGAGGTAGAAATGTTTTTGACAGCAGAGGAAGTTGCCGACCTGACCGGCTACAAGAAGCCAGGGGCACAGATAAAGTGGCTGACCGCAGAACGATACGGGTTCGCGGTAGGTGGTGATGGTCACCCGAAGGTGCTGCGCCAAGTTGTCATCGGGCGACTGGGTGGTATTCAATCAAGGAAGGGGCCGGAGTTGCGGCTGTGCTGAGGTGAGATAGATGCGACCGCGCAAGAAGGACCGGCACCTGCCAGCGTGCATGTACCAGAAGCACGGCGCCTACTACTTAGTCCGCAAGGGCAAGTGGTTGCGCCTTGGCACGGATTTTCAGGCGTCTCTCGCTGAGTACGCCATGCTTCTGGACAAGCGCAGCATGGGCGGAATGCCCAAACTGATCGACGACGCGCTGGAACACATGCGCACCAGGACAAAGCCGCCGCTGAAGCCGAACACGCTCAAGCAGTACGAGGCGGCTTGCGAGCGGCTGAAGGAGACCTTCGCCGACTTCGAGCCGCGCGAGGTGCTTCAACGCCACGTCGTGGCGCTCAAGTTGCACATGGCGGACACGCCGAACATGTCGAACCGGGTGATCTCGGTACTGCGGGCGGTGTTCACCTACGCACTGGAGCAGCAGATCGTCGACTCGAATCCGTGCATCGGCGTACGGCGGCACCTAGAACACAAGCGCGACAGGTACATCACCCATGGCGAGTTCCAGGCGATCTGCGCCAACTCAAGCGACAACATGCGCGTCATCTACGAGATGTGCTACCTGACCGGCCAGCGCATCGGTGATGTGCTGTCCATCCGATTGGCCGACATCAGCGCCGAAGGCATTGCATTCAAGCAGGAGAAGACGAACGCAAGGTTGCTGGTGCAAATGACTCCAGACCTGGAAGACCTGATCGCGCGCGCAAAGGCGCTGCCTAGGAAGATCCGTGGGCTCACGCTGTTCTGTTCCCCGCGCGGCGGCAAGCCAGTGCACTACAGCTCGGTGAAAGATGCCTTCGCAATCAGTTGCAGGAAGGCCGGCGTTGAAGATGCAAGCCTCCATGACCTGCGCGCCAAGTCGCTTTCCGACACGGACGACCAGGGCAACGACGCACAGAAGCTCGGTGGCCATACCGATGCAAAGATGACGCAACGTTATCTGCGCCTGCGTAAAATCAACGTGGGCCTCCCGCCGACAATGCCGAAAAAATCCCTGTAGTATTAGACAGATGTACTTTGTCAAATAGACAGGAAGAGCTGAACGCCCCGTATGACAGACCTTTCAAGCCACACCCCAATGATGCAGCAGTACTGGCGCTTGAAAAACCAGCACCCTGATCAGTTGATGTTCTACCGCATGGGCGACTTCTACGAGATCTTCTACGAAGACGCGAAGAAGGCTGCCAAGTTGCTGGACATCACGCTGACCGCGCGCGGGCAGTCGGCGGGGCAGTCAATTCCGATGTGTGGGATTCCTTACCACTCCCTCGAAGGCTATCTGGCCAAGCTGGTAAAGCTGGGCGAGTCGGTGGTGATCTGCGAGCAGATCGGCGATCCGGCCACCAGCAAAGGCCCGGTGGAACGTCAGGTGGTGCGCATCATTACGCCGGGTACGGTGAGTGATGAAGCGCTGCTGGATGAGCGTCGCGATAACTTGATCGCGGCGGTGCTGGGGGATGAGCGCTTGTTCGGCCTGGCCGTGCTGGATATCACCAGCGGCAATTTCACAGTCCTGGAGATCAAGGGCTGGGAGAACCTCCTGGCGGAGCTGGAGCGCATTAATCCCGTGGAGTTGCTGATCCCGGACGATTGGCCCAAGGATTTGCCGGCGGAAAAACGGCGTGGGACCAAACGTCGCGCGCCGTGGGATTTCGAGCGTGACTCGGCGCTCAAGAGCCTGTGCCAGCAATTCTCCGTGCAAGACCTTAAAGGCTTCGGTTGCGAAACCCTGACCCTGGCCATCGGCGCCGCCGGTTGCCTGCTCAGCTATGCCAAGGAAACCCAGCGCACCGCCCTGCCGCACTTGCGCAGCCTGCGCCACGAACGCTTGGACGATACCGTGGTGCTCGATGGCGCCAGCCGTCGCAACCTGGAGCTGGACACCAATCTGGCCGGCGGGCGCGACAATACTTTGCAATCGGTGGTCGACCGTTGCCAGACCGCCATGGGCAGCCGCCTGCTGACCCGTTGGCTGAACCGTCCGCTGCGGGATCTGAAGGTGCTGCAAGCACGCCAATCCTCCATCACCTGCCTGCTGGATGGTTACCGCTTTGAAAAGCTGCAGCCGCAGCTCAAGGAAATCGGCGATATCGAGCGCATTCTGGCGCGGATCGGCCTGCGAAATGCGCGCCCGCGCGACCTGGCGCGCCTGCGCGATGCGCTCGGCGCCCTGCCGCAATTGCAAGCAGCCATGACGGAACTGGACGCGCCGCACCTGCAACAACTGGCCGTGACCACCAGCACCTACCCGGAACTGGCGGCGCTGCTGGAAAAAGCCATCATCGATAACCCGCCGGCCATCATCCGTGACGGTGGCGTACTGAAGACCGGTTACGACAGCGAACTGGATGAGTTGCAAGCCCTGAGCGAAAACGCCGGGCAATTCCTTATCGACCTGGAAGCCCGCGAAAAAGCCCGCACTGGCCTGGCCAATCTGAAGGTCGGCTACAACCGCGTGCATGGCTACTTTATCGAGCTGCCCAGCAAACAGGCCGAGCAGGCACCGATCGACTATCAGCGCCGCCAGACACTTAAAGGTGCCGAACGCTTTATCACCCCGGAGCTTAAGGAGTTCGAAGACAAGGCACTGTCAGCCAAAAGCCGAGCCTTGGCGCGGGAAAAGATGCTGTATGAGGCGCTGCTCGAAGACTTGATCGGCCAACTGGCGCCGCTGCAAGACACGGCTGCAGCGTTGTCGGAACTGGACGTGTTGAGCAACCTGGCCGAACGCGCCCTCAACCTCGACCTCAACTGTCCGCGGTTCGTCAGCGAGCCATGCATGCGCATCGTGCAGGGGCGTCACCCGGTGGTGGAGCAGGTGCTGACCACGCCGTTCGTCGCCAACGATCTGTCGCTGGATGACGATACCCGCATGCTGGTGATCACCGGTCCGAATATGGGCGGTAAATCCACCTACATGCGCCAGACGGCGTTGATCGTGTTGTTGGCGCATATCGGCAGTTTTGTGCCGGCGGCCAGTTGCGAGCTGTCCCTGGTAGACCGGATTTTCACCCGGATCGGCTCCAGCGACGACCTGGCCGGTGGGCGTTCGACCTTTATGGTGGAAATGAGCGAGACCGCCAATATCCTGCATAACGCTACCGAACGCAGCCTGGTGCTGATGGACGAAGTGGGTCGCGGCACCAGCACCTTCGACGGGCTGTCCCTGGCTTGGGCCGCCGCCGAGCGCCTGGCACACCTACGCGCCTACACGCTGTTCGCCACCCACTATTTCGAGCTGACCGTACTACCGGAAAGCGAGCCGCTGGTGGCCAACGTGCACTTGAACGCGACCGAGCACAACGAGCGTATCGTGTTTCTGCACCATGTATTGCCGGGGCCGGCCAGTCAAAGCTACGGCCTGGCTGTTGCGCAACTGGCCGGTGTGCCGGACGACGTGATCAGCCGCGCCCGCGAACACCTCAGTCGCCTGGAAACCACTGCGTTACCCCACGAAACTGCGGTAGTCAGTCCCGCCAAGACTCAGCGACAAAGTGCCGCGCCACATCAGAGCGATCTCTTCGCCAGCCTGCCCCACCCCGTGCTGGATGAACTGGCCAAGCTGGAGCTGGACGATCTGACGCCGCGTAAAGCACTCGAAATGTTATATGCACTGAAGACTCGGATATAACGCACAGGCCTGCAAACTGGTAGACTCTCGCGCGGTTTGGGATGCTGCTGGCTTTTAGCCTGGCCTGCAGACTATCGCTCCCGAACCTCGCGAGCCCTGCCATTAAGGGTTTCGCTGCCGCCGCCTGAGGAGAAAATTAGAAATGACCTTCGTCGTCACCGACAACTGCATCAAGTGCAAGTACACCGACTGCGTAGAAGTCTGTCCGGTGGACTGCTTTTACGAAGGCCCGAACTTCCTGGTCATCCACCCGGACGAGTGCATTGATTGCGCCCTGTGTGAACCAGAATGCCCGGCCCAAGCGATTTTTTCTGAAGATGAGGTGCCTGCCGGCATGGAAAACTTCATCGCGTTGAATGCTGAGTTGGCCGATATCTGGCCCAACATCACCGAGAAGAAAGACGCTCTGCCTGACGCCGAAGAGTGGGATGGCAAGACCGGCAAAATCGCCGACCTCGAACGCTGATAGCCTCACCGTTCCTCAAAAGGCCCCTTGCGGGCCTTTTTGCATTTCCTGGACCTGCTTTTACTTTTCTACAGGCGAAAAAAGGGGCGGTATGACCCGCCCACATTTTTTCCTTAGTCCCTTTATTCCTTTTCATCATCCTGATGAATCGCATCCCGCGATATTCCTTTAACCATCGTTCCTTGATGGCCGTGTCAATCCGTGGACACAGGACTGATGTTAGAGAGTTCCAAGGGAAGTTCAACGGGATGCTACATCCACTCCAGCACGCCGACGTAACAGAACACCCCTAAATAATTGTTATGTTTCAATAAGATAGAAAAGTCTTTCGCATTTTTTAGCCACCCAGGGCGAGGAAAAAAACCATTCGCTTACGAAAAAGTAAGCGAATGCTTACATGAGACATTGCGCAAAAGCGTAATCGCCCCCTCCTCGCCTCAATCCTCGCTGACAGTGATCGTCGGCATGGATGGCATGGCCGCTTCCTGCAGCACGATCCGCGCGCCCACATGGCGGGCCAGTTCCTGATAAATCATGGCGATTTGGCTATCAGGCTCAGCCATTACCGTAGGCTTGCCGCCATCAGCCTGTTCGCGGATCAGCATCGACAACGGCAGCGAGGCCAATAGCTCGACGCCATACTGGGTGGCCAGCTTCTCGCCGCCCCCTTCACCAAACAAATGCTCGGCATGACCGCAATTGGAGCAGATATGCACCGCCATGTTTTCCACGACGCCCAGCACCGGAATGTTGACCTTACGGAACATCTCCACGCCTTTTTTCGCGTCCAGCAGCGCCAGATCCTGAGGCGTGGTAACGATCACTGAACCCGCCACCGGCACCTTCTGCGCCAGGGTCAGCTGGATATCACCGGTGCCGGGCGGCATATCGATGACCAGGTAGTCCAGGTCGCCCCAGGCTGTCTGGGTGACCAGTTGCAACAACGCGCCGGAAACCATCGGCCCTCGCCAGACCATTGGCGTGTTGTCATCGGTCAAGAACGCCATGGACATTACTTCCACGCCCAGGGACTCGATAGGCACGAACCACTTCTGATCCTTGACCTTCGGCCGCGTGCCTTCGGCGATGCCGAACATCACGCCTTGGCTCGGCCCGTAGATATCGGCGTCGAGAATGCCCACACGTGCGCCTTCGCGGGCCAGGGCCAGGGCCAGGTTGGCCGCCGTAGTAGACTTGCCCACCCCGCCCTTGCCGGACGCCACTGCCACCACATTCTTGACGTTGGCCAAGCCCGGGATCTGCGCCTGCGCCTTGTGCGCGGCGATGACACATTGAATATCGACCTTGGCCGAACGTACGCCGTCCAAACCTTCTATGGCCATCTGCAGCATCTGTGCCCAGCCGTTCTTGAACAGGCCGGCGGCGTAGCCCAGCTCCAACTGGACCGAGACTTGATCGCCCTGGACCTCGATGGCTCGCACACAGCCGGCGCTCACCGGGTCCTGGTTCAAATAGGGGTCGGTGTACTGGCGAAGAACGGCTTCCACCGCTGCGCGATTCACGGCGCTCATGGGCTACTCCCGAAAAAGACTGACTGAAACAGGCGGCTATCCTAACCGTTCCGGCCACGTAACGGCATGCTTTCGACAGTTTGCAGGATGCTGAAACAACGCCACGGGGTGAAATAAATTTGCCGGCGCTTTATAGTGGCCGACCTCCGTTTCATCAAGTAGCCGAGCCCCATGTCCGAGCCACGCAAGATCCTCGTCACCAGCGCCCTGCCCTATGCCAATGGTTCCATCCATCTTGGCCATATGCTTGAGTACATCCAGACCGATATGTGGGTGCGCTTCCAGAAGCATCGCGGCAATCAATGCATTTATGTCTGCGCGGACGACGCCCACGGTTCGGCCATCATGCTGCGCGCCGAAAAGGAAGGCATCACGCCGGAACAACTGATCGCCAATGTGCAGGCTGAACACAGCGCCGACTTTGCCGATTTCCTGGTGGACTTCGACAACTTCCATTCGACCCACGCCGAAGAAAACCGCGAGCTATCGAGCCAGATCTACCTGCGATTGAAAGAAGCCGGCCACATTGCAACTCGCTCGATCACCCAGTATTTCGACCCGGAAAAGAAAATGTTCCTGGCCGACCGCTTCATCAAGGGCACCTGCCCCAAGTGTGGCACTGAAGACCAGTACGGCGACAACTGCGAAAAATGCGGTGCCACCTACGCCCCCACCGACCTGAAGGATCCCAAGTCGGCGATTTCCGGCGCCACCCCGGTGCTCAAGGACTCCCAGCACTTCTTCTTCAAGCTCCCGGATTTCCAGCAGATGCTGCAAACCTGGACCCGCAGCGGCACTTTGCAGGACGCCGTGGCCAACAAGATCGCCGAATGGCTGGATGCCGGGCTGCAGCAGTGGGACATCTCCCGCGATGCGCCGTACTTCGGCTTCGAGATTCCAGGCGAGCCAGGCAAGTACTTCTATGTGTGGCTGGACGCGCCGATCGGCTACATGGCCAGCTTCAAGAACCTCTGCGACCGCACGCCGGAGCTGGACTTCGACGCGTTCTGGAGCAAGGAGTCCACGGCCGAGCTGTATCACTTCATCGGCAAGGACATCGTCAACTTCCACGCCCTGTTCTGGCCAGCAATGCTTGAAGGCTCGGGCTACCGCAAGCCGACCGGCATCAATGTGCACGGCTACCTGACCGTCAATGGTCAGAAGATGTCCAAGTCCCGTGGCACCTTCATCAAGGCGCGCACCTACCTGGACCACCTGTCGCCGGAATACCTGCGCTACTACTACGCCTCCAAACTTGGCCGTGGTGTCGACGACCTGGACTTGAACCTGGAAGACTTCGTACAGAAGGTCAACTCTGACCTGGTGGGCAAAGTCGTCAACATCGCCAGCCGTTGCGCCGGTTTTATCCACAAGGGCAATGCCGGCGTGATGGTGGCCGAGAATGCCGCACCGGAACTGACCGACGCCTTCCTGGCCGCCGCGCCGAGCATCGCCGATGCTTATGAAGCCCGCGACTTCGCCCGCGCCATGCGTGAGATCATGGGCCTGGCCGACCGCGCCAACGCCTGGATCGCAGATAAAGCCCCATGGTCGCTGAACAAACAGGAAGGCAAAGAAGCTGAGGTGCAGGCGATCTGCGCCACGGGCGTCAACCTGTTCCGCCAGTTGGTGATCTTCCTCAAGCCGGTGCTGCCACTGCTGGCCGCCGATGCCGAGGCGTTCTTGAATGTCGCCCCCCTGACCTGGAACGACCACGCCACCTTGCTCGCCAACCACCCGTTGAACGCGTTCAAGCCGCTGATGACGCGCATCGACCCTGTGAAGGTACAAGCCATGACCGACGCTTCGAAAGAAGACCTGGCCGCCAGCCAGACCGACACCGGCGACGCCGCACCGGCCGGCAATGGCGAACTGGCTAAGGATCCGCTGTCCCCGGAAATCGATTTCGACGCCTTCGCCGCCATCGATCTGCGCGTTGCCCTCATCGTCAAGGCCGAGGCGGTAGAAGGTGCCGACAAACTGTTGCGCCTGACCCTGGATATCGGCGATGAGCGGCGCAATGTGTTCTCCGGGATCAAGAGCGCCTATCCGGACCCGTCCAAACTCGATGGTCGCCTGACCATGATGATCGCCAACCTCAAGCCGCGGAAAATGAAGTTCGGTATTTCCGAAGGCATGGTGATGGCGGCGGGGCCTGGCGGTGAAGAAATCTACCTGCTCAGCCCTGACAGTGGCGCCAAGCCGGGTCAGCGCATCAAGTAAATCTGCACAACAAGCCCTGTCTTTTCGGCGACGGGGCTTTGCAGCTAGCCTCCCTTCTTGCCTGCCGGATAATCAGGCTCTGTTTGTTTAATCAACCGGCATGACAACGATCTCAGCATGAACCTCATTCAACGTATCGACGCGCTGCTGCCGCAGACCCAATGCGGTAAATGCGGGCACCCAGGCTGCAAACCTTACGCCGAAGGAATTGCTAAGGGTGAAGCGATCAACAAGTGCCCGCCCGGTGGTCAGGAGACCATTGCTGGGCTCGCGCAATTGCTGAACGTGCCGATGCTGGAACTGGACACCAGCCGAGGAGACGGGCCCGCCCAAATCGCCTTCATCCGCGAGGCCGAGTGCATCGGCTGCACCAAATGTATCCAGGCCTGCCCGGTGGATGCCATTGTCGGCGCCGCCAAGCTGATGCACACGGTGATCATCGACGAGTGCACCGGCTGTGACCTTTGCGTGGCACCCTGTCCGGTTGATTGCATCGAGATGCGTGCGCCGCTCAGCGTCGTTGCGCTTGTGGGTGGTTTGGCGAGCGATGATAAAGAACGCCTTGAGCGCGAGGTCAAACGCAGTCGCGCCCGTCGCCGCTTCGAACAACGTAACGCGCGCCTGCAGCGCGAAGAAGCACACAAACTCGCCGAACGCCTGGCCCGCCCCAAGCGCTCGGCACCTGTAGAAGTAACGACGATAGACGCAGCACAAGCAGCACGCGATGCGGCAGTGAAGAAGGCCAAGGTCAATGTAACCATGAGCCGTGCCCAACTGCACAAATCCTTGAAAGCCTTTGGGCATCCGCCGACGTTTGAGCAACAATCGCAACTGATTGTCCTCCAGCAGCAGTTCGAGGCGGCGGAGCAGGCCCTGGCAGCGCTGGAGTTCAGTGGCGCTCCGGTAGCCAAACAATCCAACCGCAATTCTGCTGACCTTAAACGCGCGAAGATTCAGCTGGCGATGCGCCGCGCCGAGTTGAAGAAGGCCCAGGACCAACAGGCCGACGCGCAGCAACTGGCGGATGCACAGCATAGGCTCGATGAAGCTCAACGCCAGGTGGATAACCATGGTGACTGAGCTGTAACAGGCACGGAACCCGGCCTTGCTGGCCTTTTCGGCGCGGCCATGACACATATTGATGCCCGTCAGGCTTATTCTGCTTGGATTATCGCTCGCAGGGCCTCACACAGGGCTCTCCACTTCGACATCCCGCTGACCGTCTGCAAGGAACATTTCGCCTCATGAATGCTGCAAAACGCCTGGAAATTTTTCGCAGGCTCCACGAAGACAATCCAGAACCCAAGACCGAGCTGGCTTACTCGTCACCGTTCGAGCTGCTGATTGCGGTGATCCTGTCCGCTCAATCCACGGACGTGGGTGTCAATAAGGCCACAGCCAAGTTATTTCCCGTGGCCAATACACCCGAAGCAATCTATGCCCTGGGCGTTGAGGGGCTGTCGGAGTACATCAAGACCATCGGCCTTTACAACAGCAAGGCCAAGAATGTGATCGAGACCTGTCGTTTGCTGATCGAGCGACACGGCAGCGAAGTGCCGCAAACCCGTGAAGCCCTGGAAGCCCTGCCAGGCGTGGGTCGCAAGACCGCCAACGTGGTGCTCAACACCGCCTTTCGACAACTGACCATGGCCGTGGATACGCATATTTTCCGAGTCAGCAACCGCACCGGAATTGCTCGCGGGAAAAACGTGGTGGAGGTAGAAAAGCAACTGATGAAGTTCGTGCCCAAGCCCTACCTGCTTGATTCCCACCACTGGCTTATCCTGCACGGACGCTACGTCTGCCAAGCCCGAAAGCCCCGTTGCGGGAGCTGTCGGATCGAAGATTTGTGTGAATACAAAGACAAGACATCCGACGATTGAGGAATCATTGATTTTCTTCATCTCACGATTGAAAAAATCTTTTTTACCCGCCCGCGGATTATCGTTATAAGGAGCGCCAACGGCAGTCTTAGCCTGGAGTTAACCTTATGAGCACTGGCAAAGAACAATTGGAAATCGAAGACGACCTTGTGGAGTCGGATGACGATGGAACTGATGCACCTGTTGCAGAAGTGGCCAAGACCAATCTGAGCAAACGCCGCACCATCGACAATCTTCTGGAAGAGCGACGCCTGCAAAAGCAATTGGCCGATTACGATTTCGACCTCTGACCAAGCGGTCGATCACCGGAAGCCTCCCTGACGGAGGCTTTTTTCTGCCGGTCACCCTGGCTACGTAGGGTGTTATACCCTCCTCTACACTAGGCCGTTGCGCTGAGCCAGTTCGATCAGGTCAACCAGAGAGCGGGCATTGAGCTTGAGCAGCAAGCGCGTCTTGTAGGTACTGACCGTCTTGTTGCTGAGGAACATACCGTCAGCGATCTCCTTGTTCGTCTTACCACGGGCCAGTTGCTGCAACACCATCATCTCACGCCCCGACAGACGCTCGACCATATCAGCCTCGCTGGCATTACCCATAGTGGAACGCACCGAGTTCAAAGCCTGGTTCGGGAAATAGCTGTAGCCCGACAAAACGGCTTTGATCGCGCTGAGCAGCTCGGTCAGATCCTGTTGTTTGCACACATAGCCAGCAGCTCCGGCTTGCATGCAACGCATTGAAAAATGCCCGGGAGCTTGAGACGTCAGCACCAACACCTTGAACGGCGCAGGTTGTTTGGTTGAGGACAGCCTGCAAATAACTTCCAGTCCGTCAAGTTTGGGAATTCCAATATCCAGTATGACAATATCCGGCATATGTTCCCGTGCAAGTTGCAACGCATCGACACCGTTATCAGTCTCGGCAACGACTTCATAACCATGACGCTCCATTAGCATACGCACAGCAAGACGAATGACAGGATGATCATCCACGATCAGCACTTTATTCATAAGAAAGTCCAATTTCGCTGTTCGAATTATTCAGAGCAAGCACAATAGCCTAGTCGTTTCCTAGTTGGCATAGCGCTCCCCCCCAAGCAACAGCAAGCAGAGACCCAACCCACAACCATAAAGGAATCGCCCTACAAAAAAACACCAAGTCGGATGTTTCCAGTTTTATGCAGCCTTTCAGACCTTTCCGGGCCCATACATAGTTTGAATGAAATTTCCGGAAAATTAGGTACAGGCGGTAACCCCCCCTCACAGCACTTTCAGGAAATACCCCTTGCCACGACGAAGTAGAGACTGACGTAGCGGGAAAAAAATCGTTTGCTTCAGTTCCAATAAACATATTTTTTTACATCCTGAATTCCTACAGACCTTTCCTTAATTACACTCACATAGCATTTATATGAGTGATTTTTCTGTAAGACCAGTTCCCGCTTAATTATAAAATTCTTAGTACTCCTACAAATTACCCACCGCAATCTGTGCAAATAAATTGATCAGTACAATTTTTGGCGCAATTGCTCATAGATTTAAACGCGGATAAACATGTGGTGTTGCTAAAGTAGCCAGGAAAAAAAAAGCCCCTTGAGTAAGGGGCTTTTTTCAAGCGTATCCGCGACTCAGAACAACGAACGGCCTTTATTGGCAGCAATGCGCATACGCAGTGCATTCAACTTGATAAAGCCTGCGGCGTCTGCCTGGTTGTAGGCACCACCATCTTCTTCGAAGGTGGCGATGTTGGCATCGAACAGCGACTCATCCGACTTGCGACCGGTGACGATCACGTTGCCTTTGTACAGCTTCAAGCGCACCACACCGTTCACGTGAGCCTGGGAAGCATCGATCATCTGTTGCAGCATCAGACGCTCCGGGCTCCACCAGTAGCCGGTGTAGATCAGGCTGGCGTACTTGGGCATCAGCTCGTCTTTGAGGTGGGCCACTTCACGGTCCAGGGTGATGGACTCGATAGCGCGGTGCGCGCGCAGCATGATGGTGCCGCCCGGGGTTTCGTAGCAGCCGCGGGACTTCATGCCCACGTAGCGGTTCTCGACGATATCGAGACGGCCGATACCGTGCTCGCCGCCGATACGGTTCAAGGTGGCCAGTACGGTGGCCGGGGTCATCTCGACGCCGTCCAGCGCCACGATATCGCCGTTACGGTAGGTCAGTTCCAGATACTGCGGGGTATCCGGCGCCTTTTCAGGGGAGACGGTCCAACGCCACATGTCTTCCTCGTGCTCGGTCCAGGTGTCTTCCAACACGCCGCCTTCATAGGAGATGTGCAGCAAGTTGGCATCCATGGAATACGGGGATTTCTTCTTGCCGTGACGCTCAATCGGGATTGCGTGCTTTTCGGCGTAATCCATCAGCTTTTCACGGGACAGCAGGTCCCATTCGCGCCAAGGTGCAATCACCTTGACACCAGGCTTGAGCGCATAGGCACCCAGCTCGAAACGGACCTGGTCGTTGCCCTTGCCGGTCGCGCCATGGGAAATGGCGTCGGCGCCGGTTTCGTTGGCGATTTCGATCAGGCGCTTGGCGATCAGAGGACGTGCGATGGAGGTACCCAGGAGGTACTCGCCTTCATAGACGGTGTTGGCGCGAAACATCGGGAAAACGAAATCGCGGACGAACTCTTCGCGCAGGTCGTCAATGTAGATCTCTTTCACGCCCATGGCTTGCGCCTTGGCACGTGCAGGTTCGACCTCTTCACCCTGACCCAGGTCAGCGGTGAAGGTCACCACTTCACAGTTATAAGTATCCTGCAGCCACTTGAGGATCACCGAAGTGTCCAGGCCGCCGGAATACGCGAGAACGACCTTGTTTACGTCGGCCATGCCATCACTCCACGGGGTTGTACGGAAAGGCGTCGATTCTACCGATCAAAACCGTGAAATTACAGGGGCGCGACAGCAAATGAAGATAAAGCGACAGATTATGTCGAACGGGCGACCAATGGTCGCACCTTAGGAGGTGTGCGCCGGATTGCTGGGTGTCGCGGCCTGGGGCGCCGGTTTCTCGGGGGCCGCCACTCTTTCCAACTGGATATTCACGCGACGGTTACGGGCGCGATTGGCGGCATTGGTGTTGGGCGCCAGAGGGTAGCTTTCACCGTAGAACCGCAGGGTGATCTGGGATTCCGGGATGCCATTGGCCTTGAAGTAATCCATGACCGCCAAGGCGCGCCGACGCGAGATATCGCGATTACTCAGGCGATTGCCGCTGTTGTCCGAGTGGCCGTTCAACTCGATATGGTTGACGGTAGGATCGGCCTTCATGAATGCGAGAATCACCGACAGCTTTTGCTTAGCCGCTGCATCCAGTTCGATACCGCCGCCGGGGAAGCCCACCACGGTCTGCTTGACCTGATCGTAGTTCATTGGCAGCAATTTAGTCGTACACAACTGATAGTCGCTGTAGGCCTTATTGAATTTCACTGGCAGTAAACGGATCTCCGAATACCCACCCTCACGCCCGTAATGCCGCACAGTAGGCGAACGCCCTTCGAGCAAGCCGATGAACAGACGCCCGGCCTGGGCCTGTGAACTATTGAACAGGACGTCGCCGCTCCCGGCGCGCACCGCTCCCAGATTTATGTCACCGCGACCCGGCTGCCACGGAGCGGCAGCCGCCAACAAGGTGGCCGATCCAGCGCCCAGCGATCCGTTGTAGGCTTTCAGGCGGAATGTCGCCTGCTCGCCGGCTCGACGCACGAACTCACCTGAGCCGAAATCAGTAATCGGCTGGGTCAGACGGCACTCGAACTGGTCGCCTTCCACCTTCCACTCAATATTCTCCAGTCGTGTCTGGAACGTGAGTGCCATTGTAGGCAGACTGGCGAACACACTGAGCAGGGCTAGATAATGCTGGCGCACGGGAGGCTCCACTGGTTTCTACAACACTTCAAAGCGTCATACATCGTTAAGGCATACCCAGTGCTATCGGTCGTATCCCGCAAAACTTGATAGCGAGTGCCTGCACGAGTCTTTTCCGGTAGCATTCCCACCAGATTGACCCGCCTGGAATCCCCAATGTCCGACCGCCTGACCCTGCTGCGTCCCGACGACTGGCACATTCATCTTCGCGATGGTGCTGCGTTGCCCCACACCGTGGCCGATGTTGCGCGCACGTTTGGCCGCGCCATCATCATGCCTAACCTGGTACCTCCGGTGCGTAATGCCGCCGAAGCCGACGCCTATCGCCAGCGTATCCTCGCGGTACGGCCGGCCGGCAGCCGCTTCGAACCGCTGATGGTGCTTTACCTGACCGACCGCACCCAGCCGGAAGAAATTCGCCAGGCCAAGGCCAGCGGTTTCGTACACGCCGCCAAGCTGTATCCCGCCGGCGCCACTACCAACTCCGACTCCGGCGTGACCAGTATCGACAAGATCCTGCCGGCCATCGAAGCCATGGCGGAAGTCGGCATGCCGCTGCTGATCCACGGTGAGGTGACCCGTGGCGACGTCGATGTGTTCGATCGCGAGAAGATCTTCATCGACGAGCACATGCGCCGCGTGGTGGAGTTGTTTCCGACGCTCAAGGTGGTGTTCGAACACATCACTACGGCCGATGCCGTGCAGTTCGTCACCGAGGCCCCGGCCAACGTCGGCGCGACCATCACTGCGCATCATCTGCTGTACAACCGCAACCACATGCTGGTGGGTGGGATTCGTCCACACTTCTATTGCCTGCCGATCCTCAAGCGCAATACTCACCAAGTGGCGCTTTTGGATGCCGCCACCAGCGGCAATCCGAAGTTTTTCCTCGGCACTGACTCGGCCCCCCATGCTCAGCACGCCAAGGAAGCGGCGTGCGGCTGTGCCGGTTGCTACACCGCGTACGCCGCTATCGAGTTGTATGCCGAGGCATTTGAACAGCGTAACGCGCTGGACAAGCTCGAAGGCTTCGCCAGCCTCAATGGCCCGCGCTTCTACGGCCTGCCGGCCAACACCGATCGCATCACCCTGGTTCGCGAAGATTGGACCGCCCCTGCCAGCCTGCCGTTCGGCGAGCTGACTGTCATCCCGCTGCGCGCCGGTGAAACACTGCGCTGGCGCCTGCTGGAGGAAAGCAAGTGAGTGAAGACCATTACGATGACGAACACGAGCACAGTGGTGGCGGTTCCCGCCACCCGATGGCCGAGCGTTTTCGCGGCTATCTGCCGGTTGTCATCGACGTAGAAACTGGTGGGTTCAATTGCGCCACCGACGCGTTGCTGGAAATCGCCGCCACCACCATTGGCATGGATGAGCAGGGTTTTGTGTTCCCGGAGCATACCCACTTCTTCCGCGTCGAACCGTTCGAAGGCGCCAATATCGAAGCCGCCGCATTGGAATTCACCGGGATCAAGCTTGATCACCCGCTGCGCATGGCCGTGAGCGAAGAAGCGGCGCTGACCGATATCTTCCGTGGCGTGCGCAAGGCGTTGAAGGCCAACGGCTGCAAACGCGCGATCCTGGTTGGCCACAACAGCAGCTTCGACCTGGGCTTCCTGAACGCCGCCGTGGCGCGTCTGGACATGAAGCGCAACCCGTTTCACCCGTTCTCCAGCTTCGACACTGCCACCCTCGCCGGCCTGGCCTACGGCCAGACGGTGTTGGCCAAAGCCTGCCAGGCCGCCGGCATCGACTTTGACGGTCGTGAAGCCCACTCGGCGCGTTATGACACCGAAAAGACCGCCGAGCTGTTTTGCGGTATCGTCAATCGTTGGAAGCAGATGGGCGGCTGGGAAGACTTCAACGACTGAGATGGAATCCCACGCATAAAAAAACCGGCCTTCTCAGGCCGGTTTTTTTTACCGTAAACGTGGCTTACAGCTTGCCAGCGTTCTCGGTCAGGTAAGCGGCAACGCCTTCTGGCGAGGCGTTCATGCCTTTGTCGCCTTTTTTCCAGTTGGCAGGGCACACTTCGCCGTGCTCTTCGTGGAATTGCAGCGCGTCGACCAGGCGGATCAGCTCTTCCATGTTACGACCCAGTGGCAGGTCGTTGATGATTTGCGAGCGAACAACGCCCTTGTCATCGATCAGGAAAGCGCCACGGAAAGCCACGCCGCCTTCGGATTCAACGTCGTAAGCCTTGGCGATCTCGTGCTTCATGTCGGCAGCCATGGTGTATTTGACTTTGCCGATGCCACCATCGTTGATGGCGGTGTTGCGCCAGGCGTTGTGGGTGAAATGGGAGTCGATGGACACCGCAACCACTTCAACATTACGCGCCTTGAAATCGTCCATGCGGTGGTCCAGAGCGATCAGCTCCGAAGGGCAGACGAAGGTGAAGTCCAGCGGGTAGAAGAACACCAGGCCGTATTTGCCTTTGATGGCTTCAGACAGTTTGAAGCTGTCGACGATTTCGCCATTGCCGAGAACGGCAGGTACGTCGAAATCCGGGGCTTGTTTACCGACGAGTACGCTCATGGGGTATCTCCTGATGTGGGATGAAGATTGAAGTAAAAGGACCGATCCAGAGTCTGCCGTGTTCAAGCGACAAGCCTGTGACGCAGCCACGCTTCGTGAAGACCGACCATCATACACGGAAAAAACCGTTCGTCAGCGCGAGGGCGCCGGCGCGAAAAGTCCATGAATCTACTTTGACAATCATTCTCGTTAACATTAAGATCCATCGCACTTAAGCCCTAAACCCGCGACGGTTCTCCCTTATGTATGTGTGCCTCTGTACTGGCGTCACCGACGGACAAATCCGCGAAGCAATCTACGAAGGTTGCTGCAGCTACAAGGAAGTGCGTGAAACCACCGGCGTTGCCAGCCAGTGCGGTAAATGCGCTTGTCTTGCCAAGCAAGTGGTACGGGAAACCCTGACGCAGCTGCAGACCGCGCAGGCTTCGCTCCCCTATTCAGCAGAATTTACTCACGCCTGATCGGGCATGTTTTAAAGAACCGAACTTAGTGTTCGGTTTTTTTATGCCCGTAATTCAACTAGTTAGCGTCAAGACGCGGAACACAAACATTCTTATTCCGATTAATTTTCATTTATTATTCAATAACTTAGGTTTGACACTAAAGAGTTCGCCGCTCAAACTCCGCCCTATACACAGCTATTACAGGGCAGGACCCCAGTCATGAAAGGCGACATCTCAGTCATCCAGCAACTCAACAAAATCCTTGCCAATGAACTGGTCGCGATCAATCAGTACTTCCTGCATGCGCGCATGTACGACGATTGGGGCCTGGAAAAGCTCGGCAAACGTGAATACAAAGAATCTATCAAGGCCATGAAGGACGCGGATGCGCTGATCAAACGCATCCTGTTCCTAGAAGGCCTGCCAAACGTGCAGGACCTGGGCAAGCTGAACATCGGCGAGCACACCCAGGAAATGCTTGGCAGCGACCTGGGCTTTGAACGCAAGAGCCACAGCGACCTCAAGGCCGCCATCGCTCATTGCGAAACAAGCGCCGACTTCGGCAGCCGTGAACTGCTGGAAGATATCCTCGAAGATCAGGAAGAACATATCGACTGGCTGGAAACTCAACTGGGCCTGATCGACAAAGTCAGCCTTGAGAATTACCTGCAGTCGCAGATGGGCGAATAAACCCAACGCACACAGGCACAAAAAAGCCCCGCTCTCTCACGAGAAGCGGGGCTTTTTAATGCGGTCGAATCAAGCGTCTGTCTTGGCCGCCGCGTTTGCCGCTGCGTCTTTGATCAGCGCCTGCAACGAACCATCAGCCGCCATCTCAACGATGATGTCGCTACCGCCGACCAATTCACCCGCCACCCACAGTTGTGGGAAGGTTGGCCAGTTGGCGTACTTGGGCAGGTTGGCACGAATTTCTGGGTTTTGCAGGATATCGACGTAAGCGAACTTCTCGCCGCACGCCATGACGGCCTGGGACGCCTTCGCGGAGAAACCGCATTGAGGAGCGTTCGGAGCACCCTTCATGTAAAGCAGAATAGTGTTGTTGGCAATCTGCTCTTTGATCGTTTCGATGATATCCATGGAACACCTCTGCAGGAACTTTGCGACTCACAGGTCGGCACGGTGGCGCATTGTAACGCAAAATTCCCGCAGGATGCTCGGGCTCCTTACGCCACGGCGACTTGCACGGGCACGCCATTCAAGGCCGCATTGCCGGATAACTCATCCAACTGCCGCTCGTCGGTCAGGTCATTGGCGCTGGCGCCTGGCTGTTCGCTGGCAATGCTCATCCGCACACCGGGACGACCATGCCCCCAGCCATGGGGCAGGCTGACCACGCCGGGCATCATGTCCTGACTGGCGACCACCTCCACCTCGATCATGCCGATACGTGAGCTGACCCGTACCCGCTGGCCATCGCTTAGCTGGCGCTGAGCCAGATCGTCGGGGTGCATGTGCAACTGATGGCGCGGCTTGCCTTTCACCAGGCGGTGATAGTTGTGCATCCAGGAATTATTACTGCGCACATGCCGACGGCCGATCAACAACAGCTCATCGGCCATAGGTGCTGGCTGAGCCGCGAAGCGCGCCAGGTCGGCGAGGATCACCGCTGGAGCCGCCTGCACCTTGCCGTTCGCGGTCTTCAAGCGCTCGGCAAGGTTGGGCCGCAGCGGGCCCAGGTCCACGCCATGGGGATGATCGGCCAGCATCGCCAGAGACAACTTGTAGCTGGACGCATCGCCATAAGCCCCGGCACGCAGCCCGTAGTCGATCATCTGCGCCGGCGGCATGGTCGGCTTCAGGGCCGCGCCGGTCTTCGCCGCGAATGCCTGAGCCAAGCCCACGAAGATTTCCCAGTCATGCAACGCACCTTCGGGTTTGGGCAAGATCGCGCGATTGAACCGAGTGACATTGCGCACCGCGAACATATTGAAGGTGGTGTCGTAGTGATCGTTCTCCAGCGCCGATGTGGACGGCAGGATCAGGTCGGCGTAACGCGTGGTCTCGTTGATATACAGATCGACGCTGACCATGAACTCCAGACCATCCAGCGCCTGCTCCAATTGGCGACCGTTCGGCGTAGACAGCACCGGATTGCCAGCCACCGTCACCAAGGCGCGAATCTGGCCATCCCCTTCGGTCAGCATCTCCTCGGCCAGCGCCGATACCGGCAACTCGCCACCGTATTCCGGGCGCCCGGACACCCGGCTCTGCCAGCGGTTGAAATGGCCGCCTCCGGTCGATGCCACCAAATCCACCGCCGGCGACGTGCACAAGGCGCCGCCCATCCTGTCCAGGTTGCCCGTCACCAGGTTGATCAACTGCACCAGCCAATGGCACAAGGTACCGAACGCTTGGGTCGATACGCCCATGCGCCCGTAACAGACAGCCTTGTCCGCTGCGGCGAAATCCCGTGCCAACTGGCGAATCTGCGCGACCGGCACGGCACACTGGCGGCTCATCGCCTCGGCGGTGAAGCCGCTGACCGCACGGCGAACCTCGTCCAGCCCCTCAACCGGCAAATGGCTGACGCGAGTCAGGTTCTCGGTGAACAAAGTGTTGAGCACACCAAACAACAGGGCTGCATCGCCCCCAGGCCGTACGAACAGGTGCTGATCGGCAATTGCTGCGGTTTCGCTGCGCCGGGGGTCGACGACCACCACTTTGCCGCCACGGGCCTGGATCGCCTTGAGGCGCTTTTCCACATCCGGCACTGTCATGATGCTGCCGTTGGACGCCAGTGGATTGCCGCCCAGGATCAGCATGAAGTCGGTGTGATCGATATCCGGAATCGGCAGCAGCAGGCCATGGCCGTACATCAGGTGACTGGTGAGGTGATGGGGCAATTGGTCCACGGACGTCGCGGAAAACCGGTTGCGCGTTTTGAGCTGGCCCAGGAAGTAGTTGCTATGGGTCATCAGCCCATAGTTATGCACGCTGGGATTGCCCTGATACACCGCCACCGCATTCTGCCCGTGCCGTGTCTGAATATCCGCGAGCCGCTCGGCCACCAGGGCGAATGCTTCCTCCCATGGGATCGGCTGCCATTCGCTGCCCACCCGCAGCATGGGTTGATGCAGGCGGTCGGGGTCGTTTTGAATATCCTGCAGCGCCACAGCTTTGGGACAGATATGGCCACGACTGAAAGTATCCTGCGGGTCGCCCTTGATCGAGGTGATCGCCAGGCGCCCGTCGTCGTTACGGGTGGTTTCCAGGGTCAGACCACAGATGGCTTCACATAGATGGCAGGCACGGTGGTGGAGAGTCTTGGTCATGGCCAGTCTCTTTATAGGGGCTTTGGGCTGACTATGGGCCGCGACCTCAATGGGCGCCAGCATCGTTCGCCCTGTGAATCGCCGGGCATCAGGCCGGGCCATGGCGAAGCATGAGCAAATGTTACAGAACCCCGCCCATACCGGCTGAAACCGACGCAGCCTGGCCCGAGCCCGCCTCCGCGCATTGCAAAAGGTTGCGAGGCCAGTGTACAAATGGGCCGCTGCTGTCAGGAAATTGTCTTCAAACGCGTCTCGGCGCCCTGCTTGAAAACCCCTAAAAACGTAGCCCTATTGGTAAGACGCGACATTTAATGTCAATATCGCGCCTTCCCCTATTTCGTCGCCCCCGTGCGGCTTTCGCCGCAGGTCTCGCCCGTTGTCACAATAAACAAGGCTTTGAGTATCTGCGGTCTGTTGCAAAAGGTAGTTAATGATGAGCGCAAGGCACTTTCTCTCCCTGATGGATTGCACGCCCGAAGAGCTGGTCAGCGTGCTCCGTCGAGGCATTGAGCTTAAAGACCTGCGTAACCGCGGCGTACTGTTCGAGCCTTTGAAAAACCGCGTACTCGGGATGATTTTCGAGAAATCATCCACGCGCACCCGCCTGTCCTTCGAAGCCGGCATGATTCAGCTGGGCGGCCAGGCCATCTTCCTGTCGCCGCGGGACACCCAACTGGGCCGTGGCGAGCCGATCAGCGATTGCGCCATCGTCATGTCGCGCATGCTCGACGCGGTGATGATCCGAACCTTCGCCCACAGCACCCTGACCGAATTCGCCGCCAATTCGCGCGTGCCGGTGATCAACGGCCTGTCCGATGACCTGCACCCCTGCCAGCTGCTGGCCGATATGCAAACCTTCCTTGAGCACCGCGGCTCGATCCAAGGCAAGACCGTGGCCTGGATCGGCGACGGCAACAATATGTGCAACAGCTATTTAGAAGCGGCGATTCAATTCGACTTCCACTTGCGCATCGCCTGCCCGGAAGGCTACGAGCCTAACCCTGAGTTCCTGGCCAAGGCCGATGGCCGCGTGCAACTGCTGCGCGATCCAAAAGACGCCGTGGTTGGTGCGCACCTAGTGAGCACTGACGTGTGGACCTCCATGGGCCAGGAAGACGAAACCGCCAAGCGTATGGCCTTGTTCGCGCCCTACCAGGTCAACCGCGACCTGCTCGACCTGGCCGCGCCGGACGTGCTGTTCATGCACTGCCTGCCTGCGCACCGTGGCGAAGAAATCAGCCTCGACCTACTCGACGACCCGCGTTCGATCGCCTGGGATCAGGCCGAAAATCGCTTGCACGCACAGAAGGCCCTGCTCGAATTTCTGGTCGAGCCGGCGTACCACCACGCATGAGCCATTCATTACTGCTGAACCTGCGCAACCTGGCTTGCGGCTATCAGGACCAACGCGTGGTGCAGAACCTCAATCTGCACCTCAATGCCGGTGATATCGGCTGCCTGTTGGGCTCCTCGGGCTGCGGCAAAACCACAACCCTGCGCGCGATCGCCGGGTTTGAGCCGGTGTACGAAGGCGAGATCAGTCTGGCAGGCGAAGTCATCTCCAGCGCCGGTTTCACCCTGGCGCCGGAGAAACGTCGCATCGGTATGGTGTTCCAGGACTACGCGCTGTTTCCCCATCTGAGCGTGGCCGACAACATCGCCTTTGGTATTCGCAAGCACCCGCAAAAAGAGCGTGTGGTGGCCGAGCTGTTGGAACTGGTCAACCTGAAAAACCTGGGCAAGCGCTTTCCCCATGAGCTGTCCGGCGGCCAGCAACAACGTGTGGCACTGGCCCGCGCCCTTGCGCCGGAACCGCAATTGCTGCTGCTGGACGAACCCTTCTCTAACCTGGATGGCGAATTGCGCCGCAAGCTCAGTCATGAGGTGCGCGACATCCTCAAGG
The DNA here is from genome assembly GCF_019641515.1 of Pseudomonas sp. S5F11. Lineage (NCBI taxonomy): Bacteria > Pseudomonadati > Pseudomonadota > Gammaproteobacteria > Pseudomonadales > Pseudomonadaceae > Pseudomonas > Pseudomonas sp. S5F11. The sequence goes on from NZ_JAIFJZ010000001.1 coordinate 2,326,900, forward strand.
CGCGCGGTACCAGTGCGATCCTGGTCACCCATGACCAGGAAGAAGCCTTCGCGGTGAGCGATCAGGTGGGCGTGTTCAAAGAAGGCCGGCTGGAGCAGTGGGACACGCCCTACAACCTCTATCACGAACCGCAGACGCCTTATGTGGCCAGCTTTATCGGCCAGGGCTACTTCATTCGTGGGCAGTTGAGCTCACCGGAGTCGGTCAGCACCGAGCTGGGCGATCTGCGCGGCAACCGTGCCTATACCTGGCCTACGGGCGGTGCGGTGGATGTATTGCTGCGCCCGGACGATATCGTCTATGCGCCCGACAGCGCGTTGAAGGCAAGGATTGTCGGCAAGACCTTCCTCGGCGCGTCCACCCTGTACCGCCTGCAACTGCCGACCGGCGCACAGCTGGAGTCGATTTTTCCCAGCCATGCCGACCACCAGGTGGGCGCGGAGGTTGGCATTCGTGTCGCCGCTGAACACTTGGTACTGTTCCAAGCGTCAGGCAGCGTTGCGGCGCAAATTCCCCAGCTCGAATCCGGCGTACGGCGCTACAGCACTGCCAGCTGAGTTACGAAACGTGTGGGAGTGAGCCGCCTCCCACACGGCATCTTCAGCAATCTGGATTATGCCCGGCCAATTTCGGCAAATTTGGCTTGGGTATGCTCCGCCAGCACTGCCGCCGGCAACTCCACTTCCAACCCTCTCCTGCCTGCGCTGACAAAAATCGTCGCGAAGGGCTGTGCCGTCACACCAATAAACGTGCGCAAGCGCTTCTTCTGCCCCAGCGGGCTGATGCCGCCCAGCAAGTAACCGGTTGAACGCTGCGCGGCCGCCGGATCGGCCATTTCGACTTTCTTGACCCCCGCCGCATGAGCCAGGGCCTTCAAATCCAGACTTCCGACGACCGGTACTACGGCCACCAGTAATTCGCCCTTCTCGCTGCTCGCCAGCAAGGTCTTGAACACCTGCGCCGGGTCGAGGCCCAATTTCTCTGCGGCCTCCAGCCCATAGGAGGCGGCCTTAGGGTCGTGTTCATAACTATGAATACGATGTTCGGCGCGAACTTTCTTCAAAAGATCCAGTGCAGGGGTCATGGATACTCCAAGCGTGGCAAACAGATGGCCAATTCTAGGCCAACCCAGCACGAAACGCTCTAGTGCGCCCACTGCCGTGACACGCATCGGGCGTAGGTGACGTGATCATTCATCAGACCAATAGTTGGAAAGTGACTGACAGTTCACTTTCGACCTTTGACAGCGGTCATTCTTGTCTATATTTTTTCGTTTCCGAATACAGTGGGAAATAATCCTACGCATTCGAGCAGTAAGCCGTAACGGAGATGGGGATCCCCGCCGCGGTGAAAATCGCGCAAGGCCCGTTGAGGCCCAGCGCCAGACAAGAAAAACAATTGAGGTTTTCCATGACAACTGCTCTTCAACAGCCTTCACTTTCAAGCCAATGCATGGCCGAGTTTCTGGGCACTGCGCTCCTGATCTTCTTCGGTACCGGCTGTGTCGCTGCGCTCAAGGTCGCGGGTGCCAGTTTTGGCTTGTGGGAAATCAGCATCATCTGGGGGGTCGGCGTGAGCATGGCGATCTACCTGAGCGCCGGGATTTCCGGGGCCCACTTGAACCCGGCGGTGAGTATCGCGCTGTGCCTGTTCGCCGACTTCGACAAGCGCAAACTGCCTTTCTATATCCTCGCCCAGATCGCCGGCGCCTTTTGCTCGGCCGCCTTGGTCTACACCCTCTATAGCAATCTTTTTTTCGATTACGAACAAACCCACCATCTGGTGCGCGGCACTCAAGCCAGCCTTGAGCTGGCGTCGGTGTTCTCCACTTACCCCCATGCGCTGCTGAGCACCGCCCAAGCATTCTTGGTGGAAATGGTCATCACAGCGATCCTGATGGGCGTGATCATGGCCCTGACCGATGACAACAACGGCCTGCCACGCGGCCCACTGGCGCCGCTGTTGATCGGCCTGCTGATTGCCGTGATCGGCAGTTCCATGGGCCCGCTGACGGGGTTTGCGATGAACCCCGCGCGGGATCTGGGGCCGAAGCTGATGACCTTTTTCGCCGGCTGGGGTGAAATGGCCCTTACCGGCGGCCGCGATATTCCTTATTTCCTGGTGCCGATTTTCGCGCCGATCGTGGGTGCGTGCCTTGGTGCTGCGGCGTATCGCGGCCTGATCGCCCGTCATCTGCCGAGCGCCGCACCTGCTGTAATTGAAACACCTGACACGGCTGTCAACGGCAACACCCGTATTTCCTGAAAGCGCCAGCCTGGCGCCCCTGCCCTTCGCGGCCCAGGCTGATTTCTGACTTCCTATTTCGTTTAAGGCAATCGACATGACCGACCTTCAGAATAAGAACTACATCATTGCCCTCGACCAGGGCACCACCAGTTCGCGGGCAATCATCTTCGATCGTGACGCCAACGTGGTCTGCACCGCCCAACGTGAGTTCGCCCAGCATTACCCGCAAGCGGGCTGGGTCGAACACGACCCGATGGAGATCTTCGCCACCCAGAGCGCGGTGATGGTCGAAGCGCTGGCCCAGGCCGGCCTGCACCATGACCAGGTAGCCGCCATCGGCATCACCAACCAGCGCGAAACCACCGTGGTGTGGGACAAAGTCACCGGCCGCCCGATCTACAACGCCATTGTTTGGCAGTGCCGCCGTAGCACCGAAATCTGCCAGCAGCTCAAGCGCGACGGTCACGAACAATACATCAGCGACACCACTGGCCTGGTCACCGACCCGTACTTCTCGGGCACCAAACTCAAGTGGATCCTCGACAACGTCGAAGGCAGCCGCGAGCGTGCGCGCAGCGGCGAGCTGCTGTTCGGTACCGTCGACAGCTGGCTGATCTGGAAATTTACCGGCGGCAAAACCCACGTCACCGACTACACCAACGCCTCGCGCACCATGCTCTTCAACATCCACACCCTGGAGTGGGATGCGAAGATGCTGGAGATCCTCGACATTCCGCGCGAGATGCTGCCGGAAGTGAAGTCCTCGTCGGAAATCTACGGCCGCACCAAAAGCGGTATCGCCATCGGCGGCATCGCCGGTGACCAGCAGGCCGCACTGTTCGGCCAGATGTGCGTGGAAGCCGGCCAGGCTAAGAACACCTACGGCACCGGCTGCTTCCTGCTGATGAACACCGGCGACAAAGCCGTGAAATCCAAGCACGGCATGCTCACCACCATCGCCTGCGGCCCGCGCGGCGAAGTGGCCTACGCCCTGGAAGGCGCAGTATTCAACGGTGGTTCCACCGTGCAGTGGCTGCGTGACGAGCTGAAGATCATCAACGACGCCCATGACACCGAATACTTTGCCGGCAAGGTCAAGGACAGCAATGGCGTGTACCTGGTCCCGGCTTTCACCGGTCTGGGCGCACCGTACTGGGACCCCTACGCCCGTGGCGCGCTGTTCGGCCTGACCCGTGGCGTACGTGTGGATCACATTATTCGTGCAGCTCTGGAGTCGATTGCCTACCAGACCCGCGACGTGCTGGACGCCATGCAGCAGGATTCCGGCGAACGCCTCAAAGCCCTGCGCGTAGACGGCGGTGCGGTGGCCAACAACTTCCTGATGCAGTTCCAGGCCGACATCCTCGGTACTCAGGTGGAGCGCCCGCAAATGCGTGAAACCACAGCGCTGGGCGCGGCGTACCTGGCCGGCTTGGCCTGCGGTTTCTGGGGCAGCCTGGACGAATTGCGTGGCAAAGCGGTGATCGAGCGCGAATTCGAACCTCAGTTGGACGAAAAGGAAAAAGAAAAACTCTACGCCGGCTGGCAAAAAGCAGTCAGCCGCACCCGTGACTGGGAGCCCCACGAAGGCGCCGAATAAGCCAACCTCGGGTTGTAACTGGTAGGGAGCAGATTCCTGCGTCATCATGGGCCACTTTTGTATGGCAGCCCAAAGGACGCCCCATGAATCTGCCTCCCCGCCAGCAACAAATTCTCGAACTGGTCCGCGAACGCGGCTACGTCAGTATCGAGGAAATGGCGCAGTTGTTCGTTGTCACCCCGCAAACCATCCGCCGCGATATTAACCAGTTGGCGGACGCTAATCTGCTGCGTCGCTACCATGGCGGCGCAGCCTATGACTCCAGCGTCGAAAACACCGCGTACGCCATGCGTGCCGACCAGATGCGCGACGAAAAACAACGCATCGGCGAAGCCATCGCCGCCCAGATCCCCGATCACGCCTCGCTGTTCATCAATATCGGTACCACCACCGAATCCATCGCCCGTGCGCTACTGAACCACAGCCACCTGAAAATCATCACCAACAACCTCAACGTCGCCGCCATGCTCAGCGCCAAGGACGACTTCGACGTGCTGCTCACCGGCGGCAATGTGCGACGCGACGGCGGCGTGGTGGGCCAGGCCAGCGTCGACTTTATCAATCAGTTCAAAGTCGACTTCGCACTGGTGGGTATCAGCGGCATCGACGAGGACGGCAGTCTGCTGGATTTCGATTACCAGGAAGTGCGCGTGTCCCAGGCGATCATCGCCAATGCCCGACAAGTAATTCTGGCGGCGGACTCCAGCAAATTCGGGCGCAATGCCATGATTCGGTTGGGGCCGATCAGTCTGGTGGATTGCCTGGTGACTGACCAAGAGCCGGTGCCGGCGTTGGTGCAGTTGCTGAATCAGCATAAGGTTCGGCTGGAAGTCGTGTAGGGCCTTTACTGATGCTATCGGGGGCAAGCCCCCTCCCACACTTTGATGTGTATAACCATTCAAATGTGGGAGGGGGCTTGCCCCCGATAGCTATCAATACTCGCTGAAACATCTCGAGCCTTAGACGGGCCAATGTTCACAATTTTTCCTTTTCCTGCCCTTCGATGAGTTTTTTCAATCGAAGTCGGGTGGCTGTGCCCGCGTTTATCGGCTACCATTTTCGCAAATGAACATTAATGTTCGAATTCCAATACGAAAAAATCGCGAGGCCAGCCGATGAACCCTTCTACCTTGCCTGCTCCACCGCTTGCCGAAGTCTATGACGTTGCCGTTATCGGCGGCGGGATCAATGGCGTCGGCATTGCAGCAGATGCAGCCGGTCGTGGGCTGTCGGTATTCCTTTGCGAAAAGGATGACCTGGCCAGCCACACCTCTTCCGCCAGCAGCAAGCTGATCCACGGCGGTTTGCGCTATCTCGAACATTACGAATTCCGTCTGGTGCGCGAAGCCCTGGCCGAACGGGAAGTGCTGCTGGCCAAGGCGCCGCACATCGTCAAGCAAATGCGTTTTGTCCTGCCGCACCGCCCGCACCTGCGCCCGGCGTGGATGATTCGTGCTGGGCTGTTCCTCTATGACAACCTGGGCAAGCGCGAAAAACTCGCGGGTTCCAAGAGCCTCAAGTTTGGCCCGGACAGCCCACTGAAAAGCGAAATCACCAAAGGGTTCGAGTATTCCGACTGCTGGGTCGACGACGCCCGCCTGGTGGTGCTCAACGCCATGGCCGCCCGCGAAAAGGGCGCCCATATCCACACCCGGACCCGGTGCGTCAGCGCCCATCGCAGCAAGGGTCTGTGGGAAATGAACATGGAACGTGCCGACGGCAGCCTGTTTTCGATTCGCGCTCGTGCGTTGGTGAATGCCGCCGGCCCATGGGTGGCCAAATTCATCAAGGATGACCTGAAACTGGATTCGCCCTACGGCATCCGCCTGATCCAGGGCAGCCACCTGATCGTGCCGAAACTGTATGAAGGCGCCCACGCGCACATTTTGCAGAACGAAGACCAGCGCATCGTCTTCACGATTCCGTACCTGAATCATCTGACCATTATCGGCACCACCGACCGCGAATACACCGGTGACCCGGCGAAAGTGGCGATCACCGAGGGCGAAACCGACTACATGCTCAAGGTGGTCAATGCCCACTTCAAGAAGCAACTGAGCCGCGATGACATCGTGCACACCTACTCCGGCGTACGCCCGTTGTGCAACGACGAGTCGGACAACCCATCGGCGATCACCCGCGACTACACCCTGGCACTGTCTGGCAGTACGGGCGAGGCACCGATCCTGTCGGTGTTCGGTGGCAAGTTGACCACCTATCGCAAGCTCGCCGAATCGGCCATGGCCCAACTGGCGCCGTACTTCACGCAGATGCGTCCTAGCTGGACCGCCACGGCCAGCCTGCCGGGTGGTGAGGACATGAGCACGCCCGAAGCGCTGGCCGAGGCGATTCGCGCCAAGTTCGATTGGGTTCCGAGCGAGATCGCACGCCGCTGGTCCACAACCTACGGCAGCCGCACTTGGCGCCTGCTGGAGGGCGTGCAAACCCTGGCTGACCTGGGCGAGCATTTGGGCGGTGGCCTGTACACCCGCGAGGTCGACTATCTGTGCACAGAAGAATGGGCCACCCAGGCTCAGGACATCCTATGGCGCCGCACCAAGCTGGGCCTGTTTACCACTGAGCAAGAGCAGGACAACGTCCAGCGCTACCTGTCCAAGGTTGAGCAGAACCGCAGTAAGTTCCAAGCGGCCTGATCTGCCGCCGCATGGCCTTGAGCCTGCGAGTAACAACCTGAGAGCGCCGCGTTTATTCTGAATAAACGCGGCGCTTTTGCGTTTGTCCCGTACACACTTACGCCGATCGACCAACCAACAGCCATTCGGTTTTCCGAACACGACATCCCACGCTATTCGGTTTGCCGGATCAAAAGACCGGCGAAATCCCGTAACACAAACTTAATCACCTTCTAAATCATACAGTTAACCTTTTATTTCAAGCCTGGCACGACTCATGCTCTACACTCTTGGACGATTGCCGAGACGCCTCAGGAGCCGTCACGGACATTCGCTGTACAAGAGAGCCGTTTAGCCGGCTTCATAAAAAAAACAAATGTCGAGGAAGTATTGATGCGCATCGTTCCCCATATTTTGGGCGCAGCTATCGCTGCTGCTCTGATCAGCACTCCAGTCTTTGCCGCCGAACTCACCGGCACGCTGAAGAAAATCAACGACTCCGGCACCATCACCCTCGGGCACCGCGACAGCTCCATTCCGTTCTCCTACATCGCGGATGGCTCGGGCAAACCTGTGGGTTACTCCCACGACATTCAGCTGGCCATCGTTGAAGCCCTGAAAAAAGACCTGAACAAGCCCGATCTGCAGACCCGTTACAACCTGGTGACCTCGCAGACCCGTATTCCGCTGGTTCAGAACGGCACCGTCGACATCGAGTGCGGTTCCACCACCAACAACGCCGAACGCGCCCAGCAAGTCGCTTTCACCACCAACATCTTCGAAATCGGCACCCGTCTGCTGGTCAAGAAAGACAAAGATGGCAAGCCAAGCTATGCCGACTTTGCCGACCTTAAAGGCAAGAACGTCGTGACCACCGCCGGCACCACGTCCGAGCGCATCATCAAGTCGATGAACGCCGACAAGCAGATGGGCATGAACATCATCTCCGCCAAAGACCACGGCGAATCCTTCCAGATGCTTGAAGGCGGCCGCGCAGTAGCGTTCATGATGGACGACGCCCTGCTGGCCGGTGAGGAAGCCAAGGCCAAGAAGCCGGATGACTGGGTGATCACCGGTACTCCGCAGTCTTTCGAAGCCTACGCCTGCATGGTCCGCAAAGACGACCCAGCGTTCAAGAAAGCCGTGGATGACGCCATCATCGGTCTGTACAAGTCCGGCGAGATCAACAAGATCTACGGCAAGTGGTTCGAAAGCCCGGTTCCACCTAAAGGCCTGAACCTCAACTTCCCGATGAGCGACAAGGTCAAGGAACTGATCCAGAACCCGACCGATAAGCCGGCTCCGGAAGTAAAGATCTAAAAGCTGACTAACCTTATCTCCTGAGGGAGCCAACCCTCCCTCAGGCGTCTGTTACTACCTGCTGGTTTTAACTTGGAACACTCGACCTGGCGGTTTTCGAGCCGATCGCGTGTGCCTGGCGTTCAACGTCAGGCGGGAATGGATTTTCCCCAAGCGGGTGCTTGTACATCGATCGATTTCGGGGGAGACCCTAATGAATTACAACTGGGACTGGGGCGTGTTCTTCAAGTCCACCGGCGTGGGCAGCGAGACTTATCTCGACTGGTACATCGCCGGCTTGGGCTGGACCATCGCCATCGCCGTCGTGGCATGGATCATCGCCTTGCTGCTGGGCTCCATTCTGGGGGTCATGCGCACCGTGCCGAACCGGCTGGTATCCGGCATTGCGACCTGTTACGTGGAGCTGTTCCGTAACGTGCCGTTGCTGGTGCAGCTGTTTATCTGGTACTTCCTGGTGCCCGACCTGCTGCCGCAGAACCTGCAGGACTGGTACAAGCAGGACTTGAACCCGACCACCTCGGCCTACCTGAGCGTTGTCGTGTGCCTGGGCCTGTTCACCGCGGCCCGTGTCTGCGAACAAGTGCGCACCGGTATCCAGGCGCTGCCACGCGGCCAGGAAGCCGCCGCCCGCGCCATGGGCTTCAAGCTGCCGCAGATCTACTGGAACGTGCTGCTGCCCCAGGCCTACCGCATCATCATCCCGCCCCTCACCTCGGAATTCCTCAACGTCTTCAAGAACTCCTCGGTGGCGTCCTTGATCGGCCTGATGGAACTGCTGGCGCAAACCAAACAGACCGCCGAGTTCTCGGCCAACCTGTTCGAAGCCTTCACCCTGGCCACGCTGATCTACTTCACCCTGAACATGAGCCTGATGCTGCTGATGCGCCTGGTCGAGAAGAAAGTCGCAGTGCCCGGCCTGATCTCCGTGGGGGGTAAATAATGGAACTCGATTTCAGCGGTATCATCCCCGCCATGCCCGGCCTGTGGAACGGCATGATCATGACCTTGAAGCTGATGGTCATGGGCGTGATCGGCGGTATCGCCCTGGGCACGATTCTCGCGCTGATGCGCCTGTCGTCCAGCAAACTGCTGTCGCGTCTGGCCGGCGCCTATGTGAACTACTTCCGCTCGATCCCCCTGCTGCTGGTGATCACCTGGTTCTACCTGGCGGTGCCGTTCGTGCTGCGCTGGATCACCGGCGAAGACACCCCGATCGGTGCGTTCACCTCCTGCGTCGTGGCTTTCATGATGTTCGAAGCCGCGTACTTCTGTGAAATCGTGCGGGCCGGCGTGCAGTCGATCCCCAAGGGCCAGATGGCGGCAGCACAGGCCATGGGCATGACCTACGGCCAGACCATGCGCCTGATCATCCTGCCCCAGGCGTTCCGCAAGATGACCCCGTTGCTGCTGCAACAGTCGATCATCCTGTTCCAGGATACGTCGCTGGTCTACACCGTGGGCCTGGTGGACTTCCTCAACTCCGCCCGCTCCAACGGCGATATCATCGGGCGCTCCAATGAGTTCCTGATCTTCGCCGGTGTCGTCTACTTCATCATCAGCTTTTCCGCCTCGCTGCTGGTCAAGCGTCTGCAAAAAAGGTTTGCCGTATGATCTCTATCAAGAACATCAACAAGTGGTATGGCGACTTCCAGGTGCTGACCGATTGCAGCACCGAGGTTAAAAAAGGCGAAGTGATCGTGGTGTGCGGGCCCTCCGGCTCGGGCAAATCCACCCTGATCAAGTGCGTGAACGCGCTGGAACCGTTCCAGAAAGGCGACATCGTGGTCGACGGCACTTCCATCGCAGACCCGAAGACCAACCTGCCGAAACTGCGCTCGCGCGTGGGCATGGTGTTCCAGCACTTCGAGCTGTTCCCACACCTGACCATCACCGAAAACCTGACCATCGCGCAGATCAAGGTGCTCGGCCGCAGTAAGGAAGAAGCCACCAAGAAAGGCCTGCAATTGCTTGAGCGCGTCGGCCTGTCGGCACACGCCCACAAGCATCCTGGCCAGCTCTCCGGTGGTCAGCAGCAACGTGTGGCGATTGCCCGCGCCCTGGCCATGGACCCGATCGTCATGCTGTTCGACGAACCGACCTCGGCCCTGGACCCGGAAATGGTCAACGAAGTGTTGGATGTAATGGTGCAACTGGCTCAGGAAGGCATGACCATGATGTGCGTGACCCACGAAATGGGCTTCGCCCGTAAAGTGGCCGACCGCGTGATCTTCATGGATGCCGGCAAGATCATCGAAGACTGCCCGAAAGAAGAATTCTTCGGCGACATCAGCGCCCGCTCCGAGCGCGCGCAGCAGTTCCTCGAGAAAATCCTGCAGCACTAAGCAATTAAGCCCGAGCCAGTGTGGGAGGGGGCTTGCCCCCGATAGCTGTGTGTCATTCGGTACATCTGTACTGAGCCACCGTCATCGGTGGCAAGCCCCCTCCTACATGGCAAGCTCTGGTTGACCCAAGGCATCTGTGATGAAATGCGACCCCAACCAATTTCGCGCCGCACCGCCATCACTTGCCGTGAAACCTCGCCTGATTCGCCAGTTGTTCCTGCCGCCGTTGATCATCGCCCTGATGATCGGCCTGGGTTACATCGGCTTCTGGATCAGTGAGTACTATGGCATCCGCACCCTCAGCGACAACGGCGAACGCCAGTTGGAGCTGCATGCCCGTACCGTCGAGAGCGAGATCAGCAAATACACCTACCTGCCCAGCCTGCTGGAGCTGGAAACCAGTGTCTCCACACTGCTGGCCGACCCGAATCAAGAAACCCGCAAAGCCGTCAACGATTACCTCGAAGGCCTGAACCGACGCAGCCGCAGCCGGGCCATCTACGTGATGGACACCACTGGCCGCGTACTCGCCACCAGTAACTGGCGCGATGCCGACAGTTACCAGGGGGAAGACCTGTCCTTCCGCGCGTATTTCCAGAACGCCGTGCGCGGCCAGCCCGGCCGTTTCTATGGCATCGGCAGCACCAACGGCGAGCCTGGCTACTACCTGGCCCATGGCCTGGAGGAGCACGGCAAAATCATCGGCGTCGCCGTGGTCAAAGTGCGCCTCGAAGCCCTGGAAGAGCGCTGGCAGCGTGCGCGTCTCGAAGCGTTCGTGAGCGACGAGAACGGCATCATCATTCTATCCAGCGACCCGGCCCGCCGCCTCAAGGCCGTGCGTCCACTGAGCGACGAGGTCAAAGAACGCCTCGCCCACAGCCTGCAATACTACTGGGCCACCTTGAACGAGCTGGAGCCCCTGGCACGCGAGCGTTTGAAGGAAGGCACGGAAAAACTGACCTTCCCGGCCAATAGTGAAGTGGTCAACGACGAGCACGAGGTCAGCTACCTGGCGCAATCGCGCCCGCTCAATGACACACCCTGGAGCTTCACCCTCCTCACCCCACTCAACGACCTGCGTCGCGCAGCGATCAATCAGGGCATCCTGGTGGCGGTCGCCTTCGGCCTGGTGGCATTCCTGCTGATTGCCTGGAACGAGCGACGCAAGGTCATCGCCACCCGCCTCGCCGCGCGGGAAGCCTTGCAGGAAGCCAACAGCCAACTGGAGCGGCGGATCGCCGAACGCACCGCCGACCTGCGCGCCAGCAACGAACGGCTCAAGGGCCAGATCCGCGAACGGCGCCAGGCCGAAGAAACCCTGCGCCGCGCCCAGGATGAACTGGTGCAGGCCGGTAAACTGGCGGCCATCGGCCAGATGTCCACCAGCATCGCCCATGAATTGAACCAGCCGTTGGCGGCGCTGCGCACCTTGTCCGGCAATACCGTGCGCTTCCTCGAACGCGGCGCGCTGGACACCGCCAGCACCAACCTCAAGACCATCAACGAACTGATCGACCGCATGGGCCGCATCACCGCCAGCCTGCGCTCGTTCGCCCGGCGTGGCGACGACCAGGGCCAAGCCAGCCTGGCCAAGGCTGTGGACGCCGCGCTCCAGGTGCTGAGCGCGCGTCTGGACAACCTGCCACTGACCTTGCACCGTGACTTTACCGACGCCCCATTGCAGATCGATCAGACGCGCCTGGAGCAGATCCTGGTCAACCTGATCGGCAACGCCCTGGATGCCATGCAGGCCCAGCCGGCGCCCGAACTGTGGCTGGAGGGCAGCAACGCCGAGGGCAAATACCGCTTGCAGGTGCGCGACAATGGCCACGGCATCGACCCCGAGGCGCGCAAACATTTGTTCGAACCGTTCTTTACCACCAAACCCGGCGAACAAGGCCTGGGCCTGGGGCTGACCCTGTCGGCCAGCCTGGCGGCGGCCACCGGCGGCAACCTCGCCGTGGAACACCCGCCCAGCGGTGGTACGGCCTTTGTCCTGAGCCTGCCATTGGCGGGCGCTCACCCCACTGAGTCGACATGAATACAGACCCCAATGACCTCACCGTCCTGATCGTCGAAGACGACCCCCATGTGCTGCTCGGTTGCCAGCAGGCCCTGGCGCTGGAAGACATCACCAGTGTGGGGGTGGCCAGCGCCGAGGAAGCCTTGAAGCGCGTCGGCGAGAACTTTGCCGGCATTGTCATCAGCGATATCCGCCTGCCGGGCATCGACGGCCTGGAGCTGCTCACCCGCCTCAAAGCCCTGGATAAAAGCCTGCCGGTGGTGCTCATCACGGGGCACGGCGATATTTCCATGGCCGTCGGGGCGATGCGCAACGGCGCCTATGACTTCATGGAAAAACCCTTCTCCCCCGAACGCCTGGTGGACGTCGCCCGGCGCGCCCTGGAGCAGCGCGGGCTGGCGCGGGAAGTCTGGGCGCTGCGCCGTCAACTGGCCGAACGCGACTCCCTGGAAGGCCGCATCATCGGGCGTTCGCCGGCCATGCAGAACCTGCGCGAATTGATCGCCAATGTCGCCGACACCTCAGCCAATGTGTTGATCGAAGGTGAGACCGGCACAGGCAAGGAACTGGTCGCCCGCTGCCTGCATGATTTCAGCCGGCGCCACGCCCACCAGTTCGTCGCCCTGAACTGCGGCGGCTTGCCGGAAAACCTGTTTGAAAGCGAGATTTTCGGCCACGAAGCCAACGCCTTCACTGGCGCCGGCAAGCGGCGTATCGGCAAGATCGAACACGCCCATGAAGGCACGCTGTTCCTCGACGAAGTGGAAAGCATGCCCATCAACCTGCAGATCAAACTGCTGCGGGTGTTGCAGGAGCGCACCCTGGAACGCCTAGGCTCCAACCAGAGCGTGGCGGTGGATTGCCGAGTGATTGCCGCGACCAAATCCGACCTGGACGAACTGAGCCGCGCCAGTCAGTTCCGCAGCGACCTGTATTACCGCCTCAACGTGGTCACCCTGGAGTTGCCGCCACTGCGCGAGCGCCGCGAAGACATCCTGCAATTGTTCGAGCATTTCCTGCAGCAGTCCTCCCTGCGTTTCGACCGCACCGCGCCGGAGCTGGATAACCAGACCCTATCCAGCTTGATGAGCCACGACTGGCCCGGCAACGTCCGCGAACTGCGCAACGTCGCCGAACGCTTCGCACTCGGCCTGCCCGCATTCAAAAAAAGCGGCGCCAGCAGCGGCGGCCAGGGGTTGGCCTTTACCGAGGCGGTGGAAGCCTTTGAGCGCAATTTGCTGATGGACGCCCTGCAACGCAGCGGCGGCAACCTGACCCAAGCCAGCCAGGAGCTGGGAATGGCCAAGACCACGCTGTTCGACAAAGTCAAAAAATATGGGTTGAGTCACTGATGGATCTGTTTCTGAAGGCCGCCCTGGGCGCGGCGGTGGTGCTGATACTCGCCGCGCTGGCCAAGACCAAGAACTATTACATTGCCGGGCTGGTGCCGCTGTTCCCGACCTTTGCGCTGATCGCCCACTACATCGTCGGCAAAGGCCGCTCGGTGGAAGACTTGAAGACCACCATCCTGTTCGGCATGTGGTCGATCATTCCGTACTTTGTGTACCTGGCTGCGTTGTATGTGATGGTCGACCGAATGCGCCTGGAGGCTTCTTTAGCCGTAGCGGCAGTAGCGTGGCTAATCGCCGCAACTGTGCTGGTAAGCGTCTGGGTACGCCTTCACACCTGACACACTGCGGTCAAACATGTGGGAGGGGGCTTGCCCCCGATAGCTGTGTGACAGTCAGCTCATCTGTAACTGGGCCACTGCAATCGGGGGCAAGCCCCCTCCCACCTTTGAAAGTTATTGCCTGGGCTGGATCAACTGAATCCCCTAACTGACTGGCATTAGGGCAAGCCTCCTCCCACAGTTTTATCCCGGTTGAGTCAGCGGACTATTTTGTCGACCTGGATGCCCAGCTTCTTCAGGCGATACCAGAAGCTGCGCTCGGAAATCCCGATCTTTGCCGCCGCCGCGGCCTGTACGCCGTTGCTCTCCTGTAACGCCGCCAGGATGTAGGCTTTCTCGACCTCGGCCAGCGCCGCATCCAAGTCCTGGGGAATGCCGGGGCCGTCGCTGAGAATCGTCGCCACGCCGCCCTCGCTGGGCTTGGAAGCAAACAGATAGCCTGGCAAATCGATGTCTTCGATCACGGGCGTGGCTGCCACGATGGTCGCGCGCTCCACGCAGTTTTGCAGCTCGCGGATATTACCCGGCCAGTGATACGCCGCCATGGCCTGCAAGGCCTCGGGGCTGAAACCGGTGATGCGTTTGCCGGCGGTGGCGCTCAGGGTCTGGGCGAAATGCCGGGCCAGGGGCGCGATGTCTTCCACCCGCTCGCGCAGGGCCGGCAGCGGGATCGGGAACACATTGAGGCGGTAATACAGGTCTTCGCGAAACTCTTTGTTGGCCACTGCATCCAGCAGGTTTTTATTGGTGGCGGCGATCACTCGCACGTCCACCTTGCGCTCGCGCGGGTCGCCCACCGGCTCAATCACCCGCTCCTGCAAGGCGCGCAGGATCTTGGCCTGCAAGGCCAGGGGCATATCGCCTACTTCATCGAGAAACAACGTGCCCTTGTCGGCCTGCTGGAAGCGCCCGACCCGGTCCGACACCGCGCCGGTGAACGCGCCCTTGCGATGGCCAAACATCTCGCTTTCCAACAAGCCTTCGGGAATCGCCGCGCAGTTGACCGCCACGAAGGGTTTGTCGGCGCGGCTGCCGTGCTTGTGGATGGCGCGCGCGACCATTTCCTTGCCGGTACCACTCTCGCCAGTCAGCAGGATGGTGGCGCTGCTGTCGCGCACCGAATCCACTGCCTGGAGCACCTTGCGAAACGCCGGGCTGTCGCCCACCAGGCTGTCGAACTGCGCGTGCTCATCCAGCTCGGCGCGCAGGCGTGCGTTGTCGCGCAGGATGTCGCGAAACTGCAGGGCTTTGGCCACGGTGATATCGAGTTCGTCGATATCGAACGGCTTGCCGATGTAGTCATAGGCGCCGTTACGCATCGACTGCACAGCGTTTTTCACTGTGCTGTAGGCAGTCATCACGATCACCGGCACGTGGGGGTAGCGCGTTTTGATTTCCGCCAGCAGCGCCGCACCGTCCATGCCCGGCATGCGCCAGTCACTGATCACCAGGTCGATGTCTTCCTGCTCCAACACCTTAAGCGCGTGCAGGCCGTTGCCGGCGGTGAATACTTGAATGCCGTTCTGGCCCAGGGCCGAGGCGAGCAAATCACACAGCTTGGGCTCATCGTCGACTACTAATACGTTATGCGTCATGACTGTCCTCGTCGTCTTCGCCCCGCGCCGGAATGTACAGGCTGAAGGTGGCGCCGGCCTCTTTCTCACTGGCGCATTCGATGCTGCCGTCGTGACTTTCCATGATCGAATAGACCTTGGCCAGCCCCAGCCCCGTGCCCGAAGCCTTGGTGGTGACAAACGGCGTGAAGATACGCTCGATCATCTCGGCGGGAATGCCTTGGCCGCTGTCGGCAATGCTGATGACGGTGTTGTCGCCCACGCTGCGAATGCCCAAGGTCAAACGCCCGCCGTCGGGCATGGCGTCGATAGCGTTGATGATCAGGTTGAGACACGCCTGTTTGAGTTGGCGGGCATCGGCATACAGCGTCGCCCCCGGCGACTGGTCGTCGATCTGCGCATCGATGTTATGGGTGGCCAGTTCCGGCGCGCAGAAGCCGAGGATTTCTTCCACCAGTGCACGCGCCGGTTGCACCACGCGCAGCGGCGGGTTGGGCTTGGCAAAGTCGAGAAACTCGGTGATCAGGTCATTGATGCGGCTGACTTCACTGATCACATATTCGAGGTGGCGCTTGTCGGCGTCCGGCAGGTCGGCGCGGCGGTGCAGCAACTGGGTGGCGGTCTTGATGATGCCCAACGGGTTGCGGATCTCGTGGGCCAGGCCCATGGCGACTTCGCCCAGGGCATGCAGGCGGTCGCGGCGCCGCAATTGGGCTTCGAGCTGGTGCAATTCGCCCAAGCGTTCGGTCATGTGGTTGAAGGTGCTGCTCAACTGGGCCAATTCGTCGCCGCCGCTGACCTCGACGCGGTGCGCATAATCGCCTGAGATCACCGCGCTGACGCCCTGGGACAGATCCCGCAGCGGCTTGGTCAGGCGTCGCGACACCAGCACCCCGGCCGCCAGGGACAACGCCGAGCTGAGCACAAAGATCAGCACGAACAAGTTGCTCTGGTTGACCAGCCCCACCAGGCTGGTGTGGCGCAGCAACCCGCTGAAAATCACGCCTTGCAACTCGCCGGCGTCGTTGAAGATTGGCCAGTACAGGCCGCTGTAGTTATGGGTGAACTGCTCGCTGGGTTGGCGCGTGCTGCGCATCGCGGTTTCGACGTCCTTGGGGATGCGCGAGGGGTGATCCTCGAAGCGTTGGGTCGAAAAGATTTCCGAGAAGCCGTCCGGGTTGGCCAGGTACAGGCGCAGGTCTAGGGAATGCACATCGGCCACGCTGGTGAGGAAGCTGCTGTCCAGGTAGGTGCCGACCAACAGCACATAGTCGACGCCCTCCTGGGTGGTCTCGAAGGTGGAGACCACGATGCCGGTGGAAACACCGCCCACCTGCACGGTCTGCAATACGGTGTTCCGGGCCAGGCTGATCTGTTTGACGATGTCGTCGGCGGCGGTGCTGAACACCGGTTTGTTGTCACTCACGCGGATCAGCGCGACCACATCGATGTCGGTGGCATCGGCTATGTCCGCGGTCAGACGATCGTGCTTGGCGGCTTGCCTGCTCTCTGGCGGACTGGTGTAGCGCAAGAACAGTTTGGCCATGCGCGCGTTGTCGTGAAGGATATCGCCGATCTCGTCCTTGACGATCTTGGTCGACTCCTGCAGCCAGATGCGCACGTTGCTGTCGAAAATTTCCGACAGCGTGGTGGCGGCCAATTCCGCCGCAATCATGGTGGGGATCACGCTGACCAACCAGAACGCCAGCACCAGCTTGCGCTGGACACTCCAGCGCGAAATGGCAAACGGACGGGCTTTCTGGCGGGTCTTGGTGATCATCGGGTTTCGCTTATTGCGGCAGCCATGGCAGGGTCGGAACGATCCGGTCGAATAAACAGTTTTACCAGCGCAAGCAGGCCGTTGACCAGGCGGTTGCGGTGTCGGAAGAACACCTGGTTGCCCTGGAACTCGCAGCCCAGGCGCAGCTTACTGGCATACCCGGCCTGCCCGCACTCGTACGCTGCAATTTTGTGTTGAATACAGTAGTCGACATTGGTCAGCCAACTGCGAAAGTACAGGTTGTGGTCGCGGGTGAAGGCGACGTCATGCCCGAAGAACTTGTCCACCAGCCGATGTTCGTCCCTGAGCATGAGGTTGAACGCCACCAGTTGCTCGTCCACCCAGTACAGCACACACACCGCGCGCCCTTCGAGGCGTTCGAGCACGCCGGTGAAGTAGTCGGCGGGCAAGCGTTCGAACTGCAATTCGGCGCGGGTAAGCGTGGCTTCGTACAGCCTCATGACCTCGGGCAGCACATCATCGATATTGTCCCGCCACTCGACACGCGGGCCTGGCGCGCGCAGCTTGCGGCGCAGGTCCTTGCGCGTGGATTTGCCCAGCGAGCCGAGGTAGGCGTCCACCGAGCCATAGGGCAGCGGCAGCACGCCGGTGGGCAGGCTCGGCATGCTCTGGAAACCGGCGGCGCGGCAACTTTCGCGCCAGTGCGGGTCATGGCTGGGGGCATCCTTGACCGCCAGCAGGCCGATGCCGAGGTCATCGGCGTCCTGTCGCGCGGCGTGCAACAGGTGCTTGAGCAACAGCGGTCGGCGCGCGGCCGGCACGTCACTGGCGAACCCGACGTCGCAGCGCTCGGCCACCGGCGAGCCCACTGCATACAACCCCAACTGCAAAGCCCCGGGCCACACGCGTTGCAAGCGCGTGGTCAGGCGCTTGCCGACACCGGACACAGTGGTGTCAAGGCGGTAATGGGTGATAAAGGCCGGCGCCACGGCCACCAGCGTTCCATTGTCGTACACGGCCAGATAGCGCCATTGAAAATCCTCGATGGCGGCGTTTTCCACGGCGACGTAGTAGTCCCAGTCCTCCAGCGCACCAGGAAAACAATCGTTCCAGGCACTGCGCTGGAGCGCCCGGATGGTTGCAAAGGCTTGGGTGGTGATCACGTGCTCCCCTTTTTTGGCTGAGGATCTAGTTGGGTCAGGTCGCGCGGTGAGCAGGCTTGACCCGCTCACCACCAAGAGCCTGATTGGCGCACAGCCCGCTCAGCACAACAGTCGCGTTAACCACAACACGCCAACACATCATCGTTCGCCCGTTCGCGGATGAAAGCGGCGCTCAGTTCGATCACCCGCCGGTATTGCAGGTCGACGGTGATCATGTGGTAGCAGTCGTCCAGCAGGATCTTGGTCACCGGCCCGCCGAAGTGGCGTTCGACGTAGTCGGCGTTCCAGCGGCTGGTGATATCGTCTTCGATCGAATGCAGCACCAGCGCCGGGACGTTGATCGACGGCATGCGTTTTTTCACCACGGCGTTCATCCAGTGCAACTCGCGCACCGTCACCCCTTCCATGGTCAATAACCCCGCCTCGCTGCTTTCACCCTCCTTCATCTGCCGCTCGACGATTGCCCGTAACCGTTGGTTCTTGATGCCGTAGGGCGGCTTTTCAGTAAACCGGAACAGGCGAACGCCGAACGGGATGCGGATCAGCAACGGCGTGATGAACGCCATTTTGCTGATGCTCCAGCCGTCGTACTTAAGGGTGGTGGAATACATCAGCAGCCCGGCGACTTGGCCCGGATGCTCCGAAGCCAGGTACATCGACATCACCGCGCCCATGGACAAGCCACCGACGAACACTTGCCCATGCCGCTGGCGCACCTGCACGAAGGTCTTGCGCACGCCTTCGTACCAGTCGCGCCAGCCGGTGGCCTGCAAGTCGCTGTTGCCGCCACAGTGCCCGGCCAGGGTCGGCACGTACACCGTGCACGTACCGTCCTTGGCCAGGCCCTTGGCGACCTGGCGCAATTCGTTCGGGGTGCCGGTCAGGCCATGGATCAACAGGACCCCGACCGGACCGTTGCCGAGCACGAAACCGGCATCACCTTCACCGAGGTCGAACCCGTGACTGTTCACCGGTTGGTCGCCCGTACCAGCAGTTGTTCCAGCAGCTTGAGGCCCAGTTCGATTTCCGGGTAGCTGATTTCCAGGGACGGCGCCAGGGTGATCACGTTTTTGTAGTAACCGCCTACGTCGAGGATCAGGCCGAGTTTCTGCCCGTCGACCACCATATCGCCCTTCATGCCTTCCTCGACCATGTAGTCCAGGGTTGCCTTGTCCGGGGTGAAACCGTCCGGGCCGCAGATTTCGCAGCGCAGGGCCAGGCCCAGGCCGTCCACGTCACCGATGATCGGGAAACGCTTCTGCAAATCCTGCAAACCTTCAAGGAAGAACTTGCCCTTGGCCATCACCATCGCGCCGTAGTCGACTTCGTTGGTCATCTTGAACATTTCCAGGCCCACCGCCGTGCCCAGCGGGTTGGAGGCGAAGGTGGAGTGGGTCGAGCCTGGCGGGAAGATCTTCGGGTTGATCAACTCTTCGCGAGCCCAGATACCACCCAGGGGGTTGAGGCCGTTGGTCAGCGCCTTGCCGAACACGATCACATCGGGCTGCACGTCGAAGTGCTCGATCGACCACAGCTTGCCGGTGCGATAGAAGCCCATCTGGATTTCATCGGAAACCAGCAGAATGCCGTGCTGATCCAGCACTTGCTTGAGTTCGCGATAGAAGTTCATCGGCGGGATCACGTAACCGCCGGTGCCCTGGATCGGCTCAACGTAGAACGCAGCGTATTCGCTCTGGCCGACTTTCGGGTCCCACACGCCGTTGTATTCGGTCTCGAACAGCCGCGCGAATTGCTGCACGCAGTGGCTGCCATATTCTTCCTTGGTCATGCCCTTGGGCCCACGGAAGTGGTACGGAAACGGGATGAACTGCGCGCGCTCGCCAAAGTGGCCGTAGCGGCGACGGTAGCGGTAGCTGGAAGTGATCGACGAAGCACCGAGGGTGCGCCCGTGGTAACCGCCTTCGAAGGCGAACATCAAACTCTTGCCGTTGGTAGCGTTGCGCACCACTTTCAGGGAGTCTTCAATCGATTGCGAGCCGCCGACATTGAAGTGCACGCGACCGTCGCGACCGAACTTGTTTTTGGCGTCCACCGCGATCATTTCCGACAGCTCGATCTTGCCCTTGTGCAGGTACTGGCTGGCGATTTGCGGCAGGGTATCGATCTGCTGTTTCAGCGCGTTGTTCAGGCGCGGGTTGGCGTAGCCGAAGTTGACCGCCGAGTACCACATTTGCAGGTCGAGGTAGGCCTGGTCTTCGGTGTCCCACACGTAGGAGCCTTCGCAGCGGCTGAAAATGCGCGGCGGCTCGATGTAGTGGACGGTGTCCCCGTAGGAGCAATACTTGGCTTCTTTATCCAGAAGCACCTGGTCTTCGGCGGTAGCGATGCGGATATCAGACATGATGGAAGAGTTCCTGAGAGTCGGTAGCAAAGGAGGTGGCGTTGGCGGCAAGGCTCTGCGGGAGCCGCGCCAGCAGTGCGGTCACTTCGGCGAAGGTGTCGAAGCGCGCGTGGGGGATGGCATTGGCGGTGCAGTACTCGGCGAGGCTGCCCTTGGCGAATACGAAGTCGGCGGTGGACGCCACGCACATGTCGGACTTGCCGTCGCCGATCACCAGCACCCGCTTGTTGCCTGGCGTGGATTTGCACTTGCAGTTGCCGGATGCAGCGCGGCAGGCATCGCTGGAATACGGGAAGTCGATGCGCCAGCTGTTCTGGTCGACCTGGCGCAGGCGGTTGGCGAGGATCGGCAGCAAGGTCACGTAGTTGCGCGACAAAATCCGCGCGATGCCTTGCTCGATGCCGTCGCTGACCACTTCCAGGCTCGCCCCCAGGCCGAGGACGTGATCGACGAAGTCCGGAAAGTCCGGGTCGATCTCGACGCTGTCGAAGTACGCCAGCAGCTCGCTGGGCGTGGCTTTGATCAGCGCCAGTTGGCGGCTCAGGCATTCGCGTGAACCGATATGCCCGTCCAGCCATTGCTGCTCGATGGTTTCCCACTCGGGGCCGGCGAAGCGTTGGAGGACGTTGTCGATGACATCGGTGGGCGTGATGGTCCCGTCGAAGTCACACACGATATGCCAGTCAATCATCTGCGTTTACCTTGAAGAGGGCGCGCTGCATGCGCTTGCACCAGGGGTAGAGCAGAGACTGTGCCAACTGGCCATCACCCCGTGGGGCCGGGGCTTTGCTCGGGGTACGCAGGTGATAAGTGTCGTGGAAGCTACAATTTTTGTAGCTTGCTACAAACAAGATGAGTGCTTGCACGGCCGCCATGCTTTGCGCGTTCATGCGCGGGTATTCAATCAAGGAACAGTGACCATGTTGAGGATCACCCACGCGGCATTCGCCGGTTTACTTGGCCTGTGGAGTGTCTCCAATGCCGCGTTTGCCGACGGCATCAGCGGTGAAGTCGGCGCCGGCCTGAGCTACCAGCCCCACGACCCGACCGGCAGCCGCTACGAAACCCGGCCCGTGCCCTATGTGGACCTGGACTGGGGCAATGTCAGCCTCAGCACCGACGACGGCCTGACCTGGAGCGCGTTGAACACCCACGGTTTCAGCGCTGGGCCGTATATCAATTACCTGCAGGGACGCACTTCCAACGGCTCGCTAAAGGGCCTGCGCAATGTGTCGGACATGGCTGAGATCGGTGGTTTCGTGCAGTACGCACCGGCTGATTTCTGGCGGGTCTACGCGCAGTTGGGCCAGGCCGTTGGCGGCGGCCACGCCCAGAGCGGCACGTTGGGCAAACTGGGTGGCGAACTGGGCTACCCGCTGGGCGGCGGAATCATCGGCAGCAGCGGCCTGGTGGCGCATTTCGCCGACGCACGGCAGACCAACACGTTTTTCGGCGTGGACGACCACGAGGCCGCCGCCACCGGGTATCGCCCATACAGCGCCAGCGGCGGCTTCCAGAATGTAACGCTGACCCAGAGTTTCGAATTCCCCCTGGCGCCCCACTGGTCCCTGTTGACCAGCGCCAGCTGGGTGCACTTGGTGGGCTCGGCGGCGGACAGCAGCATCGTCAAGCAGACTGGCGATGTGAACCAGGGGCAGGTGCAGACGGCGATCAGCTACAAGTTCGACTGATTCAATGTGGGAGGGGCTTGCCCCTCCCACCCATGAACATCGGGGGGCCAAGCCCCTCTACCATCAGTTCTCTTCGCCTTCGGCCAGCAAGGCGATGCCGCCAATGATCACTGCAACCCCCACCCAGTGCAGCAGGCTGATATGTTCCCCCAGCCCCAGCCACGACCCCAACAGCACCACCACGAACACCAGCGAACTCAGGGGAAAGGCCAGGGACAAACTGCTGCGCCGCAGGATCAGCATCCACACGAAAAACGCGCCGATGTAGCAGGCAATCGCCGCCAGGATGCCGGGGTTATGCGCGACTTCCACCAGCCACCGCCAATTGAAATCCATCTGTCCCAGCTGATCGCCGGCGACCTTGGTAAACAGCTGGCCGGCGCTCTCGGTGCAGATCAGCAGGGCCCACAGCACCACCGTGCCCAAGCGTTCGTGCAGCCAACCGGCATTGACGTTCTGCGTACTCATGCCTGCCCTCCTCCAATCGCCACCAGCATCACCCCTAAGGTGATCACCAAGGTTCCCAGCCAGCGCCGACGGCTGACGGTTTCCCCCAGCACCAGTTTGCCGACCAGCACCACCCCGCAATACGCCAGCGCCGCCGCCGGAAACAGCAAGCTCAGCGGCGCGCGCGACAAGGCTTCGAGCCAGACGAAAAACTCGATCACATAGGCACCGATCCCCGCCCACAACAACGGCGCATTGAATACCTGCCCCCAGAACGCATTCAGGCGAAAGCCGCCCTCCAGCTCCGGCAAACGGTCCAGGCCCATCTTGAAACACAGTTGGCCGATCACATCGAGCACGATCGAAAACGCCACCAGCACCACTACGGTCAGGGTCACGGGAACAACTCCTCAAACAGTTCGATCAGGGCTTGATTGGTCGCGGCATTGCGCTGCAAGTCCTCAGGGCTCCAGCGCTCGGCGGGGGGTTGATCGGACTTGGCCTCCCAGCGCTTGAACGCGTTGCTGAACGCTGGCGTGGCGAACTCGCCGCACACGTCGATGCCGATAATGCGTTTGCGCGCGGCCAAGGCGCGCAGGGCCTGGAGCAAGTGGGTCAGGCGCATGCCGCCCTGGTCCCAGTTGGTGGCCGCGTCTTCGCTGGCCAGCACGTCTTTATCAACGGTGATCCACACCGCTTCGGTGGGCAGGCTGCTGATCATCTCCTCAAGAAATGCCGTCCAATCCAGCTCCGCCAGGTTGCGCCAATACAGCTGATCTTCACGCTGCTGATGCCCGGCGCCATCGCCGATCCGCCCCCACACTTTCGACGGCGCATGCTGCCAGGGAAACAGCTGTAACTGCCCGCGCCTGAGGGCGCCCAGGTTACCGCCGCGCAGTTGCGGGTTATGCAGGTCGTCACTGCATGGGCCGAGGGTGACGATGCGTTTGATAGCCGGCATTTTCAGCGCACGGTTGACCCACGAGCCGCAGTGACGCTTGGGCGCAAAGCGCACCCAGTCGGGGTGATTATCGAAGTGGATCAGGCTGACCGGCTCTTTCAAATCGGCCAGGAACGCCGGGGTGAGGTGGTGATAATCGCCGGAGCCAATAAACAGGATTTCCGGTCGCGCGTCGGTGGGCCGAGGCCGCTGGGCCAGACGTTCGACGAAGCGCTTCCAGGTGTTTGCGGTGGACCACAGCCGCAGCTTGGGGCCCAGGTCCAGCAGGTCGATACGCGTGGCCTGGCCGCTGGCCAACCGCCGGGCAATCGGCGCCTGCGCAGTGAGGCTGTGGTCAAGATCGAGAATATTCAAGGCAGTGTTCCCCTAAGGCTTTAGGGGGTCAATGCAAGGCGCGGGCCAGCACTTACTCCATGCACACTGCCATACCCTGTGGGAGAGGGCTTGCCCTCGATAGGTGGTTGGAGCGCTACAAGCGCTGACCGACACTCAGCCATCGAATCGTCGCAGCGCCCCCCACCTTTGGAGAGGGGGCTCTAGTTTTTGGCTTCGTTGATGATCTGGCGAATCGCGCCCACAAAGGCTTCGGCCGGTTGGCCACCGCTCACGGCGTATTGGTCGTTGAACACGATGGTGGGCACCGAACTCACGCCCCGGGAAACCCACAGTTGCTCTTGCTCGCGAACGTCGGCGGCGTATTCGTCGCTGGCGAGGATCTGGGCTGCGCGCTGGATATCCAGGCCGACGCTTTCGGCGATGATCGCCAGGGTGGCGTGGTCGGAGGGGTTCTGCTGGTCGGTGAAGTAGGCCTTGAACAAGGCTTCCTTGAGGTTGTACTGCAAGCCTTCAAGGCCGGCCCAATGCAGCAGGCGATGCGCATCGAACGTGTTGTAGATGCGGCTCTGGCCATCGGTGCGAAAGGCAAAGCCCAACGCCGCGCCCAGATCGCGGATGCGCGCGCGATTGGCCTGGGACTCTTCAGCGCTGGAGCCGTATTTCTCGGTGATGTGTTCGACGATGTTCTGCCCTTCGGCCGGCATGTTCGGGTTGAGTTCGAACGGCTGGAAGTGGATCTCGGCCTGTACCTCGGCGCCCAGTTGGTCCAGGGCATCGGTCAGGCCGCGCAGGCCGATGATGCACCAGGGACAGGACACATCGCTGACGAAATCGATTTTCAGGGGAGTACTCATGCTAGGCAACCTCGCAGGCCATATGCGCCATAAAGGTTGCACCATACACCAATGTCACAACACCTTCGAAGGCGCCACGGGCTCGATGCGTGCCCAGTGCGCGGCATCCTCGCGATGGGCTTGCAGGTACGGCAGCACCGCCGTCAGCAGCGGCGCCTTGAACGCTTCCTGAAACCGGTGGGCCATGCCTGGGATCAGCTTCAACTGGCTACCCTGGATATGCGCCGCCAGGTGCACGCCGTGCATCACCGGCAGCAACGGGTCGGCGGTGCCGTGGACCACCAGCGTCGGCACGCGCAGCTGGTTGAGCAAAGGCACGCGGCTGGGTTCGGCGAGGATCGCCATGATCTGGCGCTTCACGCCTTCGGGGTTGAACGCGCGATCATAGGACAGCGCCGCCTGGTGCAGCAGAGCCTGGCGATCGTCCTTGATGTTTGGGCTGCCCAGTGCCGCCAGCAGATCGGCCTGTTGCTCCAGAGCGACTTCGCGATTGGGCGCGCTGCGCCGCGACAACAACTGCACAAGCGCCGCGTTCGGCGCCGGCAGCCCTTCGGCGCCGGAGCTGGTCATGATCAGGGTGAGGCTCTCGACCCGCTGCGGCGCCATGGCCGCCAGGTGCTGGGCGATCATGCCGCCCATGCTGGCGCCGAGTACGTGAAATTGCTGGATCTGCAACGCATCCATCAGGCCCAAGGCGTCGTCGGCCATATCGGTCAGGGTGTAGGGCGCCGACACCGGCAGGCCGAGCTTGTAGCGCAGCACTTCAAAAGTCAGGTTGGCGCTGGCCGGCGCTTGGCGCCAAGTGGACAGGCCGACATCACGGTTGTCATAGCGGATCACCCGAAAGCCTTGCTGACACAGGGCGACTACCACTTCATCCGGCCAATGGATCAGTTGCCCGCCCAGGCCCATCACCAACAACAAGGCCGGGTCCGAAGCACGGCCGATGCTTTGATAGGCAAGGCCCACCTGATCCAGATCGACCGTTTGGGTCGGGACGTTGATATCGCAACGGGAGGCCGCAAAAGACGGCAGGCCGAACAGCAAGGCGGCCAATAAAAACAACACACGCATGAAAAACACCAAAACGCAGAACCCCAGTAGAGCGCGAGTCTGATGAAGTTTGTTCAAGCGCGCTGCCACAGTTCCATGACAGTTTGATGAAGAGTGCCCGGTGGTCATGGTCGACATGCTTTGCAACATGAGCCAAACTCACGCCATTGCACTTCAACACAAATTGCCCTCATGGAGAGCCCGTGCTCGAAATCCGTCACTTAAAGACCCTGCACGCCCTGCGCGAAGCCGACAGCCTGGTGGAAGCCGCCGAGCGCCTGCATCTGACGCAATCGGCGCTGTCCCACCAGTTCAAGGAGCTGGAGGAACGCCTGGGCATGCCGCTGTTCGTGCGCAAGACCAAACCGCTGCGCTTCACCAGCGCCGGCCTGCGCCTGCTGCAATTGGCCGATGCCACCCTGCCCTTGCTGCGCGGCGCCGAGCGCGATATCGCGCGCCTGGCCGGCGGCACCGCCGGGCGCTTGCACATGGCGATCGAATGCCACAGTTGCTTCCAGTGGCTGATGCCGACCATCGACCAGTTCCGCGACGCCTGGCCGGAAGTCGAGCTGGATTTGGCCTCCGGTTTTGCCTTCGCCCCGCTGCCGGCCCTGGCCCGTGGCGACCTGGACCTGGTGGTGACCTCCGACCCGCTGGAGCTGCCGGGCATCACCTATGTACCGTTGTTTACCTACGAGGCGATGCTGGCCGTGGCCAATCAGCATGCGCTGGCGAACAAGTCGTATATCGTGCCGGAAGACTTGCTCAGCGAAACCCTGATCACCTACCCGGTGGAACGCGACCGCCTGGACATCTTCACGCGCTTTCTGGAACCGGCCGACGTGGAACCGGCCCAGGTGCGCACCTCCGAGCTGACGGTGATGATGATGCAACTGGTGGCCAGCGGCCGTGGCGTGTGCGGCATGCCCCATTGGGCGCTGCATGAATACAGCTCGCGCGGCTACGTAAAGGCCAAGCGCCTGGGTGAGAAAGGGTTGTTCGCGACGTTGTACGCCGGCATTCGCGCCGACATGTTGGATGCGCCGTATATGCGCGACTTCCTGCTGACGGCCAAGGACACGTCGTTTTCCACGTTGGACGGGGTGAGTGCGGTGCGCTGATGGGGCGGGTCAGCCGACACAGCGTTACTGGCCAGCCGTTAGGATGCGTAGATGCCTATAAGCATCGGGGGCAAGCCCCCTCCCACCGTTGATGTCATTGCCTGGGCGGGATCATACGGCGCACTAACGCGCCGGCCTCAGTTAACCCTGAGTTCGCGCCACATATGGATCTTGTCGAAGTAGTCCTCCCCCACTCGCACCGCCAGCGGTTCCAGGCCGTATTGGATAAAGCCGCAGCGTTGGTACAGCGTGAACGCTGCGGTGTTGCCGGCGGTGACGGTGAGTTGGATGACTTTAAGGCGCGGGTGCCGCCGTGCTTCGGCCAGCGCCGCTTCCACCAGCCGGCGGCCCAGCCCCTGTTGCTGGGACTGCGTGGTCACGTACATGCCGAACAACGTGACCTTGTGCCGCGCCTTTTCCCGGGGTTCGAAAGCCAGGCCGACAATCCCGGCCAATCGCTCGCCGTCAAAACCGCCCAGCAGGCTATCCAGCGGGTTGTCGAGGCGCTTCTGCCACCAGCTCAAGGGCATGGCGGCGCGTTCGGCCACGCTGGAGGTGAATGCCTGGGGGTAGGTGTCGTAAGCCTCCAACATCAACGCCCGATAAGCCTCGGCATCCTCGGGCCCCAGCGCACGGATCAGCATGGGCGTCAGGCCGGGGTGGCCAGGGACGAGCGATAGAACGGCAGGATCAGGTCACGGGTCAGGGGCGCCAGGACCAGGCCGCCGTCACCGGCCGGGTCGATCCAGCGCACTTCCTCGATCTCGGCGGCGGGGGCCACGGGTACGTCGATGTTGACCTGGAACAGCTCGGCTTCCACGGTGCAACCCGGCTCGTTAGCCGCCGGGGCCGAGAAGTGGCCCAAGTAGGCCGCCGCTTCAGGGTCGATACGCAGGTTCAGTTCCTCGAACAGCTCACGGGCCAATGCTTCGGCGGGTTGCTCGCCGGCGTCGATCTTGCCGCCCGGTTGCATAAAAGCCTGGGTGCCGCGTTTACGCACCAGCAGGGTCTGGCCGTCGTCGCCGATCAGGAGGGCGGCGGCGATGCGGATAGTGGTGGACATACGATAAAAACCTTGCATTCAAATCAGTGAAAATCACCGCCCAAGGCTCACGCCTCGTCCGGTTCCTTGATAAAGACGCTGTACTTGGCCCCCTCCATCGCCTCGAACGCAATCAGCTTGTCCACCAGCGGTAGGTTCAGCACCTTGCCGGCGTTGAGCAGCAGCATGCCGTTGTCTGCGTTGAGGTTGCGCGCCAGGATCATACCGTCCTGCAGTTCCCGGGTGGTCAGCACCTTGACGGTCGGGTCGCCCAGGGTCACGTCGCTGAGGAAGGTGGCGCAGGCCTGCACAAAGCCCTCGATCAACTCCGGATCATACAGACGCCCGGCGTATTTGCGGATGAACAACAGCGCTTCGTCGCTGTTCATCTGCCGCTCCAGGATCAGGCCTTTTTGCAGTTCGATAAAATCCACCGCCAGCTTCAGCAGGCGCGAACCGAAGGGAATCGCATCACCCTTGAGGTGATCGGGAAAGCCGCTGCCGTCCCAGCGCTCCTGGTGATGACGAATGATCCGCGCGGCATCTTTCATCGGTTCCAGGGTCATCAACAGCGATTCGCTCTGGGTCGGATAACCGCGATAGCGCTCACGGTCGGTGCTGTGCAGCTTGTCCGCCGGTTCCATCAGCATGCTGTCGGTCCAGCTCAGCTTGCCGATGTTGTACAGCGCGGCCGCCATGGCCAGATCGCGGGCACTGGACTCGTCGATGCTCTGCGCTGCGCAATACACGCGCACCAGTTCGATCAGCGCGCGGTTGGTTTGCTTGCTCTTGGGCAAGCGCAGGTTGGCCAGCAGCGAAAACACTTCTGTGCCGGTCACGTAGCTGCGCTTGAGCTCGTCGTAGGCCAGATCGAGCATATCGGCGGTCTGCTGCAACTCGCTGGTGCGCGCCGCCACGCGTTTTTCCAGGGTGGCGTTCAATTGCTTGAGCTGCTCGTTCTGAACCTGGGTCAGACGCTCCAGGCGCTGATGCTCCAGGGTCTGGCGCAAGACCAGCTGCAGTTCTTCGTCATTCCAGGGCTTGCTGATGTAGCGGTGGATATGCCCTTCGTTGATCGCCTTGACGATCGTCGGCAGGTCGGCGTAACCGGTGAGCAGGATGCGGCTGGTGCCGGGGTACAGCCGATGGACCTCGGCCAGTAACTGCGCGCCGTCCATGCCCGGCATACGCGCGTCGGTCATCACCAGGTCGATGGGTTGGGCGGCCATGATGTCCAGGGCCTGGGCGCCGCTGCCCGCCAGCACCACGTCGAAAGGCTGGCCGCGCAGCAGGCGGCGCAGGCTGTTTAGGATCGACTCTTCATCGTCGACCAACAAAATCGTGGGTTTCGTCGCCAGTTGTTCATCCATGCCTACGCGCCTTCAAATTAAACGGAATTGAGCTAAATTGAACCGTCTTGCCAAGCCACTTTCCCTCGCCCAAGGCGCGGGGTCGATTTGACGCCAACTGGCCATCAATTTCAAGGTAGCTCGGCTATGCTGTCACAGTAGTCGGCCCCCCCAAGAAGTGAAACCAGGGAAGGAATCGTTATGCCGTCGAGCCTTTTGCCAGCGCGGAATGCAGACTCAACTCGGGCCAACCGCCGCATTCTGATCGTCGACGACACTGTGTCGATTCACGAGGACTTTCGAAAGATCTTGTGCGCCGACGCAGACGGCGAGCCGTCTCTGGATAGCCTTGAGGAAACCCTGTTCGGCACTCCCGCTGCTCCACGCCAGGTGTTCGAGCTGGATTCGGCCTACCAGGGCCAGGAAGCACTGGCACTGGTGAGCCAGGCCCTGGCCGCCAACGCCCCCTACGCCATGGTGTTTATCGATATGCGCATGCCGCCAGGCTGGGATGGCCTGCAAACCATCGAACAGCTGTGGAACGTCGACCCCAACCTGCAGATCGCCCTGTGCACGGCGTATTCCGACTACTCCTTCGAGGCCATCGAGGCACGGCTGAAGTACAACGACCAGCTGCTGATCCTGAAAAAGCCCTTCGACCACCTTGAGATCCGCCAGATGGCCAGTGCGCTGACGTGGAAATGGCAACTGGCTCAAGACGTGGCCCGCAAGGTGATCGGCTTGGAGCGCACCATCGAAGAACGGGTGCAGGAGCTGCTGAAAGTCTCGCACCTGCTGCAATACGACGCGCTGACCGAGCTGCCCAACAGCACGCTGCTGGGGGACCGCCTGACCCAGGCCATCGCCCTTGGCCGGCGGCACGACACGCAACTGGCGGTGATGTTCATCGGGCTCGATCGCTTCAAACGCATCAACAATGCCCTGGGCTATCCGGTGGGCGACGAAGTGCTGCAACAGGTCAGCCACAGCCTGGTGGCAACGGTGCGCGACTCCGATTCGGTGTTTCGCTACGGTTCCGATGAGTTTGTGATCGTGCTCCACGACGTCCAGCACCCTCAGCAAACCCAGCACATCGCCGACAAAGTGCTCAGGACCATCAGCGCGACGCGGCATGTGGCCGGGCATGACCTGAGCGTCACCGCGAGCCTGGGCATCAGCATCTACCCCAATGACAGTTGCAACGCGGTGGAATTGATCAAGCACGCCGAAACCGCCATGCACACCAGCAAGGAACGCGGCGCGAACGATTTCAGTTTTTACACCGAAGATATGAACCTGCGCGCCCAACACCAGCAAAACCTGGAGAGCGCGATTCGCCATGCCCTGGAACGCGATGAATTTGTGCTGCACTACCAGCCCAAACTGGACCTCAGGTCCGGGCGCATCGTCGGCGCGGAGGCGCTGATACGCTGGTTTCAACCGCGCTCGGGGTGGGTCAGCCCGGCCGATTTCATCCCGGTGGCCGAGGACAGCGGCCTGATCGTGCCGTTGACCCAATGGGTGCTGCGCCAGGCTTGCGAGCAGGCGCAAGCCTGGCGCGGCATGGGCTTGCCGCCGTTGTGCATGTCAGTGAATGTCTCGCCCATCGACTTTCGCCAGCGCGACTTCGTCGACAACCTGGCCGCGATCCTCAAGCAAAGCGGCCTGCCGCCCGCTCGGCTGGAGCTGGAAATCACCGAAAGCGTGCTGATGCAGAACGTCGATGAAACCGTGGACATCCTGCAAAAGATCAAGGCCATGGGCGTGCGCCTGGCGCTGGATGACTTCGGCACCGGTTACTCCAGCCTCAGTTACTTGCGGCGCTTTCCCATCGATGTGTTGAAAATCGACCAGTCGTTTGTGCGCGGCCTGAACGTAAATAGCCAGGACGCGCAACTGATCAGCGCTATCATCGGCATGGGCAAAAGCCTGGAACTGAACATCATTGCCGAAGGGGTCGAAACCGTCGAACAGCTGAATTTCCTGAAAACCCAGCAGTGCGAAGAAGGCCAGGGCTTTCTGTTCAGCAAGGCCGTACCGCCCAAGGATTTCGCTCAAATGCTGCAAGTGGGCAGCGCCACACTGATGCCCACCCCATAGCCCCATGCCTGCAAGGAGTGCTCGCTTGAGCGAAGTCTCACGTTACCGTTTCGGCGTCATGCTGGTGTTGTGGTCGGGGCTGGTTCAGCCGCTGTCGGCTGCACCGTTGAATGAGGCGCTCAAACCGCTGCCGCCGGTGCCCACCCTGGACCCGGCCAAGGTCGAGCTGGGCCGCCGACTGTTCAACGAACCGCGCCTGTCGGTCAATAACACCTTGTCATGCGCCAGCTGCCATCACCTGGAAACCGGAGGCGCCGACAACAAGCCATTTTCCCTGGGCTTCGACGGCAAGCCGGTGGCGATCAATACCCCGTCGGTGTTCAACGCCAGCCTGAATTTCAAACAGTTCTGGAACGGCCGGGTGGACACCCTGCAAGCCCAGATCGAACAGGTGGTGATCAGCCCGGTGGAAATGGGCAGCGACTGGAACACCGTGGTGCAGAACCTCTCCGCACTGCCCGACTACCAGACCACCTTCAAACAGACCTACCCCGACGGGGTCACGGCCGCCAATGTGCAGAATGCCCTGGCCACCTATGAGCAAACGCTGCTGACCCCCAATTCGCGCTTCGATCAGTACCTGCTGGGCAACACCGAGATCCTTACGATCCAGGAAAAGTACGGCTACCAGCGCTTCAAGGATTACGGCTGCATCGCCTGCCACCAGGGCATCAATATCGGCGGCAATATGTTCCAGAAGTTCGGCGTGATGGGCGATTACTTCAAAGCCCGCGGCAACCCGGTCGAAGCCGACCTGGGCCGCTACCTGGTGACCCAGGACGAGGAAGACCGCCATGTATTCAAAGTGCCGAGCCTGCGCAATGTGGCAGTGACCGCGCCGTATTTTCACGATGCTTCGGCCAAAACCCTGGAAGAAGCCGTCGACGTGATGTTCAAGTACCAGTTGGGGCGCAACCCTAACCAGGAAGACAAAGACTTGATCGTGCAGTTTCTCAAGACGCTGACCGGTGAATGGGCGGGCAAGCCACTATGACGACTCAATCGCGCCGTCGCTTCACCCAAATCGTGCTGGGCCTGGTAACCCTACTGCTGGCCTCGACTCTGGTGTTTCTGTACCTGAAGGCCGCTCGTGACCAGACCGCCAGCTACACCCAGTCGCGGGACTTGATCCGCCAGTTGCAACAACTCAATGCGCAGTGGGACAGCGAAGTGCTCAAGGCCAGGATCGCGATCACCCACAACTATGATCCCCTGGTCACGCCCCTCACGGAGATGACGCGGATCTGGGCCGAATTGAACAGCCGCGACACCTACCACAACCCGATCGACCTGAGCAGTTGGCAGGCCACGCAAACCGCCTACCAGACGGCAATGCAAGAAAAAGCCCGGCTGGTGGACCAGTTCAAATCCCACAACGCGGTGCTGCGCAATTCCCTGGCGTTCCTGCCAACCGCCGAAGACGACATCCAGGCCCAGTTCAATCGCCTTGACGACGAAGGTCGGCTGCAGCTGCAAGGCGTGGCCACCGACACCTACGACCTGCTGCTCAGCAGCCTGGAATTCGCCCAGGTCACCAGCGATGATCGGGCCGCCGACATCCTGGTGGGCCTGGGCAAACTGGCTACCAATAAGGAACAGCTACCGAGCGAATTCCAGGGCCCGGTGGAACTGCTGAGCAATCACATTTCGCTGATCCTGCGCGAACAACCGGTGGTCAACAACCTTCTTGAGCGGATTGCCGACGTGCCCGTGGCCGAACGCCTGGACGACCTGACCACCCACCTCGACCAGGACCAGCAGGCAGCCGACCGCATTGACCATCAGTACCACCGCTATCTGCTGATTTTCTCGACCTTGCTGGTGGCGATGCTGCTCTATCTGGCTGTGCGCCTGTTGCGCAGTTTCGCCGAGATCAACCGGGTCAACCGCCAATTGCAGGCCGCCAACGAAACCCTGGAACAACGCGTGGAGCGGCGCACCCAGCAGCTCAAGGATGCCCAGAGCGAACTGCTCGACAGCGCGCGCCAAGCCGGCATGGCCGAAATCGCGACCAACGTGCTGCATAACGTGGGTAACGTGCTCAACAGCGTGAACATCTCCGCCGACCTGGTCACCCGCAAACTGCGCAGCAGCAAAGCGCTGGGGCTGGGCAAGGCCATGCAGTTGATCAATGAGCACAAGGCCGACCTGGGCACCTTTCTCACTGAAGATGAGAAAGGCAAGCTGCTGCCCGGTTACCTCAACCAACTAGTGGACGCCATCGCCGTGGAGCAGCAGGGCATGACCGATGAGTTGGCGCAGTTGAGCAAAAGCGTGGACCACATCAAAGACATCGTCTCCACCCAGCAATCTTATGCCGGCGCCGCCACGCTGCTGGAGCCGGTGCATATCAGCGACCTGATGGAGGACGCCCTGCGCATGAACGCCGGCGCCTTGAGCCGGCATCACGTCACGGTGGTAAAGGAATATGCGCCCGTGCCGGAAATCCTCGCCGACAAACATCGCCTGCTGTTGATCATGGTCAACCTGATCAGCAACGCCAAGTACGCTATGTCCAATCTCAACGACCGCCCGAGGCAGATGACGCTCAAAGTCCAGGCACTGGCCGACAACACCTTGCAGATCAGCGTGAAAGACGACGGTGAAGGCATCCCCGCCGAGAACATGACGCGGATCTTCACCCACGGTTTTACCACCCGCAAGGAAGGCCACGGCTTCGGCCTGCACAGCTGCGCGCTGGCCGCCGTCGAAATGAGTGGCCAGCTCAGCGCCCACAGCGACGGGCCTGGCCTGGGCGCGATCTTTACCCTGACGATTCCCATGACCCCAGCCGGAAGTCCTGCATGAACCAGCCTCCCAATCGACGCATCCTGTTGATCGACGACACGCCGTCGATTCACGACGATTTCCGCAAGATCCTGATGCCGACCGTTGAGACCAACCAGGCTCTCGACGACTTGGAATCGGCGCTGTTCGGCGACACCGATAAACCCGAGGTCCAGGCGTTCGAATTGCACTCGGCCTATGGCGGCGAAGAAGGCCTGCAATTGCTCAGTGCAGCCATGGCGGACAAGCGCCCCTACGCCCTGGCGTTCGTCGATATGCGCATGCCTCAAGGCTGGGACGGCGCCAAGACCATCGAAGAGTTATGGAAAGTCGACCCCGGCCTGCAAGTGGTGGTGTGCACGGCTTATACGGATTACTCCTGGGATGACCTGCTGTACCGCCTCAAAGGCCATGATCGCCTGCTGATCCTGAAAAAGCCCTTCGACAACATCGAAGTGCAACAGATGGCCAACACGCTCTCCAACAAGTGGGACATGGCCCGCCGCGCCTCCTTGCAAACCAGCCACCTGGAGCAACTGGTGGCGCAACGCACCCTGGCCCTGACCCAGACCAGCGAAGCGTTGCAACAGGAAATCGACGAGCGCAAGCAGTTGGAGAGCCAACTGGTGCAGTCGGAAAAACTCGCGTCCCTGGGGCAACTGGCGGCTGGCGTAGCCCATGAGATCAACAACCCGGTGGGGTTTATCTCCTCCAACCTCAGCACCCTCGACAGCTACTTCAATCAGTTGCAGCAGATGCTCGATGCCTACCGGCAGGTCGAGGACAGCCTCGCCTCGGCCGAACAGCGCGATGCACTCAAAACCCTGCGCAATGAACTGGAGCTGGACTTTCTCAAGGAAGACATTCCCATCCTGATCAAGGAGTCCAAGGAGGGCATCGGGCGAGTGGTGCAGATCGTCAAGGACCTGAAAAACTTCTCGCGGGTGGACAACGACCAGACCTGGCAGTGGGCCAATCTGCAACAGGGCATCGACTCCACCCTCAACATCGTCGCCAGCGAGCTCAAGTACAAGGCCGACGTGATCAAGCACTACAGCGCGTTGCCGGAAATCGAATGCCTGGCCTCGCAACTCAACCAAGTGGTGATGAACCTAGTAATCAACGCCGCCCAGGCCATGGGCCCTGAGCGTGGCACGATCACCATCAGCAATGGGGTGGAGGGCGATAACGTGTGGCTGGAAGTCGCCGATAACGGCTGCGGCATTGCGCCCGAAACCGTGCAGAAAATCTTCGATCCGTTCTTCACCACCAAACCGGTGGGGGAAGGCACGGGCCTGGGGCTGTCACTGTCCTACGGCATTATCAAAAAGCACCACGGCGATATTTCCGTGCGCAGCGAGCCGGGCAAGGGTACGACGTTTCGCGTGGTGTTGCCGATTCGGCAAACGGCGGCCTGAGGGTGTAGCCCCCAACGCGCCTCAGGCCAGGGCTGACAGGCGCGACTAATGCGTTCGGGCGGCGGCGCGCGATGCATCACACCGTGGCCGTCGCGTTTGAAAACCCCATGGTCCTGGCAGCGAAGCCCGCTTCCGCCACTGGTCTGAAACACTTGCCAACCTGTTATTTCTGACAGTAGACACTTTGCCCTTCCCGCTCAAAACTTCAGGCAAGCAGCACGGTTGCCTGCGTCGTACCGATCGTGGTGCCTGGATTTCTATCTCCAAGGAAAGGCCGCCATGTCTACACGCCGCGAGTTTCTGACGTACGCTTCGCTGGCCGCACTCCTGCCAGCCCTGAATCGGACAGCCCTGGCGGCCGAGCCCGCTAGCTCCTTTTCTTTCGAACAATTGATCGAACAGGCGCAAGCCGACGCCTTGAAACCCTACATCTATCCAAGCACCGCCTCGGCAGCACTACTGGAAAAACTGGATTACAGCGCCCACGGCCAGATCCGTTTTAAATCCGAGCAGGCCCTGTTCGCCAAAGGCCCTGGGCAATTTCCCGTGACCTTCTTCCACTTGGGTTCGTTCTTTCGTACCCCCGTCAGGATGTATGTGTTGGACAACGGCGCGGCCCGCGAGATCGTCTACGACCCGGCGCACTTTGACATGCCCGCCGATAGCCCGGCGCACGCCCTGCCTCGTAACAGTGGGTTCGCCGGTTTTCGTATCCAGGAAAGTCGTTTGGGCAACCAAGCCAAGTTGGCGTGGCAACAGAACGATTGGGTGGCGTTTCTCGGCGCCTCGTACTTTCGTGCCATCGGCGAGCTCTACCAATACGGCTTGTCGGCGCGAGCGATTGCACTGGATGTGGCCCAAGCCGGCAAAGCCGAGGAATTCCCGGACTTCACCCACATCTGGTTTGAACCGCCCAAGCACGAACACGCCCAATCCATGACGCTCTATGCGCGGCTCGATGGGCCCAGCCTCTGTGGCGCGTACCGTTTCGTGATCAGCCGTCAGCAGGGCGTGATCATGGAGGTCGACTGCACGTTCTTCCTGCGCCATAACGTCAGCCGATTGGGCATCGCGCCGGTTACCTCGATGTTCTGGTTCAGCGAAGCCGCCAAACGCACTGCCGCCGACTGGCGTCCCGAAGTCCACGACAGTGACGGCCTGGCGCTGTGGACCGGCAACGGCGAACGCCTCTGGCGCCCCTTGAACAACCCGCCGCGCACGATGGTGTCGGCCTTCAGTGATCGTCAGCCCAAGGGGTTCGGCCTGTTCCAGCGTGATCGCAACTTCGACCACTACCTCGATGGCGTGAATTACCAGCGGCGTCCCAGCCTGTGGGTCGAACCGTTGGGGGATTGGGGCGAAGGCAGCGTGCAACTGATGGAAAACGGCACCGATGACGAGATCCACGACAACATCGTGGCGATGTGGGTGCCCTCGACCCCAGCGGAAGCGGGCAATCGTTATACGCTACGTTATCGCTTGCACTGGCTGGCCGATGAGCCGTACCCATCGTCCCTGGCGCGCTGCGTGGCGACGCGCCTAGGCAAGGGGGGTCAACCCGGTCTGGCGCGACCGGCGGGGATGCGTAAGTTCGTGGTGGAATTTCAAGGCGCGCCCTTGGAAAAGCTCGCAACCGGCATCAAGCCCGAGGCGGTGATCAGCTGTTCCAGAGGCGAACTCAGCCTGATCTTTACCGAACCTGTGCCGGACGGTGTGGCAGGCCATTGGCGCGCTCAGTTCGATCTGACCGTCGACGGTCAAGACCCCG
The DNA here is from genome assembly GCF_019641515.1 of Pseudomonas sp. S5F11. NCBI lineage: Bacteria > Pseudomonadati > Pseudomonadota > Gammaproteobacteria > Pseudomonadales > Pseudomonadaceae > Pseudomonas > Pseudomonas sp. S5F11. The sequence continues at coordinate 2,364,522 of NZ_JAIFJZ010000001.1, forward strand.
TGGAGTTGCGGCTGTTCCTGCGCCTGGAGGGGCAGCCGTTATCAGAGACCTGGCTGTATCAGTACCACCCCTTCCGCTCGGAATCGACGGCCATCGGCACCCCCTGGCCAGCTGACAACGTCCCGCCGTCATGAAACTTTACTGTCAATTAGCCCTGCTCTACCTGGCGCTCAGCATAAGCGTCGGCGTGCAGGCCATTGAGCAGGACCCGGTGGAAGACCTGCTGAGGCAGATGACGCTGGAAGAAAAAATCGACCAGCTCAGCCAGTTGGGTGTCCAGATCACACCGACCGGTCCGGTCATCAATAACGGGCAGTTGCCGCCGGCGTCCATCAACACCGTCGGTTCGGTGCTCGGTGCCTACGGTGCTGAGCAGACCCGGCAGTTGCAGGAGCAGGCCGTCACCCAATCGCGCCTGCATATCCCGCTGTTGTTTGCCTATGATGTGATCCACGGTTTCCGCACGATATTTCCCGTGCCACTGGCGGAGGCCGCAGCCTGGGACACCGACCTTGCCTACCGCACCGCTCGTGCCGCCGCCATCGAAGCCACGGCCAGCGGCGTGCATTGGACCTTTGCGCCAATGGTCGACATTGCTCGCGACCCGCGCTGGGGGCGTGTGGTGGAAGGCGCCGGTGAAGACCCCTTTCTCGGTGCCGCGATGGCTGAGGCCAAGGTCCGGGGCTTTCATGGCGCAGGCCCCTCGGACAATTCTTCGATGCTGACGACCGCCAAACACTTCGTGACCTACGGCGCGGCGGAAGGCGGCCGCGACTACAACGGCGCCGACCTGTCGGAGCGCACCTTGCGCGAGGTGTATTTACCGCCGTTCCGCGCAGCGGTGGCGGCCGGAGTCGACGGGATCATGCCGTCGTTCAACGAGTTGGCCGGAACTCCTCTGCACAGCCACAAGGCGCTGCTGACCGGTGTACTGCGGGACGAGTGGCGGTTCGACGGTCTGATCGTCAGTGATTACAACGCCATCTGGGAACTGAACCAGCATGGCATCATCGCTGTGCCGGCCGACGCGGCACGGCTGGCGTTCACCGCCGGGGTGGACATTGAAATGGCCAGCCAGACCTACCGGCAGTACTTGCCCTCACTGGTGCGCGCGGGCCAGGTGTCTTTGGCCACCGTGGACGAGGCGGTGCGCCGCGTGCTCAAGGCCAAGCAACGCCTGGGGCTGTTTGCCGACCCCTACCGCTACAGCGATGAAGCCCGGCAACGGGCCAATCTGCTCACACCGCAGCACCGTGCCTTGGCACGGGAGGCCGCGCAAAAATCCATCGTACTGCTGAAAAACACCGATGCGCTGCTGCCGTTGCCCAAGAGCCTGCGCAAGGTGATAGTGGTCGGCAGCTTGGCCACGGACGCCGAAAGCACACTCGGCCCATGGTCAGGGGTGGGGCTGGCCGCGGACTCAGTCACGGTGCTGCAAGGCATTCGCAGCGCCGTCGACCCAGACACCGAGGTGACTTACCTGCCCGGTACTTCGCCCAACAGCGAACAAATCGAGGATTTGCGCTCGATCCGCCAGGCCGCCCGCTCTGCCCAGGTGGTAGTTGCCGTGCTTGGCGAAAGCGCCAACCAGAGTGGTGAAGCGCGCAGTCGCACGCATCTGGGCTTGCCGGGCGCCCAGGACGCGCTGTTGCGCGAGCTGCTGGCTACGGGCAAACCCGTGGTTATCGTGCTGATGAACGGCCGCCCGCTGGTGTTATCCGACACCGTTGCCCAGGCTCCGGCGCTGCTGGAGACTTGGTTTCTGGGCAGCGAAATGGGGCACGCGGTGGCCGATATTCTGTTCGGTGACGTCAACCCAAGCGGCAAACTGCCCATCACCTTTGCCCGTAACGTCGGGCAAATCCCCCTCTACTACGCCTATAAAAACACCGGTCGCCCGCCCAGTGGCGAGGGCCTGTACACCTCCACTTATATTGATTCACCGTGGACTGCGCTGTACCCGTTCGGCTTCGGCCTGAGCTACACCACGTTCAGCTACGCCACGCCACACCTCAGCGCCGATCGGATTGCCTCCACCGACACGCTGACGGTGCAAGTAAACGTCACCAATACCGGCCAGCGCGCAGGCGACGAAATTGTGCAGTTGTACCTGCGCGATGACGTCGCCAGTGTGACCCGCCCGGTCCGCCAGTTACGCGGCTTTCGCAAGGTCCACTTGGAGCCCGGTGAAACGCGCACGGTGAGTTTTACCCTGGACGCGCAGGACTTTGCCTTGCTCGACGAGCACTGGAGAACGATGGTCGAGGCCGGCCGCTTCAGCGTGTTCGTCGGGGCCGACTCGACCACCGACAACCAGGCGCGGTTCGAGGTCACGGACAGCCGCGTGCTGTCTGGCGCGGGGCCGTCCGGGCGGCCTTGAGTGCAGGCGGCGGTTGTCTGGGCCTTCGTTAGCGGCGCAGAATGCCGCACCGACCTGTAAGAGTCCGACCTCAAGGAACCCGTATGAGCCTGTCCTTGCTAAGCCGTTACGCCTTCTTTGCCGTGTGCGTCCTGTTCACCCTTGCCAGCCTGCCGTTCCTTCACTATGAGTGGGTGTGGCCGATCACGTTGGTCACCGGCGTGCTGAGCCTGATCGGCCTGTTCGACCTGTTGCAAAGCCCTCACGCGGTGCGCCGCAACTACCCGATCCTGGGCAATATCCGTTACCTGGTGGAGGCCATCCGCCCGGAAATCCGCCAGTACCTGCTGGAGTCCGACAGCGACGCCCTGCCCTTCTCCCGCGCCCAGCGTTCGCTGGTGTACTCGCGGGCCAAGAACGAGACTGCCGACAAACCCTTCGGCACCTTGATCGACGTGTACCAGTCCGGCTTCGAATTTATCGGTCACTCCATGCGCCCCGCTCCCCTGAGCGACCCCAGCGCGTTCCGTGTAATGGTCGGCGGCCCGCAATGCACACAGCCGTATTCGGCGTCGGTATTCAATATCTCGGCGATGAGCTTTGGCTCGTTGAGCGCCAACGCAATCCGCGCGCTGAACCAGGGCGCCAAGCTCGGGAATTTCGCCCATGACACCGGCGAAGGCAGTATCAGCCCTTACCACCGCGAACACGGCGGCGACCTGACCTGGGAACTGGGCAGCGGCTACTTCGGTTGCCGCACCAGCGACGGCCGTTTCGACCCGGAGCGCTTCGCCGTGCAGGCGCAGAACCCCCAGGTGCGCATGATCGAAATCAAGATGAGCCAGGGCGCCAAACCCGGCCATGGCGGCATCCTGCCCAAACACAAAGTCACCCAGGAAATTGCCGACACCCGCGGTATCCAGATGGGCGAAGACTGCATCTCGCCGTCACGCCACAGTGCGTTTTCCACGCCGATCGAGCTGATGCAGTTCATCGCCCAATTGCGTGAACTGTCCGGCGGCAAACCGGTGGGCTTCAAGTTCTGCCTGGGCCATCCATGGGAGTTCATGGGCATCGCCAAGGCCATGCTGGAAACCGGCATCCTTCCGGACTTTATCGTGGTCGACGGCAAAGAAGGCGGCACCGGCGCGGCACCTGTGGAGTTCACCGACCATATCGGCGTACCACTGCGCGAAGGCTTGCTGTTCGTGCATAACACCCTGGTGGGCCTGAACCTGCGCGACAAGATCAAGCTCGGCGCCAGCGGCAAGATCGTCAGCGCGTTCGATATCGCCAGCGTGCTGGCCATCGGCGCCGACTGGGCCAACTCGGCGCGCGGCTTTATGTTCGCCATCGGTTGCATCCAGTCCCAAAGCTGTCACACCAACAAGTGCCCGACCGGCGTCGCCACCCAGGACCCGTTGCGCCAACGTGCCCTGGTGGTACCGGACAAGGCCCAGCGCGTGTTCAACTTCCACCGCAACACCCTCAAGGCCCTGGCCGAAATGCTCGCGGCGGCGGGACTGGATCACCCCTCGCAGCTGTCGGCCAAGCACCTGGTACGGCGCATGTCGGCGACCGAGATCAAGTTGTTCTCGCAGTTGCATGTGTTCCTCAAGCCAGGGGAGCTGCTGACCGGTGAAGTGAATGGTGAGTTCTATTCGCGCATGTGGCAGATGGCGCGCGCCGATAGCTTTGAACCCCTTGAAGTTGCTGCTGCCTGATCTACGCCCTCAGCCCGCCCAACTTGGGCGGGCTGTCGAGACATTCAGTAATACCCAGTCTTTGCAATTGCTTACAAATACCGCCAACCTGCGCCCGCCCGACAAGCGGCGTACGACATCGCCCTCGTAGACTTGTCCTGACTAAACCCATTTTGTTCAAGAGCCCGCTGCCATGCTGAACGGACGCGACCCACGCATCGATTTTTTTCGGGGCCTGGCGTTGATCTTCATTTTCTGGGATCACGTCCCCCACAATCCCCTCGGCCAGATCACCCTGCGCAACATCGGTTTCAGCGACGCGGCCGAGGTCTTTGTGTTCCTCGCCGGTTATGCCTCGGTGCTGGCCTACAGCAAGGTGATGGAGCGCGAGGGCTATGGCATGGCCTGCCTGAAAATCCTGCGCCGAGCCTGGGTGCTGTATGTAGTGCATATCTTCCTGCTGGCGATGCTGATGGGCATCGTGTTCTTCGCCAACAGCCATGTGGAAACCCGCGACCTAGTACAGGAAATGGGCCTGACGCACTTCATCACCAACCCGCAGCAGGCGCTGACCGACGAGTTATTGCTGCGCTTCAAACCCAATCTGATGGACCCACTGCCGCTGTATATCGTGCTGTTACTTGGGCTGCCGCTGGTGCTGCCGGCGTTGGTGCGTGTGCCGCTGGCGGTGGTGGCCGTGTCGCTGACGGTGTACCTGCTGGCGCCAAAACTGGGTTGGAACCTGGCGGCGATTGCCGACGGTGTGTGGTACTTCAACCCGGTGACCTGGCAACTGCTGTTCGTGCTCGGCGGTGCCGCGTCGATCCATGCTCGCCGGCCCCGCACGCCCGATCCGCGACCATTGTCGCGCCAGCCCGTGTTTATGGTCGCAGCGGCGTACAGCTTGCTGGCGGCAGTGATTACCTTGTCGTGGCGCTGGCCGCAGATTCACGATGCGCTGATGCCGACGCTGCTCAACGAGTGGTTGTACCCGATCAGCAAGACCGACTTGTCGCCGGTGCGCCTGCTGCATTTTCTGGCGTTGGCCTATGTCACCGCCAAGCTGTTGCCCACCCACGGCTGGACACAGAACTGGCCGGCCCAGCAATGCTGCCGCATGGGGCGTCATTCACTGGAAGTGTTTTGCCTGGGGGTATTGCTGGCGCCATTGGCGGATATGCTCAACGCCCAAGTCAACGATGCCTGGCCGATGCAGATCTTCAGTGCGTTGCTGGGGTTGCTGTTGATGGCGGCGCTGGCGGCCTGGCTGGAATTCAATCAGCGTTTGAGCGCGCCACGGCCGGCGCCCTTGGGCGCCAGCCGCTGACGCAAACCGGCGACCGCCTTGCGCGGTCGCCGGTTCAGGCGGTCAAGCCGACTGCGCCGCCGCTTGGGTCGGCTGCAGCTTGAACACGTAAAACAGCACCGTCAGCAGCACCAGGAACGCCGGGCCGATATACAGCGCCACGCGGGTGTCCGGGAAGTACGCCATCAGGCCCACCACCAGCATCAGGAACGCCAGGGCCAGGTAGGAACTGACCGGGTACAGCCACATGCGGTATTTCAGGTTTTTGCGTTCGGCAGGGCTCAGGCTCTTACGGAATTTGAGCTGCGCCAGCAGGATCATCACCCAGGTCCAGATCGCGCCGAAGGTGGCGATGGATGTCACCCACACAAAGACTTTTTCCGGTACCAGGTAGTTGAGCAGTACGCCCAGCAGCAACGCGGCGATCGACAGCAGCAGTGCCTTGCGCGGCACGCCGTTGCTTGAAGTGGTGGCGAAGGTCGCCGGTGCCTGGCCGTTCTGCGCCAGGCTGTAGAGCATGCGCCCGGTGCTGAAGATGCCGCCGTTGCAGGAAGACAGGGCGGCCGTGATCACCACGAAGTTGATAATGCCCGCCGCCGTCTTGATACCCAGACGCTCGAAGGTCATCACAAACGGGCTGCCCTGGGTGCCGATTTCATTCCACGGGTAGATCGACAGAATCACGAACAACGCCCCGACGTAGAACAGCAGGATGCGCCAGAACACCGAGCCGATGGCGTTGGGGATGGTCTTTTGCGGGTTGCGTGCTTCACCGGCGGTGAGGCCGATCATTTCCACGCCCAGGTAGGCGAACATCACCATTTGCAGGGACATCAGCACGCCGGTCATGCCGTTGGGCATAAACCCGCCGTGAGCCCACAGGTTGGAAATCCCCAGCGCCACACCGTCATTGCCGAAGCCGAAGGCAATGATGCCGACGCCACCGATGACCATGGCGATGATGGTGACGATCTTGATCAGGGCGAACCAGAACTCGAACTCACCGAACGCCTTGACCGCGATCAGGTTGATGGTGCCCATGCTCACCAGGGCCGCCAGAGCCCAGATCCAGCGCGGCACATCGGGGAACCAGACGCCCATGTACACCGCCACGGCGGTGATCTCGGCGACGCAGGTCACCAGCCACAGAAACCAGTAGTTCCAGCCGGTCAGAAAGCCCGCCAAGGGCCCGAGGTAATCCTGGGCATAGCGGCTGAACGAGCCCGCTACCGGGTTGTGCACGGCCATCTCGCCGAGGGCGCGCATGATCACCAGGATCGCCAGACCGCCGATGATGTAGGAGAGCATGATGGCCGGGCCGGCCATTTCGATGGCCTTGGCCGAACCGAGGAACAGGCCGACGCCGATACAGGCGCCCAGGGCCATCAGGCGGATATGCCGTTCACCCAGTTCGCGTTTGAGCGGGCCGCCTTGAGCGGTCTCGCCATGGGGCAGGTGGTTGCCAGAGGGCATAGGGATACAACCTCATTTTGTTATTGGATTGATCCACCGAGTCATGGGCGTTAGCGCGGATAAGCGCGGGCGCCTGAATAACCGGCCTGCCTCGTGGGCAGAACCGTCTGACAGAACAACCGTCAGATCAGCGGGCGTGCAGTATAAAAAGCTCCCAACAGGGCTTTTCACTCAATAAACGACAAAATTTGGCGAGAACTCGCGGCAAAAGCCGCTTATGCGGAGGGGCATTAACTGCCTGACGTGGCGTTCTGCCGTGGAAACGGCGGCGAGTATTGCACAGCCAAGGTGCAGCGTCATGCCCCTACTCTGGTCGTAGGCGCGGGCGGCGAGCGCTCTAGATCGAGGGTTTGCCCTCAGGCCAGGCGGGCGCATCGAAGAACAGCTTGCGGGCCATGCGCAGGTTGATTTCGCCGCGATGGATCTCCAGGGTCTGGCTGACGCGTCCGCTCTGCCCGGCCTTCATCCTGGCAAATGCCTGGGCCTGGGCCTCGATCTGCGCCTGCTTGCCCAACCGGTGCTGTTCCGGAGTCTTGAGGTGCGCGGCGCTGAAATGATCGTCCGGCCCGGTCTGGCGCCCATAGTGAAAATGCCCGTAGCACCAGGGCTGTCGGCTCTGTTCGTCGATCACCAAATAGCTTTGCAACCAGTCATCCGCGCGCCCCGCCAACGCCACGCGCTCGCCCTGGCGATACACCTTGGCTTCGCGATGCCCCACCAACACGTCCAACCCGGCCTGGGTCGGCGGGCGCGCCTTGATAGCGGTCAAGCGCGCCTGCAAGCCTTGCTCGGACAAACGACTGGCAGCGGCTCGCAGCTCGTCGGTTTCGGTGCGCGCCCGGGCTCTTTGCGTGGCCGCCAAACGATCCGGCTCGCTGAGCAACAGGCGCTGCTGAATGGCATCGGCGCAGCGGCGTAACTTGTCGGCGCGTTGCTCCAGGATGTCTTGCAGGGACTGCGGTTCGTTGGCGTTGCGCGCCATTTTCAACACTTCGGCGATGGCCTTTTCCACCGGCGCGCGCAGGGCCTGGCCTTGTTCGATCAAGCGCGCCAGGTTGGGCAACGACGTCGTGCGCTGCACCGGCGTTTTGTTGAGCGGCTCCCAGATGCCGTCGGTGGCCTGGGTAAACGAAGCAATCACTTCGTTCTGAGCGTCGGTGACCTCGGCGATTTCAATCGGCTGCTCATCGCTGGTGACTGTCACCCGCGCCACGTACAGGTCCTGGTTGCGCGTGCGGATTATTTTCTTCTGCCGCACACGGGACGCGGGCCGGGTGACAGGCGCCGGCTCCAAAGTCGCGGCCAACTCGCGTTGTACCTGAAGGTGCAATTGGGCGAACAGTTGTTGCAGTTTGTCCAGGTAGCCCAGGTGGAACTTGTCCGGTTCCATGGCTCGCCAGAACTCGATGCGGTCGTCGGTCTGGGCATACACGCGATCGAAGCTTTCCAGCAATTCGACGCGCAACTCCGGGTTGTGCGACGCCAGCTCATCGAGCTGCGCCTGGGAGCCGCTGGCCCAACGGGCACGTTGTACGGTGTCGTCCAGGCTTTGGAAAAAATCATCGTCCAGCCTCGGCCCCTCGCTGTTGAGCGCAACCGCCCACAACGCGGACACTTGCAACGACTGCAACTCCAGCACCGTCGGGGTAGCCGCCTCACTCTGTTTGAACGCCTGGGCTTTGTCTCGCCCGTATTTGGGCACTCGCTCCAGCGCGTCCAGGGTGTCGATTTCCAGGCTGCGCCAGACAATCGCGTTCTGGTTTTGGTCGGCCAACAGGCGCATGCCTTCGACGATGTTGCGATGCGCCTCTAGGTTGATATCCGACAATGCCTCCGCTTCACTCTCGGCTTGCACCAGTTCCAGCGCCGGCACCAGCCTGGCATGCAGCGCGGCGGTCGCTTCCCGAGCGTATTGCAGCAACTGGCGCAAGTTGAGGATCTGGCCTTCGAGCAGCGTGCTCAACTCGCGCTCGTAACCGGGGCGCGGGCGTAGAGCTTGCAGGTCTTTAAGGCATTGGAGTTCAAGGCGGGAAGCCTCCAGTTTGTTCTGTAACTCGTGCAGGTAGCGGGCATCGGTGGCGATTCGCTGTTGTTCGGTGATGTGCCCGGCGTGGCTGGTTTTCAGGCTGCGCGCCACGCCGATAGCACGCTCCGCGGTTTCGCGGCGTTGGGCGTATTGACGTAAATCCTGCTCCAGTTGTTGGCGACGCGCTTCGGTGCTGGCGGGCGCCGCCGGGGTGTCGGCTTGGCCACCGCGCAGGCGCAGGCGCAAGTCCAGATCCCAGCCGCCGCCCTCCAGCGGTTTGAGCCAGGGGCCGCTGGCCGTGCCGGCGGCGTCGGTGACTTGCACACTGTCGCCGACCAGCCGCACTCGATAAACATGGCCGCGTACCACCGCCTGCCATTGCGGCGGAGTCGAACCGGTGTCCTGCAACAAGCCCTTGAGCCGACCCGCGGTTTCGGCGCCCGGCAAAGCGAGCGGCCAGGGCTGTTGCACGGCGCGCAGGCTCAGCCCTTCCAGACGTTCGCGCATAAACGGCGTCAACGTATCGCGGGCGCTGCTCCAGCGGTACGGCGCATGGGTGGGCAGCGCGGCGGCACTGCGCGTCACCGTAGGCGAAGGCGATGCCAGCGTAGCTCGGGTGCGCGCAAACACCGGATGGCGCAGATCGAGCGTCGCCGGCCGCTCGTGGGGCGAGGCGCGATAGGCCAGGACCATCACCAGATTGCTCAGCAGGTCCATTGCGCCCTCGGTTTGGGCGACGGGATCGGCGGGGGTCGAGGCGGCCACGTCGCGCTGCACGCTGTCCAGCACCTGCACCATCCAGCCGGCCAGCAACGCCGGGCCACGCAGAAACGGCAACGCACTGCTGAACAGCAACCAGCCACCGGCCTTGATCGTCGCCCAGCGCTGCTCGGCGTTCGACACCGACTCGGCGTCGGCCAGGCTCACCAACGCTTCGGCGGTGGCAGCAAACAGCCGGGGCAGTGGGTCGCCGCTTTGCACCTGTTTGCTCAGTTGAGCGGGCGCGGGCCGGGCGGGCACGCTGAATTCATCGCCCTGATGAAAGTGACGGATATGCGGTTCCAGAAACCCACCGTTGGCATACACCGCCTGACGGCTCGGGGCGATCCAGGCCAGCACGTTGTCCTGCAACTCGCCCGGCGCCTGGATCGCCTGCAACAGCGCCCGAGGGGATTCGAACTCGCGCAGACTCGGCGTGAACAACGGCCGGTAGAGCAGATGCGGCCCCTGCTCGCTATTGCGCGGGCCGATCACAAAGTGGCTGAGCACAGGATCCTCGGCGGCCGTGGGCGATGCTTTGAACGCCAAAGGCCAGATCGCCGCCTGCTCATCCGCAGCCGACGCTACTGCCGTGGCTACCAAGCGCGCACCTGCCTGGGTCAACCCGCCCTCCCCCTTGAGTTTCATCTGCAAGGCCAGCAATGGCAGCTGCGCGCGCAATTGCCCAGTAAACAGGGCTTCGCGCCGTGTGCGTTCGGGGGGATCGCTGATGAGCTTTTGCTTGAGCAGGTCCGGGTAGGACTGGCCGATGTCCACCTCGGTGACGCAGGCCAGCAACAACGAAGCGCTCAACCACGTCGGCGCGGCGCGGCCCTTGAGGGTGATCTGGGACGGCGCATGGGGAAAGCCCCTGAGGTTCTCCAGGGCCAGTTCCGTCAGGCTCAGGCTGACCCGCTGCACATCGCCACTGGGGTAACCGCCCGGCAACATGGCCGCCGTGACCAGGTTGAAGGTCAACTCGATGTCGTCCGGGTTCAGGTCTTTAGCCAAGGGTTGCTTGGCCAGGCACCGCTTCAGGGCCTCGGCGGCAAAGGCGCGGATCGGCGGGATACCGTCGAGAAACCCTTGCCCGGCGGCACGCGCCTGTTGCTCGGCGAGGGCCTGCAACCCACGGGCGTAGGCCAGGCTGTCGTCCGCCGAGGCGTGCACCAGCCACAGCGGCAGCGCATCCTGCAAGCGTTGCTGGACCGGCGTCAGCACCGTCTCGAACCAGCGGCGCGGATCGGTCACGTAGTCCAGCATCTGCTGGTACTGGCGCGGCGTGCGCGGCACCGTGGGGTCGATGGCCAGCACGTCGAGCCGTTGGCGCTCGGCATAACAAGCGGCCAGCAGATCGAAGGGGTCCGCCGGCGGTTGTTCGATAAACCACTCCACCGCCCCTCCTGCCAGGTCCTGGCTGAGGTAATCGGGGATCAGGGCTGCGATAGCGTCCAGGCTGTCCAGAGGATGAATACCAGTGGCTGGGCTGAACAACAGCAACGTACGCGCTTGCGCGCCGCTCGGGGCATGGTCGAGCACCAGCACCGGCAGCATGCGCGGCGCTTGCGTACTGCCCTGGCGCCGCACCTGCACCGTGCACACGCTCAATGCCTCTTGCTGCACGCTCCATTGCGCATCGGGTCGGATCGGGCGCAGCCGTTCGCGCGGGAATATCCGTTCGAACGCCTGCTCATCCATGCCGGCAGGCGGGTCACAGTCGTACAACAAGGCCAGCAGGCTGGCGGACAAGTAGGCCCAGCGCGTGGTTTGCACCGGTACCGTGTCGCGCCACCAGTCGCCCAGACGCGCCAGCCAGGCCTCCAGCAGACGCGGGCCCAACTGATTGACCCATCGCTCCACGTCGGCCAGCGACGGCCCGCCCGGCACATAGTTCTCGCGCTGGTGCAACGCCACCTGATGATGCCCTTCCACGTAGCGCACCGGCGCGGCACTGGCCAGGCGCAACAGCACTTCATCGGGCAAGGGGCTGTAGTGATGCTGGTCGGCGCGCAACGGCGTGCCGATGGCCACCCGCCGGGCCAGGTAATTAAGGGCGGGGTAATGCGTATCCAGCAGGGCCTGCACCTGGGTCACCGCCACCTCGTGCAGGGTTGGAACATCGGAAAAAACGGTGACGATCTGTTCAATATGGTCGTGACGCGCGGAGGTTGAACCTGTCGACTGAGGCATGCTGACTTCCTTGTGCCGGACGCGGGGATCGGTCCGATCAAACCCGCACGCTAGCGCGGCCGCCTGGGCTGCCAGCGGTAACCGGTTATGGCGGCGACAAATTCCTTGCCAACGCCAATCAGCGACTAAGCTTGAGTCAAGTCCGATCAATCTGCGTGAATGGATCAATCGACTATGGGCGCGTTATGGCACACCGATTCACCTCCCGCTGCGGTTGCCACCGACAGTGCGGTTGAACCGCCATTGCCCGAAAAGCCGCGCAAACCCCGCTACGCCTGGAGGATGTTCTGGCTGTTGCTGTTGATCGGCAGCGTCATTGCCGGCGTGGCGGCGCGCCGCGAGATGCTCACCTCCCATTGGCAGGCCCGCACTTTCAGTCGCCTGGCGCAGACCTTGACCTACGACGTGCAACCCGGCCCCAGCGACGCCATCGTCTATCCCGGCGACGGCCCGTTCGATAAACGCCTGGGTTACAGCGCGTTGGATGAGTTTCTGCCGCGCCTGCTCAAACGCGACTACCTGATCCAGCGCCAGGCCCGGTTCTCTGCGGCGCTGATGGCCTACACCGAGCACGACCTGTTCGTGCCCTACGCGGAAAAAATCCAAGCCGGGCTGACCATCAGCGATTGCCGCGCCACGCCGCTGTACACCTTCATGTACCCACAGCAGGCCTATCAGGATTTCGGCGCGATTCCACCGGTGGTGGTCAACAGCCTGCTGTTTATCGAGAACCGCGATCTACTCGCCGCCGACCAGCCGCTGGCCAACCCGGCGGTGGATTGGCCACGCTTCGCCAAGGCCGCCTGGTCGCAAGTGGCGAAGGTATTGCACCTGCCCGGCCAGACCGCCGGCGGCAGTACCCTGGCCACGCAGTTGGAAAAATACCGCCACTCGCCGGATGGCCTGACGTTGTCGGGCAGCGAGAAGATCCGCCAGATGATTTCCGCCAGCGTGCGCGCCTATCAGGACGGCCCGCAGACCTTGCAGGCGCGCCAGCGCATCGTGCGTGACTACCTCAACAGCGTGCCGCTGTCCGCCGTGCCCGGTCACGGCGAAGTGCATGGGTTGGCCGAAGGCCTGCGGGTCTGGTTCGGCGCCGATTTCAACCGCACCAACGCCCTGCTCGCCGGCCACGAGCCAGACCTGCTCGGCCAACGTGGCCTGGCGCTGCGCGAGGTGCTGTCGCTGATGATCGCCCAGCGGCGCCCGTCGTTTTACCTGACCCGGGGCCACGACGAACTGGCCAGCCTGACCGACAGCCATATCCGCCTGCTCGCACAAAACCAGGTGATCGAAGCGGCGCTGGCCGACGCGGCCCTGGCCAGCAAGGTGCATTATCGCGATTGGCTGCAACAACCGACGATCCAACCGATCGACACCAACAAAGGCATCAGTGTCGCCCGCAGCCGCCTCGCGGCATTGCTCAATCGCCCGCTCTACGACCTTGACCGCCTGGACCTGGCCGCCACCAGTACCTTGCAAAGCGACCTGCAAACCCAGGCCACCGACTACCTCAAGCGCCTGGCGGACCCGGCCTTCGCCGCGCAATTGGGCCTGCTGGGGCCGCGCCTGCTGACCCCCGCCAGCACCGCCCAAGTGCGCTACAGCTTCAACCTCTATGAGATGACCGCCGACGGCGCGCGGGTGCGGGTGCAGACCGACAGCACCGATCAGCCCTTCGACATCAACGAAGGCAGCAAACTGGAACTGGGCTCAACCGCCAAGCTGCGAGTGCTCACCACCTACCTGCAAATCATCAGCGAGCTGCATGACCGCTATGCCGGCCAGACGCCCGCCGCCTTGAAGAAAATCCCGGTGGACGAGCAGGATCGCCTATCGCGCTGGGCCCTGGATTACCTGGCACAAAACACCGATCCAAGCCTGCCGAAAATGCTCAGTGCGGCCCTCGACCGGCAGTACTCGGCCAGCCCCGGCGAACGTTTTTTCACAGGTGGCGGCCTGCATCGTTTTCATAACTTTCGCGCTGAGGACAACGGGCGCAACCCGACCTTGCGCGAGTCCCTGCGCGAGTCGATCAACCTGCCCTTCATCCGTTTGATGCGCGACCTGGTGCGCTACAGCACCTACCAGGCCCCCGGCAATAGCGCCGCGTTGCTCAAAGACGACAGCGACCCGCGTCGCCAGGAATACCTGGCCCAGTTCGCTGACCGCGAGGGCACCACCTACCTGTTGCGTTTCTGGAAGAAGTACCGCAACAAAGACACCCAAGCGCGCCTCGATACGTTTCTGGACAGCCTCCACCCCACCGCGATCCGCCTGGCCGCCGTACACCGCTACCTGTTGCCCCAGGCCAGCCAGGCGAGTTTCAACCGGTTTGTACGGGCGCACCTGACCCCGTCCGGCACCGCCACAACACTCAGCGACGAACGCCTGGCCAAGCTCTACACCGACTACGGCCCCGGTGCCTACGACTTGCCGGACCAAGGCTATATCGCCAAGGTCCACCCGTTGGACCTGTGGCTGCTCGGCTACCTGCTTAACCACCCTGACGCAACCTTTGCCCAGGCCGTGGCCGCCAGCGAGCACGAACGCCAGGAAGTCTACGGCTGGCTGTTCAAGAGCCGGCACAAGAGCGCGCGCGACAGCCGCATTCGCACCATGCTGGAGGTCGAGGCCTTCCTGGATATTCATGAGCGCTGGAAAAAAGTCGGCTACCCCTTCGATCACTTGGTGCCGTCGCTGGCCACGGCCATCGGCAGTTCCGGTGATCGCCCGGCGGCGCTGGCCGAACTGGTGGGGATCATCCTCAACGACGGCGTGCGCGAGCCGACCCTGCGCATCGACAGCCTGCACTTTGCCGCCGGCACCCCCTATGAAACGCACCTGATCAATAACCCCGACAAAGCCAAGCGCGTCATGCCCAGCGAAGTGGCCACAGCATTGCGCGAAGCCCTGTCGCAGGTGGTGGATGCCGGCACCGCCAAACGCGTGTCCGGCAGTTTCAAACTCAGCGACGGCACGCCGTTGATCATGGGCGGCAAGACTGGCACCGGCGACAACCGCATCGAGGCCATTGGTGCCGGCGGGCGGGTGCTCAGTTCCAAGTCGATCAACCGCACGGCCACCTTCGTGTTCTATATCGGTGAGCATCATTTCGGCACCCTCACCGCGTTCGTACCCGGCAGTTCGGCGCAGAATTTCACCTTCACCTCGGCATTGCCGGTGCAGGTGCTCAAAGGCATGGCGCCGCTGTTGACGCCCTATTTGCAACCAGGCGAACAGACCCTGTGCCAAGCACCCGACAAAGGGGCGTTAGTTATCTATAACTTGCATTCAAATAACCCATTAACTTCACACTTAATGGATTAATAAGCTTCAGCATTTTGAACTTTTACGGCAATTCTCAAAGCATGAAACTAGCGACTCGAACCCATTAAAGAGTCTTTGTTCATGCCCGAACTTCTTCCACTTGAAACTACGCGCAGCACCTATAAAGGCCCGCACTACGGGTTGATCAAACAAACCATTCCAGACTGGATCACCTCCAGCACACCGACAAGGCTAGGCCAACTGAACACCGCCACTCTGACGCGGCCGGCCGGGCTCGCCGGCCTCACCTCGGCGCAGCATCAAGCGCTGCAGGAGGCCAATGCCGACGGCTGGCGCACGCAGAACCAAGTGGACCGGCTGTTAAGCGATATCCAGGATGTCTACGCCTTCGCCGAACCGCGCTTGAAAAAAGCCATCCAGGATAAATACGGCCTCGACCTGAATGTGCAGACCACGTTTCTTTATTTATATATTCCGGTTGCAAAGCCGTGGTACGTCATTGATTTTTCCAACGGCGTGACCACCCGCAAAGTGTCATTACTGGATGCCGCCCTGCATAACTTCGCCAAACGCGAAACATTTGATATCAACTCTTGCTATATCACTCAACCCGACTATCGCGGGCACTTCGCCGTGCTGCCGTTGGACACTACGATGTCGATCCAACAGTTCAAGACCCTGTGCCGTGAGCTGGACCTCGGCGCCCACTACCAACGCTACTTGAACGAGCGTCTGCTGCCTGAAGCCACGGCGGCGCGCACCGAATTGCAGCACCAGGTGATCGCCAGCCAAAAAGCAGCCCTCAAAGTCGCCGCTCACTTGGCCAGCATCCACACTGTCGCGCAACAGCCCGCCGACTTGAGCATGGCCGGCTTCCACCTGCTGATGCGCACGCTGCGCGGTGATCGTGGCGTGATGCAGTTCTATCAATTGAGCATTCTGGACGTGTCCTTGAGCGGCATTCTGCTGATCGCCGCGGACCTGGAGCGGGTAACCAGCACCTCAAAGTTGATCGCCTATATTCCCCATGACCCCGAAAGCCCGGTCAAAGAATACGACTCAAGCCTCGCCTTCATGCAGGACCTGACACGCAAACTGCAAACCAACGCGCCGATCCCGTCGCGCCAGCAGCAGACCTACCAGCAGTTCTTCAGCCAGTTTGTCGATCACACTCAACGCGGGCATTTTTTTGCCAACCTGAGCCAGCGGCTGTGCCGCGTCCAATGGCATCAGTACAGCCCCTTGGACCCTCGCCCCAGCTGGCGCGAAACGCCACTGACCGCCCCCCGCCTGCAGTTTTCCGCGACCCCGATCAGGGGCGACCTGTGGCAATTTCTCTACCAGCAGTCGCTCAACAAGATCCTCAACGACGGGCGCGCCATAGCGGTCTCCACCGCCGACGCCGACACCCACGCGCGCTGGGCCTGGTGGGACAACTTCACCCGCCTGTTATCGGATATTTTCAATGTCGCTCTGATGGTGGTCACGCCGTTCGTGCCTTACTTGGGCGAACTGATGCTGGCCTACACCGTGTTCCAACTCACCTATGATGCGGTCGAAGGCGCAGTGGATTTGAGCGAAGGCCAATTCAGAGAGGCCGGCGAACATCTGCTCACCGTCACCAACGACCTGGTACAAGTGGCCGCCTTCGCCATCGGCGGCAAAGTGGTGGGTGCGTTCAAGCGCTCGCCGTTTATCGACGGTTTGCAACCCGTGCAGGTGGGCGACCGAACGCGCTTGTGGAACCCGGATCTGGCGCCCTACGCCCGCCCCGCGTTGCAGTTGCCGGCCGACGCACAGCCCGATGCCCTCGGCCTGCATGGGCACCGCGCGCAGAAAGTCCTGCGCCTGGAGGGTCAGCACTATGTCGTCGAGCAGGATGAAACCAGCGGCACCTATCGCATCAAGCACCCCACCCGCGCCGAGGCCTACGCCCCCAAGCTCGTTCATAACGAGCACGGCGCGTGGTATCACGAAGGCGAGGACCCGCTGACCTGGGACAGCCGCAGGCTGCGCAGCCGCCTTGGCCCGGTGGTGCAAGGGTTCGACGCGACCCAGCTGGAACAGGCCTGCGAGACCAGCGCCACCCGCGATGCAGACTTGCGCATGATGTACGCCGACCGCGACAGCCCGCCGCCGCTGTTGGTCGACACCCTCAGGCGAATAAGGCTGCGGGCGCAGGTCGACCGCGCACCGGCCCAGGTGCGCACCGGCACCGCCGCTAAGCTGCCGGACAACTGGGCCGCGCAAACCACCAGCGAGCTACCCGGTTGGCCGCCGACCAAGGCCATCGCCGTGTTTATCAACGATGATTTGAGCGGGCACGCCCTCACCTACGGCGCAGCCACACCCAGCGATGCCGACACCCTGAACATCAGCCATCGCGAGGTAAGCGCCGGCCAATTGCCCGAACGCCTCGCTACGTTCTTGAGCGACAGCGAATTCGCCGGCCTGTTGCCCGCGCCGGTCGGGCCTACGTCTGCCGCGCGCATCCAGGCCCTGCGCGGGTTACTGGCGGATAAAGTGGCGCGGGAAAAAACCGCCGTTTTCAACCATCTCTACAGCACCACGGAAGTGGCCGAAACCGCCCCTGGCGAGCTGATTCAACAACAGTTCCCGCAGTTGCCGAAAAACCTGGTGGCCAACCTGTTGCTGCGCACCTCGCCCGATGAGTTGGAAACGCTGAACACGCAACGGCAGATGCCTCTGCGCCTGAAAAACCTGGCAAGGGCACTGGCCAACGAAGTGCGCGCCAGCCACGCAAGCGAGGGGCTGTACGATGACGCGTTGCTGACCCCGGACACCGAACGAATGGTGCTCAATATCCTGCGCCAGCACACCGATGCACTGAGCGACATAAACATCGCCATTCACGAACAGACCGCCCAGGGCCAGGTGCGCTGCCAGGTTGGCGCCGCCGAGGCCGCCACGAGGAAAATCCTGCTGCACACAGGCCCTGGGCAGTACCAGATCCACGATATGAGCAGCGCTGCGCCGCAACCGCAGTTCAGCTTGTACGAAGCCCTGATCTGGCTGCTGCCGCCGGGCAAGATCGACTATGTGGCCGGCCAGGGCGCGATTTTCAAAGCCTGGCTCAAAGAAAAACTGGAACCCTTGAGCAACCGTCGCACGCTGCTGCAAGCCCCCACACGGCGTCAGGTGGATGAGCGCGCCGCCCAATCGCTGTTGCAAAAGCCCATGTTCGACGCCTTTCGCCGCCTGTTTCGGCGCGAACCGCCACAACCGCCGACGCTCAAGGAAACCCTGGTCAGGTTGTGCCCAAGTTTGAGCACCGAGCAGATCGAAGAAGTGACACCGCACCTGAAAACCCCGCAAGCGGAGCAACTGCTCAACACCCTGGAAATCGACCGCGCGGTGCTGGACACAGAGCTGGAGAACTTCTGCAAGCAGAAGCCCAGCCTGACCAAGGCCAGCGCCACGCTGGTGGCCAACGAAATGCTGATGCGCGGCCACATCATCAAGGAGTTAAAAAACTGCTGGGAACAAGGCGCCTATCAACGCCTGCTGCCTGCGCAGGCACGCTCCGGCGGAACGCGGCTGGACCTGAGCGAACTGACCCTGGGGCGCTATATCGCCAGCCTTGAGCCTCTGCGGGCGGACTTCAGCCATGTCACGCGCTTGAATGTCAGCGGCACACGCCTGGGGGATCGGGACACTGGCTTCCTCGACAATTTCCCCAATCTGCGCAGCCTTGATCTGTCCGACAACAACCTCGCCGGCCTGCCGTCACAGCTGCCCAATATCAAGTTCCTGGCCAAACTGAACCTGAGCAATAACCCCATCGCCTGGCGCCCCAGCGACTACGCGATCCTTGAACGCTGCCAGCTTCTGCGCTCATTGAACCTGGAAGGCAATACGCAGATGCGCATCGCTCCGGACCTCAGCCACTTGCCTGAGCTGCGCCGCATGGTGTTGCGGCGAACCAGTATCAGCGCCTGGCCGGCGGGGCTGGACAGCCCGAAACGGGTCACGCCGGAACTGGACTTGAGCAACACCAACGTGCGCACCGTGCCTGAGTTCGCCTCGGATTCGTCGGCGGCACGCATCGTGGCCAACAGTTGGCTGGACCGTACCAAGCTCGAACGCCTCGACGAAGACCGTTTTGTCAGCTATCGCCGCGCCCAAGGCATCGACCCCTATCGCACACGCCCGGTCGGCGACAAAGCCAACCGGGACTACTGGACAAGCGGCCTGGAAGGCGAGGATCTGGACACGGCCAAGGAGGTCTGGGACGAGGTCGAAAAAGAGCACGGCTCCCAGGGCTTGTTCGACGTGCTCCAGCTGCTGCAACCGCCGGAGCGCTTTCAAACCCAGGAAGATGCGCGGTTGTTCCGCCAGGGCCGGGAAGACCTGTCCATACGCGTATGGCAGGTGCTGTTTGCCGTGGACGAGAACCCCCAGTTCCGCGAGCGCATATTCAGCCTGGCCGGCGCGCCCGCCAATTGCGCCGATGCCGGTGCGCAGATCTTCAACCGCATCGGCGTCGAGACGCTGTTGGAAAACATCCTCAAGGACCAAAGCCCCGCAGGCCTGGCCAGCCGCGAGAGCCGCCTGGCGACGTTGGCCAAACAATCCTGGCGCCTGGATCAGGTCAACGAGCGCGCGCGCGCCGAAATCAAATATCGCACCGACCCGATCAGCCAAGGGGGGCTGGGACAAGCCTTCGGCAGTGGAGATAACCAGGTCGACGACGTGCAGGTGTACCTGGCCTACCAGACCGGGCTCAAGGCACGACTCGACCTGCCGTGGCTGTCCGAACATATGGTCTACCGCAACACCGCCAGGGTCACGGAAACCCACCTCAGCCGCGCCGCTCGCTACATTGCCCATCAGGAGCGCGGCAACGGTCTGGTCGACGGCATGCTTGAGCAACCGTTCTGGAACGAATACCTGCAAGAAAAATACGTTGAGTCGTTCAACCAAGCCCTGGAACAACGTGCCGAGGCCGGCAGCCAACTGGAGGACTTGCTGGAAGCGCACCGCGAGTGGGTGAGCCCGTCCGTGAGCGTCGAGCGCAAGGCCACACTGCGCACACAGCTGGTCAGCCTGGCCGACACGTTGAACCTTGCGCAAGCCGAGGTGCTTGAGGAGCAGCCGCTGTCCGACGCGACGGTGAATACCTTCTACGAGCATATCCAGCGCGACTACCGAGATCTGGCACGCCGCCTGACCCGCCAGGCCTTAGAAATCGCAGCGCAAACATCCTGAAGCGTCCCCGCCCCTCGACAGTTGGCGAGGGGCGGTAGCCGGCTATTTTCGAGATGGATAATTTCGAAATCAAACGCCATCCCGTCGTGGTATCCAACCCGGTATTCGCGCTTATTCTCGCCCCCTGCCCTCATTAGACTCGAATGCCTCATGAGCTGATTTCCAGGATTCATTGCATGGCTGACATCCCCTTTGCCCAAGCCTTTAAAGGGCTGCATTACGACTTCATCAACACTGCGCTTCCGCCCTGGCTGACCGCTACCCACCCACAACGCTTCAAAGCTTTACACCACGCTGCACGCCGCCACCCGATCCCTCCCGCCTCGCTACCGCGCCCCCTCAAGCAGGCAGTGGACGCGCACTGGCAAAACCTCAATGCGTTGGATGGGCCGTTTCAAGGCTTGAACGATGTCTACGCCTACGCCGAGGCCAAACTGCGCACGGCGTTGGCCCAGGATTACGGCGACATCGATGTGAAAAATACCTTTCTGCGCACGTATGTCAGCGCCGCCCAGGCCTGGTGGGTGATTGACGTGACCCAGGGTGTCACCAGTCGCACCGTGTCGTTGCTGGACGCGGCGCTGCACAACTTTGCCGACAACGAGCAGTTTGTCGATTACGCATTTCTCTCGCGCCCCGACGCACGGGGGCAACAACGCAGCCTGAGCTTCACCCACAAGGTCAGCGGCGCGGCGCTGACTGTCGAGGGGTTCAAACAACTGTGTCGCCGGCTGGATATCGGCGCGCAGTATCAGGCCCAGCTCAAGAGAGCCCTGGGCTTCGAGCAGCGCAGCGTCGCCTATCGCGTGCGCCAGCACGTGCTTGCCCAGCAGAAAAGCGGCTTGAGCGCGGCCGCGCAACTGGCCGCGCACAAGGGCGATATTCCGCGCAACGCCCTGGCACCGTTGCTGGCCCTGGCCGTCGGCCAACCCGCCGTCGAGTGGGAGGGCCAGCCGCTGCATTGCCACACCCTGGACATGATGAACACGCGGCTCACCGGCATCATCCTGCTGCATAGCCCGCCATCGCCGCCCACGCCGCTGACCCAGGTGCTCGCCTATGTGCCGGACGACCCCGAACACCCGCTCAAGCACTACCCTTCACCGCAGGCCTTCATGGCTGAACTGACCCGCCAACTGCGCGACGTCGAGCACTATCAGGTCTTTTTCAGCCGCTTCGTCGCCCACGACCAACGCGGGTATTTCTTCGCCAACCTCAATGCGCGCCTGAGCCGCGTGCAGTGGCACCACAAAGCGCCCACTGACAGCCAGCCCAGCTGGAAAGACACGCCGGTCGAGCACCCGCATCTGCAATTCAACGTGCAACGCTTCGAGCACGACTACCAGAACCGCTCGACCGTCTCCACGCAAAACGACCTGTGGAACTACTTGTATCGGGTGCGCTTGAACAAGATCGTCAACGATGCCCAAAGCCTCGCCGTCTCGACCCATCGCGTCGATCGCATGGCGCGTTGGGCATGGTGGGACAATCTGGAAAAAATCTTTTCCGACCTACTTAATGTCGCGGTGCAAATCCTCACGCCTTTCATACCCGGGCTGGGTGAACTGATGCTCGCGTACACCGCCTATCAACTGACCGACGAGGTCTTCGAAGGTATCGTAGACTGGGCCGAGGGCCAGGCGCGGGAGGCCGTGGAGCATATGTTTGGGGTGGCGCAGAACCTGCTGCAGCTCGGCACGTTCGCCGCCGGTGCGCAGGTCGCGCAACCGTTGCACCTGAAGCTGTCGGCCTTTGTAGAGGGCCTCAAAGCCGTGCAACTGCCCGACGGTCGCACGCGCTTGTGGAACCCAGAAATCAGCCCTTATGCCGATCCCTCACTGCAACTGCCGGCGCAAGCCCGTGCCGAACCGTCAGGGCTACACCGGCACCAGGGGCAAGCACTGCTCAGACGCGATGGCGAGCACTTTCGGGTGCGCTATGACGCCGAGCGCGACGAACATCGCATCGTGCATCCGCGCCGACCCGACGCCTATCAACCCAGGGTGCAGCTCAAGCGCGACGGCATCGTGCTGCACGAGGCGGAACACCCCCAGACCTGGGACCGTTCGACCTTGCTGCGTCGCCTCGGGCGACCGGTAGAAGGTTTGAGCGATACACAACTGGAGCGTATCCGCCGCATCAGCGGTTGCGACGACGACCTGTTGCGCGGCATCTACCACCACGACCAGCCGCTGCCGCCCCTGCTGGAAGACACCCTCAACCGCTTCGACGCCTATGCCAGTGCCAGCCGCTCCAGCGACAGCATTCGCGTCGGGCAGCCACTGGACCCGGCCTCGGCGTGGTTCGAGCAGACGGTTACCGAACTGCCCGGCTGGCCGGCGGATAAAGCCTTGCAGGTGTATCTACGCGCCGACCTCACCGGCGCCTCTCACCACTACGGCAATCCCGACGCAGCGCCCGCCGACACTCTGCAGATGAGCCTGGCGCAAGTGATGTCCGGCACACTGCCGGAGCGGGTTCTGGCATTTCTCGATGAACCCCAGACCGAGGCGCTGCTGGGCCAAAGTGTGCCGAAACCCCAACGGCTCCAACACCTGCGCAACCTGCTGGCCGATTACGTCAGCCAGCAGGCGCCCGACATTGGCCCCTATATGCACCGTTTGCGCGAGCTGTCCGACGAGCCGCGCACGCGCCTGTTGCGTGAGCACTTGCCGCGTTTGGAGAGCCACGCCATCGACGCGCTGCTCAGCAGCGCCGACAGCGACGAACTGCGGGTGATGGATGAGCACCAGCGCGTGCCGCTGCGCCTGAAGAACCTCGCCGGCGAACTGGATTTCGTCGCCCGCACCACCCATGCCTACGAGGGTTTCTATTTTCCCTGGCAGCAAACCCCGGACAGCGAACGCATGGTGCTCAACACCCTCAAGCATCACAGCGATGCCTTCGCCGACCTGCACCTGCAAATTCGCGAACGCACGGCCGATGGGCCGTTGCGCTGCGAGGCGGGGCCCATGGACGCCCAGGTGCGCCGCACGCTGATCCGCAAGGGCAACCATGGCTATGAAGTGCTCGACGATCAGTTAAAGCATCTGCACGGCCCGGACACGCTGTACGAGTCGATACTCCAGGCCCTGCCCGATCCCACCCGGGAAGCACTGGGCTACAGCACCGGCCAGGGCACCGCGCTGCGCGGCTGGCTGATGCAAACCCTGGAACCCCTGGCCGAACGCCGTATCGCCTTGGCCGAGCCGCCGACACGCGCTCGCGCGGATCGGGAGACCCTGGCCCTGCTGGGCACACCGATGCCGAAAAGAACCGCTCGCGGGCCAACGCAGCCGAGCGCGGATCTGCATCGGGAGGCTCTGAAAACCCTGTTCCCCTACCAAAGTGAAGAACGTATCCAGACCTACATGGATACCGTCGGGCCGCAGGCCCTTGGCGAAACGATCAACACCCTGGTCGTCGAACGCATTCGCCTGAACGGCGAGCTGTCGCGTTGGGCACTGCAGCCAGGCGCCCATAGCCTGAGCGTGGAGCGCGAGTTGCGCGCGTTTATCAGCGCCAGAATCCTCGAATGCTGGGACGATCAGGTACGCGTCCGGGTCGAACATCGCGGTTCAGTGCTGGACCTCAGCGGCCTGGTATTACCGGACGCGTTGCCGACGCTGCAAGCCGATTTCGGCCATGTGGTCGGGCTCAACCTGGCCAGAACCCGCTTCAAGGCAGCGCATGCCGATTTTCTCGCGCGCTTCCCCTCGTTGCGCACCCTCGATCTGACCCACAACCCCCTGACCCACCTGCCGGATACCCTGGTGGACCTGCGCCATCTGGAAAACCTCGACCTGTCGCACACCCTGCTGCAATTACGCGCGCGGGATGTCACCCGCCTGAAAAACCTGCGTTACCTGCGCCGCCTGAAACTCAACCACACCCCGACCCGCCAAGTCCCGGATATCGGGCGCATGCGCGACCTGCACGAACTGGACCTGAGCCGCACGCCCATCGAACGCTGGCCGGACGGGGTGTTCGATGTGCCCCGGCCGCCGCACTGGCTGCTCAACCTGCAAGACACAGCCATTACCGAGGTGCCCGAGGTCGAATTGGGCAGCCCTGCCGCCCTGGTGGTTGCCCGCACGCGCCTGGATCGCGCACGTCTGGGGGCGGTGAGTCGCGAGCGTTTCAGGGCCTACCGCGAATCCGTGGGCCTGGACGCAGACCGCAGCTACGAGCCGCGCGGCGAGAGTGAACCCTGGCTGGCCTACCTGGACGCCACCGCTCAGGACGCCGCGCGTGCGCTGTGGAGTCGGCTGGAACACGAGCATGGCTCCCAAGGCTTCTTTGAAGTGATCAAAGCGCTTGAAGCACCCGACGAATTCCAGAGCGCCGAAGACGAACAGCGTTACACCGCCAACCACCGCACCTTGACGCAACAGGTCTGGGAGCTGCTGGAGGCGGCGGACGCCGACACTGCCCTGCGCCTGAAACTGTTCGAGATGGCCAGTTACCCGGCCAACTGCGCCGATGCCGGCACGCAGATATTCAACGAGCTGGGCGTGGAGGTGTTGGTCCATCAGATTGAACGCTATGCCCCCTCGCCCGAGGTTCACGAGCAGCGTCTGGCCGTGCTGTGCCGGGGCATTGCGCGATTGCGGCAGCTCAACGACGTGGCGCGGGCCGACATCCGCCAGCGCCTGGCGCCGCTCTCCCAGGGCGGCCAGGGCCTGCGGCTGCGCAGCGAAATCGTCGACAACCTGCCCGGCGAGGTGGATGAAGTGGAGGTGTACCTGGCCTACCAGACTGCGTTGGCGCAGCGCCTGGACTTGCCGTGGATTGCGGACCATATGATCTACCGCCTGACGGCCAACGTGAGCGAGGCGCAGATCGACAGCGCGTACCGCCAGGTGCTGGAACTGGGCGAAGGCGACGGCCTGGTCAACCGCATGCTGCTGGACCCACACTGGCGCGGCTGGCTGGAGCAGCGCTATCCCGAACGCCACGCGCAGCATCAGCAAAGGCTTAAAACGCGTCACGGGCAGTTGTTTGAGCTGCAAGACTTGCATGAACAATGGCGCAGGGCACCGACGCCCGAGGCCCTACAGCAGATGCAGGATTTGGCGACCCTATTGGGTATTACCGATGGGCAGTTGCAAGGCGATGACGCTGCGTTTCAGGCCGCCTGCGAGCGCCTGGAAGAAACGCTGGGCTATGACGCCCTGGCGTGGATGCGCGAACAGACGCGCAATGCTTTGCGCGACGCCGGCGACTGGCGCAATCGAGCGCCGAAGCGTTGAACCGCCAGCTCCGGCAGGCGTGCACGGGCGCGCGCCTGCCGGGGTCCGTCAGCGCACTTCGATCCTGCGCTGCGCATCGCCTTCCCACAGATAGAAGCGGTAGACGCGCCCAGCCTTCTTGTCGAAGCTGAAGGTGCGGCCGGGGAAGATATGGTTCTTGGTGGTCGGCGCGCATTCCGTACTGTCATGGCCCGCACAATCCTTGAACTCATCGACCAGTACCACGGTGTTGCCGGCATTGCGCATGACGTAGCGCTGCCCACCGTTCTCGATCTTCGTGTCGAAGCGGCTGTCCTTGGGACGAACGAAAAATACCGTGCCATAGCCAGCCATCACCTGCACGCCACCGGCCAGGGTGTTTTTATAGGCTTCGCGTTCTTCATCGCTGACCTGGAACTCATCGTCTTTCTCCGGCGCCACCGGCAAGTAACGCACGCGGAAGTAGCGCTCCTTGTCACGCTCGCCCATAAACAACAAGCGCGTGCTCTGCACACCGCCGGCCGGCACGATCAAGCGCGCCGGGCTGGCGATCAGGCCGTTGCGCACGCTGCCGTCGGCCTCGGTCTTGAGCGGGACTTCGTCGTAAGTGCCGTCGGGCTTGTAGAGCATTTCGGTGATGTTGACCTTAACGAAAGCGGTCTTGGTGCCGCCGTTGAAAACCCGCTTGAGGTAGGTGCTTTTATCGCCGCGCAGATAATCGTAGAAATCCCCGACATTGATACTCGGCCCCGCCTGGGCACTCAGGGCACACAGCAACAGGCCCAGCCCCGCACATACACGCTTCATAACCGCTCCTTTGCACACCATCATGGCCTCACCGCATCGAACAGCAGCTCGACGCTGCCGTAGTAGTCACCTGGGGTAAACCCATCCGGCGGCTCGACGGCCGAGATATCCAGCAGTACGCGCTTGCCCTGGCGCGCTTCGTCCTGGGGCACCACCAGGGTGTCTTCAAGGCTCAGCACTTGGCCGTTGAACGTGACGCTCAGGTCGATGTAGGTACGCCCGCCGTTGAACAGGGTGGGCAACGCACCCAGGCGCGCATTGATGCCGCCGGCGGAACTCTTGACGTCGAAGTGTTCCCGCAAGGGCCGCAGGCGCCCCGGCACCAGGTCCCAGATCATCTGTTGTTCGCGCTCCAGAAAACCGGGCGTGATCGGCAACACGTAAAAATCCTGGGTGGGGATGGTCACCGACACATCGAACACTTGCACTTCACGAACCGCCTGTACCGCAGGGCTGAACACCGCCCCACCGGTGAGCAGCACCAGGCCCAGCAGGGCCGGACCGCCTCGTTTCCACCCACGATGGGTGCGTTTACTGACTCTCATCCTTTGACCTCATAAGGTTTCTTGTCGCTGCCTTCGATCAGGGTGAAGCGGTAGGTCCGCCCCTTTTGCTTGTCAAAACCAAACGTGCGACCGGGCAGAATGTGGTTCTTGGTGGTCGGCTGGCAGTCCTTGGGATCGGCCGCGGAGCAGTCCTTGAATTCGTCGACCACCACCACACTGTTGCCCGCGTTGCTCAGGCGGTAATGGCCGGCGCTGTCGTCGACGCCGGTCTGGAAACGCGCGTCCTTAGGCCGCACGAAAAACACCGTGCCATAGCCCGCCAATACCGTTACCCCGGCAGACAAAGCGCCTTTATAGGCTTCGCGCTCTTCTTCCGAGAGGGCGAACTCGTCGTCCTTTTCCGGCATCACCGGCACGAAGCGCACGCGGAAATAACGCTCTTTTTCCCGCTCGCCCAGGTACAGCAGACGCGTGCCCTGCATGCCGTTGGCCGGCACGATCAAGCGCGTGGGGCTGGCCATCAGGCCATCGCGCAAACTCGCGTCGGTGGCGGGTTTGACTTCCACCTCTTCGGAGGTGCCGTCGGCGTTGTAAAGGATTTCCAGCACCTGAACCCTGACGAACGCTGTGCTGTCGCCGCTGTTGAACACGCGCTTGAGGTAGGTGCTCTTGTCACCGTCCAGATAGTCGTAAAACACCCCGACATTCAGGCTGGGCCCGGCCTGCGCCCCCAGCGGCAGGCCGCACAGCAACCACAAGGCCCACACATATTTGCTCCACATAACGCTCTCCAATAACACGTGTGACGTCGTTTACAGGTCCGAATCCCAGATCACCGTGGCCATCCCCGAATAGGTGCTGCCGCCCTGGCTCAGCATGTTGTCGGTGTGCTCTCGGCCAACCTCGAAATGCAGGGTGCCGGGTCGGCGATTCACGTAGTGCCCAGGCTGGAACAGTTGGGTGCCCGCGCCGCTGAGCAACAGGGGCTGGCGGTTCACCGCCGAACCATCCGGGCGGTTCAGGCCATAGGGCAGGCTGACGCTGATATCCAGCGGCACTTGATGACCGTCGGCGTTACGCAAGGCGCAGGTGTCGCCCATCACGCGCTCGCATTCCAATTGCATCTTGAAACGCGAAGACGCGGAGATATTGAAGGTCTGGTCACGGAACAGCCGCGCCGGTTTCCGCCCCTGATTCAGCCAGGCTTGCCAGCCGCCCTGGGGCACCAGTTCGATGCGGTTGCCGCCGGGCGGCACTTCGACCTGCAAGGTGTGCAGCACATCCAGACTGAAATTGAGGGTTAACTGGTTGTCGCTGGGGATCACCACGTCGCCGAAATCGAAGTCCTGATGCGGCCCCATGGTGTAGGTGATGTTGCCGACGTATTCCCCTGACGACATGCCCAACGGGTTCGGGGTTCGCAGCGCGTAGGCGAACTCGAAGGTGCTGTACCAAAACCGCGTGATCGTGGTGCCGGGGAATCGGCTGCACACCCCCGCGCCCTCCGGCACCAGCCAGAAGAACAGAGCCAGGGTGTTGTTTCCGGTGAGAAACCCGGTGCTCTGGCAAGGGCTCGGCGCAGTTGACCACTGCCCTTGCCAGGAATACCCAGGCCGCGCCCAGGCACTGGTGTTGGGGCGCACATCCCAACGGTGCCCGATCCCGGCAATGCGCACCTGCACGGTTTCGGTTTCGCCGGTACGGGCATGGGTCACCTGTACATCCCGCCACTCGGACGGCACTTTCCACATTGCGCCTTGGCGCGGATCCTCGTGAAAGGCCTCGATAGGCGCGTTGGCGTTGGCGGCGAAATTGCTGGTGCGGATGGTGAAAATCCCCATCTGCTGGCAGCGAATCGGCATGTGTCCGGCACATATACCCGTCACCGGTGTGGTGTTGCGAAACTCGTTCTTGGTCGGGTTCGCCGGGTCGGGGACAAATTCGGCGGTGATGTCCTGGGACAGCGCCTGTGCCGTGCCGGTAGCGCCAAGGCCCAACAGGCCGGCCAGCGCGACGCGCGCCAATCGTGATGTTCTGCTCATAGATCCGAATCCCAAATAACAGTGGCTTGTCCCGAATAAGTGCTGCCGCCCTGAGCCAGCATGCTGTCGGCATGCTCTTTGGCGACCTCGAAATGCAGGGTGCCGGGGCGGCGATTGACGTAGTAGCCAGGCTGGAACAGCTCGGTGCCCGCGCCGCTGAGCAGCAAGGGCTGACGGTTCACGGCCGAACCATCGGGGCGGTTCAGGCCATAGGGCAGACTGACGCTGATATCCAATGGCACTTGATGGCCGTCGGCGTTGCGCAAGGCGCAGGTGTTGCCCATCACGCGCTCGCATTCCAACTGCATCTTGAAACGCGAAGACGCGGAGATATTGAAGGTCTGGTCACGGAACAGCCGCGCCGGTTTGCGCCCCTGATTCAGCCAGGCTTGCCAGCCGCCCTGGGGCACCAGTTCGATGCGGTTGCCGCCGGGTGGGACTTCGATTTTGAGGTCGTGCTGGACCTCCAGGAAAATACTGAAGGTCAGTTGGTTATCCGTGGGAATCAGCACATCGCCGAAATCGTAATCACCACCAGGCCCCATTGTGTAGGTCAGGCTGCCCGTGTATTCGCCACTGGACATCCCCAAGGGGTTGGGGGTCCGTAGCTCATAGGCGTACTCCATCTGGTAGATACGCATATAGGCCAATTCTTGGGAGGGCTTACGACTGCAGACCCCAGCGCCTTCCGGCACCATCCAAAAATAGGTAGCGGTTTGCAAACCAGCCTTCAAATGACCGGTTGAAATACATGGGCTCGGCGCCCTTGCCCATTGTTGTGTCCAACCAACCCCAGGTTGCGCCCAAGCAGAAACCCCAGGCGGACGCGGCACCTGCCAAAGACCACCAAAACCGGCAATGCGCATTTGCACTGTTTCGGTTTCTCCGGTCTTGGTATGCGTCACCAACACGTTCCGCCAATGCGACGGCACCTGCACCATGAACCCCTGTCGCTCATCGGCGTGATTGGCCAGGATCGGGCCGTTGGACAACGCGTCAAAACCGGGGATGCGAAGGCTGAACAGATTCAGGGCCTGACACTGCGTCGGGATATGCGACTGACAGATAGAACTGATCGGCGTGGTGTTCTGGAACTTGTTGACCATGGGGTTGGCAGGGTCCGGTTTGAACAGCGCGGTGATGTTCTCGGATATGGCCTGGGCTGTCCCCGTCCCTCCTAGGCTCAACAGTCCGACCAAGACGGCAAGGTTCAACGGTGATGCGCGATTCATAGATCCGAATCCCAAATAACAGTGGCTTGTCCCGAATAAGTGCTGCCGCCCTGAGCCAGCATGCTGTCGGCATGCTCTTTGGCGACCTCGAAATGCAGGGTGCCGGGGCGGCGATTGACGTAGTAGCCAGGCTGGAACAGCTCGGTGCCCGCGCCGCTGAGCAGCAAGGGCTGACGGTTCACGGCCGAACCATCGGGGCGGTTCAGGCCATAGGGCAGGCTGACGCTGATATCCAATGGCACTTGATGGCCGTCGGCGTTGCGCAAGGCGCAGGTGTTGCCCATCACGCGCTCGCATTCCAACTGCATCTTGAAACGCGAAGACGCGGAGATATTGAAGGTCTGGTCACGAAACAGCCGCGCCGGTTTGCGCCCCTGATTCAGCCAGGGTTGCCAACCGCCTTGGGGCACCAGTTCGATGCGGTTGCCGCCGGGTGGGACTTCGACCTTGAGGTCGTGCTCCACACTCAGCGTAAAGTTGAACGTAAGGACGTTATCGTTGGGCATCATGACGTCGCCCATATCGAAATCCATCCCCGGCCCCACCGTATAGGTCAGGCTGCCTACGTAATCGCCCGAGGACATGCTCAGCGGATTCGGCGTGCGCAGCTCATAACCCAGGTACAGTGACGTGTAGCGCAAGTTCGGCACCCGGAACAACGCCTGTTTGACACAGGTTCCATCTCCTTCCGGGATTCGCCAAAAATACGATGAGCCCGTCGAAGTGACTGTTTGAGTTCCGCTGGTTTGCCTGCACGGCAGAGCATCCCTGGCCCACCAGCCGCCGCGCCACATCAAGTTATGCCCAGCGGCGCCCCCAGTCCCGGTCATTTGCGAGACATTGCCGCCCAGCTCATGCCATCCACCCAAGCCACCAATACGCATGTCCAGCGTTTGCTGCTCGCCGGTCCTGACATGCGTGACCTGCACTGAGCGAAACTGCGAGGGCACTCTGAACATGGCGCCTTGGCGCATTTCATTGTTGGCGGCGATGGGCCCATTGGCACTGAAGCTCAAGGGCGATAGCAAACTGGCCAAGCCCCATGTTTCACAAAACGCCGGTTGCCACAGACAATGCCCCAAGTTCGGTGAGGTGTTGACGAACTTGTTCACCATAGGGTTCGCCGGGTCGGGTTTGAACACTGCCGTCACTTCCAGTACGCCCGCGAAAGACAAGGGTGTTGGAACCCCCAGTACCAGCGCGATCGCCACACGCTGGATGCGTTTGAGCCCTGCTCTGCACAAAATCACACCGTTAACCCGCTTTGCCACTGCCATTGAAGGCCTCCGCTAACGTATCCGCGGTGCAGCGCAAGTCGCCGATCATCAGCACGTTGCTTTCCTCACGGGCCTTGGAAGGATCGAGTCGGAACTGGCAGAGCAACTGGTTGTTGCGCCGCACTTCGAGGGTTGGCGAGCTGGCGTTCATCTCAAGGGAGAAGAAGCCGTCGACTTCGCTGACTCCACGGGTGGCGTGGTTGATCACATGCAGGCCCTTGAGCGGCTTGCCCTGAGGGTCGACCAGGCGCCCGAGCACGGTGACGGTCTGCATCACGCTGATCTTGCGGTAATCCACCCCGCCCTTATTCAGGTGGTAGCGCGTCCGTTGCGGCTGGATCGAGGCCGACGGTGCATGGTTGCCCTCGAAGTCGAAGCTGACCGAGCTGCCTTTGTAGGCCGCCACCGGAATGAAGTTACGCCCCGGCCGCAACGCCGTGCTGCCGCCGCTCATGTCATCGGCGCGCAGGGCGATGTCATCCACGTCGGTTTCCACGTCCACGATCAAGCCGGAACCCGACCCGTGGTACTGGCTGGTGAGCACCATTTCCCGCTGCCCCATGGCGAAGGTGCTGTCCAGGTTCAGGCCGCCGGACAGTTCGTTGTTGAACGAAGAACGCTGGACGAAGCCGTCACCGGTAACCACATCGTTCTGGAAACTGGCCATGCCGGACAGACCGACGCCGTAAGTGTCGGTGATCGCGGTCGCCGACACGCTTTGCAGGACGTGATCCTTGAGGTCTTTGCGGTAGGTCAGCGAGGCGTTGTTGTCGCGAGTGCCGTCACGGGCGGTACGGGTGCCGATGCTGGCGGACCATTGCTCGCCCGGCGCACCGAGGGCCAGGCTGACACTCAGGTCGACGCCACGGTTGCGCCGGTCGCCGGTGCTGGCGGTCGCCGGGCGGTCGAACACCGACAACCGCCAGTTGGCGTCGTTGCCGAACAGGTGGGTGCGCTCGGTCCAGCCCAAGTCCAAGCCCAAACCATCGGTATTGCCTTGGCTATAAGACACGCGGCCATTGATCGAACGCAGGTTGCTGAGCCGGTGGTTGAGGGACAGCGATGCGTTGCTGGTCTGGCCGACGAACACATCGCGCTGGCGGATGCGCGTGCCGTCGGGCAGGGTTTCGTAGGTGTTGCGGGTGTCGAGCCAGCTACGGGTGTAGTTGAACACCACCGTGCCGGCACCGTAGTTGTAGAGGGCGTTGAAGTCGGCGCCGGTGCCGTATTTTTCGGTCTGGTACAGGTTGGCATACAGGCTGGCGTAGTTGGCCAGGGTCCAATCGATGGAGGTGCCGTACTGCATGTTGTCCTTGACCTGGCGCCCGGACACGCCCAGCACCACGCGCGGGTGTGCCAGGTAATTCAGCGAGACCCCGGCGGTCGGATCGCCGCTGGTCTGCTCTTCGTAGTTGCTCAGCAGTTTGCTTTCCCGGCCCGCAAACAGGTTGTAGCGCCAGCGCTCGTCGAGGTTGCGCCAGTTGTTGGGTTTGTAGACCAACTCTTGTGTGGTGCTGGTGATCTGGCCGTCTTCGATCAGGCGCACTTCCACTTCATAAATGCCGCCCGGCAAGGCACGGGTGTCCAGACTCTGCAAACCGCTGCCGACGGCCTGGGTGTTGATCAGCAGGCCATTGCGGTAAATCTCCACCGATGCCTGGCGGCTGGCGGTGACGTAAATCGGATACACGGCAGGCTTGGGGTTGTTGATCATCAGGCTGTCGGAGCTGCCGTACATCACCCCGATGGCGGTGTCCGGGCTCGCGCCGAAGGAGCGCAGTTGGCGGGTCAAGCCTTCGGAGTTGGGGGTGAAGTAGCCCAAACGCAGGAAATTGCCTTGCAGCTCGCGCTGGGTGTAGAGCGAATAAACGGCGTGGTTGAGGTCCTGGTCATCCGGCCCGCCCAGCCGCGACAACTGCATGTTCAGGGTCTGGCTCCACAGGCCCAGGCTGCTGCTGGCATCCAGGCCGAAGCGCCCGCCCAGGTCCTGGCCTTCGCCGCCACTGAGGTTCAATTGGTTACGTACGATCAGGCCGGTGCTGCCGCCGGTGGGCAGGAAGTAGTAACGCTCTTCGTCGGCGTCACGTTCGGCGTCCTCGGTCAGCAGGGAAACCTTGGAACCTTCCAGGTTGTAGTGCACCGCCAGGAGTTTTTCCGGGCAGTTACTTTCGCAGCTTCCCAGTTTCACGCCTTGTTTCAGATAGTCGGCCCAGCGATCGCGCTCGTCGTCCTTGATCACGCTGCCGTCGTGGTCGGTGAATTCGAGCAAGGTCAGGCGGTCATCCCGCGATAGCACCACCATCGCTTCAGAAACAAACTCCTGATCGAGTTCAACCCTGACCGCCAGAGGCACATCAAAAAAATGCTCTTCAAAGTCTGCCGGCAAACCCTTGGCCTGGGAGAGCAAACTACGGGGTGTGGTGCCGTTGGCGGGATCTGCCGCCAACGCGCCCGCACAAAACAACAGGGCGAGCGCTGCCGCGATGGGAGTCATCGGGAACATGAACGGAATACTCTGATTTTCGAACTGCAATAAGGGAACCGATCAACCGACATGACTGCCTGCCGATCGGTATCACTACCCAATAAGCCGACGCTTATTGATCAGCGGGCCTGCCTCACTGAGTGACGCGAGGCTCGTGATCGAACACGATGGTGTAGTTGGTGGTGAAGAGCCCGGAGACACCATCAGCCGGCTTGGCTGCGGCAATCACCAAATCAGCCTGAGTACCCGGCGTGGAGCTGGCGTCATCGACCACTTCCAGCGGCGAACCGGTCAGCACCACACCGTTGAAGGTGTTGGTCAGAGCGATGGCGTCGGTGCCGTTGCTCAACGAAGCAGGACCACCTTCGATGTAGGCTTTGATGGAGCCTTCGGTGTTTTTCACGTCGTAGGTGGCGCGCAAGGAACTCAGCTCACCGGACACGGTGTTGTAGTTCATGACTTCGTCACGACCAAAGTTCGGGTCACGCGGCTGAACGTGGAACTGTTTAGTCGGGATCGAGGCTTTGATGTTGATGACGCTGGACGCTTCACCGACAGCGAACACACTGGACGAACCGAAAGCCAGGGCAATCAGTGGCAGTACGAAAGCGGTTTTTTTAAGCATTTTGAGTACCTGTTATCGCATTAAGAGCGTTAGTTGAAAAACTCAGTTTCGTGCGTGGCACAACCCGGAAAAACCGAGTCCTGCGACGCACGTAAATAGTCCCTCGAAACGCCTTTTCGCGAAGCCAGTACTTTCGTTTAAAGCAGTAGTTAATCACGACACGACAAGACAGAAGAAAACCTTGATATTCAATATGATGGATATTAACTGTAAGCCGCTTATTACATCACTTAATGCAGCGTACTACTTGTATTAACAACTCGACTGTAAGACGAATACTACATGCCGTACAGGGTCTGATTATTACCCGCTTTAGAGTAATAACTCCAACTAACAAGTTAGTACCTGACACTTGAAAACGCTACTTATTTGCTGAGTAAAACAGCCGATCAGCCGCCGTTGCAGACCCAGTGCAGCCCCGCTCGCAAGGGCTTGCGCGCGCCGATACCGTTCGTCAGAGGTTTTTGCATGACTCATAAGATATATCTTACGTTGTATCTAAATGAGACAGGAGAGCATGACCATGAGAGACCCTCATCACCACCGAGACCACGGTGACAGTCGCGACGGCTTCGACAAACGCCCCGGCCGCGAACGCGGCGGGCGCGGCCCACGGGTGTTTGCGCCGGGAGATTTGAAATTGCTGCTGCCGGCGCTGATCGCCGAACAGCCGTGCCATGGCTACGATTTGATCCGCCGCATCGAAACCTTGTTCGACGGCGCCTACACCCCCAGCCCTGGGGTGATCTACCCCACGCTGACGTTCCTGGAAGAGAGCGAGTTGATCGCCGGCGACAGCGAAGGTGGAAAAAAACGCTACACCATCACCGACGCCGGTCGTCTCTTCTTAAGCGAACAGGCGGTTGCCCTCGATGGCATTCGTTTGCGCATGGACGTCAGCAAACGCTCGTTGCGCGGCCACGACCGCCCGCCGGAAATCCACGAGGCAGTGCACAACCTGCGCCATGCCTTGCATTCGCACCACGGGCGCTGGAGCCCGGAAGAAATCGTACGGGTCGCCGCGCTGCTCAACGGCACCGCCCAAGCCATCGCTGACGGGAAAGCTCAATGAATAAGCCAGGTATCCACCGCGTCACCCACGAGATCAAGCGCCGCCGCCTCGACGTGCTGCGCGTGGTCGACATCACCCCACGCATGCGCCGCATCACCTTGGGCGGGCCGGAACTGGCGGGCTTTATCAGCCTGGGCAGCGACGACCACATCAAGCTGCTGTTCCCACGCAACGCGGCCGAACAGGCCGCGCTGGACAGCCCGACGTTCAACATCAAGGGCGACGGCCCGCAACCGGCCATGCGCGACTACACCCCGCGCCGCTATGACGCGCAACGCGGCGAACTGGACATCGACTTCGTGCTGCACGGCGATGGCCCCGCCTCCACTTGGGCCGCACAGGCTACGCCCGGCCAGCACCTGCACATCGGCGGGCCACGGGGTTCGATGATCGTGCCGGACATGTTCGACAGCTACCTGTTGATCGGCGACGAAACCGCGCTGCCGGCCATCGGCCGACGCCTGGAAGAACTGCCCGCCGGGCGCAAGGTATTGGCTGTGATCGAAATCGCCGATGCGGCGGAACGCCAGACGCTGCACAGCGACGCCGATGTCGAGGTGATCTGGGTGCTGCGCGGCCAGGATGACCTGCTGGAAACCGTGCAAAACCTGACATTGCCCGAGGGCTCGCTGTACTGTTTTGTGGCGACCGAGACCCAATTGGCGCGGCGGGTGCGCAGGGTGTTGCTCGATACGCATCGGGTAAACGAGGAGTACCTCAAGGCCGTCGGCTACTGGCGCGCTGACGGCAGCAAAGAGGCATAACTCATCGCTCCAGCAGGATGAAGACCTAATCCTGATAGCAGCATGTCAGCCAACGATGAAGCGGCTGACATGCCCGCATCAGCGCGATGGCGCTCGCAAAGACTTGTCCATCCCCACCACCAACAACGCAATCAGCACAAAACCCGCCAGAATGCCGCCGGCATTCACGAACACCTGTGGATAACCCAGCGTGCTCACATCGATGAACGGGTACTGATACTGCCCGAGCAAATCCCCCCGCAACAGCGCGTAGCCGAAGTACACCAGCGGGTAAATCACCCACAGGCCGATATGGGTTAAACGCAACTGCCCCTTGGGCACGCAACGCCACCAATACAGCGCAAACAGCACGGGCATAACGTCGTGCAGCAATTCATCGGCAATGAATTGAAAACCTTCGGGCTGCCACAAATGTCGCAGCAACAGGTTGTAAGCCACGCCCACCACCACAATGCTCACCGCGATGCCGCTACTCACCGCCGGCGCGAGAAAAAACCGCTGCGCCGCCGAAGGGCGTTTGACCAGGGCATAACTGAGCACCACCGCCGCCAGGGTGTTGGTCAACACAGTGAAGAAACTGAAAAAGTTGATCAGCCCGCCCATCAGGCTGGCGCCGGCCTCCCAGCGCGAATAGAAAATCAGGTACTGCTGAATCGCCAGGCCCACCCAACCGGCCAGTGCCGCTGCTGCCACATACCGCTTCATGGGATCAATCCAACGGTCGTTTGGTGCGCATCAGCTTCACGTACAACCCTTCGACTTTTTCCCGCGCCCACGGGGTTTTGCGCAGGAAGGTCAGGCTCGACTTGATACTCGGGTCGCTCTTGAAGCAGCGGATATCAATGCGCTCGGCCAGGCCTTGCCATTCGTAATGTTCCACCAGCGTAGTGAGGATGTGTTGCAGGGTGACGCCGTGGAGCGGGTCATTGCTTGTCGCGGTCATGCCAGGCCTATGAAAAAAGGGGGTCGGAAAGGTGCACACCTTATCACCCCGTCAGACCAGGTAAAAAAGTTCCCGTTCCCAGCGAAAAAGAGATGTTATATTGTAACTATAACTTTCAAATCTTTTCGCCGTTTTTCCAAGGAATGTCCGATGTCCCTCCCCTCCCTCTGGCGCTTGACTCCACTGGCCGCCGCTCTGTTGATCTGCACCGAAACCCATGCTCTGGAACTGCCGACCCAAGTGGTCACCGGCAATCCGCTGGGCAGTGAACAACTGGCCTCGCCCACCACCGTGCTGGAGGGCGATGAACTGACCTTGCAGCAAAAAGGCAGCCTCGGTGAAACCCTGAACAAACAGCCGGGGGTGTCCTCGTCCTACTTCGGCCCAGGCGCCAGCCGACCGATTATTCGCGGCCAGGACGGCGACCGCATTCGCCTGCTGCGCAATGGCGTGGGCGCGCTGGATGCGTCGTCGCTGTCTTACGACCATGCGGTGCCACTGGACCCGGTCAATGTGGAGCGCATCGAGATCGTGCGGGGCCCCGCCGCGCTGTTGTATGGCGGCAGCGCCATCGGTGGCGTGGTCAATACCTTCGATAACCGCATCCCCACCGAAGCTATCGAAGGCATCCACGGTGCCGGCGAGCTGCGCTACGGCGGCGCGGACACCACCCGCAGCAGCGCCGGCAAACTGGAGGCCGGCAACGGCATGTTCGCGCTGCATCTGGACGCCAGCGCGCGGTCGTTCAATGACCTGAAAATCCCCGGTAGCGCACGCAGCCGCCACGCTCCGGACAGCGACGACGGCCCCGGCAAAAACGGGCGCCTGGGTAACAGCGACGGGCGTCAGGACGGCGGCGCGGTGGGCGGCTCCTACACCTGGGACGACGGTTACGCCGGGCTTTCCTACAGCAACTACGACAGCAACTACGGCTCGCCCGCTGAACAGGACGTGCGTATTCGCATGCAGCAGGATCACTACGCGTTCGCGTCGGAGATCCGCAACCTCCAGGGGCCGTTTACCTCGGTGAAACTCGACGCGGGCTACACCGATTACGAACACCGCGAAATCGAAGGCGGCGAAACCGGCACAGTGTTCAAGAACAAAGGTTACGAAGCACGGGTGGAAGCGCGACATCAGCCGATCGGCCCCCTGGACGGCGTGGTCGGTGCCCAGGTGACGCGCAACGAGTTCTCGGCCCTGGGTGAAGAAGCCTTCGTGCCGCAGACCGACACCACCGCCGCCGCACTGTTTATCCTCGAAGAACTGCAAGCCACCGAACGCCTCAAGCTCAGCCTTGGCGGGCGCCTGGAGCACACCCAAGTCGACCCGGACGCCAAGGGCAACGCGCGTTTCGCCGCGGCTGACCAAAGCAATAACTTCACCGCCGGCAGCCTCTCGTCGGGCGCGGTGTATACGCTGACGCCGATCTGGTCCCTGGCCGCAACCCTGGGCTACACCGAGCGGGCACCGACCTTTTATGAGCTGTACGCCAACGGCGCTCACGTCGCTACCGGCACATTCGAGTTGGGCGACGCCAATCTGAACAAAGAAAAAGCCGTATCCAGCGACCTGGCGCTGCGTTTCGACAATGGCACCCACAAGGGCAGCTTCGGTGTGTTCTACAGCCACTTCTCCAATTACATCGGTTTGTTGGGCACCGGTCGTACGCTGAACGACGAAGGTGAAGAAGACCCGGCCGGCATCCCTGAGTACGAATATTCCGGTGTGCGTGCGCGATTCGCCGGCTTCGAAGCCCAGGACCACTGGAAACTTGGAGAAGGCGCCTACGGGAAATTTGCGCTGGAACTTTCAGGCGATTACACCCGCGCCACCAACCTGGATACCGGCGAAGCCTTGCCGCGCATTGCGCCATTGCGCTTGAACAGCGGCCTGCTGTGGGAACTGGACCGCTGGCAGGCGCGCATCGACGTGGAGCATGCCGCCGGCCAGGGCCGTGTACCGGATAACGAAAGCGGCACCGATGGCTACACCACCCTGGGCGCCAGTGCCGGCTACCGCTTCAACGTCGGCGGCAGCCAATGGCTGGCCTTTGTGAACGGTGAAAACCTCACCAACCAGACCGTGCGCTACGCCAGCTCGATCCTGCGCGACATCGCCCCGGCACCGGGACGCAGCGTGCAGGTGGGCATTCGTACGACCTTTTAAAAAGCCGAGGTTCTTGTGGTGAAGGCGCCGGCCCCGCGCGGGGCAAGCCCGCTCACCACAAAAGAGCCGCTTCTTTCAGCAAAGAAATATAGATACCCGCGTTGCACGCTGTGGGAGGGGGCTTGCCCCCGATGGCCACCGGCATCTACATAGATCTCACAGGCTGACCCACAACGGTGTGGTGAGCGGGCTTGCCCCGCGCGAGGCAAGCTCTCTCACCACAAAAGAATCGCTTCTTTTCAGCAAAGAAATATAGATACCCGCGTTGCACGATGTGGGAGGGGGCTTGCCCCCGATGGCCATCGGCATCTACATAGATCTCACAGGCTGACCCACAACGTTGTGGTGAGCGGGCTTGCCCCGCGCGAGGCAGTTCGTTCACCACTCAATTCAAGGCTGAAACCGCCATGCATGCAGCGACGTTCTGTCACTGTTACCAAATCGGAAATGATGCATCTTGCGATTTGCGCTTTCTCTCGGCGCGTCATCTCTTTATCCTTGCCGCAACAAACTGAAACGTTTCACGCCTGCGGTCGATCCCATCTTGCCGAATATCTCCCATACCCAAGACAGCGCTGTCTTATCTCGACCTGCGCCTGGGGTTCAATCGCCCGCCGGTGGATAACCCGCGCCATCCCCCACAAAAACCGAAATAACGCTGAACCAAGCCCGCGCCGAATCGTCATCTACAGTGAGTGAAGCACGGGGTTACACAATTATTCCAACGTCACGGAGAAACACACTATGAGCACTGATGGTGCTTCGAGCCCAAGCCGCCTGCTGCCCAGGCTGCTCGGCGTCTTGCTGCTGATCATGGGCCTGGCCCTGCTGGCCGGCGGTATCAAGCTGACCACGCTCGGCGGGTCGCTGTACTACCTGCTGGCCGGTATCGGTATCACCCTCACCGGCATTCTGCTGCTGGCCACCCGCCGCGCGGCACTGGGCCTGTACGCACTGGTGCTGTTCGCCAGCACCGTGTGGGCACTGTGGGAAGTCGGCCTGGATTGGTGGCAACTGGTGCCGCGTCTGGCGCTGCTGTTCGCCCTGGGCATCGTCATGTTGCTGCCGTGGGTTCGTCGCCCGTTGCTGCGTGGTCAACCCGCGCCACTGGGCACCGGCGCGCTGAGCGTGGCCGTGGTACTGGCCGGTGCGACCGCCCTGGCCAGTCAATTCACCAACCCCGGTGAAATGGTCAAGACCGGCGAACTGGACCGTGACGCTGTACCGGGCATGGCCAGCGTTGCGCCGGCCCAGGCCGATGGCGACTGGAATTCCTACGGCCGTTCGGCCTTTGGTGATCGCTATTCGCCGCTGGCGCAGATCACCCCGGAGAACGCGCACAAACTGGTGCCGGCGTGGACCTATCGCACCGGCGACATCCCCGGCCCTAACGATCCGGGCGAGACCACCGCGGAAAACACCCCGCTGAAAGTCAACGGCATGCTCTACGTGTGCACGCCGCACAGCCAGGTCATCGCTCTGGACCCAGACACCGGCAAGGAAATTTGGCGCTTCGATCCGAAGATCAGCAGCCAGGGTGCCGAGAACTTCAAGGGCTGGGCGCACATGACGTGCCGTGGCGTGTCGTATCACGACGACGCCGTCTACGCCTCCGAGCAGAGCCCAACCGGCAGCGCCAGCCCGGCCGCCGCGCCGAATGCCTGCCCGAAACGCATCTTCGTGCCGACCGCCGACACCCGCCTGATCGCCCTGAACGCCGACACCGGCAAGATGTGCGAAGACTTCGGCGATAAAGGCCAAGTCGACCTGCGCGCCAATATCGGTAGCTTCGCCCCAGGCGGTTACTACTCCACCTCGCCACCGGCCGTGACCAAAAACCTGGTGGTGATCGGTGGTCATGTGACCGACAACGTTTCCGTCGACGAGCCAAGCGGTGTAATCCGTGCGTTCGACGTGCACACCGGCAAGCTGGTGTGGAACTGGGACAGCGGCAACCCGGACGACACCACCCCGTTGGCCGAGGGCAAGACCTACACCCGTAACTCGCCGAACATGTGGTCCATGTTCGCCGTGGATGAAAAACTCGGCATGCTCTACCTGCCGATGGGCAACCAGATGCCCGACCAGTACGGCGGCGACCGTACCGATGAATCCGAGAAGTACGCTGCGGGCCTGACCGCCCTGGACATCGACACCGGCCATGTGAAGTGGACCTTCCAGTTCACTCACCATGACCTGTGGGACATGGACGTTGGCGGCCAGCCTTCGCTGATCGACATCAAGACCGAAGCCGGCGTGAAGCAGGCGGTGATGGCGTCGACCAAACAGGGCAGCATCTACGTGCTGGACCGTACAACCGGCCAGCCGGTGGTGCCGATACACGAAGTGGCCGTGCCTCAGGGCGCAGTCGCGGGCGACCGTACCTCCCCTACTCAGCCGAAGTCCGAACTGAACTTCATGCCACCACCGCTCAAAGAGCGTGACATGTGGGGTGTGACGCC
This sequence comes from Pseudomonas sp. S5F11, assembly GCF_019641515.1. Lineage (NCBI taxonomy): Bacteria > Pseudomonadati > Pseudomonadota > Gammaproteobacteria > Pseudomonadales > Pseudomonadaceae > Pseudomonas > Pseudomonas sp. S5F11. The sequence continues at coordinate 2,406,473 of NZ_JAIFJZ010000001.1, forward strand.
GTTCGACCAGATGCTGTGCCGTATCGATTTCAAATCCATGCGCTATGACGGTCCGTTCACCCCGCCGTCGCTGCAGGGTTCGATCGTGTACCCAGGTAACTTCGGTGTTTTCGACTGGGGTGGCATTTCCGTCGACCCAGTACGTCAAATCGCCTTCGTGAACCCGAGCTACATGGCGTTCAAATCCAAACTGATCCCGGCTGCCGACATCGCCAAGCAAGGCCCACGCGTCAGCGAAACCGAAGGCGTGCAGCCGAACAAAGGCGCACCGTACGGTGTGATCCTTGAAGCCTTGCTGTCGCCGATGGGCTTGCCCTGCCAGGCGCCGGCGTGGGGTTATGTGGCGGCGGTCGACCTGACCACCCACAAGACCATCTGGATGCACAAAAACGGCACCGTGCGTGACAGCTCGCCGGTTCCAGTGCCTCTGACCATGGGCGTACCGAGCTTGGGCGGCACCTTCACCACGGCCGGTGGTGTGGCGTTCCTCAGCGGCACCCTCGACCAATACCTGCGTGCCTATGACGTAAAAAATGGCAAGCAACTGTGGGAAGGCCGCCTGCCAGCCGGTGCCCAGACCACCCCGATGACCTACACCGGCAAGGACGGCAAGCAATACGTGCTGGTCATGGCCGGCGGTCACGGCTCCCTGGGCACCAAGCAGGGTGACTATGTGATGGCGTTCAAACTGCCGGAATAAGCGTTACCGGCGGCAAGACAAAGGCGGCTTCCCTTACGGGTAGCCGCCTTTTTTATGGGTTCAATACGGCTGCTGGTCAGCCAATAAAAAGTTCTCACTGCCCCGCCGCCATAGAGGCACAGCTATCTACAAGCCTTCGAAAACATGCGGTTCTTGTGGTGAGCAGACCGGCTGTGGTGAGCGGGCTTGCTGTGGTGAGCGGGCTTGCCCCGCGCTGGGCTGCGAAGCGGCCCCTCATACACACGCCGCGTTGATTCAGGTACACCGCGTTGCCGGTTTTGGGGCCGCTTCGCAGCCCAGCGCGGGGCAAGCCCGCTCACCACAAAAGCCCTGCTCATACATGGACGCCCCCAGAATGCCAAGCACTCAATTCGTGAAAACACAGACGGCCATCAGGGGCAAGCCCCCTCCCACATTGGAATGGGGTTGGCGCTGGGATCAGTGCTCGATCACTTCGCCGCGCATGGGTGCCAGGCGGGCGAGCAGGCGGTTTTGTGTGGGCACTGGGATGCCTTCGCTGTCCATCGCTTTGATCAGATCCTCCACCAATGCGTTGAAGTCACTGCGGCTGACGTTCTGGCCTTTGTGGCTCTCGGCCATGCTGTCGCCGGTGTAGGTGCATGGGCCGCCGGCTTCGACGCAGAACTGTTCGATCAGTTTGTTGCGCAGGCGCTGGATGTCGATACGCCGGAAGCGCTCGACGATGCGGTCGTCGCGGGCGATGTTGAGCAGCATGCCTTCGACGATGCGGGTGATGCCGGGCATGGCGCCGAGGTCGCGGTAGAGACTGTCGTCCTTGGGCGGCTGCTGGGCGCAGGCGCTGAGCAGCACCAGCAATAGCACGGGCAATACGCGCATCAGAAACTCCCCTGGACGGACAGGTAAGTGCCGTTCTGGTTATCCAACGTGGCGATTTCCCCCAGCCGTGCATACGCCAGCACAAACGACACATGCTTGCTGGGGAAGTATGCGAGGAACACGTCCGCCCAGTCGCTTTCTCCGGCGAAGGACAGGTTGTCGGGTTTCTCGCGGTACTCCACGCCCAGCGCCCAGCGCGGGTTGAACAGCAGCGCCACCGAGCCCTCCTTGAGCAGGCTACGGCGGTCGCGGCGGTCGCCGCCAAAACCGAGCAGGCCGGTTTCATTGGCGCGGCTATAGCGCAGGCCGCCGTTGACCAGCACGTTGTAGCCAAAGGCCGCGCCCATGAACAGGCGGCTGGCGGCCAGGTAGCCTTCCACGTCGCTGTCATGCTTGGCGCCGACCAGGCGCGGAATGTCGAACGTGTTCTGATGCTTGTATTGCAGGCCCAGCGAAACCTGGGGCAAGCGGTCGTAGATCACATCGCCGAACAGCCGCACTTTGACCCCCAGCACATCCTGGCCGAGGTGGTCGTCGGGCAGGTTCAGCTTGTGTACCAAGGTGCCCAGGTCAAAACGTTGCCGAGCGAAAGAGACTTCCACGCGGTTGTCGTAGGCCAGCGCCAACCCGGCGACATCGAGCCGGTAGTCCGGCAGGTCGACCGTGGTGGCAAACGCCGTGGCGCCCCATTCGTGTTGCTCGCCGTAACCGCTGAGCACCGCCCACGGGGTGATGCCGCCGCCCGCCGCGCCTTCCAGGCTGCTGGCGCCGCCGGTGGCGAGCAGGCGACCGTTATCGGCCAAGGCGGCGGGCAGGCTCAGGCTGGCCATGCAACCGATCAGTAGAGAAAGACGCACGTCATAGCCCTCAATGCACCTGCGAAGTTTGCGCACTGAGAGGCAAGGCCACCCAGGCTTCGAAAGCGTCGGCGCTCAAGGGCCGACTGATCAGGTAACCCTGTGCCGTATCGCATTGCCAGCGCTCCAGCAGGCGCAGGCTGTGGGCGTACTCGACCCCCTCGGCGACCACCTTGAGCCCCAGGTTATGGCTCATCTCGATGGTGGAACGCACGATCACTGCGTCTTCGCTGGTTTCGTCCAGGTTGCGCACAAACGACTGGTCGATCTTCAACTCTTGCACAGGCAGGCGCTTGAGGTGGGCCAACGACGAGTACCCGGTGCCAAAGTCATCCACCGACAGGCTGATGCCGCACTCGCGCAGCAGGTGCAGCACTTTCAAGGCCTTTTCCGGTTCGCGCATCACCGCGCTTTCGGTGATCTCGAACACCAGTTGTTCGGCCGGCAGCCCGTAGCGCCGCAACAGCGCAGAAACGCGGTGGGCCAGCTCATCGCCAAGCAAATCGTCGGCCGAGATGTTCAGCGACAGTTGCAGGTACAGGCCTCGGCGGTTCCACTCGCACAACTGGCGGATGCCCTCTTCAATCACCCACTGGGTCAGCAACTGGATGCTGCCCGAACGCTCGGCCAGGGGGATGAATTCCGCCGGCGAAACCATGCCGAACTGCGGATGCTGCCAGCGCAACAGGGCTTCAGCCTGACGCACATGGCCCAGACGAATATCCAGCTTGGGCTGGTAGTGCAGCAGCAACTGGCCTTGGCCGGGAGCGTGGCGCAGGTCGCGGATCAGGGTGATCTGGCGACGATGAGCAAGGTCGCGGCCCGGCTCGTACACCTGCAAGCGACCGGGCATTTGCGCGGCGTCCTTCATGGCAATCGCTGCGCGTTCCAGCAGGCTTTGCGCAGAATCGCCATCGTCCGGGTACACCGCGATGCCCAAGCGGCAGTCGAGCGCCAGGTCGTGGCCGGCGATACGCTGGGGGCGCAATAGCAATTGCTGCAGCTTGTCGGCCAGGCCCACCGCTTCGTCACGACCGGCGCCGTCAAGCAGCAGCAGGAACTCGTCGGCGATCAGATGCGCCAGGGTGTCCCGTGGGCGCAGCACGGCCTGCAGGCGGCGGCTGACATTGAGCAACAACTCATCCACGGCGTCCGGCCCGGCGGTTTCGCTGGCGGCGCGCAGGTTGTCGATGCCCAAGTAAATCAGCGCCATCGGCCGCTGGGTGGCAATCGCGCTGCCCAGGCGCTCCATGGCCAACGCACGGTTGGGCAAACCGGTGAGGCGATCATGCAGCGCGTTGTGGGCCAGTTGCTGTTCACGCTCGGCGATGCCGCTTTGCATCGCGTTGAGCGTCAGGGCCAGGCGGCCCAGTTCGTCGCTGCGGGTCAGGATGACCGGGGTCTGGTAGTCGCCATGGCCAATGCGTTCGGCGGCCTGGGCCAAGGCTTGCACCGGACGCGACACGCCCCGCGCCAGCAGCAATGCGCCGACCAGCGACGCCGCCAACGCAACCAGTGCGATGGCCAGAATCTTTTCATCCAACGGCACAAAGGCTTGCATCGCCGAATCCAGCGGGCTTTGCAGCAAGGCCAGCACCTGGCTGTCGGCGTTGCTGGCCAACACCAGCGATTGGCTGAGAAAACGGTGTTCCAGATGCTCGGTGGTGGACACGCCCTCATGGGTGGACGCCCCCAGCATCAGGCTGACGATACTGTCGCGCAGCACCTGGGGTTGGGTGCTGACCAGCGTCCCGGGCTGCTGGCGGTCGATGGCCAGGAACGACACTTCCAGATTGCTCAACGAACGCAGTTCATCGGCGAACGCCGTGTCCATGCTGAAGCCCATCACCACCCGCGCAATCGGCAACGGCGCCAGCACCGGCGCTTCCACCAGCAGGTGCGGCGTGCCTTGCAGCGGCACGATCAACAACGCGGCCTGGCGCTGGCGGCGCATTTCGCGCAATGCCTGGTCGTAACGAAAGCTCGAACCCTCGGAGACTTCGTCGACGGTGCTGGCCAGAACCTTGCCGTCCATGCCCAGCAGGATCATGTCGCTGGCATTGATGCGTTTGCCGTGGTTGAGCAGCACCGAGCGCATCGTCGCCGAATCGCCACTGGCCACGGCATCGCGAAAGCCAAAGTCGGCCGCCAGCAGTTGCACGCCATCGGCCAGGCGCCGGCCGCGCACATCCAGCAAACGCTCGAACACCCGCGTGCCCACCTGCAACTGGGCCAACGCCTGGCCATGGACAGCCTGGCGGGTGGCCATCTTGACGCTGAAATACAGCGCGCCGATCACCACCAGCGACAGCAGGATCAGGACCGTGGCGACCCGCGCCTGGTAACTACTGCGCAGTTTCACGGGCAGCTCGATTGAAGGCGTCACCGAAGGCGGTCGGCGCCGGTGGCAGGTCTGCCGAGGCGGGTTGCAGGGTGAGCTGCACGCGGTGGCTCAGGCCGGCGGCGGGAATATGCAAGGTGCCGCCGTCCAGCGGCTGCATATCCGCCAGCTGCGGGTGCCACAGGGTGGCGTGGTAATCCCCCGGCGCCAATGGTTCCAGGCGCACGCGGCCTTGGGCATCGCTGACGCCGAAGTGAGGATCGTCGGTGACGTAGATATAGCCGAGCATCCAGTCATGGATATTGCAGCCCAGCACCACCACGCCCGGTTTGTCGAACAGCAGCGGTGCGGTCGGCGTGCCTTCGTACAGGCGCAGTTCGAAACGCTTGGCGGCCGAAAATGAATACACCTGATGGCGAATATTGTCGCTATTGGGGAAGCGCACCTGGGTGCCGGTATGCACCGCCAGCACATGGGGGGCGAAGCGCTGGCCACGTTGGTCCATCTCCGCCTTGGGCGCGACGGCCGCCACAGCGGCCGGGCCTTGCAAAGTCACAACCGCATCGCTGACCGGGCTGCCATCGGCCTGCTGCACCAACACCTCAAGGGTGGCCGCCGAAACGGGCGCTGCCGCCGCCAGCAAGAGCATCATGCGAGATAACAGGTTTACACATCGGGCCATGGGAGATCCGGTAGAAAGCGTCCAGCCTTGGCGGAAAAGAACGGTCACGGCCATGATGCCGCAATCAAGGCAAAATGCCACTATTGAACACAGGAGGACGCTAAACCGTTGGTCGGTAAAAACTGTGCAAACGGTCAGGCTCCGTAGAAGTTATCGACCATACCTAAAAAAGCTGTAGTCACCTGCAAGGTGTCTAGACCGCCGCGCGTTCGCGCCGCATCCACATCTCAAAAGCCATGGCGTTGAGCGGCCGGCTGATCAGGTAGCCCTGGGCGGTGTCGCAGTTCCACTGTTTGAGCAGCTTCAAGCTGGGTTCGAACTCCACCCCTTCGGCCACCACTTTGAGCCCCAGGTTATGGCTCATCTCGATGGTCGAACGCACGATCACGCCGTCGCCGCCCTCGTTGTCGAGGTTGCGCACGAAGGACTGGTCGATCTTCAGCTCCTGCACCGGCAGGCGTTGCAGTTGGGCGAGGGAGGAATAACCGGTGCCAAAGTCATCCACCGACAGGCTGATACCGCAGCCGCGCAGTTGCTCCAACACGCTAAGGGCCTGGCGGGGGTTGTGCATGATGGCGCTCTCGGTAATTTCGAACAGCAATTGCTCGGCTTGCACACCGTGCTGGGCAAGCAAAGTCGTCACGCGGATCGCCAGGTCGTCGTCGGCCAGGTCGTCCACCGAGATATTCACCGACAACTGGATCAACAGGCCGCGCCGCGCCCATTCGGCGATCTGGCGGATGGCTTCTTCGATCACCCAGTGGGTCAGGCTGGCCATGCTGCCGGTGCGCTCGGCCAGGGGAATGAACTCGGCCGGCGACACCAACCCCAGACTGGGGTGCTGCCAGCGCAGCAGGGCTTCGGCCTGGCGCACCTGGCCGTGCTTGAGGTCGAGCTTGGGCTGGTAACACAGGTGCAACGCACCTTCGGCGGCGGCACGGCGCAAGTCGCGAATCAGGGTGATCTGGCGCTGATGGGCGAGGTCGCGGTCCTGCTGGTAGATCTGCAGATAGCCCGGCAGCATCGCCGCATCGTGGCGGGCGATGGCGGCGCGGCTGATCAGTTCTTCGACGTGCTGGCCGTCATTGGGGTAGACCGCAATGCCGATGCTCACTTCGTGGCGCAGCTCGTCGTTGCCAATGCGTTGAGGCTCGGTGAGCAGTGCATAGAGGCGGTCGGCGCGGGCCACGGCGCGGTCGATGCCGATATTTTCCAGCAACAGCAGAAATTCGCTGCCGGACACCCGCGCCGCGGTGTCGCTGGCCAACAGGCTCATGGACAGGCACCGGCTGGCTTCGCGCAACATGTCTTCAACCCCCTCCGGGCCGAAGCCTTCGTTGATTGCGCGGTAGTTTTCGATGCCCAGGTACAGCAGCGCCACCGGCCGCCGCGCACTGATCGCACTGCCCAAGCGCTCCATGGCCAGGGCGCGATTGGGCAGCCCGGTAAGGGGGTCGTGCAAAGCGTTATGGGCCAGTTGCCGTTCACGCATGGCGATGCCGCTTTGCATGGCATTGAAGGCGCGGGCCAGCAGGCCGAACTCATCGTGGCCACGCACCCGCACCGGGGTGCGGTAGTCACCGGCGCCGATCCGCCCGGCGGCGTCCACCAAGGCATTGAGCGGCCGCGACACGCGTCGCGCCAGAAACAACGCGCCAGCCAACGACACCACCAACACCGCCAGGGCAATTCCGAGGAACTGCCGGTCCAGCGGCGCAAAGGATTCCAGAGCATGATCCAGCGGGCTTTGCAGCAACACCCGCACGTCATCGCCCTCACCGGTATTGGCCAGCGTCAGCACCTGGCTGAGCACACGCTCGCCGTAGAACCGATGGATATGCGCCTCGGGGTCCGGACGGGCCCCACGCAACAGGTTGATCACCGTGGCCTGATAAGCGTCGGGCTGGGTGCTGAATAATTGGCCGACATGCCCGTTGCGCATGCTGAGGAACGACACCTCCAGGTTGCTCATGGAGCGCAGTTCATTGGCGAACAACGTGTCCATGGGAAAGCCCATGACCACGCGAGCGATGGGCGTTGTGTCGACGACTTCGTCCTGCACCAGCAAGTAGGGGCGCTGGTCCATGGCCACGATCAACATCTGCAAGCCACTGCGCCGGGCCCGACGCAGTGCCTCGGCATAAGGGAAGACCTGGCCCCGCGTAAACCCCGGCAAGGTGCTGACCATCACCGTGCCGTCCAGGCCCAGCACCAGCACTTCGCTGGAACGGATGCCGCTGCCGTGACGCTCCAGCACATCCAGGATCGACGCCGAGTTGCCCTCGGCCACCGCGCTTACGAATGGGCCGTCGGCGGTCAGCCAGTCGAGGCCGTATTGCAGGCGCCGGCCCCGCAGGTCCAAGAGGCGTTCGAACACCTGACTGCCGGTTTTCAGTTGGGCGCGGGCCTGGTTCTCCACGGCGCGGCTGGTGGCGGCCTGCACCGCAAAGTAGGTCGCGGCGACCACCACCAACAGCAGCAACGCCAATACGCCGGCAATGCGGGTCTGGAACGTATGGCGCCACGTCATCGGCGTGCCCTCTGGCAGCGTTCGTCTGTTTCTGCCACTACGTCCATTTGTCATGTGCATTCCCTGCGACAGCTGACCTGGCGTCAAAAAATACCCGTCCATTGCAGGTATTTGTGTTGAGCAGATTAGCTCGGCGCAGGCGCTTGTCCACCCAATAAAACCGGGGGCTTCACCGTCAGCTTATTGGCGACAGAGGCTTGGCTTTTCGGGTCAGGCCGGCCCTCGCGCGCGCATGAAATCGCCCCAGCGGCGCACCAGGTAGTTGTGCTCGTCCATCACCGCGTTCCACACCGCGATATGGCCCATGCGCTGTTCATAGGAGCCGCCGTCGCGCACCTCGCCCCGGTCGATCAGCGGCAGGCCATCGCTGCCCGGCAGTTCTTCACGGGCGGGCTTGCCGGCGTACCAGTAATCCCACTCGGCGGCGCTCAAATGGTCGCGCGTGCGGGCCGGGTTGCCGATGTAATACCCCTGACGCGCCATCACCGCACCGGGCCAGCCGGACAGCCACCAGTTGAGGTACGCGTAGGCGGCATCCAGCACCGCGCCCTGGGCATGGCGCGATAACGACAAACCGCCGAACCAGGCGCGATAGCCTTCGCGCGGCACCGCCAGGCGGTACTTCACACCGGCGCGATGCAGGCGCATCAAGGTTGGAGACCACAGGCTCTGGATATCGATACTGGGGCTGAGCATCAGTTGCGCGGCTTCTTCGTCGTCTGACCAGAACGCCGCGAAGTGCCCCTCCTTCTGCTTGCGCACCAGGATGTCGGCGAGTACGTCGATGTCCTCGATGCTCATATTGCCGATGTCGCGGAAACTGGCGAGCCCAGCGCCCTGCACCGCCAGCGCGGCATCCAGTGCGCCAATGGCGGCGTCGCTTTGCAGTGCGGTGCGCGCGCGCCACGCCGGGTCCAGCAGCCAGCCCCAACTTTCGTTGCCCCGGCAAAAGCCTGCGGGCAGACGCTCGGGGCGGTAGGCAAAACTGTCGGCGTTGTGGGTCAGGGGCAGCATGCTGATACGTTCGGTCACGGTGCTGCCGAGGCTGCCGTCGTGCTGCACGAACAGCCGCTCGCTGGGCACGCTGCCACTGCCCAGGCGGTCGTTGGGGCTCAGGCGCCCGCGCTTGGGCAAGTCGTTGATCTCGTGCCATAGCGCGATGCGGCGCGTATCGATAGGCTGGATCGCCCGCGCCGGCCAGACGAAGTCGACGTTGTGAAACCATTGATCGTAAAGGTCGTAACTGTCGGGCTGCATCACCGCAATACGCTGGGCCTGCTCGACATCGTGCACCTGATAGACCAGGCGCATGCCAAGTTCCTGCTCGGCCCGCACGCGCAAACATTCGAGCAAAGTCACCGAGGTGCCGAGGACGCGCAGTGTGATCATCGGGCCAACCGCCGGGAAAACACCTCGAAAGAACGACGCAACAGCGCAGGGTCGAGGCCGCGCAGGATAAATACCAAGCGCGATTGCCGGTCGCTGCCCGGCCACGCAGGCAGATGCACCGGCGCGTGCAGGCAATGCTGCACGCCATGAATGACGATGGGGGCGTTACTGGCGTTCACGTTGAGCAGTCCCTTGACCCTGAGGATTCGTTCGCCGTGGCATCTTAGCAGCATCGACAACCACACCCCGAACCCTACCCAGTCCAGCGGCTGCTCGAAGGTCAGGCAGCACACCTGCGCCGCGCCATGGGAGGCGGTGGTGGATCGATGCAGTTGCCAGCGTTGCACTTCATCGGCGGGCTCGGCGCTGCGCAGGCCTTCGCCGAGCAGCAATTGGTCGCCGCTGTGAATGGCGTGGGTGTCGAGGATCGGCGTACCGGCGTTGAGCGCCTGCAAATGCGCACGCAGCGGGGCGCAATCACCGGCCAGGTCGGTCTTGCTCAGCAGCAGGCGGTCGGCGGCGGCCACTTGGGCTAGCCATTCCGGGTGCAGGCGTTCTTGCAGGGCGGCGTGGCTGGCGTCCACCAAGGTGATCACCAGGCCAATATGGAAACGCCCGCGCAGTTGCACGTCGTTGTTGAGTGTGGCGAGGATCGGCGCCGGGTCGGCCAGGCCGGTGGTTTCCAGGATTACGCGCTTGAACGCCGGGATTTCACCGCGTTCGCGGCGCTGCAACAGAGCCAGCAGGGCGTCTTTCAACTCGCCGCGAATCGAACAACACACACAGCCGCTGGGCAGCAACACAGTGTCCGGGGCCACTTCTTCCACCAGCAGATGGTCGATACCCACATCGCCGAATTCGTTAATCAGTAACGCGGTGTCACCCAGGCTTTCACCGTGCAACAGGCGCTTGAGCAAGGTGGTTTTGCCGCTGCCGAGGAAGCCGGTGATGACGTTCAGGGCCATGCTCATGGGGCGGACTCCAAGTGATCCAACAGCGTCGCATCGAGGGGGTCCAACGCACGGCCGAGCATGCTTTCGGCCGCTTGCCAGAGTTGATCCAGGCCGCTGGCCAGGGCTTGTTTGCCGGTGGCGCCGATCAGTAAATAAGAGGCGCCCTGGAAATCTTCGACCTTGAGCCGGAACACCGCCAGCACCTGATTGATCGCGGCGATGCGGCGCAGCCGTTCCCGGCGCCGGGGCAACTCATCGCCCAAGGGGTCGCTCCAATGCAGGTCTTCGCCCAGCAGTCCGCAGAGTCCACACATCGCTATACCCCGCTCATGGCATGACGTCGCCGGCGTTCGGGCCAAGCGTCTGGCCGACAAACAGATTGCCGCCCGGCTCGCTGGCGAGCAGCACGGCGCTGGGCGCCACTTCATCGGCCAGGCCGAAGCGGCCCAGGGGCAGCTCGGCGGCTTTGGCGCGTTTCCAAGCCTCGCTGATCCCGCCCACTAACGGCGTTTCGATCGGCCCCGGGGCGATGGCGTTGACCAGCACATTGTCCTTGGCCACTTCCAGGGCCAGGGACTTGGTGAAGCCGATCACCCCGGCCTTGGCGGCGGCGTAGTGGGTCAGCTCGGCGCCGCCCTTGATGCCCAGTTGCGAGGCCACATTGATGATCCGCCCCCAGCGCTGCGCCAGCATGTGCGGCAGGGCGCGCTGACTGGCGACGAACACGCTGGTGAGGTCGACGCGCAGCATGTCGTTCCACATTTCGAGGGTCAGATCGACACAACGCGCCTGGGTCAGCATGCCGGCGTTGTTGACCAGAATATCGATACCGCCGAAGTGCTCGACACACCGGTCGACCCCGGCCTGAGCGCCTTCTAGCGTGCCGACATCGGCCACACACTCGACCACCTCGGCGCCCAAATTGCGGCAGGTGATCGCGGTTTCGGCGAGGCTGGCGGCGTTGCGGTCGGCCAATAACAGACGCGCGCCTTCAACCGCATAAGCACGGGCGATGGCGGCACCAATGCCGCTGCCGGCACCGGTGATCACAGCGCGACGATCAGTGAGTTGGGGCATATACATTCTCCAGAAACAAACACAATTCCAATGTGAGAGGGGCCTGCCCCCGATTGCAGTGGTTCAGCCAGGGCAGCTGTGTCTGGCACACCCCCATCGGGGGCAAGCCCCCTCCCACAGTTGAAGCGAGTACATCCGTAGGGCCAGTGGCATTCCATAGTGGGAGCGAGTACATCCGTCAGGCCAGGGTCATTCCAATGTGGGAGCGAGTACATCCGTCAGGCCAGTGGCATTCCATAGTGGGAGCGAGTACATCCGTCAGGCCAGTGGCATTCCAATGTGGGAGGGGGCTTGCCCCCGATTGCGGCGGCTCAGCCAGGGCAGCTGTGTCTGGCACACCCCCATCGATGGCAAGTCCCCCACCCATCAGTCAGGCCAGCGTACGGTCAGGCCGCCGTCGATGACGATGCTCTGGCCGGTGAGGTAGCTGGACGCATCACTGGTCAAGAACTGCACCAGCGACGCCACTTCATCGGCGCGCCCTACCCGGCCCAGCGGAATAGCGCGGGCGGCTTTGGCCAGGCCTTCGGGGCCGAGGGAGTTTTTTGCGTCCAGGGACTGCGGCGTCTCGATCAGGCCCGGGATCACCGCATTGCAGCGAATGCCCAGAGGCGCCAGTTCCACCGCCAGCGAACGACACAACCCCGGCACACCAGCCTTGGCGGCGGCGTAGTGGCTGTGGTCCTGCCAGCCGTACACGCCGCCGGCAATCGACGAAATCGCCACTAACGCGCCGCCCTCGTTCATATGCCGACTGGCAGCGCGAAAGGTGCGCATGACGCCCGTCAGGTCGACATTTAGCATCTCGTCCCACAGCGCATCGGTCATGTCCAGTAACGGTGCGCGACGCAGCAGGCCGGCGTTGGCCACCGCATAGTCGAGCCGACCGAAATGCTGCACAGCCTGCGCGGCCAAGGCGTCCACCGAGGCGGTGTCGCCCACGTCCAGCGGCAACATCAGGCAGACGCCACCGGCTTCTTGCACCAGGCTCACAGTGATCTGCGGATCATGGGGATCAGCCGGAAAATACCCGCCCACTACCGTCACGCCATTGCGCGCATAGGCCACGGCCAGGGCTTGGCCGATGCCGCTGGCGGCACCGGTAATCAAGGCAACTTTACGATTCATCGAATACTCCTTACTGCACGGTTTCCGGGCGGACATGGCGGGCGGCAAACATCAGCGCACCGGACAGGAAGCACGGCAACGCACCGAACCACAGCGCCGCGGTCTGCCAGTCGCTGCCGGCGGACAACACTTGAGTGGCACCAAAGCCTGCGACCACCGCACCGATGGGCCCCATGGCATGGATGATCGCGCCGCCGGTGGCGCGAATGCTGGTGGGGAAACTTTCACTGATAAAGAACAGCGCCGCCGAGTACGGCCCGATCAGGAAGAACAGGCCCAGGCTGTACAAGCCCACCACCATGGCCATATTGCTCGGGCCGAACAGCATGCCGGCGAACGACAGACCGCCGAGCATCCAGCCCAGGCCGATCACATTGCGGCGGCCGATCTTGTCGCCCATCCAGCCATGGCTGAGGTAGCCGCAGTAACCCACCAGGTTCGACAGCACCAGGATGATCAGCGAGTTCTCGAACGAGATGTGGTGCACGCTGACGATCACCGACGTGCCCAGCACACTGAACACCTGGATCGCCGCCCAGTTGAGCAACAGCGCGGCGCCGATCACCAGGGTGGCGCGGCGTGCCGGGCCACGGAATGCGGCTTTGAGCCCGGCCTTGCTGTGTTCGTCGTAGTCCACGCCGTAGGTGGCGGCGACGTTCTGCGCTTCGTTCACCGCGCTACTTTTACGCAGTTCGCTGATGCGCTGATGGATCTGGAACTGCGGGCTCTCCTTGAGCTTGCGCGCCATGATTGCAATCACAATGGCCGGGATCGCCGCGAAGATAAAACACCCCTGCCAACCGATGATCGGCAGCAACAAGGCGGTCAACCCCGCCGCAATCAGTGCCCCTACCGGCCAGCCGCCCTGCACCAGGCTGTAGATGAAACCGCGTCGTTTGGTCAGTCGAGGATCTTCCGACGCGCCATACAGCTCGGTGAGGTAGGTGGCGTTGACGGTTTCTTCGGCATAACCCAGACCGCCCAACGAACGGATCAGAATCAGCGGCGACTTGCCCCACGCCCCGCCGATCGCGGTCAGCGCCGAACAAAGCGCCGAACCGGCCACGGTGAAAATAATCCCTTTGCGCCGCCCCAGTTTGTCGACGATAGGGCCGATGGCCAGGGCGACCACGGCGGTGCCCACCGCCACCCAGGTCGCGATCTCGGCTTGCTCCACTTCACCCCAGCCGAAGTGCCGGCCGATCTCCGGCAGCAAGGTGCCGAACAGAATGAAGTCGTACACCGCAAACACCCAGGCGAAAAACGCGATCCAGGTGGCAAAGCGCACTTCCTGGGACGTCAATTGCCGGGGTTTCCAACCGGTCAGGTCAAGCTTGTTGTAGATGGACATGGGTGGCGCCTCAAGGGGTGGGGTCAGGAACGCGGTTGGCGACGGATAAAGTCGTCGGCGATTTCATCGAACGTGACAAAACGCACGCCGGCATGGCTCTGGATGTGTTCGATCAAGCGTTCGAGCATCAGCAGCACTTGCGGGCGGCCGGATACGTCGGGGTGGATGGTCATGGTGAACACCGCGTGTTCGTGTTCGCGGTAGACCCAGTCGAACTGGTCGCGCCACATTTCTTCGAGGTGGCGCGGGTTGACGAAGCCGTGGCTGTTGGGGGCTTTCTTGATGAACATCATCGGCGGCAGGTCATCCAGGTACCAGTTGGCCGGGATCTCTACCAAGTCGGTTTCTTCACCGCGCACCAGCGGTTTCATCCAGGTGTCGGGGTGCTGGCTGTAGTCGATCTTGGTCCAGCTGTCGCCCTTGCGTACGTAGTAGGGGTGGAAGTCGTTATGCATCAGGCTGTGGTCGTACTTGATGCCTTTTTTCAGCAGCAGCTCGTTGGTGACCTTGCTGAATTCCCACCACGGCGCAACGTAGCCGGTGGGGCGTTTGCCGGTAACTTGGGTGATCAGTTCGATGGACTTGTCGAGGACGATTTCTTCCTGCTCGGCGGTCATCGCAATCGGGTTTTCGTGGCTGTAGCCGTGCACGCCGATTTCGTGGCCGGCATCGGCGACAGCCTTCATCTGCTCGGGGAAAGTCTCCATCGAGTGGCCGGGGATAAACCAGGTGGTGCGCAGGCCGTAGCGTTCGAACAGTTTGAGCAGGCGCGGCGCGCCGACTTCCCCGGCGAACAGGCCGCGAGAGATGTCATCCGGCGAGTCCTCGCCGCCGTAGGAACCGAGCCAGCCGGCGACGGCATCAACGTCGACGCCAAATGCACAAAGGATGTCTTTAGCCATGGTGTATCTCCTTAAACGTTAAGTACGGATTCGACGGACAACGCGGCGCGCAGCAGGCGCGCGTCCTCCCCCATCGGGGCGCTGAGCAGCATCCCGGTGGGCAGGCCCAAGGCATCGCGGCCACTGGGCAAGGTCACGCCGGGCATGTCCAGCAGGCTGCCGGGCATGGTCAGGCGCAGGGTGGCGAGGTTGGTGGTGGCGAACAGGTCGTCGTCGGCTTCCAGAGGCGCCAGGGCCGGGGCGACGTGGGCGACGGTGGGCGTGATCAGGATCGCGCCGTCGAGGTCGTCGACCAGTTGGAGTTGCAGGCGTTGGCGTGCCTCGATCAGGCCGATTAACTGACTGGCGGGCAGCCCGCGCGCGGTTTCGAGGCGGCGGCGCACCCGTGGATCGAGTTGCGCGGCGTCGGCGCTGTCGAGCAGGGCTTGGTGCAGGGCGAAGGCTTCGAAGGCGCCGAGCCAGCCATGTTGGTGGATCAGTTCCAGTGCGCCTTTGAAGGTCGGGCTTTCACGGTTTTCGACCAGCGCACCGGCGGCCTTGAGTTGCTCCACGGCGCGCAGCAAGTTATTGCCTACGGCCGGTTCAACGTGGCTCAGCACGCTGTGCTCCAGCACAAACCGCTGACCCTTTAGGCTGCGTGCGGTATGAGTGTGCGTGCGGCCGTGAAGGATATCGTCGAGGGTCAGGGCATCGCGCACGCTACGCGCCAGCGGGCCGAGACTGTCGAGGGTGCGAGCCAAAGGGAACACACCGTCGCGGTTATAGCGCCGACTGCTGCTGCGATACCCCACCAGGCCATTGAAGGCCGAGGGGATGCGGATCGAGCCGGCGGTGTCGGTGCCCATGGCGATCGGCACGATTCCAGCGGCGACGGCCACCGCCGAACCGGACGACGAACCACCGGGGATACGCGGCTGATCGCTGGCATGGGGATTACGCGGCGTGCCGAAATGCGGGTTCAGTCCCAGGCCGGAATACGCCAGCTCACTGAGGTTGGTCTTGCCCACGCTGACCATGCCGGCGCGGCACAACAGGCCGACAACGGGCGCATCGAGCGCGGCGGCGGGGGCATTGCGACGGTAGGCGGCACCGGCGGTGGTGACGCTGCCGGCCATGTCAAACAGGTCTTTCCAGGCCAGCGGCACGCCGTCGAACGGGCTCAATGGCTGACCGGCACGCCAGCGGGCAGCCGCGGCTTCGGCTTCACGGCGTGCGCGGTCGGCGGTGAGGCTGATAAACACGCAGCTAGACCGCCGGGCCTGGTCAAGCGAGTGCTCCAGAGCTTGCACCGGGTCGCTGCGACCGTGGGCGAAATCCTCGGCCATTGATGTGGCATCTGACATCAGCGCAGTCCTTTTAAAACGTACATATTCATAAAATGTACATTTTACAAAAGCAGCTTTCGTGCCAGGCTTGAGTGATCTACTGGCGCTTTCCGGGTCGTTAACGCTAGAAATAGCGGACTAGAGCCCTTGCAGGGTTGCAGAATAATCCGACAAGCAGAGGAGAAGTGACTTAGGCTCAAATAATGTATCTTTTATTAATAAGTACATTTTGGTGCAGAAAAGTAACAATGATCCGTTTCAGGCCCCAAAAAAGTGCCCACAACGTGGCGCAGAGTGACACCCACATCTATGAGAGAATCCCCGGCCATCGTCCTACATGCTCTTGAGAAATCGATGAAAGCAGCGTCTGCCTCGGCCTCCCGTTACGCGATGATTCACCAGGTGCTGCGAGATGCGATCGTCAACGGCACCGCCCGCCATGGGCTGGTGTTGCTGGAAGCGCCCCTGGCCGATTTGTTCGGCACCAGCCGCGTGCCGGTACGCCGGGCGTTGGACCTGCTGCATGAAGAAGGGCTGATTTGCCGTTTCAATGGCCGCGGTTACTTGATCAATCCCGAAGGCCTGGCCATGGAGCCGCTGCGCCTGCCCTTGAGCGCTGCGCACCTGGGCTTGAACGGCGAAGATGAGTTGGTGGACACGCGACCGTTGGGCGAACGGATCGTCGATGAAATCGGCGCGGCGCTGTCCACCTGCATCGCCTTCGGCCATTACCGCCTGGATGAACAGGCGGCCGCCGAACACTACGGCGTCAGCCGCGCGGTGGTGCGTGAAGCGCTGATGCGTCTGCGCGACCGTGGCCTGGTGGAAAAGGAGCCCTATTCCCAATGGCTGGCCGGCCCGTTGACGGCCCGGGAAGTGACCGAGGACTACGAACTGCGCGCCTGCCTGGAGCCCGAAGCCTTGCGCCAGAGCGCGCCGAACCTCGACCGCGAGGTGCTGCAAGCCATGCTGCAACGGGTACTGGACGCCCAGAGCACCGCGCACTGCAGCCTGGAAGCCATCGAGCGCATCGAAGAGGACTTGCACCAGCACTGCCTGGCCGGTCTGCAAAACCGCAAGATCGCGGCGTTGATCCGCCAGGGCCAGAGCCCGATGATCATCAGCCGGATATTCCATGGTTTGCTGGGGATCGGCGCCGATCCGTCGATGCTTGCCGAACATCGCTTGATTCTCGAACTGCTGCTGCACGGTGCCTTCGATGCCGCCGCGCTGAACCTGCGCGAGCACTTGCAGCGGGCGCGACAGCGAATGTTGCAGCGCTTGAAAGTACTCTCGGTGCTGCCAGAACAGCCGCTCCCGGCCTACCTTCATAAAATCAGCTGACCTCCTGGCCGGATCGCCGCCGTAATTTTATGCAATATGTTGCTATCTCACCCCCACCATTGAAACCACCGCTACCTCGCCCCATCTAAGCACCATACTTCCTGATGCAGGTGCCCCATGAGCGACCAGCAAGAATTTCCCGATTACGACCTCAACGATTACGCCGACCCCGAAAACGCTGAATCCCACTCGTCCAATACCGGCCTGGCCCTGCCTGGCCAGAACCTGCCGGACAAGGTCTATATCATCCCGATCCACAATCGGCCGTTCTTCCCCGCGCAAGTGTTGCCGGTGATCGTCAATGAAGAACCCTGGGCCGAAACCCTGGAACTGGTGAGCAAGTCCGAGCACCACTCCCTGGCCCTGTTCTTTATGGACACGCCGCCGGAAGACCCGCGCCACTTCGACACCTCCAGCCTGCCGCTGTACGGCACCCTGGTGAAGGTGCATCACGCCAGCCGCGAAAACGGCAAGCTGCAATTCGTCGCCCAGGGCCTGACCCGCGTGAGGATTCGCACCTGGCTCAAGCACCATCGCCCGCCGTACCTGGTGGAAGTCGAATACCCACACCAGCCGTCCGAGCCGACCGACGAGGTCAAGGCTTACGGCATGGCGCTGATCAACGCGATCAAGGAGCTGCTGCCCCTCAACCCGTTGTACAGCGAAGAGTTGAAGAACTACCTCAACCGCTTCAGCCCCAACGACCCATCGCCGCTGACCGACTTCGCCGCCGCCCTCACCTCCGCCACCGGCAACGAACTGCAGGAAGTGCTGGACTGCGTGCCCATGCTCAAGCGCATGGAAAAAGTGCTGCCGATGCTGCGCAAGGAAGTCGAGGTCGCGCGCCTGCAAAAAGAGCTGTCCGCCGAAGTGAACCGCAAGATCGGCGAGCATCAGCGCGAGTTCTTCCTCAAGGAACAGCTCAAAGTCATCCAGCAGGAACTGGGTTTGACCAAGGACGACCGCAGCGCGGACGTCGAGCAATTTGAGCAACGCCTGGAAGGCAAAGTACTGCCGGCCCAGGCGAAAAAACGCATCGATGAAGAACTCAACAAACTGTCGATCCTGGAAACCGGCTCGCCGGAATACGCGGTCACCCGCAACTATCTGGATTGGGCCACGTCGGTGCCATGGGGCGTATATGGCGAGGACAAACTCGACCTTAAGCACGCGCGCAAGGTGCTGGATAAACACCACGCAGGCCTTGATGACATCAAGAGCCGCATCCTCGAATTCCTCGCGGTGGGCGCCTATAAAGGCGAAGTCGCCGGTTCCATTGTGCTGCTGGTGGGCCCGCCGGGCGTGGGCAAAACCAGTGTCGGCAAATCCATCGCCGAGTCCCTGGGCCGCCCGTTCTATCGGTTCAGCGTCGGCGGCATGCGTGACGAGGCCGAAATCAAGGGCCATCGCCGCACCTACATCGGCGCCCTGCCCGGCAAACTGGTGCAGGCGCTCAAGGACGTGGAGGTGATGAACCCGGTAATCATGCTCGACGAGATCGACAAGATGGGCCAGAGCTTCCAGGGCGACCCGGCGTCGGCGCTGCTGGAAACCCTGGACCCTGAGCAGAATGTCGAATTCCTCGACCACTACCTGGACCTGCGCCTGGACCTGTCCAAGGTGCTGTTCGTGTGCACCGCCAACACCCTGGATTCCATCCCCGGCCCACTGCTCGACCGTATGGAAGTGATTCGCCTGTCGGGCTATATCACCGAAGAGAAAGTCGCCATCGCCAAGCGCCATCTATGGCCCAAGCAGCTGGAAAAAGCCGGCGTGGCAAAAAACAGCCTGACCATCAGCGATGGCGCCCTGCGCGCGCTGATCGACGGTTACGCCCGTGAAGCTGGGGTGCGCCAGTTGGAGAAACAGCTGGGCAAACTGGTGCGCAAAGCGGTGGTCAAGTTGCTGGATGCGCCGGACAGCGTGATCAAGATCGGCAACAAGGATCTGGAAAGCTCCCTGGGCACGCCGGTGTTCCGTAATGAACAAGTGTTGTCCGGCATTGGCGTCATCACCGGCCTGGCGTGGACCAGCATGGGCGGTGCCACCTTGCCGATTGAAGCGACGCGCATTCACACCCTTAACCGCGGCTTCAAGCTGACCGGCCAGTTGGGTGAGGTGATGAAGGAGTCCGCCGAAATCGCCTACAGCTACATCAGTTCGAACCTGAAGTCTTTTGGCGGCGACCCGAAGTTCTTCGACGAAGCCTTTGTGCACCTGCATGTGCCGGAAGGCGCCACGCCGAAGGATGGCCCAAGTGCTGGCGTGACCATGGCCAGCGCCCTGCTGTCCCTGGCACGTAACCAACCGCCGAAGAAAGGCGTGGCCATGACCGGCGAACTGACACTGACTGGGCATGTGCTGCCAATTGGCGGAGTGCGCGAAAAAGTAATCGCCGCGCGGCGCCAGAAGATCCATGAACTGATCCTGCCAGAGCCCAATCGCGGCAGTTTCGAAGAGTTGCCGGAGTACCTGAAGGAAGGCATGACGGTGCATTTCGCCAAGCGCTTTGCGGATGTGGCGAAGGTGCTGTTCTGATAGACCGTTAGCGCTTGCACCGGCCTCATCGGGGGCAAGCCCCCTCCCACAGTTTGATTTGTGAACATACTCAAGTGTGGGAGGGGGCTTGCCCCCGATGGCGCGAGTGGCCGCAACCTGTATCCACCTTGTAACACCCTGTCTTATCTTCGGTTATGCTCGGTCTTCGTCGCCAAACAACGGAGCCCTTATGACCGCTGCCCGCCTGCTTCTCCCCTTGAGCCTTGCCCTGCTGGCCGCCTGCGCCAGCGCTCCCAAGCAAAACGTCACCGTGGAAAACCAGAGCGCCTGCCCGCTCCAGCTGAAAACCGGGCAAAACCTGATCCTCACCCTGCCCAGCAACCCCACCACCGGTTACCGCTGGGCCATCCAGGATTCGGCCGGCGGCGTGCTGCGTGCGCTGAGCCCCGAGGTCTACAGCAGCAGCGAATCCGGGGTGATCGGCGGCGGCGGCCAGTCGACCTGGCGGTTCCAGGCTTTCGCGCCGGGTCAGGGTCGCTTGCGCCTGACCTCCCAGCAGCCCTGGGAGCCGGAAGCCGAACCCGTTGAAGCCTTCGACTGCGCCATTACGGTGAACTGATATGCCGTGGCTGATTCTTGCGCTGATGGGCGCCGGCACTTTTATCTACGGCCTGACCACCCACGCCACGCTGCTGTGCCTGCTGGTCAAACCCTTGCCGGTGCTGGCACTGCTGGGCTGGCTGCACGATGCGCCGCCCACCGACTATCGCCGCTGGATCAGCCTGGGGCTGATTTTCTCACTGGTAGGGGATGTTCTGCTGGCCTGGCCGGGGGACCTGTTTATCTTTGGCCTGGGCGCATTTCTGTTGGCGCACTTGGCGTACCTCAAGGCCTACTTCAGCGATTGCCGCCGCTTGGCGCCGCTGCCGTTGATCCTCGCGCTGGGCGTGGGAGCGGTGCTGTTGAGCCTCCTGATTTCCCATGGCCTGGGGGATTTGTTGATACCTGTGGTGGTTTATGCCCTGGTGATCAGCGCCATGCTCTGGCGCGCGCTGGCCCGCTTGGGCGGTGATGTGCCCAAGCGTTCGGCGCTGCTGGCCGCGGCGGGGGCCGCATCCTTTGTGTTTTCCGACACGCTGATCGGCATCAATCGGTTCGTGGTCGCGTTCGAGGCCGCGCCGTATTTGCTGATTACTACCTATTGGCTTGGCCAGTGGGGTATCACGGCCTCGGCTTTCCATCAGACAACACGGGCATCCGAGGGGCAACTTGGCTAAAATGCCGGCCTTTCCCCCACCGTCGCCGGAACAACCGTGAGCCAAGAACCCGATCGCCTGTTCGCCCAGCCCCTGCCCCAGGTGCCGGACTTCGCCTTTAACGAGGATGTAGTGCGGGTGTTTCCCGACATGATCAAACGCTCGGTGCCTGGGTATCCGACCATTGTCGAGAACCTCGGCGTGCTGGCCGCGCAGTTCGCCCAACCCCACAGCGTGCTCTACGACCTGGGCTCATCCCTCGGCGCGGTGACCCAGGCTCTGCGGCGCCATGTGCGCACCGAGGGCTGCTCGGTGATCGCGGTGGACAATTCGGCGGCGATGGTCGAACGCTGTCGCGAATACCTCAATGGCCAGGACTCGATGTTTCAAGAGTTGCTGCCGGTGCAGGTGGTCGAGGGCGATATCCTCGCGTTGCAGTTCCAGCCGGCTTCGGTGGTGGCGCTGAACTTCACCTTGCAGTTCATCGCCCCCGAGGAGCGCCTGGCGTTGCTCGGCCGTATTCGTCAGGCGCTGTTGCCGGGCGGCGCGCTGATCCTTTCGGAAAAGCTGCGCTTCAATGACCTGGAAGAACACGCACTGCTCACCGACCTGCATGTGGCGTTCAAACGCGCCAATGGCTACAGCGAACTGGAAATCGCCCAAAAACGCAGCGCCATCGAAAACGTCATGAAGCCCGACAGCCTCGAAGAACACCGCGGACGCCTGCTGGCGGCCGGGTTCTCGAAAGTCGTGCCGTGGTTCCAGTGTCTTAACTTTGCCTCGTTGATTGCCTTGCCATGATTGATCTGTCCCCCCTCGCCCGCCATCTGGTCGGCACGCCCCTGGCCGTCTGGGCCCAGGGCCTGCAGGCGCAACTCGACAGCAAAATGGAGAAAGGCCACGGCGACCTCGCGCGCTGGCAGAGCGCGCTGGACGCACTGCCGACCCTCGCGCCCGACCACGTCGACCTGCTGAACGGCCTGACCCTGGACGCCGACTGCGACGACGCCACCCGCGCGCAGATGCACACCGCGCTCATGGGCCTGAGCCCCTGGCGCAAAGGCCCGTTCCATTTGTTCGGCGTGCATGTGGACACCGAATGGCGCTCGGACTGGAAGTGGTCGCGGGTGGCGCCGCACCTGAACCTCAAGGGCAAGCGCATCCTCGACGTCGGCTGCGGCAACGGCTACTACATGTGGCGCATGCTCGGCGCCGGTGCCGACAGCGTGATCGGCGTGGACCCCAACTGGTTGTTCTTCTGCCAGTTCCAGGCGGTGCAACGCTACCTGTCCGAGCCCAAAGCCTGGCACCTACCGTTCCCGTTCGAAGACCTGCCGCCCAACCTGGAAGGCTTCGACACGGTGTTTTCCATGGGCGTTTTCTACCACCGTCGCTCGCCCATCGAGCACTTGCTGGCGCTCAAGGACACACTGGTCAAGGGCGGCGAGCTGGTGCTGGAAACCTTGGTAGTGGAAGGCGATCAGCAGCAAGTGCTGGTGCCGGAAGATCGCTACGCGCAGATGCGCAACGTGTGGTTCCTGCCCTCGGTGCCAGCGTTGATGCTATGGCTGCGGCGTGCCGGGTTCAGTGATGTGCGGTGTGTGGATGTGAGTGTGACCACGGTGCAGGAACAGCGTGGGACGGAATGGATGAAGTATCAATCCCTCAGCGATTTCCTCGATCCGGATGATCACAGCAAGACCATTGAAGGGCTGCCGGCGCCTATGCGGGCCGTCATCATCGCCAAAAAGTAAGCCCCCGTCCCGCTGGAAAAATGAAGCTCAAAATATGGGAGGGGGCTTGCCCCCGATTTCAGAGTGTCGGTCAGCATAGCCTTAGCTGACCCGCCGTCATCGGGGGCAAGCCCCCTCCCACATTTGAGCTGCAGTGTTCTTTAGAGGGGGGGTTTGGCACGGCGGGCTTTGAAGAATTCGCTCAGCACCGTGCCGCACTCTTCAGCCAGTACACCGCCTTCAAACAACACCCGATGATTCAAAAAGCCCTGGGTAAAAAACTGCCCCTGGCTCTGCACGATCCCAGCCTTAGGCTCCAACGCGCCGTACACCACCCGTGCGATGCGTGAATGCACGATCAAACCGGCGCACATGCTGCACGGCTCCAGGGTCACATACAGCGTGCTGCCTGGCAGGCGGTAGTTGCTGACGGCCTGGGCGGCGGCGCGGATGGCGACCATTTCGGCGTGGGCGCTAGGGTCGTTACCGCTGATGGGGCAATTAAAGCCTCGTCCGATGATTTCACCGTCCTGCACCAGCACCGCGCCGACCGGCACCTCACCCAGCGCTGCGCCTTGGGCGGCGAGGGCCAGGGCTTCACGCATAAAGTCCTGGTCCCGGCTGCGGTCGATGATCGCGGTGGGGCGAAACTGACGCATCACGCCACCTCGATGGCGGCCATCAGGCCGGTTTCCATATGGTCGATCACATGGCAGTGGAACATCCACACCCCAGGGTTATCCGCCACCAACGCCACCCGGGCGCGCTCGTTCTTGCCCAGCAGGTAGGTGTCGGTGAAGTACGGGATCACCTTATGGCGGTTAGAGGCGATCACCTTGAAACTCATGCCGTGCAGGTGGATCGGGTGCTGGTACTGGGTCATGTTCTTCAATTCGAAAATGTAGCTCTTGCCCTTTTCCAGCTTGGCGATCGGGCGGTCGGCGCAGGTTTTGTCGGTGATGTCCCAGGCCTGGCCGTTGATCTGCCACAGGCTCGGCGGCTTGCCGTTGTCCACATTGACCGAGACCGAACCAACCCACTCGAAATTGAAGTTGAGTTTCTCGGCATTGGCCAGGTCCGGCTCGCTGATCGGGTTGGCCGGCAGCGCCGGCGGCCAGTCGGTGGGCGCGTCGGTATTGGCCACCGAGCGGAAGGTACCCAGGCGCACCGGGCCGTTGCGAATCGACAGTTCTTCACCCGCCGCCGGCGCCTTGATCGCCAGGCAGATACGCATGCCCGGGCCCAGCCAGTACTCCTTGCCCAGCGGGCGCGGTTCGATAGGGTTGCCATCCAACGCATAGATGCGCGCTTCGACGTCGGGAATATTGATGCGATAGGTCAGGGTGTTATCCAGATTGAGCAGACGCACACGGGTGATCTGCCCGGCCGGCAAGTCGATCACCGCCTGGGACACACCGTTGATCGTCGACAAGCGCCCGGCCGTACCGCCACGCGCCGCTTCGCGGGGGATGCTGAAGGCGACGAACTCGCCCTCTTCGTCCACGTGCCAGCTCTTGAGGCTCAGGGTGCATTCGTGTTTGAAGCCGGTGGGCTCGCGCTCTTCGATGATCAGCGGGCCCACCAGGCCACGGCCGAGTTCTTCGCTGCTGTTGACATGAGGGTGGTACCAGTAGCTGCCGGCGTCGGGCACGCGGAACTTGTAGTCGAAGTATTCGCCAGGCAGCACCGGCAACTGCGAGACGTAGGGTACGCCGTCCATTTCCAGCGGCAGGCGGATGCCATGCCAGTGGATGGTGGTGGCGACCGGCAAGTGGTTGATAAAGCGCACCCGCAGCCACTCACCCTGGCGCACGCGCAACTCGGTGCCCGGCGCCGACGGGCCGAACGCCCAGGCCTCGGTCTTGTGTCCCGGCACCAGCTCAACATCCAGCGGCGCCGCGATCAGTTCGTAATCTTGCCCCGCCTCGGCCTCGGCGACTTTCCCCAGCCAGTAGCGGTAGGCGCCACCGGCACCGGCGCCCACTACGGCCAGGCCGGCCAGACCACCCAGGATTTGTCGACGGGAAAAGGATCGGGACACAACAACCTCGCGTATCGGCCGCAGGCGCATAGCCTGCAAAGGGCGGATACGATACACCTACACGGGCTAAACAGTAAGGGTTCTCATGTGGGAGGTGACGCCCTCCCACATTTCGGCTTGGCTGCTTTTAGTGCTTGGCGGCGGCCAGGATCAGGGCCTTCATTTCGGCAACCGCGCCTTTGAAGCCGACGAACAGCGCGTGGGCCACCAGGGCATGGCCGATGTTCAGTTCGTTGATGCCCTTGATCGCGGCGACGGCCTCGACGTTGTGGTAGTGCAAACCGTGGCCGGCATTGACGATCAAGCCTTCATTGAGACCGCAGTTCACGCCTTCGATAATGCGTTGCAGCTCGTCTGCGACCTCCGTCGGCGTGGTGGCATCGGCGTAGCGGCCAGTATGCAGTTCGATGGCGGGCGCGCCGACGCGGCGCGAGGCCTCGATCTGGCGCGGGTCGGCGTCGATAAACAACGACACTTCGCTGCCGATCTTCGACAAACGCTGCACCGCGGCCTTGATCCGCGCTTCCTGGCCGGCCACATCCAGGCCGCCCTCGGTGGTGAGTTCCTGGCGAGTTTCCGGCACCAGGCAGATATGTGCCGGGCGGATGCGCTCGGCGAACGCCATCATTTCTTCGGTGACGCCCATTTCGAAATTCATGCGGGTTTGCAGCACGTCCTTGAGCAGCAGCACGTCGCGTTCCTGGATGTGCCGACGGTCTTCGCGCAAGTGCACGGTGATGCCGTCGGCGCCCGCTTCTTCGGCGTCCAGCGCGGCCTTGACCGGATCGGGGTAGCGAGTGCCCCGGGCCTGGCGCAGGGTAGCGACGTGGTCGATGTTGACGCCAAGAAGAATGCGATTGCTGGTGGTCACGGAAGCGCTCCTGAAAAGGGGAAAGAAACGCTGCACAGCATACACGGGGATGTCAGGGCTTTCGAAACAACTCGCGACTGACCAGCGGCCGCCCGCCCAGGTGCACGGCCAGGGCCTGGCGCATCAGGCGCTTGGCGGCGGACAAGGCGCCGGGCGCGGTCCAGTCGGCTTCGCTCATGGCCAGCAGCTCGGTGCCCTGAAATAGACCGGGTTGCAGCAAGTAGACTCGCTCCAGCCCCGCGTCCACTTGCAGGCGATACATGCCATCGGCGGCGATGGGTTCGCCGTGCAGGTCGTTGTTCAGTTCAAAGCCGTAACCCAGATCGTCCAGCAGACGCCATTCGAAGGCGCGCAGCAACGGCTCCAACGGCCGACCTTCGGCCAGGGCCAGCAACGTGGCGGCGTAGTGATCGAAGACCGCCGGGTGCGGATCTTCGGCTGGCAACAGGCGAATCAGCAGTTCATTTAGGTATAGGCCGCTGAACAGCGCATCGCCATTGAGCCAGGCGGAGGTGCCGACGCTTTCCAGGCGGCCGACGTTCTTCAGCTCGCCCTTGCCGCGAAACTCCACATCCAGCGCCACAAAGGGCCGCGCCAATGTCCCGGCCTTGCCCCGCGCACTGCGCAACACCGCGCGCAGGCGACCGTGGGGGGTGAGGAAATCCACCAGGGCGCTGGTCTCGCGATAGGCACGGCTGTGCAGGACATAGGCGAGTTGGCTGGGAGGTGGGGATTGGGACATGGGTTCTCTATCGTGAAAACAACATAAACCTAATGTGGGAAGGGGCTTGGCCCCGATGGCGGTGGCTCAGTCACGTATTTATTAACTGGTCCACCGCTATCGGGGCCAAGCCCCCTCCCACATTTTTTGCCCTGCGGTGTACTTACAGGTCGCCGTAGCCGAGAGAGCGCAACGCACGCTCGTCATCGGACCAACCGCCTTTCACCTTCACCCACAGGTTGAGCATGATCTTGGAATCGAACAGCAATTCCATATCCTTGCGCGCCTCGGTACCGATGCGCTTGATGCGCTCGCCCTTGTCGCCAATGATGATTTTCTTCTGGCCGTCGCGTTCGACGAGGATCAGCGCATGGATATGCAAGGTCTTGCCCTGCTGCTTGAACTCTTCGATTTCGACGGTGATCTGGTACGGCAGCTCGGCGCCCATCTGGCGCATGATTTTCTCACGCACCAGTTCGGCGGCGAGGAAACGGCTGCTGCGGTCGGTGATCTGGTCTTCCGGGAAGAAGTGTTCGTTCTCCGGCAGGTGCTCGGCGATCACGCGCTCCAGGGCGTCGAGGTTGTGGCCGTGCTGGGCGGAAATCGGGATGATCTGGGCGTTCGGCAGTTGTTCCTGCAGCCAGCTCAGGTGCGGCATCAGCTCGGCTTTGTCTTCGATGCGGTCGGTCTTGTTCAGCGCGACGATCAACGGGCCGGTGACGTACTGCACGCGCTCCAGAACCATCTGGTCTTCATCGGTCCACTTGGTGCGGTCGACCACGAAGATCACCACGTCGACGTCTTTCAACGCGGCCGAAGCGGTCTTGTTCATATAGCGGTTAAGGGCTTTTTCGCCGCCTTTGTGCATGCCCGGGGTGTCAACGTAGACCGCTTGCACGTTGCCTTCGGTCTTGATGCCCAGCATGTTGTGGCGGGTGGTCTGCGGCTTGCGCGATGTAATCGCCAGCTTCTGCCCCAGGATGTGGTTGAGCAGCGTGGACTTGCCCACGTTGGGGCGGCCGACGATGGCAACATAGCCACAGCGTGTTGCGGTTGAATCAGTCATGGCCATTCTCCACGCCCAGGGCAATCAGTGCTGCAGCGGCCGCTACCTGTTCGGCAATACGACGGCTCACACCCTGACCTCGGCTTTTTTCGTTCAGTAAGGTGATTTCACATTCCACGAAGAACACGCGGCAATGGGGCTCACCCTGGATATCCACCACTTCGTAGCGGGGCAGTTCGCAGCCGCGCGATTGCAGGAATTCCTGCAGGCGGGTCTTGGGATCTTTGTTGGTATCGACCAGGGTCAGGCTTTCGATCTCGGAGGTCAGCCACGCCGTGACCCGCTCCTTGGCCGCTTCCATGCCCGCATCCAGGTAGATAGCGCCGATCAGCGCTTCGAGGGCATCGGCCAGGATCGATTCACGGCGGAACCCGCCGCTTTTCAATTCGCCGGAACCCAGGCGCAGGTACTCGCCCAGGCCGAAACCGCGAGCCAGTACGGCCAGGGTTTCGCCCTTGACCAGGCGTGCGCGCAGGCGCGATAGCTGGCCTTCACGGGCTTGGGGGAAGCGCTCGAAAAGGGCTTCCCCGGCAACGAAATTGAGGATGGCATCACCGAGAAATTCCAGGCGCTCGTTATTGCGCCCTGCGAAGCTGCGGTGTGTGAGGGCAAGGACCATCAATTCCTGGTCCTTGAAGGTGTAGCCGAGCTGGCGCTCGAGACGACTGAGAGAAACGGTCACGGTTTATCCATAGTGAGTTGGTGGCACCGGCGGCCATCGACGATTGACGCAGTGTTCAAATTCAAATCCTGATGGGTGTTGCATGGGACGCGAATTGTCCACGCCCCAGAAAAGCATTCGGCGCTGTGTTCACAGCGCCGCTTGTATTACTTGATCAGCCCGACCCGCGAGAAGTTCGGCAGGTGGCTGAGCTTGGGTTCCGGCCAACTCATCCAGACCGCGAAGGCCTTGCCGACGATATTCTGGTCGGGAACCATGCCCAGCAGCTCTTTGGGAATACTGGGGTCATCCCAGTAGCGGCTGTCATTGGAGTTGTCGCGGTTGTCGCCCATCATGAAATAGTGCCCGGCAGGCACTTTCCACTGGCCGTCAGGCTGGGCGCGATAGCGGCTCATCTCCTTGCGGATCTCGTGTTCCACGGCACCGAGCTTCTCCTGATACAGCTCGGCGCTGCCCAGGGTGTTCGGTTCGGAACCGAGCAGTTTTTCGGCCACCGACTCACCGTTGATGAACAGGCGCTTGTCGCTGGTGTAACGGATCACATCGCCCGGCAGGCCGACCACACGCTTGATGTAGTTGACGTTCGGGTCGCTTGGATAGCGGAACACCATCACATCACCGCGCTGCGGGTCGCCGACTTCGATGACCTTCTTATCGATCACCGGCAGGCGGATCCCATAGGAAAACTTGTTCACCAGGATGAAGTCGCCCACATCCAGGGTAGGTTTCATCGACCCCGACGGGATCTGAAACGGCTCCACCAGGAACGAACGCAGCACCAGCACGATGAACAACACCGGGAAGAACGACTTGCCGTATTCAACCAGCAAAGGCTCTTTGTTCAGCTTCTCGATCACCACACCATCGGGCTGGCTGACGCTGCCTTGATAGGACGCGATAGCCGCCCGCCTACGCGGGGCGAAGAACACCAGATCGAGCAACGCCAAGAGACCGCAGACGGCAACGGCGATGACCAGCAACAGCGGGAAATTTAGCGACATAGGACCTAACTATCCAACCTGAGCACCGCAAGGAAGGCTTCTTGTGGAACTTCCACGTTGCCCACTTGCTTCATGCGTTTTTTACCGGCCTTTTGCTTCTCAAGCAGCTTGCGCTTACGGCTTACGTCACCGCCGTAGCATTTGGCCAGTACGTTCTTTCTGAGTGCCTTGACGGAGGTTCGCGCAATGATCTGCCCGCCGATGGCGGCCTGGATCGCGACGTCGAACATCTGACGCGGAATCAGTTCTTTCATCTTTTCGGTCAACTGGCGACCTTTGTAATGCGCATTATCCTTGTGCACGATCAGTGCCAAGGCATCTACCTTGTCGCCGTTAATCAGCACATCCAGTTTCACCAGATTAGCCGATTGGTAACGATCGAAATGGTAGTCCAGCGAAGCATAGCCGCGACTGGTGGACTTGAGACGGTCGAAGAAGTCCAAGACCACTTCGTTCATCGGCATGTCGTAAGTCACTTGAACCTGAGTGCCGAGGAACAGCATGTCGCGTTGGACGCCACGCTTTTCGATACACAGCGTAATGACGTTGCCCAAATGCTCCTGCGGAACCAGGATATTGGCCCGCACGATAGGCTCGCGCATGTCTTCGATCGCCGACAGATCCGGAAGCTTGGAGGGGTTGTCGACGTAAATCGTTTCACCGGTTTTAAGCAACAGCTCGAAAATAACGGTAGGCGCGGTGGTGATCAGGTCCAGGTCGTATTCGCGCTCCAGGCGCTCCTGGATGATTTCCATGTGCAGCATGCCCAGGAACCCGCAGCGGAAGCCGAAGCCCAGGGCGTCGGAGCTTTCCGGGGTGTACTGCAACGACGAGTCATTGAGGGTCAGCTTTTGCAGGGCTTCGCGGAAATCTTCGAAATCGTCGGAGCTGACCGGGAACAGACCGGCGTAGACCTGCGGCTGGATACGCTTGAAGCCTGGCAGCACATCCACATCCGGGGTGGAGCTGAGTGTCAGGGTGTCACCCACCGGCGCGCCGTGGATGTCCTTGATACCGGCGATGATGAAGCCTACTTCACCGGCTTTCAGATCAACGGTCGCGGTGTGCTTGGGGTTGAAGACACCGACGCTGTCCACCAAGTGGATCTTGCCGGTGGACTTGACCAGGATCTTGTCGCCCTTCTTCACGCGGCCGTGGCGCACGCGGACCAGGGACACAACGCCCAGGTAGTTGTCGAACCAGGAATCGATGATCAACGCTTGCAGCGGATCTTCGATGTTGCCGGTGGGGGCTGGAATGGTGTGGACCAGGCGTTCGAGCACTTCGTCGACACCCAGGCCGGTCTTGGCGCTGCAGGTGACCGCGTCGGTGGCGTCGATGCCGATGATCTTCTCGATCTCCTCCTTGACGCGCTCGGGCTCAGCCTGCGGCAGGTCGATCTTGTTCAGCACGGGCATGACTTCCAGGCCCTGTTCGATCGCGGTGTAGCAGTTGGCGACCGATTGCGCTTCCACGCCCTGACCGGCGTCCACCACCAGCAATGCACCTTCACAGGCCGCCAGGGACCGGCTGACTTCGTAGGTGAAGTCAACGTGGCCGGGGGTGTCAATGAAGTTCAGTTGGTAAGTGATGCCGTCTTTGGCCTTGTAGTACAGCGTGACGCTGTGGGCCTTGATGGTGATCCCGCGTTCGCGTTCGAGGTCCATGGAGTCCAGAACCTGGGCTTCCATTTCACGCTCGGCAAGGCCGCCGCACATCTGGATGAATCGATCGGCCAGCGTCGACTTGCCATGGTCAATGTGGGCGATGATGGAGAAATTGCGGATATGACTCAAATCACTCACGGATCAACACTCAAAAAGGCTGCAGGCAGATTGCCCGCTGAAAAATAGCCGGGAATTGTACCTGATGCTCAGGCCAGACGTCATCTTTGCTGACCAGAACAAAAATGCCCCGATCTCTCGACCGGGGCATTTTTTGTTCATAAGCGCGCGATCAACCGGCGCGGCGCAACAGCCAGAACCCGGCCAAAGCGCAGATGGCGGTCGGCACCAGCACCGCAAATAGCGGCGAGAAGCCAAACACCAGGCTCGACGGGCCGAGCAGATCCTGGGCAATCCGGAAGGTGAAACCCACCAGCACGCCAGTGAACACCCGCTGGCCCAGGGTCACGGAGCGCAGCGGCCCGAAGATGAATGAGATCGCCATCAGCACCAGCGCGGCGGTCACCACCGGCTGCAACACTTTGACCCAGAATGCCAGCCAATAACGGCCATTGCTCAGGCCCTGGTCCTTGAGATAGTGGATATAGCTCCACAGACCGGAGATCGGCAGGCTTTCCGGGATCATCACCACGGTGTTGAGCAGTTCCGGCTTGAGGGCGATGTCCCACGCTTCGCTCGGTACGTTGATCACTTCAGTGCTGGCCTTGGTGCCCTGGCCAGGGTTGCGGAAATAAGTGGTGGTGACATCGCTCAGTTGCCATTTTTCCGCGTCGTACTGCGCACGTTTGGCGAAACTGGACGACAACATATGACGTTCTTTATCGAAGGTGTAGCGCGTCACCCCGATCAACAAGCCGCCAGGCTGCACGGCGTTGATGTGGATGAACTCGTCACCCTGACGGTGCCACAGGCCATGCTTGGCGCTCTGCGCGTCACCCGAACCTTGGGCCAGGGCGCGATTGGCCTGGGCCGTGGACTCAGCCGGCGGCGCGACGTACTCGCCGATCAGCACGCTGCAAAGCATCAGTAGCAACATGGGTTTCATGACCGCCCATACGATCCGGCCGACGGAGACCCCGGCGGCACGCATGATGGTCAGCTCACTGTTGCTGGCCAGGCTACCCAGGCCGATCAGGCAACCGATCAGCGCGGCCATCGGCATCATGTCGTACAGGCGACGCGGAGCGGTCAGCGCCACGTAACTCAGTACGTCGGTGACGGTGTAGGTGTCGCTGACGTTGCCCACTTCATCGATGAAGGCAAACAACGAGGCCAGGCCCAGGATGATGCCGAGCACCGCCAGGATGGCGATGAGTACGCTGCTACCAATGTAGCGATCGAGCTTAGCCACGAGCCAACTCCTTCTGGCCACGACGGCTCTTCATCTTCAAGCGTATAGGTTCCCAATAAAGCAGCCCCAGGCCGATCACCAGGAAAATCCCGTGTACCCACCACAGGCCCAGGACCGGCGACAGCTTGCCTTTTTCCAGGGAACCGCGGGCGGAAATCAGGATGGTGAGGTAAGCCATGTACAGCAGAATCGCCGGCAACAACTTGAGGAAACGGCCTTGGCGCGGGTTGACGCGCGACAGCGGCACGGCCATCAAGGTCACGATAAACACCAGCAGCGGCAAGGAAATGCGCCATTGCAGCTCAGCGATGGAACGCAGTTCCTGGCTGCCGATCAATTGCGCGGTGGGGATGGCGTCGCGGTCGGTGACTTCATCACTGACTTCCGGACGGGCCAGCATCACGCCGTACGTGTCGTACTTGATGGCCCGGTAATCGGCCTGGCCCGGGCTGCCGTCATAGCGGTAGCCGTTTTCCAGGATCAGGTAGCGGCTGCCATCGGGGCGTACTTCCTGACGGCCCGAATCGGCCACCAGCACGGAAATGCCACGGTCCTTCTTGTCCTGACCCAGGCGCTTCTCGGAGATGAACACGCCGCCCAGGTTGGCGCGGTCTTCGGTCATGGTCTCGGTGTAGGTCACCCGAGTGCCGTCGCTGAGGGCCTGGAAGCGGCCGGGTTCGAGGGTGTCGAACTCGGTCATCGCGTCCTGCTTGTTCAGCACCAGCTGAAATTGCATGGCGCCCTGGGG
This sequence comes from Pseudomonas sp. S5F11, assembly GCF_019641515.1. Lineage (NCBI taxonomy): Bacteria > Pseudomonadati > Pseudomonadota > Gammaproteobacteria > Pseudomonadales > Pseudomonadaceae > Pseudomonas > Pseudomonas sp. S5F11. Next base: position 2,439,564 of record NZ_JAIFJZ010000001.1, read on the forward strand.
AGCCAGGCTCAGGCTCAGCCAAGCGACGATCAGGGCGATGCCGGCGGCTGGGATCATGGTCATGCCCAGCAGGCGCTGCTGGCTCATGCCGGTAGCCGACAGCACGGTCATTTCACTTTCAAGGTACAGACGACCGTAGGCCAGCAGAATGCCCAGGAACAGGCCCAACGGCAGGATCAGTTGCAGGAACCCTGGCAGACGAAAGCCCATGATCAGGAACAGCGAACCTGGGTCGAGCGCGCCGGAAGCGGCCTGAGCCAGGTATTTGACGAAACGACCACTCATGATGATGACCAGCAGCACCGCACTCACGGCACTCAGGGTCAACAGGACTTCGCGGGACAGATAACGGAAGACAATCAAACCAGACACTCCAGGGTTGTCAGGCTAAGGCGGCCAAACAAGCAAGCATACCGAGTCAGCCCCTTTTACACAGGGCCGGCTAAAAAGATGGCGCATTATCCTGTGATTGACCGCGCCTGTCACTGCGCAACCTCATGCACACGCACAAAGCGTGCGCCAAGGGTTGTCAGGCTCTGCCGGCGAGGTTCAAACTGCGGCCTTTGTCGCTGGCGGTTGACACGACTGCCACGCTTTAAAGCCTGGGTACAAACGCCAGGCTCATAGACCTTTATAAGGGACCCGAACATGGAATTGGTTGTAAAAAGCGTTAGCCCCGAAACGTTGAAGACCGCCACCCTCGTGGTCGCCATCGGCGAAGGCCGCAAGCTCGGCGTCGCCGCCAAGCAGCTCGATGAACTGAGCGGCGGCGCCATCAGCGCGGTGCTCAAGCGCGGCGACCTGGCCGGCAAAGTGGGTCAGAGCCTGCTGCTGCAAAGCCTGCCCAACCTGAAGGCCGACCGCGTATTGCTGGTGGGCGTAGGCAAGGACGACGAGTTGGGCGACCGCCCGTTCCGCAAGATCATCAGCGGCATCCTCAGCACCCTCAAGGGCCTGGGCGGCAGCGATGCAACGCTGGCGCTGGATGAAATCGTCGTCAAGGGCCGTGACAGCTACGGCAAGACCCGTCTGCTGGCCGAATCTCTGGTGGACGGCGGCTACGTGTTCGACCAGTTCAAGAGCCAGAAAGCCGAACCCCGCGCCCTGAAAAAAATCACCCTGCTGACCATCAAGGCCGCTCAGGCTGAAGTGACCCGCGCCGTGACCCACGCCCAGGCCATCGCCAACGGCATGTCGTTCACCCGCGACCTGGGCAACCTGCCGCCGAACATCTGCCACCCGACCTACCTGGGCGAGCAAGCCAAGGCATTGTGCAAGGAATTCAAAGGCCTGAAGGTTGAAGTGCTGGACGAGAAGAAGATCAAGGACCTGGGCATGGGCTCGTTCTATGCCGTAGGCCAGGGCAGCGACCAGCCGCCTCGTCTGATCGTGATGCAATACAACGGCGGCAAGAAGTCCGAGAAGCCTTACGCCCTGGTGGGTAAAGGCATCACCTTCGACACCGGCGGCATCAGCCTTAAGCCTGGCGCCGGCATGGACGAGATGAAGTACGACATGGGCGGTGCCGCCAGCGTGTTCGGCACTCTGCGTGCCGTGCTGGAACTCAAGCTGCCGATCAACCTGGTGTGCATCCTGGCCTGTGCCGAGAACATGCCGAGCGGCGGTGCTTCGCGCCCAGGCGATATCGTGACGACCATGAGCGGCCAGACCGTGGAAATTCTCAACACCGACGCCGAAGGCCGTCTGGTGCTGTGCGACGCCCTGACCTACGCCGAGCGCTTCAAGCCACAGGCCGTGATCGACATCGCCACCCTGACCGGCGCCTGCATCGTTGCCCTGGGCTCCCACACTTCGGGCCTGCTGGGCAACAACGACGAGCTGATCGAGCAACTGCTCAGCGCCGGCAAGGCTGCCGACGACCGCGCCTGGCAACTGCCGCTGTTCGACGAGTACCAGGAACAACTGGACAGCCCGTTCGCCGACATCGCCAACATCGGCGGGCCGAAGGCCGGCACCATCACTGCGGCGTGCTTCCTGTCGCGCTTCGCCAAGAACTTCAACTGGGCTCACTTGGACATTGCCGGCACCGCCTGGACCAGCGGCGGCAAAGACAAGGGCGCCACTGGCCGTCCGGTTCCGTTGCTGACGCAGTACCTGCTGGATCGCGCCAAAGCCTAAACAGTGCCCGTCCCGCCCTTGCGTCTATAAAGGGTGGGACGGGACGTTGCAGGAACCTACATGCCCCAAGTCGACTTCTATATATTGCCCAGCGCCGATCCCCTCGCGCGCCTGGATTTCGCCTGCAAACTCACGGAAAAAGCCTGGCGCATGGGCCATCGCATTTACCTGCATTGCAGCGATGCCGCCCAACGCGAGGAGCTGGATGCCCGTCTGTGGCGTTTCAAGGGTGAAAGCTTTGTACCCCATGGCCCCGCAGAAACCGAACCCGAAGGGCTGGTGGTACTGGGTTTGGGCGACAGCTGCGGCGCGCATCACGACCTGCTGGTCAACCTGGACCTGAAAGTACCGCCCTTTGCCCAGGCATTCGCCCGCGTGGCGGAGGTGGTGGTGGAAGATCCGGCTATTCGTCAGGCTGCGCGGGAGAGTTTCCGTTTCTACCGCGAACAGGGCTATCCTTTGCAAGATCACCGGCTACAACGACTTTGAGCACACGATGGACACTTTCAACCCGTTAAAAAAAGATGACCACCTGCTGGACGACCTTGAGTCGATCCGTCAGTTGCTGGGTGATGAGGGTTTGCAACCGCCACTGCTGACCGAGGCGGTCACGGGCGAGGTACAGATTCCGCTGTTGTTCGACATGGTCGGCGGCAAACCTGCCGCGCCTGAACCCGTCGCGCCAGCCCCCGTTGCGCAACCCGCTACCGCCGCTGAAAAAACCCCCGACGCCTTGCTGCTGCACCTGGACAACGAACTGCGTGCCGCCGCACAACTGATCATGCAAGACGTGATCGACGATTTTGCCCCGCATATCGAAACCGAGATCAAACGTCGGTTGGATGCGCGGATGGAGCGGCTGATCGCCGCTGCTACAAACAACTAACCACAAGCCGCAAGTTAAAGCACTGCACTCCACTTGCAGCTTGTGGCTTATAGCTTGCAACTGCTTCACACCGCTATACTTGCCGGCTTTCCTGAATTAATGCCAACTAGGGTCCCGCCGCGCATGGATAAGACCTACCAGCCCCACGCTATCGAAACTTCCTGGTACCAGACCTGGGAGTCCGAAAATTATTTCGCCCCACAAGGTGCCGGCGAGTCCTACACCATCATGATTCCGCCACCGAACGTCACTGGCAGCCTGCACATGGGCCATGGCTTCAACAATGCGATCATGGATGCGTTGATCCGTTTCCGCCGCATGCAGGGCCGCAACACCCTGTGGCAACCGGGCACCGACCACGCCGGTATCGCCACCCAGATGCTGGTGGAACGCCAACTCGAAGCCACCGGCCAAAGTCGCCATGACCTGGGCCGTGAGAAATTCCTGGAAAAAATCTGGGAATGGAAGGATCAGTCCGGCGGCAATATCAGCCGTCAGATCCGTCGCCTGGGCTCGTCCGTCGACTGGAGCCGCGAGCGCTTCACCATGGACGACGGCCTGTCCGAAGCGGTCAAAGAGGCTTTCGTGCGGCTGCACGAAGACGGCCTGATCTACCGCGGCAAACGCCTGGTCAACTGGGACACCAAGCTGCACACGGCGATTTCCGACCTCGAAGTGGAAAACCATGACGAGAAAGGCTTCCTGTGGAACCTCAAGTACCCACTGGCCGACGGCGCCAAGACCGCCGAAGGCAACGACTACCTGATCGTCGCCACCACCCGCCCGGAAACCATGCTCGGCGATGCCGCCGTCGCGGTTAACCCGAACGACGCGCGCTACCAGGCGCTGATCGGCAAGTTCGTCGAGCTGCCATTGGTCGGCCGCCGCATCCCGATCATCGCGGACGATTACTGCGACCCTGAATTCGGCACCGGCTGCGTGAAAATCACCCCGGCCCACGATTTCAACGACTACGAAGTGGGCAAGCGCCACAACCTGCCGTTGCTCAACATCTTCGACAAGAACGCCACTGTCTTGCCGGCCTGCCAGGTGTTCAACCTGGACGGCACCCTCAACGACAGCGTCGACGGCAAGATCCCGGCTGAATTCGCCGGCCTCGACCGCTTCGAAGCGCGCAAGCAGATCGTGGCCGCCTTCGACGCCGCCGGCCTGCTGGTCAGCGTCGACGATCACGCGTTGAAAGTGCCGAAGGGCGACCGTTCCGGCACCGTGATCGAGCCTTGGCTGACCGATCAGTGGTACGTGTCCACCAAACCGCTGGCCGAGCCTGCAATCGCCGCCGTGGAAGACGGCCGCATCCAGTTCGTGCCTAAGCAGTACGAAAACATGTACTTCTCGTGGATGCGTGACATCCAGGACTGGTGCATCAGCCGCCAACTGTGGTGGGGCCACCGCATTCCGGCCTGGTACGACGAGTCGGGCAAGGTCTACGTAGGTCGCGACGAAGCTGAAGTGCGCGCCAAGCACAACCTCGGTGCCGACGTAGCACTGCAACAGGACAACGACGTGCTGGACACTTGGTTCAGCTCGGGCCTGTGGACCTTCTCCACCCTGGGTTGGCCGCAGCAGACCGAATTCCTGAAGAAATTCCACTCCACCGACGTGCTGGTCACCGGTTTTGACATCATTTTCTTCTGGGTCGCCCGGATGATCATGCTGACCATGCACTTGGTGAAGAACGAAGACGGCACGCCGCAAGTGCCGTTCAAGACCGTGTACGTACACGGCCTGGTGCGCGATGGCCAGGGCCAGAAGATGTCCAAGTCCAAAGGCAACGTCCTGGACCCGCTGGACATCATTGATGGCATCGACCTGGAAACCCTGGTGCAGAAACGCACCTCGGGCCTGATGCAGCCGAAACTGGCGAAGAAGATCGAGAAGCAGACCCGCGATGAATTCGCCGATGGCATTGCCAGCTACGGCACCGACGCCCTGCGCTTTACCTTCTGCTCGCTGGCGTCCACCGGTCGCGACATCAAGTTCGACATGGGCCGCGTCGAAGGCTATCGCAACTTCTGCAACAAGATCTGGAACGCCGCGCGCTACGTGCTGGACAAGGGCGAAGACTGCGGCCAGAACGGCGAAGCCTACGAGCTGAGCCTGGCGGACCGCTGGATCATCTCGCAGTTGCAGCGCACCGAAGCCGAAGTGACTCGCCAACTCGATCAGTTCCGTTTCGACCTGGCGGCCCAGGCGTTGTACGAGTTCATCTGGAACCAGTATTGCGACTGGTACCTGGAACTGTCCAAGCCGGTCCTGTGGGACGAAAACGCGCCGGTCGAACGTCAGCGCGGCACCCGCCGTACCCTGGTGCGCGTGCTGGAAGTGGCGCTGCGCCTGGCCCACCCGTTCATGCCGTTCATCACCGAAGAAATCTGGCAGCGCCTGGCGCCACTGGCGGGTATCGAAGGCAAGACCATCATGCTGCAACCTTGGCCGGTGGCCAATGAAGCCCGCATCGATGAAGCGGCCGAAAGCGATATCGAATGGCTCAAGACCCTGATGCTCGGCACGCGCAACATCCGCGCCGAGATGAACATCGGTCCGGGCAAACCACTGGCGGTGTTCGTCAAGAACGCCAGCGTTGAGGATCAGCGTCGCCTGAGCGAGAACGATGCACTGCTCAAGAAGCTGGCCAAGCTGGAGTCGATCACCGTATTGGCTGCCGATGCCGAAGCACCGCTGTCCGCCACCGCACTGGTAGGCGACATGGAAGTGCTGGTGCCAATGGCTGGGTTGATCGACAAGGGCGCGGAACTGGCCCGTCTCGACAAAGAAATCGCACGCCTGCAAGGCGAAGTGCAGCGAGTGGGCGGCAAGCTGTCCAACGCGGCATTCGTCGACAAGGCACCGGCCGAAGTGATCGAGAAAGAACGCGCCAAGCTGGCCGAGGCTGAACAGGCCCTGGGCAAACTGGCGGAGCAGCATGCGCGGATTTCCAGCCTCTAAGGCTTGGTTCGCGTCGAGAAAGAGACCTTCGGGTCTCTTTTTTTGCCTGCAATTTCCCAATCCCTTGCTGGCAGCACCGCCACCGCCCCTCCCACATTTGACCGAGCTTTCCTCAGGAATGTGTGACAATGGCCGCCACTTTGAGCCAACACCAGAATCATCATGACCGCCCCCACTACGCCCAAACCTCCGCGCAAGAAGCCTAAATCCGCCGCCCCAGCCAAGCCTGCGGTGCCGCGCAAAGAGGCGACTCTGCACCCGCGCAACCGCCACACGGGCCGTTACGACTTCCCGGCGTTGATCAAGACAATGCCCGAACTGGCGCAATTCGTGATCACCAACCCCTATGGCAAAGAAAGCATCGACTTTGCCAGCCCGGATGCGGTGCGGGTGTTCAATCGCGCGTTGCTCAAGGCTTTTTACGGTATCCAGCATTGGGATATCCCAGCCGATTACCTCTGCCCGCCGGTGCCAGGGCGTGCCGATTACGTGCATTTCCTCGCCGACCTGCTGGCCAGTGTCAACGACGGCAAGATCCCACGCGGCTCGATCGTCAAGGTGCTGGATATTGGCATGGGCGCCAACTGCGTCTACCCGCTGATTGGCTATATGGAGTACCGCTGGAACTTCCTCGGCTCGGAGGTCGACCCGATTGCCGTGGCCGCCGCCAAGGCCATCGTGCAGTCCAACGATCTGAGCAAGGTCATCCAGCTGCGCCAGCAGACCAACCGCAAGCAGATCCTGCTGGGCCTGCTGGAGCCGGGCGAGCGCTTTGACCTGACCATGTGCAATCCGCCGTTCCATGCGTCCATGGACGAAGCCACCAAGGGCAGCGAACGCAAGTGGCGCGCCCTGGGCAAGGCCGATCCCAAGCGTAAATTGCCGGTGCTGAACTTCGGCGGCCAGTCGGCCGAGCTGTGGTGTGAGGGCGGCGAGGCGCGGTTCGTGACGCAGCTGATCGCCGAGAGCGCGCACTTTGCCCACAAGGTGTTGTGGTTCAGCACCCTGGTGTCGAAAGCGTCGAACCTGCCCGCCATCGAGACCGCGCTGAAAAAAGCCGGCGCGCTGGAGAGCCAGGTGGTGGAGATGTCCCAAGGCCAGAAACAGAGCCGCTTCGTCGCTTGGACCTTCCAGACCAAGAACGAGCAGCAGATCTGGCGCCAGCGCTGGGTGCGGTAAAGCACAAATCGCAGGCAACAAAAAACCGTGCCCGGATCGCTCCGAAGCACGGTTTTTTTGCTGCGTCTTACTTGTTAACAGCGTCGGTCAGGCCTTTGGCCACAACCAGCTTGATAACTTTCTTGGCAGCGATTTCGATGGCAGCGCCAGTCGAAGGGTTACGGCCAGTACGGGCAGGACGCTCGGTCACTTTCAGTTTGCCAACACCTGGCAGAGTGATTTCGCCGCCGTTTTCCAGCTGATCGGCAACAACCTGGCTCAGTTGGTCCAGCAGAGCGCGCACGGTGGTTTTCGGTGCGTCTACTGCTTCAGCCAGGTCAGCGATCAGTTGGTCTTTAGTAATAGCCATTGTGGTGTTCCTTCCCTATCAAATTCATATGGATTGCAGAGTGCAGTGTCAGCCGTCGAGCCCGACCGTCTAGGTCTGGCACCCCAGGCTATAACCGCGGAGATCGGGGTTATAGATGCTTGAAACGGGGATTGGTTCGACCTGACAAATGCTGAATGCACGCTTATCGCCGAGACTTGGCGTAAGACCGGGCAAAACTAGCACAGAGACGGGGAAATATCCGCTTCTACCTACCCATTTGGTCAGCTTTATCGCTCTAAACCGTGAAAAAAAGCCGTATGCCCCGTCGGACGGTGTGCAAAACCCCCTTCGAGGCGTGTCTTGGCCAATGGGTGCGGTACACTGGGCAACTTTTCGGGGAGGCCAACCGCTCCCCTTCAACCAGCCGAGAAGCCTATGCCGATCCGTCATTGCATCGTCCACCTGATCGACAAAAAACCCGACGGCACACCTGCGGTTCTCCATGCCCGCGACTCCGAGCTTGCCGAGTCCGCCGCCATCGAAAACATGCTCGCCGACCTCAACGAGAGCTATAACGCCAAACAAGGCAAGGCCTGGGGTTTCTTCCATGCCGAGTCAGGCGCGCACCCGTTCAGCGGCTGGTTGAAGGAGTATTTCGATGGCGGCCAGGACTTCACCACGTTCAGCCGCACGGCGGTCGAGCACCTGCAGAAGCTGATGGAAGAATCCAACCTCTCCACCGGCGGCCATGTGCTGTTTGCCCACTACCAGCAAGGTATGACCGACTACCTGGCCATCGCCCTGCTGCACCACAGCGAAGGCGTGGCGGTGACCGACGAGCTGGACGTGACGCCCTCACGCCATCTGGACCTGGGCCAGTTGCACCTGGCGGCGCGCATCAACGTGTCCGAGTGGCAGAACAACAAGCAGTCCAAGCAGTACATCTCGTTTATCAAAGGCAAGAACGGCAAGAAGGTCTCGGAGTACTTCCGCGACTTTATCGGCTGCCAGGAAGGCGTCGACGGCCCCGGCGAGACACGTACCCTGCTCAAGGCCTTCAGCGACTTTGTCGAGAGCGAAGATCTGCCGGACGAATCCGCCCGCGAAAAAACCAAGACCCTGGTGGATTACGCCAGCAGCCAGGCCAAACTCGGCGAGCCCATGGGCCTGGAAGAACTGTCCGGCCTGATCGATGAAGATCGGCCCAAGGCGTTCTACGACCACATCCGTAACAAGGATTACGGCCTGTCGCCGGAGATCCCGGCCGATAAACGTACCCTCAACCAGTTCCGCCGCTTCACCGGGCGCGCCGAGGGCTTGTCCATCAGTTTTGAAGCGCACCTGCTGGGCGACAAGATCGAGTATGACGAAGCCGCCGGCACCTTGATCATCAAGGGCCTGCCGACCCAACTGACCGACCAGCTCAAGCGCCGCAACTGATGTTAGGCGGGGTGTTCAAGAAAGTCCTGCTGGTGTTGCTGGTGGTGGTGGTCTTTCAGAACTGGGGCAAGATCGAGCGAGTGTTCAACCCGTCCCAGGTGGTGTCCGAGCAAGTTCGCGCCAATGCGCGCGTGGTGCTCTACACCACCGAATGGTGCGGCTACTGCAAGCAGATTCGCCGCTTCCTGGACCAGAAAGGCATTCCCTATCAGCAGTTCGATATCGAAAAAGACGCCCAGGCGCGCAAGGCGTACGAGGCGCTGGGCGGCGGCGGGATTCCGTTTGTGGACGTCAATGGCACGCTGATTCGCGACTTTCTGCCCGAACAGATCATGGTGGCGTTGAAATAATCAGCGCACCACGATCACCCGTCCCAACAGGTTGTGTTGCTCGAAGCCAAGCACCGCCTGCAACGCATTCAGCACTGCCTGTGGGTCTTTGCTCGGGAAACTACCGCTGACGCGTTTGGCGCCCATCGCTTCGTTTAGCAACAGGATGCGGCCTGGGTAGTAACGTCCAAGATCCTTGACCACGTCGGCCAACGGCGCTTTGTAGTAATTGAGCCAACCGTCGCGCCAAGCCAGGCGCGATGCGCTGTCGACGGCATGCAGGGGCTGGGCGATGCCATCGGCATAAGCGATCTGCTGGCCGGCGGTCAGTACCTGTTGCTGGCCTTGTTTCGACGCTGTAACCCCAACACGCCCAGTCAACACCGTCACCTGCGCGCCCGCCGGTTGCAGGCGCACTTCAAATTGCGTGCCGAGCACCCGCGCTTCACCGCTGCCCGCCTCCACCACAAATGGCTCACCGGTGTGGCTCACGCTGAAAAAGCCGGCGCCACGCCGCAACTGGATATACCGCTCGCCGTGGGTGAAATCCACCGTGATGGCGCTGTCGGCATCCAGGGTCACTTGAGTGTTATCCGCCAGGGTGACGGTCTTGACCTCCCCCGGCGCGCTCACATAATCGGCACCGAAGTCATCGACCCAGCGCGACGGCTGCCACCCGGCGCCCATCGAAATCATCAGCAGCAGGCACGCGGCCATGGCCAGTGCGCCCGACCAACGCGCCACCCGCGAACGCTTCGAGCGGTTCATCGCATCGAGGTAGCCCTGCAGCGCTTGAGCCTCTTCATTCGCAAGCTGGCGTGCGGGCACTTCGCTCAACTCCCACAGCACTTGGGCCTGGGCATAGGCTTCGACGTGGGCCGGGTCGGCGCGCAACCAGCGGCTGAACGTGGCCTGATCGCCGCTGCTGGGCTGGTCGTGCAGCAGGCTCAGCCAGGCCAGGGCGGCTTTTTCCTGGTCGGGCGTGGGGGTGAGGTTCACGGTGCTTTCCCTGGCGTGCGTGGGGTCGATGGCTCGCGAAGGCTGGCCTTGCAGGCTTCGAGGGCACGCATCATATGTTTTTCCACGGCACTTTGGGACAACCCCATGGCCTTGGCGATATCAGCGTATTTGCGCCCGTGGATACGGTTGAGCAGAAAGATGTGCCGGGTGCGCTCGGGCAGGCTGCGCAAGGCCGCTTCGACATGCCGCAGATCATTGCCCGCCTCCAGCGCCGCCTGGGGTTCGCAGCCTTGGTGGTCATGCTGTTCCGGCAGCCAGCCTTCATTGCTGCGCACCCGCGCGCCTTCGCTGCGCAGGTGATCGATGGCGATATTGCCCGCGCAACGCAACAGGTAGGTGCTGAGTTCTTCGACCTGCACCAGGGGCCGACGCCAGAAGCGCAGGAACAGGTCCTGCACCAGGTCCGCCGCGGTGGCGCGGCAGCCTACGCGGCGATTCACCAGAGCTTCCATCTGTGAACGCTGAGATAGGAACACCTGCAAAAAATGCGCGCGTCCACCCTGCGCATCGGCCTGGGGCGGGTCCTGGGAATCCGGTGGGGTGCCGATCATCATGCAAAGACGCTCAGAGGGCGAAGGCCGCAACGGGACTGGCCAGCAGGCCCACGCCCGCCAGGATCAAGGCCAGCCTTGGCCGATACGGCAATAACAGCACCAGCAGCAAAGCGCTGAGCATCAACACCGCGCACCACTCAACCAAGCCCTGAGCCCAGCCGGCGACTGCGACCGCCGGCGCTATCGACAGCGTCAGCAACAACCAGCCCGCCACACGCAAGCCCAGGCGCCGAGCGGGCGACGGTTTACTGCGCAGCAGTTCGCCATGGTGACGGTCGGTGGCCAGGCACAACGCGGTAAACCCGGCGTAGCACATCAACAACGCGATCAACATTCAGTGGGCCTCGCGCTTGAGGGTCAAGGTTCGTGGGCGCTCTGGCTTGGCCGCCGGCGCGCTGCGACGCTGCATCTTGCGGGCGGCCCAGGCGAGGAACAGGCCGCTGGCCAGACACGTCAGGTCGAAACCGGCCATGGCCCAATCGCCGCTGGCCAGTGACACCCCCAGGTGATGGGAAGTGGTCAGTGCATTGAGCACCGGGATTGCCATTAACAGCAGCGCGGCGACGCTCAGTTGCTCGACCCAGCCCTGGCGACCCCGGCGCAGGATCGCGTGCAGCAGGCTCAAGCCCCAAGCGATGAAGAACGCCTGCACCTCCCAGCCGGAACGCTCGGCGAAGCTCACCGGCAGTAGCCGGTTGGCCCAGAAAAACGCCGCAATAGCGATCAACAGCCCGGACATGCTGGCGATGTTCAGCACTTCCACCAGACGCAGTTCAAACGGCATCCCATCGGTTTTGGCATGTTTGAGTTGCCGCTTACCCAGCCAGATCACCAGCCCAGTGCCGATCATGGCCGTGCCCGCCAGGCCACAAATAAAGTACAACCAGCGCAACACCGGCCCGGCGAAATGGCCCATGTGCAGACCGTAGAAACTGCCGCCGACCACCGCCGGCAACGATGGCTCGCCGCTGACCCGCAGCAGCTCGCCGGTGGTGCCGTTGAACGACACGGTGCTGCCAAAGTCATGCACCACGCTGTCGGAACCGGCGCGGAACACATTCACTGACGCGTTCACATCGCTGGGATTATTCACCGCCACACGCCCGACATGGCCGCCCGCCCACTGCGCTCGCGCCTGTTCGTACATCGACGCCAACGGTAGCAAGCGGCCAGGCTGGCCGAGGGCCGGGGCATTGTCGGTGGCCGGGAATACTTCGCTGAAGAATGCCCGCGTGTCGTTGCCGTAAGAGGCCAGGATCGGCGCCGGCATCACCATGCTCATGAAAATCACCAGGCTGCTGTAGGTGATCATCAAATGGAACGGCAATACCAGCACACCCACGGCGTTATGCCCGTCGAGCCAGGAACGCTGGCCTTTGCGCGGGCGGAAGGTGAAGAAGTCCTTGAAGATTTTTTTGTGGGTGATGATGCCGGTGATCAGCGCCACCAACATCACCATCGCGGCCAGGGTGGACAACCAGCGCCCCCACGGATGGGGCATTTGCAGTTGGAAGTGGAAACGATAGAAGAACTCGCCGCCCATGCTTTCCCGAGCCTGCACGGCGAGGCCGGTCAGCGGGTCGAGGGTTTTCTGCATAAAATTGCCGCGTTTGCCGGGGTCGACTTTGTCTTGCCACATCACCGACAGGCCGGGGTCGCGGGCATCCGGCAGGTTGATAAACCAGCGCGCAGCGGTCGGGGCGTTTTCCTGCAAGTACTGTTGCGCCACGTTCAGGCTGCGCACGTCGTCCAGCGGATGCGCCTGCACTTCGGGCTGCATCCAGTGGCTGATCTCTTCCTTGAAATAGGCCATGGTGCCCGTCAGAAAAATCGCGAACAGCAGCCAGCCGAATATCAACCCGGCCCAGGTGTGCAACCAGGCCATGGCCTGACGGAAGCCCTCTTTCATGTGCGCGCCATCCAAAAACCCAGGCCCGCCAGGGTGGCAAACAGCGCACTGGGCAGCATCACGCCGAGCCAGGCGCGCATGGCGCTACGGCAGGCGAAGCACCAGAGCACGGCCAGCAGATAGAACACAAAGGAACTCATCATCCCGGTGATCACCGCGTCGGCACGAGAAGTCGGCAACCACAGCGCCAGGCAGATGCTGGCCAGGGAGGCCATCAGGTAGCCGCCAATTACCGCCGCCAACACACGCGACGTGACGGCAAAGCGGTAAGCCAGAGGCAGTGAGGGTTTGCTTTTCATGGGAGGGCGCCAGGTTCGTCAGCGCGCAATATTAATGATAAATATTCTCATAAGCAAAACAGAACGGATGAATCACCTCCCCGTTCCGATTGCCGAACACCGCCGTCGCCCCTACAATGCGAACAATTCTTGTTCTCTAACGCCTACCGATGCTTGCGGAGTGTTCGCGTTGTCGCCGTCCAACACCGTCGAAGTTTTGTACAACGACCATCACCACTGGCTCACCGGCTGGTTGCGACGCAAGCTCGGCTGCCCTGAAAGTGCCGCCGACCTGGCCCAGGACACCTTTATCCGCGTGCTCACCGCCCGCGAAACCCCGACGCTGATCGAACCGCGCGCCTTCCTCACCACCGTGGCCAAGCGCGTGCTGTACAACTTCTATCGCCGCCAGGACCTCGAACGCGCCTACCTCGACGCCCTCGCGCAGATGCCCGAGCAGGTAGCGCCCTCGGAAGAAGAACGCGCAATCATCCTGCAAACCCTGATGGAGCTGGACCAATTGCTCGACGGCCTGCCCGTTCAGGTCAAACGCGCCTTTCTGCTGGCCCAGCTCGACGGCCTCACTTACGCGCAGATCGGCGCCGAGTTGGGCATCTCCATCGCCACCGTCAAACGCCACCTGCATAAAGCGGCGCTGCGCTGCTACTTCGCCCTATGAACGTTTCCCACCAGGTGGCCGAACAAGCTGTGCACTGGCTGCTGGAAATGCAGCAAGGCGCGCTCACCCCGCGTCAGCAGACCGCCTGGCAGCAGTGGCTGAACGCCCACAGCGAACACCAGCGCGCCTGGGAGCATATCCAACGCGTCAATCAACGCCTGCGCGGCATGCCTTCGCCTTTGGCCCACGCAGCGTTGAATGCGCCAACCTCCAACAGTCGGCGCCAGGCGTTGAAGTTGTTGTTGATCCTGGGGGCCGGCTCGGCCGCGGCCTGGAGCCTGCGCCAGCAGCATATCCTGCCGCCGCTGACCGCCGATTACCGCAGCCCCGTCGGCCAGCGACGCAAGGTGCAGTTGGCGGACGGCAGCCAGTTGCAGCTCAACACCGGCAGCGCGGTGGACGTGCATTTCGATGGCGAACAACGCCTGGTGCGCCTGCTCGAAGGCGAGATCCTGCTCAACGCCAACGCCGGCAGTAGCCCGCTGCAAGTGCTGACCGGCCAGGGCCTACTCAGCAGCCAAGCCGCGCGCGTCAATGTGCGCCAGTTCAACGATCACACTCAAGTGGCGGTGCTCAATGGCCGCGTCGAGGTGATGCCCAACACCTACAGCGGCCTGCCGCTGACGGTGGAGGCGATGCGCCAGGTCAATTTCACCCGCAAGGGCTGGGACACGCCGCGCGCCACCGACGCCAATAGCGGCGCCTGGGCCGAAGGCATGCTGATGGCCGCCCATATGCGCCTGGAGGACTTCCTCGGCGAACTGGGCCGCTATCGCCGCGGCCAGCTCAATTGCGATCCGCAGGTGGCCAATCTGCTGATTTCCGGCAGCTATCCGTTGGATGACAGCGAGCGCATCCTCGACCTGCTGGAAATCAGCCTGCCGGTGAAAGTCCGGCGTTTCACCCGCTACTGGGTCACGGTGCAGGCCCGCGCTTAAATTATTTCCAAACACCGTGAGCCGTTTTCCGTACCTCGCGTGACAGAGAAGGAAAGCCCCCTTGATCCTTCCTTCTCAGGACCGCCCTTCATGCCCCAGCAACCCACCCTTCTCGCCCGCACCCTGCGCCAACTGCTGCTTGGCGCCAGCCTCAGCCTGACGGTGCTGCCGTCGGTGATGGCGGCCGAGACCAAGCCTTATCACATCGTCCCCGCCTCCCTTGAAGCGGCGCTCAATCAATTTGGCCACGAAGCTGGCGTGTTGATTTCGTTCGGCTCCGAGGTCACCGCCGGCCTGCAGAGTCGCGGCCTGTCCGGCAACTACAGCGCCGCCGACGGCCTGCAAAAACTGCTGGAAGGCACCGGCCTGCAAGCACGCGCCGAGGGCGACAACGCCTACAGCGTGCAACCGGCCAGCGCACCGGCCACTATTGAGTTGGGTACTTCCAGCGTGGTCGGCGACTGGCTCGGCGATGCGGCACAGACCAACGTATTCGAACACCCCGGCGCCCGCGACGTGATCCGCCGCGAAGAGTTCGAACGCCAAGGTGCCACCCAGGCCCGCGACGTGCTCAACCGCATCCCCGGCGTCAACGCCCCGGACAACAACGGCACCGGCAGCCACGACATGGCGCTGAACTTCGGCATCCGTGGCCTCAACCCGCGCTTGGCCTCACGCTCTACTGTGCTGATGGACGGAATTCCGGTGCCGTTCGCGCCCTATGGCCAGCCGCAGTTGTCCTTCGCGCCGATCAGCATGGGCAATATGGACGCGGTGGACGTGGTACGCGGTGGCGGCGCCGTACGCTACGGCCCACAGAACGTCGGCGGCGTGGTCAACTTCGTGACCCGTGCGATCCCGGACGCCCCCACCGTCAAAGGCGGCCTGCAGACTGAAACCAGCCCATCCTCCAGCCACGATGGTTTCAAGACCACCGGCAACCTGCTGGCCGGCGGCACTGCCGAGAATGGCCTGGGCGGCGCGCTGCTGTACTCCGGCACCCGGGGCGGCGACTGGCGCGAACACAGCGACACACGCATCGACGACCTGATTCTCAAAGGCAAGTACCAACTCGACGACGCCAACAGCTTCAACGCCATGGCGCAGTACTACGAAGGCCAGGCCGATATGCCCGGCGGCTTGAACGTCGCGGACTACAAGGCCGACCCGTATCAGTCCACCCGCCCCTACGACAAATTCTGGGGCCGCCGCACGATGTTCAACGTTGGCTACCGCTACGAGCAGGACCGTCGCGAATTCACCGTCAACAGCTTCTTCACCAAGACCCTTCGCAGCGGTTACCTGGATCAGGGCACGTTCCTGTCGCTGTCGCCGCGTGAATACTGGGTACGCGGTCTGGAAACCCGCTTCGCCCAAGGCTTCGACCTCGGCCCGACCAGCCATGAAGTCGGCGTCGGCTACCGCTATATCAACGAAGCCGGCCACGAACTGCGCTACCGCACGCCGATCAACGCCAATAACCAGCAGCTCCCCAACACCGATAGCCGCAACGACCGCGACACCCGGGGCGGCACCGAAGCCAACGCGTTTTTCATCGACGACCGGATCGATATCGGCAAATGGACCCTCACCCCGGGCATTCGCTACGAGATGATCGAATCCCAGCAGACCAACAACCTCACCAACGTCAAGTACAAGGGCGACTACAACACCGCGTTGCCGGCGCTCAATGTGCTGTATCACGTCACCGACGATTGGAACCTCTACGCCAATACCGAAGGTTCGTTCGGCAGTGTGCAATACAGCCAGATGCCCAATCGCGTGACCAGCGGCGAAGTCAAACCGGAAAAAGCCCGCACCTGGGAACTGGGCACCCGCTATGACAACGGCACCCTGCGCGCGGAAATCGGCGCGTTCCTGATCAACTTCGACAATCAGTACGAAAGCAACCAGACCAACGATTCGGTGATCGCCCGTGGCGAAACCCGGCACCAGGGCATCGAGACCAGCGTGAACTACGCCCTCGACGGTTTGAGCCCGGCACTGGCCGGTTTCGACGTGTACGCGTCCTACGCTTATGTCGACGCCACCATCCGCGAAGACGGCCCAAACAAAGGCAACCGCGTGCCCTTCTCGTCCAAACACAAGGGCACGCTGGGCGTGGGTTACACCGAAGGCCGCTGGAAGCTCAACCTGGACAGCAGCTACCAGAGCAGCCAGTTTGCCGACAACGCCAACACCCGTGCCGAAACCGCCGACGGTGCCAATGGACGCATACCCGGCTACATGCTGTTCAGCAGCCGCGCGGCATACGACTTCGGCCCGCAGCTATCGGACCTGAACGTAGCGGTCGGGGTGAAAAACATCTTCAACAAGCAGTACTTCACCCGCTCGTTCGATGACAACAACAAGGGCAAATACGTCGGCGAACCGCGCACGGTGTATGTGCAGACCTCCGTCGCGTTCTGATCAACTGCCCGCCAGGCACGAGGGCGTGCCGGCCACCAGCGCGTCGATGGCGCAGCGCGTCTTGGCCGGCAGGTGAGTGGCCGTTGGCCAGATCACATGGATCGGTGCGGGCTGCTCACGGCAGTCCGGCAGCACCGCCAGCAATTGCCCACGCAGCACGTAATGGGCAATCAACCAACTCGGCAACCACGCCAGGCCGACACCCGCCATCGCGGCATCGGCCACGGCCTGTAGGTCGTCCATGATCAACGGCGAGGCGATGCCGGCACGCTGCGTAGGTTGGCTGCGATAGGCGATGCTACGGCGACTGGCAAGGTCGTCGACATGATGGATCGGTCCCGTGCGCTGCAGGTACTCCGGTGACGCGGCCAAGCCCATCACTTGTTCGCCCAGGCGTCGTGCGCTGAGCCGGTCGGTATCGGGCAATGCGCCGATGCGTACGGCAATATCGAACCCTTCCTGCGCCAGGTCCGTCAGCCGATCGGCGAAGCAAATCTCCACTTCCAGCTCTGGATACCGGTCCATCAAGCCCCACAGCGCCGGCGCCGCGTAGTGATGACCGAACGCCAACGGTACGCTCGCCCGCAGGCGCCCGCGCGGTTGTTGCCGACCGCTTTGCAGCACCGATTCGGCAGCCTCCAGCTCCGCCTGGGCGCGCAAGCAATGTTCGTAGTACGCCTGGCCATCCTCGGTCAGACGTTGACGGCGGGTGGAGCGCTGTAACAAACAGGTGCCCAGCCGCGCTTCCAGCCGCGCCAGGCCCTTGCCCACGGCGGATCGCGTGAGGTGCAAACGTTCGGCGGCCTCAGTGAGGCTGCCGCTCTCAACGATCTGCAAAAACAATTCAACGCCATCGAAACGGGGGGTGACCATGATTTGATTGTCGCCTTTAATTCCCTAACTGGCGGAAAACTTATCACGGATAAAGAATTCAATTCCCCTGAAAATGGCTAATCCATTTGTTTACAGGAGAATCCCATGCCCGCCGCCGCTACCTTGACCGCCAGCCCCGCGCGCGCTCCCCGCCAGGCCGTCGCCCTCACCGCCGTGTGCCTGGTGGCGCTGATGTTCGGCCTGGAAATCTCCAGCGTGCCCGTGCTTCTGCCCACACTTGAACATGCACTCGGCACGGGTTTCCAAGACGCCCAATGGATCATGAATGCCTACACCCTGGCCTGCACCAGCGTGCTGATGGCGGCCGGCACCCTGGCTGATCGCTTTGGGCGGCGACGCGTGCTCGTGCTGTGCTTGTGGCTATTTGGGCTGGCCTCACTGGCCTGCGGGCTGGCCGACAGCGCCGCCACCCTGATCACGGCACGCTTTGTTCAGGGCATCGGCGCCGGGGCGATGATGATTTGCCAGTTCGCGATTCTCTCGCATCTGTTCCGTGAACCGGCGGCACGGGCGCGGGCATTCGCTATCTGGGGCGTGATCGCCGGTATTGGCTTGGGCTTCGGGCCGATGGTCGGCGCGTTTATCCTCGCGGTCGCGGATTGGCGCTGGGTGTTTCTGGTGCATGTGCCGCTGACACTGTTCACCCTGTTGCTGTTGCGCATCAGTGTGCAGGAATCCCGCGATCCGGCCGCCCACCGCCTGGATATCGGCGGCATGCTGACCCTGACATTGGCGGTGTTTGCCCTGGTGTATGTCATCACCCAGGGCAGCGAAAACGGCTTCGCCACGCCGGCGATGCTGGGCTGGGCCAGTCTGTCGGCGGCCGCCTTATTGTGGTTCGTGCAGATCGAACGGCACAGTGCGCACCCGATGTTCGATTTTTCGGTGTTCCGCATTCGCCGCTTCAATGGCGCGCTGATGGGGTCGATCGGCATGAACGTCAGTTTTTGGCCATTCATGATCTACCTGCCGCTGTATTTCCAGACCGGCCTGGGCTACGACACCCTCACTACCGGCGCTGCGCTGCTCGCCTACACCCTGCCCACCTTGCTGGTGCCGCCTCTAGCCGAGCGCCTGGCATTGCGCCATGGTGCCGAGCGCATCATTCCGCTGGGCCTGGGTTTGATGGGGACGGGTTTTCTGGCGATGGCCGCCGCCAACCAAGCCGAGCACGCCGCTGTCGGATGGATGCTGGCCAGTTGTGTGATCGCCGGCGTGGGCCTGGCGCTGATCAATTCCCCGACCACCAACACCACTACCGGTTCGGTGTCGGCTGATAGGGCGGGAATGGCGTCGGGCATCGATCTGAGCGCGCGCCTGATTACGTTGGCGCTCGCCATTGCGCTGATGGGCCTGGTGGTATTGCTGGGCATCAGCCACTACCTGGGCAGTGTGCTGCCTGCCAGCTCGGCCCAGACATGGCCGGACATCAGCCAGCAACTTGCGGCCGGCAAACTCAACGCGGCGGGGCTGACAACGGCGGATGCACAGGCGGCGCTGCGCCACGGGGCTGGCTGGGCGATGGTATTCGCGGGGCTGGGAGCGGCTGGGTTGGGGCTGTTGAGCGGGTACTTTTTCCGACGAGTCCAGTAACGAAAAACGGGCCTGCGTGTGCAGGCCCGTTTCCAGAGGGGATGATAGAACGG
This sequence comes from Pseudomonas sp. S5F11, assembly GCF_019641515.1. Classification (NCBI taxonomy): domain Bacteria; kingdom Pseudomonadati; phylum Pseudomonadota; class Gammaproteobacteria; order Pseudomonadales; family Pseudomonadaceae; genus Pseudomonas; species Pseudomonas sp. S5F11. Next base: position 2,459,165 of record NZ_JAIFJZ010000001.1, read on the forward strand.
TCAGTGATCAGCCGTTGAAAACGGCGCGTTCTTTTTCCAGGAACTCCTGTTCAAGCTCATCTTCGTTGACTTTGGTGGTCGGCTGGCCTTTGCCGGCAGCGCGAGGCTTGCCTTGCAGTTTGCCGAACAGGTGTTCCAGCGCGTGGTCCAGCTTGGTCGCTGCACCGTCGATCGCTTGTTCCAAGGTATCGGCCTTGTGCAGAACCGACAGCGGTTGATGGCCTTTTGGCCGCGCTTCCAGGCGGCAACTCAGATCATGGGGGCCAGGCTTGTCGCCGTTCTCATCCCGCAGGTAGACCTCGACACGGGTCAGGTCTTCTTCATAACGTTCGAGCGTGCTCTCAATGGTAGTACGTACCCACTCCTCCAGTCGGATGCTGCTTTCAATATGGTTATCGCTATTGACTTGGATTTGCATAGTTCTTCCCTTATTTCAGCTAGCTCGCGAGAGATCACAAACTGCAACACCGTTGTGGTGAAACCATGACCTCTTGATTACACAATTGAGCACCTGCGGAAACAATTCAACCCCTTTGCAAAGATAAATCCTACATTACAAATTAACCCTGACGACAAGCAAAAACGCTGGTAGGGTGGGGAGTTAGTTACATCTTCTTACGTCCTCTCGATCCTCATCATTGCCCCTCTCCCAACGGGTGCAAACTGCGAAAAAACCCCGCTTCCTCTACCAGCCAGTCATGTACCGCGCGCACGCCCGGGTGGCTCAACGCGCCTGGCGCGTACAGCAACACGTAACGTTTGTGGTTCGGCACGGCAAGGCCGAACGGCACGATCAAGGTGCCGCGCTCCAGCTCATCGTTGAGCAAGGTACGCCGCGCAATGGCCACCCCCATGCCGGCGATGGCCGCTTCGATGGTCAGGTGGTTGCGGTTGAAGGTATGGCCGCGGCGCACATCGGCGTCGTGACAGCCGATGGCATTCAAGTAGAACTCCCACTCGGCGTACTCATAACTCCCACGCCAGGCGGTGATGTCGTGCAACAGCGGGAAATGCGCCAGGTCGGCAGGGCCATGCAGCGGTGGACGTCCGCGCAGCAGACTCGGCGCGCACACTGGGAAGATCTGTTCGTCGAGCAAGGCTGTGGATAACAGGCCGGGGTAGCTGCCGTCGTTGAGGTCGATGGCCAGGTCAAAGTCGCCTTCGTGCAGGGCGACGCTGCTGTCTTCGGCGACCAGGCGCAGTTGGATATCCGGAAAGCGTTGCTGCAGACGCGGCAAGCGCGGGGTCAACCACTTGCCGAGGAACGACGGGATCGACCGCAGCCGCAAGGTGCCGCTGATCATGCCGGCGTCCAGCCGCCGCAACTCGGCGTCGATGCTGCCGTAGGCCTCCCCCACCGTCGCCGCTAAGCGCTGCCCCTCGGCACTGAGTTCCACGCCCCGGGCGCGCCGATGGAACAGGCGAAAGCCTAGGCGCTCCTCCAATTGGCGAATCTGCTGACTCACCGCCCCCGGCGTGATGTGCAGTTCTTCGGCGCAGCGGGTGAAAGACAAATGCCGCGCCGCACAGGAGAAAACATGCAGCCAGACGTACGTCTGACCATGGAGTGGCCGAGCCATAGGGTTTAGTCCTGCTAAAGGGTTTCTTAGGAGAATTCGTTGGTCAGTGGTTGTACAGGCGCTCAGTATCGCGCCAATTGCGCTCGTCCTACAAAAAAATGGCAGCGATTCCTACTCCATTGCTTGTAAGGCTTTAGCATGGCTATCAGTGTTTTCGATCTATTTAAAATCGGCATCGGCCCGTCCAGCTCTCACACCGTCGGCCCCATGCGCGCAGCCGCGACCTTTGCCAAGGCGCTGAGCGAACAACAATTGCTCAGCCGCACCCGCCGCGTCGAAGTGCGCCTGTATGGCTCGCTGTCCGCCACCGGTGTCGGCCATGCCACGGATCGCGCCTGCGTAATGGGGTTGATGGGCGAGTGGCCGGATCAGGTCGACCCCACCTCGATCAATCCGCGTATTCAGCAACTGCGCGACAGCGGCCGCTTACTGCTGGCAGGCATCGAGGACATCGCCTTCAACTGGCACACCGACCTCCTGCTGCTCGAAGAGAGCTTGCCCTACCATCCCAACGCCATGTCTCTGCACGCCTATGGCGACCATGGTCTGGTGAGTGAAGAGACGTACTACTCGGTGGGCGGCGGTTTCATCATCGAGGCGGCCGAGGCGGCGTCGGGTATCGCGCCTGTCAGCGATGTGGCACTGCCTTATGACTTTTCCAGCGCCGCCGAACTGCTGGCGCTGTGCAAGCAGCACGGTTTAAGGGTGTCGGAGCTGATGATGGCCAACGAACGTGCGTGGCGCAGTGACGCAGACATTCGCAGCGGTCTGCTGCATATCTGGTCGGTGATGCGCGAATGCGTCGAACAAGGCCTGCGCGATGAAGGCATCTTGCCTGGCGGCCTCGACGTTCCGCGCCGCGCGGCAAGGTTGCACCGCAGCCTGTTGGAAATCGGCAAACCGAATGTCATCACGTCCACCTTGTCGGCAATGGAGTGGGTCAACCTGTTCGCCCTGGCCGTCAACGAAGAAAACGCCGCGGGCGGGCGCATGGTCACCGCACCGACCAACGGCGCGGCCGGCATCATCCCGGCGGTGCTGCATTACTACATGAAGTTCAACGCCGACGCGTCTGACGACGACGTGGTCAATTTCTTTTTGGCCGCAGCCGCCGTCGGCATCCTGTGCAAGAAAAACGCCTCGATCTCCGGGGCGGAGGTCGGTTGCCAGGGTGAAGTCGGCTCAGCCTGCGCCATGGCCGCCGCCGGCTTGGCCGAGATCCTCGGCGCCACGCCCGAGCAATTGGAAAACGCCGCCGAAATCGGCCTGGAACACAACCTGGGCCTGACCTGCGACCCCGTCGGCGGCCTGGTGCAAGTACCGTGCATCGAGCGCAACGCCATCGCGGCGGTCAAGGCGATCAACGCAACCCAAATGGCCTTGCGCGGCGACGGCAAGCACTTCATTTCCCTCGACCGAGTGATACGCACCATGCGCGACACCGGCGCCGACATGCATGACAAGTACAAAGAAACCTCTCGGGGAGGCCTGGCGGTGAGCTGGGTGGAATGCTGATTGCGCTGTGTGAGATCGTTTTCCCGGTAGTGCCCTGAAATAGATCACGGGTCTGAAACAATTGTGGGAGTGGGCTTGCCCCCGATGGCGGTAGGTCAGTGGTAGATGGGCTGACTGACCCAGCGCTATCGGGGGCAAGCCCCCTCCCACATTGGGATGGTCGATATACGGCACGGCCCTTGCTGTAAGGCTCTTGAGGCAAACGGAATTTGTGCCCCTCAGCGACGAAGTGGCCGGTGGTCAGGCGATGCGAACTAATCCAGACACCGGTCGTCAATGACTGCATGTTCTTATCAGGCGGTAACGCACCATGGACAATCCTTTTCAGATCATCACCGACACATTCAGCCCAAAATATCGCGTCAACCTGAGCATCCAACGGCTCGACGGCAGCATCATGCTCACCCTCTCGAATGAGACGGGCGTGGTAGCCAAGCGCATGATCAGTGCCGAGCAACGCAACGACCCCGAACGGCTCAAACGCCTGGTGCAGAGCATCCAGTTCGGCATCGCCATCGAGCAGGGCCACAGCGCCATGGAAATCCTGGCGATCATGACCGACGGCGACAACCACAAACTTATGCAGCCACCGCCGGCCCGTGACCTGCCGTTCAGCGTCGGTCTTTAAAGCTCACCCTTCTCGGTCTCCAGGCTCGCCTCGCCCTTGCGCCGCGGGCTTTCGACCTTCACCGAAGGGAACGACGACGATGCGTAACGCACCACCAGGATCGCGAACGCCAACAGCAGAATCCCCCCGCACAGGTAGATGATGCCCAGGTCCGGCGGGTTGTGATGGGATACGTTGGAGATCAACAGACGTGTCAGCGCAGTGATCGCAACGTAGATCAGGAAGCGCACGGGCATGTGGTTGGTCTTGAAGTAAATCCCGACCATCGCGCCCAATTCCAAGTAGATGAACAGCAGCAAGATGTCATCGATCTTGATGTGCCCGTTCTCCAGCATCCCCAGAAACTCCATCACCGCTGCCCAGGCCGTGACCGCGCCAATGGCGAACAGCGCCAGGTAGTGGAACGACTCCACAAACAGGTTCCCCAGCGACTCGGCCAGGCCATGGACTTGGTGGCGCAACTTTTCGGCCCAGTTGATTTTCACGATGATGCTTCCTTAGGTCGGTTCGACCGGATAATGCGGGTTGGACGTGACGGTTGTTCTGCATGCAGAAAAAAGGCCAGAGCGTGGAAACTAAGATGATGTCAGCATGACATGAGGCACACCGGCAGCCTGATAGCTTGATGCGTCGCCCCACACGGTCCATTTCCCAACTACATTAAAAAACTGCTACCCAAACCCCACGGTTTGGCTTACCCTTTTCGCTGTATATAAATACAGTAGTCGCAAAAGACAACTATCGTGAAGGCATGTGAGGTGGTGAATGGCCGTCGAAGTGGTATACCGCAGCAGCCGAGATCTGGAGCGTTTGTTCATGGATAAAGCCGAAGCTGACCGTCATGACAAAATGCTTGAACTCGCTGAGTTGCTGGCAGAAGTGTTGCAAAAAGCCGTGCCGTCCTTGAGCGAGCAGCAGGTCGAGGAAGCCGGGATCTACATGGCGAAGAACCGCGATGTATTTGCCAAGGCATTCAAGAGTCAGCCGGACGCGTTGTCCGAGTTGCTCAACCCGCCGGCGGAATAACGCCCGAATTGAACAGGCCCTGAATCATTGATTCAGGGCCTTTTTAATCGCCGCTCATTGGTACAGCAGGCGCTCGGCCAATTCGTCCGCTACCCGTGCGGGCGAGCGTTTTTCGGCTTGGGCATGGGCATAGATTTCAGTCAGGCGTGAGCCAATGTTCGACAGGTGCGCGGTGATGGTGGGCAGCTCGGCGCCGCTGTGTTTGAGCGCGACGTAGATCAGGCCGCCGGAATTGATCACATAGTCGGGCGCATAAAGAATGCCGCGCCCCTCCAACTGATCGGCCACTTGCAGGTTGGTCAGTTGGGCGCTGGCGGAACCGGCCACGGCGGCGCAACGCAGTTGGCCCACGCTGGTACGGTTGAACACCGCACCCAGGCCGCAGGGCGCAAGAATGTCGCAGGGGGTGCTGAGCAAGGCGTCGTTGGCGATGGGGTGTGCGCCGAACTGCTCCATGGCCAGTTGCACCTTGCCATGGTCGATATCGCTCACCAGCAATTCGGCGCCGGCGGCGTGCAGCTGTTCGGCGAGGGCGTAGCCGACGTTGCCCAGGCCTTGTATGGCCACCCGCAGGCTTTCGAGGTTGTCGCTGCCCAAGCGCGCCATGGCCGTGGCGCGGATGCCGGTAAACACGCCCATGGCGGCGTGGGGCGCAGGGTCGCCGGCGGCGGTGGTGCTGGTGACGAAACGGGTTTGTTGAGCGATGCAATCCATGTCGGCCACCGAGGTGCCGCTGTCGATGGCCGTGATGTAGCGGCCATGCAGTTGTTCCACGCAACGCCCAAAGGCTTCGAACAGCGCCGCGCGGCTTTCAACATGGGCGGGCCGCAGGATCACCGCGGTGCCACCACCAACCGGCAACCCGGCCAGGGCGGCTTTGTAGCTCATGCCTTGGGCCAGGCGCGCGGCATCGGCCACGGCCGTTTCGTCGTCGGGGTAGGCAAGGTAACGACAGCCGCCCAGGGCGGGCCCCAGGCGGCTGTTGTGAATGGCTATGACCGCCTTCAAGCCTGTCACCGGGTCGATGCTCAGGTGCAGCGATTCAAGGCGGGTGCGGTGCATGAGAGCAAACATCGTCGAGCTCCCGAATCACTTCTTGTGTCGCCAAGTATAGGCTTGCGGCAGAAAACTGCCGAAGTGCGCTGGAATAAGTCGTCCGATTTTGTAGGCTCTGCGACATAAGCGCGCAGGATCTTTCTTAAGTCACTGGACGAAAATTCCCAGCAAGGCTAAAACGGGGGCATCCGCCGGAGAATGCAATGAAGCCCCGCCAAGCCTTTTTCGCCTGCCTGGAACGCTCGCCCCCTGCACTGTTCGAGGCCGCGCTGTGGATTGCCGCCGAACATGACGCGACGGTGCAACCGTTGCAGATCCTGCAAGAACTGGGGTTGTTGCAACAGCAGGTAAGCGCAGGCATGCCCGTGCTGCCGGCGGATGAACTGGGCCAACCGCTGCTGCGGCGCATGAACGATCTGGGGTTTGCCCAGGATGACTTCACGCCCCTACGCCCCGCCGCTGCGCTGTTGGATAAAGTCCTGCTGCGCAAACGCGGGCAGCCCCTGGCCATGGGCTTGATTGCCATGGAACTGGCGCGGCGCCTGCACATTCCCATGGTCGGCGTGAACTTCCCAGGGCATTTCCTGCTACGCGTCCCCGGCGCTGATCACTTGTTGGACCCCTGCGGCGGTCGGCGCCTCTACACCAACGATTGCCGCGAACTGCTGCAACGCCAATATGGCCCCAACCTCAAGTTGCAGGCCGAACACCTGCATACCGCCGAACCGCGCTCGATGCTCCAACGCTTGTCGCGCAACCTGCGCCAATTGCACTTGGCCAATGACGATCCACTGGCGGCGCTGATCGACGCCGAGCGCGTGCTGGAACTGGGCAATGCCAGCGCCGCCGATTACCTGGCACGGGCCAGCCTGTATCAACGCCTGGACTGCCCCAACGCCGAACGCTTCGATCTGGAACATGCGCTGCTGCTCAGCGAAGACCCGATCCAACGCCTGCGCCTGACCGAGCGGTTGGGGCATCTGCCGCCCAACACGGTGGTGCATTGACCAACACCTTGGGTTCTAGTTAAGGCGCGAAGTTTTTTGTGGCGAGCGCACCTGAATGATCAACAACGCAGCCATCACCGCCGGAATCGCGCAGTAGAAAAAAATCTGCTGCACCGGTACCTGCATTGCCAGCAGCAGACTGCCCAGCAACGGCCCGAGGATCGAGCCGAAGCGCCCTACTCCCAGTGCCCAGCCCGTGCCGGTGGCGCGCACGTGGGCCGGGTAGAAGTTGCTGGCGAAGGCATTCAACGTCAGTTGCCCACCGATGATGCAGAAGCCGGCGGCAAACACGCACGCCACCAAGTAGCGCGGATTATCGTGGTTCAAGCCCAACAGCACGGTGCACAGCCCGGCCGCGAACAACACCCCGCACAGCAGGCGGACTTTATTTTTCAGGCGGTCGGCAAACCAGGCCATGCCGATGGCACCCAAGGTGCCGGCAAACAGGAACATCGACGTCACCAGGTTGGCCTGCTTGAGTGCCAGGCCACTTTCCAACAGCAACGACGGCAGCCAGCTGATCATGAAATACAGCAGGATCAGGCTGACGAAAAAGGTTGCCCAGATCAGCAAGGTCGGGCGGGCGTAACCGTTGCGAAACAACTCAACCACAGTCAATTGGCTGCCCCGCGCCTGCTGGTCATCAGCGGTGCTGGCCAGCGGCGGTTGCCAGTCGGGCAACAGGCGCGCCGTGACCCGCTGCAGACGCCAGTAAGGCGGCGCGTCCCGCAATAATCGCGGCAAGGATTCGGGCAGCAGCCACACCAGAAACGGAAACAGCAGCAGCGGCGTAACACCGCCTGCCAGGAACACCGCCTCCCACCCGTAATGCTCAATAAATCCTGCGGCCACGAACCCACCCGCCGCGCCACCAAACGAAAAGCCGCACGCGGCCAAGGTCACCATCAGGGTGCGAAGGCGCGGTGGCGAATAGTCCGACATCAAGGCCATGGCACTGGGCATCGCCCCACCCATGCCGATCCCGCAGATAAACCGTGCGGCCATCAGCGTGGTCAGCGAGTCGGCGAACACCATCAGCACCGTGAGGCTGGCGTAGATCAGCACGCAGGCCAACAGAATCCGGCGTACGCCAAAGCGGTCCGCCAGTGGCGTCACCAGCAGTGAGCCAAGGGTCAACCCCAGCAAATTGGCACTGAACACCGGGCCGAACGCGGCTTTTTCCAGCCCCCAGTCGGCGGCCAGCGCCGGCACTACGTAGCCTAGCACTTGGGCATCGTAGCCATCGGTCACCAGCAGCAACGCCAGCAACAAGAGGATCAACCACTGGAAGCGCGACACCGGACGGGCGTCGAGTGCCGCGCGAAAGCTGGCAATCTGAGTGTGCATCGCAAGGTACCTGTTTTATTTTTATGGGTGTCGCACAGCGGATTTACGGGGCCTCAGGGGTATCCGGTTGATTAGCGGGATGGGCTTGAATAAACGCCGGATGCTGCTTGGCCAAGGCCGCAATACGGCCGATACGCGGGTAATCGGCCAGCGACACTTTGAACCGCTCGGCTGCGTACAACTGTGGGATCAAAAACACATCGGCCATGCCCGGCTGGTCGCCAAAACAGAACCCTTGATCACCGATCAACTGCTCCACCGCGCCGAGGCCCTGGCTGATCCAGTGCCCGACCCACGCCAGCACCTGCGTGTCGTCATGCCCCCATTGGCGCAACAGGTTCTGAGTGCTGGAGTTGTGCAACGGGTGGATGTCACAACCGATGATCGATGCCACCGCACGCTCGTGGGCGCGGGTCGCCAGGTCTTGGCTCAGCAGCGGCACCTGTGGATAACGTTCGTCGAGGTATTCGATGATCGCCGGCGACTGGATCAACAGGTCGCCGTCGTCAGTGCGCAGGGCCGGCACGCGGCCCTGCGGGTTGATGGCCAGGTACGCCGGCTGGCGGTTGGCGCCCCCTGCCGGCACCAGCAGGTTGACCGGCACCGCCGTGAACGCCAGCCCCTTGAGCGCCAAAGCGATGCGCACGCGATACGACGAAGTAGAGCGGTAATAGGTATAGAGTTCCATCCCCCGCCCTCCTCAGCGCGCTGCGACCACAGTGCCACGGCATTCGCCAAAACCGATGGAGGCATAGCCTTCACGGTTGCAGCGCGCACGCAGAATGATTTCGTCGCCGTCTTCGAGGAATTTACGCACTTCGCCGGACGGCAGCTCGATCACTTTTTTACCGCCCTCGGTGATCTCCAACAGGCTGCCGAGTTGGCTGGCTTGCGGCCCGGACAAGGTGCCTGAACCGAACAGATCGCCGGGCTGCAGTTGGCAACCGTTAACGCTGTGATGGGCCACCAACTGCGCGGCGGTCCAGTACATATGCAGGCTGTTGCTCAGGGCCAGGCGATGGGCCGGCAGGTTTTGTTCGCGCATGGCGGCCGTGGTCAGCAGCACTTCCAGTTCGATATCCAGAGCACCGCCGGCCTGATCGCGTTGATCCAGCAAGTACGGCAGCGGCTGCGGATCGCCTTCGGGGCGTGCCGGTTGAGCCTTGCGGAACGGCGCCAACGCTTCAGCCGTGACCACCCAGGGCGAGACTGTGGTAATAAAGCTCTTGGACAGGAACGGCCCCAGCGGCTGGTATTCCCACGCCTGGATATCCCGCGCCGACCAGTCGTTGAGCAGGCAAAAACCGGCGATATGCTCGGCCGCGTCACCGATGGCGATCGCTTCGCCCATGGCGTTGCCCTGGCCGATCCAGATGCCCAGTTCCAACTCGTAGTCCAACCGCGCACAGGGACCGAAGGTGGGTTCGGATTGGCCGGCAGGCAGGGTCTGGCCTTTGGGGCGACGCACATCCATGCCCGAGGGGCGCACGGTGGAGGCGCGGCCGTGATAGCCGATCGGCACATACTTGTAGTTGGGCAGCAACGGGTTGTCGGGGCGGAATAGCTTGCCGACGTTCTGCGCGTGTTCGATACCAACGTAGAAGTCGGTGTAGTCGCCGATTTTGGCTGGCAGGTGCAGTTGGCAATCAGCCGCGCGGTGCAGCACCTGCGCCTCGCGGGCTTGCAGCGGGCTGCCCTCGGCAAGCAGCTCCAGCAGGCGCTCGCGCAGGGCCACGCGTGGGCCGCGGCCCAGGGCGAACAACCCGTTCAGTTGACCGCCGGCAGTCGCTTCCACGGCACGACGGGCTTCGCCGTCGAATGCGTCTAATGTCGCGTGAAGATCCAGGATGAAATCCCCAATCGCCACGCCGCTGCGCGGGGGCTCGCCATTGCGACTGAAGATGCCCAGCGGCAGGTTCTGCAGCGGGAAATCCGCGTGACCGTTGGCGGACGCTACCCAACTACGGGCAGGGGTGGGCTGAGTCATGGGTTATCTCCGATTCGGGTTGAAGGTGACGGGCAGTGAGGCCCAGCACGCGTCGTAAGCAGGTTGCAGGTGCGGACAGTCCAGGGCGAACTGGGTGGGACGCAGCACTTGGCTGGTCTCGAACATGAACGCCATGGTGTTATCGATCTTGTGCGGCGCCAGCTCCACATTGATGGCCTTGGTGCAGGTTTCGCCATCCGGGCCGTGGGCGCTCATGCAGCTGTGCAGCGACGCGCCGCCGGGCAGGAAACCCTCGGCCTTGGCGTCGTAGGCGCCTTGGATCAAGCCCATGTATTCGTTCATCAGGTTGCGGTGGAACCACGGCGGACGGAAGGTGTTCTCGGCCACCATCCAGCGCGGCGGGAAAATCACGAAGTCGAGGTTGGCCAGGCCGTGCACGCTGGTGGGCGAGGTCAACACGGTGAAAATCGACGGGTCCGGGTGATCGAAACTGACGGTGCCGATGGTGTTGAAGCGGCGCAGGTCGTATTTGTACGGCACGTTGTTGCCGTGCCAGGCCACCACGTTCAGCGGTGAATGGTCGAGCTCGCAGGCCCACAGTTCGCCGAGAAACTTCTGCACCAACGTCGTCGGTTGCCTTAAGTCTTCGTAATGGGCGACGGGGCTGAGGAAGTCCCGTGGATTGGCCAGGCCGTTGCTGCCGATGGGCCCCAGGTCCGGCAGGCGCAGCGGCGCGCCGTGGTTCTCGGCGATGTAGCCGCGGGCCTGAGCGTCCAGCAGTTCGACGCGGAATTTAAGGCCACGGGGCAGCACGACGATTTCCAGCGGCTCCACTTCCAGCACGCCCAGTTCAGTGACAAGACGCAGGCGCCCCTGCTCGGGGACGATCAACCATTCGCCGTCGGCGTTGAAGAACACCCGCTCCATGGAGCGATTGGCGCGATAGTGGTGGATGCTGATACCCGAGGGTTTTTCCGACGCCGAATTGGCGACCATTGCGACCAGACCGTCAATAAAATCGGTCGGCTCGCTAGGCATATCCAGTGGGTTCCAGCGCAGCCGGTTGGGCGTCACCGCACCCAACGGACCGCCGGCCAATTGCCGTTCCAATTTGGCGAACGCCGGGTGATTGGCCGACGGCTGGATGCGGTACAACCAGGTACGCCGGGCTTCGCTGCGGGTCATGGTGAACGCGGTGCCGGAGAACAGTTCGGTGTACAGGCCGTAGGGTGCTTTTTGCGGGGAGTTCTGGCCGACCGGCAAGGCGCCGGGCAGGGCTTCGCTGGCGAATTCATTGCCGAAGCCCGACAGGTATTCGAGGGTCATGGATCGTCCTCTGAGCGGAAGTTGTTTTTATCGTAATCCAGTTACGCATAACGTAATTTGATCACTATCGAGCGTCAAGCTATAAAGACGCCCATTCATCTTTCGGAACCCCGCCCCTCCATGGAAAAGCCCCGCGACACCGGTAAACAAAAAGTCCGTTCGGCCGAAGTGGGCACCGATATTCTCAAGGCCCTGGCCGAACTATCCCCGGCCACGTCGCTGTCGCGCCTGGCCGAGCATGTGCAGATGCCGGCGAGCAAAGTGCATCGCTACCTGCAAGCATTGATCGCGTCGGGGTTCGCCGAACAGAACAACGCCACCAACCATTACGGACTGGGCCGCGAAGCGTTGCGCGTGGGTCTGGCTGCGTTGGGCAGCATGGACGTGCTGAAAGTCGGCGCGCTGCCCCTGGCGGAACTGCGCGACCAACTGAACGAGACGTGCTTTCTGGCGGTGTGGGGCAATCAGGGCGCGACCGTGGTGCAGATCGAGCCGGCGGTGCGCGCGGTGACGGTGGTGACACAACTGGGGTCGGTGTTGCCGCTGCTCAGTTCGTCCACCGGGCTGGTGTTCAGTGCGTACCTACCCTCGCGGGAAACCGTGGAGCTGCGCCAGCAGGAGATCGACGCGGGCATCGCCCACGCCCTGGCGGACGACCAAGCCTACGCCACGGCCTGCGAACAGATCCGCCAGCGTGGCCTGCACTTTGTGCACGGCTTACTGATGCCGGGGGTGGACGCCTTGTCGGCACCGGTGTTCAACGCCATCGGCCAGGTGGCGGCGGTAATGACCGTAGTCGGCCCTACCTCACTGTTCCACGCCGATGAAGACGGCCCGGCGGCCCAGCAATTACTGGCGGCGACCCGGGCCGTAAGCTGGCGCATGGGCTACCAGCCCTGAACTAGTCCTGCCAATGGGCCAGGGCCTGGGCCACGCTATTTTCCAGGGCGCGCACCGGCGCGGCGTTGCCCAGGTAGTTGTTGCTGACCATCGAGAACACCAGGCGCCGGCCGTCGGCGTCGGTGATATAGCCACTCAATGACGACACGCCGGCCATGGAGCCGGTCTTGGCATGCAGGTTGTTTTGCGCCGCCGTCCCGCGCAGGCGATAGCGCAGGCTGCCACCCACCATGCGGTCCGCATTGCCGGCAATCGGCAGCGCGTTGTACCAAGCGTCGAACCAGGGTTGTCTGGCGCTGGCCAGCAGCAGCTCGGTGAAGGTCAGGGACGACACCAGATTGCGCCGCGACAAGCCCGAACCGTCCACCTGGCTCAGGCTGGCCGGGTCCAGCCCCTGGCGTGTCATAAAGCCCGCCACTGCCGCCACGCCGGCCGCGGCGGTGCCTGCGTTCGCAGTCTTGCGGCCCATGGCCTTGAGCAGGGCCTCGGACATATTGTTGTTCGAGAGTTTGAGCAGCGGCGTGATCAACTCCTGCAACGGCGCCGACTGATGTTCGGCCAACAATGCGGCCGTCGCGGGCGTAGCGCCACCGATCACGCGCCGGCCCTGCACCTTGATGCCCTGCTGAGCCAGCGCCTGTTCAAACAGGTTCGCCACCAGTTGGGTAGGCTCCCACACACTCACCCACTGCCGGCTCTGCTTGCCGGGGGCCAGCGCACCGCTCAGTTGCAGCAGGTTGGTGCCGTGCTGGCGGGTAATGCCGTACGTGTTGCCGGGGCCGCTGATGGCGCGATTGCTCAGTTGCACGTAGTCGGTGGCCGGGCTCACGGAAACGCCCACCGGTTGGCCGACGGCCACGGGCGCTTTCGCGGTGACGATCAAGGTACCCGCGTCGAAATCCGTGTTGGGCGACACCGTCAACGCGGAGATCTGCGCGCCGTAGTAGGTGCTTTCGTCATCCTGGGCCCAATCGACGCCCAGGCGCTCGGCATCGAACCAGGTGTCGTCGAACACCAGATCGCCCTGCACTTCTCGCACGCCATTGCTGGCCAACTGTGCCGCCAGCGCCTGGTAATCGGCGAACTGCACGGTGGGATCGCCCAAGCCGCGCACGTACAGATTGCCCGCCAGCCGCTCGCCCTGGCGGCTGCCGGTGCTCAGTACCTGAGTGGAAAACCGGTATTGCGGCCCCAGCACATCCATCGCCGCCGCAGTGGTCAACAACTTGAGGTTGGAGGCCGGCACCAGGCGCGTGCGCGGGTTGTGCTGGTAGAGGGTGCTGCCGCTGCGGGCGTCGCGCACCATCAAGGAGACCGTGGCGCCATTGAAGGCCGGGTCGGCCATGAGATGGTCAAGGATGGCCGGGGTGGAGGTTGGCGAAACGCTCGCGCAACCGCCCATGAAAACGCTCAAGCACAGCAGGGGTAGCCATCGTCCAACATGCATCAGTGTCAAATTCCGCAAAATCTTCAGTGGCGGCAACGCTAACAGCTCCACCTGCCCGTGGCGAGCGGGCCGGTGGAGCAAGCTGCTGGGGGACATGGATTTGTCTTGGTGGTGAGCCGGGTTGTCGAATCGTCGCACCGCCCGCGCTGGGTGGCGAAGCCGCTCCATCGATGATGCTGCATAGCTCCAGTTGGCAGTGAGGCGTCTAGAGTTGGGGCCGCTTCGCAGCCCAGCGCGGGACAAGCCCGCTCACCACAAAAAGCAGTTCACACAGCGTCGCAGCCAACGCGCCCAGCACCAGCCTTAGAATTCCAGCGTGCTCGACACCGACACCTGCCGTGCGTCCCCCAGCGATACAAAGAAGCGGCTGGCCGCCGAGGTGTAGTAGGTGCGGTCGAACAGGTTTTTCACGTTGAGCTGGAACTTGACCTTCTGCCCGTCGAGTTTGGTGTCGTAGGTGGCGAAAGCATCGGCCACGGTGTAGCCCGGCAATGTGAAGTCGTTGGCGGCGTCCCCTGCCCGCTCGCCCACATAGCGCGCGCCTGCGCCAATGCGCAGTTGATCGCCACCGAACAGGCTGCCGAAGTCGTAGGCCAGCGCCAGCGAGCCGGTGTGTTTGGCGACGTTCTGCAAGCGGTTGCCTTCCAGGGTCGGGTCGTTGTCCTTGATGTCCTCAGCGTCGGTGTAGGCATAGCTGCCGATCACGCTCCATTGGTCGCTCAACTGGCCAGTGGCGTCCAGTTCCAGGCCACGGGAACTCACCTGGCCGGCGATGCTGTAGATCGTGTTCGCGCCGGACCCCACCGAGACCAGCACATTGCGCTTGTCGATGGTGAACAACGCCGCGCTGGCGGTGATGCGCCCGGGAATGTCGAGCTTGGCCCCCAGTTCCCAGGACTTGGCCTGCTCGGGCGTAAGATCGCCGGTGAGCGTACTGCCATCGGCCAAGGCGGCGATGGTGGAGTTGGGTTTGAACGACTCGGTGTAACTGCCATAGAACGACAGTTGATCGGTATAGCGATAAACCAGCCCGGCACGCGGCACCCAGGCCTGGCCGTTGCCATCGGTGTTGGCTTTGAACGGCACGCCTTTGCCGGCGTATTGGTCGTACATCTGGTAGCGCGCACCGGCTACGAAAATCCATTGGTCGGTCAGGTGAATCGAATCCTGGAAGAACAGCGAGTCGCTGCGCAGCAGGTCGGTCTGGGCGCTGTCGGCGGCGCTGACGGTGCTGCCCGCCACTTCGTTGCCGTATACCGGATTGTTGTAGTTGAACGTGCCCCGCGAGGCCTGGCGGATCAGGTCGGCGCGGTAGATTTTGCGGTACTCGTCATCCAGGCCGAACACCAGGTCATGTTGCATGCCCAGCACGTTGACCTTGCCTTCGAGGCTGGCGGTGGCGAACCGGTCGGTGGTAATTGCGCCCTGGGTGCCGTCCATTCGGCGGGTCAGGGTGCCATTGGCGTTCACCGCGCTGACGCGTACCTGGCTGGCGTCGTAGGTTTCACGGTTCCAGCTGTAGCCGAAGTGAGCTTTCCAATCGTCGTTCAGATCGTGATCGGCTTCGAAGCGGTACAGGTCGGAGCGGCCTTCCATATTGTTGAACGGCTCGTCCAGGCGCCGCGTCGCCGGGATATCCAACGGATGGTTGGTCTTGGGATCGATGGCCGTGCCGCGGTCGAACGGTGAGAGAAACTCACGATGCTCATAAGCGAACAGCAGTTGAGTGGAATCGCCGTACCACGCCAGGGACGGCGCCACCAGCGATTCGCGGTGAGTGCCGAAGTTGCGCCAGTAATCTTCGTCTTCGTGATCAACGATCAACCGGTAGGCCAGCCCTGAATCGCCCAACGGCCCGGTGGTGTCGAGGTTGCCGCCGCTGCCGTTCTTGCCGTCGCCGAAGGTGGAGCCGCGCACGGTCAGGGCGGTGGATGGGGTCAATTCAGGCTTTTTGCTGACGATGTTCACCACGCCGCCCGGGTCTTGTATGCCGTATAGCAGCGACGACGGGCCCTTGAGCACTTCAACCCGTTCGGCCGTGGCGTTCAACGCGCGGCCCTGCACCACCGGCATGCCGTCGCGCATGATCGAGCCGTTACGGTTGTCGCCAAAGCCGCGCAACATCACCGCGTCCTGGGTGCTGGCCAGGGTGTTGGCCTGGGTGATACCGCTGATATTGGCCAGGGCGTCATCCAGGTTGCGCGGGGTCTGATCGCGCAGCGCCTGGGCCGGCACCACGTTGACGGTTTGCGGGGTTTCCAGCAGTAGGCCGCGCGAGCGCATCACCGAGCTGGTGGGCGGCGGCTGGTAGCTGGTGCTGTCGTCAAGTTGGCCTATGCCGCTGATGGTGGTGGCGCCCAAGTTGAGTGCGCCTTCGGTGGGCACGGGTTCCAGGGCCAGGGTGCGGGCGTCGATCTGGCGGAAGGTCATGCCGGTGTTGCCCAACAGGCGTTGCAGGGCCTGGGTCGCGCTCATCTGCCCGCGCACTGCCGGGGCGCTGAACCCATAGGGCGCTTCATCGGTGTAGATCACACTGATTCCGGTGACCCGGCTGAAATCGCTGAGAGCCTGTGGCAATGGTTTGGCCGCCAGGGCAAAGTCGAACTGCGCGCTTTGCTGCTCCTGCGCCCGCGCCACGCTCAACGGCAGCAAAGCCACCGCTGACACCGCCAGTACCGAGGCTCCCAGCCACTGTTTTACCCAACCGCCCGCCATCGACTTCATGCTGTGAGAACCCGTGTAGAAAACGCTGTTAATGCGAATTGATCGCAGTTTCAAGCACTACACGGATGGGCGGATGGTTTACCTCACCTGTTGTGGATAAATAATTTCATTCACTGCGCCTGGATACGGAAACCGAAGCGCGGGAAGTGCACATGCACAGTGCCTGCGCGCTCGTCGCTACGGCGCAGGATCAGCTCCTCGCGCCCGGCAAACAGCAGCTCGCCGGCCACTGGGTCGACGCCGTAGTCGATCGCGCTGATGGTCACCGCCTGGCCGGGATGGAAGCCGTTCAAGTCTTCAAACGCTTCGTCCGGCAACGCCGCCGGGGTGGCGTTGCGCGCAATCTCCAGCGCTTGTTCGGCGGTCATCTGGTTGGGCGTGCCGTGGCCGAAACCAAGCACGCGCCCCAGCCATGCGGACACTGCCGGGTAGGCGTCCACCAGGGGTGCTGTAACTGGCGTGGCTTTGAGGAACCACAGCGAATGGGCCAGGGAGAAGTCGGCAATCGACGGCTCGCCAAACAGAAAATCCCCCGCCTCGCGCTGCAACTGTTGCTCCAGGCGCGTCATGATCGCTGGCCATTGATGCTTGGCCACGTCGGCGCTCAGCTTGCTCGCCGAACCGCCGCTGAACAACGCGGCGCGGTCGGCCATAAAAGCTTTGATCGCTTCAGGCGGCAATTTGCCGAAGCGCACCGCCACCGATTCCGGCTGGAACACCAGGCTCACCGCGTGAGCGAACACCACGCTGTCGGCCCAGGTGGCGAAAGTCTGGGTGATCATTTCCTGGCCGAGGGGGAACAGCGCCGGCGCGGCTTTTTCCTGCTCCAGGCGTAGGGCGATCAGCGCGGTGTCACAGTAGATATCGGCGCCGACCTGCAACACCGGAGTTTTGCGGTAGCCGCCGGTGAGCGCGGTCAGGTCCGGTTTGGGCATCACCGGCGAGATCAGCACGGACTGCCAGGACAGGCCTTTGAAGCCCAGCAGCAGCCGAGCTTTTTCTGCAAAGGGAGAGGTGGGGTAGTGGTGAAGAATGAGCTCAGACATGCCAGGGTCCAGTTGTCAGGTTGAGCTGCCAGCTTAGCGCGCAATGGGTGGCGATGCCGTGATGGGAACCCATCAGTCGAATCTATGCACCACTGGCGGCCAGGCACTCCTTGGCGCTCTTCTTGAGTTTTTTGATCAGCCGTTCCTGACGCAAGGCGTCGCCTTTGCTTGCACATTGCTCGGTGTACACCAGCGCCACCGCCGGGCTGGACTGAAAAAACCGCGCGCCCTTGCCGCTTTGATGCTGAGCGAAGCGGCGCATAGGGTCATTGCTGATGCCGCAATACAGCGCGCCGTTGGCGGCGCGCACCAGGTAAACGAACCAGGGTTTGGGGTCGGTGGGAGTCGTCACGGATCGAGTCGGTCAACCAGAAGAGCGCCCAGCTTATCAACGACTGGCCTGGAATGCCTTGAGACCTTTGCGTGCCTGGGCGCGTACGGCGTTTTTCACCAGCGGCGTCCAGCCCAGCAACAGACCTTTGGTGCCCAGGGCCTGACGCGACCAACGCCACAGATCGAAGTGGTCGTGGTGCTCGCAGATCTTGCCGTCACGGAACACAAAACGCGCCTGGATATCATTGACCACTGTGTTGCCGGTGGCGCTGAACAGGTAGGTCGCCACCCAATGGGCGCTGCCGCGGGTGTCGTCGCTGCGCACTTGGTCGAAGGTCAGCGAGAAGTCCTTGGCGCGGGTGGTGAGCATGCGCCACATATCGCCGACGTCCCGACCGCGCAGCTCACCGAACGCCGGGTCGCTGAAGATCACGTCGTCGCTGTAACAGGCGCTCATGGCGTCGGCGTCCAGACGTTGGAACGCGCGATAGAACTCGGTGATCAGGGCGTTGTGGGCATCACTCATGGGCAGGCTCCGTCGACGGCGAAAAAGATAGGCGCACGATAAGCCGCCCGCGCCGCCAAGGCTACTGACATTCACCGCGCCAATAGTAGCCCGCCTCAGGGCACCATGCCGCAACTGCGGGCATAGGCGAAGAGGTCTACGTCGGTGGAAATGCAAAGCCGGTTCATGGCAGTGCTCTTCTGCTTGCTGATGGTGGACACACTGCGATTGACCCGCGCCGCGATCTGGCTGACGGTCATGCCGCTGGCCAGCATGCGTACCACCTCACGCTCTTTTTCGGACAATTGCGGCTGTCGCGATTGGTCACCCGGCCCGGCTTCCACCAGTTGGGCCCGCAGGCATTCACTGACAAAGGTCTGGCCCGCGCTTACGGTCTTGATCGCCAGCGGCAGCTCCTTGGCCGACGCACTTTTGGCCACGATAGCTCGCGCGCCGTGGGCAAAGGAGGCTCGCAACGTGGCGATATTGGCAAACATGGTCACCAGGATCACCGGCAACGTCGGGTACTGGCGGTGCAGCAGGCTCAACAAACCGTAGCCGTCCGCCTGCTGGCCACCAGGCATGGCGAAATCGGTCACCAGCACATCGCAGGGTGTGGTCGCCAGCACACGCAGCAGTTGATCGGGACCGTCGGCCTCGCCCACTACTTTGCACCGTCCATTCGCCTCGATCACCACTCTCTGCCCGATGCGTACGATGGGATGATCGTCAGCAATGATTACGCGAAGCATAAATACCCACAGATGATGGCCACTAGATTCCGCGCAAAATACCCCCGCCGCCATCCCTCAACAACCGCAGAAGTCTCGGCGTTTTTCCTCACGATCAATGTTTGATAGCCGCCGCTTTTGGACCTACAAAATAAAAAGAAAATACCTACAGCTATTACCCTCAACACAGCCTTCCCTTTCCCTACAAATGTCTGCGGGCATCACAATGAACCCAAGTAAGTGAGGTAAGCACGTAGGTCGGCCTGGAAGGCGTCCAGGTGCGCCTCATTCAACACCACGCCCTCGGCATGCACCCGCTCGATCAGGCTCATGCCGCGTAGCTCCAGCTCGGCCATGCCCAGAAAAGCCAGGCTACCCACCAAGCGGTGCAGGCTTTCGGCAGTCAACGACGCGTCGCGGATTTTGCGTGCATGGTCGAGCATCAGGGTGTCTTCCCGCGCTTCGCGCAGCAGGCTGACGAGCATCTGGTCGACAACCCGCGCATCCCCGAAGGCTTCGATCAGACCCGCACGGGTCGGCCAGCCCGTGGTCTTGGGCAGCACCGGCACCACATCTGACGGCCCCGGTAACCAGCACGCCAACACCCCATGCAGTTGTTCAAGGGTCAACGGTTTGACCAGCCAGGCGTCCATGCCGGCGTCGCGACAACGCTGTGGGTCGTCATGCACCAGGTTGCCGGTCAGGGCAATGATCGGCACCCGCCGCTGTGCGTTGGCATGTTCGCGCAGGCGAATCGCGCGGCTCATGGTGTAGCCGTCCATCTGCGGCATCTGGCAATCGCTGATCACTAGGTCGAAGGGGGTCTCGGCCAGAGCCGCCAAACCGTGCTGCCCGTCAGTTGCCAGTTGGTGGCCCAAGCCGAGTTTTTTCAATAGCCACCCCATCAAGACGCGGTATGTCGCATGGTCTTCCACCACCAGGACCTTCAGGTGCCGCCAATGGAGGGGCGGCTCGGTCGAAGGTGTCAATTCACGGGAAAGCACTGCGTCCGAAGATACGTCAGTCTCCATGGTCACCTCATGGTTGCGGTCGTTTTTGCAGCACGCGGCATTCGCAACAAACCGACAGCGCTGACGTAGCAGCCAGGCAAACAGAGTCGAAACACTCACATGACTACTTATCGCGACGTCACGCTATCTCCATGGGTGGCGTCATGACGATGCAAAAACTACGAAAAAACCAACTTTCCTACATATTCGGCAAACCTATTCCGACAAGCATCCGACACACGTCTGCCGCTTGATCATTCTCGTAATAGTTGTATTCCCCCTCCTGTGCCCCGTCGCTAGATTGCACCCCACCCCGATCACAGGGAACGGACGACCGCACCGCGGCGCCTCGAAACCGACATGCTTGCCAACCACCGACTTTGTATTGGAACAACCTGAAATGAACACGTCGTTAAACCTGGTGGGTGCCGCCCTCTTGCTCGCCAGTGCCTCATCCGCGTTTGCGACCAGCTCCGTGGAGCTGACCGTCAAGGGCACCATCACCCCCAGCGCCTGCACGCCCAGCCTGCCTGGGGCCGTGGACTTTGGAAAAATCTCGGCCAAGGACCTGACCCCCGACAACCACACCGTGCTGGAAGTCAAAACCCTGCAACTGACGGTGAGTTGCGAAGCGCCGACGCTCTTTGCCATCCACCCCGTCGACAACCGGGTAGGCACCTCGACCCGCTCCGGGGCTTATGGCTTGGGGCTGGTGGACGGCACCACGGAGAAACTGGGCCGGTATTTCCTGTCGCTGCGCAACCCCGTGGCGGATATTCCGTCGACGTTGTTGGGGCAGTACACGACGGATCGATGGTCGCCCGTGGATGAGGACGAGGCGATCATCCCCGGCATGCTGGTGGCTTTCGGCAGCCTCGACGCCCAAATCGGCTGGCTCCCCCATCCCCTGCAAAATGCCACCGCAGAGTTCGTCTTCAACACCGCGATTGCCCCGGCAAACGACCTGACTCTGACCAACGACGTGGCATTGGACGGCTCCGCCACGCTGGAGCTGAAGTACCTGTAACCCACTCAACACTGCGTTGACCTCTCCCGAAAGGACTCTGTGCCCATGAAAGCCTTTGCTTACCGGCTCCTGCTGACACTGCTGTGTGTACCGCCGGCGTTCGCCGCCAGCTCCACCGACCTCGCCGTCAAGGGCAGCATCACCCCCAGCGCGTGTGCGCCATTGATGTCCGGCGGCAGCGAAATCGACTTCGGAAAAATGACCGCCAAGGACCTTAACTCGGATCACTACACCTCTTTGCCGGGCCAGTCCCTGCACCTGAGCGTGGTGTGTGAGGGGCCGACGTTTTTTACCTTAAATACCATCGACAACCGCGCTGGCACTTCCGCCAGCCCCAGACATTGGCATGGCCTGGGCATGACGCCCCATGACGAAAAACTCGGCGGCGTGGCCTTCCGCGTGCGCAACCCCGTGGCCGATGGCGCCGTGGTGAGGATGGTGATATCCAGCGACGGTGTGACCTGGAACCCCAGCGACATCCTGAGCTACGCATTCAAAAGTGCGGTCGCCAGCGATTCCGGCCAACTGGCGCCCATTGCGGTGAAGGACTTTAACGCCGATCTCAGATTATTCACGCGGGTTGCCCCCGCAGACGAGTTGACGCTGATCGATGAGGTGCCCATCGACGGTCACGTCACCGTACAACTCAACTACCTCTAACTGCCCATTGACTCGAAAGGAACTCGCTCCCGATGAAAAGCCTGCTCACTCCCCTCGCCACCGGCCTGTTGTTGCTCGGCTCTGCCGCCACTTATGCGGCGTCCACGGTCGACTTGACCGTCAAGGGCCTGATCGTACCCAGCGCCTGCACGCCGAGCCTGACCCGGGGCGGCGTCATCGATCACGGCAAGATTTCCGCCAAAGACCTGCGCCCGGACAACCCAACGCTGATCGGCACCCACACCATGACCATGGCGGTCATCTGCGATGCACCGATTCAATTTGCCCTGCATTCCGTCGACAACCGTGCCGGCTCATCGGCCTCTCCCGCCAATTACGGCCTGGGCCTGATAAACGGCACCCAGAAACTGGGTTGGTTTCTGCTGACCGTGCGCAACCCGGTCGCCGACGGCGCGCAGATGCAGTCGATTGTCTCCGGCGATGGCGGCAATACCTGGTACGGCGATAACGCCTGGGATGCCGGCCTGTACGTATCGATCGCCACCATGGCCGACCCTAGCCAGCCGGCCTCGGTCAAGGAACTGGTCACGGACCTGGAAGTGCAAACCGTGATCGCCCGTACCGATGGCCTGGACCTGAGCAACGAGGTCACCATCGACGGCTCCGCCACGCTTGAAGTGAAGTACCTGTAACCCTGGGTGCCCATGCCTGGCTGACGCGTGCGGCATGGGCTTTTTTTCGGATCTGCCGAGCTTGCCTCGGCCAATGGCGCAATCGATGAACACCTACCCCTGCACTGCGGTGATCGTGTTTTGGCTGACCAGCGCCGCTGCGGCCCACGCCGCATCGAAGGTGGATGTCACCGTGACCGGTCGGCTGACCCCGGACGCCTGCCTGGTGACGCTGTCCGACGAAGGCGTGATCGACCACGGCAAAATTCTTTCTCATACCCTCAGCGACGACGTGGTCACCGAGCTGCCCAGTCGCGTACTGCAACTGCATGTGCAGTGCGGCCGGCCGATGCTGTTCGCCCTGGTGGGGCTCGACAACCGAGCGCAATCCTCCCTGGACCCTGATGTGCTCTATGGCCTGGGCCGAAATATCCATGCCCCGGCCGAGCGCCTGGGCTCGGTGGCCCTGTCATATCGCAACCCGGTGGGAGACGCCCAAGTCTTGCAAGTGCTGGCCTCCGATGACAGCGGCGAAACCTGGCGCCCGGCGTCCGAAGCCTGGCCCAAAACCTATATCGGCTTTGCCCCGGTCGGGGATCGCCAGCCCGATTTCATCGGCCAGTTAAGCGCCCAACTCCAGATCGACACGTCCATCAACGCGACCCAGTACCTGACCCTGGATCAGGCGGTGCCGCTCGATGGCTCCGTGGTGCTGGACCTGCGCTACCTCTGACCTTTATGGAACCCCTCTCATGACCACAGTGCTCAACCCCGCAACCTGCCTTATGGCCCTGGCGCTGCTGCTCGGCGGCACGGGCGCACGGGCTGACGGCATGGTCCCTGACACCTCCGTGGTGATCGTTCACGAAGCCGAGGGCGAAGCCGCCGTGTCGGTCACCAACACCGACAGCCAACTGGCGCTGCTGCATGTCACGTTGCAAGACATCCCCGAAGACACCGAACCCTTGCTGGTGGTCACGCCGCCGCTGTCGCGGGTGGAGCCGTCCAAATCGCAACTGGTGCGCTTCATCCTGCAAAGCCAGCAACCGCTGCTCACCCAGCGCCTCAAACGCGCGATTTTCGAAGGCATGCCACAGGGCCGCCCCGCCACGCAAGCCGGGCATGCCCGGGTGGGTGTGACGGTACGCCAGAACCTGCCGGTGATCATTCATCCCAAGGGCTTGGCGCCCAATCGCACACCTTGGACTGAGCTGACGTGGTCACAGCATGGCAATACGTTGCAGGTGCGCAATACCAGCCCTTATGTGGTGCGCCTGGCCCAGGAGCTGCGGCTGCTGCCCGGCGACGGCAAGGCGATGTTGCCGCGCACCTATGTGTTGCCGGGGGAAACCCTGAGTGTGCCGGCCAGCGGTGGTCCGGCCACCAAGGTCCGGCTGCAACCGGCCACGGTGTACGGCTTTGCCGTGGCGGCCTACGAAGCACCGATTACCTGACGAACAACCCCAGGCGGTTACCGCCTGCATCGAAGTGACGGCTCGATGACCGTCACCAGGACGCTCCAGCGTCCATCATTCGAGTGCCCTTTGTGAAAACAGTATTGAGTTACCGTGACGGCGCCACTGTGCCCGTCACTATCACGCTGCTGCTGGCCTGTACGCTGGCACCCTTGGCCGCCAGCGCCGATGCACGCCAAGGCTTCGATGCCACCACCCTGCGGCAACGCGGGATTGACCCGCACCTGGCCAGCCTGCTGCTGGAACCTCCGCGCTTTGCCGCAGGGCGGCATGCCGTCAGCCTGCGGGTCAACGGCCAGCACCGCGGTCGGCTTGACGTCAACTTCGATCAACAAGGTGCCTTGTGCTTCGACCGTGCCTTGTTGGACGCCGCCAACCTGCGCTTACCTGACGACAGCGGCCCCTGCCACGACTTTCTCGCACAGTATCCCCAAAGCCTGGTGGAACCGGACCCAGCCACGCTCACGGTGGCGTTGGTGGTGCCGACCGAGGCGCTGCGCCCGCTACAACAGGATGTCTCGGGCTATGAAACCGGTGGCGTGGCCGGCCTGCTCAATTACGACCTGACCGGGTTCTATAACCGCTTCGGCGACAGCGACAGCCGCTTCGGCTCGGCCAACACCGAGGTCGGCTTCAATGCCGGCGACTGGATCGTACGCAGCCGTCAGGTGCAGACCTGGCAGGACGGCCTCTCGCGCAGTACGCACCTGGAGGCCTATGCCCAGCGCACCTTTGCCAGCCACCAGGCGGTGCTGCAGGCGGGGCAGGTCAACCTGTACAACCCGGTATTGCCCGGCGCGCAGATCACCGGTGTGCAGGTCCTGACCGAGCAGGCGCTGCAAGAGCAGAGTCAGGGCGCGACCATCGACGGTATCGCCAACAGCCCGGCCCAAGTCGAAGTGCGCCAGAACGGCACGTTGATTCACTCCACGGTAGTTCCCGCCGGGCCGTTTTCCTTGACGGGCGTGCGGCGCCTGAACTCGCGCTCCGACGTCGAGGTGACGGTCAAGGAAAGCAACGGTGGCGAACGGCGCTTTACCGTTCCGGCCGCCATGCTCGGCCTGGGGTTGCCGGCGCCGGGTTACTCGGTGTCGGCAGGGCGCGTGCGCAACATCGGCGATGCCCAGGGAGACTATCCCTGGGTGGTCAGCGCCGGTTGGACCGGTGCCGTACACCCGCAACTGTCGCTGGGCAGCGGCGTGCTGGCCGCCAGCGAATATCGCGCCGCCGGTGTGAGCCTGGGCTGGTTGCCGGGGTTGGACAGCCAGGTACAACTGGCCAGCCAAGTGGCCGACACGCATGCACGGGACCAGGTGCGCGGTGTGCAGACCGACCTGTCGTGGTCCCAGCGCCTGAACGATCAATGGTCGTTCAGCGTGGCCAACGCCTGGCGCACGCCGGGTTATCGCGAACTGGAGGAGGCCACCTACGAGGCCGAGACCACCCAGCAGCGCCGCTCGCGCTATCGCGACCAACAAAGCGCCAGCCTGGGTTGGGCGCATCCGTGGCTGGGTGCATTCAGTGCCGGGGTGTCGCGCTCCAGCAACTTCGACGGCGACAGCAGCAGCCGGGGCTTGGTGTCCTGGGGCACCAGCGTCAGCGGCGTGTCGTTATCGGCCAGTGCCGAGTGGCAGATGGGCGGGCGCCAACAGCAGGGCAACGCGTTCTACTTCAACGTCAGCCTGCCCTTGGGGGATAACCGGCGCGTGCGGGCCTGGGTGCGCAATTCAGGGGGCGAGCACCGTACCGGCGTGGGGGTGAACGAGCAGATCGACGACCAACTGAGCTACCGCGTCAGCGCCGAACACGACACCCGCGACCAACAAGTGGAAACCACCCTCGGCCTTTCGGCCCTGCCCCGCTACAGCCAGCTGGATGTCAGTTACAGCCGCTCCGACGCCGAGCGTTCGAGCTATCAGGGCAGCGCTCGCGGTGGCGTGGTGGTGCATGGCGGCGGGGTCACGTTGTCACCCTATCCGGTGCGTGACACCTTTGCCTTGGTTTCGGTGGGCGACATCAGCGGCATCAAGCTCAGCACCCCCAGCGGCCCGGTCTGGACCGACTGGCAAGGCCAGGCCGTGGTCCCCCAGATCAGCCCCTATGGCCGCAGCCCGGTGGAAGTGCAAACCCGTTCGCTGCCGCGCAATGCCGATATCAATAACGGCCTGGCGATGCTCGCGGCCGGACGCGGCGCCGTGGACCGCGTGGAGTTCGGCGTGAGCCTGACCCGTCGCGTGCTGCTCACCGCCCGCACCGAACAGGGCGTGTTGCTGCCTCGCGGCGCCAGTGTCAGCACCGCCAACGGCGAGTTCGTGACCTTGGTTCAGGACGGCGGCCAGGTGTTTCTGCCCAATGTGCTGGCCTCGTCCGGCCTGTGGGTCAGTGCCCCCGGTTTGCCCCGTTGTCGCTTGCAGTTCGAGCTGCCGGATGAGGGCGATCCCGAGGTGTATTTCGAAACCGCCCCCGCGCGCTGTACCCCATCATGAGGACCGTAACCATGCCCCCTATTCGCCTGCTGCGGCAGTTGACGGCCGCATCGCTGCTCATCGTCGGCGCCACAGCCAACGCGTTGGCCAACGACGAGTGCCAGTTGACCCTCAGCGAATCGCTGCTGGACCTGGGCCTGATGAACCGCCTGGCGCAAACCGACAGCGCACCCCAGCGCCTGCTCGGCGAGCGCCGCTTGCGCCTGACCCTTGCGTGCCCGCAAGCGCAGGACCTGAGCGTGTTTTATCGCGCCCTCGCCGCCAGTGCCGAACGCCTGCAATTCACCGAACACGGCAGCTACGCGCTCGAACTCAGTGACGGCGTAATGGATGGCCGTTCGGTGGAGTTGGGCTTGATGCCCGTGGCCGGGCAACCGCCAGCCGTGGTTGGCCCGCGCTTGAAATGGCGCACTGGTCACCTGGTGGCCCCCGTGCAAGGCGGCGCGGTGGTACAGGGTAAAACCTTTTCCCTGCAACTGAGCCTCAGCGCCTGGGCGGACAGGGCCGCAACCTACGTGCGGGACGCCACCACCTGGGAGGTCAACGGGACGTTCGAGGCCCAGCGCAGCGGTCGTTACCGTGAACTGACCCTGCGCGCGCACTTCGCGCCGGTGGCGTGCACGCCGCAGTTGTCCAACGGCGGCCTGGTGGATTACGGCACCTTGCTGGCCAAGGACCTGAGCGTCACAAACGAAACCCCGTTGCCCACCCGCACCCTGCAAATGACCGTCAGTTGCGACGCGCCCGTGCCCTTCGCCTTGCGCATGCACGACAACCGTGAAGGCTCGGCCACCGGCGGCACCGACGAGACCGCCTACGGCCTGGACCGCGACGGCAGCCAGAACAAGATCGGCCGCTTCTACGTGAACATCGACCCGGAAGACTTTTCCGCCGATGCCTACGGCGCGCTGTATCGCACCGACTCCACCAGCAACGGCGCCGCCTGGAGCAGCGCCAGTGCGCGGCAGATCCCCATCGCCGCCAACAGCTATATGGGCTTCACCCACCTGGCGGGCAGCACCCAAGGCCCGATGGCGATCCAGCACCTGAGCGGCACGTTACGCATCAAGGCTTACCTGGCGCCGACCCAATCCCTGGATCTGCGTCAGGTGGTGCAGATCAACGGCTCCGGCACCCTCGAAATTATCTACCTCTAACTTCTGGAATTGACGCCATGAACGCTTATCCCATCGTTTTTTACAGCCTGCTGTTATTGACCGCCACGGCCCACACCCAGGCCGCCTCCAGCGTCGATCTGAGGGTCAAAGGCGTGGTCACGCCCACCGCCTGCGACCCTCAGTTGTCCGGCGGCGGGCTGATCGACTACGGCAAGATGTCCCAGCAGGATCTGAACCTGGAGACCAGCACGCGGCTGCCGATCAAACACCTGCAAGTGAGCATCGCCTGCACGGCGCCAAGTCGTTTTGCGCTGCGCATGCGCGACAATCGCGAGGGCACCGCAACGGTCAACAGCGAGATTTACTATGGGCTCGGACTGGACAACAGCGGCAACCGGCTTGGGCTTTACTCGATGACCTTCGACCCCCGCAACACGCTGGTGGATAGCACCGTGACGGTGTACGGCACCGAGTCCACCACCGGCGGCCTGGCCTGGCGCACCGCCAACCTCAACCCCATTGATATCGACGCCAATAGCTACCTGGGCTTTACCGCCAGGCAGGGCAGCACCGCCGGGCCTTCGGCGATCCAGGAGCTGATCAGCACGGTCAAGGTCCAAGCGGTGATCAACGCACGGCAGAACCTGGACCTGAGCACCGACACCCTGCTCGACGGCTCGGCGACTCTGGAGGTGATCTATCTCTAGCGTTTCTCGCTGGTGACCTGCACATAACGCGCACGCCCTGCGCCCAGGCCGGCAATGATCGCGCCCAGGCCGATCACCGCGAAAATCCAGCCGATGGCGCTCCAGCCGCCGGTCCAGTCGTGTACCAGGCCGACCGCAAACGGGCCGAGGGACGCCAGGGTATAGCCGAAACCCTGAGCCATGCTCGACAGGTTCGCGGCGACGTGGGCATCCCGCGAGCGCAGCACGATCAAGGTCAACGCCAGGCTGAAGGTGCCGCCCTGGCCCAGGCCGAGCAGGATCGCCCAGCCCCACAGACCGTCCAGCGGCGCATAGAGGCAACCGAACAACCCGCCGAGGGTCAGCAGCATCACCACCACGATCGCCAGGCGCTGGTCGCGGCCACGAGTGGCCAACCAGGGCGCGGCCAGCGAACTGATCAATTGCAGGATGATCGAGCCGGACAGCGCCAGCCCGGCCTCGGTGGCGCTGAGGCCGCGGCTGATCAGAATCGACGGCAGCCAGCCAAACACGATGTACGCCAGGGACGATTGCAGGCCCATGTACAAGGTCACCTGCCAGGCCAACGGATCGCGTAACAAGCCTTTGACCTGATACGCGACGCGATGGGCGCCGTGTCGTTGCCCGACCTGGGGCCACCATACCAACGCCGCCACCACCGCCGGCACCATCCAGAAGCCCAGGGCCATGCTCCAGCGGTCGCCGAACACATGGCTCAGCGGCACTGTCGCCCCCGCCGCCAGCGCGGCGCCCAGGCACAACGCCATGGTGTACACGCCGGTCATGGCCCCGGCCTGGCGAGCGAAATCACGCTTGACGATGCCCGGCAGCAACACGCCGATAATGCCGATGCTCGCCCCGGCAATCAGGCTGCCGGCAAACAGCCCGACCTCACCGAATGCACTGCGCAGAATGATGCCACTGGCCAGTGTCAGCACGATCCCCAGCACCACGCGCTCGGCGCCGAATCGCCGCGCCAGAATCGGCGCCAATGGCGCAAACAGCCCCAGGCACAGCACGGGCAAAGTGGTCAGCAAACCGGCCTTGGCCGCCGACAAGCCCAGGCTGGCCGACACATCGCTGAGCAACGGCGCCATGCTCGACAACGCCGGGCGCAGGTTCAACGCCACCAGCACCAGGCCCAGCAGCAACAACCACGGGCGGCTGACCTGCGGCGGGGTGTGCTGGACCTCGTCGTCATCGGCCTCGGCATCGATCAGCAGTTCTTCGAGTTCGGGTGTGCGTTGGGCTTCAGGGTTCATGGATCAACTGTCGGCAGAGGGATTTGGCGCGTTCCGGGTCTTGCTGCTCCACCGCTTCAAGCAAGGCGCTGTGCAGGTCGAACACCGCCTGGCGGCGTGGTGAAACACTGAGGGTCTGGCGTAACTGGGCGCCGACGATGGCGGAAAAATACTGGTACAACTCGCTCAACGCCGGGTTGTGCGCGGCATCCACCAGGCGGGTGTGGAACACCAGATCGGCGTGGATATAGGCCTCCAGGTCACCGTGATACAGCGCGGCGCTGGTGCGCAGGGCTTGATGCAACCCCTGCAGGTCTTGCTCGGTACGGCGTTGCGCCGCAAGACCAATGGCCTCCACTTCGAGGATCTGCCGGGTCTCCTGCGCCTGCGCCAAGGTGCAGTGGGACAACGCACGCATCGCCCCCAAAGGGTCAGTCATCGAGCGCAGATAACTGCCGTCTCCCTGGCGGATCTCAATCAACCCGGAAAACGCCAGCACCCGCATGGCTTCACGCACGGTATTGCGGCTGATCCCCAGCTCGGCGGACAACTCCGGCTCGGTGGGCAAGCGCTCGCCGACAGCCCATACGCCCTGGGCGATGCGCAGGCGCAACTGTTCAAGGGCCTGGTCGACCAGCGAGCGTTTAATCAGTGGAGCGATGTCTGTCATGGATTTTGCGCTTTCGTCCAATCATAGGATGAATTTTCCTACAGCCTATTAGGGCTCAGCGACAAAGGCAACGCACTAGGGTTATTGGGCGGAAAACGAAGCAAAATTTTCGATTGGTAAAATTACCCTTAAAGGGTAATTATCAACTTAGGTGTCTTATGGAAAAGCACACACCTCATTACGATTTGGCTCAAGTCAAGGAAGAGGTCATCCGGCTAGGTGCGCGCGCTTTCACCGCCAGCGCGCGAGAGGGAGGGCGGCAGCTGGAGTTGAGCCTCGGTCAGATGCGACTTGCCGTTTGCGCTCTGGAAGCTCGAATGTTGTACAAGTCAATGACTACATACGCAGACCATCAGATATGCAGGACGTCTATCTGATCAAGTTTTACGGCACGGAGATTTACATCAAAGTGACCTACCGTCCAAGCGGTGGGCCGCCGGTAATCTCCTTCAAGGAGAAAACTTCATGAGAACCCGACAATGCGTGAGCTGCGGCGCTGCTGAAGGCATGCAGCATTTCGAAGGTCGCACCTTCACGATCAATACCCGCGGCATGCTGCGCAAGATTCCTGATATCGCCGGCTGGGAATGCCAGGTCTGCCATGAAAGGGAGTTCGATATGGACACCGACAGTGCAGAGCGTTATTCCACTGCCAGTGATCAACTGTTGGTCGATGCGCGAAAAGTCATTGCCGCCGAAATAAAGCGAATTCGGCGCAAATTACATCTGACCCAAAAGGAGGCTGTGAGGCTGTTGATTGGCCGCGGCCACAACGCATTTTCCCGGTACGAAAGGGCCGAGGTGTTTCCACCTGAGCCATTACTCATCCTGATGCGCTTGTTGGATAAACATCCCCACCTGTTGGCGGAGATAGAGACGCTCAACGTTGGCGAAGATCTTAACCGGCTGCTCATCGCCAAAGACGCGCAACAGCTTTCAGCTCAGGCGTCCTGACACGGTCGACAGGCAAAAATAAACCCGGCGCCAAGGCCGGGTTTATCTTCAAGCTTTACCGCTGGATCAATGCAGAATCTGGCTCAAGAACAACTTGGTCCGATCATTCTGCGGGTTGTCGAAGAAGTCATTCGGTGCCGCTTGTTCCACGATTTCGCCTTTGTCCATGAAGATCACGCGGTTGGCCACGGTACGGGCAAAGCCCATTTCGTGGGTCACGCAGAGCATGGTCATACCGTCTTCGGCCAGGCCGATCATGGTGTCGAGTACTTCTTTCACCATCTCTGGGTCCAGTGCCGAAGTCGGCTCATCGAACAGCATGATTTTCGGTTTCATGCACAGTGCCCGGGCAATCGCCACACGCTGTTGCTGGCCGCCGGACAACTGCCCCGGAAACTTGTGGGCCTGCTCCGGGATGCGCACGCGCTCCAGGTAGTGCATGGCGATTTCTTCGGCCTTGCGCTTGGGCATCTTGCGCACCCACATCGGCGCCAGCGTGCAGTTCTGCAGGATGGTCAGGTGCGGGAACAGGTTGAAGTGCTGGAACACCATGCCGACTTCGCGGCGGATTGCTTCGATCTGCTTGAGGTCGTTGGTCAGCTCCACGCCATCGACCACGATGCGGCCCTGCTGGTGCTCTTCCAGGCGGTTGAGGCAGCGGATGGTGGTGGACTTGCCGGAACCCGACGGGCCGCACAGCACGATACGCTCGCCCTGCTTGACGTTGAGGTTGATGTCTTTCAACACATGGAACTGGCCGTACCACTTGTTGACGCCCTGCATCTGGATAATGCCTTCAGGGCCCACAGGCTGTTTGATTGCTTCGCTCATCAAAAGAACTCCTAACGCTTGTGGCCTGTGTCGAGCTTGCGTTCCAGGTGCATGGAATAGCGCGACATACCAAAACAGAAAATCCAGAACACCAGGGCGGCGAACACGTAGCCTTCAGTGGCCATGCCCAGCCATTTAGGGTCGGCGGCGGCTTGCTTGACGCTGTTGAGCAGGTCGAACAGGCCGATGATGATCACCAGGCTGGTGTCCTTGAACAGCGCGATGAAGGTGTTGACGATCCCCGGAATCACCATCTTCAGGGCTTGCGGCAGAATCACCAGGCCCATGCTGCGCCAGTAGCCCAGGCCCATCGCTGCGGCCGCTTCGTACTGGCCTTTAGGGATGGCCTGCAAACCGCCACGCACCACTTCGGCCACATAGGCCGACTGGAACAGGATCACGCCGATCAGCGCCCGCAGCAACTTGTCGAAGTTCATGCCTTCGGGCAGGAACAACGGCAGCATTACCGAGGACATGAACAGCACGGTAATCAGCGGCACGCCGCGCCAGAATTCGATGAAGGTCACGCAGACCACACGAATCGCCGGCATGTTCGAACGCCGCCCCAAGGCCAGCACAATACCCAAGGGCAAGGCGCCGGCGATGCCGACGGTGGCGATGACCAGGGTCAGCATCAGGCCGCCCCATTGGCTGGTGGCCACGGTGGCCAGGCCAAATACACCGCCATGCAGCAGGAAGAAGGCGATGATCGGGTACAGCACCAGGAAGCTCAGCCCGTAGATTGCCTTGCGCGGGAAGCGCGAGATGAACAACGGTGCCACGCCGACGATGGCCAGCCACACGGTCAGGTCCACGCGCCAGCGCAGATCGCCGGGGTAGTAGCCATACATGAACTGCCCGAAACGCTGTTGGATGAACACCCAGCAGGCGCCCTCCTTCGTGCAGTCGGCGCGGGTGGTGCCAACCCAGTTAGCGTCCAGGATGGCCCAATGCAGGATCGGCGGCACCACCAGGTACACCAGGTAGATCGACAGCAGGGTCAGCAGTGTATTGAGCCAACTGGAAAACAGGTTGGCGCGCATCCATGCCATCGGCCCGAAGACTTTGCTCGGCGGCGGCATATCAGGTTTGAAAGTATGCGAACTCATGTGCGTTTCCTCACCGCTCGATCAGCGCAATGCGCTTGTTGTACCAGTTCATCAGCAGGGAAATGCTGATGCTGATCGCCAGGTACACGCTCATGGTGATGGCAATGACTTCGATCGCCTGGCCGGTCTGGTTGAGCACCGTGCCGGCAAACAGCGAAACCATTTCCGGGTAACCGATACCGGCGGCCAACGACGAGTTCTTCGCCAGGTTCAGGTATTGGCTGGTCAGCGGCGGAATGATCACCCGCAGGGCCTGCGGGATGATGACCTTGCGCAGCGTCGGACCGTTACGCAGGCCCAGGGAGCGAGCGGCTTCGGTCTGGCCATGGCTGACGGACTTGATGCCCGAGCGCACGATCTCGGCGATAAACGCTGCCGTGTACACCGTCAGTGCCAGGGTCAGCGCCAGCAGTTCGGGGATCAATACCCAGCCGCCGACAAAGTTGAAGCCTTGCAGCTTGGGCATTTCCCAGTGCAGCGGCACGCCGAAGATCAACGCGCACAGTGTCGGGATCACGATGAACAGCGCCAGGCCCGCCCAGAACTTATGGAACGGCACGCCCGTGGCTTCAAAGCGTTTATTGGCCCAGCGCGCCATCATCACGATTGCCACGATGGCCAGCACAATGCTCGCCAAGAACGGCCAGAAACCGTCAGCGGCCAGCGCCGCCGGCATGTTCAGGCCACGGCTACTGACAAAGAAGGTATCGCCGAAATTATGGCTGTTGCGCGGCCCTGGCATGGTCAGGAACACGGCGAAGTACCAGAACAGGATCTGCAACAACGGCGGGATGTTGCGGAAAACTTCCACGTATACCGTCGCCAGTTTGTTGATCATCCAGTTCGACGACAGGCGCGCCACGCCGATGATAAAGCCCAGCAAGGTGGCCAGAATCACGCCGATGAACGTCACCAGCAAGGTGTTGAGCAGGCCGATCACGAAGACCCGGGCGTAGCTGTCCGATTCGGTGTAATCGATCAAATGCTGCGCGATGCCGAAGCCGGCACTGCGTTCAAGAAAGTCGAAACCCGAGGTGATGCCCCGGTGCTGAAGGTTGGTCTGGGTATTGTTGAAGAGGTACCAGCCCAGCGAGACCACCGCCACAATCGTGATGATCTGGAAGAGCCACGCACGCACTTTGGGGTCGCTGAAGCTGAGCTTCTGCTTGGGTGCGCCGATTTGATTTTGCATGAAGTGCCCCGGAAAGAATGGAACAGAACATCACCCGGCGGTTGGCCCACCGGGTGACAGAACCATCAGCGATCAGCGCACAGGCGGTGCGTATTGAATGCCGCCGTTGTTCCACAGTGCGTTCAGGCCACGGTCGATTTCCAGCGGGGTGCTCTTGCCCAGGTTGCGCTCGAACACTTCACCGTAGTTACCGACTTGCTTGACGATCTGTACGACCCAGTCCTTCTTCACTTTCAGGTCTTTGCCGTATTCACCGTCAGCGCCCAACAGACGAGCTACGTCCGGGTTCTTGGTGGACTTGGCTTCAGCCTCGACGTTCTTGGAAGTGATACCGGCCTCTTCCGCGTTGAGCATGGCATAGCCTACCCAGCGCACGATGGCCAGCCACTCGTCGTCGCCGTTACGCACGACCGGGCCCAGTGGTTCCTTGGAAATGGTTTCCGGCAGTACCACGTAATCCTTCGGCGAGGCCAACTTGCTGCGCTGGGCGAACAGTTGGGACTTGTCGGAGGTCAGCACGTCGCAACGCCCGGATTCGAGCGACTTGGCGCTTTCGTCGGAGGTGTCGAAGGTGATCGGGGTGTATTTCAGACCGTTGCCACGGAAGTAGTCGGAAACGTTCAGCTCGGTGGTGGTACCGGCCTGGATGCAGATGGTTGCACCGTCCAGTTCCTTGGCGCTTTTGACGCCCAGCTTGTTGTTAACCAGGAAGCCGATGCCATCGTAATAGGTAATGAAACCCGGGAATTTCAGGCCCATGCCCGCATCGCGGGAGCTGGTCATGGTGGTGTTACGGGACAGAATGTCGACTTCGCCCGATTGCAGCGCGGTGAAACGCTCTTTGGCATTCAACTGGCTGAATTTGACCTTGGTGGCGTCACCGAAGACGGCAGCCGCCACAGCGCGGCATACGTCAGCGTCGATCCCCAGGATCTTGCCGCTGGCATCCGGTACCGAGAAACCCGGCAAGCCGTCACTCACGCCACACTGTACAAAGCCTTTCTTCTGCACAGCGTCCAGGGTTGCGCCGGCTTGGGCGAAACCGCTGACACCCAGTACAGCGGCCGCGCATACGATGGCCAGGGTGGATTTCAATACCTTCATTCAAACCTCCAGTTTTGCTCTTGTTGTGTCGGAGCTCGAATCCCAGCGCACCCTTATGAGGCGATATTGACCCGTGTTGGCTTTTTTTAGGGTCAAGCGGCATGGGACTGTCGCATTAATTCCAGCGGCTATCTCCCAAGCGGCACTCACTGATAGTGTTACCGACCGAGGATAGTTCTGACATCGACCTACACATAGCAAGCGCCGTACCAGAGTGACGGCTGAGTCGTTTCAGCCCAGGTTCAAGGGTAAAAGATTCAACGTTGCGACATCTTGTTAACAAATCAACCCACTGCGCACCGTTCCGACGCACCCAATCGGAGCGAGCGCACGTTTATGGAGCGAACATGACCGACCCCCTTATTCTTCAGCCCGCCAAGCCTGCCGATGCCTGTGTTATCTGGCTGCATGGCCTGGGTGCCGATCGCTATGACTTCATGCCCGTAGCCGAAGCCCTACAGGAAGATCTGCTGTCCACCCGATTCGTCTTGCCCCAGGCACCGATCCGTCCGGTAACGATCAACGGCGGTTACGAGATGCCCAGCTGGTACGACATAACGGCCATGAGCCCCGCCCGCTCCATCAGCCTGGAAGAGCTGGAAATTTCGGCGCAAACCGTAATGGATTTGATCGAAGCGCAAAAAAGAACCGGGATAGACGCGTCGCGAATTTTCCTCGCGGGGTTCTCCCAAGGCGGCGCCGTGGTTTACCACACCGCTTTTCTGAAGTGGCAGGGACCGCTGGGTGGCGTGATCGCCCTCTCCACCTATGCCCCCACGTTCAGCGATGAGCTGGAGTTATCCGCCAGTCAACAGCGCATTCCGACCCTTTGCCTGCACGGCCAGTACGACGACGTGGTGCAGAACGCCATGGGTCGTACAGCAATGGAGTACTTGAAGCACCATGGTGTCACCGTGACATGGCAGGAATACCCAATGGGACACGAAGTGTTACCTGAAGAGATACAAGACATTGGGCAATGGCTGAGCGACCGCCTGCGCTGAAACCCTCGCTTTATGTAGCCGTATGACAGACGCACTACGCCGCGCCCGAATCTTGCATTACACTGGCCGGCGTATATTCCTTAACCAATTAATGAGATCACCGTGCTCAAAGCACTCAAGAAGATGTTCGGCAAAAGCGAGGCTGAGCCGCTCGCGCCTGTTCCCAGCGCCCCTGTCCCGACGCCCGGCAGCCGCAATGACGGTCAACAGCCCGGCCGGACCGCACCTGTGGCCCCGCCCAGGAAGCCATCGGTGACCGCGCCCGAACAGACTGCACCGGCTGAGGCCACGCCAGCCCCGCAAGCCAAAGCACCGCGCCGTCAACGTGCGCCCAAACCGCCGGTCACCCCATGGAAACTCGAAGACTTCGTCGTCGAGCCCCAGGAAGGCAAGACCCGCTTCCATGACTTCAAGCTGGCTCCGGAACTGATGCACGCCATCCAGGACCTGGGCTTCCCGTACTGCACGCCGATCCAGGCGCAGGTGCTGGGCTTTACCCTGGCCGGCAAAGACGCCATCGGCCGCGCGCAGACCGGCACCGGCAAGACCGCCGCGTTCCTGATCTCGATCATTACCCAACTGCTGCAAACGCCGCCGCCCAAAGAACGTTACATGGGCGAACCGCGCGCGCTGATCATCGCGCCAACCCGCGAGTTGGTGGTACAGATCGCCAAGGACGCTGCCGACCTGACCAAGTACACCGGCCTCAACGTCATGACGTTCGTAGGCGGCATGGACTTCGACAAGCAGCTCAAGCACCTCGAAGCCCGCCACTGCGACATCCTGGTTGCCACCCCGGGTCGCCTGCTGGACTTCAACCAGCGCGGCGACGTGCATTTGGACATGGTCGAAGTGATGGTGCTGGACGAGGCCGACCGCATGCTCGACATGGGCTTTATCCCACAGGTACGCCAGATCATTCGCCAGACCCCGCCGAAAAGCGAGCGTCAGACCCTGCTGTTCTCCGCGACCTTCACCGAAGACGTGATGAACCTTGCCAAGCAATGGACCACCGACCCATCGATCGTGGAGATCGAAGCGGAAAACGTCGCCAGCGAAAACGTCGAGCAGCACATCTATGCCGTGGCCGGTGCCGACAAATACAAACTGCTCTACAACCTGGTCAACGACAACGGTTGGGAGCGGGTGATGGTGTTCGCCAACCGCAAGGACGAAGTGCGCCGCATCGAAGAACGCCTGGTGCGTGACGGCGTGAACGCCGCGCAACTGTCCGGCGACGTGCCTCAGCACAAGCGCATCAAGACCCTGGAAGGTTTCCGCGAAGGCAAGATTCGCGTGCTGGTGGCCACCGACGTGGCAGGCCGCGGGATTCACATCGACGGCATCAGCCATGTGATCAACTTCACTCTGCCGGAAGTGCCGGACGACTATGTACACCGCATCGGCCGTACTGGCCGCGCCGGAGCGGCGGGTGTGTCGATCAGCTTTGCCGGGGAAGATGACTCGTATCAGTTGCCGTCGATCGAAGCGCTGCTGGGGCGCAAGATCAGCTGCGAGACACCGCCGACGCATCTATTGCGGGCCGTAGAGCGCAAACGCCCGTAAGCTGGAATGCGATAAAAAGTGGGAGGGGGCTTGCCCCCGATAGCTATGGCACATTCAACACCTCTGTTGACTGACACACTGCTATCGGGGGCGAGCCCCCTCCCACATTTAATTTCAGCTGATTTTTGACCGTACTACTTCCAGCGATCCGCCGCAGTGTGGTCGCTGTCTCGCCCTTCCACCCAGCGCGCACCTTCCGGTGTGTTTTCCTTCTTCCAGAACGGCGCACGGGTCTTCAGATAATCCATCACAAACGCACAGGCGTCGAACGCCGCCTGGCGATGGGCACTGGCAGCCGCGACGAACACAATCGGCTCGCCCGGCTCCAGGGCGCCGACGCGGTGCAGCACTTCCAGTTTGAGCAATGGCCAGCGCTGCTCGGCTTCGGCGGTGATCTTGGCCAGGGCCTTTTCGGTCATGCCCGGATAATGTTCGAGGAACATGCCAGACACATCGCGCCCATCGTTGAAGTCGCGCACGTAGCCAACAAAGCTCACCACCGCGCCCACGCCTACATTCGCGGCGTGCATGGCATTGACTTGCGCACCCGGATCAAAGGCCTCCACCTGCACACGAATGGCCACGTTCAGCCTCCGGTCACGGGCGGAAAAAACGCCACGTCATCACCGGCCAAGACCGGTTCGTCCAGATCACACAACTCCTCGTTGCGCGCGCACATCAGGCTCGCCTCGTTAAGTACGGCGAACTCGGGGTCGCTGGCCAAGGCCAGGCGCACGGCATCCACGGTGGCAAACTCGCCTTCCATCTCCAGCGAATCGAAGCCCACCGCCTCGGCGTAACGCGCAAAAAACAATACGTTGATGCTCATGCCTGGTCTGCCTTGAAATGCCCGCTCTTGCCGCCGAGTTTTTCCAGCAGGCGAATGTTTTCGATGGTCATGCCGCGATCCACCGCCTTGCACATATCGTAAATGGTCAGCGCGGCGACGCTGGCGGCGGTCAACGCTTCCATCTCCACGCCGGTCTGCCCCGAGAGCTTGCAGCGCGCGACGATATGTACGGTATTTTCCCCTTCAGCGGCCAGCTCGACCTTGACGCCCGTCAGCATCAGCGGATGGCACAGGGGAATCAGATCACTGGTCTTTTTGGCCGCCTGGATCCCGGCGATACGGGCCACGGCGAACACGTCGCCCTTGGGGTGGGCACCGTCGACAATCATTTTGAGGGTCTCGGGCAGCATGCGCACCCGCGCTTCGGCCACCGCCTCACGGAACGTCACGGACTTGTCGGTGACGTCGACCATATGGGCGCGACCTTGGGAATCGAGATGAGTCAGCACGAGGCCTCCTTGAGGCAGCAAAAAAGCTAAAAGCTGCAAGCGGCAGGTCAAAAGCTCACCGGACCCACTTGCAGCTTGTAGCTTAAAGCTTGCGACTCAGAGATGCGACTCTGCGTATTCCGCCAGAATCGAGCGAGGCACCCCTTGCAGCGCGATATGCACGCCGTTCGGGAAATCCTTGAAGCGTTCGGTCAGGTAGGTCAGCCCGGAACTGGTCGCGGACAGGTAAGGGGTGTCGATCTGTGCCAGGTTGCCCAGGCACACCACTTTGGAACCGGCGCCGGCACGGGTGATGATGGTTTTCATCTGGTGCGGCGTGAGGTTCTGGCATTCGTCGATCAGGATCAGGCTCTGCTGGAAGCTGCGACCTCGGATGTAGTTGAGGGATTTGAACTGCAACGGCACTTTGCTGAGGATGTAGTCGACGCTGCCATGGGTGTTTTCGTCATCCATGTGCAAGGCTTCGAGGTTGTCGGTGATCGCCCCCAGCCACGGTTCCATTTTTTCCGCTTCGGTGCCGGGCAGGAAGCCGATTTCCTGGTCCAGGCCCTGCACGCTGCGGGTGGCGATGATGCGGCGATAGCGCTTGGTGACCATGGTCTGTTCGATGGCGGCCGCCAGGGCCAGGATGGTTTTACCGGAACCGGCGGCACCGGTCAGGTTCACCAGATGGATATCCGGATCCAACAGCGCATACAGCGCCAGGCTTTGGTAGATATCACGCGGTTTCAGGCCCCAGGCTTCCTGGTGCAACAGGGGTTCCTGATGCAGGTCGAGGATCAGCAGCTTGTCGACCTGGATCTCTTTGATCCAGCCCACGAAGCCCTGTTCGTCGATGATGAATTCATTGATATGCACCGCCGGCAGGTTGTCGATCAGTTGTACCTGATGCCAGGTGCGGCCATGGTCCTGACGGGTTTCCACCTTGCTGACACGGTCCCAGAACGAACCGGTCATGGTGTGATACCCACGGGATAGCATCGAAACGTCGTCGACCAGTTGGTCGGTGCTGTAGTCCTCGGCCGCGATCCCACATGCGCGAGCCTTGAGGCGCATATTGATGTCTTTGGTCACCAGCACCAGACGCAGGTCCTTGTCACGCGCGTGCAGGTCGATCAATTGGTTGATGATTTTGTTGTCGTTCAGGTTTTCCGGCAGCAGGCTGTTGGGCTCGCTGCGCTTGCTCATCAGAATCGACAGCAAGCCCTTGGGTCCGCTCTTGCCGCGCTGGATCGGCACACCGACTTCAACATCTTCAGGCGAGGCCTCGCCCAGGGTCTTGTCGATCAGGCGGATGGCCTGGCGACATTCGGCGGCAACGCTGTGGTGGCCGCTTTTGAGTTTGTCGAGCTCCTCAAGCACGATCATCGGGATGGCGACGTGGTGTTCTTCGAAATTGAGCAGTGCGTTTGGATCGTGGATCAATACATTCGTATCAAGCACATAAAGGATTGGCTGGTCGGAAGAAGGGTTACGTCCATGATCATCCATACTCGGTCACCTTTTGTGGGAGCCAGTCGACGCAATACCTGGGCGGTGCTGCGCCTCGATTCGACCACCGAATGCACCTGAGTGACGTCAAGTGCATGCCCACATGAGGAGTCTTGGAAGACGCCACCTGTGCTGCAGGTTTCGGCGATCTGACTTCGTAATACCGCAAAACGTGTGACAGGAAAAAGCACTTTGACGCTTTTTTGAAGTTTATTTTTCAGGATGACGAATAGCACTAGCCGAGTGCCAGCTGCGCCGTTAAAGTCGGAAGTCCGCCTGCATCGAAATGTCGCACAAAATCACCCCGAAACTTGCGCAAACCCAACAGGGCCGTGCACTTCATCGAAACGCTTCGCGACAGTCCTGCCAACCCAGGCCGCTCTGGGCGGTCGCCTGCAGCAACCACGGCAATGCCACCCGCGCCTTGTCCTGAGTGTCGTGAAACACAATCACGCCTTTGCGCCATAACAGCATCAGCGTGAGCACGCGCTGCGCCGATTCTTCAGCCTTGAGCTTGCCCGGCTCGTCCTGGGAATCGATGTCCCACAACGCCACCTGCAAGCCCTGTGATTGGAAAAACCCCTGGCTGTCCGCGCGGCGCTGGCCATAGGGTGGGCGAAACAGCGGCAGGTAGTTTTCCGGCATCAGGTTCTGCACCAGCGCAGCGCTGCGGGTGATCGAGCTTTGCCAGTCCACCCAATGGCTATGGGAACGGTACTGCCAGCCCTGGGTGCCCACACACTGGCCTTGGTACAGCGCCTGCACGTCGGCGGCGGAGCTGCGCTCCACGCGGGTTTGCAGGCTGCTACCGAGGACAAAGAACACCCCGTTCATCTTCTGTTTGCGCAGATAGTCGGCCAGCCAATCGGTGTTGCCGCTGACGGGCGCGGGGCCGCCGTCGAAGGTCAGCAGGAACAGGCGGTCATTGAATTCATCGCCATTGCGTTCATGGTCGCCGAACCGCGCAACCTCGCTGCTGATCTGCGGAAACAGCGCGGCCTTGCGCAGCAGTTCGTCCAGGTAGCGCTCATGGAAGGCATGGCTGGGGGCGGCCCAATCTATATAGAAGGAGCTTTCGCTGATCTGGAACTTGCCGGCCTCCTCGCGAAGGTCGTCCATGTTTTCCACCAGGTAGCAGAACGACGCATCCACCTCGCAACTCTGCTGGGCGACGCTGTAGTTCTCCAGCAAGCGTTGCCACAGCTCACGGCGCAGGTCGTTGATGGCCGCCAGGTTGATGATCTTCAATCCCAGGCGTTGTTTAAGAGCCGCTTCATCCTGGGACTCGCTGGCCAGCAGGCTGTGGGCGAACATCAGGATTTCGGCGCGCGAGCCCACATCGAACAGCGCCGGCGTGCTGAGCTTTTCGGGCCAGATGCCACGGTCCAGGCTGGCCACGTCCACCGGCGCGGCCTGGGCGCTTAGGCACAACAGACAAGCGGACAATAAAAGCGCTATTCGCACACAGGGTCTCCCTCTCCAGAACTACCGGCCATCATAGCGGATCGCGCCTATCGCCATCATAGGTGGAGTCAAATCGCCCCAGCCCCTAGAATCGCGCCCACGATTACAGGAGCCAACTTCATGCTGATGGTGATTTCCCCCGCCAAAACCCTCGATTTCGAGTCAAAGCCGGTCACTGCGCGCTTCACCCAGCCGCAGTACCTGGATCACTCACAGGAACTGATCGAGCAACTGCGCGAATTCAGCCCGGCGCAGATCAGCGAATTGATGCACGTCTCCGACAAGATCGGCGGCCTGAATGCCGCGCGCTTTGGCAGTTGGACGCCCGCCTTCACCCCCGAAAACGCCAAGCAGGCCCTGCTGGCCTTCAAGGGCGACGTGTATACCGGCTTGAACGCGGAAACGTTCAGCGACGCCGATTTCAGCTACGCCCAGGACCACCTGCGCATGCTCTCAGGCCTGTATGGCCTGCTGCGCCCGCTGGACCTGATGATGCCGTATCGTCTGGAAATGGGCACCAAACTGGCCAACGCCCGTGGCAAGGACCTGTACGCCTTCTGGGGCGCACGCATCAGCGAATGGCTCAACGAAGCCCTGGCCGCCCAAGGTGACGATGT
Source organism: Pseudomonas sp. S5F11 (assembly GCF_019641515.1). Lineage (NCBI taxonomy): Bacteria > Pseudomonadati > Pseudomonadota > Gammaproteobacteria > Pseudomonadales > Pseudomonadaceae > Pseudomonas > Pseudomonas sp. S5F11. Next base: position 2,501,941 of record NZ_JAIFJZ010000001.1, read on the forward strand.
GCTACTCAACCTAGCGTCCAACGAGTACTTTTCGGCAGTCAAACGCACGGCCCTGAACGCGCGGATCATCAACACCGAGTTCAAGGACCTGAAAAACGGCCAGTACAAAATCATCAGTTTCTACGCAAAAAAGGCGCGCGGCATGATGAGCCGTTTTGTGATCGAAGAACGCATCAATGACCCCGAAAAGCTCAAGGGGTTTGATGTGCAAGGCTACCGCTTCAATGCGGAGCAGTCTAAGCCGGACAACCTGGTGTTTCTGCGCGACCACGCACCGGAATAAGGCCGTACCCGCCTCTCTCAGACAAAAAAATGCAGATGTGGGAGGGGGCTTGCCCCCGATGGCAGCGCATCAGTCGATACATAAATTGACTGACACAACGCAATCGGGGGCAGGTGCCTCCCACCTATCTGTTTGCACTGCAGATCAAAAATCGTCATTTATTTGACGTCAAAAAATATCACGACACAACCCTATCAATAGTTTCACTCGACATTCATCGTTTTTTTTCGTAGTGGCACCGGTTTTTTTTCACACTAGTGGCACAAAACTATCCCCACGCGCCAACTCCCCACAACTACTGGCCCAAATAGCAAGTGCTATCAATATAGTACTAGTGCCATCTCCTCTCGTATTTCAAGAAATTTCTGGAAACAGGATGAGCGGCTAGGAACTTCATCCTAAAGCGCCGCTCATACCACCGGTAACGAAATTCTCGGTTTCTGTAAGAGATGACTTACATGGCGACCAACGGAAGTAGCGAAGTTGTCATATTCAACTTCGACTCATGGGTCATATTACCAACTGATTAGTTAAAGGCGGCGATAAGGAATTATTGCCACAAACTATAAGGCTAAGGTCGTGCTTACCCCAATGGGTCAGTGACACATCCCAAGGCTTTGATATTTAAAGGCTTATTGCCCCTATCAAAGCTCTGCGGCACTGGCGCCATGCCCTTCTCCCAGGAAGGCTGGCTGCATTTGAGGGCAGGCCCCAATAACAAGGCCACGTTGCGCACAACTTGAGTGCAATTGTTAGACACTCACTATTTAACATGCCTGTACACGGTAAGTCGGCGTCTATTCGCCTAACTTTCGTGGAAACAGTGACGCTTGCAAACATGAACTCCGGCCATCTATTGGCATGATTAACACCGTCTTCAATGACAATGAGGTAAATGCGATGCGCATCAGCATATTTGGTTTGGGTTACGTTGGCGCAGTCTGTGCCGGTTGCCTGTCTGCCCGTGGCCACGAAGTGGTCGGCGTGGACATCTCCAAGGAAAAGATCGACCTGATCAACGCTGGCAAATCGCCAATCGTTGAACCGGGTCTGGGCGAACTGTTGAGCCAGGGTATCCAAACGGGTCGACTGCGCGGCACCACCAACTTCGCCGAAGCCATCCGCGATACCGACCTGTCGATGATTTGCGTCGGCACGCCGAGCAAGAAAAACGGCGACCTGGAACTCAACTACATCGAATCGGTATGCCGCGAGATCGGTTTTGTCCTGCGTGACAAGACCACCCGCCACACCATCGTGGTGCGCAGCACCGTGTTGCCGGGCACCGTCGCTAACGTGGTGATCCCAATCCTCGAAGACTGCTCCGGCAAGAAAGCAGGCGTCGATTTCGGCGTCGCGGTCAACCCCGAATTCCTGCGCGAATCTACCGCCATCGCCGACTACGACCTGCCACCGATGACCGTCATCGGCGAATTCGACACAGCCTCCGGCGATGTCCTGCAGTCGCTGTACGAAGAACTCGACGCACCGATCATCCGCAAGGACATCGCCGTCGCCGAGATGATCAAGTACACCTGCAACGTGTGGCACGCCACCAAAGTCACCTTCGCCAACGAAATCGGCAACATCGCCAAAGCGGTCGGTGTCGACGGTCGCGAAGTGATGGAAGTGGTCTGCCAGGACAAGACCCTCAACCTGTCCCAGTACTACATGCGCCCAGGTTTCGCCTTCGGCGGCTCGTGCCTGCCAAAAGATGTTCGCGCCCTGACTTACCGCGCCGGCTCCCTGGACGTGGAAGCACCGCTGCTCAACTCCCTGATGCGCAGCAACGAGTCCCAGGTGCAGAACGCCTTCGACATCGTCTCCAGCCACGACAAACGCAAAGTCGCCCTGTTGGGCCTGAGCTTCAAGGCCGGTACCGATGACCTGCGTGAAAGCCCGCTGGTCGAGCTGGCCGAGATGCTGATCGGCAAGGGCTACGACCTGAGCATCTACGACAGCAACGTCGAATACGCGCGTGTTCACGGCGCCAACAAGGATTACATCGAAGGCAAGATCCCCCACGTGTCGTCCCTGCTCAACTCGGACTTCGACGATGTGATCAACAACTCCGACGTGATCATCCTGGGCAACCGCGACGAGAAGTTCCGCGCCCTGGCCCATAACGCGCCGGAAGGTAAGCAAGTGGTCGATCTGGTGGGCTTCATGTCCAAGGCCACCAGCGCGAGCGGCCGTACTGAAGGCATTTGCTGGTAACAGCAACGGCAAGTTTCAAGCTGCAAGCGTCCTTATCCCCAGCGCTTGCAGCTTGAAGCCTTCTTCACCTTCGGATGACGCTTATGTCCACGCTAAAACACGTACTCCTCCAATCCGCCGGCTGGCTGTTGTTTCTGAGCCTGCTGATGGGACTCGCCCTGCTGTTGCCGGCGAGTACGTTCGACTCCGAGTCGAAGAATTTTATTTTCCTGATTGGCGCCGTCGGTATCTGGCGCTACTCGATGGGCGCTACGCATTTCTTTCGCGGCATGCTGTTCCTGTATGTGGTCTACCCGCACCTGCGCCGCAAAGTCCGCAAGCTGGGCAAGGCTGCCGACCCGTCCCATGTGTTTCTGATGGTCACCAGTTTCCGCATCGATGCCCTGACCACTGCCCAGGTGTACAGCTCGGTGATCCGTGAAGCGATCGACTGTGGCTTCCCGACCACCGTGGTCTGCTCCCTGGTGGAAATGTCCGATGAGCTGCTGGTCAAGAGCTTGTGGGAAAAGATGAACCCACCAGAACACGTCAAGCTCGACTTCGTGCGTATCGCCGGCACCGGCAAGCGCGACGGCCTGGCCTTCGGTTTCCGTGCTATTTCGCGTCACTTGCCGGATGACCGCGCGGTCGTGGCGGTGATCGACGGCGACACCGTGCTCGCCGAAGGCGTTGTACGCAAGACCGTGCCGTGGTTCCAGCTGTTCGGCAACGTCGGCGGCCTGACCACCAACGAGTTCTGCGAAGTGCGCGGCGGTTACATCATGAGCGAGTGGCACAAGCTGCGCTTCGCCCAACGCCACATCAACATGTGTTCCATGGCCCTGTCCAAGCGCGTACTGACCATGACCGGTCGTATGTCGGTATTCCGCGCCAGCGTGGTCACCGACCCGGGCTTTATTGCTGACGTGGAAAGCGACTCGCTGCAACACTGGCGCCTGGGCCGTTTCAAGTTCCTCACCGGTGATGACAAGTCCAGCTGGTTCAGCCTGATGCGCTTGGGCTACGACACGTTCTACGTGCCGGATGCCGCGATCAACACCGTGGAACACCCGCCGGAAAAGAGCTTTATCAAGGCCAGCCGCAAGCTGATGTTCCGCTGGTACGGCAACAACCTGCGTCAGAACTCCCGTGCCCTGGGCCTGGGTGTGCGTCGCCTGGGTCTGTTCACCAGCATCGTGTTGTTCGATCAGCGCGTGTCGATGTGGACTTCGCTGCTCGGCCTGACCGTGGCAATCATCGCCACCTTCAAGTACGGCGGCGCATTCATCCTCGCGTACCTGCTGTGGATCGGCATCACCCGCCTGATCCTGACCCTGCTGCTGTCGTGCTCCGGCCACAAGATCGGCCCGGCCTACCCGCTGATTCTCTATTACAACCAGATCATGGGCGCGTTGGTGAAGATCTACGTGTTCTTCCGCCTTGATCAACAGTCCTGGACCCGCCAGGACACCAAACTGACCCGCGATTTGGCCAGCTTTCAACGTTGGTTCAACACCTGGTCGTCTCGGACCATGACCTTCTCCGCCGGCAGCATTTTCGTCGCCGTGTTGCTGATGATGGTCTGACCCAGCCAAGCCTGAATTAACCTAGGAATTACACCGTCATGAACAGCCAAGTAAACGCCAACGTTGTCCACGAATCCGAAGCCCAGCGTCAGCACGCCCGGGTCAAAATCCCGGCCAAGCTGCGCTTTTTCAACACTGACCGCAGCCAGACCGAAGCACGGGTGATCGACCTGTCCGCCGGCGGCCTGGCGTTCACCGCCACCCAGCCGCTGAACGTGGGTGAAGTGCACAAGGGTCGTCTGCAATTCGTCATCGATAACCTTGGCTTGGCCATGGACGTCGAGCTGCAGATTCGCTCCTACGACCGCCAGACCGGCCGCACCGGTTGCCAGTTCCAGAACCTCGACGCCCAGGATATTTCCACCCTGCGCCACCTGATCACCTCGCATCTGTCCGGTGACATCGTGACCATGGGCGACGTGCTGGCGACTCTGCAGCGCGACAACTTCACCAAGGCGCGCAAGGTCAAGGACGGCGGCAGCAACATGAGCGCCTTCGGTCGCTTGCGTGCCGTGACCTTCAGCCTGGCGATCTTCCTGGTGGGCTTGGCAGCGTTCGGGTTCGTCTTCAAGTCGATCTACAGCATGTACTTTGTCAGCCACGCCCAGGCCGGCCTGGTCAGCGTACCGGGCATGAACGTGACCATGCCGCGCGACGGCACCGTGCAGAGCCTGCTCAAAGGTGATGCGGTCGCCGCCAAGGGCGCGCCGCTGGCCACCTTCAGCACCAGCATGCTCGATGTGCTCAAAGGCCACCTCGACGAAGACCAACTGCAACCGGCCAAAGTCGAAGAGCTGTTCGGCAAGCAAATGACCGGCACCCTGACTTCGCCCTGCGATTGCGTGGTGGCGCAGCAACTGGTCGCCGACGGCCAATACGCCAGCAAGGGCGACGTGATCTTCCAACTGGTTCCACGCGGCAGCGAAGCCAACGTCGAAGCGCGCTTCACCTATCGCCAGTTCGCCGACGTGCGCCCAGGTACACCGGTGAGCTTCCAGGTCGCCGACGAAGAACAGACCCGCACCGGCACCATCGTCAGCAGCACCAGCCTGAACAGCGCCGACCTGTCCTCCGACATCCGCGTGCAGATCAAGCCTGATGCCCCGCTGGACAGCACCTACGCCGGCCGCCCGGTGGAAGTGATCAGCGACCGCGGCCCATCGCTGAACTGGCTGATCGACAAAGCCATGGCTCACGGTCTGTAAGCGAGGACATGCCTGTGAACCTTATCTCGACAACAACACTGGCCCCTGTGGGAGCCGGGCTTGCCCGCGATGCTGGCGACTCGGTTTACCAGGCTGACCGCGCCGATACGCTCGCAGGCAAGCCATCTCCCGCACAGCGCAAATCCCACTTCGCCTCGGCCTACTGTGCGCTGGCCCTGGCCATCTCGCTGGCCGGTTGCGTCGGCCTGCCCGACCAACGCCTGGCCAATGAAGCGCTCAAGCGCGGCGACACCGTCACCGCGCAGCAGAACTACCAGCAACTGGCCGACCTGGGTTACAGCGAGGCCCAAGTGGGCCTGGCCGATATCCAGGTTGGCACTCGTGACCCGGCGCAGATCAAACAGGCCGAGGCCACGTACCGCGCCGCAGCGGATACTTCGCCCCGCGCCCAGGCGCGCCTGGGTCGCCTGCTGGTGGCCAAGCCCGGCGCCACCGAGGCCGAGCACCACGAAGCCGAAACCCTGCTGAAAAAAGCCTTTGCCAATGGCGAAGGCAACACCCTGATTCCACTGGCGATGCTGTACCTGCAATACCCTCACAGCTTTCCCAATGTGAATGCCCAGCAGCAGATCAGTCAGTGGCAGGCGGCGGGTTATCCGGAAGCGGGCCTGGCCCAGGTGCTGCTGTATCGCACCCAGAACACCTACGATCAGCATCTGGATGATGTGGAGCGCATCTGCAAAGCCGCGCTGAACACCACCGATATTTGCTACGTCGAACTGGCTACGGTCTATCAGAAGAAAGCCGAGCCAGAAAAACAAGCCGAACTGCTCAAGCAGATGGAAGCCGGCTACAGCCGTGGCACCGTCACCGCTCAACGGGTCGACAGCGTTGCCCGCGTATTGGGTGATGCCTCCCTGGGCAAGACCGACGAAAAGACGGCCCAGGCGCTGCTGGAAAAAATCGCCCCCGGCTACCCCGCGTCCTGGGTCAGCCTGGCGCAACTGCTCTACGACTTCCCCGAACTGGGCGACGTCGACCAAATGATGAAGTACCTGGACAACGGCCGCGCCGCCGACCAGCCGCGCGCTGAACTGTTGCTCGGCAAACTCTACTACGAGGGCAAGTGGGTGCCGGCCGATGCCAAGGCCGCCGAAGCGCATTTCGAAAAAGCCGTTGGCAAAGAAGTGGCCGCCGATTACTACCTCGGCCAGATCTATCGCCGTGGCTACCTGGGCAAGGTCTACCCGCAAAAGGCCCTGGACCACTTGCTGACCGCTGCGCGCAACGGCCAGAACAGCGCCGATTTCGCCATCGCCCAATTGTTTTCCCAAGGCAAGGGCACCAAGCCCGACCCCGTCAATGCCTATGTCTTCAGCCAGTTGGCCAAGGCCCAGGACACGCCGGAGGCCAATGACCTGGCCGCCCAGCTCGAAGCCCCGCTGACTCCGGAACAACGCGCCCAAGGCCAACGCCTGGTGCAACAGGAGCTGGCCGCGCGCGGCACCCTGGCCCAAAGCACGCTGCAACTGCACGCCCTGCAAGAAGAAGACGGCGAGGAATCCCTATGAAGCTCAACCCATTCGTCAAGGCCGGTATTGGCCTGACCTTTGCCCTGCTGTGGTCGTGCCCGACCCTGGCCGCGCTGACCGAAGCCAAGAATTTCGGCCTGGAAGTCAAAGCCACCGCGCAATCCGAAGACGACCGCGACCTGGGCACCCAGAAAGGCGGCGACGTCAACGGCGTCGGCCTGGACCTGCGCCCGTGGATCTACGGCGAAAGCGGCAACTGGAGCGCCTACGCCATGGGCCAGGCGGTGGTGTCCAGCGACATCATCGAGACCGACACCCTGCAACAGTCGGCCGATGACGCAGACCAGCCCACCACCAATGACGACCGCAAAGCCAAGAAAAACTACTTGGCGATGCGTGAGTTCTGGGTGGGCTACAGCGGCTTCACGCCCTACCCCGGCGAGATCCTCAAGTTCGGCCGCCAGCGCCTGCGCAACGACGACGGCCAATGGCGCGACACCAATATCGAAGCGCTGAACTGGACCTTCGACACCACTTTGCTCAAAGCCAATGTGGGCGCCGCCGAACGCTTCAGCGAATACCGCACCGACCTCAAGGAACTGTCGCCCAAGGACAAGGACCGCCAGCACTTCTACGCCGACGCTTCCTACCAGTGGATGCCGGGCCAGTGGATCGGCCTGCGCGGCCATCACACTCATGACGACGGCAAGCTGGATTACCCGGAACCGGGCGTGCCCACCGACTCGTTGGACAAGCGCGAAAACGGCGACCTGACCTGGCTCGGCATCGAAGCCAACAGCGACGCCTACAACTGGCGCAACACCAACACCGTCAACTACTGGGCCAGCGTCACCGGTATGCAGGGCGACCGCGACACGGTCAACGCCCTCAAAGCAGACGGCAGCCGCCCGGACCAGGCCAAGCGCAGCGATAACGTGAACGGCTGGGCCACCGACCTGGGTATCCGCCTGCGTCTCGACCCGCAGTGGCAAGTGGGTGCGGCCTATGCCCGCGCCAGCGCCGAATACGAACAGAACGGCCTGCAGAGCAACCGTTCGAACTGGACCGGCACCCAATCCCGTGTGCATCGCTTCGGCGAAGCGTTTCGCGGCGAAATGAACAACATGCAGTCCATGAGCCTGTTCGGCTCCTGGCAACTGCGTGAGGACTATGACGCCAGCCTGGTGTACCACAAGTTCTGGCGCGTGGACGGCAACAAGCCGGTGGGCAGCAACGGTATCGACGCGGTGCAGAACAACACCGACGACGTGACCGGCGCGATCCTCTCCAGCACGTCCCTGCCGCTGGAAGACGGTAAGAAAGACCTGGGTCAGGAGATGGACCTGGTGGTCACCAAGTACTTCAAGACCGGCTTGCTGCCGGCCGCGCTCAGCCAGTCGATCGACGAGCCGTCGGCGTTGGTGCGTTTCCGTGCGGGTGTGTTCAAACCGGGTGACGCCTACGGCAGCCAGGTCGACTCGTACATGCATCGCGCGTTTGTCGACGTGATCTGGAAATTCTGATGGGAGCCTGCGCAATGAATGCTCAAAGCCTACTCGTCGCGGCAATGCTGGTGGCCAGTACCACCGCGTTTGCCGATACGACGGCCAAGGCGCCGACCATCGCCAAGGAACTGCAACAGGCCAAGACCTACACCATTTCCAGCCCGCCGACCGCGCCGCTGGAAATGGCCAAGCCGGCCCTGCCCGACCTGTCGGGCTACACCGCCGCGGCCATGGAAAAAAAGATCGTACGCACCAAGCCGGGCAAAATCAGCATCCGTCGCATGATGCAGGAAGACGCGCTCAAGGACTTTATCGGCGGCGATAACAAGATGGCCGAATGGGTGGTGCGCCAGCATGGCATTCCCCAGGCGATCTTTATCGACGACGGCTACATGAACCTCAAGGACCTGCTGGGCAAAGTGCCCAAGCAGTACCTGAGCGAAACCTCGCCGGGCGTGTTCCTGGCCAAGTTGCCGATCGTGGTCGGGCGCAAGGGCATCCTCGAAATCGACAAGCGCACCCAAGAGCTGCGCCTGTCCCAGGAAGCCGGTTCGTTCCTGATCAACGACGGCCAGCTGTTTGTGCGCGACACCAAAATCACCGGTTGGAGCGAAAAGGCCAATGGCCCGGCGCTGTTCAAGTCGCCCAAGGAATTCCGCCCGTTCCTGCTGGCCTGGGGCGGCACCGAGACCTACGTCGCCAACAGCAAAATGGCCAGTTTCGGCTACGCCAACAGTAAGTCGTACGGGGTGAGTATTTCCCAGTACACGCCGAATATGGCCAAGGTACTCAAGCGTCCTGAGCCGACCGGCTGGATCATTGATTCAGAGTTCTCGGACATGTGGTACGGCTTCTACTGCTACGAGACCACCGGCTTCGTGATCAAGGGCAATACCTACAAAGACAACATCGTCTACGGCATTGACCCCCACGACCGTTCCCACGGCCTGATCATTGCGGACAACACCGTCTACGGCACCAAGAAGAAGCACGGCATCATCATTTCCCGGGAAGTGAACGACAGCTTCATCTTCAACAACCGCAGCTACGACAACAAACTCTCGGGCCTGGTGATCGACCGTAACAGCGTCAACAACCTGATCGCCGACAACGAGATCTACCGCAACCACACCGACGGCATCACCCTCTATGAGAGCGGCGACAACCTGCTGTGGGGCAACAAGGTGATCAGCAACCGCCGCCACGGCATCCGCGTGCGTAACAGCGTAAACATCAAGCTGTACGAAAACGTCGCGATGGCCAACGGTTTGACCGGCGTCTACGGCCACATCAAGGACTTGACCGACACCGACCGCGACATCGCCCTCGATCCGTTCGACGCCAAGGTTTCCCTGATCGTGGTCGGCGGTGAACTGGCGGGGAACGGCAGCGGGCCGCTGTCCATCGACTCGCCGTTGAGTATCGAGCTGTACCGCGTGTCGATGCTGGCGCCGACCAAATCCAGTGGCATCAGCTTCTCCGGCGTCCTCGGCGATCGCCAGGAAGAAATTCTCGACCTGCTGGTGCGCCAGCAGAAAGCCGTGCTGATCGACCCTGTCGAACGCCAGACCGAAATGCAGGACTGAGGATGACCCTTATGCACCCACACATGATCAAACTGCTGAGCCTCTCGGGTCTGACCCTCGGCCTGCTCGCGGCCAGCCAGGGCGTGCGCGCCGACGAAGTCAAGGCACCGACCTTTACCGCCGAACCGTGCTGCAGCCTGTGCCCGGCCGCCCACGACGCGAAGAACTACACCACGCGCTACCAGCAGAACTTCACCACCCTGGTGCAAGCCCAGGGCGACTGGCTGTTCCGTACCCAGGAAGACCTGCGCACCGAGTTCGACACCACCCCGGCCGGCTACAAGCGCATGCAGCAGTTGCATGACGCGTTCAAAAGCAAAGGCGTGGAACTGGTGGTGGTCTACCAGCCGACCCGTGGCCTGGTGAACCGCAACAAGCTCAATCCCGCAGAGAAAGCCTCGTACGACTTCGACAAGGCCCTGACCAACTACAAGACCATGCTCGGCCGTTTCGCCAAGATGGGTTACGTGGTGCCGGACCTGTCGCCGCTGACCAACGAGCAGTTGCCCGACGAACTACCGGCCCACGATTTCTACTTCCGTGGCGACCAACACTGGACCCCATACGGCGCCCAGCGCACCGCGAAAATCGTCGCGGCCAAGGTCAAGCAAATGCCGGAATTCGCCGATATTCCCAAGCGTGAATTCGAAACCAAGCGCTCCGGGCGCATGGGCAAGACCGGCACCCTGCACAACATGGCCGGGCAACTGTGCGGCACCAGTTACGCGATCCAGTACATGGACCAGTTCACCACCGAGCCTAAGGGCGAAGCGGGCGACGGCGACCTGTTCGGCGATTCCGGCAACCCGCAGATCACCTTGGTGGGCACCAGCCATAGCGGCAAGAACTACAACTTCGCCGGGTTCCTGGAAGAAGAAATCGGCGCCGACATCCTCAACGTCGCCTTCCCCGGCGGCGGCCTGGAAGGCTCGATGCTGCAATACCTGGGCAGCGACGAGTTCCAGAAAAGCCCGCCGAAGATCCTGATCTGGGAATTCTCGCCGCTGTATCGCCTCGACCAGGAGACCATCTACCGCCAGATGATGTCGCTGCTCGACAACGGCTGCGAAGGCAAGCCCGCGCAGATGAGCGCCAGCGCCACCTTGAAACCGGGCAAGAACGAATTGCTGGTCAACAGTTCGAACAAAGACCTGCGCAACGCCAACCATCAGGTCGACATCCGCTTCGCCGACACCTCGGTGAAAACCCTGCAAGCCACCCTCTGGTACATGAACGGGCGCCACGAGGACATCAAGATCGAGAAACCCGAAACATCCGATACAGACGGGCGTTTCGCCTTTGAACTGCGCACCGATGAAGACTGGGCCTCGCAGAACTTGCTGGCCGTGGAAGTGCAGGGTCCGGAAAAGGGCACTGCCGCGCAGAAGGTCGAAGCGAAAATTTGCACACGCAACGTATTCCCAAGCGGTGGTCAACAGACCGCCCAACTCGGGAAGTGAGGTTACTTATGCAAAAGCTGATGCTCCCTACCCTGCTGGGCCTGGCGATGTTCGCCGGCTCCGTCAACGCCGCCGCGCCGCTGCGTCCGCCCCAGGGCTATTTCGCACCGATCGAAGCGTTCAAGACCGGCGACTTCAAGGAAAACTGCGACACCATGCCCACGCCCTACACCGGGCCGCTGCAATTTCGCAGCAAGTACGAAGGTTCGGACAAGGCACGCGCCACGCTGAATGTGCAGTCCGAGCAGGCGTTCCGCGACAGCACCGCTGACATTACCAAGCTGGAAAAAGACACCAGCAAGCGCGTGATGCAGTTCATGCGCGACGGTCGCCCGGAGCAGCTCGAATGCACGTTGAACTGGCTGGTGTCCTGGGCCAAGGCCGATGCGCTGATGTCCAAGGACTTCAACCACACCGGCAAGTCCATGCGCAAATGGGCGCTGGGCAGCATGGCCTCGGCCTATGTGCGCCTGAAGTTCTCCGACTCTCACCCGCTGGCCAACCACCAGCAGGAGTCGCAGCTGATCGAAGCCTGGTTCAACAAACTGGCCGATCAGGTAGTGAGCGACTGGGACAACCTGCCGCTGGAGAAAACCAACAACCACTCCTACTGGGCCGCCTGGTCGGTGATGGCAACCTCCGTCGCCACCAACCGCCGCGACCTGTTCGATTGGGCGGTGAAGGAATACAAGGTCGGCGTGAACCAGGTCGACGACCAAGGTTTCCTGCCTAACGAATTGAAGCGCCAGCAACGCGCGCTGTCGTACCACAACTACGCCTTGCCGCCGCTGTCGATGATCGCCAGTTTCGCCCTGGTCAACGGCGTGGACCTGCGCCAGGAAAACAACAGCGCGCTCAAGCGCCTGGGCGACAAGGTGCTGGCCGGAGTGAAAGACCCGGAAATCTTCGAGCAGAAGAACGGCAAGGAACAGGACATGAAGGACCTGAAGCAGGCCATGAAATTCGCCTGGCTCGAACCGTTCTGCAACCTCTACACCTGTGCACCGGATGTGATCGAACGCAAGCATGGCATGCAGCCGTTCAAGACCTTCCGCCTGGGCGGCGACCTGACCAAGGTCTACGACCCGGCACATGAGAAAGGCAATAAAGGCTCCTGACGCAACGCGGTTAGACATGTGGGAGGGGGCTTGCCCCCGATAGCGGTGTATCAGTTGATACATCCGGTGACTGACTCACCACCATCGGGGGCAAGCCCCTTCCCACATTTTTGAGCCGGTTTCGTCAGTAGGAATGTAGTACCGCCCCCCGTTTTTTCGTGGGGGGGTTTGGGGGGGCTCTGGCCCTTGACTGTTGGTTAAACATGGAGAGATCGGGATGGTTTTCTCGTCCAATGTGTTCCTGTTTCTGTTCTTGCCGATCTTTCTCGGCTTGTATTACTTGAGCGGGCAACGCTATCGCAATCTGCTGCTGCTGATTGCCAGCTACGTGTTCTACGCCTGGTGGCGAGTGGACTTCCTGGCGCTGTTCGCCGCCGTGACGCTGTGGAATTACTGGATCGGCCTCAAGGTCGGTGCCGCCGGTGTGCGCACCAAACCGGCCCAACGCTGGCTGCTGCTCGGCGTGGCCGTCGACCTGTGCATCCTCGGCTACTTCAAGTACGCCAACTTCGGTGTCGACAGCATCAACGTGATGATGAAATCGATGGGCCTGGAGCCGTTCATCCTGACCCACGTGCTGTTGCCGATCGGTATCTCGTTCTACATTTTCGAGTCCATCAGCTACATCATCGACGTATACCGTGGCGACACCCCGGCCACGCGCAACCTCATCGACTTTGCGGCGTTCGTGGCGATTTTCCCGCACCTGATCGCCGGCCCGGTGTTGCGTTTCCGCGACCTAGCCGACCAGTTCAACAACCGCACCCACACCCTGGATAAGTTCTCCGAGGGCTGCACGCGGTTCATGCAGGGTTTTATCAAGAAAGTCTTTATCGCCGACACCCTGGCGGTGGTGGCCGACCATTGCTTCGCCCTGCAAAACCCCACCACCGGGGATGCCTGGCTCGGCGCGCTGGCGTATACCGCGCAGCTGTACTTCGACTTCTCCGGCTACAGCGACATGGCCATCGGCCTGGGCTTGATGATGGGTTTCCGCTTTATGGAAAACTTCAAACAGCCGTATATCAGCCAGTCGATCACCGAGTTCTGGCGCCGCTGGCACATCAGCCTGTCGACCTGGCTGCGTGACTACCTCTACATCACCCTGGGCGGCAACCGTAAAGGCACGCTGATTACTTATCGCAACCTGTTCCTGACCATGCTGCTCGGTGGCCTGTGGCACGGCGCGAACATCACCTACATCGTGTGGGGCGCCTGGCACGGCATGTGGCTGGCGATCGAAAAAGCCATCGGCCTGAACACCGCGCCGCGCAGTTTCAATGTGCTGCGCTGGGCCTTCACCTTCCTGCTGGTGGTGATGGGCTGGGTGATCTTCCGCGCCGAAAACCTGCACGTCGCCGGCCGTATGTACGGTGCGATGTTCAGCTTTGGCGAGTGGTCGCTGTCGGAACTCAACCGCGCCAGCCTCACTGGCCTGCAAGTGGCAACCCTGGTGGTGGCGTATGCGACTTTGGCGTTCTTCGGCCTGCGCGACTTCTACACCAACCGCCCCGCCGACAAAACCAAGCCGGCCGACCCGAGCCTGATCAAGGCCGTACCGGGCGACAACCCCGGCAGCATCCACCAGCCCGGTTTTACCGTGGGCCAGGACGCTGCCGTGCAACCGGCCTACTGGACCGCTGACTGGCCACGCTACGCCATGCGCGCTGCGGTGCTGCTGCTATTCGTGGCGTCGATTCTCAAACTGTCGGCGCAGAGTTTCTCGCCGTTCCTTTACTTCCAATTCTGAGGGAGCCGACCATGACCCGTTCATTACGCGTCCTCTATATCGGCCTGTTCCTGGTGCTGCTGTTGGCACTGGGCGCCTGGTCGCTGCGCAGCTTCTTCGGCTTTAGCACCAACGCCGACGCCACTGTGCTCAACGGTCGCTGGACCAAAGCCGTCGAAACCCACTACGACGACGAGTTCCCAATCAAACGCCTGGGCACCAACCTGTGGGCCGCGCTGGACTACAAGCTGTTCAACGAAGGCCGTCCTGGCGTGGTACTGGGCCGCGATCACTGGTTGTACAGCGACGAGGAGTTCAACCCCGCCGTCAACGAAGACCAGAACCTGGAAGGCAACTACGCGCTGGTCGAAGGTGTGCGCCAGAAGCTCAAGGCCCAGGGCATTCAACTGGTGATGGCGATCGTGCCGGCCAAGGTACGCCTGTATCCAGAACACCTGGGTGAAGTGAAGCCGGCCAGCATCCACGCCAACCTGTATCAGGACTTCCACGCCCGTGTCGCCGCCGACAAGATCCCGGCCCCCGACCTGCTTGGCCCGCTGCAACAGGCCAAATTGAGCGGCAAGCAAGTGTTCCTGCGCACCGACACCCACTGGACGCCGGACGGCGCGGAAGTCGCCGCCAAGCAACTGGCCAAGGCGATTGCCGAGCAGACCCCGCTCAGTGGCGAGCCACAGCGCTTTGTCACCGAGGCCGAAAAAACCGAGCCGCATAAAGGCGACCTGCGTCTGTTCCTGCCCTTGGACCCGCTGTTCGAAAACCTGATGCCACCTAAAGAGCCGCTGCAAAAACGCGTCACGCACCTGGCCGAAACCAAAGGCGACGACGCGCTGTTCAGCGACAGCGAAACCCCAGTGGCGCTGGTGGGCACCAGCTACAGCGCCAACCCCAACTGGAACTTCGTCGGCGCCCTCAAGCAAGCCTTGGGCAGCGATGTGATCAGCTATGCCGAAGACGGCCACGGCCCGATCCTGCCGATGCTCAGCTACCTCAAAAGCGACGACTTCAAGAACAGCCCGCCCCAGGTACTGATCTGGGAGTTCCCTGAACGTTATCTGCCGGTCAACAACGAAATCGGTGATGCCGACCCATCGTGGGTTGCGCAACTTAAACAAGCCGGTTCGCGCCAACAAAACATGGCACTCAACACCCTTGAAAAATCCGAGACGCCCGAACGGGCGCAAAACTGAAAGAGAGGTAACTCACATGACTTTCACTACAACTCCTCGTCGTCTCGCCAAGACTCTGGCCATCGCTGCCGGCCTGAGCGTCGTATCAATGTCCGCCTTCGCCGGGGGTGACGCCGCCCTGTACGGCCCGACCGCGCCAAAAGGTTCGAGCTTCGTGCGTGTCTACAACGCCAGCAACCAGGAAGTCAGCGCCACCGTTGGCAACACCAACCTGAGCGAAGTGGCCCCACTGGCCAGCAGCGACTTCAGCTTTATGCCTGGCGGTGACTACAGCGCCAAAGTCGGCAGCCAGACCGTGCCGGTCAAACTCGCCGCCGATCACTACTACACCCTGGTCAACAGCGGTAGCGGTCAGCCACAGCTGATCGAAGAACCGCCGTTCAAGAACAAGCAGAAATCCCTGGTGCGCGTGCAGAACCTCAGCGACAAGGCCCTGAGCCTGAAAACCGCCGATGGCAAGACCGATGTGGTCAAGTCGGTGGCCGCCAAAGGCCGCGGCGAGCGCGAGATCAACCCGGTGAAGGTGAGCCTGGCGTTGTATGACGGTGACAAGAAAGTCGGCGATGTGAAGCCGGTTGCGTTGGAACGTGGTGAAGCGGCGGTGCTGTACGTCACGGGCTCGGGTTCGAGCCTGTCGCCAGTGTGGGTGAAACGCCCTGTGTCGACCCGCTGATTAGATTCTGAAATTGACGCTAACCCTGTGGGCGCGGGCTTACCCCCCCCACAGGCTCTGACCCAAATCAATTCAAGGAGAAACACCCATGATCCCAGTAATCCTTTCCGGTGGTAGCGGCTCACGTCTTTGGCCGCTTTCCCGTAAACAGTTCCCCAAGCAATTCCTGGCCCTGACCGGCGAGCACACGCTGTTCCAGCAAACCCTGGAACGCCTGGTGTTCGAAGGCATGGACTCCCCGATCGTGGTCTGCAACAAGGACCACCGCTTTATCGTCAACGAGCAACTGGCCGCGCGTAAGCTCGAATGCCAGCGCATCCTGATGGAACCGTTTGGCCGCAACACCGCACCGGCCGTGGCCCTGACCGCGATGATGCTGGTCAACGAAGGCCGCGACGAGCTGATGCTGGTGCTGCCCGCCGACCACGTGATCGACGATCAAAAAGCCCTGCAGCGTGCCCTGGCCCTGGCCACCGTAGCCGCCGAGCGTGGCGAGATGGTGCTGTTCGGCGTGCCGGCCACCCGCCCGGAAACCGGCTATGGCTACATCAAGTCCACCAACGATTCGCTGCTGCCCGAAGGCGTGAGCCGCGTGCAACAGTTCGTGGAAAAACCCGATGAAAAACGCGCCGTCGAGTTCGTCAAAAGCGGCGGTTACTTCTGGAACAGCGGCATGTTCCTGTTCCGTGCCAGCCGGTTCCTGGAAGAGCTGAAAAAACACGATCCGGACATCTACGACACCTGCGTACTGACCCTGGAACGCAGCGAGCAGACCGCCGACACCGTGTCCTTCGACGACGCGACATTCGCCTGCTGCCCGGACAACTCCATCGACTACGCCGTGATGGAAAAAACCCAACGCGCCTGCGTAGTGCCGCTGAGCGCCGGTTGGAGCGACGTGGGTTGCTGGGCGTCGTTGTGGGCGGTCAACGACAAAGACGCCAACGGCAACGTGAGCAAGGGCGACGTGGTGATCCAGGACAGCCGCAACTGCATGGTGCACGGCAACGGCAAACTGGTGTCGGTGATCGGCCTGGACAATATCGTGGTGGTGGAAACCAAGGACGCGATGATGATTGCCCACAAGGACAAGGTCCAGGGCGTCAAGCAGATGGTCAACACCCTCAACGAACAGGGCCGCAGCGAAACCCAGAACCACTGCGAAGTGTATCGTCCGTGGGGCTCCTACGATTCGGTGGACATGGGCGGCCGCTTCCAGGTCAAGCACATTTCGGTCAAGCCGGGCGCGTGCCTGTCGCTGCAAATGCACCACCACCGCGCCGAACACTGGATCGTGGTCAGCGGCACCGCCGAAGTGACCTGTGACGAGAACGTGTTCCTGCTCACCGAAAACCAGTCCACCTACATCCCGATCGCTTCGGTCCATCGCCTGCGCAACCCAGGCAAGATCCCGTTGGAGATCATCGAAGTGCAATCGGGTAGCTACCTGGGCGAAGACGACATCGAACGCTTCGAAGACATCTACGGCCGCTCGACGCCGATCGAACGTGGCGTGTCGGTGAAAACTATCGCGCAGTAAAACAGTCGTACAAGAAGCCCTCGCCCAACCCATTGCGTCCCCTATCCGCAGTGGGTTGGGTGGGGGCTTTTTTTTGGATTTTCGCTGGCTGTGTGGGCCCTATCGGGGGCAAGCCCCCTCCCACCTTTGATCTGTGAATACATTCCAGTGTGGGTGCGGGCTTTTTTTGGATTTTCGCTGGCTGTGAGGGCCCTATCGGGGGCAAGCCTCCTCCCACCTTTGATCTGTGAATACATACCAGTGTGGGTGCGGGCTTTTTTTGGATTTTCGCTGGCTGTGTGGGCCCTATCGGGGGCAAGCCCCCTCCCACCTTTGATCTGTGAATACATTCCAGTGTGGGTGCGGGCTTTTTTTGGATTTTCGCTGGCTGTGTGGGCCCTATCGGGGGGCAAGCCCCCTACTGCCTTTGATCTGTGAATACATTCCAGTGTGGGTGCGGGCTTTTTTTGGATTTTCGCTGGCGGTGTGGGGCCTATCGGGGGCAAGCACCCTACTGCCTTTGATCTGTGAATACATTCCAATGTGGGAGGGGGCTTGCCCCCGATAGGGCCCGCAAGGCCACCACAGCACTCAAGCTACCCAATCCCACCTACGCTTAAGTTAGGATGCTGGTTCCAAATTCGAGGTGGTCTCCATGTTCTTCGGCATTCTCCTGATCATCACCTGGCTGATCCTGCTGCTGCGCTACCCGGCCAAAGCGCTGCCGGTGTCCCTCGCGGCCTTGGCGGGCCTGGGTTGCGTGGCCGTTTGGGTGGTGTGGCTGGACAACCGCGAAGCCTCACAATTGGCGCGCCTGGAACTGCGCATCACCTACGCGCCGCAGGACTGCCCAGCCGATCGGCCACTGAAGCTGACCCTGAACAACGGCAACGACGTGCCCCTCACCGAACTGCGCTGGCGCGTCGCGGCCTACGCACCGGGCGACACCGTGAACCTGGCCGACAACGTCTACGCCGCCCCGCGCTATCGCGGCCCCGGCGAGTTGCAGGCCGGCGCCACTTGGGACGATTGCCTGCCCACCCCACCGCTACGCCCCGGCTACCGCCCGCAAACCCTGGAATTTCGTGCCGAGCACCTGCAAGGCAGCTTCGCGGACTGATAAAGGACTGCTCCATGCCCAACGTATTGATCACCGGTTGCTCCAGCGGTATCGGCCGCGCCCTGGCCGAAGCGTTCAAAGCCGCAGGCTATGACGTACTGGCCAGCGCCCGCCGCAAGGATGACGTGATTGCCCTCAACCAGGTCGGCTTTCACGCCGTGCAGTTGGACGTCAACGATGCCACCGCGCTGAAAGCCCTGGCCGCACACCTGGGCGAGCTGGACGTGCTAATCAATAATGCCGGCTACGGCGCCATGGGCCCGCTGCTCGACGGCGGCACCGAGGCCATGCAGCGCCAGTTCGAAACCAACGTATTTTCCCTCGTCGGCGTAACCCAGGCGCTGTTCCCGGCCTTGCGCAAACGCAAGGGTTTGGTGGTGAATATCGGCAGCGTCTCCGGCGTGCTGGTCACGCCGTTCGCCGGTGCTTACTGCGCATCCAAGGCCGCCGTACATGCGTTGAGCGATGCCCTGCGCATGGAACTGGCGCCCTTTGGCGTGCGCGTCATGGAGGTCCAACCCGGCGCCATCGACACCCACTTCGCCAAAAACGCCGGCGCTCAAGCCGAACTGCTGATCAACGAACAATCGCCCTGGTGGCCGTTGCGCGATGGCATTCGTGCGCGCAGCCAGGCGTCCCAGGACAAACCGACACCCGCAACCGTGTTCGCGGCCGATGTGCTCAAGGCGGTGCAACAATCGCAACCGCCGCGCCTGTTGCGCTCGGGCAATGGCGGCCGGGCGTTGCCGCTGTTGGCGGCGTGGTTGCCCAAAGGATTATTGGAAACCGTGTTGAAAAAACGCTTTGGTTTAAATGGGAGTTTGTAAATGATCGACTACAGCGACTTTTTCGAAGAAGTAATCCAGACCCACATCGAGATCGAACAATGGTTTGCCGGCGTTGCGCCCGACGCAACCTTGGAAAACCTGCTTGCGCGCTTCTCTCCGGATTTCAGCATGATCGCCCCCGCCACCGGCGCACGGGTGAATGCGGCCGGCGTCAAGGCGCTGTTCACCCGCCTGGGCGGCATGCGCCCTGGCTTGAAAATCACCTTGAGCGAAATGACCGGGGTTGACCGCCACGCGCGCGGCGCCACGGTGACCTATCGCGAACATCAAGTGGACGACAGCGGCACCCAGACCGACCGCCGCGCCACCGTGGTGTTCGAGAAACAGGCCAGTGGTGCGCTGTTGTGGCGGCATTTGCATGAGACCTTCATCAAGGCATAACACAGTCAAATGTGGGAGGGGGATTGCCCCCCACATTTCAATTCTGCGTTTGGTCGACGATCACGGTGCATGTGATCCCCGCCGCCAACAGCACGCCTTGCGGCACTTCATCGATATGAATCCGCACCGGCACCCGCTGGGCCAGGCGTACCCAGTTGAAGGTCGGGTTTACATCAGCGATCAATTCACGGCTTTCGGGGTTGTCGCGGTCGTAGATGCCGCGGGAGATGCTTTCCACATGGCCCTTTAACGTCTCGCCGCTCATCAGTTGCATATCGGCTTTGTCACCAACTTTCACATGGGGCAACTTGGTTTCTTCGAAGAAGCCGTAGACCCAGAACGAGTGCATATCCACCACGGCCATCTTGGGCTCGCCGATGCGTGCGTAGTCGCCGCGATGGACGTTGAGGTTAGTGACGTAGCCGTCCACGGCCGCCACGACCTGAGTGCGTTTCAGGTTGAGTTCGGCTGCTTCCAGCTGGGCCTGCGCATGTTGGTAATCGGCCAGGGCCGAGTCGGCAATGTTGCTGGCGTCGTCGCGGTTTTCCTTGGAGATGACCAGAGCGTCCAGATCGGCGCGGCGGTGGGCGTTGACCTTGCGCATTTCCCAGGTGGCTTTGCGCGAGGCGACCAGCGCCTGGGCCTGTTTGACCGCGATGCGATAGTGCTCCGGGTCGATCTGCATCAGCAGGTCGCCCTTTTTTACCAACTGGTTGTCGCGCACCGGCACGTCGACCACTTCACCGGTGACGTCGGCGGCGACATTGATGATGTCGGCGCGCACGCGGCCATCGCGGGTCCAAGGGGTTTGCATGTAGTGCACCCACAATGTGTGGCCAATCCAGATCGCCAGGGCCAGTACCAGCAAGGTGGCAAGCAGGCTGAAAAACTTTTTCATCAGTGCATTCTCAACGGTAGACGCTCAGCGCCAGGGCGCCGAACAGGCAAACGAACAGGCTCAGGCGCAGCAACGCCGGATGCCAGAAAAACCGGTACAGGTCGAAGCCGGCCAGGAAGCGATCCAGGCCCCACGCCAGCACTGCGGCAATCAGGAACATCAGGGTCATGGTCGGCATATAAATGCCGTGGAACGCGATTTCACGGGGCATGCGGGGCTCCTTTGAGGGCCGCCAAGGGTGATTGCGGGTCCAGCAATGAGGTGCGGATAAAGTGCAGGTAGCTTTTCACCCGACGCAGGGCCGAGGTATCGAAGTGCGGGGCGAAGGGTTCGTCGGTGGCCTGCACGCGGCTGATCGCATGGTCGACCGCGACCAGCCCGCGCTCCAGGTTGCTCGCGCTGGGTTGCAGAAACAGCCGCACCAGCGAGCGCCCCATCACGCGGATCGCCTGGCGCCACGGCTGGGATTCGGCGTACGCCGGGTGCACCGGCAGGATCGCCTGTTCCTTGCGCAACTCGATGATCGCGTGGCCGACCTCCAGCACCACAAACATCCAGCGCAGCAAGTTGCGCTGCACTTGCGGCTGGCCGACGGCGAGGCCATAAGCCTGGTGCAACAGGTCGCGGGTACGGCTCTCGAAACTGGAGGCCAGGCCCTTGAGCTTGCCGCTGATGGCATACACCACCTGTTCGCGCAGGTCCTGCTCCAGGCGGCGCCACAACCAGCGGCTGTTGGGCGGCAGGATAATCGCCCCCGCCGCCGCACACACCAGCATGCCGATGATCATGGCGATGTAGTCGTTGATAAAGGTGTAAGGGTTGTAGACCGTGAGGTTGTCCGGCACCGAGCCGGTGCTGAAAAAGATCAGCAGGCCCACACCGACACCCGCGTATTGCGGGCGTGAGGCGAGGAATGCGCCCAGGATGATCACCGGTGCGAGCATCACGCACAGCAACGGGAAGCCATCGATCCAGGGGAACACGAAGAACATTTCGACAAAGCCCACCAGGGCACCGATCAAGGTACCGCAGGCCATCTGGAACGCCATGCGCTTGGGATTGGGCGTGGCGGCGGACAGGCCGACGGTGGCCGCTGCGATCATCGTCATCGTTGCGCCGCTGGGCCAGGCGGTGGCCACCCAGTAGCTGCCCAGCACGATCAGGATGAACGACGCACGAATCCCCGAAGCGGCGCAGGCCAGCCAGTTGGTTTTCGGTGTGTAGGGTTCGTCCCAGTCTTCCCGCGCATGGCTGTGCTCGGCCAGGGAGGCGTGGGTTTGCGCGTAGTTGTGCAGGTCGTCGACAAAGCGGTACAGCAACTCATAGGCGGTGTGAAAATCCAGCTGTTCGGCGTCGCTGGGGTTGCCCTCCTGAAAGCGCGCCCGCAGGCTGCGCACCGTGGCCGGCAAGCTGTCCTTGTAGGCGCTGAGCTGGTTGACCAGCCGCGCAGCATCGGGGCTGGTGAGGGCGCGGCCAGAGAAACCGTCGAGCACTTCGGCGAGGTCTTGCAGGCCCGGTTTGATCGCGGCCACCACATGGTCGGCGGCATCGGTGCGCAGGCGCTCAAGCAACTGGTGCAAGGCGTTGAAGCGGGTGGTGATACTCATGAATTCGCTGTTGAGGCGACTGAGGCGACCGTTGCGCCGACGCATGTGCGGGTCTTCGAACACCGTGATACTGCGCAGCCCCTCCAGGCCCACGGCTTCGGCGATGAAGCGCACGTTGCTGGCCTCGAAGCCGTCGCGCTGGCTGCGCCCGCGCAGGCCATCGGTGACGAACAGCGCGAACACGCCAAAGCGTTGGTAGAGCGCGTTGCGCATGGCGGCGCTGGAGGTCTGCGGCAGGATCGCGGCACTGACCAGGGTCGAGCAGATGATCCCCAAAGAGATCTCCAGCACACGCCAGACTGCCGCCATAAAGGCGCCGTCCGGATGCGCCAGGGCCGGCAGGCCGACCATCGCGGCGGTATACCCGGCCAACACAAACCCATAGGCGCGAAAGTTGCGGTTGCGCGTGGCGCCAGCGGTGCAAATGCCAACCCAGATCGCCAGCGCACCGAGAAACAGCTCGGTGTTCTGCGCAAACAGGGCGATCAACAAGACCATCACCGCCGACCCCGCCAGGGTGCCGAGGAAGCGGTAAAAACTCTTGGCAAACACCTGGCCGCTCTGCGGCTGCATCACGATAAATACCGTGATCATCGCGGTGCGCGGTTGCGGCAGCTCCAGACGCATGGCCAGCCATAGCGTAAGGAACGCCGCGATCAGCACTTTGAAGATGTATACCCAGGTCACGCCGTCACTGCGTGCCCAATCGAAGAAACCACGGCGCCACTCAAGGGAACGCAGCCAGCGCAGCGGTGCAGGCAAGGGAGTCATCGCAACCTACTCAGTGATCGAACGCGGCCAGCGCCGCCGGGGTCTTGCTCGGAACGGTCTTGGCGGGTGCAGGCACGTCGTCGCCGGCACCGAGGCCACCGCCCAGGGCGGTCACCAGTTCGGCATGGGCGCTCAGGCGCGCGGCCTGCACTTGCTGCTCGATCTGTTGCTGGCGAAACAGCAGGGTCTGGGCGTTGAGCACGTTGAGGTAGTCAGTGAGGCCGCGCTGATAGGCGATCATCGCGATGTCGTAGGTTTTCTGCGCCGAGGCCACCGATTGCGCGGCGAAGGTCTGCTGCTTGTCCATGGACTCGCGACGGATCAACTGGTCGCTGATGCCCTTGAGCGCATTGACCAGAGCCTGGTTGTAGCGTGCCACCGCGATGTCATAGCCGGCGCTGGCTTCGCCCAGTTGCGCGCGCAGGCGGCCGCCGTCGAAGATCGGCAGCGTGATGGCCGGGCCGACGCTGTAGTTGAATTTTTTGCCGGCCAAAAATTCCAGCATGCCGCCGCCGGTGGCCATATAACCGAGGCTGCCGACCAGATCGACGTTGGGGTAGAAACCGGCATGGGCCACATCGATGCCCCGCGCCTGCGCTGCCACTTGCCAGCGACTGGCAACCACATCCGGGCGCTGGCCAAGCAGTTGCGCGGGGACGCTCGACGGCAACTTGAGCGGCGCGGCCAGGGACAGGCTTGGCCGCCGCAACTGCGCGCCCTGCCCCGGCCCCATGCCCGCCAGCGCCGCCAATTGGTTACGGCTCAAGGCGATGGCTTCATCCAGCTCATCCAGTTGTCGATGGGTTTCCGGCAACGGCGATTCGGCCTGGCTCACGTCCAAATGCGTGCCGATCCCGGCATTGAGGCGTTTGTTGGCCAGGTCGAGGATCTGCTGTTGCTGGGCCAATGTGGCGGCGACGATATCGCGGTTGGCGTAGTGCAACGACAGTTGGATATAGGCGCGCACGACGTTGTTTTGCAGTTCGAGTTGGGCCTGACGCGCTTCGGCGGCGCTCATATGCGCCAGGTCCACTGCGCGCTCGGTGGCGTTGCTTTCGCGACCCCACAGGTCCAGGGCATAGCTCAAGCCCAGGGAAGTATTGTTGTCCCAGGTGTTGGCACCGCTCAGCTCGCCAGGGCCGTAGAACTGATCCTTGGGCCAATTGTGACGTTTGAGGGTGGTATCGCTGTTGACCTGCAGCGCTTCGGCCGACTCGGCCAACCCGGCCATGGCCCGCGCCTCACGCACTCGCGCCGCCGCCATGGCCAGGCTTGGGCTGTGCTGCGTGGCGAGGTCGACCCAGTGGTCCAGTTGCGGGTCGCCGTAGGCTTGCCACCACTGCACAGTGGGCCAGTGGGCGTCTTGCGCGGCGTGCTGGATAGCCTCGTCGGTGGCCAGTTGATTGGCATCGAGGGCGTGGCCTTGTGGGGCGATTCCTCCGGTTCCGATGCAGCCGCTGATTGCTAACGATAAAGCCCAAACACTGAGAGTCTTCAGCTCTCTGCTGATGCGACGCGGCACGGCAAGCGAATTCCTGAGATGGGTGAAGCGGGAGAGGTGGCGCAATTCTAGGGCGCGCGGGGGATGTCGATAAGCGGGTATTCCTGTGAATCTTTGTTACCGTTCAGGCGATAATCCATTGGTAGGGATCACTGTACTGCGTAACTTTCTGTCACAATTTGCCATCTCCCTTGAGAAGCCCCTATGGACACTTTGCAAAACATGCGCGCCTTCAGTTGCGTGGCCGAAGCGGGCAGCTTCACCGCCGCCGCCGCCCAACTGGACACCACCACTGCCAACGTCTCGCGCGCGGTCTCCAACCTTGAGGCCCATCTGCAAACCCGCTTGCTCAACCGCACCACCCGTCGCATTGCCCTCACCGAGGCGGGTAAACGCTACCTGCTGCGCTGTGAACAGATCCTCGCTTATGTCGAGGAAGCCGAAGCCGAGGCCAGCGACGCCCACGCCCGTCCCGCCGGGCAACTCAAAGTGCACACCATGACCGGCATCGGCCAGCATTTCGTGATCGATGCCATTGCCCGCTACCGCCGCACGCACCCGGACGTTACCTTCGACCTGACTCTGGCCAACCGCGTGCCGGACCTGCTCGACGAGGGCTACGACGTGTCCATCGTGCTGGCCAGCGAATTGCCGGATTCGGGTTTCGTATCCCAGCGCCTGGGAATTACCTACAGCATCGCCTGCGCTTCGCCGGACTACGTCAAGACCAAAGGTTGCGCACAGCGCCCCCAGGACTTGCTCAACCACGCGTGCCTGCGCCTGGTCAGCCCGGTGATCCAGCTGGACAAATGGACGTTCAATGGCCCCGAAGGCCAGGAAAGCGTGGCGATCAACACCTCGCCGTTCCTGGTGAACTCGGCCGACGCGATGAAAACCGCCATCACCAGCGGCATGGGCGTCGGCCTGCTGCCGGTGTACGCCGCCATCGAAGGCCTGCGTAACGGCACGCTGGTACGGGTCATGCCCAACTACCGCTCCCAAGAGCTGAACCTGTACGCCATCTACCCATCGCGCCAATACCTGGATGCGAAGATCAAGACCTGGGTGGAATACCTGCGCGGCTCGCTGCCGGAGATTCTGGCGGCTCATCAGGCCGAATTGGTGGCGTATGAATTAAGCGGCAGCTTGGGTGGGGTGCGGTTGGCTAATTGATCGCCAACAAACAACCCATTGGGGCCTGTGCTCAGATTGGTTCGGCGGTGTCCTGACAACCGCCGGCAGGAATGTTAGCGTGCTTGGCATTCTTTCGTAGTCGATGAGCCCCGCCTGCCATGAAAAAGACTGTCCTCGCCTTCAGCCGCATCACCGCGCCGATGATCGAACGCCTGCAACAGGATTTCGAAGTCATCGCGCCTAACCCCAAGCTGGGGGATATTAATGCGCAGTTCGCTGAAGCCCTGCCCCACGCCCACGGCCTGATCGGCGTGGGTCGCAAGCTGGGCCGCGCGCAGCTCGAAGGCGCGGCCAAGCTGGAGGTGGTATCGAGCGTGTCGGTGGGCTACGACAATTACGATGTGCCGTACCTCACCGAGCGTGGAATCATGCTCACCAACACCCCCGACGTACTGACCGAAAGCACCGCCGACCTGGCCTTCGCCCTGCTGATGAGCAGTGCGCGACGCGTGGCCGAGCTGGACGCCTGGACCAAGGCCGGGCAATGGAAGGCCAGCGTCGGCGCGCCGTTGTTCGGCTGCGATGTGCATGGCAAGACCCTGGGCATCGTCGGCATGGGCAATA
Organism: Pseudomonas sp. S5F11; assembly: GCF_019641515.1. NCBI lineage: Bacteria > Pseudomonadati > Pseudomonadota > Gammaproteobacteria > Pseudomonadales > Pseudomonadaceae > Pseudomonas > Pseudomonas sp. S5F11. The sequence continues at coordinate 2,528,386 of NZ_JAIFJZ010000001.1, forward strand.
TCGGCGCGGCAGTCGCGCGGCGCGGGCGTCTGGGTTTCAACATGCCGATCCTGTACAGCGGCAACAGCCGCAAACCGGCGCTGGAACAGGAGCTGGGCGCGCAGTTTCGCAGTCTCGACCAGTTGCTGGCCGAAGCGGATTTCGTCTGCCTGGTGGTGCCGTTGAGCGACAAGACCCGGCACCTGATCAGCACCCGCGAGCTGGGGCTGATGAAGCCCAGCGCCATCCTCGTGAACATTTCCCGCGGCCCGGTGGTGGACGAGCCGGCGCTGATCCATGCCTTGCAGAACCACATCATTCGCGGCGCGGGGCTGGACGTCTACGAACAGGAACCTTTGGCCGAGTCGCCGCTGTTCCAACTGAGCAATGCCGTGACCCTGCCGCACATCGGCTCGGCCACCACCGAAACTCGCGAAGCCATGGCCAACCGCGCCCTGGACAACCTGCGCAGCGCCCTGCTCGGGCAAAGGCCCCAGGACCTGGTGAACCCGCAGGTGTGGAAGGGCTAAAGCCGGGGCCGCGGAGGTCGATAACCTTCCATAGATCGTCCTCCGTGATTCACAGAAGGTTTTTATGCCTACCTCCAAAGCCCGCGCAGACTCACTCTCGCTTCTGCTCTTTACCTTGCGCAGCGGCAAGCTGATGGCCATCAACCTGCTGAAAGTCAGCGAAATCATCCCTTGCCCGCCGCTGACCAAATTGCCGGAGTCCCATCCTCACGTTAAAGGCATCGCCACCCTGCGCGGTTCCTCACTGTCGGTGATCGACCTGAGCCGCGCCCTCGGCGAGATGCCGCTGGAAGATCCGAACGGTGGCTGCCTGATCGTCACCGATGTGAGCCGTTCCAAGCAGGGCCTGCATGTGCAGGCGGTGAGCAAGATCGTGCACTGCCTGACCACCGATATCCGCCCGCCGCCCTACGGCTCAGGCGGCAACCGCGCGTTTATCACCGGGGTGACCCAGGTGGAAGGCGGCCTGGTGCAGGTGCTCGACATCGAAAAAGTGATCCACGGCATTGCCCCCGCGCCGATTGAAACCGCACCCACCGACCTGACCATGGAAGAAGCCGAAGTGCTTGGCCATGCGCGGATTCTGGTGGTGGATGACAGCCAAGTGGCGTTGCAGCAGTCGGTGCACACCCTGCGCAACCTCGGCCTGACCTGCCACACCGCGCGCAGTGCCAAGGAAGCCATCGACGTACTGCTTGAACTGCAAGGCACCGGCGAAGAGATCAACGTGGTGGTATCGGACATCGAGATGTCCGAAATGGACGGTTACGCCCTCACCCGCACTCTACGCGAAACCCCGGATTTCCAGCACCTCTATGTGCTGCTGCACACCTCCCTGGACAGCGCCATGAACAGCGAAAAAGCACGCCTGGCCGGGGCTAACGCGGTGCTGACCAAGTTTTCCTCCCCAGAACTGACCAAGTGCCTGGTGGTCGCCGCTCAGACCGTAGCGCAACAAGGCCGCTGATCGATGGTTGAGTATTTCCAACTGCTACGCCGCCCGCTCGGCGGCAGCCTGCCCGCCCCGCAGTGGCCGGCCGGTACGCAGCTGGATCATTACCGAGAAGAACTGGCGCCAGCAATTCATGCGGTTCTGCGCATGACCCAGGACCAAGGCGGCGGCCGCGTGCCCGACCTACCCACCTGGCAGGCTCAGTTCACCACCGATGCCGAGTTCGACCCCACCCTGTGTCTGGTGGCCAGCAACCCGTCGGGCGTTCTCGGCGTGGCGCAATGCTGGACCAGCGCGTTTATCAAGAACCTCTCCGTGCATCCCTGCGCACAAGGCCAAGGGCTGGGACGGGCGTTGTTGCTGCACGCGTTCCAGGTGTTCAAGCAGCGCGGCGAACCCTACGTGGACCTCAAAGTGCTGGAAAGCAACCTGCGCGCCCGACGGCTGTATGAAAGCGCGGGCATGGGCTTCGTGCTGCGCGACGTGGTTGATCGCGAGTGACTGGCGCATAACTTGCTTCCAGAGTCGCACAACGGCGAACAGAGGTAAAAACCCGTCACCGTTGCCGCGTGCCCTCTGACCTAGCCTGGTAACAGATCCGCCATGAATACCCATTTTTCCTGCGTCGGTTGTGGCAAATGCTGCTCCGACCACCATGTCCCGCTGACCCTCGACGAAGCCCGTATGTGGGCGGCCGACGGCGGAAATGTCATCGTTCTGGTGGAAGGCTTTCTCGGCAACGGCCTGGGCCTGCCCGCCCATCAACGCGAGCATGCCGAACGGCGGTCGGTGGTGGTTCCCAGCGGCACTGCCGAAGCATTTGTGGCCATCACGTTTGCCGCCTATAACGCCGGACGCTGCCGGAATCTTGACGAAGACAACCTATGCCGCATTTATGAACGGCGCCCGCTGGTGTGTCGCATCTACCCGATGGAGATCAACCCGCATATCCCGTTGAACCCTGCCGCCAAAGAATGCCCGCCGGAGTCCTGGGAACAGGGGCCGGCATTGATCGTCGGTGGTCAATTGGTGGATCGGGAATTGGCGCAGTTGATTGAACGCTCCCGTCAGGCCGACCGCGACGACGTGCAGACCAAGGAAGCGGTGTGTGCACTGCTGGGCATTCGCACCACCGCGCTCAAGGGCGATGGGTTCACGGCTTACTTGCCGGACATGGGCGCGTTTGCCCAGGCGATCGAACAGGCGACGCAGCAACCAAAAGTGGCAAGTGACTGGGTGTTTCATGTGTCTGGGCTGGACATCGCCGAGCAGGTGCTGGATGCCGGCGCGCAGATTGCGACCGAGGTGCCGGCCAACTACGCGTTTATCCCGTTGCGGGCGGCGTAAGTCGCTGCGCCCCTCGGCTGCTCACATACTAGCCGTCATGCCCGATGGGCGGGGCATCGAGGCGGTAGGGTTGAACGATGCGCTGGTACTCGCCGTTGTGCATAAGCTGCTCAAGGGCGCGGTTGAGTGCTTGGCGCAACGCGGTATCCGGTTTGCGCACCGCAATCGCCACGCCGTCGCCCAATAGCTCGGCGGAAACGGGTGGGCCTAGAAAGTCAAAAGCCTGGCCCTCGGGGGTATCGAGTAAAGCCTCGCGAATTTCCACGGTGCCTTGCAAGGTTGCATCGATATCCCCCGCCACAAGGCTGCGGACCAGTTCGTCATTGAGCCAGAAGCTTTTGACGACCACGCCTTTGGGCGCCCATTTCGAGCGGGCGAAGGCTTCACGGTTACTGCCCAACAGCACGCCGACACGCTTGCCCTTGAGCGAGCGGGCAGAGGGCTGCAAGCCGGAGGTTTTGCGCGCCACCAGGCGGGTGGTAAAGGGATAGAGAAGATCGGTGAAGTTCGCCCAACGTCGCCGTTTGGAAGTGGGGGCGATGCCCATGATTGCGTCAAAGTGGCGTGCATCCAACGCGCTGAAGTCTTCGACCTGCACTTGGTCGACCCAGGTGCAGCGCACATTCAATTGCACGCACAAGGCATTGCCCAACTCGATGTTCAAGCCGACCAGTTGCCCTTGCGGGTTGCGACTCTGGAACGGGGGGAATTGTGCGGCAACGGCGAAACGGATTTCGTCACGCGGTTGATCAGCGGCTGCCACGGCATCCACCGACAGCAACAGGGCAAGCGCTACACACAGGTGTATCAAAGCCACGGGAAACATCCTTTTCCGGAAAGACCAACCTCACCATCCCTGCGCGGTAACCCTGGGGCATGGCAGAAGCTGGCAAGCTTTCTGGAAACGGATGTCATCCTACAAGCAGAAATATCAGCAGTATTTGTAGGCAAACGCCATAACTAACCGACCGACTTTATTCTCAGCGTTTACCCATGGAGCGCCGAGTGCCCGGCGGGGCCATGCCCGGGGTTTTGGTGTGGCCGTTCTTGGCGCCGTTCTTATACCAAGGCTGTGCGGCGTTCTTGGCTCCGGCGAGCTCACCCGGCTTGAAGGGAAACTTGAACGCCGGGATCTCGGCCTTTTCAACGCCTTCGGCGCTGGCCGGATCGGCGAGGTCGGCCGCTTCAACAGGGGATTGTGTCGGGGAATTCATGGAAGCTCCGGAGCATGCAAAAAATGAAGCGAAGCCGGCTTGCGGGCTTCGCTGGCGCGCAGTATACCTGCCCGCCTCGGATCTTTAACCACCGCCTGTACGAATGGTCGGCGTTTGCTGACAGCGCTGTCAGTTAGCAGTCACCTTGCTGACCGGGTTGGCGGGCTATAAAGACGGCCAACCCTTTCACTCCTCTGTCCCGGCGCCTCAGCCCATGCACATTCAGCGAAAAACCGCCCTGATCGCGGTTGTCCTCGTGGTATCCGCGATTGCCCTCTGGGCCGTGACCCGCCCGGCCAAGCCCCGGCTGGCGGCGCCCAGCGCGATCCCGGTACGGGTGGTGAACGTGACGCAGCAGGACGTGCCTCGGTTTGTCAGCGGCATCGGCACGGTGTTGTCGCTGCACAGTGTGGTAGTGCGCCCGCAGGTGGACGGTATTCTCACCCGATTGCTGGTCAAGGAAGGCCAGTGGGTCAAGGCCGGTGACCTGTTGGCTACCCTGGATGACCGCTCGATTCGCGCCAGCCTCGATCAGGCCAGGGCGCAGTTGGGCGAGAGCCAGGCGCAGTTGCAGGTGGCGCTGGTCAACCTCAAGCGCTACAAGGCGTTGAGTGTCGATGACGGCGTGTCCAAGCAGACCTATGACCAGCAGCAAGCCCTGGTCAACCAGCTCAAGGCCACCGCCCAGGGCAACCAGGCGGCGATTGATTCGGCTCAAGTGCAGCTTTCCTACACGCAGATTCGTTCGCCGGTCAGTGGCCGAGTCGGTATTCGCACGGTGGATGAAGGCAACTTCTTGCGCAGCAGCGATGCCCTGGGCCTGTTTTCCGTGACGCAGATCGACCCGATCGCTGTGGAATTTTCCCTGCCGCAGCAGATGCTGCCGACCCTGCAAGGCCTGATCGCCGCGCCGGAAAAAGCCAGTGTCGACGCCTATCTGGGCGCCGACACCGACGGCCAGACTGGCGATTTACTGGGCCGTGGCCACCTGAGCCTGATCGACAACCAGATCAACTCCACCACCGGCACCCTGCGCGCCAAGGCCGAGTTCAGTAACCCCGCCCAGCGCCTGTGGCCGGGGCAACTGGTGACCATCAAAATCCAGACCGCCCTCGACAAAAATGCCCTGGTAGTGCCGCCGACCGTGGTGCAGCGCGGCCTGGATTCACACTTTGTGTACCGGGTCAACGGTGACAAGGTCGAGGTGGTACCAGTGCAGGTCACCTATCAGAACAGCGACCTCAGCCTGATCCAGGGTGTGCAGGCCGGGGATGTGCTGGTCAGCGATGGTCAGTCGCGGCTCAAGGCCGGCGCCCGGGTCGAGGTGCTCAAAGAGCCGCCCCAGGTGATCCAAACCGTCGACGCCACGGTGCAGCCATGAACGGCAGCCGCTCTCCGTCGGCCTGGTGTGTCGACCATCCGGTCGCCACCTTGCTGCTGACCTTCGCCCTGGTACTGCTCGGGCTGATTGCCTTCCCGCGCCTGGCTATCGCGCCACTGCCGGAGGCGGAATTTCCGACAATTCAGGTCAGCGCCCAGTTGCCCGGCGCCAGCCCCGACACCATGGCCTCGTCCGTGGCCACGCCGTTGGAAGTGCAATTCAGCGCGATCCCCGGCGTGACCCAGATGACCTCCAGCAGCGCCTTGGGCTCCACCCTGCTGACCCTGCAATTTACCCTCGACAAAAGCATCGACACTGCCGCCCAGGAAGTGCAGGCCGCGATCAACACCGCGTCCGGCAAGCTGCCCAGCGATATGCCGAGCTTGCCGACCTGGAAGAAGGTCAACCCGGCGGACAGCCCGGTGCTGATCCTCAGCGTCAGCTCCGACAGCATGCCCAGCACCGAACTGAGCGACTACGTGGAAACCCTCCTGGCCCGACAGATCAGCCAGATCGACGGCGTCGGCCAAATCAACATCACCGGTCAGCAACGTCCTGCGATCCGCGTGCAAGCCTCCCCCGACAAACTCGCGGCCATCGGCCTGACCCTCGCCGATATCCGCCTGGCCATCCAGCAGTCGAGCCTGAACCTGGCCAAGGGCGCGATCTACGGCGATAACAGCGTATCGACCCTGTCGACCAACGATCAGTTGTTTCATCCCGAGGACTACGCACGGTTGATCGTGTCCTACAAGGACGGCGCGCCGGTGCAATTGCGCGATATCGCCAAGGTCATCAATGGTTCGGAAAACGCCTACGTGCAGGCCTGGTCCGGGGATACACCCGGGGTAAACCTGGTGATCTCACGCCAGCCCGGCGCGAATATCGTCGAGACCGTGGACCGCATCCAGGCGCAGTTGCCGCGCCTGCAAGCCATGCTGCCAGCGTCGGTGCAGGTCAGTGTGCTGAGCGACCGCACCAAGACCATCCGCGCCTCGCTGCATGAGGTGGAAGTGACCTTGCTGATCGCGGTCCTGCTGGTGGTGGCGGTGATGGCGTTGTTCCTGCGCCAACTGTCGGCCACGCTGATTGTGTCCAGCGTGCTCGGCGTGTCGTTGATCGCCAGTTTTGCCCTGATGTACCTGATGGGCTTCAGCCTGAACAACCTGACCCTGGTGGCCATCGTGATCGCCGTGGGCTTTGTGGTGGACGATGCCATCGTGGTGGTGGAGAACATCCACCGCCATTTGGAGGCCGGCCTCGATCAACGCGCGGCGGCGATCAAGGGTGCCGGCGAGATCGGCTTTACGGTGGTGTCCATCAGCTTTTCGCTGGTGGCGGCGTTTATCCCGCTGCTGTTCATGGGCGGCGTGGTCGGACGCCTGTTCAAGGAGTTCGCGCTGACCGCCACCTCGACCATCCTGATTTCGGTGGTGGTGTCCCTGACCCTGGCACCGACCCTGGCCGCGTTATTCATGCGCGCGCCCAGTCATCACGCCCATGCCAAACCCGGTTTCAGCGAGCGCCTGCTGGCCGGCTATGCGCGTAACCTGCGAAGGGCCCTGGCTCATCAGCGCAGCATGCTGGCGATCTTCGGGGTGACTCTCGCGTTGGCCGTGGTCGGTTACGTGTTTATTCCCAAAGGGTTCTTCCCGGTGCAGGACACCGGCTTCGTGCTCGGCACCAGCGAGGCGGCGGCCGATGTGTCGTTCCCGGACATGGTCGCCAAGCACAAAGCACTGGCCGAGATCATCAAGGACGACCCGGCGGTGCAGGCGTTCTCCCACGCGGTTGGGGTGACCGGCAGCAACCAGACCATCGCCAACGGCCGGTTCTGGATCGCCTTGAAAGATCGCGGGTCGCGCGATGTATCGGCCAGCCAGTTTATCGACCGCGTCCGCGCGAAACTGGCCAAGGTGCCGGGCATCGTGCTGTACCTGCGCGCCGGCCAGGACATCAACCTCAGCTCCGGCCCCAGCCGCGCCCAATATCAATATGTGCTCAAGAGCAACGACGGCCCGACGCTCAACACCTGGACCCAGCGCCTCACCGAAAAACTGCGCGCCAACCCGGCCTTTCGCGATCTGTCCAATGACCTGCAACTGGGCGGCAGCATCACCCACATCAGCATCGATCGGCAGGCCGCCGCGCGGTTCGGTCTGACCGCCACCGATGTGGATCAAGCACTGTATGACGCCTTCGGCCAGCGCCAGATCAACGAATTCCAGACGGAGATCAATCAATACCAAGTGGTGCTGGAGCTGGACCGCCAACAACGCGGCAAGGCCGAGAGCCTGAACTACTTTTACCTGCGCTCGCCGCTGACCAACGAGATGGTGCCGCTATCGGCCTTGGCCAAGGTCGACCCACCGACCGTGGGGCCGTTGTCCATCAGCCATGACGGTATGTTCCCGGCCGCCAACCTGTCCTTCAACCTGGCACCCGGTGTGGCGCTGGGGGATGCGGTGATCATGCTCGACCAGGCCAAGGCCGAGATCGGCATGCCCAGCACCCTCATCGGCACCTTCCAGGGCGCGGCCCAGGCGTTCCAAAGTTCACTGGCCAGCCAGCCATGGCTGATCCTCGCGGCGCTGGTGGCGGTGTACATCATCCTGGGGGTGCTGTACGAAAGCTTCGTGCATCCGCTGACGATCATCTCGACCCTGCCTTCGGCGGGCCTCGGCGCGCTGATCATGCTGACCTTGATGGGCCAGGACTTTTCGATCATGGCGTTGATCGGCCTGGTGCTGCTGATCGGCATCGTGAAAAAGAACGGCATCCTGATGATCGACTTCGCCCTGGAGGCTCAGCGCGTGCGCGGGCTGACGCCCCAGGAAGCGATTTATGAAGCCTGCGTCACGCGGTTCCGGCCGATCATCATGACCACCCTCGCCGCCCTGCTCGGCGCGGTGCCGCTGATGCTCGGTGCCGGGCCAGGTGCGGAGCTGCGCCAACCGCTGGGTATCGCAGTGGTCGGCGGGCTGCTGGTGAGCCAGGCGCTGACCCTGTTCACCACGCCGGTCATATACTTGTACCTCGAAAAAATTTTCCATCGGCCCACACCAGCGCCCGCGCTGGCGACCACAGAATGAGGCGGGGTCATGCGCGTCCTGATTATCGAAGATGAAGAGAAAACCGCGGACTACCTGCATCGCGGTCTGACGGAGCAAGGCTACACCGTGGATGTCGCGCGCGACGGCGTCGAGGGCTTGCACCTGGCCCTGGAGAATGATTACGCAGTGATTGTGCTCGACGTGATGCTGCCCGGCCTCGATGGCTTTGGTGTGCTGCGCGCCTTGCGTGCTCGCAAGCAGACCCCGGTGATCATGCTCACCGCCCGCGAGCGCGTGGAAGACCGCATCCGTGGCCTGCGCGAAGGCGCCGACGATTACTTGGGCAAACCGTTTTCGTTTCTCGAACTGGTGGCACGCCTGCAAGCCTTGACGCGTCGCAGCGGCGGGCATGAGCCGGTGCAGGTGACGGTCGCCGACCTGTGGATCGACCTGATCAGCCGCAAGGCCAGTCGCAACGGCGTGCGCCTGGACCTCACCGCCAAAGAGTTCTCGCTGCTCAGTGTATTGGCGCGCCGCCAGGGCGAGATCCTGTCCAAGACCGCCATCGCGGAGATGGTCTGGGACATCAATTTCGACAGCGATGCCAACGTGGTCGAGGTGGCGATCAAGCGTCTGCGCGCCAAGCTCGACGGCCCGTTCGAACACAAACTGCTGCACACCATCCGTGGCATGGGCTATGTGCTGGAGAACCGCAGTGCCGGCTAATTCCATTGCGCTGCGCCTGAGCGGCATGTTCACCCTGGTTGCGGCGCTGATCTTCCTGTTGATCGGCGGTGCGCTGTACCAACAAGTGGATCGCGGCCTGGGCCTGTTGCCGGGGGCCGAATTGGACGCGCGCTACAGCGTGCTCGAATCTTCGGTGAACCGCTTCGGCACGCCGGACCACTGGGCCAAGATCACCAACAAACTCAAGCTGCTGAGCGAAGAAGACAAGCGCATTCACTTCTGGGTAGTCAGCAACGACCCGGCCTACGAATACGGCAATCCCGATGCGCAGATCCGCGCCTTCGCCGCCGGCCCCACCGGTAAGCGCGACCTGCATCTGCCCGGCCATCGCTACCCGCTTAAAGTGCTGGTCAGCCAGTTCCCGGCCAAGGACCAGCGCCCGCCGCTGCGCTTTATGATCGCCGTCGACACCGAAAACTTTCGCGCCACCCAGCATCAGTTGCTGGTGGCGTTGGTCAGCCTGGCGCTGGTGGGCGTGTTGCTGGCGGCGTTGCTGGGGTTCTGGGTCTCGCGCATTGGCCTCAAGCCGTTGGGCAAACTCTCGGAAGAAGCGCAGAAACTGGCACCGCCCAAGCTCTCCGGGCGCCTGCAGTTATCGCCGTTGCCGCCGGAACTCAGTCAGTTCGTCAACTCGTTCAATGCCACCCTCGACCGCGTGGAACAGGCATATTCGCGCCTGGAATCGTTCAATGCCGACGTGGCCCACGAACTGCGCTCGCCGCTGACCAACCTGATCGGCCAGACCCAGGTGGCCCTCACACGCGGACGCTCGGCCGAGCATTATCTGGAGGTGTTGCAATCGAACCTGGAAGAGTTGGAACGCCTGCGCTCGATCGTCAATGACATGTTGTTCCTGGCCAGCGCCGATCAGGGCACCAAGGCCACCAAACTGGTTGAAAGCTCACTGGCCGACGAGGTGGCAACCACCCTCGATTACTTGGACTTCATCCTCGAAGACGCCCAGGTGCAAGTGCGGGTCCACGGCGACGCCCAGGTACAGATCGAAAAAGCCCACCTGCGCCGTGCGCTGATCAACTTGTTGAGTAATGCCGTGCAACACACCGCCCCAGGTCAGGTGATTAACGTACATATCGAGGTGCAGGCGCAGCAGGTGGCAATCGCCGTGACCAACCCGGGCGAAACAATCGCCAGTGAACACCTGCCACGGTTGTTCGAGCGCTTCTATCGGGTCGACGCCTCGCGGCGTAACAGCGGGGCGAATCACGGGTTGGGGCTGGCCATCGTCAAAGCGATTGCGCTGATGCACGGCGGGGATGTGTTTGTGCGCAGCGACACCGGTGGCAATACTTTCGGCATCACCCTACCGCTCTAAGTGCGTGACTGTTGCGGTTTGGGCAACAGTTATTATCTTGTTACACTCTGTTTCGCAGTGCTCGCCTGCGTTAATTTGACGCATCGATGAGCGCGACGGCAAAGACAGCTGACCCGCTTACCCGAATTTCCCTCGACTTATTTCCAGGGCTCTACGCTGGGAATCTGTCTTAAAGCCGCTGACCTTCAGCGGCTTTTTTTTGCCGTCAAAAAGGCCGGGCATCCCCCACGACACCGGCCGTTTACGATTGACCCAAAGGAGCTTTACTGGTGAAGAACTCACTGACGTTCACCCCGTTATTTCTCGCGATTGCAGCAACGATTATCCCCCTAGCCCACGCAGCAGACAGCCTCCCCGCCGACGGTTTCGTCGAAGGTTCACACCTTAGAATCGACACCCGTAATTACTATATGAACCGCGACCGTCGCGACTTCCACACCGACGACAGCAAGGAATGGGGCCAGGGTTTTATCGGCACCTTCGAATCGGGCTACACCCAGGGCACCGTCGGTTTCGGCCTGGACGCTCACGCCATGCTGGGCCTCAAGCTCGACGGCGGTGGTGGCACCGATGGTTCCAGCATCCTTCCCTATGGCAGCGACAGCGGCAGCGGCAAGGCCCCCGGTTCGTTCTCCACGGCCGGCGGCACCCTGAAAATGCGCGCCTTCGACACCGAACTCAAAGCCGGTGACCTGTTCCTCAATAACCCGGTGATTGCCGGTGGCATGACCCGCATGCTGCCGCAGACTTTCCGTGGCGTTAGCCTGAGCAACCATAGCCTGGACGGCTGGATGTTCGAGGGCGGCCAAGCCAGCTTCACCAAGCTCTACAACCAGAGCGGCCATCGGCGCATCGGCGCCAGCTACGGCGCCTTGCCCGATAACCGCAGCAGTCAACACCTGGATTGGGCCGGCGTGTCGTTCAGCGGTGTGCCGGGGGTGACCAGCAATCTCTATGCATCCGAACTCAAGGACGTCTGGCACCAGTACTACTACGACCTGGACTACACCTACGCCCTCAACGACCTGGTCACCCTCAACCCGGGCCTGCACTACTACCACACCCAGGACACCGGCCAATCCCTGTTGGGGGATATCGACAACAACACCTGGAGCCTGCATTTGACCGTGGGCGTAGGCAACCATAGCGTGACCGCCGCCTACCAGCGGGTTAACGGCAATACGCCGTTTGACTACATCACCCAGGGCGACAGCGTGTACCTGGATAACTCCCAGCAATACTCGGACTTCAACGGCCCGAATGAACGCTCGTGGAAGCTCAAGTACGCCTATGATTTTGTCGGCCTCGGTATGCCCGGCCTGACCACGGCGGTGTCGTACATCAGCGGCAAGACCGACTTGACCCAGGTCGACCCGCAAAGCCGTGGCTACAGCGCCTGGTACAGCGCCGACGGTAAGGACGCCAAGCACTGGGAGCGGGATATCGATTTGAAATATGTGGTGCAAGGCGGCCAGGCCAAAGACCTGGCCGTGCGCCTGCAATGGGCGACCCACCGTGGCAGCAACGGCTACTCGGCAGTAGACCGCGATGTGGATGAATACCGGGTGATCGTCGACTATCCGATTGATGTGTTCTGAGGCACCTTTCTTTCTTTGGTAACCGAGTATCCAATCTTCATCGGGTAGAACTAAACTGCCAGCATCCATACCGCTGAAGTTCTGCCCGATGAGTCCACGCCGTGCTCGCCACCCTTCCGCACACCCGCAATTGTTGCTCCTTCTGGGCAGCGGCCTCACCGTCGTCCTGATCGTCATTATCGTCGCGGCGTTATTGATCCGCGAACACACCAGTACCCTGCAGGCGGCCAAGCGCTCGTCCACCAATATCGCCCAACTGATCAACGCCGATGTGCTGCGCAACGTCGAGCTGTACGACCTGGCCCTCAAGGGGCTGATAGCCGCCAGGCAGCGCGAGGACCTGGCCAAGGTCGACGCCACTATCCAACACCTGGTGCAATTCGATTTATCCACCGCCGCGCCCTTTAAAGGCGAGGTGCTGATGCTGGATGCCAATGGCACCGTGATCGCGGATTCCTCGACCCTGCGGCCCACCCCGCGCAATTTCGCTGATCGCGATTATTTCCAGGTGCATCTGAAGGACCCGCAGGCCGGTTTGTATATCAGCCGGGCCTTCCAGACCCGTTGCGACTGCGACCAAGTGTGGCGCATAGCATTCAGTCGGCGCGTATCGGGGCCCAATGGCGAGTTCGCCGGCGTTGCGGTGGCGACCATGCGCCTGGCGTATTTCGATCAATTGTTCAGCACCCTGGCCATCGGCAACGGTAGCAGCGTCAACCTACTCAATACCCACGGCATCCTGCTGGCCCAACAGCCGCTGCTCGAAAGCGACATGATTAACAAGGATTTGAGCGAGCGACCGAATTTCAAGCGCATGTTGCGCGAAGGCAATGGCAGCTTCCAGGCAACCTCGACCATCACCGGCAAGGACCGGCTGTACACCTTCACTACCGTGGGCACACTGCCACTGATCGTAGTGGTGGCGCTGTCTCGCGAGGATGTGTTCGCCCCCTGGAAACGCGCCGCACTGCTGACCAGCGGCGCGACCGGCATTCTGTGCATCGGGTTGTTGTGGCTGGCCTGGATGCTGCGTCGCGAGCTGCGACGTCGCTATCGCGCCGAACGGGTGCTGTCAGAACTGGCAGCCACGGATGCCCTGACCGGACTGGCCAACCGTCGCATCCTCGACGAGCGCCTGCGCCAGGAATGGGATCGCGCCCAGCGCTCGACCGAGCCACTGACCCTGCTGATGATCGACGTGGATCACTTCAAGGCGTTCAACGACCGCCACGGTCATAGCGGCGGCGACGAGGCCCTGCGCACCGTGGCCCAAGTGATCGCCGGCAATATACGCCGCCCCGCCGACCTCGCCGCCCGCTATGGCGGCGAGGAATTCGCGGTGGTGCTGCCCCATACTGATGCCGCAGGCGCCATGGTCATCGCCGAGCACATCCGCAGCAGCGTCGAACACTTGCCACGGGTGGCGGGTAGCGAGCGGCCGATCACCGTGAGCATCGGCGTGAGCACCTGGGATAAACGCAACCGCCAATCCCTGGAAGCGCTGCTGCTCAGTGCGGACCAGGCGTTGTATGAGGCCAAGCACAGTGGGCGCAATTGCATCGTGGATGCCGGTGCACCGCCAACCGAGGCCCACACCCCACAGGAATAAAAAAAGGCCACCCGAAGGCAGCCTTTAAAAACTAAAGAAAGAGAGTTGTTACTTACACCGCCGCAACGGGACGCATGTAAGAGATCGGTGCGGTGCTGGCATCTTCGAAGGTCACGACTTCCCAAGCGTCTGTCTGCTCAATCAACTTGCGCAGCAGCTGGTTGTTAAGGGCGTGGCCCGACTTGAAGCCTTTGAACTCGCCTATCAGGCTATTGCCCAGCAGGTAGAGGTCACCGATTGCATCGAGGATCTTGTGCTTCACGAATTCGTCTTCATAGCGAAGGCCGTCTTCGTTCAGTACACCATCCGCGTCGACCACAATGGCGTTTTCAACGCTGCCGCCGAGTGCGAGGTTGTGCTTGCGCAGGTACTCGATGTCACTCATGAAACCAAAGGTACGGGCGCGGCTGACTTCTTTTACAAACGAAGTGCTGGAAAAATCCACGCTTGCACTTTGGGTGCGGTCACGGAATACCGGGTGATCGAAATCGATCTCAAAGCTCACTTTAAAGCCTTCGAACGGAACGAAGGTGGCGCGCTTGTCGCCGTCTTCTACTGTCACTTCCCGCAGAATGCGAATGAACTTCTTAGCTGCGTCCTGTTCTTCCAGGCCGGCAGATTGAATCAAGAATACGAAGGGTCCAGCGCTGCCATCCATGATCGGGACTTCGGACGCGGAGAGCTCGACGTAGGCGTTATCGATGCCCAAACCGGCCATGGCCGAGAGCAAGTGCTCCACCGTGTCCACTTTGACGTCACCGTTGACCAATGTGGTCGACATAGTGGTTTCGCCAACGTTTTCCGCGCGAGCAGGAATCTGCACCACAGGGTCCAGGTCGGCACGCACAAACACGATGCCGGTGTCGACAGGTGCAGGCTTGAGGGTCAGGTAGACCTTTTCCCCGGAGTGCAGACCTACACCTGTGGCACGAATAATATTCTTCAGGGTGCGTTGTTTAATCATGGCTTGGACCGCTTCAGCGCAAATTGCGAACTGGTATCAACAAAGGCTGGCGATAATAGCAGACCAGACCTTTGCTGAACACCAATCACCTTCATAGCCCTGATACATTCCATTAATCGGCCTGACGACGCAGGAATGCCGGGATGTCCAGGTAGTCCAGGTCATCTTGCGGATTCGGGCTACGGGACGCCGCAGCACCGGCCTGAGCCTGGTTGCGCATCACAGTCGGACGATCCAGATCGCGGTAGTTCACCGACGGCAGCTCCTGACGCGCAGGGGCTGGAGCGGCAGCCGCCTGGCTGGCCTGGCTGCTGTGCAGGGTGTTGTCGATGACCTTCACAGGCTTCTCGATCTTGGCACCCAGACCGGTGGCAACCACGGTGACGTGCAGCTCGTCGCGCATGTCCGGATCGATCACGGTACCGACCTTGACCATGGCGTGCTCGGAAGCGAAGGCTTCAATGATGCTACCCACGTCGGAGTACTCACCCAGGGACAGGTCAGGACCGGCGGTGATATTCACCAGGATGCCGCGTGCGCCTTGCAGGTTCACGTCTTCCAGCAGCGGGTTGCGGATGGCCGCTTCGGTAGCTTCGCGTGCACGGTTCGGACCGCTGGCGCAGCCAGTGCCCATCATCGCCATGCCCATTTCGCTCATCACGGTACGGACGTCGGCAAAGTCGACGTTGATCATGCCTGGGCGCTTGATGATGTCGGAGATACCGCGAACGGCACCGGCCAGTACATCGTCAGCCTTGGCGAAAGCGGACAGCAGGCTAGCGTCCTTGCCCAGGATGGTCAGCAGTTTCTCGTTGGGAATAGTGATCAACGAGTCGACGCTTTCAGACAGCAGACGGATGCCTTCGTCGGCGATCTGCATACGCTTGCGACCTTCGAACGGGAACGGACGGGTCACTACTGCAACCGTCAGAATCCCCATTTCCTTGGCCACTTCGGCGATGATCGGCGCAGCACCGGTACCAGTGCCGCCGCCCATGCCGGTGGTGATGAACACCATGTTGGTGCCTTGCAGCACTTCGGCAATACGCTCGCGGTCTTCCAGGGCGGCTTGACGGCCGACTTCCGGGTTGGCGCCAGCGCCGAGGCCCTTGGTCACCGCGGTGCCCAATTGCAGGATGGTGCGCGCGCCGATGCTTTTCAGCGCCTGGGCATCCGTGTTGGCGCAGATGAATTCAACGCCTTCAATGTTGCTCTTGACCATATGGTTGACAGCGTTGCCGCCGCCACCGCCGACACCGATCACTTTGATGACCGGGCTGGCGGGGATGTTGTCTACGAGTTCGAACATTTTCCCTCTCCTTTCGTTTTCTCTAGTTTTTTCGCCTACTGCTTTACAGCAGCTCCAAGTTGCAAGCCATGAGCTGCAAGCTTGAAGCTTGTAACTTGTCGCATGAAGCCAACTTCGTTAGAAGTTCCCTTTTACCCAAGCCTGTAACCGCTCGAACAACGGTGCCTTGGCTTCGTCGTCGCCACGGTAGCTGTCACGGTTGCTTGGGCCCGACAGGGAAATGCCGTCGGTCTGCTTCTGCAGCCCGTACAACAGCAAACCCACGCCGGTGGAATAAATCGGGTTGCGCACCACGTCGCCCAAGCCCTTGACGCCATGTGGCACGCCCAGGCGCACCGGCATATGGAAGATTTCCTCGGCCAGTTCGACCGCGCCTTCCATCTTCGAGGTGCCGCCGGTCAGCACGATGCCGGCCGGGATCAAATCTTCGTAGCCGCTGCGGCGCAGTTCAGCCTGGATCAGGGTGAACAGTTCGTCGTAGCGCGGCTCGACCACTTCGGCAAGGGCCTGACGCGACAGTTCGCGCGGTGGACGATCGCCCACGCTCGGCACTTTGATGGTTTCGCCGGCACCGGCCAGTTTGGCCAGGGCGCAGGCGTAACGGATCTTGATTTCTTCGGCGTACTGGGTCGGTGTGCGCAGTGCCATGGCGATGTCGTTGGTCACCTGGTCGCCGGCAATCGGGATCACGGCGGTGTGACGGATCGCACCTTCGGTGAAGATCGCGATATCGGTGGTACCGCCGCCGATGTCCACCAGGCACACGCCCAGTTCTTTTTCGTCGTCGGTCAGCACCGAGTAGGCCGAGGCCAGTTGCTCAAGGATGATGTCGTCGATTTCCAGGCCGCAACGGCGCACGCACTTCTCGATGTTTTGCGCGGCATTGACCGCACAAGTCACCACATGGACCTTGGCTTCCAGACGTACGCCCGACATGCCCAAAGGCTCGCGAACGCCTTCCTGGTTATCGATCACGTAGTCCTGCGGCAGGGTGTGCAAGACGCGCTGGTCAGCCGGGATTGCTACGGCCTGGGCGGCGTCGAGCACACGCTCCAGGTCGGCCGAGCTGACTTCGCGGTCGCGGATCGCCACGATGCCGTGGGAGTTCAGGCTGCGGATATGGTTGCCCGCCACGCCAACGAACGCCGAGTGAATCCGGCAACCGGCCATCAACTGCGCTTCTTCGATGGCGCGCTGGATCGATTGCACGGTGGACTCGATGTTCACCACCACGCCCTTCTTCAGGCCCCGGGACGGATGCGTGCCAATACCGACGATTTCGATCGTGCCGTCTTCCCCGACCTCGCCCACCAGCGCCACCACCTTGGAGGTGCCGATATCCAGACCGACGATCATTTTGCCGCTTTGCACGTTTGCCATGGGTCCTGCCTCTTCTTAATTCTTCGCGACAGCGGGTTGCGCTGCCGTGGGCGCAGCCGGTTCACGCCAGCCGACGGCAAGGCCGTTGGCGTAACGCAGGTCGACGCTCGCAATGTTCGTAATCTGTTCTTTCAAGGTTTTGTCGTAGATGGCAATAAAGCGGCGCATCTTCTCCACCAAGCGGTCGCGTCCCAGCAACAACTCGATGCCCGGGCCGGAACTGCCTGCCCCGGTTGTCAAAAACCAGCTGCCCCGTTCACGCAATTCCAGGCGTGCAATGGAGAAGCCCAGTGGCCGCAGCATCTGGCTCAAGGCCTGGTACTGCTGCATCACTTGCTGCTGCGCCCGCTGCGGCCCGAACAACTGCGGCAGGTGCTCGTAGTTGGCCAGCTCACGCGGGGTGAACGCCTGGCCCTGGTTGTTCAACAGCGCCTCGTCCCCCCAACGGGCCACCGGCAGTTGTTCTTCCAGGCGGATCGTCACCTGATCCGGCCACACGCGACGCACTTCGGCGTGGGCGATCCACGGCATCTGCTCCAGCTCCCGGCGCATGCCGGCCAGGTCGATGGTGAAGAAGCTCGCCGCCAGGAACGGGCCGATGCGCTGCTGTACCGCCTGCTGGCTGATGTAGCTCAGATCGCCCTGCACACTGATCTTGGTGATGGGGCGGTCGGCGTACGGCAGTAGACGCTGCGCGCCTTCATAAGTGCCGAAGCCCAATACCACCAGCAACACCGGCCAGAACAGCGCCTTGAGGAAAGCAAAATTGGCTTTCGGCAGGCGCGCCGACATCGGCTCTTTAGCCACCATGCGACTGGCACCCCGGGGCACCGGCTTGCGGCTCGGTGCACGTGGGGGCTGATGACGAAGCGATGCGCCTTTCATGTCGTTAGCCTCTTGCCTCGATGCTGGCGGCCAGGATCGCCAGCACCAACTGCTGGAAGTCCAGACCGGCGGCACGGGCAGCCATTGGTACCAGGCTGTGATCGGTCATGCCTGGTGCGGTGTTGACCTCAAGGAACCAGAAGTTGCCTTGGTCGTCCTGCATCACGTCTGCCCGTGCCCAACCGGCGATACCCAACGCCTCACAGGCTTTCGCCGTAAGGTCCATCAATTCCTGTTCTTTGTTTGCGTCGAGGCCGCATGGGATCCGGTACTGGGTATCGGAAGCCAGGTACTTGGCGTCGTAATCGTAAAAGGTGTGGGGCGTGCCCAATGCGATGGGCGGCAATACCTGGCCACGCAGGGTGGCGATGGTGTACTCGGGACCGGAAATCCACTGTTCCACCAACACTTGCGAATCGTAGGTACTTGCCGCTTTCCATGCGTCGATCAATTCGGCGGCCGAGTTCACTTTGGCCATGCCGATACTGGAGCCTTCATGGGCAGGTTTGACGATCAAAGGAGTGCCCAGTTCCTCGACTGCAGAAATACAATCGGCTTCGCTGCACAGAACACTGTGACGCGGGGTTGGAATACCCAGGCTGTGCCACACCTGCTTGGTGCGCAGCTTGTCCATGGCCAATGCCGAGGCCAGGATGCCGCTACCGGTGTAGGGAATACCGGCGCACTCCAACAGGCCCTGCATGCTGCCGTCTTCACCGCCGCGACCGTGCAGGATGATAAAGGCGCGGTCGATTTTTTCGGCCAACAGGCGCGCGAGAAAATCATCGCCCACATCAATCCCGAACGCATTCACGCCGGCGCTTTGCAGGGCTTCGAGCACGGCGTTGCCGGACTTGAGTGACACTTCACGCTCGGCGCTCTTACCGCCAAACAACACCGCCACGCGGCCGAAGTCGGCAGGCGTGATGGTGGAAAACAGGGCTTCGTAGTTCGTGATCATTTCGACTTCCCCTGGGCAGCGGCGAAGAGCGGGCTCGCCAGCAATTTAGGGGCAAGGCCACCGATGTCACCGGCGCCCTGGCACAGCAGAATGTCACCGGCACGCAGCAGCGGCTTGACGATTGGCGCCAGGTCCACACCGCGCTCGATGTAGATCGGGTCCAACTGGCCACGCTGGCGGATGCTGTTGCATAGCTTGCGGCTGTCGGCGCCCGGGATCGGTTCTTCACCGGCCGGGTAGACCTCCATCAGCAGCAGCACGTTGGCGTCGGCCAATACATTGACGAAGTCATCGTATAGATCGCGGGTACGGCTGTAGCGGTGCGGCTGGTACACCATCACCAGGCGACGCTCCGGCCAGCCACCGCGCACGGCCTTGATCACGGCGGCGACTTCGGTCGGGTGGTGACCATAGTCGTCCACCAGCATCACGTCGCCGCCCTCTACCGGCAATTGGCCGTAGACCTGGAAGCGTCGGCCCACACCGGCAAAGCGCGACAGACCTTCGACGATCGCTTCATCGCTGACGCCTTCATCGGAAGCAATGCAGATGGTCGCCAGGGAGTTCAATACGTTGTGGTTACCCGGCATGTTCACCGACACATCCAACGGCTCACGGTCCGGACGCAGCACGGTGAAGAAGGTTTGCATGCCTTCCTGACGCACATTGATCGCACGCACGTCGGCATCTTCGCTGAAGCCGTAAGTGACGGTCGGGCGTTTGACCAGCGGCAGAATCTCGCGCACTACAGGGTCGTCCAGGCACACCACCGCCAAGCCGTAGAACGGCAGGTTGTGGAGGAACTCGACGAAGGTTTTCTTCAACTTGTTGAAGTCACCGTCGTAGGTCGCCATGTGGTCGGCGTCGATGTTGGTGACCACAGCCACCAACGGTTGCAGATGCAGGAAGCTGGCATCGCTTTCGTCGGCTTCGGCGATCAGGTAGCGGCTGGTGCCAAGCTGGGCGTTGGTGCCGGCTGCATTCAGACGGCCGCCGATCACAAACGTCGGGTCCAGGCCACCGGCGGCGAACACCGAGGCGATCAGGCTGGTGGTGGTGGTTTTGCCGTGGGTGCCGGCGACCGCGATGCCGTGGCGATAGCGCATCAGCTCGGCGAGCATCTCGGCGCGCGGCACCACGGGAATACGACGTTCAAGGGCGGTGGCCACTTCCGGGTTAGCTGTGTTCACCGCGCTGGACACCACCAGCACATCGGCCTCGGCGGCGTTCTCGGCACGGTGGCCGATAAAGATCTGCGCACCAAAGGATTTGAGGCGGTCGGTGACCTGGGATTCTTTCAAGTCCGAACCGGACACCTGATAGCCCAGGTTGAGCAGCACTTCAGCAATGCCGCACATACCCACGCCGCCGATTCCGACGAAGTGAATGCGACGGATACGGCGCATTTCCGGCTGCGGCATGGCTTTCTGATTCTCAACCATGGGCCACCTCCAGGCAGATATCGACCACGGTGCGGGTTGCTTCAGGTTTGGCCAGGCGGCTTGCGGTGCTCGCCATGCTGTTAAGTCGTTCCGGTTGCATCAAAACCTCGGTCAGGCGTGCGGCCAAATCGGCGGCGCCAGTCGTTCTTTGCGGCAGCAGGAAGGCAGCGCCCTCCCCGGCCAAATATTCGGCGTTGCGGGTCTGGTGATCGTCAATCGCATGGGGCAGAGGCACCAGCAAGGACGGCAGACCGGCGGCGGCCAGTTCACTGACGGTCAGCGCACCAGCGCGACAAACCACCAGGTCGGCCCAGCCATAGGCATGGGCCATGTCTTTGATGAAAGGCTGTACGTTGGCCTCCACACCGGCTTCGCGATAACGCGCGGCGGTGACTTCATCGTGGTTTTTGCCGGCCTGGTGAAAGATCTCCGGGCGTAGCTCCAACGGCAGTTGTGCCACGGCTTCGGGCAGCAATTTGTTCAGTGGTTCAGCGCCCAGGCTTCCGCCCAGGATCAACAGGTGCGCCTTGCGCCCGGCCAAGGCATCGCGAGCGATGCCCATGAACAGCTCGGTACGCACCGGGTTGCCGGTGGTGCGGCGTTTGCTCGACAAGCCAAAGGTGTTCGGGAATGCCTCACACACCCGCGCCGCCAGCGGCACCAGCAGGCGGTTGGCGGTGCCGGCCACGGCATTCTGTTCGTGGACGATCACCGGTACACCGGCCAGCCTGGCTGCTACGCCGCCAGGGCCGGTCACGTAACCGCCGAAGCCAAGCACGCAGACAGGCTTCAACTCACGGATAACCTTGCGCGCCTGCCAAACCGCCTTGAGCAATACGAACGGTGCTTTGAGCAAGGACAACTTGCTCTTGCCACGTAGGCCGCTGACGTTGATCAGGTGCAGCGGCAACCCAGCGTTAGGCACCAATTCGTTCTCGATGCCGCGCGGCGTCCCCAGCCAGTGCACCGTGTAGCCACGGCTCTGGAATTCCCGCGCACACGCCAGGGCCGGGAACACATGGCCCCCGGTACCACCCGCCATGATCAGCACATTAGCGCCCATGGATAGGCTCCTCGGCGAAGTCGCTTTCGCTGAATTCCATCTCTTCGCTGCCCAGGTGGGTGCGACTCTCCCACTCGATGCGCAGCAGCAAACCCAGGCACGCGCAGCAAATCACCAAGGAACTGCCGCCGTAGCTAAGGAACGGCAAGGTCAGCCCTTTGGTCGGCAGCAGGCCGACGTTCACACCGATATTGATCAGGAACTGGCCGATCCACAGGAACGACAAGCCGTACGCCACATACGCGGCGAAATATTGTTTGGCCTTCTCGGCCCACAAGCCGATATACATGCCGCGTACACACACGAACACGAACAGCGCAACAGTGCACAGCGAGCCCACTACGCCGAGCTCTTCGGCGAGTACCGAGAACACGAAGTCCGTGTGGGCTTCGGGCAGGTAGAACTGCTTCTGTACGCTGTTGCCCAGGCCAACGCCCAGCCACTCGCCGCGACCGAAAGCGATCAACGCCTGGGTCAGCTGGTAGCCGGAACCGAACTGGTCGGACCATGGGTCGGTAAAGGTGATCAGACGCGCCATCCGGTAGGGTTGCGCCTGCACCAGAATCGTCACGGCCGCCACCGCCAGCACCACCATCAAGGTGAACCGGAACAGACCTACACCGCCAAGGAACAGCATCGCCGCCGCCGCCCCCATCATCACCACGGTGGCGCCGAAGTCGGGTTCCATCAGCAACAGGCCGGCCATGGGCAGCAGCACGATGAATGGCTTGAAGAACCCCATCCAACTCTCGCGCACTTCCTTCTGACGTCGCACCAGATAGCCAGCCAGGTAGATCACCACGAACACCTTGGCGATTTCCGAGGGTTGCACGTTGAACGCGCCGAAACCGATCCAGCGCATCGAGCCGTTTACCTCGCGACCGATGCCCGGCAGGATCACCATCACCAGCAAGCCGAACGCGCCGATCAACATCAGCCAGCCCAGGCGCTGCCAAGTGGCGATGGGGATCATCATGGTCACGATGCAGGCACCGATACCGATCACCAGGTACACCAGATGGCGGATCATCATGTAGAGGGTGTTGCCGGACTGCACGGCGGCGACTTCGGAAGACGCCGAAGTGATCATCACCAAGCCCAGGCCCAGCAGCGCCAGGCAACCGGCAAGCATTGGGAAATCCAGGTCGATACCGCGCCCGGTAATAATCGGCGACGGGTACGGCTTGATGATGTTTCTCAGGTTCAGGTTCATGCCAAGGCCTCCACGGCGCGAGCGAACAGCTGGCCGCGCTCTTCGTAGTTCTTGAACATGTCCAGGCTGGCACAGGCCGGCGACAGCAGAACGGCGTCACCGGGTTGGGCCACGGCTTTGCATTGCAGGACGGCCTCGTCCAGGGAGGCCACGCGAATCTGCGGCACCGCGTCACCGAGGGCGGCGGCGATCAGCTCGGCATCACGGCCCAGCAACACCACGGCGCGGCAGTGGGCGGCCACCGGTGCCTTGAGATCCTTGAAGTCGGCGCCCTTGCCGTCACCACCGGCGATCAGCACCAGCTTACCGTCGATATCGGCGCCAAGGCCTTCGATGGCAGCCAGCGCGGCGCCGACATTGGTGGCCTTGGAATCGTTGTAATAGCTCACGCCATCCAGGTCACGCACCCACTGGCAGCGGTGTTCAAGCCCGGCGAAAGTGCGCAGGGTCGAGAGCATGGCATCGAACGGCAAACCCACGGCATGCCCGAGCGCCAGTGCCGCCAGGGCGTTCGACTGGTTGTGGGCACCACGGATTTTCAACTCGCGCACCGGCATCAGGCTCTGGAATTCGAATGCCAGGTATTTCTCGCCATTCTCTTCACGAATGCCGAAAGCCTTGAAGTCGGGTTTGCCCAAACCGAATGTCCAGCATGGCAACCCTTCGCCCATCAGCGGACGGCTCAGGGCATCATTACGGTTGACCACCACTTGCTTAGCGCCGCGAAAGATCCGGTGCTTGGCCAGGTGATACGCCGGTAGGCCGCTGTAGCGGTCCATGTGGTCTTCACTCACGTTCAACACGGTGGCCACTTCGGCACCGAGGTCGTGGGTGGTCTCCAGTTGGAAGCTCGACAGTTCCATCACGTACAGCTCGACATCATCGCTGAGCAGGTCCAGCGCCGGGGTGCCGAGGTTGCCACCCACGGCCACGCGCTTGCCGGCCGCTGCCGCCATGTCGCCGACCAGGGTAGTGACGGTGCTTTTCGCGTTGGAACCGCTGATGGCTACAATCGGCGCCTTGGCATTGCGCGCAAACAGGTCGATATCGCCGGACAGCTTCACGCCACGGGCCGCAGCCGCTTGCAGGGCCGGAGTCGCCAGGGCCAGGCCGGGGCTCACGTAGAGCTCGTCGGCGCGGCACAGAAACTCGACATCCAGCTCGCCACAACGCACTTCCACGTGCGGGTAGTCACGACGCAGCGTGACCAGCTCCGGTGGATTTTCCCGCGTATCGGCCACGGCAAACGACGTGCCCCGGCTCGCCAGGAAGCGAACCAGGGACATGCCGCTCTTGCCGAGGCCGACAACGATGCGGAAGTGGTCTGAAGCGATCAGGGACACTCGTTTCTACCTCAGTTTCAGGGTGGCAAGGCCGATCAGCACCAGAATCACGGTGATGATCCAGAAGCGGACAATCACGCGCGGCTCGGGCCAGCCCTTGAGTTCAAAGTGGTGGTGAATCGGCGCCATGCGGAACACGCGGCGCCCGGTCAATTTGAAGGACGCCACCTGGATGACCACCGACAGGGTTTCCATCACGAAAACACCGCCCATGATGAACAGCACGATTTCCTGGCGAACGATCACCGCGATGGTGCCCAGGGCCGCGCCCAGCGCCAGTGCGCCGACGTCGCCCATGAAGACTTGGGCCGGGTAGGTGTTGAACCACAAGAACCCAAGCCCCGCACCGATCAGCGCGCCACAGAACACGATCAGCTCGCCCGCCCCCGGTACATAAGGGATCAGCAGGTATTCAGCGAATTTCACGTTACCCGACAGGTAGCAGAAGATGCCGAGCGCGCCGCCCACCATCACCGTCGGCATGATCGCCAGGCCGTCGAGGCCATCGGTGAGGTTGACGGCGTTGCTGGAGCCGACGATCACGAAGTAGGTCAGCACCACGAAACCGATACCCAGGGGAATACTGGCATCCTTGAGCATGGGCAGAATCAGCGTGGTTTCCACCGCGCTTGGGGCCGTCATGTACAAGAAGATCGCCGCACCCAGGCCAAATACCGATTGCCAGAAATACTTCCAGCGGCTTGGCAGCCCCTTGGAGTTCTTCTCGATCACCTTGCGGTAGTCGTCCACCCAGCCGATGGCGCCGAACAGCAGGGTCACCAGCAACACCACCCATACATAACGGTTGTGCAGGTCAGCCCAAAGCAAAGTGCTGACACCGATAGACGACAGGATCAGCGCGCCGCCCATGGTCGGCGTACCGGACTTGGACAGGTGCGACTGCGGGCCATCATTGCGAACCGATTGACCAATTTGCAGGTTCTGCAGGGTGCGGATCATCCACGGCCCGAGGAACAGCGACAAACACAACGCGGTCAGCACACCCAGAATCCCGCGCAAGGTCAGGTACTGGAAGACCGCGAAGCCTTTGTGGAACTGTTGCAGATACTCAGCCAGCAGCAGCAGCATTAATGTTTCTCCGTACTTGAGCCACACAAGGCCACGACGACGTTTTCCATCACCGCGCTGCGCGATCCCTTGATCAAAATGGTTGTGTTTTTATCGTGTTCGGCCGCGCCGATGGCCTGGATCAACTCGGCTTGACTGGCGAAATGCGTGGCACCGGGGCCGAAGGCGGCGACGGCGTGGGCCATGTTCGGACCGACTGCGTACAGCGCATCGACTTTGCCCGCCGCGTAGGCACCGACTTCCCGATGCCCCTGCTCGGCCCAGTCGCCCAGTTCGCCGATATCGCCCAGCACCAGCACCTTGCGCCCGGCGAACCCTTTGAGCAGGTCGACCGCAGCGTTGATGGAAGAGGGGTTGGCGTTATAGGTGTCGTCGATCACGCGCATACCATTGGTAGCCAACTGCGCCACGGTGCGGCCCTTGACGGGTTGCACAGCGCCCAGCCCCGTGGCGATACCGAACAGCGACACGCCCAGGGCATGGGCGGCGGCGGCGGCGGCCAGGGCATTGGCGACGTTATGGTTGCCCAACAAATTCAGTTGCACGTGCTCGTTGCCTTGCGGGGTGTGCAAGGTAAAGGAAGGGCAGCCGCGTGCATCGACGGTGATGTTGGATGCATGGAAATCAGCCGCGGCGTTAAGCACGGCAAACGTCAGGACCTTGCGACCGGCGGCGCGCACACGCCAGGTTTCGAAGGCTTTGTCGTCGAGGTTCAATACGGCAGTGCCCGAAGCGTCGAGGCCTTCAAGGATTTCACCCTTGGCTTCGACGATCTTTTCCGGGCCACCGAACTCACCGACGTGAGCGGTACCGGCGTTATTGATAACGGCGACGTGAGGCTTGGTCAGTGCGACGGTGTAGGCGATTTCGCCGATGCGCGATGCACCCAGTTCGATCACCGCCGCCGTGTGTTCCGGGGCCAGTTCGAGAAGGGTCAACGGCGCGCCGAAATCATTATTCAGGTTGCCACGGGTAGCGAGTACCGGACCACGGGTGCGCAAGACACCGGCGAGCAGTTCCTTGACCGTGGTCTTGCCGCTGGAACCGGTGATGGCAGCCACAGGCTTATCGAACGCGGCACGGTTGAGTGCGCCCAGTTGGCCCAGGGCCAAGCGGGTGTCGGCAACCAACAACTGCGGCAGGCTCGACTCCGGCACTTCGCGCTGCACCAAGGCACCCACGGCGCCTTTGGCGGCGACGTCATTCAGGTAGTCGTGGCCATCAAAGCGCGGGCCGGCCAGCGCAACAAACAGTTGCCCTGGCTGGATGGCACGGCTGTCGATGCTGACACCGTCGAAGCGGCAGTCGCTGGACAACATGCGGCCCGACAGGGCCTGGGTCAGTTCACTGAAGCGCATCGGCTTAAGCATGGGCAACCTCCCAGGCGCTCAAGGCGTGATCAGCCTCGACCAGATCGGAAAAGGCATGCCGCTCGCCGTTGATTTCCTGATAGTCCTCGTGGCCTTTACCGGCCAGTACCACCACATCGTCGGCGCTTGCGCTGGCGATCAGTTGGGCGATGGCGGCACCGCGGCCGGCAACGAAGGTGGCCTTGGATACGTCTTTGAGGCCGGCACGGATATCGTCGAAGATCTGGCTCGGATTCTCGCTGCGCGGGTTGTCATCGGTGACCAACACGCCGTCTGCCAGACGTTCAACAATCTCGGCCATCAGCGGGCGCTTGCCGCGATCACGATCACCGCCGCAGCCGAACAGGCACAGTAATTTGCCCTTGGCGTGGGGGCGCAGCGCTTCGAGGACTTTCTCCAGGGCGTCCGGCGTGTGGGCGTAGTCGACCACCACCAGCGGCTGTTTGCCGCCACCCAGACGCTGCATACGGCCGGCCGGGCCTTCCAGCTTCGGCAGCACTTTTAAAATTTCGTCCAGGGCATAGTCCAGGCCCAGCAACGCGCCGATGGCAGCCAGTACATTGCTCAGGTTGAACCGGCCGAGCAAGGTACTGCGCAGGTGATGTTCGCCCTGAGGCGTCACCAGCGTGGCACGCACGCCTTCGTCGTTGAACTGGGCTTCGCGGCAATACAGGTAGGCACTTGAATCGTGCAGGCTGTAGCTGATCAGGCGCGCTTCGCTGTGTTCGGCGGCCAATTGGCGACCGAAGTCATCGTCCAGGTTCACCACCCGACACTTAAGATCGTTCCAGGCGAACAGCTTGGCCTTGGCGGCGGCGTAAGCCTCCATGGTGCCGTGGTAGTCCAAATGGTCGCGGGACAGGTTGGTCATCACCGCCACATCAAACGCCAGAGCGCTGACGCGGCCTTGATCCAGCCCGTGGGACGAGACTTCCATGGCCACGGCCTTGGCACCGGCCTTTTTCAGGTCGGCCAGGGTCGCTTGCACGGCAATCGGGTTCGGGGTGGTGTGCAGGCCGCTTTGCAGCGCGCCATAGAAACCGGTCCCCAGGGTGCCGACAATCCCGCAATGCTGGCCCAGCAGATCAAGAGCCTGGGCAACCAATTGGGTCACGCTGGTCTTGCCGTTGGTGCCGGTCACGCCCACCAGGTTGAGGTGGCGGCTCGGCTCGCCATAGAAACGCCCGGCGATATCGGATAACTGTTTGGCCAGCCCCTTGACCGGAATCAGCGGCACGTCGGTGATCGGTAGCACGGTGGCGCCTTCGGCTTCATAAGCCACGGCGGCTGCACCGCGCTGCAACGCATCGGCAATGTGTGCACGGCCGTCGAACTTGCCACCCGGCACCGCCAGGAACAGGTCACCGGCACGCACATTGCGGCTGTCCAGGGTCAGCTCACGAATCAATAGGTCGCGCCCGGCGTGGGCGAAGATCTTGTTTAAACTCAGAGACATCAGCCGCGCCCTCCATTGGCTTTTACGGCAGCGGCCGGTGGCCCGGCGTTCGCTTGTTGGGTGGGCGGCAGGTTGTCCGGGGTGACGTTCATCAAGCGCAGGGTGCCGGACATCACTTTGCTGAACACCGGCGCGGAGACCAGGCCACCGAAATATCCAGCCTTACTCGGTTCATCGATCACCACGACGATGGCGTAGCGCGGATCGCTCATTGGACCGAAGCCAGCGAACAGCGAACGGTACGAGTTCTCGGCGTACCCCTTGGTACCCACCGACGTCTTACGTGCGGTACCGGACTTGCCGCCCACGTGATACGCCGGAACCTGGGCACGGAATACACCGCGCGGCGCTTCGATCACTTGTTGCAGCATGCCTTGCATAGTCTTGGCGACATTTTCCGGGATTACCTGGGTCGCTTTCGGCGCTTCATCGACGTGGATCAGGCTCAACGGCACCATGCGGCCATTGTTGGCCAGCACGGAGAAGGCATGAGCCAGTTGGATTGCAGTCACCGACAGGCCGTAGCCGTAGGACAAGGTGGCGGTCTCGGCTTTTTTCCAGTCGCGGTAGTTCGGCAAGTTACCGACACGCTCGCCCGGAAAGTCCAAGCCCGTGGGTTGGCCCAGGCCGATCTTCTGCGCCAGGTGGTAGATGGTTTCGCCGCCGATATCGAAGGCGACCTTACTCATACCCACGTTACTGGAGTTGATCAGAATGCCGGTCAGATCCAGCACCGGTCCCTCGGTACGGGAAACGTCACGAATGGTGTACTTGCCCAACTGCAGCGTGCCCGGGTAGACCTCGACCTTGTCGCTGGGCTTCCAGCGCCCGGTTTCGAGGGCGGCACTCATGGAGATGGCTTTCATGGTCGAACCCGGCTCGAACACGTCGATCATGGCGCGGTTGCGCATCATCGCCGGTTGCAGGTTGCGACGGTTGTTCGGGTTGTAGGTAGGCTGGTTCACCATGGCGAGGATTTCGCCGGTCTTCACGTCCATGATCACGAGGCTGCCGGCCTTGGCGCCGTTTTCGATGATCGCGTTACGCAGCTCACGGTTGGCCAGGTATTGCAAACGCAGGTCAATCGACAACGCCAAGGGCTTACCGGCCTTGGCGTTTTTGGTGACCTGCACATCCTTGATCAACCTGCCGCGCCGATCCTTGATGACTTGTCGCTTGCCGGGAACCCCGGCGAGCCATTCATCGTAGGCCAGCTCTACGCCTTCGCGGCCATGGTCGTCGATGTCGGTGAAACCCACCATGTGGGCGGTGGTTTCACCGGCCGGGTAGAAGCGACGGAATTCCTCGATGCCGTAGACACCGGGGACTTTAAGGTCGAGCACCTGCTGGCCCTGCTCAGGCGTCAGACCGCGCACCAGATAGATGAACTCTTTATTGGCCTGAGCTTCCAGACGCTCGGCCAAGGCCTTAGGGTCTTGACCGAGGGCGGCGGCGAGGGCCGGCCAGCGGTCCTTGGCGACTTGCAGTTCCTTGGCGTTTGCCCACAGCGTGGTCACCGGCGTACTGACAGCCAAGGGCTCGCCGTTGCGGTCGGTGATCAGGCCACGGTGCGCAGGAATAGGAATATGACGCAGACTGCGGGCATCGCCCTGACCGATCAGAAAGTCGCGATCGACCACTTGCAGATCAACGATGCGCCAGGCGATCGCCCCCACCATCAGCGCCAGCAAACCGAGCACCAAGCGGAAGCGCCATGGGTACAGTGCGCCTTCGAGTTTCATCATGGCGCCACCATCCGCACGTCAGCCGCGCTCGGGATGTGCATTTTCAACTGCTCGGTGGCCAGCACTTCGATACGACTGTGGGCCGTCCAGGTACTTTGTTCCAAGATCAACCGGCCCCACTCGGCCTGGGCTTTGTCACGCACACTCAACTCCCCATATAGGGTGTTGAGCAGTTGACGGTTCCAGTGGGCGCTGTAGGACACCGCAATCGCGGACACCAGTACGCCGATGAACAGCAGCAACATAAAGAAGCTGCCACCCGGGAGGGGTTTGGCGAAAAGCTTACTCACCGCAGCTTCTCCGCAACGCGCATAACAGCACTGCGGGCACGCGGGTTGGCCTTGAGTTCAGCTTCAGAAGCGAACTGCGCTTTGCCATGGATTTTGATTTTCGGCACAAAAGCTTCGAACCGTACCGGCAGGTTGCGCGGCAGGTTGTCGGACTCGCCCTTGACCAGGCGGCGCATAAACAGTTTAACGATACGGTCTTCCAGAGAGTGGAAGCTGATCACCACCAGGCGACCGCCCACTTCCAGCGCGTCGAGGGCAGCCTCTAGGCCGGCCTCAAGATCGCCCAATTCGTTATTGACGTGGATACGCAGGCCTTGGAACGCACGGGTCGCCGGGTTCTTGCCCTTTTCCCAGGCAGGGTTGGCGACTTTCAGCACTTCGGCCAGGTCGGCGGTGCGCTCGAACGGCTGGATTTCGCGGCGCTCAACCACGGCACGAGCCATGCGACCGGCGAAGCGCTCTTCACCGTACTCTTTGAATACACGGGCGATTTCTTCCACCGGTGCGGTGGCGATGAACTGCGCGGCACTGACGCCCCGGGTGGGGTCCATGCGCATATCGAGCGGGCCGTCGTTCATGAAGCTGAAGCCGCGCTCCGGGTCATCGAGCTGTGGAGAAGACACGCCCAGGTCGAGCAGCACCCCGGCCACCTTGCCTGCCATGCCGCGCTCGGCCACTTCGGCTCCCAGCTCGGCAAAGCTGCGCTGCACAACGACAAAGCGGCCGTCTTCGGCCGCTAGCGCTTGCCCGGTGGCAATCGCTTGGGGGTCTTTGTCGAACCCGAGGAGTTTTCCATCCGGCCCGAGCTGACTGAGGATCAACCGGCTGTGCCCGCCCCTGCCGAACGTGCCATCCAAATAGCAGCCATCCGCGCGTACAGCGAGAGCCTCAACGGCTTCGTCAAGCAGTACGGTGATGTGGTTAAAGCCGCTATCAATAGTCACAGGATCAGATCACGCAGTTCGTCAGGCATGGCGCCCGGTTGTTGAATAGCAGCCAGGTCAGCTGCAGAAACAGCATCCCAGGCATCTTCGTCCCACAATTGGAACTTGTTCAGTTGGCCGACCAACATCGCGCGCTTATCGAGCTTGGCGTACTCGCGCAGACGCGGCGGCACCAGGAAACGACCGCTGCCATCAAGCTCAAGGTCGACGGCATTGCCGATCAGCAAACGCTGCAGGCGGCGGTTTTCTTCGCGTAATGAAGGCAAGGCGCGCAACTTGGTTTCAATCAACTCCCACTCGTCGAGGGGGTAAACACATAAACAAGGGTCAACGGCATCAATAGTGATGATCAACTGGCCGGAACTTCTCGAAATCAGCTCGTCGCGATACCGGCTCGGCATAGCGAGACGGCCCTTTGCGTCGAGACTGATAGCGTTAGCTCCGCGAAACACAGATGCGTTTCTCCAAATTTTAGCGTTTTACGTTCAAAAAACCCACTTTGTGCCACTTTCCGCCACTTGCGCACACTATAGGAATGCGCCCACCACACCGTCAAGGCACGGATTCAAGGAAAAGCCTTACAGAACGGAGATTTAGGAGCGTAAAAGGAGGAGAAACCAGAGTTCAGCGATATTTTTGACCCAACAAGCACAGCAAGCTCAAAGAGCTATTGCTTGAAGTTAAAGTAATTTATTAAGAGTAAGATTTTTTTGGTATTACGAAGATGCATCTGCCAATGATTTGGCAGGGAGGGATTCTTGCGCTACTACCGGTTTTCTGCCCGAGATTCGGATAGAGGGAAATAAGGTGGAGAGTCGATCTATAAGCCGGGTTCTGTCTTGAACAGTCATTCGTCTACGATGGCCATCACTGGACATCTTTAGCAACCTACCCGGTCCCAGCGCGGGCCACGCCTTGGGACCCTATTTGGTCTTGCTCCAAGTGGGGTTTACCTAGCCACGAACTGTTGCCAGTCGTGCGGTGCGCTCTTACCGCACCTTTTCACCCTTACCGGCACCGAAGTGCTTAGGCGGTTATTTTCTGTGGCACTTTCCGTAGGCTCACGCCTCCCAGGCATTACCTGGCACTTCGCCCTATGGAGCCCGGACTTTCCTCCCCCCCCTAATTTTCATAGAGGGCAGCGACTGTCCAATCGACTCTCCGCCGCGCAGGTTAACGGCACGACGGCCTCAGGACAAGTATTAAAAGTACCCGACTGCCATCACCATCGGACGAAATGCCGCATTCAACCCGGAACTATTCGGCTTTCTGTTTATCCAGCGCCACTTGATACAGGACGTTCTTCCGCACGCCGGTAATTTCCGCCGCCAGAGCCGCGGCCCGCTTGAGGGGCATCTCCTTGAGAAGCAAGTCCAGCACGCGCATGGCCTCGCTGCCGACGGCATCCTCGCTTTCCGGCGCCGTCCAGCCCGCCACCAGCACCACGCACTCACCACGCTGTTGATTGCTGTCGCCTTCTACAAAGGCACGCAGCGCTTCCAGGGGCAGGCCCTTGAGGGTCTCGAAGGTTTTGGTCAGCTCACGCGCCAGCAACGCAAGACGCTCCCCGCCGAATACCAGCTCCATATCCTGCAGACATTCTAGGATTCGGTGCGGAGCTTCGTAAAAAATCAGGGTGCGCGGTTCTTCTTTCAACGCCTCAAGGCGCGCCCGACGCCCAACGGCCTTGGCCGGCAGGAAACCCTCGAAGATAAAACGATCGGACGGCAGACCAGCCGCCGATAAAGCCGCGATCAACGCGCACGCTCCCGGAACAGGCACTACATTGATACCTGCGGCCCGCGCTTGGCGGACTAGGTGATAGCCAGGGTCGGAGATCAGCGGCGTGCCGGCATCTGAGATCAACGCCACATCGTCGCCAGCCAGCAGGCGCACGATAAAACGGCTGCCCTCTTCGCGCTCGTTGTGTTCGTGACAGGCGGCCAGAGGAGTACTGATGCCAAAATGCTGCATCAGCCGCTGGGAGTGCCGAGTATCTTCCGCCGCGATCAATTTAACGTCGCGCAACACTTTCAATGCGCGAGCACTGATGTCGTCCAGGTTGCCAATGGGCGTCGCCACGACAAAAAGCGAGCCTGCAGTGGAATTCAAAGAACCTGGAGCAGTCAAAACGCACACCTCGATGGTTGGCAAAAAATCCATTGTAGCGCGTAGATGCTTTGAAAATATGCCATCGAAACCGATGCCGTTTCAGCCATCCATGACCAGCAGTCCACAAATAGCAACATTTGCACGACCTAAATCGACGGTTTCACTCCAGTAACATCGCGCCTGGGCCAGTGCTTGGGTACAATTCCACGCTAATTTGATCGGTATCAGGAACACTTACATGATCGCTTGCCTGCGGCTGCTCTCCGCCCTCTGCCTCGCTGCCTTACTGGCCGCCTGCGCCAGCTCGCCCTCGTCCAGCCTTGGCGACCTTCCTCGGACTCCGGACGCCAGTATCGAGCAATTGCTCGAACAGGCCGCCACCGCCAAGACGCCAGAAAAGGCGGCATTACTGCGCTTGAGCGCGGCGGACATGGCCTATCACCAGAACAATCCCGGCCGCTCGTCGCAGATTCTTGCCCAAGTGCCCCTGGACGCTCTCAAACCGGCTGCACAAGTATTCGCCAGCACCCTGGCCGCCGAACTGGCCATGACCCGCAACCAGCCTAAGGCCGCGTTGACCGCTCTGAGCCACCCGAGCCTGCAGAACCTCAAGGACTTGCCGGCCGAACAGCAAATTCGCACTGGCACCGTGCATGCCCGTGCTTATGAGGCAGACGGCCAGACTCTGGCCGCCGCCCGCGAACGGGTCGCCATGGCGCCATTGCTGACTGGCGACGCAGCCCACAGCAACCATGAAGCGATCTGGGTCCTGATTGCCGCCGTGCCGGCCGACCAACTGCAAGCCAGCGGCAACCCGGTGCTCGACGGCTGGATCACCCTGGCGCAGTCGGTCAAGGCCGCCGGCACCCTGGAACAACAGCAGGCCGCTATCGATACCTGGCGCGCGCAGAACCCTAACCATCCGGCAGCGCTGCAATTGCCGACTCCGCTGACAAAGCTTAAAGAGCTGGCCAGCCAACCCCTGACCAAGATCGCCGTACTGCTGCCACAAGACGGCCCGCTGGCGTCCGTTGGCAAGGCGTTGCGCGAAGGTTTCATGGCGGCGCACTACCAGGCCGAACAGGCCGGGCAGAAACCGCCAGTGATCGAGTTCTATGACAGTTCCCGCATCACCTCCATCGACGACTTCTACGCCAAGGCCCAGGCCGCCGGTGTGCAACTGGTGGTCGGTCCTCTGGAGAAACCACTGGTCAAACAGCTCAGCGCGCGCCCTCAATTGCCGATCACCACCTTGGCGCTGAACTACAGCGAGACCGATCAAGCGCCACCGCAGTTGTTCCAGTTTGGCCTGGCCGCCGAAGACGAAGCCCGCGAAGTCTCGCGTCGTGCCCGTGCTGATGGCCTGCACCGCGCTGCCGCCATGGTGCCGCGTGGCGAATGGGGTGAGCGGGTCTACAAAGCCTTCCGTCAGGATTGGGAAGCTCATGGCGGTACGGTGATGGGTGTGGAATACGTCGACCAGCCGGTCGCCCTGGCCCAGCAAATTGCCGACCTGTTCCAACTGCGTAAAAGCGAAGGCCGCGCCAAGAGCCTGCAAAACGCCGTTGGTACCGACGTGGCGGCACAACCTTCGCGTCGCCAGGACATCGAGTTCATCTTCCTGGCCGTAACCCCGCAACTGGCCCAACAGATCAAACCGACCCTGAACTTCCAGTACGCCGGCGACGTGCCCGTGTATGCAACGTCCCACGTATTCAGCGCCAGCGGCGACAAGAACCAATACCTGGACATGACCAACGTAATGTTCTGTGAAACCCCTTGGCTGCTCAACACCACCGACCCGCTGCGCAATCAAGTTGCAGCACAATGGCCACAAGCCAATGGCAGCCTCGGCCGTCTCTACGCGATGGGTGTGGATGCCTATCGTCTGGCGCCACGCCTGGGCCAGCTCAAGGCGCTCCCGGACACTCGGATTGACGGTCTCTCGGGCAACCTGGGAATCAGCGGCAACCAACGCGTAGATCGCCAGATGCCCTGGGCGAAGTTCGTCGGTGGTCAGATCCAGCGTCTGCCGGACACCCCGCGCTGATGCCCGAGCGGTCCCGTGCGCAAAGCGGCAAGGATGCCGAACTTCAAGCTCTGAACTACCTGCAACAACAGGGTCTGCGCCTTTTGGCGCAGAACTGGTTATGTAAACGCGGCGAGCTTGATCTGGTCATGCTTGACGGCGATACAGTAGTATTCGTCGAAGTCCGCTACAGAAAACACGCACAATGGGGTGGCGCGCTCGCCAGTATCGACGGGCGCAAGCGTCAGAAGCTAATACTCGCCGCGCAGTTTTTCCTGCAAGAAGAGCATCGCTGGGCCGACGCCCCCTGCCGTTTCGATGTGGTTGCCATAGAAAGCACACCGTCGGGTACCGCTGATCTGAACTGGCTCCCGAACGCCTTCGACAGCTGATTCGCCGGACATCTTCACCACACACTTTTGCTCTTTGCTTTGCGGGCTGCACATTCCTGTGCCAAACAGCCGCGCTACTTAAGGTCACACAGATGGACATGCAATCCCGAATTCGCCAGCTTTTCCAAGCCAGCATCGACACCAAGCAACAGGCGATGGACGTACTTGCACCGCACATCGAGCAAGCCAGTCAGGTCATGGTCAATGCCTTGCTCAACGAAGGCAAAATGCTTTCGTGCGGCAATGGCGGTTCGGCCGGCGACGCCCAGCACTTTTCCTCCGAGCTGCTCAACCGCTTCGAGCGCGAGCGGCCGAGCCTGCCGGCCATCGCCCTGACCACCGACTCGTCGACGATTACCTCGATCGCCAACGATTACAGCTACAACGAAATCTTCTCCAAGCAGATCCGCGCCCTGGGCCAACCGGGCGATGTGCTGCTGGCGATTTCCACCAGTGGCAACTCGGCGAATATTATTCAAGCGATCCAGGCCGCACATGATCGCGAAATGATTGTCGTAGCATTGACCGGACGCGATGGCGGCGGCATGGCCTCGTTGCTGCTGCCTGAAGATGTGGAGATCCGCGTTCCGGCCAATGTCACCGCACGTATCCAGGAAGTCCACCTGCTGGCGATCCACTGCCTGTGCGATCTGATCGACAGCCAACTGTTCGGGAGTGAAGAATGACCGTTAACCGCCTCAGCCTTTTGGCCATGACGCTGTGCCTCGCCATCAGCGGCTGCAGCACGGCAATCACCGCGACACGTGACACCCCCATCCAGGACGACAAGGGCACGCGCACCTTCGGCAGCAAGATCGACGATTCACTGATCGAAACCAAGGTCGAGGTCAACGTCGCCAAGGCCGCGCCGGACCTCGGCAATGGCGCCTCGCGCATCGTCGTCACCAGCTTTAATGGCGTGGTGCTGCTGGCTGGCCAGACACCTCGCGCCGACCTCAAGGCTCAGGCCGAACAAGCCGCCGCGGCCGTGCAGCGCGTGAAGAAGGTTCACAACGAATTGCAGGTGATGGACCCGATCACCCTGCTGGCGATTAGCAACGACGCGCTGCTGACGACCAAAATCAAGGCCCAGATGCTGACGGACAACGCCATCCCAGGCTCGCGCATCAAGGTTGTCACCGACAACGGCATCGTCTACCTGATGGGCTTGCTGACCCAGGCGGAAGCCACTCGCGCTGCCAACTTGGTGCAAGGCGTGTCCGGCGTACAGAAGATTGTGAAAGTGTTCGAGTACATCGACTGAAGTAAATGCCGCCCACTAAAAAGGGCGCCGTGCATGGATTGCACGGCGCCCTTTTTAATGCCTGCTGTTTATTGGTACTGCTGGTATGGATTGCCCTGGAACTGATTATTCTGCTGAGGAGCCTGCTGGCCCGGCTGACCGTATTGCTGGCCAGGGATCGGACCGAGGTTGACCTCCACGCGACGGTTCTGGGCGCGGCCATTGACGTCGGCGTTACTGGCAATCGGGTTATCCGGGCCGGCACCGCGTGCGCTCAGGTTGGCCGGGCTCACGCCTTGGGAGGTCAGATAATTGGCCACGCTCTGAGCACGGCGTTGGGACAGGTCCATGTTCAGTTGGCGGCTGCCGGTGCTGTCGGTATAGCCCACAATCTGGATGGTGTTTTGATTGAACTGTTTGAGCGAGTTGGCCAGATTGTTAAGCGGCTGGTAAAAACTGCTGGAGATCGCGTCGGAGTTAGTCGCGAAGGTGATGTTACCCGGCATGATCAATTTGATCTGATCCCCCTGGCGCTGCACCTCAACCCCGGTATTGGCCATGCTTTCGCGCAGTTTCTTTTCCTGCTGGTCGGCGTAATAGCCATACCCGGCGGCACCTGCACCTGCCACTACCGCGCCGATCAGCGCACCCTTGCCACGGTTGTTGTGGTCGATGGCAGCGCCCGCCAATGCCCCGGCCAGGGCACCCAGACCGCCGTATTTGGCGGTCTTGCTCATACCACCGGATTCATTATTCGCCTGTCCCTGGCTGCTGCCGTCATAAGGATTAGGGGAAGCGCAGCCGGACAACAAGGCTACGGCGGTAGCGACAACAAGCAGACGACGCGGAGTGAACATGAAAAAAGCTCCTACTTTTGCATTCTGTGGTGCAAAGGACATTGGCAATGGACCTGTGCCGAGTTTGGAACGCGACAAACGGCAAAAATTCCATCGTCGCTTCCCAGGCTGTAACAAAAGAAGGGCGCCATTTACCGTTATCAAAACCCTAGCAGACACCACCTGAACACGACCTGCGTTTTCGCTGTAACGGTGCACTCACTTACATCAGGCGCGAACAAACGGATTCTCGCGCATCTCATCCCCCAGCCGCGTGTCCGGCCCATGGCCGGTCACCACGGTGGCGCCCTCATCCAGGGTGTACAGGCGCTGCTTGATCGACCGCACGATGGTCGCCTGGTCGCCGCCCCAGAGGTCCGTGCGCCCCACGCCGCGCCGGAACAAAGTGTCCCCGGCAATCAGCAATTTGGCATCGGCGAACCAGAAACTCATCGAGCCCGGCGTATGCCCTGGGGTGTGCAAGGCCACGCCGCAGGCGCAGGCCAGTTCTTCGTCATCGGCCAGCCAGCGGTCGGGCGACGGCACCGGGGTGTAGGGCACACCAAACATCTGACATTGCATCTCCAGGTTGTCCCACAAGAATTGGTCCTCCTTGTGCAGATGCAGGGTGGCACCGGTCTTCTCTTTCAATTGACCCGAAGCGAGGAAGTGATCGAGATGGGCGTGGGTATGAATGATGCTCACCACTTTCAGCCCCAGCGCATCGAGGCGCGCCAGGATCAGCTCATGATTGCCGCCGGGGTCGACCACGATGGCTTTTTTAGTGACGGGGTCGCCGATGATTGTGCAGTTGCACTGCAACGGGCCGACGGGGAAAGTTTCGCGGATGAGCGTGGGCGATGTGTTGTCCATGGGCAGTCTTCCAGTGCAAATCAATCAGTGTCTCAGGCGGGTAGCGCCGCAACAATCGCCCTATTAAAACAGACTGGAACGCTTCGCAGACCACTCCAAGCAAGCTCGCTTGATACCTAACCAATCAAGCGCAATTCCTGCGCCCGCGCCACCGCCTGGGTACGCCGCTCGACGCCCAATTTGCTATTGATATGGCTCGCATGGGTTTTGACCGTGTGCAGTGAAATGAACAGCCGGTTGCTGATGTCTTGGTTGGAACAGCCTTCGGCGATCAGCTGCAGGACCGCCAACTCACGCGCACTGAGAGCTTCATGGGCTGGCGCAGGCTGCACCGTCACTGACTTGGGCAGCAAGGCCAGCAAGCTTTGACTCAGTAAGCCATGAGGGTCCTGGGCCAGTTGTTCGCGCATCCAATCCGGGTGGGCGTCCAGCAGACGCTGAAAAGGTTGCAGCGCGCCGCCCGCTCCCGCCTCCAGTGCCCGAGCCAGAATCAGACGCGCCTTGGTTTCCTGGGCACCCTCAAGCAGCAACTGTGTCTGTTGAGTCAAGGCCATCAGGGCGATCATCTGGCGACCGCTGTCGTGGGCTTGCTGAGCCAGTTCTTCCAAGCGCTGCAAAGCCGCGCCGCGCTGATGGCGTGTGGCGTCGAGGGCCGCTTGTTGCAGGCCGATATGCTGCGGCAGGTGCGGGTGGAATTCCGGCGCGGCGGCGGCGTGCTCGCCGTTGTAGGTTTGCTCCAACCGTGCCAGCCAGGCTTCGGCCAGATCGGTGCGGCCCTGGGCCAGCCACAATTCGCACTTGATCAGAGTGATCATGGCCAGGTAGTAGATCGGCGGCACGTCCCAGATATGCATCAAGCGTTCGGCTTCGGCGAGTTCGGCGAACGCCAAAGGGAACTCACCGCGCCGCCCTTCGAAACTGGCGATCACGCAATGCCCGATCAACACACTGATATCGCGACAGGCACGGGCTTCAGCCAGTCCAGCGCGCAGGCGAACCATGCCGGCTTCGGGCTGAAACCGCACCAGCAGCAAGTAACCTTCATACAGCGAGAGGCGAGCCCGTACCGCATACAGCCGCTGAGGCGCCAGACCGTGCAGGCGTTGCAGGCCCTGGCGCACTTCGTCAAGGGAACGCAGAATTTCGCCGCGCGCTTGCAGGACCCGCGCGCGATCATAGTGGGCCAAGGCCTCGAACAGCGGGTTGCCGACGCGCTGCGCCAGCTCCAGCGACTCGCGATTCAAACCGCGGGCACGCCATAAATCGGCGTCGGCAATCGCCAGATTGGACAGGGTCGACAGGCACATCAGTCGCTGGCCGTAACGGCGCTGCGGCAGGCTGTCCAAGGCCTCGCTGCAATAGCGCTGGGTACGCTCGCGATCGCCGCGACCACGAGCAATGATGCCGCTGAGCGCCAGCCACTGCGCCAGCATGGATTTTTGCGCAGTGGCCGAGGGTGCCGGCAGAAACCGACTGAGATAGCTGGACAATTCTTCTGCCGCATCCAACTGACAGGCCAGCCCCAATGCCCAGCTGTAGAGCACGATCAAGCGGGGAGTGCTGATCAGCAAGCTATCGGGCAAGTCCATTTTCCAACGCAGCAACATACCGACATTCTGCTCGGCCAGCAGTTGTTCTTCGGACAGGTTTTGCACCAGGTTCGCCGCCACATCCAGATGGCCGGCGCGCAACGCCTGTTCCACCGCCTCGTCGATCAAACCCTGGGCGTTGAACCAACGACAGGCGCGCAGGTGCAGGCTGGCGGCCGGCAGCACAGGGCTGCTTTCGCGCCGGCTGCGCAGCAGGTCGGAGAACAAATGGTGATAACGGAACCAAACGCCCTGCTCGTCCAG
This sequence comes from Pseudomonas sp. S5F11, assembly GCF_019641515.1. Classification (NCBI taxonomy): domain Bacteria; kingdom Pseudomonadati; phylum Pseudomonadota; class Gammaproteobacteria; order Pseudomonadales; family Pseudomonadaceae; genus Pseudomonas; species Pseudomonas sp. S5F11. The sequence continues at coordinate 2,568,921 of NZ_JAIFJZ010000001.1, forward strand.
CGGCACCAGAAACACTTGGTGAGATTGCAGGTAACGCAGGATCTCCGCGCTGTCATGGGCTTCGCGCACGGCGTCGCACAGGTCACTGCAAAAGCGCTCCTGGGGCGCGGTGTCGAACAGAAACGCCTGCACCTCGGCCGGTAGGCAATCGATCACCTCTTCCAGCAGGTAATCACGGATCAACCCTTCGCCACCGTGCAGGCTCTGGGGCAAGGCACTCTCGTTGCCGGCTTCGGAGGCCGCCAGCAACCAGAAACGCAAACCGGCCACCCAGCCTTCGCTACGACGGATCAAGTTATCGAGGGCTTCGCCGCGCAATGAGTTGCTATGGCGATCCAGCACCGCCAGGGATTCGGCATGGGTCAGGCGCAGGTCGTGCTCGTTCAGTTCCAGCAAATGCCGCGACAGCCGCAGGCGCGCCAGATGCCAGTCCGGGCGCTGGCGGCTAGTCACCAGCACTACCAGGCCATCGGGCAAGTGGTTAAGGAAAAATTGCAAACAACGATCCAGCACCGGCCCCTGGGCCAAGTGATAGTCGTCCAGCACCAGTAACAGCGGCGCGCGGGCGGACAGGTGTTGGGCCAACTCATCGAGCAGGCCGTCGAGCCACTCCTCAAAGGCAAAAGGCTGGTGACGCTGACGCATTTTCAGCAGGCCTAGGGACTGGGCGCCGAGTGAAGAGAAATACTGTTGCAGGCCTTCGAGCAGGCGCTCGAGGAAACGACCGGGGTCGCTGTCCCGCGGGCTCAAGCCCAGCCACAGGCTTTGCCAATGCGCCGGCAGGCTTTGACAGAACTCAATCGCAAGGGAGCTCTTACCGAACCCTGCCGGCGCACTGACCAGCAACAACCGCCCCTGCAATCCGGCACTCAGCCGTTCACACAGGCGCGGTCGCAGCACATAGCCGTCAGGCAGTGGCGGCCGGTAAAAGCGAGCTTCCAGTGACGGGATCACCGCACTGGCAGGCCCTTGGATTCGGGACAGATCAGTCATCGCCGGGCTCTTATTGAAGGCTATTGTCGGCATTGCAGATGTCCGCAGACTAGCGGTAAAAGCCGCCGCTTTGTAGATCTTTGCAACAATTGCCTGAAAAAGAACTGCGACAAAAAATATCGCGATAGGCAAAAAGCGGGAGGGAGCTTGCTCCCGATAACGCGGTAACAGTCAACGTAAATGCCGACTGTTATCCCGCTATCGGGGGCAAGCCCCCTCCCACCCTTTGATCGAGCTTTGCCAAATTATCATTCAATCTGGAATGCATCCCATGTGGGAGGGGGCCAGCCCCTCACACATTGGGTCGTGCAACCTAGCGCACACCATCCTGACGCAGGGCTGCCGGGGTGAATTCGCTAGTGGAGGCGGTGAAGCCGAAATCGTAGGCCTGTTTCTCTTCGTTCTTCATGCCCAGCGCCAGGTAGCGGCCGGATTGCAGGTCGTAGAGGGTTTCCAGGGCGTACCACGGCACTTGCTTGTCGTAGTAGTTCTCGGCATGAGCCTCGGCGACACGCCACAGTTGGCCACGGCCGTCGTAGTGGTCGATCACCGCCGCTTGCCAGGTGTCTTCGTCGATGTAGAAGTCACGCTTGGCGTAAATGTGGCGCTGGCCTTCCTTCAAGGTGGCGACCACATGCCAGACGCGGCGCAGCTCGTAACGCGCCAGGTCCTGGTTAATGTGACCGGCCTTGATGATGTCGGCGTACTTGAGCTTAGGGTCGTCGATCTTGTAGCTGTTGGAGGCAATGTAGATTTCTTTCTTGCCCTCCAGCTTCCAGTCGTAGCGATCCGGCGCGCCGTTGTACATGTCGAGGTTGTCGGAGGTACGCAGACCGTCGGCAGCGGTGCCCGGGCCGTCATAGGACACTTGCGGCGCCCGGCGCACACGGCGCTGGCCGGCGTTGTAGACCCATGCCGAACGCGGCTCCTTCACCTGGTCCAGGGTTTCGTGCACCAGCAGCACACCGCCGGCCAGGCGTGCCGGCGCGGTCACTTGCTGCTTGAAGTAGAACAGTACGTTGCCCGGGTTCTTCGGATCGAAGTCCTTCATTTTGTCGCGGAACACGAACTGGTCGCGGAAGTACACCAGGCTGTAGGAACCGTTGGTTTGCGGGGTAGCCTGGGTAACCAGACGCGTCACGCTGCCGCCGCGATAGCGGGTGATGTGGTTCCAGATCACCTCAACGCCGCTTTTCGGAATCGGGAATGGCACCGCGGTTTCGAAGTTCTCCAGGCCGTTGCCACCGGACACCAGGTTGGTGGTGGTGGCGTTCTTCTTGATCGAGGCAAACACCTCGGCCGGCACGGTAGCGCCGCGATGGGTCGGGTAGACCGGCATCTTGAAGGTTTCCGGGTAGCGCTTGAACATCGCGTACTGCCCCGGCGCCAGTTTGTCTTTGTACTGCTCGACATTGGCTGCGGTGATGGTGAACTGCGGTTGCTCACTGGCGTACGGGTTGGCAAGGAAACCACGGGCATCCACAGCGCCGGCGTTGGTCGGCATCGGCGACCATTTCGGGATAGTGCCGGCAGCGTTACCGGCCATCTCGGCACCCATCGGCGTCAGGGTGGTACCCAGCTTGGCAGCTTCATCTGCCGAGACCGCCGCCATAACGTTGCTCGCCAGGATCGACAGCCCCAGCACACCTACGTGCAACAGACTTTTAGTTATTTTCATATTCCGGTCTTCCTGAAATTCAGTGTGCTTAGAAGTTCGCGCCGACGCTCAGGGCGACAAAATCACGGTCATCCACGGTGCTGAACTTGCCGCCGAAGAAGTTGGTGTAGGCCAGGCTTGCGGTGTAGGTGTTCTGGTATTCGGCATCCAGCCCCAGGCTGACCGCTTTGCGACCTTCCTCGAAGTTACCGCCAGGGCCTGGCGAGTAGCCCTTCACGTCGTGGGACCACGCCACGTTAGGCTTGAGGTTCACACCGGCGAACACATCCGGGTATTCCCAGATGGCGCGAGCGCGATAGCCCCAGGAGGTGGCGGTGGTGAAGCCATCGTTGTTGCAATTGGTGTTCAAGCCTGAGGCATTGGGCAAGCCAGCGCCATTGGCGGTGGACAGGTTAAGCCTGTCGCAGAAGCCACCTGGCAAGGTGCCAGGGCCGAATACCGGGTCACGGCCATAACGGGCTTGGGACTTGCTTTCCAGGCCGCCCACATGGGTCACACCGATTTCACCGACGGTGGTCAAGCGACTCGCGCCCATCACTTGGTCGAAGAAGTGCGTGAAGGTGGTCTGGAACTGGGTCACTTCCTTGCGGTTGTAACCGTGCAGGTCCTGACCAGGGGTGCCTTTGAGTACGGAGGCGTTGCCAAAGCCTGGGATCGGCGTCACGCCGGCGAAGAGGATATCGGTGGTGCTCAACTGCACCGGTGCGTTGGGACGGTAGCTCAGTTCACCACTCCATGCGGTGCCTGTCGGCAACGTGGTGGAGAAGCTCAAACCGTAGAGGCGGATATCTTCCGGGTACTCGACAAAGTAATTGGAGTTACCGGCCACGACCAGTGGACGCAAGGCGCCAAGCGGCCCCAGCGGACGGGTGTAGGCCGACGACGGCGCACCCTGTGCACTGAAAATCGGCGCACGGCTGTGGTAGTTCATGAAGTACGCGCCGAACTCGGTATCCAGCGGTTCGAAGTTGTAGTGCATCGCCACGCCGAACTGTCCGCTGTCGCGAGCATCACGGTCGGGGCCACGACGGACCAGTACGCCTTCGTTGTTAACGTCCACACCCAAGGCAGTCAAGGTCGGCAAGGCTGCGCCCGGGATGGTCGAACGCTTGTTCAGCACCCGCAGGTTATTGCTGCAACCATCGGAAATCACATCCGGCTGCGAGAAGAACGTGCCGCAGTTATCAGTAACGGTCTGGTCCCATTCCAGCTGGTAAAACGCTTCGGCCGAGAGGTTATCGGTCAGGGTTTGCGATACGTAGAACATGTTGACCGGAATCAAGCCTTCCTTGATCTCGGCACCCGGACGACGGAACGCAGACACATCGATCGGGTTGATAGAGTTGATGCCGCCGCCGATAAAGGTGCTTTCGCCCCAGCTCACTACCTGCTTACCGAAGCGCACGCTGCCCGGCTGATCGGCAATCGCATAGTTGTGATAAACGAAGGCGTCGAGAATCTGCCCGCCGGAAGACTTGGCCCCTTCCTTGCGATTGTTGTCGCTGATGTCCTTGAACTCACGGCTTTCATCCTTGAGTTCGAAGTCGTACCAGTATTTGCCCCGCACAAATACGCCGGTGTCGCCGTACTTCAGCTCCAGGTCGTGGATACCCTTGAAGATCTTGGAGAAGGTCTCGCCGCGCTTGAAGTTCAGGTGGCCGTCATCGGACGTCTGGGACAAGCCCCGACCGCCGTTGTTGGCGCCGATCAAGTCCTTGTTGGGCTTGGCTGTCGACCAACTCGCCCCCACGGAAAGCGACGAGTCAAAATTCCCTTCGATTTCACCGATATTGAAGCTGACGCCGAATGCGGGCCCGGCGAGCGTAGAGGCGAGGCTGACGGCCAGAGGCAATTTTGCCCGGCGCCAGAACTGGTTTACTGAGGTCATCGACGCTACTCCATGTGCATTATTGTTATGGCAGTGAGTTCTAGATGATGCGTGTAACAGCCGGAATACAACGATTCCAATGCTGCCTGGCAACTGAACCTCCATGGCCCGAAGCGGTGCATCCTTGAAAAACTCTGAGTGGGACTATAGCCAGCAGGGGGTAGGGCTTGATCCCTCTAAAGTGTGATTTGCATCACCGAGCCGTCTGCCACAGTCCTTTCGCCATGTCGGCGGGGGCCGACGCGGGAAGGATGGCTGAAAATCGGCAAATCACAAGTGAAGGCGCGAGATAGAGCATCGCCGTGCCACAAAGGCACGGCAAATCAGCTCAGAGGGTTGACAGGAACGTGCTGTTGTTGGCCTGCCATTCAATGATGTCAATGCGGATACGCTTCTTGTCGAGCTTACCGACACTGGTCTTGGGAATTTCCGTAACAACGGCGATCTGACTCGGAATCGCCCACTTGCTTAAATGGCCCAATTCCACGAACGGTTTGAGGTGTTCCTTCAGCTCGCGGGCGCCAATTGCATGGCCGTCGCGCACCACCACCAAGGCAAACGGGCGCTCGCCCCACTGCGGGTCGGCGACGCCTACCACCGCTACTTCGCGTACCGCCGGGTGACGGCTGACCAGGTCTTCGAGGGCCAGGGACGAGACCCACTCACCGCCGGTCTTGATCACATCCTTGATGCGGTCGCGGATATCGATCACACCAAAGGCGTCCAGCGTGGCCACATCCCCGGTGTGCATCCAGCCGCCCGCCCACAACTCGGCGCCCTTCTGCGGCTCTTTGAAATATCCCTCGGTCAGCCAGGGCGCGCGCAGCACAAGTTCGCCCTGGGATTCGCCATCGGCCGGCAGGAAACGACCCTCGGCGTCGATGATCGCCGCCTCCACCAACGGCCCCGGCACGCCAGCCTTTATGCGGTAGGTAATGCGCTCGTCTTCGCTGCCGGCCAGCAGTTCTTCGTTGAGATGCGCACAGGACACCAGCGGTCCGGTCTCGGACATGCCGTACGCAGCGGTGAGTTGAATCCCACGGGCCTTGGAAGCTTCATACAGCGAACGATTCAGCGCACTGCCACCGATGACGATTTTCCAACCGGCAAAATCCACCCCCTGAGCGGCCTTGGCGTTGAGCACCATCTGCAGGATGGTCGGCACGCAATGGGAGAACGTGACCTTTTCCTTACGCCACAGCTCCACCAGCAATTCCGGGTCGTAGCGGCCAGGGTAGACCTGCTTGAGACCGAGCATGGTAGCCACATACGGCAAGCCCCAGGCATGCACGTGAAACATCGGCGTGATCGGCATGTACACGTCGTTGGTGCCCAGCAATCGTACGCTGTCGACGCTGCCCATGATGGTCGCCACGCCAATGGTGTGCAGCACCAGTTGGCGATGGGTGAAGTACACGCCCTTGGGGTTACCGGTGGTGCCAGTGGTGTAGAACGTGGTGGCGACCGAGTGCTCGTCGAAATCCTGGAAGTCGTACTGAGGGCTGGCGGCGGCCAGCAGGGTTTCATACTCGCCCACTAGGTCAGGCAGATCGGCGGTTTTGGCTTCGCCGTCGGTGAGCAGCAGGGTCTTGTCCACAGTGGTGAGCTGCCCGGCGATGGCTTGATAGAGCCCGACAAACTCACTGTTGACCAGCACGAAGCGGTCTTCGGCGTGGTTCATGGTGTACAAGATCTGTTCCGGCGACAGGCGCACGTTGATGGTGTGGATCACCGCGCCGATCATCGGGATGGCGAACATGCATTCCAGATAGCGATGGCTGTCCCAATCCATCACCGCCACCGTGTCACCGGCCTTCACACCGGCCTCGGTCAACACATTGGCCAGGCGCGCGACGCGTTCGATCAAGGTGGGGTAGGTGTAACGCAATTTGTCACGGTAGACGATTTCCCGGGTCTTCTCGTAACGGGTGCCGGACATCAGCAGGCGCTTGATCAACAGTGGGTATTGGTACGCACCTTCGGCGGGCGGGATAACACGGGTCTGCAACATACGAATCCCTTTTATGACTGCACGGTCTTGGCTTGAAGACCTGCACTGTAGAGACGTTATGTGTGCGCTAAATCAGCCAAAGGAATGATTTGCAGACCTCAGCAAATGCTAGCTTTGCGCCAGCATTTGCACCGATTACTGGTCATGCGCACCGGGTGGGCCAATGTTATTTCATGCTGGTAAACGCCAGCTTCACACCTATGGCAATCAATACCGCGCCCATGGTCCGGTCGAACCAATGCCCCATCCGCGCAAACCCGGCGCGCACGCGTTGCTGGCTGAACAGCATCGCCACCAGGCAGAACCACAGCGCCGTCGCCACCGCCAGGTACACGCCGTAACCGGCCTGCACCGCCAGCGGCGTGTGTGGATTGATCACCACGGTGAACAACGAGAGGAAGAACAACGTGGCCTTGGGGTTCAAGCCATTGGTTACGAAACCGGCGGTGAAGGCGCCGCGCGGGGTGCGTTCACCGGCTTCGCGGTGCAGCTCGCCCTCGGCCGCGGGTTTGGCCGGCTGGGCGCGCAGGGCTTTGAAGCCGATGTACAGCAAGTAAGCAGCCGCGGCCCACTTGAGGGCGTTGAACAGCACGATGGACTGGGACACGATCAGCCCGATACCCAGCAACGAATAGCCCACATGCAGGAAAATCGCCGAACCCACGCCCAGCGCGGTCCAGGTGCCGGCGCGGCGGCCGTGGGTCACGCTCTCACGCACCACCACGGCGAAGTCCGGTCCGGGACTGGCCACCGCCAACAAGTGAATCAAGGCTACGGTCAAAAACTCGGCGAGGTACATGCTCACTCCATTAAGTAACTGATTATTTCATCTGATAGGCTCGGCAGATTACGCCTTCGAACTCTGTCGCAAAAGGTACAGTTGATGACTGACAATCGCCGCGCCGTCTTCCTTGATCACCCTTCCCTGGACTTGGGGGACCTCGACCTCAGCGAATTGCGAGACAGCTTCACTGAGTTGCAGCTGTTTTCGGACACGACGCCGCAAAATGTATTGGAACGCCTGCAAGGTGCCCAAGTGGCCATCAGCAACAAGATCGTGCTCAACGCACAAACCCTGGCGGCTTGCCCCGATCTCAGACTGATCCTGGTGTCGGCCACCGGTACCAACAACATTGATATGGCCGCCGCCCGCGCCCAGGGCATCACGGTGAGCAACTGCCAGGGCTACGGCACGCCATCGGTGGCGCAACACACAATTATGCTGCTGCTCAACCTGGCGACGCGGCTGAAGGACTATCAGCAGGATGTAGCCGCCGGCAAATGGCAACAGGCCAAGCAATTCTGCCTGCTGGATCATCCGATCATCGAATTGGAGGGCAAAACCCTCGGTCTGCTTGGCCACGGTGAATTGGGCAGCGCCGTGGCGCGTCTGGCCGAAGCCTTTGGCATGCGCGTGGTGCTGGGCGCGATTCCGGGGCGCCCTGCCCGAGCCGACCGCGTGCCGTTGGATGAACTGCTGCCCCAGGTCGACGCGCTGACCTTGCACTGCCCGCTCAACGAGCACACCCGCCATTTGATCGGTGCCCGCGAACTGGCGCTGCTCAAGCCCGGCGCGCTGGTGGTCAACACCGCGCGCGGCGGTTTGATCGACGAGCAAGCCCTGGCACAGGCGTTGCGCAGCGGCCATCTGGGCGGCGCGGCTACCGATGTGTTGAGCGTGGAGCCGCCGGTCGACGGTAATCCGCTGCTGGCCGACGATATTCCGCGCTTGATCGTCACCCCACACAATGCCTGGGGCAGTCGCGAAGCGCGCCAGCGTATCGTTGGTCAACTGGTGGAAAACGCCCGTGGCTTTTTCAGCGGTACCCCGCTGCGGGTTGTGAGTTGATAAACTGCGCCCCTTTTCAAGGAGCAGACCATGGATCCGCGCAGTGAAGTACTGCTTCGCCAGGCCGAACTTTTTCAAGGCAACCTGCTATTGGTGGGGTTGCCCGCCGACGACTTGCTGGGGCGCCTGCCCAATGCCCACGGCTGGTGCTGGCATGCCGGCGACCAGGCGGCGCTCGACGCCCGTTTCCTCGAGCGCAGCCAGTTCGGCGTCAGCGTGCCGGAGCGTGCGTTCGACGCGGCGGTAATCTTTCTGCCCAAGTCCAAGGACCTGACCGACTATCTGCTCAAGGCCGTGGCCGCACGCATTCCCGGCGCCGAGCTGTTCCTGGTGGGCGAGAAAAAAGCCGGTATCGAAAGCGCCGCCAAGCAAATGATCCCCTTCGGCAAACCGCGCAAGCTCGACAACGCGCGGCATTGCCAGCTGTGGCAAGTCACCGTAGCCAATGCTCCGCAGGCGTTGGCGTTGGAGAGCTTGGCACAGACCTTCGACGTACCGCTGGCCGAAGGGCCGTTGAAGGTGGTGAGCCTGCCGGGGGTGTTCAGCCACGGTCGCCTGGATCGCGGCACCGAGTTATTACTGGCGCATCTGGATAAACTGCCGAGCGGCCACCTGCTGGACTTTGGCTGTGGGGCTGGCGTATTGGGAGCCGCAATCAAACGTCGCTACCCGCACAACACCGTCACTTTGCTCGACGTGGACGCCTTCGCCGCCGCCAGCAGCCGCCTGACCCTGGCCGCCAACGGCCTGGAAGCCGAGGTGCTGACCGGTGATGGCATCGACGCCGCGCCGATGGGATTGAATGCGATTCTGAGCAATCCACCGTTCCATGTTGGCGTGCACACAGACTATTTCGCCACCGAGAACTTGCTGCGAAAAGCGGCCAAACATCTGTCAAAAGGCGGCGAACTGCGCTTGGTGGCCAACAGTTTCCTGAAGTACCAGCCGCTGATCGAAGAGCATCTGGGCGCGTGTGCGATCAAGGCTGAAGGCAACGGTTTTCGTATCTACCGCGCCAAGCGCGGCTGATCGAGGTTTAGCAAAGAACGCTTGCCGAATGGAATTTGCCTAGGCAGAATCCGCTCCGTCCTAGGGGAGTAGTCTCCCACGAGCACCATGCTCGTCCGGCATACGTCAACATACTTGGTCAGCAGACCATGGCGTATGCGACCCAGGAGTCCGCACAGACGGACCGGGGTTTGACAAGACCTATGACACGCACACCTTACCCGGGGCGGGAAGGCTGTACGTGTCATAGCCGTGTCGACCCGCCCCTGGAAACCTACCTGATGCTGGATTCATTGCTCGTTCCCACCGCAATCGTTGCCTTGGCCGAAATCGGCGACAAGACGCAACTGCTCGCCCTCATCCTGGCCGCCCGCTTTCGCAAACCCTGGCCGATCATCGCCGGTATCGTCGCCGCCACCCTGGCCAACCACGCCGCCGCCGGTGCCGTGGGCGCCTGGTTCGGCAGTTTCTTCTCGGATGCGGTGCTGCACTGGATCCTCGCGGCCAGCTTCTGCGCCACCGCGCTGTGGACCTTGGTGCCGGACAAACTCGACGATGACGAAGCCAGCACCACGCGCAAGTTCGGGCCTTTCCTAACCACGCTGATTGCGTTTTTCCTCGCGGAAATCGGTGACAAGACGCAAATCGCCACGGTGATGCTCGCCGCGCAATATCCGGAACTGTGGCTGGTGATCATCGGTACCACCCTGGGCATGCTGATTGCCAACGTGCCGGTGGTATTGGCGGGGAATTTCGCCGCAGAGAAACTGCCGCTGACGTTGATTCGCCGCCTGGCCGCCTCAGCGTTTTTCATCCTGGCGATCGTGGCGGTGTACAAAGCCATGCAGAGCAGTGGCTGGATCTAAGAGTCTCAGCCTGCAAACCCAATTCAATGTGGGAGGGGGCAAACCCTCTCCCACCATTGGATCGTCACAGGGTCAAGATTTTTTGGCCTGCTGATAGAGCGGCATGACCTTTGGAATGGCCGCCTGCAGCGAGGCGATGCGGCTGTCAGACGCCGGGTGCGTGCTCATGAACTCCGGCGGCGCGCCCTCGGACGCCTTGGCCATCTTGTTCCACAGCGTGATCGCGGCGTTCGGGTTGTAGCCGGCACGGGCGGACAGTTCCAGGCCGATCAGGTCCGCTTCGTTTTCATTGCTGCGACTGTTGGGCAAGGTCATGCCGTAGTTGGCTACGGTGTCGGCCAGCGCCAGGCTGTCCTGACCCAGGCCAAACAACGCGCCGGCGCCCTGCTTGGCCATTTCGATGCCGTAAGCCTTGGACATGGCTTCGCGACCATGCTCACGCAGGGCATGGGCGATCTCATGGCCCATTACCGCGGCCAATTCGTCATCGGTGAGCTTGAGGTTGTCGATCAGCGCGCTGTACACGAAGATCTTGCCGCCAGGCCCGCAGTTGGCGTTCATCTCATCGCTTTTGATCAGGTTCACTTCCCAGTTCCACTGCGCCGCATCCGCACGGAAGGTCGGTGCCTGGGCGATCAGACGCTTGGCGATGGCCTGCACCCGCTTGGCGTTGGCACTGGTTTTATCCACCAAGCCTTTGCCGCTGGCCTCACCCAGGGTCTGCTGGTAGGACTGGGCATACATCTGGTCGACTTCCTGGCTCGACAGCATGCTGAACATGTACTGCTTGCGCTCTACCCCAACGGCGCCGCCGCTGGTGGTGTTGACCGATTGACACCCGGCCAGCAGGACCGCTGCCGCCAATACACTTACCGCCAGTGATTTCTTCATCAATACACTCTCCCTGAAAAGACGCCCTGAAAACATGGCGCGTATCGTAGGCGTTCGACTGTATCGACGCCAGATACACCAGACGTGTAACCGTTGAATTTCGGATACATCTCACACCTCCCGCTGCGGCGACGGCTGTCCCATTTGCGACAAGCGGCCGGCTTTTGACCGCCCACCGCTCATGACCTGCCCGTCTCCAGCCGATACATCAGGCAGCCCATCTCTCCTGCGCGTGGAGCGTTCATGAAATTCAAGTCGATTCAGTTTTCCGTCGCCGCATTGGCCGGGGCCATTGTGCTGACCGTGGTCGCGGTGCTGGTGCTCTACGCGGTGTTCGCCAGCGCGCGCACCCAAGAGATGGTCCAGCAACGCACTCAGGCGCAGTTCGAGCAGATCATCGAGCAGCGCCTGACGTCCCTGGCGCAAACCCAGGCCACCCAGATCCAGCGTGAGCTGGAGGCGCCACTGGTGACCGCCAAAGGTTTGGCCACCGCCAACGCCTTACTTGCCATGAAGGACGCCAAGGGCGAGCCCGCGCTGCAGATCGCCCGTGAGCAACTGATCAACCTGCTGCGTGAAAGCGTGGTGCGCAACCCCAAAATCCTCGGTGCCTACATCGGCTGGGAACCCAACGCGATCGATCATAACGACGCCGCCTACGTGAACAGCCCCATCATCGGCATGGGCGCCGACGGCCGCTTTATCCCGTGGTGGTATCGCAACGCGGACGGCAGCCTGGGCCTGGATAAGCTCGCCGACGTGGCCGACCAGAAAATGCTCTCCACCGGCGTACGCGCCAGCGAGTACTACCTGTGCTCCAAGGAAAGCCAGAAGCCCTGCGCCATCGACCCCGCCCCGTATAAAGTCGGCGACGTCATGGTGATGCTGGCCTCGTTCATCGAGCCGATCATGGTCGATGGCAAGTTCCAGGGCATTGTGGGGGCCGATCTGTCGGTGAACTTCATTCAGGACATGCTCACCAGTGCCGACCAGAAGCTCTATAAAGGCGCCGGCGAACTGGCGCTGATCTCCAGCAACGGCCGCCTGGTGGCCTACACCAAGGACGCCAGCAAACTCGGCGAAAAGGCCAGCGACCTGCTCGACGCCAGCGAACTGACCAACCTCAACCAGCTCAAGCCCGGCGAAGTGCGCTACGACATCGACCGCGAGCACGGCCATATCGAGTTGTTCCTGCCCTTCGGCATCGGCCAGACCGACGCACGCTGGACCTTGATGATGCAATTGCCATTGGCGGCGGTGATGGCCGACTCGCAGAAACTGCAAAGCGACCTGCAAGCCCAGCGCAAAACCGATACCGTCGGCATGGCGATCGCCGGCCTGGTGGTGGCCGGGCTCGGCCTGCTGGTGATCTGGCTGGTTGGCCATGGGATCGCCCGCCCGCTCAAACAGATGGTGGCCATGCTCAATGACATCGCCCAAGGCGAAGGCGACCTGACACGCCGCCTGACCAGCGACCGAGCCGACGAGTTGGGCGCAATCGCCAGCGGTTTCAACACCTTCCTGATCAAATTGCAGGGCATGATTACCCAAGTGGTGAGCTCGGTGCAGAAGGTTAGCGATTCGTCGGAGCACACCGCCGATATTGCGATCCGCACCAACCAGGGCGTGCATAAGCAGATGGTGGAAATCGACCAGGTCGCCACTGCCGTGCATGAGATGACCGCCACCGCCCAGGACGTGGCGCGCAATGCCACCCAGGCCGCGCAAGCCGCCAGCCACGCCGATCAGGCCGCGAATCAGGGCATGCGCATTGTGCGCGACACCTCGGCCTCCATCGGTGTGCTGGCCGAGGAAATCGGCAAAGCGGTTGCGGTGGTGCAAACGCTGGCCAAGGACAGTGAAAACATCAACGCGATCCTGACTGCCATTCGCGGGATTGCCGAACAGACCAACCTGCTGGCGCTGAACGCTGCCATCGAAGCCGCGCGCGCCGGCGAACAAGGTCGCGGGTTTGCCGTGGTCGCCGACGAAGTGCGCAACCTGGCGCAAAAAACCCAGCAGGCCACCGAAGAAATCCAGGCCATGATCCAGCAGTTGCAACAAGGCACACGGGACGTGGTACGGGTGATGGAAGACAGTCAGCACCGCACCGACGAAAGCGTACAACACGCGGCCAAGGCGGCTGAAGCGCTGCAGACTATTACTCAGGCAGTGTCGGTGATCAACGACATGAACACTCAGATTGCCAGTGCGGCCGAGGAGCAGAGCGCAGTGGCCGAGGACATCAATCGCAACGTGATTAATATCGGCCAGGTGGCCAATGAAGTGGCGGGAGGCGCGGACGAATCCAGCGCGGCCAGTGCGGACTTGACCAAGCTGGCGGAGCAGCAGCGGCGGCTGATCAATCAGTTCAAGGTGTAGGGCGCGCCGACAGGCTCACGCCGGGGTCAGGCACTCCGGCCCATTGAGCTTGGGATCGTTGACCAGGTTGGCCAGGACCCGCTCGCGCAACGCGCTCGGTTCACTGGCCAGCAATGCCTGCAACGCCGGCAGCGGCGTGTCGGGGTTGAGCCAGGCCGCTTGCCCTGCCGCATCCAGGATCAACGGCCGTCGCTGACTTTGCGCGGCCTGCGTCACCACGGCCGTGCTCAGCCACACCTGTTCCTGCACGGGGTAGGCTTCCCAGATCGCGGCAAAAAACAACGAGGAGCCCTCCCCCGGCGTCAGCCAGTACGGGCGTTTGCGCTGGGTTCCGCGCCATTCGTAGAAACCGTTGGCTGGCAAAAGGCAGCGGCGTTGGCGAAACGCCTCGCGAAACATCGGTTGCTCGGCCAGGGTTTCGGCGCGGGCATGGGCCGGGGTGCGGGACAGGTCGGTGAGCCAGGGCGGCGTCAGCCCCCAGCGAGCGCGGGCCAGGGTGAGCTGCTCGCCTTCCAGGCGCTGGATCAGCACCGAATCATTCGGCGAAATGTTCCACTGCGCCTGCTGATCGGCCGGAAAGCCCGGCAAGGCAGCAAAGGTGGGGTTCCAGCGAAACAGGGCATAACGTCCACACATGGGGCAACACGACTCTTGGATAAACCGGCCGACAGCCTAACAGACCAACACGTCGGGGAAGCTGTCGGGTTCATCGCCGGGCAGCGGTTGCGCGCCGATATAGGCGGTGATGAGTTCACGGGCGTCGAGTGCGCGGTCGTTGTCCACTTCCAGGCCAAGCAGGCCGAAGATCGGCAATTCGCCGGTGCCGCCGAGCAAATGGCGGCCCACCAGGTGCGCCTCGATACCCTCGCTGGCGAGCATCTGCTGCAGCAGCTCGCCTTCCATCAGGTTTTCCGGTTCGTAGATTCGCTGCATAGGCGTACCTGTTATTCGTTCTCGCTGCGAGTGTCGAGCATCCACTCGTCGCCATGCACCTGCAGATTGAAAATGATCGGTCTGCAACACACCTGGCAGTCTTCAATGTAAATCTGGTCACCGCCAGACAAATCCACCGATGTTTCAACCGACTCGCCACAATAAGGACAATCGTACAGCGCAGGTTCCAGCATCGCAGTCTCCCAGGTGACTTGTGCGTATAATCGCCGGTCTATTTACAGGGTTATACCCCGGCTGAGCCAATGACTCGGGCCGAACCCTGGTATTTCTTCTACTTATCCTAGCCGTTTCTAACAAGAGAGCATGATGGGCGAATTCGATACCATCCGACCTTACAACGACAGCGAAGTCCCGGCGGTGCTGGCGCGGCTGTTCAGTGACAAGGCCTTTCTGGACATCCTGACCCACTTCCGCTTCCCCCGCTTCGCCGGCACCCTTGGCTGGCTGCTCAAGCCCATGATCGCCCGCAAATTGCGCCGCGAATTCGCCGGCGTCACCACCGTGGCGACGCTGCAGGACAAAGTCGAGTATTACGTCGACCACACCATCGACCGGGCGACCGACGGTGTCACCTACACCGGGGTCGAGCAGCTCAAATCGGGCACCGCCTACCTCTTTCTGGCCAACCACCGCGATATCGTGATGGACCCGGCCTTCGTCAACTACGCCGTGTACCACGCCGGCCTGCCGACGCCGCGCATCGCCATTGGCGACAACCTGCTGCAAAAGCCGTTCGTCAGCGATCTGATGCGCCTGAACAAGAGCTTCATCGTGCACCGCTCGATCACCGGGCGGAAGGAAAAAATGGCGGCGTTCAACCTGCTGTCGGCCTACATCAACCATTCGATCCTCAATGACCGCCAATCGATCTGGATCGCCCAGGCCGAAGGCCGCGCCAAGGACGGCGACGATCGCACCGAATCGGCGATCCTCAAGATGTTCCACGTCAGCCGCAAGGACGAACCGTTCGCCGAAGTGATCCAGTCGCTGAACCTGACGCCGGTGTCCATCAGCTACGAATATGACCCCTGTGATGCGGCCAAAGCGCGTGAACTGTATATCCGCGCCACCACCGGCACCTACACGAAGGCACCGGGCGAGGACGACGTGAGCATTGCCCTGGGCATCACCGGCTACAAGGGCCGGGTGCATATCAACTTCGCCCCGCCGATTACCGAGCGCTTCGAAGACACCAAGGTGCTGGCGGTGGAAATGGACCGGCAGATTCTCGGCGGCTACCGCTTGTTTCCGGTGCACTACCTGGCTTATGCCCAATGGAGTGACGCCGAGCCGCAATTGCAGGTGCCCAAGGCCGAGGAGCTGTTCCCCGCCGACGAGTTGGCCAAGGCGAAGGCCGAGTGGGAGCGGCGCTTGAGCGAATGCCCGGCGGAACACCGGCCATTCCTGGTGGTGCAATATGCAACGCCGGTGCGCAATCAGTATCGGGTCAAGGCTGGGATCCCGCTCTAAACACCGGGCGAAAAATGTGGGGGCTTGCAGCTCCCACGTTCGCTTTGCAGTGTTCTTAAAGGTGAGTGCTGACCCACGAGGTCAGTAGCGCCATTCCAAGGCAGGCGAACCCGATGCGGTAAGCCACCCGGTGCGCCCGTACAAGGCGCACATCCAGAAACAGCATCGGCTGATCGATTGCGCGTTCTTCGCTTTGAGCGGCGAGCTTGGTCATGGCGCGCTGCTCGCGCAGGCGGGTGACATACAGCAGCGCGGCGCCTGGGCAGGCGATTGCCAGCGCGACAACGTTAATCATTAGTGCGGGCAGTGCCATCGCAAACCTCGGTAAAACGGTGCCTGGGTAACAGTTTGGACACAACCGCACGCGCACTACCTCTGCTGCGCGTGAACGTTTCCTCCCCATGGACGGCTAATCTATCCAGTAATTTACCGCGTCACCTGAACGTCACCTTAACAGTCCACTCTGTGGCCCTTCGGACGTTCGGGAGCTTGTCATGCTGCATGCACAAAACCAGGATCGGCTGTATCTGATCGCTCAAAGCGATGAACAGGAGGCGCTGATAGACAGCCTGGCGTTCAACGTTCAAGACCGGCATTGGCTGGTGTATTGCGCCCTGGGCGGGCATTCCCATGCGGACTTGCCGGAAACCGATCTGCTGACCGGGATCAGCCTGCTGGACTTCTGTATCGACACGGCGGCATGAAACTGAAGACGTAAAAAAACCGGGCCTTGCGAGCCCGGTTTTTTGTGGAGCGGTTATTGCGAGCTAAGCAACTGGCCGATGCTCGGGTCTTTGAACAGACGGGTCAAGGCATCGCTCAGGACGTCGCTGACCAGCTTGGTGTTGGTCTCCTGGTTCGGCGACATGCCAAAGCGCTGATTCAGGGATGCAGCGTAGCGGCCACTGTAGCGGCGGGTGCCGGCGTTGACGTCGGACTTGAAGGTCGCGCCGATTGACGCCTCGGTCACATACAGACCTTCCTTCGGCGACTGGTATTTCAGCTCAGCCAGGGTGACCGTCAACTGCGGCACGCCCGGCGAGTTGGAGGGAGTAAAGCCCAGCAGACGCACGGCCGCCTCGGCTTGGACCTGCAGCTTGGGCAGCACATCCTGGGCGTTGACCGAAATCAGCGCGGTCTCCGGATACAGGCCCCCACGGGAACCCAAGGTCGGCGAAGGACGGCCATCCACCACACGCACCGACACCGGCTGACCATGGCCTACCGGGGCCAACTGCGTGGTGAGCTTCGGTTGCGGGCTGAGTTGTTGCGGGCTGTTGGCGCAGCCAACCAGGGACAACGTGGTCACAGTGATCAAACCGAACAACAGGCGTTGCAACATGCGCTTCTCTCCAGAAATCAGGTACCGACAGGCCGGCAGTATAACGGGGCGCCATCGCCGGGAACCAGCATCAGTTACAACCTATGACTCACGACACTTTGCGCGGTTCGCTGTCACCGATGTGTCACAGCCGATACATCGCCGCGTCATCCCGCATCGGCATGCTTGGCCTCATTCACAGGAGGTTGATCGCCATGCAATATCTCTGGTCGTTATTTACTCGCAAGTCCGCGCTTCGTCAGTTTGCCTTGCTCGATTCCCAGGGCCGCTGCCAAGCCTTCAAAGAATGCAGCCAGCCGCCGGTGGGCCAAGGCTGGGTGGAAATCGAAGAAATCCGCCTGAGCTGGATGCATCGACCGCTGCCGGCCCGGGCCCGTGTCAGCCCACGCGCGACACGGTCATCGCGCCACCCGGTGTTGGCCGCCTGACCAAACGCCTAATAAAAGTCATAAAACACGCCCATTTCCCTGACGTTCTTCGCTACAATCTCCCCCCGATTATAAGGACGTCTCCTGATCGGGCCTCGCAGCATCGTTAATGCCTCGGTATTAACCCCCAAGAATCGCCCACAGAGAGCCGCCCACACAGATCGAGTGAAGCCGGCGCGCTTGCTGTTCCTTTGCAAACCACCCGCCTTTACCGAATCTGCCAGAGCTGCCATTGCGCTCGGCCACTTGAGTTGTTTGCCCGTTTTGCTGCCTATCGGCAGAGGTTTACGGGCCAGGTGCCAGGCTGGGGCAGCCCTTTTTTGAGGTTCACGTCTTCAAAAGAGCGTGAAAAAACGGGTTTTCACAACTTCACAAGAGTGTGGCGAGCAAATGAATAGTTTGGCGTTTGTACAAGCACCATCAGCGTCTGGAACAGCCCAACCGCACAGGACCGAGTACTCATCAACCACTGGAGCTTGAGCCTGTCCGCTACGGATTGATTGCACGCATCGCACGCTTTGACCATAAGTCGAATTGCCACAGCCGCCCATGAATGCGTTCATAGGCAGATCAGGCCAGGCAGCAAGCGTGTGCTGAGTTGCAAAGAATTGCGAAACGGACATGGCGATCCTGGCCATGGGTAACCTGGGGCAATACGTGAACGCCCCGTCACTCCTGGCAGCCATGCCGTCAATTTGGTGCTGCAGATTTTGGAGACGCGTTAAATGGCGCATAACGAAGCAGTCGATGTAGTACTGGTAGGGGCCGGCATCATGAGTGCCACCCTGGCCGTACTACTCAAAGAGCTCGACCCCGGCCTCAAGCTGGAAGTCGTTGAGCTGATGGACTCGGGTGCCGCGGAAAGTTCCAACCCGTGGAACAACGCCGGTACCGGTCACGCCGGCCTGTGTGAGCTGAATTACACACCTCAGGCCGCCGATGGCTCCATCGACATCAAGAAAGCCGTGCACATCAACACCCAGTTCGAGGTGTCGAAGCAGTTCTGGGCGTACTTGACCAAAAAGGGCACCTTTGGCTCGTCCAGATCCTTTATCAGCCCGGTACCGCACCTGAGCTTCGTGCAAGGCGACAAAGGCGTGGAGTTCCTCAAGAAGCGCTTTGAGACCCTGAGCCAGCACCACGCGTTTTCGGACATGCACTACACCGAAGACCGCAGCGAGATGGCCGAATGGATGCCGCTGATGATGCCGGGCCGCCCGCTCGACGAAAAAATCGCCGCCACCCGCGTCATGAACGGCACCGACGTCAACTTTGGCGCCCTGACCAATCAACTGCTCAACCACCTGACCAGCTCGGCCGACACCCAGGTCAAGTATTGCAAGCGCGTCACCGGCCTCAAGCGCAACGGCGCCGGCTGGACCGTGAGCATCAAGGACGTCAACAGCGGCAACAGCCGTGAAGTGGATGCCAAGTTCGTGTTCCTCGGTGCTGGCGGCGCGGCCCTGCCGCTGTTGCAAGCCTCGGGCATCGAAGAAAGCAAAGGCTTCGGCGGTTTCCCGGTCAGCGGCCAGTGGCTGCGCTGCGATAACCCTGAAGTGGTCAAGCATCACCAGGCCAAGGTCTACAGCCAGGCCGCCGTGGGTTCGCCGCCAATGTCGGTGCCGCACCTGGATACCCGCGTGGTGGATGGCAAGAAATCTCTGCTGTTCGGGCCTTATGCCGGGTTCACCACCAAGTTCCTCAAGCACGGTTCGTTCCTCGACCTGCCGCTGTCGGTTCGCGCCGGCAACATCGGCCCGATGCTGGCCGTGGCTCGCGACAACATGGACCTGACCAAGTACCTGGTCAGCGAAGTGATGCAGTCCATGGAACAGCGCCTGGAATCCCTGCGCCGCTTCTACCCGGAGGCGAAAGCCGAGGACTGGCGCCTGGAAGTGGCCGGTCAGCGGGTGCAGATCATCAAGAAAGACCCGAAGAAAGGCGGCGTGCTGCAATTCGGTACCGAGCTGGTCGCAGCCAAGGACGGGTCGCTGGCGGCCCTGCTGGGCGCCTCGCCAGGCGCTTCGGTGACCGTCTCGATCATGCTGGAACTGATCGAGCGCTGCTTCCCGGACAAGGCCAGTGGAGAGTGGGCGGCTAAGCTGCATGAAATCTTCCCGGCGCGGGAAAAAGTGCTGGAGACCGATGCCGAGCTGTATCGCAAGATCAACGCCCAGAACAACATCAGTCTGCAATTGGTTGAGCAGAGCAACGAGGCCGAGAGCTTCGCCTAAGGCCTTGCTGCAATAAAAAACGCCCCGCTCTCACGAGGAGAACGGGGCGTTTTTTTGCCTGGAGTAATCAGCCGCGGGCGTTGTCGATCAGCTCGATGTATTCGGCGGCGTTACGCTGGTCTTTGATCAGGTCGACGAAGGTCTGGCCGTGCTCATCCTTGCCATCCAGGTCCAAACCGGCTGCCTTGAAAAAACCCAGGAAGCGCTCGAAGTCGTCGATACGCAGGCCACGGTAAGCCTTGATCAGTTTGTGCAGGGACGGTGAAGTTGCGTCGACTGGCTCGAAGTCCAGGAACAACTTGATCTGATCGTCGCCGATCTCGTCGCCAATCACCTGTTTCTTATCTTTACGCATTACCGACTCCAGCCTGCAGACATTTACACGGGGCTTGAAGTCTACCTGCGGGGCACGGCCTTGTGTAGGCGCCGGCCTATCTGGACTTGACCGTGCCGGTATGCAAATCCGCCCAGATATGACCGTTGGCATAACTGAGGAACTGCACATACACCGTGTCATTGCGCAGCAGATCGACGATTACACGGTATTGAGCCACCGGGTACGACAAGGTAAGCGTACGGGTTTTCTCATCGAATACCGGCTTTTTCAGGCTTTTGCTTTCGGCATCGAAGTTGAGCATCACTTGGGCGATGGTCGCGCCTTTGTTCAGGGGCTTACCCTTGAGGCGGATCATCAGCGGTGACGTAACCGGGATCGGCTGTTGATTGGACTGACGCTGATTGCCCACCACCACCGCGTACTCGGTGACCTGCAGCAATTGCTGCTGATCAGGAGCTTCGGCACGCAGGGCAAGGTCATCCGGCGGCAGGAATTGGCCGTGCATCGGCGCCGGCGCTGCGGCCAAGGGCAAACTGAAGGACAACGCCAGCATGGCGCAACTGCGTATCAACCGGCTCATGAGCCACTCCACGGCAAGGGGCCCAGCACTGTAGCTCAATCGAACTGCGCAAGCATCCAGCGTTGATACGCCGCCACGCCGGCGTCGCCTTCACGCGGTGCCCACTCGGCCAGTTCGCCCTCGCCAACCGGCCGATAAGGCCCTGCCTTGCATTCGAACATCACCGTATCGGGCTGCAGCACCACCAGGCCATGGAACACGCCCGGCGGCAGATCGACGCCGGCGCACTCGCCGCCAGCCTGCATCACGCGCTTGGCGATTACCTCGCCGCGGTCATTGAACACCAGCAGGCCCAGACGGCCCTTGAGCACGAGCAAGGTTTCCGCCTTGTCCGCACTGAGGTGGCGATGTGGGGGCACGTAGGTGCTCGGTTGCAGGCCCACTGCCATGCGATGACACGGCTCGTCCATCTCATGGAAATTGTGATGATGCCGCCCACGGGTGCTGGCGTTCGCTTTCTCGGCCAGCTCGGTAAACAGTGTCTGATCCAGAAAGCGCGCCACGTATCACATCCCTTTGACGGCGTAGATGCCATTGGCGTTGCGCCAGTAGCCCTTGTAGTCCATGCCGTAACCGAAGATGTAACGGTCGATGCACGGCAGACCGACGAAATCGGCTTTCAGCTCAGGGCGAGCCTTGCGGTCGTGGTCTTTGTCGATCAGCACGGCAGTGTGCACTTTGCGTGCGCCGGCGTGTTTGCAGAAGTCGATGATTGCGCCCAGGGTGTGACCTTCATCGAGGATGTCGTCGATGATCAGCACGTCACGGTCAATAAACGAGACTTCCGGCTTGGCCTTCCAGAACAGGTCGCCGCCGCTGGTTTCATTGCGATAGCGGGTGGCGTGCAGGTAAGACGCTTCCAGCGGGAATTGCAGGTGAGTCAACAATTTGCCGGCGAAGATCAGACCACCGTTCATCACACAGAACACCACCGGGTTGGTATCGGCCATTTCGCGGGTGATGTGGGCGCCGACCTTGGCGATCGCTTCTTCGACTTGCGCTTCGGTGTACAGGCAGTCAGCCTCGCGCATGATTTGACGGATATGCTCGAGATCAGCGGACATGGCGCTCTCCAAGGGGTGCTGTGGCAAGAAAAGCGGGCGAAGGTACGCTTCTCATGCGCTCCGGGCAAGCCTTTATGGACTAACGTGCTACATGTCTATAGGACAACACCCTCGGATAGATTAATCTAGGCCGGTTTTTTTGCCCGCCGCCGGAGCCTTTCCCATGCCCACTCGCGAGATCCGCCACCCGCTGATCCGACACAAACTCGGCCTTATGCGCCGCGCCGACATCAGCACGAAGAACTTCCGTGAGCTTGCTCAGGAAGTCGGAGCGCTGCTCACTTACGAAGCCACCAAGGATTTACCCCTGGAGAATTATGAGATTCCCGGTTGGGCCGGTCCTGTCCAGGTCGAGAAAATCGCCGGTAAGAAAATCACCGTGGTACCGATCCTGCGCGCCGGCATCGGCATGCTCGAAGGCGTACTCAGCCTGATCCCGGGCGCCAAGGTCAGCGCCGTGGGCGTGGCCCGTAATGAAGAGACACTGCAAGCCCACACTTACCTGGAAAAACTCGTTCCGGAAATCGACGAGCGCCTGGCAATGATCATCGACCCGATGCTCGCCACCGGCAGCTCCATGGTCGCCACCATCGACCTGCTGAAGAAGGCCGGTTGCAAGGACATCCGCGCCATGGTGCTGGTAGCCGCGCCGGAGGGCATCGCCGCCGTCGAGAGCGCACACCCGGACGTGCAGATCTACACCGCCTCCATCGATGAACGCTTGAACGAACACGGCTACATCATCCCAGGCCTGGGCGATGCCGGTGACAAGATCTTCGGCACCAAGCAGAAGGACGCGTGAGCATGCAGGATGAATTCAACGACCCGCTTTGGCGCCAGATCCTGTCTGGCGCACAAATGCTCTTCGTGGCATTTGGCGCGCTGGTGTTGATGCCGCTGATCACAGGTCTTGATCCAAACGTTGCGCTGTTCACCGCAGGTCTAGGCACCTTGCTGTTCCAGGTGGTGACCGGGCGTCAGGTGCCGGTATTCCTGGCATCGAGCTTCGCCTTCATCACCCCGATCATCCTCGCCAAGGGCCAGTTCGGCCTCGCGGCGACCATGGGCGGCGTGATGGCGGCCGGTTTCGTTTATACGTTCCTGGGCCTGGCGGTGAAGATCAAGGGCACCGGTTTTATCGACCGCTTGCTGCCGCCGGTGGTGATAGGCCCGGTGATCATTTCCATCGGCCTGGCCATGGCACCGATTGCCGCGAACATGGCCATGGGCAAGTCCGGCGACGGTGCCGAGCTGATTCATTACCAGACGGCGATGATGATCTCGATGCCGGCGCTGCTGACCACGCTGATCGTGGCGGTATTCGGCAAAGGCATTTTCCGCCTGGTGCCGATTATCTCCGGCGTGCTGGTGGGCTTTGCCATGTCGTTCTACTTTGGAGTGGTCGACACGGCCAAGATCGCGGCCGCCCCGTGGTTCGCCCTGCCCCACTTCACCGCGCCGGAATTCAACTGGCAGGCGATCCTGTTTATCGTCCCGGTGGCCCTGGCCCCGGCGATCGAACACATCGGCGGCGTGATTGCGGTGGGCAGCGTGACCGGGCGCGACTACCTGAAAAAACCTGGCCTGCATCGCACCTTGCTGGGTGACGGCATTGCCACCACGGCCGCCGGCCTGTTTGGCGGCCCGCCGAACACCACTTACGCCGAAGTGACCGGCGCGGTGATGCTGACCAAGAACTACAACCCGAAAATCATGACCTGGGCGGCTATCTTTGCCATTAGCCTGGCGTTTATCGGCAAATTCGGCGCGCTGCTGCAAAGCATTCCAGTGCCGGTGATGGGCGGAATTCTATGCCTGTTGTTCGGTTCGATTGCTGCTGTGGGGATGAACACGTTGATTCGCCACAAGATCGACCTGGGCGAAGCGCGCAATCTGGTGATTGTGTCGGTGACCTTGGTGTTCGGCATTGGCGGCGTGCTGGTGGGAACCGGCACCGGCCCGGATGATTTCGGTCTCAAGGGCATCGCCCTGTGCGCCGTGGTAGCGATCGGGTTGAACCTGCTGCTGCCGGGCAATGATGGCTGGAAGAATAAGAAGCCAGATGAGCCATTGATCTGACGGCCAAAGCACCAACCAATGTGGGAGGGGGTTGCCCCCTCCCACATTTGATTTCACTGAGTGTTAGAGGTCACCCAAGCCATCGATCAACGCCTGATTCTGCTCCGGCGTACCAATGCTGATCCGCAGGAACTGGGCAATCCGCTCCTGCTTGAAGTGCCGCACGATCACGCCCTGCTCGCGCAACTTCGCCGCCAGACCAGCCGCGTCGTGCCGTGGGTGGCGGGCAAAGATAAAGTTGGCCGCCGACGGCAACACCTCAAAGCCCTTATCCTCCAACTGCGCGACCAACTGGTTGCGGCTGTCTATCACCTGTCGGCAGGTCTTCTCGAAGTATTCACGGTCCTCGAATGCGGCCGCCGCGCCGACAATCGCCAGGCGATCCAGGGGGTAGGAGTTGAAGCTGTTCTTGACCCGCTCCAGCGCCTCGATCAAGTCCGGGTGGCCCACCGCCAGGCCCACGCGCAAACCGGCCAGTGAGCGCGATTTGGACAGGGTCTGGGTCACCAGCAGGTTCGGGTAGCGGTCCACCAGGCTGATGGCCGTTTCGCCGCCGAAGTCGATATAGGCTTCATCGACCACCACCACCGAATCCGGGCTGGCCTTGAGGATCTGTTCCACGGCGTCCAGCGCCAGGACGCAGCCGGTTGGCGCGTTAGGGTTGGGAAAAATGATCCCGCCGTTAGGCTTGGCGTAGTCTTCCACGCGGATCTGGAACTGCTCGTCCAATGGCACCGGCGCCGACTGGATGCCGTAGAGGCCGCAGTAGACCGGGTAGAAGCTGTAGCTGATATCCGGAAACAGCAGCGGCAGCTCGTGCTGGAACAGGCCGTGGAAAATGTGCGCCAACACCTCATCGGAACCGTTGCCGAGGAATACTTTGCCGGCGTCGATCCCGTAATACGTGGCCACCGCCTGCTTGAGCAGGTCGCTGTTCGGGTCCGGATACAGGCGCAAGTTGTCGTTCAACTCGGCCTGCATCGCAGCCAACGCCTTGGGCGATGGACCGTAGGGATTCTCGTTGGTGTTGAGCTTGACCAGTTTGGTCATTTTCGGTTGCTCGCCGGGCACGTAAGGCACGAGGTTCTTGACGAAAGGGCTCCAGAATTTGCTCATGTCTTACTCTCCCTTGGCGATGCGATATTCGGCGCTGCGCGCGTGGGCGCTCAGCGATTCACCACGGGCCAGCACCGAAGCGGTCTTGCCCAGCTCGGACGCGCCCTGTGGCGAGCAGAAGATGATCGAAGAACGCTTCTGGAAGTCATACACCCCCAGCGGCGACGAGAAGCGCGCGGTGCCGGAGGTGGGCAGTACGTGGTTGGGGCCGGCGCAGTAATCGCCCAGGGCTTCGCTGGTGTGGCGCCCCATGAAGATCGCACCGGCGTGGCGAATCGACGGCAGCCAGGCCTGTGGGTCAGCCACGGACAGCTCCAAGTGCTCGGGCGCGATGCGGTTGGCCACTTCGATGGCTTGCTCCATATCACGCACCAGGATCAACGCACCGCGGCCATTGATCGACTTCTCGATGATCTCGGCACGCTCCATGGTCGGCAGCAGCTTATTGATGCTGGCCGCGACCTTATCGAGGAACTCGGCATCCGGGCTGACCAGGATCGCCTGAGCGTCTTCGTCATGCTCGGCTTGGGAGAACAAATCCATGGCGATCCAGTCCGGATCGGTCTGGCCGTCGCACACCACCAGGATCTCCGACGGGCCGGCGATCATGTCGATACCGACCTGGCCAAAGACGTGGCGCTTGGCGGTAGCCACGTAAATATTGCCGGGGCCGACCACCTTGTCGACCTTTGGCACGCTCTCGGTGCCATAGGCCAAGGCCGCCACGGCCTGGGCGCCACCGATGGTGAAGACGCGGTCGACACCGGCGATGCACGCGGCGGCTAGCACCAATTCGTTGATTTCACCGCGCGGGGTCGGCACCACCATGTCCACTTCAGCCACACCGGCAACTTTGGCCGGGATAGCATTCATCAGAACCGACGACGGGTACGACGCTTTGCCGCCCGGCACGTACAGGCCTGCACGGTCGAGCGGCGTGACCTTCTGGCCCAGCACCGTGCCATCGGCTTCGGTGTAGCTCCAGGAATCCTGCTTCTGTTTTTCGTGGTAACTGCGAACCCTTGCCGCCGCCACTTCCAGGGCTTCGCGCTGGGGGGCGGTGATGCGGGTCAGGGCCAGCTCCAGGCGCTCGCGAGGCAGGATCAGATCGGACATGGACTGGACGTCCAAACCGTCGAACTGACGGGTGAAGTCCACCAGTGCGGCGTCGCCACGCTCGCGCACCGCCTTGATGATGTCGAGCACCCGCTGGTTGACCGAATCGTCGGACACGCTTTCCCAGCTCAGCAGATGATCCAGATGATGGGCGAAATCCGGATCGGCAGCGTTGAGTCGGGCAATTGCAGTGGACGTGGTCATAGCGAGGGCCTCATAGGATTGGCAAAAAACTCAGGCGCCCTAAACTACCGTTCGCTCCGCTTGGGCACCTGAGAATTCTGGCTATGAGGCGGATAGACGGGCGCAGCCTAAGGCCGCGCGTGTGGGTCAACCGCGGTGTCGAGACTCCACTGCCTTGCGCAGGGTGTCGATCAACGCCTGGATACGGGCGTGTTGCATCTTCATAGATGCCTTGTTGACGATCAGACGGGAGCTGATGTCAGCGATAAATTCCTGTGGTTCGAGACCGTTGGCACGCAGGGTATTGCCGGTATCGACCACGTCGATGATCTTGTCGGCCAGGCCGATCAGCGGCGCCAGCTCCATCGAGCCGTAGAGCTTGATGATATCGACCTGACGGCCTTGTTCGGCGTAGTAGCGCTTGGCGACATTGACGAACTTGGTGGCCACGCGCAGGCGGCCCTTGGGTTCAACGTCACCGACGCGACCGGCGGTCATCAGCTTGCACAGCGCAATGCGCAGGTCCAGCGGCTCATACAGGCCCTGACCGCCATATTCCATCAGCACGTCCTTGCCGGCGACGCCGAGGTCGGCCGCGCCATGCTCAACATAGGTCGGCACGTCAGTAGCCCTTACGATCAACAGACGAACGTCGTCCTGGGTCGTGGGGATGATCAGCTTGCGGCTCTTGTCCGGATTCTCGGTCGGCACGATGCCCGCTTCAGCCAGAAGCGGCAAAGTGTCGTCAAGGATACGGCCCTTGGACAGTGCGATGGTCAACATGGGAAACGTCAATCCTTCATCAGGCTATTGCTGTCCGGTCGCAAACGGCGCCAGACACAGATCGAGGCCATGACAGCCTCGATTTGGAACACATTCAGCATACCGCGAACTGACACCGTGTGTGGTGAGCGGGCTTGCCAGGCGCGGGGTTGCGTAGCGACCCCAAAGCGGGGACTGCTGCGCAGTCCAGCGCGGGGCGCGGGGCAAGCCCGCTCACCACAGCAAGCCCACTCACCACAGCAAGCCCGCTCACTACAGTGGCGGTGTTTTCAGTTCCAGGACTAGCCCGGTACGCGGCGAATTTTTGCGCCGAGCATCTGCAGTTTTTCTTCGATGCACTCGTAACCGCGGTCTATGTGGTAGATGCGGTCGATCAAGGTGTCACCGTCCGCACACAACGCGGAGATTACCAGGCTGGCCGAGGCACGCAGGTCGGTGGCCATTACTGGCGCGCCCTTGAGCTTGTCGATCCCGGTCACGATGGCAGTGTTGCCTTCAACCTGGATCTTCGCGCCCATGCGGTGCAGCTCGTATACGTGCATGAAGCGGTTTTCGAAGATGGTCTCGATCACGGCACCGGTGCCTTCTGCAATCGCGTTCAAGGAAATGAACTGCGCCTGCATGTCTGTCGGGAACGCCGGGTACGGCGCGGTACGCACGTTGACGGCTTTTGGCCGCTTGCCGTGCATGTCCAGTTCGATCCAGTCTTCGCCGCAGGTGATTTCGGCACCGGCTTCACGGAGTTTTTCCAGGACCGCTTCCAAGATGGTCGGATCGGTATCCTTGACCTTGACGCGACCACCGGTGACGGCGGCGGCGACCAAGTAGGTGCCGGTCTCGATCCGGTCGGGCATAACCTTGTAGGTTGCGGTGTGCAGACGCTCTACGCCATCAATGGTGATGGTGTCGGTGCCAGCGCCGGAAACCTTCGCCCCCATGGCGTTCAGGAAGTTAGCCAGGTCGACTACTTCCGGCTCGCGGGCGGCGTTTTGCAGTACGCTGCGGCCGTTGGCCAGGGCAGCGGCCATCATGATGTTCTCGGTACCGGTCACGCTGACGGTATCGAAGAAGAAGTTCGCGCCCCGCAGGCCGCCTTCCGGTGCCTTGGCCTTGATGTAGCCGCCTTCGACGTCGATGATCGCGCCCATCGCTTCCAGACCACGGATGTGCAGGTCCACCGGACGCGAGCCAATGGCGCAACCGCCAGGCAGTGCCACTTCGGCTTCGCCGAAACGGGCAACCATCGGGCCCAGCACCAGGATCGATGCACGCATGGTTTTCACCAATTCGTACGGAGCGATCAGGGTTTTGATGGTACGCGGGTCGATTTCGACAGCCAGTTTCTCGTCAATCACCGGCTCGATGCCCATGCGACCGAACAGCTCGATCATGGTGGTGATGTCGTGCAGATGCGGCAGATTGGCCACGGTCACCGGGCCATCGCACAGCAGGGTCGCAGCCAGAATCGGCAAGGCGGAGTTTTTCGCACCGGAGATGCGGATCTCGCCATCAAGGCGGGCACCGCCGGTAATAATCAATTTATCCATAAGAATCTCGACGCCTTGGGGGCTCAGGTGCGCTCGGCCCAGGCCGCGCGGCTGAAAAATTTCATAGTGACCGCATGGATGCTGCCATCGGTGATCCACGGGTTTAAATGGGCATAGATCTGCTGCTGACGCTTGACCGGGCTCAATGCCGCCAGTTCATCGCTAATCACGTTCAGCTGGAAATTGCAGCCTTCGCCTTCAACTACAACCTCAGTATTCGGCAGCTTTCCTTCAAGGAAGCTCTTAACTTCTAGGGCCTGCATGCTCAACCTCTATCGGCGCCCAGTGCGCGCGGGTCGCACATCATACAAAAAAGCCCCGCGCCTGCGAACCCCGCATAGCAGGACTCTGACGGGGGGCTTGCTTGAATATGTGTATTAAGGATGCGCCAACAGCTCGGTCAGACCGGAAACCTCGGCAATTTCGCGCATGTCGTCGGGTAACGCACGGATGCTGACCGACTTCTTGGCCGCCTCGGCATCGCGCATGAAGCACAGCAACAACGATAATCCGACGCTGCTGGACTTGGTCACCGCCGAGCAATCCAGCACCAGCGCGGGCGCGGTACTGGTCTTGATCAGTGCCTGGCCCTGCTTGCGCAGGTCAGGCCCGGTACGGTAATCCAGCACGCCGCTGAGAAACAGCTCGCCGGCATCGCCAAGACGAACAGCCGACTCGATCATTGCGCAGACTTCCCGGCTTCTTTGTCGGATGTTTCCTTGGCCTTGGCGACTTCCCCGGCCCAGCCGTTGATGGTCTTGTCCAGGTCGTTGCCATTGCGCTGCATCGCATCGGCGAACTGATCACGGAACAGCTTGCCGATATTGATGCCGTTGATGATCACGTTACGCAGCTTCCACTCGCCTTGGATCTTCTCCAGGGTGTATTGCACCGGGTAGATCGCGCCGTTGTTGCCTTTGACGCTCATGTTGACGCTGGTGCGATTACCCGATTCGTCGCCGGCTGGCGCAACGGTAATGCCCTGGTTGTTGTACTCAAGCAATGCGTTGCCATAGAACTGAAACAGGCCGCGCTTGAAATTTTCCTGGAAGCGCTGCATCTGCTCAGGCGTCGCCTTACGCGAATACTTGACCGTCATGATGCTGCGGGAAATGCCTTCGGCATCGACCACCGGCCCGACAATGGTATTGAGCGCGTCGTAAAACTTACTCGGGTCTTGCTTGTACTGTTCTTTGTTAGCCGTCAGGTCAGCCAACATTTTGTTGGTCGTGTCCTGCACCAGATCGTGCGCAGAACCCGCCGCGTTAGCCAACAACGGCAGCGCTGCAAGCAGTACCAGAAGGCCACGTCGTAAGGTAGAGATCATGTACAGATTCCTCATTTAGCGTCTTTATTGACCGTATTGAGCAGGAATTTACCGATCAGGTCTTCAAGCACCAGCGACGACTGCGTGTCGTGGATGGTCGAACCATCCTTGAGCAAGGCTGTTTCCCCGCCCACGCTGATACCAATGTACTTCTCGCCCAGCAGACCCGCGGTGAGGATAGACGCAGTGGAGTCGGTCGGCAGGTTGTCGACCTTCTTGTTCAGCTGCATCGTCACTCGACCCGTGAAGCTATCGCGATCCAGATCGATTGCCGTGACCTTGCCGATCGTCACGCCGGCCATGGTCACTTTGGCTCTGACAGTCAAACCGGCGATATTGTCGAAGTACGCGTAAAGTTTATAAGTGTCGGCGGTGGGGCTGGCCGACAGGCCACTGACCCGAAGGGCCAGCAACAGTAAAGCCAGGATGCCAGCCAGCAAGAAAAGGCCGACACCGATTTCCACAGTGCGGTTTTGCATCAGAAATCTCCAAACATCAAGGCGGTCAAAATGAAGTCAAGGCCCAGTACCGCCAGCGAGGCGTACACAACGGTCTTGGTGGTGGCGCGACTGATCCCTTCTGAAGTGGGCTCACAGTCATAGCCTTGGAATACGGCGATCCAGGTCACTACAAAGGCAAAGACGATGCTCTTTATAACGCCGTTGAGCACGTCACCGTTGAAGGTCACGCTGTTCTGCATGTTGGCCCAGTAGGAGCCGTCGTAGACGCCCAGCCAGTCTACCGCGACCCAAGAACCACCCCAGATACCCACCACACTGAAGATCATCGCCAGCAATGGAAGAGAAATGAAGCCAGCCCACAGGCGCGGGGCAACAATGTATTTGAGCGGGTCCACGCCAATCATTTCCAGGCTGGACAACTGCTCGGTGGACTTCATATTGCCGATTTCGGCGGTCAGCGCGGAACCCGCGCGCCCAGCGAACAACAATGCAGTCACCACCGGCCCCAGCTCGCGTAACAGCGTCAGGGCCACCATCTGCCCCACCGCCTGCTCCGAACCGTAACTGGACAGGATATTGAAGCCTTGCAACGCCAGTACCATGCCAATGAAGACGCCGGAGACCACGATAATCACCAGGGACATCACACCCACTGCGTGCAACTGCTTGATCAACAGACCAAAGCCGCCACCAATGCCGCCGCGGCCTAGTAACGCGTGAAATAGAAAAATCGTCGAACGACCCAGCACTTCGACGATGTCGATGCCCGAGCGACCGAAAAGGCGAACCTTTTCGATAAGAGATGTCTTGCGCATCAGCGCTTCCCCAGAAGATCTGCGCGGTAGTCCGCCGCCGGAAAGTGAAAAGGCACGGGGCCGTCGGGATCGCCGGTCATGAATTGGCGAATGCGCGGGTTGTCGGCATTCATCAATTCCTCAGGCGTGCCCTGCCCCAACACCTGACCATCGCCGACGACGTACAGGTAGTCGGCGATGCTCGCGGTTTCCGCCAGGTCGTGGGAGACCACGATACTGGTGATCCCCAATGCATCGTTCAGCAGACGGATCAGGCGCACCAGCACCCCCATGGCGATCGGGTCCTGACCAACAAAGGGCTCGTCGTACATAAGGATCTGGGGATCAAGGGCAATGGCGCGCGCCAGGGCGACGCGACGCTTCATACCGCCGGACAGCTCGTCAGGCATCAGGTCGATGGCGCCGCGCAGGCCCACGGCCTGGAGCTTCAACAAAACAATGTCACGAATCATTTCATCGGACAGTTGCGTATGCACCCGCAGCGGAAACGCCACGTTCTCGAACACATCGAGGTCGGTGAACAGTGCCCCACTCTGGAACAACACGCCCATGTGCTTGCGCGCATCGAACAGATCGCTGCGCGACAGCGTCGGCAGGTTCTGGCCGTTGACCCACACCTCACCGGCGTTCGGGCGCAATTGCATGCCCATCAAACGCAACAGGGTGGTCTTGCCGCAACCGGAAGGCCCCATGATGCCGGTGACCTTGCCGCGGGGAATGCGAATATCGACGTTATTGAAGATGCTGCGCGTCCCGCGCTTGAAGGTCAGTCCCTTCAGCTCGACCGCGTAGGCGTTATCGGCACTCATCTAAACTCCTTGGGATGCAGCTTCTCACTCAGACACCATCTATGCGACAAACGTTTGCAACGGCTGCGCAATATAGATAGCCACAGGGACTGAGCGGACCGAACTGGCCGCGAACTATATCACTGCTGGTACAACGCCCCCAAGGCCGGAACAACGCCAGTTCAGTTTCGGGGCCAGGAAAAAACGTTGCTGAGCATGAATCTCAGGCGACTACCGAATAAACCCTGACGAACTTGCGTGAGGGAATTGAACATTACCGCTATAATCGCCGACTTTTCGTCAGGCTATACGATTTCAGACATGAGCCAATCCAGCGACCTTATTCAATCCGCACAACGCACTATCCGCCTCGAGCTTGAAGCCGTAGAGGGTTTGCTGGCCCATATCGACGCAGATTTCGTACGCGCCTGCGAGATGATCCTGGCCAGCAAGGGTCGCGTTGTCGTGGTCGGCATGGGTAAATCCGGCCATATAGGCAACAAGATCGCCGCCACCCTGGCCAGCACCGGCACCACAGCGTTTTTCGTGCATCCGGCCGAAGCCAGCCACGGTGACATGGGCATGATCACCAAGGATGACATCATCCTGGCCCTATCCAATTCCGGCACCACCAACGAAATCGTGACGCTGCTGCCGTTGATCAAACGCCTAGGCATCCAGATGATCAGCATCACCGGCAACCCGGAATCGACCCTGGCCAAGGCTGCTGAAGTCAATCTGAACGTGCATGTGGCCCACGAAGCCTGCCCACTGAATCTGGCCCCGACCTCCTCCACTACCGCCGCGCTGGTCATGGGAGATGCCCTGGCCGTGGCGCTGCTGGAAGCTCGCGGGTTTACCGCCGAGGACTTCGCGTTTTCCCACCCGGGCGGTGCGCTGGGCCGTCGCTTGCTGTTGAAGGTGGAGAACGTCATGCATTCGGGCGATGAGCTGCCTCACGTCCAACGCGGCACTCTGCTCAAGGACGCATTGATGGAAATGACCCGCAAGGGCCTGGGCATGACGGTGATCCTCGAAGCTGATGGCCGCCTGGCCGGCGTATTCACCGACGGTGACTTGCGTCGGACTCTGGACCGCACCATCGATATCCATACCGCCACCATCGATGCGGTGATGACGCCCCATGGCAAGACCGCGCGTCCTGACATGCTGGCAGCCGAAGCGCTGAAGATCATGGAAGACCATAAAATCGGTGCGCTGGTAGTGGTCAATAGCGATGACCGCCCGATTGGCGCCTTGAACATGCACGATTTGCTGCGTGCGGGAGTGATGTAATTGAGCAACGACCTGTTACAACGCGGCAAGCGCATCAAATTGGCCGTCTTCGACGTTGACGGCGTGCTGACCGACGGCCGCTTGTATTTCCTCGAAGATGGCAGCGAATTTAAAACATTCAACACACTGGACGGCCAAGGCATCAAGATGCTGATGGCCGCAGGGGTACAGACCGCCATTATCAGCGGTCGCAAGACGCCAGTGGTGGAACGTCGCGCGCAAAACCTGGGGATTCCTCACCTGTATCAGGGCCGCGAGGATAAACTGGTAGTTCTGGACGAACTATTGGGCCAACTCAACCTAAGCTATGAACAGGTCGCCTACCTCGGTGACGACCTGCCCGACTTGCCGGTGATCCGCCGGGTCGGGCTGGGCATGGCGGTGGCTAACGCGGCGGCGTTCGTTCGCGAGCACGCCCATGGCATCACCACTGCCCGTGGCGGCGAAGGTGCCGCCCGCGAATTCTGCGAGCTGATACTGCGCGCCCAAGACCGTCTTGAAGCGGCCCACGCCGCCTACCTATAGAGCGTTTTATGCTGAGCAAAAAGATTCGCAACTTCCTGTTATTCGGAGTCATCGCCGCGCTGTTCCTGGCGGTGGGCTACTGGAATATCAGCCCGGAGCGGTTTCTCGACCGACCTGTGGCGCAGGTCGACGATGGGGCTATCGACTATTACGCCACCAACGCCTACAGCGTGCAGTTCCTGCCCGATGGCAAGGTGCAATACGAAATGACCTCGGACAAAGTCGAGCATTTGAAGGCCAGCGAGGTGACCCTGCTGACCAACCCGGACTTGAACCTGTATCGCGGCACGGAGTTTCCGTGGCACGTGACTAGCAAGCGTGGCGAGGTGAACCCAGATGGCACCGAAGTCGAACTGATCGACTCAGTGCGCGTCGCGCGTACCGATGCGCAGAACCGCGACACCATTATTACCAGCAGTCGCATGACCGTATTCCCACAGAAGCAATATGCGCAGACCGAGCAAGACGTTAGAATCGACGGCGCTGGCGGTGTATCGACTGGCAAGGGAATGAAAGCGTATTTGAAAGAAAGCAGGATACACCTGCTATCGAACGTAAGAGGACAGTATGAGGCTCGTTAAAACTCTCCCGATTTTGCTCGGTCTTGGCGCAGCACTGGGAAGCGTGAGCGCCTGGGCTCTGCCGAACGATAGCGAGCAGCCTATCCGCATCCAGGCTGACGATGCTCAGTTGGATGACAAGCAAGGCGTTGCCACTTACAAGGGCGACGTGATCATTATTCAGGGTTCGATGAAGATCACCGGCAACACGGTAACTCTGACGCGCACCCCGGCAGGCGACATCGACGTGGTGACGTCGGTGGGCAACCTTGCCTACTTCGAACAGAAGCAAAAGGCAGAAGATCCAGGCCCGATGAAGGGCTATGGCAAGACCATCCAGTATCATGCGCAGCAGAACCGCATTGTGCTGATCGATCAGGCCAAGGTGCTGAGCGCCGACGGTAACTCCACCGAAGGCGAGAAGATCGTGTACAACACCAAGACTCAGGTCGCCCAGGCGGGCCGCGCCAACGGTACCAAGGTCAGCGCACCGCGCCCACGCATCGACATGGTTATCCAGCCGAAGAAGAAGGCCGAGTAATGGCAACCCTGAAAGCCCAGCATCTGGCCAAGGCCTATAAAAGCCGTCAGGTCGTGCGCGATGTCAGCCTGTCGATTGACAGCGGCCAGATCGTCGGCTTGCTCGGCCCCAACGGTGCCGGCAAGACCACCTGTTTCTACATGATCGTCGGCCTGGTTCAAGCGGACCAAGGCCGCGTGCTGATTGACGATCTGGACGTCAGCCACCAACCGATGCACGGTCGCGCCCGCGCCGGTATCGGCTATCTTCCGCAAGAAGCGTCGATCTTCCGCAAACTCTCGGTCGCCGACAACATCATGGCGATCCTGGAGACTCGCAAGGAGCTTGACCGGGATGGCCGTCGCGCGGAGTTGGAAAACCTGCTGCAGGAGTTCCACATCAACCACATTCGCGACAACCTTGGCATGAGCCTGTCCGGTGGCGAGCGTCGTCGTGTGGAAATTGCTCGCGCACTGGCCACCGCGCCCAAGTTCATCTTGCTGGACGAACCGTTTGCCGGCGTCGACCCGATTTCGGTTGGCGATATCAAACAGATCATCCATCACCTCAAGGCCAAGGGCATCGGGGTATTGATTACCGACCATAACGTACGTGAGACCCTCGATATCTGCGAAACCGCCTATATCGTCAACGATGGTCAACTGATCGCCGAAGGCGATGCCGCCACCATCCTGGCCAACGAACTGGTCAAGGAAGTGTACCTGGGCCACGAGTTCCGCCTGTAAACAGCCTTTAGCAAGGCGTTGGCAGGACGTTAGCCTGGTGCGCGGATGCAATGAAAGCCTCTGGATTTTTATTGTTACCGCGCTCTAGGCAAAGCCCCCGATATCAGGCATATAATTTGCTTATGTTTGGCGCTCACGCGCCCTGTCGTGGATGGCGCATTGCGCCGGCGAATAAGGTGTTAAGCCCCTGCCATGAAACCATCGCTAGTCCTGAGAATGGGCCAGCAGCTGACGATGACACCGCAGCTGCAACAGGCCATCCGCCTGCTCCAATTGTCGACCTTGGACCTGCAACAGGAGATCCAGGAGGCTCTGGAGTCCAATCCGATGCTCGAACGCCAGGAAGAAGGCGACGACTTCGATAATGCAGATCCGTTGGCTGACAACATCGAGCAAAAACCCAACTCCGATGTGCAGGAACCCTCCTATCAGGAAACCGCCCCGACGGTGGATAACCTGGAGGAAGGTGAATGGAACGAGCGTATTCCCAACGAGCTTCCCGTGGACACTGCCTGGGAAGACGTCTACCAGACCAGCGCCAGCAGCCTGCCCAGCAGCGACGATGACGAGTGGGATTTCACCACCCGGACTTCCGCCGGCGAAAGCTTGCAAAGCCACCTGTTGTGGCAGTTGAACCTGGCGCCGATGTCGGACACCGATCGGTTGATCGCCGTGACCCTGATCGACTGCATCAACAACCAGGGCTATCTGGACGAAACCCTTGAGGAGATCCTTGAGGCCTTCGACCCGGAACTGGATATCGAGCTGGACGAAATCGAAGCCGTCCTGCACCGCATCCAGCAGTTCGAGCCTGCCGGCATTGGCGCCCGCAGCCTCAGCGAGTGCCTGCTGCTGCAATTGCGTCAGTTGCCCGCCAAGACCCCTTGGCTCAGCGAAGCCCAGCGTTTGGTCACCGATTACATCGATCTGCTGGGCAGCCGCGACTACAGCCAACTGATGCGACGCATGAAGCTCAAGGAAGACGAGCTGCGCCAAGTCATCGAGCTGGTGCAAAGCCTCAACCCTCGCCCAGGCTCGCAGATCGAGTCCAGCGAAGCCGAATACGTTGTCCCAGACGTTATCGTACGCAAGGACAACGAGCGCTGGCTGGTGGAGCTGAATCAGGAGTCGGTGCCGCGCCTGCGCGTCAATCCGCAATATGCCGGGTTCGTGCGCCGCGCCGATACCAGCGCCGATAACACCTTCATGCGCAATCAGCTGCAAGAAGCGCGCTGGTTCATCAAGAGCCTGCAAAGCCGCAATGAAACCCTGATGAAAGTCGCCACCCAGATCGTCGAGCATCAGCGCGGCTTCCTGGAATACGGCGACGAAGCGATGAAACCGCTGGTGCTGCATGACATCGCCGAGGCGGTCGGCATGCACGAGTCGACAATTTCACGGGTGACCACGCAGAAATTCATGCATACCCCACGGGGTATTTATGAGCTGAAGTACTTTTTCTCCAGCCATGTCAGCACTTCCGAAGGCGGCGAATGCTCGTCCACGGCGATCCGCGCGATCATCAAAAAACTGGTTGCCGCGGAAAATCAGAAAAAGCCGTTGAGTGACAGCAAGATCGCTGGTTTACTGGAGGCACAAGGCATTCAGGTCGCCCGTCGAACCGTCGCCAAATATCGCGAGTCCCTTGGGATCGCGCCTTCCAGCGAGCGTAAGCGTTTGATGTGACGGGCGGGCCATAGCGTTCCAGTGGCAGGCATCCCGGCCTGCCGCTTTATGCACTGGCAACGAAGGAGAAGCTGTATGCAAGTCAACATCAGTGGACACCAGCTGGAAGTCACCAAGCCCCTGCGTGAGTACACCGAGAGCAAGCTGAACAAGCTTGCGGGGCACTTCGACAAAATTACCAATGTGCAGGTCATCATGGAGGTCGATAAGCTCAAGCAGAAAATCGAGGCCACCCTGCACATACCGAATGCCAAAGTCGTCGCCAATGCCGAACATGACGACATGTATGCCGCGATTGACTCGCTGTACGAAAAGCTTGACCGCCAACTCATAAAGCATAAGGAAAAGAATCTGCACCTGATGCAAGGTACAGGTCGCTAACTCTCCCCCCCATGATCCGACTTGAAACTATCCTGACCCCCGGCCGTTCCCTCGTGAACGTGCCGGGCGGCAGCAAGAAAAAAGCCCTCGAACAAATTGCCAACCTGATCGCTCGCGAAGTGCCGGATCTGGAGATGCAAGATGTCTTCGAGGCGCTCGTCGCCCGTGAAAAACTGGGTTCCACCGGTTTTGGTAACGGCATCGCGATTCCACACTGCCGCCTCAAAGGGTGCGCAGATCCGATAAGCGCTCTGATACACCTGGAAGCCCCCATCGATTTCGACGCCATCGACGGCGCACCGGTCGACCTGCTGTTTGTCCTGCTGGTCCCGGAAGCTGCCACCGATGCGCATCTGGAACTGCTTCGGCAGATCGCCAGCATGCTTGATCGCAAGGAAGTACGTAACAGACTACGCAGCGCCAGCAGCAATGAAGCGCTCTATCAGGTTGTTCTGGATGAACAAAACGAGAAGTAATCATGCGTTTGATCATCGTCAGTGGCCGCTCCGGCTCTGGTAAAAGTACTGCCCTGAATGTTCTGGAGGACAGTGGCTTTTATTGCATCGACAACCTGCCCGCCGGGTTGCTGCCGGAACTGGCCGAACGCGCGCTGATCCACACTGAGCTAGCGCAGCCGCTGGTTGCCGTGTCGATCGATGCCCGCAACTTGCCCAGCCACCTTTCCCGGTTCCCTGAGCTGTTGGAGGAAGTGCGCGCCAAGCATATTCACTGCGATGTGCTGTACCTGGATGCCGACGAGGAGACCCTGCTCAAGCGCTTCTCCGAAACCCGGC
Organism: Pseudomonas sp. S5F11; assembly: GCF_019641515.1. Lineage (NCBI taxonomy): Bacteria > Pseudomonadati > Pseudomonadota > Gammaproteobacteria > Pseudomonadales > Pseudomonadaceae > Pseudomonas > Pseudomonas sp. S5F11. The sequence continues at coordinate 2,607,619 of NZ_JAIFJZ010000001.1, forward strand.
GGCGCCACCCGCTCAGCAGCCCCCATCGCTCCCTTGCCGAAGCGATTGAGGACGAGACCAAGCTGCTGGGGCCGATCATCGATCTGGCCGACCTGAAGATCAATACCACCAGCCTCAACCTGTATCAACTGCGCGATGCTATCAAGCTGCGGCTGCTGAACCAGCCGGAGCCTGGCACGGCCTTTCTCGTGGAGTCCTTTGGGTTCAAGCGCGGCATGCCGGTAGACGCCGATCTGGTGTTCGATGTGCGCTGCCTGCCTAACCCTTACTGGAAGCCGGAATTGCGTGACCAGTCCGGGCTGGATCAGCCGGTCGCTGATTACCTGGCGGCGCAACCGGATGTGGAGGAGATGTTCCAGGACATCTCCACTTACCTGCTCAAGTGGCTGCCACGTTTTGCCGCAAGCAACCGAGCCTATGTGACCATCGCCATCGGCTGCACCGGCGGCCATCACCGCTCGGTTTACCTGACGGAGCGCCTGGGTCAGGTGCTGCAACAAACCCTCAAGAACGTCCAGGTTCGCCACCGCGACCTCAGCTGAAAGGAACACTCACGCGATGCCCGCTCGTGAAATTGAAATCATCAACAAGCTGGGCCTCCACGCCCGGGCCTCGGCAAAATTTGTCGGCGTTGCTGGAAAATACCCCTGCAAAATCCGCGCAGGACGCACGCCGGAGTCGATGGTTGATGGCAAAAGTATCATGGCGATGATGATGTTGGCGGCCGGCAAGGGCACTACGATTCACCTGGAGACCGAAGGCGATCAAGAAAAAGAGGCAATGGACGCCTTGGTAGAGTTGATCAACAACTTCTTCGACGAAGGGGAATAACCTCCCGGCGCTTTATCCCAACGCGGTATCCATCGCCATCATCACGCAAAACCCGATACATAGGCCCAGGCTGGCTAGCTTTTCGTGGCCATTGCGCCGCGACTCCGGGATCACTTCGTGAGTGACCACCAGCAGCATCGCCCCAGCGGCCAGCGCCAGCCCAAGGGGCAGCAGCATTTCCGCCAGGCTTACCAGCCAGGCGCAGAGCACGGCAAATACGGGTTCGACCAGCCCCGACGCGGCGCCGATCATGAAGGCCTTGACCCGCGACATGCCCGCACCCGCCAGCACCAACGCAATCACCAGGCCTTCGGGCACATCCTGCAAAGCAATGCCCATGGCCAGGCTATCGGCATCCGGCATTCCGCCCCCCGCCGATACGCCCACCGCCATGCCTTCCGGAATGTTGTGGGCAATGATCGCAAACACAAACAGCCAGATGCGTGGCGCAATCACCGGGTGCTCCGGCGTACCCACCAGCATTTCCGGGCTGGCGCCTGAGACCTTGCGGTCAACCAAATAAAGCCCGAACGCCCCCAACATGATGCCGAAGCTGACCAGGCCACTGGCCCCCCAGGGCGAAAGCCCAAGGCTTTCAGCTGCCGCGATGCCCGGCACCACCAGCGAAAACGCGGTGGCAGCCAGCATCACACCCGCCCCGAAGCCTAGCAACGTATCGTTCAAGGCAGCCGGCATGCGTTTTATCACCAATACCGGCACCGCGCCCAGTGCAGTGCCCAGGGCGCAAATCGAACCACCCTGCAGCGCCCGCAGGATGCGCGGTTCCAAGTCGAGCCAGGCCAGACCATGGGCCACCAGCAATGCAGTACCTGCCAACAGCAGCAGCGAGCCAAATGCATAACGAAACAATCGCACGCTGCCGATCGCCAGAGTTTCAGTGCCCATAGTCGGCCTTAGTGCTTGTCATGGAGAGACGCATCAAGCCATGGCAGCCTGATAGCGGGCGGCGACTTCTGGCCAGTTGATAACACTGTAGAAGGCATTGATGTATTCCGGGCGGCGGTTCTGATAGCGCAGGTAATACGCGTGCTCCCAGACGTCCAGTCCAAGGATCGGCGTATTGCCATTCATCAACGGGCTGTCCTGATTGCCGCTGCTTTCCACCACCAGTGTCTTCTGCGGGGTGACGCTCAACCAGGCCCAGCCACTGCCGAAGCGGGTCAACGCCGCTTTGGTAAACGCCTCTTTGAAACTCTCGAAACCGCCCAACTGCTGGTCAATTGCCTGACCCAGCACGCCCTCCGGTTTGCCGCCGCCCTGGGGCGACATCACTTCCCAGAACAAAGAATGGTTGGCGTGCCCGCCTCCTTGGTTGATCACAGCCGCACGCAGTTTTTCCGGCAGTTGTTGTACGCTGGCGACCAGTTTTTCTACCGGCCATTCAGCGAACTCAGTGCTTTGCACCGCTGCGTTGAGGTTATTGATGTATGTCTGATGGTGCTTGGTGTAGTGAATTTCCATGGTTTGCGCATCAATGTGCGGCTCCAGGGCATCGTAGGCATAAGGCAAAGCAGGCAAGGTGTAAGCCATATCAGTGTGCTCCGTAGTGAGGCGTGGTCGGTTGGGCTGCGGCACCTCCGAGCAAGCGATGGGTACGCGGGTACTCGCCGTGCTCGCTGATGAAATTCAACAGTTCAACGTAGGTTTTGCTGCTCTGGCGCGCTGCGGCGTCACGCAGTTGCGGGGTGAGGCGTGGGTCCTGCATGGTCTGCAGCAAGCGTTGGTGAATGGCGCACAGATACTCCGCGCTTTCTTCCGGCTGGTTGAGGCGCAGGTGCAGGTCCGCGAGGTTGTGATGGGAAATCACGCAGGCTGCCACGGCCTCGTCGGCATCCGCCCAGCGTTCGAACAGCACCTGGGCCAGGGCAAGGGCCTGCAGATACGCCTCGCGCGCGTCCACCCATTCGCCCTGCATGAAGCATCGATTAGCCCGTTCGATCGTGCGTTTCCAGTGCTCCATGGTGAGCCTCCAAAGCAGGGTGGGGTGATTACACGCCGCCGGCGGTGAGTTTTTCCGGGTCCAACAGCGTTTCCAATTGGCTGCGCGGCAAATCGGTGTGTTCAAGCGCCACATCGAGCACCGGACGCCCCTGCTGATAGGCCTTCTTGGCGATTTCAGCGGCTTTCTGGTAACCGATGATCGGGTTGAGCGCTGTCACCAGAATCGGATTGCGCGATAACGCCTCGTTGAGCTTGGCTTCGTTGACCTTGAAGCTGGCGATGGCTTTATCGGCCAGCAGGCGGCTGGAGCTGGCTAGCAGCTCCAGGCTGCTGAGCAAGTTCTGGGCGATGACCGGCAGCATCACGTTTAGCTCAAAATTGCCGGACTGACCGGCGACGGTGATTACCGTGTCATTGCCGATCACCTGCGCTGCGACCATGGCGGTTGCTTCCGGAATCACCGGATTGACCTTGCCCGGCATTATCGACGAGCCCGGTTGCAGCCCCTCCAACTCGATCTCACCCAGACCTGCCAGCGGACCGGAGTTCATCCAGCGCAGGTCATTGGCGATTTTCATCAGCGACACCGCAGTGGCTTTCAACTGGCCTGAAACGGCGACGGCGGTGTCCTGAGAGCCAATCAATGCAAACAGGTCCTTGCCCGGCGTGAACTTAACGCCGGTCAGGCTGCTGAGTTGCTGGCTGAAGCGCGCCGCGAATTGCGGATGTGCGTTGATGCCAGTGCCCACCGCAGTCCCGCCTTGGGCCAAGGCTTGCAGGCTGGGCAGCAAATCCTGCAAGTGGCCGATATTGGCCTTGAGTTGCTGCGCCCAACCGTTGAGTACCTGGCTCATGCGCACGGGCATGGCGTCCATCAGGTGCGTACGGCCGGTCTTGATAAAGGGGTGAACCTCTTCAGCCTTGTGTTCGATCACCTGCACCAGATGCAGCAGAGCCGGCAGCGCTTGCTCATGCAGGACCAGTGCGGCACTCACATGGATAGTGGTGGGAATGATGTCGTTGCTGCTCTGGCCGCAGTTCACATGGTCATTGGGGTTGACCGCCTCACCCAGCAAACGGCTGGCCAAGGTTGCAATCACTTCATTGGCATTCATATTGGAGCTGGTGCCGGAGCCGGTCTGGAAGATATCCACCGGGAAATGGCGCATGTAATCGCCTTCCAGCAAGCCCTGGGCGGCATCGACGATGGCCTTGCCCTGCCCTTCGCTGATTTGCTTGAGCTCCACGTTCACCTTGGCAGCCGCCGCTTTGGCCAAGATCAGCGCGCGAATGAACTGCGCGGGCATTGGCTGATGGCTGATCGGGAAATTGTTCACCGCGCGTTGGGTCTGGGCGCCATACAGGGCATCGGCGGGAACATGCAGTTCGCCCATGCTGTCGCGTTCGATACGGGTGTTACTCATCGGAAGATCCTTGCACCAGGTCAGAAACAGAAAGGGACGGCAGCAACTGGCACGTTGCCAACTGCCAGGCAAAGGCCTGCCAGCGCTTGAGGCGACAGGCGCAATGAGAGAGTTTTTCCAGGTCGCGCAACGGGCGCCAGGCTTGATCCAGACACAGTGATCGCCAGTGCCAGGGCAAGGCGATATCACTGGCGGTGTCGATCAACAGGCGAAACGAGGTTTCAGCGATGGTCCACGGGTGCGTTGCGGTGCAGCACGCCAGGTATCGACCCTCGCTGAGGTAATGTTCGATCAGCCGCGGTTCGTTGGGGTCCAGACCGCAGCGGATCTGACGGCTCATCCAGCGCCAACTTTCCAGGTAAGGATCCTCGTGCAGGACAGAATTCATGATCCACACTCGCTCGGTAATGATATTTATTATTAAATGATATTGAGAATCAAAACAAGCATAGGCGTTAAGTCGACTTTTCAGCCGCCCACAAAAAAGGCGCGCCATCTGTGAGATGGCGCGCCTTTTTTGTGGGCGGTCAGTCGGAAGGATCAGCTGCCGGCGACCGTCATCCGCTCAATCAATACCGAACCGGTGTGGATGTTGCTGCGCCGCTCTACGTCATTCCCCACCGCAATGATTTGCTTAAACATGTCACGCATATTGCCAGCAATGGTGACTTCCTGGACGGCAAACTGAATCTCGCCGTTCTCCACCCAGAACCCCGCCGCGCCGCGCGAATAGTCACCGGTGACCATGTTCAGGCCATGGCCCATCAACTCGGTGACCAGCAGGCCACGGCCCATACGCCGCAACAGCGCTGCCTGATCTTCATCGCCGTGGGTCACGAACAGGTTATGCACGCCCCCCGCATTCGCGGTGCTGGGCAACCCGAGCTTGCGACCGGAATAAGTACCCAGCACATAGGACACCAACTCGCCTTTCTCGACGAACGGCTTGGCATAGGTCGCCAAGCCATCACCGTCGAACGAGGTGCTGCCCATGGCACGCATCAAGTGCGGGCGTTCATCGATGGTCAGCCATTCTGGAAACAGCGTTTGGCCGATTGCCCCTTCCAGGAACGAGGATTTGCGATACAGATTGCCGCCGGAAATCGCCCCGAGGAAACTGCCGAACAAACCGCCGGCCAGTTCCGCAGAAAACAGGACCGGCACTTCGCAGGTCGGCACCGGACGCGCGCCCAGGCGGCTCGCGGCACGCTGCGCGGCCTTCTGGCCGATGCTGACAGGGTCAGCCAGGAGTTCGCCCTGACGGTTCACGTCATACCAGTAATCCCGCTGCATCTGGCCATTGGCCTCGGCGATCATCACGCAGCTCAAACTATGGCGAGTGGACGCGTAACCGCCGATAAAACCGTGGCTGTTGCCGTATACACGGCAGCCTTGGTGGGTATTGAGCGTGGTGCCATCGGCGTTCTTGATCCGAGAATCGGCGTCAAATGCTGCGGCCTCACAGACCAGCGCCTGCTCGATGGCCTGTTCCGGGGTGATGTCCCAGGCATGGAAAAGATCAAAGTCCTTTACATCCTTGGCCATCAGGGCTTTATCGGCCAGACCCGAACTTTCATCCTCGGAAGTGTGCTTGGCGATCGCCAATGCAGCGGCAACCGTCTCGCGGATCGCCTCCGCGCCACTGGCCGAGGTACTCGCCGAACCTTTGCGCTGCCCCACATACAAGGTGATGCCAAACCCCTGGTCGCGATTGAACTCAACAGTTTCCACTTCACGCTGACGCACCGACGTCGACAGCCCCTGCTCCAGCGACACCGCGACTTCACAGGCACTGGCCCCCTGGCGCTTGGCCTCGGCAAGAATCTGCTCGACTTGTTCCTGCAGTGCCGGTAACGCTTGCGGACCGACGCTTTGGGCTGCACTCATGGTTTTCTCCACTCAAATTCTGCTTTCGGTTAAGGCCATCGAGCGACCGGGCCGGACAAGCGGCCCCCGACTGGTTATCATGGCGGCGTTTCTTTGCGGACTGCCACCATGGTTGATTCTTACGACGACTCCCTCGATGGGGAGAAAAGCAAATCCCAGGTCAAACGTGAGCTGCATGCTCTGGTTGACCTCGGCGAGCGCCTTACAACGCTCAAAAAAGACTTGATTGCCAAACTGCCACTGACCGACGAAATGCGCCGGGCGCTTGCGGATGCGCCCAAGCACACCTCGAATATCGCGCGCAAACGGCATATCTCGTTTATCGGCAAGCTGATGCGCGATCAGGACATTGACGCCATTCTCACCTTGCTCGATCAAACCGATGCCTCCACTCGCCAGTACAACGAACGCTTCCATAACCTGGAGCGTTGGCGTGACCGCCTGATCTCGGGCGATGACGCGGTGCTGGAGAAGTTCGTGCTGGACTACCCGGACGCGGACCGCCAACAACTGCGCTCCCTGATCCGTCAGGCCCAGCACGAGCTGGCGCATAACAAGGCGCCGGCCACCAGCCGTAAAATCTTCAAGTACATCCGTGAGCTGGACGAGACTCAACGCGGCCTGCGCTGATCCTCTTCCCCGGGTGGCGGCCTTCGCCACCCGTAGCTCCCGTGCTTACGAGCCCGTGCCCCCCACGGTGATCGCATCAATCTTCAGCGTTGGCTGGCCGACACCCACCGGCACCGACTGCCCATCTTTACCGCAAGTACCCACGCCGCTGTCCAGGGACAGATCGTTACCCACCATGGACACCTTGCTCATGGCTTCCGGCCCGTTGCCGATCAACGTGGCGCCTTTGACCGGCGCGGTGATTTTGCCGTCCTCGATCAAATACGCCTCGCTGGTGGAAAACACGAACTTACCGCTGGTGATATCCACCTGGCCGCCGCCGAGGTTGGCACAGTAGATGCCGCGTTTGACCGAGGCGATGATTTCCGCCGGGTCGCTTTCGCCAGCGAGCATGTAGGTGTTGGTCATGCGCGGCATCGGCAGGTGCGCATAGGATTCGCGCCGACCGTTACCGGTGCGTGCCACACCCATCAGACGCGCGTTGAGCTTGTCCTGCATATAGCCCTTGAGCACGCCGTTTTCGATCAAGGTGGTGCACTCGGTAGGGGTGCCTTCGTCGTCCACGCTCAGCGAACCACGGCGACCGGCGAGGGTACCGTCGTCGACGATTGTGCACAGTGACGACGCCACGCGCTCGCCCATGCGCCCGCTGTAGGCCGAGCTGCCCTTGCGGTTGAAGTCACCTTCCAGGCCGTGGCCCACTGCTTCGTGAAGCAACACCCCGGACCAACCCGACCCCAGCACTACGGGCAACGTGCCCGCTGGCGCCGGAATGGCTTCCAGATTCACCAATGCCTGACGCAGTGCTTCACGGGCATAGCCCATGGCACGATCCTCACTGAGGAAATAACGGTAATCGGTTCGCCCGCCACCGCCATGGCCGCCGCGCTCGCGACGGCCGTTCTGCTCGACGATCACGCTGACGTTGAAGCGCACCAGCGGCCGCACATCCGCCGCCAGGCTGCCATCGGTGGATGCCACCAAGATGCGCTCCCACACACCGGCCATGCTGACGCTGACCTGCTGGATACGCGGGTCGAGGGCGCGAGTGGCGGCGTCGACACGCTTGAGCAGCTCGACCTTCTCGGCACGGCTGATCACTTCCAAAGGATTATCCGGTGCGTATAGCTGGGCCACGTCCTGGCTGCTGAACGCCTGCACCGTGCCATGCTGGCCGGCGCGGGAAATCGAGCGCGCCGCGCGAGCCGCCAGCCCCAGGGCTTCCAGAGTAATGGCGTTGCTGTAGGCAAAGCCGGTTTTTTCACCGGACTGCGCACGCACGCCCACGCCTTGGTCAAGGTTGAAACTGCCTTCCTTGACGATGCCGTCTTCCAGGGACCAGGACTCGGAAATCTGCCCCTGGAAATACAGGTCGGCCGCGTCGATGCCCGGCCCGGCCAGATCACCCAGCACCGTTTGCAAGTTTTCGATGGTCACGCCACCGGGTGCCAGGAGGTGTTCACTGACTGAGGACAACAACTCGCTCATAGATTTGGCCTTAAATTCATCGTTCCGAAGCAGGCCGCTGTGCGCCCTGCGAGAAAAAGCGCCGGTGGTTGACCACCGGCATGCGCGCCCGAATCGACGCTTGTTCACTGCTGTCGCGAGCGGCTAACAGCACCGCTTCGCCTTGATCCTGTTGTGCCAGCACCCGTCCCCACGGGTCGACAATCGCCGCGTGGCCGTAGGTTTCCCGTGGCCCCGGATGCACACCGCCCTGAGCCGCCGCGAGCAGGTAGCATTGGGTCTCGATGGCCCGTGCCCTAATCAGCACATCCCAATGCGCAGCGCCGGTCACTGCGGTAAACGCCGACGGCGCGGTAATCAGTTCGGCCCCCGCTGCACGCAATTCGCTGTACAGCTCCGGGAAGCGCAGGTCATAACACACCGACAAGCCCAAGCGCCCCACCGGCGTGTCCGCCACCACCACGTTGCTTCCAAAAGCATAGTCGTCGGACTCGCGATAGCGACCTCGCGCATCGGCAACGTCCACATCGAACAGATGCAGCTTGTCGTAACGGGCAGCGATTTCGCCATGGTCATCGATCAATAGCGAGCAGGCGTTGGACTTGGCCTGCGGTTGGCCCTCTGGCGGCAACGGCAACGTACCAGCCACTATCCATAAGGTGAGGTCGCGGGCGGCTTGTTTCAACCATGGCAGGATCGGGCCCTCGCCCAGTGCCTCGGCGCGACCGATGTCCGCCACATCGCGACGGCCCATGGCAGCGAAGTTTTCCGGCAACACCGCCAGCTTCGCCCCGCCCGCCGCCGCTTGCTCAAGCAGGCGCCGAGCCTGCGCCAGGTTGGCCAGCACGTCACTCTGGCTGACCATTTGAATTACCGCAAAGGACATGGGGCCTACTCCGCAATGGACATGCACCAGGAAAAAAGAGCCCCCATGCTACCGCGCAGGCACTCAGTTTGGTTTTTCGAATGGCTTGTCAAAGGTGATTTTGGGGTCCTTCCAGGGCCCTTCCACCTTGTATTGCACGCTGGCGAAACGTGACACACGGTCGCCGATCAGCTTGTCGATCAGGAACAGGGCACCGCCAACCGCTGGCGCACCGACAATCAATGCGGCAATCGGAAGGTTATTGGTGACCGGTAACGTCACCAGCAGCTTCGCATCGACGCGATCGGCTACCAGGTCCAGCGTGCCATTGAGTTCCAGGTTACTCGACGGCCCAGTCAGGGTGATCGGCTCACGGGTGACGAATACTCCATTGCTGGCCGCCAGCAGGCCTTTGACGCGGTCATAGCTCAATCCCTTGCCGAGCAGGTCGGAGAAGTCCAGACGCAGTCGACGGCCGATGGAGTTGAAGTTGAGCAGGCCAAACACCCGCAGGGCCTGAGCTCCGCCTTCCACTTCGACGAACTGGCCTTTGCGGAATGCAGCGTCCAGGCTGCCGGAGAAGCGTTTCGGCCCCACCCAGGCCGGCGAGCCCGGCCAGCGACCGTCTACATCCAGATGGAAGTCCTCGCTGGTCACGGTTGGTGCAAAGCCCCAGCCCTTGAGCACGTCGGCAATGTTTTTGCCGTCCAGGCGACCTTTGTACCAACTGCTGCTATCGCCCGGCGCCCCTTCCCAACCACCTGCCCCTTTGAGCTGCATGCCCTTGAGGCCCAGATCCAGATTGTTGAAGGCCAAGCCTTTGGCGGTAGGCCGGATCTTCAGCGACCAGGCCCCTATCAGGTCAGGCCCCTGGAACAACTGATCGATGCTGATATCCAGCGCCGGAATATCCTTGGGATCGACGCTCGCCAACGGGTCCGGCGCATTTTCATCCGCCTGGACGGTCGGATCCACGGCCGGCAGTTTTACGTACTGCAGGTCGACCACAATCGGCGCGCCCTTGGCGTCCGGCAGGCTCACGCGGCCCTTGGCCTGCTGGCTGTCGAGCTGCATGGCCCAGGCTGCGGGCTTGCGGTCCAATTGCAAACTGACCTGATCGAACTGGGTGCCCAGGCCGGTAAGCTTGCCGATTTTGAAATCGGCACTGCTCAGCAGTTGCTTGGCGCTGCCGCCAGGATCGTTGCCGGCGTACTGATTAACCAGTTTTTTCCAAGGGTCGATATCCAGCTCCGAGAGCACGCCACGAACCCGTAACCCCTTGCTACCCGGCAGCACCGCGTCACCGTCACCGAGGAACAGCTCACCGCGGCCCTCATTGAATTTGTCCGGCGGCGCAGCGAAGGTGAAATTCGCCAGCTCGCCGTAGTCGAACCAGTAACGCCGCTCGGCGCCCTGCAAGGTCATGCGGAATGTGCTGTCACGCCCCTGACTGGCCGGCATGCCGAACGGTGCCGGCAAATCCACCGCCACCCCTTTGAGGTTGGAACTGACCATCAGTTGGCTGTCGGCTCCGTCCAGATTGAGTTGCAACTGGTAGGGGATATCGCCGGACACGGGCAACGGCTGAGTGATTTTCAACCAGTCGGTCAGCCGCTTGACCGTGACCTGGCCCTTAGCAACCACGCGGGTGCTGATATTGCCCGGTTTGCCATCGGCGAAGATCTGCGCCGTGACCGGTCGCTCGAACACCTGGGCGGAGATGTTCTGGCCACTGAGCCCCTTGGCGCTGTCGAAACGGAAATCGCCCTTGAGCTGCGTCAGGTCCAGGGTTGGCTCGGCCAACTGCAGGCGGGCCTTATCGGTCTGGAAATCCACCACGATCTTGGGCTCGGTGCCTTTGGCCAGGGGGATGTCCAGGTCGAGCTTACCTTGCAGATCGCCCTCGCCCTTCCAGCCGGCGAATGTCGACGCCGTGCCGATCGGGGCCTCTTGCAGGATTTTCAAACCGTCGCCCAGGCCGCCGGCGAAATTGCCGGTGAGCAGCAGGTGGCTGTCTTTGCCCGCCGGAGCGTGGGGAATGTTGACGTAGATGTCCTTGACCTGAGTGTCGAGCAACTGGCCCTTGCTGGCCAGAATGCGCACGCCGCTCTCCTCGACGAACACCTCACCATCGACCTTGCTCACATGAGGCCAGCCCGGCTGGAAGGCCAGCTCGGCGTCATGCACTTTGAAAAACAGGCTGATATTGCGCGCCGCTCGCACCGCATCGTGGTTCAGCGAGCCTTGGTACTGGAAGAAGCCTTCGTCCACCGCCCCCTTGAGAATCGCCGTGCGCAGCCATTCATCCAGGGCCGGGCTCAACACCGCCGGCAGGTATTTGGGGGTAAAGCGTCCATCACCGTCCACCAGGCCGACGCGCAGGTCCATGTAGTCTTCCTGGCTGTGGTCGAAATGCAGGCGGATCAGGAAGTCGGCGGCGATCTTGCCTTCCTCCCCCAGCACCTTGATGTAAGGCGCAATCAGGGTGAAGCCTTGCTTGTCCAAGGTCCACGTGAGGCGCGCATTGGCCTGAATGTATTGCCAGGGCTTGGCGAAAATCGGGTCCAGGTGCAGGGAAAAATCCTTGCTGTCCATGCGTAGCTCGCCATGGCCCAGGTTCCCGCTGATGCTGCCGGATACATTGCGCGCGGCCGGCGCGCCGAAATAGGCATCGAAACCCACGCGTTCGAGGTTGGCGGCGAAACTGACTTTTTCATCGGTGCTGTCCTGGGGGCGGAAGTCCACCAGCACATTACGCAGCAAGCCCGTCGCCTTGAGATGCTCGACGGTTTTGGCGAAACCCTCCGGCAGCGGCGCCAGCGCGTTGAGCAACGGGGTAATGGGGGTCAGGTCCAGCCGATCGGCCTGTAGTTTCCAGACTTCCTGGTCCTTATCGGTGGCCAAGGTCTGCTGCAATTGCAGGCGCGATTCCCAGCGGGTTTCCCCCAGGCTCATCGCCAGCGAATCGAACAGTACTTTGAGGCCTGTCTCGCTGCGTTGCAGATACGCGGTAAGGGCAAGGTTTTCGATATGTACCGGCTTGCGCTCGGCGTAGCTGCCTTTGACCTGAGGCGAATTGAGGCGCGCCACGGCGCTTTGCACGGTGCCGTTGCCCCAGTTCAGCCAGAACTCGCCACCGGCCTTCAATTGCGTGAGTTTCCACTGCTGCGTCAGCCGAGCCGGAATCCACTTGGCCCAGTCGCTCTGAGGCAGACTCAGGTACGCCTGGATCTCGGCATCCCTCCATTGGCTGGCGCGGATGCGGCTGCGCAGGCTCATGGCCAGCGGCTGGCCGTCGGGCAGGGTCAGGCGCGCGTCGAGACGCTGGCGGGTCATGCCGGTGTGTAGGCTCAGTCCCACGTAAGTCAGGGTCAGCGGCGGCTGATCGAACGGCTGCAAGGTTACCTGGCTGTCGAGCAGCGACACACGCTTGACCATCTGCATGCGGGTAAGCAGTTGCTGCGGGTCGAGGGGCTGATCGTCCTGTAACGGCAAGCCCTGCAAGGCCCAGCGGCCGTCCTTGTCTTCCTTGGCACTCAGTTGCAGCCCGCTGAGCTGCAGGTGGGCGATGCGCACTTCACGGGCGGTCAGGCTGGCCCAGATATCCGGCACCACTTCAACCTGATCCAGGCGCAAGGCACTGCTGCCCTCGCCCACCATCACGTCATGGGCGAGCAGCACGGGCGCGAAGCCGCTCCAGCGGCCTTCAAGGCTGCCGATGTGCATGGGCATGCCTAGCGCGGCCTCCGCCTTGGCCTGGACCTCGGCACGATACTCGGCCACCAGCGGGGTCAATTCACGTCCAAGGCTTACGTAAACCGCCGCCAACACCAGCAGCAAGGCGCACAAGCCCAGGCCCCAACGGGTCAAGGCGGCAAAAAAGCGTGTCAGACGCTCCATGTCAGGCGACCCTCAAGGCAGTAGTCGGGCGGCAGGTCAGTGCCGCCGGTCTCATTAAAAAGAAGCGATTGCGGAATCAGAGCAGCACCACGTCGTATTGTTCCTGGGAATACATGGTTTCGACCTGAAAGCGAATCGTGCGACCGATAAACCCCTCAAGTTCGGCGACGTTACCGGACTCTTCATCCAGCAAACGGTCGACCACTTTTTGATTGGCAAGCACTCTATAACCTTCGGCCTGGTAAGCCCGCGCCTCTCGTAAGATTTCCCGGAAAATCTCATAGCAAACCGTTTCCGGGGTTTTCAGCTTTCCACGTCCTTGGCAACTGCTGCACGGTTCGCACAGCACTTGTTCCAGGCTCTCACGGGTGCGCTTGCGGGTCATCTGCACCAAACCCAGCTCGGTGATGCCGATGATATTGGTCTTGGCGTGATCGCGTTCCAGCTGTTTTTCGAGGGTGCGCAACACCTGGCGTTGATGCTCTTCATCTTCCATGTCGATGAAGTCGATGATGATGATGCCGCCCAGGTTGCGCAGGCGCAGTTGGCGGGCGATAGCCGTGGCCGCTTCGAGGTTGGTCTTGAAAATGGTTTCTTCAAGGTTGCGATGGCCGACGAACGCACCGGTGTTGACGTCGATGGTAGTCATGGCCTCCGCCGGGTCCACCACCAGATAGCCGCCGGACTTGAGCGGCACCTTGCGCTCCAAGGCTTTCTGGATTTCGTCCTCGACGCCATACAGGTCGAAAATCGGCCGTTCACCGGGGTAGTGTTCCAGACGGTCAGCGATTTCCGGCATCAGCTCTGCAACGAATTGCGTGGTGCGCTGGAAGGTTTCCCGCGAGTCGATGCGAATCTTCTCAATTTTTGGGCTGACCAAATCGCGCAGAGTACGCAGGGCCAGGCCCAAGTCTTCATAGATCACGCTGGGCGCGCCGATAGTCTTGATCTGTGCGCCGATCTGGTCCCACAACCGCCGCAGATAACGGATGTCCATGAGGATCTCGTCAGCGCCGGCCCCTTCGGCGGCGGTGCGCAGGATAAAACCACCTGCTTCCTTGATGCCCTCGGCGGCCACGCAGTCGCTGACCACTTTTTTCAGGCGCTCGCGCTCGGCTTCGTCTTCGATCTTCAGGGATATGCCGACATGCGCGGTACGCGGCATATATACCAGGTAGCGCGACGGAATCGACAGTTGCGTGGTCAGGCGTGCGCCTTTGGAGCCGATGGGGTCCTTGGTGACTTGCACCACCAGGCTCTGCCCTTCGTGCACCAGGGCACTGATGCTTTCGACCGCCGGGCCCTCGCGCAGCGAGATCTCCGAGGCATGGATGAACGCGGCACGGTCCAGGCCGATGTCGACGAATGCCGCCTGCATCCCCGGCAATACCCGCACGACTTTGCCTTTGTAGATATTGCCTACGATCCCGCGTTTCTGAGTACGCTCGACGTGCACTTCTTGCAGAACACCGTTCTCTACCACCGCCACGCGCGATTCCATCGGCGTGATATTGATCAGAATCTCTTCACTCATGGCTGGGTCTCGTTCAGGCGTTTTCACAATAGTGACCGATCGCTTAAGGCTGGGCGCTGGAGTCAGGCATTCAGCGCACGGTAAGGTTTTGCCAACAGGGTATGCCGAATTGCGCGAGCAGTTGTGCGGTTTCGCACACCGGCAGGCCAACCACGGCGGAATAACTGCCGTTGAGCCCGGTAACGAAAACCGAGCCAAGCCCTTGAATAGCATAGCCGCCCGCCTTGTCCTGGGGCTCGCCACTGCGCCAATAGGCGGTCGCCTCCTCCACGCTAATTGCGCGAAAACGTACCAGGCTGCTGACACATTGCGTTTCACAACGCTGGCCGTCAGTCAGAGCAATCGCGGTCAGAACCTCATGTTCACGCCCTGCTAAGGCCATCAACATGGCCAAAGCGTCGGCCTGATCCACGGGTTTGCCGAGGATCAGGCCATCCACGATCACAGCGGTATCGGCGCCCAACACACAGGCCGCCGAGGCTTGCCCAAGCGCGGCGAAACCGGCCATGGCCTTGCCGCGCGCGAGACGTTCGACGTAGGCAACAGCGGATTCATTGGCAAGAGGAGTTTCATCGATAGCGGCACTGACGACGGTGAAAGGCACACCGATCTGAGTCAGCAGTTCACGCCGCCGGGGAGAACCGGAGGCCAGATAAAGGGTATTCATTGCAGACTCTCCCTGTAGGGTTCGATAACCAGGCAGAGCCTCGCAATCCGTTCAATTGATCTTGTAGCGACGACATAACCCACGCAGACCGAAGCTGATCCACGGCCACAGTAAGGCACTGACCAGCGCGGGCAATACCAGCGCCAGGGTTGGCTGACGGTTACCGGTGAGGGCACTGAGCCACAGCTGCACCAACTGCGCCAGGCCGAAAATCACCAGAATCACCAGGCATTGCTGCCACATCGGAAACATGCGCAGACGCTGCTGCAACGACAACACCAGGAACGTAATAAGGGTCAGGATCAACGCGTTCTGGCCCAGCAAGGTGCCATAGAGTACGTCCTCCGCCAAGCCCAGGAACATGGCGGTGACCATGCCGACTTTATGCGGCAGGTTCAGGGACCAGAACGCCAGCAACAACGCCAGCCAGAGCGGACGCAGGATCTCCATGAACTGAGGCAGCGGTGACACGCTGAGTAGCAAGCCGATGGCAAAGCTTAGCCAGACGATCCAGCCATTTCGCGAATGGGTACTGGCCATTATTCCTCTCTCTGCCGCGTGGTGGCCGGCGCCGCAACCGCAGGAGGCTTGGCGGCAGGCGCCGTGGTTGCTGGCGGCTTAGTAGCGGCGGGTTTGACTGGATGCGCGCTATGGGCCGCAGGCTTGGCCGGCGTGGCCACAGGGGCAGTCGCTGCCGGGGCTGCTGCTGGAGTCACTGGGCTTGCCGGAGCGGGCTTGGGCACGGTCGCGGGAATAATCGGCGCAGTGCCGTTCTTTTTGTCTTCCGCTTCCTGAGCCTGCGCAGCTTCATTGGCGCGCTCTTCCGGGGTGCGGTTATCGCTGAATACCAGCAACAGATAGCGACTGCGATTCAAGGCAGCGGTAGGCACGGCGCGCACGATGGCGAAGGGCTGGCCGGAATCGTGGATCACTTCCTTGACCGTCGCCACCGGGTAACCCGCCGGAAAGCGCTGACCCAGGCCGGAACTGACCAGCAGGTCGCCTTCCTTGATGTCGGCGGTATCGGCCACATGACGCAGCTCCAGACGCTCGGGGTTGCCGGTGCCGCTGGCAATCGCGCGCAGCCCGTTACGGTTGACCTGCACAGGGATGCTGTGGGTGGTGTCCGTCAGCAACAGTACCCGCGAGGTGTAGGGCATCAGCTCCACCACCTGGCCCATCAGGCCACGCGCGTCCAGCACCGGCTGGCCCAGGACCACGCCGTCGCGCTCACCCTTGTTGATGATGATGCGATGGGTAAAGGGGTTGGGGTCCATGCCGATCAACTCGGCCACTTCGACCTTTTCGTTGACCAGCGCAGAAGAATTGAGCAACTCGCGCAGCCGAACGTTCTGCTCGGTCAGGGCCGCGAGCTTTTGCATGCGCCCCTGCAATAGCAGGTTTTCAGTCTTGAGTTTTTCGTTCTCGGCGACCAGCTCGGTGCGACTGCCGAATTGGCTGGCCACGCCTTGGTAGAGACGCTGCGGCAGGTCGGTGATCCAGTAAGTCTGCATCAACACCAGCGACATCTGACTGCGCACCGGCTTAAGCAGTGCGAAGCGCGCATCCACCACCATCAGCGCGACCGAAAGCACGACCAGCACCAATAAGCGCACGCCCAATGAGGGGCCTTTGGCGAAAAGCGGTTTAATAGGCCGCTCCTCCCAGGCAAATATTCTCTTTATTCATACGGCATCAAACCGGCCTGGATGCAGATTGAAGAAGATAAACGCCAACAGGCAGCACTGCAAAGTGCTGCCTGCGGGCGACGCATGGGCAAACCAGCAATGTCTTATTCGCTGGAGAGCAGGTCCATGGTGTGTTTATCCATCATTTCCAGTGCACGACCACCGCCCCGGGCAACGCAGGTCAGCGGGTCTTCGGCAACGATCACCGGCAGGCCGGTTTCCTGGGCCAGCAACTTGTCGAGGTCGCGCAGCAAAGCGCCACCACCCGTCAGGACCAGGCCGCGCTCGGCGATATCGGACGCCAATTCCGGCGGCGATTGCTCCAGGGCGCTTTTCACCGCCTGAACGATGGTAGCCAGGGACTCTTGCAGAGCTTCCAGCACTTCATTGGAGTTCAGGGTAAAGGCACGAGGAACACCTTCGGCCAGGTTGCGACCGCGAACATCGACTTCACGCACTTCGCCGCCCGGGTAGGCCGTACCGATTTCCTGCTTGATGCGCTCGGCGGTGGATTCGCCGATCAGGCTGCCGTAGTTACGACGCACATAGGTGATGATCGCTTCGTCGAAACGGTCGCCGCCCACGCGGACGGATTCGGCGTACACCACACCGTTCAGCGAAATCAGGGCGATTTCGGTAGTACCACCACCGATATCCACCACCATCGAACCGCGCGCTTCCTCAACCGGCAGGCCGGCACCGATGGCGGCAGCCATAGGCTCTTCGATCAGGAACACTTCGCGGGCACCGGCGCCGAGGGCCGATTCACGGATGGCACGACGCTCCACCTGGGTGGACTTGCAAGGCACACAGATCAGCACACGAGGGCTGGGCTGCAAAAAACTGTTTTCGTGAACTTTGTTGATGAAGTACTGCAGCATCTTTTCGCAGACACTGAAGTCGGCGATCACGCCGTCCTTCATCGGACGAATGGCGGCAATATTGCCGGGTGTCCGGCCGAGCATGCGCTTGGCCTCGGTGCCGACGGCAACGACACTTTTCTGATTACCATGGGTCCGAATGGCCACAACCGATGGCTCATTCAGAACGATACCGCGCTCGCGCACGTAAATAAGGGTGTTGGCAGTGCCCAGGTCAATGGAAAGATCGCTGGAAAACATGCCACGCAGTTTCTTGAACATGGGAAAGGGACCCTAGGCAACGCGTGGGTAAAAAAGTGCGGCAAACTCTAACAACGACAGGGATTTTGGGCAAGGCGCCAATGTGCTAAATTGGCCGACTTTCTATGCACCAACCCCCACAATCGCGGCCGTAAGACCGTAGAAATGCGGTAGTGTTCCGACAATCTAACACACGGACAGCCTCCGTTCTGTTTTCCACAGGAGATTCCCATGGCGCTTGAACGCTCCGACGTGGAAAAAATCGCTCATCTGGCCTCGCTTGGCCTGAATGAAGCCGATCTTCCACAGACCACCGCAGCCCTGAACAGCATTCTCGGGCTGGTTGACCAAATGCAGGCCGTAAACACCGACGGCATCGAGCCCCTGGCTCACCCGCTGGAAGCCAGCCAGCGCCTGCGCGCAGACGTGGTGACCGAGCGCAATAATCGCGAGGCCTACCAGTCCATCGCGCCAGCGGTCGAAAACGGCCTGTACCTGGTTCCGAAAGTCATCGACTAAAGGGAAAGAGCCTTTCATGCATCACATGACTCTGGCCGAGATCGCCCGCGGTCTCGCCGATAAAAAGTTTTCCTCCGAAGAGCTGACCAAGACCCTGCTGGCGCGTATCGCCGAGCTGGACCCCAAGGTCAACAGCTTCATCAGCCTCACCGAAGAACTGGCCCTCAGCCAGGCCAAGGCCGCCGACACCCGTCGCGCAAGCGGTGAGACCGGCGTACTGCTGGGCGCCCCGATCGCCCACAAAGACCTGTTCTGCACCCAGGGCATTCGCACCAGCTGCGGCTCGAAGATGCTCGACAACTTCAAGGCGCCTTATGACGCCACCGTGGTGTCCAAGCTGGCGACAGCCGGGGCCGTGACCCTGGGCAAGACCAACATGGACGAATTCGCCATGGGGTCGGCCAACGAGTCCAGCTACTTCGGCGCGGTAAAAAACCCGTGGAACCTCGAACATGTACCGGGCGGCTCCTCCGGCGGTTCGGCAGCCGCCGTTGCCGCACGTTTCCTGCCGGCCGCCACCGCCACCGACACCGGTGGCTCGATTCGCCAGCCGGCGGCGTTCACCAACCTCACCGGTTTGAAGCCCACCTACGGTCGCGTTTCCCGCTGGGGCATGATCGCTTACGCCTCCAGCCTCGATCAGGGCGGCCCGCTGGCACGCACCGCCGAAGACTGTGCGCTGTTGCTGCAAGGCATGGCCGGCTTCGACCCGCAGGACTCCACCAGCATCAATGAACCGGTGCCGGACTACAGCGCCAGCCTCAACACTTCGATCAAGGGCCTGCGCATCGGCGTGCCGAAGGAATACTTCAGCGCCGGCCTCGACCCGCGCATCGCCGAGCTGGTAAACAACAGCATCAAGGAGCTGGAAAAACTCGGCGCCGTGATCAAGGAAATCAGCCTGCCGAACAACCAGCACGCCATTCCTGCCTACTATGTGATCGCGCCCGCGGAAGCCTCCTCCAACCTGTCGCGTTTCGACGGCGTGCGCTTCGGCTATCGCTGCGAGAACCCAAAGGATCTGACCGACCTGTACAAACGCTCCCGTGGCGAAGGCTTCGGTGCCGAAGTGCAGCGCCGCATCATGGTCGGCGCCTATGCCCTGTCGGCCGGCTACTACGACGCGTACTACCTCAAGGCGCAGAAAATCCGTCGTTTGATCAAGAACGACTTCATGGCCGCCTTCGAAGAAGTCGACGTGATCCTCGGCCCGACCACGCCGAACCCGGCCTGGAAGATCGGCGCCAAGACCGGCGACCCGATCGCCGAGTACCTGGAAGACCTCTACACCATCACCGCCAACCTCGCGGGCTTGCCAGGCTTGTCCATGCCGGCCGGTTTCGTCGACGGTCTGCCGGTAGGCGTGCAATTGCTCGCCCCGTATTTCCAGGAAGGCCGCCTGCTCAATGTGGCGCACCAGTACCAGTTGCAGACTGACTGGCACACTCGCACCCCTACCGGCTTCTGAGGAGAACACTATGCAATGGGAAGTCGTGATCGGGCTGGAGATTCATACCCAGCTCGCCACCCAATCGAAGATTTTCTCCGGTAGCGCCACCACTTTCGGTGCCGAGCCCAACACCCAGGCCAGCCTGGTGGACCTGGGCATGCCCGGCGTGTTGCCGGTGCTGAACGAAGAAGCGGTGCGCATGGCAGTGATGTTCGGCCTGGCGATTGACGCCGAAATCGGCCAGCACAACGTATTTGCGCGCAAGAACTACTTCTACCCGGACCTGCCCAAGGGCTACCAGATCAGCCAGATGGAGTTGCCGATCGTCGGCAAGGGCCACCTGGATATCCCGCTGGAAGACGGCACCATCAAACGTGTCGGCGTGACCCGCGCGCACCTTGAGGAAGACGCCGGCAAAAGCCTGCACGAGGAATTCCCCGGCGCCACTGGTATCGACCTGAACCGCGCCGGTACGCCGCTGCTGGAAATCGTCTCCGAGCCGGACATGCGCAGCGCCAAGGAAGCCGTGGCCTACGTCAAGACCATCCACGCCCTGGTGCGCTACCTGGGCATCTGCGACGGCAACATGGCCGAAGGCTCGCTGCGTTGCGACTGCAACGTGTCGATTCGGCCAAAGGGCCAGGTCGAGTTCGGCACCCGCTGCGAGATCAAGAACGTCAACTCGTTCCGCTTCATCGAGAAAGCGATCAACAGCGAAGTGCGTCGTCAGATCGAACTGATCGAAGACGGCGGCAAGGTCATCCAGCAGACGCGTCTGTACGACCCGAACAAAGACGAAACCCGCGCCATGCGCAGCAAAGAGGAAGCCAACGACTACCGTTACTTCCCCGACCCGGACCTGTTGCCGGTGGTGCTGGAGGACTCGTTCCTCAATGACATCCGCGCCACCCTGCCGGAATTGCCGCAGCAAAAACGCGAGCGCTTCCAGGCGCAGTTCGGCCTGTCGGTCTATGACGCCAGCGTGCTGGCCTCCAGCCGCGAGCAAGCGAACTACTTCGAAAAAGTCGTGAGCATTGCCGGCGACGCCAAACTGGCGGCCAACTGGGTGATGGTCGAGCTGGGCAGTCTGTTGAACAAGCAGGGCCTGGAAATCGACGAAGCACCGGTCACCGCCGAGCAACTGGGCGGCATGCTGCTGCGCATCAAGGACAACACCATCTCCGGCAAAATCGCCAAGACCGTGTTCGAAGCCATGGCCAGCGGCGAAGGCAGTGCCGATGAGATCATCGAAAAGCGCGGCCTCAAGCAAGTCACCGACAGCGGCGCCATCTCGGCCGTTCTCGATGAAATGCTGGCGGCCAATGCCGAGCAGGTCGAGCAGTACCGTGCGGCGGACGAAGCCAAGCGCGGCAAGATGTTCGGCTTCTTTGTCGGCCAGGCCATGAAAGCCTCCAAGGGCAAGGCCAACCCGCAACAGGTGAACGAACTGCTCAAAAGCAAGCTCGAAGGCTGACAACGATGAATGGTTCGAGTGAGACTTCACGCTTAACTCGGACTCCCTGTGGGAGGGGGCTTGCCCCCGATAGCGGTGATTCAGTCAACCCAGTGGCGGCTGACACTCAGCTATCGGGGGGCAAGCCCCCTCCCACATTTGTAATGGGGTAACGTGGAAATGAAGCGTCTACTCGGCCTCCTGGCCCTGTTCTCTCTTTTAGGCGGTTGCGCCAGCGGCATCATCGACCCCAACGGCTACGACGAAACTGGCACCGCTTCCTATTACGGCGCCAGACACCACGGCAAGAAGACCGCCAGCGGTGAACCCTTCAACCAGAACGTCCTGACCGCCGCCCATCGGCAACTGCCTTTCGGCACCCAGGTCAAGGTGACCAACCTGAACAACGACCGCTCCGTGGTGGTGCGCATCAATGATCGCGGCCCGCATACCCGTGGGCGACTGATCGACCTCTCACGCAAGGCAGCCGAGCAACTGGGCATGCTGAGCAGCGGCACCGCACGGGTTCGCGTGCAGGCCCTGAGCAACTGAACCACAACGCAAAGGAGCCCTGGCCATTTTCGGATTAACCGCCCTCTCCCCCTGGAGCCTGCTGGAATTGATCAGTGGCCTGTTGCTGCTGATCGTCGGCGCCGAAATTCTGGTACGCGCCGCGGTGCGCCTGGCCGCCAGCCTCAAGGTGCGGCCATTGATCATCGGCCTGACGATCGTCGCCTTCGGCAGCAGCGCACCGCAGATGACGGTCAGCCTGCAAGCCACCTTGGCCGGCAATACCGACATTGCCGTGGGCAGTGTGATCGGCAGCAGCATCTTCAACATCCTGGTGACCCTGGGCCTTTCTGCGCTGATCATCCCGCTGCGCGTTTCGCGACAACTGGTACGCCTGGATATTCCGGTGATGATCCTCGCCGGGCTGCTGGTATTTACCCTGGCCGCCAACGAGGAACTCACGCCGGTCGATGGCGCGCTGCTGCTGGTGGCGCTGATCGCCTACCTCGGTGTGCTGCACTACCAGACCCGCCACTCACGGCGGCCGCGCACCCTCGACACCGTGGCCCAGGCACCGTGGCTGAGCAGCGTGCTGCTGATGTTCGGCGGTTTGCTGGTGCTGGTGCTGGCCGGGCACGTGTTGCTCGGTGCGGCGGTGGATGTGGCGAGCGACCTGGGCCTGTCGGAACGCATCATCGGCCTGACGCTGATCGGCGTCGGCACTTCGCTGCCGTGCATGGCCACTTCCCTGATCGCCGCCCTGCGTGGGCAGCGGGAAATCGCCGTGGGCAACGTGATCGGCAGCAATCTGTTCAATCTGCTGGGTGTGCTAGGCCTGACAGCCGTGCTGGCGCCGTCGCCGCTGTCGGTCTCGCCCAACGCGCTGGTTTTCGATTTGCCGGTGATGCTCGGCGTAGTGGTGCTGTGCCTGCCGGTGTTCTATACCGGCTACCGCGTGACCCGTGCCGAAGGTTTGGTGCTGCTGGGCTTGTACCTGGCGTATGGGCTGCATGTGATGTCGTTCACCACCGGCATGCCCCTGGCCAACAAACTTGAACACTTGATGGTGTATTACATCCTGCCAGTGCTGGTGGCGTTTCTGTTGTTCAGCACGCTGCGAGCCTGGCGCCGCCAACACAAGAGGGAATCGTCATGACCGAGCAGAAAACACCTGGGGTTCAGATGCGTCGCCAGGTGATGGGCGACGCGTTTGTCGACCGCGCACTGGGCAACGCCACGGACTTCACCCAGCCGCTGCAGGACTTCGTTAACGAACACGCCTGGGGCGCCGTGTGGAACCGCGACGGTTTGCCCCTCAAGACCCGCAGCCTGATCACCCTCGCCGCCCTGACCGCGCTCAAGTGCCCGCAAGAACTCAAAGGCCACGTCCGTGGTGCGTTGAACAATGGCTGTAGCGTAGAAGAGATCCGCGAGGCGCTGTTGCACTGCGCGGTGTACGCCGGGGTGCCGGCCGCCATCGATGCGTTTCGAGCGGCGCAGGAAGTGATCGACAGCTACCAGAAAGACGCCTAGATCCAGCCCCCGGCCTGCAACACGAAAATACCGATATTCGTGGTCACCGCCGCCATCAGCGTGGTGATCACGATAATCGCCGCCGCCAGCTCATGATTGCCCTCGGCCGCCCGGGCCATCACAAAGCTGGCAGCTGCGGTCGGCGCACCGAAGTACAAGAACAGAATCCCCAGTTCCGCCCCACGAAAGCCCAGCAGCCAGGCGCCGAGCGTGGCGAGCAGCGGCAGCCAGATCATTTTCATCAGGCTCGCGCTCAACGCCATGCTGCCACTCTTGCGCAGCGCCGCCAGGGACAAGGTGCCGCCGATGCAGATCAAGGCCAGTGGCAAGGTGGTGTCCGCCAGGTACTGCGCAGACTTTTCCAGCCAACCCGGTAAACCGATCTGAAAGTAAGCGAACGGCGCGGCCGTGATCACGCTGATGATCAGCGGGTTGGCGACCACGCTTTTGAAGATGCTCCACGGGTCGGACTTGATCACTGGGCTGTACACCGCCAGCACGATGGTCGACAGCGTGTTGTAAAACAGGATCACCAACGCCGCGAGGATTGCGCCGAGGGAGATGCCATAGTCGCCATACATGCTCGCCGCCAGTGCCAGGCCGATCACGCCGTTATTACCGCGAAACGCGCCTTGGGCGTAGATGCCGCGATCTTCCTTGGGGCAACGAAAGATCGCCCACCCCCAAGCCAGGGCAAAGCTCACCAGCGTGGCGACGCAAAAGTAGATCAGCAGGCCCGGCTTGAGCGCCGAGTGCAGGTCGGCATGCAGGATGCCAAGGAACAACAGCGCCGGCATGGTGACGTTGAACACCAGGGACGATGCAGTGTGGATAAAGTTGTCGTTGATCCAGTTGATGCGCTTGAGCAGCACTCCCAGAAACAGCATGGCAAACACCGGCGCGGTGATCGTGAGGGTGGTGAGGAAGATAGCCAGCATGCCGGGGAGAACCTTGGTGAGCGTCGTTAGGTGGCTAATGATAAGCCATACAGCTCAGGGGTGCCTGTTAGACCGCTATCGGGGGCAAGCCCCCTCCCACAGTTTGAATTGTGAATACCTTCAAATGTGGGAGGGGGCTTGCCCCCGATGCAGTCGCCTCGGTCTCAGGTAATCGGCGCCGGGTTAAACAACGTGATGTCGTTGTGCAGCTTATGATGCTCGGCCCACGTTTTCTTCTTGCCGCTGGCCACGTCCAGGTAAAAGTGAAACAACTCCCAGCCCAGCTCCTCGATGCTTGCGCGACCAGTGGCGATACGCCCGGCGTCGATGTCGATGAGGTCCGGCCAGCGTTGCGCCAGCTCCGTACGCGTCGAGACCTTAACCACCGGCGCCATCGCCAGCCCATAAGGCGTACCACGACCGGTGGTGAACACATGCAGGTTCATCCCCGCGGCCAGTTGCAACGTGCCGCACACGAAGTCGCTGGCTGGAGTGGCGCAGAAGATCAGGCCCTTGCCCTTGAAGCGCTCGCCAGGGCCGAGCACGCCGTTGATTGCGCTGCTGCCGGACTTGACGATGGAGCCCAACGACTTCTCGACAATGTTCGACAACCCGCCTTTCTTGTTGCCCGGCGTGGTGTTGGCACTGCGATCTGCCTCGCCTTTGGCCAGGTAACGGTCGTACCAGTCCATTTCTCTAACCAACTCTTCGGCCACTTCCTTCGTCTGTGCGCGAGAGGTCAACAGGTAGATGGCATCACGCACTTCGGTGACTTCGGAAAACATCACCGTCGCGCCGGCCCGCAGCAACAAGTCCGAGGCGTAGCCCAGGGCCGGGTTGGCGGTGATACCGGAAAACGCATCGCTGCCGCCGCACTGCATGCCCAGGATCAGCTCGGACGCCGGCACGGTTTCCCGGCGGCGCTGGTCGAGCTTCTTCAAGCGCACTTCGGCCAGTTCCATGATCTGCTCGATCATCTCGGTGAAACCGTGGCTGGAGTCCTGCAGCCGATACAGCCACGGCTCGCTCAAGTCGACGGAACTGTCGTTGTCGTGCATCACCTGGCCGGCCTGTAATTTCTCACAGCCCAGGCTGATCACCAGGGCTTCGCCCCCCAGGTTCGGGTTGCGCGCCAGGTTGCGCACGGTACGGATCGGGATGTAGGCATCCGTCGCGGTGATCGCCACCCCGCAGCCGTAGCTGTGAGTCAGCGCCACCACGTCATCGACATTGGGGTACTTTGGCAGCAACTCTTCCTTGATGCGCTTGACCGCGTGGTCCAGCACGCCGGTCACGCACTGCACCGTGGTGGTGATGCCCAGGATATTGCGCGTGCCGACGGTGCCGTCGGCATTGCGGTAGCCCTCGAACGTATAGCCCTCCAGCGGCGCCTGGCCCTCGGGCACTTCGGTAGACAGCGGCAGGCTATCCAGCGGTGGCGCGGTGGGCATGCGCAGTTGATCTTCCTGGACCCAACTGCCACGCGGAATCGGCGCCAAGGCATACCCGATGGTCTGGCCGTAACGAATAATCTGACCGCCCTCGGGAATATCTTCCAGGGTCACTTTGTGGCTCTGGGGGATGAAGTCTACGGTCACCAGGCCGTCCGGGAACTCGGTCCCGGCCGGTACGCCCTGGTCGTTGACCACGATCACTACGTTGTCGCGCTCGTGCAAACGAATCGAGCGCGGCGAGTCGGCATGTTCAATCAACTGCATTACACGAACCTCAGGAATGCGCTTGGGTAAGGTGGGTCACTTCAGGCCCCTGGGCGGGTGGCTCTTTGAGCACCACGCGCTTGATCGGACCGACGATCACCAGGTAGCTGAACACCGCCACCAGCGCGTTGGCGCCGACAAACACCAGAGCCCATTTGAAAGAACCGGTGGTGCTGATGATGTAGCCGATGACAATCGGTGTGGTGATCGACGCCAGGTTACCGAAGGTGTTGAACAAGCCACCACTGAGGCCGGCGATTTGTTTCGGCGAAGTGTCGGACACCACCGCCCAGCCCAGTGCTCCAACGCCCTTGCCGAAGAAGGCCAAGGCCATGAAGCCCACCACCATCCACTCCACATCCACGTAGTTGCACGCAATGATGCTGCTGGACACCAGCAGGCCGGCGATGATCGGCGCCTTGCGGGCGAAGGTCAGCGAGTGGCCTTTGCGCAGCAGGTAATCGGAAATCACCCCGCCGAGCACGCCGCCGATAAAGCCGCAGATCGCCGGCAACGAGGCGATGAAACCGGCCTTGAGGATGGTCATGCCACGGTCCTGCACCAGATACACCGGGAACCAGGTCAGGAAGAAGTAGGTGATGCCGTTGATGCAGTACTGGCCCAGGTACACCCCGAGCATCATGCGGTTGGTGAGCAACTGACGGATGTAATCCCACTTCGGCCCGTCGGTTTTCTTACCCTTGGCCTTGTCCTGATCCATATCGACCATCGCGCCATTGGCGGCGATGTGATTGAGCTCGGCCTCGTTGATCATTGGGTGCTGGCGGGGGCTGTGGATCACTTTCAGCCAGATCAGCGAGAACACGATGCCGATCACGCCCATCACGATAAACACGTGCTGCCAGCCGAAGCGGTAGACGATCCAACCCATCAGGGGCGCGAACAGCACCGTGGCGAAGTACTGCGCCGAGTTAAATATCGCCGAGGCGGTGCCCCGTTCAGCGGTCGGGAACCAGGCCGCGACGATGCGTGCGTTACCCGGGAAGGAAGGTGCCTCGGCCAGGCCCACCAGGAAGCGCAGCATAAACAGCGCGACCACGGCGGTGGAAACACCGAACTCACCCACATAGCCTTGCAGCACGGTGAACAGGGACCAGGTGAAGATGCTCAGGGCATAGACTTTTTTCGAGCCGAACCGGTCCAGCAGCCAGCCACCGGGAATTTGCCCGGCCACATAGGCCCAACCGAATGCGGAGAAGATGTAACCGAGAGTGACCGCGTCGATGCCGAGGTCTTTTTGCAGGCTGGAGCCCGCGATGGCGATGGTGGCCCGGTCGGCGTAGTTGATCGTGGTCACCACAAAGAGCATGAGCAGGATCAAATAGCGGACGTGGGTCGGCTTGGTCGCTTGCATGTAGAAGTACTCCCACTAATTATTTTTTTTGCGGGTAATGGTTTTCTGTTTTGATCGTGGGACCGGCAGGCGTCCGGCCCCACGGGGTATTGCGTCTTACGAACCGATGTAGCTGGTTTTCACCACGGTGTAGAACTCTTGCGCATAGCGACCCTGCTCCCGCGAACCATAGGATGAGCCCTTACGCCCACCGAACGGAACGTGATAATCCACGCCGGCGGTCGGCAGGTTGACCATCACCATCCCGGCCTGGGAGTGGCGCTTGAAGTGATTGGCGTACTTCAGCGACGTGGTGGCGATACCGGCCGACAAGCCGAACTCGGTGTCGTTGGCCATGGCCAGGGCTGCCTCGTAGTCCGCCACGCGCACCACGTTGGCCACCGGCCCGAAGATTTCTTCACGGCTGATGCGCATGGCCGCTTCGCTGTCGGCGAACAAAGTCGGCGCGAGGAAGTAACCCTCGGTGTCGCACGTCACCAGGCTGCCACCGCTGACCAACCGCGCGCCTTCGCTTTGGCCGATGTCGATGTATTTCATGTCCTGATCCAGTTGGGCCTGGGACACGACGGGGCCGATATCGGTGCCGCTCTTGAGGGCATGGCCGACCTTGATCGACTTCATGCGCTCGGCCATGGCCGCGACAAACTGGTCGTGGATGCCGGCGGTCACGATCAAACGGCTGGACGCCGTGCAACGTTGCCCAGTGGAGTAGAACGCGCTCTGTACCGCCAGCTCGACCGCCTGTTTGAGGTCGGCGTCGTCGAGAATGATCTGCGGGTTCTTGCCGCCCATTTCCAACTGCACTTTGGCCTGGCGCGACACACAGCTGACGGCGATCTGACGGCCGACGCCGACGGAACCGGTGAAGCTGATGCCATCGACTTTCGGACTGTTGACCAGCACATCACCGACCACACGGCCGCTGCCCATTACCAGGTTGAACACACCGTCCGGGAAACCGGCGCGGGAGATGATTTCCGCGAGGGCCCAGGCGCAACCCGGCACCAGCTCGGCGGGTTTGATTACCACGCAGTTGCCGTACGCCAGGGCCGGGGCGATTTTCCATGCGGGGATGGCAATCGGGAAGTTCCACGGGGTGATCAAGCCAACCACACCAAGGGCTTCGCGGGTAACTTCGACGTTGACGCCAGGACGCACCGACGGCACGTAGTCGCCGGACAAGCGCAGGCATTCGCCAGCAAAGAATTTGAAGATATTGCCGGCGCGAGTCACTTCACCGATGGCTTCGGGCAGGGTCTTGCCCTCTTCACGGGCCAGCAGGGTGCCGAGTTCTTCGCGGCGGGCGAGGATTTCGCTGCCGACTTTATCCAGCGCATCGTGACGGGCCTGAATGCCCGAGGTGGACCAGACCGGGAACGCGGCGCGTGCGGCGTCGATGGCGGCGTTGACTTGAGCGACATCGGCCTTGGCGTATTCGCCGATGACATCGGACAACTCCGACGGGTTGATATTGGTGCAATAGTCCGCACCGGCCACCCACTGGCCATTGATGTAGTTTTCAAAACGTTTGGCTTGGGACACGAATCTTCTCCTGACGCAAAAGGCCGCTGATTGCTCAGCGGCCTTGTAAATGTCTTATTGCGGGCCTTGCTTATCGATCAGCGCGGCGAGGGCTTCGTACTCTTCCGGCAGCAGGTCGGTCAGCGGTGTGCGCACTGGGCCGGCGTCATAACCGGCGATTTTTGCGCCGGCCTTGACGATGCTCACGGCATAACCGGCCTTGCGGTTGCGGATGTCCAGGTAAGGCAGGAAGAAGTTGTCGATGATCTTGCTGACGGTGGCGTGATCATCCTTGGCAATGGCGTGGTAGAAGTCCATCGCGGTTTTCGGGATGAAGTTGAACACCGCCGAGGAGTACACCGGTACGCCCAAAGCCTTGTAGGCAGCGGCGTAAACTTCTGCGGTCGGCAGGCCGCCCAGGTAGCTGAAACGATCACCGAGGCGACGGCGGATCGATACCATCAGTTCGATGTCACCCAGGCCGTCCTTGTAGCCGATGAGGTTCGGGCAGCGCTCAGCCAGGCGCTCCAACAGCGGCGCAGTCAGACGGCAGACGTTGCGGTTGTAGACCACCACGCCAATCTTGACCGATTTGCACACAGCCTCAACGTGGGCGGCAACCCCATCCTGGCTGGCTTCGGTGAGGTAGTGCGGCAGCAGCAACAGGCCCTTGGCCCCCAGACGCTCGGCTTCCTGAGCATATTCGATAGCCTGACGCGTCGAACCGCCGACACCGGCGAGGATCGGCACGCTGGTGGCGCAGGTATCAACAGCAGTCTTTACCACTTGGGAATATTCGCTGGCGGCCAGGGAGAAAAACTCACCGGTGCCGCCGGCGGCGAACAAGGCGGTGGCGCCGTACGGGGCCAGCCACTCCAGGCGCTTGATGTAACCCGCCTGGTGGAAATCACCCTGCGCGTTGAAATCGGTCACGGGGAAAGACAGCAGACCGTGGGAAAGGATGGACTTCAGTTCTTGTGGATTCATTATTCGAACACCCTGGGTAAAGACTTTCTGTCGAAAGGTTTGTTGTTGGTTTTGATAATGTCGTACGTCATCGTACAACTATAAAAGTATTCGTCAACTGCAATTCATCAACCTCCCAGCAAAGAGTGTTGAAACACGCATTCTTGACGTAAGAAATTTATGCTCTATGCTCGCCGTAGCTGTATATACATACAGCAATCAAGGAAGATTCCTACGACTTAGCAAGGAGCTAACATGTCAGGTCCTGAACTCGTATTACCCGAAAAAAACCCACCGACCCTACGCTTCGAAGGCGGCGAACATACGGCGATTGGCGACGATACGCTGCTGCGCTTCGCCAAAGACGCCGCGCCGATACCTGCGCGAGAAGTTGAGCTGCATCTGCCCAACGGGCTGGCACTGACTTACGGCCAAGTGATCGCCCTGGGCGGCGACTTCTATGGCATCCCCGGCCAACCGATCAGCGATGGCGCCTCCCCCGCCGAGCGTGTGCAACGCTTCACGGCCGCGTTCAATTCCCTGGCCGTGTTGCCGGCGTCACGGGAAGAAGCACGCAACATCCTTGCGGTGATGCAAAAGGAGATCAACGCGGTCAACCAGGCAATCAAGGAAGGCAAACAGCCTCATGAGGCGTACGACGCCTTGGGCGATAGCTTGTCCGAGGAGTGGAACCGCATCACCGGTGGCGGCAGCGCGGTGTCGGCGCTGATTCCGCTGGGACGTTACTTGAAACTGGCGGCGGACAACGCCGACCACTTCGGCGAGTGGGCGCTGTCGGCCTACCTCGCCGGGCATACCGCAGCCCTGCAACAGGCTGTGGTAGCTCATCAGACCGGCCCCGACCAGGCGCTGGAACTGGCCTATGCCATGAACAGTTTTGCCGATCATTTTTTGACCGATCTGTTTTCCGCCGGCCACCTGCGCGTGCCACGCAAGCAATTGGCCGCCGTGGTTACCCCCGGAGAACTCGGCTCGCTGATCAGCCGTTTCATGCACGACGAAGACAGTAAATTCGGGCTCAAGGTGCGCAATGCCATGGGTGACGAATGGCATGCCTACGGGGATAAACGCTACTTCGACAGCACCGATGCGGCCAATCGGACCCAAGTCAAACGCGCGGTGCAAGCCTCGGCGGACGAAATCTTCGACACCTTCCTCAGCGGCACCGCGCCCTCCCCGGCCACCTTCAAGGCGCCGCTGTACGTGCCGGACCTGAATGCCGCTCAAAACCCGGCAAACAACTTTTCGCCGTTGTTCAAGAGGGAGGGCGACAAGGTGCTGCGGCGCAAGGACGTAAATGACTTGAACGACAAGCAGTGGACGAATGATTGGTGGGGATGGAGTACGTACTTGTTGCTCAAGGACTACAAACCCAATACACCGGTCTGATCACAACCGTTGCCCCGTCGATGATCAAACCCTGAGACTCACCCGCGCTGCGCCTGCGCCTCTTCATGGGCATGGCGCAGCCGCTCGCGACTGTTGGTCAGGTGCAAACGCATGGCCGCGCGCGCCGCGTCCGAATCCTGGCGGGCAATCGCTTCGTAGATTTCTTCGTGCTCGCGGCTCAGGCGGTCCATGTAATGCTGTTGGTCATCATGGGCCAAGCGTGCGGAGTTCAGGCGGGTTCGAGGAATGATGCTGGTACCCAGGTGGGTCATGATGTCAGTGAAGTAACGGTTGCCGGTGGACAATGCGATTTCCAGATGGAACGCGAAGTCTGAAGCAACCGCATCCCCCGCGTGCGCGGCGCTTTCGTTCAGCGCGTCGAGTGCCGCGCGCATGGCCGCCAATTGCTCATCGCTGCGACGCAACGCGGCGAGGCCGGCCGACTCCACTTCCAGGCTGATCCGCAGCTCCAGAATCGCCAACACATCGCGCAAGGTCACCACGGTGGCGGGGTCGATACGAAAGCCGCTGGGGCTTGGTGTATCCAGCACGAAAGTGCCGATGCCGTGCCGGGTCTCTACCTGGCCTGCGGCCTGCAAACGTGAGATGGCTTCACGCACCACCGTGCGACTGACCCCATGAGCTTCCATGATCGCCGACTCGGTGGGCAGCTTATCGCCACGTTTGAGCTGACCATCGCGGATTTGCTCGGATAACACCGTGACCAATTCCTGAGCAAGGCTGCGGCGCTTGCGGGGAAGACGAGGGGCGGTGTTGGCGTTTTCCATGTGGGGTCATCTTTGTCGGTGAACTGAAGGGGCATCATAGCCCATGACGGTTGTATGATCACCGCTCGCGCTGCACTTTCATCGGCTTTCGCACGCGTAGTACATATCGCCGCCGTACCTACCCGTGTTCGGATAGACCCACCGGTTACTTCAGCCGCGGCAATAAGTGCGAAACGTTCTCCTGCCCCTGTCAGATATGACAGCAGACAACCTCACCAGACCGTCGCAGAGTCAAGCCTGTTCCGACACCCAGGTGAGCGCCCATGAAACGCCTTAGTTTGTTATGCGCAGCCTTAAGCTGGCTGCTGACCAGCCTCGTTCTGGCTGCCCCGGGCGTACGCAACGGCGGGGGCGAGGACGTCATATTGCAGGGGTTCCACTGGAACTCCAGTCGCACGACCCCGCAAACGTGGTACGAAATACTGACACAAATGGCCCCCACCATCGGGCGCGATGGCTTCACCAAAATCTGGTTGCCTCCCGCCTGGGTCGATAAATCCAGCTGGGTCGACGCGAACTCAGGGACTTCCGGCGGCGGGGAGGGTTACTTCTGGCACGACTTTGACAAAAACAGCAATTACGGCAGCGAACCCCAGCTCAAACAAGCGGTTGACGCCTTATCGAGTGCTGGCGTGCAAGCGGTGTACGACGTAGTGCCTAACCATATGAACGACAACCTCCCCGGCACCCAGGTGCGCTTTCTTCGGCGCCTCAAGCTGTGGCGCACTGACTGCATCCCCCCCACCCCTGCGTCAAGCTGCGACGAAGGCGACCCGTTTGATAGCGGCAAGGCCGACCTCAACACCAGCAGTCCGGAGGTTTCGTCACGCATGATGCAGGAGTTCAGGAACCTGCGGGATAACTACGGCGCCAAGGGCTTGCGCTTCGATTTTGTGCGCGGCTATACGCCGGAGCGGGTCAACCTGTGGATGAAAGATTTTGGCGACCAAGCGTTCTGCGTTGGCGAACTGTGGAAAAGCCCTGGCGAGTTTCCCGCCAGCGACTGGCGCAATAAAGCCAGTTGGCAGGACATTCTCAAGGACTGGTCGGACAGATCGCGTTGCGCAGTCTTCGATTTCGCGCTCAAGGAGCGCCTGCAAAATGGCAGCCTCGCCGAATGGCGGCACGGGCTCAATGGCAACCCGGACCCAGCCTGGCGGCAGATCGCGGTGACGTTCGTCGACAACCACGACACCGGCTATTCTCCGGGACAATACGGCGGGCAGCACCACTGGCCTGTGCCCGAAGACAAGCGCAACATCGCCTACGCTTACATTCTGCTGAGCCCCGGCATACCCACGGTGTATTGGCCCGACATGTACGACTGGGGCCGTGGCGATCTGATTCGCACGCTGATCAAACTGCGCAAGGACGCTGGCATTCGAGCCGACTCGCCCATCCGCTTTCAGAGCCACTATTCAGGATTGGTGGCTACGATCAATGGCAGTCGCCAGCGCTTATTGATCGCCCTGGACGCGGACCTCAGCATGATCCCGGAGGGCTTTACCAAGGCACTGTTCGCGGACGCAGAGCGTATTCGAGCCTGGCAAACTCGCTCGGCGCCGGAAGACACCACGACGACACTACACTGCGACAATGCAAACCCTGGCAATGGGCAGGCAGTGTACGCCGTGGGTTCGCCGGTTGAACTGGGCGCCTGGGATCCGGCCCACGCCATCGCACTGAAGCCAACGGCGCCGAAGCGGTGGAGCGGCGCGGTGGTATGGCCGACCCAGCAAGCCATCAAATGGAAATGTGTGATCCGCAGCCTCACCAACGTCAACGAAGTTTATTGGCAAAAGGACCCCGACAACTCGTTGACCACCAGCGCCGGCACCGAAGCCGTAGGCAGTTTTTGACAAAAAAATGCCCCGGCAAGACCGAGGCATTTTTTAACCGACGTGCGAACGACGCCGTTTTGTCACTTCACCACTTTCAGACTAGGACGACCGCTGGGACGCGGAGGCTCAGTGTCCGGCGGCGGCATATCGTCGCCCTCTTGGCTGTCGATCGTTTCGTCATCCTCGAAGGGCGACTCCAGATCAAACACCATGCCTTGCCCATTCTCACGGGCATAGATCCCGAGAATGGCGCCAATCGGCACATACAGCGTATGGGGCACACCGCCAAAACGCCCTTCGAAGCTCACCGCTTCGTTGTCCATGTGCAGATGGCGCACGGCACTGGGCGAGATGTTCAGCACGATCTGTCCATCACTGGCAAACCCCTGCGGTACCTGAACCGCAGGAAATTCGGAATTGACCAGCATGTGCGGGGTGCAATCGTTGTCCACAATCCACTCATAGAGCGCGCGGACCAGGTAGGGTCGACTGGAGTTCATCAACGGCTCCTTAAGCCTTAGCGCATATCGCGTTCGACACCAGACAGACTCGCCTGGAAAGCCTCACGCGCAAACTGGCGCTCCATGTAATCAAGCAACGGCTTGGCAGGCCGAGGCAGTTCAATGCCCAGAATCGGCAAGCGCCAGAGTATGGGTAATAGGCAGCAATCCACCAAGCTTTGTTCCTCGCTGAGGAAAAAAGGTTTATCGGCGAACAACGGCGAAACGCCGGTCAGGCTTTCGCGCAATTCCTTACGCGCCTGCACCCGAGCGGGCTCTTTTGTACGCGAATCCAGAATCACATCCACCAACCCGCACCAGTCACGCTGGATCCGATGGATCAGCAGCCGGCTGTTGGCACGCGCCACCGGGTACACCGGCAGCAGAGGCGGATGAGGATAACGCTCATCCAAGTATTCCATCACCACGGTCGACTCCCACAACGCCAGGTCACGATCGACCAGGGTGGGCAAGCTGCCGTAAGGGTTCACTTCGATCAGCTTCGGCGGCTGACGGCCCGCCTCCACACTGATGATCTCGGCGCTGACACCCTTCTCTGCGAGCACGATGCGTACTCGGTGGGAATAGTGGTCGGCGGGGTCGGAGTAACAGGCCAACCGATTGGTCACGCCCATGGCGGTCCTCCTCGCTTGTTGAAATTATCGAAAGCTCAAAAACGAGCGCGCCCAGAGAGCATCTCTGTAGTACCTGATGACCAGGTCGCTACGGTTCAGAGATGCCGCTGGGCGCGCAAGATTAACAGCAATTGCTTACGGTTGGATCAATGCACATCCTTCCAGTATTCGCGTTTGAGCAGATAGGCGAATACGAAGAAGAAGGCCAGGTACAGCAATACATAGGTACCGATACGCTGGTGTTGCAGTTTGACCGGGTTAGCCGAGTAGGCCAGGAAGGTCACCAGGTTCTTGACCTTCTCGTCGAACTGCTCTTCATTCAGTGCACCGGTCTTAGGCACGATGGTCAATTGATCGCAGGCCTCATGGGTCAGAGGCGTGCCGGTCAACGGATCATATTGCTTCTTACCGTTCTCAACGACCTGAACCTGCTTGCATCCTACCACTTGGCGCCCCTGCAGGCCGACCAGCACGTTAGGCATGCCGACGTTCGGGAACACTTTGTTGTTCACACCCCAGGGGCGTGTCGGATCTTCGTAGAACGACTTCAGATAGCTGTACAGCCAATCGGTGCCACGCACACGAGCGACCAGGGTCAGATCAGGCGGTGCAGCACCGAACCAGGCCTTGGCGTCCGCCGGCTGCATGCCGATGTTCATGTGGTCGCCGATCTTGGCGCCAGTGAAGACCAACTTTTCCAGCATCATTTCATGAGGGATGCCCAGGTCATCGGCAACGCGCTCATAGCGTTGGAATTTGGCGCTGTGGCAGCCCATGCAGTAGTTGGCGAACGTGCGTGCACCGTCCTGCATGGCGGCTTTGTCGGATACGTCGATATCGACTTTTTCCAGTTCCGGCCCGCCATGTTCGGCAGCGAAGGACAGCAGCGGCAGTGCCGCAAGCATCAATGCAACGAATAATTTTTTCATCAGCCAGTCACCCTTTCCGGAACCGGTTTGGTCTTCTCTAGCCGGGTATAGAACGGCATCAGAATGAAGTAGGCGAAGTACAGGAAGGTGCAGACCTGCGACAGCAACGTACGCTCTGGGGTTGGCGCCAGTACGCCCAATACGCCCAGGATCACGAAAGCAATGCAGAACACCCACAACCAGATCTTGCTCAACCAGCCCTTGTAACGCATGGACTTGACCGGGCTTCGGTCGAGCCAGGGCAGTACGAACAGCACCGCGATGGCCGCGCCCATGGCGATCACGCCCATAAGCTTGTCTGGGATGGCCCGCAAGATCGCGTAGAACGGCGTGAAGTACCAAACGGGAGCGATGTGTTCAGGTGTCTTGAAGGCGTTGGCCTGTTCGAAGTTAGGCTTCTCCAGGAAGTAGCCACCCATCTCCGGGAAAAAGAACACGATCGAGCAGAACACGAACAAGAACACCACTACGCCGACAATGTCTTTGACGGTGTAGTACGGATGGAAGGGAATGCCATCCAGCGGGATGCCGTTCTCGTCCTTGTGCTTTTTGATGTCCACGCCATCCGGGTTGTTCGAACCCACTTCGTGCAGAGCCAGGATGTGCAGCACCACCAGCCCCAGGATCACGATGGGCAACGCCACCACATGCAGGGCGAAGAAGCGGTTCAGAGTGATGCCGGAGATCAGGTAGTCACCCCGAATCCACTGGGTCAGGTCATTGCCGATCACGGGGATAGCGCCGAACAGCGAGATGATCACCTGGGCCCCCCAGTACGACATTTGGCCCCACGGCAGCAGGTAACCCATGAAGGCTTCGGCCATCAGCGCCAGGTAGATCAGCATGCCGAAGACCCACACCAGTTCACGCGGCTTCTGATAGGAACCGTAGAGCAGACCACGGAACATATGCAGATAGACCACGATAAAGAACGCCGAGGCGCCAGTGGAGTGCAACAACCGCAGGATCGAGCCGTACTCGACGTCGCGCATGATGTATTCGACGGAGGCGAATGCCTCTTCCGCCGAAGGGTTGTAGCTCATGGTCAGCCACACGCCGGTGACAATCTGGTTGACCAGCACCAGCAACGCCAAGGAGCCGAAGAAATAGAAGAAGTTGAAGTTTTTTGGAGCGTAGTACTTGCTGAGATGGTCTTCCCACATTTTAGTGGCGGGGAAACGCGCATCCACCCAATCCATGAACTTGCTCATCACGCGTTCTCCTTATCGAGGCCAATGACAATAAGGTCGTCAGTTTCGTAGGTATGCGGTGGCACGGGCAGGTTCAATGGAGCAGGCTGAGACTTGTAGACACGGCCAGCGAGGTCATAGTGAGAACCGTGGCACGGGCAGAAATAACCGCCGACCCAGTCCTTGCCGAGATCGACAGGGGCTACTTCCGGGCGGAAGGTAGGCGAGCAACCTAAGTGGGTACACAGACCGACCAGCAGAAGAATCTCTGGTTTGATCGAACGTGCTTCGTTTTTGGCGTAGGCGGGTTGGTCGGATTTCTCGGATTTCGGGTCAGACAGCTGACCTTCGATCTTTTTCAGATTTCCCAGGATTTCCTCGGTACGACGAACAATGAATACCGGCTGACCGCGCCACTCAGCAATCATCTGCTGGCCTGGCTCGATCTTGCTGACATTCACTTTCACCGGTGCACCTGCGGCTTTCGCCTTGGCACTGGGAAACCATGACCCCACGAACGGGACCGCAGCCCCCACCGCTCCTGCAGCACCCACCACGGATGTGGCTGCTACCAAGAAGCGACGCCGGCCTGCATTCACGCCGTCATTGCTCATTCAGTCCTCTCCCATCAGCTTTTTGGCCTGTTAAATCAGGCGTCTACTAAGTATTAAATCTGAACTTATAAAAATTTTGCCGAATGGTAATGAAAAGCCCCACCTCTGACAAGGGAATTACCCGGAGCTCCGGCTCCAGGCCTTGTAGTATAGGGGGTCTACGGATGTGGCAAGTTGTCACGCCAATTTTTATGCATAAATCGCAGGCAATAAAAAACGCCCAGCTCCGCAAGGAGGCTGGGCGTTCTTCTGGAACGTAAAGCGAATTAACGCTTCGAGTACTGCGGACGCTTACGCGCTTTACGCAGACCGACTTTCTTACGTTCAACTTCACGAGCATCGCGAGTCACGAAGCCAGCTTTGCGCAGAGCGCTACGCAGGGTTTCGTCGTAGCTCATCAGAGCGCGAGTGATGCCGTGGCGGATTGCGCCAGCTTGACCACTTACACCGCCACCGATAACGGTGACGTAGATGTCGAACTTTTCAACGGTCTCGGTCAGTTCCAGCGGCTGACGAACTACCATGCGGGCAGTTTCGCGACCGAAGAAGTTGTCCAGGGAGCGGTTGTTGATCGAGATGTTACCAGTACCCGGACGCAGGAAAACGCGAGCGGTTGCGGTTTTGCGACGGCCAGTGCCGTAATTTTGAGTCGCCGACATAATGAACTATTCCGTTAAAACTTCAGTTCTTGGGGCTGCTGAGCAGCATGAGGGTGGACAGCGCCCGCATAGACTTTCAGCTTGCGAAACATATCGCGACCCAGTGGGCCCTTCGGCAGCATGCCTTTGACCGCGATTTCGATCGGGGCTTCAGGCTTCTTGGCAATCAGGCCTTCGAAGTTGGAAGACTTGATACCGCCTGGGAAACCGGAGTGACGGTAGTACATTTTGTCGCTTGCTTTGTTGCCGGTTACACGAACCTGCTCAGCGTTGATGATCACGATGTAGTCACCGGTATCGACGTGAGGGGTGTACTCAGGCTTGTGCTTGCCACGCAGACGGCTGGCGACTTCAGTGGCCAGACGACCCAGGGTCTGACCAGCGGCGTCGACGACAAACCAGTCGCGCTGAACTGTTTCCGGTTTTGCAGTAAAAGTTGTCATTCTTTAATAGCCTCAGGGGCCGCCCTGTAAATTAGACGGCGGATCTTACTGAATAGTGCGTACTTTGACAAGTCAAAGGCAGCCGGATACAGACGCTATCGGGGGCTCGGGTCGGCGCGTCCGTTCAACGGCAAGATTCTTCGGCAGGCGGCGCATCACTTCCACTGCAGAAAGAGGTGGGCAATTATGCAGATTGCGAAAAAAAATTCAACCTGCTTTTATGATTGTTTTCCCGAAGGAGTACCCGATGGATTATCGACAGCTGGGCCGTACGGATCTGAACGTGAGCGCGATAGCCTTGGGCACCATGACCTGGGGCGAGCAGAACAGCGAGGCAGAGGCCTTCGCACAGATCGAGCGAGCCAAGGCCGCGGGGATCAACTTTCTCGACACCGCTGAAATGTACCCCGTGCCGCCCAAAGCCAATACCTACGCCACCACCGAACGCTACATCGGCAATTACTTCAAAAGCCGCGGCGACCGTGCAGATTGGATTCTGGCCAGCAAGATCGCCGGCCCCGGCAACACCATCGACTACATTCGCGACGGCCATCTGCGCCACAACCGCAAGCACATCGTCCAAGCGCTGGATGCCAGCCTCAAGCGCCTGCAAACCGATTGGATCGACCTGTATCAATTGCACTGGCCGGAGCGCAGTACCAACTTCTTCGGCCAACTGAGCTACAAGCACAAGGACGAAGACGACCTCACGCCGCTGGAGGAAACCCTCGAAGCGCTGGACGAACAGGTCAAGGCCGGCAAGATCCGCCACATCGGTCTGTCCAACGAAACCCCGTGGGGCACCATGAAATTCCTGGCCCTGGCCGAAGCCCGCGGCTGGACGCGCGCGGTATCGATCCAGAACCCGTACAACCTGCTCAACCGCAGCTTTGAAGTGGGCCTGGCGGAAGTCGCGATTCGCGAACAGTGCGGGCTACTGGCCTACTCGCCCCTGGCATTCGGCATGCTCAGCGGCAAATACGAAAACGGTGCTCGCCCAGCCAAGGCGCGCCTGACCGAATACAGCCGCTTCAGCCGCTACTTCAACCCGCAGTCGGAGGCGGCGTGCAGCCGCTATGTGGCACTGGCGCGCGAGCACGGCCTGGACCCGGCGCAGATGGCCTTGGCCTTCGTGACGCAACAGCCATTCGTGACCAGCAATATCATCGGTGCCACCAGCCTGAAGCAACTGGACAGCAACATTGCCAGTGCTGATCTGAAGCTATCGAAGGAAGTACTGGAAGGGATTGAGGCGATTCAGAAGGATCATCCGAACCCGGCGCCTTAATTGGCATGTAGACCGCTATCGGGGGCAAGTCCAATCGTCGCACCGCCCTCCCACATTGAAATGCATTCCAATGTGGGAGGGGGCTTGCCCCCGATGACGCATTCATGACCAGCAAAAATCAAAGCGACCGCGCAATGATCTCCTTCATGATCTCATTGGTCCCCGCATAGATCCGCTGCACCCGAGCATCCGCCCAGGCGCGGGCAATCGGGTATTCCCACATAAAGCCGTAGCCACCGTGCAGTTGCACGCACTCGTCGAGCACTTTGCATTGCAGGTCGGTGGCCCAGTACTTGGCCATTGCGGCGGTGGGCACGTCGAGTTTTCCTTCAAGGTGCAGCGCCATGCACTGATCGACAAACACCCGACCGACCTGAATTTCAGTGGCCATCTCCGCCAGCTTGAAACGGGTGTTCTGGAAATCGGCGATCGCCTTGCCGAACGCCTTGCGCTCGCGGGTGTATTCCAGGGTCCACGCCAACGCCGCCTCGGCGGACGACAGCGCGCCGATCGCCACCGTCAAACGCTCCTGCGGTAACTCCTGCATCAGATAGGCAAAGCCCATCCCCGCCTGGCCCAAGATGTTCTCCTTGGGCACTCGCACATCCTGGAAGAACAGTTCCGAGGTGTCCTGCGCCTTCATGCCAACCTTCTCCAGACGCTTGCCCTTGGCAAAACCCGGCGTATCGGCCTCCACCAGAAACAGGCTGGTGCCCTTGGCGCCGGCCTTGGGATCGGTCTTGGCCACCACGATCACCAGATCGGCGAGATAGCCGTTAGTGATAAAGGTCTTGGAGCCGTTGATCACATACTCATCGCCATCCAGCACGGCGGTAGTCTTGACCCCTTGCAGGTCGGAGCCTGCGCCAGGCTCGGTCATCGCGATGGCGGTGACCATCTCCCCAGAGATCAATTTCGGCAGGTATTTATGCTTCAGCGCCTCACTGCCGTAGTGCAGGATGTAAGGCGCAACAATGTCCGAATGCAGGGAGAAACCAATGCCGGTCAGCCCCAGCCGGCCGATCTCCTCGATCACCACGGCGCTGTAGAGAAAGTCAGCGTCCAAGCCGCCATAAGCGTCCGGCAAGTGGGAGCACAACATGCCGGCCTCTCCCGCCTTGCGCCACAGGTCGCGATCGATATAGCCCTGCTTTTCCCACTGCCCATGGAACGGCACGGCTTCTTTTTCCAGAAAAGTGCGCACGCTCTCACGAAAGAGTTCGTGGTCGGGGCTGAACAAGGTTCTCGGGATCATGGCGCACCTGTTTGGATTGTCGGACAAGGACGAGCCCACAGAGCCTATGCCGCCAAAGCGTCATGGGACACTGGACACATGCGACAAAAAATAAGACGATCCAGCCGTCTGGTGACCACTTTCCCCTATAAGAATAATTGAAATTATGTCTAACCAAATCTCCACGCCATTGCGGCGCGTCAGCATTTTGGCCATTGATCGGGTATTCGCTTCAACCCTCATGCAAGCCAAGGATTTCTTCCACCTCGCCAGCCTGCGCTATGGCAAGCAACAAGGCCTGGGCCTGACACCCGCGTTCGAAACGCGCCTGGTCAGCCCCGACGGGCAATCGGTGCGCAGCTTCAGCGATGTGATCATGCCGGTGGACGGCGGACTGGAAGACGCCGATATCATCGTGTTACCGGCCTTCTGGGATGATTTCGACGCACTGTGCGGCCGCTACCCCCAGGTGCTGCCCTGGCTGCGCGCGCAACACGCACGCGGCGCCGTGCTGTGCGGCGAAGCCACCGGGGTGTTCTGGCTGGCTGAAGCCGGCCTGCTCGATGGCAAGGAAGCCACTACGTACTGGCGTTTCTTCAACGCCTTCAGCGAACGCTTCCCCAAGGTGCAACTCAATCAGGACAAGCACCTCACCGACGCCGACAACCTCTACTGCGCCGGCGGCACCACCTCGGCGTGCGACCTCTATATCTATCTGATCGAACGCTTCTGCGGCGCCAACATTGCCCAGGCCGTGGCCCGGGACATTCTCTATGAAGTGCAGCGCAGCTATTCGCCTGGACGTATTGGCTTTGGCGGGCAGAAGTTACACCAGGACGTGATCATCCTGCAGATCCAGCACTGGCTCGAAGAACACTTCGCCGACAAATTCCGCTTCGAAGACGTGGCCCGGGAACACGGCATGAGCATCCGCAACTTCATGCGGCGCTTCCAGACCGCCACCGGTGACAAGCCGCTGCATTACCTGCAACGGTTGCGCATCGAGACGGCAAAGGGCCTGCTCTCAGGCAGCCGCAAAAGCATCAAGACCATCAGTTATGAGGTGGGTTACGACGATGCGAGTTTCTTTGCGCGGCTGTTCAGGCAGCACACTGAGTTGTCGCCCAACCAATACCGCCAGCAGTTCCAGCAGGCTGCTTAAACCAATGTGAGAGGGGGCAAGCCCCCTCTCACACTTAGGGTTTGTGGCCGCGCGAGAGGAACTCGTGTGACTGCATTTCCAGCAAGCGGCTCAAGGTTCGCTGGAATTCGAAGTTCAAACGACCGCCGGTGTAGAGGTCTTTGAGTTCGACTTCCGCCGAGATGATCAGCTTGACGTTGCGGTCATAGAACTCGTCAACCATGTTGATAAAGCGCCGCGCGATATCGTCGGTGGTGACGCTCATCTGTTCCACGCCGCTGAGGATCACCGCATGGAAGATCTTGCCCAATTCGATGTAGTCGTTCTGGCTGCGTGGGCCGTCGCACAGCTGGCGGAACTCGAACCAGGCCACGTCGTCGCAGGTGCGTAGGGCGATGATTTCGCGGTTCTCGATCACCAGCTTGTCGTTTTCCACCGCCTGGGTGCATTCCGGCGTGAGCGCACGGAAGCTCTTACGCAAG
This sequence comes from Pseudomonas sp. S5F11, assembly GCF_019641515.1. Classification (NCBI taxonomy): domain Bacteria; kingdom Pseudomonadati; phylum Pseudomonadota; class Gammaproteobacteria; order Pseudomonadales; family Pseudomonadaceae; genus Pseudomonas; species Pseudomonas sp. S5F11. The sequence continues at coordinate 2,650,732 of NZ_JAIFJZ010000001.1, forward strand.
CTTTCGTGGGCGGCTTCGTTCAACGGGAAGTGATACAGCTCCGCTTGTTCGAGATGACGCAGGCGGTAGTCGACGCCGCTGTCGACGTTGACGATTTCAGTGTGTTGCTTGATCAGCGCAATCGCCGGCAGGAAGCGCGCACGTTGAAGGCCGTCTTTGTACAGGCCGTCGGGCACGATGTTCGAGGTGGCGACCAGGGTCACGCCGTTCTTGAACAGTTCTTCCATCAACGTGCCGAGGATCATGGCGTCGGTGATGTCGGAAACGAAGAATTCATCGAAGCAGATCACCCGGGCTTCCTGGGCAAAACGTTTGGCGATGATGGTCAGCGGGTTTTTCTCGCCCGGGAGGGTTTTCATCTCTTCGTGCACACGCTTCATGAAGCGGTGAAAGTGGGTGCGGACTTTTTCCTTGAACGGCAGCGCTTCAAAGAAGGTGTCGACCAGGTAAGTCTTGCCACGGCCCACGCCGCCCCAGAAGTACAGGCCTTTGACCGGCGTGTGGTCTTTCTTGCCAAACAGCTTGCTGAGCATCCCCGGCTTGCTTTGCGAGGCCGCGAGCAGGTCGTCGTACAGGCGCTGCAAATGACGCACCGCCGTTTCCTGGGCCGCATCATGGAAGAATTCAGGGCGTTTCAGATCAGCTTGATATCGTTCTAGGGGCGTCATAATTTCGTTAGCAAGGCAACAAAAACGGGCCGTCACTGTAACGACGGCCCTGGATAATGGCAATCAACCCTTGGTCGGGTTAATCCTCGAGGGGGGTCAATGCGATGCGCAGGGCTTCGACGGCCGCGTCAAGCGACGCAGGGTCGGCAAACTCAGCGCTGTCGGCCACCGCGGCGCCGTCCAGCCATACGCTGAAACGCAGACCTTCGGTGCGTACGTCCAACGCTTGACCGCTTTGCAGTTGTTTAGTCACCGCGCCCGCCGCCTTGCCATCGGCAAAGTTGCGTGACAGCAGCAATTGCTCGCCATCGGCGGCCAGCAGGCGGAAACGGAAACTGCCGTCGTCTTCACGAAAGCTGACGAAGCGCGCCGTCTTGGCGGCTTTCTTCTTGGCACTGACCGGCGCGGCCGCCTGATTGACGAACGAACGCAAGCCTACCGCTTCACGCAACTCGGCGAGGAACGGCGCGGCTACGGCGCGAGCCTTTTTGGCGCCGACCAGCAGCAGGTCTTCCATGTCCGAAGGGCGTGACATCAATTGGTGATAACGCTCGCGGGCCTCACCCAATTGGCCGTCGAGTAGTTGGAACAGACGATTCTTCGCCTCGCCCCAGCCCAGGCCTTGCAGCAGCTCGCCACGGAACTCTTCTTCTTGCGCTTTAGTCGCAAACGCCTGGTACAGCGTGAACAGGTGCGAGTTGTCCGGGTCCTTGGCTTCGCCAGGGGCGCGGGAGTCGGTGACGATTCGCGAGATTGCGTCTTTCATGTCCTTGGCGCTGGTGAACAACGGAATAGTGTTGTCGTAGCTCTTGGACATCTTGCGGCCGTCCAGGCCCGGCAAGGTGGCGACGCTTTCTTCGATCAACGCCTCGGGCATGGTGAAGAATTCTTTACCGTTGCCGAACAGGTGGTTGAAACGCTGGCCGATGTCGCGGGCCATTTCCACGTGTTGGATCTGGTCGCGGCCCACCGGCACCTTGTGCGCGTTGAACATCAGAATGTCCGCCGCCATCAGCACCGGGTAGCTATACAGCCCCATGCTGATGCCCGCATCCGGGTCTTCGCCGGCTTCCACGTTCTTATCCACCGACGCTTTGTAAGCGTGAGCGCGGTTGAGCAGGCCCTTGGCGGCGACGCAGGTCAGCAGCCAGGTCAGCTCGGGAATTTCCGGGATGTCGGACTGGCGATAGAACGTCACCCGGTTCACATCCAGGCCACCGGCCAGCCAGGTCGCGGCGATTTCCATGCGCGAGCGCTGGATGCGCTGCGGGTCATCGCATTTGATCAGGGCGTGGTAGTCGGCCAGAAAGTAGAAGGAATCGGCATTGGCATCCTGGCTGGCGAGGATGGCCGGGCGAATCGCACCGGCGTAGTTGCCCAAGTGCGGCGTGCCGGTGGTGGTGATGCCGGTGAGGATACGGGTACGAGTCGTCATGGGTAATCGCTTATCAGACTGCTATCAATTCGAGAGACGCGGCAGCACCAGATCCTTGAGGTCGGTGAGCTTGCCGTGAAAAAAGTGCCCGCATTCTGCCACTTTCAGCAGCTCATGGGGGCGTTTCAACGCGGCGGACCAGTCGTAAACCAACTGCGGGTCGACTACTTCGTCGGTTTCCGGCTGGATCAGGGTCAACGGGCAATTCTGGGGCAGCACATCGTTATCGCTCAGACGCATCACGGCAGCGGCGACCATGAACAGGTGCGCAAGTTTTTCGCCTTTGGCCTCCAGGCGCCCGCCGAGGCTCGCCGCCACATAGCCACCAAAGGAAAACCCGAGCAAGGTGATCGGCAGGTCCGGGTGTTTTTCCCGCAGCCAGGTGACGGCCGCTTCGGCGTCGTCCACTTCGCCAGTACTCATGTCGTGAGTGCCGGCACTGGCGCCGACGCCACGGTAATTGAAACGCAGCGTGATCAAACCGGCATCGCGGGCGGTGCGTTGCAGGGTCGACACGACTTTATTGAGCATGGTCCCGCCCTGCACCGGGTTAGGGTGGCAGATCAGCGCCAGGCCACGTGCTTCGGGCTGATCCAGGTACAAGGCTTCCAACTGGCCTACCGGGCCATCGATCAAAACGGGGGTTTCACGCATGAGCAAGGAATGAACTCCGTGACCTCTCAATGGGTCGACTCGTCTAGCTAAAAATCTGTGCATGACATCATTGCGAGCTTAATCGCGGTATACAGCGCAGGTCCGAGCCGTTAACGTAAAGCAAAGCCGTTTATAGAGGAAGGACTCGTGGAACACTCGCTCTTAGTTTGGTTGTTGCCGACTCTTGCCCTGGTTGCCGGTGTCGCCATTGGATTCCTGGTTGCTCGCCTGCTGCCGAATGCCGCGCCTAACCGCACGCAGCGTCAGCTCGATGACATCCAGGAACGTTTTGACAGTTATCAGAACGAGGTTGTTACCCACTTCAATAGCACTGCGACCCTGGTCAAGAAGCTCACTCAGAGCTACCAGGAAGTACAGGATCATCTCGCCGATGGCGCTAACCGCCTGGCCCTCGACGATATTACCCGCCAGCGCCTGCTGGCCGCGCTGCACTCCGATGCACCGCAAACACCACGGGAACGCCTGACCCCGCCCCGGGAAAATCAGGAACCGCCACGGGACTACGCGCCAAAAACGGCGGATGCCCCCGGCATGCTGGATGAGCATTACGGCTTGAAGAAGTAAGTCTTTTCAAGCCGCAAAAAAGCCCGGTTGATCGATGATCAACCGGGCTTTTTGTTGGGCCTCGTTTTTCGGAATAGTGGGCTTTAGGCCACGGGTTGTTCTTGAAGCCAACCGCCTTCGATCCGCACATGCCGGCCATGGAAGCGCTTGAGGCTGCTGCGATGGCCGACGCTGACGATGCTCAGCCCCGGCAGTTCATCGATCAATGCTTGATACAGCGTGGCCTCATCCTCTTCGTCCATCGCCGATGTGGCTTCGTCCATGTACAGCCATTGCGGGGCATACAGCAACGCGCGGGCGAAGGCCACGCGCTGCTGCTCGCCCGGTGAAAGCATGCGCTGCCAGTGGTTGGGCTCATCCAGACGGTCCACCAGATGCGGCAAACGGCAGGTTTGCAAGACCTGTGCATAACGTTGCGCCGAATAGACGCCGTCGTCCTGTGGGTAACTCAACGCAGCCTTCAACGTGCCGATTGGCAGGTAGGGCTTTTGCGGCAGGAACAAGTAACGCTTGGCCGGCAGGCGAATGCTGCCGTGGCCGGCCGGCCACAAATGCCCCATCGCGCGCAGCAAGGTACTTTTACCGCTGCCGGAGCGGCCGCTGAGCATCACACGCTGGCCCGGTTCAACCACCATGTTCGCATCGGTCAGCAGATGGCGGCCGTCCGCCAGGTTCATGCCCAACCCTTGCACCACAAGGCGCTCCCCCTCCGCGCTGACGTCAATGGCTGCCGGGCGCTGCTCGTTTTCACTCATGGCCTGCTGGAAGCTCAACAGACGATCGCTGGTGGCGCGCCAACTGGCCAGCTCGGTGTACGCGCTGATAAACCAGCTGAAGTTATCCTGCACGTTGCCGAACGCCGAATTGATTTGCATCAGCTCGCCTAGCTCGATCTTGCCGGTGAAGTAACGCGGCGCGGCGACGATGAAGGGAAAGATGATTGCGATCTGGCTGTAGCCGGCGGTGAAAAACGTCAAGCGCTTGGACACCTTCATAATGTCCCAGAAGTTATGCCAAACCTTGCTGAAGCGTTCGCTCAAACGCTGATTCTCGTTCGGTTCGCCGTTGTACAGGGCAATGCTCTCGGCATTCTCGCGCACACGCACCATGGAAAAACGCAGGTCCGCCTCGAAGCGCTGTTGCTGATTGCTCAAGCCGATCAAGCGTCGTCCGATCAGGTGGGTGAGCCAACTGCCGACGGCGGCATACAACAATGCACACCAGAACATATAACCAGGGATGGTGACGCCGAACACATCGATACTGCCCGAAACACCCCACAGGATGATCGAGAATGACACCAGGCTGACGACATTACGCAACAGCCCGAGCCCCAGGCTCAAGGTGCCGGTGGTGAAACTGTTGAGGTCTTCGGAAATCCGCTGGTCCGGGTTATCGGTGTAACCGCCCTGCTCCAGCTGGTAGTAGTTTTTGTAGGCGAGCCAGCGCGCAAAGTGCTTTTCGGTGAGCCAGGCGCGCCAGCGGATGGTCAGCATCTGGGTCAGGTACAAGCGATACACCGCGCCCAGGATCGCCACGGCGGCAATCGCACCGAAATAACCGATCAATTGCCAAAAGGCGGCCGTATCCTTCTTTTCGAGGGCGTTGTAGAAGTCCTTGTACCAATGGTTGATCCACACCGAGATCGCTACGCTGAACAGCGAAAGGCCGATCACCGCCACCAACAACAACCAGGCCTTGCCCTTCTCTTCACTGCGCCAATAGGGCGTGATCATTGCCCAGGTTCGGCGAAAGAATTGCCCACGGACCGCGTCATTGACCGCGGAGTACTCAGCGTTCTGATTCATCGTTCAGGCTCGGTAGGAAATAAAGAACAGGCGTCAGATCAAGGAGCGAGTTTGCTCGTGAAAAACTCAAGGGCACCCCGTGCTTGGCGGTTTCCCGCGTCATCGTTGGCGTCCTTCGCCAGCAAGCTCGCGCCTACAATCGATCATCAAATACTGGGCTGATCATAAGTGATCAGCCCAGCCTTGGTGCAGCCCGAAGCAGATTGTTCAGTCGCCGTTCAACGTCGTAACGGGCGCTTTCAAACTCAAGTGCTGACCAAGCAAGCGGTAAGGCCTGCAACTTAGCTGATATCGAAGCCCGGAGATGCCTACTCATATGCTGGAACTGATCCTACGCCAGTGGCCACACAAGCGGACGATCACATGTCCGCCTATTTACCCTATGTACCGAGTAGTCATTAATGAAAATCAGCCCTGGCTTTTCGACTCCCGCACATTACGCAACCGAAGATCAGCACAATACACGGCGCAATAAACGCGCCATCAGCGATAACGCGCCGAAAGATCAGCAGTTAGAGGTGGAGGTCACCCCGCTCCCGGCATCAAAAGGGGGTGGTTATACCGAAATCACCATCGATCCCAATCCAGGTAAAAAGGTCGAGAATACTGATAAACAAGCGCCCCCCGTCAACATTGGTCTCAACATCAACGTTGACCCCGTGGCTAAAGAAATCTCCAAATCATACAAAAGCATCGAGCAGGAAGCGTCCGACTTTCTCAAAGAAAAATTTGCGCAAATGAAAGCGCAGGAACCGGACCCCGCCAAGAAAAAAAAATGGGATATTGATCCCGATAACACTTATCTCGTCACTTACGATTACAACAGTACGGGAAAAGAGCCTTATCCGGCGAAAATCACCCAACGTATTTCTTTGACTCAGGCACTCATCAAGAACTCGCAAGATACGCCGGAAGGAAAAGGCTATAGCGTTCCATTCTTCGAGGGCGGCCCAAATGTTAAAATCCAGGACAGCCTACCAACTATCAGACCGGGAATCTTTGATTTTCCAAGTCGCTTTGACCCCTATAACAAAAGCGCCGACGTCACCCATAGCTACGAAGGTATCTATTCAGAGGAGGCTGGCTCTCCGGCGCAAACATACAACGCATCTAACCAAAGCTCGATAACTCCAAAAGAATTTAGAAAGCTTATCTGGCAGGCCGACTTTCAAAAACCCTACACAGAATTTCTGGATCAGTTCTGGAACAGCCATAGAGAAAAATATCCAGTATTGGCCAAAGCGTCGTTTGTTAAATCAGCGATGGCACAACACCAGGAGGGAAGTCTGACTAAGGAGGGCAGAGATCTGGTCATGCGGGCAGCCGGCCTACCCGGAAATCAGGATTCATGGCCTGATATACAATATGAACAACTTCAGAAAAACCCACCTAAGGATCCAAACATTGAAGTTGGTCTGCTTAAAATAGGTGAATATCAATCCACGGACCTTATGTACATTACCGACAAGAAGGTCAAGTTCGATGCCAACGGCAATAAGATCCCACCACTCACACTTCTTTATATACCGGGAAATTCGTCCCCCATTCATAGCTTCAATAGCCCCGAAGAAATGAAGACATGGTTGGCTGCACAAATGGCCGATCCGCTCAAACGCGACGCAATGGCCACACATTTTCCACTCAAGGATAAGCCTAACGGCTGGGCACGGGCCGGAATAGACGAGACACTGGCAGGTCTAGGCACATGGCCAAAAGAACGCAGTAGCCCAGGCGGGTTGCTTTCCTATGACCATAGAGCATTTAGCGGCAAGTGGGACCCGCAAGAATACATTACAACTGAACCAAACAACCTGCCGTTTGAAGAAATCACGAAACGCCAACTAGACCGGTCTTATGCAGACGCTTCGGTCAAAATCACCTCTGACCGTGACGTGACCAAGACCAATATCCTTAATGGCTTGGAAAAAGCTGCAAAAGCTGCATTGTTTCTTACCCCGCTGTCGCTGGTGGTGCCGGAACTCGCATTGGCATTGGATGCATTTTACCTAGCCGATGGAGCAATAACGGCAGGCGTCGGGATAGACGACAAAATACACGGTAAATCAGAAGGTACGGACAGAATCGTTTTCGGCCTCTTTAACGCAGCCGCCGTGGTAGTGCCAAGGATTGCCGGGAAAGCAGGAAAAGCGCTGGAAAAACACGCCGGCGATAGCGTGCCCGCACCGACGAACACCAAGCCAGATCCAACAACGGCACCGACCGAGAAACCGGACTCTCCCGCTCCCAAACCAGAAGGAAACCCGCTAGGCGGCTCATGGACCGACTGGTTCGGTTCTAGCGAAACGACTCCAGATCGCTACCTTAACAAAAAACTCAGATTAAAAGTTGACGACATAAAAAACGGCCCAAAAGCCGCAGAATATGAACGGGGTTATAGCCAGGGCAAGCCGGAAAATATAAAAGGTTATTCCCAAAACATGTCCAGCGTCGAAATAAAAGAATTCGCCATGAAACCCGAACGAACAGCGGAAGAGGTTGGCACTTTGATCAGGACACTTGAAAAGCGCCGCGCAACTAAGGGCCTGGAACATTTCTTGGTCTTCAAGCGTGAAACGGAGGCGGCTGGTGGTACCGTAAGGGGCATGCCTCAGGGCTTTTACTTAAGTAACATTGACGCGCTCACAAACGGTGAATGTGCAGCGATGTCTAGCACAATGGCGTTGGCGATGCAGTACGGTAAAGAGGACATATTCCTTGATAATTTATTTAAAGCCGCGACGGGCTCAGAGACCCCTGAATCTATAGCGTTTCGAAAAAAGCTTAGCCAGCTTCATGAAAGCATCGCCCTCAAATACCATGGTGGCCAGCCCGTCAGGAAAATCACCTACAAAGATATTATTGACGAACTGGCTAATGCCACTCAGTCAACTACATTAAAAATCAGCGACAAGGCCCACGGCATCATTGCCGGCGTAAAAATAGAAAACAACAACAAGCTATTTTTTCTCTATGACCCAAATTTCGGGCTCGCAAAGTTCCCCTCTAAAGAGTCCATGGAAAAAGGCTTGGAAAGCTTATTGAACAGTGGACAGGTAGGACGCACGTTCAAGCCTGTCGGGTACCAATCGTCAATGCCCGTATTCGACGTCAGCACCTTCAGGGATGCCGACTTTTACATGAACAGCGGAACCGTAAACCCCATCGATTTATTCAATCGCCCTATATAAGGGCACGCTGTAATCCCAAGCAAAAGCTGGGAGGCCTGCTCAACTCTTCTTACGTAAGCTCGGCAGGCCCCATTGAGATTATTCAGTCGCCGTTTAACGTCGTACCGGACGCTTCTGCAGCTTGCGCTGCAACGTCCGGCGATGCATGCCCAGAGCACGGGCGGTGGCGGAGATATTGCCTTCGTGCTCGGTGAGTACGCGCTGGATATGCTCCCACTGCAAGCGGTCCACCGACATCGGGTTTTCCGGCACCAGGGTGTCGAGGTCGGCATGTTCGGACAGTAACGCGGCGAGCACGTCGTCGGCGTCCGCCGGCTTGCACAGGTAATTGCAGGCACCGCGCTTGATAGCCTCGACCGCCGTGGCGATGCTGGAGTAACCGGTGAGAATGACCACGCGCATTTCCGGGTCCAATTCCAGCAATTTGGGCAGCAGCACCAGGCCGGAGTCGCCGTCCATTTTCAGGTCGAGCGCGGCGTAGTCCGGCAGGTCGGCCTGGGCGATGGTCAGGCCCTCTTCGGCGGAACCGGCGGTGCTTACGCGAAAACCGCGACGGCTCATGGCGCGCGCCATCACGCGGGTAAATGTGGCGTCGTCATCTACCAGCAGCAGGTGCGGCAGTTCTTCGCCTTCGACTTGGATCTCATCACTCATCGATATCTCCTCGTGCGACACGGGGCAGGCGCAGCTCGGTGAGCGTGCCGCCGTCCTCATGACTATAGAGCTTCACTGAGCCACCGGCGCGGGTCACGCTGGCCTTGCTCAAAAACAGACCGAGGCCGAAGCCCTTGCCCTTGGTGGTAAAAAACGGTTTGCCGATCTGCTCGGCAATGGCCAACGGCACGCCCGCGCCGTGGTCGCGAATGCTGATGGTGAGGTTTTCCGTGTCCCAGTCCAACTGCACTTCGAGGCCTTCGGGGCAGGCATCAGCGGCATTGTTCAACAGGTTGAGCAGCGCCTGGGTCAAGTCCGGCGGCGGCGCCATGCGCGGCACCGGGCCCTGGCCCAGTAGATGGAATCGGTAACTGGCCTCGGGGCGCATCAGGTGCCAACGGTTCAGGGCTTCGTCGAGCCACTGGGTCACGTCCTGCATCTCCACCGCCAGGCGGCGGTTGGCTTCGGCGGCGCGTACCAGTTGCTGCAAGGTTTGCTTGCACTGCTTGACCTGTTCGCGCAGCACGCCGAGATCCTCTTGGAGCGCCGGGTCGTGATGGTCCTGGGTCATCTCGTTGAGCAGCACGCTCATGGTCGCCAGCGGCGTGCCCAATTCGTGAGCCGCGCCGGCCGCTTGAGTGGCCACGGCCAGCAATTGCTGGTCGCGCAAGCCTTCTTCACGGCGAATGGCGCGCAGTTCTTCCTGCCGGCGCAGTTCTTCGGCCATGCGCGCGGCAAAGAAAGTGATCACGGCGGCCGACAGGGCAAAGCTCAGCCACATCCCGTAAATCTGCAGGTTTTCCCGAGCGATAGGGAACGTCTGCAACGGATAGAACTGAGCCAGCAACAGGGTATAGAGGGTCAGCGCGATCCCGGACAGCACCACCGAGTAGCGCCACGGCAAGGTCACGGCGGCGATGGTCAGAGGCACCAGGTAATACGAAACGAAGGGGTTGGTGGAACCGCCGGAGAAGTAAAGCAACACACTGTGGATAAACAGATCACAGGCCAGTTGCAGGGCGTACTCCAGCTCGGTCACCGGCCAGGTGGTGCGCAGCCGGATGGCGGTAAACACACAGAGCACGGTGGAAAAACCCAACGTCACGCCCAGTTGCAGCCACGGCAGCGGCAGCAGATCGAACCAATAGGCAAGCCCGACCGAGCCGGCCTGAGCGGCCAGTACCAGGATGCGGATGAACGTCAGGCGCCAGAGGTTCTGGCGAGTGGCGGAAGTCAGTTTTACGGCGGCGAGCATGAGCTCTCCCGATGAGTGCTGCAGGCGGATCGGCAGGAGTATAAACGAAGCAGACCGGCTGGCACGGCGCGTGTGGCTCTTTGACGCAGGCGCGCTGAATGACCGTTCGTCGCCCACACGACAACCTGTAGGGAATGTGTAAACCCGAAGAACCCGACATCAACGTCTACAGTCATATCCACAGGATCAACCCAAGGAGCTTTTATGTCTCGTTTCATTCGCAGCGCCGCCGTTCTAACCCTTAGCGCCAGCACCCTGGCCAGCCTTTCGGCGATGGCGGCCGATGAACTGCACTACAACCAGATATCCCTGCGCGCGGAGGCCAGCCAGGAAGTAGCCCGCGACAAGATGATCGTGACCCTTTACACCGAAGCTCAAAACGCCGACCCCGCCAAACTCGCAGCCGACATCACCACTACCTTGAACACAGCGTTGGGCCAAGCCCGCGAAGTCAAGGCCGTCACTCTGCGTCAAGGCAGTCGTAACAGCTACCCGATCTACGACGACAAGAACCAGAAAATCACCGGCTGGCGCGAGCGCGCCGAGCTGCGCCTGGAAAGTGCGGATTTCCCGGCGCTGTCCAAACTGACGGGCGAGTTGCTGAACACCCTGAAAATGGACAGCATGAACTTCGCCATCGCCGACGCCACCCGCAAGGCCAGCGAAGACGCTCTGCTCAAGGACGCGGTCGTGGCGTTCAAAGCGCGCGCGCAACTGGTCACCGATGCGCTAGGTGGCAAGGGCTACAAAATCGTCAACCTGAACTTCAACACCAATGGTTATCCACAACCCTACGAACGAGGCGGGATGATGATGAAAGCCGCGGCGATGGATTCGGCTCCGACGCCGCAAGTCGAGGCCGGTACCAGCCAGGTCAACATGAGCGCAGATGGAGTGATCGAAGTCTTGCAGTAACTGTTGCAATCCACAAAAACGGCCCAGCCTGATAGCTGGGCCGTTTTTTTGGCCTGCCGTTTTATCCATGGCATATCGTTCAGCGAACACGCCAGACAAACCCTCCGTCAATAAACTCAGCGTTATTAAACAAGCTGATGAGCAGCGCAGCTCACACCCAGAACCCAGTAGGCCTTTACTTATATTGTCAGGCTAACATCACTGCCCATCCATAAAAGTTGAACCACTCCTCTACGCGCCGCCACATAGTTAAGCGAGGCTGAATCCAACTCAGCGGCCAGTTGATCGACCACCCTCAAAGGAGTTTTTCATGCCACTCGCTATTCCAGCACAGAGCACCTGAAGCACAAACGCAAAACACTTCAGTGAAGAAATTAAATCCAAGGACAGGGTCACCAAGCACCGTCAGGAGAGCGGTGCAACGTCTATGTCTGACAGACAGGCATAGAGGCAACTTTATTCGAGCGCTCATAGGGATGATGGGATTGCGAAAGTGAATCCAATGAAGACGACAGAACATGTGATCTGACCCAGCCTCAAGATACTCGCAGTTGATAAAGCAGCCGGCACACCGATGCCATCACGCCCCCACGAATAAAGTGAGCCTTTAATGAACATACAGTCAGTTGTGAGTCCACCGACCGTACACAGGCCTCATGCCCCTGCAATCAGCCCCCCGTCCTCTCAACGCACGACCAGCGAGCAAGACAAAAGCCGCTCATCGCAAGCGCCAGGTCCAGCCACGGCCAGTCATCCTGAAACAACCGTGCAAGAAAACGTGATTTATGGCTTCAGTGCTGTCTCTGCGCCTTCGGCTGGCTACACCCTGAAAGAGCGCGAGCAGCGCATCAAAGACTATTCCGTTCGCGTTCAGATGCTGCTTGGAAATATACCCAGTATTCGCCCAGGTGAAAGCAGCGTCAGGTTCCAGAACGCCCGCATGTTCATGGAGCCCGCAGGCTACTTCAGCGGTGGTTTATTGGCCGCCGGATACGACCCGCACGAACAATTCACAGTGACGTTCTCTGCCTATACGGGAAAGGGAAAGCCGGAAACCCTGATCAGCACATCGCAGCGCACCTACTTCGCATGGGAAATTGCCGCGGGTGCTTTAGCACACGATAGAGTCCAACGGGGCGGTCCTATCAACTTCAACTTTATGGAAATAGCGTCGAAGGATCAGAGCAAGATCAACGACCTGGAGACGGTGGGTAGAAGCCTGCAAAACCATTGGGAAAATGAAGTTTCAAAACCTATGCGCGACCCTTCCGGCCCCTTGGCAGCCATCTCCGGAGAAGCGGATGCCTATGCTGTAAAAGGCACCTTGCAAAGCCTGCGCAATAACACGGAAAGCTTTCAAAAACTGAGCCATGCAGGACAACAAGCGGTAGCGCGTACGCTGGATAAAAACTCGCAGGTCATCATTCCAAATGTGTATGGCTATCCAATGTCCGGGTATGCCTTTATTCCCTACACTCCTTACGATGGAAATTATGAACACCGGCCCAACCAGGGATTAATGATCGATATCAAGAATGGTTCCGTCCGCGAGCTACATGGCGATGCAGACTTTGCGCGTTGGGCCAAAGACAACTACTCCACTTTACTGAATCGTTTTAATACCGGAGATACGCAAGGCGGCAAGGATGCCCACTGGCCCAGTGCGAAGTATGTGCTCGATACGCTGATCTCAGGTGAAAAGGCTTACTTCCCCGGATACCACAACTTGCTCTCGGATGAGCAAATACCGGCTGCGCAACTATTCAACTACACACGCGCCCGCGGTGGCGATTACCAGTTGAAGTTTGGCAATTTGAACAACGGCGTTGCCTCCCACTATCAGGCGGTCAATGCCAAGAATGCGTTATGGTCCGATCAGACGGAAGTATTCGGCTCCTCACAGCAAGACTGGAAGTCCGCGAAAGACTTTTGGGGCAATACGTTCGGCTACGTCCCCATCATTGGTAACACCGGCAATATTGTATTCGGCGTCCACGATGCCCTCGATGGGATGACGGCAGAAGATCGTGTGGGAGGCGGTGCGGCCGCGGTCCTCTCAGGCCTGCAATTGGCCCATGAAATTGCTCCAGTCGCTGTAGAAGCCGGGCTGGGTGACGTCCTCAAAGGCGGTGGCCTTCCGAGCGCGAGAAATTACGCATGGAAGAAAAACCCGCAGACAAACGACTTTGAACTCGTCTACACATCCAAGCCCAAAACGAATACCGGTAAAATCGTTGTTCCGGATGAGACACCGCCCGGCAACCGGCTGCGCCCCAGCCAAGCGGGACAAATCAGCCAGCACGCGGTACCGGATGGAGAGCACTTGATTGAAAACACTGTCCCCAACGCCAAGGGCATTTATCAGATCAAGGATGCAAGCACAGGCGCCGACCGCTGGTTGATCCGCTACACCGACGCAACAGGCATCAAAAAGGTGTACGAGATCCGAGGGGATTTCAAGCTGAGCAACAATTACGTGCAGATTATTGACCCCGAAACCAGACGGCCTGTGATGACCGTCCACTCTTCGGGCAATGGCGAATGGACACCGGCCAAAGGAAGCGGAGGTATCCGCTGGCCCTGGACGCGCGACCAGTCACCCACCCCCAGCGATGACCCGAAGTCCCCACCTTCCTTTGCCAGTCATTTCCGCGATTACACAGGCAGCCCCATGAAAGGTTCCGAAAGAGTCGATGAATTCTTGAAACCCAACGCGGGAACCCACTACGACTTCGCCATTTCCAATTTTGAGGCTGAAGAAGGCCAGCCCAAAACAAACTTCAAGGTTCTATGGAATGTCGACGAGACTGAGTTTTCCGTTGGCGCGGGTGAAAAGGCGCAGCCCACGGAGCACAGCCCCAACGAATACTCACCCAACTTTGTTTTGGATATAAACCGCAACCCCTACACCGTCACCACAACAGAAAATGGACTGACCAAAACCCTGCGACTGGATGCCACGGCGAACTCGGCCGAAGGTATCAGGCAAGCGCGGCTCAGTCAGTTTGAGAGCGCCATTCCGGATGACGACCTGCGTGCACGCATTTCCGAAGTCGCCCATCAAGGCTCAATAGCCCCCGCCACCATTGAGTTGAACGGCGGTTCGGTATTGCAGGATGGCTACTACTTTGGCGCTGACGACACCCAGTTTCACATCTATCACGACCGGTCCAACAATCTAACGAAAGTCGAGATCACGTCCAAAGGGCACCTCTCCAATCCGGAAAACGATGTCAACCGCGTTCCGGGGGTGGAAGTGACCATCAAGAGAACTTTCACGATCCGGGAAGGCAATGAACTGGATAGTATGTTCACGATCGACAAAGATGCGCCCACTCAAATCGAAGTAGCGGTCGCCGGGTAGTCGAAGTGTCGCCACACAGCCCACTTACCTGATCCCCCGAACGGCGGTAACCTCGGTCACCGCCGTTACGCTTGAGCAGCGTTCATACGCCTGCCACTTCAGGGGTCTACATGGAAAGAATCGCCTTAAAACCGCTCGTCCTCGCCGCCGGCCTGCTGGCCTTTATGCCGATGGTCCAGGCCGCCAGCACTCTGGTCTATTGCTCCGAAGCCAGCCCCGCCGGGTTCGACCCTAGCCAATACACCAGTGGCACCGACTTTGATGCGTCCGCCGAAACCGTGTTCAATCGCCTGACCCAGTTCAAGCGTGGCGGCACTGAGGTCGAGCCTGGGTTAGCGACCCGCTGGGAGGTATCCAACGACGGCCTGACCTACACCTTCCACCTGCGAGAAGGCGTCAAGTTCCACACCACTGACTTCTTCAAACCCACTCGTGATTTCAACGCGGATGACGTGCTATTCACCTTCAACCGCCTGTTGGACGCCGAAACCCCGTTCCGCAAGGCCTATCCTTCCGAGTCGCCGTACTTCACCGACATGGGCCTGAACACCACGATCAAGCATGTCGACAAACTCGACGAGCACACCGTGCGCTTCAGCCTGAACAACGTCGACGCCGCGTTCGTGCAGAACCTGGCCATGAGCTTTGCCTCCGTGCAATCGGCCGAGTACGCGGGCCAATTGTTGAAAGACGGCAAGGCCGAAGATATCAACCAGAAGCCGGTGGGCACCGGGCCGTTCGTGTTCAAGCGTTATCAGAAGGACTCGCAGATTCGCTACGTGGCCAATAAACAGTATTGGAAACCCGAGGATGTGAAGCTCGACAACCTGGTCTTCGCGATTACCCCCGACGCCGCTTCGCGCCTGCAAAAACTCAAGGCCGGCGAATGCCAGGTCAGCGGCTATCCGCGCCCTGCCGACATTGAGGTGATGAAACAGGACCCGAATCTGCGCGTGCTGCAACAAGCCGGTTTCAACCTGGGCTTCCTGGCCTACAACGTGACGCATCCGCCGTTGGATCAGTTGAAAGTGCGCCAGGCTCTGGACATGGCCATCGACAAGCAGGCGATTATCAAAGCGGTGTATCAAGGTGCCGGACAATTGGCGCAGAACGCGCTGCCACCGGCCCAGTGGTCTTATGACCCATCGCTGAAGGACGCGCCCTACGACCCGGTCAAAGCCAAGGCGCTACTAAAAGAAGCAGGGGTTGCACCCGGCACCACCCTCAACCTGTGGGCGATGACCGTACAACGCGCATCCAACCCGAACGCGCGCATGTCGGCCCAGATGATTCAACAGGATTGGGCCAAGGTGGGCATCAACGCCAATATCGTCAGCTACGAATGGGGCGAGTACATCAAACGGGCCAAAAATGGCGAGCACGACGCGATGATTTACGGCTGGACCGGCGATAACGGCGACCCGGATAACTGGCTCGGCGTGCTCTACAGTTGTGCCGCGGTCAAGGGCAGCAACTACGCCAAATGGTGTAACCCAGCGTACGACAAACTGGTGCAGCAGGCCAAAGTGAGCAACGACCGCGCGCAGCGCATCAAGTGGTATCAACAGGCACAAAAAATTCTTAAGGAACAAGTACCTATAACGCCTATTGCGAACTCGACGGTTTTCCAACCTCTGCGCAAGGAAGTCAAAGACTTCAAAATCAGCCCCTTTGGGCTCACGCCCTTTTATGGCGTGAGTCTGGAGAAGTAACAGTGACGCCCCAATCGAGTGCGCTAGACGCCTCGGTTGGCCTTTCTTGGTGCAAGCCGCGCACCGAAAAAACCCTCAAAACAGGCGCAAACATGTCAAAACTTTCATAATTGCGACATTCCTGTACGCTCGTACCACTCTTTGCGTCTTGCAACCGCTCAACGTCTTGCATTGGGTATGGCGCCTGCATAAGTATCGGCAGGCCGACTCACGAGGTCGCCCTCACCACCAAAAATGACAACAAATCATGAGGCCAACATGCTTAAACACGCAGTCCTTCCGTTATTAGTGAGCGCGGGCCTTATGGCCGCGGCCCCATTCGCCCATGCGGCGACTAACCTGGTGTTCTGCTCCGAAGGGAGCCCGGCCGGTTTCGATCCAGGCCAGTACACCACCGGAACAGACTTCGATGCTTCGGCCGAAACCATGTTCAACCGTCTGAGCCAGTTCGAACGCGGCGGCACCGCCGTGGTACCTGGCCTGGCCACCAGCTGGGACGTATCCCCGGATGGCCTGACCTACACCTTCCATCTGCGCGAAGGCGTCAAGTTCCACACCACCCCGTACTTCAAGCCCACTCGTGAATTCTCGGCTGACGACGTACTGTTCACCTTCAATCGGATGATCAACAAAGACGATCCATTCCGTAAGGCCTACCCCACCGAGTTCCCGTATTTCACGGACATGGGGATGGACACCAACATCAAGAACATCGAGAAAGTCGATGACCACACCGTCAAGTTCACCCTTGGCACCGTGGACGCGGCATTCATCCAGAACCTGGCCATGAGCTTCGCGTCGATCCAGTCGGCGGAATACGCGGCCCAGCTGCTGAAAGAAGGCAAGCCAGCGGAAATCAACCAGAAGCCGATCGGCACTGGCCCGTTCGTGTTCAAGAGCTACCAGAAAGACTCCAACATCCGTTACACCGGCAACAAGGATTACTGGAAGCCTGAAGACGTGAAGATCGACAACCTGATCTTCGCCATCACCACCGACCCGTCGGTGCGTATCCAGAAGCTCAAGAAAAACGAATGCCAGATCACCTTGTTCCCACGTCCGGCCGACCTCAAGGCGCTGGGCGAAGACAAGGACCTGAAACTGCCGCACCAGGCTGGTTTCAACCTGGGCTACGTGGCCTACAACGTCATGGACAAAGTCAAAGGCAGCGACCAGCCCAACCCGCTGGCTGACCTGCGCGTACGCCAGGCGCTGGACATGTCGGTGAACAAGCAGCAGATCATCGACTCCGTCTACCAGGGCGCAGGCCAACTGGCCGTCAACGCCATGCCGCCGACCCAGTGGTCCTATGACACCACCATCAAGGACGCCAAGTACGACCCTGAGAAAGCCAAGGCGCTGCTCAAGGAAGCCGGCGTCAAGGAAGGGACCGAGATCGTGCTGTGGGCCATGCCGGTTCAGCGTCCGTACAACCCGAACGCTAAACTGATGGCAGAAATGCTGCAGAACGATTGGTCGAAGATCGGCCTGAAGGTCAAGATCACCAGCTACGAGTGGGGCGAGTACATCAAGCGCTCCAAAGGCGGCGAGAACCAGGCCATGATCATTGGCTGGAGCGGCGACAATGGTGACCCGGACAACTGGCTGAACGTGCTGTTCGGCTGCGATTCGCTGGCCGGTAACAACTTCTCCAAGTGGTGTGACAAGAAATTCGACGGCATCGTGAAAGAGGCCAAGGCCACTTCCGACGTCGCTAAACGCACCGAGCTGTACAAGCAGGCGCAACATATCCTCAAAGATGCAGTCCCGATGACACCTATCGCGCACTCGACGGTGTATCAACCCATGCGTAACACCGTACAGGACTTCAAGATCAGCCCGTTTGGCTTGAACTCCTTCTATGGCGTGAGCGTAAGCGGCAAGTAAGAACCAGTGACGGCGACGTTTCATAACGTCGCCGTTATTGCATCCGCCAGACCAGTAGGAAACAGACCACGCTCGCATCCGTTGCGTCCTACAGCAACGAACTGCGGTCCGCGACTCCGTTGCCTACAAGGTCAATCCGATTTGGCGCATTTACTGCGAACTCCGCGACCCATAACGTCGTAGGACAGCAGCGGTAGCTATATGGGAAAGGCACTTGCTGTGCGTGGGATCAGTGATGTCTCCCAGTCCGAAAGGCTGGGCGATTGCTCGCTGATGACAACTACAAACAAGGATCGGGATCGTCATGCGCCATACCACCGTTCTATCCGCAATTTTTGGCACCAGCCTGCTGGCTGTGGCCACGATGGGCCAAGCCGCCGACAAGAAGAGCCTGGTGTTCTGCTCCGAAGGCAGCCCCGCAGGGTTCGATACAGCGCAGTACACCACCGCCACCGACAACGACGCGGCCGAGCCGCTGTACAACCGCTTGGTCGAGTTCGAGAAAGGCGCCACCAACGTAGTACCTGGGTTGGCGACCAAGTGGGATATTTCAGAAGATGGCCTGACCTACACCTTCCATCTGCGTGAAGGGGTGAAATTTCACAGCAACAAGGAGTTCAAGCCGACGCGGGACTTCAATGCCGACGACGTGCTGTTCACCTTCAACCGCATGCTTGACCCGGATCATCCGTTCCGCAAGGCCTACCCCACCGAGTTTCCGTACTTCAACGGGATGAGCCTGAACAAGAACATCGCCAAGGTCGAGAAAACCGACCCGTATACCGTAGTGATGACCCTGAACACGGTGGACGCTGCGTTCGTGCAAAACATCGCCATGAGCTTCGCCTCGATTCTGTCGGCCGAATACGCCGAGCAATTGCTCAAAGAAGGCAAGCCCAGCGACATCAACCAGAAGCCGATCGGCACCGGGCCGTTCGTATTCCAGCGTTACCAGAAAGACTCGCAGATCCGTTACGTGGCCAACAAACAATACTGGGACCCGAGCCGCGTGAAGCTCGACCAGTTGATTTTCGCCATCAACACCGATGCCTCGGTGCGCGTGCAAAAACTCAAGGCCGGCGAATGCCAAGTAACCCTGCACCCGCGTCCGGCGGACGTCGATGCGCTCAAGGCCGACCCGAACCTTCAATTGCTGACCAAACCGGGTTTCAACCTCGGTTACATCGCCTACAACGTGCGTCACAAGCCCTTCGACCAACTTGAAGTGCGCCAGGCCCTGGACATGGCGGTGAACAAGCAAAGCATCCTCAATGCCGTGTACCAGGGCGCCGGGCAACTGGCGGTCAACGCAATGCCGCCGACCCAATGGTCCTACGACGACACCATCAAAGACGCCGCCTACAACCCGGAAAAAGCCAAGGAACTGCTCAAGGCCGCCGGCGTGAAGGAAGGCACCGAGATCACCCTGTGGGCGATGCCGGTGCAACGGCCGTACAACCCCAACGCCAAGCTGATGGCCGAGATGCTGCAAAGCGACTGGGCCAAGATCGGCCTCAAGGTCAAGATCGTCAGCTACGAGTGGGGCGAATACATCAAGCGCACCAAGAACGGTGAGCACGATGTCAGCCTGATTGGCTGGACCGGCGACAACGGTGACCCGGACAACTGGCTGGGCACCCTCTACAGCTGCGACGCCATCGGTGGGAACAACTACTCGATGTGGTGTGACCCGGCGTACGACAAGCTGATCAAGCAAGCCAAGGTCGTAACCGACCGTGAACAAAGGACTGTTCTATACAAACAGGCGCAGCAACTGCTCAAGCAGCAGGTGCCGATCACGCCCGTCGCCCACTCGACGGTCAACCAGCCGTTAAGCGTCAAAGTCGAAGGGTTCAAAGTCAGCCCCTTCGGCCGCAACGTGTTCTCGGGCGTCAGTATTACCCCATAAGAAAATAACCGGATTGCGCAGGGCGAAAGCTGCCCTGCTGCAAACGTGCAGCCTTTTATTGGGATTTTTCCTACGGCAAACGTTTGCAACAGCTTGAACGAGTTACACACCAATAGCCGGTTCACCTAAAAAGACCGGCATAAAAAAAGAGAACCAAAGGAGCTCCACCCATGAAACTGAGCAGCAAAGTGCTTCTGGCTATGGCCATCAGCAGCATCACGGCCACCGCCTACGCAGAACCGGCCAGCCAGGACTTCGTTCCGACGACATTGGCCGGCACCAGCGCGCAAAGCGAAGCCAAAGGCTTTATCGAAGATTTCAGCCTGGGCGGCACCACGCGTAACTGGTACTCCCATGAAAGCAAATACCGTGGCGGCACCTTCTCCTACGAGAAACACGGCGAAACTCGCACCGACCGCAACCGTACCAACTGGGTGCAGGGCACTATCCTTAACGCTAGCTCGGGGTTCACCCAGGGCACTGTCGGTGTCAAGACAGAAGTAGCGGTTTACAACGCGCTGGTCTTGGATCGCAGCAAGCGTGACATCAAGGGCGGCTCCAACCGTACCCTAGCCGACTCCGACGGCAACGCCGTAGATCAGTGGAGCAAACTGGGCCTGGCCAACGTGCAGTTCCGCGTGTCCAACACCACTTTGACCGCAGGTCGCCAGAACTTCAGCAGCGGCATCGTCGACACCATCGGCAACCGTGCTTTGCCATCGAGCTTCGAAGGTGTGAGCTTCAATAGCGAAGAGTTCAGCAACCTGTCGTTCCAGGGCGGTATCTTCGATCGCGTTTCGCCACGTACCGAACAAAGCCTGTCGAAATTCCGTAGCGAATACGGCAACGGCACCCAGGAAACCGACAAAGTATCGACCCTGGGCGTGAACTACCAGCCGCTGAAAAGCCTGAAAACCAGCTTCTTCGCCGCCAACGTGAAGGACTTCTGGAACCAGTACTACTTCGGCGCTACCCACGAATTGGGCGACGCTCAGCAACTGGGGCTGACCACCGGCTTCAACTACTACAAGACTGTCGATGAAGGCAAAAAAGAGATGGGGGAAATCGACAACGATACCTTCTCCCTGTCCTTGGGCCTGACTCACCAGGCACACAGCCTGACCTTCGCTTACCAGCAAGTGAACGGTAACGAGTACTTCGACTACCTGCACGAAACCAACGGCATCTACCTGGCCAACTCCCTGACCTCGGACTTCAACGGCCCGAACGAGAAGTCCTTCCAGGTCGCCTACGCCATCAACATGGCGGAGTACGGTGTACCAGGCTTGAAATTCAACGCCTACTCGGCTCGCGGCTGGGGTATCGACGGTACTCACTACACCGGCAACAATGGCCGGGCCAAGTTCGCCTACGACGGCATCCAGTCCCAAGACGGCGAGAAGCATCAGGAATACGGTGTAGGCGCCTCTTACGCCCTGCAAAGCGGCCCACTCAAAGCCACGACCGTGCGCGCGACTTATGTGGAGCACCGTGGCAGCGAGTTCCAGGCGGACGGCAGCATCAAAGAGTTCCGTCTGGTCACCACCATCCCATTCAACATTCTTTAATTAGCACCAGGCAGACGGCAGGCTCAGGAAGAGCCTGCCGTCTACGCTTGTCTGGTCCCATCGATTGCAGAGGGCTCTGAATGAAAATGCTCCCGCTACAAGCTGCCGTTGCCGCCGCGCTATTGAGCGCAGCTATCGGCGTATCGGCCAAACCCCTGGTGGTCTGCACCGAAGCCAGCCCGGAGGGTTTTGACCCGGTCCTGTACACCACCGCCGTCACCGCGGACGCCGCGGCCGAAACCGTGTTCAACCGTCTGGTGGATTTCAAGCCCGGTACTACCGAAGTGGTTCCCGCGCTGGCCAAGGACCTGCCGGAAATCAGCGCCGATGGCCTGACCTACACCTTCCACCTGCGTGAAGACATCAAGTTCCACACCACCGATTACTTCAAACCCACGCGCAACCTGAATGCCGACGACGTGCTCTGGAGCTTCAAGCGCCAGCTGGACCCGAATCACCCGTGGCATAACAAGTCCACCGTGGGCTACCCGTACTTCGAGAGCATGGGCTTCAAAGAACTGCTCAAGAGCGTAGAGAAAACCGACGATCACACCGTCGTCTTTACCCTGACCCGTCCTGAAGCACCATTCCTGGCCGACCTGGCCATGGCGTTCTCCTCGATTCACTCCGCCGAATACGCCGACCAGTTGCTCAAGTCCGGCAAGACCGATGAGCTGAACAGCAAGCCGATCGGCACCGGCCCGTTCATCTTCACCCGCTACGCCAAGGACGCCCAGGTGCGCTTCAAGGCCAACCCGGAGTACTTCCGTGGCAAGCCGCCGGCCGATCCGCTGATCCTGGCGATCACCACCGACAACAACGTGCGCCTGCAAAAGCTCAAGGCCAACGAATGTCAGATCGCGCTGTATCCCAAGCCCGACGACGTGCCGAGCGTGAAGGCCGACCCAAACCTGAAAGTGGCGGAATTGGCGGCGATGACCACCGCGTACACCGCCCTGAACACCACCCACAAGTACATGAGCGACGCGCGGGTGCGCCACGCGATCAATATCGCGTTCGACAAGAAAGGCTACAACGAATCCCTCTATGGCAAAGGCAACGCCATCGACGCCACCGGCCCGTATCCACCAACCCTGCTGGGCTTCAACAATAAGTTGAAGAACCCTGAGCGCGACCTGGACAAGGCCCGCGCCCTGCTCAAGGAAGCTGGCGTACCGGAAGGCACCGAGTTCACCCTGTTCACCCGTAACGGCGGCGGCCCGACGAACCCCAACCCGATGCTCGGCGCCCAGCGCATGCAGGCAGACCTGGCGCAGATCGGCCTGAAAGTGAACATCAAAGTCATGGAATGGGGCGAGATGCTCAAGCGTGCCAAAGCTGGCGAGCATGACATGGTGTCCGCGGGCTGGGCCGGCGATAACGGCGACCCGGATAACTTCCTCACGCCGAACCTGAGTTGCGATGCTGCGAAAAACGGCGAAAACTACGCCCGCTGGTGTAACAAAGAGTTTCAGGCTTTGATCGACAAGGCCCGCGCTGACGCTGAACCCGCTGAGCGCGCTGCACTCTATGAACAAGCCCTGGATGTTTTCGAGAAAGACCAACCGTGGATTCCCATGGCCTACCCGAAAATGTTTACCGCCATGCGCAAGAACGTCGAAGGCTTTACCCAAAGCCCTCTGACGACTAATAACTTCGCCACCACCCAGGTGAAGTAAATAAGAAAAACGCTCGGCACCGTCGACATGGGCGGTGCCGAACCTGCCTAACCGGCTGATTGAGGTACACCACAAGATGTTTAGTTTTATTGCCCGCCGACTGGGGTTATTGATCCCCACGTTCTTCGGCATCACGTTGCTGACGTTTGCGTTGATACGCATGATTCCCGGCGACCCCGTAGAAGTCATGATGGGCGAACGCCGCGTCGACCCCGAGATGCACGCACAGGCAATGGAACGCCTTGGCCTTAACAAGCCGCTGTATGCGCAATACCTGGACTATGTCGGCAAGCTCGCCCAGGGCGATCTTGGTGAGTCCCTGCGCACCCGTACCAGCGTGTGGACCGAGTTCACCGCCCTCTTCCCCGCGACCCTGGAACTGTCCATGGCCGCCCTGTTGTTCGCCGGCGTCCTGGGCCTGTTGGCCGGGGTAATCGCGGCACTCAAGCGAGGATCCCTGTTCGACCACGGGGTGATGGGCATCTCCCTGGCGGGCTATTCGATGCCGATCTTCTGGTGGGGCCTGATCCTGATCATGTTCTTCTCGGTGAGCCTGGGCTGGACCCCGGTTTCCGGGCGCATCGACCTGCTCTACGACATCGAGCCGCGCACCGGCTTCATGCTGATCGACACGCTGCTGGCTGACGAGCCGGACGCGTTCTTCGACGCCCTGCACCACCTGATCCTGCCGGCCATCGTGCTCGGCACCATTCCGCTGGCGGTGATCGCGCGGATGACCCGTTCGTCGATGCTCGAAGTGCTGCGCGAAGACTACATCCGCACCGCCAAGGCCAAGGGCCTGTCGCCGACACGCGTGGTGTTCGTACACGGCCTGCGCAACGCGCTGATCCCGGTATTGACCGTAGTGGGCCTGCAAGTCGGCACCCTGCTGGCCGGCGCTGTGCTGACCGAAACCATCTTCTCCTGGCCCGGCATCGGCAAATGGCTGATCGAAGCCATTGGCGCGCGGGACTACCCGGTGGTGCAGAACGGCATCCTGCTGATCGCCTGCCTGGTGATCCTGGTGAACTTCGTGGTGGATATCCTCTACGGCTTCGCCAACCCACGCATCCGTCACCAGCGCTGAGATCATGACCATGACCACACCTACTCCAGTGTCAGCAGTCGATCAAAGCCTGCTGTACCCGTCCCCGTACAAAGAATTCTGGCAAGCCTTTTCCAAGAACAAAGGCGCGGTTGCCGGCCTGCTGTTTATGTTGCTGATCGTGTTCTGCGCGATCTTCGCCCCGTGGGTCGCGCCCCATAACCCCAGCGAGCAATACCGCGACTTCCTGCTCACCCCGCCGGCGTGGCTGGAGGGTGGGCAGATGCAGTTTCTGTTGGGCACCGACGAACTGGGCCGTGACCTGCTCTCGCGTCTGATCCAGGGTTCGCGCCTGTCGCTGCTGATCGGTTTGTCGTCGGTGGTGATGTCGCTGATCCCGGGCATCCTGCTGGGTCTGTTCGCCGGGTTCTTCCCGCGTCTGCTGGGCCCGACCATCATGCGTCTGATGGACATCATGCTGGCCCTGCCGTCGCTGCTGCTGGCCGTGGCCATCGTTGCCATCCTCGGCCCTGGCCTGATCAACACCGTGATCGCTATCGCCATCGTGTCGCTGCCGTCCTACGTGCGTCTGACCCGTGCTGCGGTGATGGGCGAGTTGAACCGTGACTACGTGACTGCCGCGCGCCTGGCCGGTGCCGGTCTGCCGCGCCTGATGTTCATCACTGTGCTGCCCAACTGCATGGCGCCGCTGATCGTGCAGGCCACCTTGAGTTTCTCCTCGGCGATCCTCGATGCCGCGGCGCTGGGCTTCCTCGGCCTTGGCGTACAACCGCCGACCCCGGAGTGGGGCACCATGCTGGCTTCGGCCCGTGACTACATCGAACGCGCCTGGTGGGTGGTGAGCCTGCCTGGTTTGACCATTTTGCTCAGCGTGCTGGCAATCAACTTGATGGGTGACGGCCTGCGCGATGCGCTGGACCCGAAACTCAAGAACGCCGCCTGAGGAGATTCCCATGTCACTGTTAGAAATCAAGAATCTCAACGTACGCTTCGGCGACGCAACCGCCGTGCCGGTGGTCGACGGCCTCGACCTGTCCGTGGACAAGGGCGAAGTACTGGCCATCGTGGGCGAGTCGGGTTCGGGGAAATCCGTGACCATGATGGCGCTGATGGGCCTGATCGAGCATCCCGGCATCGTCACCGCCGATGCGCTGACCTTCGACGGCAAGGACATGCTCAAGCTGAGCAGCCGTCAACGTCGCCAGATCGTCGGCAAAGACCTGGCGATGGTGTTCCAGGACCCGATGACCGCGCTGAACCCCAGCTACACCGTGGGTTTCCAGATTGAAGAAGTGCTGCGCCTGCACCTGAAAATGTCCGGCAAACAGGCACGCAAACGCGCGATCGAATTGTTGGAAAAAGTTGAGATCCCAGGCGCCGCCAGCCGTATGGACGCCTATCCGCACCAACTGTCCGGCGGTATGAGCCAGCGC
This sequence comes from Pseudomonas sp. S5F11, assembly GCF_019641515.1. NCBI lineage: Bacteria > Pseudomonadati > Pseudomonadota > Gammaproteobacteria > Pseudomonadales > Pseudomonadaceae > Pseudomonas > Pseudomonas sp. S5F11. The sequence goes on from NZ_JAIFJZ010000001.1 coordinate 2,676,512, forward strand.
GTAGCCATCGCCATGGCAATTGCCGGCGAGCCGAAACTGCTGATCGCCGACGAACCGACCACCGCGTTGGACGTGACCATCCAGGCGCAGATCATGGACCTGCTGCTGGCCCTGCAAAAAGAGCAGAACATGGGCCTGGTGCTGATCACCCACGACCTCGCCGTGGTGGCCGAAACCGCCCAGCGCGTATGCGTGATGTATGCCGGCCAAGCCGTGGAAGTTGGCCAGGTGCCGCAACTGTTTGATATTCCCGCGCACCCTTATAGCGAAGCGCTGCTCAAGGCGATCCCCGAGCACAGCCTGGGCGCCACCCGCCTGGCCACGTTGCCTGGCATCGTGCCCGGCCGCTACGACCGCCCGCAGGGTTGCCTGCTGTCGCCGCGCTGCCCGTATGTGCAGGAATCCTGCCGTGCCCAGCGCCCGGGCCTCGATCCCAAAACCAACAGCCTCGCGCGCTGCTTCTACCCCTTGAACCAGGAGGTGGCGTAATGGCCGTCGTTCTTACCGCCCGCGACCTGACCCGTCACTACGAAGTGTCCCGTGGCCTGTTCAAGGGCCACGCCACCGTGCGGGCCCTCAATGGTGTGTCGTTCGAGCTGGAAGCCGGCAAGACCCTCGCCGTGGTCGGCGAGTCGGGTTGCGGCAAGTCCACCCTCGCCCGCGCACTCACGCTGATTGAAGAACCGTCTTCGGGCTCGCTGAAAATCGCCGGCCAGGAAGTCGCCGGTGCCGACAAGGCCCAGCGCAAGCAATTGCGCAAAGACGTGCAGATGGTGTTCCAAAGCCCTTATGCCTCGTTGAACCCACGGCAGAAAGTCGGCGACCAATTGGGCGAACCGCTGCTGATCAACACCAACCTGTCCGCCGCCGAACGCCGCGAGAAAGTGCAGGCAATGATGAAGCAAGTGGGCCTGCGCCCCGAGCATTATCAGCGCTACCCGCACATGTTCTCCGGCGGCCAGCGCCAGCGGATTGCACTGGCTCGGGCGATGATGCTGCAACCCAAAGTGCTGGTGGCGGATGAACCGACCTCGGCGCTCGACGTGTCGATCCAGGCCCAGGTGCTCAATCTGTTCATGGATCTGCAGCAGGAATTCAACACGGCCTACGTGTTCATTTCCCACAACCTGGCGGTGGTGCAACACGTTGCCGACGATGTGATGGTGATGTACCTCGGTCGCCCGGTGGAAGTCGGCCCGAAGGAAGACATTTACGCGCGCCCGCTGCACCCCTACACCCAGGCGCTGCTGTCGGCCACGCCGACCATTCATCCGGATCCGAACAAACCGAAGATCAAAATCGTCGGCGAGTTGCCCAACCCCTTGAACCCGCCGCCGGGTTGCGCGTTCCACAAGCGCTGCCCGTACGCCACCGAGCGTTGCAGCACCGAGGAGCCGCAATTGCGAGCGTTGGATAACCGTCAGGTGGCTTGCCACTACGCGGAACAATTCGTCGCCTGAGCGCGCCGGACCGATCAGTAGCAGAGTTTCACAGCCCTTCCCATCAGGTTGCGCATCAGCCTGGCGGGAGGGGCTTTCTTTTTGCGGCTATTGGTCGCCATCGTCATAGGTTTCGCTGTCTTCCCCTTCGTTGTAGGGGTTTTCTGCGTCCTCTTTGGGAGCCGGTTGGGCCTGGGGTTGCCAGCTGCCGGAATTGACCTCTTTCTGCTTTTTCTTGGTGACCGGGCCGGTGTCTTTCCACTGAGGCGTGCCTGCGTCAGCCAGTGCCGGGAGGGTCGTCAGCCACAGGCAGGCCAGCAACAGCAGGGATATGGCGCGTTGAGCCTTTCGCACGGTGGTCTCCTTTGCAGTCGGTGGTTAAACGCTAGACCGGATGCCGGGTTCTCGCCAATCTAACGCCTGGTGGAAAAAAATGTGGGAGGGGGCTTGCCCCCGATGGCTGTGTGTCAGCTAGCACATTCAGGGCTGACACACTGCTATCGGGGGCAAGCCCTCTCCCACATCTGGGCCAAGATGTGCTGGCAAATTCGCCACAACTTGGCCCGCTAACCGCCAATTTCCGCCTATCCAAGTTCCGGGGCAGACACAACGCGGTAAAAAAAGTGGGAGGGGGCTTGCCCCCGATGGCAGTGCGTCAGCCAGTACATTCAGGGCTGACACACTGCTATCGGGGGCAAGCCCCCTCCCACATCTGGGCCAAGATGTGCTGGCAAATTCGCCACAATTTGGCCCGCCAACAGCCAATTTCCGCCTATCCAAGTTCCAGTTAGACACAACGCGGTAAAAAAAGTGGGAGGGGGCTTGCCCCCGATAGCTGTGTGTCAGCCAGTACATTCAGGGCTGACACACTGCTATCGGGGGCAAGCCCCCTCCCACATCTGGGCCAAGATGTGCTGGCAAATTCGCCACAATTTGGCCCGCTAACCGCCAATTTCCGCCTATCCAAGTTCCGGTTAGACACAACGCGGTAAAAAAAGTGGGAGGGGTCTTGCCCCCGATAGCTGTGTGTCAGCCAGTACATTCAGGGCTGACACACTGCTATCGGGGGCAAGCCCCCTCCCACATGTTGTTTAGTGGTGCTCGCGGGTCGCGCGGAATTTCACGTCCGGCCAGCGCTCTTCCATCAGCGCCAGGTTGACGCGGGTCGGGGCCAGGTAGGTCAGGTGCCCGCCGCCGTCGAGCGCGAGGTTTTCCACGGCTTTGTTGGAGAACTCTTCCAGCTTTTTCTTATCGGCGCATTCGATCCAGCGTGCGGAGTACACGGTGATCGGCTCGTAGGAGCATTCGACCTTGTATTCCTCTTTCAAGCGGCTGGCGACCACATCGAACTGCAGCACACCCACGGCGCCGAGGATGATGTCGTTGCTGCGCTCGGGGAAGAACACCTGGGTGGCGCCCTCTTCCGCCAGTTGCTGCAAGCCTTGGCGCAATTGCTTGGATTTGAGCGGATCGCGCAGGCGCACGCGGCGGAACAGTTCCGGGGCGAAGTGCGGGATACCGGTAAAGCCCAGCGCTTCACCTTCGGTGAAGGTGTCGCCGATCTGGATGGTGCCGTGGTTATGCAAACCGATGATGTCGCCGGCGTAGGCTTCTTCGAGCTGTTCACGCTCGGAGGAGAAGAACGTCAGGGCGTCGCCGATGCGCACGTCCTTGCCGGTGCGCACGTGGCGCATCTTCATGCCTTTTTCGTATTTGCCGGAGCAGATGCGCATGAACGCGATACGGTCGCGGTGCTTGGGGTCCATGTTTGCCTGGATCTTGAACACGAAGCCGGTGAATTTCTCTTCCACCGGTTCCACGGTACGTTCGTTGGCCACCCGTGGCAGCGGGCGCGGGGCCCAGTCCACCACGGCGTCGAGCACATGGTCGACGCCGAAGTTGCCCAGGGCGGTCCCGAAGAACACTGGGGTCAGCTGGCCGTCGAGGAATTCCTGTTGGTTGAATTCATGGCAGGCGCCCTGCACCAGCTCCAACTGATCGACGAAGCGGTCGTACTCGTCACCCAGGTGGGCGCGGGCTTCGTCGGAGTCGAGTTTTTCGATGATCTTGGTTTCGGTGCGTTCATGCCCGTGGCCGGCGGTGTAGACGATGATGTAATCGTCGGCCAGGTGGTACACGCCTTTGAAGTCGCGGTAGCAACCAATCGGCCAGGTGATCGGCGCGGCCTTGATCTTCAATACGGCTTCGATTTCGTCGAGCAGCTCGATCGGGTCGCGGATATCGCGGTCGAGTTTGTTGATAAAGCTGACGATGGGCGTATCGCGCAGACGGCACACGTCCATCAGCGCGATGGTGCGCGGCTCGACGCCCTTACCGCCGTCCAACACCATCAACGCCGAGTCCACCGCGGTCAGGGTGCGGTAAGTGTCTTCGGAGAAGTCTTCGTGGCCCGGGGTGTCGAGCAGGTTGACCATGTGATCGCGATACGGGAACTGCATGACCGACGTGGTAATGGAGATACCCCGTTGTTTTTCCATTTCCATCCAGTCGGAGGTGGCATGGCGGTCGGATTTGCGGGATTTCACCGTGCCGGCCACTGCGATTGCCTTGCCCATCAGCAAGAGCTTCTCGGTGATGGTGGTTTTACCGGCATCGGGGTGGGAAATAATGGCGAAAGTGCGGCGTTTCGCGACTTCGGCGGCCTGGTGGGTCATGGGAAATCGCCTGGCAGGTGAGTCAAAAAAGGGCGGCGAGTATAGCGCAAACCCAAGGTGACGGACCACCGTTCACCCGATCAGGGGTGGCTAAATGGTGCCAAGTGTGGAACCTTTTAAAAGGTAGAGACGTCCACTCCCCTGCTATCGCACTCGTAACAGGGGCTGAAAAATCAGCAAGTTAGCCTGACGAGGCTGCGCTTATGGCTCGAACTCATGCCGCTTTTGACGGCATTGGCGAGCTGCATTTCGCGTTCACTTTTCGCTGACAGCCAGCCATGGCATGCCACGCAGGAATGTGTTCGTCGACAGAAGAAAAAAGGAGTCCGCCTGTGGCTATTCGCTATGGCAAAGGGCTGATAGGAGGCGCGGTTGTCGTCGCGCTCCTGGCCCTGCTGATCCACTGGATCGGCATCAACACGATCGAGTTGTACCGCGACGATTTGTTGTTTTACCTGCAAGCTCACTTAGTTCTCGTTCTAGTCTCCATGCTGGCGGCCCTCGTTGTGGGCATCCCCGCCGGTATCCTGCTCAGTCGACCGCACATGGTCGGGCGCGCAGAACGCTTCATGCAGATCTTCAACATCGGTAATACCGTCCCTCCCCTGGCCGTACTGGCCATCGCCCTCGGCGTCCTCGGCATCGGTAGCGGCCCGGCCATCTTCGCGCTGTTCCTCGCCTCCCTCCTCCCTATCGTGCGCAACACCTACGAAGGCCTGAAAAACGTTCAAGGCTCGCTCAAAGAAGCCGCCACCGGCATCGGCATGACCCCGCGCCAGGTGCTGTTTCGCGTGGAGTTGCCCAATGCCGTGCCGATCATCATCGGCGGCGTGCGCGTGGCGCTGGCGATCAATGTGGGCACCGCGCCCCTGGCGTTTCTGATCGGCGCCAACAGCCTGGGCAGTCTGATCTTCCCCGGCATCGCCCTGAACAATCAGCCGCAACTGTTGCTCGGCGCCGCATGCACGGCACTGCTGGCCTTGTTGCTGGACGGTCTGGTGACCATGGCCAGCCGCCTCTGGCTGGAACGCGGCTTGCGTCCGTCTTAAGGCTTGGCAAAGGAATTCACATGAAAAAGCTGACACTGATATTGAGCTGCGTCCTGCTGTGCGCAGGGTTTGCACAAGCCGCAGAAAAACCGGTAATCCGCATCGGCGCCCGGGTGTTCACCGAACAGACCCTGCTCGCCGAGATCACCTCCCAATACTTGCGCACCAAGGGCTATGCCCCTCAAGTGACCGGCGGCCTTGGCAGCAACCTGGCGCGCAGTGCCCAGGAAAGCGGGCAACTGGACCTGTTATGGGAATACACCGGTGTGTCGCTGGTGGCCTACAACCACATCGACGAGAAACTCGACAGCGAACAGTCCTACGCTCGGGTCAAAGAACTCGACGCGAAAAAGGGCCTGATCTGGCTGGCGCCGTCGCGCTTCAGCAACACCTATGCCCTGGCGTTGCCACAGAAGGTCGCGCAGGAACATCCCGGGATCAACAGCATCAGCGACCTCACCAAGGCGATGGCGGAAAACACCCGGGAACATCGCCTGGTCGCGCTGGACACCGAGTTCGCCAATCGATCCGACGGTCTTGCCGGCATGGTCAAGCTGTATGAGATGAACCTGACCCGCGCAAACACCCGGCAAATGGACGCTGGCCTGGTCTACACCGCGCTGCGCAATAGCCAAGTGTTCGCCGGCCTGGTCTACACCACCGACGGTCGCTTGAACGCCTTCAAATTAAAACTGCTGGCGGACGACAAGCATTACTTCCCGGACTACACCGCCGCGCCGGTAGTGCGCCAGGCCTACCTGGACGCGCACCCGCAACTGGCCGCCGACCTCAAGCCGCTGGCCGCGCTGTTCGACGACGAAACCATGCGCCAACTCAACGCGCGCGTCGACGTCGACCACGAAAGCCCGTCCGTCGTGGCCGCTGATTTTCTGCGCCAGCATCCGATCAACTAACGAGGAGAAGACATGGAATTCCTGAACGCCTTTTCCCATCTTGATTGGGCCCAAGTCCTGCACCTGACCTGGCAGCACATCACCCTGGTCGGTATCGCGGTGATCCTGGCGATCTTTATCGGTGTTCCCCTGGGCATCCTGATGACGCGCTTCCCGACGCTGGCCGGCCCGCTCCAAGCCAGCGCCACCGTGTTGCTGACGGTGCCTTCCATCGCCCTGTTCGGCCTGCTGTTGCCGTTCTACTCCAAGTTCGGCCAGGGCCTGGGGCCGATGCCGGCCATTACCGCCGTGTTCCTTTACTCCCTGCTGCCGATCATGCGTAACACCTACCTGGCCCTCACCGGCGTGGAGCCGGGCATTCGCGAAGCCGCCAAAGGCATCGGTATGACCTTCGGCCAGCGCTTGCGCATGGTCGAGTTGCCCATCGCGGTGCCAGTGATCCTCGCTGGCGTGCGCACTGCCGTGGTGATGAACATCGGTGTGATGACCATCGCCGCCACCATCGGCGCCGGTGGCTTGGGTGTACTGATTCTGGCCTCCATCAGCCGCAGCGATATGTCGATGCTGATCGTCGGTGCCGTGCTGGTCAGCCTGCTGGCCATCTTCGCCGACCTGCTTCTGCAATGGCTGCAACGCTCGCTGACTCCAAAAGGATTGCTCAAATGATCGAACTTCAAAACCTGTCCAAGACGTTCCAAAGCAACGGCAAAACCGTCACCGCCGTCAACGATGTCAGCCTGACCGTCAATGAAGGCGAGATCTGTGTATTCCTCGGGCCATCGGGCTGCGGCAAAAGCACCACGCTGAAGATGATCAACCGCCTGATCAAACCCACCTCGGGCAAGATCCTGATCAACGGCGAAGACACCACCGACCTCGACGAAGTGACCCTGCGCCGTAACATCGGCTATGTGATCCAGCAGATCGGCCTGTTTCCCAATATGACCATCGAAGAGAACATCGTGGTCGTGCCGAAACTGCTCGGCTGGGACAAACAGAAATGCCACGACCGCGCCCGCGAGTTGATGAGCATGATCAAGCTGGAGCCCAAGCAGTACCTACATCGCTATCCGCGTGAATTGTCCGGTGGCCAACAACAGCGGATTGGCGTGATCCGCGCCTTGGCGGCGGATGCGCCGTTGCTGCTGATGGACGAGCCGTTCGGCGCGGTCGATCCGATCAACCGGGAGATGATCCAGAACGAGTTTTTCGAGATGCAGCGGGCGCTGAACAAGACGGTGATTATGGTCAGCCACGACATCGACGAAGCCATCAAGCTGGGCGACAAGATCGCGATTTTCCGCGCCGGCAAGCTGTTGCAGATCGACCACCCGGACACGTTGCTGGCACACCCGGCAGACGAATTCGTCAGCAACTTTGTGGGCCAGGACAGCACCCTCAAGCGCCTGCTGCTGGTCAAGGCCGAAGACGCGGCGGACAACGCCCCGTCGGTGAGCCCGGAAACCCCGGTGGCCGATGCGCTGGAACTGATGGACGAGCACGACCGTCGCTACGTGGTGGTGACCTGCGCCGAGAACAAGGCGCTGGGCTATGTGCGCCGTCGCGACCTGCACCGTCAGACCGGCACTTGCGGCCAGTACCTGCGTGAGTTCAATGCCACGGCGGCGTATGACGAGCACTTGCGCATCCTGTTGTCGCGCATGTACGAGTTCAATCGCTCGTGGTTGCCAGTGATGGATGCCGAGCGGGTGTTCCTGGGGGAAGTAACGCAAGAGTCGATTGCCGAGTACCTGAGCTCCGGTAAGTCCCGTGGGGGCAAGACCAGCATCGTCTCCCCTGCCGAGACCGCCCTGGCCTGATCTTGTGCGGGAGGGGGCTTGCTCCCTCCCATATTGGGTCCGTGATCTGTCAGGGAAATACCTTCAATTACCCCCATGCGGGGAACATCATTCCGTCACACCGGTCGGTTACATAAGTAGCTGCACAACGCAGCGCGACGAACGCGTGCAGAAACGCGACATTTTTAGTTGATCTATGGCCCCTCACGCCCTAAAGTTCGCGCCGAACGTCCATGCTGGAAACGATCCATCCGGCTCAAGTACTGACGACGAGACAGCAAGGCCAAGGGCAGCTTATCCCATGGCCTTTTTGCTTTCGGCGACATGCCTTGGGAAGTAGGCGAACCAAAGTGGGGATACGGAGGACGTTCAGTTGTACCCATTGATCAATACAGTTTGCCCTTAGGAGTTCCCAGCATGTCGATCAACGTCGAAGATTATTTCGCGCGCGCCACTTTTGACAAAATGAAGGCGTTCGCCGACAAGCAAGAAACCCCGTTCGTGGTGATCGACACCGCGATGATCAGCCAGGCCTACGATGACCTGCGCGCCGGTTTCGAATTCGCCAAGGTTTATTACGCGGTCAAGGCCAACCCCGCCGTCGAGATCATCGACCTGTTGAAAGACAAAGGTTCGAGCTTCGACATCGCCTCGATCTACGAGCTGGACAAGGTCATGGACCGTGGCGTCAGCGCCGACCGCATCAGCTACGGCAACACCATCAAGAAATCCAAGGACATCCGCTACTTCTACGAGAAGGGCGTGCGTCTGTTCTCCACCGACTCCGAAGCCGACCTGCGCAATATCGCCAAGGCCGCGCCGGGCTCGAAAGTGTATGTGCGCATTCTCACCGAAGGCTCCACCACAGCCGACTGGCCGCTGTCGCGTAAATTCGGCTGCCAGACCGACATGGCCATGGACCTGCTGATCCTGGCCCGTGACCTGGGCCTGGTGCCGTACGGCATCTCGTTCCACGTCGGCTCGCAACAGCGCGATATCAGCGTGTGGGACGCGGCTATCGCCAAGGTCAAAGTGATCTTCGAGCGTTTGAAAGAAGAAGACGGCATCCACCTCAAGCTGATCAACATGGGCGGCGGCTTCCCGGCCAACTACATCACCCGCACCAACAGCCTGGAAACCTATGCCGAGGAAATTATCCGCTTCCTCAAGGAAGATTTCGGCGACGATCTGCCGGAAATCATCCTGGAGCCCGGCCGTTCGTTGATCGCCAACGCCGGCATTCTGGTCAGCGAAGTGGTGCTGGTGGCGCGTAAATCCCGCACCGCCGTCGAGCGTTGGGTGTACACGGATGTGGGCAAGTTCTCCGGCCTGATCGAAACCATGGACGAGTCCATCAAGTTTCCGATATGGACGGAGAAGAAAGGTGAGATGGAAGAAGTGGTCATCGCTGGACCGACCTGCGACAGCGCCGACATCATGTACGAAAACTACAAGTACGGCCTGCCGCTGAACCTGGCGATCGGTGATCGTTTGTACTGGTTGTCCACCGGTGCGTACACCACCAGCTACAGCGCCGTTGAGTTCAATGGGTTTCCGCCACTGAAGTCCTACTACGTCTAAACCGTGCTTCCTATAGGAGCGAGCGGCTCGCTCCTATAGGTTTTCCAACTGTCGGGCTCGTTGTTGATAAGCCTGCGCCATCGCCCGGATCCTCGGGTCATCCGTAGCCGCCAGCGCCGTGTGGGCCACCCGCAGAAACTTCAGATTCCCGCCCGCCAGCGCTTTGCGCAGCCATGCCAACGCCGCTTCGATCTGGCCATTACCCGCCAGCACCGCCGCATGACTGAATTGCCCGCGAAAATCCCCGCCCTCGGCTGAACGGCGATACCACTGCTGCGCGGCTTCCAGATCCCGTGGGCAGAATTGTCCTTCCTCCAGATACCGCCCGAGCAAGTTCATCGACTTGGCATGACCCCGCTCGGCCGCTTGGCGATAGCACGCCAATGCCTGGGCTTGATCCTGTGCAACACCACGCCCGGTGGCCAGCAGGTTGGCGTAGTTGTACAACCCCCAGTCCAACCCCGCCTCGGCCGCCAGGCGATATTCCCGCGCGGCCGCCGCTTCGTCGACGGCGCAGCCCCAGCCGTGTTCCAGGCAACGCCCGAGCATATTGCGCGCCATCAACTGCCCGCCTTGTGCCGCAATGCGAAACCACCGCAGCGCCAGCGCTTGATCGCGTTCGATACCGCGCCCGTCCAGCAGAATCTGCCCTAGCAACGCCTGGGCATCCACCACCCCTTCCTTCGCCGCGACCAGGATCGCCTGGGCGGCGCGCACCGGGGAGTCGTCAAGCATGCTCTGCAATTGCTCGACCGTGAGCACCTCTTGGCGACGCAACAAAAAGCTCATATCAAACCTCAACCCAGCGACGTAGCAGGTTGTGATAAGTGCCGGTGAGCTGGATCAACGCCGGGTGATCGGGCACATCCCGGGTCAACTGCTGGATCGCGCCGTCCATCTCGAACAGCAATGTGCGCTGGCTGTCTTCGCGCACCAGGCTCTGGGTCCAGAAGAATGAGGCGTAACGCGCGCCCCGGGTCACCGGGTTGACTTTGTGCAGGCTGGACCCGGGGTACAGCACCATATCGCCGGCCGGCAACTTGACCCGCTGCACACCGAAAGTGTCCTGGATCTCCAGTTCGCCGCCGTCGTAGTCCTCGGGGTCGCTGAAAAACAATGTGGACGACAAATCGGTGCGCACCCGCTCAGGGCTGCCCTTGGGTTGGCGCACGGCGTTATCGATATGAAAGTCGAAACTGCCGCCGGCGGTGTAGCAGTTAAGCAGCGGCGGAAACACTTTGTGCGGTAACGCCGCCGACATGAACAGCGGGTTTTGCCACAGGCGTTCGAGCATCGCCGTGCCGATTTCCTTGGCCAAGGGGTGGCCTTCGGGCAATTGCAGGTTGTGTTTGGCTTTGGCCGATTGGTGCCCGGCGGTAATTTTACCGTCGGCCCAATCGGCGTTTTCCAAGGCCTGGCGGATGCGCTGCACCTCCTCGCGGGAGAACAGGCCGGGAATGTGCAGCAGCATGGGGCAGTACCTGGGTGCGGAGGGACGCCAATGGTATTGATTCTTATCCACGCTGTAAAACCCAAGGACGGATGAGATCGTAAAAACCGTAAGCAAAAAGTGTAAAGAATGTAAATTCAGTGCAATTAGCAATGTATCGCAATTGATAGAAAGTCGTGTTCACCCTATATTCCGCCGCCTCACATCCTTGGGGAAAGGACACGTCATGTCGCGCACTTCAACAAAAACCTCTGCCGGTTCACCACGCATGCTGGCCTCGGCCATAGGCGTCGCTCTGAGCGCCAGCTCTGCCGCCCACTTGGCGCAAGCGGCTGAAGACACCGAACAAAAAGGCGAGCGCAATAGCATCTCTCTGGGCGCCACCAGCATTACCGGCCAGGAACAGGACGACACCTCTTACCAAGTGGAAAAAGCTGCCTCGCAGAAATACACCGCACCGCTGGTGGACACACCGCGCTCGGTCACTGTGGTGCCGCAACAAGTACTCAAGGACACCGCCGCTACCTCGTTGCAGGATGCGCTGCGCACCGTACCGGGTATCACCTTCGGTGCCGGTGAAGGCGGTAACCCTCAGGGTGACCGTCCGTTTATCCGCGGTTTCGATGCCCAAGGCGACACCTACCTGGACGGCGTGCGCGACACCGGCGGCCAGAGCCGTGAGATTTTCGACATCGAATCCATCGAAGTCAGCAAAGGCCCGAACTCCTCCTTCGGCGGACGCGGCTCGGCCGGTGGCAGCCTCAACCTGGTGAGCAAGACCCCACAGGCACGGGACTTCACCAACGGCGGCTTCACCTACGGTTCCGACCAGACCCGCCGCTACGTGCTCGACGTGAACCGCCAATTCCTCGACGACAGCGCCGCATTCCGCCTGAACTTGATGAGCCACGAGCAGAACGTGGCCGGGCGCGATGCCGTGAACTACGACCGCTGGGGCGTTGCGCCTTCGCTGACCTTCGGCCTGGGCACCCCCACCCGCGTCAACCTCAGCTACTACCATCTGGAAAGCGACGACCTGCCAGACTCGGGGATTCCCTACGGCTACGGTTCGGCCACCGCCACCGCCCACGTCCACGACAAACCCAACGACGGCGGCGACAGCGATAACTTCTACGGCCTCAAAGGCCGCGATTTCCGCAAGACCCGCGCCGACATCAGTACGTTCTCCATCGAGCACGATCTGAACGACAACATGACCCTGAAAAACACCCTGCGCCACGGCAGCACTGGCCAGGACTACGTACTGACCCAGCCGGACGACAGCAAACTCAACGTAAACAAATTCGGCACCGTGTGGCGCCGTGCCAACTCGCGGGTGTCCACCACCACCACGACCACCAACCAGACCGACCTGTTCGGCAGTTTCCAGGCCCTGGGCTTCAAGAACACCTATTCCACCGGCCTGGAATTCACCGGCGAAGAAACCCGCGTCAGCAGCTACACCGTGAGCCCGAACGCCAACCCGATCTGCACCGTGGCCAAAGGCGGCCTGGGCGGCCAATGCACGTCGCTGAGCAACCCGAACCCGGACGATGCCTGGACCGGTTCCGTCGCCCGCAACTACAACGGCACCAACACCAAAGCCACTAGCCGCGCCGCGTACGTGTTCGACACCATCGAACTGGACCCGAAATGGCTGCTTAACGTCGGCCTGCGCTACGACACTTTCGACACCGAAGCCAACACCAATGCGGTGCCTAGTGCGACGGTCAAGGCACGCAGCAAAATCAAGGACGACAGCCAGTTCTTCAACTGGCAGGCCGGCCTGGTCTGGAAGCCTCTGGAAAACGGCAGTATCTATGCCTCCTACGCCACCTCAGCCACCCCGCCAGGCGGCCTGGTCGGCGAAGGTTCGGACGGCAACCCACTGTCCGCCGGCGCCGCCACCAGCGATCTGCAACCGGAAGAAACCGTCAACTATGAGCTGGGCACCAAGTGGGACCTGTTCCACGACCGCCTCTCGCTGACCGCCGCCGTGTTCCGCACCGAGAAGAAAAACACGCGCATTCTGGTGGATGCCCTCACCTACCAGAACGCCGGCGAGTCTCGGGTCGATGGTCTGGAATTGTCCGCCAGCGGCAAAATCACAGAGCAATGGCAAGTGTTCGCCGGCTACAGCTACCTGGACAGCGAACTGGTCAAGGCTGGCCGTAACGGTCGCAACGGGGTGATCAGCGCCGGTTCCAACGAAGGCAACCAGATGCCCAACACGCCGAAGAACACCTTCAGTCTGTGGACCACCTATGCCCTTACACCCAAGTTCACCATTGGCGGCGGCGCGTTCTATGTCGACCAGGTTTACGGCGACGTGGGCAACACCGTGTATGTGCCGTCCTACACCCGCTACGACGCCATGGCCAGCTACAAGCTGACCAAGAACGTCGACCTGCAACTGAACGTGCAGAACTTGACGGACAAGGTCTACTACGACAAAGCCTTCTCGACCCACTTCGCCAATCAGGCGGCGGGTCGCACGGCGCTGCTGACCACCAGCTTCCATTTCTAAACGCTGGCCCATAAGCCCCACGCATCGAATGCGTGGGGCTTTTGCGTGTTAAACAACAAAGTTTCTCGACAACCCACGGCATAATGCGCGCCGTGGCATTTATATCCCGATGAGCGAGGCGGTCCGACGTGTTGAAGAAAACCCTGTTTCAGTTGCACTGGTTTTTCGGCATTACTGCCGGGCTGGTGCTGGCCTTGATGGGGATCACCGGTGCGGCGGTGTCGTTCCAAGATGAAATACTGCGGGCCCTCAACCCCAGCGTCCTGCATGTGGAAAAACGCGAAGCCGGGGTGCTGCCACCGGCCGAACTGGTGCGCAAGCTCGAAGTCGCCGAAGGCAAAACCGTGGCGATGCTGTGGGTGGAACGTGACAGCGGCAATGCCGCACGCGTGGCCTTTACCCCGCCACCGGGTGAGCGACGTGGCCAGATGCGCTACTTCGATCCGTACACCGGCGAGTACCTGGGCGACGCCGTGGGCCAGGATGTGTTCGGTTTTGTCCTGCAACTGCACCGCTTCCTCGCCATCGGCGAAACCGGCCGGCAGATCACCGGCGCCTGCACCCTGATCCTGGTGTTTTTCTGCCTCTCCGGCCTGTACCTGCGCTGGCCGCGCCAAGTGGCGAGTTGGCGCGCCTGGCTGACCCTGGACTGGCGCAAAAAGGGCCGCAGTTTCAACTGGGACCTGCATTCGGTGTTCGGCACCTGGTGCCTGCTGTTTTACCTGCTGGCGGCACTCACCGGGTTGTCCTGGTCCTACGATTGGTACAGCCGAGGGCTGACCCAACTGCTGTCCGATGCCCCGCAGAACGAACGGGTACGCACGCGCGGCCCAGCGCCGACAGGCCCTGCACCGGTGGCCAACTACGACGCGATCTGGAGCAGCCTCTACAGCAACGCCGGCCCGGACCTGAGCGCCTACAACATCCGCATGCCAGGCGCTGCCGGACAACCGGCCACCGTGTATTACCTGCTGAGCGACTCGCCCCATGACCGCGCGCTCAACCAGATCAACCTGGACCCGGCCTCCGGCGAGGTCAAATCCCACGATCGCTACGCCGACAAGAGCCTCAAGGCTCAGTTACTGACCAGCATTTATGCCCTGCACACCGGCAGCTACTTTGGCTTGATCGGGCGGATCGTGTTGACCGTCAGTTCGCTGTTGATGCCGTTGTTCTTTATCACCGGCTGGTTGCTGTACCTGGATCGCCGTCGCAAAAAACGCCAAGTGCGCGACGCCCGCCAGCGCCTCAGCGCCAACCTCAGCGACGCACCGGCGTGGCTGATCGGCTTTGCCAGCCAGAGCGGTTTCGCCGAGCAACTGGCCTGGCAGACCGCCGGGCAATTGCAGGCCGCCGGCCTGCCAGTGAAGGTGCAGGCGCTGGGCAGCGTCAATGCGCAGGACCTGCGCCAAGCGCACAACGCGCTGTTCGTGGTCAGCACCTTCGGCGACGGCGAAGCCCCCGACAGCGCCCGTGGTTTCGAGCGCGGCGTGCTTGGCCAGGCTCTGTCGCTCAACGATTTGAACTACGCGGTGTTGGCCCTAGGGGATCGTCAGTACCCGCACTTTTGCGGCTTCGCCCGACGCCTGCATTTCTGGCTGACCAACCAGGGCGGCACGGCGCTGTTCGCGCCGGTGGAAGTGGACAGCGGCGATACCCAAGCCCTACTGCACTGGCAGCAACAATTGGGCGAACTGACCGGCCACGCCCCCGCCGCCGCCTGGCCCAGCGCCCAGTACGAGCACTGGACACTGAGCCAGCGCACCCTGCTCAACCCCGGCAGCGCAGGCGAAGGCGTGTACCTGCTGGGCCTCACGTCGACGTCGCCGCAGCACTGGGACGCTGGCGACCTGGTGGAAATCCTGCCGCGTAATCCCGCGTCGGCAGTCGAGCACTTTCTGGCGGGCCTGGGCCTGCAAGGCAGCGACGGCGTACTCATCGAAGGGCTGGCACAGACGCTCGATCAGGCCCTGACCACTCGCCAATTGCCGGACAACCGCGCGCATCTGGTCGGCCTGCACGCCCAAGCGCTGGTGGATGCTCTGGTGCCGCTGAGCATGCGCGAATACTCCATCGCCTCGATTGCCAGCGACGGCGTGCTGCAACTGATCGTGCGCCAGGAACGCCGCGCCGACGGCCGCCTGGGCCTGGGCTCGGGTTGGCTCACCGAACACGCGGCTCTCGGCGGCGCGATCAGCCTGCGTCTGCGGCGCAACAGCGGCTTCCACCTGCCGGACGCGCCGGTGCCGCTGATCCTGCTGGGCAACGGCACCGGCCTGGCCGGCTTGCGCAGCTTGCTGAAAGCGCGCATTGCCGAAGGCCAGCAACGTAACTGGTTGCTGTTCGGCGAACGCAATATCGCCCACGACTACCTGTGCCAGGACGAGCTGCAAGGCTGGCTCGCCAGCGGCGATCTAGCGCTGTTGGACCTGGCGTTCTCCCGCGATCAGGCGGAGAAGATCTACGTGCAGGATCGCCTGCGCGAATCGGCCGACGTGCTACGTAGATGGCTGGCCGATGGCGCGGCGATCTATGTGTGCGGGAGCTTACAGGGCATGGCTGCCGGGGTGGACCAGGCGCTGCTGGATATCCTCGGCCGCGAGGCGGTGGAGCGCTTGATCGAACAAGGCCGCTATCGCCGCGACGTGTACTGAGGTCACTCACTGTGGCAGGGGGCTTGCCCCCGATAGCGGTGGATCAGTCGCCTGATAAATAACTGTCACACCGTCATCGGGGGCAAGCCCCCTCCCACATTGGGATTGCATTGCAAGTCAGTGTTCTATGCCGGTGGCGCTTTTTCGAACACTACTTCAGGCCCAAAAGTTGTATCCAGCGGATTAGGCCCAAAGCTGCCGCCCCGCGGTCCACTGTGGGAGGGGGCTTGCCCCCGATAGCGGTGGGTCAGTCGTCTGATAAATAACTGTCACACCGTCATCGGGGGCAAGCCCCCTCCCACATTGGGATTGCATTGCAAGTCAGTGTTCTGTGCCGGTGGCGCTTTTTCGAACACAACTTCAGGCCCAAAGGTTTTAGCCAGCAGATTGGGCCCAAAGCTGCCGCCGCGCGATCCACTGTGGGAGGGGGCTTGCCCCCGATAGCGGTGGATCAGTCGTCTGATAATTAACTGTCACACCGCCATCGGGGGCAAGCCTCCTCCCACAGTGGGACTGCATTTCAAGTCAGGTGGGTTGCAACTTCTGTTCGAATACTGAGACTCCATCCAAGTCGCGCAGGATCACCGTCAACTCTCCCGTCTGGCCATCAATATTCACCTCGCCAAAAAACTGAAACCCGGCAAACGGCGAAGTGTTCTGTGCCGGTGGCGCTTTTTCGAACACCACTTCAGGCCCAAAGGTTTTATCCAGCGGATTGGGCCCGAAGCTGCCAGCGTTCAACGGCCCGGCGACAAACTCCCAGAACGGCTCGAAATCCTGGAACGCCGCGCGATCCGGGTGGTAGTGATGCGCCGCGCAGTAGTGCACGTCTGCCGTCAGCCACACATGGTTGCGTACCTGCTGTGCACGCAGGAACGCCAGCAGTTCGGCGATTTCCAGCTCGCGGCCCTGGGCCGGGCCCGGCTCACCGTTGGCGATGGCCTCCCAACGCGGCACGCCGGGGCTGACTTCACCGTCGGGCACGCCCAGGCCGATGGGCATGTCGGCGGCGATGACTTTCCATTGCGCCTTGGAGCCCTTGAGTTCGCTCTTGAGCCAGTCCAATTGTTCACGCCCCAGAAACGGCTTGGCCGCCCCCAGGTTGTCATCGTTGGGGCCACGGTAGCTGCGCATATCGAGCACGAATACATCCAGCAGCGGGCCATAACTGAGCTTGCGATAGATGCGCCCGCCGCCGTCGGCGCTTTGGCGGCGCATCGGCGAATATTCCAGCCAGGCCTGGCGCGCGCGGCCCACCAGCGTGTTGATGTCGCGGGTCTGGTAGCGCTCGTCCAATTGCTTGCTCGGCGACCAGTTGTTGATCACTTCGTGGTCGTCCCACTGCCAGATCTGCGGTACTTCGGCGTTGAAGCGGCGCACGTTTTCATCCATGAGGTTGTAGCGGTAGTTGCCACGGTATTCGTCCAGGGTCTCGGCGACTTTGCTCTTGGCGTCGGTGGTGATATTGCGCCAGATACGCCCGCCTTCAGTGGCCAGTTGCGCCGGCACCGGGCCGTCGGCGTAGATGGTGTCGCCGCTGTGGATAAAGAAGTCCGGCAGACGCAAGCGCATGGCTTCGTAGATGCGCATGCCACCGATGTCCGGGTTGATGCCGAAGCCTTGGCCGACGGTGTCGCCGCTCCATACAAAGCGAATGTCGCGGCGCTGTTGCGGCACGCTGCGCAGGTGGCCGAACCAGGGCTCGCTGGCCACGCCGCTCTGGGCGTCTTCGAAATGCACGCGATAGAAAACCGCCTGGTCGGCAGGCAAGCCAGTCAGTTCAACGCGGGCGGTGAAGTCGGTGCGGTTGTCGGCCAGCGGCGAAACAAAACGGCGCGGGTTGCTGAACACGCTGCGGGTGTCCCATTCCACCACCATCCGCGCGGGCCGGTCGCTGCGGCTCCAGATCATCGCGCGGTCGCCCAGTAGATCGCCGGACTGCACCCCATCGGTAAGTTGCGGCCGGTCCTTGACCGACGCGATCACCGCCGGCGCCAGGCCCGGCAATAACAGACCGGCGCCGACGGCTTGCATCACGCGGCGACGGCCCAGATCGAAGTGGCTCATGCAGGTGCCCTCTTGAGTCTCAAAAGAGGCACTTAACCACGCGGGGATGAAGCGGGTGTGACACTCTGTGGGAGAGGCTTGCCTCCCCACAATTTCGGGCCCTGCCAGACCGTGTCAGGCGTTGGCCGGCGCGACGCTCAGCTCCACCACTTCCGCCCGTTTGATCAGCGCATACACCACCCCGGTCAGCAGGCTGCCCGCAACGATCGCCAGCAGATACAGCAACGCATGGTTGATGGCATTCGGGATCACCAGCACAAACAAACCACCGTGGGGCGCGGCCAGTACGCAGCCGAAATACATCGATAGCGCGCCGGTCAACGCACCGCCGGCGATGCTCGCCGGGATTACGCGTAGCGGGTCTTTGGCGGCGAAGGGGATCGCGCCCTCGGAGATAAAACACATCCCGAGGATCATCGCGGCTTTGCCGGCTTCGCGTTCGGTCTGGGCGAATTTGCGCCGCGCCAGGAACGTGGCGATGCCCATGCCGATGGGCGGCACCATGCCGGCGGCCATGGTCGCGGCCATCGGCGCGCCGCTGTGGGCGGCCAGCAAACCGACGGAAAACGCATACGCCGCTTTGTTGATCGGCCCGCCCAGGTCCACGCACATCATGCCGCCCAGCAGAATGCCCAGCAGCACCGCGTTGGTGGTGCCCATGGTGCTGAGGAATTCAGTCAAGCCGCTGAGCATGCGCGCCACCGGCGGGCCCACCAGGTAGATCATCGCCAGGCCGGTGAACAGGCTCGCCAGCAACGGGATGATCAGGATCGGTTTGAGAGCTTCCATGCTTTGCGGCAGACGCACCACGCGCGTGACACCTTTGACGCAGTAACCGGCCAGGAAACCGGCAAAAATGCCGCCGATAAAACCCGCGCCCAAGGTGCCGGCCAGCAGGCCGCCGATCATGCCCGGCGCGATCCCCGGACGGTCGGCGATCGAATAGGCGATATAACCGGCCAGCAGCGGCACCATCAAGGTAAACGCGCTGTTGCCGACGGTTTTCAACGCCGCCGCCAAGGTGCCTTCCTGTTCGAACGCATGAATGCCGAACGCAAACGACAGAGCGATCAGCAAGCCGCCCGCCACCACCATCGGCAACATGAACGACACACCGGTGAGCAAGTGCTTGTAGACGCCGGTCTTTTCCGACTTGGCTACCGGCGCACCGGCGGCGCTTTCCACAGCGCCTTCGGCCAGGGCTTTGTTCAGGGTCGCTTCGGATTGCTTGAGAGCAATGCCGGTGCCGCAACGGTAAATCTTCTTGCCGGCGAAGCGTTCGGTAGCCACTTCGATATCTGCCGCCAACAGCACCACATCGGCATTGGCGATAGCGTCGGCGCTCAGCGGCGTACGCGCGCCCACCGAGCCCTGGGTCTCGACCTGCAAGTCGTAACCCAGGCGCTTGGCCGTCTGCTGCAAGGCTTCGGCGGCCATAAAGGTGTGAGCCACGCCGGTCGGGCACGCGGTGACGGCGACGATGCGCGGGGCATTTTTTGCCGCGACGGGCGCCTGGCTGGCGACATACACCTGAGCCTCTTCAGCACCGCGACGCAACACCGCTTCCACATCCGCCAACGCCTGGGCCGGCGTGCTCTGGAACACGCGCTTGCCGATGAAGCGCTGCATATCCACCGGCGTGCTGCTGACCAGCAACACCCACTCGGCGGCGGCCAGGGTCGCTTCGGATAACGCGCGCTCGGGGTGCTGCACATCCACCACTTCGACACTGGTGCTCCAGCCTTGGCGCTGCGCGGCGGCGTCCAGCAAGCGGGCGCACAGCACACTGGTGACCATGCCGTTGGGGCAGGCAGTAACAATGGCTAACTTCATGACTAACCCTCTTATTGTTCTGTGAGCGGGCGTACATCGACGCCGCTTTGCAGATGCGCCAACTGCGCGTCATCGCTGATGCCGAAACCGATCTGCGTCACCGCCATCGCGGCAATCGCCGTGGCACGGCGCAGGGTCTGTTCGGGGCCCTCGCCACTGAGCAGACCGTGCAACATGCCGGCCAGCAACGAATCCCCGGCACCCACGGTGCTGGCCACGCTGACCTTGGGCGGCGTGGCATGCAGCGCCAGCGTCGGGCTGAACCAGTTCACACCGTCGGCGCCATGGGATACCACCACATGTTCCACCCCCTGGGCGTGCAGGCGCTGCGCGGCTTGGCGCTGCTGTTCGAGGGAGTCGGTGGGGCAATCGAGGGCATCGGCCAGTTCTTCGGTGTTCGGCTTGACCAACCACGGGCCGGCTCGCAGACCGGCACGCAGCGCCTCGCCACTGGTGTCCAGGGCAACCTTCAAACCGAGGCCTTTCAACTGCACCAACACATCGTGCAGCCACTGCGCACTGACGCCGCGCGGTAAGCTGCCGGCGACCACCACCGCATCGTGACCGGGAGCGATCAGAGTGAGCTGGTTGAGCAAGGCCTGTTGCGCCTGCTCGCTCACCTGCGGGCCCGGCGCGTTGATATCGGTGACACGACCGTCCTGCTCGGCGATTTTGATATTGCTGCGGGTTTCCCCCGGCACGCGGATAAACGCGTCGGCAAAACCGCGACGAGCGATCAGCGCGTCAAAGGCTTGCGGGTTGTCCGCACCGAGAAAACCGCCCACGGTCAATTGATGCCCCAGATCGGCCAGCACCTGCGCCACATTCACGCCCTTGCCGGCGGCATGGGTCAGCAGGGTTTCGCTGCGGTTGACTTCACCCGGTTCCAGGCGGGCCAAGCGCACCGTGAGATCCAACGCCGGGTTCAGCGTCAGGGTCAGAATCCTTGCCATTTACACCGCCTCCACGAGGGCTCGCACATCAGCGGGGGAACCCACCGCCAGCGCTTGTTGTGCCAGGCTCTGGGCCTGGCTCAGACTGAATTCGCGCACACGCGCCTTCACTTCGGGAATGCTGCGCGCCGACACGCTCAGTTCGTCCACTCCCAAGCCCACCAGCACCGGCACTGCCAGCGGGTCCGCCGCCAGTTCGCCGCACACGCCGACCCATTTGCCGTGGGCATGGGCGGCGCGCACGGTGATATCGATCAACTGCAACACCGCCGGGTGCAAGCCATCGGCCTGGGCAGATAAGGTTGGGTGGCCACGGTCGATGGCCAGGGTGTATTGGGTCAGGTCGTTGGTGCCGACACTGAAGAAGTCCACTTCCTTGGCCAGCACCGGCGCCAGCAAGGCGGCCGACGGTACTTCGATCATGATCCCCAGTTGCAGATCGGCCACCGGGATTTCCAGGCGCAGGCGCTCGGTCATGTCACGGGCGGCGCGCCACTCATCGACGCTGCCGACCATGGGAAACATAATGCGCAGCGGGCGGTTATCCGCCGAACGCAACAGCGCGCGCAGCTGCGCTTCCATGATCTGCGGGCGTTGCAAGGTCAGGCGAATGCCACGCACGCCCAGGAAAGGGTTTTCTTCCTCGGCAATCGGCCAGTAAGGCAACGGTTTGTCGCCGCCCACGTCGAGGGTGCGCACCACCAACGGGCGCCCGCCGAGGCCGTCGAGTACGCGGCGGTACTCGGCTTCTTGGGTGGCTTCATCCGGCGCTTGTGGGTGAGCCATAAAAATCAGTTCGGTGCGCAACAAACCGATGCCTTCGGCGCCCTGCTCCACCGCTGCGGCGACACCGGCGCTTTCGCCGATATTGGCGAACACTTCCACGGCATGCCCGTCGCGTGTAAGAGCTGTTTCATGGCGCTGGGCGGAGGCCGCTTGCAGGCGTTGTTCACGGGTATCGCGCTCGACGGTAGCCCGTTGCAGGGTGGCGGCATCGGGGTCCACATGCAGGCGGCCGCGCTGGCCATCGAGCAACAGCGGCGTGCCGGCGGCGACCAGCAAGACGGCGGCGCCAGCACCGACCAGCGCGGGGATACCGAGGGCACGCGCGACGATGGCGCTGTGGGCCGTGGCGCCACCGCGAGCGGTGAGGATACCGGCGACGCGCGCCGGGTCCAGGCGCGCCACATCGGACGGGCCGACCTCGTCCATCACCAGGATGTACGGCTCATTCGGCTCTTGGGCGGTTTCGACGCCGCACAGTTGCGCCAGCACGCGACGGCCGATATCCCGCAGGTCGGCGGCACGCTCGGCGAGCAAGGCGTCCTGCAACGACTCCTGCTGTTTGGCGGCGGCTTCGATCACGCTCATCCACGCGGCTTCGGCGCTTTCGCCTTGCTTAAGGCGAGTGTCGACGTCGTCGGTCAGTTCCGGGTCGTCGAGCATTTCCTGGTGGGTGATGAAAATCTCGCGGATCGCTTTGGATGGGCTGCGCTCGATCAGCCCCTGAATATCGCGGCGCACGTCGGTCAGGGCGGCATGCAGACGCTGACGCTCGATCACCGGTGACTCGCCGCGCAGTGGGTAGTCGAACACCTGCTGGGTCTGGACATGAGCGGGGCCAATGGCAATCCCCGGCGCCGCAGCGATAGCCTGGATCTGGCTACCGGAGGCCGGTGCGCTGAGCTGTGGTTCGAGGTCCAGGGTTTCGGGTGGCGCGCTAACGGTCGGCAGCGGCTCGACCTCTTCACCGAGCCCCTCCTCCACCGCGGCCAGCAGTGCCGGCAGCGCATCACCGGCAACGCCGGGTTCGGCGACGAACTCCAGCACCTGGCCACGGCGGGCGCCGAGGCTGAGCAGCTTGCTCAAGCTTTTGACCGATACCGCGGTGGCCGGACCATCGATGATGCGCACACGGATATCGCCGTCAAAACTCTTGGCTAACTGCGCCAGGATCTTCGCCGGCCGGGCATGCAGGCCGTGGGCGTTGGCCAGGGTGATGCGCGCGCTCGGCCAGTCCGGTGGCAGTTCGCCGCCCAATACTTCAAGCACTGCGCGGCTGCTGGTGGCGCGGCCCAGTTCCTGGCCACGGCCTTCGATCAGCAACGCGCACAAACGCTCAAGCAAGGCCTGGTGCGCTTCGCCCAGGCTGGCCAGGCAAAACAGGCCCGTGAGCGGCTGGCCCAGGTAACGCATGGGTTTGTCCGGGGTGACGAACGCCAGGCCCGGACGTTTGACGGTCTGCTCGCTGTGCAGCCACCACAGGCCGTCGCCCAGGGGCAGCGCATCGACCTGTTGCAATACGGCGGCGAAGCCGTTGCTGACGCAATCGGCCTGGCGCAGCAGGCGGGCGCCACGCCATACCAGCTCTTCAAAATCGTCGGCGGACACGCCCAGGCTGATCATCTGTGCATCCAGCGCCAGCTCCTGCGGTGCACCCTGCAGCAATTTCAGCAGAGCTTCTGCGGAGGCGGCGCGACGCAGCGCCTCACCCAGGTCGGTCTCGCCGAGGGCGCGGGTCAGCAATTGCAGCAGGCGAAGGTGTTCGTCGGATTGAGCGGCAATGCCAATGGCCAAATACACGATCTGGCCGTCGCCCCAGTCCACCCCTTCGGGGAACTGCAGCAGACGCACGCCGGTGGCAAACACCTGGTCGCGGGTTTCTGGCGTGCCGTGGGGGATCGCAATACCTTGGCCGAGAAACGTCGAGCCCTGGGCTTCACGGGCTTGCAAGCCACTCAGATAGCCCTCGGCGACCAGACCGTCGGCCACCAGTGTGTCAGCGAGCAGGTGCAAGGCAGCAGATTTATCCACAGCCACCTGGCCCATGGATATCTGCTCTACAGTGAGCTCAAGCATGCCGTTCTCCTAGTTAGTGCGCTGGGCGCACTAGGTATTGTTTTGAATAAAACAGTGTAGGGGTGTTTGAAAATTACTGACTGAGCGGTCAGTTGGCAGGAGCCGCTCGGTCGCGAACGTCGTAAAAATACGCTGGCTGAAACGTTTAATCTAGAATTTAAGGCAGATTACGCGTTAATTGTGCATCCTTGAAGGACCACTCGGCGATTGAGCTGGGACATTGGTCGTGTGCCGTAATCGGTTACGATTGGACAAAATGTCGGGGCAAGCTCCAAAAAACAAGGAAATCCCGGTTTGAAACTCAGTGATATCGCACGTCTGGCCGGTGTGTCCGTTACCACCGCCAGTTATGTCATCAACGGCAAAGCCGCCCAGCAACGCATCAGCCACGCCACCGTCGAACGAGTGCGTGCGGTGGTGGAGGCCCACGGCTTTACCCCCAATCCCCAGGCCGCCGGGCTGCGCAGCCGGCACACGCGCACGTTGGGCTTTATTCTGCCCGACCTGGAAAACCCCAGTTACGCGCGTATCGCCAAATTGCTGGAGCAAGGCGCACGCGCGCGTGGCTATCAATTGTTGATCGCCAGCTCCGACGACGATGCCGACAGCGAACGCCAATTGCTGCAACTGTTCCGCGCCCGGCGGTGCGATGCGCTGTTCGTGGCCAGTTGCCTGCCCACCAGCGACGACAGCTACCGCGAGCTGCAAGCCAAAGGCCTGCCGGTAATCGCCATCGACCGGGTGATGGAGCCGGCGCAGTTCTGTTCGGTGGTCAGCGACGACCGCCAGGCCTGCCAGCAACTGACCAGCAGCCTGCTGCAACCATTGCCTAAACAGATTGTGCTGATCGGCGCGCGGCCCGAGCTGAGTATCAGCCAGGAACGCGCCGCCGGTTTTCAGCAAGCGTTGAAAGGCTTTACCGGCGAGATGCTCATCGAACACGGCGAAGCCTTCAGCCGCGATTGTGGCCGACAGCTGATGGAGCAATTGCTGCAGCGGCTGGGCCATTTGCCTGACGCGCTGGTGACGACGTCCTACGTGCTGCTCCAAGGGGTGTTCGACGCACTGCACGACTACCCGCTCAAATCACGGCCCCTGCGCCTGGGCACGTTTGGCGACACCCAACTGCTGGACTTCCTGCCGCTGCCGGTCAACGCCATGGCCCAGCAGCATCAGTTGATCGCTGACACCGCGCTGCGCCTGGCCCTGGCCGCCATCGAAGAAGAGCAGTACCAACCGGGCGTACACGCCATCGGCCGCACCTTCAAGCAGCGTATTCACGAGGCGTGAACGTGACGCTGATCGACACCCACACGCACCTTGATTTCCCGGAATTCGACAGCGACCGCCGGGAAGTCCTCGCCCACAGCCGCCAGCTGGGCGTGCAGCGCATGGTGGTGCTGGGGGTGTATCAGCAGAATTGGCAGCGGTTGTGGGATTTGGTGCAGACGGATGAAGGCCTGTTCGCTGCGTTCGGCCTGCATCCGGTGTATCTGGACGATCACCGCCCCGCCGATCTGAGGGCATTAGGTGACTGGCTGACCCGCCTGCAAGGCCATCGGCAACTCTGCGCGGTGGGCGAGATCGGTCTGGATTACTTCCTCGAACACCTGGACCGCGAACGTCAGCAACAGCTGTTTGAAGCGCAACTGCAACTGGCGGTGGATTTTCAGTTGCCTGCCCTGCTGCACGTACGCCGCAGCCATGCGGCGGTGATTGCCACGCTCAAGCGCATCCGCGTGCCGCGCGGCGGCATCATTCACGCGTTTGCCGGCAGCCGCGAAGAAGCCCGCGAATACATCAAGCTGGGTTTCAAGCTCGGCCTGGGCGGCGCCGCCACCTGGCCCCAGGCGTTGCGCATGCACAAGGTGCTGGCACAACTGCCGCTGGACGCGGTGGTGCTGGAAACCGATTCGCCCGACATGCCGCCCGCCATGTACCCCGGCCAGCGCAACAGCCCCGAGCACTTGCCGGACATTTGCCAGGCCCTGGCCGAGCATATGGGTATCGACCCGCTATCGTTGGCCGAGGCGAGCACACGCAATGCGCGTGAGTTGTTCAATTGGTAGCGTCGGTTCGACGGCGTGCAGGTTGAGGGTGATGCGCTGGCGATGACGGGCATAGCGCAACACCATGAAATGCACCAGCAACACCACCAGCGAAATATTGAACTGCCCAATCACACTGATCAGCCCCACCCACTCTGCCACCAGCGCCACGATCAGCACCACGCAAGTGAACGTCACCATGCTTGGACGCACCAACGCCCAATATTCCAGGGACTTGAAATGGCGCAGTTGGCGAGGGCATTTGAGTTCAAGCTCCCGATGGCAATACGGGCAGTCGAAGGGCTCTTCGATGGCGATGGCATTCAATTGCCAAGGCTTGAGTTCAAAGGTGATATCGCAATGGGCGCATTGCCCTTTGATGCCGAGTGCAGCGGTCATCGTGGTGCCTCCCCGGCTCCCGGTTTGAATGAAATAAATTCTCACTCATCTACGCGGCCAGAAAAGACACCCCGGAAAATTCAGACGCACACCACACCCGTTAACGCTTTAGTCCTACGCCTACGCCTTACACGCGGAAGGCGCCGATCAGCTGTTTCAACTCCACCACCTGCAATGACAAGCGTTGACTGGCCGCAGCGGTCTGCTGCGCACCGTCGGCGGCATGCTCGCCGGCGCGATTGATTTCGACGATGTTCTGGTCGATATCGTGGGCCACGGCGGTCTGCTGTTCCACGGCTGCCGCAATCTGTTGGTTCTGATCCACGATCATGCCGACGGCACCGAGGATATTCTCCAACGCCTGCTGGACCTGTTCCGACTGCCCGACCGTGCCATTGGCCATTTCATGGCTGCTGCCCATGGCCTTGACCGCCGCGTCCACACCGCTGTGCAAGCGACTGATCATCTGCTCGATCTCTTCGGTGGACTGCTGCGTGCGCCGCGCGAGGGTACGTACCTCATCCGCTACTACCGCAAAACCGCGCCCCTGCTCACCGGCCCGCGCCGCCTCAATCGCGGCATTGAGCGCCAGCAGGTTGGTTTGCTCAGCGATGCTTTTGATCACTTCTAACACCGTGCTGATGGCCTGGCTGTCAGTGGCCAATTGGTTGATCACCCGTACCGACTGGTCGATCTCCGACGCCAACCGCGCGATGCTGCCCTGTTGGGATTGCACCAGGCTGCGACCGCTGACGGTCTCCTGGTTGACGCTGTGGGCGCTGCTCACGGCTGCAGCGGCGTTGCGGGCCACCTCCTGGGCGGTGGACGACATCTGGTTCATGGCCGTCGCCACCTGTTCGATCTGTGTACGCTGGCCGCAGACGGCCTGGTTACTCTGCGCCGAGACCGTTTCCACCTGACCGGCCTGCTGCTCGACCTGGTTGACGGTGTGCCCGACGCGCTCGATCAGATCGTGGATTTTCGCCACGGTGCCGTTGAACACCTGACCCAGGTCACCCAGTTCATCGCGGCTGCGCGCCACGAAGGAGACGGTCATATCACCGGCCGCCACCTTGTCCATCATCGTGCCCAGATGTCGCAATGTGGTGCGCGTGGAGGCATAGAAACCGGCGTAGAGGTAGAAGATCAGCAAAAACACGGCGGTCAGCGCCGACACCAGCACCACCATGTGCAGGCGGTTCTGCGTCAGGCGATGCTGCAACTGTTGCTCAAGAAACCCCAGGGTGGCCTCATCGAGTTGATAGGTCTGGGCCATCAACTGGCTGACCGCATCGTAGAACGTCTGCCAGGGCGCATCGAGGGTCTCGGCCATGACCACCTGCTCTTCGAACAGCTCACTGCCTTGCTTGAGGCTGGCGTTACTGGCCTTGGCCAGACCGTCGAGCGCAGTGTGCGCGGCACTGCTGGAGCCCAGCGCATCCTGCAGTTTCAAGCCATATTCGCCGTGGAGTTTTTCCAGTTGCTGCAGCAGTTCGTCAAAGCGCGTGCTGGACGATGAGTTGAGAAACCCCTGCCCCAGCGAATAGGCGCCCATGGCCCGCCCTTCTCCCAGTGTTTGGGTCACCTGCGGCGTAACGCTGGTGATCAACTCAGTCAGCTGGCGCAGATCGCTTTGGGGGTCGCGGCTCAAGCCCGATTGACTGGCGACGATCTGGCCGAGCATCTGCGCCTTGTTCAGCAGCTTGCCGATCAATGCGCTTTTACTCAGCAGCGAAGTTTCCTGTTGCTGGGCCTTGAACGCGCCGATCAATTCGTCGCGCTTGGCCTCGAACACCGCGATTTGCTCGGGGTCTGTGGCCATCGCGGTAAAGCCCTGCAAGCGGCTCAGTACGCTCTGCTCCAAGGCGCTGATCTTGCCTTCCAGGTCGCCCGCCTTACCCGACTGGCCCAGAGTGGCGTTGATTTGTACCTGATTATTCAGGGTTTCCAGGTCACGGCGCAGGGCCAGGCTGCTGCCGAGCACGTCGAGGCTTTGCAGTTCGACGCGGGTGCCCTGGAATTCGCGCCACGAATCGCGCACCAGGAAATAGTTGGTGACCAGCATCGGCAACAGGAACAACACACTGATCAGGCTGAACTTCAGGCCGAAGCTCAGGCGGTTCATCAGCGCGACGGCGGGATAGAGCAAGCTCTTCACAGGTGAACTCCCTTTTTGTTTTATTTTTATTGAGGGCGCAGGGCGGCGGCAGAAAGCCACTATTTGGCGCTCTGTCTGTATAGCTCAATTTGAAAGGGAGTTTTGTAACTTAAGGTTAACAGCCAGTGGGAGCCGAAGGGGCTCCCACGTAACGCGGTCTGCGCTTTACGGCAACACCGTCCAGATGGCGAACCCGGCATACCACAGCACAGCCGCGCGCAGCAGCAGTTCCCATAGGCGGTCAAGGCTGTTGATACCGTCGGCCCCCACTGCCGGCGCCGGTATCTCGGCGGCGGCCAGACCGCCTTTATCCACCAGTTGGGCGGCGCTGATGTCCCAGCTCAGTAGCTCGTGCAGCATGACCCGGCTGACCGCGACAAAGTTGCCCACCAAGGCAAAACTGGCGGCCAGCAGGCGCACTGGCAACCAGTCGAAGGCGTGGCGCATTTGCCCGGCGCGCTCGGCGACCAGCGGGTTCTGGCTGTGTTCGCTGGCCAACGCCAACAGGCGATAAGCCAGGGCAGCGACCGGGCCCAGCAGGAAATACCAGAAAATCACCGCAAAAAAGCTCTGGTAGGCCTGCCATAACAGGTGGCCCTGGACCCGATCGAGCAGTTGCTCGCCGCTGTCGGCGCCCAGCTTGAGGTCGCGCTCGGCGACGTGCTCGGCGGCCTGCAAGTCGCCGCGTCGCCAGGCATCGCGGAACGGGCCCAGATCAGCCAGCAGATCGCCACGGCCCAGGCTGTAGATCACCACCAGCAGGTGCACCGGCAGCGCCAGTAAGCCATAAGCCACCGGTTCCAGTACCAGCAGCAACAGCGCCAGCAATGCCACCGGCAGTAACACCAACAAGGTCAGAATCAACCAAGGCCGCTGCGCCATACGTGGGCTCGATTCCAGTTTGGCCAGCTCGCGCAGCCAGCCGCCATCGCGCTGCAACCGATGACGCAGGGCCGAAAACTTCTCGATCCAGACCGCCAACACCAGTACCAGGAAACTCATCAGGTGTGTCCTCCATCCTGCAGGGCGCTGCGAAAGCGCTTCCAATCAAAAGCGGGGCCGGGGTCGGTCTTACGTCCCGGCGCGATATCGCTGTGGCCACAAATGCGTTGCGGGGTGATATCAGGGTAAGCCGCCTGCAATTGGCGGGTCAGGTCGATCAGTGCATGGTACTGGGCATCGGTGAACGGCAGCTCGTCCGTGCCTTCCAGTTCAATGCCCAGGGAAAAATCGTTGCAGGTTTCCCGCCCCTCGAACTGCGAAACACCGGCATGCCAGGCCCGGTCAAGGCAGGACACAAACTGCGTCACCGTCCCGTCGCGCTCAATCAGAAAATGCGCAGATACCCGTAGGTCGGCAATCCCTTCAAAGTAAGGATGTTCCGTGACATCCAGGCGATTCTGGAAAAACGCCTGCACTTTGCCAGTGGCGAACTGCGCCGGTGGCAAGCTGATGTTGTGCACCACCAGCAGTGAGATTTCGCCTGCGGGGCGCTGATTGAAGTTGGGCGAAGGGCAATGACGAATGCCCTGGCACCAACCGCTGGCGGGGTCCAACTGCATACAGGTTCCTTGAATGGGGCAACAGGTGACCAGTATGCCGCGTTCGACCCCGAGGTTGCGATCACTTGCCGTGATTGAGTTGCCGCAGCTTACTCACTACGGCAGCCAATGCACGCTCGAACAGCGGGCTGTCGTCCAGAACCTGCAAGACGCCCTGCTTAAACGCCAGCGCCACTTGGCCGACGCTTTTTTCCAGCACCTTGAGCCCCGTGCGGCTGACGAACACATACGTGTTGGCCGGGGCCATGATCGCCGCGAGCTTGCAACGCTGGGTAACGACGCCATTCTGCTGGAACATGACCCAAGCGCCGACCCGCAATTGATGAACCCTGAGCAGGTCGGGATCGTTGGGCGCCAGGTCGAGCGCGGAGTCCGGCGGCAGCTCGCTGAATACCAAAGGCTCGCGTACTTCGATCAGCTCGTCGACACCGTCCGCCGGCTGCACATGCATAGCCTGGAGGCGGACGAAAAATTCTCGGGTGCTGAGAGGGTCGAACGCCGCGCTGGTCAAACCGTCGCGCAGCGCCTTGAGCAAGCCGGGCAAATGCTCCAGCAAGCGCCGCCCGGCCTCGGTGTCTTCCTGCAGGCCGACGCTCCAGATCAGTTCGTCCATGGTGCGCAGCGCCGATTGCCATTGCACCGACTCTTCACCGTGCTTGAGGCTGACCAACAACAGCACCTGGCTCCAGGCCTGTTGCAGAAACTGCACCACGGCGAGGGGCAACACTTTGCCCAGCAGCCGCCTGTTGAGCACCTCGGCCACCCGCTGACGGGCCGCCTCGGTGCGCACTCGGCCTTCTTCGGCATCGCGGGTGTGCTGTTCGAGCAACTCGCTGCGGCGACACTCATCGGCGGCGAACGCGCTGAACTCAGCGAGCAATTGGGCAAAAATCGCCGGATCTTCGACAAACTCATTGAGCAAACGCTGCACCACCTGCTCGATGCGCAGGTACAAAGGGTCACGCGGGTAGTCATCGCACAGGTTGCAGCCCAAGGCCATCGCAGCGATTTCGTTCAGCAGGCGCCGCGCCGGGTGGCCGGCATGGCTGAAAAGACTCTTGTCCAGCACCGCCACTTTGAGCATTGGGATTTGCAGGCGCGCGATCAGCGCTTTGAAAGCGTCCGGGACGGTAGGGTCGTTGAGGATAAATTCGAACAGCAGGGCGATCAGATTGATGACGTCTTCATCGGCCTCCTCCACCACCCGTGACTTGCCGCTCTTGACGCTGACGCGGGTGAGCAATTGCTCCAGCTGGTTGCACAGGTCGAAATCGTCCTCGGCGTCCGGCGTCGGCACGTACTGCTGCAAATGGGACAACAGGCGCAGCAGGTCCCGCGTGGCGATAGGCTGGGGTTCGGCGCTGGCTTCGAGGGTCGGCGTCACGCTACCGCGCACGGGTTTGAGCAAGGCTTGCAGCGCCGCAAAGGCTTGCTGGCCGTTTTCGTCGAGGGGTTGATCGGTGCTCGGCAATGCGTCTTCGCGCGAGCGTTCACGGGCGGCCCGCCCACCGGCACGGCGCGAAGGCACGGTCTTGAGCTCCGGCAACACCCCCGTGGCGACCAACAATTGATTGGCTTCGGCGTAGAGTTGATCGGCATCGCTGAGGACATACTTCTCGAATAGCTTGAGCATGATCAGTTTGACGCGAATCTCCACGCCCAGGCTGCGCCCCGCCTGCAAGAAAAATTCGCACAGCAGCGCCGGGCCCAGGGGGTTCTCACGCTCATCCAGGGCATTGCCCAGTACCGCACTCAGCCGCGCAGTGAGCTGCGACAGTGCCAGTCCATCGCGATGCCGGACGCGGCCCAGCATGGCTTCGAGCGCCACGGTTTTTTCCAGTGCGTCATGGGACGAACCAGGTGCCGCATCGTAGGAAACCACTGGCACCAACTGCAGCTCCCCGCGCCCAGCCTCGCCAAGACTGGCAAACGCCGCGAATAGGCGCTCCATGAATACACGCTCGAAGTTCTTGCGCTTGAGGCGCAGGTCGCGCATGGCTTCAAAGAAAATATGGTGATCGACGGTGCTGCGGGCCTTGTCGGCCATTTCAAACAGCGTGTCGTCGGCGTTATCGAAGAGTTCCTGCAAGCCTTGCTGCAGCTGCTGCGCCGCCTTGTCGCGGACTTGCAGCAACACAACCGGCAGGCGGGCCAGCGGCGATGGCGTGGCATGCGCTTTATTAATCGGCACCACCTTTCCGTCGTTGTGCATCCTGGCCTCCTGAAACGGCGGTATTGAGTTGGGCGACAATCATCGACAGGCCGTATCGACCCTGTGGATAACTGCACGCCAGCAGACGTCAAAGCTATGACGCCAATTGCAAGGCGCGAGATTATCTTGCAAACCGGGGGGCAAGCGCCAGCGCCCTCTGTGATTTGCGCACAAATGAGCGGGTGGCTGGGTTCCCAGTCACACAGCCCCTATAATCGACGCACTTTGTTTGTGGAGCCTGTTATGCCGAATCTCCGTCTTGCCGACCTCACCGCCGAAATCGAAGCCAATGTGCGCCGCGCACTGCTGGAGGACATCGGCAGCGGCGACATTACCGCGCAATTGATCCCGGCCGAACGACTGGCCAAGGCCACCATCATTACCCGCGATGACGCCGTGATCGCCGGCACGGCGTGGGTGGACGCGGTGTTCCGGCAGTTGGACCCTCGGGTCGCCGTGCACTGGCAGGTGGCCGATGGCGAACGCGTCAGCCCCAATCAAGCGCTTTTTCACCTCGAAGGCCCGGCGCGCTCGCTGCTCAGCGGCGAGCGCAGTGCGCTGAATTTTTTGCAGATGCTGTCCGGCGTCGCCACACGCGCGAAGTACCTGGCGGACTTCGTTGCCGGCACTCAAGTCAAATTGCTGGACACCCGCAAAACTCTGCCGGGCCTGCGCCTGGCACAGAAGTACGCGGTGACGTGCGGCGGCTGTCACAACCATCGCATCGGTCTGTACGACGCGTTTCTGATCAAGGAAAACCACATCGCTGCCTGCGGCGGCATTGCACAGGCCATCACGGCGGCGCACAAGATCGCTCCCGGCAAGCCCGTGGAAATCGAAGTAGAGAGCTTGGAGGAACTGCGCGAAGCATTAGCGGCGGGCGCCGACATCATCATGCTCGATGAGTTGAGCCTCGACGACATGCGCGAAGCCGTGCGCCTGAACGGCGGCAAGGCGAAGCTGGAAGCCAGCGGCGGCATCAATGAAACCACCCTGCTGCCCATTGCCGAGACCGGGGTGGACTACATCTCCATCGGCGCGATGACCAAGGACGTGAAGGCGGTGGACCTGTCGATGAGGCTCAGCCTCTGAAAAGCGGCAAGCGGTCAGCGTGACGCTGCAAGGAAGCCGAGTGGCCCCTTGCAGCTTGCCGCTCTGTTCTAAACCACCAGGTTATTCATCTCGCAATACTCATCCCAATCCACACCCAGCACCTCGGCCGCTTCCTTATGCAGGACCAGCCGTTGCGCTTCGAACTCTTCCGGTGTCGAGGTGTACTTGAGGGTCAGTTCCCAAGGTTGGAGGCCCTGGCTTTCGGCCTCGTCCTCGAATGCCCACTGAATCTGGTCGCGCTGATCATCGGCGCTCAGGTCCTTGATCTCTTCTTTAAGCTGCGGCGATTCCTTGAGGTAGTGCTCAAGAGCTGCTTCGTGCCGGGCTTCCTGGGTCATTTCAGTCGTGGTCATGGTGTTCTCTTAGATCGAGGAATGGGGATGCATCTGGGACATCAGGTTGCGCAGATACAAAAGAACAGGCACGAATGCCGGCTCGTCTGGCCTTCAGAACCATTCTGGGATCAGCTGAAAACATTGCCTTTGAAACAGTGTTGCCTTTGTGCCCGAGACAGGAATCGAACCTGCGACCTTCGCGTTACGAGTGCGCTGCTCTACCGGCTGAGCTACACGGGCGGTGGACTAAAGCTAGCACCGCATCCGGCGTCCGGCAACTCGCGGCCTTCAGCGGGCGATAACACCCTGCGCCCAGAAACGCGGTTGCAAGTAGCTGCCCAGGGTGTCGAGGTACTGTCGCTGGGCCTGCTTGATATGGGGCACATCGCGCAGCGCGACAGATACCAGCAATGCAATGGCCAACGCGCTCAACAGCTTCCATGCGCGCCAGGCCAACGGCCATGACGCCGTTACAGGTGTGCGCCAAGGGTGCAGCGCCATCAGCCAGCCCACTACCAGCGCAAGCCAAACCTGGGACGTGGGCATCACCAGCACACCGTCGACCATGGACTGCGTCAGCGCACCGACCAACGCAGCGAACAGACATAAGCGCAGTAGATCCGCACGCTCGCTGAACTGCGCGCGCTCACGCAGCACGACAATCGTGGCCCAGCCACTGCGCGCCGCCAAAAACGCCACGCACAATGTCGACGGCACGCCCCATTCGCTGGCCCACTGCAAAACAGCCTGATGCGGATGGGCGGCAACTTTGTTGGCAATATCGGCAAAGTGCATCGGCCCGAAGCCTAACCACGGCCGCTCAGTCAGCATGTGCCAACCCTGCCACCAGATCGGACCGCGCCCCGACAGCGAAGTGGTGAGGCGCTCGCTGGCGTCATTGGAGTTGTCGATTCCCAGGTAGGTCGCCAGCACCGTAAACACCAGCCAGTAGATCCACAAGCCGCTCAGCATCCCCGCCAATTGCCAACCCAACCAACGCCGCCCCCATGGCCCGATCAGTGCCACGACCATGCCCGCCACTGCCATGCCGAGCCAGGTGCCGCGTGTACCGCCGCTGATCGCGATCAACCACCAGGCGCATAGCAACGCAAATGCCATCCCCCGCAATGAGCGAGAGACTGTGGGTAACAGCAAAGGCAGGGCCAGCAGCGGCAGCGTGAACGTCTGGAACTGGCCATAAAAGCGCTTGTTGGAAAAGCTGGATAACAGCAGATCAGGGTTCATCGTGTGCCCGCCGCTGGCGAACGCAAGCACGCCGGCGTACAGGTACTGGAGGGTTTTGATCAGGCACAGCAACACCACGATCAGCAACAGCACACGATCCAAAGGCTCGCCGCCGTGACGGCGCAGCGATGCAAAAGCTAACGCGATTGCCGCGCAGCTGACGAACAGCGCCATCTCGGTCAGCGCCCAAAGCGGCTGATGGGCCAGCAGCGAAGACGCCAGGCCCAATCCCACGATGAGCGCCAGCCCCCATGCCGTCTGGCGATCCACCCAGGGCTCGGTCGGGGTAATCGAGCTTCCGTACAGCACCGCACAAAACCCGATGGCAATCTGCATGACCCGCTGTAGATCGTGCCCACTGAACGGTGCACAAATCCCCACCACCAACAGGCACACCGTCACCACCAGGAAAATACTGCCGCGCTGCTGTACGGATAACACCATCGGTTACCTCAACGTCCTTGTGGGTACAGGCACCGCTAAGCGCCGCCGGCTCCGCAGCCCTTGCCGGCGTATTTGGCCTCGGCCGTGGTGGTGCAGCTCCAGCCGCTGGTGGCGTTGCGTGTCAGCACAATGCTCTTGCCCAGTACGGGCGCCGGTGCATCGAGGATCTCGCAACGGATATCGCCCGCGCCCGTTGCAACGTCCCCTGTCACCTCGATTTTGCAATTGGCGGTAGGGCTGGTGCCGCCGATCAATGCCAGGGTAGGTACGGTGCCCTGATTGAGGGTGTCTTCGTACCCGGCCTTCAATGCGCTGATTTCAGCCAGGCCGGCGGTGAACTTGGCCTTGGCTTGATGGGTGGTGTACATGGGCAGGCCAATGGTGGCCAAAATGCCGATGATTGCCACGACGATCAACAACTCGATCAATGTAAAACCTTTCTGACGCATCACTCTCACTCTCCAGAATAGAACTCATGACAAGGCGCTTCCTGCGCCCCGCGTTGTGCAGCGGCGCCAGTGTACTCATCCGCCGGTGGTCAATCGCCTGCATGACGCACATTCTGACATTTTATCCACCACCACAGCCTGCCCGCCTTCAGCCCGTGACTAAGCTTTGAAAAACTTCAACGACCTGCGCGCGGAACCGTGACATGAACAACGCTGTAACGCTTTACACCTGGGAAGGCATCAACCGCAAAGGCCGCAAGGTGTCCGGCCAAAGCACCGGACGCAGCCCTGCCGTGGTCAAGGCGCAACTGCGCCAACAAGGCATCCGCCCCGGCCGTGTGCGCAAGTCAATTCCACGGCTGCCAGGCCTTGCCGCGCCGATCAAAGCCGCCGACATAACCTTGTTCACCCGCCAGTTGGCCACGTTGCTGAAGGCCGGCATTCCCCTGCTGCAAGCCTTCGATCTGATCAGCGAAGGTGTCGAGAAGCCGCCTGTGGGTGAACTGCTGCAAAGCCTGAGACAACAGGTCGCCGCCGGCACCACCCTGACTGAAGCGTTACGCAGTCAACCGCGTTATTTCGATGAGCTGTACTGCCATTTGGTAGCGGCCGGCGAACAGGCCGGCGCGCTTGAGACGCTGCTGGAGCGCCTGGCGGTTCATCGCGAAAAGAGCGAACAGCTCAAAGCCAGGATCAAAAAAGCCATGACCTACCCCATCGCGGTCGTGATCGTGGCCGGGCTTGTCACTGGCGTGCTGCTGGTGCATGTGGTGCCGCAGTTCCAGAGCCTGTTCGCCGGAGTGAACGGTAAGCTGCCGGGCTTCACCCTCGCAGTTATCGCTCTGTCGGAGTTCATGCAACATGCCTGGTGGATCGTCGCGCTGGGGCTTGGTGTGGGGGTTATTGGCCTGCGTCAGGCCTGTCGAAAATCGCCAATCTTTCGCCATTGGCTGGACGCCGGTTTGTTGAAAGCACCGCTGGCAGGCAAACTGCTGCAAAAATCAGCCGTGGCCCGCTACGCCCGTACGCTTTCTACCACCTTCGCGGCCGGGGTGCCGCTGGTGCAGGCCCTGGATTCAGTGGCAGGCGCCGCGGGCTCCGCCCCCTACAAACAGGCAATCGAGCATATGCGTCGCGATGTATCCACAGGTATGCCGTTGAATCACGCCATGGCCACCAGTGGTCTGTTTCCAGGGATGGCGATTCAGATGACGGCAATCGGCGAAGAATCCGGCACGCTGGACTTCATGCTGGAAAAAGTCGCCAGCCACTACGAAACCGAAGTGGATAACCAGGTCGATCACCTCACCAGCCTGATGGAGCCGCTGATCATGGTCGTGCTGGGAGGCATCGTCGGGTCGTTGGTCATTGCCATGTACTTACCCATCTTCCAACTGGGGAGCGCATTTTGATCCTACTGCTGAATGAATCCCCATGGGCCTTTGTCGCCCTGGCTTCGGTGCTGGGGCTGATCGTGGGCAGTTTCCTCAATGTGCTGGTGTGGCGCCTGCCGAAGATGCTTGCACGGGAGTGGCGTGCCCAGGCCCATGAAGTACTTGGCTTACCGGCCGAACCCGTCGGGCCGACCTACAACCTGATGCGCCCAAATTCCTGCTGCCCTCAGTGCGATCATGGGATCCGCCCCTGGGAAAATATTCCGCTGCTCAGCTATCTGGTCCTCAAGGGCCGCTGCGCTCACTGCAAGGCAAGGATCAGCCTGCGCTACCCATTCACCGAACTTGCCTGCGGATTGTTGTCGGCGATCGTGGCCTGGCACTTCGGCGTTGGTTGGCAAGCCGGGGCAGTATTGCTGCTGACTTGGGGCTTGCTGGCGATGAGCCTGATCGACGCCGACCACCAGTTACTGCCGGATGTGCTGGTACTGCCGCTTATGTGGCTGGGTCTGATCGTCAACAGCTTTGCACTGCTGGTGCCGTTGCCCGACGCCGTATGGGGAGCGGTGGCCGGATACATGAGCCTATGGTCGGTGTTCTGGCTGTTCAAGTTGGTCACTGGCAAGGACGGCATGGGCTACGGCGACTTCAAACTCCTGGCCCTGCTCGGGGCCTGGGGCGGTTGGCAGATCGTGCCGATGACCCTCTTGATGGCGTCACTGGTTGGGGTATTTGCCGGGTTGATACTGATGCGCGTGCGCAAGGCCCAGGTGTCCACGCCAATGCCATTTGGGCCCTATCTGGCGATTGCCGGCTGGATTGCATTGCTCTGGGGTGGTCAAATAACCGACTTCTATTTGCAGTCTGTCGGTTTCCAATGAGCACTTCTTCTGTTCCAACCCCGTGGATACTCGGCCTGACCGGCGGCATCGGCAGTGGCAAAAGCGCGGCAGCCCAACACTTTATCGATCTCGGAATCGATGCGGTGGACGCCGACCACGCCGCACGCTGGGTGGTCGAGCCAGGCCGTCCCGCGCTGGCGCGCATCGCCGAACACTTTGGCGATCGCGTGCTGTTGCCCGACGGCCAATTGGACCGTAGCGCACTGCGCAAACTGATCTTTGAAGTGCCCGAGGAACGCCGCTGGCTTGAAGCGCTGTTGCATCCTTTGATTGCCGAAGAAATTCGCAGCCACCTGGCACGGGCGCGCTCGCCTTACGCGATTCTGGTGTCACCGCTGCTGATCGAGTCTGGTCAGTACAGCATGACCCAACGCATTCTGGTGATCGACGTGCCGCAATCGCTGCAGATTGAGCGTACCCTGCAGCGCGACGGCATCAGCGAGCAGCAGGTGCAGGCCATTCTCAAGGCCCAATCCAGCCGCGAAGACCGCCTGAACCATGCCGACGACGTACTGGTCAATGACAGAGACCTCGCCTGGCTGCACAGCGAAGTCGAGCGACTGCACCACTTTTACCTTACTTTGCGTGGAGGCCGATCATGAGCCAACCCTTGACCGTCGACTGCCCAACCTGCGGCGCACCCGTGGAATGGAAAGCGACCAACCCCAACCGGCCATTCTGCTCGGACCGTTGCAAATTGATCGACCTGGGGGCCTGGGCCGCCGAAGAACACAAGATCCCCGTGGCCCCGGATGCCGAAGACGAACTGTTCTCCGAAGACCTCCCACCCCGCCACTAAGGGCGCATAAAGGCGTATTCCTGCTGGTCGTCGAGGTTTTCTGCCAGGTACTGCAGCTCGTCGGCCAGGTCTTCGAAACTGCGCACGCCCTTGCTTTGCTGCACGACGGCGCTCAGCATGGCACGCAGGGTCAGGCCCGGATCGAAACCGATCTCCTGTGCCGCGTCCTGGCTTCTGCGAAGTTCCTGCCGTGCCCACTCATACACACTCATGATCCGCACTCCTGGAAAATTTCCCAGAGCATGGGCCTGCCGTGACACAGGGTGTTTGATTTGGATCAACGCAGCGAATCGTCGTCCTTCCAGGGCGCCGAGAGGTAGCGTGTGCGATTGAAGGTTTCCAGCCATTCCGGACAAAACACCACCAGAGCGCTGATCACCGTGCCATTGATAAAGGCTTCGGGGAAGATGATCAGCCACAGGTAACCGATGAAGTCTTCCAACCATTCCGGCATGGCGAAAAGACCGTCGAACCACAACAGTCCCAGCCCCAGTAGTAGGCACGCCAATGCCGCCAGCGCTGCTGCCAGAAACCCTGAACAGAAGATATACACAAACGGATTGCGCGGCTGCGCGCGCTCTACCCGCAGTGCGACGCCTTCCGTGATCAGTACCGGCAGCACAATCAACAAAAGACCATTGATGCCGATGGCGGCCAGGTCTTGACGGCCCAGCATCATCAGACCCAGTTGTGCGACAAAACCACCGACAATCGCCAGCGGCCAGTCCAGCAGCAGGGTTACGGCTGTCATGCCAATGAAGTGATAGGAAACGCCGGTATCGAAATCGCGCCGGACCAACCACAGCATAAACAGCGCAAACACGGTGCCGAACAGCAAATGCTGGCGCCGTCGGTCGGCAAACAACTCAACCCACGGCGAACGCAGCACCGCCCACGCCAGCACCGGCGCATACAGCAGCCAGCCGATGCCGAGGGTGGGCGCTGTCAGCACGCCGGCGCTGATCACGGTTTCACCTGCTCCAGGGCCTGGCGCAGTTCAGCCGCGGAGCCGTATTCATGCTGCGCAATCAACTTGCCGCTCTCCAATTGCAGCCACAGCACTTTGTCCACAGCTCCCGGGTAGCGCGGCGCGATGCGCGCATCCCGGTCCAGCATGACCCGGTAGCTGTACGACTGCATGGCAGGTACCGCGAACAGTCTGGCGACCAATCGCGGCATGCGCTGAATGTCGGCGACAAATACCCCGTGACGGGCCTCCAGATAGCCCTTGGGCTGACCTTGCAGCGCGCCGTCGACGATTTTGGCGGCGTCCATGCTGCGGGCCACCAACAAGATTTGCGCCTGGTCATCCAGGGTATAGGCCTGATCGAACTGATCCAGCAGTGTCCAGGGCGCGAGGCGCTCGCCGACTTCGACGGCCTGGGCCCATAACGGCAAAAGACCCAGGAACAGCACTACGAATAACTTCACTGCGCACTCCTCATGCTCGCTTGATCGATAGAGCCGCCAGTCTACACCGACCTTTCGCACCGGGACTTCCTGTGGTCATCATTTGAACGCTAAGCTGCAAGCATGGATGACTCAGATTACTTGCGCCTGCTCACCGTAGCGGCCGAACAAGCCAATGCTTTCCTGTCCAATGCCCGCAAATGGGAGCGTGAGCGTTGGGTGTGCCAGCGCCTGTTGCAAGGCCTGAATGTGCCCTATCGCGCCGAAGAGTTCCACGCCGCCGGCCAAGAGCCGCCGGACGTGCTGTTTCGCGATGCGAGCTTCGAAGTGTTCTTCGTACTGGACGAGGGGCGGCGCCTGAACGACGAATGGCGCGATGAGTTACTGCGTCGACGCAGCGCGTTTTCCCTGAGCCAACTGGTGCGCCGCGAAGCCAAGCCACGGCGCATCCCCGCCCATGAGTTCCTGCTGCGCCTGGCGCCGACGCTGCGCAAAAAGGCGCATAACTACAAAGAGCGCGGGATGGATTTGGGCGAATTGGATATCGTCGCCTTCGCCAGTCTCAAGCGCGAAGTGCTCGACCTTAACAGTCACTTCCCTCCGCCGACCGAATACCTGCGCCAAGGCTGGCGCTCGCTGTCGCTGGTGGGGCCGACCTTTGCCCGAGTGCTGTTCGCGCACCCCGATGCGCCGGATTTCTTGCGCAACAATCTGGGCCGCAGCATAGTGTTCGACGTGGGCATCAGCCTCTGATCCCCGCCCTGTAACGTGGCGCCCCTTTGCAACGTCTACCTGACGAGGCCTTTATGACCAGCCGCCTGAAACCCGAAGACCAACAACGTGTCGAAGAATACCTGCAACTCTCCCAACACAGAGTCGAGCGCAAGCCTTTCAGGCCCTGGCTGCTCCTCTGTGTGGTGCTGGTCGCAGTGATCGGGCTCGGGCTGCTGAGCCGTCTTTTGAGTTACCTGACGCTATGAGCTGCCTGGCGCTCGCGGGGGTAACCGCACCGATTTCTTTTAGCCTTGCGAGATATCCCCATGACCCATCGTATTATTATCGTCGGCGGCGGCGCCGGCGGCCTGGAGTTGGCTACCCGCCTGGGTAAGACTCTGGGCAAGCGCGGTACCGCCAACATCACGTTGGTCGATACCAACCTGACCCATATCTGGAAACCCCTGCTGCATGAAGTGGCTGCCGGTTCTCTGAACTCTTCGGAAGATGAACTCAATTATGTCGCCCAGGCGAAATGGAACCACTTCGAGTTCCAGCTGGGGCGCATGAGCGGGCTCGACCGTGAGCAGCAGAAAATCCAACTGGCCGCCACCCTCGACGAAGAAGGCCGCGAATTGGTCCCTGCGCGCGTATTGGGCTATGACAGCCTGGTGATCGCCGTCGGCAGCACCACCAACGATTTCGGCACCGAAGGCGCGGCGCAACACTGCCTGTTCCTCGATACCCGCAAACAGGCCGAGCGCTTTCACCAACAATTGCTCAACCACTACCTGCGCGCCCATGCCGGGCAGACCGATGTGGTGGAAAAAATCAGCGTCGCCATCGTCGGCGCCGGTGCGACCGGTGTAGAGCTGGCCGCAGAACTGCATAACGCCGCCCATGAACTGGCGGCCTATGGCCTGGACCGGATCAAGCCAGAGAACATGCACATCACGTTGATCGAAGCCGGTCCACGAGTACTGCCCGCCCTGCCGGAGCGCATTGGCGGCCCGGTACATAAAACCCTGGAAAAACTGGGAGTGACGGTGCTCACGAATTCGGCGGTCAGCGAAGTAACGGCTGATGCGCTGATCACCAGCAGCGGCCAGGTGATTCCGGCCAGCCTGAAGGTGTGGGCTGCCGGGATTCGCGCGCCGGGCTTCCTCAAGAACATCGACGGCCTGGAAACCAATCGCATCAATCAACTCCAAGTGCTGCCGACGCTGCAAACCACCCGCGACGAAAACATTTTCGCTTTTGGCGATTGCGCGGCCTGCCCGCAGCCGGGCACTGACCGTAACGTCCCGCCACGGGCCCAGGCCGCGCATCAGCAAGCGTCGCTGTTGGCCAAATCCCTCAAGCTTCGGATCGAAGGCAAACAATTGCCGACGTACAAGTACACCGACTACGGCTCGCTGATCTCGCTGTCGCGATTCTCGGCGGTGGGTAACCTGATGGGTAACCTGACTGGCAGTGTGATGCTGGAGGGTTGGCTGGCGCGGATGTTCTATGTATCGCTCTACCGTATGCACCAGATGGCGCTGTACGGCGTGTTCCGCACGGCAATGCTGATGTTGGGCAGCAGGATCGGACGTGGGACGGAGCCGAGGCTCAAGTTGCACTGACAGTAAGGCCAGAGGGGGCTTGCTCGATATGAGAGCAAGCCCCCTCTTCACATGTGACCAGCCAAACTTTTGAGTTTTTGCGCGCACAAAAAAAATCCCCGTATCTTTCGATACGAGGATTTTTAATATGGTCGGGGTAGGGGGATTCGAACTCCCGACATCCTGCTCCCAAAGCAGGCGCGCTACCGGACTGCGCTATACCCCGGTAATAAAAAGGCGACCTTTCAGTCGCCTTATTCGATCAGTGCTTTTGGCCTCTGATCTTAAGATCTGATCCCAGCGTTAACTGGTTTCAAAAATGGTGGGTCGTGTGGGATTCGAACCTACGACCAATTGGTTAAAAGCCAACTGCTCTACCAACTGAGCTAACGACCCAAATATGGTCGGGGTAGGGGGATTCGAACTCCCGACATCCTGCTCCCAAAGCAGGCGCGCTACCGGACTGCGCTATACCCCGATTTGAAATTGGCTCCGTGACCAGGACTCGAACCTGGGACCCAATGATTAACAGTCATTTGCTCTACCGACTGAGCTATCACGGAACTTAGCATTTCAAACGTACAACTTACTGCTTTTTACTTCCTCTTCGACGTTTACGTATCGCTACGTTCGTGTCTCTGAGGCGCGCTATTCTACAATCTTAAAAACCCCTGTCAACCCTTTAAATTGCTTTTAAGACAATGATTTGCGCTTGTTTCTGATTTCTTCTTGGGGAGAAGAAACCCGTGGGTTGACGTTGCTGCGGGGCGCACTTTACAAGCCTTTGCCTTACAGTTCAACGCCCTAGCGAAAAAAAAGGCCCCGCAATGCGGGGCCTTCTCTTATCAACCGGCGGTCAGGCCTCAGTGGAAGACGATTTCGTCGTTTTCCACGCTGGCTGTGACGCTGGTTCCCGGCATAAAACTGCCCGAGAGGATCAACTGCGCCAGCGGGTTTTCGATCCAGCGCTGGATCGCACGTTTCAGAGGTCGTGCGCCA
Organism: Pseudomonas sp. S5F11; assembly: GCF_019641515.1. NCBI lineage: Bacteria > Pseudomonadati > Pseudomonadota > Gammaproteobacteria > Pseudomonadales > Pseudomonadaceae > Pseudomonas > Pseudomonas sp. S5F11. Next base: position 2,720,099 of record NZ_JAIFJZ010000001.1, read on the forward strand.
TACACCGGGTCGTAACCTACCGCGATCAGCTTGTCCAACGCTTCGCTGCTCAGTTCCAGCGACAGCTCGCGTTCGGCCAGACGACCACGCAGGCGGCCCAACTGGATCTCGGTGATGCCGGCGATCTGATCCCGCGCCAATGGCTCGAAGATCACCACTTCATCGACCCGGTTGATAAATTCCGGGCGGAAGTGCGAAGTCAACGCGTCCATCACCGCTGCGCGCTGGGCCTCACGATCCCCTACCAACTCTTGGATCTGCGTCGAGCCAAGGTTGGAGGTCATCACGATGACCGTGTTGCGGAAGTCCACCGTACGCCCGTGACTGTCGGTCAGACGGCCATCCTCCAGCACTTGCAGCAGGATGTTGAACACATCCGGGTGGGCCTTCTCGACTTCATCCAGCAGGATGACCGAGTAAGGTTTGCGCCGCACAGCTTCGGTCAGGTAGCCGCCCTCCTCGTAGCCCACATAGCCTGGTGGCGCACCGATCAAGCGAGCGACCGAGTGTTTCTCCATGAATTCGGACATATCGATCCGCACCATGGCCTCTTCAGTATCGAAGAGGAACTCAGCCAGGGCCTTGCACAGTTCGGTCTTACCCACACCGGTCGGGCCGAGGAACATGAACGATCCACTTGGACGGTTCGGGTCGGACAACCCTGCACGGGAACGCCGCACCGCGTTGGATACCGCCACGACGGCCTCTTCCTGACCAATAACGCGCTGATGCAACAGACTTTCCATTTTCATCAGCTTGTCGCGTTCGCCTTCCAGCATCTTCGATACAGGAATGCCGGTCCACTTGGAGACAACCTCGGCAATTTCTTCCTCGGTCACCTTGCTGCGTAGCAACTGGTTCTCGCTATGGCCATGCTGGTCGACCATCTGCAGACTGCGCTCCAGATCGGGAATCACCCCGTACTGCAACTCGGCCATACGGTTCAGGTCACCTTTACGACGTGCGGCCTCCAGCTCCTGACGAGACTGCTCGATTTTTTGCTGGATCTGAGCAGAACCCTGCACTTCGGCTTTCTCCGAGGTCCAGATTTCTTCGAGGTCGGAGTACTCACGCTCCAGGCGCTGAATTTCCTCTTGGAGTTTTTCCAAGCGTTTCTTCGCCGCGTCGTCCTCTTCTTTCTTGAGGGCCTGGGATTCCACCTTCAGTTGGATCAAGCGCCGATCCAAACGATCGAGTACTTCCGGCTTGGAGTCGATTTCCATACGGATACGGCTCGCCGCTTCGTCGATCAGGTCAATCGCCTTGTCGGGCAACTGGCGGTCGGTGATATAGCGATGGCTCAATTTGGCCGCCGCAATGATCGCCCCGTCAGTAATCGCCACCTTGTGGTGAACCTCATAACGCTCTTTGAGGCCACGCAGGATTGCGATGGTGTCCTCTTCGCTCGGTTCTTCCACCAGCACTTTTTGGAAGCGCCGCTCAAGCGCCGCGTCCTTTTCGATGTACTGACGGTATTCGTTAAGCGTCGTGGCGCCCACGCAATGCAGCTCACCGCGAGCCAGCGCCGGCTTGAGCATGTTGCCCGCATCCATGGAGCCTTCGCCTTTACCGGCGCCGACCATGGTGTGCAGTTCGTCGATAAACAGAATGATCTGTCCTTCCTGCTTGGACAGCTCGTTCAGCAGAGCTTTGAGGCGTTCTTCGAACTCACCGCGGAACTTGGCACCGGCGATCAGCGCCCCCATGTCCAGAGACAACAGACGCTTGCCTTTGAGGCCATCCGGCACTTCACCATTAATGATGCGCTGGGCCAGCCCCTCGGCGATCGCGGTTTTACCTACGCCAGGCTCACCGATCAGCACCGGGTTGTTTTTGGTGCGACGCTGCAGCACCTGGATGGTGCGACGAATTTCATCGTCACGACCGATCACTGGGTCGAGCTTGCCGTCTTCGGCGCGCTTGGTCAGGTCGACGGTGTATTTGTCCAGGGCTTGGCGCGACTCCTCATGATTAGGGTCGTTCACCGCATCGCCACCGCGCAGGTTGTTGATGGCATTTTCCAGGGCTTTCTTACTGACGCCCTGCCCCAGCAACAACTTGCCCAGTTTGCTGTTCTCGTCCATGGCGGCGAGCAGCACCAGTTCGCTGGAGATGAACTGGTCACCTTTTTGTTGAGCCAGACGATCGGCCTGGTTCAACAAGCGCGCCAGATCCTGGGACATATTTACGTCGCCAGTGGGGTTTTGGATTTTCGGCAGTTGGTCGAGCTCTTTGCTCAACTCCTTGCGCAGGCTGTTGACGTCAAAGCCCACCTGCATCAACAAGGGTTTGATGGAACCACCTTGCTGCTCCAGGAGCGCCTGCATCAAGTGCGCAGGCTCAATGGCCGGGTGGTCGAGGCCCACCGCCAAGGATTGAGAGTCCGATAAGGCCAACTGCAATTTGCTGGTTAAACGATCAATACGCATTAGTCACCTTCCTTTTGAGCAGGCCGGATCTATAAACACATCCTGAATGAAGAAACCTGCCAGATACCCTTATAGATGTGGTCGATTCTGGGAGATTCAAGCAACAAACAGTTGACGCAGATCAGAAGAGTCTAGCGCTCAAGCCAGATAAGGGAGGCGAATCGTCCGGTGCGAGGACTGCGACGATAAGAAAAGAAACGCGGATCGGTCACGGTGCACAAACCACCACCATAGACCGCCGTGATACCGCGCGCAGCGAGGCGCAGGCGCGCGAGTTGATAGATGTCGGCCATGAACTTGCCAGGATTACGGCTCGGCCCGAACGCTTGGGCAGTCGCCGGCAGTTGCTGCATGAACACTTCACGCACTTCCGGACCGACCTCAAAGGCTTGGGGCCCAATCGCCGGGCCCAGCCAGACCAATACGTCGTCAGGCTCGGCGGCCAGGCTATCGACCGTCGCCTCCAGTACGCCGGCCGCCAACCCCCGCCAACCGGCGTGGGCGGCTGCCACGCGGGTGCCGGCGCGGTTGCAGAACAGCGCCGGCAGACAATCGGCAGTCATGGCTGTGCAGGCGATACCCGGCGTGTCGGTCCAGCAGCCATCGGCTTCGAGGGTGCGACCGGGGTCGGCCTTGACGACATTCACGCCATGGACCTGCCGTAGCCAGGTTGGCTGGATATCGAAGGTTTGGGAAAGTCGATGGCGATTTTCCAGGACTGCCTCAAGGCTGTCCTCGACATGATCGCCCAGGTTGAGGCTGTCGAACGGCGCCAGACTGACGCCGCCCGCACGGGTGGTGACGCAGGCCTTGACCTGAGCCGGCGCGGGCCAGTCAGGAATCAGCCAGTCATTCATCCGATAAACGCCTCGCGGTCCTGTTTGAGCAACGACAGCAACCACACCAGGTCGTCCGGCAGCGGCGATTCCCAGCTCATGCGCTTACCGCTCGTCGGATGATCCAACTCAAGGAAGCGCGCGTGCAGGGCCTGACGCGGAAAGGATTTCAGCGATTCCACCATGGTCGCACTGGCGGCCGGCGGAATGCGGAAACGACCGCCGTAGGCCGGATCGCCGACCAACGGGAAGTTGATATGGGCCATGTGCACGCGAATCTGGTGGGTACGACCGGTTTCCAGCTTGACTCGCACATGGGTGTGGGACCGGAAACGCTCCAGGACTCGATAGTGGCTCACGGCCTGCTTGCCGCCTTCCATCACCGCCATACGCTGGCGCTGCTGGCCGTGGCGACCGATAGGGGCGTTGATCTTGCCACCGGCCACCACCACGCCGATCACGATGCACTCGTAGATCCGGCTGACGCTGCGGCTTTGCAACTGGGTGACCAGTTGGGTCTGGGCCTGAATGGTCTTGGCGACCACCATCAGACCGGTGGTGTCCTTGTCCAGTCGGTGCACGATGCCGCAACGCGGCACATTGATGATGTCCGGTACGTGGTGCAACAGGGCGTTGAGCAAAGTGCCATCAGCGTGCCCGGCAGCCGGGTGCACCACCAGGCCTGCAGGTTTGTTGATGACCAGGATGTCGTCGTCTTCATAGACGATATCCAGCTCGATGTCCTGGGCGACCCACTCTCCCTGGGCTTCCTGCTCGGCAGTCAGCTCAAGAATCGCACCGCCATGGACTATGTCTCGCGGGCGGATAACCGCTCCATCCACAGTCAGGCGGCCGTCTTTGATCCAGGCGGAAAGGCGCGAGCGCGAGTGCTCAGCGAATAATTGTGCGGCGACTTGATCGAGGCGTTGGCCGCCCAATTCGGACGGCACCTCTGCGCGAAGTTCAATTTTATCGGACATGCTCAGACTAGGCGTGGCACAGCCTTTGGTTTCGGCTGCGCGCTTGTGGTTAAATACGGCGTCTTTTGCCCCGAGGCTTTCAACGGGGCGCTCATCATAACAGGACGGCCCCGCCCAAGACAGCGGCCGTCATAGGGACGCAAGCCGCCATGCAAGTGAAACACCTGCTGCTGATCGCCATCCTCGCCATGACTGCTGCTTGCTCGTCAACAAAGGAAGTCGTCGACGAAAACCTGAGCGAAGTCGAGCTGTACCAACAGGCTCAGAAAGACTTGGACAATAATAGCTACACCAGCGCCACAGCCAAGCTGAAGGCACTGGAGTCACGCTATCCGTTCGGTCGCTACGCTGACCAGGCCCAACTAGAGCTGATCTACGCCAACTACAAGAACGCCGAGCCGGAAGCCGCCAAGTCCGCCGCCGAGCGTTTCATCCGCCTGCACCCGCAGCACCCGAACGTGGACTACGCCTACTATATGAAGGGCCTGACCTCGTTCGACCAGGACGTTGGCCTGCTGGCGCGCTTCCTGCCGCTGGACATGACCAAGCGCGACCCGGGAGCGGCCCGCGACTCCTATAACGAGTTCGCCCAGCTCACCAGCCGCTATCCCAACAGCCGCTACGCGCCGGACGCCAAGCAGCGCATGATCTACCTGCGCAACCTGCTGGCTTCCTACGAGATCCACGTCGCGCACTACTACCTGACCCGTCAGGCCTACGTCGCCGCCGCCAACCGTGGCCGCTACGTGGTGGAGAACTTCCAGGAAACCCCATCCGTGGGTGATGGCCTGGCCGTAATGACCGAGGCTTATCAGCGCCTGCACTTGGACGAACTGGCTACTACTAGCCTGGAAACCCTCAAACTCAACTATCCCGATCATCCAAGCCTAAAAGACGGCCAGTTCGTGCCTCAGGTTGCCGAAGCGGACAACCGCTCCTGGCTGAGCAAGTACACCTTGGGCCTGATCGAATCCCGTCCACCGCTGCCGCCGGGCGAAACCCGCGCCAACCAGGACGTGATCAAGCAATTCCAGGACGCCAAGGACGCTATTCCTTCCGACCTCAAGCCGCACGACGAAAACGGCGACGTGATCGAAGAGGAAGAACCGCAAGCCCTGGGCAATAATCAGGACCGCTCGTGGTTCAGCTACATGACTTTTGGCATATTCGACTGATCAGTCCATGTAACACCTAAAAGGGAGCCTCCACAGGCTCCCTTTTTCATGGGCAGCATTATTGCTCTGTGCGCCTGCCACGTCCTTGGCTAAACTGGCCCATTCCTTGTCGAGAAACTGCCCATCATGCTACGTCTTTTGTTCTGGATAGCCGTTATTGCCGCCGCGGTATGGTTCTGGCGCAAGTTCAAAAGCCCGGCCACCAAGCAGCAGCGCGCCAACGAGCCCGATGCCGCGCTGATGGTGCGCTGCGCTCACTGCGGCGTGCACCTGCCGCAGGATCGCGCCTTGCGGCTGCGCCAGGAGTGGTATTGCACCCAGGCGCATTTGGAGCAGGGGCCAAAGTCTATCCAGCGTTGATTCGACCTTCTGGCGCATAAGGCGCCGGGTCAATAATCGGCTTATTGCCTAGCAGCAGGTCGGCGAACAGCTGACAGGACGCTGGCGCCAAGACCAGACCGTTGCGGTAATGCCCGCAGTTGAGCCATAAACCTTTGAACCCAGGCACCGGGCCTATATAGGGAATACCTTCCGGCGACCCCGGCCGCAAACCGGCCCAGTGCCCCACCACTTCAGCATGGGCCAGGGCAGGAATCAGCTCGACAGCAGAAGCCTTCAGGCTTTCCAATGCGGTCTCGGTGGGCGTTTTATCGAAGCCTTCGTGTTCCAGAGTGCTGCCGATCAGAATATGCCCGTCCCGTCGCGGAATCGCATAACGGCCCTTGGCGAGGACCATGCTCGACAGAAAGTTCGAATCACACTTGTAGAGAATCATCTGACCTTTGACCGGTTCCACCGGCAGCGATAAGCCGAGCGTACCGAGCAGATCACCGCTCCACGCCCCTGCCGCCAGCACCACCTGATTACCCAGGATCGGTCCTTCAGCCGTATTCACCCCCACCACACGGCCGTTCTCTACCGCAAACCCCGTCACCACACACTGCTCGCGAATCGTCACACCAGGCAATGCCAACAGCGCAGCCTTGAGGGATTTGACCAGGCGCGGGTTACGCACGTTGGCCACGTTGGCCATAAAGATCGCTTGCGAGTACCCACCCCCCAACACCGGAACAGCATCATGGGCGACTGATATATCCACTTTGCTCAAGGGGCGTCCCTCGCGGACAGCCCAGGCCAGCGCTTCGGGCTCATCGTCCAGATCCAACCAGTACAAACCAGTGGTATGCACCTGCGGGTCGACACCGGTGGTGACAAACAGGTGCTCGGCCAATTGCGGGTAAAAATCTTGGGACCAATGCGCCAACGCGGTGACCGCTGGACTATAGCGCCACGGATACAGCGGCGAAACGATACCCCCGCCAGCCCAGGACGACTCCTGCCCAACCCCGGCGCGCTCCAGCAGCACTACCGCCTGCCCTTGGGTCGCCAGGTTGAACGCCGTCAACAAGCCGATGACTCCGCCACCGACAATCACCACTTGCTCTTGCTTAGCCATCATTCGATCCAATCGATAAAAAGGAACAAGCGCCACCGACGCCCAGTGATCCAGCATTCGCATCATTGCCCCCAGCACGCCTGGCGTGACATCTCCGGCGCCGCGCCTGGATTGCTGCGTGCGCCGGTACTGGTCAGGCTGAACTCGCCACAGGCGTCGCCGTCCATGATCGAGCCAGCTACAGGCGTAGCCAGCAAACGGAAATCCTGAGGGTTCAATGCGACGGAGATTCTATAGCGATCATCGCCGGCACTGACGCCGCTTGCGTCAATAAAAGTACCGTTCTTCGCATAGAACCGCTCCAGGTGCTGCGCCTGCTCAGTCAATACGCCGACGATTTGTACGCGGTAGGCCTTTTTCACCTGCGCCGTATAACCGGGGTAAACGATCCCAGCCAGAAGAGCGATGATCACCACGCCGATCAGTAATTCCAACAGGGTAAAACCTCGGGTGTCCATGCCCATCTCATTGCTCCTATAGAAGTTGTCGCCATGACACTCGCCGAAATCGCGGGCCTCCCTCCCCGTCTACCCGGGCATATACGCTCTCCAGCACCGTGCGCGCCTGACCGCTCCAGCCGACTGCCGTCACTCGATACAGCGCGGCCGTTGTATTCGGCGGCAAGTGCGCGATCCCGCGCCCCATGCCTAGAAACTGAACGCCGTAAAGCCCACCTTTGAGGGCAACCCAGGACACCGCTGAAACCGGGTGGGTGCCTGCGGCGATCACCGAAAACGCCTCATCCGGTGGCGCACAGGTGGTGATTGACTGGCACTGCGGCAACGTCCCACCACTACGCCGCACGCTCCACTCTCCGAGTCTCAAACCGCTCTCGGCACTTTGCAGCGACTGATTGCGATGCCAAAAACTGGCGGCCATCTTTTGCTGGGCCACCACCCCTTGCATCGAGGACAGGCCAATCAGCGATAACAGCAGCAAAAACACCAGACTCAATAGCAGCGCCATGCCTGACTGCCGCCGATAAGTCATCCATACGCCCTGCATAACAGCCCTACCCCAGACGGTTTCGTAGCGCCGCCACGACGCTGTAGGTTTGCGCCTTGACCCGACCGGAGGGGTCTTGCAGCGTCATGAGGACGCGCACGCTGCGAATCAACGCCACGTCGGCAGGGCTTGCGTCGTAGCGCACCACCTGTGCCGATACGGCATTGGCGGCAACGCCGAAACTGATGTCGAACGCCTGAACGTTATCCACCAGTACTGCTTTGGCCGGTGCGGCCGGCGTGCTGATCTTCAACTGGCCGTTCTCGAAGGTGTAAGTGAGTTGGCGAATCGCAAATCGAATCTGCCCAGGGCCGGGCGCAGGCGAGAGGCCGGTGTAGGCCTGGGCGGCACCTGTGCAGTCAGACAATACTGTCCAATCGGGCCTGCCACTCCCTTCGCCGATGCTGGCGGTAACTAATGTCAGTGACTTCGAATCAGTGCCGGCGCTCCAACTGATCGGCCGTTCGAATGCCGGCGGTGCCTGTTCGATATGAGCGGTAGCCAGGCAGCCGAACATGCCGGCTTGACGAATATCCTGGATCATCTTGCCAAGCGCGAACCGCGCGTCGTCCTGCAACAGCATGGCGGCCTGCTGGCTCGCGTGGGTCGTTCGGGAACTGATCGCCACCTGACTGACCCCGAGCACCAGCATCAGCCCCAAGGTCAGGGCCACCAGCAACTCCACCAGGGTAAAACCTCGCGACCTTCGGTTCATTGTGCACCCTCCGGATCGCTGTCGATGCGAGTGGTCAGGGTGACCGTTTCGCGCGCACCAACCGCGCCGGCACCGCGGCTGTCATCCCAACTGATACTCACGGTGACCTCATTGGCACTGATCGCCACCGAGCCTTTGGCGCTCTCCCCGGCGAAGCTCAGAATATTGGCCTCAAAATCATGCAGGTCCAGGTCGCGCACGCTGGCACCCGCGGTGCTGGCCGGAGCGCGCTCGGAGCGGCTCCATGCGTAATCGGCGCCGGCATTGGCGCGGATTCGGTCAAGCATGTCGTAAGCGATAAAGCTGGCCTGACTGCTCATCCTCGAACTGTCCGTGGACTTAAGCGCGTTGAGTTGGATCACCGCCGCGCCCAGCAAGCCCACGGCGAGAATCAGTACCGCCACCAACACTTCGATAAGGGTCGTGCCGGTTTGTCGTCGAGATAAAGCAGGTGCAAAAAAAATGTTCGGGCGAGCAAGCATCACCGTCGTCATCCGTGTCGAGGGCCGAAAAGAGCAGACAAAAGCTGCTGTGCGACCCAAGACTAGCGTCGGTTTTTTGCCCGCGCTGTCCCCGGAACAAAGGGAAATACTTTGGACATAAAGGCCATCATCCGAGGCCAAGATCCAGCCGCTATACCTTTGGCTGCACCTGAAATATCTACCGCGTCCACGGAGGGACAACCTATGCAACAACGAGGTTTCACCCTGATCGAACTGCTGCTGGGGCTGATCGTCAGCGGCATCCTGGCCCATCTCACAGCGCCCGGACTCAAGACGTTGCTGGAGTCACAACAGCAACAAAGCGCCGCGCAATCCCTGGCGAGTGGGCTGCGTTTCGCACGCACCGAGGCCATCGCGCGAAACCGGGCGGTGGTCGTTCATGCGTTGAACAATGATTGGAGTCACGGCTGGCGCGTGATTGTGGATGTCAGCGGGCGTGGCCCTCTGGATGAGGACAATCCGGTGCTGCTGGAGCGACAGGACTCCGGACGGGTAGCCATCGTCGGTAACGGGCCGGTGAAGAGCCAGGTACGGTTCAGCGGGATGGGCGAGCCGGTATTTTCCGGCGGAGGGTTCCGCGCAGGGACATTACATGTATGTGGCACGGACCAGACACAGAGCCTACACCAAGTGGTGCTGGCCCCCAGCGGCCGTATCAGCCTGCGCAGCGACAGCGTCGAGCAGGCGTTGTGCCGGAGTTATTCCGGCACCCTGGCACTCAGAGCAGCGAACGTACCCGCAGCTCCTTGGGCATGGAGAAAGTGATGTTCTCCTCGCGCCCAGCCAACTCATCGGCGCCGGTCGCGCCCCATTCGTGCAACTGCTGGATGACGCCGCGCACCAGCACTTCCGGCGCCGAGGCGCCTGCGGTGATACCGATACGCTCGACGCCATCGAACCAACTGCGCTGCATGTCTTCGGCACCATCGATCAGGTACGCGGGCGTCGCCATGCGCTCGGCCAACTCGCGCAGACGATTGGAGTTGGAGCTGTTCGGGCTGCCGACCACCAAGACCACGTCGCATTCATCGGCCAGTTGCTTGACCGCATCCTGGCGATTTTGCGTGGCGTAGCAGATGTCATCCTTACGCGGCCCGCCGATCGCTGGAAAGCGCGTGCGCAAGGCATCGATGACACGACTGGTGTCGTCCATGGATAAAGTGGTCTGGGTCACGAATGCCAAGCGTTCCGGGTTGCGCACTTGCAGATTGGCGACGTCTTTTTCGTCCTCAACCAGGTAGATGGCGCCGCCGTTGCTGGCGTCGTACTGGCCCATGGTGCCTTCGACTTCCGGGTGGCCGGCATGACCGATCAGGATGCACTCGCGGCCGTCGCGGCTATAGCGCGCAACCTCAATATGGACTTTGGTGACCAATGGGCACGTTGCATCGAAGACTTTCAGTCCACGACCTGCCGCTTCGCTACGCACGGCCTGGGAAACCCCGTGAGCACTGAAAATAACGATAACGTCGTCCGGCACTTGGTCGAGTTCCTCGACAAAGATGGCACCGCGCGCGCGCAGGTCTTCGACTACGAACTTGTTATGCACCACTTCATGGCGCACATAGATCGGTGGCCCGAAGACTTCGAGAGCGCGGTTGACGATTTCGATCGCCCGATCCACACCGGCACAGAAGCCACGGGGGTTGGCGAGTTTGATTTGCATGCTGTGCCTCGTGCCTGGCGTTTGGGTCAGAGTTGATGCTGCTGAACTGACAATTGAGGTCAGAGGTGGGAGGGAGATTGCTCCCTCACACATTCTAGATCGGGGCGTTGATCAAAGAGCTTTAACGTCGATGATTTCCACATCAAACGTCAAGGTTTTACCGGCCAACGGGTGATTGAAGTCGATGGTCACTTGCGCGTCATCGAACGCCTTGACGACCCCTGGCAGTTCTGTATTAGCCGCATCGTTGAAAATCACCAGCAGGCCTTCAGACAGCTCCATGTCCTGGAACTGCGAACGCGGGATGATCTGCACATTCTGCGGATTGGGCTGGCCAAACGCATTTTCCGGCTGGATCTGCAGGGTGCGCTTGTCGCCAGCCTTGAAACCGAACAAGGCGGCCTCGAAACCCGGCAGCAGGTTGCCGTCGCCGACTTTGAAGGTGGCCGGGGCCTTATCGAACGTGCTGTCGACCGTGTCGCCGTTTTCCAGGCGCAGTGCGAAATGCAAAGTGACTTCCGTGTTCTGGCCGATGCGTTGCTCAGCCAATACCTGATCAGTCATTGACGGTCTCTCCGGTTTTCTTACTTTTAAACATATCCAGCGCCAACATGATTGCACCGACGGTGATCGCGCTGTCGGCAAAGTTGAATGCTGGGAAGTAATGACGGTTCTGCCAGTGCACCAGGATGAAGTCGATCACATGGCCCAGGGCAATGCGGTCGTACAGGTTACCCAACGCGCCGCCCAACACCAGGGCCAAGGCCACAGCCAGCCAGGTGTCATCGCGACCCAGGCGCTTGAGCCAGACCACCAGCACCGCGCTGACCACTACCGCGATCAGGGCAAACAGCCAACGCTGCCAACCGCCACTGTCGGCAAGGAAGCTGAACGCCGCACCGGTGTTGTAAGCCAGTGTCCAGCTGAAGTAGTCCGGGATCACCACGATTTGCTGGAACATTTCCAGGGAGCTTTCGAAGTGAGCCTTGCTGACCTGGTCGATGATCAGGACCAGCAAACTCAAGACAAGCCAGCCCAGACGTCCGAAACGGCCGGCGTTAGGCATAGTGGCGAACCTCACCGGCACCGCTGATGTTGTCGACGCAGCGACCGCAGATTTCAGGATGCTGAGGGTTCACACCGACATCTTCACGGCAGTGCCAGCAACGGGCGCACTTGGCGAACGCCGACTTAACCACTTTGAGCTTCAGGCCCGGCACTTCGGTCGCCACGGCATCCGCCGGTGCCTGGGCGAAAGGCGCCAGGGTCGCGGTGGATGTGATCAACACGAAGCGCAGCTCGTTGCTCAGTTTGGCCAGGTCGGCGGTCAGACCTTCCTCGGCAAACAGGGTAACTTCGGCTTGCAGGTTGCCACCGACTGCCTTGGCCGCGCGCTGAACCTCCAACTCCTTGTTCACCGCAGCCTTGACGGCCATCACACCTTCCCAATACTCGCGACCCAGCTCGAAGTCGGCCGGCAATTCGGTCAGGCCTTCGTACCAAGTGTTGAGCATTACGGACTCGTTACGCTCGCCTGGCAGGTACTCCCACAGTTCGTCGGCGGTGAAGGCCAGGATCGGTGCGATCCAGCGCACCAGCGCCTCGGAGATGTGGTACAGCGCGGTCTGCGCCGAACGGCGCGCCTTGCTGTTGGCGCCGATGGTGTACTGGCGGTCCTTGATGATGTCGAGATAGAAACCGCCCAACTCCTGCACACAGAAGTTGTGGATCTTCGAGTAGACGTTCCAGAAACGGTATTCGCCGTAGTGTTCCTGCAACTCGCGTTGCAGCAACAGGGTACGGTCCACGGCCCAACGGTCCAGGGCGAGCATGTCTTCGGCCGGCAGGATGTCGGTGGCCGGGTTGAAACCGCTCAGGTTCGACAGCAGGAAGCGTGCGGTATTACGGATACGGCGGTAGGCATCGGCGCTGCGCTGCAGGATCTGCTCCGACACGGCCATTTCGCCGGAATAGTCGGTAGAAGCCACCCACAGACGCATGATGTCGGCACCCAGGGTGTCGTTGACTTTCTGCGGCGCGATCACGTTGCCCAGGGACTTGGACATCTTGCGGCCGTTTTCGTCGACGGTGAAACCATGGGTCAGCAGTTCGCGGTAAGGCGCGTGGTCGTCGATGGCGCAACCGGTGAGCAGCGACGAGTGGAACCAGCCACGGTGTTGGTCTGAGCCTTCCAGGTACAGGTCGGCGCGCGGGCCGCTCTGGTGGCCCATCGGATGCGAGCCGCGCAATACGTGCCAGTGCGTGGTGCCCGAGTCGAACCAGACATCGAGTGTGTCGCTGATCTTGTCGTACAGCGGCGCTTCGTCGCCCAGCAGCTCGGCGGCGTCCAGTTTGAACCAGGCTTCGATGCCTTCCTGTTCAACGCGCCGGGCCACTTCTTCCATCAGTTCGACGGTACGCGGGTGCAGCTCGCCGCTTTCCTTGTTGAGGAAGAACGGGATCGGCACGCCCCAGTTGCGCTGACGGGAGATGCACCAGTCCGGACGGTTGGCGATCATCGAGTGCAGGCGCGCCTGGCCCCAGGCCGGGATAAAGCCGGTGTCTTCGATGGCCTTGAGAGCACGATTGCGCAGGGTGTCACCGGCAACCGGTTGTTTGTCCATGCCGATAAACCACTGCGCGGTGGCGCGGTAGATCAGCGGGGTCTTGTGGCGCCAGCAGTGCATGTAGCTGTGCTGGATAGTCGCGGTCTGCATAAGCGCGCCAACTTCGCGCAGCTTGTCGATGATGGCCTTGTCAGCTTTAAAGATGAATTGGCCACCGAAGAACTCCAGCGACGGTACATAGACGCCGTTGCTTTGCACTGGATTGATGATGTCATCGTTGACCAGGCCGTACTTCTTGCAGATCACAAAGTCGTCGACGCCGTAGGCGGGCGAGCAGTGAACCACGCCCGTACCCGAGCCCAGCTCGACGTAATCGGCCAGGTACACCGGCGACAGACGGTCATAGAACGGATGACGGAAGTTGATCAATTCCAGCGCCGAACCTGTGGTGGTGGCGATCACCGAACCTTGCAACTCGTAGCGCGCCAGGCAGGCCTCGACCATTTCCTCGGCCAGTACCAGCAGGCGATCACCGACGTCCACCAGGGCGTAGGTGAATTCCGGGTGCACGTTCAACGCCTGGTTGGCGGGGATCGTCCACGGGGTGGTGGTCCAGATCACAATGGCAGCCGGCTTGGCCAGGCTGGCCAGGCCGAACGCATCGGCCAGCTTGGCCTCGTCGGCGATCGGGAAGGCTACGTCGATGGTCGAGGACTTCTTGTCCTCGTACTCGACTTCCGCTTCCGCCAAGGCCGAGCCGCAGTCGAAGCACCAGTTCACGGGCTTGAGGCCCTTGAACACGAAACCGCCCTTGACGATTTCGGCCAAGGCGCGGATTTCACCGGCCTCATTCTTGAAGTTCATGGTTTTGTACGGGTTGGCCCAGTCGCCCAACACGCCCAGGCGGATAAACTCGGACTTCTGCCCTTCGATCTGCTCGGTAGCGTACGCACGGCACAATTCGCGCGTCTTGTCGGCACCCAGGTTCTTGCCGTGGGTCACTTCGACTTTGTGTTCGATCGGCAGGCCGTGGCAGTCCCACCCTGGAACATAAGGTGCGTCGAAACCCGAAAGGGTTTTCGAACGGATGATCATGTCCTTGAGGATCTTGTTCAGCGCATGACCGATATGAATCGTGCCATTGGCATAAGGAGGGCCGTCGTGCAGGACGAATTTCGGACGATCCTTGCCAATTTCGCGCAACTTTCCGTACAGGCCAATACTGTCCCAGCGCTGCAGGATCTGCGGTTCGCGCTGTGGCAGGCCGGCCTTCATTGGGAAGGCGGTGTCCGGAAGGTTTAGCGTGGCTTTATAGTCGGTCATTTAAGGCTCTTCGGTTAGCGATGGGCGCTAGGTGCGGCTAGTGCACGGGCGGCGGCGACATCCGCATTGATCGCCGTTTTCAACGCCTCAAGCGAGGCGAAACGCTGCTCTTCACGCAGCTTCTGGTGGAAAACCACCGTCAAACGCCGGTCATACAGATCACCGGCAAAATCCAAAAGATGAACTTCCAGGTGGGCCTTGCCATCACCTGCAACCGTGGGCCTGACGCCTATGTTGGCGACTCCGGACCACGATTGACCGTCGATGTCGACGCTGACCAGATAAACCCCGGTCAGCGGCACACGGCGGCGCTTAAGTTGCACGTTGGCGGTCGGCGTGCCCAATTGGCGCGCCAGCTTCTGGCCGTGCAGTACCCGCCCGGCGATGCGGAACGGGCGACCGAGCAAACGCTCGGCCAACGCGAAGTCGGCAGCGGCCAAGGCATTACGCACCTGGGTGCTGCTCACGCGCAGGCCATCCAGTTCGACGGTTTGCGCAGCTTCAACGGTAAACCCCTGGCTGACGCCGGCCTGTTGCAGAAACTCGAAATCGCCGACGCGATCGCAGCCGAAACGGAAGTCGTCACCGACCTCCAGGTGCTGTACACCCAGGCCATCGACCAGGATACGGTCGACGAACTCGGCGGCACTGAGGCTTTGCAAACGCTGGTTGAAGGCCAGGCAGAGGACGCGGTCCACACCTTCTTCGGCCAGCAATTGCAGTTTATCGCGCAGGCGTGCCAGGCGAGCTGGCGCGGTCTCAGGGGAGAAAAACTCCCGCGGCTGGGGCTCAAAAATCACCACGCAGCTGGGCACGCCCAACTCGACCGCACGCTCGCGCAGCCTGGCCAGGATAGCCTGGTGGCCACGGTGAACACCGTCAAAGTTGCCAATAGTGGCGACGCAGCCCCGATGCTGGGGGCGCAGGTTGTGGAGACCTCGAACCAGCTGCATAACGCGCTTCTTGCTCATAAAGTGGTCGATTATAACCACACACTGCCCCGGACGACAGGCAACAGCGCAGGCCAAATGGGTCGAATCGATAAAACACCGGTTTTATCGCGGCAAACTCTCTAATTCAGTGACTTGCGATTGAAATCCCGCAGCCGGAATCCTTGCAGCAGCAACATTCCGAAGTACACCACCACACCAGCGATCACCAGTACACCCAGTCGCATAAAGCGCTCCAGCATATGGCCCTGATCCCAGGCGGGCATTATGTGCATCAAGCCAAGCAGCACGGCGGACATCGCCCCTACCGCCACCAGCAATTTGATCGCGAATATCCCCCAGCCCGGTTGCGGCTGAAACATCTGCTGCTTGCGCAGTTGATAGAACAGCAGGCCGGCATTGATGCAGGCGCCGGCACTGATTGCCAAGGCCAAGCCGGCATGGGCCAGCGGGCCGATAAACAGCAAGTTGAGCAGTTGCGTGACGATCAGGGTGAAGATTGCGATTTTCACCGGCGTGCGGATGTTCTGCTGAGCATAGAAGCCCGGCGCCAGCACTTTGATCACGATGATGCCGAGCAGGCCGACGGAGTAGGCGATCAGCGCGTGTTGGGTCATCTGCGCGTCATGGGCGTCGAACTGACCATATTGGAACAACGAGACCGTCAACGGCTCGGCCAGAATCCCCAGCGCCAGTGAACAGGGCAGCACCAGCACAAAGCACAGGCGCAGGCCCCAATCGAGAATGCGCGAATACTCCTGGCGATCCTTACTGGCGTAGGTGCGCGCCAGGGTCGGCAGCAAGATCGTGCCGAGCGCCACCCCCAGCACCCCGGAAGGCAATTCCATCAGGCGGTCGGCGTAGTACATCCACGACACCGAGCCGGACACCAGCAGGGAGGCGAACGCAGTATTGATGATCAGCGAGATCTGACTGACCGATACACCAAGGATCGCCGGCAACATATTGCGCATGACACGCCAAACACCGGTGTCCTTGAGGTTCAGGCGCGGCAGTACCAGCATGCCGATCTTCTTCAAATGCGGCAGTTGGTAAAGCAATTGCGCCAGGCCGCCGGCCAGCACCGCCCAGCCCAGCGCCATCACCGGCGGATCGAAGTACGGCGTGAGGAACAGCGCAAAGATGATCATGCTCACGTTCAGCAGGGTCGGCACGAAGGCCGGCACCGAGAAACGGTTCCAGGTATTGAGGATCGCCCCGGCCAGGGACGACAGGGAGATCAGCAATATATAAGGAAAGGTCACGCGCAACAGGTCGGTGGTCAGCGCAAATTTTTCCGGGGTATTGGCAAAGCCGGGCGCCGTGGCCCAGATCACCCAGGGAGCGGCCAGCATGCCCAGGGCAGTCACCAGCATCAGTACCAGGGTGAGCAGCCCGGAAACATAGGCGATAAAGGTACGCGTCGCTTCTTCGCCCTGCTGGGTCTTGTACTCCGCAAGAATCGGCACGAACGCCTGTGAAAAGGCGCCCTCGGCGAAGATACGCCGCAGCAGGTTGGGCAATTTGAAGGCGATAAAGAAGGCATCCGTGGCCATACTGGCGCCAAAGATGCGCGCTAGCAGGGTGTCACGCACAAACCCCAGAACCCGGGAAATCATCGTGATAGAGCTGACGGCGGCCAGCGATTTGAGCAGATTCATCGAAAGAGTTTGCGCCTATAGATAAAGAGCAGGCGAACTGTGCGCCTACTTATGCGATACTGCGCGCCTGCAACAGCACAGAGCCAAAGCTCGCGAGTTTACAGGTCAAGCGCCGGAAATAAATCACCCGCCTCTTCAGATCGACCGCTCAGCAGTTCGCATCAGCCGCCCTTGACAACCCATCAAGTCATCGGCATGATTCGCGGCCTATTTTGTTTGCTATTTCCTAAAAAGTCTTTCGAGGAGCTCGACGGTGGCCAACACACCTTCCGCCAAAAAACGTGCAAAACAGGCTGAGAAGCGTCGCAGCCACAACGCCAGCCTGCGTTCCATGGTTCGTACCTACATCAAGAATGTAGTTAAAGCCATCGACACCAAAGACGCTGAAAAAGCTCAAGCTGCTTACGTTCTGGCTGTGCCAGTTATCGACCGTATGGCCGATAAAGGCATCATCCACAAGAACAAGGCCGCTCGTCATAAGAGCCGCCTGAATGGCCACATCAAGGCTCTGAGCGTTGCTGCAGCAGCCTAAGTGGTAACAACTGCAACGCAACCCAGGTTGCGTAACAGTTAAGAAATGCCCCGTACCGAAAGGTCCGGGGCATTTTTGTTGGGGCCTGAAAATCCCCCCCTGCGGGATGTGCGGCTTTTTTGTGGTGAGCGGGCTTGCCCCGCGCTGGGCTGCGCAGCAGCCCCAATACATTCAACGCGTTCCTCCAGACAGAACCCAATCTCAGGTTTTAGGGCCGCTTCGCGCCCCGGCGCGGGGCAAGCCCGCTCACCACAAAAAGCCCGCTCACCACTGGAAACCGGTCAACCAAAAAATGCAGGCAAAAAAACGCCCCGAACCAGTCGGGGCGTTTTTGCTACCACTTGATCAAAACATCAATCAATGGTGATGACCGCCTTCACCGTGGACGTGGCCGTGGGCCACTTCTTCCTGGGAAGCGTCGCGGATGGCAACGATCTTCACTTGGAAGTTCAGGCGCTGGCCAGCCAGGGGATGGTTGCCGTCGACGGTAACGTCGTCGCCGTCCAGGTCACGGATAGTAACGATCTGCATTTGGCCGTCCGGCGCCGAAGCGTGGAACTGCATGCCCACTTCCAACTCATCAACACCTTCGAACATGCTGCGGCTCAGGGTGCTGACCAGTTCGGCGGAATATTCGCCGTAGGCATCTTCAGGTTCCACGGCAACGGTCAGCTCATCACCAACTACTTTGCCTTCCAGGGCCTTTTCCAGGCCAGGAATGATGTTGCCTGCGCCATGCAGGTAGACCAGCGGCGCGCCGCCGGCTGAGCTGTCGATGACCTCACCAGCGTCGTTGGTGAGGGTATAGTCGATGGAGACAGCCTTGTTAGCGGCGATCGTCATGGGGCGAGACCTTTTGCATAAGAATGAAGAACGGACAAGTCTAAACAAGGATTTGCCCGAAAGCGAACAGAACCCGGACGGACGGGGCCGATCAACGGCATCCTACATCGTCGCGTTCCATCAGGACGACAGCGCGCACTGGGTGGCCGAGCTGTCCTGCGGCCACACCCAGCACCTGCGCCACCAGCCGCCTTGGCAATCCCGCGCCTGGGTACTGGACCCGCGGCAACGCAGTGAAAAAATAGGCCAGCGCTTTGCCTGCGGCTGGTGTGCGCAAGCCCACGAATAGCGATAACCTTGGCACCTGATTCCCGGCAGGCCCTCAGTCATAGAGCGCCACCGAAGCCATGCACCTCCAGAGAATTCGCATGCAGACTTTTTTTATCGCGCCCACCGATTTTGGTGTGGGTCTGACCTCCATCAGCCTCGGGCTGGTGCGCACCCTCGAACGAGCCGGGCTGAAAGTCGGCTTCTTCAAGCCAATTGCCCAGCCCCACCCCGGCGACACCGGCCCCGAGCGCTCCACCGAACTGGTGGCGCGTACCCACGGCCTCAAGCCGCCACAGCCGTTGGGCCTGGCCCACGTAGAGCGGATGCTCGGCGACGGCCAGCTCGATGAGCTGCTGGAAGAAATCATCACGCTGTATCAGCAGGCCGCCGTGGGCAAGGATGTGCTCATCGTCGAGGGCATGGTGCCGACCCGTAGCGCCAGCTATGCCGCACGGGTCAACCTGCACCTGGCCAAGAGCCTTGATGCGGAAGTGATCCTGGTGTCCGCCCCGGAAAACGAAGTGCTCACCGAGCTGTCCGGCCGCGTGGAGTTGCAGGCGCAACTGTTCGGCGGGCCGAAAGACCCGAAAGTGCTGGGGGTGATCCTCAACAAAGTACGCACCGAGGAAAGCATGGAGGCCTTCTCGGCACGCCTGAAAGAGCATTCGCCGTTGTTGCGCAGCGGTGATTTCCGTCTGCTGGGCTGCATTCCCTATCAGCCAGAACTTAACGCGCCACGTACCCGCGACGTCGCCGACCTGATGGGTGCGCAGATCCTCAACGCCGGCGATTACGAAACCCGGCGCATGACTCGCATCATCATCTGCGCCCGCACCATGCGTAACACCGTGGAACTGCTCAAGCCCGGCGTGTTGGTGGTGACCCCCGGCGACCGCGACGACATTATCCTGGCCGTCAGCCTAGCCGCCATCAACGGCGTACCCCTGGCCGGGTTGCTGCTGACCAGCGACACCCTGCCCGACCCGCGCATCATGGACCTGTGCCGCGGCGCCTTCCAGGCCGGGCTGCCGGTGCTGTCGGTGAGTACCGGCTCCTACGAAACCGCCAACCTGCTCAACAACCTGAACAAGGAAATCCCCATCGATGACCGCGAGCGCGCCGAGATCATTACCGATTTCGTCGCCAGCCATCTCGATGCGCGTTGGCTGCACCAACGCTGCGGCACGCCGCGGGAGATGCGCCTGTCGCCGGCGGTGTTCCGCTACCAATTGATCCAGCGCGCCCAGGCCGCCAACAAGCGCATCGTTTTGCCCGAAGGCAGCGAGCCGCTGACCGTACAGGCCGCCGCTATCTGCCAGGCCCGAGGCATTGCGCGCTGCGTGCTGTTGGCCAAACCGGCGGATGTGGAAGCCGTGGCCCGCGCCCAAGGCATCGAGCTGCCCGAAGGGCTGGAGATTCTCGACCCGGACCTGATCCGCGAGCGGTATGTCGAACCCATGGTGGCGCTGCGCAAGAGCAAGAGCCTCAATGCGCCAATGGCCGAGCAGCAATTGGAAGACACCGTGGTGATAGCCACCATGATGCTGGCCCTGGATGAAGTCGACGGGCTGGTGTCCGGCGTCATCCACTCCACCGCCAATACCATCCGCCCGGCCTTGCAACTGATTAAAACCGCACCAGGTTGCACGCTGGTGTCGTCGGTGTTCTTCATGCTGTTTCCCGAGCAGGTGTTGGTGTACGGCGACTGTGTGATGAACCCGCACCCGAGCGCCGCCGAACTGGCGGAAATCGCCCTGCAGAGCGCCGACTCGGCGCAGGCGTTCGGCATCACGCCACGGGTGGCGATGATCAGTTACTCCAGCGGCGATTCGGCCAGCGGCGAAGAAGTCGAGAAAGTCCGCGAAGCCACGCTGCTCGCCCACGAGCAACAGAGTTCACTGCTGATCGACGGCCCGCTGCAATACGACGCCGCCGCCAACGAAACCGTGGCCCGCCAACTGGCGCCCAACAGCCCGGTCGCTGGCAAGGCTACGGTGTTTGTATTCCCGGACCTGAACACCGGCAACACCACCCACAAAGCGGTGCAGCGCAGCGCCGACTGCGTCAGCCTGGGGCCAATGCTTCAGGGCCTGCGCAAACCGGTCAACGACCTGCCGCGCGGCGCCCAGGTCGACGACATCGTGTACACCATCGCGCTGACCGCGATCCAAGCCGCCAATCGACCTATGGATATCTAAATGCTGGATTTTCTACCTGCCGCCGTACGCGGGGTGATCGCCTCGCTGTTGCTGGCGCTGAACACCATCCTGTTGTGTTCGTTCCTGTTTGTCGTGGCGCTGTTCAAGGCCCTGCCCTTCGCCAAGGGGTTCAGCGAGTGGCTGATGAACCATACCCATGAGGCCTGGGTGACCAACAACAAGGGCTGGATGAACCTGGTTCAGCGCACGCGCTGGCATGTGAAGGGCCTTGAAGGCCTGGATTATCAGCATTCCTATCTGGTGACCAGCAACCACCAGAGCTGGGTCGACATCATGGTGCTGCAATACGTGCTCAATCGTCGGATTCGCCCGCTGAAGTTCTTCCTCAAACAGGAACTGATCTGGGTGCCGGTGATTGGACTGGCATGGTGGGCCCTGGGGTTTCCATTCATGAAGCGTTACACCAAGGCCTACCTGGAAAAACACCCGGAGAAGAAAGGCAAGGATCTGGAAACCACTCGCAAGACCTGTGCGAAATTTCGCGACAACCCGGTGGGCATCTTCAACTTCGCCGAGGGCACGCGGTTTACGCCGGCCAAACACGCACAGCAGAACTCGCCGTTTCGCTACCTGCTCAAACCCAAGGCCGGCGGTATCGCGTTTGTACTGGATGCCATGGGCGAGCAATTGAAGTCACTGGTGAACGTGACCATCCACTACCCCGCCGGGCGCCCTGGGTACTGGGACTTGCTATGCGGGAAGGTGAAGGACGTGGTGGTGCAGTTTGACGAGGTGCAGATCCCGGTCGAGTTTATCGGCAGGAATTATGAGCAGGATGGGGAGTATCGGCTGGCGTTCCAGGGGTGGATCAATCAGCTGTGGGAAGAGAAGGATGCGTTACTGGACAAGCTACATAAAGACTTCCCAGACAAACGATAATCAAAAGGTGGGAGAGGGCTTGCCCTCGATAGCAGTGCGTCAGTCAGTACATCTGTCACTGGTGCATCGCTATCGGGGGCAAGCCCCCTCCCACATTTGATTGCGCGAAGCTTAGATCGCGCCGCGCTGGCGCAACAGCTCCAGCACTTGCTTGACGCTCTCTTCCAGCGATAGGGCCTGGGTGTCGATTACCAGATCGGCGTTCAACGGCACGTCGTACGGGAAGGATTCGCCCGGGATGTTATCCCCACCGGCGGCGTACAGACCTTGCGGGTCACGCTCGGCGCATACCAGCGGCGATGCTTGCACGTAGACCGTCAACAGGCGATCGCTGCCAATCAGCGCCTTGGCCTGCTCGCGACCCTCGGCATCCGGTGCGACGAACGCGGCCAGGGTCAGCAGGCCGGCTTCGTTGAACTGACGCGCAACGTGAGCCGCGCGCCGCCAGTTTTCAGTACGCCCGGCGCGATCCTGCGGCAGCCCTTTGTTGAGGTCGTGACGCAGGTTTTGACCATCCAGCACGAACACCGCGCGGCCCATATCGAACAGCTTGCGCTCGACCGCATAGGCCAGGGTGCTCTTACCGGCGCCCGACAAACCGCTGAACAACACGGTAGCCGGTTGCTGGCCGAAGCGTATGGCGCGCTCTTCGGTTGCCACATGGGCCAACTTGCCGTGGTGCGACGCACTGCCATGGCTGACCGGCGGCGCGATGATCATGCCGGCCGCCACGGTGCCATTGGTCAGGCGATCGATGACGATAAAGGCGCCGGTGGTGCGGTTGCTGTCGTAACCGTCCAGCGCGATGGCGGCGTCGAGGCTGACCTTGACCCGGCCGATCTCATTCAACTGCAACGAACTCGCCGGGCCTTCGGCCAGGGTGTTCACGTCCACGCGGTGCACGATGCTGGTGATGGAACCGGGCACATAGCTGGTGGCGCGCTTGATGTCGTATTTTTTACCCGGCAGCATCGGCTCCTCGGCCATCCACACCAGCATGGCGTCGAACGCGTCGGCCACTTGCGGCACGTTATCGGCATGCACCAGCAGGTCGCCACGGGAGATATCGATTTCGTCTTCCATGGTCAGGGTCACAGCCTGGCCTGGGCCGGCGTGTTCCAGCTCACCTTCAAACGTGACGATGGATTTGACGCGACTGCTCTTGCCCGACGGCAGCACCACGACTTCGTCGCCCTTGTGCACGATGCCGCTGGCCAGGGTGCCGGCAAACCCACGGAAGTTAAGGTTCGGACGGTTGACGTACTGCACCGGGAAACGCAGGTCGGTGTAGTTGCGGTCGTTGGCGATCTCGACGGTTTCGAGGATCTCCATCAACGACTGGCCGGTGTACCAAGGCGAACGCTCGCTCTTGTTGACCACGTTGTCGCCCTTGAGCGCCGACATCGGCACGAACGCCATGGTGCTCGGCTTGAACGCGATGCCCTCGGCGAACTTCAGGTAATCGGCCTTGATCGCCTCGAACACGCTTTGGTCGAAGCCGTTGATGTCCATCTTGTTGACGGCAATCACGATGTGCTTGATGCCCAGCAACGAGGCGATATAGCTGTGGCGACGGGTCTGGGTCTGCACACCGTAGCGTGCGTCGATCAGGATGATCGCCAGGTCACAGGTGGACGCACCGGTGGCCATGTTGCGGGTGTACTGCTCATGGCCGGGTGTGTCGGCGATGATGAATTTGCGCTTGGCGGTGGAGAAGTAGCGGTAGGCCACATCAATGGTGATGCCCTGCTCACGCTCGGCCTGCAAGCCGTCGACCAGCAAGGCCAGGTCGATGTCGTCACCGGTGGTGCCGGACTTCTTCGAATCGCGGGTAATGGCTTCCAGGTGATCTTCGTAGATCATCTTGGAGTCGTGCAGCAGGCGCCCGATCAGGGTGCTCTTGCCGTCGTCGACGTTGCCACAGGTCAGGAAGCGCAACATTTCCTTGCGCTCGTGCTGGCCCAGGTAGGCGAGGATGTCCTCGCTGATCAAATCAGATTGATGGCTCATTGGGTTCAAGCTCCGAGCTGTAAGCTTCAAGCGGCAAGCTTGTCGGCGTACAGCTAGTCAGAAATTTTGTTGATCAGGCCGCAGAGCATTTTTGAGAGCTCGCGAGTTTCTGTAATCCAGTTTTCAGCCAGCGGGCGGGCGATGTAAGCAATGTCGCGACCGATGAGAATCTGTGTCCGTAACTCACCACAAGAAGCCTTCGCTATCCAAAGAAAACGCGCCTTTTCTTTAGCACTGCGACGCTCCATACCCTCAGCAATATTAGAGGGCACCGAAAGTGCAGAGCGAGTGATCTGGTCCTTAAAACCAAGATCCCTGCATTGCGCCAACTCCCGGTAGACTCCCACCGCTAAACATTTGCTTCTCTGCCAAACGACCAACTTCTCGAAGTCCATTACGAGTCACTCGATAGCGGCTCGCAACAACCGGCTGCAAGCACCAAACCGCCAAATTACGCATACCGCCTTTAACTTGCAGCTTGCCGCTTGTAACTCGAAACTTAAAAGTACCCCTGACGTTTTTTATCTTCCATAGAGCCGGCGCCATCATGGTCGATGACCCGGCCCTGGCGCTCGGAAGTTCGCGTCAGGAGCATTTCCTGAATGATGTCCGTCAGCGTCTCGGCTTCGGACTCCACCGCGCCCGTCAACGGGTAGCAGCCAAGGGTACGGAAACGTACTTTCTTTTTGACGATGCGGGCTTTGTCTTCGTCGGACAAATGTTCGAGGATGCGGTCGTCGTCGATCATGATCAACGTGCCGTTCTTCTCGATCACTTCACGTTCAGCAGCGAAGTACAGCGGCACGATCGGGATACCTTCCAGGTAGATGTACTGCCAGATGTCCAGCTCGGTCCAGTTGGACAGCGGGAACACGCGGATCGACTCGCCCTTGTTGACGTTGCCGTTGTAGACGTTCCACAGCTCCGGACGCTGGTTCTTCGGGTCCCAGCGGTGTTTGCTGTCGCGGAACGAGTACACACGCTCTTTGGCGCGGGATTTCTCTTCATCGCGACGGGCGCCGCCGAATGCTGCGTCGAAACCATGCTTGTCCAGAGCCTGTTTGAGGCCCTCGGTCTTCATGATGTCGGTGTGCTTGGCGCTGCCGTGGGTGAATGGGTTGATGCCCTGCGCCACACCGTCCGGGTTGACGTGGGTGATCAGGTCCAGGCCCAGTTCTTCGACCATCTTGTCGCGGAACTTGTACATCTCCTGGAATTTCCAGCGGGTGTCGACGTGCATCACCGGGAAGGGCAGCTTGCCCGGAAAAAACGCCTTGCGTGCCAGGTGCAGCATCACGGCAGAGTCTTTACCGATCGAGTAGAGCATCACCGGGTTGTCGAACTCGGCGGCGACCTCGCGGATGATGTGGATGCTTTCCGCCTCCAGCTGTTTCAGATGCGTCAGTTTGTCGACCATGGTTACTCACGGAAAAACGATCTTATGGACGGCCAGCGGGCCGTGTTCGAGCGAGGCATGCTAGCACAGCAACTTCTTCTATTTAGGGCGCCAGCTAGACCGAAACGATATATCAATATGCCGTCAGGTTTGTGTGAAAGCAGGCATCCCCTCCCCCATCCTGGTCAGCGTTGTGGTTCAGATCGGGTTGGGGCAATCGATGAATAGATGTTCCAGGGCAAAGCGCCGCGCCAGGTAATCGCCCAACGCCTGCACACCGTAGCGTTCGGTGGCGTGATGGCCGGCGGCGATGAAACTGATGTCGTTTTCGCGGGCGCTGTGAAAGGTCTGCTCGGAGGCTTCGCCGCTGAGGAACAGGTCGACACCCGCGGCAATCGCCTGGTCGATATAGCCCTGGCCGCCGCCGGTGCACCAGCCGACGCGCCGGATCATCTCGCTGCCTTCGATCAGCAAAGGCTCGCGGCCCATCACGTCCTGCACGCGGCGAGCGAAATCGCGGGGGGATAGCGGCTCGGCGAGGGAGCCCACCAGGCCGACGACCTTGAGGTTGTCCGGGTCCAGCGGGCCTTCGACGGTGATATCCAACTGGCGCGCCAGCTGCACGTTATTGCCGACGTCGGGGTGCAGGTCCAGCGGCAGGTGGTAGGCCAGCAGGCTAATGTCGTGCTTGAGCAGGGTTTTCAGACGACGCTGCTTCATGCCGGTGATGCACGGGTTTTCGCCTTTCCAGAAGTAACCGTGGTGCACCAGCACCAGGTCGGCCTGGGCTTCGACGGCGGCGTCCAGCAGCGCCTGGCTGGCGGTCACGCCGCTGACGATGCGCATCACCTGCGGACGACCCTCGACCTGTAGGCCATTGGGGCAGTAATCGGCAATTTTTGCACTGCCGAGGTAGCGGTCGGCTTCCTCGACGAGGGTGGTAAGGGGGACGGCCATGAAAGTCTCCTAAATATCCCGTTCAGAGGCGCGCTCAGCCTCGTATAATGCGCGACATTATGGGCGCTCCCCCGCCCCCTGCAACCTGTCAGGACTTACTTGATGCTCAAGGCGCTGCGTTTTTTTGGATGGCCATTGCTGGCCGGCGTGCTGATCGCGATGCTGATCATTCAGCGTTTCCCTCAGTGGGTGGGCTTACCCAGCCTTGATGTGAACCTGCAACAGGCCCCACAGACCACCACGGTGGTGCAAGGCCCGGTGACCTACGCCGACGCAGTGGTGATCGCCGCCCCGGCGGTGGTCAACCTGTACACCACCAAAGTCATCAACAAACCGGCGCATCCGCTGTTTGAAGACCCGCAATTCCGCCGCTATTTCGGTGACAACGGGCCCAAGCAGCGGCGCATGGAGTCCAGCCTGGGTTCCGGGGTGATCATGAGCCCTGAGGGCTACATCCTCACCAACAACCATGTGACCAGTGGCGCCGATCAGATTGTGGTGGCCCTGCGTGACGGCCGCGAAACCCTGGCCCGAGTGGTGGGCAGTGACCCGGAAACGGACCTGGCGGTGCTGAAGATCGACTTGAAGAACCTGCCGTCGATCACCCTCGGCCGTTCCGATGGCTTGCGCGTGGGCGATGTCGCACTGGCCATCGGCAACCCGTTCGGGGTTGGCCAGACGGTGACCATGGGCATCATCAGTGCCACCGGGCGTAACCAACTGGGTCTTAACAGCTACGAAGACTTTATCCAGACCGATGCCGCGATCAACCCGGGCAACTCCGGCGGCGCCCTGGTGGATGCCAATGGCAACCTGACCGGCATTAACACGGCGATTTTCTCCAAGTCCGGTGGTTCGCAAGGCATCGGATTTGCGATCCCGGTGAAGCTGGCGATGGAAGTGATGAAGTCGATCATCGAGCACGGCCAGGTAATTCGCGGCTGGCTGGGCATCGAAGTGCAACCGTTGACCAAAGAGCTGGCCGAATCGTTCGGCCTGACTGGGCGCCCAGGCATCGTGGTGGCGGGGATCTTCCGCGATGGCCCGGCGCAGAAGGCCGGCCTGCAATTGGGTGACGTGATTCTGAGCATCAACGGCGAACCGGCCGGCGACGGACGCAAGTCGATGAACCAAGTGGCGCGAATCAAACCGACGGATAAAGTCGCAATTCAGGTCATGCGCAATGGCAAAGAGATCAAGTTGTCAGCCGAGATCGGCCTGCGCCCACCGCCAGCCCCGGTAAAAGAAGAGGAATAACCGGCCGCCCCCAGGTGCCCGTTCGCGGGCGCTTGCCAGCTGACATCTCATAGCGATTCATTCTCATTAGGCATGTTATATTGTTTCAATTAAATCATTGGAACGCTCTCTCATGCCGTCTCGAAAAATCGCTCCCATGGCCGGTCTGGCCCTGGGATTGCTGCTGGACCCTGCCTTCGCCGAAGACAACCGCCTGGAACTGGAAGCTATCAGCGTCACGACCGACGCTTATGAATCCGCCACCGGCCCGGTCACGGGCTACCGCGCCACCCGATCCGCCAGCGCGACCAAAACCGACACGGCTCTGCGTGACATCCCACAGTCCATCAGCGTGATTCCCGCCACGGTGCTCAAAGACCTGGGCAGTACCAACGTGGAACGCGCGCTGGAATTCGCCGGAGGGGTGTCCAAGCAAAACAACTTCGGCGGCCTGACCCTGTACGAATACAGCGTGCGCGGTTTCACCACTTCGGAGTTCTACCAGGATGGCTTCAGCGCCAACCGTGGCTACCCGAGCACGCCGGACACCGCCAATATCGAACGCATCGAGGTGCTCAAGGGCCCTGCCGCCAGCCTCTACGGGCGCGGCGATCCCGGCGGCACGGTGAATATCGTCACCAAAAAACCTCAACCCGAGGCCTTCACCACCCTGCAAGCCAGCGCAGGCAGTTGGGATCGTTATCGCACCGCACTGGACGTCAACACCCCACTAGACAGCGAAGGCAACGTGCTGTCGAGGGTCAACCTGGCGGTGGAAGACAACCACAGTTTCCGCGATCACGTCGGCAGCAAGCGGGTGTTTGTCGCGCCGTCGTTCAGCTGGCAATTGGACCCGGATACCACCCTGCTGGTGGAAAGTGAATTCGTGCGCCACAGCTCTACCTTCGACCGCGGCACCATCGACGCTCCCGGCGTATCGCGCCGCACGTTCCTCGGCGAGCCCAACGACGGCGATATCGACAACCACAACAACCGCCTGCAAGCGACCCTCGAACATCACCTCAACGACGCCTGGAAACTGCGCCTGGCCAGCCACTACAAACAAGGCAGCCTATGGGGCGATGCTTCGGAAAACCGGGCGCTGAATGCCGACGGTCATACGCTCAATCGCCGTTACCGCGAACGCTCCATGGGCTGGCATGACAGCATTACCCAGCTGGAACTGCGTGGCCTGTTCGACATCGGCAGTTGGCAGCACGAATTGCTGGTGGGCACCGAATACGAGGACTACCGCAAGAGCGAACGCGTGACTGCGATCGGGGGCAGCTACCCCATAGACCTCTACAATCCGGTCTACGGCCAACCCAAACCCAATGGCGCTCGCTCCGGCACTGACTTCTTCGAGCAGACTAAAAGCCACGCGTTGAACCTGCAGGACCAGATCATCTTCACCGAGCGCTTGCGCGGCATGATTGGCGCGCGCTTCGAGCACTTCGAACAAACCCTCGACGACTTCACTCGTAACGCCCCAACCAGTCGACAAACCCACGACGCCCTCACCCAGCGCGCCGGGCTGCTTTATCAGCTCACGCCCGAGGTCGGCGTGTTCGCCAACGCTTCAACCTCGTTCAAGCCCAATAGCGGCCTGGACGCCACGGGTAAAACCTTCGAGCCTGAAGAAGGCGTGGGTTATGAAGTGGGGATCAAGAGCGAACTGTTCGACGACCGCCTCAGCGCCACCCTGGCCGCGTTCCATATCGAAAAGGAAAACGTGCTGGCCCTGGACCCGGCCACCAATACCAACCGCGCCATGGGCAAGGCTCGCAGCCAGGGTTTCGACCTGCAGCTGAGCGGGCAAGTGACCGACGCGGTGCGCGTGATCGGCGCCTTGGCCTATATCGACGCCGAAGTGACCAAGGGTGACAAAACAATTCCCACGGGCAGCCGCATTCTCGGCGTGGCCAAGCGCAGCGGCAGTCTATTGGGGGTGTATGAATTCCAGGATGGCGCCTTGCGCGGCTCGGATATGGGCGCGGCGTTCACCTATGTGGGGGATCGCTCGGGTGAGGCCGGCGGTAGCTTTGAACTGCCCGCCTACCACACCGTCGATTTGCTGGCCCATTACAAGGCCACGCAAAACGTGACGGTGGGCCTGAACCTCAACAACCTGTTCGATGAAAAGTACTACGAGCGCTCCTACAGCAATTACTGGGTCAACCCCGGCGAACCGCGCAACCTCACGGTCAGCCTGACCCTCAATCTGTAGCGCGCCTACAGTTGCTGCGGCGCGCGCTCGCACAGGGTATTGAGCGCCGCCGCCCACTGGGGGTCATCGTTCAGGCACGGCACCAATATCAGGTCCTCGCCCCCGGCCTCGCGGAATTGCTCGCGGCCGCGGTCGCCGATCTCCTCCAGGGTCTCGATGCAATCGGCGACGAACGCCGGGCACATCACCAGCAGTTTTTTCACACCTTGCTGGGCCAGCGCCTCCAGGCGGGCCTCGGTGTAGGGTTCGATCCATTTCGCGCGACCCAGTCGCGACTGGAACGCCACCGACCACTTGCCGTCGGGCAAGCCCAGCCGCGCCGCGAAATCACGGGCGACACTGAAGCACTGTGCGCGATAGCAGGTGGCGAGCACCTCAGGCGAGGCATTCTTGCAGCAGTCGGCATCCTTGAAGCAATGCTGGCCGGTGGGGTCGAGCTTGGTCAGGTGGCGCTCGGGCAAGCCGTGGAAACTCAGCAGCAGGTGATCGTAATCCTGTTCCACATAGCGGCGCGCGCTCGCCGCCAATGCGTCGATGTACTCCGGCTGATCGTAGAACGGCTGCAGGATCGAAAACTGCACAGCCAGTTTCTTATCACGCACCACGCGCTGGGCCTCTTCGATCACCGTGGTCACGGTGCTGTCGGCAAACTGCGGGTACAACGGCGCCAGCGTGACTTTGCGGATACCCTGGGCGGCCAGGCGCGTCAGGGTGGTTTCCAGGGAGGGCTCGCCGTAACGCATCGCCAACTCCACCGGGCCTTGGGTCCACTGCGCGGTCATTTGCGCTTGCAGGCGACGGCTGAGCACCACCAACGGCGAGCCCTCGTCCCACCAGATCGATGCGTAGGCATGGGCCGACTGCTCTGGGCGCTTGATCAGGATCAGCGACACCAGCAGGCGTCGCACCGGCCATGGCAAGTCGATCACATAAGGGTCCATCAAAAACTGATTGAGGTAGCTGCGCACATCGGCCACCGAAGTGGACGCCGGTGAACCCAGGTTGACCAGTAACAACGCGTGATCCGTCATGCAACATCCTATCTCTAGAGGCGGGTGGACAAGTCGTCCAGAGCCGCGCGCAACTCAGTGAACTGGAAAGTGAAACCGGCCGCCAGCAAACGTTCCGGTACGGCCTTCTGGCCGCCCAACAACAACCCCGACAACTCGCCCAGCCCCACCTTCAACGCGAAGGCCGGCATGGGCATGAATGCCGGGCGATGCAACACTTGGCCCAGGGTCTTGGCGAACTCGCGGTTACGCACCGGGTGCGGCGCGCACGCATTATAAGGACCGTTGGCGTCTTGCTTGTGCAGAAGAAAATCAATCAGGGCAATTTGATCCTGGATATGCACCCACGGCATCCACTGCCGGCCATTGCCGATAGGCCCGCCCAGCCCCAGTTTGAACGGCAGCAGCAACCGCGACAAAAAGCCGCCCTCGGCAGCCAGTACCAGACCAGTGCGCACCAGTACCACGCGGATGCCCAGAGCTTCGGCGCGCTGGGCGGTTTCTTCCCAGGCGATGCACAGCTGGCTGGGGAAGTCGTCCTGCACCGGGCCACTGGCTTCGGTCAATTCGCGCTCGCCGCCGTCGCCGTACCAACCCACCGCCGAACCGGACACCAGCACTGCCGGTTTCTGCTCAAGGCCTTCGAGCCAGGCCAGCAAAGTTTCGGTAAGACTGATGCGGCTGCTCCACAACAGCGCCTTGCGCTTGTGAGTCCAGGGGCGGTCGGCGATGGGCGCACCGGCCAGGTTGACCACCGCATCTACCGCGCCGATCACCTCTTCCAGGCGCGCAACGCCCAGTACTTGCGCGCCGCAAAGCGACGCCACTTCCTCAGGATGACGGCTCCACACGGTCAGACGATGACCTTGGGCCAGCCAGTGTTGGCAGAGTTGGCGACCGATCAAGCCGGTACCGCCGGTCAGCAAAATATGCATGGGACGCTCCTCATGTAACGTTCGCCGCCGATCACTGGTCTATTTTATAAGCAGGGATCAATTCGAAGTCGGGCGTGGCGTAGGGTTAACCATAGGCCACGTCAACGGTTCAGGTACGCCAAAACTTATACCAAAAAACAATATTGTACAGCTATTGGTCTCGGCGTAGCCTGTACCCAACGGTAAATGAGGCCCACCATGACTCTACCCATCGCGATTATCGGTACCGGCATCGCCGGACTTTCCGCCGCCCGAGCGTTAAAAGAGGCCGGGCACCTTGTACAGCTCTTCGATAAAAGCCGCGGCAGCGGCGGACGCATGTCCAGCAAACGCAGCGATGCCGGTGCGCTCGACATGGGCGCCCAGTACTTCACCGCCCGCGACCGGCGCTTCGCCACCGAGGTGCAACGCTGGCAGACGCAGGGCGTGGTCGATCAGTGGCAACCCCAGCTTTATCAATTCAAGTCCGGCCAGCTCACCCCCTCACCCGATGAGCAGGTGCGCTGGGTCGGTACACCGCGCATGAGTGCGATCACTCGCGCATTGCTGGATGATTTGCCGGTGCAATTCGGCTGCCGCATCACCGAGGTGTTCCAAGGCAAACATCATTGGAACCTGCAGGACGCCGACGGCGGCAATCACGGGCCGTTCAGCCATGTCATCATCGCCACGCCCGCGCCCCAGGCCACTGCCCTGCTGGCAGCCGCGCCCAAACTGGCGGGCGTCGCCGCCGGTGTGAAAATGGACCCTACCTGGGCCGTGGCCCTGGCCTTCGACACCCCGCTGGACACCCCAATGGAGGGCTGCTTCGTACAGGACAGCCCCCTCGACTGGCTGGCGCGCAACCGCAGCAAGCCCGGGCGCGACACCACCCTCGACACCTGGGTGCTGCACGCCACCAGCGCGTGGAGCAAGGCTCATCTGGACCTGTCCAAAGAAGCGGTCACCGAATACCTGCACGGCGCGTTCGCCGAACTGCTGCACAGCGCCATGCCCGCGCCGTCGTTCAGCCTGGCGCATCGCTGGCTGTACGCGCGACCGTCCAGCGCCCATGAATTCGGCGTGCTCGCCGATGCCGACCTAGGCTTGTACGTATGCGGTGACTGGTGCTTGTCCGGCCGTGTGGAAGGCGCCTGGCTCAGCGGGCAAGAAGCAGCGCGACGGCTGATCGAGCATCTGCAATGAACCGCATCAACCCGGCCAAATTGCTGCTGTCGAAGTGGACAGCAGCACACCCCCAAAACAAGGAAAAGCATTTTCTGGTCACCGAACTGTTTCGTGACGAAGAAGGCACCGTGTTGGAAATCGAGCTGCAAGCGGTCATGACGCGCCGGGGTGAACGCCTGCCGTGGCAAACCCTGCAAGACGCCGGGGCGTGGAAAATCGGCTGGCAATAATCTCAGCGTAAAAACTTATACAAATGATTTGACTTGTACAGCATCAAACCTATGATGAGATTTAGTTGTACAGGCACTCTTGTTTGTATAGGAATTTTGCAGAGGTTTGCTCATGTCCAGCATCACCAAACCGAAGATCGCCATCAGCGCCTGCCTGCTGGGCGAGAACGTGCGCTTCAATGGCGGACATAAACAATCCCTGCTCTGTTGCCAGACCCTCGCCGATTATTTCGACTTTGTGCCGCTGTGCCCGGAAGTCGCCATCGGCCTGGGCATCCCCCGTGAACCGATCCGTCTGGTGGGCGACCCTGCCCAGCCGCAAGCCGTCGGCACGGTGAACCGTGCCCTCAACGTGACCCAGCCGCTGGACGATTACGGCCGGCAGATGGCGCGCGAGCATACCGACCTGTGCGGTTACATCTTTATGCAGAAGTCCCCGTCCTGTGGCCTGGAGCGGGTCAAGGTGTATCGCGAGAACGGCACACCGGTGGATGGCGGCGGTCGCGGCATCTATGCCCAGGCGTTTTGCGCGCGCCACCCCAACTTGCCGGTGGAAGAAGACGGTCGCTTGAATGACCCGGTCCTGCGGGAAAACTTCCTCACCCGCGTATTCGTCTATGCCAGCTGGCAAGCACTGCTGGCCGAAGGTTTGAGCCGTCATCGCTTGCTGGCCTTTCATTCTCGGTACAAGTACTTGCTGATGGCTCACAGCCCGCAGCACTACAAAAGCCTCGGTCACCTGTTGGGCACGATGGATAAAAGTACCGAGCTGGATGAGCTGGCCAGCGTTTACTTCACTGAGCTGATGACCGGCCTGAAAAAATGCGCCACCCGCGGCACCCACAGCAATGTGCTGCAGCACATCAGCGGCTACCTGAAACAGGTGATCAGCGCCGACGACAAACAGGAAATGCAGACCGTCATCGGGCAATACCGCCACGGCATCGTGCCGCTGGTGGTGCCGCTGACGTTGCTCAAGCACCACTTTCGTCAACACCCGGACCGCTACATTGCGCAGCAGGCGTACTTGCAGCCGCACCCGGAAAATCTCAGCCTGCGAAATGCGATCTAACCCATGAAAAGCGTCATGAACGCCGTCCTCCAAGACGAACCCGGCGAAGACATCGCCCAAGCCCTTGAAGACGGCTGGCTGCCGATCCGTGAAGTGGCGCGCCAGACCGGCGTCAACGCCGTGACCCTGCGCGCCTGGGAACGCCGTTATGGTTTGATCGTGCCGCAGCGCACGCCCAAGGGGCATCGGCTCTTCAGTGCCGAGCATGTGCAACGTATCCACACCATCCTGACCTGGCTTAATCGTGGCGTGCCGGTCAGCCAGGTGAAAAACCTGATCGACTCCGCCCAGATCACCCCCGACAGCGTTGCCAACGAATGGCAGAGTCTGCGCCAAACGCTGGTGCAGGCCATCAGCGACTTGGCCGAGCGCCGGGTCGACGATGCCTTTAACCAGGCCATGGCGCTGTACCCGCCCCGCACCTTGTGCGAGCAACTGCTGCTACCGCTGATCCAGGAACTGGAGCAACGCTGGCAGGGCCAGTTCGGCGCGCAAATGGAGCGGGTGTTTTTCCTTTCGTGGCTGCGTAGCAAATTTGGCGCGCGCATTTACCACAACAATCGGCAATTGCACGGTGCGCCGCTGCTGCTGATCAACCAGTCCGACTTGCCGCTGGAGCCGCATCTGTGGCTCAGCGCCTGGCTGGCCAGCAGCGCCGATTGCCCGGTGGAAGTGTTCGACTGGCCGCTGCCGGCCGGCGAATTGGCCCTGGCGGTGGAGCACCTCAAACCGCGCGCCGTGCTGCTGTATTCGAGCAAAGCCTTGCAACTGCCGGCCTTCGCCAAACTACTGGGCGGTGTTGATTGCCCGACACTGCTGGTCGGCCCCACGGTGAGTATTCATCAGGCCGAGCTGGCGTTATTGAGCCATGACCTTGCGGATCTGTCCCTTGCCGAAGACCCGTTGTCGGCCCACCAGCTTATGCTCCAGCGTGGACTCGTCTAAATGCACCTGATCTGGCTGCGCACCGACTTGCGCCTTCACGACAATACCGCCCTGGCCGCTGCGAGCCAGCGCGGCCCGCTGGCAGCGGTGTACCTGATCACGCCCGAACAATGGCTGGCCCACGATGACGCGCCGTGCAAAGTGGATTTCTGGCTGCGTAACCTGCGGCACTTGAGCCGGTCCTTGGGCGAACTCAACATCCCGTTGCTGATCCGCACCGCCGCCACCTGGGACCAGGCACCCGCCGTGCTCCGCCAATTGTGCGGCGAGTTGGGCGTGGCGTCGGTGCACGTCAACGAGGAATACGGCATTCATGAAAGCCGCCGAGATGCGGCGGTGGCCACGGCGCTGGAAGCCGATGGGGTGACCTTCCACAGCTACCTGGATCAATTGTTTTTCCAACCCGGCAGTGTGCTGACCAAAAGCGGCACGTATTTCCAGGTGTTCAGTCAGTTCCGCAAAGTCTGCTACACCCGTCTGCACAGCGCCCTGCCGCGCCTGGTGAGCACGCCCAAGGCCCAGGCAAAACTGGCGATCAAAAGCGACGCCGTGCCAGCCACCGTCGATGGCTTCGAACCGCCGAGCGAACGCCTACGCGCCCTCTGGCCTGCCGGTGAAGACGAAGCCCGACGCCGCCTGGAAACCTTCGCCGATGCGCAGATCAGCTATTACAAGGACGAGCGCGATTTCCCGGCCAAACCTGGCACCAGCCAGTTGTCTGCCTACCTGGCCGCCGGCGTGGTCTCGCCGCGCCAATGCTTGCACGCGGCGCTGCAAACCAATCAGGGCGAGTTCGAAAGCGGCGATATCGGGGCGATCACCTGGATCAACGAACTGCTGTGGCGTGAGTTCTACAAACACATTCTGGTGGGCTACCCTCGGGTGTCCCGTCACCGCGCCTTCCGCCCCGAAACCGAAGCCGTGGCCTGGCGCGATGCGCCCAAGGACCTGGCGGCCTGGCAAGAGGCGCGCACCGGTCTGCCGATCATCGACGCGGCGATGCGCCAGTTGCTTGAAACCGGCTGGATGCATAACCGCCTGCGCATGGTGGTGGCGATGTTCCTGACCAAGAATCTGTTGATCGATTGGCGCGAAGGCGAACGGTTCTTCATGCGCCATCTGATCGACGGCGACTTGGCCGCCAATAATGGCGGCTGGCAGTGGAGCTCTTCCACCGGCACCGACTCGGCGCCGTACTTCCGGATTTTCAGCCCGCTGAGCCAATCGGAAAAATTCGACAGCGAAGGCGTGTTCATCAAGCACTGGCTGCCGGAACTGGCCGGGCTGAATAAAAAGGAAGTCCACAACCCCGACGCGGTTGGCGGACTGTTTGGCGTGGCGGATTACCCGCGCGCCATTGTCGATTTGAAAAAATCCCGCGAGCGCGCCCTGGCGGCGTTCCGCAGTCTGCCGTCGCGCGAAGCGGTAGGAGGTGCCCATGAGTGATTTCCTGCGCCGTTTCGCCCAGACCTTCGCCACCCTGGACAAGCACAACCTGCACTTGCTCGACAGTCTGTACAGCAAGGACATCACCTTCACCGATCCGCTGCACGAAGTGCACGGCTTGACCGCGCTGCACCGCTATTTCGAGTCGCTGTACGGCAACGTCAGCCAGTTACGCTTCGATTTCCACGGTTTCGATCAGGTCGCCGAGGGCGAAGGCTACCTGCGCTGGAAAATGAGCTTCTGCCACCCGCGCCTGGCCAGTGGCAAGGTCATCCGCGTGGAAGGCTGCTCACACCTGATGTGGCGTGAAACGGTGTACCGCCATCGGGATTATTTCGATGCCGGGGCACTGCTGTACGAACACCTGCCCGTGTTGGGCAAGGTGATCAGCTGGCTGAAAAGGAGAGTGGGATGAACGCAGTGACGCCTCGTCGTTATTGGCTGACTGGCGCCAGCAGTGGCATCGGCGCCGCGCTGGCCGTGGAGCTGCTCAACAGCGGCGCCCAGGTGGCGTTGAGCTCGCGCACCAAAGAGCCGCTGGAGGCGTTGGCGCAGCGTTACCCTGGTCAAGTGCTGGTGGTGGCCGGCGACCTGACCAACAGCCAGACCGTGCGCGAAATCGGCGAGCACATCGCTCAGGTGTGGGGTGCGCTGGACACAGTGATCCTCAACGCCGGCACGTGCGAATACGTGGACGCCCGCCAGTTCGACTCATCGATCATCGAGCACGTCGTGCGCACCAACCTGCTGGCCAGCAGTTACTGCATCGAAGCCGCCCTGCCGTTGCTGCGCGCCGGGCTCACGCCGCACCTGGTGGGCGTCGCCAGCGCCGTGACTTACCTGCCAATGCCACGTGCCGAGGCGTACGGTGCGTCCAAGGCCGGCCTGCGCTACTTGTTCGAATCGCTGCGCATCAGCCTGTCGCCGGAGAACATCGACGTTACCGTGATCAGCCCAGGCTTTGTCGACACGCCCCTGACCGAACGCAACGACTTCCCGATGCCCCTGAGCTGGCCCGCCGACAAAGCCGCGCGGCATATCTTCGCCAAGCTGAGCAAGCGCCCGTTGGAGATCGCCTTCCCCGCGCTGTTTATCGCCACCTTGTGGCCGTTGTCGAAACTGCCCAACCGCGCGCAATTGATCATCGGCAAACGCATGTTGCGCAGCCCACCGCCGAAGAAGGACGACCTGTGAAGATCGCCATTATCGGTAGCGGTATCGCCGGGCTGACCAGCGCCTATCTGCTCAGCCGCCGCCACGACATCACCCTGTTCGAAGCGGGCGACCGCATCGGCGGGCATACCCATACGGTCAACGTGACGGTGGAGGGCCAACCCTACGCGGTGGACACCGGTTTTATCGTGTTCAACGACTGGACCTACCCCAACTTCATTCGGTTACTGGGGCAGATCGGCGTGGCGTTCAAACCCACCGAGATGAGTTTTTCGGTGTGCGACGAGCGCACCCGGTTCGAGTACAACGGCAACAACCTCAACAGCCTGTTCGCCCAGCGCCGCAATATCCTCTCGCCAGGCTTCTGGGGCATGTTGCGCGACATCCTGCGCTTCAACCGCCAGGCTCCGCTGGATCTGCAAGAACAACGGATCAGCGCCGATATGACCCTGGGCGACTACCTCACTGCCGGCGGTTACGGTGAGCGCTTCGTGCGTCATTACATCGTGCCGATGGGGGCAGCGATCTGGTCGATGTCACTGGCGGACATGTTGGGGTTTCCGTTGCAGTTCTTTGTACGGTTCTTCAAGAACCACGGCTTGTTGTCGGTGAACAATCGCCCGCAATGGTGCGTGATCGAAGGCGGCTCCAGCGCTTATATCGAACCGCTGACGCGCGGTTTTCGTGAGCGGATCCGCCTGAACTGCCCTGTGCATAAAGTCGAACGCAACGAGGACGGTGTGGTTATCTACAGCGCGGCCGGTAGCGAGACGTTCGACCGAGTGGTGTTCGCCTGCCATAGCGATCAAGCCCTGGCGTTACTCGGCGACCCGAGCCAGGCCGAGCAGGAAATCCTCGGCGCCCTGCCCTACGCCGACAACGACGTAGTGCTGCACACCGACACGCGCCTGCTGCCCGACCGCAGGCTGGCCTGGGCCAGTTGGAACTACCGGCTGACCGGCGACAGTCAGGCCCAGGCCGCCGTAACCTACGACATGAACATCCTGCAAGGCATCGACAGCACCACGACCTTTTGCGTGAGCCTCAACCAGACGGCGGTGATCAACCCGCTGAAGATCCTCGCGCGCTTTACCTACGCCCACCCGCAATACAGCCTGGCCGCCGTTGCCGCCCAGCAGCGCTGGGAAGAACTGAACGGCGCCCGACATACCCATTATTGCGGTGCCTATTGGGCCAACGGGTTCCACGAAGACGGCGTGGTCAGCGCCCTGCGCGTGGCGCAAACCTTCGGAGAGACCCTGTGAACAGCGCCCTGTACAGCGGCTGGATTGCCCACCGCCGGTTTGCGCCCAAGGCTCATGCCTTTCGCTACCGCATCGGCCTGCTGTACCTGGATTTGAGCGAAGAAGACCAAGTGCTCGGGCTCTCGCCCCTGGCCGGGCGTAGCCGCCTGGCGCCCTTCGGTTTTCGCCAGCAGGACTACCTGCGTGAGTTGACCGGCCACGGTATGAGCCTGAGCGATGCCGTGCGCCAGGAAGTCGGCAAGGCGCTGGGGCGCACACCCCAGGGCGTTATCTGCCTACTGACCCAGGCTCGCAGTTGGGGCCTGGCTTTTAATCCGGTGAGTTTCTTCTACTGTTTCGAGGCCGATGGGCAATTGGCCGCGATCCTGTGTGAAGTAACCAACACCCCTTGGCGCGAACGCTACCACTACGTGCTGCCGGCCCAGGCACTGGGCGCGGACGAGCACCAGCATTTCGCCGTGGCCAAGGCGTTCCATGTATCGCCGTTCCTGCCGCGGGACCTGGAATACCGCATGAGCTTCAGCCCGCCCGCCGAGCGGCTTGGCGTGCATATGGCCGACTGGCAGGGCGAGCTGAAAGTCTTCGACGCCACCCTGAGCCTGCACAAAGAGGCGCTGACCCGCGCCAGTCTGCACCGCTACCTGGGACGTTTTCCGTGGATGACCGCCAAGACCTGCCTGGCCATTTACTGGCAGGCCCTGCGCCTGTTGCTCAAACGCACACCGATTTTCTCCCACCGGGCCGCCGATGGCGCCTCTCGCACCGCCGTCGGGTATACCAAGGAACATCGCCATGAAATCCCCTAGCTTATCGGTCAAGGCCAGCCGCCTGAACGTCAACGGCATGACCACCGCGCTGCTGCGCAAGGGTGTGCTGCGTCAACTCAGCCAATTGCGCCATGGCCAGTTGGTGGTGATCGAGGACGGTGAACGCCAAGTGTTCGGCGCACGGGAAGCGCACCTGTTGGGGGAAATCCAGATCGTCGATCCGGCCGTGTGGGGCCTGGTGGCGGCCAACGGTTCGATCGGCGCCGGCGAAGCGTTTATCCATGGCTACTGGACCAGCCCGGACCTGACCGCCGTGGTGCGGGTGATGGTCAGCAACCTGGACGTACTCGACGCGCTGGAAGGTGGCCTGGCCCGCCTCGCCCGCCCGCTGACTCAGAGCCTGCACTGGCTCAACCGCAATACGCGCGAGGGCTCGCAAAAAAACATCGCCGCCCACTACGACCTGGGCAATGAGCTGTTCGAACAATTCCTCGACCCGACCATGATGTACTCGGCGGCGCAATTTCTGACGGCCGACGACACCCTGGAACAGGCGCAACTGAACAAACTGGAGCGTATCTGCCAGAAGCTTGCCCTCAAACCCAGAGACCATTTGCTGGAGATCGGCACCGGCTGGGGCAGCATGGCGCTGTATGCCGCGCAGCACTATGGCTGCAAGGTCACCACCACGACCCTGTCCAAAGAACAATTTGCGTACACCGAACAACGCATACAGGCGTTGGGCCTGCAAGATCAGGTCACCCTGCTGCTAAGGGATTATCGCGATCTCACGGGCGAGTACGACAAACTGGTGTCCATCGAGATGATCGAGGCTGTGGGTCATCGCTTTCTGCCCACCTACTTCAAGCAATGTGCACAGTTGCTCAAGCGCGACGGCCTGATGTTGCTGCAAGCCATCACCATCCGCGAACAGCGTTTCGAGCAAGCCAAACGCAGCGTGGATTTTATCCAGCGCTACATCTTCCCCGGCGGCGCCCTGCCCTCGGTACAGAACATGCTGCAGATCGTCAGCCGCGACACCGATATGAACTTGCTGCACATGGAAGACTTCGGTCTGCACTACGCAAAAACCCTGCGCCTGTGGCATGAGAATTTTCGCCGCGCCCATGGCCGCCTGACAGAACTGGGCTACGACGAGTACTTCCTGCGGCTGTGGGAGTTCTACCTGTGCTACTGCGAAGGTGGCTTTATGGAGCGCACCATCGGCACGGCCCAGTTGCTGCTGGCCAAACCGGCGGCGATCAACCCTCCGCTGCTCGGCCGTTTCAATGCTTAAAAACCTGGCCAACGCCGCGCTGTTCCAGTGCGGCTGGTTTGCCTGCGTGCTGGGCGGCGACGGCCCCTGGTTGCTGATTGGCGTGGCGGTGCTGGCCGTTCATCTGCTGTGGATAAGTTCTTGGGCCAAGGATGGCGCGCTGATCATTGGCGTGACTGTGGCGGGCACGCTGCTGGACACGTTACTGCGAGCGCTGGGTGTGTTTCAGTTCAGCGAACCGGGGCCGTTGATCCCGTTTTGGCTGATGCTGCTGTGGGCGCTGCTGGCCACCACGTTGCGTCATTGCCTGGCATGGAGCGCACGCCCCTGGTGGCGAGCCGCCGTATTAGGCGCAGTCGGCGGGCCGCTGTCGTATTACGCCGGCAGCCAGTTGGCAGGCGTGGAATTCGGCTTTGACGTGGCGCCCACGCTGATCGGGCTGGCGCTGCTGTGGGCCGTGGTTTTTGTCGGGCTGCATCGATTGGCGCGCTGACGTCTGTCAGACCTTTCACACCCTAGACTCGTCCATGCCTTACACTGCGCGCCTATGACCAACATCCCCCACATCCAAATCGCTGAACCCGCCGTCACCTGCTCTACGTGTGCGGCGTGCTGCTGCCAGCTGGAAGTCATGCTGATTACCGATACGGGCGTGCCTGAGCGCTATATCGACACAGACGATTGGGGCGGTGAAGTGATGCTGCGCCTGGACGACGGCTGGTGTGCGGCGCTGGATCGGGACACGATGATGTGTACGATTTACGAGCGGCGCCCGCTGATTTGTCGGGAATTCGAGATGGGCGCACCGGAGTGCCTGGAAGAACGCCAAGGGATTGCGACGGCGTATATCTGATCGCAATGCGGGAGGGCACAAGCCGCCCCCGCAGCGTTTTGCGATGCGGGTGATTACAACGGCATGGTGTAGTGCAGCGAGTAGCTCTCTACCCCATCGTTGTTACTGCTGATACCGGCGTTGGAATAATGGGTGGCGCGAATGCCCACTTCATGCCCACCGGTAAAGCGCAGGCCGAAACCCAAACGGTCTTCGAACTGAAAAGCCTGGCCGATGTTGTTGTCTTCCAGCTTGGTACGGGAGAACACCGCAACGCCGATGCCGGCCTCAATGTACGGTTTGACCGATTGCCCGGCAAATTCGTACACAAACACCGGTGAGAACGACAGACTGCTGGCGCCTGCGCGGTCATCACCTTCCCAGTACGTGTAAGCACCGCTCCAGTAACCGGTCAGGCGACCTACATCGCTTTGCATCCAACTCTTATCCCAATCCGAAGTCAGCCCCAGGCGGTATGTCAACGTCGAATCGCTGGTGGCCCCCAGACCGAATTCGAGGCCGGCGGCCTGCGCCGAGAACGAGTGTCCTACAACGGCGGCCGCAATCGCAGCCAAACAGAACAAGCGCTTCATTAAACGTTCCTTCCGAACAAGTTTGTATGGTGTTTTGTACAAGCAATCTCGCTATAGAAGCCTGCGCAGAGTCAGAAGTTCAGCTTCTAATCACGAAATTTCACGAAATTTTCACGAGGCGAAGCTTCGCACGATTCCGGGATGTTTCCATAGTGTCGGTAGGATATTTCTTAGGTGAGACAGATCGCCGCTGGTCCAGAACTGCGCGGGAACAGGTTTCCGGTCGGCCAACAGGTTGCGCTCGCCCAATAAGCGCTTGAGCTGCCGTGCCACTGCGGCGCCAGTATCGATGAGGATGACGCTCGGCGGCAGCATTTGCGCAAGCATCGGTTTAAGGAAGGGATAGTGGGTACAACCGAGGATGATGGTGTCGCAACCGGCACTGAGCAGGGGGTCGACATAACCCTGTAACAACTGGCGCAGGGCCGGGCTGCTCAGGTCGCCGGTTTCAATCAGCTCAACCAGGCCTGGGCATGGCTGGGTAATCACGCGCACGTCGGTGGCAAAACGGTCGAGCAACGCCGCGAACTTGGCGCTTTGCAGGGTGCCGGTGGTGGCGAGCACGCCGACCACTCCACTGCGGGTCGCGGCGGCAGCGGGTTTGACGGCGGGCTCCATGCCCACCAACGGCCAATCGGGGTAGTCCAGACGCAGGTCGGCGACGGCGGCCACCGTCGCCGTGTTGCAGGCAATTACGAATGCCTTGGCGCCCTGCTCGCGGAAAAACGCCGCCACCCGCCGCGAACGCTCGCGAATAAAGGCCGGAGTTTTCTCGCCATAAGGGATATGCCCGCAATCGGCGACGTAGAGCAGCGACTCGTGGGGCAGTAGTTGCTGGATTTCCTCCAGCACCGACAGGCCACCGACACCGGAATCGAACACACCGATCGGCGCATCCTTACCCATGGCGAGTCCCGCAGACACTGCAGCCAGGGTCGCGCTTGACCCGCAGCTCGCGGAAACGCGTGGTCAAGGCATCGATCAGCAATAAACGCCCGACCAACGGCTCGCCAAAACCGGCCAACAGCTTCAGGGCCTCCAGGGCTTGCAGGCTGCCGACCAAGCCCACCAGCGGCCCGACGACACCGGCTTCGCTGCAGGTCAATTCGGCGTCGCTGCCGTGCCC
Organism: Pseudomonas sp. S5F11; assembly: GCF_019641515.1. NCBI lineage: Bacteria > Pseudomonadati > Pseudomonadota > Gammaproteobacteria > Pseudomonadales > Pseudomonadaceae > Pseudomonas > Pseudomonas sp. S5F11. The sequence goes on from NZ_JAIFJZ010000001.1 coordinate 2,763,771, forward strand.
ATATAAACAGTGGTAGCACGGGCTGTCGGCGCGACGGGGGTCAAACACTGACAATTGCCCTTCCAGACGAATCGCAGCGCCGCTGATCAACGGCTTCGCGGCGGCGACACAGGCGGCATTGACCGCCTCGCGGGTAGAGAAGTTGTCACTGCAATCGAGCACCACATCCACTTGAGCCACGGCTGCGGCCAGCGAATCGGCATCCAGCGCGGTGCGATGGGGCACCAGTTGGATGTCGGGGTTGATCGCGCGCAAGCGACGCATGGCCGAGTCGACTTTGGTCTGCCCGACGCTGTCGGTGTCATGGATGATCTGGCGTTGCAGGTTAGTCAAGTCGACCGTGTCGAAATCCGCCAAATGCAACTGGCCAACGCCCGCAGCGGCCAGGTACAGCGCTACCGGCGCGCCCAGACCGCCAAGGCCGACTATCAGGGCACGGCCGTTTTTGAGGCGCAATTGCCCGTCAATGTCGACATGCTGCAACAGAATCTGTCGGCTATAGCGCAACAGCTCCTGATCGGTCAGCACGGCCGGCGCCCTAAGGTGATACGTTCGTGCCCGCCAAGGTCGACGCGGCTGTGCACTTGCTCAAAACCTTGGCTCTGCAACAGGTCGCGCACCGCAGGGGCTTGATCGTAACCGTGCTCCAACAGCAACCAGCCACCCGCATTCAGGTGGGCGGGCGCGTCCTGGATGATCAGCCGCAGGTCATCCAAACCATCATGGCCCGCCACCAGGGCGCTGGCGGGCTCGAAACGCACGTCGCCGGCCACCAGATGCGGGTCGTTGTCGGCGATATACGGCGGGTTGCTGATGATCAGATCGTAGGAGTGCCCGTGCAGGGCGCTGAACCAATGGCTGTTGAGTACCGTGGCGTTATTCAAGTGCAGACGCTGGCGATTGCGCTCGGCCAGGGCCACCGCTTCCAGCACACGGTCGACCGCGGTCACTTGCCAGGCCGAACGCTCGCTGGCCAAGGCCAGGGCAATCGCGCCGCTGCCGGTGCCCAGGTCAAGCACGCGGGCGGGCGTGGCCGGCAATAATTCCAGCGCCGCTTCCACCAGCATTTCGGTCTCGGGACGCGGGATCAGCGTGTGCGGCGCCACTTCAAGGTCGAGTTTCCAAAAGCCTTGCTGGCCGAGAATATAAGCCACCGGCTCGCCCGCGCGGCGGCGTTGCAGGTAGCCGGCAAACTTCAGCGCGTCTTCGCTACTGACGATTTTTTCCGGCCAGGTGTGCAGATAGCTGCGCGATTTACCCAGGGCTGCGGCCAGTAACAATTCGGCGTCCAGGCGCGCGGTGGGCGAATCCGGCAGGTCGGCGGCGCGCAACAGGCTGGCGATGATGGTCATTTATTCACCTATGGCCGCTAGTTGATCGGCCTGGTATTCGGCGAGCAACGGCTCGATCACCGCTTCAACGCCGCCGGCGAGGATTTCGTCCAGGGAATACAGGGTTAGGTTGATTCGGTGATCGGTCACCCGTCCCTGGGCGAAGTTGTACGTGCGAATGCGCTCGGAGCGGTCGCCCGAGCCCACCAGCAGCTTGCGCTCAGTGGCGATCGCATTGGCGGCGGCGCTGGTCTGCTGGTCATTGAGCTTGGCCGACAGCCAGGACATGGCACGCGCCCGGTTCTTGTGCTGGGAGCGCTCTTCCTGACATTCCACCACGATGCCCGACGGCAAGTGGGTGATACGGATGGCCGAGTCGGTCTTGTTGACGTGCTGGCCGCCGGCACCGGACGAACGATAGGTATCGATGCGCAAGTCGGCCGGGTTGATCTCGATGGCTTCCTGTTCATCCGGCTCGGGCAGCACGGCGACGGTGCAGGCCGAGGTGTGGATGCGGCCCTGGGACTCGGTGGCCGGCACCCGTTGCACACGGTGCGCGCCAGACTCGAACTTCAGCTTGCCGTAGACATTGTCGCCTTCGACACGGGCGATGACTTCTTTATAGCCACCGTGTTCGCCTTCGTTCTCCGACAGGATCTCCACACGCCAGCCGCGACGCTCAGCGTAGCGCGAGTACATACGGAACAGGTCGCCGGAGAAGATCGCCGCCTCGTCGCCACCGGTGCCGGCGCGGATTTCGAGGAACACGTTGCGTCCGTCGTTGGGGTCCTTGGGCAGCAGCATGCGTTGCAGGTCGCCTTCCAGCTCGGCGAGTTTTTCCTTGGCCTCGCGGACTTCTTCCACGGCCATTTCACGCATGTCCGGGTCGCTGTCTTTGAGCAGTGCCTGGGCGCCTTCGAGGTCGCCCTGCACTTTCAGCAGGTTCTTATAAGTGGCGACCACGGGCTCAACTTCGGCGTATTCCTTGGAATAGGCACGGAATTTGGCTTGATCGGCGATGACCTCGCCATCGCCGAGCAAGGCGGTCAGTTCTTCGAAACGGTCCTGGAGCACGTCCAGTTTATTGAGCAGTGACGCTTTCATTGCGGTTTTTTATCCGAAGAGCTGTCTGACGCGCCCTCTCCGAGGGCAAAAAGTTCCTGGGCCATGGCCAGCGCATCGAGGCGGCCTTCGGCGGTCAATTTCTTAAGTTGCACACTGGGTGCATGCAGCAATTTGTTGGTCAGGCCACGCGCCAACTGCATCAACACCTCTTCGGCGCTGCTGCCATTGGCCAGCAAGCGCTGGGCCTTGATCAGTTCTTCGTCGCGCAGGCGTTCGCCCTGCTGACGATACGCCTTGAGCACGTCCACCGCCGCCAGTTCACGCAAGCGCACCATGAAATCTTCGGCGCCGGTGCTGACCATTTCCTCGGCGGTCTGGGCTGCGCCCTGACGAGTCTTGAGGTTTTCGGCGACCACTTCGTGCAGATCGTCGACGCTGTACAGATAAACATCGTCCAACTCGCCGACTTCGGGCTCGATATCCCGAGGAACGGCGATATCCACCATGAAAATCGGCTTGTGCTTGCGCAGCTTCAGCGCGCTCTCAACCGCGCCTTTGCCCAGGATCGGCAACTGACTGGCGGTGGAGCTGATGACGATATCGCTGCGCACCAGTTCGGCCGGGATATCCGCCAGCAGCACCGCATGGGCGCCGAACTGTTCGGCCAGGATACTGGCGCGCTCCAAGGTACGGTTGGCCACCACGATACGCTTGACCCCCAGGTCGTGCAGGTGACGAGCGACCAAGGTGATGGTTTCCCCGGCGCCGATCAGCAGCGCCTGGCTGCGCTGCAGGTCACTGAAAATCTGCTTGGCCAGGCTGACGGCCGCGAACGCCACGGACACCGGGTTTTCGCCGATCGCCGTGTCGGTGCGCACCTGCTTGGCGGAATTGAACGTGGCCTGGAACAGCCGACCCAGCAACGGACCAACGGTGCCGGCTTCGCGCGCCACGGCGTAGGCGGATTTCATCTGGCCCAGGATCTGCGGTTCGCCCAACACCAGCGAATCGAGACCGGCCGCCACACGCATCATGTGACGAACTGCCGCATCCTCTTCATGCACATAAGCACTGGCGCGCAGCTCGTCGAGGCTCAAATGGTGATAATCGGCCAGCCAGCGCAGGACGACATCCGCAGAGAGATGTTCCTGTTCTATATAAAGCTCACTGCGATTGCAGGTCGAAAGGATCGCAGCTTCGCGACTGTCGGTGAGCCGGCAGAGCTGCTGCAAGGCTTCAACCAACTGCTCAGGCGTAAACGCCACGCGCTCGCGCACGTCTACAGAGGCAGTCTTGTGGTTAATACCGAGTGCGAGGAAGGCCATTCAATATCGCTGATGATGTCGGGAAGCCGGCGATTGTCCTACTTCGAAAGATTCAGAACAACCACCGTCGTCTATTGTCCCTATACCTTGTGCCTATAAAAGACACGCATTGAGACTCGGTTATGTTTGGCCGAAGGCTTGTGTCATGATGATCCGACCGCAGGTTAGTCGTCCTCTTCCTATATGAATAGATCTTCCGCGTTGCTCCTTGCTTTTGTCTTCCTCAGCGGCTGCCAGGCCATGGCCCCCGTGCAGCCGGACGGTACGCCGCCGACAGAAGACAGCACCCCCGCCCCTGAAAAGCCCAAAGTTTACTCATCGTTCAGCGAAGAAACGGTGTACAGCCTGCTGACCGCGGAGCTGGCCGGCCAGCGCAATCGCTTCGATATTGCGCTGGATAACTACGTGACCCAGGCCATCAATACGCAGGACCCGGGGATCTCCGAGCGCGCGTTTCGCATCGCCGAGTACTTGGGGGCCGATCAGGCGGCGCTGGACACGTCGCTGATCTGGGCGAAAAACGCCCCGGACGACTTGGAAGCACAACGGGCGGCGGCCATTCAGTTGGCGCGGGCCGGGCGCTATGACGACTCCATGGTGTATATGGAGAAAGTCCTGCAGGGCAAGGGTGACACCCATTTCGACTTCCTGGCGCTGTCGGCCGCCGACACCGACCAGGACACCCGCAATGGCCTGATGAACAGTTTCGACCGACTGCTACAGAAGCACCCTAAAAACAGCCAGCTGATTTTCGGCAAGGCCTTGCTGCTGCAACAGGATGACGAAGCCGAAGCAGCGCTGAAGCTGCTGGAACAAAACCCGCCGGATGAGGGGGAAATCGCCCCAATTCTGCTGCGCGCACGCTTGCTGCAGAATCTCAATCGCGGCAAGGAAGCGATTCCGTTGCTGGAAAAAAGCATCAAGAAGTACCCGGAAGACAAGCGCCTGCGCCTGACTTACGCACGTATGCTGGTGGAGCAGGACCGCATGGAGGACGCCAAAGTGCAGTTCGCCAATCTGGTCCAGCAATATCCGGACGACGATGAACTGCGCTATTCCCTGGCCCTGGTATGCCTGGAAGCCAAAGCCTGGGACGAGGCCAAAGGGTACCTGGAAGAGCTGATCGCCCGGGAAAGCCATGTGGATTCCGCGCACCTGAACCTGGGCCGCATTGCCGAAGAGCGCAACGACCCACAGGCAGCCCTGCTCGAATACGCTCAGGTCGGCTCCGGTAACGATTACCTGCCGGCCCAACTGCGCCAGGCCGATATCCTGATGAGCAACGGCCGCACCGATGAGGCGGAAAAACGCCTGGCCGCCGCGCGGGATGCCGAGCCGGACTATGCCATCCAGTTGTACCTGATTCAGGCTGAGACCTTATCGGCCAATAGTCAGGGTGATCGCGCCTGGAAAGTGCTGCAACAAGCCTTGTTGCAATTCCCCGACGATTTGAACCTGCTGTACACCCGCGCCATGCAGGCGGAAAAACGCAATGATTTGGCGCAGATGGAAAAAGACCTGCGCCTGATCATCAAGCGCGACCCCGACAACGCCATGGCCCTCAACGCCCTGGGTTACACCTTGTCCGATCGCACCACCCGCTACGACGAGGCCAAGGCGCTGATCGAACAAGCGCACAAACTCAATCCGGAAGACCCGGCCGTCCTCGACAGCCTCGGTTGGGTGAATTACCGCCTGGGTAACCTGGATGAAGCCGAACGCTTGCTGCGCCAGGCGTTGGAGCGCTTTCCCGATCAGGAAGTCGCGGCCCATTTGGGCGAAGTGTTGTGGGCCAATGGCAAACAGCGCGAAGCCCGTCAAATCTGGGAAAAGTTCCTCAAGGAACAACCCGAAAGCCCCATCCTGCGCAGCACCATCAAGCGCCTGACCGGATCCGAGACCCTTTAAATTTATGTTTTTGCGCCACGTTATAGTGTTCAGTCTTATCGCCTTGCTCGCCGGTTGCGCGGGCTTTGGCGCCCGCGAATCCGTTGAAGGCCAGGGCAAACCGGCGCAATGGAAGCAGCACAAGAGCCAACTGGCCAGCATCGATGGCTGGCAGATCGAAGGCAAAGTCGGCGTACGCGCGCCGAAAGATTCCGGCAGCGGCACGCTGTTCTGGCTGCAACGCCAGGACTACTACGATATTCGCCTCTCGGGCCCACTGGGCCGAGGCGCGGCGCGGCTGACCGGGCGTCCGGGTCAGGTGAGCCTCGAAGTGGCCAACCAGGGGCGCTACGAAGCGACCTCCCCGGAAGCTCTGCTGGAAGAACAGATTGGCTGGAAACTGCCGGTGTCTCATCTGGTCTGGTGGGTGCGCGGTTTGCCCGCACCGGACAGCAAGAGTCGCCTGAGCCTTAACGGCGACAGTCGTCTGGCCACCCTTGAACAGGATGGCTGGCAGGTTGAGTACCTCAGTTACGTACAACAGAACGGCTATTGGCTGCCCGAACGCATCAAATTGCACGGCACGGACCTGGACGTCACGCTGGTGATCAAGGACTGGCAACCGCGCAAATTGGGGCAATAACGTGACCGCAGAAAAACTGACCCTGCCCTCTCCGGCCAAACTCAATTTGATGCTGCATATTCTCGGACGCCGTGAAGACGGCTACCACGAGCTGCAGACGCTGTTTCAATTTCTCGATTACGGCGACGAACTGACCTTCGCCGTACGCGACGACGGCGTGATCCAGTTGCATACCGAATTCGAAGGCGTGCCCCACGACAACAATCTGATTGTGCGGGCCGCGAAAAAACTCCAAGAGCAATCCGGCAGCTCACTGGGCATCGACATCTGGATCGATAAAATTTTGCCCATGGGCGGAGGGATCGGCGGTGGCAGCTCGAATGCCGCGACTACCCTGCTGGGCCTGAACCACTTGTGGCACCTCGGCTGGGACCCTGATCGCCTGGCTGCGCTGGGCCTGACGCTGGGGGCAGACGTCCCGGTTTTCGTACGCGGGCACGCGGCTTTTGCCGAAGGCGTAGGGGAAAAACTGACGCCTGTAGAGCCTGAAGAGCCATGGTACGTCGTGCTTGTCCCGCAAGTATCTGTAAGTACAGCAGAAATTTTTTCAGATCCGCTGTTGACACGTAACTCTCCTCCCATTAAAGTGCGCCCCGTTCCCAAGGGAAACAGTCGAAATGACTGCTTACCGGTTGTAGCAAGGCGTTATCCAGAGGTACGTAACGCTTTGAATTTGTTAGGTAAATTTACCGAAGCAAAATTAACCGGAACTGGAAGTTGTGTGTTTGGGGGCTTCCCAAACAAAGCTGAAGCTGATAAAGTCTCGGCCCTTCTTACAGAGACCCTTACAGGGTTTGTAGCAAAGGGAAGCAACGTTTCGATGTTGCATCGCAAGCTGCAAAGTCTGCTCTAAAAGGAATCGAGTACTGGGTACTCGTTGCAACAGATACAGGGGCGTCGCCAAGCGGTAAGGCAGCAGGTTTTGATCCTGCCATGCGTTGGTTCGAATCCAGCCGCCCCTGCCATTTTCCTATACTCATCCAGGTTACCCTCAGCCTCTAGGTACTGCGCGTGTCCAAGATGATGGTCTTTACGGGGAACGCTAACCCCGATCTGGCTCGACGTGTCGTACGTCAGCTGCATATCCCTCTCGGTGACATCTCTGTCGGTAAATTCTCCGACGGCGAAATTACAGCCGAGATCAATGAAAACGTCCGCGGTAAAGATGTCTTCATTATTCAGCCGACCTGCGCTCCGACCAACGATAACCTGATGGAACTCGTCGTGATGGCTGATGCCTTCCGCCGCTCCTCAGCGACTCGAATCACAGCTGTAATCCCTTACTTTGGTTATGCCCGTCAGGATCGCCGTCCGCGTTCCGCACGTGTGGCTATCAGCGCGAAAGTCGTGGCTGACATGCTGACCGTGGTAGGCATCGACCGTGTTCTCACGGTTGACCTGCACGCTGACCAAATCCAGGGGTTCTTCGATATTCCGGTAGATAACATCTACGGCTCCCCCGTTCTGGTGGATGACATCGAAGACCAGCGCTTTGAAAACCTGATGATCGTGTCCCCGGACATTGGTGGCGTCGTGCGTGCACGAGCTGTTGCCAAATCCCTGGGCGTGGACCTTGGGATCATCGACAAACGCCGTGAAAAAGCCAATCACTCTGAAGTGATGCATATCATTGGTGATGTCGAAGGGCGTACCTGTATTCTGGTTGATGACATGGTCGACACCGCCGGCACCCTGTGCCACGCGGCGAAAGCCTTGAAAGAGCACGGTGCGGCTAAAGTCTTCGCCTACTGCACACACCCTGTGCTGTCGGGCCGAGCGATCGAGAACATCGAGAATTCTGTGCTGGACGAACTGGTGGTGACCAACACCATCCCGTTGTCCGCCGCCGCTCAAGCCTGTGCGCGTATCCGTCAATTGGATATCGCACCGGTCGTTGCCGAGGCGGTTCGCCGTATCAGCAACGAAGAATCGATCAGCGCGATGTTCCGTTAAGGGTTCCCCCTTCGTAACAAAGCACTGACGAAAAGCGCCCCGCCCCAGCATTGTGTTGGGGCGGGGCTTTTTTGCCCATATCGAGTCTGGCGCTGGTCGCAAACGCCGCTCGATGATGGCTATTTTGGAGATACAAAATGACTGAATTTACTCTGAACGCTCAAGCGCGTACTGACCTGGGGAAAGGTGCGAGCCGCCGCCTGCGTCACGCCGCCAACATTCCTGCTGTTGTATACGGCGGTAGCAAGCCTGCTGAATCCGTGACCATCCTGGCCAAAGAAATCGCCAAGCTGTTCGAAAACGAAGCTGCCTACAGCCACGTTATCGAGCTGAACGTCGACGGCACCAAGCAGAACGTCATCGTTAAAGCAATGCAGCGTCACCCTTCCAAGCAGTTCATCATGCACGCCGACTTCGTTCGCGTTGTTGCTGGCCAGAAACTGACCGCTATCGTGCCTGTGCACTTTGTTGGTGAAGAAGCTCCGGTCAAGAAAGGCGGCGAGATCTCTCACGTCCTGAACGAAATCGAAGTGACCTGCCTGCCGAAAGACCTGCCTGAGTTCATCGAAGTCGATCTGTCGGCTCTGGAAATCGGCGCCATCGTTCACCTGTCCGACATCAAGGCACCAAAAGGCGTTGAGTTCGTTGCACTGGCTCACGGTGATGACAAAGCAGTTGCCAACGTACACGCTCCACGCGTTGCTCCAGAAGCTGAAGAAGGCGCTGCAGAGTAATTCACTCTGTCTTGCCGGAGCTTGAGGAAACATCGCGGACCGAAACGTAGCGAGAAAGCGGGCGATAACGCGGCGTTTACTCTTGAGTAAATGATCTTTGTCGTCCACTTTCGCCGCATGCAGGTCGCGGCGATGTTATCCACAACTCCAAAGGAAGGGCCCCTGTCGTGACTGCCATTAAACTGATCGTTGGCCTGGGAAATCCAGGCGCTGAATACGAACAGACCCGGCATAACGCGGGGGCCCTTTTTGTTGAGCGCATCGCCCACGCCCAAGGTGTAAACCTGGTGGCCGATCGCAAATATTTCGGCCTGACCGGACGCTTTTCGCATCAAGGTCAGGATGTTCGTCTGCTGATTCCCACCACTTACATGAACCGCAGCGGCCAGGCTGTCGCGGCGCTTGCGGGCTTCTTCCGGATCAAACCCGAAGAAATCCTGGTGGCCCATGACGAGCTGGACCTGCCACCCGGCGTCGCCAAGCTCAAACAGGGCGGCGGGCATGGTGGTCACAATGGCCTGCGCGACATCATCGCGCAGTTGGGCAATCAGAATACCTTTTACCGCCTGCGGCTCGGCATCGGCCATCCGGGCGTTGCCAGTATGGTTTCAAATTTCGTCCTGGGTCGTGCGCCACGCGCCGAACAGGAAAAACTCGATGCCAGCATCGATTTTGCCCTCGGCGTGCTGCCGGATATCCTCGCCGGTGAATGGAACCGTGCGATGAAAAACCTGCACAGCCAGAAGGCCTGACTCTTACCGAGGGGAAACACCATGGGATTCAATTGCGGCATCGTCGGCCTGCCCAACGTCGGCAAATCCACCCTGTTCAACGCCCTGACCAAGTCCGGTATTGCGGCGGAGAACTTCCCCTTCTGCACCATCGAACCCAACAGTGGCATCGTGCCTATGCCCGATCCGCGCCTGGACGCATTGGCGGCCATCGTCAATCCCAAGCGCATCCTGCCGACCACCATGGAATTCGTCGATATCGCGGGCCTGGTGGCCGGCGCGTCGAAAGGCGAGGGCCTGGGTAACAAGTTCCTGGCCAACATCCGTGAGACCGACGCCATCGCCCACGTGGTCCGCTGCTTTGAAGACGAGAACGTGATTCACGTCTCCAACAGCGTCGACCCGAAACGCGACATCGAGATCATCGACCTGGAACTGATCTTCGCCGACCTCGACAGCTGCGAAAAACAACTGCAGAAAGTTGCGCGTAACGCCAAGGGCGGCGACAAGGATGCCGTGGTCCAGAAAGGTCTGCTGGAGCAGTTGATCGCCCACTTTACCGAAGGCAAACCTGCGCGCAGCCTGATGAAGAACATGGGTGGCGACGAGAAAGCCGTGATCAAAGGCTTCCACCTGCTGACCACCAAGCCTGTGATGTACATCGCCAACGTGGCTGAAGACGGCTTCGAGAACAACCCGCTGCTCGACGTGGTCAAGGCCATTGCCGACGAAGAAGGCGCCATGGTTGTTCCGGTCTGCAACAAGATCGAAGCGGAAATCGCCGAACTTGAAGACGGCGAAGAAAAAGACATGTTCCTTGAGGCCCTGGGCCTGGAAGAGCCTGGCCTGAACCGTGTAATCCGTGCCGGTTACGAAATGCTCAACCTGCAGACCTACTTCACCGCCGGTGTCGAAGAAGTCCGCGCCTGGACCGTCAAGGTCGGTGCCACCGCACCACAGGCTGCCGGTGTGATCCACACCGACTTCGAAAAAGGCTTTATCCGCGCTGAAGTGATCGCTTACAACGACTTCATCCAGTACAAGGGTGAAGCCGGTGCCAAGGAGGCTGGTAAATGGCGGTTGGAAGGCAAGGAGTACATCGTTAAGGACGGTGATGTGATGCACTTCCGCTTTAACGTATAAGCGTCACTTGTAATTCATTCATAAACAAAAGGCCGATGCATTGCATCGGCTTTTTTGTGGGCGACCTTTTAATTGGAAAACCCCACCTGCAAAAATTACATATTCTCAGATACTTCCTATTTATCACGCTCACACCTCTCTCTCATTAAGCATCGCGTAACTTATCGTCCAATAGAAAGTCACTTTCCTACACCACTTTCCTCTTCAGAGGCTCAAAGACTAATGACAACTTCTTTAATCTACGCTCTACTGGTGACCGCAGGCATAATATCTTTTTAATAATGAAGCCATAGCGAGAAGGGAATATCTTCCAATGTCGGCTACCTTCAACATGGAAAATGAAACGGCCCTTTCACTCATCGAAGGCCCGGACATTGAAAATACTTTAAACAACACAGCCACTCTCAACATAGACATTTTGTTGCTGGGGGAAACCGGTACTGGCAAGGATACGCTAGCACAACGAATTCATCTTCTATCGGGCCGGCGAGGCAACTTTGTCGCCGTGAACTGTGCGGCCATTCCGGAAAGCCTCGCGGAAAGCCAATTGTTTGGTGTAAACAGCGGGGCCTATACCGGGGCGATGCAATCCAGGGCAGGTTTCGTCGAGGCGGCCCACCTAGGCACACTCTACCTCGATGAGATCGACAGCATGCCATTGAATCTTCAAGCCAAGCTGCTACGAGTGCTGGAGTCGCGAGGCGTCGAGCGCTTGGGATCGACCCGCTTTATCCCGGTGGACATGCGTGTCATAGCCTCTGCACAGCACTCGCTGCACCAAATGGTCGAGCACGGCACGTTCCGTCGTGACCTGTATTTTCGCCTGAATGTTGTCCATATCCAGCTTACGCCGTTGCGGGACAGGCGCGAGCGCATCATCCCGTTGTTCTTGGAGATGATCCGGCAGGAAGCCAGCTATTTTAATTGCTCGGCCCCGCTGCCCTCTGATGGATTGCTGCAACAATTGCTGCACCACCCGTGGCTGGGCAATGTTCGCGAGCTGCGTTCGACGGCAAAACGCTTCGTGCTGGGACTCACACCGCTTTCCATTCCCATGAGCAACTTGGCGGTTACCCAGACGAACCTGAAGGCACGTCTGCAGCAAATTGAAAAAGCACTGATTGAGGAGTCGTTGAGTCGCCACGAGCACTGTGTAGATACCGTCGCACTGGAGCTGGGGGTTGCAAAGCGCACGTTGTACTACAGAATTAAGCAACTGGAGATAGCGCTCGCATAACGTCGTTTTCGCCCCTATCCACTCAGATCTTTTCAAAAACTTTCGGCAATTCCAACCCCAATTTAACGCTCATCAGGCCTTCACGCTAACATCTATTGACTTGTTAATACTTTCAGAGCCCAGACACACACTTTGAAATATTCAGCCGTTAAACAAATTGGAACGTTTTAGTCGGGCTAGCCACCTAGTCATAGCCAGGTTCGAACCCTCCTTAAGTAATTTAAAGAGGCGCCAAAGTACCCTTCGACAGCCGGCAACCATATCAATTTTTATGTCAATGAAACCGGAGACTCATCATGAGTAGTGCAATTGGTTCTGGATACAGCTCGTCAGCAAGTCTTTACAACAACTTGTCACAAAGTCTGAACAAAGATGCCGGGGACATCGGAGGTGGTGGAAGTGCTGGCTCGGCGAGTGATCGTGCAGCAGCGGTCGCCGAGGCGACTTTCAAGGAAAGCTTGAAAGCGAAGATGATCTCAGGTCTGTATGCCGCGGCTAAAGAAATCCGCTCATAAATAGGCGACCTCCCCCCGGCTCTTCAGTTGGAGGGGAGGTTCTTATGTCCCTAGGTCGTGAACATGCGACAAACATCACTAAAGGCCTTATATGCAGATAGACGATTTTGGTGCGGCAACGTTTATTACCGGCAGGGACACCGCCAGAATTAAGCAAGCCACTGTAGCGCCTGCGACAGATGTTGCTTTTTTTTCGTCGTTGCTAGATCCAACGGCATCGAACACCGCAAGGGTGGCTAAAGACGGCACACCTTCGCTGCTCGCTACCACTTCAAGCCAACTTCAGGACTTAAACCGTCGCCTTGGGCGCACGTTGAAATCATCAAGTAAAACTATGGACGTTGAAAAATTCAGGGAGTATCCACGGGATTTGTCCAATGCGACGCTTACCTCGCAATTGCTCATAAAAAGCTTGGGCAAAGCTACCCAATGCATCGAAAAAATTTCTAATCTGCAATAGTGAACATGACTAAATTTCTGTCTGTCGCGTTACTTCTGGTGATTACATTCACGTTAAGCGGATGCAGCGAACGTGTAGAACTTCATCGCCAACTCTCTGAGCAAGAGGCCAACGAAGTCATAGCAGAATTAGCTGACAAACACATTCGCGCACAAAAAGTCCCAGCCAAAGATGGTGTTGTCGTCGCAGTTAATGCAACCGACATAGGGCGTGCCGTACGCACGTTAGAAGCCGCAGGCCTGCCCCGTGTTGCCAGGACGACCCTAGGCGATACCTTCCGTAAGGAAGGGGTTATTTCCACCCCACTGGAAGAGCGGGCACGCTACATTTATGCCTTGTCCCAGGAACTTGAGGCGACGTTGTCTAACATCGACGGCGTCATCGTTGCCCGCGTTCATGTAGTACTGCCAGAGCGCATCGCACCAGGAGAGCCGGTCCAACCCGCGTCCGCCTCAGTATTCATCAAGCACGACCCTCGTTTGGATCCCGATAACATCCGCGCACGCGTACGCAGGATGGTGGCGAGTAGTATTCCAGGCATGACCACTGCAGTGGATAACCCGCAGAAGCTCACGGTTATATTCGTACCAGCCGCCACTTATCAGGAACAGCAACGCCTGGTCTACTTCGGGCCATTTCTCGTCCCCAGCGACGATCTCGGATTTTGGCGAGTTGCCGTTATCGTTTCTTTGCTCAGCCTGGTGTCATGCGTGAGCGCCGGGCTATTCCTGCACAATCGGCGTCAACGCCTTAACTCAGAATCACCCGCAGCTAGCGGCACGCTTGGCCCCGCACATGATGCATAGACCTGATCATGCGATGCGTGATGAGCTGGCGTGGGCCCAGTGGTGGGCATTCCCGTGGACATGCGCTCACGAAGACTGGCGAGATGATAAGTATCACGTGCTTACACGGCTCTATCATTGTGGAAAGTCGGTGCCGGCCAGCCTTGCGGGGGTTGCACCCTGTTTGCCTCCAGCACCTCATCCCTCCGTGCTTCGCCTGGCCTTGGCCACAGCGGACCAACTTAACTTGGCGATGGCACTAGTTCACAACACGTTTAGTCCTCAGGCCGCAACGCTCTTGAGCGACAGTCATCATCTATGGTGCCTGCGTTTATCCAAGGCGTTTCCTCCCGCCATGCTGACGCCGGACGCAGATCCGTTGCAACTACTCCATAACTGGGTAGATCCCCCTATCTGGAAGCGCCTTCGCCTGCGATTCCCCCGCGAGCGCGTGCGTGAAGTTGAAAGGATCAATGTCCTGATTGAGAACGCAGGCAGCCGACTGAATATGCTATGGCAAGCCGTAGCTTGGCGCGCGATGGCACGTACTACCAATCAGATGCATCCCGAACCTGGCGGCGAGGAAACCGACGATGTTATGCCGATGCACAATTGAGTTACCTAAGGGCGCGCCTAGAGCGTCGCGTATTCTGATCCCCCGCGACGAGCTTTTAAATTGGGAGCAGGCAGATCAACTCTTGAGCCGAGCTGATGCGCAGGCCAATGAGCTGATACGCCAAGCAGAGAAAAAGTGCGAAGTACTACTGGAGACGGCCTCTCTGGAGGTCTGGCAGCGCGCAGATGCCCAATTCAAGCAGTGGGCACACGAGCGTCAAATGATGTGCGAAAGCCTAGAACGCTACGCGACATCGCTGACGAACCAGGCGATTCGTTGCCTGCTTGACGAAGCCGTTCCCCCTCAACGTCTCTCGGCCCTGATTAAACAGTTGCTTGCAAGCCAGGTCCAGGAGGTCGACGCAACACTGCTCTGCCACCCTGATGAATATGAGGAGATGAAACAGTGCCTTGCCAAATACAAGGCCACATTTTGGAAGCTTCAACCCGATGAAACTATCCCTACCCAGACTCTTGTTCTGCATACAGACGAGGGAGACTTTCGTATTAGTTGGCGGTCGATGCTCGATACTTTTTTCAACCCCGGCAAAGAACTACGCATGCAAATTTAACCGTACACCTCTTGGTGTTCTGCATGACGCGCCTCACCGAATTCATATAACAATGCACAAATAAGAGAACACATATGAACTTTTTCAAAGACCTGTCGCATGATCTTTTAAAAAAAAGCAATACCGCTCATCGACTTTACGAAGCGAACTCTCTCGCTGCAGGGGAAGACCCCTCGGACTCCACGTTGTTCTACGAACTCGCAGTAAGAACCACCACCGCTCAAATGGCATTCCTGGAGCATACCCGAGTCAAGCATATGTTGCTCAAAAGCACTTTTGAGAGCTTTCAATAAATGCGTGAATTTATCAGCGAGTGGCTACTTAGTCGCAAAGAACAGATTATCTTCTATGAAGCCGATAGCGAAATAACCTTGAAACATCAGGGGGACACGTTGTTGCTCAAGGTTCAACTGACTTCAACACACTCAGATAACGCAACGCACCAACTCTGGATGCGACTGGGCGCTGCCAGTCTGAATCACTTTCAGGGCGCACTTGCTCAGAAAGCTGACACAGGTGCGTTATGGCTGGTTCAAAGTCTGCGGGACGGGCAAGGAGAAACCCGCGTGCTCAAGTGCCTAGAACAGCTGCTCAACCAACGCGATACATGGCGCGCAGCAATCAAGCGCCTTGTTCGCCCCTCCCAGAACTTCAAACCCACTTCGCTTCGATCACTGCCTTTCTAAACTGAGAAAAGTCTATGTATAACCCCCCTTCCAAGCGCAGTAGCTTGCGCCTTGATTCGCCCGACGATTCATCTAAACGAGCGCATTGGCGGCGTAGCATGTTGGTGCTTTCCTTTCTGCTGATTCCCGCGAGTAACACGTTAGGCGCCATCCCTCCAGAATGGCGAAACACCGCCTACGCCTATGAAGCCGAGCACAAACCCCTACGAGACGTACTCGAAGACTTCGCCCAAACCTTCGGCACACAACTTCAAGTCGAAGGCCTGCTGGAAGGTAACGTCAACGGCAAGATCCGCGCTAACACCCCGCAGTCGATGCTCGATCGTCTCGGTGTAGAACACCGTTTCCAGTGGTACCTGTACAACAACACGCTCTATGTCAGCACGCTGGATCAGCAGGAATCAGCGCGCCTGGAAGTCTCTTCCGAAACCATCGCCGATCTCAAGCAGGCCCTCACCGACATCGGCCTGCTCGACAGCCGTTTCGGCTGGGGTGAGTTGCCCGAAGATGGTGTCGTGCTTGTTTCGGGGCCTCGTCGCTACATCGAGCAGATCAAGCACTTCAGCAGCCAGCGACGCTCACCGGATGAAAAGCAGAGCGTGCTGAGTTATCCGCTCAAGTTCGCGAATGCGGCGGACCGCCAAGTAGACTATCGCGGTGAAAAGCTGGCCATCCCCGGGGTGGCCAGTATTTTGCGCGGCCTGTTGGAGCCCCGCTCCAGCTCAACGCTTGCAGGGCTGAGCCAACGTCCCCACTCACAACCCGCGCCGCTCACCCCCAATACTCCCCGTCTGGGCAACCCATTGTTGGGCCAAATGCTCGGTGCTAACGCTAACCCGGCGTCATTGGACATCGGCCCTGCGCTCACACCGCGCGCCCCGGTCTCCAACAGTCGGATTCGGGTCGAAGCCGATGTGCGCAATAACGCGGTGCTGATCTATGACTTGCCAGAACGCCAGGCCATGTACCGCGAGCTGATCACCCAACTCGATGTGGCGCGCAAGCTGGTGGAAATCGACGCGATCATCCTCGATATCGAGCGCACGCAATTGCGGGAGTTTGGGGTGAACTGGGGGTTCCAGAACAGCCGTTTCCGCGGCGGGGCCAATCTGGCACCGGGCACGTCGTCACAGTTGTCGATCGAACACCGCGATCGCTTCTACGCGGACATTCGTGCCCTGGAGGCCAAGGGCCTGGCGACCATGGTCTCCAATCCCTCGGTGCTCACACTGGAAAACCAACCGGCGGTGATCGACTTCAACCGCACCCAATACCTGACGCCGGGCAGAGAGAATGCAACCATCTTGCCCGTCACTGTGGGAACCAGTTTCCAGGTGGTGCCTCGTGTGATCACCAGCCGTGGCGGCCATCAGATCCATCTGGCGGTGGATATCGAAGACGGTAACTTCGACGAGTCCAATCCTACCCCAGGCAACCTTGATGTACGCCGAGGCAAGGTCAGTACCCAGGCGGTGATGGCGGAGAAACGTTCGCTAGTGGTCGGTGGCTTCCACGTCACCGAAAACACCGACAAACACAACAAGGTGCCGCTGCTGGGTGATATTCCGCTGTTGGGCAAGGCGCTGTTCTCCTCGACCGAACGGCAGAACAACCGACGAGAGCGCTTGTTCATCCTGACCCCAAGGGTCATCGGCGATCAGTCCGACCCGTCACGCTACTTGCCCCAGGCCGACCAGGTTGAATTGCAGAAGGCCCTTGCGCCATTGGCCCGGCGCAATGCCCCTCACCCGCCGGTGATCAAGCGCAGCGATATCATCAGCACCCTGGCGCATTTGGTCAGCGGTGAAGTGCCTAAGCCCTTCAAGGCCGCACCGATGCCGCTGGCCTTGGATACGCTGTGCAGCACCCGCGACTTGCTGGCGTTGAATACCGAGCGCAGCCAGTGGTACGCAGGTCCCGAGTACAACGTTGCAGTCGTTGTGCTGCGCAACCAATTCAATCGCAATGTGCGTATCGACGAAAAAGAATGCAGCAACGCCCAGACCTTGGCCGTCAGCGTGTGGCCGCGCGCCTGGCTCAAGCCCGGTGAAGAAGCCGAGGTGTTTATCGCCATGCGCCCTGTGGTGAAGGATGAACACCTCAGCGTGCCGCGCCCTTCCTTGATCACTCCCGCTCAAAAGGCTAAACCATGAAACACCGCCTACTCTGCGTCACCCTGATCGGTACCGCGCTGCTCGTCGCCGGCTGCACCCCCACTTGCAAAGGCGACTCGTGCTCTCGCCCGCAATCGACCAAGGACAAGATGGTGATCTGGTGGCCACCGCAGATGCGTGTCGAACCGGGCCCCGCCGGGGAGCGAAAAGACTACCAAACGGTCTCTCTGGAACGATGAGCGCAACGGAAATGCCCGACGTACAACGCCAGGTATTTCTGGACAAGCTGGTGAGCGGCGCTGCCGCTCACCTGCAACTCGCCGCCGGAATTAAAGTGTGCGCACTGCAAGCCGGCATGCAGCCAGGGATGGCCTTGCTCATTGCGCGTGAATCGTTGCAACCCGGGCAACTGCAACGGGTTCTGGAGCGACGCTTTGAGTACGCGTCCTTGTACGATGGCTGCTTTGCCTACCTCGACGCCCAGAACGCACTGGTGATCTGGCACGCGCTGCCTACGGCGCGTAACGCGCTGGAAAAAACTCTCAGCCGGATGTTGTCGCTGGCCAACCTCAGCGCCCTGGACACAACCTCCAGCCGCTGATCAACGCCGCTCAAGCTCCGGCAACTCCAGGGTTTCGCGCTTGGCTTCGTCATCCAGCTCACGCAAGGTCCGGTAGATCAACGCCACGGCCTGCAGGGTTTCGCGGGGAATACTGGCACCTAGTTTTTTCTCGTAGAGCGTACGGGCCAACCAAACGCACTGGATCACCGGCACCTCGGCAGCCTTCGCCCGCACGATCAGTCGACGGGCGTCGGCGTCCGTACCTTTGCTGATCAGCAACGGCAGAGGCGTCTTACCTGGGCGGTAATACAGGGCCACTGCAAAGTGCGTCGGGTTGACCACCAGCATATCGGCCTCCTCCAGCTTGGGCAGCTTGACCTTGGGTTCCTCCTGGGCCAGTTGCTGCGCCAACGCGCGGCGCTGGCCTTTTACATGAGGGTCGCCCTCCATGTCCTTGTACTCTTTGACGACCTCGACCTGGGTCATGCGCATACGCTTGGCGAAGAAGTACTTCTGCAAGGCGAGGTCAATCAGGGCCAGCACCAATAACAACCCGAGACAGGCATGCAGCAACTGGCGAAACAGGGCGATTAGCCCCAACACGTAACTGGGCAGATCGCTGGTTGCCAGGTTGATCAGAGCCCCCAGCGAGGGCCAGACCACCACGTACACCACCAGGCCAATCAGACATGCCTTGGCGATGCTCATCAACAGATTCATCACCGACTGGGCAGAGAACATTTGCTTGAGCTGGCTGACCGGATTGAGGCGGTTGAAATCGAGCTTCAGGGCCTCCGGGGCGAACAGCAAGCCGAATTGCATCCAACTGCTGATCAGCTTCGTCGTAATCGCTACCCCGACCATCAACAGGGCAAACGAGGCAAACATCACCAGCCCTTCAACCATCACTTCTTCCAACGCCCGTCCAAACGGCTCGTTAAAGCGCGACATCGGCAATGCCATCAATTGCTGGAAACGTTGCAGGCTGGTTTCGGCGGTCAACAAGGCAATCTCACTGATGGCCGTGAGTACCACGAGCTTGGGGACGTCCTGGCTCTGGGCGACCTGGCCCTTCTTGCGCTGGTCACGCAGTTTCTTGGCGGACGCCGGGTGCTTTTTTTCCCCCGAGTCACTCATGCGCCCGAGGCCTTGAACAGCAACCCCAGCGAGTGTTTAAGCTCACCGAGCTGGAGCATGCGCCCAACGATCAGGTCCTGCAGCAAAGCAAAGTACAACAGCACAATTCCAATACCCGCCAGACACTTGACCGGCGGCGCCAGCGTACTCACCTGCAGCTGCTGGCTGTAAACCCCCAGCAACGCGATGCCGAACTCCAGCAACAACAGCACCGCGATAAAGGGCGCGGCGTACAGCATCATGTGCGTGAAGGTATCGCCCAGCAGGCCGACGAATACACTCATACCGTTCGGCGCAGGTAGCGGAAACCACACGGTCGGGGGCCAAATCAGGTAGCTGTCCCAGATCATTTGGGTCAGAGCGCCCAAGCCCAGGCTGACCATCAGCAGAAAAATCGCCAGATGCTTGAACAAGTGCCCGATCGGCGTGGCATCCGGCCCCAACGAAGGGTTGAGCTGACCACCGGCCAGCGCACCGCGCTGGTTATCCAGCAGCGCCCCCACCGCCTCGAACATCCAGAACGGCATCGCCAGCAACACGCCCAGCAATAGCCCGAGGGCCACCTCCTTGAGCGCCAACCCACCGAGCATGAGCGCCGAGTAATCCTGCCCCTGCAGCGCCGCATGGATACCCGGTGCGGGCATCAATGCCATGACCATCACAATGGTGTGCCGAGGCATGCCGCGTATGTGCTGAAAACAGAACGCCGCCACCAGGATGGCACAGGGGTAAATACGCGCCATGCCGATCAACAGACTGGGCAGGAATTCAAGGTAGAGCAGCACAGGCAAGGCCTCAGTTCAGGGCCGAGCGGCCGATCATGTCGAAGGTCAGGTTGATCAGTTGGATCAACTCCACACCAATCCAGCGTCCGGTCATGATCAGCGTGATACCCACCGCCACCAGCTTGATGCCAAAGGGCAACGTCTGGTCCTGGACCTGCATCAATGCTTGCACCAGGGACGTCAGCACACCGACCACCACCGCCACGATCAACGGTGGCGCCGACAGCACCACCACCAGCAACATGCCTTGCTTGAACAGCACGATCGGGTCCATAAGCGACTCAGAGATAGGAGAGGAACAGGCTGTCGAGCAGCCGCGACCAGCCGGACACCAGCACGAACAGCAGCAGCTTGAGCGGCAAAGAAATGGTCATGGGCGAGACCATCTGCATGCCCAGCGCCAGCAGCAGGTTGGAGACAATCAGGTCGATCACGATAAAGGGAATGTAGATCAGGAAGCCGATCTCGAAGCCGGCCTGCAACTGCGACAGCACAAAGGCGGGGATCAACAGGATCAGGTCCTCGCGCTGCACCTCTTGCGCCATCTGCGCAGGCCATAGCCGCCCAGTATTTTCCAGCAGATGGGTCAGCACATCCGGGTCCACGTTACGCAGCATGAAGGCACGCAACGGCTTGATGGCTTCTCCACCGGTCTGCAGTACCGTTTGCACGTTGCTCATATCCAGAGGCGAGGCCTTGACGCTCTCAGCGATCTCGTACCCCACCGGTGCCATGATAAATAACGTCGCGGCCAACGCGATGCCATTGATTGCCATGCTGGGCGGCACCTGCTGCACGCCGATGGCATTTCGGGTAATCATCAGCACAATCACGATTTTCAAAAACGATGTGCAGATGACCAACAATAGGGGCATCAGCGACAGCGCCCCCAGAAAAAGCGCGAGAACGAGGGGGTCTAGCCCCTGAAGTATCATCGGCCGAACATCACGCGGGACAACTGCAACCCCAGGCGACCGTCGACTTCCACCAATTGCCCCTGGCCGATGGGGCGGTCGCCGTAATAGAGGCCCGCCATTCCCGGCGCGTAACCGGCAATGCCCAGCACTGAGCCGGGTGCGAGATTGCGCAGCTCGCCCAAGGTCAGGTTCAACGTGCCGCAGCGCACATTCAACGCCATGCTCAACTCATCGAAGGGCTCGTGGCCGAACACATCCACCACGGGTTCATCTTCTTCATATTCCGAGTAATGGGGGGCTGAAAATTCTTCGTCCATGGACGTGTCCTCGATAGAAGTAAGGGTCAGGCACAAAGCCCCGGTAGCATCGTCAATACAGCCATGCAGCCGCTGTTTGCCAACTTGCAGATAACCTTTGCCCTGGGCTTGAAAAAAGGGTTGTTCAAGCATCAGCACATCGCCTGTGCGCAGGCCGCGCACCTGTGCAATCGGTAGCTGCAAGCGCCCAAGGGTCACGGCAATTGCCAGCTGGAATCGCGCCGGCAGCGGCTCGGCGGTGTCGCGCCAGGGTCCGGCCTCGCACAACGCCAGGAAGCTGTCCGGGGTCAGCCACACAAAGCTATCCACCCGAGAGGCCCCCAGGGTGATGCAGAGCCGGCAACCAAAGCCCTTGGGACGGTCGGTTTCCAGCAAGCGCACATGCCCCAACAGCGCACTCACCTGCGGGCTAAGGTGGTGTTGGAACACGGCCCAAAACCAAGAATCCGGATCGTTGCCGGAAGGGGCCAGTGTCACCGGGCACTCGCCCAGCAGGCTGAGCACCGGCCCTGCTTGCGCGAACGCCAGCACGCCACACGCGGTCTCGAAGCAAAAGAACTCGGGCCGTGTGGGCGCTCGCCCAGGCTCCAGTCGCAATTCACCGCTCTGGCCGGCAACCTGAAACGCCATACGCAGGCCGCGCCCCAGGCGACGGCGCGCGGCAACCGTGGTGGCCCTGATCGAAGGTAGAGTTAAGGTCGGCACTATCATGCGCACCCGACAGCCGGCAGAAGCAGATTGACCGGCATCCCCAGCTCTCCCGAAAACCGCTCTTCACATTGTTGTCGCACGCCGCTGAGCCAGCGCGCCGTGGCGTCATGTTCCGCCTCCAGTTCGATGGTCCAGGCGTTCGGCTCACGGCGCACGCTGGCGTTGATCCGCCCCAGCCGGGGTAAATACAAAACCGCCTGCAGCGGCCAGTTGGCGCCGGCCTGTATACGAGGGGCCAACTGTTCGGCGAGGGCCTGCATCATGGCGGCATCGGTCGATGTCTTGACGCCCGATAAGGACGCTCCCGACCCAAAGCCTTCATCGTTATCGGCAAACAGCTGAGCGAACAATCGCCCCTGTTCCCAAGCCACTACACCCATAGCGCCGGGCTCGCGTTCCTCACGCGCGTCACTGGGACGCGGCCGCTCGATGGGTTTATTTGAAACCTGAGTCATGTCGGCTCCTGAGCCAGAAGGAGCGATAACTCCTGAAGTTTTTCCACCTGCCGCAGACACTCAGTGACGTGCTTCTGAGCGCTTCCAACGCGGCGTTCCTTTTCGCCCTGCTGATCTTGTAGTTGCACCAACTGGCCTTGTTCGCGCCGGGTACTGGCAGATAACGAGCGTTCCCGCGCGCCCCAGGATTTCAACTCCTTCAGGCTCAGCACCTGCCCCTGATGCTGACTGAGCAATTCAGCACTTTTGCGGGCCTCTTCCTGTCGAGTCTGTTCAAGGGCGTCCTGGGCCCGTTGGATATGGGCGAGCAGCGCCTGCTGGGCGCGCTTGGCCTCGCGTAGCGCGCGCTCGGCACGGTCGGCTCGATGCCGGCGCAGACGTCGCAGCGTCTCCACCTCACCCTGCAATACATCAGAATGGGACATGGGCGGTGAGCTCCTTGAGTTGCTCCAGCGTGTGCGCCATCGGCGTAGGCTCGCGCAGATCCTGGCGCAGGAAACCATCGACCGCCTGACGGCTGTCCACCGCGAGGTCAGTGAGAGGGTCGCTGCCGGGTTGGTACTCCCCCAACTTGAGCATCAGCTCGATCTGTTGGTAGGCCGACAGCAAACGTCTCAACCCGGTGCCGGCCTGGATATCTTCAGGGGCCGCGACGTTGCTCAAAATCCGTGAAAGGCTCGCCAGCACATCCACCGCCGGGTAGTGTCCGCGCTCGGCCAATTTGCGTGACAGCACGATGTGGCCGTCGAGCAGCGAGCGAACTTCATCGGCCACAGGATCGTTCATGGAGTCCTGCTCGATCAGCACCGTATAGATCGCCGTGATCACGCCGTCGCGGGTCAACCCGGCACGTTCCACCAGGCGAGGCAGCAGGCTGTAAACCGACGGTGGCAAGCCTCCGCGTCCCAAGGGTTCGCCGGCAGCCAGGCCGATTTCGCGCTGGGCCCTGGCGAATCGAGTCAAAGAGTCAATCAGTAGCAATACCCGCTGCCCCTTGCGACGAAAACTTTCCGCCAATGCCGTGGCGGTAAACGCGGCGCGGGCGCGCTCCATGCTGGAGCGGTCGGAGGTGGCGCACACCAGTACCGCTTTGGCGCGCAGTTGTTCGTCCAGTTCATGATCGAGAAACTCACGCAATTCACGACCCCGTTCGCCGATCAGGCCGAACACGATGACATCGCATTCGACGTTGCGCGCGATCTCGGCCAGCAGGGTGGTCTTGCCGCAACCGGCCCCGGCGAACAGGCCTACGCGCTGCCCCTCGCCCAACGTCATCAGGCCATCGATCGAACGCACGCCGGTGGCCAGCGCCCGGTTGATTCTGGGGCGCTCGGTGGGCAACGGCGCCTCACATAACACGGCGCTGGTGTCCGGCAAGTCAGCCTCGACAAAGGCGCTGGGCCCCTCCCCCGTGATCGGCCGCCCAAAGCCATCCAGCACCTGGCCCAGTAGCGCATCGCTGACCTGCACCCGATGGGAGACACCCAGGCGCTCCACGCCGGCCCCCACCCGCACGCCTTCGAGATTACCCAGGGCACTGAGTACCGCGTCCTGCTGATCGAAACCGATGATCTCGGCGAGCATGTAGTCGCCGGGGCTTTTTTCCACCTGGCACAAATCGCCGATACGCGCCTGCGGCAAGCGGCACTGCAGCAGCATGCCGTTAACGCGCTGGATGCGACCGCGCATCGTCACCGGCGCAAAACTGGCCAGTGACTGGGCCTGACGCTGCTGCCAAACCTCGAGCCGCGCTTGCACATCCAAACTCACCAGCGCACCTCATAACGCTGGGCGCCATCGAAGACCACCTTGGTGTTGTCGATCAGCACCAGCCGCAGCCCTTCCACTTCGTCTCCGACAAACAGTCGGCCGCCCTCTTCCAGGACCACATGGCCATTGGGCCCGCCGACGATTTGCACAATCTTGAAAGGCAGTGCCCCATCGCGCACACGCACACGGCTGATCACCGGCACGGCGCTGTCGAACTGCTCGCCAAAACGGGCAAGCATGCGCGCCACCAGTTCCACCTCGTCCTGGGAAACATCACCGCTGAGGGCAACCTGGCCATTGATCACTTGCAGACTGACGCGCTGGCTCAACTCACGCTCGCCGAGCATCTTCAACAGCTGCTGGCGCACTTCAAATGGCGTGGCCAACTCGTGCTTTCGGACTACCGGCGGCATCAAGGAAGCCTGGGCCTCGGGCTCCCCGGTTGAAATCATGCCCATCACTACAATGATGGCCGTGACCACCAACACCACGCTGATCAAGCGCTTCTGCTGTGCTTGCGGGATGGACGATAGCGTGAACCCCCGCGCCGGTTCAGGAGACGGGGACGGGGGCGGCGATAGCGGTGCCGGCGCGTAAGGCTGGGGCCAGGGCTGATCGGCCAAGGTGACACACAACTGCACCTCGCCCACCCAAAACGGTATGTTCAGCTCCAGGTTCGCGATCTGCGCCAGCATCCGCCCTTCGGCGTCTCGCAGCAGCCCCGCCTCCGCCTGCACCGACCAATTAGCGTCAGTAAAACGAAGACGCGCATGCTGCTCTTCGATCCCCGGACCGTTAAGCACCAGGTCAGCATCCCCATGGGCGCCGATGCTCCACTGCTCACCAAACAATGGCAACGCAGCGCCCTGGCTCAGGCCATCAAGTACCCGCAGCTCAAGCATCATAGAGCCCTCCACACAGGCCATGGCGAGATCCTCATGCCACCGCACCACGCATCAGATCGTCCTGGCCCAGATCGATGCGCCCCAGTACCTTGACCTTGGAGGTACTCGCCAACTCGGCAAACGACAACACGGCAACGTGGTTGAACTCCTCCACCAGCAGGGTACGCAGCGGGCTGCGCAGGTCTTGCGCTACCAGCAGCACGCTTTTGCTTTTGGGCCTCACGGCAAAGGCCTGATTGAGCAGGTTGATCAACGCCGCGCTGTGTTCGTCGTCCAGCGCGAAGAACACACCGGTCTGGGTCTGGCGCAGGGCCTCACGCAAAATGTTTTCACTCTGGGGCGAGAGCAGCCACGCATGCAGGCCATCGGCTTCGCTGTACTGGTGGAAGATCTGCGCCTTGAGGGCAATGCGCGCGTAGTCGGCCAGGGCTTCCGGCTCCCGCTCATGCTGACCGTATTCGATCAGCGACTCGACGATCAGCCGCACCGCCCGCAACGGCACTCCCTCACTGGCCAGGCGCTGCAGCACCGCCGAAAAACGCGACAGCGGCATGATGCGTTGCAGTTCCTGAACCAATTCCGGCTGGTTGTGCTCCAGCCAACTGAGGATCGATTTGCTCTCCTGGATCCCAAGGAACTGGGGCCCACTGAGCATCATGGCTTGCTTCATGCGCTCGATGATCAAGGTCGTCGCCGTGAAACGCTCCAGTTGCGGGTCGTCAAGCAGCGGGTCATTCGGTGGCAGCCAGATCCAGTTCTGCTCGTCGCGCTCAACCGACCCGGGTATGCCATGCTCAGGCTCCACCGTCAGCGCTTTGCGATCGACCGCCAGAAGGCTGACGAGCGACGCTTTGACCATCGGCACTTCATGCACACAGAAACGCATTTCATCGACGGGCAATGAATCATCCAGCTCGACTTCGAAGGGCGGCAGCGTCAGGCCGATATTGGCTACCAATGCATTTCGCGACTGTCGGATCCCGTGAATAAGCTCGGTCACTTCCGGCGTTCCGCGCAGGGACGGCGGAAACTGCAACAGGTACGGTCGCGACGGATCGAAGCCGCGCAAGTCCTCTCGCCCGTTCTCTTCAGGACGCACGACCTCGGTGGTTTCAGCGGCAGGTTCTGCCTGTTTTTGACGCTGGCGCACCAGGTAATAGCCCAAGGTTCCCGTGATCAGCGAGATCAGGATAAACACCCCGGTCGGCATGCCGGGTACTACGGCGAAGGCCAGCATCCCCACCGATGCAATCACCCAGCTCTTGGGCTCGCTGGTCATTTGCCGGGCGATTTCGGCCCCCATGTTACTGATGCCTTTGCGCCCATCCGGTGCCACGCGGGTGATGATCATACCGGCCGTCAGCGAGATCAACAGAGCAGGAATCTGCGCGATCAGCCCATCACCGATGGTCAGCACCGAGTACAACGCCATCGAGTCTGATGCACTCAACCCATGCTGGAACATGCCCGTG
Source organism: Pseudomonas sp. S5F11 (assembly GCF_019641515.1). NCBI lineage: Bacteria > Pseudomonadati > Pseudomonadota > Gammaproteobacteria > Pseudomonadales > Pseudomonadaceae > Pseudomonas > Pseudomonas sp. S5F11. Next base: position 2,790,598 of record NZ_JAIFJZ010000001.1, read on the forward strand.
GAGAAACCGCCCAACAGGTTGACCACCACAATGATCAAGCCTGCGATAGCGTCGCCCTTGACGAACTTCATTGCCCCGTCCATGGCGCCGAACAACTGGCTCTCACGGGATAACTGCTCACGCTTGTCGCGTGCCTGCGCACCGTCGATCAGGCCGGCACGCAAGTCACTGTCGATGGACATCTGTTTGCCTGGCATTGCATCCAGACTAAAGCGCGCCGCAACCTCGGCCACCCGCTCCGAGCCCTTGGTAATCACCAGGAAGTTGACCAGCGTAAGGATCAGGAAGATCACCATGCCCACCGCCAGGTTGCCTCCCACCACGAAGTTGCCGAAGGCCTCGACAATGTCGCCCGCATCCTGCTCCAGCAGGATCAGGCGCGTGGTCGCGATCGACAGCGCGAGTCGGAACATGGTGGTCAGCAACAGAATTGACGGGAACGAGGAAAACGCCAGCGGCCCCGGCAAGTACAACGCCAGGACAATCAACAGGCACGAGATACAGATATTCAGCGCAATCAGGATATCCACCAGCCAGGTGGGCAACGGCACGATAAAAATGAACACGATGGCCATGACCACCACCGCGCCGAGAACTTCGGCGCGCTGGGCCACTTTGAGCAGGACACGGTTGATGGCCGACAATGCGGTCACGTCGCGGCCCTCGGCTCGCCAGCAAAGCGTTTGGGCCCACGTACACTGCGGTCCAACTCATCGATCACTAGCAAGAGCATATGCAGAGTCTCACGGCGGGTCTGGCTGTCCCCCCACAACGCCAGGGGCATCTGCTGCAGTAGCGGGTAAAACGCGTTGAGGACGACCAACTTCTGAGCGATCGAGCCACCGCCCAGATCAGTGCCCAGGCGCAAGAATTCACCGGCATCAATACCGCTACCGGCGTAACCCAACAGCCGCTGCAGCAATTCCACGGCGTCATGCCCGACACCCAGGCGCTCAATCAACGCACGGCAGCCGGCCAAGACGCCGCTCAACTGTCCGCAGCTTTGCAGCCCCAACAATAAGGTGCGCAACACGGCCGTGGGGCTTGACGACACCAGCGCGGCAATATCGTCCGCCAAGGCTTTACGCATGATCTTGAGCCCATCGTGAAACCGCTCGCCACCATAGACCCCCAGCAACGCCTGCATCATCGTGGCCAGCGATTGCCGCGCCACTACGCTGGCGTAGTAGAGCGTACGCAGGGCCTGGCGCTCCTGCGGATCGATACTCGCCGTCTGCAGCGCCGAGGCGATGTTCAGCCCGGCCTGGATCTCCCCTTTGAAACGGATTTCCAACCGGTTAATGGCATCGCGCGCCAAGGCGGCCTCAGCCGGACGCGCTTCGCTGTCCGCATGAGCCGCCACATACTTGAGCACCACAAATGCGCGTGCCGGGTCCCGCCCCGTCAGCTCCAGCAACTTCTCGACAGTGGGCTTCTGCAGCAATAGCATCCTGACTCGACGGGAGATCGCAGCCATGGTCGCTTGGGCCGGATGACCCAACTGATCGTACAGCTGCACCATATGTTCGACGGGAGGGATGGGAAATCCCATCTTGCGTTCGCTCAACGGTCGGGAATTGGCGTCCACTTCCTGACTGAACAAGAACGAAAGTTCGTCAGCAGCCTTCGTGGGCATCGCCACGGTAGCGGGATTTAGAACCGGTTGATCCAAGCGTTGGTTCGCTTGCACATCATTTTTGGATTCGACTTTCATGGACTGACCAGCACAGGAAGAGTGTTTCCCTGTGTGGCAAGACCTTCCTGAGCGGTTCCATCAAAAATGATCTCAGGACAAATTTGAAAAGACTTGCACAAGCTTGCGCGCCGCCGCGCAACAGGCTGCACGAATCTCAGATATTTCAAGATATTTATACATATAAATCATAGGTTTATGAGTTTTTTTCGTTTGGCACAGGCAGTGCTAAAGGGGTCCTGTCGACATGTTTCGACTGCGTCTACCCAAAGGAAAAAAACATGAATATCCCTATTGAAGCTTTAGCTCACCTCGTTGGCAGCTCGCCTCAATTCATGCATCACCTGACAGACGACGAGCAAAAAAAACTCCGACGCTTTATCCACAAGCGGGTGCTCAACCCGGAGGATGCGGACGATCTTCTGCAATTGACCTACTTGGAAGCCTGGCGTAACCGTGAACGCTACAGCGGCATCGCAACACTCAGCACCTGGATGTGCGGCATCGCCCAGAACCTGATCCGCAATCACTTCAGGCGAATGTATGCCAAGCCGGTTCACTGTGAGTTCGACGAATCGCTGTGGCACGGTCAGGATGAAAACAACAACCTGGACTGGGAGTTCGAGGTCAACCGCCGGTTGGAAAAAACCTTGAATGCCATCGACCATCTGCCGACGGAAATGCGTAAAACGCTCTACGCCTCGCTGGAAACCGACGGTAGCTACCAAGACACCGCCGATGTATTGGACATACCTATCGGCACCGTCCGCTCCCGCCTGTCTCGGGCTCGCGAACAGCTCAAGCGCGTCACCCACAGCTCGCGTCAGCCGTAACCGGAGCCATAGTTGGGCGGCAGGGATATCGCCCAACCGAATATCCGCTTCAGAAACCTACCTCACAGTGCCCGGTGGAAACGCTTGCCGGGCAACCGATGCCGCTTTCCACCTCTCCGCTCGTCGCCATTTAGCCCTGTTTCGGTTAAACAGTTGAAAGCGTAGATAAAAACTCAAAATAAACGCTTGACGCGTTGTCGTTCTGCGCGAATAATGCGCGCCACTTGGCTACATAGCTCAGTTGGTTAGAGCATAGCATTCATAATGCTGGGGTCCGGGGTTCAAGTCCCTGTGTAGCCACCAAGTACTAAAAACGGCTTACCGAAAGGTAGGCCGTTTTTTTATGCCTGCCGAAAAGCCCCGCCGGCCGCAGGCCCGCTCCGTGCCGCAGATGACGATAAGCAACACGGTCTGCATGCGCACAAAAAAACTCCCCAACTGTATTTTGACGCTCCCTTGACCCACTGTTAGTGTCCAGCCTCCCCCCACACGGAGTGCCCTGCGGTGAAACTGGACATTTATCAAGTCGACGCCTTCAGCGAACAGCCTTTCGGCGGCAACCCGGCCGCAGTCTGCCCGCTCACTGAGTGGTTGCCCGATGAGCAGTTGCAAGCGATCGCCGCCGAGAACAATCTCTCGGAAACCGCCTACTTCGTGCGCCGTGGCGATGGCTATGAGTTGCGCTGGTTTACCCCCGAAGTCGAAGTGGACCTGTGTGGTCACGCCACGCTCGCCGCGGCTTGGGTGTTGATTCATCGACTGGCGGACACCTCTGACGTGCTGCGTTTTGCCACCCGCAGCGGCGAGCTTCGGGTGACACGCAACGGTGACGAACTGGCGATGGATTTCCCGGCCAAAGTGCCCCACCCGTGCGAGCCACCCGCCGGTATGTTGGCCGCGCTGGGCATTGAGCATGCCGAAGTATTCAACACCGATGACTTCATTGTGCTGGTGCAGGATGAGGCTCAAGTGGCCGCGCTGACTCCGGACTTTGCGCGCCTCAAGGGCATGCCCAAACGCGGGATCGCCGTGACCGCGCGCAGCACGCGGTTTGACTTCATCTCCCGCTGGTTCGGGCCGAATGTGGGGGTCAACGAAGATCCGGTCACCGGTTCGGCGCACACTTCACTGGCCCCGTTCTGGGCCGAGCGCTTGGGCAAATCCCACCTGACGGCCGAGCAAGGTGGCCTGCGCAAAGGCCAGTTGCACTGCCAGTGCAAAGGCGACCGCGTGATTATCTCCGGCAAGGCCGCGCTGTACATGCAAGGCACGATTTACCTGTAAAAAAGCCGTACCTAAAGGACAACGGATCTTGCTCACCATGAACGGAGTTCAGCGCGTGTTTTCGATTTCTCGCCGTCAACTGACGGTCATCGCCGCAACCCTGGCCCTGACGGCCTGCCATACCTCGGTCAACGAACAACCACCGGCGCCGGAGCTGGGCTCGGGTTATCGCACCGACCTGACTACCCGTCACGCCGAACGCCATATGGCTGCCGCCGCCAACCCGCTGGCCGCGCAAGCCGGACGCGAGATGTTGCGCCAAGGCGGCTCGGCGATTGACGCCGCGATTGCGATGCAGGCGGTGTTGACCTTGGTGGAGCCGCAGTCCTCGGGCATCGGTGGCGGCGCATTCATCATGCTGTGGGATGGCCAAACGGTGCACGCGTACGACGGCCGCGAGACCGCACCGGCCGGGGCGACGGGTCAACTGTTCCTCAACGCCGACGGCAAACCGATGGCGTTTCCCGACGCGCAGATCGGCGGACGCTCGGTCGGTACGCCGGGGGTTTTACGCGCACTGGAAATGGCGCACAAAAAGACCGGCCACTTGCAGTGGGCCAAACTGTTCGAGCCGGCGATCCGTCTGGCGGAACAAGGCTTCGCGATCTCACCCCGCTTGCACAGCCTGATTGCCGCCGACCCGTATATCGCCCAATCGCCAGACATGGCGGCGTACTTTCTAAACGCCGACGGCAGCCCCAAAGCCACCGGTACCTTGCTGCAAAACCCGGCGCTGGCCCAGGTGTTCAAGCGCATCGCCAAGGAAGGGCCGGACGCGCTCTACACCGGCCCGATCGCCGATGAAATCGTGCGCAAGGTCCAGGGCCATCGCAACGCAGGCAGCCTGTCTCAGGCCGACTTGCAACGCTACGTCGCCAAAGAGCGCGCACCACTGTGCAGCGATTACAAACAATGGCGGGTGTGCGGCATGCCGCCGCCGTCCTCCGGCGGGATTGCCGTGGCGCAGATCCTGGGCACCTTGCAGGCATTGGAAGCCCGTGACCCACGCTGGGCCATCGCATCGATGATGCCGCTCAAGAGCCCGTCGCCCGCCGGGCTGGAACCGACGCCCGAGGCCGTGCATCTGCTCGCCGAAGCCGGGCGCCTGGCGTTTGCCGATCGCGCCCTGTATGTGGCCGATACCGACTTCACACCGGTTCCTGTCGCCGGCCTGATCGCCCCGGACTACCTGGCCCAGCGCGCCACGTTGATCGGCGAGCGCAGCATGGGTGTAGCCAAGCCCGGTCAACCGGCCGGCCTGAAGGTGGCGTATGCGCCGGATCGTTCGCCCCTGCGCATCTCCACCTCGCAAGTGGTGGCCGTGGATGACCTGGGCGGTGCGGTGTCGATGACCACCACCGTGGAAGCCGCGTTTGGATCCCACCTGATGGTCCAGGGCTTTTTGCTCAACAATCAGATGACTGACTTCTCATTTATCCCCGAGGAGAATGGCCAGCCTGTGGCCAACCGCGTGCAACCCGGCAAACGGCCGCGCTCGTCCATGGCGCCGACCTTGGTGTTCGACCGCCAGAGCGGGGAGCTGCTGGCCACCGTGGGTTCTCCCGGCGGCTCGCAAATCATCGAATACGTGAGCAAGTCGCTGGTGGCCATGCTCGACTGGAAACTCGATCCGCAGGCCGCCATCAACCTGCCCAATTTCGGCAGTCGCAATGGCGCGACCGAACTGGAGGCCGGCCTGTTCAGCCCGACGCTCAAGCAAGCGCTGAAAGACAAGGGCCACACGCTGAGCGAGATCGAGATGACCAGCGGCGTACAGGCCATCGTTCGCACGCGAGACGCGCAAGGCAAGGTCTTGCTCAACGGCGGCGCCGATCCTCGGCGCGAAGGCCAAGCGCTGGGCGACTGACTGGAAGGGGCAAGCCCGCTCACTGCAACAGGCTTACTCAGCGGCTGATCTTCAGCCCCTTGCGCGCCGCATGCCGCTCCATCGCCAGTTCGATCAGGCGGGTGATCAGCTCGCTGTAGCTCATCCCCGTGGCCTGCCACAACTTGTGGTACATGCTGATGCGGGTGAAGCCGGGCAGTGAGTTGATTTCGTTGATCACCACATCGCCCTTGTCGGTGAGAAACACATCGACCCGCGCCAGCCCCGAGCAGCCCAGCACTTCAAACGCCTGCACTGCCAACTGGCGAATGCGTTCGCTGGCGTCATGGCTGATCGCGGCCGGCACCACCACCTGAGCGGCCTGTTCGTCGATGTATTTGCTGTCGTAGGAATAGAACCCATTGCTCACCACGATCTCGCCGCAACCGCTGGCGATGGGGTTGTCGTTGCCCAATACCGCGCATTCGATTTCACGGCCTTGAACGGCGGACTCCACCAACACCTTCTCATCGAAACCCAGCGCCAGTTCGACGGCGGCACGGTACTCGGCTTCGCTGCTGACTTTGCTTACGCCCACCGAGGAGCCCTGATTGGCCGGTTTGACGAACAGCGGCAAGCCCAGCGTCTTCACCGCCTTTTCATACGAGGTGCGCGCCGCATTGCCACGGGTGAGCGTTATAAACGGTGTGACGGCAATTCCGGCGTCACGCAGCAGGCGCTTGCTGATGTCCTTGTCCATGCAGATCGCCGAACCCAGCACATCCGAGCCGACAAACGGCAGATCGGCCATGCGCAACAAACCTTGCAGGCAACCATCCTCACCCAGGGTGCCGTGGACGATGGGGAAGATCACGTCAATATGTTCCAGCACGCCCTGGCCGGAGGTTTCCACCACTTGGCGATTGGCTTTACCGGGCACCACCGCCAGTTCGCGATTGGATTGGTTGAGGGCGATCAAGGCCGGGTTTTCCTGATTGAGCAGGAAGTTCGAGGTGTCGTTGAGGTGCCAGTGACCGGCCTTGTCGATGCCGATCAGGATCGGTTCGAAGCGCGTACGGTCGAGGGCATCCACGATGTTGCGGGCCGACTGCAACGACACTTCATGCTCAGCCGAGCGGCCGCCAAAAATAATACCTACCCGCACCTTACCCATGACCCGACCTCAGTGTTGAACGTAAGGCTTCTTACCATGGGCGCTCAGCGATTGCCAAACGTGCTGTAGGCGCTGTCTGCACAATCGTACAAGACCCCAGCAGACAGCACGCCCACACTGGGTTAACGTGTTTCCACCTCTTTTTTGTGACAAGTCACCATGGGTAACCCGACCTCCACGCTCGACTGGCTCCACCGTGCGCCGCACGCCAGCGGCCTGGACCGTATCGAAGCGTACTTCGCCGGCTTCGCCTTCGACCCGCATCGCCATGACACCTACGCCATCGGGCGTACGTTGCTGGGCGTGCAGAGTTTTCATTACCGCGGCGGCATGATCCATGGCCTTCCGGGTACGACCATGGTGATTCATCCAGACGAGGTCCACGACGGCCGCGCCGGCAGCGAGGAAGGCTTCAAGTACCGCATGATTTATGTCGAGCCGGCGCTGATCCAGCAGATTCTCGGCGGCAAGCCATTGCCGTTTGTGCCTGGCGGTGTGTCCACCGACCCGCGGCTGTTCCGCGCCAGCGACGTGCTGCTGCAAAACCTGGAATACCCGGTCGACCCGTTGCAGGAACAGGATGCACTGTTCGACCTGGCCCAGGCCCTGAGCGCTGCGGCGGGGGCAATCGTCAGCCGCAAGACCTTCGACTACGTGGCTGCCGAGCGGGCGCGGGAATTTATTCACAGCGCCCTGGGACGCAACATCACATTGGAAGAAATGGCCGAACACGCCGGACGCGACCGCTGGGCGTTGTCGCGGGATTTTCGCCTGCTGTTCGGCACCAGCCCCTACCGTTACCTGACCATGCGCAGGTTGGACTTGGTGCGCAGCTTGCTGGCCCAAGGCCAACCCCTGGTGGACGCTGCGCTGACCGCCGGCTTCACCGACCAGAGCCATATGACCCGGCAATTTCGCAGCACCTACGGCATGCCGCCGTCGCGCTGGGTAAAGATGCTGGGACGTTGAACGCGCTGGTCAGGTTTACAACAGGCGCCCATCGATCGGCTGGCCGATGGTCAGGAAATGCCCGCCCGCCACATGGTGCAGAGTGCGCAGCTCGTCATGCCCATCGAAGTGCCAGTGGCCGTCACTGAACACGCGCTCATCGGCATAGGCGGCCACCACTTCACCGAGGAACAGGTCATAGGTCTGCTGGTTATGCGGCTCGGGGAGCAGGCGGCACTCCAGCCATGCCACGCAACCCTCCAGCAACGGAGCGTCGGTGTGTTCACCTGTGAAGGTGCGCAGGTCATAGGCGGCGAACTTGTCGAGGTCACGGCCGCTGGTCGTGCCGACGGTTTGCACCAGGTCGGCCTGGGCCGCACACGGCACCTGCACTGCGAAGGTGCCGGCGCCTTCCAGCAGTTGGCGGGTCCAGGTGGCTTTGTCCAACACCACCGCGACTTTCGGCGGTTCGAAATCCAGCGGCATGGCCCAGGCGGCCGCCATGATGGTGCGCTGGCCGTCATGGGCGGCGCTCACCAGCACGGTTGGGCCGTGATTGAGCAAGCGGTATGCCTTGGGCAGGGGGACAGGACGGCAGTGTTCAGGGCTCATGCAGGTCGGCTCTTCAAGCGAAAAAACCTACGATACCTCAAGCACAAGCTCCAAGGGTCAGCTCGACAGTTGATTGGCGAATTGTCCTACAGCGCTGACCACTTTCTGCGCGCCATCCTGGATCTCCACAATCACCGTGCCCGCTTCCGCCGCCAGGGCCAGACCTTGCTCGGCTTGCAGTCGACCATCGGTCATCAAGCTGACCGCATCGCGCGCCATGTCCTGGTTCTGGCGCACCACGCCGACGATTTCCTCGGTGGCTTTACTGGTGCGTGAAGCCAACTGGCGTACCTCATCGGCCACCACCGCGAAGCCCCGGCCCTGCTCTCCGGCGCGCGCCGCTTCAATCGCCGCGTTGAGTGCCAACAAGTTGGTCTGCTCGGCGATACCGCTGATGGTCTTGACGATACTGCCGATCACTTGGGACTGAGCGTTCAGCGCCTCGATGCCCTCTCCGGCCTGTTGCATATGCTGGGCCAGGTCGCGCATCACACCCACCGCCTGAGTCACCACTGCGGTGCCGCGCTGTGCACTGTTGTCGGTTTGCACGGAGGTGCTGTAGGCAATATTGGCGGCGTCGGATACCGCCTGTTCGCGGGTGACCTGATCGGTGATCACCGTGGCGAACTTAACCACTTTGTACAGCCGATCGTTAGCGTCGAGCACGGGGTTGTAGGTGGCTTCCAGCCACACCGCGCGGCCATGGCTATCCACTCGTTTGAAGCGCGCCGCGACGAACTCACCGGCGTTCAGACGCTGCCAGAACTGCGCGTAGGCCTCGCTGTTGTATTCCTGTGGTTCACAAAACATCCGGTGATGCTTGCCCTGGATCTGCGCCAGGGTGTAACCCATGCCATTGAGGAAGCGGTCATTGGCGGTGAGCACATGCCCGCCCAGGTCGAATTCGATCACGGCCGTGGAACGCACCAGCGCGCCGATCAGGTTTTCATGCTCGCGCGAGGCTTCGATGGTGCGGGTGAGGTCGCTGGAGAAGATCGAAAAGCGCTTGATCCGCCCGCTTGCGTCGCGCACAGGCTGCACAATCGAGCGCAGCCACGCTTCCTTGCCATTGCCGCGCATCAGGCGCACGGTGCCGGCGAAATGCTCACCGCGTGTCAGCGCATTCTTGAAGCGCAGTTGGAACGAGTCCTGACGTACGTGAGCCGGTACCAACTCTTCAATCGGGCGTCCCAGAATCGCGCTCGCCTGGTAAGCCAACTCCTGCAGAAAATTGGTATTGGCCCATTCCACCCGGCCCTCGGCATCCAGAGTCAAACACAGCATTTCGCTTTCGAGGCTCTCCTTGACCTGATTCAAGCTGGACAACTCTTCGCGAAGAGCTGCTAGCTCTTGCTTCAAACGGGTGTTGAACATGGTTCACCGATGGCGATTAGGGAAATAGATCTGAGCTGCATCGGCGCTGCCGGGGTTTTCTGAAGCCCTAACGAAGCAAGTAGAACCCTAAATATTGGAAAGATGAAACATCGTTGATCCAGCGCAGCTTCCTGTGGCGCCATCGGGCGATCAGGTATGCTTTTGCACGCAGGAAACAAAAAGAAACAATTCCCCAACCTGTTCGATAAGGAGTTCCGTTTTGGAGTTATCGACTGCTGCGTGGATGGTTCACGACACTCGCCTTATGTTTTGCGTCTTACTGGCTATCGCCAGCATCATCGTGCTGATCAGCGCGACCAAGTTACCGCCGTTCCTATCGATTTTGATCGGCACCTTTATCGCTGGGGTCGGCGCCGGCCTGCCGCCGGAAGAGGTGGCTAAAGCCTTCAGTAAAGGCGCCGGGGCGATCCTTGGGGAGGCTGGAATTATCATCGCCCTGGGCTCGATGCTCGGTGCACTGATGGCCGAGTCCGGCGCGGCCGACCGTATCGCCACCACGCTATTGGGGCTGGGTAAGGGCAAGTCATTACCGTGGGTCATGGCCTTGGTAGCGATGGTGATCGGCTTGCCACTGTTCTTCGAAGTGGGCTTGGTGATGATGGTGCCGATCATCTTTGTCATGGCCAAACGTTCAAACCAGCCTTTGCTGAAAATCGCCATCCCGGCGCTGGCGGGTATGACCACGTTGCACGCCCTGATGCCGCCCCATCCGGGGCCGTTGATAGCGGTGGGCGCGTTGCACGCCGACCTGGGCCTGACCATGTTGCAGGGCTTTTGCCTGGCGGTGCCGGCGGTGATGCTGGCCGGGCCGATCTATGGCAACTGGTTGTCCAAGCGCCTGCATGTGGATGAACCTGCCGACATCGGCGCGCTGTTCAGTGCACCGCCCAAGGCCCCGCGCCAGCCGGGCTTTGGCGTGTCGTTGCTGATCATCCTGTTGCCGGTGATTCTGATGCTCGGTAGCACCTTGGCCAAGGTTGCGTTGCCCGCCGACAGCAGCGCCGGCCTGACGCTCAAATTCCTCGGCGAACCGCTGATCGCCCTCGGCCTGGCGGTGATTGGCGCGGTGATCTGCCTGGGCTGGGCCGCCGGCATGCCGCGGGCTGAGATCGGCAATACCTTGCGCAAGGCACTCGCTCCGATTGCGGTGTTGCTGTTGACCATCGGTGCCGGTGGCGGCCTCAAGCAAACCCTGCTCGACGCAGGCGTTAGCCAGACCATCAGCAAAGCTGCAGAAGGCGCACACATGCCCTATCTGCTGCTGGCCTGGCTGATCGCCGTGGCGTTGCGCCAAGCCACGGGTTCGGCCACCGTCGCCACCACCACAACCGCGGGCATCCTGGCACCGATGATGGCGGGCCTGGCGGCGACGCAAAGCTCACTGGTGGCCCTGGCGATCGGTGCCGGCTCGGTGTTCTTCTGCCACGTCAACGATGCCGGGTTCTGGATGGTACGCGAGTACTTCGGGCTGCAGCTCAAGCAGACTATCTGGGTCTGGTCAGTGCTGCAGACCATCGTTTCCGTGGTCGGCCTGGTCGGCACCTTGCTGCTCTGGCACTTCTTGACCTGACCCTCAGGCCATCAAGGTGTGGCGCTTGCCAAACAGCGCCACACTGCCCACTCCCACCGCACCCATCACCACGCAGTAGCCCACGCAAATCCACGGGCTGGTGGGCATCAATGCGATCAGCATCAGCGGGGTGGTGCTGGCCCACAGCGCGTAGGCGATGTTGTAGGTAAAGGAAATCCCCGATACCCGCACCGGCGCCGGAAACAGACCAACCATCACCGACGGCACAGCGCCCACCACGCCACAGCTCAAGCCCGCCACGGCGTACGCCGCACCAAGCCACACACCGCCGGCGATGAGGCTGGCGTACAACAGCGCAATTCCCACCGGCAGCAAAAGGCTGTAAACCAGCACTGCGCGCCAGGCCCCAATGCGGTCCACCAGCAGGCCGGCAAGCACGCAACCGATATTGAGAAACACGATGCCCAGCGCGCTTAACGCGAAGGTGTGACTGGGGCTCATGCCGAAGGTTTTTTGCATCATAGTCGGGGTGATAACCACCAGCACCACCACTGCCGAGGTGAGAACACAGGTGAGGATCATCGCCGGCAGCAGCACCGCGCGGTGGTCACGCAATACGGTGCGCAGCGGCAGTTCGGCGGCGGCCTGGCGACGCGCCTGCATCTCCAGGAAGACTGGCGTTTCACTGAGCCAACGGCGCAGCCAAACGCCGATTACTCCGAATACGCCGCCGAGCAGGAAGGGGAAACGCCAGGCGTAGTCAAGGATCTCAGCAGCTGTAAAAACTTGCGCCAGTAGCGTCGCGGTCAGGGCGCCGAGCAAGTAGCCGAAGGTCAGCCCTGCCTGTAGGAAACCGAGGGCATACCCGCGATGGTTGCGCGGCGCGTGCTCGGCGACGAAGGTCCAGGCACTGGGCACTTCACCGCCCACCGCCGCGCCTTGCAGCACTCGCAGCGCCAGCAGGATCAGTGGTGCGAAATAACCGATCTGGGCATAGGTGGGCATGATCCCGATGAGCAGGCAAGGCAAGGCCATCATCAAGATGCTCAGGCTGAAGACCCGTTTGCGCCCCAGGTGATCGGCAAAATGCGCCATCAGGATGCCGCCCAGCGGGCGCGCGAGGTAACCGGTGACAAAGATGCCGAAGCTTTGCAGCAGGCGCAGCCATTCGGGCATTTCCGGCGGGAAGAACAGTTGGCTGAGGGTCAGCGCGAAAAACACAAAGATGATGAAGTCATAGATTTCCAAAGCACCGCCTAAGGCGGCCAGGCCTAGGGTTTTGTAGTCGGAGCGGGAAAAGCGCTGCGCCTGTGCGACAGAGGTGGCAGTCATGGAATGGCTCGGCAGACAAACAAAATGGCGTGCAGGTTATGAGCTGAACCGGATCATGGCAATCGCGGCAGATATATTTGTTTTCCTCATCGATCAATGAAGATAACCGCATTCCCATATCAATGGCCGTAGCGGAATATGCCGGAAAACTGCCAAACCCATAATAACGACAAGAGGAATGACTCGTGGCCGACGCTATCGAAGAAAGCCGCTATGCCCGATTTGCCCTGCGCTGCTCCAACTTTGCCGAACGCTGGTTCCCGGACTCCTGGGTGTTCGCCGCACTGGCGGTGATCATCGTGGCCGTGGCGACCCTGGGCATGGGCGCCGCTCCGACCGACGCCGCCAAAGCCTTTGGCGATGGTTTCTGGAGCCTGATCCCGTTCACCATGCAAATGGCCTTTGTGGTAATCGGCGGTTATGTGGTCGCCAGCTCACCGCCAGCGGTGCGCCTGATTGACCGCCTGGCGCGCATCCCCAAGAACGGCCGCTCGGCCGTGGCGTGGGTGGCGCTGATTTCAATGGTCGCGTCGCTGCTGAACTGGGGCTTGTCCCTGGTGTTCGGCGGGTTGCTGGTACGCGCCCTGGCCCGGCGTACCGATCTGCGCATGGATTACCGCGCGGCGGGTGCGGCCGCCTACCTGGGCCTGGGCGCCGTGTGGGCCCTGGGGTTGTCGTCGTCGGCCGCGCAGTTGCAGGCCAACCCAGGCAGTTTGCCGCCATCGATCCTGGCGATCACCGGGATGATCCCCTTCACCGAGACGATCTTCCTGTGGCAGTCCGGTGTGCTGTTGCTGGCGCTGATCGTGGTGTCGCTGATCATCGCCTACGCCACCGCCCCCGGCCCGAACAGCGCCCGCGACGCCCAGGCCTGTGGAGTCGACCCGGCCTTCAACCTGCCCAAGCCACAGGCGCCGACGCGCCCCGGCGAATGGCTGGAACACAGCCCGCTGCTGACCATCCTGCTGGCGCTGCTGGCCGCCGGTTGGCTGTTCCATGAGTTTTCGACCAAGCCGGCGATCAGTGCCATCTCGGGGCTCAATACCTATAACTTCCTGTTCATCATGGTCGGTGCGCTGCTGCACTGGCGCCCGCGCAGCTTCCTGGATGCCGTGGCCCGTGCGGTGCCGACCACCACCGGGGTGTTGATCCAATTCCCGCTGTACGGTTCGATCGCCGCGCTGATGACGGTGGTCAAGGGCGGCGACGGCCAGACCCTGGCGCACCATATCTCAACGTTCTTCACCTCTATTGCCTCCCACGACACCTACGCACTGCTGATGGGGGTGTACTCGGCGGTGCTGGGCTTCTTTATTCCGTCGGGCGGAGGCAAGTGGATCATCGAGGCACCGTATGTGATGCAAGTGGCCAACGATCTGCAGTACCACCTGGGCTGGTCGGTGCAGATCTACAACGCCGCCGAAGCGCTGCCGAATTTGATCAACCCGTTCTATATGCTGCCGCTATTGGGCGTGCTGGGGCTTAAAGCGAGGGATTTGATCGGTTTCTCGTTCGTGCAATTGCTGGTGCACACGCCGCTAGTGTTGTTTTTGTTGTGGGCACTGGGGACCACGCTGGCGTATTTGCCGCCGGTGATGCCGTAGGCGAATGGGGACTGCGCCAGTTATTGCAACGGGCGCAGTCAATCAGGCGTGCCAGCCGGTATATGTACTCGGTCTGATGCGAAATTCTAGTCGGCTGTCAGGCCGTCATCGGGGGCAAGCCCCCTCCCACAGGGCCTCGCAGCTCCGGCAGGTCGCGCCGTTGTCTTGGTTCCGTCATCTCCCACTGCTACCGTCCTGCGAAACATCTTGCAACATCTCGCCAGGACTCCCCCGCAATGAGCGACGAGCACGAAGACCGCCCTTCCACCAATTCCGTAACTCAACCGCCCGTAGACACCAGCCGTCGGCGCTTCCTGGGAGGCGCGGCGGTACTGGGGGCGGGCGCTACCTTGAGCGGCTGCGGCCACACCGGCGAAGGGCCAAACCCACCCCAGACACGACCACTGACCCCGCAGGAGCTAGACAAAGCCCTGCGCGACCAGGTTAAAACCGTGGTGGTGATCTACGCCGAAAACCGCAGCTTCAATAATTTGTTTGCGGATTTCCCCGGCGTGGAGAAACCGCTGTCGGCGTTGTCTGCCGCTCAATACCAGCAACGCGACCGCGACGGCAGCCTGTTGGCCACCCTGCCTCCAGCCTGGGGCGGTGTGCTGCAGGTCGGGCCGCAAAGCGTGGACGGCGTTACCTACCCCAACGCAGTGCAATTCCAGGAAAACCTGCCCAACGCACCGTTCGCCCTCAAGGGCCCGAATGCCGAAGATTTGCCGTTGAGCCTTGTGACCCGCGATCTATGGCATGTGTTTTACCAGAACCAGATGCAGATCAACGGTGGCAAGAACGACGGTTTTGTCGCCTGGGCCGACGCCGGCGGGCTGGTGATGGGCCATTACGCCCAGAGCCGTTATTCCCTGCGCCTGTGGGATGTAGCCAAAGAGTTCGTGCTCTGCGACAACTTCTTTCAGGGTGCGTTTGGCGGTTCGTTTCTCAACCACCAATACCTGATCAGCGCCACCGCGCCGGTGTACCCGAACGCCGCACAATCGGTGGCTAAATCGCAGATCGCCACGTTGCAAAGCGATGACCCCACCGACACGCGCCTCAAGCCGCTGGACAACTCCCCGGCCAGCGCGATGAGCGGCCCGCCGCAGTTCGGCCCCAGCGCCCTGACCCCGGACGGTTACGCGGTCAATACCCTGGCCCCGCCCTATTGGCCGACCTGGATACGCGACCCGCAAAACTCGGATTACTCCAAGCCGGACCTGCCCAATGTGCTGGTGCCTCAGACCCACGAACACATCGGCGACAAGCTGTCGCAGAAGAATATCGACTGGGCCTGGTACGCCGGGGCGTGGCAGGCGACGCTGGATCAGTTCAAGGACTCGGGCGGTATCCCGAAGATCCCCAATTTCCAGTACCACCATCAGCCGTTCAATTACTTCAAGCAACAGGGGCCGCAGAACCCGGCGGAACGCAGCAAACGTCTTCGTGATGGTGGGTTGGGCGATGAGTCCAGTACCAACAAGTTCCTGGCCGATGCACAAGCCGGAAAGCTGCCGGCGGTGACGTTCTACAAGCCCCAGGGCAACCTGAACATGCACGCCGGTTATGCCGATGTGGCTTCCGGCGATCGCCATATCGCGCGTGTCTTGAAGGTGCTGCAGGAAAGCCCCCAATGGAAAAACATGGTGGTGGTGGTGACCGTCGATGAAAACGGCGGCTGGTGGGACCACGTCGCGCCGCCTAAGGGCGACCGCTGGGGGCCGGGCAGTCGGGTGCCGGCGCTGGTGGTGTCGCCGTTTGCGCGCAAGGGCACCGTGGACCATACGGTATACGACACCGCATCGATCCTGCGCCTGATTACCCGGGTATTCCAATTGGAGACCCTGCCCGGCCTCAAGCAGCGCGATGACGCCATGATTGCGCGTGGTCAGGCACCGATGGGCGATCTAAGCAACGCACTGCAGTTTCTTATCCAATAGCGACACCCTTGGCGATTTAGCACGCGGTTTTCCTGGTCAGCCGCTACTGTGTGCAAGTGGGCCTTCATCCCGCGCAGACGGGCTTTCGCTGACAAGGAATCAATTATGTTCAAATCGACCAGGCTGTCCCTGACCCTGGCCGCACTGATGGCCAGTGCGGTCGTGCAGGCCGATATCCAAGTACCTTTGGGCAGCACGCAACGCGTCACCCAATTATTCGCGTTTCCCAATAACTGCAATGTGATCTGTTTTCGGCCATGGACGCTGGAGCAGACCGCTGAGCATTACCTGAACCAGAGCTTGCAACGCGACGGTTACAGCCGCGCCAAAGTCAGCGTGAAAAGCCATGACGGCCAGCTCACCGCGACGTTCAGCGGCGTGCCGGACACCTATGGTCAACCGTTGACCACCCTGCTCGACACCGCCGACCTGGCGTATCAGGGCGCCAGCAAGCTCAATAGCGACGGCAAGTGGGCCTATAACTGGTACCTGTTCCTGCCGCTGGGCATGGCCTTGGAAAACCGTAAGAGCATCGAGTTGCTGCACTTCCCGCCGGACTACTCGTTGACTCAGGCCCAGGACTACCTGGAGTCGGCCACTACCGACCGCTGGTCGACGCTGCTCACCGATAACGGCGTCCCCGCCACCGAGACCCCGGCCTATCAGACCATTATCGATATTGCCCCCATCGCCGCGCCGTCCAACGCCGGTAATGACCTGGAGGCGGTCTACAGCTACTTCACCGACTACCAGACGCGTATGGTCAAGGAGCTGAGCCTGCTGCCCAACGGAGCGCTGCCGATGGTGGCGTTCGGCGCACCGGTGCGTAACTGGATCAAGCAGCAATATGGGCAAACCGTGGGCGTGCTGGGCCTGGCGCAGATCAGCCCGGCCGCCGGCCAAAGCGTATCGGTGCTGGGTTCCAACCACCCCAGCTACATTTGGTATGCCGCCGACCCGGCGACCTATGACGGCAACGAGCAGAAGGCCGATGAGGCAGGTTTGAAAGTCATGGGCCAGGATTTGAGTGCCGCCTGCTGGCAGGCCGGCATGGGGCAGAAACCGGCCAGCGACCCGAATGTGTTGCTCAAAGCCTGCATGAATACCTGGCAGGTCACGCGCAAGGAGCAGACCTGTGAGCTGTTCTACACCTCGGTACGCAAGCTGACGCCGGAACAAGCCAATGAAAAATGCGCCACGCCGCCGATCAAAACCCATCTCAAACAGCTGAAGGAACCGGCGCCAACCCCCACAATCACGGCGCCAGCGCTGTAAAACGCACAAAAAACAGCTGATTTCTACTGTCAGATTTGACAGTAGAAATCGGATCCAACATCAGAGAGTCTTGCCCGGAGCCCATCTGCTGCAAGACTGGCCGTCAGCCACCACCCGCAGGTCGATGCAGCCTGACCAAGGAGAGTTATGAAGACTCAGGCCATGGCTAAGGCTAAAAATGCCAGAAGTGACTGTCTTTACCCGTTCAAGCCCGCGCTTGGAAACGACTACCCCTCCACACGTGACTTCGACGTCGTGCCATCGGCCGATGGGCTGACCATGCGGATCACTGCGCGCGTCCCGTTCGAAAGCCGCGTTTGCATCGCCAAGATATCGGGCTACGCCTTGAGTGAGCGGCGCTTGCATACCCTGCAACTGTCGTCGCGCATTCATCTTTACGATGGCTGGTTCAGCGGCCTGTTCCCGCACTCCTGCACGCCGAATGTGTTTCTCGACCTGCATTACCTGGAAGTCTGGACCTTACGCGACATCCCTGTCGGCGCCCCACTGACCCGCGACTACGCCAGCACCGAAGACGTGCTGTTCCGGCAATTCGCCTGCCAGTGCGGCGAGTTGAACTGCCGGGGTTGGATCACCGGTCGCGATGAGCCACTGAACGCCGAAGGGCAGGCGTTCATGGCTCGATGGCGCGAACGCAAGCGGCCTTAGGCTTCGCCCAATGGACGCAGGCGGTATTGCGGCGGCAGTTGCTCGAAGCCACTGATGGTGGTGTTCAAACTCTTCCAGCGGCCATCCTTGATGCCGTAAATGCAACCATGGATCGACAGGCTCTGCCCGCGATGCCAGGCGTTCTGCACAATGCTGGTGTGACCCACGTTGGCCACCTGCTGAATCACGTTCAACTCGCACAAGCGGTCGACGCGCTCTTCTTCGGTCGGCAACTGAGCCAGCAGCTCACGGTTTTCGTAGTAAAGGTCGCGAATGGTGCGCAGCCAGCCATCGATCAGGCCGAACTGGCGGTCCTGCATCGAAGCCCGCACGCCACCGCAGCCATAGTGGCCGGTGACGAGGATATGTTTAACCTTGAGCACATCGACCGCGTACTGGATCACCGACAGGCAATTGAGGTCGGTGTGCAGCACCACGTTGGCCACGTTGCGGTGCACAAACAGATCGCCCGGCAACATGCCGACGATCTCGTTGGCCGGCACCCGTGCATCGGAACAGCCGATCCATAGGTATTCCGGGGTTTGCTGGCGGGCGAGCTTGGCGAAGAATTCGGGATCTTCCTGTTTGATCGCATCCGCCCAGCGTTCGTTGTTATCAAGCAGGTCTTGTAGTTCGTTCATCAGGAAAGCCTCAGGAATGATGCGCAGCTGTGTGACACACGACCACTCGTCCAGGTCACGCCGCGCGGCAATTAGCTTGAATCTTTCGGGCGTGGTGCCTGTCCACACACTATATGCCCCACAGTATGAGGATTGGCCATGACTGAATCACGACGTCCCTACGGCGCTACCCAGCCCGAACCGATTGATGACAACGAAGACCGCATGGGCTCGATGCGCGAGCTGGATTTCGACGACGAGGCTCCTAGCGCAGAAATCGGCGACGAAATCCCCCGTGGCGAGCGCGAACACCTGATGCCTGACGAGCGCGTGCGTGAAGCCGGGATGACCGGAGCCTCCACCGACGATCATGAAGCCACCGACGACGACATGAGCCCCGAAACCCTGATCCACGAAGACGGCGCGCGGGATGCGCGAGAGGCCGGGGAAGACAGCCCTGCCGATTTCGATCTAAGTGTTGTAGACGAGGACGATATCGGCGGTGGGAATGGACTGGATGAGGCAGAACTGGCGGATATCGACCCTATAGGTGGCAAACGCTGACTAGCGCGGTTCACCTGTGGGAGGCGGCTTAACCCCTCCCACATTGGCTCGGGTGGTCAATCGACCAGAGTACAGGCCATGACCACCGCATCTTCCCGGCCACCCACGGCCGGGTAGTAATCCCGGCGACGGCCGATTTCGTTGAAACCGTAGCGTTCGTACAACCGGAACGCTGCGGTGTTGCTGTCCCGCACTTCCAAGAAGCACTCCCGCGCGTTCGCGGCATGTGCGCGGGACATCAGGTGTTCGAGCAATGCCAGGCCCAGACCGCGGCCCTGGTTTTCCGGCTTTACCGTGATATTGAGCAGATGCGCCTCGTCGAGAATGATCTGCACCACACCGTGCCCCACTTGCTGCTCGCCTTCGAACATCAACCAGATCTGGTACTTGCCCAGCCCATCGAGAAAAATCCCACGGGTCCAGGGGTGACTGAACGCCGCATATTCGATTTTTAGCACGGCGTCGAGGTCGGCCTCGGTCATCGGGCGGAAGGATAAAGCCTCACTCATCGGTTGTTTTCCAGCGCGCCATCAGCCGGCGCATGGCTTGCCAGACATCAGCCTTACGCTGTGGCTCTTCCATTAATAATTCCAGGCCCGGCAGGGCCCATACCGAGCCCAGGCTGTCGACCTGCAGCTCGCGATACCACGCCTCGGCGTTGGCTTCACCGGCAAAACGCACAGCGGGCAGGCCGATCAACCACACACACACGCTGGGCTCGTCTTCCAGGCGCGCCGCCACAAAGCCTTGCACAAAGTCGCGCGCAGCCTCGGGGCCTTGATCCATGGTGCCGCGCGTCAGCAGCGGCCAGCGCACCGGGTCGCCGACGATCTGCGGGCTGTCGGGCAGGCCGGCGGCGCGCAGCATGTCCTTGAGCAATAGATAGGCCGGGTCGCGGGTCTGGAAGCGCTCACCGGTGGGCAGTTCCACCAGCAGCAGGCAACGCCCGGCGCGCAGCAATTGCAGGGCAAAACGCGGCGGCGGCACCACCGGCGCCTTGACCACCGGCGCAGCCTCTTCGACCACGGCCGGCTTGACCACTGGCGAGGGCCGCGGGACTTCGATCTTGGCCCGCTCCACCGTTGGGCGTGTCTCGGGCGCAGACTTGATCACCGCGACCGGCGGGGCCGCTTCCTCCCCCGAAGACTCGAACACCGCGTCGGGCTCAAGCGCTTGCAGCAGCTCGGGCCGCGACGGTGCGGCAAACGGCAGTTCGGTACGGGGCAGCCAATTGACCACCTGCATGGCGGTCAAGTAAGCGCGACGTCGGGACTCGATAAGCACAGCTCGGCCACTTGTGGATAAGTAAAGAGCGGGGATTCTACCGCTGTTCGCTCACAATCGCCCACTGCACACTGACCGGCTGTGGATAAATCCCCCGTCCGATGCAGTACAATCGCGACTTTTAATCGCCAACCAGCGGCCATTCCCATGATCGAACCCAAGCGCGTCCTGCGCGCCCTCGCCGAACACTGGGCCTTACTTGAGCCACTGTGCGAACACTTCGACCAAGGCACCCTGAGCCTCGGCGAGCTGCGCGCGCAACTGGCCGCCCAACAACTGGACAGCACGCCCCAGGACATCACCAGCCTGTTGGACGTGTGGATTCGCCTCGACATCCTCGTGCCTGTGGCCAAGAGCCCGAATCGCTTCGAGCTTAACGCGCAGATCCACGATTTCCTGGCCTATCTTCGCAAGGAGCACCGGCTGGGCCTGTGCCTGGAGATTGAAGCCTACCTGCGCCACCTTGAGCGCCTGGCCGGTTATATCCAGGACGCCTTCGACATCCGCGACGGCCACGACCTGGCCCGCCAACTGCGCTTGCTCGACATGCGCGTGCGCGACGTGCTGAAAAAACTCGCCAACGACGAACAGGCCCTGGCCGCCGTGGCCGACCGCGCCAAGACCAGTGACCGGCAGATCCCGTTGCGCCAGCGTTACGCCGAGGTCTTGGCGACCTGGGACGAATACGTCGAACCGATGATCCAACTGGTGAACGCCGACGGCGCCTTCGAACAAGGCGTGCGCAAAGTGGAAAACGTGCTGTTGCGCCTGCTCACCGAACAGCAGCGCCTCGGCCATCTGGTGGACGATGACATGCTGCTGCGTACCCACGCGCGCATCCTCGAAATGCAGACCAGCGCCCAACTGACCTTGCGCCATGCGCGGGAACTGCTGCTGCCGCTGCGTGAAGAAGCGCGCCGGCACAACGCCGTGACCCGTGGCGCGGCGCTGGCCTTGTCGGCCATTCGACGCAAGGGCCTGGACGCGGTGCCGCAAGCGGCAATGCCGATGTTTACCCGACCGCAAAGTACCTTCCTGGGCAGTGCGAGCCAGGTCGAAGCCTATGTGTATGCCCTGGCGAATTTCGAGCCCAAGCCTGCGCGGTTCCCCAAGGCTCACAAGTCCCACAAGGGCGAAGCCCAACGCGCGCCGCGCACGGTCAAAGAGATGCTCGAACGCTGCGAAGACGCGTTGCCGATGCCGGACTTGATGACTTGGCTGCTGGAGCAGGAACCGGACGGCGCCACCGACGAATTGCTGTACTGGTTCTCACGCCTGTCCCGCGAAAAACGCTTCAAGCGCGAACGCCTGGAACGTCGCGACTATCACACCCACGAGCACCAGGTCAGCCTGCGCTCCTTCGCCCTGCTCCCGGCCACGCCTGACGCGGCCGAGCATTCTGCGAGCATTCCTCATGCATCTTGATCTATCCGAACTGTCCCAGCTGGCGCCGATCTTCCGCGAGCTGTTCAAGGGTTACCATGTCAGCCGCCGCGACCCGGAGCTGTACGCCCAACTGTCGAACTTCCAGGACCAGTACCGCACGTTGTTCAAGGCCCTGGGCTTTGAGCTGGTTTGCGACACTCGGGGCTTCTACTACTTCGTGCCCGACACCGCCGTGGCTGCCGCGCAGGTCAACAAGACCGCGCAGCGCCTGGCGCTATTCACCTTCATCATCGTCGAGCACCTGGCCGACCAGGGCCGCGACCCAATCGCTGTGCTGGACGGTGGCAGCCTGGGCCGCGACGAGCTGCCGTCGCTGCTGGAAAAGTACCGCGACCTGTTTATTCAGGCCGAAGTGCAGACCCAGGAAGAACTCGAAGAAAAAATCATGCGCCGCATGACCCAACTCGGATTCGCCAGCGAAGACAACGGCGTGTACCGCTTCCTGCCGCCGATGCACCGGTTCCTCGACGTGTGCCTGTCGGTGCAGCAGGACCGCGACCTGGCAGCCAGTGTGCACAGCGTCTTGCCTCTGCCGGCGCCGGTGATCATCGACGAAGACAGCGATGAGAAACTGCTGCAGACCGATGACCCGCTGGACCTCAGCGAGTTTGACAACGAGAGCGAAGAAGACGCCCTGGCCCGTGCCATTGCCGAAGAACAGGAGACCGACGCATGAGTAAGGAACGCTACGGCATCCGCCGCTTCGCCCTATTGAACACCGCCGGTTACAGCCTGGGCTTGTTTCCGCTGGAAGAGCCGCTGTCGGTGTACGGCGCGAACAACCTGGGTAAGTCCGCCTCAATCAACGCCCTGCAGTTCCCGATCCTGGCGCGCATGTCGGACATGAGTTTCGGCAAGTACACCCTGGAACAATCGCGGCGCTTCTACTTTGCCAGCGACACCAGCTACATCCTCGTGGAAGTCTCCCTGCCCCACGGCCCGCATGTGATCGGTGTGGTCGGCCGCGGGCCGGGCGGTGGTTTCGGCCACCAATTCTTTGCCTATGCCGGCAAGCTCGACCTGGCCCACTACCAGAAAAACGACACCTGCCTGCGTCAGAAAGAACTGTTCACCAACCTTGAGCGCGAGGGCCTCAAGGCTTACGAACTCAAGCCGGATGAACTGCGGCGTTTGCTGGTCGGCGGCCACACGTCGATCCCGCTGGACCTGACATTGATCCCGCTGCGCTCCACCAGCGAGCAGAGCCTGAAGACCTTCCGCGCGCTGTTTATCAACCTGCTGCACATGCGCGAAATCACCGCGGCCAAGCTCAAGCAGCTGTTCCTCGATGCGTTTGAACACAGCCTGCGTTCCGGCAGTGTGGATTACATCGCCGCGTGCGAAGAAGCCTTCCGCGATGTACGACGCATGGAACAGGACTACAACTCCCTGGTGGCCGCCGGGCCGCTGGTCGAAGCCCTGGCCAATGGCGTGAAGCACCGCGACATCCTGCGCGGCAAACTGCATCGCCTGTCGCCACTGTTGGATTCGCTGCTGGGCACCTGGTCGGACTACGCCAGTGCACGCAAGGAAGAGCTGACCATCCAGGCCGAGCATTACCGCAACGAACAGGACGCGCTGCAGAACGACCAGCGCGGCGGCACTCAAGAGCTGATGCGCCTGGAGCGGGAAATCAGCGGCATCCAGCGTTGGCTGGGTGAATTGTCGGTGCTCAAACATCGCTTCGCGTTGGTGGACGATGTGAAAGTGCTGGAGCAGCAATTGCTCGCGGCCAAGGACGCTCACGACGAACTCGCGGGCGCGCTGGCGCAGTCGCGACAGTTCAGCGCCGAAGACTTGGACGAGCGCTTGCGTGACCTGGAAAAGCGCTTGAAGTCGGTCAAGCAGCAGCTAGACCATGCGGACAACAACAGCTACGCCAAGCTGCGGGAAGAATTCTCACAGCAGGATGTCGAGCGTCTGATGCGACTGTTCAACAGTGCGCTGTTCAGCCTGCCGTTGGGCGAGCATGGCATCACGCTGGATGAGGATGGCCTGTGGGTTAAATCCCTGGAGCAGATCCTTGATGGCTTCAAGGGCGAGCGCTTTGAAGTGCCGGGGTTGTCTATCGACATTTCCCACATCGAACCGCCGGCATTGCAGGCCCTCGCGGATCGTGCGGCGTTGCGCGACCAGAAAGAGCGCCTGGAAAAAGAACTCAAGCAGCTCAAAACTCAGCAAGCCGTGGCGGCTGACCGCGCCGCGAGCAAAACCCAGACCGAAGCGCTGTACCAGCAGGTGCTGGACGCACAGAAAGCCTTGGAGGATTTCCGTCGCGCGCAGACCTTGAGCGCCGAAGAAGGTGAGAAGCTGGAAAGCCTGGCGCAGATGGAAGCGGCCCAGGACGAGTTGAAGCGCTCCAGCGACGCGTTTACCGAACGAGTCCAGCAACTGTCGGCCAAGCTGCAACTGGTCGGGCGTCAAATCGGCGACATGGAAGCCAAGCAGCGCACATTGGATGACGCGTTGCGCCGTCGTCAATTACTGCCTGCGGACTTGCCGTTCGGCACGCCGTTCATGGACCCTATCGACGATTCCATGGACAACCTGCTGCCGCTGCTCAATGACTATCAGGACAGTTGGCAGGGCCTGCTGCGCGCCGACGGCCAGATCGAAGCGCTGTACGCTCAGGTGCGCCTCAAGGGTGTGGCCAAATTCGACAGCGAGGATGATGTCGAGCGTCGCCTGCAACTGCTGATCAACGCTTATGCCCACCGCACCGATGAAGCCCTGACCCTGGGCAAGGCACGCCGTGCGGCGGTCACTGATATCGCGCGCACCTTGCGCAATATCCGCAGCGATTACGACAGCCTTGAACACCAACTGGCGCTGTTCAACCGCGAGATCAACAAGCGTCAGGTGTCCAACCTGCAGAGCTTCCGCATCGTACTGGCACCGAACAAGGAAGCGCTCAAGCATATCGACCAGATCATCCACAGCGCCGGTCAATACGAAGAAGGCGAAACCCTGTCGGTGTTCGATCTCAGCCAGAGCGCCGAGCAGGACAACAAGAACGAAGAAGCCAAGGAATACCTGGCTCGCCTGGTGGCCGCCAACCATAACCAGTTGGGCCTCAAGGATCTGTTCGAGCTGGCCTTCGAAATCACTAAGGTCAACGGCCAGCCGGTGATTCACACCGATATCGATGGCGCGGCGTCCAACGGCACTACCATGACCATCAAGGCGCTGACCAACATGTATTTGTTGCTGCACTTGATGGACCGCGACCAGGCCGGTCGTGTGCGTTTGCCGTACTACCTGGATGAAGCGGCGGATATTGATGAGAAGAACCAGGCCGCGCTGCTGGAAACCAGTTTGCAGCTGGGCTTCGTGCCGATCCTGGCGAGTGTGAAACCCCAGGTTTCCGCCCAGGTGGCTATCGACTTGGAAGGCGGTAGCGGACCGAATGGTATCTACATCGACGAGGCGGACTGGAAGTACAT
The DNA here is from genome assembly GCF_019641515.1 of Pseudomonas sp. S5F11. Classification (NCBI taxonomy): domain Bacteria; kingdom Pseudomonadati; phylum Pseudomonadota; class Gammaproteobacteria; order Pseudomonadales; family Pseudomonadaceae; genus Pseudomonas; species Pseudomonas sp. S5F11. The sequence continues at coordinate 2,816,070 of NZ_JAIFJZ010000001.1, forward strand.
CCGTCGTCGTGATGTGGTGAAGGCCACGGTAAACGTGCAGGCGGATGAACCGGAGCTGGATGAAGTCTGACCGGTTGCACTGAAATGCAAAAAGGCCGCGATCTTATGGATCGCGGCCTTTTTTTGTGGTGATGTTGAGGCTCTTGTCGGGAGCAAGCCTTCCCACATCCTGATTTATGTGGGAGGGGGCTTGCCCCCGATTGCCGCGCCTCGGTTTATTTGCCCAGTGGAATCTTGGGCGCCCAGGTCAGCCATTCATCTTCGAACTTGTCGAACAGCGGAAAGGTTTGTTGGGCACGCGCGGCGTTACCCATGCGCTCACCCTCCGGCGTGGCGAATGCAATACCACCCGCCACTAGAGTCTCCAGGGACTCGGTGCGTACCGTTGCGCCTTTGAACAGGCCGAAGTCGAGCCCGAACCCACTGGTGTTCCAGAAACGGCTGCCACTGCGCACCAACGGCGCGTACTTGGGTTCGATCAGGATATGGATCAACACACGGTCGGCGGTCTGGCCCAGCTCGTAACCGGTGACTTTGCCCACGGTGACTTCACGATAGGTAACCGGCACGCCTTCCTTGAGAGAACCGCGACGCGCTGCGCTCAGGACCAGTCTCAAACCAGCTTCTTGGTTCACGACTTCCGGCGGTTGATTTAGCGCGACGAAATTTTTCTGCGGGCCGGCATTTTTCGCCGCCGGTTGCACCTCGATGTACTGACCGGTGACCAAGGTTTCGAGGTTGGACGTTTTCATCAGGCCCAACTCAGGCTTGACCACCCAGAACTGACTGCCGACGCGCGCAACGCGATCGGCCACTTGGGTGATACGCGCACTGAGCATGACCGACTGCATATCGGCACTCAGGTCGACACTTTCGATCTTGCCCACATCCAACCCCTTGAAGCGCACCGGGGTTCCTGGGCGCAGGCCATCGGCGCGGTCGACCTTGATGGTGACGAGGGTCCCATGTTGATTGGCGGCCTCACGGTCGGCAAACAGACGGAAACGAGGGATACGTTTTTTCAGCGGAACGTTTGCCTGCGGGGTTTCGAAAGCGATACCGCCGGCCATCAGGCTCGCCAGGGACTCACTTTTTACTTGGATGCCGCCGGTCAGGCCGCCGGTCAGGGTCACGCCGCTGGCATTCCAGAACCGCGTCGAACCGTTGACGAGGTTTTCGTATTCCTTCTCGATGTGAACGCCAATCACCAGTTGCTTGCTCTTGCGCGAGAATTGGTAGCTCTGCACCGAACCGACTTTGACCTGCTTGTAGAGGATCGGGCTGCCGACATCCAGGGAGCCCAGGTTGTCGGTGAACAACACCATATGCAGGCCCGGAGAACGCAGGTCCAACGGCGGCGCTTTGGCCCGCGCGACAAACTCACGTTGCGGGGCACTGCCTTTGTCACCAGGGCGGATGGCAATGTAGTTACCTTTGACCAAGGCTTCCAGACCGGTGATGCCGGCAAGGGAGATGGAAGGTTTCACCACCCAGAACTGGGTGTCCTGCACCAGGTAATCTTCGGCCAAGGGGTCTAGGGTCAATTCCGCATTGGCGCTGGACAGATCCGGATCGATCTTCAGAGTTTTCAGGCTACCGACCTGGATGCCCTTGTACATGACCGGCGTGCGCCCCGCTTGCAGGCCTTCGAAGTCAGCCAGCTTGACCTTCACACGAATACCGGCGGCGGCCGCGTCGAAATCTTCGTACAAGCGGAACGGCAAGCTTGGATCGGTGGGCGGACTGTCTTTGCGATTTTCTGGCGTGGCGAAGGCGATACCACCGGCTACGATGCTGGAAAGCGACTCGCTGCGCACTTTGACGCCGGAGAGGTTAGCGTCGATGCTGATACCGCTGGCATTCCAAAAACGCGTGTGTTTGCGCACCAGGTGCGCGTAAGTCGGCTCGATGTAGAGTTTGATCTCAACGGTGCTTTGGTCTTCGGACAGCAGATAGCTTTTGACCTGACCCACCTGGATCTGCTTGTAGAACACCGGGCTGCCACGGTTGAGTGAGCCGAGGCGGTCGGCTTTGACGGTCAGGTGCAGGCCGGGCTTGGCGTCGGACAGAGGCGGCTCTTCGGAAAGCGCCTTGAATTTGCGAGTGGGTTCGCCATCACCAGGGCTGGCAGCGATGTAGTTGCCTGATACCAGGGTTTCCAGACCGGTGATGCCCGCGAGGCTGACGCTGGGCTTGACCAACCAGAAGCGCGTGTTGGTTTTGAGGTATTGCTCGACGTCCTTACCCATCTCGATGGTGGCGATCACCCCGCGATTGTTGCCTTCGTCATCAAGTGCCAAGGCTTTGACCTTGCCCACGGGCATGCCTTTATAAACCACTTCGGTTTTGTTGACCTGGATGCCCTCGCCGCTTTCAAAGCGCACCTGGATTTCGATGCCCTGCTGGGAGTAAGCACGCCACCCCAGCCACCCGCCGATAATCAGGGCAATCAGAGGCAACACCCATATGGCTGACCAGTTGGAAGCAGGGCGGGTTTTAGCTTTAGGCAAGTCACTCATGGTCGTCGTCCGACTCCGTGTTATCCCAAATCAGTCGGGGATCGAAAGTTACAGCGGCAAGCATCGTCAAGATCACCACACTGGCGAACGCCGCAGCGCCGAGGTTGGCCTCGACGCTGGCAAGTCGTCCAAAGTTTACGACCGCCACGAGGATGGCGATCACGAAGATATCCAACATGGACCAGCGGCCAATGAATTCAATAAAACGGTACATCACGATACGTTGTTGCGCCGAGAGCGGTTGATGGCGCTGCACCGAGAACAGTAACAGACCGATACCCACCAGCTTGAATGTCGGCACAAGAATACTCGCGATGAATACCACTGCGGCAATCGGGTACATACCATGCTGCACCAGCTGGATAACACCGGCCATAATGGTACTGGGATCGCCCTGCCCCAAGGAGTTGACCGTCATGATGGGCAGCATATTGGCAGGGATGTAGAGCAAAGCGGCGGTGATCAACAACGCCCAAGTACGCGTAAGGCTATCAGGGCGGCGAGCATGAACCAGCGCGCCACAGCGGCTGCACACTTGCTCATCGACATCTGGCTCTTGCTTATTCAACTCATGGCATTCGGTGCAAATCAGAATGCCCGCATCAATCGCCCGCATGATCATCCTCCCCTGACAGCGCTTGCCAGATCTGGTGGGGCGACATCACCACCTCAAGCAGGACCTGAACCATCAACAAACTGACAAAGCAACCAAGGCCCAGGCCAATCGTGATGGACGCCATGTCAGCGAGCTTGACGATCGCCACCAGTACGCCCATCAAGTAGACCTCCAGCATCCCCCAATCTCTCAAGTGGTGGTAAATACGATAGAGCAGCAGGCCATAACTGCGGCCGATGTTCCACCGTATGCTCAGCAGCACGGCTAACTGACATAGCAACTTGAGCAAGGGAATGCCCATGCTGCACAGGAACACCACGATGGCCACACCCTGCATGCCCGTGTCGAAGAGACCGACAACGCCGCTCCACACGGTGTCCTCTGAAGACTGACCCAGTAGATTGAGCTGCATGATCGGCAGAAAGTTCGCGGGGATGTACAACAACAGTGCGGCAAGCACCAAGGCAAGGCTTCGCTCAACCACGTTATGTCGGTGAGCGTACAGCTCGTAACCGCAACGTGGGCACTGGGCTTTTTCGCCAACAGCGAGCACGGGTTTGCGCATCAGCAGGTCGCACTCATGGCAGGCCACCAGGTCGTCCAGCGGTAAATCCGACACCTCTGTGGCATCAACCGGATCGGGCATAGTAGGGCTCTGACTCTAAAAATGGTTAGGTGCCTATTCTAGTGGTCTGGTTCAGAAATAACTGTTCAAATTTGTCGGCGATTTGGCGGTGCTCTTGGACTGAGTAGAAGGTAAACCTAATCGAGCTTCTAATGTTTTCGAGCGCGCAAAACAAAACCCCAACTGCTTTCGCAATTGGGGTTTCGGAATTTAATCTTGACGATGACCTACTCTCACATGGGGAAACCCCACACTACCATCGGCGATGCATCGTTTCACTTCTGAGTTCGGGATGGGATCAGGTGGTTCCAATGCTCTATGGTCGTCAAGAAATTCGGGTACTGACTCGTGACCTTTTGGCCTCGCTTCAGCAAATTGGGTATGTGACAGCTGTCGGTGTTTTGTGAGCATCGAACTTTCGGTTCATTGCGTCTTCACACACCGCAATCTGGCCTTTCGACTCAAATTGCTTGGGTGTTATATGGTCAAGCCTCACGGGCAATTAGTATTGGTTAGCTCAACGCCTCACAGCGCTTACACACCCAACCTATCAACGTCGTAGTCTTCGACGGCCCTTCAGGGAACTCAAGGTTCCAGTGAGATCTCATCTTGAGGCTAGTTTCCCGCTTAGATGCTTTCAGCGGTTATCTATTCCGAACATAGCTACCCGGCAATGCCACTGGCGTGACAACCGGAACACCAGAGGTTCGTCCACTCCGGTCCTCTCGTACTAGGAGCAGCCCCTCTCAAATCTCAAACGTCCACGGCAGATAGGGACCGAACTGTCTCACGACGTTCTAAACCCAGCTCGCGTACCACTTTAAATGGCGAACAGCCATACCCTTGGGACCGGCTTCAGCCCCAGGATGTGATGAGCCGACATCGAGGTGCCAAACACCGCCGTCGATATGAACTCTTGGGCGGTATCAGCCTGTTATCCCCGGAGTACCTTTTATCCGTTGAGCGATGGCCCTTCCATACAGAACCACCGGATCACTAAGACCTACTTTCGTACCTGCTCGACGTGTCTGTCTCGCAGTCAAGCGCGCTTTTGCCTTTATACTCTACGACCGATTTCCGACCGGTCTGAGCGCACCTTCGTACTCCTCCGTTACTCTTTAGGAGGAGACCGCCCCAGTCAAACTACCCACCATACACTGTCCTCGATCCGGATAACGGACCTGAGTTAGAACCTCAAAGTTGCCAGGGTGGTATTTCAAGGATGGCTCCACGCAGACTGGCGTCCACGCTTCAAAGCCTCCCACCTATCCTACACAAGCAAATTCAAAGTCCAGTGCAAAGCTATAGTAAAGGTTCACGGGGTCTTTCCGTCTAGCCGCGGATACACTGCATCTTCACAGCGATTTCAATTTCACTGAGTCTCGGGTGGAGACAGCGCCGCCATCGTTACGCCATTCGTGCAGGTCGGAACTTACCCGACAAGGAATTTCGCTACCTTAGGACCGTTATAGTTACGGCCGCCGTTTACCGGGGCTTCGATCAAGAGCTTCGCGTTAGCTAACCCCATCAATTAACCTTCCGGCACCGGGCAGGCGTCACACCCTATACGTCCACTTTCGTGTTTGCAGAGTGCTGTGTTTTTAATAAACAGTCGCAGCGGCCTGGTATCTTCGACCGGCATGAGCTTACGGAGCAAGTCCTTCACCCTCACCGGCGCACCTTCTCCCGAAGTTACGGTGCCATTTTGCCTAGTTCCTTCACCCGAGTTCTCTCAAGCGCCTTGGTATTCTCTACCCAACCACCTGTGTCGGTTTGGGGTACGGTTCCTGGTTACCTGAAGCTTAGAAGCTTTTCTTGGAAGCATGGCATCAACCACTTCGTGTTCTAAAAGAACACTCGTCATCAGCTCTCGGCCTTAAGATCCCGGATTTACCTAAGATCTCAGCCTACCACCTTAAACTTGGACAACCAACGCCAAGCTGGCCTAGCCTTCTCCGTCCCTCCATCGCAATAACCAGAAGTACAGGAATATTAACCTGTTTTCCATCGACTACGCTTTTCAGCCTCGCCTTAGGGACCGACTAACCCTGCGTCGATTAACGTTGCGCAGGAAACCTTGGTCTTTCGGCGTGGGTGTTTTTCACACCCATTGTCGTTACTCATGTCAGCATTCGCACTTCTGATACCTCCAGCAAGCTTCTCAACTCACCTTCACAGGCTTACAGAACGCTCCTCTACCGCATCACTTACGTGATACCCGTAGCTTCGGTGTATGGTTTGAGCCCCGTTACATCTTCCGCGCAGGCCGACTCGACTAGTGAGCTATTACGCTTTCTTTAAAGGGTGGCTGCTTCTAAGCCAACCTCCTAGCTGTCTAAGCCTTCCCACATCGTTTCCCACTTAACCATAACTTTGGGACCTTAGCTGACGGTCTGGGTTGTTTCCCTTTTCACGACGGACGTTAGCACCCGCCGTGTGTCTCCCATGCTCGGCACTTGTAGGTATTCGGAGTTTGCATCGGTTTGGTAAGTCGGGATGACCCCCTAGCCGAAACAGTGCTCTACCCCCTACAGTGATACATGAGGCGCTACCTAAATAGCTTTCGAGGAGAACCAGCTATCTCCGAGCTTGATTAGCCTTTCACTCCGATCCACAGGTCATCCGCTAACTTTTCAACGGTAGTCGGTTCGGTCCTCCAGTTAGTGTTACCCAACCTTCAACCTGCCCATGGATAGATCGCCCGGTTTCGGGTCTATTCCCAGCGACTAGACGCCCTATTAAGACTCGCTTTCGCTACGCCTCCCCTATTCGGTTAAGCTCGCCACTGAAAATAAGTCGCTGACCCATTATACAAAAGGTACGCAGTCACAGAACAAAGTCTGCTCCCACTGCTTGTACGCATACGGTTTCAGGATCTATTTCACTCCCCTCTCCGGGGTTCTTTTCGCCTTTCCCTCACGGTACTAGTTCACTATCGGTCAGTCAGTAGTATTTAGCCTTGGAGGATGGTCCCCCCATATTCAGACAAAGTTTCTCGTGCTCCGTCCTACTCGATTTCATGACTAAGAGATTTTCGCGTACAGGGCTATCACCCACTATGGCCGCACTTTCCAGAGCGTTCCGCTAATCTCAAAGCCACTTAAGGGCTAGTCCCCGTTCGCTCGCCACTACTAAGGGAATCTCGGTTGATTTCTTTTCCTCAGGGTACTTAGATGTTTCAGTTCCCCTGGTTCGCCTCTTGCACCTATGTATTCAGTACAAGATAACCATCTTATGATGGCTGGGTTCCCCCATTCAGACATCTCCGGATCAAAGTCTGTTTGCCGACTCCCCGAAGCTTTTCGCAGGCTACCACGTCTTTCATCGCCTCTGACTGCCAAGGCATCCACCGTATGCGCTTCTTCACTTGACCATATAACCCCAAGCAATCTGGTTATACTGTGAAGACGACATTCGCCGAAAATTCGAATTTCTCAACTAAGAGAACTCACAAATTTTACCTTAGCCTGATCCGTTACCAGTGAAAGTAACGTTCAGTCTATCTTTCTATCACATACCCAAATTTTTAAAGAACGAACTAGTCAAAGACTAGAAATCAACATTCACCATCGACACGATGGAATGCTCATTTCTAAGCTTTATACAAACAGAAGCAGTAGTGGTGGAGCCAAGCGGGATCGAACCGCTGACCTCCTGCGTGCAAGGCAGGCGCTCTCCCAGCTGAGCTATGGCCCCGTATTTCTACAGGCGTTTCCCACACAAAATTGGTGGGTCTGGGCAGATTCGAACTGCCGACCTCACCCTTATCAGGGGTGCGCTCTAACCAACTGAGCTACAGACCCAATTTCGGGCTGCTTCTTTCGTCTTCTTCAATGAATCAAGCAATTCGTGTGGGAACTTATGGAGCAGCTGATGTCGTCGATTAAGGAGGTGATCCAGCCGCAGGTTCCCCTACGGCTACCTTGTTACGACTTCACCCCAGTCATGAATCACACCGTGGTAACCGTCCCCCCGAAGGTTAGACTAGCTACTTCTGGTGCAACCCACTCCCATGGTGTGACGGGCGGTGTGTACAAGGCCCGGGAACGTATTCACCGCGACATTCTGATTCGCGATTACTAGCGATTCCGACTTCACGCAGTCGAGTTGCAGACTGCGATCCGGACTACGATCGGTTTTATGGGATTAGCTCCACCTCGCGGCTTGGCAACCCTCTGTACCGACCATTGTAGCACGTGTGTAGCCCAGGCCGTAAGGGCCATGATGACTTGACGTCATCCCCACCTTCCTCCGGTTTGTCACCGGCAGTCTCCTTAGAGTGCCCACCATTACGTGCTGGTAACTAAGGACAAGGGTTGCGCTCGTTACGGGACTTAACCCAACATCTCACGACACGAGCTGACGACAGCCATGCAGCACCTGTCTCAATGTTCCCGAAGGCACCAATCTATCTCTAGAAAGTTCATTGGATGTCAAGGCCTGGTAAGGTTCTTCGCGTTGCTTCGAATTAAACCACATGCTCCACCGCTTGTGCGGGCCCCCGTCAATTCATTTGAGTTTTAACCTTGCGGCCGTACTCCCCAGGCGGTCAACTTAATGCGTTAGCTGCGCCACTAAGAGCTCAAGGCTCCCAACGGCTAGTTGACATCGTTTACGGCGTGGACTACCAGGGTATCTAATCCTGTTTGCTCCCCACGCTTTCGCACCTCAGTGTCAGTATCAGTCCAGGTGGTCGCCTTCGCCACTGGTGTTCCTTCCTATATCTACGCATTTCACCGCTACACAGGAAATTCCACCACCCTCTACCATACTCTAGTCAGTCAGTTTTGAATGCAGTTCCCAGGTTGAGCCCGGGGATTTCACATCCAACTTAACAAACCACCTACGCGCGCTTTACGCCCAGTAATTCCGATTAACGCTTGCACCCTCTGTATTACCGCGGCTGCTGGCACAGAGTTAGCCGGTGCTTATTCTGTCGGTAACGTCAAAACCATCACGTATTAGGTAACGGCCCTTCCTCCCAACTTAAAGTGCTTTACAATCCGAAGACCTTCTTCACACACGCGGCATGGCTGGATCAGGCTTTCGCCCATTGTCCAATATTCCCCACTGCTGCCTCCCGTAGGAGTCTGGACCGTGTCTCAGTTCCAGTGTGACTGATCATCCTCTCAGACCAGTTACGGATCGTCGCCTTGGTGAGCCATTACCCCACCAACTAGCTAATCCGACCTAGGCTCATCTGATAGCGCAAGGCCCGAAGGTCCCCTGCTTTCTCCCGTAGGACGTATGCGGTATTAGCGTCCGTTTCCGAACGTTATCCCCCACTACCAGGCAGATTCCTAGGCATTACTCACCCGTCCGCCGCTCTCAAGAGAAGCAAGCTTCTCTCTACCGCTCGACTTGCATGTGTTAGGCCTGCCGCCAGCGTTCAATCTGAGCCATGATCAAACTCTTCAGTTCAAACATCTTTGGGTTTTTAAGAAACCCTAAACTTGGCTCAGCAATCGTTGGTTACATCTTTGATTTCTCGCGGAGTAACTTGCGATGCTGATAATCTTGTTGACTATCAGTCTGACTCCACAAGCACCCACACGAATTGCTTGATTCAGTTGTTAAAGAGCGGTTGGTTAAGATCTTTCGTCTCAACCGAGGCGCGCATTCTACAGCAGCCTCATTTGCTGTCAAGTGATTATTTTCAGAAGTTTTCGAAGATTTCTTCAACAACTTCAACCACTTGCGCCTCCGATCTCTCGTTAGCGGGAGGCGAATTCTACAGCGTTACACGCTGCTGTCAACACCTCTTTTTCTCCGCTTTCGATCGAGAAGATCGAAACGTTAATAGAGCCAAACAACACTGCTCTACCAACTCCTTCTGTGCTTCGATGAACTGAAGCGATCCGCTGTCGAACCTTGCGTAACTCTTTGTTTACCAAGGAGTTTTCCGTTTCGACTGCGCCGGAAGTGGGGCGAATTATAGACTTCTGGAATCTGCCGTCAACCACTATTTTCATATTTCTGTCGTACTGGTCAAAAAACGCCCCAAAGCACGAAAGCCGGCCCTAATGGGCCGGCTTCCCGCCTAGCCAACGAGGGCTAAAGGCTGGGAAAAGCAAACTGTGACGCTTCATGACTGGCCCGCTGCGGCCAACGCTGGGTAATCGCCTTGCGCCGAGTGTAAAAGCGCACACCATCCGGCCCATACGCATGCAAGTCGCCAAACAGCGATCGCTTCCAGCCACCAAAGCTGTGATAAGCCACCGGCACCGGCAGCGGAACGTTCACACCCACCATGCCCACTTCGATTTCGTCACAGAACAGACGTGCCGCTTCACCATCACGGGTGAAGATACAAGTGCCGTTGCCATACTCGTGATCATTGATCAGTTGCATCGCAGCTTCCAGGCTGTCTACCCGAACCACGCACAACACCGGCCCAAAGATCTCTTCTTTATAGATACGCATCTCAGGGGTTACGCGATCAAACAGGCTACCGCCGAGGAAGAAGCCCTGCTCATGACCGGCAACACTCAACCCGCGACCATCGACCACCAACTCAGCGCCGGCAGCCACGCCGTCTTCTATATAGCCGCTGACCTTGTCCCGCGCCTGCCCAGTGACCAACGGCCCCATATCCAGGCCGCAAGACGTGCCTGCGCCAATCTTCAATGCCTTGACCTGCGGCACCAACTTGGCAATCAAAGCATCGGCGACCTGGTCCCCCACGCACACCGCCACCGAGATCGCCATGCAACGCTCGCCGCATGATCCGTAGGCAGCCCCCATCAAGGCACTGACCGCGTTATCCAGATCGGCGTCCGGCATCAACACCGCATGGTTCTTCGCTCCGCCCAGCGCCTGTACACGCTTGCCGCGTTTGGTCGCTTCGGAATAGATGTACTCAGCAATCGGCGTCGATCCTACAAAGCTCAATGCTTTTACTTCAGGCGCTTCGATCAACGCATCCACCGCCCCTTTGTCTCCGTGCACCACACTGAGGACGCCTTTGGGCAGACCGGCTTCTTGCAACAGTTGTGCGATCAGCAGCGTCGAACTTGGATCGCGCTCCGAAGGTTTGAGAATGAAGCAATTGCCGCAGACGATCGCCAACGGGTACATCCACAAAGGCACCATCGCCGGGAAATTGAACGGCGTAATACCGGCCACTACACCCAGGGGCTGGAAGTCCGACCACGCATCGATGTTCGGCCCAACGTTACGGCTGTATTCGCCCTTGAGAATCTCCGGCGCCGAGCACGCATACTCGACGTTTTCGATCCCGCGCTTGAGCTCGCCGGCGGCATCTTCCAACGTTTTGCCATGCTCCTCGCTGATCAACTGCGAGATGCGGGCTTCGTTCTGCTCCAGCAATTGCTTGAAACGAAACATCACCTGAGCGCGCTTAGCCGCCGGCGTATTGCGCCAGGCCGGAAAGGCCGCCTTCGCTGAGTCGATTGCACGCTGGATAGTTTCACGGCTGGCCAACGGCACTTGGTGAATCACCTGGCCGGTGGACGGGTTGTACACATCAGCGCTGCGACCGCTGTCGTTGACCAACTCGCCATTGATCAAATGCTGGATAAGGCTCATGCAGGGCTCCTGAAAAGTTGTTCTATATAGAAGGAGAAATCAGTCGATTTTGTTCAGCACGTCGCCGACCGCGTCGAACAAGCGATCCAGGTCCTGCGGCTTGCTGTTGAAGGTTGGCCCGAACTGCAGCGTGTCGCCACCGAAGCGCACGTAGAACCCCGCCTTCCACAAAGCCATGCCGGCCTCGAATGGACGCACAATGGCGTCTCCGTCACGCGGGGCAATCTGGATCGCGCCGGCCAGGCCATAGTTGCGAATGTCGATTACGTTCTTGCTGCCCTTCAAACCGTGCAGCGCATTCTCAAAGTGCGGAGCGACTTCGGCTACGCTCTGCACCAGGTTTTCCTTCTGCAATAGGTCCAACGCCGCCAGGCCAGCAGCGCAAGCGACCGGGTGCGCCGAGTAGGTGTAGCCGTGGGGGAACTCCACTGCGTACTCCGGCGTCGCCTGGTTCATGAAGGTTTGATAGATCTCGCTACTGGCAATCACTGCGCCCATGGGGATCGCGCCGTTGGTGACTTGTTTGGCGATGCACATCAAGTCCGGGGTCACACCAAAGCTGTCCGCACCGAACATCAAGCCGGTGCGGCCGAAACCGGTGATCACTTCATCGAATACCAGCAGGATATTGTGCTGATCGCAGATCTCGCGCAGGCGCTTGAGGTAACCCTGTGGCGGCACCAGCACGCCCGCCGAACCGGCCATCGGCTCGACGAACACCGCGGCGATGTTCGACGCGTCATGCAGCTCGATCAACTTGAGCAACTCATCTGCCAAGGCGATGCCGCCCTGCTCAGGCATGCCGCGGGAAAACGCATTGCTTGCCAGCAAGGTGTGCGGGAGATGGTCAACATCCATCAGCGCCTGGCCAAACATCTTACGGTTACCGTTCACACCGCCAAGGCTGGTGCCGGCGATGTTAACCCCGTGATAACCCCGTGCGCGGCCGATCATCTTGGTCTTGGTGGCCTGGCCTTTTAAGCGCCAGTAAGCCCGCACCATCTTCACCGCGGTGTCGGCGCACTCGGAGCCAGAATCGGTGAAAAACACATGATTGAGGTTTCCGGGGGTCAGATCGGTAATCTTTTCCGCCAGTTGAAAGGACAGCGGATGACCATATTGGAAGCCCGGCGAGTAGTCCAACGTGCCCAATTGCTTGGCCACCGCTTCCTGAATTTCTTTGCGGGTGTGCCCGGCGCCGCAGGTCCACAGGCCTGATAACGAATCGTAGACCTTGCGCCCCTTGTCATCCGTCAGCCAGCTACCCTCTGCGGCCACGATCAGGCGTGGATCGCGCTGGAAATTACGGTTAGCGGTATACGGCATCCAATGCGCATCCAACTTGAGTTGGCTGGCCAGGGACGAAGGGGCGTTTTCGGGCATGTTCATCAGCAAAACCTCGCAGGGCAAAAGGCAGCGTCGGGATTGAAAGCGTTCTTGCAGCTAAATTGCCATGGCGATAAAGTCGGTGAAATCCAACTTTTCTAACCTTCAGTCAGGGCTTCACTAAACTATGAGCATCCGTCGTCCCGATCCCCTGGCTCAAGTCAGCGACTTTGATATCCGCTTATTGCGCATCTTTCGCAGCGTGGTGGAATGCGGCGGGTTCTCGGCGGCAGAAACCGTGCTCGGCATCGGGCGCTCGGCCATCAGCCAGCAAATGAGCGACCTTGAACAGCGGCTGGGATTGAGGCTCTGCCAGCGTGGCCGCGCGGGGTTTTCGCTCACGGAGGAAGGGCGCGAGGTGTACCAGTCGGCCCTGCAGTTGTTGAGCGCGCTGGAAAGTTTTCGCACCGAGGTCAACGGCCTGCACCAGCACTTACGCGGCGAATTAATCATCGGTCTCACCGACAACCTTGTCACCCTGCCTCACATGCGCATCACACACGCCTTGGCACAATTGAAGGAACGGGGCCCGGACGTGCAGATTCAGATCCGCATGATCGCACCCAACGAAGTGGAGCAAGGCGTACTCGACGGCCGCCTGCATGTGGGAGTTGTGCCCCAAGCCAGCGCGCTGTCCGGCCTGGAATACCAGCCGCTCTACAGCGAACGTTCGCTGCTTTACTGCGCAGTCGGTCATCCGCTGTTCTATGCCGACGACAAAGCGCTGGACGACACCCGCATCGATAGCCAGGACGCAATCGCCCCGACCTTTCGCCTGCCCGCAGACATCCAGGCTCACTACCAGGCGCTCAACTGCACCGCCAGCGCGTCGGACCGCGAAGGCATGGCGTTTCTGATCCTCACTGGTCGCTATATCGGCTATTTACCTGATCACTACGCCAACCTATGGGTACAACAAGGCCGACTGCGTGCGCTGAAACCGGCTACACGTTTTTACGATTTGAGCCTGGCATCGGTCACGCGCAAGGGCCGTCGCCCTCATTTGGTGCTGGAAAGCTTTCTCGACAGCTTGGCTGCAACACGCTAAATCGGGCCTCGGCGCAAAAGCTGAGCAACTGGACAGCTTTTTGCAAGGGCATCAGGACCTAGAACCGTCCGCCTTGAGTTTGCCCGCCATGCCACCAGAATCCTCCAGCCCCAGCGACCTGATCTACGGTCTCAACGACCGCCCAAAACCCGCCCCCGCCCTATTGGCCGCCTTGCAGCATGTGTTGGCCGCCTTCGTCGGTATCATCACTCCGCCGCTGATCATCGGCTCCACCCTCGGCCTTACCGCGCATTTGCCCTACCTGATCAGCATGGCGTTGATGGTTTCCGGTGTGGGCACCTTCATCCAAGCGCGTAGGCCGTTTGGTATCGGCGCCGGAATGATCTGCCTGCAAGGCACCAGCTTTGCGTTTCTCGGCGCGGTGCTGTCAGCCGGTTTTCTGGTCAAGCAACGCGGCGGCAGCCCGGAAGACATCATGGCGATGATCTTCGGCGTGTGCTTTTTCGGCGCGGCCGTGCAGATCGTCCTCAGCCGCTTCATCGGGCAGTTGCGCCGGGTAATTACGCCGCTGGTCACCGGCATCGTGATAACACTGATCGGCATCAGCCTGATCAAAGTCGGCATTACCGACCTGGGCGGCGGTTTCAACGCCGCCGATTTCGGCGCTCCGACCAACCTGGCATTGGGGCTGTTCGTGGTGCTAACGATCATTCTGCTCAATCGCTCGAACACACCGTGGGTGCGGCTTTCGGCGATTATCATCGGCCTGGCCCTGGGCAGTCTGGCGGCCTGGTTCAGCGGCAAACTGGTGCCTCAGGCCTTGCCGGACTTGCCTCTGGTCAGCTTGCCGATACCGTTTCGGTTTGGTTTCAACTTCGACTGGAGCGCTTTCCTGCCGATTGCGCTGATCTATCTGATCAGCAGCATCGAAACTGTCGGCGACCTGACTGCCAATTGCATGATCGCCCGCCAACCCATCAGTGGCCCTTCCTATATAAGCCGGCTCAAAGGCGGCGTGCTGGGTGACGGGGTGAGCTGCATGATCGCCGCCACCTTCAGTGCGTTCCCCAACACTACCTTCGCGCAGAACAACGGGGTGATCCAACTCACCGGCGTCGCCAGCCGTTACGTCGGCTTATATATCGGCGTGGTGCTGTTCTGCCTCGGTTTGTTTCCGCTGATTGGGGCCGTGCTGCAGCAAATCCCCAAGCCGGTATTGGGCGGCGCGACCCTGGTTATGTTCGGCAGTGTCGCCGCCGCCGGGGTGCGCATCCTCGCGCAGGCGCCACTGGACCGGCGCAGCATGCTGATCATCGCAACTTCGTTCGGCGTCGGCCTGGGGATCGCTGCCCAGCCAAACCTGCTACACCTGATGCCCGCGCTGATACAGAATCTGTTCGATTCCGCCATCACCAGCGGCGGCCTGACCGCGATTGTGTTGTGCGTGCTATTGCCGGAGGCCAAAACCCCCGGCACCGCCGTAAACCACGCAACCGAAAGCGACACGCTGGAGCCGCTTTGACGGTTTTATTGCATCGGGACTTGTCTGGGGCTTGAGGGTGGGTTATCTGTGCACACGTCGTCTCTATCGATCAGCACGGTAATCTCCATGAGCCTCGAAGTTCCTGCCCACAGCCACCACGCCGGTAAGCCCGCCAGCCGCATCCGGCAAAAGAACGAACAAGCGATTCTCCAGGCTGCTGAGGATGAGTTCGCGCGCCATGGCTACAAGGGCACCAGCATGAACACCATTGCTGCCAGCGCCGGGCTGCCCAAGGCCAACTTGCACTACTACTTCACCAATAAACTGGGCCTGTATATCGCGGTGCTCAGCAATATCCTTGAGCTATGGGACAGCACCTTCAACACGCTGACCGCCGAGGACGATCCCGCCGAGGCCCTGACCCGCTACATCCGCACCAAGATGGAGTTCTCACGGCGCCAGCCCCAGGCCTCGCGGATCTTCGCCATGGAAATCATCAGCGGCGGCGAATGCCTCACCGAATATTTCAGCCAGGACTACCGCGCCTGGTTCAGCGGGCGTGCGGCGGTGTTCCAGGCCTGGATCGACGCCGGCAAAATGGACCCCGTGGACCCCGTACACCTGATCTTCCTGCTGTGGGGCAGCACCCAGCACTACGCCGATTTCGCTACCCAGATCTGCCGCGTCACCGGGCGTACCCGCCTGACCAAACAAGACATGGAAGACGCCGGCACCAACCTGATCCATATCATTCTCAAAGGCTGCGGCATCAAGCCGGCCCTCTAGACGAAGCAACCTATGCCTTTCACGCTCACCGGCCTTTGCGAGTTTCGTGAAGAGATACGCAAAAGCCGCTTTATCACCCTCGCTGTGCCGATCACCAGCCCACAGGACGCCCAGGCGTTTTTTCAGGAGCACAGCGTTCTCGATGCCACGCACAACTGCTGGGCCTGGAAATTGGGCGACCAGTACCGCAGCAACGACGACGGCGAACCCGGCGGCACGGCCGGGCGACCGATCCTGGCCGCCATCGAGGCCCAAGGTTTTGACCAGGTCGCCGTGCTGGTCATCCGCTGGTACGGCGGTATCCAACTGGGCACCGGTGGGCTTGCCCGTGCCTATGGTGGTGGCGCGAATAAATGCTTACAAAACGCCGAGCGCATCGAGCTGATCAGCCGCGTGCCGTTGCGTTGTGCGTGCGGCTTCTCCGAATTGAACTTGGTCAAACTGCGCGTGGCCGAATTGGGCGGGCTGGTGGTGGAAGAAACCTTCACCGCCAATGGTGTCGAATTGCATCTGGCCCTGGGGGAAGCGCAGATCGAAACCCTGCAAACCCAGCTCGCAGACTTGAGCCGTGGCCGCATCCTCCTGCAACGCTGAAACTGCTACTGTTGTGCGCTGAATCTCCCTGAACCGCGATTTCAAAGGAAGCCTTTCATGTCTACGCCAAAAACCGCACTGATCATCGGCGCCTCCCGCGGGCTGGGTCTTGGCCTGGTCAAGCAACTGCTCCAGGACGGCTGGGACGTGACCGCCACCGTGCGCGATCCGAGCAAAGCCGATGCGCTGAAAGCCGTTGGCCCGGTACAGATCGAGAAACTCGACATGGACGATCAACAAGCCGTGATCGCCCTGAACCAGCGCCTCAAAGAGCGCACCTTCGATCTGCTGTTCATCAATGCCGGCGTCAAAGGCCCGGACAATCAGGAACCCGGCCACGCCACCCTGGCCGAAGTCGGCCAGCTGTTCTTCACCAACGCCGTGGCGCCGATCAACCTGGCCCAGCGTTTTGTCGGGCAGATCCGCAAAGACAGCGGTGTGTTGGCGTTCATGAGTTCGGTGCTGGGCAGCGTCACCATTCCCGACGGCTCGGAGATGGCGCTGTACAAAGCCAGTAAGGCTGCGCTCAATTCCATGACCAACAGCTTTATCACCCAATTGGGCGACCACCGGCTAACGGTGCTGTCGATGCACCCGGGCTGGGTCAAAACCGACATGGGCGGCGAAAACGCCCATATTGATGTCGATACCAGCGTGCGTGGCCTGGTGGATCAAGTGAATGCCTTCGCCGGCAAAGGTGGCCATCATTTCGTGGACTACAAAGGCGCCACTATCGCCTGGTAAGTACACACGAAAAAAATGTGGGAGGGGCTTATCCCTCCCACACAAATCAATCCGCTTTCCTACAAACCGAACTCCACGTACTCTAGCCCCTCGCCCCCACCGGCGACCCTGGATCAGCAGACAGGGCAACACTGAGCTGGCAAACCTGAACCCATCATTCAGAGGAGCCGGCCAATGCCTGCGACCCGTATCTGGTTAAAAAACCCCCTCGCGATTTTCACTGCCAATGGCCTCGATGCCCGTGGCGGCCTGGTGCTGCAAAACGGTGTGATCGCCGAAGTGCTATCGGCTGGCCAAGTCCCTGCGCAACCTTGCGAACAGGTCTTCGATGCCCGTGAACATGTGGTCCTGCCGGGCCTGATCAACACACACCATCACTTCTACCAGACCCTCACCCGTGCCTGGGCGCCGGTAGTCAATCAGCCGTTGTTTCCGTGGCTGAAAACCCTTTACCCGGTATGGGCGCGGCTGACCCCGGAAAAACTCGCCCTGGCCAGTAAAGTAGCATTGGCCGAGCTGTTGCTGTCCGGCTGCACCACTGCGGCCGACCATCACTACTTGTTCCCCGACGGCCTGGAACACGCCATCGATGTGCAAGTGGACAGCGTGCGCGAACTGGGCATGCGCGCCATGCTCACCCGCGGCTCCATGAGCTTGGGCGAAGCCGATGGCGGCCTGCCACCGCAGCAAACCGTGCAACAAGGCCAAGTGATCCTGGACGACAGCCAACGCCTGATCCGCGCCTACCACCAGCGCGGCGACGGCGCGCAGATCCAGATCGCCCTGGCACCCTGCTCGCCGTTTTCAGTCACGCCGGAAATCATGCGCGCCAGTGCCGAATTGGCCACTCAACTCGATGTGCGCCTGCACACCCATCTGGCCGAAACCCTCGACGAAGAAAACTTCTGCCTGCAGCGCTTCGGCCTGCGCACGGTGGACTACCTCGACAGCGTCGGCTGGCTCGGCCAGCGCACCTGGCTGGCCCACGGCATTCACTTCAACCCGGATGAAATCGCGCGCCTGGGCGAGGCCGGTACCGGTATCTGTCACTGCCCAAGCTCCAATATGCGCTTGGCTTCGGGCATCTGCCCGACCCTGGACCTGATCGCCGCCGGCGCGCCAATCGGCCTGGGTGTGGACGGCTCGGCCTCCAACGACGCGTCGAACATGATCCTCGAAGCGCGCCAGGCCCTGTATATCCAGCGCTTGCGTTATGGCGCGCAGCACATCACCCCCGAAGGCGTGCTCGGCTGGGCCACTAAAGGCTCGGCGCATTTGTTGGGGCGTACGGATATAGGCGAGTTGGCCGTTGGCAAACAAGCCGACCTGGCGCTGTTCAAGCTGGATGAGCTGCGCTTTTCCGGCAGCCATGATCCGATCTCGGCGCTGCTGCTGTGCGGCGCGGACCGAGCGGATCGGGTGATGGTCGGCGGGCAGTGGCGAGTCATCGACGGGCAGGTGGAAGGCCTGGATCTGAAAGGCTTGATTGCCGATCACAGCCAGGCGGCGCGGGCGTTGATCGCCGGGAGCTGATCCCGGCGTCCTCACCAACCTTACGCTGCTGCGCTTACAGGCCCAGCAGCGACAACATGATAAACGTCGCAAACAGCACAAAGTGGGTCATCCCTTCGATGGCGTTTGTTTCGCCATCGTTGAGGTTGATCGCGCTGACGATCAGCGTGATAAACACCATCACGGTTTGCACGGGGGTCATTGCCATCTGGAACGGCTGGCCGGTGTAGAGCGCCATGGCCTCCATTACCGGCACGGTCAGGATCACTGTTGACAACGAAGCACCCAACGCGATGTTGACCACCGACTGCATACGGTTGGCCAACGCGGCGCGCAATGCCGTCAGAATTTCCGGCGCCGCCGAAATCGCCGCCACCACAATCGCCGTCACTACCGGCGGCGCGCCCGTGCCTTCCAGGCCAAGGTCGAGAGTCTTGGACATGACCTCTGCCAACGCACCAATCACCACCACACCGAACACCAAAGTGCCAATGGAAAACGCCAGGCTGACCGGCGGCGCTTCCGCGTCTGCCGGCAACTGCTTACGGCGTTTTTCCGGGTAGCTGTAACTGAAGAAGTAACTGTGCGGCCCCACCTGCATCCTCAGGAACAAGGTGTACAGCACCACCATCGCGCCGATGGTGAAGGCCGAGTAAATTTTCCAATCGCCTCTGGGGATAAATTCCGGCACCACCATCGACACGCCCATGGCGGTGAGGATCATCACGCTGTAGGTCCGCGCCGAATCGTCGTTGTAGGACTGTTCGCCATGCTTGATCCCGCCCATCAGCGCAGCGAGGCCAAGGATGCCGTTGATGTCGAGCATCACCGCCGAGTAAATGGTGTCGCGCACCAGGGTCGGTGAAGGTTCGTTACTCATCATGATCGCCAGGATCACCACCTCCACCAGCACGGCCGCGAGGGTCAGGATCATAGTGCCGTAGGGGTCGCCGACTTTTTCCGCCAGTTGCTCGGCGTGGTGGGCTACACGCATCGAAGCCATCACGATAAACGCGATCAGCGCCAGCCCCGCGAGCAGCGCCACCATTTGCCCGCTGTGCAGCATCCAATGCTCCAACGGATAGGCGGCGATGGCGGCAATCAGCGCCAGCAGCATGAATTTTTCTTGCTTGAGGGATGTGAGCATTCCGGGCCTTTTAATGCGGCAAATCAGTCATTGATGGGGTACAGACTGCGCCACGCCGCTAACGTTTCGTTACACCTTAGTTCACGTCGCCCTTGCGCGAATAAAACGAATACTCTCCTGCTGGTCAGGTTTTGCCGATTATTTCAGCCATGGCCTGTAGAATGCGGCGATTGCACCTGATGAGAATTTAGACATGTACGATTGGCTCAACGCCCTGCCCAAGGCCGAACTGCACCTGCACCTGGAGGGTTCGCTGGAGCCTGAGCTGCTGTTTGCCCTGGCCGAGCGCAATAAAATCGCGCTGCCGTGGAACGACGTCGACACCCTGCGCAAGGCCTACGCCTTCAATAACCTGCAAGAATTTCTCGACCTGTACTACCAGGGCGCCGATGTGCTGCGCACCTCCCAGGATTTTTACGACCTTACCTGGGCCTACCTGCTGCGCTGTAAAGCCCAGAACGTGATCCACACCGAGCCGTTCTTCGATCCGCAAACCCACACCGATCGTGGCATCCCGTTCGAGGTGGTGCTGAACGGCATCGCCGCCGCGCTCAAAGATGGCGAGCAGCAATTGGGCATCACCAGCGGTTTGATCCTCAGCTTCCTGCGCCACCTGAGTGAAGCAGAAGCCGAGAAAACCCTGGACCAGGCCCTGCCGTTCCGCGATGCGTTCGTGGCCGTTGGCCTGGACAGCTCGGAAATGGGCCACCCGCCAAGCAAGTTCCAGCGCGTGTTCGATCGCGCACGGCATGAAGGCTTCCTCACCGTGGCACACGCCGGCGAAGAAGGCCCACCGGAATACATCTGGGAAGCCCTCGACCTGCTGAAAATCCAGCGTATCGACCACGGCGTGCGCGCCATCGAAGACGAGCGCCTGATGCAGCGCATCATCGACGAGCAAATTCCGCTCACCGTGTGCCCGTTGTCCAACACCAAGCTCTGCGTGTTCGACGACATGGCCCAGCACAACATCCTCGACATGCTTGAGCGGGGCGTGAAGGTGACGGTGAATTCGGATGACCCGGCGTACTTCGGCGGTTATGTCACCGAAAACTTCTATGCACTGTATGAATCACTGGGCATGACCCAGGATCAGGCCAAACGCCTGGCCCAGAACAGCCTGGATGCGCGCTTGATCAAGCCGTAACGAAAGAAGGGAGGGTGCTTGCACCCTCCCTTCTTTTGCGCAGCGGTTTTCAGGCTTCGGCCAACTCTTCCAACGTTTTGCCCTTGGTTTCCATCCCAAATACCCACACCACCAGCGCCGCCACCGCAAAACATAGCGCGCCCAAGGCAAATACTCCGCCCTGCCCGGTCACCGGAAACACCAGCCCGGTCACCAACGGCCCCAGCAACGAACCGACCCGGCCAATCGCCGAGGCAAACCCGGACCCGGTCGCCCGCGCCGACGTGGGGTACAACTCCGGCGTGTAGGTGTAGAGCACCGCCCACATGCCAAACAAAAAGAACTGCATCAACAGCCCCGTGGTGATCAGCAAGCCGACATTGCCGCCAAACACCGCACTCTGCCCATACAGAAACGCCATCAAGCCGCCACCGAGCAATGTCACCACACACACCGGTTTACGCCCCCAGCGCTCGACCAACCAGGCCGCCATCAAAAAGCCGGGGATCCCGCCCAAGGAAATGATCACCGTGTAGTACACCGATTGGGTCACCGCGAAACCGGACTGCTGCAACAGCGCGCTCAGCCACGAGGTCAGCCCGTAGAAACCGAGCAGGGCAAAGAACCAGACGCTCCAGATCATCAGCGTGCGCTGGCGATACTGCGCGGACCACAATTGCTGGAATGCCGAAAAGAAATTCCCCGGCACGCTCTGCACCCGTGGCAGGCGAATCGGTTCCGGCAAGTCGGTGCGGCCCAGGGAGGTACGCACTTTGTTCTCGATCCCAATCAGCACCTTGTCCGCTGCGTCATGGCGGCCGGCCTGTTCCAACCAGCGCGGCGATTCGGGGATGAAAAAACGGATTGCCAACACAAACACCGCCGGCACCGCCAACACCAGGAAGATGTCACGCCAGCCGATCACCGGCAGCAGGAAATACGACAGCACCCCCGCCGCCACAAAGCCCAGCGGCCAGAAACCATCCATCAACGCGATATAGCGCCCGCGCGCCTTGGCCGGGATCAGCTCGGACAGCATCGATTGCGCAATCGGAAACTCCATGCCCATGCCGATCCCCAGCAGGATACGAAACAGCGTCAATGTCTCCACGGTCTGCGCCGTGGAACACAGATAGCTGGCCAAGCCCCACAGCACGATGCTCCACTGAAACACCGGCTTACGCCCGAAGCGATCGGCGAGCATCCCGGACAACGACGCCCCCACCACCATGCCGAAAAAACTCGAACTGGCGAGCAACCCCGCCTGGGCGGTGCTCAGCCCGAACTCGGTTTTGATCGAGCCCAACAGGAAGGTCATCATCGCAAGATCCATGGAGTCAAAAAAAAACGCCAAGGCAATGATGATAAAAATCACTCGGTGGTAACCGCTGATGGGTAACCGTTCGAGGCGTTCCGCTGCGCTAAAACCTTGCATACCCATGCCACACCCCCAGTAAGAAAAGCCCGAGGACGAGTGTGCGGCATGCTTTTTCCAGATTTTTGCTGGATGCGACCTGATTAAAACTCTCAACGACGCCACGACTATTCAGGCGCAGCCAGGCGGTCGATTTCCTGCTGCCCGATCTCACTGACCTGTAGCGCCTGGGAATCATTGATCAGGCTGACCCAGTTCGATTGCAGAAACAATTGCAGCAACCCCGCCCCCAGCGCACCGCCCAAGTGCGGATGCTGCTGACTCCAGTCGAAACAATCGCAGGTCAGCGGCGAGCTTAGTGCCTGGGTGAAAATGCCCAAGTTCGCCAGTTGCTGGGCCCCCTTGACGGTGACATCGGTGCGTTGTTCATAACGCTCGATCCACCTCGCCTCCATCATGCGCTCGTACAACCCCGCCGCCAGCTCGCCGCCGAGATGGCCGTGACACAGTCGCGCCCGACGCAGTGACGGCGGCGCCAACAGCGTCGGTTCCGGCGAACAGGGCGCGGCACGGGCGGCACTGGCCAGGGTGGTACTGGCCAACGCATCGATGGCGAGGCTGACATCGGCGGCGGCCACCCGAAACAGACGCTTGCCACGCCGCGCCTCGGCCCGTAGCAAGCCACTGCCGGTGAGCCGCGCCAAATGCGCATTGGCCGACGCTGGCGAGAGCCCGGTCAACCTGGCGAGTTCTTCTGAAGTCTTAGCGGAGCCGTCCATCAAAACCCAAAGCATGGCGGCGCGTTTCGGCTCGGCGAGCAAGCCGGCGATCTGACTGATACAAGGTGCTGCTTCCATCGGTTCACTCCCTGTTAAATCACTTTTCTGCTGCGGTTGGCGCCAAAGTATAGGTGCGCCATGGGCCGGTTCCGCGGCGTCTGACAGCGCGAATAGGGACAGAACATGAGTGAAATTTCTGGCTGTGGTGGAGGCTATTGCCCAGCCCCTGCTGGCTCCGGCATTTGCGCGGTCAAGTTCGCACAACGGGTGACCAGCATGTCCCGCAGCAAGTTGACGGGTTTGCTCAATTGCGCCCGGTGGGCACACAGCAGATTGAGCGGTGTGGGCTCGCCGCGCAGCTCTGGGAGGATCAAGCGCAGGCGCCCGGCGAGCACGTCGGTGCTCACATCCAGCCAGGATTTGTAGGCAATGCCCACCCCGGCCACCGCCCAGCGCCGCACCACATCGGCGTCGTCGCTGAAACGGTCGCCGCTGACCGTCAGACTGATGTCGCGCTTACCGTCGCGAAACGCCCAATGGTCATGCACGCGGCTACCGAGCATGTACAGCAGGCAATTGTGCTGAGCCAGTTGTTCCAGGTGACGGGGTTCGCCGTGACGCGCCAAATAACTGGGGGCGGCGCATAGCACACGCACGTTGCTCGGCGCCACGGGCAGCGCCACCAGGCTGGAGTCCTCGGGTTCGCCGTAGCGCAGGGCGATATCCACCGGTTGGCGAAACAGGTCGGCGATTCGATCACCCAACAACAGGCGCACGTTGAGCTGCGGATGTTCACGCTGGAACTCATCCAGCCAGGGCAGTAATTGGTTACGGCCAAAGTCCGACGGTGCCGAGAGTTGCAGCACGCCGCTGACATGGTCCTGACCGCTGGCCAGCAAGCGCCGGCCCTCATCCAAGGAACCCAACGCAGCTCGGGCATACTCCAGAAACCCTTCGCCCTCGGCGGTCAAGCGCAGGCTGCGGGTGGAGCGCGCCAGCAAACGCGCGCCCAACTGCTGCTCAATGCGCTTGAGCGCCGCACTGGCCACCGCCGGCGACAGGTCCATCACCCGCGCCGCTGCCGACAGGCTGCCCAAGTCCGCCGCTCGTACAAACAATTGCAAATCATCGAAGCGCAGCATTATCAAAATTCCGTTGAAACAGCCCTCTGTTTTAGCCGCTTTTATGATGGCGGGAAATAGCCAATCATCAGCCCACCCCGTGTTTAACGTGCCAGGAGTCGCTTATGTCCGCTGCCTTTAACGTGATCGCCACGCTGATCGCCAAACCTGGCCAACAGGCCGCCCTGGAAACCCTGCTGCGCAGTCTGCTTGAACCCACACGCCGTGAAGACGGCTGCGAGCAGTACGACCTGCATCAGGACCAGCAACACCCCGGGACCTTCTACATGCTCGAACGTTGGCGCGACGACGCAGCCCTGGCCGCCCACGACCAGAGTGCGCATATCCAGCACTTCCGCGCCGAGGCGGCGCAGGTACTCGAACATTTCGAACTCAAACGCCTGAATTTTCTCGCCTGATCACCGCTATTTTCCGGAGCCTCCATGAAAGCCATTGCCTACTACGCGTCACTGCCCATCAACGATCCCCTGTCCCTGCAAGACATCGAATTGCCGGCCCCCGTCGCCGGCCCCCGCGACCTGCTGGTAGAAGTCAAAGCCATCTCGGTCAACCCGGTGGACACCAAAGTGCGCCAGAACGTCGCCCCCGAACACGGCGCTGCCAAGGTGCTGGGCTGGGACGTCGCCGGGGTGGTCAAGGCGGTCGGCAGCGACGTGACCCTCTTCAAAGCTGGCGACAAGGTGTTCTACGCCGGCTCCCTGACCCGCCCGGGCGGCAACAGCGAACTGCACACGGTGGACGAACGCATCGTCGGGCATATGCCCAAGAGCCTGAACTTTGCCGAAGCCGCCGCGCTGCCGCTGACCGCTATCACGGCCTGGGAACTGCTGTTCGAGCGCCTGCAGATTCGCGAGGGCAAGGAAGATGAAGGCCAGAGCCTGCTGATCGTCGGCGCCGCCGGCGGTGTGGGTTCGATCCTCACCCAACTGGCCCGGCAACTGACGGCATTGAAGGTGATCGGCACCGCGTCGCGCCCGGAAACCCAGGCATGGGCCAAAGCACTGGGCGCCCATCGGGTGATCGACCACAGCCAGCCGCTGAGCCAAGCCTTGCAACAGGCCGGCGAAGCGCAAGTGACCCATGTCGCCAGCCTGACCCAGACCGAGCACCACCTGGATCAGTTGGTCGAAGCGCTGCAACCTCAGGGCAAGCTCGCGCTGATCGACGACCCCAAGGCACTGGACGTCAGCAAGCTCAAGCGCAAGAGCCTGTCGCTGCATTGGGAGTTTATGTACACCCGCTCGATGTTCGAGACGCCGGACATGATCGAACAACACCACCTGCTCAATCGCGTGGCTGAACTGATCGACGCCGGCACGCTGGAAACCACCGTGGGCGAGCACTTCGGTGCGATCAACGCGGCCAATCTGCGTCGGGCTCACGCGTTGCTGGAGAGCGGCAAGGCCAAAGGCAAGATCGTGTTGGAAGGTTTCTGAAACAGGTCTGTAGGCGTCGTCTGTTACTCGTGTGAGTGATGGACGACGCCGCTAGTCAGACAGTTGACCTTTGTCATATTTGCGAGCGCATTCGGGTTTATATTGGCCGCCTTTGCCACGATTCTTTTACGTGAGGAAGTCAGCAATGAAGATCCTGATAAAAGCGTTAGCAAAATCTCAATGGGAGGTCCGTCTGGACCAGAGAACCATTACCTTCCGCAGTGAAGCCGAGGCCCGCGCCTTTGCCGAGACCCTGCAAGCGCGCATTCAGGCGCCGCACAATTTCCGGGTCAACCAGCAGCGCGCCGCCGCTGGCTGACCCCCTCGGTCAGCCCTGCGCCTGCACGGCCCTGGCCCGTTGCAGGCGCAGGGTCGACATGGCCACTGTCACCGCCAATAGCCCGCACAAGCTGATGACCATCGCCATCGGCATCGCTGTGCCATCGTGCAACGCCCCCACCAACGACGCCGCCCCCGCCGCCACGCCGAACTGAATACAACCGAGCAATGCCGAAGCACTGCCGGCCCGCGCGCCTTGCCCCGCCATAGCACAGGCCGAGGTGTTAGGCAGTATGCAACCCAGGCTGGCGATACAGATAAACAGCGGTATCAGCAGAGGCCACAACGCTTGGGTGCGCAGCGCAGCCACTCCCAGCAGCGTCAGCGCCGCCGCCACGTACACCCACACTGTGCGCGACAGCAAAAATGCCGGGCCACGTTTGGCTAACAGTCGGGCATTGAGCTGGGCCACCAGGATAAAACCGGCGGCGTTGGAGCCGAACACCCAGCCGTAATGCTCGGCTGGCACGCCGTAGAGTTTGATAAATACGAAAGGTGAACCGGCGATGTAGGCAAACATTCCGGCAATCGACAGCGCACCGGTGAGGGCATAGCCGAGGTAGACCCGGTCCGACAGCAACCCGAGATAACGACGCAGCGAGCCGGACAATGGCTGGCGCGGTTGGTGGGCCGGGAAAGTTTCCGGCAACCCTACCGCCACGGCGACTGCCGCCATCACGCTAAAGATCGACAACGCCAGGAAGATCGACTGCCAGCCCCACAACCCCACCATCAAGCCACCGGCCAGCGGCGCGAGGATCGGCGCCAAGCCGGTCACCAGCATCAGTTGGGAGAACACTTTGGCCGAGCCCACGGCATCGCATTTGTCGCTGACCACCGCGCGGGAAATCACCATGCCCGCGCAGCCACCCAGGGCTTGTACAAAGCGCGCGCCGATCAGCCACTCCAGGGACGGCGCAAAGGCACAGGCGAAGGAGGCCAAGGTAAACAGGGTAACGCCGCTGAGCAGCGGCCCGCGCCGACCGAAACGGTCTGCCAGGGGGCCGTAGATCAATTGGCCGATAGCCAGGCCAGCGAAATACACCGCCAACGTCAGCTGGATATGTTTTTCATCGGTGGCAAACGCGGTGGCCATCGCCGGAAAACCCGGCAAGTAAAAATCGATCGCCAGTGGAGCGAAGGCGCTCAGGGCACCCAGGATCAGAATTATGCGAAGGTTCATCAGGCACCCAAGTGAGTCGGCAGCCCGACAGTCTAGCCGTGCTTGGGTGCCTTGAACATTACGATAGCTCGCTAACTATTAAATTTCAGACGACGCTGTAGCCTTCCTCCTTGATCAGCCCGGCAATCGCTTCACGGCTCAGTTGGCTCTGCACGCTGACCTGCTTCGCCGCCAGGTCCACCTTCACTTCGGCTGTCGGGTCCTGGCTCTGTACCGCTTGGGTCACCGCTTTGACGCAATGGCCGCAGGTCATTCCTTCCACAGTGAATACTTGCATGACATGACTCCTTTGATGAGGTTGGACCCAGTCTCGACCTTGCCACGATGGCAAGGTCAAGTTCCTGAGAAATCGGCCGGGCTGGTATTCGGCGGCCACGTCGGCCAAGCTTCAACTTTCTCAAGCTGTGAACCACGGAGTACTCGCCATGCGCTGGTCGTTTTTTGGCCTTGTGGGCCTGATGAGCTTGTCTGCCGCCGCGCCCCAGGCCCTTGCCGCAGAAGACTATGCGGTGCTGATCATTTCCCGGGAACGCCTGGAAGTGCCGACCAATTGCGAGATTGGCCTGTACCTCAACGACCAGTTGGCCGGCCGGCTGTTCCAGGAGCAGTCCACCTCGTTCAACTTGCCGGCGGGTAACCTGTCGTTACGCCTCAAGTTGCTGCCGGGCCAGGCGCCGGGCTGCTTGCCGGGTCTGCTGGCACCGCCGGCGCAGAACATCACACTGAAGGCCGGTGACGTACGCAAACTGCGGATCGCCCAAGGCCCGGACGGCATGTACCTCAAGCCTGCGGCATTGGAATACTGAAGGCGCTTGACCTTACCCACAGGACAAGGTTGATCCTAGGGGCCACTTCTCTTGGAGGATTGCCCCATGAATGGAACCACCACCTTTGACCTGCCCATCGGCGGTATGACCTGCGCCAGTTGCGCCGGGCGTGTCGAGCGCGCGCTGGGCAAGGTGCCGGGGGTGCAGAGCGTCAGCGTCAACCTGGCCAATGAACGTGCCCACGTCGAAGTCCTCGGCCAGATGGACCCCAGCGTGCTGATCGCCGCCGTCGACAAGGCCGGTTACAGCGCCAGCCTGCCGCAGACCGAAACCCGCACCGCCGCCGATCAAGCCCAGCGCCTGCACCGCGAGCGCTGGGCCTTGCTGTTGGCCATCGTGCTGGCGCTGCCCCTGGTGCTGCCGATGCTGGTGCAGCCGTTCGGCCTGCATTGGATGCTACCGGCCTGGGTGCAATTCGCCCTGGCCACCCCGGTGCAATTTATCCTCGGCGCGCGCTTTTACGTGGCCGCCTGGAAAGCCGTGCGCGCCGGGGCGGGCAATATGGATTTGCTGGTGGCCATCGGCACCAGCGCCGGTTACGGCCTGAGCCTGTACGAATGGCTCAACGCCCCCGCCGGCAGCATGCCGCACCTGTATTTCGAAGCCTCCGCAGTGGTGATTGCCCTGATCCTGCTGGGCAAATACCTGGAAAGCCGCGCCAAGCGCCAGACCGCCAGCGCCATCCGCGCCCTGGAAGCCTTGCGCCCCGAGCGTGCCACCCGCGTGCGCGATGGCCATGAACAAGAGGTGGCGATCAACGCCCTGTCCCTCAACGATATGGTCAGCGTCAAACCCGGCGAACGCTTCCCGGTGGACGGTGAAGTGATCGAAGGCCAGAGCCATGCCGACGAAGCCCTGATCAGCGGCGAGAGCTTGCCCGTGCCGAAACAACCGGGCGATAAGGTCACCGGCGGCGCCATCAACGGTGAAGGCCGCCTGTTGGTGCGCACCACCGCGCTGGGCGCCGAGAGCGTCCTGGCGCGGATCATCCGTTTGGTAGAAGACGCCCAGGCCGCCAAGGCGCCGATCCAGAAACTGGTGGATAAAGTCAGCCAGGTGTTTGTGCCGACCGTGCTGGTGCTGGCGCTGATCACGCTGGTGGGCTGGTGGCTGTACGGCGCGCCGTTGGAAACCGCCATCATCAATGCGGTCGCGGTGCTGGTGATCGCCTGCCCATGCGCCCTGGGCCTGGCCACACCCACCGCGATCATGGCCGGCACCGGCGTCGCCGCGCGACACGGCATTCTGATCAAGGACGCCGAGGCCTTGGAACGTGCCCATGAAGTCAGCGCCGTAGTGTTCGACAAGACCGGCACCCTCACCTCCGGCACGCCAAAAATCGCGCATATGATCGCGGTGGATGGCGATCAAGCCCAACTGTTGCAACAAGCCGGCGCGCTGCAACGCGGCAGCGAGCACCCATTGGCCAACGCAGTGCTGGAAGCCTGCGCCGAACAGGGGCTGAACGTTGCCGATGTCAGCGCCAGCCAATCCCTGACCGGGCGCGGTATCGCCGGCACCCTCGATGGCCGGCCACTGGCCTTGGGCAATCGCCGCCTGCTGGAAGACAGCGGCCTGAACCCTGGCGATCTGACGCAAACCGCTCAGACCTGGGAGGCCGAAGGTCGCACGTTGTCCTGGTTGATCGAGCAAGGCGCGCAACCGCGGGTGCTGGGGCTGTTCGCATTTGGCGACACCCTCAAGCCCGGTGCGTTGCAGGCCGTGGGGCAGCTCACGGCTCAAGGCATCAGCAGCCATCTGCTCACCGGCGACAATCGCGGCAGTGCGCAGGTGGTGGCGCAGGCGCTGGGCATCGACGATGTGCATGCCGAAGTGCTGCCCGCCGACAAAGCCGCCACCGTCGCCGCGCTGAAAAAAACCGGCGTGGTGGCGATGGTCGGCGACGGCATCAATGACGCCCCGGCCCTGGCGGCCGCCGATATCGGCATCGCCATGGGCGGCGGCACCGATGTGGCCATGCATGCCGCCGGCATTACCCTGATGCGCGGCGATCCGCGCCTGGTGCCGGCCGCGCTGGAGATCAGCCGCAAGACCTACGCCAAGATCCGGCAGAACCTGTTCTGGGCCTTTGTGTATAACTTGATTGGCATTCCCCTGGCGGCCTTCGGCCTGCTCAACCCAGTGTTGGCGGGCGCGGCGATGGCGTTGTCCAGCGTCAGCGTAGTGAGCAATGCCTTGCTGTTGAAAACCTGGAAACCCAAGGATTTGGAGGATCGACACCCATGAACATCGGCCAAGCCGCGCGTCAGAGTGGCCTCAGCGCCAAGATGATTCGCTATTACGAATCCATCGGCCTGCTGAAAGCGGCTCACCGCACCGACAGCGGCTACCGCGTGTACGGCGCGGAGGACCTGCATACGTTGGCGTTTATCAAACGCTCGCGGGATCTGGGGTTTTCACTGGAAGAGGTCGGCAAACTGCTGGCCCTGTGGCAAGACCGCCACCGCGCCAGCGCCGACGTAAAAGCCTTGGCGCGCCAGCATATCGACGAGTTGAATCAGAAGATCCTGGAACTGGGCCAACTGCGCGACACTTTGCAGGACCTGGTGGAACACTGCCAAGGCGATGACCGGCCCGATTGCCCGATCCTCAAGGAGCTGGCGTCCGGCTCTTGCTGCTCCTAAGGCCATACGCAAAACCAATGTGGGAGAGAGCTTGCCCGACAGCGGTGGATCAGCCAGCCGTTGCGGTGACTGAAACGCTGCCATTGGGGCATAGATATCTTCAAGTCTTAAAGGCGGACACATAACGCTGTGGTGAGCAGGCTTGCCCTGCGCTGGGGCGCGAAGCGGCCCCTCTCCGCACACTGCGGCGTATCAGGCCAAACCGGTTGTCAGGTTTTAGGGCCGCTTCGCAGCCCAGCGCAGGGCAAGCCTGCTCACCACAAAAACCTCAATTTCTCAGGTTATGTTTTCTACCGAAGGTGTGTAGATACCTGTGCCGCCGGGGGCAAGTCGAATCGTTGCACCGCCCCTCCCACCTGTTGATCTGCATGCAGCCGCAGAATATTGCATCCCAATGAGGGAGAGAGCTTGCCCGACAGCGGTGGATCAGCCAGCCGTTGCGGTGACTGAAACGCTGCCTTCGGGGCATAGATATCTTAAAGTTTTAAAGGCGAACACATAACGCTGTGGTGAGCAGGCTTGCCCTGCGCTGGGGCGCGAAGCGGCCCCCTCTCTGCACACTGCGGCGTATCAGGCAAAACCGGTTGTCAGGTTTCAGGGCCGCTTCGCAGCCCAGCGCAGGGCAAGCCTGCTCACCACAAAAAATCTCACTTTCTCAGGTTATGTTTTCTACCGAAGGTGTGTAGATACCTGTGCCGCCGGGGGCAAGTCGAATCGTCGCACCGCCCCTCCCACCTGTTGATCTGCATGCAGCCGCAGACTATTGCATCCAAGGCGGCGGTGGCGGTTCGTCGGGGACTTTGCTCGACGGCGCGTCATCCGCCGCCCGAATCGCCTGGCGACGCTCTTCATCGAGCCGCGCCGCTTCGATCTCGCGGATCACACCACCCACGTCCGCCAGTTCTTCCGGCTCGTCGAATTCACCGGTCAAGACGCTGCCAGGGTGCAAGGTGCCGGCTTCATACAACGCCCACATTTCCTTGGCGTACTTGGTCTTTTTCAACTCCGGGGCGAAGCGCCCGAAGTAGGAAGCCATGTTGCCCACATCCCGCTCCAGCATGCTGAATGCGTGGTTGTTGCCCGCCGCATCCACCGCCTGGGGCAGGTCGATGATTACCGGGCCGGTCGGCGTGAGCAGCACGTTGAACTCGGACAGGTCACCGTGCACCAGGCCGGTACACAGCATCAGCACGATCTGGGAAATCAGGAAAGCGTGATACTCGCGGGCTTGATCCGGCTCCAGCACCACGTCGTTCAGACGCGGGGCGGCATCGCCATACTCATCGGCCACCAGCTCCATCAGCAGCACGCCTTCGAGGAAGTCATACGGCTGCGGCACGCGCACACCGGCACCGGCTAAGCGGAACAACGCCGCGACTTCGGCGTTCTGCCAGGCGTCTTCGGTTTCCTTCTTGCCGAACTTTGAGCCCTTGGCCATAGCGCGGGCCTGGCGGCTGTTACGGACTTTACGGCCTTCCTGGTATTCGGATGCCTGACGAAAACTTCGTTTGTTCGCCTCCTTGTAAACCTTGGCGCAACGCAATTCGTTGCCGCAGCGCACCACATAAACAGCTGCTTCTTTCCCACTCATGAGTGGGCGCAGCACTTCGTCGACCAGACCGTCTTCGATCAGGGGTTCAATGCGTTTAGGAGTCTTCATCAGCTTTTATTGTGGGTCCTTTGTTACCAAATACGCGTATGGCACTCGTTATACGGCAATCGGCTCGCGGGTGGGAGAGGCGACTGATCTTTGCCCGTTTAAGAATGCAACCAATAGGCCAATTCCGGGGCGCCGTTAACGCTCAATGATCGCGCTCACCCCTTGCCCGCCGGCGGCGCAGATCGAGATCAGCCCACGGCCCTTGCCCGCCGTCTCCAACAACTTGGCCAAGTTGGCAACAATGCGCCCGCCGGTGGCGGCAAACGGATGCCCCGCCGCCAGGGAGCTGCCTTTGACATTGAGTCGGCTGCGGTCGATGGCGCCCAACGGCGCGTCGAGGCCCAGGCGGGTCTTGCAGTAATCGGCATCTTCCCAGGCCCTGAGTGTGCACAACACTTGGGCGGCGAAGGCTTCGTGGATCTCGTAGTAATCGAAGTCCTGCAGCGTCAGACCGTTCCTGGCCAGCAGGCGCGGAACCGCATACACCGGCGCCATCAGCAAGCCTTCGGCGCCGTTGACGAAATCCACCGCAGCCGCTTCGCCATCGCGCAGGTAAGCCAGGATCGGCAGGCCACGTTCCTGAGCCCACGCCTCACTACCCAGCAGCACCAGGGAGGCGCCATCGGTCAGTGGCGTGGAATTGCCGGCGGTGAGGGTGCCCTTCTCGCTGCGTTCAAAGGCCGGTTTGAGGGCGGCGAGTTTCTCCAGCGTCAGGTCGGGGCGTAGGTTGTTGTCGCGAGTCAGGCCCAAAAACGGCGTGATCAGATCGTCGTGCCAGCCTTCGGCGTAGGCGGCGGCCATTTTCTGATGGCTCTCAAGGGCAAGTTGGTCCTGTTCGGCCCTGGGGATCTGCCAGGTCTGGGCCATCAATTCGCAGTGCTGGCCCATGGACAGGCCAGTACGCGGTTCGCCATTGCGCGGCAGCTCAGGCTTGAGGTGATGGGGACGAAGTTGTAACAGGACTTTTAATTTATCCGCCATCGACTTACTGCGATTGGCCTGCAGCAGGATCTTGCGCAACCCCTCATTCACACCGATCGGCGCGTCGGAAGTGGTGTCCACGCCGCCGGCAATGCCGCATTCGATCTGGCCCAGAGCGATTTTGTTGGCCACCAGCAGCGCCGCCTCCAGCCCGGTGCCGCAGGCTTGTTGGATGTCGTAGGCTGGGGTTTGCGGCGACAGGCGCGAGCCCAGCACGCATTCGCGGGTCAGGTTGAAATCCCGCGAATGCTTGAGTACCGCACCGGCGGCCACTTCGCCCAGGCGCAAGCCGTGCAGGTTGTAGCGTTCGATCAGACCTTCCAGGGCGGCCGTCAGCATCGCCTGGTTGCTCGCAGTAGCGTAGGGGCCATTGGAGCGGGCGAAAGGAATGCGATTTGCGCCAATGATCGCTACACGCCGCAATTGAGTCATGGAAAGCTCCCTGTGTGTGGTGGGCCGGCCGCCGTGGCCTGGAAGGATAAGCCTAGTCGAACGACTGCTACCCTGGGATGGTCAACCCTTTGAACCCCAGCCTTCGGAGAGCGTTCCATGTCTGACCGTTATATCGACTTCGCCAACTCCAGCCTCGGCCAGCGCCTGGTCGCCGCCATTGGCCTGCCGTCGCCGGGACGCCTGGAACGCTGGCAGGCCGGGCGCCTGCGGCCGGTCGAGGGCGCCTTGCTGCTCGGCGGCGGCGCACTGGCGGCCCAGGTGCTGCCGTTCGCCAACAAACTCACCGATGCCATTTACAGCTATGGCGCCGAACCGCTGGACGCCCCCACATGGATCCCCGGCCATGGCCCCAAGCTCAAAGCGGTGGTGTTCGACGCCAGCGGCCTGCAGCACACCGATTCGCTCAAGCAACTGCGCGAATTCTTTCAGCCGCTGCTGAAAAATCTCGACCATAGCGCCCACTTGGTGATTCTCGGCCGCGCTCCGGAAAGCCTCAGCGATCCGTTTGCCGCCAGTGCCCAGCGCGCCCTGGAAGGCTTCAGCCGCTCCTTGGCCAAAGAACTGCGCAATGGCGGCGTGTTGCAGTTGCTGTATGTCGGCGACGGCGCCGAGGCGCAACTGGAAGGCGCGCTGCGCTTCTTCCTATCGCCGAAGAGTGCCTACATTTCAGGCCAGGTGATTCGCCTGCAAGCCTGCGCTACCCCAGTGGAGGACTGGACCCGCCCCCTGGCGCGGCGCAAGGCCCTGGTCACCGGCGCCGCCCGTGGCATCGGCGCGGCCATCGCCGAAACCCTGGCCCGCGACGGTGCCGAGGTGATCCTGCTCGACGTGCCCCAGGCCAAGGCCGATCTGGAAGCCCTGGCCGCGCGCCTGGGGGCGCGCACCGTCATCCTGGATATCTGCGCCGAAGACGCCGCCACGCAGTTGATCGAACATCTGCCCGAGGGTCTCGACATTCTGGTGCATAACGCCGGCATCACCCGCGACAAGACCCTGGCCAATATGACCCCGGAATATTGGGATGCCGTGCTGGCGGTCAATCTGAATGCGCCGCAAGTACTGACCAAAGCCCTGCTAGACAGCGGCACACTGCGCGACAACGCCCGCGTGGTGCTGCTGGCCTCCATCAGCGGCATCGCCGGCAACCGCGGGCAAACCAATTACGCGGCGAGCAAGGCCGGTTTGATCGGCCTGGCCGAAGCCTGGGCGCCGTTGCTCAAGGCACGAGGCATCAGCATCAATGCCGTCGCGCCCGGGTTCATCGAAACCCAGATGACCGCGCATATTCCCTTCGCCCTGCGCGAAGCCGGGCGGCGCATGAGTTCGTTGGGCCAGGGCGGGTTGCCTCAGGACGTCGCCGAAGCCGTGGCGTGGCTGGGCCAGCCGGGCTCCGGCGCGGTCAGCGGGCAAGCCCTGCGGGTGTGTGGGCAAAGTCTATTGGGAGCGTGAGCATGCAGTGGCAGACCTTAAGCAACCGACCGTTCCTGCCGCCGCTGTATTGGCGTGCAGCGCTCAAGCGCAAGATCAGCGGCACCAGCCTGCCCGACCTGGGGTTGCGCTGCCGGGTCAGCGTCGATCCCAAGGCGGTGGCGGCCTATCGCAAGGTGTGCGGCTTTGCCGACAGCCCGATGCTGCCGGCCACTTACCCGCATATCCTCGCCTTCGGCGTGCAGATGCAATTGCTCACCGACAAAGCGTTCCCGTTTCCCCTGCTCGGGCTGATCCACTTGAGTAACCGCATTCGCGTGCACCGCCCCTTGGGCGGCGTGGGCGAACTGTGGATTGGCGTGCACGCACAGAACCTCAAGCCACACGCCAAAGGCGCGACGTTCGACCTGATCACCACCGTCGAGGACGCCCTCGGCCTGCTGTGGGAAGGCGAGAGCCGCATGCTGTGCCGAGGCGTGAAGCTGTCAGGCCCGGCAGAGGATGAGCCTCTGCCCACGCCCGCCCAGGTCAGCGAACTGACGCGCTGGAACGCCCCCAGCGACATCGGCCGCCGCTACGCACGGGTGTCCGGCGACTACAACCCGATCCACCTCAGCGCCCTCACCGCCAGACTGTTCGGGTTTCCCCAGGCCATCGCCCATGGTTTATGGAACAAGGCGCGCAGCCTGGCGGCCCTGGGTGAGCATCTGCCTGCGGCCAATATCGAACTGTTTGTGGAGTTCAGAAAACCGGTGCGGCTGCCCAGCGAAGTGCACCTATCGGCCAGCGCCGCCGGTTCTAGTGGCGAGTGGGTGTTAAACGGTGCGGGCGGGATTGAGCATATGGTCGGCAGGTGGCAGCCCATCGGCTGAGCACCGTTGGCCGCTCAAGGCTTGAACCCTGTGACGTGTTTGGGAAGCAGGCTGTTCAACGTATCGACCAGCCGCGCCAGATAGATCGGTTTGCGAAACAGGTCCAGCACTTGCAAGCGCAGCAAGTCGCTGAGTTCATCCATCTCGGCATGACCGGACATAACGATCACCGGCAAGTGCGAGCGGTCCGCGTGTACTGTCCGTAGGTCGGTGGAATGAAGACAAAGATACGGGGGCTGCCGCGCAGCCCCCGGTGATCGATCAGTGGGGCGGATAGCTGGAGAGGATGCGCGTGACCGTGGTGCGGATCGCGTTATTGCGGTCTTGCGGGTTCGGGGTGCTGCTCATCAGTTGTTCATCGCTGCCGCGCCACACCAGTTTGCCGTCCCTGCCGTCCAGCAGGTCGATCTGGATGGTCGCCACTTTATAGGTGACGCTGCGGGTTTCGTTGTACATCGGCGCGCCCCAATAGCCGTTCCATGGACCGCCCCAGGCGCCGCCGTAGTTGGTGGTGACTTGCTGCTGGCGGTCTTCGACGATCAGGTAAGCCTGTACGTTCACGTCTGCCTTGGCGCCGGCAGCGGCCGGGCGCAAGCCGCGCTGGTCAAGTTGCTCGCCGACGGCTTGGCGGATGCGCTGCTCGGTGAGGTCGCTTTTGATGCGCGGATCATCGGGGCGGTATTGCAGGGCGGGGTCTTTCCAAGCCCAACTGCGGTAAGCACCGAAGTCCCGGCTGGCATCGAAGTCGTGGTTGACTTGGCTGGTCTGGCAACCGCTCAGCAGCACAGCAAACGCAAGCGTAGCGATACGACGAAACATGGTGGTTCTCCAAAAAGCGGCAGACACGTTAAATGAGAATAGCGGTTAACGCGGCGGATACGCGGCCATGGCCTTTTGTACCGCCTGGCGCAGCGCATCGGCCCGCTCGCTGAGGCTGCCCTGGCTGCTGGTTTCCGCGCTGGCGCTCCACACCGGCTGGCCACTGCGGGCATCGAACAGGTTGATGCGAACCACCACCACTTGCACTTCATAGGTGCGCACCACCGGCACGCTGTTATAAATGCCGTAGCCTGGACCATAGCGGTTATAGCCGCCGTAACCATAGCCGTAATCATCCTGGACTTGGCGCAGGCGCTTCTCCTGGCGTACATCGGCGCTCACCAGCAGGTCCGCCGGGCGGTTGTCATGCAGCGGGCGCAGGCCGCGCTGGTCGAGGGCCCCGCTGACCGCTTCGGCGATCTGCGCCGAATCGGCCCACGCGGTGCCCGCCGGCAGTTGGCCATTGCGCCAAGCCCAATTGCGGTAAGCGCCGTAGTCACGCGCCGGCGCCGGGTAAGCGCTGGCATCGAACGTGGTGGCGGCCTGAGGCGGCGCCGGCGGGATCGGGGCCGAAGCGGCCACGTAAGGGTTGGGGCTGGAGCATGCTCCGAGCCCGAGGGACAGCAGGATCAAACACAGACGACGCATTTCGACCTCCGCAAACTGAACCGCTTAAACCGGACGGCAGATCCAGTGCAAATAACGCCCAAGTCCGGCAAAGCTTGGGTGACGACGATGAGCGAGCTCCATCTCGACAAGATCCTGCAAGGCGGCGCGGGCCTGGAACTCCACTGGCATATAGTCGTGGAACACCCGCACGCCACTTTGGCTTTCGACCTGCCACAACCCTTCGAGTTGCGCCGCCAGCTCTCGCGGGTCGAGGGGCTGTTGCGGAGTAAGGCTTTGCTTTTCGCCGGCCATGTCGTTCTTGCGCATTTTGCGGAAATGGCCTTTGAGCAGGTTGCGGTAGATCAGCGCATCGCGGTTGTAGAACGCCAGGGACAACCAGCCCCCCGGCGCGGTCAGCTGATGCAACACCGGCAGGATGGCATGGGGTTCGGCCAGCCACTCCAGCACGGCGTGGCACAGCACCAGATCGTAGGGTTCGGTGAGCTGGCCGAGCAGTTCCTGCCACGGTGCGTGAATGAAGATAGCGTTCTGTCCGGCTTCGGCGAAGCGTTGGCGAGCACCTTCGAGCATCGGCACGGCGGGTTCGGCCAGCGTCACCTGATGCCCACGCTCGGCCAGCCACAGGGACATATGCCCGAGCCCGGCACCGATATCCAGCACGCGCAAAGGGCGCTGCGGCAAGGCTTCGGCCAGGTCGGCCTGCAACACCGCCAGGCGGATCGCGCCTTTGGCGCCGCCATAGATTTTTTCGGCAAAGCGCGTGGCCAGTTGGTCGAAGTGACGGTCACTCATGGATAAACCGCCGTTCGCTATCGGCCAGTTTGGCGCGCACCACCTCGTTCATGTCCAGGCCCAGCTCACTGCACAGCAACAACAGATACAACACAATATCGCCGACTTCCTGGCCAGCGTGGGCGAGTTTGTCGGCGGGCAATTGGCGGGATTGGTCTTCGGTGAGCCATTGGAAGATTTCCACCAACTCGGCCATTTCCACACTGGCGGCCATGGCCAGGTTTTTCGGGCTGTGAAACTGTTTCCAGTCGTTGGTATCGCGGATGCGATGCAGGCGTTCGGTGAGATGTTCGAGGTTCATGGGGCGGGCTCCTGAAGGTGTATAGCTTCGGGGGGATGAGCGTTGAAGGCAAGTGAATCACCTGGGATGGCCTTCAGGCCGCCATCGGGGGCAAGCCCCCTCCCACACTTGAATGCATTCACATATTAAAAAGTGGGAGGGGGCTTGCCCCCGATGAGGTACTAATCCACCACGCTGAATTCAAGCCGGGCGGTTTGACCGGCTTCATCCAGCACACTGAGCTGATAGCGGCCCAAGCGCTCGAAACTGGCATTGATGCTGCCCTGGTTGGCACTGTCGCCCAGGGCCGATAGCTTCAACTGCAAAGCCTGCTGGCTGCCGGCCGGCAGGCGCAGTGGGTCGCCTTCAGGCCGCCATCGGGGGCAAGCCCCCTCCCACATTTGAATGCATTCACCTATCAAAAAGTGGGAGGGGGCTTGCCCCCGATGAGGTCCTAATCCACCACGCTGAATTCAAGCCTGGCGGTTTGACCGGCCTCATCCAGCACACTGAGCTGGTAGCGGCCCAAGCGCTCGAAACTGGCATTGATGCTGTCCTGGTTGGCACTGTCGCCCAGTGGCGCGCCGTTGAGGAACCACCAGCGCCGGCCGCTGCCGCCCAGGGCGGATAGCTTCAGCTGCAAAGCCTGCTGGCTGCCGGCCGGCAGGCGCAGTTGGTCGCCTTCGCGCACGCCGACAATCGACAGCGGTGAAGAGGCCGCCAAGGCCGGTGGCGGGCAGTCCGGGTCGGCCGCCGGGATGCGTGCTTCACGGCGTTCGGCCCTGGGCAACCAGGGCTCCAGCGGCGCGGGCCATAGGGCGATATTCCTGGCCTGCGCGCCGGGGCAGTGGGCATCCACTCGCAAGCCTTTGGCGTTGACCCACACGTTTTCCATCAGCCCTACGCTGAGCGGTTGATCCAAGGCCTGTAAGGTCGGCGGCGTGGTGTTGTCCAGAGTCCAAGCAAAGCGCTGGCGTCGGCAATTGGGGTCCGTGCGGCTCATGGGCTGGCCCAGTGGCCAACAGATCGCCGCCACGCCGACATTGGCCGGCACCGCTTTGACCGGCGCGCTGATACCGCGCTGGCTGTCGCGGTTGGTCAGCACATCGTGCACCTGCAGCATCAATGGCGCCGCCGACGCCAGACCGAACTGACCGGGCACGGGCGTGCCGTCCGGGCGGCCGATCCAGATGCCGATCAAGTAGCGCGGCCCCACACCAATCGCCCAGGCATCACGAAAGCCGTAGCTGGTGCCGGTTTTCCAGGCCAGCACCGGGCGCTGGACCAACTCGGCGCGCGGGTCGCGATCCGGCCGGGCCTGGCCGCTGAGGATGCGCCGCACAATCCAGGCGGCGCCTGGCGACAGTAACGGCCGTTCTCTGAGCGTATCGTCCGGTTGAAAGCGCAAAGTGGCGCTCTTGCCGTCGCGGGCGAAAGCGCTGTAGCCGCTCACCAGATCCTCCAGGCGGCTGCCGGCGCCGCCCAGGATCAGCGCCAGATTCGGCTCGGCCAGCGCCGGCAGCGCCAGGGGCACGCCACCGATGCGCATCTGCGCGGCAAAACGCTTGGGCCCGTAGGCTTCCAGCAACTGCACCGCCGGCAGGTTGAGGGAACTGGACAGCGCCGTGCTCGCCGGCACCGCACCGGTAAAGCCCATGGAAAAGTTGCCCGGGCGGTAATCGCCGTAGCGCCGGGGCACGTCCTGCAACAGCGACTCGGAATGAATCAAGCCGTCGTCCAGCGCCATGCCGTACAGGAAAGGCTTCAAGGTGGAGCCCGGCGAGCGCAAGGCGCTGACCATGTCCACATGCCCGAAGCGCCTGGCATCGTTGATGTCCACCGAACCCAAGTAGGCGCGCACCGCCATGGTTTCTTCTTCTACCACCAGGATCGCAGCCGAGGTGTGCTCCGGCAGACGCGCGCGCCAACCCAGCAGCAGGTCTTCCAGACGGCGCTGCAAGGAGGCGTCCAGGGTGGTGCGGATCAACGGCGGGCTGTCGGGACGGTTCAGGCGTCGCGCAAGCAACGGTGCCAGGCTGGGCTCCTGGCGTGGGGCGAGCAGCAGCGGTTCTTCCAGGGCTTCATCGACTGCCGTTTGCGGCCATACCTGGAATTCGGCGAGGCGCCGCAGCACCTTATCGCGGGCCTGCTGCGCACGTTGCGGATGGCGGTCCGGCCGCAGGCGGCTGGGCGCCTGTGGTAATACCGCCAGCAACGCGGCCTCGGCGTGGGTCAACTGCGCCGGGGATTTGCCCAGGTACGCCCAACTGGCCGCCGCCACGCCCTGCAAGGTGCCACCGAAGGGCGCGCGGTTGAGGTACAGGTTGAGGATCTCGGCCTTGGACAGGTGCCACTCCAACTGGGCTGTGCGCCACAGCTGACGCAATTTGCCATGCAAGGTGCGCGAGTGCGGGTCCAGCAGGCGCGCCACCTGCATCGACAGGGTGCTGCCACCCGACACCACCCGTTCCCCTGCCAGGTTCTGCCAGGTCGCCCGCACCAACGCCAGCGGGTTCACCCCCGGATGCTGATAAAACCAGCGGTCTTCATAGGTGAGCAGCGCATCGAGGTAATACGGCGACACCTCATTGGTCTGCACCGGATAGCGCCACACGCCGTCGGCATCGGCAAACCGCCATAACGGCGTGCCATCCTCGGCCAGCACCACCCGCGCCAAATCATCCTGAGGCAGCGGCAAGGGCCAGATGCGGTCAGCCAGCCACAGCAGCGCAATCACTGACAGCACAGCACCCAAAAACCAGCGCAGCAACCGTGGGAGCCGAGTGAATCCAGCCATGAATAAACGAAACCTCAAACCGGCAAACCTCTATGCTTGTGGGGAACTAGCCCGCTGCAATAACAACCAAAGGCACACACCCGCCCACCTTCTGATCAGGACACATATATGCAGGTAGAAAGCTTCTTCGAATGGCTGGGCCAGGCGCTCGGTTCCGTCATCCGCTTTATCGTCGACGGCCTCAGCGGACTGTTCGGCGCCCTGACCCACGCCGGCAGCAACTTCGTCGAAGGCCTGTCCCGCACCTTGGGCATGGACACTTCGATCATCAGCATCATCACCCTGATCATCGGCCTGATGCTGCTCTACTCGGCCGTACGCGCCTTTATGCGGGCGTCGATAATCATGGGCATCATCTGGCTGATGCTCGGCCTGTGGCTGCTCAGTTGGGTCGTGCATTAACGTTAAGCAGGCCACAGCCCCCTGTGGGAGGGGGCTTGCCCCGATAGCAGCGTTCCAGTCAACGCACCTGGCAACTGACCCACCGCCATCGGGAGCAAGCTCCCTCTCACATTAGCGCCGATTCCGAGTTGAGAAATCAGCGCCCCTTGATCACCAGATCCGCCGGGGTCTCACCCACCGCCTGCCAGTTCGGCCGATACATCGACTCCACCTGCGGCGGCGGCACGCGATAGGTGCCCGGGGTTACGGCACGCGCCAGGTACAGCAGGTGCGTGGTGACATCGCTGTCCAGACTCAAGGCCGCCACGTAGCGGTCATCGCGGAACTCCTGGTGCTTGAGCGATGCGTTCTGCATCGACTCACGCCACTCCTTCACTTGGCTGCT
Source organism: Pseudomonas sp. S5F11 (assembly GCF_019641515.1). NCBI lineage: Bacteria > Pseudomonadati > Pseudomonadota > Gammaproteobacteria > Pseudomonadales > Pseudomonadaceae > Pseudomonas > Pseudomonas sp. S5F11. Next base: position 2,858,390 of record NZ_JAIFJZ010000001.1, read on the forward strand.
GGCGTTTTCCAGGCTGGCGGCGCTTTGTGCCAGGTTCTGGTTTTCCAGCTCCAGGCCTGCGGGGAGCAAATCCACCACCAGAGCGTCCGGCACCCGTTGCTTGGCTTTAACTGCCACATGCACCAGCACCAGGTCGCCGCTGTTGAGGTTGCGCAGGTTCAACGGCTGACCGTTCATGCCAAGGTACTCGCGGCGGATGCTCAGGTTGTCGCCCCCCGGTGCCGGTGGGACTTGTGGGTAACCGGAGATCGTCAGTTGCTGGTACACCGGCGTCTCCCCCTGATTGCTCAGGGCCAGGTCGGCGGACAGCAGCTTGCCGTCCAATGCCAGTGTCGACTGCTGATTATTCAACTCATGCACCCCGCCGCTGCCGGTAAGCGACACTTGCCAGTTGGCCTCCGGTTGCGCGAACCCCAGACGCCCGGCGAGGAACAGCGAATTGCGCTCCTGGGTCGACAGATACGGGCTGGCCGCCAATTGATCCGACAAGGTAAACAGCCGCTCCTCGCGCTTGCCCTTGGCTAGGTCGTTTTCTTCAAGCAGCGCCAGGATCATCGCCTGATCGCGCAATGGGCTGCCGTAATCGGCCAGCCAATCCTTGTTACTGCGCTGTGCGGCAAGGCCGGCGAGCAAGGCTTGATCGGCACGCGGTTGGTCGCCCATTTTCTGCAGGGCAATCGCCAACTGCACCAACGGCAACCCCGAGCGCGCATCGCTGCGCCGCTCGAACAGACTGCGCAACGCCCCTAACGGCGCCTGCTGGCTGCGCGCCAGGACCATGCCGGCATAAGCCTGCACGGCGAAGCGGGTGTGGTCGGCGTTGTCGCTGTAGTCGACGTCGATCAGGTTGCGCTCCTGCACATAACGCAGCAGGCGCTCGCTGGCTTTTTTCAGGGCCTCGGCCGGTACGGCAAAACCCTGGTCACGGGCGCGCAGCAGGAAATCGGTGACGTATGCGGTCAGCCAATATTCCTCTTCGCCATCGGCACCCCACAGGCCAAAGCTGCCGTTGTAGCGCTGCATGCCCAGCAGGCGTTCGGTGCCCAGTTCGATTTTGCGCTTGCGCTCGGCGTCCGACTCACCCTTGATACCCAGGCGCTTGAGCAACGCGTCATCGGCATACAGCGAGGGATATAGGCCGCTGGCGGTCTGCTCCAGGCAACCATAGGGATAGGCCTTGAGCGCACTGATCTGCGCGCCCAGGTTCAACGGCGGCCGGCTCGACAGGCTCAGCAAGGCTTCACGCCCCGAGGCATCGAATTGATCCAGCGTGCCAACGGGCAAGTTCCACGGTTCGCTTTTGAGCACCGCGCGATAATGCTTGAGCAGCGCCGGGTAGGCTGGGCGCACGCCCAACGTCCATTCGCGGCTGAACGGCGGCAGCTGTTCGCCCGGCAGGTCCAGGCCATTGACGGTCACTTTGAGCTTACCCTGCCCCAGCCCGCCCCAGGCTTTCACCGGGATGCGCAGCGTGGTGCGCTGGCCTTGCTTGAGTTCGACCGATTGCGCGCCGGCATCGACCAGTTCCAATTGGCCTTCGGCACTCAGTTGCACATCGAGCTTCTGCGCCTTGCCCGACAGGTTGGACAGGTCCAACGCCAGGCTCGTCTGGTCGCCGTCGGCCAGGAAGCGCGGCGCCGACAGTTCGGCCACCAGCGGCGCGGCGACCACGGTCTTGGCTTCGGCCATGCCGTAGCGGTCATCGCTCCAAGCCTGGGCCATCAGGCGCAACTCGCCGTTGAAATCAGGAATATTGACGCTGACTTCACCCTCGCCCTTGTCATTCAACGTCACCGGCGCGCTTTGCAGCGCCACGATGGTCAGGCTGGTGTCAGGGCGTTTGCCACCTTTGGCCAACGCCGCGTCACCGCCGAACGCCAGACTGGCCAGACGGCCCTGGCCGGCTTCGATCAACTGGCCGTAGATGTCGAACTGATCCACGCCATAAGCCTTACGGCCGAACAGGCTGGCGTACGGGTCGGGCGTCGGATATTCGGTGATATTGAGGATGCCCACGTCCACCGCTGCCACCAGCACATGTACTTGTTTAGGCACGCTGCCATCGGCATTCCGGGCGGCGACCTTCACCGTGAGCGGTTGCTTGGGACGCATTTTTTCCGGAGCGCTGAGGGTCACGCCGAGCTTGCGCTGGGTGCGATCCAGGGGCAAGTGCAGCAGGCCCACCGCGCGTTTCGGGGTGATATTGGCTTTGCGCTCGCCGGGACGAATCACCAGGGCGCTGACATACAGGTCATGGCGCGACCATTTCGGGTCAAGCTTCACGGCAAAACTCTTGCCTTCGGCCGGCACGTCGATTTCCTGCCACCACAGCGGCCCTTCGGCGGATTCCACCAGCAAGTAGCCCTTACCGGCGGCCGGCGGCGTGACCGTGATGTTAGCGGTATCGCCATCGCCATAGGCTGGCTTATCCAGCGCCAGCTTGACCTGATCGGGGCGCACGGCGCCGCCTTCGGTGTTGTCCTGGGCCTGATAACCGGCCCAGAAACGCAGGCTGCTGACTAGGCCGGTCTGCGGGTCTTCGACCTCCACGCGATACGGCCCCCACTCCACCTGGAAGCTGACCTTGGCGGTATCACCGGCCTTGATGTTGAGGGTCTGCTCGTCGAGGTTGAGGAATTTTTCGTTGTAGTGGTAGCTCCAGCCGTCGTTGTCGGAGTAGTTCCAGTAGTAGTCACGGCGCTCGCGCACCAGGCGCACTTTGAGGTTGGGCGCGGCAAGCTTCTGGCCGTCCTGGTTGGCCAGCAACACTTCGAACTCCGCCGGGCCGTCGCCATTGGTTTCCTTGCCGTCAAACAGCCCGCGCAGGCCCGGCAGTTGCTTGGCCGGCCAGATCGGCTGCACCAGGCGCCGTGTGATCGGCCGCCCGCCCGACTCATGCAGGCTGGCCTGCACGATCAGTTGCAGCGGCGACTTGGCCTCGGCCCACTTGCTCTCCAGGCTCAGGACCTCCTGGCCCTTGGCGTCGAGCACGTTCTCGTCGATCTCGAAATCCTGGCTCAGGTCCTCCTCGGTGACGGAACCGAACTCGTAGCCCGGCAGCGACTTGACCGCCTCGCGCAACGGCCGCACATAAACCTGGCCGCTCACCCGGTTACCCGAGGCAGGCGCGCCGTAGAGGTAGCGCCCCGTGAGCTGGATTTGCGGGCTGTCCGCCGGGCTCAACGGCGTGTCGCTGCCCTTGAGTTCCAGGGCCAAGCGTTCGGGCAGGAAGTCTTCAACGAGGAATTCGTACAACTGCGGCTTGCCGTCGCCCAGGTCGAACACCAGCTGCCAGCGCCCGGTCGGCGCCTCGCCGGCCAATTGCAGGGCGTATTGATAGAGGCCGGACGCGTCGGCATCCCACACGAATTTGCGGCTGACCTGTTCATCCGGACGACGCACTTCGACGCTCACCGGCTGCGGCTTGACCGTGTTGCCGTCCTTGTCTCGCAGCAAGGCGTTGAGCAGCACGGTTTCGCCTGGGCGATACAGGTCGCGCGGGCCGAACACAAAGAACTGCAAGGGGTGGGACGGCTGGCCGCCGATGTCGAATTCGGCCAGGTCCAGCGCGGCGCTATCCAGGCGCAACAGGCTGGTCTGCTCACCCTGTTTGGCCAACAACACCTGGGCTTTTTTCGGCAGCGGCAACTGCGCGTGGCCGCCCTTTTCGGTCTTGCCCTCGGCCAGCACGCGGCCATCGCCGTCCAGCACTTCCAGGTCCACGTCATCCAGGGCTTTGCCGCCTTCCAGGGCTTGGGTAAAGACGTCGAGGCGATTGCTGTAGCGGTGCACCGACAGGCCAATGTCGCTCAGGGTGAACAGCGTGGCCGGTTGGGAATAGTTATAAGTGCCCGACGCACGCATCACCGCCAGATATACGCCCGGCTGCTGCAATTGCTTGAGGCCAGCGATCGGCAGCAGCAGGGTTTCGCGGGTATTGCGCGCAGGGTTCAAATCGAAACGCCCGCCGTAGACCAGATCGGCCATGGGCAGCAACTCGCGGGACTCGTAACTTTGCAGGCTGGTATTGCGCCCCCACTGCGCCAGGAACGACGGCAGGGACTCGGGCTTGATGCGGAAGAATTCGACGTCGATTTTGTCGACGTTCAGCGCGATCACCGGCAGGCCCTCGGCCAGGCGCGTCGGCAGCAGGGTGCCGCGACTGGCGAAGCCAACGGTGGCTTGCAGGTCGCGGGTTTCCAGGCGGGCGATGTGCTCGGCGGCGAGTTTATTATCGTTGACGGCCTTGAGCCCGGCGTCGACGGTGAGCACCAGTTTGCGCTGCGGTTCGAGGTGACGCAGGCGCAATTCCATCAGGTTATCGGAGAGTTCCCAGGCGCCGTCGACCTTGCCGGACTTACTGTCGACCAGGTGCAGCTTGTCGGCAAACTTCTGCTCCGGGTCCAGGGGAATGGAGAAGCTCACCGATAGCGTGCTGGCACCGTCCAACTGCACCTCGGACACGTCTACCACGCTTAATTCACGCCCGGCATAGCGCTGCTTCAGCGCCGCCACATCCACCGCCGCTTTGATCGGCTTGGGGGCGGTGCTGGTGGTCGCCACGGGTGCGGTGGGCGCAGTGGGTTTATCGGAAGAATCGCAGGCGCTCAGCAGGGCCAGGGCGCAGGCCAGGAACAATCCTTTGTTAAGCATGGGGCACTCGTTGTCAGAGGGAACCGGGGGTGTGAACTATATATCAGCCCGAGCGGGGCCGATGTGGTGCTGGTCACATTGACCGACGGAGGGTGGGTTGGTTCGCAGCCGTTTGAACCCCCCAGCCAAATCCCACAGCCACCTCCCACATTGGCTCTGCTGCATGGCTAATGGATGGTTACAATGTCGTTCCCCCAAGGAGCCTGCATGTCCACCTTACTGACCGACTGGCGCGACCGCCCCACCCACCGCCGCGTATGGGCCCTGGCTGCGCCGATGATTCTGTCGAATATCTCGGTGCCGCTGGTTGCCCTGGTCGACAGCATGGTGATCGGCCATTTGCCGCATGCCCACCAATTGGGCGCGGTGGCCGTGGGTGCCAGCCTGTACACCTTTCTGGCCTGGGCCATGGGTTTTCTGCGTATGGGCTCCACTGGTTTCGCCGCTCAGGCCGCCGGGCGCAAGGATGGCGCGGCGCTGCGACAGATCCTGCTGCAAGGCTTGCTGCTGGCGCTTGGGCTGGCCATATTGCTGGGCACGGTGGGCATTCCCCTGAGCCATATGGCACTGGAATGGATGCAGCCGTCCGCGCAACTGAATCAACTGACCCGGGATTTTTTCCACACCCGCCTGTTCGGCCTGCCCGCTGCACTGGCCAGCTATGCGCTGGTTGGCTGGTTCCTCGGCACGCAGAACGCCCGCGCGCCGCTGGCGATTCTGCTGACCACCAACCTGGTCAATATCGCCCTGAACCTTTGGTTCGTGCTTGGCCTGGAGTGGGGCGTGGCGGGGTCGGCACGCGCCTCGGTCATCGCCGAGTGGACCGGTGCCTTGCTTGGCCTGGCCCTCACGCAAAAAGCCCTACGCGCCTACCCCGGGAATATCGCCTGGGCGGCCCTCAAGCGCTGGCAGAGCTGGCGCCCGTTGCTGGCGGTCAACCGCGACATTTTTATCCGCAGCCTGGCGTTGCAGTCGGTGTTTTTCATGATCACGGTGCAAGGCGCGCGCCTGGGCGACGCCACCGTGGCGGCCAATGCGCTACTGCTCAACGGCCTACTGCTGACCGCCCACGCCCTGGACGGCCTGGCCCACGCGGTGGAGGCACTGTGCGGTCACGCCATCGGCGCACGGGACCGGCAAACCCTGCGGCGTTCGCTGGTAGTGGCCGGTGGTTGGTCACTGATCGCCAGCCTTGGATTTGCATTGTTGTTCACCGTCGCCGGCCATCTGTTTATCGCCATGCAGACTGATATCCCCAGCGTGCGCGAAACCGCGGACATCTACCTGCCTTACCTAGCGGTACTGCCCTTGATTGCGGTGTGGAGTTATCTGCTGGATGGGCTGTTTATCGGTGCTACGCGGGCGCGGGAAATGCGCGATGGGATGTTGTTGACGGTATTGATCGTGCTGCCGTTCGCGTGGGTCTTGCAGGGGTTGGGCAATCACGGGTTGTGGATAACCTTCCTGCTGTTTATGGCGCTGCGCAGTTTCACGTTGTGGGTTATCGCGTGGCGCTTGAGCAAAAAGAACCAATGGTTTGGCGATCCGACCTGTTAGTTTTCACAGGTTACAAACCGACCCGCCGGGCGTTGAATGGCCATGGGTAATCCCCATCCCATACATTCAAGGAGAGTCGGATATGAACATCACGAAAGCACTGTGGATGGCCGCCGCTTGCACACTCGCAACCACTGCTGGCTGCACTAATGGGCAAGGGCCGGCCAATGTTCAGGGCATGCTGGAGGTGGAAAACAGCAGCCAGTTCAATCTGATAGTCACCCAAGAAGCCGATGTTCACCAACTTGCGCCAAAAGGTCGAGTTGAGCTGCCCATTGATGACCGAGTCGTCATGGTGCACCGTAGAAACGGTAACGTTGACAGAATTGACCGACTTAGCCTTGAGTTCAACACCGCTCAATGCGGGCACAGTGTGTGCCTGAAAGTGCACTGAAGCGCCCGCCGATACGACGCACGGAAAACACCGTGCGTCGCTCAAGACGGTATCAGGAAGACAAGTAGGACGAACGCGTCAGCCCCAGACGCAACGCGTCCAGGAACTGGGTGCGCTCCGACGCGCTGATCTTCGCGCTGGCGCACTTGTCACGGTAGTGCGTCATCAACTCCTCCGGCGACAAGTGCACGTAGCGCAGCATGTCTTCGATGGTGTCGTGGGTTTCGATCCCGGCGCTGTACACCGTGCCGTCTTCACGCTGGTAGATGTTCACCGAGTCGGTGTCGCCGAACAGGTTGTGCATGTCGCCGAGAATTTCCTGGTAGGCGCCGACCAGGAAGATACCCAGCAGGTAGTCCTCGCCTTCCTTCAGGGCGTGTACCGGCAGGCTGGTTTCGATGCTCTGCTCGTCGACGTATTGCTTGATCTTGCCGTCGGAGTCGCAGGTCAGGTCCTGCAGCACCGCACGGCGCAGCGGCTCTTCGTCGAGACGGTGCAGCGGCAGGATCGGTAGCACTTGGCCGATGGCCCAGGTGTCGGGCAGGCTCTGGAAGACCGAGAAGTTGCAGATGTACTTGTCGGCCAGTTTGTCGTTGAGTTCGTCCAGGACTTGGCGGTGCGAGCGCTGGCGGGCTTTCAGCGAGTTATGCAGGCGACGGCACACGGCGAAGTAGCACTGCTCGGCCAGGGCCTTTTCCGCCAGGGTCAGTTTGCCGTCGGCGTACTGGGTGGCCACATCACTCATGTAGTGGGTGGCGCGCCAGTAGGTTTCGGTGACCATCTCGATGTCGGTCGGGCCGAGCAGGTCCACCAGCCATTGCACGGTTTCCGGCAGGCTTTCCTTGTTCTCGATCAGCGGGATTTCGTCGTTGTGTTTCTCGACGTCGGTCACCTGCACCACCAGCATGGCGTGGTGAGCGGTCAGGGAACGGCCGCTTTCGGAGAAAATGTTCGGATGCGGCAGGCTCTGCGCGTCGCAGAACTCCTTGAGCATGCCCACCACCACGCCGGCGTAGTCGTCCATGTCGTAGTTGATGGAGCTGGCGTTACGCGAGTGAGTACCGTCGTAGTCCACGCCCAGGCCACCGCCGACGTCGATGTGATCCACCGGCAGGCCGAGGTTACGCAGTTCGCCGTAATAACGAATGGCCTCTTTGAAGCCGTGCTGGTAGTCGGCCAGGTTGGCGATCTGCGAGCCCATATGGAAGTGCAGCAGACGAATGCCCTGATCCAGGCCTGCGGCGCGGAAGCGCTCGACCACCGACAGCAACTGCGCGGCCGACAAACCGAACTTGGATTTCTCGCCACCGGTGTCCGCCCACTTGCTCGACGCCAAGGACGACAAGCGCACGCGCAAGCCCACCTGAGGCTTGACCTTGAGGCTCGCGGCCTCTTCGATCACCAGGCCGACTTCGGATTCTTTTTCGATCACGATAAACACGTTGTGGCCCAGCTTCTGGCCCATCAGCGCCAGACGGATGAACTCACGGTCCTTGTAACCGTTGCAAACGATAGTGCCGCCCTTCGGTGCCAACGCCAGCACGGCCAGCAGCTCGGGCTTGGAGCCGGCTTCGAGGCCAATGGAAACGTTCTGGGTGGCGATGATGTTCTCGATCACCGCTTCCTGCTGGTTCACCTTGATCGGGTACAGCGCGGTGTACTTGCTCTGGTACTCCAGGCGTTCGATGTTCGAATCGAAAGCACCGGTCAGTTGGCGCACACGGTCTTGCAGGATGTCGGGGAAGCGCACCAGCAGCGGCAGCGACAGCCCGCTTTTGCGTAGCTCGTCGACTTGCTCGTAAAGGTCGACGGGCGTGCTGTTCGGGCCGTTCGGACGAACTTCAACGCGACCGGCGTCATTGATCGCGAAATACCCGGCCCCCCAATGGCGGATCCCATAAACACTGCGGCTGTCCGCAACGGTCCATTGGCTGCCATCGTCTTTGCGTGTGCGTCGTACGGACATCGAAGTCCCCTATAAATGAAGTCGAAGGCACCGCCTCGGGTTCGAGGCCGGCGCAGTCTAAAGAATGAAAATGACGATTTGCCTGTAAGAGAGGTAGACCCCACTCGCAGGACAGAGTTTAGACACTGGCCGGTAAGAGGCTCAGCCGCCGGACTTTTTGGCCTTGTATCCCAGCTTGATCAGCTCGGCCAATAACAGCTCGACGTGGTCGCCCTGGATCTCGATGACGCCGTCTTTCAACGCACCACCGGTGCCACAGCGCTTTTTCAGCGTGGTGGCCAGTTCCTTGAGGGGCTCCGCGGCCAGGGGCACGCCGGTGATGGTGGTCACCGTCTTGCCGCCGCGGCCCTTGCTCTCGCGTCGCACGCGGGCAATACCGTCGCCTTCGGGAATCAGGGTCTGTTTGCAGATGCAGGCGTCCACGGGCTGACGACAGTCCGGGCAGTGTCGACCTGCGTCGGTGGAAAATACCAGGCCACCAAGGGCGGCGAAGGATGCGGCTTTTTTGGCCACCGGCAATCCTCTTGGGAGGATGAAGACTGATCGGCCCCCAAAAGGGTCAGCCGACCGCGAAGCCCCACTCAGGCAGGGGCAGCGCTACCGCATCGCCAAAGCGACGCGGGTGAAAAGTCGCGCAGTGTAACGGCAAAAAGCACGCTTGCTAAGAGCCAAATGGCGCCAATTCATGCAACTTTAGCGACGCAAGGCCAGATAGCGACGCAAGCCCTCTTGGGCGTCAGGGCAGTAAGGTTTTTTCTTGGCGTCCTGCAAGACTTTGCTGATGGGTAAAAAGCGCGCCTCCATCACCTCTTCTGGCTGTAACCGCAGAGGGCCATCCCACACGGCTGAATAGGATTTACACCAGAGCCGACTGTCACCATCCTCGAAATAGAAATGGTCATGTTCTACCAGATCCACCCCGCCCACGCCCAACTCCTCTTCCAGCTCACGGGCCGCCGAGACCGCGTAAGACTCACCCGCCGCGACCATTCCACCCGCCGCCGTGTCCCAGAACCCTGGGTACAAGGCTTTGCTCAGAGTACGCCGATGCACGCACAGCTCACCCTTGGAGTTGAAGAGGAAGATAAACGTGCAGCGGCCGATCAATCCACGCGCGCGCAGATCGGACCTGACGAGGTGGCCGAGCAGGTTGTCCTGCTCGTCGACCCAACAGATCAGTTCGGCATCGGAGGCCGCGCGATGGGCCTCCTCCCGTTGACTGGCATCCATCATCAACCCTGGTTGAGCAGTTGACGCAGGTCGATCACCGCAGCGTTGGCTCGGGAAATGTAATTAGCCATGACCAGCGAGTGGTTGGCCAGCACGCCAAAACCGCTGCCATTGAGGATCATCGGGCTCCACACCGGCTCTTGCGAGGCTTCCAGTTCACGAATGATCTGGCGCACGCTGACGGTGGCGTTCTTCTTGGCCAGCACATCGGCAAAGTCGACTTCGATCGCGCGCAGCAGGTGAGACAGTGCCCAGGCCTGGCCACGGGCTTCGTAGAACACGTTGTCGATCTGCATCCATGGGGTTTCCACCACTTCTTCGTCGACCTGCGGCACCTCACCCGGGGCGAGCGCCTCGGTTTTCAACGCGGTATTGAGTTTTACCCGACCGACACTGGCCGACAGGCGCTGGGACAACGAACCCAGGCGCGTGGCGACATCGCCCAGCCAATTGTTCAGGTTGTCGGCGCGGGCGTAGAACAGCGCGCCTTTCTGGTTGGGATCGGAGAGGCGCGCTTCGTAGCGGCTCAGGGAGTTGATGCCTTCCTGGTACTCAGACTCACTGGACGGCAGCACCCAGCTCTTGTTGTCGAAGTTGAAGCGTGGCTCAGCCTTGGCCAAGTCAGCGTCTTCAGCCGATTGGGATTGGGAGCGGGCGAAGTCTTTACGCAGGGCACGAGTCAGGTCGCGCACTTGCACCAGCACGCCGTATTCCCAGCTGGGCATGTTGTCCATCCACAGGCCCGGCGGGAAGCGGTCGTTGGAAATGTAGCCACCGGGCTTGTTCAACAGCGTGCCGACCACAGTCTTGAGGGTTTCAACGGTGGTGAAGCCCACGACCATCTGCTTGCCGTCTTTTTCGGCAGCGATCTGCGCGTTTTGCTGGACCGGAAACAGCGCCGGCTCTTCGCTCCAGTACCAGCCCAGAGCGCCGGTGACCAACAGATACAGGCCGAGTACGCTGAGTACGGCCCGACTCATCAGCAGCGTACGAAAATAGCCGCGGTTAGTCGATTTGGGTTCAGGCGCGGGGCCGGTGGCACTGCCTGCACGGTTTTTCCAGTCCAGCATGGCGATATCCTTTCAATCACTTGAGTTCATGCACTTGAATTGAGGGCGTGCGTTCAAAACACTCCGACCACAACCCTACCCCATCGTGCCCGCCGGTGCGGGGCTTTTATCCAAACTGGCGCAACCGGCACATTCAACTATATAAGGATGCACGTTTTTTTTGCCGCGCGACCATCGAGTCAGTAACTGAATGCCGAAGACGCACAGTTAATTGACGTATGACACTCATTGGCATGAAAAGAGGTGCTAGCATAGAGCCATCAGTCGACTTCAGCATGCACCTTCACCAAGTAGTCAGGATATGACCGAGCCAGAAGACCCCAGCCGTGAGCGTCTCAAGCAGCATTTTGCCCAGCGGGTAATTCATCAGGCACGTCAAATTCTTGAGATCTGGCAGCGCCTGCAACGCAGCGAATGGTCGAGCGCCGACCTCTCCGAACTCAGCGAGGCCAATTTGCGCTTGCTGCGTTTTGCCGAGCGCTTTGAGCAGCCAGAGCACGGTCAACTGGCTCACCATATCGGCGAATCCCTTAAAGCGGTGGACGAGAACCGCGGCCGCCTGAGCAGCCATTTGATCACTGAACTCAACCGCTTGATGCAGCGCCTGTCCCGCACCGGCCTGCGTCAGGGCGACCAACTGGAACAAACCGTTCTGCCGCCGATGCGCAAGCCGATCTACGTGATGCTGGCCGACCACGACCGCGCCGAGCGACTGGCCAAGCAGTTGGAGTTCTTTGGGATGAGCGCCCAATCCTTGGACAGCGTAGCGGCATTTCGCTCGTCCATGGCCGAGCGTCTGCCATCCGCCATCGTGATGGACGTGGATTTCTGCGGCACCGGGCTGGGCCTCAAGCTCGCCGCCGAAGCCCAAGAGGGCCTGGAGCAAAAACTGCCGCTGCTGTTTTTCAGCCTGCACGAAACCGACACCCCCACACGCCTGGCCGCCGTACGCGCCGGGGGCCAGGAATTCCTCACCGGCACGCTGGAAGCCTCCAGCCTGCTGGAAAAGATCGAAGTGCTGACCTGCGTCGCCCAGTACGAACCTTATAAAGTGCTGATCATTGATGACTCGCGGGCCCAGGCCCTGCACACCGAGCGCCTGCTCAACAGCGCCGGCATCGTCACCCGCACCTTGATCGAGCCGATCCAGGCCATGGCCGAATTGGCGGATTTCCAGCCCGACCTGATCATCCTCGACATGTACATGCCCGCCTGCACCGGCACCGAGCTGGCCAAGGTGATCCGCCACAATGACCGTTATGTGAGCGTGCCGATCATCTACCTGTCGGCCGAGGACGATCTGGACAAGCAACTGGATGCCATGAGCGAGGGCGGCGACGACTTCCTCACCAAGCCGATCAAGCCGCGCCACCTGATCACCACCGTGCGCAACCGCGCGGCCCGCGCCCGTAACCTCAAGGCGCGGATGGTGCGCGACAGCCTGACCGGTCTGTACAACCACACCCATATCCTGCAACTGCTCGAAGACTGCAGCTTCCGCGCGCGCCGTGAAAACAAGCCGCTGAGCTTTGCCATGCTCGATATCGACCACTTCAAGCGCGTCAATGACAGCCACGGCCACCCGATGGGCGACCGCGTGATCAAGAGCCTGGCGCTGTTTCTCAAGCAGCGGTTGCGCAAGACCGACTTTATCGGGCGCTACGGCGGTGAGGAGTTCGCCATCGTCATGCCCGACACCGACCTGGAATCGGCCTGCAAGGTGCTGGATGAAATTCGCGAACGCTTCGCCGAAATCCACTACCCCGCCCAGCCCCATGATCTGTGGTGCACCTTCAGCGCCGGCCTGGTGGAGTTGTGCGACGGTTCCGACAGCCTGATGATGGCGGCCCAGGCCGACGAGGCGCTGTACCGCGCCAAAGGTGGAGGACGCAACCGCGTACAGGCGGCGCGCACGTCAAAGCAAAGTGCCATCTTTTCACCGGAATCCACTGACTCCGTCATAACGCTGTAATAGAAACGCAATAACTTCAGGCACTTATCTTTTGCTGCCGGCTGAAACCACGCATGCGCCTGAAGCTGCTGACCAATCTCAACACCCTCCTGTTAGTGGCCGTGTGCCTGGCGCTGGGGGCGACCTTATGGTGGTCGCAACGCGCCTTGGAGCGCCCTTATCTGCTGATGGAACGCTACCTGAGCCTGTCGCAGACCTTTCAGAACCAGGCGGCACGCAATATCGAGGACTATCTGGCCAGTGGCGATGCGCTGCGTTTGAGCGGCGCCAGCCAAAGCCTGGAAAGCCTGCTGCAACATCTGGATGAACTGCCCGCCGAGCTGACGCAGAGCCTGCGCCCCAGCCTGGTGGAGCTGGACACCTTCAGCAAGACCGACCTGCTCGCCGCCGGCAAGTTGGCCGGCGACCCGCAAGCCTTGTTGGTGCAGGCCGAGCGCGAGCTGGGCGCGAACCTGGAACAGCTGAGCCAGTACGCCACGGGGGTCAACTCCCCGGAAGCTGCACGCTACCTACCAGCGCTGCTGGCCGCGTCCCAGCACTTGGGCAAACTCTCACTGGCCCGCGACAAACTGGTCAGCAGCGGGCGCGCCGAGCTGGCCGATGACGTGGAGCGCGAACTGGGCCAGATCCGTGGCCAGGCCGACCTGCTGGAACAGTTGCCATTACTGGGTGTGAAAGCCAGCGCCGAATCCAATACCGATGACTTCTCCGCGTTGATGGGCCTGGAAAACACTGAAAAAGCCGAAGCCCAGGACAGCGGCGTCGACCTCAAGCGCGAACTCAACAGCCTGCTGACCCGTTACCCCGCCGAACTCAAACGCACCCGCGCGCAGATCCAGCAGCGCGCCGATCTGGCCGCCGCCACGCATCTGAAGATCAACGCGGTGCAACAGGCCATCGCCGGGCTGGAACCGGCGGTGCGCGCGCAGCATGGCAAAATCCAGGGCGAAGTGCGCCTGATGCAAGGCGTGATGATTGGCCTGATCCTGCTGATCGCACTGCTGATCGACACCCTGCAACGCCGCCTGGCCCGAGTGCTGACCAGCCTGGCGCCGGCCTTATCGACCTGGGCCGAGGGCGACTTCAGCCAACCGATTGCCCTGGGCAAGACCAACCGCGAACTGCACGACATCGAAGCCTCACTGAACCGCTTGCGTGCCTATCTGGTGGACTTGGTAGGCACCATTCGTGGCAATGCCGAAGAAGTTGCCGGCAGCAGCCGCGCGCTGGCCGAGTTGAGCAGCGGCCTGCACGACGGCGCCGAACGCCAGGCCGGCGATACCGCGCAGATCCGCGACTCCCTGGGTGAGCTGGAAGCGACCATTCAGCAAGTGGCCGGCGACGCCAGCCAGGCCGCCGGCGCCAGCCGCAGCGCAGGCCAGGCGGTAGAACAGGGCCAGCGGGTGATCGGCCTGAGCCTGACCGGCCTGCATGCCCTGGTGGGCGAAGTACAGCAAAACGCGCAGATGATCGAAAAGCTCGCCGAAGAATCCGCCACCATCGGCGGCGTGCTGACGGTAATCCGCTCCATCGCCGACCAGACCAACCTGCTGGCCCTCAACGCCGCCATCGAAGCCGCCCGCGCCGGGGAGGCCGGCCGCGGTTTTGCGGTGGTCGCCGACGAAGTCCGCTCCCTGGCCCAGCGCACCGCCGGCGCCACCGCCGAAATCCAAGAGTTGATCGCCGGCCTGCAAAGCGCCGCCCGCCAATCGGTGGAAGGCATGCGCGCCCAGGTGGAACACGCCGAAGCCACCGCCCAGCAAGCCCAGGCGGCCGATGGTGCGCTGGACGAAATCGTCGGCGCGATCCAGACCATTTCCGACACCGCCGTGCGCATCGCCGATGTCACCGCGCAGCAGAGTGGCGCGGTAAGTGAGATTCGCGATAACAGCGAGCGAATTCATCAACTGGGCGAAGATAATTTGCTGCGTATTGGCCAAGGTCGCAGCCAGGGTGAGCATTTGCTGGTGCTGGGTGGGCAGCTCAATACCGCCGTACAGGCATTCCGCGTCTAACCGGACCCAGCGTCATATGAACAACTAATGTGGGAGGGGGGCTTGCCCCCGATAGCGGTGGATCAGTTAGAGATACTGAGACTGTCACACTGCAATCGGGGGCAAGCCCCCTCCCACACTTGATCTCCATAGGGTTCAAGGACGTGTCGCCTATGACCGGATACCGGCCCACAGTCATAAATTTTGCGCAATCCTCGCTAATCGTGCTGCCTACTGCATAGAACTGGACAGTCACAAAGGCTTTGCGGCATAGTCGCCGGGTTCTGACGTACCCACCTCTATAACAAGGAACAGCCGATGGCGACCTTACTGGTTCTTCACGGACCCAACCTGAACCTGCTTGGCACCCGTGAACCGGGCGTCTACGGGGCAGTGACCCTCGATCAGATCAACCTCGATCTGGAACAGAGGGCCCGTGATGCCGGCCACCATCTGCAATACCTGCAAAGCAATGCCGAGTACGAGTTGATTGATCGCATCCATGCCGCGCGCGGCGAAGGTGTGGACTTTATCCTGATCAATCCCGCCGCTTTTACGCATACAAGTGTTGCATTACGTGACGCGCTGCTGGCGGTGAGCATCCCATTCATCGAAGTGCATTTGTCGAACGTGCACAAACGCGAACCTTTCCGCCATCACTCCTACTTCTCCGACGTAGCGGTAGGAGTGATCTGCGGCCTTGGCGCCAGCGGTTACCGACTGGCCCTGGAGGCCGCCCTGGAACAGCTTGAACAACCGGCCAAGCGCCCCTGACCGACCCTTGGGAGTTGATGATTCATGGATATCCGTAAAGTTAAGAAGTTGATCGAACTGCTGGAAGAATCCGGTATCGACGAGCTGGAAATCAAGGAAGGCGAAGAGTCCGTACGGATCAGCCGCCACAGCAAGACCCCGGCTCAACAATTCTATGCCCCGCAGATGCAAGCACCGGCTCCGGCTGCTGCTGCACCAGCCGCTGCACCGGCTGCCCCGGCTGCTCCTGCCTCACCGGCAGCTCCTGCGCTGAACGGTTTCGTGGTCAAGTCGCCAATGGTCGGTACTTTCTACCGCACCCCGGCACCGACCTCGCCAGCCTTCGTTGAAGTGGGCAAGACCGTGAAAGTGGGCGACACCATTTGCATCGTCGAAGCGATGAAAATGATGAACCACATCACCGCTGAAAAAGCCGGCGTGATCGAGTCCATCCTGGTAGAAAACGGTCAGCCGGTTGAGTACGACCAGCCGCTGTTCACCATCGTTTGAACCGCGGAGCACCTTCGATGTTGAAACCTGCGAAGAAACTGCAAAAAGTCCTGATCGCCAACCGCGGCGAGATCGCGCTGCGTATCCTGCGCGCCTGTAAGGAAGAGGGCATCAAGACCGTCGCTGTTTACTCGACGGCCGACACCGAATTGATGCACGTTAAGCTGGCGGACGAGAGCATCTGCATCGGCCCGCCACTGGCCTCGAACTCCTACCTGAATATCCCGAACATCATCGCCGCGGCAGAAGTGACCGGCGCTGATGGCATCCACCCAGGCTACGGCTTCCTCGCGGAAAACGCCGATTTCGCCGAGCAAGTGGAAAAATCCGGGTTCGCCTTCATCGGCCCGAAAGCCGAGACCATTCGCCTGATGGGCGACAAGGTGTCGGCCAAGGACGCCATGATTGCGGCCGGCGTGCCAACCGTTCCAGGTTCCGACGGCCCACTGCCTGAAGACGAGGAAACCGCCCTGCGCATTGGTCGCGAAGTCGGTTACCCGGTGATCATCAAGGCCGCCGGTGGCGGTGGTGGTCGCGGCATGCGCGTGGTGCACAAGGAAGAAGACCTGATCGAAGCGGCCAAGCAGACCCGTGCGGAAGCCGGCGCCTGGTTCGGCAACCCGATGGTCTATCTGGAGAAATACCTGACCAATCCACGTCACGTGGAAGTGCAGGTACTGTCCGACGGCCAGGGCCACGCCATCCACCTCGGCGACCGTGACTGCTCGCTGCAACGCCGTCACCAGAAGGTGTTGGAAGAAGCGCCGGCTCCGGGCCTGGACGAAACCGCTCGCCAGGAAGTTCTGGCGCGCTGCGTCAAGGCGTGCATCGACATCAACTACCGTGGCGCCGGTACCTTCGAGTTCCTCTACGAGAACGGTCGTTTCTACTTCATCGAGATGAACACTCGCGTGCAGGTGGAGCATCCGGTTTCGGAGATGGTCACCGGTATCGACATCGTCAAGGAGATGCTGAGCATCGCCGCCGGCAACGTGCTGTCGTTCACCCAGGCTGACGTGAAGATTCATGGCCACTCCCTAGAGTGCCGAATCAACGCCGAAGACCCTAAAACCTTTATGCCGAGCCCAGGCCTGGTCAAGCACTTCCATGCTCCGGGCGGCAACGGCGTTCGCGTCGATTCGCACCTGTACAGCGGCTACAAGGTTCCGTCCAACTACGACTCGCTGATCGGCAAGCTGATCACCTGGGGCGCCACCCGCGACGAGGCCATGGCCCGTATGCGCAACGCTCTGGACGAAATCGTGGTCGACGGCATCAAGACCAACGTTCCGCTGCACCGGGAACTGGTCCGCGATGAAGGCTTCTGCGAAGGTGGTGTGAACATTCACTACCTGGAACACAAACTGGCCGACCAGTAAGTGCTCCACCCAACAAAACCGCCTTCGGGCGGTTTTGTTGTTTGTGGGCCCTCTATTGTGAAAATGTACACAACCCAAATGCGGGAGGGGGCTTGCCCCCGACTGCAGTGTGTCAGTCTGAGTCTCTCTAACTGGTCCACCGCTATCGGGGGCAAGCCCCCTCCCACATTTGACCGGCGTGCAGTCAGTAGTGTCGTCTTCTGCCCGCCGCTCGCGTAAACTTGCGCGCTTTCGCGACCCCCTCGTCGCACACTCATTATTTTCAAAGGTGCCCGCCATGCCTTGGCTGCAAGTCCGTCTCGCCATCAGCCCAGAACAAGCCGAAACCTACGAAGACGCGTTCCTCGAAGTGGGCGCCGTGTCGGTGACCTTTATGGACGCCGAAGACCAGCCGATCTTCGAACCCGAGCTGAACACCACCCCACTGTGGTCCCACACCCACTTGCTGGCCCTGTTCGAGGGCGGCACCGAAGCCGCCAGCGTACTGGCCCACCTGGAACTGCTCACCGGCAGCCCGCTGCCGGAACATCACAGCGAAGTGATCGAAGACCAGGACTGGGAGCGCAGTTGGATGGACAACTTCCAGCCCATGCGTTTCGGCCAGCGCCTGTGGATCGTGCCGAGCTGGCACGCGGCCCCGGAGCCGGACGCGGTGAACCTGCTGCTCGACCCGGGCCTGGCGTTCGGCACCGGCACCCACCCCACCACTGCCCTGTGCCTGGAATGGCTCGACGGTCAGGACCTGCGCGACAGCCACGTACTGGACTTCGGCTGCGGCTCGGGGATTCTGGCAATTGCCGCTCTGCTGCTGGGTGCCAAGGAAGCCGTCGGCACCGATATCGATGTACAGGCCTTGGAAGCGTCGCGCGACAACGCCGGGCGCAACAACATTCCTGAAGGCAAATTCCCGCTTTACCTACCACAGGATTTGCCCCAGGTGCAGGCCGATGTGCTGGTGGCCAATATCCTCGCCGGGCCGCTGGTGTCCCTGGCGCCGCAGCTGTCGAGCCTGGTCAAGACCGGCGGGCGCCTGGCGCTGTCGGGGATCCTCGCCGAACAGGGCGATGAAGTCGCCGCCGCTTATGCCCAGGACTTCGACCTGGACCCGATCGCTAACCGCGATGGCTGGGTACGCATCAGCGGTCGTCGGCGCTAGAATGAGCGCTTGCCTGAATCGGATGGCCGCATGACCGACAGTTTCGTCACCCAGTGCCCACATTGCCAGACTCGTTTTCGCGTCAACCATGCTCAATTGAGCGTGGCCCGCGGCGTGGTTCGTTGCGGCTCGTGCCTGCAAGTGTTCAACGCGGCTCGCCAGTTACTGGAGCAACGCGCGGCCCATGCGCCTGCGCCTGCGCCGACGACCGAGCCGCCGACAGCCGCCGAGGCCTTGCCCGAGGCGCCGCGCGCGATCAGCCAGAAGCAATGGAGCGCCGAAGAGCTGGACCTGGACCGCTTGGACCTGGACGAAGAACTGGCCAAGCTGGAACGCCGCCCCACTCAGCCCGCCGCATCGGTGAGCGCAGACCGTCGCCAACCCGGCGATCGTCGGCAGAAGGAAGAACCCCTCAGCGCCAGTCGCGACACGGTCAAGGCCGAAGAGGAAAAGTGGGCCGCCAGCCTGTTCAGCGAACCTGCTGAAGAACGTGTCCAAGCCGACGAAGACGAACCCGAAGCGACCCCAGGCGCTGCGACACGTCAGCGCACCGAACCGTCAATGTCGTTCCACACCGACGAGATCGAGGATGAGCCGCCGTTGCGGCCGATACGCGACACCGACGCATTCGATCCCCCGGTCACTCCAGTACACGATGAGGCCCCCACGCCGGAGCCCGAAGAACACCCTCAGCCGCGCCGCAAGCGTGCGCGCCCTGCGGCCAGCGTCCATGACGACGTGCTTCAGGACCTGGAAGACGACCCGCTGCACCTCTACGCACAAAAACGCCCTTCAGGGCTGGGCCGCCGCCTGATCTGGCTATTGCTGGTGCTTCTCGCCGCAGCCGGCCTGGCGGGCCAGTACATCGCCTATCAATTCGACGACCTGGCCCGCCAGGACGCCTACCGTCCGTGGTTCCAGCAATTGTGCCCCACACTGGGCTGCACGGTACCGTCACGGGTCGATATCGCCCATATCAAGAGCAGCAACCTGGTGGTGCGCAGCCACCCTGAGTTCGCCGGGGCGCTGGTGGTGGACGCAATCATCTACAACCGCGCGACCTTCTCCCAGCCCTTCCCGTTGCTGGAGCTGCGTTTCGCCGATCTCAACGGCGGCTTGATTGCCAGTCGTCGGTTCAAACCGAGCGAATACCTCAGCGGCGAGCTGGCCGGCGTTAGCGAAATGCCATCGCAGACCCCAATCCATATTTCCCTGGATATCCTCGATCCGGGTAACAGAGCCGTGAATTACAGCCTGAGCTTCCACTCCCCTGAGTGAAACGACTCAGCCACCGAAACCTGACGGTGGAATATTGACTGCGCGCCGCTCAACCAAACCGACGGCGATAAAGAAATAACTGTTCAGATTTTATCCAATTCAGCCTTTATCCAGTCATCGAGAGCGGGTATCATGCCAACCCTTTTTCGAACTCTAATGATCCGGCCCCACAACAGGGAAGTCCTATGTCGGCGGTACGCATCGGCCCATACACATTGCAGAACGGCTTGATTCTCGCCCCCATGGCGGGCGTCACCGACCAGCCCTTTCGTCAGCTGTGCAAACGATTGGGCGCCGGCCTAGTAGTCTCGGAAATGGTCACCAGCGACATGAGTTTGTGGAACACCCGCAAGTCGCGGATGCGCATGATTCACGAAGGTGATCCCGAGCCCCGCTCGGTGCAGATCGCCGGTGGAGATGCGCAGATGCTGGCGGATGCGGCCCGAGCCAACGTGGAGCTGGGTGCGCAGATTATCGATATCAACATGGGCTGCCCGGCCAAGAAGGTCTGCAACAAGGCCGCCGGTTCAGCGCTGTTGAAAGATGAGCAGTTGGTTGCCGAGATCCTGCAGGCCGTTGTCGCCGCAGTCGATGTGCCGGTAACCCTGAAGATTCGCACCGGCTGGGACCGGGACAACAAGAATGGTCTGACGGTGGCGAAGATCGCCGAACAAGCAGGTATTACAGCGCTGGCGGTGCATGGCCGCACCCGCGCCGACCTTTACACCGGTGAAGCCGAGTACGACACCATCGCCGCGATAAAGCAGGCGGTGTCGATGCCGGTCTTTGCCAATGGCGATATCGACTCCGCCGAGAAAGCCCGGCGCGTACTCCACGCGACCGGTGCCGATGGCCTGTTGATTGGCCGTGCTGCCCAGGGGCGGCCGTGGATTTTTCGTGAGATCGAGCACTTCCTGCGCACCGGCGAAACCTTGCCGGCGCCGGAGCTGGTCGAGGTGGAACGTATTCTGCTAGAGCATCTGGCCGCCCTGCACGCCTTCTATGGAGACGTCATGGGAGTACGCATTGCTCGTAAGCATGTGGGCTGGTATCTCGCAACCTTGCCGGGCGCCAAGGAGTTTCGCGCCCACTTCAATCGTTTGGATGATACGGAAGCACAGTGCGCCAACGTTCGTGAGTTCTTCGCCGGACGTTACAAGAGCCTGGTGACAGGTGACGGAGAGGGGGTGGCCGCATGACGATGATGACCGAGACTTTAGTGAGTGGAACAGCACCCGTGAGCGACAACGTCAATTTGAAACAGCACCTCAACACACCGAGCGAAGAAGGTCAGACCCTTCGCGGGAGTGTCGAGAAGGCGCTGCACAATTATTTCGCCCACCTTGAGGGCGCTTCCGTCACGGACGTGTACAACCTGGTGCTCTCCGAAGTCGAGGCGCCCTTGCTCGAAAGCGTGATGAACTACGTCAAGGGCAACCAGACCAAAGCCAGTGAGCTGCTGGGCCTCAACCGTGGGACCCTGCGCAAGAAGCTCAAGCAGTACGATTTGCTGTAAGCATTCAATCCAACCAGAAAGGCGCCCGCGTAAAACCGGTCGCCTTTTTTGCTGACTCCTTTGCTTTTGATGGAAATTGAAATGACCGACCAGACCACCCGCCTGCCGATCCGCCGCGCCTTGATCAGTGTCTCCGACAAGACCGGGATCCTCGAATTTGCCCGTGAGCTGGAAGCTCTGGGCGTGGAAATCCTCTCCACGGGCGGGACCTTCAAACTGCTGCAGGACAACGGCGTGGCCGCAGTAGAAGTCGCGGACTACACCGGTTTCGCAGAAATGATGGACGGTCGGGTCAAGACCCTGCACCCGAAAATCCACGGCGGCATCCTCGGCCGTCGCGGCACCGACGACGCGATCATGAACGAGCACGGCATCAAGCCGATCGACCTGGTGGCCGTCAACCTCTACCCATTCGAAGCCACCATCAACAAACCCGGCTGTGACCTGCCGACCGCCATCGAAAACATCGACATCGGCGGCCCGACCATGGTCCGCTCGGCGGCCAAGAACCACAAAGACGTGGCCATTGTGGTCAATGCCAGCGACTACGCCAGCGTGTTGGAAAACCTCAAGGCCGGTGGCCTGACCTACGCTCAGCGTTTCGACCTGATGCTCAAGGCGTTCGAACACACCGCCGCCTACGACGGCATGATCGCCAACTACATGGGCACCGTTAATCAAGCCGCCGAAACCCTCAGCACCGAAGGCCGCAGCCAGTTCCCACGTACCTTCAACAGCCAGTTCATCAAGGCCCAGGAAATGCGCTACGGCGAGAACCCGCACCAGAGCGCGGCGTTCTACGTGGAAGCCAAGCCTGCCGAAGTGGGCATCGCCACCGCGACCCAGCTGCAAGGCAAAGAGCTGTCCTACAACAACGTGGCCGACACCGACGCTGCGCTGGAATGCGTCAAGAGCTTCGTCAAGCCGGCCTGCGTGATCGTCAAGCACGCCAACCCGTGCGGCGTGGCCGTCAGCCCGGACGCCGAAGGCGGCATTCGCCAGGCCTACGAACTGGCCTACGCCACCGACACCGAGTCGGCGTTCGGCGGCATCATCGCCTTCAACCGCGAACTGGACGCCGAGACCGCCAAGGCCATCGTCGATCGTCAATTCGTTGAAGTGATCATCGCCCCATCCGTGAGCGAAGAAGCCCGCGCCATCGTCGCAGCCAAGGCCAATGTGCGCCTGCTGGCCTGCGGCGAGTGGTCGGCCGACCGCGCCGCGGCCTGGGACTACAAGCGCGTCAACGGCGGCCTGCTGGTGCAGAGCCGCGATATCGGCATGATCAGCGCCGACGACCTGAAAGTGGTGACCCAGCGGGCGCCGACCGAACAGGAAATCCACGACCTGATCTTCGCCTGGAAAGTGGCCAAGTACGTTAAATCCAACGCCATCGTCTACGCCAAGAACCGCCAGACCATCGGCGTCGGCGCCGGCCAGATGAGCCGCGTGAACTCGGCGCGTATCGCCGCGATCAAGGCCGAGCACGCCGGGTTGCAGGTGGCCGGTTCGGTAATGGCGTCCGACGCGTTCTTCCCGTTCCGTGACGGCCTGGACAACGCCGCCAAGGCCGGTGTGACCGCCGTAATCCAACCAGGCGGCTCGATGCGCGACGCCGAAGTGATTGCCGCGGCCGACGAAGCTGGCATTGCCATGGTCTTCACTGGCATGCGTCACTTCCGCCACTAAGCCGACTCGATCGGAATGTGGGAGGGGCTTGCCACCTTCCACATAAAGCGCTCCAGCGGCGCCTACAGAATTTGAGGTTTTGACATGAATGTTTTGATCATTGGCAGCGGCGGCCGTGAACACGCCCTGGCCTGGAAAGTTGCCCAGGACCCTCGCGTCCAGACAGTTTTCGTAGCACCCGGCAATGCCGGCACCGCCATTGAAGCCAAATGCCAGAACGTTGCCATCGACGTGCTGGCCCTTGAGCAACTGGCCGATTTCGCCGAGAAAAACGTTTCCCTGACCATCGTCGGCCCGGAAGTACCGCTGGTGGCCGGTGTGGTGGACCTGTTCCGCAGCCGTGGCCTGGATTGCTTCGGCCCCACCGCCGGTGCTGCGCAATTGGAAGGCTCGAAAGCCTTTACCAAGGATTTCCTCGCCCGCCACAAGATCCCGACCGCCGATTACCAGAACTTCACCGAGATCGAGCCGGCCCTGGCTTACCTGCGTGAAAAAGGCGCGCCAATCGTGATCAAGGCCGACGGCCTGGCCGCCGGTAAAGGCGTGATCGTAGCGATGACCCTGCCGGAAGCCGAAGACGCCGTACGCGACATGCTCGCCGGCAACGCCTTCGGCGATGCGGGCTCGCGTGTCGTCATCGAAGAATTCCTCGACGGCGAAGAAGCCAGCTTCATCGTGATGGTCGACGGCAAGAACGTGCTGCCAATGGCCACCAGCCAAGACCACAAGCGCGTCGGCGACGGCGACACTGGCCCGAACACTGGTGGCATGGGCGCCTACTCCCCGGCGCCTGTGGTGACCAGCGACGTGCACCAGCGTGTGATGGATCAGGTGATCTGGCCGACCGTGCGCGGCATGGCCGACGAAGGCAACGTGTACACCGGTTTCCTCTACGCCGGTCTGATGATCGACAAGGCCGGCAATCCGAAAGTCATCGAGTTCAACTGCCGCTTCGGCGATCCGGAAACCCAACCGGTGATGCTGCGCCTGCAATCGAGCCTGGTGCTGCTGGTGGAAGCCGCCCTGGCCCAGGCCTTGGACAAGGTTGAAGCACAGTGGGACCCACGTCCGAGCGTCGGCATTGTGCTGGCAGCCGGCGGCTACCCTGCCGACTACGCCAAGGGCGACGTGATTGAAGGCCTGGAAGCGGCGGCTAAGCTGGAAGGCAAGGTGTTCCATGCGGGCACTGCGCTCAAGGACGGCCAGGTCGTCACCGCCGGCGGCCGCGTGCTGTGCGCCACCGCCATGGGCGCCAGTGTCGACGCCGCGCAGCAGCAAGCGTACAAACTGGCCGCGGCAATCGACTGGAAGGGCTGTTTCTACCGTAAGGACATTGGCTATCGCGCCATTGCCCGCGAGCGTGGTGAGAGCCAGTAAATCTCGAACATCGCTAGCATTGTCAGTAGCTATCCGTTCGGTTAGGCAAGGGCTCAAGGCCCTTGCCGTATACCCGCCACCCCGCGCATAGTTAACCCGTGCATCAACCTACGAAGGGATTTCGCCGTGCGCTGGCTCAGGATCGCCATAGGTTTCACTGTCAGTCTGCTGACGCTGCTCTGTTTGCTCCCGGCCCAGGCCGCCGCGCAAGGCAGTGGCTGGGCAGTATTGCTTGATGAACAGGCCGACCTGCAACTGAGCGACATCCGCTCCTCGCGTTACACCAATCAATTCAGCCCCATCGAACTGGACCGTATTACCGCCGCGGAGCCGGACGGTGCGTTGTGGGTACGTTTCAAGTTGCAACCCGGCAAGCACGAGCAAGTGCTGCGCATCTTCGCCCCGGACCTGTCCCACCTGAACCTGTACGTGCTCGATGGTGACACCCTGGTAGAGCAACAAAGCACCGGCACCCGCCAGGCCCAGACGGAACGCCCGCTGCCCAGCAGCGACTTCATGCTACCGCTGCCGCAAAGTCAGAACGTCCTTGAGGTCTACGTGCGGCTGGTCTCGGAACACGAGCTGCGCCCCTATATCACTCTGGAACCGGCCGTACTTGCCGCCGCCAACCAGACGCAGACGCTGATCTACGGCCTGCTGTTCGGCTGCCTGCTGATGCTGATCCTGCATAACCTCACACGCTTCGCCTACCACCGCTCGCGCAGCAGCCTGTGGCTGGCCGCCTGCGAGGCCCTGTTGATGCTCAGCCTGGCGCTGCTGCTTAACCTGGTCGGCCCGTGGCTGCCCAACTGGCACGCAGTGCAGACCCCCGGCGCGTACCTGGCCCTGCTGCTGACCGCACCGTGCGGGCTGATGTTTGCCTATCGCTTCTTTATGCCGCTCGGCCCCCATGTACTGAACAAGCTGCTGATGGCCGACATCCTGCTCATCGTGCTGTGCGGTCTGCTGTTGTTGTTCGTCAACACCCTGCCCCTGAATATCATCACCTACGCGCTGGTGGCGTTGGCAGGGCTGAGCATGTTGTTCGTTTCAGCGTATCACTGGCAGAAAGGCTACCGTCCAGCGCGACTGTTCGTGGCGGGGATGGTGGTCTTCAATATCGGCACTCTGATCATTCTGCCGGCGCTGCTGGGCCTGACGATGGTCTCGCCCCAGGGCCTGATCGTGACGCTGCTGGCATTCATTTGCCTGAGTGGCCTGTTGATGAGCCTGGCCCTGGGCGAGCGCCAGCGCGCGATTGTCGAGGCACGCTTCAGCCTCAGCCGCGACCTGGCCGCCAGCAATGCCGAGATCGCCGCCAAGGCCGAGTTCCTGGCAAAAATCAGCCACGAAATCCGCACCCCCATGAACGGCGTGCTGGGCATGACCGAACTGCTGCTGGGCACTCCGCTGTCGGTGAAGCAACGGGACTATGTGCAGACCATCCACAGCGCCGGTAACGAACTGCTCACGCTGATCAACGAGATTCTCGACATCTCCAAACTCGAATCCGGGCAGATCGAATTGGACGATGTGCAGTTCGACCTCAATGCGCTGATCGAGGACTGCCTGAGTATCTTCCGCGCCAAGGCCGAGCAGCAGAATGTCGAACTGATCAGCTTTATCCAGCCCCAGGTGCCGCGCGTTATCAGCGGCGACCCGACACGCCTGCGCCAGGCGCTGTTGAGCCTGCTGGAGAACGCCCTGCATAAAACCGACGAAGGCGAAGTGCTGATCGTGGTGGCCCTGGATGATCGCAGCACCAAACCGCGCCTGCGCATCGCCGTGCAAGACAGCGGCATCCCGATGGAAGCCGCCGAGCGCGAGGCCCTGCTGCATAGCGAACTGCACAGTAAGAATTTCCTGTCGGCCACCCGTTTGAGCGGCCACCTGGGGTTGGTGATCGCGCGCCAGCTGATCCTGTTGATGAACGGCGAATTCGGCATCAAGAGCGGCAGCCATCAGGGCAGCACCCTATGGCTGACCCTGCCGCTGGACCCGGAGCGCCTGGAACACCCGACGTCCGACCTCGACGGCCCGCTCAAAGGCGCCCGCGTGCTGGTGGTGGACGACAACGACACGTGCCGCAAAGTGCTGGTGCAGCAATGCTCGGCCTGGGGCCTGAACGTCAGTGCCGCGCCTTCTGGCAAGGAGGCCCTGGCACTGCTGCGTACCAAGGCGCACCTGCGCGACTACTTCGACGTGGTGCTGCTGGACCAGAACATGCCAGGCATGACGGGCATGCAGCTGGCGGCGAAGATCAAGGAAGACCCCAGCCTGAACCACGATATTCTGTTGATCATGCTCACCGGTATCAGCAACGCGCCGAGCAAGATCATCGCGCGTAACTGCGGGATCAAGCGCATCCTGGCCAAGCCGGTGGCCGGCTACACCCTCAAGACCACCCTGGCCGACGAACTGACCCAACGCAGCAAAGGCAGCGCCACGCCGCGCCCGGTCCTGACGACGCCGGAAGCTGTCACCGTGCCCAGCGATTTCCGCATTCTGGTGGCCGAAGACAACAGCATTTCCACCAAAGTCATCCGCGGCATGCTCGGAAAACTCAACCTCGATCCGGACACCGCCAGCAACGGCGAAGAAGCGCTAGAGGCCATGAAAGCCCAGCGTTATGACCTGGTGTTGATGGACTGCGAGATGCCGATCCTCGACGGTTTTTCGGCCACCCAACAACTGCGCGCCTGGGAAGTCAGCCACCAACGTATCCGCACGCCGGTGGTCGCGCTCACCGCGCACATTCTCTCGGAACATAAAGAGCGTGCACGCCAAGCCGGCATGGACGGGCATATGGCCAAGCCAGTGGAACTGTCGCAACTGCGTGAACTGGTGGAGTTCTGGGTGGCACAGCGTCAACAGCGCCCCGAACACGCCCCCTCGTGACCTGAAATCCCATGTGGGATAGGGCTTGCCCTCCCACATTTGCCCCCTGGCGCCTGTTAGACTCTCCCCACTTCTCCTGCCGCGAGCCTCCTCCATGCTCCACGTGTTATTCAGCGTTTACCTGAAGATGCTGGTGCTCTACAGCCCGTTCTTCGTGCTGTCCTGCTTTATCAGCCTGACTCGCGGCTATTCCAGCAAAGAACGACGCCGCCTGGCCTGGAAAGTGGCCTTGGCAACACTGGTGTCCAGTGTGTTGCTCTACCTGTTCGGCCGGTTGATTTTCAGTGTGTTCGGCATCACCGTGGACGCATTCCGCATCGGCGCCGGCAGTGTGCTGTTCATCTCTGCCCTGGGCATGGCTCAGGGTAAGTCGGCCGTGCAGACCGATAACGTGCAGCAGGACGTAACCATCGTGCCGCTGACCATCCCCCTCACCGTCGGCCCCGGCACCATCGGTGCGTTGCTGGTAATGGGGGTCAGCCAGCCGCACTGGGATGACAAAATCATGGCCATCCTCAGCATCGCCCTGGCCAGCTTCACGGTGGGTGTGGTGCTGTACTTGTCCAACCGCATCGAACGCATTTTGGGTGACCAGGGCTTGCAGATTGTCAGTCGGTTGATGGGCTTGTTTGTTTGCGCCCTTGCCGCGCAGATTATTTTTACGGGCGTGCGCGGCTATCTGGTGCCCTAAATCCGGTATTTCGCGATTGCCAGCTGTACTTTGTCTCCGGCGCTCTCGCGCATCAGCTGGATGGTTTTTTCGTTGACCACCGAGGTATTGAGCACCAGGCAGGTTTGCCCGCTGAAGGCCTCGAACGAGGAGCTATCCCACTCCAGGAATGGCAACCCCACCTGTTTACTCACGCCCTGGGTGCTGTAGGTCACCAGCACCATCGTCAATTCACCGTCGGATTCGGCGCAGGACGCCAGGCCGAAATCACCGCCCTGGTGCACGGCGCTGTTGCGTTTGAACAGTTCGAAAGACGTCGGCTGCTGCTTCAGCGCCTCCAGCGCATCCGCCGCCAGCTTGGGCAGCGTAGCCAGCAACGGCCCGCTCAATGACGTCGAGGCCAGCAACGTCGCAATCATATTCAACGCCGCCAGTTGCACCGTCAGGCCCTTGCCGACGCTGGAGACGCGCTCGAACCGACTGCGCACCGGTAGCCAGCCTAGACTGATCATTACCTTGATAAATTCGTCGTACCACGCCTCGCTGCCGCGTTGGACTTTCAACACATCGCTCACGTAACTGCTGGCCAGCAGATAGCTTTTACGGATGTATTCGCGGTTCAGCCCCGACAGGCCCTCGGCAAACGACATGACACTGTTGTTGACCACCGCGGCGTTGCTGTCTTCATCGGTGTCCAGCGGTAACGTGGCGTGCGCCCCGGGCGCTCCCGGCAGTTTGTAGGCGGCGATCAATTTGCGCCGTTTTACGTTGTTGATCCGTTTGTGATGTCGCTCCATTTTCCAGTTCTCCACAAGCACCCCAACATGGGGCTTGCCTTCACCCTAGTCCAGCGCCCAGCGGGGTTTCCACACGACAAACAACGCTCGCCGCCACGCCGTGCGAAACGCTGCCCAGCAATTGCGGGGCACATCGCCGGGCCTTCCAGTTTTCCTTGTGCAAAAAAGAAAAAAGCTCCGAAAACACCCGGTGATCGCCCAGGGTTTATCGGAGCTTTCGTGCAGCCTCAGGCGCCGGGTTTTTCGCCGTACCAACGCGGTGTATAGACCCATGTACCGCCATCGGCCCGCGGGAATGTGCAGGTGGTAGACGAGCCGATCAGCACCATGGTGCGCATGTCCACCTGGTCCGGGGTGAGTTGACCCAGGGTGGTTACGCGCAGCGTCTGGCCAGGGCGGCCAATGTCGCGGCCCAGCACCACCGGCGTTTGTGGCGTGCGATGCAGCGCGACGATTTCCAGGGCACGACCCAGTTGCCACGGGCGCGAACGCGAAATCGGGTTGTAGAACGCCAGGGCCAGGTCGGCCTGGGACGCGAGGTCCAGGCGTTTTTCGATGATCGACCAGGGCTTGAGGTTGTCCGACAGCGACATCACGCAGAAGTCATGCCCCAACGGCGCGCCGGCCTGAGCGGCGGTGGCCAGGGACGCCGAGACGCCCGGCAGGATTTCCAGGTCGACCTGATGCCAGGCCGGGTCGTCGGACTCGTGCAACGCCTCGATCACCGCCGCCGCCATGGCGAACACACCCGGGTCGCCGGACGACACCACCACCACCGAACGGCCCTGGGCGGCCAGTTCGAAAGCATGGCGCGCACGCTGCATTTCTTCGCGGTTGTCGGTGCAATGCTGTACCTGATCGTCACGGAATGGGCCGGCCATGCGCACATAGGTTTCATAACCCAGTACATCGGTGCAGCGCGCCAGTTCGGCTTTCACCGCCGGCACCATCAACTCGGCGGCGCCGGGGCCCAGGCCAATCACAGCGAGGCGGCCACGGGCGCGGCCCAGCTGGGACACATCCAATGGTTGCTCGGCAACATCGATCAGCAACTGCGCGCCGGGCTGCACATCGGCAAACCGCAGCGGCACGCCCAGCGCCAGCGCGGCTTCGTGCAGCGAAGAGTCGGCCATCTGCGTGTGGCTGGCCAGCAGGCAGGCCAGGGATTGCACGGCAATACCGGCTTCTCCCAAAGCGCTGCGCACGCGTTCGGCCAAGTACGGGCCCGGAGCGCAGGTCACGCACACGGTTTTCGGATAGATCAGCAATTCATTGGCCGCAGGTTTGCGCTCGGCACTGCCCACATGAATCGCCAGGCGGGCCTGTTGATCCTGGGGCAGATTGGCCTGTTCCAGCCACGGCGCCGCGCCTTCGATGCGCACGCTTTCACCGGCCAGCAGGTCGGAGACGAAACGTTTGCCCAACTCCAGATCGGCCAACTCATAACCACTCGGAGGGTTGAGCAGGCAAGTGCCGAAACGCAGTTCACCACTGGTGGTGATTGCCGCCGCCACGTTCAACGCAGCCGCGATCTCGCGGGCCATGACGTTGACCCCACCCAGCCCACCCAGCAACGGCACCACAGCGCTGCCGTCTTCGGCCACCGCGAGTACCGCAGGCTCTTCGCCTTTTTCCAGCAGCAACGGCGCCAGGGTGCGAATCACGATGCCGGCCGCGCACAACGCAATCAACGGCGTGCCCTGTTGATAGAGCTGGCGCAGGGTGGTGCCGAACTCGTTGTAGAGGGTGTCCGCACCCTCAATACGCCCCGCCAGGCCGTGGATCAGCGCGCCAGGGTAAACCTGCTGGATCTTGCGCGCCGTGGCCAAGCTGCCTTGGCCCAGGATGACTATCGCCGGGCGCATCATCCTTGCCACCGTTCACCGGGCACGATGATCAGCGAAAAATACGGCGACGACATCGGTTCCACTTGA
This sequence comes from Pseudomonas sp. S5F11, assembly GCF_019641515.1. Classification (NCBI taxonomy): domain Bacteria; kingdom Pseudomonadati; phylum Pseudomonadota; class Gammaproteobacteria; order Pseudomonadales; family Pseudomonadaceae; genus Pseudomonas; species Pseudomonas sp. S5F11. The sequence goes on from NZ_JAIFJZ010000001.1 coordinate 2,889,183, forward strand.
TCCAGCGGCACGATCCTCTGGTTGGCCATGGTCGCGCGTTCCACATACAGCGCGCGCTCGGCCAGGCCGAGCTCTTCGAGCACCTGGCGCACCTTGGGGAAATTGCGCCCCAGCTTCATGATCACCGCCGCGTCAGCGTCCGCCAGGCGGCGCTTGAGGTCGTCATGGGGCAACACGCCCGAAAGCACCGACAAGCTCTGGTTGCGATACACCAGTGGCGCGCCGAGCACCGAGGCGCCGCCAAGCATCGAACACACGCCAGGGATGACCTGCGCCTCGTAGCGCTCGGCCAGACGGTCGTGCAGGTACATATAGGAGCCGTAGAAGAACGGGTCGCCCTCGCAGATCACCGCCACGTCGCGGCCGGCATCCAGGTGCGCGGCCACATCGACGCTGGCGGTGTCGTAGAAATCGCTGATCACCTGCTCGTAGGACAGCGGTGCCGGCAGCGCTTCGGTGGTCACCGGGTACACCAGCGGCATCAGGGTCTGCTGTGGCACCAGATGGTCTTCGATGATGCCGAAGGCGTTACCCTTCTTGCCCTTGGCCACGAAGTACGCCACCACCGGCGACTCACGCAGCAGGCGCAGCGCCTTGACGGTAATCAGTTCAGGATCGCCGGGGCCCACGCCCAGGCCGATCAAGCGTCCGCGCGCCGACATTATTCAACCTCCGTGGCGAGCGCATTCACCGCTGCGGCGGCCATGGCGCTGCCGCCCAGGCGACCTTGCATGATAACGAATGGCACGCCACGGCTGTCGGCGGCCAGCATCGCCTTGGATTCGGCGGCACCGACAAACCCCACCGGAAAGCCCAGGATCAACGCCGGTTTCGGTGCGCCGGCATCGAGCATCTCCAGCAGATAGAACAGCGCCGTCGGCGCGTTGCCGATCACCACCACGCTGCCCTCCAAGTGTGGGCGCCACAGTTCCAGGGCGGCGGCGGAACGGGTGTTGCCCAACTCCCGCGCCAGTTCCGGCACGCTGTCGTCGCGCAGGGTGCAGATCACGGGGTTGTTGGCCGGCAGGCGCGCACGGGTCACGCCCTCGGAGACCATGCGCGCGTCGCACAGGATCGGCGCACCGGCGGCCAGTGCATCGCGCCCGGCCTTGCCTGCGCCGTCGGAAAACTGCAAGCCGTCGATGGCCTCGACCATGCCGCAGGCATGAATCACGCGCACCGCGAGTTTTTCCAAATCAGCCGGGATACGGGCCAAGTTGGCTTCCGCGCGAATAATGGCGAAGGAGTTGCGATAGATCTCCTGACCGTCGCGGATGTAATCAATCATCGGTGTTGCTCCGTGGGCGGGCACGCAGCAAGGTGCCCGTCGCTTCAATAGAAAGGATGCGCGCCTGCAGCCGGCCAAAACCGGGCTGGGCTGCATCGCGAAAATAGACGTCGTAGTGACCGGGGCTCACCGCCAGCAAGGTAACCGGCGCGGTGTGCGCCGCAGCGCAGGAGCGCGGGCAGCCGGACAGATGCACCTCTATGCCGGGTTGCAGCGCGGCCAGTTGCACAGCGTCAGCTTTGGTATCGGCCAGGGCTTTGCCGCAGCCGCTGGAACCGGTGCAGGCGATCATGCGCGCGAGGGGATCGTCGATTGCACACAGGAAGCCCAACTGCGCCAAGCGCTGGGTCACCGCGACCGGACGCTCGATATTGGGCAGCAACACGCCCTGCCAAGGGGTCAGGCGCAACGTCCCATCGCCGTACTCGCAGGCCAGTTGCGCGGCGCCCTTGAGCATCATCGAGTCCAGGCGGCCCAACGGCGCGCCTGCCGCGACATAGAACTGATTCTTTTGCTCTTGTGGATAACTTCCGATGTGCAGCAACGCGCCAGTGGCCGGGCGTTTGAAGCCCTCCACCGACAGCAGCGGCAGACGCAGGCGGCGCATGAGGTTATCCACATCCAGATGGCGCATGCGGGTTTGCTCGGGGGTCGCCAGGTCGAGAAAAGCTTCCAGCACTGCCACCACCAGCGTATGGCCCTGCTCCAGCGGCACCGCCGCCACGGGGGCATCCTGGCCTGGGCAGCCGGCCAGGCCGAACGCCAGCAATGTCTTGCCATCGCGCACAAACGCCGATAGCCACAGGTCATGGTGATGGTCGAGCATCGCCAGGGCCTCGCCGCCATCCAACTGGATCGCGAACTTGGCCGACAGTTGGTGAAACCGCGAATGGTTTTGCAAGGTGGCGAGAATCTGCTCGGCCAGCGGGCGGGTGTCGAACAGCATCTGTGGGTCAATGCCGGCGCTGGGGCTGAGCATCAGGTTGCGCACGTCATCGCCGGCGGGGTTATTCGGCCCAAGATCGGCGGCGAGCAGCAGGGCAATCAACGCGTCCTGCTCGGCGCCGATGCCGCGAATCTGCAGGTTGGCGCGATTGGTCGCCTCGATCACCCCACCGGCATAGGCTTGGGCGGCGTCCGCCACCGCGTGGGCCTGGGCGGCGGTGATGGAACCGCCGGCCAATTTGATCCGGCAGATGCCGCCATCCAGCGCTTGGACAATACGCAGCAACCCCGGACAAGCCGAGGGGCGCAAGGTATTCACAGCGGGCGTTGGCTTCACGGGGCTACCGGTTCATAGGCAAAGGCGCGGTATTATGCCTGCTTTGTCCGGCGGCATGAAAAGCCTGCCCGTCGGATGTCGTTCAAGGAATCCCTATGTCGCCCTGGCTGACGGTAGTAGGCATCGGTGAAGACGGCTTCAAGGGCCTGGGCAGGAACGCCCGGCACGCCCTGTTGCGCGCCTCACGGATTATCGGCGGGCAACGCCAGTTGGATCTGTTGCCGATGTGTATTCGGGGCGAGCGGCAATTATGGCCGAGCCCGTTTTCCCTGGAGCCGGTGTTGGCGCGGCGCGGTGAGCCTGTGTGCGTGCTGGCCAGCGGCGACCCGATGTTCTACGGCGTAGGGGCCAGCCTGGCGCGGCAAGTGGCCGCACAGGAGTTGCTGATCTTGCCGGCGCCGTCGTCGGTGTCGTTGGCGGCGGCGCGGTTGGGCTGGCCGTTGCAGGACGTAGTGACGCTGTCCGTGGTGGCGCGCCCGTTGGCGGCGCTTAACGCGCATCTGGCCAGCGCCGTGCGGTTGTTGGTGTTGAGCAATGACGGTCGCAGCCCTGCCTTGATCGCCTCGCTATTGGCTGAGTCAGGCTTTGGACCTAGCCGGTTGAGCGTGTTCGAACACCTGGGCGGGGCGCAGGAACAGCGCATCGATGGGTTGGCGCAGGCGTGGCAACACACATGCGTGGCCGATTTGAACCTGGTTGCCATCGACTGTGTGGCGGATGCCACGGCGCCTCGCCTGTCGCGCCTGGCGGGGTTGCCCGATTCGGCGTTCCAGCACGACGGCCAACTGACCAAGCGCGACGTGCGCGCCATGACCCTAGCCCGCCTCGCCCCCATGCCCGGCGAACTGCTGTGGGATGTGGGCGCGGGCAGCGGCTCCATCGGCATCGAATGGATGCGCGCCCACCCCAGCTGCCGCGCGCTGGCGATCGAGGCCGATGAAGGCCGCCAAACCCTGATCGAACATAACCGCGACGCCCTTGGTGTACCCGGCCTGCAGCTGATACGCGGCAAAGCGCCGGATGCGTTGCGAGGCCTTGAAGCCCCGGACGCGATCTTCATCGGCGGCGGCGTCACCCGCGACGGCGTACTCGATACCTGCTGGCAACACCTACGCCCCGGTGGTCGATTGGTCGCCAACGCTGTCACCCTGCAAAGCGAAATGACCCTGATGAACTGGCGCGCCCGGCACGGCGGCGAACTGACGCGCATCCATGTGGCCCAGGCCCAGCCGTTGGGCGAATTCGATACCTGGCGCCAGGCGCTGCCGATCACTTTGCTCGAAGTGATCAAGCCACTATGAACAGGATTCTGCTGCTGGGCGGTGTGACCGAGGCCCTCGCCATTGCCCGCACATTGGGCGCGCAGCACATCTACAGTTTGGCGGGGGTGGGGCGTGTGCCGACCGATCTCAGTTGCCAAGTGCGTGTCGGAGGTTATGGCGGCGCTGAGGGCCTGGCGCAGTTTGTCCGGGATGAAGGGATCAGCCTGATCCTCGACGCGACCCATCCCTATGCGGCGCAGATCAGCAGTAACGCCGCCGAAGCTGCGCGGTTGAGTGGCATCCCTTGCTGGGCCCTGCGCCGTCCGGCGTGGCAGCCGCAGGCCGGAGATGACTGGCGCGAAGTGAGTGACTGGGCCGAGCTGATCGAAGCCCTGAAACCCTTCAAGCGCCCGCTCTTCACCTTGGGCCGCGAACCGTTGCAGCACCTCGACGAAATCCCCGCCGAGCAATTCTGGACACTGCGCGCATTGGATGTGTACCCCGGCAATGATCGCTGTGAAGTGATTGGCGCACGCGGGCCGTTTCTGCTCGAAGATGAACGCGCGCTGTTTGAACGGCGTGGGATCGATGTACTGATCAGCAAGAACAGCGGCAGTACCGCCACCGAGCCGAAGCTGGAAGTGGCGCGGGAACGCGGGCTGCCAGTGCTGGTGTTGAAGCGGCCATTGTTGGCGGCGGTGGACCGAGAATTCACAGCAGTGTCAGCGCTGCTACAGGCAATACACACTCGTGGAGCACCACAAACCTAATAAACCTAATGTGGGAGGGGGCTGCCCCCGATGGCGATAGTTCAGCCAGCAAATCAGCGACTGACACAACGCTATCGGGGGCAAGCCCCCTCCCACCTTGTTTGTTGTGGCGTTAGCGGCTTGTGGCTATCGCCTGCTCCGCAGCCGAGCAATCGCTACTCAGCGCATTGGCAGAGGCTTCGCTGAGGTTGACCAACAGGTCTTCGGTGCTGATCCCATCGGCTACGGTGAACAGACGCCGATACCACCCGAGCGGTCGCCGATTTTTACCCCGCCTTAAACGCAGAATCCACCTACAGAAACTTCCGAGCCAGCTGGCTGGCTCAGCCAAAAGCCCCCGCCCTAACCTCCCGTTTCGCGGTTTTGCGTCAGCGCCCGCGAAGGGGGCACGCCGTTTCGACAACGTGTCACAGCTTGCCAACTTGTATCCTGAGGAATACGATCCATGACAATCGAGTTCAATGAAACCATTGAGTTTGCCAACTGGCTGGAAGCTGTTCGGGACCCGTTCGTAAAAGTTCGTGTGGTCAAGAGAGTGCGAATGGCTGAAGCCGGAAATTTTGGCGACTGCGAATCAGTGGGGGATGGAGTGTTTGAAATGCGGATCCATTACGGCCCTGGGTATCGCGTTTACTTCACCCGCCGAGACGAAGTGGTTTATCTATTACTAATCGGCGGTGATAAATCAACACAGAGCAGAGACATCAAACGTGCAAAGCAAATTGCGATAAATTTTGGTAGTGAGGAATAAATTATGAGCGAGTCCTTTTCCCGCTTCGATGCGGCAAAATATCTGAAAACCCCTCTGGAAATGGCTGCATATTTAGAGACCTGTTTTGAGGATGATGCTGGCGATGGTCTATTGATTCGCACCGCTCTCAACGACATCGCCCGCGCCCAAGGCATGACCCAAGTAGCCCGCGACGCCGGCCTCGGCAGAGAAAGTCTGTACAAAGCCCTCTCCAGCAGTGGCAATCCCGAGTTCGCGACTATCATGAAAGTCATGAAAGCGTTGGGCCTCAAGCTGCACGCCACAGTGATCTGATAGCACTGCGACACCAAACCACACCGCCGCTTTTTACTTATCCCCGCCGATCAGGCTAAATACCGGCCTGATCGTTTAACCCTACGGATTGTCCGCCATGGCCCGTCAACGCTTTGCAATCGTCTGGATCGCCTGCTTTGCAGTGCTGTTCAACGCGTTTGCCATGCCGCTGGCCGGGGCGATGCAGCAGTCCAAGGACCCTGTGCAGCAACTGCTGTGGGGTAGTTTCTGTTCATCCAATGGCGCCAGCTTCAAGACTATCGAACTGGGCAAACTGGAGATTCCGGCACCGCAGCCGGACGATCATTCCACCATGCAGCATTGCTGGTGTTGCTCGGGCTCACCGTCGTTGGTGGCATTGCCGGGGCATGTGCCGCAGTTGTATGTGACGCGCTTCGAGCCGCTACAAAGCCTGTCGCCGCCGTCATTGCAGACCCCCACCCCGCGCCAGCAATGGCCGAGCCTCAACCCCCGCGCCTCTCCATCGGTCTAGTCTTTTTCGCAAGTGAACTGCGTTTAGAACCGTTCTGGAGAACTGCCATGCTCAAATCTTCCCTGCTTCTGGCCGCGTTGCTGCTGCCGGTGTTCAGTGCTGCCAATGCTCAAGACTACAAGGCCGGCGACCTGCTGGTCAGCGATCCCTGGTCCCAGGAGTTGCCACCCAATGCGCCCACCGTCGCGGCGTATTTCGTGGTGCATAACACCGCAGAAACACCGGACCGCCTGCTCAGCGCCGAGACGCCAGTGGCAGAAAAGGCGCAGTTGCACGAGCACGTCATGCAAGGCGCCCTGATGAAAATGCAAGAGGTGCCCAACGTGGCCGTGCCGGCCAAAGGCGATCTGACGTTCGCGCCCATGGCCTACCATGTGATGTTGCTGGGCCTCAAAGACCGCAGCCTGCTGGCCGACGGCAAACAGTTCCCGCTGACCCTGACCTTCGAAAAGGCCGGCAAGGTCGAGGTGCAAGTGTCAGTGCAGAAAATGCCGCCCATGGCCAGTCACGAGCACCAGCACCCGCAATAGGCTGAAGCTCGATGGGCGCCCCTCGCGCCAGGTTGTCTCCCCGCCGCCGTGTAACGCGCGGCAGTTGGATCAGCCTGTTCGCCATGCTGATGATCTTTATCGGTCCGCTGATTTCCCAAGCGATGCCGATGGATCATCACGCCGGTATGTCCATGGCAATGCCCATGGAGATGCCCGCTGACCACGGCGACTCCCATCATCCCAAAGCCCCTAGCGAGCACCACGCGCTGTGGGCCAAATGCGGCTACTGCGAGCTGCTGTTCAGTTGCCCGGCCCTGCCCGGCAACGCGTCCTTCGTGGCCGTCGGCGCCCCACCGCCGGCCAACGCCCTCACCCCCGCCACGCGCCTGGGCCATGCCCGGCAGAGCATCTTCCCCGGCGCCCGCAGCCGTGCGCCGCCCATCGCAACGTAAGCACTCAAACCCGTTACTTCACCCCGGCCGACTTTAGACAGACAGCCGCAGGCTGCTGGCCGTGTTGTTTACGATTGATTGATGGAATTTGTCATGTCCAGGTTTTCTGCTGACTCCCGTTTGGGAAGCACCCCCGTGTTCGCCGTTCTGTGCGGCGCACTGCTGGTTCCGATGGCCCACGCCGACGAACATGAATTGAGCCCCACGGTGATCACCGCAATCGCCCCCAGCTCGCCGCTGACCGTGGTCACCAACCCCAAGGATCCCCGTCAACCGGTGCCCGCCAGTGATGGCGGCGACTACCTCAAAACCATCCCCGGCTTCGCCCTGGTGCGTAACGGCGGCACCAATGGCGACCCGGTGCTGCGCGGCATGTTCGGTTCGCGCCTGAATATCCTCACCAACGGCAGCATGATGCTCGGGGCCTGCCCCGGTCGTATGGATGCGCCCACCTCCTACATCTCGCCGGAAACCTACGACACTCTCACCGTGATCAAAGGCCCGCAAACCGTACTCTGGGGCCCGGGCGCCTCGGCCGGCACGATCCTGTTCGACCGGGAGCCTGAGCATTTCGGCGAACTCGGCACGCGGCTCAACGCCAGTGTGCTGGCCGGCTCCAACGGGCGCTTCGACAAGGTCATCGATGCCGCCGCCGGCGGACCGCTAGGCTATGTGCGGGTGATCGGCAACCAGGCCCACGCCGATGACTACAAGGACGGCAATAACGACACGGCCGCCTCGCGCTATGACAAGTGGAACGGTGACGTTGCGGTGGGTTTCACCCCCGACGCCGACACCTTGCTGGAACTCACCGCTGGCCGTGGCGACGGCGAAGCGCGCTACGCCGGGCGCGGCATGGACGGCTCGCAGTTTCTGCGCGAGAGCCTGGGGCTGCGCTTCGAAAAGTCGAATATCGGCGAGGTGCTGGATAAGGTCGAAGCCCAGGTTTACTACAACTACGCCGACCATGTGATGGACAACTACAGCCTGCGCACGCCGTCGGGCACCGGGATGATGGCCGGGCCCATGGCCTCCAACGTCGACCGACGCACCCTCGGCGCCCGCATCAAGGCCACTTGGCGCTGGGCCGACGTGCAGTTGATCGGCGGCCTGGACGCCCAGACCAACGAACACCGCCAACGCAGCAGCATGGGCATCGACACCTACAAAAATCTGCCGCGCGACAAGGACGCCGACTTCCACAACTACGGCGTGTTTGGCGAACTCACCTGGTATGCCGCCGACCGTGATCGCCTGGTCAGCGGCGCGCGCCTGGACCGCGCCTCGGCCAAGGACTTTCGCCAGACCACCGGCTCGGGCATGAGCAAACGCGCCAACCCCACCGCCGATGAGACCCGCGCCGACACTTTGCCGTCGGGCTTTATGCGCTATGAGCACGACCTGGCGGACAGCCCCACGACTGTCTACGCCGGGCTCGGCCATTCGCAGCGTTTCCCGGATTACTGGGAGCTGTTTTCGCCCAACACCGGCGCGGTCGGTTCGGTGAATGCATTCGAAGGTGTGAAGCCGGAAAAAACCACCCAGCTCGACGTCGGCGCGCAGTACAAAACCGACACGCTGGAAGCCTGGGCGTCGGGCTACGTCGGCCAGGTGCGCGACTTTATCCTGTTCGATTACAAGCCCGGCATGATGGGCACCACCTCCCAGGCACGCAATGTGGATGCACGCATCATGGGCGGCGAACTGGGCGCGGCTTACAAATTGACCCAGCACTGGAAAGCCGATGCGACCCTGGCCTACGCCTGGGGCAAGAACAGCAGCGACGGCAAGGCCCTGCCGCAAATGCCGCCGCTGGATACCCGCCTGAGCCTGACGTACAGCGAGGATAACTGGAGCGCCGGAGCCCTGTGGCGGGTAGTCGCGGCGCAAAACCGCATCGACCAGAACAAAGGCAATGTGGTCGGCAAGGACTATGACAAGAGCGGCGGGTTTGGCGTGTTCTCGCTGAACGGGGCTTATCGCATCAATAAAAACTTCAAAGTCAGCACCGGCGTCGACAACCTGTTCGGCAAGGCCTACGCCGAGCACTTGAACCTGGCCGGCAACGCCGGGTTCGGCTACCCGGCGAGCGATCCGCAAGCCCTCAAGGAGCCGGGGCGCACGCTCTGGACCAAGGTGGACATGAGCTTCTAAAAGCATTGGGGGCAAGCCCCTCCCACATTTTGAAATGCGCACCCAATGTGGGAGGGGGCTTGCCCCCGATGGCGGTACATCTGAAACAAAAAAACCAAAGCCTTGCGGAGCCTCTGATGAGCACTCAAAAAGTTTCCTTCTACAACCTGGCCTGGCGCTGGCATTTCTACGCCGGCCTGTTTGTCGCTCCCTTTATGGTGCTGCTGGCCCTGACCGGCATCATCTACCTGTTCAAACCCCAGCTCGATCCGCTGATGTACGGCGACCTGCTCACGGTGCAAAGCGCCGAACACGCGCTGAGTGCCGACGAGCAACTGCAACGGGCCCAGGCGGCCTTTCCGCTGGGCAAGATCAGCAAATACCTACCGCCGGCCACCGCCACCAGCAGCGCACAGTTTGTGATGCACAACGATGGCCGCGAAGTGACGGTGTTTGTCGACCCCTATCGCGGCACCGTGCTCGGCGAGCAGGACGCCCAATACAATCTGCAAGCCATCGCCCGCGCGCTGCATGGTGAATTGATGATCGGCACCACCGGCGATCGCTTGGTAGAACTCGCCGCCGGTTGGGGGGTGATGCTGGTGGTGTCCGGCCTGTACCTGTGGTGGCCGCGCGGCAAGTCTTCAGCCGGGGTGCTGTGGCCACGTCTCGGCAGTCGCGGGCGGCTGTTCTGGCGCGACCTCCACGCGGTGGTGGGCTTCTGGGGCGCGGCGTTTCTGCTGGTGATGCTGCTCAGCGGCATGACGTGGACCGGCTTCTGGGGCAAGCAATACGCCGAGCTCTGGAACCGCTTCCCCGCAGCGATGTGGAACGACGTGCCGCAATCCGATCAGCAAGCGCGGGCACTCAACACCGCGACGCAACAGACCGTGCCCTGGGCCATGGAAAATACGCCGATGCCGATGTCCGGCGACCATGCCGAACACATGAATCACGGCGCCATGCATTCGGGCCCAGCTGCGCCAACCGTGCGCCTGCAACAGGTGGTCGACCTGGCCACCGCGCGCAAGGTCGAGCCCGGCTACAGCATCACCTTCCCCACCACCGCCGACGGCGTATTCACCATCGCCGTGTTCGCCGACGACCCGCGCAACGACGCGACCCTGCATGTGGACCAGTACACCGGCAAGGTCCTGGCCGACGTGCGCTGGGCGCACTACAACCTGGTCGCGCGGGCCACCGAGACCGGCGTGATGCTGCACGAAGGCAAGATGTTCGGCTGGGTCAACCAACTGCTCGTGTTGCTGATCTGCCTGATGATCCTGCTCAGCGCGGTCAGCGGCGTGGTGATCTGGTGGAAGCGCCGGCCCCAGGGCGGGCTCGGGGTGCCGCCATTGCGCCATGACCTGCCGAAGTGGAAAACCGCGATGGCCATCATGCTGGCGCTGGCGATCATCTTCCCCTTGGTGGGCGCCTCGTTGATTGCGGTGTGGGTGCTGGATCGCCTGCTGCTGTCGCGGTGGTTCGGGCAAGGCCAATCGGCGCGCCCATGACACAAGCCGGGGCCAACGCACCAGTGCAGTGCCGGCCCCGCACCACGGCCAGGTTCAGGCGCCGATTCGGTGCAGAGCCTGGCCGCCAGCGCGGTGTGAGCGCCGTATTCACTCGTTAGGGCAAGCAGGCACAGCCCTTGCAATCACCGGAGTATCTGTCCAACAACAACACTTGGGTACTCGGAGATCGCACCATGAAGCGTCGCAGCTTGATCAAGGCTTTCACTCTTTCGGCATCCATTGCCGCCATGGGCATGACGTGGACCGTCCAGGCCGCTGAGACCATCAAGGTCGGCATCCTGCACTCGCTGTCCGGGACCATGGCTATCTCCGAAACGTCGCTTAAGGACATGGCGTTGATGACCATCGACGAGATCAACGCCAAGGGTGGTGTGAACGGAAAAATGTTGGAGCCTGTGGTGGTTGACCCGGCGTCGAACTGGCCGCTGTTCGCTGAAAAAGGTCGGCAGTTGCTGACCCAGGACAAAGTCGCCGTGGTGTTCGGCTGCTGGACTTCGGTGTCGCGCAAATCCGTATTGCCGGTGTTCGAAGAACTCAACGGTCTGCTGTTCTACCCGGTGCAGTACGAAGGCGAAGAGATGTCACCTAACGTGTTCTACACCGGTGCCGCGCCGAACCAGCAGGCGATCCCGGCCGTTGAATACCTGATGAGCGAGGAAGGCGGCAGCGCCAAGCGTTTCTTCCTGCTCGGCACCGACTACGTGTACCCGCGCACCACCAACAAAATCCTACGCTCGTTCCTGCATTCCAAAGGCGTAGCGGATAAAGACATCGAAGAGGTCTACACCCCGTTCGGCCATGCCGATTACCAGACCATTGTCGCCAACATCAAGAAGTTCTCGGCCGGCGGCAAGACTGCCGTGATCTCCACCGTCAACGGCGACTCCAACGTGCCGTTCTACAAAGAACTGGCCAACCAGGGCCTCAAAGCGACCGAAGTGCCGGTAGTGGCGTTCTCGGTGGGCGAAGAAGAACTGCGCGGCATCGACACCAAGCCGTTGGTGGGCAACCTCGCCGCCTGGAACTACTTCCAGTCGGTGGAGAACCCGGTGAACCAGAAATTCGTCGCCGACTGGAAAGCCTACGCGAAGAAACACAACCTGCCGGGCGCCGACAAAGCCGTGACCAACGATCCGATGGAAGCCACCTACGTGGGTATCCATATGTGGGCGCAGGCGGCGGAGAAAGCCAAGTCCACCGACGTCGACAAAGTGCGTGAAGCGCTGGGCGGCCAGACCTTCGCCGCGCCGTCGGGCTTTACCCTGACCATGGACAAGACCAACCACCACCTGCACAAGCCGGTGATGATCGGCGAGATCCAGGCCGACGGGCAGTTCTCGGTGGTGTGGCAGACCCAGGAGCCGATCCGGGCGCAGCCGTGGAGCCCATACATCCCAGGCAATGACAAAAAGCCGGACTATGCGGTGAAGAGCAACTAAGCCCCACCACAGGTCAACTGTGGGAGCGGGCTTGCCCCCTCCCACACGATCAGGACATTTTGTATGCCCACTGCCCTGCACCGTTTCATCGTCACAGCCTTGCTGTTGCTGCCGTTGGTGGTACACGCCGGCGACGCCGAAGACTTCCTGGCCGCCAACCCGACGCAACAGGCCAAGCTGTTGCAGGACTGGGCCGCCAACCCCGACCCTGCGCGCATCGAGCTGGTGGACGCCCTGCAACAGGGCCAACTCACCGTCAATGGCGAAACCAAGACCGTGCGTTTGAACAATCGTCTACGCGGCTTGATCGATAACGTACAGGCCAGCCAACAACTGCTGGCCGCCGACCCCAAAGTGCGTCTGGCGGCTGCGCAAACCCTGCAAAAAAGCGCCCAACCGGCGCAATTGAAATTCCTCGACCAGCAAGTCGCCGCCGAAACCAATGAGGACGTTCACACCGCCCTCAGCCTGGCCCTGGCCAACCTGCAACTGGTCGACGCCGACCCGGCGATACGCCTGGCCGCCGTGCGCCTGCTAGGCAGCACCGGCGACCCGCTGGCGCGCACGCGCCTGGAAGCGCTGCTGGCGCCGGGCGTGGAAACCGACGCCGCCGTGCATACCGCCGCCGAAACCAGCCTGGCCCAAGTCAAACGCAAACTGATGCTGGGTGAAATCCTCGGTCAGGCGTTCAGCGGTATGTCCCTGGGCTCGATCCTGCTGCTGGCCGCCCTCGGCCTGGCGATCACCTTCGGCCTGCTCGGCGTGATCAATATGGCCCACGGCGAGATGCTGATGCTCGGCGCCTATTCCACCTATGTGGTGCAGTTGTTGATGCAGCGCTACGTGCCCGCGGCCATCGAGTTCTACCCCTTGATCGCGTTGCCGGTGGCCTTCTTTGTCACCGCCGCCATCGGCATGGCGTTGGAACGCACGGTGATTCGTCACCTGTACGGTCGACCGCTGGAAACCCTGCTGGCCACCTGGGGCATCAGCCTGATGCTGATCCAACTGGTGCGTCTGGTGTTCGGTGCGCAGAACGTCGAAGTGTCCAACCCGGCATGGCTGTCCGGTGGTATTCAAGTACTGCCCAACCTGGTGTTGCCGTACAACCGCATCGTGATCATCGCCTTTGCGCTGTGCGTGGTGGTGCTGACCTGGCTGCTGTTGAACAGGACGCGCCTGGGGCTCAACGTGCGTGCCGTGACCCAGAACCGCAACATGGCCGCTTGCTGCGGCGTGCCCACCGGGCGTGTGGATATGCTCGCGTTCGGCCTGGGTTCCGGCATCGCCGGCCTGGGCGGTGTCGCACTCAGCCAGATCGGCAACGTCGGCCCGGACCTGGGCCAGAGCTACATCATCGACTCGTTCCTGGTGGTTGTACTCGGCGGCGTCGGCCAACTGGCCGGTAGCGTCATGGCCGCCTTCGGCCTGGGCATCGCCAACAAGATTCTGGAACCGCAGATCGGCGCGGTGCTGGGCAAGATCCTGATCCTCGCGCTGATCATTCTGTTTATCCAGAAACGCCCGCAAGGACTCTTCGCACTGAAAGGACGGGTGATCGACTGATGAACCAGCCATTGATGCTCACGGCCACGCAAAAGGCCGGCCCCAAGGTGACCATCGCCGTGGGCGCGGTGATCCTGGCGCTGCTGCTGGCGTTGCCATTGCTGTCGCTGTTGCCGGTGGACAACGCCTTGCACGTATCGGCCTACACCCTGACCCTGGTGGGCAAAATCCTGTGCTATGCCATCGTCGCCCTGGCCTTGGACTTGGTGTGGGGTTACGCCGGGATGCTGTCCCTCGGCCACGGTTTGTTCTTTGCCCTGGGCGGTTACGCGATGGGCATGTACCTGATGCGCCAGGCTGCCGGCAGTGAGCTGCCGGCGTTTATGACCTTTTTATCGTGGACCGAATTACCCTGGTATTGGGCCGGCACCGATCACTTCCTCTGGGCTTTGTGCCTGGTAGTGCTGGCGCCAGGGTTGCTGGCCCTGGTGTTCGGGTTCTTTGCCTTTCGCTCGCGAATCAAGGGCGTGTATTTCTCGATCATGACCCAGGCCCTGACCTTTGCCGGCATGCTGCTGTTCTTTCGCAACGAGACCGGCTTTGGCGGCAACAACGGCTTCACCAACTTTCGCAGCATCCTCGGCTTCGGCATCACCGAGCCGGGCACGCGGGCGGTGTTGTTCCTGGCCACGGTGCTGTTGCTGGTGGCGAGTCTGTTCATCGGCTGGCGCCTGGCGCGCAGCAAGTTCGGCCGGGTGCTGACCGCCCTGCGCGACGCCGAGAACCGCCTGATGTTCTGCGGCTACGACCCACGCGGTTTCAAGCTGTTCGTGTGGGTGTTGAGCGCGGTGCTGTGCGGCCTGGCCGGGGCGCTGTATGTGCCGCAGGTGGGCATCATCAACCCCAGCGAAATGTCGCCGACCAACTCTATCGAAGCCGCCGTGTGGGTGGCCCTGGGCGGGCGCGGCACGCTGATCGGCCCGCTGCTGGGTGCCGGGGTGGTCAACGGCATGAAGAGCTGGTTCACCGTGGCCTTCCCGGAATACTGGCTGTTCTTCCTCGGGGCGCTGTTCATCATCGTCACCCTGTACCTGCCCAAGGGCGTGATCGGGCTGCTGAAGAAATGAGGAATGTGATGCTTGAACCTATTCTCGATGCGGGCAGCGGCCGCGACGCCATCGGCCTGGGCCAGGTGGCCGGCAAGGGCCTGAACACCCGCCATGGCACCATCCTGACCCTGGAAGATATCAGCGTGAGCTTCGATGGTTTCAAGGCGCTCAACGACTTGAACCTGTACATCGGCGTCGGCGAACTGCGCTGCATCATCGGCCCCAACGGCGCGGGCAAAACCACGCTGATGGACGTGATTACCGGCAAAACCCGCCCCAGCCACGGCAATGCCTGGTTCGGCGAAACCCTGGACCTGACCAGCCTGAGCGAAGTGCAGATCGCCCAGGCCGGCATCGGTCGCAAGTTCCAGAAACCCACGGTGTTCGAAGCTCTCAGCGTGTTCGAAAACCTGGAGCTGGCGCAAAAGACCGACAAGTCGGTATGGGCCAGCCTGCGTGCGCGCCTGAGCGGCGAACAAAAGGATCGTATCGATGAAGTGCTCGACACCATCCGCCTCAGCGCTTCGGTGCATCGCCCGGCCGGGTTGCTGTCCCACGGCCAAAAGCAATTCCTGGAAATCGGCATGCTGTTGATGCAAGACCCGCAGTTGCTGTTGCTGGACGAACCGGTGGCCGGCATGACCGACGCCGAAACCGAATTCACCGCCGAACTGTTCAAGGGCCTGGCGGGCAAGCATTCGCTGATGGTGGTGGAACACGACATGGGCTTTGTCGGCGCGATTGCCGACCATGTGACGGTGTTGCACCAGGGCAGCGTGCTGGCCGAAGGATCGCTGGAGCAGGTGCAGGCCGATGAGCGGGTGATCGAGGTGTATTTGGGACGGTGATACATCGGCCAGCTTCGAGCCTAAAGCTTCAAGCGGCAAGTTAAAGCAAAGCAGGCATCCGTCCGCTCTAACTTGCAGCTTGAAGCTTGCCGCTTAACGCCAACTAACGGAGTTCGTTGATCATTCCCACGCGGAGCATGGGAACGATCATTGGGGAGAATTGAACATGCTGCAAGTCGACAAACTGCACCAGTATTACGGCGGTAGCCACATCCTGCGCGGGCTTACGTTTGACGTGAAGATCGGCGAAGTGACCTGCCTGCTCGGCCGTAACGGCGTGGGCAAGACCACCCTGCTCAAATGCCTGATGGGTTTGCTGCCGGCCAAAGAAGGCGCAGTGAATTGGGAGGGCAAGCCGATCACCGGGTTCAAGCCCCATCAGCGCGTACACGCCGGGATCGCCTATGTGCCTCAGGGCCGGGAGATTTTCGGGCGGCTGACGGTGGAGGAAAACCTGCTGATGGGCCTGTCGCGATTCCCCGGCGCCGAAGCCAAGGAGGTGCCTGCGTTTATCTACGAACTGTTCCCGGTGTTGCTGCAAATGAAGCATCGTCGTGGCGGTGACTTGTCCGGCGGTCAGCAGCAGCAATTGGCAATCGGCCGCGCTCTGGCCAGTCGCCCGCGCCTGTTGATCCTCGACGAACCCACCGAGGGCATCCAGCCGTCGGTGATCAAGGAGATCGGCGCGGTGATCAAAAAACTCGCGGCCCGGGGCGATATGGCGATCCTGCTGGTGGAGCAGTTCTACGACTTTGCCGCCGAATTGGCCGACCAGTACTTGGTGATGTCACGCGGGGAAATCGTCCAGCAAGGCCGTGGTGAAAATATGGAAAGCGAAGGTGTACGCGGCCTGGTAACCATCTAATCTGTTGCGACCTCATGAAAAGCACGCCGTTATGAACCTGCCCGTTTCCCCTGCCCTGTTCACCCCCAGCTGGCACGCCGCGCTGGAGCTCGGCTATGCGCGCTTCGGCGACACCACGCGCCCGGTGATGCGCCGCCACGTCGGCCCGCTGCGCGTGCAAAAGCATCTGTATGCCGAAGGCCCCGAGGTGTGCCAGCACATCATTGTGCATCCACCGGGCGGCATCGCCGGCGGCGACCGCCTGGACATCAGCGCCCACGTCGCAGAGGGCGCCTGGGCACAACTGACCAGCCCCGGCGCGGCCAAGTGGTACCGCGCCAGCGGCCCGGCGTTTCAGCAACTGGACCTGACGGTGGAGGCCGGCGCCACGCTGGAGTGGCTGCCCCAGGAAACCATCGTATTCAGCGCGGCCCAAGCCGAACTCACCACGCGCATCGACCTGCACGGCGATGCCCGGCTGTTCTATTGGGACGTGGTTGCGCTGGGCCGCCCGGCCAGTGACGAACGCTTCGACCTGGGACACTTTCAATCGCACCTGGATATCCGCCGCGACGGAAAGTCGCTCTGGCATGAACGTCAACGCATCGTCGGCGGCGACGGGCTGCTGGATTCGCCCATCGGCCTGGACGGGCAACCGGTGTTCGCCACGTTGCTGGTGACGGGCGATATCGACCCTGAGTTATTGGAACGTTGCCGCGCGCTGCCCCACGCCGTGCGCGGCGACCTGACCCAATTGCCCGGCTTGCTGGTGGCCCGCTGCCTGGCCAGCGAGGCGCTGCTGGCGCGGGGATGGTTGATTGATGTGTGGCGGCTGTTGCGCCCGGCCATATTGGGCCGAGAAGCGGTATCACCGAGAATCTGGAGCACATGAAGATCAAAAATGTGGGAGGGGGCTTGCTCCCGATAGTGGCGTGTCAAGCAGAGCATTTTTCACTGACCCACTGCTATCGGGGGCAAGCCCCCTCCCACATTTAATCTTCACTGTATTTACGAATGTATTTCACGACGGACTGAACCATGGACCTGACCCCACGGGAAAAAGACAAACTGCTGATCTTCACTGCCGGCTTAGTTGCCGAGCGCCGCCTGGCGCGTGGGGTGAAGCTCAATTACCCGGAAACCATCGCCTACATCTCCGCCGCCTTGATGGAAGGCGCCCGCGATGGCCGCACGGTGGCCGACCTGATGCACTACGGCACCACCCTGCTGAGCCGTGAACAAGTGATGGAAGGCATCCCGGAGATGATCCCGGATATCCAGGTGGAAGCCACTTTTCCGGACGGCACCAAGCTGGTCACCGTTCATCAACCGATTGCCTGAGGCACGCTCATGATTCGTGATGCAACTGAAAAGGACCTTCCCGCCATTCGCGATATCTACAACGACGCGGTGCGCAACACCACGGCGATCTGGAACGAACAACCGGTGGACCTGGCTAACCGCCTGGCGTGGTTCAACGCGCGCCAGGCCCAGGGTTACCCGATCCTGGTGGCGGTGGAAAACGACGAGGTGACGGGCTATTCCTCGTTCGGCGACTGGCGACCATTCGAAGGTTTTCGCTACAGCGTCGAGCACTCGGTGTACGTGCGCAACGACCAACGCGGCAAGGGCCTTGGCCCACGCTTGATGCAAGTGCTGATCGAACGAGCGCGCAGCGCCGGCAAATACGTGATGGTCGCCGCCATCGAAAGTGGCAATCAGGCCTCGATCCGCCTGCACGAGCGCCTGGGCTTCGTCACCACCGGGCAAATGCCGCAAGTGGGCATCAAGTTCGGCCGCTGGCTGGACTTGACCTTTATGCAACTGGCCCTGAACCCCGGCGCCGAACCGCCCAAGGAGTGAGATCGATGAGTGCTGCGCAAATGCGTCGCGTCAATGCGGAAAGTTTCGCCCATTACCGCCAGGGCTTGAGTGAACTGCTGTTGGACGCGGTCAGTCACGGTGCGTCGGTGGGTTTCATGGCCGACTTCGATGACGCCCAGGCGCGCAGTTACCTCAACGGCGTGCAGGCGAGCCTGCAAGACGCCAGCCTGTTGCTGTGGGTGGTGGTGCGCGACGAGCAAGTGATCGCCAGCGTGCAGTTGGCGTTGTGCCAGAAAGCCAACGGCCGCAATCGCGCCGAAGTCCAGAAGCTACTGGTGCACAGCAGCGCCCGCCGCCACGGCCTCGGCCAGCAATTGATGAACGCCCTGGAACTCGCCGCCCGCCAGCACCGGCGTGGCCTGCTGTACCTGGACACCGAAGCCGGATCGCCGGCCGAAGCCTTCTACCAGTCGCTGCGCTACACCAAGATCGGTGAACTGCCCGACTACTGCCAAAGCCCGGACGGGCGCTACAGCCCGACCGCCATCTACTACAAGACCCTGGGGCAACCTGCATGATTCCTGGTGAATTTCAGATCCAGACCGGCGAGATCGAACTCAACGTCGGCCGCCGTACCGTCACCCTGAGCGTGGCCAACAGCGGCGACCGGCCGATCCAGGTGGGTTCGCATTATCACTTTTTCGAAACCAACGACGCGCTGACCTTTGACCGCGCCGCCAGCCGTGGCATGCGTTTGAATATTCCGGCGGGTACGGCGGTGCGGTTCGAGCCGGGGCAGAGCCGTGAGGTCGAGCTGGTGGATCTGGCCGGTGGGCGGCGGGTATTTGGGTTTGCCGGGCGGATCATGGGCGAGCTTTAAGGCCTCATCGGGGGCAAGCCCCCTCCCACAGGGGAACGCATTCCAAAGGTGGGAGGGGGCTTGCCCCCGATAGCGATTTCACATTCAACACAAATATTTCAGGGCACACACATGAAAATCAGCCGCCAAGCCTACGCCGATATGTACGGCCCCACCGTCGGCGACAAGGTCCGCCTGGCCGACACCGAGCTGTTCGTCGAAGTGGAACGGGACTTCACCGTGTACGGCGAAGAGGTCAAATTCGGTGGCGGCAAGGTGATCCGCGACGGCCAGGGCCAGAGCCAGTTGCTCGCCGCCGAGGTGGTCGACACCTTGATCACCAATGCGTTGATCATCGACCACTGGGGCATCGTCAAGGCCGATGTGGGCCTCAAGAACGGGCGCATCCACGCCATCGGCAAAGCCGGTAACCCGGATATCCAGCCCGGCGTGACCATGGCCGTCGGCGCCAGCACTGAAGTGATCGCCGGCGAAGGCATGATCCTCACCGCCGGCGGCATCGACTCCCATGTGCATTTCATTTGCCCGCAGCAGATCGAAGAAGCGCTGACCAGCGGCGTCACCACTATGATCGGCGGCGGTACCGGCCCGGCCACCGGCACCAACGCCACCACCTGCACCTCGGGGCCGTGGCACCTGGCGCGCATGCTGCAGGCCAGCGATTCGTTCCCGATGAACATCGGTTTTACCGGCAAGGGCAACGCCAGCCTGCCGGGCCCATTGATCGAACAGGTCAAGGCTGGCGCCATCGGTTTGAAGCTGCATGAAGACTGGGGCACCACCCCGGCGAGCATCGACAACTGCCTAACGGTGGCGGACGACTACGACGTGCAAGTGGCGATCCACAGCGACACCCTCAACGAGTCCGGTTTTGTCGAAACCACCCTCGCCGCGCTCAAGGGTCGCACCATCCATACCTACCACACCGAGGGCGCCGGCGGCGGCCACGCGCCGGACATCATCAAGGCGTGCGGCTTCCCCAATGTACTGCCCAGCTCCACCAACCCGACGCGGCCGTTCACCCGCAACACCATCGACGAGCACCTGGACATGTTGATGGTCTGCCATCACCTGGACCCCAGCATTGCCGAAGACGTGGCCTTCGCCGAAAGCCGCATCCGCCGCGAAACCATCGCCGCCGAAGACATCCTGCACGACCTCGGCGCGTTCTCGATGATCAGCTCCGACAGCCAGGCTATGGGCCGCGTCGGCGAAGTGATCACGCGCACCTGGCAAACCGCCGACAAAATGAAAAAGCAACGCGGCGCCCTGCCCGGCGACGGTCCGGGCAACGACAATTTCCGCGCCAAACGCTACATCGCCAAGTACACCATCAACCCGGCGATCACCCATGGCATCAGCCATGAGGTGGGCTCCATCGAAGTGGGCAAATGGGCCGACCTGGTGCTGTGGCGTCCAGCGTTCTTCGGGATCAAACCGACGCTGATCCTCAAGGGCGGCGCGATTGCCTCCAGCCTGATGGGCGATGCCAACGCTTCGATCCCGACCCCACAACCGGTGCACTACCGCCCGATGTTCGCCAGCTTTGGCAGCTCATTGCACGCCACCAGCCTGACGTTTATCAGCCAGGCGGCGCTGGACGAGGGTCTGCCCGAAGCGCTGGGTTTGAAGAAACGCATCGGCGTGGTCAAGGGCTGCCGTGATGTGCAGAAAACCGACCTGATCCACAACGATTACCTGCCGGAGATCGACGTGGACCCGCAGACCTATCAGGTCAAGGCGGACGGGCAATTGCTCTGGTGCGAACCAGCGGATGTGCTGCCGATGGCGCAGCGTTATTTCCTGTTCTGACCGTTCATCGGCACAGACCTGCGGGGCCAGTGAATGAAGCACGCGTATGGCGCTACGATGCGCCACGCGCTTTCATCGTTCTGGAAACCTGGCCATGCGTTTATCCGAATTCATCGTGTTACACGCCGAGCAGATCGTTGATGAATGGGAGCTGTTCGCCCAGACCCTGACACCCGCCGCCGACACCCTCAACCGCACACAATTGCGCGACCACGCCCATTCGATCCTGCTGGCCGCCGCCCGTGACATGAACACCCGCCAAAGCGCCAGCGAACAAGCCGCCAAGGCCAAGGGCGAAGGCCCGGAGAAAACCCCCAGCCTGGATCAAGCCGCCGCCAGCCATGGCGAGCTGCGCCATACCGTGGGCTTTGACCTGGTGCAGATGACCTCCGAGTTCCGCCATTTGCGCGCCTGCGTGATCCGCCTGTGGGTCGACAGTGTGCCGACCCCGCAACGGGCAGACCTGCAAGACATGATCCGCTTCAATGAAGCCATCGACGAAGCCCTGGCCGAGTCCACCGCGGCCTACGCCGAACAGGTGGCGCGCTCGCGGGACATCTTCCTGGCGATCCTCGGCCACGACCTGCGCGCGCCGTTGCAGGCAGTGAACATGTCGAGCGAGATGCTGTTGCGCAAGGCGCAGTTGGATAACCAGGGGTTGAGCCTGCTGGGCAATATCCGCAACGGCGCGCGCCACATGGGGGCGATGGTCAGCGACCTGCTGGAGTTCGTACGCAGCCGTTTGGGCAGCAGCCTGCCCATCGACCCCAAACCCATGAGCCTGGCGGACGCCGCGCGCGAGGCCATCGACGAGGCGTGCGCAGGTCGCCCGGAATGCAACCCGGCGCTGATCATCCATGGCGACACCCATGGCCAGTGGGACCGTGGCCGCGTCGACCAACTGCTGCAGAATCTGATCGGCAACGCCTTGCAGCACGGCACCCACAGCCAGGCGGTGACCTTGACGCTCAAAGGCACGGCGGACAGCGTGGAATTGCGCATGCACAACTACGGCCCGCCGATCCCTGAAGCCGCCCTGGGCACGGTGTTCGACCCATTGGTGCGCAGCGCCAACGAGGAACCGGGCAGCACGTCGACCAGCCTGGGGTTGGGTTTGTTTATCGTCAAGGAAGTGGTGCTGGCCCATCGGGGCAGCATTGAAGTGACGTCCAGCGAGGCGGACGGCACCACCTTTACCATGGTGCTGCCGCGCTCGCTTTGACGGTCCCGCGCCGGGGCGGGTTTAGACGTTTTCGCGCGGGTTGAAGTTGGCCTTCTTGGCCAGCGCCTGCCACAGCGCGATGGTTTCGTCGTCGGCCTGCTTAGGCATCACTGCCTTGAGCTGCACGTAGAGGAACCCGCGCTGCCCAGCCTTGTTCATCAAGCCGTGACCCTTGACGCGCATGCGCTGGCCGTTCTGGCTGCCGGCCGGCACTTTGAGGTTGATCCTGCCGGTCAAGGTCGGCACCGCGACTTCCGCGCCCAACGCCAATTCCCACGGCGCCAGCGGCAAGTGGGTGATCAGGTTTTCGCCGTCCACTTCGAACTTGGGGTGCGGCGCGAACTTGATGATCAGGTACAGATCGCCATTGGGCCCACCGGCCACGCCGGGCGCACCCTGCCCCTTGAGGCGGATACGCTCGCCGTCGGTGACGCCGGCGGGGATCTTCACGTTCAGGCTCTTGGTGGTGTTGCTGACATGCCGGCCCGAGGCGTCGTATTGCGGCACCTGGAAGCTGATCTGCTTGGACTCGGTGGACAGCGTCTCCTCAAGGAATACCGAGAGTTGCATCTCCACGTCCTGGCCCTTGCGCGCTGCGGAGCGGCGCTGGCCGCCGCCAAAGGCGTCGCCACGGGAGCCGAAGATCGAACTGAAGAAGTCCGAAAAATCGCCCGCGTCCTGGCCGCCACCAAAGCCGCCACGGCTCTGCCAGCCCGGTGGCCCCTGGAACGGCTGACCATGCTGACCATACTTGCGCAGCTCGTCGTATTCGGCGCGCTTATCCGCGCTTTTGAGCGCTTCATAGGCTTCGGACGCGTCCTTGAACTTGGCTTCGGCGTCTTTTTCCTTGCTCACATCGGGGTGATATTTGCGAGCCAGCTTGCGATAGGCGGTCTTGATTTCCTTGTCATCGGCCGTCGGCTCGACACCCAGAATCTTGTAGTAGTCTTTGAAATCCATCGGCGGTTCACCATCCTCTCATCGGGATCGCACAGCCCAGGGCACAAGGTGCGATGCTTTGCACTTGTTGAGTCTTATGGCCTGGGGGTGCGTCAAAGTGTTATCGGCGCTAGCCGTATGCAACAGATGTGGGGGCAAATCGGCGACTTTCAAGCGTGATTTAACAGATAGTCGGCCTACGCATCGGCCCTCGACTGGCATACACTGCGCGGCCGTTTTTCGACCGGAACCCGATAGACATGAAAAACCCATCCCCAGCCCGTGCCTGCGGCATCGACTTCGGCACGTCCAACTCCACCGTCGGCTGGATCCGCCCCGGCGAGGAGACGCTTATTGCGCTGGAGGACGACAAAATCACCCTGCCGTCGGTGGTGTTCTTCAACTTCGAGGAGCGTCGCCCGGTCTATGGTCGCCTGGCCCTGCACGAATACCTGGAAAACTACGAAGGCCGGCTGATGCGCTCGCTCAAGAGCCTGCTGGGTTCCAAGCTGATCAAGCACGACACCAGCGTATTGGGCACAGCGATGCCGTTCACCGACCTGCTGGCGCTGTTTATCGGCCAGCTCAAAAGCCGCGCCGAAGCCAACGCCGGCCGCGAGTTCGAAGAAGTGGTGCTGGGGCGCCCGGTGTTCTTTGTCGATGACGACCCGCTGGCCGACCAGGAAGCGGAAAACACACTGGTAGATGTGGCCCGCAAGATCGGTTTCAAAGACATCTCGTTCCAGTACGAACCGATTGCCGCAGCGTTCGACTACGAATCCACCATCGAAAAGGAAGAGCTGGTGCTGATCGTCGACATCGGCGGAGGTACGTCCGACTTCTCGCTGGTGCGCCTGTCACCGGAGCGTCGCCACAACGACAACCGCCACGATGACATCCTCGCCACCGGCGGCGTGCACATCGGCGGAACCGACTTCGACAAGCAACTCTCGTTGGCCGGCATGATGCCGCTGTTCGGCTACGGCAGCCGCATGAAGAGCGGCGCCTACATGCCCACCAGCCACCACATGAACCTGGCGACCTGGCACACCATCAACTCGGTGTACTCGCAAAAATCCCAGTTGGCCCTGGGCAGCATGCGCTACGACATCGAAGACACCGGCGGCATCGACCGCCTGTTCAAGCTGATCGAACAGCGCGCCGGGCACTGGCTGGCGATGGAAGTGGAAGAAACCAAGATCCAGCTGA
This sequence comes from Pseudomonas sp. S5F11, assembly GCF_019641515.1. Taxonomy (NCBI): domain Bacteria; kingdom Pseudomonadati; phylum Pseudomonadota; class Gammaproteobacteria; order Pseudomonadales; family Pseudomonadaceae; genus Pseudomonas; species Pseudomonas sp. S5F11. Next base: position 2,913,566 of record NZ_JAIFJZ010000001.1, read on the forward strand.
CCCACGACGACAATCGCCATGTGCCGCTCGACCGCATCGAGCGTGGCCTGAGCGTGGACCTGAGCCGCAGCTTGTTCGAGTCAGCCATCGACGGGCTGCTCGAACGCGTACGTGGCAGCGTGACTCAACTGCTCAACGATGCCTCGGTCAGCGTGGCGCAGGTAGACACCGTGTTCTTCACCGGCGGCTCCAGCGGCATCCCGGCACTGCGCCACAGCATCGCGGCGATGTTGCCGAATGCGCGGCATGTGGAAGGGAATATTTTCGGCAGTATCGGCAGCGGGTTGGCGATTGAGGCGAGTAAGCGCTACGGCTGCTGAATTTCACCTGGGATACCGAGGTGAGTTTATCGGGGGCAAGCCCCCTCCCACATTTTGATTTGTGAACGCATTCAAAGGTGGGAGGGGGCTTGCCCCCGATGGCGTCAGCCCAGGCAAAACAAGCCTTAAACCATCCCCCCCAGCTTCAACTCACTCTTGAGGTACGCATAGTAAATCGGCCCCGCCACCACCCCCGGCAAACCGAATGCCGCTTCGAACACCAGCATCGCCAACAACAATTCCCACGATTTGGCACTGATCTGCCCGCCCACGATGCGGGCGTTGAGGAAGTACTCGACCTTGTGGATCACGATCAGATAGCCCAACGCAGCCACGGCGACCCAAATCGACAACGACAGCGCGACGATGGTGATCAGGGTGTTGGACATCAGGTTGCCAATCACCGGCAACAGGCCGAGCAAGAAGGTCAGCACGATCAGGGTCTTGGTCAGCGGCAGGTGAATGCCGCACAGCGGCAGCACCACGGCCAGGAACACCGCGGTGAAGGCGGTGTTGAGGGCGGCGATTTTGATTTGCGCGAAGACGATATTGCGAAACGCCTGGACCAGCAGGTGCAGGCGGTCGAACAGCGCCGCGGCCAGGGGCTTGCGCTTGGTCAGGTCGGGAATCCGTTGCAGGGCAATGATCGCGCCGAGCACCATGCCGATCAGCAGGGTGACGAACATGTGCGCCGCGTCTTTGCCCACCAGTTGCAGTTCGCTCAGGTGCTTGCTCAGCCAGTCGCCGATGGCCACGCGGAACTCGGCGGCGCTGGCGGGCAGGTAGGCGTCGAGGAAGGGCGGCAGTTGGCCGCGCGCACGGTCGACCACGCCCATGAACTTGTCGAGGGAAGCGCCAGGGTTTTCCGCTTCGTGGAGCAGGAAGCTAATAGCGCCGGCAAAGATCAGCGTCAGCACGCTGACGATCACGGTGCCCAGCAAGGCCACCGCCAGCCAGCGCGCGCGCCGGCCTTCGATCAGCCGTTGCAGTTGAGGGGTGAGCATGTTGACCAGTTCGTAGACCAACAGACCGGCCAGCAGGCTGGGTAGCAACTTGAGCGGCAATACCAGCAGCAATCCGCCAAAAATAATGATGTAGCTGGCCAGCAACAACATATGACGCTGAGAAAACGTTGGCATACAGCCTCAAAACGAACGGCGTTAAAGGATGGGCAGTCTGCCAGCCTTGAGAGAATCAAGCGAGTGCGATCAAGCGTGGGAAGGGGCTTGCCCCCGATTGCGGTGCATCAGTGGACGCAAGAGCTGACTGATACACCGTTATCGGGGGCAAGTCGATGAGTCGCCCTCACCCAAGAGGAGTCGCCTACTCAACTGCCCTTGAGGCAGCTACTCATAAAGGTCTTGCGCGCATCACCGGTCAGCGCCTTGGTTTTCGCCGACGCGTTGCAATCCTTCATTTTCTGCTGCTGCGGCGTCAGCGTCTTGGCATCGTTGGCGGCCGGGGCCGACAGGCAGGTTTTCATAAACGCCTTGCGCTCATCGCCCTTGAGCGTCTTGGTGGTGGCTTCGGCGTTGCAGGTGGTCATCTTGGTCTGCTGGGCGGTGGCGGCAAAGCCCTGGGCACACAGCAGCAGGCCCATCATCAACAACGGAATACGCAGCATCTTCATGGAGTTTTCTCCCGGTTACCATGCGGAGGGCACGGCCTGTGCAGAGTGTAGTCAATCCTTGTTACACCTTCCGGCGCTGAGAGAGGATAATCCCCGCTCATTCATCCATGCGGCGCTGTCATGCAATACGCTTATCCCCTGCTGGCCATCTTTATCTGGGCCGGCAACACCGTGGTCAACAAATTGGCCGTGGGTTCGATCTTCCCTGCCGAAATCGGTTTCTACCGCTGGCTGCTGGCGGCCCTGCTGTTTACCCCGTTCATGCTCAAACCGGTGATCGCTCATTGGCCGACCATCCGCCCCAACCTGGTCAAGATTTGCATCCTCGGCGTGCTAGGCATGGCGGTGTACCAGAGCCTGGCGTATTACGCCGCGTCGCTGACCAGCGCCACTAATATGGGCATCATTCTGTCGCTGATGCCGTTGATGGCATTGACCGCCGCCATTATCAGCCTCGGCCAGCGCCTGACCTTCGGCGCGCTCACGGGGGCGGTGCTGTCGTTTGCCGGGGTGGCGGTGGTGGTGTCGGCCGGCAGCCTCGGCGCCCTGCTGCAACATGGGGTCAACCTGGGCGACGCGATGATGCTGGTGGCCACCCTGGCCTATGCGGTCTACAGCACGCTGCTGAAAAAATGGCAGCTGCGCCTGCCGCCGTTGGTGTTGTTGTATTTGCAGATACTGGTGGCGGTGGTGGTGCTGTTACCGCTGTACCTGTTCTCCGCAAAGGCCGGCCTGGGCTGGGCGAATATTCCCTTGGTGCTGTACGCCTGCGTGCTGGCGTCGATGCTCGCACCGCTGGCGTGGATGCATTCGGTCAAAACCCTCGGGCCGAGCCGCACCACGCTGTTTTTCAACCTGCTGCCGCTGATCACCGCACTTATTGCGGCGGCGGTGCTCAAGGAAGAACTGGCGTTGTATCACTTGGTGGGTGGGTTGCTGACCCTGGGCGGCGTGGTTCTGTCGGAACGCTGGACCACACCGGTGCGTCGATCCGCTTAAACCCCCGCCGCTTTCAAGCGTCGTGCGTGCTCGACAAACAGGCGGATCGGCTCGGCGCCCTTGCCCACCAGGCCTAGGGACTGATTGACGATGTCGAAGTGGTCCAGCGCATAGTCGTCGCCAATCACCACCCCCAGGTGCGAACTGTATCGCCCGACCATGCCATCGCACTGGCCTTTCTCCCGTACGAAACTGCGGGCGAACAGCCGGCAACTGCGGTGGGTGCCATCGAACAGGTTGCGCCCGCGGTCGGTCTTGCCTGGCTGCAAGGTGCCGGACCATGAGTAATAACGCACGCCGTTGACCTGCGCCGCGCCCTGGCCGCCCCAGGTGTCGGGCAGCCCCTGGGGGTATTGGCGATTGAACAGCGCCACACCGGCACTGGTCAGGGACTGGTGCGACGCCTGCAAGTCCGCCTTGAAGCGCGGGCCGCGATAGCCAGTTTCCAGCAGGCCCATTAGCCAGGCCACCAGGTGCAACAACGCGCTCACCAGCCGCCCCTTGACGCTGTCGATGGGGTAATGGGTGTGGAAGTAGTCGGCCAGTTCCGAGCCGTGATTGGGCCCAGCCACCGACGTCACCGACGCCACCCACTCCGGCCGTTTGGCCGCCGCGTAGCGTGCGGTGAGCGAGCCCTGGCTATGGCCAATCAGGTTGACCTTCTCTGCGCCGGTCTCGCGGCGGATGCGCTCGATCTGCACCAGCAATTGCTCGCCGCGCACCTCGTTGGAATCCAACGGCGCCACCTGCACCGGGAAGACTTGCGCCCCACCCGCGCGCAGGGCCGGGACGATACCGTACCAATAAGGGAACAGCCCGATACGCACGAACCCCAGCATGCCGGGCACCAGTACCAACGGATAACGTGTGGCTAACGACTGCGGCATGAAGCGAACGTCCTCGAAAATACTTGGATGCCGTGCAGCCTAGCCCAACTGCAAGTCCGGCTGATGACGCAGGCGGCAAATCCGATAAAACTTTTTGCCTCGCCCAGCACTCACAACTTGGAGCGATCACGCCGACAGAGCGTGGCGTAACCCGGATTAGCCCCAGGAGATTGAGATGACTGAAGCAAACTTGACCGACGTTGCCACCCTGCGCAGCCGCGCCCGCCAGAACGTCGAAAACGGTGCCGTGACCGAGGGCTATGACGCTGACCGCGAAGAAATCATTCGCCTGCTCAACGCCTCCCTCGCCACTGAACTGGTGTGCGTGCTGCGCTACAAGCGCCACTACTTCATGGCCAGCGGCATCAAAGCCGCCGTCGCCGCGCAGGAATTCCTCGAACACGCCACCCAGGAAGCCGAACACGCCGACAAACTCGCCGAGCGCATCGTGCAATTGGGCGGTGAACCTGAGTTCAACCCCGACCTGCTGTCGAAGAACTCCCACGCGCAATACGTGGCGGGCAACACCCTCAAAGAAATGGTCTACGAAGACCTGGTGGCCGAGCGCATCGCCGTAGACAGCTATCGCGAGATCATCCAATACATCGGCGACAAAGACCCGACCACCCGCCGCATCTTCGAAGACATCCTGGCCCAGGAAGAAGAGCACGCGGACGACATGGCGGATATTCTCGAAAGCCTGTAAACCGCGACACAAACAAAAGGGGAGCTGATCAGTCAGCTCCCCTTTTGTTTGTGTGGGAGAGGGCCTGCCTGCTCCCACTTATTCAACGTGCGTCACGTCAACCCTTCACCGTCTTCGGCGCCTTGCCTTCCTTCATCTGCTGCAACAACGGCGCACACTGGTTCGGCGCGTCACCGCTCGGGGCCACTAGGGCGAGCAGGCCGGCGGCGGGGCCGGCGATCACACCGAGGGCCACCATGCCTGCACCCCGCAGGGCCAGGGGAATGGCTTTAACGCCCGCGTTGGGCTTGATAAATGGGCCGTTGACGTACAGCGGCGAGCGCAGGGAGAACAGGCGAAAGCCTTTGGACTCAGGGGTGATGGTCAGGTCCAACTGCTCTGTGGCCATGTTGGCCGTGCCGTCGACATAGATGATCGCGTTCTCGGTGTCGAACACGAACAGCCGCGTGGTGGCCAGGCCGCTCTTGACGCCGAAGTCCGCCGCCGCGCAGTTGATCTTTACTTCCTTGTCGCCGAACAGGCGCCCCACCACGTAATTGCCCACGTTGAGGCCGGCGATTTCCATCAGACCACGGCTGATGGCGCCGTCGTTGATCAGCATCTTCAGATCACCGTTGGAGGTGCCCAGCAGCGCCGCGACGGAGTTGCCGCGCCCGGAAATATCCGCATCGCCGTTGAGTTCGCCGAAGCTGGTTTTCATCGGTTCGAAGCTGGGGAACAGTTGCTTGAGCTTGAAGTTGCGCGCGGTGAGCCGGGCGCGACCTTCCATGGGCGTGGTGCGGCCATTCAGGCGAATCTGCGCATCGAGCTTGCCGCCGGCCACGCCGAAACGCAGGGGTTCCAGGCTCAGTTCGCCATCGTTGAGCACCAGGTGCGTGTAGAGGTCGGTGAAAGGCAAGTCGGCGCTGTGCACGATGCGCTTACCGGTGAATTCCACATCGGCGTCCATGTCGCGCCAGCGCTCGGTGCGGAACTCTTCCACCGGCAGCACCTTGGTCGCCGGCTGCTTGCTGTCGCCGCCACGGGCCTTTTGCTTGGCATTGGAATCGGCGCCGATCAGGGGCGCGAGGTCGGTCATCAGCAACTGGTTGGACACCAGCGTACCGCTGAGTTTGGGCCTTGGCTGGCTGGCGACATAGGCCAGGTCGCCGTGGATATCACTGTTGCCGATCTTGCCGTTGAAGTTCTCGTAGCGAAACGACGCACCACTGGCGTCGTGCAGCTTGGCGATCAGGTGACCGTCGGTGGCGTACGCCGGTGAATCGGGCAAGGTCACGCCGGTCAGCGGGTACAGGTTGCTCAAGCTGGTGCCGGCGAGTTTGAGGCGCAGGTCGAGGGCGCCGAGGTTCAGTGGCTCGGTCAGCGTGCCGGCCAGGGCGATGCTGGTGTCGGCGATCTTGACCTGAGCTTGCAGCGGAAACGGTTTGTTTGCGTCCTGCAGAGCCAACAGCCCGCCGATTTTGCCGGCACCGTCGAGCTTCTGGCCGTGGTACTGGCCTTTGACCTTGAGGGCGAACACGTAGTCCTGAGGGGCCGAGCCTTTTTCCAAGGCTTTTTTGGCATCGGCATCGCCGACGATTTCGCCGAAGGGAATGGGTTTGCCCAACAGGTCGATGATCACGTCGAGCTGGGTTTTGAGGGTTTGATCGTCGAGCGTCACATGGCCGTTGTCGAACCCGATGGCGCCAATGTCCACCACCCAATTGGAGGGCTCGGCGTCGGGGTCTTTAGGGTCGAACGTGAAGGTCCAGTTGGCGCGGCCATCGGCCAGGCGCTGCAATTCGGCGCTCGGCTCAGTGAGGTCGATACGTGGGATAACCACCCGTTGCGCCAACAATGCCAGGGGCGAAATGCGCAGCTCCACTTTTTTGAGGGTGACCATCTGCGGCTTTTTCGACCAGTCGGGGTTGCCCAGGGTCAGGTCTTCGGCAATCACATGGGGCCACGGCACCCAGGCGCGCCAGCCGCCTTCGTCGGGCTCGCGCTGCCACTTCACGGCAAGGTTGCCATTGATGGCAAACGGGCGATGCAGCTCTTCGGACACTTTGGCATTGAGGGGCGGTTTGATGCGGTTCCAATCAAAAAACACTAGAAACAGCACTACCGCAGCGATTAACACGACGAAGCTGGCGCAGCTCCAAACCACGACTTTACGAGTGCGCGTCATTGCACAGAACTCCTGAATACGACCGGCTGGGTGACAGCCTTTAGAACAGCTTACAAGACTACGACTGGCAAACCGCCCACGGGTTTAACCCGATCGCGTTTTAAGGGCGAGAAGTCGCGCAAAAAACTGGTTTTCCTGACCGGATCGACAGTTTCCACCATCGATGGCGCACCAATGTTACCCGCCAGCGTGTCGAAAATACCCACCACGGTGCAAAACCGCGTGCTTGAGAGGTGCGATCTAGAGCCCTCGGCGAGAACAATCAATTCTGTTGATTATTACCATTGTGTTTATGAACTTTTATATCGACTTATCGAGAGTAGCATTAGCCACGTACCCACTTTATCGCCCTCCCAAGGAGCAACTGATCATGAAACGCCAAGTACTCGCTACCGTCCTGTTATCTGTCCTGGCTTCGAGCGCCTTTGCCCTGCCAGCCGCCGAACAAGCCACCCCACAGAACAAAGCCCAAGCCGTGCAGTCGAGCCAAACCGTGGCACGCAGCGGTTCGCAAGAAGAAGAGAACCGCGACTACGCCAAAGGCGCTGTTGCTGAAAACGGCTTTAATCGCCTGCAAGAAAAAGGTTTGGTCGAAGGCGGCGCGGATCGTTTGATGGAGCGCAACGCAGTGGCCGAAGGTGGTTCCGACCGTGCCAACAAACGCACCTACACTGACGGTGTTGCCGAAGGTGGTGCTGATCGTCTGCTGGAACGCAATGCCGTTGCCGAAGGTGGTGCCGACCGCCTGGAAGAAATGCATCAAGCACAGAGCTGAGCCTGTGGTGGCCCAGAAAAAAGCCCGATCCGCCGATCGGGCTTTTGACTTTCTGCAGAACCTGTCTCGCCGCTGACCCCGCCAAGTTCGACGCCGATCAAGCGGTTTTGCTAGAGTGCGTCGCTGTACTTGTCCACAAAGCCCGCCCGCCCATGCTGCCCCGTGCCGAACAAAAGCAACAGACCCGCCTTGCCCTGATGGACGCTGCTCGTCATCTGATGGAGTGCGGCCGTGGGTTTGGCAGCTTGAGCCTGCGCGAAGTGGCCAAAACGGCCGGCATTGTCCCCACCGGCTTCTATCGACACTTTGCCGATATGGATCAACTGGGCCTGGTGCTGGTCAGCGAAGTCGGCCAGACCTTCCGCGCCACCATTCGCCTGGTGCGCCATAACGAATTCGTCATGGGCGGCATCATTGATGCCTCCGTACGCATCTTTCTCGATGTGGTGTCGGCCAATCGCTCGCAATTCCTGTTTCTGGCCCGCGAGCAATATGGCGGCTGCCTCGCCGTGCGTCAGGCCATCGCCGCACTGCGCGAAGACATTACCCGCGACCTGGCGGCCGACCTGACGCTGATGCCAAAGCTGCAACACCTGAATGCCGAAGGCTTGCATGTGATGGCCGACCTGATCGTCAAGAGCGTGTTCGCCACCCTGCCCGATATCATCGACCCTCCGGCCCAGGCTCTGCCGGCCCACCTCACGCCCCAGGCGAAGATCACTCAACAGCTGCGCTTTATCTTTATCGGCCTCAAGCACTGGCAAGGGCTGGGCAGCACCGAGTAGACCAATCAACCCGCCGCGTGGAAACGCTTGGCGGTGGTGTAGTGCTTGTTCCAATAACTGTTGCTCAACGAGTCGATGCGTACGTTCTTGCCGGTACGGGGCGAGTGAATGAATTTGCCCTCGCCAATGTAAAGCCCTACGTGACTGACTTGCCCGCGACCATTGCCCTTGAAAAACACCGCATCGCCGGGTTTGAGGGCGTTGCGCTGGATGGTGGCGGCCGTTGAACGGTGCATCGCCGCCGTGGTGCGTGGGATCTGGATATTGGCTTGGGTCTTGAACAGGTAGACCAGCAAGCTGCTGCAATCGAAGCCTTGCTCCACCGACATGCCGCCCCACTTATAAGGTGTGCCCAACAATTCATGGGCCCGGTCGATCACATTGGTAATCGAGGCAGACGGCAGGCTTTGCAGTGACGCGCCGAGGGTCGAACGCGGTTGATAGTTGGCTGAAGCCGACGACACAACAAACGACAAGCCGATAAAAAACGAACATAAAAATGACTTAAACATGATGAACATCGCAGCGGATTAAACACGGCGCAAAGCCTAATCACCGGCCGTGTAGCGCGCTGAGCGCCGAATCCCGAGATGTCGTAGGAAAAATCCCAAAGCGCCCATGTCCGGGGCAAGCCACCGGCAGACGCACCATATTGAGGCACTCCCTGCGCGCAGCACTGCCCCATTCGGTGGCAGCCGCCTCCCCACCTACAGGTAATTCCTACGCTTTTGCGGGGTTGGCAAGGCCCTTGCTCTAGCTGGTTCATTGCCCCTAGCTGGAAGCCTTCTGATGCTGGTGATCCATCGCCGAATTGCCCCCCAAGCCCTCTGGGCCGCTGAGTTGCAGCTGAATTTCGAAGCGCGCAGCAAAAGCCGCCTGCGCTGTTTCAGTGCCGATGGTGAAGACGTCGGCCTGTTTCTGGAGCGCGGCCAGCCGCCCCTGCACGATGGCGAATGCCTACAAGCGGAAGACGGACGTGTCGTACGCGTCACTGCACGCCCTGAACAGCTGCTGCACGTCACCTGCAGCAGCGCTTATGAGCTGACCCGCGCCGCCTATCACCTGGGCAACCGCCATGTGGCGCTGCAGGTCGGGGATGGTTGGTTGCGCCTGCTCGACGATTACGTGCTCAAAGCCATGCTCGAACAACTGGGCGCCCACACCGAAACCATCGAGGCGCCCTTTCAACCGGAGCACGGTGCCTACGGCGGCGGCCATCACCACTCGCGCCATGGCGATGAAGACTTCAACTACCCGCCCAAGCTGCATCAGTTCGGCGTGCGCCTATGAACCCAGCTTGGGCGTTGCTGCGTCTGGCCAGCCCGCAATTGCCGATTGGCGGCTACAGCTATTCCCAGGGCCTGGAGATGGCCGTGGAGAACGGCCGCGTCTGCGATGCGGCCAGCGCCAGGCGCTGGATCGGCGACCAGTTGCTGCTCAACCTGGCGCGCTTCGAAGCGCCTTTGCTGCTCGCCCACTGCCGGGCGGCCGCCGCTCAGGATTGGCCGCGGCTGACGCAATTGTGCGAAGAACACCGCGCCAGCCGTGAGACTCGCGAGCTGTATCAAGAAAGTCGGCAGATGGGCTATTCCCTGCAACAACTGCTCAACGGATTGCCCGAATTGGACGCCGCCGCACGTCACTTTCTCGACCACCTCAGCGAACCGCACCTGGCCCTCGGCTGGGCGTTGGCCGCGCGCGCCTGGAGCATCAGCGCCGAAGACGCCCTCGCCGCGTGGCTGTGGAGCTGGCTGGAAAACCAATTGGCCGTGCTGATGAAAACCCTGCCCCTGGGCCAGCAAGCTGCCCAGCGCCTGACCAGCGAACTGCTGCCGCTGTTGCAACAAGCCCAGCAGGACGCCAGTCGCATCGACCCCGACCACTGCGGCAGCGCCGCGTTTGGCCTGTCCCTGGCGTGCATGGCCCACGAGCGCCAGTACAGCCGCCTGTTTCGTTCATAGGTTCTTTAGATTTTGGCGCCCTTTACTTCGGAGAAGCACATGCACACACAACCCTTGCGCGTCGGCATTGGCGGCCCGGTAGGCTCCGGCAAGACCGCTCTGACCCTGGCCCTATGCCTCGCCCTGCGCGATCGCTACAACCTGGCGGTGGTCACCAACGACATCTACACCCGCGAAGACGCCGATTTTCTGGTGCGCAACCAGGCTTTGGCGCCCGAGCGCATCATCGGCGTGGAAACCGGCGGCTGCCCGCACACAGCGATTCGTGAAGACGCCTCCATCAACCTCGAAGCGGTGGATCAACTCAACCGCCGCTTCCCCGGCCTGGACCTGATCCTGGTGGAGTCCGGTGGGGATAACTTGTCGGCGACCTTCAGCCCGGAACTGTCGGACCTGACCATCTACGTGATCGATGTGTCCGCCGGCGACAAGCTGCCGCGCAAAGGCGGCCCGGGCATCTGCAAATCCGACCTGTTGGTGATCAACAAGATCGACCTCGCCCCCTTGGTCGGCGCCTCGCTGGAACTGATGAACAGCGACACCCAGCGCATGCGCAACGGTAAACCCTTTGTGTTCAGCAACCAAAAAACCGGGGTCGGCCTGGACGACATCGTGGCCTTTATCGAACGCCAGGGTCTGCTGACCGCCGCCTGATCTCTCTTCAAGGAAGCTAGTTATGAGCCTCAACAAACTCTTTGCCACCGCTGCCCTGCTCCTCGCTCCGGCGCTGGCCCTCGCCCACCCCGGCCACGGCGATAACGGCCTGGTGGCCGGTATGAGCCACCCCTTGGGCGGCCTCGATCATTTGCTGGCCATGCTGGCGGTGGGCCTCTGGGCCGCCCAGCAGAAAGGCGCCGCGCGCCGGGCACTGCCGTGCACGTTTGTGGGCACGATGCTGATCGGCGGCCTGCTGGGTTTCGAGGGCCTGGCACTGCCGGCGCTGGAAAACGGGATTGCCGCCTCGGTGCTGGCCCTAGGCCTGGCCGTGGCGCTGGCGGTGCGGCCGCCGCTGTTGATGGCGATCGCCGCCACGGCGTTGTTTGCGCTGTTTCACGGTGTGGCCCATGGCCTGGAACTGCCGGAGATGTCCAGCCCTTGGGCATACGCCGCCGGTTTTGTCGGCGCGACGGCAGCACTGCACGCAGCCGGTTATGCACTGGTGCGCTTCCTGCCGGCAGCGGCGGCGCCATTGGTGCGAGTGGCCGGGGCGGCTTCGGCGGCGACTGGGGTCTGGTTGCTGGCGGGCTGATTTGCAGCGCGGCTAAAGGCCTCATCGGGGGCAAGCCCCCTCCCACATTTGGCTGCATTGCTATCACAAGGTGGGAGGGTTCTGGTTGCTGGCAGGCTGATTGGCAGCGCGGCTGAAGGCCTCATCGGGGGCAAGCCCCTTCCTACATTTGGCCGCTATCACAAGGTGGGAGGGGTCTGGTGGCTGGCGGGCTGATTGGCAGTGCGGCTAAAGGCCTCATCGGGGGCAAGCCCCCTCCCACATTTGGCTGCAGCGCTCTCAAACGGTGGGAGGGGGCTGGTGGCTGGCGGGCTGATTTGCAGTGCGGCTAAAGGCCTCATCGGGGGCAAGCCCCCTCCCACATTTGGCTGCAGCGCTCTCAAACGGTGGGAGGGGGCTTGCCCCCGATAGCTGTGCCACAGACACCACAGAACCCAAGCCTGCTACCATGCGCGCCTACACCTCTGCCGTGACGACGCCAGCCAATGCCCAGCGCTTCCCAACCCTCTTTGAACACCGTGCTCACCCACTTCCATGACCTGATCGTGCCGCTGTGGCAGGGCCCAGGCTGGAATGCCGAGCTGGCGTTGCCTTACGAGGCGCTGGACGCCGATCACCATCCTTTGCCGCCGCAACGCTACCGCGCCATGGCCTGCGCCCGGCAGTTGTATCTGTTCGCCAGCCTGATCGGCCAACCCGATGCCGAGTTTGCCCAAGTGCGGGCAGCCGCATTGTTTCGCTCCTTGCAGCGGCACTTCCACGACGCCGAACACGGCGGCTGGTTCTACAGCATCGACCCCGCCGGCCAGGCGCTGGACACGCGCAAAGACCTCTACACCCACGCATTCATCATCTTCGCCTGTGCCCATTACTGGGCCAAGGTGCGCGAACCGTTGGTGGAATCGGTACTCAATGCGGCCCTGGAAGTCGTCGCGCAACGCTTCGCCACAGATGACGGCCTGTACGAAGCCGTACTGGAGCGCAACTGGTCGTCGCTCGATTCCGGCCCGTTGCAGAACCCGTTGATGCATTTGGCCGAAGGCTTTCTGGCCACCCTCGCGGTGCGTGAGGACGACGCCGTGCAAGCCGCTCTGCTCAGCCTGGCAACCGCCATGCAACAGCGCTTCATCGACCGCCAGCAGGGCGTGATGATGGAGAAACCGCTGGGTGCTGTGGGTAACTGGTTTGAGCCCGGGCACCAGTTCGAATGGTTCTTTTTGCTGGAATCGTCGGATGTGCTGCGCGGTACGCCGTTGCACGCTTCACTGACGCGGGCGTTTGCCTATGCCGAACTCAAGGGTGTGGATAACGTGACCGGCGCGGTCAGCGGCATGCTTGCCCTCGATGGCAGCGTGCGCGACGGCACCCAGCGTATCTGGGCCCAGGCCGAATACTTGCGCGCGCTGACTCTGCGCCCCAACAGCCAGGCCGTGTTGCAACGCCAATTGCTGGCGCTGCAGCAGCATTTCCTGCACGACAAAGGCTGGCACGAATGCCTGGATGCCAACGGCGCCGTGAGCCGACGGGACATGCCGTCGACCACGCCGTATCACTTGGCGACCTGCTACCAGGGCCTTACGCAATCCACTTACGATCTCCGGTAAAGCTGATCGTCAACCAGCGCGCCGCATCCGGCGTGCCGAGCCCTGTGGATATCTCTTCGCGCAATCCGTCGAGGGTCGCAACGTTATCCACCGGGTAATCCGCTGGCAACACCACATGGATTTCGATAAACCGAGCGCGTCCATGCTTCTGCACGTACGACACGTACTCTTCGAAACCATGTCTATCCGTCGCGGCGTCCATAACCTCGCGCACCTTGTCGTCCAGATGATCCGGGGCAATCCCCAGCACGTCGCGCAACGCCGGGCGCAGGATCTTGAACGCCGGCGCCAGCATGCTCAGGGCCAGCAGAATCAGGATCATGGGGTCGACATACACCGCCCATTCGCCATAGCCCTGGGACTTGAGCAACAGCGCGGCCAGAAAGCTGATCAGCAGCCCCACCGACAGCATCGCGTCCACCAGCCAACTGATGTTATCGAACTGGATCAACGACGATTTCAGTGCGCGGTTGCGATAACGCACATAGAAGAAATAGCCGAACTCGACGACGGTAAACACCGCCGCGTAGATGATCACCAGGCCCAATTCGACCTCGCGCCCGCCATTGATAATGCCGAACACGCCGTTGAGGAATGCATAGATGGCGATCAGCAGCAGGAAACTGCCTTCGATCAACAGCACCATGGGTTCCAGGTGCCAGTAGCCAAATTGGAAACGCTCGTTGCTTTTCTTGGCGATCAGCTTGGCCGTGATCAGCATCAGCACCTTGATGGCGGTGGCGATCAGCGAGAAAAAGCCGTCGAACAGAATGGATTGGGCGCCGGATATCACACCCGTGACAATCCCGGCGATCGCGACTGCGAACATCAGAATCGTCGATTGTTTGAGCAGTGCCTGCTCACCTCGGTTACTCACATTGCCTCCCGTCAAAACCCTGAATCCGCACGATACGGAGGGGCTTTCAGACAGGGAGTGTACCTTATGTCGTGTTTTGGCCGATTTGACGCCATCGGGGGCAAGTCCCCTCCCACAGTTGACCAGTGCACATCTTAGGTTTGTGAACACGGTCGAGTGTGGGAGGGGGCTTGCCCCCGATAGCAGCGACTCGGTCTAACGCCTTACTTGGCCCCCCGCTCAATCGCAAACCCAGCCCAGCTCTGGCTCACCGGCATCAACTCCAGGCGGTTGATGTTCACGTGCGCCGGGGTGTTAAGCACCCAGAAAATAGTGTCGGCGATATCCTGCGGCTGAATCGGCTCGGCGCCGGCGTAGGTGGCGTCGTAACGCTCCTGGTCACCGCCGAAACGTACCAGGGAGAACTCGCTTTCGCACAGGCCCGGCTCGATGTTGGTCACGCGCACGCCGGTGCCTTGCAGGTCGCAGCGCAGGTTCAGGGAGAACTGTTTGACGAACGCCTTGGAGCCGCCGTACACATGGCTGCCGGGGTACGGGTAGCTGCCGGCGATGGAGCCCAGGTTGATGATGCCCGCGCCACGACCATGGGCGATCAAACGTGGCAGCAGCAGATGAGTGGTGGTCAGCAGGCCTTTGATATTGGTATCGACCATGGTTTCCCAGTCGTCCAGGTTGCACTTGGGCGCGGGGTCGGTGCCCACCGCCAGGCCGGCGTTGTTGATCAAGCCGCGCAGGGTGGCAAACGACGGCGGCAGGTTAGCGATCGCGTCTTCCATGCCCTTGCGGTCACGCACGTCCACTACCAGGCCGTGCACTTCGGTCTGCTTGGAAAGTTCTTCCACCAGCGCATTCAAACGCTCGGCACGCCGGCCAGTGAGCACCAGTTTCCAGCCAGCCTGGGCGAAGCGACGAGCGCAGGCTTCGCCGAAACCTGAAGTGGCGCCAGTAATAAACAGCGTGTCGGACATGGTGTTCTCCTTGCGAGCGACGGGAAAAAATCAGCCAGCAGAATGCCCGTCCACCGCCGTTGCGGCAACCGCTAAGCGCAAGCACTGCGGCATGACTGGTTATTTTATGATCACTCGGCCCAAACCCTTGTACTGCGTAGCCTGTAGCCATATGCACGCAGGTTATCCACAGCTGCGCCCACAGTCTTTGGGGGCAAGTTCAAACCGGCCAAACCCGCTGTATACAAGGGCTGCGGGCTGTTTCGGAAAGTATTTTGCTTGACCTTCAGCGAGGCCTATGTAGGCCCGACACACGCTGAAAAATCCGCGCGATGGCTCCAGGCCAGTTATTTCGGCCCCTGCGGAGGTCTTTCCAGAGTTTAATCACAGACTTATCCACAGGCTTAACGGACATAATTCGGTCATATACCTGTGTCTTTAAACAGGTTGACAAACCCCTCGAACGCTCACGAAAAAACCACTGCTCAAAAAACAACCGCCAGGCTACAGGCCGCGGAAACAGAGGCTTTCAGCCAGCTACTCCCACGTTACCCACAGCCGGTTCCACAGTGGATGGGGACAAGTCAAAACTGTGACAAAACAGCGATTTGCGGCGGCTATATGTCGCGCTTTGGAGGGAGGCTGGATTTGTTTTCCACAATTTGGATCAGCCTTGTGGATCACTCAAAACAAATGCGGGGAGGAGCTTGCCCCCTCCCCCACGTCCTCAGTGCCCGCCGAGATAGGCGTTGCGCACTTCCTCGTTCACCAACAGCTCCTTGCCGGTGCCGGTCAGGCGAATCTCACCGTTGACCATCACATAGGCGCGGTCCGACAGACGCAACGCGTGGTTGGCATTCTGTTCCACCAGGAAGATCGTCATCCCGGTCGCCGCCAATTCGCGCAGGGTGGAAAAGATCTGCTTCACCACAATCGGCGCCAGCCCCAGGCTCGGTTCATCCAGCAGCAACAACTTGGGCCGGCTCATCAACGCACGGGCGATGGCGAGCATTTGCTGCTCGCCGCCGGACATGGTCATGGCGCGCTGGTTACGCCGCTCCTTGAGGCGCGGGAACAGCTCGAACATGCGCTGCATGTCTTCGCTGGCGAACTTGTCACCGATCGGGATGGTGCCCATCAGCAGGTTTTCCTCGACGGTCATGTCGGGGAACACCCGCCGCCCTTCCGGCGACTGCGCGATGCCGTTGGAGGCGATGTAGTGGGACGACTTGTGGGTAATGTCGACGCCGTTGTAGAGGATCTGCCCGGACTCGGCCCGAGGCTGGCCGAAGATCGACATCAACAGTGTGGACTTACCCGCACCGTTGGAGCCGATCAGGCTGACGGTTTCGCCTTCGTTGATGTGCAGCGAGACTTTTTTCAGGGCCTGGATCGGGCCGTAGAACACGTCCAGTTCCTTCATTTCGAGGATAGGTGCACTCATACCAGCTCCTCTTCGTCAGCGCCCAGGTAAGCAGCGATCACTTTCGGGTCGTTGCGGATCGCATCCGGCCCGCCTTCGGCGATCACGTTGCCGTGGTCCAGCACCACGATGTGGTCGGAAATATTCATCACCATGCCCATGTCGTGTTCGATCAGCACCACCGTCAGGTCGTGTTCGTCGCGTAACAGGCGAATCATCGCGCTCAGAGCTTCGGTTTCCTGAGGGTTGAGGCCCGCCGCCGGCTCGTCCAGGCAGATGATCTGCGGCCGGGTGCACATGGCCCGGGCGATTTCCAGGCGCCGCTGCTGGCCGTAGGAAAGCTCGCCGGCCAGACGGTTGGCGCAGTCCACCAGGTCCACCACTTCCAACCAGTAGAACGCATGGTCGAGGGCATCGCTCTCGGCCTTACGGTAGCCCTTGGTGTTAAGGATGCCCGCCAACATATTGCGGTTGACCCACATGTGCTGGGCCACCAGCAGGTTTTCCACCACGGACATTTCCTTGAACAGGCGAATGTTCTGGAACGTACGCGCCAGCCCCGCCCGGTTCACCAGGTGGGTGCCGCCGAACATCTTGTAGTAGACGCGGCTGAGGAAGCTTTTCGGCGATACAAAATCGGTGGCCTGGAAGCGCTCGCCCAGCAGTTGGATCACATTGGTCTGCTTGCCCCGCACGTTGAGCTCGATCTTGCCGCCACTGGCTTTGTAGAAACCGGTGAGGCAGTTGAACACCGTGGTCTTGCCGGCGCCGTTCGGGCCGATCAGGGCGAAGATCGAGTTGCGTTCGACCTTGAGGCTCACATCGCTCAAGGCCTTGATGCCACCGAAGTGCATCATCAGGTGTTCCACGCAAAGCACAACTTCCTTGCTCATGGCGCCACTCCTTTACGTGGTGTCACGCCGGTACGGCTGATGCGGATCAAACCGCGCGGTCGCCAGATCATCATCACCACCATCAACACCCCGAACAGCAATACACGGTACTCGGAGAAACTGCGCAGCAGTTCCGGCGCCACGGTCAACACGAACGCCGCGATCACTACGCCCACCGTCGAGCCCATACCGCCCAACACCACAATGGCCAGGATCAGCGCCGACTCGAAGAAGGTGAACGACGACGGGTTGACGAACCCCTGATAGCTGGCAAAGAACACCCCGGCCAAACCTGCCGTCGAGGCGCCAATGGTGAACGCCGAGAGCTTGACCAGCACGTGGTTCAGGCCCATGGAGCGGCAAGCAATCTCATCTTCGCGCAGGGCTTCCCAGGCGCGGCCCACCGGCATGCGCGTGAGGCGGTGCTTGATGTACAGCACAGCCAGCACCACCAGGAACAGCACGATGTAGATGAACATGAACTTGATGTTAGGGTTGTAATCGATGCCGAAGAACTCGTGGAACGGTACCCCGCCCTCCTTCGCTCTGCGCCCGAACTCCAGACCCAGGAAGGTCGGCGACGGCACGGGCATGCCGTTCGGGCCGCCGGTGAACGACAGCCAGTTATTGAGCACCAGCCGGATGATTTCACCGAAGCCCAGGGTCACGATGGCCAGGTAGTCGCCGTGCATGCGCAACACCGGGAAGCCGAGGATACACCCCGCCAGCGCCGCCGCGACGGCCGCCAATGGCAGCACCGACCAGAAGCCCAGGCCCAGGTATTGGTAACCCAGCGCCAGACCGTAGGCCCCGATGGCGTAGAACGCCACATAACCCAGGTCGAGCAGCCCGGCCAGGCCAACCACGATGTTCAGGCCCAAGCCCAGTAACACGTAGATCAGCCCGAGGATCACCACGGTCAACAGGTACTTGTTGGCAAAGATCGGGAACACGATGGCGATCACGATCAATGCTGGAATGATCCAGCGCAGCCGCGATTTGTAGTCCGGTGCCAGCACATGCACGCCGGAGCCACTGCTTTCGAAGCCCTGCAGGATCTTCACGCCCTTGGGGGTTTGCAGGAACAGGCTCATGGCAAAGCGGCCGACCATCACAATGGCGACCAGCAAGCCCACACGGGCGGGTTCCAGGTTGAAGCTGTAGCCGTCGAGGACCACGCCGACGATCGGACCGAACACGATCAGCGAAATCAGCCCGGCAAGGACCGTATCGACGACACTTTTCTTGATATCGATGGGTTTGGCAGCAGACATGTTTTACACCTTAGCCACGAGCGGACGACCCAGCAGGCCCTGAGGACGGAAAATCAGAATCACCACCAGCAGGGAGAAACTGAACACGTCTTTGTAGTCAGAGTTGATCAACCCCGAGAACAGCGATTCGGAGATCCCGAGGATGATCCCGCCGAGCATCGCCCCAGGTAGGGAGCCGATGCCGCCGAGTACCGCTGCGGTAAACGCCTTGATGCCGATGATGAAGCCGGCATAGAAGTCGAACGTGCCGTAGTTGAGGGTGATCAATACGCCGGCCAGGGCCGCCATGGCGGCACCGATCACAAACACGTAGGAGATCACGCGGTCGGTGTTGATCCCCAGGATCGAGGCCATTTTGCGGTCTTGCTGAGTGGCGCGGCACATGCGGCCGAGCTTGGTGTACTTGATGACGTAGGTGAGCAATGCCATGCCGGCGAAGGCAGCCAGCAGGATGAACACCTTGGTGTAGGTGAGCTGCACGAAGCCGGTGCCGATATCCACACGCCATGCGCCGGCGAGCAGCGTCGGCACGCCTTGCTGCTTGGCGCCCTGGGCGATCTGTGCGTAGTTCTGCAGGATCAATGAGATGCCGATGGCACTGATCAGCGGCGCCAGTCGGGTGGAGTTGCGCAGCGGTTTATAGGCGACACGTTCGATGACCCACCCGTAAACGCCAGTGACGACCACGGTAAAGATCAAGGTGCCGAGAATGAGCAGCGGGAAGGATTCGATGCCGAAGTAAGCCAGCAGTGCCAGACTGATCGCCGCGAGGTAAGCGGAAATCATATAAACCTCGCCGTGGGCGAAGTTGATCATGCCAATGATGCCATAGACCATTGTGTAGCCGATGGCGATCAGGCCATAGACCGACCCGAGGGTCAGGCCGTTGACCAGTTGCTGCAGGAAAATACCATCCATAACGCAATCTCACGCGGTGAGCACCTGCACACCCGGAGGTGCGCGGCGCTTCTGGAGGAAAAGTCAGATCTCAATCACAACGCAGTCCCAATGTTGGAGGGGGCTTGCCCCCGATGTGGTGGGTCAGCTAGACAACCGTTGACTGACACACCGCTATCGGGGGCAAGCCCCCTCTCACATGGATTACTTCTGCTTTTCCAACTGATGGTATTTGCCGTCTTTATCCCACTGGTAAACCACGTAGTCGGAGACTTTCAGGTCGCCTTTGGCATCCCAGTTCTTCTCGCCCATCACGGTTTTGACCGGGTGGGCCTTGAGCCACTTGGCCGCGTCTTCGCCTTTGTTGGATTTGGCGCCATTGAAGCCGGCGGCCAGGGCCTGGAGCGAGGCATAGGCATACAGGGTGTAGCCTTCCGGCTCGTAGCCCGCTTTGCGGAACTCTTCCACCACGGCCTTGCTGTCCGGCAGCAGACGCGGGTCGGCACCGAAGGTCATGTACACGCCGTCGACGTATTGCGCGCCACCGGCAGTGGCCACCAGCTCGTCGGTGACGATACCGTCATCGGACATGAACTTGACGTCCTTGAGACCCTGCTCGCGCAACTGACGCACCAGCGGGCCGGCTTCCGGGTGCAGGCCGCCGAAGTACACGACGTCGGCACCGGTGGAACGGATCTTGGTGACCAGGGCGCTGAAGTCTTTCTCGCCGCGGGTCAGGCCTTCTTCCAGCACCGGCTTGACGCCACGCTTGGTCAACTGCGCCGAGGTGGCGTCGGCCAGACCTTTACCGTAGGTGTCCTTGTCGTTGATCACCGCGACTTTCTTGCCCTTGAGCACATCGACGATGTAGTCGCCGGCCACGATGCCTTGCTGGTCGTCACGCCCGCACATACGGAACATGGCGCCCAAGCCGCGCTCGGTCACTTGGGGGTTGGTGGAGCCTGGGGTGATTGCGATCACGCCGGCCTCGTCGTACACCTCGGACGCGGGGATGGTGTTCGACGAGCAGAAGTGCCCGACCACGCCAATCACTTTGTCCTGGTCCACCAGGCGGTTGGCCACGGCCACGGCTTGCTTGGGTTCGCATGCGTCGTCACCGGCTACCAGCACGATTTTCTCGCCGTTGATACCGCCAGTCTTGTTCAGGGCGTCGGCCGCCGCCTGGGCACCCTTCATATACTGCTCACCGAACGACGCGTTGGCGCCGGTCATCGGCCCCGCTACGCCGATCTTCACATCAGCTTGAACAAACGTAGAAACACCCAGCGCCGCTGCAACGGCGAGAGCAAGAAAGCCTTTCTTGTAAAACGTCTGGGACATGAGTGGTGCTCCGATATTTTTGATTATTGGCACGACAACTTGCATTCAAACCTTTCACCGAAAGCTCAGAGCAAGCCTCGTGCCATTACGTTTTTATTCTTCAAAAAGACACGGTGTCATTGTTATTACAGGTGTTTCGGCTCCGCTCGCCAGGACGTGCAACCCCCTGGCGCGCGCAGGCGCAACCGCAAGCCCGAAAAGGTACAACCTCTACCGGTGCCACCTGCAACCAGAACCACAAACGACAGTTCCTACAGCGGTAACCCAAGGCGTAACGGAACTGCACATTTACAGTGCGTGATTGCTACGACTTGCACCAATACAGATTAGTAGCCTGCTAAGAAAACCCAGGGATTTGAAGGGTATTTCGCTGATCAGATGACAATCCTCAAGCATTGCCCCGCGTGATACAGCGAGAATCCTGCCTCATACAGGCAGCTGCGCAGACCCACCGCCGCCAACGGCTGCATCGGCGCAAACGGAATCGGCAATGCCTGGGGATTCTGGTGACAGATGTAGTCGGCAAACGCCTTGCCCACCACACTGCCGGTGGTCACGCCGCGGCCGTTGTAGCCAGTGACCGCCACCAGCCCCGGGGCCGGTTCGAACAGGCGCATCAAATGGTCGGGGGTGAAGGCAATGCAGCCGGTCCAGGTGTACTCCCACTGCACCGATTTGAGGTAAGGAAAATAGTGCTGCTGCACCCGATCGGCCCACGCCTTGAGAAACCATGCCGGTTTCTGGTTGCCGTTGCCCAGGCTGCCCAGCAACAGTCGGCCATCGGCATCGCGGCGGATACTGCTCAAGACCTGGCGGGTGTCCCAGGAGCCCTGGCCGCCAGGCAGGATTTGCCGCGCAGCGTCGTCACTCAAAGGCGCCGACGCGACCTGATAGTAGTAACCGGGGAAAAAGTTGCGGCGCAGCTCGGTCCATTCGCCTTCGGTGTAGGCGTTGGAAGCGATCACCACCTGTGTCGCCCGCACCGCACCGTGCTCGGTTTGCACCGACCAGTTCGAGCCCTGGCGTTCCAGTTGGGTCACCGGGGAATGGTCGAACAACTGACCGCCGAGCCCCATTGCGGCGTTGGCCAAACCACTGGTGTAGGCCATCGGGTTCAAGGTCCCCGCGCGCCGATCCAGCAACGCAGCAGCGATCTTTTTGGTGCCCGTGGCTTGCTCGCACGCCTGGCCGGTGAGTAATTCCACCGGCGCGCCACGGCGCTTCCATTGTTCTTCACGACTGCGCAGATCCGCCTCGCCACGGGCGTTATGCGCCATGTGCAACGTGCCCTCGCGACGCAGTTGGCAATCGATGTTGTATTTGTCGATCAGGCTGAACACCAGCGCCGGCGCCGCACCCAACATGCGGTTGAGCTGGCTGCCCACCGCTTCGCCGAAGCCGGCTTCGATATCGTCAGGGGGAATCCACAAGCCGGCGTTGACCAGCCCGACATTGCGCCCCGAACCACCGTGCCCGGTGCGATGAGCCTCCAGCACGGCGACGCTCTTTCCCTGTTCCAGCAAGTGAATGGCCGCCGACAGGCCGGTGATTCCGGCGCCGATTACGCACACATCCACGTTGACCTCGCCCTTGAGCGCGGCGCGATCCGGCCGGCTGGGGGTGAGGTGTTCCCACAAACATGTTTCGCGTAATGCCATTGCCAGACTCCGATGAGACCCAACAAACAACCATCTTGATGTGCTAGTGCGATCAAATGTGGGAGGGGGCAAGCCCTCTCCCCAGATTCAGTCCAACGTGCAGTAATCAGTCGAAAGTAATGCCCTGCGCCAACGGCAACTCCAGCGAATAGTTCACGGTGTTGGTCTGGCGCCGCATATAGCCGCGCCAGGCATCCGAACCCGATTCACGCCCGCCGCCGGTCTCTTTCTCACCGCCAAACGCGCCGCCAATCTCCGCGCCGCTGGGGCCGATGTTGACGTTGGCGATGCCGCAGTCACTGCCCACCGCCGACATGAACTGCTCGGCTTCACGCACGTCGGTGGTGAAAATGCACGAGGACAGGCCCTGCGGCACGGCGTTGTTCAAGCGCAGGGCTTCGGCGAAATCGCTATAGCCGACCACGTAGAGGATCGGCGCAAAGGTCTCAGTGCACACCACATCGCTTTGCTCGGGCATTTCCACAATGGCCGGCGACACGTAGTAAGCGTTGGGGTACTTGTCTTCCAGCTGGCGCTTGCCGCCGAATACCTTGCCGCCTTCGCTCAAGGCTTGCTCCAGGGCATCCTGCATAGCGTCGAAGCCGTGTTTGTCGATCAGCGGGCCGATCAGGTTGCCTTCCAGCGGATGGCCGATGCGCACTTTTGCATAGGCGGCCTTGAGGCGGGTGACGATTTCTTCTTTGACCGACTCATGGGCGATCAAGCGACGCAGGGTGGTGCAACGCTGGCCGGCGGTGCCGACGGCGCTGAACAAAATAGCGCGCACCGCCATGTCCAGGTCGGCGCTCGGGCCAAGGATCATGGCATTGTTGCCGCCCAGCTCGAGAATGCTGCGGGCAAAGCGCGCGGCGACCTTAGGCGCCACTTCGCGGCCCATGCGGGTGCTGCCGGTGGCGCTGATCAGGGCCACGCGCGGATCATCCACCAGCGCGGCGCCGGCGTCGCGGCCGCCGATGATCACCTGGCTCAGGTACTCGGGGGCATCGCTGAAGTTTTTCACCACGCGCTCGAACAGCGCCTGGCAGGCCAGGGCGGTGAGCGGGGTCTTTTCCGACGGTTTCCAAATCACAGCGTTGCCGCACACCAGTGCCAGCGCGGTGTTCCACGCCCACACCGCGACCGGAAAGTTGAACGCGCTGATCACGCCGACCACCCCCAGTGGGTGCCAGGTTTCACGCATATGGTGGCCAGGGCGCTCAGAGGCGATGGTCAAACCGTACAACTGACGCGACAGGCCGACGGCGAAGTCGCAGATGTCGATCATTTCCTGCACTTCACCCAAACCTTCCTGAGTGATCTTGCCGGCTTCCCAGGACACCAGCTCACCCAGGTCGGCCTTGTATTGACGCAGTGCGTCACCGAACTGGCGCACCAGCTCACCGCGACGCGGTGCGGGCACCTTGCGCCAGGCCTCGAATGCATGCTCGGCGCGACTGACCTGTTGCTCCACCTCGGCGGCACCCTCCCAGTGCACGCTGCCGATACGGCTGCCATCGATCGGCGAATGCACGGGCTGTTTCCCCGACTGGTACAACGCCGGGTTCACCCCGAGACGATCAAGCAATGCGGCAACCATGGGTCACTCCTTCAATCTGCGTACAAAAAAGTGCCGCGGCCGGCGCGGCGATCCAAAGCTTATTTGTAGCTGGCCCAAGACTTGCCAACAAACGACGATTAGGCGAGATATCATTCCGTTTATTCATGCCAAGAATTAAAAGAGGCACCCCGTGCTGAACAAACGACATTTGCCTTCGATCACCGCCTTGCAGTGTTTCGAAGCCGCCACTCGCCACCTGAGCTTCACCCGCGCCGCCGAGGAGCTGAACCTCACCCAGAGCGCGGTGAGCAAACAGGTGGCGCAATTGGAAGAGTTGCTGCAACACCTGCTGTTCCGCCGCGTGCGCCGGCGCTTGCAGATGACCCCGGCGGGCGATCTGTATTTGGTGGAAGTGCGCAAGATCCTCACGCAGGTGGAGATGTCCACCCATTACCTGCGCTCTTACGGCGGCGAGACCGAAGTGCTGCGGGTGTCCACGCCCTACACCTTCGGCGCGCGCTGGCTGGTGCCACGCCTCAAGGGCTGGCGCTTGCGGCACCCACAGATCCATTTGGACCTGTGCAACGAACAGGAGCCGGACGAACTGCTGCAAGGCAAGGCCGACATGGCCTTCTACTTCGGCCCGGGTTCACGCCCCGGCACCGAGAGCCTGAAGCTGTTCAGCGAAGAACTGGTACCGGTGTGCGCCCCGGAAAGCCTGCCCGCGCAGCCCTTTACCGACCCGACCCAATTGAGCGAACTGGTACTGCTGCAAAACGCTTCGCGGCCTCAAGGCTGGCACGACTGGTTCGCCAGCCAGGGCTACCACACCGAGCACAGCTACCACGGCCCGCGTTTCGACACCTTCTATATGTGCATCCGCGCGGCGCAGGTGGGGTGCGGCGTGGCGTTGTTACCGCGCTTTCTGGTGGAAGAAGAACTGGCCGACGGCAAGCTCGTGATCCCCTGGCAGCATGCGATGCCCAGCCAGGATGCGTATTACCTGGCTTACCCGGAGCACGCGGCCGAAGTGCCCAAGGTGCGCGAATTTGTGAAGTGGATGATGGAGCAAGTGATTTAGTGCCTGGAGTGGAATGCATTTCAAATGTGGGAGGGGGCTTGCCGCGATTAGGCCAGTGGCCTCACCGAAAAAATGTCTGGCAAAACCCCTCAGGTCTATGCGCCACTAGCCCCCTTTCCTTAATTGTGCGTAAAGGTCGGCCCCCTCGCCGCCCCATCTGGAGATTCCCGTTATGAGCGAGAGTGTGTTTGCCGATCGCATCGTGCAGAACCTGCTCGACACCGACTTCTACAAACTGACCATGATGCAGGCGGTGCTGCACAACTACCCCAACGTGGAAGTTGAATGGGAATTCCGTTGCCGTAACAGCGAAGACTTGCGCCCCTACCTGGCGGAGATCCGCTACCAAATCGAGCGCCTCGCCGAGCTGAGCCTGAGCCCGGATCAGCTGGGTTTTCTGGAGCGCATCAGCTTTATGAAGCCGGACTTTCTGCGCTTCCTGGGGCTGTTCCGCTTCAACCTGCGCTATGTGCAGACCGGCATCGAGAACGGCGAGCTGTTTATCCGCCTGCGGGGGCCATGGCTGCATGTGATCCTGTTCGAAGTGCCGTTGCTTGCCATCGTCAGCGAAGTGCGCAACCGCTACCGCTACCAGACGGTGATCCTCGAACAAGCGCGCGAGCAGTTGTACCGCAAGTTCGACTGGCTGACGGCCAACGCCAGCAGCGACGAGCTGTCGGAGCTGCAAGTGGCCGACTTCGGCACCCGTCGGCGCTTCTCGTACCGGGTGCAGGAAGAAGTGGTCAGTGTGCTCAAACATGACTTCCCCGGCCGATTCGTCGGCACCAGCAACGTGCACCTGGCCCGCGAGTTCGACATGAAACCCCTGGGCACCATGGCCCATGAATGGATCATGGCCCATCAGCAGCTCGGCCCGCGCCTGATCGACAGCCAGATCGCCGCGCTCGATTGCTGGGTTCGCGAATACCGTGGCCTGCTGGGTATCGCCCTGACCGACTGCATCACCACCGACGCGTTCCTCGGCGACTTCGATCTGTACTTCGCCAAACTCTTCGACGGCCTGCGCCATGACTCCGGCGACCCGGTGCAGTGGGCGGAAAAAGCCATCACTCACTATCACAAGCTGGGTATCGAGCCGATGAGCAAGACCCTGGTGTTTTCCGACAGCCTGTCGCTGCCCAAGGCCCTGGAGATTTTCCGCGCATTGCGGGGCCGCATTAATGTGAGCTTCGGTATCGGCACCAACCTGACCTGTGACATTCCAGGGGTGGAGCCCATGAGCATTGTGCTTAAAATGACCGCCTGCAATGGCCAGCCGGTGGCGAAGATTTCCGATGAGCCGGGCAAGACCCAATGCACCGACCCGAATTTCGTCGCCTATTTGCGTCACGTTTTCAAAGTACCTGCCCTATCCAGCAAGGAGTGAACCATGCAAGCCGTACAGCGTGAGATTGCGCAGCAGCTCAAGGTCCAAGCGCCATTCAATGACCAGGCCGCGCTTGAAGCCGAAGTGGCGCGGCGCGTGAAGTTTATTCAGGACTGCCTGCGCAACTCCGGGCTCAAGGCCCTGGTGCTGGGCATCAGTGGCGGCGTCGACTCCCTGACCGCCGGCCTGCTGGCTCAACGGGCGATGCAGGAATTGCGCGCCAGCACCGGCGACGAGGCCTACCGCTTCATCGCCGTGCGCCTGCCCTATGAAACCCAGTTCGATGAAATCGACGCCCAGGCGTCGGTGGACTTTATCGACCCGGACGAACGCCACACCGTCAATATCGGCCCGGCGGTCAAAGCCCTGGCCAATGAAGTGGCGGTGTTTGAAGGCAAGGCGGCGGTGTCCCGCGATTTTGTGTTGGGCAACACCAAAGCGCGGATGCGCATGGTGGCGCAGTACACCATCGCCGGGGCGGCTGGCGGCCTGGTGATTGGTACCGACCATGCGGCGGAAGCGGTGATGGGCTTTTTCACCAAGTTCGGCGACGGGGCCTGCGACTTGGCGCCGTTGAGCGGGCTGGTAAAGAACCAGGTACGTGCGATTGCGCGGCACTTTGGTGCGCCGGAATCCCTGGTGGAGAAGGTGCCGACCGCCGACCTGGAAGACTTGTCGCCGGGTAAGCCGGATGAGGCGTCACATGGGGTGACTTACGCCGAGATCGATGCGTTCCTGCATGGCGAGCCGGTGCGGGAAGAGGCGTTCAGGATCATCTGCGAGACGTATCGCAAGACTGAGCACAAGCGAGTCATGCCGTTTGCGCCGTGAGTTGAACCAGGCATGAAGTCATCGGGGGCAAGCCCCCTCCCACCTTGGATTGTGAATACAGTCAACTGTGGGAGGGGGCTTGCCCCGATGAACGATTACGCGCGCTTACTTGACGACCACAGTGCCCTTCATCATCGAGATGTGGCCTGGGAACGAGCAGAAGAATGCGTAATCAGTACCCGCGGCCAGCTTCGACACGTCGAAGGTCACGGAATCTTTCTCGCCAGCACCGATGATCTTGGTGTGGGCGATGATGCGGGCGTCGTCTTCTTTCAGGTAGTTCTTTTCGATACCGGCGGCCATGCCATCGGTCGCGACCGGCTGCATGTCAGCGGCGCTGGTCAGCACCCAGTTATGGCCCATGACGTTTTTTGGCAGGCTGCCGGAGTGAGTCAATTCGACGGTGAATTTTTTGCAGCTCTTGTCGATCGTGATTTCCTTGGTGTTGAAGGACATCTGGTCAGTGGAGTCGACGGTAATCTTGCACTCTGCAGCCAGCAACTGGCCGCTGGCCAATGTCAGCAGGGAAACAGCAACGATTTTGGCAAACATGTGAATCTCCAAGGCAGGGTTAAAAACGCATGATGCGGCAAGGGTGCCTGAGACAGGCACGATTTCCTATGATCTGAATCAACAAATTGTATACAACTTTAGGCTATCAGACCTATCGACATAATCAACCGGCCAAAGTGCCGCAGCCTGCTTATGATCGGCTCCATCATCCACTGGAGTCCGAGCCATGCGCCTCAACCAACTGTTCAACGGCCTGCTGGCCGCCTACGCCTGCGGTAAGTGAAGGCCAAGCGCGCTGCTAAGCTGCTACCATGGCGACCCGAGGCAGCCGCGTGCCGCCCACCCTCACCTTCGACCCTAGAGGATTGCCCATGGCCAAACCTAATTACTCCTTCGCCAAACGTCAGAGAGACTTGGCCAAGGAACAGAAGAAAGAGGAAAAGCTACAACGCAAGAAAGCCGCCGCCGATGAAGAAGCCGGCGCGCTGAACCCGGATGCCGATGGTGAAGAAACGAGCGACGAGACCGAAACACCAAAAGATCCGGCTGAATAATTTTCTTTGTGGTGAACGGGCCCGCCCTGTTCACCACAATTCATCGTTACTCCAGCGGCATCACCGTCACCCGCACTTCCGGGTCATGGCTCCCTCCCCCCAGAATCACCCCACGCAACGGCGACACATCGGAAAAATCCCGGCCCCAGGCCAGGGTGATGTGCTCCAGTGCCGGCTGTACGTTATTTGTCGGATCGAAATCCACCCAGCCCGACACCGGGCAATACACAGAAACCCACGCATGGGACGCATCGGCGCCGATCAGCCGTGGCTGGCCGGGTGGCGGCTGGGTGAGCAGGTAACCGCTGATATAACGCGCCGCCAGGCCACGGGAGCGCAGGCACGCAAGCATCAGGTGGGCGAAGTCCTGGCACACGCCGCGACGGCGTTCCAGCACCTCCACCAGCGGTGTAGCGACCTGGGTGGCTTCGGCATCGAAGGTGAATTCGCTGAAGATCTTCTGCATCAACGCTTGCACGCCCAGCAGCAATGGCCGCCCCGGCGCGAAACAACTTTCGGAGAAATCGACGAAGGTTTGCTTCAAATGCACATAGGGCGACTCGAAGCGATAACGGCAAGCTTCGATCGCCTCGGGCGACATCGGGCGACTGCTGTAGGTCAGGCTGTCGCGGGTTTGATCCCAGGCGGGTGACCGGGCGAAATCCGGCGCCGGGCGCGCCAGTACTTCCACGGTCAATCCGGCATTGACCAGCAGCTCGTCATGGGGTCGCTCGAACGCCAGGCGCGTGATGGGGTTGCCGAACACATCCAACTCATCGCGGCGTGAAGACGGCGACGGACTGATATCCAACTGTTGCGCGCTGCAGCGCTGCCACTCACACGCACGCGGCCACAGGTGCGCCAACTGCTGGGCCAGGGACACCGGGCTGTCGTAGTGGTAATGGGTATCGTGGAAAATCTGATAGCGCGCACTCATCACAGCGACACCGTTTGCTGGCTCACATCATCCACATGGGCAAAGTGGCGCAGCGCCAGGCGATCCGACACTTGCCCACTCTCATCGGCCACCGCTTGCAGCAGGTCAGCCAGGCCATCCAGCGCGGCGCGTACGCCGGACTCGCCGAACAGCGGGTTCTCCAGGCAACTCAGGTCGAAGCGCGTAAGGCGCTCCACCAACGGCCCCAGGCCGGTTTCTCGCGGCACGCCAAAGTCGTCGTTGAGCCGCCGCAAGGTGCGGCTCACCAGTTTGAGCTGGAACAACACCGCATGGGGGTTCTGCTCGTCCAGCAGCAACAGGTCGAGCACCGGGATCAGTTGCGGCACCGCCAGGTAGCGCGAGCGGTAGGTGATGCTGCTGTTGCCCAATTCCAGCAACCATTCCAGCCCCGCTTGATCAAACACCGCCACGCCGCGCAGGAACGCCGCAAGGCTGCTGCTGAGAAACTGCAGGCGCTCGATGCGCCGCCCCATCATCAAGAAGCGCCAGCCTTCATCGCGAGTCATGTCGTCCAGGGCGAACCCGGAGAGCGCCGCGAGGGACATCACCAGGCGGTTGAGAAAGTCCAGCAACTCGCCGAAGTCCGCCGTTTCGCGCTCCAACTCCAAGGCTTCGCGCTGCAGCTCCACCAGGGCCTGCCAGTTTTCCCGGGACAACTTGCCGCGCACCTGGGACGCCGCCCACTGCAAGCGTTGCAGGTTGGCGCGCAGGCTCGACGGCCAGTCGTCACCGAGCAACGCGGCCAGCAGACGCTCGGGCAGGTCGCCCTCCTCCGGCAACAAGCGCAAGTTCTCGCCCAGTTCCACCGCCGCCTGCAACGCCAGCGGGTCGTCGCCGTCGACATAGCGGGCCAGCACGATCCGCAGCCAGCGCGCGCTGTCATCGCAGCGCTCGCAATACCGGCCGAACCAGAACAGGTTTTCCACCACCCGCGAGGGCAGATACGGGTCGCGGCGCACTAGATCATGGGCGCCGATGGAACGTTGTGCGCGCCACTGTTCGCCGCCGGGCGCCCGCTCGCCGAGCACCCAGGTGTCTTTGCTCGCGCCACCGCGCTGCATCGACACCACCTCGGCATCGGCTTCGGCGGCGACGCGCGTCAGGCCGCCTGGCAGCACGCGATAGCCGTCGTCACTGGCCACGGCATACACGCGCATGCCGATGGCACGGTGCTGCAGGTGATCCTCTTCGGTGTGCCACACCGGCGCCTGGGACAGTTGCGCCAGCTCTTGGGCCACGTACGCGTAAGGGCGCGCGCGCATACGTTCGGTCAGGGCCTGGCGCTGCGCATCATCCAGATCGCGGCCAAACACGGGGGTAAAACTCTGCGACGCAAATGCCGGTTTGATCAGCAACTCCGGCAGCTTTTCCAAGGCTTCGGCAAGCACTGGCGCCTCGCCGCACCACCAAGTGGCGATGGACGGCAGGATCAGTTCTTCGCCAAACAAAAACTGGTTGATTTTCGGCAGAAAGCCCAGCAAACCCGGAGACTCCAGCACGCCGCTGCCCAGGGCATTGGCCACCAGCACATTGCCCTGGCGCACCGCATCGAGCAGGCCGGGCACGCCGAGGGCTGAGTCGGTGCGCAGCTCCAGCGGGTCGCAAAAGTCGTCGTCCAGGCGGCGCATGATCGCATTCACGCGGCGCAGGCCACTGAGGGTTTTGAGGAACACGCGGCTGTCGCGCACAGTGAGATCGCCCCCCTCCACCAGCGGATAACCGAGCTGACGGGCGAGGTAGAGGTGTTCGAAGTAGCTTTCGTTGAAACGCCCGGGGGTGAGCAGCACGATCAGCGGCGTCTGATCATCGCCGGGGGCCTGGCGCGCTAAGGTTTCCTGCAGTGTGCGGAAAAAACCGGTGAGGTGCTGCACCTGCAAGTCGCGGTACAGGTCCGGGAAGGCACGGGACACGATGGTGCGGTTTTCCAAGGCGTAGCCGGCACCCGACGGCGCCTGGGTGCGGTCGGCGGTGACCCACCAGCGGCCATCCGGGGTGCGCGCCAGGTCAACCGCATACAGGTGCAAAAACGTGCCATCGGGCGGCTGGATGCCCTGGCACGGCCATAGGAAGTTGTTATGCCCGAACACCAGTTCCGCCGGCAGCAGACCTTCCTTGATCAAGCGCTGCGGGCCATACAGATCGGCCAGCACCGCGTTGAGCAAGCGCGCACGCTGGGCGATGCCGGCCGCCAGATGCTGCCACTCGTCAAAGGCCAGCACATGGGGCAACAGGTCCAATTCCCATGGGCGGTCGGCGCCTTTAGGGTCGGCGTAGACGTTGTAGGTCACGCCGTTTTCCTGGATCTGCCGGGTCAACAGCGCCTGGCGCTGGGCCAGCTGCGCCGGGGTGCTGCGCTGCAGGTGATCGAGCAGGCGTCGCCAATGGGCACGCACTACGCCGCTGTCGTCCAGCAATTCGTGATAAGTGCCCGCGGTCAGCGGGTAACGGTCGAGCAAGTCGGACATGGAACGCTCGGCAGAGGCAAAGGAGCTCAGATTAACTCAGATTCATTGCAATCAACGGTGGGCGGGAGCTGGGCCCTCCCACCTTACAATCGCAGTCAGTCATTCTTATTGGGAAAGCGTCGTAGATCCAGGGTCATCGGTAATTCATCGTTGATCACGATGGTCGGTACGGGGAGCTTTCCGGGTGTATGGCCGAGCCGTAAAAACCGCGCCATGCGCCGGCTCTCCGCCTCGTTGGCATTCACCGGCAAGCTGTCGTAATTGCGCCCGCCCGGATGCGCAACATGGTACTGGCAGCCGCCCAGCGAGCGCTGCATCCAGGTGTCGAGCAGGTCGAACACCAGCGGCGCATGCACCGGGATGGTCGGTTGCAGGCAGTTGGCCGGTTGCCAGGCGCGGTAGCGCACACCCGCGACGAACTCACCGACACGACCAGTGGGATGCAGCGGCACCGGGATGCCGTTGCAGGTCAGCAGATAACGTTGTGGCGGCAGGCCGGTGAGCTTCACTTGCAGGCGCTCCAGGGACGAATCCACATACCGCACCGTGCCGCCCGCCGCGCCCTCTTCGCCCAGCACATGCCAGGGTTCCAGGGCCTGACGCAATTCCAGCTCGATACCGCTGACGGCATAGTCGCCGACCTTGGGAAAACGAAACTCCAAGTGCGCGGCAAACCATTCGGCCCGCAGCGGATACCCGGCGGCATTGAGTTCGACGATAACGTCGGCAAAGTCCTGCTCGATAAAGTGCGGCAGCAGGAAACGGTCATGCAGCTCGGTGCCCCAGCGCGCCAGCTTGGCCGGGGCGTAGGGTTCACGCCAGAACCGCGCGACCAAGGCGCGCAGCAGCAACTGTTGGGTCAGGCTCATGCGCGCATGGGGCGGCATTTCAAAGGCACGCAGTTCCAACAGGCCCAGACGGCCGGTGGCGCCGTCGGGGGAGTAGAGTTTGTCGATACAGAACTCGGCGCGGTGGGTATTGCCCGTGACGTCGATCAGCAGGTTGCGCAGCAGGCGGTCGACCTGCCACGGCGGGCATTCCTCATCGGGTTCGGGCATTTGCGCGAAGGCGATCTCCAGCTCGTACAGCGCATCGTTGCGCGCTTCGTCCACCCGCGGCGCCTGGGACGTGGGGCCGATAAACAGCCCGGAAAACAGGTAGGACAACGACGGGTGGTTATGCCAGTAACTGATCAGGCTGCGCAGCAGATCCGGGCGGCGCAAGAACGGCGAATCCTTGGGCGTGGCGCCGCCGAGTACGAAGTGGTTGCCACCGCCGGTGCCGGTGTGGCGCCCGTCGATCATGAATTTTTCCGTGGTCAGTCGGGTTTGTCGCGCCTCTTCGTAGAGAAACTCGGTGCGCTCTACCAACTCGTCCCAAGTGGCGGACGGTTGCACGTTGACCTCGATCACACCCGGGTCCGGCGTGACCCGGAAGTTGCTCAGCCGCGTATCGGCCGGTGGTTCGTAGCCTTCCAGCAGCAGCGGGCAATGCAGTTCTTCTGCGCTGGCTTCGATGGCGGCGACCAGTTCCAGATAATCTTCCACGCGCTCCAGCGGCGGCATAAACAGGTACAGCCGCCCTTCACGAGCCTCGGCGCACAGCGCGGTGCGGGTCAGCCAATCGGCGGACTCGTCCACCTGCGGCACGCGTTCGTCGCTGGGGGCCGGCTCGGCGTGGTTGTGCAGTTGCGCGTTATCCGGCAGCTCCGGCAGATCCTGGTTAGGGTCTGTGGGGTGCACGAACGGATACTCCGCCGCCGTTACCCAGGGCTGCGACGCCAATGGCAGGCGGTAGCCCAGGGGCGAGTCCCCCGGCACCAACCGGCAATGGGTATCGCGCAGGTACCAGCGCCCGCTCTGCCAGCGGTCATTGGCCGCCGTGCGCGCCAGCGGCAGCACATGGCCGATGACTTTATCCAAACCCTGGCTGAACACTTTGCGCAGGCGCTCGCGTTCAAGTTCGTCGCTGAGTCGCGGGTCTTGGGCCGTGACGTTCTGCGGCAGTGCACCTTCGCGCCACAGGTAATAAAACTGATCTTCGAAGGCCGGGAACACGAAACGCGCCGGCAATTTGAGGCGCTCGGCGACGCTGGCCAGGAAGCGCCCAGCCAACTCGTCATTGGCGCCGTAGTCCCGCTGCTCGTCGGCGATCAGTGCGCTGTTGTGCCAGATCGGCACGCCGTCGCGACGCCAATAGCAATTGAGCGACCAGCGCGGCAGTTGTTCGCCCGGGTACCACTTGCCTTGGCCGAAGTGCACCAGGCCCTGGGGCGCGTAGTGCTGGCGCATGCGCTGGAACAACTGGGCAGACAGGCGCCGCTTGTCCGGCCCGAGCGCGGCGGTGTTCCACTCGGCGCCGTCGGGGTCGTCGATGGACACGAAGGTCGGTTCGCCGCCCATGGTCAGGCGCACGTCGTGCTTGAGCAGGTCGCCGTCGATCTGCCGGCCCAGGGCATGGATCGCGCGCCACTGCTCTTCGGTGTAGGGCTTGGTGACACGCGGTGCCTCCCAGATCCGCTCCACCGACATTTCGTGGGCAAACTCGCACTCGCAAGGCTCCACCAGCCCACTGATCGGTGCGGCAGAGGAAGGATCGGGGCTACAGGCCAACGGGATATGCCCTTCCCCCGCGAACAGGCCGGAGGTGGCATCCAGGCCGATCCAGCCGGCACCAGGCAAGTACACCTCACACCAGGCGTGCAGGTCAGTGAAATCCACATCGGTGCCGGACGGCCCGTCCAGGGCTTTGACGTCGGCGGTGAGCTGGATCAGATAACCCGACACAAACCGCGCCGCCAGCCCCAGGTTGCGCAACAGTTGCACCAGCAGCCAGGCCGAGTCGCGGCACGAACCCGAGGCGTTTTCCAAGGTGAATTCCGGGGTCTGCACACCGGGTTCCATACGGATCAGATAGCCGATGTCCGCCGCCAGGCGCTGATTGAGGCCCACCAGAAAGTCCACCGCCGGCAGCGGCGTGCGGTCGATACCAGCCAGGTAAGCGGCGAACTTCGGCGTCAGTGGCAGGGTTTCCAAGTACGGCGCCAGCTCGCGCTGCTCGTCGGCGGCGTAATTGAAGGGAATGTTTTCGGCGTAGGGCTCAAGAAAAAAGTCGAACGGGTTGAACACCGCCATCTCGGCGACCAGATCGACTTCAATGCGCAGTTCGGCGGTTTTTTCCGGAAACACCAGGCGCGCCAGGTAATTGCCCTGGGGGTCTTGTTGCCAATTGATGAAGTGCTGCTCGGGCAGCACTTTCAGCGCATAGGACAAAATCCGCGTACGGCTGTGGGCCGCCGGGCGCAAGCGCACAATTTGCGGGCCGAGTTCGACAGCACGGTCGTAGCGGTAATGCGTAACGTGGTGCAACGCGACATGAATCGACACGGCGGCCTCCTGCGAGCCAGGGCATGGGCACATAGCGCGCAAGACTTATGCCAGAGCAGCGGTCATTGCGCGTTATCGTAAGACCCGGTGCAGTACAGCACCAAAACGGCGCCATCGTAGAGGGCAATAGTGCAAGCGTTGCACCTATTTGTGACGCGAGTAGGCGAATGAAGAGCAAATCCAGCCAATCAACGGGCTTTTCGCTGCGCAACGACGGCTTGGCGCAGACGACGTATTTCGAGGAGTCTGTGGCGCATTTCGCGGTGGCGCTTGCTGTTGAGCAATAGCAACCCCAGCAACGGAAACAACAACGCCGAGCCGTATACCAGCAAGTGAAGCTCGTATTGAATCATCGGCACGACGAACAACAGGCAGCACACCAGGTAGCCTGCCACCAGCCTGGTCGCCCAGGGATAGCCTCGAGCGATCATCACGTTGCCAAACACTAGCACCGCCACCAATACCAGGATCGCAGCCCCTGAATAGCTGGACTTGAGCGCGGGATCAACTCCGCGCAGGTACGTCACGCCCGCCATGGACACTGCGGCCGAGCCAGAAAAGATCGCCATGAACACGGTACCCATGAATACGGGAAAATAGCGCGCCAGGAAGCTGCCCATGTCGGGAAAGCCCTTCATTCCGTCAAATCCTCGAACAGACCGATCGCAATGGTTTCAGCCGTGCCCACATGGCCGGTTCGATAGCTGCCCCAGATCCCCAACAGGCCCCCCAATGCATCCTTGATTTGCGTCAGCGTGGCATGACGGATTTGCGTCGAGCTGTAGCTTTTGGTCAGTTTGCCGGCACGCTGCTGCAATTTGATCAATTTGGGGGTCAGGCTCGGGTCTCTCAGGCTGAGCAACTCCTTGGTCAACTTCTTACGCTCCTGGCGCGTCAGACCTTTGAGCAACTCGTACCAACTCTTGCCTAATGCGGCAGCTTTTTTGGCCTTGAGCAGCCGGAACGTGGTCAAGGCGCCCGTGCCGATGCCCACCAGCGAGGCGGCATCGAGAACTGGGGAAACGGCGCCATACCATTCCGCGTCGTCCATGCGGTCGTTGGCTTCAGGGTCAAGCACTTCGTTGTAAGTACGCGCCACGCCAAAACCGCATTGCGCGCTGCTGGCCAATGCCGCCGTGACGCCAATGCCCACCACAAAAGCACTGGCGCCGGCGGTGAACGGTACAGCGACACTGCCGCTGAACACCACAATCCAGCCAATCACCGCCGCGCCGCAGGAAAGCCCCATATCAAACGCCTCCTTCTGCAGGCGACCTTCACGGGGGTCGGTCTTCACCTGCTCCACAAACTGGGCAGGCGAAATGTACTTCTGCGCTTCACGCAAAATGATGCGCTTGGGCTTGATACTGCAAATGGGCTTGAATTCGCGCAGGGTGACGACGTTGAAGTCGGCGTCGATATACACCACGCCTGCGCCGACGATGCCGGGGTCGGCGTCAATGGCGGCGAATAAGCGCGGCAAATTGATCTGACTTTCGATGCGCTGGCGCGCCATGAACTGGGAGCGGTTGGAGTCCATACCGATGCCGGCCAGAGGGTTGCCCATGAGGAGTTCTTCCTTGAAGGGTGGAGACTGGACTGACGCTATCGGGGGCAAGCCCCCTCCCACAATTGGAGCGTGAATGCGGTCAAGCGTGGGAGAGGGCTTGCCCCCGATAGCGCTTCAATGGGCGCCACCTTACCAAACAGCCTCACCCCCGACCAGAAAGCAAAACGCCAGCACAAGGCTGGCGTTTTGCATTTTCAAGCGACGATCAACGCGGCACCACCGGCTTGCGGGTTGGCTTGCCGCCCTTGCCCTTGGCCGCATCGCTACGCTCCTTAGCCGCCTGCTTGTTACGCGCCTGGGCTGCGGCCTTGGCTTGTTCACGCTTGTCCCACGGGTTGCTGCCGTCGCTGCCACGGGGTGGCAGGCCGGTGTGCTGGGTGAGGATCTTGGTGGTGGTCTGCTTGGCGACCTTGTGGCTACCGGCCGGCGTCGAGTTCTTGCGACGGGCGCTCTGGTAGCTGTCGGTGCTCGGCTGATGCAGCGGGATCAGTTGGTCCTTGCCCGGCCCGATCAGGTCGGCGCGGCCCA
This sequence comes from Pseudomonas sp. S5F11, assembly GCF_019641515.1. Taxonomy (NCBI): domain Bacteria; kingdom Pseudomonadati; phylum Pseudomonadota; class Gammaproteobacteria; order Pseudomonadales; family Pseudomonadaceae; genus Pseudomonas; species Pseudomonas sp. S5F11. The sequence continues at coordinate 2,950,769 of NZ_JAIFJZ010000001.1, forward strand.
TGCGGGTCAGCGCTTCGCGCAGCATCGGCCAGCCTTTCGGGTCGTGGTAGCGCAGGAAAGCCTTGTGCAGACGGCGCTGCTCCTCGCTCTTGACGATAGTTACTGCGTCACTCTTGTAAGTGACCTTGCGCAGCGGGTTCTTGCCCGAGTGATACATCGCGGTGGCGGTGGCCATCGGCGACGGGTAGAACGCCTGCACCTGGTCGGCGCGGAAACCGTTGCCCTTGAGCCACAGCGCCAGGTTCATCATGTCTTCATCGGTGGTACCGGGGTGAGCGGCGATGAAGTACGGGATCAGGTACTGCTCCTTGCCCGCTTCCTTGGTGTACTTCTCGAACATGCGCTTGAACTTGTCATAGCTGCCGATGCCCGGTTTCATCATCTGGTTGAGCGGACCTTCCTCGGTATGTTCCGGGGCGATCTTCAGGTAACCACCGACGTGGTGAGTCACCAACTCTTTCACGTATTCCGGCGATTCCACGGCGAGGTCGTAGCGCAGACCGGAGGCGATCAGGATCTTCTTCACTCCCGGCAATGCACGGGCGCTGCGGTACAGCTGAATCAGCGACGAATGGTCGGTGTTCAGGTTCGGGCAGATGCCAGGGAACACGCACGATGGCTTGCGGCACGCGGATTCGATTTCCGGGCTCTTGCAGGCGATGCGGTACATGTTCGCGGTCGGGCCGCCGAGGTCGGAGATCACCCCGGTGAAGCCTGGGACTTTGTCGCGGATCTCTTCGATCTCGCGAATGATCGACTCTTCGGAACGGTTCTGGATGATGCGGCCTTCGTGCTCGGTGATCGAGCAGAAGGTGCAGCCGCCGAAGCAGCCACGCATGATGTTCACCGAGAAGCGGATCATGTCGTAGGCCGGGATCTTCTCCTTGCCGTACGCCGGGTGCGGGACGCGTGCGTAAGGCATGCCGAACACGTAGTCCATTTCTTCGGTGGTCATCGGGATGGGCGGCGGGTTGAACCACACGTCCACTTCACCGTGCTTTTGCACCAGGGCGCGGGCGTTGCCCGGGTTGGTTTCCAGGTGCAGCACGCGGTTGGCGTGGGCATAGAGCACCGCGTCATTGCGCACTTTTTCCACCGACGGCAGGCGGATCACGGTTTTGTCGCGGGTCATCTTGGGGCTGGCGAGGATCTGCACGACCTTGGCTTCTTCCGGGTCGTCGACCGGGCCTTTCTCCTGCTCGATGGCGCAGGCCTGGGTGTCCTGGGTGTTCACATACGGGTTGATGATCTTATCGATCTTGCCCGGACGGTCGATGCGGGTGGAGTCCACTTCGTACCAGCCCGCAGGCGTGTCACGGCGGATAAACGCGGTGCCGCGCACATCGGTGATGTCTTCGATCTTGTGGCCCCAGGACAGGCGCTGGGCCACCTCGACGATGGCCCGCTCGGCGTTACCGTACAGCAGGATATCGGCGGTGGCGTCGATCAGGATCGAGTTGCGCACGCGATCCTGCCAGTAGTCGTAGTGGGCGATGCGGCGCAGGGAAGCTTCGATGCCGCCGAGCACGATCGGCACATTCTTGTAGGCTTCCTTGCAACGCTGGCTGTACACCAGGCTGGCGCGGTCCGGGCGTTTGCCGGCCATGCCGCCAGGGGTGTAGGCGTCGTCGGAGCGGATTTTCTTGTCGGCGGTGTAACGGTTGATCATGGAGTCCATGTTGCCGGCCGCGACGCCGAAGAACAGGTTCGGCTCGCCGAGCTTCATGAAGTCGTCTTTGGACTGCCAGTTCGGTTGGGCAATGATCCCGACGCGGAAGCCCTGGGACTCCAGCAGCCGGCCGATGATCGCCATGCCGAACGACGGATGGTCAACGTACGCATCACCGGTGACGATGATGATGTCGCAGGAATCCCAGCCAAGCTGATCCATCTCCTCCCTGCTCATCGGCAGGAATGGCGCAGGGCCGAAACATTCGGCCCAGTACTTGGGATAGTCAAATAACGGCTTGGCTGTTTGCATGACGGTGACCGGTGTTGAGATGAAAAATCGCGGGCGCGGAATATAGCACAAAATATGACCAATTCCGACGGTAATGGTCGGAATTGAGCAGAAGGCTTTATTCGTCGTCGTCGAAGTTGTAGCTGCCCGGCGCCAGGTTTTCGAAGCGCGTGTACTTACCGATAAACGCCAGGCGGATAAAGCCGATCGGCCCGTTCCGCTGCTTGCCGATGATGATTTCGGCGATGCCTTTATGCTCGGTCTCCGGGTGATACACCTCGTCGCGGTATACGAACATGATCACGTCGGCGTCCTGCTCGATCGCACCCGATTCCCGCAAGTCGGAGTTCACCGGGCGTTTATTGGGGCGCTGTTCCAAGGAACGGTTGAGCTGGGACAGTGCCACCACCGGGCAGTTGAATTCCTTGGCCAAGGCTTTCAAGGAACGGGAGATCTCGGAAATTTCGTTGGTGCGGTTATCGCCGCTGGAGCCCGGGATCTGCATCAGCTGCAGGTAGTCGATCATGATCAAGGCGATGTCGCCGTGCTCACGCACCAAACGACGGGTACGCGCACGCATCTCCGAAGGGCTGATGCCCGCCGTGTCATCAATAAACAACTTGCGGTCGTTGAGCAGGTTGACCGCCGAGGTCAGGCGCGGCCAGTCGTCGTCTTCCAACTGACCGGAACGCACTTTGGTCTGGTCGATGCGGCCCAGGGACGACAGCATACGCATGATCAGCGATTCGCCTGGCATCTCTAGGGAGTACACCAGAACGGTCTTGTCGCTGCGCAACACGGCGTTTTCCACCAGGTTCATCGCGAAGGTGGTTTTACCCATCGACGGACGGCCGGCCACGATGATCAAGTCGGCCGGTTGCAGGCCGCTGGTCTTCTCGTCGAGGTCGGTGTAGCCGGTGGAAATGCCGGTGATGGCGGCGTCGGTGTTGAACAAGGTGTCGATCCGGTCAATGGCCTTGGTTAACAGCTCGTTGACGCCTACCGGGCCGCCGGTTTTCGGCCGGGCTTCGGCGATCTGGAAGATCTGGCGCTCGGCTTCATCGAGGATTTCTTCAGCGGTGCGGCCTTCGGGGTTGAAGGCACTGTCGGCGATTTCAGTGCTGATGCCGATCAACTGACGCAGCGTGGCGCGCTGACGCACGATCTGGGCATAGGCCTTGATGTTGGCGACGGACGGCGTGTTTTTCGCCAACTCGCCCAGGTAACCAAGGCCGCCGACCTGGGAGGTCTGGCCTTCTTTATCGAGCTGCTCGGCCAGGGTCACCACGTCGATCGGGGAGTTCTGGTCGGCCAGCTTGGCGATGGCGCGGAAAATCAGGCGATGGTCATGACGATAGAAGTCCCCGTCCGAGACTTGATCCAGCACGCGTTCCCAGGCGTTGTTGTCCAGCATCAAGCCACCGAGCACGGCCTGTTCGGCCTCGATGGAATGCGGCGGCACCTTCAGGGCAGCGGTTTGCAGATCGTATTGCTCAGGAGCGGAAATATCGTTCATGGCCACTTGGAATTTGGGGTGTGTAGAAAAACAAAAGGCACGACCTGTAAACAGGATCGTGCCCGATGTTAACTGGCTGACACGCGAGGTGCCAGTCAGTTAGGTACAGCCTTAAGCAGCTACCACAACAACGCGTACGGTGGCTTCAACTTCGGCGTGCAGGTGCACGGCTACGTCGAATTCGCCTACGTTGCGGATGGTGCCGTTCGGCAGACGAACTTCGCTCTTCTGCACTTCAACGCCGGAGGCGGTCAGTGCATCAGCGATGTCGTGGGTGCCGATCGAACCGAACAGCTTGCCTTCGTCACCGGCGGTGGCAGTGATAGTCACTTCCAGCTCAGCCAGTTGGGCAGCGCGAGTTTCGGCCGATGCTTTTTTGTCTGCTGCGGCTTTTTCCAGCTCAGCGCGACGCTCTTCAAACGCAGCCAGGTTGGCAGCGGTTGCAGCGGTGGCTTTGCCGTATGGCAGCAGGTAGTTACGACCGTAGCCGGCCTTAACGTTCACTTTGTCGCCCAGGTTGCCCAGGTTGGCGACTTTTTCCAGAAGGATCAGTTGCATGTGAAAATCCTCTAACTTTTAACCTTCACCGTTCGCGTTATCGGCGTCTTTCGGCGCCAGACGACCGCGAAAATCAATCAGGCCGTCGACAATGGCCAGAACCACGAGTAACGGATAGATCAGCTGCATGAACAGCAACAGCGTCACGTACAACCCCACCAGCCAAAACTTGGCCAGGCGCTTCTGCGCAGCGAGCCCATGGATCAGGGCCAGCCCGGCAAACACCAGCGGTACACTGCAAATCGGCGCCAACAAGGCCATCTGTGGACCGAAGTTCGGTCCGACAACCATGCACGCCAGCAGCAACATCGCCGGTCCCGCGGGGATTCTGATACTGCGAAACTCGCGACCAAAACCACCCGGGTTGTACAACAACGCCTGCCAATAACGCCCAAAAATCAGGCTCAGCACGCTGACGACCTGCAACAATGCCGCAATCAGGCCGGTCAGGACCGGGGCAATCAGTGACGCAAACCGCGCTCGCTCATCTACCGACAATTGCTGGTAGAGATCCCCGAGGGCCAGCGGCAGGATCTTGACGATTTCCTGCGCCAGCGCCTCGATTTGCGGGCGGAAAGCCGCGCCAAGCATCACTGAGTACACCAACCCCAATGCCACGCTGACCAGCAGCGTGCGGACCCAGGACTCGCTTGCGCGCAAAACCAACGCAAGGCTCGATGACCCCAGCAGTACCAGAAGCACTCGTGGATCACCCATTTGCAGCCACCAGATCAAGGCCGGCAACAAACCCAGGGCAAGAACGCCAACGGCGTCCTTCAAACCGCGCCGCAGCAGCACAAGGCAGCCCGCGGCAGCACCCAACCAATAAAGCAACGGCAACGCCGCACAGCCAGCCACTACCAGAGTGGCCTGCATACGACCGCGCATGATGAACTCAGCTAAGGCGCGCATGCATTCAATCCCTTACTACTTGTCGACTGCCCGGTCTCAGCGGCCGTGGCTGTCGGTGTAGGCCAGCAGGGCCAGGAAGCGGGCGCGCTTGATAGCGGTGGCCAGCTGACGCTGATAACGTGCTTTGGTACCGGTGATACGGCTTGGAACGATTTTGCCGGTCTCGGATACGTAGGCTTTCAGAGTGTTGAGATCTTTGTAATCGATCTCTTTCACGTCTTCAGCGGTGAAGCGGCAGAATTTACGACGACGGAAGAAACGTGCCATTTGATAGGCTCCTTAAAAGGTCCGTGGATTACTCGTCAGCGTTATCGCTGTTGTCGCTGTCATCACTGTCAGCGCTATCAGCGCCTTCGTGCTCAGGACGGTCGCGACGCTCACGGCGCTCACTGCGGTTTTCTTCAGCCTTGAGCATCTCGGATTGGCCGGTAACGGCTTCTTCGCGACGGATGACCAGGTTACGGATCACTGCATCGTTGTAGCGGAAGTTGTCTTCCAGCTCGGCCAGGGCCTTGCCAGTGCACTCAACGTTCAGCATCACGTAGTGAGCCTTGTGAACATTGTTGATTGCGTAGGCCAGTTGACGACGGCCCCAATCTTCCAGACGGTGGATTTTGCCGCCGTCTTCTTCGATCAGCTTGGTGTAACGCTCAACCATGCCGCCGACTTGCTCGCTTTGATCCGGGTGGACCAAAAAGATGATTTCGTAATGACGCATGAATGCTCCTTACGGGTTGTAGCCTGCCGCTCAAAAACGGTCAGACAAGGAGTGAATGACACTTATGGATCTTGCCGCAGGGAGGCACATCGGTGCCTGCCAGGAAGGCAAGGGGCGCAATAGTAGAGGAGCAGGGGGGAAGCTGCAAGCTACAAGCTACAAGTGGTCAACCACCGCGCTGTTAACTTGCAGCTTGAGCTTACGACTTGCGCGAAGCGCCCGCCTTTTTGGCCCCACGCTGACGCTGGGCTTCAAACAAGCACACGCCGGTCGCGACCGAAACGTTGAGACTGCTGACGCTACCGGCCATCGGCAAATGCACCAAGTAATCGCAGTGCTCGCGGGTCAGGCGGCGCATGCCTTTGCCTTCGGCGCCCATGATCAGAATGGTCGGGCCGGTGAGGTCCTGGTCATAAATGCTGACCTCGGCCTCGCCCGCCGTGCCCACGACCCACAAACCGCGTTGCTGGAGTTTCTCCAGGGTGCGCGCCAGGTTGGTCACGGCCACCAGCGGAATCACTTCCGCCGCGCCGCAGGCGACTTTACGTACTACCGGCGTCAAGGTGGCGGACTTGTCTTTAGGCACAATCACCGCCAGCGCGCCGGCAGCATCCGCTGAACGCAGACAGGCGCCGAGGTTGTGCGGATCGGTCACGCCGTCCAGCACCAGCAACAGCGGCGAGCCCTCGGTACGGTCGAGCAGCTCATCGAGCATGGCCTCGCCCCACACCTGGCTTGGGCTGACATCAGCAACCACACCCTGGTGAACGCCTTCGACCCAGGCGTCCATCTCACGGCGCTCGGCCTGGCCGATGGCGACACGGTTTTCATTGGCCAACTCGACCAGCGCCTGCACGCGCGGCTCGCTGCGACCTTCCGCCAGCCATACCTGCTTGACGCGCTTGGGATGGTGACGCAGCAGGGCTTCTACGGCGTGTACGCCGTAGATTTTTTCCAGACTCATGACTTGGCCTTAGGTTTGCGCGACCCGCCGCTTTTCGCGGGAGCCGAACCCGCTTTCGGCGGGCCTTTACGATGTTTACTCGGTTTGCTCGACGGTTTTTCCGCGCCGTGGGACTTTCCCCCAGACGCCGCTTTACCACCACTTTTGGCTTCGTTGAGCAACTGCTGCTTCAACTCGCGACTCTTGCGCAGCTCGGCGTTTTTCGCCGCCGCGTCGCTTGGGCGATAGGCATCAGGAGCCTTGTCTTTGGCGGACGAACGGCGAGCGGCTTTAGCCGGCTCAGGTTCGGCCGTCTTGGCAGCCGCCCCTTTGCCCTTGCTGGCTGGGGCAGCGGTATCGCCGCCACGTTTTTTACGGCCAGTCGGTTCGACCGGTTTATCAGGCATACCGAAGTCGATCTTGCGCTCGTCGAGATCGACGCGCATGACCTGCACTTCCACCGTATCGCCCAAACGGAAGCTGCGACCGGTGCGCTCGCCCGCCAGACGGTGATGCACAGGATCGAAGTGGTAGTAGTCGCCCGGCAAGGCGGTGACGTGCACCAGACCCTCGACGTAGATATCGGTCAGCTCGACGAACAGACCAAAACCGGTTACGGCAGTGATCACGCCCGGGAAGGACTCGCCCACGCGGTCTTTCATGAACTCACACTTGAGCCAGTTCACCACATCGCGCGTGGCTTCGTCGGCGCGGCGCTCGCTCATGGAGCACTGCTCGCCCAACTGTTCCAGGGCCGCTTCGTCGTACGGATAGATCCGCGCCTTCGGAATGGTCATGGCACCGGCGCGCTTGACGTGCGGGGTGTTCATCTTGGAATGGATCACACTGCGGATCGCGCGGTGCGTGAGCAGGTCCGGATAACGACGGATCGGCGAAGTGAAGTGGGTGTACGCCTCGTAATTCAGGCCGAAGTGGCCTTGGTTGTCGGCGCTGTACACCGCCTGGCTCAGGGAGCGCAGCATCACGGTCTGGATCACATGGTAATCCGGACGATCCTTAATGCTCGCCAGCAGTGCCTGATAATCCTTCGGCGTCGGGCCTTCCTTGCCTTTGTGCAGGGAAAGGCCAAGCTCGCCGAGGAATGCGCGTAGTTTCTCCAGACGCTCCGGCGGTGGGCCGTCATGCACACGGTACAGCGCAGGGATTTCATGCTTCTTGAGGAACTCAGCCGTGGCCACGTTGGCCGCCAGCATGCACTCTTCGATCAGCTTGTGGGCGTCATTACGAGTCGTAGGTGTGATCGCCGCAATCTTGCGCTCGGAACCGAAAATAATCCGTGTTTCCTGGGTTTCAAAGTCGATGGCGCCACGCACGTGACGTGCGCCCAGCAGCACCTTGTACAGCGCATACAGCTGCTTGAGGTGCGGCACTACACCCGCATACTCGGTACGCAGTGCCTTGGCTTCGCTGGATTTCGGCGTTTCCAGGATAGTGCTGACCTTGTTGTAGGTCAGGCGGGCCTGGGAATGGATCACGGCTTCGTAGAACTGATAGTCGGTCATTTCGCCGGTTTTCGAGATAGTCATCTCGCACACCATGGCCAAACGGTCGACTTTCGGATTCAGCGAGCACAGGCCGTTGGACAACTCCTCAGGCAGCATCGGAATCACGCGCTCAGGGAAGTAAACCGAGTTACCGCGCACCTGGGCCTCGTTATCCAGGGCCGAGCCGATCTTCACGTAGCTGGAAACGTCGGCGATCGCCACGTACAACTTCCAGCCGCCGGAGAACAAGCGCAGCTTGCCCGGCTTGGCTTCGCAGTAGACCGCGTCGTCGAAGTCGCGGGCATCTTCGCCGTCAATAGTCACGAACGGCAGATGGCGCAGGTCGATGCGCTTCTCTTTGTCCTTCTCTTCGACTTCCGGCTTGAGCTTGCGTGCTTCCTTCACTACGGCCTCGGGCCAGACGTGAGGAATATCGTAGGTACGCAGCGCGACATCGATTTCCATGCCTGGCGCCATGTAGTTGCCGACCACTTCGATCACATCGCCCTGAGGCTGGAAGCGCGGGGTTGGCCAGTGGGTGATTTTCACCTCAACGAACTGACCGACCTTGGCGTTGGCGTTGCGGCCTGGGGTGATCAGCACTTCCTGCTGCACCTTGGGGTTGTCCGGAACGACAAAACCAATACCGCCCTCTTCGAAGTACCGGCCGACAATGGTTTCGTGACCACGGGATACCACTTCGACAATCACACCTTCGCGACGACCGCGACGGTCCAGGCCGGAAACGCGTGCCAAGGCACGGTCGCCGTCGAACACCAGACGCATTTGCGCAGGGCTCATGAACAGGTCATCGCTGCCGTCGTCCGGGATCAGGAAGCCGAAGCCGTCACGGTGGCCAGCGATGCGACCGAGGATCAGGTCGAGCTTGTCCACAGGTGCGTAGGTGCCACGGCGGGTGTAGATCAGTTGAGCGTCGCGCTCCATGGCGCGCAGGCGGCGGCGCAGGGCTTCGAGCTGGTCTTCGGTGGTCAGACCGAATTCTTCAACCAACTGCTCGCGGCTAGCAGGCGAACCCCGATCGGCGAGATGCGCCAGGATCAGTTCGCGGCTAGGAATAGGGTTTTCATATTTTTCCGCTTCACGAGCGGCCTCGGGATCGAGGGACTGCCAATCGGCCATTAGAGAGTTTTCACCTTGTCTATATGCGGGTTAGTTTGGCATACGCGTATTGAAACGGGAAATTTCAGGCATCAACAAGCGTTTAAACGCCCTTTAAAGCCCTCGTCGGGCACCTTGCACGACCACTGGCGAAATTTTCCAGGCTTTTTTCATGGCGGGGGTTTACAGCTCAAAAAGCGCTCCGTATAGTGCGCGCCATCGACGACGGCAACGTTGAAGATACTGCCCAGATGGTGAAATTGGTAGACACGCCAGCTTCAGGTGCTGGTGGCCGCAAGGCCGTGGAAGTTCGAGTCTTCTTCTGGGCACCATTTCAAAACTTGAGGTTAACCTTGAGTTCCACAAGAACCCGCGAAAGCGGGTTTTTGCGTTACAGGCCTTTGATTTTTAACGAAAAACTTGATTTATATTTTTGAATCAGGGGTTTACAGATCAAAAAGCCCACCGTATAGTTCGCCCCATCAACGGCGGTAACGCTGCTGAGAATGCCCAGGTGGTGAAATTGGTAGACACGCCAGCTTCAGGTGCTGGTGACCTTACGGTCGTGGAAGTTCGAGTCTTCTCCTGGGCACCATATTCAGATCAAACCCGCGAAAGCGGGTTTTTTCGTTTCCGGGGTTTGAAAACTTTTCCCGCAATTGTCCCCTCACCCGCACTTGAGAAGTTTTATCGTTTATCCTTGCAATGATTTGTTGCACTCAAGTGAGGAAAACCCCGGATGATGATCCGCGATACCCGTCCCAAGACATCCCTTCTGCGTGGCCTGACCATCACTCTACTCGGCCTGACTCTGCTCTCCCCCACCGCCTATTCCGCCGACAAGGTCTCCCTGACCCTGTACAACGGCCAACACAAAGAAGTCGGCGACGAACTCGCCAAAGCCTTCGAAGCCAAGACCGGCATCCACGTCAATGTGCGCAAAGGCAGCAGCAACCAGCTGGCCAGCCAGGTCGTGGAAGAGGGCGAGCGCTCTCCCGCCGACGTGATCTACACCGAAGAATCCCCACCGCTGAACAAGCTCGGCGAGCAAGGCCTGCTGGCCAAGATCGACGCCAGCACTCTGGACGTCTTGCCCAAGGACTACGTGGGCAGCAAAGGCAACTGGATGGGCGTAACCGCACGCACCCGCGTCGTGGCGTTCAACCCCAAGCTGATCGCCGAGAAAGACCTGCCCAAGTCGGTGCTGGATTTCGCCGGCCCCGAGTGGCAAGGCAAAGTCGGCTTCGTCCCCACCAGCGGCGCGTTCCAGGAACAAGCCGTGGCAATCATCAAGCTGCACGGCCGCGAAGCCGCCGAAGAATGGCTCACCGGCCTACGCGCGTTCGGCAAGGTGTACAGCAACAACATGGTGGCACTGAAGGCGGTGGAAAACGGCGAAGTGGCCACGGTCCTGGTGAACAACTACTACTGGTTTGCCTTGAAGAAAGAAAAAACCAACCTCGACTCCCAACTGCATTACTTCACCGATGGCGACGCCGGCGGCCTGATCACCGTGTCCTCCGCTGCGGCGCTGAAGTCGAGCAAGCATCCCAAGGAAGCGCAGCAACTGCTGGCGTTCATGGCCAGCGAAGAAGGCCAGCGTGTGATCACCAACACCTCGGCGGAATACCCATTGCGCAAAGGTATGCAGTCCAATCGCGGGCTTAAGCCGTTCAACGAACTGCAACCGCCGAAAGTCACCCCCGCCGACCTGGGCAACGCCGAAGAAGCCCTGGAGCTGGAACGTGAAGTTGGCCTGAACTGATGAACCCCTCGATCCCCGCCCTGGGCGGGGGATTCAGCCCTCGACGCAAGCGCCCTTCGATCTGGCTGCTGATTCCCGTGCTATTGCTGGTTGGCTTGAGCCTGTTGCCACTGGCCTATGTGGGGCTGAAGGCCTGGGAGGCGGGCTGGGCGCAAGCGGTGCATCTGCTGTGGCGGCCTTACGTGTTCGGATTGCTGCGTAACACCTTGGCGCTGATGATCGGTGTGACGCTGACCTGCGGTGTGATCGGCCTATCCCTGGCGTGGCTGCTGGAACGCAGCAACCTGCGCGGGCGGCGCATCTGGGGCGTGATCCTGTGCCTGCCATTTGCCGTACCGGCGTTTGTCAGCAGTTTCACCTGGGTGTCGCTGAGCGCCGACTTCGAAGGGCTGGGCGGGGCGATTCTGGTGATGAGCCTGTCCAAATACCCGTTGGTGTTTCTGCCGGTGGCGGCAACGTTGCGTAACCTCGACCCCTCACTGGAAGAATCGGCACGCACCCTGGGGCTGAATCGCTGGGGCATATTCCTGCGCGTCACGCTGCCGCTGTTATGGCCATCCTTACTGGCCGGGGCACTGTTGATTGCATTGCATATGCTGGTGGAGTTCGGTGCGCTGTCGATCATCGGTCTACAGACGTTTACCACCGCGATCTATCAGCAATTCGAACTGGAATTCAGCAATGCCAATGCGGCGATGCTCTCGGCGGTGCTGCTGGTGATGTGCCTGACCCTGCTGTGGCTGGAGCTGCGCGTGCGTGGCAAAGGTCGACATGTGCGTATCGGCCAAGGCGCCGCGCGCCATGCCGAGCCGGTCCAACTGGGCAAGTGGGCACCGCTGGGCCAAGCGTATTGCCTGGCGCTGGCGATCATTGGCAGCGGTATTCCCCTGGGGATGCTCGGCTATTGGTTGGCGGTGGGTTCGTCGGCGGCGTTTCCGCTGGCTGAAATCAGCGAGGCGCTGTTGTCATCCCTGGCCCTGTCGCTGGGCGGTGCGGCGCTGTGCCTGGTGCTCGCGGTGCCGGTCGGACTGCTGGTGGTGCGCTATAAAGGCCAACTGGCGATCTGGGCGGAACGCTTGCCCTACCTGCTGCACGCCCTGCCAGGGCTGGTGATTGCGCTGACGCTGGTGTACTTCGCCCTGCACTATGTGCCGGTGCTGTACCAGACTTCGGCGTTGCTGCTGATCGCGTATGCGCTGCTGTTCCTGCCACTGGCCCAGGCGCCGATCCGCACCGCGCTGAACAAGGCGGCACCGCAATTGGAAGAGGCCGCGCGCACGCTGGGGGCATCGTCATTCAGCGCGTTTTGCCGGGTGACCCTGCCGATCATCTTTCCGGCATTGGGCGCAGCGTTCGCACTGGTATTTCTCGATGCCATGAAGGAGCTGACCGCGACGCTGCTGCTCAGCCCAACCGGGTTGAACACATTGGCGACAGCCGTGTGGGCGCATACCTCAAATGTGGAATTCGCGGCGGCGGCGCCTTATGCGGCGCTGTTGATCGTGGTGTCGGGGCTGCCGGTCTATTTGCTCACGACGCGGATGTATTTGAGTCGCTGAAAGCGTCATCGGGGGCAAGCCCCCTCCCACAGGCTGTAGGGCAGGCAACGCTAAGCCCGGAACTGCCCCAGACTCGCCTTCAACTGTGCAGCCAACCCATCCAACACCTTGCCGCTGGCGGTGGTTTCCACCACTGCCTGAGCGGCACGCTCGGCCTGGGCATGGATCACCTCGACCCGTCCACGCACGGCTTGGGCGCCTTTAGCCTGATGTTCAGCGGCACGAGTGGCCAGGCCAATCGCGGCGTGCACCTGCTCCACCGACGCCTGCACCGTCTGCTGCAAGCGCACGCTATCGCGCAGCACCAGCAAACCCTCATTGGCTTGGCGACCGGCCTTGCCGATGGTTTCCACCGCCTCCCGGGCACCTTGCTGCAAGGCCACGATATGCGCCTGGATATCCCCAGTGGAGCTTTGAGTCTTGCTCGCCAAGGCGCGCACCTCATCCGCCACCACCGCAAAGCCGCGCCCGGTCTCGCCGGCACGCGCAGCCTCGATGGCCGCGTTAAGGGCCAGCAGGTTGGTCTGCTCGGCAATGCCATGAATCACCGTCAACACCACCTCGATCTGCTCGCTCTGTTGCGCCAGACGCTCGATAACCTGCGCGCCTGCCTCGACCTGCCCTGCCAACGCCTCTATCAAGCTGCCAACTTCTGCCGAAGTGCGTGAGTTTTGGTCCGTGGCCTGGCGGATATCCACCACCTGCTGCAAAGCCGCCTGCATGGCCTGGCTTTCGGCCTGAGCCTCGTCGGCCATTTCCGAGAGGGCACGCAGGCTTTCGGCCACTTCATCACGCTGCAAACCGGCTGCCGCATCGGCACCGGCATTACGCAAGGTCATCGCACCGATCTCAACCCCGGTACGCTGGGCCACATCGCCCGCCTCACGCACGATCGGTTGCAACTTATCCACAAAGCGATTAACCGCCGAGGCCATGTCGCCGATCTCGTCTTTGCTGCTGATTTGCACGCGCTTGGTGAGGTCACCCTCGCCCGCCGCAAGATCATCCATGGCCGCAATCAGCAACTTCAGACGATTGACCACGCGGCGCCCGAGCACCACCGCAATCAGCACCAGAACCCCCAGCCCCACCAACGCCAGGCCCATGCCGATGCGCCAGCGCAGCGTACCGGCCGCTTCTTGCACGGCACTGGAGGTATTAGCCGTCATCTGGGTGGCAGTGGCCTGCGCCGACTGCAACTTGGCGCCCATGGCGGCCGCGCTGTCAGCCGCCGCGCCCTTGAGGCTGTCGCCCACCAGTTGGTCGCCGCTGGCGATCAGGGCGGCAAAACGCTTATCCAACGCCTGCAGGTCGGCTTCCACCGAAGCGGTGGACACCCCCATCAGCACCTTGCCGATCTCCACGCCATTCGGACTGATGGACGCCTCAACGTAGTAAACCGACGGGTCGGTCTTGGCCGCATTGAGCACTTTGTCCAAGGCACGATCGCCTTGGCCTTTTTCCAACAGCGCTTTGTTGATTGGGTTTTCGCGGTTCAGGTAACGTGTCAAATGCTCACCGGTCGCGTCGTCGTAGACCACGAACAACACGTTGGGATTGCGCTGAGCACGCCGGGCAAACTCGGACAAAGTCGGCACATCGCTGTCCCACATGGCCCGCGGCGCCACCGAAGCCAGCAGCTGCGCCATATCATTGGCGGAGTCTTGCAGGTCTTTTTCCAGGGTTGCGCGCAGTTGCTTCTGCTCTGCCTGCAAACGCGAAGACAAACCGCTGGTCAAGCGCTGACGCGTACTGGAGGACAGGCTGTCGAGACTGGAAGTGACTTCCTTCCCGGCTTGCGCCAGCTCGTTCGACAGTTTTTGACTGTCGATGCCTAGGCGGTTGCCCAGATCGGCTTCCAACGCCGTGACGGTGCTCCGCGTCAGCGCGACGGCCACCAGCACCTGCACCAAAAGGGCGATACCCAGGGTAACGAACACCGGGCGCAGCAATCGGCTTTGTAACAATGAAAGAACGGCAGACATCGGAAATTCCCTCCACCACGGGTGCCATTAATTTGATAGCACCGCGAAAGAAGGAAATACAGCAAGGGTCGTGCCGTTTATTGCCTGGAAACGACAAAGGGCTCCCGAAGGAGCCCTTTGCGTTTTAGATCAACAGCTTATTAAGCGAACGGGTGACGCAGAACGATGGTTTCGTTGCGGTCAGGGCCCGTCGAAATAATGTCAATCGGTGCGCCGATCAGTTCTTCAACGCGTTTGATGTAGGCACGGGCGTTGGCGGGCAGCTCTTCCAGGGACTTGGCGCCCACGGTGGACTCGGTCCAACCCGGCACTTCTTCGTACACAGGCTGCAGGCCTACGTAGCTGTCGGCGTCAGTCGGCGCAACGTCGTTACCGTTTGCATCTTTGTAGCCGGTGCAGATGTTGATGGTTTCCAGACCATCGAGTACGTCCAGCTTGGTCAGGCAGATGCCCGAGATGCTGTTCACATCGATAGCGCGACGCAGGATAACGGCGTCGAACCAGCCACAACGGCGAGCACGGCCAGTGGTCGCACCGAACTCATGGCCTTGTTTGGCCAGGTGCGCGCCTACTTCGTCGAACAGCTCAGTCGGGAATGGACCCGAACCGACTCGCGTGGTGTACGCCTTGGTGATGCCCAGGATGTAATCCAGGAACATTGGGCCCACGCCCGAACCGGTGGCAACGCCGCCAGCCGTCGTGTTGGAGCTGGTCACGTACGGGTAGGTGCCGTGGTCGATGTCCAGCAACGAACCCTGGGCACCTTCGAACATGATGTCCTTGCCGGCGCGACGCAGGTCGTGCAACTCAGCCGTCACGTCCAGCATCAACGGCTTGAGCAGCTCAGCGTATTCTTTGCACTCGGCCAGGGTCTTGTCGAACTCGATGGCCGGCTCTTTGTAGTAACCGACCAGCATGAAGTTGTGGTAATCCACCAGTTCACGCAGCTTGTCTTCAAAGCGCGGCATGTTGAGCAGGTCGCCCACACGCAAGCCACGACGTGCAACCTTGTCTTCGTAGGCCGGGCCGATGCCACGACCGGTGGTGCCGATCTTCAGCTCGCCGCGGGCCTTTTCACGGGCCTGGTCCAGCGCGACGTGGAAGGACAGGATCAGCGGGCAGGACGGGCTGATACGCAGGCGCTCGCGCACCGGTACGCCTTTCTCTTCCAGCTTGGTGATTTCCCGCAGCAGGGCGTCCGGTGCAACCACCACGCCGTTACCGATCAGGCACTGCACACCTTCGCGCAGCACGCCCGACGGGATCAGGTGCAAAACGGTTTTTTCGCCATCGATGACCAGGGTGTGGCCAGCGTTGTGACCACCTTGGTAGCGCACTACGGCGGCAGCATGTTCGGTCAGCAGATCAACGATCTTGCCTTTGCCCTCATCACCCCATTGGGTGCCCAGGACTACGACATTCTTACCCATAACACTTGTCCTCATTCGCGCAAACTTGGTGCCGGCGATGGCCGGCAGGAAAACTCAAGAAGCCAGTGGCGATACTTGCCAAAGCCCGTTCTGCAGAATCAATTGCCGGTCGCAGTCCGCTTCACGGGCGGCGGCCAATGGCTGCCCAGGCAACGCCTGGACGACACGCTGACCCTCACTGCGCAACTGGCAGACCTGCTGCCAGAGTGCCGCGTCCGTACTGTCGGGCATCCAGATGCCACCAGACGGCAGCTCGACCTCAGCACGCCCCAGGGTCACCAGGGTTTTCAAATCGGTGGAGAAGCCGGTGGCCGGACGCGCGCGACCGAAGTCGGCGCCGATATCGTCATAACGACCGCCTTGGGCGATGGCCTGGCCAACGCCCGGAACAAACACCGCGAACACCACACCCGTGTGGTAGTGATAACCGCGCAGCTCGCCCAAATCGAAATACAGCGGCAACTGCGGGAAACGTGCCGACAACTGCTCGGCAATGGCCAACACATCATCCAACGCCGCCAAGACCGCCACCGGCGCGCTCGCCAGTTGTTCACGGGCAGCCATAAGCACTTCACGGCCGCCACACAAGTTCACCAGCGCGCGTAGCATGCGGGCCAGATCGGCGGGCACACCTTCAGTCAGCGCGATGACTTCATCGATGGCCTTGCGCTGCAAGGCATCGAACAACTGTTGCTCCACTTCACCAGACAAACCGGCCGCACGGGCCAAGCCGCGGTAGATACCGACGTGGCCCAGGTCCATGTGCACATCCGGGACGTCAGCCAGTTGCAGCATGGCCAGCATCAAACTGATGACTTCCACGTCGCTGCTCGGGCTGGCGTCGCCGTACAGCTCGGCGCCCAGCTGGATCGGGCTACGGGAAGACGACAAGGCGCGGGGCTTCGCATGCAGTACGCTGCCGGCGTAGCACAGACGGTTCGGGCCTTCGCGACGCAGGGTGTGTGCGTCGATGCGCGCCACCTGCGGCGTGATGTCGGCACGGAATCCCATCTGCCGACCCGACTGCGGATCGATAACCTTGAAGGTGCGCAGATCCAGATCCTGGCCTGCGCCGGTCAGCAGGGATTCGAGGTACTCGATATGAGGGGTTACGACAAAGTCATAACCCCAGCTCTGGAACAGATCCAACACCTGGCGACGCGCTACTTCAATGCGCGCAGCTTCCGGTGGCAGTACTTCTTCGATGCCATCTGGCAGCAGCCAGCGGTCTACCGTTGCCATTACGCCATTCCCCTTTGATCCGGGCGGCCAGCCCTCGGCCGAGCCTTGAGTGAAGCAGAAAATGCCCGCCGCCTGCATAAACCACGCGCAAGAGCGACGTGACGAACGGCCTGCCAGCGGCCTCGTCGGGCACTTTCCTCGAAAAACCTGTCACGCCTGCCGAATCAAACATGCAGACGCAAAAAAGCCGGGAATTTCCCGGCTGCCGCATCATACACCCGTTTTCTGAAAGGATCACCCCGCCAGGCGTTTTACCCGCCCGACGGAGTGTGCCCTACGCAGTCACAGGCGCTTACTTGGCTTTTTCCAGGTAGCGAAAGAAATCGCTGCTTGGGTCCAGCACCATGACGTCGGTTTTGTTCGCGAAGCTTTCACGGTAGGCACGCAGGCTGCGATAGAACGCGTAGAACTCCTGGTCCTGACCGTAGGCCTTGGCGTAGATCGCCGCAGCTTGAGCGTCGCCATCACCACGGGCCTCTTCAGACTCGCGATAGGCTTCGGCCAGCAGTACACGACGCTGACGATCGGCATCCGCGCGGATACCCTCGGCCAACTCGTTACCCTTGGCGCGATGCTCACGCGCTTCACGCTCACGCTCGGTGCTCATACGCTCGAACACGCTGCGGTTTACTTCCTTCGGCAGGTCGATGGCCTTGACCCGAACATCGATCACTTCGATGCCCAGTTCTTTTTCCGCCATCTTGTTCAGCGAGGCCGTGATATCCGCCATCAGCGCATCACGTTCACCGGACACCACCTCGTGCAAGGTGCGCTTACCAAACTGGTCACGCAGGCCCGATTCCAGACGACGCGACAAACGTTCGTCGGCAATCTGCTTGAGACCGGAAGTTGCGGTGTAGAAGCGCTCGGCGTCCTTGACGCGCCACTTGGCGTAGGCGTCAACCATCACGGCTTTCTTTTCCAGGGTCAGGAAGCGCTGTGTCGGTGCATCCAGAGTCATCAGGCGTGCATCGAACTTGCGCACCTGGTTGACGTAGGGGACTTTCACATGCAGACCCGGCTGGACATCCGCCTGGACCACGCGACCGAATTGCAGCAGCACCGCACGCTCGGTCTGAGCCACGATGTAGAAGCAGTTCCAGGCAGCGATGACCACGACGACGCCCACAATCAGGGCGGTCAGCGATTTATTGCTCATCAACGACTCTCCCTGGTACGTGTTTGCTGTTGCAGCAAGTCAGCAGCCGCACGGGCGCTCGCTTCATTGGCAGCGGCAGTGGAACCGGTAGACGGCGCGCTGGTGCTGTTACGACCACCTTCGATCATCTTGTCCAGCGGCAGGTACAGCAGATTGTTCTGCCCACCCTTGCTGCCGGTCACGAGAACCTTGCTGGTATTGCTGAAAACTTCCTGCATGGTGTCCAGGTACAGACGCTCGCGGGTAACCTCGGGCGCCTTGCGGTACTCGGCCACCAGCTTGGTAAAGCGATCAGCCTCACCCTTGGCGCGAGACACTACTTCGTCGCGATAACCGTTGGCATCTTCGATGATGCGTTGAGCTTGACCACGGGCTTCCGGCACGACGCCGTTGGCGTAGGTTTCAGCCTGGTTGCGCGAACGCTGTTCGTCCTCACGGGCACGGATCACGTCGTCGAAGGCTTCCTGTACTTCACGCGGTGCCGCTGCGCTCTGTACGTTCACCTGGGTGACGGTGATACCGGTGCGGTAGGTATCGAGGAACCGTTGCAGGCGCTCTTTGATCTCGCTGGCCATCAGCTCACGACCTTCGGTGAGCACCTGATCCATGGCGGTGGAGCCCACCACATGGCGCAGTGCACTTTCGGTTGCGTGTTGCAGGCTGATTTCCGGCTGATCAACGTTCAGCACGAAGTCCTGCAGGTTGCTGATCTTGTACTGCACGGTCAGCGGAACTTCGACGATATTCTCGTCTTCGGTCAGCATCTGGCCCTGCTTGGTGTAGGCACGCTCACGCGTGACGTTCTCCATGTACTTCTTGTCGATCGGCGGGAAATAGATATTCAGGCCCGGACCAACAGTCTCGTAGTACTTGCCGAAGCGCAGCACCACGGCCTGCTCCTGCTCGTCCACCACGTAGACCGCGCTGTACAGCCAGACAGCCGCCAGCACCACAAGGCCCAAGCCGAGCAGGCCATAGCCACCGCCCTTGCCCGCGCGACCGCCGTCGTCACCACCACGTTTTTTTCCACCACCGAACAACCCATTCAGGCTTTCCTGCAGCTTTCGGAAGGCCTCGTCGAGATCTGGTGGCCCCTTGCGGTCGCCATTATTGCGGCGCTTACCACCCCACGGATCCTGATTATTCGAGTTGCCACCCGGCTCATTCCAAGCCATAGCGCTCTCCATCTGATAAAGCAAAGACGCACCCACGGCGCGCCGACCAATGCTACAGAATGCCTGCTACTGCGGCACAACCGCTTTCGGAGGCTTTTATTGCAAAGTGTGTTGTTCGATGAACTCTGTCGGCACCACACCTTCACGGCTGACCAGCCGATTCAGCTCCGAGCGCGGCAATCGAACAGCCAGCAAGCTCACACCTTCTTCGTCGTGTTCTTCTTTCTGTACCGCGCCCAGCTCGAAAAACTGTGCACGCAGTCGAGCAAAACGCTGGGGCAAGCGCAAGGTGCCGACAAACAAATCACTGCCGAGCAACTCGGCAATCGCTTGTTCAAGCAGCTCCAGGCCACTGCCATCGCGCGCCGACAGCCAGACCCGCTGGGGCTTGCCGTTCTCATCGCGCTGGATTTGCGGCTCCACGCCTTCAAGCAAATCGAGTTTGTTATACACCTCGAGGATCGGCAAGTCCTGGGCACCAATCTCGCCCAGCACCAGCATCACCTGCTCGATCTGCAACATGCGATCCGGCTCGGCAGCATCGATTACATGCAGCAGCAAGTCGGAGTTGCTCGACTCTTCGAGCGTAGACCTAAATGCCTCGACCAGCTTGTGCGGCAAGTGACGAATAAAACCCACGGTATCGGCCAACACGATCGGCCCCAGGTCGGCCAGATCCAGACGGCGTAAAGTAGGATCGAGGGTGGCGAACAGCTGGTCGGCCGCATACACGTCTGACTTGGTCACGTTGTTGAATAGCGTGGACTTGCCGGCGTTGGTGTAGCCCACCAGAGACACGGTGGGAATATCCGCACGCGAACGCCCACGGCGCGACTGCTCGCGCTGGCTGCGGACTTTCTCCAGCCGCCCCTTGATCTGACGCAGGCGAACCCGCAGCAGGCGGCGGTCGGTTTCGAGTTGGGTTTCACCCGGCCCACGCATGCCGATACCGCCACCCTGTCGCTCAAGGTGAGTCCAGCCGCGCACCAGACGCGTACTCATGTGGTCAAGCTGGGCCAATTCGACCTGAAGCTTACCTTCATGGGTACGGGCGCGTTGGGCGAAGATATCGAGAATCAGACCGGTGCGATCAATCACGCGACACTCGAAAACACGTTCGAGGTTGCGTTCCTGACTGGGCGTGAGGGTGTGATTGAAGATCACCAGATCGGCTTCTTCGGCGTGGACCAGGTCGCGCAATTCCTCGACCTTGCCGCTGCCGATCAGGTATTTGGCGGTTGGCCGATGACGCGGCACGTTAAAAAACGCAACGGTCTCGGCGCCGGCCGAATTTGCCAGCTCCTGAAACTCCTGCGGATCTTCGCGCGCCTCAGGGTCCTGTCCATCCAAGTGAACGAGGATTACTCGCTCACCACCACCGTGGCGCTCAAAGAACAAAGGAGACTCCTATCAGGCGTTACCTGGCTCAGCGTCAGCTTGTTCGTCACCCGCTGCGCTAGGCAGGCGGATCGGGCGAACAGGGACGACTGTCGAGATAGCGTGTTTGTAAACCATCTGGCTGACGGTGTTTTTCAACAGGATCACGAACTGGTCGAACGACTCAATCGTACCTTGCAACTTGATACCGTTGACCAGATAGATGGAAACCCCCACTTTCTCTTTACGTAAGGTATTCAAGTAAGGGTCTTGTAGCGAATGCCCTTTTGACATGTGCCGCACTCCTTTAAGGATCAATAATAAAAATCAGAAAATAGAAAGCTTTAACCGTCACACCCCCAAGGATAGACGGCAATTGCAAGGACTCAGCTCAATATGGAGACCGTTCCCAAGTATTTCAAGGCGCGTGACAGATTGTCGCTGTCCAGACTGTCCAGCCAGTGCAAATCGCTCCAACTGCGCAACCAGGTGAACTGGCGTTTCGCCAATTGGCGCGTGGCGATGATGCCGCGCTCCTGCATTTCGGCTGACGTCAGCTTGCCATCCAGATGATCCCAGACTTGGCGATAGCCTACAGCACGTATCGAAGGCAACCCTGGATGCAGGTCACCTCTGGAACGCAGTGCTACGACCTCCTCCACAAACCCCTGTTCCAACATAATTGTGAATCTTTGTGCAATTCGTTCATGCAGCACCTGGCGATTTGCCGGAGCGATAGCCAGATTGGCCACAGTATAGGGCAATTGTGACTGCCCAGATGCGCCTGCATCAGCACTTTGCGCAGATTGTCGCTGCCGATGCTCGGTCATGGTCAGCCCGCTGACACGCCAGACTTCCAGTGCCCGCGTGAGGCGCTGCGGGTCATTAGGATGAATGCGCGCCGCCGACACCGGATCTACCGCTGCCAACTGATCATGCAGGGCTTGCCAGCCAAGGCGTGCAGCTTCGTCTTCAAGCTCGGCGCGCACCTGGGCGTCCGCTGGCGGCATATCCGCCAGACCTTCCTGCAAAGCCTTGTAATAGAGCATCGTGCCGCCCACCAGCAGGGGAATATTGCCCCGTGCGGTGCTCTCAGCCATGGCGGCCAGGGCATCGGTGCGAAAATCCGCCGCCGAATAACTCTCGGCGGGGTCAATGATGTCGATCAGCCGGTGCGGATGCTGCGCGAGCAACGCCTTGGAGGGCTTGGCCGTGCCGATGTCCATGTCCCGGTAAACCAGGGCAGAGTCGACGCTGATCAACTCGCATGGCAGCACCTTGGTCAGCTCGATAGCGAGATCGGTCTTACCGGCGGCCGTGGGGCCCATCAGGAAGATTGCGGGGGGCAAGGCACTCATCAACGACCGCGCAGGAACAGTTTGTCCAGATCGTCCAGGCCCATCTGGGTCCAGGTCGGTCGGCCATGGTTGCACTGCCCGCTGCGCTCGGTGTTTTCCATGTCGCGCAGTAGCCCGTTCATTTCCGGCAACGCCAGGCGGCGGTTGGCGCGGATTGCACCATGGCAGGCCATGGTACCCAGCAATTCGTTGATGTGGGCCTGAATGCGGTCGCTAGTGCCGTACTCCATCAGGTCCGCCAACACATCGGCGACCAGCCGGTTGGCCTCGGCCTGCTTGAGCAGCGCCGGGATCTGCCGGATCGCAAGGGTTTCCGGCCCCAGGCGCTGCAGCTCAAAGCCCAGTTTCTGGAAAACCTCGTGATGCTCTTCAGCGCAATCGGCCTCACGCTGGCTGACCGCCAGGGATTCGGGCACCAGCAACGGCTGGCCGCTGAGACCTTCGCTGGCCATGGCGACCTTTAGCCGCTCATACATGATTCGCTCATGGGCGGCGTGCATATCGACCAGCACCAGGCCATGGGCATTTTCCGCCAGGATGTAGATACCTTTGAGCTGCGCCAACGCATAACCCAGCGGCGGAATATCACCGCCGCCTTCGGGCAAGGCAGCCGCACTCGGCTGCGCGCCCGGCAACGGCGCAAAGAATTCGCGATAGGCGGCCTGAGCCTCGGCCACCGGCACCGCTGACTGCGGACGCGGTGTGTATTGATATTGATAACCTGCCCCCGAGCCGGCGTTCGGTGCTGTGTAAGCCGGCTGCGGTTGCGGCGATTGCAGCAGGTTGCCTGCCAGGCTCATTTCCCCCTGGGGGCCGAATTCACCGGCCTCGGGCCCACTTGGCCGCACCACCGCCGTTACGATTGGCGCCGCCAGTTGGTCATCCGGGCGCACATCGCCCAGTGCGCGGTGCAACGTGCCATAGAGGAAGTCGTGCACCATGCGCCCATCGCGGAAACGCACTTCGTGTTTGGTCGGGTGCACGTTGACGTCCACCACCGACGGGTCGACCTCGAAAAACAGCACAAACGTCGGATGCCGCCCATTGAACAGCACGTCGCGATAGGCCTGGCGCACCGCGTGGGCCACCAATTTGTCGCGCACCGCGCGGCCATTCACAAAGAAATACTGCAAATCCGCCTGGCTGCGGGAGAAAGTCGGCAAGCCCACCCAGCCCCACAGACGCAAGCCGTTGCGCTCGATTTCAATCGGCAGCGCCTGCTCCAGGAAGCCCGCGCCGCACACCGCCGCGACTCGACGCGCACGGGCGGCGTCATCATTGGCTTCGTGCAGGCTGAGAATGGTCTTGCCGTTGTGGCGCAGGTGAAACGCCACATCGAAACGCGCCAGGGCCAGGCGTTTGATGACTTCCTGCAGGTGATCGAATTCGGTTTTTTCGGCTTTGAGGAATTTGCGCCGCGCCGGGGTGTTGAAGAACAAATCGCGCACTTCCACCGAGGTGCCCACCGGATGCGCCGCCGGCTGGACTCGGGGCGCCATGTCGCGCCCTTCGGTTTCCACTTGCCAGGCCTGATCGGCGCTGCGGGTGCGCGAGGTCAACGTCAGGCGCGCTACGGAGCTGATGGACGCCAGGGCCTCACCGCGAAAGCCCAGGCTCATCACCCGTTCAAGGTCTTCCAGATCGCGAATTTTGCTGGTGGCGTGACGGGCCAGGGCCAGCGGCAGGTCGTCGGAGGAAATACCGCTGCCGTCGTCACGTACGCGCAGGAGTTTTACACCGCCCTGCTCCACATCCACATCGATGCGCTTGGCACCGGAGTCGATGCTGTTTTCCAGCAACTCCTTGATCACCGATGCCGGTCGTTCCACCACTTCGCCCGCAGCGATCTGGTTGGCCAGGCGCGGGCTGAGCAATTCAATGCGCGACCCGCTGGTGAGGTTTGATTCGCTCATTACTGTGCCGCCAATTCTGTGCCTGGGATGGTCAACACCTGGCCGACTTTCAACTCATCGGTTTTCAGGTTGTTCGCATTGCGCAAGGTCGCGGGCGATACCTGGAAACGCACCGCCAGCATGGCCAGGGTATCGCCGGGCTGTACGCGATGATCACGCGGGCCTTGGGCGATCTTGCCGGAGTCACGCAGCCAGGCGATGTAAGTGCCAGGAGGCGGGTTCTGCTGGAAGAACTGGCGCACGCCAGCGCTGATGGAACGCGCCAACGCCTGCTGGTGACTGGCGCTGGCCAGTTTGGACGCTTCGTTGGCGTTGGAGATAAAGCCAGTCTCCACCAGGATCGACGGGATATCCGGCGACTTCAACACCATGAACCCCGCCTGTTCTACACGCTGTTTGTGCAACGACGTGACGCGCCCAATGTTGCTCAATACTTTCTGGCCGACGTTCAGGCTGGACGTCAGGGAGGCCGTCATCGACAGGTCCAATAGTACGCCAGCGAGCATTTTGTCCTTGTCGTCCAGGGACACGTTGCCAGCTCCGCCGATCAGGTCGGACCGGTTTTCACTGTCGGCCAGCCAGCGCGCGGTCTCGGACGTGGCACCACGGTCCGACAACGCGAACACCGAAGCACCGAAGGCGGCCGTCGACGGCGCGGCGTCGGCGTGGATCGACACGAACAGGTCGGCGCCTTTCTTACGCGCAATTTCGGTACGGCCGCGCAACGGGATGAAGTAGTCACCGGTGCGGGTCAGTTCCGCACGGTAGCCTTTCATGCCGTTGACCTGGCGCTGCAACTCGCGGGCGATGGCCAGCACCACGTCTTTTTCATGCTGACCACGCGAGCCGGATGCGCCCGGGTCTTCACCACCGTGGCCAGCGTCGATGACCACGATGATGTCGCGCTTGCCGGCCGGGGCTGGCGGCGGCGGTGGCAGCTTGACCTGAGGCTGCGAAGGGTTGACCGGCACCGCCGGTACAGTTGCCACGCTCGGGGTCGGCGCGGGCGGCGGCGCGGCGTCGGCGGCGTTGTCAAACAGGTCGACCACCAGTCGGTTGCCGTACTGAGCATTCGGCGCCAGGGAGAAACTCTTGGGCGTCACGACTTTTTTCAGGTCGATAACCACGCGCAGATCGGTCGGCGTACGCTGTGCCGAGCGCATGGCGGTAATCGGGGTATTGGCGGTGGAGACTTTCAGCGGCGCGGCCAGGGTCGCACCATTGATGTCGATCACCAGGCGATCAGGCGCCGTCAGGGTAAAGACGCTGTGCTGGACCGGCCCAGACAGGTCGAACACCAGTCGCGTGTTATCCGGCGCTCGCCACAGGCGCACACTCTTTACCTGTGAAGCAGCCAGAGCATTGACAGTCATTGCCGCAAGCAACACCCCTACGACAGCAACCAACGCGCGAAAGCGCATACCTAACCCCACCAATTATTTGAATTCCAAAGCCAAAGCGGCACACCACGACTCGGCGCGCGCGCTCTGGGGCAACAACTTCAGCTGACGTCCATGCTCATGCGGCGTAATGGTAATGGTCAGGTCCGGCTTTGGCAAAAAGCCTGCACCTTTGTCTGGCCATTCGATCAGGCATAAAGCATCTTCATCGAAGTAATCACGGATACCCATGAACTCCAATTCTTCAGGGTCCACCAGGCGATAAAGATCGAAGTGAAAGGCATGCACCGCGCCAATCTCGTAGGGCTCCACCAGTGTGAACGTCGGGCTTTTTACCGCCCCCTGATGACCCAACCCGCGAATTATCCCACGGGACAGCGTGGTCTTGCCGGCCCCCAGGTCACCCTCCAGGAAAATCAGACCGTTGCCGGCCGTCAGTTGCGCAAGGCGATGGCCCAACGCAACCATGGCGTCTTCATCGGCCAGAAAAAGAATTACTTCAGGCACGGTGACTGTTCCTCCAGCAATTGACGAATGGTGGGGATCAGGTCACTGGCGGCGAGCCCGCGACCCAAGGTGCCCTGTCGTTCCCCAGCCGTGGCGTGCAGCCAAACGGCCAGGCAACTGGCCTCGTACGCGGGCATGCCCTGAGCCAGCAAGGCCCCGACCAGGCCTGCCAATACATCGCCCAGCCCTGCGGTGGCCATGGCCGGATGGCCTTGATCGCAGCGGGAAACGCGCCCATCCGGGCAGGCAATCAGACTGCCTGCGCCCTTAAGAATGGCGACGGCATTGAATTTCAGGCTCAACGCGCGCGCCACCTTAAGACGGTCGGCCTGAACGTCGGCTGTCGAGATCCCCAACAGTCGCGCCGCTTCGCCAGGGTGCGGGGTGATAACGCAGTTGGCCGGCAGGCTTACACCGCCGTCGGCCAGTTGATTCAACGCGTCGGCGTCCCACACCTGCGGCTGGCGGGCATTGGCCGCGACAGACAACAGACTTTTGCCCCAACTGGCAGCACCCAGGCCAGGCCCAATGACGATCACCGAAATCTTTTCCAACAAGCCCATCAATTGGTTGGCGGAATTGACGCCAAGGGTCATGACTTCCGGCAAACGGGCCAGCGCCGCGGGCACGTGCTCAAGGCGCGTGGCCAGAGACACCATGCCCGCACCACTGCGCAAGGCACTTTCAGCGCTCAGTAGCGCGGCGCCGCCAAAACCAAGGTCGCCGCCGATCACCAGCAGGTGGCCGAACTGGCCTTTATGGGCGTCAGGGGAACGCGCAGCCAGTGTCGGCAAATGGCCGGGCAACAGTGGCTGAACGTCGGTTATTTCGTGTTTTGTCTGCGGCATGCGTCTTCAAGCTCCGATGTCTGGCAGAATTATACGCATCTAACCTGTGGTTTCCCGTGTCTCATGCCCGCTATTACCTCCGATCTGCCCGCCCTCGCCCAATCGATCAAAGACTGGGGCCGCGAGCTGGGTTTTCAGCAAGTCGGCATCAGCGGCCTGGACCTCGCCGAGCATGAGCAGCACCTGCAACGCTGGCTCGACGCGGGCTACCACGGCGAGATGGATTACATGGGCGCCCATGGCAGCAAACGCTCCCACCCCGAAGAACTGGTACCCGGCACCCTGCGCGTGGTGTCGCTGCGCATGGACTACCTGCCGGGCGATACCCAGATGGCGCATCTACTGGCCCAGCCGGAAAAAGCCTACATCTCGCGCTATGCCCTGGGTCGCGATTACCACAAGCTGATCCGCAAACGCGTGCAGCAACTGGCCGATCGCATCCAGTCCCAGATCGGCCCCTTTGGCTTTCGCGCATTCGTCGACAGCGCGCCAGTGCTCGAAAAAGCCATCGCCGAGCAAGCCGGCCTGGGCTGGATCGGCAAGAACACCCTGGTACTCAACCGCAAGGCCGGCAGTTATTTCTTCCTCAGCGAATTGTTCGTCGACTTGCCCTTGCCAGTCGACCCGCCCCATAGCACCGAGCACTGCGGACGCTGCACCGCCTGCCTGGATATCTGCCCCACCAATGCCTTCGTCGGCCCGTATGTACTGGACGCCCGGCGCTGTATCTCGTACCTCACCATCGAGCTGAAAACGGCTATCCCGGAAGACCTGCGCCCACTGATCGGTAATCGCGTCTTCGGCTGCGATGACTGTCAGATCGTTTGTCCGTGGAATCGTTTCGCTCGCCCCACTGACGAAGGCGATTTCCAGCCACGGCATAACCTGGATAACGCAGAGCTGGCCGAACTGTTTATGTGGGACGAGGATAGATTCCTCAGCAGCACCGAAGGCTCACCCCTGCGCCGCGCCGGTTATGAGCGCTGGCTGCGCAACCTGGCGGTAGGACTGGGCAATGCGCCATCAAGTATTCCGGTACTGGAGGCCCTGAAAGCGCGGCGCGAGTACCCGTCGGAGCTGGTGCGCGAGCATGTGGAATGGGCGCTCAAGCAGCATGCCGAGCGTCAGTGCACATCATCGTTGTAGACGAACTTGGGCATTTCCCAGTGAAAGCGGATCGCCAGCAGACGCAATAGAAAGCCACTGAACAACGTCAGCAGGATGGCTTGCTCACCGGGCAGCTCCAGCTGCAGGCACAACAGATAGAACCAAGCGGCGAGGAACGACACGCTGGCGTACAACTCGCGGCGGAAGACCAGCGGGATGTCGTTGCAGAAGATATCCCGCAGAATGCCACCGAACACCCCGGTGATCACACCGCTGACCGACGCCACCAGCATGCCGTGCCCCATTTCCAGGGCGGTCATGCAGCCAATCAAGGTGAACGCCACCAGGCCCACGGCGTCCAGGGCCAGGAATACCGAGCGCAGGCGTCGCATCAGCGGCGCGATAAAGATCGTCACCAGCGCGGCCACCGAGGTCAGCACCAGGTACTCAGGGTGCTTGACCCACGTCAGCGGGTAGTGCCCAAGCAACACATCCCGCACCGAACCGCCCCCCAGCGCCGTCACGCAGGCAATCAACACCACGCCAAACCAGTCCATGCCGCGTCGACCGGCGGACAAGGCGCCGGTCATGGCTTCGGCGGTGATGGCAATGAGGTAGAGCATCAGCAGCATGGTGGCGATCCTTGTAGTGAGCGGGCTTGCCCCGCGCCGGGCTGCGCAGCAGCCCCAAATACTTGGCGACGATATCTATAGGGAAAAATGCGGCAACAGCAGTGGGGCCGCTACGCAGCCCAGCGCGGGGCAAGCCCGCTCACCACAGGAAGCCCGGACACGGTAAGAAACCGTTTCAAGCCTTGATGAAGTGCTTGCGGTAATGCTGCAGTTCGGCAATCGATTCGCGAATATCGTCCAGCGCCAGGTGAGTGCTGCCCTTGTGGAAACTGTCTTTGACTTCCGGCGCCCAGCGCGCAGCCAGTTCCTTGAGTGTGGACACGTCCAGGTTGCGGTAATGGAAGTAGCTTTCCAGCGCTTTCATATGGGTATAAAGGAAGCGACGATCCTGGCAGATGCTGTTGCCGCAGATCGGCGACTTGCCCTTGGGTACCCACTGCTCCAGGAAGGCGATGGTCTGGGCTTCAGCCTCGGCCATGCTGATGCGACTGTCGCGCACGCGCTGGGTCAGGCCGGAATTGCCATGGGTGCGGGTATTCCACTCATCCATGGTGGCTAGCACCGCATCGCTGTGGTGGATGGCGATCACCGGACCTTCGGCCAAGGTATTGAGGTTGCTGTCGGTAACAATCGTCGCCATCTCGATGATGACGTCGGTGTCGGGGTTCAGACCGGTCATTTCCAGATCGATCCAAATCAGGTTCTGTGGGTTTTGCATGGCTCGTTTCTCTTGGCACCTTGGCGTAGCTGCGCAGTTTAGCAGGCGGGGGCGTGCTAGACTCGCGACCGTTTCACCCAAACCTTTGCATTATCGATACGGAACACCAATGGCCAA
This sequence comes from Pseudomonas sp. S5F11, assembly GCF_019641515.1. Classification (NCBI taxonomy): domain Bacteria; kingdom Pseudomonadati; phylum Pseudomonadota; class Gammaproteobacteria; order Pseudomonadales; family Pseudomonadaceae; genus Pseudomonas; species Pseudomonas sp. S5F11. The sequence continues at coordinate 2,980,292 of NZ_JAIFJZ010000001.1, forward strand.
ACGCCAGCTCAACCGTCGCCAAAACTGGCGCATCGAAAAGATTCAAGGCGAACGCGCTGCCCGCGCCGCCAAACGTGAATCCTCCGCCGTGGAAGCGCTCGAGGGCGGCGACTTGGGCCCCGAACAAACGGGTCTGGTGATCGCGCACTTTGGCGTGCAGGTCGAAGTCGAGGCGCTGGAAGGCGAACTCGCCGGTCAGGTGTTCCGTTGTCACTTGCGCGCCAACCTGCCGGCGCTGGTCACCGGCGACCGCGTGGTCTGGCGTGCTGGCAACCAGGGGATCGGCGTGATCGTCGCCCAGTTGCCCCGCAGCACTGAACTGCGCCGCCCCGACAGTCGCGGCCAGCTCAAGCCGGTGGCGGCCAACGTCGACATGATCGTGATTGTTTTCGCGCCGCTGCCCGAGCCCCATGCCAACCTGATCGACCGCTACCTGGTGGCCGCCGAGCACGCTGGCATTCGCCCACTGCTGCTGTTGAACAAATTCGACCTGATCGACGAACAGAATGCTCCGGCGCTCAATGCGTTGTTGGCGGTCTACCGCACCCTAGGCTACCCGGTGCTGGAAGTCTCGGCCCATCACGGCAATGGCATGGAACAACTGCAACAACAGTTGGACGGGCGCATCAGCGTGTTCGTAGGCCAGTCCGGCGTCGGCAAGTCGTCGCTGGTCAACAGCCTGCTGCCGGAAGTCGACACCCGAGTAGGGCCGCTGTCGGAGCTGTCCGGCCAGGGCACCCACACCACCACCACCGCGCGACTGTTTCACTTCCCCGGCGGCGGTGAGCTGATCGACTCCCCAGGTATCCGCGAATTCGGCCTCGGCCACGTCAGCCGCAGCGATGTGGAAGCCGGCTTTATCGAATTCAACGATCTGATCGGCACCTGCCGCTTCCGTGACTGCAAGCACGACCGCGAACCGGGCTGTGCCCTGCTCAAGGCCCTGGAAGATGGCCGCGTGCAACAGCAGCGGATGAACAGCTATCGGTCGATCATTGCGAGCTTGCCTGAGAGCAGTTACTGACCGGTTCCTTGCCCTGCGAGGAAGATGTGAAAAGGCCGCGATGATCGCGGCCTTTGCATATACAGCTTAAGAGCCCGCTTTGGGCACCGTCGGGTCTTTCACCCCACCGTCATCGAACAGATTCAATTTCTGCCGCAGTTCATGGGCCGGCAACGGCTCCTGCCCTGGCGGGATAGCGTTCGGGTCAGCCGGTACGTCACCTGGCGCGCCAGCGCCTGGAGCCGGCACCGGCGGGGGTTGATCGCCTTCGATCGCACGCTGAGCCTTTTTGGTCAGCACAACGATGTCAATGCGCCGGTTGATCGGGTTGAACGGGTCCTTCGCATCAAACAGTTGCGAAGAGGCAAAACCCACCACTCGCGCCACTTGCGCGTCTGGGTAGCTGCCGGCCACCAGGGCACGACGGGCCGCGTTGGCGCGGTTGGCAGAAAGCTCCCAGTTGCCGAAGTCGCCCTGGCCCGCATAAGGCTTGGCGTCGGTATGGCCGCTGATGCTGATCTTGTTCGGCACCGCTTTGATGGTGTCGGCCATGGCCAGCAGGATGTCCTCGAAGTACGGCTTCAAACGCGCACTGCCGGAATCGAACATCGGCCGGTTGGCGGCGTCGGTGATCTGGATGCGCAAACCCTCGGGGGTGATCTCGAAAGAAATCTGGTCCTTGAACTTCAGCAGTTGTGGGTTTTCCTCAACCTTGTTCTGCAACTCCTGCAGCAGTAGCTCAAGACGCTCCTGCTCGACCTGTTCGGCCATGGACTCGACCGTATCGCGCTCAATCGGGATTTTCTCCTGAGGCGCCTCGGTCTTCACTTCCGGGTTGATGGTGCGTTCAGGCGCCAGTTGAGGCGAGCCGCCCAGGTCGATGATGAAGGGCGTGCCGCTTTCCGAGAAACCGATGGGGTCTTTGAAGTAGCCGGCGATGGCGATCTTCTGCTCAGGCGTGGCGGTAGACATCAGCCACAGCACCAGAAAGAACGCCATCATCGCCGTCGCAAAGTCGGCGAAGGCGATTTTCCAGGCACCACCATGGTGCCCCGCAGCGAAGCGCTTGACGCGCTTGATGATTATCGGCTGGTTGTTTTCCATGGCTTAGCGACCGCGAACCGCTTGTTCCAGCTCGGCGAAGCTTGGGCGATGCTTGGGGTACAGCACCTTGCGACCAAACTCCACCGCCAGCGAAGGCGGCATGCCGGAAGCGGATGCCACCAGGCTGGCCTTGATCGATTCGTACAGGTTGATCTCTTCCTTGGCGTCGTGGGCCAGGGAGGTCGCCAGCGGACCGAAGAACCCGTAAGCCGCGAGAATACCGAAGAAGGTACCCACCAGGGCCGCACCTACGTGCATACCGATGGCCGCCTGATCACCCTCGCCCAGCGAGGCCATGGTCACCACGATACCGAGTACCGCCGCCACGATACCGAAGCCGGGCATGCCGTCGGCGATGCCGGTCACCGCGTGAGACGGGTGCTCCAGTTCTTCTTTGAGGCTGAACAGTTCCATGTCGAACAACCCTTCCAGCTCATGGGGGGCCATGTTGCCGGAGGACATGATGCGCAGGTAATCACAGATATAGGCGGTCATGCGCTCGTCTTTGAGCACGGCCGGGTACTTAGCGAAAATCGGGCTGGCGGCGGCGTCTTCGATGTCGGCCTCGATGGCCATCATGCCTTCGCGGCGGCTCTTGTTGAGGATCTCGTAGACCAGGCCCAGCACTTCCAGATAGAACGTGTGGGAGAAGCGCGAGCCGAACATGCTCAGGGACTTCTTGACCACGTGCATGGTCATGTACCCAGGGTTGGCTTGCAGGAATGCACCAAATGCCGCCCCGCCGATGATCATCACTTCGAAAGGTTGGATCAGCGCGGCGATCTTACCGTGGGAAAGGACGTAACCGCCGAGCACGCTCGCGAGGACGACGATGATGCCGATAATTTTAGCCATAGGAGATGAGTACTTGCGCCGTCAGGTTCATGGACATATTTGGGGGAACTGAAAAACTCTTGTTCTACTTATCGGCAAAACTGCGCCAGACTATAGCCCGTTAAGGCGAAAAGCCAGTTCGGCCCGCTCTGGGCGTGTTGACCGCAAGTGATGATCGCGCCCCTACCATGGCCAAACAAAAAATCGACCCAACTGCAAAACCTGCTTCCCTCCCCGACTGGATCAAGCGTCTGGACGAGGTGCGCCTGCCCGTTCCACAGACCAGCCATGACCGTGTGTGCAAAGCCATCCGCGACAACCGCAGTTCGTTGCGAGATATTGCCGAGCTGATGCAAAACAGCCCGGCGCTGGTGCTCAGCGTGATGCGCGAGGCCAACAGCCATACCCATGGCAGCCTAGCCGAACCGGCGGAAAACCTCGAAGTGGCACTCAACCGCCTGGGCCTCAAGCGCGCCGAGGAACTGCTGGCACGCTTGCCGTCGGTGCCCGACCAAGACATTCCCGTGGCGTTGCGCCAGCTATTGTTGGTCAGTCAGCACGCCTCGCAGCAAGCCAACGGTCTGTTTGGCAGCCGATTGGCGCGACTGTGGCAAGACATTCATTGGGGCAGCCTGCTGTTTTTGTCGCCGCTGTGGCCGATGGCGGTGGCTTATCCCAAGCTGCTGGAAGAATGGGAACTGCGGGTTATCCACAAGGGTGAGTCGGCGCGCGTGGTTGAACAGCAGTTATTCGGCGTACGCCTGCTGGACTTGTGCATCGGCCTGACCGAAGCCTGGCACCTGCCAATGTGGGTATCCCAGGGTTATACCCTGCTGCTGAATGAGCAACGCATGTTGGTCAAAGCGCTGCGTATCGCCCGTGACGAAGACCCGTTGCACCAACAGCAATTGCTGGACGCCGCCCCCCATCTGCGCCGCTGGCTGAACCAGCCGGCCAACACCGTACTGCTGGCCAATGGCCTAGCGATGTCCGCCCAAGAATCCTGGACCTGCCCGCACACTCAGCGCTGGCAATTCCTCACCGCTCTGTACCTGCAACAACCCTTGGCCGAAGTGCAGCAGCAAGTCCATCAACAGGCAGTGACCAGCGCCCGCACCACGCTGATGCCCGACCTTTGGCACCCGGCGCTGTCGTTGATCTGGCCGTGGCATGTGCAGAAGATCCACCGTGGTTTGCTGCCCGCCCCGCCGCCCACCGCCGAGGCGCTGGCCGTGTGGCGCAGCCGCTGCACCGAACTGCTGATGGAACCGAGCCGCTTTGCCAACGCCATGCACCTGACCACCTGCGCCAAAGAGGCGCTGGTCGCCAGCGGCATGCAACGGGTGATGCTGTTGATGACCGACCGCGCCCAAAGCACCCTGCGCGTGCATCAGGTTGACGGCCTACCCAAGGATGCCGCCAACCTGAGCCTGGATGTGGTCCACAGCACAATGCTCCAGCGTCTGCTGGAGAAATCCGCCCAGGTGCGCTTCACACCGGACAACCACGCGCAGTTCTCCGCGCTGCTGCCGCCGATCCTGCGCCGCCTGTTCAATGGCGAACACTTGCTGCTGCGCTCCCTGAGCTGCAACGGCAAAGTCGTGATGCTGATGGTGGCCGACCAGGGCGGCGGTCCGTTCTCGGAAACCACCGTGCAGGCGTTCGGCAAAACCGCTCAATGCATCGAAAAGGCCCTGCACTGCTTTACCAACCGCGGCGCCTGATGCTTGCGCTACAATCGCCGTCCTTTATCGCCAACTTTTACGCCCAGGAGACCTCACATGCCTGACTTCTCTGGCTTGCCGCTGGTGATCGAATCCGCCGACCTGCAAAGTCGCCTGGGTGCCGAACACCTGATTGTGGTGGACCTCACCAGCGCCGCCCGCTACGCCGAAGGGCATATCCCCGGCGCGCACTTCGTTGACCCCAAACGCACCCAACTGGGTCAACCACCGGCTCCGGGCCTGCTGCCGAACAAGGCGGACCTGGAAAAGCTGTTTGGCGAACTCGGCCACACGCCGGATGCGACCTACGTGGTCTACGACGACGAAGGCGGCGGCTGGGCCGGGCGTTTTATCTGGTTGCTCGACGTGATCGGCCATCAGAAATACCACTATCTCGACGGCGGCCTGCTGGCATGGTTGGCAGACGGCCAGCCCGTCTCCACCGACGTCCCCCCGTCGGCCGGCGGCCCGGTCAGCCTCACGCTGCATGATGGCCCGACCGCCACCCGCGAATACCTGCAAAGCCGTCTTGGCGCCGCCGACCTGGGCATCTGGGACGCGCGCGGCCCGCTGGAGTATTCCGGCGAGAAGGTGCTCGCGGCCAAGGGCGGGCACATCCCCGGCGCGGTCAACTTCGAATGGACTGACGGCATGGATAAGGCGCGCAACCTGCGCATCCGCCGCGACATGCCACAGATTCTTGAAAAACTGGGCCTGACGCCCGACAAAGAAATCATCACCCATTGCCAGACTCACCATCGCTCTGGCTTCACCTACCTGGTGGCCAAGGCGCTCGGTTATCCGCGAGTCAAAGGTTATGCCGGTTCCTGGGGCGAATGGGGCAATCACCCCGACACGCCCGTTGAAAAGACTTAAGGTTTAAGGACAGTTATGAAAAAGCAGTTGTTTATCCTCAGCCAGTACTTGCTGCCGCACCATTTGCTGTCGCGTCTGGCCGGTTGCGTGGCCGAGTGCCGCGTGCGCTGGTTCAAAAATGCCTTCACCACATGGTTCGCCAAGCGCTATCAAGTGGATATGTCCCAGGCACTGGTGGAGGACGTGACCGCTTATGAGCACTTCAATGCGTTCTTCACCCGTGCCTTGAAAGACGGCGCGCGCCCACTCGACCCCACTCCCGGCGCCGTGCTGAGCCCCGCCGACGGCGCAGTCAGCCAACTGGGCCCGATCGAGCATGGCCGTGTGTTCCAGGCCAAAGGCCATAGCTTCAGCGTATTGGAATTGCTGGGCGGCGATGCTGCCATGGCGGCGCCTTTCATGGGCGGCGATTTCGCCACTATTTACCTGTCGCCGAAGGACTATCACCGCGTGCACATGCCGCTGGCCGGCACGCTGCGCGAGATGGTCTATGTGCCGGGGCGGATTTTCTCGGTCAACCAGACCACCGCCGAAAACGTGCCGGAGCTGTTTGCGCGTAACGAGCGAGTGGTCTGCCTGTTCGACACCGAACGCGGCCCGATGGCTGTGGTGCTGGTGGGCGCAATGATCGTGGCGTCGATTGAAACCGTGTGGGCCGGCCTGGTTACGCCCCCCAAGCGCGAGCTGAAAACCTTCCGCTATGACGAAGCCGCCCGCGCGCCGATCCACCTGGAAAAAGGTGCGGAGCTGGGACGTTTCAAGTTGGGTTCCACCGCGATCGTGCTGTTCGGGCCGGATCAAGTGCAGTGGTCAGAAGCGCTGCTGGCCGGTTCGCCGGTGCAGATGGGTCAAGGGATCGGCCTGCCGAAAGCCTGATCCAATATTTGCAGAGATCTAATGTGAGAGGGGGCTTGCCCCCGATAGCTGAGTATCAGTCAACATCAAAGTGACTGATCTACCGCTATCGGGGGCAAGCCCCCTCCAACATTTCTGACCGTCAGAGCTGACCGTCGCGGTCGCGAAAGCCCAGCAGATACAGCACACCGTCCAACCCCAAGGTCGAAATGGCCTGCTTGGCCGACTGTTTGACCAGCGGCTTGGCCCGGAACGCCACGCCCAACCCGGCAATCGCCAGCATCGGCAAATCGTTGGCACCGTCGCCTACCGCGATGGTCTGCTCCAGACGCAACCCTTCCTTGTGCGCCAGCTCCTTGAGCAGGTCGGCCTTGCGTTGCGCGTCGACAATCGGCTCGACCGCCACGCCGGTCACTTTGCCGTCGACCACTTCCAACTCGTTGGCGAATACGTAATCGATGCCCAGTTTGGCCTGTAATTGCTTGGCGAAGTAGGTAAAGCCGCCGGACAAGATCGCGGTTTTGTAACCCAGGCGCTTGAGTTCGGCGAACAGGGTTTCGGCGCCTTCGGTCAGGCGCAGGGAAGCGCCAATGGAATCCAGCACGCTCACATCCAGGCCTTTGAGCAGTGCCAAGCGCTCCTTGAAGCTGGCGCGGAAGTCCAGCTCGCCGGCCATGGCACGCTCAGTGATGGCGCTGACTTGATCGCCCACACCGGCAGCCTTGGCCAGTTCGTCGATGACTTCGGCTTCGATCAAAGTGGAGTCCATATCGAACACCGCCAGGCGGCGGTTGCGGCGGAACAGCGAATCTTCCTGGAAGGCGATATCGACATTCAACTCCTGGGCGACGCTGAGGAATTCCGCGCGCAGGGCTTGCGGGTCAGCCGGCTCGCCACGCACGGAAAACTCGATGCAGCCTTTGCCCTGATCGGCCGGCGTGTCCAATGGCATGCGCCCCGACAGACGGTCGATGTGGTCGATATTCAAGCCGTACTGCGCGGTGATGGAGCTGACGCGCTGCAGTTGTTCAGCGGTGACCTTGCGGGTCAACAACGTGACGATATGGCGTTTCTTGCCCTGGCCGGCCACCCAATGCTGGTAGTCCGCTTCGGATACCGGAGTGAAACGTACCTGTTGATCCAGCTTGTACGCGGTAAACAGGATGTCCTTGAGCACGGACGATGACTGCTCGTTGCTGGGAATTTCCACCAGGATGCCGAACGACAGGGTGTCGTGGATCACGGCCTGGCCGATGTCGAGAATGTTCACACCACCCTGGGCCAGCACACCGGTAATGGCAGCGGTAAGACCCGGGCGGTCTTCCCCAGTGATGTTAATCAGGACAATTTCGCGCAAGGCGCACCCCCAGGCTGGAAAAAAACCGCATTCTACCCACTTTCAGTGACCATCGGGCACAGCCAGCGCTTTGCCGGTCATGGGCCTGTCGCTATACTGCGCGTCAACTTCACGGACCAAGAGCCGAGCTCAAGTGAACCGGCCCACGCCAGTAAAAACCGACAACTTCTTCCTGCTGATCTTCCGGGCACTGCGCCACCGCCGTGTACCGATCGCATTACGCATCGCCAGCCATAACGTGATCCTGGTCGCCCTGGCCCTGGTGATCTACGCCTGCGTAATGGGTTTGCAGTTCAAACAGGCCATGCACGAGCAAGCCGACGCCCTGGGCGAAAGCTTGACCACCCAGACCGCCACCTCGGCGACCGAGCTGCTGGTGTCCAACGACATCCTCAGTCTCAACGTGCTGCTCAATAACCTCACCAAGAATCCGCTGGTGGCCCACGCCGCCATCTACAGCGTCGACAACCGGATCATGGCCGAAGCCGGCCAGCGCCCGAAGAACGGCTTGTTGGGTGAGGCCGAAGGCCTGTATCAAAGCAATATCACCTTTCAAGATGTGAAAGCCGGCCAGTTGCGCATCAGCCTGGATATGCAGCAATTCCAACAGCCGATGACCATCAGCCTGCAAAGCATGGGCATCCTGAGCGCGATTCTGCTGGCCCTGGCCCTGGCCTTGAGCCTGCGCCTGGGTCGGCATATCTCGACACCGCTGATGCAACTGCGCATCTGGCTGCGGGATATCGACGAACACACTCCGGCCACCGACCGCCAGGATGAAATCGGCGACCTTGCCCGCCAACTCCACGCCAGCTTCGCCCCGGAGCCGGTGGTTCGCGAAGTTGAACCGGAACCCGAATTCGACGACACCGATTACGACGACGAACCCGAATTCGAAGTACGCGACCTGCGCGATCCGGGCTTCGACGAAAAGCCGCCGGTGGCAGGTCTCAAGCCGGCGACACGCAGGGCACTTATCGCCGAAGAGGATGAGTTGGACGACGAAGACCCGTTCGCTGATCTGCGCGATACCGCGGCCAGCAGCCCGGCAGTTGCACCCAAAGCCGTACCAGTAAAGAACGCCGAGCCCCAGCACAGCGCGGTACTGGCCGTACAACTCGGCGCCCAGGACCAACTGCGTCGCTTGCCCCGCGCACGCCTGACGGAATTGCTGGAGCGCTACCGCGACTGCCTCGACCAGGCCGCCTCGCTATACCAGAGCGAACTGCACACCCTCAACGATGGCAGCACCTTGATGCTGTTCCACAGCGAAGACAGCGGTGAAGACTACCTGACCAACGCCATCTGCTGCGGCGAGCTGCTGCGCGCCTTGGGCCATGCCCTGCAGATCGAAGTGGCGGACAGTGGCATCACCCTGCAACTGCAACTGGGCCTGACAGTGGGCGACGATCTGTTCGGCATGAGCCAGATCGACCTGCTGCTCACCGAAATCGCCCAGGACGCGCTGGCCTTGTCCCAACACAGCCGTAACCTGCTGCTGGTGGAGCGCAAGATCAGCGAAGACCCGCTGATTCGCCAGCGCGCCCGTATCCGCCCGATTGCCAGCCCCGAAGGCGCAAGCTGTGTGGAACGTTTGATGGAACCGTATCCGTCGATGCTGGAGCGTCAGTTAGCGCGGATGCATGAGACCCGCACAAAGCCTTAAAGCAAACCGCAAGTTCAATGTGGGAGGGGGCTTGCCCCCGATGGCGATGTGTCAGTGACAGCTGGTCTGACTGACCCACTGCTATCGGAGGCAAGCCCCCTCCCACATTTGGATCCCTAAATACTTCAAGTAAATCGCACACAAACAAAAGGCCCGCTGAATCAGCGGGCCTTTTGTTTGTGTGGCATTCAGATCAAAACCTGAACACTTCCATATCGGTACGAATCGGCGTGGCCATCGGCATCTTGGGCTTTTCCGGAGCAACCGGCTTGGCCTGGGCCGGCGCTTGTTTGCGCGGGGCCTCGGCGGCAATCGGGGGCTGGTTGGCCAATGGCTTGAGCGCCACAGACAGTTGCTGCGCCAAGTGCTGCAAGAGCACGCCCTGGGCCTGGACCTGGGACGCGGTGCTGCCGGTGTGCTGTTCCTGCAAGTGCACGATACGGTTGTCACGCACCTGACCACGGCGATCGATCAAGCGCCACTGCGCATCGAGAATTGCCGGTTGCGAAGTGCCCGAGTCCAACCGAGTGATGGTCAGCAGCACCTGCACGTCCGGCGTAAAGCCGGCAGGCGCGGGGGCGAGGACCACACGTTGGCTGTCCAACTGACCGGCCACCTGGCGCAGCATCAGCTGGTTGATGTCGGACGATAAACTGCCCGCCCAACGGCCATCGGTGGAACCTTGCAGGCTGCCGTCGTTCTGACGTTGCAGCAGGGTCTCGCGTTGCAGATAGTCGGCGACGATTACCGGCCCCAGCAATACTGCCATGCCGGCGGTTTGAGCTGGCTGAGCCGGACTTCCGCTGTCCAGCTGGTACAGCGACACCGGTTGATGTGTGCTGCAACCCGCCAGCCCCAAAAGGCCAGCGAGCATAAAAATAAAAGGAAGGCGTGGAGCAGTCATCATCCCATCCAGGTGGCTGCCACAAGGCGAACCACAATGTAATACTAAAAAATAACCTGTACACGCTCGGCCACGCCGGCGCTGAAGAGGCCATATCATCCGTGAATATGCGCCATGACTCCAGCGCCAAAGCGTCGATCTACGGGTTAAATCGTAGATCGAGGGCTCTAAAACGCCTTAAACGGGCGTTTCAACCAACAAAGCATCCACCCGCTGGAAGCCACGAGGCAATTTATTACCCCGGCGGCCACGCTCGCCCTTATAGTGCTCAAGGTCGTCAGGGCGCAGCGACAAAGTGCGCTTACCCGCCTGGAGCACCAGAGTGGCGCCCTCCGGAATCACGGCGATGTCGGTCACGTACTCTTCGCGACTGGCCACCCGCTCCCCGGGGATTCCAATAATCTTGTTGCCTTTACCTTTGCCCAATTGCGGCAGGTCGCTGATCTTGAACACCAGCAGACGCCCTTCGGTAGTGACCGACGCCAGCCAGTTGTTCTCACGGTCCTGCACCGGCCGCGGCAGGATCACTTTGGCGTTGTTGGGCAGACTCAACAGCGCCTTGCCCGCCTTGTTCTTGGCTTGCAGGTCTTCCCCCTTGACCACGAAGCCATATCCCGCATCGGACGCAATCACGTACAGCGCGTCATCGTCCGGTAGCAGCACACACTCGAAATTTGCCCCCGGTGGCGGTGTCAGACGCCCGGTCAGCGGCTCGCCCTGCCCCCGTGCCGACGGCAAAGTATGGGCCGGCACCGAGTAACTGCGCCCGGTGGAGTCGATAAACACCGCAAACTGGTTGGAACGCCCAGCGGCTGCAGTCTTGAACCCGTCACCGGCCTTGTACGACAGGCCAGTGGCGTCAATATCATGCCCTTTGGCGGAGCGAACCCAACCCTTTTCCGACAGAACGACGGTAATTTTCTCGTTGGGCAGTAGCTCGGTTTCTGTCAGAGCTTTCGCTTCGGCGCGCTCGACGATAGGCGAGCGGCGGTCATCGCCGTAAGTTTCGGCGTCTTTGATCAGTTCGCTACGCACCAGCTTTTTCAGCTTGGCTTCGCTACCCAGCAGGGCTTGCAGTTTGGCTTGTTCCTTGAGCAAGGCATCCTGTTCATCACGCAACTTCATCTCTTCCAGACGCGCCAACTGACGCAGGCGGGTGTCGAGGATGTAGTCCGCCTGAATCTCGCTCAGCTCGAAACGGGCGATCAGCTCGGCCTTCGGATGCTCGGCGGTGCGGATGATATGAATCACTTCATCCAGGTTGAGGTAAGCGATCAACAAACCGTCCAACAGATGCAGACGGCGCTCGACCTTGTCCAGACGGAACTGCAGGCGGCGCCGAACGGTTTGTATCCGGAACTCCAGCCACTCCACCAGCAGGTTGCGCAGGTTCTTCAACTGCGGCTTGCCGTCCAGACCAATGATGTTGACGTTGACCCGGTAGCTGGACTCCAGATCGGTGCTGGCAAACAAGTGTTGCATCAGCACTTCATGATCGACCCGGCTATTGGTCGGGATAATCACGATGCGGCACGGGTTTTCATGGTCGGACTCGTCACGCAAGTCGGCGACCTGCGGCAGTTTCGACGGTTTGGCCTGCATCAGCGCGGCGATCTGCTCCAGCACCTTGGCACCGGACACCTGGTGCGGCAGCGCGGTGACGATAATGTCGCCGTCCTCAATGTGGTACACGGCGCGCATACGCACCGAGCCCTTGCCGGTTTCGTACATCTTCAGCAAATCGGCGCGCGGCGTGATGATTTCCGCTTCGGTCGGGTAGTCCGGACCCTGGATATGCTCGCAGAGCTGCTCCACGGTGGCCTTCGGCTCATCCAGTAGACGCACGCAGGCGGTGGCTACTTCGCGCAGGTTGTGCGGAGGCACGTCAGTGGCCATGCCCACCGCGATACCGGTGGTGCCATTGAGCAGGATATTCGGCAAACGTGCCGGCAACACCAGGGGTTCGTCGAGGGTGCCGTCGAAGTTCGGCCCCCAATCCGCCGTGCCCTGGCCCAGCTCGCTGAGCAGCACCTCGGAGTAACGCGACAGACGGGCTTCGGTGTAACGCATGGCGGCAAAGGACTTGGGATCGTCCGGCGCACCCCAGTTACCCTGGCCGTCTACCAGTGTGTAGCGATAGCTGAACGGCTGCGCCATCAGCACCATGGCTTCGTAGCAAGCCGAGTCGCCGTGGGGGTGGAATTTACCGAGCACGTCACCGACGGTACGCGCCGACTTCTTGTGCTTGGAGTCGGCATCCAGGCCCAACTCACTCATGGCGTAGATGATGCGCCGTTGCACAGGCTTCAGGCCGTCGCCGATATGCGGCAAGGCACGGTCCATGATCACGTACATGGAGTAGTTGAGGTAGGCATTTTCGGTGAAGTCAGCCAGCGACCGGCGTTCTACGCCATCTAAGCTGTCTGCGAGGATGTCACTCATGCGGGCCTCATCAATAGTGGGTAAGGCGCAGCGGAACTGCCGCTGCGCTGATTCGATTCAAAAAGGGGCCGATTCATGGCTGGGCGCTCCAGCCGCCGGCCGGGGCGGCGAAACGATAGACCATGGGGCGTTTTTCACCATCGGCCCGGGGGCCAAAATTGTTGTCGATACCCAGCCAGGCCCCGCTTTCGTCAATGACCAGCGCCTCGGCCAGGCCATAGGGTTGGGCGTAGCGGCGTTCGGGGGTCAGGGTTTCGTCGGCGAACGACCAGCACAGCTCGACCTTGGCCGTGACCGCATCGCGCCGGCAAATCTGGAACGCATTACGCTCCAGGGTAAACAATTTGCCGTTGTACAGCGCCAGGTCGGCAAAATCCTTGGACACCGCCTTGGCATCGGTGAACTTGGCCGGCTGCACTTCCTGGCCGGCCTCGCTCAGCAGTACGCACGGGCCATCGCAATCCCAGAGGCTTTGCGCACGCTTGATGGAGATCAGCCCGCGCCGCTCGCGCTCGGCCGCCAGCCAGAGCTGGTTGCCTTCCGGGTTGATCACCAATCCTTCAAACAACGCATTGAAGTGCAGCAACATGCCGCTGGCGCGGGCCTCTCGCACCATGCCGGGGGCGATTTTCAGCCATTCCGGCGCGCCGCTCACCGGCACCTTCAGCACCGCGGCATGGGCTTCGCTGACAATGTACTGATTACCCATGCCATCACAGCTGATGCCTTCAAAATCCAGGTCACCGCCGCGAATGAACGAAGCAGCCTTGGTACGCGAGCGCAGCCCCCAGGGCAAGCCGGAGTCCGGCACCGGCGGCACCTCGATCTTTACCGCTTCGGCCTGCCAGGTGGGCGCACTGGTATCCAGGCGATAGATCTGATCGTCATCACGATCGGACACCGTCCACAGTTCGTTACCGCACTGCGCCAGCCCCGACAGGTTGCCGCCGCGCATGCCGTCCACCGGGTGTTCGGACACGAGTTTGAGTTCCACCACGGGCGCGGCGGCGACGGTGGTCGCTGCCAGCCCGCTCAACATCAGGATCGCCAGGGCGAAGCCTGTGCGCATCAGCCCAGAACCTCGGCCAGGTTGCCCTTGGATTCCAGCCAGGATTTGCGGTCCCCGGCGCGCTTCTTCGCCAGCAGCATGTCCATCATTTCACTGGTGGCGGCGAAATCGTCCAGGGTCAACTGCACCAGGCGCCGGGTGTTCGGGTCCATGGTGGTTTCACGCAGTTGCGGCGGGTTCATCTCGCCCAGGCCCTTGAATCGGGTGACCTGGGGCTTGCCGCGTTTCTTTTCGGCTACCAGACGATCGAGGATGCCATCGCGCTCGGCTTCGTCCAGGGCGTAGAAGATCTCCTTGCCCAGGTCGATCCGGTACAACGGCGGCATGGCGACGTAGACGTGGCCGGCATCCACCAGCGGACGGAAGTGCTGCACGAACAGCGCGCAGAGCAAGGTGGCGATGTGCAGGCCGTCGGAGTCGGCGTCGGCGAGAATGCAGATCTTGCCATAGCGCAACTGGCTCATGTCGGCCGCGCCGGGGTCGACACCGATCGCCACGGCAATGTTGTGCACTTCTTGGCTGGCCAGGACTTCGCTGCCATCGACTTCCCAGGTGTTAAGGATCTTGCCGCGCAACGGCAGGATCGCCTGGTATTCCTTGTCCCGCGCTTGTTTGGCGGAGCCGCCGGCGGAATCACCTTCGACCAGGAACAGTTCCGAGCGCATCGGATCCTGCCCGGCGCAATCGGCCAGTTTGCCCGGCAGCGCTGGGCCTTGGGTGATGCGCTTGCGCTCGACTTTCTTGCTGGCCTTGAGGCGACGCCCGGCGTTGTTGATCGCCAGCTCGGCCAGGGCCAGGCCCAGTTCCGGATGCTCGTTGAGCCACAGGCTGAAGGCATCCTTGACTACCCCGGAGACAAACGCCGCCGCTTCACGGGACGACAGGCGTTCCTTGGTTTGCCCGGAGAACTGCGGCTCCTGCATCTTCATCGAGAGCACGAACGCGATGCGCTCCCACACGTCTTCCGGCGCCAGCTTCACGCCGCGCGGCAGCAGGCTGCGGTATTCGCAGAATTCGCGCATGGCATCCAGCAAGCCCTGACGCAGACCGTTGACGTGAGTACCGCCCTGGGCGGTCGGGATCAGGTTGACGTAACTTTCCTGCACGCTGTCGCCGCCTTCGGGCAACCACAGCAGAGCCCAGTCGACGGCTTCCTTGTTACCCGCCAGGCTGCCGCAGAACGGCTCGTTGGGCAGGCGTTCGAAGTCGCTGACCGAGTCTTCCAAATAGGAACGCAGGCCGTCTTCGTAATGCCACTCGACCTTCTCGCCGGTGCCTTTGTCTTCAAAGGTGACCAGCAGCCCCGGGCACAACACGGCCTTGGCCTTGAGCACGTGCTTGAGGCGGCTGATGGAGAATTTCGGCGAATCGAAGTATTTCGGGTCCGGCGCGAAGTACACGCTGGTGCCGGTGTTGCGCTTGCCGACGGTGCCGATCACTTCCAGGTCGGTGGCTTTGTAGCCATCGGCGAAGGTCATCTGGTACTCGTTGCCATCGCGCTTGACCTTGACCCGCACCAGGGTGGACAAGGCGTTGACCACGGAAATCCCCACGCCGTGCAAGCCGCCGGAAAACTGATAGTTCTTGTTGGAGAACTTGCCGCCGGCGTGCAGCTTGGTAAGGATCAGCTCGACGCCCGGCACGCCTTCTTCTGGGTGGATGTCCACGGGCATGCCGCGACCATCGTCGGACACTTCCAGGGAATGGTCTGCATGAAGAATGACGTGCACCGACTTGGCGTGCCCGGCCAAGGCTTCGTCGACGCTGTTGTCGATGACTTCCTGGGCAAGGTGGTTCGGCCGACTGGTGTCGGTGTACATGCCGGGGCGTTTGCGCACCGGGTCGAGGCCCGAGAGGACTTCGATGGCGTCGGCGTTATAAGAGCTAGCGCTGGGAGTGGCCATGGGGTCTCATCGTGAGTCGTTCGATTAAAAAGTAACCTGCGGTTTGCAAGGCAATTACAGTGCCGAGAAATCGAAGGATTGATACTGATCTGCGCCAATGCCGGCAAAACTGAGCAGCGCCGGCAGTTGCCGGGCAAACCCTTGGTAACCATGATCGCCACCGGCCTGGATGCGTAAGGCACAGGCCCGGTAATACTGCTGGGCGAGGCGATAATCCAGTGTTTCATCGCCGGTCTGCAACCACACTTGATAACGCGCAGCATCCTGGGGAGCCGGCACTTCCAGCTCGGCCAGCGCCGTCACATGGTCCTGGGTCAGTTCCCAGGTTTCATCGGTGTAGAGGTTCTTCTGGATGCCCAGGTAACCGTCGAACATCCGATGGGGGCTGACCGCCGGGTTGACCAGCAGCGCCTTGAGGCCATGGCGCTCGGCAAGATGGGTTGCATAGTAGCCGCCGAGGGAGCTGCCGACCAGCAGCGGCCGCCCCAACTGGGCAATGGCTTGTTCCAATTGAGGAATTGCCTGACGTGGATGGTGATGCAGGGCCGGCACGCGCAACTGATCGGCCAGGCCCAGAGCGTCCATCACACCCATCAACTGGCTGGCCTTGTTGGACGCCGGCGCGCTGTTGAAGCCGTGGATATACAGGATCGAAGCCGACATGCCGGGCTCTCCATGCTTACGCGAAAAAGGCGCAGTTTACAGGGATCGGGGTGGCGTGAGCAGCCGATGATCCAACTGGGGGCAAGCTATCTCCCACCGTTATGAGGAGTGTTTACGGTCTTTAATAGCCGTTGCTGCCGTAATCGATGGTAAAGGCGAAATCTTTAAGCCGCTCCACCCCGGTCTCCAACCGCCCATCGGCATGCATACGCAACCAGCGATAGCCCGGTGCCTGCTCGCTGACCTTGAAATCCTCGCTGCCCGGCGCGAACTGGATGCAGGTGGACGGCGACGCCAGCAGGCGCACGCCATTGCGCTCGCGGTCGATCTCCTGGTGCACGTGGCCCCAGAGCACGGCCTTTACCTGGGGAAAGCGGTCCAGCACGGCAAACAGGGCCTCGGGGTTGCGCAAGCCGATGGGCTCCATCCATGCGCAGCCGAACGACACCGGATGGTGGTGGAAGCACACCAGGTGATGACGATCCGGCGCCTCGCTCAAGGATTGAGCGAGCAATTGCAGCTGCTGGTCCTCCAGATAACCCGGCACGGAGCCAGGTACGGCGGAGTCCAGCAGGGTAATGCGCCAGTGGCCGATATCGACCACCGGTTCCAGCAAATCACTGTGCTCGGCGGCTTGGGCCATGAGGAGCGGTTCGTCGTGATTACCGGGGATCCAGCGCGCGGGAGCGTCGATGGCCGCGGTCAAGGCGCGAAACTGCTGATACGACTCAAGCGTACCGTCCTGGGACAGATCCCCCGTGGCCAGCATCAGGTCGATAGACGGCTGTTGCTCGCGCACCAATTCGATCACCCGTTGCAGGCTCTCGCGGGTATTCATGCCCAGCAACGTGGCGTCGCCCTCGGCAAACAGGTGGCTGTCGGACAGTTGCACCAGCAACGCCGAAGCGTCGGGGCTCACGGTGGATACGCTCGGCAAGGCGTTCTCCCAAGGCAATCACAGAAATGGACGGTTGGCGCGATTATGCTGGGCAGGACACAAAGAGGAAACCTAAGGAAGCAGACGCAGTTCACATCTACCGCACGACTTCGAACTCGTGCCCAAGTGCCAGGCAATGGCTCAGCCATTCACCGAGGAACACATTGAGCTGGGCTTTTTCATCGGGCTGATGCATGAACACATTCGGGTAAGGATAGATGCTGCGAAAGCGTCGCGCATGTTCGGCGCTGATTACTTCGGCCATGCGTGCGTCGTGGTACACCTGCACTTCCAGTTGCGGTACCGGCAACCATGGCAGGCTGTGTTCCTGGCGCACGCGCAGGGTGGTGGTGTACGGGCAATTGACGATAACTTCCAGGGCCAGTACGCCGAGCATCTGGTCGCCATGGGTCACGCCGATACGCCGCGCCTCGGGGGCGTGGCGCATGTCGGGGAGCAAGCGCATCAGCCGCGCATAGTTGGCCTCGCAGGCCGCTTGCAGCCCGATCAGGTCGACCCGATAACGTTCCCGTGCCTTTACTGCCATAACCCCCTCACTTCCGCGCGGTTAAGCGCTAGCCATTGCAGGGCGATAATGCTGGCTGCGTTGGAAATTCTGCCGTCGCGCACCGCTTGCAGAGCATCGTCGAATGCCCAGCGGGTGACGCGGATGTCTTCTGCCTCTTCTTCCAGGCCGTGAACGCCACCTGCGCCCGTGCTGTCGCAACGGCCCAGGTACAAGTGGACGAACTCGGTGCTGCCGCCGGGCGACGGGAAATACTTGGTGATCGGCCACAACGCGGAGAAGGTCAGCCCAGCTTCCTCCTCGGCTTCACGGTGCGCAACCTCCTCCGGTTGCTCATCCTTATCGATCAAGCCGGCGACCATCTCCACCAGCCACGGGTTGCCCGCGCGGCCCATGGCGCCCACGCGAAACTGCTCGATCAAGACCACCTCGTCGCGCTGCGGATCGTAGGGCAATACACACACGGCGTCGTGACGGACGAAGACTTCGCGGTTGATCACCCGGCTCATGCCGCCATCGAATTTCTCGTGGCGCAGTTGCACGCGATCGAGTTGGTAGAAGCCCTTGTAGGCATTGTCGCGCTTAACGATTTCAATCGTGCTCGGCGTCGATTTTGCAATGTCCGTCATATCCCTTCCTCGTTATGCCTGGGCGATTCGCGCCATCCTAACGCGCTCGCGCCCCTTGGTGCAGCCCCTTTCCGGTTGCCGGGATAGACGGCGGACGTCAAACTCACTCTAAATAGCTTAGTGGCGAACTGACTGCCTCGCTGGCAGTCGAAGCACCACAAATTTCGCTCTTATCGTTAGACGAAGGACATCCATGTCGCTCTTAAAGATTGCCTCCGTGGCCTGCATCGCATTGACCCTCGGTGCCTGCCAAAGCCTGTTCCAACCGAGCTATCGCACCCCGCTGGAAGCCACTCGCGACGCCACCGAGCAGAGCAAGCCGGGCTGCGCCAGCGCCGACTGCCCACTGGTGAACATCGACACCGTGCACTTTGCCAAAGAGCCCAAGCTCGACGCCTTGATCGAGCAGCGCCTGCTGGACATGACCCGCACCACCCCGAACGAGCCTTTGCCCACAAGCCTGGAAACGTACCGCGAGCAGTTCCTGAAAACCGCCGCGCCGCGCAACAGCATGTATTTGCAAGCCAAGGTACGCGAGCAGCATGACGGCTTGGTGATCATCGAACTGTCCAGCTATCTGGACCAAGGCGCCACCCATGGCGAGCCGGGCCGCGCGTTCATCAACTATTCGCGTCAGCAGCAAAAAGCCCTGTCCCTGGCCGACATGCTGCTGCCGGGCAAGGAAGACGCATTCTGGAAAGCCGCCCAGGTCGCCCACAATAGCTGGCTGATCAGCACCCGCCTGAGCCTGGAGCAGGAGTTCGTGAAGACCTACCCCTTCCAGAAAACCCCGAACGTGGCGCTGACCTACGGCGGCGTGATCCTCAAGTACCCGACCTCGACCATCGCACCGTACGCCCTGGGCCACGTCGAGTTGCAGATCCCTTATTCGCGCCTGGAAGGCATCCTCAAACCCGAACTGGTGCCCGCGCGCCGCTGAAGGCTCGCCCAAGCATGAACTGCAGCAACCCTGCCAGCACCAGCGCCGGCAGGGTCGCGCCGATATCCGGGTAGACGTTGGCCAGCAGGTGATAGGTAGCAACCCCACCCAACCAGGCCAACAGCGCCGGCCAGCGCAGAGCAGTCGGTACGCCCTGGCCGCGACGGCGCAGGACAAAATGGTCCACCAGCACCACACCGAACAGCGGCGCGAACACCGAACCGATCAACAGCAGGAAATTCTGGTACTGCGCCAGCGGCGCCAGGCAAGCGATCAGGGTACAAATCACGCCGATGGCCAATGCCAGGTGCTCGACTTTCAAACGCAGCAACATCCCGCTGGACACCGCCGCCGAGTGGATATCGGCAAAGGCGTTTTCCGATTCATCCAACAGGATCAATAGCAGCGGAATCCCCAGTCCAGCCCCAGCCAATGCCAGCAGCAGCGCATTCACTTCACCGCTCGGCGCGAACGCCAGGGTGTAGGCCACGCCCAGGCTCATCAGCCAGAAATTACCGATAAAAAAGCCCAGCGCGGTACCGCCGAATACGCTTTTGGCGCGTTTGCCGAAGCGCGAGTAATCGGCGATCAGCGGCAGCCAGGACAGCGGCATGGCGATGGCGATATCAAACCCCACCGCAAAGGGCATCGAACCGTCACCGGCCTGAGCCCAGAGTGCGCCTAGGTCGGCCTTGGCGAACAGGTTCCAGGTCAGCCACAGACAGGCCGCCAACAGCAACCAGATGCCCCATTTACGCAGGATCTGGCGCACGAACGTCAGCGGCCCGCTGACTGCCAGCAAGGTTGCCAGACCACCGAAAAACAGCGTCCACAATAGCGGGCTGACCAACAGGCTGCCCTCGCCGAACGCCCGCGTGCCCAACAGGCTGGCGGCATCACGCATCACGATGATTTCGAACGAGCCCCAGCCGATCAACTGCAACAGGTTGAACAGCGCCGGCAGGCTGGCGCCCTTGGCCCCAAGGCTGAGCTTGAGCGCAGCCATGGCGGACAAGCCGGTGTCGCTACCGATCACACCGGCAGCGGCCAGCAACAGCACGCCGACCAGAGTGCCGAGGAAAATCGCCAGCAAGGCACCCGACAAGCCCAGGCCCGGCGCGAGTAATGCGCCGGTCTGCAGGACCATCAGGCCGATGCCGAGGGAGAACCACAGGGAAAACAGGTCGCGGGCGCCGAAGACTCTTTTGTCAGCAGGCACCGCGATGTCAGGGGAATAGGTACTCGATTGAGTGCTCAAGGCGGGTATCTCTGAGGGACATTTTTGTTTGGGCGATAGCCATCGGGGGCAAGCCCCCTCCCACACTTGAATTTGGGAGGGGGCTTGCCCCGCAGACGACGGTACAGGTACCGCCGACTGCGGCTTAGACCTTCTTGTACAACTGGCTACCTTCCTGCTTGAACCGCTCCGCCTGCTCCGCCAGGCCCTTGGCCACGTCCACATCCACCGCGTCAATGCGCTGGTTGGCCGCGTACTCACGCACTTCCTGGGTGATTTTCATCGAGCAGAACTTCGGCCCGCACATCGAGCAGAAATGCGCGACTTTGGCCGAGTCCTTAGGCAGGGTTTCGTCGTGGTAGGAGCGCGCGGTGTCCGGGTCCAGGCCGAGGTTGAACTGGTCTTCCCAGCGGAACTCGAAGCGCGCCTTGCTCAAGGCGTTATCGCGGATCTGCGCGCCCGGGTGCCCCTTGGCCAGGTCGGCCGCGTGGGCGGCGATCTTGTAGGTGATGATGCCGGTCTTCACGTCATCCTTGTTCGGCAGGCCCAGGTGTTCCTTGGGCGTGACGTAGCAGAGCATGGCGCAACCGAACCAGCCGATCATCGCCGCACCGATGCCGGAGGTGATGTGGTCGTAGCCAGGCGCAATGTCGGTGGTCAGCGGGCCGAGGGTGTAGAACGGCGCTTCGTCGCAGCATTCGAGCTGCTTGTCCATGTTCTCCTTGATCAACTGCATCGGCACGTGGCCGGGGCCTTCGATCATGGTTTGCACGTCGTGCTTCCAGGCGGTCTTGGTCAGTTCGCCGAGGGTTTCCAACTCGCCGAACTGCGCGGCGTCGTTGGCGTCGGCAATCGAACCGGGGCGCAGGCCGTCGCCCAGGGAGAAGCTGACGTCATAGGCCTTCATAATTTCGCAGATTTCGTCGAAATGCGTGTAGGTGAAGTTCTCTTTATGGTGCGCCAGGCACCACTTGGCCATGATCGAACCGCCACGGGACACAATGCCAGTGACGCGCTTGGCGGTCAGCGGCACGTAGCGCAGCAACACGCCGGCGTGGATGGTGAAGTAGTCGACGCCCTGCTCGGCCTGCTCGATCAGGGTGTCGCGGAACAGCTCCCAGGTCAGGTCTTCGGCGACGCCGCCGACTTTTTCCAGGGCCTGGTAGATCGGCACGGTACCGATCGGCACCGGCGAGTTGCGGATGATCCACTCGCGGGTTTCATGGATGTGTTTGCCGGTGGACAAGTCCATCACCGTGTCCGAGCCCCAGCGGATGCCCCAGGTGAGTTTTGCCACTTCTTCTTCGATGGACGACCCCAGGGCGCTGTTGCCGATATTGCCGTTGATCTTCACTAGGAAGTTACGGCCGATGATCATCGGCTCCAGTTCGGTGTGGTTGATGTTGGCCGGGATGATTGCGCGGCCACGGGCAATTTCTTCGCGCACGAATTCCGGAGTGATGATCTTCGGCACGCTGGCGCCGAAGCTGTGGCCGGCGTGCTGCTGGTCGAGCAAGCCACTGGCCCGGGCTTCTTCGAGCTTCATGTTCTCGCGGATGGCGACGTATTCCATCTCGGCGGTGATGATGCCTTTGCGCGCGTAGTGCATCTGGGTGACGTTGGCACCGGCCTTGGCGCGGCGCGGGTTCTTCACATGGGCAAAACGCAGGGCGGTCAGCTCGGCATCGCTCAGGCGCTGCTGGCCGAAATGCGAGGTCAGGCCGGCCAGGCGTTCGGTGTCGCCACGGGATTCGATCCACGGCGAACGCACATCGGCCAAGCCTTTGCGCACATCGATGATCACATTGGGGTCGGTGTAGGGGCCCGAGGTGTCGTACACGGTGACAGGGGCGTTGATTTCACCGCCGAAATCGGTGGGGGTCACGTCCAGGCTGATTTCGCGCATGGGGACGCGGATATCCGGGCGAGTGCCCTGCACGTAGATTTTTTGCGAGCGGGTAAACGGCTGCACGGAGCCAGAGTCGACCTTGGCCGATTCACTCAAATGCACGGTATTTTTTAGTTTTGTAGTCATCACGGGCTCTCCAACTTATCCAGGCGGTGGATGTTTGTCGGAGCGAACCTGTGACGGACGGACGCACTGGAACCAGTGCTGTGCTTGGCGCACGAGGGCTGCTCGGTAAACGAACAACATCCCGGACGAAGCACAAGAGGACTCGCCGGGTGACGAGAAATCTTGTTCCCTACGCAGGCGCTAACCTGATCAGGTTCAACGGGATCCGGTATTTACCGATCTCAGCCTTCCAACAAGGCACCCCGACAAGAACGCGGCCAGTCTAGACCATGGAATGGGCAAATTGCCAATGGTGCTGCTTTCAGCGTGATGAATGGCATGATTGCAGGATTGTTGCGTCGGGTCGGCGCCACTACACTCGGCTACTGCCCAAGGCTTGACGCTCTGAAACAGTCGCCGTAGCCTTGGCCGTCGAATTATCACCGTAATATTTATTCAGGGATCGCCTCATGCTGCGCAAACTCTCACTGGCTATTGCCGTGTCTTGTGCGACCAACGGAATGGTCTGGGCAGCTGAAGCGCCCTTGTCCGCCAGAACCGACCTGGTCAGCGTCTATCAGGAAGCAGTGGATAACAACGCCGACCTGGCCGCCGCCCGTGCCCAATACGGCGCGCAAAAAGAAGTGGTGCCTCAGGCCCGCGCCGGCTTGCTGCCGAACCTCTCCGGCGGCGCCGACATCAACAATGTACGCACCCAGATCGACACACCGGCCGCCACCGCCAACCGCGATGCCCACTCCTGGCGCGCGACCCTCAGCCAGCCGCTGTTCCGCGCCGACCGTTGGTTCCAGTTGCAGGCGGCTGAAGCCACCAATGAACAGGCAGCGCTGCAACTGTCGGCCACCGAACAGAACCTGATTCTGCAGAGCGCCGAGAATTACTTCGCCGTGCTGCGCGCCCAGGACAACCTGGCCTCGACCAAGGCCGAAGAGAACGCCTTCAAACGCCAACTGGATCAGTCCAACGAGCGCTTCGACGTGGGCCTGTCGGACAAGACCGACGTGCTGCAATCCCAAGCCAGCTACGACACCGCGCGGGCCAACCGGATTCTGGCGCAGCGTCAGGTAGAAGATGCGTTTGAAGCACTGATCACCCTGACCAACCGTCAGTACAATTCGATCCAGGGCATTGTCCACACGCTGCCGGTGTTGCCGCCGCTGCCGAACGACGCCAAGGCCTGGGTCGAAACCGCTGGGCGCCAGAACCTCAACTTGCTGGCCAGCAACTATGCCGTCACCGCCGCCGAGGAAGTCCTCAAGCAGCGCAAGGCCGGTCACGCGCCAACCTTGGACGCAGTGGCGCAATACGAAAAAGGCGATAACGATGCGCTGGGGTTCAGCAACCCGAATGCCTTCGGCACGCCCTATCGCGGCGACGTGGAACAACGCACCATCGGCCTGCGCCTTAATATCCCGATCTACAGCGGCGGCCTGACCAGCTCGCAGGTCCGCGAGTCGTACTCGCGCCTGGGCCAGACCGAACAGCAACGCGAAGGCTTGCGCCGCCAGGTGGTGGAAAACACACGCAACCTGCACCGCGCGGTGAACACCGATGTGGAACAGGTACAGGCGCGCCGCCAGTCGATCATCTCCAACCAGAGCGCGGTGGAAGCCACGGAAATCGGCTATCAGGTGGGTACGCGCAATATCGTCGACGTGCTCGACGCCCAGCGCCAGCTCTATGCCTCGGTACGCAACTACAACAACAGCCGCTACGACTACATCCTCGACAACCTGCGTTTGAAGCAGGCCGCGGGCACCTTGAACCCTGGGGATCTGCAGGACCTGGCGCGCTACCTCAAGGCTGACTACAACCCGGACCGCGACTTCCTGCCGCCGGACCTGGCCAAGGCCGCCGCCGAACAGCTCAAGGCCCGCCCGAATAATTAATCACGCTGCTAAATCATGTGTGAGGGGCTTGATCATGCGGGAGGGGCGGTGCGACGATTCGACTTGCCCCCGATAGCGCAAGACAGCCAACACTATTTGGCCTGACAGATCGTCATCAAGGGCAATCCCCTTTCGCCCTTTAAATCGCGATCAATCGGCCCAGACCATTGAGCAAGCGCTCAAGCGCGCCCTGGTTGGCCTGCATCACCTTGAGCCCCGCCTGCGCCATCTTGCGGGCATCCTGGGGTAGCTCGAACAACTGCCGCACGGCTTCGGCCAACCCTTCGGCGTCATCCACTTCGCGCAACGCACCGGCTTCGCGCATCATCGCGGTGATTTCGAGGAAGTTGAACACATGCGGCCCCATGATCACCGGCAGCGCCAACGCTGCCGGCTCCAATGGGTTGTGCCCTCCGGTCGCCACCAGGCTACCGCCGACGAAAGCGCTGTCGGCCAGGGCGTACAGAAACAGCAACTCCCCCATGGTGTCGCCCAGCAGCACCGATGTCTGCGCCGTGACGGGCTCGCCGCTGGAGCGCCGAACCGTGGCGAAGCCTTGCTGCTGGCATAGATCGAACATCGGCCCGAAGCGTTCCTGATGGCGCGGCACCAGGATCAACAACGCATTGGGGTAGCTGTCGAGCAGTTGACGATGGGCGGCAAGTACCACTTCATCTTCGCCGGCGTGGGTGCTGGCGGCGATCCACACCGGCCGCTCAGTGGCGCCCCATTGCGCACGCAGCGCGGCGGCGCGGGCCGGCAACTGCGGGTCGATGGTCAGGTCGAACTTGATCGAACCCGTCACTTCCACGGTCTCGGGGCGTGCGCCCAGGTTCAGGAAACGCTGAGCCTCGGCCTGCGTCTGCACGGCAAGCAGGCTCATCTCGGACAACATCGGTGCGGTCAACTTGGCGAAGCGCCCATAGCCCTTGGCCGAACGCGCCGACAGCCGCGCATTGGCCAGCGCCACCGGAATGCCGCGTTGGGCGCAGGCGTGAATATGGTTGGGCCACAGCTCGGTTTCCATGATCACCGCCAGTTTCGGCTGCACGCGATCCAGAAAACGCTTGGCCGCGCACGGCACGTCATAGGGCAAATAGCAGTGCTGGATGCGCGGCTCATTGGCGAACAGGGCCTGGATACGCTCGGAGCCGGTGGGCGTCATGCAGGTGAGCGTGATCGGCAAGTCTGGATAACGCGCCAGCAACCCGCGCACCATGGGCGCGGCCGCGATGCTTTCGCCCACCGAGACGGCGTGCACCCAGATCCCGCCCGGCTGCATCGCCGGCAAACCGTAGGAAAACCGCTCGCCCACGCGCTGGGCATAGGCCGGCGCCTTGCGCGCGCGCAGCCACAGACGTAAAGCCACCAAGGGCAGCGCCAGGTAAAACAGGCAGGTGTAGAGAGTTCTATTCATGGCGGCGGAGTTTATCGGCTTTTTCAGTCGATCGCCCGCAGGCACTCGGCAAAACGTTCAGCAAGAAATCTCGCGGCGGGCCCCAGGGGTTCATCGCGCCGCCAGACCAGCTCCACCACCAGCGCCGGCGGGGTCCATTCACTGTCGAGTTCGACCATCAGGTTCTGATACGCGGGGTATTGCACCACATGCCGGGGCAGCCAGGCCCAACCCAGGCCACGGATCAGCCATTCGGCCAGCACGTAGAAGCTGTCGGCCCGCCAGACCTGGGGGCTAGCGGCTTCACTGCCGGGGTAGACACTGGTCTGGGTCGACATCAGCAACTGACGGTATTGCGCCAGGCCCTGACAATCCACGCGATTCTGCGCCGCCAGCGGGTGGTGGCGCCCGCAGACCGTGACCATCTCCACACTGCCCACCACGCGGCGCTCCAGCGCTTCGGGGATTTGATCGTGATAGAACAGCATGCCCAGGTCAGCCTTGCGCTCCACCAATTTGCGTGCGACATCGCCCTGGGCTGCACTGGAAAGCTGCACTTCCAGATTGGGAAATTGCCCGGCCAAGGCGTCCAAGCTGTCGAGCACTGGCTGGTACAGCATGGCCTCGTCCTGAGCCAGGCGCAGGCAGGCTTCTTCGCCGCGCATCAATGACAAGGCACGACCGTTAAGGCGTTCGCACTGGCGCAACACTTCCCGGGCCTCTTCGAGCAACACCGCGCCGGCTTCGGTCAGCCGCGGCTGGCGGCCGCTGCTGCGCTCGAACAAGCTCACGCCCAGGTCAGCCTCCAGCATTGCAATCCCACTGCTGACCGCCGACTGCGCCTTGCGCTGCCCCCGCGCCACCGCCGAAAAAGAACGCTGCTCGGCAACGTTCACAAATAAGCGCATTTGTTCCAGATTCCATTGAATGCTCATGGAGCAACCTATCTCTCACACTGATAGGTAATGACTTTACCCCATCTAAGCAGCCGCTAAAATGCCGGCCTATTGACCCGCCCTACGCCGAGGATTGACCTATGAATGCCGCCTACTGCTACCTGGCCATCGCCATCTGCTCGGAAGTGATCGCCACGGTATCCATGAAAGCCATTAAGGGCTGGAGCACGCCGATCCCACTGCTGTTGGTGATCGTCGGCTACGGCGTGGCGTTCTGGATGCTGACCCTGGTGGTGCGCACGGTGCCGGTGGGCGTGGCCTATGCCGTGTGGGCCGGGATGGGGATCGTGATGGTCAGCGTGGCGGCGCTGTTTATCTACGGGCAGAAGCTCGACCTGCCGGCGATGCTGGGCATGGGCCTGATTGTGCTGGGGGTGGTGGTGATTCAGCTGTTCTCGAAAACGGCTGGGCATTGAGTCGCGGCCAACGTGTCGCACTGATGAGGCAGCGCAGCGCGCTATACTAGGCGCCCATTTCCAACGCAGAGGTCCCGCGCGCATGCCTATTTCCACCGACGTTCTGATTGTCGGCGCCGGGGTTGCCGGCCTCTGGCTCAACGCGCGCCTGCGCCGCCAGGGGTTTTCCACGGTGCTGGTGGAAAGCGCCACCCTCGGCGGCGGACAAAGTGTGAAGTCCCAGGGGATCATTCACGGCGGCGCCAAATACGCCCTGCACGGCGCCCTCACCGGCGCCTCCGAAGCCATCGCCGACATGCCGCGCCGCTGGCGCGAGGCCCTGGCCGGCAGCGGCGAGCTGGACCTGTCCGGGGTGCGCGTACTGTCCCAGGCGCACTACCTGTGGTCCCCCGGCACCCTCGCCGGCAATCTCACCAGCTTCTTCGCCAGCAAGGCTGTGCGTGGCCGTGTGGATCAGGTCAAAGGCGACGATTTGCCGCCAGCTCTGCAAGACAAGCGCTTCAAAGGCAAGGTCTATCGCCTGGCCGAACTGGTGGTGGACGTGCCGAGCGTGATCGAGCGCCTGGCACAACTGGGCGGTGACAGCCTGCTCGCCGGGCAGCACATCGAACCGCTGCAGGACGGCGGCACCTTGGTGGGCCTGAAGGTGGACGGCCGCGAGATTCGCGCCCAACGCATCGTATTGAGCGCGGGCGCCGGCACTGCCGACTTGCTCAGCGCCCTGGGCTTGAGCCAGCCGGCCATGCAGACGCGGCCACTGCATATGATCCTCGCCAAGGGCCCCGGCCTGAAGCCGCTGTATGCCCATTGCCTGGGCGGCGGCACGAAGCCGCGCCTGACCATCACCACGCACCCGGCCGCCAATGGCGAATGGGTGTGGTACATGGGCGGCGACATCGCCGAGGCCGACGGCGTGGCGCGCACGCCGGAAGCACAAATCGCCACCGCACAGAAAGAGCTGGCGCATTTACTGCCCTGGATCGACATGCACCAGACCCGCTGGGCCACACTGCGAGTCGACCGTGCCGAACCGCTGCAGTCGGGCCTGAGCCGTCCCGACAATGCCTTCCTCGCCGAACAGGGCCGCCTGCTGGTGGGCTGGCCGACCAAATTGGCCCTGGCGCCGGATTTCGCCGACCGCGTGCTGCACAGCCTGGAACGCGACGGCATCCAGCCAGGCCCCACGCAACCGCTGCCGGAATTGCCCAAACCCCCCCTCGGCGTACCCGTCTGGGAGACCCTGTTGCCATGAGCCTGCCGACCCTGCACGACCTGCATCGCCCGCTGGGCAACACCGGCCTGCTTGTTTCGCCGCTGGGCCTGGGCACCGTAAAACTGGGGCGCGATCAAGGGGTGAAATACCCCAACGGCTTTCAGATTCCAGGGGATGACGAGGCGCGCATGCTGTTGCGCCAGGCTCGCGAGCTGGGGATCAACCTGATCGACACCGCGCCGGCCTATGGCATGAGTGAAGAACGCCTGGGGCCGCTGTTGCGTGGTCAGCGCCAGGACTGGGTGATCGTCAGCAAGGTGGGTGAAGAGTTCGAAGCGGGTGTCTCCCGTCACGATTTCAGTGCAGCGCATACGCGCCTGTCGATAGAACGCAGCTTGAAACGACTTGAAACGGATTTTATCGACCTGGTGCTGGTGCATTCCGACGGCAACGACTTGCACATCCTCAACGACTGCGAGGTGTACCAGACCCTGGCGCAGCTCAAGCA
This sequence comes from Pseudomonas sp. S5F11, assembly GCF_019641515.1. Classification (NCBI taxonomy): domain Bacteria; kingdom Pseudomonadati; phylum Pseudomonadota; class Gammaproteobacteria; order Pseudomonadales; family Pseudomonadaceae; genus Pseudomonas; species Pseudomonas sp. S5F11. The sequence continues at coordinate 3,009,375 of NZ_JAIFJZ010000001.1, forward strand.
AGAGGGCAAGATTCGCGGTTTCGGTTTCTCCGGCAAAACCGTCGAAGGTGGCCTGAAGGCCCTGGAGCAAGGCGACTGCGCGATGGTCACCTACAATCTGAACGAACAGGCCGAGAAAGCCGTCATTGATTATGCAGCGGCCCACGGCAAAGGCATCCTGGTCAAAAAAGCCTTGGCCAGCGGCCATGTCTGCCTGGAACCCGGAATGGATCCAATACGCGCCAGTTTCACGTTGTTGTTTGCGCAAACGGGCGTCGCCAGTGCTATTGTCGGGACCATTAACCCGCTGCACCTGGCCCATAACGTGGCGACCGCTGCCCAGGTCATTCGTCAACGCTGATGCCGCCCACGCGGCCGACCCCGTCGCAAGAAGGAGCCGACATGCCGCGCACGCTCATAAGAAAAAACCCCAGCAACTTCAAGACACTGCCGCTGCACGTTGAAGCCACCCCCGAAGGCCTGAGTTACCAGAGCGTCGGCATGCCGCTCAACTTCGCCCAGACCCTGCAACGGCGCAAACCGGTGGATGTGCCGGACGCCGAGCGCTTCGCGGTGGAGCTGGCCAACCTTGGGGTCTCGGTGCGTCTGACCTTGCACTGGCAGAACCGCGATTATTGGGTGCTGGTGCGCCAGCGCCGCCAGGACCGGGGCGACGTGGTGCTCAAGCTGATTTCCGGCTACGTCCCGGCTCACGAATTGAACCTGCCGCTGCACACCGCCATCCAGGAAATCGCCGAAGAGTGCCTACTGGAAACCCCCGAAGGCTGGCTCGGCGGGCGCTTCAACGATACCTGGCTGCCGGCGCCCTACTCCGCCGCCCTGCATTACCGCGAGGCGCTGCCGTTTCGCCTCAGCCCGCTGTCCGGCGCCGCGCGCCCGGTCCGCTGCGCCACCACCCAGTTGATCGAACGCCCACGGGCTTATGTGCACCTGCCCACCGCTTCGCTGCAATTGATTTACGACCTGCGCCTTGAAGTGCCCAAGGAGGCAAAGTCCCTGAGCCTGTTCCATGTGGATGAACGCCTGGAAGGCGACCAGCTGGTGGCGCGCCTGGACCGTCAACGCCCGGACTTGTACCTGATGCCACTGAAGGACGGTCAACCACTGGCCGAGTTGTACACAGTCAAGAAAGACCAACTGCACCCCGCCAGCACACGGGGCTTGTTCCTGGCGGAGAGCTTCGCCCAGCAGGACGGCTGGGTGGTGCGAGAAGAGCGGATTCGCTGGAAGGATTGGCTGCGCCAGCAAGGGCTGGCGCAGCCGGAGAAAGAGTCGAAACTCAAACGCCTGACTGGCAGGGCGCGGCAGATGCTGGGCAAGATTGTGCCGAGGAAAAAGGCCAGCCGCTAATCAAGCAATTAGCGTACTGGCCTCAGGATTCAGCCGTTAAGCAGGCGCTGCAAACCGACCTTCAGCGGCGTGGGTTCAGGCAGGGTGAAGCTGGCCAGCAGCCGCTGATTGTTCGCCCGCGAATGTCGGATATCTCCCGAACGCGCTGGCCCGTAAGTCACGGCGGGCAACGAGCCCACCGCTTCTTCCAATGCCTGCAAGACCTGCTTGAGGGTGGTGGTGCGGTTCCAGCCCACGTTGATCGCACCCAGCGGCGCATCCGGCGCTTCGATGGCCTGCACCAATACGTCCACCAGGTCTTCCACGTACATGAAATCGCGAGTCTGCTCACCATCGCCGAACACGCTGATGGGCAGACCCTGCTGGGCACGTTCGCAGAAGATGCTGATTACGCCGGAGTACGGCGAGGACGGGTCCTGACGCGGCCCGAAGATATTGAAGAAACGGAACATCACCGGCTCCAGACCATGCTGGCGACGGTAGAAATCAAAGTAGTATTCGCCGGCCAACTTGTCGGACGCGTAGGGCGTCAGCGGCGCCTTGGTGGTCTCTTCGTCGATCGAGGCCCCTTCGCCATTGTTGCCATACACCGCCGCGCTGGACGCAAACACCACGCGTTTGACCCCGGCCTTGCGCATGGCTTCGCACACATTCAAGGTGCCGACGAAATTGCTCTGGTGCGTGCTGACCGGGTCGTCCACCGACGCCTGCACCGAGGCCACGGCGGCCAGGTGCACGACCGCCGTCGCGCCGAAGGCAGCCTGACCAACCAGTTCGGCGTCGGCCACATCGCCTTCGAGCAGCTCCACGCGCGGATTGTCCAGGGGCAGGTTGCTGCGTTTGCCGGTGGACAGATTATCCAGCACCCGCACGGCATAGCCTTTAGCAAGCAGTGCATCGACCAGATGCGAGCCGATAAAGCCCGCGCCTCCGGTGATCAAAACCAACGGTTCAGCCCTATTCATTGTTGCGGATCTTCTCGACGATTGCCGTGGTCGAGCTGTTCTCCACCAGGCCCAGCACTTTAACCGTACCGCCGTAGGCGCTGACGATATCGGCGCCGACCACCTGGTCGACGGAGTAGTCACCGCCCTTGACCAGCACATCGGGTTTGACCTGGGCCAACAGATTTTCAGGGGTCGCTTCAGGGAAGCTGATCACCCAGTCCACTGCGCCCAAACCGGCCAGGACCGCCATGCGCCGGTCGACGCTATTGATCGGACGGCCGGGGCCCTTCAGACGGCTGACCGACGCATCGTCATTGACCGCGACGATCAGACGATCGCCTTGGGCGCGGGCCTGCTCCAGGTACGTCACATGACCGGCGTGGAGGATGTCGAAGCAGCCGTTGGTGAACACAATGCTTTCGTTGTGGGCACGGGCGTCGTCAATCGCCAGCAGCAATTGCTCGATGCTCAGCACACCGCGCTCCGAGCCTTCGGAACGCTGGATCGCGCGACGCAATTCCGGAGCACTGATGGCCGCGGTGCCCAACTTGCCAACCACGATGCCCGCCGCCAGATTGGCCAGGGCCACCGCGTGGGGCAGTTCTTCGCCAGCGGCGATGGAGGCGGCCAGGGTGGAGATCACTGTGTCGCCGGCGCCGGTCACATCGAACACTTCACGGGCACGCGCCGGCAGGTGCATCGCCGGGTGGCCCGGGCGCAGCAGGGTCATGCCGTGCTCGCCACGGGTGACCAGCAAGGCGCCCAGATCAAGGTCGGCCATCAGCGTGGCGCCCTTGCTCACCAAGTCGTGCTCATCGGCACAACCGCCGACGATAGCTTCGAACTCGCTGAGATTCGGCGTGATCAGGCTGGCACCTCGATAAATCGAGAAGTCCTTGCCCTTGGGGTCGGCCAATACAGGGATGCCCTTGGCTTTGGCGGCCTGGATCAGCATTTGGTGGTTCTTCAACGCGCCTTTGCCGTAGTCGGACAGCACCAGCACCTTTATGCCTTCGAGCAGTTCGTCGACCTGACCGCTGAGGGCCAGGGCGTCGGTGGCGAAGGGCTCTTCGAAATCGATTCGCAGCAACTGCTGGTGACGGCTCATGACCCGCAGCTTGACGATGGTCGGCTGATGGGCGATGCGCTGGAACAGCGCACGTACGCCGGCACCGCGCAGGCTGTTGGCCAGGCTGTCGGCGGCTTCATCGTCGCCGGTCACACCGACCAGCGAGGCCGGAGCGCCGAGGGCGGCAATATTAAGGGCAACGTTGGCAGCGCCACCTGGACGGTCTTCGATTTGCTCGACCTTGACTACCGGTACCGGTGCCTCAGGGGAAATCCGTGAGGTACCACCATGCCAGTAACGGTCGAGCATGACATCGCCGACCACCAAGACAGGGGCTTGATCGAATCGCGGCATGGACAACTTCATGGAGCAACCCACATACAAAATGAACAGGGGCGCGATATTAGCACAGGGTTACAGCAGGCTTGTGGGGGGTGTGACAGAAGATGGTATGGCGAGGGAGCGCACTCCCCCGCCATCGTCAGCCGTAGCGCAGGCGGGCTTAAGTGATATCCGCCGAGACCGGGGCATCCAGGCCCATGGCATGCAGACGGGCGTAATAGCCGTTCTGGGCCAGCAACTCGGCATGGGTGCCGCGCTCGACGATCCGACCGTCGTCCATCACCAGAATCAAGTCGGCCTTCTCGATGGTGGACAGACGATGGGCGATCACCAGGGTGGTGCGGCCCTGCATGACTTTGTCCAGCGCGCCCTGGATATGCCGCTCCGATTCGGTGTCGAGGGCCGATGTGGCCTCATCCAGAATCAGCAATGGCGCGTTCTTCAACAAGGCACGGGCAATTGCCAGACGCTGGCGCTGGCCGCCGGACAGCAGCACACCGTTTTCACCCACCTGGGTATCGAAGCCTTTGGGCAACTGATCGATGAAGTCCTTGGCATAGGCATCCGCCGCCGCCGCTTCAACATCGGCCCGTGGCGCGCCGGCCAAATCGCCGTAGGCGATGTTGTTGGTGACGGTGTCGCTGAACAGGGTTACGTGCTGAGTCACCTGGGCGATGTGCTTGCGCAGGTTGAGCAGCTTGTAATCTTCGATCTCTACGCCGTCGAGCAGGATTTCACCGCTTTCATGGTGATAGAAACGCGGGATCAGGCTGGCCAGCGTCGATTTGCCGCTGCCGGAACGTCCCACCAGGGCAACCATCTGCCCAGGCTCGGCGGTAAAGCTGATGTCCTTGAGCACATGGCGATCGGTGCCTGGGTAAGTGAAGTTCAGCTGACGCACTTCCAGGCGGCCGCTGACCTTGTCACGCTCGACAGTACCGCGGTCGACTTCCGGTGTTTCGTCGAGCTGTTCGAAAATGCTCTCGGCACCGGCCACGCCTTTCTGGATGGTCGAGCTGACTTCCGACAGTTGGCGGATCGGCTTGGGCAACAGACCGGCCAAGGTGATGTAAGCCACCATATCGCCCGCCGACGCATCGCCACGCAGGTACAGCACCAGGAACATCAACACGGCCATGGCGGTATAGATCACTAGTTGCAGCGCCGGTGTATAGATGGCCCCGGTACGGGTCATGCGCAGTTGCTTGTCGGTGTTGCTCTGGCTGGCCTTGAGGAAACGCTTCTCCTCGTAGACCTCGCCGCCGAAGCTGCGCACGACGCGGTAACCCTGGATAGTCTCAGAAGCCACATGGGTCACATCGCCCATGGCGACTTGGATCTTCTTGCTCTGCTTGCGGAATTTTTTGCTGGCCGTGCTGACCATCACCGCGATCAACGGCAGGATGGCGATCATCACCAACGTCAGGCGCCAGTTCATGAACAGCAGGGAGGCGAACAGGAAGATCACCGTCATGCCTTCGCGGATCACCACCTTGATCGCGTCTGTCGCCGCACCGGTGACCATGGTCACGTTGAAGGTGATGCGAGAGATCAGGTGCCCGGAGTTGTGGTTGTCGAAGTAGCGGTTGGGCAGCGTCAACAGGTTGTTGAACAGCTGCACCCGCAAGTCGTGAACCAGCCCCAGAGAGACCTTGGCCAACAGATAGTTACCCAGAAAAGACCCCAGGCCCTGCCAGGCCGCGATCAGGATGATCAGCAGCGGCACAGCCTGCAGCAACTGCAGGTCACGCAGGAACGGAACGCTGGGGAACAGCACGGCTTCCGGGTTGGAAAGGCCATCGACAAAATATTTGAGGATGTAACCCAGCATCGGCTGAGTCGACGCGAAAATCAGAAATCCGACGATACTCAGCGCGAACAAACCCGCGTAGGGCTTCACATAGCTGAGCAGGCGGAAATATATTTTCAAGCTCGAAGGGCTTGCGCTCGGACTGGAGTCGGTCATATCACGCGGCGTTTTAAAAAAGGAGGCTGACTTTAGCACAGCTTCTCTGTTGTACTTGCACCCGGCATGACCCAACGCTTAGCCGGCCTCAACCGGCGACATTATATAGCCACTACTTTAAGATGGTCGGCTTTCTCTTTCTGGAATGGCTTTTTGTATGCACTCCAAACGCCTCAGCTATGGCGCAAATCGCGTTTTCGACTTCCTGGTCCTATGGATTCTGCCCATAGGCTTATTGCTGCTTTTGAGTTCGCTGTTCTTCGTGACCAATCGCAATGTGCTGCACAAGTTCTACTACGGCCTTTTCAGCGCGCCGACCTTGCTGTTGCTGTGCCTGCGCCCCAGGGAAATCAAAGAATTATTGCGCGAGCCGCTGGTGATCGCCTTTCTGGTGTTTTGTGCGTGGGCGTTGACCAGCCTGTTATGGAGCCCGGAGCAACACCCTGACACCGACCTGTTCAAACGCCCCCTGCATACCTTCATGCTGTTCGCCGGCTGCGGGCTGTTGCTGCATTACCGCAATGAACTGTTCAAGCCGATTTTCTTCAGTGCGGCGGTGATCGCACTGGTGGTGTGCCTGTTCAATCTGGTGGCATTCATCAAGGGCTTCGAGCCGGGCATGCGTATGATCGGCGGCCGCGGCGCCCTGGATAACCCGCTGCTCAGTTCCCATGTATTCGGTTTCTTCTGCGTCTATTGGTTGTATGTCTGCGTAACCACCCAGCGCTTGCACGTCCTGTGGTTCAGCGTACCGGCCATGGCGATCATGACCGCGGCGGTCCTTGCAACCGGTTCGCGCACGCCCCTGGTGGCCCTGACTCTGACCATCCTGTGGATAACCTTTGTCAGCCGCAATCGCCGTTCGGCCCTGCTGATTGCGGGCTTGGTGGTGGGCGCTGCAGGTCTGTTGCTGATCTATCCGGAGCTGATCACCAGCCGTGGCAGCTCGTTCCGCTTTGAGCTGTGGAGCATGTCCCTGCAACGCATTGCCGATCACCCTTGGATCGGCCACAGCTACGATTCAGAGCTATACCTGACTCTGGCCGATGGCAACGAGCTGCGCGAACCCCACAGTTTTGCCTTGGGCGTGCTGTATTACGTAGGCATCATCGGCTTTATCCCATGGATTTTCATGCTCGCCTGGGGCCTTTTCAAAGGCTTCAAGCAACGGGCGCAACCGCTGTTTATTCTGGCTTCGTCCCTGTTGATGTACGGCATTGGTGCCGGCCTAACCGAAGGCGGGGGGATTCTGTCCCGCCCCAAGGAGCACTGGTTCCTGCTCTGGATCCCACTGGCAATCATCGCGGGCTTGAGCGTTGCCCAGCGGCGGCGCAGCGTACTGAGCATGCCGGTGCAATCCCTGAAAACCGAAACCTTCGAGCAACTGTGCAGCGATGCTCACGTCATCGAAGCAGACGGCCTCGGCCCGAAAGTCCTGCGCTTGGCTGATGGGCGTTTCCTCAAGGTTTTCCGCCCACGCCGCTGGTACACCTCGGGCAGTTTCAACCCCTACTCCGAGCGTTTTGCCAGCAACGCGGAACAATTGCGCGCCATGGGCATACCCACACCGCAGATTCTTGGCGTGTATGGTCTGAGCGATGGCAGCAGCGCCGTCATTTACTCACCACTGTCCGGTTTGACTCTGCGCCAGGCGCTTCAAAGCCTGGACAGCAGCCTGCGCGAATCCCTGATTGAACGCTTCGGCCAGTTCATGGCTCAACTGCATGAACGCGGCGTGTATTTCCGTTCATTGCATCAGGGCAACGTGTTGCTGATGGATGATGGGGAGTTCGGCCTAATCGACATTGCTGACCTGCGCATATTCCCTTCGCCGCTGCGCAACGCCTTGCGACAACGCAACCTGCGGCACATGCAACGCTATCCGCAGGACCGCGCCTGGCTGTTCGAGACACACTTTGAGCAACTGGCCAAGGGTTACGCATCCGTTGCGGGGCAGGCCGCCACCGCAACAATCCGTGCCCATGTATTGAAATTGGCGAGTCCAGCCGCCTGAAAAAAAGGCGACTATCGTTGCCGATAGTCGCCTTCTTCGACGCTTAGCCTTTGAGCGGCGTCAGGTACAACCGAACCAGACCGCGCCAGGTCTTGCGCCCCCAGAACTTCAACGGGATCTGCTTCAGAATCTCCCGCGCCAACGCGCGATCACGGTTGGCCGTCTTCAGGAACATCGAGTTCAGAAAGTTGTAACGCACCGCGTCGTACTCAGGGTGATCACTGAACTTGGCGTACGTCTTGAGGATGTTCTGGATCATGTAGCGGTGATTCTTGTAGGTGTTGCTGGCGTGTTGCCGATAGCGCGCCATTACCACATCAAGGGCATCAATGGTGTAGCCCGCAGCGGTGATCTTCAGTTGGATCAGCAGGTCTTCCAACGGGATCAGCGGGTCGAAGCCACCGACTTCCTCCAGCGCTTCGCGGCGGATCAGCATGGTCGGCGCCGGCGGGAACGGTTTGCGATCCATGAACATGTCGTCGAAATCCAGGCTGCGAAACGGCACATCGCGACGCTGTTTTTTCTCCGGATGCAGATTACCGTCGCCATCGATCAGCTCGATGTTGCCGGCGCAGATCCCCACTTTCGGCTTGTCCTGCATGTACGCGACCTGAATCGCGATGCGCTCCGGCAGCATGATGTCGTCGGAGCCGAACGGGGCAATCAGGCTGCCCTTGGCACGCGCGATGGCGCCATTGAGGGTGGCGGTCAGCCCCTGGTTCTGCTGCACCTGAAAATCAAAACCGTGCTCGGCCTGTAGGCGACGGATGCGCTCAACGCTGTCGTCCTTGGAACCGTCATCCACCACCAACAGCTCGATATTGGGGTATGTCTGGCCGAGCACGCTGAGGATGCTCTCTTCGATATAACGGCCATGGTTGTAGGACGCGATAATCACCGAGACCAGGGGTTGCTGCTGAGTCATGCTCTTCCTACTTCCTTTAAGCCGGTGTCGATCAGGTTCAGGTATTTCTGTTGGAATTCGGCCAGGGCGTGGTTTTGTTCCAAGTAACGGAATACCTGTTCGCCCTTGGCACGCAGTTGTTCGTCGCTCATTGCCAGGTAAGTGTCCAGGGCGGCCGTCAGTTGCTCGACATTGCCAGGCTCATGGGACAAACCGCCCGCCCCTTGCACCAACGGCAGCATGGCCGGGCCATTGGACGCAATGACCGGCAAGCGCCCGCTCATGCCTTCCAACAAGGCAAGACCAAGCCCCTCCATCAATGAAGGCATGGTCCAGATATCGAACGCACGCACGTATTGCAGACCATCCTCGCGAAAACCCAGCAAGTGCGCCCGCCCTGTGAGGCCGAGGCGCTCGATATCTGCGCGCAGGTCGCCCTCGGCACGGCCAGAGCCGATGATGCCGACCTGGGCGTTAGGGTATTTGTCCTTGAGACGAGCGAAAGCCTGCAGCAGATGCGTATGCCCTTTGATCGGCACCAGGCGCCCCAGCGCGCCGATGATGCGCGCATCCTGGGGTAGCCCGAGGGCCTCACGCGCCTGCACGCGAGGCAGCTGCAAGGCTTCGGCCTGGGGGATGTCGATCGCATTGGTGACGAAGGTGGTGTTCTGGTGAGTAAAGCCGCAATTAAGCCCTACCAGATAATCACTGACCGCCGCCGACACCCCGACAAAACGCCAGGCCGGACTCACCAGCCGACGCGTCTGGCGCCGGCGATACGCCCGTTCATACTCGCCAAACCCGTGGGAGATGCCGATGCACAGCGGAATTTTCAACCATCGGTTGAGCGACAGCATCATGTTCACCGACTTGAAGCGGTTACAGATGACCACGTCGAACTTCTGCTCTCGGCAATATTTGTAGATTTGCCACATCGCGCCCAGACGTATGCCCTTGAGGGCCTTGTCCGGAAACTCGAAATACTTGGAGTGATCAGCCACGCTCAGCGGCTGGCCCGGTTGCGGCCGCCCACTGAGAAAGGCCGAGGTGACCTCGAAACGCTCAACCGGCAACGACTTGACGATCTGCTCACCGAGATCGGCGAAGTCATGGATCTTGACGTTGTAGTCCGGCTGCAATTGCAAAACCTTGAAACGAGGTTTCATATCACTCCATGAGGCAATCGGCCTGCTGCACGTGAGCAGTCCGACGAAAAAGGTCAATTTCAGTCCTGCTTGAGGACCCAAAGCAGCTCGTGCCGACGTACGGCCTTACGGAAAAATTCGTTCTCACCGTAAGGCGATGGACCGCGCCCTGCCAGCCATTGCTGCAACAGGCGACGCACCCGGCGCTTGAACGGTGCGCGCGGCTGTAGGTCATGCATCATGCCCAATGCCATGGCCTTGTCCCGCTGCTGGCTCAGGCTCAGTAACCGGCAGTAAGGCTTGAGTACCTGGGCATGGTCGAACTGCGGCGGCAACGCTACGCCGGCGCCGGCGTCGCCCATGGGCCAGCGGTCGTTATCATGCAAGTGGTTGGCATAGCCAAGCAATGTGCTCGGTTGCCATGCCAGCCCGTGCAAGGCTTGCACGACGGCTTCATGTGCGCAGATGTGGTCCGGGTGCGGGTCAAGCACTGGGGTCGGCATGACGATGACCTCGGGGCGAGCTTTAAGCAGCAACTCCCGCAGGTCAGCAATCAGGTTGTTCCAGGTCGGAGCGCCATCCACATCGCTGGGCAGTGCCAAGCTGTTGAACTGGCGGAACACACGAGTATCGTCCAACTGCGCTTCGCGGGACGGCTGGGGCTGGTCCGGCGTAGCGCGCATGGCTGGCAATTGCAGGCAGAAGTACCCCAATTGAACGCACTGCGCTTCTGGCACCCCGGCCCAACGTGGCACCGCGATACTGTCCCAAGCGCGCAAACGCCCTTTGAGCTGCGCCGCTTCGGCCTTGGGCAAGCCCATTTGCTGATAGTGCTCGGCCTCGATCTCCCCCGCCGTCAAGGTCACGATCCAGCTTTCATGCGCCTGGCCATACAAACCAAACGCCGCCAGTTCCGCGTCGTCGGCATGGGGCGCGATCACCATCACCCGCTGGCCTGCAGCGTCCGGCTGGCGGAACACCCACAGCACCGGCCGACCGATCACCCGACAATGGCAGCCGCGCAAGCGCAACTCACCGCCGAGCAACGCCTGCGCCGAGCCAGTGAGATTGAGGTAGCGTGTGCCAGCCACACCGCGTTCGAACGCTTGACGATCAGGCTGCTCGCTTGCTGACAGCTCAACTGCAGGGTCCAGAAAGCGGCCCAGCCAGTTGCTTTTGAGTTGTACCTGGACGATCAGCGTTTCGTCACCGACCAGTTCCACGGTCTCCTGAAGCACCAGGCGTCCGCCCTCCAGGCTTAACGCCAGCTGCTGGCTGTCGGGGGCGAAGCGGTATTGGTAGTCGTCCTTGGGCGAATAGAAAAGATGGTCGGCAAACCAGGCTTCATGCGCCACCCACAGCAGCACCGCCAGGATCAGCGGCAGCCACCAAGCCACCAGCACGCCGCACACGATCAACGCCAGCGCGCCAATCAACAGCACCATGCGCTTATTGCGCCGATGACGTTTGAGCAGTTGCTGTTTGCGGCTCATAGGCTGAACACCGGCACCGGGTTGCACCAGCGCTCTTTGTACTCACGGTCGGCGCGGCCGAACGAAAAACGCAGCGGCTTATCCACTGCACGAGCCTGTTCCCAGGCGCTTTGGGTGTTGAGGAAACTCAATACGCTCCCAGGGCTGAACGCGCGGGTTTCGGGGTCAACCCCACCATTGACGTACTCAACGCTGATCCACTCGGGCGACTCGACGCGATACACCAACTGCACAGCGATCGGCGCATCGTTGAGAAACAGCACCGACCCGATCAGAAACTCTTCGAGCAGCGCCAGCACGTCAGCCAAACGCTCCGCCCCGGTCGCCGGGAAACCCCAACGACGCTGGAACAGATCGCAATAAATCGCCGCCAATTCGGTGCTGGAAAACTCGCTGACCGCACGCACCACACCGCCCGCCTCCTCCAGCAGTCGCAATTCGCGGCGCTGGTTATAGCGAAACTTTTTCGACAAGTCTTCAGGGGTGCGTGCCATGGCCAATTGCTCAACCTGAGGCTTGAGCGTACTGACACGCCCTTGATTCAGGGCCGACAGATAGCGCCCGCGATGGCGCACCGGCAGCTGCGCATCAACGGCAATCGGCAGAATGATCTCGGCATTGCCCAGATCGAACAGGCCTTTCTTGCCGCTGCGCTTGAGCACGTCTTTGGACAGGGCGAGGTCGCGTCCCCAAGTGGCTATCGCGCCCTTGAGTTCGCCGCCCTGCTGCCAGCCCAGGTAACGCACCGGAATTCGCGCCAGGTCGGCCAAGCGCTCCACGACCTGAGGGTGGGTCGCGACGCTGCCACCGAAGCGCTGCCAGGCTTGAGCGTAAACCTCGGCCTCTACAGGCTGCCAGCCGCCACGTTCACGCCATGCCTGGAGGCGATTCAGCATTTAGACCACAGCGTCATAAGGATCCACACCGTCCTTGACCACGAGGATGTCTTCCATGATCAGGTATTGCAGGTCGGAGCCGAAGAACATGTTCAGCGCGTCGGTCGGCGAGCAGATCATCGCTTCGCCACGGCGGTTGAGCGAGGTGTTCAGGGACACGCCGTTGCCGGTCAGTACTTCCAGCTCTTTCATCATGTCGTAATAGCGCGGGTTGTATTCGCGCTTGAGCACCTGGGCGCGGGAGGTGCCATCTTCATGGACCACTTCCGGCACGCGGGTCTTCCACTCTTCAGCCACTTCGAAGGTGAAGGTCATGAACGGCGCCGGGTGATCGACCTTGATCATTTGCGGGGCCACGGTGTCGAGCATCGACGGGCAGAAAGGCCTCCAACGCTCGCGGAATTTGATCTGGTGGTTGATGCGGTCGGCCACGCCGGTGGCGCTCGGGCAACCGATGATCGAACGACCGCCCAGCGCACGCGGGCCAAACTCCATGCGGCCCTGGAACCAGGCCACCGGGTTGCCGTCGACCATGATCTTGGCGATGCGCTGGGGCATGTTTTCGATCTTGCGCCAGTTCGGCTTGCTCTCGTGCTTGGCGCACGCGGCAATCACATCTTCGTTGCTGTAGGACGGGCCGAGGTAGACGTGTTCCATCTTCTCCACCGGCACACCACGAGCGTGGGATACATAGGCGGCCGCACCGACGGCGGTGCCGGCATCGCCGGACGCAGGCTGCACGAACAGCTCTTTCACGTCATCACGGGCGATGATTTTCTGGTTCAGTTTGACGTTCAGCGCGCAGCCGCCGGCGAAGGCCAGCTTGCCGGTATCCTTGAGGATGTCGCCCAGGTAATGGTCGATCATCTGCAGGGCCAGCTTCTCGAACAGCGCCTGCATGCTGGCGGCGTAGTGGATGTACGGCTCGTCGGCGATGTCGCCTTCGCGCTTGGGCCCCAGCCACTCGATCAGTTTCGGCGAGAAGTAGAAGCCCTTGCCCTTCTCTTTGTAGCGGCGCAGGCCGATGACGTTGGCGTAGTCGGTGTTGATCACCAGCTCGCCGTTTTCAAAGGAAGCCAAACGCGAGAAATCATATTTGCTGGCATCGCCATAAGGCGCCATGCCCATGACCTTGAATTCGCCGTCGAGCATCTCGAAACCGAGAAACTCGGTGATCGCGCCGTACAGGCCGCCGAGGGAATCCGGGTCGTAGAATTCTTTGATTTTGTGGATCTTGCCGTTCTCGCCGTAGCCGAAGAACGTGGTGGCGTACTCACCCTTGCCGTCGATGCCAAGAATCGCGGTTTTTTCCTGAAAGCCCGAACAGTGATAGGCACTGGAGGCGTGAGCCAGGTGGTGCTCGACCGGCTCGATCTTGATCTTCTTCGGATCGAAGCCCAGCTGCTCCAGGCACCACACGATCTTGTTGCGGTAGCGCTTGTAGCGGCGGTTGCCCATCAGGATCGCGTCGAGGGCGCGGTCCGGGGCGTACCAGTAACGCTTGGCGTAGTGCCAGCGCGCCTCGCCGAACAGGCTGATCGGGGCGAACGGAATCGCCACTACGTCAACGTCGGAAGGCTTGATGCCGGCCTGTTCCAGGCAGAACTTCGCCGATTCGTAGGGCATGCGGTTCTTTGCATGTTTGTCGCGTACGAAGCGCTCTTCTTCGGCGGCCGCGATCAGCTTGCCGTCGATATACAGGGCTGCGGAAGGATCATGGCTAAGGGCGCCGGACAGGCCAAGAATCGTCAATGCCACAGGGGTCTAGCCTCTTTTAGTCTGCATGCAGGCGGGTCGCGCCTGAAAAAAGTGTGCCTCCCGCGCGGGCGGGAAACAGCTAAAGGGCGGGATTATAGCGTAAAAGCAGTGGGAAGCTGTTAGCGGCAAGCGGCAAGTGGGCCTAGCGGTAGATCTCGATGCTGCCGTCTTTGTTCTGGCGGTAGATCGTGTAAGGCAGGACCAGGGTGTCCAGCACGCCGGACCCCAGGAATTCGATGGCGATGATCGGTAGAGCGTTGCCGCTACTGTTCGACAGGCTTGGATCGTTCAGGCTTCTTTCCGGCTTGGGTTCACCGTTGAGCGTACAAAACCCGTACATCACGCCGCTGTAGATGCGCGGCACGTTTTCGCAATGGCTGCGCGAGTCCTTGAGATTCTGACTGGCCACGGCGTCGGGGCGGAACACGGTGTTGATCGTGCCGCAACCGGCCAATGCCAGTATCCCAACCAGCCAGATAACCCTCGATAGATGCCGCATGTCCGCTCCTTTGATCTATTTACTCAGGAACAGCCACGCTAGCACCGCCCACCATGAAGTCCCAGTACGGACGCGTCGATTAGCCGCGTAGGAAGATTCCCGAATGATAAAAATCGCCCGACTCACTAAACTCGCGCCCCTTTGCGCGTTTACTTCCCAAGCGCCACTGATTTTCGGCCGATTGATGAACCACCTCACCCGCTTTACCCTGCTGCTGCCCGGCCTGCTTGCCCTGTGCGACACCGCCCAGGCAGACGACACTGTTCTGATCCTCGACCCCAGCGTCGTCACCGGCTCGCGCAGCGCCAGCCCGACGTTTGAGCTGCCGTATTCCGTGGACGGCATCAGCCGCGAACAGATCAGCGACGGCCAACTGGGCATCAATGCTTCCGAAGCCCTGGCCCGCGTGCCCGGCCTGGTGGTGCAGAACCGCCAGAACTACGCCCAGGACCTGCAGATTTCCTCACGCGGCTTTGGCGCCCGTTCGGCGTTCGGCGTGCGCGGCCTCAAACTCATCGCCGACGGCATCCCTGCCAGCACCCCAGACGGCCAGGGCCAAGCCGCCACGTTCAACCTCGACACCGCCGAACGCATCGAAGTGCTGCGCGGCCCGGCAGCGACCCTGTACGGCAGCAACGCCGGCGGCGTGATCCAGATGTTCTCCCGCGACGGCGAAGGCCCACCGCGCATTGGCGCCGAAACCCTGGTAGGCAGCGACGGCTTGAGCAAAAACCACCTCAGCGCCGAGGGCGCGACCGACGGCGCCGGCTTCGTGCTGGATGCCTCGCGCATGGACACCGACGGCTACCGCGACCACAGCAGCGCCCGGCGCGACCAGACCTTCGCCAAACTCAATGTCCAGCCCGACGACGACAGCAAACTGGCGCTGATCTACAGCAGCCTGGAACAAAACGGCACGCAAGATCCGCTAGGGCAGACGTGGGCCGCCTACAAAGCCGATCCACGCTCGGTGAGCGCCAACGCACTCACGTACAACACGCGCAAGAGCATCGACCATCAGCAATTGGGGATGAATTACGAACGGTATTTCGGCGATGCGACATTGCAGGTAAATGGGTATACGGGGCGGCGCAGCGTGATTCAGTACCTGTCGATCCCCGACAATTCGCCAGTGGCGCGAAAAACCCTGCCAATACACGCGGCGGTGTGGTGGCATTCGACCGCACGTTCTACGGCGGCTCCATCCACTGGCTGCAACCCATCACCAGCGCCCCGGGCGACCTGACCCTGATTGCCGGCCTCGACTACGACCGCAGCGAGGATGACCGCCAAGGCTATTCCAACACCCTCAACGGCGTGCATGGCGTCAAAGGTGCGTTGGGCCGCGATGAAGTCGACACCGCTACCAGCCTCGACCCATTCGTACAAGCCAACTGGCTGCTGGGCGACTGGACTCTGCAAGCCGGCGTACGCCATAGCACCATGAAGATGGAGGTGGATGACCATTTCCTCAGCGACGGTAACGACAGCGGCAGCAAGACCTACCAGAAGAACACTCCGTCGGTCAGCGTGATGTATGCCTTCACACCCGACCTGCACGGTTATGTGAGCGCCGGCAAAGGCTTCGAAACCCCGACACAAGCGGAGTCGGCGTATTCCAGCGGTTCAAATGGTTTCAATTTCGCGCTCAAGCCATCGGTGAGTACGCAATATGAAGTGGGCCTGAAAGCACGGGTCGGCGAGGACACCCGCCTTAACGCTGCGGTATTCCAGATCACCACCGAAGACGAGTTGGTGGTCCAGCAATCCAGCGGCGGGCGCACCACTTACCAAAACGCCGGGCGCACCCTCCGCCGTGGCTTCGAGCTGGGCATCGAAAGCCAGCTGACGCAACAGTGGAGCACCCAACTCGCCTATACGCGCCTGCAAGCCACCTACGACAGCGACTTCACGGGCGGCGGCAACCCCGTGGATAAAGGTAACTACCTCCCCGGTGTACCGCAGACCACGCTGTTTGCCGAGCTGAACTGGAAACCGCGAGACTGGGTCAGCACCGCCATCGAAGGGCTGTACCGCAGCAAGGTCTACGTCGAAGACACCAACCAGCAACGCGCCGCACCGGCTTACAGCGTGTTCAACTGGCGAGCGCGCTTCGAGCAGAAGGCCGAGCACTGGACCTTCCATCAGACCCTGCGCCTGGACAACCTGCTGGACCGTCAGTACGTCGGTTCGGTGATCGTCGGCGACAGCAACAACCGCTACTACGAAGCCGCGCCTGGCCGTTCGTGGTACGCCGGCGCCGGCGCCGAGTATCAATTCTGATGGTCAGAGCGATCAGCTGGGTTGCTTGGGCAACCGCTGGTCGATCAGTTGATATAACGCACTGTCCTGCGGCCAGTTGCGCATAAACCGCGCGCGGTCCTTGGCGTAGGCCGGGGCGAAGCTGGCGAGACTGCGGTGCTGGCACATCGCGTCGAGATCAATCAGGGCCCAACGGTCTTCGTGCCAAAACAGGTTATGGCCCTTGAAATCCCCGTGGCTGATGCGCTCGCGGATCAGCTCGGCGAATAAATGATCCAGCGCCTGCAATTCATTTTCCGGCGCGTCGCCGTGTTCAACGTAGGGCGCGAAACGCTCGATGATGTCTGGGCCCGGCAGGTATTCGGTGATCAGGTACGCACGGCTGCGCAACCAGAGAAAGCGCTTCTCCAACACCGCCAGCGGCTTGGGCGTGGCGATGCCGAGGAAGGCCAGGCGATTGCCTTCGCGCCAGGAATGCCAGGCTCGGCTCGGGCGCCAAAAACGCTTGAGCCAATGGGCGAAGCCTTTGATGTTGTAACGCTTGATCACCAGCGGCCGACCGGCCACCTCGACTTTGGCCACACTGGCCGCACCACCGGTCTTGTACAAATGGCCCTGGTCCAGCAACACATCGGCCTGCTCCAGCACCGGCAGCATTGCGGGCACTTCCTCGCGCCTGATCGCGCGCAAGGCAAAAGCACCGCGCACGACACTGAACAGCGTGCATTCGCGGCCGACCTTTTCCAGAAAGTCCTTCAAACGCCAGGCACTGACCTTGCGTACTTGTTTTTCCAGGGCTTCCAGGGGCAAGGCATGTTCGCTGTTGCTCAGCAGGTAATACACCAGCAACTCTTCGGTAAACGGCTCAAGATTCTTCGGCAATTGCGCAAAAAACACCCCGAGGTTTTCCAGCACCCGGTTGCGCGACAGCGGCTTGCCGGCTTCTTCGACGCGAATTCCGGCGCCATCGATCAGGTACAACTTGCCGTCCTTGCGCAGCAGGTTGTCCAGGTGCAGGTCTTCCTGCCACAAGCCTTTGGCGTGCATCTGCGCAATCGCGCCCAGTGCTTCGGCGAGCACCGCGGTTTGTTCATCAGCCAAGGGCGGCAAACCTTCGACCGCCTGCCAGGCATCGGCCAGGCTTTCGGCACCCTCGATAAACTCGAACAGCAACCAGCCACCCTCGCCTTGCTGCAAACCGTCGGCGAGCAGCAACGGCGTGGTCAGACCCTGTTCGGCCAACAGGCGAACACCGCTGAGCTCACGCTGAAAATGCCGCGCCGCCTTACTGCCTACCAGCAACTTGGCCAGCACTGCGCGACCGCGCCAGACGGCCGCGCCGACATAGCGCTCGCCCGGCAACACGCGCAACAGGCTCAACAGTTGCAGTTGACCGGGGCCGGCGGCGTCCGCCAGGTCCAGGGTCAGGGGCAGGCTCGGGGTGCGGCCGGCGTTTTTCAGCTCCGACAGACGCATCAGCGCTTCTCCTTATGGCTGCGCCGGGTCGTCAGGCGTTGCAGCCAAGTGGCGACCTCTGCGCTGTCTTCTGGTTGGTCCAGGTAGGCCGCCAGCAGCTGGCGCACCTGTGCGTCGGACCATTGCGGGGAACGGCGCAGCAACGGCTCCAGGTCCTTGACCCGATCCCGCCAGCCAAACAACAACGGGCGGGTTTTCTCCAGATCGATCAACTGCGCGGCATAACCGTCGCCGGTGGCCTGCAGGAAAATATGCTTGGGGTAGAAACAGCCATGCACCTGGCCGACGCCGTGCAGCCGGCGCGCCAGTTCGCCGCACGCCCGCAGAATAGCGCGGTGCTGGGCATCGCTGAGCGAAGGCCACTGCTCAAGCAGCGAATCCAAGTCGTTCCAGCCGTCAAGGGCACGGGTCAGCAGCATCGCGCGGTACTCGCCGGCCACTTTGCGTTCGCCATAGAACGCCGCCTGCAAGGCCGGAATACCCAAAGTGCGGTAACGGCTGATATTGCGAAACTCGCGGGAGAAACTCGGCTCGCCCAATGGGCGATGAAGGCTGCGGGTCAGGTAGTTGCTCTGACGCTTGAGGTAATACCCCTGCCCCTCCAGCTCCAGGCGAAACACGCTGCTCCAGCCGCCGCGACTGGTGTTCGGTTCGTCCACTGCGTCGAGCTGTTTGGCCCACAAGGCGTCGAACGTGGCCAGACCGTTGCGTTCCAACAAAACCCGGTCTTCAGCCGCCACAAAATCACTCATTCGCGCCCCTCAAAAAACTTCACCACATGGCGAATACGCTGTTTGTCCGATGCACTCAGGTGCTGGCGCTGACGGTATTGCAGATAGAACCGCAGGCGCTGAGTGGCCGACAGGTGATATTTGGCCACCTTGTCCAGGCAGGCCAGATCCTTGGTAATACGGTACTTGAGCCAGAACCCGCGCCAGAAATCGCCGTTGGGGCAATCGATCAGGTACAGGGTCTGCTGGTCGTCGATCAACAGGTTGCGCCACTTCAAGTCGTTATGAGTAAAGCGGTGATCGTGCATGGTGCGGGTGTATTCGGCGAGCTGGCGGCTGACCCCATCGACCCAGCGCGGATCGCGCAGGCGGGGGTCGTTGCGCTCGGCCAGCGCCGACAAGTCTTCGGTCTTGGGCAATTCACGGGTGATCATCGCGCCGCGATCATAGGCCAGGCCATTGCGCTCCAAGCCCCAGGCCACCACATCGGCAGTAGGAATGCCCCACTTGGCAAAGCGCTTGAGGTTCTGCCATTCGGACTTGACCCGCGGCTTGCCCAAGTAGCGACGCAAGCCCTTGCCGGCGCCGACGTAGCGCTTGACGTAATAATTGACCCCACCGCGCTCTACCCGGATCACTTCGGACAACGGATCGCGGGTCAGCCGCTCGCCTTGCAGGGCGAACACCGCGTCGAGGCTGCCAAAGTCATCCGCCAGGCCGGCATAGGCCGGTTCCAGGTTCCAGCCCGCCATCAGAGCGCATCCCCGTATCGCTGTTTACGCGCGTAGAGTTTGTCGGCCTTGCCTTGCAGCCACTGCAACAAAGCGCTTTCTTCGGCCAGGATCTGGCGCAACGGCTGCTGGAAGTAGCCCTTGAGGAACCGCAGCTTGTCGCGACGGGTCAGGCCGATGTCCAGCGCCGAGAAGTACAGCGCGGCCAGGTCTTTGTTGCGCCAGCGCAGGCTGATTTTCGGCCGGGTCTGGGCACGGTGCAGGTCGATCACCGACAACTTGAAGCGATCAGGCGTGATCGGCGTGTCGGTGTGCAGCAGGAAGTGGCAGATATAGCAGTCACGATGGTTCACCCCGCCGCGATGCATCATGCCGGTCATGCGCGCCACTTCGGCGATCAGCGCGCGCTTGAGGCGCGGCTGCGGTGGCTGCTTGACCCAATCAATGCTGAAGTCTTCCAGGCTGACCGTGGGCGCCAGCTCTTCGGTGATGATGAACGAGTGCTGGTCCGCCGGGTTGCTGCCGCGCTCGCCGTAGGCCACGGCGGTCATGGTCGGCACGCCGATTTCCTGCAGGCGCTGGATCGCCAGCCATTCCTGCCCGGCGCCGAGCACCGGCAGCTTGGCGGTGACCAGGTTCTTGACGATCTCACCCCAGCCGATGCCCCGGTGGATCTTCACAAAGTAGCCACGGCCGTCCACCTCGGTGCGCAAGGTGCGTCGGGCTTCCAGTTCGCGGTACACCTCGCCTTCCAGCCGCTCTACTTCGGCGAACGCATCGCGTCCGGCCCAGAGGCTCTTGAAGGGTTCGGCAAGCATCAACTTCATGGCTTTGGCTCCGCCAGAATCACATCCGCAGCGTGCTGCGGCATGCTGTAGAGGTCGGCCGTCTCAGCGAAAGCCAACCCGTTGCGGCTCCAGGCCGCGCGCTGTGCAGAATCGGTCAGCATGCGCGCCAGGTACTGGTTCAACTGAGCCTGTTCGAACGGCTCATCCAGCACCAGGCCGCTGTCGGCCTCGGCAATGTAATGGGCATAACCACACACCGCCGAGACCAGTACCGGCAACCCGGCCACCAGCGCCTCAAGCAGCACGGTGCCGGTGTTTTCGTTATACGCCGGGTGGATCAACAGGTCGGCGCCCAGCAGGAAACGCGGGATATCGCTGCGCCCTTTAAGAAACTGCACGTTATCGCCCAGCCCCAATGTGGCGCTTTGCAATTGGAATACTTTGGGGTCGTCCTGGCCGATTACAAACAGACGCGTGCGTTTTTTCAGCTCCGAGGGCAACGCGGCCAGCGCCTTGAGGCTGCGGTCGACGCCCTTGGTCTTGAAGCCGGAGCCGATCTGCACCAGCAGCAGGTCGTCCTCGCCCAGGTTGAATTCCTTGCGGAACCCTGCGCGGATTTCGGCGGCGTTCGGCGGTGCGCGACGGTCCTGGGCGATGCCCGGCGGCAGCAGATGAAAGCGCTCCACCGGGGTGTCGTAGTACTTGATGAACAGCGGCTGCTGCACTTCGGAAATCATCAGGATTTCGGTCTTGGCGTCCTTGGCGAACACCGCACGTTCGTATTCGGCGAAGTGGCGGTAACGACCAAAACTGCGGTACAGCGAATGGCGCAGGTTCTGTGCTTTGTCTTCAAAACAACCGTCGGCAGCGTAGTACACGTCCAGGCCGGGCATCTTGTTGAACCCGATCAAACGGTCCACCGGGCGCTTGGCCAGGTCGGCCTCCATCCAGGCACTGAGTTTTTCGTTGCGCCGATGGTTGAAGAACGCTTTGACCGGCGCCACCAGCACTTCAAAACCGGGCGGAATATCGCCCTCCCAGATCAGGGTGTAGACGCGAATCTGATGGCCGCGCCGCTGGCACTCCAGGGCGATGCGCATGAAGTCACGCTGCAGGCCGCCGAAGGGGAAGTATTTGTACAGAACAAAAGCCAGTTGCATCAGTGCAGTTCCTCAGCCAGTAACAACGTGCTCAGTCGGCTTGCCACACGCTCAGGGTTCAGGCGCGTGAAGCACAGGGGCGATTCGCGCGCGATGTCGAATCGACGCAGGTCGTCGGCCGTCGGTTGATAGGTACAGTGTTTTTGCAGGCACGGCGCGCAGGACCAATCGCTGGCCAGGTGAATCTGCGCCTTGCCGTAGGCGCCGGTCAGGCCCGGATTGGTGGGGCCGAACAGGGAGATGGTCGGCACATCCAGCGCCGCCGCCAGGTGCCCCAGGCCGGTATCCACCGCCACGCAAGCGCGGGCGCCGGCCAAAACGCGAGCCACGCCGGCCAGGTTCAACTTGGGCAATACTTCGGCGTTCGCCAGGCCTTGAGCCAGGCGTTCGGCGCGGGCTTTTTCCGTGGCGTTGCCCCAGGGCAGCTTCACGTCCACGCCCAGGCGCCCCATGCGTTCGGCCAGCTCGCGCCAGTAGGCTTCCGGCCAGTGCTTGGTGTCCCAAGTGGTGCCGTGCAGCAGTAGCACGAAGGGCTTTTTCGGTGGCAGGCCGAGCAACTTGTCGACGCTCAGGCCGTAGTCGCCCAAGCCTTTGGGCAAGTCATAACCCAGGGCCACGGCGAACAACTGACGCAAGCGTTCCACCGCGTGCTGCCCACGAGCCACGGCCAGACGTCGGGAGTAAAAACGCGCCGCGATGGGTTCACGGGCGGAGTTTTTATCAAAGCCGGCCACTGGCGCCCGTACGTAACGGGTCAGCCAGGCGCTTTTGAACAGGCCCTGAGCGTCAATCACCAAGTCATACTTGGTCGCCTGGATGCGCTGCTTGAAGCGCCGCCATTCACCGCTCTTGAAGGTTTGCCAGAGGTTCTTGCGCCAGCGGCGGATCGCCACCGGGATCACCTTGTCTACCGCTGGGTGCCAGGTGGGGATTTCGGCAAAGCCCTCTTCCACGACCCAGTCGAATTGAATGCCGGGGATCGCCCGCGCCGCATCGGTCAGTGCCGGCAAGGCGTGGATCACGTCGCCCAGGGATGAGGTCTTGACTACCAGTACCCGCAACTCAGTGAACCTCGACCACGTCGCCCTGCAACCGCTGCAAGGCTTCGCTGACCGACTGCGGCAACAACTGGCGCAGGCAATTGTAGTGGCCGAAACGGCAGGTGCGCTCGAAACACGGGCTGCAATCGAGCCCCAGGCGCACCACTTCCACTTTGTCGGCCAACGGCGGGGTGAAGCCCGGCGAGGTGGACCCATACACCGCCACCAACGGGCGGTTCAGCGCCGCGGCCACGTGCATCAGGCCGGAGTCGTTGGACACCACCGCATCGGCGCAGGACAGCAGGTCGATCGCCTCGGCCAGCGAGGTGTCGCCGCTCAGATTCACCGCCTCTTCGCGCAGGCCCGGGATCAGACGCTGGCGGATGTCCTCGCCCACCGAGTGGTCGTTCTTCGAGCCGAACAACCACACTTGCCAGCCTTCGCGGATCTTCATCTCAGCGACCTTGGCGTAATGCTCCGAAGGCCAGCGCTTGGACTCGCCGAACTCGGCGCCGGGGCACAGCGCCAGCACCGGGCGATCCAGGCTAAGGCCGAACTTGGCCAGCGCCGCGTCGCGGGTGACCGGGTCGATCCGCAGGCTCGGGCGCGGATAGGGTTTGGGCAACTCGGCACCCGGCGCGTACGCCAGCGCCATAAAGCGTTCGATCATCAGCGGATAGCGGGTTTTGTCCAACGTGCGCACGTCGTTGAGCAGCACATAGCGAAATTCGCCGCGCCAGCCGGTGCGCTTGGGGATGCCGGCAAAGTACGGCACCAGCGCCGACTTGAGCGAATTGGGCAGCAGGATCGCCTGGTCGTACTCGCCGGCCATGGATTTGCCGATGCGACGACGGGTCGCCAGCTCCAGGGCGCCGTGGCCGAGCGGAAAGCTCAAGGCCTTGCGCACTTCGGGCATGCGCTCAAGGATCGGCCGGCTCCACTCAGGGGCGAGCACGTCGATCTGGCAATCTGGATGGCGAGCGCGCAGGCACTGGAACAGTGTCTGTGCCATCACCATGTCACCGACCCAACTGGGCCCAACGATCAGAATATTCATGTAGTTTCCACAAACGATGCGGGGAGGCTTATGCCTCCCCGCCCTAATAGTGTCTTCAGCTCAATCCCAGTTCCTGCCAGATTCGCATCACCTGGCGCCGCTCCTCGACGAACTGATCCCCGGCCACCGTACCGGCCTCGTTCTGCAAGGCCTGACGATGCGCGGCGGAACGGTAGGCTTTATACACCTCACGCAGCAGATGAGCATCGGCGGCGGGCATTAACCCCACCTGCTCCAGGCCTTCCAGAATGCGGATATTGTCGGTGTAGCGCAGCAACGATGGATGTTGCGCAGACCACGCCAAAGCCGCGTATTGCACCATAAATTCAATATCGACGATACCTCCGGCGTCCTGCTTGAGGTCGAACAGCGCCGTGGCTTCGAAGGCATTGGCGCCCGTGCCGGCCGCAGTGCTCTTGGTGCCCAGGTTGTCGCGCATCTTGGCGCGCATCTCGCTGACCTCCTGGCGCAGCGTCGCCAGGTCACGCTCGCGCCCCAACACCCTGGCCCGCACTTGCTCGAACGCCTGGCCAACGTCCTGGCTACCGACCAGCACGCGGGCGCGGACCAACGCCTGATGTTCCCAGGTCCAGGCTTCATTTTGCTGATAGCGGTCGAAGGCCCCCAACGAACTCACCAACAGCCCGGATGCGCCAGACGGGCGCAGGCGCATGTCCACTTCATATAACTGGCCGGAGTTGGTCTGGGTCGTCAGCAAATGAATGATGCGCTGACCCAGGCGCGTAAAGAACTGCGCACCGTCGATCGGCTTGGCGCCATCGGTTTCGGCATGCGGGTCGCCGTCGTGGATAAACACCAGGTCCAAGTCGGAACCATGCCCCAGCTCGATGCCGCCGACTTTCCCGTAGCCGACAATGATGAACCCAGGATCGCACAAGGTGCCGTCCAGCCGTTGCGGCGAGCCGTGGCGCGCCACGGTCTGGCGCCAAGCCAGGGCGAGGACTTGTTCGAGGATCGCCTCGGCAAGCCAGGTCAGGTAATCGCTGACTTTCATCAACGGCAGGCTGCCGGCGATTTCCGAGGCGGCCACACGCAGGCGATGCGCCAACTTGAAATGGCGCAGGGCTTCCATCTGCTGTTCAAGGTCATCTTCGGGGATGCGTGTAAGGCGTTCGCGCAGTTCGGCGGCCAGTTCCGGCGCCAACGGCGGCTTGAACAGGCGCCCTTCATTGAGCAATTCATCCAGCAACAGCGGGAAACGCGTGATCTGCTCGGCGATCCAGGGGCTGGCGGCGCACAGGGTCAACAGGCGACGCAGGGCGTCAGGGTTTTCGGTGAGCAGCACCAGATATGCCGAACGCCGCGCGACGGCTTCGACCAGCGGCAACACGCGCTCCAGCACCAGGTCCGGGTTGGCATGCTCGACGGCCTGGGCCAGCAGGCGCGGAATAAACGCATCCAACCGTTCACGGCCCAGGCGCTGCATGGCGCGCAGTTGCGGGCTGCCGCGCAGGCTGGCCAGGGCTTTGAGTGCCTTGGGTGCATCGGTGAAACCGCCTTCGGCCAGCTGCCGGCAGGCGGCGTCTTCGTCCTGGGACTCTTCCCACAGCGGCAACCACTCACCGCCTACCACCAGCTCGCTTTCTTCGCCTTCATCTTCATCCGGGTCGGCGATCACTTGGCGAAAGTGCCAGTCAATCCGGCCACGCCAATACATCAGGCGCTCATGGAACGCGGCCCAATCGGCAAAACCCAACATAAAGGCAATGCGCGCCTGATCCTGCGGACTGTCGGGGAGCATCTGGGTCTGGCGATCGGCAATCGCTTGGATCGCATGCTCGGTGTAACGCAGGAACTCATAACCGTTGCGCAACTCGGCGATCACCGCCGGCGGCAGGTAGCCCTGGCCCTCCAGAGTGCCGAGCACTTTAAGCAATGGGCGCTGCTGCAAGCTCAAGTCGCGGCCGCCGTGGATCAGCTGGAACGCCTGGGCGATGAATTCCACTTCGCGAATGCCGCCCGAGCCCAGCTTGATGTTGTCGGCCATGCCTTTGCGCCGCACTTCCTGCTGGATCAGTTGCTTCATGGTGCGCAGCGCTTCGATGGCGGAAAAATCCAGGTAACGCCGGTAAACGAACGGCCGCAGCATGTCGAGCAATTGCGCGCCCGCCACCTGATCGCCAGCCACCACCCGCGCCTTGATCATGGCGTAGCGCTCCCAGTCGCGGCCCTGGTCCTGGTAATACTGTTCCAGCGCATTGAAGCTCAGTACCAGCGCACCGGCCGAACCGTATGGGCGCAAACGCATATCAACGCGGAAGACAAAGCCGTCGACCGTCATCGGGTCGAGCGCCTTGATCAATTTTTGACCAAGGCGGATGAAAAATTCCTGGTTATCCAGCGCACGCTTCACCCCCACGGTTTCGCCGCCTTCGGGGTAGGCGAAGATCAGGTCGATGTCCGACGAGAGGTTCAGCTCAACCGCGCCGAGCTTGCCCATGCCGAGGATCACCATGTGCTGGGCCTCGCCGCTGCGGCGCCCGGTGGGCGTGCCGAATTGCACACAGTGGCGCTGGTACAGCCACTGGTAGGCCTGGTCGATGCTGGCATCGGCCATATCGGATAGGTCGCGGCAGGTTTGCACCAGATCGGCCTGGCGCGTCAGGTCACGCCAGATAATGCGCACTTGCTGGCGGGTACGCTGGCGACGCAGCACACGGCCCAGCTCATCTTCTGTTTCGGCTTGTTGCACCGCGCCAGCAATTTGCCCGCATAGCTCGCCAGGTGCGAAACCACGGTCCAGCTCGCCCCAGGCCGCCAGTTCGAGCAACATCAAAGGGTCACGAAGGCTCTGTTCAATAACGAAATCACTGGCGGCGCACACCCGGGCGAAGTCGGCCCAGCGTTGCGGCGTCCACTCAGAAAGGCCATGATCGTCATCCAGCGCGGCCACTGCGTCACGAAATGACTGCTCGGCCCGCTGGGCAGCTGGGAGCAGAATGGCCGGCAATTCGGCCAGCGTTGGAAGGCTCATGGTCTATCCTTGGTCGGCGCGTAAAAGGCTTGTAGCGAGACGTGCAGGCACCACGCTGAATGAAGGACTGTCGAACAAAAGTTAGAAATAGCTGAAAACACTTTAATTTTGGCAGGCAACATTAAACTTCTACCTTTTCTTGTTCGCAAAAGATCAACAATAACGATTATGCTCACCAGCCAGACCGAGCCATACGCTCAGTCTTGTGTAGTTTTACTACTCGTATATACATTCGAAAGGCTGAAATGGCCGACGATTTGTAGTAAAACTACAGGACGCCGAAGCAACCTTCGGCCATCCAAGAATTTATGTCGTCTGCCCACAAGGCCAGTCGCAAACTTCAGGCAACCGATTCTGGTAGCCTTTCCGCCCTGGAGCAAGCCATGCAAGACCTCGATCCCGTCGAAACCCAGGAATGGCTGGACGCCCTGGAATCGGTTCTCGACAAAGAAGGCGAAGACCGTGCTCACTACCTGATGACCCGTATGGGCGAACTCGCGACCCGCAGCGGCTCGCAACTGCCTTACGCCATCACCACGCCATACCGCAACACCATCCCCGTTACCCACGAAGCACGCATGCCTGGCGACCTGTTCATGGAACGCCGCATTCGCTCGCTGGTACGTTGGAACGCCATGGCGATGGTAATGCGCACGAATTTGAAAGATTCGGACCTGGGCGGTCACATCTCCAGCTTCGCTTCCAGCGCAACCCTGTATGACATCGGCTTCAACTACTTCTTCCAGGCCCCGACCGACGAACACGGCGGCGACCTGATCTACTTCCAGGGCCACACCTCCCCAGGCGTTTACGCCCGTGCGTTCATGGAAGGCCGCATCAGCGAAGAGCAAATGAACAACTTCCGCCAGGAAGTCGACGGTCAGGGCCTGTCGTCCTACCCGCACCCTTGGCTGATGCCGGACTTCTGGCAGTTCCCGACCGTATCCATGGGTCTGGGCCCGATCCAGGCGATCTACCAGGCGCGCTTCATGAAGTACCTGGAAGCCCGCGGTTTCATCCCTGAAGGCAAGCAGAAGGTCTGGTGTTTCCTGGGCGACGGCGAGTGTGACGAGCCGGAATCCCTGGGCGCCATCTCCCTGGCCGGCCGCGAAAAACTGGACAACCTGATCTTCGTCATCAACTGCAACCTGCAGCGCCTCGATGGCCCGGTTCGCGGCAACGGCAAAATCATCCAGGAACTCGAAGGCGTGTTCCGCGGTGCGCAGTGGAACGTGACCAAAGTCATCTGGGGCCGTTTCTGGGACCCACTGCTGGCCAAGGACGTCGACGGCATCCTGCAACGTCGCATGGACGAAGTCATCGACGGCGAGTACCAGAACTACAAAGCCAAAGACGGCGCGTTCGTGCGTGAACACTTCTTCAACACGCCTGAACTCAAGGCGATGGTTGCCGACCTGTCCGACGACGAGATTTGGAAGCTCAACCGTGGCGGCCACGACCCGTACAAGGTCTATGCGGCGTACCACGAAGCGGTCAACCACAAAGAACAACCGACCGTCATCCTGGCCAAGACCATCAAAGGTTATGGCACCGGTGCCGGCGAAGCGAAAAACACCGCGCACAACACCAAGAAAGTCGATGTCGACAGCCTGAAGTTGTTCCGCGACCGCTTCGACATCCCGGTCAAGGATGAAGAACTGGAGAACCTGCCGTTCTTCAAGCCGGAGCCGAACAGCGCCGAAGCCCGTTACCTGAGCGAGCGCCGCTCCGCACTGGGCGGTTTCGTGCCACAGCGCCGCGCCAACAGCTTCAGCGTACCGACGCCTGACCTCAGCACCCTCAAGGCCATCCTTGACGGCTCGGGCGACCGTGAAATCTCCACCACCATGGCCTTCGTGCGGATTCTCGCGCAGCTGGTCAAGGACAAGGACATCGGCCCGCGCATCGTCCCGATCATCCCGGACGAAGCCCGTACCTTCGGTATGGAAGGCATGTTCCGTCAGTTGGGCATCTACTCC
Source organism: Pseudomonas sp. S5F11 (assembly GCF_019641515.1). Taxonomy (NCBI): domain Bacteria; kingdom Pseudomonadati; phylum Pseudomonadota; class Gammaproteobacteria; order Pseudomonadales; family Pseudomonadaceae; genus Pseudomonas; species Pseudomonas sp. S5F11. The sequence goes on from NZ_JAIFJZ010000001.1 coordinate 3,037,977, forward strand.
TCCGTCGGCCAACTCTACGAGCCAGTCGATAAAGACCAGGTGATGTTCTACAAGGAAGACAAGAAGGGCCAGATCCTCGAAGAAGGCATCAACGAAGCGGGCGCCATGAGCTCCTTCATTGCGGCCGGTACTTCGTACTCCAGCCATAACCAGCCGATGCTGCCGTTCTACATCTTCTACTCGATGTTCGGCTTCCAGCGTATTGGCGACCTGGCCTGGGCAGCGGGCGACAGCCGTACCCGTGGCTTCCTGATCGGCGGCACCGCCGGCCGTACCACGCTCAACGGCGAAGGCCTGCAACACGAAGACGGTCACAGCCACATCCTGGCTGCCACCATCCCGAACTGCCGCACCTTTGATCCAACCTACGGCTACGAGCTGGCGGTGATCATCCAGGACGGCATGAAGAAGATGACCGAAGAGCAGCAGGACGTTTTCTACTACATCACCGTGATGAACGAGTCCTACCAGCAGCCAGCCATGCCGGCCGGTGTCGAGGAAGGCATCATCAAGGGCATGTACCTGCTCGAAGAAGACACCAAGGAAGCGGCGCACCACGTCCAACTGATGGGCTCCGGCACCATCCTGCGCGAAGTGCGTGAAGCGGCGAAGATCCTGCGTGACGAATTCAACGTCGGCGCCGACGTGTGGAGCGTTACCAGCTTCAACGAACTGCGTCGCGACGGCCTGGCCGTAGAGCGCAGCAACCGCCTGCATCCGGGTCAGAAACCAGCGAAGAGCTACGTCGAAGAATGCCTGGCCGGCCGCAAGGGCCCGGTCATCGCCTCTACCGACTACATGAAGCTGTTTGCCGAACAAATTCGCCAGTGGGTCCCGTCCAAGGAATTCAAAGTCCTGGGCACCGACGGTTTCGGCCGCAGTGACAGCCGTAAGAAGCTGCGTCACTTCTTCGAAGTCGACCGTCACTTCGTGGTGTTGGCAGCCCTGGAAGCCTTGGCTGACCGTGGTGAGATCGAACCCAAGGTGGTGGCTGACGCCATCGTCAAGTTCGGGATCAACCCGGAAAAACGCAACCCACTGGACTGCTGAGGAGACTTTTTGTGAGCGAACTCATTCGCGTACCTGACATCGGCAGCGGTGAAGGTGAAGTAATCGAGCTGTTTGTGAAGGTCGGCGACACCGTCGAAGCCGACCAGAGCATCCTGACCCTTGAATCGGACAAGGCGAGCATGGAAATTCCTGCTCCCAAGGCCGGTGTGGTCAAGAGCCTGAAGGTCAAGCTGGGCGACCGCCTGAAAGAAGGCGACGAACTGCTGGAGCTGGAAATCGAAGGTGCCGCCGATGCGGCGCCTGCGGCGGCCCCTGCTGCCGCTGCCGCACCCGCGCCGGCCGAAAAGCCTGCCGCCGCCGAGGCCCCAGCAGCACCGGCCCCGGCCGCTGCACCGGCTGCCGCCAGCGTTCAGGACATTCACGTTCCGGACATCGGCTCGTCGGGCAAAGCCAAGATCATCGAGCTGCTGGTCAAGGTCGGCGACACCGTCGAAGCCGATCAGTCGCTGATCACCCTGGAGTCCGACAAAGCCTCCATGGAGATCCCATCGCCGGCTGCCGGCGTGGTAGAAAGCATCGCGGTCAAACTGGAAGACGAAGTCGGCACCGGTGACTTCATCCTCAAGCTCAAAGTACAAGGCGCCGCGCCTGCCGCTGCTGCAGCACCGGCCGCCGCTCCGGCTGCCAAAGCTGACGCCGCGCCGGCTCCGGCTGCTGCACCCGCACCGGCTGCCAAAGCCGAGGCCGCCCCAGCCCCAGCCGCCGCGCCTGCGCCAAGTGGTGCCAAGGTTCACGCCGGCCCGGCCGTGCGTCAGTTGGCCCGTGAATTCGGCGTTGAACTGAGTGCCGTCGCGGCCACCGGCCCTCACGGTCGCGTGCTGAAGGAAGACGTGCAGGCTTACGTCAAAGCCATGATGCAAAAGGCCAAGGAAGCGCCAGCTGCCGGCGGCGCGACCGGTGGTTCGGGCATCCCGCCGATCCGTACCGTGGACTTCAGCCGCTTCGGCGAAACCGAAGAAGTGCCGATGACCCGCCTGATGCAAATCGGTGCGGCAGGTCTGCACGCCAGCTGGCTGAACATCCCACACGTCACTCAGTTCGACCAGGCCGACATCACCGACCTGGAAGCATTCCGCGTTGCGCAGAAAGCCGTGGCCGAAAAGGCTGGCGTCAAGCTGACCGTACTGCCGTTGCTGCTCAAGGCCTGTGCACACTTGCTCAAGGAGCTGCCGGACTTCAACAGTTCGTTGGCACCAAGCGGCAAGGCGATCATTCGCAAGAAGTACGTGCACATCGGCTTTGCCGTCGACACGCCTGATGGCCTGCTGGTGCCGGTCATCAAGAACGTCGACCAAAAGAGCCTGCTGCAACTGGCTGCCGAAGCGGCTGCCCTGGCCGCCAAGGCCCGCGACAAGAAGCTCACCCCGGACGATATGCAGGGCGCCTGCTTCACCATCTCCAGCCTCGGGCACATTGGCGGTACTGGCTTCACGCCAATCGTCAACGCGCCGGAAGTGGCGATCCTGGGTGTATCCAAGGCCACTATCCAGCCGGTCTGGGACGGTAAAGCGTTCCAGCCGAAGCTGATGCTGCCATTGTCGCTGTCCTACGATCACCGTGTGATCAACGGCGCCGCCGCTGCACGTTTCACGCAGCGCCTGAGCCAATTGCTGAACGACATCCGCACCATTCTGCTGTAAGCCGCAACGGGCCTTCTTTTACTCGGAAGGCCCGTTTGCATCGATTTCCGAGCGCCACGCTCGTACCTCAACCCCGCCACTTGGCGGGGCTTTTTTTGCGCGTCCAACGGCAAAAATTGGACAGAGAGAACAGGTTTGTACACCTTCTGTCAGCACGACTGTAGAAATCCCCCACGCGGCCGATAACACCCATATAGCACTTAGCCTTCATCCTCTCTTGTCAGCCCGCGCCGCATGATGCAACCTTGCCGCAAGCGACAGAAAAGAGGGCGTGAGCCCGGCGCCGTGCGCGTTATTTCAAGTGAGTTTCCCCCATGAAAAGCCAACCCGATGTCGCCCGTACGGCGGCCGAGGTAGTCACGCAATTACCGGTGCCTTCGCGCCTCGGTATGCTGCGTTTCGAGCGGCTTAATGAGGCAAGCTGGGCCCTGCTGTACCTCGACCCCAACTGCGAGCGCCAATTCGGTCTGCCGGCGGTCGAATTGTGTGCCCTGATCGGCACCCCCTACGCCAGCCTGATGGAGCCCCAGGCCCGCTATCAATTGCACGACAACATCCAGCAGCAGTTGACCCTGAGCCCCCACTATCTGGTGCGCTACACCCTGCACACCAACGACGGCCCTCTAAGCCTGCTGGAAATGGGCGAAGCCTACAAACAACACAATCGTCACTTGTTGCGCGGCTACCTGATGGTGGTCGACGGTCTGTTCAGTGAAGTGCCTTCGCCGCTGCCCTCCTCGGATGACCTGGAGAGCCAGAACAGCCGCCTGCAGATCGCCCTGGAACTCAACCAGCGGGCCCAGCAGGAACAATTGCAGCACCTGGAACGGGTGCGCGCCCAGCAGGAGCTGATCCTGCTGCTGGCCCGCCAACGCTACACCGCCAACAATTCGCTGCAGGAAGCCGCCGAGCTGATCACCCGCAGCGCCTGCGAAATCTATCAGCTCGACTGCGCCAGTATCTGGAACCTTGAAGGCCAGCGCCTGGTGCCGATTTCGGCCTATCACCGCGCCGACCAGCAGCACCATTTGCCCGACCCTATCGACGCCAGTTGCTTCCCGGATTATCTGGAAGCCTTGCACACCAGCCGCGCCATCGATGCCACCAACGCCATGCGCGACCCGCGCACCCGTGAAATGGCCGAAAACCTGCGCGCCAAAGATATACACGCCATGCTCGACGCCAGTATCCGCGTCGATGGCCAGGTGGTCGGCGTACTGTGCCTCGAACAGGGCGGCAGTTCCCGCGCCTGGCAGGCCGACGAAATCGCGTTTGCCGGCGAGCTGGCAGACCAGTTTGCACAAGTGATCAACAACCATAACCGCCGTACCGCCACCAGCGCCCTGCACCTGTTCCAGCGCGCGGTGGAGCAAAGCGCCAACGCCTTCCTGCTGGTCAATTGCGACGGCGTAGTGGAGTACGTCAACCCCAGCTTCACCGCGATCACCCAATACAGCGCCGAAGAAGTCCACGGCCACCGCCTGGCGCAGTTACCGGCCCTGGAGAACCTCAGCGAATTGTTGTTCGACGCGCCGTCGAGCCTGGCCAAGAGCAACAGCTGGCAGGGCGAGTTCAAGAGCCGCCGCAAGAACCTGGAGCCCTACTGGGGGCAGTTGTCGATCTCCAAGGTATATGGCGACAACCGTGAGCTGACGCACTACATCGGCATCTACGAAGACATCACCCAGACCAAGCTGGCCCAGCAGCGCATCGAGCGTCTGGCGTACACCGACAACCTGACCAACCTGGGCAACCGCCCGGCGTTCATCCGCAACCTCGACGAACGCTTCGCCCGCGACAGCGACAGCCCGATCAGCCTGCTGCTGGTGGATATCGACAATTTCAAGCGCATCAATGACAGCCTCGGTCACCAGACCGGCGACAAGTTGCTGATCAGCCTGGCCCGGCGCCTGCGCAACAGCTTGACCAGCCGCGGCAGCCTGGCGCGTTTTGCCAGTAACGAGTTCGCGGTGCTGCTGGATGAAACCGATCTGGAGGCCGGTCAACAAGTGGCCAGCCAGTTACTGGCGACCCTCGACAAACCGATGTTCGTCGACAACCAGTTGATCAGCGTTACCGGCTCCGTGGGCCTGGCCTGCGCGCCGCTGCATGGCCGCGACCCGCAGACCCTTATGCGTAACGCCGGCTTGGCACTGCATAAGGCCAAAGCCAACGGCAAACATCAGGTGCAGGTGTTCACCGAGGCCCTCAATGCCGAAGCCAGTTACAAACTGTTCGTCGAAAACAACCTGCGCCGCGCCCTAACGCAGAACGAGCTGGACGTGTTCTATCAGCCAAAGCTGTGCCTGCGCAGCGGTCGCTTACTGGGCATGGAGGCGTTACTGCGCTGGAACCATCCGGAAAAGGGCATGATCCGCCCGGACCAGTTCATCAGCGTGGCCGAAGAGACCGGCCTGATCATCCCCATCGGCAAATGGATCGCCCGCCAGGCCTGCCGCATGAGCAAGCAACTGAGCGCTGCCGGCCTGGGCGACTTACAGGTGGCGATCAATCTGTCGCCCAAGCAGTTCTCCGACCCGGATCTGGTAGCCTCGATCGCCACGATCCTCAAGGAAGAAGAGTTGCCGGCCAACCTGTTGGAGCTGGAACTGACCGAAGGCCTGCTGCTGGAAGCCACCGAAGACACGCGCCTGCAACTGGACCAGTTGAAGAGTCTTGGCCTGACCCTGGCCATGGACGACTTCGGCACTGGTTACTCGTCCCTCAGTTACCTGAAAAAATTCCCCATCGACATCATCAAGATCGATCGCAGCTTTATCCATGAGATCCCGGACAACCAGGACGACATGGAAATTACCTCCGCCGTGATCGCCATGGCGCACAACCTCAAGCTCAAGGTGGTCGCCGAAGGCATCGAGACCGCCGAGCAACTGGCCTTTCTGCGGCGGCACCGCTGCGATGTGGGCCAGGGGTACCTGTTCGATCGGCCGATCCCCGGGGCAGAGCTGCCGGCGATGCTTAAACGCTACCCGCGCGGCCCAATCGCCTGACATCGCTGTAACACTCGGGCACACTGACTGTCTGAATTTTTACCATCACTCAACCTGACGAGAGGACTGATCATGGTCTTGCGCTCGGAAATTCTGGTGAACAAAAACGTGCTGCCTACTCAAGAACAAGCATTGCCTGGTCGTGACACCCCGATGAGCCTGCCAGAGACGCATTTCGTCAATGGCAACCCATTACTGGGCCCATTCCTCGATGACGTAGGCTTTGCGATCTTCGGCCTGGGTTGCTTCTGGGGCGCAGAACGCAAATTCTGGCAGCGCGACGGCGTGGTCAGCACCGTGGTGGGTTATGCCGGCGGCTTCACGCCCAACCCGACCTACGAAGAAGTGTGCTCCGGCCTGACCGGCCACAGCGAAGTAGTGCTGGTGGTCTATGACCAAGCCAAGGTCAAGTACGAAGACCTGCTGAAGATGTTCTGGGAATTGCACAACCCGACCCAGGGCATGCGCCAGGGCAACGACATCGGCAGCCAATACCGTTCGGTGATCTACGCGACCACACCGGAACAACTGGAGGCTGCAAAGGCCAGTGCCGAGGCGTATCAGGCCGAACTGAACAAGGCCGGCCTGGGCCAGATCACCACCGAAATCGACCAGGCGCCGACGGTGTATTTCGCCGAGGCGTATCACCAGCAGTACCTGGCGAAAAACCCGCAGGGCTATTGCGGCATTGGCGGAACAGGCGTGGTTTGCCCGATCTGACGTTCGGAGCGGCAAGCTGCAAGTGGTGTTTTCTGCTCTCACTTGCAGCTTGAAGCTTGCAACTCACAGTTACTCAGCTATAAGCCAATCCATCTGCCACCCGCCCTGGGTCTGACCCAGTTGCTTGGACAGCCACGGCAACAGCTCACGCAGTTCTTCCTCCAAGCCCCATGGCGGGTTGGCAATCGCCAGGCCCGAGCCGGTCAGGGTGTTGGGCGTGTCCAGGGGATGCACCAGCAGTTCCACGCGCAGCAGTTTCGGCGCCCCCGTGCCGGCCAGGTCCTGATAGAAGCGCCGCAACATGCGCTGGTCCTTGACCGGGTACCAGATCGCCGCCACGGTCTGGCGCATGCGGCCGACCGCCTCCTTGAGGGATGCCGCGCAGCGTTGCATCTCGTCGAGCTTTTCGAACGGCGGGTCGATCAGCATCAACGCGCGTTTTTCCGGCACTGGCAGCAACGCTCGCGGCACATGCCAGCCTTCGCCCAAATGCACTTTGACCCGACGGTCGCCCTTCATGTTGTCCTTGAGCAACACACCGTCTTCGGGGTGTTTTTCATTGAGCAACACACGGTCCTGCGGGCGCGTGAGGCGTCGGGCCAGCTCCGGCGAACCGGGGTAGTAGCGCAACTGGCCGTCTGGGTTCATCTCGTGCAGCACCCGCATGTAGTCGGCGGTCAGCGGCGGCAGATCGTTCCGGCCCCATAGGCGCGCGATGCCTTCGAGGTATTCGCCGGTACGGTTGGCCTGATCGCCCTGCAGGTCGTACAGGCCGATGCCCGCGTGGGTATCGAGGTAGGCAAACGGCTGCTCCTTGCGCGACATCAGGGCGATGAGGCGGGTCAAGGTCAGGTGTTTGAAGACATCGGCGTGGTTGCCGGCGTGAAAGGCGTGACGATAATTCATGGTTGCTCCTGCGCAGGGGGCGAAGTTTACCTTCTACACGGGCAAAGGTGCAGGGCGGCATGCCGGGCGGTGCTTATGCCCTAAAAGCAGGGAGCGGACTGAAAAAAATCTAAATGTCTCCATGAGCGCGGATTTATTGTGGCGAGCACCCAATCCAAGGAGGTCAATTGCCATCATGAAAGACGCCACCCTCGCCCTGCACCACGGCTTCAAGTCGGACCCGACCACCAAGGCCGTGGCCGTGCCGATCTACCAAAACGTGGCTTTCGAATTCGATAACGCCCAGCACGGGGCCGACCTGTTCAACCTGGATGTGCCCGGCAACATTTACACGCGCATCATGAACCCTACCAATGACGTACTGGAGCAACGTATCGCCGCCCTCGAAGGTGGCATCGCGGGCCTGGCGGTGTCGGCGGGCAGCGCGGCGATTCACTACGCAATCCAGACCCTGACCCGCGCCGGCGACAACATCGTCACCACGCCGCAGCTCTACGGCGGCACCTACACCTTATTCGCCCACCTATTGCCCAGCTTCGGTGTGGACGTGCGGTTCGCCCGGGACGACTCCGCCGAGGCCATTGCCGAGCTGATCGACGACCAGACCAAAGTGGTGTATTGCGAAAGCATCGGCAATCCGGCGGGCAATATTATCGATCTGGAAGCCCTGGCCAAGGTGGCCCACGCCCGAGGCGTGCCGCTGATGGTCGACAATACCGTAGCCACCCCGATCCTGTGCAAACCCATCCAGTTCGGCGCCGATATCGTGGTGCACTCGGTGACCAAGTACATCGGCGGACATGGCAACTCCCTCGGCGGTGTGATCGTCGACAGTGGCACTTTCCCCTGGACCCAGTACCCGGAAAAATTCCCCGGTCTCAACCAGCCCGAGCCGGCTTATCACGGCGTGGTCTACACCGAAAAATTCGGCCCCGCCGCGTTCATCGCCCGCGCGCGTACCGTGCCATTACGCAATACCGGTGCGGCCCTGGCGCCGATGAATGCCTTCCTGTTGCTGCAAGGCTTGGAAACCCTGGCCCTGCGCATGGAACGCCATACCGAGAACGCGCTCAAGGTTGCACAGTTTCTACAGGAGCATGCCGAGGTGGAATGGGTCAGCTACGCGGGCCTGCCAGAACATCCGCACCATGGGCTGGCGCAAAAATACATGCAGGGCAAACCCTCGGCGATCCTGTCTTTCGGCCTGAAGGGTGGCTATGACGCGGGTGTGCGCTTCTACGACGCGCTGCAGATTTTCAAACGTTTGGTGAATATCGGCGACGCCAAATCCCTGGCCTGCCATCCGGCCTCCACCACCCATCGGCAGATGAATGAGCAGGAGCAAGCCAAGGCTGGCGTGAAACCGGAGATGATTCGCCTGTCGGTCGGTATTGAAGCCATTGAAGACCTGATCGACGACTTGCAGCAGGCACTGGCCTCAACTCGCCTCTGAGGCGAGGTAGTCCGTCAGCGCTGCATAGGTCACCGTCGAACCACGAGCGAAGTAAGCGACCTTGTGCTGCAAGGTCGCAGGCGTGAAGGCGGTGTAGAGGTCCGGGCGCTGCTCCTCAAGCCATTGCAGCAGGTTGTCGATCAGGGTTTGCGGCGATTGTTCGGCCAGATGCTCCAGTAACGATGCTGGCACCTGCCACCAGGGGCTGGCCTTGGCGGTAGTAACCGGCCCCGTTGCAACGGCCTGGGGTTGCCCATTGATCAGATAGCGCTGAAACACCGGCAGCACCTGCCCCGCCTCACCGCCCAATTGCCGCAACAGCGGCAAGAACTGCGTGCCGTCCCAAAAGCGCAGGAACACCGGCGGCCCCTCGGGCAGTTTCACTTGGGTCAAGCCTTGCAGATGAGCGAGTACCACGTCCGCCGGGCTGGACGACACCGCCAGCCAACCCCAATCCTCGGCCTGGGTGTTCGCCACCCAATCGAGAAAGGCGCTGCCGGGCTCGACTTGTGCGAGATAAGGCATAACCTGCGTCCAATCCGCATAAGCCGTGCTCGCCCAGATCGAGCGCGGTGGCGCACCCGCCGCCACACCTTGCCAAGCCTCGAACGGCTGGGCATCGCTGGCATTGCCCAGCACCGCGAACAGTTGCTCATGGGGCTGCAGAGGCCACTGTGCGAGCCAAGCACTGGGCGATAGAGGTTGATCCATTGGGGCGAAACTCCTTGGGTTGAAAAACACATATCAATGGGGTTGGTGAGTGACATCACACTGGCCGCTCTTGCAGCGTTCACACTCTTCGCAGAACGGCGCGCTGCGCTTCAAACTGGCGATCTGCACGCGGCTCAGAGGCGCCGGGATCACCGCCAGCACCTTGTCCTGCAGCCCGGGCAACAACGGTGCCGCAGCGGGGGCGGGAGCACCACCGAGCTGGATCGCCACACTGCTGAAGATGCCTGCGGCTGACAGGGTGATCGACTGCCCACCGGCCTGGATCGTGACGCTGGCACCCGCATCGATGACGACGCTTTGGCCGGCGCCGATCTGAATCACCTGCTCCGCGCGGACCCGCTGCGAACCGCCGACCGCCAAGTGGTCGTCCTGCTTGAGTTCGGTCAGGCGATTGCCGTGGGTGATGCGCTGCTCTTCTCCCTGCAGCTCATGGTGCGACTCGCCCCCCACGGTGATCCGACGCCGGTTATCCACCTGCACCTGCTGGTCATGCAGCACATGCTGGGTCCAATCGCGCTGGGCGCGCAGGTAGATCTCTTCGGCGCCCTTGCGATCCTCAATGCGCAGTTCGTTGTAACCGCCACCACCGGGGCTGCTTTGGCTGCGCAGGATGCTGCGGGTCTTGTCCGCTGGCAGGTTCAGGGGCACCGGCGTCGCGGCATTGGCCAGGCAACCGACCACCACGGGCATGTCCATGTCGCCATTCACAAAGCCGACCAACACTTCCATGCCCACCCGGGGGATCAGCACCGCGCCGTAGCGATCATGGGCCCAGCCGCTGGCGACCCGCAGCCAGCAACTGGAATGCTCGTTATGTTCGCCGTGGCGATCCCAGGCCAATTGCACTTTGACACGGCCGTATTCGTCGCAATGGATTTCACTGTCGGCGGGCCCGGTCACCACCGCGTTCTGGTAACCCGTCATCGGTCTGCGCGGCGCCAAGGGCGGGCGGAAAACTACATCCCAGGGCGTCGCGACGAAGTGGTTGGAGTAACCCTGGCGCATGTCCCCACCCGCCACTTCGGTCACCGCCTCTTCGAGTACCTGGGGTTGGCTGCCCTCGTGAGTGACTTGGGTCACGAGCCACAAGTCGTTCCATTCCTGGCGAGGATGCCCGGCCAGCTTGAGGAAGCGTCCACAGGCCAACGCCGGCTCATCCCCGCTGCCCAAGGCGAGGCGATGCTCGCTGCGGTGACGCTCCAGACCGCGCCGTGCCAGGTGCTTACCCTCCACGCGGTCAGTGAAATGGCCGGGGTAACCCTGCTCTTCAAGGCACAGGGTCTGCTGGTCGGACACTGCGCTTTCCAGCGTCAGGCGCGGCTTGCGCCAATCGTAATCGCGCAGGCTCACCGCCGTGGTGCGGGTCTGCAGTTGTACGGTGAAGCGCTTGATGGCCGGAGTGTCCGCTACCATCCCGGAGCCTGCGGCGTAAGGCGTTGCGTGCTCGGCCTGGGCAAACACGCTCTGGTCGTCGCCAAATACCAGTAAATGTCCTTCGGGCGAATGCTGAAAATGATAGTGAATGCCCTGCTCGGCACACAGGCGCTGGATAAATGCCAGGTCGGTCTCGCCGAACTGCACGCAATACTCACGCTCCGGATACGTGCCGCTTAGATGAAATTCGAATCGATCCGCCTGGATGCCTTGCTCTTTGAGCACCTGCGCAACGATCTGCGGCACGCTTTTGTGCTGGAAAATACGCGGATGGCTGCTATGGGCCAGATAAGCCAACTGAGGGACGAGACGAACGCTATAGCGCGTCAGCCGCCGCCCCGAATCGCCCTGCGCCACATGGTCGACCAGGCCATGCACACCGTGGCCCTGATCATCGAAACCCAGATAGGCCTGGCGATGCAGCAAGTTGCCCAGATCCAGGTCCGGCTGTTCGCCGACCAGTTCCAGGTCAAAACGATAGGGTTGGCTGAGTGTTTCCTGACCGTTGAAGCGGTAGACCTTGAGATCGCTGGGCACCCCGTCCAGGGTCAGGGTGAAAGCACTTTGATTGGCAGGCGCGAACATCCGATGTTTCTCTGCGAAGGCTGGGGGGCCGATTCTGCACCAGTGCCCGCGTCTGCCGAGCAGCGCGCGCGTAAATCAGTAAAACCCTACGAACGAGCGTGCGAATCTTCAGTTTGTCCGACCCAATTCACACATAAAAAAAGCCCGCTATCCGTAGGATGCGGGCCTTTCGTTTAACTCATCAGGCGCAGCGCGCCCGGCGAATTACTTGTTGAGGTTGTAGTCTTTTTCCGCCGCATCAAAACGCTCGACCATACCCGCAGTCGGCGCGCCCAGCTTGCTGACGATGTAGATCGCCAGGCTGGCGAAGATGAAGCCAGGGATGATTTCGTACAGACCCAGCAGCGCGAAGTGTTTCCACACAATCACGGTGATCGCACCGACCAGGATGCCGGCCAGAGCGCCATTGCGGGTCATGTGCTTCCAGATCACCGAGATCAGCACCACAGGGCCGAACGCAGCGCCGAAGCCGGCCCAGGCGTAACTCACCAGGCCCAGTACGCGGTTTTCCGGGTTGGCGGCCATGGCGATGGCGATCAAGGCCACCAGCAGCACCATCAAGCGACCGACCCAGACCAGCTCAACCTGGGAGGCGTTCTTGCGCAAGAAGGTCTTGTAGAAGTCTTCGGTCAATGCACTGGAGCACACCAGCAGTTGGCAGCTCAAAGTACTCATGACCGCCGCCAGGATGGCCGACAACAGCACGCCCGCAATCCATGGGTTGAACAGCAGCTTGGCCAGCTCGATAAACACACGCTCGTGGTTTTCGGTAACCGGGCCGGCCACTTCCGGGTGCGCCGAGAAGTAAGCAATACCGAAGAAACCCACGGCCACGGTGCCGCCCAGGCACAGGATCATCCAGGTCATGGAGATGCGACGCGCTTTGGCGATCGACTTCACCGAATCCGCCGCCATGAAGCGCGCGAGGATGTGCGGCTGGCCGAAGTAGCCCAGGCCCCAGCCCATCAGCGAAATGATGCCGATGAAGGTGGTGTTCTTGAGCATGTTGAAGTTGTCGGGGTTCTTGGCTTCGATGGCCAGGAACGTGGTGTCGACGCCGCCGGTGGCCAGCAGCACGATGATCGGCGTGAGGATCAGCGCGAAGATCATCAGCGTGGCTTGTACGGTGTCCGTCCAGCTCACCGCAAGGAAACCGCCAACGAAGGTGTAGGCAATGGTCGCTGCGGCACCGGCCCACAGCGCGGTCTCGTAGGACATGCCAAAGGTGCTTTCGAACAGACGGGCGCCGGCCACGATGCCGGAGGCGCAATAGATGGTGAAGAACACCAGGATCACCACCGCGGAGATGATCCGCAGCAGGCCGCTTTTATCTTCGAAGCGGCTGGAGAAGTAGTCGGGCAGCGTCAGGGCGTCGCCGTTGTGTTCGGTCTGTACCCGCAGGCGACCGGCCACGAACAGCCAGTTGAGGTAGGCACCGACGATCAGGCCGATGGCGATCCAGCTTTCCGACAGACCGGACATGTAGATAGCGCCCGGCAGGCCCATCAACAACCAGCCGCTCATATCGGACGCGCCGGCCGACAAGGCAGTGACCACGCTACCGAGGCTGCGACCGCCGAGGATGTAATCGGAAAGGTTATTGGTGGATCGATAGGCCATGAAGCCGATCAGCACCATTGCTGCGATATAGATCACGAACGTGATCAGGGTTGGATTGCTAACGCTCATAAGAAGTGACGCCCTGGCTTTGTTTTTATGTAGCGGCGGTCTGTCAGGCGCCGACCCTTTTGCAAGGGTAGACGAACCCGCGTGCCGCGCATTTATGACTGGCGTTTCCCCAGGAAAGCCGCCAGCCGATGCCCCAAACCCGAAAGCTGGTTGCACCTTGGCCGCGAATGCTATTCAACAAAGCAAATCAGGTGCAACCAGTTTCTCGCGAATAAGTTGCACCTTGAGTGATTTTGCGGAAAACACCCTGTTTTTGCTCCCTTTCGGAGCAAAAACAGCCGATCTCAGAAGCAAATGCACCAACACGCAGCGCATCACGCTGAGGGCTTAATTATTTCCGACGAACCATCGAAAATTTCATTAACAAAATAGGTTGCACCCGGTTGCACCTACGCATGTGCACAGCTAATCTTGCCGCCAGCTAATGCCACTCGGTAGTGGCACCCATGAGGATAAGAAAATGGCGACGACCACCCTTGGGGTCAAACTCGACGACCCGACCCGCGAACGCCTGAAGGCTGCCGCGACCTCCATTGATCGCACGCCGCACTGGCTGATCAAGCAGGCGATTTTCAATTACCTGGAGAAACTGGAGGGTGGTGCAACCCTGACCGAACTCAATGGTTTGAGCAGCAAAGACGCAGACGACGTAGGCGAGGTCCAGACCGACCACGCTCACCAGTGCTTCCTTGAGTTCGCCGAAAGCATCCTGCCGCAGTCCGTACTGCGCGCGTCGATCACCGCCGCTTACCGTCGCCCCGAGCCGGAAGTGGTGCCGATGCTGATCGAACAGGCCCGCCTCCCGGCACCCATGGCCGAGGCCACCAACAAACTGGCCGCCACCATTGCCGAGAAATTGCGCAATCAGAAGAGTGTCGGCGGCCGTGCCGGGATTGTTCAGGGCCTGCTGCAAGAGTTTTCCCTGTCCTCCCAGGAAGGCGTGGCGCTGATGTGCCTGGCCGAAGCGCTGCTGCGCATCCCGGACAAGGGCACCCGCGACGCACTGATCCGCGACAAGATCAGCACCGGCAACTGGCAGCCGCACCTGGGCAACAGCCCGTCGCTGTTCGTCAACGCCGCCACCTGGGGCCTGCTGCTGACCGGCAAACTGGTCTCTACCCATAACGAAGCCGGCCTGACCTCTTCCCTGAGCCGCATCATCGGCAAGAGCGGCGAACCGATGATCCGCAAGGGCGTCGACATGGCCATGCGCTTGATGGGCGAACAGTTCGTCACTGGCGAGACCATCGCCGAAGCGTTAGCCAACGCCAGCAAGTTCGAAGCCAAGGGCTTCCGTTACTCCTACGACATGCTCGGTGAAGCCGCACTCACCGAACACGACGCCCAGAAATATCTGGCCTCGTACGAACAAGCTATTCACTCCATCGGCAAAGCCTCCCACGGCCGTGGAATTTATGAAGGCCCGGGCATCTCCATCAAGCTGTCGGCGCTGCACCCGCGTTACAGCCGTGCGCAGTACGAGCGCGTGATGGACGAGCTGTACCCGCGCCTACTGTCCCTGACCCTGCTGGCCAAGCAATACGACATCGGCCTGAACATCGATGCCGAAGAAGCCGACCGTCTGGAGCTGTCCCTGGATCTGCTGGAACGCCTGTGCTTCGAGCCGCAACTGACCGGCTGGAACGGCATCGGCTTCGTGATCCAGGCTTACCAGAAGCGTTGCCCGTACGTGATCGATTACGTGATCGACCTGGCCCGCCGCAGCCGCCACCGCCTGATGATCCGCCTGGTAAAAGGCGCGTACTGGGACAGCGAAATCAAGCGCGCCCAGGTCGAAGGCCTGGAAGGCTACCCGGTGTACACCCGCAAGGTGTACACCGACGTTTCCTACATCGCTTGCGCGCGCAAACTGCTGTCGGTGCCGGAAGTCATCTACCCGCAGTTCGCCACGCATAACGCCCACACCTTGTCGGCCATTTACCATATCGCCGGTCAGAACTATTACCCCGGCCAGTACGAGTTCCAGTGCCTGCACGGCATGGGCGAACCGCTGTACGAGCAGGTAGTCGGCAAGGTTGCCGACGGCAAGCTGAACCGTCCGTGCCGCGTCTACGCCCCGGTCGGCACCCATGAAACACTCTTGGCCTACCTGGTACGTCGCCTGTTGGAAAACGGCGCGAACACCTCGTTCGTCAACCGCATCGCCGACCAGTCGATTTCGATCCAGGAACTGGTGGCCGACCCAGTGGCCAGCATCGAGCAAATGGCGACGGTGGAAGGCGGCTTCGGCTTGCCGCACCCACGCATTCCGCTGCCGCGCGACCTGTATGGCAGCGACCGCGCCAACTCGGCCGGTATCGACCTGGCCAACGAACACCGCCTGGCCTCGTTGTCCTGCGCCCTGCTGGCCACCGCCCACAACAACTGGAAAGCCGCACCGATGCTTGGTTGCGCGTCCAGCGAGCAAACGTCGACCGCGGTATTGAACCCATCCGACCTGCGCGATGTGGTCGGTCAGGTTCAGGAAGCCACCGTCGAAGACGTCGACAACGCCATCCAATGCGCGATCAATGCCGGCCCGATCTGGCAGGCCACCCCGCCGGCCGAGCGCGCCGCGATTCTGGAACGCGCCGCCGACCTGATGGAAGGCGAGATCCAGCCATTGATGGGGCTGCTGGCCCGCGAAGCCGGCAAGACCTTTGCCAACGCCATCGCCGAAGTGCGTGAAGCCGTGGACTTCCTGCGCTACTACGCGGTGCAGGCGCGCAACGATTTCACCAACGACGCCCACCGCCCACTGGGCCCGGTGGTGTGCATCAGCCCGTGGAACTTCCCGCTGGCGATCTTCAGTGGTCAAGTCGCCGCGGCACTGGCCGCCGGCAACCCGGTACTGGCCAAACCTGCCGAGCAAACCCCGCTGGTGGCAGCCCAGGCCGTGCGCATCCTGCTGGAAGCCGGTATTCCGGAAGGCGTGCTGCAACTGCTGCCGGGCCAGGGCGAAACCGTCGGTGCCCGCCTGGTGGGTGATGATCGCGTCAAAGGCGTGATGTTCACCGGTTCCACCGAAGTGGCGCGCCTGCTGCAGCGCAATGTGGCCGGGCGTCTGGATGCCCAGGGTCGTCCGATTCCGCTGATCGCCGAAACCGGTGGCCAGAACGCGATGATCGTCGACTCCTCCGCACTCACTGAACAAGTAGTGATCGACGTGGTGTCGTCGGCCTTCGACAGCGCCGGCCAGCGTTGCTCGGCCCTGCGCGTGCTGTGCCTGCAGGAAGATTCGGCAGACCGCGTCATCGAAATGCTCAAGGGCGCCATGGCTGAATGCCGCCTGGGCAACCCGGAGCGCTTGTCCGTGGACATCGGCCCGGTGATCGACGCCGAAGCCAAGGCCGGCATCGAGAAGCACATCCAGGCCATGCGCGACAAAGGCCGCAACGTGTACCAGGTGGCGATCGCCGACGCCGAAGAAATCAAGCGCGGCACCTTTGTGATGCCCACCCTGATCGAACTGGAAAGCTTCGACGAGCTGCAACGCGAGATCTTCGGCCCGGTACTGCACGTAGTCCGCTACAAGCGTAAAGAGATCGACCAGTTGATCGGCCAGATCAATGCGTCCGGCTACGGCCTGACCCTGGGTGTGCACACGCGCATCGACGAGACCATCGCCAAAGTGATCGACAACGTTCACGCCGGTAACGTCTACGTCAACCGCAACATCGTGGGTGCTGTGGTCGGCGTGCAGCCGTTCGGCGGTGAAGGCCTGTCGGGGACTGGCCCGAAAGCCGGTGGCCCGCTGTACCTGTACCGTTTGCTGTCGACTCGTCCTACCGATGCAATCGAGCAATCCTTCGTGCGCGCCGACAAGTTGGCGGCGCCGGACGTACGTCTGCGCGATGCCATGAGCCAACCGCTGACAGCCCTTAAAGCCTGGGCCGACAGCCAAAAGTTCAGCGAGCTGAGCGTGCTGTGCAGCCAGTTCGCCGCGCAATCGCAAAGCGGTATCACCCGCCAACTGACGGGCCCGACCGGCGAGCGCAACAGCTACGCCATCCTGCCCCGCGAGCATGTGCTGTGCCTGGCGGACGTGGAAGGTGACCTGCTGACTCAGTTGGCTGCGGTACTGGCGGTGGGTGGCTCGGCGGTATGGCCGGAAATCGACCTGACCAAGGCCTTGTTCCCACGCCTGCCGAAAGACATTCAGGCGAAGATCAAGCGCGTGGCCGATTGGACCAAGGACGATGTGGTGTTTGATGCCGTTCTGCACCACGGCGACTCTGACCAATTGCGCGCGGTGTGCCAGCAAGTGGCGCAGCGTGGTGGGGCGATCGTCGGCGTGCATGGTTTGTCCCAGGGCGAAACTTCCATTGCGTTGGAGCGCCTGGTGATCGAGCGAGCGTTGAGCGTCAACACCGCTGCGGCGGGCGGTAACGCCAGCCTGATGACCATCGGCTAACCCTGAAAGAAATACCGCTAGACATTGTGGGAGGGGGCTTGCCCCCGATAGTGGAGTATCAGTCAGTACCTCGGGCACTGACACACTGCTATCGGGGGCAAGCCCCCTCCCACATTCTGCCGCTCCATCACTTAGATCAATCTTGCTATTCACCCTTAATTCGCACGCTTAGACTCGGGCCAATTCCTCTAAAGGTAATCCGCCATGTCCGAGACGCTGCTCAGTTCCCGCAATCTGGCTTTCGAGCTGTACGAAGTCCTCGATGCCGAGGGCCTGACCCAGCGCGAGCGGTTTGCCGAGCACAACCGCGAAACCTTCGATGCGGCCATCAGCACCGCGCGCAGCATCGCCGAAAAGTACTTCGCGCCCCATAACCGTAAAAACGACGAAAACGAACCGCGCTACGAGGACGGCAAGGCCATCCTGATCCCGGAGGTCAAACCGGCCGTGGATGCGTTTCTGGAGGCCGGTTTTCTCAACGCGGCGCGTAGCTTCGAGGCCGGCGGCATGCAATTGCCGACCCTGCTGTCCCAAGCCTGTTTTGCGCACTTTCAGTCGGCCAACGCGGCGTCCACGTCGTATCCGTTCCTGACCATGGGCGCGGCCAACCTGATCGAAAGCTTCGGTACTGAAGAGCAGAAACAGCGCTTCTTGCAGCCCATGATCGAGGGGCGCTTCTTCGGCACCATGGCGTTGACCGAGCCCCATGCAGGCTCGTCGCTGTCGGATATTCGTACACGCGCCGAGCCCGCGGCCGACGGCACCTATCGCCTCAAAGGCAACAAGATCTTTATTTCCGGCGGCGATCATCCGTTGTCGGAAAACATCGTGCACATGGTGCTGGCCAAGTTGCCGGATGCGCCGCCGGGGGTGAAGGGCATTTCGCTGTTTATCGTGCCTAAATTCCTGGTCAACGACGACGGTAGCCTGGGCGCGCGTAACGATGTGTTGCTGGCGGGGCTATTTCACAAGATGGGCTGGCGTGGCACCACGTCCACGGCGCTGAATTTCGGCGACAACGGCAACTGCGTGGGCTATTTGGTGGGCAAGCCGCACCAGGGCCTGAGCTGCATGTTCCAGATGATGAACGAGGCGCGCATCGGCGTGGGCATGGGCGCGGTGATGCTCGGCTACGCCGGCTACCTGTACTCGCTGGAATACGCCCGCGAACGCCCGCAAGGTCGTCTACCTGACAGTAAAGATCCTACGACTGCGCCGGTCTCGATCATTCAGCACGCGGACATCAAGCGCATGCTGCTGACGCAAAAATCCTACGTGGAAGGTGCCTTCGATCTGGGCCTCTACGCGGCGCGCTTGTTCGATGACACCACCACCCTGGCCGATGAAGCGGAACGCAAACAGGCCCACGAATTGCTGGACCTGCTCACCCCTATCGTCAAATCCTGGCCATCGGAGTTCTGCCTCAAGGCCAACGAGCTGGCGATCCAGATTCTCGGCGGCCACGGCTACACCCGTGAATACCCGGTGGAGCAATACTACCGTGACAACCGTTTGAACCCGATCCACGAGGGCACCCATGGCATCCAGTCCCTGGACTTGCTGGGGCGCAAGCTGGCGCAGAACGGCGGCGCGGGGCTCAAGCAACTGATCCGCCTGATCGCCGACACCGGCGCGCGGGCCCAGCAGTACCCGTCACTCACCGCGTTGCGTGAACCGCTGGACCACCTGCTTAACAGACTGCAAAGCGTCACCCTCGGTTTGTTGACGGATCTCGGCCAAGGCAAGGTCAACAGCAGCCTGGCGAACTCGGCGCTGTACTTGAAGGTGTTCGGGCATACGGTGATTGGCTGGCGCTGGCTGGAACAAGCGATTCGCGCCGAAGAAGGACTGGCCAAGGGCAATGCAGCGGATGCAGGGTTCTATAAAGGCAAGCTCCAGGCCGCCCGGTACTTCCTGACCTGGGAAGTACCGAGCTGCCATCATGAACTGGCGATTCTGGAAGCACGGGACGATACGTGCCTGGGGATGCAGGATGAATGGTTCTAAGGCTGGATCGCCTTGGAAATCACCTCGACCGTGGCGCTGACTTGCTCTTGGTAACGGTCGAGTTCCTGCTGATGAGCCTGCTGCATTTCGATCTGCTCGGCGCACAGGTTCAGCGCCGCCAGCACCAGTAATTTGTCACCGATCAGGGTCGGGTACTTTTTCTTGGTGGTGGCCAGGGAAGCCTTGAGCATGGTCACGGCGTGCATCAGGGTTTTGTCTTCCCCGGGCGGCGCCTTGATCGAGTAATCCTCTCCGAGAATCGAAACGACCTTTATCCCTTCGTTCATGCGCCCACAGGACCTGCGCTCACGCGCTCAACCAATGCCTGAATACGCGCGGCAGTAGCACCGTGTTTTTCTTCCTGCTCCATCAGGTTCAGTTGCAGGCTGTCGTTTTCATCCTTGGCGCGGGCAAGTTCTGCCTTGAGGGATTCATTGCTGCCCAGCAGGTCCTGGTTTTGCTGTACCAGGTCATTGACCAGTTGTTCCAATTGGCTGAGGGATGCTTCTAACATTTTGATTTCTCGAGCGTTTTAAAAGGGCGGTGACGATAAAGAAAATTCACCTCGGATGCCAGGCTTATCCCCGGCGCGCAGCCCGGTTCTTCAGGGTGGAGCCACGCTTTCGAGCCTTAGTGACTGCATTTCCCCCATCTGGTTCCTGAATCCGCTAACCCCTCGTCAGGTGCGACAAAAACCCAAGGCACTCTTCACTGCTTTGGTCGTACCACCGATAGCGATGCAAGCTCGTTCATCACAGAAGCTAGCCAGTTTTTTGTGGTGAGCAGGCTTGCCCTGCGCTGGGCCGCGAAGCGCGCCCTTGGATTTTTCGGTGAACCTGTCGGGGCGGCAACCCCCCTTCCACATTTAAACGCCATGAAAAGCTTTTTGACAGGGCGGCAATTCAACAGGTTAGAATCCCTGGCACGCAGACTGCATGGTCAGTTTGCGCCCCGTCTTTTTGTATCTACTCATGGAGTACTGCCTTTGAATGCGACGACCATCAACAGCCTGTTCTTGATCGGCGCGTTGCTGGTGAGTGCGAGCATTCTGGTGAGTTCTCTTTCATCACGCCTGGGCATCCCGATTCTGGTGATTATCCTGGCCGTGGGCATGGTCGCCGGCGTCGACGGCGGCGGCATCATCTTCGACAACTATCCGACCGCCTACCTGGTGGGCAACCTCGCATTGGCCGTGATCCTGCTCGACGGCGGCTTGCGAACCCGAGTGGCGAGTTTCCGCGTGGCGCTGTGGCCGGCCTTGTCGCTGGCCACGGTGGGGGTGTTGATTACCACCGGCCTCACCGGCATGGCGGCGGCCTGGCTGTTCAACCTCAACATTATCCAAGGCTTGCTGATCGGCGCGATTGTCGGCTCCACGGACGCCGCGGCGGTGTTCTCGCTGCTGGGCGGCAAGGGTTTGAACGAACGGGTCAGCGCCAGTCTGGAAATCGAATCCGGCAGCAACGACCCGATGGCGGTGTTTCTCACTGTCACCCTGATCGACATGCTCGCCAGTGGCCAGACCGGCCTGCACTGGAGCCTACTGACCCATCTGGTGCGCGAATTCGGCATCGGCGGCCTGGTCGGATTGGGCGGCGGCTGGCTGATGTTGCAGATGGTCAATCGCATCAACCTGGCCACTGGCCTCTATCCGATTCTGGTGATCGCCGGCGGCCTGTTCGTCTTTGCCCTGACCAACGCCTTCCACGGCAGCGGCTTCCTCGCCGTGTACCTGTGCGGCCTGGTGATCGGCAACCGCCCGGTGCGCAGCCGTCACGGCATCTTGCATATGCTCGATGGCATGGCTTGGCTGGCGCAGATCGGCATGTTCCTGGTGCTG
This sequence comes from Pseudomonas sp. S5F11, assembly GCF_019641515.1. Lineage (NCBI taxonomy): Bacteria > Pseudomonadati > Pseudomonadota > Gammaproteobacteria > Pseudomonadales > Pseudomonadaceae > Pseudomonas > Pseudomonas sp. S5F11. Next base: position 3,059,479 of record NZ_JAIFJZ010000001.1, read on the forward strand.
GGCCTGCTGGTCACGCCCCACGATCTGCTGCCCATCGCCCTGCCGGCCCTGGGCCTGGCGCTGTGGATGATCCTCCTCGCGCGACCGTTGTCGGTGATGGTCGGCCTGCTGCCCTTCAAGGCCTTCCACGGCCGTGAAAAAGCCTTTATCGCCTGGGTCGGCCTGCGCGGCGCGGTGCCGATCATTCTGGCGGTGTTCCCGTTGATGGCTGGCCTGCCCCATGCCCAGCTGTATTTCAACCTGGCGTTCTTTATCGTGCTGGTGTCGCTGCTGGTACAGGGCACGAGCCTGCCGTGGGTGGCCAAGCTGCTTAAAGTCACAGTGCCGCCGGACCCGGCGCCGATCTCCCGCGCGGCGCTGGAAGTGCATGTCACCAGCGAGTGGGAGCTGTTCGTCTACCGCCTGGGCGCGGAGAAATGGTGCATCGGCGCGGCCCTGCGCGAGCTGAAAATGCCCGAAGGCACGCGCATCGCCGCCCTGTTTCGTGGCCAGCAACTGCTCCATCCGTCGGGTAGTACGGTGCTGGAAGTCGATGATCTGCTCTGCGTAATCGGCCACGAACACAACCTGCCGGCCCTGGGCAAGCTGTTCAGCCAGGCGCCGCAGCGTGGTCTGGACCTGCGCTTCTTCGGCGATTTCGTGTTGGAAGGCGACGCCCAGCTAGGCGCGGTGTCGGCGCTGTATGGCCTCAAGCTCGAAGGTATCGACCCGGATACGCCGCTGAGCCAGTTCATCACCCAAAAGGTCGGGGGCGCCCCGGTGGTGGGCGACCAGGTGGAGTGGAACAACACCATCTGGACCGTCGCGGTCATGGACGGGAACAAGATCGGCAAAGTGGGCGTCAGATTCCCCGAAGGAAGTCGCCCGGGCCCCGGACTCTTCCTCTAAACTGCGGGGCGACAACGCCCCCGATTCTTCACTAGCTCGACCGGTCTCTATGCCAATCCTGCGCTCTTTTCTCGCCACTGCCCTGCTGGGTCTGACCCTTTGCGTCGGTAATGTTTACGCCGCCGACCCGCCCAGCGCCGACGCCATCCAGCAATCCCTGGACAAGCTGCCCGACCGCAAACTGCCCGACGCCGATATGAAGGCGCTGCAGACCATCCTGCAGCAAACCCTCACGTATCTGAGCAACAAGCAGGATTACGAGCAACGCCTGGTCGATCTCAAGCGCCAGCTGGACGACGCCCCGCGCCAGACCAGCGAAAACCAGCGCGAGCTGACACGGCTCAAGGCCACCAAAATCATTCCCGTGGCCCAGCGTTATGCCAGCCTGCCGATCCCGCAGTTGGAACAGCTGCTGGTGCAGCGCAGCACTCAGCAAGGCGACCTGCAAAAAGAACTGGCCGACGCCAACAGCCTGACCATCGCCGCCCAAACCCGCCCAGAGCGCGCCCAGACCGAAATCAGCAGCAGCCAGACGCGCATCCAGCAGATCAACGCCACCCTCAAGTCCGGCAAGGACAACGGCAAAGCCCTGAGCAGCGACCAACGCAATCAGTTGAACGCTGAATTGGCGGCCCTGAATGCACTGATCCCGCTGCGTCGTCAGGAACTGGCGGGCAACAGTCAGTTGCAAGACCTGGGCAACAGCCAGCACGACCTGATCCAAGAAAAGACCGCGCGCCTGGAACAGGAAATCCAGGACCTGCAAACCCTGATCAATCAGAAGCGTCTGGCCCAGAGCCAGCAGACGGTGACCCAACAGTCCATCGAGGCGCAGAAAGCCGGCGGCAGCAGCCTGCTGGCCACGGAAAGCGCAGCCAACCTGAAGCTGTCCGACTACCTGCTCAAAAGCACCGACCGTCTCAACGACCTGACGCAGAAAAACCTGCAAACCAAGCAACAGCTGGACGCCGTCACTCAGAGCGATTCAGCACTGGACGAGCAGATCAACGTGCTCAAGGGCAGCCTGCTGCTGTCCAAGATTCTCTACAAACAGAAACAAGCCCTGCCGCGTCTCACGGTGGACCGCGACCTGGCGGACGATATCGCCAACATTCGGCTGTACCAGTTTGAGGTCAACCAGCAGCGCGAGCTGATCAGCTCCCCCAGCGCTTATGTGGATAACCTGCTGGCCAACCAGCCCCCGGACGACGTGACTCCGCAACTGCGGCGCACCCTGCTGGAACTGGCGATCACCCGCAGCGACTTGCTTGAACGCCTGAGCCGCGAGTTGAGCGCGTTGCTGAACGAATCCATCACCCTGCAACTGAACCAGAAACAACTGCTCAGCACCGCCACCACCCTGCGCGCGACGCTGGACGAGCAGATGTTCTGGATTCCCAGCAACAAGCCGCTGGACACCGAGTGGCTGGAAACCGTACCGGCGCACCTGAGCAAGCAAATCACCACCCTGCCATGGGCGTCCAGCGTCAGCGAATTGTATGACGGCCTGACCCAGCGCCCGCTGCTGTTCCTGCCGCTGCTGCTGTTGATCGGCGCGCTGCTGTGGCGCCGCAAGGCTCTGTATCAGCGCCTGAATAAGGTCCATCTGGACATCGGCCACTTCAAGCGCGACAGCCAGTGGCATACGCCGCAGGCCATTTTGATCAATATTTTGCTGGCAATGCCGGTGTCCCTGGGCCTGGCCTTGTGCGGCTACGCGCTGCAGATCGACGCACGCGGGCAGAACGCCAACCTGGGCTCGGCCCTGCTGCAATTGGCCCAGGCGTGGTTGGTTTTCTACACCGCTTACCGGATTCTCGCGCCCGGCGGCGTGGCGGAACTGCATTTCCGCTGGGAAAAACCCCAGGTCGAATTCCTCCAGGGCTGGGTGCGCAAGCTCGGCCTGGTGGTATTGGCCCTGGTGGCCGTGGTCGCTATCGCCGAGCACCAACCGGCGGCGCTGGCCGACGACGTGCTGGGCATCGGCGTGGTGCTGACCTGCTACGCGCTGATGGCCTGGCTGCTGGGTCGCCTGCTGCTCAACAGCCCCACCCATGAAAAGGCATCGTTGTTTCGCAAAGCCGTGGGCCTGTTGTTTACCGCGCTGCCTATCGCACTGTTTATCGCGGTGTGCTTCGGCTACTACTACACCGCCCTCAAACTCAGCGACCGCTTGATCAATACCCTGTACCTGCTGATGTTCTGGCTGGTGATCGAAGCCACCTTCGTCCGCGGCCTCGGCGTGGCGGCCCGTCGCCTGGCCTACTCCCGCGCCCTGGCCAAACGTCAGGCGGCCAAAGAGGCCGGCGATGGCGAAGCGGTGATCGAAGAGCCGACGCTGGATATCGAACAGGTCAACGAACAGTCCATGCGCCTGATCCGCCTGGCCCTGCTCGGCGGCTTTATTGCGGCGTTGTACTGGGTGTGGTCGGACCTGATCTCGGTATTTTCCTACCTGGACAACGTTACCCTGTACGAATACACCAGCGGCACCGGTGCGAATATCAGCATGGTGCCTATCAGCATCGGCGATTTGCTCGGCGCGCTGATCATCATCGGCATCACCTTCGCCCTGGCGCGCAACCTGCCCGGCCTGCTGGAAGTGTTGGTGCTGTCCAAACTGGATCTGGCCCAGGGCAGCGCCTACGCCACCACTACCTTGCTGTCCTACATCATTGCCGGCGTGGGCTTTGTCTCAACCCTGTCTACCCTCGGCGTGAGCTGGGACAAGTTGCAATGGCTGGTGGCGGCGCTGTCGGTGGGGTTGGGCTTCGGTATGCAGGAGATCTTCGCCAACTTTATCTCCGGCATCATGATTCTGTTCGAACGCCCGGTGCGTATCGGCGACACCATCACCATCGGCAACCTGTCGGGCACGGTGAGCAAGATCCGCATCCGCGCCACTACCATCACCGACTTCGACCGCAAGGACATCATTGTCCCGAACAAAACCTTCATCACCGGGCAACTGATCAACTGGTCGCTGACCGACACCATCACCCGCGTGACCTTGAAACTGGGGGTGGACTACGGCTCCGACCTGGACCTGGTGAAGGAATTGTTACTCAAGGCCGCCAGGGAAAACCCACGGGTTCTGAAAGATCCGGAACCCCACGTGTACTTCCTCAACTTCGGCGAAAGCACCCTGGACCACGAACTGCGCATGCATGTGCGCGACCTGGGCGACCGCAACCCGGTGCTGGACGAGGTCAACCGCTACATCAACCGCGAATTCAAGAAACAGCACATCAACATCTCGTTCCGGCAGATGGAGGTGTACCTCAAGAATATGCACGGCCAGGAGTACAAACTGGTGCCGGTGGAAGACGAGCGTAAGACCATCGTCGGCGCGCAACCGAGCACGGATGCCCCCGAGCCGCCCGCCGGCAAAGTCGTCGATGCACCGGAACCGCCGCCAAGCAAACTCGACTAAACCCTCTATCCCCAGCAGAATGCTCGGACATTCTGCTGGAGATGGCCGGTGAAAGCCCTCGACGACCTGACCTTCGACAATCGTTTCGCACGCCTGGGCGACGCGTTTTCAACCCACGTTCTGCCCGAACCTCTCGACGAGCCGCGCCTGGTAGTGGCCAGTCCTGGGGCCATGGCCTTGCTCGATCTCGACCCATCGGTGGCCGACACGCCGCTGTTCGCCGAGCTGTTTGGCGGCCACAAACTGTGGGCCGAAGCAGAGCCGCGGGCGATGGTGTATTCCGGCCATCAGTTCGGCGGCTACAGCCCACAACTGGGCGATGGCCGCGGCTTGCTGCTGGGCGAGGCATACAACGCCGCCGGCGAGCACTGGGACCTGCACCTCAAAGGTGCGGGAATGACGCCTTACTCACGCATGGGCGATGGCCGCGCGGTATTGCGCTCGTCGATCCGTGAGTTTCTGGCATCCGAGGCGCTGCACGCGCTGGGCATCCCCAGCAGCCGCGCGCTGTGCGTGATCGGCTCCGACACACCGGTATGGCGCGAGAAACAGGAACGCGGCGCCATGCTGCTGCGCCTGGCGCCGAGCCATATCCGCTTCGGGCATTTCGAATATTTCTATTACACCCAAAAGTCCGAGCAGTTGGCGCAACTGGCCGAGCACGTACTCAACCTGCACTACCCCGAATGCCGCGAACAGCCGGAACCGTACCTGGCGATGTTCCGCGAAATCGTCGAGCGCAACGCCGAACTGATCGCTAAATGGCAGGCCTATGGTTTCTGCCACGGGGTGATGAACACTGACAATATGTCGATCCTGGGCATTACCTTCGACTTCGGGCCGTTTGCGTTTCTGGATGATTTCGACGCGCACTTCATCTGCAACCATTCCGATCATGAAGGGCGCTATTCCTTCAGTAACCAGGTGCCGATTGGCCAGTGGAACCTCAGCGCATTGGCCCAGGCGCTCACGCCGTTTATCAGCGTCGATGCCTTGAAGGAAACGCTGGGTTTATTCCTGCCGCTGTACCAAGCCCATTACCTGGACTTGATGCGCCGCCGCCTGGGCCTTACCACGGCCGAAGAGGCTGACCAGAAACTGGTGGAACGCCTGCTGCAACTGATGCAGAACAGTGGCGTGGACTACACCTTGTTCTTCCGCCGCCTGGGGGATGAACCGGCGGTGCTGGCCGTGAGCCGCTTGCGTGATGACTTTGTCGACCTGGCCGGCTTCGATGCCTGGGCCGAGCTGTACACAGCGCGGATCACACGGGACGGCGACTACACCGAAGAACAACGCCGCGAACGCATGCACGCGGTCAACCCGCTGTACATCCTGCGTAACTACCTCGCACAAAACGCCATTACCGCCGCCGAGTCAGGCGATTACAGCGAAGTGCGGCGGCTACATGAGGTGCTGAGCCAGCCGTTCGAGGTGCAGGCAGGCATGGAACAGTACGCGCAACGGCCTCCGGATTGGGGCAAACACCTGGAAATCAGTTGCTCGTCGTGAAATCGAGAGGTAGCCCGCTGCTGGCTACCTTGATAAACACCGGCGGCGGCGCCAAATAGAATCCATTGGCCATTCCAGGAGCCCATCATGTCCGAACCTCTTGTCATCCCTTGCCCCCATTGCAACGGCCTCAACCGCATCCCCGGCGAACGCCTGGGTGATGCGCCCAAATGCGGGCGTTGCAAGCAACCCGTATTGCTGAACAAGCCGTTTGAGTTGAAACAAGGCGACTACGCCAGCCAGATAAAGGGCGATCTGCCGCTGTTGGTGGACGTGTGGGCCGACTGGTGCGGGCCGTGCAAGTCGTTTGCGCCGGTGTTTGAACAAGCAGCCGGTCAGCTGGAAGGCAAGTGCCGCCTGGCCAAGCTCGACAGCGAGGCCAACCAGCAGTTGTCAGCGCAATTGGGGATTCGCTCGATCCCCAGCTTGATCCTGTTCAAGAACGGCCGCGAAGTGGCGCGCCAGAGCGGTGCGTTTCCGCTGCCGCAATTGATGAGCTGGTTGCGTAGCCAGGGGATATAACCGCACCGAGACAATGCTGGACGCCGTGGGTGGGGGGCAACCCCCCTCCCACCTTGGATCTGTGTGGCGCTTGAAGGTCAGGCGTTTTCCAGCAGGTTATGCAGTTCCACAAATTGCTGAGTCAGCTTATGCCGTGGGTCCAGGTGGATCAGCGGGCGACTTTCCTGGTGCGACTCGCGCATGCGTACCGAACTGGCCAGGTACACCGGCAGCACCGGCAGGCCTTCGGCGATCAACTCGTCGAGCATCTGTTGCGGCAAGCTGGCGCGGGCCTGGAATTGGTTGACCACAATGCCTTCTACTTCCAGCCCTTCGTTATGGTCTTCTTTCAACTCTTCGATTTCCGCCAACAGACCATACAGCGCCTGGCGCGAGAAACTGTCGCAATCGAAGGGGATCAATACGCGATCAGCGGCAATCAGCGCCGAAACCGCATAAAAATTCAAGGCTGGCGGGGTATCGAGGTAAATGCGGTCGTAATCGCCGTCCAGCTCGTCCAGCAGTTTTCGCAATTTATTGATCTTGTGCTTGGCTTCGAGCTTGGGCTGCAGGTCCGCCAACTCGGCGGTGGCAGTGATCACATGCAGGTTATCGAAGGGCGTTTCGTAGATATCCACCTTGTTCTTCTTGGAAAACGGTCCGGAAGACAGGGTTTGCTTGAAAAAATCGGCGATTCCCATGGGGATATCGTCCCCAGTCAGGCCGGTCAGGTACTGGGTAGAGTTGGCTTGTGCATCCAGGTCAACCAACAGGGTTCGATAGCCTTCGCTGGCGCTGACCGCCGCCAGGTTGCAGGCGATGCTGGATTTGCCCACGCCGCCTTTCTGATTGAACACCACACGCCGCATGGAAAAACCTCCGTGTATCAATGAATGTCCGAGTGTAGAGGGCAAAAGCGCCTGTTAGCTACCTCGTTCATCCATGCACTGCTGCATCGACCGAAAGCCGTAGTACGTCACACACGAAGGTTTAGGAAGGGTCCGACAGCCCAACTAGCGCCTGGGTAACGGACAATCTGCAAATCTTTCCCACGATTTTGTAATCGGCCTTGAACAATTTTTTACCAATGTTTGCTAGAACCCCACGGCACCCGGATAATGCGCGCCATTCGGCGCTTGCTGCCTGTCCCGGTATTCGGGGCCAAATGCCGCACATGGAAGCCCGCAGGGGCGGGATAACTTCTCAGTGATCAATTTCAACATCGCCCAATGGCGCGCCTGGGCCCCTGGCCTGGAGAGTGCGGACGACTGGCACGCGTGGTGCCAGGCCCCGGTGTTGCTGCCTGAAAGCGAAGCTTCTCCCGACGTGTCATTTCTGCCGGCAATACAACGTCGGCGTTTGAGCCGTCTGGCGCGCATGGCGTTCAGTGTGGGCTGGCCGCTGGCCGAGGGCCTTCAAGACCTGCCGCTGGTATTCATTTCGCGCCACGGCGAAACCCCGCGCACCCTCGATATCCTCAGCGATCTGGCCCACGAACAACCGCTGTCGCCGACCCAGTTCAGCCTATCGGTGCACAACGCCGTGATCGGCCTGTGGTCGATCCTGCGCAATGAAACCAGCGAAATGACCGCCCTCGCTGCCGCCGGCGACGGCCTGGAACACGGTCTGCTCGAAGCCGCCGCGCTGCTCCAGGAAGGCGCGCCGGCGGTGCTGCTGGTGATCACCGAAGAACAACCGCCCGCCGCCTATACCAGTTGGATCCATGACGTGCCGTTTCCATATGCACTCGGCCTGTTGCTCACCCCAGGCGACGAGTGGCAACTGGAACTCACCACCGGCACTGTCCAAGCCACTCAAACCCAGTGGCCCCACGCCCTGAACCTGCTGCGCGCCCTGCTCACCGACCAGGGTGCCTGCCAACATGCCTGGAAGAACCGCGTATGGAATTGGCAACGCAAGCCATGACCAACAAGCCCCGGGACGCCTACTACTGGCGCCTGTTCGCCACCGCTGCCAGCTTCGTGCTGTTCGGTTTCGGTGGGCTGTGCTTGCGCCTGCTGGTGTTCCCCCTGCTCAGTTGCCTGCCAGGCAGTGCGGCCCGGCATCGAGGGCGCGCGCGGCACACCATCAGTTGGTTGTTCTGGTTCTTTATTCGCCTGATGCAACGCGCGGGCGTGCTGACTTATAGCGTCGAAGGCGCGGAAAAACTCGGCCGTCCCGGCCAGATGATTATTGCCAACCACCCGTCGCTGATCGATGTGGTGTTTCTGATCGGTCTGGTGCGCCAGGCCAATTGCGTGGTCAAGCAGAGCCTGTGGCAGAACCCCTTCACCCGCGGGCCGGTGCGCGACGCCGGCTATATCAGCAACGACGGCAGCGCCGAAATGCTCGATGCCGCCGCCGCTGCCCTGCAAAGCGGGCAAACCCTGATCATCTTTCCCGAAGGCACCCGCACCACTCCCGGTGCCGCGCCGTCCTTTCATCGCGGGGGCGCCGCCATTGCATTGCGAGGTGCGACAATCATCACCCCCGTTGTGATCAAGGTCAGCCCCACCACCCTGACCAAGGCCGAACCCTGGTATCGCATTCCTAAACGCCGCGTGCACTTCAGTTTGCGGGTTGGCGCCGATATAGAACCACAGGCGTTCGCTGCACTGGGCCCCGCGCCCCAGGCTTCACGCAAGCTCAACGATTACCTGCACCACTATTTCATTAAGGAGCTCGCCGAAGATGAGCGACAAACAACGCCTTGAGCACGACATAAAGACGCTGATCATCGAGGCCTTGGGCCTGGAAGACATCGGCGCGGACGATATTCCCAGCGACCAGATCCTGTTCGGCGAAGGCTTGGGCCTGGATTCGGTGGACGCCCTGGAACTGGGCCTGGCCATCCAGAAAAAGTACGGCATCAAGATCGACGCCGACGCCAAGGACACTCGCAACCACTTCACCAACGTGGCCAGCCTTGCGGCGTTCGTCACGGCCCGCCAGGCAGCTTGAGACCGGACCATGCAAACTCGTGACGATATTTTCAACACCCTGCGCGATGCCTTGGTGGAACTGTTCGAATTGGAACCTGAACGCGTGACCCTCGACGCCAACCTGTACCAGGACCTGGAAATCGACAGCATCGATGCGGTGGACCTGATCGACCATATCAAGCGCCAGACCGGCAAGAAGATTGCTGCCGAGGAATTCAAGGCCGTGCGCACCGTGAACGATGTGGTTGAGGCGGTGTACCGTCTGGTCCAACCAGCCGCATGAGCCGGCTGATCGGCCTTGGCCTGTTGCTGGCGGGGCTGCTGTACCCCTTCGCGGTGTATTACGGCACCGAGCATTTTGCGCCGTGGCAATTCGGCCTGCTGCTGGGCAGCCTATGGCTGTTGCGGGCGCTCACCGCTGCGCGGCGCCCTGGCAGCCGTTGGATGGCGGTGGCGGTGATCGTGTTCTGCCTGTTGCTGGCCTGGTTCGACAACCCGCAGCTGCTGCGCTGGTACCCGAGCCTGGTCAGCGCGTTCATGCTCACGCTGTTCGGCTTGAGCCTGAAATACGGCCCACCGATTGTTGAGCGCCTGGCGCGGATGACGGAACCGCAACTGCCCCCCGAGGCAATTGTGTACACGCGCCAGGTCACGGTGGTCTGGAGTGTTTTCTTCTTAGCTAACGGCCTGCTCGCGGCCGCCCTCACCTTGTGGGCACCGCTGAGCTGGTGGACGTTGTACAACGGCCTGATCGCCTACGGGCTGATGGGGCTGCTGTTTGCCGTGGAATGGCTGGTACGACAAAGGGTGCGGGGCCGCGTATGAATTGGTTGAACCTTGAGCATCTGTTGCTTGAGCCGGTGGCGCAGCGTTCGGTGTGCGCAGGCCTGAATCACGCCCAACTGTGGGACCAGGCCTTGCGCCTGGGCGCCGGGCTGCAACGCCGTGGCATCCAACGCGTGGCCGTGCACCTGGAAGATGCCGGCCTGCTGGCAATCGCCTTGCTGGGCGCCTGGCGTGCCGGGGCCAGCGTGTTGCTGCCCGCCGACCTGCAACCCCAAACCCGTCAACGCTGGGCCGACACCGTCGACGCCTGGCTGACCGAGGCCGCGGACCTCGACGCCTTGTATCAGGCCGCCCTGAGCCCGTCCGCGCTGGACCTGGACACCTGCCAATTGAGCCTGTGCACCTCCGGCTCCAGCGGCGAACCCAAGCGCATCGACAAGACCCTGCGCCAGTTGGCCAACGAAGTGCAGGCCCTGGAAACCTTGTGGGGCGCCGACCTCGACGGTGCCTGCATCGTCGGCAGTGTCGCCACGCAGCATATCTACGGCTTGCTGTTCCGCGTATTGTGGCCGCTGTGCGCCGGTCGCACATTTGTACGTCAACAACTGGCCTTCCCCGAAGATTTGCAGCGCGCCAGCCGCGAACACGCCCGGTTCGCCTGGGTGGCCAGCCCGGCGCTGCTCAAGCGCATGGGCGACAACCTCGATTGGCCGGCATTGAGCCAAGTGGCGCGGGTGTTCTCATCCGGCGGTGCGCTGCCGGTGGAAGCCGCCAGCAGTCTGTATGAACGCCTGCAACAATGGCCCACTGAAATCCTCGGCAGTTCGGAAACCGGCGGCATCGCCTGGCGCCAGGGCAATCAACCTTGGCAGCCGTTTGCCGATGTGCACCTGAGCCAGGATGCCGACGGCGCCCTGCGCATCGCGTCGCCGTACCTGCCCCCTGGGCATATCGAGCAGACCGCCGACGCCGCACGCCTGCATGCCGATGGCCGCTTCGAGCTGCTGGGACGTCTGGACCGCATCGTCAAGCTGGAAGAAAAACGTATCTCCCTGCCCATGCTCGAACAGGCCTTGATGACCCATCCATGGGTCGCCGAAACGCGATTGGGCGTGGTTCAGGAAAGCCGCGCGTCCCTCGGCGCGCTGGTGGTGCTGAGCGCCGCCGGCCTGCATGCATTGCGCAATCAGGGCCGGCGCAGCGTTACCCAGACCCTGCGACAGCACTTGAGCCAACATTGCGAAGCCCTGGCCCTGCCACGCCGCTGGCGCCTGCTGAGTCAATTGCCACTCAACGCCCAAGGCAAACTGCCCCAGGCCGACGTGGCGGCGCTGCTCATGGCGCCACGGCCCAAGGCGCCGCAGGTGTTGGAACAGGTTGAAGCTAACGGCGAGTGGACACTGCAACTGAGCGTGCCGCCGGACCTAGCCTATTTCAGCGGGCATTTCCCGGTCACTCCGGTATTGCCGGGAGTGGTGCAGGTGGAGTGGGCATTCAACCTCGGCCAACAACTGCTGGATTTGCCGTCGACCTTTGCCGGCATGGAAGTGCTCAAGTTCCAGCAACTGATACGCCCAGGCGACCGGATCGAACTGCACCTGCGCTTCGACGCAGAGCGCGGCAAGCTGTATTTCGCCTACCGCAACGGCATCGCGGCCTGTTCCAGCGGCCGCATCCAACTGGAAGCCGCCCATGCATAAGCCCTGCGCCCTGATCCCGGTCTATAACCACGAAGCCGCCGTGCCCGCCGTGGTCCATAGCCTGTTGAAAAGCGGCCTGCCGTGCCTGTTGGTGGACGATGGCAGCAGCCCGGCCTGCGCAGCGGTGCTGGCGCAGTTGGCCACTCTGGACAACGTCAGCCTGGTCACCCTGCCCCACAACCAGGGCAAGGGCGGTGCGGTGATGGCCGGTTTTCGTGAGGCCGCACGCCAGGGCTTTACCCATGCCTTGCAGGTCGATGCCGACGGCCAGCACGACCTGCGCGAAGTCGAGACCTTTATCGAAGCCTCCCGCCGCCAGCCCGACGCGCTGATCTGCGGCTACCCCGAATACGACGACAGCGTGCCCAAAGGCCGCCTGTACGCTCGCTACCTGACCCATGTGTGGGTGTGGATCAACACCCTGTCGCTGCAGATCCGCGACTCAATGTGCGGCTTTCGCGTGTACCCGCTGGCCCCGGTGTTGGCACTGATGGACTCGGCCTACATCGGCACGCGCATGGACTTCGACTCGGACATCCTGGTGCGCCTGGCCTGGCGCAACCAACCAATGCGCTGGCTGCCCACCCAAGTCCACTACCCGGCCGATGGCCTGTCGCACTTCCGGCTGTTCCACGACAACGTGCGCATTAGCGCCATGCACACGCGTTTGTTCTTCGGCATGCTGGTGCGCACGCCGATGATCCTGTGGCGGCGGTGGCAGGCATGAGCGACAGCACCAAGCACTGGGCCGACCGCGAAGAACGCGGCAGCTACTGGCTGATGAAACTCACCGCGTTCGCCGCCAAAGTGCTGGGCCGGCGCCTGCTGAGCCCGGTGCTGTACGGCATCGTGTTGTACTTCTTCGTGTTCGGCCGCACCGCGCGCCAGAGCGCCTGGCAGTACCAGCAACGCCTGGCCGAGTGGAGCGGGCGCGATGAACTGCGCCCCTCCCATAGAAAAGTCTTCGGCCAATTCATGGCCTTCGCCGACGCCCTGCTCGACAAGCTCGATGTGTGGAACGGCAAGCTGCGCATCGAACAAATCGACATCGACGACCCGGCCAAGCTACGCGGGCAATTGCGCGGCGAGCGCGGGCAGATGCTGGTGGGGGCGCACCTGGGCAATCTGGAAGTGTGCCGCGCCCTGGCGGAAATCGGCGAACAAGTGACCATGAACGTGCTGGTACACACCAAGCACGCCGAACGTTTCAACCGTTTGCTGGGCGAAGCCGGCGCGACCCATTTGCGCCTGATTCAGGTCAGCGAGCTGGACCCGGCCACCATGCTGTTGCTCAGCCAGCGCCTGGACGAAGGCGAATGGCTGGCAATTGCCGGCGACCGCGTGCCGCTGCACGGCGGGCGCACGGTGCGCGTGGATTTCCTCGGGCATGCCGCCGCATTTCCCCAGGGCCCTTGGCTCTTGGCCGGCCTGCTCAACTGCCCGGTGAACCTGCTGATGTGCCTCAAGCACAATGGCCGTTATCGCCTGACCATCGAGCCGTTCGCGCCATCGATCGAATGGAAACGCAGCACTCGCGAGCAGGTCATCGCCCAGTGGACCTCACGCTACGCCGCGCGCCTGGCCGATTTCTGTCTGGAAGCGCCCCAACAATGGTTCAACTTTTACCCTTTCTGGAAGACCGATGACGACGCATCTTGAGCCGGTAACCTTTGGCGAACGCCCCCTGCGCATCGAAGACGTGCTGGCCCTGGCCAACCGTAAGGTGCCTACCCAGTTGCAAGGCGACGCGGCCTATCGCCAGCGCATCGCCAAGGGCGCGCAGTTCCTCGACTCGCTGCTGGACAAGGAAGGCGTGATCTACGGCGTGACCACCGGCTACGGCGACTCTTGCGTGGTGGCGGTACCGTTGCAGCATGTCGAAGCCCTGCCCCGTCACCTGTACACCTTCCACGGCTGCGGCTTGGGCAAATTGCTCGACGCCCAGGCCACCCGTGCGGTGCTGGCCGCGCGCTTGCAGTCGCTGTGCCACGGAGTGTCCGGGGTGCGCGTTGAACTGCTGGAGCGCCTGCAAGCGTTTCTGGAACACGACATACTGCCGCTGATCCCGGAAGAAGGCTCGGTGGGCGCCAGCGGCGACCTGACGCCGCTGTCCTATGTGGCGGCGACGCTGTCCGGCGAGCGTGAGGTGCTGTTCCGTGGCGAGCGCCGCGCGGCCGCCGATGTGCATCGCGAACTGGGCTGGCAGCCGCTGGTACTGCGCCCCAAGGAAGCCCTGGCCTTGATGAACGGCACCGCCGTGATGACCGGCCTGGCGTGCCTGGCGTTTGCCCGCGCCGACTATCTGCTGCAACTGGCCACGCGCATTACCGCGCTGAACGTGGTGGCGCTGCAAGGTAACCCCGAGCACTTTGACGAACGCCTGTTCGCCGCCAAGCCGCACCCGGGTCAGATGCAAGTCGCCGCGTGGTTGCGCCAGGACTTGGCCATCGACGCACCGACCGCGCCGCTGCATCGCCTGCAGGATCGCTACTCGCTGCGCTGCGCGCCCCATGTGCTTGGGGTGCTGGCCGACAGCCTGGGCTGGTTGCGCGGGTTTATCGAGACCGAGCTCAATAGCGCCAACGACAACCCGATCATCGACGCCGAAGAAGAACGCGTGCTGCACGGCGGGCACTTCTACGGCGGGCATATCGCTTTTGCCATGGACAGCCTCAAGACCCTGGTGGCCAACGTCGCCGACCTGCTCGACCGCCAGCTCGCCCTGCTGGTGGATGTGCGCTACAACCACGGCCTGCCGAGCAACCTGTCCGGCGCGCCGGCGGATCGCGCCATGATCAACCACGGCTTCAAGGCGGTGCAGATCGGCACCAGCGCCTGGACCGCCGAAGCGCTGAAAAACACCATGCCGGCCAGCGTGTTTTCACGTTCCACCGAATGCCACAACCAAGACAAAGTCAGCATGGGCACCATCGCCGCCCGCGATGCGATCCGCGTGCTGGAGCTGACCGAGCAGGTTGCCGCCGCCACCCTGCTGGCCGCCAATCAAGGCGTGTGGCTGCGTGCCCAGGCCGACGACGCCCGCCCGCTGCCACCGGCCCTGGCGGCCATGCACGCGGAACTGGCCAAGGACTTCCCGCCGGTGATCGAAGACCGCGCCCTGGAAGGCGAGCTGCGCCTGTGTCTGCAACGCATCGCCGAACAACACTGGAGGCTGCATGCGTAGTCAGGGCGTGTTGCACTGCGACACCGAGATCCTCGTGCCGTTTTTCGATGTCGACACCATGCACGTGGTGTGGCACGGGCACTACGTGAAATACCTGGAAGTGGCACGCTGCGCGTTGCTGGACAAGATCGGCCACAACTACACGCACATGCTCGACTCGGGCTATGCCTGGCCGGTCATCGACATGCAGCTGCGCTATGTGCGCGGGGCGGTGTTCGGCCAGACCCTCAACGTGCGCGCCAGCCTGGTGGAGTGGGAGAACCGCTTGAAGGTCAATTACCTGATCACCGACCGGGCTAGCGGCGAGCGCCTGACCCGCGCCAGCACCGTGCAGGTGGCGGTAGAAATCGCCACTCGCGAGATGCAGCTGGCGTCCCCCAAAGTCTTCACCGACGCCGTCGACAGGGCCTTGTCATGAAACTGATCACCTTCCTTGGCGCGTTGCTGCTGTCGCTTCAAGCCCACGCCTTCGACCTGCAACAACTCAGCGATCAGTTGGCCAAGCCCTCGGTGGTCCAAGGCAGCTTTATCCAGGAAAAACACCTGCGCGCCCTGCCGCAGCCATTGGTCAGCAAAGGCACCTTCGTCCTGGCCAAGGACCACGGCCTGCTGTGGCTGCTCAAGACGCCGCTGCAACAGGATTACCGCATCAGCGCCCAAGGCATCGCCCGCCGTGATGCCAATGGCTGGCAGCTGCTGCCGAACAAGAGCGCCGGCGCCGAGCAGAATCGCTTGTTCCTCGCCGTGCTACAGGGCGACAGCAGCGGCCTGCAACGGGACTTCGAGCTGCACCTTCAAGGCGAGGCCACGCAATGGACGCTGACCTTGATCCCACGCTCGCTGCTGCTCAAGCAGGTGTTCAACCAGATCAACATCAATGGCGGCGCGCTGGTGCAGACCATCGAATTGCTGGAAACCCAGGGCGACAGCACCGTACTGCGCATGCAGGACAGCCGCGCCGACCTTCCCCTCAGCGATGCGCAGCAGCATGACTTTGCTCAGTGAGCGCCAGTTGCCGCGCCTGTTCCTGATCCTGCTGGTGGCCGTGCTGGCCCTGGCCGGCTGGCAGTGGCGTCATGGCGCGCCGCTGTCGGCCAACCTGATGGAGCTGGTGCCCGGCAGCACGCCGGATGCCCTGGAACTGCAAGCCGAGCAGCGCATGCAGGAGCCGCTGAACCGCGAGATGCTAGTGCTGGTGGGCCACACCGACCGCCAGCAGGCGGTGGCCGTGGCCCAGCAATTGGGCGAACGCTGGCAGGCCAGCGGCCTGTTTGAAACAGTGCAGTGGAACCTGCAAGCCGACCTGCCGGCGCTGCGCGAGCAACTGCTGCGCGGGCGCCTGGCGATGCTGTCGGGCAAAGACCGCGAGCAGTTGATCGAACACCCCGACGCCTTCATTCAGCAGCGGGTGCAGGCGCTGTTCGACCCCTTTACCGGGTTCAGCCTGGTGCCCAGCCAGGACGATTGGCTGGGCCTGACCGGGCGCATCCAGAACAGCCAGCCGCAACGTGGCTCGGTGCAACTGGACATCGGCAGCGGCGCGCTGATTGCCGATGCCGACGGCAAGAGCTGGGTGCTGCTGCGCGCGCGCACCACCGGCAACGCCTTCGACATGCACCTGCCACTGCGCGTGGCGGACCTGCTCCAAGCCAGCCGTGCCGAGGCCGGCGAGCATGGCGCGCAATTGCTGGCCGCCAGCGGCCTGTTGTACGCCGCCAACGGTCAGCAACAGGCCACTCGCGAAATCACCTGGGTCGGCGGCGGCGCGACCGTGGGCATCCTGTTGCTGCTGTTGCTGGCGTTCCGGCGCTGGCGCGTGCTGCTGGCGTTCGTGCCGGTACTGGTGGGGATGTTGTTCGGCGCGGTGGCTTGTGTGGCGCTGTTCGACCATATGCATGTGATGACGTTGGTGCTGGGTTCCAGCCTGATCGGCGTGGCCGTGGATTACCCGCTGCACTACCTGTCCAAAAGCTGGAGCCTGCAACCGTGGCGCAGTTGGCCGGCGCTGCGCCTGACGCTGCCGGGGCTGAGCCTGAGCCTGGCGACCAGTTGCATCGGCTACCTGGCGCTGGCCTGGACACCGTTCCCGGCACTGACCCAGATCGCCGTGTTCTCCGCCGCCGGGCTGGTGGGAGCGTACCTGTCGGCGGTGTGCCTGTTGCCGGCGCTGCTCAACGGCGTCGAACTGCGCCCGGCGCAATGGCCGCTGCGCATCGCCGAACGCCTGTGGCAACTGCGCGTTGCCTTGCTCAAGCGTGTCCCGAGTGCCGTATTGCTGGCACTGGTGCTGCTGTTTTGCGCGGGCGGCCTGTGGCAGCTGAACACCAAGAACGACATTCGCCAATGGATCGGCGCGCCGCCGCAGTTGCTCCAGGAGGCCCAGGCCGTGGCGCGCATCACCGGGTTCCAGCCCACCAGCCAGTTCTTTCTGGTGCGCGCGCCGGATCAACCCCAGTTGCTGGAGCGCCTGGACACGCTGGGCCAGCGCCTGGATCAACTGGTGAACATGAACAAACTGCAAGGCTACCTGGCCCTCAACCAATTGGTCAGTCGCCCCGCCGAGCAACAGCAAGTGCGTGACGCGTTGAACCGCCTGCCGCAGCATTGTCAGCCGCTGCTGGACCTCGGCGTTCCCGCCAGTGCCCTGCACGCCGAAATCGCGCAATTGCAGGCCCTGCCCACCGAAGATATCGATGCCGCCTTAGCGGGCCCGCTGGCCGAACCCTGGCGCACCCTGTGGCTGGGCCCGGTGGACGGCGGTGTGGCGGCGATGGTCAGCCTGCAAGGCTTGAACAACCCGGCGTTGCTGCACGCGCAGGCGGCGGACCTGCCAGGCGTGCAACTGGTGGATCGCCTGGGCGACTTGAATCGGGTGTTCGCCGCCACGCAGATCAGCGCCGCTGAATTGAAACTGCTGTCGTGCGGGTTGATCGTCATCCTGCTGATCGTGCCATTTGGCCTCGGCGGTGCGTTGCGTATCGTCGCGCTGCCATTGCTCGCCGCGCTGTGCAGCCTGGCCAGCCTCGGTTGGCTGGGCCAGCCGTTGACGTTGTTCAGCCTGTTCGGCCTGCTGCTGGTGACGGCGATCAGTGTCGACTACGCGATCCTGATGCGCGAACAGATCGGCGGCGCTGCGGTCAGCCTGTTAGGAACACTGCTGGCGGCGCTGACGACATGGTTGTCGTTCGGCCTGCTGGCAGTGTCGAGTACACCCGCAGTCAGTAATTTCGGTCTATCGGTCAGCCTGGGCCTGGCGTTCAGCTTTATGCTGGCGCCCTGGGCCGGCCAGCAGAAACATGCCTTATGAATGTGATTATCGCCAATGCGGCAAGGAGCCCTCGTGCCCACAGTTGAAATGGAACGCCGCCAGGTCGTGGTGATCGGTGCCGGCCCATCAGGTGCCATCGCCGCCGCGCTGCTCAAGCGCAAAGGGCATGATGTATTGATCATCGAGCGCCAGCATTTTCCACGGTTCTCGATCGGCGAAAGCCTGCTGTCCCACTGCATCGATTTCATCGAAGAAGCCGGCATGCTGGACGCTGTGCAGGCCGCCGGTTTCCAACTGAAAACCGGCGCCGCGTTCGCCTGGGGCGAGCGCTACAGCGCGTTCGATTTCAGTGACACCTTCAGCGACGGCAAGCCCACCACCTTCCAGGTGCAACGCGGCGAGTTCGACAAATTGCTGGCCGACCAGGCCGCGCTGCAAGGCGTGGACATCCGCTACGGCGAAACCATCGTCGGCGTGGATTTCAAAGGCGAATGCCGCTACCTGCATGTGCGCCGCGAGAACGGCAGCGAGTATCACCTCAAGGCCAAGTTCGTGCTCGATGCCAGCGGCTACGGCCGCGTGCTGCCACGCCTGCTGGACCTGGAAGCGCCGTCGAATTTCCCGGTGCGCCAAGCGGTGTTTACCCACATCGAGGATCGCATCGAACATCCAGGCTTCGACCGCACCAAAATCCTCGTCACCACCCATCCCACCCAGCGCGATATCTGGTTCTGGACCATTCCCTTCAGCAACGGCCGTTGCTCGGTGGGCGTGGTCGCGGCCAAGGAACATTTCGACGGCCGTGGCGATGACCTCGACGCCTGCCTGCGCGGCTTTATCGCCGAAACCCCAAGCCTGGCCGGCGTGCTGCAAAACGCCGTGTGGGACACGCCGGCGCGCACCATTGACGGCTATTCGGCGAACGTCACGACCTTGCACGGCCCAGGCTTCGCGCTCTTGGGCAATGCGGCGGAATTCCTCGACCCGGTGTTCTCCTCCGGCGTGACCATCGCCATGCGCTCGGCCAGCATGGCCGCCGGCGTGCTGCACCGCCAGTTGAGCGGCGAGGCGGTGGATTGGCAGACCGAATTCGCCGCGCCCCTCAAGCGCGGTGTCGACACCTTCCGCTGCTACGTCGAAGGCTGGTACGCCGGGACGTTCCAGGACGTTATTTTCCATCCGGGCAGTGCCCCGGAGATTCGCCGTATGATCAGCTCGATCCTCGCCGGCTATGCGTGGGACGAGCGCAACCCGTTCGTCAGCGAGCCCAAGCGACGTTTGCGGATGTTGTCGGAAATCTGTGCGAGTGAGCCGGTATGAGCACGCAATACCTGAGCAAAAACTACGTCGAGGAAACCCGCTTCGGCCTGTGGTTCCTGCGCAGCCACACCTGGCAGCACCACGTGCTGCGCGTGGCGATCAACGACCTGCGCGGCCTGTTCAGCGAGCCGCTGCCCCAGGCGCCGGTACTGCTGGACGCCGGTTGCGGCCAGGGCAAGTCGTTCACCCTGCTACAACAAGCATTCGCGCCGGCACGCCTGATCGGCCTGGATGCCGACCCTCACAGTTTGCAGATGAGCCAGGCCGAGGCCGAGCGCCAGGGTTTGAGCGTCGAGCTGATCGGCAGCGATTGCGCCACCCTCGATGTGGCGGACAACAGCGTCGACCTACTGTTCTGCCACCAGACCTTCCACCATCTGGTGGAACAGCAGCGTGCGCTGCAAGAGTTCTACCGGGTGCTCAAACCCGGCGGCTACCTGCTGTTTGCCGAATCCACCGAAGCCTATATCGACACCTGGGTGATCCGCTGGCTGTTCCGCCACCCCATGCACGTGCAGAAAAGCGCCGAAGGGTATCTGGCGATGCTGCGCGAGCAAGGCTTTGAGTTCGGCCCGCAGAATGTCTCGTACCCGTACCTGTGGTGGAGCCGTTCGAAGGATTTCGGCCTGCTCGAACGCCTGCGCCTGCGCCGACCGAAACCGGTGGGCCAGCGCGAAGAAACCCTGGTCAACTGCGTGGCACGCAAACCCTTGGCGAGCGTCGTACCATGATTCGCGCACTGTTGATCGGCTGCCTGTTGCTGCTCAGCGCCTGCGCCAGCCAGCCACCGCTGCCCGCCACCACCCCGAGCTTGCCGCTGCCGCTGCAACTGCATGTGCAGCGCCTGGCGGATGGCCAGAGCCAGGATTGGCTGCTGGTGGTGCAACGCGAAGGCGGCGCGATTCGCTGGTCGATGATGGATCCGCTGGGCATCCCCCAAGCCCGGCAGAAACTGGTCGATGGCCAGTGGCAGGCCGATGGCTTGCTGCCGCCCAACCCCCAGGCCCGCGAGTTGTTCGCCGCGCTGTTGTTTGCCCTGACGTCGGCCGATGACGTGCGCGCGCTGTACCCCAGCGCCCAGGCACGCGACCTGACCCGCACCCTGCCGGGTCATTGGCAAATCATCTACCAGTCTTCAGAGGTGTTCAGCGTGAACATCGTCGGACAGCCCTTGAGCTACCGCATCACGCCGCTGGGTACCGCACGATGAGCGCGTACTTGAACGCCCTCGGCGTGATCTGCGCCCTTGGCCGTGGCCAGGCTGAGGTCAGCCGCCGCCTGTTCGCCGGTGACTGCTCGGGCATGCGCGCCGAAAGCGGCTGGGTGCCCGAACGCGTGTTGCCAGTGGGCGGCGTGCAGGGCGAGCTGGCGAGTATCCCGCCTGAGCTGGGCCAGCAAAGCAGTCGCAACAATCAACTGTTGCTGGAAGCGGCGCTGCAAATCGAAGAAGAGATCCGCCAGGCGATCCACACCTACGGCGCATCGCGAGTAGGCGTGGTGCTCGGCACCAGCACTTCGGGCATCGACGAAGCCAGTCGCGGCATTGCCGAGTACCTGCGCGACAACCGCTTCCCCGGCACCTATGACTATCAGCAACAGGAACTCAGCGCCCCGGCCAATTTCCTTGCCGACTGGTTGCAACTGAGCGGCCCGGCCTATGTGATTTCCACCGCCTGCACCTCCAGCGCCCGTGCGCTGATGAGTGCCCGACGCCTGCTGGACCTGGACCTGTGCGATGCGGTGATCTGCGGCGGCGTGGACAGCCTGTGCAAGCTGACCCTCAACGGCTTCAGCGCGCTGGAGGCGGTATCCGACACGCGCTGCAACCCGTTTTCGCGCAACCGCGACGGCATCAATATCGGCGAAGCGGCGGTGTTGTTTCTGATGAGCAGGCAACCGGCGCCCATCGCCCTGTTGGGCAGCGGCGCCAGTTGCGATGCGCACCATATCTCCGCGCCGGAGCCGAGCGGCAAAGGCGCGCTCCAGGCGATGCGCAAGGCACTGGCCTGCGCGAAACTGGCGCCGGAGCAGATCGGCTATCTGAACCTGCACGGCACGGCTACCCAACATAACGACGCCATGGAAAGCCTGGCGGTCGCCAGCCTGTTCCCCGACGGCGTGAGCTGCTCATCGACCAAACCCATGAGCGGCCATACCCTGGGTGCCGCTGGGGCGCTGGAAGCGGCGTTCTGCTGGCTGAGCCTGCGCCACGGCCAGGTGCCGCCCCATGTGTGGGACGGCGAGGCCGACCCTGCGCTCCCCGCCTTGCAGTGGGCACGGGTCGGCGAACCCTTGAAAAACACGCGCCTGATGAGCAACTCGTTTGCCTTCGGCGGTAACAACGTCAGCCTGATTATCGGAGAGGCCCCATGATCGATTGGCCACTCGCCGAACTGATCCCCCACGCGGGCGACATGATCCTGATCGACCAGGTGCTGTCGTTCGACGACGAACAGATTCATACCCGCGCCACCGTCAAGCCCGGCGGCCTGTTCAACCGCCCTGACGGCAGCCTGCCGGCCTGGGTCGGTATCGAGCTGATGGCGCAGAGCGTGGCCGCCTATGCCGGCTGCCATGCCCGCCGCAAAGGCGAGCCGGTGGCGCTGGGCTTCCTGCTCGGCACGCGTAAGTTCGAGTGCAACGTCGAGCACTTCCCGGCTGGTGCCGAGCTGAGCATCCACGGCCTGCGCTCCCTGGAAGACGACAATGGCATGGGTGTGTTCGAATGCCACCTGCGCGGCGACGGGTTCCACGCCAGCGCGCGCTTGAACGTATTTCGACCGCCCCAGGCGGCCGCCTATTTAGATGAATCGAAGGACGAAACGCCATGACTGAATCCGTACTGGTCACCGGCTCCAGCCGTGGCATCGGCCGCGCCATTGCCCTGCGCCTGGCCCAGGCGGGCCACGACATTGTGCTGCACTGCCGCAGCGGCCGCGCCGAGGCGGATGCGGTGCAGGTCGAGATCCAGGCCCTGGGCCGTCAGGCGCGGGTGCTGCAATTCGACGTGGCGGATCGCGCCAGCTGCAAGCACATCCTTGAAGCCGATGTGGAGCAACACGGCGCCTATTACGGCGTGGTGCTCAACGCCGGCCTGACCCGCGACGGCGCGTTCCCGGCCTTGTCGGAGGACGATTGGGATGTGGTGATGCGCACCAATCTGGACGGTTTCTACAATGTGCTGCACCCGGTGATGATGCCGATGATCCGTCGTCGCGCGGCCGGGCGCATCGTGTGCATTACCTCGGTATCGGGGCTGATCGGCAACCGCGGGCAGGTCAACTACAGCGCTTCGAAAGCCGGCCTGATCGGCGCGGCCAAGGCCCTGGCCATCGAGCTGGGCAAGCGCAAGATCACGGTCAACTGCGTCGCGCCGGGGTTGATCGACACGGCCATGCTGGACGAAAACGTACCCGTCGAGGAACTGATGAAAATGATCCCGGCACAGCGCATGGGCACCCCGGAAGAAGTCGCCGGGGCGGTGAACTTCCTGATGTCCGCCGAGGCCGGTTACATCACCCGCCAGGTGCTGGCGGTGAATGGGGGCCTATGTTGATGAAGCGTGTCGTCGTCACCGGCATGGCCGGCGTGACCTCCCTGGGCAGCGACTGGCCGACCATCTCGGCCAACTTCCGCGCCAACCGCAGCGGTATCCGGCGCATGGACGAATGGGACCGTTTCACCGAACTGAACACGCGCTTGGCTGGGCCCATCGACGATTTCGTGGTGCCCTCCCACTGGACGCGCAAGCAACTGCGCAGCATGGGCCGCGTCTCGCGCCTGGCGGTGTGGGCTGCGGAGCAGGCGTTGCAGGATGCCGGTTTGCTCGGGGATGAGTCGATCAAGGACGGGCGCATGGGCGTGGCCTGTGGTTCGTCCACCGGCAGCACCGATGAGATCAAAGCCTTTGGCAATATGCTGCTCAACTCGGTGGCCGAGGGGCTGAACGCCAACTCCTATGTGCGCATGATGCCGCACACCACCGCGGCCAATATCAGCATCTTTTTTGGTCTGACCGGGCGCTTGATTCCCACTTCGAGCGCCTGCACCAGTGGCAGCCAGGGCATCGGCTACGCGTACGAGGCCATCAAGTTCGGGCGCCTGCCGTTGATGCTCGCCGGCGGCGCCGAAGAACTGTGCCCCACCGAAGCCATGGTGTTTGACGCGCTCTACGCCACCAGCCTGAAAAACGACGCACCGCAAACCAGCCCACGCCCCTATGACAGCGGCCGCGACGGCCTGGTGATCGGTGAAGGCGGCGGCATGCTGGTGCTGGAAGAACTGGAACATGCGCTGGCGCGCGGTGCGCATATCCATGCGGAAATCGTCGGTTTCGGCAGCAACGCCGACGGCCAGCACACCACCCGCCCGGAACAGAAAACCATGCGCCGCGCCATGGAACTGGCCCTGGAAGACGCCGGCCTGGCACCGGCCGCCATCGGCTACGTGAACGGCCATGGCACCGCCACCGATCAAGGCGACATCGCCGAGACCCTGGCCACCAGCAGCCTGTTCGGCAGCCGCATGCCTATCAGTTCGCAAAAGAGCTTCCTGGGCCACACCCTCGGCGCGTGCGGCGCGTTGGAGTCGTGGTTCAGCATCGAAATGATGAACCGCGACCAGTACGTGCACACCTTCAACCTCGACACCGTCGACCCGCAGTGCGGCGAACTGGACTACCTGCAAGGTGGCTTTCGCCAGATGCACCACGACTACGTGATGAATAACAATTTCGCCTTTGGCGGCGTCAATACGTCACTGATCTTTCGCCGCTGGTCCTGATTTTTAATCGATTGGAGAAAACGGAATGTCTTCCTTGCTACGCGCCACCTTCATCACGTTGGCCCTGCTGACCGCCGCCGGTTGCACCAGCAAACCGGTGCTCAACCCTCACAGTGAGCTACCGGCAGGTACTCAGGTCAGCGAAGAAAAAATGAAGCAGGTGATCGTCAACGCCTTGCAGAAACGCGAATGGACTGTGCAACGCCTGAGCCCGCAACTGGTGCAGGCCGAAATCACCGTGCGCGGCCAGTACCACGCTGAAATCGACATCCGCTACACCCGCAGCAGCTACGCCATCACCTACCGCGACAGCCGCGACCTGGGCTACAAGGACGGCAAGATCCATCGCAACTACAACCGTTGGGTGAACAACCTGGATAACGACATCAAGGCAGGCTTGCGCAGCAATGGTGTGAGTGGCGAGGCAGGGTCGGCGGCGCAGTTGTTTGAGCAGACCGGCACCTCAAAGTAGAACTGAGGCCAAGCACTACCCCCTTCGATGGTCGGCCCATCTTATGTGGTGATAAGCCGAGCATTTTTGCAGCGGCCCCTTTTTCAACCGATGCCGTTCAACTGGCGCATGGGATGGGGGCGGCGGCCCAGCCCAGCGCGGGGCAAGCCCGCTCACCACAACAACCGGACTCACCGTAGGAAGCCTCACCTATGTAGTGAGACAACCTTGTGGTGAGGCAACCTATGTAGTGAGACAACCTCTGTGGTGAGCGAGCTTGCCTCGCGCTGGGGCGCGCAGCGGCCCCTTTTCGGGCGGCTCGACGATTACTGCGTGGCCTTGCGCGTGAGCAATTCCACGAATGCCTTGCCCATTGGCGTTTGTGCGCTCTTGCGTTGCACCAGCCACACTGACGTCACCGCCTCCGGGTCCAGCAAGGTGCGATACACCACGCCATCGATGCGGATGCGCTGATACGACGCCGGCAGTACCGACACGCCTAACCCCGCCGCCACCAACCCGATAATCGTCATGGCCTCACCCGCTTCCTGAGCGAAGCGCGGGCTGAAGCCGGCGTCGCGGGCCAGGTTGAGCAGTTGGGCGTATAAGCCACTACCGTAACTGCGTGGGAAAAACACAAACGGTTCTTCCGCCAATTGCGCCAGGTGCAAACCACGCTCGGAGCCTTGCGCCAGGGGGTGGCCGGCGCTTAACACGGCCACCAGCGGTTCTCGCATCAGCTCGATCACAGCCAACGAATCCGGCAAAGGCAACGGTCGCATCAGCCCGACCTGAATCGACTCATCCACCAGCGACTCGGCCACCTCGGTGCTGCTCATTTCCTGCAGGTTGAGGTGAACCGCCGGGAACGCCTGGCGGAACGCAAAGATGGCTTGGGGAATGCTGGCATTGAACGGCGCCGATGATGTGAAGCCAATCTTCAATTCCCCCAGTTCGCCCAACTGCGCACGCCGCGCCACGTCCGCGGCTTTATCGACTTGGGCCAACACAAGGCGTGCCTCTTGCAGAAACAGACGCCCGGCCTCGCTCAGTTCGACCCGACGATTGGTACGCTCGAACAACCGCGCCCCCACCTCATGCTCCAATGCCTGAATCTGCTGGCTCAGGGGCGGTTGCGAGATGCCCAACACCTGCGCGGCGCGGCCGAAGTGCAATTCTTCGGCGACCGCGATGAAGTACCGCAGATGTCGCAATTCCATGCCCACCTCATTAGGTCGTTTAAGCTATCAAACAGGTCGAACAATATATTGGAAAGAATCATTAGCCAGCTATATTCTTTTTTCCATTGCCCGCCTGGCAGGCTTTTGCTCCCCCGAGGTTCCTGTGAAATCTGCTGTTGCGCCACTCGCTCATGATCTTCCACCCACCGCCCTGGATGAGGTGGTGGCTCAACTCAACGACGAGTACATCGAAAAAGGCACACCGCTGTTCATGCGCACGGTGCTCGCGCTGTTCTCCGGCGGCTTCGCCACGTTTGCCCTGCTGTATTGCGTACAACCGATGATGCCGGCGCTGTCCCATGAATTCTCCATCAATGCGGCGCAGAGCAGCCTGGTGCTCTCGGTTTCCACGGCAATGCTGGCGCTGGGGCTGCTGATCACCGGGCCGATTTCCGACACCCTGGGGCGTAAACCGGTGATGGTGGCCGCGTTGTTCTGTGCCGCGTTTGCCACCATCGCCAGCGGCCTGATGCCGTCCTGGGAAGGCATCCTATTGATGCGCGCGCTGGTGGGGCTGTCGCTCAGTGGCTTGGCGGCCGTGGCCATGACGTATTTGAGCGAAGAGATTCACCCTCAACACATCGGTCTGGCCATGGGTTTGTATATCGGCGGCAACGCGATCGGGGGCATGAGCGGGCGGTTGATCATCGGCGTGTTAATCGATTTCGTCAGTTGGCACACCGCGATGCTGATCATCGGCGCCCTGGCACTGATCGCCGCGACGGTGTTCTGGAAAATCCTGCCCGAATCGCGCAATTTCCGCCCCCGTAGTTTGCGGCCGCGCAGCCTGTTGGAAGGCTTCGTCATGCACTTCAAGGATGCCGGCCTGCCATGGCTGTTCCTTGAAGCCTTTCTGCTGATGGGCGCGTTCGTGACGCTGTTCAACTACATCGGCTATCGCTTGCTGGCCGATCCGTACGACCTGAGCCAGGCCGTGGTGGGTCTGCTGTCGCTGGTGTACCTCTCGGGCATCTACAGCTCGGCGAAGATCGGCTCGCTGGCCGACCGCCTCGGACGCCGGCGCGTGCTGTGGGCCACCATCCTGGTGATGCTCGGCGGCATGGCCATGACCCTGCTATCGCCGTTATGGCTGGTGGTGCCGGGCATGTTGGTGTTCACCTTTGGCTTCTTCGGTGCCCACTCGGTGGCCAGCAGTTGGATCGGCCGCCGGGCCACCAAGGCTAAGGGCCAGGCTTCCTCGCTGTACCTGTTCTGCTACTACGCCGGCTCCAGTATCGCCGGCACGGCAGGCGGGTTCTTCTGGCACTTTGCCGGTTGGAATGGCATCGGCGCGTTTATCCTGACCTTGCTGACCGGGGCGTTGCTGGTGGCGTTGAGGCTGGCCAAGTTACCGCCGCTGGCCTCGGCCTGAGGCACCTTCGGCTGCGTAAACGACATCCGCGCCATCACCCGTTTACCGCGACGTTCATGCATCACCACCGCGCCGATATGCAGCACCAGCATCAGCAACAACGCCACGCACGACAGCACATGCACGCGGGTGTAGAGGGCGATGCGCGTCGCGTCGCTCTCAAAAGGCGCAATGGACACCAGGTTAAAGATATTGATCGGGCGGTCCATCATCAGCACACCCGTCGCCAGCACCACGGCCAGCACCAGGTACATCGCCTTGTGCACCAGCAACGCCAGGTACTCCTGCACCGTGCGTTTGCTTGAAAAATCCAGGCCGTGGCTGAAAGAGCAGAACACCCGCAACACGAAGATCGGGATATAGGCGGTGGTCAACGACACATTGAAGAACGCGACCCACGCCTTGACCGACGCCGGCACACCGAACACGGCGACGAAAAAACCGGATAACAATGCCCACAGAATGATGACGGCCGAAATCCAATGCAGGAGTTTCTGGCCCGTTGAATACGCTGAAGTGTTCATCCTGATATCACCTGACAATAAACGCCAATCACTGGCGAGCTGAAGAGTCGGGTAGGATTTTTACCGAGGCAGTTACCGAAGGCTGTAGGAGAAATCCCAACCTCGGCAGCGTACCAAGGCAGGACTTAACAAACGCTGAAGCGCAACGAGCCGCCCTCTGCCAGACAGAGGGCGGCTCGCTTGAGGCGGGATGTTACTGGTGGTATTGCGCGGACAGCTCGTGCACTGCTTGCAGGAAAGCGCCGGCGTGGTCCGGGTTTACCTCCGGGGTGATGCCGTGGCCCAGGTTGAACACATGCCCGGTGCCTTTGCCGTAGCTGGCCAGGATACGGCCGACTTCGGCGCGGATCGCTTCCGGCTTGGCGTACAGCACGGTCGGGTCCATGTTGCCTTGCAGCGCGACCTTATCGCCGACCCGGCGACGGGCGTCGCCGATATCACAGGTCCAATCCAGGCCCAGGGCGTCCGCGCCAGCATCGGCGATGCTTTCCAGCCACAGGCCGCCGTTCTTGGTGAACAGAATCACCGGCACCTTGCGGCCTTCGTGTTCACGGATCAGGCCGCTGACGATTTTGCGCATGTAGGCCAGGGAAAACTCCTGGTAAGCCGCAGCTGACAGGTTGCCGCCCCAGGTATCGAAAATCTGCACCGCTTGCGCACCGGCCATGATCTGGCCGTTCAGGTAAGACGTCACCGACTGGGCCAGCTTGTCCAGCAGCAGGTGCATGGCTTGTGGATTGTCGTAGAGCATGGCCTTGGTCTTGCGGAAGTCTTTCGACGAGCCACCTTCGACCATGTAGGTCGCCAGGGTCCACGGGCTGCCGGAGAAGCCGATCAGCGGCACGCGGCCGTTAAGCTCGCGGCGGATGGTGCTGACCGCGTCCATCACATAGCCCAGGTCTTTGTGCGGATCGGGAATCGGCAGGGCTTCGATGTCGGCCAGGGTGCTGACGACTTTCTTGAAACGCGGGCCTTCGCCGGTCTCGAAGTACAGGCCTTGGCCCATGGCATCGGGGATGGTGAGGATATCGGAGAACAGAATGGCCGCGTCCAGTTGTGGATAGCGGTCCAGCGGCTGCATCGTGACTTCGCAGGCGAACGCCGGGTTCATGCACAGGCTCATGAAGTCGCCGGCGTGGGCGCGGCTGGCGCGGTATTCCGGCAGATAGCGCCCGGCTTGACGCATCATCCATACCGGGGTGACGTCTACGGGCTGCTTGAGCAGGGCACGAAGGAAACGGTCGTTCTTGAGGGCAGTCATGTCGGCATCCGCAAAAAAAGTGCGGGCATTTTCTCAGAGCGCGACACAAAAGGCACGGCAAGAGCGGTGCCTTTTGTCTATCGGGTTGATTTACGACAATATCTGGAACCTATGTGGGAGGGGGCTTGCCCCCGATTGCAGTGTGTCAGCCAATGAATCTGGTGACCGTTCACCGCAGATCAAAGGGGCTGCTTCGCAGCCCGGCGCGGGACAAGCCCGCTCACCACAGCAAGCCCCCTCCCACCTTTTGATCCCATTTCAACCCGGGATCGGGGTCAGACTTGCAGGTAGTCCAGGATGCCTTCGGCGGCGTTGCGGCCTTCGAAGATCGCCGTCACCACCAGGTCCGAACCGCGCACCATATCGCCACCGGCGAAGATCTTCGGGTTGCTGGTCTGGTGCTTGTACTGGCCTTGTTCCGGGGCGACGACGCGGCCCTGGCTATCGGTCTGGATCTGGAACTGCTCGAACCACGGCGCCGGGCTTGGACGGAAACCGAAGGCGATGACCACGGCGTCAGCCGGGATGATCTCTTCGGAACCCGGAATCGGCTCGGGGCTGCGACGGCCACGGGCATCCGGTTCGCCGAGACGGGTCTCGACCACCTTGACGCCCTCGACGCGGTCTTCACCGACGATGGCGATCGGCTGGCGGTTGTAGAGGAATTTCACGCCTTCTTCCTTGGCGTTCTTCACCTCTTTGCGCGAGCCCGGCATGTTGGCTTCGTCGCGACGATACGCACAGGTCACCGACTTGGCGCCCTGGCGGATCGAGGTGCGGTTGCAGTCCATCGCCGTGTCGCCACCGCCGAGTACCACGACCTTCTTGCCTTTCATGTCGACGAAGTCTTCCGGCGACTTTTCAAAGCCCAGGTTGCGATTGACGTTGGCGATCAAGAAGTCGAGCGCGTCGTACACGCCCGGCAGGTCCTCACCGGCAAAACCGCCCTTCATGTAGGTGTAGGTGCCCATGCCCATGAACACCGCATCGTATTCGGCGAGCAGTTGCTCCATGGTCACGTCTTTGCCGACTTCGGTGTTCAGGCGGAACTCAATGCCCATGCCGGTGAACACTTCGCGCCGGTTGCTCAGTACGGTTTTTTCCAGCTTGAACTCGGGGATGCCGAAGGTCAGCAGGCCGCCGATTTCCGGGTTCTTGTCGAACACCACCGGGGTCACGCCGCCACGCACCAGCACGTCGGCACAACCCAGGCCCGCCGGGCCCGCGCCGATGATCGCCACGCGCTTGCCGGTCGGCTTGACCTTGGACATGTCCGGGCGCCAGCCCATGGCAAAGGCGGTGTCGGTGATGTACTTCTCCACCGAACCGATGGTCACCGCGCCGAAACCGTCGTTAAGGGTGCAGGCACCCTCGCACAGACGATCCTGTGGGCACACCCGGCCGCACACTTCCGGCAAGGTGTTGGTCTGGTGCGACAGTTCGGCGGCAGCGAGGATGTTGCCCTCGGCTACCAACTTCAGCCAGTTGGGAATGAAGTTGTGCACCGGGCACTTCCATTCGCAATACGGGTTACCGCAGCCCAGGCAACGGTGGGCCTGTTCGGCCGAGTGCTGGGGTTTGAAGGGTTCGTAGATTTCCACGAACTCTTTCTTGCGTTGACGCAACAGTTTCTTCTTCGGATCTTTGCGCCCGACATCGATGAACTGGAAGTCGTTATTCAGACGTTCAGCCATGTTAAAACCTCATCAAACTCTTCAGGCGCATATCACTGCGGGTTGGCACGGATGCTGGAAAGCAACGATTTCAGGTTGGCAGCCTTGGGCTTGACCAGCCAGAAACGACGCAGGTAATCATCGAGATTCTCGGCGAGGTTGCGACCCCATTCGCTGCCGGTCTCTTCGACGTACTCGTCCAGCACGTGCTGCAAGTGGTTCCGGTAGGATTCCATGGCTTCGCCGCTGATCCGCTGGATCTCGACCAACTCGTGGTTGACCTTGTCGACGAAGGTGTTGTCCTGATCCAGCACGTAGGCGAAACCGCCGGTCATGCCTGAACCGAAGTTGTAACCGGTCTTGCCCAGTACCGCGACAAAGCCCCCGGTCATGTACTCGCAGCAGTGATCGCCAGTACCTTCCACCACCGTGTGGGCACCGGAGTTACGCACGGCAAAACGCTCACCGGCCGTACCGGCGGCGAACAGCTTGCCGCCCGTAGCGCCGTACAAGCAGGTGTTGCCGATGATGGCACTGTCCTGGGTCTTGTAGATGCTGCCCTTAGGCGGAACGATGACCAGCTTGCCGCCGGTCATGCCCTTACCCACGTAGTCGTTGGCATCGCCTTCCAGGTACATATGCAGGCCGCCGGCGTTCCAAACGCCGAAGCTTTGGCCCGCGGTGCCCTTGAAACGGAAGGTGATCGGCGCTTTCGCCATGCCCTGGTTGCCGTGCTTGCGCGCGATTTCGCCGGAGATGCGCGCGCCGATGGAACGGTCGCAGTTGCAAATATCCAGGGCGAATTCGCCACCGCTGGCGTCGTTGATCGACGATGCGGCCATCTCCACCATTTTCTCGGCCAGCAGGCCCTTGTCGAACGGCGGGTTGCGGTCGACGCCGCAGAACTGCGGTTTGTCGGCCGGGATGTGATCGCTGCCCAACAGCGGCGTGAGGTCCAGGTGCTGTTGCTTAGCGGTCTGGCCTTCAAGCACGTCCAGCAGATCGGTACGGCCAATCAGTTCTTCCAGCGAGCGCACGCCCAGCTTGGCCAGCCACTCCCGGGTCTCTTCGGCAACGTAGGTGAAAAAGTTCACCACCATGTCGACGGTGCCGATGTAGTGATCCTTGCGCAGCTTCTCGTTCTGAGTGGCGACGCCGGTGGCGCAGTTGTTCAGGTGGCAGATACGCAGGTATTTGCAGCCCAGGGCGATCATCGGCGCGGTGCCGAAGCCGAAGCTCTCGGCGCCGAGAATCGCGGCCTTGATCACGTCCAGGCCGGTTTTCAGGCCGCCGTCGGTCTGCACCCGCACTTTGCCACGCAGGTCGTTGCCGCGCAGGGTCTGGTGGGTTTCGGCCAGGCCTAGTTCCCACGGCGCGCCGGCGTACTTGATGGAGGTCAGCGGCGATGCGCCGGTGCCGCCGTCGTAGCCGGAGATGGTGATCAGGTCGGCATAGGCTTTGGCCACACCGGCGGCGATGGTGCCCACGCCGGCTTCCGCCACCAGTTTCACCGAGACCAGCGCCTGCGGGTTGACTTGTTTGAGGTCGAAAATCAGCTGCGACAAATCCTCGATCGAGTAGATGTCGTGGTGCGGCGGCGGCGAAATCAGGGTTACGCCAGGCACCGCATAACGCAGCTTAGCGATCAGACCGTTGACCTTACCGCCCGGCAACTGGCCGCCCTCACCGGGCTTGGCGCCCTGGGCGACTTTGATCTGCAGCACTTCGGCGTTGACCAGGTATTCCGGGGTCACACCGAAACGGCCAGTGGCGACCTGCTTGATTTTCGAGCTCTTGATGGTGCCGTAGCGTGCCGGGTCTTCGCCGCCTTCGCCGGAGTTGGAACGCGCACCCAGGCGGTTCATGGCTTCGGCCAGGGCTTCGTGGGCTTCGGGCGACAAGGCGCCGAGGGAAATACCCGCAGAGTCGAAGCGCTTGAGGATCGACTCCAGCGGTTCGACCTCGCTGATGTCCATCGGCGTGTCCAGGGTCTTGACCTTGAGCAAGTCGCGGATCATCGACACCGGGCGGTTATCCACCAGGCTCGTGTATTCCTTGAATTTGGCGTAGTCACCCTGTTGCACAGCGGCTTGCAGGGTGCTGACCACATCCGGGTTGTAGGCGTGGTATTCGCCACCGTGTACGAACTTGAGCAGGCCGCCTTGCTGGATCGGCTTGCGCGCGCTCCAGGCTTCGGCCGCCAGGGCTTTCTGCTCGGCTTCGATGTCGACGAAACGCGCGCCCTTGATGCGGCTCGGCACGCCACGGAAGCTCAGTTCGCAGACTTCTTCGGACAGGCCGATGGCCTCGAACAGTTGCGCACCGCGATAAGAGGTCACGGTGGAGATGCCCATCTTCGACAGGATCTTCAGCAAGCCCTTGGTGATGCCCTTGCGGTAGTTCTTGAACACCTCATAGAGGTCGCCCAGCACTTCACCGGTACGGATCAGATCACCCAGCACCTCGTAGGCCAGGAACGGGTACACCGCCGAGGCGCCGAAGCCGATCAACACCGCAAAATGATGCGGGTCGCGGGCGGTGGCGGTTTCCACGAGGATGTTGGAGTCGCAACGCAGGCCTTTTTCGGTCAGACGGTGGTGCACCGCACCGGTGGCCAGCGAAGCATGGATCGGCAACTTGCCCGGGGCGATATGGCGGTCGGTCAGCACGATCTGGGTACGACCGGCGCGCACGGCTTCTTCAGCCTGGTCGGCGACATTGCGCACGGCGGCTTCGAGGCCGAGGCTCTCGTCGTAGTTCAGGTCGATGATCTGGCGGTCGAAGCCTGGGCGATCCAGGGTCATCAGCGAGCGCCACTTGGCCGGGGAAATGACCGGCGAGCTGAGGATCACCCGAGAGGCGTGCTCAGGCGACTCCTGGAAGATGTTGCGCTCGGCACCGAGGCACACTTCCAGGGACATCACGATGGCTTCACGCAGCGGGTCGATCGGTGGGTTGGTCACCTGGGCGAACTGCTGGCGGAAATAGTCGTACGGCGTGCGCACGCGCTGGGACAGCACGGCCATCGGCGTGTCGTCGCCCATGGAGCCGACCGCCTCGTAGCCTTGCTCACCGAGCGGACGCAGCACCTGGTCGCGCTCTTCGAACGTGACCTGGTACATCTTCATGTACTGCTTGAGCTGGTCGATGTCGTAGAAGGCCGAACCGTGGTCGTTGTCTTCCATGGTCGCCTGGATGCGCAGGGCGTTCTTGCGCAGCCATTGCTTGTACGGATGCC
This sequence comes from Pseudomonas sp. S5F11, assembly GCF_019641515.1. Taxonomy (NCBI): domain Bacteria; kingdom Pseudomonadati; phylum Pseudomonadota; class Gammaproteobacteria; order Pseudomonadales; family Pseudomonadaceae; genus Pseudomonas; species Pseudomonas sp. S5F11. The sequence continues at coordinate 3,093,555 of NZ_JAIFJZ010000001.1, forward strand.
GAGACTTCAAGCGGTTGTCGATAGCGTCGGTGTCGAGGATCTGCCCGGTTTCGGTGTCCACGGCCAGGATCTGGCCAGGGCCTACGCGGCCTTTGGCGATCACGTCTTCAGGCTTGTAGTCCCATACGCCGATCTCCGACGCCAGGGTAATAAAACCGTTGGTGGTGGTGACCCAACGCGCCGGGCGCAGACCGTTACGGTCGAGCAGGCACACCGCATAGCGACCGTCGGTCATCACCACGCCGGCCGGGCCGTCCCACGGTTCCATGTGCATCGAGTTGTACTCGTAGAATGCACGCAGATCCGGGTCCATGGTCTCGACGTTCTGCCACGCAGGCGGAATGATCATGCGTACGCCACGGAACAGGTCGATGCCGCCGGTGACCATCAGTTCGAGCATGTTGTCCATGCTGGAGGAGTCGGAACCCACGCGGTTGACCAGCGGGCCGAGTTCTTCCAGGTCCATCAGGTCGTTGGCGAACTTGGTGCGACGGGCCACGGCCCAGTTGCGGTTGCCGGTAATGGTGTTGATCTCGCCGTTGTGGGCGAGAAAGCGGAATGGCTGGGCCAGCGGCCATTTCGGCAGGGTGTTGGTGGAGAAGCGCTGGTGGAACACGCAGATCGCGGTTTGCAGGCGCTCATCGCTCAGGTCCGGATAGAAGGCGGTGAGGTCCGCCGGCATCATCAGGCCTTTGTAAATGATGGTCTTGTGGGAAAAGCTGCAGATGTAGTGGTCAGTGTCGGCAGCATTGGCCACGGACGAGCGACGACGGGAAGTGAACAGCTTGATCGCCATGTCCTGGTCGCTCAGGCCATCGCCGGCGATGAACACCTGTTCGATCTGCGGCAGACGCTCCAGGGCCAGACGGCCGAGTACGCTGGTATCGATCGGCACTTTGCGCCAGCCGACCAGTTGCAGACCGGCGGCGACGATTTCGCGGTTCATGTTTTCGCGAGCGGCTTCGGCTTTGACCGGGTCCTGGTTGAAGAACACCATGCCCACCGCATATTGCTTGGGCAGGTCGATCGCGAAATGCTCTTTGGCGACAGCGCGCAGGAACTGGTCGGGCTTTTGAATCAGCAAGCCACAACCGTCACCGGTCTTGCCGTCGGCGTTGATCCCACCACGGTGGGTCATGCAGGTCAGGGCCTCGATGGCCGTTTGCAGAAGGGTATGACTGGGCTCGCCCTGCATATGGGCTATCAGGCCGAATCCGCAGTTATCCTTGAATTCATCGGGTTGGTACAGACCTGCTTTCATAGACACTTTCTCACCAGGCTGCCTCTTATACCGAGGCAAATTTCTTTTCAATTCAACCGGTTACCTTCCACGCCGAACGTACGCCGGCTTAGCGGGGGCAAAAGGGAGGTCATTGTACACACCGACACAGACGCTCACAAATTTAGCGACGAAATGTCGCAAATCTATGTCGCATTTATGAAAGGTTTAAAGCGATATGCTGTGCTAGTCAAAACCTTTTTAATTCTGACCGCTACGACTCAAAAGCTACTGTGACGCAGACACCACAAAGCGCGCGGTCCCTAGAGACTGCACGCCATGCGATTTTTTTTGAGGTGCCGGGAGGGCGGCCTGGGTAAGGCCGCCGGATCTTCAGCGAGTTGCTGCCAGTTCTTGTTGAACGCTGGCAACAGTGCGAGGCCAAGGTTTACCAGCCTGAACCTTCGCTGGCAAGGCTTTGATGGCAGAATCAGCTGCCGCACGGCTGGAGAAGTTGCCGTAGGTGATCACGTAGAGAGGCTTGCCGTTGAGCACTTTCTTGAAATAACGGTACTCGCCGCCCTGCTCTTTGACGAACGCTTGGGCATTGGCTTCGGAGCTGGTGCCGAGGATCTGCACCACGAAATTGCCGCTCGGCTGGCTGGCGTACCAGCTGCTGCCGGCGGTGCCGGCCTTGGCCACGGTAGCGGCCGGCTTTTCAGCAGGCTTGGTCACTGGCGCCGGTTTGGCAGCTGGTGCTGGAGTGGGCGCTGCGACCGCAGGCTTGGTGACCGGTGCAGGTTTGGCGGTAGCGACAGTCGGCGCTGGGTTCGCCGCAGGCTGACCCGCAGGCACGCCTGCAGGCGGTGCGGTGGTGGTCACGGTCGGCGGCGTGGCGCTGGAGCCTTCCACCGGCACGCCGTCGTCGCCTTCGGAAATGCCGCCGGCCTCTTCGGCGAGCGGGCCACGCATCACCGGCTGGCCCACCATCGGCAGATTGGTCGGCTGACCAGAGTTGGCGAACTCCACATTCGGCGTTGGCTTGCCCAGCGGCAATTGCGCCTGCTCGGCAGGCGTGCCGGCAGTAGTAGGTGCCTTGCTGCGACCCGGGATCAACCAGGCGGCGGCAACGGCGACCACGACCACTGCGGAAATGGCCAGTACGTGCTTCTTCGGCATAGTGAACCCCATCTTTGGACGCTTGACCGCAGAGCGGCTGGCAATCATGGCTTCGATCATGGCATCGCGGGCAACCTGGTTGATGTTGCCAGGCCAGCCGCCTGCGCTTTCGTGAATATCAGAGATCTGCGCAGCGGAGAAAAGTTCGATGCCGGCCCCCGCGCCTTCGAGGCGCTGAGCCAGGTATTCGCGGGTCTCTTCTTCTTCGTAGGGCTGCAATTCGATAACGTGGAACAGCTCCTGATCGCCGCTGATCTGCTCAAGATCGGCGATCAACGAAGACTCACCGAACAGGAACACATGAGGGCGTCCCTCCGGCGTCCCCGCGGCCAGCGCCAGCAGGGCTTCCAGTGCCGACTCGTCGAGCTGCTCGGCATCGTCCACCAGCAGATAGACTTCCTGCCCGGTCAGACCCAACTGCACCACCTGCTTGAGGATTGCGTTCGGCTCGGCAGTGGACACGTCCAGCGCCTGGGCTACCTGGCTCAGAACACCGGCCGCATCGGTGGCACTACGGGCCGACACCACCACGCTCTGCACCGATTGCTTATTGGTACTGGCTACCAGAGCCTGGCGCAGCAAGGTCTTGCCGCTGCCCAAGGGACCGGTCACTACCAGCAGCAGTTGGCTATAGCGCGCGAGATGGTGAAGCTGTCCCAGCACCGGCTTGCGCTGGGCCGGGAAAAATTTGAAACCAGGCACCCGTGGAGCGAAAGGGTCGTGGCTTAACTGGTAATGGCCGAGGAACGCCTCGTCGGCATGCAAACTAGTCATGAGAATCTTATTAACCTTTAAGCTGGGCCAGGGCGCGGTAATCCGCTCCCAGCGTGGCCTGTAAAATCTCTTTCGGATAATCGTCGGTCACTACGGCTTCGCCCATGCGGCGCAGCAGCACCAGTCGCAGTCGACCGTCGATCACTTTCTTGTCTATCGCCATATGTTCGAGGAAGTCCGCCTCGGTCATCTCCTGCGGCGGAATGACCGGCAAACCAGCACGCTGGAACAGGCGGATACCGCGATCGCGCTCGTCGGCGCTGATCCAGCCCAGGCGGTGTGACATTTCCATGGCCATCACCGTGCCAGCCGCCACCGCCTCGCCATGCAACCACACACCATAGCCCATGTGGGTTTCGATCGCATGACCAAAGGTGTGGCCCAGGTTCAGGGTGGCCCGTACGCCGGATTCGCGTTCGTCGGCGTTCACCACCAGCGCCTTGGCCGCGCAAGAGCGGGAAATCGCTTCGGTGAGCGCTACCTGATCGAGACCGCGCAAGGCGTCCATGTGCTCTTCCAGCCAAGTCAGGAAGGGCTCATCGCAGATCAGCCCGTACTTGATGACTTCCGCCAGACCCGCCGACAACTCACGCGGTGGCAGGGTGTTGAGGGTGGCGGTGTCGATCAGCACAGCATTGGGCTGATAGAACGCGCCGACCATGTTCTTGCCCAGCGGATGGTTGATGCCGGTCTTGCCGCCCACCGACGAATCGACCTGGGACAACAGGGTGGTTGGCACCTGGATAAAGTCCACGCCGCGCTGGTAGCAGGCGGCGGCAAAACCGGCCATATCGCCGATCACGCCACCGCCGAGGGCGACCACCGTGGTACGCCGGTCATGGCGCGCCGTCAGCAGGCCATCGAAGATCAGTTGCAGGGTTTGCCAGTTCTTGTGGGCTTCGCCGTCGGGCAGCACCACGGAAATCACTGAGTAGGCCGCCAGACTGCGGCTCAGACGCTCAAGATACAGCGGCGCGACTGTTTCGTTGGAGATGATCGCCACTTGCCGCCCGGCAATATGCGGCGCGAGCAACTCGGGCTGGTCCAACAGACCCTCGCCAATGTGGATCGGGTAGCTGCGCTCGCCTAGATCGACCTTAAGTGTCTGCATGTGTCCCCGCGTGAGAGATGAATTGACGACCGGTAACGTCGAGGTCCGACGCTGCCTGATGGCTCTACGCCACACCGCTCAGGGTGATGGCGCGACGCCGAGAATAGCGCATTTCGCCCCTGGCTTTAACGGGGAGGCAGCCGTTGCAGGCGTTCGAGAATGTCCAGCACCACCATGCGTGGCGGCCGCTCATCGGTTTCCACCACCAGGTCGGCGATTTCCCGATACAGCGGATCGCGCAGCGCCAGCAGATCGCGCAAGGTTTTCGCCGGGTCGGCGGTGCGCAGCAAAGGGCGATTGCGATCACGAGCGGTACGGCCCACCTGCTGCTCGACCGACGCATGCAGATAGACCACCCGACCACCGGCATGCAGCGCTCGGCGATTTTCATCGCGCATCACCGCGCCACCGCCGGTAGCCAATACCACGCCATCGCAGCCGCACAGTTCGGCGATCATCGCCTGCTCACGGTCGCGAAAGCCCAGTTCGCCTTCTTTATCGAAGATCCACGGGATATTGGCACCCGTGCGCAATTCAATTTCCTTATCGGAGTCTTTGAATGGCAGGCGCAGCTCTTTGGCCAGCAAACGGCCGATGGTGCTTTTTCCAGCCCCCATCGGTCCTACAAGAATCAAATTTCGCACAGAATCAACGACTCACAGCAATCGCCTGGTTATTCATAATACGCGGAGTCAGGAATACCAGCAGCTCGGATTTTTTCTCCGCCAGCATATCGCGCCGGAAAAGGCGGCCAAGATACGGCACATCGCCCAAAAATGGCACTTTATCTACCACTTTGCTTTGGGTATTGGAGAAAACTCCACCGATCACGATGGTCTCGCCATCCCTGACGAGGACCTTGGCATTGACCTCGTTTTTCTTGATCGGCGGTACGTCATTGAGCCGGTTGAGGTAGTCGGGCTCATCCTTGGTGACTTTCACCTCCATGATCACCCGGTCGTCGGGGGTGATCTGCGGGGTGACTTCCAGCGATAACGAGGCCTCCTTGAACGACACCGATGTCGCGCCGCTGGAGCTGGATTCCTGATACGGAATCTCGGTGCCCTTGAGGATGCGCGCGGTCTCCTTGTCGGAGGTCACCACTTTGGGCTGCGAGACGATTTCACCGTTGCCGGTCTTTTCCATGGCCGTCAGTTCCAGGTCCAGCAGCAGATTGTCGGTGATATAGGCCACCCCCAGACCGGACGACGCGGTCACCGCGCCCAGATCGACAAACGGCGAGCTGGGTGGGTTCTCCGGCGGTTGCGCGCCCTCCGGCAGCGGCTTAGGCATACCGCCGGCCTGCCAGTTGCCGCTCGTGAGTCGCCCACCCCAGCGCGCGCCGAGGCTTTTGTCGTAATCGACGTTGGCCTCCACGATTCGCGCTTCGATCATGACCTGGCGCACCGGAATATCCAGCTGCGCCACGATCCGCCGAAGCTCGTCGAGGCGTTCGCCGGTCTGGTAAGCGATGATGTTATTGGTGCGATCGTCCACCGCCACCGAACCGCGCTCGTCGGTAGCACCTTCCAGGCCGGTCACTGATTGGAACAGCTTGGCCAGGTCCGCCGCCTTGGCGTAGTTGACCTGCAACAGCTCGCGACGCAACGGCGCCAAGTCGGCCATTTGTTTGCGTGATTCCAGCGTCAGCAGTTCGCGGGCCGCCAACTCCTCGGCGGGCGCCACCAGCAATACCCCGGCCTTGATCCGCTTGTCCAACCCCTTGGCTTGCAGCACCAGGTCGAGGGCCTGATCCCATGGCACGCCTTTGAGGCGCAGTGTGATCGTACCCTGCACGTCGTCGCCGGCGACCAGGTTCAGGCCTGCAACATCGGCGATCTGCTGCAGCACGGCACGTACTTCGATGTTCTGGAAATTGAGGTTGAGCGGTTCGCCGCTAAAGGCACTCACCACCGCCCTGCCAGGGGGCGGCAATTGGATGAGGTCCACACGATTGGGCACAGCGGCAGCCATCGGTGCCGTAAGCGCTATCCATAGCGCTACACCGAAGGACAGGAAAGTCCTTTTCATTTGCTTGATTCCGTTATGAGTTGACGTTCAGCACGAGGGTTCGCGGGCGCTCCAGCCAGGCACCCTGTTTATCGGGAAACAGCTCGACCAATTCGATATGGTTGTCATGAATGGCCGTGACTCGACCGTAATCGGGCCCCAGGTAATCGCCGACCGCCAGGCGATGCACCGTGGACGCCACTCGCAGCAGGGCGAAGGTCTGCGCCCCACGAGAGAGCGTGCCGACCATTTCGAATCGGTCCAGGGCAAGCCCCTCCAGCAGCCCCCTTGGCCGCATCGGGTCCGGCCCAGGCGCGCGCCGCCCTGCCACATGCTCGACCTGCAAGCTCAACGGCTGGAACGGGTCGCGCAGGCCGGCCACACGGTAGATAAAGCGCGGTTTGCGCAACGGCGACGGCTCAGCCTCATCCCTCACCGACGATGGCAGCGCACGCCGGTAGATCCTGGCCTGCAGGTCAAGCCGCAACAAGCGGCCATCCGCTTGCAGGCGCATCTCATGCACCGTGGTAAATCGCGACAGATCAGCCAAGGCACTGACGAACGAGGCGAGGTCGTGATAGGCGCCAGTGAGGCCGATCTGCACAGGCTGCTCGGCATACAGAGGGCGCAGTTGTTCATCCTGGGGGAGCACGGACTCGATCACCAAGCCATTGGCCAAGGCCAATCGGGCGATATCTTCCAGCATGCTTGGCATCTGGGGCCCACCCGGCAGTTGTCGCAACAGCCCCTCGACCTGGGCCTGCTTGAGTTGGAGCTGACGAGCGCGCTCTTCGAGTTCGGACGCTAAAACAGCTGATTCCGCGAGCTGCCGTTGCAGGGCCATCTCTTGCGCCTGCGCCTGCTGCAACCGGACGCGGGCGGGACCAAGCTGCATCAGCTCACCCATCGCCAGCACCAGGCCGCCCAGGGCACAGCCCAGCAAGACCTTGCCAGGTAGGGGCCATTTTGCAGCGCGGTGAGAGAACGCGGAAAATTCGAGCCGGGGCCGGCTCATGGCTGGGCCTCGGAGGACGCTCCCTGGCGCACCATCAGTTGGAATCCATTGCTGCCTTGCGCGCCTTCGGTGCGCACATGCTGCAAACGAGCCCCATGGGCGCCCTCCGATGCTTCCAGACGACGCATCAATTGGGCGATATCCTGGCTGGATTCGGCGGTGCCGCTGATACTCAACGTATCGCCTTTGGCCACGACCTCATGCAAATGCACGCCATCGGGCACCGCACGGGCCAACTGATCCAACAATCGGGCACCGGATGAGTGGCCGTTGTGCAGGTCCTGCACGACCTTCATCCGCTCAGCCAGTTGCTGGCTTTGCGCCTCTAGGTCGCCAAGGGTCTTGATACTGGAATCCTGAGTGGCTATGTCATTTCCCAGGTGGTTATTGCGCGTCACCTGCCGATCGATCGCTTGGTCAATCACCTGATCCGCCAACCACACGACAACCAACGCCATGCACACGAACGCCAGAAGCAGCGCCACAAAATAGTGACGGCGTCGTTCAGCCTGGGCTTGGCGCCAGGGCAAAAGGTTGATTCGTGTCTTCAAGCGAAACTCCTCAGGGCCAGCCCGCAAGCAACTCCCATCCCTTGGCCATCTACGGCCCATTGTGCGCCATCGACGCGATTGCACGGCGTGAAGCTGGCGAAATCCTGACTGCTCGCGCGCGCCAATGCAAACGCTTCAACATCGACCACCGCCGGTATGAGCCCCGCCATGGTCAAAACCGCCTCGCGCGCTTCGACATGCTCCTTCAGGCATGCCGCCAGCAACACCTCGACCCGCTCCGCCTTCTGGACCGAGCGCCCCTGGACTAGAAAGTCGATGGCCATGTCATCCAGTGGATAAGGAATGTACTGCTCGGCCTCCCGCTCGACCATCGCCAGCATCGCTTCGTCAGTAAGCCCCGCCTCCAGCTCGATGAGTCGCGTAATGACCGATGGCCCGCTCACTGCGACCGCTGCGCGCCGAACCCTCGTCTGCAACTTGAGCAAAGCGGTGTGCAACGCCTGGCCGATGCCGTCCAGGTCCAGGAACGCACCGTCGATCACCGCCCCGGCGGGTAGCCCCTGCGTTACGTAACCTTTAACGCTGAAACCTGCGGGCGAGCGCCCCAGTTCGACCAGCCTGATGGCCGTGTCATTGATATCGATGCCCAGCAAGGTATCGACTTTTCGCCTGAATAATCCCTTTCCCATAAAACTCCCTAGAACATTGCCTGTCATACCGCCTGGTTGCCGCGGGACGCCGTGCATTCGGTCGACTTGTTGCAGAGGCGCGAATGACGCCCCAGGCCGAAAATGCTTTAATGCCCAGCGTTTTTTCCCGCTTTTTATCTGCAGCTCGGGTTGATCCATCGTTTGCCATGCATGCCCCGACGCCTAACCCATTCTTTTCTCTGGAAATCCAAAAGCCTTGATTCGTCTGCTGAAGTTTTTCGGGTACTCCATTGTCGCCATCGTCTGCGGGCTGCTGCTCGTGCTCAGCGGGGCGTACCTCTACCTTAGTCCGGGTTTGCCGTCGGTAGAGGCCCTTAGAAGTATCCAGTTGCAGATTCCTTTGCGGGTCTACAGCAGCGATGAAAAACTCATCGCGGAGTTCGGCGAAATGCGCCGCACACCGATCCGTTTTGCCGACATTCCGCCTAATTTCATCAGCGCCCTGCTGTCGGCCGAGGACGATAATTTTGCCAACCACTATGGCGTCGACCCCAGCAGCCTGGTGCGCGCCGCCACCCAGTTGGTAAAAAGCGGACACATTCAATCCGGTGGCAGCACCATCACCATGCAGGTGGCGAAGAACTTCTTCCTCACCAGCGAGCGCAGCTTTTCGCGCAAAGCCACTGAAATCCTGTTGGCACTGCAGATCGAGCGACAGCTGACCAAGGACGAGATCCTTGAGCTGTACGTCAACAAGATCTACCTGGGCAACCGCGCCTACGGCATTGAAGCCGCCTCCCAGGTGTACTACGGCAAGTCCATCCGCGACGCCAGCCTGGCGCAGATGGCTATGATCGCCGGCCTGCCCAAGGCGCCTTCGCGCTTCAACCCACTGGCCAACCCGGCGCGTAGCAAAGAGCGACGCGACTGGATCCTGGGGCGCATGTACAAGTTGGGCAAGATCGACCAGGCCGCTTACGAAAGCGCCGTGGCCGAGCCGCTGAACGCCAGCTATCACGTACCGACGCCGGAAGTGAACGCCCCGTATATCGCCGAAATGGCCCGCGCCGAGATGGTCGGCCGCTACGGCAGCGATGCCTACACCGAAGGCTTCCGCGTGACCACCACGGTTCCGAGCGACCTGCAGGAAATCGCCAACGATGCGGTGCATTCCGGTCTGATTTCCTACGACCAGCGCCACGGCTATCGCGGCCCTGAATCGCGTCTGCCGGGCAAGACACTCAGCGCCTGGACCGCAGAATTGAGCAAACAGCGCCCCATCAGCGGCTTGGAACCCGCCATCGTCACCCAGGTGAAAAAAGACGGCCTGCAAGTGCTGACCCGTACCGGCGAGGCCCATGTGGCCTGGGACAGCATGAAATGGGCGCGCCCTTTCCTGAACACCAACAGCATGGGCGCCATGCCCAAGCAGCCGTCGGACGTCGCGCAAGTGGGCGATTTGATCCGCGTGCAACGCCAGAAGGACGACAGCTTGAAGTTCAGCCAGGTGCCGCTGGCCCAGGGCGCACTGGTGTCGCTGGATCCGCAGAACGGTGCGATTCGCGCCCTGGTCGGCGGTTTCGCGTTCGAGCAGAGCAACTACAACCGCGCCACCCAGGCCAAGCGCCAGCCCGGTTCGAGCTTCAAGCCGTTCATCTACAGCGCCGCACTGGACAACGGCTACACCGCCGCCAGCCTGGTCAACGATGCGCCTATCGTGTTCGTCGACGAGTACCTGGACAAAGTCTGGCGCCCGAAGAACGACACCAATACCTTCCTTGGCCCGATCCGTATCCGCGAGGCGTTGTACAAGTCACGTAACCTGGTATCGATCCGTTTGCTGCAAGCCATGGGCGTCGGCAAGACCATCGACTACATCACGCGCTTTGGCTTCAATAAGTCGGACCTGCCGCCGAACCTGTCGTTGGCCCTGGGTACCGCCACCCTCACGCCGATGGAAATCGCCACCGGCTGGAGCACCTTTGCCAACGGCGGCTACAAGATCGCGCCGTACCTGATCGACAAGATCGAAAGCCGCAATGGCGACACCCTGTTCACTGCCAACCCGCCACGGGTTCCGGGTGATGTGGTCAACGGCGTAGTTGCCACCGATGGCCTGGCTGCGCCGAGCCACGGCGGGATCACCATCGAGCCAGCACCCGGCACGACTCCGGCAGCCGCCAACCCTAGCGCCCCTAGCGAACCGCAGGCACCGGCTGTGGCCGAACGTGTTGTAGATGGCCGTACCACCTACATCCTCAACAGCATCCTGGAAGATGTGATCAAGAAGGGCACCGGCCGCCGCGCCCTGGCCCTGGGCCGCGCAGATATCGCAGGCAAGACCGGCACCACCAACGAATCCAAGGACGCTTGGTTCTCCGGCTACAACGGCGACTACGTCACTACGGTATGGACCGGCTATGACCAGCCGGAAAGCCTCGGACGCCGGGAGTTCGGCGGCACCGTCGCGCTGCCGATCTGGATGAGTTACATGGGCGCTGCGTTGAAGGACAAGCCGCTGCACACCCAGCCGGAGCCGGAAGGCATCCTCAGCCTGCGGATCGACCCGATCAGCGGCCGCGCTGCCTCGCCAAGCACGCCGAATGCGTATTTCGAACTGTTCAAGAGCGAAGATACGCCGCCGTCGGTCAATGAGCTGGGCAACGGCGTCGTGCCGGGCAGCCCGCTGCCCGCAGACGAGTCGGCGCCGATCGATCTGTTCTAACCTGAACCTTAAGCCTACGCAGAACCCAATGTGGAAGGGGGCTTGCCCCCGATAGCACTGGACCAGCCAACTCATCGAGTGACTGACACACCGCCATCGGGGGCAAGCCCCCTCCCACATTTGATCTGCACAGGACACCCGTTAATCGCCACCCCAACAAAAAGCCCCGACTCGCGAGAGACGGGGCTTTTTTGTTGGTGCGCTACAACGGCTTAGCCGTTGAACACATCATCCACGCTTTGCAGCGGGTAGTGCTTCGGATACGGCAGGGTAGCCACACCGGTCTCGATCGCAGCCTTGGCTACGGCGTCGGAGATCACGGTGATCAGGCGCTTGTCCATTGGCTTCGGAATGATGTACTCACGACCGAATTCCAGCTTGGCGCCACCGTAGGCGTCGCAAACGTCCTGAGGGACTGGCAGTTTGGCCAGTTCACGCAGGGCGTTGGCGGCCGCTACTTTCATTTCTTCGTTGATGCGCTTGGCGCGAACGTCCAGGGCGCCACGGAAGATGAACGGGAAGCCCAACACGTTGTTGACCTGGTTCGGGTAGTCCGAACGGCCAGTGGCCATGATCACGTCGTTACGGGTGGCGTGAGCCAGTTCCGGCGCGATTTCAGGGTCCGGGTTGGAGCAGGCGAACACGATCGGGTTGGCCGCCATGGACTTGAGGCCTTCGGCGCTCAGCAAGTTCGGGCCGGACAGGCCGACGAACACATCAGCACCGTTCAGGGCGTCAGCCAGGGTGCGCTTGGAGGACGGGTGGGCAAACATCGCCTTGTACTGGTTCAGATCGGTACGCTCGGACTGGATCACGCCCTTGCTGTCGACCATGTAGATGTTCTCCAGCTTGGCGCCCATGCTGACGATCAGCTTCATGCAGGAGATAGCCGCCGCGCCGGCGCCCAGGCAAACGATCTTGGCGTCAGCCAGGGTTTTGCCAGCGATTTCCAGGGCGTTGATCATGCCGGCCGCGGTTACGATCGCGGTGCCGTGCTGGTCATCGTGGAATACCGGAATGTCGCACTGCTCGATCAGGGCCTTTTCGATCTCGAAGCACTCAGGTGCCTTGATGTCTTCCAGGTTGATGCCACCGAAGGTGATGGAGATGCGTTTGACGGTGTCGATGAAAGCCTGCGGGCTCTCGGAATCGACTTCGATGTCGAACACGTCGATGCCGGCAAAGCGCTTGAACAGCACGCCTTTACCTTCCATGACTGGTTTGGACGCCAATGGGCCGAGGTTGCCCAGGCCGAGAATCGCGGTGCCATCGGAAATCACTGCAACCAAGTTGCCTTTGCCGGTGTACTTGTACGCCAGCTCGGGGTCGCGAGCGATTTCACGTACGGGCTCGGCCACGCCAGGGCTGTAGGCCAGCGACAGGTCGCGGGCGGTGGCGGTGGCTTTGGTGAGCTCTACACTCAGCTTTCCTGGACGAGGATGGGCATGATATTCGAGAGCGGCAGTTTTCAAATCAGACATATCGGCATTCCGCTTTTACTGTTGGTCGACGGACCGCCGAGGATACGCGTGTCGTAAAGCCCCTACAAGACTGGGCAGTCACCGGTGTCAAGGCCCCAAAGCGCCGTACTTTGGTCTAAGGCCACGGGATACAAGGGCTGGACTGTTCACAATCCCATTAAAAAATGTCTACAATTTTTTATTCGCGCTGCACTTTCAGCATGCTGGAATCGGTCAGCGGCAGTAACCAGCGCGCTTGATGGGTTTTAAGGCCACCCCGCCGGGAGCGATCCTGTACCCAGCCACGGGCCTCGACGGTCTTGCCTTGCAGACCAGTGAGCAGGCGCGAGTCGAATTGTCGGGCCTGATCGGGTGCAATGCGTAATACCAATGAGCCCTGTAACTCGATCCAGATTCCGCCACGATTGCGCTCGATGCTCCGGACTTGCCCGCTGATGACTGCGAACCCGGAACGCTTGATGTGCGCCACCGAGCGCACCGGCGATTGCCGCCACAGCCCCACTCGCGCTTTGCGCGCGCTGTTTTCGGCCGCCTGCTGACAGGCCACCAGATCGATATTCGGCGCGACGCCCACCTGAAACCCCAGCCCATCGGCGAGCAATTGCGCTTCCAGATTGCGGCCATTGGCGCCGTAGAGATGGGCCAGGGTTCGCCCATAGTGATCCTTGGCTTCGCGCCCCGGCACCAGGCCGACCCGCCCGTCACTGGCCTGCACCAAGGCTTGCAGACGCTCGCGCGCGGCGACGGCGAACGGCTCGTCCGGCCGCCCCTTTTTACCAGTTTCCGGCGCATTGAGGCCGATCATACGCACACTGCGGCCATCCTTGAGGCGCACGGTGTCGCCGTCCACCACGCGCTGCACCTCCACCTGAACCAAGGACGCCGGCGCCGGGCAAAACACCTCGGCCTGAACCGCCGAAAGCCAAATCCCAGGCACAAAAAAGGCGCCCACAAGGGACGCCTTTTTTATCAGCATGGAAAAACCGCAGCGGCTTCCCAAGTTGATCGGCCTTAGGCCTTTTTGGCACCGAAAGCACCGAAACGGTCAGCAAAGCGCTGTACACGGCCGCCGGTGTCCAGAGTTTTCTGCTTACCGGTGTAGAACGGGTGGCACTCGTTGCATACGTCAGTACCCAGTGGCTTGCACAGGTTCGAACGGGTTTCGAACTTGTTGCCGCAGCTGCAGGTTACTTCGATAGTTTCGTACGCTGGATGGATATCGGCTTTCATGGTGACTTCCTCGGGCTAGCGTGCCGCCACTCGACACTATTGTCGAATACCGCACGTAATTAGGCCGCGGATTCTACCAGACCTTTGCAATCGCGCAAGCGGACCTTACCGTCAGCAAGCCCCTTTCATCAGAAAACCACGGCATACCCATTAACGCCCTCCTCTGCTAGGCTCGCGCCCCTGCGCCACCGCCTGCCTTTATATGAGACTCCCCGCGTGCCCGACGCCATTTTGCGCCTCGCCCTGCCTTCGCCCCTGCGCCGCCTGTTCGATTACCGGGCGCCGGCCGGCGTGTTGCGTGCGCAGTTGCAGCCGGGCATGCGGGTACGCGTGCCGTTCGGCCGGCGGGAAATGATCGGCATCTTGGTGGAAGTTGCCGACCACAGCGAAGTGCCCGCCGAGAAACTCAAGCCGGCCGTGGCGATCCTAGACGCCACGCCGCCGTTGCCACCGGCGCTGTTCAAGCTGTGCTTGTGGACCGCCCAGTATTACCAGCACAGCCTGGGCGACACCTTAAGTTGGGCGCTGCCAGTGTTGCTGCGCCAGGGCGAACTGGCCGAGGCGCGCCAGGAGCGTTTCTGGTCGACGGTGCCTGGCGCGCGCCTGGACGACCCACGCATCGCCCGCGCGCCGCGTCAGCGCGAAGCCTTGGCGACGCTGGCCCAACACCCCCATGGCGTAGCCCATCAGTTGTTGAGCAAGCTGATGTTGAGCAAGGACAGCCTCGACCTGCTGCTCGCCAAAGGCCTGGTGCAGGTGGAAATCCGCAAGCATGCCCCAGACGCCCGCCACGAACATTGGCTGGCCCAACCGGAACTGCCGCTGAACGCCGAGCAACGCGCCGCCTATGAAGCCATTCGCGCCGGCTTCGACAGCTTCCACGCGTTCCTGCTGGCCGGGGTCACTGGTAGCGGCAAGACCGAAGTCTATTTGCAACTGATCCGCGAAACCCTGCAGGCCGGCAAACAAGCCTTGGTGTTGATTCCGGAGATCAACCTCGGCCCGCAAACCCTGGCGCGCTTCGAACAGCGTTTCAACGCGCGTATCGCCCTGGTGCATTCGGCGGTCAACGACCGCGAGCGCCTGGAGTCCTGGCTGGCGGCGCGGGACGGCGAGGCCGACATCATCATCGGCACCCGTTCGGCGCTGTTCACGCCGATGAAAAATCCCGGGTTGATCATCATCGACGAGGAGCACGACGGCTCCTATAAGCAGCAGGAAGGCTTGCGCTACCACGCCCGCGACCTGGCACTGGTGCGCGCGCGCCAGGAAGACATTCCGATTGTGCTGGGCTCAGCCACACCATCCTTGGAGAGCTTGCACAACGCCTATACCGGCCGGTACGGACTCCTACGCTTGAATGAGCGGGCCGGTGGCGCCAAGCAGCCACGCTTCCTGCGTCTGGACGTGAAAAGCCGTCCGCTGGACAGTGGTATTTCCGGGCCGATGCAACAAGCCATCGGCCAGACCCTTGCCGCCGGCCAGCAAGTGCTGGTGTTCCTCAACCGTCGTGGATTTGCCCCCACCCTGCTGTGCCATGACTGCGGCTGGATGTCCGAGTGCGAACGCTGCGATGCGCGCATGACCGTGCACCAGCGCTACGGCGAATTGCGCTGCCATCACTGCGGCCATGTGGAGCGGGTGCCGCGCCACTGCCCGCAGTGCGGCAAGGTGGACCTGCGACCGGTCGGCGCGGGCACCGAACGCGCCGAGGAACGCCTGGGCATTCTGTTCCCGGATTACCCGGTGCTGCGGGTCGACCGCGACAGCACGTCGCGCAAGGACGCGATGAACCAACTGTTTGCCACCATCCAGAAGGGCCACCCGTGCATTCTGGTGGGCACCCAGATGCTTGCCAAAGGCCATCACTTCCCTCGGGTGACCCTGGTGTCGATCCTGGACGCCGATGGTGGCCTGTTCTCCGGTGATTTCCGCGCCAGCGAGCGCATGGCGCAGTTGATCGTGCAGGTCGCCGGCCGCGCGGGACGGGCCGAGGAGCCCGGGCGGGTGATTATCCAGACGCACCTGGCCGACCATCCGTTGCTGATCCAACTGACCGAGCAAGGCTACTTCGCCTTTGCCGAACAGGCCCTGAGCGAACGCCGTTCCGCAGGCCTGCCGCCATTCGCACACTTGGCGCTGCTGCGCGCCGAGGCGCATAAACCGGGGCAGGCCGAAGGTTTTCTGGATGAAGCGTGCAGCGCCGCCGAACGTTTGCTCGGTGAGTTGGGTCTGACCGGCATTGAACTGCTTGGCCCGGTGCCCGCGCCCATGGAGCGCCGCGCTGGACGTTATCGGGCACAGCTGCTGCTGCAAGCCAGCGCGCGAGCCCCCTTGCATCGCCTGTTAAGTAGCTGGTTACTTGCGCTGGAGCAAATGCCGAGCGGTCGCCAGGTGAGATGGTCGCTGGACGTAGACCCGGTAGATTTGTATTAAGCCTGGCCACAGGTCCCGCGAAGGTTGGCAAGCCCGCCCCCGCCACGGATAATGCCCAGTTTTTCCACCTGCGCATCGCGCGCCGCCGCTTGCGGTCGAAAGAGAACACCATGAAAGACACCATTCGCCAGCTGATCCAACAAGCCCTCACCCAACTCGTCAACGAAGGTGTGTTGCCTGAAGGCCTGACGCCGGCGATTCAGGTGGAGAACACCCGTGACAAGACCCACGGCGACTTCGCCAGCAATATCGCGATGATGCTGGCCAAGCCGGCCGGCATGAAGCCGCGCGACCTGGCGGAAAAAATCATCGCCGCCCTGCCGGCCGACCCGCAGGTGAGCAAGGCCGAAATCGCCGGCCCGGGCTTTATCAATATTTTCCAGAACACCCAGGCCCTGGCCTCGCGCCTGGACGCCGCGCTGGCCGATGCCCGCATCGGCGTGCGCAAGGCCGGCGACAACCAGCGCGTGGTCATCGACCTGTCGGCGCCCAACCTGGCCAAAGAGATGCACGTTGGCCACTTGCGCTCGACCATCATCGGCGACGGCGTGGCACGGGTGCTGGAATTCCTCGGCGACACCGTGATCCGCCAGAACCACGTGGGCGACTGGGGCACCCAGTTCGGCATGCTGATGGCGTACCTGCAGGAAAACCCGATCACCAGCAATGAGCTGTCGGACCTGGAGAACTTCTACCGCGCCGCCAAGAAGCGCTTCGACGAATCCGAAGAATTTGCCGACCGCGCCCGTGGCCTGGTGGTCAAGCTGCAGGCCGGCGACGAAGAATGCCTGGCGCTGTGGAACCGCTTCCGCGATATCTCCCTGGCCCACTGCCAGCAGATCTACACCCTGCTCAACGTCAAACTGACCATGGCCGACGTGATGGGCGAAAGCGCCTACAACGACGACCTGATCAATGTGGTCAACGACCTCAAGGCCAAGGGCCTGCTGGTGGAAAGCAACGGCGCGCAGTGCGTGTTCCTCGAAGAATTCAAGACCGCCGACGGCGAGCCGCTGCCGGTGATCATCGTCAAGGCCGACGGCGGCTATCTGTACGCCACCACCGACCTCGCAGCCGTACGCTACCGCAGTGGCGTGCTCAAGGCGGACCGTGCGCTGTACTTCGTCGACCAGCGCCAGGCCCTGCACTTCCAGCAGGTGTTCGAAGTAGCGCGTCGCGCCGGTTTCGTCACCCACCCGATGCATATGGAGCACATGGGCTTCGGCACCATGAACGGCGCCGACGGCCGCCCGTTCAAAACCCGCGACGGCGGCACCGTCAAGCTGATCGACCTGCTCAACGAAGCCCAGGACCGTGCCTATAACCTGGTGAAGGAAAAGAACCCGGAGCTGGCCGAAGCCGACTTGCGCAACATCGCCCGCGTGGTGGGGATCGGCGCGGTGAAATACGCCGACCTGTCCAAGCACCGCACCAGCGACTACAGCTTTAACTTCGAGCTGATGCTCAACTTCGAAGGCAATACGGCGCCGTACCTGCTGTACGCCTACACCCGCGTGGCCGGCGTGTTCCGCAAACTGGGCAAGGACTTCAGCCAAGTCGAAGGCCAGATCGTGCTGGACGCTCCCCATGAACAGGACCTGGCCGCCAAGTTGGCGCAATTCGGCGAAGTGCTGAACAGCGTTGGCGAAAAAGGCACGCCACATATCCTGTGCACCTATTTGTACGAAGTGGCCGGGTTGTTCTCCAGTTTCTACGAGAACTGCCCGATCCTCACCGCCGACGACGAAGCCCACAAGCAGAGTCGCCTGCGCCTCGCCGCACTGGCTGGACGGACCCTCAAGCAAGGCCTGGAACTGTTGGGCCTGGAAACTCTGGAGCGTATGTAAGTTGGCTGCCAAGAAAAAACCCGCACCCAAGCGCGGCGCCAGCCGCTACCAGCCCCCGGCGAAGAAGCCGATCCCGGGCTGGTTGTGGATGGCCATCGGCCTCACGGTCGGCGCCTTTATCGTGTTTCTGATGAAGCTGGACCCAGGCCAGGGTGACGATGTCAAACGGGTTAAACAAGAGCAGCAGAAAGCCTCGAAGATCGCTGAAGCCAACAAGACCACACCAAGCCCTACGGCGCCGGTGAAGCCAAAATACGACTTCTACACGCTGTTGCCGGAATCGGAAGTGATCGTGCCGCCTGACGCTGTGCCGGAGAAAACCCTGCCGACGCCGCAAGTGCCGACCACGCCGGTCACCCCGGCGGAAGCGGCGAAAATCGACACCGCGCGGGCCCAGGCGGCGTTGGCCGGGATTACTCCTCCGCCAGCACCGCCGGTTGCCGAAACCAAGGCCGCACCGGTGACCAAGTTCTTCCTGCAAGCTGGCTCGTTCCCGAAGCAGGCCGATGCGGATCGCGTGCGTGCCCAGATCATTCTGTTGGGCCAGACGGTGACGGTGGAATCCGGCACGGTGAAAGACGCAACCTGGTATCGCGTGTTGGTGGGGCCATTCAGCAACCGCGAACAGCTGACCGTGGCGCAGAAGCAATTGGCCGGCGCCGGGTTTAGCAACCTGTTGTTACAACAGCGCCAGAGCCGCTGACCCAGAATCAGCACCAAACAGTGTGGGAGGGGGCTTGCCCCGATGCAGTGTGTCAGCCAGTACATCTGTTACTGATGCACCGTCATCGGGGGCAAGCCCCCTCCCACACTTGGTATTGCCGGCTCTGGAATGTGTGTCAGACCCTTGAGCACCACTCGTCCGCCATCACCCCCTATGGTTGAAATCCCCCCCGCCACCCCCATATGAGTTTCCATCAGGGCATTTTCGCCCCGCTGCGTGGAGACTCTCCCCTTGACCACCATCGTTTCAGTACGTCGCCACGGCAAAGTCGTCATGGGCGGCGACGGCCAGGTTTCCCTGGGTAATACCGTGATGAAAGGCAACGCGAAAAAAGTGCGTCGCCTGTACCACGGCCAGGTACTCGCCGGTTTCGCCGGTGCCACTGCCGATGCATTCACCCTCTTTGAGCGTTTCGAAGGCCAACTGGAAAAACACCAGGGCCACCTCGTGCGTGCCGCCGTCGAGCTGGCCAAAGAATGGCGCACCGACCGCTCCCTCAGCCGCCTGGAAGCCATGCTGGCCGTCGCCAACAAAGACGCCTCCTTGATCATCACCGGTAATGGCGATGTGGTTGAGCCCGAACATGGCCTGATTGCCATGGGCTCCGGCGGCGGCTACGCCCAGGCCGCAGCCAGTGCGCTGCTGAAGAAAACCGACCTGTCGGCGCGGGAAATCGTCGAGACCGCCCTGGGTATCGCCGGCGACATCTGCGTGTTCACCAACCACAACCAGACCATTGAGGAGCAGGACCTCGCCGAGTAAGCCGCAGGCTTATTCGCGCTTGAGGGCCGCCACACATTATGTCCATGACTCCCCGTGAAATCGTCCATGAACTCAACCGCCATATCATCGGCCAGGACGATGCCAAACGCGCCGTTGCCATCGCGCTGCGTAACCGCTGGCGCCGCATGCAACTGCCAGAAGAACTGCGCGTTGAAGTAACGCCCAAGAACATCCTGATGATCGGTCCGACCGGCGTGGGTAAAACCGAAATCGCCCGGCGCCTGGCCAAACTGGCCAATGCCCCGTTCATCAAGGTCGAAGCCACCAAGTTCACCGAAGTGGGTTATGTAGGCCGTGACGTCGAGTCGATCATTCGCGATCTCGCCGACGCTGCGCTGAAGATGCTGCGCGAACAGGAAATGACCAAGGTCAGCCACCGCGCCGAAGACGCCGCCGAGGAACGTATCCTCGACGCCCTGCTGCCACCGGCGCGCATGGGCTTCAACGAAGACGCCGCACAGGCTTCGGATTCCAACACGCGCCAACTGTTCCGCAAGCGCCTGCGCGAAGGCCAGTTGGACGACAAGGAAATCGAAATCGAAGTGGCCGAAGTGTCCGGCGTCGACATCTCCGCGCCGCCTGGCATGGAAGAAATGACCAGCCAGTTGCAGAACCTGTTCGCCAACATGGGCAAGGGCAAGAAGAAAAGCCGCAAGCTCAAGGTCAAGGAAGCGCTCAAGCTGGTGCGCGACGAAGAAGCCGGGCGCCTGGTGAATGAGGAAGAACTCAAGGCCAAGGCCCTCGAAGCGGTCGAGCAGCACGGCATTGTGTTTATCGACGAGATCGACAAGGTGGCCAAGCGCGGTAACTCCGGCGGCGTCGATGTCTCCCGTGAAGGCGTGCAGCGCGACCTGCTGCCACTGATCGAAGGCTGCACCGTCAACACCAAGCTGGGCATGGTCAAGACCGACCATATCCTGTTCATTGCTTCCGGTGCATTCCACCTGAGCAAGCCAAGCGATCTGGTGCCGGAGCTGCAGGGCCGTTTGCCGATTCGCGTGGAACTCAAGGCGCTGACACCGGGCGACTTCGAACGCATCCTCAGCGAGCCGCATGCCTCGCTCACCGAGCAATACCGTGAGCTGCTGAAAACCGAAGGGCTGGGTATCGAGTTCCAGGCGGACGGCATCAAGCGCCTGGCGGAAATCGCCTGGCAGGTCAACGAGAAGACCGAGAACATCGGTGCTCGTCGCCTGCACACACTGCTTGAACGCCTGCTTGAGGAAGTGTCCTTCAGCGCCGGCGACATGGCCGGTGCGCAGAATGGCGAAGCAATCAAGATCGATGCCGACTACGTCAACAGCCACTTGGGCGAATTGGCGCAGAACGAAGACTTGTCGCGGTACATTCTGTAAGCCGCAAGCTGTAAGCTACAAGCCGCACGTTGAGCACATTCAACTCGCGGCTTGTAGCTCGCAGCCCAAGGGGTCCCCAATGCCGAAATTCCCCACCGCTGTTAATTTGCACAAAACCTCCAACACCCTCGGCCTCACTTACGGGCCCGATGAGGTCTACCAGCTGCCCGCCGAGTTCCTGCGGGTGCACTCGCCTTCCGCCGAGGTCCAGGGCCACGGCAAACCCATCCTGCAATTCGGCAAGCTGAACGTTCGGCTGACCAAGATCGAGCCGGCCGGCCAATACGCACTGAAATTGACCTTCGACGACGGTCATGACAGCGGGCTGTTCACCTGGGACTACCTCTACCAACTGGCAGTGCGTCAGGAAACCTTGTGGGCTGACTACCTCGCCGAACTCAAGGCCGCCGGTAAAACCCGCGACCCGAGTGAGTCGGTCGTACGCCTGATGCTCTAAGTCAGGCGTCTTGCTCTTTAGAGAGCATTTTCTAATTTCATCTGCTTGAATGCCCTGTCGCGTGGCCAATGATTGGCCTGCTTGCGAAAAAAATTAAACTCGGGTAACCAATGGAACTGGCAAGTTCCCTGCATTTGACGATGCGGTATCAACGGTCACCCGAGTCGCAGTACCTGGCTTGTGTTGTGTATCGAAACTTGGTGCGCAGCGGTACCCGGTACTCGTCTTTCGGACAATGGAGCGTCGTAGATGAGTAACAAGAACAACGATGACTTGAAACGCCAGGCCTCGGAGAACACCCTGGGGTTGAACCCGATCATCGCGTTACGCAAAAAGGATTTACTAGCCTCGGCGAAGATGGTGCTGACCCAAGCCATCAAGCAACCGTTGCACAGCGTCAAGCATGTCGCCCATTTCGGGATGGAACTGAAAAACGTCATGTTCGGCAAATCGGCGCTGGCGCCGGAAAGCGATGACCGTCGCTTTCACGACCCGGCCTGGAGCCAGAACCCGCTCTACAAACGTTACCTGCAAACCTACCTGGCGTGGCGCAAGGAACTGCACGACTGGATCGGCGACAGCAACCTGTCGGAACAGGACATCAGCCGCGGCCACTTCGTGATCAATCTGATGACCGAAGCCATGGCCCCCACCAACAGCGCGGCCAACCCGGCGGCGGTCAAACGCTTCTTCGAAACCGGCGGCAAAAGCCTGCTCGATGGCCTGTCCCACCTGGCCAAGGACATGGTGCACAACGGCGGCATGCCGAGCCAGGTCAACATGGGCGCCTTTGAAGTGGGCAAGAGCCTGGGCACCTCCGAAGGCGCGGTGGTGTTTCGCAACGATGTGCTGGAGTTGATCCAGTACAAGCCGATCACCGAACAAGTGCATGAACGCCCTCTGCTGGTGGTGCCGCCGCAGATCAACAAATTCTATGTATTCGACTTGAGCCCGGATAAAAGCCTGGCGCGTTTCTGCCTGCGCAACGGCCAGCAAACGTTCATCATCAGTTGGCGCAACCCGACCAAGGCCCAGCGCGAGTGGGGCCTGTCGACCTATATCGAGGCGCTCAAGGAAGCGGTCGATGTGGTCACCGCGATCACCGGCAGCAAAGACATCAATATGCTCGGCGCCTGCTCCGGTGGTATCACCTGCACGGCGCTGCTGGGCCATTACGCGGCGCTGGGCGAGAAAAAGGTCAACGCCCTGACCCTGATGGTGAGCGTGCTCGACACCACCCTCGACACCCAGGTGGCGCTGTTCGTCGACGAGCAGACGCTGGAAGCGGCCAAGCGCCACTCCTACCAGGCCGGGGTATTGGAAGGTCGCGACATGGCCAAGGTGTTCGCCTGGATGCGTCCCAATGACCTGATCTGGAACTACTGGGTCAACAACTACCTGCTGGGCAACGAACCGCCGGTTTTCGACATCCTGTTCTGGAACAACGACACCACGCGTTTACCCGCGGCATTCCATGGCGACCTGATCGAACTGTTCAAGAACAACCCGCTGGTTCGCCCCAACGCACTGGAAGTGTGCGGCACGCCGATCGACCTCAAGCAAGTGACCGCCGATATCTACGCCCTGGCCGGCACCAACGACCACATCACCCCCTGGCAGTCCTGCTACAAGTCGGCGCAGTTGTTCGGCGGCAACGTGGAGTTCGTGTTGTCCAGCAGCGGGCATATCCAGAGCATCCTCAACCCGCCGGGCAACCCCAAGGCGCGCTACCAGACCAGCGACGGCCTGGCGAGCACGGCCCTGCAATGGCAGGAAAACGCCACCAAGCACACCGATTCCTGGTGGCTACACTGGCAAGCGTGGCAGGCCGAGCGGGCGGGCAAATTGAAGAAGGCGCCGACGCTATTAGGCAACAAGACGTACGCCGCAGCCGAAGCGGCGCCAGGTACCTATGTGCATGAACGCTAGCGGCAAGCTACAAGCCTCAAGCCGATTGAGTTCAGCTTAAGGCTTGTAGCTTGAAGCTGCCCCTCTAACCCTAAGGGTTCCCCAATGCCGCAACCGTTCATCTTCCGTACCATCGACCTGGATGGCCAGACCATCCGCACGGCGGTACGTCCGGGCAAGCCTCACTTGACGCCGTTGCTGATCTTCAACGGCATCGGCGCCAACCTGGAGCTGGTGTTTCCGTTCGTGCAGGCTCTGGACCCGGACCTGGAGGTCATTGCTTTCGACGTACCGGGAGTGGGCGGTTCCTCGACGCCCAGCCGGCCGTACCGCTTCCCTGGCCTGGCCAAGCTCACCGCGCGCATGCTTGATTACCTGGACTACGGCCAGGTGAATGCCGTCGGCGTGTCCTGGGGCGGCGCGCTGGCGCAGCAGTTCGCCTATGACTACCCGGAGCGCTGCAAGAAGCTGATCCTGGCGGCGACGGCGGCGGGCGCGGTGATGGTGCCGGGCAAGCCGAAAGTGCTGTGGCTGATGGCGAGCCCGCGCCGCTATATCCAGCCGTCCCATGTGGTACGCATTGCGCCGATGATCTACGGCGGCTCGTTCCGTCGCGATTCGAAGCTGGCCGCCGAACATGCCAGCAAAGTGCGTTCGGCCGGCAAGCTCGGCTACTACTGGCAGTTGTTCGCGGGGCTTGGCTGGACCAGCATCCATTGGCTGCACAAGATCCGCCAACCCACCCTGGTATTGGCCGGCGACGATGACCCACTGATCCCGCTGGTCAATATGCGCATGCTCGCCTGGCGCATCCCCAACGCGCAGTTGCACATCATCGATGATGGCCACTTGTTTTTGATCACTCGGGCCGAAGCCGTGGCGCCGATCATCATGAAATTCCTGGAGGAGGAGCGCCTGCGCGCAGTGATTCACCCACGCCCCGCGGTGTAAGGACCACACCGCCGCGCAACTTGCCAGGAACCGACTATGGTTCTGAATTGGCGTGCCTGTTGATGGCTAGACGAAGGAGTGTTGGCTCATGCGAGAAAGACCCGTGACGAACCCGGCGCCCACCCCCGCCGCGTTCATCAATGCGCAAAATGCGATCACCGGGCTGAGAGGCCGCGACCTGCTGTCGACCCTGCGCAGCGTGGCCGCCCACGGTTTGCGTAACCCGGTGCATACCGCCCGTCACGCCCTGGCCCTGGGTGGGCAACTGGGTCGCGTTCTGCTGGGCGAGACCGTGCATGAGCCCAACCCCCGCGACAGCCGTTTCGTCGACCCCACCTGGCAGCTCAACCCACTTTATCGGCGCAGTCTTCAGGCGTATCTGAGCTGGCAGAAACAGACCCGCCACTGGATCGACGACAGCACCCTGAGCGACGACGACCGGGCCCGGGCGCACTTTGCCTTGTCGCTGTTCAACGATGCGGTGTCGCCCTCCAACACCTTGCTCAACCCCTTGGCCGTCAAGGAGCTGCTCAACTCCGGGGGTAATAGCGTGGTGCGCGGGGTAAGCAACCTGTTCGACGATTTGCTGCACAACAATGGCCTGCCGCGCCAGGTGAGCAAACAGGCATTTGAAGTGGGTAAAACCGTGGCTACCACGCCCGGCTCGGTGGTGTTTCGCAACGAGCTGCTGGAGTTGATCCAGTACAAACCCATGAGCGAGAAACAGTACGCCAGGCCGCTGCTCGTGGTGCCGCCGCAAATCAACAAGTACTACATCTTCGACCTGAGCCCGGCCAACAGCTTCGTGCAATACGCGCTCAAAAACGGCCTGCAGACCTTTATTGTCAGTTGGCGCAACCCGGATGTGCGGCATCGCGAGTGGGGCCTGTCCACCTACGTGGCGGCGTTGGAAGAAGCGCTCAACGTGTGCCGGGCCATTACCGGCGCGCGGGAGGTCAACCTGATGGGCGCCTGCGCCGGTGGCCTGACCATCGCCGCGCTGCAAGGCCATCTGCAAGCCAAGCGCCAGTTGCGCCGCATCTCCAGCGCCAGCTACCTGGTGAGCCTGCTGGACAGCCAGATCGACAGCCCCGCCACCCTATTCGCCGATGAGCAAACATTGGAAGCGGCCAAACGTCGGTCCTACCAACAAGGTGTGCTGGACGGCCGCGACATGGCCAAGGTGTTTGCCTGGATGCGCCCCAACGACCTGATCTGGAACTACTGGATCAACAATTACCTGCTGGGCAAGGAACCGCCGGCGTTCGACATTCTGTATTGGAACAACGACAACACGCGCCTGCCCGCCGCCTTGCACGGCGACCTGCTGGATTTTTTCAAGCACAACCCACTGAGCCATCCCGGCGGCCTGGAGGTGTGCGGCACGCCGATCGACTTGCAAAAGGTCACGGTGGACAGCTTCAGCGTGGCCGGCATCAACGACCACATCACGCCCTGGGATGCGGTGTATCGCTCCACGCAACTGCTGGGTGGCGAGCGGCGCTTCGTGCTGTCCAACAGTGGGCATATCCAGAGCATCCTCAACCCGCCTGGCAACCCCAAGGCCAATTACGTCGAAAACCCCAAGCTAAGCAGCGACCCGCGCGCCTGGTACTACGACGCCAACCATGTCGAAGGCAGTTGGTGGCCGCAGTGGCTGGCATGGATCCAGCAACGCTCGGGCGTGCAGCGCGAAACCCTGACCGCCCTGGGCAACCAGAATTACCCACCAATGGAAGCGGCGCCGGGCACCTATGTGCGGGTGCGCTGAGCTCAACGATCAGATTAAGAAGACTGGATGAAGACCCGCGACCGTATCCTTGAATGTGCCCTGCAGTTGTTCAACCACAAGGGCGAACCGAACGTGTCGACCATGGAGGTGGCCAATGAAATGGGGATCAGCCCCGGCAACCTCTACTACCACTTCCATGGCAAGGAACCCTTGGTGCTGGGGTTGTTCGAGCGCTTTCAGAATGAACTGGCGCCGTTGCTCGACCCACCGGCCGACGCGCAACTGGAGCCCCAGGACTACTGGCTGTTCCTGCACCTGATCATTGAGCGCATGGCCCACTACCGTTTTCTGTTCCAGGACCTGTCAAACCTGGCCGGGCGCCTGCCCAAGCTGGCCAAGGGCATTCGCAACCTGCTTACGGCGCTCAAGCGCACCCTGGCGTCACTGCTGGCACGCTTGAAGGCGGCCGGGCAGTTGGTCAGCGATACCCAGGCGCTGGGGCAGTTGGTGGAACAGATCACCCTCACCCTGCTGTTTTCCCTGGATTACCAGCGCATTCTCGATCGCGAGGGCGAGGTGCGGGTGGTCGTTTACCAAATTATGATGCTGGTGGCGCCGCATCTGTTGATGCCGGCGCGGCAGGCCACGGAGCGTCTGGCGCTGCGTTATCTGGACGATCACATTTAACGCTGCTCGGTGAGCATCAGCCCAGCGCGCCGAATTGTTGAGTGAACTTGAATAACTCACTGTCGTTCCTGATACCCAACTTGCGATAAGCCGATTGTTTTTGCGTGCTGATGGTACTGGCGCTGCGCGAGAACTTGGCGGCAATCGAGTTCACCGACATGCCATCCAGAAAACAGCGCAGTACTTCCTGTTCTTTTGGAGTAAGGCAGGCATTCAAGCGTAATGGCGATGCAAAATCCGTGGTGTTTTTTTGGCTGATGGCCTCCCACACCGATTGCGTACCCTGCAATGCCGGCACCATGCACGGCTGTAAATAAATCCTTCCTTGGGCGACGGTTCGAATGGCGCTGATCAACTCGGTCAAGTTCTGGGTTTTACCGAGGATGCCCCAGCATCCCGCTTTCAACGACAGCGATACCGTCGCAGGCGTGTAGTGGGAACACACAATCAATGGTCGACACTGGCTGAAACGACGGTTCAGCGCCTGCAGCAGGCTGAGCCCATCGATTTCCGCCGGTGCCAGTATGAAGTCCATCACCACGACATCCGCCGATTGCCGGGCAAGTGCGTCCAGCAATTGCCGGCCCGTGGCAAAAGAACCGATCACCTTGATATCGGACGCTCCACTCAGGCCCAGCTCAATACCTTGCCGAACCATTTCGTGGTCATCCAACAACATGACGGTATACGCATGACTAGTTGAAGTAGGCATACAGACACCCGCATAAGTAACGCAACGATCTACACAATCCACCCTTATTACCAGCCCGGTATAGCCCAGGCCTACACAGGGTTCAATATCGCCGCACAACGGATATCGACACGCCCTACAGAAGCCGCTGACGGACAGCGCTTACAGCAACTTTCACAGCTCGAACAAGACTTGCAAAAAACCATAATTAAAACAGCACCGTTTCGAACTATCTCGAACTAAAAGTCGTGGCTTCGCTATAGAACGCATTAACTTTTAGATACAAATTATCCACATCCACCGAGGCCCCTTATCGATCAATCACCCCCTGGAAATACCATGAACGTCAATATTCTCCCCCCCGTCGCAGCCCTACTGGCATTGGCCGCCGCACTCCCCCACGCTGCGTTCGCGGTCGACGGCGTGATCAATTTCAGCGGGCTGGTCACCGATGTGACCTGCACGGTCGAAGGTGCGGCGCCGGGCAGTGGCGCGGTGGTCAAAGACGTCAACCTGGGTGGCGTCTCGGCAGCGCGCCTGGCCACCGCTGGCAGCCGCGCCAACCTGACCGGTTTTACCATTCGCATTGGCGCGCCCGGAGAAGGCAGTTGCACCAACGGGCGCATCGCCATGGTCGCGTTCGACCCAACCAGCCCCGCCATCGACGTGGCTACCGGACGCCTGAACATCGATGGTCATGACGACCCGGCCGACACCACCAACGCCAAGAATGTGCAGGTCGAAGTCACCAGCCGTAGCGGCTCGCCGATCAATGTCTACAGCGAAAAATCCGAGAGCGTGGTGATCGCCGATAACCAGGCAATCATCCCGCTGGCGGCACAACTGTATGCGAGCGGACCGGCCACCGAGGGCAAGGTCAACACGCGGGTCGGCTTTATGATCGAGTACGCCGAGTAACGCCATGAGCAGCCAAACCCGACGGGTGCTGGTCACCTGGGCCTTCAGTCTGTTGTCGTGGTGGACGTCAGCCGGCGAGGCCGGCGTGATCATCCACGGCACGCGAGTGGTCTACCCGGCCGAACAGCAGGAAGTAGTCGTGCGTCTGGAGAACCGTGGCAACCGCCCGGCGCTGGTGCAAACCTGGCTGGACAGCGGTGATCGACACTCGACGCCGGCCACCGCACTCACGCCGATCAGCGTGTCGCCGCCAATCTTCCGCATCGAGCCGGGCCAGCAACAGGCCCTGCGCCTGCGCTATACCGGCGAGCCGCTGACCGAAGCGCGTGAACGGTTGTTCTGGCTGAATGTACTTGAAGTGCCGCCGCGTGCCGTGGATGCCGCGCAGAACAATCAGATCCAACTGTCGTTCCGCACCCGCCTGCGGGTATTCCTGCGCCCACCGGCTCTGCCCTATCCGGTGGAGCGCGCGGCCTCGAAACTGCAATGGACGCTGGTCCCCCATGAGCGCGGGTTTGCCCTGCAAGTCACCAACCCGACGCCGTATCACGTATCGCTCGGCCCGGTGATGTTGTTCAGCGCCGGCAAGCGCTTCAGCAAGGCACCGAGCCAAGCGGCCGACGACAGCCTGCTGCTGCCCGCCGGCGACGTAAAACGCTTTGTGCTGCCGACCCTGCAGCAGCGTCCGCACGGCGCCGCTCAGGTCGAGTTCACCAGCATCAGCGACTTCGGCGCCCGCGTGCGCCATGTGGCCGGCCTCAGCCACACGTCTGGTGGATGACCGCCCATGTCCACTCTTTCGATTCGACACACCGTGGCAGCCCTGTGCGCCATGGTCGTCGCGCTATCGGCGCAGGCGAGCGTGGTGATCAGCAGCACACGGATCATCTATCCGCAGTCCCACAAGGAAGTCACCGTCAGGCTTGAAAGCAGGAACCAAGTACCGGTGCTGATCCAGACCTGGCTCGACAACGGCGACGAACATTCGACGCCAGAACTGGCCAACATCCCGTTCGTGGTCACGCCGCCGATCTTTCGCATGGAGCCGGGTAAACAGCAGGTCGTACGCGTGGCTTACACCGGCGAAGGGTTGCCGCCAGCGCAGGAGAGCCTGTTTTGGTTCAACGTGCTGGAGGTGCCGGCGCAGGCGCGAGGTGTCCAGCCCAGTAACCAGCTGCAACTGGCGTTTCGCACACGGATCAAGCTGATCCTGCGTCCCCCGGGCCTGCCCCACGGTGCCGAGGCCGCGCCCGCCAAGTTGCAGTGGCGTCGCGTGTCGAGCGCCTACGGCGAGGCGGTGGAAGTGTTCAACCCGACTCCTTACCTGGTGACCTTCGAGCGTGTCGAGGTGCAGGTCGCCGGGCAACGCCATGGGCGCCAAGCCGCTGCCTCCGGGGCCGGCAATATGGTGATGCCCGGCGCTCGCACCCGCTTCGATCTGCCCGACCTCAAAGCGCCGCCTGGAGCTACGGCCAGCGTGGAATTCCAGACGCTGGACGATTTCGGGGTGAAGGTCCTCCACAACGCCAAGGTCGCCCCATGACCCTCCCTATGCAGGGAGCCGAGCAACACCTGTTTTTGGAAACGCTTAACAATGAGTGCGATCACGCCCACCGGCGTCCGCAGTGCGCCCCTGGCACGCCGTGGTTTGAGTCTGACAATGCGTAGCCTGCTGCTGGTGAGCAGCGCCGAGGCGATGGACGCCCACGGCGCCGAGTATGTGGAGTTCAACCCGGCTTTCTTTGCCGATGGCGCGGCAGGCTTGCAGGTCGATATCGCGAAATTCAGCCAGGGCAACGTCGTGTTGCCAGGCACCTACCGTTCAGAGGTGTACCTCAACGGTCAGTGGCTCGGGCGCGAGAGCGTCACGTTTATCGCCGTCCAGGGTCAGCCGTCGGCACAGCTGTGCCTGGAACGTGAGGCGTTGCAACGCTTCGGTATCGAGGTCGACAGTGCCGACCAACAAACACCCGGCCCGCGCAAACCGTTTGACCGTTGCGCCGAGATCGCCAGCTATCTACCCGGCGCCAGCAGCCAGTTCGATATCGGCGAAACGCGCCTGGACCTGCAGATCCCCCAGGTTTACCTGACGCGCCAAGCGCGTGGCTACGTCGACCCCAGGCACTGGGAAAGTGGCGTGGACGCAGCGTTCGTGCGCTACAACGCCAACACCTTTACCACTCGCACCAACCGCCGCTCGCTGGACTCCCACTACATGGGCCTGAACACCGGGCTCAACCTGGGCGATTGGCATTGGCGACATAACGGCAGCTACAGCCACAGCCTCGGCGCCGCTGGCTATCAGAGCAACGCCACCTATGTGCAGCGCGAACTGAGTCGGTGGCGATCACAACTGATGGCCGGCGAAATCCATACCCCCGGCGAACTTTTCGACAGCATTCGCCTGCGCGGCATCAGCCTGTTCAGCGATGACCGGATGCTGCCGGACTCCATGACCGGCTTCGCGCCGGTGGTGCGCGGTGTCGCCGAAACCAATGCCCGTGTCAGCGTGCGTCAACGTGGTGTGTTGCTCAGCGAAGTGTCGGTGGCGCCCGGCCCCTTTGTGCTCGACGATTTTTTCCCGACCGGTTACGGCGGCGA
This sequence comes from Pseudomonas sp. S5F11, assembly GCF_019641515.1. Lineage (NCBI taxonomy): Bacteria > Pseudomonadati > Pseudomonadota > Gammaproteobacteria > Pseudomonadales > Pseudomonadaceae > Pseudomonas > Pseudomonas sp. S5F11. Next base: position 3,124,551 of record NZ_JAIFJZ010000001.1, read on the forward strand.
CCTGAGTGTGACGATCACCGAGGCCGACGGTCGCCAGCGCGCGTTTATCGTGCCGTTCGCCGCCAATGCTCACTTGCTGCGACCGGGCTACCGGCGCTACACGCTAAGTGTCGGCCAGGTGGATGAGCTGGGGCTGCGCCATCCGCCCAAGCTGATGCAGGCCACCTACCAACAGGGTCTGAGCAATCTGCTGACTGGCTACACCGGCGCGATGCTGGGCGAGGACTACCGCGCCCAATTGGCAGGCGCGGCATTCAACACGCCATTGGGCGCATTGTCCGTGGACCTGACTCACTCAAGCGCCGACATCCCCAGGCATGGCTCGCGCAGCGGGCACAGCGTGCAACTGCGCTACAGCAAGAATTTCGCCGACAGCGGCACCCACTTCACCCTCGGCGCTTACCGTTACTCCACCTCCGGTTTTCTGACGGCGGGCGATGCCGCGCAACTGCGCGACCATGCTCTGGACGGACGCGACCTGGACAACGTGTCACGCCTGCGCGACAGGATGGATATCAGCCTTAATCAAAGCCTGAGCCACGGCTCGGTGTATGTGACCGGTTCTTCGCAACACTACTGGAACCGTTCAGGGGGCAACCTGACCTTCAGCGCCGGCTACAGCGGCCACTGGAAAAACCTCCACTACACCCTCAGCGTTCAGCGCGGCCGTGATGTGCTGAGTGGTGAGGTCGATCAACAGCTGTATTTGACCCTGAGCCTGCCGCTGGGCAGCGGCACGCATACGCCTACTCTGACCAGTACGGCCTACCGTGGAGACCACAACAGCGGCGAGCGGATCAGCCTGGGCGGTAGTTGGGGCGAGCACAATCAACTGAGCTACGGCCTGAGCACCAGCCGCACCCAGGGCAGCGGCAACACCCAGAGTGCCGATATGAAATACCAGGCCGATTATGGCGTGTTGTCCGCCAGCTATGGCCACAGCGAGGCGTACCGCTCGACATCGCTGGGCATGACCGGCGGCCTGGTTGCGCACGCCGACGGCCTGATCTTCGCCCCGGAGCTGGGCGACACCCTGGGGATCGTCCAGGCACCCGACGCCCAGGGCGCGAGGATCAATGGCAACCACGCCGCCCACGTCGGCAAGGACGGCCAGGCCGTGGTGAGCCACCTCACGCCCTATCGACAGAACGTGGTCGAGCTGGACCCCAAGGACTTGTCCGTGGATGTCGAACTCAAGACCGCAGCGCGCAACGTCGCGCCCCGCGCCGGCTCGGTGGTGAAGCTGCAATTCGAGACGGTCAGCGGCCAAGCCTTGTTGATCACCACACAGCGCGAGGACGGCAGCCCATTGCCGTTCGGTTCGGATGTATTCGATGAAGACGGCGCCAGTGTCGGGATCGTCGGCCAAGGTGGAAAGGCGTTTGTTCGGGTCTCCCGGGCGCGGGGCAAATTGACCGTCAAGTGGGGTTCAACCGCCACTGCCACTTGCTGGTTTACCTACAACGCCGCCATCGCGGCCACGGCGCAGAACAAGCAGCGCTTGCGGCATCTGAACGCTGGCCTGTGCCAGCTCGGTGCAGACCTCGCCGCGCAGCCGCCAGCGGCCGAGCGCGATGCAAGCGGCTGAACAGCACGATCACGCGCCCCTTGATACCCGGCTTCTGATAACGAGGTTGCCCATGACGCACACTGTTAGATGTTGTTTGCTCCTGCTGATAGTCGGGGCGCCGGTCACGGTGCTTGCTGAGTGTCGGCTATATCCCAACTCCGAGCACGGCCTGTCCCTACCGGACACCATCACCGTTCCCGCCAGCCTTCCCGTGGGCAGCCTGATTATCCGGCAGGCTTTCAACGGCATCGCGCCCAGCTTTGAACTCAACTGCCGCACTTCGACGCCCAGGCAGATTATCGGGCGCTTCACCGACTCGGCGATGGTGCCGGGCGCAGGCGTCACGGCGTATCACACCGGTGTGCCAGGGGTCGGCATACGCGTGCTGGTGCGTAATCACAGGGGACTGGTTTACCCCCATCAACTGCACACCTCGCCCCCGTTCAGTCAGAGCAATGCGTTGCCGCTGTACAGCAATGTCAGCGCGGAGGCGTTGTTCTTCAAGACCGGGCCCGTCACCAGCGGCACGCTGACCAGTGGAAGCCTGGTTGAAGATCGTTGGGACGGCGGCAAAGGCCGCTTTCACTTGCTGCTCAATACATCGGTGCGTTTTGTCGCCCCTACGCCCACCTGCAACCTGGACGCCGGTGACGTCAACCGCACGATCCTGTTCGAGCCGGTGCAAGTCCGTGCATTCGACACCCAGACTGTCGTTGGCGGACGGGATTTCGAGCTGACCGCGCAATGCAGCGATGCCATGAACGTCACGTTCCGTTTTTCCGGGGCTCCGGCACCGGGCAATGATCGGATCTTCGCCAACACGGGCACCGCCGCAGGCGTTGCGCTCTGGCTGTACTCACGCCTCGGCGGCGGCGTGCAGAACATTCTCGCCAACGGCACCGAAGACACACGCACGCTGGCGGTCTCGGGCAACCGCGCCGTGCTGCCACTCGGTAGCGCTTATCACAAGAACGGCACGGTCACTCAAGGCACCTTCATGAGCACCGTGACCGTACACATCACCTATGACTGACCGATTGAGGATCATGCGATGAACATTCGCGCGCCGGCGGTTTGGCTGGCAATCACTGTGGGCGTGGCCAGCCATGGGGTTCAGGCCGCCACCACGGGGACTTTGACTTTTGTCGGCCAGATCAACGCCGGCACCTGCAACCTGGCGGCCGGCGATGAGAACCGCACCATTACCTTGCCCACCATCAAGGTCTCGGACTTCGATGCGGCGGCCAGTACGGGCGCGTTTGATTTCGAGATTTCCGCCGACTGCGAGTCGGATATCAACACTGTGATTTTTCTGTTCTCCGGCACCCCTTCAACGGGGAACGCCCAACTGTTTTCCAATACTGGGACCTCGGGGGGAACAGCCCTGCAGCTCATACACCGCGGCTCCCCCGCGTATGCCATCCCCGCCAACGGCACCGTGGACCAGCGCAGCCGTAGCATCGCAACTGCCGGCAATAAAGCAGTGATGCCGCTTACGGCGGCGTACCACAAAACCGGGGAACCCCTCACCCACGGGAGTCTGGCCAGCGCCGTTACCGTTTCGATCACTTACAACTGATGGCGCTGGCGTTGTTGCCGGCAAAGATCAGCGGGTACAAAAAAACCCGACCTTCGCAGGCCGGGTATTTTTGGATGTCCCGGAAAAATCAGGACTGACTGGAAGGCGTCGGGGTAGCCGGCGTTGCAGTCGGGGTAGCGGCAGCCGGCGTCGGCGCGGAGACCGAGTTGGCTGTAGAGGCGGTGGATGCTGGAGCTGCAGGTTTGGTTGCCGCTGCCGGTTTGGCGGCCGTAGGTTTTTTGGCGGCGGCGGGCTTCTTCGCTGCGGCGGGCTTGGCAGCAGGTTTGGCGGCGGGCTTGGCCGCTGCGGTTTTCGCCGCAGGCTTGGCGGCCGGTTTCGCCGCAGCCTTAGCTGCTGGCTTGGCTGCAGGCTTGGCGGCGGCTTTGGTCGCAGGCTTGGCAGCCGCTTTGGCAGCGACCGGTTTAGCGGCGGCTTTTGCAGCCGGCTTGGCTGCTGCGGTTTTGGCCGCAGGCTTGGCCGCCGCTTTCGCCGGCGCCTTGGCCGCGGTTTTTGTTGCAGGTTTGGCGGCGGCTTTCACCAACGGCTTGGCGGCAGTTTTTGCGGCCGGTTTAGCCGCTGCGGTTTTGGCCGCAGGTTTGGCGGCGGCGGTTTTCACGGGTGCCACTTTAGCGCCGGTGAGTTTTTCGATTTGCTTGGTCAGCGTGTCGACCTTGCTGTGCAACGTCTTCAGCTCCGCTTTGCTGGGTACGCCCAAGCGCGAAATGGCACTGTTGAGGCGCTTGTCGAAGGTCTCTTCCAACTTGCCCCAGGTGTCGGAAATGCTTGCCTTGGCCGAACCTGCACTGGCCTTGGCCGCATCGACTTTCTTGCCAACGGTGGTCTTGGTCAACTTCTCGGCTTTTTCGCCGTCTTTAACCAAGGTCTCGAAGTACTTGCCGCCATCACTGCTGACCTTCGAGTACACGCCTAAACCAGCAAGCCAGATCTTACGGGAGTATTTTTCAACTTCCCCGATCCACGAGCTGCCTTCTTTCTGAGTATTCTTTTTAACAGCCATCCCGTTGTCTCCTTAATGTTTACGCGCGACACGTTCGAGCAATGCCGTCAGCTCTTCGAGCTTAGCAGAGAGTGTCTCCACGTCATGTTTAGACGCAATGCCGATTCGATTCAAGGCACTTGCAACGCGAGTATCAAAAGCTTTTTCAACTTTATCCAGCTGAACTTCTACCCGACCTTTGACCGCAGTGACATTACTCTTTACTTGGTCAATCTGACTGTTGGCGGCATCAAGTTGTTCAACGGCAACTTTTTTGCCTTTACTTTCAATATCTTGACCGCTCTTAACCAGCTCTTTGAAATACTCGCTGCCCTCACTGCCGACCTTCGCATAGGCCCCCAGGCCCGCCAGCCAGATCTTGCGCGCGTAGGATTTAACATCGCTCAGGGCGCGGGTTGGAGTGTCGATTTTTTTCTTCAGGATAACGTTGGCCATGGTGCACCTCACACAGAATAGGGGGGAGGAACGGCCCGCAGGAGTTGTGGGCTTGGGCACAAAGTAGGAGGAAAAATTAGAATCGGCACCCTAACCCTAAGAAGTCAGGCCAAGGCTTTGTCCAGGGCTTTTTCGATTTCGGACTTGAGGGTGCCGCTCATGGCGGACATCAATAGGCCAAGTTCCACATCGATACGCAGCGAATCGTCAGCCACAAGTACGGTGCCTTTAACCCCGGAACGCTTGAGGCTCAAGGTATCGCCAGACCATGACGACTCCAGGCCATATTTTTCCTTGAGTTTGTTCGCCAACTTGTCGGCCTTTGCCCGTGCGCCTTCTTTACCCAGGGAGTGTGCACGCTCAACGGTGATACGGGCCATTGCGATGATTCCTCTTGCAGAGACTTGAAAAATAGAGACTTGCACAACGTGAATGCGGCAAAACGTCTCGGCGCCCTTCTATCTTACCTGCAGCCTTGCCAAGACAAAGCAAGCCTTGGGGATTATCATGTGCCGCATTCTCTTTTGGTGACAGCGATATGACTGATCAGCGCAAAGGCAGCGATGCCGAACCCACCACTCACTTCGGCTTCAAGAACGTCCCGGAAAGCCAGAAAGCGGAAAAAGTCGCTGAGGTGTTCCACTCTGTAGCCGCCAAGTACGACCTGATGAACGATGTGCTTTCCGGCGGCATGCACCGCTTGTGGAAGCGCTTTACCATCGAATTGTCGGGCGTACGCCCCGGCAATCGCGTGCTGGACATCGCCGGCGGCACGGGCGACCTGGCCGCCAAGTTCTCCAAGCTCGTCGGCCCGACTGGCCAGGTGGTGCTGGCGGACATCAACGGTTCGATGCTCAAGGTCGGCCGTGACCGTCTGCTCGACAAAGGCGTGGCCGGCAATATCGAATTCGTCCAGGCCGACGCTGAAAAGCTGCCGTTCCCCGACAACCATTTCGACTGCGTGACCATCGCCTTCGGCCTGCGCAACGTGACCCATAAAGAAGACGCGATCCGCTCGATGCTGCGCGTACTCAAACCGGGTGGCCGCCTGTTGGTGCTGGAGTTCTCCAAGCCGACCAACGCGCTGATGTCCAAGGTCTACGACACCTACTCCTTTGCCTTCATGCCGCTGATGGGCAAGCTGATCACCAATGACGCCGAGAGCTACCGCTACCTGGCCGAATCGATCCGCATGCACCCCGACCAGGAGACCCTGAAGTCGATGATGGTGGAAGCCGGTTTTGACCGTGTGACTTACCACAACATGACCTCGGGCATCGTCGCCCTGCACCGCGGCATCAAGCCCTGATGCTGCTGCAAGGTCTTCTCGCCAGCGTCGAGCACGGCCTCAACCGTGTGCTGCGCCTGGACAGCACTGCCCTGGCGCGGCTCGCACACCTTAACGGCAACGTCATCGCCGTCGACTGCCGCAGCCCCGCCTTGCAGCTGTTTATCCTGCCCAGCGATGAAGGCCTGATGCTGGCGACCCAGTGGGCCGCCGACGCCGACTGCACCCTGCGTGCGCCGGCATCGAGCCTGCTGCACCTTGCGCTGAGCCGCAACAAGACCGCCATCCTGCACAGCACCGAAGTTGAGCTGGAAGGCGACAGCGCGGTGCTGATGGACCTGGCCGCCGTGCTGCAGGATCTGGAACTGGACTGGGAATACGAACTCTCGCGCTGGATCGGCCCCGTCGCCACCCAGTTGATCAGCGGTCACGTGCGCAGCCGCACGCGCTGGTACCAGCAGGGATTCGCCAGCCTTAACCAGAACCTCGCCGAATACCTGAGCGAAGAATCGCGCACTCTGGTCGGGCAACGGGAAGCGCAAGCGCGCTTTCGCGAACTCGACAAGGCCAAACTCGACCTGGAACGTCTTGAGGCGCGCTTCGAGCGCCTGAGCCGTTCCCTTGATCCAAGCGATAACGCATGAAGCTGCTCGCCGTCCGCCGTTTGTTCCGTATCCAGCGCGTCGTAATCCGCTACCGTCTCGATGACCTGCTGTTCGCCCTGCCCTTGCCATGGTTCCTGCTGGCGGTGCGCTATGTACTGCCGTGGCGCTGGCTGCCCCGCAAACGGCTGGAGCTCAGCCGCGGTGCGCGCCTGCGCCTGGCATTGCAGGACCTGGGGCCGATCTTCATCAAGTTCGGGCAAATTCTCTCCACCCGCCGCGACCTGCTGCCCGAAGACATCGCCGACGAGCTGATGCTGTTGCAGGACCGCGTGCCGCCCTTCGATTCGCAACAGTCGATGGCGCTGATCGAAGAGCAACTGGGCAAAAAGATCAGCGAGGTGTTCAGGCGCTTCGACGTCGAGCCCCTGGCCTCGGCCTCCGTGGCGCAAGTGCACGCCGCGCAACTCAAGACCGGCGAAGAAGTGGTGGTGAAGGTGATTCGCCCGGGCCTCAAGCCGATCATCGGCCAGGACCTGGCATGGCTGTTTATCCTCGCCCGCGCCGCCGAGCGTTTCAGCGCCGATGCACGCTTGCTGCACCCGGTGGACGTGGTCGCCGACTACGAAAAAACCATCTACGACGAACTCGATCTGCTGCGTGAAGCGGCCAACGCCAGCCAATTGCGGCGCAACTTCGAAGGCTCGCAACTGCTGTATGTGCCGCAAGTGTATTGGGACTGGTGCCGCCCTAAAGTGCTGGTGATGGAGCGCATCTATGGCGTGCAGGTCACCGACCTGGCCACCCTGGCCGACCAGCGCACCGACATGAAGATGCTCGCCGAACGCGGCGTGGAGATTTTCTTCACCCAGGTGTTCCGCGACAGTTTTTTCCACGCCGACATGCACCCGGGCAATATCTTCGTCAGCACCGTCAACCCGTGGAGCCCGCAGTACATCGCGATCGACTGCGGCATCGTCGGCAGCCTCACTCCGGAAGACCAGGATTACCTGGCGCGCAACCTGTTCGCCTTCTTCAAGCGCGACTACCGCCGCGTGGCGCAATTGCACATCGATTCGGGCTGGGTGCCGGCGGAGACCAAGCTCAATGAGTTCGAAGCGGCAATCCGTACCGTGTGCGAGCCGATCTTTGAAAAACCATTAAAAGATATTTCATTTGGCCAGGTACTGATGCGCCTGTTCCAGACCGCGCGGCGCTTCAATATGGAAGTGCAGCCGCAGTTGGTCCTGCTGCAAAAAACCTTGCTCAACATCGAAGGCCTGGGCCGCCAGCTGTACCCGGACCTCGACCTGTGGAATACCGCGCAGCCGTTCCTGGAACGTTGGATGCGCGAGCGCATGAGTCCAAAGACCATGCTGGGCAACCTGCACAGCCAGTTCGAACAGCTGCCGCACCTGGCCAATATGACCCGTGACCTGCTTGAGCGCATGTCCCAACCCCACGCCAAAGACCCCGCGCCACCGTGGCAAAAACGCAAGGACGACTGGTTTCTGCGCCTATTGGGCGCGGCGCATCTGGTGGGTGGCGTGATGCTGGCGATCGGCGGGCCGCTGAACCAATTGGGCCATTGGCCGGCCGGGATCATGGTCGCCGTGGGTGTTTATCTGATTGTGCGGCGATAGCCGATCCAGTTATACACTGTTGCAAATTGCCGGAGCCGAACATGAAAGACTGGCTGGACGAAATCAAATGGGACAGTGACGGCCTTGTGCCAGCCATTGCTCAGGACTACAAGACCGGGCGCGTGCTGATGATGGCCTGGATGAACCGCGAGGCCCTGAGCCTCACCGCCGCTGAGCAGCGCGCCATCTACTGGTCACGTTCGCGTGGCAAACTGTGGCGCAAGGGCGAAGAGTCCGGGCATGTGCAGACCCTGCACGAGCTGCGTCTGGATTGCGATGGGGATGTCATCATCCTGAAAGTCGAGCAGATCGGCGGCATTGCCTGCCACACCGGCCGTCACAGCTGCTTCTATCGCGTGTTCGAGGACGGCGAGTGGAAAGTGGTCGAACCGGTGCTCAAAGACCCGCACGCCATTTACTCCGCAGGACACTGAACATGAGCGATACCCTGAACCGTGTGGCCCAGGTGCTGGAGGACCGCAAAGGTGCGGACGCCGACAGCTCCTACGTCGCCAGCCTGTACCACAAGGGCTTGAACAAGATCCTGGAGAAGCTCGGCGAAGAATCGGTCGAGACCATCATTGCCGCCAAGGACGCCCAGATCAGTGGCGACTGCAGCGATGTGATCTACGAGACCGCCGACCTGTGGTTCCACAGCCTGGTCATGCTCGCCCAACTGGGGCAGCATCCGCAGGCCGTGCTGGATGAACTGGACCGTCGCTTCGGCCTGTCCGGGCACGCCGAAAAGGCCTCGCGCCCGTCCGCTTGAATAACGTTGATTAGAGGATTTGCAGCATGGGCATTTTTGACTGGAAACACTGGATCGTCATTCTGGTGGTAGTGGTGTTGGTGTTCGGCACCAAGAAACTGAAAAACCTCGGCACCGACGTCGGCGAGTCGATCAAGGGCTTTCGCAAAGCCATGAACGACGATGAAAAACCCGCCGACCCTGCGGCCAATCCGGTGCCACCGGCCCAGCCTGTGCACCCCCAGGCCGCCCAGCCGATCACCGAGCGTCGCACCTTCGACGTGCAGGCTGAAAAAGTCGAAGAGCCGACCCGCAAAGACTCGTGAGCACTGACTAATGTTTGGTATCAGCTTCTCTGAACTGCTCCTCGTCGGCCTCGTGGCCCTGTTGGTGCTGGGGCCGGAACGCCTGCCCGGTGCCGCACGCACGGCCGGGCTGTGGATCGGGCGCCTGAAACGCAGTTTCAACGCCATCAAACAGGAAGTTGAACGGGAAATCGGCGCGGACGAGATCCGCCGACAACTGCACAACGAACACATCCTGTCGTTGGAGCAAGAGGCGCGCAAGATCCTGTCGCCCGTGCAGGAGCCGGCCAAACCGGTGGAGCCGGTGGCTGAACACAGCATTGCACCAGCCCCAGCCGCCGACACCGCTCCAACCCCGAAAGAGCCAGTACCGGCGCCCACCGCGTCGCCCGCTCCCCATGACCCTACATTGCCGCCGCGAGCCCCATGAGCGCTGATAAACCGGAAAACGACCAGCACATGCCGCTGGTCTCGCACCTTACCGAGCTGCGTACCCGCCTGCTGCGTTGCGTAGCGGCGATCTTCATCATCTTTGCCGGGCTGTTCGCCTTTACCCAGCAGATCTACACGTTCGTCTCCACGCCGTTGCGCCAGTACCTGCCGGCCGGCGCGACGATGATCGCCACCGATGTGTCCTCGCCGTTCCTCACGCCGTTGAAGTTGACGATGATGGTCTCGCTGTTCCTGGCGATCCCGGTGATCCTGCATCAGATCTGGGGCTTTATCGCTCCGGGCCTGTACAAGCATGAGAAACGCATCGCGGTGCCGTTGCTGGTGTCGAGCATCCTGCTGTTCTACACCGGCATGGCCTTCGCCTACTTCCTGGTGTTCCCGCTGATCTTCAAATTCTTCGCCGCCGCCACACCTGCCGGCGTGGAGATGATGACCGACATCACCAGCTACCTCGACTTCGTGATGACGCTGTTCTTCGCCTTTGGCGTGGCCTTCGAGATCCCGGTGGCGGTGGTGCTGCTGGTATGGATCGGCGTGGTCAATGTGCAGTACCTGAAGAAGATCCGCCCGTACGTGATCATCGGCTGCTTCGTGGTCGGCATGATCCTGACCCCGCCGGACATCTTCTCCCAGACCCTTCTGGCCGTGCCGATGTGGATGCTGTTCGAGATCGGCATCCTGTTCAGCGGCCTGATCAGCAAGCGCAGCGACCACCCGGATGACCAACCCGCCGACGACGACCAGCCGCCAGCGACCCAGCCGTGAACCTGCTGCTGCTGGAAGACGCCGACTTTATCGCGGCCGACCGAGTGATCCTGCGGGATCGACGCCTGGTGCATATGCAGGACGTCCACCGCGCGGCGGTGGGCGACAACCTGCGCGTCGGCCGCATCGGCGGGCTGATGGGCAATGCGCACCTGCTGCGCCTTGAGGCCGCCGAGGCCGAGTTACAGGTCAGCTTCGACCTGCCGCCGCCGGCCAAACTGCCCCTGACCCTATTGCTGGCCCTGCCCCGCCCGAAGATGCTGCGCCGAGTGCTGCAAACCGTGGCGGCCATGGGTGTGCCCAAGGTGGTGCTGGTCAATAGCTACCGCGTAGAGAAAAGTTTCTGGCAGACCCCGTTCCTGGAGCCCGAGGCGATCCGTGAGCAACTGATCCTGGGCCTGGAGCAAGCCCGCGACACCGTGCTGCCCGAGATCATCATCGAAAAGCGCTTCAAGCCGTTCGTTGAAGACCGTCTGCCGGCCATGACCGAGGGCACTTTGGGCCTGATCGGTCATCCGGGGGATTACCCGGCCTGCCCGCGCGGCTTGGATGAACCGGTCACCCTGGCGATTGGACCGGAAGGCGGCTGGATCCCCTACGAGGTGGAATTGCTGACCAAGGCCGGCTTGCAACCGGTGCAACTCGGTGCACGTATCCTGCGCGTCGAAACGGCCGTGACGGCTCTCCTTGCCCGCCTGTTCTGACGCCCCCAACTGCTGATTCCTACAGAAACGCCCTAGGCAGCCGATAAGGCTTGGATAAGTCCAAGCCTTGTTCCAGGGGAGTTTGCAGCATGTATCGTTGGTTAGCCGAAAAACTGGGGAATGTCAGTGTCAAAACCAAGCTGGCGGTAGGCTTTGGCCTGGTGCTGCTGCTGACCCTATTGATCATGCTCACTGGCTGGACCGGGCTGTCGGGGGTAATCAGCCGAGGGGACAAACTGGGTTATATCGCCAGCCTCAATGACTTGACCAAGGACTTGCGCATTGCGCGCCTGGACTATGAAATGCGTCGCGGCGAACAGGGAACCACCGCCGTCAGCGGGCTGCTGGGGCAACTGGACAGCGGCCTTAAAACCGCGCGCACACTGATCGAACAACCCGCCGATATCGCCTTGATCGAAGACCAACTAGCAGCGGTCGAAACCTACAAACGCGCCTTCGAGGCCATGGCACAAGCCGGTGCCAACCGAGAGAACGCCCGTAGCAAGCTGGGCGATACCGCCGACAACGCGGTGGCTAAGGTCGCTGAAGTTGAAAAGGCTCTATTGCAAGGCGACAGCGTCAGCCAGTTCAACAGCATCGTCGAACTGAGCAAGCTGATTCAGCAGGCCCGCTTCCAGGTTCGTGGCTACACCTACAGCGGCAAAGTCGAAGCCGAACAGCCCGCGCTGGATGCCATTGATAACGCCCTCAAGAAAATTGCCAGCCTCAACGGCCAGATTGGCGATCAATTCTCGAACAATCTGGGACAGGCCAGCGTCTCGTTGCAAGCCTACCGCGCAGCGGTCAGCCAATTCCGGGACTCCCAATTGGCCAGCGCTGCTGCCCTGAAAATCATGGGCGCCCAAGGCGATATCCTGATTGATCGCAGCAACAAACTGACTGACTCTCAGACTGTCGTGCGCGACACCGACGCCGCCCACGCAAAAAACCTGTTGCTGCTCGCGACCATCCTGGCACTGATCTTCGGCCTCGTGGCCGCATGGGCCATCACCCGCCAGATCATCCTCCCGCTGGAGCAGACCCTCAAAGTCGCGGAGCGCGTCGCCTCGGGCGACTTGAGCCACAACCTGACCTCGCTGCGCCAGGACGAACTGGGTCAACTGCAACGGGCCATGCAAAGCATGACCGTGGGCCTGCGTGAGTTGATCGGCGGTATCAGCGATGGCGTGACCCAGATCGCCAGCGCCGCCGAACAGCTGTCCGCCGTGACCGAACAGACCAGTGCCGGGGTCAACAGCCAGAAGGTCGAGACCGATCAGGTGGCCACCGCCATGAACGAAATGGCCGCCACCGTGCAGGAGGTGGCGCGCAATGCCGAGGAAGCCTCCGAAGCCGCCGTGGCTGCCGACCAGCAGGCCCGTGAGGGCGACAAGGTGGTGGGCGAGGCGATTGCCCAGATCGAACGCTTGGCCACCGAGGTCGGCAACTCCACCGAGGCCATGGGCGATCTCAAGCGCGAAAGCGACAAGATCGGCAGCGTGCTCGACGTGATCAAGTCCGTGGCCCAGCAAACCAACCTGTTGGCACTCAACGCCGCGATTGAAGCGGCACGGGCCGGTGAAGCCGGGCGCGGGTTCGCCGTGGTGGCCGATGAAGTGCGCAGCCTGGCGCAGCGCACCCAAAAGTCCACCGAAGAGATCGAAGAGCTGATTGCCGGCCTGCAAACCGGCACTCAGCAGGTGGCGGCCATCATGGACAACAGCCGCGGCCTCACCGACAGCAGTGTCGAACTGACCCGCCGCGCCGGCAGTGCCCTGGCCAGCATCACCCGTACCGTATCGACGATCCAGGCGATGAACTCCCAGATCGCCACCGCCGCCGAGCAGCAGAGCGCCGTGGCCGAAGAGATCAACCGCAGCGTGTTGAACGTGCGCGACATCTCGGAACAGACCGCCGCCGCCAGCGAAGAGACTGCCACGTCGAGCACCGAACTCGCGCGCCTGGGCACCCACCTGCAAGCCCTGGTCGGCCGCTTCCGCGTCTGACCCCCCTGTGTCACGGCGACCTGCCTCGGGTCGCCGTTGTCAGCCTGTGAAATTTCCTACGAGTTTTTCAGGCTCTCCCCACCGACAACAGAACTAGCGTTGAACTCAGTTCACCGCGTTAGCGCGCCCGTGGTGCGCCGATACGTTGACGAACGTCCCTCGTTCACTTGTCGGAGGTTAACCATGCTTCGTCGAATGACTCACCTATTGGGCGACGCCAGCGTCACCCTCAAACTGGCCCTGGGCTTCGCCCTGGTACTGGCCCTGAGCCTGGTCATCGCCGTGACCGGCTGGCAGGCCCTGGCCGCATCCCTTTACCGCTCGCAAACCCTCACCGTGCTCGCGCAATTGGCCGTGGCCGGCGAAGAACTGCGCTCCGATCGCATCGTTTACCGCACGCTGGACGATGCCAAAAGCCTCGATCGATTAAGCCACGGCATGGAAAAAGTCGAGGCCGCGCTGGCAGAGCTCTCCAACCGCCTCAAAGTCGCCCAGTCCATTCAGTATTTACAGGAGATGACGCGTCTGTCCGATGCGTTCAAAACGACCCTCAAGGACATACCCACCCGCGTGGAGAAACGGGAAAACGCCCGCGAGCAATTGAAACAAAGCACCGTGCGCATCGGCGATGTACTGGCGCAATTGGCCAGCGACCTGCCGGATCAGGAGGATGAAAAGGCCTTGGATGCTATCGAGAATCTCCGACAGGCCATTGGGCACGCCGAAGACAGCGCCCAGAGCGCGGCCTGGGCCGCCGATTCGCTGGAGGCCTACGCCCAGGCCGTCAGCGACGCGGAGCGCAGCCTGGAACTGACCCTCGCCGCCGTGGCGAAGCTGCCGGTGGATAACAGCGCGCTGACCAACGCCGTGCAAAGCATCCGCACCCATCTCACCCGCCTCAAGGAGGCGCAACTGAGCACCGAGACCGCGCAAGCCCAGTTGGAGCAACAGCTGGATCAACTGCTCGCGCAGAGCGACCTGTTGAGCCAGGACCAGACCCAACGACGCGACCTCGCCGCCGATCACGCCCGTACCCAGACCTTGGCGACCACGGCCGCCGCGCTGATCTTCGGCGCCTTGGCCGCGTGGGTTATCGCCGGGCAGATCGTCAAGCCATTGCGCAAAGCCCTGGCGGTGGCCAATCGCATTGCCGAAGGCGACTTGAGCCATGATGTCCAGACCCGACGCCGGGACGAATTGGGCCAATTGCAGTGCAGCATGACGCAAATGACGCTCAACCTGCGCGCCCTGATCGGCAACATCAGCGACAACGCCAGGCAGATCGCCAGCGCCGCCGAGGAGCTGTCCACGGTCACCGAACAGACCCGTTCGGGAGTCAACAATCAACGCGACGAAACCGAACAGGTCGCCACCGCCATGAACGAAATGCTGGCCACCGCCCAGGAAGTGGCGCGGCATGCTGAACAGGCGTCGATCGCCGCCAAGCAGGCCAACCAGCAAACCGAGCTGGGCGACCGAGTGGTGACGGATGCCGTGGCGCAGATCGAGCATCTGGCCCATGAAATGGCGCGCTCCAGCCAAGCCATGTTGGGGCTGCAACGGGAGAGCCAGAAGATCGGCAGCGTACTGGAAGTGATCAAGTCGGTGTCGCAGCAGACCAACCTGTTGGCCCTCAACGCCGCCATCGAAGCGGCCCGTGCTGGGGAGGCCGGGCAAGGCTTTGCGGTGGTCGCCGATGAAGTGCGCAGCCTCGCCCAACGCACCCAGCAGTCCGCCGAGGAAATCGAGGAACTGATCGGCGGTCTGCACAGCGGCACGCAACAGGTGGCCGACATTATGGACAACAGCCGTGCGCTGACCGATCAAAGCGTCGGCCTGACCCGCAACGCCGGCGAGGCCTTGATGGAGATCGCACGCACGGTGGGAGTGATTCAGGAAATGAACCCACAGATTGCCGCGGCGGCCGAGGAGCAGAGCGCGGTGGCCGAAGAGATCAATCGCAGCGTGTTGAAGGTGCGGGACGTGTCGGAACAGACCGCCACCGCCAGTGAGCAAACGGCCGCGGCAAGCACTGAACTGGCCCGGTTGGGCACGGATCTGCAGGCATGTGTGGGGCGGTTCAAGGTCTGAACGCGCCCCGGCCGGTTACAGCACCTGGCGCAGGAAGGCTTGGGCGCGCGGATCCTTGGGGGCCTCGAAGAACGCGGCGGGGGCCGCGTCTTCCAGCAACTTGCCGTGATCGAAGAACAGCACACGGTCGGCCACTTCGCGGGCAAAGCCCATTTCGTGGGTGACGCAGACCATGGTCATGCCTTCCAGGGCCAGGGTCTTCATCACATCGAGCACTTCACCGACCATTTCCGGGTCGAGGGCCGAGGTGGGCTCGTCGAACAGCATCACTTTAGGGTCCATCGCCAAGGCCCGGGCGATGGCTACCCGCTGTTGCTGACCGCCGGACAAGCGGGATGGAAACTCGTTGGCCTTTTGCGCGATACCGACCTTCTCCAGCAGCGCCAAAGCCTTGGCCTCACGCTCCTGCTTACCGCGCTTGCGCACGACTTTCTGCGCCAGGCACAGGTTTTCCAGCACGGTCATATGGGGGAACAGGTTGAAGTGCTGGAACACCATGCCGACTTCGCGGCGATAGGCGTTCACGTCGGTTTTCGGATCGGCCAGTTGCAGGCCGTCGATGCTCACCGAGCCCGAGTCGAATGCTTCCAGGCCATTGAGGCAGCGCAGGAAGGTGGACTTGCCGGAACCGGACGGGCCGATCACCACCAGCACTTCGCCCTTGGCCACCTGGGTGGTGACGTTATCCACCGCGCGGACGACCTGCCCACGGGTATCGAAGACTTTTACCAGATCGCGGACTTCAATCACTTTGCGCGAGCCTCCGCTCAAGCCGGCTGGCCATTTTCGACAGCGGCAGGTTGATCAGCAGGTACAGGCCTGCGACGCAGAACAGGATTTCGAACGGTGAGAACGAGGTGGTGATCACTTCGCGGCCGCTCTTGAGCAGTTCGGTGATGGCGATCACCGAAACCAGCGAGGTGTCCTTGACCAGGCTGATAAATTGCCCGGCCAGCGGCGGCAACACGCGCTTGAACGCCTGGGGCAACACGACGTGACGCATCGACTGGCTGGCACTCAGGCCCAGGGATCGCGCGGCCTCGTTCTGACCACGGGTGATCGACTGCACACCGGCGCGCACGATTTCCGCCACATAGGCGCCGGTAAACAGCGACAGCGCGGCGATCCCGGCAAATTCGCGGGAAAGGTTGAGCACCGTGCCGATAAAGAAATAGAAAATGAAGATCTGCACCAGCAGCGGCGTGCCGCGCACCAATTCGACATAGATCGTCGACAGGTCGCGCAGGGTCGGGTTGCTGGACAAGCGGCACAGGCCGGTCGCCAGACCGATCACCAGGCCCAGGATGCCGGACACCACCGACAGCCACAACGTGGTCCACAGCCCCCACATCAACGGGCCCAACGCCCAGTGCCGGGTCACACCGACCACATCGCCCTCGGCCACATCATCGCCGCGGGCCACTTGCAAGCTGTTGTCGGCGACAGCGAGCTTTTGCTCGACGCCCGCGTCATTGCGCAAGGTGACTTCGGCCACGTCGCCATTGCGTACCAGCTCAACGACGGTGGAGATATCCGCCGCACGCTGGGCAGTTTCCGCCTGATAGGCGAAGTACTGCGGTACGCGGTTCCAACGCCATTCGTAGGACATCAGCGAGGTGGCGTAATACAAGGCGCCGGCCAAGCCAACCAGCACGACCACCGTCAGCAGGTGCCAGGGCCATTGGGCTTTTTTCTGTTTCATTGATCTTTCCGGATGTGTGTTGCCTGGTAGGCCGCCATTGTGGGCACGCCCACTCCCACACTTGACCGAGTTCCAACAGTCAAATGTGGCAGTCTTGCCCGCGATGGGCGCTACGCGGTGTTCAGTCGGACCTTATTCCATGTCCTTGAGCCACTCGGAGCTCTTGAACCACTTGTCATGGATTCGATCGTAGGTGCCGTCGTTCTTGATCTGGTGCAGGAAGTTGTTGATGAAGTTGATGCTGTCGTAGTCGCCTTTCTTCAAACCGAACGCCAGGGGCTCGAAGGTGAACGGTTCGTCCAGGAACACCAGTTTGCCATTGCCGACTTTCTTCTCGGCCACCACGTTGTACGGCGCGTCATACACAAAGGCATCGGCCTTGCCGTTGACCACGTCCAGCACACCTTCCTGCTCGTTGTCGTAGCCGTGGTACTTGGCCTTGGAGATCAGCTTCTTGGCGACCATTTCACCGGTGGTGCCGAGCTTGGAAGTCAGGCGGTATTTCTCGTCGTTCAGGTCTTTGTAGGACTTGATGGTGCCTTCCAGGTCCTTGCGGATCAGCAGGGTCTGGCCGACCACGATGAACGGTTCGCTGAAGTTCAGGCGCAGGTTGCGTTCCTGGGTCAGGGTCATGCCGCTGCCGATCATGTCGAACTTGCCGGTCAAGAAGGCCGGGATGATGCCGTCATAGCCGGTGGAGACCAGCTCCAGCTTGACGCCCATGGACTTGGCCATGGCCTTGAGGATGTCGACTTCGAAACCGATGATTTCGCCGCGCTTGTCCGTCATTTCGAACGGCATGTAAGTCGGGTCCATCCCGACTTTCAGCGTGCCGCGCTTGACCGCATCGTCGATGGCGCCGGCCTGGGCCGCAGTGGCCGCGACCAGTGCGGTGACGCCTAGCAGCAGCATCGAAAGATACTTTTTCATCATCAAGTCCCCTGAACGATTCTTATAAGGTCGGCGCACAAAAGGGCTGCGCCATTTCGGGGTGCGATCCTAACCCACTCACTGCCGGTCACAAAGGTTTCACGGGTAATTGTTATTGCGCATGTCAGAAAAACCCCACAACGCGACGATCCAGCACAGGGGGTAGACACGCGCCCAGGTCATGAAGGCAGATAACTGTTGTGTAAGCAGTTATGACTTTCAATCGATTTCCGCCAGCCAGTCCGTGTCCTTGAACCACTTGTCATGCAGGCGATCGTAGGTGCCGTCCTGGGCGACCTGATTCAAGAAATGATTGATCCAGTTGAGGCTGTCGAAGTCGCCTTTCTTCAAACCAAAGGCCAGCGGTTCGAAGGTGAACGGCTGCTCCAGCAAGAGCAAAGCACTGTTTTCCGCACGGCTCAGGGCGATCAGGTTATAGGGCGCATCGTGGATAAACGCATCGGCCTTGCCATCCACCACGTGGCGCACACCCTCCTCCGGGGTGGCGAAACGGCTCAATCGCGCCGCCCCCAAAAAGCGCCGCGCCGCGGCTTCGCCGGTGGTGCCTTCGGTGGTGGCGATGCGGTAATGGGGATCGTCCAGGTCTTCAACACTGGTGACCTTGCCGACCAGGCTGGGATGCAGCAACACGGTTTGGCCTACCACAATGAAGGAGTCGCTGAAGTTGAGCTTCAGGTTGCGCTCCTGTGTCACGGTCATGCCACTGCCGATCATGTCGAACTTTCTGGCCAGCAACCCCGGTACCAACTCGGTGTAAGGCACCGAGACCAGTTCAAGCTCCACGCCCATGGCCTGGCTCATGACCGTGAGCAGGTCGATTTCAAAGCCGACGATGCGCCCCTGCTTATCGGTCATTTCGAAGGGCACATAGGTGGGAGTGGTGCCCACTTTCAGCACACCGCGCCGTACAGCATCGTCTATAGCGCCTGCCTGCACGTCCTGTTGTACCCAGGCGACGGCGCTCAGCAGCAACGCCGCACAATACCTTTTGATCATGAATCCCCCTGTGGCCGAAACGAATTGGGGGGCGATCCTACCCCAGCCACGGGCACGTCAATACGCCCTTGGCAGGGGGTATTTTGTTTCGAAATTACAAGGAGTTAGCTAGCTTTTGGAGGGAAAGAAATCGTTGTAGGAAAAGCGCTTGAAACACCCCCGAGGTAAGCCCTCGGGGGTGTTTGAATCAGGCCGGTTGGGCCTGGGACGACAGCGGTTGCAGAGGCAGCAACGGCGCGTGCGGGTCAGCCTTGATCGACTCACGCCAGGCGGCGAGCCACTCGGCGTGCCCTTCGCTCCAGACCAGCTCGTGCAGGCGGGCCAGGGCCACCGGATCACTGAGCAAGGCCACACGTTCGGCATTGTTGAGGCCGGCGGGGCCGACTTTCAGCGCATGGCGCACGCGTTCGGCACGCAGGTACTCGATCGGCTCGGCCTGACCGTGACGCGACGTCGCCAAGGCACAGGCCAGGGCGTTCTGCTGCGGGTCGACCACCGAGCGCACGAAGCCGTCGTGCAGGGCGTGCCAACGGTTTTCGTGGGTGTACTTGTCGGTCGACACCAGCGCCTGGGGCGGATTGTATTCCTCAGGGATCAGGAACAGGCTCTCGTCACGGGACTTGAGGCCCAGGTTCACCCGACTGGAGATCACCGACACCGGGATCGACAACATCAGCGACCCGACAATCGGCACCAGCCACCACAGGAAGCTTGGGTTCAACCACACCACCAGCAGAGCCCACAGGAAGCCCAGCAAGGTTTGCGTGCCGTGGCGCTTGAACGCTTCGCCCCAGGTGGTGGAGTCGTCATCACGCTTTGGCGAATTCCAGGTCGCGGCCCAGCCGAGGAACGCGGCGAGCACGAAACGGGTGTGGAAAATCATCCGCACCGGCGCCAGCAGCATGGAAAACAGCATTTCCAGCAGCATGGACATCGTGACCTTGAACTTGCCGCCGAACTCCTTCGCGCCTTTGGCCCAGATCAGGATGATGCTCAGCAATTTAGGCAGGAACAGCAACACGATAGTGGTGGAGAACAACGCCACTGCTTTGTCCGGATGCCATTGCGGCCACAGCGGGTACAACTGGCGCGGCGCCATGAAGTACTGCGGCTCCATCAGGGTGTTCACCGCCAGCAACGCGGTGGACAGCACCAGAAACAGGAACCACAACGGCGCCGACAGGTAGGACATCACGCCGGTCAGGAACACCGCACGGTGCACCGGGTGCATGCCTTTAACCAGGAACAGACGGAAGTTCATCAGGTTGCCGTGGCACCAGCGACGGTCACGCTTGAGTTCGTCCAACAGGTTCGGCGGCAGTTCTTCATAGCTGCCCGGCAGGTCGTAGGCAATCCACACGCCCCAGCCGGCCCGACGCATCAGCGCCGCTTCTACGAAGTCGTGGGACAGGATGGAACCAGCGAACGCGCCTTTACCCGGCAACGGCGCCAGGGCGCAGTGCTCGATAAACGGCTTCATGCGGATGATTGCGTTGTGACCCCAATAGTGGGATTCACCCAGCTGCCAGAAGTGCAGGCCAGCGGTGAACAGCGGGCCATATACACGAGTGGCGAACTGCTGCATGCGCGCATACAGGGTGTCCATGCCCGACGCACGCGGCGCGGTCTGGATAATCCCGGCATCCGGCGTGGCTTCCATCAGGCGCACCAGGCTGGTCAGGCATTCGCCGCTCATCACGCTGTCGGCGTCGAGGACCACCATGTATTTGTAGTCACCGCCCCAACGACGGCAGAAGTCGTCGAGGTTGCCGCTTTTACGTTTGACGCGACGACGGCGACGGCGATAGAAGATCTTGCCGAAGCCACCGGCTTCGCGGCACACGTCGAGCCAGGCCTGCTGCTCGGCGATGCAGATGTCGGCGTCGTTACTGTCGCTGAGCACGAAAAAGTCGAAGCGGTCCAGGTCACCGGTCGCGGCCACCGATTCGAACGTGGCGCGCAGGCCGGCGAATACCCGGGGCACGTCTTCGTTACAGATCGGCATCACCAGCGCGGTGCGGGCGTCTTTCGGGATCGGCTCGTTGCCGGCACTTTTACCGGAGATCCGGTATTTATCGTGGCCAGTGAGCAACTCCAGGAAGCCCATCAGCGCTGTCCAGAAACCGGCCGACACCCAGCAGAACAAAATCCCGAACATGATCAGGATGCTGGTTTGCAGGGCGTAAGGCAGCACCTGGGTGGCGGTCTGCAGCAGGGTCTGATTGCGGATTTCGTCGAAGTCCACCAGCGACCAGCCCTGGTACGGCATGATGCCTTTCATGTACCAGCCGGCCACGATGGTCTGGCCGAGCATCAGCACCAGCAGGATATAGCGACGGATCGAACCGACGATGCGCCAGCGCGCGGCCGGCAATACCCGTTCATCCTTCGGCGGCTTGGGCGGGTTGCTGCGCCCGGTGAGGCGGCGCCAGCCGCGCACCAGAATATTGGTGCGCCACGGCTCCGGCACCACCCGGGTGCGATGGATCGGCGGCGTGGCTTTGAGGCATACGCGACCGGCAGCATCGACCGCAAGCATTTCGGCGTCTTGCAGCTCTTCGGCCGTGCTGAGGGTCAACCGGCGCCCCACCGACGCTTGAGCGGCGTCGACCGGTTCGTCGAAGGTCGCGGACGACAGGCGTTGATGCAATTCGGCGAAGGAGGAGCAGCCCGCCAGTTCGGCGCGCTGCTCTGCAGTCATCGGAAGATGCGCCAGATACTCGGACAGAGTCTCTGGCTGGACTTGAGAATTACTCATCGGCAGGCAACTGATAGCTCCAGGTTTCGGTCAGGACCTGTTCGGTCTTGATCGGCTCCGGTGTGGCTGGGGCAGCTTCTGGCTGCTTGGCTTCCTTGTCTTTGGCGTCTTTCTTGGCCTGTTTCTCGTGTTGCTTGGCCAATACCTTGTCGGCCTTGAGGACCTGGGTCGACACATGCTCAGGCTCTGGCTGAGCAACGTCCTGCACCAGGGCGGCACGCATTTCGGTCGGTTTGCTCGGGTCCTTGATCTTCATGCGCAGGGTCAGGCGCCAGCCTTTGGTGTGCTCGTTGTAACGCACGCTGTTCTCAACCAGTTCAGCGTTGTCACCCACGCTCACCTGGCTGCGCACAGGCGCGTCCGGCAGCAGTTTCTTCAGGGACGGGCCTTCGAAGTCCACCAGGTAAGCGACGCTGCCATCCGGCTGACGGATCAGGTTGGATTGCTTCACGTCACCAGTAGAACGCAGGGTCTGCTTGACCCAGGCGCTGTCCGGCGAATGGAACGCGGCGTCGTCCAGAGTCCAGTGCAGGCGGTAGGCTACGTCCAGCGGCTGACCGACTTCCGGCAGTTTTTCCGGGCTCCAGAACGCAACGATGTTGTCGTTGGTCTCGTCGGCGGTCGGGATCTCAACCAGGTCCACGGAGCCCTTGCCCCAGTCGCCTTCAGGTTCGATCCAGGCGCTTGGGCGCTTGTCGTAGTTGTCGTCCAGGTCTTCGTAGTGGCTAAAGTTGCGACCACGTTGCAGCAGGCCGAAACCGCGCGGGTTCTCTACGCTGAAATTGCTGACCGACAGGTGTTTAGGGTTGTTCAGTGGACGCCAGATCCACTCGCCGTTGCCGGCATGGATCGACAGACCGCTGGAGTCGTGCAGTTCGCGACGGTAGTTGAGCACTTTGGACGGCTGGTTCGCGCCGAACAGGAACATGCTGGTCAGCGGGGCCACCCCGAGTTTGCTGACCTTGTCGCGCAGGAACATCTGGGATTTGACGTCGACCACAGTGTCGGTGCCCGGACGCAGGATCAGGCGATAGGCGCCGGTCGCGCGCGGCGAATCCAGCAGGGCAAAGATCACCAGGTGCTTGTCACCCGGCTTTGGACGCTCGATCCAGAACTCGGTGAACCGCGGGAATTCTTCGCCGGACGGCAGCGCAGTGTCGATCGCCATGCCACGGGCGGACAGGCCATAGACCTGGTCCTTGCCCACGACGCGGAAGTAACTGGCGCCGAGCATGGTCATGATTTCGTCTTGCTTGTCGCTCTTATTGATCGGGAACAGAACACGGAAACCGGCATAACCCAGTTGTTCGGTGGCCTTAGGATCGAATTTCACATCACCGAAATCGAAACGCGACGGGTCGTATTTGATTTCCTGAACGCTGTCAGCGGTGACTTCGTTGATTTTCACCGGCGTATCGAAGTGCATACCCTGGTGATAGAAGGACAGCTTGAACGGGGTGTTCTGATCGGCCCACTCGGCTTTTTCATTGCGGAAACGAATTTTCTGGTAGTCCGCAAACTTCATTTCGCGGAATTCGTTCGGCAGATTGCTGCGCGGAGCTTCGTACTTCTGCCCGGCCAGCTCTTTCGCCTTGGCCGACACATCATCCAGACTGAATGCCCACAGTTGACCCGCGCCGAACAGGCAAAACAGGGCAGAGCCCGTCACCAGTGCGTTTCGTAACCGTTTGGCAGACAATTTTGGTGCATTACAGGGACTAACAATCACGAGCAACCCTCGCCGAAAACAGATCAAAAAACCAACGGCCAGCTATCTATATGCCAGGTTGGCGAGCATTGTTCCGACTCCCCTGGGTCAAAATGATTCCCCAATGGTTGTCGGACAAGTCTCTACCTAAGTCAAAAATGGACCAAACAACGCTGATCCCCGTAGCGCGCGATTATCTAGTAGCCCGCGAGACAACGCATCAGGGGCAACGAAGTATTTGTAGCGAAATCCTGCGTTTTTAAGCATTAAAAGTCGTTTTCAATACATTCACGTCTGCAAGAGGAAGGTCACAGGGCCATCATTGACCAAATGCACCTGCATATCCGCGCCAAAACGCCCCGACGCCACCCTGCCATGCAATTGTTGCGCTTGTAACAGCAAGTGCTCAAAAAGCGCCGCTCCCAGGGCCGGAGGGGCCGCCGTGGAGAAGCTGGGCCGCAAGCCGCTCTTGGTATCCGCCGCCAGGGTGAATTGCGAGACCAGCAGCAAACCGCCGTCAATGTCCTTGAGCGACAGGTTCATCTTGCCTTCGTCATCGCTGAACACCCGATAGTTCAGCAACTTGTGCAGCAATTTGTCGGCACTCTCAGGGGTATCTGAAGGCTCGACGGCCACCAGCACCAGCAACCCCTGATCGATGGCCCCTACGATTTCACCTGCTACCTCGACCCGGGCACCACGCACCCGTTGCAGCAGCCCCTTCATGCTTCTTCAGGCGGCAGGTCGAGCAAACGCCGGGCCATTTCGCCGGTCGCGCGCACCAGCGCGTCGGTGATGCCAGGCTCGGACGCCGCATGCCCCGCCTCGCGGATCACCTGCAGCTCGCTGTTGGGCCACGCCTGGTGCAACTCCCAAGCGTTATCCAACGGGCAGATCATATCGTAGCGCCCATGGATGATTACGCCAGGCAGGTGCGCAATCTTATGCATGTCACGGATCAGTTGGTTGGGTTCCAGGAACGAGTGGTTAGTGAAGTAATGGCACTCGATGCGCGCAATCGACAACGCCCGCTGCGGCTCGGAAAACCGCTCCACATGCTGCGGGCTCGGGCACAAGCCGAGCATGCGCCCTTCCCAGCCGGACCACGCCTTGGCCGCGTGCATCTGGGCGATCTGGTCGTTACCGGTGAGGCGCTTGTGATAGGCCGCGATCATGTCGTGACGCTCATCGGCCGGGATCGGCGCGATGTAGTCCTGCCAGTAATCCGGGAACAAGCGACTCGCGCCTTCCTGGTAGAACCAGTGGATGTCCTGCGGACGGGCCAGGAAGATGCCGCGCACGATCAGGCCATGCACGCGCTCGGGATGGGTTTGCGCATAGGCCAGGGCCAGGGTCGACCCCCAGGAGCCACCGAACAGCACCCATTTATCGATGCCCAGGTGCTCGCGGATGCGCTCCATGTCGGCGACCAGGTCCCAGGTGGTGTTGTTTTCCAGGCTGGCGCGTGGCGTGGAGCGACCGCAACCGCGCTGGTCGAAGGTTACGATGCGGTACAGGTTGGGGTCGAAATAGCAGCGGCTCTGGGCGTCGCAACCGGCGCCAGGGCCACCATGGATGAATACAACGGGCAAGCCTTCGGGAGAGCCACTTTCATCGACGTACAGGGTATGGGTGTCATCGACGGCCAGATCGTGCCGGGCGTAGGGTTTGATCTGCGGGTACCAAGTCTGCATTGCGCGCTCCGTAGGGGGTCGGGTTCATCCCTGGGGGGACGTATATTATTCTGCCGTCTGGCACTATAAACCCGAATTGTGCAATGAGCATGTCCTTGAGCGCTTAGACCTGTGTCAGCCCTTCGCTCCCCAGGTAAGCAAGGCTTGGGATGAGGGCTTGGCAGTGGTGAGCGGGCTCGCTCACCACAGAGTTATTTCAACCTTTGAGACTTATGTAGATACCTATGGCTATCGGGGGCAAGCCCCCTCCCACAGTTGGAACTGTATTTGGCTTAGGGTAAGGCCAACGCTGTAGATCCTCCCTAGCCGTAGCGCTTGCGTCCCCAGTCCAACAAACCTTCGAGCAACTGCTTCAATACCACTCGCGTCGGCTCAGCCAGGTCCGCGCGGTACTTGAACGGTTCGAACTCTTCCATATAGGTGCTCTGGCACAACTCCAGTTGCACGGCGTGGATATTCTCGGCCGGGTTGCCGTAATGCCGGGTGATATGCCCGCCCTTGAAGCGCCCGTTAAGCACATGGGTGTACTGCGTGTGCCTGGCGCAGATGGCTTCGAGCTGGCCGGCCAGTTCCGGGTCGCATGCCGCGCCGTTGAAGGTGCCGAGGTTGAAGTCCGGCAGTTTGCCGTCGAACAGGTGCGGGATCACCGAGCGAATCGAGTGCGCATCGAACAGCAACGCATAGCCGAACTCAGCCTTTAGCCGCGCCAACTCTTCTTGCAGCGCGCGGTGGTAGGGGCCCCAGATTTTCTGCAGGTAGGTCGCCCGTTCCTCCTCGGACGGCTCCTGGCCTTCGACAAACAACGGCACGCCATCGAACAGGGTTTTGGGGTACAGGCCGGTGGTGGCGCCGGCGTACAGCGGCGTGTCGTCGGAGGGTCGGTTCAGATCGATGACAAACCGCGAATACTCCGCCGACAAGGTGCTGGCACCCAATTCCTCAGCAAAGTCATACAGCAAAGGGATATGCCAATCGGTGTCCGGCAGGCTCTGCGCCTCGGGGATCAGCCCGGCCTTTACCGCAGGCGTGAGGCGCAGCCCGGCGTGGGGCATGCTGATCAGCAGCGGTGTGCGGCCTTGCTTGAAGTTCAGAACGTTATCCACAACGGTACTCCTTAAACGTTGACATCGACGCCATGGCGCACGACGCGTTTATCCAGTTCGCCGCCCAGCCAGTAAGCCAGGTCGGCCGGACGATCGATCTGCCAGGCGACAAAATCCGCGACCTTGCCCACTTCCAGCGAACCATGTGTGTCGCCCATGCCCAGCGCGCTGGCCGCATGTTGGGTAGCGCCGGCCAGGGCTTCTTCCGGGGTCATGCGGAACAAGGTGCAGGCCATGTTCAGCATCAGGCGCACAGACAGCGCCGGCGAGGTGCCGGGGTTGAGGTCGCTGGCGATGGCGATTTTCACACCGTGCTTGCGCAGGGCCTCCATAGGCGGCAACTGGGTTTCGCGTAGAAAGTAGAACGCCCCCGGCAGCAGTACCGCGACGGTGCCGGCGGCGGCCATGGCGATGGCGTCTTCTTCGGTCATAAACTCCAGATGGTCCGCCGACAATGCGTGATAACGCGCGGCGAGGCTGGAGCCGTGCAACGAGGACAACTGTTCGGCGTGCAGCTTCACCGGCAGGCCGAGTTGCTGCGCGACGTCAAACACTCGCGCCACTTGTGCCGGGGAAAACGCCAGGTATTCGCAAAACGCATCCACCGCATCCACCAGGCCTTCGGCCGCCAGGGCCGGCAGCATCTCCTGGCAGATATGCTCAATGTAGTCGTCGGCGCGGTCCTTGTACTCCGGCGGCAAGGCATGGGCGGCCAGGCAAGTGGCGCGCACGCTGACCGGCAGCGCCTCACCGAGACGGCGAATCACCCGCAGCAATTTGCGCTCGCTGGCCAAATCGAGGCCGTAGCCAGATTTGATTTCCACCGTGGTCACGCCGTCACGCAACAAACTGCGCAGGCGCTTATGGGCGCTGGCGAACAGTTCATCTTCACTGGCGGCGCGGGTGGCGCGTACGGTGCTGGCAATCCCACCGCCCTGCGCCGCGATCTCGGCATAGCTCACGCCTTCAAGGCGTTGCTCGAACTCACCGCTGCGATTGCCACCGAACACCGTGTGGGTATGGCAATCGATCAGCCCTGGGGTCACCCACGCGCCTTGCAGATTATGAACCTGGGCGTAATCCACGCTGGGCGCCTGGCTGCGCGGGCCGATCCACTCGATCAGCGAACCGGCGGTGACCATGGCCGCATCCTCGATGATCGAGTACTTGCCCTGGGCCATGGTTGCGACGTGGCAGTGTTGCCAAAGGGTTTTCATCCGACACTCCTTGGGTTACAGGCTCGGCAGCAACTGGCCCGGGACCAGCTCATTCAGGCAGCGGCTGGCGAGCAGTTCGCTGGCGGCGAGGATGTCCGGGGCGAAGAAGCGGTCCTTGTCGTAAAACGCCACTTGGCTGCGGAGGATGCCCCGGGCCTTTTCCAGTTTGGGGGAGGTTTTCAAGCCTTCGCGCAGATCCAGGCCCTGGCACGCCGCCAGCCATTCCACGGCGAGGATGCCACGGGTGTTTTCGGCCATTTCCCACAACCGCTTGCCGGCCGCCGGAGCCATCGACACGTGGTCTTCCTGGTTAGCCGAGGTCGGCAGGCTGTCGACACTATGGGGATGGGCCAGCGCCTTGTTCTCGCTGGCCAATGCGGCGGCGGTGACCTGGGCAATCATGAAACCGGAGTTGACCCCGCCATTGCCCACCAGGAACGGCGGCAACTGGGACATGTGCTTGTCCATCATCAGCGAGATACGTCGCTCACTGAGTGAACCGATTTCGGCGATGGCCAGCGCCATGTTGTCGGCGGCCATGGCCACCGGTTCGGCATGGAAGTTACCGCCGGAGATCACATCACCCTCGGCGGCAAAGACCAGTGGGTTATCCGATACGGCGTTGGCTTCCACCACCAGCACTTCGGCAGCCTGGCGCAACTGGGTCAGGCAGGCGCCCATCACTTGCGGCTGGCAACGCAGGGAATACGGATCCTGCACCTTGTCGCAGTTCTGGTGCGACTGCGACACCTGGCTGCTTTCGCCCAGCAGATCACGGTAGGCCGCCGCCGCATCGATCTGCCCACGCTGACCGCGAGCCGCATGGATGCGCGCATCGAACGGCGAGCGCGAGCCCAGCACCGCTTCCACGGTCAGACCACCGCACGCCAAGGCACCGGCGAACAGGTCTTCACCTTCGAACAGGCCGCGCAAGGCATAGGCGGTGGACACTTGGGTGCCGTTAAGCAGCGCCAGGCCTTCCTTCGCCGCCAGGGTCAGCGGCGCAAGGCCAGCGACCTTGAGCGCGTCTTTTGCTTCAAGCCATTCGCCTTTGTAGCGCGCCTTGCCTTCGCCGAGCAGCACCAGAGACATGTGGGCCAGGGGCGCCAAGTCACCGGACGCGCCCACGGAACCTTTCAACGGAATATGCGGGTAGACCTCGGCGTTGATCAGCGCGATCAGTGCATCGATCACCACGCGACGGATGCCGGAGAAACCACGGCTGAGGCTGTTGACCTTGAGCACCATCACCAATCGCACCAGTGCGTCGCTGATCGGCTCGCCGACACCGGCGGCGTGGGACAACACCAGGGAGCGTTGGAGGTTTTCCAGGTCTTCGCTGGCGATGCGCGTGGAGGCCAGCAGGCCGAAGCCGGTGTTGATGCCGTAGGCGGTGCGGTTTTCGGCGAGGATTTGCTCGACACAGGCCACGCTGGCGTCGATCTGCGCCGATGCGCTGGCATCCAGGCTGAGGGTTACCGGCTGCTGGTAGATAGCCCGCAGTTGGGCGAGGCTCAGTTGGCCCGGAATCAGGTTTAGCGCAGTCACAGTGATGCTCCTTTGGAATTATTGTTCAGTGCAAATGGGGAAATGCTTGATGCAGCAAAGCGCTGTCCTTGAGCAGTGCGGCGGCGGTCGCGATGTCCGGCGCCAGCCAGCGGTCCTGCTCATAGGGCGGGATCTGTTCGCGCAGCAAACGCCAGGCACGCTCGGTGCCGGTGCCGAAGCGCTGGGTTTTTAGAAATTCAAAAGCCTGGGCCGCCAGCAAGTACTCGATGGCGAGGATCTGGGTCACGTTGGCCAACATCTGGTGCAGCTTGAGTGCGGCATTGGTGCCCATGCTGAGGTGGTCTTCCTGCAGGCCCGAGGTGACGAAATTGTCGAGCACCGCCGGCTGCGCCAGTTGGCGATTCTGCCCACACAACGACGCGGCGACGTACTGCACGATCATCATGCCGGAGTTGACCCCGGGGTTGCTTACCAGAAACGCCGGCAGGCCACTGACATGGGGGTTGATCAAGCGATCCAGGCGGCGCTCGGCCACCGAGCCGATTTCGGCCATGGCGATGGCGAGCATATCCGCCGCCAGCGCGACCGACTGCCCGTGAGGGTTGGCCTGGGACACCACGCGGTAGTTGTCCGGTGTGCCGAGCACCAGTGGGTTATCGGTGACGCTGTTGAGTTCGGTCTCGATCTGCTGGGTGGCGTGCACCACCTGGTCACGCGTCGCGCCATGGATTTGCGGGATCGAGCGCAGGCTCAGGGCATCTTGGGTGCGTATGCCCTGGCTGGCGGCGATCACCTCGCTGCCGTCGAGCAACGCGCGCAGGTTGGCGCCCACCAACTGCATGCCTGGGTGGGGCTTGAGGGCGATAATGGTTGCGTCGAACGCATCGAGCTGACCGCGCTGGGCCTCGAAGCTCATGGCGCCGATCACGTCGGCCCACTGCAGCAGATGATGGGCATCGGCCAGGGCCAGGCAGCTCAGGCCGGTCATGCACGGCGTGCCGTTGACCAGGCACAGACCGTCCTTGGCGCCAAGCTCAACGGGCTGCAAACCTTCGGCCAGCAAGGCTTGCTGCGCCGAGACAATGCCGCCGCGATAGCTCACATTGCCGACACCCAGCAACGCCACGCCGACGTGGGCCATATGGGTCAGGTAACCCACCGAACCCTGGGACGGCACTTGCGGGGTGATGCCATGGTTGAGTAGCGCCAGCAGTGCCCGCACCACTTGAGGGTGCAGGCCGGAATGGCCGTGGCTGTAGTTGACGAGGGCCGCGCAGATGATCGCGCGGGTCTGTTCGTCGCTCAGCACCGGGCCGACGCCGCAGGCATGGCTAAGCAAGGTATTGCGCGACAATTGGCTGAGTTGCTCGCCTTGCAGCGACACATTGCACAGCGCCCCCAGCCCGGTGTTCACACCGTAGGCGCGCTCACCGCTGCTGACGATGCGCTGCACGATGGCCTGGGCGTTATCGATCCGCGCCCAGGCCTGGGTCGACAGTTCGAGCCGCGCGCCATGACGGGCCACGGCGACCACGTCCTGCCAGCGCAATGGCGTGTCGGCGATGGTGATTTTTGGTGCCTGGGACATTGATGACCTCTTCATATTCTCTACAGCTTTGCCGGCCTCATCGGGGGCAAGCCCCCTCCCACATTGGGGCAGTGTGAACCCGATCAAATGTGGGAGGGAGCTTGCTCCCGATAAGGCCAGCAGCCTCACCACAGGATCTGGGTCAGACTACCGCCGCCCGCCGCTGAACGAACCTATCTACATACTCATCCGCCGGCGAATGCAGGATCTCGCGGGGGGTGCCGACCTGGATCAGCTTGCCGTCCTTGAGAATCGCGATGCGGTTGCCGATGCGCACGGCTTCGTCGAGGTCGTGGGTGATAAACACGATGGTCTTGTGCAGGGTCTTCTGCAGCTCCAGCAACTGGTCCTGCATCTCGGCGCGGATCAGCGGGTCGAGGGCGCTGAAGGCTTCGTCCATCAGGATGATGTCGGTGTCGGCCGCCAGGGCACGGGCCAGGCCCACCCGTTGGCGCATGCCGCCGGAGAGCTGGTGCGGGTATTTGTTTTCGTAGCCCTTCAGGCCCACGGTGTCGATCCAGTGCAGCGCGCGCTCGGCGCACACCTGCTTGCTTTCACCGCGCACCTTGAGGCCGTAGGCGACGTTGTCGAGCACGTTTTTGTGAGGCAGCAGGCCGAAGCTCTGGAACACCATGCTGATCTTGTGGCGACGGAATTGGCGCAGGGCTTCCATGTCCAGTTGCAGGATGTCTTCGCCGTCCACCAGGATCGCGCCGCTGGTGGGGTCGATCAGGCGGTTGAAGTGGCGCACCAGGGTCGACTTGCCCGAACCGGACAGACCCATGATCACAAAAATTTCGCCGGTGCCGATGCTCAGGGACAGGTCGTTGACGCCGACCACGCAGCCGGTCTCGGCCAGCACCTGGTCCTTGGTCTTGCCCTGGCCGATCAGCGAGAGCGCGTCCTTGGCGCGATTGCCGAAAATCTTGAAGACGTTTTTTACTTCGATTTTGCTGACAGTAGTCATTTGCTCGCCTCATGCCGTGGACGACCGTAGGCCTGGGTGATGCGGTCGATGACCACCGCGAGAATCACGATTGCCAGCCCGGCTTCGAGGCCACGGCCGACGTTGAGGGTCTGGATGCCGACCAATACATCTTCACCCAGGCCACGGGCGCCGATCATCGAGGCGATCACCACCATCGACAACGCCATCATGGTGGTCTGGTTGATACCGGCCATGATGCTCGGCAGCGCCAGCGGCAGTTGCACACCGAACAGTTGCTGCCAGCGGTTGGCACCGAAGGCGTTGATGGCTTCCATGACTTCGCCGTCGACCTGGCGAATGCCCAGGTCCGTCAGGCGAATCAGCGGCGGCGCGGCGTAGATCACCGTGGCGAAAATCGCCGGCACTTTGCCCAGGCCGAACAGCATCAGCACCGGGATCAGGTACACGAAGCTGGGCATGGTTTGCATGATGTCCAGCAACGGCATCAGCACCGAACGCAGGCGATTGCTACGTGCCGACAAGATGCCCAGCGGGATGCCGATCAACACCGAGATCACCGTAGCGACCAGCATCAGCGCCAGGGTCTGCATCAGTTTGTCCCATAGGCCGACGGCGCCTACCAGGAACAACAACCCAACGATCACTGCCGTGGTCAGCACTTTACGGGTGGCGTGCCAGGCAACGGCGCCGACAATGGCCAGCATCAACCACCAGGGCGCGGCGCGTAGCAGGCCCTCCAGGTTGACGATGGCCCATAGCAGGGTGTCGGAGATGTGCCGGAACACATCGCCGTAGTTGGTGACCAGTGAATCCACCCAACCGTTGACCCAGTCGGCGATGGAAAAGGTAAAACTCTCAGGAAACATAGCGTGCTCTCGATCCAGTGGGGTGTGGCCAGGCGCCCGGCTGCCTCTCAGGGTAGCCGGGCACGCTCGACCTACAAGGCCGCGTCGATTTTCTTGGCAGCCTCGTCGCTCACCCAGGCGTGCCAGACTTCAGGGTGTTCCTTGAGGAAGATTTTCGCCAGTTTCGGCGACTCGATGCGCTCCTTGGCCATGCGGCCCAGGTTCTGGTTCAGCAGGTCGATCGGCAGGTTGACCTTTTCCAGCACGGCTACCAGTTCCGGCGCTTGCTCATGGAAGGTCTTGGACAGGCCCACCTTGATACTCACGCTCTTATCCACACCGGGTTTTTCTTCCAGTTTCACCAGGTCGACCTGGCCCATCAGCGGCGTCGGCGACCAGTAGTAGAACAGGATCGGCTCGCCGCGCTTGTAGCTCGACAGCACTGCCGCGTCCAACGCTGGGCCGGTGCCTGGACGGAAGTTGGTATAGGAACTTTCCAGGCCGTAGCTCTTGAGCATTTCGCTGTTGTCCAGCTCGCAGGTCCAACCGGCCGGGCAGTTGTAGAAACGGCCTTTGGACGGCTCTTCCGGGTCCTTGAACACGGCGGCGTACTGGCCCAGGTCAGCGATGTTTTTCAGGCCCGGCGCCTTGGCTTCCAGCTTGCGCTTGGCGTCGCCTTCGACCACATAGCGCGGCACGTACCAGCCTTCGATAGCCCCCACCACCGGAGCACCGACGCCAACCACTTTGCCGGCCTTCTCGGCCTTGTTCCACACTTCGCTGCGGCCGACCCACTCTTCGGCGAACACCTGGATATCGTTGCTGCTCAGGGCGTTTTCCATGGTGATGGAATTACCCGGCAGGCTATCGGTTTTGCAGTCGTAGCCTTTTTCCAGCACGGTTTGCAGGATATCGGTTAGCAGCATGCCGCTTTCCCAGTTCAGGCCAGCGAATTTCACCGGTTTGCCGGACTCGCACCAACCGGCCGCCTGGGTGGCGCCGGCGCTGGCCAGCAGGCCCAGGGAAATCACGGTGGTCAGCAGGGTCTTGTTCGATTTCATTGTGTGACGCTCCTAATCATGAATGGGCTTACGGCAGTCAAGAGGCATCCAGCCCTGTCCACGTCCAGTCAGGCCTGCGCCGCAGCGCGACCGGTCCCGCTTGTTTTAGGTTGTACAACGCTGCTCTGCTCAGGAGGCAGAATCAGGTGATCGGGCACGGCGGCGTGCCATTTTTTCGCGCACAGGTAGTACAGCGCGCCCGGCACGACCAGGCCGATGATCCAAGAAATATCCACGCCACCGAGCACATCCACCAGCGGGCCGGTGTAGAACTTGGTGGAGATAAACGGCAGTTGCACCAACACACCGAACACATAGACGCTGATCCCCAACAGGTTCCAGCGACCGTAACGGCCATTCGGGTCCGCCAAGGCCGGCACGTCATAGCGCTCACGGGTGATGCAGTAGTAGTCCACCAGATTCACTGCGCTCCAGGGCGTGAAGAACGCCAGCAGGAACAGGATGAATGACTTGAACGCCCCCAGGAACGAGTGCTGGCCGAGCAAAGCGATCAAGGTCGCCGCGCCGACAATCGCCAGCACAAAGGCCAGGCGCTGCCAGTGCGTAACCCGCAGGTGGCCGCGAAAGCCGCTGATGATGGTGGCGATGCACATAAAGCTGCCGTAGGAGTTCAAGGTGGAGATGGTCACCTTGCCGAACGCGATGCTGAAGTACAGCAGCGCCGCCGTGGCGCCGGTGCCGCTCAGGCCGACGATATAGGCCACTTCATGACCGGCGAACTGACCGTTGGCCGACGCAGCAGCGAACACGCCCAGAACCATTGCCACCTGGGCGCCGATCACCGAACCGGCACCGGCGGCAAAGAAGGTCTTCACCGACGACGTTCGGCTTGGCAAGTAGCGCGAATAGTCCGCCACGTACGGGCCGAACGCGATCTGCCAGGACGCGGCCAGGGACACCGCGAGCAAGAAGCTGCTCCAGCTGAAGTGGCGAATCTGCAGAAGCGCGCCCACGTCGGTCTGGCTCATCAAACGGCTGAACAGGTACACGAAGGCGATCACCCCCATGACACTGGCCACGCGCCCGATAAAGTGGATCACGCGGTAACCGAGCACCGTGACCAGCACAATGACGCTGGCGAAGATCAGAATGCCGACGCTGTCGCTGACCCCGAACAGCTGGCCCAGCGCCTGCCCGGACAGCACCGTGCCGGTGGCGGTGAAGCCCAGGTACATCAGGCACACCAGCACGATCGGAATGGCCGCGCCGTAGACACCGAACTGCACCCGGCTGGAGATCATCTGCGGCAGCCCCAGCTTAGGGCCTTGCGCCGCGTGCAATGCCATCACACCACCGCCCAGCAGTTGGCCGATCAACAGACCGATCAACGACCAGAACACATCACCGCCCAACACCACGGCCAGGGCCCCGGTGACGATGGCAGTGATCTGCAGATTGGCGCCCATCCACAAGGTGAACTGACTCAAGAGACGACCGTGTCTTTCCGCTTCCGGGATGTAATCGATCGAACGCTTTTCGATCAACGGGGTGGTTGCACGCGTGTCAGCCATTTACTTTCAACCTCTGATGGATTGTCTTGGGTTCGCTGCCGATCAACGGAGGGAGAGGACTCGGCCCCTCCCACATTGGGTTACTTGATCATCGGAAGATTGAGGCCCTGCTCTTTGGCGCAATCGATAGCAATCTGGTAACCGGCGTCCGCGTGGCGCATCACCCCGGTGGCCGGGTCGTTGTGTAGCACGCGGGCGATGCGCTCGGCCGCTTCGTCGGTGCCGTCGCAAACGATCACCATGCCCGAGTGCTGCGAGAAGCCCATGCCGACGCCGCCGCCGTGGTGCAGCGAAACCCAGGTGGCGCCGCTGGCGGTGTTGAGCAAGGCGTTAAGCAGCGGCCAGTCAGACACAGCGTCGGAGCCGTCCTGCATGGATTCGGTTTCACGGTTGGGGCTGGCCACCGAGCCGGAGTCCAGGTGGTCGCGACCGATTACCACCGGTGCCGACAGCTCACCGCTGCGCACCATTTCGTTGAACGCCAGGCCGAGCTTGGCGCGCTGGCCCAGGCCGACCCAGCAGATACGCGCCGGCAGGCCCTGGAAACTGATGCGCTCGCGGGCCATGTCCAGCCAGTTGTGCAGGTGCGCGTCGTCGGGGATCAGCTCTTTGACTTTGGCGTCGGTTTTGTAGATGTCCTGCGGGTCGCCCGACAGCGCCGCCCAGCGGAATGGGCCAATGCCACGGCAGAACAGCGGGCGGATGTAGGCCGGTACGAAACCTGGGAAGTCGAACGCGTTTTCGACGCCCTCTTCCTGGGCCATCTGACGGATGTTGTTGCCGTAGTCGAAGGTTGGGATGCCTTGCTTCTGGAATTCCAGCATGGCTTTGACGTGCACGGCCATCGACTGCTTGGCGGCTTTGATCACGGCGGCGGGTTCGGTCTTGGCGCGGGCGCGGTACTCGTCCCAGGTCCAGCCAGCAGGCAAGTAGCCATTGAGCGGGTCGTGGGCGCTGGTCTGGTCGGTGACCATGTCCGGACGCACGCCGCGCTTGACCAGTTCCGGCAGGATTTCCGCTGCGTTACCCAGCAGCGCGATGGAGATGGCCTTGCCTTCCTGGGTGTACTTGGCGATGCGGGCCAGCGCGTCGTCGAGGTCGGTGGCTTGCTCGTCGACGTAACGGCTGTTCAGGCGGAAATCGATGCTGACCTGCTGGCACTCGATGTTCAGCGAGCAAGCACCGGCCAGGGTCGCGGCCAGCGGCTGCGCGCCGCCCATGCCGCCGAGACCGGCAGTGAGCACCCAACGGCCTTTGAGATTGCTGTCGTAATGCTGGCGACCGGCCTCGACGAAGGTTTCGTACGTGCCCTGGACGATGCCCTGGCTGCCGATATAGATCCAGCTGCCGGCGGTCATCTGACCGTACATGGCCAGGCCCTTGGCATCCAACTCGTTGAAGTGTTCCCAACTGGCCCAGTGCGGCACCAGGTTGGAGTTGGCGATCAGCACGCGCGGGGCGTTGCTATGGGTCTTGAACACGCCGACCGGCTTGCCGGATTGCACCAGCAGGGTCTCGTCGTCGTTCAGGTGGGTAAGGCTCTCGACGATCTGGTCGTAGCACTCCCAGTTGCGCGCGGCACGGCCGATACCGCCGTACACCACCAGCTCTTTCGGGTTCTCGGCCACTTGCGGGTCGAGGTTGTTCATCAGCATGCGCAGCGGCGCTTCGGTCAGCCAGCTTTTGGCGGTGAGCTTGTTACCGCGGGCGGCGCGGATTTCAACGTCACGGTATTTTGTAGGCTTGGTCACAACTCAAACTCCTCGGCGATCGATGCGCGAACAGGGATGGTGCAAAGCAGGGTCTTACGCACACATCTTTACTTGTACATACAAGCATATGCAATCAAGCGGCCAACTTTCCGAGCGAGGTGTTTGGTTATTTTTTGAAAGCGCGTGAGAGCCTTGGAAATTAAGGCTTCAAGGGATGATGAAATTTCTTACGAAGACGTTTTATTACGCGGGAGGTGAGGCACGACAGCGGGGTTTTGCGCCACGCTGGGGCGTTCGGTAACAAATTGGTGCGAGGCCTGGAAACAGATCGCAAGAACAGTGAGAAACAAATATGGGAGGGGCTTGCCCCCTCCCACATGTTTAACCGCGCGGGGTCAGTTCGATGATGCAGCAGCGACCCGTGACGGAAATATCCAGCAGGCCGCTGTTACCGTCCACTTGCAGGCAGTCGTGATGGCCCAACACCTGGTCCAGCACCTTCACTTCATCCGCAACACTGAACACCAGCACGGTTTGCGCAGTACTGAAGAAGTGCTGCACACCATCCACCCACTGCAACCGTGCATGGTAACGCTGGGGCGAGTAGATCAGGTTGAAGTCGCGGATCGGCCCGGTAATCAAGCGGCATGAAACCTGGCTGTCGCCCTTGAAGGCGAACGGTTGCAACGGTAACAACCCGCGCTGCTCCTCACCATCCACTGTCAGCACCATGCCTGCGCCTTTGATCACGGTGATCACACGCTGGTAACCGGCAAAGGTGGAAAACCCGCCCGACTCGCCGATATCGGCAATCGACAGGCGCCAGCCGAAGCCTTCCAGGCCCTCGCCAGCATCGCGGGCGATTTCTTCGGTGCTGCCGCCGCCGTTCTTCCACGGCATGCGCACGTATTCGGTGGCGCGCCAGACTTTTACTGCACTCATTTGCTGAAACGTCCTTCCAGGCTGTGACGGGAACCGGGGTGGATTAAGCGTGCGGCGGTCACCGGTTGGCGGCCTGACCAAGTGCGACGACGAATCAACAGGCACGGCTCGCTGGGTTCAATCTGCAGCAGCTGGCATTCAGAAGCGTCGGCAAGAATGGCTTCCACCACATGCTCGCCTTCGGTCAGCGGCGCTACCTGGTTGAGGTACGCGTAGGGGGTTTGCAGGGTGAAATCCTGTTGCAGGTATTGCGGTGCGACCAGGGCGTTGACGAAACGGTCTTCGATTTGCACGGGAATGTCGTTTTCGTAATGCACGATCAACGAATGAAAGACCCGCCCGCCTTCGCGCATTTCCAGGGCGACGGCGCGCTCGGAACCGGCGGCCTCCTCGCCTAGGGTGATGACCTGACAGGTATGCCGGTGACCACGGGAGGCGATTTCATCGGCGATGTTGTGCACTTCAAACAGCGCCGACTGGCTTTTCGGCTCAGCGACGAAGGTGCCGACGCCCTGCATGCGCACCAACAGACCTTCGGCGGTCAGCTCGCGCAGGGCGCGGTTGATGGTCATGCGGCTGAAGCCCAATTGGCTGACCAGCTCGCTCTCCGATGGCACGCGATAGTGAGGCGGCCAGTTACCGTTGAGGATTTGCTGGCTGATCATGTGTTTGACGCGGGCATACAAGGGCGCCGGACTTTCGTCCATGTGGGCAGCCAGCGAAGAGTTGGCGGGCGGAGTCGGCACGGGGGATCCTTGCAGTAGGAAAAGATGCATAGATTGCCGGAGTTTACCGAGCAGGCAAACGTCTGTATATGTATATACAAATAAACACACGACCGGAGTGCTCTAATCATGTCCGCTTTCTTCGCCGAACGCGCGCTGCTGCCTAGTGGATGGGCCAACAATGTACGTCTTGAGGTCAGCGCCGACGGCATGCTGACCCATGTTGAGTCCAATGCCAGTGCAGACCATGCCGAACGGCTAAGAGGCCCGGTGTTGGCGGGTATGCCCAACCTGCATTCCCACGCGTTCCAACGCGCCATGGCGGGCCTGGCGGAAGTGGCCGGCAACCCGAACGACAGTTTCTGGACCTGGCGCGACCTGATGTACCGCATGGTCGGCAGGATCAACCCGGAGCAACTCCAGGTGATCGCACGTCAGCTGTATATCGAAATGCTCAAAGCGGGTTACACCTCAGTCGCCGAATTTCACTACGTGCATCACGACACCCAGGGCCAGCCCTATGCCGACCCCACGGAACTGTCGCGACAAATCAGCCAGGCGGCCGCCGCCAGCGGCATCGGCTTGACCTTGCTACCGGTGCTCTACAGCCATTCCGGGTTTGGCGGCCAGGCGCCGAATGACGGGCAGCGGCGCTTTATCAACAGCACGGAAAACTACCTGGATCTGCAAGCGCTACTGCAACCGATCCTGACGGCACAACCGGCGCAGCATTTGGGCTTGTGCTTGCACTCCTTGCGCGCCGTCACGCCACAACAGATCAATGAAGTTCTGGCCGCCAGCGACAAGGCATGCCCGGTGCATATCCACATCGCCGAGCAACAGAAGGAAGTCGACGACTGCCTGGCCTGGAGCGGCAAGCGCCCGCTGCAATGGCTGTATGACCATGTTGAAGTCGATGAGCGCTGGTGCCTGGTGCACGCCACTCACGCCAACGCGGATGAAGTTAAACGCATGGCCAAGAGCCGCGCGATTGCCGGCCTGTGCCTGACCACCGAAGCGAACCTGGGCGATGGGATTTTCCCGGCGGTGGATTTTCTTGCACAGGGTGGGCGCCTGGGGATTGGCTCCGACAGCCATGTGTCGTTGAGTGTGGTCGAAGAGCTGCGTTGGCTGGAATACGGCCAGCGTCTACGAGATCAGCGACGCAACCGCTTGTATCGCAGCGATCAGCCGA
This sequence comes from Pseudomonas sp. S5F11, assembly GCF_019641515.1. Taxonomy (NCBI): domain Bacteria; kingdom Pseudomonadati; phylum Pseudomonadota; class Gammaproteobacteria; order Pseudomonadales; family Pseudomonadaceae; genus Pseudomonas; species Pseudomonas sp. S5F11. The sequence goes on from NZ_JAIFJZ010000001.1 coordinate 3,163,945, forward strand.
TGGTTGGGCGCACTTTATTCGATGCGGCACTGGACGGTGGCGCCCAGGCGCTGGGACAGCCGATAGGCCGGTTGGAAGTGGGTAAACGCGCGGACTGGATCGTGCTGGACGGCAATGATCCGTACCTGGCAACCGCCACAGAGGATGGCATTCTCAATCGCTGGTTATTTGCCGGCGGTGATCGCCAGGTGCGCGATGTGCTGGTCAACGGCCAGTGGGTGGTGCGCGATGGGCGGCATGCCGGGGAGGAAGATAGCCGCCGTGCATTCACGCAAGTCCTGAAGGATTTGTTGGGCTAACCGGTAGCCCATAACCAACGTGGGAGAGGGCTTACCCTCCCACATTTTGTAGCGATCCAGGGTTACTGCGAACTCTTGGCCATCTGCTTGTCCGGCGTACGCCAGATCAATCGGGTGGTGTCGTACCCTTGCTGACGCGCCCTGCTCAGCAGGTCTTCGCGAGTGTCGGCATTCACCGTCGGCGTGCGCGAGAGAATCCACATATAGCGACGGCTTGGGCTGCCGACGATGGCGGTCTTGTAGTCATCGCTGACGTACAACACCCAGTAATCGCCCTTGGCGACGCCCGGTAACAGCGCGGTGAACCAGTTATTGAATTCGACCCAAAGCTTATCGGTCTTGCCCGGCACTTGCGGCGTGGCCGTGCCTCGGGCTTCTTCCCACTTCCACTCGTTGGTCAGGCAACGGTTGAACACCGACATGTCGCCATCAGGCAGCAAGGTGTAGCGGGCTTCGGATTGTGCGCAGTTGCGCTGGAAGTACATCGGCAAGCGAGCCAGCTCATACCAGGTGCCCTGGTAGCGATGCAGGTTGACGTTGCTCGCGGTCTTGGGTTGCAGATCATCGCCAGAATGACTGGCGCAGCCCGCCAAAAACAGGCTGGCACAAAGAAACAAAACAAAACGCATCATTCTTCTTCTCCCGTAGGCTCTCGCCCCGGTTTACTTCAGGCCTTGCCCGGAAAACATCAGAACCTTGTCACCGGCATATTGAACGCTGATAAAGCTGTTTTTATCGCCCCAGGTGCAGCTGGACATGCCCAGTGCGCCGGAACAATCCGTTGGCTTACCCAATAGCGACTCCACCTCGGCCTTTGGCATCCCGGCCGACAGCTTTGCGTAGTTCTCTTGGTTGACCTTGCTGCAAGCGGCCAACACAACACAAAAAGTCAGCAGGGCGAGACGGCGTAACGACATGGGGAAACTCCTGGAGGGGCGAAGCGGCTTGGGTATCTGCCAGAAGCTTAGAAGGGAAAAGAGGTGTCTGGTTCCCGACGGACGAAAACAAAAAAAAGCCCCGAAAACGCTGAAACGTTTCGGGGCTTCTTTAAGGGTGAACCGGCTCACAACCACACCGGTTACCGGTCGCAGCAGGTCACTGCTTGTGGTAGGCCGTTACGCGCTCAACCTCTTCCTTCGAACCCAGGAACACCGCCACACGCTGGTGCAGGCCCTCGGGTTGGATGTCGAGAATGCGCTGGTGGCCGTCGGTAGACGCACCGCCCGCCTGCTCGACCAGGAACGACATCGGGTTGGCTTCGTACATCAGGCGCAGTTTGCCCGGCTTGGACGGCTCGCGGCTGTCGCGTGGGTACATGAACAGACCGCCACGGGTGAGGATACGGTGCACGTCGGCCACCATCGCCGCGACCCAGCGCATGTTGAAGTTCTTCTTCAACGGGCCTTCTTCGCCTTCCATCAACTCGCTGACGTAGCGCTGTACCGGGGCTTCCCAGTGGCGCTGGTTGGACATGTTGATCGCAAATTCCTGGGTGGACGCAGGGATCGAGATGTCCTCGTGGGTCAACACGAAGCTGCCCATTTCGCGGTCCAGGGTGAAGCCTTTGACGCCATCGCCCAGGGTCAGTACCAGCATGGTCTGTGGGCCGTAGATCGCGTAACCGGCGGCGACCTGCTCGGTGCCTGGCTGCAGGAAGGCCTTTTCGTTCAGCGCTTCGTTCTGGCTCAGGTATTCGTTCGGGCAACGCAGCACCGAGAAGATGGTGCCAACCGGCGCGTTGATGTCGATGTTGGACGAGCCGTCCAGTGGGTCGAACACCAGCAGGTAGGCGCCTTTCGGGTATTTGCCGGGAATCTGGTAGGCATTGTCCATTTCTTCGGACGCCATGCCGGCCAGGTGACCGCCCCATTCGTTGGCTTCGAGCAGAATCTCGTTGGACAGCACGTCGAGTTTCTTCTGCACCTCGCCCTGCACGTTTTCAGTGCCCATGCTGCCCAGGACACCGCCCAGAGCGCCTTTGGACACGGCGTGGCTGATTTCCTTGCAAGCACGCGCCACCACTTCGATAAGGAAGCGCAGATCGGCAGGCGTGTTGTTGCTGCGGGTCTGCTCGATCAAATAGCGACTCAAGGTAACGCGGGACATGGAAGGCTCCGATGGATGGGGGGGCTTAAAAACCCGCGCAGTTTAGCGCGAGTCGGGGCTAATTTCCTCTCATCAGAGGATTTAACCCCAATAGAGTTCACGGCTGGCCCTGCGGTTTGCGCAACAAACTGTAGGCCATGGCCCCCAGCGCCGCCACGCCCAGCAGCAGCACGGCCCACAAACCGAGTTTCTTCCAGTCGCGCCCCTCCTCTGGCGCCACGGTGACGGCAGGCGCCTTGACCACTGCCGCCCCCACCACCTTGGCTTGCCCCAGGGACTTGAGACGCTCGGCGCTGTAGTCAGGAATCAGCGTGGACAACGGCAAGTTCGCCGCCTTCACCGTGGCATTGCCCAACGCCAGGGTGAACGGCGGTTCGCCCCGCGCCAGGAACACCACTTGCGTGGCGCGCACCGCAAAGCGCAAGGCCGGCGCTTCGGCGCCCAGGCCGCCGCCGCGTTCGTCGACCTGCAAGCGGATCTGGTTCAGCACCTGGCCCGGCAATGCCAACTCATCCTGCACAACGTCCTGGCCGTTCTGGGTCAGGCGGTACAGCAGGCCCGAACTCAGTGGTTGCCAGGTCTGCTTGTTGTCACGGCGCCCCGACACACTCACCGGCGCCAGGGTGTTGGGCTGCGACAATTCGATGCGCACACGCTCGGCACTCAGGCCCGTGGGCAGTTGCCAGCTGTATTCACCGGCCCCCAGCCGCGTGCCCGCCAGCGGCGGCGACCACACCAACGGCTGCGGCAGGCTGCTGCGGGTGGCGCTCACCAGCTTGGCCGAAGTCAGCAGTGGCGCGGCCTGGCCCTGCCACAGCAGGCGCAGGTAACGCGCCGATTGCCCGGGCAGGCTGATGTCATGCTGCTCTACCCGCTCGTCGGCGAACGACAATCGCGCCACTTGCCCATCGCCCCAGGATTCCCAGTGCTGCAAATCATCGCTGGCTTCGATAGTGAAGCGCTGGAAGCCTTCCTGCTCACGGCTCCAGTCGAGGTTCAACTGCTGCAACGGCGCCTTGATCGCACTGGCATCCAGCACCCAGCCACGCAACACCTGCGTACCGGGCTTGGCGACCGAGGACGGTTTGATTTCCACCAGGGTGCCTTCGGTGGTGGTTTTCATCACCACGCCGGGCAAGGTTTCGCGGGTGTCGGCCGCGTACAGCGGGAACCACTTCACGTCGGTAACCGAGCGGCTTTCCGTGCTTGAGGCGGCCTGGCGCGACAACGCATACGCCTGGAGCTCACCAGCGGCGTTGAACACGCGCACGTCGCTAAGATCGGCCTGGCGCGCGTTCAGTTGCACGGCCAAGGGCAATTCCAGGCGATACCAGGGGCCGTTGCCGCTGACTGCCAGCGGCACCTGCGTAGTGAAATCAGCCGGGCCCTCCTGGGCCCCCACACACAGCGCCACACACACGCCGGCCAAGGCCACACTCAACTTACCGATCAAGAGCTTGCTCCTTCCGTTTCCAACACAGGTTCGGCACGCTTGGGCGGCAGCGGCGCGAAATAACCCACCACCAGCAACAACCCGCCCACACCGATAAACGACACGATCCGCGCCAGGCCGCCACGGTTGCTCAATTCGACAAAGAACAGCTTGGCGACCACCACTGCAATCAGCGCCGCACCGATCAGCCACACGTCACGACGGTGACGCAGATGGCCGCCGATCATCAGGCCGAGGGCGATCAGCGTCCACACGATCGACAGGCTGGCCTGCACCAGCATTGACGCCAGCAGCGCATCCAGATGAAACGGCACGCCGCCCCAATGGTGCGCAGTACGCATCACCAGCGCGGTGAAGAACGCAAACAGCGACAGCCCCGCCACACCCTGTGCGATCAACTGCGCCCGCGGCCCACGCTGGGGCGCCACACTACGCGACAACAGGTACACACCCAACAAGGCGAACAGCAGGCCCAAGTCCAACGGATTGAGCAAGGGTACGTAAGGCAGCGGCTCGGCCGTGCCGTCGCTGAACGTGTTGGCCAGCCAGAACCAACCGAGCATCAGCACCGCCAACGGCAGCGCGGCCAGCACACGATATTCCCGTGAATACGCCGCCACCGGCCACGGCCATTGACGCGGCGCGGCGGCCAGCACCAGGTACAGGCTCGGCAGAATCGCCCAACCCAGCCAACGCCAGGCGTTGTATTCGCTGGATAGGCTCAACAGGCCGTAACGCAGCTCCAGGGCCAGCACGCCGATCAGCATCCAGCAGCCCAGCACATGGGCGACGCTCAGCACCTTGCCCGGCACCACCGGCGCCAACCGCCGCAGCGAGAGGAAATGCACGGCAAACACCGCCAGCCAAGCCAGCCAGCCGTAATGCGCCGCTGGGTGGTAATAGGTATGGGCGGACACCAGCAGCACCATGCCCGCCGCCGGCATCAGCAGGGTGCATAGCATGCCCAGGGAAGCCCAGCGCAGGCGCGTTGCACAGACACTCCAGATCGCCACGCTGAGCGCCGCGATTCCCAGCCAGAATGCGCCCTGCAGTTCGTCGGGAATAAACCGCAGCACTTCGCCGCTCAACGCCAGGGTCCACCAGGCCGCGCCCCACACCAGCAACAGGTCGGACAGGCGTTGCAGCTTCAGGGCGGCAAACAAGGGCGCATGGGGTTGACGTTGCAGGCGCCAAGCGCCGACCAGCGCGGCCAGGCCCAGCACCATCGGGGTCCAGAAGCCGCTGTGGGCCAAGGGCCGCAGATCTTCACCGGACAACGGCCCGAGCAGCGCCGGCACCGACAGCAGGAACGAACCGCCGCCGATCAGTTGCAGCAACAACCCAAACACAAAACTCACGCGTTGTTGCAGGTATAGGCTTAGCCAGATGATCAACAGACCACTGACCGCCCACACGCCGCTGGCGCTGGCCCAAGGCAGCACGAACAGCACCGCGAGGTTGATCAATACCAGGCCGGCGAGCAGCACCACCGACAACCCACGCACCAACCGCACATCGCCGCGCACCGTATCGTCACGTACCGCCAGCAACATGCCGCCGATCAAGGCCAGGCCGATCAATGATGCGGTCAGCAAACCGCTCCAACCGGCGTCGAACACCGCAGCGCCTTCACCGCTTCGCAGGCGCAGCAGGAACAGTGCGCCGCCCAGCAATTGCACGGCGAACGCAGTAAACAGGAAAGTCCGCGCGCCGATGCGCAGGCCGATAAACAGGGTCGCCAGGCCGGCAATGGCCCAACTGATCGCGGTGCCCTGGGTCAGCAACAACAACGGTGCCAGCAGGTACAGACAGCTCAAACCGAGGCTTGCCAGTAGCGGCAGGCCCTTGCGCTCCCATTCTGCGGCCTGCTCGGCCGAGGCTTTGCGCAATTGGTCGAAGCTGAACAGCAACGCCACGCCCAGCAGCAGTGCGCCCAGTGGCGCGCCTTGCAGCAAGGTACGCTCGCCCAGCTGCAATTCGCTGAGGAACGCCAGCGCCGAACCCAATTGCAGCAACAGGCCGAATGCTCGCGCCAATGGCCGCTGCTGGCGCAAGCCCAGCCAGAAGATCCCGGCGCCTTCCACGGCCCAGGCGGCAGCGGTCCAGCGTGCGTCCAGCCCCAGCGGAATAGCCAGGCTGGCGAAAATCACACCGAGGGCCAGACAGGTTTCCGCCAGCAGCAAGGCGCGCCCGCCGCTGAGCACTCGGGCCAAGCCCATATAGATAATGCCCAGGCCCAACGCGCTGAACGCCGCCGCGAATTCCAAGTGCTGCACCAACGCGAATTGCAAGCCAAAGCCCACCAGCGGCGGGCCGAACAGCATACTGCCATCGACGTAATCACCTTTGGCCGCCGACCAGCGCAACAGTGCGCCACGGCTATCGTCTTGCGGCGCGTCGCGCATCTGCAGCAATTTGCGGCGCGCAAACAACAGGCCGATGGCCAGGTACATCAGGAAGAACAACACCAGAAACGGTTCGGTGCTCCACAGCAATTCCGGAGTGTAGGAACGCAAGCCCCAGGCAAAGCCAATGCCGAAGGTGCCGACAAAACCGATCAGGTTGAGCAAGCGCCAGGCCTTGAACCAGGCGATGGCGAGGATGCCGGTGTTGAGCAAGGCAAAGTAACTGAACAACGCCACATGGTTGCCTGAACCGGTAGAGGTCAGAATCGGCGCGGCAAACCCGCCGAGCGCCGCAGCGCAGGCCAACCCCAGCGCGTCCTGGGTAATCGCCAGGATCGCCGAGAACACCGTCACCGCCACCAACAGACCCAGCGCCGCACTCGGATCGATCAGCGGATGCAGGCGCATCGCGGCGAACACCGTGAGGTACAGCACCGCAATCCCGGTGCCTTGCAGCATCAGCCCATAGTTGCTGTTGCGCAGTCGCAACCACCAGCCCAAACCCAGCAGGCCGATGGCCGCCGCCGCCACACCGGCGTAACGCACTTCGATCGGCACCACCATGCCTTCGGTGGCATAGCGCAGCAGGAACGCCAGGCCGAGAAACAACAGCACCACCCCGACGCGCAGCACGGTATTGCCGCCAAACAGCCAATTCCGCGCGCCGCCGAGGGCGCGCTCGATCAGGGTGGGGCCACGGGGTACGACCGGTTCTTTGGGGAGCGGTGCAGGCGCAGGTGTAGGAGCCGGTGCCCACACGTCGGCGGGCAACGGTTGGCTGGCTTGCTTGGTAACGGCCACCGGGGCCAGTTCAGGCGGTAATTCCCAAACCAGTTCGACTGCCTTGGGTGGCGGTGCGGCTTGGGGAGCTTCGGCCACAGGCGTTTCGACAAATACCGGCGGCGCAGGTGTGGGATCAGGTTGTCGCGCGGGTCTTTCCAACTGCGCCAGACGCTGCTCGACGGCGCTCAGGGCTTTTTGCGCGGCCTCCAGCTGACGAGCCTGTTGGTCCGCTTGGGACGAGAGCATCGACAGGCGGATCGCCTGGCCAATGCCCAACCCCAACAGCGCACCGATGCCCGCATCATAGAACGACTCATCGAGCGTCCAGCCGAGCACCAGCCCTATCAGCATGAAAATCCATTGCATGAACGATATTCCCTAAGCAAACCGGCGCTCAGTATATCGACGCGCAACCAATGTGGCAGGGGGCTTACCCCCAATAGCGGTGTACCAGTCCACATATCTGCAAACTGACACCCTGCCATCGGGGGCAAGCCCCCTCCCACACTTTCAAACTGCGCTGCTTAGTCGAGTGCTTTCCAGATCTCGGTAGCGTATTCGCGGATGGTCCGGTCCGACGAGAACCAACCCATTCGTGCGGTATTGAGCACCGCCGAACGCCACCACGCCTTGGAATCGTGCCAATGCGCTTCGACCCGGGCCTGGGCCTCCCAATAAGAATCGAAGTCGGCGCACACCAGGAAGCGGTCGTAATCGATCAGCCCGTCGATCAAGCCCACATAGCGGCCCGGATCGTCAGGCGAGAACACCCCGCCCCGGATCGCTTGCAGCACATCGTTGAGGCGATGGGACGCGGCGATGTCCGGCCCGGCGTGGAATTCACCGGCGTGTTTGCGCGCTTCCACCTGCTGGGCGCTGAGGCCGAAGATAAACATGTGGTCGGCGCCCACGCGCTCGTGCATTTCCACGTTGGCGCCGTCCATGGTGCCGATGGTCAACGCGCCGTTGAGACCGAACTTCATGTTGCTGGTGCCCGAGGCTTCGAAGCCTGCCGTGGAGATCTGCTCCGACAAATCCGCCGCCGGGATGATGCTCTCGGCCAGGCTGACGTTGTAGTTGGGCAAAAACACCACTTTGAGCAGGCCGCGCACGGTCGGGTCGTTGTTGACGGTGCGGGCGATGTCGTTGGTCAACTTGATGATCAACTTGGCCTGGTGATAACTCGCCGCAGCCTTGCCGGCGAAGATCTTCACGCGCGGCACCCAGTCGGTTTCCGGCTCGGCACGGATCGCCTGGTACAGCGCCACGGTGTGCAGCAGGTTAAGCAACTGGCGTTTGTATTCGTGGATGCGCTTGACCTGCACGTCGAACATCGCCGCCGGGTTCACCGAAATGCCCAGGCGCTCGTGGATGATCTCGGCCAGGGCACGCTTGCTGTGCAGACGCTGCTCGGCGAAGGATTTGCGGAACGCCTGTTTCTCGGCGAAGGTTTCCAGCTCGCCCAGGCGCGTCTCCATGTTGTCGAGGATGTCAGGACCCAAGGCGTCCACCAGCATCTGGGTGAGCTGGGGGTTGGCCTGATACAGCCAGCGGCGGAAGGTGATGCCGTTGGTTTTATTGTTGATACGTTCCGGGTACAGCTTGTGCAATTCGGAGAACACCGTGCTGCGCATCAGTTGGGTATGCAGGCCGGACACGCCGTTGACGCTGTGGGACCCGAGGAACGCCAGGTTGCCCATGCGCACGCGGCGGCCGTTGTCTTCTTCGATCAGCGACACGGCGCGCAACACGTCGAAATCGTGGATGCCCTTGGCGCGCAGCGAGTCGATATGCTGGGCGTTGATCAGGTAGATGATCTGCATATGCCGGGGCAGCATGCGTTCCATCAAGCCTACAGGCCAGGTTTCCAGGGCCTCGGGCAGCAATGTGTGGTTGGTGTAGGACAGGGTTTCGACGGTCACGTCCCACGCGGCTTCCCACGGAATATCGTGCAGGTCGACCAATTGACGCATCAACTCCGCCACGGCGATGGACGGGTGGGTGTCGTTGAGCTGGATGGCGGCGTGTTCGCCCAGGCTCAAGACCGAACCGTGCATGTTCTTGTGGCGACGCAGCAGGTCTTGCAGCGAGGCCGAAACAAAGAAGTATTCCTGACGAAGGCGCAGTTCCTGCCCCGCTTCGGTGCTGTCGGCCGGGTACAGCACGCGGGAGATACTCTCGGCACGCGCCACTTCGGCCACCGCACCCAAGTGGTCACCGGCGTTGAAGCGCTCCAGGTGCAAGTCTTCCACCGCGCGGGCACGCCACAGGCGCAGGGTGTTGACGCTTGCGCCGCGCCAGCCGACCACCGGCGTGTCATAAGCCACGGCGCGTACGGTTTCGTTGGGCGACCAGACCTGGATCATCTTGCCGGAGGCATCCGCCAATGTTTCGACGCTACCGCCAAAACCGATCGGGTAAATCACTTCGGCCCGTTCGAATTCCCAGGGGTTGCCGAAATCCAGCCAGCGTTCGGTCTGCTCTTGCTGCCAGCCGTCGACAACGGCCTGGCGGAACAGGCCATGTTCATAGCGGATGCCGTAACCGTGGCCGGCAATGCCCAAGGTCGACATGCTTTCCATAAAACACGCCGCCAGACGGCCCAGGCCCCCGTTGCCGAGCGCCGCATCGGGCTCCAGCAGGCGAATGCGCTCCAGGTCGACGCCCAGCTCGGCCAGCGCATCGCGGGCGATTTCCAGCACGCCCAGGTTGCTCAGGCTGTCGTAGAGCAGGCGGCCGATAAGGAATTCAAGGGAGAGGTAGTACACCCGCTTCTGGCCTTTACGGTAGATGCGTCGGGTGTGATCCATCCAGTGGTCGACCATTTGGTCGCGGGCGGCCAGAGCAATGGCTTCGAACCAGTCGTGGTCGAAGGCATGATCGGGGTCCTTGCCCACCGCATAGGTGAGTTTGGTCAAGACAGCATCGCGAAACGCGGCTACCTCTGCTTCTCGTGCAAGCGGTTCCTGAGACATCGGTGTGACCTCGGGCGAGATTGAAGGAGTTGCTAGAGCCTAGTCGGTCTGACAGACGGCAGAGGCTCTGGTTCGGCAGTTTTTTAACTCATTCACCGTTGCCGGAATTAGATGCAGGGGCCGTGCCCGATCCTGCGCCGCGCCGCCTTTTAGCTGAAAACCGCAAAATATTGTTCAAAAAAGCACCAATCCCGGTATGATCGCGCGCCCTGATACCGCCCCACCCTGGAACCCTGATGAAGCCTCAACTGATCGCCGCCGCGGAACTCGACCGTCTCGAAACCTGGCAGAAATACTCCAGCCATATGTGCGGCGGCTGCGTGTCCAGCTGCTGCACGCTGCCGGTTGAGGTGAAGATCAAGGACCTGATCCGCATTGGTATCGTCGATGAGTTCGAACGCGGCGACCCGCCGAAGAACATCGCCAAGCGGTTGCAGAAGGAAGGCATCGTCGAGCGCTACAACAACAAGTCCGAGATTTTTACCCTGCAGCGCATGAGCAATAACGACTGCCTGTACCTGGATCGTAAAACCCGCTTCTGCACTATTTATGACAAACGCCCGGACACTTGCCGCAACCACCCGAAGATCGGGCCGCGGCCGGGGTATTGCGCGTATAAGCCCAAGGAAGTGGTGCGCGAGACTAACTTCAAGACCCTCGATAAGTTCTGATCGGGGTTTTGTGGGGGGCTTGAGGGCCCTATCGGGGGCAAGCTGAACTGGCCTAATGATTTTGGACACTTCAATCGGGCGCTATGATGGCGCCCAAATCTGAGGTGTTTGGATATGCGTAAATCTTATTCGAGTGAGTTCAAGCTCAAGGCTGCCAGCATGGTGCTGGACGAAGGCCAGCCGGTTACCGAGGTGTGTGCCAGTTTGGATATAGGCCCTACCGCCTTGCGTCGTTGGGTCGATCAGGTACGCAAAGAGCGTTTGGGCTCGACGCCGGTAGGCGCCAAGGCGATTACCGCCGACCAGCGAGAAATTCAGAGGCTCAAAGCCCTGCTCAGGGAGAAAGACCTGGACATCGAAATCCTAAAAAAGGCCAGTGCTCTCCTGCTTTTGGACGCCAAAGATCATTCACGCTGATCGATGAGTTGGACGAGCAGTACGGCGTTAATCGGTGTTGCCGGGCGTTCGGCGTCAACCGCAGCAGCTTTTACGCTTGGCGTCAGCGCCAAGGTAAGGCTAACCCTCAGCGAGAGCAGCTTAAAGCCGCGCTGGTCAAGCATCACAAGGCATCGCGAGCTTCTGCGGGAGCGAGGACTTTGGCGAAGGAGCTGCAAGAGAAAGGGCATCGCATCGGCCGGTACTTGGCTCGCAGTTTGATGCGCGAAGCGGGGATCGCCAGCCGCCAGCGCCGACGCCATAAGTACAAATCGTCCGGCGTAGAAGCTTTGGTGGCACCGCACGTGCTCAAGCGTGAGTTTGATGTCACGGCGGTCAATCAGGTGTGGTGTGGCGACGTGACGTACATCAAGGTCGGCAAGCGGTGGCTGTATTTCGCTGCGATTCTGGATTTGTTCGCCCGTCGGATCGTGGGCTGGTCGTTTTCGATGATTTCCGATGCCACGCTGACCTGCGAGGCTTTGCGGATGGCGGTTGAGCTCAGAGGTCGTCCTAAAGAGGTGCTGTTTCATTCAGACCAAGGCTGTCAGTACACCAGTCATAAGTTCAGGAATGAGCTGCTGGCGCATGGCCTGCGGCAAAGCATGAGCCGTAAAGGTGAATGCTGGGATAACGCTCCGATGGAGCGTTTCTTTGGAAGTTTGAAATCAGAGTGGGTGCCCGAGACGGGTTACGCATCAGAACATGAGGCCCGAGCAGACGTGCAGCGTTATGTCTCGCGCTACAACATCACCAGGCCCCACAGTTACAACGATTACCGGTCGCCGGTCGTCAGGGAGAGACTGGCGGCATGAACCTTAAATGGTGTCCAAGAATACTTGACCAGTTCAAGCCCCCTCCCACATTTTGATCTGTGAACACATTCAAAGGTGGGAGGGGGCTTGCCCCCGATGAGGCCAGAACAGCCACCCCAAAATCTGCAGGCATAAAAAAACGCCCCCGGCCTTTCGACCGGGGGCGTTTTTCATTCAGCCTGAGTTAACTCAGTTCTTGGCTTTCTTGGCAGCGCGGGTACGCTCGCCTTCGTCCAGGATCTTCTTACGCAGGCGGATCGACTTCGGCGTGACTTCGCACAGTTCGTCGTCCTGGATGAATTCCAGGGCCTGTTCCAGGGTGAAGCGAACAGGTGGAACCAGGGCGATGGTTTCGTCTTTACCCGAAGCACGCATGTTGTCGAGCTTCTTACCTTTGGTTGGGTTGACGCCCATGTCGTTGTCACGGCTGTTCAGACCAACGATCTGACCGTTGTAGATCTCTTGACCGTGTTCAACGAACAGCTTGCCGCGTGCCTGGAGGGTTTCCAGGGAGTAGGTCAGCGCCTTGCCGGTTTCAACCGAAACCAGAACACCGTTCTGACGGCCGGACATGTCGCCGGACTTCATGGTGTCGTAGCGATCGAAGATCGAGGTCAGGATGCCAGCACCGTTGGTCAGGGTCAGGAACTGGTTACGGAAACCGATCAGACCGCGAGCAGGGATGTTGTACTCCAGACGAACACGGCCTTTGCCATCCGGCACCATGTTGGTCAGGTCGCCCTTACGCAGGCCCATCTCTTCCATGACCTTGCCCTGGGATTCTTCAGGGGTGTCGATGGTGACGTTTTCGAACGGTTCCTGCTTCACGCCGTCAACCTGACGGATGATCACTTCCGGACGACCAACACCCATTTCGAAGCCTTCGCGACGCATGGTTTCGATCAGTACCGAGAGGTGCAGCTCACCACGGCCGGAGACCTTGAACTTGTCGGCCGAGTCGCCTTCTTCAACGCGCAGTGCAACGTTGTACAGCAGCTCTTTGTCCAGACGCTCCTTGATGTTACGGGAGGTCACGAACTTGCCTTCTTTACCGCAGAACGGCGAGTCGTTTACCTGGAAGGTCATGGAAACGGTTGGCTCGTCGACGGTCAACGGCTTCATCGCTTCTACGGTGTCCGGGTGGCACAGGGTGTCGGAGATGAACAGCGAGTCCATACCGCTAATGCACACGATGTCGCCGGCTGCAGCTTCTTCGACGTCGATGCGGTGCAGGCCGTGGTGACCCATCAGCTTCAGGATACGACCGTTGCGCTTCTTGCCGTCGGCGCCGATAGCCACAACCGGGGTGTTCGGCTTGACGCGACCACGAGCGATACGGCCAACGCCGATAACACCCAGGAAGCTGTTGTAGTCCAGTGCGGAGATCTGCATCTGGAACGCGCCGTCACGGTCAACAGCCGGTGCTGGTACGTTGTCGACGATCGACTGGTACAGCGGGGTCATGTCTTCGGCCATGTCGTTGTGGTCCAGACCGGCAATGCCGTTCAGGGCCGAGGCGTAGACGACTTTGAAGTCCAGCTGTTCTTCGGTGGCACCCAGGTTGTCGAACAGGTCGAAGATCTGGTCCAGAACCCAGTCCGGACGCGCGCCTGGACGGTCAACCTTGTTGATGCACACGATCGGACGCAGGCCGGCTTCGAACGCCTTCTTGGTCACGAAACGGGTTTGCGGCATAGGGCCGTCTTGAGCGTCAACCAGCAGCAGCACGGAGTCGACCATCGACATTACGCGTTCTACTTCGCCGCCGAAGTCGGCGTGGCCCGGGGTGTCCACGATGTTGATGTGGTAGCCGTTCCAGTTGATGGCGGTGTTTTTCGCCAGGATGGTAATACCGCGCTCTTTTTCCTGGTCGTTGGAGTCCATCACGCGCTCGTCGTTGAGCTCGTTGCGCTCCAGGGTGCCGGATTGACGCAGGAGTTTGTCTACCAGGGTGGTCTTACCATGGTCAACGTGAGCAATGATGGCGATGTTACGTAGATTTTCGATCACTTGTGTATCTCGATCAGAGGATTCGGTGTGCTGTCAGGTCGTGGCAGCGATTAACAGTAGAGTCAGGCCTTGCCGTTACAGCTTGACGGCAGAGTCGGGGGGCCGGTGACGCAGGCCACAGGCAAACAGCCCCGGGCTCTTAGCTCGGTCGATAAACGCGCACATTGGCATGCCCCTCACTGAGCAAATGGTGAGCATGCAGGCGACTCATGACGCCTTTGTCGCAATACAACAGGTACTGACGGCTGTTATCCAGTTCCTTGAAACGCGCGTTCAATGCATAGAACGGCAGCGTTTGTACGTCGATGCCAGGAATCTCCAGCGGCTCGTCCTCGGCGGCATCCGGGTGACGGATGTCGATGACGATCTGGCCGGCCAGGGCTTCGCTGACTTCTTCGATCTGCACATCCTGGCCCAACTCGTCGATCACGCGATCGATCGGGACCAGTTTGGCGTTCTCGAGCGCACGCTCCAGAATCGCCATGTCGAATTCTTTCTCTTCATGCTCCACGCGGTGACGCTTGGCGTGGGTCTTGGGGTTCACCGAAATGACCCCGCAGTACTCCGGCATATGTTTGGCAAAGTCGGCGGTGCCGATTTGCTCTGCCAGGTCGATGATGTCCTGCTTGTGACTGGCGATCAGCGGACGCAACACCAGCTTCTCGGTGACGCAGTCGATGATCGACAGGTTGGGCAGAGTCTGGCTGGACACCTGGGAAATCGCTTCACCGGTCACCAGCGCGTCGATCTGCAATTGATCGGCAATTCGGGACGCAGCGCGCAACATCATACGCTTCAATACTACGCCCATATGACTGTTATCGACTTTGCCGAGAATTTCTCCCAGCACTTCCTCGAACGGCACGCTCACAAATAGCACACGCTGGGAGCTGCCGTATTTCTTCCAGATATAGTGCGCGACTTCCATCACGCCCAATTCATGTGCACGCCCGCCCAGGTTGAAGAAGCAGAAGTGGCTCATCAGGCCGCGGCGCATGATCTGGTAGGCCGCCACCGTGGAATCGAAACCGCCGGACATCAATACCAGGGTCTGTTCCAGGGCGCCCAGCGGGTAACCGCCGATGCTGTTGTGCTGGCTGTGGATCACAAACAACCGTTGGTCGCGAATTTCCATGCGCACTTCAATTTGCGGCGCTTTCAGGGAGATTCCGGCGGCGCCGCACTCGCGACGCAGCTTGCTGCCGACGTATTTCTCGACGTCCATCGAGCTGAACGGATGCTTGCCGGCACGCTTGCAGCGCACAGAAAAAATCTTGCCTTCCAGCGAGCTGCCGTAGTGCCGTTTGCACTTCTCGGTGATGTCGTCGAAGTCGCCGAGCGGGTATTCGTCCACCTGCAGAAAATGCGCGATGCCCGGCATGCAGCTCAGGCGTTCGGTCATATCCTTCAAGGCTTTGGGGTCGGTAACACGGGTTTCCAGTTCGAGGTTGTCCCACACGCCGTTCACCACCACAGCCGGGTCCAGATCGCGGAGCACGGCACGGATGTTCTTGGCCAACTGACGGATGAAACGCGTCCGTACCGGTCGGCTTTTGATGGTGATCTCGGGGAAGACTTTAACGATTAATTTCATGGAAACAGCGCGCGCAGGGCCTGCCGAAAAAGGGGGGCGCGGATTATAGCGGAAATCGCTCAAGGTTTAACCAGTTAATATGCACTTCAACCGCCACGCACTAAAGCAGTGCGTTTAACGCGAGCCGCGCCACATTGCGGTGCGCTGTTTTTGCAGTTTTGTCGCAATGCACCTTTATAGGGGCGTTTTTGGAACAGAAAACCCATGTTGGCGCACTGGCATGCAATTTGCTCTCTTGTGAGGCAGGTTGCCATGGCGGAGTATCCGCGCCGGCATCACCCACATTCTAAGGGCTAACTCCACTACCCCAGCCCGAAGCCACCCGGAGGACACTATGTCGAAGTCGGTTCAACTCATCAAAGATCATGACGTTAAATGGATTGATCTGCGCTTCACGGACACCAAAGGCACTCAGCACCACGTGACCATGCCGGCTCGCGACGCGCTGGATGAAGCTTTCTTCGAAGAAGGCAAAATGTTCGACGGTTCCTCCATTGCTGGCTGGAAAGGCATCGAAGCCTCCGACATGATCCTGATGCCGGACGACAGCACTGCCGTGCTGGACCCATTCACCGAAGAGCCGACCCTGATCCTGGTATGCGACGTAATCGAGCCTTCGACCATGCAAGGCTACGACCGCGACCCACGTGCGATCGCCAAGCGTGCCGAGGAATACCTCAAGTCCACCGGTATCGGTGACACCGTATTCGTAGGCCCGGAGCCAGAGTTCTTCATTTTCGACGAAGTGAAGTTCAAATCCGACATCTCCGGCTCCATGTTCAAAATCTACTCCGAACAAGGTTCGTGGATGTCCGACCAGGACGTGGAAGGCGGCAACCATGGCCACCGTCCAGGTATCAAAGGTGGCTACTTCCCAGTTCCGCCATTCGACCACGACCACGAAATCCGTACCTCCATGTGCAACGCCATGGAAGACATGGGCCTGGTCATCGAAGTGCACCACCACGAAGTGGCCACTGCCGGCCAGAACGAAATCGGTGTGAAGTTCAACACCCTGGTGGCCAAGGCTGACGAAGTTCAGACCCTGAAATACTGCGTGCACAACACTGCAGTAGCTTACGGCCGTACCGCTACCTTCATGCCTAAGCCTCTGTACGGCGATAACGGTTCGGGTATGCACGTTCACCTGTCCATCGCCAAAGAAGGCAAGAACACCTTCGCTGGCGAAGGTTATGCCGGCCTGTCCGACACCGCCCTGTACTTCATCGGCGGCATCATCAAGCACGGTAAGGCCCTGAACGGCTTCACCAACCCATCGACCAACTCCTACAAGCGTCTGGTGCCAGGTTTCGAAGCACCTGTAATGCTGGCCTACTCGGCTCGCAACCGTTCGGCTTCGATCCGTATTCCTTACGTGTCCAGCCCTCGCGCTCGCCGTATCGAAGCTCGCTTCCCGGATCCGGCAGCCAACCCATACCTGGGCTTTGCCGCCCTGCTGATGGCTGGCCTGGACGGCATCCAGAACAAGATCCACCCTGGCGACGCCGCCGACAAAAACTTGTACGACCTGCCGCCTGAAGAGGCCAAAGAGATCCCACAAGTGTGCGGCAGCCTGAAAGAAGCCCTGGAAGAGCTGGACAAGGGCCGTGCGTTCCTCACCAAAGGCGGCGTGTTCAGCGACGACTTTATCGATGCCTACATCGCCCTGAAAAGCGAAGAAGAAATCAAAGTACGCACCTTCGTACACCCACTGGAATACGAGCTGTACTACAGCTGCTGATCCGGTTGCGCTGCTTGACGTAGCGCGATGAAAAAGGCCTCCTTCGGGAGGTCTTTTTTTTGCCCGGACATTACATAGCTCCGTATCTGCAAACCCAATCAAAAAGGTGGGAGGGAGCTTGCTCCCGATAGCGGTGGATCAGCTGATACAGGTGCTGACTGACACTCTGCCATCGGGTGTAGCCCCCTCCCACAAGGAGATCAGCCTTGAAGCGTCGACTTGTGTTCGCTTTTTTATTGGCCAGCGCCAGCGCCAGCGCTGCGCCGCCCAGCCTGGAACCTTTACTCAACAGCATCGCCGAACGCCTGGCCATCGCCGACCAGGTCGCGCTGAGCAAATGGGACAGCAAAAAGCCGGTAGAAGATAAACAGCGCGAACAGGAAGTGCTCGCCAGCGTCGCCGCCCAGGCGCCCAACTACAAACTCGACCCAGCCGTTGCCGAGCAGTTTTTCGCCGCGCAGATCGAGGCCAACAAACTCGTGCAATACACGCGCTTGTCCGACTGGCAGTTCATGGGCAAGGCCCCGGATCTGCCACGCCCGGACTTGGTGGGTAAAATCCGCCCGCAGCTGGATCAGCTTCAAAAACGCCTCTTGCAGCAATTAGCCGACTTCGCCCCACAGCGTAACAACCCGCAATGCCCTCAATGGGTGGCCAGGGCGATTCACGAGCCACTGCACGAGCCCTTGATGCAGATAGCAAGAGCCCGCGCCACTGGCGAGCTATGCCTCCAGGCGCCTGCCAGCAAATAAATACGTGGACTACCTCATCCTAGGCAGTTTCCGGCATCTTCCGATTGGGGGCTCACCCTAGCCTGGCGGGTCATTGACCACACAGGATGGCCCCATGAAATCCTTCAACGGCTTGATCGCTGCAGCCGCGTGCTTGTCCGCGCTCGGCTGCACCACCCCACAACCGAATACGGCCCCCATCAAAACCGAGTTACTGCTGCAAAGCAGCGAGTCATGGGACGGCACGCCTTACACGGCTTACCCTTCGGGCACACCACAGTTGACCCTGATACGCCTCAACATCCCGGCCAATACCCAATTGCCGTGGCACACCCATCCCATACCCAACGCGGCGTATATCCTTTCCGGCGAATTGCAGGTCGAAGCCCGTGAGAGCGGTGCCACCCGCACATTGCGCCAAGGCGATACGCTGGCCGAAATGGTGGGCATCGAGCATCGCGGCAGTACGGGCGACACGCCGGTCGAACTGCTGGTGTTCTATGCCGGTAGCCCCGGTATACCGCTTTCGCAAACCCACTGACCGCCTTACGCAACGCAGGATCGTTTGCCCCAAACGATCCTGCCTTCACGCTTGCTGAACAAACGTCATCAATTCGCACTATATTGGTGCAACAAGTTGCACCCTACCCAATCCGAAAACCCATTTTGGTTCGAAACTTCACGATAAAGCTGGCAGAACGCCACAGTTTCGCGCCAAAAACCCTTATTTCAGGGCCTGCGCGCTTCTTTTCGGAGCCTTGGTTTGGTTTTTGCATTTTCTTGGTATCAGCGTGTGCCTCAAGCCCGCGCCTTGCTCCAAAAGAGGTCCTGATGACCATCAGCGATGCACTGCACCGTTTGCTACTCGACAACCTGACCACCGCGACCATCCTGCTCAATGACGATCTACGTCTTGAGTACATGAACCCGGCGGCGGAAATGCTCCTGGCCATCAGCGGCCAGCGCAGCCATGGGCAGTTCATCAGCGAATTGTTCACCGAGTCGGCCGAGGCCTTGAGTTCGTTGCGCCAGGCGGTTGAACAGGCGCACCCCTTCACCAAGCGCGAAGCGATGCTCACCGCCCTTACCGGCCAGACCCTCACCGTCGACTACGCCGTAACCCCGATCCTGAGCAACGGCGCCACGCTGCTGCTGCTTGAAGTACACCCCCGCGATCGCCTGCTGCGCATTACCAAAGAGGAAGCGCAGCTGTCCAAGCAGGAAACCAGCAAGATGCTGGTGCGCGGCTTGGCCCATGAGATCAAGAACCCACTCGGCGGAATCCGTGGCGCGGCGCAGTTACTGGCCCGCGAGCTGCCGGACGAGAACCTCAAGGACTACACCAACGTCATCATCGAAGAAGCCGACCGCCTGCGTAATCTGGTGGATCGCATGCTCGGCTCCAACAAGTTGCCGTCGCTGGCGCTGACCAACGTGCACGAAGTGCTGGAGCGCGTCTGCCAACTGGTCGAAGCCGAAAGCCAGGGCTGCATCACCTTGGTGCGCGACTACGACCCAAGCATCCCCGACGTGTTGATCGACCGCGAGCAGATGATCCAGGCAGTGCTCAATATTGTGCGCAACGCCATGCAGGCCATCAGCAGTCAGAACGAACTGCGCCTGGGCCGCATCTGCCTGCGTACCCGCGCCCTGCGTCAGTTCACTATTGGCCACGTGCGCCATCGCCTGGTGACCAAGGTCGAGATCATCGACAACGGCCCGGGCATTCCTGCGGAACTGCAGGAAACCATTTTCTTTCCCATGGTCAGCGGCCGCCCGGACGGTACCGGGCTGGGCCTGTCCATCACCCAGAACATCATCAGCCAGCACCAGGGCCTGATCGAATGTGAGAGCCATCCCGGCCACACCACGTTCTCGATCTTTCTGCCACTGGAACAAGGAGCCCCATCGACATGAGCCGTAGTGAAACTGTGTGGATCGTCGATGACGACCGTTCTATCCGCTGGGTCCTGGAGAAAGCCTTGCAACAGGAAGGCATGACCACCCAGAGCTTCGACAGCGCCGACGGCGTGATGAGCCGCCTGGCGCGCCAGCAGCCCGACGTGATCATCTCCGATATCCGCATGCCCGGCGCCAGCGGCCTCGACCTGCTGGCGCGGATTCGCGAGCAGCACCCGCGCCTGCCGGTGATCATCATGACTGCCCACTCCGACCTGGACAGCGCCGTGGCGTCCTATCAGGGCGGCGCGTTTGAATACCTGCCTAAGCCTTTCGATGTGGACGAGGCCGTGGCGCTGGTCAAACGCGCCAACCAGCACGCCCAGGAACAGCAGAACCAGGAAGCGCCGCCGACACTGACGCGCACCCCGGAAATCATCGGCGAAGCGCCGGCGATGCAGGAAGTGTTTCGCGCTATCGGGCGCTTGAGTCATTCCAACATCACCGTGTTGATCAACGGCGAATCGGGTACCGGTAAAGAGTTGGTGGCCCACGCCCTGCATCGTCACAGCCCACGGGCGGCCTCGCCGTTTATCGCCTTGAACATGGCGGCGATTCCGAAGGATTTGATGGAGTCGGAACTGTTCGGCCACGAAAAAGGCGCCTTCACCGGCGCGGCCAACCTGCGTCGCGGTCGCTTCGAACAGGCCGACGGCGGCACCCTGTTCCTCGACGAGATCGGCGACATGCCGGCCGACACCCAGACCCGCTTACTGCGCGTGCTGGCCGATGGGGAGTTCTACCGTGTTGGCGGGCACACCCCGGTGAAGGTCGACGTGCGAATCATCGCCGCCACCCACCAGAACCTGGAAACCCTGGTGCACGCGGGCAAATTCCGTGAGGACTTGTTCCACCGCCTCAATGTGATCCGCATCCATATCCCACGCATGTCGGATCGTCGCGAAGACATCCCGACCCTCGCCCGTCACTTCCTCAGCCGCGCCGCCCAGGAACTGGCCGTCGAGCCGAAGCTGCTCAAGAGCGAGACCGAGGAATACCTGAAAAACCTGCCATGGCCCGGCAACGTGCGCCAATTGGAGAACACCTGCCGTTGGATCACGGTGATGGCGTCCGGGCGCGAAGTGCACATCAGCGACTTGCCCCCGGAGCTGCTGAGCCTGCCGCAGGACTCCGCGCCGGTGACCAACTGGGAACAGGCCCTGCGTCAATGGGCCGACCAGGCCCTGGCACGCGGCCAGTCGAACCTGCTGGACAGCGCCGTGCCGGCCTTCGAACGGATCATGATCGAAACCGCCCTCAAGCACACCGCCGGTCGCCGCCGCGATGCCGCTGTATTGCTGGGTTGGGGGCGCAATACCTTGACGCGCAAGATCAAGGAACTGGGCATGAAGGTGGATGGTGGGGACGATGACGAGGGCGACGACGCCTGATCTCCAATCTACCGAGGTCTAATGTGGAGGGGGCTTGCCCCCGATAGCAGTAGGTCAGTCACAACCTCTGTGCCTGATACACCGCCATCAGGGGCAAGCCCCCTCCCACATTTTAACCGTCACAGAGCTTCAGGGTCGTGCACCGATTCAATGCACCATGAACCGGCATCGGGCACCGGCACGAGCGCCTGAACACCACCGCCGCTAAACACCGCTGCTGAGCTTAAACCGCCAAAGCCCCGAATTCCGGGGCTTTGCGCTTTTCGGCATGATTTTTTGGGGAAAATTGCAAACTCTGGCACGCGCCCTGCAATAACCTTGGTACTACCCAGTTTCGGGGACCTTGGTACAGGCAGGCCGAGAATCCCCTCTTTAACGCCGAAGCCTTTACGGCTTCACCCCGTTTTGGGAGCCCTGGTACAGGCAGGCCGGGAACTCCCTCTTTTATTGCCCTTGGAGATGGATCTCCAGCCGCCAGCGGCCGTCGGCCTCAGCGCCTTTCCACTCTCCGCGCAACGGCCGCGCCGCCACCAGGTTCAGCAGCAAGCCACCATCGGTCTTGCGGATGCGCCAGTTCACGTCCTTATCGTTGACCTTGAGCTGCCCACTGGCAGCCTTGCCCTGGGCGTCGAACAACAGCGCCACGGTGCCGTCGATATGTTCGCCGTGCAGTTGGGGTTCACTGTTGAACCACACCACCACACCGTCCGGCGCCGTTTCGACCTGCTGTAACTCAACCGGGTCGGGAATGGTCAGGCGGCCGATCATCAGGCCCACCATCAAGCCGACAATCGCCAATGACCCCATAACCCTCGGCAATAGCTTCGGCCTTGGATCCTCTTCGGGGGTAGAATGCAGCGCATCTTTGCCTTCGGAGCCGTGCATGTTTCACGTCATCCTTTTTCAACCAGAAATTCCGCCGAATACCGGCAACGTTATCAGGCTGTGCGCCAACAGTGGCTGCCACCTGCATTTGATCGAGCCCCTGGGCTTTGACATGGACGACAAGCGTCTGCGTCGCGCGGGACTGGACTACCACGAGTACGCCACCCTCAAGCGCCATGCCGATTTGGCCAGTTGCCTGGAAAGCCTCGGCCATCCACGGCTGTTCGCGTTTACCACCAAAGGCTCGCGCCCATTTCATGATGCCAGTTTTGCCGAAGGCGACGCGTTTCTGTTCGGTCCGGAAAGCCGTGGCTTGCCCGCCGACGTGCTCGACGCCCTGCCCGACGGCCATCGCCTGCGCCTGCCGATGCGCGAGGGCTGCCGCAGCCTGAACCTGTCCAATACCGTCGCCGTGGCGGTCTATGAAGGCTGGCGCCAACTCGGTTTCAAGTAATACACAAAACAAATGTGGGAGGGGGCTTGCCCCCCGATGGCGAAGTGTCAGTCAACTTATGTGTGACTGATCCACCGCAATCGGGGGCAAGCCCCCTCCCACATTGGGTGCTGCGTCGGTTACAGATTACTGAACCGTCGGCGCGCCTTCCTGCTGCATGCGCTGCAGCTCTTGCGCGTACAGGGCATCGAAGTTCACCGGCGCCAGCATCAATGCGGGGAACGAACCACGGGTCACCAGGCTGTCCAGGGTCTCGCGAGCGTACGGGAACAGGATGTTCGGGCAGAACGCACCCAACGTGTGGCTCATGGAAGCTTCGTCCAGGCCTTGGATCAGGAAGATACCGGCCTGTTGCACTTCAGCGATAAAAGCCACTTCTTCGCCGTTCTTGACGGTAACCGACAGGGTCAGCACCACTTCGTGGAAGTCGCCTTCCAGGGCTTTCTGACGGGTGTTCAGGTCCAGGGCAACGCTTGGTGTCCACTCCTGACGGAAGATGGCCGGGCTTTTCGGCGCTTCGAAGGACAGGTCACGCACATAGATCCGTTGCAGCGAGAATTGCGGGCCTTGGGCTTCTGCTGCTTCGGTGTTCTGTTGATCAGTCATCGCAGATCCTTCTCTATCTTGGGGTCTTTAAGGGTTTGGGAGTCAGGCGGCCAGCAGCGCATCGAGTTTACCGGCGCGCTCCAAAGCAAACAGGTCATCGCAACCACCGACGTGCTGGGTGCCGATCCAGATCTGCGGCACGGACGTACGCCCCGCTTTCTGGGCCATTTCGGCACGCACCTGGGGCTTACCGTCGACCTTGATCTCTTCGAACGCAACGCCCTTCTTCTCAAGCAGGGCCTTGGCCCGCATGCAGTACGGGCACCAATCGCTGGAATATACGACGACCTGGCTCATATCACTTCACCAGCGGCAGGTTATCGGCGCGCCAGCTGCTGATGCCACCGGAGAGCTTGGCGGCGGTGAAGCCGCTCTTGAGCATCTCGCGGGCATGGGTACCGGCGTGCTGGCCCTGGGCGTCGACCAGGATGATGGTCTTGGCCTTGTGCTTTTCCAGCTCGGCCAGGCGGGCGATCAGCTTGTCCTGGGGGATGTTCAATGCGCCGACGATATGGCCGGTGGCGAAATCCTTGGCCGGGCGGATATCCACCACAACGGCCTCATCCTTGTTGACCAGTGCGGTCAGTTCCGACGTGCTCAGGCTGCGGCCACCACGGCTCATTTCATGAGCGATCAGCAGCGCCAGCAGAATGACAAAGGCACCCACGAGCAGATAATGGGCAGTGGCAAATGCAATCAGGTGATCAACCATCAAGGAGGTTCCAGGGCGTTAAAATGGCGGTAAGTATACACAGCCGCCAGGGGGGGCCAACCCCCGTAAAGCGGTGACGTGCTCGGAACTTCGCTTTAAACTGCCACTCCCTTTTCAATTGCCTTCCTTTATTAACGCCGCGAGAGGATCTATGACTACCACGCCTAAACCTTTGGTCCTGATAATTCTCGATGGCTTCGGACACAGTGAAAGCCACCACGACAACGCCGTATACGCGGCTAACAAGCCCGTCCTCGACCGCCTCACGGCCAGCGTACCCAACGGCCTGATTTCCGGTTCGGGCATGGACGTGGGCCTGCCGGACGGCCAGATGGGCAACTCGGAAGTCGGCCACATGAATCTCGGCGCCGGACGAGTGGTCTATCAGGACTTCACCCGCGTGACCAAAGCGATCCGCGATGGCGAGTTCTTCGAGAACCCGACCATCTGCGCGGCGGTGGATAAAGCAGTCGCGGCCGGCAAGGCCGTGCACTTCATGGGTCTGCTGTCCGACGGCGGCGTGCACAGCCATCAGGACCATTTGGTGGCCATGGCCGAACTGGCCTTTAAGCGCGGCGCCGATAAGATTTACCTGCACGCCTTCCTCGACGGTCGCGACACACCGCCTAAAAGCGCGCAATCGTCCATCGAACTGCTGGATGCCACCTTTACCGCGCTGGGCAAGGGCCGCATCGCCAGCCTGATCGGCCGTTACTTCGCCATGGACCGCGACAATCGCTGGGACCGCGTCTCCCAAGCCTACAACCTGATCGTCGACGGCCAGGCCGAGTTCAACGCCGCCACCGCCCAGGAAGGTCTCGAAGCCGCCTACGCCCGCGGCGAGAGCGATGAGTTCGTCAAGGCCACCACCATCGGCGAGCCGGTCAAAGTCGAAGACGGCGATGCCGTGGTGTTCATGAACTTCCGTGCCGACCGTGCCCGCGAGCTGAGCCGCGTATTCGTTGAAGACGACTTCAAGGAATTCGAACGGGCCCGCCAGCCGAAAGTGCAATACGTCGGCCTGACCCAATACGCCGCCAGCATTCCCGCCCCCGCAGCTTTCGCGCCGGGCAGCCTGGACAACGTGCTTGGCGACTACCTGGCGAAAAACGGCAAGACCCAACTGCGTATCGCTGAAACCGAGAAATACGCTCACGTGACCTTCTTCTTCTCCGGCGGTCGTGAAGAACCGTTCCCAGGCGAAGAGCGCATCCTGATTCCATCGCCGAAAGTCGCCACCTACGATCTGCAGCCGGAAATGAGCGCACCGGAAGTCACCGACAAAATCGTCGACGCCATCGACCACCAGCGTTACGACGTGATCGTGGTCAACTACGCCAACGGGGACATGGTCGGCCATAGCGGCAACCTGGAAGCCGCAACCAAGGCGGTGGAATGCCTGGATACCTGCGTCGGCCGCATCGTTGACGCCCTGGAAAAAGTCGGCGGCGAAGCGCTGATCACGGCGGACCACGGCAACTGCGAGCAGATGTCCGACGAATCCACCGGCCAGGCTCACACCGCCCACACCACCGAGCCCGTGCCGTTCATCTACGTCGGCAAGCGCGATTTCAAAGTGCGTAAAGGCGGCGTGCTGGCGGATGTGGCACCGACCATGCTGATGCTGATGGGGTTGGAGAAGCCCAAAGAGATGACTGGCACCTCAATCCTGGTCTGATCCAAACAAACAGTGTGAGAGGGCTTTCCCCCTCCCACACTGGCTTTTAAGTGTTTGGCAGATATCTTTTTGCCATACCACCGCCACTCGGCGCCTATCTTGTCCGCTTGCCCGAATTGGGCGTTTTTTTTGCAGCGCTTGGCGGGCATACTAGGCCGTCCCTTTCCCCTGGTGTCGCCCGCCTCTATGCTTCGCGCCTTGATTACCCTTGTTCTTGTCTGCCTGCTCCAACCGGCGTTTGCCGACGAGCGCGCACAAACCCAACAACAGTTGGACGCTACGCGTCAGGACATTGCCGAGCTGAAGAAGCTGCTTGGCAAACTCCAGGAAGAAAAATCCGGAGTGCAAAAGGACCTGCGCGGTACAGAAACCGAAATGGGCAAGCTGGAGAAGCAAGTCCAGGAGTTGCAAAAAGAACTAAAGAAGAGCGAGTCGGAACTGGAGCGACTCGACGCTGAGAAAAAAAAACTCCAGAGCGCACGCGTTGAACAGCAACGCCTGATCGCGATCCAGGCCCGCGCCGCTTACCAGAGCGGCCGCCAGGAGTACCTCAAGCTGCTGCTCAACCAGCAAAACCCGGAAAAATTCGCGCGCACCCTTACCTATTACGATTACCTGAGCAAGGCCCGTCTGGAGCAATTGAAAAGCTTCAACGAGACCCTGCGCCAGTTGGTGAACGTGGAGCAGGAAATCGCCAACCAGCAGTCTCAGCTGGAGGACCAGAAAAGCAGCCTCAATGCCCAGCGCGACGAACTGGACAAGGTTCGCAAGGAACGCCAACTGGCGCTGGCCAAGCTCAACGACGACGTAAAAGCCCGCGATGCCAAGTTGCAGGCCCGCGAGCAGGACCAGGCCGACCTGGCCAAAGTACTAAAGACCATCGAAGAGACCCTGGCCCGCCAGGCGCGCGAGGCCGAAGAAGCGCGGCAAAAAGCCCTGATCGCCCAGCAGGAAGCGGAAAAAAAGCGTCAGCGCGAAGCTGAACTGGCGGCCACCACCGACGCTCCGGCACCGCGCAAACCGGCACATACAGCGCCGGGGCCACTGGTTTCCAGCGCCGGCGAGTCCTTCGGCGGCCCCTTTGCTTCGGCGCGAGGCAAACTTCCATGGCCAGTTGATGGTCGACTATTGGCACGCTTTGGGGAAACCCGTGGCGATGACACCCGCGCCAAATGGGACGGGGTGATGATCAGCGCCGCCGCCGGCAGCCCGGTCCACGCCGTACACGGCGGGCGCGTGGTGTTTGCCGATTGGTTGCGCGGCGCCGGTTTGTTGGTGATTCTCGACCACGGCAATGGCTATTTGAGCCTTTACGGCCACAATCAGACATTACTCAAGTCGGCAGGTGATGTTGTAAAAGCCGGTGAGTCCATCTCCACTGTCGGTAACAGTGGCGGCCAGGACACCCCGGCGCTGTACTTCGCTATTCGTCAGCAGGGTCGCCCGAGCGATCCCGCACAATGGTGCAGAACCCAAGGATAAGGGTCGCATCTACATTAGGAGTTCGTTCGACATGCTGCATTTGTCCCGCCTCACTTCGCTGGCCCTGACGATCGCTCTGGTGATCGGCGCGCCTCTGGCTTTGGCCGACCAGGCCGCTCCGGCTGCACCCGCCGCCACGGCCGCGACCACCAAGGCGCCGTTGCCGCTGGATGAGCTGCGCACGTTCGCCGAGGTCATGGACCGGATCAAGGCAGCCTACGTTGAACCCGTGGACGACAAGACCCTGCTGGAAAATGCCATCAAGGGCATGCTCAGCAACCTCGACCCACACTCCGCCTACCTGGGCCCGGAAGATTTCGCCGAGCTGCAGGAGAGCACCAGCGGTGAATTCGGTGGCCTGGGCATCGAGGTCGGCTCCGAAGACGGCAATATCAAAGTGGTCTCGCCGATCGACGACACCCCTGCTTCCAAGGCCGGCATCCAGGCCGGCGACTTTATCGTCAAGATCAATGGTCAGCCGACCCGCGGCCAGAGCATGACCGAAGCCGTCGACAAGATGCGCGGCAAGATCGGCCAGAAAATCACCCTGACCCTGGTGCGCGACGGCGGTAACCCGTTCGACGTGACGCTGACCCGCGCGACCATCACGGTCAAGAGCGTGAAGAGCCAGTTGCTGGAGTCGGGCTACGGCTACATCCGCATCACCCAGTTCCAAGTCAAGACCGGCGACGAAGTAGCCAAGGCCCTGGCCAAGCTGCGCAAGGATAACGGCAAGAAACTCAACGGCATTGTGCTCGACCTGCGCAATAACCCCGGCGGCGTCTTACAGTCGGCGGTGGAAGTGGTGGACCACTTCATCACCAAAGGGTTGATCGTGTACACCAAGGGCCGTATCGCCAACTCCGAGCTGCGCTTCTCGGCCACCGGTAACGACCTCAGCGAGAACGTGCCATTGGCCGTGCTGATCAACGGCGGCAGTGCCTCGGCCTCGGAGATCGTCGCCGGCGCTCTGCAAGACCAGAAACGCGGCGTGCTGATGGGCACCACCAGCTTCGGCAAAGGCTCGGTACAGACCGTGCTGCCGCTGAACAATGAGCGCGCCCTGAAGATCACCACCGCGCTGTACTACACGCCGAACGGCCGTTCGATCCAGGCCCAGGGCATCGTGCCGGACATCGAAGTGCGCAAAGCCAAGATCACCAACGAGATCGATAGCGAGTATTACAAAGAGGCCGACCTGCAAGGTCACCTGGGCAATGGCAACGGCGGCGCCGATCAGCCGACCGGCAGCGGCGCCAAAGCCAAGCCGATGCCCCAGGACGATGATTACCAACTGGCCCAGGCGCTGAGCCTGCTCAAGGGTTTGAGCATCACGCGCAGCCGTTGATATGCGTTTTGCCCTGATCATCGCCGTGCTGTGCAGCCTGGCAGGCGTCGCCCATGCGACGCCTGCCAGCCAGACACACAAAGCCTACCTGACCCTCATCATCGACGACCTCGGGCAGAACCTGCCCAGGGATCGTCGCGTGCTGGCCCTGCCCGGCCCCGTGACCACCGCGATCATGCCCGACACACCCCACGCCGCCGAATTCGCCCGCGAAGCGCACAAGGCCGGCAAGATCGTGATCCTGCACATGCCCATGGACCCGGCCACGGGCCCGTTCGCCTGGCACCCGGAGCTACCGATCGAAGAACTCGGCAAACGCTTGGAGGCTGCGTTCGACGCTGTGCCGTTTACCGCTGGCATCAATAACCACATGGGCAGCCGCATGACCGCCCAACCGCAGGCCATGGCCTGGTTGATGGGTGAATTGCAACGGCGCCACAAGTTCTTCGTCGACAGTCGCACCAGCGCACAAACCGTGGCCGCCGCCGAAGCACAGAAAATCGGCCTGGCCAGTGTCTCGCGGGATGTGTTTCTCGACGACGAACGCACCGAAGCGGCCATCACCACGCAGTTGCAAACCGCGATCAAGCTCGCCCACAAACAGGGCTCGGCGGTGATGATCGGCCACCCTTATCCACAAACCCTGGCGGTGCTGGAACGTGAGCTGCCCAAGCTCAAGGCTCAGGGCGTCGAGTGGATCGATATCAAGTCGATGATCAGCGTGCGTAGCAACCGTGCGATGGCAGGCCACGGTCGAGACGGCACTTACCGGCCGGCCCCTAGATAACTACAGCTCGTCGCGCTTCCCGGTCCTGAATAGTGAACCCTCCGTTCACTATTCAAGGGCATTTCATGAACACCATCAGCGTGGTTATTTCGGGGCTGCTGCTCGGTAGCCTCAGCGGCTTGCTGTATGCCGCACCCAAGGATTTCGGCGAGGGCCTGGTCAACCACCACTCAGCCCGCTTGCTGAGCAATGCACAGCATCAGCACGATCATTGGAGCGGCGTGGGTCGCATCAGAAACGAAAACCAAACCCTCTGCACCGCCAGCCTACTGGACACTCGCAGCGCCGAAGGCATATCCGGGCCGGCCTATGTGCTGACCAGCAGCCACTGCCTGCATCGCCTCAACGGCGCCGTGCAGCGGGATCTGCCGATCAAGGGCAATATCAGCTTCAATTACTTTGACGACACCCTCGAAACCATCAAGACCTTTCCCCTCAAAACCTTGAAATGGGGCAGCAGCCAAGGTGTGGACTTGGCGATCATTGAGTTGCAGGCGTCACTGGCCGATTTAATTAAAGCCGGCATCACCCCGCTGAAGCTGGCCAGCCAAGTCCCGGCTACGGGGGATGACATTCTCGCCTTGGCTGCGCCGGAATGGGACACCTTGCATCTATCCGCTTGCAGTCAACAGGTCTCACAGGAATTGGTGGAGCAACCGTTCGTATGGCGCGTCACCATGAAGAACCAATGCAAGAACATCGGCCTCGGCGGTTTCGGCGGCCCCTTGCTCGACCGCGCCACCAATACCCTGTTCGGCGTCCTCAGCACCAGCACCGCCGGCCAGCCCGAGGAGCGCAAATGCCAACGCGACGCCCCCTGTGAAATCCAGAATGGCATGCCCCTCTGGCACCCGGATACCAACTACGGCAGCCCGGTGACCTTTCTGAATGCGTGTTTCGTCGATGGCATGCTCAAGGCCGACGACGAACACTGCGAGCTATACCCGACCACGTCCATTACGTTCAGGAACCCTGAGCCTATCCAGCAATACTTCCTGAAAAAAACCGGCAGCCGACAGCAGAACATCGTGCCGCGGTGGAACCTGGCGTTCACCGTCAACACACCGTTCTATCGATACAAAACCACTCGCCGCGCGATTGATTGCGAAAATCCGGTGTCCTACAGCGCGCCCATCAGCGCGGCAGACGCCTTAGTGAAGGATCCCATCGGACCGCAAACCGGCATGCACATGTTGTGTATCGTCGGTGTGAGTTCCGCCGATCAGCGGACCACCCATGGCATGATGAGAAACGCCCTGACCCTGGCGGTAGAACTAGCCGAACCTGGGCCGGCACGCACACCCAACCTGACAATCAGCTTGGATAAACAAGGTTCGGCGGCCTACACGGTTATCTGGAACCTGGCCCCTCCCTTTATGAGTCGCTACACCTACAAATATGGTCCGGCCGCCACCACCGATTGCCTGCGGCCTGTTGATTACCACAACATCCCTGAACCCGTTCCGGCTGAAGACGATGACATCATCGATCTGTTCTACGCCCCCAATGACGCTGCCGATGGTTCTCAGGAAAAGTACGCTCAGCTCATCAATGCCTGGAGCACGCCGTACAAGATCTGCACCTATGCGTTTGACCAGGCGGATCAGCCGTCGACCCTGCGCGTGGACCTGCTCAAGCCGCGCTAATCACCCAACCACAAAACGGGTAAGGCAATCTCCAAGTGGAACAACAAAGGCCAACACCGCAGGCAGGTGTAGCTAGAGGTAACGCCCCATGATCTCGCTGACCACGCCGTCCTTGCGCAACTGATCCAGTGCAGCTTGCAGCTTGGCGACGACGTCATCGGGCACGTTTTTATTCAAGGCCAGGTACAGCTGAGCACTGTTGAAACGCAGCACTGTCTTGAGCCCTGTCACCCCCACCTGACGCGCCAGGTAGCGCCCGGCCGGATCACCGGTGGCCCACAGGTCGATCTGGCCCTCCAGCAGCTTTTGCGCATTGTCTTGATCCCGTAGCACCACTACGGGGTTGAGACCTTGCTTCTCCAGGGTCTCGGCAATGGCATCGCCTTTGTAGGCACCGATCTTGTAGCGCCGGGCCTGCCCCAGTTCATCGAGCTGAATCTTGCTGTCTGCCTTTGCCAGTAGCACCCAATCATCGGGGCCGATGGGGCCGACCCATTTGAACAGCGCTTCGCGGTCCGGCAGACGCGCCATCACGAACACACCGTAACCAGGATTTTCCAGGGCGAGTTTATAGATCCGCTCCCAAGGAAAACGCAGGGTGAGGTTGTAGGAAATGCCCGCGCGCTTGAAGGTCTCGCGCACGATGTCCACGGCGATGCCTTCGATGTTCTCGTCCTTGGCGAAGTTCTTGCCGTTTTTCGCCATGTTGTAAGGCGGGAAATTTTCCGTGAGCAGCACCAGGGAGGTGCCAGGCGCCTCTTCGGCGTAGGCCGAACCGGCCAACAGGGCGCAAGTACTGGCGAGGGTGAGCAGCAGGTGTTTGAACATGAAGGTTACCGAAATCCATGGCAAGCGCAGAGAGTGCCGCGCGCCTGCCATGGTGTCCAGCAACGTTTAGCGGACGACGATACCGCGTGCCGCCATGTAGGCTTTGGCCTCAGGGACAGTGTATTCGCCGAAGTGGAAAATACTCGCCGCAAGCACCGCGCTGGCGTGGCCTTCGATGACGCCATCGGCCAGGTGTTGCAGGTTGCCGACACCGCCGGAGGCGATCACCGGAATGCCCAGCGCGTCACTGATGGCACGGGTCACGCCCAGGTCGAAGCCGTTTTTCATGCCGTCCTGATCCATGCTGGTCAACAGGATTTCACCGGCGCCCAGGCCTTCCATTTTCATCGCCCACTCCACCGCGTCGAGCCCGGTGGGCTTGCGGCCGCCGTGGGTGAAGATCTCCCAGCGCGGGGTTTCGCCCGGGCCGGAAACTTTCTTGGCGTCGATGGCCACCACGATGCATTGCGAGCCGAAGTGCTGCGCGGCTTCGCCGACGAATTCCGGGTTGAACACCGCCGCGGTATTGATCGACACCTTGTCCGCGCCGGCATTGAGCAGGTTGCGGATGTCTTGCACGGTGCGCACGCCGCCGCCCACGGTCAGCGGGATAAACACCTGGCTGGCCATGCGTTCGACGGTGTGCAGGGTGGTGTCGCGGCCGTCGACGCTGGCGGTGATATCGAGAAAAGTAATCTCGTCGGCACCTTGCTCATCGTAGCGACGGGCGATTTCCACCGGGTCGCCGGCGTCACGGATGTTCTCGAACTTGACGCCCTTGACCACGCGACCGTTGTCGACGTCCAGGCAAGGGATGATGCGCTTGGCTAAAGCCATGGGCTTATCTCCGATAAGAGTTGCAAGCTTTGAGCTATAAGCTGCAAGTAGAAGCAGATCTGCTTTTACTTGCAGCTTGCAGCTTACGACTTGGAGCTGGCCGCGTAGCTATCACAAAAAGCCTGAGCTTCAGCCACGTCCAGCGTGCCCTCATAGATCGCACGGCCGGTGATCGCGCCGATGATGCCGGGGGCCTTGGCGTCCAGCAGCGACTTGATATCGCCTAGGTTGTGAATGCCGCCCGAAGCGATCACCGGGATGCGCGTGGCCGCAGCCAATGCGGCGGTGAACGGCACATTGCAGCCCTGCATCATGCCGTCTTTGGCGATGTCGGTGTAGACGATGGCGGACACGCCATCGGCTTCGAACTGCTTGGCCAGGTCGATCACCTGCACGGTGCTGATTTCCGCCCAGCCGTCGGTGGCGACGAAACCGTCCTTGGCATCCAGGCCCACGATCACTTTGCCGGGAAACGCACGGCAGGCTTCGGCAACGAAGGCCGGGTCTTTCACGGCCTTGGTGCCGATGATCACGTAGCTCACGCCGGCTTTGACGTAATGCTCGATGGTTTCCAGGGAGCGGATGCCGCCGCCGATCTGGATCGGCAGGTTCGGGTAGCGCTTGGCGATCGCGGTGACCACTTCACCATTGACCGGCTGGCCCTCGAAGGCGCCGTTCAGGTCCACCAGATGCAGACGACGGCAGCCCCCTTCCACCCATTTGGCAGCCATGCTGACCGGGTCATCGGAGAACACGGTGGAGTCTTCCATGCGGCCTTGACGCAGACGTACGCAGGCGCCGTCCTTGAGATCGATAGCGGGGATAATCAGCATCTGGCAAACCTTATTCGATATTCAGCAATGCTTGGGAAATCAGGGTTTCTCAAGCGACCACAGGTCGCTTTCGATGCTTTCGAACCTTTCTTTAAGGAGCGTCTGCGTATCGAAAATCGCCCTGTTGTAATAGTGCGGTGCCACTTCGTTAGTGAACAACTCAAGGATCTCGGCGACCTCGAACGAGCCCAACTTGAGCTCGAAGCGATCCTCCATGAAGCGCTTGATCTTGACGGTAGCCTCACTCTCCTGCTCGGGAGTGAGGGTCAAGATCGGCGGCTTCGGCTTCCTGGCCATTTACCAGCGTCCATCCCAGGCGGCGAAGTTCTGCAGCAATTGCAGGCCATGGGTATGGCTTTTCTCCGGGTGGAACTGCACGGCAAAACGCGAGCCTTCGGCCAGCGCCGCGGCGAAGTCGACGCCGTAGTGCCCGCCACCCACCACCTGACGCGGGTTACCCGCGGCAATGTAGTAGCTATGCACGAAGTAAAAGCGCGCCATGTCGGGGATGTCGTGCCACAGCGGATGGTCCACGGTCTGGCTGACTTGGTTCCAGCCCATGTGCGGGACCTTGAGATGGGCACCGTCTTCGTGCAGGTCTTTGCCGAAGAACTTCACCTGGCCAGGAAACAGACCGATGCAGTCGACGCCGTCGTTCTCTTCGCTGCGTTCGAGCAAGGCTTGCATGCCCACACAGATGCCGAGGAACGGCCGGTCCTGGCTGACTTCGCGCACCAGGCTGTCAAAGCCCAGGCGACGGATCTCGGCCATGCAATCGCGAATCGCACCGACGCCTGGGAACACCACCCGGTCGGCCTCGCGAATAACTTTGGCATCGCTGGTGATCAGCACCTTGCCGGCACCTACATGTTCGAGGGCCTTGGCCACCGAGTGCAGGTTACCCATGCCGTAATCGATAACCGCGACCGTCTGCATTACAGAACGCCCTTGGTCGATGGCATTTGCCCAGCCAT
Source organism: Pseudomonas sp. S5F11 (assembly GCF_019641515.1). Taxonomy (NCBI): domain Bacteria; kingdom Pseudomonadati; phylum Pseudomonadota; class Gammaproteobacteria; order Pseudomonadales; family Pseudomonadaceae; genus Pseudomonas; species Pseudomonas sp. S5F11. Next base: position 3,198,383 of record NZ_JAIFJZ010000001.1, read on the forward strand.
GCGCTCGTCCAGCTCCACGGCCATGCGCAGGGCGCGGCCGAAGGCCTTGAACACGGTTTCGATCTGGTGGTGGGTGTTGGTGCCGCGCAGGTTGTCGATGTGCAGGCTGACCAGGGCGTGGTTGACGAAACCCTGGAAGAATTCCTGGAACAGGTCGACGTCGAAGCCACCTACGGTGGCGCGGGTGTAGGGCACGTGCATCTGCAGGCCCGGGCGGCCGGAGAAGTCGATGACCACGCGCGACAGCGCTTCGTCCAGCGGCACATAGGCATGGCCGTAGCGACGGATACCTTTCTTATCGCCGATGGCCTTGGCAAACGCCTGGCCGAGGGTGATGCCGACGTCTTCCACGGTGTGGTGGTCGTCGATGTGCAGGTCGCCCTTGCAGACGATATCCAGGTCGATCAGCCCGTGACGGGCGATCTGGTCCAGCATGTGCTCAAGAAAAGGTACACCGATATCAAATCGGGCCTTTCCGGTGCCATCCAGGTTGATCGAGGCTTTGATCTGGGTTTCCAGAGTGTCGCGCTCGACGGACGCCATACGTTCGGCCATCACCAGCTCCGCAAAATCATTGGGCGAAAAAGGCAGCCATTATAGGGGCGCGGGCGCTAAACAGAAACATCGAAGGGGATAAGACTGATGGAGTGTCTGTGTTAGACATGTGCAGACAAGCGGGCGCCCCAGAATGGGGCGCTGAAGGGATATCTTTTGATGGGAATGTGGGAGCTGGCTGCCTGCGATGCAACTACCTGGGGCCATTCAACTGACCGCAGTGATGCCATCGCGGGCGAGCCCGGCTCCCACAGGAACCGAGCCCCCTCATAAAGGTGTCAGTGGAACAGTACTGCGGTCTTCTGCAGGGTCACCCACACACCCCACGCCAGCGGAATACCTACCACCAGCCACGCAGCGATAGCCAATGGCTTGCTACCGGCAGACGCCTTCCACTCCAGGGAAGTGCTGGCATCAGCACCTTTGTCATGGCCCAGCGCCTGTTCGGCGGCCAGTTCGGCGTCGGTCATGAAGTACTTGTCGGCCACAGGGCGCACCAGCAGGTTGCAGATAAAGCCCAGTACCAGCAGGCCGGCGAGAATGTACAAGGTGATGTCATAGGCCGCGGCGCGCTCGACGCCGATGCTCAGTTGATATTCACGCAGGTAGTTCACCAGCACCGGGCCGAGCACACCGGCCGCCGCCCAGGCGGTCAGCAGACGACCGTGGATCGCGCCGACCATTTGGGTGCCGAACAAGTCGGCCAGGTATGCCGGCACGGTGGCAAAACCACCGCCGTACATCGATAGGATGATGCAGAACGCCGCCACGAACAGCGATACGTTGCCCAGATGCCCCAGGTTCGGGATCAGCGCGTACAGGGCGAAACCCAGAGCGAAGAACACGAAGTAGGTGTTTTTACGGCCCAGGTAGTCGGAAAACGACGCCCAGAAGAACCGGCCACCAATGTTGAACAGGCTCAACAGACCGGTGAAGCCCGCAGCGATGGCCGCGATGGACGCCAGTTGCCCGGCATCCAGCTGACCGAAGGGCACATCCACGCCCAGCAGCTTGCCGCCGAACACTTCCTGCAGCAGCGGCGATGCCATGCCGAGGATGCCGATACCTGCCGAAACGTTCAGGCACAGCACCAGCCACACCAGACGAAATTGCGGGGTCTTCCACGCCACGTTCACGTGTACGTGACGGTGGGTGATCATCGCGTTGCTGGCTTTTTTCGCCGGCGCGGTCCAGCCCTCAGGCTTCCAACCGGTCGGCGGAACGCGGTAGGACAGCGCGCCACCGATCATGAACACGAAATAGATCGCAGCCATCACCAGGAAGCTTTGCCAAACGCCCACGCTGGTGGGCGAAGCGAAATGGCCCATCAATGCCGCAGCCAGCGGCGCACCGACCATCGCGCCGCCGCCGAAGCCCATGATCGCCATGCCGGTGGCCATGCCGCGCTTGTCCGGGAACCACTTGATCAAGGTCGAGACGGGCGAGATATACCCCAGGCCCAGGCCGATACCGCCGATGACGCCGGAACCGATCCACATCAACCAGATCTGGTGGGTATAAATCCCCAACGCCGAGATCAGCAGGCCGCCGCACCAGCACAGCGCCGATACCACACCAGCCTTGCGCGGTCCGGCGTGCTCAAGCCAGCCGCCCCAGATCGCTGCCGAGCAGCCCAGGAAGATAAAGAACAGGGTGTAGATCCAGCCCAGCATCGAGATAGGCCAGTCGCATTGAGACGAGAAGACTTGGGCGATGAAACTCATGTCCGGCGCGCAGGCAACCGGTGCGGTGATACCCAGCGCCTTAGACAGCGGCAGCCAGAACACCGAAAAACCGTAGGCCATGCCGATGCACAGGTGAATGGCCAGGGCGGCCGGCGGGACCAGCCAGCGGTTGAACCCGGGCTTGGCGATAATGCGCTCCTTGGACAGGAACGCAGGCTGTGCGGCTGTAGAAGCGGCCGCAGTGCGAGTGCTCATTAGTGTTTCCCCCAGTTATTGGTATGCGTCCGTCAGGCGCGCTTCCCCCATCGGCCTTGCACGCAAAGCGTGGCCGTTTTATTGAGTGAAACTCCATTTTGGCGCGACGATACGTCGCAGAAGGCAGACGAACGCGCAGAGATTAGCATCTAAAAGCGCGACAAAAACCAAAATGCCATCACCTTTTTAAGGAATTTCGGTTTGTTTGACGTCAAAAACCTGTTCTTGCGGCCATGGATACAATGTAACGATCGATGAACTGACGCAGGCCGTCGGGCGTTATACTCTTCGGCTAATTTTTGAAATCGACATACAAGGACTCGCCCATGAAAGCGTTCGGCAAAATCCTGGGTCTGGTACTTCTCGGGCTGTTGCTGATCATTGTGGCTCTCGGCTTTGCCCTGACCCACCTCTTCGATCCCAACGACTACAAAGAAGAGATTCGCCAGATTGCCCGCGACAAGGCCCACATCGAGCTGACGCTCAATGGCGACATCGGCTGGAGCCTGTTCCCCTGGCTTGGCCTGGAACTGCACGAAGCCAGCGTGGCGACCCTGACCAACCCGACCCAACCGTTCGCCGACCTGCAGATGCTTGGCCTGTCGGTGCGCGTGCTGCCGCTGCTGCGCCGTGAAGTACAGATGAGCGATGTGCGCGTCGAAGGCTTGAACCTGCGCCTGAACCGCGACAAGCAGGGCCACGGCAACTGGGAAGACATCGGCAAAAACGTCCCCGACCCCGCCGAGGCTACCGCCAGTGCGCCCACGCCGGCGCAGCCACCTGCTGAGGTCAAACCGGAAAAACCGGCCCAACCCATCCGCCTGGACATCGACAGCCTGACCATCAACAACGCCCGGGTCGAATACAACGACGAGCAGACCGGCAAGCAGTTCAGCGCCGAAAGCATCCAGTTGAGCGCAGGCGCCATTCATGAAGGCGCCAGCATCCCGGTCAAGCTCACCGCATTCTTCGGCAGCAATCAGCCAGTGATGCGCCTCAAGACCGAACTGACGGGCAACCTGCGCATCCAGCGCGCTCTCAAGCGCTACCAGTTCGAAGACATGCGTATCAGCGGCGAAGCCACCGGCGAACCGCTGCAAGGCAAGACCGTGACCTTCTCCACCCAAGGCCAACTGCTGGTGGATCAAGCGGCCAACATCGCCGAATGGACCAATTTGAAACTGTCGGCCAACCAGCTGCGCGCGCTGGGCGAATTGAAAGTCAACGACCTAGATAAGACTCCACAGCTCAGCGGCGCGTTGTCGATCGCTCAGTTTGACCTGGCCAAGTTCCTCGACAGCGTGGGCAACCCGCTGCCGCCGATGGCCGAAGGCAGCCTGAGCAAAGTCGAACTGGTCAGCCGCCTCAAGGGCACGCCCACCAGCCTGGCCTTGGAAGACCTGAACCTGAAACTCGACGGCAGCACCTTCACCGGTCGCGTCGCCGTGGACGACTTCGCCAAGCAGTCGCTGCGTGTCCAACTCAAGGGCGACACCTTCAACGCCGACAATTACCTGCCGGCCAAATCCGAATCCGCCAAAGGCGCCAGCGCCGCACGCCAGGCCGAAGTCCAGAACAGCGAAGCCGGCGCGATGGCCGCCGGCGGCACCACACCACTGCCGGAGGCTCCGACCAAAGGCGCCTGGAGCACCGACAAACTGCTGCCGCTGACGCGCCTGCGCACCCTCGACGTCAATGCCGACCTCGCCTTCGGCCAACTGACCCTGAGCAAGCTGCCGATCCAGAATGCAGTGCTCAAAGCATCCGGCATCGATGGCCAGCTCAAGCTCGAAACCTTGAGTGGCGGGCTCTATAACGGCTCCTTCCAGGCCAACGGCAATCTGGATGTACGCCAGGACATTCCGGTACTGGCGCTGCAAAGCCGCATCAAGCAAGTGCCTGTCGAACGCATCCTGCAAGCCCAGGGGCAAACGCCGCCGGTCAAAGGCCAGGTGACGCTCGACAGCAACCTCACCGGTCGCGGCAACAGCCAGAAAGCCCTGATCGACAGCCTCAACGGTACCGCCAGCTTTGTGATCAACAACGGCGTGCTGCTCAACGCCAACCTTGAACAGCAACTGTGCACCGGCATCGCCTTGCTCAATCGCAAGACCTTGAGCGGCGAGCAACGCGGCAAGGACACGCCCTTCCAGGAACTCAAAGGCAACCTGACCTTCCGTAATGGCGTGGCCAACAATCCGGACCTGAAAGTGCGCATCCCGGGCCTGACGGTCAATGGCAACGGCGATGTTGACCTGCGGGTGCTGGGCATGGATTACCGCGTGGGCATCATTGTCGAAGGCGACCAGCGCGAAGTGCCGGACCCGGCCTGCGAGGTGGGTGCCAACTTCCAGGGCATCGAAGTACCGCTGCGCTGCCGTGGCCCGCTGGAGCTGGGCGCCAAGGCGTGTCGCCTGGACAAGGACGGCCTCGGTCAGGTCGCTATCAAGGCCGCCGGCAACCGTCTCAACGAGAAGCTCGAAGAGAAACTCGACAAGGTCAACCCGCAACTCAAAGACGCGCTCAAAGGCCTGTTCAAACGATGAGAGACGAGCAGTTTTCAACGGCGGTGCTGGACTGGTACGACCGCCACGGTCGCCATGACCTGCCTTGGCAACAGGGCATAACACCCTACCGGGTGTGGGTCTCGGAGATCATGTTGCAGCAGACCCAGGTGAGCACCGTGCTCAATTACTTCGACCGGTTCATGGCGTCCCTGCCAACGGTCGAAGCCCTGGCCGCCGCACCGGAAGACGAGGTGCTGCATCTGTGGACCGGCCTGGGTTACTACACCCGCGCACGCAACCTGCAAAAAACCGCGAAAATCGTGGTCGCCGAGTACGGCGGCGAGTTTCCGCGGAGCGTGGAAAAACTCACCGAGCTACCCGGCATCGGCCTGTCCACTGCCGGCGCGATCGCCAGCCTGAGCATGGGCCTGCGTGCACCGATCCTCGACGGCAACGTCAAGCGTGTGCTGGCACGGTTTACCGCGCAAGAGGGCTACCCAGGCGAACCCAAGGTGGCCAAGCAACTGTGGGCCACCGCCGAACGCTTCACGCCCCATGATCGGGTCAACGCCTACACCCAGGCCATGATGGACATGGGCGCCACCCTCTGCACTCGCAGCAAACCCAGCTGCCTGTTGTGCCCGCTGGAAAAAAGCTGCGAAGCACACATGCTTGGCCTGGAGACGCGCTACCCGATCCCGAAACCGCGTAAGAGCATTCCGCAGAAGCGTACGTTGATGCCGATGCTGGCCAATGCCGAGGGCGCGATTCTGCTTTACCGTCGCCCGTCCACCGGCCTGTGGGGCGGCCTGTGGAGCCTGCCGGAACTGGACGAGTTGCAAGACCTGGAACACCTCGCCCACCAGCATGCCCTTGAGTTGGGCACGCAACAGGAACTGCCGGGGCTGATCCACACCTTCAGCCACTTCCAACTGGCCATCGAACCCTGGCTGGTCCAAGTGCAGGAATCCGCCCATCACGTGGCCGAGGCCGACTGGCTCTGGTATAACCTCGCCACCCCGCCGCGCCTGGGCCTTGCCGCCCCGGTGAAAAAACTGCTCAAACGCGCGGCCGATGTATTGAACGCAGGAGAGTCGTCATGACCCGCACCGTAATGTGCCGCAAGTACAAAGAACAATTGCCCGCCCTGGAACGCCCTCCGTATCCGGGCGCCAAGGGCCAGGACATCTACGAAAACGTCTCCGCCAAGGCCTGGGCCGATTGGCAGAAGCACCAGACCCTGCTCATCAACGAAAAACGCCTGAACATGATGAACGCCGAAGACCGCAAATACCTGCAAGGCGAAATGGACAAGTTCTTTTCCGGCGAGGATTACGCCAAGGCCGAAGGCTACGTACCACCTGCTCAATAACTGATCAAAAACCGGGGTCGGAACGTAAGCGACGGTAATAATTAAATATTTTTTGAAAACTTGCTTGACGACCCCCTGAAAAACCCGTTTAATGCGCCCCGTTGCCCAGATAGCTCAGTCGGTAGAGCAGGGGATTGAAAATCCCCGTGTCGGCGGTTCGATTCCGTCTCTGGGCACCACTCATTAGTTTCAGGTGGTGCACATATCATCTGAAACACATAAGAAACCCGCCTAGTGCGGGTTTTTTATTGCCTGGGATTTGACGCCCCCAGGCCTGTTCGAAGCAACGAACCGTTCCATTAGCCCCACTCCTTCGAGGCTTTCCCGCGAGACAAAAAACTCACCTCACTCCAGCAAAAACACCATCAGCGGATTGTCATTCAACCGCCCATTGAGCGCCGGAGCCAGATGCTCCAACGGTGTTTGCTTCAACAGCGCAGTTTCCTTGCGCGCTACGATCACCCAGGCCGGACGCGGTAACGTGGCCAGGCGCTGTACTTGATCACGACCGACGAACAGCGGCTGTTCATCGTGATCCAGGTTCATCATGTAGCGCACCGCCCAGGTGTCCCGCCCCAGATTGACGAACACCAACGGCCCCGGCCGCGCGGCACGCAGCGCCTCGACCTGGCCGACAAAATGGCGTGTATCGAATTGCAGATCTTTAGCCGGCTCCACCACGCTCACCAGCAGCAACCATTGCCCCAGCAACGCAATCAGACTGAGCCACACCAGGCGCCGCGGCCGACGCCAGCTGATCAGCGCGGCCACTTGCATCACCAGCAGCGCGCCGATCAGCAACGGCAATGAGACGCCTGGCCAGTAGCCGTGCTTCTGCCATGTGTGTCGACACACAAACACCACAACCACACACAAGGTCGGCAGCGCCGCGACAAGCACCTCATAGCAGCGGCGCACGCCGATCAGCCAGCTTTGCGCCTGGAGTAGCCCGTAGGCGGCGACAGCGGCGAACATCGGTACCATCGGCAGGATGTAATACGCCCGCTTGAAGTGCGGCACCGACAACCCGAGCAGGATCATCAAACCACAGGCGCCCAATCGCACCACGAGCTGCATATCATCATTCGCCCAGCGCGCAGACCAGCGATGACGCAACGCAAACAACGTTGCCAGCGCCAGGGGCACCACGGGGAAGTAGCGGTACAAACTCAACTGGAAGTAGAAATAGAACGGCTCGCCGCTTTCATCCAGGCGCCCGCCCACCTGCATTCTAAATACCTCGGCGGCAAACCCATCGCCACCGCTCAAGCGTGCGAGCTCCATCAGCAACCACCAGCACGCCGCCAGCAGTATCAACCCGATAACCCCATGGACAAGCACCTGCCTGACCCGCTCGCCCGGCTTTCCCAACGCCCAATACACGCACACCACACCGCAGACCTCGATCAACCCCAGCGGCCCGCGTATCGCAAAGCCCAGCACGAATAGTGGGAAGACCGCCAGTTGCCTGAATCGTGAACCCAAGCGCTCCCCCGTGTGCAGCAGATAGAAACTACCTACACACAGCAACGCAACCATCTGATCCAGACATACCGAACGGGACTTTTCGAGCAATTGAGTGGTGAGCAATGTCAGCAGCACGCTGAGCAGCGCCCACTGGCGGCTTGACGGAGCCAGCAAGCGATAGATCAAGGCCACGACCCCAGCAGAAGCCAGCGCCGTGGGCATTACATTGGCCAAGTGATTGGGCGCGCCGAACAGACGGGCAAACAGGTAACTGAAGAAGGTCGCGGTGCCAGGATAGTCCGCGTAAGGCTGGCCGTACGTCGTAGGAAAAAGACTGGCGCCGTGGCGATACATTTCTTGCAGGAACAGCGCCCAGCGCCCGTCAAATCCCTGCGGCTGCTGGTCCCAGATGCCCAGCGTAAACAGCATCAGGGCGAACAAAAAAATGCCCAGGGACTCCAGGCGAAAGCGGTTGCGGTGGTCCATCGTTTAACCTGTCAGGTAGAAAGCGCCGACCTATGGTGCCGGTCGCCCTGCTGAATAGCGCCTGAACAACCCTCAATATTTCACCCTTCAGCGCCCGCCACGCCATACCAGTGCGGGCACCAGGCGCACGTAGATCAATTCGCCGACCAGCTCCACCAGGGTTTGCAGGATGACCGCCGTCGCGGCCAGCCCACGCACCTCCTCGGGCAATGCCAACGCCAGCGGCAGCACCACCAGCGAATTGCGCGTCGACGCGCTGAACGTCACCGCCCGCGCGGGCGCACTCGGCAACGCGAACAGCCGCGCGGCCAAGGCGCCCGTCAGCGGCGCCAGCAACAGGAAACCTACATAGGCCGGAATGACCGGCAGCAACAGGCTGAAATCGCGCACCACCGACGTGATCTGCGAACCGATCACCACAAACAGCACCAGCGCCATCGCCGGCACCGGCAGCCAGGCCCAAGCCGCGTTCCAAGCGCCGACGACTGCCGACCTGCGCGCCACAAACGTGGTCGCCACCGCCGCCACCATCGGCACCACAATCAGCAGCACAAATGCCTGCACAAACGGCTGCGCGTCAATCACTACGCCGGATTGCGACCCCAGCATCAGCCCCAAGTACAGCGGCAACAACAGCAACTGCAGCAACAGCAGCACCGGCGTCGCCGCGAGCATCAAGCGTGAATCGCCCTTGCCGATATGGGTAAACACCACCACGTAATCGATGCACGGCGTCAGCAACACCAGCAACGCCCCCACCAGCAGCGCCGGACGCTCCGCCAAGCCAAAGGTCAGCCCCCACACCAGCAAGGGCACCAGGATGAAATTAGCCAGCAGCAAGGCCGCCATAAAGCGCTTGTGGCTCAAACCTTCGCGCAGGTCCAGAAACGGAATTTGCAGGAACATCGCGTACATCAGCACCGCGATGGCCGGAGTGATCCACACACCCAGGCCGTGCCCCCACGAAGGCGCAAGCAGGCCGAAGCCGACAGCCAGGAGGACGGTGATGAAGTAGATAGGGATCTGGTGATGTTCGAGGGTGTCGCGGGTCATGGAAACGCCCTGGTGGAACGCAAAAGCGCAAGCGTAAGCATCTACTGGCGTGATTACCAGGCAAGCGGCTGGAACGGCGAGAACATGTCAGCCAATTAATGGCGGATACCCTTGGGATTTGCGCCAACCTGCGCTTCAATACCCAACCCAGATCCTGACCCCAAGGACGTGAGCCCATGGCCTCGCCGAACAAGCAGCAAAAACGTGCCCATCGGGCGAAGGCCAAGGCCAAGCAGAACCGCACCCAGCGCGCGGTCGCGACTAAGCCGGATGCGTTCGCCGGCGATGACAGCCGTATCGATTTGGAGTCGGTGGATTTAACAGAGCTGTTCGTGGAGATGCGCGTTGCCGGCGAGATCAGTCAGCAAGCGCTGTGCGCCGCATTCCTGGCCCACCCGCTGCTCGCGCTGGTACTTGAGCAGGAAGGCGAAGAAGAGGCTACCGACTTTATCCTGGCGGCACTGATCGAATATCGGCAGTGGGCCACGGACAGCGACGATGAAGCCGCCGCATTGGCGTGGATCGAATCGCCGCAGTTTCAAGCGGACTACGTTGCCGCCTCCCAAGCCCTTACCAACTCGCAAGACTGACAAAAAATGGGAGGGGCTTGCCCCCTCCCACATTGAGATGGCGATCAGTTAAGCACCGCCGCCCCTACTCTCTGAGCCTTGCGCCGGCTCGACACCATCAACCCCGCCGCCACTACCAGCAGGCTCAGGATGCCCGTCGCGATGATCTCCACGCGATGCGCTTCCTGGAACAGCATGATGGTCAACGTGCCCACGATGAACACCATCACCGCGTAGGTCAGGCCGGGGAACAGCCACATCTTGAAGACAATCTTCTCGCCTGCCGCCATGCGTTTCTGACGCATGCGCAGTTGCGACACCGCGATCACCAGATACACCAGCAGTGCGATTGCACCGGAGCTGGCCAGCAGGAATTCGAACACTGCCGCCGGGGCCACGTAGTTGGCGAACACCGCCAGGAACGCTGCGCCAGTGGACAGCATCACCGCCCAGTAAGGCGTGCCGCTCTTGTTGGTGCGCTTGGACACAGCCGGGGCATCGCCGCGACGCCCGAGGGAAAACAGCATGCGCGACGCGGTGTACAGCGCCGAGTTCAAGCAGCTGGTCACGGCCACCAGGACCACCAGGTCGACGATCAGCTTGGCATTCGGAATGCCCATGCGTTCCAGCACGGTCTGGTAGGAACCTACCGCCGCCAGGGTCGGATCATTCCATGGCACCAGGGAGACGACGATGAAGATCGACAACAGGTAGAACAAGCCGATACGCCAGATCACCGAATTGGTGGCCTTGGTGATCTGCTGGCCTGGGTTCTTCGACTCGGCCGCAGCGATGGTGACGATTTCGGTGCCCATAAACGAGAACATGGTGGTCAGGATCGCAGCCAACACTGCGCCCATGCCGTTCGGCATAAAGCCTTGGGTGTCGAACAGGTGCGAAACGCCGCTGACCTGACTGGTCGGCAGGAAACCGAAAATCGCCGCCAGCCCGAGGATCACAAACCCAACGATGGCCACGACTTTGATCAGCGCGAACCAGAACTCGAACTCGCCGTAGTTCTTCACACTGAACAGGTTGGTGGCGGTCAGCAGCAGTGTGATCACCAGCGTGAACGCCCAGATCGCCACATCGGGGAACCAGGCATGCAGGATAGTGGCGGCCGCGTTGGCTTCCAATGGAATCACCAGCACCCAGAACCACCAGTACAGCCAGCCGATGGTAAAGCCGGCCCAGTGGCCAATCGCACGGTCGGCGTAAGTGGAGAACGAACCGGTATCCGGTGAAGCCACGGCCATTTCGGCCAGCATGCGCATCACCAGCACCACCAACGTACCCGCAGCGGCATAAGCCAGCAGCACCGCAGGGCCGGCAGCAGCGATCGCGTGGCCGGAGCCGACAAACAGGCCGGCGCCGATAACACCGGCAATCGACAGCATGGTGACGTGACGCGGTTTGAGCCCCTGTTCGAGGTCATTGGAGCTTTGCGTACTACTCATTGACACACCTTTGCGAGGAATTGCGAAAACGGTCCGCCCGACCTGGGATCCTCCTCGTGAAAAGAAACCAACAGGGCGTTCTTTATTTTTTACGCAAGATTTGCGCCAAAATGTTACAAAGCCGCAATTGACGCGGGCTGTAGGACTTTTCCACAGCGCACGCAAGTCATTGAGAACAATGGCATTCCGCTATAGCGTTACCGTCCGACTCACTATTCAGGCCGATACGCGCACCAAAAACACACACACAAAATAAGTAACGCCCCATAAAAGCGCCGATAGCGACCGTTTGCCCGTTTAACCCTTCCAACACCTGGCCAAAGCTGGCACCATCGCGCCCTTTTTGACGCGAAGCCTGCGGCTTTCCGGGTTCAAACGCTTGTTCGGTTGTTGACGGCGCGACACGTCGCTGTGCCGATGCGACACCCTGCCGCATGCCGCCCGCTTACCGCCCGCCGCGCTGTTGGCTGCCATCCGGACGCTATGCTAGCTTGGCGCCTCGCCAGGAAGGCGGCCCAACAGCAGGCACGCAGAACACAATGAGGACCCCCCATGGCCGAGGCCACGCCCGCGCTTGAAATCCGCAACTTGCATAAACGTTATGGTGAGCTGGAGGTACTCAAAGGTATCTCGCTGACCGCTCGCGACGGCGATGTGATCTCGATCCTGGGTTCCTCCGGTTCCGGCAAGTCGACTTTCCTGCGCTGCATCAACCTGCTGGAGAACCCTCATCAGGGCCAGATCCTGGTGGCGGGTGAAGAACTCAAACTCAAAGCCGCGAAGAACGGCGAGCTGATGGCCGCCGACGGCAAGCAGATCAACCGCCTGCGCAGCGAAATCGGTTTTGTGTTTCAAAACTTTAATCTATGGCCGCACATGAGCATCCTCGACAACATCATCGAGGCGCCCCGCCGTGTGCTGGGCCAGAGCAAGGCCGAAGCCATCGAAGTGGCCGAAGCGCTGCTGGCCAAGGTCGGCATCGCCGATAAGCGCCACGCCTACCCGGCACAATTGTCCGGCGGCCAGCAACAACGCGCCGCCATCGCCCGCACCCTGGCGATGCAGCCCAAAGTCATCCTGTTCGACGAGCCCACTTCCGCCCTTGACCCGGAAATGGTTCAGGAAGTACTTAGTGTGATCCGCGCGCTGGCCGAAGAAGGTCGCACCATGCTGCTGGTCACCCACGAAATGGGCTTTGCCCGTCAGGTGTCCAGTGAGGTGGTGTTCCTTCACCAAGGCCTGATCGAGGAGCAAGGATCGCCACAGCAGGTATTTGAAAACCCGCTTTCGGCGCGCTGCAAACAATTCATGTCCAGCAACCGCTAACGGAGCAACATGCATGCAGAACTATAAAAAGTTCCTTTTGGCCGCCGCCGTCACGATGGCGTTCAGCGCCTCGGCCATGGCAGAAACCTTGATAATGGGGATTGAAGCGGCCTACCCGCCGTTCAATAACAAAGACGCCAGCGGTAACGTCGTTGGCTTCGACAAAGATATCGGCGACGCCCTGTGCGCCAAGATGAAAGTCGAGAAGTGCGAAGTGTATGTGTCCGACTGGGACGGCATCATCCCGGCCCTGAACGCCAAGAAATTCGACTTCCTGGTGTCCTCGCTGTCGATCACCGACGAACGCAAGCAGGCCGTCGACTTCACCGATCCTTACTACTCCAACAAGCTGCAGTTCATCGCGCCCAAGACCACCGACTTCAAGACAGACAAGACTTATCTCAGCGGCAAGACCATCGGTGCCCAACGCGCAACACTCGCTGGCACCTGGCTGGACGACCGCAATATGGAAGATGACTACAACGTCAAGATCAGCCTTTATGACACTCAGGAAAACGCCTATCTCGACCTGATCTCCGGGCGTGTCGATGGCATTCTGGCGGATAAGTACGTGCAGTATGAGTGGCTCAAAAGCAAAGACGGCTCCAACTTTGAATTCAAAGGTGAGCCTGTCGTGGAAAGCGACAAGATCGGTATCGCCGTACGCAAAGGCGACCCACTGCGCGAGCGCCTGAACAAAGCCCTGGCGGAGATCAAGGCTGACGGCACCTACAAGAAAATCAACGACAAGTACTTCCCGTTCAGCATCGAATGACCTGAACGCCTGCCCGGCGCGCTCCCCCGAGCGCGTCGGTCCTGAGCTTTACCTTACGAAACGACTAAACCATGAATTTCGACCTTTACGGATTCGGCCCCGCGCTCGCCGCCGGCGCGCTGATGACCGTCAAACTGGCACTCACGGCCCTGTGCCTGGGGCTGGTGCTCGGCCTGGCCGGCGCCCTGGCCAAAACATCCCCGTACAAGCCGCTGCAATGGCTTGGCGGTGCTTACTCCACCGTGGTCCGTGGTATCCCGGAACTGCTGTGGGTACTGCTGATTTACTTCGGCACGGTCAACATGATGCGTGCCCTGGGTGAGTTTTTCGGTAACCCCGACCTGTCTCTCAGCGCCTTTGCCGCCGGGGTCATTGCCCTGGGCCTGTGCTTCGGCGCCTACGCCACGGAAGTATTCCGCGGCGCGATCCTCGCCATTCCCAAAGGCCACCGCGAAGCGGGCGTGGCATTGGGGCTTTCGAAGTTTCGGATCTTCACCCGCCTGATCATGCCGCAGATGTGGCGCATCGCCCTGCCGGGCCTGGGCAACCTGTTTATGATCCTGATGAAAGACACCGCCCTGGTGTCGGTGATCGGCCTGGAAGAAATCATGCGCCACGCGCAGATCGGCGTCACGGTGACCAAACAACCGTTCACCTTCTTTATGGTTGCGGCGTTCATGTACCTGGGGCTCACCGTCCTGGCGATGACCACCATGCACTTCCTGGAAAAACGCGCCGCCCGCGGCTTTGCGAGGAGCACCCAATGAGCGGCGACTACAGCTGGCTGGCGCATTTCGACCTGGGCCTGAACTGGGCCGTGATCATCAAGTGGCTGCCCAAACTGGCCCAGGGCGCCATCCTCACCCTGGAACTGGTGGCCATTGCGGTCATTGCCGGGCTGCTGCTGGCGATTCCTTTGGGCATCGCCCGCTCGTCGCGCCGCTGGTACGTGAGCGCCCTGCCCTACGCCTATATTTTCTTCTTCCGTGGCACGCCGCTGCTGGTGCAGCTGTTCCTGGTCTACTACGGCCTGGCGCAATTCGATGCGGTGCGTAACAGCTTTATGTGGCCATACCTGCGCGATCCGTTCTGGTGCGCCACCGCCACCATGACCCTGCACACCGCCGCCTATATCGCCGAGATCCTGCGCGGGGCGATCCAGGCCATCCCACCGGGCGAAATCGAAGCCGCCCGCGCCCTGGGCATGTCCAAGCCAAAGACGCTGTTCTATATCATCCTGCCCCGCGCCTCGCGCATCGGCTTGCCGGCGTACAGCAACGAAGTGATCCTGATGCTCAAGGCCAGCGCCCTGGCGAGTACGGTGACCCTGCTGGAACTGACCGGCATGGCGCGAACCATCATTGCCCGAACCTACCTGCCGGTGGAGATCTTCTTCGCTGCCGGCCTGTTCTACCTGTTGATGGCCTACATCCTGGTGCGCGGCTTCAAACTGCTGGAACGCTGGCTGCGCGTCGATGCCTGCCAGGGACGTTAAGGCGCACTTCCAGGCACTGGATGCCTTCCTGATCGAGCACCAAGGGCTGTGGAAACCACGGCCCTTCACTCATCGCCAATTGGCCTGGGAATCACGACATCCAGAGCTGGCACACTGGTTGCGCCAGCGCTCGCTGGATGACGCCGAAGCCAGCCACAACGCCCCCTATGACCTCCCGGCGCCCGCGCCTTTTGCACAACTTTCCGCACAGGCGCGTCAGCTCAGTGCTGTGGATAAGTTGCCGACGCAGCCCCTGCCGCCCGCGCGCCATCGCTTGAATGTCGATGTGCCGGGCCGCAAGTGGCAGCAAATCGAAGCCTTCGGCGCCGCCCTGTCGTTTGCGCAAGCCCCCACGCACTGGCTGGATTGGTGTGCCGGCAAGGGCCACCTGGGCCGCCGGCTGCTGCAAACCGCGCAACAGCTGACCTGCCTCGAATACGACCCGGCACTGATCGCCGCAGGCCAGGCCCTGAGTGACCACCATGGCTTGGCCGCGACCCATCGCCTGCAAGACGTCATGGCGGGCGTCACCCTCAGCGCCGAACACACCCCCGTCGCCCTGCACGCCTGTGGTGACCTGCATGTGCGCCTGCTGCAACTGGCCAGTGCACAAGGCTGCAAACAGCTGGCCCTGGCGCCCTGCTGTTACAACCGCATCAGCGCATCGACCTATCAACCACTGTCCGAGGCAGGCCGCGCTTCAACGTTGCAACTGTCGGTCGAAGACCTCGGCCTGCCGCTCAGCGAAACCGTCACTGCCGGCAAACGCGTACGCCAGCAACGGGACACATCCATGGCCCGCCGCCTGGGCTTCGATCAACTGCAACGGCAGCTACGGGGTTGCGATGAGTACCTGCCCACCCCTTCACTGCCGACCGCGTGGCTGAGCGTACCGTTCGCCGACTACTGCCAAGCGTTGGCAAACCTGAAAGGTTTATCCACAGGCGAGCAGGATTGGGCCGCGCTGGAGGCCTATAGCTGGGCTCGCTTGGCCGAGGTGAGAAACCTGGAACTGGTACGTGGTCTGTTTCGGCGACCGCTGGAGATATGGCTGGTGCTGGATCGTGCGCTGTTTCTGACCGAACAAGGCTACCGCGTTGAACTGGGCAGCTTCTGCGACGCCGCACTGACGCCGCGCAACTTGATGGTGCTTGCCGAGCGCGATTAAGAGGCAAATTGACGCAGTGCGGCCTGTGGATAACTCTGTTGATGGTTTCTTTACGAAGCCTTTAATCATCTAGCTCGCAGGCCAAAACCCGAGCTGTTCATTTTTTGTTCACAAAATAAAATGCACGTAAAACAGGCAGTTAAGCCCAGATGAGAACCGCTCCGCAAAAAGAGTGTTTCTTAATGGCGCATCCAACCGATTGTGCATAAGCCTCTGACGATTAGCCTCTAAACCACGCTTTACGCGGTTCGCTTACGCGCAATCAATAAGCGGCAAAGCTCATTGATATCCGCACCTGCCTGACTGGACGCCACGTTATCCAGCGGGTCGGTGGCAAACGCCAGGGCTTGGCTGATCAGCGCGTCATCATGTACGACCGCCAACGCGTCAGCCTGGCGACGCAGCGTAAAGGCTTCCAGCATTTCCCGGTTAAACGCCGATTGGTCATCCACTTGATTGATCACGAAATGGCAACGGGGCGGGCGCGCACGCTCAAGGTAGGGCGCCAGCAGTGCGTCCAACTGGTCCTGGGTGCCGAGGCAGGCGGCGTTAGGTTGAGCGATGACCAACACAATATCGGCCACGTTCAGGGCTTGATGCAGATAAACGTTGTTACCCGCGGGGGTATCGATGATCACCGTGTGAGCTTCGCTCAGCCCCATGACCGACAGGTGCTCGGCCAACCAAGTGGGCTCGCGCGTAAGCCAGCGTTGCAGGCCCTCCTTCTGGCGGCTGTCGGTGTCGCCGAATGGGATCACCTGAGAGCCGGCGAACCCCGCTTGCAAGGCGCCGGCCCACGGCGCATTGAGCAAACTGCTGCGCCCCACACCGGGGCGCTGATGATCGACGCCGAAGTGCTGGCGCAGCGCATTCTGCGGGTCCAGATCCACGGCCACCACCGCCTCACCCAAGCGTTGCAACCCGCTGCTCAATGCCGTGACCAGCGTGCTACGACCTACGCCGCCGTTGATCGAGACCACCGCCACCACAGTGGCACGCAGCGGCACGGGTTCGGCCTGCGCGGACGGTTGATTGCCGTGAGCCCCATGAGGACGAACGAGCGAGCCATCTTCACGGTTTACCCGGGTGCCATCATCAAATGGAATGCTGCCGAAAAAGTGCAACCGAGCGTTTTTGCCCTTTGGGTCACGGGAAACGCTGTTGCCGAACAGGGCAAATAGATCATCGGTGCGGCTCATGGCCGGGCTCCTTCGCAACGCCATCGGAAGACGTGGAAGGTCGGCCCATCAAGGCTTCCCATACGTGTTCATATTGGCGTGTTTATTGGCTGCATTCTGTGTCAGCCCCGATGAAGTGTCATTATTTTGATCAAAAATCCACCGCCCTTTCAGACGAGCGGAAAACTGCCAATTTACTGACGAAAAATACCGTCATTTGATAGGCGGTGATTTCATCGTGCCATTGTTTTTTACCCGCCATCCCCGCACCATTGCGGCAACTTCCCGGCTGTACGTTTTGGATAAGCGCAGTGGCGATACGCTTTAAATTCCCTCGGTTCCTCTACGGCCTCGCCATCGCGGTGGTGCTGGGCGGCGGACTGCTGGGCGATTTACTCGCCGATTGGGATTTCAGCCAGATCAGCCGTAAAGCCGAAGCGCTCTACGGCCCCCTCGGCCCCGGTCGACAGCGCATTGATGCCTGGCAACAGCTACTGGCCACAGAAAAGCAGGTCAGCGAGAGCGAACAACTCAAAGTGGTTAACTTGTTCTTCAATCGTCAGCTGCATTACGAAGAAGATATCGACCTGTGGCACGAGGTGGATTATTGGGCGACGCCCATTCAATCCTTGTGGAAAGGCGCCGGCGACTGCGAAGACTACGCCATCGCCAAATACTTCAGCCTGCGTCATTTGGGCGTACCGGCCGAGAAGCTGCGCATAACCTACGTCAAGGCTCTGCGCCAGAATCGTGCACATATGGTGCTGACCTACTATTCAAGCCCCGAGGCCATGCCCTTGGTACTGGACAGCCTGATGGACCCGATTCTGCCGGCCAGCCAACGGCCGGACCTGCTGCCGGTTTACGCCTTCAACGGTGAAGGGCTGTGGCTGACCGGCGCGACGGGCAACAAAAAAGTCGGCGATACCAAGCGTCTGTCGCGTTGGCAGGATGTATTGAAGAAAATGACCGCTGAAGGGTTTCCGACCGGTTCGGATAATTAACAGGAGCTACGATGTCACTGTTCAAACAATTGCTGATCGCTATCTGCGTGTTCCTGGTGGTCGCGTTCAGCGGTAGCTTCTTCGTCAGCCTGGAAAGCTCGCGTACCCAGTACGTCAACCAACTGCGCTCCCACGCTCAGGACGCGGCCACCGCGCTGGCGCTGTCGTTGACGCCGAACATCGATGACCCGGCGATGACCGAGCTGATGGTCAGTTCGATCTTCGACAGCGGCTACTACGCCAGCATCCGCGTGGTGGACCTGAGCACCAACCAAGTGCTGGTAGAGCGCGCCGCCGAGCCGGACGCCAGCAGCGTCCCGGCGTGGTTCGTGAAGATGATCGGCTTGGCGCCGGCCGGCGGCGATGCGATCGTCAGCCGTGGCTGGCAGCAGGCGGCGCGGGTCGAGGTGGTCAGCCATCCAATGTTTGCCTTGGCCAAGCTGTGGCAGAGCGCATTGGGCAGCCTGGGCTGGCTGCTGCTCTGCGGCGCCGTGAGCGCGGTACTGGGCGCCCTGTTGCTGCGGCGTCAATTGAAGCCGCTGGATTATATGGTCGAGCAGTCCCATGCCATCGCCCGCCGTGAATTCCTGAGCCTGCCCGATCTGCCCCGCACTCCTGAGCTGCGCCGGGTGGTGCAGGCCATGAATCAGATGGTGGAGAAGCTCAAGGCGCTGTTCCGTGAGCAGACCGAACGCAGCGAGAAACTGCGGGTGGAGTCCTACCAGGACAGCCTCACGGGCCTGGCCAACCGTCGTTATTTTGAAATGCAGCTGCAATCGCGCGTCAGCAACCTTGAGGAAGCCAGTTCGGGTTACCTGCTGATGTTGCGGGTCAACGACCTGAGCGGCCTCAACCAACGCTTGGGCGGGCAACGCACTGACCAACTGCTGCAGGCCGTCAGTCAGCAACTGGTGCGCACCTGCGCCAAGTACCCGGAAACCCAGAACCTGATCACCCGCAGCCGTGGCGGCGAGTTCGCGGTGCTCGCCCCAGGGCTGGTGCGCGATGAAGCGTTGCAGCTGGCCCAGGCCCTGGAAGGCACCCTGCAAAGCCTTTACGAAACGGGAGCCACCGATATGCCGATCGTGGCTTACATCGGGCTGGCACCGTACAAACCGGGCGATGCCTCGGCAGACCTGCTAATGCTGGCCGACCAGGCACTGGCCCAGGCCGAAGCCGGTACAGGCCAGACTTGGGTGTGCCTGGAACACCAGACCCAAGGCACCGTCAGCGACGATCACCACAGCTGGCACACCTTGCTCGACGACGCCCTGACCCAAGGGCGCTTCCGGTTGTTTTTCCAGCCGGTGGTGAGCAGCAGCGATACCCAACAGGTCCTGCATTACAAAGTGTTGTCACGCTTGCTCGACCCACAGGGCCAGACCATCGCGGCGGGCCACTTCCTACCGTGGCTGGAGCGCTTCGGTTGGACTGCACGCCTTGACCAATTGATGGTTGATCTGGTGATCAAGCACTTGACCCAGCACAGCCCATCGGTGGCGTTGAACCTGTCGGCCGCTACCCTGAACGACCCACAGGCACTGGAGCGCGTCTTCGAACGCCTGGCTCAAAACCCCGCCCTGGGGCCGCGCCTGACCCTGGAAATCGGTGAAGAACAAGTGCCCGAGCAGTCGCAGCTGGAGCGCCTGACCCGACGCTTGCGCAGCCTGGGCTTCAGCCTTGGCCTGCAGCGTTTCGGCGGGCGTTTCAGCATGATCGGCAACCTGGCGAACCTGGGCCTGGCGTACCTGAAAATCGACGGCAGCTACATCCGTGCCATCGACCAGGAAAGCCACAAGCGCTTTTTTATCGAAGCCATCCAGCGCGCCGCCCACAGCATCGATTTGCCGTTGATTGCCGAACGTGTGGAAACCGAGGGTGAGCTACAGGTGATTCGCGAGATGGGGATTGAAGGGGTACAAGGCCAACTGGTGGGTGAACCGGCGCCCTGGAAGTAGAACGTCCTCGCCTCCTTGACGGTCATGCCGTGAAGGAGGTGGGGCGGCTCAGATCAAGCCGGTTTCATCGTCATTGATCAGCTCGCTCAACCCGCCCAATGCTGCCCGGGCCTGGGTACGTTCGAGGAACTTGGCCTGCGCGGCGGGCGGCAAGTCCGTGATGCTCATGACGTTCTTGGTGATCAGAACCTGGATCAAGTCGTCCAGCACCCGAATCATCTCAAAGTCACTTTGCTTGAGCTGCTTGAGGCTGTTGTCGACCACATCGTCGGCAAACCACGCCTGTATCTCATGATGGTCGGCCGGTAGCGTCTCGGTGGCCTCGGCATAGGCCTGGGCCTCGACACGGATCAAAGCGTTGTTTTGATCGCGTTGCACGTAGAACATCAACGTTCTCCCAATAAAAAATCCCTGCAGGTGCCGCGCACGGCCTCTGCAGAGATTACACACATTTGCCCGACGCTGATGCCCACGCAGCGCCAATCCCGAAAGATTGGCGCTGCTGGGGGATCAGTCGTGGTGCTTGACGGTCAAGTCGCCACCGGCGATCAGGTTGTTGATCGCGGCACTGCCATTGCCCCAGTTAACGCCATCGACCTTGATCGTGACATCGGCCGTGCCACCCGCCGTGAACGAGCCGGTGCTGCTCACACTCAGCGTCGAGCCTGACGAGTCGGTGGTCAACTTCAGATAGCTCGACAGGTTGGCGTCATTACTGCCTTGCAGCAAATCGGACAGATCCAACTTATCGCCTTCGCTGTGCTTGAAGTCGGTGATGGTATCGACGCCAGTCCCGGTGTTGGTATCGCCTTTGAGCCACACGAAGGTATCCGCCTGCCCGCCGCCGGTGAGGATGTCGTTACCCTTGCCGCCCACCAAGATGTCATTACCGGCACCGCCGGAGAGGGTGTCGTTGCCGCCCTGGCCGAACAAGATGTCGTTACCGGCGTTGCCGATCAGGGTGTCGCCGCCATCATTGGTGCCGTAGATGTTCGACGCGTTGGCCAGAGCACCGATGTCCTGCACGTGTTCAGTGATGTACTGGTGCAAAGTGCGGTCATCAATGTGGTCGACCGTAGTGGACAACTTCTCGGCGGCGAACGCCTTGAGTGCGGCACTGCCTTCCTGACCTTTGTAGGTGATCAGGTCACCGAACACGATGTCATTGCCAGAGCCGCCGGTGATGCTGTCGGCGCCCGCGTCGGCGGTATGGCCAGTGATCGCATCCGCCAGCTTCGCGGTGTCGATGGTGGCGACCACCTTGTCGGTGTCGAATTGCTTGAGCACAGCAGTGTCAATGCTCGAACCCAGGCCGATTGCCTCGACGGTGACCTTGCCGCTCACTGCGTTAACCAGATCGTTGTAGGCCGTCTTCGCGTTCGTCAATGCGGTGCTGGAGTTGTTATAGACCGCAGCCACATCAAAGCCGCCGTTGCTGTTGGCCACCACGGTGCCTTCATAGGTCCGATTGTTCCAACTATCGTAGGAATAGACCCTGCCATCCGCATCGACAACCATGTGGGAGGAACCGTTGATGGTGGTGTAAACGGCCTTGCCCTGGCCCAAAACGTAATTCGAGCTGTTGACGATGCTGTCGAAGTAAACGCTGGAGCCCGAGCCCCATACCTTGACCCCACCCAGGTAAGGACTGCCTTGCACGTCGGTGTACATATTCGGCGAGCCGTCGGTGATGAAGTACGTCAGGTTCGTCGCACCCTTGTTACTCGTGGCTTCGCTGCTCTTGAACCAGTTTGTGGCGGCGTTGAACGCATCCTGATAGTTGGTCATGTCGCTCGAATTAGAGCTCATCTGGTTCAACACCGCCTGCAAGGCCGCTTTGGCACCGTCCTTGTCAGCCAGATTGACCGAGACCTGCGCCTGAACCTGGGTGTCGAAGTCCACCAACATGACTTTCACCACGCCGGAGTCCTTGGTGCTGGCATTGGCAATCAAGGTATCGAATACGCTGGCCAGTTGAGCCTTGATCGACTTCATTGCATCGGTACCGATACTGCCCGAAGTATCGACGAGGAAAGCAATGTTGTAATTGCTGCCCTGGGTGACCACGCCGGCTTTGTCGCCCACCACCACGTTATTGGTCGAACCGCTCAAGTTGATGGTATCGACAAGACCGGTGCCTTCCGTCACCTGATAGGTCTGCGGCGCCACTGTGATGGTGCTGGTGGCCACGCTTGAACTCAGGCTGTTGCTACCTTCATTATCAGTTACGGCGATATCGATGGTGCGATCACCAAGTGACGGGTATTTGCCGGTGTTGGTGTACTGGAACGACTCAAGCAGGGCTTTGTAGGTGGCCGCATCAGCCGCACCCGACAGGGTCAATACAATCTTGCCACTGACGTCCGTGCCGACGCTGGTCAGGGTGACGCCGTTGTAGGTCCCGCCCACATTTATCAGGCTTGAGCTCAACTGATCGCCCGCGCTGGCGTTTTTCAAGGTAATGGTCGCGCTTTGCATCTGGCTGCTGTCGACGTCGCCGATGGCAACGCTGCCGGTAATTGCCACACCGGCAGTGTTTCGCTCGGTGTACGCAGCGCTATAACCGGTGGCAACCGCGCCGTCTGCGGTGCTGAGGTCCAGGGTAGGCGCGTCGTTGACCGAGGTCACGGTGATGGTGCCGTTGGCCGCTGGCGAGGTCAGTACGTTGCTGCCGTCAGCGTTGCCGCTGTCGGTGGCGGTGTAGGTGAAGTTCGCGGTGCCGTTGAAGTTCGCGTTTGGCTTGAAGTAAACCGTGGCTTCGCCGTTGACCGCGTTAATGGCGCCGGTCAACGCTTTGGTCATGGCCGCGTCGGTGTAGAAGGTGCCATTGGTTGGCGTGCCGACAGTGAAGGATTTCACGTTCGCCAGGCCATCCACGTCGGTTGCGTTCAGCTTGACTGCAATGCCTACGCTTGGGTCTTCAGCACCGGTCGCGGTAGTCGCCGCAGCCACCGGCGCATCGTTGACCGGAGTCACGGTGATGGTGCCGTTGGCCGCTGGCGAGGTCAGTACGTTGCTGCCGTCAGCGTTGCCGCTGTCGGTCGCGGTGTAGGTGAAGTTCGCCGTGCCGTTGAAGTTCGCGTTCGGTTTGAAGTAAACCGTGGCTTCGCCGTTGACCGCGTTAATGGCGCCGGTCACCGCTTTGGTCATGGCCGCGTCGGTGTAGAAGGTGCCGTTGGTTGGCGTGCCGACAGTGAAGGACTTCACGTTCGCCAGGCCATCTACGTCGGTTGCGTTCAGCTTGACTGCGATACCAACCGTTGGATCTTCAGCACCGGTCGCGATAGTCGCCGCAGCCACCGGCGCATCGTTAACCGGAGTCACGGTGATGGTGCCGTTGGCCGCCGGCGAGGTCAGTACGTTGCTGCCGTCAGCGTTGCCGCTGTCGGTGGCGGTGTAGGTGAAGTTCGCGGTGCCGTTGAAGTTCGCGTTTGGCTTGAAGTACACGGTGGCTTCGCCGTTGACCGCGTTAATAGCGCCGGTCAACGCTTTGGTCATGGCCGCGTCGGTGTAGAAGGTGCCGTTGGTTGGCGTGCCGACAGTGAAGGATTTCACGTTCGCCAGGCCATCCACGTCGGTTGCGTTCAGCTTGACTGCGATACCAACCGTTGGATCTTCAGCACCGGTCGCGGTAGTCGCCGCTGCCACCGGCGCATCATTGACCGGAGTCACGGTGATGGTGCCGTTGGCCGCTGGCGAGGTCAGTACGTTGCTGCCGTCAGCGTTGCCGCTGTCGGTGGCGGTGTAGCTGAAGTTCGCGGTGCCATTGAAGTTCGCGTTCGGCTTGAAGTAAACCGTGGCTTCGCCGTTGACCGCGTTAATGGCGCCGGTCACTGGTTTGGTCATGGCCGCATCGGTGTAGAAGGTGCCGTTGGTTGGCGTGCCGACAGTGAAGGATTTCACGTTCGCCAGGCCATCCACGTCGGTTGCGTTCAGCTTGACTGCGATACCAACCGTTGGATCTTCAGCACCGGTCGCAGTAGTCGCCGCAGCCACCGGCGCATCATTGACCGGAGTCACGGTGATGGTGCCGTTGGCCGCTGGCGAGGTCAGTACGTTGCTGCCGTCAGCGTTGCCGCTGTCGGTGGCGGTGTAGGTGAAGTTCGCGGTGCCGTTGAAGTTCGCGTTTGGCTTGAAGTACACGGTGGCTTCGCCGTTGACCGCGTTAATAGCGCCGGTCAACGCTTTGGTCATGGCCGCGTCGGTGTAGAAGGTGCCATTGGTTGGCGTGCCGACAGTGAAGGACTTCACGTTCGCCAGGCCATCTACGTCGGTTGCGTTCAGCTTGACTGCGATACCAACCGTTGGATCTTCAGCACCGGTCGCAGTAGTCGCCGCAGCCACCGGCGCATCGTTAACCGGAGTCACGGTGATGGTGCCGTTGGCCGCTGGCGAGGTCAGTACGTTGCTGCCGTCAGCGTTGCCGCTGTCGGTGGCGGTGTAGGTGAAGTTCGCGGTGCCGTTGAAGTTCGCGTTTGGCTTGAAGTACACGGTGGCTTCGCCGTTGACCGCGTTAATAGCGCCGGTCAACGCTTTGGTCATGGCCGCGTCGGTGTAGAAGGTGCCGTTGGTTGGCGTGCCGACAGTGAAGGACTTCACGTTCGCCAGGCCATCTACGTCGGTTGCGTTCAGCTTGACTGCGATACCAACCGTTGGATCTTCAGCACCGGTCGCAGTAGTCGCCGCAGCCACCGGCGCATCGTTAACCGGAGTCACGGTGATGGTGCCGTTGGCCGCTGGCGAGGTCAGTACGTTGCTGCCGTCAGCGTTGCCGCTGTCGGTGGCGGTGTAGGTGAAGTTCGCGGTGCCGTTGAAGTTCGCGTTTGGCTTGAAGTACACGGTGGCTTCGCCGTTGACCGCGTTAATAGCGCCGGTCACCGCTTTGGTCATGGCCGCATCGGTATAGAAGGTGCCATTGGTCGACGTGCCGACGTTGAACGACTTGACGTTGGCCAAACCATCGACATCGGTGGCGGACAGCTTGACCGCGATCCCGACACTTGGGTCTTCAGCACCGGTCGCAGTGGTGACGATCGCCACTGGCGCATCGTTGACCGCAGTGACCACAACGCTCACCTTGCCAATCGTGACCATTTCAATCTGCGTGCTCGACTCCATGGCTGTTGCCTTCACAGTCAGATCGAAATTGGCCGTCGCATCCTTGGCCGGAGTGACGGTCAAGGTAGCCAGGTTCCAATTGCTGACATCGTACTGGGTGGTCGCACCCGTCGAGGTATAGCTGTGGCCCGAGGCGCCGTCGGTAATGACAGCGCCTTCAGGCAGGCCGCTGATTTCTATCTTGTGCAATTCCGACTGGTCATTGTCGACAAACGTGGTCGTGATCGGGCTGATCTTGATCGCACTGTCTTCCAGGCCGTGGTTGTAAACGTAGCCGGTGTAATAGCCTTCTCCGTTGACCACGTGAGCATCGTCAAAGACCGCCCCGGCGGCTTTCAACGCGTCCAGGCTGGTATAGGTCTGCACGCCGCTGCTACCCAACGCCATCGACGGGCCGCTGTTGATCGAGACATTGACGTCGTAGTTGCCCGGGCCGGCCTGGTTGTAGTGATAGATGTCGAGGGTGTAATAACCCGACTCTGGCGGCGTAAAGGGGGCTGCGTTAATCCCGCTGCCCTGGCTCCAGGTCTCGGTCGACACCAACTTGCCGCCGACGGTAACCGCCAGGCTGTCATCGGCGCTGCCGGTGAAGCTGTAGCTCTTGCCGGCTTCCAGGTAAACCAGGCCGGAGACTTTGGTCGCGGTGTGCTCCACCACATTACCGTTGCTCACGTTGGCGGTCACACCGGTGGAGGCTGCGCTGCCAGGGGTTTGGGCGTTGATGACCCGGATCAAATCGCTGGACTGAACAACACCATTACCGTTCGTACCCAATGCACCAGGCAGGTTGCCGCCGGTCCAGGTTTGAATGGTCAAGCCGGTTGGTACGTCACCGAACGAGCCGACGGTCACGACAGGAACGTCCGTCACTGGGTGGATATCCACGGTGATGGTTTGAGTGTCGCTGTTGAGCTGGCCGTCGGTAGCCTGGAACTTCAGCTCGGTGTAATCATCATGCTTGTTACCGATGCCGGCGTTTTTGAAGCTGTCATCGCCCGACTCGTTGGCCGCTGGGCTGTAACGCACATTGTGATTGTCGAAGTCGGCCTGGCTGAAGGCCTTGCCCGGCGACGTATCGGTTTTCAGATCAGCTGCGTTGAGCTGGACCCAAACACCGTCGACTTTGTACTCGATGGCACCGTTGGGCAGGCTGGTGAAGACGACTTTCAGGTCCGTGGAATCCACATCATTGACCCCGAACGTCGACCACTTCAGCTCGACTGGGGTGTCTTCGTTGCTTTCTATCCGGCCATTGCTCGCAGTCGGCGCATCGTTGACCGCAGTCACAGTGATGATGCCGTTGGCGGGAGCCGACGTCAGCGGGTTGCTGCCATCAGCGTTGCCGCCGTCGGTCGCGGTGTAGGTGAAGTTCGCGGTGCCGTTGAAGTTTTCGTTCGGCTTGAAGTAAACGGTCGCTTCGCCGTTGACCGCATCAATGGAACCGGTCACCGGTTTGGTCATCGCCGCGTCGGTGTAGAAGGTGCCATTGGTAGGCGTGCCAACGGTGAACGATTTCACGTCCGTCGGGCTGTCTACGTCGGTCGCGGACAGTTTGACCGCGATACCTACGCTTGGGTCTTCAGCACCGGTCGCCTTAGTGGATTCAGCCACCGGCGCATCATTGACCGCAGTCACAGTGATGATGCCGTTGGCGGGAGCCGACGTCAGCGGGTTGCTGCCATCAGCGTTGCCGCCGTCGGTCGCGGTGTAGGTGAAGTTCGCGGTGCCGTTGAAGTTTTCGTTCGGCTTGAAGTAAACGGTCGCTTCGCCGTCGACTGCATCAATGGAACCGGTCACCGGTTTGGTCATCGCCGCGTCGGTGTAGAAGGTGCCATTGGTAGGCGTGCCAACGGTGAACGATTTCACGTCCGTCGGGCTGTCTACATCGGTGGCGGACAGTTTGACCGCGATACCTACGCTTGGGTCTTCAGCACCGGTCGCCTTAGTGGATTCAGCCACCGGCGCATCGTTGACCGCAGTCACAGTGATGATGCCGTTGGCGGGAGCCGACGTCAGCGGGTTGCTGCCATCAGCGTTGCCGCCGTCGGTCGCGGTGTAGGTGAAGTTCGCGGTGCCGTTGAAGTTTTCGTTCGGCTTGAAGTAAACGGTGGCTTCGCCGTTGACCGCATCAATGGAGCCGGTCACCGGTTTGGTCATCGCCGCGTCGGTGTAGAAGGTGCCATTGGTAGGCGTGCCAACGGTGAACGATTTCACGTCCGTCGGGCTGTCTACGTCGGTGGCGGACAGTTTGACCGCGATACCTACGCTTGGGTCTTCAGCACCGGTCGCCTTAGTGGATTCAGCCACCGGCGCATCGTTGACCGCAGTCACAGTGATGATGCCGTTGGCGGGAGCCGACGTCAGCGGGTTGCTGCCATCAGCGTTACCGCCGTCGGTCGCGGTGTAGGTGAAGTTCGCGGTGCCGTTGAAGTTCGCATTTGGCTTGAAGTACACCGTGGCTTCGCCATTGGTGGCATCAATAGCGCCCGTCACTGGCTTGGTCATGGTCGCGTCGGTGTAGAACGTGCCGTTGGTCGACGTACCGACGGTGAACGATTTCACGTTCTCCACGCCATCGATATCAGTAGCCGAAAGTTTGACCTCAATGCCCTGGGCCTGATCTTCGGAACCGGTCGCGGTAGTGGCCATGGCTTCCGGTGCATCATTCACTGCAATCACATTGATCGGCAGAGTGATCGACTCGGATTTCGGATCAGCGGTGCCGTCCTGCGCAGTCGCAGTGACAATCAGGTTCACCAGGCCGTTGGCGTTTTCCGCCGGGGTGAAGACCAGGGTGGCCTTATTCCAGTCGCTGATATCGACGCTTTGATTGCCAGCTGTCGCTGTGAAGGTGTGACCCGGCGTGCCATCGGTGATGGTCGCGTTGAGCGGGACGCCACTGATTTCCAGCTTGAGCGTCTCGGAGCCATCCTTGTCGGTGGCGTAAGCGTCGATGGTCGACAGCTTGATCGCATGGTCTTCCAGGCCTGTGTTCAGCACCTGGGTGACGTTGATGTTATCCAGCACGCCGCCGAACGAGTTGTTTGTCTCGCCAGCAGGGGCTTTGAATTCGAGCTTGGCATCGCCGTCAGCGGTGACCGGCACGACGAAGGTATAAGTCTTCATGCCAACGGTGGTGGTGTCCAGGGTGCCGACTTTGACGCCGCCCCAGAATACGTCGATCACCGAATTGTTCTCGGCACCCGCACGTGGCGAGTAGTCGACCGAGATGGTGTACGCCGTGCCGGCTTCCGCCTTGATGATGGTGTACAGGCTGGAGTCGTCGCCGGCGTTTTTCTCAAGCTCGATGACCTGGCTGTTGCCTGGGGTCGCTACGCCGTAGATGCTGCTTTGGCCGATTTCGACTTGGCCATCGGCATTCCCCGTGAGCCACGGAGTGCTCGGGGTGCCATTGACGACCGGGTTGTTAGCATTACCTACCGCGACGTCGCCCCACGAACCATTGAGATTGGCGCCGTCGAAATTGATCGAGGTCACCACGCCACCGCCAAGCAGGCCCAAGTGCGGGGTGTCGGTAACTGGCGCAATCGTGATGTCGGCTGTGGTTACGGCGCTCGATTTACCGCCGTTGTCGACCGCAGTAAAGGTCAGCTCGGTTTTGCCGCTCCAGTCGCCGGTCGGGGCGAAGTAAACCGCCGCCTTGCCGTCGGCACCCGCTGGCACCGAGTCGCCGATCTTGAGTTCAGTTTGCAGCGTGGCGTCGCTGTACAGCTTGCCGTTCTCCGGCAAGGTAGTAATGACAAAGCTGGAGATGGAACCGTCCACGTCCTTACCATCCAGCACGATCTTGGCCGTATGGTCTTCATCGGCGGTGGTGTTGTCGGCCGATGCAATCGGCGCGTCGTTGAACAGGTCGATAGTGACCTTGCCGGTGGCGCTGCCGGTTTGCGGCGGTTCGCGATCCAGGTTGCCGCCGCCGACGTCAGTCACGTCGATGGTGACGGTACGATCAGTGCCGACAGGATTATCGCCCGGGCTCTGGAAGGTGATGGCTTCAACCACCTTGACGAAGTCGGCGGCGCTGCTGCCGGTCGCCGAGTCGCTGGTGAGGGTGTAGATGATTTTCCCGTCAGCGGCGCTGCCGCTCTGGGTGATGGTGATGCCGGCAACGGCCAGAGCCTTGAGCACGTCGGTGTTGCTAAGCACATCACCCGAAGCCAGATGGTCGACGGTGACCACGACTTTGCTGAAGGTGGTGTTGTCGACGTCTTTGATGGTCAGGTTCTCGACCAGCGCGACCGCGTCTTTTTGCTCAGTGAACGTGGTGCTGTCGAACTTGACCACAGGCGGATCGTTCACCGGAACCACGTGTACCACGGAGGTCACGGGTGCCGAATCCAACTGACCGTCGTTAACGGTGATGGTCAGGGTACGATTGACCGGGTCCGGGTTCTCGCTTTCGCTGGCGAAGTGCACCGAACGCAGGACTTCCTGGTATTCCGCCTTCGTGGCTTCACCAGACAGGGTCAGGATGCCAGTGGCTTTGTCGTAGCTGACTGCAATTTTGGTGTTGCTGACATCCGCGATCAGCACATCGTCTGCCAGATGGTTGACGAGTGTGACTTTAGCGCTTTGCAGTGTACTGTTGTCGACGTCGCTGATGGTCAAGGTCGTCGCCACGAAGCCGCCAGGCTTGCCTTCAATATAGGTGTCGCCGAATGCGTTGGTCGAAGCGTTGCCCAGCACAGGAGCGTCATTAACCGCAGTCACCGTGATGGTGCCGTTGGCTGGGGTCGACGTCAGCGGGTTGCCGTTGTCAGTAATACCGCCGTCGGTGGCGGTGTAGGTGAAGTTTGCGGTGCCGTTGAAGTTTTCGTTCGGTTTGAAGTAAACGGTCGCTTCGCCGTCGACCGCATCAATGGAACCGGTCACCGGTTTGGTCATGGCCGCATCGGTGTAGAAGGTGCCGTTGGTAGGCGTGCCGACGGTGAAGGATTTCACGTCCGCCAGGCCATCCACGTCGGTCGCGCTCAGCTTGACCGCGATACCCTCGCTTGGGTCTTCAGCACCGCTCGCCTTAGTGTCCGCAGCCACCGGCGCGTCGTTAACCGCAGTCACAATGATGGTGCCGTTGGCTGGCGCAGAAGTCAGCGGGTTGCTGCCGTCAGCGTTGCCGCTGTCGGTGGCGGTGTAGGTGAAGTCCGCGGTGCCGTGGAAGTTTTCGTTCGGCTTGAAGTAAACCGTCGCTTCGCCGTCGACCGCATCAATGGAACCGGTCACCGGTTTGGTCATGGCCGCGTCGGTGTAGAAGGTGCCGTTGGTCGGCGTGCCGACGGTGAACGATTTCACGTTCTCCACGCCATCGATATCAGTAGCCGACAGTTTGACTTCAATGCCCTGGGCCGGATCTTCGGAACCGGTCGCAGTAGTGGCATCAGCCACCGGCGCGTCGTTGACCGCAGTCACGGTGATGGTGCCGTTGGCTGGCGCAGAAGTCAGCGGGTTGCTGCCGTCAGCGTTGCCGCTGTCGGTCGCGGTGTAGGTGAAGTCCGCAGTGCCGTTGAAGTTCGCATTTGGCTTGAAGTAAACGGTCGCTTCGCCGTTGACCGCATCAATGGAACCGGTCACCGGTTTGGTCATCGCCGCATCGGTGTAGAACGTGCCATTGGTTGGCGTGCCGACGGTGAACGATTTCACGTTCTCCACGCCATCGATATCAGTAGCCGACAGTTTGACTTCAATACCCTGGGCCGGATCTTCCGAACCGGTCGCAGTGGTGGCGACAGCTTCTGGCGCATCGTTGACCGCAGTCACGGTGATGGTGCCGTTGGCTGGCGCAGAAGTCAGCGGGTTGCCGTTGTCAGTAATACCGCCGTCGGTGGCGGTGTAGGTGAAGTTCGCCGTGCCGTTGAAGTTTTCGTTCGGTTTGAAGTAAACGGTGGCTTCGCCGCTGACCGCATCAATGGAACCGGTCACCGGTTTGGTCATGGCCGCATCGGTGTAGAAGGTGCCGTTGGTAGGCGTGCCGACGGTGAAGGATTTCACGTCCGCCAGGCCATCCACGTCGGTCGCGCTCAGCTTGACCGCGATACCCTCGCTTGGGTCTTCAGCACCGCTCGCCTTAGTGTCCGCAGCCACCGGTGCGTCGTTGACCGCAGTCACGGTGATGGTGCCGTTGGCAGGCGCAGAAGTCAGCGGATTGCTGCCGTCAGCGTTGCCGCTGTCGGTCGCGGTGTAGGTGAAGTCCGCAGTGCCGTTGAAGTTCGCATTTGGCTTGAAGTAAACGGTCGCTTCGCCGTTGACCGCATCAATGGAACCGGTCACCGGTTTGGTCATCGCCGCATCGGTGTAGAACGTGCCATTGGTTGGCGTGCCGACGGTGAACGATTTCACGTTCTCCACGCCATCGATATCAGTAGCCGACAGTTTGACTTCAATGCCCTGAGCCGGATCTTCCGAACCGGTCGCAGTGGTGGCGACAGCTTCTGGCGCGTCGTTGACCGCAGTCACGGTGATGGTGCCGTTGGCAGGCGCAGAAGTCAGCGGATTGCTGCCGTCAGCGTTGCCGCTGTCGGTCGCGGTGTAGGTGAAGTCCGCAGTGCCGTTGAAGTTCGCATTTGGCTTGAAGTAAACGGTCGCTTCGCCGTTGACCGCATCAATGGAACCGGTCACCGGTTTGGTCATCGCCGCGTCGGTGTAGAAGGTGCCGTTGGTAGGCGTGCCGACGGTGAACGATTTCACGTTCTCCACGCCATCGATATCAGTAGCCGACAGTTTGACTTCAATACCCTGGGCCGGATCTTCCGAACCGGTCGCAGTGGTGGCGATAGCTTCTGGCGCGTCGTTGACCGCAGTCACGGTGATGGTGCCGTTGGCTGGCGCAGAAGTCAGCGGGTTGCTGCCGTCAGCGTTGCCGCTGTCGGTCGCGGTGTAGGTGAAGTCCGCGGTGCCGTGGAAGTTTTCGTTTGGTTTGAAGTAAACCGTCGCTTCGCCGTTGACCGCATCAATGGAACCGGTCACCGGTTTGGTCATCGCCGCATCGGTGTAGAACGTGCCATTGGTTGGCGTGCCGACGGTGAACGATTTCACGTTCTCCACGCCATCGATATCAGTAGCCGACAGTTTGACTTCAATGCCCTGGGCCGGATCTTCGGAACCGGTCGCAGTAGTGGCATCAGCCACCGGCGCGTCGTTGACCGCAGTCACGGTGATGGTGCCGTTGGCTGGCGCAGAAGTCAGCGGGTTGCTGCCGTCAGCGTTGCCGCTGTCGGTCGCGGTGTAGGTGAAGTCCGCAGTGCCGTTGAAGTTCGCATTTGGCTTGAAGTAAACGGTCGCTTCGCCGTTGACCGCATCAATGGAACCGGTCACCGGTTTGGTCATCGCCGCATCGGTGTAGAACGTGCCATTGGTTGGCGTGCCGACGGTGAACGATTTCACGTTCTCCACGCCATCGATATCAGTAGCCGACAGTTTGACTTCAATACCCTGGGCCGGATCTTCCGAACCGGTCGCAGTGGTGGCGACAGCTTCTGGCGCATCGTTGACCGCAGTCACGGTGATGGTGCCGTTGGCTGGCGCAGAAGTCAGCGGGTTGCTGCCGTCAGCGTTGCCGCTGTCGGTCGCGGTGTAGGTGAAGTCCGCAGTGCCGTTGAAGTTCGCATTTGGCTTGAAGTAAACGGTCGCTTCGCCGTTGACCGCATCAATGGAACCGGTCACCGGTTTGGTCATCGCCGCATCGGTGTAGAACGTGCCATTGGTTGGCGTGCCGACGGTGAACGATTTCACGTTCTCCACGCCATCGATATCAGTAGCCGACAGTTTGACTTCAATACCCTGGGCCGGATCTTCCGAACCGGTCGCAGTGGTGGCGACAGCTTCTGGCGCATCGTTGACCGCAGTCACGGTGATGGTGCCGTTGGCTGGCGCAGAAGTCAGCGGGTTGCCGTTGTCAGTAATACCGCCGTCGGTGGCGGTGTAGGTGAAGTTCGCCGTGCCGTTGAAGTTTTCGTTCGGTTTGAAGTAAACGGTGGCTTCGCCGCTGACCGCATCAATGGAACCGGTCACCGGTTTGGTCATGGCCGCATCGGTGTAGAAGGTGCCGTTGGTAGGCGTGCCGACGGTGAAGGATTTCACGTCCGCCAGGCCATCCACGTCGGTCGCGCTCAGCTTGACCGCGATACCCTCGCTTGGGTCTTCAGCACCGCTCGCCTTAGTGTCCGCAGCCACCGGTGCGTCGTTGACCGCAGTCACGGTGATGGTGCCGTTGGCAGGCGCAGAAGTCAGCGGATTGCTGCCGTCAGCGTTGCCGCTGTCGGTCGCGGTGTAGGTGAAGTCCGCAGTGCCGTTGAAGTTCGCATTTGGCTTGAAGTAAACGGTCGCTTCGCCGTTGACCGCATCAATGGAACCGGTCACCGGTTTGGTCATCGCCGCATCGGTGTAGAACGTGCCATTGGTTGGCGTGCCGACGGTGAACGATTTCACGTTCTCCACGCCATCGATATCAGTAGCCGACAGTTTGACTTCAATGCCCTGAGCCGGATCTTCCGAACCGGTCGCAGTGGTGGCGACAGCTTCTGGCGCGTCGTTGACCGCAGTCACGGTGATGGTGCCGTTGGCAGGCGCAGAAGTCAGCGGATTGCTGCCGTCAGCGTTGCCGCTGTCGGTCGCGGTGTAGGTGAAGTCCGCAGTGCCGTTGAAGTTCGCATTTGGCTTGAAGTAAACGGTCGCTTCGCCGTTGACCGCATCAATGGAACCGGTCACCGGTTTGGTCATCGCCGCGTCGGTGTAGAAGGTGCCGTTGGTAGGCGTGCCGACGGTGAACGATTTCACGTTCTCCACGCCATCGATATCAGTAGCCGACAGTTTGACTTCAATACCCTGGGCCGGATCTTCCGAACCGGTCGCAGTGGTGGCGATAGCTTCTGGCGCGTCGTTGACCGCAGTCACGGTGATGGTGCCGTTGGCTGGCGCAGAAGTCAGCGGGTTGCTGCCGTCAGCGTTGCCGCTGTCGGTCGCGGTGTAGGTGAAGTCCGCGGTGCCGTGGAAGTTTTCGTTTGGTTTGAAGTAAACCGTCGCTTCGCCGTTGACCGCATCAATGGAACCGGTCACCGGTTTGGTCATCGCCGCATCGGTGTAGAACGTGCCATTGGTTGGCGTGCCGACGGTGAACGATTTCACGTTCTCCACGCCATCGATATCAGTAGCCGACAGTTTGACTTCAATGCCCTGGGCCGGATCTTCGGAACCGGTCGCAGTAGTGGCATCAGCCACCGGCGCGTCGTTGACCGCAGTCACGGTGATGGTGCCGTTGGCTGGCGCAGAAGTCAGCGGGTTGCTGCCGTCAGCGTTGCCGCTGTCGGTCGCGGTGTAGGTGAAGTCCGCAGTGCCGTTGAAGTTCGCATTTGGCTTGAAGTAAACGGTCGCTTCGCCGTTGACCGCATCAATGGAACCGGTCACCGGTTTGGTCATCGCCGCATCGGTGTAGAACGTGCCATTGGTTGGCGTGCCGACGGTGAACGATTTCACGTTCTCCACGCCATCGATATCAGTAGCCGACAGTTTGACTTCAATACCCTGGGCCGGATCTTCCGAACCGGTCGCAGTGGTGGCGACAGCTTCTGGCGCATCGTTGACCGCAGTCACGGTGATGGTGCCGTTGGCTGGCGCAGAAGTCAGCGGGTTGCTGCCGTCAGCGTTGCCGCTGTCGGTGGCGGTGTAGGTGAAGTCCGCGGTGCCGTGGAAGTTTTCGTTCGGTTTGAAGTAAACCGTCGCTTCGCCGCTGACCGCATCAATGGAGCCAGTCACCGGTTTGGTCATGGCCGCGTCGGTGTAGAAGGTGCCATTGGTAGGCGTACCGACGGTGAACGATTTCACGTTCTCCACGCCATCGATATCAGTAGCCGACAGTTTGACTTCAATGCCCTGGGCCGGATCTTCGGAACCGGTCGCACTAGTGGCTTCAGCCACCGGCGCATCGTTGACCGCAGTCACGGTGATGGTGCCGTTGGCTGGCGCAGAAGTCAGCGGGTTGCTGCCGTCAGCGTTGCCGCTGTCGGTCGCGGTGTAGGTGAAGTCCGCGGTGCCGTGGAAGTTTTCGTTCGGCTTGAAGTAAACCGTCGCTTCGCCGTCGACCGCATCAATGGAACCGGTCACCGGTTTGGTCATGGCCGCGTCGGTGTAGAAGGTGCCGTTGGTAGGCGTGCCGACGGTGAAGGATTTCACGTCCGCCAGGCCATCCACGTCGGTCGCGCTCAGCTTGACCGCGATACCCTCGCTTGGGTCTTCAGCACCGCTCGCCTTAGTGTCCGCAGCCACCGGCGCGTCGTTGACCGCAGTCACGGTGATGGTGCCGTTGGCTGGCGCAGAAGTCAGCGGGTTGCTGCCGTCAGCGTTGCCGCTGTCGGTCGCGGTGTAGGTGAAGTCCGCGGTGCCGTGGAAGTTTTCGTTCGGTTTGAAGTAAACCGTCGCTTCGCCGTTGACCGCATCAATGGAACCGGTCACCGGTTTGGTCATCGCCGCATCGGTGTAGAACGTGCCATTGGTTGGCGTGCCGACGGTGAACGATTTCACGTTCTCCACGCCATCGATATCAGTAGCCGACAGTTTGACTTCAATGCCCTGGGCCGGATCTTCGGAACCGGTCGCACTAGTGGCGATAGCTTCTGGCGCGTCGTT
This sequence comes from Pseudomonas sp. S5F11, assembly GCF_019641515.1. NCBI lineage: Bacteria > Pseudomonadati > Pseudomonadota > Gammaproteobacteria > Pseudomonadales > Pseudomonadaceae > Pseudomonas > Pseudomonas sp. S5F11. Next base: position 3,234,446 of record NZ_JAIFJZ010000001.1, read on the forward strand.
GACCGCAGTCACGATGATGGTGCCGTTGGCTGGCGCAGAAGTCAGCGGGTTGCTGCCGTCAGCGTTGCCGCTGTCGGTCGCGGTGTAGGTGAAGTCCGCGGTGCCGTGGAAGTTTTCGTTCGGTTTGAAGTAAACCGTCGCTTCGCCGTTGACCGCATCAATGGAGCCAGTCACCGGTTTGGTCATGGCCGCGTCTGTGTAGAAGGTGCCGTTGGTAGGCGTGCCGACGGTGAACGATTTCACGCTCTCCACGCCATCCACATCGGTCGCACTCAGTTTGACCGCAATGCCCTGGGCCGGATCTTCAGCCCCGCCAGCTTCAACAACCGCTGCCACCGGCGCGTCGTTGACCGGCGTAATCGTTACCGTCAGCGTGCTGCTCGAACCGGTATTAGTGGTGTAGCCGATCTGCGGCACTTCGCCGCTGTAATCCTTGACCGGGGTGAACGTATACGCGCCGTCGACGCTAATCGTGATACTGCCCACGCCTGCGATAACAGCCGTCTGGCCCGCCGCGAAGGTGGTGCCGCCCACGTTGAAGGTGGCGACGGTCAGCACGTTGTCGATGTCGCTGTCGTTGCTCAGCACATTGCCGGTGGCGACGTTATCTTCGACGATCGTGTTGGTATCGGCGACCAGAACGCTGGGATCATCCACGGCAACAACGGTGGAGGTGGCCGGTGCGGGATTGATCGCCAGGTTTTCGTAGTTGCCGCCGGTGGCACTGGTAATGGTGGCGCTGACCGTCAGGTCTTTACCATCCGCCAGGTTAGCCGGAGTGTCGACACTGACCGTACCGGTGGTTTTACCGGCTTCGATGGTGATGGTCTGGTCGTTGGACAGTTTGATCACAACGTCGGTCTGCGCCGCGTTGGTCACGGTGGCGGTGTAGACGATCTTGCCACCCTCATCCACCGATGCCGTCGCGGTGAGCGTAACGGTGGTGGTGTCGATGGTGTCGTTGATCTGAGTGACCGCCGGCGTCGGATCGGTGGTGATGATCAGGTTGCCGCCGCCGGACGTGCCGGCGATGGTGGCGGAGATCGACGAGGCGTCCAGGTAAGGGGTGTCATTACCGGCGAACGTGACGTTCAGCGCGCCCGAGGTCTGGCCGGCTGGGACCACAACAGAGAGGCCGTTGGACAAGGTGACGGTCAGGTCGCTGGTCGGGGCCTGCGTGATGAATACGGTGTAAACCACAACACCACCGGCTTCGGTGATGGTAGGCGTGGCGGTCAGGGTGATGGTGACGTTGCGCGGGTCGACGCCGTTGTTGTCCGCGCCGGTCAGGGCGTTTGCCACCGCATCCGCCGCATTCAGACCGTTGGTCGGATAACCGATGGTAGGGTCGACCACGCCGGCCGTCGCTTCAAGCACAACAAAGCTATGACCGCCGCCGACAGCGCCGTCAGCACCGGCTGCGGTCGGGCCCGCGGCGGTGGCTTCGAGGTCTTGGGTCGGGTCGGCGCCGGCAGCGATGGCCTGCTGCAATTCGGCCACGGACGGTGCTGCTTGAGCAGTGGCGGCGCTGAGGTCGGTGGTCGAGTCAGGTGCGTTGGCGCTCCACTGAGTGTCGCGGCCCAGATCGATCACGCGGCCGTCGGCCAGTTCCAGCGAAACGGCACCGGCCGGGCCCGTATCAATCTGCTCCCCTGCGAACAAGCGGTCGCCTTCTACCAGCAGACGACGAATCCCTTCTGGGGATACCGCGAACACTTGACCGACAATGCTTTTGACGACCGCAACGCTGCTCATAAAAGACTCTCCGTGTATTGCCGTTCAGGGGTATCCACCCAGGAGACCGGCCCTGTCAGTGGTGCCGATTCAATAAGCTGGAGTACTCAATTGCTTAAAAAAATAATGGCGTCAATATTTTGTTGCCGCGCCAGAAAAATTACTTTTCCGTCAAGGTATTGACCTATTGGACGTCATCCTAAACAATCCGCCCAGTAATGTCACATTGATATTTAAGCGGCTTCACGACTTTCTGTTTGCGCCCTGCGGCGCCCAGTAAAAACGGGTATTTCGAGTTGCCACTCCAGTGCAATATTTCAAGTTTGTTGCGGCTTTCAGGCAACCAATCCCCGGGGAAGAATCAGAATGCGTTTGCACTTATTCACCGCTGTGCCATTTGTTTTTGCGACTAGCTTCGTACAGGCTCAAACCCTTCAAGAAGCCATGCAAAAGGCTGTCGACGTTCACCCAGAAATCCAGGCTGCGGTCAACGCACGCATCGCCGCCGACTATCAGGTCAGAGCGGCCCAGGGCGGCTACCTGCCTAAAATCGACTTGCTGGGCGGTTATGGTCGCGAAAGCTCCGACAACACCTCGACCCGCGCCGCCAGCAATAGCCATGATTGGAAAACCCTTAACCGCGGCGAGTCGAGCATTCGTCTCCAGCAAAACTTGTTCCAAGGTTTCGGCACCGAGAATGAAGTCGGCCGCCAGCAGGCCACCGCCAACTCTCGCGGCTATGCCCTGCTCAATACCACCGAGCGCACTGCGCTGACGGTGGCTCAGGTTTATCTGGATGTCCTCACCCGTCGCGAGATGGTGCAGTTGGCAGAAGACAACCTGAAAAGCCACGAACGCATTTTTGACCAAATCAAATTGCGCACCAGCCGTGGCGTCGGAAGAATGGCGGACATGGACCAGGCCGAAGCCCGTCTGGCCCAAGCGCGCAACAACTTGCTGACCGAACAGACCAACCTCGATGACGCCAAAGCCAACTACATGAGCGCCGTCGGTCAAGAACCCGACGAGCTGGAGAAGCCCCAAGGCTTTGTCGCCTTGATGCCTGCCAGCCTGGAAGAAGCACGCCGGCAGATGGTTGAGAGCAGCCCGGTACTGCGCTCGGCCGAATCGGACATCGCTGCGGCTGAAAAGCAATACGAATCCGCCAAGTCGACGTTCTATCCGCGCTTCGATGCTGAGCTGCAGCGCTCGGCCAACAGCAATATCGGCGGCGAAGAAGGTCACGACAATGGCTACTCCGCCATGCTGCGCATGCAGTTCAACCTATACTCCGGCGGCAGCAACAAAGCAGACCTGCAGTCCAAGGCGTCCCAGGCATCCCAAGCGCTGGATATCCGCAATAACGCCCTGCGTGAGCTGAACCAGGAACTGAGCCTGGCGTGGAACGCCTACAACAACGCCACGGCGCAATTGCCGATCGCTCAGGAATACGTAGACCGCAGCACCCGCGTGCGCACGTCATACCAGCAGCAGTTCAGCCTGGGTGAGCGTACACTGCTCGACCTGCTCGACAGCGAGAACGAACTGTTCACGGCATCGCAACGCCTGGCACAGATCAAAAACCTGCAGCTGTATACGCAATACCGTATCAAGGCCGATATGGGCCAACTGCTCAAAAGCCAAGGCGTGGTTGCGCCGCTGGCATCAGTTGTGCAGAACGAAGTCAAAACGAAGGTGAACCTGCCAGGGATGAACTGATTCTTGACGGAGTTGGACCGCTCAACTGCATTAAGAGAGAGTCAGCTTGGATTCTGAAATAAGTGTGGCGCCGCTCAACCATGACCCGCGCAGTCAGCATGATGACCCCTTGCTGGACGGGTTGCTGACCCTCTGCTCCCTGCATTACAAGCCCGCTAGTCGGGCAATGCTGACCACTGGCCTGCCCTTGGCAGGCCAGCGCTTGAGCCCCGACCTGCTCGCCCGCGCAGCCGCGCGGGCGGGTTTGCAGGGTCGGCTCCTGCAGCGCAAGTTGGAGCAGATTCCGACCATCGCATTGCCGGCCTTATTGCTGTTGAAGGAAGGGCGCAGTGCGGTGCTCGTGGGGTGGGACGGTGATACCGCCCGCTTGCTGCTCAGCGAAAGTGAAGGCGGCGAGGTTCACGTCACGCGGGAAGTGCTGAGTCAAGATTACAGCGGCCGGGTGTTCTTCGCCCAACCGCAGCATAAATTTGACGTCACCAGCGGCACGCTTATCCCGCGCGCGCGCTCCTGGTTCAAAGACACCCTCAAACGCTCACGTTGGCTCTACGCCGATGCTATCGCTGCCAGCCTGGTGATCAACCTGATCGCCCTGGCCGCGCCGCTGTTTGTGATGAACGTGTACGACCGCGTGGTCCCCAACCAGGCCACTGCCACCCTGTGGGTGCTGGCGGTCGGCATTTGCGGTGCCTACCTGTTCGACCTGCTGCTCAAGAGCATGCGCAGCCTGTGCCTGGACCTTGCGGGCAAGAAAACCGACCTGATCATTTCCGCAACGCTGTTCGAGCGCATCGTGGGCATGTCGATGAAAATGCGCCCGGCACGCGTCGGCAGTTATGCGCAAAACATCCACGAATTTCAGGGGATGCGCGACTTTTTAACCTCGCTGACACTGGCCAGCCTGATCGATCTGCCTTTTACATTGATAATCCTCGGCGTGATCGCGCTGCTGGGCGGCCACTTGGTGTGGATTCCAATCGTCGCGTTCCCGCTGGCCTTGGGGATTGGTCACTTCCTGCAAAAGCCGCTGACTGCGACACTTGAGCGCACCATGGCGCTGGGCGCCGAGCGCCAGTCCAGCCTGATCGAAACCCTCGCCGGGCTGGATGCGGTGAAGGTCAATAACGCCGAGAGCGAGCGTCAATACCAGTGGGAACAAACCATCGGCACCCTCAGCCGCCTGGAACTGCGGGTGAAAGTTCTGTCCGGCCTGGCGATGAACATCACGCTGCTGATCCAGCAAGTGGCGGGCGTGGCGATGATCATCTTCGGCGTGTATCAGATCATTGATGGCACCCTGAGCATGGGCGGCCTGGTGGCGTGCTACATGCTCAGCGGCCGCGCACTGGGCCCGCTGGCGCAACTGTCGGGCCTGCTGACGCGCTACCAGCAAGCCAAGGTGACGATGGTCTCCGTCGACCAAATGATGGAGCTGCCGCAAGAACGCAACTTCGAAGAGCGCCCCCTCAGCCGCAAATCGCTGCAAGGTGCGATGACCTTCCGCGAGGTCGACTTCACCTACCCGAACCAACAGAACCTGGCGCTACGCGGCATCAACCTGAACGTTCGCCCCGGCGAAAAAATCGGCATTATCGGCCGTAGCGGCTCGGGCAAAAGCTCGCTGGCCAAACTACTGGTGGGCCTCTATCAGCCAGACTCGGGTTCGCTGCTGGTGGATGGCGTGGACATTCGCCAGATCGACGTCAGCGAGCTGCGCCACAACATCGGTTACGTGGCCCAAGACATCCAGTTGCTGGCCGGCACCTTGCGCGACAACCTGGTGTCCGGTGCGCGCTACGTGGACGACGAGATGGTGCTGCAAGCGGCAGAGCTGGCCGGCGTGCATGAATTCGCCAGGCTCCACCCGCAGGGGTACGAACTGCAAGTGGGCGAGCGCGGGCAAAACCTCTCCGGCGGTCAGCGCCAGAACGTGGCCCTGGCCCGCGCCCTACTGCTGAACCCACCTATTCTGCTGCTGGACGAACCCACCAGCGCCATGGACAACACCGGCGAAGAGCGCCTTAAGCAGCGCTTGCAGTCGGTGATCGAAAACAAGACGGTGATTCTCGTCACCCACCGTGCTTCGCTGCTGAGCCTGGTCGACCGCCTGCTGGTGATCGACCGTGGCCAGATACTCGCAGACGGCCCTAAAGCGGCCGTGATGGAAGCGCTGAAAAAGGGGCAGATCAGTGTCGCTTAACTCCGGTCTACGCCGCTTAAAGAAGATGGTCTTCGGTTATTTCAAAGGCACCGACTCACTCGACAACCAGCCACTGCCCGAAGTGGAAAAAGCCCTGGTCGACGACGCGCCACGCATCGTACGTCTGACCATCTGGGGCGTGATCGGCTTCTTCGTGTTCCTGCTGCTGTGGGCGCACTTCGCGATCATCGACGAAGTGACCAAGGGCGAAGGCAAAGCGATCCCCTCCTCGCGCATCCAGAAGATCCAGAACCTGGAGGGCGGCATCGTCGCGCAGATTTATGCGCATGAGGGCCAGATCGTCGACGCCGGGGCACCGCTGGTGCGCCTGGACGACACGCGATTTGCCTCCAACGTCGGCGAAACCGAAGCCGACCGCGTGGCCATGGAACTGCGCGTGGAGCGTCTGAGCGCGGAAGTCGACAACCGCCCGCTGAACATCTCCGACAACGCACGCAAGACTGCGCCAAACCAAGCTTCGAACGAAGAGTCGCTGTATCAGAGCCGCCGCCAACAACTGGCAGATGAGATTGGCGGGCTGCAACAACAGCTGCTGCAACGTCAGCAGGAACTGCGTGAATTCAGCTCCAAACAGGATCAATACCGTAATAGCCTGGGCCTGCTGCGCCAGGAGATCGGCATGTCCGAACCACTGGTGAAGCAAGGCGCGATATCGCCGGTAGAAGTGCTGCGCCTCAAGCGCTCCGAAGTCGAAACCCGAGGCATGCTCGACGGCACCACGCTGGCCATCCCGCGCGCCCAAGCCGCGATCAACGAAGTGCAGCGCAAAATCGACGAAACCCGGGGTAAATTCCGCAGCGAAGCCCTGGCCCAGTTGAACGAAGCCCGCACCAACCTGAGCAAGGCCCAAGCCACATCTAAAGGCCTGGAAGACCGCGTCAGCCGCACCATGGTCACCTCCCCGGTGCGCGGCATCGTCAAGCAGATGCTGGTCAACACCGTCGGCGGCGTGATCCAACCCGGCAGTGACATCGCCGAAGTGGTACCGCTGGACGACACGCTGCTGGTGGAAGCCAAGATCCGCCCGCAAGACATTGCCTTCCTGCACCCCGGCCAGGAAGCCATGATCAAATTCACCGCCTACGACTACACCATCTACGGCGGCCTCAAAGGCAAGCTCGAACAAATCGGCGCCGACACCGTGATGGACGAAGAAAAGAAGAACACCTTCTACGTCATCAAACTGCGCACCGAACGCAGCCACCTGGGCACCGACGAAAAACCCCTGCTGATCATCCCCGGCATGGTGGCGTCGGTAGACATCATCACCGGCAAGAAAAGCATCTTGAGCTACCTGCTCAAACCCATCATCAAATCCCGGGCAGAGGCACTGCACGAGCGTTGATTTTTTGCTGAAGGGGCGGAGAAAAGCAGGGCAATGTGAGAAAACTTGAGTTTTCGCAAAAATAGTCAGATTTCAGGGGTTTACAGAACCTTGCCAATCGCTATAATCGTCGCCCTAACACGCCGGTATAGCTCAGTTGGTAGAGCAACTGACTTGTAATCAGTAGGTCCCGGGTTCGACTCCTGGTGCCGGCACCATATCTCAAAGCCCCGCAATGCGGGGCTTTGTGGTTTCTGGGGTTTGGGAAACGGCGGAAATCCTATGTCTCGTTTTCGTCAAAACGTCCACAAAACGTCCACACTCATTTTTTGAATCGGTTTTTTATACGCTGCCACCGAGACAGTGGCAGAAAGCGCACCTAACCGCGGAGAAGAAAGGGGTCTGACCCCGCTTTTACTGTGCTAAAGCTTCTATCAAAAAAAATTCACGCAATCGTAAGCCTCTAGGCGATGTCCATTTTTCAGCCGAAGCCTCTATCAAGAAGCAAAGTTTCATTCACCTGAAAAACAACCGCGTAATCGGCCATAGCTCATCAACCATATAAACCCAATCAATCTTCTCAACATCCCCAAACCCCGACCGTATTCTCCGGCATGCGACCCGACAGTGAGAAGAAAGGGGGCTGACCCCGTTTTTACCGACACCGTTTTTACTTGACGTCGCAGCAACAGCCCAAGTTAGTGAGGTGCTTGGGTTTATCGCAGCAAATCCTCTGGGCACTCTGGCGCTTGATCGCTACCACGGGCGCTCTGATTTATGATGCATTAGTTAGAAAAACAAAACTCCCATAGCAACCCCATAAAAAAGTCCGCCTACATGGCAGACTTTTTCTTAATACAAAATCTTATAAAAAACAATAAACCAAGTGGAAAAGCCAGCGCAAAATAAAAGCCATATAAAAGCGCATACCCACCATTTGCAGCACCGGTCCTTAACGGGCCCGACCTCCAAAAATCTTTAGATGTATAACGAAATACCAAGTCTTCGACTAGACGCTTGGCAAACGGAAACAAGAACGCATTAATGCCATAAATCAAAAAAAATACTGCTGCATCAGCATCTGATTTAAATACGAATGCGCAAATCGTAAAAATTACCAGCCCAATAATTAGATTTTTCAAATAGTAGCTTTTTTCCATGCCCAACACCCTTCCCATGCATTTATACCAAGAGTTGATATCTCATATGAATAAGCGACTTTTTTCAAACCCCCTCATCATCATACAGCTGACTAGAACTTTTGCTAACATGACTAAAAGTGCGAAAAATGCGACACATCTAAATTCCAAATACTCAAAAACAAATAGTTAAAGATAGGATAGCGATTCTAGCCCCCCGACATGTTCACGAACAGCGACCGAAAATTTCCCACGCCTTTGCTCACGCTGATCTGAGCCTGCTGGCGTTCCTCGTCCGCCTCCGACTCAATAGGAACGCGGCGCATCAGTCGGTACTTCATCCTCCGCCCGCTTTAACTGGCGCACTAAGTGTATGGCGAACACACCGATGAATGTGTTGAACAGAAGATAAGGGGACCATCATTTCAATTGTTCGTAGGCTCGGGATATGACTTCCCATGTTCTCGCATCGGCAGCAATCAGATGCTCTGACCGCCAAACGTATGCAAAGCACTTTGCCCAGCCCCAACCCTTTTCGGTATAACCAACATCCCCAAGCGTCCCGAACGGATTCCCATGAACGCTCTAAAACTCGTCGCTCTTTTGGTGATTTTCCCGCTGCTGTTGGCCGCCCTGGGTAACTGGGAGCGTCAGCGCGCGGAGGAGATGAGCAATGCGATGATCGATTACCACAGCAATGTGAGCATTGCGAAACAGCAACTGCGGGCGCTGGCGGCGAGGAACCCTATGGCCAGTGTCGATCTGCCGAATGAGAAGATCAGCGTGCAGTTGGCGCTCTCGCGCCTGGAAAAGATCGAAGCGGAGTTACCCACGGCTCATCAGGTGAATCGGGCGATGCGCGGGTTGGCGCCGTGGGTGGTGGGGTTCGGTTTGCTGGCGGCGGTGATCGGCCTGGCGGCGTTGGCCGGGACGCACTGGGCGGGACGGCGGGCGTTGCAATCGCGAGAAACATTACTGCGCGTGTTCACCCAAGGCAGTCGGTTGTTGCCTTATGGGCTGGTGAGCCATGTGGTGGCGATGGCGGCGGCAGTGGCGCTAGCCTTGTGCTTCGAAGGCTTGGGGATGTGGCATGTAGGCCGGTTGGGCAGTGGTGAAGTCAAGCTGATGGCGGTGCTGGGGGTGGTTGCGGCGTTCTGCCTGTATTCCATCTGGCTGCTGCTGCGGCAATTGCGCCACATGCTGGTGATGTTCACGCCGGCGCCCATGGAGATTTTCGCGCGGGAAGTTGCGCCCGTACAGGCTCCAGGTTTATGGCGCCTGGTGAGTGAATTGGCGGGGCGGCTCGGTGCTTTGCCGCCCGACCATATCGTGGTGAGCTTGGCCCAAGGCTTTTACGTCACGTCCAGCGACGCCACATTGCTGCCGGCGCACACCTCGCTGCATGGGCGGACGTTGCACGTGCCGTTGCCGTATCTGGGGCTGCTGAATCCGGCGGAAATCAATGCCGTGATTGGCCATGAGCTGGCGCACTTTGTCGGGCAGGACACAGAGTACAGCCTGCGTTTTCTGCCGATCTACGATGGGGTCAATCGCAGCCTGGAGGCGCTGCAAGAAACATTGCTGGCCAGTGATTTGATCCAAGGTTGGCTGATGCGTCCATCATTTCTGTTCGGAGCGTTTTTCATACAGCGCTTCGACCACGCGGTGAACCACTGGAGTCGCGAACGCGAACTGCTGGCCGATGCCGCCGGCGCGCGGTTGGCGGGTAATGGGGCAACAGCCTCGGCCTTGCTACGCGTTTCGGTGTTGCAACCGCACCTCGAGGACGCGTTGATCACGCTGTGCGAGACGGCGTCGACCGCAGACCTGACCCAGGGCGTGCTGATTGCATTACGCGAACAAGCCTTGCAACTACCGCCTGACGCACTGGACATTCACCAACCACACCCAACCGACTCCCACCCTTCCAACGGCGAACGCCTGCAAGCCCTGAACGTGTCGCTGGATGAGACCACGCGCAACGCTACCCGCGCGGTGGATGTCGAGGCGGCGCAGGCGCAGTTGGCGGTTTTTTTCAGTTCGGTGTCAGCGCTTAGCGAACAGCTGTCCGACGACTTGATCCAGGCCGTGGTCGCCGAAGACGAGGCACAAACCGAACTGCTGGAAACGCTGGCCGCTTCCGCTCAGGGCGAACACGCCTTACACGAGGGTGGCCGGCGGCGCGCCCTGATCACGACGGTACTGGCGGTGCCGTTTGTGGTGCTCGGGCTGCTGATCATGAGTCTGCCTTGGCTCGATCCATCGCGCGTGAAAGGCACGCCGCTGTCGACCTTCGGTGCCGGCGGGGCCATCGCCAGCATCGCGCTGATCTTTGTGTGGCTGGGCGTGCGCCGTTACAAACGCGCGCCGCAGATCGCGCTGCGGCTCACGCCGGAGCATTTTGTGTTTGCCAACCTGGCGCAACCGCTGCCGATCGAGCATATCGCCAATGTGTCGCTGCAACCGATCCAAGGCATCTGGCTCACGCTTGAACTGACGGACGAAGCACCGCTGCCCGAACTGCGCAAAACGGCGTTCGGCGTGCCGGGGGTGCGACTCAATAAGAAGAAGCGCCTGGTGGTGTTGCAGATGGCGCAGTTGTGCATCGATAACCGAAAGATCGCGCCTTATGAAGGGCTGTCGCTGATTACCGATTACGTGAACGCGTCGCTGGCGCGCAGCATCTTGCAAAGCCGTCAGGACTGATCGGCGCTTATAAAAAAACCCCGAACCAGTCGGGGTTTTTTATCGCCTGACATCAGGCGCAACGTGCGGTCAATCAGAACACGTTGATTGGGTAGTCAGCGAACAGACGCAGTTCGTTACCGCCCACGTTGTAGTTGCTGGCGTTGTTGGAGACGCGCAACCAGGATGCACGAGCGCGCAGGCTCAGGTCTTTGACCGGGCCGCTCTGAACGACGTACTTGAACTGGTTGAAGATTTCACGCTCGGTGCCATCGCCACGGTTGGAGCCGTCATCGATGTTGGTGCCGCGCACGTAGGCCACGTTGTAGGTCAGGCCAGGCACGCCGAAGGTGCTGAAGTCCAGGCCGTAACCGACCTGCCAGGAGCGCTCATCTTTACCGTTGAAGTCGGACCAGTAGGAGTTGGCCAGCAGGATGGTGTTGCCGCCGTCACCGAAGCCGGTGTCCGGAGTGTTATCGCGGTAGCCGCCATACAGGTAGCCGGTATCGCCAGTGCTGCGCTGATGGGCCACGGTGAAACTGTGTGGGCCGACAGCCCAGGTAGCGCCCAGGCTCCAGATCTTGTTATCACGGGCATCGGCATCGCCGCGCTGTTCGGCGAAGCTCTTGTCCAGCTTGGTTTTGTAGCCGTTGAAGTCAAAGGTCAGCGACTGCTTTTCTGGCAAGGCCAGCACGTAGTTGACGTTGACGTATTGCTTTTTCAGCACGTCTTCCATATCGGACGCGTACAGAGCGGCGGACAGGCTTTCGGTGAATTTATAGCTACCACCGAGGTAATTGATGCTCTTGAGGTTACCGCTGTCGGTACCTTCAGCACTCTTACGCGCTTCCTTGGTGAAGTGACCGGCGTCCAGTTGCAGGCCTTCGATCTCTTTGGAAACGATCGAAGTGCCGGTATAGGTTTCGGACAACAGGCGGGAGTTGTCGTAGGCCAGAACCGGGACGTTAGGGAACTGATCACCATACTTGAGCACGGTGTTGGACACCCGGAACTTCACGGCAGCGCCGCCTTTGGCCAGGTCGTCTGCGGCCGAGCCGCTATCGCCTTGCTTAAAGAAGTCGATGCCGCCAGCGCCGCTGCGGCCTTTACCGCCGTCCAAGCGAATAGCGTACTGACCGATCACGTCCACACCCACACCGACGGTGCCCTGGGTGAAGCCGGACTCGAATTTACCGATGAAACCCTGGCCCCACTCGGCTTTGTCTTGCTTGCCGTTTTTGTAGTCACGGCTGATATAAGCGTTACGTGCGGCGATATTCAGGTGGCTGTCTTCGACAAAACCCTTGGATTGGTCTTGGTCATTAGCCATTGCTGTCGATGCGCTCAAAATCCCCAGAGCGATCAGACTCATCCGTTGCTTCAACATATTCTTGTATTCCTTATTACGGGTTGAGTACGCGCTGTGATACCAGGCTCCATGTCGCTTTCTGATATCGACTTTTTCCAGAAAAAAGAAAGCCCGCGGACGACTGAACATGCCGCGGGCCTTTTTTTATTGGAAGAGTCATGGCGGTTAGCCACAGGCGTTGGGCGCAATCCTAGTCGCGCGTTGAACTATGTGTCAATTTCGCGAATCGTCTGTATTTAGGCGAAATAATTCTAAGAGCCTGTCGCTGGCATATCTGAAAACGACAAAAAAACGCTTTCCAATCGTCTGTAAACACATCCAGTAACATATCTCAAGGTGGATACGTTTAGTAATGGATAACGCACGCAAATGCAAGGCATTACCATTAGCGCGCTGTTTTTCCAAAACATTCTGGATGCATTTCTCCATGCCCGCCCCTCGCCTGACGCCCATCACCCTTGGGCTTTCTGTACTGTTGTCTGCCGGTTTCGCCTGCGCCACCACCACTTTACCCGCCACATCGATCAGCGCCGACGCCGACGAAGACGACCCGCGCGTCAAAGCCACCAATACTGCCACCCGCACGGCAACGCCAGTGCGTTACGTACCCCAGGCCATCGACTCGGTAAAGACGGAAAATCTGCGCGCCTATGGCACCAATGACCTCGGCCAAGCGCTCAGCGGTATTCCCAACGTCAGCAGTGGCGCCGACACACGCTTCGACAGCTTGCGTATCCGTGGCTTCGACGCGAGTAACGATTTCTACCTGGACGGCATTCGCGACGACAGCCAATACGTGCGCGACCTGCACAACATCGAACGCATCGAAGTGCTTAAAGGACCGGCGGCAGTGCTCTACGGACGTGGTGGCCAGGGCGGTATCGTCAACCGCGTCAGCAAATTGCCTTCGGCTGGGCGCGCCTCAACCCTCGAAGTCCAGGGTGGCAGCAATGATTGGCGTAGCGTGTACGCCGACCTGAGCACCGACCCCAGCGATAACATCAGCCTGCGCCTGAACATGGGCAACCAGGACAACAACAGTTTCCGCGACGACGTGAGCGGCAGTCGTCAGTTGTTTGCGCCGTCCATGAGTTGGCAACTGACCCCGGACCTCAACTGGCTGGTGCAGTACGAATACAGTCGTTACAACCGCACCCCGGACCGCGGCGTTCCCGGTGTCAACGGCCGCCCTGCCGACGTAAGCCGCAGCACTACCTACTTTGATAACCGCGACTACATCGACGATAAAACCCAGTCGTTACGGTCCAAACTCGCCTATGAACTCAATGACAATTGGCAACTGCGCCACACCCTGGGCGTGTTCAAACTCGACAGCGATTTCGACAACACCTACCAGACCGGCTACACCGCTGCGACCAACCGCGTGACGCGCCAACGCTGGCAGCAGGATCTGACCACTCGCAATGTGTTCAATAACCTGGAAATGGAGGGCGGTTTCAGCACATACGGCCTGGAACACCGCGTGCTCACGGGCCTTGAGCTGGGCAGCCAGCATCGCGATCCGAAGCTGTACACCGCCACCGCCGTGAACCGTGGGGGCCAGGCCGTGCCAGATCTGGACCTCAACCAGCCTGATCGCCACCTGAGCCACACCGGGCGCATGAGCGCGTCGAGCAATAACCACACCGAAGTGGATAGCCGTGCGTTGTATGTGCAAGACCAACTGCGCCTGAACGATCAATGGCAAGTGCTCGCTGGCTTGCGCTATGACCGTTTCGAGGTGGACACCACCAACAAGCTGCTGAATACCCAACAAGCGGTGAAGAATCACAGTACCAGCCCACGTTTTGGCCTGGTGTGGACGCCACTGGAAAACCACTCGTTCTACGCCTCGTGGAGCAAGACCTTTTCTCCTGCGGGTGGCGGTTTGATCGGCATCACCCCAAACGCATCCGGCGGCGTCAACGATCTGAGCCCCGAACTGACCAAACAAAAAGAAATCGGCGTGAAAAGCGATTGGCTCGACGATCGCTTGAGCACCACCCTGGCCGTATACGAACTGGAACTCTACAACCGCCGTACCAGCGATCCGCTCGACCGCTCCATCACCTTGCTCAGCGGCCTGCAGCGCTCACGAGGCGTGGAGTTGACAGCCACCGGCAAGATCGGCGGCAACTGGTATGTTCGCGGCGGTGTAGGCCTGCAGGATGCCAAGGTGGAGAAGGACAACAACGGCTTTGAAGGCAAGCGCGTCAGTGACGTGGCCAAACGTAACGCCAGCCTGTTCCTGACTTGGAAACCGGAAATGGGCTGGTACGCAGAAACCGGCCTGACGCTGGTCGGCGACCGCTATGCCGACAGCCTCAACACCGTGGTCCTGCCAGGCTATGGCCGCTGGGACGCCTTGGCCGGCTTTCGTCAAAAGACGTGGGATGTGACGGCGGCGCTGAACAACATCGCCGACAAAACCTACTACGCGTCGGCCACCAGCGTGGCGCAGATCCAGCCGGGAGATCCGCGCAGCCTGGTGGTGACGGGCACTTATAGCTTCTAGAGACTGGAAGCCTGTATGGGGGTGAGCGTGCTGTGCATCAGCTCGCACAGCGCGTGCACTTCATCCTCACTGAACAACCCCTGCGGGTAGCGTTCACTCAAGACACTGCGCAGGTCGGGTTGCCTGACCTGCCGCGCGCTGTTTTCCTTCAACCAGAGCGCCAGGGCATGGATGGCGTCACTGTCGACCCGTGAAGGATGAAGCGGGCGCGCGCGCATGGGGTTGATTTCGACGTTCATTTCAGCGCTCTCTCCGACTGCGTGAGCGGCTAACTTACTCAAGGTTTATGACAGAACTGCGCAGTCATCACCTTGGGCCACTGCTATGGCAAAACCGATACAAGAGCTATGCCAATGCGCCAGGTTCAGGGGCCTGCGCGCGCAAAAAAGCCCGCGGGCTAGTAGGGCCGCGGGCTTGCCTTGGACGCTGGAGGCGCGTAGCGCCAGGTCGTCGTTGAAGCGCTGTTACAACCGCACTCAGTTCTTGTGCGGCGCAGGCTGCTGTTGAGTCAGGCAGTGAATATTGCCGCCACCCAGTAACAATTCACGACCCGGCACCATCACCACTTCATGCTGCGGGAACAGGTCCTGCAGGATGCGCTTGGCTTCATGGTCGAGCGGATCGTCGAAGCTCGGCGCGATAATGCCGCCGTTGACGATCAGGAAGTTGACGTAGGAACCCGCCAACCGCACGGTCGGATTACGTTCCTGGGAGCCATCCACCGGGTCGACTCCGGCACATTCTTCTTCGGTAGCAAACAAGGGCCCCGGAATCGGCATTTTGTGCACTGTAAACGAGCGGCCCTGGGCATCGGTGCTGCGTTGCAGGACGTCCATGGCGGCATGGCAGCGCGCGTAGTTCGGGTCTTGCGGGTCATCGGTCCAGGCCAGCAACACTTCGCCCGGGCGCACGTAGCAGCAGAAGTTATCCACATGGCCATCGGTTTCATCGTTGAACAGGCCGTCCGGCAACCAGATGATTTTATCCACCGCCAGATTGGCGCTCAGCACCGCTTCGATCTCGGCGCGGTCGAGGTGCGGGTTACGATTGCGGTTGAGCAGGCATTCTTCGGTGGTGATCAGGGTGCCTTCGCCATCAACGTGGATCGAACCACCCTCCAGCACAAAACCTTCGGTGCGGTAACGGGGGGCGCGCTCGATCTCAAGGATTTTGCCGCCCACCTGTGTGTCACGGTTCCACGGCGCGTAGAGGCCGCCGTCGAAACCGCCCCAAGCGTTGAAATCCCAATTGACGCCGCGCACTTCGCCGCTGTTGTTGATCACGAACGTCGGGCCGGTGTCCCGCACCCAAGCGTCATCGCTGGACATTTCCACCACGCGAATATTCGGCACATCCAAACGCGCCCGCGCGTTTTCATATTGGCCGGCGGACACACACACCGTCACCGGCTCGAACCGCGCAATAGCCTTGGCCACGGCCACATGGGCCGCCTGCGCCGGCTTGCCACCCAGGCGCCAGTTGTCCGGGCGCTCAGGCCAGATCATCCAGGTCTGGGTCTGTGGCGCCCATTCGGCGGGCATATGGAAGCCATCGGCGCGGGGAGTGCTGTGCAAAGTGGTCATGGCGTTCGGTGCTCCGAAGGGGTGATGGCCGACTTTATAACGGATAAAAATCGGCTTTAAAAGCAGTTAAGAGGCTTCAGCCTGAAGCATCCCGCCTAATTATCGATAAGAGTCGACTATTTATAACTGTTCATCGAGCACCTTCGACAGCATGTCGACGAAGAAATCCACGCTGCTGCGGGAAGTGACCATCGGTGGTTTGATCTTCAGAATGTTCAGATAATCGCCGGTAGGCTGCATAAAAATGCCCAACTCCCGTAAGCGGTCGCACAGTATTTTGGTTTCCTCGGTAGCAGGCTCCAGGGTGTGCCGGTCGAGAACCAGTTCCAGGCCAAGGTAGAAACCGGACCCATGCACCGCGCCGACCAGCGGGTGAAGCTCGATCAGGGCTTCCAGGCGAGCTTTGAAATGTCCACCGACTACTTGGGCGTTTTCCCAAAGCTTTTCTTCTTCCATCACATCCAGCACTGCCATGCCGATCCGGCAACTGACCGGGCTGCCGCCAGAAGACGAGAAGAAGTAGCCTTCAGCCTCCAACGCTTCGGCGATTTCGCGGCGAGTGATCACGGCCCCCAGTGGCTGGCCGTTGCCCATGCCTTTGGCCATGGTGATGATGTCGGGCACCACGCCCTGCTCCTCGAAGCCCCAGAAGAAACGCCCCATGCGCCCATAACCGACTTGCACTTCATCGGCGATACACACGCCGCCCTGAGCGCGCACCAGGCCATACACCTGTTGCAGATAGCCCGGCGGCAGGGAGATGCCACCGGCGTTGCCATATACCGGTTCGCAGATAAAACCTGCCAGTTGGCGTTTGCTGGCAGCGATTTTCGCCAGGTTGTGTTCCACACTGCGTACATAGTCTGGGGCACTGTCCTGCCCGCGGAACTCACCGCGATAGGTGTTGGGCGCCGTCACTGGATGCACCCAGTCCGGACGACTGCTCAAGGCCTGGGGGTTATCGGCAATCGACGTGGACACCGCGTCCGCCGCCACCGACCAGCCGTGGTACGCCTCCAGTACGCTGAGCATGTCGCGCCCGCCGCTGTAGGCCCAGGCCAGGCGAATGGCCAGGTCGTTGGCTTCGGTGCCGCTGTTGACTAGAAACACACGGTCCATGCCCGCCGGCGCCAAGGCCAACAGGCGTTCGGAAAACTCCGTGACGGCGGCGTAGTGAAAGCGTGAGTTGGTGTTGAGCAGCGACCATTGCCGCGCCGCCACCGCAGCCATGCGCGGATGCCCATGGCCGAGCACCGCCACGTTGTTGAGCATGTCCAGGTAGGAACGCCCCTGCATGTCGATCAGGTGGTTGCGCCAGCCCCGCTCGATACGCGGCGGATCGGTGTAATAGTGCTTTTGCGAGCGCGCAAAACTGGCGTCGCGGCGAGCCAGCAGGGCGTGAGCGTCCAGTTCAGGCTCGGCGTCGCAAGCCAGCCCCAGCACAGCAGCAGGCGAAGGGCATAGGATTTGCCAGGCCGATGCGCGCGAAGGCGTGCAAAACAGCGGCGGTTCGAGATCGGCGCGGCACAGTTGTACGGTCAGCGGCGCTTGAACCTCGCCAAACACTTGCCCTTTGACCAGCAGCGCACCCGGTTTGAGGGAGGGTTTGACCCCCATCAAGCGAACGCTCGACTCGACGCCCTGCAGGCTCACAACGCCATCGGCGTCCTGGTGCAATGTACCGGCGAAAGGCGCTTCCAGCACCGTGCCGTGGGGCACATGCAGCTCGACGTGCAGAGGAAACGTCTCCGGCTCGGCGGCACTGTCAGGGACGGTGCGCGACAGCCGATATTGCCCGTAGCGGCTGGCCGCCAACCCGTGAACTGCTGCCGCTTCGTCCAGCAGCCTGCGATCGACACCGGGTGTCTCCCAATTGCCAGCCTCGAAATGCGGGCTGAGCACCCCGAGGTCGATCAACGCAAATTCGCGACCGACCAGCTCCGGTAACAGTGGGGCAAAATCCTGGCTGGCGATGGGCGTCGGCGTTTCGCCAACGCTGCTCAAAATCGCCGCTTCCATCAGTTCGAACGGTACCGAAGTCGCCACATGGAAGATTTCCCACTCATGCTCGGCATTTTTCAGCAGGTAGCTGTTATGCGGGTCCAGGCGTTGCTGCTGCTCACTGCTCAGCACCAGCACCGCAGCCCGCGCAACGATCAGCGGCCACAGCGCCTGTAACTCTTCGCGTTGCAAAGGGGTCACGGCATGGCAGGCCTGGATCGCCGGCAAAATCGCAAAGGGGTCGCCTTCGGCATGGTGCAGCAGGGCCGCGCAAGTCACCGACAGATCAGCGATGCGCCAGGTGTGAACCAGATCGCCGAAGTCGATCACCCCCTTGATGTGCCAATGACGCTGGGCATCGCGCTGCCACAGCACGTTGTCGTCGGTGATGTCCATGTGAACGGCTTGCCACGGCAGGCGCTCGGCCAAGGGGCGAATCCGGGCTTGAACCTGCGCGGCCACGCGCTCCAACGCATCACGGTGCGGGAGGCGTTCCAGGCTGGCCAGCAGGTGGGTGATCAGTTCCTGAGCATGGCGCGGGTCCCACTGCAGCGTGCGCTCAAGGCCCCCATGCTCGAACGGCGCGAGCGCCAGGCTCATGCGGCCGCACAGGTCACCGAACCCGGCTATCACCTCGCGGCCCAAGTGCGGCATGTGGGTCAACGGCTGGCCGTCGAGATAGTCCAGCAGCCGCAAATGCAGGGTTTGCCCACCGATCGTCAGGGTGAGCAACTCATCGCCAGCCAGGGTCTTGATGACCTTGGGCACACGCACCTCGGCGTGCGCCTGCAGGTGACCCAGCGCCGCGTGC
This sequence comes from Pseudomonas sp. S5F11, assembly GCF_019641515.1. NCBI lineage: Bacteria > Pseudomonadati > Pseudomonadota > Gammaproteobacteria > Pseudomonadales > Pseudomonadaceae > Pseudomonas > Pseudomonas sp. S5F11. The sequence goes on from NZ_JAIFJZ010000001.1 coordinate 3,253,547, forward strand.
TGAGCCTGCAGCTCCAACGCCGCGTAGTCACCCCGGCAGATTTTCAGAACAAACTGTCCCTGGGGGGTGTCGACTCTGTAATTGAGGTCTTGCTGGCTGCCCAGCGATTGCAAAGTGCCAACAAGGCCATAGTGCTGCGCCAAGAGTTGAGTGGCCTGATCGAGGCCTACTTGCGGGCAAGGTAGACTGGCGCGATGGATCAACGTGGCGAGCAGCATGGTCAGAGCCTCTGATTTTTAGGCGTGTATATCGCCATTGTTTTGGGGGGTTAAGCAACCCCCACGCGTGTCGCACTTGCACTGCCAAGCATCACAACCCAAGCTATGCCCCATTTGCTCTATGTCCGTCTAAGGAAAAGGCCCCTGACATGCGTATTCTCATCACCGGCGGAGCCGGTTTTATTGGCTCAGCCTTGATTCGTCATCTGATTCAAAATACTGATCACGAAGTGCTCAACCTCGACAAACTCACCTACGCTGGCAACCTGGAGTCGCTGACCAGCATCGCCTCCAACAGCCGCTATGAGTTTGTCCAGGCCGATATCATCGACCAGGCCACCGTCAGCGCCGTACTGGCACGCTTCGAGCCCCATGCGATCATGCACCTGGCCGCCGAGTCCCATGTCGACCGTTCGATTGACGGTCCGTCGGATTTTATCCAGACCAATATCGTCGGCACCTACAGCCTGCTCGAAGCCGCCCGCGCCTACTGGCATACGCTGACCGAGCCGGCCAAGAGCGCTTTCCGCTTTCATCACATTTCTACCGATGAAGTGTATGGCGACCTGCACGGCGTGGACGATCTGTTCACCGAAACCACGCCCTACGCTCCCAGCTCGCCCTACTCCGCCAGCAAGGCCGCATCCGACCACTTGGTGCGCGCCTGGCACCGTACCTACGGCCTGCCTGTGCTGCTGACCAACTGTTCGAACAACTACGGCCCGTTCCATTTCCCCGAAAAGCTGATTCCGCTGGTGATCCTCAACGCCCTCGCGGGCAAGCCATTACCGGTCTACGGCGATGGTCTGCAGGTGCGGGACTGGCTGTTCGTCGAAGACCACGCCCGCGCTCTATTGAAAGTGGTCACCGAAGGTGTGGTCGGCGAGACCTACAACATCGGTGGCCATAACGAACAAAAGAACATCGACGTGGTGCGCGGTATCTGCTCCCTGCTGGAAGAACTGGCGCCGCAACGGCCCGCAGGCGTCGCGCAATTCACCGACCTGATCACTTTCGTCAAGGATCGGCCAGGTCACGACCAACGCTACGCGATCGACGCCAGCAAGATCGAACGCGAACTGGGCTGGGTTCCGGAAGAAACCTTCGAAACCGGTCTGCGCAAAACCGTGCAGTGGTACCTCGATAACCTGGAATGGTGCCGCAGGGTCCAGGACGGCAGTTATCAGGGCGAACGATTGGGCAACACCGACATGAAGGATCTGATTGCATGATGAAGGGAATCGTATTGGCCGGTGGCTCCGGCACGCGCTTGCACCCCATTACCCTGGGTGTGTCCAAACAGCTGTTACCGGTGTACGACAAGCCGATGATCTACTATCCGATCTCAGTGCTGATGCTGGCGGGGATCAAGGACATCCTGGTGATTTCCACCCCGCTGGACTTGCCGCAATACCGCAACCTGCTTGGCGACGGCAGCCAGTTCGGCGTGCGGTTCAGTTACGCCGAACAACCTTCGCCGGATGGCCTGGCGCAGGCGTTTATCATCGGCGAAGAGTTTATCGGTGACGACCCGGTCTGCTTGATCCTGGGCGACAACATTTTCCATGGCCAGCACTTCGGCGATCAATTGCGCACAGCCGCCAATCGCCCGTCCGGCGCGACTGTATTCGGCTATTGGGTCAAAGACCCGGAGCGCTTCGGTGTAATCGACTTCGACAACGAGGGCCGGGCGCTTTCAATCGAAGAAAAACCCGCCAAACCGAAATCCAGCTATGCCGTGACCGGCCTGTATTTCTACGACAACGATGTGATCAAGATCGCCAAAGCGGTCAAGCCTTCGCCTCGCGGTGAACTGGAGATCACTGACGTCAACAACGCGTACCTGCAGCGTGGCGATCTGCATGTGGAGCGCTTTGGGCGTGGCTTTGCCTGGCTCGACACCGGCACCCACGATAGCTTGCTGGAGGCCTCGACCTACGTGCAGACCATTGAACATCGCCAAGGTCTGAAAGTCGCTTGTCTTGAAGAAATTGCCTATGAGAACGGCTGGATCGACCGAGATTATCTGCTTGAGCGAGCCAAGTATTTTGGCAAAACCGGTTATGGTCAGTATTTGTTCACACTCGCCAAGGACTCTAAATGAATGTAACCGCCACTGAGCTGCCCGGTGTCTTGATCATCGAACCAAAGGTGTTTGGCGATGAACGCGGCTTCTTTTATGAGAGTTTCAATGCCCGGGATTTCGCCCAGGCTACAGGATTGCAACTGCAATTCGTGCAGGACAACCATTCCCGTTCGCAAAAAGGCGTGTTGCGAGGCCTGCATTATCAGATCGAACATGCCCAAGGTAAGTTGGTGCGTGTGACGGCAGGCGAAGTATTGGACGTGGCAGTAGATATCCGCCGCAGCTCGCCGAATTTTGGTAAGTGGGTCAGCGTGCGCCTGTCAGCCGATAATAACCGCCAGTTGTGGATCCCCCCGGGATTCGCTCATGGCTTTGTAGTTCTCAGCGACTACGCGGAGTTCCTCTACAAAACCACGGACTACTATACCCCGCAGGCCGAGCGCTGCATTCGCTGGGACGACAGCGAGCTCAACATCGATTGGCAGTTGAGCAGTCCGCCAACTCTGTCCACCAAGGACCAGAACGGCGTGCGGTTTAATGAGGCCGAAGTGTTTCCATGAACAGCGCCCTAAAAATCCTCATCACCGGCCAACACGGCCAAGTCTCCCAGGCTCTGCAACAGCGTCTGCCCCCGCTCGGTGAACTGATCGTGCTGGGTCGCGAGCAACTGGACCTGACCAACGTCGACCAGATCCGCCAGCAGGTCCGTGCCCACCGCCCCGACCTGATCATCAACGCCGCCGCCCACACGGCGGTCGATCAGGCCGAAAGCGAGCCAGAGGTGGCCTTCGCCATCAATGCCATCGCCCCCGGCATTCTGGCTGAGGAGGCCAAGGCCCTGGGCGCGCCGCTGATCCACTACTCCACCGACTACGTGTTCGACGGCAGCAAACCGGCGCCGTACACCGAGACCGATACGCCGAACCCGTTGGGGGTGTATGGCCAAAGCAAGCTCGCCGGCGAGCAGGCGATTGCGGCAGTGGGAGGCGAGCATCTGATTCTGCGCACCAGTTGGGTGTATTCCAACCACGGCAAGAACTTCCTGCTGACCATGCAGCGCCTGCTGCAGGAAAAGCCGCAGATGCGTATCGTCGCCGACCAGATCGGTGCGCCGACCTGGGCCGGCACCATCGCCGACAGCACTCGCGCCCTGATCGAACATTGGCAGGCTGGGGCCGCCGGCGCGTGGGGGGTGTATCACCTGACGGCCCAAGGCGAAACGTCGTGGTTCGGCTTTGCAGAAGCAATCGGCGAGCACCTGCGAACCACCGGCAAAGCCTGCTCGGAGTTGGAGCCTATCCCTTCCAGTGCTTATCCGACACCCGCCAAACGCCCGCTGAACTCGCGCCTGGACTGCAGCCTCTTGCAGCAACAGTGGCATGTCGCCCAACCGCATTGGCTGGACGCACTGCGCGAGTGTCTTGCACAGCCGCACTAGGCATAATGCGCCTGTACCCCCAGGCGCACGACTCCCATGACTCCACCCCTTCCGCGAAGACCCCGCTGGCGCAGCCTCGCATTGCTGGCGTTGTGCCTGGCCCCGCTGCTGTGGCCGCTGGAACACCTGGCCGAGCGCTACTATCGCAGTGAGCTGGCCGGACAAAACCGCCAGACCCTCGACCTGTACGTCGCCAACCTGTTGGGTACCCTGCACCGCTACGAAGTACTGCCGCAGATCCTCGGCGATCTGCCCGCCCTGCGCACCGCGCTGGCGGCGCCCGAGGTCAGTACCCACCTGGCCAACGCTAACCTGCTGCTCAAAGACGTGGCGGCCCAGGCCGGCGTGGAAGTGATGTATCTGATGGATACCACCGGTAAGACCCTCGCCGCGTCGAACTGGGATAAACAGGACAGCTTCGTCGGACGTAACTTTTCATTCCGCCCCTACTTCAGTGAAGCCATGGCCGGGCGCTTGGGTCGATTCTTCGGCCTGGGCACCACCTCCGCCAAGCGCGGGTACTTCTTCGCCGCGGCGGTGCGCGACGGTGAAAAAGTCATCGGCGTGCTGGTGGTCAAGGTCGACCTGGATCACACCGAAAGCCTGTGGGGTAACACCCCGGAACAACTGCTGGTCACCGACCACAACGGCGTGGTGATCCTGACGTCACGCCCGCAATGGCGATTCCGCGCCACGCGCCCGCTCACCCCCGAAGAGCGCCAGGCCATCATCGCAATCCAGCCCTACCCGACCCGCGATCCACAGCCGCTGAACCTGAGCAGCACCGCCTGGTTGCGCCAGTCCACGGCCATCGCCGAAACCGGCTGGAACGTGGAAATCCTCGCGCCGAAATCCTTGATCAGCCGCCCGGTGCGCACCGTGGTGGCCGTGGGCGGCGCGGCGCTGCTGGTGTTGATGCTGTTGCTCGGTCTGTTGATGCAGCGCCGCCGCCACTATCTGGAGCGCATCGCCTTTGAAGCCAAAGCTCGCCGCGAACTGGAAATGCGTGTGGCTGAAAGGACCAGCGACTTGGAAGGCCTTAACCGACGCTTGAAACAAGAGGTGCTGGAGCGCGAACACGCCCAGCAGGAACTGGTACGCGCCCAGGATGACCTGGTACAAGCCGGTAAGCTGTCGGCGCTGGGGACCATGTCGGCGAGCATCAGCCACGAACTCAATCAGCCCTTGGCTGCGATCCGCAGCTACGCCGAAAACGCCGAAATCCTGCTCGATCACCAGCGCACCGACGACGCGCGCGGCAACCTCAAGCTGATCAGCGAATTGACCGGACGCATGGCCTCGATCATCGCCCACCTGCGCGCCTTTGCCCGCCGTGACCGCCACGCCCCCGAGAGCGTGGCGCTGCAACCGGCGCTCGATGACGCCCTGGCGCTGCTGGCCAAGCGCCGCCGGTCGATGGAAGTGGAATTGATCCGCGATCTGCCGGAAGCCACGCTATGGGTGCAGGCCGGCGAAACCCGCCTGCGCCAGGTGCTGGGCAACCTGCTGGCCAACGCCCTGGACGCGCTGACCGAAAAAGGTCCGCCGCGCAAACTCTGGCTGAGTGCCGAAACCACCGAGCACGGCGTCAACCTGTACATTCGCGACAACGGCCCGGGCTTTTGCATGGAAGCCCTGGGCCGCGCCAGTGAGCCGTTCTATACCACCAAGACGCGCACACAAGGCCTTGGGCTCGGCCTGGCCATCTGTGAAACCCTGATGCGCGCCTTTGGCGGCGAACTGCTGTTTGCCAACCACAAGGAAGGCGGCGCGCTGTTAACTTTGAAATTGCGTGCCGGTTCGCCGGGCGTCAGTCTGCAACCGTCCGAGGACCGCAGTGTATGAGTATCGATAACCAGATTCAGGTGGTGCTGATCGACGACGACCCGCACTTGCGTCAGGCCCTGTGCCAGACCCTGGACCTGGCCGGGCTGAAGGTCCTGCCTTTGGCCGAAGCCACCGGCCTCACCGCGCAGCTGTCGCGGGACTGGCCGGGTGTGGTGGTCAGCGATATCCGCATGCCCGGCATGGACGGCCTGGAACTGCTGACCGAGCTGCACGGCCAGGACCCGGATCTACCGGTGTTGCTGATCACCGGCCACGGTGATGTACCGCTGGCTGTGCAAGCCATGCGCGCCGGGGCCTATGACTTTCTCGAAAAGCCTTTCGCCAGCGACGCTTTGCTCGATAGCGTGCGCCGCGCCCTGGCTCTGCGTCGATTGGTGCTCGACAACCGCAGCCTGCGCCTGGCCCTTAGTGACCGCCAGCAACTAAGCACGCGCCTGGTGGGGCATTCGCCGCAGATGCTGCGCCTGCGCGAGCAGATCGGCGCCCTGGCGGCGACCAAGGCCGACGTGCTGATCCTCGGCGAAACCGGCGCCGGTAAAGAAGTGGTGGCGCGCGCGTTGCACGATCTGTCGAGCCGACGCAGCGGGCCGTTCGTGGCGATCAACGCAGGGGCGCTGGCCGAGTCGGTGGTCGAAAGCGAACTGTTCGGCCATGAACCCGGCGCATTTACCGGTGCGCAGAAGCGCCGCATCGGTAAGTTCGAGTTTGCCAATGGCGGTACGTTGTTTCTGGATGAAATCGAAAGCATGAGCCTGGACGTGCAGGTCAAGCTCCTGCGGCTGTTGCAGGAGCGCGTGGTCGAGCGCCTGGGCGGCAACCAGTTGATCCCACTGGACATCCGCATCATCGCCGCGACCAAGGAAGACCTGCGCCAGGCCGCCGACCAGGGCCGCTTCCGCGCCGACCTGTATTACCGTCTCAACGTGGCGCCGCTACGCATCCCGCCATTGCGCGAACGGGGCGAGGATGCGCTGATGTTGTTCCAACACTTTGCCGACGAAGCCAGCAGTCGCCACGGCCTGCCGCTACACGAACTGCAACCGGGCCAGCGCGCATTGCTGTTGCGCCACAGCTGGCCGGGTAATGTGCGGGAACTGCAGAATGCCGCCGAGCGCTTTGCACTGGGCCTGGAGCTGGCCCTGGACAGCTCGGCGGACAACCCCACCGGCAGCGTGCTGACATCCACGCCGGGCGGCTTGAGCGAACAGGTCGAACAGTTCGAAAAAAGCCTGATCGCCGCCGAACTCGCCCGCCCCCACAGTTCTCTGCGCAGCCTCGCCGAAGCCCTCGGCGTACCGCGCAAGACCTTGCACGACAAACTGCGCAAGCACGGGCTGAACTTCGCCGACAGCGCCCAGCACAGTGCCGACGACGAATGACCCTTCCTACCCGCCAAGAGGCCACCATGAGCCGCGACAGCCGTTACCTGGAATCCATCCTTCACCATGACATTCCCTTGACCCGGGAAATGGGGCTCAAGGTGCTCGACTGGCAAGATCGCCAGTTGCAGCTGCACCTGCCCTTACAAGCCAATATCAACCACAAGAGCACCATGTTCGGCGGCAGCCTCTACTGCGGCGCGGTGCTGGCGGGCTGGGGTTGGTTGCACCTGCAATTGCGCGAGGAAGGCATCGAGGACGGGCATATCGTGATTCAGGAGGGGCAGATCAGTTATCCGTTGCCGGTGACACAGGACGCCACGGTGATTTGCCAGGCGCCGGAGGAAAAGGTGTGGAAGCGTTTTTTAGCCACCTACAAGCGCTATGGGCGGGCGCGGTTGACGTTGGACACCTGGATCGTGAATGAGGGCAGTGACGAAAGAGCGGTCGCCTTCACTGGCCAATACGTCCTGCACCGCTAGAACCCCCTACACAAAACAACTGTGGGAAGGGGCTAGGTCCCACAGTCAGCTCGCTTGAGGTCTTAAGAACGCGCCAAGCTCAACAAACGTTCACGCCAGGCCGCCTTGGCCGGCAGCGCCAAAAAGAACGGATTGAGCAGTGATTCCCGCGCTGGATAACTGAACGGTGCACCGCTCAATTCCAGCACTTCGCCACCGGCACCTTCCAGCACGCCTTGGGCGGCCGCGGTGTCCCACTGTGAGGTCGGAGCCAGGCGCGGGTAGCAATCGGCGCTGCCTTCAGCCAGCAGGCAAAACTTCAACGAACTGCCGATATTCGCCAGCTCCAGTTTGCCCAGCCCTTCGCTCAGCCCCTCCAGCAATCGCTCTTGCTCAGGGCTGCTGTGTCGACGACTGGCCACCACCGTAAAGCACTCGCCCTCCGCCGGCGCTTGGCGCACTTGAATCTGCCGTGGGGCTTCATTGACATCCGAACGCCACGCCCCCAGGGCCGCGCCACCGAAGTAGCACCGGCCACTGGTGGGCATCGAGACCACGCCAAACACCACGCGGCCCTGTTCGATCAGCGCGATATTGACGGTGAACTCTTCGCTGCCAGCGATGAATTCCTTGGTGCCGTCCAGCGGGTCCACCAGCCACCAGCGTTGCCAGCTGGCACGCACGCTTTGGTCGATATCGGCATCTTCTTCGGAGAGCACCGGGATGCTGGGGTCCAGGGCCGTCAGGCCGGCGAGGATCAGGTGGTGCGCCGCCAGGTCCGCCGCCGTCACCGGCGAGTCATCAGCCTTGGAGGTCACGGCCACATCCGCGCGCCAGTACGGCAGGATCGCTTCACCCGCCTGGCGGGCCAGTTCAATGACAGGGGCGATAAACGGGTGACCCAGAAACAGTTCGCTCATGCGTTGAAGGCTCCACGCTGGGTCAACAGATCGCGCACAAGGTACAACGCGGCAAGGGCGCGACCTTCGCTGAATTGCTCGTTCTGCGCTAGGCTCGACAGCTCGCGCAGGTTGACCTTGTCCACCCGCATCGGCTCGGGCTCATCGCCTTCTAGACGTTCTTCGTACAGATCGGTAGCCAGCACCACTTGGATTTTCTGGCTCATATAGCCAGGCGACAGCGACAACTCGGTAATGTGCTCCAACTGCCGGGCACCGTAGCCTGCCTCTTCCTTGAGTTCCCGATCCGCGGCCGCCAGCACATCTTCACCGGGCTCGATCAAGCCTTTGGGCAGCGACACTTCATATTCATCCGTGCCGCCGCAGTACTCTTCCACCAGCAACGCATGGTCCTCATCGATCATCGCCACGATCATCACCGCACCATAACCGTTCCCCCGGCCCACTAGGCGCTCGTAGGTCCGTTCAACGCCATTAGCGAAGCGCAGCTGCACTTCCTCCACGCGGAACAAACGGCTACTGGCGACTATTTCGCGGGCGAGGACGGTGGGTTTCTGGCGCATAAGCGGCTCCTTGGCGTGATCGGGTTACTATACCGTGGCTTTTCCGATTGTCTGTGTCGGATATCTTTACTTAGATGAGAACGCCCATGCCCTCTTTGCCCTGGCACGCCATCGACACCGTCCTGCTGGACATGGACGGCACCCTGCTGGACCTGCATTACGACAACCATTTCTGGATGGAACACCTGCCTCAGCGTTACGCCGAGCTGCATGGCGTCAGCCGCGCCATGGCCGAGATGGAATTGCAGCCCCTGTTCGAGCGTAACGCTGGACAGTTGCAATGGTATTGCCTGGACTTCTGGAGCGCAGAACTCAACCTCCCGGTGCGCGAACTCAAGCTGGAGACCGCGCACCTGATCGCCCTGCGCCCGGATGCCGACACGTTTTTGCAGGCCATCAAACAGGCCGGCAAGCGGGTGATCCTGATCACCAATGCTCACCGCGATTCGCTGTCGTTGAAGTTGGAACGCATCGAGCTGGCGCCCTATTTCGAACGGTTGATCAGTTCCCACGACTACGGTTTCGCCAAGGAAAACCCGCAATTCTGGGACGCTTTGCAAGCGGATATAGAGTTCGACCCGGCCCGCAGTCTGTTTATCGACGATACCCTGCCGATCCTACGCAGCGCCGGGGCGTTTGGCGTAAGGCATTTGCTGGCGGTAAAAGAACCGGATAGCAAGAAGGGGCCGAAAGACACTGGCGAGTTTGCAGCGGTCGGTGACTACCGCGATCTTATAGTCGGTCTCTGAGGTGAGAGGGGGGATGAGCCCCCACCCACTTTTCTTCCGTGTATTACTCAGGAATACGCAGCGTCTGCCCTGGGTAGATTTTGTCCGGATGCGATAACAGCGGCTTGTTGGCTTCGAAGATCTTGTTGTACTGGTTGGCGTTGCCATACACCGCCAGAGAAATCGCACTTAGAGTGTCGCCCTTTTTCACCACGACGAAACGTGCGGCAGCCACCACCGGGCCGGATACTGTGATCTGGTCGTCCACGCTCGCAACACCTTGAATATTGCCCAGCGCCAGCAGAATTTTCTCTTTCTCTTCCTGGCTGGCGACTTCACCGGTGACGGTCACCTTGTCACCCTCCACCTTGGTCTGCACGTTCGGATTACCCAGACCCACTTTGGCCACGTGTTCCTTCAACTGCTCACTGGCATTGGCATTACCCGGCGTCAACAGGTCGATCAACTTCTCGCCGGCTTCCTTAACAAAGCTTAAAAGACTCATGGTGCGCTCTCCTTGGGATATGAATTCCAGATGCCCAAGACTAGACCAGTCCTGCAGACTTGGGTTCCAGACCGACCAAAGACCCAAACGCGCTAGAATCCCCACGCCATTGGAATAAGCCCTGGAGCGAAGATGGACATCAAACAGCTGAAATTCCTCATCGCCCTCGACGAGACCCGTCACTTCGGCCAGGCCGCAGCCCGTTGCCATATCACCCAACCCACGTTATCGATGCGCCTACGCAGCCTGGAAGAAGAGCTGGACTTACCGCTGGTCAACCGTGGCCAGCGCTTCGAAGGCTTTACCGCGCCAGGCGAACGGGTACTGGCGTGGGCGCGGACGGTGCTGGCGGCCTACGACGGTTTGCAGGCCGAAGCGGCGGCGTGTCGCGGCAACCTGGTGGGCACGTTGCGCCTGGGGGTGGTGCCGTTATCGAGCTTCGATCCCTTGGCACTGATGCAGCAGTTGCATAAAGAGCATCCGAACCTGCGCTTCGAGCTGTCGGCGCTCAGTTCCGAGCAGATCCTCGAACAACTGGCCAGCAATCGCCTGGACCTGGGCGTGTCGTATCTGGAGCGTCTCGACACGGAACGCTTCGACTCCCTGGCCCTGGGCGAAACCCGCATGGGGCTGCTATATGACCAGCGTTTCTTCAGCTTCGGCGACACACCGTTGAGCTGGGAAGCGCTGATCGAACTGCCGCTGGGCATGCTCACCAGCGGCATGCACTTCCGCCAATCCATCGACCACAACTTCCACAGTCGTGGCCTGCACCCACAACCGCTGCTGCAGACCGATGCCGTTCATCAGTTATTGCAGGCGGTGCACGGCGGTTTATGTTGTGCGGTCATGCCGCTGGAGGGCGGGCTGGAAGCGCTCACCGAGCACCTGCGCCTGCAACCGATCGAAAACGCCCACACCCTCGCGCGGCTGGGGCTGATCATGCGTCGCAGTGCACCGCGTTCGGCATTGGCCGAGGCGTGCTTTGCGCTGTATCAGAAATCGCAAATAGAGTCTTGATCGACGTCATCTATCGGCGCATCAGTACTGGCAATTAGACGCGACGCTTTGTCGCGCCTAGTCTAAACACTGATCAATCCGCCGGTGGTACGCCCCATGAACGCCCAGCGCCCAGCCTGCGCGGCGCCTGCTGCACAAACGCCCGCGTCGGCCGCCAGCCAGAGCTACCAGTATTGCACCCTCGGACACTCAGACTTCGCCAGCACCGCGCTGGCCGAAGAAGTGGCTTTGGCGATCGCCTATAACGACATCAGCCAAGCGGTGATGCTGGTGACGCCTACGGATCTGGAAGACTTTATCGTCGGCTTCAGCCTGGGCAGCGGCATCATCGCCGACATCAGCGATATCTATGACCTGAAGCTTAGCGGCTCGGGCTCTGCGCAATACGCCCAGGTACAGATCTCCAGCCGCGCTTTTTGGAACCTCAAACAGCAGCGTCGTCAGTTAGCGGGCACCAGCGGCTGTGGGTTATGCGGCGTAGAAGCCGTGGAACAGGCCCTGCCGGATCTGCAAGTGCTGGCCGGCGCGCCCCTGCCGCCTGCTGAGTGGCTCGACGGCCTGCGCCAACGCATCAGCGCGTTCCAGCCTCTCGGCCAGCACAGCGGTGCGGTGCATGCGGCGGTGTTTATGAATAATCAGGGCGAATTGTTGCTCGGCCGTGAAGACATTGGCCGGCACAACGCGCTGGATAAGTTGATCGGTGCATTGGTCCGTCAACAAATTCCAACCGACGGCGGCGTGGCGATTGTCACCAGCCGTTGCAGCCTCGAATTGATCCAGAAAGTCCTGCGCGCGGGCATCCAGACCCTGGTCAGCCTGTCGTCGCCCACCGGCCTGGCCTTGCAATGGGCCCGTCGGCACAACCTCAATCTCATCCACCTGCCGCAGAAAAGTGCGCCGCGGGTCTACAGCCCTGCGATGGAGAACCAGCCGTGAGCAATCATCATCAAGCCGACCAAACCCCCACACCGCGCTATAAGCCCTACAAAGGCCCGGCTGGCGGCTGGGGTGCGCTGATCAGTGTGGCGCAGGCGTGGTTGACCAGCGATAACGCGCTGAAAAACCTGCGCATGATGCTCAAGACCAACCAGAATGGCGGCTTCGACTGCCCAGGCTGTGCTTGGGGCGACTCGCCGGAAAGCGGCATGGTCAAGTTCTGCGAAAACGGCGCCAAGGCCGTGAACTGGGAAGCCACCAAGCGCCGGGTGGATGCGGCGTTTTTCGCCAAGCACAGCGTGACGTCGCTGCTGGAGCAAAGTGACTATTGGCTGGAATACCAAGGCCGCCTGACCGAGCCGATGCGCTACGACGCCGCAACCGACCGTTACAAATCCATCAGTTGGGAAGCGGCCTTCGACCTGATCGGCCAGCACCTCAATGCCCTGCCCAGCCCGGACATGGCCGAGTTCTATACCTCCGGCCGCGCCAGCAATGAAGCCGCGTTCCTGTACCAACTGTTTGTACGCGCCTATGGCACCAACAACTTCCCGGACTGTTCGAACATGTGCCACGAAGCCAGCGGCGTGGCCCTGGCGCAAAGCGTGGGGGTCGGCAAAGGCACCGTGACCTTTGATGACTTCGAACACGCCGACGCGATTTTTGTGTGGGGCCAGAACCCCGGCACCAACCATCCACGCATGCTCGAACCCCTGCGCGAAGCGGTCAAACGTGGCGCCCAGGTGGTCTGCATCAACCCGCTCAAGGAGCGCGGCCTGGAACGCTTCCAGCACCCGCAGCACCCGCTGGAGATGCTCACCAACGGCGACAAACCGACCAACACCGCATACTTCCGCCCGGCGCTGGGCGGCGATATGGCGATCCTGCGCGGCATGGCCAAATTCCTGTTGCTGTGGGAACGCCAGGCGCAGGCCGAAGGCACCGAAACGGTGTTCGACCATGACTTCCTCAACGAACACACCGCCAATGTGCTGGAGTACCTGGGCCAGATCGACGATACCTCTTGGGAAGAGATCGTCGAGCAGTCAGGCCTGAGCCTGGTTGAAATCGAGCAAGCGGCGCGTATGTACGCCAAAGGCAAGAACGTGATCATGTGCTGGGCGATGGGTATCACCCAGCACCGCCACTCGGTGCCGACCATCCAGGAAATCGCCAACCTGATGTTGCTGCGCGGCAATATCGGCCGCCCGGGCGCCGGCCTGTGCCCGGTACGCGGCCACAGCAACGTGCAGGGCGACCGCACCATGGGTATTAACGAGCGCCCGCCGGTTGCGTTTCTTGATTCGTTGGAGCGCCGCTTCCAGTTTCAGGTGCCGCGCACCAATGGCCACAACGTGGTCGAAGCGATCCACGCCATGCTCGAAGGACGCTCCAAAGTATTTATCGGCCTGGGTGGCAACTTCGCCCAAGCCACACCGGACAGCACCCGCACCTTCGAAGCACTGCGCAACTGCGACCTGACCGTGCAGATCAGCACCAAGCTCAACCGCAGCCATCTGATGCACGGCAAAGACGCCCTGATTCTGCCGTGCCTGGGCCGTACCGACATCGATATCCAGGCCGAAGGGCCGCAAGCGGTGACGGTGGAGGACTCGTTCAGCATGGTGCACGGCTCCAATGGCCAGCTGCAGCCACTGTCGAGCCTGATGAAGTCCGAGCCGGCGATTCTGGCCGGCATCGCCGCCGCGACCCTGGGCAGCCAGCCGGTGGACTGGAACTGGCTGGTGGCCGACTACGGGCGCATCCGCGATCTAATTGCCGACACCATTCCAGGCTTTAAGGATTTCAACGAAAAAATCAAAAACCCGGGCGGCTTCTACCTGGGCAATGCGGCTGGTGCGCGCAAATGGAACACGCCGTCGACACGCGCCAACTTCCGCCCGAACGTGCTGCCCAAGGACTTGATCCACGAGCGCACCCACGCCACTGGCCGGGTGCCGGACCTGATCATGCAGTCGATGCGCTCCCACGATCAGTACAACACCACGATCTATGGCCTGGACGACCGCTACCGTGGGGTCAAAGGTCAGCGTGACGTGCTGTTCGTCAATGAAGCCGACATCATCCGTCTGGGCTTCAAGCCGGGGCAGAAGGCTGACATCGTGTCGCTGTGGGAAGATGGCCGTGAGCGTCGTGTGAAGGGCTTCACCCTGCTGGCATTTGATATTCCAGCCGGGCAAGCAGCCGCTTATTACCCGGAAGTGAACCCACTGGTGCCGCTCGAAAGCACAGGCGATGGCAGCCATACACCAACGTCGAAATTTATAGCGATTCGTCTGGAAGCGGCGAGCGAGAGCGGTTTGATCATGTCGCGCTCGGCCTGATCGATCATTTCGGACACAAAAAAAGGCCGCTTTTGCATAAAAGCGGCCGTTCCGAAGTAGCTAAAGACTCGTAAAAATCACTTAAGTTCCCTATTCAAAACAGTAACTTAGGGAATTGTGTACAACTCGTGTTACTGGTCGGATTTCTATTGTCACAATGTCAATACAGCCTCAGGATCGCGCCGTCATCCCCTTGAGGTTTCCCGAATGAAGTTCTCCTCGATTCTCTTGTTGTCCCTTGGCCTGGTCAGTGGCGCAGCCATGGCCGGTGGCACCACCGAAGCCGGTGTGGGCGGCGCATTGGGCGGGGTTCTAGGTTCTGTGGTCGGCCAGCAGTTGGGCGGCAACACCGGTTCGACGATCGGCGCAGCCCTCGGTGGCGCGGGCGGTAGCGCGGTCGGCGCCGACAAGCGTAGCCGTGGCGAAGCAGCCATCGGCGGCGCATTGGGCGCAGCGGGCGGCAACGTTGTAGGCCGCAGTGTCGGCGGCAGCACGGGCGCACTGATCGGCTCAGCAGCAGGCGGTGGCGCCGGCGGTGCCTTGGGCAATTACATGGGCAATAAGAGCGATGATGATGACCGTGGCTATCGTGGTCGAGACGACCGTCGCTACTACCGTGACGATCACCCAGGCCGTGGCCATGCTTACGGGCATCGCAAAAACAAGCACCACTACCGCCACCGTTGATTTCTTAAAAACACAGCAAAACCCAACGTGGCAGGAGGCTTGCCCCCTGCACATTGGGTTGCTGCGGTCACACCACCAACCTCTGCAGCGCCTCGCGCAACATCCCCGGAATCGTCACCGGCTGGTTCGTCCTCCGATCCACAAACACATGCACAAAACGCCCCGCCGCACAGGCCTCCTCCTCGCCAGCTTTAAACACCGCCAACTCGTACTGCACTGAGCTATTGCCCAGCTTGCCTACGCGCAGGCCGATCTCAATGCACTCAGGGAAAGCGATCGACGCAAAGTAATCGCACGACGAACTGACCACAAACCCAACCACTTCGCCGTCATGAATATCCAGCCCGCCCTGGTCGATCAGGTAGGTATTCACCGCCGTGTCGAAGAAGCTGTAATAGGTGACGTTGTTAACATGGCCATACACATCGTTGTCGTGCCAGCGCGTGATGATCGGCTGGAAGTGACGGTAATCACCACGTTGCGGCATTGAGTCAGGCATCGGCACCTCTCTTCGAATGGGCGTTACAGTTCGTTCAAATGGGCTTGGGCCCAGGCGCGAACCTCGGCATAGGGATAGTCTTCCAACGCGGCAAAACCGGGAATAGTCCGTGCCTTCAACTTGGTGAACAACGGCACGCTGATACCGCCCAGAAAGCGCGTCATGCGCTCGGCGCCGGGCAGGTGACCGGTGTGCTCATGATGCCTGTGGATAAAATCACCGCACAGCCCCATAAAGTTTTTATCCACAAGCGCCGGCAAACTCGGCGGCGGCGGCAGGTGCGCCACCTGGCCATGGCAGACCGAACAATGCCCGCAACGTTGAGGCGCGTTTTCATCGCCGAAATAGCGCGCCAGTCGCTGCCCCAGGCAGTGCTCGGTGGCGAACAGCTCCAGCATGGCGTGAATTCGCGCCACCTGCGCAATCTCGTGCTGCTTGAAGCCTGTGTATAACTCCTGGCTCAGCGCCTGTGGATCAAAGTCGGTATTCAGCAGGCTGTAGACTTCGGTCATCTGCTTGCTTTCCAGCTCGATCAGACCCTGCTCCTGAAAATAATCCAGGGCCTTCACCACACGACTGCGCACGGCATTGTGCTGCTGGTGGAGCGCATCGAAATCTACCGTCGCCCAGGTTTTTGCCCGCTTGCACACCTGGATGATCGCCGCGACAAACTGCTGCCGTTCACCGGAAAACCGCGCCAACAATGCCTCGGGCTCGACCAGGTACTTAAAGCGGTATTCGGCGTAGAACGCATAGCGCGGCGCGATTACGCCCCTGAGTTCCAGTTGCACCAGCAGCGTCTTGAGTGGCAGTTCGCGGATATTGCTGTGATCCGCCAATGACCTGAGCAAGAACTCCCACTGCCCTTCGCCGCGCGCTGCCTGCAACTGCTCCAGCACCCGCAGGATGCCTTCCTGTTCGGGCGTATCGCCGTAGACAAAGTTTTCCAGCACATTGAGGCTGTCGCGGTTGGCCAGCACCAAACAGTCGGACGGCCGGCCATCGCGACCGGCGCGGCCGATTTCCTGGCTGTAGTTTTCAATGGATTTGGGCAGGTCGAAGTGCACCACATTGCGGATGTCACTTTTGTCGATCCCCATACCAAACGCGATGGTGGCCACGATGCAATTGGAGCGCCCTTCCATGAAGCGCTGCTGAATGCCCTCGCGCTTATCGTGGGGCAGACCGGCGTGATAAGCCTCGGCCTGGATGCCATGACGGTTCAGGTGTTCGGCAATCTGCTCGGCGGTTTTCTGCAGGGTGACGTAGACGATACTTGGCTGGCCGGCCCGCTCGTTCATCCACTGGATCAACCTGCGACGCTTGTCTGCACCGCTCACCGGCTCGACTAACAGGTTAAGGTTGGGCCGGTAGAAGCCGGTGGTGACCACATCGTTCGCAGCGATGGCGAACTTCGTCTGCATATCGGCAATCACCTCGGGCGTCGCCGTAGCCGTCAGCAACAGCGCCTGTGGGATATTGAACTGACGCTGGTAGTCCGGCAGCTTCAGATAGTCCGGGCGAAAGTTGTGGCCCCATTCGGAAATACAGTGGGCTTCATCCACCACTAGCAGCGATATCCGCACGCTCTGCAGAAAGTTGCGAAAACGCTCGTTCTTCAAGCGCTCCACGGAAATCATCAGGATTTTCAATTCACCGGAACGCGCTCGGGCCATCACGTCATTGGCGTCCTCGCGGCTTTGCGCCGAATCGATACTGCCCGCCGAAATACCGTGACGCTGCAGGAAGCCCAATTGATCTTGCATCAGCGCAAGCAGCGGCGATACCACCAACGTCAAATGTGGCAGCAACACTGCCGACAGCTGGTAACACAGAGACTTACCCGATCCGGTCGGGAAAATGGCGGCGGCCGAACGCCCGGCCAGCACAGCGCTGACGGTGTCTTCCTGGCCCGTACGAAACTGTGGATAACCAAAGACCTGCTGGAGGGTGTCGTGCATAGGCTGTCACTCCATTGACCGCTGAAGGTGGCTTTAAAACGTAGTTCAGCCGGTTCAGCGAATCGAGAAAGGTCGCATGGAAAAACGAGACAGGATGATACACAGGGTACAGCCATGGCCTTGGGCCAAATTCGACAAGGGCGACTGTAGTTGTAGGAACACCACAAACAGCTGTGGGAGGGTCATCCCCTCCCACAGTTGTTCAGAACAGCGCTAAGTGCTGAATCAGCGGTTCTGCACACGCTCAATCGCCGTGTCATATACCGGGTTAGCCTTCTGTTCCTTGGCCAACTGGTAGTGACGCAACGCGTCGGAGAATTGCCCGGCCGCTTCGTAGATCCGTGCGATGTTGTAGTAAGCACCGGCACGTACAGTCGCAGCGTTCGCACCAGTGGCCAGGGCGATGGCCTTGCGGTTGGCCCAGATCGACTCGGCGGTGTTACCGGCCTTCTGATAGGCCAAGCCCAGGTTGCCATAGGCTTTACCGAAGCTGTTATCCAGGTCGATGGCCTGACGGAACAACTCGATGGCCTGATCCAGGTTTCCGGCCTGGTAGGCCGCTTCACCTTGCACGTTCAGACGTT
Organism: Pseudomonas sp. S5F11; assembly: GCF_019641515.1. Classification (NCBI taxonomy): domain Bacteria; kingdom Pseudomonadati; phylum Pseudomonadota; class Gammaproteobacteria; order Pseudomonadales; family Pseudomonadaceae; genus Pseudomonas; species Pseudomonas sp. S5F11. The sequence continues at coordinate 3,271,725 of NZ_JAIFJZ010000001.1, forward strand.
TCGCATCCGCTTGTGCGGAGGAGCTAACGGCTACTGCCGTTACGGCGACGCTGTCATCCAGCAGCGGTTTGACTTCGTCGAGCACGTCCTTGGCGTCCACCTTTACACCGCTGAAGGTGTTGATGTCCTGGAAGTCACCGCTGCCGGTCATGCGGAACACGGTCCACAGGTTGCCGCTGCGGTTCTTCGGCACATAGTAAGTGCGCACCAGGGACTGGCCCATGTACACAAACACCTTGGCTTCGCTGTTGGACAGCTGGCGCGAGCCCGGATTAGCAATGTTGGTGAAGTCATGCACGGCATATACATAACTTTCGCCGTAGTGTTTTTTCTGCAGGGTGATGGTTTCCGGGCCATAACTGTCGACGTCGTCCACGTCCAACTCGGCGTCAGTGCCCTGCTTGTTTTCGAAGTAGATATTGTTGCCCGGGAAGATCATGTGGGAATCGAGATCTTCCGGCGTCTTGCCCCAGGTCAGCACGACACGCAGGCCGTCAAGATTCTCCATAACCGGGCTGATCGCATAGGTCATGCCCGCGCAGGGACACTTGACCACCAGGTTGGAATAGCCAGGCTTTTTGATGATCAGCAGATTGCTCGCATCATCGGCGGCTTCGCTGGTCAGCGTCACTTGGCCTTGGGCGTTGGTGCGGCCCACCACGTTCTGTGCGCCATTGCGCTGCAGCAATACTTCGGCGTCGGCGATTTTCTGGTCCTTGACCACCGCACTGAGCACTTCGACCGGCAATTGCTCAGCCTGGATCGAAAAAGCTACCGCACACAATGACATCGCCGAAGCAACACGAAGCAAACCCATGCTTAACTCCCTTTAATTAGAGGGCGGAATCGCCCTACAAGATTTTGCGGTGAAACATACGCTGAATTCAGCCCGATGGCGGAGTATTTATACAAAATGTGACGTGGTTTTTATCCCGCCTTCCAGCTGACGCATTGCGCTACAATCAAGCCTTGCCACCCAGGAGGACGCTGCGATGAGCGAACTGACCTTTGAGCAGAAACAGGATCACTACCACAAGATCCGCCGTTCCAATTACTTGGCCAGCCTGCGCCTGGAAGGGTTCGAGACCCAACCGGCCGACGTCGACAAACCCCTGCCGACCCGCGAAGCCGTGCTTGCCAAGTACCGCAACACTCCACGCTGATGCTCGACAAATACGGGGTAGGCCAGGACCCGTACTGCTACCCCGGTAGCAGCGTCCTGCGCAATCGCCTCGATTTGCACGATGAACATAAACTGCACCAAGCCGAGCGGGAATTATCCGAAATTGCCGTGAGCAACCTTCCGCTATTCCCTCCCCCCTACGACCTCGAACGCCTGCAATACCTCCACCGCACGCTGTTCAGCGACATTTACGACTGGGCCGGCGAACTGCGCAGCGTCAACATCCAGAAAGGCGACACCCTGTTCTGCACCCCGGAACGCATCCAGCCGGAAGCGGCAAAGATCATTCGGCATATGGAAGAGGCAAACTGGTTCGTCGGCACAAGCCAAGCCGAACTGGTGACACAAATCGCCGAAGCTTATGGCGACCTCAACGTCATCCATCCTTTCCGCGAAGGCAACGGCCGGGCGCAGCGAATTTTGTTCGAACAGATCATCGTAAATGCGGGGTTTTCGGTGAATTGGTGGCTGGTGAAACAGGCAGCATGGATACCGGCGAATATTGATGCCGTGGCGTGTGACTATCGGGGCTTGGAGGCGATTTTTGAGCGGTGTATCAGTAGACCTTTAGATCAGTGATTGTGGCCAAGCCCGGCTTCCACATTTGACCAGTTCAACCCGGTGCGTCGCTGCCTAGCCACGAATGCCGGAAACAGTTGTAGGAAATCACCAAACTCCACGACATCCCCTTCCCAAACTGCTCCAAACGCCTGCTTACCCCTCTATAGAATCTACCCGTAACTGCATGAAAATAACGCGGTCTCTACTTTCTCGGCAGAACCCCGTGAACATCGAAAGGACTCAACACATCGGCCACTATGGCGTCACGTTCACAGTGATGCGCTTCACTGTTGTGCCTGAAAATCGGAATGCTTTAGCCAATCTATGTGTGCGCGAAGCAAAAACGCGAGCACGGCAAGTGCGTGATCAGATAAGCAGGTTGTACGAAAAAATGCTGGCCAGAGACTTGCCGTGCGATATGGCGGTGGCGGTTTCCTTTCCGTTAAGTCGGAGTCAGGCCGATCGGCTAAACGACCAAAACGTGCTCATCAAACAAATATTCTCCGGTGCGGTGAAAGCGCCGGGGGTTGCGGTTTCAACAGTCGCCGCGGGCTTCGTTGGCGATTCGATTTCCGGCAAGCTTCGCAGATATCACGCAGGAGACATCATCATCGGTCTGGATGCCAGTGTGAAAGGAGGCATAGGGCCTCAGCGGTCAATACTTTCAATGCATGTCTACTCGGGCGAGTCTTAGTAACATGGCCCTTTATCTTCAATTCGCTTCTTTTCTCATTATCTATTGGGTGCTGCACTATCACATAACAGACCCTCTGCTCAGAAAGCGCTTCGCTGTCACTTGCCTCATAACAGGCCTTATTTTGACGTTCCTCCTACCCTACGTAGCAGTGATCCTCAGAATGCCGTTCCTGCCTGTCTTTGTGTTCTTGGTGGGCTTAGCGCTCTTCATCACTCGAAACAAATACCGCCTACAACGCAACCATCCTCCTCACCCACTCTTGAGTGCGCCCATCATGAACCTCGCCCCCAACTTCCCCGAAGACCCCGTTATGCAGCAACTCTTGCAATTGCTGCACGAAGAAATCGGTCTACCTAAACACAAGACCATCCGCCTGCAAACCTCACTTAATTTCGACTTGGGCTGTGACGGCAGTGAAGCCAAGCAGCTTATGGAAGCACTGGAGCAGGAGTTTGCCCTCGACCTGGGCGACTACGACACTTATCGCTACTTCAACCCACCGGTCTTTGACGTGTTCCTCAAACGTCGCAGCAAAGGGCATGGCGACAAGGTCCCGCTAACCATTGGCATGCTCTACCTGGCCATCAAAACCCACAGTTGGGACACGCAAACACTGGAAAACCTGAGCTGAGCGCAAAACACCAAGCCTTCCCACAAGGGTATCTTCGCCAGCCTGACGCCCATAAAAAAGCCGCCCACAAGGGGCGGCTTTTTCACAGTTCCCGAATCTTACAACTTCGGACCCGCAGCCTTGATCGCATCGCTCACTTCAAACTTCTTGAAGTTCTCGATGAACAGACCAGCCAGGGCCTTCGCTGCTTCATCGTAAGCGGCTTTGTCAGCCCAGGTGTTACGTGGGTTCAACAGGCCGGTTTCAACGCCCGGTACGGCCAATGGCACGTCGAGGTTGATGGTGTCGAGATGTTCGGTTTCAGCACCGACCAACGCGCCGCTCTGGATCGCTGCGATCACGCCGCGGGTGGTCGGGATGTTGAAGCGCTTGCCAACGCCGTAGCCGCCGCCGGTCCAGCCGGTGTTGACCAGGTAAACCTTGGAGCCGAAACCGCGGATACGCTTGATCAACAGCTCTGCGTATTCGCCGGCCGGACGTGGGAAGAACGGCGCACCGAAGCAGGTGGAAAAGGTGGACTTGATGCCGCTGCCCGAACCCATTTCGGTGGAGCCCACCAGCGCGGTGTAGCCGGACAGGAAGTGATAGGCCGCTTGTTCTTCGCTGAGGATCGACACTGGCGGCAGTACGCCAGTCAGGTCGCAGGTCAGGAAGATCACCGCATTAGGCTCGCCGCCCAGGTTCTTCTCGGAACGCTTGGCAACGTGCTCCAACGGGTAAGCGGCGCGGCTGTTCTGGGTCAGGCTCACGTTGGTGTAGTCGGCGTGCTTGGCATCGTCGATCACCACGTTTTCCAACACGGCACCGTGCTTGATAGCTTTCCAGATGACCGGTTCATTCTTCTCGGACAGGTCGATGCACTTGGCATAGCAACCGCCTTCGATGTTGAACACTACGCCCTCGCCCCAGCCGTGTTCGTCGTCACCGATCAGGTAACGGCTTTCGTCGGCGGACAGGGTGGTTTTACCAGTGCCCGACAGGCCGAAGAACAGGGTCACGTCGCCTGCTTCGCCGATGTTGGCGGCGCAGTGCATCGGTAGTACGTCGGCGGCCGGCAGCAGGAAGTTCTGCACCGAGAACATGGCTTTCTTCATTTCGCCGGCGTAACGCATACCCGCGATGAGCACTTTTTTCTGGGCGAAGTTGAGGATCACGCAACCGTCGGAGTTAGTGCCGTCGCGCTCCGGCACGCACTCGAAGTTGGCCACGTTGAGCACTTGCCATTCGTCGCGACCCGCCGGGTTGTATTTCGCCGGGTTGATGAACAGGCAACGACCGAACAGGTTCTGCCAAGCAGTCTGGGTGGTCATCTTCACCGGCAGGTAGTGAGCTTCGGAAGCACCTACATGAACGTGGGAAACGAAATGCTCTTGCGCGTTGTTGAACGCCTCGACGCGAGCCCACAGAGCGTCGAATTTGTCAGCTGGGAACTTGCGGTTGATCGGGCCCCAGGCGATGGCGTCCTGAGTGGAAGGCTCTTCAACGATGAAACGGTCGACTGGCGAACGGCCGGTGCGGTGCCCGGTTTCTACGACCAGCGCGCCAGTATCGGCAAGCACGCCTTCACCGCGCTGCAGGGCTTCTTTGACCAGATCGTCAACACTCAGATCGGTGTATACGGCGTTATTGGCTTGCGTCATGAGGTTCCCCGTCGGCCTATGGCCGAGTGCTCCAAACGTTTTGTAGTAGAAAGTTGCGCACTACTACCGCGAAAAAAGTGGGCCGGATTATGCCAGAAAAGCCCAAAAAGAGTAGGGCCCTCCCGTCAGAACAGCGCTTATCCGGCGATTCACAGGTGATTTACCTGTACTTAAACGTTTTAGTGACGGGTACCGGAAGGGGTATCGACGCCTGCGCCAGCGAACAATTGGGCTATATCGGCGGCATCGAACAGGTAGCGCTGATTGCAGAATTGGCAGTCGATCTCCACCTTACCGCCATGCTCCACCGCAAGATTTTGCGCATCGTGCAGGCCCAGGCTGACCAAGGCATTGCCCGAACGCTCGCGGGAGCAACTGCAATGGAAGCGCAGGCTTTGTGCATCGAACAACCGCACCTCTTCCTCATGGTAGAGGCGATGCAGGATGGTTTCGTTGTCCAGGCCAAGTAACTCTTCGGCTTTCAACGTGTCGGCCAGGGCGATGGTGTGGCGCCAGCTTTCCGCGCGATCGTCTTCGTCCTTGATGCGATCTGCCGGCAGTTGCTGCAACAGCATGCCGCGGGCGCGCTTGCCGTCCGCGTTGAGCCAGAACTTGGTGCCAACTTGCTGCGACATCACGAAATAGTTAGTGAAGCAATCCGACAGGGTTTTACCGTCAAGGTCGACAATCCCCTGGTAACGCTGGCCTTCGGTCGGGTCGACGGTGAGCGCCAATACGCCGTTGGGCATCAGGTCGGACAAGCTCGCGTCCGGGGCGATCAACTCGGCCTCGTAGCGGGCCAGACCACGAATATCGCGCTCGCTGGAACACTCGATCATAAGCAGCGGAATCGGGCCCTCGGAGCGCGCCTGCAGGATCAGCAAACCGTCGAATTTCATGGTCCCCACCAGCAGCGCCGCCGCGGCCATCAGCTCGCCGAGCAATTGCGCGACCGGCTCTGGATAGGCGTGTTTGGCAAGGACTTCGGCATAGCTGAGTTCCAGCGACACCAGTTCGCCGCGAGCGTCGCTGTCGTCGAAGATGAAGCGTTGGGTGAAGTCTGTATGCGGCAAATCAGTCATAGGTCGGATATCTGAAGTGATGACAAAATGGTTACAAAGTTTATAAAATTAAACGCTTTGGCACCAAACTGGTGCGATTTTACAGAGCGAAGAGGAACAGTTTATGAACAATCCGGGTTTGTTCCAAGCCAGGTGGAACCTCGGGGGCTGGGCGCTCTGCAATCTACTCGCTATCGGGCTGCTGTGCTTTTGGCTATGGCCCACGGGGCAGATGCTGTGCGTGGTTTTCGACGAATGGCTATTTCATCTACTCAATGACCCGCTGGCCACAAGTTCAGCCTGGCTGCATGTGTGGGCCGTAGCGAGTTTGCGACCGTTCGATGCAGTGGTCGGGGTGATTCTGCTGGCGCTGTTGATTCGTGGCGATTGGGTGTTTAAAGCCGTGCAGGTTCGCCAGGCGTTTTTCGGGTTCTTCAGCATCCTGCTATTGCTACTGTTTATTCGCATGCTGTTTTCCAAACTCGCAGCGCAGATGGGCTGGCAACACAGCAGCCCGTCGATGATGATCAGCGGCGCTATCCAGATGAGCGACTATTTCCCAGGGCTGGAAAAAACCTGGGAGTTGAAGGACCGCTCCAGCCAGAGCTTCCCAGGCGATCACGCGTCGGTGCTCTTGATCTGGGGGATGTTCATGAGCGTGTTTGCCAAACGCATCGGCCAAGTGCTGGTGATCTGGGGCTTGGCGCTGCTGTTCATGATGCCGCGCCTGGTCGCTGGCGCGCATTGGGGTCAGGACGATTACATCGGTGGGGTATTACTGGCGCTGCTGGCCTTGGGTTGGGGTTATTACACGCCTTTTGCCGCGAAGGTGTCCGGGGTACTGCTGCGGGTAACAGCACCGATCTTCGGATTATTTGGCAAACTGCCCGTGCTCGGTCGACTGAGCGTCATGCGGACCTTCACTTAACGCCGCGCTGACAGTGTGATTGCCGCAATCAATCGTCATTGCCACTGCCGCGAAACTTAAACAGGTCGCGGCGTTGCTTCTTGCTCGGTTTACCGTCAGTAGTCAGGCCTGACGCCCCGGCCTTGCGCATCGCCGCCGCTTGTTCGCGCTTGGCGATGCTGGCTTGGGTTTCGACGTACAGCGTCTGGGCTTCAGGTGCACCGCGACGCACGATCGACAATGCCTGGACCACGATGGTCTTTTCATCAAACCCCGTACGAATCTCAAACTCATCGCCAACACGCGGCTCTTTACCCGGCTTGCAGCGTTCCCCTCGGTGATGCACTTTGCCGCTTTCAATAGCAGCCTTGGCCAGGGCGCGGGTTTTATAGAAGCGCGCCGCCCACAGCCACTTGTCCAAGCGGACCTTGTCTTCCTCTTCCTGCTTTTGAGCCACTTGAATTCCTCCCTCTGAAAAATGTCGCAACTTTACCGTTGAAACCCTTCGACGCATAAATCCCAAGGCTCGCCTAAGATACGCCAGGTAGCACCCCGTTTTCGCGAGGATACGCCGTGACCGACTTTCCCCTTTCACTCACCTCGCCGGGTCAACGGTGCGTGGGCTGCCAGCAGAGCGAACCTTTGGGGTTCGATTTTGCGTTCGCCTACCAGCCTATCGTAGACCTTAGGGACCATTCGATTTTTGCCAATGAGGCGCTGGTGCGTGGCGTCAATGGAGAAGGAGCGCTCTCGGTGCTGCAACAGGTTAACGAAAGCAATCGTTACCGCTTCGACCAACGCTGCCGTACCCAGGCGATTGCCGGGGCCGCTGCGCTGGGGATGCAAACTCATCTTTCAATCAACTTCATGCCTAATGCCGTGTACCGTCCGGAGTTGTGTATCCGCAGCACACTCGAAGCGGCTCGCGCGCACTATTTTCCGCTGAACCAGCTGATTTTCGAGACACTGGAAAGCGAGCATGTAGATAACTATCGCCATTTGACGAATATTCTGCGTGAATATCGAGAATTCGGCTTCAAGACCGCCATCGATGATTTCGGCGCGGGCTATTCGGGGCTGAACCTGCTGGCCGATTTCCAACCTGACTTGATCAAACTCGATATGGCGCTGATTCGCGATGTCGACAAGGATCGTGTTCGCCAGGTAATCGTCCGGGGGATTGTCACAATCTGTGAGCAGTTGGGGGTTACTGTCATCGCCGAAGGCATCGAAAGTGCTGGTGAGCGAGACTTCCTGTCCGACTGTGGAATATTTCTGATGCAGGGCTATTGGTTCGCCAGGCCCGCATTCAATGCTTTGGCCAAGATTCCCTCCCAGGCCTGGGCGAATTGAGCGGTTAGCCATATTGAAGACATTTGATCATTTGACCGTTGTGGGTCTGCGTGAGTGGGTGGCCCTTCCCGACCTGGGCGTGGCAGGCCTGCGCGCGAAGATCGACACGGGGGCCAGCACCTCCAGCTTGCACGCCACCGACATCGAGCCGTTCGAACGCGACGGTGAAAAATGGGTGCGCTTTACCGCGCACCTGGGCAGCGTGGTGCAATTGCGCCATCGTCGCTGCGAAGCGCCCCTGGTGACGATGAAAACCATCAAAAGCTCCAACGGCCATGCACAGGTGCGCTATGTGATCAGCACCACGCTGGCGTTGGGTGATCGGGTATGGCGGGTGGAGTTCACCCTGGCCTGCCGCAAAGCCATGCGTTACCGCCTGTTGCTGGGTTCCAAGGCGCTGATTGACGGCCAATTGGTGGTCAATCCCGGCGTCAAGTATGTTCAAGACAAGCCGGTGTTCCCGGTCTCTACTATTTCTGCCCCAGGTGCTGCATGAAGATTGCTGTGCTGTCGCGAAACCCGCGTCTGTATTCCACCCGCCGCATGGTCGAAGCCGGCACCGAACGTGGCCATGAAATGGTGGTGATCGACACGTTGCGTGCCTATATGAACATTGCCAGCCACAAGCCGCAGATTCACTACCGGGGCAAGCCTCTGGAGGGTTTCGACGCGGTCATCCCACGCATTGGCGCGTCGGTGACCTTCTATGGCTGCGCGGTCTTGCGCCAGTTTGAAATGATGGGCGTATTTCCACTGAATGAATCGGTCGCCATTGCTCGATCACGGGACAAACTGCGTTCTCTACAATTGTTGTCGCGCCGAGGCATCGGCTTGCCGGTCACCGGCTTTGCCCACTCCCCCGACGACATCCCGGACCTGATCGAAATGGTCAACGGCGCACCGCTGGTGATCAAGGTATTGGAAGGCACCCAAGGCATCGGCGTGGTGCTGTGTGAAACCGCCACCGCAGCCGAGTCGGTGATCGAAGCCTTCATGGGCCTCAAGCAGAACATCATGGTGCAGGAGTACATCAAGGAAGCCGGCGGTGCGGATATTCGCTGCTTCGTGGTGGGTGACAAAGTCATCGCGGCGATGAAACGCCAGGCCAAGCCGGGGGAATTCCGCTCCAACCTGCACCGTGGCGGCAGCGCCAGCTTGATCAAAATCACTCCGGAAGAACGCATGACCGCGCTACGAGCAGCCAAGGTGATGGGCCTGGCGGTGGCAGGCGTGGATATTTTGCGTTCCAACCATGGCCCGCTGGTGATGGAAGTGAACTCCTCACCCGGCCTGGAAGGGATCGAGACCACCACGGGCAAGGATGTGGCGGGGATCATCATTCAGCATCTGGAAAAGAATGGCGGGCCGAATATGACCAGGACCAAGGGCAAGGGTTAGAGACGCAGCTGTTTGCTTCAAGCTATAAGCTGCAAGAAAGGGCAAAAGCTGTCTGCCTTTTGCTTGCGGCTTTAAGCTTCGAAACTTGCCGCTGTTTTTATACCGCGTCTCTAGGCAACATCAGCCCAAGCGGCAACCGCACCCGCGCCTCCAGCCCGCCTCCCTCGCGATTGCGCAGCTCGACATTGCCGCCATGCATCGACGCAATCCGCCGCACAATCGCCAAGCCCAAGCCTGTCCCTTTGCCTCCGCGCGCACGATCACCTCGGGTAAAGGGGTTGAAGATACCTTCCAGCTCAGCAGGATCAATGCCGGTGCCGCGGTCCATCACACTCAGCACCACATAAGGCGCAGCGCTATCGCCGGACACGTACGCCGCCACTTCCACATCCGTACCGGCGTGATGAAGGGCGTTGCCAATCAGGTTGTTCAACAGGCGCTTCATCGACACCCGCCGCAGCGCGAACGGCTGGATCGGTTCCAGGCGCATGCGTACCTGTTCGCCATTTTGGTTATAGGGGGCGACGACCTCACGCACCAGATCGGTGAGATCGACTTGTTCGACCACCTCATCGCGGCCGTCACGGATAAATGCCAGGAACTGATCGAGGATGGCGTCCATGTCCTCAATGTCCCGGATCATGTCATCCGTCAGGTCCGTATGGTTGCCCATCAACTCCAGGGAGAGGCGCAGGCGTGTCAAAGGTGTGCGCAGATCGTGGGACACCCCCGCCAACATCAACTCGCGTTCGCGACCGGCCTGTTCGACGTCTTCCGCCATCTGGTTGAAGGCGCCGTATACCTCCGTCATTTCACTGGGTGTGTCACTCACCGGCAGTCGCACACTGCGGCCCTGGCCCAACTGCCGGGCAGCGAACACCAGGCGCTTCAGCGGTTGGTTAAGCTGACGCACGAAGATCCACGCGGACGCCGTCGAAAGCAAGCCGATGGCCAGGAACCAGCCCAATACGTTCCAGATTTTCTGCCCGCGCAATGGATGCGGATACAGCGGCACTTTCAGCCAATCCTCACCCAGGCTTGGCGCACGCACCCACAACGCCGGTGACACATGCATGCGCAGCCGCACTTCGGTGTCCTTGCCCAATTCGGCCTGCATTTGACGCTGGTAAATCTCGCTGTAGGGCCAATGCTGCTCGCCTTCCGGCACACCGGCGCCGGCCACACGCACCAGGGTGGCAGCCTTGGCGATTTTCTCGCGATTCTCTGGGTCAGCGGCCCAATAGGCACGCAGTGTAAGAGCAACGCCGTGGCTGTATTGCCGGTCCACCAGCACATCCTCGTTCATCAGCAGATAAACCAGCGTGAGTGCCTTGGAAAACAGAACGACGATCAGCACCAGCCAGAGGGTGCGGGAGAAGAAACTTTGCGGGAACCACAACGGGGTTTTCATAGAGGACAGCTGGACACCTTGCAAGAATGAGCGGCGCTCGCAGAATTGCAGACGCCGAGCATCCCGTCGACCTTTACGGGGTCAAATGCCGGGATGCCCACCTCTGCAAATCATCGGTCACTTGGTAGCGGTGCCATCCGGCACGAACACGTAACCCACGCCCCACACTGTCTGGATATAGCGCGGCTTGGACGGGTCCGGTTCGATCATCCGGCGCAGACGGGAGATCTGCACGTCGATGGAACGCTCCAAGGCATCCCACTCGCGACCACGGGCCAGGTTCATCAACTTGTCACGGGTAAGCGGCTGGCGGGCGTTCATCACCAGCGCTTTCAGCACGGCAAATTCGCCGGTGGTCAGCATGTGCACTTCATCACCGCGCTTGAGTTCGCGGGTCGCCAGCGACAGCTCGTAATCGCCAAAGGTCACGCTTTCATCTTCGCTACCCGGAGCACCCGGCACCGCTGGCGCCTGGCGACGCAGTACAGCTTTGACACGCGCCATCAACTCGTCAGGGTTGAAAGGTTTGGCCAGGTAGTCATCGGCGCCCAGTTCGAGACCCTTGATGCGGCTCAGCTCATCGCCCTTGGCGGTGAGCATGATGATTGGAATCTGGTTGTTGGCGCCGCGCAGACGCTTGCACGCAGTCAAGCCATCTTCGCCGGGAAGCATCAGATCGAGCACGACCAGGTTGAAGACTTCGCGCCCCAGAAGGCGGTCCATTTGCTCGGTGTTCGGTACCGCGCGGGCACGATAGCCCTTGGAGTTGAAGAAACGCTCCAGCAGGCTGCTCAGCCCCGGATCGTCATCAACGATGAGAATTTTTTCGCCTTCAGCAGTTTGTGCAGTGCTGCTCATTGGATGCTCCTCTTATCTCGGCGCGCATTATGGCGTAGCTGCCGTTATACGCACCGTGTGCATTGTTAGCAGATTTTTCCTCTACTGCCAGCGAACCCGCGCCCTACACCCCTCCGGCACAGTACCCCCCAAGAGCAGAACGCTGGTTATAATGCCGCGCCGTCGTGCAGGGCAACGTCAGATCGTTACCGTTTACTGCCGGGTTTTTTCACAGGTTTGTCGCGATTTTTTCGATTTCGAGGGTCAATAGGCTGCCTCTTGACCCAGGCAGCGGCGCCGGTCGGGCCGCTCAACTAGCCTCGCAACGCCTTGTTTACCGGGCTCCCGAGCTGCTTTTCAGAATTTCAGGTGGTTTTATGGACAGCATCAACAGCCGCATCGCCGAGGAACTCGGTGTACGCCCACAACAGGTCGAAGCGGCCGTCGCTCTACTGGATGAAGGCTCCACGGTGCCCTTCATCGCCCGTTACCGTAAAGAAGTGACCGGCAGCCTCGACGATACCCAACTGCGGCATCTGGAAGAGCGCCTGCGCTACCTGCGAGAACTCGACGAACGGCGCATCAGCATCCTCGCCAGCATCGAGGAACAGGGCAAGCTGACCCCGCAACTGGAGCGCGACATCAAGCTCGCGGACACCAAGACCCGCCTCGAAGACCTTTACCTGCCCTACAAACAGAAACGCCGCACCAAGGGCCAGATCGCCCTGGAAGCCGGCCTCGGCGAATTGGCCGATGGGTTGTTCAACGACCCGTCCCTGACGCCGGAAACCGAAGCCGCGCGCTTTGTCGATGCCGCAAAAGGCGTCGCCGACACCAAGGCCGCGCTGGAAGGCGCCAAGTACATCTTGATGGAGCGCTTCGCCGAAGACGCCAGCCTGCTGGAAAAACTGCGTAACTACTTGAAGCAAGAAGCCATCCTCAGCGCTCGCGTAATCGCCGGCAAGGAGGAAGAAGGCGCCAAGTTCCGTGACTATTTCGAACACGACGAACCGCTCAAGAGCATGCCTTCCCACCGTGCCCTCGCCATTTTCCGTGGCCGCAACGAAGGTATTCTCAGCTCCGCGCTGAAAGTCGGCGACGAACTGCCGGGCACCATGCACCCGTGCGAAGGGATGATCGGTCAACAATTCGGCATCCAGAATCAGAACCGTCCTGCGGACAAGTGGCTCAGTGAAGTCGTGCGCTGGACGTGGAAGGTCAAGCTCTACACCCACCTGGAAACCGACCTGCTCGGCGAGCTGCGCGACGGCGCCGAGACCGAAGCGATCAACGTGTTCGCCCACAACCTGCACGACCTGCTGCTGGCCGCCCCGGCCGGCCCGCGCGCTACCCTGGGGCTCGATCCGGGCCTGCGCACCGGTTGCAAGGTCGCGGTGGTGGACGCCACCGGCAAGCTGCTGGACCACGCGACCGTGTATCCGCATGTGCCGCATAACAAGTGGGACCAGACGCTTGCGATCCTCGCCGCCCTGTGCGCCAAGCACTCGGTAGACCTGATTGCCATCGGCAACGGCACCGCGAGCCGTGAAACCGACAAACTGGCCGCCGAACTGATCAAAAAATACCCAGCCATGAAGATGACCAAGGTCATGGTGTCCGAAGCGGGTGCGTCGGTGTACTCGGCATCGGAGCTGGCCTCCAAGGAATTCCCGGACCTGGACGTGTCGATCCGTGGCGCGGTGTCCATTGCCCGTCGCCTGCAGGACCCGCTGGCCGAACTGGTGAAGATCGACCCTAAATCCATCGGCGTCGGCCAGTACCAGCACGACGTGTCGCAGTTGAAGCTGGCACGCGGACTGGACGCGGTCGTCGAAGACTGCGTGAACGCCGTGGGCGTGGACGTCAACACCGCCTCGGTGGCGCTGCTGGCGCGGATTTCCGGCCTCAACGCCACCCTGGCGCAGAACATCGTCAACCACCGCGATGAAAATGGCGCCTTTAAAACCCGCGCCGCGCTGAAAAAAGTCGCGCGCCTGGGCGAAAAAACCTTCGAGCAGGCTGCCGGTTTCCTGCGCGTCATGAACGGCGACAACCCACTGGACGCCTCGGCGGTCCACCCGGAAGCCTACCCGCTGGTGCAGCGCATTGCCGCTGAGACCGACCGCGATATCCGCTCGCTGATCGGCGACGCCGCGTTCCTCAAGCGCCTGGACCCGAAGAAGTACACCGACGAAACCTTCGGCGTGCCGACTATCACCGACATCCTGCAAGAACTGGAAAAACCGGGCCGCGACCCACGCCCCGAGTTCAAGACCGCCGAGTTCCAGGACGGTGTCGAAGACCTCAAGGACCTGCAACTGGGCATGATCCTCGAAGGTGTGGTGACCAACGTGACCAACTTCGGCGCCTTTGTAGATATCGGCGTGCATCAGGACGGTTTGGTGCATATCTCCGCGCTTTCGGAGAGATTCATCAAGGACCCGCGCGAAGCGGTCAAGGCCGGTGACGTGGTCAAGGTCAAGGTCATGGAAGTGGATATCCCGCGCAAACGCGTTGGCCTGTCGATGCGTATGAGCGACACCCCCGGTGAAAAAATCGATGGCGCGCGGGGCGCTCGTCCTGGCTCGGCGCCGCGTCAGTCGCAGAACAGCACACCGCGCAAGGAAACCACCACCGCGGCGCCTAGCAACAACGCCATGGCCTCGCTGTTCGCCAATGCCAAACAGTTGAAGAAGCGTTGATGGAGATCCCGGCCGGCTTGACCCAGAGCGCGTTCAGCGAACTGATCGGCTGCCGCCTGCAACGCCTGGAGCAGGGCGTTGCCGAGGTGGCCCTGAGCCTGGAGCCGCATCTGCGCAACCGCGCGGGCAAGCTGCATGGCGGGGCGATTTTCAGTCTGGTGGACATCACCATGGGACTGGCTTGCTCCAGTTCCCATGGTTTCGACCAGCAGAGCGCGACCATCGAATGCAAGATCAATTACATCCGCGCCGTGGAAGACGGTGAGGTGCTGTGCACCAGCCGCATCGTTCACGCCGGCCGGCGCACGTTGGTGGTCGAGGCGGATGTGTACCAAGGCGAAAGACTTGTCGCAAAAGCACAGGGCACGTTCGCTGTCCTATAGCTCCCCACCCTCGATTTGAGTTAATTTCGGCGCTGCTGAAACAGCGTCGGAATTTTCTCGCTGTGCTATAGCCCAATTCATGGAATGAAGTAGGCTTTTTCAAAGCGGGTCAACTTGACTCAAAACCAGGCGATCACGCCAGTTTTAACTTCACCCTTGTAGACCGTCCTGCCCACCCCCATATTGGGGCGACTGACGCGTGAAGGAATCCAACTTGAGCGAACTTCTCAACCGCCGCCTGGCCCTGCTCGGCAAGCGCGAACACCTCTCCCTGCTAGAGCAGTGCCTGCACGGCATCGAGCGCGAATGCCTACGTGTCACGGGTGAAGGTCGCCTGGCGCAGACGCCGCACCCCGAAGCCCTGGGCGCTGCGTTGACCCACGAACAGATCACCACTGACTACTCGGAATCGCTGCTGGAGTTCATCACCCCAGCCCTGCCCAACCCGGCCGATACCCTGAGCAGCCTGGAAAAAATCCATCGGTTCGCCTACACCAAGCTGGGCAGCGAATACCTGTGGAGTCCTTCGATGCCGTGCCCATTGCCGGCCGAAGAAGATATTCCGATTGCCTACTACGGCACCTCCAATATCGGACAACTCAAGTATGTGTATCGCAAGGGTCTGGCCCTGCGTTACGGCAAGACCATGCAGTGCATTGCCGGCATCCACTACAACTTCTCGCTGCCGGAAAAATTGTGGCCGCTGCTCAAGCAAGACGAGGGCTATGTCGGCACTGATCGCGACTTCCAGTCCGACGCGTATATTGCGCTGATCCGCAATTTCCGCCGCTATAGCTGGCTGCTGATGTACCTGTTCGGTGCTTCGCCGGCCCTGGATGCCGGGTTCCTGCGCGGACGTTCGCACCAGTTGGAAGTACTCGACGCCGACACCCTGTATCTGCCTTACGCCACCAGCCTGCGCATGAGTGACCTGGGTTACCAAAGTAACGCTCAGGCCGGCCTGACGCCCTGCTACAACGACCTGGCAAGCTACACCGACAGCCTGCGCAAAGCGGTGGCAACGCCCTACGCGCCGTACGTCGAAATCGGCACGCATAAGGACGGTGAGTGGGTGCAACTCAACACCAACATCCTGCAGATCGAAAACGAGTACTACTCCAACATCCGCCCCAAGCGCGTGACTTACACCGGCGAACGGCCGATCCAGGCGCTGATGGCGCGGGGTATCCAGTACATCGAAGTGCGTTGCCTGGATATCAACCCGTTCCTGCCGATGGGCATCGACCTGCCGGAGTCGCGCTTCCTCGACGCGTTCCTGCTGTACTGCGCTCTCAACGAGAGCCCGCTGTTCGCCAACAACGAGTGCAGCAACGCCACCTCCAACTTCCTCAGCGTGGTCAAGGAAGGCCGCCGTCCGGGCCTGCAATTGCAGCGTCAGGGCCAGGCCGTGGACATGAAGGAATGGGCTACCGAATTGTTGGAACAAATCGCGCCGCTGGCCGCCCTGCTCGATGAAAGCCACGGCATCACCGAACACAGTCACGCGTTGGACGCCCAACTGGCCAAGGTCAATGACCCGTCCCTGACACCGTCGGCCCAGGTGCTGGCGGCGATGGCCGAGCGCAAAGAGAGTTTCGCGCAGTTCTCGCTGCATCAGAGCGAAGTGCACGCCGAATACTTCCGCCGCGAGCCGTTGCCGGCTGAAGAGCAGGCACGTTTTGAGGAGCTGGCACGCACATCGCTGGCGCAGCAGGCGGAACTGGAGCAGAACGAAGTGGGCGATTTCGACGTGTTTGTCGGCTCGTACCAGGCGAGTATTCTGGCGATCAGTAACTAAGACCGAACTCGGTCCATTAGGAGGGGGCTTGCCCCCGATTGTACTGGGCCAGTCAACCCACCAGTGGCTGAACTACCGCCATCGGGGGCAAGCCTCATCCCACATTTGCCCCCAATCAAGCTCAAGGCTCCCTTCACCCTTACCCACATAAGCTAATTCGAAAAAGTTATTTATTTTTCGATTCTTAGATCATTTAGTCTCCTCTCACGCCGAGCCTCGGCCGCCTGATTGAGGAGACTCCCCTTGAAACTGCTTACCCCTCTGCGCCTGTTGGCCGCATTGTCCCTGGCCGGTGCCAGCCTGTTTGCCCAGGCGGCGGATGTAACCATTGCCTACCAGACCACCGTCGACCCGGCCAAAGTCGCGCAGGCCGACGGCGCTTACGAAAAAGCCGCCAACGCCAAGATCGACTGGCGCAAATTCGATAACGGTGCGGACATCATCGCCGCCATTGCCTCCGGCGACGTGCAGATCGGTTACCTCGGTTCCAGCCCACTGACCGCCGCGATTACGCGCAAAGTGCCGGTGCAAACCTTTCTGGTCGCGACGCAGATCGGCGGCGCCGAGGCGCTGGTGGCGCGTGACGGTTCGGGGATCAACAGCCCGCAAGACCTGATCGGCAAGAAAGTCGCCGTGCCATTCGTGTCCACCGGCCACTACAGCCTCTTGGCCGCGCTGAAGCACTGGAACATTGACCCGTCCAAGGTGACCATCCTCAACCTCGCACCGCCGGCGATCATTGCAGCCTGGAAGCGCGGCGATATCGACGCCACCTACGTGTGGGATCCGGCCCTGGGCGTAGCCAAGGAAAACGGCAAGGTGCTGATCACTTCCGGCGAACTGGCCAAATTCGGCGCACCGACTTTCGATGCCTGGATCGTGCGTAAGGATTTCGCCGAGAAGCATCCGGAAATCGTCAAGGCTTTCGCCAAGGTCACGCTGGATGCCTACGCGGACTATCGAAAAGACCCGCAAGCCTGGCTGGCCAACACAGGCAACGTCGACAAACTGGTCAAGCTCTCCGGCGCCAAGTCCAGTGATATCCCACAACTGCTGCAAGGCAACGTCTACCCGCTGGCCGCAGACCAAATCACCCTGCTCGGCGCGCCGACCACCCAGGCCGTAACCGACACCGCCGCATTCCTCAAGGAACAGGGCAAAGTCGAAGCGGTACTGCCGGATTACGCCCCATACGTCAGCGCACAGTTCATTAGCCACTGATTCGGGAGTTCATCGCGATGGCCTTGCTACAACTGGAGCGCATCAGCGCACAGTACCCAGGCGCCCCGGCACCGGTGCTGGCGGATATCTCACTGGACCTGGGGCCCCAGCAATTGCTGGTGGCTCTCGGCCCGTCCGGCAGTGGCAAGACTTCACTGTTGAACCTGATCGCCGGCTTCGTCGAACCCAGCGCCGGGCGTATCAGCCTCGACGGCGTGCCGGTCAAAGGCCCGAGCGCCGAGCGTGGCGTGGTGTTTCAAGACGATGCGCTGCTGCCCTGGCAGGACGTGCTGGCCAATGTTGGCTTCGGCCTGGAATTGGCCGGCGTGCCTAAAACACAGCGTGAAGCCCGCGCGCGGGAAATGCTGGCACTGGTGGACTTGGCCGGTTTCGACCACCGCCGCATCTGGCAACTGTCCGGTGGCCAGAAGCAACGTGTCGGCCTGGCCCGCGCATTGGCCGCCGACCCGCGCGTATTGCTGATGGATGAGCCGTTCGGCGCCCTGGATGCCTTCACCCGCGAACAGATGCAGGAGCTGCTGCTGCAAGTCTGGCGGCGCACGGCCAAGCCGGTGTTTCTGATCACCCACGACATTGAAGAAGCGGTATTTCTCGCCACCGATCTGATTCTGCTGGCGCCCAACCCTGGCCAGATCGTCGAACGTCTGCGCCTGGATTTCGGCCAACGCTATGCCGCCGGCGAGTCGGCGCGAGCGATCAAGTCCGATCCGCGCTTTATCGAAACCCGCGAACATGTCTTGGGCAAGGTGTTCTCGCAACGGCAGGTATCCCCATGAGCAGCTACGAACTTCCTGTCATCACCACCGAGCCGGCAACACAAACGCCCATTCCGGTCCGCCGCAGCCTGAGCACGCGCTGGATCAGCCTGTTGACCCTCACTACCTTGCTGATCGCTTGGTGGGCCGTGACTGCCACCGGTGTGATCGAGCCGCTGTTTCTGCCGCCGCCGGCCGCTGTGCTGCAAAAAGGCTGGTTGCTGGCGACCAGCGGTTATATGGATTCCACCTTATGGCAGCACCTGGCCGCCAGCCTCAGCCGCATCGGCCTGGGCCTGGGTTTTGCGGTGTTGACCGCCGTGCCGGTGGGGATCGCCATCGGAGCCAACCGCATCGCCCGTGGCATCTTCGACCCGTTGATCGAGTTTTATCGGCCTATTCCACCGCTGGCCTATCTGCCGTTGATCGTGATCTGGTGCGGCATCGGCGAGCTGTCCAAGGTGCTGCTGATCTACCTGGCGATCTTTGCACCCATCGCGATCGCCACCGCCACCGGTGTACGCACCGTCGACCCGGCCAAGCTGCGTGCGGCGCAGTCCCTGGGGGCAACCCGCGCGCAATTGATTCGTCATGTAATTCTGCCAAGCGCCCTGCCCGACATTCTCACCGGTGTGCGCATCGGCCTGGGGGTGGGCTGGTCGACGCTGGTGGCCGCTGAACTGATCGCGGCCACCAGTGGGCTGGGGTTTATGGTGCAGTCGGCGGCGCAGTTTCTGGTGACCGATGTGGTGGTGCTGGGGATTTTGGTCATCGCCCTGATCGCCTTCGCCCTGGAAATGGGCCTGCGTGCCCTGCAGCGTAAATTAGTGCCCTGGCATGGCCAGGCACACTGACTGTGAGAATCCCATGAGCAACGTTACCGTGAGCCCCTTGAGCACCGCCCTGGGCGCCCAGATCAGTGGCGTCGATATCACCCGGCCGCTGTCCCCCGATCAGCGCGACGCCATTGAACAGGCGTTGCTTACCCACTCGGTGCTGTTCTTTCGCGACCAGCCGATCACCCCGCAACAGCAGGCACGATTCGCGGCGAATTTCGGTGACTTGCACATCCATCCGATCTACCCCAACGTGCCGGAACAACCCGAAGTATTGGTGCTCGACACCGCCGTCACCGACGTGCGCGACAATGCGGTGTGGCACACCGACGTGACGTTCCTGCCCACCCCGGCCCTCGGCGCGGTGCTCAGCGCCAAGCTGCTGCCGGCGTACGGCGGCGACACGCTGTGGGCCAGCGGGATCGCGGCGTATGAGGCGCTATCCGCGCCGATGAAACGGCTGCTGGACGGCTTGACCGCCACCCACGACTTCATCAAGTCCTTCCCTCTGGAGCGCTTCGGCAACAGCGCCGAAGACCTGCAGCGCTGGGAAGCTGCCCGCCAAAAGAACCCGCCATTGTCCCATCCGGTGGTACGCACGCACCCGGTGAGTGGGCGCAAATCGCTGTTTGTCAGCGAAGGTTTCACCACCCGGATCAACGAGTTGGAAGCCGCCGAGAGCGAGGTGATTCTGAAGCTGTTGTTTGCCCACGCCACTCGGCCGGAATTTACCCTGCGCTGGCGCTGGCAGGCCCATGACGTGGCGTTCTGGGATAACCGTGTGACCCAGCACTACGCAGTGGATGACTACCGACCGCAACGGCGGGTGATGCACCGCGCGACGATTCTGGGAGATGTGCCGTTCTGATTTCCGGCGCCCCCGTGCAGTCCAGCTCATTACGCGCCGCCTCGCGTCGGCGCGTTTGATGCTCATAGCAAACTTTAAACAGCCAATATCGACCGCATCCGATTTATTAAAATAAAACTCGTCATATGGCCTACTCTCGGCAACCTCGTTACACAATTAATTAACATCCCCGCCTTGCTATCACTTCAGAAAAATCCTCTATAGCTATCGTTATCTCACGTTACCAATTCCGCACTGGCACTCGGAACCCCAGACAGTTACCAACCACAGATCTCACGACACTGTCGCGACGTGAAAACGCTAACGCCTCACTCATCAATACCGCAAAAGCGATATAAAACTTAATCTTATATCGACAAAAATCTTATTTAATTGAGAAACAAATAGATGAACACATCACTAATATCTACTCACCCGTCAATCGCCGCCAATAGACAAAGCGAGAATTATAACAACACGTTACCCACGGCAACTGCGCCTCACAAGCACTCTAATTCAACATCAATAAAACATACACTTGCTCAGACCACCTCAGCATCCGCACCCTCTCATATAAGTGTCGAAAAAAAACTTGCACTGCTTGGCAATGCACTCAATGAAATCATGACATCACTGAATAACCTGCTAAACATACAACCATCGGTAAAAACGTTGGTTGATAACAAGCCTCTCCGGCCAGCCACCGATCTACCCCATACAACATTGGAAACCACCCAGGTAGTTGACGAGGCGACCGCCCCCCAATCACACGAGTTTCTTTCAGCCAAAAAAAGTGGCGAAAAACCGGATGACATCTGGGGCGGGCTGTTTTCTTCACCAGTGCTCACGCTGTATTCGAGCGGCGCCCCGCTCAGTTCCCATGTCGCGGGTATAAAACTGGCCATGCAACGGTTTGGTCAAAGTCCACGGGATATTTTCAGTGAAGTCACCAGACTTGACACGGGCTTCAATATAACGATGCGCGACGGCTTCAAACTTCATATTACGTTTGAAGAACTAAAACTGGCTCAAGAAGGCTGCCAGATGCTCGGTGACGAAGGCATGCTCAAAGATGCAGCCTTTCTTTTCGGCGCCTTGGTAAAACGAAAGCAGATCGAATCATTTAATGCTTCGGCGCCCTCCGACTATGCCATTGCCATGTGGGAAACCAACAAGGGGGAGTCGGCCAAAAACGTGTTGGAGTTATTGGGCATGAAAAACCATATCCAGTCGGCCAAGTCCCATGACATCGCCGCGAATAAAGGTTTAGGCATTGTTGTGAAAAGCCCTGTGGAGTCCCTCGCCATTGTCGATGGGTTGGCAGACTTCAACTGCACACCTTCCGGTGTCCGAAAACATCAACAAGCCTACCTGCTTACTTGACTATTCCTTTGAAACGCCTGGAACAAAAACATCACACCCTTAGGAATTGAGCCGATGAACACGTTCTCCAACTACCGTTCCAACGCCCTGTCCGCCAATGCGTCCCCCTCGCTGGACAACCGCAATGCGCTGCTAAAAAACCACGATTACGAGGCTCCCCAGCAACCCAATGCACACACCCAGCACAGCATCGAGTTGGTCTTAAGTTCGATGTTCACGTTATTGCAAAGCCTTGAAACTGCTCTAAAGAACTTGACCCACCCGCAACAGGCAGCGGTCATCCATCAAGACACGCAGCTTTCCACGCCTGTCTGTCCCGGCGTTGATACAACACGGCAACTCCCGACCCGTCTTAATAGCCTGCTGCAAAAAGAGGTCACGCCAACGAACGACACTGAAAACCCGCAATTCCCGGACCTTTCGTCAAAAACCAACGGCGCAGCGCCCAGCGATATCGAAAAGGGGTTTTATTCCGTGCCCCGCGAGTTTGGTGAAAACCGCTATACGGATCGCTACGCGGCAATGATCAAACTGATGATGATGAGGTTCGGACAGAGCCCCATGGATTGTTTCGAAAAAGTCACCCGAACGGGAGACACCTATGCCGTCGACATGAAAGACGGAGAAAGCGTGAACATCACCCGCGCGGAAATAAAACTTACGGCAGATGCCGCCAAATTCGCCGGCCATGACAACGGAATGATCAAGGACGCCAACTTCATGCTGACCGCTTACGTAAAGCGCGTTCAGAACACCCATGAAGATCCGGTCATTCGCTCCAACTTCGAAGCCGCCTTGCGTAGCGTCATCACTACGCAAGGGTTTGAGAAAAAGATCCTGGAAGACCTTGGCATGGTGCCGTTTATGACTCACGCCAACGCACATGAGATGTCGGAAACCAAGGCACCGTCCTACCTGTATAACCACGGCCTGGTGCTGGATAAAGAGGCGCTGCCGTATGACGGGCACGGCTACATCCTGGTCTGAGCATCCTTGCTCGTTGGCTGTAACACAGGCGGATTTCCAAGCATCAAGGCGCATTGCATGAACTTATCAGCACTCGTGGGCAGCTATGCCCAACCTTATTCCAACCTCGTCCCCCCTGCGATTGAGCACACCGGCACCGCGCGTCCTGGCGCGTATGACAATACGGCGGCACAGGTCAACCGGTTCGACACGGGGTACATGCCCATGTCCAAAACCGCCGCTGGCATCAAGCCCAAGAATATCTGGTCTGCTTTCACGCAAGGCAGGCAGGGGAATTGCGTCACTGTTTCGGCTATAAAAGCGGCGATGATGAAATACGGTCACAGCCCCCATGGCATCTTCAAGTCGGTGACCGAAACACCCACCGGCTTCGATATCGTCATGCGCGACACGTTCAAGCTGAGCCTGACCCATGACGAAATAAAACAGGCGAGGACCGGTTCGGCTTTTCATGGCGATGACCCCGCAGTAATGGCGGATGCGGTGTTTTTATATGCCGCCAGTGCCAAGCGCGCGCAGATGAAAAACCACGAGGGCCGGGCGAAGCGAAGCTTCGAAGCCGCCATGGGCACGCTCAACGACGGTGAAGGAGACCGGGATGGGTTTAAGCGCCTGGGCCTGTTAGGCAAAACCCGCTGGACTCATTTTCGCGAACTGGACAAAGGCAACACCGGCACCGCCTCCCTCAACAACCATTCGGTGGCCGTGGTCGATGGGCACGTGGACCTCTATGGGGAAAAAATACCGTTTTCAATGTCCGAGTTTCGGCATTGGCGCGGGATGTACCTCAAGCTGGTATAGCGCCCGCGCCTGACCGGATGATCAAACGCCCTCTCGCCGTCCAGGCGAGAGGGCGCCGTGCATTACTGCGCCAGTGACGGCTTTTCCCACAAGTTAATCCCACCTTCCTGGGCAAACCGATCGATTTCCGCCAGTTCTTCAGCGCTGAACGACAAGTTGTTCAGCGCGCCGACGTTCTCAACAATCTGCTCTGGCCGGCTCGCACCGATCAGCGCGCTGGTCACCCGAGGGTCGCGAAGGGTCCAGGCCAGAGCCAGTTGCGCCAGGCTCTGGCCGCGACGCTGGGCGATCTCGTTCAGCGCGCGGACGTGGGCGAGGTTGGCTTCAGACAAGTGCCCGGCCTGCAACGAACCACCGCCGGGACGATTGACCCGTGCATCGGCCGGCACGCCATTGAGGTACTTGTCAGTGAGCAAACCCTGGGCCAGCGGTGTGAAGGCGATCACGCCGGTGCCAAGCGCTTCGGTGGTGTCCAGCAGGTCTTTTTCCACCCAGCGGTTGAGCAGGTTGTAGGCCGGTTGGTGGATCAGCAACGGTACTTTCCATTCCTTGAGCAGCGCCGCCATCTCGCGGGTTTTGGCGCCGGAGTAGGACGAAATGCCGATGTACAACGCCTTGCCCTGTTGCACGGCAGTGGCCAGGGCGCTGGCAGTTTCTTCCAGGGGCGTGTCGGGGTCGAAGCGGTGGGAGTAGAAGATGTCCACGTAATCCACGCCCAGGCGTTGCAGGCTCTGGTCCAGGCTGGCCAGCACGTATTTGCGCGAGCCGCCGCCCTGGCCATACGGGCCGGGCCACATGTCCCAGCCGGCCTTGCTGGAAATGATCAGTTCGTCGCGATAGTGCTTGAAGTCTTCGCGCAGCAAACGGCCGAAGTTGATCTCGGCACTGCCGTAGGGTGGGCCGTAGTTATTGGCCAGGTCGAAGTGGTTGATGCCCAGGTCGAACGCAGTGCGTAACAGCGCGCGCTGGGTGGCGATCGGCGTGCTGTCGCCAAAGTTGTGCCACAGCCCCAGGGACAGTGCCGGCAGCACCAGGCCACTGTGGCCTACGCGACGGTACGGGATAGATTCATAGCGGTTTTCGGCAGCAATATAAGTCATCGAATCCTCTCTTGGACATCGGCAAATAAGGCCCGGGAATAAGACTATTCCCAGGCCTTTTAACCAGCTGAATCGCTTAACTTCGCCATTGCTGTTTTACAGCAAAGACCTGCCCGAGAGGAACACGCACGCTTCGTCTCTAGCGCACCAGATGCAGGAACTGCAGGTGACGCTCGTACTGGTCGAGGATGTCGTTGATGATCTGCTCCTTGGTGTAGCCCACCAAGTCGTAATCCTGGCTGCCCTCGCTCAGATGCACTTCCGCCCGGTAATAGCGGCGGTTATTGATAGCTTTCTTGCCCATGCCGCCCAGGGCAAACGACGGCGTGAAGTAGCCGCGCATCTGCACTTGATAGACAAACGGGCGCTCCTCGCCGTGGCCGATTTCCAGGCTGACGCTGTCGTTGGCCGGGTCCGGCTGGGTGACAACGTTCAGGCCCTTCTCGACAAACACCGCGGTCACTTCTTCGATGGCTGGGCGCACGGTCGATTCGAGGAAACGGTACACCTCGTCACGCGATGGAAAGTGCACCGCCTGGCTCAAGCGTTGACGCCAGCCGCCACGGCCCTTGCGTGACGCAGAGATCGGCGCCAGCGAGTGCAACTGGGCGATCTGCTTTTGCGACTCCATGTAGAACGCCTTGTGCAGCCCCCACATCATCAGCAGCAGAATCAGCGAGAACGGCAACGAGGTCAGGACCACCGCCGACTTGAGCGAATCGATACTGCCGGCGAACAGCAACGCGCTGGTCACCAGCGCCGTCATCGCGCCCCAGAACACCCGCAGCCATTTCGGCCCGTCTTCGTCGGCGTTGCCACCCTTGGACGACAGCGTCGACAGCACCACAGTGCCGGAGTCGGCCGACGTCACGAAGAACACAAAGCTGATAAACACCGTGACGGCGATGACGGCCTTGCTCCAAGGATAGGTTTCCAGCAACAGGTAAAGGCTCATCGATGGATTATCGATAGCCGATTGGCCGAGCGCCGCCATGCCGTGGTTGAGCACTTGGTCGATGGCGCTGTTGCCGAAGATCGACATCCACGCCAGGGTGAAGCCGAGCGGGATCAGCAGCACGCCGAATACGAATTCACGGATGGTGCGGCCGCGGGAAATCCGCGCGATAAACAGACCCACGAACGGCGACCATGCGATCCACCAAGCCCAGTAGAACACCGTCCAGCCGCCCAGCCAGTCGCTGGGTTTGTTGTAGGCGTAGACGTCGAAACTCTTGGTCGGCAAGGCGCCGAGGTAGTCGCCGATGTTCTGGATCAGAGTGTTGAGCAAGTGCTGGGTAGGCCCGGCGAACAACACGAACAGCAGCAGCGCGCAGGCCAGCAGCATGTTGATGTCGGACATCACCCGCACGCCCTTGTCCACGCCGGCCACGGCCACCAGGATCGCAGCGCCCATCATCAGGGTGATCAACCCGACCTGGATCCACTGGGTGTGGGCGATGCCGAACAGGTAGTCCAGACCGGAGTTGAGGTGCAGCACGCCGAAGCCCATGTCGGCCCCCAGGCCGAACACCGTGGCGATGATGCCAAAGCCATCCACCGCATAACCGATGGGGCCGTTGATGCGCTTGCCGATCAGCGGGTACAGCGCCGAACGCAACGCCAGCGGCAGGTTATGCCGGTAGGCGAAATAGGCCAGGGCCATGCCGACAAAGGCGAACACACCCCAGCCATGCAGGCCCCAGTGCAGAAACAGCACCTGCATGGCCTGGCGTGCGGCGTCGGCGTTCATCGGCGCGCCTTGGGGCGGTTGCACCAGGTGCGTCAGCGGCTCCGAGACGCAGAAGAAAAACAGCGTGATGCTGATGCCGGCGGCGAACAGCATGCCGGCCCAGGACAAGTAACTGAATTCGGGCTCGTCGTGGTCGGCACCGAGTTTTATCTTGCCGTAGCCCGATAACGCGGTGACCACCACGAAGACCAGATACAGGGTCATCGCCAGCATGTAGTACCAGCCGACCGTATTGGCCGCCCAGTTTTGCGCCGCCAGTAGCCAGGCACCGGCCTGTTGTGGGATGGCGATAACGGTCAAGCCGAACAGCAGAATAACCGTGGCGGCAAAGTAGAAAACGGGCGCATTCATGCGCACCAGGCCGCTGGAAGGGGTAGACGATGCACTCATGAGCGATGCACCCCTGGGATGTGAAATGTGGCTGGGAAAAACAGACTCAGCAAAGGTAAGCCTCCTGTTGTGAGCGGGCAGCGAACCACCGGTTTAACTTGAACGAACGTTCAAGTTAAACATGAATAGGTGGTTTTGGACTAATCGCAGGGCTGAGCGGTATGACGGCTGAGCAAAGGAAATCGTTCAGCGACTGCTCACGGAAATACCGCCCCGGTGTGGAATACAGTCAGTGTATCTGTGGCTGACAGGCCACTTGTGGTGAGCCTCCTCCCACCGGTAACCCGTGCAGGTTCTCTACTTCTGCGCCCCATCATCGTGCTGCAGATTCGCTTGAGTGATATTCGCCCCCGCTGGCACATTGCGGGTCAGCCACACATTGCCGCCGATGGTCGAGCCCTTGCCGATGGTGATGCGCCCCAGAATCGTCGCCCCGGCGTAGATCACCACGTCATCCTCGACGATCGGATGGCGCGGGTGGCCTTTCTGCAGCTGCCCATCT
Organism: Pseudomonas sp. S5F11; assembly: GCF_019641515.1. NCBI lineage: Bacteria > Pseudomonadati > Pseudomonadota > Gammaproteobacteria > Pseudomonadales > Pseudomonadaceae > Pseudomonas > Pseudomonas sp. S5F11. The sequence goes on from NZ_JAIFJZ010000001.1 coordinate 3,298,880, forward strand.
TCATCGGCCGGGAAGCGCTTGGCGCCCAGGGTCACCGCCTGGTAGATGCGCACGCGCTCGCCGATGATCGCGGTCTCGCCGATCACCACGCCCGTACCGTGGTCGATAAAGAAACTCGGGCCGATCTGCGCGCCTGGGTGGATATCGATGCCGGTAGCCGAATGGGCGATTTCCGCGCTGATGCGTGCCAGCAACGGCAAACCGGCGCGGTACAAATGGTGCGCCAGGCGATGGTGAATCACCGCCAGGATCCCCGGGTAGCACAGCAGCACTTCATCCACACTGCGCGCGGCCGGGTCGCCGTGATAGGCAGCCAGCACGTCGGTGTCCAGCAAGCTGCGCAGGGCTGGAAGCGCCAGAGCGAAATCCTGGATCAGGCGAATGGCGTGGGCGTCGATATCACTGTCATCCTCACCGCCCTGGCGCGCGGCGTAGCGCAGCTCCAGGCGTGCCTGGGCGAGCAAAGCATTGAGGGCCACATCTAGGGTGTGGCCGACGTAAAAATCCTCGCTTTCTTCACGCAGGTCCGCCGGGCCCAGGCGCATGGGGAACAGCGCCCCGCACAGCGACTCAAGAATCTGCGCCACGGCCTGGCGCGAGGGCAACTCGCGCCCCCCATGCTCGCCGCTCAGGCGGCCATTGCGGGAGCGCCACTGATCGCGGGCGCCGCGCAGTTGGCTGACGATGGTCTGCAATTGCCAATGGCTGGAACGCTCACTCACGGTTTTCACTCCTGACAAAATGGCCATCACTTTACGGCAAGCGCACCGACCGACATTAAGAACCAATGGTGCGATGCTCATAACCATCGGACATAAGCGATTGACGGTTGCCCGATGAAAAGTGCCTGCCTATAGTCGGCCCATTACTTCGCCACCGTGTTTAACCATGATCAAACAACAGCTCGACCGTTTTGACCGCCTGGAACTGCTGGGCGGTGCCACCGCGCTGGAAAAACTCGAACGGCTATCGGCGTGGCTGGGCCGGGATATCTACGTCAAACGCGACGACACCACCCCGCTGGCCATGGGCGGCAATAAGCTGCGCAAGCTCGAATACCTGGCCGCCGATGCCATCGCCCAAGGCGCCGACACCCTGGTGACCGCCGGCGCGATCCAGTCCAACCATGTGCGCCAGACCGCCGCCCTCACCGCCAAGCTCGGCCTGGGTTGCGTCGCCCTGTTGGAAAATCCTACCGGCACCGACGATCCGAACTACCTGGGCAACGGCAACCGCCTGCTGCTGGAGTTGTTCGACGCCAAGGTGGAATTGGTGGAAAACCTCGATCACGTCGACGAGCAGCTCAACGCCCTCGCCGACCGGCTGCGCAGCAACGGCAAGACGCCGTACCTGGTGCCCATCGGTGGCTCCAATGCGTTGGGCGCCCTGGGCTACGTGCGCGCCGGGCTGGAGCTGGCCGCGCAGATCGAAGACAGCGGCATCGACTTCGCCGCCGTGGTGCTGGCCTCCGGCAGTGCCGGTACGCACAGCGGTCTGGCGCTGGCCTTGAGTGAGGTACTGCCGCAATTGCCCGTCATCGGCGTCACCGTATCGCGCACCGAAGAGGCACAGTTCCCGAAAGTCCAGGGCCTGGCCGAGCGCACCGCCGAGCTGCTGGGCGTGGGCTTGCCCGAGGCGTTCAAGGTGATCCTGTGGGATGAGTACTTTGCGCCGCGCTACGGCGAGCCGAATGCCGGCACATTGGCCGCGATCAAACTATTGGCCAGCCAGGAAGGTCTGTTGCTCGACCCGGTCTACACCGGCAAAGCCATGGCGGGTTTGCTCGACGGTATCGGGCGTCAGCGCTTTGAGGACGGGCCGATTATCTTCCTGCACACCGGCGGCGCGCCGGCGCTGTTTGCCTATGACGCGGTGTTCAACTGAGTTAACCGGTTAAAAGTGGAAGGGGGCTTGCCCCCGATGGCGGCCTATCAGTCAGAGATGCGCTGGCTGGACTATAGCTATCGGGGGCAAGCCCCCTCCCACATTAGAAACAGTTTATATTCTAAAAAAGAATATGATTTTGAATTTATATTATTTTCAAGTCTTAAAAACCGGCTTTATAGTCGCGCCGCAGGCGAAGACGCGCTTCGCGCTTTAAGGCAGGATACGCCTACTGCGTCACCTGCTTCGCTCACCATAAAAAACACAGGGGCTCTTCATGTCTATTTCTGCATTCCGTCGCACGTTACTGGTTGGCACGCTGGGTCTGGCACTCGGTGCCGGTTGGTTGGGTCAGGCTGTGGCCGGCGAACAATTGGCCAATATCAAGAAGGCCGGCGAGATCAAAATCGGCCTGGAAGGTACCTATCCACCCTTCAGCTTCCAAGATGAAAGCGGCAAGCTCAGTGGCTTCGAGGTGGAGCTGTCCGAAGCCCTGGCCAAAGAGCTGGGCGTAAAGGTCAAGCTGCAAGCCACGCCATGGGACGGCATCCTCGCCGCGCTGGAATCCAAACGCCTGGACGCGGTGGTCAACCAGGTCACCATCTCTGAAGAGCGCAAGAAAAAGTACGATTTTTCCAAGCCCTACACCGTTTCCGGGATTCAGGCGCTGGTTCTGAAAAAGAATGTGGACAGCATCAAGACCGCCGATGACCTGGCCGGCAAGAAAGTCGGCGTGGGCCTGGGCACCAACTACGAACAATGGCTCAAGGACAACCAGCCCAAAGCCATCATCAAGACTTATAACGACGACCCGACCAAGTTCCAGGACCTGCGTATCGGCCGCATCGACGCGATCCTGATCGACCGCCTGGCCGCGCTGGAATATGCCAAGAAGGCTAAGGACACCGCCGCTGCCGGCGAAGCATTCTCGCGCCAGGAATCGGGTATTGCCTTGCGCAAGGGCGAGCCTGAACTGCTGGACGCTGTGAACAAGGCCCTCGACAAACTGCGCGCCGACGGCACCTTGAAGAAGCTGTCCGAGAAGTACTTCAACGCTGACGTCACTCAATAATGGAAGCAAGCTTCCAACTCGCACTGGATTCCGCGCCCTTTCTGCTCAAGGGCGCGTACTACACGGTGATCCTCAGCCTGGGCGGCATGTTCTTCGGTTTGCTGCTGGGCTTTGGCCTAGCCTTGATGCGCTTGTCGCGCTTCTTGCCGGTGCGAGGGATTGCTCGGATCTATGTGTCGTTCTTTCGCGGCACGCCGTTGCTGGTGCAGCTGTTTTTGATCTACTACGGCTTGCCACAAGTAGGCATCGAGCTGGACCCGATTCCGGCGGCATTGATCGGCTTCTCGCTGAACATGGCCGCTTACGCCTGTGAAATCCTGCGTGCCGCCATCGGCTCAATCGAGCGCGGCCAGTGGGAAGCAGCGGCCAGTATCGGCATGACCCGCGCGCAGACCCTGCGCCGGGCCATCCTGCCGCAGGCCATGCGCACAGCGCTGCCACCGTTGGGCAACAGTTTTATTTCGCTGGTCAAGGACACGGCGCTGGCCGCCACCATTCAGGTCCCCGAGCTGTTTCGCCAGGCGCAATTGGTGTCGGCGCGCACCTTCGAAATTTTCACCATGTACCTCAGCGCTGCGCTGATCTATTGGATCCTGGCCAGCATCCTGGCGCATTTTCAGAATCGCCTGGAAGACCGGGTCAACCGGCATGACCTGGAGTCTTGAAGCATGATCGTGGTTGAAAAACTGACCAAACAATTCAACGGTCAGGTGGTGCTCGCCGGTATCGACCTGGAGGTCAAGGAAGGCGAAGTCATCGCCATCATCGGCCCCAGCGGTTCCGGCAAAACCACCTTCCTGCGCTGCCTCAACTTTCTCGAAACGCCCACCAGCGGACGCATCAAGGTGGGCGATATCGAGATCGACGGCAGCCGCCCAATCAACCAACAGCAAGGCCTGATACGTCGTCTGCGCCAGCACGTGGGTTTTGTGTTCCAGAGCTTCAACCTGTTCCCGCATCGCACCGCGCTGGAAAACGTCATCGAAGGCCCGACCGTGGTCAAGAAGATGCCACGCGAGGCCGCTGTCGCCCTGGGCCGCAAGCTGCTGGCCCGGGTCGGGTTGGCGGGCAAGGAAGACGCCTACCCACGGCGCCTGTCCGGCGGTCAGCAACAGCGCGTGGCGATTGCCCGTGCGCTGGCCATGGAGCCGGAGGTGATTCTGTTCGACGAACCCACCTCGGCGCTGGACCCGGAGCTGGTCGGCGAAGTACTGGCGACCATCCGCAGCCTGGCCGAAGAGAAGCGCACCATGGTCATCGTCACCCACGAAATGAGCTTTGCCCGGGATGTGGCCAACCGCGTGATCTTCTTCGACAAAGGCGTGATCGTGGAGCAAGGCGAAGCCAAGGCGTTGTTCGCCAACCCCAAGGAAGAACGCACACGGCAGTTCCTGAGCAAGTTTCTCGCTCACTGAGCCTGCCTGTTTGTGGCGAGGGTGCCTGCGCCCTCGCCATACCCCGCGTTCCTACAGCAACGCCCCATCGAGCCGCATAAAACGCCCTGCCTCGCGCCGCCTGAAATCCCCCTCCCAGTCAGACCCTTCTGAATATCCGCAAACCCGCCGTTTAGCCTTTTGCCGCCATTGACGCTCCTTGGCCAACCCTCTTATCTAGGCCTCAGAGGATTGGATCCTATCCCGGCTATTCACTGAATCGTGCCTTTCAGCCCCCCTGCGCACCCGCGCCAAGGGGCCGGAACGATTGCTGCTGGCTGCATCAAGGAGATGACTTATGACGCCCACGCTCACCGCCCCAACGCTGCCCCAGGCCAACCGATATGGCATCAACGCTCGGGCGGCCACCCAGTTGCAGGTTGCCATTGCGCCGTACCTCGGCATGGACGAAGGCGACCTGATCGAATTGTTCTGGAACCGTTGCTTTGCCGCCTCGCGGCGGATCACGGCGTGCAAGGTCGGCACGCCTACGCATCTGCGGGTGCCGGAGAGTTTTGTGCAAGACGGCCTGGCGCAGGTGTATTACCAGGTTATGCAGGTGGGCCACGGCCCGGCGCGCTCGGCCGTGACCCAGGTGCGCGTCAAGACCAACGCCCCAGGCGGCCAGCCCCCGGCGCTGTACAGCGACGAAAACCAGAACCTGGCCCCCGTCGCCCTGCCCGAGACCATTCGCCGCTACGGCGTCAACAGTCGCCAGGTACGCCGTGGTGTGCCGCTGACCATCGAGCCCTACCTGAACATGACCACCGGCGACGCCATCACCCTGCGCTGGGGCGACGTGCGCATGGATCTGCCGAAGATCCAGGCCCGCGGCATCGGCCTGGCCGTGCAGGTTTGGGTGCCGGCGACGGTGATCGCGGAGGCGGGCGACGACTGCCGGCTGGAGGTGACGTACTGCATTCTGGATCGCGTTGGTAACACCTCGCACTGGGCGCCGTCACGCACGGTGCGCATCGCAGCGTCGACGTCGTCACGGCCGTCCCGGGCCGTGACGCCCTATCGCCCCAAACCGCTCGGCTCCCCGTGCGAACCGGGCTGATCGCCTTCTATGCATATTCCTAAAAGTTAGTTTATTTAAATATTTAACAAGCTTAGGGTATATGCACCGGACCACCGGACATCTCTGAATTTTTGTTTTTAATTTCATTGAATGCGAGGTCGGTATGGTCAGAATTACCCCGGTGCGCAACGCCAGGGCATTGCGTGCAGCCAAGGAGCGGCGCTGATGTCTAACTTGGCTCTTACACCCCCAGTCACTCAGCTGGACGTCGCGCCTTTGCTGTTGCCGGCCGTGGTGCTGCGCAACGACGCAGAGGCGCTCGACGCCGCCCATGAGCTGGCCCAGGCCGCGCGCCTGCAAGCCGCCACACGCGACCAGCAACGCAAACTGCCTTGGGCGCAAATCGAACAGTTCACCCGCAGTGGGCTGGGCAGCATTTCTATTCCCCGCGAGTACGGCGGCCCGCAGGTGTCCTTCGCCACCCTGGCCGAGGTGTTCGCGATCATCAGCGCGGCCGACCCCGCGTTGGGGCAGATCCCGCAGAACCACTTCGGCATCCTGCATCTGTTGCAGGGCACTGCCACCGAGCGCCAGAAAGAGCAGCTGTTCCAGAGCGTGCTCGACGGTTGGCGCATCGGCAACGGCGGCCCTGAACGCGGGACTAAAAACACCCTGGAACTCAAGGCGCGCCTCACCGCCCAAGGCGACGGTTATGTAGTCAGCGGCCAGAAGTTCTACTCCACCGGCGCACTGTTTGCCCATTGGGTTGCGATCAAGGCGCTCAACGACGACGGCAAACAAGTCATGGCCTTCGTGCGCCGTGGCACCCAAGGGCTGCGCATCGTGGATGACTGGTCCGGGTTCGGCCAACGCACCACCGCCAGCGGCACCGTGTTGCTCGATCGCGTCCCGGTGGACGCCGACCTGGTGGTGGACAACTGGCGCCTCGGCCAAAGCCCGAACATCCAGGGCGCGGTCTCGCAATTGATCCAGGCCGCCATCGACGCCGGCATTGCCCGCGGTGCGCTGCAAGACACCATCGCCTTCGTGCGTGAGCGCTCGCGCCCATGGATCGACGCCAAGGTCGAACGCGCCAGTGATGACCCGTACGTGATCGCCGATATCGGCAAGCTGACCATCGAACTGCACGCTGCCGAAGCCCTGCTGCGCAAGGCCGGCCAGGTACTCGACCAGGTCAGCGCCGCGCCGATCACTGCGCAGTCGGCGGCGCGCGCGTCGATTGCCGTGGCCGAGGCCAAGGTGCTGACCACCGAAGTGTCGCTGCTGGTCAGCGAAAAGCTCTTCGAACTGGCCGGCAGCCGCGCCACCCTCGCCGAATTCAACCTCGACCGCCACTGGCGCAACGCCCGCGTGCACACCCTGCACGACCCGGTGCGCTGGAAGTATCACGCGGTGGGCGCGTATCGCCTCAACGGCACCTTGCCCGCCCGACACTCCTGGATTTAACCGAGCGGACGTCTGGAGACCTCTATGCCTTTCTCGACCAACGTCGCGGTGATCACCAGCGACGAACATGCCCTTGTGGTGGCCAGCGACCTGGCCGAAGACTTTCGTCGCGACAGCGCCCAGCGCGACCGCGAGCGCCGCCTGCCGTGGCCTGAGCTGGATGCGTTCTCGCGCTCCGGGCTGTGGGGTATCAGCGTGCCCAAAGCCTTCGGCGGTGCCGGCGTGTCCAACGTGACCCTGGCCAAGGTCATCGCGCTGATCGCCCAGGCCGATGCCTCCCTGGGCCAGATCCCGCAGAACCATTTCTATGCCCTGGAGGTGCTGCGCGTAAATGGCAGCGCCGCCCAGCAGCAGCGCCTGTACGCCGAGGTACTCGCCGGCCAGCGTTTTGGCAATGCACTGGCGGAGCTGGGCACTAAAACCGCCCACGACCGCGTGACGGCCCTGACCCGCGACGGCGATGGTTTTCGCATCAACGGGCGCAAGTTCTACGCCACCGGCGCGCTCTACGCCCAACGCATTCCCACCTCGGTGGTGGACGAACACGGCGTGCAGCAACTGGCCTTTGTGCCCCGCGACAGCCAGGGCCTGAACGTAATCGACGACTGGAGCGGCTTCGGCCAGCGCACCACCGGCAGTGGTTCGGTGGTGTTCGATAATGTGTGGGTCGCGGCGCAGGACGTGGTGCCGTTCCAGAGCGCCTTCGAGCGCCCGACCACCGTGGGCCCGCTGGCGCAGATCCTCCATGCCGCGATCGACACCGGCATCGCTCGCGCCGCCTTTGAAGACGCGCTGCACTTTGTGCGCACCAAAACCCGGCCGTGGATCGACGCCACCAGCGACAAAGCCAGCGAAGACCCGCTGACCCTGAAAAGCTTCGGCCACCTGAGCGTGCGTCTGCATGCCACCGAAGCCTTGTTGGAGCGCGCCGGCGAATACCTCGACCGCGCCCAGGCCGACAGCAGCGCCGAACACGTCGCGGCCGCCTCGATTGCGGTGGCCGAAGCGCGCGCCTTGAGCACCGAGATTTCCCTGGCCGCCGGCAGCACTTTGTTCGAGCTGGCCGGCAGCCAGGCGACCCTGGCTGAACACGGCCTGGATCGGCACTGGCGCAACGCACGCGTACACACCCTGCACGACCCGGTGCGCTGGAAGTATCACGCGGTGGGCAATTACTACCTCAACGACGCCAACCCGCCATTGCGGGGGACGATCTGATGAGCAAAAAGAAAATCCTGCTCAATGCCTTCAACATGAACTGCATCGGGCACATCAACCACGGCCTGTGGACCCATCCTCGGGACACCTCGACCCAGTACAAAACCCTGGCCTACTGGACCGATCTCGCGCAGACCCTGGAGCGCGGATTGTTCGATGGTTTGTTCATCGCCGATATCGTCGGCGTGTATGACGTTTACCAGCAATCGGTCGAGGTGCCGCTCAAGGAGTCGATTCAACTGCCGGTCAACGACCCGTTGCTGCTGGTCTCGGCCATGGCTGCGGTCACCCGCCATCTGGGGTTTGGCCTGACCGCTAACCTCACCTACGAGCCGCCGTATCTGTTCGCCCGGCGCATGTCCACCCTCGATCACCTGAGCGAAGGCCGAGTGGGCTGGAACATCGTCACCGGCTACCTGGACAGCGCCGCCAAGGCCATGGGCCTCACCGAGCAAGTCGAGCATGACCGCCGCTACGACCAGGCCGATGAGTACCTGCAGGTGCTCTACAAACTGTGGGAGGGCAGTTGGGAAGACGACGCGGTACTCAACGACCCGCAGCAACGGGTCTACGCGCAACCGGGCAAGGTGCATAAGGTCGAGCATCGCGGCGAGTTCTATCAGGTGGAGGGTTATCACCTGTGCGAGCCCTCGCCGCAACGCACACCGGTGTTGTTTCAGGCCGGCAGTTCCGAGCGCGGCTTGGCCTTCGCCGGGCAACACGCCGAGTGCGTGTTTATCAGCGGGCAGAACAAAGCCGCGACCAAGGTGCAGGTGGACAAAGTGCGCGCCAGCGCGCTCAAAGCCGGGCGCAACCCCGAGGACATCAAGGTGTTCATGGGCATCAATGTGATCGTCGGCGCCACCGAAGCCCTGGCCTGGGAGAAACACGCCGAGTACCTGAGCTACGCCAGCGCGGAAGCGGGTGTGGCGCACTTTTCGGCGTCCACCGGCATCGACTTTTCCCAGTACGAACTGGACGAACCGATCCAATACGTGAAGAGCAACGCCATTCAATCGGCCACCAAGACCCTGCAAAACAACGATTGGACCCGCCGCAAATTGCTGGACCAGCACGCCCTGGGCGGGCGCTACATCACCCTGGTGGGCTCGCCTCAACAGGTGGCCGATGAGCTGGAGTCGTGGATCAGCGAAACCGGGCTGGATGGCTTCAACCTCACGCGCATCGTGACCCCGGAAAGCTACGTGGACTTCATCGACCTGGTGGTGCCGGAGTTGCAGCGGCGCGGGTCGTACAAGACTGAATATGAGCAAGGCACCCTGCGTGAAAAAGTCTTTCACGCCAGCGCCCGCCTACCCGACCAACACACCGGCTCTACGTACCGCCACTGATCAAAAGATCTGGGAGGGCCCCTCCCACCGTACAACTGCCTTGTTTGCCCTGATCCCTGATGACTGGAAACCACTATGAAAAAGACATTGATCAATAACCCAGTCAAAGCACTGGCCCTGGCCTTCGGGCTGTTCAGCTCGACGGTGTTCGCCGCCGACGCACCGCTGAAAGTCGGCACCACCGCAGCCTTTGCGATTCCGCTGGAGGCCGCCGTGGCCGAAGCCGGCAAGCAAGGCTTGAAGGTCGAGCTGGTGGAGTTCACCGACTGGATCGCACCGAATGTCAGCCTGGCGGCGGGCGACATCGATGTGAATTACTTCCAGCACATCCCGTTCCTGGAAAACGCTAAGGCCGCCGCCGGGTTTGACCTAGTGCCGTATGCGCCGGGCATCATCAACAACGTCGGGTTGTATTCGAAAAAATATAAAAGCTTCGCCGACCTGCCCCAAGGCGCCAGCGTGGCGATTGCCAACGACCCGATCAACAGCGGTCGCGGTCTGCAATTGCTGGCCAAGGCGGGCTTGATCACCCTCAAGCCGGGGGTGGGTTACAAGGCCACCGAAGAAGACATCGTCGCCAACCCGAAACACATCAAGATCCTGCAAGTGGAAGCCGTGCAACTGGTACGCGCCTATGACGACGCGGACCTGGTGCAGGGCTACCCGGCCTATATCCGCTTGTCCAAGACCTTCGATGCCGAGTCGGCGCTGCTGTTCGACGGCCTCGACCATCCCGAATACGTGATCCAGTTTGTGGTTCAGCCCAACAGCAAAACCGACCCACGGGTGATCAAGTTCGTCGACATCTACCAGCACTCGCCGGTGGTGCGCGCCGCGCTGGATAAATCCCTCGGCAAGCTCTACCAAGTCGGTTGGGAGGGCTGAACATGACCGTCGCCCACGCACATTTGCGCGACCTGGGTTTACCGCCCAGGGACGCCGAGCAGACCGAGCTGCATCCGCACCTGAACCGCGCCCATGTGCGCTTTATCAACCTGGGTAAGACCTACGACGGCAGCGTGCATGCGCTGCAAGGCATCGACCTGGCGATCCAGCGTGGTGAAGTGTTCGGCATTATTGGCCGCAGCGGCGCCGGTAAGTCATCGCTGATCCGCACCATCAACCGGCTTGAACAACCCAGCAGCGGGCGCGTGCTGATCGATCAGGTGGACATCGGCGACTTCGACGAAGACCACCTGGTGGCGCTGCGGCGGCGCATCGGCATGATCTTCCAGCACTTCAACCTGATGTCGGCCAAGACCGTATGGCAGAACGTCGAGCTGCCGCTCAAGGTAGCCGGCGTGCCCAAGCTGCAGCGCGAGCAGAAGGTGCGCGAGCTGCTGGAATTGGTGGGGCTCAAGGACAAGCATCAGGCTTACCCGGCGCAGCTCTCCGGCGGGCAGAAACAACGGGTGGGCATCGCCCGCGCGCTGGTGCACGACCCGCAAATCCTGCTGTGCGACGAGGCCACCTCGGCCCTCGACCCGGAAACCACCCAGTCGATCCTTGGCCTGCTGCGCGAGATCAACCGGCGCCTGGGCCTGACTATCGTGCTGATCACCCATGAGATGGCGGTGATCCGCGAAATCTGCGACCGCGTGGTGGTGCTGGAGCATGGGCGCATCGTCGAGCAAGGCCCGGTGTGGCAGGTGTTCGGCGATCCGCAGCATGAGGTCAGCAAAACCCTGCTGGCACCGCTGCAACAAGGTTTGCCGCCGGAGCTGCAAGCGCGCTTGCAGGACCAGCCAGCCTCTGCCGAAGCGGCGGTGGTACTGCGCGTGCAGTTCACCGGCAGCGCCGCCGACGAGCCGGACCTGGCCGCGCTGTTCAGCGCACTGGGCGGGCGCGTGCGTTTGCTGCACGGCGGGGTGGAGCGCATCCAAGGCCACGCCCTGGGGCAATTGCTGCTGGCGGTGAGTGGTTCGGCCCACGGCGCCGACGCCTTGCGCCAACGCGCCGGGCGCTTTGCACAACAGGCGGAGGTGTTGGGTTATGTGGTTTGATCGTTTATTACAGGGCGCCCTCGACACCCTGCTGATGGTCGGCGTGTCATCGTTGATCGCGTTGCTGGTGGGCATCCCGCTGGCGGTGTTCCTGGTCACCAGCGACAAGGGCGGCATCTTCCAGGCGCCGGCGTTGAACCGGGCGCTGGGGGCGTTCGTCAATCTGTTCCGCTCGATTCCGTTTTTGATCCTGATGGTGGCGCTGATCCCGTTCACTCGGCTGATCGTCGGCACCACCTACGGCGTGTGGGCTGCAGTGGTGCCGTTGACCATCGCTGCCACGCCGTTCTTTGCCCGGATCGCCGAGGTGAGCCTGCGCGAAGTCGACCACGGCCTGATCGAAGCCGCCCAGGCCATGGGCTGCCGGCGCTGGCACATCATTTGGCATGTGCTGTTACCCGAAGCGTTGCCGGGGATTGTCGGCGGTTTCACCATCACCCTGGTGACCATGATCAACTCCTCGGCCATGGCCGGCGCAATCGGTGCCGGTGGGTTGGGGGACATTGCGTACCGCTACGGTTACCAGCGTTTCGATACGCAGATCATGCTCACGGTGATCGTGCTGCTGGTGGCGTTGGTGGTGCTGATTCAGGTGAGCGGCGATCGCCTGGCGCGGGTGCTGAACAAACGGTGAGGTATAGTCGGGACCTTTCAGTGCCCGGTATCGCTCGCCATGACGCTCAAACCCGACGACCTCGACCAGATCACCTCCACCACCCTCGGCCACTACAACAAGGTGGCCGAGGACTTTCGCGAAGGCACCCGCGACCACGATGTGAGCCAGAACATCGACGCCTTGCTGCGGCATATCCAGGGTGCGCCGCCGTTTACCGTGTTGGATTTTGGCTGCGGGCCTGGCCGCGATCTACAGACGTTTACGCGCCTGGGCCACATCGCCGTAGGGCTCGACGGCTCCGAGCGTTTCGCGCAGATGGCGCGCGAGGACAGCGGCTGCGAAGTGCTGCAACAAGACTTCCTCAAGCTGCAACTACCCGCCGCGCGCTTCGACGGCATCTTCGCCAATGCGGTGCTGTTTCATATCCCCAAACAGGAATTGCCCCGGGTACTCAAACAGCTGCATGCCGCGCTGAAACCGGGGGGCGTGCTGTTCAGCTCCAACCCGCGCGGCGACAACCAGGAAGGCTGGAACGGGCCGCGCTACGGGTCGTATCACGACCTGGAGGCGTGGCAGACGTTGCTGACCAGTGCAGGGTTCGTGGAGCTGGAGCATTACTACCGCCCTGCCGGATTGCCTCGCGAACAACAGCCGTGGCTGGCCAGCGTCTGGCGCAAACCTCACCAATAGCTTGGCATTACATACCAATGTGGGAGGGGGCTTGCCCCCGATGACAGTGGGTCAGTCAGTACATCTGATACTGATACACCACCGGCGCCTCCCCCATCCGCAGTGACAACCAGGAAGGCTGGAACAGGCCGCGCTACGGGTCGTATCACGACCTGGAGGCGTGGCTGGCGAGCGTCTGGTGTAAACCTCATTAACAACCTGAAAAAATGCGGTTTTTGTGGTGAGCGGGCTTGCCCCGCGCTGGGGCGCGGAGCGGCCCTCTCTACAGACACTGCGGTGTGCCAGGCAAAAGCGGTTGCCAGGTTTTAGGGCCGCTTCGCAGCCCAGCGCAGGGCAAGCCTGCTCACCACAACAAGCCCCTCCCACATTTACTGCACCTGATACACCACCGGCGCCTCCCCCATCCGCAGTGACAACCAGGAAGGCTGGAACAGGCCGCGCTACGAGTCGTATCACGACCTGGAGGCGTGGCTGGCGAGCGTCTGGTGTAAACCTTATTAGCAACCTGAAAAAATGCGGTTTTTGTGGTGAGCGGGCTTGCCCCGCGCTGGGGCGCGGAGCGGCCCTCTCTACAGACACTGCGGTGTGCCAGGCAAAAGCGGTTGCCAGGTTTTAGGGCCGCTTCGCAGCCCAGCGCAGGGCAAGCCTGCTCACCACAACAAGCCCCCTCCCACATTTACTGCACCTGATACATCACCGGCGCCGCACCCACCGGCAGTGCGGTGACACTGCGCGAGGCATAGCCTTCTCTTCCGGTAGCGGAGAAATTTGCCACCAACCGCGTGCCATCGGCAAAGGTGGTCTGTTGCAGCTGCCTATCCGCCGTCAGCCAGCGAAAATCAGTCATGGCCTGGGTCGCCAGGCGCTGGTGCAACGGACGGAAAAATGCGTCCTGGCGCTGGATCGCCGGCAGGCGCTGCGCCAGGGTGGCGGCGCTCAGGTGATACAGCGGCGGCACGTTGTAGAGCAGTTGGGTCAGTTCGTTCTCGGCCCGTACGTTGCTCAGTTTGAGGCTGTCGAACAACCAGTGATGGGTGGTGATCACCGAGCCATGGAACACCGCCTGATATAACGGCAGGCGCAGGGTCGGATCGAAATACACGCTGCGCAGCGACGCTTTCAATGGCACCGGCTTGAAAAACACCGCCGGTTGTTCTGGCGGGTACCAGTTGCCGACGTAGTACGGCGACTGCTTATCCTGGGTCATCTCACGGTCGCCCCAACCAAGCACCGGTGTCTGCATGCCATGGGCGAACAGGATGCCCTGGGCGGTGACAGCGTTACCGTCTTCGGAGCCTGTGGGTAACTTCAGCACGGTATTGAGCCAGCGCACGGCGTCGATATTACCCGCGGCGTTTTGCGCCTGGGTCATCGGCGCGCCAGGGCGGTAGCTGTCGAACAGCATGCTGGTGGCGTAGGCATCCAGAAACCAGGCATTGAAACCGGCCTTAGCCTGCACGGCCTTCACTCGCGCTTCCAGCAGCGGCCGCATACAGCGCGGGTCGGTGTAGTGGCCGGATTTCTGGAAACCGCTTTTGTATGTGCCGTCTTGCAACACGATGGCGCAGTCGCGATACGCCTTGCGGCCCAGGTGGGCGGTGGTCCAGTCCGGGTTTTCCGTGGCCGACAGTGCGGTTTCGTAGGAGTCGTAAGGGGCCATCAAGTAGCCGGCCTGCACTGCGGCGCGAATCGCTTCGGGGTGCCAGAGGCCGCCCTCCCAGCCTTCGCCCAGGGTCACCAGCAAACGCGGCAGGCCGCTGTTGCGCAGGGTTTGAAGGGTCTTGCCGCCCCAGGTGGCCGGGTCGGCGCTCAACGCCCCGGCGAATGCCACCGCCAGTTCTGCGCGCAGCTCGCCATAACGTGCGGCCAGCCGGGTCATGTCCGGCTCGTCGACTTGCCAGCTCTGCCGCGCCTTTTTATTGATCGCCGCGTTGAAGCTGCGCAGCACCACGCTCTGCTCGTAGGGATTCAACGGGCGGGATTGCGCCAGGATCTGCGTGGCTTCCTTGTCCAACAACGCCTTGAGTGCATGGGCGCGCAGCTGCTTGAGCAACAGCGGCCAGTCACGCACATCGTTCGGCGCCAGCAGGTCATTGCCCCACAGGTAGACGTGGCTGGCGCCCAGCAATTTCTGCGCCTCGGGGGTCTGTTGCAGCTTGTCGTCGAGCGTCTCATAACGGCCCTGCTCGACCAGCCATTGACGATAGCGTTTGGCGCCGGCGAGGGGGTCCGCATCGCCCAGGTACAGGCGCAGGGTCATTGGGGTATTGGGGTCCAGCGCGTTGAATTCATGGGCCAGCGCCAACCCCACACCGGCACCTTCAGCTTGCCATTGCAGGCGGTTGTTGTAGGGGTTGGTGAGCAGCCAGTTCAGCGTGAAACCGCCGTGATCCATACCCCACAGCGGCAGACTGAGGTCCTGGGTGGTGTTGAACGCGCCCTGCTCCAGCAGGAACGCTTGCCATACCGCATTGCCGGTGGGCACGTAATGCCCTTCGGCCAACGGCCAGATCAGTCCGTTGCCCATGGCCTCTGCCGGTTGTTGCAGCAATGCCAAATGCCCTGCTTGGCGCGCGGTGATGCTCAGCAGCAACTCGCGCTGCTCAAGGCGTGCGCTGAGGCGATAGGCGCCGTTGTCCCACTGCCAGCTCGCTTGCTCGGCGCTGCTTTGCAAGTCGCTGACGGCATGCGCGGTGACGCCGCTGGAGGCTTGCACACTGGCCTGACCCGACGGTGTCACCCGCAGCGCCAGGGTGGCGGGGTCCAGTTCGACGCGCCACAGCGTGTTTTCCAATAGGGCGCCGGCAAACGCCATGGGCGACAGCAAGCAGAAGACCAGCAGGGTAAGACGCAGACGGTTCATGGTGGGCAACCGTTGAAGAGTGAAACCAAGAGGGTAAAACACTCAACGGTAGACGGGGTAACAAATGCCCTGATGACGATCAAACGTGGGGGGGCGGTGCGACGATTCGGCGTGCACCCGATAGCGATGCGTCAGTGATAGCTGGCCTGACTGAACCACTGCTATCGGGGGCAAGCCCCCTCCCACATTTTGAGCCGGTTCTTTCAGTTAATACTGAGGAGGGCGACTGGCATTAGTGCAAGCCCCCTCCCCCATTTCTAAACGGTTTTTTCTTCAGGCTTGGGCTCGCGAATCTTGTACCACGCCACATACAGCGCCGGCAGGAACAGCAGCGTCAGCAAGGTGGCGATGATGATGCCGCCGATCATCGCGTACGCCATCGGCCCCCAGAACACTTCGCGGGCAATCGGGATCATGCCCAGGCTCGCCGCAGCGGCCGTGAGCAGAATCGGCCGACGGCGGTGCTCGGTAGCCTCCACCACGGCATCCCACGGCGTGTAGCCGTCGCGCTCATAGGCGTCGATCTGCGTCACCAGGATCACCGAGTTACGGATGATGATGCCGATCAACGCCAGGATGCCGAGGATCGCCACAAAACCCATGGGCGTGCCGGTGGGAATCAGGGCCAGCACCACGCCGATCAGCCCCAGCGGCGCAACACTGGCCACCAGGAACATCTTCTGCACGCTGTGCAACTGGATCATCAGGAACGTCGCCATCAAAAACAGCATCAGCGGCACCACGCTGGCGATCGGGCCCTGGGCCTTGCCGCTTTCTTCCACGGTACCGCCGGTGGCGACTTTGTAACCCACCGGCAGGCCGGCGCTGAACTTGTCGATCTCCGGCTTGAGCTGCTTGACCAGGTCGGTCGGCTGCATCTCATCGCGCACCGAAGCTTTGATGGTGATGGTCGGCAAGCGGTCGCGACGCCACACCAGCGGCTGTTCCAGCTCATAGCGCACGGTGGCAAACGCCAGCAGCGGGATCGACGTGCCGTTGGGCGTGACGATCTGCAAATTCTGCAGGGTTTCCGGCGTGCCGCGCTCTGCGTCTTCGGCGCGGCCGACCACGTTGATCAGGTAGATATCGTCGTGCACCTGGGTCACCGACGCGCCGCTGACTACGCTGTTCATCAACTGCGCGACATCTTCGGAGGACAGCCCCAATTGCCGCGCCTTGTCCTGGGCGATGTCGATGCGCAGCACTTTGCCTGGCTCGTTCCAGTCGTAAATGATCTCGCCCAAGTGGGTGTTTTTATCCAGCAGAGTCGCCAGTTCGATGGCGTGTTTGCGTACCTGGTCGGTGTCTTTGCCGGACACCCGATACTGAATCGGACGCCCTACCGGCGGGCCCATTTCCAGCGGCTGCACATAACTGCCGATACCGACGAAGTCATCGCGCAGACGCTTCTGCAGGCGTGCGATCAACGCGCCGCGTTCTTCCAGGCCTTTGCTGACGATTACCAACTGTGCGTAGTAAGGGTTTTCCAGTTGCTGGTCGAGGGGCAGGTAGAAACGAATCGCGCCCTGGCCGATGTAAGTGCTCCAACGGGCGATGTCCGGGTCGTCCTTGATGATCGCTTCCAGGCGGTCGACGGCCTTGCGCGTCTCGTTGATCGAAGCGTTCTGCGGCAGGTTGAGGTCCACCAGGATTTCCGGGCGATCCGACGACGGGAAGAACTGGTTCTGCACGAACTGCATGGAGAACACCGACGCCACGAACAACCCCACGGTGATGCCAATGGCCCACCAGCGGTTGCGCATCGCCCACAGCATGCCGCGATTGAAACCCCGGCCAATGCGCCCAGGCTCGGCGTTGTGCGGCTTCACATTGGCGCTGAGGATATGCACGCCGATCACCGGCGCAAACAACACCGCCACCACCCACGACACCAGCATCGCCACGGCGATCACCGCGAACAGGGTGAAGGTGTATTCCCCTGCCGAGCTGGCATTGAGGCCGATGGGCACAAAGCCGGCCACGGTGACCAGCGTACCGGTGAGCATCGGGAACGCGGTCGAGGTGTAAGCGTACGTGGCCGCCTGGGCCTTGGTTTCGCCTTTTTCCAGGCGCGTGATCATCATCTCCACGGTGATCATCGCGTCGTCCACCAACAGGCCGAGGGCGATAATCAACGCGCCCAGCGACACGCGCTGCATGGTGATGCCGCTGTATTCCATGAACACGAACACCAGCGCCAGCACCAGCGGAATCGAACACGCCACCACCAGCCCGGCACGCAGACCGAGGCTGATAAAACTCACCACCAGCACGATGATCACCGCCTCGAACAACGCACTGGTAAAGCCGCCCACGGCTTCTTCCACTACTTCGGCCTGGTCGGAAACCTTATGCACGCCAACGCCTACCGGCAGGTCGGCGGTCAGCTCGTCCATGCGCTCATGCAAGGCTTTGCCGAACGACTGGATATTGCCGCCCTTCTGCATGGCGATGGCCAACCCGATGGCGGGCTTGCCGTTGTAACGGAACATCGGCCGCGCCGGGTCGACGTAGCCACGGCTGATCTCGGCGATATCCGCCAGGCGATAGAAACGGTCGTTGAGGCGCAGGTTGACGTCGGCCAGGTCCTTCTCCGAGGCGAACTGCCCCGAGGTGCGCACCGAAATACGCTCCGGTCCGGCTTCGATCACCCCGGCCGGGGTCACGGCGTTCTGGGATTGCAGGCTCTGCACCACTTGGCGCTGGTCGATACCCAGGGCCGCCAGTTTGCGCGTGGAGAAATTCAGGTAAATCACTTCGTCCTGCTGGCCGATCATCTCGACCTTGCCCAGCCCCGGCACTGCCCGGATTTCGGCACGCACCTGTTCCACGTAGTCGCGCAGTTGGCGCATCGACAGGCCGTCGCCGGTAAAGGCGTACACCGACCCGAACACGTCACCGAACTCATCGTTGAACGATGGCCCCTGCAAGCCCTGGGGGAAGGTGCCGCGAATATCGTCGATCTTCTTGCGCACCTGGTACCAGATTTCGGGGATGGCCTTGGCGCTGGTAGTGTCCTTGAGGAACACGAACACCGTGGACTCGCCTGGCCGCGTGTAGCTTTTCACGTAATCCAGAGAGTCGAGTTCTTCGAGTTTTTTCTCGATGCGGTCGGTGACCTGCTTGAGGGTTTCTTCTTGGGTTGCGCCCGGCCAGCGGGTCTGGATCACCATGGTCTTGATGGTGAACGACGGGTCTTCTTCGCGCCCCAGGTTCATATAGGAGAACACGCCCATCAGCAGCGCGACGAACATCAGGTACCAGACGAAGGACTGATGCTTGAGGGCCCAGTCGGATAAGTTGAAGCTGCCTTTCATCGCGGGCTGTCCTCGTCGATTTTGACTTTCTGCCCGGGCTTCAGGCTGTTCACGCCGGCGGTGACGATGCGCTCGCCGGGTTTGACGCCGCCGTTGATCAAGGCGCTGCCGGCCTCGCGGCTGATCACCGTGACGTCGCGCGGCTGCACGCTCTGGTTTTGCGTGTCGAGCAGCCAGATGCGAGTGGCGCCGTCCACCTCCTGCAAGGCGCTTACCGGCAGCTCGATGCGCGGCTCAATGGCGGTGCTCAGGGTGACGCTGATGGCGGTGCCGAGGCGGAACGCTGGTGGTGTTTCGGCCAGCGTCAGGCGCGCGCGACGGGTACGCGTGGCGCTCTGGGCCTGGGGCTCGATTTCACGCACGGTGGCGGTGGTATTGACGCTCGGGTCCAGTTGCCCGGCAACCAGAAACACCCCATCCGGCGGCAGGCGCTCGGCCAGGCCGGCGGGCAGGTCGATCACCGCTTCCTTGATATCCGGGCGCGCCAGGGTTACCACTTGTTGGCCGGCGCTGACCACCTGGCCGGCCTCGGCATTCCAGGCGGTGACGATGCCGGCGTGGTCGGTGCGCAGTTCGGCGTAATTGAGCTGATCCTTGGCCTGGTTGACCGAGGCCTGAGCCTGGTCGAGGGAGGCCTGGGTGGTTTTCAGGTCGGTCAGGGCCACATCCAACTGGGCCTGGGCGCCGACGCCACGGTTGAACAGTTCCTGCTGGCGCCGGGCATTGGCCTGGGCATTGATAAATTGCGCCTGCACCCGCGCCAGGTCGCCCTGGGCGGCGCGCAACTGGTTCTGCTGGTCGGTGGGGTCGAGCACGGCCAGCAAGGCGCCCTTCTCCACTTCGGCGCCCACATCCACCAGGCGACGGGCGATGCGGCCGGGCACGCGAAAGCCCAGGTTACTTTCGTAACGGGCCTGGATGGTGCCGGCGAAGCGGCCGAGGTTTTCTTGGTCTTCAGCCTTCACTTGCATCGACAGCACCGGGCGCACCGGCTCGGGCGCGGGCTCTTCTTTGGAGCAGGCCGCCAGCAACAGGCCGGCGGCGAGCATCAATACCAGACGCTTCATGGCTGGGCTCCTGGCTGGGCAATCTCGACCTGCATACCGGGGTGCAACAATTGCCCGCCGGCCACCACGACTTTTTCACCGCCCTTGAGACCCTCGCTGAGGATGACTTTGCCAGTGAGATAGCGGGCCACGGTGACTTTATGCAGCTGCACCTTGCCGTCGCCGTCCACCAGCCACACCGCCGGTTCGTTGAGGTCCTTGGTGAGGGCCGACCACGGCAGTTCCACACTGGCCTTGGCCGGGCCATTGGCAGTGGCGCTGACAACCGAGCCCAAGTGCATGCCTTCGGGCAGCGCCTGCAGGGCGATTTTCACTTGCACGGTGCCGGTGTTGGCGGCCACGGCGGGAGTGACTTCGCGCACCTTGCCCTGCACCTGAATGCTTGGGTTGTCCAGCAGGCTGACGGTGATCGGCGTATCGGTCGACGGTTCGACCAGCAGCGATTCATATACGTTGAACACCGCATCGCGCTCGCCGTCGCGAGCCAGGCTGAAAATCGGCATGGTGGCCTGCACCACTTGGCCTACCTCGGCCTGGCGCGCGGTGATCACACCCGGCGCATCGGCCACCAGCGCGGTGTAGCCCAGTTGTTCACGGGCATTGGCCAGTTGCGCCTGGGCGGCGGCCAAAGCGCTTTGGCTGCTGCGCAACGCCGCCTGGGCCGAGTCGTATTCGCTGCGGCTGGTGTAGCCCTTGGGCAGGAGTTTTTCCTGGCGCACAAAGGCCGCCGCTGTCTGCTTGACCCGCGCCTGTTCAGCCACGACCTGGGCCTGGGCCGAATCGACGTTGGTCTGCAAGTCTTTGGGATCAAGCCTGGCCAGCACTTGCTTGGCGCTGACGCGGTCACCCACATCCACCATGCGCTGGATGATCTTGCCGCCCACGCGAAAGGACAGATCGGTTTGCACCCGCGCCTGGATATCCCCGGTCAGCGTGACCGCCGCGGCGAAATCCGCTGGCTCCACGGTTTGCACAAACACCCGGGAATGCGCCTTGGGCTCGGTGTTTTCCTGACCGCAACCGCTCAAGAACGCGACTAAGCCAAGACCGAATATACAAGTGGAAATACGACCGCCCATGCAGTCTCCTTTTGCGTGATGCCGACGTGCCAGTGTGTATGCGACTGTCAGCTTAGATCAGGGTTCCTTATCTGCATGGGGAAGAGAGTATTGAGGTGATTTCACCGGCCTCATCGGGGGCAAGCCCCCTCCCACACTTTGATTTATGAATACATTCAAATGTGGGAGGGGGCTTGCCCCCGATAGCGGTACAACAGTCAGCGCAGAACTAGCCCTGCCATTTGCCGCCTTCGACAATCACACTGTCAGGCGGGGTGTCATCGCTGAGTTCTTTACGTACGTATTGGTCATACAGTTTGAGCAGGAATTTCTCCTCGCCCAACTTCGCCAACTCGGCGTTCACCCAATCACGCAGTTCGATATTGCCCTTCTTCACTGCCGGCGCAATTGGCGCCTCGTCGCCGAGCTTCTCTTCCAGCACGCGGTAGCCTGGGTTCTGCTTGGCCCAGCTGAACAGCACCAGGTTGTCCTGGGCGTAGGCATCGCCGCGACCGGCCGCCAGCGCTTGCAGGGATTCTGAGTTCTTCTCGAACTTGAGCAGTTTCCAGTCCGGGTGGTTTTTGGTCAGCCAAATATCGGCGGTGGTGCCGGTGGTGACGATGAGGGTGCGGGTCGCCAGGTCATCCAGGTGCTTGACCGGGCTATCGTTGGGCACCAAGGCCTGCACCGCGACTTTCAGGTTGGGGTGGGTGAAGTCCACCGCTTCCTTGCGCTCCGGGGTGACGGTCATGTTGGCCAGGATCAGGTCGACCTTGTCGCTTTGCAGGAACGGAATACGGCTGGCCGGCTCCACCGCGACGAATTCGACTTTGTTCTCATCGCCCAGCAGGTCCTTGGCGAAACGACGGCCAATATCGGTATCGAAGCCGACGTAGCGCCCGGCCTCGTCCACAAAGCCGAACGGCGGTTTGTCAGTGAATACGCCGACGATCAGCTTGTCGCGCGCCTTGATTTTGTCGATGTAACTCGCAGCAGCCACAGGTTTTGCAGGCTCTTCGGCCTTTTTATCGCAGCCGACCAGCAGAGCGACGGCCACCAGGGGCAGTAGTAGTTTTTTCATAGCAATTCCAGTTCCTTGATCTTCTTGGGCAGTGTTGAAACAAAGGAGAACTTCTCCAGAAACTGCTGCGCGCGTGCGGTCTGCGGGTTCGTAAAGAATGCCTCGGGGGTGTTGTGTTCGAGAATGCGACCGGCCTCCATGAACACCACGCGGTCGGCGACGGCGCGGGCGAAGGCCATTTCGTGGGTGACGATCAGCAGCGTCATACCTTCGCGGGCCAGGCCCTGGATCACCTCCAGTACTTCCTTGACCATCTCCGGGTCGAGGGCCGCGGTGACTTCGTCAAACAGCATGACCTGGGGGTTCATGCACAACGAGCGGACGATGGCGATACGTTGCTGCTGACCGCCGGAGAGCTGACGCGGGAAGGCGTCGCGCTTGTCCGCCAGGCCGACACGCGCCAACAGTTGTTCAGCCTGCTCGCGGGCTTCGTGCAGGTTGCGTTTTTGCACTTTCAGCGGGCCGAGCAGCAGGTTGTCGAGCACACTCATGTGCGGGAACAAGTGGTAGCTCTGGAACACCATGCCGATGTCCTGCCGCACCTGGCGCCAGTCGGTGTTTTTATCCAACAGCTCCTGGCCGGCAAACCGCAAGCTGCCGCCGTCGGCCACTTCCAGGCCGTTGAGGCAGCGCAGCAAGGTGCTTTTGCCGCAGCCGCTGGGGCCGAGGATCACCACCACTTCGCCGCTGTGCACGCTCAGGTCGATGCCCTTGAGTACCTGCTGCTCGCCGAAAAATTTGTTGAAACCCTGAAACTCGATCAATGCGCTCATGCTTGGGCCCAGCGCCGTTCCAGCACCTTGGAGGCGGCCGACAACGGGTAGCAGATAAAGAAGAAAAACAGAAACAGCGCGCCGTAGATCAACACCGACTCATAGGTGCGCTCGATGATTTGCTGGCCGACCTTGATCACGTCCACCACGCCGATCAGCACTGCCAGGGAGCTGGTCTTGATGATGCGGGTGTAGACGTTGATGGTCGGCGGGGTCATGCGTTTAAGTGCCTGTGGCAGCAGCACGTAGCCGTACAACTGCGGCGCCGACAAACCAATCGACAAGCCCGCCTCGCGCTGGCCGCGGGGCAACGAGTGCAGGGCGCCACGCACTACCTCACCGACTTCGCTGGCGCCCCACAGCGATAGCACCAGCACCGCGCACCAGAAACTGGGGAGGCTGAGGCCGAAGAAAATCGGCAACCCGAAAAACAACAGGTACAACCACACCAACACCGGAATCGCGCGGAACAGTTCCAGATAGACGCGCAGCACCGCGTTGATCGCCTTGTTATTCAAGGTGCGCAGCACGCCATACAGCACGCCGCCCAGGGTGCTGAAAACGATGCTCAACACCGAGATCGACAAGGTCTGCGCGGCGCCCTTACCCAGTTGTGGCAACGACACCCACAACAATTCAAGACCCGAACTGGCCATGCTGGAGCCTCCTTTCCAAGCGGCTGAGCAGCAGCGACAGCGGTAAAAACAACAGCACGCAAATCAGCGTCAGCACGGCGAGCATTTCGTAGGTTTTGTAATAGAGGGCGATGTAGCTCTTGGTGGTGTAAAGAATTTCCGGCACCGCCACCGCAGAAACTACGGTGGTCTCCTTGAGCAAAAAGATGAAATTGGCGAACAGTGCCGGCAGGCTGAGAATGCCGGCCTGGGGCAGGATCACATGGCGCAGCAGTTGCCAGTCGGACAGGCCGATGGACTTGCCCGACTCGATCTGCGCCAGCGGCACCGCTTCCACGCCGGCGCGCAGCACTTCCGTGAGGTAGGCGCCGCCAAGAAACGTCATGGTGATGATCGCGGCCCAAAACCCGGAGATATTCACGCCCAGGGCAGGCAAGGCGAAGTACACGAAAAACAGCTGGATCAGCAGCGGTGTATTGCGCGCCAGCTCCACATACAACGCCACCAGGCGCGACAGGTACGGCGTGCGAAACACCAGCAGCGCCGCGTTGATCAGCGCTACAAGCAATGAGGTGGCGATGGCGATCAGGCCCACTTGCAGCGTGACACCCACAGCGTTCAAAAACGCCGGCAGGGTGCTGAGGATAAAAGCGAAATCGAAGGTCATTTGCAGTCCATGACGCCGCAGGGTAGAGCGGCGCGTGCTATCCAAGCCAACGTGGGTAACGCTGGGTAGCACGAACTTTAAAGGTATAAAAAGTAAAATTTAAATACCTAAATAGCATATTGATATCACCCAAAAAGATAACCTCGGGATTCGCGGAGTGAACGGGCGGCGGCTATGGTTGAGGGGTCTGTGTTTCGAGGGAATAAACAATGAACAAAGCGAAACCGATTGATCCGCAGGAGCTGGTGAAATGGTTGGTGGCGTTGCGCAGGGCGATCAATAGCCGCGCGCTCTGACACGCTGAAGTTTCACTGTGAGATAAAGATCTAATGTGGGAGGGGCAAGTCGAATCGTCGCACCGCCCCTCCCACATTTTGATTGCACTCCAGATTCCACACATAAAAAAACGCCGACGCTATGTGAGCCGTCGGCGTTGAAACCTTGAAGGGGGTTTTGGCTTACATCAGAACGCCGGCACGACCGCACCGTTGTACTTCTTCTCGATAAAGGCTTTGACTTCCGGGCTGGTCAGGGCCTTGGACAGTTTCTGGATTGCATCGCTGTCTTTGTTGTCCGGGCGGGCTACCAGGAAGTTCACGTAAGGCGACTTGGCGTCTTCGATGATCAGCGCATCTTTGGCCGGGTTCAGGCCGGCTTCCAGGGCGTAGTTGGTGTTGATCAGGTCCAGGTCGACCTGGTCCAGCACGCGGGGCAGCAAGGCCGATTCAAGCTCTTTGAATTTGAGGTTTTTCGGGTTGCTGGCGATGTCTTTCGGTGTAGCCAGGGCGTTGGTCGGGTCTTTGAGGGTGATCACACCGGCTTTCTGCAGCAGCAACAGGGCACGGCCGCTGTTGGAGCCTTCGTTCGGGATGGCCACGGTGGCGCCGTCTTTCAGCTCTTCAATTTTCTTGATCTTTTTCGAGTAACCGCCGAACGGTTCAACGTGCACGCCCACCACGGTCACCAGGTTGGTGCCCTTGCCCTTGTTGAAGTTTTCCAGGTACGGCAGGGTCTGGAAGTAGTTGGCATCCAGGCGCTTTTCAGCGACTTGCACGTTGGGCTGCACGTAGTCGGTAAATACTTTGATTTCCAGGTCCACGCCTTCCTTGGCCAGGGTTGGCTTGACCAGCTCAAGGATCTCGGCATGCGGGATCGGGGTGGCGGCCACCACCAGTTTCTCGTTGGCCTGGGCGAAGCTGGCAGTCAGGGCAGCGGCGAGTGCGGTAAACAACAGAACCTTTTTCATGCAGTGTCCTTATCGACATTCGGAGGGCGTCTCTGACGACCGTTTGTTAAGTGAGGTGCCAGCGAAGTGCTATCGCGGCATGGAACGGACAATACCTAGATTTTTTATTCCCGAACAATATCTTTTATTCACGTTGATATTCCATTTTGCTCATGTAGGAATTGGCGCAACGTTGCCTGCTCCGCTGGGCTGGCTTGGGCATAGATCCGCCGCACTTGCTCCAGAGGCGAATCCACCACCGGCAGGTTCAGGTGCTCGGGCAAAATTTCGTCGCCGCTACTGACCAGCAACGCGAAGTGAATAACGTTTTCCAGCTCACGGGTATTGCCTGGCCAACTGTGATGTTCCAGTACGCGCTGCGCAGCCTCGCTGATCAGCGGCACCGGCAAGTCCAGGCGCTGACTGTAGATGCCCAGGAAGTATTCGGCCAGGGACAGAATATCCCCCACCCGCTCACGCAACGCCGGCAGGTCCAGCCGGCCTTCGCTCAAATAGTGGAAGAGCCGCTCATGGAACTTGCCGGCCGCCACGGCCTGGGCCAGGTCGATGCTGGTAGCGGCCACCAGGCGCACGTCCACCGGGCTCGGTTGATGAGCCCCGACGCGGGTGACTTCGTGGTTTTCCAGCGCGGCGAGCAATTTGACCTGGATCGGCAACGGCAGGTCGCCGATCTCGTCCAGGTACAAGGTGCCGCCATTGGCCGAGCCGAACCAACCGGCGCGGCTGCTGGCGGCGCCGCTGTGACTGCCGGCGGCGTAGCCGAACAGCTCGGCATCGGCGTAGGTGGGGCTGATCGCGCCGCAATTGACCGAAACGAACAAGCCACTGCGGTCACTGCCACGGTGAATATGCCGCGCCAGCAGCTCTTTACCGCTGCCGGTTTCGCCGCGGATCAGTACGGGCAAGGCACGCGGCGCGAGCGCTTCCAGGTCTTCGCGCAGCTTGCGCGAGCGCGGGTCGACAAACACCAGGGCCTTGGCGCGGATGCTCAGCGGGCTTTTTTCCGCGTCGGGGAAGGTCAGCAGTGGCTGGCCGAAGGTTTCATGCAGACTCATGACAGGCTCCCGCCCCTATCCACTGCGGGACGGGGGCGTTAAAAAAATGATCAGGCACTGCGCCGGGCGTGATGCTCAAGGCGACTTTGCAGGCGATAGAGGTAAGCGAAACCCTGCTCCCAGCGCTGGTGGCCGGACTTCACATTGATATGCCCGGCACCGGCCAGGATCCCGGCTTCAGCTCCCCAGTTGCGCGCCAACTCCAAGGCCCGAGGGGCACTGACGGCACTGTCGTTGTCGTAGCTGACCACCTGGGTGGGGAACGGCAACAGGTCGGTAGGGATCGGCGCAAAGTTGCGCAAGGCCGGCGAGCAGGCCGGGCGTTCCACATCCGCCGGCGCCACCAGCAAGGCACCGCGCACCTGCCGCAGAAAATGCAGCGGCGCGGTAGCGGCCCAATGGGCCACGGTGATGCAGCCCAGGCTATGGGCGATCAGAATCACTGGCGTGCTGTCGGCGGCGATCGCCTCGGCCAGCGCGGCTACCCAGTCTTCGCGGCGCGGTGTCAACCAATCGGCCTGCTCCACGCGGGTGCTGTTGGGCAGGCTGTTCTGCCAGTGACTCTGCCAATGATCTTCTGGCGATCCTTGCCAGCCCGGCACGATCAGGTAACGAACCAACTCGCTGTGCATGGATGTGCCCTCCTGCAGCGTTTAACGTTGCTGAGCAGTATAGGGACGGGGGTTATATTCGTTAAGGAATAAGAAGCTATTTATTAATAACCAAAAATTCAAAATTCTACCCGATCTGCCTTCACGTCACTTCGCGCACAATTCGAACAACTGAGCCTGTAAGCATTGCCCCGCCGCACTCAGGCCATGGCGGGCATACAACGCCAGACGCACGCCTTGCACCTCGGGCAAACCGCTGTCAGGCCCCAGCTCCATATGCCCTGGCTGCACTACCCGGCGCGGCAACAGACTCACCCCCAACCCCGCCGCCACTGCCGAACATACGCTGGCCAAACTCGCGCTGGAGTAACCGATACGCCAGCGCCAACCGCCCACTTCCAGGTGCTGCAGCATTTCATTGCGGTACAGGCCGCCCACCGGAAAGGCCACCAACGGCAACGGGTCGCGCCCCACGGAGGGTGTGGTGCGACTGTCCACCCAGCACAGCGGCTCGGGCCACGAGGCCAGGCAGTCGGCGCTGTCGCCCATTTGTTTGACCAGCAACACATCGAACTCGCCGGCCCGGTATTGGCGTTGCAACTCGGGGCCCAAACCACTGGTGACCTCCAGACGCACCCGTGGATAAGCCTGCACAAATGACGACAACAGCGGCATCAGGCGCTCGGCGGCAAAATCTTCCGGCACCCCCAGGCGCAGCACACCGTCACTTTGTTGGCTGATCAGCACCTCAGCGGCCTCCTCATGCAGCGCGAGGATGCGCCGCGCGTACGCCAGCAAGCGCTCGCCCTCGGCAGTGGCGACCACGCGGCGCTGGTCGCGGTCGAGTAATTGGCACGCCACCGCGTCCTCCAGGCGACGAATCTGCTGGCTTACGGTGGATTGGGTCAGGTGCAGGCGCTCGGCGGCGCGGGTGAAGTTGCCGCAGTCCACCACGGCGACAAAGCTGCGCAATAACACGGGGTCGAACATCCACATCACCATTGTGTTTGCCACTGATTGGCATGGTTATATTTAATTTCAGAATACCCTTAGGGCTGCCCATACTTCACCTCCCATCGTGCCCGGAGCGGCCTGCATGACCCTGAACAAATCCCTCGCCGGCTGGGGACTATTGCTGGTGCTGGGCCTGAACCTGCGACCAATCCTCAGCTCAATCAGCCCGCTGCTGGGCGAAATTCGCCAGGCCACGGGCTTGAGTTTCCAGAGCAGCGCCCTGCTGACCAGCCTGCCGGTGGTGTGCATGGGCCTGGTGGCGCTGGTGGGTGTGCGGGTGGAAGCACGCTTGGGCGAGCGGCGTGGCATCGCCCTGGGGCTGATGATGATCCTGTTGGCCTGCCTGGCGCGCTGGCTGATGGGGCAGGCGTCGGCGCTGTTGGTCACGGCATTGCTCGGCGGGGCCGGTGTGGCGCTGATCCAGGCGCTGGTGCCGGCGATGATCAAGCGCGAGTTTCGTCATCGCGTGCCGGTGGCGATGGGGGTGTACTCGGCGTCGCTGATGGCCGGCGGCGGGCTGGCGGCGTTGCTCAGCCCGGTGGTGGCGACGCACTTTGCGCAGTGGCAGGCCGGGCTCGGAGTCTGGCTGTTGCCGGCACTCGGCGCGTTGCTGTTGTGGGCCTGGCTGCCGTTGGGCGCGGCGCGTAACCCGCAAGTGCCGCCGGCGCTGGAAGGCCTGCGCAATCGGCGCGCGTGGTTGCTGGCGTTGTATTTCGGCCTGGTGAACTGCGGCTACATGAGCCTGGTGGCCTGGCTACCGGCTTATTACCAGCAACTGGGCTGGGGCGTGCTGCCCAGCGGCTCGCTGCTGGCGTACATGACCATTTTTCAAGTGATCGCCGCGCTGCTGATGCCGGTGCTGGCGCAACGCGGTGTCGATCGTCGTCCGTTGCTGGTCATTAGCCTGCTGGCGCAAACCGTGGGTTACCTCGGCCTGATCTTCGCGCCGCTGGACTATCCCCACCTGTGGGTGGCCCTGTGCGGCTTCGGCCTGGGCGCCTGCTTTGCCCTGAGCCTGCTGCTGACCCTCGACCACCACCGCGACCCACGCCATGCCGGGCAACTGGCGGCCTTCGTGCAAGGCGTGGGGTTTTTGATCAACGCCATTTCACCGTGGATGACCGGTTGGCTGCGCCAGCTTACTGGCGACTTCGTCAGTGCCTGGTGGGTGCTGACCGTGACAGTGCTGGCGATGCTGGCCGTGACGCGGGTATTCAGCCCGGCAAGCTATCGCGTCGAACTGGCCGTCGTGGCCCCCAGCCAGCGCTTTACACACTAGCGACACACACCCATGTCAGATTTACACCACTGAACTCCACCCGCCCCTTTGACGAAAACGAGGACGTCGTCTGATGGACTGTATCTTCTGCAACATCGCCCGCGGCACCGCCCCTGCCCACTTGTTATGGGAAGACCAGAGCCACATGGCTTTCCTCTCCATCTTTCCCAACACCCCAGGGTTCAGCGTGGTGATTCCCAAGGCTCATTACGGCAGCTATGGGTTTGCCCAGTCGGACGAGGTGCTGTGCGAATTAGTGGTTGCGGCCAAGAAGACCGCACTGCTGATTGACCGGGCGCTCGCGGGTGTGGCGAGGACCGGCATGATTCTGGAGGGTTATGGCGTCGATCATTTGCACGCCAAACTGTTCCCGATGCACGGAACGGGCGAGGACAGCGCCTTCAAAAAAATCAGTTCCCGCGTGGATAAGTTTTTTGATCGCTATGAGGGCTATCTCTCATCCCATGACTGCGCCAGGGCCGACGATTCGACGTTGGCCGAGCTGGCCGCCCACATCCGTGCCGTCAACGACTGAGCACGGGGGTGGCCAGACTCGCCACCTCAACCGGCCGCCGCACCTTAGCGCAGCACCGTTTCCGCCGGGTTGAGGCCTGCATTGGGCGCCGCCATGGGCTCAAGCCGATTGGCCCGCGCAAATGTGCCGAAATCATTGAAGCGCACGCCCATGTCGGCCATGACCTTATGCGCCACCTTGGCCGTCATCTGGCGGATATAGAACGGTTCCTTCACCACAAAATGATGAATCCCGTGGGTGCTGCCAAAGTTGAAGCAGAACGCCTGCAACGGCCACATCCACCATGGATTTAGCACCTGGGTTTGCTGGATCACATTGCCCGGTTCCACATCGCCGTAGTAGTGCATGTTGGAGCTGACAAAGTGCAGGCAGAACGTGCGCAGCACATTGGGCCCGATGATCACCACGGCGGCGATGTCGATCACGTGCATCATCTGCAAGGTGCCCGCCGACCATTCGATGGGCGCGCCGAGCAAGCTGGCGACACCGTTGGCGGCGTGGAACCCGAGAAACACGTACCACGCGCCCCAGTGCAGCAGCGCCAGCGGCGCGTAGACCAGCAGCGCGCGCTTGAGGATCTTGAATTTATGGCTCCAGGTCTTGGCCCGCAGCATGCGGATAAACGCCGACATCACGTTATCGCCCACCATCAACAGGCGCGCCAGGCCCCACGGTTCGCCGTTGGTGATTGCGCGCTCCTCCATGTCGGCCTCGGTGCCGGAGACCTTGTGATGATTGAGGTGCAAGTGGCGGCGAATCCATGGGTTGATGGTGCTCGGCCGCGCCAGCCACACCAGCGCCATCATCAGGTTATGCGGCACACGTTGCTTGCGAAAATACATGCTGTGGATCAGGTCATGTTCCAACTCATGGGTCAGTGACGCGAAAAATGCGTTGAGCAGCAGGCACACCCACCAGGCCATATGCCCGGTAATGTAGAGCGCCGCCGAGCCGAGCATGCCCAGCAACGCAAAGGCCAGGATGCCCGCGCCCAGCGCGTCCTGATGCAGCAGCCAGGGGAATTGCTGGCGCAAGCGCACGCCTTCGGCGAGTACGACTTCGCGAATGTGCGCCGAACGTTGTTGTGCATTCAGCGATTGGGGACTTGCAGAAGTACCGTCCATGCTCCCATCCTCTTGTTTATCGAGGTTTACATCCTGCACCAGGCGCTTGCGCAGGACGCTAGCCCCACACGCCAACCTGTTGACCGCACATGCCAATCGCCATGACCGAACCCACCTCCCTCGCCAGCTGGACCCGCGCCTTGCGCAAGCAGCTCGATGCCTTGGGCCTGGACAGCGCCGCGCTATGCCGCGAGGCCGGGCTCGATCCGCAGCTGATGGAGGACCCCAACGCGCGCTACCCGCTGTCGGCCACCACGCGCCTGTGGGAATTGGCGGTGCAGGCCAGCGGCGATCCGGCGATCGGTCTGCGGGTGTCGCGGTTTGTCAGCCCCACCACGTTTCATGCGTTGGGCTATGCGCTGGTGGCCAGCGGCAGTTTGCGCGAGGTGTTCGAACGCATCGTGCGTTACCACCCGGTGGTCAGTGACGCCTTGACCCTGGAGTTGAGCGGCGATGGCGAGCGTTATCGGTTTCGCCTGCTGCAACCGCCAGGCAGCCCGGCGCCAGCGTTGGAGGCCATTGATGCGTTCGCGGCGATTTACGTGCGCACCTGCCGCAATCGCCTGGGTCGGGATTACGCGCCGTTGGCCGTGTACCTGCGCCGCCCGCCGCCGGCCGACCCCACGCCGTGGCAAACGGTGTTCCGCGCGCCGGTATTTTTCGCCGCCGACGAAGACCGCCTGGAATTCGCCGCGCGCGACTTCGACAGCCACCTGGACGACGCCAACCCGGAGCTGGCCGAACACAACGAAACCGTGCTCAAACGCACCCTCGCCCAACTGCAACCGCTGACCTGGGAGCGCAAGGTGCGGGCGGTTATCGAAGCGCAATTACCGGACGGCGAGCCCAGCGCCGAACGCGTTGCCCAAGCCCTGCACCTGAGCCTGCGCAGCCTGCAACGGCACCTGGCGGATGAAGGCTGTCGGTTCGATGCGCTGCTCAACCAATGTCGGCAGAACCTGGCGTTGCAGCACCTGCGCGATCCGCAGTGTTCGTTGGCCGAGATCAGCCATTTATTAGGGTTTGCCGATACCAGCAGCTTCAACCGCGCGTTCAAGCGCTGGACGGGGATGACGCCGGGGCAGTTCAGAGAAGGCCTGGGTTAGCGCCCACGCTCGCGCCGCAACAGCTTCTTGACCCGCGCGACCAGAGCCTTGTCATCAAAGGGCTTGAGCAGGTAGTCATCCTCATGCAGTTCCAACCCGCGCAGGCGATCTTCGATCCCGCCCGGTGTGGTCAAGAACAACAGCGGCGTGTCGCCCTGCTGTCGGATCGCCTGCTGCAGCGTCCAGGCATTCAGGCCCGGCAACATCACGTCCAGGATCACCAGGTCGTACACGCTGCTTTCCACAAAGCGCTGCGCGGCCATGCCGTTGGCCGCGACTTCTACGGCGAAACCCGCCTCGCTCAAGCCTTGGGCCATGCGTTGCGCCAGCTGCGGCTGGTCTTCCACTAACAACACCTGCATGCCTTACCTCTGGGTTTAATGACAAACCTGTCATCCAATTGTGCGGCTTCTGACCCCGTTCACTGGCTACCGTGGTGGCCTGTTCAACGGAGCTTTCACCATGTATCGCACTGCTTTGTTTCTGAGCCTGGCCCTGACCGGCGCCGCCCAAGCGGCACCGCAATTGCCACGCCATGCCGATTTGGATCTGCGTACCGCCCGCCAATTGGCCGATGCCAGCCTGGCCCACTGCAACGCCGCGCTGACCGTGCTCGATCGCGGCGGCAATTTGCTGGTGGCCCTGCGCGCCGACGCTGTCGGGCCGCACAACAGCCTCGCCAGCCAACGCAAGGCCTACACCGCGCTGTCGAGCAAAACCGCCACCCGGCTATTTGCCGAGCGCGCCCGCAACAACCCGGAAGCGGCCAACCTTAACACCTTGCCCGAATTGCTGTTGCTCGGTGGCGGCGTGCCGTTGTTTGCCGACGCCGAACTGGTCGGCGCGCTGGGTATCGCCGGAGCCGGTGGCGCAGCGCAGGACGAAGCCTGTGCAGTCCAGGCCGCCGAGCAACTGGGCCTGAAAACTTCTCTGTGATTAACCCTCGAAAGGACCTCCCCATGAAAACCCTGAGCATGACCCTCGCCGCCCTCAGCCTGAGCGGCCTGTGCAACCTGGCCCTGGCCGCCGGCAACCCGCTGAGCGTGCACGTTCTCAACCTGGAAAACGGCCTGCCGTCGGCGGGCGTCAGCGTCACCCTGGAACAGCAGGTGGGCGATCACTGGCAAGCGCTGTCCGAGGGCGTGACCAACCAGCAAGGGCGCATTGCCGAACTGTTCCCCGCCGAACGCAGCCTGACGCCCGGCGAGTACCGCGTGGTGTTCAAGACCGGCGACTATTACAAAAAAGCCAACCGCGAGACGTTCTTCCCGGAAGTGCCGGTGATTTTCCAGGTCAAGCAGGCCGACCAGCACTACCACATTCCGCTGCTGCTCAGCCCGTACGGGTTCTCCACCTACCGCGGTTCCTAGTTCACGCGCCTGCGGCACGCCGCAGGCCAGGCAGGTCGAGCACTTCGATTGCGCCGTAACTCAAGCCGATAATGCCCTGCTGCTCCAGGCTCTTGAGCAAGCTGTTGATGGTCTGGCGCGACAGGCCCAACATCGCCGCCAGGTCTTCCTGGGGCAGTTGCAGCACGCGGCGTACCTGTTCGATTTCGCCGTAGCCTTCGGCAATCATCAGCAACCGATGGGCCAGACGCGCCGACGCGGGCATCAGGCTCATCTGTTCGATATTGATCAACGACAGCCGCAGTTTATGGCTCATCAACAGGGCCACTTCCCGCCAGTACACCGGCTGGCGCTCAAGCAGCGCGAGCATCGCTGCCTGCGGCACCTGCAGTAACGTGCACGGCCCCATGGCCAGCGCATCATGGGTGCGCGGCAGGCCGTCGAACAGGCAGATTTCACCGAACCAGTAAGGGGTTTCCACCAGGCTCAATACTGCTTCCTTGCCTTGGGCATTGACCGCGCTGATACGCACCGCGCCGTCGAGCACGGCATACAGGCCACAGGGCGGATCGCCGCGTTTGAACAGCAACTGTCCCGCCGCCAACGTGCGCAACCGAGCGGCCGCCAGCAGGCTACGCTGAAAATCGTCCGGTAAATGGCTGAACCAGTGGCCGGTGACCAATTGGCGGTGCCAGTTCTCTGGGTTCATGAGCGCTCCGAAGATTGTCGCCCAGCTGACAGTCAGGCGTGGTCCGACAGGGCATGATCAAACATCCTACAGGAGGAACAACAATGAAAAGCCTCGTCGACCACCTCAGTCAATACGCCGCCTACCACCGCGACCCGCGCAATATCGCTAGCCATTTTGTCGGCATCCCGTTGATCGTCATCGCCGTCGCCGTGCTGCTGTCGCGCCCCACCTGGGCTATCGGCGGCCTGTGGATATCTCCGGCGCTTATCGTGGCGCTGCTGTCGGCATGGTTTTACTTGCGTCTGGAACTGGCGCTCGGCGTGTTGATGAGCGCGCTTATGGGCTTATCGGTGTGGGCCGGGCACACACTCGCCACGCACAGCACGCTGGTATGGCTGAGCAGCGGCATCGGGCTGTTTGTGGTGGGCTGGGTGATTCAGTTTGTCGGCCACTATTACGAAGGCAAGAAACCGGCGTTTGTGGATGACATTTCGGGGTTGATAGTGGGGCCGCTGTTTGTGGTGGCGGAGGTGGCGTTTTTGCTGGGGTTGCGGCAGGGGCTCAAGCGGCAGATCGAAGAACGCTCGGGCCCGGTGGCGCGCCGCGATCTAAAGCCGAGACAGGTCTGAATGTGGGAGGGGCGGTGCGACGATTCGACTTGCCCCCTCCCACATTGGCCCCATTCTCACATTGGGTAGTGCAGGGTTCTCAGGTTTTTTGCCAGACCTTGGGCTTGAAGAACAGGGTTTCGCCACGGGCCAGGCCGATCAGGCTGTCGTGGTCTTTCACCACTTCGGCTTCGATCAGTTCGGGCTGACCCTCCACCTTCAAGGTCACTCGCGTCGTCGCTCCCAACGGGCGGATATCGCGGACTTCGGCGGCGTGGTGGTCTTCCAGTTCATGGCGCGACAGCGACACTTCATGGGGGCGGAACAGCACGTGCTGGTCTTCGCCCAAGTGCAGGCGATTGGAGTCGCCGAGGAAGTGGTACACGAAGTCACTCGCCGGGTCTTCGTACACCTCGCCCGGTGAGCCGATTTGCTCGATCACGCCCTTGTTCATCACCACGATACGGTCGGCGACTTCCATGGCCTCTTCCTGGTCGTGGGTCACGAAAACCGACGTGAGGTTGATGTCCTCATGCAAGCGCGCCAGCCAGCGGCGCAGTTCTTTACGCACCTTGGCGTCGAGGGCGCCGAAGGGTTCGTCCAGCAGCAGTACTTTGGGTTCCACCGCCAGGGCGCGGGCCAGGGCGATGCGCTGGCGTTGGCCGCCGGAGAGTTGTTCCGGGTAGCGGTCGGACAGCCAATCGAGCTGCACCATGTTCAGCAGCTCATGGACTTTCGCCGCGATCTGACTTTCGCTGGGCCGTTGGTTTTTCGGTTTCATACGCAGGCCGAAGGCGACGTTGTCGAACACGGTCATATGGCGGAACAGCGCGTAGTGCTGGAACACAAAACCGACGTTGCGATCACGCACATCATGGCCAGACACGTCTTCGCCGTGGAACACGATGCTGCCGTCATCCGGAGTTTCCAGGCCGGCGATAATGCGCAGCAAGGTGGTCTTGCCGCAGCCGGAAGGGCCGAGCAACGCCACCAGCTCGCCGCTCTGGATATCCAGATTGATGCTGTCCAGGGCCTTGAAGGCGTTGAAGTTCTTGCTGACGTTACGGACTTCGATCGACATGACTTATTCCTCTGCCGCACTGGCGCGCAGGCGATTGATACGGTTCTCGCTCCACTGCTTGAGCAGCAGGATGAAGAGCGCCAGGACCAGCAACAGACTCGCCACCGCGAACGCGGCGACGTGGTTGTATTCGTTGTAGAGAATCTCGACATGCAGCGGCAAGGTGTTGGTCACGCCGCGAATGTGGCCGGACACCACCGACACCGCGCCGAACTCCCCCATCGCCCGCGCCGTGCAGAGCACCACGCCGTAGATCAGGCCCCATTTGATGTTCGGCACGGTGACATGCCAGAACATCTGCCAGCCGTTGGCACCGAGCAGGCGCGCGGCCTCTTCTTCCTGAGTGCCCTGCTCCTGCATCAGCGGGATCAACTCACGGGCCACGAAGGGCACGGTGACGAAAATGGTCGCCAGCACGATGCCCGGCAAAGCGAACACGATCTGGATGTCGTGCTCTTGCAGCCACGGGCCAAAGAAGCCCTGGGCGCCGAACATCAGCACATACACCAGACCGGCAATCACCGGCGATACCGAGAACGGTAGGTCGATCAGCGTCACCAGAATGCTTTTGCCACGGAACGAATACTTGCTCACGCACCACGCCGCGCTGACGCCGAACACCACGTTGAGCGGCACCGAAATGGCCACGGCGATCACCGTGAGTTTCAACGCCGAGAGCGCATCGGGTTCCAGAATCGCGGTAAAGAACGCGCCGAGGCCGTTCTTCAGGCCCTGGGACACCACGATAAACAGCGGCAGCAGCAAAAACAGCACGAACACCAGCCAGCCAAAGCCGATCAGGATGCGCCGCGACGCTGCGCTGCCACGTCGGGCGGCGTTGGAGGACGCGGCGGAAATAGACGATTGGGACATGTTCCGCGCCTCCTTAAGGACGTTCGATACGCCGCTGCAGCAAGTTGATCAGCAGCAGCACAAAGGAAACCACCAGCATCAGCACCCCGATGGAGGTGGCGCCGCGGTAGTCGTATTGGTCGAGCTTGACCATGATCAGCAGCGGCAGGATCTCGGTTTTCATCGGCATATTGCCGGCGATAAAAATCACCGAGCCGTACTCCCCCACGCCACGGGCGAACGCCAAAGCGAAACCGGTCAGCCAGGCCGGCAACAGCGCCGGCACGAGGATGTAGCGGAACACCTGCAACGGCTTGGCGCCCAGGCAGGCGGCGGCTTCTTCGACTTCGCGCGGGATATCGGCCAGTACCGGCTGCACCGTGCGCACCACGAACGGCAGAGTCACGAAGGTCAGCGCCAGGGTGATGCCCAACGGCGTGTAGGCGATCTTGAAGCCCAGGTCGGCGGCGAACTGGCCCACCAGGCCGGTCGGCGTATACAGCGCGGTCAGCGCAATACCGGCCACGGCGGTGGGCAAGGCGAATGGAAGGTCGATCATCGCGTCGATGATCTTGCGACCGGGGAAGGTGTAGCGCACCAGCACCCAGGCCAGCAGCGTGCCGATCACGCCGTTGATCAACGCGGCGTACAGCGCGGTGCTGAAACTCAGCTTCAATGCCGCCAGCACGCGGGGTGCGGAAATAATGGCCCAGAACTGATCCCAGGTGAGTTGAGCGGCGTGAACGAACATCGCCGCGAGGGGGATGAGCACGATCAGGCTGAGGTACACCACGGTGTAACCCAGCGTCAGCCCGAAGCCGGGTATGACGGGGGAGATACGACGCGACATAAGAGTCCTTGGTTAGCGTAACGGACACACAAAACCCGCAGCTGAATGCGGGCTCTGTGGGCGGGTTGTTGCTGGCTTACTGCGCCGTGTAGATCTGGTCGAACACGCCACCGTCATTGAAGAATTTCGGTTGGGCAGTTTTCCAGCCGCCGAAGTCTTTGTCGATAGTCACCAAGTCCAGTTTCGGGAACTGCTGGGCGTATTTGGCGGCGACTTTCTCATCCCGTGGACGGTAGAAGTTTTTCGCCGCAATCTCCTGGCCAGCGGGGCTGTACAGGTGCTTGAGGTATTCCGTGGCGATTTCGGTGTTGCCCTTCTTCTCGGCGTTCTTATCCACCACCGCTACCGGCGGTTCGGCGAGGATCGACAGGGACGGTACGACGATATCGAATTTGTCTTTGCCGCCGTCTTCCTTGAGCGCCAGGAACGCTTCGTTTTCCCAGGCCAGCAACACGTCGCCCTGACCGTTGTTGACGAAGGTGATGGTCGAGCCGCGTGCGCCGGTGTCCAGCACCGGTACGTGCTTGAACAGTTCCTTCACGTATTCCTGGGCCTTGGCTTCGCTGCCGCCGGCCTTGAGGCCATAGGCCCACGCGGCGAGGAAGTTCCAGCGGGCGCCGCCGGAAGTTTTCGGATTCGGCGTGATCACCGAGACGTCCTTCTTGATCAGATCGCCCCAGTCCTTGATGCCTTTGGGGTTGCCCTTGCGCACCAGGAACACGATGGTCGAGGTGTACGGAGTACTGGCGTCCGGCAGGCGGGTCTGCCAGTTTTCCGGCAGGGTTTTGCCCAGTTTGGCGATTTCGTCGATGTCACCGGCCAGGGCCAGGGTCACTACGTCGGCCCGCAGGCCGTCGATCACCGCACGGCCTTGCTTGCCAGAACCGCCGTGGGATTGCTGGATCTTGACGGTGTCGCCGGGATGGGACTGTTTCCAGAAGCTGGTGAATTCCGCGTTGTAATCCTGGTACAGCTCGCGGGTCGGATCGTACGAGACATTGAGCAGCTCGTAGTCCTTGGCAACCGCGGAACCGGCAAACACGGCGCTGGCCAGGGCGGCCAGGGCATAACGGCGAATCGACGACATAGAAGCTCCTGAAATTCTGGGGTGTTGGCTTTTTCTTATAGTTGCGGGTCTATCGCCGTCAGCGCTTAGCTCGGTTTGTTACCGGGGTTCTGCAAACGGAATTTTTCCTTGCGCTCGATCTGCACCACTTGGGCGTTGTGCACGGTGATTTCCACCGCGCCAAAACGCAGATCGCGCAGGGCGCTCTGGATCTCACGCAAGATGGTTGCTTCGTCCTGGCCGTCGACGCTACGTAGAGATGCGCTCATGGTCTCGCTCCTGAAATGAATAGTGCCTGGCAGTGGCGGCACTGCTTGCGGCGTGAGAGCGATAGTAGATAAGCGTGAATATTCTTAAAAATACTATTTAAGAATTTTTATATAACCAAAAAGAATTTTCTGGCAAGGCGTGGAGCGTTAGAAAGGAGGCAAGCCCCCTCCCACATTTCAAGTTTGGATGAGGGGCGCGCGGTGCCAATCTATTTCAGACGCTGACATCGGCCGGCCAAACCAATACCCTTGGCCCAGATCACAGCCCTGCTCCAACAGGAACCGCGCCTGCTCCACCTGTTCGATACCCTCGGCCTGCACCTGCATGCCCATGCTTTTGGCCAGGGCGATGACCACGCGCACGATCGCCATGTCGTCTTCATCCCATGGCAACCCGGCGACAAACCCCTGATCGATCTTGAGCTTCTGCACGGGCAGGCGCTTGAGGCGCAGCAGGGAGGAATAGCCGGTGCCAAAGTCGTCGATCGCCAGGCGCAAACCCAATTCGCGCAGGCGATGCAGCTGTTCCAGGGCCGCCTCGGGGTCGTCCATCACCGCGCTTTCGGTGACTTCCAGTTCCAGGAATGCCGGGTCCAAACCGGTGTCATGCAGCACCTGGGCGACTTGCTCGTACAGCTCGCGCCGGGCGAACAGGCGGCTGGACACGTTGACGGCGACAAAGCTCAGCCTTACGCCGTCGGCCAGCCATTGGCACATCTGGCGGCAGGCTTGGTCCATGACCCAGGCGTCGATCTCTGCGATCAGGCCAGTGCGTTCGGCAATCGGGATAAATTCGATGGGCGGTACCAGGCCGCGCTCCGGGTGCTGCCAACGGACCAACGCTTCCAAGCCCACCAGGCGGCTGCCCGTCAGGTCGTGCACTGGCTGGTAATACACGCGCAGTTCCTGCTGTTCGAGGGCGCGACGCAGCTCGCTGGCCACCTCCACGCGGTTCTGTGCATGGGCCGTGAGTTCCTCGGTGTACAGCGCGTAGCTTTCGCGACCGACGCCCTTGGCTTTGAACAGCGCGGAATCGGCGTTGCGCAGCAGTTGTTCGGCGCTGAGGGCGTCGTTGGGGAACAAACTGATACCGATGCTGGCACTGACAAACAGCTGATGGCCGTCAAAGATGAACGGTTGCTTCATCACATCGAGCATGCGCTGAGCCAATGCCGCGGCCTGCACCACCTGTGGACAACTTTCCGCCAGCACCGCGAATTCATCCCCGCCCAGCCGCGCTAGGGTCACGCCGGGGCCGAACAGGCTCTGGAGCCGCTCGGCAACCAGTTTGAGCAATTGATCGCCGACGTTATGGCCGAGGCTGTCATTGATGATTTTGAAGTGATCCAGGTCGAGCAACAGCAAAGCACAACCGCGTTTGTGGATTTGCGCCGAGGCCAGCGCCTGTTCGGTGCGGTCGGTGAATAGCAGACGATTGGGCAGGTCGGTCAGGGGGTCGTGGTGCGCCAGGTGAGCCAGCTCGTGCTCGGAGTTCTTGATGGCGCTGATATCGGAAAACACCGCGACGTAATGGCTGATGTGGCCATGATCATCGTGAATCACCCGGATGGTTTGCCATTGCGGGTAGATTTCGCCGCTTTTGCGCCGATTCCAGATTTCACCGCTCCATTCGCCCGTGCGCTCCAAGGCTTGGAACATCTGTTGGTAAAAAAGCGACGAATGGCGCCCGGACTTGAACAAGCTCGGCTGCTGGCCCATCACGTCGTCGCGCCGGTATCCGGTGATCTCCATAAACGCACGATTGACGTGCACGATCAGGCCCTGGGCATCGGTGACCAGCACGCCTTCACGAGTGCAATCGAACACGGCGGCGGCCTGGCGCAGGCGCTCGCGGTACTCCTTGGTCGGCTGCAACAGCAGGTGAGCCCGGGCGAAGTGCGCGCATATCAGGGAGATCACCAGCGCTGTAATGGCCACCCACACGTAGCCGCGCACCTGCATCCATTGACTCATGTCGCTGGGGTTATCGAAGAACTCGATCAATACACGCTGCGTGAGCCCGATCCATAAGACGGAAACCAGCAGATATACCAGCCCCGCGCGCAGGGCACCTCGGTATGAAAGCAGCATAGGTTCAGTAATCCTTACCCAAAAAACAGAATCGCCCCACGAAGCTGCGGATTATAGAATAAGAAACATCCAGTAAGTCTTATCTGAAAGGGCGGCTGGTTTTCTCTGTAGGCTTAGTGATAATGCGTGAGCTGTTCTTTTCTTTATCTGAGGGCCATACAGCCTATGTGGTACAACGGTTTTCTTGACTTGTCGGCCTGGCAACTGGTGGCAGTCACTCTGTTGATGACCCACGTGACCATCATTGCGGTCACCGTCTATCTGCACCGCTATTCCGCCCATCGCTCCCTGGAGCTCAATGCCGGGCTTAAACACTTCTTCCGCTTCTGGCTGTGGCTGACCACGGCGCAGAACACCCGCGAGTGGACCGCCATCCACCGCAAACACCACGCCAAATGCGAAACCGTCGACGACCCCCACAGCCCGGTGATCAAGGGCCTGTCTACCGTCCTGCGCAAGGGTGCCGAACTCTACCGCGCCGAGGCGGAGAACCCCGAGACCCTGCGTATCTACGGCAAGAACTGCCCGGACGACTGGCTCGAACGCAACCTCTACACCCCCTACCCACTGCTGGGCGTGGCGATCATGGGCGTGATCGATCTGCTGCTGTTCGGCACCATCGGCATCACTATCTGGGCGATCCAGATGATGTGGATCCCGTTCTGGGCTGCCGGCGTAATCAACGGCCTGGGCCATGCGGTGGGCTATCGCAACTTCGAATGCCGCGACGCGGCCACCAACCTGGTGCCGTGGGGCATCATCGTCGGCGGTGAAGAACTGCACAACAATCACCACACCTACCCGAACTCCGCCAAGTTGTCGGTGAAGAAATGGGAGTTCGACCTGGGTTGGGCGTGGATCAAGGTGTTCAGCTTCCTGCGCCTGGCCAAGGTGCAGCGCGTGGCGCCGATTGCCCATCGCGTGGAGGGCAAAGGCCATTTGGACATGGATACCGCCATGGCGATCCTCAACAACCGCTTCCAGATCATGGCCCAGTACCGCAAGTTGGTGATTGGCCCGCTGGTCAAACAGGAACTGGAAAAAGTCGATCACTCGGTGCGGCACCAATTCCATCGGGCCAAGCGCCTGCTGTCGCGGGAAACCAGCCTGCTGGATGATCGCCATCACTTGCGCATCCAAAGCATGCTGGAGCACAGCCAGGCGCTGAAGGTGATCTACGAGAAGCGTCTGGCGCTGCAACAGATCTGGGTCAAGACCAGCGCCAATGGTCACGACATGCTGGCAGCCATCAAGGAATGGGTACACGAAGCCGAAGCCAGTGGCATCCAATCCCTGCGGGATTTTGCCCACCAGTTGAAAACCTACTCGCTGCGCCCTGCCGCCGTGTGACCCTGCCGTGGGAGGGCTCGCCCTCCCACGCGACCTGTTTTTGGCGTCATTTACCGGGCGCCGCCAATCGATACCGTTGACGGAACTTCACCGCAATTCGCCTCTCTCAAAGAACACTTCGCCATCATGGTGGCCCCTTGTTGTGACCGCTGCTTCGCCTTGCGGCGCGCCCAGAGAGAGTTGTGCCGATGGTTCAAGAAAAGCCTCATTTACCTGACCCGCCCACTGCCGAACAACCGCTTCCGGCTGCGGCTTCGACCCTGCTGGCGTTGGTGCATGCTCAGGGTGAAGTCGAGCGGCTGAGCGAACGCGAACAACTGCTCAGCTCGCTGCTGGTGAGTGTGAATGCCGTGCTCTGGGCCATGGAGTGGGAGACGCGCCGCGTGTTGTACGTCAGCCCGGCCTACGAACGCGTCTTCGGCCGCCCTGCCAGCCTGCTGTTGGCCGATCATCGCGAATGGCGCAACAGCATTCACCCCGAAGACCTCGATTACGCCGAACAAAGCCTGGCCCGCGTGCTGGAACAGGGCGCGGTGGAAAACCGCGAATACCGCATCATCACCGCCGAAGGCAAGATTCGCTGGCTGAGCGACAAGTGCTACATCAACCAGCAGGTCGAGCCTGGCGAGCCGGTGATCGTGGTGGGCATAGCCGAGGACATCACCGAAAAGAAGCAACTGGAGCTGGAGTTGCACCGCCTGGCCACCACTGACGTGCTGACCCAGAGCAGCAATCGCCGGCACTTCTTCGAGTGCGCCAACCAAGCCTTCGACACCGCCAGCGTACAGGGTGCGCCGCTGGCCTTTCTGTTGCTGGACATCGACGACTTCAAGGACATCAACGACACCTATGGCCACCTGGAAGGTGACCAAGTACTACGGCGTATCGCCGAAAGTGGCCGAGGGGTGCTGCGCCGTGGCGACCTGTTCGGGCGTATTGGCGGCGAGGAGTTTGCCGCCGTGCTACCTGGCTGCGCGCCGGAGATGGCGCTGCAGGTGGCAGAACGTCTGGGTAAAGAGATTCAAGCGCTGAACTTCAGCTACGAAGGCCAGGCATTTGGCGTGACCGTCAGCCAGGGCCTGGCCAACCTCAGCGAAGAAGACTCAACCCTGGACAACCTGTTCGCCCGTGCCGATGCCGCCATGTACGAAGCCAAACGCCAGGGCAAGAACCGCATCATCGT
Source organism: Pseudomonas sp. S5F11 (assembly GCF_019641515.1). NCBI lineage: Bacteria > Pseudomonadati > Pseudomonadota > Gammaproteobacteria > Pseudomonadales > Pseudomonadaceae > Pseudomonas > Pseudomonas sp. S5F11. Next base: position 3,342,457 of record NZ_JAIFJZ010000001.1, read on the forward strand.
CGCCACCGTCGACTTTTAGCCCACCGGCCTTTTGCGAATCCGCGTCAACTCCGACAAGCCGATCTTGAGCAAACGTGCCGTCTTGCCGTCGGCCAACGCTTCCAAGCCTTCGTGCTCAGTCAACCGCGCCATTTGCGCGGCCAGGTTCACCGCCAGCGCATCACGGGCATACACCCCGCCCTCCAGGGAATAGCTCGCCGCAATCAGCTGACGCAGTTCCAGCGGCAAGCGCCAGCGCGCGCGCAGCGACGAGCCGAAGGCGGCGCCAAAAGTGTCGAGGGACTCGCCAATCACTTTGTCGTCCAGCTCCCCACCGCCCCGGCGCCAGTCTTCCAGGCTGCGCAACAGCGCCAGGTCCCCCAGCTGATGCAGGATGCCGGCGCTGTAGCAGCGCTCGCGATCCAGATCAAGCAAGTGCGCAAGCAGCAGCGCGTAATCCGCCGTGTCTTGGGACAACTGCCAATAGCGCTCGGCGTACGCCGCCAGCACCGGATCGCCGAGTACCACGTTGTGCTTGAGCGCCAGGCCCAGGATCAGGTTCATGCTTTGCCCCGGCGCCAGTGTGTGCAACGCCGCGTGCAGAGTCTGCACCGGTGCGCCGTGATGGCCGGCGCTGTTGGCGGCGGCGATAAGCACGGCGGTGATTTGCGGGTCCGTGCGCACCTGTTCTTCCAGGCGTTTGAGGTCCAGGCCCTCGGAGCCGAGGCTGTGCTGCACGGCCGCTTGCACATCGACCCGCAGCGGTGCGCCATCGGACGCTTCGCGACGCTGCTCCAGAAACCCCGGCAACGTCATGCCCGGCGCCAGCGCCGGTACTTCGCAATACACACTTTCGCCTTCGTTAAGCAGCAAGTCCTGCAGACGCTGGGTCAGCGCCTGCATGTTCAGCGGTTTGGTCAGGTATGCCGTGGGTGCCAGGGGCAAGGCTTCGCGCACGCTGGCACTGTCATTGCGACTGCTCAGCAAAATAAATGGCAGAGGCGGCGTACGGCGCTGCTGACGCACCGCGCGCAGCAGATCCAAGCCGTCGATGACCGGCAACTCCCAGTCGGCCAGGATCAGATCGTAGGGCTTGTCGCGCAGCAGGGTCGCAGCCTGCTGCCCGTCGGCGCACACATCAAGCCGGGCGTCACAACGCACCGCAAGCAGGACCTGCTTGAGCAGGTCTTGCGACCAAGGGTCCGCCTCGGCAATCAACACACGGGGTACAGCCGGTAAATCAACCGCAGTCATCCGTCACGCTCCATCGGCAATGCCTGAACCATAGTCAACGCGGCGTGCGCCGTACAATCTACGGGCACAAAAAAACCGCCGAAGCGGTTTTTTTGTCAGCGGTCGTTATCAGAGTTCAGAGAAGCACTCTTCCATGATCGCCAAGCCTTTGTCCAACTGCTCGTCCGGCGAGGTCAGCGGCACCAGTACGCGCAAGACGTTACCGTAAGTGCCGCAAGACAGCAGGATCAGACCCTTTTCACGGGCCTTGGCCACTACCGCTGCCACGGCGGCAGCGTTCGGCTTGTGGCTGTCGCCGTCTTCGAACAACTCCACCGCGATCATCGCGCCCAAGGCACGTACTTCGCCGATCACCGGGTACTTGGCCTGGATAGCTTTAAGGCCAGTCACCAGGCGCTCGCCGACGGCTTTGCAGCGGTCCAGCAGGTGCTCTTCTTCAAACACTTCCATTACCGCCAGTGCCGCGGCGCAGGCGATCGGGCTACCGGCGTAGGTGCCGCCCAGGCCGCCTGGGGCGATGGCGTCCATGTACTCGGCCTTGCCGCACACACCGGCCAGCGGGAAGCCGCCAGCGATGGACTTGGCGAAGGTGGTCAGGTCGGCGGCGACGCCCATCTGTTCCATGGCGAAGAAGGTACCGGTACGGCCAGCACCGGTTTGCACTTCGTCGGCGATCAACAGGATGCCGTGCTTGTCGCACAGTTCGCGCAGACGCTTCATAAAGGCCTTTGGCGCGACGTAGAAACCGCCCTCGCCCTGCACCGGCTCGATGATGATCGCGGCGATGTCGCGCGGTTCGGCATCGTTCTTGAAGATGCGTTCGATGCTGGCGATCGAATCGTCGATGCTCACGCCATGCAGTTCGTTCGGGTACAGCGCGCGGAAGATACCGCCGGGCATCAGGCCCATGCCGGCCGAGTAAGGCACGACTTTACCGGTCAGGCCCAGGGTCATCATGGTGCGGCCGTGGTAAGCGCCGGTGAAGGCGATCACGCCGGCACGGCCGGTGGCGGCGCGGGCGATTTTCACGGCGTTTTCAACGGCTTCGGAACCGGTGGTGACCAGCAGGGTTTTCTTGGCGAAATCACCAGGGACCTTGGCGTTGATTTTTTCGCACAGCTCCACGTAAGGCTCGTAGGCCAGGACCTGGAAGCAGGTGTGGGTCAGCTTGTTCAGCTGTTCGGTCACGGCGGCGATGATTTTTGGGTGCACGTGGCCGGTGTTCAGCACGGCGATGCCGCCGGCGAAGTCGATGAACTCGCGACCTTCAACGTCGGTCACGGTGGCGTTCTTCGCCGATTCGGCGAAGATCGGGTGGATCTGGCCGACACCGCGCGGTACAGCGGCTTCGCGGCGTTTCATCAGGGATGCGTTGGTCTTGCTCATAAAGTCCTCATTCGCCACTCATCGGGTGGCGTGGTCCAAGGAATACGTGGCGGGGAGGCAACTACGGCAGCATGCGATGATCGACTGCCACAGCTTTCCCGGCCACTACGAATAACGATGTGACACACGCAAAGGGTCAGCGCTCTCGTGCCCTCTGCGTTTACTGCAATCTCTTACGGGGCTTAGATGCCCAGGCAGAGGTATTTGATTTCCAGATAATCCTCGATCCCGTACTTGGACCCTTCACGGCCCAGGCCCGAGGCCTTGATGCCGCCAAACGGCGCCACTTCGTTGGAGATCAACCCGGTGTTGACGCCGACCATGCCGTATTCCAGGGCTTCGGCCACGCGGAACACACGGCCCAGGTCGCGAGCATAGAAGTAGGAAGCCAGGCCGAATTCGGTGTCGTTGGACATGGCGATCACTTCGGCTTCGTCTTTGAAGCGGAACAGCGGCGCCAGCGGGCCGAAGGTTTCTTCCTTGGCCACGGCAGCGTCTTTAGGCACATCGACCAGAATCGTCGGCTCGAAGAAGTTGCCTTCAATCACCTTACCGCCGCTGAGCAGCTTGGCGCCCTTCTTCACCGCATCGGCGATGTGCTCCTGCACCTTGGCCACGGCTTTGTCGTCGATCAGCGGGCCAGTGGTGGTGCCTTCTTCCAGACCGTTGCCGATCTTGAGCTTGGCCACCGCCACCTTGAGTTTTTCCGCGAACGCGTCGTACACCGAATCCTGGATGTAGAGGCGGTTGGCGCAGACGCAGGTCTGGCCGTTGTTGCGGTACTTGGAGATGATCGCGCCTTCGACGGCCTTATCCAGGTCGGCGTCGTCGAACACGATAAACGGCGCGTTGCCGCCCAGTTCCAGGGACACTTTCTTGATGTCCTTGGCGCATTCGGCCATCAACTGGCGACCGATTTCGGTCGAGCCGGTGAAGGACAATTTACGCACGATCGGGTTGCTGGTCAGCTCGCCGCCGATGTCGCCGGCGCTGCCGGTGACTACGCTCAACACGCCTTTCGGGATACCGGCACGGTGCGCCAGTTCCACCAGGGCCAGGGCCGAGAATGGGGTTTGCGAAGCCGGTTTGATGACCATGGTGCAACCGGCGGCCAGGGCCGGGCCGGCTTTGCGGGTGATCATCGCGGCCGGGAAGTTCCACGGGGTGATCGCAGCGGTCACGCCGATCGGCTGCTTGATCACGATCAGGCGCTTGTCAGGCTGGTGGCCGGGGATCACGTCACCGTAGATGCGTTTGGCTTCTTCGGCGAACCACTCGATAAAGGACGCGGCGTAGACGATTTCGCCCTTGGCTTCGGCCAGCGGCTTGCCTTGTTCGAGGGTCATCAGGCGACCGAGGTCTTCCTGGTTTTCGATCAGCAGTTCGAACCAACGACGCAGCTTGTTGGCGCGCTCCTTGGCGGTCAGTGCGCGCCAGGCTGGCAGCGCCTTGTCGGCGGCTTCGATGGCGCGGCGGGTTTCTGCGGCGCCCATCTTTGGCACGGTGCCGAGAATCTCACCGGTGGCCGGGTTGTTGACCTTGATGGTCTGGCCGTTGTCCGCATCGACCCAAGCGCCATCGATAAAGGCTTGCTGGCGGAACAACTGGGCATCTTTAAGCTGCATGTCGGGTTTCCTTAACAGCACCGCGCGCACGCGGAGCGAATTAGAGTTGTTGAAAGGCGCCTTGTGGGCTGCCGTCAGGGAAATCAGCCCCTGCGCGCGAGTGAAGCGAAAAAGCGCACGGGAGACAGAGCGTTTGAAATCTCAAACGAATCCTAGGATCAATGGGGGTGCAGGGCAATAGGATGTTCGAAAAAAAGAACGAAAACGGCGAATTCGCTGACGTTATCTGACCAGCGTAGGCGCTGCCGAAGTCTTGGCCATGCCAGTACTGCGCACGTACCGCGCCGGCGACGCGCCCAGGGTCTTTCGGAACATGCTGATAAAAGAGCTCACCGACTCATAACCCAGCACTTCGGCAGTGCGTTGGACGGTCTCTCCTTCCGCCAGGCTCTGCAATGCCACGATCAACTGCCATTGCCGGCGCCACTGGCCAAAGGTCAGGCCGGTTTCGCTTTTGACCAGCCGAGCCAGCGAGCGCTCGCTCATGGCCACCTGCCGCGCCCAATCGGCGATGGTCGAGCGGTTGGAAGGGTCCTGCGCCAGGGCCTTGGCGATGGTGCGCAAGGGGGAAGCGGCAGGAAGGGGCAGGTACAACTGCTCGCAGCGTGCCATTTCCAGCTGTTCGAGCAATACGCTGGTCAACCGAGCCGTGGGAGAGTCCGCCGGGTACGCCTGGTCCTGAGCGCTGAGATGAAAGATCAGTTCGAGAATCACCGGTGACAACGCCAATGTGCAGCATTGATCGGGCAGCGCCGCCGCCTCAGGTTCAACCAGCAGAAAGCACACTTGCCCATTCGCCGTGACCCGGTTGCTGTGGGACACACCGGCCGGAATCCACACACCGAACCCCGGTGGCACCATCCACACCCCATTCTCCACCGTACAAACGATACCGCCGCGACAGGCCACGACCAGTTGGCCTTTGCGGTGCTCATGCACGGGAAACTCCCTGGCGTGCTGCTGCGTGGTCAGCATCAGCGCCACGGCGGGCTGACCGAGGTCGTCCAGTTCGAATTGCTCCAGCGGCGGGTGCTGAACGTCCTGCATTGGCATCTCTCACATTGACCGGATTTGATTATTAATTGGCAGTGTAGTCGATATCGGCACCTCCGGTTGTTGCGTAGCATTCTCATCCAGTAGCGCTCGTTCCCTGCGAGCCCATCGATTTACGGTGATGACGATGCTGAGTGAACTGTCGATTGCGAACCTCTACATCCCTCCGCTGTTGGCCTATCTGATCGCCTCGGCCCTCGCTTACCAGGCGTTGAAACATTTAGTCGACGGCCCCTTGGAGTGGACATGGCATCCCAGCCTGTCGCGCTTTTTTGTGCTGCTGATCATCTTGGCCACGCTGTTTCTGACGGTTTGAGTGAGGCCGCCCATGTCTGTCGTCAAATGCCTTAAAGCCTCCGCGACCCTGGCCCTGGGCCTTGTCGCCCTCGCCCTGTGCATGCAGCTGTGGCGTGCCTACGTGTTGGCGCCCTGGACCCGCGATGGGCGGGTCAGCGCTCAAGTTATTCGCATAGCCCCAGAGGTGTCCGGCCAGGTCGAACACCTGGCGGTGGCTGATAATCAATGGGTGTCCAAAGGCGATCTGCTCTACCGCATCGACCAGCGCGACTATTTGCTGGCCCAGCGCCAACGGGCGGCGGAGCTGGCCGAAGCGCAAAGTGTGTTTGAGCAACGCAACGAACAATTCAAACGCCGCACTCGCCTAGGTGACGCCATTGCCCGCGAGGAAATCGACAACGCCGCTCGCGCCCTGAACGTCGCCAAGGCTCGCCTCGATGCCGCGCAGGGCCAATTGGCCAGAGCGCGGCTGGACCTGGAGCGCACAACCCTGCGTTCCCCCGTAGACGGCTATGTCACTCAACTGCGCTTACAGCCAGGCGATTACGCCGCCCACGGCGATACCAATCTGTTCGTGGTCGATGGCCATAGCTTTTGGGTCACTGGCTATTTCGAAGAGACCAAGCTCTCCAACATCCGCGAAGGCGCGCCCGCAGCCATCAAGTTGATGGGCTTCTCGCCACTGCTCAAGGGACACGTCGCCAGCATCGGCCGCGGGATCGCCGATGGCAATGAACTGCGCAACGACAGCGGGTTACCTCAAGTCAGCCCGACGTTCAGCTGGATACGACTGGCCCAGCGCGTGCCTGTACGCATCGAGCTGGATAACGTTCCGGCCGGGGTCGAACTGGCGGCGGGGATGACGGCGAGCATTGAGATTGTCGACGCACAGTCGCCGTCGCACTGGAGGTTCACCCACTGGCTGCAGGGGTTTATGTGATGGCCGAGTATGTCCGCCACGCGCTCGCCTCACTACCTCTACCGTGGACGGCCGATACCTTCGCGTATGTGTTGCGCAGCATCATCGCCGCGGCCCTTGCGCTCTGGCTGGGTTTTGAGTTGCAACTGGACTCGCCTTTTTCTGCGGCCTCCACCGTGCTCCTGCTGGTGCATCCGGTGCAAGGGGCGGTGGTCGGCAAGGGTTTCAACCGTATGGTTGGAACGCTTATCGGGGTGACTGCGGCCTTTATCCTGCTGGGCATGTTCGCTCAGCAGATGCTGCTGTTCATCTTCGGCGTCGGCCTGTGGCTCGGCTTATGTGTGGCGGCAATGACGCTGCTGCGGCACTACCAGGCAACTGCGGCGGTAGTCGCCGGCTACACCGTGTGCCTGGCGTTGGGCCCCGCCATTGTCGCCCCCGAGCAAGGCTTCGATCACATCGTGACCCGAGGCACCGCCGTGGTGGTCGGCGTGTTCAGCCTCAGCCTTATTGCCACGCTGGGCAGTCGTAAAACCATTGATCGCAAGCTGCTGAACGCGCTGGTCGACGTGTCTGCCCGCGCTGCACACCAGTTGGCTGATCGGTTCACCAATGAAGAAACACCCGAGCTGGCCGCGCGGCGCGCGCAGCTGTCGATGGACATCGGCAAAGTGGATGAGCTTCTCGGCATCGGCTGGGGTGAGTCCGTGCTTATCCGTACGCGCCTGCCCGTGATTCAAACCGGTCTCGCTCAGTTGCAGTCGGCCGTTATGGATATACGCGTGGACGATCACGATGCCCCGGGTTGGTTGTTGAACCGGATCAGTAAACCGCTTCGGCACCTGGGCGAGGCTTTAGCCGATCGTACCGTCGACTTCACTACGGCGGCGGATCGGGTGAAACGAGCAATGAACGCGCTTGAGAACGAGGAAACGGTTGGCGGCCTTCGCACCGACTCTGCCCTCACGGCGCTAGGGGTGGAGCGCTTGCGCGAGCAGCTTGCGGATCTGCATGCCGCCCTGCACAGCTTCTCCAGCCTTGAGCGCGACACCCAAGCGCGCCAAACGGTGAAGGGGTTTCATCGCAACTATCAGGACGCCGCCCGCAACGGTCTGCGCGCCTTGGGCGCCACCCTGGTCGCCGGTGCCGTGTGGTACCTGAGCGGCTGGAATCAAGGCCCCACCCTGTTGGCGGTGCTGGGGCCCTGCTGCACGTTATCGGCTGCGGCGCCCGACCCGGTTCAAGGCATCATCGGTTTTATCAAAGGGACCTTTTACGCCACGCTGGCCGCACTTGTGTGCAAATTTTTACTGATGCCGGCGATCAATGGCTTTCCACTGCTTGTAGTGATGCTGGCGTTGTTCTGGTCATTCGGCATTCACGCCACCACCCGACCTCGTCAAGCCCTCATCGGGATCGCCTACCTGATTGCGTTCAACACGCTGGTCAGCACTGGCGCGACCGCTCATTACGACTTCGCCGACTTCGTCAACCAAGCGCTCGCCTGGTTTGTCGCGATGGGCATCTGCCTTCTGGCGTTCAACATTGTTCCGAAAAAGCCCCAGCACACCGTGCAAGCACTCAAACGCTCGCTGCTACACGCAACGCGCCGGCTTCTGCATCGAGCAGACACGCTCAATCATCGCCGGTGGCAAGCGCAACAACAGCACCGCATCGTCGCCTTGAAAAGCCTGTTGGGCGCCCACCGTCAGGGGGATTACGAGGCTGGCTATCTATCGCTCCAACTCAGCCGCGAACTGGCACGACTCCAACACCACACACGTCGCCTGCCCCCCGGCTCGCCGATTGCCCGCTGCGCAGCCACGGCCAATAGAAGGCTGACCCGTTCGACTTACCACACCGCCATCGGTGCCGCACAAGCACGCAGAGCAGCCAAGTCCATGCAGCGGCTGGGCGCCGAGCAGTGGGCAGCGCGTTACCGAAACCTGGCCTGGCTGCTGGAGCGATACGAAAACGCAACGACGGCCATCACCTGAAGGTCGGCCGCTTTCGCGGTATTGCCGACTGCTTATTCCCACTCACGAAGGTACTTGCAGAATGAACACGTTAATCAAGTGGATCGCGCTCGCTTCAATCACCACCCTGCCAGTGTTTGCCCACGCCGAGGGCGGCGCGGACGCCTTGACGCGCTGGCATGAGCAGAACAGAACGACCCAGCCAAAAGCCCCCAAACCACCCCACGGCCACCCGCCGCATCAGTCCACGGCTGCGCCAGAGTCCTGAACCCAGCCCCCATGGACCGGGCGGCGACATCAAGCGGGCAAGCCCTCAGCGACACCGCAGACGTAAGACCCTGCCCTGATTTGCCCCTTCACCGCCCTGCAACTGGACGCCCCCCGGCCAGATGAGTATCATGGCGCCCGCATTGCATCCGTAGCTCAGCTGGATAGAGTACTGCCCTCCGAAGGCAGGGGTCGTGGGTTCGAATCCCGCCGGGTGCACCAGATACAGATAAAAAAGCCCCAGGCCGAAAGACCTGGGGCTTTTTCATGTGTGTTGGTATCAAGCCACAACCATCACCCCTCCCCCCTTCAAACCCGCGCTGGCGACACAATGATCTTCACATTGTGTTCCTTGTTTTTAACCAGTTCCTCGAAACCCGCCCCCACGATCTGTTCCAGCTGAATGCGCCCCGTCACCAGCGGCGTGATATCCAGCCGCCCATCGGCGATGAACGCGATCACGTCGGCGAATTCGCCGTTATAGGCCAGCGCACCCAGTACCTGTTTCTCGGTGGCCACCAGCTCGAAGAAGTTGAATTCGCTGGGCTCTTCGAAGATGCCCACCAGGACGCATTTGCCGGCTTTGCGAATCAGGTCGATGGCGAGTTTGGCGGTGTGTTTGTTGCCGATGCATTCGAAGCTGACGTCCGCGCCGAGCCCGCCGGTGAGGCGGCGTACTTCGGCCAGGGCGTCGCATTGGTTGGGATCGAGTACGTGGGTCGCGCCCACTTCCTTGGCTTTGGCCTTGCGGGCTCCGGACATTTCCAGGGCGATCACTTGGGCCGCGCCTGCCGCCTTGGCGCACATGATGGTGCACAGGCCGATGGTGCCGGCGCCGACCACCACGACGTTTTGCCCCAGCAGGCTACCGGCCTTTTTCACGGCGTGCATGCCCACCGCGAGGGGCTCGATCAGTGCACCGGCTTCGGCGGGAAAGTTGGCGGGCAGCTTGTACAGCAGGTTGGCGGGTACGTTGACGAGTTCGGCGAAGGCGCCGTTGTTCATCAGCCCGGTGAACGCCAGGTTTTCACAGATGTTGTACAGGCCGTGGGTGCAGTAGTAGCAGGTGCCGCAATGTTGGCAGGCATCGGCCGCCACCGGTTCGCCGACGCTGAAGCCTTGCACGCCGGCGCCGAGTTCGACGATTTCGCCACAGAACTCGTGACCGAGGATGCACTGGCCCTTGATGCCGGTCAGCGGGTGCGGCGCATCGACCGGGATAAACACCGGCCCGGCCACGTACTCATGCAGATCGGAGCCGCAAATGCCGCACCATTGCACGCGGATCTGCACCCAGCCGGCGGGCGGCGCATCGGGCAGGGGAACATCTTCGACGCGGATATCGTGACGGCCGTGCCAGACAGCGGCACGCATGCTGCGTTGCGGGTTGATCGTTAGGGTCATGGCAAGGCTCCTTGAAACGGCAGTGAATGACAAACCCCGCGGGGGGTTGCGAGGGCCAGAGCAAGGCCGGTGCCAGCTGCGCGAAAATCCTCGCACAGGCGTTTTTTAGAGCGATCCGTGGCACAACCCGCGCTGGCCGCAATCACCGTCGAATGAGACGCCCTGAATCAGCCCTCTGAAAAGCGCTGGGCGATTGAGACGCTCCGTCTCATGGCTGCGTGCCTGTATGACGTTTTGTCGGGCCATCTGTATCTAACGCGCCGCCTTCGGCCGCCCTACCATCGTGCGCATCCCGCCACCCGCGACCGCGCGCCCGCGGCTGGCATTACATATAGGAGTTACCCATGCCCGAACTGTCGAGCCTGCTGGCGTTTGGTCTGATTTGCCTCGGGATGGTGCTGACGCCCGGCCCGAACATGATCTATCTGATCTCCCGCTCGATCTGCCAAGGGCGGGTCGCGGGCTTGATTTCCCTGGGCGGCGTGGCGTTGGGTTTTGTGGTTTATATGCTCTGCGCGGCGCTGGGTATTACCGCTCTGCTGATGGCGGTGCCCTTTGCGTATGACGCGCTCAAGCTCGGCGGCGCGTTGTATTTGCTGTACCTGGCCTGGCAAGCGGTGAAGCCCGGTGGGCGGTCGGCGTTCCAGTTGCGCGATCTGCCTCAGGACGGACCGCGCAGGTTGTTTATGATGGGCTTTGTCACCAACCTACTGAACCCGAAAGTTGCGGTGATATACCTGTCGTTGCTGCCCCAATTCATCGTGCCCGATGGCCACGGCAGTGTGCTGGCGCAGTCCCTCGTGCTGGGGTTTACCCAGATCATGATCAGTGTGAGCGTTAACGCGTTGATCGCCCTGTCGGCGGGCTCCATTGCCTCGTTTCTGGCGGCCAAACCGCTATGGCAGTTGGTACAGCGCTGGTTGATGGGGACGGTGCTGGCAGGGCTGGCCGTGCGCATGGCGCTGGAAGGGCGGCGCTGAGGGCGCAGCGTAAAAAAGCCCCAGGTTGAGAGACCTGGGGCTTTTTTCGTGAGCCTGGTTTCAGCGCGGCTGCAGCGCCTCCAATCGCGCTGGCAGATCTTCCTGGGGAAAACGCTGGTGCAGCGCCAGCAGTTTTTCATCCGCCGCTCGGGTTTGGCCTGCTGCGCGTAGGTTCACAATTTCCTGCAACCCGTCCTCCAGGCTCGGCAACCCCGGCGGCGCGCGCTTGTTCAAGGGTTTTGCCGCTGGCGCCTGGGCCAGCGAGCCGGTGATTTCGGCCTGAGCACTCTCGGCCTTGGGTGCGACAGCCATACGCGCCATCGGCGCAGGGGCGGGTGCCGGCGGTGGAGCTTGGTCGTGGAGCGCGGAGAAGGTCGCGGTGGACACTTCGGGCTGCGGCACCGGCGAGCGCATGACCACGCCGACCATGAGCGCAACGCCGGCGACGGTGGCGAACGCCATCTGCCAGCGTGGGCGTTGGCAGGCGTGCAGCCAACGTTGCCAAAGGCTCGGTTGCGGCGCCGGGGCTTCGCGGCGGGCGACGTTGAGGATGAAGGCATCGAGAGACGCGGGCGGCTCGCCGGTGCTGTGTTGACGAAAATGCTGGATCAAATCGTCGTCAGGGGTGTGTCGGGAGTCAGTCATACAGGTACCTCCTCGGCCAGCAGACGACGCAATTTCTGCTGGGCGTAGCGCAAGCGGCTTTTTACGGTTTCCAGCGGGGTCTGGGTGAGCGCGGCGATTTGCGGTACCTCAAGGTCACCATGCAGACGCAGCAGGAACACTTCACGCTGGTCTTCGGGCAAGTCTTGCAGGGCCGCGTCGAGGCGCGCCTGGTCGCGGCTCAGGCTCAATTGCTGCTCAGGGCCGGCGCTGTGGTCGGGCTGAGCGTGCAGGTGCTCGTCGTAGCTGTCGTGCAATGGGTTGTGGATGCCGTGCTTGCGCCAGTGGTCGATCAAGCGATTGCGGGCAATCTGAAACAACCACGTGCGAAAGCTCGCCCGGCCTTGTGGCTGACTGGCGCTGCGGATCAGGCTGAGCCAGGTCTCCTGATAAATTTCCTCGGCCAGTTCGGCCTTGTTGCTCAGGGACACGAGGAAACGATACAGACCTTGGCGATGCCGCGCGTACAAGACTTCGAACGCAGCGGCGTCACCGGTCCGGTAACGGGCCAGCAACGCTTCGTCGCTGGAGGGGTCATCTGGAACAGCCATGTAGGGGGCGAACTCCTTTTGTAAAGTTAACGCGGGTCAAATGTGGGAGGGCGCTTGCTCCCGATCGCGGTCTATCAGTAACAGCTATGTGGTGTTCGAGATCAGGGCTTGAGGCTTTGGGCCAACTCCACCAGTTGCACGAACTCGTTGCGCAGGCCGAACGGGTCGTCGCCCCGCGCCGAGCGGGCCAGTGCGGCGGTGTCTTTCAACGACATGCTGCCAGTGTAGCGGCCATCGCCCTTGAGTTGCTGGGCGAACGCAGCCACTGCCGCCGCAAAGCGCAAATCGTCGCTGGCCTGGGTGGTTTGGCCAGTGATTGGCCGTTCGATCAAGCGGCTATCGCCACCTGCGGCAGGCTTGTAGCGCACGCGCAGCATGGCCAGCTCCTCGGACTGCCCCTCGACCACAGCCGCGCCGGCATAGCGCAGCGGCTCCAGCCAACCCTTCTGCCCCTTTGGCACAATTTCGTACAGCGCGGTAACGGTATGGCCGGCGCCGATCTCACCGGCGTCTACCTTGTCGTTATTGAAATCCTCACGCTTGAGGGCGCGGTTTTCGTAGCCGAGCAGGCGATATTCGCTGACCCGCGCAGGGTTGAATTCCACCTGCAATTTCACATCCCGCGCCACCACGGCGAGGGTCGAGCTGAGCTGGTCCACCAGCACTTTGCGTGCTTCGCGCAAGGTGTCGATATAGGCGTAGTTACCGTCGCCGGCGTCGGCCAATTGCTCCATCAGGTGCTCGTTGTAGTTGTCCACGCCAAAGCCCAGTGTGGTGAGGGACACGCCGCTCTTACGCTGCTGCGCCGCCATCTGCTTGAGGCTGTCGAAGTCACTGACGCCGACGTTGAAGTCGCCGTCGGTGGCCAGCAGGATGCGGTTGATGCCGTTGTCGATAAAGCCTTCGCGGGCCATCTGGTAAGCCAGCTCAATACCCGACGCCCCCGCCGTGGCACCACCGGCAGTGAGCTGGTCGATGGCGTTGCGGATCGCGGCCTTGTCGCGCCCGGACGTGGGCTTGAGCACCACACGGGAGTCGCCGGCGTAGACCACCAGCGACACGCGGTCTTGCTCGCGCAATTGATCCACCAATAACTTCAGGGTGCTTTGCACCAGCGGCAAACCTTCGCGACGGTCCATGGAGCCGGACACATCCACCAGAAATACCAGGTTGGCCGGCGCCAGCTGCGCCACGGCGCGGTCGGACGCCTTGATGCCGATACGCAGTAATTGGGTGTGGGGGTTCCAGGGCGTAGGGGCGACTTCGGTGGTCACGCCGAAGGGTGAGCCATCGGTGGGCAGTGCGTAGTGGTAGGGGAAGTAATTGACCATTTCCTCCAGCCGTACGGCGCCTTCGGGCGGCAGGCTGCCTTGATTGAGGAAGCGTCGTACGTTGGCATAGCTGCCGGTGTCGACATCGACACTGAAAGTCGACACCGGCGTTTCAGCCACGCGGTGCACCGGGTTATCCGGCAGGTTGGCGTATTGCTCACGGGGCTCGCTGCGGTAGTCCATCGTCCTCGATTCCTGCATCGCCAGGCGTGTAGACATCGGCGCGGGGATCGGCATGGGTTTGCTCAGGGCACCTTGCACAGTATCGGCCTCAAGCCGAGAGATCGGGCCCCTGTCGGCCGGTGGCGCCACATCATGGGAGGACGACGCCCCACACCCGGCAAGCGCCAGCGTCAGGGTAACGGCGAAGCCTTGGGCAGCAGGACGTAGCCAGAGCAGAGAGTGAGACATGGGCTGAACCTCGTGAATGAATGATCCGTTCACAAGGTCAGACGCAAGGTGCGGGGGATTCGGGTTAACACCGATTTAGAAAACATCTCAATCGGTGTGGGAAGGAGCTTGCTCCCGATGGCAGAGTGTCAGCCACTGCCTCTAGTGACTGAAACATCGCCATAGGGGGCATGGGTGTCTCCTTAAGGCTTTGGTGAGCAGGCTTGTCGAATCGTCGCGCCGTCCGCGTTGGGGTGCGACGCGGTCCCACATAAGACTACCGCGCTCAATCAGACAAACCTCGTCGCTAGGTTTGGGGCCGCTTCGCGCCCCAGCGCGGGACAAGCCCGCTCACCACAATTAGAGTGTGTGCAGCTGCCCTGTAGTGAGCAGGCTTGCCCTGCGCCGGGCTGCGGAGCAGCCCCAAAACCGGCCAACCGTTTTTGCCTGGCACACCGCAGTGTCTGGAGAGAGGGCAGCTTCGCGTCCAGCGCGGGGCAAGCCCGCTCACCACAATTAGAGTGTGTGCAGCTGCCCTGTAGTAATGGAATGGACGCCCCCTTCCTAACGGCATCTATGTGCCAAAGTTAAAGTGTTACCCACACTTAGCGGAAGGGAGCGTCCTCATGCAGCTTACGACTGTTTCGGTTGACTTGGCAAAAACCGTGTTTCAACTTCACGCGATCGATCAACAAGGAAGAACAGCGCTAAGGAAGCGGCTTAAACGTGAGCAGGTTGTCCCTTTTTTTGCCAACCTGGAGCCCTGCCTAGTGGGCATGGAGGCATGTGGCGGAGCCCACTATTGGGCAAGAAAACTGCAGGCACTTGGTCATACGGTCAAGTTAATGGCTCCGCAATTTGTGAAGCCCTACGTGAAGTCGAACAAAAACGATGTAGCTGACGCAGAAGCGATCTGTGAAGCCGTTACTCGGCCCAACATGCGCTTTGTGCCGATCAAGACGGTAGAGCAGCAAGCTATTTTGGCGGTGCATTGCGCACGGCAAGGGTTTGTAAAGGCCAGAACGGCACAAGCTAATTCGATTCGTGGGCTCCTTGGAGAATTTGGCGTGGTCTTGCCTCAGGGCATTCGACATATCGTCGAGCGTTTGCCGGATATTTTGGAAGATCATGAAAACGCTCTTCCTGGATCGTTACGCCAACTGATGCAGCGCTTGATGGAGCATTTCAAAGAGCTGGATCGACAGGTCGTCGAGTTGGAACGAGAGATTCAACAATGGCATCGCAGCAATGAAGGCAGCTGCCGCCTGGCAGAAATCCCAGGCGTTGGCCCGCTCACTGCAACCGCGCTAGTGGCGTCAGTGGGTGACGCGAAAAACTTCAGTAACGGTCGGCAAATGGCGGCATGGTTGGGGTTAGTGCCGCGACAACACTCCAGCGGAGGCAAGCCCACGTTGTTGGGGATCAGTAAACGGGGCGATGGTTATTTACGCACCTTGCTGATTCACGGCGCACGCTCGATGGTTCGAGTGGTGGAGAGCAAGACAGATCCTTCGGCGGATTGGCTGAAGGGGTTATTGGCTCGTCGTCACACCAACGTTGCTGTCGTTGCCCAGGCTAATAAAACGGCCCGGATAGCCTGGGCATTATTGGCCCATGGCACCAAGTTCCGACCCGACTACACCCCCGACGTAACGGTGGCGTAGCCGGCCCGGTGGAATGAAAAAGTGATGCGTTAGAAGGAGTACTTCCAAGGTTGCTCAGGCGATCATGACGTGATGGCAAGACAGGTAGGACCGGGATCGGGTAACTCTGCCCTGCTCACAGCGCTTCGAGCGCGTTGTAGTGATAAGAGCCCGATCAGCGAATTCCATCAGGGACAGAGGCACCGCCTCACTTAAAGTCCGGATGTATGGCTGCAACCTTATCCCGTCTGTGTTTTCACGAATTGAGTGCTTGGCATACTGGGGGCGTCCATGTATGAGCAGGCTTGCCCTGCGCTGGGCTGCGGAGCAGCCCCAAAACCGGCCAACCGTTTTTGCCTGGCACACCGCAGTGTCTGGAGAGAGGGCAGCTTCGCGCGCCAGCGCGGGGCAAGCCCGCTCACCACAATTAGAGTGTGTGCAGCTGCCCTGTAGTGAGCAGGCTTGCCCTGCGCCGGGCTGCGGAGCAGCCCCAAAACCGGCCAACCGTTTTTGCCTGGCACACCGCAGTGTCGGGAGAGAGGGCAGCTTCGCGCGCCAGCGCGGGGCAAGCCCGCTCACCACAATTAGAGTGTGTGCAGCTGCCCTGTAGTGAGCAGGCTTGCCCTGCGCCGGGCTGCGGAGCAGCCCCAAAACCGGCCAACCGTTTTTGCCTGGCACACCGCAGTGTCTGGAGAGAGGGCCGCTTCGCGTCCCAGCGCGGGGCAAGCCCGCTCACCACAATTGAAGTGTGTGCAGCTGACCTGTGGTGTTTCAGCGCCGGATTGTCAGTCCGTGCCGTACTTGGGATTACGCGGGCCGTACAGAATCCCCGCCCGTTGCCCCGGCGACAGCAAGCGTGCGCTGGTGATGCCGGCAATCGGGTGCGCGGCGTCGGTGGAGCTGTTGATCACCTGCTTGACCGCCGCGGTGATCAGCATGCCGACCAGGCCACCGCTGTTGTTGTTGCCTTCCTCGCTGGAGGCGCGCGCGGTGCCGGTCCACAGGGTGGTGCCGGTGCGCAGGTCCACCAGTTTGGCCGAGGCGGTCACCGCTGTATCGCTGGAGATCAGCATGTACTTGGTGCCGTACTCGGTGACGGTGATGTACAACGCCGCGTCCGCGCCGAAGATGTCATGCAGCTTGGTCGGCGGCACGGCCTGGATATCGTTGGCGGTGGTCAGGCCGTTCTGGCGGAAGGTTTCGTCCACCAGGGCAATCGGCAGCACGTAGTAGCCGGCTTCGGCCAGCGGGTACGTCACCTGCGACACCAGGCTGTAGGACGCCTGCACTTCCGGCGATTCATTGAGCGGCGGCAGCACCAGGATCGACTTGGGCCGCGCCTGTTTATACGCCGTGTAATCGATGGTCTTGGGTGCCGCGCAACCGCCGAGCAAGGCCAGGGCCAGCAGGGCGCCGGTGAGTTTTAACA
Source organism: Pseudomonas sp. S5F11 (assembly GCF_019641515.1). Classification (NCBI taxonomy): domain Bacteria; kingdom Pseudomonadati; phylum Pseudomonadota; class Gammaproteobacteria; order Pseudomonadales; family Pseudomonadaceae; genus Pseudomonas; species Pseudomonas sp. S5F11. The sequence continues at coordinate 3,359,604 of NZ_JAIFJZ010000001.1, forward strand.
GGCTCATTTAGTCGCGACTCCGGTCTTGGCGTTTTTCAGCAAAAAGTCCATGTAGGCGGCGGATTCGGGGAACAGCGCCTTCTCGGTGCGAAATTCCTGCACCATCTGGTCATCCTTGCCCATGCTCAGGTACAGCATGCCCAGGTGGGCGTGGTAACCCGGTGGCGCCTTGCGACCACTGGCATTGATCTTCTGCAGATCACGCTCCAGTGCTTCGACCTGCGCTTCCTTGGGCTCGCCCTTGAAGTATTCGTAAACCTGCGGCTGGTAGCTTTCCCATTGATACAGGGGCTGGGGCGCCGTCTGGCACCCGGCGACCGTTGCGATTGCTGTCAGCATCAGCGCTAACTTAACTGCCTTGCTCATCCGTGTACTGCTCCTTGAGGTGCTGCTGATCAGTTGCGCGGGTTCCAGGCGCCGGCGTTGATGCCGTCGACCAGCCGATTGATCGCTTCGCGCATGGCTAGGTCCAGGACCTTGCCATTGAGGGTGGAGTCGTAGCTGGCGGTGCCGCCGAAGCCGACCACTTCACGGTTGGACAGCGCGTACTCACCGGCGCCCTGGGTGGAATACACCACTTCGGAGGTGTTGATGTTGACGATATTCAACGCGACTTTGGCGTAGGCCACTTGGGTCTTGCCACGGCCGAGGATGCCGAACAGCTGGCGGTCGCCGGTTTCTTTGCGGCCGAACTCGGTCACATCGCCGGTCACTACATAGTCCGCGCCCTTGAGCTTCTGCGCGGTGCCTTTGATCTTGGCCTCCTGGGAAATTTCGCCCATGTTGTCGCGGTCCAGCACGCTGAAGCGGTTGGTCTGCTGCAAGTGGGTGATCAGGATGGTCTTGGCCTGGCCGCCGAGGCGGTCGACGCCATCGGAGAAGATGCCGCGCATATAGCTGGAGCGGTTGTCGAATTTGCCCACGGCAATCGGCACGCGCACGCCGGAGTAGGCGACGTTGGCGCTGGCGACTTGCTCTACCGGCATCGCGCGATTGCTTTCGGTGGCGCAGCCGGCCACGGTCAGCAGCGCTGCGGCGGTGAGGCCGGACAGCAGGGTTTTGCAGAGTGTTTTCACGGAATGCTCCTGGGGTGATAAATCGGTAATGGCAACGTCAGCGAGACGGGATGTCGAGCAGATCATCAACGATGTCGCGACTCAGGACGCCGGTATAAAACCGCTCGACGCTTGAGTTGCCGGAGTTGGTGAGGATGCCGCCCATGGTCTTCCATTTTTGCGCCTCCCCCATCACACCGGCGGGTACGAGGTTCTCGCGGGTCTTGGCGAAGTGCAGGACTTCGCTACCCGCCTTCTTGACCTTGACCTGATAGCTGAAATCCACACTGGCCAGAATGGTGTTGTCATCGACGATCAACGTCGACAGGCCGCCTTTGGAGTCCGGGATATGGCGCGTGTAGACGATGCTGACATCCAACAGGTAATCGGCTTTGTCCTTGCTGGGAGCATAACGTTTGGCACTGAGCAACCGATCGACCAGGTCGACGCCCAGTTGCTGGCGCACTTTGTCATCGGGCAGGAAGCGTTCGTTCTTGCCCACCACCTCCACATCGAAGGTGTCGAGCCAATACGTGGCAGTTTTGGGAATGGTCACCGGCGCCGGCGAGATGTAGTAATCCGGCTTGGAGGCGCAGCCCGCCAGGAGGCAGACGGCGAGGAACACGGCAAATGCGCGCATGTCTGAATTCGTCCCTGAAAAGTATCGTGCTTTAAACAGTGGCGGCATTTTACGGAGTTGAGAGGGGTTCTCAAGGTGTTTCGTCGGGCTATGTGCGTTAATGCACACGCCTCAAGTTTTGCTTAAAGGCGTCGAGACACTGACTCGGCTTATTTACTTATAGGGAAATTGCGTGCTTAAAACCCTCCTTCGGGCTACGGCCCTGCTTGCCGCGCTGTCGATGACCGGCTGCGTGTCCTACACCGTCACAGGCCCTATCGCCACCCCGCTCCACCCGGTATCTGTCAGCAGCCCGCGCAGCGCGCAAATCGCCGATGTGACGGTGAGCGCCGCCGACGTCAACGAGGCCAACAAAGCGGCGATCAGCAGCTCCCTGACGGCCCAGATCACTCAGTACGTGCGCACTGCCGGTTACTTCAAGCAAGTCACCGAGTACCCCGTGCGCCTGGGCGAGCAGGACGTCACGCTCAAATTCAACATGACGTCCCTCAAGGGCCATCGCGCACCGCACCCGGCGTATGTGCCTGGCGCGCTGCTGACCCTGACCATCTGGATCTGGGTCAACGGCCCGATCTACGTGGACAGCTTCGACGTGGCCGGCGACCTGGTGATCGTCGACCGCAACGGCAAGGAACTGGCCAAGGCCACAGACTCGATCAAGTTCGAACACAACGTCGGCTTGTACAGCGGCCAATATTGGGCGCCGTCGATGGGTGGCCAACAGCTGACCAAACTGGTCGGGCAACTGCTCGACACCGCCACCGCCAACCTGGCCAAACCGTAATTTCAAGGAGCACTGCGTGAAAGGATTGATCAAACACAGCCTGGTACTGGCCGCTGTCCTGCTGACCGGCTGCGTGTCTTACTCGCAACACGAATTGCCCGCCGTACAAACCTGGCCACCGACCGCCAACGCGCCGGCGCAAAAGCCCACGGCGTACGTGCACACCACGGCGCAGAACCACGTCAACGGCGGCCCTGGCAACGCCGCAGTCGGCGCTCCCGTGGTGCTGTGGGAAAAAGCCGTGGCCGATACGTATCGTGCGTCCAACCGGTTTTCCCGAGTGAGCACCGACAAGGTCGACTCAGATATCTACGTGGATGCCACGCTGCATAACAACGAAGAGTACAGCACGGTGTCGGCGTTCATCACCGGCTTCACGTTCTTTATCATCCCAAGCACGGCGAAGAACATCTTCACCCTGGAAACAGTGTTCAAGGACAAGGAAGGCAAGGAACTGGGCCGCGTCAAAAAAAGCGAATCGGTGCGCACCTGGATGCACCTGGTGCTGATCGTCGGCATCCCGTTCCAGGCGGACACGCGGGAAGTGGTTGAAGCGCTGACGCGTAGCACGCTGGATGAGGCGGTGCAGCGTAAGTTGCTCTAACGCGGACCAAAGGTGGGAGCGGGTTTGACCTGCTCACCACTGCAAGCCGCAAAGTCATCAGGGCATGAGAAGAGGCTTGAAGCACAGTGATCTGACCCCGATGTTCATCGGACCGGCACTTCGCACGCACCGGACGGTTCCGGCAATGCAATCACCGCCATCAGTCCACTGCCGAGCGCACCGATCAAAAACGCAGCCATCAGAGGTAAGCCGTTGCTTATAAACCAGACAACCTCGCTGTCACGCATCACCAAATAGGTCAACAGCGCCAGCCATGCAAACGCAACCGTGCCACCGCTCAGCGCAATAGTTTTATAAGCGCTACGGCCCTTCCTGAATCTGCGCAGGGTCACGAACAACGCAAAACCCAGCGCTGGCAGCAGATAAATCAACTGCACCATTACTGGTGTGGAAATAAACACAGCCCACAGCTCCAGCCCGTGCACCTCGCCAAGTGTGCGTGGGTTAGCGAACAGCCGCGCCACCATTGCGACAAATATCACGGGGCCGGCTACCAAACCGACCGCAAAGGGCATAAACCAGAAAGCAAAAAACACTTTCAGATGAGGGTACTTCCCAGTGTTCATAGGTTGATCACTTGAACTTGGCATGGGTGATTTGCTGAGCGCGATTGCGAGTGTTCGCCGAGACTCGCCAAGCGTGCTACTCCAGTTTCAAGGGGTTTGTGTCTGTGTTGAATACGAACGGGCGCAAATTTGCTCCCAACCTTTTTCAATGGTACCGGTGTATTTACCGCACGATGCGCCCTTTAATTGAGCCTCCAGAAAGTCCTGCTGCGGCTCGACCCACAGCAGGCCGATCAAATAGACCGCGCCCGTCGCCAGCACCAGCAATGCCAAGGTCCGAGCCAGCATGAATCGTAATGTGGCGACGACGGTACGAGGCCGTTCGAACACGTACGCGAACAGCAGCCCGATAACGCCCCACACAAAACCAGCCGCTGCCGTGCCCAACCCCGCTTGACGACGGTCGAGGTAGGACCAGACCAGCATGAAGGCAGTGGCGCTGACAAACATCACCAGCAAGCACAGCCACTGGCCAATCCGGCATCCTACGGTCGAAAAACGCGGGATTTGAAAGCTCATGGAAACGTCCTCAGGCAAACGTGAGAAATCACGTTTTGTCGTCTTGTCTTATAGAGTCGGCAAAGGGGTATTGCCGTTCAAGGCTGGAATCTTTGAAAAAACGTCAGTCATAAAATCCATGAACACGATAGCCCGCGTGGGAAGCAGTCTATTGGCGACATAAACCATCTGCACGGGGACAGGGGGAACCGCATGGTCGGTGAGAATGAACTGTAATCTCCCACTTTTGAGCCCGCCCTCAAAGAGCCACGCGGGCCCATGCGCCACACCCAGGCCTGCAGCGACCGCCGCACTCACTGCGTCGGGGGAGTTAACCCTGAGCCTGCCGGCAATCGGAATGTCCGCGTCGCGGAATCGCCAGGTCGCACCGGACGACAGTAAGGTGTAGACGATGCAATCGTGGTCGCGTAGATCATCCGGGGTTTGCGGAACTCCGCGTTTAGCCAAGTAGTCCTTGCTGGCGACGAAGACCCGGTCGTACCACCCAAGAGGCCGGGCGCGCAAGGCGCTGTCCTCCAGCTGTCCTATACGAATGGCGAGTTCAGTGCCTTCATTGACTAGGTCTACGTATCGATCATTGAGTTGGAGATCCAGGACCAATTGAGGGTAGCGCTGCAAAAACGTCGGCACATGCGGCAGTACAAACGCATGCGCGAGCGCTGTCGGACAAGCTACGCGCAAGAGTCCCGATGGGTCGATGTTGTTCCTGAAGGACGATTCGGATTCATCCACCGCATCCAGAATGCGCCGGATGTCCGCATAGTAGCGTTCGCCCTCCGGCGTCAGGGATAGCTTGCGCGTAGACCGGTGGAGCAAACGCGTCTGCAAATGATCCTCCAGAGCCGCTATATAGCGGCTTACATTGGGCTGCCCCAGCCCTAGATCGCGCCCAGCCGCCGAAAAGCTCCCTGTTTCTACGGCACGCGCGAAGCATGTCATCAAAAGAAATCGGTCCACTTCTCCACCTCAACTCATGCCCTATTTGCATGAATCATATGCGAATAGGCGGTCTTATCCTATTCAGCGCATAAGCGCATATTTCTCCATATCGACCGCGGTGGTCGTCATTCACCGGAGAATTCAAATGTCACGCTTGCAAGGTAAACGTACGCTCATCACTGGCGGCACCAGCGGTATCGGCCTGGAAACGGCAAAGCACTTCCTGGCCGAGGGTGCTCGCGTGATCGTAACGGGTGTAAACCCCGACTCGATTGCAAAGGCTCAGGCCGAGTTGGGCCCGGAAGTGCCGGTGCTGCGCGCCGACTCCGCCAGCGTGGCAGCACAAAAGGAACTGGCACAAGCCATCAAGGAGCACTATGGCCAACTCGATGTTGCCTTTCTCAACGCCGGCGTATCCGTATGGCTGCCCATTGAGGAATGGACGGAAGATAGGTTCGACCGCTCTTTCGACATCAACGTCAAGGGGCCGTACTTCCTGATGCAGGCGCTGTTGCCGGTCTTCGCAAATCCCGCTTCCGTCGTGTTGACTACTTCCGTAAGCGCGCACGCGGGCGCAAATCGCTCGTCCGTGTATGCCGCAACGAAGGCCGCACTGCTGAACATGTCGAAAACGCTCTCGACCGAATTGCTCGGCCGTGGCATCCGTGTCAACGCAGTGAGCCCTGGCCCCGTCGAGACTCCCCTTTATGACAAGCTTGGTGTTGCGCAAGCGTATCGCGAGCAACTTAACAAAGAGATCGCGGCAACCATTCCGCTTGGGCGCTTCGGTACCTCCGAAGAGGTGGCCAAAGCCGTGCTGTATCTGGCATCCGACGAGTCGCGTTGGACAGTCGGCTCCGAAATCGTTCTTGACGGCGGCCGCCTGCTGAATGGCTGAGTGCGAGAAAAATAGCAGAAATAGGGGTCAGACCACCTATACAGTGGTGCACTAATTGTGGTCTGACCCTATTTTCTCATTTCTGATGGATTGAGGATTGTACGGAGCCTCGGTGCCTTTACCTTATGCACCTAAATCTATAGCCCGTTATAAAAATTTAGCTGTCAATATTTAATCTAATCTGGGCGCCGTCCGGCAGTTCTTTAATTTGACTGGCTATATCTGCTCTAAATCTCATTCCCTCTACAGCATCAGCCAAGTACAAATTATCCAGCACAAACTCACCACTCAGTACGAACGGCACCTTAGGTAACAAACGCTTACCGGCAGGGAGCTGACGGTTCTGCTCTTGCCATTGATGCGCTAACGGATAGCCCGTAAGTACCTCATAATCACTGAGGAGAATTTGCGCCCAGCTTTCAATATCATCAGCTAAATACGCTAACGAGCCTGTTTCGGGGTCAAAGGTATAGACCTTGCTATCTGTACCACTGGCATCGGATTTGCCTACACCGTCGTTGGCTGCTTTATTCAACTCCAATGCCTCTTGTTTTTGCCGCAAAGTGAATTCTTTACCGGGACCAACATTTGGCGGATTTTCAATACTTGAATAATCGACTTTTGCATGAGCGCCTATGTCTTTTGCACCTAGCCTTTCTCAACCATTTTTAAACGCCTAATCATTATTCAACTGAAAGAAATTATTCTTTTTTCTAAGAAATCGATAAAGTTCTTCGCATACAAACTAGAAGTTTTATTAGAAAGATCAAGCCTATAAACAGGATACTCCCCATCATTAAGACCATCGTCCGTGGCAAAATAAAATGACTCCCCTGCGCCCGGCGGTTCACAGATAAATAGCCTCTCCTTCCCACACAACCCATTTCGACCGTTAACGATTGACATATAAACGATATCACCACCCCTTACACTATCAAAATCCATTTCGTAAATACTATAAATCTCCTCCCCAGATATTTCCCCACCAGAATAACACTTCAGCCACCACTTATAGCTATCAGGCAACTTCAACCCAAGATGAGTTTCAGCTTTATAAATCCACTCATCAGCAATCCCGTTACCATAATCAGCAAACTCAACGAAATCCGACTCTTCAATAAGATTAATTATTCTCGAATAATCCACGTCTTATTACTCCCCGCTCCGAGCCCGCATTTTCCAATAATCTGACTAATAAGAGTTAAACTCTTTAGCCTGTTTTGTCAATGTTTTTGCATTCAAATCCATAGGAACTGAAACATAATCAGTCGTAGGGTTTCTGTATTCTGCAGAGTCTTTGTAACGGGTATACCTAAAGCTTTGAGCGGCATTGGATGGGACGTGAAGAACACTGCTATTCTGGCTATGGAAAACAGATCCAACTTCTGCAAGTGAACCACGAGTACCAGCGAATCCATTAACTTCAGTTTGCGAGAGATGATGTAACTCAACTGATTTCCCATCATACCCAATTGGTGCTCGACCCGAGGCCATCCTCTCAAGGTTTGAGCCTTGAACAGTTTTACCTCGTACTCTCCAGGTCGATAGGGCCTCTGGGTCAAAGAGGTCGTTACGTTGATAAACAGTCCTATCTAGAACTGTTGTTTTATTCCAAAAAACACCAGCTTTAGGCGTTGTACTTGTAACATCACTACCCGCCGTCGTACCCGTACCAGCAGAACCTGGCCCTTTTGCACCTTTAGACGGCCCCTCTATGACATTTCTTTCAACCAGCGTACCCGCTTCGTTATCAGTGCCGCCACCAAATACAGGTTGGCCCTTCGTCGCAGCATTAGGATTAACACCGTTCTTTATTACCGACGACAGCTCTCCAGATAACGCCTTCCCCCCATAGTGCGCGACTGCCAACTCCGCCAGCGACTCAGCAGCTCTCTGGCTGAGATCCCCCAGGGGGCTTGCTTCGCCGGGGAATTGCTCTGGGTGAAGCGAAGCTAAAACTCGCCCGCCCTCGGTAGATGTGTAAGGTGCGCCAATCTGATCATATGAGGCAGCCGCACCTGCAAACGCGACAGTGCCCATCGCGCCGAGGGCGAATGGCGCAGCGCAACCAACAATACTCACACAAGCAGGGGAGGCACCAACCATACCAATGTAAGAAAGAGTGCCAGCTCCCGCCCCGCCTGCTGCGCTTGCGGCGTACCCGACGTTCGTGAATAACTCGTTGTTTGCACTAAGCGCGTCGTCTATTCGATCCTTGAAGGTGTAATCAAATTGCCCCGTGCTTTTGAGTAACGCAATTTCCTTGGTAAATTCATTACCCTTGTTTTCCAACTCAACAAGCGATTTGTAATTTTCGTCACTTTTAGGAACAGACGCGCTGCAGTGGGTCAATGCACATGCCGCAGCGTCATATTTAGCCTTGTTCTCAGGGTCGCGTCGACGTAGCTCATCCAGTGCAACGGTCTGCATTTCGTGAAGCGAATGGTTGTACTGCGTAGCATTTTTCGCCACCCAGCCGCCCTTTTCCAAGGATTCAGCGTCAGCGTCTTTCTGCGTCGCCGCTGCGAGCACTCCAATCACTTGTGAGCTCATGGAGAGCAATGTCTTATCGCCATGAACCAGAGAGCTCAAGTGCCCAACTACCGCTTCGTTAACGCCCGCAGCCAAAGCACCTGTTTTGAAACCGCCTCCTGTTGCCTCTGCAAGCAAGCCACCCACCATGGCATGCACAATGATTTTTGGCGGATAGCCTTCGGTCAACCGACCTTTTGTATAGTCTCCAACGGCATTGAAACTGACCGCCGCCAGCGTATTGAATAACGCGCTTTTGAGTGCGTCACTGCCACTGCCACCTTGCCCTAACGCCTTGCCAACAAGCATTGACGTGCCGTTCTGCAAAGTTTGACTCGCAGCAAACTGACCAACCCCAGTCCATGTATTCAAAGGCGGAGACGTAATGTTCCCTGTTCCGTACTCAGTCTTGGTCCCCGTCCAACCATCGAAATAAGCAGCTGTCAGGCCGGCTGTAACGCCAGAAATCACGTACCCCTTCATTGCATCTGACGAGGTCACGTCATTGAATACTGCGCCCAGGTTGCCCCGATTATTAATGACGCAAACTGTTGTGTTAGTTGCTGCTCCCGCTGCGACTGCACCTGATGCCGCACTAATGAAGGTTGCGGTATTCGCCGTCATTGTTCCGGCAGCAACCATTCCGCCAGTAGCGGTGCCCATCGCGCCCGCGGCCAATGGCCCAACCACCGCCGCCATCACAATCGCAATAATGATCTGCGAAGCAGGCCCCAGGCCCGAGTTGCTGTACTTGAAGCTGTCGTGGATCTCCTTGACCTGCCTCCAGTCCACATCACCACGCTTCTCAGCATCCTTGATCCAAGCCAACTGTGGATCGGCCTTAACCATCGCATCGATGGATTGGCTGACTGTCTCCTGATTGACCTGGTTAATGTCGATCTTCAAACCGGCGACAGCTTTAATCGCAACATTGCCTTCAGCAATCAGCTGACTCTGGCGGACGGTTTCGTCGGTGTTGCCTTTACCTTTGGAGGAAACCCAGAACGCATTGTTGTTGCTCTTCTCATGGCTCTCCTGATGCAGATCCTTGACCGCTTCAAAAGTAATCGCGCCACCACTATCCAGGGTGATGTCCTTGCCGCTTTGAAGCTTGGCAAGTTGATAGGTCTGATCTCCTTCACTCTTGAGTATCAGATCGCCGCCCGTCTTGATTTCAGTACCGACGTTGGTAATGCGAGTGACCTCGTCGCGCTGGGTTTTCTTGGAACCCCAGCCGCTGTTTTTCTTCATGTCATACAACGTATGCGTACTGTTCTGCGCCGCCAACAAACTCAACTTATCCCCGCTATACAGATAAGCCTCATTCCCCGCGCTGATCCTGCTCGCCACGATCGTGGTGTCACGCCCGGCCTGGCTGACGAAGTTCCCGCCCGCCGTCAGCACGCTCGCCACTTGGGTGGTCTGCTCGTCCGCGGTCTTGATGCGTTTCTTGCCGTGCTTTTCCTTGCCATCGACGTTGTGCATGTCGCTAACGGAGGCGATGTTGAGGTCGCGGCCGGCGGCGATGGTGAGGTCTTTGCCGGCGGTGGCAGTGCTGCCGATGATGTTGACGTCTTGCCCGGCTTGCATGTTGATGCTGCCGCCCGCCGTGACGCTGGCGGCGAGGTTTTTGACGTCGGTGGTGATGCTGGATTTCTCGCCGCCGTCGCGGATCTCGTGTTTGACGCGGGTGTCGCTGGCGGCGATGAGGTTGAGGTCGCGGCTGGCGGTGAGGTTGGCGTCGTTGCCGGCGGTGAGGGCGCCTCGGTTGATGAGGTCGCGGCCGGCGTCGATGGCGAGGTTTTCGCGGGCGACGATGGTGCCGCCGCTGCCGTCGGTGAGGGTGCGCATGCCGACGCCGTCACGCACCTGGATGGCGGTGGTTTCGTTGGTGATGTCGCCTTTGAGCGCCGTGAGGCTGACTTGTTTGCCGCGAATCTCGCCGGCCATGGCGTTGCGGATGCTGTCCTGGGCCAGCAGGCTCAGGTTGTTGCCGGCCTCGACCAGGCCGCCGGTGTAGATGCTGCCGCTGCTGACGGCGGAGAGGTTGTTGCTGGCGCGCAGGGTGCCGACGTTGATCAGGTCGCCGCCGGTGACCAGGTTGAGGTCGCGGCCTTGGATCAGGCTGTTGCCGCGCACGTTGCGCGACTCGGCCTGGGCCAGGTAGAGCACGGGCACGAGGACGGTCTGGCCGTCGATGACGCGGTTTTCCATCCACACGATGTCGTGGGTCAGGGCGCCGACTTGCTGGCTGGTGAGGGTGACCCCCAGGCTCAGGCGCAGCACATCTTTGCTGGCCAGGGCGTTGTCCATCAGGTAGCGGAACTGGTCGGCGTCGCTGTACAGGCCGCCGGCGAGGAAGCGTTGGCCTTTTGATGCCCTGCGCGTTTTTTACGCGAAGGACTTATGTCTGCCGGTTGCCCCCATGGCGATTCGGTTTTAACGACCTGACGGTAGAGAATGTGCAAGCTGGTGGCTTTTTTGCAGCCACTTGCGCGCCTGCAAAGTCGTTTTATGACGGCTGTGCGCGGGAGACCTTCGGGTCTGCAGGTTTTCTCTACTGCCGGTTCGCCAACCTGCGTACAGCTGTCACCCATTCGTTTGGCGACGTTTGAGTGATGGTATTTATCACTTAAGTAGAGAGCTTAAATATGAACCGATACATGCCTTTAACGAGCCACGACGCAACCATTCCCGCGCTGGTGATCGACACGCAAGCGCCCCTTGATGTTCTCTGTAACGCCGCCGCGTATCGTATTCGCTCGGTGACGCAGTTTTTGGAGAACCTGGCGTTTCGGGAGGAAATCAGCAGTGATGCCGTTGTGCTGCATGATCTCGCGCTGTTGCTGGCTATCCCGCTGAGGGATGGGTGCGATCTGCTGGATGTGGTTGGACGGAAGTTGAACTCGCAAGTTTCGTAAATAAAAAAGGGCGGTTATCTGGTAACCGCCTCGCTTAGAAATTTAAGCAGAAAATAAAACTATTTTTTAAAGAGCTGTGATTGAAAGAGCGCAAGAAACTCAGAAAAAATCAAAAGAGAACACTAATGTCACTCTGAGAATTAGAATGTGACTGCCCGACATTCTTTAGGTCTAACACCGGCTCACTTTCCATCTTCGCTTCATTCTCTCAATCAAAACGTCACATAGATCCCCTTTTTTACTGAATTAGCTTGACTGAGAAAACTTTCGTAACTTTCCAACTCTTCGATAAAATCATCTTGCATCTCGCCCTTCACTCCCTCAATCTTTTTTAGACTTTCACCCACTTCATGGGTAGTTTGAAAGTACGACCCCATTTTACCAGGATCAAAAAACTCGCCATCTACACCTACTGGCGCGCCCAAAAAAGGAGAAATATTTAGCTTACCTCGATTGGAAATTTTCTCTTGAAAATCTGCCCATTTCACTCCTAATCCATGATCATCCTTCGGGGAATAATATTTCGTCAGCGCAAAGTCCCCATATTGATGAGCATCCATGTCTTCGATCATGTCCTCCCAGTCGTCATCCAGCGCATCTCCCTCATAGGGATCGACCAAAAGCTCTTTGTTAGAAAGAATAAAACAACGTAGGGGCTCAATATTTCCAGAGCGCAAGGAAGCTTCCAATAACGGCCTAAGCTCACTATCAAAACTATCAAAGTCAAAAATGAATGCTTTATGCTCGAAACTCATAATCTAGACTCCTAATTCTTTTTTGGCAAAAAATCATACGAGAGTACAGGTCAGATGTCGCAAGCAAGCCTAGAGAAACAGGGGACATTTATTCAACCAGCTTTTCTAACACTATGCTGAATTCGGCCCCCTATTCCCTCAGTAGTCTAGCCGCATTTCCTCAATTGCCGTCCTGATCCAAAACCCTTATCTCGCGCCAGTAGATATTTTCTGGTAAAGCCTGATTCTGGGTAAACAGAGAGATCACCTCTATCACATCATCAACATTAAACCACTCATCTTTATTTAACGGAACACGCCCCCCCACCAAACGAAAGTAAGGTTCCATCTTCAAAGTTCGTACTTGAGTTTTAATGATAACATCTAAACAACTTTTTACTTTTAGCGTCAAGTCGTTCAATAAAACAAGTAGATCTGCCTCCAGCCACTTGCACGTAGTTACCGTTATAATCAGTGATGCATGCGAACGAGCTAGGGCCGTAGCTTTTTAATTTTTTAGCTCTTTTATAAGCTGCGCCTGATTAGAACCAACTATTACAGGACTATTTTCGGCTTCGAGCTTCATATTTACCACCTCCATGGCACCTAGCAAGTTGTAGCGCTTTCGATGACTTTGCCCTCTAGTCGTCCTTTTCCTTACTCCCCAAACTTATTAACAAAATAATCGGTAAATTCTTGGTCGCTTGTCTTGCTAGCGGTTCCGCTTTTGACCTCAAGACCATGTAATGTACCGTTTGCATTACGGAATTTCTCTGGGTCTGAGCCCTATCCCCGCTGCGGGATGGTTGTGATTTGTTGGACGTAATTGGAAGGAAATTTAATTCGCAGAATTCATAATAAAATGTGGGCGGCTTTCAACCGCCCTACTTGAGAACACCGAAAGTCAATAAAAATAGGTAAGCTTTTAAAGAGCGCACATAAAATCAACAATCAAGACATCTTCAATCAAATTGTGCCGCCTAAAATCTCTTGGAAAATTAGGATTCAGACCACTATTCTTCTATTAGTAAACCCTAGGACGGCGAGCCATCTAAACCCCTAAGTGGATAAGAGCTTTCAGCTTCGCCGCCTATCACAGACCAACTAAATAGAATAACTGATTACAAAAATAAATCATATTTTTAAAGAGCAACTCTGCTGAACTCCAAAAAACGCTACCCCGTAGAATTCAAAAAAACTGCCCTCTCATGTCGCCCCCAACCGCCCAGACATTTTTCCGCCAGTTCAAAACGTCCTCCTAACATGAACATAATTAACCAACTTACTGTCAATATCATAATGCACAGTTATCGCATTCCCTCTCACTAAGAACTCGCACCCCGGACTCGTGGGAGCCCTACCGGGAATTCGAATGGAGGGCACATTACGCAAAGGCTTACCATATTTAGCAATTGATTCTTCAATTGTTTCAACATCCGCACAAGCAGTTTTAGTTTCATCATCAGCTGGAAAATACTCATCAGAGGCTTGATAATAAACGCGGTATGCAACAATAACACCTTCACTACCCGCCTGAAAATAGACCCCACACTCCGGCAGTTTTAGGAACTCATCACCCTCAACCTTTACGTACTCGACTATCGACTTATCTTCTCTAAACTCCGCAAGAGCATCAATTAACGACACATTTAAGTATTCATTTGGATTCATATTTAAGCCCCATTCCTTCAAATAACCTTTTGTTTAATTCGTGAATTTGATTTCGCGTATTGTCTATTTTACTAGCCGACCATCCTTCGTTCTTCCACACAGGCATCCAAGTGTCTATATCCGCTTCCGCGGCCTTATAAAGATCGGAGCCATCTAGCTTTATTTTTTCTGAATTATTTCTTCCGCCGAAAGTGTCTTCAAATCCCCAACGTAGAACGTGTGCCCCACGTCCACCGTCAGGTTGAAGGTCTGGCCCACCGGCAAGTAAAGCTCCAGCGACTCCACTTCAGAGGACGTGTTGTCCGTATCGCCATCAGCCAGGGATTGAAGTTGCTCTCCCGGTTTAAGATCGATAACCGGGATGAAGTCGCGCTTGGCCGGAACATAGAACGGGTGACCCGGCGTGACTAGCAGGGTTTCGCCCTCAGCTATCGTATTCGCGCGGTGACGCAGTTTTGGAGAACTTGGCGTTTCGAGAGGAAATCAGCAGTGATGCCGTTGTGCTACATGATTTCGCGCTGCTGCTGGCTATACCGCTGCGGGATGGTTGTGATTTTTTGGATGTAAAAGTGGGCGGCTTTCAACCGCCCTACTTGACAACACCTAAACTCAATAAAATGAGGTAAGTTTTAAATAGCGCATATATAAAACTAACAACCTAGACATTTTCAATCAAATCGTGCCACCTAAAACCACTTGGAAATCACCATCTAAATCATCGAAACAAACTTCATAATCAAGTACAGCCAACCGCTCTGTCAACGACTCGATAATTTTCTCAACAATATTAATATCAATTTTCTTTTACGATAGATTTCAGCAAACTCTTTATACGCAGCCGCACCTTCTTGCAAGAAACCCAGAAGCGGAAACCGCTTCAATTTATCCGGTAATGACTGCCATGTGCTTTGATTAGCTTCCCTCCAGAAAGACAAACTTGCATTATTGTTGGAAAATGCAGGTTCATCTTTAAAAGCTCAAAATTTTTCGGTCACGTCATCCAATGCCCGTGCGGACTCAACAATGGATTTCCATCTAGAACCTTACCTACAACTCTTTCTCAAGTAAAATTTATAAAGTACTCGGTACTCCTTACCTTCTTCGTGGATGTCCCAATTTCCTAACCACCTGCTTAGAAAAATCAAACAGGTGAAAATAAATTATTTTTAAAGAGCTCAATCCCTACAATTTTCCAAAAGATATCAAAAAAAAACAAAGGAAACTGACGCGATGTCGCTCTAAAATTTAAATCCACTATGACCTCAATTACGCATTCTACCTCTTTACCAAAGTCATCCAGTGCTCGTATGTCTCTCGAAGTCGGCTTCCACTTCTGGAGCCATCGGCGATCCCGCATGCGAATGCATTAGAAGCTCTTACAGGATTTGTAGGTAGTAAGCCTGGACCAGATATGACAGGCTGGCCATAATCTGCCTCTTTTTTGCTGCCTCTTAATTGAACCCAATCGAGCTCTGGATTATTTCTAACGGCAACATCCCCGTAATACATACCAACCATAACAGCCAATGACTTTTCTTGATCCGACAGGGGGTCAGCTTCGAACTTATCCACGCCACTCAGAAAATTCTCCTCAACGTGGTCATCTTTTAGGGTTGGATGTTTTGTAGTAATTACGAAAAAAAGCCACTCACCTAGCAAACCCAGCGACGCAGGTGAGAAATCCGCACTCCAGCCTTCATATCCAGGGGTCTGCCAAACGGTGTGAATCAACTCATCCAAACAGTAAGGTTTGTTAAGCATGAACCATTCATAAAAAGCATCTCTATCTTTGTCGCTCATAGATACAAATGCTGTTGTAACTGGCGAATAGGCTATTGTGAACTTCATGATTAATGCACCTTTATCTTAATACCGGCTTCGGACAACGCTTTTTCTAGTGCCGCTGCGGGTCCAACACGGCCTGTAACGGGACTTCTGAAGAAGTTCCATGTTACCCCATTGACCAAGCCGCGTCTCAACAACTCAGCGTCCTTAGCAACTTGCAACGCTGTATTTGCATCAAGCGATGTGTATCCGACCTTAGATTCATGAGCAATACTACCTGGAGCTAGTTGATCAACAACACGAGCGCCCTGCGTTGTTTGAAAGGTTACCTGAGGTTGCCCCCCTAGAGATTTCAGTGCTTCCTCCCCAATTCTTCCCGTTACTCCAATTTCCAGCGACGGATTAGGTGAAACGATTCGCGTTGAGCTCTCTACTGTAAGCGTGTAGTAGTTACCGTTGCCACCCAGGTAGATCTGATTGCCGCTGCTGTCAAGCGTTCCGGTGGCTTTGTAAATTCCTCCACCGGGGCCTGTAAGATTGTGAGCGTCTTAATTTTTTGTCGGTTTTCAACATTCAGGTCTTTTGTGACACAACCGCATAATGCAAATACGGCGCACAGAAGCGCAGTAAAATTCTTCATAGCCATCCTTGATTATTAATCGTTAAATAACTCACTCACCGAAAATATTTAAGACGACGAAGAAAAAATATACATCCCACCTACCGCTGTTGATGCTTATCTGCTTTCTTTTTACGTGACAATTTAACTTTCCGCGTATTTTCGGCTATTTCCGTATCGGTAAGACCTAACCGCCCACCCAATTCGAGATAGCGATTTAGAGCTTGCTCGCCCTCCATTTCGTACTCCACATCAAAACAAACATTTGCTGCATACCCTTCATGAGCACCGACATAAAACCTTAATACTGAAATAACATTTTTCGTACGCATCAAAACTTTGAAATCTTCTACAAACTCACACTCTAAAAATATGTACTCGTTAATGACTCCCACGTGATGAGCATTACCTGTTCCCAAATACGCTTTTGCTCCTGCGCTTTCTAAAGCTTCCAAGCGCTCAATCCATCCAACTGCTGACAAACGGCTGTTCACATCATCGGACAGCCAAGCGGCTATTTCTCTAACGCCAACACTTTCTGGTGAAGAGAGCCGTGGGTCCGCGTTTGGGTCTGTGGCCCAAACGTCTAAACGGTTAAGTTTAGAAGTTTTCACAAAATGAATTTTACCCATAGCCATATTTATCAATTTTTCCCTTGATAGACTGGCCAAGCTGTCGCGCCCGTACCGTCTGGTTTATCGTAATAACCTTCTATCTTCAATCCGCTTGGAGATGTTCCCTTCCACTTAGATGTGCCAGGGATTGGTGAGGAGTTTTGGAACGCACCTTCGATCTCCAACTGAGTCTGCCTCTTACTCCACATAGCAGGATAAAACGTTGTTTCACCTTGCTTAGGCACCCAAGCACCGTTTGACGGATCACGGATGGACACATACCCCTTTGTCACACCAAACGCATCGGCTTCACCGCTGACTCTGTCCACCTGAACAGTCGGAGATCTCAAATAATGTCCGCCCGTACCTGATTTTGAGCCATCTTGTCGAATATTTACGCCGCCATCAAGGATATGATCAAGCCGAATGCTAGTAGCGTTGGCGGGTTTTCCCGCTTGCTGCTGAACCAGTTCGAGCGGCGTAGGCGACGGTTTGAAACCATCCAAATATAGGCCTGGTGTGCGCCCATCGTCCTTTGTAACTGGAGAAGTTTTTGGGTAGACGCCGAATCCATCCGCATCTGCCGAGATACCAGGTCCTTTATCAATAAGACCAGCCGTAGCTTTACCAACCGGAACTTTGTTGAGCCAGCCCTCGGTAACCAACGCATTACCCAGGTTGACGAGCATCGCAGCCTTTTCCGATGCATCCAGCGCTTTACCTGCTGCTCTTTCAAGCCAGGTAGTTTTTTTCATCCACTCGTTTAGGTGCGTTTCCTCAGCAGGGGTAAGCCATTTCTCTTGTATATACTTGGCGAATATAATTTCATCGTCAGTCGCATAGGTCGCGCCCCATGGGTCTACACCTTGAGCGGGAGAAGCAGGTTTTTTAGGATTCCCAACAAGCATCCCGTACATATCGTAAGACACTGTGTGCTTGAACGTATCCAGGAGTTTTTGCGCAACGGGATCATCCATCTTGATCGTTGCAGACCTGATGCTTTCTGCACATTCGCGGGATTCACAGGCACTGATTGCTGCGGAGCGCGATGCTGAAAGTTCCTCATACTTTTTAATAATGCCGCGGACTTTTCCGTCAGAGCACTCTGTGCTGGCTCGACAACCTTCCAACTCATTCAGCAGTTTTTCGGCTGTTGGATGATCAAGGCTGTTGAAAGACGTCGCTTGCTGAGCAATCCATCCAGCGACGGCTTGATCCTTGTCAGAACCGCCCGTCGCGGCACTAACCGTCACACCTATCAGTTGTGAGGTCATTGCTAACAGCTGATCGTGCATCGGCCCATCAAAAATCGAGTCGCCCAGGGCCGTGACGAATGCTTCGTTGGCTCCGGCGGCTAGAGCGCCAGACTTGAAGCTGCCGCCCGCTGCCTCTGCGAGTAGACCGCCAACAATGGCATGAGCACCCACCTTCGCAGGAATTCCCGTGAACTCTAACTGGGTACCCAATTTGTTATAGACAGACGCACTCAGCACGTTGGCTATCGAGCTGATACCCGCTTGAGTAAGGGTCTCACTCAAGCTACCGCCATTGAGTGCGGTGTTAGTGACCGCACCGAAGCCTTGTTGCGCCAAGGTGTAGCCCGCAAATTTTGTGAAGCCCTCCATCTCTCCCAAATTAAAGCCATGGGTAGCAGAACCGGCTTCCTCGGGCGATACCGAATAGGCTTTGTCGAGCACACCTGCAGCAAAACCAGCAGCGATTCCTGATGCAAGATAACCCTTGAGGCTATCGCTTGAGGTAACGTCCTTGAATGTATCGCTCAAGTTACCTTTGTTATTGATCCCGCTGACGACACTCTGAGTAATCATCGCCGTGTAGCTGGCAGATGCAGCGGCACCAGCAGCAGTACCTATGGTCGCGGCGGTAGTAGCACTCAACCCCGCCGCCGTTGCTGCGCTTGTTGCGCCTGCGCTGGCAGATGCACCAGCCGCCGCAGCCGCTCCGCTACCGGCCGTCAAGACCGTCACAACAATGATCACGACAAGCATCGCACCGGTGCCCATGCCGGAGTGGCTGTACTTGAAGGAGTCATGCGTTTCCTTCACAAGCCGCCAATCGACATCGCCCCGCTTTTCAGCGTCTTTAAGCCACGCAAGCTGTGGGTCTGCCTTCACCATAGTGTCGATGGTTTGGCTGATGGTGTTCTGACTAATTTGCTTTACATCAATGTGCAGGCCATTGACCGCTTTAACGACCAAATCACCTTGGGAAATTAATGCCGTCTGCCGCAGGGTCTCATCGGTGTTGCCCTTCCCCTTGGAGCTGTTCCACGCTAAGTCACTTTTGCTTTTCTCATGACTTTCCTGATGCAGGTCCTTGACCGCCTCAAACGTTACTGCCCCTCCGCTGATCAACGAGAGGTCCTTGCCACTCTCAAGCTTGGCCCGCTGATACAACTGATCACCGCTACTGACCAGGGACAAATCACCACCAGTCTTGATCTCAGTCCCCACATTCGTAACGCGTGTCACCTCATCGCGCTTGGTCTTCTTCGCGCCCCAGCCACCCTTCTCCTTCATGTCGTAAAGGCTGTAGGTGCTGTTCTGCGCCGCCAACAAACTCAACTTATCCCCGCTATACAGATAAGCCTCATTCCCCGCGCTGATCCTGCTCGCCACGATCGTGGTGTCACGCCCGGCCTGGCTGACAAAATCCCCACCCGCCGTCAGTACGCTCGCCACTTGGGTGGTCTGCTCGTCTGCGGTCTTGATGCGTTTCTTGCCGTGCTTTTCCTTGCCATCGACGTTGTGCATGTCGCTAACGGAGGCGATGTTGAGGTCGCGGCCGGCGGCGATGGTGAGGTCTTTGCCGGCGGTGGCAGTGCTGCCGATGATGTTGACGTCTTGCCCGGCTTGCATGTTGATGCTGCCGCCCGCCGTGACGCTGGCGGCGAGGTTTTTGACGTCGGTGGTGATGCTGGATTTCTCGCCGCCGTCGCGGATCTCGTGTTTGACGCGGGTGTCGCTGGCGGCGATGAGGTTGAGGTCGCGGCTGGCGGTGAGGTTGGCGTCGTTGCCGGCGGTGAGGGCGCCTCGGTTGATGAGGTCGCGGCCGGCGTCGATGGCGAGGTTTTCGCGGGCGACGATGGTGCCGCCGCTGCCGTCGGTGAGGGTGCGCATGCCGGCGCCGTCACGCACCTGGATAGCAGTGGTATCGTTGGTGATGTCGCCTCGGTGGGCGGTGAGGCTGACTTGCTTGCCGCGAATCTCACCGGCCATGGCGTTGCGGATGCTGTCTTGGGCCAGCAGGCTCAGGTTGTTGCCGGCTTCGACCAGGCCGATGGTGTAGATGCTGCCGCTGTGACGCCTTGCACGGTTTTGGGAGAGGGGCTTATAGTCCGGCTGTCGCCCATACGGTGATCAGGTTTGGCGACCTGACAACAGAGTGCAAAAGCAATCCGCTTCATGCAGGTGTTTTTGCACCCGCAAAGCTGTGCTCGTTATGGCGGCTGTGCGCGGGAGACCTTTGGGTCTGCCGGTTTACTCTGTTGCCGGTTCGCCAACCTGCGTACAGCTGCCACCCATTCGTTTGGCGACGATTGAGTGGCGGCTTCAACCACCAAAAACAGAGTGTTAAGTATGAATAGATACATGCCCCTAACCGGCCACGACTGCACCGTCCCAGCGCTGATCATCGACACCCAGGCACCCCTCGACGTCCTTCACGACGCCGCCGTGCACCGCATTCGGGCCGTCACCCAACTGCTGGAAAACCTGGCCTTACGCGAACAACTCAGCAGCGATGCCGTAGTGCTTTCAGACTTCGCCCATTTGCTGGCCATTCCGCTGCGCGACGGGTGTGATTTGCTGGATGTCATCAGTCGCAGGCTGAATGCCGATCCGTACTGAGTTAAAATCGGGCGGCCTTAGTGTCGCCCGCTTTATGCGTGAGCAATTCAACTTAATAAACCGGTCCACTTTTTTTCGTCATTTCACGCAGCAAACCTGATCATCCGAAAGATAATAAAGTCCCTCCAGCTTTCCGCAAATGGAAGGAAGACCGAAAACCGGTTCTGAGGCATAAGAAATAGGCAGCTCGGATCTAATCGAACTGGCAAACTCCGAACTTTCCCACGCTGGAGTGACTATACCGCTCCAAAAACTTACTGCGCCTCCCATATCAGACAATATAACAGGCTTTACGTATTCAATTGCGGCATTGAAGTCCCAATATAAATAACCGCGATACACAGCGCCACTTTCACCATGAAAATCAGTTCGAACGATAATCTGAAAATCTGAGCACGTTTCCTGTTCGGCGAGGGGGCGTACAGTTGATTCATCCTCCACGGTTTCGTCCATCGGAAAAAACCAAACACTACAGCTATCAAGATCATCAATCATTAGCTCATATACTTGTTTGTCCGACACAAATCGCCCCCTATGTAATTAAATACAACAAAAGTGGGCAGAATTACTTAATAGGTTTTCAACTCTAATTTAAATAAATCTGTCCCTTTTCTACCCATTTCTCCGAATTCTTATCCCGCAGGAACCGCATCGATATCAAACTCACCTTGCTCGTTAATGTCGGCGTCTGCTCTCAACACCTCAAAATCGCAGCCCCCTAAATTCAAATGGACATTTATTTCATACACTCCACTTGAGGAGGGTCTTATAAATTCGACCTGAAGAGAATAATCTCCTTCAGGCAGTTCTAGAGAAACCGTACTCGAAATACTACCAATCTCAATATTTCTATCTATCACCGAGAAGGGAACTTTAAAGGCCCGAACCACGGCTGCGCTTATAGCGGGCACTTGTTCGTTAATGAAAAAGCTAATTATATGATCTCCTTCATCAATCAAAGCTCTAAAAGAGACACTCCCTAACCTCCACGCAAATCCTTGCGCATAACTACGATCACTCCAATCATTATACGGCTGATCAAGCGAGCTTAAAAACACGCAAAATTGCGAATAAGACAAATATATACTTTCTCTAAACCTAGCCATTAGTCCACCACCTTAATTCTGACTTTCTCGCCATCGGACAGTCCGCGACATGCATTACCTATACATGCGCCAGCCTCCATATTATCTTTCGAGCTTATGGATCTAACACCCGCTCCAGTCCCACCCTCTTTAAACATTGCCGGTGGATACTCATCTAACTGTTTTCCAGGGACCTTAGGAAGACCACCAATAGAGTCCTTTCTGTTCCCGGGAGCACCAGGCCTATCAATTGTTAATACATCAGGATGACCGGCATTTTGCGCATCTGAAATATGCTCTGCCGCTTCCCCATATTTCCCACGGGATATTAATATTTCGTCCCCTTTTCACAATGTGGTCCCGATTGAATGTGATCACCCGATGCCTTGTACCTCGCTTCATGCACTAGGTAGACGCTGAGGGAGAAACCAATAAAACTAGCAGCATCCACACAGGGCCTTTCTCCTATTCACCTGCCTCGACTCTCTTCTATTTTGAAAGCAGAATACTTAGAGCATCCTTAGAAGCATTAACCACCCAAAGCCACTCTTTTTTCTCCAAATATTCTTTGTCAGAAAGTTCAGTACCGTACTTATCAAAAACCAAATCAAGTGCACTTACTACATTTTCAACGGACCTTGCTTCTATTTCATCCCTCAGGACCAAACCTATCCAATTGGAAGCGTTTTCAGCTAACCCCGTATCATCGTATAAAAAATGTATTGTGTAATTTAACTCGTCATAATCTAAACCCGGCGATGACCGTTCTACCCAAGCCTGGTACTGATACTCAAGGTCTGACAATCCACTCAAGTATGAAATGAGCTCCTCTCTCATACTGCGAAATTTTAGTTCGGAGAGTTCTAGATTTTCCATTTTTTATATTCGCTCAGAGGTATATGGACTTGTTCCGCATGTTCCTTAATCGATCCACTAACAGGCTTCCCGTCCCTACCTATCACCCGACCACTGACTCGGCACGCTGTAGCAGCGCCGGATCGGCGAGCAGCTTAAAGAACGCATGGGCATTGCTGTTTTTGGCGTGCTGCTGAATGCGCTGCTGTTGATGCCTGACGATTTGACGTCTACGATTCAAGCGGGCTGTCCTTGTTCTAGTGGTGTGTGTTCGCAACTATCACCGTAGACCAAGGGCGGCCTTTTTTCATTTTTTGTAATCAGATCAGCCGGTTAGCTGTTAAGTAAGTGCCATCCGGGACAGATTTATCTAATAGGCTTTTCAAGCCTAATTCAAATAAATCTGCCCACTTTTCTTATGGGGAGAGAAAAGTATAAACATTACTGATTAGCAATCAACGGAACCGCTCAATCAGATCCGCCTCGATCTGACCGAGTAAGCTATCCTTATCTTCACCATTTTCCACAATCAAATAATTCCCTATCTGACTGTCGTGATAAACAGTTAACATAACCCCATTACATATCAACACCCAACGCCGAGAATAAATATTATCAGCGGTTTGAACTGGGCTCGCCTGCCAATGTTTTTTTAAATATTTTACAATCGAGTCAAAACCATCCCAATCAGAAGAAAAGCCTAAATGACGCTCGACTCTCCCATCAGAGTTAACTCTTTTAGTTATAATTGGCAACGACTCATCCATTCAGTCAACTCCAAGACGCTTATTAACCTCTGCTCTAGTTCTTTGCGAACTGTCTAAAACAGCTTTATAAACAGAAAAAGGGGAGACCACTATTCCCCTATGAAGGGGATATGTTTATTTAATGTACTTTGCAGCTAAAATTAAATAAATTCGCCCTCTTTCCCCAATGGTCATAACCCCGTTTTCGTCGCCATTACGTTTCTACCGACAAAGAACATCATTACGTCACCCACCTGAATTTTCTCTGCCCATTTAACTTATCCTATAGAAACTTCGTATAAAGTGTCCGGTGGGGCCTGCGCACGTTCGAAATCTGACAAAACGACATCAACAACACAAGAAACATTAACTTGTTTAATTGCTTCTATTTGGCTACTGTCTGAAATTGAAAATACAAGTTTTTTACATTCACAAATTGCAACAATCTCAAAAATCGCCGCCAATAAAATCTTAACTCTTTCTACCGGATCACCAGGAAACCCAATATCCGAATACAGCGGATCATACTGATTATAATCAGTCAAATATGTAGCATTGGGATACCCGGGTCTATCCCCAATCAGAAACACAAAGGTTTCTTCGCTTGGCAATAACTGTGGCGGATAATTAAATAGCTCCGCGCTGCTAATTTTGAATATCCCCAAATCGCTTTCGGAAATATATTTATCCAACGCCACCCAAGCGTCCGGGCTGGGTGGCGGAAAAACATATCCACATACATCATTCGACATGCTGATACCTACTTATCTAAAATCCAAGGCCCGACAACTTTTCCGTCGGCACTTACTTCTCGATAATACTGCTTATCGACGAAACCCCGATCGTTATATTCTATTTTGTGCTCATGAGGCACCGCCCGACCGTCCGTAGCGTAACCTAAGCTGCCATGACTCCGTTGCTGACCATAATCTTCTCTAGAAAACGTCCGCCCCAAGTCATCATAGTAAGTCACACTTTTGCTACCGTCTGCACGGGAAATTTCATAAATCGAATTCGGATTTGCCGTTTTAGGCGCCTTGCCTGACGGAGCCACTATATGTTCTGTAACTATCTTATTTGTTGCCGGATTCACTATCGGACTTGGGTAGTTTGAGTCTTCAACCTTAACCTTCGGCGTATCAGCGTGATTACCGTTAGTCGGCCCAAACTCTCCATCTACACGCGACTGAGGAGTATCCCATCTCGGTTTTCCAGTTTCGGCCATGGCCTCATGGCCTGGATTAATTGTTGGTTTAACACCTGCCGCCCCTACGCTTCCAGCACCACCGCCGGGAAGCATGCCAGGAACTACGTTGATTCCGAACGGGTTGAATCCTGTTTGATCGAGGTAAAGGGAACCTTCCTTCATCCATGTAGGATCACCATTTACCCATAAATTAGCGATTTGATTAAGGTGCAGCTGGCCTGCCTTAGTCCATTCCTGTTCATTGACAGTTCGATAGCTAGCCACCAAGTCATTACTTGATCCGCCAGGGTTAAGTGTCTCAGTTCTTTCTACCGATGCAACGATCGCTTTAGAACCCTCATCAAGCTCGGCGCGAATTTGCGCGCAGTTGTGCGTCGCTTCGCAATTATCCAATCGGGCCAGGTTCGCAGCACTACGAGCATCGAACTCTTTTTTGACTTGGTCACAGGTTCCATTTGGGTGGCAATCTTTTTCTGCCGCCTCTAACTCAATTACATCCGAATGGTTCAGGAAATTGTACTGTGTCGCGTTGCTCGCAACCCAAGCCCCTGTCTGCAAGCTCTCACCGTCAGCATCACTGTCCACCGACGCCGCAAGCACACCAATCAACTGCGAGCTCATCACCAGCAAACCTTTTCTCTTATCCTCCGGCATGCTGGCGTATTGTTTAGCGAGGCTATCCACCAATGCCTCGTTCACACCTGCTGCCAACGCACCAGTACGGAAATCGCCGCCAGCGGCTTCAGCTGCCAGCCCGCCCATCAACGCATGCAGCCCAATCTTGGTGATACCGCCGTCGGCGAACCGATTCTTGGAGACGTCACCAATCATGTTGAAGCCATAAGCAGCAAATGCATTGGCGAGGCTGCTTTGCAATGCATCCCCTAGACTGGCCTCTCCTCCCAGCGCTTTAGTCAGGATGGCCGACGTGCCGTTTTGCAGAACCTGATTCGCAGTGAATTGACCAACACCTTGCCAGGTACTCAATGGGCTAGCAGATGTCACCACACCCGAGTTAGGCAGCGCAGTAGTAGTGCCTGTCTGAGTGCTGGTCCAGTCGTCGTAGAACCCTGCGGTTAACCCCGCAGTAACGCCCGATACAACATAGCCTCGCATCGCGTCGCTGGAAGTTACGTCCTTAAACACTGCGCCCAAATTGCCACGGTTATTGATCGTACTGATCGCACCATTACTGGCCATGCCGGCAAGCACAACGCTGCCCGCAGCGTTGGCCCAGCCTGCGGCAGATGTGGCTGTGGCAGCAGCCGTCGCCCCAGCCATCGAGGTACCCGTCCCAGCGGCGGCGATTGCGCCGCTGGCAGCCCCCATCGTGAAGTAGGTAACAATGATCGCTATGACAATTTGCGCGCCGGCGCCCAGGCCAGAATTACTGTATTTGAAGCTGTCGTGCAGCTCTTTGACCTCGCGCCAGTCAACATCGCCACGCTGCTCCATTTGCTTGATCCAGGCGAGGCTTGGGTCCGCCTGGACCATCGCGTCGATGGTCTGGCTTACCGTGTTCTGGTTAACCTGCCTTATATCAATCTTCAAGCCGTCCACGGCCTTGATTGCCAGCTCGCCCTGCGCCACCAACTCACTCTGACGCAACGTCTCGTCGGTATTACCCTTGCCCTTGGCGCTGGTCCAAGCCAAGTCACCCTTGCTTTTCTCGTGACTCTCCTGGTGCAGGTCTTTGACTGCCTCGAACGTCACCGCACCGCCACTGGTGATGGCCATGTCGTTACCACTCTCAAGCTTGGCCCGCTGATACAACTGATCACCGCCACTGACCAGCGACAGATCACCACCAGTCTTGATCTCAGTCCCCACATTCGTAACGCGGGTCACCTCATCGCGCTTGGTCTTCTTCGCGCCCCAGCCACCCTTCTCCTTCATGTCGTAAAGGCTGTAGGTGCTGTTCTGCGCCGCCAACAAACTCAACTTATCCCCGCTATACAGATAAGCCTCATTCCCCGCGCTGATCCTGCTCGCCACGATCGTGGTGTCACGCCCGGCCTGGCTGACAAAATCCCCACCCGCCGTCAGTACGCTGGCCACTTGGGTGGTCTGCTCGTCTGCGGTCTTGATGCGTTTCTTGCCGTGCTTTTCCTTGCCATCGACGTTGTGCATGTCGCTGACGGAGGCGATGTTGAGGTCACGGCCGGCGGCGATGGTGAGGTCTTTGCCGGCGGTGGCGGTGCTGCCGATGATGTTGACGTCTTGCCCGGCTTGCATGTTGATGCTGCCGCCCGCCGTGACGCTGGCGGCGAGGTTTTTGACGTCGGTGGTGATGCTGGATTTCTCGCCGCCGTCGCGGATCTCGTGCTTGACGCTGGTGTCGCTGGCGGCGATGAGGTTGAGGTCGCGGCTGGCGGTGAGGTTGGCGTCGTTGCCGGCGGTGAGGGCGCCTCGGTTGATGAGGTCGCGACCAGCGTCCATGGCCAGGTTTTCGCGGGCGACGATGGTGCCGCCGCTGCCGTCGGTGAGGGTGCGCATGCCGGCGCCGTCACGCACCTGGATGGCGGTGGTTTCGTTGGTGATGTCGCCTTTGAGCGCCGTGAGGCTGACTTGCTTGCCGCGAATCTCACCGGCCATGGCGTTGCGGATGCTGTCTTGGGCCAGCAACGCCAGGTTGTTGCCGGCTTCGATCAGGCCGCCGTTGTAGAGGCTGCCACCAGCCGCAGCGGAGAGGTTGTTGCTGGCGCGCAGGGTGCCGACGTTGATCAGGTCACCGCCGGTGACCAGGTTGAGGTCGCGGCCCTGGATCAGGCTGTTGCCGCGTACGTTGCGCGACTCGGCCTGGGCCAGGTAGAGCACGGGCACGAGGACGGTCTGGCCGTCGACCACGCGGTTTTCCATCCACACGATGTCGTGGGTCAGGGCGCCGACTTGCTGGCGGGTGAGGGTGACACCCAGGCTCAGGCGCAGCGCGTCTTTGCTGGCCAGGGCGTTGTCCATCAGGTAGCGGAACTGGTCGGCGTCGCTGTACAGGCCGCCGGCGAGGAAGCGTTGGCCGGTTTGGGCGAGCACGGCGTCGCGGATCAGGCGGGTTTCGTATTGGCCATCGCCGAGGCGGCGCCAGGCGTTGTCGGAGCTGAAGCCGAGTTTGCCGAGCATGTAGTCGGAGCTGAAGAAGCCCGTGAGGGAGGCGAACTCGGGGTTGGTCTCGATCAGGTAATGGCTGGTCGGGTCAGGATTTTTAACGAACAGGCCGTACTCGCCCTTGGGCAGTTGGAAGTTAGGCGAGGTGGTCGGGTCGACCGGGGCGAAGGCGGTGCCGGTGTAGTCCACGGGCACGAAGCCGCCGCCGGGGGCCGCGCCTGCTACGGGCAGGATGCTGCCGGCGGCCTTGGCGCTCGGGTCGTTGGCGTGTTTGCTCAGGTTGATGTTGATGCCACCGACGGGGATGCCGGTCTGGTCGTCGCCGAGGGTGCCGGTCAACTGGGCCAGGGTGTTGTTGTGCAGCGTGCCGTTTTGCAGGGTGCGGGCGACGTTGAGGTTGACCGTGCCGCCGGCTTGCAGGGTGGCGTCGTAGCCGGGGCCACTGTTGTTGGTCCAGGTGGTGACGTCGCTTATGTGCTCGAAAGGATAGCTATTGGGTGAGCGGTTTTTCAGCTCTTCAAAGCGCGCCTTATCGAAATGCCCAGCCGCCGTGGCCGCATTGAAAGCGGGAACGTCGACCCATTGCATGCGTTCAAATAAATCGTCGGAGACACGTCCTGGCGTGGTGACGACAATCTTGCGCTGCCCTGTGCGCGTGGCGGCACCCTGGTTAAGCAGGTCACCGGCGGCAATACTCAGGTCGCCATTGGCAGCCATCAGGCTGTAGCGATTCTGCACATTGTCGCCTTGCAGCAGCATGTTTTTGCCAGCTACCAGGCGCGCCGCTGCCGAATCCTTGGTCGCCGCCTCAAGGTGGGTCTCGTAGATGGTGATGATGCCTTTTTCCCACCAATCTTTTTCGCCGCAGTGCTGGCCACAGATCCAACTCAAGCTGCCGGTGGTCAGCGTCTGCCCGAGTTCGAATTCATCTTTGGCGTTTTCGATAAAGCCCGCATTGATACCGATCGAGCCTTCGCTTTCCACGGTGCCGGAACGGTTACTGAACAGCGCGGCACGGCCGCCATCGCGCGCGGCGAAGCTCAAGTCGCCTTTGCTGTAGACATCGCCATGAAGGTTGCTGAAACCATTGGCGCGCAGAGTCAGGTTGCCACCGCTGAACAGCAGCGAATCGGCCGCGTTGGTGATGCCATTGACCGCAGTGAGATTTACCGCACCCTGGGCGCCGAGGGTGCCGCGGTTATTGATCTGCGCCGCGGCGATATCCAGTTGCTGACGCGCAGTGAGGAAACCGAGGTTGTCCAGGGTGCCGCCCAGTGTCAGGCGGGTATTGTTTGGCCGCCAGGCGGCCGCCGTTCTGGCTGAGGTTGTTCGCCGCCACGGTGAGTGTCTGCAGGGCCGACACGCGACCGTTGTTGCTCATGTCGCCAGTGGTGACGCTCAGGTCACCGTCGCTGAGCAGTTCGCCGCCGTTGTCCAGGCTTGCCACATTGAGGACCAGGCCCTTACCGCTGGCCATGCGGTCGCCGGCCTTGAGGGCCAGGCCTTGAGCACTTTTGTAGGTAAGCACTTCGTTGAGTTGCAGGCGACCGAGCCCGTCGACTTTGCCGAACGCCCAGTCGGCGGTGCCCATGCCGTTGATAGTGCCCTGGCTGCCGTTGAGGCTGGCGGTGTTGATGCGAAACAGGCCGCTGCCGGCGTGCTGCAACAGGCCGGCCTGGTTATTCAGGCTGGTGGCGTCGAGGCTGAAGGCCGTGCTGCCGAATTCGAGGGTGCCGCCCTCGTTGTTCACCGCGCCGCTGAGGTTGAGGCTACTGCTGGCACCGCCAAGCGCGCGCAGTTGGCCGTTGGCGCTGTTGTCCAGGTTGCCACCGTTGAGGCTCAGCCCCTGGTTGGCTTCGATCAGGCCGCCCTGGTTGGTGAGGGTGTCGCGTGAGGTCAGGTTGAGCAGGTTGCCGCTGACCTGGCCGCCCTCGCTGTTGTCGAGGGTGGCGCCGCTGACGGTCAGCTGTTCTTTACCGAACAGTTTGCCGCCACGGTTGGCCAGCGCTTCGACGGTCAGTTGCAGGTTGCCGACCAGGCTCGCCATCAGGCCGCCGCTGCCGTTGTCGACCTTGTCGGCGGTGACGGTCAGGCTGTCACCTTGCACCGTGCCGCCCTGGTTATCCAGGCTGGTAGTGTGCAACTCGGTGAGGGCGCCGCCGCTGAGGATCAGGCCCTTGCGGTTGCTCACATCCTGGCCGCTGAAGCTCAAGCCCCCGGCGCCGGCCAGCAGTTGGCCATCGTCGTTGTTATTCAGGTGCTGGGCGGTGATGTCCAGGCGCTTGCCACGCAGGGTGCCGCCGCTGTTGTCGAGGGTGGTGAGTTGCTTGACCAACACACTGCGCTCGCCCGCGTCGATCTGGCCGCCGACGTTAGTCAACAGGTCGCTGACGTTGAGCACCACGTCGCCGCCATCGCTGACCAACGCGCCTTTGTTGCTGTTGGTAAAGCGCTGCGCCGTCACATCGACGGTTTGGCCGAGCAGGATGCCGGCACTGTTGTCGAAACGCTCGCCGCGCAGTTGCAGCAGGCCTTCGCTCTGGATGCGGCCCTGGGCGTTGAGCAATTGGCCCGGGCCTTTGAGCAGCAGGCTTACGCCCTGGGCGCCACCGGCGAGCAAGCCGGCGCTGCGGTTGTCGAGGCCGGAGGCGCGTACGTCGAGTTGGTCACCCAATACGCGTCCGGCGCGGTTATCGATATCCCCACCGGCGACGTCGAGCAGCAATTGTTTGCCGACGATGACGCCGCTCTGGTTATCCAGGTTCGCGGCGTGCAGTTCGATATTGCCCTGCCCGGCCTGCACACGGCCCTGGGCGTTATTGAGCTGTTGTGCGGCGGTGAGGGTCAGCTTGCCGGTGTCGGCGCTCAATACGCCGCCGGCATTGCTGCCGAGGGTGCCGGCGTTGACGGTCAGGTCGGTGCTGGCCTGGGCGAAACCCTGGGTGTTGTTGAAGCCGTTGCTGACGGTGAGGTTGAGCGCGCCGCCGTCGGCCTGGATCAGGCCCTTGAGGCTGTTGTCGAGCTCGGTGGCATTGACGGTGGCGGTCTTGGCCACCAGCACGCCGTTCTGGTTATTGAGCTTGCCGGCGTTGACCGTCAGCTCGTTAGCGATGATTTGCCCGCCGCTGTTGTTCAGGTCGGCACTGGCGAGTACCAGGCTGCCGCCGGCCATCTCGATACGGCCCTGGTTGTTCAGGGAAGCGCTGTTGAGCATGGCGGCCTGGCCGTCACCAAAGCGAATCAGGCCGCCGAGGTTGACGATGGCCGGCGAGTTGATCGCCAGGCTCTGTTCGCCGAACAGGCGCGCGGTGGCGCCCTGGTTGGTCAGTTTGGCGCTGCTGACGTCGACGGTCTTGGCCTGGATGATCGCGCCCTGGTTGGTCAGCTCTTGCGCGGCGCTGATCGCCAGGGCGCGGCTGGCCAGCAGGTTGCCGGAGGTGGTGACGGTTTGCGCGTTGACCACCAGATCGCCGGTGGTGTTGCGGCTGTTGTCGGAGGCGACGCCGGCTTCGACGATGCCGGGGTTGGTGACGGTCGCGGCGTTGAGTTCAATGCGCTGGCCGGCCGCCACGCTCTTCTGGTTGACCAGGGCCTGGGCGCTGGTGATCTGCACGTTGCCGGTGGCGTAGACCTTATCGGTAAGGTCAACGTTCTGCGCGGTGACCTTGATGTTGCCGGCGGTGGCCGCCTGGGCCATGCTCAAACGCCCATTGGCATCCAGCTGAATATCCCCACCACTGGCCGCCAGTGTGCCGTCGAGCTTTACGCCCACACCCGCCTCGGTGCCCACCAGCTTGATCGCGCCGGCGTACATGCCGCCCAACGCGCTGGAATCGATCGCCAGCTCGGGCTTGGCGCTGCCGTCGTCGGCGCGCGGTGTGGTTTTCAGGCTTTGGGCGTCCACATCGTTGCGCCCGGCGATTACGTTCAGTTCGCGTGCGTTGATCTGCGCGTTGATCTTGGCCGAGCGGGTGATGATGTCGAAGCGGTCGACATTGCTGGCGTTCAAGCCTTCGCCGTCGATGGTCACGGCGCCGCCGTCGACCTGGTAGCTTTTCAGTTGGCCGTTCGCGTCAAGTACCGGTTTGCCGGTGGTGAGGGTGACGTTCGGCGTGTTGATAAAGCCGCAGCCGCTGCAGGTGACGCCGTACGGGTTGGCGACGATGACTTTGGCCGACTGCCCCGCCACTTCGGTGTACCCGCGCAGTTGGCTGGGGTTGCTGCCGGTGACTTCGTTGAGGATGACGCTGGCCGCGCCGCCCTTGAGGTTGGGGTTGCCGACGATGTAGCCGCCCAACTGGGTGTTGGTCACCGCGCCGCTGGCATTGTTGAGGATCACGCCGTTGGGGCCAACGTTGTAATCCTTGAACTGGTTATGGGACAAGCCGGCGCCGTTGGGCGTGGCGATGTTCACCACGGGCACGCCATTGCCCGCCGCGCCAACAGTGGTGCCCGGCGCGCTGACCACGATGCCTTCAGCCTGGGCCAGCAGCGGCTGCCAGAACAGCGCGTTGGCCAGGATCAACGCCAGCCCGCGCTTGGGCAGGCCGAAGAACGCGTCACGCGGCTTCAAAGCGGCGGAAGGTTGGCGGGCCAGGAAGGCAAATTGGCGAACATCCATTGTCAGATTCTCATTGCGGCGGGGCGTTGAATTACAGGAAGAAGTCCATACGGAAGTAGATCGGCGCTTCGCGCTCGCTCACTACGGCCGGTCTTTCCAAAGAATGGGCAAAGGTCACGCTGGTGCTGACGTGCTTGCCCCGGGCGAACAGCTCCAGGGAGTTGCTGGACACGCGACCATGCACGTCGCCGTTGTAGCGGTCGTTGCTGATCACGCCCTGGTCGTAGCCGACGCTGGCGCCGTACTCGGCAAAGGCCGGGCGCATCCAATCCAGGGTCACCGGGCGCGCCCAACGCACCTCGTTGCGCCAGTAGCCGCCGCTGTCGCCGGTCAGTTGCTGATCCTTGAAACCGCGTACCGAGGCCGAGCCGCCCAGGCTCACGCGTTGCGGGCTGAACAGAATGTCTTCGCTGCGCTGACCGGTGGCCAGGCTGGAAAAACTCAACGACTCGCCCCACAGCGTGAACGGCTGCAGATAGCTGACGGTGGCGGTGTATTTGCGGTAGCGCGAATTGGCCTGGCGGTTGCCGAACTGATCGCGTTCTTCTTCAGACTGGGCATCGAGCAGGCCGATGCCGTTCTGCATGCCCAGGTCGAGGTTGACGAACGCAGTGCCGATGCGCCGACCGTGGTTGATGCCGAACTGGAGTTCGCTGAGGCGGTTGCTGCTCGCCTCGGTGCGCGTATCGAGGATGTAGTTGTTGGTACGCAGATGGGCCAGGCCGACGTTCACCGAGGTCTTGCTCACGTCGTCGCGGTGGATCACCCGCTCGGCGCGCAGTTGATGGTTCTGGTTGTCGCCGTCCTGCTTGAATTTGAAGTCGTTGGTGTGGCCGTAGGTGCGGTAGTCGCTTTCGCTGTAGGTGTAGCTGAAGTTCCACCAGCCCCACGGCACGTTGTAATACAGCATGCTGTTTTTCGAGGTTTTCTGGTGGTCGCTGACCGCATCGTGGCCGCCGCGCAGCATCAGTTGGTCGCCCAGACCCAGCGGGCTGTCCCATTCCAGGCCGGCGCCCCATTGCTGTTCGCCGGTGCTTTTCTGGCCGTCGTTGTTACGCGACAGGCTGGCGCGCCAGGGCTTTTGCGGGGTGTTCTTGACCACCACATCACTGCCGCCGATCTGCTGGCCTGGGGTCAGTTCCATCTGCGCCTGCTTGGAGGGCAAGCGATTGAGTTGATCCACCAGTTGCTCGATTTCGCGCAGGTTCAGCGCCTCGCCGACCTTGCCGGGAAAGGCCATGGCCAGTTCGCGGTTGGTGACGCTGCTGCCTTCGGCGCTTTTCAGCGCTTCGAGTTTGCCTTCGACCACCAGCACTTGCAGGTGGCCGCTGGACAGGTCTTGCTGCGGCAAGTAGGCACGGCTGGTGACGCGGCCTTTGGCAATGTAATAGTCGGTGATGACCTTGAGCAGTTCGTTGAGCTGCGACACGCCCAGGCACTGGCCCAAATAGGGTTTGAGCAGGCGCGTGCGGTCGGCGGCGGACAGGCTGTCGGCGCCCTTGAGTTCGATGTCTTGGATCGGGAAGCAGCGAGTGTCTGCCGGCGTCGTCGGAGCGGCGGGCTTGGTCTGTTTGCCGGGCAGGTCCTGGAGTTCCTGCAGGCGTCGGCTCTGCTCTTCGAGCAAGCGATTCTGCCGGTCGCGGATCAGGTCCTGGTCCCCGGGGGTGGGGGCGGCGGTGGCGCTGTTCATGCTCAAGCAAACGAGCAGGAAAGTGCATAGAAAGTACCGAGTCCGTGGTAATAGCAGAGACATGTTCGATCCATCGAAAATCAAGGGGGCGCAAACTAACATCGAACTTGCGCTAGCCCAAGCTAATGAGCTAGTTGTATAACCGCACCTATTTAGTTTGCAAGCCCTTGATTAATAACAATAAAAACCAATCAAAAAGAGCATGCGCAGATTAACGGAACAATTATTCCGACCAGTGGCTGCACTTTTTGAATATGAGTCGACAACAACTAATTAGATGCCATTATTTAGCCATCAAGTTATTGCCGAGATAGGTTAGTACCGAGAAAGACGGAAAAGTTCGCGGGCGTTTTGTGAATTGGATCCCATTTGTCGGTATTCCAATGCAACGCCGCTAGAGCAGGACCCGCCAGCGTTGGCGTGGTGA
This sequence comes from Pseudomonas sp. S5F11, assembly GCF_019641515.1. NCBI lineage: Bacteria > Pseudomonadati > Pseudomonadota > Gammaproteobacteria > Pseudomonadales > Pseudomonadaceae > Pseudomonas > Pseudomonas sp. S5F11. The sequence continues at coordinate 3,394,108 of NZ_JAIFJZ010000001.1, forward strand.
GCCCGCTCACCACACCGTCAAGACTGCACGGTTTATCTGACGCTTTGATCTTTTTCCTGCCCGGGGACCAGGGTCAATGCCGGGCGTTCCACGTCGCGGGAGACATGGGACCTCACCTCTTCGACACCGCCCTCTTCGTCGTTGTGGATAACCAGTACGCCAGGGCGGCGCAGTTGCTCCAGGTCGCCGGCACCCAATTTGAAGCTCTCACTGAGGTGCTGGTCGCTCAAGGCGTTGGCTTGTGCGCGGCGTTGGGCGAACTTGCGGCCCTTGCGTTGCTGATAGCGCGCCCAGCACACCAGGATTACCGCGTTGAACAACGCGATCCACAGGTAGATCTGCAAGGTGTTGAGCGCTGCGAAAATCGGCGCTTCGATACGCGGGCCACCGTGGGTGTCGAGCATCGAGGTGATACCGCGTGCCAGCAGCCAGATCAATCCGGCCCAAGCCATCAGGGTCAACAGCACATCGATAATCCACATCACCAGGCTTTGGCGAGTTCTGACCAGGTGCATGATCACGCCTCCTCACTGACAGGTTTGATACCACGGTCCGGGCTGACCCAGCGCGCGCGTTTCTGATGTTGGTTGAACAACACCTTGGGGAAACTGACCAGCGTGGTAAACAGGCTGACCAACCAGAACACCATCGGGTACCACACGGTCCAGAACAGGGTTTTCCACAGGTCTTTCTCGTAACGGCGGTCGATGATGATGCTCACCGCGAACTGCACCAGGCAGACCATCGCCAGGACCAACCCGGTAAAAGCCGGCGGCATCAGAGCGTCGACGGCGATTGCCTGTGGCAGCGCAATAAACTTGCCCACGCCCCAAAAGATCACCGACAGCAGGAAGGTGAACGCCCAGCCGGTGGACAGGCAGTACTCGAACAGCAGCGGCCACAGATAGCGGTGACGCCACTGCCAGATGCCGCGGATATTCTTGAACAGCACTTCGGCGCCGCCCTGGGCCCAGCGCAGGCGCTGCTTCCACAGGCCGCCGACGGTTTCGGGCATCAGGATCCAGCACAGCGCGCGCGGCTCGTAGAAGATGGCCCAGTGATCCAACTGCAGCTTCCAACTCACGTCGATGTCTTCGGTGATCATGTCGGTGCTCCAGTAGTCGATGCGGTCCAGCGCCTTCTTACGGAACGCTACCACCACCCCCGACACCGTGAAGATCCGCCCGAACACGCGCTGGGTGCGCTTGATCAAACCGATGATCGACGAGAACTCACCCACCTGGACGCGACCGATCAGGGTCGACCGCGTGCGAATTCGTGGGTTGCCGGTGACGGCGCCCAGGCGTGGGTTGTCCAGCATTGGCGCCACCAGATAAGCCGCCGCGTTTTTGTCGAGCAACGCGTCGCCGTCGATGCACACCAGGTATTCGCTGCGTGACGCCACGGCCCCCATGCGCAGGGCAACGGCCTTGCCCTGGTTCTGCGCCAGGTGCAACACGCGCAAGCGTGGGTGTTCCAGCGCCAGGGCATCGAGCACCGCCGCGGTGTTGTCTTTGGAGCCGTCGTTGACCGCGATCACTTCAATGTTCGGGTACAACTGGCCGAGCGCCGCATGGATGGTATCGGCGGCGTTATCCCCTTCGTTGTAGCAAGGGATGATGATCGAGATCAGCGGGTTGCCGGCCAGGGTCGGCGCCGGGGTGTCTTCCTCCCAAGGCCAGTGGCGCTCCCAGTGCAGCCAGAAGTACAGGCCGCCGGCAATCCACAGCGCCGACATAAACAGCGGGTAGAAGAACACGAAGTCCATCAGGAACTGCCCGGTGACCAGAAAGATCAGGCCCAGGGGCACGCCCAACACCAGCGCCAGTACGAATAAAGCCAGGATTCTGTCGAACATGGTCAAGGGTTCCATTGGTTGGAAAGGGCCGGACGCACGGTGTTCAGGTCCGGGGAGTTTTCCAGGAAGTTGTCCGGGTAGTAACCAAAACTCGTGACCCCCTGGCGTTTAAGCACACCCATCCATTCAGCCATTTGCGCACCGTTGATATCGGTGGCCTCTTTGGTGCGCCAGTCCTTGGCTTGCAACTCGAACACCGTGCGCTCCAGGGCACCGGGGCGCTTCTTGACGGTGGCGACCAGTTTCTCCAGCCAGGCGTTGGAAGTGTTCACCTGCTGACCTTCCATCAGGGGCATGGCCATCGGCGCGGTCCAGTCGTAAGCCTGGAGGAAATCATCCAGATTCTGCGCGAACCAGGCTTCGCTCGGCGGGTTGAGCATCGGCTCGGCGAAGATATTGCGCGCGGTCAGCACCTGTGGCCCGCGGATGGCGCGCACCTTGGCGGTCAGCTCATGGGTGAAGTCGATCAGGTAGCGGCTCTTGAAACGCGTCCAGCGTTGCATCACCGCCGGGTCGGCGCGCAGGGCCGCAATGCTGTCGGGCAAACCGTTGGCTGCGTAGGTTTTCAATGCGGCGGGGCTGGCGTCTTCGAAATCGTTGAACACCGCATCGTCGTGATAAAGGATGCCGTCGATCGGCCCTACCCGCGCCAAGTCTTCGTAGATTTCGCCGATGGCCTTGCGCACGGCGGGATCGAACGGTGACAGGCGTTGGTACTGGTCGGGATCGAGGCCGATCTTGCCGGTCTTGGGATCCCAACGGGTCACGCGCGGCAGCTTGGCGTCGAGGGCAAAACTGAGCACAGGCATCCAGGCATAGACGCTGGCATGGGCACGGGTATGCAACTGCCAGGCGACGCGGTTGAACAGGTCGGCACGCATCGGCAAGTGACGGTTAGGGAAGTACAGCGAGTGCACCAGGCCATCACCCTTGGGGTCGGCAAAGGCTTGCAGGAACACCGTGCCGGCGCCCATGTCCACCACGCGCTGTACCAGTTGGTCGAGGTTGCGCGCCTGCTGGGCGGGGTCCGGGTCGTAGACGTTGTCCAGGTCCACATGCAGCACGCGCAGCGGCGCCTTGGCCTGCACGGCCACGATGCTATTAGCGAAGTGCTCGCCGTCCGGATCGGAGGCCACCAGGAAGCGCGGGCTGTTCATCAGGTCGCCGAGGTTGTCGAGGCCGTCTTCAAGGGTCAGGGCCATCTGGTAACCCTGCTCGCCCACCACCGCCAGCGACGTGCCGTCGGCCGCGCCATACGGCCAGACCCACACCCGTGGTGCCTTGCCGGTGACGCTGCGAATTTTGTTGGAGATCGCCGCCACGTCGGCACGCATGCGCGCCTGGAACTGCGCTTCGGTTTCGTAGCGATTGGTCGCCGGATCATAGCGGCGGGTGGTTGCGGCCGGCTCCAGGTTGCCCTGGGGGTTGGCCAGGATGCCTTTGTGGTTGGCATCGGTGTGGGCGGCGATTTCTACCAGGCCCGATTGCGACACCTCGCGAATCTGCTCCCAGGTGAGGAACTCACCCCGAGGGCGCGGCATGCCAGCGAAGTCCACCGGCTTGTTCAGCGGCGTATCGATCCAGTAGCCCACCGGTGCCAGCAACGCCGGCCAGCGGTAGGCGCGCAGAATCGGCATTACCCGGGTATAGAAGCTCGAATAGCCGTCGTCGAAACTCAGCATGATTGCCTTGGGCGGCAACGCCGGGCCGCCACGGCGGGCGGCGAGAATCTGATCGACGCTGACCGCCTGGTAACCGTTCTCGCGCAGCCAGGCCAATTGTTCGATCAGCCGCTCGGTACGCACCGCCACCACGGCCTGATCGGGGTCGCGGTCGGACACGTCGTGGTAGGCGATCCCCAGGAAATGGTTCTTCGGCCACGCCGCTTCGTTGGCTGGGGTCGGCCGCTCGGCGGGTGGAGTGAAGGGCGCGGGTTGCTGGGCGCAGGCGCTGGCCAGCAATACACCCAGGAGCAACAAGCAACGGCTGAGAACAGTCATGGTCAGGCTCTTTTAGAAACGGTAAGTGAGGTCGACGAGCAGGCGCAGATCGCGTTCGCGATCACCGTCGTAAGGTCGGCTGATCAGGCTCAGGTTGGCGCCGACTTCCAGTACATCGTTCCAGCGATAGCGTTGGCCATAGCCGATCAGGCCGACGCCGCCGGTGGAATAATCACGCTGGCTGTACGTACCCGCACCGACTTGGAACTGCTGACTCCACTGGGTCTCGTAGCGGTGGTAGAGCACATGGTTGACGTTGACGGTGGGCAACACGCTGAAGTCCGACTTCGGGTTGAAATACACCGTGTCTTCCTTGCTGTTGCGGCTGGTGGCGACTTCCAGGCCCAGGTCCACTTGCACCTTCGGCGAGCTGTAGAGGCCCTCGCGGCCGGCGAGCAGGGCTTCGACGCGGTCGTTGCCGTCACTGAAGTGGGATGGGCTGACGGACAGTTTCCACTCGCGGCTTTCATTGGCGCGCCAGCGGATAAACCCGCTGCCGCCATTGGCGGTGATGTCGGCATTCAACGCGCGCAACGGCGTGGTGGCGGCGAGGTAGTCGAGGCTGCCGCCGTATTGCCAGTGATCGTTGAGGTCATAGGCAAACGCTACGCGGGCGCCCTGTTTGGAACCAAAGCCGTAGGAGTGGTTGGACACCTCGGCTTCCAGGGTCAGGTCACGGGTGCGCCGCTCCACGCCGACGCGCTGCCAACGGTGGTGGCCGGTGCCTTCTTCAAAGTCGGCGGTGGCGTAACCAGCACCGGCGAACAGGCGCCAGTCTTCGTCGATGGGCGGGGTGTAGATCACACTCTCGATGCCCCAGTCACGGCTGCCGGCCACTGCGCCGGCATCGCTGTTGTTGCCGCCGCCGTAGCTTTTGCCGGTGTAGGCTTCAACGCGCAATTCGGCCATGTCGTGCACATTGCGCAAGCGGTTGAGGCGCTGCACTTGGCGACTGTCGGGGTTGCGCGCGACCACGTCGTCGGTGAGCACGTCGAGCTGGCGCCACTCCTGCAGGTCCATGGCGGTGTAAGCCTGGGACACTTCCAGGCCGATGTCGCGCGGGGCCTGGGCTTCGGTTTCTTTCAGAATGCCTTCGGCACGGCGCGGCAGGTCGCGGGCGCGGTACATGTCGGCCTGGGCCAGGCGCAAGCCGACATTGCCTGGGGCCTTGGCCACCAATGCTTCCAGGCTGGCTTCGCTGCCCGGCAGGTCGCCGCCGTAGACGCCGGACTGAGCGGCCAGTTGCTGGGCGTCCATCCATGAATCGTTGGGGTTGCCAATCGGCAGGCCCTTGAGTTCGACCCGAGGTTTTTGGCTGTTGGCGAGGCTGCCAGCGACTTCGCGGGCTTGTTCGCCCTGATCGCTCTCTTGCAGGGCATAAAACAAGGCGGTGGTGTCTTCGACGCGATCATCGGGTTCGGCATCGGCGGCGCTCAGGGCCTGACGGTACAGCGGCTCGGCCTTTTCCGGCTGGCGTTGGTCCAGGTAGGACGCCGCCACCCAGCGTACGGCGTAGGTGGGCAATTGCACGCCTTCGCGGGTCAAGGTTTCGTATTCGCGCACCACATCCGCCGTGCGCGCCCGAGCCTTGAGAGCGCCCAGGCGGTCGATGCGCCAGCGCACCACGTCATCGTGGGCGCTGGCGTCGGGGGTCCAGCGTGCGAGCAGGTTGTCGTACGCCTGCAGCGCACGGTCGGCGATCACGTAGCGCTCTTGTTCACTGCGGGTGGCGAACTCGGCCATGCGCACACGCTCGGCGGCCAGATCGCCTTCCAGGCGGCGTTGGGTAACCGCATCCAGCAGGCCCGGACGCTGGGCCGACAGACGCAGCGCGGCCTCCGGCAAGCGGGCCTTTTGTAGAGCGATGATGTATTCGCGGGCAACTTCCGGCTTATCGCCGGCACGCATAAACGCCTGATCGAATTCGAACAGCGCGTCGTAATTCAAGCCGGCACGGGTCAGCGCATAACCCAGGGCCATGCGGCGGTTGGGGTCTTCAGGCTTGGCGGCCACCAATGCACGGGTACTCTGCACCGCTTCGTTAGCCTTGCCGCCATCGGCCTGGGTAAGGGCCAGGCCCAGTTGCAGGTCGATGTTGTTCGGTTCGCGCAGCAACGCCTGACGGTACACCGCCTCGGCCTGGGCCCACTGTTTCTGATTACGATAGATGCGCGCCACCGTGGCCAGCGCTTGGGTGCTGAGGTTGCGATGCTTGCCCTGGGCCTCGTAGACCTGCAGCACTTCGGCGTCCTGGCCGGCCCAACCGGCAATCACCAAGTGATCGCTGACCTGGCCAGGCGTCTGGCGCTCGGCGGACAACTGGCGCAATTGCGTAAGGGCGGGGGTGAAATTGCCGTTGCGCGCCTGGATGATCAGCGCGTCATAGGCCGGATCGGCCACGGCAAAAGCAGGCATCAGCAATTGGCTGCACAAGGCGACCCCGATAAGCAGTCGCAACCGGCCTGATGCACTGAGTGGTGGGTTTGGCAACATATCGTGAGCTTCCTTACAGGGAAAGCTGTAACGATAGGTGGTCCTGAGCGCTTCGCTTCAGGGTGCCGACGTCTCATGACCCGGCCTAGCTTTCCTGTGGTCACTATCGCCGAGGGCGGTGGGTAAAAGCGCAAATCAGAACAATTGTTCAGAATTGGATGAGGAAGGCGGATTTACACGCGGCCCGCGAAGCAGTGCCGCTTGTGGCAAGGGAGCAAGCGCCCTTGCCACACGTGAGGCGATTATTGCGCGCCGCTGACCGCGCCGACTTTGGACATCACAAAGCCGATGAACTGCTCGACGGTCATCTTCTGGCCGTTGAAGGTCACTTCATTGTTGGCGTAGTGCAGTTTGGACACCACATCGCTGCCCACCAGGGTCGCCAGTTGGGTACCCACGGCCATACCGCTGACCATCTCGGCGGCCATCTGCGCTTGCTGCTCGATGGCTTTCGGGTCGGTCAGGCCGCCGGCCTGGGCTTGCAGGGCGGACACATCGGCGATCATTGGCTTGGACAGAGTCAGGTTGGCGTCCAGCAGCGACACCATCTGCTTGCCCAGTTCAACCGGCGGCAATTCCATCGACGCCGGTTTGGCCAGGTCCACCACCAGGCTGAACTTGCTTTCGCCATGGGTGGTTTTCAGCGACAGGTTTTCCAGCGCCAGTTGCGGCTTGGCGGCCAACAGTTGGTTGACGTTGGCTTCGGCCAGGGTCTGCTCGGCTTCGGTCAATTGCAGCTCAGGCACGGGCTCGCCAGCGGCGGCCGCGGCTTGCACCGGCTGCATCTTGTCTTGATAGAGCTTGGTCAGCACCAGCATGGCCGGGACGTCGACGTTTTTCATACTCAGCGCCATGGCGGCCGAGCCGACGGGTTTACCCTTGTAGCCGATCTCGTCGATTTTGTAGTCGACGCGGCCGGCCAGGTTGTTGTCCTTGGTTTCGCTGGAGTCTTTCTGCTCAAAGCCTTTGAGCGAGATCACGTCTTTCTGCACGCCGACGGTGAACTTGGCGTCCGTCAGCTCTACGGTGTTCTGCCCGGTGTAGAAACCGAAGGTGGACTTGGCCAGGTTGCTGGCCAAGGTCAGGCCGGCCAGTTCGGCTTCGAACGGCGCGCCCTGGGCGTCTACGGCGGCGACCTTGAGGCTGTTCATAAAACCGTCGGCTTTGACTTTCTGGCCTTCGGCGGTGCCATCGAAATTCAGGTTGGCGCCGGAGAAGCTCACCGAGGACTTATCGTCCTTGAACTCCAGAGGCAGCAGTTCGACATTGCCGTTGACCGCGCGGGTATAGCCGATATTGGCCACGCCCTTGAGCGGCGATGCGTCTTTGGCGGCAGCGAACCACTTCTCGGTGGTGGCGTTCTTTTCCAGCTCGTAGTGACTGGTGGCCATGACCGGCAGCCATTTAAGCGTGACCAGACGCGAGAACGGCAACGGGCCGTGTTCGATATGGTCGACGAACAGCAGCTCCGGGTTCGGGTTTTCTTCGCCGAACACCGGACCCTGCGCCTTCAAGCGGTAGTGCGCGGTGCTGCTGAACACGCCGCGCTCCAGGGACACCAGTTCCAGGGCGACGCTGCCGTCGACGCCGGCCATGGAGGTTTGCAGTTCCTTGTTGGCGTTTTGGATCGCGGTCTGCAACACCGGCTCCAACTGCTTACCGGTGTACCAGGCGCCGCCTGCACTGACGACGCCGACGGCGACAACAAAACCCAAAAGAACGACTGCTGGCTTATTCATGAAGTGACCTGATCAAATCCTGTGAGAAGTGGGCTGTCTTCCTTGAACCCTGCAAGGGTTGGCTCAAGCCCGCCGAAAACGGGGGGAAGATTAGCACTGGCGGCCTTAAACGGCGCAACCTTTCAGAGGCATCAGATCGCTACTGGTTCACGAATACTCCAATTCGATTTCATCGAGCTGGTGATCGAAGCTCTTCAAGCGCGCCGTCCAGGTGTACACCAGCACCTCGAATTCGCGGTGGATCACGGCGTTGCCAGGGGTGTCGGTCTTGGGGTCGCAGAAGTCCAGCTGGTAGCGCTCGCGGGCCATCTGCGTGGCGACGTCGGACAATTCCCGCGCGTTATTGAGCCAATGCCGACCTTCGGCGACCTGCTTGTCGAGCACCACGCACTGCTTTTTCAGGGTTTCGAGGCTTTTTTCCAACGGCGTGCCCGTCAGGTCGCCCATCACTTCCTGGAAGGTGCGCCCCGGCTGCCAGTAGCTGCCCCAGAAATAGCGGTCGAATACGGTTTCGACGCGGCGCAGTGCGACCTTAGTGTCCCAGATGGCCACGCGGGTCTTGCCTTGTTCGAGGAGTTTTTTCTTGATGCGTTGATTCTGGTAGGACGCCCAGGCCACCACGCCGATGGACAAAGTGCCGATCACCAGGCAGGCGCTGTCGAGAAACACCATGGCCTTGTCGAGTTGGTGGGAAAGCATGACGCCATAGAAATACGCGGCCGATAACAGCACCAGTGCGAAGAGCACGCACCAGAAAGCGGGAGCATAAGGGTTTTTCATTATTGGAATCCCCATGAGCAAACGCGAGCAGTGTCAGGCGTGCGCCTGGCTCGAAAGCCACGGCGCCCGCCTGTCAAAGCATAGCTATTCGCTCAGGGTTTGCTGGACGCCGACGCTTGCGTTCGTCCGCTTTCCCAGCCGCCGCCCAGGGCCAGGAACAGGTCGATCTGGCTCATGGCGACCTGAGTGTTGGCCGCCGCCAGTTGGGCACGCATTTCGGTGTAAGTGCGCGTGGCCTGAAGGTCGGCCAGGAACGAGGCGCGACCGGCCTGGAAGAAGCGGTGGGTCTGGTCCGCTGCCTGCTGCGCCGATTGCTCGGCCTCGGCCAATGCGTCGCGGCGCTGCAGCACGGCGGTGTACTGGGCCAGGCCGGTCTGGGTTTCGCGGATCGCGTTGAGCACCACCCCATCGAAATGCGCCAAGGCCCCCTGGGTGGCGGCTTCGGCTTCATGGATACGCGCCCGGGCGCCGTTGGTCGGCACGGTCCAACTGATCATCGGGCCAAAGCCCCAGCGGTTGGTCGCCGGTTGGCCGAGGTTATCGAGCAGGCCCACGGTGCCGACGCTGGCGCCGATGGCGATGTCCGGGTACAGGGCGCCGGTAGCCACGCCGATGCGCGCGGTGGCGGCGGCCAGTTGGCGTTCGGCCTGGCGCACGTCGGGGCGGCGCTTGAGCAACGTGGCACCGTCGCCCACCGGCAGCAATTGGGCGATGTGCGGCAACTCGGCGCAATCACCGATGCCCGCCGGCAATTGCTCCAGGGGTTTGGCCAGCAGCATCGACAAGCGATAGAGCCCCGCCTGACGCGCCGCCTGGTAGCGCGGCATCTCGGCGCGCAGGGATTTGTATTGGGTTTGCGAGCGCGTCACCTGGGTTTCATCGCCCCGGCCGGCATCGCGTAGGCGCTGGGTCAGCGTGGTGCTTTGCGCTTGCAGTTCCAGGGAACGGTTGGCAATCGCCAGTTCTTCATTCGCCGCACAGATTTGCGTGTAGGAGCGCACCACATCGGCCACCAGGGTGATGCGCGCGATGTCGGCGGCGGCCTGGGTGGCGTCGGCGCTGGCCTGGGCGCTTTCGATGCCGCGTTGCAGGGTGCCGAACAGGTCGAATTGATACGACGTGGTGATGCCCACGCTGCCGATGTTACCCACCGGGACTTTTTCCGACAGCAGGAAGGCTTCGCCGGATTCCTGCAAGCGTTGGGCCTCGGCCTTGGCGCCGGCACTCCAACCGCCGGCGGATTCGGCCTGCTGCACTTGATAGCGCGCGCGTTGCAGGTTGGCCGCAGCCACCCGCAGGTCGGTGTTGGAGGCCATGGCCTGGCGCACCAGTTCATCCAGACGCGGGTCGTTGTAGAGCTTCCACCAATCCGTCGGCACCGGCGCCGACACCACGTTCTTGCCATCGGACGGCAGTTGCCCTTGCAGATCGCCACGCTTGATCGCGGCGGTATCCGGCACCTGGTAATCCGGGCCGACCATCTGACAGGCCGACAGCAAAGAACCCAGGGCAACAATGGCTAACAACTGCTTCATGGCCGGGCTCCGGCCTTGGTTGAGTCGTCAATGATCGACACCGTGGCGGTACGTCCGGCGATCATGCGAAAGTCCGCCGGCACCTCATCAAAAGCAATGCGCACCGGGATGCGCTGGGCCAGGCGCACCCAGCTAAACGCCGGGTTGACGTTGGGCAACAGGTTGGAGCCGCTGCTGCGGTCGCGGTCTTCGATGCCGGCGACGATGCTCTGCACATGCCCATGCAAACGGGCGTTGTCACCGATCACGCGGATGTCCACACCCATGCCGACGTGGATGCCGTCGAGTTTGGTCTCTTCGAAATAACCGTCGATGTGGAACGAGTTGCTGTCCACCACCGACAGCACCGGGCGCCCAGCGGTGACGAACTCCTGAGTGCGCGGCGCGCGGTCGTTGACGTAGCCGTCCACGGGGCTGCGGATTACCGAGCGGTCGAGGTTGAGCTGCGCCGAGTCCACCGTCACCTGGGCTTCGGCCAGGGCCGATTGGGCGCGGGCCACGCGAGACTGGCTTTCTTCCAATTGCTCGCTGGGCACCAGGTTGCCCAGGCCACGGTTGCGCTTATATTCGCGCTGGGCCTGGGCCAGGGTTTCCTGGCGGTCGGCCACGGCGGCCTGGGCCTGACGCAGGGCCAGCTTGAAGCGGTCCTGGTCGACGGCAAACAGCACCTGGCCTTTGCTCACCAGTTGGTTGTCGTGCACGTCCACGCGTTGGATCAGCCCGGACACGTCCGGGGCGATCTGCACGATGTCGGCACGGATATGGCCGTCACGGGTCCACGGCGCAAACATGTAGTACATGACCATGCGCCACACCACCACGACCGCAAAACTCACGATCAGCAGCGTCAGGACCACACGGCCAATAGTCAAAAACGGTTTTTTCATGTCATCAGGTATCGACTGAGTGAGTCCACCGCGCCCAGCAACAGCGCGTAGAGCCCCACATTGAACAATGCCCGGTGCCAGACCAGGCGATAGAAGTGGAGACGGGTCAACAACCCATGCACCACCAGAAACAGCACGTACGTAATGCCCATCAGCACCAGCAGCGTGGGCAGGAACACCCCGCTGATATCCAGATCACCGATCATAAAGGCGCTCCATCGGGTAGCGGCGCTTCCATCTCCGTACCGCCAATAAATTCCACGCCGGGCAACAACGCCAGACGCAGGCCGGCCAGCGCATGCAGCAAATGCAGGCGGGTGTCGTCTTCGCCTTGCAGGCCCTGGCCATTAAGGGCGCGGCGCGTGCGGTCGAGGGTCATCAGCAGACCGCTGGGCGCGGGCAAGCGTTCACCCGCTTTCAGGCACGCCTTGAAGTAACCGCCCACACCCTCCACCACTTGGTTGAGCAGCACACGCGGCACGCCGAGGATGCGCGGCGAGTAGGCCAGCAGGTCCAACAGGTTGAGCGCCACGCGCAAATCGCGCAGGGCAATGCCGGTGTCCTGATTGGTCAGGGCCAGACGCGGCAGGTGCTGCATCAAACGGTCGAGCATCTGCACGGCCAGGTGCCGGTGCTCGGCCAGGGTCGCCGGCTCGGTCAGGCCGACGATGTCGTGCCAACTGAAGCGCGTCAGGCGCTTGGCCGCCAGTTCGGCGCCGAACGGGCGCGCGATCAGCGTCCACACAAACGCGAACAGCAGGCCAACCGGCCCGGCCAGGTTGACGTTGGCGAAGTTGAGGAAGTCGGCGTCGTAGGCGCCCTGGATGCTGATGAACGACGAGGTGTTAACCAGCGTCAGCAGCATGCCCAGGTAGAAGCGCGGCTGCACGGTCAGCGTGCCAATGCAGATAAACGGCACCGCGAACGCCAGCACCAGCATCGGAAAGTCGTGCAGGTTGGGCAGCACCAAAAACAGATAGAGGCTGGCAAACAGCACCGACATCGCCGTCCAGAAAAAGAACCGGTAGATCTGCGGCGCGGGGTCGTCCATCGAGGCGAAGAAACTGCACGCGACGGCGGCCAGGATCACCGCGCTGCCGCCGTCGGTCCAGCCCAGCAGAATCCACAGCACCGAGGCGACGATAATCGCGGTGACGGTGGAAAACGCCGAGTAGAACATCAGGCCACGGTCGAGGAACGGCGTGAGACGGCCCAAGCGCCAGTGGCGATAGACGGCGCGCCAGGTGTCCTGGCTCTCGCAGTGGATGGCGGCTTGCAGGCTGCGGCAGTCCTGCCACAGGTCGACCCATTCGCCGAGACGGTACAGCGCGTTGGAAAACAGCAAGGTGTGGCGATCATCCAGCGCGTCGCCCTTGGGCTGTTGGGCTTCGATCAGGTTACGCAGGGCGCGCCAACTGTCCAGGGACGGATTGTCGGCACTGCTTTGCAGCCACTGGGCGGTGGCGTCCAGCAGCGGCTTGAGGCGTTCGAGAAACTGCGGCGCGCGCTGTTCGACGGCGTACAGCGCGTCATCCAGCTCCTCCACCACCGGCAGCAGGTGGATCATGCGCCCGCGCAGCTCCTTGGTATTGCGCACCGTCTGTGGACGCGCGCCTTCGTGAGGCAACTGGCCGATCATCAATTCCAGGGTGTTGAAAGTGGCGACCATGCCGCCGCGCAAGGTGCTGATTTCGTCAGGCTGCACCGTGCGCGTGAGGAACCGCTGGCTGTAGACCTGCGCATCGGCAAACCACTTGGCCACCGAACCGTCGAACACCGGCGCCAGGCGTCGTGGCCAGAACATCGCGCCGACCACGGCGGCCACCACAATGCCGAGGAAGATTTCTTCGGTACGCGCCTCGGCCACGTCCCACACGGCCAGTGGGTTATCCACTACCGGCAGGGCAATCAACGGCAAGGTGTAGCCGGCCAGCATCAGCGCGTAGTTGTTGGCCGTGCGCAGGTGCATGGACAGAAACAGCAAGGTGCCCGTCCACAGCGCGATCACCACCACCAGGATGTACGGCGATTGCACGAACATCGGCACAAAAAACACCGCCGCCGCCGCCCCCATCAAGGTGCCGATGGCGCGGTACAGCGCTTTGGAACTGGTGGGGCCGACAAACGGGCTGGAAACGATATACACCGTGGCCATTGCCCAATACGGACGGGGCATCTGCATCAGCATAGCGATATACAGGGCGATCATCGACGCCGCGAAGGTGCGTACGCCGTAGAACCAGTCGCGGGCGGGCGGGAAACCGGTGAAGAATCCGTTCAAAGCGTCGCCGCCTCAAAGGCACGCAACACCCGCAGGGCCGCCTCCATATCGGCGGGCGCGATATCCGCCAACACGTCTTTGCGCAGGCGCACCAGTTGCGCCTCTACCGCTTGCACCAGTTCGCGACCACGTTCGGTGAGGCTCAAGGCCTTGGCGCGGCGGTCGTGGACGTCTTCGGTGCGGCACACATAGCCGCCGCTGCACAGCTGGTCGAGCAGGCGCACCAGGGACGGGCTTTCCATCCCCGACGCATGGGCGACCTTGACCTGATGCACACCGTCGCCCAAACGGCCGATCATCAACAACGGCACGGCGCAGGCTTCGGAAATACCGTAGCTCACCAGCGTGCTCTGGCAGATTTTGCGCCAATGACGGGCGCCCACCACCATGCTGCTGCTGAGGTTCATCTGGAGTTGTTCGAGGGATTGAGGCACTGGATAGTTCGCATACAGTTAGTTTGCTAACTATCAATATGGCGAAGGGATCGAATTGCGTCAAGTTTTGAAACAATTTAGCGATGGATGGAGGGTGAGTGCATGACACAGGTGGCAGGGTGCTTACCCCCGATAGCAGTGGGTCAGGCAAACAAGCTGTTACTGGCACACCGTAATCGGGGGCAAGCCCCCTCCCACATTTGGATCGGTGTCAGCTTCAGGATTGTTGTGCGGCCTCGCCATCCAGGTGGCGCTGCCGATTCGAGTGATGGGCATATCCGACTGTCGCCAAGGTGACCCCCCCCAAAAAAACCCAGGCGATTAGCGCCCAGATTTTTTTACTGCTCACCTTTTTTTACAAAACACCATTTTCAAAAGATTTTTTTACACCCCTCGGCCATCCCGCAACATCAGATTCAACTCATCCACCACCTCCGCCCAATCCGCATCGTCCAAGATTTCCTCACGCAAAAATGCTTTCTGGCTGTCTGTCCAGAAAAACGCCTCTGCCAACTTCAAATCCGGCTTGAGTGGTGAGTGGGCGGTCACAAACTGATCAATACTGACCGGGTCATCCGGCAGTCCAAGCTGTTTGAACAGTGACGGCAAGCTGTGCACGGGCGATTCCATGGTGGGCTCCTGAGAAGATGAATGCCCAGAGTCTAGTTCAGGCGCCAGCCAGGCCAGTAATCGCTCGACGCCCTGTTTCACCGACAGCACGCCGGTGTCCAACACCAGCGATGCCAGGGGCGGCGGTTCATAGGGGGAGCCGATGCCGGTAAACCCCGGCAACTCGCCCTTACGCGCACGGGCGTAGTGCCCCTTGGGGTCGCGGCCTTCGCACACTGCCAGCGAGGCGCTGCACCACACTTCGCGATAATCGTCACCGAGGCGTTCGGCAAACACCGCGCGCAGGTCCGTCAGTGGCGCAATCATTGCCAGGATCACAATCTGCCCGTTATCCACCAGCAGCGCCGCCAGTTCGCTGGCGCGGCGGATGTTTTCCAGGCGGTCCTTATCGGAAAACCCCAGGTCTCGATTGAGCCCGCCGCGCAGGGTATCGCCGTCGAGTACCAGGGTCTGTCGGCCCTGTTCGAACAAGGCGGCTTGCAGGCCCTGGGCCAAGGTGGACTTACCCGACGCCGGCAGGCCGGTGAGCAGGATCGCCACGCCGCGATGCCCATTGCGGGCTTCGCGGTGACGGCGCGTGATGCTCGCCGTCGGCGCTACCAGGTTATTGAGCGACGGCACGGGGCACTGGTGCAGCGATATTGCCCGCCGCCCAAGCCGATTCGCGGCTGGCCAGGGCGCTGGCGATGCTTTGCACGCGGTCGGAGTCCAGTTGCTCCGGCAGCGGGTCGAGACCGGCGCTGGCGAAGATCTGCCCGTAGGCGTTGCGCAGATCGGCGTAGGCCAGGTCGCGGCGCAGGTCGGCCTGCAAGGTGTTGAGTTCACCCTGGATCAGGTCCAGCTCACCGATCCCGGCGGCCTCATGACGGTTGCGCAATTGACCGAGGATTTGCCCGTCGATATCGGCAAGTTGTTCGCTGGTTTTGAACTGGCGCACCGCGTCCTGAAAGTTGGCGTTGGCCACGTAGAGTTGCGCGAGCACGGCAATCGACATCGCCTGGCGCCGGGCGGTGGCGACTTCTTCACCGGCCTTGGCCACGTCGATGGCCGCCGGGGCGGAGATCACATTGAACAGGTTCCAGGTGACCTTGGCGCCGTAGTCGGCCCAGCGGTTGTCCACTAGAAACGAGTTGCTGTCGTAATGCCCGCCGGCCGAAAACTCCAGCCCCGGCAGCAAGCGCAGCATGGCTTTACGGGTTTCGGCGGCGCTGATGCGGGTCTGGTAATCCTGCTCGCGCAGTTCCGGGCGGTTGGCCAGGGCTTCCTGCTCCAGGCTGGCCAGGTTCACCTTGAGCTGAGGAACGCTGTAGTCATCGGGCGTGGCCAGTTTCAACTCAGTGCCCATGGGCAGATTGATCAGGGTCGACAGCTCGGTCTTGGCCAACGACAGGGCCCGGCGTTGCTCTTGCAACTGGCGTGTGGCTTCGATCAACGCACGCTGATAGCCGAGCGCCTGGACCGGGTCGCCGATACGCTGTTCGCTCATGCTCTGGCTATTGGCCTGGGCCTGGTCGACACGGGTCATGAGGCTGTCGATCTGGGTCAGCAGACGCTCGGCGGCCACCGCGCGCCAGTAGGCGGAACGCACGTCCTGCACGATGGTGTTGATCACCTTGCGTCGACGTTCCTGGATGATCAGGCGCTGATCGCCCTGCTGCTTGGCGCTGATGTAACTCACGCCGAAGTCGAGCACGTTCCACACCATGGTCAGGTCGGCCACGCGACGGTCGCGGTCCTGGGAGGTCGAGGGTTCCAGGGACTGGGTGCCGGTGAGCACACTCTGGCTGCTGGAGGCGTTGGTGTTGTTACGCCCGGCATAGCCAGCGGACAGGGCCATGCGCGGCAGCATGTCGAAACTGGACAGGTCGGATTGACGCTTGGCCAGCGCCTCTTCCATCACCTTCAAACGGCCTTCGAGGTTGTACTTGACCGCGCGAGCCATGGCCTCGTGCAGGGTCAGCGGGCCGCTCAACGGTTCCTGATCCTTGTACATGCCGTGTAGATCGCTGCGCGCGCGTTGCTCGCTGACGCTGCGCTCGATGGGGTCACTGGTGACTGCGCACCCGCTGACAACCAACGCCAGCAGACTCATTCCGAATAACTTCTGACCTCTATTCATCCCTGACTTGCCCCTGACTGCGGTTCTTTTCTTGAAGTTTTCAAGCCTGCACTTCGCTGATGCCGGCCTGTCGTAAAGCCATCGCCAGGTTATCGACCTGACGCTGCTCGGTGTCTTTGAGGTGCTGCAGTTGCTGACCCAGCGTCGGCGCGCCGAACAGGCCGCGCAGCCCTTGGGTAAGGTCTCGACTCTGCATTGATTGGCTGCCGAAAGTGTTCAAGGAATGGTCCTCGGAACCGGCGTCGCGGTTGAACACACCCGACAACGTGCTGCTGCCGAATACCCCACCATCGCCCCCACCAAACCCCAGGAAACCTTGGCCCGAGCCATCGCCGGCGGTGTCGTTGCCGAACACCTGGGCGATATAGCTCGGTGCCAACTGGCCCCGGCTGATGAAAATACTGCCGATCGGTTTGAGGTCACCGCCAACGTCCCGCTGCTCGAACAGCGGCGGGAAGCCCAGCGGCGAGCCGAGATCGCCCCTGGGTGGCGCAATGACGACCGGTTGTAACGGCACCTCGGATGGCGCAACCACCGTCACAGGGTCTGCGGTGAGGAAGTCCGGCGGCGGTTTCACATCGTTGGGTACCACGGTATCGATCGCATAGTTGTTGGACACGGCCACGCTTACCCCGGCGTTGCCCGCCAGGTCAGTGAGGTTGGCGGTGTCCAGGGCGATAAAGTTGCTCGGATCGGTAAGGTTGGCGGTCGGCGTGAATGTCGCGGTCCAGGTCAGACCACCGTCGCTGCTGACCAGATTGGTCAACTCCCCATTGGTGACACTCAGGTCCGACAGGTCGAAATTACTTACCGCCTCGCTGAAGGTGATGACGACCTGCGTTGTCTCGCCTACTGTCAGGTTCGGATCGGCAACCACGATGGTTGCGGTTGGCCGGGTGGCGTCGAGGGCATAGTTGCTGGAGATCGCAATACCCGCCCCGACATTGCCGGCCAGGTCCTGGACAGTACTTGCGTCCAGCAGGATCAGGTTAGTGGCATCGCTGACGCCCGCCGTGGGCGTCAAGGTGGCCGTCCAGGTCAGGCCGCCGTCAGTGCTGGCGAGGTCGGACAGCACAGCATTGGCCACACTCAAATCCGACAGATCGAAACCGCTGACCGCCTCGGTAAAGCGGATGGTCACGACAGTGGTCTGGCCGATGCCCAGGCGGGTGTCACCCAGGGTAATCGTCGCGCCAGGGCGCACTGTATCGATCGCAAAACTGTTGGAGTTCACCGTACCGCTACCTGCATTGCCTGAGACGTTGACCACGCCACTGGTATCCAGGCTGATCAGGTTGCTGGTGTCGGTGATGCCCGCGTTCGGGGTGAAGGTTGCCGTCCAAGTCACACCGCCATCGGAGGATGAGACGGCGCTGAGAGTACCGTTATTCACCAGCAGATCGGCATTGTCGAAACCACTGACCGCTTCCGAGAAAGTGATGGTTACCAGGGAGGTCTCACCGACCTTGAGTGCGCTGTCGGCCACCACCACCGTCGCCGTCGGCACCCGTGTTTCGATCATAAAGTTGGCCGAGTCGGTGGCGCCTGCCCCTGTGTTGCCGGCGGCGTCGCTCACGCCGGTGTTATCCAAGGTGATCAGGTTGGTGGTGTCGGAGACGCCTGGGTCCGGGGTAAACGTCGCGGTCCAGGTCAGGCCGCCATCGCTGCTGCTGACGGCGCTCAAGCTGCCGTTGACGATGGTCAGGTCGGAATTGTCGAAGCCACTGACGGCCTCGCTGAAGGTGATCGTCACCTGCGCGGTCTCGCCTGGTCTCAATGTCGAATCGCTGAGCACGATGGTAGCGCTCGGGCGCTGGGTATCGAGGGCGTAGTTGTTGGAATCGGTGGTGCCGCTGCCAACGTTGCCGGCCAGGTCGGCGATGCCGCCGTTGGTCAGGGTGATGACATTGCTGGTATCGCTGACGCCTGCCGACGGGGTCAAGGTCGCGGTCCAAGTGATGCCACCATCATTGCTGCTCAGCCCGCTGAGAGTGCCGTTGGCCACGTTCAGGTCAGCATTGGAGAAGCCGACGATGGCCTCGCTGAAGGTGATCGTCACCAGTGAGGTTTCGCCGACGGCCAAGGCTGTATCGGCCACCACGATGGTCGCGGTAGGGCGCACCGTATCGACCACGTAGTTGTTGGAGTCGGTGGTGCCGACGCCGGCATTGCCAGCGCCGTTGATCAAGCCGGTATTGTCCAACGTGATCACGTTGCTGCTATCGGAAATGCTCGCGCTCGGGGTAAACGTCGCTGTCCAGGTCACGCCGCCATCGCTGCTGCTGACAGTGCTCAGGGTGCCGTTGTTGATCGTCAGGTCGGCGTTATCGAAACCACTCACTGCCGAGTTGAAGGTGATGGTTACCAGGCTCGTCTGGCCGATCCCCAGCGTAGTATCGGCGACCACGATAGTCGCGGTCGGTACGTTAGTGTCGATCTGGTAGTTATTGGAGTTGGTTGTGCCGCTGCCGGTATTGCCCGCAGCATCCGAGACACCGGTGTTGTTCAGCACGATGACGTTGGAGGTGTCGCTGACGCCCAGGTTCGGGGTGAACGTAGCGGTCCAGGTGATACCGCCATCGCTGCTGCTGACGGCGCTGAGGGTGCCGTTGGCCACACTCAGGTCAGAATTGTCGAACCCAGTGACCGCCTCACTGAAGGTGATGGTCACCAGCGAGGTTTCGCCGACGCTCAGTGCGGTGTCAGCGACCACGATGGTCGCGGTGGGGCGCAGCGTGTCGACGGTGTAGTTGTTGGAATCGGTGGTACCACTGCCGGCATTACCGGCGCCGTCCGTCACGCCAGTGTTATCCAAGGTGATCAGGTTGGTGGTATCGCTGACGCCCACGCTCGGGGTGAAGGTCGCGGTATAAGTGATGTTGTCGCTGGTGCTCAGCCCGCTCAGGCTGCCGTTGGTAACTGTCAGGTCCGCCAGCGTAAAGCCAGTCACCGCCTCGCTGAAGGTGATGGTCACCACCGAGGTTTCGCCCAAAGCAACAGCGCTGTCGGCGATGACCACGGTGGCGGTGGGGCGCACAGTATCGATGGCATAGTTGTTGGAGTCGGTGGTGCCGCTACCGGCGTTACCGGCGGCATCAGACACACCAGTGTTATCCAGAGTGATCAGATTAGTGCTGTCGCTGATGCTGGCGTTCGGGGTAAGGGTTGCGGTCCAGGTGATGCCGCCGTCACCGCTGCTCAGCCCGGTCAGAGTGCCGTTGGCGACCGTCAGATCGGCACTGGTAAAACCGCTCACCGCTTCGCTGAAGGTAATGGTCACCAGGGAAGTTTCGCCGATCCTCAAGCCGTTATCAGAGACGACGATCGTGGCGGTTGGGCGCGCGGTGTCGACGGCATAGTTGTTGGAACTGGTGGTACCGCTGCCAGAGTTGCCGGCCAGATCGAGCACGCCGGTGTTGGCCAGGACAATCAGGTTGGTGGCATCCGTGATGCTGGCGCTAGGGGTCAACGTGGCGGTCCAGGTGATACCGCCATCGCTGCTGCTCAGTCCGCTCAGGGCACCATTGGCGACAGCCAGATCAGCCAGGGTGAAACCGCTCACGGCTTCGCTGAAGGTGATCGTCACCTGGGACGTTTCGCCGATGGACAGCGCGTTGTCGGCAACCACGATGGTGGCCGTCGGGCGCAGGGTGTCGATGGCGTAATTGTTGGAGTCAGTGGTACCTGTGCCTATGTTGCCAGCGAGATCGCTCACGCCGGTATTGTTCAGGGTGATGAGGTTGGTGGCATCCGTGGCGCTAGCGCTAGGGGTCAGCGTGGCGGTCCAAGTGATGCCCCCGTCGCTGCTGCTCAGCCCGCTCAGTACGCCGTTGGCCACCGTCAGATCGGCGACGGTGAAACCGCTCACGGCTTCGTTGAAGGTGATCGTCACCAGGGACGTTTCACCGATGCTCAATGCCGTGTCGGTCACCACGATCGTGGCGGTCGGCAGTACCGTGTCGATCGCGTAGTTGTTGGAATTGGTAGTGCCGACGCCGGCATTGCCACTCAAGTCCGTGACACCGGCATTGTTCAGGACGACCAGATTGCTGGTATCGCTGATCGCGGTGTCCGGCGTCAGGCTCGCGGTCCAGGTGATACCGCCGTCACTGCTGCTCAGCCCGCTGAGCGTGCCGTTGGCCACGGTCAAATCCGCTGTGGTAAACCCGGTGACGGCCTCGGAAAACGTGATGGTGACCAACGAGGTTTCGCCGCTTCTGAGGGCCGTGTCGGCCACGACGATGGACGCCGTGGGCGCCACGGTGTCGTTGATCACGTAATTGTTCGAATCGGTGGTACCGACGCCGGCGTTACCGGCCAGGTCCGCCACACCGGTGTTGTTCAAAGTGATGATGTTGGTGGTATCGGCAATATTGCTGGCTGCGGTCAGCGTGCCGGTCCAGGTGATGCCACCATCGCCGCTGGTCAACAGGCCAACGGTGCCGTTCTGCACGGTCAGGTCGGCTGCGGTCAGCCCTGTCACCGCCTCGGAGAAGGTGATGGTCACCAACGACGTAGCGCCGGAGTTCAGGTTGGTGTTTGCCACCACGACTGTAGCGGTTGGCGGCGTCTCGTCCGGTACATAGTTGGTGACGAGGGTGCCGCCATCGTTGTAGACGTTGCTCACCGACGCCGGGGAGACACCGGCAGTGCCTGCGCTCGTGCCCCCCGTGCCACTGCCACCGACATTGCCACTCAACGCCGCGAAATTGGCGGCGGTGAAAAGGATCGCGCCCTTGTTCCAGATAGCCCCGACCCCGACCCCACCGGCGCCGCCATTTTGGGTATAACCGCCGCCCGCACCGCCGCCACCGCCACCGCCGCCCGCGCCAATGTTATTGGAGATGACCGAATTGCCGATGACCCGCAGGGTGGCGCCCGTGTCGTTATAGATACCACCAACCGCACCACCTCCGGCACCACCGATATCGTTATAGCCATCACCGCCGCCACCGCCGCCGATGGACAGCCCGGCGCTGGAGGCCGTGCCGCCGGAGGAACCGGTGCTGTAGCCCGCATAGACGGCGCCGCCGGCACCGCCGGTCGTGCTGCCACCACGGCCACCGATATTGAAGAAACCGCCACCGGCACCGCCCTGGTTGGCTGAGCCGTTGGAGCCTGAGGAGTTGAGTGTGTCGCCGCCACGACCGCCGATCCCGCCGCCGAGGGCGCCACCGCCGCCACCACCACCGCCGGCATATTCCGGTGTCACCCCACCACCCCCACCACCGCCCGCCGCCACGTTGGCGGTGACCGTGACGTTACGCAGGGTCAGGGTGCCGGCGTTGTAGATCCCTCCCCCCTTGGCCACCAGCGCATCGTCGCCGCCGTTACCGCCGTTGCCAGACACCACGCCGCGGGTAATCACCAAGCCGTCGAGGGTCGCCGTGGTGCCGGCCGTCACGTTGATGATTTGGGTTCGGAACTGCCCATCCAGGGTGACATCGGCAACGTTGTCGTCATTGATGTCTCCATCGATCGTGATGTTCTTATTGACCACCAGCACCTGGGTCAGCGCAACGGTCATGCTGTTATTGAAAGTGACGATGTCGCCGTTCTGCGCGGAAGCCAGGGCGCTGCGTAGGGAGCCCACGCCCGCGTTTTGATTGTTGGTTGCGGTCCAGGTGGCCAGGCCCCATTGGTACTCACTCATGGCCTTGCTCGACAGCGCGCTGGTGCTTTCGATGGTGCCGGTGGCAATTTCCAGATCCCAATCGCCGCCCAGGCCCGTGCGGTCATTGGAAGCGGCTACGTCGCGGCCGGTCAACTGCGCCAGCGAATCCACCAGGCTCAATCCACGCTCGCCTTCGGCGGTATAGCAGCCGTAGATGAGGATATCCCCTCCGGCGTTCATGTCCTGACCGATCTGCGCCAGCACTTCGCTGCGTGCCTGTACGTTATCGGCCGAGAGATAGCTGTTGCCCAGCCACAAATCACCGGCATTACCGTGGGCGATGATCTGGACGGAGCTGATACCCTGGTGTGAATCCAGGTAATCGGCAATTTGCTGCAGACCGTCCTTGCCGCCGTCCAGTTGCACCACTTGGGTGCCCGGCGCCACGCCTTCGAGCAGGCTGGCGAAATCCTTGACCCGGGAATCGACGAACACCACGCTCTTGCCGGGCGCCGCAGCCTGGGTGGCAGCGACCTGGCCCTGAGGCGCATGGCTGTCGGCGGGCCCGTCCGCAGTGGGGGGCTTGGCCGCTTCGGCCGGCGCATGCGCGTCCGGCTGCGCCGCCTCGGCCACGGTCGCCGCCACCGCACCGTCGAACAGCATTCGCGGTTCCAGGGACATGATCATTGGCGATGCCAGGGCCTTAGAAGCCTCGGTTACCCGCGATTTGCCTTTGCTCCACCACATGACGATCACCCGAACTCGAACTGCTACAACACGCCAATAGAAAAAACCGCAATCAGCCGATCGCGGCGTCGCTTTTCATACGAATGACATTGGCCGCACTGGCAGAACCATCACGCCAGAACGACAACTGCGCAAACTTTTCAAACAGGTCCGGCGGCAACAGCGTGCGCCGCGACTGGGGGGCCACCCTGGGCTTGACCTTGTGCAGGCCGGCAACGCCCAACGCCTGGTCGAAGGCCGGGGCGTCGTAGGTCAGGTGATTGAAATCGTGTTCGAACCAAGGCTCGTCGATGAACGCATATACCAACCGCATCACGCGCTCCGGGGCTTGGGTCAGCAAGTCATAGTCAACGATCAGCAAGGACTCGGCGTTGTCGCCGTAATACGCTTCTTTGAGCGCGGTCCAGGCAAACCCCACCAGGCGATTGCGCTGGGCCAGGGTTTCGCAGCGGCTGTAGACGGTGTTGCGCTCATCATCGTCGTTGAACAGCTTGGTGTTCTCGAACGGATTGGCGCGGTAGAGGCGCTCCAGACTGTCGAGCACCCAGGCGACATTGCGCACACAGGCGATGGTCTTGGCCTGGGGAAACAGATCCTGCAAGGCCGGCAAGCGCGCGCACCAATGCCGGTTGGTATCGAAAATAACGGGCTTGTCGGCCTTATCGGCGTAATAGGAATCGAACAGGCCGCGCAGCAGCCGGCGGCGCAGATCGGTGTCGATCACCGAACCAAATTCGCTGCCGGCGCTGCACTGCTGCAGCACGCTGCTAAAGAGCGAACCTACCGGGCTGGTCATACCGGCATGAAACCGCGGGTTCTGCAGCAAAATCGCAGAAAGCAGGGTCGAGCCTGAGCGCGGAAGACCGGAAATAAAATGAAACTGCGGCAATCCCTTCACCAGTCATAAAGTCCTTTTTGTGAGGCCAAGCGTAGCCGAGGAAAAATACTCCGCCTAGTAGTACTTTGATATCAACCCACCCTGAATGAGAAAAAGAGATGGATGGTATTGCCTGATCGAGAACTGAATGGATTAAGCCAACCAAACCTACTTTTCGATGTCTTGGTTTCGGCAGAATCAAATGATCCCGTCTACGCTCAGCCATGCGTAACCAGGCCAGGGAATGAAGGCGTCGGGCTGATCGCGGACGGCTTGCTTGTACCTGCCAGGTGGCGTCAGACCAATGACCTGAGGGATGAGGAAGTTATGGAAGTATTCATGGGCACTATCCAACCGTTCGCCTTTAATTTCGCACCCCGAGGCTGGGCGCTGTGCAATGGGCAGACGATCAGCATTTCCCAATATTCGGCGCTGTTTGCATTGCTGGGGATCAACTTCGGAGGCAACGGCCAGTCCACCTTTATGCTCCCCAACCTGCAAGGGCGCCTGCCTTTAGGGATGGGCACCGGGCTGGGCCTGACACAGAGGACCATCGGCGACACGGCTGGCAGCGAGAACGTCAGCGCAACACTGTCCAACTTGCCTGCACACACCCATACGCTCACGGGCGTCACCGCCTCGACCACCCTGC
This sequence comes from Pseudomonas sp. S5F11, assembly GCF_019641515.1. Lineage (NCBI taxonomy): Bacteria > Pseudomonadati > Pseudomonadota > Gammaproteobacteria > Pseudomonadales > Pseudomonadaceae > Pseudomonas > Pseudomonas sp. S5F11. The sequence continues at coordinate 3,418,754 of NZ_JAIFJZ010000001.1, forward strand.
AATTGGCCAACCCGGCCAGCAATCCCGTAAACGCGCCGACATCCACCAACTCATTCATTGGCACCTCGGGTACCGGGCCGGGCTCGGCGGCGATCTATTCAGATCAGTTGGGTGCCTCGCCAGTGCCGCTGCAAGGCGTGACCACCACCGTCAGCGGCACGGTGTCGCCTTCTGGAGGCGGCACACCGATGGCGGTCATGAACCCATACCTGGCCGTCAACTTCAGCATTGCTCTTGAAGGGATTTTCCCTCCCCACGACTGATGATCCGCCAGAGGGCTGCGGCCCTCTGGCCTTGTGGAGTGTCGATATGCTGCAAAAGGTTCATAGCCACCATTTTCAAGCGCTGCTGGGTCAGACCCGAAGCCTGACCCTGCCGGACGGTCACCGTCTGGAAGTGCGCATTGAGCACTTGGAAGAAACCCCCAAAGCTAAAATGCCCGACACCGAGCGCATGCCGTTCAATGTGCAACTCAACAGCCTGGAAGACACGGCCTTCGTGGACGGACTGTGCGATCTGGACATCCCCGAGCTGGGAAGACTGGAAGGCGTTTTCGTATCCCGCGTACCGGCCGCGGGACGGAACCCGTCGCGGGGTTATTTCTGCATCACGTTCAATTGAACCCGAGCGGTTGGCGGCCGCTCAGAGACTTTTCGGATACCAGACCAACCGCTCTGCCGCCGGGTTCTGCTCCTGCACCTCGAAGCCCAGCGCCAGATAGTGCTGGCGCGCATGGGGGTTGCTGGCCCAGACCACGGTCGAAACCGGGCAGCGGATCTGTTGCGCAGCCTTCTGCACCCCGTGCAGAACCGCCCGACCATATCCGCGCCCACGAGCCTGGGGGATAAATGCCAGGTACAAGACCCGGATTTCATGGGCGCCAAAATCCGTGCTCAAGGCGCCGATAGCGGTGCCGAGCTTTTCCACGACGTAATGCATGGCATCGGGAAAATGCTCGCCCAGCCCTCGCTCCTGCACCTGGAATTGCTGCGCGATCATCTGCTGCCGTTGCTCGGGCTCACCGTCGACCCATTGCAGATCCGGGCGCGCCGCCTGATAGAGCGCTTGCAAAAACCCAGCATCGCTGACCCTTGAGGGCCGCACCACCAATCCTTCAGCCGTGACTGCATCCATATCGATTCCTTAAAAGCCGCTTTCCCTGACACCCAGCGCCGCCAACCGTCGCCAAGCCGCGCCCAATACCGACTCACCCTGCCCCTGCAGAACCACCGCACCCCGCAGCGGTTGCAGCGGCGCGGCGGTATCGTCAATGGCACTCAAGCGCACGCCGTAGTGCGCCTGCACGGGCTGCGCCCGTTGTTGCGAATCCCGGCGTACGGCAATTGGCCCGTGGTGGTCGGAGGTCAAGGCTTGCTGCTCAATGAAGGCCACACCGTTGGTGTCGATTTCATCCAATTGCACGGCAATGGAGGCGTGCATCGGATCGTCAGCGATAAACCGCCCCTTGGCGCCAGGCGCGACGCGCCACAGCTCGGCCTCGGTCAGGTAGCCGCGCAGCCGCGAATCGGTCTGCACCACCCGCGCCAGCACTTGTGTGGGCGCCAACCAACGGCCCACGGTGAGTTGCGGCAGCAGGTCGCGTACCTGACCGGCATGGGGCGCGCGCAGCAACAGGCGTTCGCGCTGGGCAACCAACCCCCGGTACTCGGCCACCGCTTCGGCCAATTGTTGTTCGATGATGCCGGCATCCGCGGCGGTTTCACTGCGCCCGGCCTGGCGACGCATCTGCAACTGCTGGATCTCGATTTCCCGGCGCACGATGAGCAGACGCGAGGCCATATCCGACGATTCCAGCTCAATCAATACATCGCCCTGAGCCACCGTTTGGCCGTCGTGCACATTGACCTGCCGCACCCGCGCCGCCACCGGTGCATGCAAGGCACTGGCACGCCCGGCCTCGAACATTGCCGGCACTTCCACGGCGCTGCGCCATGGCAGCCACAGCGCCAGCAGCAGCGTCAGCAACACCAGACCGGTCAGCCATACCCTTGGGCCATGGGCCTGTTCGCGGCGGCTCCACCATTGCCGCCATTCTTTGACGATGGGCATCACGATGAACCACATCAATTCCACCATCATCAGGAAAATGCCCAACACCTTGAAAAACAGGTGATACACCGCCAGGGCGATGCCGAAAAACAACGCCGCGCGCCATAACCAGGCACCGTAGCCCCATAGCAACAAACGACGGCGCATCGGCGGCGACCACGGCTCCGGCGCGGCCAGGCCATAGCCGAACAACATTTCACGCAGATGCCAGCGACACAGCGCGAACGCGCGACCCTGAAGGTTATCCACCGCCCAGAAATCGCTGAGCAGGAAGTAGCCATCGAAACGCATAAACGGATTGAGGTTGATGATCAACGTGGTGATCCACGTGGCGCTGGCCAGCATGAACGCCGCCGTGCGCGCCGGCCCGTCCGGCAGCAGCGACCAGGTCAGCAAGGCAACGCACGCCAGCAGCAATTCCGCCAGCACGCCGCCGGCACCGATCAGCAAACGGGCACGCCGATCATTGACCCTCCAGGCATCGCTCACGTCGGTATAAAACATCGGCAACAGCACCATGAACGCCACACCCATGCTCTGCACGCGACAACCAGCGCGCTTGGCCATAAACGCATGGCCGAACTCATGGCACAACTTGGCAAAGAACAAGGCCACCCCAAACGCCAGCGCCCCGCCAAGGCTGAACAGATGCGGAAATGTCGCAACGAACCGCTGCCAATCCCGCGACACCAGGAAAACCCCCAGCCCCAGGACCAGCGGTATGCCGTAGCGCAGCATGCTCGGGCCAAACCGCGCCAACACAGGCCAGGTGCGGTTGAGAAAGGCATCCGGGCGCCACAACGGAATGCGGAAAAACAGGTACTGATGCAGCAGGATTTGCCAAAGGCTCTGGCGCTGGGCGGCGATCTTGAGCGCATAGCTGTCGCGTTGTTGCGCATCCAGGCCGCTGATCAAGTCATGGCCGCGTAAAAACCCCAGCAGTTCTTCCAGGGACTGCGGCGTAAGCGGCAGGCCCGGCTCCCGGTTCGCCGCTTGCAGGACCCGCTCCGGGTCGCCCAGGGACCAATGCCGCAGCATGCGCATGGCCGCCGCGCCGATTTTGAAATAGCGCCCGCGCACCGGGTCGGCCAGGGTCCATTGCGGCGAACCGTCCCGATCCGGCGCCGCTGCCGATAGTTGCAGATCGGCGCGCAGACTCGGCAAGCCCATGCTAGAGACCTACGCTCTGACGCAGGCCGGCCAACGGCCGACGCAGCAGGTACAGCGCCAGCGGGGCGCGGTCGCCGAAAATCTTCGCGGTGCCACGCAGGCCGATACGCGGCGCGGTCGCATCGAAACGTGCATCCAGGCGATAGGCCAATTGACCGGACGCGGTGGGTTGCGCTTCATAGGCCGAACGTTCGAGCCAGGCCACATGCCGATGCAGCGGATCGCTGTCGAGAAACAATGCCACCTGCGCGCCTGGGGCCAAGGCAATCGCGTCGCCCACCGCCAATTCGATCCGCAACTCGGCCTGACTCGGGTCCGCGATTTCCATCAACCGCTCGCCGGTCTGCACCGGTTTGCCCAGCCAGCGTTCGGCATCGGGAAACACGGCAATACCGTCGCGCTCGGCGCGCACTTCGCTGCGTTTGAGCAGTTCGACCGCGTAGTTGCGCTCAGCGCGTTTCTGTTCCACGCGCGCGGCCAGCAGGTCGATCTTCGAACTCGATTCCGCATCGGCGAACGAACGCTGGGAGTGGGTCTTGAGTTCCGCTTCGGCCACACCCAAGGCCCGCTCGGCCACATCGGCCTGGGCCTTGAGGCTGGTGCTTTCGAAGCGCAGCAAAAGGTCGCCGCTTTTGACGGTTTGGTTGGGTTTGACCAGAAACTCGGCGATCACACCGTCCAACGGTGCGGCGACCACTTGCCCGCCCAGCGGCACCACTTCGGCCGGGGCCAGTACCGATTGGCGTACCGGTATCAGCAAGCCCAACAACAGCAGCGCCACCAGCGCCACCCGCCATTTGCGCGACCAGCGCAAGCGCCATGGCTTGCGCGGTTGCAGCGCCAGCCAGGCATGGCTGTAGGTATCGCCCAATTGCGACAACAGGACTTGTTCGGGGTTACTCCACGGAAGGTCGCGGGCCAGCCATAACCCTCCGAACACTTGGCCCTGATGATCGATCAACGGCAACCAGAACACCTGACCGGCCGACAGGCTTTGCCAGTCCGCCCGAATGGCTTCGCTTACCTCATCGGCGTCGATCACCCGTGCCTGATTCAAACGGCCCTGCTTGAACAACGACGCCACGGCCTGCTCGACGAACGCCACGAACGGCGCATTCGGCTCCACCGCGCTCACACCGGTGACAGCTTGGACTTTGCCGGCAATCAATAAAGCGGCATGGCGAAACCCGAACAGTGCCTGACCGTCATTGACCAGGCTGTAGCTCAGTTGCGCCGGCGTTCGCGCGGCACGGGTCTGGCGCTCCAGGTCGAGGAAGCGCGCGAACACCTGCTCGGTGTTGCCTTTGAACGGCGCGTTCACTGGGGTTCTACGAAACGCGCGGTACCGCTCATGCCGGACAGCAGCCCACCGGCATCCGGCACGCTCGCCACCAGCAACAGCGTCTGACTCCCCTCATCGATGCGTGCCCCCAAACGCTTGACCGTCGCTTGTAGCGACTTGCCAGTTTCATCCGGCGTAAAGCTGAACGTCTGCCCCGGCTTGAGCTTGCCCATCCAGCGCGACGGCACCAATAGGTGAATTTCCAGGCTGCGGTTATCGACGATTTCCAGCAGCGGCGCGCCGGCCGAGACGCTTTCATAGCGTTGCACTTTGCGCTGCACCACTTGACCGTCATACGGCGCCAGCACATTGCAGCGTTTGACTTGTACCTGGTAGACCTGGGACTGGGCCTGGGTCTCGCTCAACCGCGCTTCGGCGCGGGCCACTTCAAAGCGTCCGACTGAATTGAGCGCCGCCAACTGTTTGTTGTGCGCCAGTTCTTCCCCGGCACCACGGCTGGCGGCTTGGGCGGCGTTCAATTGGGCCTGGTAGGCCGAACAATCGAAACGCGCCAGGGTGTCGCCTTTTTTGAACGTCTCACCCTCGCTGAACGGCAACTCGACGATGCGCCCGGACAGCTCACTGGCCAGCATCGCCTGGTCGCGGGCACGCAACACGCCCCGCGCTTCGCTGTCGGCACTGGCGGTGGTCGCAGGCGAATGATCCAACAACGGGTCTTCGGCCATGGCCAGCTGAGCCACGCCCAATATGCCGATAAAACCCAACGCCCATCCATGCAATTGCTTCATATGGTCGACTCCCTGACGATGACCGCAGTCTAAGTCAGCGAAATTAAATTGCCACTACCCCCAATCGGACAAATCGGCAAATTGTGTAGGCAGTCACCAAAGCAATTGTCAGATCAAGCTATGATTGCGCCCCTCCAAGCACCAGGATCAAGGACACCTCATGCGCATCGGTTTTTTGTCACCTCTGGCACTGGCCCTGCTGGCCGGTCTCTCCGTGCAGGCCCAGGCCAGCTCCGACGATTCGTGCTACCCCGACTTGCGTGTTTCCCGCGACACCCTCGACCCGTGTAGCAACCAGCCTTTCCTCAGCCCTGGCAACGACAGCCGGGTCAACCTGCGCCTGCTGCTGGCCGACAAGAAAAATACGGGCCTGACGCCCAATGCCTTGAGCGAAGATGACCTGGCTGAGGGGTTCGGCCCTGTGCCGTTCCCGGTGTATCGCCTGACGCTGCTCGGCAGCTCGGACACTGAACCGGATGACGGCGCAGACACATCGTCCACTGCCGAACTGGACAACCTGCTGCAACCCCTGGGCATCAAGCGCGAGGACTACACCACCGCCGGCGAGGCGTTTGTCACGGGCGAGGGCAGCCGTTGCCGCAGCAACGACGACGACAGTGCCACCGCGTTTGTGCGCCAAGTGGTCAAGGCCGATATGCCGGCCGCCGAACGCGAGCTGCTGGTCAAAGCCCGCCTGCAACTGCTCACCACCTGCGAGTGGGACGGCCCGGTCGTGGCGAATGCGCAGCAACTGCAATCGACCGACGGCCAGCAGCTGTACACCTACCTGCAAGCCGCCGCCGATTTTTATAGCGGCCGTTTTGCCGAAGCCGAGCGCGGCTTCAGTGCCGCTCGCAGCAGTGCCCTGCCCTGGCTCAAGGAAGCCGCGCTGTACATGACCGCCCGCACTGCGCTGAACCAGGCCCAGGCAGACGCGTACGATGCCGACGGCGTGCCGACTCTGGCGCGTGTGGATAAGTCGGCGCTGGCCAATGCCGAGCAAGCCTTCGATAGCTACCTGAGTACTTATCCACAAGGCGATTACAGCGCCTCCGCGCGCGGCCTGCTGCGGCGGGTCTACTGGTTGGCCGATGACGGCAGCAAACTGGCCGAGGCGTACGCCTGGAGCCTCACGCAAGCCAGCGACGCGCAGCGCAATGTGTCCGAGGATGAGCTGGTGGAAGAGGCTGACCTCAAGTTGTTGATGGTCAACAGCCAGCCAGTGAAGACGCCGATGATCCAACTGGTCAGTGATCTGATGGTGATGCGCGGCGGCAACCAGCCGACCTTGTCCCGCGCAGACCTGGAGAAGCAAAAGGCACTGTTTGCCAGCGAACCCGAACTCTACGATTACCTGCTGGCGGTGTGTGCGCTGTACATCGAGCACCAGCCGGATGCCGCGCTGAAGCAGCTGCCGCAAAGTGTGCCGTCGAGCCTGAATTACTTCGCCTTCAGCCAACAGACCCTGCGTGCCCTGGCGCTGGAAGCCAAGCAAGATTGGAAAGGCGCCCAAGCACTTTGGCTGCAATTGCTGCCACTGGCCAAACTGCCGTTGATGCGCGATCAACTGGAATTGGCCCTGGCCATGAACTACGAGCGCAGCGGCCAGTTGGCCGAGGTGTTTGCCGCCGACTCGCCGATCAGCGCCAAGCAAGTGCGCTACAGCCTGTTGCGCAACGTCGCCGGGCCTGAGCTGCTGCGCCAACAGATCGCCCAGGCCAGCGATCCGGTGGAGCGCCAGACTGCGCAATTCGTGTTGCTCTACAAAGACCTGCTGCGCGGCCAGTTCGCCACCTTTGCCGAGGACTTCAAGCAACTGCCGACCCCGGTGCCCGAAGATAAGTTGAGCAGCAGCCTGGGCTATGTCTACAGCGAAGGGCAGACGTTGAAACTGTTCCAGTGGAACGGTGAGAAAGCTGCCTCGGGCTACACCTGCCCGGCCATCGCGCAAACTGCCGCGACCCTGCAAACCGAGGCCAAGAACCCCCAGGCCCTCAACTGCCTCGGCGAGTTCATCCTGCGCAACAACCTGGACGGCATGCCGCTGGAACAAGCACGCGCCGCCGGCAGCCTGGGCAGCACCGCGTCTGACTTCAAAGGGGCCACCTTCTCGCGACTCGACGGTTACAAGCAGGTGATCGGCGACGCCAAGGCGCCGAAGACAGACAAGGCCTATGCGCTGTTCCGCGCCATCAACTGCTACGCGCCGGCCGGCTATAACAGCTGCGGTGGGCAGGACGTTGAACCGGCCGTGCGCAAAGCCTGGTTCCGCCAGCTCAAAAGCGGCTACGCCGACACCCAGTGGGGCAAATCGCTGCAGTACTACTGGTGAAACACCTGTGGCTAGGCTTGCTGATGCTGGCGAGCCCGGCCTTCGGTGCCGTCGACGCCCGCGACTATGACGCCTTCTGGCTGTGGAGCGGCGTCAAGTCCCAAGCGGTGCTCAAGCAGGCCAAGACCCTCTACATCCTGCAGGGCCAGATCAACTCTACCCGCCGCGCCCCCCAGCGCGGCGTGCAGCTGATCGCCCAGGGCATGAGCGTACCGCGCTTGACCCAGGGCGAGGTCTGGGTGGTATACCGCGCCCACACCTTGCGCTGGCCCGAACCGATCTACACCCAGCTGCTCGGCCAGGTGCAACGCTGGCGCGACGCGGGCAACCCGGTAATAGGCATTCAGATCGACTTCGACGCCCGTACCCAATACCTGCACGAATACGCCGACTTTCTGCGCGACCTGCGCCAGCGCCTGCCCGCCGACTTGCGGCTGAGCATCACCGGCCTGATGGACTGGAGCAGCAACGCCGACCCGGCCGCCATCGCCCAGCTCAAAGGCGTGGTGGATGAAGTGGTGGTGCAGACCTATCAAGGCCGCCACAGCATCCCGGATTACGCGGCGTACTTACCGCGGATGAATCGGCTGGGGCTGCCGTTCAAGATCGGCTTGATTCAGGGCGGTGAATGGCAGGCGCCGGGGTATTTGCAGAGCAACGAGTGGTTTCGGGGGTATGTGGTGTTTTTGCAGAATCCTTGAACATCCTTGGAGCGAGCTTGCCCGCTCCAAGAGCACCTGGCTACCAGTCGTACGTCAGGCTCGACACCGCCGTCCGTCCTTGCCCGTAGTAGCAATCCAGATCGCTGGTGCACTGCGAAACGTAGGTCTTGTCGGTGAGGTTCTGCACGTTCAGCGCCAGTTTCACGCCTTTGAGTTTCAGCGGCGAGCGGCTTAGGTCGTAGCTCAGGCTGGCGTCGTAGACGCTATACGAGGGCACGCTGAAGGCGCCTTCGTAGTAGTCGCCCAGGCTTTGGCGGGCGTAGCGCACACCCAGCCCCGCGCCGAGACCGGCCAGCGGGGTGTCGCCGAGCACGGTGTAATTGACCCACATCGACGCCGTGAGCGGCGAAATGCCTGCGGGGTGGCGGCCTTGGCGACCGTCGTTGTCCTTGGTGTATTTGATGTCATTGCGCGAGGCCGACGCGATGATCTCCCAAGCGTCGCTGAGCGCTGCCTTGGCTTCCAGCTCCACGCCGCGTGAGCGCATAGCGCCGCTTTGGGTGCTGTAGGTGGTGTCCACCGGGTTGGTGGTGAGCACATTTTCCTGGTCCAGCTGATAGACCGAGACCTGCACAAAACTCTTCTGGCCGGGCGGCTGGTACTTCACGCCGACTTCGTACTGATTGCCGGTAGACGGCTCGAACGGCTTTTTATTTACGTCGGTGCCCGCCAGTGGCAGGAAGGATTCCGTGTAGCTGACAAAGGGCGCCAGGCCGTTATCGAACAAGTACACCAACCCCGCACGACCGGTGAACGCCTGGTCTTTGCTGGCAAAGCGCGTGTCGGTCAGGGGTTCTTTGTTCACCACGTTGGCCCAGTCATAGCGCCCGCCCAGGACCAACGCCCATTTATCCAACTTGATCTGGTCCTGAACGTACAGGCCGGTCTGGGTGATGGTGCGATCCCACCGATATGGCTGGCCAAAATTCAGGCGCTGCCCATAGACCGGCTTGAACAGGTCGATGATCGGCGGGTTGCGGTCATACAGGCCATGGAACAGCGAGCCGGAATGGTAGTAATCCAGGCCCAGGATCAGGGTGTGGGACAACGCGCCTGTGTCGAATTCGGCCTGAGCGATGCTGTCCACGCCAAACACTTTGTTGTTTTGCGCCCAGTCCACACCGAAGCGTTGCAGGTAGCGCTGGTCCTGCACACCGGTGGCCGGGTTGGCGACGAAACGGTAGCCGTGCAACGGCGCGGTGTAACGGTCGTCCACCTCGGCGTAGCGCGCATTTTGTTTGAGGGTCCAGGTGTCGTTCAGGCGATGGGAAACCTCGTAGCCCAGCACGTACTGCTCGCGGTTGTATTGGTTGACGCCGGGCTCGCCGATAAACACATCGCGCTTGATCTTGCCGTTGGGGTTGGCCCACAAGGTGCCGGACGCCGGCAGGCCTTGGGCTTCGGGCACACCTTTGTCTTTCTGGTACTGGGCGAACAGCGTCACATGGGTGTCGTCGTTGGGTCGCCAAGTGAAGCTGGGGGCGATGAACTGGCGTTTGTTCTCGACGTAGTTGATCTCGTCCTGCCCATCGTTGGCCAGGCCGGTCAGGCGATACAGAAATTGCCCCTGCTCATCCAGCGGACCGCTGAGGTCGATGGCCGCGCTTTTATGCTCGTAGGTGCCGGCTTCCAGCACCACTTGGTGTACCGGGGTTTCGCTGGGGCGCTTGCTGACCATATTGACGATACCGCCCGGCTGGTTTTGGCCGTACAGCACCGAAGCCGGGCCTTTGAGGACTTCAATGCGCTCCAAGGAATAGGGCTCGATTTGCAGCGCGCCGCCAGTGCTGCCACCGCCATAGGGCAGGTGCAAACCGTCGAGGTACAGGGGTGTGGGCGAGAAGCCCCGCGAGGTGGGTTCATCGAACAACTTGACCCGGTCGGCGAAGCCGCCGGCGCTCATGCCCGGCGTGTACAGCAATGCCTGGGTGACGCTCTGGGCACCGCGCGCCTTGATCTCGGCGGCAGTGATCACGTTGATAGTCTGGGGGATTTCCACCAGTGCCGAATCGGTCTTGCTGCCGGAGGCGCTGCGGGTGGCAACGATACCGTCCACCGGGCCCCAGGCGCTTTCCTCGGCTTGCTGGGCGCTGATCTGGGTAGCCCCAAGTTGCAACGTGCCGTCAGACGCGCTCGCCTGCAACGACCAACCGCCCTGGGATTGCATCGCCACCAGGCCGCTGCCCGCCAGCAACCGCTCCAGACCGGCCCCCACCGCATAACGCCCTTGCAGGCCGGCGCTGCGCTTACCTTCCGTAAGCGTGGCATCAACCGACAACAAGATGCCCGAGGCACTGGCGAAACGGTTCAACGCCTGGTCGAGACTGCCCGCCGGGATGGCGTAGGTACGCACTTCTTCAGTGGCTTCGGCGGCATAGGCCAAGGTTGGCAGCATCGGCGCGGTCGCCATCAGGCCGACAAACAGACCATGGCGCAGGGCGCGGGCCAAGGGTTGGATTGGGTGGTGCGGCATTGCAGGACTCCCCGTGAGAACGCTTCTTGATTGGCTTTCAAGAGGTATCCCGAACGGGATGGAGAAACCGACAAGCGCCAGAGAAAATATTTTCAGACACGAGCCTTGATCGTCACCCAGTAGCGGGTGACTGCCTGGACGTGCACCGGTAACGAGCGCTCCAGGGCGGCAAGGATCGCGTCGGTATCGTTCAACGGGAAAACACCGGTGAGTAACAGCCCGGACACGGCCGGATCGCACCGCAACAGGCCCGGACGATAGCGACTCAGTTGCGTGACAAATTCGCCCAGAGGCTGGCGTTCGGCGATCAGGCGATGCTCGGTCCAACTGCTGCCGTTGGCGCCCACCGCAGGTAACGCAAGGGTCTGGCGCTGATCGAACCACAGGCTGTCACCGGCGTTCATCTGCACCGCAGCGCCGTGCACCGGGGTCACGCGCACGCGGCCTTCATACAGGTCGACACGGCTGCCCGCGTCCAGTTCGCGCACGGCAAAGCGAGTGCCCAGCGCCTGCACATCGCCGGCCGCCGTTTCCACGATCAGCGGGCGCAGTGCATCGTGGCCGCTGGTCAGCAGGATCTCGCCTCGGATCAGGCGAATACGTCGCTCAGTGGCGCTGAAACGCACATCCACTGCGCTGTCGCTGTTGAGGTCCAGACGCGTACCGTCGCTGAGGGTGACGTAGCGGATCTCACCGGTCGCCGTGCGATGTTCGGCGAATGCCGCTTGCCAAGGTTCACTACGCCGCACCAGATAGCCGCTGCCGCCGACCATCAAGAGCGCGCCGAGCAGCTTGAGGGCGGCGCGGCGCTGGGTGTCCGGCGTATCGCGTAGCACCGCGCGGGCACTGTCGGCAGGAACGCCGCCGAGGGTGTGCTGCAAGTGCTGCAAACGCTGCCAGGCGCGACGGTGTTCCGCATCGGCGGCCTGCCACTGGGCAAAAGCGTGGCGTTGCTCGCCGTGCAGCTCGCCGCCCCAATGCAGCATCAACCACTCGCTGGCTTGCTCGACAATGGCCGGGGCAATGGGTGCGTCATGTTTCATTCTTCGTAGACCACCTGGTAACAGGCGACGATGGCGCGGGTCATGTATTTCTGCACCGAGCTGATGGTGACACCCAGGCGCTCGGCGATCTGCGCGTAGCTCAACCCCTCGAATTGCGATAGCAGGAAGGCCCGGCGCACGTTGTCGGGCATGCGGTCGAGCATGGCGTCGATCTGCATCAGGGTTTCAAGGATCAGTGCGCGGGTTTCCAGCGACGGCGACTCCGGCTCCGGCAGATGGGCGATGCTCTCCAGATAGGCGCGTTCGATACGCAGGCGCCGCCACTGGTCAATCACCAGATTGCGCGCGATCTGCGCCAGATAGCTGCGGCTTTCCTTGTCACCTGGAAAACGTCCGGACACCAACAGCCGCAGGAACGTGTCCTGGGCTACATCGGCGGCGTGCTCTCGATCGCCCAGGCGCTTGCGCAACCAGCCTTGCAGCCAGCCGTGATGGTCGCGGTACAGAAGATGAAGCTGTTGCTGGCCGTCAGTCGCGGTGTCCATGAAAAGCTCAGATACACTATTGAGAGCAATTATCATTACACCTTATTTCGTTACTGACAAAACTCTTTGTCGATCAGCCCCCTGCCGTTTGCAACGGATATACCGATTCCCACCCGCCCCCCAAGGCTTTGTACAACCCGACCATGGCCAGGGACACGCCGGTGGAACTCTCCACCCATTGCTCCTGGGTCGCCAGCAGCGCGCTTTGCACCGTGAGCACGTTGACGAAGTCCACCACGCCTTCGACGTATTGATGTTGCGCGGTGGTGAGGGCGATCTGGTTCTGGCGCACGGCTTCGGTCAGGCTGTCGCGGCGCAGTTGGCTGGCGTTGTAGCGGGTCAGTTGATCGTCGATTTCATGCCAGGCGCGCAAAACGGTCTGCTGGTAAGCAATCGCCGCTTCCTGCTGTTGGGCTTCGCGCAACTCGACCATGCCTTGCAAGCGTCCGCCATTGAACAGCGGCAGGCTCAGCTGTGGGCCGAAGGCAAAGGCGCGTGAGCCCCACGCACCGAAATCCGACAGTTGCATGGACTGGGAGCCGAGGCTGCCGGACAAGGTGATGCGCGGGTAGAAATCGCCCTTGGCCACGCCGATGCTGGCGGTGGCGGCGTGCAGTCGCGCCTCGGCCTGGCGGATATCGGGGCGACGCTCGGCCAATTCAGACGGCAGGCCAATGGCGACCTGGCGCTGGGTTTGCGGGACGGCAGCAGCCTTGGACAACTGTGCATGCAGGGCTTGCGGCGGCTCGCCCATCAGCAGGCTCAAAGCGTTGATCAACTGATCCTGACGCTGTTGCAGGTCGGGCAGGCGTGCTTCGATGGCGGCGACCTGGGCGGCGGCTTCGGCCACATCCAAGTCAGTCGCCACGCCGTCGGCCAGGCGCAATTGCGAGAGCTTGAGACTGTGTCGCGCCACGTCGAGGTTTTGCTCGGTGACGGCACGGATGTTCTGCACTCCGCGCAGTTGGATGTAGTCCTGGGCGGTTTCAGCCAGCACTGACAGCAGCACGGCGCGACGGTCATTCTCCGCGACTTGCAGCGTGGCGTCGGCCGCCTCGGTTTCGCGTTTGACCCGGCCCCAGAAGTCCAACTCCCAGGCGGCGGAAAACCCGGCGTCCCACTGGTTGAACGCGGCGCGGCCATTCTCGCCGGACGGGTCGTTGAGGCCCTCACCACTGTTGCGTTTGCGCTGATAGGCGCCGGTAGCGTTGACGCTCGGGTAGCGCTCGGCAGTGGTTACCTGGCGCACCGCACGGCTTTGTTGCAGACGGCTGCTGGCCAGTTTCAAGTCGAGGTTATCGCTGAGGGCGCGCCGGGTCAGGGCCGACAATTGCGCGTCGTGGAACACGTCCCACCAGCGCTCCTGCAAAGGGTCGCTGACGGCATGGCTGGCAGCCTGACGGCCTTGGGGTTCGGTCCACTGCGCGGGCTGCGCGCTGTGGGGGCGCTGGAAGTCCGGGCCGACGGTGCAGGCGCTCAGGCTGATCAGGCCGAGGGTGAGCCAGGCGAGGTGTCTCATTGCTGGGCTACCTCGCGCTGTGGCGCTACGGCTTGAGTATCGACGCTGGCTTCCACCGACATACCGACCCGCAGACGCTCGGTCAGCGGCTGATTGGGCTCAAGCACGATCTTCACCGGAATACGCTGCACGACTTTGGTGAAATTGCCGGTGGCGTTGTCCGGTTTGATCGAGGCGAAGGTCACTCCGGTGGCGGGCGCCAGGCTTTCCAAGTGGCCGTTGAGCACTTCACCGTCGAGGCTGTCGACGCGCACCTGCACGGCCTGACCGGCATGCATGTGGGACAGCTGGGTTTCCTGGAAATTGGCCACCACATACGCCTCGGCCAACGGCACCACCGCCAGCAACTTGCTTCCCGGTGTTACGTAGGCACCGACCCGTACCGCGCGCTCACCGACCATGCCATCCACTGGCGCGACAATGCGTGTGTAAGACAGCTGATAACTGGCCATTTCCAGCGCCGCTTGGGCACGTTTAAGCCCACCCTCGGCGGCATCACGCAGAGCCGTGAGGATTTCCACCTGCTTGCGCTCGGCCGCCAGCACGGCCGTGGCCTTGGCCAGGCGAGCGGTGGCCTGGTCGATGCGGGTCTTGGCTTGCTGGGCGTTCTGCACGGTGCCGGCGCCAACACCGGCCAGGTGGTTGTAGCGATTCAGTTCGTGTTCGGCGAAGGCCACTTCGGCGCGATCCGCCGCCACCGTGGCCTGAGCCTGGGCGATCACCGAGGTTTGCCGCTCCAGTGTCGCGGTGGCGTTTTTCAGTTGGGCTTGGGCCACCAGTGTGTCGGCATCGGCGGCCTGAGCGGCAGCGCGAAAATCGCGGTCGTCGATCAACGCCAGTAGTTGCCCGGCTTTGACGCGCTGGTTGTCTTCCACCAGCACCTCCTTGATAAAACCGGCCACGCGCGGCGCCACCTGTGTGAAGTCAGCGGCGATAAAGGCGTCGTTGGTGGTTTGCTGTCGGTTGCCCAACAGACCAGGGACGGCCAGGTACACCAGCACGCCGACGGCGAATACGGCGATGGCCGACACGGCAATTTTGTCTTTGCGTTTCATGGGAATTCCTTTGTGCTAGGTCGGTGCGCGCGGCGGATAGATCCGCGTGGGCATCCAGAAAATCAGCAGGATCAACGCCGCCGCCACCGCGGCCATGACGTAGTACAGATCCGAAGAAGTGAGCACCACGGCCTGCTCATGCAGACGGTGCGCCAGGCCCGGGGCATCGGCGTCGGCCAGGGGCGAATTACCGAGGCCGTCCACCAGCCTGCTCGAATGAAAATGCACCCGGCGGGTCGTCAGCACATCCAGCACACCCGTGGCGATCACGGCGGCGAGGCCTTTGACGGTGTTGAACCAGGCCGAGGCGAATGGGCCTTCCACCGGTTGGATACTGCCGGTGGAAAGCATCAACAACGGCAACACGGCCATGGGCTGTCCGAAGATTTGCAGCAGGTACAGCACATAGAAATCGTCGCGAATCCACGCCGAGGTCAGGTGCGCGCTGCCCACACAGGACAGCACCAGCATGCCCAGCCCCGCCCCCAGCACCCAGCGGCAATCGACCCAGCGCAGGTTGCACAGGGCAGCCACTAACGGCAGCGCGATCAGTTGCGGCAGCGCCATCAGCAGCATCAGCGGTGCGGTTTGCAGCGGCCGGTATCCCTGCACCTGAGCGAGAAAACTCGACGGGATGAGGATCACCGAGGTCAGCACCATCAGCACGCCCGCCAGCACGATCAAGGCAAACGCGAGGTTGCGCAGGCCCAGCATCTGCAGCTTGAAAAACGGCAGCGGCTGCGACCATTCGTTGAACAGGAACAGCACCAGCAACAGGCTACCGCCACTGAGCAGGAAGGTGATCAGGCCGGACTCGAACCAGTCCAGACGATTGCCTTGCAGCACACCGATGACCAGCATGCAGATCGCCGGGAAGCCCAGCAGCAGGCCGCGCCAGTTGAATTGCTTGAAGCGCTCCAGGCGCAACGGGTCCTGCGGTAACCCGTAGGCCACGGCGGCCATCGCCAACAGGCACGGCGCGACGATTTGCCAGAACGCCCACTGCCAGCCGACGTATTCAGTCCACAGCGCCGCCAGCGGCGTGCCCAGGCTCGGGCCGAAGGTGGCGGTAAGTGCGTAACCGGCCAGGCCGTACAGCTTGACGTTGGCCGGCAGAAAACGCAGCGCCACGGTCATCAGCATCGGCGGCAGCGCTCCACCGGCCAGGCCTTGCAGGGTGCGCAGCGCCAGCAGGCTTTGGTAGTTCGGCGCGAGCGGGCACAGCACTCCAAGCAAAGTGAACAACCCGATGGCCCACAAGGTGAAGCGCCGCAGGGAAAAGGTCACCGAGCACCAGGGTGCAAAGGCCATGGCCGACACGGAGGTGGCGGTATACGCAGCGACCAGCCAGGTGCCTTCATCAAACCCGATGGCGAGCGCGCCACGGATGTCGGCGAGGGCAATCTTGGTGACCATCTCGTTGAGACCGGACACCAGCACCGCCAGCAACACGCCGACCAGGCCGATGATGATGCGCGGACCGAATACGGGCGGGGCGATGGCGGTGGGTTGGGCTGCGGCCGCAAGGGTGGGAGCAGCGAGGGACGTCATGAACAGGTAACTCGGCGTAGGGAATACCCGAGCAGTTTAATCAGGCTAACACATGACAAAAAGTTACTTATCGGCAGCTTATAAGTGCGCCAAACGCAATCTCGAACCCGGCCAAAAACCCCAGGTGGGAGGGGGCTTGCCCCTGATGCTTTCTGACAGCCACAGTTTTTTCCATCTTCACACCGCTATCGGGGGCAAGCCCCCTCCCACATTTTGACCCTGCATGATTTAGAGGTCAGGAGGGTTGAGCTTCCAGCCAGGTGGCGTGGCAACTTTCACGCAGGGTCTCGCGCAGCCATTTGTGCGCCGGGTCGTTGTCGAAGCGCGGGTGCCAGGACTGGGCCAACACCAGTGTCGGCAAGGAGATGGGCAGCGGGAACGCGCGCAGGGGCAGCTTCAGCCGGTTGGCGCTGTAGAGCGCTTCCTTGGGCACCGGCAGAAGCAGGTCGGAGTCGGGCAGCATAAACATTGCGCCGTGAAAACCCGGTGCGATCATCGCCACGCGGCGCTCCAGGCCCTGGGCATTGAGGGCCGTATCGATCGGCCCACGGGCGATGCCGCGCCGCGAGATGCTGATGTGGGAATAGCTGGCGAAGCGGGCGGCGGTGATTTCTTCATCGAACAAGGGATGATCTTGCCGCGCCAGGCCGACAAAGGTGGTAGAGAACAGATTTTGTACTTTCACTTCAGGGCTGGCGGGCATGGTGTTGCTCACACGCAGGTCCAGTCGACCTTCGCGCAGCGCTTCGTCGTCGGTGTCGCCTTCGGGCACGAAACACAGCTCGCACAGCGGTGCGACGCGCTCCATGGTGTCGAACAGCCGCCCGCCGTACACACCGATAAAGAAGTCATTGGCTCGTACGCTGAAGCGCCGGCGCAAGGTACTCAGGTCCACTTGGTCGGCCGAGCGAAACAACAGCGCTGCCTGCTCGACCACATTGCGCACCTGCTCTTGCAACTGCAGGGCCTTGGGGGTCGGCACCAGGCCACGCCCGGCGCGCACCAGGATCGGGTCGCCCACCGCTTCACGTATGCGCGTGAGAGTACGGCTCATGGCCGCCGGGCTGAGGTTCATGCGGCGCGCGGCGCCGACCACACTGCCCTCGTCGAGCAAAGCGTCGAGGGCGACCAGTAGGTTCATATCCGGTAGTTGCATGCCAAGCACTCGTATGCGGTAAGGAGTGAACTGGGCGCAATCGTATCAGGGTGGATCTATCAGCGCTGCATGCCCCAGCGCTTGACCGTCAGCCGTTCGAAAGTATCGAACACCAGGTTCTCCACCAGCAGGCCGATGAGGATCACCACCGCCAACCCGGCGAATACTTTGTCGGTGTACAGCTCGTTGCGATTCTGAAAGATGTACCAGCCTAGCCCGCCCTTGCCGCTGGTGGCGCCGAACACCAATTCGGCAGCGATCAGCGTGCGCCAGGCAAAAGCCCAGCCGATTTTCAGGCCCGCCAGAATCGATGGCAGCGCCGCCGGGATCAGAATAAACAGCACAAAGCGGATACCTTTGAGGCCATAGTTGCGTCCGGCCATGCGCAGGGTTTCGGACACGCCCAGGAACCCTGAATAGGTATTGAGCGCCAGCGCCCACAGCACCGAATGCACCAGCACAAAGATCAGGCTGTTCTGACCCAGGCCAAACCACAGCAGCGCCAGCGGCAACAGCGCAATGGCCGGCAACGGGTTGAACATGGAGGTCAGTGTGCTGAGCAGGTCGCGACCCACCTGCGTCGACACCGCGAGTGTGGTCAGGGCGAACGCCAGTACGATACCGATCAGGTAGCCCTTGATCAGCACCACCAGCGAGATGCTGACTTTGCCGAGCAGTTCGCCGCTGAGCAAACCGTCGTAGAACGCGTGAAAGGTCTGCAGAAAACTCGGCAGCAGCAGGTCGTTGTCTTGATAGCGCGCAACGGCTTCCCAGAGGACAGCGAGCACGATCAGGATCAAGCCCTTGCGCAACCAGCCCTGTTGCCATAGGCGCTGGCGCAGCGGCAGGTCGCGTTCCACCGGCACGCTGAGTAGCGGTTCGAGGGTGATTTCGTATTCCTGGCGCATAAATGTCCCCTTAGTACGCGATGCGGATATCGGCAAAATCCAACTCGGGTTCCGCCTCAGTGGCTTCATCGAACAACAGCCGGTGGATCCGCCGCGCCGATGCCTGGAAGTCGACACCGCCAAGGCTATGCAGGTCGTATTGATGACTGTGGATTTCCGCACGCACGCGCCCTGGGTGCGGTGACAGCAACAGAATGCGATTGCCCACCACCAGCGCCTCCTCAATGGAGTGGGTGACGAACAACAAGGTGAAGCGCACTTCCTCCCAGAGCAGCAGCAGCTCTTCTTGCATCTTGCGCCGAGTCAGGGCATCGAGGGCGGCGAAGGGTTCGTCCATCAGCAGGATTTTCGGTTGCATCGCCAGCGCACGGGCAATTGCCACGCGCGCCTTCATGCCACCGGACAGGGTGTGTGGGTAGGCATCGGCAAACGCACTAAGGCCGACCTTATCGAGGTAATGCTCTGCGCGGTCTTCGGCGTCGGCGCGCTTCAAGGTTTTCGACGTCAGCAGCGGGAACATCACGTTTTGCTTGACGGTTTTCCAGGGCGGCAACTGATCGAATTCCTGGAACACCACGATACGGTCCGGGCCCGGTTGTTCGACCTTTTGCCCTAGCAGGCGAATCTCGCCTTCACTGGGTTTGATAAAGCCGGCAACGGACTTGAGCAACGTGGATTTGCCGCAGCCCGAAGGGCCGAGCAGCACGTAGCGGTCGGCCGGGTCGATCTCGAAACTGACCTGATGCGTCGCGCGCACCACGCGCTCGGCCGTGCGATATTCCAGGCTGACGTTATCCACCGCCAGTAACGGCGCGACAGGGTGCAGATTGCTGGTCGCGTGGGCTGATAACGGTGCGTTCATCTCAGCTTCCTTGCAGGGGTTTGGCGTCTTGGAAAAAGTAGTCCTGCCACGATTGCGGCTTGTGCTTAATGGCGCCGACGCGATAAAGGAATTCCGCCAGCGGGTAGGTGTTTTTCGGCGTGACGCTGAATTCGAATTGCGGGTTGTCGATGATTTTGAGCAGCTCGGCACGGTCGATCTTGGCCTTGGTCACGCGCAGGTACGTATCGGCCGCCGCTCCTTTGTCGTTCTGAGCGAACTGTGCGGCTTCGGTCAAAGCGTCGACAAACGCTTTGTAGGTCTTGGGGTTGTCGTTGCGGAATTTTTCGGTGGCGAACAGCACCGTCGGCGAGTTCGGGCCAAACAGGTCGTAGGTATTGAGCACCACATGGACATTGGGATTGGCCAGGGCCTGGTCCTGGAACGGCGGGTTGGAAAAATGCCCGGTCAACTCCGTGCCGCCGGCGATCAACGCCGCGGTGGCGTCGGGGTGCGGAACGGCGATGGTGTACTTGTCGAGGCGGTTGAAATCCTGGTCGCCCCATTGTTTGGCGGCGGCGTATTGCAGAAAGCGCGACTGCACTGACACCCCCACTGCCGGCACCGCGATACGGTCCTTGTCAGTAAAGTCGGCGATGGTCTTGACCTTGGGGTTATTGCTGACCAAGTAGTAGGGGAAGTTACCCAAGGACGCAACGGCCTTAACGTTCTGCTTGCCGTAGGTGCGATCCCAGATGGTCAACAACGGCCCGACGCCGGCTCCGGCAATGTCGATGGAGCCAGAGAGCAATGCGTCGTTGACCGCCGCGCCGCCGGACAGTTGAGTCCAGTCGACCTTGATGTCGATGCCTTCCTGCTTGCCGTATTTTTCAATCAGGTGCTGGTCGCGCACCACATTGAGCAGCAAGTAGACGATGCCGAACTGTTCGGCAATGCGAATCTCGCCCTCAGCGTGGGCCACCGCCGGCGCTGCCAGGCTGCCGGCCAGCAGGCTGATACCCAGGCCGACAGTGGCGGCCAGTCGTGCAAATGGAAGGTGTCTGGACATGGTCATGCTCCGAATCAGAAAGGCGCGTCGCCCTGGATGGTGGTGCGGAACAGCTTGCGGCGCAGATGGCTTGGGCAACCGGCGGCCAGGTGGATCAGCGAACGGTTGTCCCAGAACACCAGATCGTGAGGCTGCCATTGATGGCGGTAGAGGTTGTGCGGCAGCACGCTGTGGGCGTAGAGCTGAGCCAGCAGGTCGCGGCTTTCGTCTTCAGGCAAACCGATAATGCGAGTGGTGAAACCCTCACTGACGAACAGCGCTTTTCGGCCGTTTTCAGGGTGGGTACGCACGATGGGGTGCACCACTTCGGCGACTTGGGCCAATTGCTCGGGCGTGAGCGTAGGGCGCCAGTTGCCTTCGAATTTGGTCTCGCTGTAACGCGCGGTGTAGGAGTGCGCAGCGCTTCGGCCTTCAACAGCGTTGCGCAGATGCGCGGGCAACTGGTCCCAGGCTTTGTGCATATCCGCAAACAACGTGTCGCCGCCCTCGCAGGGGAGTTCCTGTGCGTGCAACATCGACCCCAGGCTGGGCAGTGCTTTATAGGACAGGTCCGAATGCCAGAACTTGCCGGCGTCGCCCAAGCCAATAGCCTGGCCGTTTTCGATGATGTTGGAGACGATCAGGATTTCCGGATGATTGAGCAGCAGGAACTGCTTGAGCACATGGATCTGCAGCACGCCAAAGCGACGGCTGAACGCGATGTGCTGCTCGGGTGTGATGCGCTGGTCGCGAAAGACCAGCACATGGTGATCGAGGTGCGCGCGGTGAATTCGCGCGAAATCCGTGTCGTTGATCGGGCGGGACAAGTCCAGGCCAACCACCTCGGCACCGACGCTGCCGGGCAGTGGAAGAACCTCGAATACTTGTGCATCGAGCGACGCGGGTGAAGCGGTAGAGGCGGCAGACATGGGTTCACTCCTGGCAGTCAGGAGACAAACTTTATAGGTATAAGAAATTCAATTTAAATACCGTTTACGCATAACGATATGCGTGAACGGCGCGGCAAAACGATGTAGCGCTCGCAGCGAAGCTGCTTGGACTGAGGGCGCTTCCATCCCGTTTGTAAGACGCCATAAATGCATGCTGTGAGTGCGCGGAGCGTGGTGTTGAACTACTTACAAGCCGAAACCGTGCGTGTTTGACAAGCTTATGGGCAGTCACTAGTGTGCTTTGGATCCAATTAGCCATCAGCCATTCCAATAAGGAGGGCAGCGTAACCGTGACGCAGAAGCCTACACCTTTGAACAGCATCAAGATCAGCGGTCCGATTCCCGCCCACCTTGCTCGCTCCGTCATAGAAGAAACCTTGCGCAACGCCATCCTCGATGGGCGCCTGCCCTGCGGGACCGCCATGCGTCAGCAGGAGTTGGCCAGCCTGTTCGGGGTAAGCCGCATGCCGGTGCGCGAAGCCTTGCGCCAACTCGAAGCCCAGTCACTGCTGCATGTGGTGACTCACAAGGGCGCCGTGGTCGCTCCGTTGATCGAAGACAACTCGGCCGAAACCTATGAACTGCGGATGTTGCTGGAATCCGAAGCGCTGCGCTTGTCGATTCCTTTGCTCACCGACACCGATATCGCCGAGGCTGACGCGTTGATTTGTGCGCTGGAGCAAGAAAAAGACTACACCGAGATAGGCCGCCTGAATCGCTTGTTCCATATGACCCTTTACAGCAAAGCCCCTAACCAGCGGCTGCTCAAACTGGTGGAGCACGGGTTGAACGAAGAGGAGCGTTTCCTGCGCTTCAATCTGGAAGCCATGGGGCTGGGCGAGACATCCCAGGAAGACCACCGGGAACTACTGAATCTGGTCGCACGCAAGAAAGTCCAGGAAAGCGTCCTGACCCTGCGCAATCACTTGATGCGCGGGATGGAAGTGATCAGGACTTACCTCAATGGCCCGGACGTCGCCAGTCAGAAAGGCCCGCAATAACCTTTAACATTCGCCCTGCACCTGAGCGCGGCAGGGTTGCTGCTCCAACGCGTAACGTGCGTTATTCAATAGCCACTGCCCTCCCAAAAACGCCAGCATCAGTGCCGGGTTCAAGGCGAGGGCGCGCGGCAAAGAACTTTCCCACCTATATAAATCGACTTACTGACAAAAGATATTATTTAGAAAAACATCTAACACATTTATATGCTCGCCAAATTAGTTAGCCTGACTATTATCTTCGGCATTAACCCGGCTCCTTATTCAGGGCGCGCAGCCCTTAGACAAAGGGATTGCGCCACGCCTGGCTTATATCCCCTTATCTACTTGCCGTTCAAAAAAGCCCATCGCTGTAGTCACAGTTGACGCAATAACTTATAGGCATCAAGCATGTATCAATCCTTACTTGCACAAAGAGCAGAGCGCCTTTGCGCCCACCCGTTATTCAAAGAAATAACTTCTATTCACACATTAAAAAAATTCATGGAAAGTCATGTATTCGCGGTTTGGGACTTCATGACGCTCCTCAAACGCCTCCAACAAGACCTGACCTGTACACGCTTGCCCTGGCTACCGCCTGCCGACCCGACGGCTGCTCGCCTGATCAACGAGATCGTGCTGGAGGAAGAATCCGACCAACACCCCCAAGAGGGCCAGTGCAGCCATTTCCAGCTGTATCTGGAAGCCATGAATGAAGTCGGTGCCAGCACCGCTTCAATCGAACACTTCATTGCGCTGCAACGCCAAGGCCTGGCTGCCAATACGGCGTTGCTTAGGGCTCAAGCACCGCGCGGCGCGGCCCGCTTCGTCAGCGATACGTTGCAGATCGCATTGAACGCCCCCACCCACTGCGTAGCAGCGGTGTTTCTTCATAGTCGAGAACGCGTGATCCCAGGCATGTTCGAGCAGTTGCTGCAGGCCGGCACGTTGATTCGAGAGCACGCGCCAACCTTATGTGCCTACCTCAACCGTCATATCGAGCTGGACGCTCAGGATCACGGGCCGGCAGCGCAGCGTTTACTTGAGCGTTTGACCGATGCCCATCCGACTTACCCGCAACAAGCCCACGACGCCGCTCTCGCGGCCATGCAAAGCCGGATCATGCTTTGGGATGAGGTTCGAGCCTCGCTGCTGGAGGTGCAGCCATGAATATGGCCAGTTACCCAGCCTTTGCCGACGATTGGGAGCGCCGCGCAACCATTCGCACACGTCCACGCCGCTTGCTGGAAAACGACGATAAATTGATCTTCCCCTTGTGCCGCCAGCCTTTGGTACTCAGTGCCACCTTTACCGAGCAATGCCCGCAGTGGCGCGACTTTGTGCTGGTGCAAAGTTTTTACAAGTTCATCAATGACGTTGTGATTTTCGAAACGGAAATCGTCGACAAGACTGCGCGCGCCATCGCCAAGAATCGCTTCTCGCTGCCCTTTCCCCTCGCCTGTCGCGTCGACGCGATGACCGTCGTGGTGGACGAGGACTACCACGCGCTGGTCGCTCTGGATTTCCTGCAACAGACCGTAACCATGACAGGCATCGAGCCACTTGAGCTGCCGACACACATTGAACTGAGCCTGGCCCTGCCAGCGGCGCAAGCGCAGGTGCCGGCTCACTTGCGCGACGCCGTGGAGCTGATTGGCGTGGCCATTGCCGAAAACACTGTCACTCACGAAGTAGCGGCGTTCTCCAAAGACAGCAGCGTCAAAGACTCGATCCGGGGCCTGATGGCCGACCACCTGTTCGATGAAGGGCGCCACGCGCAGTTCTGGACCTGCCTGGTGCGCAGCTACTGGCAAAGCGCAAGCCCGAACGACCGCGATGCCATTGCTCAGGCGCTGCCGACGTTCCTCTCGCATTACCTGACCAACCAACTGCAAAAGAATTTCGACCTGCACCTGATCGAGCATCTAGACGTCAGCGCGGACGTGCGCCGTGCATTGCGCGATGACATCAACGCACTGGCATTCCCCATCCATCGCCAGCACCCCTTGATGGGCAACATCCTGAGCTTTGTGCATAACAGCGGCCTGCTGCAAACGCCAAGCGTGGCGCGTGCGCTGAACGACTACATGCCGGTTAATAGGAGATTGGCATGAAGCGCCTGACCATCGGCTGGAACGGCACCAGTGCTGCTTTGCAGGCTATCAGGCAGATGCTGGAGCAATACGGCCACGCGACGGGCGAAGAAGCCGTCGATCTGTGGATTGAAGACGGTAGCCTGCCGCTGCCAAGCGATATCGACGAAGCGCCCTGTATCCGCCTGCGCCTGGGGGTGGGCGCCGCCACCGAGTACGGGCTGCCCGCATTGCAACTGCGCGCCTATGACCGCCAGAGGCATTTGCACGGGGTGCTGGAGATCGCCGACGAGCCTACGGGCAATGGCGAGCGACAGCGTAAGCAGGTGACGAACGCACTGGTGGACTGGGTCGCGTTGCAGGTCAGTGAATTCTCACGGGACCCTGCGTACGTGCCGATCAGCACCACGGCCAATGACTGGCCCGAACAGAGCCTGCTGGGGCTCGACGCGTTGGCGTTCATGCATCGATTCAATTGCACGGCAAACCCCGCATTGATGCAGGAGGCGCAAGTGCCGGTGATGGAACGGGTGCAAGCCAGCCTGCACGCCTTCGCCGAGCGCCCGGCGCTGAACATCGATGGCTATGCCGTGAGCTACCGCGACTTGCACCGCCGGGCCGCAGCGATTCAACAACGTTTGATCCGTTTGCTGGAGGCGCTAGAAGCCCCCGCGGTGGTCGGTGTTTGTCTGGATAAATCCATTGAGCTGTATGCGAGCATGCTGGCTGTCCTGGGCAGCGGCGCGGTCTACCTGCCGTTGGGTCTGGACCAGCCTGCACAACGTCATCAGCTCATGCTGGAGATTGCCGGAGCCCGGCTCTTGCTGGATGCGGGCGAACACCCTCTGCGGGAGCGCTTTACCGCACTGGATGTCAGCAGTATCGAGCCCTGCACCGCCGGCAACCCGCTCTTGCCGATGCGACAGCGTCCGTGCCTGGATGCACCGTGCATGGTGCTCTACACCTCGGGCACCACGGGTCAGCCCAAGGGGGTGTTGCTGAGCCAGGGCAACCTGGCACATTTCACCGCCTGGTGTGGGGCGTGCATGAACCTGAATGAACACGCCCGGGTCCTGCAATTTTCGCCACTGAGTTTCGACTCGTCGCTGATCGATATCGTCCCCGCCTTGATTGCCGGCGCCGAGCTGATCATCCCGAATGAAGCGCAACGGCGCGATCCGGAGCAACTGCTGACGCTGCTGCGACGGCAATGCGTCACTCACGCGTTCCTGCCACCTGCGCTGCTCAGCATCTTGCCGCTGGATCAACCGCTGGGCCTAACGCAACTGCTCACCGGCGGCGATGTGTGCGAGCCCCATGTCATCGAGCGCCTGGCTGGACAGTGTCAGTTCCACAACCTGTATGGTCCTTCCGAAGCGACTGTGCTGGTAACCCACCGCACATTCACCCCGGGTGACAGCAACCGCAATATCGGCCGCCCCATTGCTAACAGCCAGGTACTGATTCTCGACGAGCATCTGCAGCCCGTGGATGAACAGGTGATGGGCGAGTTGTACCTTGTGGGCCCTGGCGTCAGCCTGGGTTACCTGAATGCACAGGTGCAAACGGCGAGCGCGTTTGTCGATTTACCGCTGCCGGGCGGCCAGTCGTTGCGGGCTTACCGCAGCGGCGACCTGGCACAGT
Organism: Pseudomonas sp. S5F11; assembly: GCF_019641515.1. NCBI lineage: Bacteria > Pseudomonadati > Pseudomonadota > Gammaproteobacteria > Pseudomonadales > Pseudomonadaceae > Pseudomonas > Pseudomonas sp. S5F11. The sequence continues at coordinate 3,444,882 of NZ_JAIFJZ010000001.1, forward strand.
GGAGCGCCGATGGCATCCTGCTGCGCGGACGCCGGGACGATCAGGTAAAAATCCGTGGCTTTCGGGTCGAGCCTCGGGAGGTTGAGGAGTGTTTGCGCAACAGCCGGCTCTATCGTCAGGTGGCCGTGGCGATCGACCGCGATGACCGGATCTGCGCCTTTGTTGCCCAGCCCGATCACGGCTCGACCCTCGAAGCGCTGAAACAGCATGCACGCCAGTGGCTTCCGGATTACATGCAACCGAACGCATGGGCCGAGCTGCCTGCTCTACCTTGCTCCGACAATGGCAAAGTCGATCGGCAAGCCCTGCTTGCACAGCCGTTGCGGCTCACTATTGCAGATCGACGCCGTGTGGCACACACACCGCTTCAAGCGCGCCTGGCCAGCCTGTGGGGAGTGCTTCTAGGGCTGGATGGCGCCGAGTTATCCGTTGATGACAGCTTCTTCGATCTGGGTGGCCACTCGATCTTACTGTCGACCCTGTTACTGCGTGTACGCGAACAGTTTGGCCGCAGTTTCGCCTTGAGCCATTTCATCGAAGCACCCACCCTTCGTACCCTCGCCACGCTGATGGAGGACGGTGAGCTGCCCGACGCGTCCTCTAGCCAAGCCGTACGAGATGCGCAACGCGAATGGAGCATCAAGACGCTACCCGCCGCGTGCGCAGGCGATCCGCACAAAGTGATTGTGACCGGGGCCAACAGTTTCGTCGGCGTCCATATTGTTCAGGCGCTGTTGGCCGGCGGTGCGACTCAAGTGGCATGCCTGGTGCGCGAACGGCCCGGGCAATGCGCGACGGCACGGTTTACCCATGCGTTACGCGACTACCAGTTGGAGCATCTGGACCTGAGTCGTGTGCAGGTATTCGCTGCGGATATCAGCCAACCACGCCTGGGGTTGGCCGAGAACGCGTATGACGCACTCGCCCATGGCTTCGGTGTGCTGGTGCACAACGCCGCACAGGTCAACCATGTGATGGACTATGCGTCACTGGCCAGGGACAACGTCGACCCCGTCTTCGAATGCCTGCGCCTCTGTGAGACCCACAGTAAGAAAATCCTCAACTTTGTCTCGACGCTGTCGGCTTCCAGCAGCGTCGACACCCAAGGGCATGTGCTGGAGGCTCCGGCCTGCGCGTCGCTGCCGCTGTTCATCAAAAACGGCTACAACCTGTCCAAGTGGGTGGCCGAGCGAATGTTGGGACGAGCGGTGGAGCAAGGCGCATGGGTGAATATTCATCGCCCCGGCAACATCAGTTTCAACAGCCGCAACGGTGTTTGCCAACCGCACAAGAATCGCCTGATGTTGATGCTCAAAGGGTCGCTGCAATTAGGCCTGCTACCGCAGTTGCATTTGAATTTCGATCTGATGCCTGTGGACTTCCTGGCGCGGTTTATCGCCTTTCACAGTGCCGGTTTTAATGCCGATAGCTGCGTGTTCAATCTGCATAACCCACTTCCGTTGAGTTGGGAGCAATACCTGGACGCGTTCAGTCGCGCGGGTTACTGCTTTGAGCGAGTCAGCGTGACGCAATGGCAGCAGGCGCTGCGGGCAGTGAGCCCGGACAACGCATTGTTTGGGGTATTGGGGTTCTATCTCGATCGTCTGGACAAAGACATCGGCGATACCACGAGGATCCTGCATGGCAACGCACGCAGAGGTGTTCAAGACATGGGCGAGCAGTATCCCGAAAAAGACCAGGCACTCTTGGACAAGGGCTGTTACTACCTCAAAACCATAGGCTTCCTTTGAACCGTTTCAGGACAACTTCATGAAAGCGCTGCAACCCGATACGTTAATTCGCAACCCAAACGGCGTGCCGATCGTGGCCGGTGTCATAGTCAACTGCGAAGCCGCTCGTGTATGGGATCTGGTGGGGCGATTTTCCAACTTTGATGCCTTTATCCCTGCACTGTCGCGCATTGAAATGATTGGCGCGGGCGTGGGCGCTTTGCGTACAAAAATTTTCCAGGACGGCAACTGTGCGGTCGAACAACTCAACAGTCGAGATGACGACGCCATGCACATGACATGGACCACGATCTACAACACCTTGGGCGTGGCCAGACTGTGGGCAGCGATTAATGTGCAGGCACTTGGCGCCCAGAGCGCCAAGGTCACCTGGACGATCATCGCGGAACCCGAAGACACAACGCGCAAGGGGTTCGAAGCGTTCGTGCAGGACTTTGCCGACAGCGCCCTGAACAACGTACGCAAATTACTCGACAAGCCGTAGGAGCGAGTTGGCGCGCTCCTACGGCTTGCCCCGGCGAGTCAGATCTTGAAGCTGTCGACCAATTGCTTCAGACGATTGGCCTGCTGTGACAGTGCATCGCAATCCCTCAGGGTTTCGTTGAGGTTTTCCACACCTTGCTGGTTCAGCAGATTGATCTGGTTGATGTCCACGTTGAGCGTCTCCACCACGGCGGTCTGCTCTTCGGTGGCCGCCGCGACGGACTGGTTCATGCCGTCGATTTCAACAATACGCTGCGTCACACTGACCAGGCGCTCGCCGGCCTGGTTAGCGACCTCAACACTTTCCTCACTGGAAACCTGACTGGCATTCATAGTCGTCACCGCTTCACGCGAGCCCACTTGAAGCGAAGTGATCATTTTATGGATCTCTTCGGCGGACTCCTGGGTTCGGTGAGCCAGGTTGCGAACCTCATCGGCCACCACAGCAAACCCACGGCCAGCCTCACCGGCCCGCGCAGCTTCGATCGCAGCGTTAAGGGCAAGCAAGTTGGTTTGCTGGGAAATGCCTTTGATCACATCAAGAATGTGACCAATGTTGTCGGTGCTGGCATTCAGGGTTTCGATCTGCGTGCACGATAGGCTGATCTTCTGAGACAACTCCGACATGGCCAGGATGGTCTGTTCGACCACTTTGCGCCCATCGTCGGCCTGCTCGCTGGCACCACTGGCATGCTGGGACGCATCAGCAGCGTTCCGCGCGATTTCCTGAGTCGCAGCCCCCAATTCATTAATCGCCGCGGCGACGCTGTTGGTGCGTGCGCTCTGCTCGTCGGAGCCGATGATCGAGGCATTGGACGACGCCATCACGCGCTGGGAAAGGTCATGCACCTGACGTGTGGCCGAAGACACTTCGGAAATCGACGCATGAATACGTTCCACGAACCGGTTGAACGCGCTGCCAACTTCACCGAACTCATCCTTGCTGGTGACAGCCAAGCGACGTGTTAGATCGCCTTCACCTTGAGCGATATCCTGCATGGCAACGCCCATGGTGGTCAGGGGGCGCAGCAATACTTGAATCAACAGACTCAACAGCACGGCAATCGCAACTACCGCGATTAGCATGGCGATTAACGCAGATGTGCGGAATTTACCTAGCGGGGCGTAGGCCTTGTCTTTATCGATCGACAGACCAATGTACCAATCCGCGCCTGGCAGCCCGGTGATGGGGGTGAATGAAAGAATGCGATCCTGGCCATTGAGTACAACGTCCTGATTAATCTTCTCGATACGGACGCTGGTGCCTGGGTAGATGTCCTTTAGGTTCTTCATCACTTGGTCTTCGTCAGGGCTAACGATAACCTGGCCGTCACCGCTGACCAGGAACGCATGGCCAATACCGCCGAAGTCCACCGAGTTGATGATTTTTACCAAGGTTTGCAGGCTCAGGTCACCACCGACCACGCCGAGCAATTCACCGTTCTTTTTAACCGGCATGGCAATAGTGACAATCTGCCCGCCCACTGCGGCCATATAGGGCGGCGTAAGCATGGGTTTATCGGCGGCCACGGCTTGCTTGTACCAAGGGCGCTGACGCGGATCGTAGCCGTCAGGCATTTTGGCGTCAGGACGCTGGGTGAAAACGCCGTTGGTTTGACCGACATAGGTGAACTGGAAATTTGAGGTCAATGCGGGTTGATCCACCAAACCTGGCAGATCCGCGGCAGCGCCTTGATGGGCAATGTTCTGCGTGAGACTTTCAAGTACCAGTATTCGGCCACTGAGCCAGTTCTGCACACTGCTGGCGGTCAGCTCACCGGATTGCTGGATAGACGACTCCAGGTTCTGCTTGATCGTGCTCCGTTGCAGATAATCGTTGTAAAGCGTGAATAATGCGAAGGCTAGGACCACGACGCCTGACGCAGCTAACAGAATTTTATGGCTGAACTTGAGATTCATTTCGTCGACTTCTTTTGCCAAAGGGGGATGAGCGTGCCGAACGGAACATTCCATGTAACGGTATAGCCGGCTTCTCGGGCCGCTCTATTTCTGTGCACGCATGGCTCATCAGGCTTTCGGCCAAACGGAGTGAAATCTTAAGGTTTTGTGGGAAACATCCTCTTTTTGAGTGTTAAACCGACAGGCGGTAAATCCGAACTACCTAAAATCATTAAAGCAGCCTATGACACCCTTCAATGGCGAATTTTTGATTTGACGCCTATTAATTCCCTATAAACGACAAAACCCCTGCCTGCGTTAGCAGACAGGGGTTTTGGAATTTAATCTTGACGATGACCTACTCTCACATGGGGAAACCCCACACTACCATCGGCGATGCATCGTTTCACTGCTGAGTTCGGGATGGGATCAGGTGGTTCCAATGCTCTATGGTCGTCAAGAAATTCTGTGTACCAGATCGACGTTGAGCATCGTTCCGGTGAAATTTCATGGACTTCTACATAAACAAAACCCCAACTGCTTTCGCAATTGGGGTTTCGGAATTTAATCTTGACGATGACCTACTCTCACATGGGGAAACCCCACACTACCATCGGCGATGCATCGTTTCACTTCTGAGTTCGGGATGGGATCAGGTGGTTCCAATGCTCTATGGTCGTCAAGAAATTCGGGTACTGACTCGTGACCTTTTGGCCTCGCTTCAGCAAATTGGGTATGTGACAGCTGTCGGTGTTTTGTGAGCATCGAACTTTCGGTTCATTGCGTCTTCACACACCGCAATCTGGCCTTTCGACTCAAATTGCTTGGGTGTTATATGGTCAAGCCTCACGGGCAATTAGTATTGGTTAGCTCAACGCCTCACAGCGCTTACACACCCAACCTATCAACGTCGTAGTCTTCGACGGCCCTTCAGGGAACTCAAGGTTCCAGTGAGATCTCATCTTGAGGCTAGTTTCCCGCTTAGATGCTTTCAGCGGTTATCTATTCCGAACATAGCTACCCGGCAATGCCACTGGCGTGACAACCGGAACACCAGAGGTTCGTCCACTCCGGTCCTCTCGTACTAGGAGCAGCCCCTCTCAAATCTCAAACGTCCACGGCAGATAGGGACCGAACTGTCTCACGACGTTCTAAACCCAGCTCGCGTACCACTTTAAATGGCGAACAGCCATACCCTTGGGACCGGCTTCAGCCCCAGGATGTGATGAGCCGACATCGAGGTGCCAAACACCGCCGTCGATATGAACTCTTGGGCGGTATCAGCCTGTTATCCCCGGAGTACCTTTTATCCGTTGAGCGATGGCCCTTCCATACAGAACCACCGGATCACTAAGACCTACTTTCGTACCTGCTCGACGTGTCTGTCTCGCAGTCAAGCGCGCTTTTGCCTTTATACTCTACGACCGATTTCCGACCGGTCTGAGCGCACCTTCGTACTCCTCCGTTACTCTTTAGGAGGAGACCGCCCCAGTCAAACTACCCACCATACACTGTCCTCGATCCGGATAACGGACCTGAGTTAGAACCTCAAAGTTGCCAGGGTGGTATTTCAAGGATGGCTCCACGCAGACTGGCGTCCACGCTTCAAAGCCTCCCACCTATCCTACACAAGCAAATTCAAAGTCCAGTGCAAAGCTATAGTAAAGGTTCACGGGGTCTTTCCGTCTAGCCGCGGATACACTGCATCTTCACAGCGATTTCAATTTCACTGAGTCTCGGGTGGAGACAGCGCCGCCATCGTTACGCCATTCGTGCAGGTCGGAACTTACCCGACAAGGAATTTCGCTACCTTAGGACCGTTATAGTTACGGCCGCCGTTTACCGGGGCTTCGATCAAGAGCTTCGCGTTAGCTAACCCCATCAATTAACCTTCCGGCACCGGGCAGGCGTCACACCCTATACGTCCACTTTCGTGTTTGCAGAGTGCTGTGTTTTTAATAAACAGTCGCAGCGGCCTGGTATCTTCGACCGGCATGAGCTTACGGAGCAAGTCCTTCACCCTCACCGGCGCACCTTCTCCCGAAGTTACGGTGCCATTTTGCCTAGTTCCTTCACCCGAGTTCTCTCAAGCGCCTTGGTATTCTCTACCCAACCACCTGTGTCGGTTTGGGGTACGGTTCCTGGTTACCTGAAGCTTAGAAGCTTTTCTTGGAAGCATGGCATCAACCACTTCGTGTTCTAAAAGAACACTCGTCATCAGCTCTCGGCCTTAAGATCCCGGATTTACCTAAGATCTCAGCCTACCACCTTAAACTTGGACAACCAACGCCAAGCTGGCCTAGCCTTCTCCGTCCCTCCATCGCAATAACCAGAAGTACAGGAATATTAACCTGTTTTCCATCGACTACGCTTTTCAGCCTCGCCTTAGGGACCGACTAACCCTGCGTCGATTAACGTTGCGCAGGAAACCTTGGTCTTTCGGCGTGGGTGTTTTTCACACCCATTGTCGTTACTCATGTCAGCATTCGCACTTCTGATACCTCCAGCAAGCTTCTCAACTCACCTTCACAGGCTTACAGAACGCTCCTCTACCGCATCACTTACGTGATACCCGTAGCTTCGGTGTATGGTTTGAGCCCCGTTACATCTTCCGCGCAGGCCGACTCGACTAGTGAGCTATTACGCTTTCTTTAAAGGGTGGCTGCTTCTAAGCCAACCTCCTAGCTGTCTAAGCCTTCCCACATCGTTTCCCACTTAACCATAACTTTGGGACCTTAGCTGACGGTCTGGGTTGTTTCCCTTTTCACGACGGACGTTAGCACCCGCCGTGTGTCTCCCATGCTCGGCACTTGTAGGTATTCGGAGTTTGCATCGGTTTGGTAAGTCGGGATGACCCCCTAGCCGAAACAGTGCTCTACCCCCTACAGTGATACATGAGGCGCTACCTAAATAGCTTTCGAGGAGAACCAGCTATCTCCGAGCTTGATTAGCCTTTCACTCCGATCCACAGGTCATCCGCTAACTTTTCAACGGTAGTCGGTTCGGTCCTCCAGTTAGTGTTACCCAACCTTCAACCTGCCCATGGATAGATCGCCCGGTTTCGGGTCTATTCCCAGCGACTAGACGCCCTATTAAGACTCGCTTTCGCTACGCCTCCCCTATTCGGTTAAGCTCGCCACTGAAAATAAGTCGCTGACCCATTATACAAAAGGTACGCAGTCACAGAACAAAGTCTGCTCCCACTGCTTGTACGCATACGGTTTCAGGATCTATTTCACTCCCCTCTCCGGGGTTCTTTTCGCCTTTCCCTCACGGTACTAGTTCACTATCGGTCAGTCAGTAGTATTTAGCCTTGGAGGATGGTCCCCCCATATTCAGACAAAGTTTCTCGTGCTCCGTCCTACTCGATTTCATGACTAAGAGATTTTCGCGTACAGGGCTATCACCCACTATGGCCGCACTTTCCAGAGCGTTCCGCTAATCTCAAAGCCACTTAAGGGCTAGTCCCCGTTCGCTCGCCACTACTAAGGGAATCTCGGTTGATTTCTTTTCCTCAGGGTACTTAGATGTTTCAGTTCCCCTGGTTCGCCTCTTGCACCTATGTATTCAGTACAAGATAACCATCTTATGATGGCTGGGTTCCCCCATTCAGACATCTCCGGATCAAAGTCTGTTTGCCGACTCCCCGAAGCTTTTCGCAGGCTACCACGTCTTTCATCGCCTCTGACTGCCAAGGCATCCACCGTATGCGCTTCTTCACTTGACCATATAACCCCAAGCAATCTGGTTATACTGTGAAGACGACATTCGCCGAAAATTCGAATTTCTCAACTAAGAGAACTCACAAATTTTACCTTAGCCTGATCCGTTACCAGTGAAAGTAACGTTCAGTCTATCTTTCTATCACATACCCAAATTTTTAAAGAACGAACTAGTCAAAGACTAGAAATCAACATTCACCATCGACACGATGGAATGCTCATTTCTAAGCTTTATACAAACAGAAGCAGTAGTGGTGGAGCCAAGCGGGATCGAACCGCTGACCTCCTGCGTGCAAGGCAGGCGCTCTCCCAGCTGAGCTATGGCCCCGTATTTCTACAGGCGTTTCCCACACAAAATTGGTGGGTCTGGGCAGATTCGAACTGCCGACCTCACCCTTATCAGGGGTGCGCTCTAACCAACTGAGCTACAGACCCAATTTCGGGCTGCTTCTTTCGTCTTCTTCAATGAATCAAGCAATTCGTGTGGGAACTTATGGAGCAGCTGATGTCGTCGATTAAGGAGGTGATCCAGCCGCAGGTTCCCCTACGGCTACCTTGTTACGACTTCACCCCAGTCATGAATCACACCGTGGTAACCGTCCCCCCGAAGGTTAGACTAGCTACTTCTGGTGCAACCCACTCCCATGGTGTGACGGGCGGTGTGTACAAGGCCCGGGAACGTATTCACCGCGACATTCTGATTCGCGATTACTAGCGATTCCGACTTCACGCAGTCGAGTTGCAGACTGCGATCCGGACTACGATCGGTTTTATGGGATTAGCTCCACCTCGCGGCTTGGCAACCCTCTGTACCGACCATTGTAGCACGTGTGTAGCCCAGGCCGTAAGGGCCATGATGACTTGACGTCATCCCCACCTTCCTCCGGTTTGTCACCGGCAGTCTCCTTAGAGTGCCCACCATTACGTGCTGGTAACTAAGGACAAGGGTTGCGCTCGTTACGGGACTTAACCCAACATCTCACGACACGAGCTGACGACAGCCATGCAGCACCTGTCTCAATGTTCCCGAAGGCACCAATCTATCTCTAGAAAGTTCATTGGATGTCAAGGCCTGGTAAGGTTCTTCGCGTTGCTTCGAATTAAACCACATGCTCCACCGCTTGTGCGGGCCCCCGTCAATTCATTTGAGTTTTAACCTTGCGGCCGTACTCCCCAGGCGGTCAACTTAATGCGTTAGCTGCGCCACTAAGAGCTCAAGGCTCCCAACGGCTAGTTGACATCGTTTACGGCGTGGACTACCAGGGTATCTAATCCTGTTTGCTCCCCACGCTTTCGCACCTCAGTGTCAGTATCAGTCCAGGTGGTCGCCTTCGCCACTGGTGTTCCTTCCTATATCTACGCATTTCACCGCTACACAGGAAATTCCACCACCCTCTACCATACTCTAGTCAGTCAGTTTTGAATGCAGTTCCCAGGTTGAGCCCGGGGATTTCACATCCAACTTAACAAACCACCTACGCGCGCTTTACGCCCAGTAATTCCGATTAACGCTTGCACCCTCTGTATTACCGCGGCTGCTGGCACAGAGTTAGCCGGTGCTTATTCTGTCGGTAACGTCAAAACCATCACGTATTAGGTAACGGCCCTTCCTCCCAACTTAAAGTGCTTTACAATCCGAAGACCTTCTTCACACACGCGGCATGGCTGGATCAGGCTTTCGCCCATTGTCCAATATTCCCCACTGCTGCCTCCCGTAGGAGTCTGGACCGTGTCTCAGTTCCAGTGTGACTGATCATCCTCTCAGACCAGTTACGGATCGTCGCCTTGGTGAGCCATTACCCCACCAACTAGCTAATCCGACCTAGGCTCATCTGATAGCGCAAGGCCCGAAGGTCCCCTGCTTTCTCCCGTAGGACGTATGCGGTATTAGCGTCCGTTTCCGAACGTTATCCCCCACTACCAGGCAGATTCCTAGGCATTACTCACCCGTCCGCCGCTCTCAAGAGAAGCAAGCTTCTCTCTACCGCTCGACTTGCATGTGTTAGGCCTGCCGCCAGCGTTCAATCTGAGCCATGATCAAACTCTTCAGTTCAAACATCTTTGGGTTTTTAATAAACCCTAAACTTGGCTCAGCAATCGTTGGTTACATCTTTGATTTCTCGCGGAGTAACTTGTGATGCTGATAATCTTGTTGACTATCAGTCTGACTCCACAAGCACCCACACGAATTGCTTGATTCAGTTGTTAAAGAGCGGTTGGTTAAGATCTTTCGTCTCAACCGAGGCGCGCATTCTACAGCAGCCTCATTTGCTGTCAAGTGATTATTTTCAGAAGTTTTTGAAGATTTCCTCAACAACTTCAACCACTTGCGCTTCCGATCTCTCGTTAGCGGGAGGCGAATTCTACAGCGTTACACGCTGCTGTCAACACCTCTTTTTCTCCGCTTTCGATCGAGAAGATCGAAACGTTAATAGAGCCAAACAACACTACCCTACCAACTCCTTCTGGGCTTCGATGAACTGAAGCGATCCGCTGTCGAATCTTGCGTAACTCTTTGTTTACCAAGGAGTTTTCCGTTTCGACTGCGCCGGAAGTGGGGCGAATTATAGACTTCTGGAATCTGCCGTCAAGCGTTAATTTGCGTTCTCTATCAATTAGTTAAAGCTGGCTAAAAACCAACCAGCAGTATCGCTACAGCTATCTATATAGAAGGAAAGATTCAGATAACACCTGCCTCCTTTAAAGCAGCCACATGATCCGGCCCAATACCTAATACGCTCTGCAGCACCTGAACGGTATGCTCTCCTAATAAGGGAGGCGCACTACGGTACTCCACGGGTGTCTTGGATAAACGTATGGGACTGGCAACCTGAGGCACCTCCCCCGCCAGCGGATGGGGCAGTTGAATGGCCAATCCACGCGCCTTGACCTGCGGATCAGTAAACACCTGCGCCAAATCGTTGATCGGCCCGCACGGAACTCCGACACTCTCCAACTGCGCCACCCACTCCGCCGTCGTTTTAAAGACAGTGGCCTGGCGAATCAACGGAATCAACTCGGCGCGATTGGCCACCCGCATCCCATTGGTAGAAAACCGCGGGTCATCCGCCCATTGCGGCTGCCCAGCCACTTGCGCAAATTTCCGGAACTGCCCGTCATTACCTACCGTCAGGATGAAGTCACCGTCGGCAGTAGGAAAGTCCTGGTAAGGCACAATATTCGGATGAGCATTACCCAGGCGCTTTGGCGCGATCCCAGTTGTCAGATAATTCATCGCCTGGTTAGCCAGGCAGGCGACCTGCACATCGAGCAACGCCATATCAATGTGCTGACCGCCACCATCATGATCACGATGGGCCAGGGCAGCCAGTATCGCGACAGTCGAGTAGAGCCCGGTGAGGATATCGGTTAACGCTACCCCCACCTTCACAGGCCCGGCTCCCTCGTCGCCTTCAGGCCGTCCGGTCAGACTCATGAGCCCACCCAGCCCCTGAATCATGAAATCGTAGCCCGCTCGCGCCGCATAGGGTCCTGTCTGGCCAAACCCTGTGATTGAGCAATAGATCAGTTCAGGATTGATCTCCTTGAGCGACTCATAATCCAGCCCATAAGCCGCCAGACCACCGACCTTGAAGTTCTCGATCAGGATGTCGGACTTGGCCGCTAGGTCCCGTATGAGCTTTTGCCCCTCCGGCCGAGTGAAATCGATCGTAACCGACTCTTTATTACGATTGGCCGCCAGGTAGTACGCCGCCTCGCCGGTGCTCTCACCAAAAGCGTCCTTCAGAAAGGGGGGACCCCAGGCCCGCGTATCGTCACCACTTACCGGTCGCTCGACCTTGATTACCTCAGCCCCCAGGTCTGCAAGGATCTGTCCCGACCAAGGGCCGGCCAATACCCGCGAAAGATCCAGTACCCGCAAATGGGAAAGCGCGCCCATGCCCATACTCCTATTAATAGAAGGCCTGAAGCCCGGTTTGCGCGCGCCCTAATATCAAGGCATGCACGTCGTGAGTACCTTCGTAGGTGTTAACCACCTCAAGGTTCACCAAGTGACGCGCCACTCCGAATTCATCGGAAATGCCGTTGCCGCCCAACATGTCACGCGCCATCCGCGCAATATCCAACGACTTTCCGCATGAGTTGCGCTTCATGATCGACGTGATCTCAACTGCGGCCGTACCTTCGTCTTTCATACGCCCCAGACGCAGGCACCCCTGCAGTGCCAAGGTGATCTCAGTCTGCATATCAGCCAGCTTCTTCTGAATCAGCTGGGTGGCCGCCAGCGGTCGTCCAAACTGCTGACGATCCAATGTGTACTGGCGGGCGGTGTGCCAGCAGAACTCGGCAGCACCCAAAGCCCCCCAGGAGATGCCATAGCGCGCAGAGTTCAGGCAGGTGAAGGGCCCTTTCAAGCCGCGCACATCCGGAAAGATGTTTTCTTCCGGCACAAATACGTTATCCATAACGATCTCGCCGGTGATTGAGGCCCGCAGGCCAACCTTTCCGTGAATCGCCGGAGCACTCAGCCCCTTCCAGCCTTTTTCCAACACGAAGCCGCGGATATCACCTGCATCATCCTTGCCCCAGACGACAAACACATCCGCGATCGGGCTGTTGGTGATCCACATTTTGGCGCCCGTCAGGCTGTAGCCGCCTTCTACTTTGCGTGCACGTGTAATCATCGCGCCAGGGTCAGACCCGTGATTAGGCTCGGTCAGACCAAAGCAACCGATCCATTCGCCTGAGGCGAGTTTTGGTAGGTACTTCTGCTTCTGCGCCTCGGTACCGAACTCATTGATCGGTACCATCACAAGCGACGACTGCACACTCATCATCGAACGATAGCCGGAATCGACACGCTCCACTTCGCGCGCGATCAAGCCGTAACTCACGTAGTTCAAGCCACTGCCACCGTACTGCTCGGGAATCATTGCGCCCAGCAGGCCGGTCTCACCCATCTCACGGAAAATTGCAGGATCAGTCTTCTCATGACGGAAGGCTTCAAGCACACGCGGCGCCAGTTTGTCCTGAGCGAACTGCTCAGCACTGTCGCGCACCATGCGCTCTTCTTCGGTGAGCTGTTGATCCAGAAGAAGCGGATCGATCCAGTTGAAGCTTGCCTTGCCAGCCATGAGTTAAGTCCTCGCAAAGAACAGTGGAAGTCGTGGAGCAAGCCTAGGCTGGGTAATCGTTCTGGGCAAACGAGGTTTAAGCATAAGGTTGTGCTAATTTCTCACTTCGAAACAGTTTTATGCCGTGAAATTTCGCTTTATGAGTGAGGACAAGGTACATGCGCAGAAAAATCCCCAGCACCACCGCCCTTGTCAGCTTCGAAGCGGCGGCCCGCCACGAGAGCTTCACCAAGGCCGCTCAGGAACTTTCCCTGACCCAAGGCGCCATCTGCCGACAGATTGCCAGCCTTGAAGAGTTCTTGAGCGTGGAACTGTTTCGCCGTTCGCGGCGCGGCGTGAAGCTAACAGAAGCGGGACTGTCATATAGCCGTCGGGTCGCTACGCAACTGGATGCGGTGGAACGCGACACCCTGTCCGTCATGGGCCAACAAGGCGCCAATGTGATTGAGCTGGCGGTGGTCCCGACATTCGGCACGCAGTGGCTGATTCCACGGCTCAAGGATTTCCAGCGCCAACACCCGGAAGTCACGGTGAACCTCACCAACCGTACGCGGCCGTTTCTATTTGCAGATACTGACTTTGACGCTGCGATCTATTTCGGAGATGCCGATTGGTCCGGCACCGAATCCCACCGCTTGATGGGAGAGAATCCGGTGCCAATCTGCAGCCCGCGCTTGCTGGGCAATCGCACTCACTTCAGCGCCCAGGAAATCGCAGAACTGCCGCTGCTGCAGCAAACCACTCGGCCCTATGCGTGGCGCCAGTGGTTCAACGCCAGGCAACTGAACGTTCCCCGCGACATGACAGGACCTCGTTACGAGCTATTCTCGATGCTGTCTCAGGCAGCCATGCACGATATGGGCATCGCGTTGATCCCACCGTTTTTGATCCAGCGAGAGTTGGATGAGCATCAATTGGTGATTGCGAGCCCAGAGCCGCTGACCAGCGCCAAGGCGTATTACCTGATGATTCCTGACAGAAAGGTCGAATCAGCGTCGCTGCACGCCTTCAGGGACTGGCTCATCGAGCAATCACAACGCTACAGCCCCAGTATTTAAAGGGTCGCTCAAATTACTGACTCTGTAGTCAGCTATTTATAAATCCTACAGATATACGTATATGTCGCATTTATGCAGACTGTATCTATCGACCGAGAATGCGCGCCAAAGCCATGATTATCATGGCTTACAGCGACCACGACGAGCCAATGCACGACTATTCACAACAACGATGACAAAAACCGCTAAAAATGCCTGAAACCCTTTAATCACTTGTATTTAAAGAGGTTATTTTAGTGAGTTGCGACAATCAGTCACAGGGTGACTTGTAGTTAATTTTTCGTCACCCGTCATAATCCCTTGAAGGCCGTAAAGTTCGCCTGCAAAATGCCGCGCCCCGCTGTCATTTCAGCGGGATCGTGCTGATCGGCCGCCCCAGTTGCGCCTCTCGCGGTGCACTGGCCTTTTTACAAAAAGATCAAAAGCAAAAAGATCATGCAGGAGATTTGACGTGCACATTGGTGTTCCTCTCGAAACCCAGACCGGTGAAACGCGGGTGGCTGCCACCCCGGAAACCATCAAGAAGCTGATCGGCCAGGGCCATAAGGTCACTGTACAAAGCGGAGCGGGCCTCAAGGCCAGCGTTGTCGACAGTGCTTATGAAGCGGCAGGTGCCACCCTTGGCAGCGCCAACGACGCATTTGGCGCCGAGCTGATCCTGAAGGTGGTCGCTCCCAGCGATAACGAGATGGCGCTGATTAAAAGCGGCACCGTATTGGTGGGCATGCTCAATCCGTTCAGCAATGAAACTATCGCCAAATTGGCCGAACGTGGCATCACCGCCTTCGCCCTGGAAGCGGCACCGCGCACTTCTCGGGCCCAAAGCCTCGACGTGCTGTCGTCCCAGGCCAACATTGCTGGCTATAAAGCCGTGCTGCTCGCCGCCCATCACTACCCACGCTTCATGCCCATGCTGATGACCGCCGCTGGCACCGTTAAAGCCGCGCGCGTATTGATCCTTGGCGCTGGCGTTGCGGGGCTGCAGGCGATCGCTACGGCGAAACGTCTGGGAGCTGTGATCGAAGCGTCTGACGTGCGCCCGGCCGTGAAGGAACAGATCGAATCCCTCGGTGCCAAGTTTGTCGACGTGCCCTACGAAACCGATGAAGAGCGCGAATGCGCCGTCGGTGTCGGCGGTTACGCCCGCCCGATGCCGACCAGCTGGATGCAGCGTCAGGCGCAGGCCGTGCACGAGCGCGCCAAACAAGCCGATATTGTTATCACCACTGCGTTGATACCCGGCCGCAAGGCACCGACGCTGCTAAGCGCCGACACTGTCGCGCAGATGAAGCCCGGCTCGGTGGTCATTGACCTCGCCGCCGCCCAAGGCGGTAACTGCCCGCTGACTGTGGCCGACCAGGTGGTGGTGGAAAATGGCGTGATCATCTGCGGCCCGACCAACCTCGCGGGCGCAGTTGCCGCCGACGCGTCGGCGCTGTATGCGCGCAACCTGCTGGACTTCCTGAAGCTGGTCTTCAACAAGGAAGGCCAATTTGAAATCAACCTCGAAGACGACATCGTCGCCGCGTGCCTGATGTGCCGCGACGGCCAAGTCATCCGCAAAAACGCCTAAGCAGGGATTCAGACGATGGAAGAGCTTATCTCCCCCGGTATCTACAACCTGATCATCTTTGTGCTGGCGATTTATGTCGGTTACCACGTGGTCTGGAACGTCACGCCCGCCCTGCACACGCCTTTGATGGCGGTGACCAACGCGATTTCCGCCATCGTGATCGTCGGCGCCATGCTCGCCGCCGCCCTCACCGTGACGCCGCTGGGCAAAACCATGGGCACCCTGGCCGTGGCCCTGGCTGCGGTCAACGTGTTCGGCGGCTTCCTGGTTACCCGCAGGATGCTGGAGATGTTCAAGAAGAAAGCCGCGAAAGTAAAAGAAGAGGCGCCGAAGTAATGAGCATGAATCTCGTCACGACGCTTTACCTGATCGCGTCGATCTGCTTCATCCAGGCACTCAAGGGCCTGTCGCACCCCACCACGTCGCGCCGCGGCAACCTGTTCGGCATGCTGGGCATGGCCCTGGCCGTGCTCACCACCGTGGGGCTCATCTATAAGCTCGGCGCTGAGCTGGCCACTGCCGGCATCGGCTATGTGATCGTCGGTCTGCTGATCGGCGGCACCGCCGGTTCGATCATGGCCAAGCGTGTAGAAATGACCAAGATGCCGGAGCTGGTGGCGTTCATGCACAGCATGATTGGCCTGGCCGCCGTGTTTATCGCCATCGCGGCGGTGGTCGAGCCGCAATCCCTGGGTATCGTCAAACACCTGGGCGATGCGATTCCTGCCGGTAACCGCCTGGAACTGTTCCTCGGCGCGGCCATCGGTGCCATCACGTTCTCCGGCTCGGTGATCGCGTTCGGCAAGCTGTCTGGCAAGTACAAATTCCGCCTGTTTCAGGGCGCACCGGTACAGTTCGGCGGCCAGCACAAACTGAACCTGGTACTGGGCCTGACAACCCTGGGTCTGGGGCTGGCATTCATGTTCACCGGCAACCTCACCGCTTTCGCGCTGATGCTGGCTCTGGCGTTCGTATTGGGCGTGTTGATCATCATCCCGATCGGCGGTGCGGATATGCCGGTGGTGGTCTCGATGCTCAACAGCTATTCAGGCTGGGCGGCGGCCGGTATCGGTTTCTCGCTGAACAACTCGATGCTGATCATTGCCGGTTCGCTGGTGGGCTCCAGCGGCGCGATCCTGTCGTACATCATGTGCAAGGCGATGAACCGCTCCTTCTTTAATGTACTGCTCGGCGGCTTCGGTAACGCACCGGACGCCGGGGCGGCCGCTGGCTCAAAAGAAGCGCGCCCGGTGAAATCCGGTTCGGCCGACGATGCGACCTTCCTGCTGACCAACGCCGACACCGTGATCATCGTCCCAGGCTACGGCCTGGCAGTGGCGCGGGCGCAGCATGCGCTTAAAGAGTTGACCGAGAAGCTCACTCACCACGGCGTCACAGTGAAATACGCGATCCACCCGGTGGCCGGCCGTATGCCTGGACACATGAACGTGTTGCTCGCCGAGGCGGAGGTGCCTTACGACCAGGTGTTCGAGATGGAGGACATCAACTCCGAGTTCGGCCAGGCCGACGTGGTGCTGGTATTGGGCGCCAACGACGTGGTCAACCCGGCCGCCAAGAACGACCCGAACTCGCCAATCGCCGGTATGCCGATCCTGGAAGCCTTCAAGGCCAAGACCATCATCGTCAACAAGCGCTCAATGGCCAGCGGTTATGCCGGCCTGGATAACGAGCTGTTCTACCTGGACAAAACCATGATGGTCTTCGGCGACGCCAAGAAGGTCATCGAGGACATGGTCAAGGCCGTCGAATAACACTGCGCCAGCGCAATACCCTAAACCCCGGCCTGCAGTAGGCTGGGGTTTTTTATTGCGGGATGAATCCCGACCAAAGGCTCTAAATCGCTAGCTCGCATTCGACCATGGTAGCGGGCCGAATTTTTTTGAAATCACTACACTGCCCACCTTGCTTCCGTAGCCTGAGATAACAATTCATGTACCGTGATCGTATCCGCTTGCCTTCGCTGTTGAACAAGGTCATGAGCGCGGCTGACGCCGCCGCACTGATCGAAGACGGCATGACCGTCGGCATGAGTGGCTTCACCCGTGCCGGTGAAGCCAAGGCCGTCCCCCATGCCCTGGCCGAGCGCGCCAAGACTTCCCCGCTGAAAATCACGCTGATGACCGGCGCCAGCCTGGGCAATGACTTGGACAAGCAGCTGACCGAGGCCGGCGTATTGTCTCGACGCATGCCGTTCCAGGTCGACAGCACCTTGCGCAAGGCCATCAACGCAGGCGAGGTGATGTTCATCGATCAACACTTGTCGGAAACCGTCGAGCAACTGCGCAACAACCAGCTCAAGCTCCCGGACATTGCAGTGATCGAAGCGGTTGCTATCACCGAGCAGGGTCACATCGTGCCCACCACCTCCGTGGGCAACTCGGCCAGTTTCGCGATTTTCGCCAAGCAGGTGATCGTCGAGATCAACCTGGCGCACAACCCGAACCTGGAAGGGCTGCACGACATCTATATACCGACCTACCGGCCGACCCGCACACCGATTCCACTGGTAAAAGTAGATGACCGCATCGGCAGCACCGCAATCCCGATTCCGCCGGAGAAGATCGTCGCGATCGTCATTACCAACCAGGCCGACTCTGCGTCTACCGTAACCCCGCCTGACAATGACACCCAGAGCATCGCCAACCACTTGATCAATTTCCTCAGGCAAGAAGTGGACGCCGGGCGCATGACCAACAAACTCGGCCCGCTGCAGGCCGGGATCGGCAACATTGCCAACGCGGTAATGTGCGGTTTGATCGACTCGCCATTCGAAGACCTGACCATGTACTCGGAAGTACTGCAGGACTCGACATTTGACCTGATCGACGCCGGCAAGCTGAGCTTTGCCTCGGGCAGTTCGATCACCTTGTCGGAACGGCGCAACGCCGACGTGTTCGGCAACCTGGAACGCTACAAAGAGAAATTGGTGCTGCGCCCTCAGGAAATCTCCAACCACCCTGAAGTGGTGCGGCGCCTGGGCATTATCGGTATCAATACCGCTCTGGAGTTCGACATATACGGCAACGTCAACTCCACCCATGTGTGCGGCACGCGGATGATGAACGGCATCGGCGGTTCAGGCGACTTCGCGCGCAACGCGCATCTGGCGATCTTCGTGACCAAGTCGATCGCAAAAGGTGGCGCGATTTCCAGCGTGGTGCCGATGGTGAGCCATGTGGATCACACCGAACATGACGTGGACATTCTGGTGACCGAAGTCGGCCTGGCCGACCTGCGTGGCCTGGCGCCACGGGAAAGGGCGAGGGTGATCATCGATAACTGTGTACATCCCGCTTACCGCGATGCACTGAACACCTACTTCGAGACCGCGCGCGCTTTAGGCGGCCACACCCCGCACATCCTTCGCGAGGCACTGAGCTGGCACATCAACCTGGAAGAAACCGGGCATATGCTGAAGGCTTGATTCACACACCTCGGGGCTGAGGCAAGTACAGTTGCCTCAGCTCCTTAAGCAACCCGCCAAAATTTAAAAAACTGTACTGCTGTACCGGTCATTTCCTACCTCCTTTTCCTACTCAACCTCTGAAAAATGCCAATTTCGCACCATTTAGGTGCAGGCAGGTACAGTTGCCCCATTTCCGTACCGTACAGCCTCATTAAACAGTTAACTGGCCCCTCACAATACAGGTGAACTGTATCTAGAGAGTGTTGCCCTGGAAGAGGATCATTGGCATCAGTTAAACCACTACCTAATCCCGCCACAAGCGGAAGGATGTCATCATGGAACGTACACTCAGTTCCGAACTGTTCTCCGAAAAAGCCGTCAACCACCAAGCCGCTCTGCCTCTGCGCGTTCTGGCCAACCTGATGCTGTGGCAGCGCCGCATCTCCAGCCGTCACCAACTGGCTCGTCTGGATTCGCGTCTGCTGGCTGATGCTGGTATCAGCGAAGCTCAGCGCTACGAAGAGCTGAGCAAGCCGTTCTGGCGCTAATGAGCGCTCGCTGGCCCTGACCTGCTTAGGTCCACTGCCAGCAACCAGATTGAACAAAACAAAGCCCGCCCCGGGAAACCGGAGGCGGGCTTTGTCGTTTGGGGGATTCGATTTTTGGCGCTGAACAGAAGCGCTATATCAAGACCGGTACAGTTAAAATAACAGAACACTTTAGCGGTACAATTTACCCGTAGTGTATCTGTATCGCTCGATATAGCTCTCTCACAATGGTGCTTCAGAACTAATCGAAGGCACCTTCCATGACTAATCGAGACGCTCTATATAAGCGGCTGACACGTCGTATCGTCGACGGCCTTGGCCGTTGGGCGCAGCGTGCTCACGGTAGGCACCAGTTGGCTCAGCTTGATCCGCGAGATTTGGCCGATGCAGGCATCACGCAGGGTGATCGTATTGCCGAGCTGTCCAGGCCCTTCTGGCGTGACTAAGCAGTCAAGAAGCTATCCGAAGGCAGAAGTGGCGACTAATATCCAGCAACCGAGTGGCGAAGCACGGGGAGCAGGCGTCTGATCCCCAACGACTGTTCTGCACCACTTATCGTTCATCTTAAGGAGTCACACCATGTCCCGTCTTCGCCTGCTGAGTGCCGCTGCGCTATTGACCCTGGCTACCACTGCCAACGCGAGCAGCTTTATCGTGACCACCGACTCCATCGTTGGCGCCCTGAAAGCCACGTCCGACGCTACCTCCGATGCCACTTCGTCCCTACGTGACAACAAGGTCGTACGCGCCGCCCGTGACGACGCCGCCAGCTTTGTCGCCAGCGAAGGTGCAATTCGTGGTGTGAAGCTGGAAAGCGCCCTGGCTCAGATCCGCCAACAAGCTCCGCAATTGAACACCGCGACGGACGCACAATTGGCCCAAGCCATCCTGGCGATCTGAAACACCATGCAACGGGAGCCTCTGCCGCTCCCGGATGCCTTCGCACTGGCCCTTGCCGGGGCTTTGCGCTAGCCTTGCCGCTCGTTTTCAGTTGTCGAGTGCTATGGCTTTTTCATACCGTTTGCTCATCGTTCCTATGTTGTTTTCTGCCAGTTGGTCGCCCATTGCCTCTGCCTTTGACGTGACCATTCAGGGCACCGTCGCGAGCGCGTACGCCACCAGCAAAGTGACTTCCGCACCTTTCGACAGAAAAGTCGTCATGGCGGCCCAGGATGATGCCGCCGCTTTCATTGCCACTGACGGCCAGTGGCGGGGAGCACGGCTGGAATCGGCGCTGGATTACCTGCGCCACAGCCAGCCAAAACTTATCGCCAGCGACCTTGAACTGGCGAAAGCAATTCTCGTCCAATAATCACCTTTGTATTTCGGAGTCATTCCATGCGTAGCCCGCTGATCGTCGCCACCCTTGGCCTGCTGTTGTTGGCCGATGTTGCCCAGGCGCATACCCTGGTGGCCACCAGTAACATCATTGTGCGCGCCTCCGGTCGCACCATTGATTTCACCTCGGACACCACCACCTCCATCCGCGACTCCAAGGTCGTACGCGAAGCCCACGACGACGCCGCCAGTTTTGTCGCCACCAACGGCGAAATCCGTGGCGCGCAACTGGAGGCCGCCTTCGATACTCTTCGAACCCGCCTGCCTGAAGCACGCGATGCCAGCGATCAGACTCTCGCCGAAGCCATCCTCGCACTGTGAGGCGCCTCGCGGCCTGGCTCCTGGCCGGGACTGTGCTGCTATGCGCCAGCGCTGCCCAGGCCAGCCTGCAACTGCGGCTCAAGACCGAGGGCTTGAGCCCGGCTGAACAGCAGGCCAGCCAGGCATTGCTCGATGACGCGATGCGCTCGTTGCCGCCGCGCTTTATCGAGCAACTGGACCGACGCATCGATGTCGGCTGGACCGACCAGATGCCTGCAAACGCTTACGGCCAAGCCTCCCTGGTGTCTGAGCTGGACCTCAACCGCAACCTGTTGGCCAGCCTGACCGACGGCAGCGCCGCCACGCATAAAACCAATCGCCCCCACGGCACCGTGCGCCGGGAAATGCTGGCCACGGTCCTGCATGAACTGACTCACATCTATGATCGCGCGCGCCTGTGGCCCGAAGACGAACGCAGGCTGATCCAGCGCTGCAGTCGCCAGAACAGCATCACCGGCGTGATCGGCCTGCCGGATCAGTGCCGTGGCCAGAACGACCGGCGCTTCACCCTCAGCGATGACCCGCGATTGCTCGACCTCGCCGGCTGGCCACAATACGTCGGCAGGCGCGGCGAACGCGAACAACACAACCGCCAGGTGGTGCGCAGCCCTGACCTGTACGAAACCACCAGCCCGCTGGAATTCGTCGCGGTCAATATGGAGTACTTCCTCCTCGACCCGAGCTACGCTTGCCGGCGCCCGGCACTGTTCCGTTACTACCGCGATCACTTCGGCTGGGCCCCGCCAAAACAGGATGCCTGCGCCAAGACTTACGCGTTTCTCAATGCCGGCAACGATTTCGCCAAAACGCCGCTGGGCCATATCGATCCCGAGCGGGTGTACCAGATTGATTACTTGCTGGCCGAAGCCAACCAGAACCTGGTGAGCCGTTGGGGCCACAGCATGTTGCGTCTGGTGATCTGCGCCCCGGGCCGCCCGCGTGGGCCGGACTGTCGGCTGGATCTGGACCAGCACCTGGTGCTGTCCTACCGCGCTTTCGTGGGTGACGTGCAACTGTCGAGCTGGGACGGTCTGGTGGGCAAATACCCGTCGCGGCTGTTCGTATTGCCGCTGGCGCAGGTGATCGATGAATACACCAAGACCGAACTGCGCGGCCTGGCCTCCATCCCGCTGAAACTCACGCGCCGGGAGATCAACGAAACAGTCGAGCACGCCGCCGAAATGCACTGGAGCTACGACGGCAACTATTTCTTCCTGTCCAATAACTGTGCCGTGGAAAGCCTGAAACTGTTGCGCAGCGGCAGCGCCAATCCGCAGCTGACCGGCCTGGACAACATCACCCCCAATGGTTTGCTGGAAGTACTGCAGGCTCGCGGCCTGGCCGATACCAGCGTGCTGGACGACAAACGTGAAGCACTGCGCCTGGGGTATCACTTCGACTCCTTCCGCGAACGCTACCAGGCCATGTTCGACGTGCTGCGCAAACATCTGCCGATCAAACAGACTCAGGTTGAAGACTGGCTCTCCCTCAGCGCCGAGCAACGTCGCGTGTGGTTCAACCAGGCCGATCTGCGCACCAGTGCGGCGTTGCTGCTGTTGGAACAGGCGAGCTTCCGTAAACAGCTGATGCTGGCCCAGGATGAGGTCAAGCAGCGTTACCTCGGCGCCCGCGAGTTGAAAAACGGCGGCATGGAGAAAGCCAACGCTACGTTGCAACAGATCCTTGCCAACAGCGGCTTTCTCAGCCGCCCGGCCGAACTGCTCGGCAGTGGCGGCTACGGTCTGCCGCAACCGTCGGAAGCCACGCGTCTGGAGTCAGAAAGCGCCGAGCGGCAAAAGCAATTGCAATCGCTGACCGGCGAGCTGGACAAAGAGGTGAGGGCGCTGCTGGATCCGTCCCGTGCCGCCGAGATTGCTGCCTGTGAAGCCAACCTCAAGCAAGTCGGAGAACATCTGCGCAGTCTGCACAAGGCAGCGGGCGGCCTCGAACTGCCCTGAAGCCCCCGCGATTGTTGACATGCGTTCCCCTGAATACCGCGCGTCTTCCCACCGACAACTGTTTTGCCAGCGAAAGCTGGCTGAAAGCTTACGCGTCTAGGATCGCCCCCAACTGCCGGCAACAGACCGGCTGTACACAACAACAATGGTGATCCCCGATGTCCGTCCGTACCCGCCTGTTCACTCCCACTCCGCCCGTAAGCCTCGTGACTGCCGTTCTGCGCTGAACCGTTCCGGTTCGCCATTCCCTAGCCGCGCTACGCCTGGAGTATTCCTATGCTGACTTTCCTTGGCTTTGCCATGGTCATCACGTTCATGTTCCTGATCATGACCAAGCGCTTGTCCGCGCTGATCGCCTTGATCATTGTGCCGATTTTGTTCGC
Organism: Pseudomonas sp. S5F11; assembly: GCF_019641515.1. NCBI lineage: Bacteria > Pseudomonadati > Pseudomonadota > Gammaproteobacteria > Pseudomonadales > Pseudomonadaceae > Pseudomonas > Pseudomonas sp. S5F11. The sequence goes on from NZ_JAIFJZ010000001.1 coordinate 3,468,439, forward strand.
GCTGTTCGGCGGCTTCGCGCCGAAGATCGGCCCGATGATGCTCGAAGGCATCACCAAGCTCGCGCCGACCGGCGTGATGCTGATGTTCGCCATCCTCTACTTTGCCTTGATGATCGACTCCGGCCTGTTCGACCCGGCCGTGCGCAAGATCCTCAAGATGGTCAAGGGCGACCCGCTGAAAGTCTCGGTCGGCACCGCGGTGCTGGCCCTGGTGGTGTCCCTCGACGGTGACGGCGCCACCACGTACATGATCTGCGTAGCCGCCATGCTGCCGCTGTACCAGCGCATCGGCATGAGCCCGCGGATCATGGCCGGCCTGATCATCCTCGCCGGTGGCGTGATGAACATGACCCCCTGGGGTGGCCCCACCGCCCGCGCCGCCAGTGCGCTGCATGTGGACCCGTCGGATATTTTCGTACCCATGATCCCCGCCATGGCCGCCGGCGTGGTGGCGATCCTGGTGATCGCTTACATGTACGGCAAGCGCGAACGTGCGCGCTTGGGTGAACTGCACCTGCAAGTCGACGAAATCGACCACAGCGAGATCAGTGTGTCGCAGTACCCGGACGCTCGCCGCCCCAAGCTGATCTGGTTCAACGGCGCCCTGACCCTGGCGCTGATGTGCACTCTGATTGCAGGTCTGTTGCCGCTGCCGGTGCTGTTCATGGTGGCGTTCAGCATCGCGATGATCGTCAACTATCCGTGCCTGCAACAGCAGAAAGACCGCGTCGCCGCTCACGCCGGCAGCGTGCTGGCGGTGGTGGGGCTGATCTTCGCGGCGGGCATTTTCACCGGCATTCTGTCGGGTACCGGCATGGTCGATGCTATGTCCAAGAGCCTGCTGGCGGTCATCCCTGAAGCGTTGGGCCCGTACCTGGCGGTGATCACCGCGCTGGTGAGCATGCCGTTCACGTTCTTCATGTCCAACGATGCGTTCTACTACGGCGTACTGCCAGTACTCGCCGAAGCCGCCAGCCACTATGGCATCACCGCCGTGGAAATGGCCCGCGCCTCCATCGTTGGTCAGCCCGTGCACTTGCTCAGCCCGTTGGTCCCCTCGACCTACCTGCTGGTGGCCCTGGCCGGTATCGAATTTGGCGATCACCAGCGCTTTACGTTGAAGTGGGCAGTGCTGGTGTGCCTGTGCATAATGTTCGCCGCCTTGCTGATGGGGATTTTTCCGCTGTTCAGCACTCTATAACCGTACAACCCACTGTGCCGGTTCCATACCGGCGCGGTTCAACACTTGCGCAAAGGAATACACATGGAATGGCTGACCAATCCGGAGATCTGGATTGCCTTCTTCACCCTGACGGCCCTTGAGATCGTCCTGGGCATCGATAACATCATCATGATTTCGATCCTGGTCAGCCGCATGCCCAAGCACATGCAAGCGCGCACCCGGATTTTCGGCCTGGCGCTGGCAATGGTCACGCGCATCATGCTGCTGCTGTCGATCACTTGGGTGATGCAGTTGACCGCCGACCTTTTTGTGGTCCTCGGCCAGGGCATTTCCGGTCGCGACCTGATTCTGTTCTTCGGTGGCCTGTTCCTGCTGTGGAAAAGCTCCCAAGAGATGTACCACGCGCTGGAAGGCGAAGACGAAACCCACGAGGAGCCCAAGGGCGCCGGTGGCAAGTTCATCTACACCATCATCCAGATCGCGATCATCGACATCGTGTTCTCCCTGGACTCGGTGATCACTGCGGTCGGCATGGTGTCCCATGTGCCGGTCATGGTCGCCGCGATCGTCGTCGCCGTACTGGTGATGATGCTGGCGGCCGGCAAGATCAGCGAGTTCATCGATAAGCACCCGTCATTGAAAATGCTCGCGCTGTCGTTCCTGCTGGTGGTGGGTACCGTGCTGATCGCCGAATCCTTCGATGTGCATGTGCCGAAGGGTTACGTCTACTTCGCCATGGCGTTCTCGTTGGCGGTGGAAGCGGTAAACATCAAGATGCGCACCGCCATCGCGAAAAAGAAAAAGCAGCAGGATCCGGTGAAACTGCGCAAGGACATTCCGGGTCAGTAAACCCGAGCCTGAACAAAAACGGGGCCTTCGCGCCCCGTTTTTTTTGCATCGCAAAAAGCTGATTTCATGACAGTTTTGTTTCAATCCCCACTTTAGCTATGCGATGCTGGCGCCGAGCCCATTCGCCAACTACAGCTTAAGTACAAGACGTAGAACGGCACGCGGCAATTCTCATTGGCTCCTTCTGGAGCCCACCCACACGGGGGGCCGAGCATGCTGACCTTGCTCAATCTGCTTTCCGCCGTGACCCTGCTGATCTGGGGCACGCACATCGTCCGAACCGGCATCCTGCGGGTCTACGGTTCCAACTTGCGCCACGTCATCGGCCAGAACATGGCCAAGCGCTGGCTGGCGTTTATCGCCGGCATTCTGGTGACCGCCATGGTGCAGAGCAGCAACGCCACGGCGATGTTGGTGACATCATTCGTCGGCCAGGGCCTGATGGGGCTGATGCCAGCCATGGCCACCATGCTCGGCGCCGACGTCGGCACGGCCTTGATGGCGCGGGTACTCACCTTTGATCTGTCCTGGCTGTCGCCGCTGTTGATTTTTCTGGGGGTGATTTTCTTCCTGTCGCGCAAACAGACGCGGGCAGGGCAGTTGGGCCGGGTGGGCATCGGCCTGGGGCTGATCATCCTGGCGCTGCAATTGATCGTCGAAGCGGCGGGACCGATTACCCATGCCCAGGGGGTCAAAGTCGTGTTTGCGTCGCTGACCGGCGACATCCTGCTCGACGCCTTGGTCGGCGCCTTGTTCGCCATGATTTCCTACTCCAGTCTCGCCGCGGTGCTGCTGACCGCCACCCTGGCCGGCGCCGGCGTGATCGGCCTGCATGTGGCAATCGGCCTGGTGATCGGCGCCAATATCGGCAGCGGCATACTGGCATTTCTCAGTACCAGCATGCAGAACGCGGCCGGTCGCCAGGTCGCCCTAGGGAGCTTGCTGTACAAACTGATCGGCCTGCTGCTGATCATCCCGGTGCTCGACCCGCTCGTACGCTGGATGGATAACCTGGACTACAGCGCCCAGGGCATGGTCATCACCTTTCATTTGCTCTACAACGTCAGCCGCTGCCTGATCCTGCTGCCCACCATCGGCCCGATGGCACGCCTGTGCGCGTGGCTGCTGCCGGAGCGAGAAGAGGTAAATGGCAAAGCCAAACCACGGCATCTGGACCCTACCGCCCTCACCACTCCCAGCTTGGCGCTAGCCAACGCCGCGCGAGAAACCCTGCGCCTGGGTGACCTGATCGACAATATGCTCACCGCCATGCAGGAAGTACTGCGCGGCAAACAGACGGCCATCACCCAGGAAATGCGCAGCCTCAGCGATGACGTTGAAGCGCTCTACAGCGCCATCAAGCTTTACCTGGCGCAAATGCCCCGCGAAGACCTCAGCGAACAAGACAGCCGCCGCTGGGCCGAAATCATCGAGCTATCGATCAACCTCAAGCTGGCCGGCGACTTGATCGAACGCATGCTGCGCAAGGTCCAGCAGCAGAAGACCTCCCAGCGCCGGCAGTTCTCGGAGGTGGGCCTGGAAGAACTCACCGACCTGCACAGCCAGTTGATCGCCAATCTGCGCCTGGGGCTGTCGGTGTTTCTCAGCGCCGACCCCCACAGCGCTCGCCAGCTGCTGCGTGAGAAACGCCGCTTCCGCGCCCAGGAGCGGCGCCTGGCCCATGCCCATGTCAGCCGTCTGCAGCGCAAGATCGTACAAAGCCTGGAGACCAGTTCCCTGCATCTGGAGCTGATTGCCGACATGAAGCGTCTGAACTCGTTGTTTTGCAGCAGCGCGTATGTGGTGTTGGAAACGTCCGACACCGGCGCACTCTCGGCCGAAGATATTGCCGACATCACGCATTCACCCTGAACGTACGATGGCCCGTGAAGTCAGTTACAACTGACCTCACTCGCCAGGAAGCCAGTTATGCGTCGCCTGTTATTCGCCTGCCTGCTGATGGGCGCCGCTCACGCCTTTGCCTTTGACCGCCTGCAAGTCGAGGGCTACACCTTGCCCAACGGCCTGCAACTGCTGCTCAAACCGGGTACCGAGCGCGGGCATGTGGCGATTCGCTTGGTGGTGGGTGTGGGCCTGGATGACTTCCGGTGCGAGGACAAAGAGCTGCCACATCTGTTTGAACACCTGCTGTTCAGCGGGATCGATGGCGGCGGCGAAGGCGATCTGGAAGAACGCATGCAAGCCCTGGGCGGCGAATGGAATGCCTACACCAGCAACGCCGACACCACCTTCGTGATCGAAGCGCCCGCCTATAACCAGCGCAAAGTGCTGGACCTGCTGCTGGCGATCCTCACTCGCACCGAGTTGACCGACGCCCACATCAATGCAGCTAAACAGGTGGTGGAACGTGAGGACGGCGGCCACTACTCACGCCTGCAACGCCTGCTTGACCGCCAGGACCTGGGCCACACCGCCAGCAATCAACTGGCCGTTGAACTGGGCCTTAAATGTGCCGAACGCGCCGAGGTCAATCACCTGACCCGCGACCAATTGCAAAAACTGCGCAAGGACTGGTACGCCCCCAACAACATGACGCTGATCGTCGTCGGCGATCTCGGCAAACTGCTGCCGGCCTATCTGGAACGCACCTACGGCCAATTGACGCCGGTCGAGCCCAGCGAACATTTACCGCTGCCGCAGATCCAACAGGCCGCCGCCGCCCATCGCGAACTGATCCACGGATGGCTGGGCAACAGCGTCAAACTGCACTGGCTGCTGCCGGAACCGGTGCTGGACGACCAGCACGATGAAACCTACGACCTGCTCAAGGACTACTTGGACTGGGCGCTGTACCGCCAACTGCGCCTCAAACATGGTCTGTCCTACGGCCCCTGGGCCGAACGCGAAGTGCTCGGCGGCGTCGGTTTTCTGAGCCTGAACGCAGACCTGGAACGGGAAGACCTCAGCGAAGCCGAACAGGTACTGCAAGACCTCAAGACGCAATTGCTCAAAGACGGCCTGGCCCCGGCCACCTTTGCGCGCCTGCAACAAGCGGCCATTGCCCGACAAGCCTGGGCTGTGCAGGGCAACAGCGCGCTGGCCGACTATTATTGGAGCGCCACCAGCGACTATGACAACGGCCATTTCAGCGACCCTGCCAAACGCATCAAGGCCGTCAAACTGGACGAGGCCAACCAGACGCTGCGCGAGTTGCTCAAGCAACCCGGCTACTGGCGCATCGAAAAACCACTGTTGAGCTACGACAGCCTGAGTGGGCTCGGCGTCGGGCTGCTGGGGGTGATCGCGATCCTGTGGATAAGCGTGCGGCGTTATCGCAAACGGGTTGTGCAATGACGCACCGAACACCCGGCTAAGACGTTATTCTGTCTGGGATTTTTCCTACACACACTGCGAATCGCCGAATGCCAAACCTGACTCACTATATCCAGCGCATCCTTGAACTGATGAAGCGCTACCCAGGGGTGATCGCACTCGGTGGTTTTATCTCGGGGGTGTGCAGTTTCATCCTGGTGGACCGTCAGCAGGGCATGGCCAGTTGGATCGCAGTGATCATGCTGGTGAGCTGGCTATGGCTGATGCTCGAAAACAGCTTCACGCAGCTGTTCACCAAACTCTTCAAACGGGAAATTCCCGAACCTCTGCTGCGCTATGCGACCCAGATGATCCACCAGGAAAGTCTGTTCTTCGTGCTGCCGTTCTTTTTCATCACCACGGCCTGGAACAGCGGCCAATCGATATTTACAGGGCTGCTCGGCGCCGCGGCGCTGGTGTCGATCATCGACCCGCTGTACTACAAGTGGCTGGCGCCCAAGCGTTCGCTGTTCCTGGCCTTGCACACCCTGACCCTGTTCGCCGCGCTGCTCACTGCACTGCCGATCATCCTGCACCTGACCACCGCCGAGAGTTACAAACTCGCCCTCGGCGTGGCCATGGCCTTGTCGATTCCGAGCCTGGCCGTGAGCCTGCCGCTGCGCAGTCTCAAGGGCTGGGCGATGCTGCTTGGGGTCACGGCCGCCATCGGCGCGGCGGGTTGGCTGCTGCGCAGTTGGGTGCCGCCGGCCACGCTGTGGATGACCGAGGTGGCCATCAGCACGCAGTTGCAGGACCGCACCCCGGGCGACGACCTCAAACAAGTCAGCGCCGCGCAACTGCGCAACGGTGGGCTGTATGCCTACACCGCGATCAACGCGCCGCGGGGGCTGGACGAGCGTATCTACCATGTGTGGAAACTCAACGGCAAAGAAGTGGACCGTATCGCCCTGGATATTCACGGCGGACGCAAAGAGGGCTACCGCGCCTGGACCCACAAGCAGAACTTCCCGGCCGACTCCGTAGGGCGCTGGCAGGTGAGGGTGCTCACCGAAGACGGACAAGTGATCGGCGTGCTGCGCTTTAAAGTCACCGACGCAGCACAAACGGACAACCCACAGTAGGCTGCTTCGTGCTATTACGTAGGACTTGTGGATAGCAAACAAGCTCGGAGCTTATGACCACCCACACCACGGCCGGCGCCGCCCATCTCGATACGTCCACCGCCCCTCCGTTACTCAGGATTACGGGGGACTGGACGCTTGCCCACTACGCCAGCCTGGAAAAGCTGTCGGACAAGCTCGACGGCCAATACGACGCCGGCGCGCGCATCGACCTCAATGGCCTCGGCGCCCTGGACACTGCTGGCGCGTCACTGCTGGTGGAACTGCTCGGGCCGACCCGCATCGAGCAATCCGCCGAGCAGACCGATTGCAGCCTGTCCACCGCCGACCGCGCACTGCTTAAAACCGTGTATCGCTCCCTCAACGACTTCTGCGTGCCGGACAAGGCCCCCGAAGAAGCTACCGGTATTCAGGTGCTGGCGCGTATCGGTGCAGCGGTGGACAAGGTGTGGCAGGACAGCAAGAAACTGCTGGGCTTTATCGGCCTGATCCTCGAAACCTTCGCCCGCAGCCTGTTCCGGCCCAAGCGCTGGCGCATTACGCCCATGGTTGCCCACCTCGAACAGGTCGGCCTGGATGCCGCCCCCATCGTGGCCTTGTTGACCTTCCTGGTCGGCGCCGTAGTGGCCTTTCTCGGTGCCACCGTGCTCAAAAGCTTTGGCGCGACGATTTTTACCGTGGACCTGGTGGCGTTCTCTTTCCTACGGGAATTCGGCGTGCTGCTGACGGCGATCCTGATCGCCGGCCGCACGGCCAGTGCGTTTACCGCACAAATCGGCTCGATGAAGGCCAACGAAGAAATCGACGCTATCCGCACCCTGGGGCTAGACCCGATGGAGCTGCTGGTGCTGCCCCGCGTGCTGGCGCTGCTGGTGGCGCTGCCGATGCTGACGTTTCTGGCGATGCTCTCGGGGATTGTCGGCGGTGGCGTGGTATGCGCCGTGGCCTTGGATATTTCACCGGCGATGTTCCTTTCGCTGTTGCAATCGGACATTGGGGTTCAACATTTCCTGGTGGGCATGGTGAAAGCCCCGATATTCGCTTTCCTGATCGCGGCGATTGGCTGCCTGGAGGGCTTCAAGGTCAGCGGCAGTGCTGAGTCGGTCGGTGCCCACACCACCTCCAGCGTGGTGCAATCGATTTTCGTGGTGATCTTGCTGGATGCGGTCGCGGCTCTGTTCTTCATGGAGATGAGCTGGTGAGCCGTCTACACCGGGCACCCGCCGAGGCGGTGATTGAGGTGCGCGGCCTGTGCAATCGCTTTGGCAGTCAGCGCGTGCACGAGAACCTCGATCTGGACTTGTATAAAGGTGAAATCCTCGCGGTGGTGGGCGGTTCCGGCAGCGGTAAGTCGGTGCTGCTGCGCAGTATCGTCGGCCTGCGCCGGCCAAACGAGGGTGAAGTGCGGGTGTTCGGCAAGAACCTGCCGAGCCTGCCGGAACAGGAGCGTTCCCTGGTGGAACGGCGCTTCGGCGTGCTGTTCCAAAAGGGCGCGCTGTTTTCCTCGCTGACGGTGACCGAGAACGTCGCCCTGCCACTGATCGAACATGCGGGCCTGAGCCGCGCCGATGCCGAGCATTTGGCTGCGGTGAAACTGGCGCTGGCCGGGCTGCCGCTGTCGGCGGCCGACAAGTACCCGGCCTCGTTGTCCGGCGGCATGATCAAACGCGCCGCTCTGGCCCGGGCCTTGGCGCTGGACCCAGACATCCTGTTCCTTGATGAACCCACCGCGGGCCTCGACCCGATCGGCGCGGCGCAATTCGATCAACTGATCCTGACCCTGCGCGACGCGCTGGGCTTGAGCGTGTTCCTGGTGACCCACGACCTGGACACGCTGTACACCATCACCGACCGCGTGGCGGTACTGGCGCAGAAAAAAGTGCTGGTGGCCGATGCTATCGATGTCGTCTCGGAAACGGACGACGCGTGGATTCACGAATATTTCCACGGCCCCCGTGGCCGCGCGGCATTGGATGCCGCTCAATCGCTCAACGAGGTATGACATGGAAACCCGAGCCCATCATGTGATGATCGGACTGTTCAGCGTGATCGTGGTGGTCGGCGCCATGCTGTTTGGCTTGTGGCTGGCCAAGTCCAGCGTCGACAGCGCGTTCCAGGATTACGAAGTGGTCTTCAATGAAGCGGTCAGCGGTCTGTCCCAAGGCAGTGCGGTGCAATACAGCGGGATCAAGGTGGGCGATGTGATCAGCCTGCGCCTGGACCCAAAAGACCCGCGTCGCGTCCTCGCCCGTATTCGCCTGGCCGGGCAGACGCCGATCAAGGAAGACACCCAGGCCAAACTCGCGCTGACCGGCATCACCGGTACCTCGATCATCCAGCTCAGTGGCGGCACGCCGCAAAGCCCCGAACTCAAAGGCAAAAATGGCAACCTGCCGGAAATCATCGCCTCACCTTCGCCCATCGCGCGCTTGCTTAACAACAGCAATGATCTGATGACCAGCATCAACGTGCTGCTGCACAACGCCAACAGCATGTTCTCCGCGGAAAACGTCGAGCACTTGAGCAATACCCTTGCACATCTGGAACAAACGACCGGCGCCATCGCTGACCAGCGTGGCGATATCAAGGTTGTGATGCAGCAGCTGATGCAAGTGAGCAAACAGGCAAACGCCGCGCTGGAGCAGACCACCGTGCTGATGCGCAATGCCAATGGCCTGTTGAACGAGCAGGGCAAGCAAGCCTTCGGCAGCGCCGAACAGGCCATGAAGTCCCTTGAGCAAAGCACCGCCACCATTAATACCTTGCTGACCAACAACAAGGATTCGGTCAACAGCGGCATGCAAGGGCTCAACGAACTGGCGCCGGCCGTGCGCGAACTGCGCGAAACCCTCGGCTCGCTGCGTGCCATCTCCCGCCGCCTGGAGGCCAACCCCAGCGGCTACCTGCTGGGCAGCGACAAGAACAAGGAGTTCACGCCATGAAGCGTGCATATCAACTGATCGTCCCTGTGGCCTTGGCGCTGATCAGCGCGTGCTCGATCCTGCCCAAAGCCGACCCGTCCGACGTGTACCGCCTGGCTTCGGCCCAAGCCACCAGCCAAGGCACTCCGGTGAGTTGGTCGCTACGCGTGACCAAGCCGCAAACCAGCGAATTTCTCGACAGCCCGCGCATTGCCGTGGTGCCCAATGGCGACTTGATCAGCAGCTACGCGAACTCGCGCTGGAGCGATCCGGCGCCAGTGCTGTTGCGTAATCGCCTGCTCGACGGCTTCCAGCGCGATGGCCGGGTCACGCTGCTCAGCACCGATGACACCAACCTGCAGGCCGACTATGAGCTGGGCGGGCAGTTGCAGGCGTTTCAGAGCCAATACCGAGGCAGTGCAGTGGAGGTGGTGATTCGCCTGGACGCACGCCTGGTACGTGGGAGCGATCAACGGATTCTGGCCAGTCGGCGCTTTGAAGTGCGCCAGCCGGTGAGCGATACCCAGGTGCCAGGGGTGGTGGCTGCGTTTGGCCAGGCAGGGGATCAGTTGAACAAGCAGGTGGTGGATTGGGTGGTGGCTCAAGGCAACCGGGGCGTGAAGCGCTGAGGGCGTCATCGGGGGCAAGCCCCCTCCCACATTTGAATGTATTCACAGGTCAATGGGCGGGAGGGGCTTGCCCCCGATAGCTATCTAAGTCTCAGCCAAAGAACCAGTAGCACACCGAGATAGCCGCCACGACGCCGGCAAACTCCGCCAGCAACGCACAACCCACCGCATGCCGCGCGCGCTGGATACCGACCGAACCAAAGTACACCGCCAACACATAGAAGGTGGTTTCGGTACTGCCCTGAATCGTCGCGGCCACCAGCGCCGGGAAGCTGTCCACGCCTTGGGTCTGCATGGTCTCGATCAGCATTGCCCGCGCGGCACTGCCGGAGAACGGCTTGACCATTGCAGTCGGCAAGGCATCGACAAAGCGCGTGTCCATGCCCGTCCACGCCACCACATGGCGAATCCCTTCCAGGCCGAAATCCAGCGCGCCGGAGGCACGTAATACGCCCACCGCACACAGCATCGCCACCAGGTACGGCAGCAGGTTCTTGGCGACATCGAAGCCTTCTTTGGCACCTTCGACAAATGCTTCGTACACCTTCACCTTGCGCAACGCGCCGATCAGCAGGAACAGCATGATCAGGCCGAACAGGGTCAGGTTGCCGAGAATCGATGACAACCCGGCCAGTGCCGTGGCGGACAGGGTCGCCAGCAATGCCATGAAGCCGCCCAACATCAGCGCGCCTGGAATCAAATAAGCCAACACCACCGGGTCCCACAGCCGCAGGCGCTGCATGACGGCAACCGAGAGCAGGCCCACCAGGGTCGACGCACTGGTCGCCAGCAGAATCGGCAGGAACACCAGCGTCGGGTCGGCGGCGCCTTGTTGGGCGCGGTACATGAAGATGGTCACTGGCAACAGCGTCAGCGACGAGGCATTGAGCACCAGGAACAGAATCTGCGCATTGCTCGCGGTGGTCGGCAGCGGGTTGAGTTCTTGTAACGCCTTCATGGCTTTGAGGCCGATGGGGGTCGCGGCGTTGTCCAGTCCCAGGCCGTTGGCGGCGAAGTTAAGGGTGATCAGACCGATAGCGGGGTGACCCGCCGGCACTTCCGGCATCAGGCGACGAAACAGCGGGCCGAGGGCCTTGGCCAGCCAATCGACGATGCCGGCCTTTTCGGCGATGCGCAGAAAGCCCAGCCATAACGTCAGGGTGCCGAACAGCAACACCATCACTTCAACCGACAGTTTGGCCATGGCGAAAATGCTTTCCACCATCGCCGCGAAGATCCCAGCGTTACCGCCGACCAGCCATTGCGCCAGTGCTGACACCATTGCCACGACAAAGAAGCCAAGCCACAGGCCATTGAGCATCAGTTGAATCCCCTCGAATGATGGGGCGAATGATAGCGGGGCCGGCAGAAACGACAAACCCCGGATTTACCCGGGGTTTGCGTTGTTCAGCTCAGGGGGTTCAACCGCGGCTGACCTCGCCGACCGGCAATGCTTCCTTGCTGCGCCAGTGCGGCAGGGAATTCCAGTAGCGCTCGCCCTTGGCGTCGTCGTACATGCCTTCCCAACGGGCGATAACCAGCACAGCCAGGGCGTTACCGATCACGTTAAGGGCGGTACGCGCCATGTCCATCACACGGTCGACACCGGCAATAAACGCCAGGCCCTCAAGCGGAATGCCAACGCTGCCCAGGGTGGCCAGCAGCACCACGAAGGACACGCCCGGTACACCGGCGATGCCTTTGGAGGTGACCATCAGGGTCAGCACCAGCATCAGTTGCTGACCGATTGACAGGTCAATGCCGTACAGCTGGGCGATAAAGATCGCGGCGATGCTCTGGTACAGGGTCGAACCGTCGAGGTTGAACGAGTAGCCGGTCGGCACCACAAAGCTGCAGATCGCCTTCGGCGCGCCGTAGGCTTCCATCTTCTCGATCACGCGCGGCAGCACGGTTTCGGAACTGGCGGTGGAGTAGGCCAGCACCAGTTCATCCTTGAAGATGCGCATCAGCTTGATCACCGAGAAACCGAACAGGCGCGCGATCAGGCCGAGAATCACAAAAGCGAAGAACAGAATGGCGACATAAACCAGGATCACCAACTTGGCCAGCGGCAGCAGGGAGGCGAAGCCGAAGTTGGCCACAGTCACCGCGATCAGCGCGAATACACCGATGGGGGCGTATTTCATGATCATGTGAGTCACTTTGAACATGCTCTCGGATACACCCTGGAACATGGTCACCAGCGGCTCGCGCAGCTCCGGCTTGAGGCTCGACAGGCCCAGGCCGAACAGCACGGAGAAGAAGATGATCGGCAGCATTTCGCCACGGGCGACGGCGGCGAAGATGTTGGACGGGATCAGGTTGAGGATGGTCTGGATAAACGCATGCTCGTGTTGTACCTCGGCGGCAGTCGCCTGGTATTTGGAGATGTCCACGGTACCCAGGGTACTCATGTCGATCCCGGCGCCGGGGTGGAACAGGTTTGCCAGCAACAAGCCGACCACGATGGCAATGGTGGTGACCACTTCGAAGTAGAGGATGGTTTTGACGCCGATGCGACCGAGCTTTTTCGCGTCACCGACACCGGCAATACCGACGATCAGCGAGGAAATCACAATCGGGATCACGATCATCTTGATCAGGCGAATAAAGATATCGCCCGCCGGCTGCAGCACATTGCTGATCCACCAGGCCTTTTCAGCACTGAAATGGTTGAGCACTGCTCCGATTGCGATCCCCAGTACCAACCCGATGAGGATCTGCCAGGCGAGGCTTAGCTTTGCCTTCTTCATGTCATTACCCTTACTTCAAGTGAACTTAAGGCAAATGCGCCAGCTGCAACGCTCGAAAGCGAAAAAGTGTGAGCATCCGCCTCCATGAAAGGTCGCCGCCGCGTGGCCGAAATGACTTACTGGCAGGCGAAAAAAGGCGCAACTATTCCCATGCAAGGGGGCGACGTCTAATGCCGTAAACGCCTACCCTATGCCGAATCGGCATGGCTTTTTTAGATAATAACTGTCCGAACGGTCAGTTCAAATGCGACATTTTGCCCGACGAATATGCCGTGAAACGGCCAATTCAGGCTCACGCAGGGTTGCAGGCGTTGATCGAAGAATCAGCACAAATGCTTGAGGATTCAGCGCAGTAGTGTCTGAAATGTCCTACAGACCCCTGCAAACTTTCTCGATAGATGGTCGCCGCGACATACTCAGTAATGGTTGAGGGCAGGCAAAAATAAAATGGTGGGCTATGGGCGGCATAACAGGCATAAGCCCGCCGCAAGTTCAACAAGTCGACGACTTGTGAACCTGCGTCGCAGCTTTTCGCCTGACCCGGCCCTTGCGCAGGTACTCCCTGTACCCGTAGGTCACGCCGATCCCAATCGATCAGAGCAACCCGGCCCCCTGGTCATGCACGCCCCGCGGCGGGGCGTGCAGAAGAAAGAAGCGAAGAGCTTCTTTCTATGGACGCTGGTCCCGTTATCAGCGGCGCTTTAAACGAAACCTAGTACCAATTCGGGTCTTTCTTGAGCTGTTCCATCAGCAACTTCTGCATGCCTTCGTCCGGTTTACCAATAAAGCGGTAGTCGGCGTGCCGCGTAGGCGACTTGTCAGCCGGGAGGCCGGCCGGCACTTCCACCAACATGGCGTAGGCATCTTCCTTGTCAAAGCTGAAAGCGACGATCAGACGCTTGTTCAGGCATGTGTCCGCGGTCTCGCAGAGCGGCCCTACCAAGTACTTGTCGCCATCCTCTTCGACAGCATTCATTTGCTCGGCCGTACCGGTCAGGTTCATCACCCATTCCGGCAGGCGCTCTTCTTTCTTCACCACGCCTTGCCAGGTCTCACGGTATTGCGGGTCCGCGCTGAGCAATTCGTTGGCCCGCGACTGGCCGTCATTGGCGGCCATCGCCAGACCGCTACCGCCCAGCAATAGGGCGGCAGCAATGGCTTTGAGAGACAAAGTGGTCATATTCAGCCTCGGCCGCGACGACCAAAGAAGAACGAAGCAATGAACATCACCAGGAAGACGACAAACAGGATCTTGGCGATACCGGTTGCGGTGCCTGCGATACCACCGAAGCCCAGGACTGCAGCAACAATGGCGATGATCAGAAATGTGATTGCCCAACTCAACATGGTGATTCTCCTTACGCTTCTATTAGAGGGTACAGCGGTCATGCCGTACGGACGCCCAGTGCGGACGACCGCTTTTCTTGCCTAGAACACCCAACGTTCCTGAGCTGGCAGCTGATCCAGCGTTGAATTCTGGTCAGCTACTCGCAATTGCTTGACGCTCACATCGCCAACAGCGCTGGCGGCGGGACGGCTCTGCATCGAACTGAAATGGGTCTGGGTCATGGCCGGACGCTCAAACACTTGGGCTTGCTGCTGACTCTCCTGCCAATGTTGAATCTGCTGGCCTGCAATCAACGTGACCATTAAGGCCAGGCTGGCAAACAAACCTTGCTGCACATGCAGTGGCGATACACGCAATTGGCTGAGGGTTTGGCGAGTCATGCTGCTGTACTCCCGCATTCTGATTATTCGTTCATGACACTCTTGGGAGAGGTATTGCAGAGCGCATGCCAGGTTTTTAACAAAATAAAACCCAATAAAATCAATAAGTTATAGATAGTTGCTCGATGATAGGGGCAGCATCCTGCACGATGGGCCTCTAGGGGCCGTGCGAAATGCACGATGGCCAGCGGTCGGGTCAAGGGATACATCACGACATGGGCGCTGCCCAACTGAGCGAATGACATGAAATGGCCACTCGCTGTGGCCTTTGTGAGAAGAAGCGCAGATACCTGCACGACGATTCGTTTTGTCGGTCAGAATAAACCATGCAACTTGCCCGATTATTCCGGGACTAAACACCATCATTTATCAGTTAGGGAGCGCGGGACAGATGGAATCAGCCAAGGAACTTCAAGGCCGCATTCTTTTAGTAGATGACGAGTCCGCGATCCTCCGCACCTTCCGTTATTGCCTGGAAGATGAAGGCTATACCGTCGCCACCGCCAACAGCGCTGCCCAAGCCGACGCGCTGATGCAACGCCAAGTGTTCGATCTGTGCTTCCTGGACCTGCGCCTGGGCGAAGATAACGGCCTGGATGTGCTGGCCCAGATGCGCATTCAGGCGCCGTGGATGCGCGTGGTGATCGTCACCGCGCATTCGGCCGTGGACACCGCCGTGGACGCGATCCAGGCCGGCGCCGCCGACTATCTGGTAAAACCGTGCAGCCCGGACCAACTGCGCCTGGCCACCGCCAAGCAGCTGGAAGTGCGCCAACTTTCTGCACGTCTGGAAGCCCTGGAAGGCGCGGTGCGCCAGCCCAAGGACGGACTCGACTCCCATAGCCCGTCGATGATGGTGGTGCTAGAAACCGCGCGCCAAGTGGCCGGTACAGATGCCAACATCCTTATCCTGGGCGAGTCCGGCACCGGTAAAGGTGAACTGGCGCGGGCCATCCACGGTTGGAGCAAGCGGTCGAAAAAATCCTGCGTGACCATCAACTGCCCGTCGCTAACCGCCGAACTGATGGAAAGCGAACTGTTCGGCCACAGCCGCGGCGCCTTTACCGGCGCCAGCGAAAGCACCTTGGGCCGGGTCAACCAGGCTGACGGCGGCACGCTGTTCCTCGACGAGATCGGCGACTTTCCCCTCACGTTGCAACCAAAATTGCTGCGCTTTATTCAGGATAAGGAATACGAACGCGTGGGCGACCCGGTTACCCGGCGCGCCGACGTACGTATCCTCGCCGCCACTAACCTGAACCTGGAAGACATGGTGCGCGACGGCCGCTTCCGGGAAGACTTGCTGTACCGCCTGAATGTCATCACCCTGCACCTGCCACCGCTGCGCGAGCGCAGCGAGGACATCCTGACCCTGGCCGACCGCTTCCTGGCGCGCTTCGTCAAGGAGTATGCCCGTCCGGCGCGCGGTTTCAGCGATCAGGCGCGGGAAGCCCTGCTCAACTACCGTTGGCCGGGTAATATCCGTGAACTGCGTAACGTGGTGGAGCGCGCAAGCATTATCTGCCCGCAGGAAAAGGTTGAAATCAGCCACCTGGGGATGGCCGAGCAACCGACCAACAACGCCCCGCGCATCGGTGCGGCGCTAAGCCTGGACGAACTGGAAAAAGCCCACATCGGTGCTGTACTGGCCACCAGCGACACGCTAGATCAGGCGGCGCGCACCCTCGGCATTGACGCGTCGACGCTGTACCGCAAACGAAAACAGTACAACCTGTGAGCTGTACCTTATGAAGTTAGCGATGAAGCTGCGGACTCGGCTGTTCTTGAGTATCTCAGCGCTGATCACCGTCGCCCTGCTTGGATTGATCCTGGGCCTGGTCAGCGTCATGCAGATGGCCAAGACCCAAGAGTCGCTGATCCGCAGCAATTTCGTCACCTTGGAGCTTGGCCTGAAATTGCGCCAGAGCCTGGGCGACCAGTTGATCCTGATGCTCGACGAGCGGCCCAATTCGAAAGCGCTGGACGCGTCCAAACAACAGTATTTCGCACTACTGGACGAGGGTATCGCCCACGAGCAGCAAGACAGCAGAAGCAGCGGGTTCAGTCAGGCCCGCATCGACTACCTGAATTTCCTCAAGGCATTCGACGAGTCCCAACCTGCATCGCTGGTAAGCGGCAATAACGACAAACTCACCCAGACATTCAACGTGCTGCGCAATGGCTTGATCGCCGAGCACAAACGCGCGTTGGAAGCCATCAACACCAGTGAACGCAAATCCCGCGACCGCGCGCTGTTGATCGCCGGTCTCATGGGTTTGGTGGGCTTGGCGGTGCTGATCATCGGCTTCGTGACCGCCCACGGTATCGCCAGGCGCTTTGGCGGGCCGATCGAAGCGCTGGCCAAGGCCGCGGACAAGATCGGCCAGGGCGATTTCGAGGTCACGCTGCCGATCTCGTCAGCCGCGGAAATGAACCTACTGACTCGGCGCTTCGGCATCATGGCCGAGGCGCTGCGTCAGCATCAGGCCACCAATGTGGACGAACTACTGGCCGGCCAGCAGCGGCTACAGGCGGTACTCGACAGCATCGACGACGGCTTGCTGATGATTGATCGCCAAGGGCGTCTGGAGCACCTGAACCCGGTTGCCCAACGCCAATTGGGCTGGGATGAAGAACGCCTCGGCCAAGGCCTGGGCGAAGCGCTGGGCCGCCCGGA
Source organism: Pseudomonas sp. S5F11 (assembly GCF_019641515.1). Lineage (NCBI taxonomy): Bacteria > Pseudomonadati > Pseudomonadota > Gammaproteobacteria > Pseudomonadales > Pseudomonadaceae > Pseudomonas > Pseudomonas sp. S5F11. The sequence goes on from NZ_JAIFJZ010000001.1 coordinate 3,485,594, forward strand.
GCTGGATGAACAACTGCACTTGGTGCTGCGTGGCGGCAATCTGGAGCGCGCGCCGGAAGACCTTGAGGTGGAAGTCGACGGCGAACTGCGCCTGCTGACCTACAGCCTGACCCCAGTCAGCCACACCCAAGGGCATATTCTCGGCGCGGTGATGGTGATGCACGACGTGACCGAGCAACGCGCCTTCGAACGCGTGCGCAGTGAATTCGTGCTGCGTGCCTCCCATGAACTGCGCACGCCGGTAACCGGCATGCACATGGCGTTCGGGCTGTTCCGCGAACGCGCGAAATTCCCCACGGAGTCCCGGGAAGCGGACCTGCTGGACACCGTTAACGAAGAAATGCAGCGCCTGATGCAGCTGATCAATGACTTGCTCAACTTCTCGCGCTACCAGAATGGCCTGCAGAAACTCACCCTCGGCCCCTGTGAGATTCCCGACCTGCTGGAGCAAGCCCGCGGGCGCTTTATAGAACAGGCCAATGCGCAGCAAATCGAGCTGCTGATCGAAGCCCAGCCCGACCTGCCACGCTTATATGCAGACCAGGCGCAATTGGAACGGGTACTCGACAACCTGCTGGCCAACGCACTGCGCCATACCGCCGATGGCGGGCAAATTCGCCTGCAAGCGCGTCGCCATGGCGAGCGGGTGATTATCAGCGTCGAAGACAACGGCGAAGGGATTGCCTATGGGCAGCAAGGGCGCATCTTCGAGCCCTTTGTGCAGGTGGGCCGCAAGAAAGGCGGCGCCGGTCTGGGGCTGGCGTTGTGCAAAGAGATCGTGCAGTTGCACGGCGGCCGCATGGGGGTGTATTCGCGGCCGGGGCAGGGCACCCAGTTTTACATGGCGCTGCCGCTCTGACGGTCAGCGCCGGTTGAGGGCGCGCAGAATGGCGGCACTTTCGGCATCCGGCGTGCCATCGAACCGCGACGGCCTGAAGTGCATCTGGAACGCTGCGAGCACATGACGCGTGGCGACATCCAGCTCACCGGTTTGAGGCGTCTGGTAGCCCAATCGGGCCAACTCCTCCTGGAACCAAGTGATGCTCGGTAGCTCTGCGGTGTATTGCACCTGAAAACGCGCGACAGCCTGTGCATCCGGCCAAACCCCCAACCCTTCATCGGCCAAACGCTTCCAGGGGAACAAGGGCCCCGGGTCCAACTTGCGTAACGGCGCGATATCGCTGTGGCCGATGATGTTCTTCGGGTCGATGCCGTTGCGCTTGCTGATGTCTTTAAGCAACACGACCAACGACTTCACCTGCGCCTCGGAATACGGGTACCACAGACGGCCTGTCGGGGTGTCCGTGAAACCCGGGTTCACAATCTCGATACCGATGGAGCTTGAATTGAGCCATGTGCGGCCCATCCATTCACTCTCACCTGCGTGCCAGGCGCGCTGGCTTTCATCCACCAATTTATAAATGGTGGCCGAGGCGTCATCGCCAATCAGGTAATGGCTACTGACCTGGCCGTGGGTCAACAAGGCCAGGGAGCGTTCCAGGTTGGCCGAGGTGTAATGAACGATCACAAACTGCACGCGATTGTCGTAGTTGACCGAGGGATGACTGGTGTTGATGCGGGGGCCGCTGGCGCAGCCGGCAAGCAGGAGAAACGCAAGGGCGAGACAAATGGATTTCATGGCGGATGACAGTACGCTGAAGACGACAATGCAACAGTGTAACGTACCGACTGAAACAGAGCGGCCTAATTACAAACAGGCAACATCTTTTACGCCGCCTGCACTTGATTACGCCCCGCCGCCTTGGCTCGATACAACGCTTCATCGGCGCGCTTGAGCGCCAGTTCGCTGCGCTCACCCGAGCGCAATTGCGCCACGCCCATCGACACCGTGATCGTCACCGGTTCGCCTTTGAAGTGAAACGGACACGCTTGAATTGCCTCGCGCAGCCCTTCACCCACCGCCAAGGCCTCGGCGAGGGTCGAATCGGGCATCAGCAAGACAAACTCTTCACCGCCAAAACGCGCGATGAAATCGGTGGGCCGCAGGCGCTTGCTGAGCACATTGGCGATGATCTTCAGCACCTTATCGCCGGCCAGGTGGCCGTAACCATCGTTGATGCGTTTGAAGTGGTCCAGGTCCAGCATGGCCAGCGACAGGCTGTTGCCGCGCTGGTGCCAGGTATTGATTTCGTAGTCCAGGCGCTCGCTCCAGGCCGCACGATTGGGCAGGCCGGTCAATGGATCGATCAGGGCCTTCTGGCGCTGCACTTCAAGGTGTTCACGATAGCCCTGGGCTTCCTGCTCCATGTTGGCGACGCGCTCGGCCAGGCCTTTGAGGCGCTCGGCAACCTCCTGCTCGCGCAGATCGCGTTGTTGCCGATGCTCGTCCATGGTGCCGAGCAAGCCCTCAAGATGGCTCTCCAGCACCTGTTTGAGGCTGTCCAGGTCGGCGGCGTCCTGTACGCTGGTTTGCAGCCCATCGACCTGCTCGCGGATCTGCGTATCCAGTTCACGCGCGGCAGAGCTACTGTCGGCATGCCCGTCACTGGCCACCTTCAGATGCCCCTGGAAGGCTTCGAGGCGCTCATTGAGTTGCTTGAGATAAGCCTCGAATTCTAGATGGCCACTGTCGGTGATCGCCAACATCAGTACCGCCAGATCATCCAGGATCGGTAGCAGTTCATACCAGTTCAAACCGTGGGCCAGACGCTCGCGCATCGCTTCAGCCTGAGGGCGATGACGCTCGGGCAGGTCCAGCTCTTCGAGCAAGCCGATAAGCGTGTCTTCGATGTGCTTGGCCACGGAGCTGTAGGACGGCTCGGGCGAGTCCGGCAAAGCGTATTGGCCGTCCGATTGCATCGCGTCGGGGTCAAGCGCCTCCACGTCCAACACAGGCGGCAGCGACAGACTGCCAATTACCGTCTGCTCCGGTGCCTCTATGACGTCGGGCTGCGGTGCGTCGATAAAGGCGGCGAGGGCGCTTTCGTTGGCCGGCTCTTGCGCCTGCGGTTCGAGCTCAGGCGCCTTGGGTTCCGTGCGGGCCAGCGCAGCTTTGACCGGCTCGGCCACTGCGTCGGCTTGAGGCGGAGATTCGTAGACGAAGGTCTCGACGGCAATTTGGGCTGGCTGGATCGGTGTGGCGGGTTGAGGCGCCGCGGCTTCGGGTTGTGGCGCGAAGGCGCGCAAAGCCTGGGTCAGCTCTTCGGATTGCTCGGGCTGCGGGGTTTCCGATGCGGATTTAGTCGCAACCGGTGCAGCTGAGGGGCCGGGAGCCGGCTCACTGGCAGGTGCTTCTACGTGGGTGTCCTTGGTTCCGAACAAACGCTGTAAAAGCCCTGGTCCGGGACGTGGAGTTTCACCATCCGGGTCCAGGTTAGTCAGCGCCTGCCCTTGCAGGTCGCTCAGCTCGCTGAGCAATAGCGGAATTTCCCGGGCCTGGCCGACACGGCCATCCAACTGTTTAGCGAAGGTTTTCAACGGTCGCGCCACCTCGCGTGGCAGCGGCAGTTTCTGCAACTGCGTGACCAGGGACGTCAGCGCGGTGCTCATCTGTTCAACCCGGGTTTCGCGGCGCTGCTCCGAATCCAAAACGGCTTTTTCCAGACGCGGCAGCAGCGCGGCGAGGGCGGCGTCCATGTCGTCGGTGCGGACAACGTCGCGCATCTCCTTCATGCACTGGTCGACCGCGCGGTCGGTGCCTTCAGCCGCCAAGGTGCTGCGCACGAGGCCACGGCGCAGCAGGTCGAGGCGCGCAGCCCAGCGGCGTTCGAGTTTGTCTTGTTGCTCGATGCTTAACAGGTATTTTTCTTTCCAGCGCTGGGCGTCGTCGCTCATGCAAGGGGTCCGCGAGGGCCGGGGCTCAACGCGGGCAATGCATCAGCCGTGAGCGAACCCGGCAGACGAATCTCTACCGCGACCGGCAGGTGATCGGAAATGGGCTGCGCAAGCACCTGCACACTTTCCAGCGTGAGGGTGGGACTGAGCAGGATATGGTCGAGACAGCGCTGCGGACGCCAGCTGGGAAACGTCGCTTCGACTTGCGGCGCCAGCAACCCGAGGTCGCGCAACGGCGAGTTTTGCAGCAGGTCATTGGCATGGGTGTTCATATCACCCATCAGCACCTGATGCTTGTAGTTGCCGATCATTTCGCGCACGTAAGCCAACTGCAGGTTGCGCGTACGCCCCCCGAGCGCCAGGTGCATCATAACCACCACCAACGCTTCCGGCCCTTCGCCGAAACGTACGAGGATCGCACCACGGCCCTTAGGGCCTGGCAGCGGGTGGTCTTCGATAGCGGTGGGTTTCAAGCGACTCAGCACGCCATTGCTGTGCTGCGCCAGGCGCCCGAGGTTGCGATTGAGCTGCTGGTACCAGTAGGGGAACGCTCCGAGCCTGGCCAGGTGTTCCACCTGATTGATGTAACCGGAACGGATGCTACCCCCATCGGCCTCCTGCAGCGCGACCAGGTCGAAATCGCTCAACAGGTCGCCGATCTTCTGCAGATTACCGGCCCGCCCGTTGTGGGGCAGCAAGTGCTGCCAACCACGGGTGAGGTAGTGCCGATACTTTTCGGTACTGATGCCAACCTGAATATTGAAACTGAGCAGGCGCAGACGGCTGTCCGCGAGCTGGCCAGTGGATTCCAGGTGATCTTCGTTGACCCGCGGATCATGCAGGCCAACGACACGTTCGGTACCCCAGCGGCGCATGAAAGGCCCCTTACTTGGCTGCGCGCTCTTTGGCGATCAGTTGGTCAGCAACGTTGAGGGTCTGTTCAGGCCCACCAGTGGAACCCAGGTCGAAACGGTATTTGCCGTTGACGATCATGGTCGGAACGCCTTGCACGCCGTATTTCTGCGCCAGCTCCTTGGCCTGTTTGATCTGGCCCTGGATAGCGAAGGAGTTGAAGGTGGCCAAGAACTTATCCTTATCGACACCTTGGGTGGCAACAAAGTCAGCCATGTCTTCAGGCTTGGTCAGACGCTTGCCTTCTTTCTGAATCGCGTTGAACACTGCGTTGTGGACCTTGTGCTCGACACCCATGGCTTCGAGGGTCAGGAACAGTTGGCCGTGGGCATCCCAAGGGCCGCCGAACATGGCCGGGATGCGTTTGAAATTCACGTCTTTAGGCAGTTTCTCAACCCACGGGTTGATGGTCGGTTCAAAAGCGTAGCAATGCGGGCAGCCGTACCAGAACAGCTCAACCACTTCGATCTTGCCCGGCACCGAGACGGGCACTGGGTTGGCCAATTCGACGTAGGTCTTACCGGCTTCAAGCGGCACATCGGCAGCTTGAGCGGTCATGCCGAAAAGGCTGGCAGTGACGAGAGCGGCGCTGAGGATCAGATTACGCATGCTTTACTCCTGGACAAATAAAGTCGCCTCACGCGACCTTAGTTGTGACCGGTCGACGCAGGCATGAGTTCGTTAGTGTAACGGCAGCGGCCACAAAAAAGGGCGGCCATGGCCACCCTTTTTATGCTTGCATCGCGGGATTAATCGAGCGTTAACGTCGCCGCGCCGATCAGTGCAGGCCCTGGATATAGCTGGACACTGCCGCGATGTCTTCGTCGCTCAGCTTGCGGGCGATGGTGCGCATGGTCATCGCATCGCCATCGTTGGCACGACCGGCTTCTTCCTTGCGGAAATCGGTCAGTTGTTTAGCGATGTATTGAGCGTGCTGGCCACCCAGATGTGGGAAACCGGCGGCGGCATTGCCCGCGCCGTTGGGCGAGTGGCAACCGGTGCAAGCCGGCAGGCCTTTATTCAGGTCACCGCCACGGAACAGCTTCTCGCCACGCGCTACCAGTTTCGGATCGGCAGCTCCCACACTGCCTTTCTGGCTGGCGAAATACGCCGCGATGTCCGCCAGATCCTGATCGTTGAGGTTGGTCAGCAAGCCGGTCATTTCCAGCACCGTGCGCTTGCCTGACTTGATGTCCTGCATCTGCTTGGTCAGGTAACGCTCACCCTGGCCGGCCAGTTTGGGGAAGTTCGGCGCCGGGCTGTTGCCATCCGGTCCGTGGCAAGCACCACACACGGCGGCTTTCGCCTGGCCCGCAGTAGCGTCGCCTGCAGCATGGGCAACACCGGTGATGCCCAGGGTCAACAGCAGACTCACGATCAGTTTGTTCATCAGCTAATCCAACTACGGCTAAGGGTTTAAGAGTTATCTACCGGGTTTACTCACCATCCATTCAATGACGGCCTGGTAATCCTCAGTACTGCAGTCCATGCACAAACCACGCGGCGGCATTGCCTTGAAACCCTGGCTCACGTGCTGTACCAGCGTGTCCATACCTTGCGCCAATCTCGGCGCCCAGGCTGCCTGATCACCCCGCTTCGGGGCGTTCGGCAACTGGCCAGCATGGCAAGCCACGCAAACTCGGTTGTACAGCGCTTCCGGTTCCTGTGTAGCCTGAGCGCCGTAAAGCGGAATCAGGACACCGACAGCGAGCAACCATCTGGTCATACATCGACCTTTTCAGGGTTTGAGAGCGTTTTGCGTTCTAATGCGCAATGAAGGTCTATCGCTCCCGTGAACTTCATCCTTCGCTGGGACAAAGCACACACAAAATCTGCGGCATTATATACTGGCGCCACTGAAACGGAAACGACACCGCTTGCCGCACCCTTTTTCGGCACCGCCCACATCGGAAATCTCATGCAACTCAAGAATCCCATCCTCGGCCTGTGCCAACAGTCCACGTTTATGCTCAGCGCCGCCAAAGTTGACCAATGCCCCGATGACGAAGGCTTTGAAGTCGCCTTCGCCGGCCGCTCCAATGCCGGTAAATCCAGCGCCCTGAACACGCTCACCCACGCCAGCCTGGCGCGCACCTCGAAAACTCCGGGCCGCACGCAACTGCTCAATTTCTTCAAGCTAGACGATGATCGGCGTCTGGTCGACCTGCCAGGCTACGGTTATGCGAAAGTACCGATCCCGTTGAAGCTGCACTGGCAGCGTCACCTGGAGGCTTATCTGGGTGGCCGGGAGAGTTTGAAGGGTTTGATCCTGATGATGGATATCCGCCACCCAATGACCGACTTCGACCTGCTGATGCTCGATTGGGCGGTCGCCAGCGGCATGCCGATGCACATCCTGTTGACCAAAGCCGACAAGCTGACCTACGGCGCGGCCAAGAATACGTTGCTCAAAGTGCAGTCGGAAATCCGCAAGGGTTGGGGCGATACGATCACCATCCAATTGTTCTCCGCGCCTAAGCGCATGGGCTTGGAAGAGGCTTACACCGTTCTAGCGGGCTGGATGGAATTGGCGGACAAGGGCGCGGAAATCGCCGAGTAACTTTTCTGCGGGCAAAAAAAACCCCGGACTTCTTATGGGGAGGGGAAGTTCGGGGTTCAAGTTCCGGACCGCTAGGGCGGGGTCCAGATATCTGCCAACACTTAACACAACATAGGAGCATTGAAGGGCTTCACCACCCATTCAGTAACTCTGAGTGGCAGTTCACAGGTTAAGTTCCGAACTGCCCGAAAACTATTGGAAATAACTGTCAGGTCTTTCCGACATAAAGCGCAATGCCACCACCCTTAGCGATGGCAAAGCGCCCGTTATCAGTGCGCTTCATCCCAGTTATCACCCACGCCCACTTCCACCAGCAACGGCACATCCAGCTGGGCTGCGGCGCTCATATGCTCGCGGATCTTCTCGCTGACTTGCGCAACCAGGTCTTCACGCACTTCCAGTACGAGTTCGTCGTGCACTTGCAGGATCACCTTGGCGTCCAGGCCCGAGTCGGTAAGCCAGTTATCCACCCGCACCATGGCTTTCTTGATGATGTCCGCCGCCGTGCCTTGCATCGGCGCGTTGATCGCGGTGCGTTCCGCCGCGGCGCGCTCTTGGGGTTTATTGGAGTTGATATCCGGCAGGTACAGCCGGCGCCCGAAGAAGGTTTCGACATAACCTTGATCGGCCGCCTGGGCCCGAGTGCGCTCCATATACTCGCGCACTCCCGGGTAGCGGGCGAAGTAGACGTCGATATAAGCCTTGGCCGTCTTGGTATCGACACCAATGTCCTTACCCAGCTTTTGCGCGCCCATGCCGTAGATCAGACCAAAGTTAATCGCCTTGGCGCTGCGACGCTGGTCGGACGTGACCGCCCCCAGCTCGACCTTGAACACTTCGGCCGCCGTGGCCGTGTGCACATCCAGGTTATGACGGAAGGCATTCATCAGCCCTTCATCTTTGGACAAGTGCGCCATGATGCGCAGCTCGATCTGCGAATAGTCCGCCGCCAGCAGCTTGTAGCCCTTGGGTGCGACAAACGCCTGGCGAATCCGCCGCCCCTCGGCGGTACGCACCGGAATGTTCTGCAGGTTCGGGTCACTGGACGACAGTCGACCGGTCGCCGCCACTGCCTGGTGATAAGACGTGTGGATACGCCCGGTGCGCGGGTTGATCTGCTCCGGCAGGCGGTCGGTGTATGTGCTTTTGAGCTTGCTCATGCTGCGGTACTGCATCAGCACTTTGGGCAACGGGTAGTCATCTTCGGCCAGCTTGGCCAGCACTTCTTCAGCGGTGGAGGCCTGGCCTTTGCCGGTTTTCTTCAGTACCGGAAGCCCGAGCTTTTCGTAAAGAATCGCCCCTAGTTGTTTGGGCGAGCCCAGGTTGAACGCCTCACCGGCGATCTCGAATGCTTGTCGCTCCAGCTCCACCATCTTGTTGCCCAGTTCGATGCTCTGGACGCCCAGCAGCTGCGCATCCACCAAGGCACCCTGACGCTCGATACGTGCCAACACCGGCACCAACGGCATTTCGATGTCCGTCAGCACACTGGCCAAGCTCGGGATGGCGGCCAGTCGCGCATGCAGCGCCTGATGCAGACGCAGCGTCACATCGGCATCTTCAGCCGCATAAGGGCCGGCCTGCTCCAGTGGAATCTGGTCGAAGGTGAGTTGCTTGGCGCCTTTGCCGGCGATGTCTTGGAAGCTGACAGTGTCGTAGTCCAGGTATTTCTTCGCCAGGCTGTCCATGTCATGCCGGGTCGCGGTGGAATTGAGCACGTAGGATTCGAGCATGGTGTCGAATGCAATGCCGCGCACCGTGATGCCGTGCGCGGGGTCGCCGCCGATGGCACAGTTGGCCAGGATGTTCATGTCGAACTTGGCGTGCTGGCCGACTTTGAGCTTGTTCGGATCTTCCAGCAGCGGTTTCAGGGCGAGCAATACGCTGTCGCGATCCAGTTGCTGCGGTACGCCGATGTAGGAATGGGCTAGGGGGACGTAGGCCGCTTCGTGGGGCTGCACAGCAAAGGACACGCCGACCAATTGCGCCTGATGAGCGTCGATACCGGTGGTTTCCGTGTCGAACGCGATCAACGTTGCAGCGTCGAGCTTCTTCAGCCAGACGTCGAACGTGGCCTGATCCAAGATGGTGGTGTAGACCGCTTCAACAGGGGCCACAACCACTGCCTCCGCTACCGCCGCGACGGGGGCCGCTTCGGTCGACGCCTTCAGTTCGACGCGTTTGGTATCACGCTGCACTTCGTCGTACCAGCTCTTGAACTCCAGCAGGGTGTACAGCTCCAGCAGTTTTTCACGGTCCGGTTCGATCAGATGCAGGTCATCCAGGCCCACGTCCAGCGGCACATCGATCTTGATCGTCGCCAATTGGTAGGAAAGAAACGCCATTTCCTTGTGTTCTTCCAACTTGGCCGGCAGGTTCTTGGCCCCACGGATCGGCAGCGTCGGCACGATATCCAACTGCTCATAAAGCTCTTTGAGGCCACCATTGACGCCCACCAGCAGGCCGGACGCAGTCTTGGGGCCGATGCCCGGTACGCCGGGGATGTTGTCGGACGAATCGCCCATCAACGCCAGATAGTCGATGATCTGCTCGGGAGCGACGCCAAATTTCTCCTTTACGCCCTCCACGTCCAAGGCGCTACCGGTCATGGTGTTGACCAAGGTAATGTGCCCGTCGACCAACTGCGCCATGTCTTTATCACCGGTGGAGATCACTACCGGACGGTCAGCGGCCGCACTGCTGCGCGCCAGGGTGCCGATCACGTCGTCGGCCTCGACGCCTTCGACGCACAGCAACGGGAAGCCCAAGGCGATCACGCTCTGGTGCAGCGGCTCGATCTGCAGGCGCATGTCATCAGGCATGCTGGGGCGGTTGGCCTTGTATTCGGCGTACATGTCATCGCGAAAAGTCCCACCCTTAGCGTCGAACACCACCGCGAACGGGCTGTCCGGGTACTGCTTGCGCAGGCTTTTGAGCATGTTCAAGACGCCTTTGACCGCACCGGTCGGCAGGCCTTTGGAGGTGGTCAGCGGTGGCAGCGCGTGGAAGGCGCGGTACAGGTAGGACGAACCGTCCACCAGGACGAGGGGGGCTTGGCTCATGAGCAGGATCAACCTTTTCGGCGGGTCAGGCGCTAGAATAGCCGGACCAATGAAAACAAAGGGACAAGGTTATCATGCGTACATTCAATCGCCTGCTGTTGACCGGCTTGATCGCACTCGCTCCGATGGCTGCCATGGCGGCAGACGATGCGCCTTCGGGCGACCCGCAAGTTACCATTCGCACGGAAGGCGATAAGACTATTCAGGAATATCGTCAGAATGGCTTCCTGTACGCAATCAAGGTGATCCCTAAGAAGGGCCCGCCCTATTTCCTGGTGCGCGCAGACGGAACCGATGCGAACTTCATCCGCTCCGACCAGCCGGATATGCTGATCCCGTCATGGAAGATCTTCGAATGGAAATGACTTCTTAACTTCAATTGGCGCCGCCCACCGCGGCGCCCGTACTGGCAGTTTTAACCATGTCTGTGTTTACCCCCCTGGCTCGGCCCGAGCTGGAAACCTTTCTTGCCCCTTATGGGCTCGGCCGCCTGCTTGACTTCCAGGGGATTGCCGCTGGTAGCGAAAACACCAACTTCTTTATCAGCCTGGAGCAGGGCGAGTTTGTCCTGACCCTGGTTGAGCGCGGCCCGGTGCAGGAAATGCCGTTCTTCATCGAGCTGCTGGACGTACTCCACGACGCCAACCTGCCCGTGCCATACGCCCTGCGTACAACCGATGGCGTGGCCCTGCGCGAACTGGCCGGCAAACCGGCGCTGTTGCAGCCGCGTCTGGCCGGCAAGCACATCAAAGATGCCAATGCCCAGCACTGCGCCCAGGTCGGCGAATTGCTCGGTCACCTGCATCTGGCGACTCAGGGCGACAAGGTGCTGGAGCGTAAGACCGATCGCGGGTTGGACTGGATGCTCAGTGAGGGCAACCAACTGATTTCACATCTTAACGATGCCCAACAGCGCCTGTTGCAAGGCGCGCTGGATGAAATCGCCGCCCATAAGGCTCAGATCCTCGCCTTGCCTCGGGCCAACGTGCACGCGGACCTGTTCCGCGACAACGCGATGTTCGAAGGCACACATCTGACCGGCCTGATCGACTTCTACAACGCCTGCTCGGGCCCGATGCTGTACGACGTGGCGATTGCCCTGAACGACTGGTGTTCGGACGCCGACGGTGTGATCGACGCACCCCGCGCTCGCGCACTGTTGGGCGCCTATGCGAGCCTGCGGCCATTTACCGCCAAGGAAGCCGAACTGTGGCCGACCATGCTGCGGGTAGCGTGTGTACGCTTCTGGCTCTCGCGCTTGATCGCGGCCGAGTCGTTTGCCGGGCAGGATGTTCTCATTCACGATCCCGCCGAGTTCGAACATCGCCTAGCGCAGCGTCAGCAGGTCACGGTCAACCTGCCATTCGCGCTCTAAGCGCCGATCCGGTCAACAATGCGGGAAGGGGCAAACCCTTCCTGCATTTGAACTGCACTAAGACTTACAACGACTCCAGGCACCCAGCCAGGTCATTACCCAACTTTTCCAGCACCTGCTCATAACCTTGCGCGGTCGCCGGGGTGTAACCGCCCAAAGCATCCAATTCCGCCAGTTTTACCGGCAACCCTGCCACCAGGGTTTCAGCTAAACGCGGACGCAGCGGCGGTTCGCTGAACACACAGGTTTTGCCCACTTCCTGCAACCGCGTACGCATTGCCGCGACGTGCTGAGCCCCCGGCTGTACCTCAGCGGCAACACTGAACACGCCGGCATGCTTGAGGCCGTAGGCAGCTTCGAAGTAATCGAAGGCTTCGTGAAAGACGAAGTAGGGCTTGTCGCCGATGCCAGCCAGACGTGTCTTCAAGCGCGCGTCCAACGCATCCAGGCGTGCGGCGAAAGCCTTGGCGTTGCTCTGATAACGCGCGGCATTGGCAGGGTCGGCGCTGGCGAGATCGGAGGCCATGCGCGCGGCAATCACGCGGGCGTTCACTGTCGATAGCCACAAGTGGGCATCCAAGCCGCCTGGACGGTGATCGTGATCATGTTCGTCGGCTTCATCGGCGTGGGAATGACTATCTTCGGCGAAACGGCGCAATTGCATGCCAGGCAGGTCCTGCACGGCCACAGTTGTGGCTGTACGATTTTTGAGCACGCGAGGCAGGAAGGTTTCCATGTCCGGCCCGATCCAATACAGCAGGTCGACCGACTGCACACGCCGTACGTCGGATGGGCGCAAGGCGAAGTTATGCGGCGACGCGCCCGGCGGCAACAGCACTTCCGGAACCGCCACGCCGTCCTGCACCGCCGCGGCGATCAGCTGCAACGGCTTGATGCTGGTGAGCACCTTGACGTCGGCCTGAGCGGCACCGGCAATGAATAAACTGGTGACAAATACGACAAAAACGGGAAAAAGTCGGGACACGATGACCACTCAATGGCGTAGGAACGGGTAACATAATAACGTCTCTATCAAATATCTGTCGCCGCTCATGCCTATAACACCGCTTGCCAGCCGTCCCCACGACCACTCTCACTGCGTGCACAGCGCGCTGTCGGAGGCCGATGCGCTGTGCGCACGCCAAGGCCTGCGCCTGACCGCGCTGCGGCGGCGCGTGCTGGAATTGGTCTGGCAGAGCCACAAACCACTGGGCGCCTACGACATTCTCGGCGTGCTCAGCGAGCAGGACGGCCGCCGCGCCGCGCCGCCTACGGTTTATCGCGCGCTGGATTTCCTGCTGGAAAACGGCCTGGTCCACCGTATCGCCTCCCTCAACGCGTTTGTCGGGTGCAACCACCCGGAGCATGCGCACCAGGGCCAGTTCCTGATCTGCCGGGTGTGCCATGCGGCCATCGAGCTTGAACAAAAAAGCATCAGCGATGCGATTATCCACAGCGCCGCCGACGTTGGCTTCCAAGTCGAAGGGCAAACCGTCGAAGTGGTCGGTTTGTGCTCGGGTTGCCAGGGGGCTTGATGAGCAACGCGTTAATCCGTCTGGAGCAGGTCGGCGTCAAGTTCGCCGGGCAAAACGTGCTGGATAACATCGCGCTCAGCGTGGAGCAGGGGCAGATCGTCACACTGATCGGCCCTAACGGTGCCGGCAAGACCACGCTGGTGCGCGCCGTGCTCGGCCTGCTCAAGCCCGACAGCGGCAGTGTGTGGCGCAAGCCCAAGCTACGCGTGGGCTATATGCCGCAGAAACTGCATGTGGACCCAACTCTGCCGCTGTCCGTATTGCGCTTCCTGCGTCTGGTGCCCGGCGTGGACCGCGCCCGCGCCCAAGCCGCACTTAAGGAAGTCGGCGCCGAACAGGTGATCGACAGCCCGGTACAAAGTATTTCCGGCGGCGAAATGCAACGCGTGCTGCTGGCCCGCGCGCTGCTGCGCGAACCGGAGCTGCTGGTGCTGGACGAGCCCGTGCAGGGCGTCGACGTCGCCGGCCAGGCCGAACTGTATAGCCTGATCACCCGCCTGCGCGACCGCCACGGCTGTGGCGTGCTGATGGTGTCTCACGATCTGCATCTGGTGATGAGCACCACCGACCAAGTGGTATGCCTCAACCGCCATGTGTGCTGCTCGGGCCACCCGGAACAAGTCAGCGGCGACCCGGCATTTGTCGAGTTGTTCGGCAAAAACGCGCAAAGCCTGGCGATTTACCATCACCATCATGACCACGCCCATGACCTGCATGGCGCGGTGGTCGACGACCCGAGCGTCCCCCATACCCACGTTCACGGAGATAGCTGCAAGCATGGCTGATTTTCTGCTCTACGCCCTGCTGGCAGGCTTGGCTCTGGCACTGGTCGCGGGCCCTCTGGGCTCGTTCGTGGTCTGGCGGCGCATGGCCTATTTCGGCGACACCTTGTCACACGCCGCGCTGCTGGGCGTAGCCATGGGCTTCCTGTTGGATGTGAGCCCGACCATCGCCGTGACCGCCGGCTGCCTGCTGCTGGCCGTGCTGCTGGTGACGCTGCAACAGCGCCAGCCGCTGGCTTCCGACACCTTGCTGGGGATCCTGGCACCGAGCACCTTGTCCCTGGGCCTCGTGGTGCTGAGCTTTATGCATGAAGTGCGCATCGACCTGATGGCTTACCTGTTCGGCGATCTGCTGGCAATCAGCCCCACCGACCTGGCCTGGATCCTCGGCGGCAGCGCGATGGTGCTGGTGTTGCTGGTGACGCTGTGGCGCCCGCTGCTGGCGATCACCGTGCATGAGGAACTGGCCAGGGTCGAAGGCTTGCCGGTGCCCGCCCTGCGCATGGCCTTGATGTTATTGATCGCGGTGGTGATTGCTGTCGCGATGAAGATTGTCGGCGTATTGTTGATCACATCGTTGCTGATCATCCCCGCCGCGGCCGCTCAGCGTCACGCCCGCTCACCGGAGCAAATGGCGATTGGCGCCAGCCTGCTGGGGATGCTTGCGGTGTGTGGGGGCCTGGCGTTGTCGTGGTTCAAGGACACGCCGGCCGGACCGTCGATCGTGGTCACCGCCGCCGCCCTGTTTCTGCTGAGTTTTGTCCTGCCCCGTCGAGGGGTGTAGACTTGCTCGCTTTTTGCGCAAATAGAGAGTCGCAGGAATGAAGCCGTTCACCGCACGTTATCTGCTCCTTGCCGCATTTTCCCTGCTGCTGGGTGCCTGTCAAAGCACACCGCCCGCTGCCCCGGAGGCCACGGACCCGCGTGCTGCGGCCATCGCGCAGCTGGAGCAAAACCTGGCCAGCAGTGAGTTGGCCACCGCCGAAGACCAACTCGCCACCCTGCAGGCCCAGACGCCCAATGATCCGGCGCTGGAAACCTACCAGCGCCAACTGGCCGAAGCCTATCTACAACGCAGCCAAATCGTGCTGCAAAAAGGCGACGTCAACGCGGCCGCCACCGCCTTGAGCCGCGCCCGGGCATTGATGCCAAAAGCACCGGCGCTGACCGGCGGCGTCAACAGCGCTATCACTCACGCCCGTAAAGCCGAGCTGGATCAAGCCGAAGAGGCCCTTAAAGCCGCCGAAGCCAAGCCCGCCGCGAAGGTCATCGACCCGGCAGCACCGAGCACCACCGTGGCGCTGAACCTCACCAACATCGAAGACATGCGCCATCAGCTCGACGCCATCGCCACCGACGTGGTGAATTACCAGTGCGACGTGAGTATCCAGGTGCCGCGCACAGAAGATTACCCGTGGCTGGCCAGCCTGCTGAGCAAACGGGTGAAGCGCATTGATTCGGGATATGACCTGAAGATTCACCGGCAGATTTTGAAGAAGATCCCGGCGCAGATCGTGCTGATTCCGCGCAAGGCGCAGTGAAGTAAAAGCATCGGGGGCAAGCCCCCTCCCACACATTGAACTTTGAATACATTCAAATGTGGGAGGGGGCTTGCCCCCGATAGCTATCTAACTAGCAACTCCTGCCTTAAGCCGGAATCGCCTTGGCCTTCGGTTCACGCTCCCAGACCCGGTGCTGCGCAATCGCGGCGAAGAACGCCTTGAATGCTTTGGCATCCGAGCCGACGATCAGCCCCGCATCCGCCTCTAGCTTCAGCTGATCCAGCAGCGGCTTCACATCCGCCCCTACGGCAATCGCCTTCAGGTGCTTGTAGGCTTCCAGTACGTAGTGCAACGCCACACCGTCGCCGCTCAGGGCTTTCACCGAGTCTTTGCCGCCAGGGATAAACACCGCGTCGAACGCAATGGACGGCATGCCTTCCATCGACGCATCCACCGCCAGGGTTTTGCCATCGGCCGTCTTCACCGGCGCCGAAGTCGGCCCCAGCAATTTGGCGTGAGCCCCTTCGGCCTCTAGGGCCTTTTTCAATGCATCAATAGCGGCACCATCCACGCCGTTGGCGGCCAGAATCGCCACTTTGCGCGTCTTGATATCCCCCGACAGCAGGTTCACTTGGCTCAACGCTGGCGACGTTTTCACCGATGTTTCGCGTGGCGGCACGGTGCCCTTGGTCGGTGCCGGCAGACCCAGGTTCTGCGCCACACGCTTGGCCAGTTCCAAATCGATATTGGCGAGGATCTCGTTCACTTGGCGCGCACGAATATGCTCGCGCTCGACCTTGCCCAGCTCAAAGCTGTAAGCGGCAATAATGTGCTCTTTCTCGTGGTGGCTCATGCTGTTGAAAAACAGCGTGGCCTGGGAGAAGTGATCGCCAAACGACTCACTGCGCTCACGTACCTTGTTGGCGTCGACGCGCTCGTAATAGGTTTCGAAGCCACCGTCGGTCGGGCCCGGCGGGGTTTCTTTCGGCCAGCCGCCATCGATGGAGTTCGGCTCGTAAGAGGCACGTCCCTTATCAATCACGCTGCGGTGCTGCGCGTCGCGCTGGCCGTTATGGAACGGCGCGACTGGTCGATTGATCGGGATTTCATGGAAGTTCGGACCACCCAGGCGGCTGATCTGCGTGTCCGTGTAGGAAAACAGACGGCCTTGCAGCAGCGGGTCGTTAGTGAAATCGATACCCGGCACGATATGACCCGGGCAGAACGCCACCTGCTCGACTTCGGCAAAGAAGTTGTCTGGGTTGCGGTTAAGCACCATCTTGCCCAGCGGCGTGATGGGCACCAACTCTTCGGGGATGATCTTGGTCGGGTCGAGCAGGTCGAAGTCAAACTTATGCTCGTCCTCTTCGGCGACGATCTGTACGCCCAGCTCCCACTCTGGGTAGTCACCGCTCTCGATGGATTCCCACAGGTCGCGGCGGTGGTAGTCGGTGTCTTTACCGGCAAGCTTCTGCGCTTCGTCCCACACCAGGGAGCAGGTGCCGACCTTCGGACGCCAGTGGAATTTGACGAAGCTGGACTTGCCCTCAGTGTTGATCAGGCGAAAGGTATGCACGCCAAAACCCTGCATGGCGCGCAGGCTTTTCGGAATGGCGCGGTCGGACATTGCCCACACCACCATGTGGGCCGATTCCGGCACCAGGGAAACGAAATCCCAGAAAGTGTCGTGCGCCGAGCCGCCGGTCGGAATTTCGTTATGGGGCTCAGGTTTTACCGCATGCACGAAGTCAGGAAACTTGATCGCGTCCTGAATGAAAAACACTGGCATGTTGTTGCCCACCAAGTCGAAGTTGCCTTCCTCGGTGAAAAACTTCACGGCAAAGCCGCGCACATCGCGCACGGTGTCACCGGAACCACGCGGGCCCTGTACGGTGGAGAACCGCGCAAATACCGGGGTTTTATGCTCGGGGGTCCGTAGGAATCCGGCCTTGGTCAGTGCCGAATGGTCTTCGTAGGTCTGGAAATAGCCATGGGCGCCGGTACCGCGAGCATGCACGATGCGCTCCGGGATGCGCTCATGGTCAAAGTGCGTGATTTTTTCACGCATGATGAAGTCTTCGAGCAGCGACGGGCCGCGGGAGCCGACCTTCAAGCTGTTCTGGTTGTCAGAAATCTTCACGCCCTGGTTGGTACGCAAAGCCTGGCCGGTGGCATCGGAGCGAAAGGCTTCCAGGGCCTGCAGCTTGGCGTTGGTATTGCCGCGGTCCAGGGTATCGGTCCCCGCGAGTTCGCTCTTGGACGGGGTAGCTGGCTTCTTGGTGCTCATCAGTCAAAACTCCTTATTCAAAGTGGCCAGAGCGTTCCCCGGCTCATTTGAGCAAAACCCCAGGCACGGCACCTGGGAAATTGAGTTGCTTAAGTAGGGACTGACAGGGTTTTGCGCCGTTCCTTTTTTATGACCTTTGATCGCGTTATTGCCAAATCGCTGGTTGGATACGAAATAAATGCTAAGAAACGCTATACGGACAGGCTAAAATGCGCGCCCGGCTAACCGCTGATCCCTTTTCATGCGCCCCACAAGGTTCGCTACGTGATCGAGTTTCAAAACGTCCATAAAACCTACCGTGTCGACGGTAGGGATATCCCCGCGCTGCATCCCACCAGCCTGCGAGTCGAGAACGGCCAGGTGTTCGGCCTGATCGGCCATTCGGGTGCAGGTAAAAGCACGCTGTTGCGCTTGATCAACCGCCTGGAAGAACCCAGCGGCGGTCAGATCACGGTCGATGGCGAAGAAGTCACCGCCCTGGACGCCAACGGCCTGCGTCGTTTCCGTCAGCAGGTCGGCATGATCTTCCAGCACTTCAACCTGCTGGCTTCCAAGACCGTCGCCGACAACGTGGCGCTGCCACTGACCCTGGCCGGCGAAATGTCGCGCAAGGCAATCGACCAACGGGTGGCAGAACTGCTCGCTCGCGTGGGCCTGTCCGAACACGCCAAGAAGTACCCCGCGCAACTCTCCGGCGGCCAAAAGCAACGCGTCGGCATCGCCCGCGCCCTGGCAACCAAGCCGAAGATCCTGCTGTGCGACGAAGCCACCAGCGCCCTCGACCCGCAGACCACCGCGTCGGTCCTGCAATTGCTGGCCGAAATCAATCGCGAGTTGAAACTGACCATCGTGCTGATCACCCATGAAATGGATGTGATCCGTCGCGTATGCGACCAAGTCGCCGTGATGGACGCCGGTGTGATCGTCGAGCAGGGGTCGGTGGCGGATGTGTTCCTGCACCCTAAGCACCCGACCACCAAGCGTTTTGTGCAGGAAGCCGACCAAATCGACGAAAGCGAACAGCGCGATGACTTCGCTCACGTGCCTGGCCGTATCGTGCGCCTGACATTCCAGGGCGAAGCGACTTACGCGCCATTGTTGGGTACCGTCGCGCGCGAGACGGGAGTGGACTACAGCATCCTTGCCGGTCGTATCGATCGCATCAAAGACATTCCCTACGGGCAACTGACTCTGGCCATCACCGGCGGTGATATGGAAGCAGCTTTCGCCCGCTTCACCGCAGCCGACGTGCATATGGAGGTCCTGCGTTAATGGACGTGTTACTGCATTACTTCGATAAGGTGGATTGGGCCGACATTTGGGTCGCCACCGGTGACACCATGCTGATGCTCAGCACTTCACTGCTGTTCACCGTGCTGGTCGGCCTGCCGCTCGGCATCCTGCTCTTCTTGTTCAGCCCACGTCAGTTGCTGGAGCAGAAAGCCACCTACGGCGTTCTGGCGTTTATCGTCAACGCTATACGCTCACTGCCGTTTATCATTCTGCTGATTGTGATGATTCCTACAACGATCTTTATCACCGGCACATCCCTGGGAGTGGCCGGCGCTATTCCGCCGTTGGTGGTAGGCGCCTCGACGTTCTTCGCGCGGCTGGTGGAAACGGCTCTGCGCGAAGTGGATCGCGGCATCATCGAAGCTACGCAAGCCATGGGTGCCACTACTCGGCAGATCATCGTCAAGGCACTTTTGCCCGAGGCGAAGCCTGGCATCATTGCCGCAATCACCGTGACCGCCATTGCACTGGTGGGCTATACCGCCATGGCCGGCGTGGTCGGTGCCGGCGGGTTGGGCGACCTGGCGATCCGCTATGGATACCAGCGTTTCCAGGACGACGTCATGGTCGTCACCGTCATCATGTTGATTGTGCTGGTGCAGATTCTGCAAACCATCGGCGACAAGCTGGTGACACACTATTCTCGAAAATAACGGCCATTGCCGGCCAACTGCCGGCAGATGCCCGAACAAGGAGCTTGCTGGATGAAAAAACTACTGGTTGCTTTCGCCGCCGTTGCCGCGTTTTCCGCTCACGCGGCCGAGACCCTCACCGTCGCGGCCTCGCCGGTGCCCCACGCGGAAATCCTCGAATTCGTGAAGCCGGCCCTGGCTAAAGAAGGCGTGGACCTCGAGGTCAAGGTGTTCACCGATTACGTGCAGCCCAACGTACAAGTGGCCGAGAAGCGCCTGGACGCCAACTTCTTCCAGCACCAACCGTACCTCGATGAGTTCAACAAGACCAAGGGCACTCACTTGGTAAGCGTGGGCGGGGTACACCTGGAGCCCCTGGGTGCTTACTCCAGCAAGTACAAAAAAATGGACGAGCTGCCAAGCGGCGCCAACGTCGTGATCCCGAACGACGCCACCAACGGCGGCCGCGCCCTGCTGCTTCTGGCCAACAACGGCCTGATCACCCTGAAGGACCCAACCAACATCCTGTCGACCATCAAAGACATTACCGCCAACCCGAAAAACCTGAAGTTCCGCGAACTGGAAGCCGCCACCCTGCCACGCGTATTGACCCAGGTCGACCTAGCGCTGATCAACACCAACTACGCCCTGGAAGCCAAGCTGGACCCTGCCAAGGACGCCCTGTTGATCGAAGGCAGCGACTCGCCGTATGTGAACATCCTAGTCACCCGCGAAGACAACAAGGACGCGGACGCCGTGAAGAAACTGATCGCCGCGCTGCATACCCCTGAGGTGAAGCAATTCATCGAAGAAAAATACAAAGGTGCGATCAAGCCGGCTTTCTGATCCTGAAGAAACAAACTGATCCCCAGTCCACTGGCGATCGACAATTTGGGAGGGGGCTTGCTCCCGATAGCAGTGCTTCAGTCGGCATCTACATCGACTGACACCTGCTATCGGGGGCAAGCCCCCTCCCACATTAGGTTTGTGCAAGACTCGAATGTGCTAATCGACGACCAACCGTGGTTCAGTGCCTCTGACATCGGCAACCTGATGGGCTTGCATCTCAATTCAGCTTTACGGCGTGAACTCGATTCCGATGAACAGCAAACGCTGCCCCCGATCCCTCAGGCAACACAAAGCCCCCTCCCACATTAGGTTTGTGCAAGACTCGAATGTGCTAATCGACGACCAACCGTGGTTCAGTGCCTCTGACATCGGCCACCCGATGGGCTTGCATCTCAATTCAGCTTTACGGCGTGAACTCGATCCCAATCAACAGCAGACGCTGGCCCCGACCCCTCAGGCAACACAAAGCAAATGTGGGAGGGGGCTTGCCCCCGATGGCAATGCTTCAGTCGACATCTACATCGACTGACACTCTGCTATCGGCCAAGCAAGCCCCCCCCACATTTTTTGTGTCGGCTACTACTGACGCTGTAACAACCCTGGTAATTGCGCCACCAGCTTCTGGTTGTTCAACGGCGCGCGGATAAAACCACGTTGCGTTCCGTCCGGGCCGATCAGCGCGAGGTTACCGCTGTGATCGACGGTGTAGTTCGGCTTGCTGGTATCGGCCGGGATGAACGGGATACTCACGGCGTTCGAGACCTTCTGCACCTCAGCCACATTTGCGCCGGTCAAACCCTGGAATTGCGGATCGAAATAGCCCAGGTACTGCTTGAGCTGGGTCGGAGTGTCGCGGTTGGGGTCGACACTCACCAGGATCACCTGAAGCTTATCCACAACGTCCTTGGGCAGTTCGCTCTTGATCTGGCGCAGTTGAGCAAGGGTGGTAGGGCAAATGTCCGGGCAGAAGGTGTAGCCGAAGAACAGCAGGCTCCACTTACCCTTCAATTCATTGATCACCACCGGCTGGCCGTCCTGATTGGTCATGGTCACCGGCGGCAGCGCGCGGCTTTGCGGCAGCAGGATGATGCCGGCGTCGATCAGCGCGGTGGGGTCGCCCTGGCCTTTGCCGTTGAGCACTTTGTTAACGGTCAGGCCCATGATCAACGCGACGATGGCCACCAGGATAAAGACGGTTTTTTGAGTTCGAGTCATAGGTTCAACAGTAAGTAGTGGTCTACGAGCAGCGCGATAAACAGTAGGAACAGGTACCAGATAGAGTACTTGAAGGTGTTGATCGCCGCGTGCGGCCGACCGCCACGGTACAACACCCAGGCCCATTGCAGAAAGCGCCCACCCAAGACCAGCGCGCAACCCAGGTAGAGCGGGCCGCTCATGTGGATCACGTAGGGCATCAGGCTCACTGCCAGTAGGGCGAAGGTGTAGAGCAGGATATGCACCTTGGTGTAATGCTCGCCGTGGGTTACCGGCAGCATCGGAATATCGGCCTTGGCGTACTCCTCTTTGCGGTGAATGGCCAAAGCCCAGAAGTGTGGCGGGGTCCAGGCGAAGATAATCAGCACCAGCAGCAGCGGTTCGGCGCTGACATGCCCAGTGACGGCAACCCAGCCCAGTAGCGGTGGCGCCGCTCCGGCCAAACCGCCGATAACGATATTCTGCGGCGTAGCGCGCTTGAGAAACCCGGTATAGATCACCGCATACCCCAACAACGATGCCAAGGTCAGCCATGCCGCCAGCGGATTGGTGAACGCCAGCAGCAGCGTCAGCCCAGCCACTGACAACACCAACGCAAAGGCCAGCGCGCCCACAGGCTGCACGCGCCCCTGGGCCAACGGGCGCTTATGGGTGCGAGCCATCACGGCGTCGATCCGCCGGTCCACCACGTGGTTGATCGCCGCCGCGCCGCCTGCACACAGAGCGATCCCCAGATTGCCGAAAATCAGCACCGTCCACGGCACGCCAGCGCGGGTCGCGAGAAACATACCGACCAGGGAAGTGATCAACATCAGCACCACCACTTTCGGCTTGGTCAGCTCCAGATAGTCGCGCCAGAGCGCCTGGTCGTGCCGCGCGCCGGTCAAGGTCGCCATGGCATTTCTCCTTTAAGGGTGGTCAGGCCCGATATCTGTTTGCGCGGGATAAAGCGCCAGCCGAACGGCCGCTGACTGCGCACCCGTACCAGGCTGGTACGCGCGTGGTAATTGACCAGCACCAGCGTCAGCAACAACCCGGCGCCACCGGCGTTATGGGCCACGGCCACCGGCAGCGGCAGATGGAAATACACATTGCTCAAGCCCAGGCCGATTTGCGCGGCCAAGGCAATCAGCAACAGGCCCGCCAGTCGCGTCATGCCCACCGCGCGCAGTTGCCAGGCCAAACCGAGCAGGGCCAAGGTGACGATGACCGCGCCCAAGCGGTGGGTCAGGTGAATCGCCGTACGCGCCTCGCTGTCGAGCTGCCCGCCCAGGTAGTTCGGGCCGATATGTTGGGTCAGGTGAAAACCGTTGGCAAAGTCCGCCGCCGGCCACCATTGACCGTGGCAGGTGGGCAGGTCGATACAGGCCACGGCCGCATAGTTGGAACTTACCCAGCCGCCCAGCGCGATCTGGCCGATCACCAACACCAGCCCGGCCGTGGCCCAATATTGCAGGCGCTTCGGCACGATCAACGCCGGTAACACTCCCGACAAACGCAGGGTCAGCAAAAACAGCAGGCTCAGGGTGGCAAAGCCGCCCAGCAAGTGCCCTGTGACCACTTGCGGCCACAGCTTCAATGTCACCGTCCACATACCAAACGCCGCCTGGGCGAATACCACGGCGAGCAGAAACAGCGGCAACTTCACCGGCTGACCGGGATCGCGCCGATGGCTCCAGCACCGCGCCGCCAACACGCCGATCAGCAGCCCCAAGGTGCCGGCGAAGTAGCGATGGATCATCTCGCTCCAGCCTTTGTCGGCCTCCACCGGCGTGTTGGGAAAATGCAATTCGGCATGGGCCAGTTGGGCTTCACTGTTGGGCACCCCAATAAAACCGTAGCAACCGGGCCAATCCGGGCAGCCGAGACCGGCGTGGGTCAGGCGGGTATAGGCACCCAGCAGCACGACGATCAGCGCCAGCAGGGTGGCAAACAACGCGAGGCGAAATCCAGGTTTGGCCATGACGATGCCCTTATCCGATGTTGGACAGTTTCAACAGATGACGCAGGTCGTTGAGCAGATCCTTGCCCTTGACCGTGGCGTCATAGCGCAGCACCAGGTTGCCGTGGGGATCGACGATCCAAAGCTGCGCGTCACCCGGCGCGGCGGCGTTTTTGCCGAAGGTCGACAGGTCCAGCGCGTAGCGTTGCAACTGGGGGTATTCGGCCTTGAGCTTGGCGTCATAGTCAGTGCTCAAAGGTTGCGCGCTGGCCAGGGCATGACTGGCGCGCGAAGCATCGCGGCCCAGGCCAATCTGCAGTTGCCGCGCCAGGTACACCAGTTGCTGGCAGTCGGCGGCGCAGGCCGTGGGTGCCGTAACCAGCAGTTGCCAGCGCTGCTCGTCGGCCTGCACGCCGATGTCGGCGCGGGTCTGACCATCACCAATCAGCTCGCCGTGATAGCTGCGACTATCGGGCACCCAGAACTGCAGCTTGTACATGAGTGTGGCCAACACCATCGGGCCGATGACCATCAGCAGAATCAGGATCAACTGCCAGCGGCCTTTGCGACGGTCGGGCAGCTCAGACATGTTGGGTGGATTCATGGCCGCTCTCATGGGGCTTCTCCTTTTTTGTGTGGTGCCATCCGAGATAGAGATAAAGCGCCAGCAACGCCAAGACCATGGCGAACCACTGCACGGCATACGCCAGATGTTTTTCCGGGCCCATGGCCACGACCGGCCAGCGGGTTTCGTACGTGCCCGGGCCGGGTTCGGCGCGCAACTCGTAGGCATACCCGCTGCGACCCAGCTCGGCCCACAACGCGGAGGGGTGCAGCGCGGTGAGCAAGCGCGGCCAATTGGACGCCACCGGGTCGGCCTGCAATTGGAAGGTTTCGCCCGGCGCCACGTACACCCAGGCGTCGAGATTCACCGGTTGTTCAGGGGTGGTGAAGGCCGGCGGGGTGCGCCGGTCCGGCCAGGGCAGCCAGCCGCGATTGAGCAACAGCCACAGACCGCTGGCCTGGTCATGGAAGGGTTGCAGCAGCTCGACACCAGCCTTGCCATCGCGCATGCGGTTGTCGAGCAGTACGCTGTGCTCGGCATCGAACTGCCCGCGCAGGTGAACCCGACGAAACGCAGGGTCTGCGAGCGCCGCGAGCTGGTCACCATGGATCGGTTCGGCCGCACGGCGCTCGGCATAGCTGTCCACCAGCACCTGCTTTTCCTGGCCGCGAGACAGCTGCCAGCATCCCAGCCCCACCATCAGCGGCAGCAGCACAAGCACTACCACCGTCGGCGCAATACCGGGACGAAAGCGCTGCCAGGCACTGGCTATACTGGATTTCATCGCCCCTCCCCTCGAAAGCCCAGGAGCCGCACCATGCTCAAAGCAGCTATTGCCCTGATGCTGATCGCGACCGTCGTGAGCCTGTTCAGTGGCTTGTTCTTTCTGGTCAAGGACGAGGGCCACTCCAACCGCCTCGTCACTGCCCTGACCGTGCGCGTGGTGCTGGCCGTGATCACCCTCGGCTTGATTACCTGGGGCTTTTTCAGCGGCCAGTTGGTGTCGCACGCGCCGTGGTGAAACGCCCTACAGCACGTAAACGAAGAAAAACAGGCCGATCCATACCACATCCACAAAGTGCCAATACCAACTGGCCGCTTCGAAGCCGAACTGGTGCTCGGCATTGAAATGCCCGCGCAGGATGCGCATCAGCATCACAAACAGAATGATCGTGCCGATGGTCACGTGGGCGCCGTGAAAACCGGTGAGCATAAAGAAGGTCGCGCCGTACACGCCCGAGCCCAAGGTCAGACCCAGCTCTTTATAGGCGTGGATGTATTCCTCGGCCTGGAACCCCAGGAACGCCAAGCCCAGCAGCACGGTGATCGCCAGCCAGAGTTTCAGAGCACCGCGATGGCCTTTACGCAGGGCATGGTGGGCAATGGTGATGGTCACGCTGGAACTGACCAGCAGGATCGTATTGACCAACGGCAAGCCCCACGGGCTGATAGTGCCCTCCGGCGCTGGATAGAGTTTCGGGTCCGGGTTGTTGAGCAACGGCCAGGCAAACTCGAAGTTCGGCCACAGCATGTGCGCAATGCCCTTAGGGCCTTCGCCCGCCAACGCCGGACCGGACACATGCCGCACATAGAACAGCGCACCGAAGAACGCGATAAAGAACATCACTTCGGAAAAGATGAACCAACTCATGCCCCAGCGGAACGAGCGGTCCATCTGCGAACTGTACAAACCGGCGCGACTTTCCTTGATCACCGCGCCGAACCAGCCGAACAGCATGTAGGCCAACAGCAGGCCACCGACGAAAAAGATCCACGGCCCGTGGGATTCCGGGCGCGCGGCCTTGAGATCGTTAAACCACAGGCCCAGGCCGTACACGGTGATCAACAGGCCGAACGTGGCAATTATTGGCCATTTGCTTTGCGCTGGTACGTAGTACGTATCATGAGTCGACATGTATTCGCTCTCCTGATTGAGCGGGCAAACAGTAGCTAGCCGCCGCTATGGGCAGCCACGGGCGGTTGGCGCGCAGTGATATCGAACAGCGTGTACGCCAGGGTCAAATGCTTTACATCCTTGGGCATGTCGCGATCGACAATGAAACGCACGGGCATTTCGATGCGCTCGCCAGGCTGCAGCACTTGCTGGGTGAAGCAAAAACACTCGGTTTTGTGGAAATACACCGCCGCTTCGGCCGGGGAAATGCTCGGAATCGCCTGGGCGGTCATTGGCTTATTGCTGGGGTTGTAGGCCACGAACAGCATCTCGTTGACCGCCCCAGGGTGGACCACCAGTTCATCGGCCTTGGAGCGAAACTCCCAGACCATGTCGATGGCATTGGTGGCCAGAAACTGCACGCGCACCTGGCGCGACGGGTCCACTACCTGCGAGCCCTCGTACTGCCCAGCGGTCTTGCCGTTGATGCCAAATGCCTTGCACATCACGTCGTAGATGGGCACCAGGGCGAACCCGAAGGCGAACATCGCCACCACCAGGATCAACAGCCGCGTGACCAGGCGCCTGACGGGCACGGAGTCAGCCATGACGCCCACCTGCTGCGTCGCAAACCAGGGTGATGTCGGCTGACATACCGTCATCGGGAGCAAGCCCCCTCCCACAGGGGATTAGCGTCTTCATTTGACCTCCGGCGGCGTGGTGAAGGTGTGGTACGGCGCCGGCGATGGAATGCTCCATTCCAACCCTTCGGCGCCATCCCACGGTTTGGCCGGTGCCGGTGGGCCGCCACGGATGCACTTGATCACGATAAACAGGAAGAAGATTTGCGTGGCGCCGAACATAAACGCGCCGATCGACGAGACCATGTTGAAGTCGGCGAACTGCAGGTTGTAGTCCGGCACCCGCCGCGGCATGCCCGCCAGGCCCACGAAGTGCATCGGGAAGAACGCCATGTTCATGCCCACGAAAGACAGCCAGAAGTGCAGCTTGCCCAGGGTTTCGTCGTACATATGGCCGGTCCATTTCGGCAGCCAGTAGTACGCCGAGGCGAAGATGCCGAAGATCGCGCCGGGCACCAGTACGTAATGGAAGTGCGCCACCACGAAGTAGGTGTCGTGGTACTGGAAGTCCGCCGGCGCAATCGCCAGCATCAGGCCGGAGAAGCCGCCGATGGTGAACAGAATCACGAAGGCCACGGCAAACAGCATCGGCGTCTCGAAGGTCAGCGAGCCTTGCCACATGGTGCTGACCCAGTTGAACACCTTCACCCCCGTGGGCACGGCGATCAGCAACGTGGCGTACATAAAGAACAACTCGCCCACCAGCGGAATGCCCACCACGAACATGTGGTGCGCCCACACGATAAACGACAGAAACGCGATGCTCGCCGTGGCGTAGACCATCGAGGTGTAACCGAACAATGGCTTGCGCGAGAAGGTCGGGATGATCGAGCTGACGGCGCCGAAGGCCGGCAGGATCATGATGTACACCTCAGGGTGGCCGAAGAACCAGAACACATGCTGGAACAGCACCGGATCACCGCCACCGGCGGCACTGAAGAAGCTGGTACCGAAGTGGATATCCATCAGCATCATGGTCACGCAGCCGGCCAGCACCGGCATCACCGCAATCAGCAGGAACGCGGTGATCAACCAGGTCCACACGAACAGCGGCATCTTCATCAATGTCATGCCGGGCGCACGCAGGTTGAGGATGGTGGCGACTACGTTGATCGCACCCATGATCGAACTGATGCCCATCAGGTGAATCGCGAAGATGAAGAACGTCACGCTTTCCGGCGCATAGGTCGTGGAGAGCGGCGCGTAGAAGGTCCAGCCGAAATTCGGCCCACCGCCTGGCGTGAACAAGGTCGATACCAACAACAGGAATGCCGCCGGCAACAGCCAGAAACTGAAGTTGTTCATGCGCGGCAGGGCCATGTCGGGGGCACCGATCATTAGCGGGATCATCCAGTTGGCCAGGCCGACAAATGCCGGCATCACCGCGCCGAACACCATGATCAGGCCGTGCATGGTGGTCATCTGGTTGAAGAATGCGGGTTCCACAATTTGCAAACCCGGTTGGAACAACTCGGCGCGAATCACCATGGCGAAGGAGCCGCCCAACAAGAACATGGTGAAGGCAAACCACAGGTACATCGTGCCGATGTCTTTATGGTTGGTGGTCAGCACCCAGCGCATCAAACCTTTGGCGGGGCCGTGGGCATGGTCACTGGCGTGGCCATGGTCATCGATCACAGCGCTCATGGCCGTTCTCCTGCAAACGAAGGGGCGGGGCGGTTCAGGGCATTTGCAATGAAAGGAGTCATTTGCTTTCCGCCTGCTTGATGGCCAACACGTCTTTAGGCGTGACCATGTCGCCTTTGTTGTTGCCCCAGGCGTTGCGCTCGTAAGTCACTACGGCGGCGATATCCACTTCCGAGAGCTGCTTGCCGAACGCGGCCATCGCGGTTCCCGGCTTACCGTGATACACGATGCTCAGGTGATCGGCCGCAGGCCCCGTAGCGATCTTCGAGCCCTTGAGCGCCGGGAACATCGGCGGCAGGCCCTGGCCCTCGGCCTGGTGGCAGGCCACACAGGTGGTGTGATAGACCTTGTCGCCACGAGCCACCAGCTCGTCGAGGGTCCACTCTTTGGATGTCAGCTCCTTAAGCTTGGCGGCTTCGGCCTTGCGCTCGCCCAGCCAGGTGTCGTAGTCGGCCTTGGACTTGACCTCCACCACGATGGGCATGAAACCGTGGTCCTTGCCGCACAGCTCGGCGCATTGGCCACGGTAGAGGCCGGGCTTCTCGACGCGGGTCCAGGCTTCGTTGACGAACCCCGGAATGGCATCGCGCTTGACGGCGAAGGCCGGCACCCACCAGGAATGGATCACGTCGGCGGCCGTCACCAGAAAGCGCACCTTGGCGCCCACCGGCAGCACCAGCGGCTGGTCGACTTCCAGCAGATAATGCTCGCCCTTGGTAGCCTGGTTACGGATCTGTTCGGCGGGTGTGGCCAGGTTGCTGAAGAACTCCACATCCTGGCCCAGGTATTTGTAGTGCCACTTCCACTGATAGCCGGTGACCTGGATATCGATATCCGATTCACTGCTGTCGTAGATATTGATCAGGGTCTTGGTGGCCGGGATGGCCATCGCGATCAGGATCAGCAGAGGGACCACGGTCCAGAGGATTTCCACGGTGGTGCTCTCGTGGAACTTGGCGGCGACCTGCCCGGTGGAGCGGCGGTGGACCATCATCGACCAGAACATGGCGCCGAACACGACGATGCCGATCACCACACAGATCCAGAAAATGGTCATATGCAGGTCGAACACAGCGTGACTGACTTCTGTCGCCCCTGGCGCCATATTCGTGGTCCAAGCGGCGTGCGCCTGGCCGAATACCGACCACAACAGGAGGCCCATCCAAACGTATGGATGTCGCATCATTGCGGGTTCCCCTTATCGTTCTTGTTATCCCGCCGGTTTGCACCTGCGTCGAAGGGAGCGGCTTCCATACTGCTTACAACC
This sequence comes from Pseudomonas sp. S5F11, assembly GCF_019641515.1. Taxonomy (NCBI): domain Bacteria; kingdom Pseudomonadati; phylum Pseudomonadota; class Gammaproteobacteria; order Pseudomonadales; family Pseudomonadaceae; genus Pseudomonas; species Pseudomonas sp. S5F11. The sequence continues at coordinate 3,515,349 of NZ_JAIFJZ010000001.1, forward strand.
GCTTAGCCTTGCCTGCTTATGCAGTCTGGCGTCATCAGCTAATCGCGTACAAATCCGAGTATAGACAGGGTCTGCAACCCCGCAATGTGTAGGGGCAAATGAGCCGAAAAGGCTGGGTGGAAACCCAATGGAAGCGGGGGGCGGAATCGATTTTCCGACGAACGATGGCTATCCAATATAACGCCTGCGTATAACCGTGAAATAATTATGACAAATGCATCTGAGGCTCTCGTATAAACGAGCTACCTTATGCTCTTTCTTCTTATGCCTGCACTACTGGAGCGTTCATGAACACCGCCGCATTGCGCGAGCAGATTTCCCGTGCCCATCAACACGAGACCGAAACGGGCCAGCTGGGTTGCCAGCTGGAAAAACAATTGCCGCACCTGCATTCGGCCATTTCCCTGGCTGACGGTGATCACGTCGCCATCATGACCCGCTTTGTCACTGCCTACATCGACCTCGTGCCGGACCTGCTGGATGCGGCCAACGAGGTGGCGCGCGAGGCCGGTATCGAAAGTCAGATCAAACCCGTCCTGAAGATCGCCGAGCATTTTTTCCTGCAACCGCCCGCTTTGCTGCAAGGCCACGAAGGGCTCGACGGTCTGCTGGATGAAGCGTACCTGGCCCATCGTCTGGTGGAAGAGGTCAACGACTTGTATATCAAGCACTTTGGCCAGCCATTGATTCCGGTGGATATCACCGTCGCCAACGTGATCGCCCATCAGTTGATCGGCGAGGCATTCGCCAACCAGCTGGATGAAGCCGTACACCACGCCGTGGATGAAATGCTCAACGAGGACAGCTTTGCGCTGGAGTCTGTGGAGACCTATCGCGAGCAGCTCAAAAGCCCGGAAACGGAAGCCGCGTGGAAGCGCTGGCCGTGCCTGTCGCGCCAGTTGGGTGTTGAGCTGGAGCTGGATCAGCCGGCTTGAATTTTCAATCTAATGCGGGAGGGTGGTAACCCTCTCCCGCATTTGATCCGGCTCCGTCAGCCGATAGAGGGTGCCGAGCCGATCCCCGTCGTCGTCCTGATTCGGCCTTCGAGCCTGCGCTTCAACCCCCGCGCCTCAATCACCAACTTCGACCCTTTGGCCGCATTTGCCCGGCCCCATTCTTCCAGCAACTCCAGGCAGGAATGGTCGATGTAGCTCAGGTTGTTAAGCGGCACATGCACCGTGGTGCCGGTAGGCACGGTCGACAGCACCTGAGTCAGCGCCGGGACTTTGAGAAATGTCGCCGCGCCAATCAACCGCAGTTCCATCTCGCCGTCCTGAGGCAGATCGATCAGGCTGACTTTCAAGCGCGACGCTTTGAACGCCAGCTTGACCAGGGTCAGCCCGAAGCCCACCAGCACACCCGTCAGCAAGTCAGTGAAGATGATTGCCAGCGCTGTGGCGGCATAGGTGAACATCGGCATCCGTCCGTAGCGTCCCAGCGCCTTGAACGCCTTGACGTCCACCAGCTTGATCCCGGTGTACACCAGCACACCCGCCAGGCTTGCGACCGGAATGCTTTGCAGCACACTCGACAGCAGCAGCACAAAACCCAACAGCCACACGCCGTGGAACATCGCTGACAGCCGCGTGGTAGCGCCTGCTTGGACGTTGGCCGAACTGCGCACAATCACACCGGTCATCGGCAGGGCGCCCACCAGACCACACAGCATGTTGCCTACACCTTGGGCAGATAATTCCTTATCAAAATCGGAACCTTGACCACTGTGCATGCGATCCACAGCCGCCGCGGAGAGCAGGGTTTCGGCGCTGGCAATGAAAGCAACGGCGAACGCGGCGATCAGCAGTTGGGGGTCAGCCAGGTTGAGCAGGTCGCTGGGGCGCAGCCAGTCGATGGCATCGGCGAGGTTCTCCGGCACCTCCACCCGCTTGACCTGCAGCGCCAGCACCAGGCTGGTGACCGTCGCCAGGCCAACACCGAGCAAGGCTCCCGGCACGAATCGTAGTGACTGCGGGCGCAGTTTGTCCCACAGGTACATCACCAGCATGGTGGACAAACCAAGCAGTCCCGCTTGCCAGCCGAGGCCACCGCCAAGGGTGGGGATCGCCTCGGCCAGCGCGGCCGGGAAGCCCGCCAGGTTATCCAGCCCTGAAGGCTTGGGCGCGGCGTCGAGCATCACATGGACCTGCGACAGCACAATCAGCACGCCAATCCCCGCCAGCATGCCGTAGACCACCGCCGGTGCGGTCACACGAAACCAGCAGCCCAGGCGCAATCGTCCGGCCACCAGTTGCAGGAAACCCGCCAGCAGCAGGATAGGCCCGAGCATCAGCATGCCGTGCTGGCGCACCAACTCGAACACCAGCACTGCCAAACCCGCCGCCGGACCGCTGACTTGCAACGGCGACCCCGCCAGCCAGCCCACCACCAGGCCACCGATGATGCCGGTGATCAGGCCCTTGGCCGGCGGCATGCCGGACGCAATGGCGATGCCCATGCACAGGGGCAGGGCGACCAGAAACACAACCACCGAAGCGAGCAGCTCCCGTGGCAGTACAGCTTTCAATTGAGCAGCACGCATGATGGCTCTCCCGAGGCATTCGCCGGGCGCGGTAAAGCCTGGCTGCGTCCATGGCAGCCACCGCTTTACCCGGCAGGGAAGTGTTTTAGAAGCGCGCTTTAGGCGTCGCGCAAGGGATAGGTCCGGAACCGCTCAACGGTCGGAACGCTGATTGCTCCGCGTCGTACGCGCGAATTTCACTGGTCTCGATGTTGTAAATCCAGCCGTGGATAAACAATTGACCGTTGGCCATGCGCGAAGCCACCGAAGGGTGGGTGCGCAAATGCTGCAACTGGGCGATGACGTTTTCTTCGGTCAGCACCTTCATGCTCTCGCCTTCATTGGCGCAGTCGCAGTTGTCATGAACCATGGCCTTGGCGACCTCGGCGTGCCGCAGCCAGGCCCTGACCGTGGGCATTTTCTCCAAGCTGTCGGGGTTGAGCACCGCGCGCATGGCGCCGCAATCGGAATGCCCGCAGACGATGATGTGCTGTACACCCAAGGCAAGCACCGCGTACTCGATCGCAGTGGAAACACCGCCGTTCATCTGCCCGTAAGGGGGCACCACATTACCGACGTTACGGGTAACGAACAGGTCGCCGGGTGAGCTTTGGGTGATCAATTCAGGGACGATGCGCGAGTCTGCGCAGGTGATGAACATCGCTCTTGGGCTCTGGGCCGTGGCGAGTTTCTTGAAGAGTTCTTCCTGCTGAGGGAAGACGTCGTGATGGAAATGCAAAAAACCGTCAACGATATGTTGCAACGCTGCATCGGCGGATTCTGCCACCTGAGGGGCTGATGCCGACGCAGCCAACGGCTGTTTATCCTTGTCACTCATGATTCATCCTCTTAATTAATGCAGGGGAGTTTTCAGGTCAGTTCGACGCCTGGCTAGTGGAATAGTTGTAAACCGCCACGGACTCCAGGGCCGACTCATCAGTCACTCGCTGAACAAGGTAACCATCGAAACTTAACTCAAACTGAATGAACCGCTCTAGATCGCGGGTTTCAGTGATGTCAAAACGCGACTATTCCTACAGGAATGGTGCATTCTTCCTAGCCAGTCTACAACAATGCCATTTGTCGGCCAGGTGGACAGAACGCCTCGCAATCCAGATTGAAGCCTTCCCGACGATCCAGCCCCAAACGCTTGATCGCTTTGCTGAAGCGCTGGGCCAGTAGATCGGCAAACGGCCCTTCACCACGCATGCGCACGCCGAAACGGCTGTCATACACCTCTCCGCCGCGCACCTGGCGCACCAGGCTCATCACATGGGCCGCGCGCTGCGGATAATGCGCCGCCAGCCATTCTTCGAACAGCGGCGCCACCTCCAACGGCAAGCGCAGCATCATGTAGGCCGCGCTCTGGGCACCGGCGGCATGGGCTTCGCTCAGCAGGCTTTCCAGCTCGCTGTCGTTGATCATCGGGATCATCGGCGAACACAGCACGCCCACCGGGACCCCCGCCTCACGCATCACCCGAATCGCTCGCAGACGCGCCTTGGGCGCCGCCGTGCGTGGCTCCAGGATGCGCTTGAGCTCATCGTCCAGGCTGGTGAGGCTGATCATCACCGCCACCAGACGCTGGCGCGCCAACTCGGTGAGCAAGTCCAGATCGCGCAGGATCAGCGAGCCCTTGGTGATGATGGTCACCGGGTGCCGGTATCGCAGCAGCACTTCCAGGATCTGTCGGGTGATGCGGTGCTCGCGCTCGATGGGTTGGTAGGGATCGGTGTTGGAACCGAGGTTGATCGGCGCACACACATAGCCCGGTTTCGACAGCTGCTGCTCCAGCACCTGGGCGGCATTGTGCTTGGCGATCAGGCGGGTTTCGAAATCCAGCCCCGGGGACATGTCCCAATAGGCATGGCTGGGCCGCGCGTAGCAGTAGATACAGCCGTGCTCGCAGCCACGATAAGGGTTGATCGAGCGGTCGAACGGCAAGTCTGGTGAGTTGTTGCGCGTGATGATGGTCTTGGCCGTCTCGATACGCACTTCGGTGCCCTGGGTCGGCGGTACTTCCTGATGCCAACCGTCATCCTCGACCACGCTGACCGTGGGCGCAAAGCGGTTGTGCAGGTTGGTGGCCGTGCCCCGGCCCCGGGGTGGCAGCGCAGTCGACATAAGAACGCCTCGATACTGTTTTTATATACAGTATCGAGGCGCAAGGTGTCTGACCAGTGCCGTTTGGCGGTCAATGCAAGATCAGTGCTTTTTCGTCACTTGCCCCAGGTCATCGCCGGAGGTGGTGCGCATGTCGTCTTTGCGCAGGTCAGCCACGTCGCTGGCCTTGACTGGCCCCCCTTGGTTGCCCCAACTGCCCCGGATAAAGCTCACCACATCCGCCACTTCCTGGTCCGACAGACGCCAGGCGAACGCCGGCATGGTGAAGGTGGACGGTGCCGCGTGGGTGGCCGGTAATGTGCCGCCGTTCAACACGATGTTGATCAGCGACGTCGCATCCGCCGTCTGCAACACCGGGTTGCCCGCCAGCGCCGGGAACACCCGCGTATAACCATGCCCGTCGGTACGGTGGCAGGCCGCGCAGTTGTCGATATACACCGACGCACCCCGCTGGCTGTCGTCGCCTTTCCACAGGGCTTGCGCCACCTGCTTGTCGTACTGGTGCGGCTGATCCTTGGGATCCACCGCCGGTAGACTCTTGAGGTACCGGGCGATAGCGGTCAGGTCGTCTTGCGACAGGTATTGCATGCTGTGCACGACCACATCGCTCATGCCGCCAAACACCGCGCTGCGGTCACTGCGACCGGTCTTGAGGAATTGCACCAGTTGCTCTTCGCTCCAGCTGCCGAGCCCGTCCTTGTGGTCGCCGCGCAGGCTTTTGGCGATCCAACCTTCCAACGGCGCACTGCCGGACAGAAACGCGCTGCCGTCCTGAGCACTCAGGGCTTTTTCCTGCATGGTCAGGGCGCGCGGCGTATGGCATGCGCCACAGTGGCCAAGGCCCTCCACCAGATAGGCGCCGCGACTGATCACCGGATCGGAGCCCGCTACGGCCTGATAATCCTCAACGGCCGGCGCAAACATCCAGCGCCACGCCGTCAACGGCCAGCGCATGCTCAAGGGCCAGGGAATATCGCTGTCCTTGTTCGCTTGGGCGACCGGTTCGACGCCTTTCATGAAATACGCGTACAACGCCTGCATATCGCTTTCGCTGACACGAGCGTAAGACGGGTAGGGCATGGCTGGGTAAAGCGTACTACCGCTTTTGGCGACGCCATGGCGTACGGCCTTGTCGAAGTCCTCGAAGCTGTAATCACCCAGGCCGGTCTTGTCCGGGGTGATATTGGTGGAATAGATCACACCAATGGGGGTTTCCATCGGCAGGCCACCGGCAAAGGGTTTGCCGCCCTTGGCGGTGTGGCAGGCCACGCAGTCACCGGCGCGGGCCAGGTACTCGCCTTGCTTGATCAGGTCGGTTTCAGCGGCGCTGATCGAGCAACTGCTGAGCAGCGCCAAGGTCGCGATAACAAATGCTTTCATGGTCATCGCTCCTTATGCCTGAACCAGCGGGCCGGGGTTTTTCAGGTACTGCTCGCGGATCGCTCGGGCCGACCAGTAGGTCAGCGCCGCCACCAGGCCGGTAGGGTTGTAACCCAAGCCTTGTGGGAAAGCGGATGCGCCCGGGACAAATACGTTGTGCACATCCCAGGACTGCAGGTAGCGGTTGACCGCGCTGGTTTTCGGGTCGGTGCCCATGATCGCGCCACCGTTGAGGTGGGTGGTCTGGTAGGACGCGGTATTGAAGTGCTCACCGACCTTCTTGCCCAGCAGAGCGATCGCCTTGGGGTTCATGGCCTGCGCCACCTTGCCCATTTTCTCGACCATGAAGCGGTTCATTTTGATGTCGTTTTCCTGCCAGTCGAATGTCATCCGCAGCAGTGGCAGGCCGTAGGCATCGCGGTATACCGGGTCCAGATCCAGGTAGTTGCCCCGGTAGGATTGATGAGCGCCGTGGGCGTCCATTGACACCTGATGGGTGTAGTAATCGGCGGTGGCGCGCTTCCACGCACTGCCCCAGGCGGGGGTGCCCGGCGGGTTGGACGTACCTGCGATCGGCCGGCTGCCGGCCTGGTTGACCCACATCGGCGAACCGCCCACAAAGCCGTGGGGGCCGTGGTCGAAGTTGTCGGCGTTGAAGTCATCAATGGCCACGCCGTTGCCGCCGGCACCGATGAAATTGTTGGTGTGGGTGTCCTTGTCAAAGAACGCTTTGATGGTGGCCATGTTCTGGTAAGCGAAGTTCTTGCCGACCACGCCTTCGCCGCTGATCGGGTCGTAGGGCTTGCCGATACCCGATAACAGCATCAAACGCACGTTATGGAACTGGAACGCACCGAGGATCACCAGGTCCGCCGGTTGCTCGCACTCGCGGCCCTGGCCGTCGATGTAGGTCACGCCGGTGGCCTTGCGCTTAGTGCTGTCGAGGTTGACCTTGAGTACGTGAGAATTGGGCCGCAGTTCGAAATTCGGCACCTGCCGCAGGGCCGGCAGGATGTTCACGTTCGGCGACGCCTTGGAGTACATGTAGCACACGTAGCCACTGCAGAAACCGCAGAAGTTGCACGGCCCCATTTGCGCACCGTAGGGGTTGGTATAAGGCCCCGAGGTGTTGGCCGACGGCAGGTTGTAGGGCTTGTAACCTACCTCTGTGGCGGCTTTCTGAAACAGCTGTGCAGAGACGGTATTTTTCTGCGCTTGCAGGGGGAACGGGTTTGAGCGGTCCGGCGCATAAGGGTTGCCGCCGCGCCCTTCGCCCACCAATTGACCTTTGACGGTCCAGGCCTGGCCTGAGGTGCCGAAGACTTTTTCCGCATAGTCGAAGAACGGCTCCAGCTCTTCATAGCTGACGCCGAAGTCCTGGATGGTCATGTCCTTGGGTATGAAGTGCTTGCCGTAGCGCTCTTCGTAGTGGCTGCGCATGCGCAGCTCGATTGGGTCGACGCGAAAATGCACGCCCGACCAGTGCAAGCCCGCACCGCCCACGCCATTACCGGGCAAGAATGCACCGAGCTGCCGATTGGGCAAGGCTACGTCATTCACACTATGGCGAATGGTTACGGTCTCTTTGGAAATATCCTGGAAGAGCTTTTTACGCACGCTGTAGGTCAGTTCGTCGATGACCTGGGGATAGTTGCCGTCGGGGTAGGTGTCCTGCATCGGGCCGCGCTCCAGCGCAACCACGTTCAGGCCCGCTTCCGTCAGTTCCTTGGCCATGATCGCGCCGGTCCAACCAAAGCCTACGATCACTGCATCGACTTTCTTCATGATGGTCGCCACGCTTATGCCCTCTCGCCGCGGATGGAAACTGCCGGGAAGGGGTATTGCTCGTTGCGTTCCACCCAATCCATAAAGTCGGCGCGCGCGCCGGGGAAACCGATCAGGGTCCAGCCGACCATGCCTTTATTGCCCCCGTGAATCGGGTCGCAGAAAAATCCTTCTTTGGTGTTCTGCAGTAACAGGTTGAAGAACATCTTCGCCGGCACCGCCTCGAAATGGGCCGACACCTCGCCGCCGCCAGCTTCAAGGCGACGCAGCATATCGTCCTGGGTAGCGCTGTCTTGAGCGGCAAAGGCTTTGCCATTGAATGCCTTCGACCAGGCATCGGTCGCGGCAATGCCCAGGCGATAGATCTCTTTGGGCACCAACTTGCTCTGCCAGCCCATCTCTGGGGCGGCGTCGGCGTTGAATGGCCCCTGCATGTACCACAACGCCCCACTGGCATAGGGCGTGTTCATCTGACGGTCGATGTACTCCGGCGCACCCGCTTCAAGGGCACCGGGGCCTTGGGCATCGGCAGGAATCAAGCGCGCGACGGCAGCCTGGATAAACGCCCATTCCTCAGCCGTGAAGTAGCTGGGTTCGTAGGCTTTTTCGCTAACCGCTGGCTTGGCCGCGCTGGCCTGTGCCGGCTCAGGCGTGGCCATCAGCATCGAACCACCCAGGCCGGTACTAGCGACCGTGACCACCGGGATCAAGGTCAAGGATTTGCGTAAAAACTCACGCCGGGGGTTGTCTTGATCTTGATCAGACATGGAGCACCTCATCATGTGGTCACGGATTGAACAGCCGCTTCTGGCGAGCGGCTTGAGCGTCTACAGGGCAATTGGATCCAACTGTTTCAGAGAGATAGAACACAGCTGACATGAATAGTTACGAATGATAGCAGGCTAAGCATCGAGGAAAATCGATTCAGCTGAAAATCACCGGCCACTAAGCCCGCCAAATCACGCTTCTTTGACGACCGACTCACACGGCCTTGACCCGACGTCACGCAATCTGAAAGCCATTAGCTCCTTTCGGTTACGTCGACCATGTTGAAACACGCCTTATTAGCGGCTCTCTGCCTCACGCTCGTCAGCCTGTTCGCCACTACCCCCGTGCAGGCCGATGAGATCATCACTTCCGTGCGCTCACCCGAATGGGCGCAACCGATTGATGCCCACTACAACGTGCACCAGATGACCCCCACGCTGTACCGCAGTGGCTTACCGGATAGCCGTGCGCTGCCCTTGTTGGAAAAGCTGAAGATCGGCACGGTGATCAATTTCCTACCGGAATCCGATGCCACTTGGCTTAAAACAGCCGATATCAAACAAGTGCAACTAACTTATCGCACCAATCACGTTGATGATTCGGACGTACTGGCGGCGCTACGCGCCATTCAGCAAGCAGAGAGCAACGGCCCAGTGCTGATGCACTGCAAGCATGGTTCGGACCGTACGGGCTTGATGGCAGCGATGTACCGGGTAGTGATTCAAGGGTGGAGCAAAGAAGACGCACTGAACGAAATGACCTTGGGTGGATTTGGCACCAGCAATGGTTTCAAGGACGGCGTTCGCTACATGATGCGGGCCGATGTCGGCAAATTGCGCACAGCCTTGGCAAACGGAGATTGCAGCACCAGCGCGTTTGCACTGTGTTCGATGAAGGATTGGATCTCCACCTCAAACAAGGAGGGAGCAGATGCAGTAGGGGCGGACGTGATCAAAGCAATGCAGCCACGTGAATGACCGCATTGTCTTGAGGCTCTTTGCGAGCCCCCAGCTCCTACAGGATTGCGTGAGGTTTCTTCAGTCTTTTTTCAGCTTTGGGTTCGGAAAGAACTGCACCGCCTGCACCTTCGGATCCGGCACTTTCAGCGCCGAGGTGTTGACCCGCGTACCCAGTTCCTTGGGCACCGACAAGCCTTGGTCATTGAGTGTGTCGGTATAGCCGCAGGCCACGCATTCGCGATGGGGCACGTTGTCCTCCGTCCACATTTTCAGCTTGTCCGGCTCGCTGCACGCCGGGCACACAGCCCCGGCGATAAATTGCTTTTTGGTGATTACAGGTCCTTGGCTCATGCTGCTGCGTCCTCGCTCAAGCCGCTGTGACGCAAGAGAGCGTCAATGGAAGGCTCGCGGCCGCGGAAATCGACGAACAGCACCATCGGCGCCTGGGAACCGCCACGCGCCAGGATCGCATCACGGAACGCACGGCCGGTTTCAGCATTGAGCACGCCCTCTTCTTCGAACTTGGAGAAGGCATCCGCCGATAGCACTTCGGCCCATTTGTAGCTGTAGTACCCCGCCGCGTAACCACCGGCGAAGATGTGCGCAAAGCTGTTGGGGAACCGGTTGTAGGCCGGCGGGCGCATGACCGAAACCTCGTCGCGTACGCCTTCAAGCACCTGCGCCACGCTGCGACCATCGCCATGAGTGGCATGCAGTTCGAAGTCGAACAGCGAGAACTCCAGCTGGCGCACCATCATCAGGCCGGATTGGAAGTTCTTCGCCGCAAGCATTTTTTCCAGCAGGTCCTGGGGCAGCGGCTCGCCGGTTTCATAGTGGCCGGAGATCAGCGCCAGACCCTCGGGCTCCCAGCACCAGTTCTCCATGAACTGGCTCGGCAACTCCACCGCATCCCACGCCACACCGTTGATCCCAGAGACACCAGCGTGGTCGACACGGGTCAGCAGGTGGTGCAGGCCGTGACCGAATTCGTGGAACAACGTGGTGACTTCATCGTGGGTCAGCAGAGCAGGCTTGCCGCTGTCGGCTGGGGCGAAGTTGCACACCAGGTTGGCCACCGGGCTTTGCAGCACGCCATCGATGGTGCGACGACGGTCGCGCGCGCCGTCCATCCAGGCGCCGCCGCGCTTGTTGGCGCGGGCGTACAGGTCGAAAAAGAAGCGTCCGACGTGCTGGCCGTTTTCCTTGATTTCGAACAGGCGAACGTCCGGGTGCCAGGTGTCGAAACCCTTTTGCTCGGCGATCTCAATGCCATACAAGCGCTGCACGATGGCGAACAGGCCGCTCAGCACTTTGTCGATCGGGAAGTAGGCGCGCAGGGCTTCCTGGGACACGCTGTAGCGCTGCTCGCGCAGTTTTTCGCCGTAGTAACCGCTGTCCCAGCTCTGCAAATCGGCACAGCCCTGTTCGGCGGCGTAGGCCCTGAGCTGCTCCAGGTCCTGAGCGGCAAACGGCTTACTGCGCTTGGCCAGGTCACGTAGGAAGCTCAGCACTTGGTCGCTGGACTCGGCCATTTTGGTGGCCAGGCTCAGTTCGGAGAACGAGGCGTAGCCCAGCAGGCTGGCCAGTTCCTGACGCAGGTCGAGAATCTGTTCCATCACCGGGCCGTTATCGTTCTGACCGGCATTCGGGCCTTGGTCCGACGCACGGGTGCAGTAGGCTGCGTGGATTTCCTCACGCAGGGCGCGGTCCTGGGCGTAGGTCATCACCGCGTAGTAGCTAGGGAATTCCAGGGTGATCAGCCAACCTTCGAGGCCCACGGCCTGTGCGGCGGCGGCCATCTGCGCCTTGGCCGAGTCAGTCAGGCCGGCGAGGATAGCTTCATCGGTGACGTGCTTGGTCCAGGCCTGGGTGGCGTCGAGCAGTTGGTTGGAAAACTTGCTGCCCAGCTCGGAGAGTTTGCTTTGCACTTCGGCATAACGTTTTTGCTGCTCGGGCGGTAAATCGATACCCGACAGGCGGAAGTCGCGCAGGGAGTGTTCGAGAATGGTTTTTTGCGCCACATCGAAGCCAGCGGCTTCCGGGCTATTGGCCAAGGCTTCGAAGGCCTGGAACAACTCGCGGTTCTGGCCCATTTCGGTGGAATAAGCACTCAGTGCCGGCAGGCACGCCTCGTAGGCTTCACGCAATTCAGCGCTGTTACACACGGCGTTGAGGTGGCTCACCGGGCTCCAGGCCGCGCCCAGGCGATCATTGAGTTCATCCATGGCCAGGACCAAGCCGGCCCATGTCGGATTTTTCCCCTGGTTTTGCAGGATGCCTTCGATGGCAACGCGGCTGTCGGCGAGGATCTGTTCAATGGCCGGCTGAACGTGCTCGGCACGGATCGCCGAGAACGGCGGCAGGTCGTAGGGCTGCAGAAGAGGGTTGTTCGCGCTCACGGTGGGTACCTTGGCTGGAGAAACATGTAAGAACAAAGATGGGGCCATCTTAATTACAATCAATGCCCACCGCAGCTATCAGCAAAAGAGAGAGAAGCTATCGTGACCCTTCGCACCTATCAGAACCACACGCCAACCCTGGGCGTCGGGGCGTTTGTCGATATTTCGGCGGTGGTGATCGGCGATGTCGAAATCGGCCCCGACAGCTCCGTATGGCCGCTGACCGTGATTCGCGGCGACATGCACCGCATCCGTATCGGCGCGCGCACCAGCATCCAAGATGGCTGCGTGCTGCACATCACCCACGCCGGGCCCTTCAACCCCGACGGTTTCCCGCTGCTGATCGGCGACGATGTGACCATCGCCCACAAGGTCATGCTGCATGGTTGCACGGTGGGCAGCCGTATCCTGATCGGCATGGGCAGCATCGTGATGGACGGCGCAGTGGTGGAAGATGACGTGATCATTGGCGCCGGCAGCCTGGTGCCGCCGGGCAAGACACTGGAAAGCGGTTTTTTGTATGTGGGCAGCCCGGTGAAACAAATCCGTGCGCTGACTGACAAGGAACGCGCCTTTTTCATCTACAGCGCGGCGAACTACGTGAAGCTTAAAGACCTGCACCTGGCGGAAGGATTCGACCGATGACCCTGCATTACTCCACCGTGCTGTTCGACCTGGACGGCACCCTCACCGACCCGCGTGAAGGCATCACCCGCTCGATCCAGTACGCCCTCGCCAAGTTGGGCATTGATGAACCAGACCTGACCCGCCTGGAACACTTCATTGGCCCGCCGTTGCTGCAAGCCTTTATGCAGTTCTATGACTTCGATGAAGCCAAGGCCTGGGACGCGGTGAATTTCTATCGCGAGCGCTTCAAGGTCACCGGGCTGTACGAAAACCGCGTGTTCGACGGGGTGATGCCGTTGCTGGAGGCACTCAACAGCCAAGGCCGCCAGCTGTACATCGCCACCTCCAAGCCGTGGGAATTTGCCCGGGAGATTGCGCGGCATTTCGACTTTGCCAAGCACTTCAAGGTGATTTACGGCAGCGAGCTGGACGGTACCCGCACAAATAAGGTCGAGCTGATTGCCCACCTGATCAAAGAAGAGGGCCTGGACCCGGCCAACACCCTGATGATCGGCGATCGCAAGCACGACCTGATCGGCGCCCGTAGCAATGGGCTGGATTCGGCGGCGGTGGGGTATGGATTTGGCAGCTTTGAAGAATTGAATGCCGAAGCGCCGACCTGGCATTTCGAGACATTGGCCGCGATGCACGGGGCGTTTTTGCAGCGGCCTTAAAAATCGTCACCGGGGGCAAGCTGTGCAGCGTAAAAAGGTGGGAGGGGGCTTGCCCCCGATGAGGCCCTACAAGCCCACACCCTCCAACTGCCTTAACGCAGCCTTGCGCTGCATCTGCGGCATCTCGCCCATCTTTTCCACCGCGGCGTAGAATTTCAGCCAATCCCCACCTTGCTGGGCAAACAACGCCGCAAACGCCGGCACCCACTGGTCATACAGCCCAAACGGCAGCAGCCGAGCGTTATTCATCGGCTGATTGATCCAGGCGTCATAGCGTTTATCGCCCGCCCACTGGGTGTCGCGCAGTTGTCGATAGTCGTGGCGCAATTGCTCGAACTGCGCCGCCTTGGCCTGCCGCATCACCTCCGGGGCCAAGGGCTGTGCGTAGAGTTTTTCCAGGCATTGGCGGGTGTCGAGGATCAGGCGGATAAATTGCTCGCGCTGCCGCGCCTGGGTATCGCTGATCGGCCCCAGCCCCCTCGCTGCACGCCATTGGCGCGTGCCTTCTTGCTCGACGAAACTGGCAAACGACTCGTTGAACTCCGTGTCGTCTTTTACATAGAAACGCTGGTGAGCCAATTCATGGAAGATCAACGTGGCCAGCCGCTCATCGCCCCAGTTCAACATCGAATTCATGATCGGGTCGTCGAACCACCCCAGGGTGGAATAAGCCTCCACGCCGCCGATCGCCACATCCATGCCTTGCAGCTTCAACATTGCCGCCTCACCCCGTGCGGCGCCCTGGTTGTAATAACCGCGATAGGCCACGCAGCCGGCAATGGGAAAGCAATGGGTCTGAGGCGTCAGAGAAAACTCCTGCGTGGCAAAGACATTCCAGACCACATAGGGACGACCGATGTCCGCGTACAGCCTGTAACTCAGGTTATCGGGCAAGTGCAGATGGTCGCTGGCGAAGGTGCGTGCCTTCTGCGCTTGTGCCAGGTGTTCGCGCAGTACTTGCGGGCGCGTCGGGTCGGCAATGACTTGGGCCACGGGCTCGCGGGCGCGCAATAACTGCCATTGACCGCTCGCCAATTGGCTGTAGTAAGTGACACTGGAGCAACCGCTCAGCAGCACAGTCAACGCCGCAACAACAAAACGCCTGACCATATTCCGACTGCTCCTGGGTAATGTGCGCGCCAGACTAGCGTGCCTGCCGGGAATTTTTCCACGGCCTGAGGTGTTTATACTCAAACCTCATCCTGCATAGAGACTGTGCCATGCGCCCATTGCTGTTTGCCGCCGCTGCCTTACTTCTGAGTGCCTGCACCACAACGCCGGTGCCGTCGGCCGACCCACAACAGGCATGGGTCGATTTCATCACGCCCACTCCGGGGGCGAAGCTGGTGATGGCACAGCGTCTGGACGGCAAGAATCTCGACGACGGGCGCTACTTCCAAATGCCGCCCGGCGCCCATGAACTGATGGTGCGGTTTGATTTTGAGGTGCCGGCGGGTGGCGGCCTAGGTAGCCTCAGCCAGATGATGTACCGAACCTGCTTTATGACGTTGCAGTACGACCACTTCCAGGCCGGCCAGCGCTACCTGCTGGAAGGTCGCTCGCTGGCCTTCACGCCCAACATCCGGCTCTACGACTCGGGCCGTCAGTTGCTGGCAGAGGAGCGCAGTGTGAACTGCCTCTAATCAGTCGTTGTTCTTCTGGTAGATGATGCGTTTGGTGCCGTTTTCGCACGTACCGACGATCATGGCGCTGTCGTGGTTCTTCGCTTCTTCGGCGGTGATGATTTCCAGGGTGTAGGACGGAATCGCCTTGGCCTGGATCTTCACTTCGATCTCTTTCCTGAGTTCTTCACAATCTTTTGGAGCGGCCACGGCCGATGTGGCCAACACACCGCAGATGATCGCCAAGGCAAAACGTTTCATGTTGAAGCTCCCTGAATGCATTGCGCACGAGTGTGCGACTAGGCTGCATAGGGTATAGGACCACAGTTGCGAATCGGGAGTTCTGATTTAACGCAGAACATCGCGGGAGGCGGCTTACGCCCTCCCACGATGGACCTTGTGTCAGTTTACGAGCGTGCCATCCAGGGTGATGGTTGCATTCAAGACCTTGGATACCGGGCAACCTTCCTTGGCCTTTTTGCTTAGTTCATCGAACTGGGCCTGGCTGGCGCCTGGGATCTTGGCCTTGAGCGTCAGGTGCACGGCGGTGATCGCAAAGCCACCGTCGACCTGGTCCAAGGTCACGTCTGCCTGGGTGTCGATGCTGTCAGCCTTAAGGCCGGCATCGCCCAGAATCATGGAAAACGCCATGGAGAAACAGCCGGCGTGGGCCGCGCCGATCAGTTCTTCCGGGTTGGTGCCTTTGCCGCCTTCAAAACGGGCCTTGAAACCGTAAGGCGCTTCACGCAGTACGCCGGTTTCGGTGGAAATGGAGCCCACACCTGTCTTCAGATCACCTTCCCAATGCGCGGATGCCTTTTTAACGATACTCATAGCTTTCTCCTCGAACGGTGGTTTTGCTTCAGTAAGGTTCTGAGGATAGAAGCTCTGGCAAAGTTCAGTCATAGGAAAAACCCAGCAATTAAGTAGGATTTCTTACACGCACTATTGAATCTCGGGTATATGCCCTCATTGCATAGAACATGCACATGAAGCGGCAGGTTTTGGTTCGTCTTAAGAAGCCTGCGCCCCTACTGGAGAAGCAGGCTTATGAAATCGCTGTCCGACATTAAGTTTTCCGCCCTCGACCTGGTGCCCGTGCGGGCCAATGGCAGCCCGGCGCAGTCCTTGCGCAATTCCCTGGACCTGGCTCAGCACCTGGAAAAATTCGGCTACAACCGCTTCTGGGTGGCTGAACACCACAACATGGATGGCATCGCCAGCTCAGCCACTTCAGTATTGCTCGGCTATCTGGCCGGCGGCACCTCGACGATTCGCGTCGGCTCCGGCGGTGTGATGCTGCCCAACCACGCGCCGCTGGTGATCGCCGAGCAGTTTGGCACCCTCGAAAGCCTGTACCCCGGGCGCATTGACCTGGGCCTGGGCCGCGCGCCTGGCTCCGACCAGATGACCGCCCGCGCCCTGCGCCGTGAGCGCTCGGGCAGCGCCGATGACTTCCCCGAAGACGTGGCCGAACTGATGGCCTACCTGGGGCCGCGCACGCCAGATCAAAGGGTCATCGCTGTTCCCGGCACCGGCACCAACGTACCGGTGTGGCTGCTGGGTTCGAGCCTGTTCAGTGCGCAACTGGCCGGCGAGCGCGGTTTGCCTTACGCCTTCGCCTCCCATTTCGCACCGCGCCTTATGCACGAAGCGATTCGCGTGTACCGCAACCACTTCAAGCCTTCAGCCGTGTTGGATAAACCCTACGTGATGTTGGGCATTCCGCTGGTGGC
The DNA here is from genome assembly GCF_019641515.1 of Pseudomonas sp. S5F11. Taxonomy (NCBI): domain Bacteria; kingdom Pseudomonadati; phylum Pseudomonadota; class Gammaproteobacteria; order Pseudomonadales; family Pseudomonadaceae; genus Pseudomonas; species Pseudomonas sp. S5F11. Next base: position 3,531,941 of record NZ_JAIFJZ010000001.1, read on the forward strand.
AGCCGATACCGACGAGCAGGCCGATTACCTGGCGACGTCCGTCTACCAGCGCATCCTCGCCTTGATGCGCGGCCAGAGCCTGGTGCAGCGCCCACCGGTGAAAACCATGGACGGCCTGTGGTTGCCCCATGAAAAGGACGCAGTCGGAAGTTTCCTCGGCCTGGCCATGGTGGGCAGCCCGGCGAAGATCCGCGCCAAACTTGAGGTGCTGATCGAACAGACCGGCGCGGACGAGTTGATCTTCACCTGCGATCTGTACGAACACGCCGACCGGATTCATTCCTACGAGTTGCTGGCGCAGCTGATGAAGGGCTGACCCAACCTCAGGCGAAAAAAAACCGACGCACCCGCGTCGGTTTTTTATGTCTGCAACACGGGGTTAGCCGCGTTTGTAGACGATTTCCTTGGTACCGCCTTCGCAACTACCGACCACTTGGGCGTCGGTCGAAGCGCCTTTGTCGACGATTTCCAGCGAATAGCCCGAAGCACCTTTGGCGTCGATTTTCGCGGCAATTTCGCTTTTGAGCTCTTCACACGGCTTACCCGCGGCCAGTGCGGAGCCTGCAATGCTCAACAAACCTACTGCTAACAGGAGCTTCTTCATCCGTTACTTCCTTGCGCTGATCGAAATGGACATACCGTTGCAATGGCATCGGCACCCGAACGGTGTAGCGCAGGTTATGGCAATCGGCCAGTCAGCAAGTTCAACTCACGGGATCAACTGCTGGCAATCCGGAATCCCACTTTCAACGTCACCTGGTAATGCGCCACCTTGCCGTTTTCGATATGGCCACGGGTTTCGGTGACTTCGAACCACTCCAGATGCTTGAGGCTCTTGTTCGCTTCGGCGATGGCATTGTTGATTGCGTCTTCAATACTGGTGGTGGACGAACCCACCAATTCGACTTTCTTGTACGTGTGATGATCGCTCATGGTGTTTCTCCTAAGGGTGGTTTATGCAGCCTAGCAGTCAATCTTCGTACTGCTTCTGGCGGCCGTTCCTACCCGAAAGTTCAGATTTACTGCACTTTCTGCAAACCCCGCAGTCGGTATCTACACACGCCACTCAATCACTTCAGGAGAGTCCACATGGCCAACACTTCTTTACGCAAAGCGTCGCTGGAAAGCATGGAAGCCGAGATTTCGAGCCTGCTCAAGTCCCTTGAAAGTCTCAAGGACGATGCGTCCGATGAGTCGCGCAAAACCTTGAAGGCCCTGAAAAGCAATGCCGAGAACGCGCTCAAGCATTCCCGTCACCTGATCACCGACGCCTACGAAGAAAGCAAAGTCAAACTGCGCGAAACCGGCGTGGCGACTCGCGATTACGCACAAGAGCACCCATGGACCACCGCCGGCGTCGCCGTTGGCGCGCTGGGCCTGCTGGCGGCTTACCTGCTGTGCAAGCGCGGTGACTAAACCGGTTGGCGCGACAGCTCAGCCTTGAGCCATTGCGCCAACTGCCGAGCGCGCCCATCCGCGGCGCGCTTGGGTAGCCACAACGCCAGGTGCGCCGGGGTTTCGCTGAAACCCCACGGCGCCACCAGGCGACCGGCCCGCAGATCCTCTGCCACCAACGGCTCCGGCGCGATCGCCACGCCCAGCCCGGCCACTGCCGCCTCCAGCAAATAATACAAATGCTCAAAGCCTTGCCCGTGCTTTAACGCCGCCGGTGCGATGCCATATTGCTGCGCCCAGCTGGGCCATGCCTGAGGTCGTGAAGTGGTGTGCAACAGCGCCTCGCCACACAACGCCGAGGCGGGCGCCTGGCGCAAACGCTCGTAGCCGCTGAAGCGCGGGCTCATTACCGGCCCGATACGTTCACTGGCCAACTCGTACACTTGCATATCCGCCGGCCATGGCGGTTCGGCGAACACCAGCAAGGCATCCAGCCCAGGCCGACGCGGGTCCAGATCGCCATCGCCCGCCGAAAGATGCAGGCGCAGGTCCGGCAGATCGGCATTCAGCCGGCCAAGCCGCGGGATCAACCAGCGCGCGAGCAAACTGCCTGAGCAACCGAGCACAAATGGGGCATCCACGCTGCTCTGAGTAAGTTCGGCACACACATCCCTCAAGCGCTCGAACGCCTCGCCGCTGGCATCCCGCAGCCGTACCCCGGCATCTGTGAGTTTAAGGCCACGACCCTCTTTGACGAACAGGCTGACGCCCAGGTGTTCTTCGAGCACCTTCAACTGGCGACTTACTGCGCCGTGGGTCACATGCAGTTGCTCAGCGGCCTGGCTGACGCTGTTAAGGCGCGCGGTGGCCTCGAATGCACGCAAGGCATTGAGGGGCGGGAGGTCTCGGCTCATCTGTGAGTTTTCCTGACAGGTTGCGGCGATCTTATCGGTTTTCAGCATCGAATGTGAGGGGTAGAGTGGCCCTCATTGCTTCCCACACGAATTCTTTCCTGGAGCGTCCCATGACTCAGTCCCAGACCGATCTACGCAACGGCCCAGACGCCAGCGGCCTGTTTGGCGCGTTCGGCGGCCGCTACGTCGCTGAAACCCTGATGCCGTTGATCCTCGACCTGGCCCGCGAATACGAAGCGGCCAAGATCGATCCGGCATTCAACGAGGAATTGGCTTACTTCCAACGCGACTACGTCGGTCGCCCAAGCCCGCTGTATTTCGCCGAACGCCTGACCGAATACTGCGGCGGCGCCAAGATCTACCTCAAGCGCGAAGAGCTGAACCACACCGGCGCGCATAAGATCAACAACTGCATCGGCCAGATCCTGCTGGCGCGACGCATGGGCAAAAAACGCATCATCGCCGAGACCGGCGCTGGCATGCATGGCGTGGCCACTGCCACCGTGGCTGCGCGTTTCGGCCTGCAATGCGTGATCTACATGGGCACCACCGACATCGAGCGCCAGCAGGCCAACGTGTTCCGCATGAAGCTGCTGGGCGCTGAAGTAATCCCAGTGGTCGCCGGCACCGGCACCCTGAAAGATGCGATGAACGAAGCCCTGCGCGACTGGGTCACCAACGTCGACAGCACCTTCTACCTGATCGGCACCGTGGCCGGCCCGCATCCGTACCCGGCGATGGTGCGCGACTTCCAGGCCGTGATCGGCAAGGAAACCCGCACCCAGCTGCAAGCCCAGGAAGGCCGCCTGCCGGACAGCCTGGTGGCGTGCATCGGCGGTGGTTCCAACGCCATGGGCCTGTTCCACCCATTCCTGGACGACAAGAGCGTGGAAATCATCGGCGTCGAAGCGGCCGGCCACGGCATTGAGACCGGCAAGCACGCCGCCAGCCTCAACGGCGGCGTACCGGGCGTACTGCACGGCAACCGCACCTTCCTGTTGCAGGACGACGACGGCCAGATCATCGACGCCCACTCGATTTCCGCCGGCCTGGACTACCCCGGCATCGGCCCGGAACACGCCTGGTTGCATGATATCGGCCGCGTCCAGTACACCTCGGTGACCGACCACGAAGCCCTCGATGCTTTCCACAAATGCTGCCGTCTGGAAGGGATTATTCCTGCACTTGAGAGCGCCCATGCCCTGGCCGAAGTCTTCAAGCGCGCACCGACGCTGCCGAAGGATCACCTGATGGTGGTCAACCTGTCCGGCCGTGGCGACAAAGACATGCAGACCGTGATGCACCACATGGAACAGTCTCAGCAGGAGAAACACTAAATGAGCCGCCTGCAAACCCGCTTTGCGCAACTCAAGGAACAAAACCGTGCCGCCCTGGTGACCTTCGTCACCGCCGGCGACCCCGGCTATGATGCCTCCCTGGCGATCCTCAAAGGTCTGCCGGCTGCCGGTGCCGACGTGATCGAGCTGGGCATGCCCTTCACCGACCCAATGGCCGACGGCCCGGCCATTCAACTGGCCAACATCCGCGCGCTGGCCGCCAAGCAGAACCTGGCGAAAACCCTGCAGATGGTTCGCGAGTTCCGCAAGGACAACAACGAAACACCGCTGGTGTTGATGGGCTACTTCAACCCGATCCACAAATACGGCGTGCCCGCTTTTATCGACGATGCCAAAGCCGCCGGTGTGGACGGTTTGATCGTGGTCGACATGCCACCTGAGCACAACGGCGAGCTGTGCGACCCGGCCCAGGCCGCAGGCATGGATTTTATCCGCCTGACCACGCCGACCACTGATGACGCGCGCCTGCCGACCGTACTCAACGGCAGTTCCGGGTTTGTGTATTACGTGTCGGTGGCCGGTGTGACTGGCGCCGGCGCCGCCACCTTGGAACACGTCGAAGAAGCCGTCACGCGTCTGCGTCGGCACACCGATCTGCCGATCAGCATCGGTTTCGGTATTCGTACGCCGGAACAGGCCGCCGCAATTGCACGGCTGGCGGACGGTGTGGTGGTGGGCTCGGCGTTGATCGATCACATCGCCAATGCCAGCAGCGACCAGCAGGCTATCGACGGCGTGCTCAGCCACTGCGCAGCATTGTCGGAAGGTGTACGTAACGCTCGTAAGTAAAGGCCTCAGGCTCCCGACTGATCTAGGCTAGGCTGAAGGTGGGCATTGCGCCCCACCTTCAACGCACTTCTTGCCTATTGCTGTCTAACCACCTCTGCAAGCCCCACCGTTCTTGCTCCGTCGGTCGTTAAGTTAGTTGCATCAGAAGTCATCATTGTCTCCCTGGAGTCCATCATGGCATTTGATCTCGTCCCACCTTCAGACCCGCGTCACTCCACCTTGCAAAAAGGCTTCAACCTGCGCTGGCCAAAAGGCAACGTTCAGGGCGAGTCGTCGCCCGACGGCGCCAACCTGATATACCTGTGTCACACCCCCCAGGACATCATCGACGCCGCCGCCCAGGCTTTGGCGATGCCCAACGGCCGCATCACCGTGCGTAGCGGCGGCCACTGTTACGAGGGCTTCGTCTCCAACGTGATGCCCAATGCGCCTGGCGAGGCATTATCGATTTTGGATGTAGGCCAGATGAACCAAGTGGCCTACGACCCCAATGGGCAGATTGGCTCAGTGCTGGTGCCCGACTCGACCTACCGCTACAGCGTGCGCCTGGAACCCGGTTGCCAGAATTGGGACACCAGCGTCGCGCTGTACAAGCTGGCGGGCAAAGCCTTGCCGAGCGGTTCCTGTTATTCGGTGGGGCTGGGCGGGCATATCTGCGGCGGCGGTTACGGGTTGCTATCGCGCAAATACGGGCTGGTCTGCGACTGGCTGGACGGTGTGGATATCCTGGTTGCCGATGCCACCGGCACAGGCCTTGAACCGGTGCATGTGTCCCGCGACAGCACCGATAGCGACGAGCTGGATTTGTTCGCGGCCTGCTGCGGTGCCGGTGGCGGCCAGTTCGGCATCATCACCAGTTACTACTTCAAGGCGCTGCCGCCGGCACCGAAGGAAGTGCTTTGGCTGCCGTTGGAATGGGATTTGAACGAACTGGACCGCACCAAGCTCGGCGGGCTGCTGGACGCTTATCAGCTCTGGTTTGCAAGCCATCAGGCGGACCCCAGCACCTGGGGCCTGGCCACCAAGCTGGAGATGCGTCACGCCAATACCGGCAACGTCACTCTAGGCATTCATTACGTCGACAAGGATGGCCAACTCGATGACCTCGCGCCCTTCGACGACTTTGTCAGCAGCATGCTCGCTGCGGTCGGCGGGAGTGCACGGGAATCATTGTTGCCGTTTCATGTGGTGCACCAGCCCAGCGGCATGAATAAGGGCCGCCACATCACCTCCCTGCGCACCGCCCATGACGCCGCCAGGCGCCTGGACTGGCTGTACGCCACGCAATCGCTCAACGGGTCCGGCGACAATCAGCGCGGTCGCTATAAATCGGCGTATCAGAAAGGCGCGTTCACGCTACAGGTCAAGGACGCGATCTGGAACACTTTGAAATGGCCCGACCCAGCGCAATACCTGACCCAGAGCCTGATCCAGATCCAATCGTTTGGCGGGCGCATCAACGAAATGGAGGCTCCGATCCTGGCGCAGACCTCCGCCGCCCAGCGTTCCTCGTACCTCAAATGGCAACCGCAGTGCTATTGGCATTCGACGGACGATGCAGTGGACCAGGCCCATGCCAACTGGATTCGCGGACTTTTTAAAGCGGCGTTCAGCACCGGCGTGCCGGACGATGCGCAATTCGAGGGCTGCTACATCAACTACCCGGACTTGGATATGACCTACATTGGCGGCGACCCGGCCAATGCCAAGAACCCGTCGTGGTATGGAATTTTCTTCCCCAACCCCCTCATCGAGAGCCGTCTGCGTAGAACCAAGCAACGCTGGGACCCATTGAATGTGTTCCGCAACGAAATGTCGGTGCCACTCCCGTAACGACCGGCGCCTCTGAGGCAACAACCCCGCTGGCGAGGGCATTGCGCCCTCGCCAGCGGGTGGCTGGTTTACAGCTCGATGCGCTCAACCTTGCCTACCAGCAGCACGTAGGACAACGCCCCCAGCAACGCCAGCAGCGCGATGTAGGTGATCGCCGGCGCAAACGAATCGCCGCTGGCCAGGAAACCGATGACGATTGGCGTGGTAATCGCCGCCAGGTTGCCGATGAAGTTGAACACCCCGCCGGTCAGGCCCAACAAGCGCGCCGGGGCGAGGGTCGAGACCAGCGACCAGGTGATCGAAGCCAGCCCGTTGCCGAAGAACGCCACGGCCAGGAAGGCGATAACCAGCGGGGTCGATTCGACGAAGTTGGCGCCGATGATCGCCGTGGAGATCAGCAGGCCGCTGATGATCGGCAACTTGCGCGCAAAACCCACGCTCGCGCCGCGACGGATCAGCCAGTCGGAAAACAGCCCGGAACACAGCACCCCAACGAATGCCGCGAGAAACGGCAGCGACGCGAGCATGCCGGACTTAATGAAGTCCATGCCGCGGTACTTCACCAGATACGTCGGGAACCATGTCAGGAAGAACCACAGCGTGGAGTTCAGGCAGAACTGCCCGAGGTAGATCCCCCACAGTTTGCGCTTGCTCAGGACAATACCCAGGTCGACCCAGCTGAATGGCGTCTTGGTCTTGGCCGTTTGAGTGCTGAGGTCCACCAGCCCGCCACCGTCGCGGATCAGGTCGATTTCGGCCTGGTTGATACCTTTGAAATCACGCGGCTCGCGGTACACCGCGTACCAGATCGCCGCCCACAGAATGCCGACGCCACCGGTCACCACAAACACCATGTGCCAGCCATAGCGATGCTGCAGCCAGGCCAGGACCGGCGTCAGGAATGCCAGCCCGACAAATTGCCCGGAGGTGTAAAAGCCAATGGCGGTGGCGCGTTCACGCTCGGGAAACCAACTGGTGACCACGCGGCTATTGATCGGATAGGCCGGCGCTTCCAACGCACCGACTGCCATGCGCAAAACGAACAGCGCGATGAAGCTGGCGGCAAACCCCAGCATCACAGTAGCGATAGACCACAGCAGCAGGGCAGCGGTGTAGAGAATGCGCGGCGGCACCCGGTCCACCAGCCAGCCGCCGGGGATTTGCATGGCCGCGTAGGTCCAGCCGAAGGCCGAGAAAATCAGGCCGACGTGCACCGGGTCGATACCCAAGTCACTGGTCAGGGCCGGGGCTGCAATCGAGAGGTTGCTGCGGTCCAGGTAGTTGATCACCACGGTGATAAACAGCAGCACCATGATGAAGAAGCGCTTTCGGCTAGGCGTGACTAAAGGAGCCTGCCCGGTCAAGGATTCAGGTTGCATGGGGGTAGTCTCTTCTTATGTTTATTGAGGACAAGTCTTACTGAAGAAACCGGATTGAATGTGGAGGGGAGGTTGCCGCCGATAGCTGAGTGTCAGTCGACATCGTCAGTGGCAGGGCCATCGCAATCGGGGGCAAGCCCCCTCCCACATTTTTTAACCGGCGCTCTTCATTGGGTGATCACCACTCGGCGAAGCTGCCGTCGGCGTGGCGCCAGATCGGGTTGCGCCAGCGGTGGCCGATGGCCGCGCGCTCGATCACGTATTCCTCGTTGATCTCGATGCCCAGGCCCGGGCCGTTAGGGATCTTGACGAAGCCCTGCTCATAGTCGAACACGCCGGGGTCACGCACGTAGTCGAGCAAGTCGTTGCTCTCGTTGTAGTGGATCCCCAGGCTTTGCTCCTGGATAAACGCGTTGTAGCAGGCCGCATCCAGTTGCAGGCACGCCGCCAGCGCAATCGGGCCCAGCGGGCAGTGCAGGGCCAGCGCTACGTCATAGGCTTCGGCCATGTTGGCGATCTTGCGGGTTTCGGTGATGCCGCCGGCGTGGGAGGCGTCCGGCTGGATGATGTCGACATAACCTTCGCTGAGCACGCGCTTGAAATCCCAACGCGAGAACAGGCGCTCGCCCAGGGCGATCGGGGTGCTGGTCAACGGCGCCAGCTCCTTGAGCGCTTCGTAGTTTTCGCTGAGTACGGGCTCTTCGATAAACATCAGCTTGTACGGGTCCAGCTCTTTCATCAGCACCTTGGCCATCGGCTTGTGCACGCGGCCGTGGAAGTCGACGCCGATGCCGACGTTGGGGCCGACCGCATCACGCACCGCGGCGACGTTGGCCAGGGCCAGGTCGACTTTTTCGAAGCTGTCGAGGAATTGCAGCTCTTCGGTGCCGTTCATTTTCACCGCAGTGAAACCACGCGCCACGGCGTCTTTGGCCGCGCGGGCAGTATCAGCGGGGCGGTCGCCGCCGATCCATGAATACACGCGGATTTTGTCGCGCACCTGGCCGCCCAGCAGATCGCTGACGGAAACGCCGAGGGCCTTGCCTTTGATGTCCCACAGCGCCTGGTCGATACCGGCGAGGGCGCTCATGTGCACCGCGCCGCCACGGTAGAAACCGCCGCGGTAGAGCACGGTCCAGATGTCTTCGATGTTGCGTGGGTCTTTACCGATCAGGTAGTCGGACAGTTCTTCAACGGCAGCAGCCACGGTGTGGGCGCGGCCTTCGACCACAGGCTCACCCCAGCCGGTCACGCCCTGGTCGGTTTCGACCTTCAGGAAGCACCAGCGCGGCGGGACGATAAAGGTCGTCAGTTTGGTGATTTTCATCTGTTATCTCTCTTGTAGATGCAGCGCCAGGGGCGCGGAACTTGAATTCAGCTCAGGGCTTTCCAGGCGGCGACATAAGCCTGGGCGCGGCTCGCTACCTGATCCACTGTCATACCCGGTTTGAACAACCCGGAACCCAGCCCGAACCCCTTGGCGCCGGCGTCGGTGAACACCTGCATGTTGTCCGGGGTAATGCCGCCCACCGGCAGCAACAACGTGCCCGCCGGCAATACCGCCAACCACGCCTTGATCACCGGCGGGCCCATTTGCTCGGCCGGGAACAGCTTCAACACGTCGGCGCCTTCGGCCAGTGCGGCAAAGGCCTCGGTGGGCGTGGCCACGCCCGGCGACAGGTACAGGCCCGCCGCTTTGGCAGCGCGCAACACCTTGGCGTCACTGTGAGGCATGACGATCACTTGGCCACCGGCGGCTTTCACCTGCTCGACCTGCTCGGGCGTCAACACCGTGCCGGCACCGATCAGGCAATCGGCTGGCAAGCTGTCACGCAGGATGCGGATGCTGGTGTAAGGGTCCGGTGAATTAAGGGGTACTTCGATCACGCGAAAGCCGGCCTGGTACAGCACCTGGCCGACCGCCTGGGCTTCCTCCGGGCGCAGGCCACGCAGGATGGCGATCAAACCGTTTTGAGCGAGTGCTTGCTTGAGCATGTCAGGCCTCCGTTGCAGGTTGAGTGAGCCCGGCCGCCAGCGCCAATTGCCACAGGCCGCGCTCGGTGGCTTCTTCGGCCAGGCTGACATGGGCAAAGCCGCAGAGGGCGAGGGCGCGTTGGTAGCGCGCGCATAAAGGGCCGGCGCCGACCAGGATGATCGGGGTGTGCCGGGCGCGCTCAGGCAGACCGGCCAGCTCATGACCGATCATCAGACCGGACAGGTAGTCCGCTTGCTGATCGGGCGCGAGTTCGGCGGTCAAGCCCAGGGTGCGAGCGCTGAACAGCGTCGACAGCACGCCGCGCTGGCCATCCTGAGAGCGCGCCACTTGCACGCCGCGATCAAAGGCTTCGGCCTGGAAATGCTCGCAAGGCTGTTGCGTACGCCCCAGGATGCTGTGCTTGCTGAGGATCGCGAACACTTCACCGGTCATAAAGGTGTCGAAATGGGTGATGCAGCCACCGACCACTTCGACCCACTTGGAGTGGCTGCCCGGCAGGCCGATCAAGACTTCACCGCCGGCAGGCCGGTTGTGCAGCACGCCGAGCACCTGGGTTTCTTCGCCGCGCATTACGTTGGGCAAGCGGCCTTGCTCGATCACGCCGGGCACGATATGTACCGCCACGCCACGCAGGCTGCGTACGCTGTGCAAGGCTTTGCCGAGACTGGCGACGTCCACCGGCGTATTGCGGTATGCCGCTTCGCTCCAGCCCTGAGCGCTGCCCACCATGCCGCAGGCGATCACCGGCAGGTGTGGCTCGGCGTCGAGCCAATCCCCACACGCCGCGTCGAACGCCAACTCAAAACCATCGCTGCAGCGCACGCCGGCAATGTCGCGGGGTTCGCTGGGCAGATGCATGATGCCCGACGCCAGCGAGCGTTGTTCCAGCACCACGCCTGCGGGGCCGAGTTTGTAAGCACGAAGGGAGCTGGTCCCCCAGTCGAGCGCGATCAATTGCGCCTGCATCGCTTCACCTGAAATGTGTGGGTGCTGAAATAAGCAGATGGGCGACTATAAACCTATGCCGTGAAATATCTCAATATATAAATGGCTATCCCATATAGTGGGAGATAGGCAAGCAAAGTCCTACGTGTCATCGGGAATGTGCGGACTTGCGTCTTGCAAGAAGAGGTTAAAAAACCGACAGATCCAGCTCGCGCATCGCACCCATCCAGATCGCGTAGTCGGTGTGGTCCTTCAACTCATCGCCGGTATCGGGGTGCAAGAACACCACCAGCCCGTTTCGATGCAGCGCCAGCCACGGCAGCATGACGCCGATGTACTCAGCGTCGAAGGCCAGTTGGCAGCTCCAGTCCGGGTGCGGGCCTACGGGGCGCTCATGCACGCGGCCCATGCGTATCGGGAACAGCTTGGCCGCGTCCTCGCACAAGGCGCGCGCTTGTTCGAGCGTGCTGGAGTCAAAGTAGATATGAGCGTGATAACCCTTGATACGGTGCATGACCGGCTCCGATGGGGACGTGCGCCAGATGCTAGACCGCAATCGAGGGCAGGGCCAGTCCGGTCAGCGATTGCGCGCTGCTGGCTTGTTCGGCCACCAGCCAATCGACGAAGCGCTCCACCAGTTGCCCACGCCGTTTGCGCTGCGGTTGCACCACGTAATAGCCGAAGCGCGAGATCACCGTGTCGCTGAATGGCCGGCACAGCCAGTTCTGTTCCAGCAGGTTATCCACCAGATGACGCCAGCCAATGGCCACGCCTTGGCCGGCGATCGCCGCCTGGATCAGCAAGGTGTAATTGTCGAAGCGTAATTGGCCGGGGGGCGGTGCGGCGCTGAGGCCCAATTCGCGGAACACGCCGCTCCAATCGAACCACTGGCTGTTGTTTTCCTGGCGCAAGTGCAGAAGGGGGCAGTCGGGCAAGTCCTGCACGGTCAAGGCTTTGTCCTGGCCCTTGAGCCACTGCGGGCTGCACACCGGGAAAACCTCCTCGTTGAACAACCACAGACTGTCGCCCTGCTTGAACCGGCCATCGCCGAACAACACCGCCACGTCGATATCGCTGCGCAAGGTGGCGTGGTTGCGTTCGCTGGTCACCAGGCTTACATCCACCTGCGGGTTGGCCTGGTGGAATCGATGCAGGCGCGGCATCAGCCAGTAAGCGGCGAAAGCAAAGTCGGTGGCCACTTGCAGCACTTCGTGCTGGCTGTGCTGGGTGATCGTACTCAGGCCTTGGTTGATGGCCTGCAGGCCGCCTTGGACGTGTTCGAACAGCAGAGCGCCAGCGTCGGTCAGTTCAATGCCACGGTAGATGCGGTCGAACAGGCGAATCGCCAATTGTTCTTCCAGGCGCTTGATCTGCTGGCTGATGGCCGGCTGGGTGGTGCCCAGCTCCATCGCGGCGGCGGTAAAACTACGGTGGCGCGCGGCGGCTTCAAATGCGCGCAGCAGGTCCAGTGACAGATCTCCCAGGGCTTCATACATAAGCTGTGCTTATCCTAGACATTGCTTTTCATGGGCTTTACCCCATTTTTCACGGGCTGCATGCTCATTGGCATAAACACCGCCTATGGAATGCCGATAACCCATGAAGCGCAAGAACATTCTTTTCATCATGGCCGATCAAATGGCCGCGCCGCTGCTGCCGTTCTACGGTGCCTCGCCAATCAAGTTGCCCAGCCTCAGCCGTCTCGCCGCCCAGGGCGTGGTGTTCGACGCCGCTTATTGCAACAGCCCGCTGTGTGCGCCCTCGCGTTTCACCTTGGTCAGCGGCCAGTTGCCGAGCAAGATCGGCGCCTACGACAACGCAGCGGACTTCCCCGCCGATGTACCGACCTATGCCCACTACCTACGCCGCCTCGGCTACCGCACTGCGCTGTCGGGCAAGATGCACTTCTGCGGCCCCGACCAATTGCACGGCTACGAAGAACGCCTGACCAGCGACATCTACCCCGCCGACTATGGCTGGGCGGTGAACTGGGACGAGCCGGACGTGCGCCCCAGCTGGTATCACAACATGTCCTCAGTGCTGCAAGCCGGCCCATGCGTGCGTACCAACCAGCTGGATTTTGACGAAGAAGTGGTGTTCAAGGCCCAGCAATACCTGTTCGACCATATCCGCGAAGACGGCGACCAACCGTTCTGCCTTACCGTGTCGATGACCCATCCCCACGACCCGTACACCATTCCCAAGGCGTTCTGGGATTTGTACGACGACAGCGATATCCCCTTGCCCGCCACACCGGCCCAAGGCGACCTCGATCCCCATTCCCAACGCTTGCTCAAGGTCTATGACCTGTGGGACAAGCCGCTGCCTGTGGATAAGATCCGCGACGCCCGCCGCGCCTACTTCGGTGCGTGCAGTTACATCGACAGCAATGTCGGCAAACTTCTGCAAACCCTGGAAGACACCGGCTTGGCCGACGACACCCTGATCGTGTTCTCCGGCGACCACGGCGACATGCTCGGCGAGCGCGGCCTCTGGTACAAAATGCACTGGTTCGAGATGGCCGCCCGCGTGCCGCTGCTGGTATACGCGCCGGGGCAATTCGCGGCGGGCCGGGTGAGCGCTGCGGTGTCCACCGCCGACCTGCTGCCGACCCTGGTGGAACTGGCCGGTGGCGAACTGGACCCACGCCTGCCCCTGGACGGCCGCTCGCTGGTTCCGCATCTGCAAGGGCAGGGCGGCCATGACGAGGTATTCGGCGAGTACATGGCCGAAGGCACCATCAGCCCACTGATGATGATCCGCCGGGGCGCCTATAAATTCATCTACAGCGAGGACGACCCATGCCTGCTGTTCGATGTACACAACGACCCGCACGAGCGGGAAAACCTCAGCCAGTCACCGGAACACCGGCCACTGTTCGAGGCGTTTTTGCAGGAAGCGCGGGCTAAATGGGACATCCCGGCGATCCACCAGCAGGTGCTCGCCAGCCAACGCCGTCGTCGCCTGGTGTTCGAGGCGCTGACCCACGGCAAGCTGAAGAGCTGGGATCACCAGCCACTGGTCGACGCCAGTCAGCAGTACATGCGCAACCATATCGACCTCGACGACCTGGAGCGCAAGGCACGTTATCCACAACCCTGCCAACACCAATAAAACTGAGGGAAGGCCATGCAAAAGTTAACGGTAGTACTGAGCATCCTGGCGCTGACCAGCGCCAACGTGTACGCAGACACCAGTTGCGAGACGGTGAAGATGGCCGACCCAGGCTGGAGCGACATCGCCGCGACCAATGCCATCACCGGTTTTCTGCTGACGGGCATGGGCTACAAACCCAAGGTCGATACCCTGGCCGTGCCGATCACATTCGGCGGGCTCAAGGACGGCCAAGTGGATGTGTTTATGGGCAACTGGATGCCGGCACAGCAAGGCTTCTACGACAAATTCGTGGCCAATGGCGACGTAGTGCAACTGGCGAAAAATCTCGACGGCACCGAGTTCACCCTCGCCGTGCCGGACTACGTATGGGATGCCGGTGTGCACAACTTTGCTGACCTGAACAAATTTGCCGACAAGTTCGACAAGAAGATCTACGGCATCGGCTCCGGCGCACCGGCCAATATCTCGCTGCAAGAGATCATCAAGAAGAACGACTTCGACCTGGGCCAGTGGAAGCTGATCGAATCCAGCGAACAGGCGATGTTGGCCGAAGTGTCGCGAGCGGTGAAAAAACAGCGTTTCGTCACCTTCCTGGGCTGGACCCCGCACCCGATGAACGTGCAATTGAAAATGCACTACCTCAAGGGCGGCGAGAAGTACTTCGGTGACACCGGCAGCGTCTACACCCTGACACGCAAAGGTTATGCACAGGCCTGCCCGAACGTAGGAAAACTGCTGACCAACTTGAGTTTTACCCAAGAGATGGAGAACAGCATTATGGCCGAGGTCGCCAACAACAAAGTCAGCAATGCCGACGCGGCGAAGGCATGGATCAAGGCGAACCCAGCGGTGCTGGACAAGTGGCTCGACGGCGTAAAAACCCTGGACGGTCAAGAGGCATTGCCGGCGGTAAAAGCCAAACTCTAAAGGCTGACATTGTGGGAGGGCCCCCTCCCACAAACTTCGGTGTGTACTGATACCCTGATTCAAACCTTTTCAACCGAGTTATAAATGCCCCGGCTCAACCGCCACACTCTCTTGCCTTTCCTCAGTTGGCTGCCGCGCCAGACCCGCGCCAGCGTGGGCCGCGATGCAATAGTCGGCCTCAGCGGCGCGGTGTTGGCGTTGCCGCAGTCGATTGCCTACGCGCTGATCGCCGGCCTCCCACCGGAATACGGGCTGTACGCCGCGATCATCCCGGTGCTGATCGCCTGCCTGTGGGGTTCGTCGTGGCACTTGATCTGCGGCCCGACCGCCGCGATTTCCATCGTGCTCTACGCCAGTGTCAGCCCTCTGGCCGTGCCCGGATCGCAGGACTACATCACCTTGATCCTGTTGCTCACCTGTATAGCCGGCGTTTTCCAGTGGTTGCTGGGCATGCTGCGCTTCGGCGCGCTGGTCAATTTCGTCTCCCATTCGGTGGTGCTGGGGTTCACCCTGGGCGCCGCGGTGGTGATCGCGCTGGGGCAACTGCCCAATTTGCTGGGGCTGGATTTGCCCAGCCAGGCCACGGCGATTAACAGCCTGCTGGCGCTGATCGAGCACCGCGGCGAATGGGACCACGCCTCGCTCGCTCTGGGCCTCGGCACATTGCTGGCGGGGGCGCTGCTCAAATACTGGAAACCGCGATGGCCGACGCTGTTGATCGCCCTGGCCCTCAGTAGCCTGGTGGCCTGGCTGTGGCCGGCGATGTTCGGGCAGGTGGCGCGGGTCAGTTCATTCGTGGGCAAATTGCCGCCGTTCAGCCCGTTGCCGATGGACCTGGACACGATTCTGCGCCTGCTCCCCAGCGCCGTGGCCGTGGGCATGCTGGGGCTGGTGACCAGCCTGTCGATTGCGCGCTCGCTGTCGGCCCGCTCGCAACAGCTGCTCGATGCGAATCAGGAAATTCGCGCGCAGGGACTCTCCAACATCATCGGCGGATTTTTCTCCGGATACCTGTCAGCCGGGTCCTTTACCCGTTCCGGGCTCAGTTATGAAGCCGGCGCCTGCTCACCGCTGGCTGGGGTGTTTTCCGCGTTATGGGTGGCACTGTTCGCGCTGTTTGGCGCGGCATTGATCTCACAAATCCCGATCCCGAGCATGGCCGCCAGCATCCTCCTGATCAGTTGGGGCCTGGTGGATCACCGCGGTATTCGCGCATTGTTCCGGGTCAGCCGCGCCGAATTTGCGGTGATGGGCCTGACCTGCGTGGCCACCTTGCTGCTGGAGCTGCAAACGGCGATTTATGCAGGCGTGCTGGCCTCGTTGTTTTTCTATCTCAAGCGCACCTCGCAGCCCCGCGTCCACCATTGGCGCGACGGTGACGAGGATGTGCTGCGCGTCGGCGGCTCGATCTTTTTCGGCGCCAGCCACTACCTGCAAGCGCGCTTGCAACGCTTACAGGGCGAACGCGTGGTCATCGAGGCGCAGCAGATCAACTTTATCGACTATTCCGGGGTAGAGATGCTGCACCAGGAAGCGCGGCGTTTACGCAGGTTGGGGCGCAGCCTGACGTTGCGTCGGGCCAGGCCGCAGGTGGTCGAGGAACTGAAGAAGCTGGAAGGGGCCGACCGCTGCCCCATCCATTTCGAAGACTGACCAGAGGGGCGTCAGGCCAACTGTCGACGCAACTCAGCCAGCACCGGGGCAGATGACGGGCGCACGTCACGCCACAGGAAGAACGCTTCGGCCGCCTGTTCCACCAGCATGCCCAAGCCATCCATCGAGACGGCGGCGCCGTGCTGCGTGGCCCAGCGGCAGAAGGGGGTAGGGTCCTTGGCGTACATCATGTCGTAGCAAAAAGTCCTACCCGGTTCGATCAGGCTGCTGGCAATCGGCGGTACATCGCCTGACAAGCTGGCGGAGGTGGCGTTGATAATGACGTCCACTGGCTCACGCAGCCAATCAAAACCACTGGCCGACACTGGGCCCAGGTCATCGAACAACTCGGCGAGCAATTCGGCTTTTTCCACTGTGCGGTTGGCGATGATCAGCGAAGCCGGGTGTTCGGCCAACAACGGTTCCAGCGCCCCACGCACCGCGCCGCCGGCGCCCAGCAGCAGGATGCGTTTACCGTTGAGGCTCAACCCGGCATTGACCGTCAGGTCACGCACCAGCCCGGCGCCGTCGGTGTTATCGCCCAGCAGGGTGCCATTGGCGAGTTTGCTCAAGGTGTTCACCGCACCGGCGCGCTTGGCGCGTTCGGTGAGGGTGTCGGCCAGGCGATAAGCGTCT
Source organism: Pseudomonas sp. S5F11 (assembly GCF_019641515.1). Classification (NCBI taxonomy): domain Bacteria; kingdom Pseudomonadati; phylum Pseudomonadota; class Gammaproteobacteria; order Pseudomonadales; family Pseudomonadaceae; genus Pseudomonas; species Pseudomonas sp. S5F11. The sequence continues at coordinate 3,548,883 of NZ_JAIFJZ010000001.1, forward strand.
TCCTTGAACGGCACGGTGACATTGGCGCCACGGCCCTGTTGAAAAAACTCACGGGCACAGCCGGTAAAGTCCTCCAGCGGTGCAAGCAACGTGCTGTAGTCCAACTGTTCGCCAGTCTGCTCGGCGAACATCCGGTGAATCAGCGGCGATTTGCTGTGGCCGATGGGGTTGCCGAAGACGACGTAGCGATCCATCAGTTCGCCGCCTTGGGGGCCGCGATGCCGAGCCAGTCGCGGTCCTGCAGGAAGTAATCGGTCAGACGCGCTTCTTCGCTGCCGGCCTCGGCTTTCCAGTCATAGCTCCAGCGCACCTGCGGCGGCAGCGACATCAGGATCGACTCGGTACGGCCACCCGATTGCAGGCCAAACAAGGTGCCGCGGTCGTAGACCAGGTTGAACTCGACGTAGCGGCCACGACGGAACTCCTGGAACTCGCGTTGTTGCTCGGTATAAGCCATGGCCTTGCGGCGCTGCACGATCGGTAGGTAGGCGTCGATATAGGCGTCGCCGATGGCGCGAATAAAGGCGAAACAGGTGTCGAAGCCCCACTCGTTCAAGTCATCGAAGAACAGGCCGCCGATGCCACGCGGTTCGTTGCGGTGCTTGATGTGGAAGTAGGTGTCGCACCAGGCTTTGTAACGCGCGTAGACGTCGGGGCCGAACGGCGCACACGCCTGCTCGGCCACACGGTGCCAGTGGATGCAGTCTTCTTCGTTGGCGTAGTAAGGGGTGAGGTCGAAGCCGCCGCCAAACCACCACACCGCTTCTTCGCCTTCTTTTTCGGCGATGAAAAAACGCACGTTGGCGTGGGACGTCGGCACATAGGGGTTGTGCGGGTGAATCACCAGTGACACGCCCAGCGCTTCAAACCCGCGACCGGCCAACTCTGGGCGATGGGCGCTGGCGGACGGTGGGAGGCCGCTGCCGAACACGTGGGAAAAGTTAACGCCGCCTTTTTCGATCACCGTCCCGTTCGCGATCACACGGGTGCGACCGCCGCCGCCGGCAGGCCGGGTCCAGGCGTCTTCGATAAAGCGAGTGTCCGTCTCGAAGGTTTCCAGGGCGCTGCAAATGCGGTCTTGCAGGTCAAGCAGGTAGGCCTTTACAGCCTCGGTGCGGGTAGTCATGGCATCACCTTGAATCGGGCAAAGCTACGCGAGGCCATCAGGCGTCGGCGGCAAATGGGCGCACAGGATACCACCGCGCTTAATGAGCACTGCACTTAGGTGCGCCGCAGTTGACGAAGATCAAGCATAGGAGTCCGATAGGGGCCTTCGTGAAAACGACCCAAGGAGAAGTGCAGATGGCCAAGCGTATCCAGTTCAGTGCCCATGGCGGCCCCGAAGTACTTGAATATGTGGACTACACGCCGGCGGAACCGAGCCCACAGCAGGTTCGCGTACGTAATGAGGCGATAGGCCTGAACTTCATCGACACCTATTTCCGCAGCGGCCTCTACGCACCGCCATCCCTGCCATCGGGGCTGGGCGCAGAAGGGGCCGGCGTGGTGGATGCAGTGGGCAGCGAGGTCACGCAATTCAAGGTCGGCGATCGCGTCGCCTACGGCAGCGGCCCGTTGGGCGCCTATAGCCAGTTGCATGTGCTGCCTGCCGCCAACTTGGTGCACTTGCCCGACGACATCAGCTTCGAACAAGCCGCCGGGGCCATGCTCAAGGGTCTGACGGTGCAGTACCTGCTGCGCCAGACCTATGAATTGAAGGGTGGTGAAACCATCCTGTTCCATGCCGCCGCCGGTGGCGTGGGCTCGCTGGCCTGCCAATGGGCCAAGGCCCTGGGCGTTAAGTTGATCGGTACGGTAAGTTCGCCGGAGAAAGCCGCATTGGCCAAATCCCTCGGCGCGTGGGAAACCATCGACTACAGCAAGGAAGATGTCGCACAGCGAGTGCTGGAATTGACCGACGGCAAAAAAGTCCCGGTGGTGTATGACGGCGTCGGCAAGGACACCTGGCTGACCTCGCTGGACAGCGCCGCGCCACGCGGGCTGGTGGTGAGCTTCGGCAACGCATCGGGCGCGGTGGATGGGGTAAACCTGGGGATTCTGGCGGCGAAAGGTTCGCTGTATGTCACCCGGCCAACCCTGGCGACCTACGCCAACAATCCACAAAACTTGCAGGCAATGGCTGACGATCTGTTCTCGATGATCCAAAGCGGCAAGGTACGCATCGATATCAACCAGCGATATGCGCTGGCCGAGGCGGCCAAGGCGCAGACCGAGCTGTCGGGACGGCGTACAACGGGGTCGACCATCCTGTTACCTTGACGGGCTGAGGTGCCTGGGCTGGTTGGCCTGCTTAACAGGCCAACCGAAACCAGCGCCTTCGCCCCAGGGTAGGTGCGAGGATCAAGACGGGCGGACCACCTTGCCCGTCGCCAGGTCGCGAATCAGGCTCGGGTTCTTGCGCCCGCCCAGGGCACCACCCAACACCAGGTCTAGCTGGCCACGGAAGTACTGCTCCACGCGGATCCGCGTTCGTGCTGCCGGGCGGCCCTGGGGGTTGGCGGAGGTGGAAATCAGCGGCCCCACCAGTGCGCACAAGTCCCGTACCAGCGGATGATCGCTTACCCGCAACGCTACCGTGTCGTGCACGCCGGTGACCCATTCCGGCAACAGATTCTGATGCGGCACCAGCCAGGTATTGGGCCCGGGCCAGGTACTGGCCATGCGCTCGATCCAGGCCTGCGGGAAGTCTTCGAACAGAAAATCGAACTGGCGGATATTGTCCGCCACCAGGATCAGGCCTTTGTCCACCGAACGATTCTTGATCGCCAGCAGCCGATCCACCGCCTCTTCGTTCCAAGGGTCGCAGCCCAGGCCCCAGACCGCCTCGGTCGGATAGGCAATCACCGCGCCTGCGCGAACCTCTTGTGCGGCTTTCAGCACACGCCACCTGTTGACCATGGTTTAACTCTCCGGACTAAAGCTGTGCGCAGTTTACCCATCTTCTTTGCAAAACCTAGCAGCACAAAAACCTAGCCACGCGCGAGCCAGCGCCCGCTCTCGCAGATGACCTGGCCTTCCAGCTCCAGCTCGGTGAGCGTCGCCAGCACTTGGGATAATGTGCGCCCGCTGGCAATGGCCAACCCCTCGCTGGTCTGGGGAGCAGCGTGCAGCAGTGCGACCAGCGGATGAGTAACCGGGATCGGCGCCGGCTGTGATAACGCCTGCCAACCACGCAACCCTTCCAGAATATGCTCGATGGTTTCCACCAGCACCGCACCCTCGCGGATCAACTGATGGCAGCCCTTGGCGCCAGGGTGATGAATAGAGCCAGGGATTGCGTACACCTCACGGCCCTGCTCGGCCGCCAGTTTGGCCGTAATCAGCGAACCGCTGGCCATGCTGGCTTCCACCACCAGTACGCCCAGGGACAGCCCGCTGATGATCCGGTTACGCCGTGGAAAGTTGGCAGCCTGGGGCGCGGCATCCAGCGGAAACTCAGAAACCACCGCGCTGCCTTGAGCAATCATCGCCGCGGCAAGGCGCCGATGACGTTGTGGATAAAAATTTTCCAGTCCCGTGCCCAGCACGCCGATTGTCTGACCGCCCACCTCCAGCGCAGCCTGATGCGCCGCGCCGTCGATACCCAACGCCAAGCCACTGGTGATGACAAACCCGGCACCCGCCAGGCTGCGGGAAAACGCAGCGGCGGTGTCCATACCTGGGCGGGATGCGCGACGACTGCCGACCACCGCCAACTGCGGTTTTTCCAGAATGCCAGGGTCGCCGGCAATGAATAACAACGGCGGTGCATCATCGATCTGAGCCAACAGTGCCGGGTATTCAGGCTGATCCCACATCAACAAATGCTGGGCCGGATGCTCAAGCCACGCCAATGCCGCGCTGGCACCGTCGCGGATTTCCTGGCTTCGCCGTGCCTCGGCGCTGATGGCCGGCAAGCCCAGAGATCGCCAGGCACTGGCAGGGGCGCTGATGGCTTTGGAGGCGCAACCGAACGCCTCAATCAACAAACGAAAACGCTTCGGCCCCAGCTCTGGCAGCCTGTGCAACCGTAGGCGGGCCTCCAGTTCTGATGGGGAAATTTCGTCGCTGTTTATTGGATTCATCTGATCATCCTTGACCGGAACAAGCTGTGGATAAGTCTGTTGGTAACTTATTTAGCAGGCTACTTATTGGGTTTGACGGGCAGTCTCGAAACGGTCCATCACCGCCAATGATTGTGAAGCGCTGAGCACCAGGCCAAAGCTGAGCTTTTCATAGGTGCGAAACACCAGCAGGGTGCCGGCGGGCTCATCGGGAAGCGTTACCGGGGAGTCATTCAGGGAGTCCCTGACGGTGGCACCGGCTTTGATGACGGTCAGCAACTGGCCTTCGACCAAGCCATCGCGACGACCTTTGTCCAGAGTGACGGCGTCGAGTACCCCAATCTGGGTGACGCCTCGGGGGACATCGATGATGCGCCCTTCGATAAACGCCGCATTCAGCGGCACTTTGAGCCTTGCCAGGTCCATCGCAGGCTCGGCACGCAGCAAGCGATCACCGGGGCGTACCTCTTGGGTCACCCGTTGCAGCACCAGGGTGCTCAGATCACCAGCGTAGATAAAGCGAGCAGTGCCGATATCGTCGGCATTGACGCCCAGCAATTCATGGGTGGCAGGGTCGGTGTAAAGCTTGCCGCGCCGCACCACGGCGTAGGCGGGCTGGGCGGGATCCAAAACGCCACGGGCATGCACACGCTCACCGTTGGTGCCCATGACCCGACCGTTGTCGGCCGCGATAATGTAAGGCGCTGTGTCCAGATCCTCGGGTTTATCCAGAATGCGGTTATGCAGCAGGAAGCGTTGGATGGCCTGTTGCGTCGATGGATCGAGAGGCTGGTCTGGCCGCGGCGAGAACGCCATGGCAAACGGCGCCCACAGCAGCAAGACGAGTAGCGATTTCCTCATGGGGTCAATCTCCTTTATTATGTGCGTTCGCGTGAAATGCCTTGGCCTTCGCGGCTTTCGAGCGCTTCACACCGGCCGTATGGGTCCATCCCACCGCCGATTTGCCTTTACCTCACATGTGCAGCAATTACGCTTATGGCTATTTTGAACATCCTCGAATTTCCCGACTCGCGCCTGCGCACGATCGCCAAACCGGTGGCCGTAGTGGACGACAAGGTTCGTCAGTTGGTCGATGACATGTTTGAAACAATGTATGAAGCCCCGGGCATCGGCCTCGCCGCGACCCAGGTCAACGTGCATCAGCGCGTCGTGGTCATGGACCTGTCGGAAGATCGCAGCGAACCACGGGTGTTCATCAACCCCGAATTCGAACCGCTGACCGACGAGATGGGCGAATACCAGGAAGGCTGCCTGTCGGTGCCGGAGTTCTACGAGAACGTCGAGCGCCCGTTGCGCGTGAAAATTAAGGCTCTGGACCGTGATGGCAAGCCCTATGAACTGATCGCCGACGGCCTGCTTGCGGTATGTATCCAGCACGAGTGCGACCACCTCAACGGCAAACTGTTTGTCGATTACCTGTCCACGCTTAAGCGTGACCGGATCAAGAAGAAGCTGGAAAAAAAGCATCGCCAGCAAGCTTGATGCCCCTCTTCCAAAGGCTTGCTGCGGCAAGCCTTTTTCTTTTGTGACTGTTTTTAACCGAGAACGCCCATGACCGAGCCACTGCGCATTGTTTTTGCCGGTACACCCGAATTTGCCGCCGAACACCTCAAGGCGCTGCTCGCCAGCCCCTATGAGGTGGTCGCGGTGTACACCCAGCCGGATCGCCCGGCCGGGCGTGGGCAAAAACTGATGCCGAGCCCGGTCAAGCAACTGGCGCTGGAACACAACATCCCAGTGCTGCAGCCGCCGACCCTGCGCAACGCCGAGGCCCAGGCCGAATTGGCCGCGTTGCAACCGGACCTGCTGGTGGTGGTGGCCTACGGTCTGATCCTGCCTCAGGCCGTCCTGGATATCCCACGCCTGGGCTGCATCAACAGCCACGCCTCGCTATTGCCGCGCTGGCGCGGTGCGGCGCCGATCCAGCGTGCCGTCGAGGCCGGCGACAGCGAAAGCGGCGTGACCGTGATGCGCATGGAAGCAGGCCTGGACACCGGCCCGATGCTGCTGAAAGTCACCACCCCAATCACCGCCGAAGACACCGGCGGCAGCCTGCACGACCGCCTCGCCGAGCTGGGCCCGCCGGCCGTGATCCAGGCCATCGCCGGCCTGGCTGCCGGTACCCTGGAAGGCGAAGTGCAGGACGACAGCCTGGCCACTTACGCACACAAATTGAACAAAGACGAAGCACGCATCGACTGGCGCCGCCCGGCCGTGGAGCTGGAGCGCCTCGTGCGGGCCTTCAACCCCTGGCCGATCTGCCACAGCGCCCTCAATGGCGAAGCCCTGAAAGTGCTGGCCGCTACCTTGGCCGACGGCACCGGCGCGCCCGGTGAGATCATCGGCGCCAGCAAGGACGGCCTGCTGGTGGCCTGCGGCGAACAGGCGCTATGCCTGACTCGTCTGCAATTGCCCGGTGGCAAAGCGCTGAATTTCAGCGATTTGTTCAACAGCCGACGTGAGAAGTTTTCCCTGGGTACCGTCCTCGGGGCAGCCGTCCAATGAACCCTCGTCTGGCCGCCGCCAAGGCACTCGCCGCCGTTCTCAACGGCAAGGCATCGCTCAACAGTTCGCTGCCCACACAGTTGGATAAGGTTGAAGATCGCGATCGCGGTTTCACTCAGGACCTGGCCTTCGGCACAGCCCGCTGGCAACCACGTTTGTCGGCGTTGGCAGCCAAGCTGTTGCAAAAGCCGTTCAAGGCGGCGGATGCGGATGTCGAAGCGCTGCTTTTGGTGGGCCTCTATCAACTGCTCTACACCCGGGTGCCGGCCCACGCCGCCATCGGAGAAACCGTCGGCTGTGCCGACAAACTGAAAAAGCCCTGGGCCAAGGCCCTGCTCAACGCCGTGCTGCGCCGCGCCCAGCGTGAAAGCGAAGCGCTGCTGGCCGAGCTTGAACATGACCCGGTGGTGCGTACCGCGCACCCACGTTGGTTGCAGAAATCCCTGAAAGCTTTTTGGCCGCAGCAGTGGGAAGCCATCTGCGCAGCCAACAATGCGCACCCGCCGATGATCCTGCGAGTCAATCGCCGCCATCATCAGCGCGACGCCTACCTGAAACTGCTCAGCGATGCCGGTCTCAGCGCCACGCCATGCGCCTACAGCGTCGACGGCATCGTGCTCGAAGCCGCCACCGATGTGCGCAGCCTGCCGGGGTTTGCCGAGGGTTGGATCAGCGTGCAGGACGAAGCCGCACAGCTGGCCGCCGACCTGCTTGATCTGGCGCCAGGCCAACGTGTGCTGGATGCCTGCTGCGCGCCGGGCGGTAAGACGTGTCACATTCTGGAAGTGGAAAAAGACCTGGCGCAGGTAGTCGCCGTCGACTTGGAAGCCAAGCGCCTGGTGCGTGTACGGGAAAACCTTGCGCGCCTGGGCCTGAGCGCCGAACTGATTGCCGCCGACGGTCGCGACACCGCCACTTGGTGGGACGGCAAACCTTTCCAGCGCATTCTGCTCGATGCGCCATGCTCTGCCACCGGCGTGATCCGCCGCCACCCGGACATCAAACTCACCCGCCAAGCCGATGACATCGCCGCCCTCGCCGCGCTGCAAGGGGAGTTGCTCGATGCCCTGTGGCCAACCCTGGAAGTCGGCGGCATTCTGCTCTACGCCACTTGCTCCACTTTACCCACCGAGAACACCGAGGTCATTGAAGCCTTTCTCGCGCGCACCAGCGGGGCGCGGGAGCTGGACCTCGCCACCGCGGCCGGTATCAAACAGCCCCATGGCCGCCAACTGCTTGCGCAGGAAGGCGGGCACGATGGCTTCTACTACGCCAAACTGATCAAGATCGCCGCCGCGCGCGGCTAAAGGCTTTGAGGGAGTGACCGGATGAAAATCATCATCCTAGGCGCAGGGCAGGTCGGTGGCACGTTGGCTGAACATTTGGCCAGCGAAGCCAATGACATCACCGTGGTGGACACCGACGCCGAGCGTCTGCGGAATTTGGGTGACCGCCTGGATATCCGAACCGTACAAGGCCGCGCCTCGTTTCCTACCGTACTGCGCCAAGCCGGTGCCGACGACGCCGACATGCTGGTCGCCGTGACCAATAGCGACGAAACCAACATGGTCGCCTGCCAGGTCGCCCACACGTTGTTTCACACGCCGACCAAGATCGCCCGGGTGCGTGAGGCCGCCTACCTGACCCGCGCAGGGCTGTTCGATAACGATGCGATCCCGGTGGATGTCTTGATCAGCCCGGAGCAGGTGGTTACCCACTACATCAAGCGCCTGATCGAGATCCCCGGCGCCTTGCAGGTGATCGACTTCGCCGAAGGCAAAGCGCAGCTGGTAGCGGTGAAGGCCTATTACGGCGGGCCTTTGGTGGGCCAGCAGTTGCGCCAATTGCGCGAACATATGCCGAACGTCGAAACCCGCGTGGCGGCGATTTTCCGTCGTGATCGGCCGATCCTGCCCCAGGGCGACACGGTGATCGAAGCCGACGACGAAGTGTTTTTCATCGCCGCCAAAGCGAATATTCGCGCAGTCATGAGCGAAATGCGCCGTCTGGACGAAACCTACAAGCGCATCGTCATCGCTGGCGGCGGGCAAATCGGTGAGCGTTTGGCAGAGGCCATCGAAAGCCGCTACCAAGTCAAGATCATCGAGATGAGCCCTGCACGCTGCAGGCATTTATCCGACACCTTGGACAGTACGGTCGTACTCCAAGGCAGCGCTTCGGACCGCGACCTGCTGGTGGAAGAGAACATCGCCGACGCCGATATTTTCCTGGCGCTGACCAACGATGACGAGGCCAACATCATGTCGTCCCTGCTGGCCAAGCGCCTGGGGGCAAAAAAGGTGATGACCATCATCAACAATCCGGCCTATGTGGACCTGATCCAGGGTGGCGATATCGACATCGCCATCAGCCCGCAACTGGCGACCATCGGCACTTTGCTCGCCCATGTGCGCCGTGGCGATATCGTCAGCGTGCACTCCCTGCGCCGGGGCGCGGCGGAAGCGATTGAGGCGATTGCCCACGGCGATTCGAAGTCGAGCAAGGTCATCGGCAAGGCCATTCGCGACATTGGCCTGCCGCCGGGCACCACCATTGGCGCGATCATTCGCGATGAAGAGGTGATCATTGCCCACGACGACACGGTGATCGCCACTGGTGACCACGTCATCCTTTTCCTTGTGGATAAGAAACATATCCGTGACGTGGAGAAACTGTTCCACGTGGGGCTGAGCTTTTTCTGATTTAGGAGTACGCCGGCATGCTTGAACCCCTAGAGAAAATGCTCGCCAAGGGTGTGGATAACTCGCTGCTGCGCTTTGGCCTGGGCAAGGGTTATTTGGATTTGAAGGACAACGCCAAGGCAGCGGAGCATTTGCAGCGGTGCGTCGGCTTTGATCCGAAATATTCGGCGGCGTGGAAGTTGTTAGGCAAGGCGCAATTGGGCCTGGGCGATAACACCGCAGCACGACAGGCGTGGGAGAAGGGCGTCGAAGCGGCCCAGGCCCACGGCGACAAGCAGGCCGAGAAAGAGATGATGGTGTTCCTGAAGAAACTCGACCGCTGAACCCGAGCAGATCGAAAATGTAGGAGGGGCGGTGCGACGATTCGACTTGCCCCCTCCCACATTTGGTTTGCCGTTGTTTTTCGGTCAGCAGTGGGTCAGTACCACCGTGCTTCACCCGGCGGACGTTTCTTGAAGCGCTTCATGCTCCACATGTACTGGCTCGGGTAGGCGCCGACGTAACGTTCCACCACCTTGCTCATCGCCGCGCAGGACGTGGCGGTGTCGGTGCTGTACATGTCTTCCGGCGCCGCTTCCAGGATCACTTTGTAGCCCGAACCGTCCGGCAAGCGCAGGGCATGCAGGAACACGCCCACAGCCTTGTGGCCGGCGAGCATGTTGGGCACGAATTTGCTGGTGAGGGCTTGGGTGGCGAAGAACGGTACGAAGATTCCCGCGGACTCCGCCGGCTCCGGGTCGGCGGGAATACCCACCTGGCCACCTTTGCGCACTTCCTTGATCACACTCAGGATGCCTTCCTTGGTGGACGCAGCTACGCGGTTGCCCAGTTGCACCCGCTGCTTGCGCAGCAATTCGTCCACCGCCTTGAGCTTGGGCGGGCGGTAGAAAATGATCGGTTTGCACTGGCTGCAATAGAAGTGGTTCAACACCTCCCAGTTGCCCAGATGACTGGTGATGCCCACCACGCCTTTACCCGACGCCAGAGCCTCGTGCAGGACTTCCAGTCCTTCGACTTCACGCACAAGGTCAATGGAGCGCTGGGCCGGCCAGATCCAGGCGCAGGCGCTTTCGGTCAGGGACTTGCCGATGTCCATCAGACTGCGGCCGACTAGCCGCTCGCGCTCGGCGGGGTCCATGTCCGGAAAGCATTTGGAGAGGTTGATCCGCACCGTGTCGCGAGAGCGGTTGGGGGTTTTCCACATGACCCAGCCAATCGCGGTACCGACGGCCTGGACAGCACGCCAGGGCAGTAGGGCGAACAACCGGAGAGCGCCTACCAGCAAGGCGCCTTTAAACTTTTCCACAGGTCACTCCTGATCGTGTGCGGTGCGCAAAGCGCGCATTCTAACCGGCGTTGACCAACTGCGCGTAACGGTCGCAATCCTGAGTGTGATCCATGACCATGCCCGAGGCCTGCATAAAGGCGTAGCAAATGGTCGGACCGACAAAGGTGAAACCGGCTTTTTTCAAGGCTTTGCTCATCGCCTCGGCCTCTGGCGTGATCGCCGGAACCTCACTGCGATCCTTGAAGTGATTGATCTTGGGCACGCCACCGACGAAAGACCATAGCAAGCCCACCGGGTCTTCCAGCGCCAGCCAGGCAGCCGCATTGCGGCGGGTGGCGTTGAGCTTCAAGCGATTGCGCACGATGCCTGGGTCCTGCATCAACGCTTCGATTTCATCATCGCTCAAGCGCGCCAGGCGCTGGGCATCGAAGCCGAACAACACCTTTCGATAATGCTCGCGTTTGCGTAAAACGGTGATCCAGGACAGGCCCGCCTGGAACCCTTCGAGCAATAACAACTCGAACAAACCCTGCGCATCGCGCAGCGGCGTTCCCCACTCTTGATCGTGATAAGCCATGTACAGCGGATCTTCAGAACACCAAAAGCAGCGTGGCATAAGGCTCCAGGGGATGGTGGCGCGGCCGAATCGGGTATACTCCCGCTCTTTAAATCGCAGCCCAAGTAACAGGTGAATTTCGTGAGCCAGCCTACGCCAGCCGTGCGTACCTTCCAAGACTTGATCCTCGCCCTCCAGCAATACTGGGCCGAGCAAGGTTGTGTGGTACTTCAGCCCTACGATATGGAAGTAGGCGCCGGCACTTTCCACACCGCAACATTCCTGCGGGCCATCGGCCCGGAAACCTGGAACGCCGCTTATGTGCAGCCCAGTCGCCGCCCGACTGACGGCCGCTACGGCGAAAACCCGAACCGTCTGCAGCACTACTACCAGTTCCAGGTGGTATTGAAGCCCAACCCGGACAATTTCCAGGAACTGTACCTGGGCTCGCTCAAGCATGTGGGCCTGGACCCTCTGGTACACGACATCCGTTTCGTCGAAGACAACTGGGAATCGCCGACCCTGGGCGCCTGGGGTCTGGGCTGGGAGGTCTGGCTCAACGGTATGGAAGTGACGCAATTCACGTACTTCCAGCAGGCCGGCGGCATCGAGTGCTACCCGGTGACCGGCGAAATCACCTACGGCCTGGAACGCCTGGCGATGTACCTGCAAGGTGTGGACTCGGTCTACGACCTGGTATGGGCTGACGGCCCGTTCGGCAAAGTCACCTATGGCGACGTGTTCCACCAGAACGAAGTGGAGCAGTCGACCTATAACTTCGAACACGCCAATGTCGAAAAGCTGTTCGAACTGTTCGATTTCTATGAAAGCGAAGCCAAGCGCCTGATCGAGTTGGATCAGCCGCTGCCGTTGCCGAGCTATGAAATGGTGTTGAAGGCTTCCCATACCTTCAACCTGCTGGACGCCCGCCGCGCCATCTCGGTGACCGCGCGTCAGCAATACATCCTGCGTGTACGCACCCTGGCGCGTTCCGTCGCCCAAGCCTACCTGCTGGCACGCGCCAAGCTGGGCTTCCCGATGGCAACCCCGGACCTGCGTGATGAAGTGTTGGCTAAGCTGGAGGCTGCACAATGAGTGCTCAAGATTTCCTGGTTGAACTGGGCACCGAAGAGCTGCCACCCAAGGCACTCAATACCCTGGCCGATGCGTTCCTGGCCGGGATCGAAAAAGGCCTGCAGACCGCAGGTTTGAAGTTTGAAGCGAAAAAAGTCTACGCCGCGCCGCGCCGCCTGGCGGTGTTGCTGACCGCGCTGGAAACCCAACAGCCGGACCGCAGCATCAACCTCGACGGCCCGCCGCGCCAGGCCGCGTTCGACGCCGAAGGTAACCCGACCCAGGCCGCCCTTGGCTTTGCCAAAAAATGTGGCGTCGAGCTGAGCGACATCGATCAAAGCGGTCCGAAACTGCGCTTTAGCCAGGTGATTACCGGCAAGCCGACCGCCAGCCTGTTGCCGACCATTGTCGAAGACTCCCTGAACGACCTGCCGATTCCCAAGCGCATGCGCTGGGGCGCGCGCAAGGAAGAGTTCGTGCGTCCGACCCAGTGGCTGGTGATGCTGCTCGGTGACCAGGTCATCGACTGCACTATCCTCGCCCAGAAAGCCGGCCGCGACTCCCGCGGTCACCGTTTCCATCATCCGCAAGGCGTGCGCATCACCTCGCCGGCCAATTACCTCAGTGACCTGCGCGGCGCTTACGTATTGGCCGATGCCAATGAACGTCGTGAACTGATCAGCAAGCGCACCGAAGAGCTGGCCCGCCTGCAGGAAGGCACCGCCATCGTGCCGCCGAACCTGCTCGACGAAGTAACCGCGCTGGTTGAATGGCCGGTGCCGTTGGTGTGCTCGTTCGAAGAGCGCTTCCTCGACGTGCCGCAGGAAGCCCTGATCACCACAATGCAGGACAACCAGAAGTATTTCTGCCTGCTGGACATGGATGGCAAGTTACTGCCGCGCTTTATCACCGTGGCCAACATCGAGAGCAAGGACCCGCAGCAGATCATCGCCGGTAACGAGAAAGTCGTTCGCCCGCGCCTGACCGACGCCGAGTTCTTCTTCAAGCAAGACAAGAAGCAGAAGCTGGAAGACTTCAACCTGCGCCTGCAGAACGTGGTGTTCCAGGAAAAACTCGGCAGTGTCTATGACAAGGCCGTCCGGGTTTCGAAACTGGCCGCTTACATTGCACCGCGCATTGGCGGTGATGCCGCCTGGGCCGCGCGTGCGGGCTTGCTGTCCAAGTGCGACCTGGCCACCGAGATGGTCGGTGAGTTCCCCGAGATGCAAGGCGTCGCCGGTTACTACTACGCCCTCAACGACGGCGAGCCGAACGACGTGGCTTTGGCGCTGAACGAGCAGTACATGCCGCGCGGTGCCGGCGCCGAGTTGCCCTCCACCCTGACCGGCGCGGCCGTGGCCATCGCCGATAAGCTGGACACCCTGGTCGGCATCTTCGGTATCGGCATGCTGCCGACCGGTAGCAAAGACCCCTATGCCCTGCGCCGTGCGGCCTTGGGCGTGCTGCGCATTCTGATCGACAAAAAGCTCGACCTCGACCTGACCCAGGCCGTGGTGTTCGCAGTCGGCCAGTTCGGCGGCAAGGTCAAGCAGGCCGGCCTGGCTGAGCAGGTGCTGGAATTCGTGTTCGACCGTCTGCGTGCGCGTTACGAAGACGAGGGCGTGGACGTGTCGGTATACCTGTCGGTTCGCGCTCTGCAACCGGGTTCGGCACTGGACTTCGACCAGCGCGTACAAGCCGTGCAGGCGTTCCGTAAGTTGCCGGAAGCCGATGCGCTGGCGGCCGTGAACAAGCGTGTGTCGAACCTGCTGAGCAAGGCCGAAGGCCTGGGCAATGCCGACGTCGACCCTGGCCTGTTTGCCGATGCCAAGGAGTTCTCGCTGAACTCGGCCATCGCCAAGGCCGAGAATGCGGTGAAACCGCTGATTGCAGAACGCAATTACGCCGAAGCCCTGGCGCGCCTGGCTACCTTGCGTGAGCCGGTGGATGCGTTCTTCGAAGCGGTGATGATCAATGCCGAAGATGCTGGTGTGCGGAAAAACCGCTACGCCATGCTCGCGCGTCTGCGCGGCTTGTTCGTCAATATCGCCGATATTTCGACCCTGAGCTGACCATGCTGAAACTGCTGATTCTCGATCGGGACGGGGTGATCAATTACGACTCCGACGCTTACATCAAGTCGGTGGAGGAGTGGATTCCACTGCCCGGCTCGATCGAGGCCATTGCGCAGTTGAGCAAAGCCGGCTGGACGGTGGCCGTCGCCACCAACCAGTCCGGCATTGCCCGTGGCTACTATGATCTCGCAACCCTGGACGCCATGCACGCGCGCTTGCGCACGTTGGTGGCCGAGCAGGGCGGTGAGGTGGGGTTGGTGGTGTACTGCCCCCATGGACCGGACGAGGGCTGCGATTGCCGCAAACCCAAGCCGGGCATGTTGAAAACCATTGCAGAACATTACAACGTGCCATTGGCTGGGATATGGTTCGTCGGGGACAGCCTCGGTGACCTGGAGGCGGCCAAGGCCGTCGACTCTCAGCCAGTTTTGGTAAAGACCGGGAAAGGCGAAAAGACCCAGGCGAAAAACCTGCCGGTAGGCACTTTGATTTTTGACGATCTGGCGGCAGTTGCCGCAGAACTTATCAACAACTAGCCGCCCTCGACTTCCTGACCAAGGATTGTTCGGGAGTGCGCTGTTCAACAGGCGGGCCGTGTCCCGCAACGGTAAATGCCGCCATGTCGATCTTGCAGGCCATCAGAACCTTTTTCTTTTACCTGCTGCTGGGCACCAGTTCGTTTCTCTGGTGCACCCTGAGCTTTTTTATTGCGCCGTTCCTGCCGTTCAAGGCGCGCTATCGCTTTATCAACGTCTACTGGTGCCGCTGCGCTTTGTGGTTGGCCAAGGTATTCCTGAATATCCGTTTCGAGGTCAAGGGCGCGGAAAACGTCCCGCAGCAGCCTTGCGTGATTCTGTCGAACCATCAGAGCACCTGGGAAACGTTCTTTCTCTCGGCATACTTTTCGCCCCTGAGCCAGGTGCTCAAGCGCGAGCTGCTGTATGTTCCGTTCTTCGGTTGGGCCATGGCCATGTTGCGGCCGATCGCGATTGATCGAGACAACCCCAAAGCCGCGCTCAAGCACGTTGCCAAGAAGGGCGATGAGCTACTCAAAGATGGTGTGTGGGTACTGATCTTCCCCGAAGGCACACGAGTACCCTACGGCACTGTGGGCAAGTTCTCCCGTGGCGGGACTGCTTTGGCGGTCAACGCCAATCTGCCGGTATTGCCGATTGCCCATAACGCCGGCAAATTCTGGCCAAAAACTGGCTGGGCCAAACGCGAAGGCACGATCACCGTGGTGATTGGCGAACCGATGTACGCCGAAGAAGAGGGCCCAAGGGCTATTGCAGCACTGAACGACCGTGCTCAGGCTTGGAATGAAGCGCAGCAACGGGCCATGGGTTCGCTGCCTCCGGAGCCGGTGGTGGTAGACACGCCAGTCGTTTGAAGTTCTGTGGATAACCTGTGCACGGATTGTTGGCAAATGGCTCTTTTTTAAGCATAACTACCTGATTTTGTTGGATATTCAAAAAAAGAATAAAATCACCAAAACCGTGCATAAGTTTTTCCAGCTATAAAAAAAACCGGTCCTGATGACCGGTTTTTTTGTGCCTGTGAAAAAGCCGTTTCTCATTCATCCAAAAGGGGCAAACGTAGGCTGAAGGCGGTGCCTTTGCCCAGTGTACTTTCGCAGTCGATCCGGCCTCTATGGCGCTCAACCACCGCTTTAACCATCGTCAGCCCCAACCCCAGCCCTTCGCTGCCCTGTGCAGAATCAAAGCGCCGGTACTGGCTGAACAGCTCCGGCAAATCCTCTGGTGCTATACCTGGGCCCTGGTCGCTGATCCGGCATTCCAACCAGCCCTGCTCACTGGCGTGACTCAACCTGACGGTAGTCCCGGAAGGTGAGTATTTGACGGCATTCTCCAGCACGTTAAACAACGCACGCGTCAGCAGCGATTGGTCGGCTGACACCATGCCTTCGTCAGTCTCATCCAGGTCATGAACCAGGTGTATGCCTTTGAGCTGGGCGATCACTGCCACTTGGTCGAAGGCATCCATCACCAACATGGCGAATAAAGTCGGCTGGAATTGATAGCCGTCGGCCTCAGCTTTCGCCAACTGCACAAATGACTCCGTAAGGCTCAGCGCACGTCGAACTTGTTGTTCGACCTGGGCAAACACCGGCGACTCACCGCTGTGCACATCCAGTAACGCGAGGATGGCCGAGTGGGGCGCGCGCAGGTCATGGGACAGGAACCGCAGCATGGTTTCTCGATGCTGCTGGGCCTCGCGCTCTTTGCTCAGGTCGGTGAGACTCAGCAGCCAGCCGAGGGCGATGTCCCCTTCAGCCGGTAGCAACGGGGCAAGCTCCATGCGCAGACTGCGTTGATGGATGTCGCGAAACTCCACCAATTCCAACGCCGACAGGGCGGGGCGCACGCCATTGTGCAGCGGTGGATAGCCCAGATCGGCAAGTTGCTCCAGCAGGTTTTCGGTGACCAGGTCATTACCGAACACCTCACGGGCAATGCGGTTAGCCAACAGAATATTGCCGCGGGGGTCGGTAATCAGCGTGGCCACCGGCAGGCATTCCAACCCATCAGCCATAAAACGGCGGGTGTCCCGCGTGCGGCTGACGGCCTGTTCCAAGGCAAAAATGCGTGCTTGCAACACATCACCACGGCTGGCGGGTGCGCGGCGACGTTCGGGAAGCACCTTGGGCTCGTTATCCAGACGCGCCAGTTCCCAACCGAAATAGGCCAGGATCACACTCAGGCGACGCCAATTCCAGATCAGGTAGCTGAGCAGCAAACCGATCAAACACGCGGCGGGGGACCACCAGTGACCCAACCGCAGTAACCCCAAAGCGATAAGCAACGCCGTGAGCATGCAGCCCACGGTCATCCACAGGGCATAGCGGGGACGATGAAGCAGCAGGCCCAGCAGCACCGCCACAAGACTCGTCGCTAGCAGCGCCGCCAGCCATCCTGGCAGATCCACGATGCTGCGTCCCTGGAGCAAGGCATTGAGAACGTTGGCCTGGATGTCCAACCCGGCCGTGGCGCCGACAGCGGAGGAGAGCGGGCTGAAAAAATAATCGCCCAGGCCTGAGTCCATCGCCCCCACCAAAATCAGGCGGCCATGCAGCATTTCAGGTGGTACCTCACCATGCAATACGCTGACATAAGAGACGCTGGGAAACCGGGTATCAGACGCAATAACGGGGACACGAACCCCATACTCGCGCTGCCAACGTTGCGATATCGACGCCTGCGGGGTGCCCGGCATCGGGTTCGGCTCCCTGCCCATTTCATAAGCCAACCAGGCCAACTGCGGGACGGTGGCACCGGCAGGTCCCTCACGTAGGTACAGACTGCGCACCACGCCATCAGGGTCGGCTTCTACGTTGATATGGCCCAGCCCTTTGGCACATTTAAGCAGGGGCAACATTTGCGCGTCGGCCTGGCTGTAGCGAGAAGAGCCTTCGCGAACCAACGGCAGCACTACATTGCCGGCGTTACATAAGGCGTCAGACAGGCGCTTGTCGCTCGCAGGTTCTTCAGGTTCGCTGAAGATGACATCCAACAGAACTCCTTCCGGTTGTGCAGCGTTGAGGCGGTCAATCAAATCGGCGTGCACGCTACGTGACCATGGCCACGGCCCCAGTTTCTTGAGGCTCGGTTCGTCGATGGTCACCAGCAATACGCGCGGATCCACCGGTAGAGGAGTGAGGCGGCGAAAAGTGTCATAGAAGGAGTTATTCAGCGCCAACCCCGAACTCACCGACAGGTAGGCCGTCATAGGCAGCAGCAGCAAGCCAATCCACACCCATTCGCGCACCAGGCCATGAAACAACCGCTGGGCGTAGGTCGGTTGGCGTTTTTCAGCCTTGCCCCAAAGCATCATAGGTCACCGTATCTAAGCAGTGGCTGGATAGGCACACACGCCTTGACCCCAGTGAAGCTCATTTTCGACCCGCTGGAGGATGTTTCCTGCTTGAAGTTCATGAAGGCATTGCCCGTGGCGAATTGAGCACGATGGGATTATTTGGCGGTAACTCGGACAGGAGTCTACGACAGCTCATGCGTCGGCTGATCCTTTTCCTTACTATCGGGAGTCGGTATCTTCCCTACCTGAGTAGCGAGGATTTCCATGTTAACCGCTCATGGACTTCAGCCTACCGAGAGATCCAGGGAGCGCCGTTTCTGAGCACAATTCTTCAGATTCAACGGCCGGCATCTGCGCAGTACGTGCCTTGATCAGGCTGACGGCTGCCGTACTCTTCAATGAAAGGACCCACCCATGCGTGTCGCAATACTGGATGACGAACCCGCGGAATTGCGCCGGGTGGAACAGACACTGCGACAGATCCCTGGTACCACTGAACAGCCTTGGACCCTGCATTGTTTCGAGCGGGGTGAAGACCTGCTACGCCAGTTACGTCGAGAAACCTTTGATCTACTGATACTCGACTGGCAGTTGCCAGACATCACCGGTATCGCACTGCTGCGCTGGACACGCGAACACATGGATGCGCCCCCTGCGGTCATTATGCTGACCAGCCGTGACGCTGAAAGCGATATTGTCACGGCGTTGAACAGCGGTGCCGATGACTATGTCAGCAAACCGTTTCGCCCGAATGAATTGAAGGCGCGTGTCAGCGCGGTTCTTCGACGGCATGGCCTGCAAAAATCCACGACCCATGAACTGCAAAGTTTCAACGACCTGACTTTTGACGATGCTGAACTGACAGTCACCCGCGCAGGAAAACCGATCAACCTCACCGAGCGCGAGTACCGATTGGCCAGCTGCCTGTTCGCCAATCTGGCGCGTCCGCTGTCTCGCGAATACCTTTATGAGCGATTCTGGACGCACGAAGAAATGGTCTCGTCTCGGCCGCTAGATACGCATATCTATCGACTGCGTAATAAGCTGGGACTGACTGCCGATAGGGGATGGCAGCTGTTAACCATTTATGGATATGGCTATCGCTTGGAAAGTGTTCCTACCAGCTCGGCGGGTTAAGTAGGCCGATGTTCCACGTGGAGCATTTGCAAAACTGGTCATCCAACAATAAAAAAGGCCAACGCAGAGCGTTGGCCTTTCTTGTTTTTGGCGCGTTAATCGAACTTAGAAATCCAAGTTAGAAACTGCCAAGGCGTTGCTTTCGATGAAGTCACGACGAGGTTCGACCGCATCACCCATGAGGGTGTTGAAGATCTGATCCGCGCCAATCGCGTCTTCGATGGTCACGCGCAGCATACGACGCTGGCTTGGATCCATGGTGGTTTCCCACAATTGATCGGGGTTCATTTCGCCCAGACCTTTGTATCGCTGAATGGTGTGGCGCTTGGTGCTTTCGGCCATCAGCCAGTCAAGGGCTTCTTTGAATTCCTTAACCTGTTTCTTACGCTCGCCACGCTGGATGTAAGCACCGTCGTCGAGCAGGGTGCTTAGTTGTGCGCCCAGGGTCACCACGGTCTTGTAATCATTGCTGCCGAAGAAGTCGCGGTTGAAAGTAACGTAGTTCGACAGGCCGTGGGAGATCAGCTCGACCTCTGGCAGCCAGACATTACGCTCACGGTCTTCACGCAGGCTGGCCTTGTAGACCAGGCCGGATTTCTCAACGGTGCGCAGACGCACTTCATACTGAGCCAGCCAATCTTGCATTGCTGCGTGGTCGCTCAACTGTTCCAGGCTAACGGCCGGCAAGTAGATGAAGTGCTCGGTCAACTCCTGCGGGTACAGGCGCGACAGGCGCTTGAGGGTCTTCATCACCATTCGGAAGTCGTTAACCAGGCGCTCCAACGCTTCACCGGAAATGCCTGGCGCTTCGTCATTCAAGTGCAGGCTGGCATCTTCCAGGGCCGACTGCGTCATGTACTCTTCCATGGCGTCGTCGTCTTTGATGTATTGCTCTTGCTTGCCTTTCTTCACTTTGTACAACGGTGGCTGAGCGATGTAGATGTAGCCACGCTCGATCAGCTCTGGCAATTGACGGAAGAAGAACGTCAGCAGCAGGGTACGAATGTGCGAACCGTCGACGTCAGCATCGGTCATGATGATGATGTTGTGATAACGCAACTTGTCGATGTTGTACTCTTCGCGGCCAATACCGCAGCCCAACGCCGTGATCAAGGTGCCGACTTCCTGAGAGGAAATCATCTTGTCGAAGCGCGCCTTCTCAACGTTGAGGATCTTACCTTTCAACGGCAGGATGGCTTGGGTACGGCGGTTACGACCCTGCTTGGCGGAACCGCCAGCAGAGTCACCTTCCACCAGGTACAGTTCGGAGAGGGCAGGGTCTTTCTCTTGGCAGTCCGCCAATTTGCCCGGCAGGCCGGCGATATCCAGCGCGCCTTTACGACGGGTCATCTCACGAGCCTTACGCGCCGCTTCACGCGCGCGAGCGGCATCGATCATCTTGCCGACAACCAGCTTGGCTTCGTTCGGGTTCTCCAGCAGGAAGTCGGAGAAGTATTTACCCATCTCCTGTTCCACAGCGGTCTTCACTTCAGAAGACACCAGCTTGTCTTTGGTCTGGGAGCTGAACTTAGGGTCCGGCACTTTCACCGAGATGATCGCCGTCAGACCTTCGCGTGCATCGTCACCCGTAGTGGCGACTTTATGCTTCTTGGCCAAGCCTTCGGCTTCGATGTAGGTATTAAGGTTACGCGTCAGCGCCGAACGGAAACCCACAAGGTGAGTACCCCCGTCGCGCTGCGGAATGTTGTTGGTGAAGCACAACAGGTTCTCGTTGAAGCTGTCGTTCCATTGCAGGGCGATTTCCACGCCGATGCCGTCTTCACGCTGGATGTTGAAGTGGAACACCTGGTTGACCGGCGTCTTGTTGGTGTTCAGGTACTCAACGAACGCACGCAAACCGCCTTCGTACTTGAACAGTTCTTCCTTACCGCTGCGCTCGTCTTTGAGGACGATACCTACACCGGAGTTAAGGAAAGACAGTTCACGGATGCGTTTGGCCAGAATGTCCCAGCTGAAATGAATATTCTTGAAGGTCTCGCTGGAAGCCTTGAAGTGAATCTGGGTGCCCGTGGTTTCGCTGTCTCCCACAATGGCCATAGGCGCTTGAGGCACACCGTGCACATAGGTCTGCTCCCAGATCTTGCCGCTACGACGTACGGTCAGGATCAGCTCTTCAGACAAAGCGTTCACTACCGAAACACCTACGCCGTGCAATCCGCCGGATACTTTATAGGAGTTGTCGTCGAATTTGCCGCCGGCGTGGAGCACGGTCATGATGACCTCTGCCGCAGATACGCCTTCTTCTTTATGCACATCCACCGGGATGCCACGACCGTTATCGCGCACGGTGATGGACTCATCCGGATGGATGATGATGCTGATGTCGTCGCAGTGACCGGCCAGAGCTTCGTCGATGGAGTTGTCGACCACCTCGAACACCATGTGGTGCAGACCGCTACCGTCATCAGTGTCGCCAATGTACATACCGGGACGTTTGCGTACGGCATCCAAACCTTTCAGCACTTTAATGCTGGTCGAGTCGTACGTGTTTTCTTCGCTCATGCCTTCACTCCCGATGGTCGTGGGTCTGGGTGATACGGCCTTGTTCCACGTGGAACAAAGCGACTGGCGTTTCCGTCTGCCAGCCTTCCCTCAATAATTCGTGGTCTACACAAGTGATAAACACTTGGCAGCGTAAGTCTTCCAACAAGCGGCATAACGAGCGGCGATGTTGCTCGTCAAGTTCGGACGGCAGGTCATCCACCAGATAAATACACTGACCGCGCCGGGCCTGGCTCACCAAGTGGCCCTGGGCGATACGCAAAGCGCACACCACCAACTTTTGCTGACCGCGGGACAAGATGTCCGCGGCATTATGAGCGCCTAATCTAAGACGCAAATCAGCCCGTTGAGGGCCGGCCTGGGTGTGACCAATCTGCTGATCCCGCTGCAAGGACGTGGCGAGAACTGCACTGAGTTCACGCTCTTTGTCCCAACCACGGTAGTAGCTCAGCGTCAGCCCTTCGAGATCCAGTAACTCTCTCAAGGTCTGTTCAAAGACTGGTTTCAAGGCTTTGATGTAGGCACGGCGGTATTCATCTATTTCGTCGCTGGCCAGGCACAGTTCACGGTCCCAGGCCGCTTGCGAAGCGGCGTCAAGTGTACCATGCCGCAGCCACGAGTTCCGCTGCCGCAGGGCCTTCTGCAGGCGCTGCCATGTGGCCATAAATCGCGGTTCCACGTGGAACACTCCCCAATCGAGGAATTGCCTGCGTATTTTTGGCGCACCTTCCAGTAGCCGGAAGCTATCCGGATTGATCAGCTGCAGCGGCAGAATTTCGGCCAACTGAGCCGCGCTACGAGCATTTTGCCCATCTATACGGATCTGAAACTCTCCCCCGCGATCACGGGATATTCCCAAACTGCTGTGCCCACCCTCAGCCAGTTCGACCTGGCCAAACACGGTGCAAGCCAACTGTTCGTATTGAATAACCGGTAAAAGACGAGCACTGCGAAAAGAACGCGCGAGCCCCAACAAATGAATGGCTTCCAGCACACTGGTTTTGCCACTGCCATTGGCGCCGTGGAGGATATTGATGCGGGGGGAGGGGGAGAAGGTCACCGGGTGCAAATTGCGCACCGCGGTGACCGAGACGCGACTGAGGGACATCTAGCTTCTGCTGAGCATGGTTACAGGCGCATCGGCATGACAACGTAAGCCGAGTCGTCGTTATCGGATTCCTGCACCAGCGCGCTGCTGTTGGAGTCCGACAGAATCAGGCGAACCTGTTCGGTGGTCATCACACCCAGCACGTCCAAGAGGTAGCTCACGTTGAAGCCGATTTCCAGCGAGCCGCCGTTGTAGTCGACGCCCACTTCTTCTTCCGCTTCTTCCTGTTCTGGGTTGTTAGCCTGGATCTTCAGCTGACCATTGGCCAATTGCAGACGGATACCACGGTACTTTTCGTTGGACAGAATGGCAGTACGACTGAACGCTTCGCGCAGCGCCTGGCGATCGCCGATGACCAGCTTGTCGCCACCTTTAGGCAATACACGCTCGTAATCCGGGAACTTGCCATCAACCAGCTTGGAGGTGAACGTGAATTCGCCCGTAGTGGCGCGGATGTGATGCTGACCCAATACGATGCTCACATTGCCGTCCGGCTCAGTGAGCAGGCGTGCCAGTTCAAGAATACCTTTGCGTGGCACGATGACTTGATGACGGTCGGGCTGACCGATATCGGCGCGCATCGAGCACATCGCCAAGCGGTGACCGTCGGTAGCGACCGCGCGGATAACGCCTTCGGACACCTCCAGCAACATGCCATTAAGGTAGTACCGCACATCCTGCTGGGCCATGGCGAAACTGGTGCGTTCGATCAAACGGCGCAGTCTGCTCTGTTCCAGGCTGCACGTCAGCGAGCCGGGACCTTCTTCGACGGTCGGGAAATCATTGGCCGGCAGCGTGGACAGGGTGAAACGGCTACGGCCAGCTTTTACCACCAGCTTCTGTTCATCAACCTTGATGTCGATCAGCGCATCGTTCGGCAGGCTTTTGCAGATATCCATCAACTTGCGCGCCGGTACGGTGATCTCGCCCGGTTCAGCAGGCTCTTCCAACTGCACACGGCCCACCAACTCGACTTCCAGGTCGGTACCGGTCAAGGACAATTGCTGGCCTTCGACCACCAGCAATACGTTAGAGAGTACCGGCAAGGTCTGACGGCGCTCGACGACGCCTGCGACCAGTTGCAGGGGTTTCAACAGGGCTTCGCGTTGAATGGTGAAATGCATGGTCTAGTCCCTTGCCTTAATAAGCTGCGCTGGTGTCATCACGTAGTCAGTGTACGCAGCAGGTTCTTGTAGTCCTCGCGAATATCCGCGTCGGATTCCTTAAGTTCGTTGATCTTGCGGCACGCGTGCAAGACCGTGGTGTGGTCGCGACCACCAAATACATCACCGATTTCCGGCAGGCTATGGTTGGTCAATTCCTTGGAAAGGGCCATGGCCACCTGACGCGGACGCGCTACCGAGCGCGAACGACGCTTGGACAGCAGGTCGGAAATCTTGATCTTGTAGTACTCGGCCACAGTGCGCTGGATGTTATCCACACTCACCAGCTTGTCTTGCAGAGCCAGCAGGTCTTTCAGAGATTCGCGAATCAGCTCAATCGTGATATCGCGGCCCATAAAATGCGAGTGGGCAATTACCCGTTTGAGTGCACCTTCCAGCTCCCGCACGTTGGAGCGGATGCGTTGGGCGATAAAGAACGCCGCATCGTGGGGAAGCTCGACCTTGGCCTGGTCGGCCTTTTTCATCAGGATCGCGACGCGGGTTTCAAGCTCGGGCGGCTCTACAGCAACCGTCAAGCCCCAGCCGAAGCGGGACTTCAAGCGTTCTTCCAGACCTTCGATTTCCTTCGGATAACGGTCGCTGGTCAGAATAACCTGCTGGCCGCCTTCGAGCAGAGCGTTGAACGTGTGGAAAAACTCTTCCTGGGAACGTTCCTTGCGGGCGAAGAATTGAATGTCATCGATCAGCAAGGCATCAACAGAGCGGTAAAAACGCTTGAATTCGTTGATAGCGTTGAGCTGCAAGGCCTTGACCATATCAGCCACGAAGCGCTCCGAGTGCAGGTATACGACCTTGGCATTCGGATTCTTCTTTAATAGATGGTTACCCACAGCGTGCATCAAGTGGGTCTTACCCAAGCCAACGCCACCATAAAGGAAGAGCGGGTTGTAACCATGCTTGGGGTTGTCGGCGACCTGCCAGGCAGCGGCGCGCGCAAGCTGGTTGGATTTACCTTCGACGAAGTTTTCAAAGGTGAATGTGCGGTTCAGGTAACTGGTGTGCTTGAGCGCACCTTCGACCTGCACAGTGCGCTGCTCGGCACGAACAGGGGCCTGCTGGGAACTGGCTCCTGCCATCGGGTCGAAGCTATCGCGGGACGGCTCTTCATGCTCCGGCGCATTTTTTTGCGTTGAAGATTTGGAGGGCGTCGGCGCAGCGGAAGGCGCCGGGGCAGCCGGTGCGGTCGCCGCCTGAGCTTGAGACGCCGCAGCCGCCAGCGGTGCATTAGGTGCAGCGCGAGGCGCGGAGCTACGTTTGCTGCCTATTAACAAGGAGAGCACTGGGGCGAGACCATTGCCATGTTCGTCGAGCAATTCGAGAACACGGCTCAGGTACTTCTCGTTGACCCAATCGAGCACAAACCGATTGGGCGCGTAGACACGCAACTCGTCGCCTTCGGCTTCGACCTGTAGCGGACGGATCCAGGTGTTGAATTGCTGGGCAGGCAGCTCATCGCGCAAAAGCTCCACGCACTGCTGCCAAAGTTCCACTGACACGGATATCCCCTAAGTTGAAAGCCGGTGAGGCAAAAACAGCCGCCATTGTAGCGATCAGCTGTCCACTTATCCACATGTAGCTTGCTGACACCCCAGCCAAAATCAATGCCTTAACCTTGAAAAAGCCGACCGATGGTCTGTGCATAAGCTCTGTGGATAAGCGTACCTGAGCTCGTTGCACAAGTAGGTCCGAAAGTCTGTGGGTAACTGGACTGTGGATAACATGCCATTCCACCCACAGCTTATCCGACAGCGCAGCACAGGCAGAACACCGTTTCTCCCCTGTGTTGTCATTCTCTGTACATCAAGTGGAATAAGGGCTTGAGGCAGTTATCCACAGATGATGGACTGCATAGCTTTTATAAGCTTTACAGAAAAGCTTTAAATAACTTCCTTCTTTATTTCTATATCTAGGTTCGTGTTGATGAGTGTCTGAACGGTGAAAACAGCGACGCTGCCGTATTCAGATCTAATTAAAGGAATAGCTGGTTGGAAATTGACCTAGAGGCTTGCTTTCTCTAGAATCGCCGGTCTCTTAAAACGGGGGCCATTCCGGCCCGTTGTGACGAACCAGGTAACAACGCCATGAAACGTACTTTCCAACCCAGCACCATCAAACGCGCCCGTACCCACGGCTTCCGTGCCCGCATGGCTACCAAGAACGGTCGTGCCGTCCTGTCGCGTCGCCGCGCCAAAGGTCGTGCGCGTCTGGCAGTTTGATAATCCGGCACTGGTGGTGAGTCAGGACTTCAGTCGGGAAAAGCGTCTGCTAACTCCCCGGCATTTCAAGGCAGTCTTTGACTCCCCCACCGGCAAGGTTCCGGGGAAAAATCTCCTGCTCCTTGCGCGTAACAACGATCTGGATCACCCCCGTCTCGGGTTGGTGATCGGCAAAAAGAGCGTAAAGCTCTCCGTTGAGCGCAATCGCCTCAAGCGTCTGATGCGCGAATCGTTTCGCCTCCACCAGGACACCCTGGTTGGTTGGGATATTGTTATCGTCGCGCGTAAAGGCTTGGGGGATGTAGAAAACCCCGAATTGATTCAGCATTTCGGCAAGCTCTGGAAACGTTTGGCGCGTACCCACAAGCCAGCACCTCCAGCCAGCCCCGAAACTGTAGGGGTAGACAGCAACGATGCGTAAACTGGCCCTCGTTCCGATCCAGTTTTACCGCTACGCCATTAGTCCTCTGATGGCCAATCACTGTCGTTTCTACCCCAGTTGTTCCTGCTACGCGTTAGAGGCCATAGAAAATCATGGTCTTCTGCGCGGTGGCTGGCTGACCTTTCGTCGTTTAGGTCGCTGTCATCCGTGGAATCCCGGTGGTTATGACCCGGTTCCACCTGTCCCCACCTCCCGTTCTTCTTCGATGGCCGAGTAATCATGGATATTAAACGCACGATCCTGATCGTCGCCCTGGCAATCGTGTCCTACGTTATGGTTCTTAAGTGGAACCAAGACTATGGCCAAGCTGCCCTGCCGACTCAGAATGTTGCCGTCAACACTGCACCTGCGGGACTTCCCGACACGGCAAGTGGCACTAACGCTGCCGCCAGTGATGACATTCCACGCGCAGCAGGCGAAGCCAAAGCGCCCGCCGAAGTTCCAGTTGCAGCAAGCACCGACCTCATCCAGATCAAAACGGATGTGTTGGACCTGGCAGTCGACCCACAAGGTGGTGACGTAGCCAAGCTGACCCTGCCGCTGTATCCACGCCGCCAAGACCATCCGGAAATCCCTTTCCAGCTGTTCGATAACGGTGGCGAGCGTATTTACCAGGCTCAAAGCGGTCTGATCGGTACCAACGGTCCCGATGCAAGCCAAGCCGGTCGTCCGGTTTTCTCTTCGGAGAAGAAAAGTTATCAACTGGCTGACGGTCAGGACCAATTGGTCGTAGACCTGAAGTTCAGCAAGGATGGCGTCAACTACATCAAGCGGTTCACGCTCAAGCGTGGTCTGTACGACATCGTTGTCACCTACCTGATCGACAACCAAAGCGCTCAGCCTTGGAACGGCGCCATGTTCGCGCAACTCAAGCGCGACGCCAGCTCCGATCCTTCGTCCAGTACAGCAACGGGCACCGCGACTTACCTGGGCGCCGCCCTGTGGACAAGTTCGGAACCGTACAAAAAAGTGTCCATGAAAGACATGGACAAGGTGAGCGAAGACAAAACCAAGCCAGCCATCACCTACAACGTGAACGGCGGTTGGGTTGCCTGGTTGCAGCACTATTTCGTGACCGCGTGGATTCCACAGCCAGGCCAGAATAACGTGGTTCTGGCACGCAAGGACTCCAAGGGTAACTACATCATTGGCTACACCGGCCCGTCGTTGACCGTCGCGCCAGGTGCCACTGGCGAAACCAGCGCGACTCTGTATGCCGGCCCGAAAAGCCAGGCTGTGCTCAAAGAGTTGTCCCCAGGCCTGGAATTGACTGTGGACTACGGCATTCTGTGGTTCATTGCCCAACCGATTTTCTGGTTGTTGCAACATATCCACAGCATCGTCGGTAACTGGGGCTGGTCGATCATCTTCCTGACCATGCTGATCAAGGGCATCTTCTTCCCTCTGTCGGCCGCCAGCTACAAGTCGATGGCGCGCATGCGTGCCGTGGCGCCGAAGCTGGCTGCATTGAAAGAGCAACATGGTGATGACCGGCAGAAAATGTCGCAGGCCATGATGGAGCTGTACAAGAAAGAAAAGATCAACCCGCTGGGTGGATGCTTGCCGATTCTCGTACAGATGCCGGTATTCCTATCGCTGTACTGGGTACTCCTGGAAAGCGTGGAAATGCGTCAGGCGCCGTTCATGCTGTGGATAACTGACCTGTCGATCAAAGACCCGTTCTTTATCCTGCCGATCATCATGGGCGCGACCATGTTTATCCAGCAGCGTCTGAACCCAACGCCTCCGGATCCGATGCAGGCCAAGGTGATGAAAATGATGCCGATCATCTTCACCTTCTTCTTCCTGTGGTTCCCGGCGGGTCTGGTGCTGTACTGGGTGGTCAACAACGTGTTGTCGATTACTCAACAGTGGTACATCACACGTAAAATCGAAGCGGCTACCCAAAAAGCCGCGGCGTAATTACTCTGTGGATAACCACTCAAGACGCCCCCTAGTGGGGCGTTTTGCTTTCCGTCACATTTGTTCTGGAACCTGTTGATGAGCGCTCCTCGTGAAACCATCGCTGCTGTCGCTACCGCTCAAGGTCGTGGTGGTGTCGGTATCGTTCGTATTTCCGGGCCGCTTGCTGGCGTAGCCGCCAAGGCCATCAGCGGGCGAGACCTGAAGCCCCGATACGCGCATTACGGCCCGTTCCTGGATGCCGAGAACGAGGTGTTGGACGAAGGACTGGCGCTGTATTTTCCTGGCCCAAATTCATTCACCGGTGAAGACGTTCTGGAACTGCAGGGACACGGCGGCCCGGTTGTGTTGGATATGCTGCTGCAGCGCTGTCTGCAATTGGGTTGCCGTCTGGCTCGGCCAGGGGAATTCAGCGAGCGAGCGTTCTTGAATGACAAGTTGGACCTGGCCCAGGCCGAAGCTATCGCGGATTTGATTGAGGCCAGTTCTGCACAGGCGGCGCGCAATGCGCTGCGCTCGCTTCAAGGCGCATTTTCTTTGCGTGTGCATAATCTCACGGAACAGTTGATCGGTCTGCGTATCTACGTTGAGGCGGCGATTGATTTCCCGGAGGAAGAAATCGATTTTCTTGCCGATGGCCACGTGTTGGCGATGCTGGACAAAGTCCGCGACGAGTTATCCACAGTTCTGCGTGAGGCGGGTCAGGGGGCATTGCTACGTGACGGCATGACGGTGGTGATCGCCGGTCGTCCCAACGCCGGTAAATCCAGCCTGCTCAACGCGTTGGCAGGTCGGGAAGCGGCCATCGTGACTGAGATCGCCGGCACGACCCGAGATATCCTGCGCGAACATATCCACATCGATGGCATGCCGTTGCACGTCGTCGATACGGCTGGTTTGCGTGATACCGATGACCAGGTCGAAAAAATTGGCGTTGAGCGAGCACTCAAGGCCATCGGTGAAGCTGATCGCGTACTTTTGGTCGTGGACGCCACGGCACCGGAGGCTGTGGATCCTTTTGCCCTATGGCCGGAGTTTCTGGAGCAGCGGCCGGATCCGGCCAAGGTCACGTTGATCCGTAACAAAGCCGACTTGACGGGAGAAGCGATCGCTCTGCAAACCAGCGAAGATGGCCATGTCACCCTCAGTCTGAGCGCCAAATCGGCAGGGGAAGGCTTGGAGCTGCTGCGCGATCACCTCAAAGCCTGCATGGGCTACGAACAGACCTCGGAAAGCAGCTTCAGCGCTCGCCGTCGGCACCTTGAAGCGCTGCGTCGGGCCAGCGCGGCCTTGGAGCACGGACGGGCACAGTTGACCTTGGCAGGAGCAGGGGAGCTGCTGGCCGAAGACTTGAGACAGGCTCAGCAGCTTTTGGGGGAAATCACCGGCGCCTTCAGCTCCGATGATTTACTTGGGCGGATCTTTTCCAGCTTCTGCATCGGCAAGTAACCGGTTATCCACAACCTGGTCACCAGTTGTAAGACACCGTACCGAGCAAGGTACGGCTGTCACCCCAGTAGCAACGCCCCGCATCGTTGCAACCGGACACATATTCCTTGTCGAATAGGTTTTTCGCATTCAGATCCACGGACCAGTGCTTATCAATCTGGTAACCAACCGCGGCATCCACCAATGTGACGCTTCCTGCGTCCAATTTGCCGTACAACGTCGGCGCGGTGTAGGAAAAAGTACTGTCGAAATAGCGAACACCCCCAGCTAGGGAGAGCCCCTTAAGCTGACCGTCGAGGAAGCGATACTTGCTCCACACGGAAGCCTGGTTGCGCGGGACCCCCGTCATCTGATGCCCTTCGACCAAAGACGTGGCCGAGTCCTTGGTAATACGCGCATCGGTGTAGGTATAGGCCGCCGTCACATTGAGATTCTGCGTGAGGTTACTGTTGACCTCCACTTCCACACCCTTGGCGCGACTTTCACCCACCTGCCGATAGCTGTTGGTGGTGGCGTCAAGGTAGGTGTCGTCCTGTTTACGCAGGTCATACACCGACAGCGTCATCGCCGTGTCCCAGCCGAGCGGTTCGTATTTGACGCCCACTTCGTATTGGCTGCTGGTGATCGGTTTTAACGGTGAGCCGGCGTTGGAGATCTGCTGTACAGGGACGAACGCGGTGGAATAGCTGACATACGGCGTCAGGCCGTTGTCGAACTGGTACATGACTCCGCCCTGATAGGTGAATTTGCGGTCTTCCGCCTGGGTGTTGCTGGCCTTGTTCACCTTGTCGCGGAATTCGCTGTCCACCCAGTCCTGACGACCGCCGAGTAAGAACAACCAGTGCTCGTATTTGCTCTGTACCTGTGCATAAACCCCTTTCATTTGTTGCTCAAGCAGGGTGTTTTGTACTGCGATGGGGGTCAGCGGATCGTGCAGGTACACGGGGTTATACACATTAATGGTCCCCGCGAACCCCGCGTCCCAATCTTGATTGAACGAGGTACGGTCGTAGCTGGCGCCCAACAGCACGGTATTTTCCAAATCGCCGAGTCGGAATTTGCCCTCTAGCTGGTTATCCAGGGAGTAAACCATCGATTTGTTATAGCGATCGTAGGCGGTCATATTCAGTTGCGTGCCAAAGCCGCGATTGTTCAGGGCGCTGGGCCAGGTTTCATGGCGGTTGATGCGCGACTGCATGTAGCGGGAGTTCTGCCGGAACTGCCAGGCGTCGTTAAAGCTGTGACTGAATTCGTAGCCCGTGCTCCAGGCTTCCCGTTCGAAAGTGTTCCAGTCCGGGTTACCCAGCATCGTGTGCTTGGATAATTTGCCGCTAGGGTTTGTAAGCAAAGTCCCCGCAGCCGGTAGGCCGAGTTCCAGGTTGGTGTGATCCTTCTGGTAATTGGCCAGCAGGGTCAAGGTGTTGTAATCGTCGAAGTTGAGCGTCAATGATGGCGCGATATAGAGCCGATCATCCGGTACATGGTCCGTTTGCGTATCGGATTTTCGCCCCAGCATCACCAGCCTGCCGAGGACGTTGTCATTACCGTTGAGCGGGCCCGAGATATCCACACCCAACTGGCGGCGGTTATTGGAGCCATACCCGAGTTGCACCTCACCTTGCGGCGTGGCCGTCGGATGTTTGCTGACCAGATTCACCAGGCCGCCCGGTGCGTTTTCGCCATAGAGCAGGGAGGAGGGACCGCGGAAAACCTCAACTCGCTCCAGACCATAGGGTTCGCTGGTGGTGTCGTACCGGTTGCCTTGCACGCGTAGGCCATCTCGCAGCAGACCGTAGCCATAATCAGTGGCGTTGAAACCGCGGATGAAGAACAGGTCGCCTGCCAGACTGTCGCCGGCGGCAAAGGGTGGCGCGAAGATGCCAGGAACATATCCCAACACTTCCGTCAGGCTTTGCGCCTTCTGATCCTTGATGCGCTGACCGGTGACAACCGACACTGAACGCGGGGTTTCCGACAATGGGGTGCTGGTTTTGGTAACGATCCGACTGTTCTGCGCCTTGTAGCCCACATCCCCAGCGATATCCTGGTCGAAACCATCCTGTTGATAAGTACTCACCGTCGTCGGTGCAAGTGTGAGTTGGTCTGCGGGAGCGACCTGCAATACGTAGCTGCCAGGAGCTTGAGCGACCGCCGACAACCCAGTGTTTTGCAGCAGCACAGCGAACCCCTGATCAATCGAGTAGCCACCCTCGAGCCCTGGTGTCATCAGCCGTGCGGTCTGCTCCGGAGAAAAAGACAAGATCACATTCGCGCTGGCCGCAAACTGGCTTAACGCCCTGTCCAGCGGACCGGCCGCAATGGCGTAATGCTGAACCGTACTGGCGGCCAAGACGCCGGTGGCAAACAGGGTACTGGCTGTGGTGGCCGTGGCAATCAGCAGACCATAGGTCATGCCATGGCAGGAAAGTCGCTGGCGTAGCTGGATGGGGAGGCGCATTGGCGGATAAACCCTAAAGGTATTGTCGTAATTACCTGTAGGGCCGCGCCAGGTGAAAAAAAGGTAACCCGCCTGGTGAATTATTTTTGATCAACCGATTGGCGTTATCGAAACCCAATAGCGGGTGAAGTATTTCACCTGGATAGGCAAGGTGGCTTGCAGG
Source organism: Pseudomonas sp. S5F11 (assembly GCF_019641515.1). NCBI lineage: Bacteria > Pseudomonadati > Pseudomonadota > Gammaproteobacteria > Pseudomonadales > Pseudomonadaceae > Pseudomonas > Pseudomonas sp. S5F11. Next base: position 3,581,605 of record NZ_JAIFJZ010000001.1, read on the forward strand.
TTGGTCAGTACTGCATCGGTGGCGTCCAGACGGAACGTCCCGGATACGCGCAGACGGGCAGAGACGGCATCGCATTGCAGGACACCGGGACGATAGCGTGACAACTCGTCGATTACATCGCCAAGCCGCGCATCCAGCACGATTAATTGGCCGTCGACCCAGGCGGCCTGAGTTGCGGTGAAGGGATGGATCGGGCCGACATTAAGCCGATCAAAGTCAGCGCTCTGCCCCGCCTTAAGGAGTTGACCAGAGGAGGGATTGTCTGCGGGTGACACCTGTACGCGATCCTCCAACACTCCAACGCGAGTGGAATCGGCCAACTGACGTACGGTAAAGCGGGTGCCCAATGCCTGAACCCGACCTTGGCGAGTTTCAACATAGAAGGGTAGCTGCGCCGCCAACCTGCCGGTGTGGATAAGTACCTCACCCTCGCGCAGACGAATGAGCCGCTGCCGTTCGTCGAATATCACATCGATTGCTGAGCGAGTGTTGAGTTCGATTCGGGTGCCGTCGGCCAACTGGATACGTTGATGTTTGCCAATCGGCGTGCGGTAGTCGGCCAACAACGTTCCCACGCCACTGTGTTGCTGAAGATTCCAACCGAGATAACCCCCACCGCCAAGCACCAGCATCCATTTAAGTACTTGCCGGCGTTGTTGAGTCGTCGACAGCGCACGCCGAGTGACGTCCTGAGGTAACCCGCCCAGACTACGTTGCAGTTGTTCGAGCTGGTTCCAAGCGGCCAGATGGGAAGGGTCGCGGCTCAACCATTGCTGCCAGGCATGGTGTTCGGCGGGTGTGGGAGCTTGAGACTGAAATTGCACATACCAAGTGGCGGCGGCTTCAAAGGTGTCGCGATCGGGGGCGGCCATCAGGAACTGGCCATGATCAATGAACACTCGGTAAACGCTCGGATCATGTGTTTTTTCACCGTTGTGAGCGAAACCTGCAGTTGATCGGCGATCTGTTGATAAGTCAGCCCATCGATCTGGGACAGCATGAAGATTGTTCGTGCACGCCCGCCAAGCGCGTGCAGGGCTTTATCCACAGCGACTAATGTCTCGATTATGAGCGCTTTGTCCTCCTCACTAACGACGGTGATCTCAGGACGATCAGCCAGGGCCTCCTTATAGGCCTGTTCGACGGCACTTCGGCGATAACGATCAATCACCAGGCCCCTGGCGATGGTTGCCAGATAATCACGCGGTTCCAGAATCTGGGAGGCGTGTCGTCCACCCAAGATGCGCACGAACGTATCGTGGGCCACATCGGCCGCATCACAGGCGTTATTTAGTTTGCCTTTGAGCCATCCGCGCAGCCACGTGTGGTGTTGCTCGTAGATGTGCTGGACGGCTGCCGTGTGAGAAGGAAGAGGCATAGGGCGCGTAGGTAGGTTAATGATAATCGCTATTATTAACTGCGCTGTGGTTTTCCCACAATAGGTCTCCCAATGAGGTCATCGGCTCCAATCGGAAGATAGGTGTGGCTACGCCATGGGCGAAATCCAGGGTGAATGGCGAGAATCTTTGGATTAAGCCCTGTGGGTAAGCGGCACTGTACCCAGTTGATAACAGGGCTTAAAAACCAAGGATAAACTCGTCTGTGGATAACCAGCACTTTAATCCACAGGCTTAACGCAGTTATCCAACGGGCTTATCGGCACATGACCACAGACTTTTGAACCTCTGTACACATCGAATATAAAGGCTTGTAGCAATCTATCCACAGAAAGCTTGCTCAGTAGAAATAAACATAAAAACAAAGACTTAATAAATTTCTCTCTTTTAATTTCTATTGTCTGTGATTCATCCACAGCTGGTTAAATTTTGTGCAAAGGGTTCTTTAGGAAGGGCTAAGTCCCTATACTTGCCGCCAAAGCTCCAAAACCCTTTCAACAAACAATTCCTGATTACCTACATAAGCAGGCACGAGGTGCGTGGTGGATTTCCCTTCCCGTTTTGAAGTGATCGTCATCGGCGGCGGTCATGCCGGTACCGAGGCAGCACTGGCCTCAGCGCGCATGGGTGTTAAAACCCTGCTGTTGACGCACAACGTGGAAACCCTCGGTGCGATGAGTTGCAACCCTGCCATCGGTGGCATTGGTAAAAGCCATCTGGTCAAAGAAATCGACGCCCTCGGCGGCGCGATGGCAATGGCCACCGACAAGGGCGGTATTCAATTTCGCGTGCTCAATAGCCGCAAAGGCCCTGCTGTGCGAGCGACTCGGGCACAAGCCGACCGCATCCTGTACAAGGCGGCGGTGCGCGAAACCCTGGAAAACCAGCCGAACCTGTGGATATTTCAACAGGCAGCCGATGACCTGATCGTTGAGCAAGACCAGGTGCGCGGTGTCGTCACCCAAATGGGCCTGCGTTTCTTTGCTGAATCCGTGGTGTTGACCACAGGTACGTTCCTGGGCGGACTTATCCACATCGGTATGCAGAATTATTCCGGCGGTCGCGCCGGCGACCCGCCGTCGATTGCCCTGGCAAAACGCCTACGTGAATTGCCGCTACGTGTCGGTCGTTTGAAAACCGGGACGCCGCCGCGTATCGATGGGCGTTCTGTGGACTTTTCGGTGATGACCGAACAAGCGGGCGATACGCCGATTCCAGTGATGTCGTTCATGGGCTCCAAAGAGCAACACCCTAAACAGGTCAGTTGCTGGATCACCCACACCAACGCCCGTACCCACGAAATCATCGCGGCGAACCTCGACCGCTCGCCGATGTATTCCGGGGTCATCGAAGGCGTCGGCCCGCGCTATTGCCCATCGATCGAAGACAAGATCCACCGCTTTGCCGACAAGGAAAGCCATCAGGTCTTCATCGAGCCCGAAGGCCTGACGACCCACGAGTTGTATCCGAACGGCATTTCCACTTCGCTGCCCTTCGATGTGCAAATCCAGATCGTGCAATCGATTCGCGGCATGGAAAACGCACACATCGTGCGCCCGGGTTACGCCATCGAATATGACTACTTCGACCCCCGCGATCTGAAATACAGCCTGGAAACCAAAGTGATCGGCGGTTTGTTCTTCGCCGGGCAAATCAACGGCACCACCGGTTACGAAGAAGCCGGGGCCCAGGGTTTACTGGCCGGGACCAACGCAGCATTGCGTGCCCAAGGCAAAGACAGCTGGTGCCCGCGTCGCGATGAGGCATACATCGGTGTATTGGTCGATGACCTGATTACCCTGGGCACCCAGGAACCGTACCGGATGTTTACCTCGCGGGCGGAATACCGTTTGATCCTGCGTGAAGACAATGCCGATCTGCGCCTGACCGAAAAAGGCCGCGAACTGGGCCTGGTCGACGATGTGCGTTGGGCTGCTTTCTGCAAAAAACGCGAGAGCATCGCGCTGGAAGAGCAACGCCTGAAAAGTACTTGGGTTCGCCCGGGCACCGAGCAGGGTGACGCGATTGCCGAAAAGTTCGGCACGCCACTGACCCACGAGTACAACCTTCTGAACCTGCTGTCCCGTCCGGAAATCGACTACGCTGGCTTGGTCGAAGTGACGGGGCAGGGCGCAGAAGACCCACAGGTCGCCGAACAGATTGAAATCAAAACCAAGTACGCCGGTTACATTGACCGCCAGCAGGATGAAATTGCCCGCTTGCGCGCCAGTGAAGACACCAAGCTACCTCTGGATATCGACTACACCAGCATTTCCGGGCTCTCGAAGGAGATCCAAAGCAAGCTGGGGATAACTCGCCCTGAAACCCTGGGCCAGGCTTCGCGGATCCCTGGCGTTACCCCGGCAGCGATCTCGCTGTTGATGATTCATTTGAAAAAACGCGGCGCGGGCCGTCAGTTGGAGCAAAGCGCTTGAGTTCGTTGGTCACCTCGCAACATGCCGAAGAGTTATCCACAGGTGCGCGCCAGTTGGGCGTCGACCTTACCCCGGCCCAGCATGACTTGCTGCTGGGCTATCTGGCTCTGCTGATCAAGTGGAACAAGGCTTACAACCTGACGGCCGTGCGCGATCCCGACGAGATGGTGTCGCGTCATTTGCTCGACAGCTTGAGCGTGATGCCCTTTATCGAAAATGGTCGTTGGCTGGACGTGGGCAGTGGCGGAGGCATGCCTGGCATTCCTCTGGCCATTCTGTTTCCTGAGTCTCAAGTTACTTGCCTGGACAGTAACGGCAAGAAAACGCGCTTCCTGACTCAGGTCAAACTCGAACTCAAATTGGATAACCTGCAGGTTATCCACAGCCGCGTCGAAGCCTTTAAGCCTGAACAGCCCTTCAACGGAATTGTTTCCCGGGCGTTCAGTAGCATGGAAAACTTCAGCAACTGGACCCGCCACCTGGGCGACCAAGACACCCGTTGGCTGGCAATGAAGGGCGTCCATCCAAGCGATGAGCTGTTAGCATTGCCGACGGACTTCCACCTTGATAGCGAACACGCCTTGGCCGTACCCGGTTGCCAAGGCCAACGCCATCTGCTGATACTGCGCCGCACGGCATGATTGGGAACACAAGCAAGAATGGCTAAGGTATTCGCGATAGCGAACCAAAAAGGTGGCGTGGGCAAAACCACCACCTGCATCAACCTCGCAGCATCCCTGGTGGCCACCAAGCGCCGGGTGCTGTTGATCGATCTTGATCCACAGGGCAACGCCACCATGGGTAGCGGTGTGGATAAACACGGCCTGGAAAACTCAGTCTATGACTTGCTGATCGGCGAGTGCGACCTGGCTCAGGCCATGCACTATTCCGAACACGGCGGTTATCAGCTACTGCCGGCCAACCGCGATCTGACTGCGGCCGAAGTGGTGCTGCTGGAAATGCAGATGAAAGAAAGCCGTCTGCGCAGCGCCTTGGCACCGATCCGCGAGAATTACGATTACATTTTGATCGACTGCCCACCCTCATTGTCGATGCTCACGCTCAACGCGCTGGTCGCTGCCGATGGGGTGATCATCCCCATGCAGTGCGAGTACTACGCGCTCGAAGGCTTGAGTGATCTTGTGGATAACATCAAGCGGATTGCCGAGTTGCTCAACCCGAACCTACAGATCGAAGGTCTTTTGCGGACTATGTTCGATCCGCGCCTGAGCCTGATGAACGATGTGTCGGCGCAGCTCAAGGAACACTTCGGCGACCAGCTCTACGATACGGTGATCCCGCGCAACATCCGTTTGGCCGAAGCCCCGAGCTACGGCATGCCTGCCCTGGCTTACGACAAATCGTCCCGTGGCGCCATTGCCTACCTGGCACTGGCCGGCGAGATGGTCCGTCGCCAACGCCGCAACTCACGCACCGCTGCCGCCCAGCCAACTTAAGGAATCCCCATGGCCGTCAAGAAACGAGGTCTCGGACGTGGACTGGATGCACTGTTGAGTGGTCCGACCGTTACATCCCTTGAAGAACAAGCGGTGCAGGCTGACGAGCGCGAGTTGCAGCACCTGCCCCTGGACCTGATCCAGCGCGGTAAATACCAGCCGCGCCGGGACATGGATCCTCAGGCGCTGGAAGAACTGGCCAATTCGGTCAAGGCCCAGGGTGTGATGCAACCGATCGTGGTTCGCCCGATCGGCGGGGGCCGATTTGAGATCATCGCCGGCGAGCGCCGCTGGCGCGCCAGCCAGCAGGCCGGCAAAGAGACGATCCCGGCGATGGTCCGCGATGTGCCGGACGAAACCGCGATCGCCATGGCCTTGATCGAGAACATCCAGCGTGAAGACCTCAACCCCATCGAAGAAGCGATTGCGTTGCAGCGTTTGCAGCAGGAATTCCAGCTGACCCAGCAACAGGTGGCCGAGGCGGTAGGTAAATCCCGCGTAACTGTGTCCAACCTGCTACGTCTGATCGCGCTGCCGGAAGTCATCAAGACCATGTTGTCCCACGGTGACCTGGAAATGGGCCATGCCCGTGCATTGCTCGGTTTGCCGGAAAATCAACAGGTTGAAGGGGCGCGACACGTTGTCGCACGAGGGCTCACTGTTCGTCAGACCGAGGCATTGGTTCGGCAGTGGCTCAGTGGTAAACCTGCACCGGTCGAAACGGCCAAACCTGATCCGGATATCGCTCGTCTCGAGCAGCGCCTGGCCGAGCGCCTGGGCTCTGCGGTGCAAATTCGCCATGGCAAGAAGGGCAAAGGCCAATTGGTCATCGGATATAACTCCCTCGATGAGCTTCAGGGCGTCCTTGCCCACATCCGCTGAAACATTTGCTTATGTAGCGCGTGATCGGAAATCACTACCCGACAGTTGAATAGGGGCTGAACCGCCCCTATACTCTGCGCGCATTTTGTCGGCACAAATTATGCCAAGTTATTGATTTCCGGCAGCCGACCATTGAGGAGCAAGAGTGATGGAAACCCGCACGCCAAACACGTTGCCGTTCCATCGCTTGGCCGTTTTCCCGGTTTTATTGGCTCAATTTGTCATCCTGCTGATCGCCGCATTGGCGCTTTGGTATTGGCATGGAGTCGTAGCCGGATATTCAGGACTCTGCGGAGGCCTGATAGCCTTGCTGCCCAATATGTATTTTGCTCACAGGGCCTTTCGGTTTTCCGGCGCCCGAGCAGCCCAGGCCATCGTCCGGTCTTTTTATGCCGGCGAGGCGGGGAAACTGATTTTGACGGCAGTGCTGTTTGCACTGACCTTTGCAGGTGTGAAGCCATTGGCGCCGCTGGCTGTATTCGGTGTCTTCGTGTTGACCCAACTGGTCAGCTGGTTCGCTCCCCTGCTAATGAAAACAAGACTTTCGAAACCTTAGGGCGTTTGAGGCAACCATGGCAGAAACAACCGCTTCGGGCTATATCCAGCACCACTTGCAGAACCTGACCTTCGGTCAGCTTCCCAACGGCGGCTGGGGCTTCGCCCACACCGCAGCAGAAGCCAAAGAAATGGGCTTTTGGGCTTTCCACCTGGATACTCTGGGCTGGTCGGTCGCACTGGGTCTGATCTTCGTCCTGATTTTCCGCATGGCGGCGAAAAAGGCGACTTCCGGTCAGCCGGGTGCCCTGCAGAACTTCGTTGAGGTATTGGTCGAATTCGTCGATGGCAGCGTGAAAGACAGCTTCCATGGCCGTAGCCCGGTGATCGCACCGCTGGCACTGACCATCTTCGTCTGGGTGTTCCTGATGAACGCCGTCGACCTGATTCCGGTCGACTGGATTCCTCAATTGGCGATCCTGATCTCCGGCGATCACCACATTCCATTCCGTGCCGTTTCCACCACGGACCCTAACGCCACCCTGGGCATGGCCCTGTCGGTGTTCGCGTTGATCATTTTCTACAGCATCAAAGTCAAGGGCATCGGCGGCTTCATCGGCGAGCTGACCCTGCACCCGTTCGGCAGCAAGAACATTTTCGTTCAGGCCCTGCTGATTCCGGTGAACTTCCTGCTGGAGTTCGTCACCCTGGTCGCCAAGCCGATTTCCCTGGCACTGCGACTGTTCGGCAACATGTATGCCGGCGAACTGGTGTTCATTCTGATTGCTGTGATGTTCGGCAGCGGTCTGCTCTGGCTTAGCGGCCTGGGCGTTGTTCTGCAGTGGGCGTGGGCTGTATTCCACATCCTGATCATTACCCTGCAGGCCTTCATCTTCATGATGCTGACCATCGTCTACCTGTCGATGGCGCACGAAGAGAACCATTAAGGCAGGTCTCGACCAGTCTGATGTCCTTCCCGGTGAAACGGGAAGGTGGCCCACCAGGGCTAATGAAACGATTTGTTTTACCGCTTTAAAATCTAAAAAACCTAAACCATACGACGTAAAAGTCGGGAGGAAAGATGGAAACTGTAGTTGGTCTAACCGCTATCGCTGTTGCACTGTTGATCGGCCTGGGCGCTCTGGGTACTGCCATTGGTTTCGGCCTGCTGGGCGGCAAGTTCCTGGAAGGCGCAGCGCGTCAGCCAGAAATGGTCCCAATGCTGCAAGTTAAAATGTTCATCGTCGCCGGCCTGCTCGACGCCGTGACCATGATCGGCGTTGGTATCGCACTGTTCTTCACCTTCGCGAACCCCTTCGTTGGTCAACTCGCTGGCTAATCACTCGATTTCGAGTGATTGGGGTGATGGACAACGAATGAGCGAGGTGTTGGCGTGAACATTAATGCAACCCTGATTGGCCAATCCGTTGCGTTCTTCATTTTTGTAGTGTTTTGCATGAAGTTCGTGTGGCCTCCGGTCATCGCGGCTTTGCACGAACGTCAGAAGAAGATCGCGGACGGCTTGGACGCTGCCAGCCGTGCAGCTCGCGACCTGGAGTTGGCCCAAGAGAAAGTGGGTCATCAACTGCGCGAAGCTAAAGCACAGGCAGCTGAGATCATTGAGCAAGCCAAGAAACGCGGTAACCAGATCGTCGAAGAGGCTGTTGAAAAAGCCCGCGTCGAAGCTGACCGTGTGAAGGCTTCGGCTCATGCCGAGATCGAACAGGAACTGAACGGCGTCAAAGACGCGCTGCGTGCCCAACTGGGTGCTCTGGCGGTCGGCGGTGCTGAGAAGATCCTCGGTGCCACAATCGATCAAAACGCGCACGCGGAGCTGGTTAACAAACTGGCTGCTGAAATTTAAGCGAGGGCGATCATGGCAGAACTGACCACGTTGGCCCGACCTTACGCTAAGGCAGCCTTCGAGCACGCCCAGGCCCACCAGCAGCTGGCCTCTTGGTCAGCCATGCTCGGCCTGGCTGCAGCAGTGTCGCAAGACGACACCATGCAGCGCGTGCTCAAGGCCCCGCGCCTGACGAGCGCAGACAAGGCCGCCACTTTTATTGAAGTGTGCGGCGACAAGTTTGATGTGAAGGTGCAGAACTTCATTCACGTCATTGCCGAAAACGACCGTCTCCCGCTGTTGCCGGAGATCGCCGCGCTGTTCGACCTGTACAAGGCTGAAGCAGAGAAATCGGTAGACGTTGAAGTGACCAGTGCTTTCGCATTGAACCAAGAACAGCAAGACAAACTCGCCAAGGTTCTCAGTGCACGACTCAATCGGGAAGTGCGCCTGCAAGCTTCGGAGGACGCATCCCTGATTGGTGGTGTTGTTATCCGTGCCGGCGACCTGGTTATCGATGGCTCGATTCGCGGCAAAATCGCGAAACTTGCCGAAGCATTGAAATCTTGAGTTTGAAGGGGCAGCAGAGCAATGCAGCAACTCAATCCTTCCGAAATAAGTGAAATTATCAAGGGCCGCATCGACAAGCTCGATGTGACCTCCCAAGCCCGTAACGAAGGCACTGTCGTCAGCGTATCTGACGGCATCGTGCGGATTCACGGTCTGGCCGACGTTATGTACGGCGAGATGATCGAGTTTCCGGGCGGCGTCTACGGTATGGCCCTCAACCTGGAGCAAGACTCCGTAGGTGCCGTTGTACTGGGCGCATACACCAGTCTGGCTGAAGGCATGAGCGCCAAGTGCACTGGCCGCATCCTGGAAGTTCCGGTTGGTAAGGAACTGCTGGGTCGCGTAGTCGACGCACTGGGTAACCCTGTTGACGGCAAAGGTCCACTGGGCAACACCGAGACCGACGCGGTCGAGAAAGTTGCTCCAGGCGTGATCTGGCGTAAGTCGGTAGACCAGCCTGTACAGACTGGCTACAAGGCTGTCGATGCCATGATCCCTGTCGGCCGTGGCCAGCGTGAGCTGATCATCGGTGACCGTCAGATCGGTAAAACCGCTCTGGCGATCGACGCGATCATCAACCAGAAGAACAGCGGCATTTTCTGCGTCTACGTAGCCATCGGTCAGAAGCAATCGACCATCGCCAACGTGGTTCGCAAGCTGGAAGAAAACGGCGCCCTGGCCAACACGATCATCGTGGCTGCCAGTGCTTCGGAATCTCCTGCGCTGCAATTCCTGGCACCGTACTCCGGTTGCACCATGGGTGAATTCTTCCGCGACCGCGGTGAAGACGCGCTGATCGTTTATGACGATCTGTCCAAGCAAGCAGTGGCTTACCGCCAGATTTCCCTGCTGCTGCGCCGTCCACCAGGCCGTGAAGCTTACCCAGGCGACGTGTTCTACCTCCACTCCCGTCTGCTGGAGCGCGCATCCCGCGTTTCGGAAGAGTATGTAGAGAAGTTCACCAACGGCGCAGTGACCGGCAAAACCGGTTCCCTGACCGCACTGCCGATCATCGAAACCCAGGCTGGCGACGTTTCCGCGTTCGTTCCGACCAACGTGATTTCCATCACCGACGGTCAGATCTTCCTGGAATCGGCCATGTTCAACTCGGGCATCCGCCCTGCAGTGAACGCCGGTGTTTCGGTATCCCGTGTGGGTGGTGCCGCTCAGACCAAGATCATCAAGAAGCTCTCCGGTGGTATCCGTACCGCTCTGGCTCAGTACCGTGAACTGGCGGCATTCGCCCAGTTCGCTTCTGACCTGGACGAAGCGACCCGTAAGCAACTTGAGCATGGTCAGCGCGTTACCGAGCTGATGAAGCAGAAGCAATACGCCCCAATGTCGATCGCTGACATGGCGTTGTCGCTGTATGCCGCTGAGCGTGGGTTCCTGACCGACGTTGAAATCGCCAAGGTCGGCAGCTTTGAACAAGCGCTGATTGCTTACTTCAACCGCGATCACGCCGATTTGATGGCGAAGATCAACGTGAAGGGTGACTTCAATGACGATATCGACGCTGGCATGAAAGCCGGTATCGAGAAGTTCAAGGCCACCCAAACCTGGTAAGCCGCAGCGGGAGCCGCAAGGCTCCCGCTTGCTAACCTGATAGGTGTTACATGGCAGGCGCAAAAGAGATTCGCAGTAAGATTGCGAGCATCAAAAGCACGCAAAAAATTACCAGCGCCATGGAAAAAGTGGCGGTCAGCAAAATGCGCAAGGCACAAATGCGCATGGCTGCTAGCCGTCCTTATGCGGAGCGTATCCGCCAGGTAATTGGGCATCTGGCCAACGCCAACCCGGAATACCGCCACCCGTTCATGATCGACCGCGAAGTTAAGCGCGTTGGTTATGTCGTAGTGAGCAGTGACCGTGGTTTGTGCGGTGGTTTGAATACCAACCTGTTCAAGGCCCTGGTCAAGGACATGGCGGTAAACCGCGAAAAAGGCGTCGAGATCGATCTGTGTGTTGTTGGTAGCAAGGGTGCGGCCTTTTTCCGTAACTTCGGCGGTAACGTCGTTGCAGCTATCAGCCACCTGGGTGAAGAGCCGTCGATCAATGATTTGATCGGCAGTGTGAAGGTGATGCTGGATGCGTACCTGGAAGGCCGGATTGACCGCCTGTCCGTGGTATCCAACAAATTCATCAACACCATGACCCAGCAGCCGACCGTGGAGCAATTGATTCCACTGGTGGCGACCCCGGATCAGGAACTCAAGCACCACTGGGACTACCTCTACGAACCAGACGCCAAAGAGCTGCTTGACGGCTTGATGGTGCGCTACGTGGAGTCGCAGGTGTACCAGGCGGTGGTCGAGAACAACGCAGCTGAACAAGCGGCGCGGATGATCGCGATGAAAAACGCTACCGATAACGCCGGTGATCTGATCAGCGATTTGCAGCTGATCTACAACAAGGCGCGTCAGGCTGCGATCACCCAAGAGATCTCGGAAATCGTCGGCGGCGCTGCCGCGGTTTAACGGTTCAAATATTCAGAGGATCCAGCTATGAGTAGCGGACGTATCGTTCAAATCATCGGCGCCGTTATCGACGTGGAATTTCCACGCGACAGCGTACCGAGCATCTACAACGCGCTGAAAGTACAAGGCGCGGACACTACCCTGGAAGTTCAGCAACAGCTGGGCGACGGCGTAGTTCGTACCATTGCGATGGGTTCCACCGAAGGCTTGAAGCGCGGTCTGGACGTTATCGACTCTGGCGCAGCCATCTCCGTACCGGTCGGTAAAGCGACCCTGGGCCGGATCATGGACGTACTGGGCAACCCGATCGACGAAGCTGGCCCGATTGCCACCGACGAACGTTGGGGTATCCACCGCGCCGCGCCGTCGTTCGCAGAACAGGCAGGCGGCAACGACCTGCTGGAAACCGGCATCAAGGTTATCGACCTGGTTTGCCCGTTCGCCAAAGGCGGTAAAGTCGGTCTGTTCGGTGGTGCCGGTGTAGGCAAGACCGTAAACATGATGGAACTGATCCGTAACATCGCCATCGAGCACAGCGGTTATTCCGTGTTCGCCGGTGTGGGTGAGCGTACTCGTGAGGGTAACGACTTCTACCACGAGATGAAGGACTCCAACGTTCTGGACAAAGTGGCACTGGTTTACGGTCAGATGAACGAGCCGCCGGGAAACCGTCTGCGCGTAGCACTGACTGGCCTGACCATGGCCGAGAAGTTCCGTGACGAAGGTAACGACGTTCTGCTGTTCGTCGACAACATCTACCGTTACACCCTGGCCGGTACTGAAGTATCCGCACTGCTGGGCCGTATGCCTTCTGCAGTAGGTTACCAGCCGACCCTGGCTGAAGAGATGGGCGTTCTGCAAGAACGTATCACTTCGACCAAGGAAGGTTCGATCACCTCGATCCAAGCGGTATACGTACCTGCGGATGACTTGACCGACCCGTCCCCAGCGACCACCTTCGCCCACTTGGACGCCACCGTTGTACTGTCCCGTGACATCGCTTCCCTGGGTATCTACCCAGCGGTCGATCCACTGGACTCGACTTCGCGCCAGCTGGACCCGAACGTGATCGGCCAGGAGCACTACGACACCGCTCGCGGCGTTCAGTACGTGCTGCAGCGTTACAAAGAACTGAAGGACATCATTGCGATCCTGGGTATGGACGAGCTGTCGGAAGCCGACAAGCAGTTGGTAAACCGTGCTCGTAAGATCCAGCGCTTCTTGTCGCAGCCGTTCTTCGTGGCTGAAGTCTTCACCGGTGCTTCGGGTAAATACGTTTCCCTGAAAGACACCATTGCTGGCTTCAAAGGCATCCTCAACGGTGACTACGACCACCTGCCAGAACAAGCGTTCTACATGGTCGGCGGCATCGAAGAAGCGATCGAGAAAGCCAAGAAACTGTAATCCAGGCGCCCGGAAACGGGCGCTCATCAGGTTGAGGCAATCAGATGGCTATGACAGTCCATTGCGATATCGTCAGCGCGGAAGGGGAAATCTTCTCCGGTCTGGTAGAAATGGTGATTGCACACGGCGAACTCGGTGACCTGGGTATTGCCATGGGCCACGCGCCATTGATCACCAGCTTGAAGCCAGGTCCGATCACTCTGACCAAGCAAGGCGGGGAAAAGGAGGTGTTTTACATCTCCGGCGGTTTCCTCGAGGTTCAGCCGAACATGGTCAAGGTACTTGCCGACACCGTGCAACGTGCGAGTGACCTGGATGAAGCCTCCGCTCAGGAAGCCGTCAAGGCTGCCGAGAAGGCCCTGAACGAAAAGGGTGCGGACTTCGACTACAGCGCTGCAGCTGTACGTCTGGCCGAGGCTGCAGCTCAGCTGCGCACGCTCCAGCAGATCCGCAAGAAGTAAGCGGCCACGCCGTCATGCTTCACGCGCGATTGATTAAAAAGGGTAGCCTCGGCTACCCTTTTTCTTTTTTTGCAAAACACTTCTTTGGTCTGAAGTCGGACCGCCCAGGATTGGTAGCCATTCATGTCTCTTGAAATCGTCATTCTCGCCGCAGGCCAGGGCACCCGTATGCGTTCGGCCCTGCCTAAGGTGCTGCACCCGGTCGCCGGTCATTCAATGCTGGGTCACGTTATCCACAGCGCCCGGCAACTGCAGCCCCAGCGTATCCACGTCGTTATTGGCCATGGTGCCGATGTGGTGCGCGAACGCCTGGCGGCGGACGATCTCAACTTCGTCCTCCAAGACAAGCAATTGGGCACCGGGCACGCCACTGCGCAGGCGGTACCCTTTATCGGCGCAGATACTGTGTTGATCCTTTATGGCGACGTGCCGCTTATTGAAGTCGACACGTTGCAACGTCTGCTCCAGCACGTAGTTCCAGGCCAAATGGGCCTGCTCACCGTGGAACTGGATGACCCCACCGGTTACGGCCGCATCGTGCGCAACGCCGACGGCAAGGTCGCGGCTATTGTTGAGCACAAAGACGCCACCCAAGCCCAACGCGCCATCACCGAAGGCAACACCGGGATTCTGGCTGTGCCTGCCAAGAACCTCGCGGATTGGATGGGCCGCCTGTCCAACAACAATGCCCAGGGCGAGTACTACCTCACCGACGTCATCGAAATGGCGGTGAGCGATGGTCTGCTGGTGGCCACCGAGCAGCCCCACGACCCGATGGAAGTGCAGGGCGCCAACGACCGCAAGCAACTGGCCGAGCTGGAGCGTCACTACCAACTGCGCGAAGGTCGTCGCCTGATGGCCCAGGGCGTTACCCTGCGTGATCCGGCACGTTTCGACATCCGTGGTGAGGTGACCGTCGGCCGCGACGTGCTGATCGATATCAACGTGATCCTCGAAGGCCGCGTGATTATCGAAGACGACGTAGTGATTGGCCCCAACTGTGTGATCAAGGACAGCACCCTGCGCAAAGGCGTAGTGATCAAGGCCAACAGCCATATCGACGGTGCCGTAATGGGCGAGGGCAGCGATGCCGGCCCGTTTGCGCGGCTGCGCCCTGGCAGCGTGCTGGAAGCCAAGGCCCATGTGGGTAACTTCGTTGAACTGAAAAATGCCCATCTGGGGGAAGGCGCCAAGGCCGGTCACCTGACTTACCTTGGGGACGCCGTCATCGGTGCGCGCACCAATATCGGCGCTGGCACCATCACCTGCAATTACGATGGCGCCAATAAACACCAGACCGTATTGGGCGAAGACGTATTTATCGGCTCCAACAATTCGTTGGTCGCGCCGGTCAAAGTGGGCGATGGCGCGACTACCGCCGCCGGTTCCACCATCATTCAGGATGTGGATAACTTGCAGCTGGGCGTCGCCCGCGCTCGCCAGCGCAACATCGACGGCTGGAAGCGCCCGGTCAAGATCAAGAAGACCTGAGTTATCCACAGTTACATAAGCAGCTAGCTTCAAAGGGGGAGGGGGCTTGCCCCCGATGGCGGTGCGTCAGTGGCAGATGAGCTGACTGACCCAGCGCTATCGGGGCAAGCCCCCTCCCACATTTTCATATGTGTCGTTTAAAAAATCTCTTCTCGACGCTTGACGATACCATCCCAATAGGTTTTGATTGCCTTCGTTATCTTTCGAAACGAAACTTATCACTACCATGTCGAAACGTAATACCCCCCAACGGCGCCACAACATCCTCACCTTGCTCAACGAGCGAGGCGAAGTCAGTGTGGATGAATTGGCCAAGCGTTTCGAAACCTCGGAAGTTACCATTCGCAAGGATCTGGCCGCGTTGGAAAGCAATGGCCTGTTACTGCGGCGCTACGGTGGCGCAATCACCATGCCTCAGGAATTGGTCGGTGATCCTGCCCAACCCATTTCCGCGTACAAACGCGCCATCGCCCGTGCTGCGGTCAAGCGCTTACGTGAGCATGCACGAATCATCATCGACAGCGGCAGCACCACAGCGGCCATGATCCCCGAGCTGGGCCACCAGCCTGGCCTGGTGGTGATGACCAACTCCTTGCATGTGGCCAGCGCGTTGAGCGAACTGGAACACGAGCCAGTGCTGTTGATGACCGGCGGCACCTGGGACCCGCATTCGGGCTCGTTTCAAGGCCAGGTCGCCGAGCAGGTGTTGCGCTCCTACGACTTTGATCAACTGTTCATCGGCGCCGACGGCATCGATTTACAGCGCGGTACCACCACCTTCAACGAATTGCTGGGCCTGAGCCGCGTAATGGCCGAGGTCGCCCGTGAAGTGGTGGTGATGGTCGAGTCCGACAAGATCGGCCGCAAAATTCCCAACCTGGAACTGCCCTGGAGCAGCGTCCATACCCTTATTACCGATGATCGCCTGCCGCTTGAGGCCCGCGACCAGATCCAAGCCCGCGGCATTACGCTGATATGCGCGGCAATCATCTAGGAGAAATACCATGTGTGGCATTGTTGGCGCAGTCGCTGAACGTAACGTAACGCCCATCCTGATCGAAGGCCTCAAGCGCCTGGAATACCGCGGCTATGACAGCGCCGGTGTGGCGGTTTTTACCAACGCCGGCAAGCTTGAGCGCACGCGTCGCCCGGGCAAGGTCAGCGAATTGGAGCAGGCCCTGGCCGGCGAGCCGCTGGTCGGCCGCCTGGGCATCGCCCATACCCGCTGGGCTACCCACGGTGCACCGTGCGAGCGCAATGCCCACCCGCATTTTTCCGGTGATTTGGCGGTGGTGCACAATGGCATCATCGAAAACCACGAAGTGTTGCGCGAGCAACTCAAGGGTCTGGGTTATGTGTTCACCTCGGACACCGACACCGAAGTGATCGCCCACCTGCTCAACCATAAGCTCAAAGATCTCGGCGACCTGACCACCGCCCTCAAGGCCACCGTCAAGGAACTGCACGGCGCTTACGGCCTGGCGGTGATCAGCGCCAGCCAGCCCGACCGCGTCGTGGCCGCCCGCAGTGGCAGCCCGTTGGTGATTGGCCTGGGCCTGGGTGAAAACTTTCTGGCTTCCGACCAACTGGCCCTGCGCCAGGTGACTGACCGCTTCATGTATCTGGAAGAAGGCGATATTGCCGACATCCGTCGCGAAAGCGTGGCGATCTGGGACGTCAACGGCAACTCTGTCGAGCGCGAGGCGGTGCAATACCGTGATGGCGCCGAAGCCGCCGACAAGGGCGAGTTTCGCCACTTCATGCTCAAGGAAATCCACGAGCAACCATCCGTGGTGCAACGCACTTTGGAAGGTCGCCTTGGCGACAAGCAAGTGCTGGTCAACGCGTTCGGCCCACAAGCCGCCGAGTTGTTCGCCAAGGTCCGTAATGTACAGATCGTCGCCTGCGGCACCAGCTACCACGCTGGCATGGTCGCGCGTTACTGGTTGGAGGAACTGGCCGGCATCCCGTGCCAGGTCGAAGTGGCCAGCGAGTTCCGCTACCGCAAGGTGGTGGTACAGCCCGATACGTTGTTCGTGACCATCTCCCAGTCCGGCGAAACCGCCGACACCCTGGCCGCCCTGCGCAACGCCAAGGAGCTGGGTTTCCTGGCCAGCCTGGCGATCTGCAACGTCAGCATCAGTTCCCTGGTGCGTGAGTCGGACCTGACCCTACTCACCCAGGCCGGTCGCGAAATCGGCGTGGCCTCCACCAAGGCATTCACCACCCAGCTGGTCGGCCTGTTGCTGCTGACCCTGTCCCTGGGCCAAGTGCGTGGCACTCTTGCCGCTGGCGTGGAAGCCACCTTGGTCGAAGAACTGCGTCGCCTACCAACCCGTTTGGGCGAAGCCCTGGCCATGGACAGCACCGTGGAGAAAGTCGCCGAACTGTTCGCCGACAAGAACCACACCCTGTTCCTCGGCCGTGGCGCGCAGTACCCAGTAGCAATGGAAGGCTCGCTCAAACTCAAGGAAATCTCGTACATCCACGCCGAAGCCTACCCAGCCGGCGAACTCAAACACGGCCCGCTGGCCCTGGTGGATGACGACATGCCAGTGGTCACCGTGGCGCCGAACAATGAACTGTTGGAAAAGCTCAAGTCCAACCTGCAGGAAGTACGTGCCCGAGGCGGCCAACTGATCGTGTTCGCCGACGAAAAGGCCGGCATGAGCAATGGCGAAGGCACCCACGTCATCAACATGCCGCACATCCACGACACCCTGTCGCCGATCCTTTACACCATCCCGCTGCAACTTCTGTCGTACTACGTGGCTGTGCTCAAGGGTACTGACGTCGACCAGCCGCGTAACTTGGCGAAGTCGGTAACGGTGGAGTAATACCGCACGCGCCTGGGGCCCATTCTGGGTCACCAGGCGCCTATGCAAGGACGCGACGCAGATGACACCAACCTTTTCCCAACTTGGCGAGCGTTTGCACAATCGTCGATTTGCGGTCACCAACAATACCCACGGGCTATCCGGTGCCGGCACGGTGTTTCACTACCTTGTTGAGGGTGACGCTATTTCCAGCACCTACAAGGGCGGTCGAATTCGCCTAGGCATGCAAGTCGGACGCGTAACCGGAGTCGATACCATCGAGCTGCTTTTTCATTGTCTGACACTGGACGGTGAACTGCTGTCCGGTTGGTCGCGGGGCACGGTGGGTGTGGATCAGACCGGGCGTACTATCCTGAGTTTTGTCTGGGGTTGGTTGTCGGGGGCTGTGGGAGGAGGGGAGTCCAGCTACGTAGAGGTTGTTGAGAACAAGCGGCATGCCTAAGGCACAAACTCCACCCGCAACCCCCGACTCGCACTGCGGCCCTGATCGTCGCTGACCCGCAACCGATACTCCCCCGACTTCCCCGGTCGCCAATTCAGCGTGGCCTGCGGCGGGCCCTGGCCGATCAAGGTCTGGTCGGCGAACCAATACAGCGTTGCGGCGTCGCTGGCCGCGTTCGCGTTCAGCGGGATGCTTTCCTGGGGCTGGGACAGGCGCAGTTGGTAACTCACTTGGGTCAACGGCGAACGAATCTGCGGCGCTTCGCTCTGGTCGCTGATGCGGTTGGGCTGGCAGTTTTTCATCACGTTGGGCGGTGTGCGGCGCGGCAGGCCGGCGGCGCGGTACAGGCGTTGTACGTCGCTGGGCCAGAATTCGAAGACTTCCTCGCGGGTGTATTGCGCCTCGAACGGTGGGCAAGCGGCTTTGCCGGTGCGAGTGTCGATAAGTACCGGGCGGTGCAGGTTGGACACGCGAATCGGTGAGACGCCTGGGATGTACCAGGTCTTGCGGGTTTGCGGGCACCAGCGGTTGGGCAGTTCGCCGGAGGCGGCGCAGACGTCGATGCGTACCAGCCCGGCGGGCGGTTTGTCGGGTTTGATCACCACGTTGGGCAAGGCCAGGGGCAAGGCGTCGGCGATACGGAAGAACAGCGGCGCGGCGGTCTTGGCGCCGATAAACGCCGGGTTCGGGCGCCCGTCGAAGTTACCTACCCACACCACCAACACATACGGACCCACCAGGCCGGCGCTCCACGCATCATGAAAGCCCCAGGACGTGCCGGTTTTCCACGCAGTGCGCCAATGGCGCGCGGGCAAGCCATCCGGACGCGGGTTGCGGCGCAGCATATCGCGCACCATGAAGGCGGCCTGAGGGGTGAGCAATTGCGCTCCTGTGGATGGCGCTTGTTCCTGCACATAGCGCAACGCCCGCAGATGCCCGTCGCCCGCTAGCATCACGTACAGCCGCGCCAACTCTTCCGGAGTCATTTCGCCGCCGCCAAGGGCGAGGGCCAGGCCGTAATGGCTCTCATCGCGCAGGCCTTTGATGCCGGCGCGTTGCAGCAAACCATACAACGACGGCGACTTGACCTGGCTGGCCAGCCACACCGCCGGGATATTGCGACTACGGATCAAAGCATCCCGCGCCGTCAGCGGGCCGACAAAACTGCCGTCGAAATTTTCCGGCTGGAAGTAGCCGAAGTTACTGGGCAAATCCTTGAGGATACTCATGGGATGGATAATCCCCTGGTCCAGCGCCAGCCCGTACAGAAAGGGCTTGAGCGTCGACCCCGGCGAGCGTCGCGACAACACGCCGTTGACCTGGCCGTGGATGCCTGTGGATAAGTAATCCGCCGAGCCCACCAGCGCCTTGACGCTCTGGTCGCGGCTGTCGATCAGGATGGCCGTGGCGTTTTCCACGCCGGTGCTGCGGCGCTCGGCGATAAAACCGCTGATCAGACGTTCCAGCAATTGCTGGAGCGGCAGGTTGAGGGTGCTGTTGATTTGCGTGCCGATCTCGGAGGCCAGCAGCTGTTCGCTCAGGTGCGGCGCCAGAAACGGGATCTGCTGGCGATTGCGCGCCTCCAGCGGCAGGTCGAGCAGGCTGTCGTTGCGCGGGTCTTGTGGATAAGTCTCGCGCCAGTCGGCCATCAAGCGCAGCCGTGCGTTTTGCAGCGACGGCCCGAAACGCGCACGCCGCCCCGGTTGCTGCGGAATCACCGCCAGCGCCAGCGCTTCGGATAGTGACAACTGCGCTGCCGATTTACCGAAGTAAATACGACTGGCCGCCTCGGCCCCCTCGATATTGCCGCCCATGGGCGCCAGGTTGAGGTAGGCCTCAAGGATGTCGTGCTTGCTGTAGCGCGCCTCCAGCCACAGCGCCAAGGCCATCTGCTGCAACTTGCCCGGTACCTGGCGAGTGTTCAGGTCCCACAGGCGCCGCGCCAGTTGCATGCTCAGGGTCGACCCACCCTGGCGCTGGCCGCCACTGTAGGTAGCAAGGGCCGCGCGCAGCAATGCCGGGGGATTGATCCCCGGGTGCCAGTAGAAGTTGCGATCCTCCTTGAGCAATAAGGCTTCGATCAATGAAGGCGATATCCGCTCCAGCGGTAGCCATAGACGGTATTGGCCGTCATCCGCCAAGGTCATGCGCAGTAGCGCGCCGTCGTCGGCCAGCACCACCCGTGATGAAGTTACGGCCCGTTCCAGCGGGGCATGGGGCCACAGGCGCAGCCCCGCCAGCACCACCGCCGCTGCGAGCAGCGGCGTCAGGCGCTTAAGGCTTGGTAATTTCAAGCTGGCCTACTTTGCCGCGCCCTTGCAGGGTGGTTTCGTACATGCCTTCGGCGTAGGCCGGCGGGGTATTGAAGGTCCCCGCGTTGGTGGCGCGCACGCGGTACACGAAGGTGCCTGCGTCACGCAGCGCAGTGCCGTACAACACCACTCGATCATCGCGTACGTCCACATAATCCGGCTGCCAGTTACTCAGCTCGGTTTCGCCGATGGGGGCTTGCCACGTGTCCGCCTCTTGGCTGTCTTCACTGGTTTCGACGTACTCGGCGTCGTCACCTTCGCCTTCACTTTCCTCAGTGCTCGCCGATTCCGGCTCCGGCGGCAAGTTATACACAGGCTCGACGCCGCCAGGCAGCAGATCGACCACCGCCACTTGCTGCACTTGGTCACGGTCAGTGGCACGCAGACGCAGGCGCACCAAGAATTCATCGCCCACGGCCACCTTGCTTACGGGCTCGCCCTTGAGATCGAGGTACTCGTGGATGATTTCCAGGCCATTGTTGATCGGCTTGAGCTTGGCACCCTTGTCGAAACCGGCTTCGCTGAGCATGTAAAACGCCGCCGGGCCGTCAGACTTCTCCATCACCAGCTTCTTCGTGGCCGCCGGCACGGCAGCCCGCGGCGGCTGGCCGGCCATCTCCAACAGTTGTTGCTGCTTGTCGCTCAACCAGGCGCTGGCCTTGAGGGTCATGTCGCTTTGCGCCCGCTGGCCGTAGTTGTCCAAGGCGCGCAGCAGCAGGGCGGCCGACAGCGAGTTGTAGCGCTGTTCGTTGAGGCGCTTGCCGAGTTTATCCAGCAACGCTGTCGGTACGTCGTCCAGCATTTGCGGGAAGTGCCGGGCCAGCAGGTGCAGGTGTTCAGCATCGTGTACCAGCGGGTCGTAATAAAGGCCGTCGCTGTCCCACTTATCCACAAGGGCGCGCCATGGGATTTTGCGGAACAAGGCATCGGCCTGACGATCCTGTTTGAGCAACTTGTAGCTGGCGGCCAAGTAAGCTGCGCCCAGGTCGTTCTGCCAGGTGTCTTTGAAGTAGCTTTCGTAACGTTCGCGGATATCGCTCAAGGCGCCGCTGACCAGAATCCCCTGACGGCTCAAGAGGTAACTGGCGTAGGCGCGATTGCGCAATTCCGACAGGCCCTCGCTAGGACCATTGGCCAGGTCTGTCAGATAAGCATTCGAGCGAACCAACAGGTCTTCCGGTACCGGCAGCCCGCGCTCCTTGGCTTCGATCAGGAAGTCGGTGGCGTATAGGCTGGCGTACGGCGCCACATCGGGGTTGGCAGCCCACAAACCGAAGCCACCGGCCTGGTTCTGGCGCTGGCGCAGCATGCGTACCGCACTGCCGAAGGCTTGCTCGGCCTCCGGTGCCGTGCCGCCCCAGATCAACGCCGGCATGGCCTTGGACACCAATTGCTCGGTGCACGCGTAGCCGTAGTCATCCAAGTAATGCTTGAGGCCGTTGGCCCATACCAGCGGCGAAGCAGCCACGCCCAGTTGCACGTCGCGCAGTTGGCCGAACAGTTCGCGGGTCGGTTTCAGTTCTTTGCTGGCGCTGTCGAAGCGACCCAGGCTCAGGGCCACGCGATGCTCGCTCAGAGGACGGATCGACGTGGTTTCGGCCACTTGAATACGTTTGCCGTCCGGCAGCACCGCGACAAAGCGCAGGTCTGCCGAACCCAGGGTTTCGCCGACCTTGATCTTGAATTCGGCGGTGCCTTCCTTGCGCGGTTGCAAGGACAACGTGCTGCCCTTGTCACCCTGTACCACCAGACCGGTGCTGGTTTGCAGTTCAAACTTCACGTCCGCCGCCGCGTCGAGATTGCTGAACACCCCGGCGCTGACATTGAACACGTCACCCGGCGCCACGAAGGCGGGTACGTTTGGCGTGATCACGATGGGGCCGCGCACTTCGGTGTTGGCTTCGCTGACGCCAACGCTGTCGCTGTCCACCGCTACCGCGAACAGGTGCAACTTACCGTTGAAGCTGTCCGGCACCTGGTAGTGCAGCATGGTTTCACCGGCCGGCAAATCCACCAGGCCGGACCACCAGGCCACTGGTGGCTGGTGCTTGCGCTTGAACGGGTTGAGATGATTGGCCAGGGCGCCTTCCGTATCGCCACCGGGCGCCGCGCCACTGAGCAGGCGGCTGAATTCCGGCAGGATCAGGTCAAGGATCTGACTGGTGCCGACCTCCAACGCGCGCTTCTGGAAGAAGAACCCCAGCGGGTCCGGCGTCTGATAGCGCGCCACCTGCAAGATGCCTTCGTCCACCGCGTACACCACTGCACGGCCCGGCCGATCGGTGCTGACTTTGATGTCCAATGTCTGCCCCGGCTCGATCTTCGCCGGGCCTTCCACTTTCAACGCCATGCGCCGTGCATCCAGGTTGATGCTGAACGGCACCACCCCGTAGGACAACGGGCTCATGTACACCTCCGGCGAGCCCATATCGCGTACGAACTGCACGTTAACGTAGGCATTGCCCTCAAGGCCCGCAGGCACGCGGATATGTTGCACGCTGGTGGTGCTGTCGGCCTTGAACCACTGCTGGGTGTAGACCTTGTCCCGTTCGATGGTGATCAGACCCGCCCCGGTGTACGGCGCCCGCAGGCTGATAGCGATCTCGTCACCGGTGGCATAGCTGCGTTTATCCAGGCGCAATTGCAGTTCGGCGTTGCGCTCCAGAGAGCGTGAGGTATTGCCATGGCCAGCGACGCTGTAGTCGATCTGGTTGAGCAGGTTGCCGTTGGCGTCCTTGACTTGCAGGGTGAAGTCGCCCGGTGTCGCGGTGTTCAACGTCTGTGTAGCGCCGTCCTTGGTCATCGCCAGCGGTGAGGCCGGCTGGCTGATGTTCTTGATGCGCGACTCGTACTTGTAGGTACCGTTGGATTGTTTCACCAGCACCGAGACATAGCGGTGCTCGACCACTTCGCTGGTCAGGCCATCCACCGCCAGCGGCGTGAGGTCCGGTGCCACCGCCAGCCATTGCACCTGGCGCGGCGCATCCTTGGCGACGTACGACAGCGAATCCTGACTTTTCACACCTACCAAGTAGGGCGCGGACGACACCAGCAAGGCACTCTGCGCTGCCACATTGCGACCGCCCTCGGCTTCATACACCTGGGTCATCACTTGCAGGCGGTAAGTGCTGTTGGCGAAACGTTGCAGGTTTAGGTCGAGCACGGCTTGGCCGTTGTCGTCGAGTGTGCTTTCGGCGAGGTCTTCGGTGCTTGCGTCTTCCAGAGAGTCGTTAAGACGGAAGCGGTAATCGGGGTAGCGATCAAAGGCCGCGAGCGTCGGGCTCAGGGACATCTTGCCGGTGACGCGACGGTCCGCCGCCGGCGCGCCGAACAGGTGCATGGCAGTGACCTTGGCCACCACTTGGTCCGGCGCAATCCAACCCGCCACCGGGGTGTCGCTCAGGCTCAGGCTGACTTTCATGCGGTCCGGTTCGAAGTCACGCACCTTGAAGTTGACGCTGCCCAGGTCGGTGCGCGTCTGTTTCTGGCCGATCAGCTGCAGCGTTGCGGTGTAATCCCCGGCGGGGGCGACTTCGCTGCTGGGGAAATCAAAACTCTCAAAACCGCTGGCGGACAGCTTCAGCGGCTGGCGGATCACTTCCAGGCCGCGTGGATCGGTGATTTGCAGTTCCACCGGCAAGCCTTGCAGGGCGCCTTTCCAGTTACCACTGCGCACGATCATGCCCAGGTGCGCGGTTTCGCCGGGCCGGTACAGGCCGCGGTCGGTGAACAGGTAAGCGCTGAGGCGATCGATCGCACCGTCTTCTTCCAACCCGCCTACATCAAAACGCGATAAATCCAGTTGTTGGGACTGACGGGCAATGGGCAAGAAGGACTGGTCATTGCCGCGAGTGACCACATACATCAGCGGCGTTTTCTCACGGCGCAGTTCATCGAGCTTGGCGAAATGCGCGTGGCCTTCGGCATCCGAATGGCCACTGGCGACCGGCAGGCCGTTGCGACCAATGATGTCGACCTGCGCATCGGCCACCGGAGAACCGCTGCCGATGGATTGCACATACACATCGTGGCTGCCATCGCTGGAACGTTTGGCGATGATGCCCAGGTCGGTCACCACGATAAACCGCAGGTCGCGGGTGCCGCTGCGGTCATAGTCGAAGGTGCGTTCGGCCTGTTCATCCTGGGGGCTGAGCTTAAGTACAAAAATACCGCGCCGGCCGCCGTTGGCGGTGAGGTAGTGGCTCAGGTCCACATTGTCGTAGACGGTTTTGGCCGGGTCGTTGGACGACAGGGGAATGTCCAGTGCCTGACGCTCGACCATGCGATCGAAGTACTCGTTACCGAAATTGGGGCGGGCGAAGCTGCCGCTGCTCTGATCCACCAGGTGCTGCAGCTGATTAGGCAGCAGGCGCGCAATTTCCACATGGGCGCCGGGCACGCCACGGGCCATGAAGCCCAAGCGCTTTTCGCCGTTGAGGCTGAGCAACGCGCCGTCGGACAGAAACTGCAACGTGCGCGGATACGCCGGCATGCTTACCAAGGACGCCGTGGGATTTTTCGCCAAGTAGCCGCCGATAGCTTCCAAATTGGCGGGTACGCGCACATAAAGGGCCCGGCCGGCCGGGGCCTTGAACTTGAACGCGTGCAGGGTGTTCAGCGGTTCCACGCTGGGCACGTGGGTGAGGCTGACTTTGGTGCTGCGGGCGAGCAGGGTATCGTCAATGTCGACGGTGGTGTAGGGACGGGTGTCGTCCTCGGCTTTTTCCGGCAACAGCCAGGCCTGCACCTTACCGGCGATGGTGTCATCGGCTACGGCGCTGGAACTGCTGAACATCAGCACAGGCTCGGGCTCGCCGCGTGCGTTATCCACAAAGCTCACTTCGGCACCGGTAAACGTCAGGCGATAACGCCCGGGCACGGTCACTTCCGCTATCAGCGGTGCAGTGCTGGCGTTGCCACCGTCGCGGGCCTTGATGCCTTCATCCAACTTGGCACTGACGGGCGTGCTTTCCAGCGGCGTGGCCAGTGCAGCGGAGCGCACATAGGCGTTGAGTTTGTGCTCGTCGAAGGTGATTTCCGGGCGATTGGGCAGCTGCGCATCACGGTACGCCAGGCCTTTGCCGAGGATGACCGACACGCGCTTACGTAGGCTGTCTTCATCTACCGGGTGGGAAAAATGGAAGGTGGCTACCAGCTGTTTTAGCGTCGGGTTGGACGGGTCTTGATACAGCTCGTTTTGCGCCAAGGTGGCGCGGAAGGGCTGGGTGGAAAACTGGCTGCTGTATTGGCTGAGCAATACGCCATCGGCCAGCAGATTTTTCTTGGCCAAGTCCAGGGTGTAACCCGCGTCTACAGGCCAGTCTTTCTCCGGTACGAACAACAAGGTGTGGTCATCGGCCCAGCGCCAGGTGCCGGCCACGGCAGGTTTGAGGCTGATGCCTTCGCTCACCGTTTTGCCGATGGCCGCCAACGGGGCCACCGATTCGGCAAAACGCACCTGCAAGTTATCCACAACGGGGGATGGCTGTGTGTAGTCGGTCAAATTAGGTTTGTGCAGCGAGTAGCCCACGGTGTGCGGCTGCGGCAAGTTGGAATACCACTGCCAGCCATAAAAGCCCATGGCCGCCAGCAGCATCAGGCCCAAAACCCCGGCACCGGCTTGGCGTGGATAAGCACGCGCCTTGTGGCCCAGATTCGCCAGGCCATGGCCAATAGCACGCAGCCAGCGCGGCGGATGCCACTGGCCAAACACGGCCCCCACCAGAGTCAGAAACACGCCCACAACACGGCGGCTGATGGCTTTAAGCGAATCGAACATGGTGAGCATCCCTGGCTGAGTGCGGCGTATCTTACACGGGTCTTTGTAACAAAAAGTGGGAGGGTTTTACCCCTCCCACTTTTTGATTATTAGCTGTTTAAGTGCGGTGATGTCAGGTCCACCAGTAGCGCACCAGATGAAAGAAAATCGGCGCCGCAAAGCACACCGAATCCAGCCGATCCAGCATACCGCCATGACCTTCGATCATATGCCCCCAGTCCTTCACCCCCCGGTCGCGCTTGATCGCCGACATCACAATCCCGCCGGCGAAGCCGAGCAGATTGATCAGCAAGGCGATCAGGAATGACTGCCACGGGTTGAACGGCGTGGTCCACCACAACGCCGCGCCGATCAGGGAGGACAGCAGAATCCCGCCGACGAAGCCTTCCACGGTTTTGGACGGCGACAGGTTGGGCGCGATCTTACGTTTGCCGAATAACTTGCCGCACACGTACTGCAGCACGTCCGACAGTTGCACCACGATCACCAGGTAGGCGATCAGCAGCAAGTTGCGGCCTTCGTAGCCGGGAATGTCGAGGGTCAATAGCGCTGGCACGAACGACACGCAGAACACCGCGATCATCAGCCCCCACTGCACTTTCGACGCGCGCTCCAGAAAGTGCGTACTGTCGCCGCCCAGGGACGCGAGGATCGGCAGCAGCAGGAACACGTACACCGGGATAAAGATCGAGAACAAGCCGTACCAGTCCGAGTAGATCAGCAGATATTGCAGCGGCAGCGCCAGGTAGAACGCGGCCACCAGCGCGGGGTAGTCGCTGCGTCGGGTGGGCGTGAGGGTCAGGAATTCGCGAAGGGCATAGAACGACACGGCGTAGAACAACAGGATCACCGCGCCGGTGCCGAGCCAGAAGGCAATGCCGATCACCACCACCATCACCCACCAGGCATTGATGCGTGCGTTGAGGTTGTCGATCACCGCGTTTGGCGTGCCACGGGTGCGCAGTTTGAGGATCAGCCCGATCAACGACGCCAGCACCAGGATCGCGCCGATCCCGCCGAACAACATCAGGGTTTGGCTAGGCATATCAGAAATGCTCCGGAGCGAGGGCGAGCAAGGCATCGCGGGTACGGGCGAGGAACGTGGCTTTGTCTTCGCCGTCCTCCAGGTGCAGCGGTGCGCCGAAGCTGGTGGTACACAGCAGCGGCAGCGGCAGAACGCGGCCCTTGGGCATGACCCGGTTGAGGTTGGCTATCCACACCGGCACCAGCTCGGCCTGTGGGTAACTTTTTGCCAGGTGGTAGAGGCCGCTTTTGAATGGCAGCAGTCCGTCTTCCAGATTGCGCGTGCCTTCGGGAAAAATGATCAGTGAATCGCCGCCCTCAAGGGCATCGAGCATCGGCTGCAAGGGGTTATCCACAGGCTCTTTGCGCTCCCGATCAATCAGCACGCCATTGAATACGCGGTTGATGATGTAGCGACGCAGGGCGCTCTTGTTCCAGTAGTCGCTACCGGCCACGGGCCGCGTGAATGCGCGCAGATTTTGCGGCAGCGAGGCCCACAGCAGCACAAAGTCGCCGTGGCTGCTGTGGTTGGCGAAGTAGATACGTTGCACCGGCACCGGCGCGCAACCCAGCCACAGGCTGCGGGCGCCGGTGACGGTGCGGGCCATGGAGGTAATCAGCGTGGCAACCACAGGTTCGAACATGGGAATTCCTTATCCGGCAAAAGGCAGCCAAGGGCTGGCGAGGATCACGGCCAGGGTCAGCAGGGCTTGCGCGCCTAGCAACCAGGCTTGTTTGCGCAGCAGTTTGAGGGCGCCGCGACGGCGCTCGGCCCAAGGCCGGCCGGCGCGCTTGGCCGATTGCAGGCCAAGGCTTTGCAGTGCTTGGTCGAGGTCGGCGGTGCGTTCGGTGTCGCGGGCCAGCAACGCAAACAGGTCTGCATCGAAGGCCACGCGCAGCGCCCAATACTTTTGCAGCAAGCCAAGAATAATCATCCACAGGCTGAGCAACAGGCAGATCGGCGACACGCTGGCCATCAGCAACTGAGCGAGGCCGAACAATACACCGACCAGCGTAAGGCCTGTGGATAACTGATCCAGCGAGCGGCCGCGGCGCAGCAGGCTGGCGACGATCTGGAGTTCCATATCAGCGGGCATGGGGCAAACCCTCCAGGGCTAAACGGTGAGCAGGATGCAGGACCACTTCGGCCCGCGCTGTACGAATCATAGCCAGCGCCTCATCCACCGTTGCGGCGCGCCCGCTGTTTAGCAACCAGGCGGCGACGGCGGTGGCGCTGCGCGAATAACCCAGGGCGCAGCACACCAGCAATGGGCCGTCGTCGTGCAAACGCTCGATGGCCTGGGCCGCTTGCAGGCATTCGGCGGGTGTGGGCGTGGTCAGGTCCAACACCGGAATGCACTGATAGGCACGGCCCTGTGGATGAATCGGTAACTCTGCGCATAGATCGACGATGGCGTTGAAGGAAGTTTGCTCGCCAGTTGTGGGAATTCGCCCGAGCCAGACGTTATCCACAATCAGATCCGGCTGGGGATGTTTGCGTGTCCACAGCCGCGAATTTATCCACGCCCCGGCCAGGTAAGGTGCGTACAGCCAGCGAGCGGCTGGCGTCAGTCGACCATCGCTGCGTTTTTGAAAACCGGCAGCGCCCAGCACGCAATAGTTCGTACTGACCAACCCCAGCGACACCGCCGGCCACAGCAGCCATAACCAGCCGCCGCCAAACGCCAAGGCCAGTATTGCCAGGGCCACGGCCATCAGCCCGTAGCGCAACCCTAAATGCCAGCGCTTAGGGTCGCGGGCCAGGTGGGCATTCAGCAGCGGGCTCGGGTGCTCCACCGGCCACAACCACACGCACAGCCAGCCGGCAAGGGCGCCTGTGGGTAAGTCGATAAAGTGATGTTGATAAGTAGTCAGTACGGAAATACCGATCAAGGCAAACCAGCCATGTACCACCCAGCGCCACACGCCTTGAGCGTGCCGCTGGTACATCACCCACAGAATCACCAGCAGCGCGATATGCAGCGAGGGCGCCTGGTTGAAGGGTTTGTCGAAGCCCGCCAGTACGGCAAACAACCAGCCGAATACGCCGTCCAGTTCGGGCCGCTCGAAGGTGAAGCGCAGCGGCCAGATCAAAAAGCAGCTGACAGCGATGACCTGGGCGGACAGCAAGCGCAGGGCGTGTTGTTTCAATTCATGGCGGCTGTTGGGCAGCAGCAGGGAGAAGCCATACAGCAGGTCAATGGACCAGTAGGGCACGATGGTCCAGGCCCAAAAAGGCATATGGCTTTCCCAATCGAACACCAGTGTGCCGACATCGCTGCGCTGGCTGGTGACCCAGGTGGCAAAGCCGTAGGTGCTGAAAAACAGCGGTGCCAACAGTAGCAGCCACAGAACGGCAGGCTTTAACAGGCCGGGTTCGCGCATGATCAGATCTTCTGGGCCAGGGACACGGTGAAAATGCCCCACTCATCCACGCGCTGGGTAATTTTGCGGAAACCGGCGGCTTCCACCAGCTGGTCCATTTCCGCCTGGCTGCGCCGACGCATGACCCAGGCCTGACCCTGGCGATGGCTGGTCAGCGCGCGGGCGATCAGCTCCAGCTGCGGGTGCCATGGCTGGCCGGTGTAGACCAGATAACCGCCAGGCTCCACCGCCTCGGCCAAGCCGGCCAGCGAGCCGCCGACCATGGCGTTATCGGCGAACAATTCGTACAGCCCGGACACCACCGCCAGGGTCGGCTTGGGGTCCAGCGCCGCCAAATCCTGGCGGTCAAACGCGTCGCCTTTGACGAACTGCGCGATATCCCCCAGGCCCTTTTCGCGGATCAGCGCGCCACCGTCGCGCACATTGATGTCGCTGTAGTCGCGCAGCAGGATTGATTCCGGCAGCGGTGTCACCCCTTGCAACGCCTCCAGAATGTAACGGCCATGGCCGGCGGCGATGTCGACGATGCGCACCGCGCGCTGTTCATCGCGCAACCTGGCCATGGCCAGGCGCAGCAGTTCTTCGACGTTCAACTTGCGTTGGCGAATGCCGCGCCAGCCGATGGAGTTGAGGTAATTGGTGTCGATCATCCGCCCCAGGGCGCCTTTGCCGGTGGGGGTGTTGCGGTATACGTAATCCAGGGTGCTGCCCGAGTCGAAACCGGTGTCGAAGCCCAGTTTGACCCCTTCGGACAGGTTCTTGCCCAGGCCCATGCTGGCGCGGGTCATGCGCCAGTAAAGGTCACGCAGGGAGTTGCGCGGCAGCGGTGCGGCGAGGGCTTCGGACTCGGCGCAGGTGGCGCCCAGTTTGTCGGCGTCCAGCAGCGAAGCGCGGTCCAGCGGTTGGGTGAAGTTCTGCAGAATAAACCGCCGTGCGCTGCTCACCGCCACCGCGCGGTCGCGTTCGCCGAGGGTGTCGTGAAAGAAACCGGGGAGGATATGCAGTTCTTTTTTCAGGCTGCCGAGGCGGTCGAAAAACTGCTGCTGGGGTTTGCGGTGCACCACGAAGTCGGCGCCAGACACCAGCAACTGAGTCGGCACCTGGATCGCCTGGGCGTCGGCTACTACCCGGTCGGCAGCTTCGTACAGGCCCAGCAGTACGTTAACCGAAATCGCCTTGGTGATCAGCGGATCGCTGTCGTAGGACGCCACGCGCTCCGGGTCGTGGCTGAGGAACTTGGCCTTCACATAGCTGTTGACGAAAAAGTTGCCGCGAAACTTGCGCATCAAGGCCAGGCCCGGCCGCGCGAACGGCACATACAGCTTGACCTTGAACGCCGGAGAGGCGAGCACCAGCGCGCGGATTTTCGGCGCGTAATCATGTACCCAGGTGGCAGCGATCACCGCGCCGACACTTTGGGCGACCACGGCGAAGTTCTCTTGCTCGATGCCGTAGGTGACGCCGATATGGTCGCAAAAGGTCTGCACATCGCGAGCACTGGTAGCAAAACTGGGGCTGTCGCCGCGTTCGCCGGGTGACTGACCATGGCCACGGGCGTCCCAGGCGAAGAAGTCGAACTGAGGCAAGTCGAGTTCGTCGACCAAATGCGCGATACGCCCCGAATGCTCATGGCCGCGATGGAACAACACGATTGCCTTACGCGGCTCGCCGCCCGCCGGGGCGGTGGCCGGCCAGTGCCGATAGAAAAGCCCGACGCCATCATGGGTACTGAAGGTGTGCTCTTGCTGTTCGCGCATCGCAGAATCCTTTATGCAGAAGGGGAGGTGGTTTGAGCTTCTTTAATGCCTTGGCGCACACGGTTAACCAGGGTGTAGGCCAGCAGCGCGGCGACCAGCCACATCACCGTGTCGACCCAAACGGCCCCCAACCAGCCGAGCGCCACACCGGTGGCCAACACGCCCAGCACAAAGGCCCGGTCGCTTTTGCCCATCGGCCCGTCGTAGCGGCGCGATGCACCGACCATCGGGCCCAGCACGCCGGCGTATTCGCTGAACACCGCCAGCAACGCCACCAGCAATACCGGCGCCAGGCTGACGCCGGGGATCAGGGCAAACGGCAGGATCAGCGCGCTGTCGGCGATCACGTCGCACAGTTCATTGAGGTACGCACCCAGGCGCGACTGCTGGCCGAATTCCCGCGCGAGCATGCCGTCGATGGCATTGAGCGCCATGCGCAGGATCATCCACAGCGGGATCAACGCAAACAGCCACAAGTGTTGGGCAAAGCCGGCGATCAACAGGCCGACCAGCAGTGAAATAACACCGGCCAGCACGGTGATCTGGTTGGCGGTGGTGCCGTTGTCGTAGAGGCGCTGCACGAGGGGACGCAGCAGGTTTTGAAACCGCGGTTTGAGCTGATAGATCGAAATCATGGGAGGTGACGCTTCCTTGTCCGTGAGCCCGCTGGAGTGTGCCGATTATTCCGGGCCTACACCAGTGATAGCGCGTGTTTATGGGGGTTTAATCACGCTCTTGACTGACACTCAACGGTGGGAGGGGCTTGCCTCCGATAGCTGCCTGACAGTCGATGCATGTGTGGGCCGACCCAACCTCATCAGGAGCAAGCCCCTCCCAAAGCGAACAAAAATTTCACGCTCTGTGTTATATCGTAACGAATTGTGTACGAGCAGGCGTGTTGGGATGCAAGTGGATCTAGAAGCTGACGGCGCCTCGGTGGAGGGCCTGCCGCGTTTTCAGCAGGGGCTGTTCCATGCCCGTCGATTGCGCCAGGCCGGTATCAGCCTGACGGTGCTGGCGGTGACCGGCTGGGTGCTGGCGTTGTTTGTCGCGCTGTTTGCGCCGCTGTCGATCTGGCCGGTGGTGTTGATCAATTGCGCTTCGGCGTTGCTGGTGCTGGTGGCTGGGTTGCAATCGGCATGGTGGGTGGCGGATTGGCGCGCGCAGGCGCTGGAGCCGACGACAGCTGAGCCCATCGCCTCCTCCGAGGCGCCCAACGGCTGGTCGGCGCGGCTGTTCGAGCGCTTCGGTAGCGGGCTACTGGCGCAGGTCGGTACGCCGGTGTTGTGGCTGTGCGGTTGGTCGCTGCTGGCGCTGATCAGCGTGGTGGAGTTCTGGAACCTGACGTTGCCGGCCGCCCAAGTCGGCCAATCCGCCAGTATCGGCGCAGCGCTGGCCTTGGCCCTGGCATTTGGCGTGCTGGTGTTCGAGCGTCGGTTGGCTCAAGAAACCGCCGCGCAATGGCCAGAAGCCGCGCAGCTGGCGCAATTGTGCCGGGTGGCGATCGGTTGCCTGGTGATCAGTGCGGTTTGCCTGCTGTTTGCCAGTGAGGCATCGGTGTGGCCGCTGCGTCTGGCGACCCTTATTGGGTTGTTGCCGGCGCTGGTGGCGCTGGAGTTTTTGCTCAGGGCCGTGCTGTCGCTGTTCAGCCCGCGCCAGCCACGGCTGGAACCGCGCCTGCTGGCGCAGAGCTTTATCGCCGATCTGCTGCGTTGGCCGCCGCGCCCGTTGCTGGCGCTGCAGCACGAATTGCACAACCGCTTCGGCATCGATCTGCGCCAGATCTGGGCATTTACCTATATGCGCCGCGCGTTTTTACCGGTGTTACTGGTGGTGCTGGCGATTGGCTGGGCGTTGACCGGCGTGCATGAAGTCCCGCTGCAAGGCCGCGGGATTTATGAGCGCTTCGGTAAACCGGTCGAGGTGTTCGGCCCCGGGCTGCACGCCGGATTGCCCTGGCCATTGGGGCGTGTGTTGCCGGTGGAAAACGGCGTGGTGCATGAGCTGGCGACCAGCGCCAGCGACGCCGCCGCCCCGGCACTGGCGCCCGCCGAAGGGCCGCCGCCGCTGATTGCCAATCGTCTTTGGGACGCCAGCCATGTGAACGACAAATCCCAGGTCATCGCCAGCCGTCGGGGCGACACCCAGGGCTTTCAGATCGTCAATATGGACGTGCGTTTCGTCTACCGCATCGGCCTCAGCGACCAGGCTGCGCTCGCCGCTACCTATAACAGCGCGGATGTGCCGACGCTGATCCGTAGCACCGCCAGCCGCATCCTCGTGCATGAGTTTGCCTCGCGCACCCTTGATGAATTGCTCGGTGAGCAGCGCACCCGCCTGGCGGATGAAATCGGCCGCGCCGTGCAAGCAGATTTGCAGCGTCTGAACAGCGGGGTGGAAATCCTTGCCACGGTGGTGGAAGCCATCCACCCGCCGGCCGGCGCCGCCAACGCCTACCACGCCGTACAGGCCGCGCAGATCGGAGCCCAGGCCCTGATTGCCCGCGAACGCGGCGCCGCCAGCGAGCAGACCAACCAGGCCCAACTGCAAGCCAGCACCGCCCGTGACCAGGCCCAGGCCAGCGCCCGTGAAGTGAATGCCGCCGCACAGGCTGCGGACCTGCGTTTCACGGCCGAACAAAAGGCCTATGCCACGGCGGGCCGGGCGTTTGTGCTGGAGCAGTATTTCAGCCAGCTCAGCCAGGGCCTGGCTCACGCCAAGTTGCTCATTCTGGATCACCGTCTGGGCGCCGATGGCGCGCCGACCATCGATCTGCGTTCTTTCACTTTGCCGGCCGACCCCATGGCGCCGCGTAAAGCCGTGCAATAAGGAGTCTGTTTGTTGAGCGCTCATTCCCACGATCACGGTCATCACCACGGCCATCATCACCACCATCACCATGGCGAGGAGCACGCCGCCGGGCCGATCCCTTGGCGGCGCATGGGCTGGGCCGCGTTGCTGGTGCTGTTTGCGCTGGCGGCGGCAAGCCTGGTGCAGGTGCGTTCCGGCGAGGCCACGGTGATCACCCGCTTCGGCAACCCGTCGCGGGTATTGCTGGAGCCTGGCCTGGGCTGGCGCTGGCCGGCGCCGTTCGAAGCGGCGATCCCGGTGGACCTGCGCCTGCGCACCACTTCCAGCGGTTTGCAGGATGTGGGTACGCGCGATGGCCTGCGCATCATCGTGCAGGCCTACGTGGCCTGGCAGGTGCAGGGTGACGCCGAGCATGTGCAGCGCTTTATGCGCGCGGTGCAGAACCAACCGGATGAAGCCGCGCGGCAGATTCGTACGTTTGTCGGTTCGGCGCTGGAAACCACCGCCGCCAGTTTCGACCTGTCCAGCCTGGTCAACACCGACGCCGGCCAGGTGCGCATCGCCGATTTCGAGGCGCAGTTGCGCCAGCAGATCGATCAACAATTGCTCGCCACGTACGGCGTGCGCGTCGCGCAGGTGGGGGTCGAACGGCTGACCTTGCCGTCGGTGACCCTCACCGCCACCGTCGACCGCATGCGCGCCGAGCGTGAAACCATCGCCACCGAACGTACCGCCGTGGGCAAGCGTGAAGCGGCGCAGATCCGTTCGGCCGCCGAGCGTGACGCACGGATCGTGCAAGCGGATGCCACGGTCAAGGCCGCCGATATCGAAGCCCAATCGCGGGTCGAAGCGGCGCAGATCTACGGGCGCGCCTACGCCAGCAATCCGCAGCTATATAACCTGCTGCGTTCTCTCGACACCCTGGGCACGGTGGTCACGCCGGGCAGCAAAATTATCCTGCGCACCGATGCCGCGCCTTTTCGCGCGCTGGTGGACGGGCCCAAGGATGTTCAGCCATGACCGAGCGTGGCAGCCCGGACAGCCCCTGGATCCAGGCCGGGCGCTTGACCTTTATGGCGCTGTACGCGGTGACGGTGCTGGCGGCGTTGGCCTGGGCGTTTTCCAATGTGCGTCAGATCGACCCGCAGAATCGCGCGGTGGTGTTGCACTTCGGCGCGCTGGACCGCATCCAGAATGCCGGGTTGTTGCTGGCCTGGCCGCAGCCGTTCGAACAGGTGGTGTTGCTGCCGGCGGCGGATCGCGTGATCGAGCGTCGGGTGGAAGGGTTGTTGCGCTCAGACGCGGCAATCCAGGCCGACCGCGTGGCCAGTTTCGCCACGCCGCTCAGCGACGCCCTGGCCGGTTCCGGTTATCTGTTGACCGGCGATGCCGGCGTGGTGCAACTGGATGTGCGGGTGTTCTACAAGGTCACCGAACCCTATGCCTTTGTATTGCAGGGCGAACATGTGCTGCCCGCGCTGGATCGCCTGGTGACCCGCAGCGCGGTGGCGCTGACGGCGGCGCGGGATCTGGACACGATCCTGGTGGCCCGCCCGGAATTGATCGGCAGTGACAACGGCGCCGCCGAACGCCGCGAGCGCTTGCGCGGCGATTTGGTGCAAGGCATCAACAAACGCCTGGCCGAGTTGACCGCCAGCGGGCTAGGCCT
Source organism: Pseudomonas sp. S5F11 (assembly GCF_019641515.1). Lineage (NCBI taxonomy): Bacteria > Pseudomonadati > Pseudomonadota > Gammaproteobacteria > Pseudomonadales > Pseudomonadaceae > Pseudomonas > Pseudomonas sp. S5F11. Next base: position 3,617,532 of record NZ_JAIFJZ010000001.1, read on the forward strand.
GGGTATCGAAGTCACCCGTGTGGACGTGCAATCGAGCCTGCCGGGCCCGGCGGTCAATGCCTTCAACGCGGTGCTCACCGCGAGCCAACAGGCCGATAAAGCCGTGGCGAATGCGCGCACCGAAGCCGAGAAACTCACCCAGGCTGCCACTCAGCAAGCCGACCGGTTGGTGCAAGTGGCCCACGCCCAGGCCAGCGAACGCTTGGCCAATGCCCAGGCGCAAACCGCTACGGTGGCCAGCCTGGCCCAGGTCAAAGATCCTGGCCTGCTGTTGCGCCTGTACCGCGAGCGTCTGCCGAAAATACTTGGCCAGGCCGGCTCCGTGACCACGGTCGATCCTAAAGACGATTCCCGCTTGATCATCCAGGGAGCCGAACAATGAGCGCACCCATGCTGACGTCCGCCGAGCAGCGCAGCGCAGCGCGGCAATTGACCCTGGCGATGCTGGCGCTGGGCTTATTGATCCTGGGTTTGGTGTGGCGCTGGCTGGCGCCGGACCAGAGCGGGGTGAGCCAGTTGCTGCTGGGCGTGGCCTCGCTGCTGGTGGCGGTGCCGGTGATGCGTTCGGCCTGGTACAGCCTGCGTTTTCCCAGCCTGCATGGCATCACCGACCAACTGATCGCCTTGGCGATGCTCGGCGCCTGGGCCACCGGCGATCTGCTGACCGCGGCGTTGCTGCCGATCATCATGATTTTCGGCCATGTGTTGGAAGAACGCAGTGTGATCGGCTCCCAAGAGGCGATCCACGCCCTGGGCAAGCTGACCCGCAGCCACGCGCGGCTTGTGCAGGCCGACGGCAGCATTCAGGAAGTGGACAACGGCACGCTGAACACCGGCGATATCGTCGAAGTGCGCGCGGGCGACCGGGTGCCAGCCGATGGCGTGGTGCTGTCGGGCCAGGCCAGCCTGGACACGGCGCCCATCACCGGTGAATCGGTGCCACTGGAGGCCAGCGCCGGTGTGCAGGTGTTTGGCGGGGCGATCAATCTAGATGGCTTGTTGCGTCTTGAAGTGACGCGTACCGGTCATGAGTCGACCTTGGGCAAAGTCATTGCATTGATGCAGAACGCGGAACGCTCCAAGCCGCCGATCACGCGGCTGCTGGAGCGCTATGCGGGCAGTTACATGGTGCTGGTGTTGCTGTTGGCAGCGGTCACTTGGTTTGTGACCAACGACGCCCAGGCGATGCTCGCCGTGCTGGTGGCGGCGTGCCCGTGTGCGTTGGTGTTGTCGGCACCGGCCACGGCGATTGCCGGGATTGCCGTGGCGGCGCGCCATGGAATTTTGATTCGCAGCTCGGCATTTCTAGAGGAATTGGCGGACCTGACGTCCCTGGTGGTCGACAAGACCGGCACCCTGACCTTTGGCACCCTGCGCCTGCAATCCATCGAAACCACTGCGCCCGATCGGCAGGTGTTGCTGAACCTGGCAGCCAGCCTGGGCTCGGCCAGCAGCCATCCGGTCAGCCGGGCGTTGGCGGGGTTGGCGACGCAGGAACAGATGTGGGTGTTGACCGACATCCGCGAACGCCAGGGCCTGGGCGTGGTGGCACAGACCGAGGAGGGCGAAGCGGCCCTGGGACGCCCTGAGTTGTTCGAGCAATTGGGCATCGTGACCACCGCAGTGCCGACCCATGACGGCCCGATTGCTGGGTTGGCGCTGAACGGGCAATTTTTGGCCTGGCTGCTGCTGGCCGACAGCGTGAAACCGGAGGCCCGCCAGGCCCTGCAAGAGCTGCGCGAGCTGGGCTTGGGGCGTCAGTTGCTGCTCACCGGCGATCGCCAGAGTGTCGCCGACAGCCTGGCGTTGGAGGTGGGCATCAGTGATGTCGCCGCCCAGGCGTTGCCCGAGGACAAGCTCAACCGCGTGCTGGCCGAGATCGATAGCGGCTTCCGGCCGATGGTGGTGGGTGACGGCATCAACGACAGCCTGGCGCTCAAGGCCGGGGTGGTCGGCGTGGCCATGGGCGCGGGCGGGGCGGATATCGCGCTGGCCTCGGCGGACGTGGTGCTGATCGGCAGCGATCTGCGGCGCTTGGGCACCTGTGTGCGCTTGAGTCGCCAGTGCCGGCAGACGTTGCAGGTCAATGTGATCATCGGCCTGGGCTGGACGCTGGCCATCGTCGTGTTCGCGGCCTTCGGCTGGCTGGGCGCAGCGGGGGCGATGATTGCGGCGCTGTTGCATAACCTCAGCACGCTACTGGTACTGGGTAATGCCGGGCGTTTGCTGCGGTTTCAGGAGCCGCTGCTGAAACCGGAAGAATAAATTTTCAGAAATACATGCGAGCGGCTGTAACGCCGAGGGGGGGCCTCACTCTAGTGGCATGTCAGGACCGAGCGCAGTGCTCGGCCGACTTCCCAACTGAACAATGAGGATGACCCCATGAATATCAAACAAGCCGTTTCCGGTGCTGCCCTGGCGATCGCCGCCGCTTCCATGTTTGCCGGTGTCGCCACCCAGGCACAAGCGGCTGATGCTCAGGTGCATTGCTACGGCGTCACGTCTTGCAAAGGCATGAACGACTGCAAGACCGCGGAAAACGCCTGCAAAGGCCAGGCGGTGTGCAAGGGCCACGGTTTCAAGGCCATGACCAAGGCGGAATGCGATAAGGCGGGCGGCAAAGTCGGCGAATAAACGCAAGCCAAGTGCTCCCGCAGCGTGTTTTGCGACCGCTGCGGACACTTTTTTCCGGAGTCCATGATGCCCACCTCTCTTCCCTTCCTGGGTTACGGCCTGGGTCTACGCAACGAATATTACGAACAGATTCTTGAGCAATCCCCTGCGGTGGATTGGTTTGAAGTGATCTCCGAGAATTACCTGGTGCAGGGTGGCAAAGCCTTGTATTACCTGGACGCCATCGCTGAGCGCTACCCATTGGTGATGCACGGCGTGTCCCTGTCCATCGGTGGGCCCCATGCCCTCGATTTCGATTATCTGAAGCAGATCAAACAGCTCGCCGAGCGCATCCAGCCGGCATGGGTGTCCGACCATTTGTGCTGGAGCCGCGGCAACGCGCACCAGTTGCATGACCTGTTGCCGTTGCCCTACACCGAAGAAAGCCTCTATTACGTGGCCGGCCGCGTTCGTCAGGTGCAGGACGTATTGCAGCGGCCTTTGGTGTTGGAAAACGTCTCCAGCTATGTGCGTGCCAAAGCCGATGAGTTCAGCGAGTGGGAATTCCTCAATGCCCTGGCCCATTTGTCGGGGTGCCAATTGCTGCTGGACGTGAACAACGTCTATGTCAGCGCGCGTAACCATGGGTTCGACCCGTGGACCTTTATCCGTAACCTGCCGCCGCAGAGCATCCGCCAATTGCACCTGGCCGGGCACCGCGATTACGGCGATTACGTGGTCGATACCCATGACCACCCGGTGTGTGATCCGGTGTGGGCGCTGTATCAACAAACCCTCGCGCACATCGGGCCGGTGTCGACCTTATTGGAACGCGATGACCATTTCCCGCCGTTTCAGGAACTGCTCGACGAATTGGCTAAGGCGCGCCAATTAGGCGCATCCGCCTTGGCCGGGAGGGCCTTATGCGCCTGACCGACTGGCAGCTGGCGTTCGAGGCGCACCTGCTCAACGACGCGCCAGCGCTCGACCAAGGGTTTGCCGCAACATTGCGCGGCGGGCCGAGCCTGGATGTGGACACGGGCTTGGCGATCTACCACAACGCTTATCGCGCGCGCCTGTTGGACGTGCTGCGGCATGATTTCAGCGCCGTGCGCTACTGGTTAGGGGATGATGAGTTTGCCGCGCTGGCCGGCGCTTATGTGCGGCGTTATCCGTCCGAGCATTACAGTTTGCGCTGGCTCGGTGAGCGGTTCGCGAGGTTTATCCTTGAGCACCTGGCGCAAGAACACGGCGCGCCGCTGGCCGAACTGGCCCGTTTGGAATGGGCGTTTACTCTGGCCTTCGATGCGCCCCATGGCGAGCCGTTGACCCTGGCGGACATGGCCGAGCTACCGCCGCAGGCGTGGCCGGGGCTGCAAGTGGCGTGGGTTCCGTCGGTGCAGCAACTGGATTGCCATTTCAATTCCCTGGCAATCTGGCGCGCGGCCAAAGATAACGGTGACTTTCCGGGCAGCCATGCTGTGGAACCTGCGCAGGTCTGCCTGGTATGGCGCCATGAACAGGTGTGTCGCTACCGCACGCTGGAGCCGGCGGAAGCCAGCGCCCTGGCGGCCATGGTGACGACCGGTGGGTGTTTTGCAGAACTGTGTGCCCAACTGGCAGTCACTTATGCAGAGGGTGCCCCATTGCAGGCTGTTACATGGCTGAAACAGTGGGTCCAGGACGGTTTGCTGCAGTATCGAGCGGCATAGTCAGGCGCTATTAATCGATAGCCTCCTACGCGTCTTGAGATGGTCTACCCTCACAGCAGACGTCTGAAACAAGGGGGGACTACTCATGCTCGCGCAACTTCCACCGGCCTTACAGAATCTTCAGCTGCCGCTGCGTCTTCGACTCTGGGATGGCCATGAATTCAACTTGGGCCCAGAGCCCAGCGTCACCATCGTGGTCAAGGACCCCACGGTCGTGTCTCAGCTTTCCCATCCCACGCTCGATACCTTGGGCGAAGCCTTTGTGGTGGGCAAATTGGAGCTTGAAGGCTCCATCACCGAAGTGATCCGGGTGTGCGACGAGTTAAGTCACGCCTTGGTCGATGACGACGAAGGCAGTCGTCCGGTGCGCTCGATCCACGACAAGGCCACAGACGCAGCGGCCATTTCCTACCATTACGACCTGTCCAACGCCTTCTATCAGCTGTGGCTCGATCAGGACATGGCGTACTCCTGCGGTTATTTCGAAACCGGCAGCGAATCCATCGACCAGGCCCAGCAGGACAAATTCCGCCACCTATGCCGCAAGCTGCGGTTGCAACCGGGCGAATACCTGCTGGATGTCGGTTGCGGCTGGGGTGGGCTGGCACGGTTTGCGGCGCGGGAGTTTGGGGTCAAGGTGTACGGCATCACCCTGAGCAAAGAGCAATTGCAACTGGCCAGGGAGCGGGTCAAGGCCGAGGGTTTGCAGGGTCAGGTTGACCTGCAACTGCTCGACTACCGCGATCTGCCCCAGGATGGCCGCTTCGACAAAGTGGTCAGCGTGGGAATGTTCGAACACGTTGGCCACGCCAACCTGGCGCAATACTGCAAGACCTTGTTCGGCGCCGTGCGTGAAGGCGGCCTGGTGATGAACCACGGCATCACCGCCAAGCACACCGACGGCCGCCCGGTCGGGCGTGGCGCGGGTGATTTTATCGAGCGCTACGTGTTCCCCAATGGCGAGCTGCCGCATCTGGCGATGATGACCGCCGAGCTCAGCGAAGTGGGGCTGGAAGTGGTCGATGTCGAGAGCCTGCGCCTGCACTACGCGCGCACGCTGGACCACTGGAGCGAGCGCCTGGAAGACAACCTGGAAGCCGCAGCCAAAATGGTGCCGGAACAGGCACTGCGTATCTGGCGGCTGTACCTGGCGGGCTGTGCTTATGCGTTCGCCCGGGGCTGGATCAACCTGCACCAGATCCTGGCGGTCAAACCCCATGCCGATGGCAGTCATGAACTGCCGTGGACGCGGGAAGATATCTACCGCTGAACCGGTGATACAGAGGGGGGAGGGGGCAAGCCCCTCCCACCATTTTCTACCGTGTTGGCAGTTAGAGAATCGGTGAGATCAAGCGCGCGACGCGCATTCCCAAATGCTGCAACTGGCGGGTTTCGCGGCTTTCTTCCTGGCTGACTTCATGGGCTTGGGCGAAATCGTCGAGCAACATCTGCTCCACCTGCTGGGCGAAGGCTTCGTCGACGGTCAGCAGCATCACTTCAAAATTCAGGCGGAACGAACGGTTGTCCATATTCGCACTGCCGATGGCGCTGATTTCGCCATCCACCAGTACCACTTTCTGATGCAGAAAACCGGGGGTATAGCGGAACACGCGCACCCCAGCGCGCACGGCTTCAATCGCGTACAGGCTAGAGGCGGCGTAGACGATGCGATGGTCGGGGCGCGATGGCAGCAGCAGGCGCACATCCACGCCGCGCAACACCGCCAGGCGCAGGGCGGCGAACACGGCCTCGTCGGGGATGAAATACGGACTGGTGATCCACACCCGTTCGGTGGCGGCGTGAATCGCCTCGACGAAAAACAGTGAGCAGGTTTCGTACGGGTCGGCCGGACCGCTGGACAGCAGTTGGCAGAGCACGCCGTCCTCGGGATAGGTATCCGGCAGGATCAGCGGCGGCAGTTCCCGCGCGGCCCAGAACCAGTCCTCGGCAAACGATTCCTGTAGGCACGCCACCACCGGGCCGGTGACTTGCACATGGGTGTCACGCCACGGTGCCAGCGGCGGTTTTTTGCCCAAGTACTCGTCCCCCACGTTGTGCCCGCCGACAAACCCCGTGATGCCGTCCACTACCACGATCTTGCGATGGTTGCGGAAGTTGACCTGGAAGCGGTTGAGCCAGCCGCTGCGGGTGGCGAAGGCTTTGATCTGCACACCCGCGTCACGCAGTGATTGCACGTAGTGATGGGGCAGGGCGTGGCTGCCGATGCGGTCGTACAGCACATGAATGGCCACACCTTGCGCGGACTTTTCCTTCAACAGGGCGTGCAATTGCCGGCCAAGTTCGTCGTCATGAATGATGAAAAACTGGAACAGCACAGCGGACTTGGCGTTGCGGATGGCGTCGAAGATCGCGCTGAAAGTGGCATCCCCATTGACCAGCAGTTGTACTTGGTTATTGGCCAGGCACGGCATGCGGCCCAGTTTGGGCATGGCGCGCAATGAGCCGTAGGCGTTGGAGTGACGCGCGGCCAGTGCTTCCTCGACCCACGGGCGCCAGTTGAGCGCGGCGATGGCGCTGTGCATTTCCTGGTTGGCCTGGCGGCGCGCCTGGATATACGCATCGAAGGTGCTGCGGCCGAAAATCAGGTAAGGGATCAGGGTCAGGTACGGCATGAACATCAGCGACAAGGCCCAGGCGATGGAGCCTTGGGCGGTCCGGACGGTCAGCACCGCATGGATCGCGGCGAGGGTGCCGAAGAAGTGCAGGGTGGCGATAAAGTACGCCAGCAGGTGCGGGCCAAAAAAATCCATGGACGACGTTACTCCAGGCAATCCAGTGCCTAACAGACCATGTTCGGCCACGAATGTCGCTATTTTATTTGCCGTGCAACACTGGCTGTTTTGCGGCGTCTAACGCTCCACCTTTACCCAGGAGTTACCCGATGAATGCTCGTCTGCTGTGTATGACCATGGTTGTTGGTTTGTCGTTGCCCGTGGCGGCGCAGGCCCAGATGTTGGCGCCGGGCTTGTGGGAAGTGACCACCAGCAATATGAAAGTCGATAACCAGGAGCTGCCGGATCTGTCGCTGATCCTCGGCCAGCTCAAGCAACAGATGACCCCCGAACAGCGCGCCATGCTGGAAAAACAGGGCATCACCATGGCCGGTAAAGGCGTGCAGGTGTGTCTGACGCCGGCGCAGGTGGCGTCCGATTCGATCCCCCTGACCGACCCACAATCGGGCTGCCGCCAGGAAGTGACCGACAAGACCGGCAACCAGTGGAAATTCCGCTTCAGTTGCCCCAAAGCCCAGGGTACGGGCGTGGCCACCTTCCAGAGCCAGAAAGAATTCACCACCACCGTCAATGGCACTTTCAATGCCACCGGCGTGCAACAAAAGGGCAGCCTGGACAGCCATGCCCAATGGCTGGGCAACGACTGCGGCACCGTCAAGCCGCGCGCCTAACGCTGGAAGTACAGCGGCAAGCCTTGGCAACTGTCGACCACCTGGCCGTTGTGCCACGCCAGGTGGCCGGAGACTAACGTGGTACTGACGCTGTGGCGAAAGCGGCGCTCGGCGAAGGGCGTCCAGCCGCAGCGGGCCAGGATCGGCTCCTCACTGACCGGCTTGCCTTGTGGCTCAGGTTTGATCAGCACCAAGTCGGCCCAATAGCCTTCGCGCACATAGCCTCGATCCGGGATGGCGAAAAGATCGGCCACTCGGTGGCTGGTTTTGGCCACCAGCGTGGTCAACGGCAATAGCCCATCGGCCACCAATTCCATCAACGCCGGCAGCGCATGCTGCACCAGAGGCAAGCCCGCCGGCGCCTCGCGATAACCCAACTGTTTCTGTGCCCAGGTATGCGGCGCATGGTCACTGCCAATCACATCCAGACGATCACTGAGTAAGGCCTGGCGCAGTGCGTCGCGGTCGGCGCGAGTCTTGATCGCTGGGTTGCATTTGATCTGATGGCCGAGGCGGTGATAGTCGCGGTCATCAAATAGCAGATGGTGCAGGCATACTTCGGCGGTGATGCGTTTTTCGGTCAGGGGTTTGTCTTCGAACAACGCCAGCTCGCGGGCGCTGGTCAGGTGCAGCACATGTAGCCGCGTGCCGTACCGCCTGGCCAGCTCCACCGCATAAGACGACGAGCGATAGCACGCCTCGGCATCGCGGATCAGCGGGTGCGCCACCGCTGGGATCCCATCGCCGAAGCGTGCGCGCAGGCGCTGCTCATTGGCCTGGATGCTGGGGCTGTGTTCGCAATGGGCGAGCAGAAGAGTCGGCACTTCGGCGAACAGCCGCTCCAGAATCCGCGGGTCGTCCACCAGCATATTGCCCGTTGAGGCACCCATAAACACTTTGACCCCGGCGACCTCGCGCGGGTCGAGAGCGGCGACCTTATCGAGGTTGTCGTGGCTGACGCCAAAGTGAAAGCCATAGTTGGCCACCGAATGCAGCCCCGCGCGGCGCTTTTTGTCGGCCAGGGCCGCCAGGTTCAAGGTGGCGGGGGAGGTGTTGGGCATGTCCATAAAGCTGGTGATACCCCCGGCCACCGCCGCCCGCGATTCACTGTAGAAACTACCTTTGTCCGGCGCACCGGGGTCACGGAAATGCACCTGGTCATCGATCATGCCGGGCAGCAGCCACTGGCCCTGCGCGTCGATCGCCACGGCGGCGTTACAGCCGGTGATGCTGTTGGCGATCTTTTCGATGCGGCCGTTGGCGACCAGCACATCGGCGTCTCGGACCTGGCCTTCGTTGACCAAGCGTGCGTTGCGAATCAGCAGCCGGCTCATGGTTCAGAACTCGTTTTGCAGGGCTTTGTAGCCGCGCACCAGATCGACATTGGTGCGCGCCACGTCTTCGGAAAATTCCGAGGCACTGATGCTGACCGGCGGGAACTGCGACAGGTCGGTGTGCGGGCCGATGCGGGTGGTGGAGGGTACGTAGAAGGCGTCCGGTAAATCGCGGCCGTCGACCACCGAGTTATGCCGCACCACGCAGCCGTCACCCACTGCGCAGTTGAACAACACGCTGTTGAAGCCGATGAACACGCGGTCGCCCACGGTGCAAGGCCCGTGGACGATGGAGCGGTGGGCGATGGAGGTGAACTCGCCGATGGTCACCGCCGCGCCGGACTTGGAGTGGATCACCACCCCGTCCTGGATATTGGAGTTGGCGCCGATGGTGATCGGGTCCATGGCGCCGCTGGCGTCGACCTCATCGGCGCGGATCACGGCGTAAGGGCCGACGAATACGTTCTCGCCGATGATCACCTTGCCGCAGATGATCGCGGTTTTATCCACGTAGGCCGATTCGGCAATCACCGGCAGATCGCCTGAAGGGTTCTTACGGATCATGGCTTGCCCAATGTGTTGCACAGGGTGTTGAGGTTGTATTCGAACAGCCCGATAAAGGTGCTGGCCGGGCCTTCGGCGGCGAGGGCGTCGGAGTACAGCGTCCCGCCGATCTGTGCGCCGCTTTCGTCGGCGATCTGCTTGAGCAGGCGCGCGTCCTTGATGTTCTCCATAAACACCGCTTTGACCTTGTCCTTGCGAATCTGCGTAATCAGCGCGGCGACTTCGGCTGCGGAAGGCTCCCGCTCGGTGGACAAACCTTGGGGGGCGAGGAACTGAATGCCATAGGCCTGGCCCAGGTAACCGAAGGCATCATGGGAGGTGACGATGCGGCGATTACCCGGCGGTAGCGCGCCGAACTTGGCTTTGGCTTCGGCCAGAAGGCGGTAGATTTGTTTCAGATAGGCTTGGCTGTTGCGCTGGTAATCGGCTTGGTTGGCCGGGTCGGCGGCTATCAGCGCCTTGGTGATGTTGTTCACATAGATTTCGGCGTTGGCCAGGTTGTGCCAGGCGTGCGGGTCGGGGATGGTTTCGCCGTCTTCTTCCATGGTGTGAGAGATCACGCCTTTGCTGGCGGTGACCACGGTGGCCCGGGTTTCGGTACTCGCCACCAGGCGGTCCAGCCACGGCTCGAAGCCCAGGCCGTTCTTGATAATCAGCTTGGCTTTAAGCAGCGCCTTGGCATCGTCCGGGGTGGGCTCGTAGGTATGGGCGTCGGCGTCGGGGCCGACCATATTGCTGATCTGGATGTGATCGCCACCAATCTGGTGGGTGATGTCATCGAGAATACTGAAACTGGTGACCACTTTGAGTTTGTCGGCGGCCTGGGCCATCGACAGCGGTAGCAGCAAACTGAACAGCACGAGTAGAGCGCGCATCGGCAAACACCTCATTGGGATGACAGTAGGGGCGGGCGGCGCAGCAAGCCGTGCACCGGACCGAAGACCACAGACAACAAGTACCCGGCGCCCGCCACCAGCACGATTGCTGGGCCGCTGGGCAACGAGTAGTAGAACGACAGCAACAAGCCAAGCCATACCGACAGGCATCCCAGCACCGCCGATACCGCGATCAACACCGGCAGGCGCCGGCTCCAGAACCGTGAAGCGATGGCCGGCAGCATCATCAACCCCACCACCATCAGCGCGCCGATGGCCTGGAAACCGATCACCAGGTTCAGCACCACCAGGGTCAAAAACAGCCCGTGAGCCAGAGGGCCGAGGCGGCTGACGGTTTGCAGGAACAGTGGGTCGAGTGTGTCCAGCAGCAGCGGTTTGTAGATCAGCGCCATGGCGATCAGGCTGAACCCTGACACCCACAGCATGCCGGTAAGGGTGGTTTCATCCACCGCCAGGGCAGAACCGAATAACAGGTGCAACAGGTCCAGGCGTTTGCCGGCGATGCCGAGGATCAACACGCCGGCGGCGAGGGAAATGGGGTAGATGGCGGCGAGGCTGGCGTCCTCGCGCAGGCCGGTGCGGCGGGTGATCCACGCCGACAATCCGGCCATGCCCAGGCCGGCACCGAGTCCGCCGAGGGTCAGCGCCGGCAGGCTCAAACCGGCGAACCAAAACCCCAGAGCAGCGCCGGGCAGGATGCCGTGGGCCACGGCGTCACCGATCAGGCTCATGCGCCGCAGAATCAGGAACACGCCCAGCGGCGCGGTGCTGCACGCCAGCACCAGCCCGCCAATCAGTGCGCGGCGCATAAACACGAAGTCAAAGAATGGCATCCACAGGTGGGCGGCGAAGTGCATCAGGCCACCTGCATTTGGGGCTGGGGTCGGATCAGCTCTTTGCTCGGGCCCAACAAGCAGCCGGTGCTTTTGATCTGCAACACGGTTTGAGTGTGACGGCGCACGGATGCCAGGTCATGGCAGACCACCACCGAGGTGCGGCCCGACGCGTGCCAGGCATGGATGTGTTTCCAGCACAGCGCCTGGCCCTCTTCATCAAGGGCGGCGTGGGGTTCGTCGAGCAGCAGCACCGGCGACTCCGACAGGCTCATGCGTGCCAGCAGCGCACGCTGCAACTGGCCGCCGGACAAGGCCATTAACGGGCGCTGTTCCAGGCCGCCGAGGCACCAGTCTTCAAGTACGGCTTGCAGGCGCTGGCTGCGCTGTTGCGGGCTGAGCTGCAATCCCCAGAAACCGGCGGCGACCAGTTCTTGCAGGCTGATGGGAAACTGCCGGTCCAAGTGCTGTTGCTGCGGCAGGAACGCCAGGCCGCCACGTCGCGGCACGTTCACGCTGACCTTACCGGTCAACGGCTTTTGCAGGCCCGCAATGACTTTGAGCAGGCTGCTCTTGCCGGTGCCATTGGCGCCGATCACGCCGGTGAGGCTGCCTTTTTCAAGGGTGAAATCCACAGGTGGCGTCAGCGGTTGGCCGGGCGCGCCCCAGCGCAAAGCGGTGCAGGTGATCATGCAGAGTGTCTCGTCCAGCGGCTTTCAGCCACGGCATCGTGCGCGTGCAGGCTTTCGGCGTGGATCACTTTGAGGTGAAAGGCGTTGATCGCGTCCGAGCGTTTCAAGGCGAGGTTTACGCGGCGGGCGGCGTCTTCGCAGAACATCAGGTTCTGCCCGTTGGCGAGGGCGAAGGCTTGCTCGTCGGCGCGTTTCACCGCGGTTTGCACGGCGGTGCCGAGTGCGGCTTCGACGTCGTTGATCAGTTCGACCAAGGGCAGTTGCTCACCTTGTAGGTGCACATGTAGTTGCGCGCTGCTGCGCTGGCTGTGGGGCGTGGCGACAATCCCCTTGGCGCTGCCGAGCCAGGTCAGTACGTCTGCATGCTGCAAAGCTGTGTTGGCGAAATCATCGATAAATTGCTGCTGAATCAACTGCCTGGCGAGCGCGGCCGAGCATGGGCAGGTCGAGGAGTACGCGACGTCAATTTTTAGTTCCACGTGGAACATCTGGTTTTCCAACTGCGCTTCGATGCTGACCGGATAGCTTTTCCAGCCGGTCAGAGGGCTGACCAACGCTGGGCGCTTGAGCAGCAAATCAGTGTGGATGCGCAGGTAAGCGTTCTTAGATAAACCTTCATGACTGTCGAGAAAACGCTGCAGTACAGTGCGCAGAAGTGCAGGGGTGAGGGGCTGCTGGTCGAGCATCTCCAGTGCCAGGTACAGGCGTGACATGTGGATGCCGCGTGCGGTGCCGTCGTCGAGGCTGACACCCGCGTCGGCGGTGGCGGCCAGGCGCTGGCCGTCTATCAGAATTGGCAGGGCAATGCCGCACATGCCGACCCAGTCGAGTGGCAAGGCTTGGCGTGAAGCCTGCGCGGCAATGTCCGGCAAGGTCAGCGCGTTCATAAGCAGGTCCATCGTTGGAAATAATTCGACATGTTATAGTATAACAATCAAGTCGACGATGAATTTTCTACGCCAGCCTTTGTTCAGCCATGTCGAGCAGGGACGCTCCTTTATTCGCGGTATTTGTCATGCACAGACGTCAGCTTCTTAACCTGCTCTTGGCCAGCCCCCTTTTCGTCCTGCCGTTCACGGTTCACGCCACGCAAATCCGCAACGCGCGCTTATGGCGTTCGGACGACAAGCTACGGCTGGTGTTCGACCTTAGTGGCCCGGTGCAGTACAAGACCTTCTCGCTGACCACGCCGGAGCGTTTGATCATCGACCTGAGCGGCGCCGGGCTCAGTGGGGATTTTTCGCAGATGGTGCTGAAAAACAGCGGCATCACTTCGATTCGTTCGGGACATTTCGGCCAGAACGACACGCGCATCGTGCTGGACCTGGCGGCGCCGATGCAGCTCAACAGCTTTGTGCTGCCGCCCCAGGATGGCCAAGGGCACCGTCTGGTGCTGGACCTGACCCGCGCGACCCAGGCGCCCCGTCAAATCGCAGCTGAATCGGCGCCGTTAGTGGCTTCGGTGGACAAAGCCCATCCCAAGCGCGACATCATCGTAGTGGTCGACCCCGGTCACGGCGGCAAAGATCCCGGCGCCATTGGCTCCAAGGGCCAGCGCGAAAAAGATGTGGTGTTGTCCATCGCCCAACTGCTGGCCAAGCGCTTGAAGCGCGAAAAGGGCTTTGATGTGAAGCTGGTACGCAACGACGACTTCTTCGTGCCGCTGCGCAAGCGCGTGGACATCGCCCGTCGACACAAAGCCGATATGTTCATCTCCGTACACGCCGACGCCGCGCCACGCCTGACCGCGTCGGGGGCTTCGGTGTATGCGTTGTCCGAAGGCGGCGCCACCTCCGCCACGGCGCGCTTTATGGCTCAGCGCGAAAACGGCGCGGACCTGCTGGGCGCCACCACGCTGCTCAATCTCAAGGACAAAGACCCGATGCTCGCCGGGGTGATTCTTGATATGTCGATGAACGCCACCATCGCTTCCAGCCTGCAATTGGGCAGTTCGGTGCTGGGCAGCTTGCAGAGCATCACGTCGTTGCATCAGAAGCGTGTGGAACAGGCGGGGTTTGCGGTGCTCAAGTCACCGGATGTGCCGTCGATTCTGGTGGAGACCGGGTTTATCTCCAATGCCCGGGACGCGCAGCGGCTGGTGACTGCACGTCACCAGCAGGCTGTGGCTGACGGATTATTCGAGGGCCTGAGAAATTATTTCCAGAAGAATCCGCCGATCAACAGCTATATGGGCTGGGTGCAAGACCAGAAAAACGCCCGTGCTTAGCAGCCGGTGAGACGGCTGCAGGTGAAGGTGGCGCCGGCGCCCCCGGAACTGGAGAAGCGGTTGATCGTGGTCCAACCGACTCTGCGTGTGTAACCGACCCACGCTTCACCGTCCGACGCCAGGCCGGTAAAGAACGTCAATTGCCCGTAACGGCTGTTGGTCTGCGCCCAGTAGCGTTTACCGATTACCTCAAAGCCACGCAAATATGTGGTGCTGCCAATCGTCGCTACGCTGTAGGCGTTGCCCAACGGGTCTACGCAGGCCAGCAGGTTGGCGCTGCGCGTGCAGTTAGCCAACAGGCTCGGTGTTTGGGGATTGGCCTGGGTCGCGAAAATCAGCAGCAGGCCATACAGCAGATAGTTCATGGGCGTTCTCGACATCAGCAGGTGCCAGCATTGCCGTCTTCATCACGTTGAGTAAGCGGGGGTTGGCTTATTTGTGTTGTTATACTATAACATTAATAACAGCCCGATTCGAACGGGCGACCTGATGAGAATGACCTGATGCCCAATCGACTCCCCGTTACCGTGCTGTCCGGCTTCCTCGGCGCCGGTAAAAGTACGCTGCTCAACTACATCCTGCGCAACCGCGACAACCTGCGGGTGGCGGTGATCGTCAACGACATGAGTGAAATCAACATCGACGGCAGCGAAGTGCAGCGCGATGTCACCCTCAACCGCGCCGAAGAAAAACTGGTGGAGATGAGCAACGGCTGCATCTGCTGCACCTTGCGTGAAGACCTGCTGGAAGAAGTCGCCAAGCTCGCCAGGGACGGGCGCTTCGATTACCTGCTGATCGAATCCACGGGTATTTCCGAGCCTCTGCCGGTGGCCGAAACCTTCACCTTCCGCGATGAAAACCAGCAAAGCCTGGCCGATATCGCACGTTTGGACACCATGGTCACCGTGGTCGACGGCATCAACTTCCTGCTCGACTACCAAGCTGCCGAAAGCCTGGCCTCGCGCGGTGAGACGTTGGGTGAAGAGGACGAGCGCTCGATCACCGACCTGCTGATCGAGCAGATCGAGTTCGCCGACGTGATTCTGATCAGCAAGATCGACCTGATCAGCCAGCACGAGCGCGAGGAGTTGATGGCGATCCTTGAGCGCCTCAACGCTCACGCCAAGATCATCCCGATGGTGATGGGCGAGGTGCCTCTGGACCAGATCCTCAACACCGGCCGCTTCGACTTCGAGCGCGCCGCCCAGGCGCCCGGCTGGTTGCAGGAATTGCGCGGCGAGCATGTGCCGGAAACCGAAGAGTACGGTATCGCGTCCACCGCTTATCGTGCGCGGCGCCCGTTCCATCCGCAGCGTTTCTACGACTTTATTGACCGCCCCTGGGTCAACGGCAAATTGCTGCGTTCCAAAGGCTTTTTCTGGCTGGCCAGCAAGCATCAGGATGCGGGCAGTTGGTCCCAGGCCGGTGGCTTGATGCGCCATGGATTCGCCGGGCGCTGGTGGCGTTTCGTGCCGAAAAACCAGTGGCCGCAGGATGAAGAAAGCGTCGCGGCAATCATGGGCAATTGGCAACTGAGCAACGGCGATTGCCGTCAGGAACTGGTGTTTATCGGGCAACACATCGACTTTGCCCAGCTACGCGCCGAGTTGGATGCGTGCTTGCTCACCGATGCAGAAATGGCCCTGGGTGTCGATGGATGGCGCTTGCTGGCCGATCCTTTTGGCCCTTGGTACGACGAGGTGGCCTGATGCTCGCTGCACTGCCGCCCTTGCGCCCGCTGATTCGCCAAACCCGCGGCGAAACCCCGTTGGCGCTGTCTGAAATCCTCGAAGATGGCGTAAATCTGGCGCTGTGGCAGCGGCAATTACCCCTGCACATTGCCGAATTCGGCGCCTTGCTGGTTTCGCTCAACGAGCCCGTAGCCGATTCGTTGGTGGCGGAACTGGGCAGTGATGAGGCGGTGCCGAATTTGCAGGGATTGGCGGCCAATTGCCGCGATCTTGAAGGCTATGAGGGATTTATTGCCGATGTGTCCTGGTTGACCAGCGCCTTTGCCTGCCTGCTCGGCGCCCGACGCATTGGCGTGCGCCTGCGCTTGCTGGATAAAGCCATGTGCCCACGGTTTCACGTCGACCACGTACCGGTGCGACTGATCACCACCTATGCCGGGGTCGGCAGCCAGTGGTTGCGGGAGGGGGTCATGGACCGGCGTCGCTTGGGACAACCCGAAGCCGAACCCACCGCACGTGTTGAGCAGATCCATTGTGGCGAAGTGGCCTTGCTCAAAGGCAGCAAGTGGCACGGTAACGAAGGCCACGGTTTGATCCATCGTTCGCCGGCGCTCAAAGAAGGCGAGCGCCGATTGATCCTGACGCTGGATTGGCTGGCATAACCGCGTAGGATCAAGCGCTCTACACGGCCTGAATGATGCCCTCCATGCTGCAGAACATTCCCACTCATGTGATAGCCGGGCCACTAGGTGCCGGCAAGACCAGCCTGATCAAGCAACTGCTGGCCCAACGCCCGGAAGATGAGCGCTGGGCAGTATTGATCAATGAGTTCGGCCAGATCGGCCTGGACGCCGCGCTGCTGACCCAGGATGACGACGGTATTGCCTTGGGCGAGGTCGCCGGTGGCTGCCTGTGTTGTGTGAACGGTGCACCGTTCCAGGTAGGTCTTAGCCGTTTGTTGCGTAAGGCCAAGCCGCATCGTTTGTTTATCGAGCCATCGGGGTTGGGCCATCCGGCGCAGTTGCTCAAGCAGTTGCGCCAAGTGCCGTGGCAGGGCGTGTTGACGGTCCAGCCTTGTGTGCTGGTCCTGGATGCCCAGGCCCTGGCCAGAGGCAACCCCTTGCCGCCGGCACAGCAGGAAACGCTGACCAATGCTGGGCTGCTGGTCTTGAACAAGGAGGAGGGGCTGGACGCGGTGCAGCGTCAGGCGATTGAGGCCCGGTTACCCGATTGCCCGCGTTACTGGACCCATCAGGCGCATCTGCCATTGGCCCTGCTGCCGGGGTTGGATCAGCACGCGGGCGAGGCTGTGGATAACGGTCATGAGGCCCCAGGCTTGGCGCATATACCAGCGATCTGGAGCGATCCGGCCGTGCCGATTTGCCTGAGCCACGCCCAGGACGGCGGCTGGAGTGTGGGTTGGCGTTGGCATCCTAGCCAGCAATTCGACACTCAACGCGTGGCGGCGTGGCTGGCAGACCTCGCGTGGCGGCGCGCCAAGCTGGTTATCCACAGCCGCGACGGTTGGGTCAGCGCCAATGCTCTGGATAACCGCTCGCTCGCGTGGCTGCCCAGCGAATGGCGCCGTGATTCTCGTCTTGAATTGATCTTCAGCACGCCAAAGGACGTGGCGGCATTGCAGGCCGGGTTGGCGGCCTGCCGTTATTGACGGTGCTTGGTGCTGTGGTCCTGGCGCCATTGGCTCAGCTCGATGATCTCGGCGCTAGGCAAAGGTGTCTTGATCTCGAACGGGTAGGGCGCCAGTTCAATCTGCGCGCTATGGGCGCCGAACTGAGTGATGGTGCCGGGGTGGCGGGTTTCGCCGGTCACGGTGAACTCGAAATTGTAGACCCGCGCCAAACGCCGCCGCCCATTGGCATCCTTTACAAAGCCGATGCGCTTGAGCGCTACCGCGCCGTCCAGCAGCTCGATGTCGAGCTTGGCGCAATGCTGCTTGACCCGCTCCAACGCGCGCTCGCGCAAGCCGTGGTTGTGCCACACCCAGGCGGCACCGGTCGCCAGCAGCATCAACACAAACATGTTTCCCAGGGTCAGCATGCGATGAACTCCAACAAAGTGAGAGCAGCTTAACTGTGTCGCCGGTCTGTCGTACAGGCTGCGTTTAGTCGCATACTGCGCGGCCAGAATCCAAACGGCTTTACGGAAATCCCCTGCATGAAACGCACCCCTCATCTGCTTGCGATCCAGTCTCATGTGGTCTTTGGCCACGCCGGAAACAGCGCCGCCGTGTTCCCCATGCAGCGGGTCGGGGTAAACGTCTGGCCGCTCAACACGGTGCAGTTCTCCAACCACACCCAGTATGGACAGTGGGCGGGAGAAGTGTTGGCGCCGCAGCAAATTCCTGCGTTGGTGGAAGGCATTGCCGCCATCGGCGAGCTGGGTAACTGCGATGCCATCCTGTCCGGTTACCTGGGCAGTGCGGACCAGGGCCGGGCGATCCTCAGCGGCGTGGCGCGCATCAAGGCAGTCAATCCCAAGGCGCTTTACTTATGCGACCCGGTAATGGGGCATCCGGAAAAAGGCTGCATCGTGCCCCAGGAAGTCAGCGATTTCCTGCTTGATGAAGCCGCGGCCATGGCCGACTTCCTGTGCCCCAACCAACTGGAACTGGACAGTTTTGCCGGGCGCAAACCGCGCTCGCTGTTCGATTGCCTGGCCATGGCCAAGGCGTTGCTAGCCCGTGGGCCCAAGGCGGTTCTGGTCAAGCATTTGGATTACCCGGGCAAGTTGCCGGACGGCTTCGAGATGCTGCTGGTAACCGCCGACGCCAGTTGGCACCTGCGCCGGCCGTTGCTGGCCTTCCCGCGCCAGCCGGTGGGGGTGGGTGACCTGACATCCGGGTTGTTCCTGGCGCGTGTGTTGTTGGGGGACAGCTTACTGGCGGCCTTTGAGTTCACCGCTGCGGCCGTCCACGAAGTACTGCTGGAGACCCAGGCTTGCGCCAGTTATGAATTGGAGCTGGTGCGCGCCCAGGACCGTATCGCCCATCCTCGCGTTCGCTTCGAAGCGACACCCATCACTCTGTAAGCACACCTGACCCAATGTGGGAGCAAGCCCGCTCCCACATTGTTGTTGGGTTTACAGCCTCAACCTTACGGCGCGTCGGCCTTGATTTCCTGATAGCGCTTTTCCAGCTCCTGGCGAATCTGCCGACGTTGTTGAGCCTGCACAAAGCGCCGCTTGCTTTCACTGTTATGCGGTTGCAACGGCGGTACGGCCGCCGGTTTGCGTTGGTCGTCCACCGCTACCATGGTAAAGAAGCAGCTGTTGGTATGCCGCACCGAGCGCTCGCGAATGTTCTCGGTGACCACTTTGATGCCCACTTCCATGGAGGTATTGCCGGTGTAGTTGACCGAAGCGAGAAAGGTCACCAGCTCGCCGACATGGATCGGCTCGCGGAAAATCACCTGATCCACCGATAACGTCACCACATAGCGCCCGGCGTAACGGCTGGCGCAGGCGTAGGCCACTTCGTCGAGGTACTTGAGCAAGGTGCCGCCATGGACATTGCCTGAGAAGTTGGCCATATCAGGGGTCATCAAGACCGTCATCGACAGCTGGGCGTTTCCGGGTTCCATAGCTCACTCACGGGTTATAGGCATTGGTGGGGAAAGCACCTCTGCGGGTGCTGGACTCTTTACTGCGCTAGCCCTAACGGGACGCCGGCGGGCGGCTTGCCGTCACGCGTAGGCCGATCTGTTTCCATATATTGCACCGGCTTTTCGCCGGAAGTCGCGGTGTTAACCTTCAAAAGCCCGTCTCAGGGCATTTCTTACGATTTAGGTAGACTTTTCCTTCAGCCTTTTAAGACCAGTTAACGCTGCGAGCTGAAGTGGGAAAAGCGCCGGTACCCTCAAGGAGCCCCTCGCCATGCACGCCATCAGCTTTATCCAGGACTTGGCTGTGATCATGTTGGTGGCAGGGGTGGTTACCATCCTGTTTCATCGGCTTAAGCAGCCCGTGGTGCTGGGGTATATCGTCGCCGGCTTTATCATCGGCCCCCACACGCCGCCCTTCGGGCTGATCCACGACGAAGACACCATCAAGACACTGGCCGAGCTGGGGGTGATCTTCCTGATGTTCTGCCTGGGCCTGGAGTTCAGCCTACGCAAGTTGTTCAAGGTGGGTGCCACTGCGTTTATCGCGGCGTTCCTGGAAATCATCCTGATGATCTGGATCGGCTACGAAATCGGCCGCTGGTTCGACTGGAGCACCATGGACTCGCTGTTCCTCGGCGCGATCCTGGCCATCTCTTCCACCACCATCATCGTCAAAGCCCTCAATGACCTGAAGATGAAAGACCAGCGCTTCGCCCAACTGATTTTCGGCGTGCTGATCGTGGAAGACATCCTCGGGATCGGCATCATCGCGCTGTTGTCGAGCATCGCCGTCAGCGGCACGGTCAGCTCCGGCGAGGTGTTTTCCACGGTCGGCAAGCTCTCGCTGTTCATGGTCGTCGCGCTGGTGATCGGTATTTTGCTGGTGCCGCGCCTGCTGGCCTATGTGGCCAAGTTCGAAAGCAACGAGATGTTGCTGATTACCGTGTTGGGCCTGTGCTTCGGGTTCTGCCTGCTGGTGGTGAAGCTGGAATACAGCATGGTGCTGGGCGCGTTCCTGATTGGCGCGATCATGGCCGAGTCGCGGCAGTTGCTTAAGATTGAGCGCCTGATCGAGCCGGTTCGCGACATGTTCAGTGCGATTTTCTTTGTCGCCATCGGCCTGATGATCGACCCAGAGATCCTGCTTCAGTACGCCTGGCCTATCGCCGTGATCACCGTGGCGGTGGTGCTGGGCAAGATGCTCTCCTGTGGCCTGGGGGCGTTTATCGCGGGTAACGATGGGCGTACGTCATTGCGGGTCGGCATGGGCCTGTCACAGATAGGCGAGTTTTCCTTCATCATCGCGGCGTTGGGGATGACGTTGCAGGTGACCAGCGACTTTCTGTATCCGGTGGCGGTGGCGGTCTCGGCCATTACCACTTTGCTCACCCCCTATCTGATTCGTGGGGCCGACCCATTGTCATTGAAGATGGCGGCGGTGATGCCTCGGCGCATGAGCCGGGTGTTCGGCATGTACGGTGAGTGGCTGCGCAGCATTCAACCTCAGGGAGAGGGCGCGATGCTGGCGGCGATGATCCGCAAAATCGTCCTGCAAGTAGGGGTGAATCTGGCGCTGGTGGTGGCGATCTTCTTTGCCGGCAGCTATTTCGCCGCACATATCGGCGGGTATCTGGAGGGTTGGATCAGCGATCCCAGCTGGCAAAAGGCATTGATCTGGGGCGGGGCGCTGCTGTTGTCGCTGCCGTTTTTGATCGCGGCGTACCGCAAGCTCAAAGCCCTGTCGATGTTGCTGGCGGAGATGAGCGTCAAGCCGGAAATGGCCGGACGGCATACCCAGCGTGTGCGGCGGGTGATTGCCGAGCTGATTCCGATTCTGTCGCTGTTGGTGATCTTTCTGCTTTTGGCCGCGTTGTCGGCCAGTATCCTGCCGACCAACAAGTTGCTGGTGCTGATCGCGGTGGTTGCGGCGGCGGTGGCGGCGGTGCTCTGGCGCTGGTTCATCCGCGTGCATACGCGGATGCAGGTCGCGTTGTTGGAAACGCTGGACAACCATAACGATACGCCGGAGCACTAAAGCGCCGAGTACGGGACTCAGCTTTCCAGCCAGACGTCCCGCGCCCAGTGCCAGACCGATTCCCAGGTTTCTTCCTGGACAAGTTCCTCTTCGGCTGACCACAGCACCACAGTGCCGTCTTCCTCAACGCAGTAGTAGTCGTCGCCGTCCTGGCAGATCGGGATCAGGCTACGCTCCACACCGGCATCCCAGGCATTGGCGGCCACGTCCGGCAGGTAGGTATGAGATTGAGGGTCGGTGACGGTCACCGGCTCCAGGCTGCCGTAGACCACGTCGCTGACGGTCAGCAGAAATTCGCGGAAGACAAAGGGGATATCGATGAACAGCTGTTCTTCGATTTCCACCAGCAGGTCTTCGTCAGGCAGTTCCAGCGGAACCGGAACCGGTTCGTTGGCTTCACGCAGTTGTTCGATGATTTCTTCCACGGCCGGGATCCTCTTGCTGATGGCGCGGGTTGATAGGGGCGTTTTATACAGTAGCTCGCTATAAGTGCAACCGTGAAATAGAAAACCCCGGACAGGTCCGGGGTTTCTTTGTTGCGGGCTCAAGCGAGCGGGGATCAGCCGTTCTGGCGGATACCGGCGACCAGCCAAGGCTGGTTATCGCCCTGGGCGCGTTCCATGTTCCAGCTTTCGCTGAACGCTTCGCCCTGGTCGAAACGCGAGGTTTTCGACACACCGCTGAAAGTCAGGGTGGCGATGGTCTTGTCGGCGCGATCATCCACACCGTCAAGCTGGACGCGCAGGTCGTCGATATAGGTCGACTGGAAACCGTCGCCCAGATCGGCGCGTTCGCGCTTGAGGAACTCCAGCAGTTGCGGGGTCACGAACTCGGCGATCTTGTCCATTTCGTTGGCGTCCCAATGCTGCTGCAGGGACTGGAAGTGGCTGCGGGCCGCTTCGATAAAACGCTCTTCGTTGAACCAGGCCGGTGCATTGATCACCGGACGGGCGGCAGGCGCTGCCGAACCACCGAAGATCGAGCCCATGGCCGGCTTCTGCTCGAACACTTCACGCTGCATCGGCGCGCCGGCCGGAGCCAGGTGCTCCTGCTGCTTGCGGCGACGGGCGGCGATAAAGCGGAAGATCACGAAGGCAATGACCGCCAGGATCAGGATGTCGAAGATCTGCATGCCCTGGAAGCCGCCACCCATGAACATGGACGCCAGCAGGCCACCGGCTGCGATACCGGCCAGAGGGCCCAACCAGCGCGAAGCGCCGCCGGCCTTGGCCGCAGCGCCTGCTGCACCGGCCGCGCCTGCGGTGGCTGCTGCACCGCCCGCACCGGCGGATGGGGCCATTTGGCTGGTCTGGTGAGTGGGGGCTGCGCCCGAACTTTTGCCGCCACCGAAGCGTTTGGCGTTGGCGTCGAGGCTCATCGTCAGGCCGATGCACAACGCCATGGCGATGCTAAGAAAACGTTTCATAAAGGGAATTCCCATTTGAGGATTGCACGCGCGCCATGTTGCACAGGTGTAATGACAGTGGCTAGCGACATAATGTTTCGGGCTTTTGCGTAGGACTGAATCCGAAAGATCTGTAGGACTAATTACAGATATGGGCCCGCGCTCGTTAAAAACAAGGATAACGAGCGGCAAGCCCGCAGTTCAGATCGCTTCGAGCTTGGCGTAACCCATCATCAGCCACTTGCTGCCTTCGGCGAAGTTCACCTGCACGCGGGCCTGGGCACCGGCGCCTTCGAAGTTGAGGATCACGCCTTCGCCGAAGATCGCATGCTTGACCTGCTGGCCAAGGCTGAACGGCGTTTCCGGAATCTCAGAACCGGCGAACATGTTGCTGGAGTTCTGCTGCTGGCCACCGCCGAATGGGCGACTGACGCTGTTGGACAAGCGCACTTCCTGGATCAGACCCTTTGGCACTTCGCGTACGAAGCGCGACACCTTGTTGTAGGTTTCGCTGCCGTAAAGCCGTCGGGTCTCGGCGTAGGTCATCACCAGGTTCTGCATGGCCCGGGTAATGCCCACATAGGCCAGGCGGCGTTCTTCCTCAAGGCGGCCGGGTTCTTCCAGGCTCATCTTGTGTGGGAACAGGCCTTCTTCCATGCCCACCAGGAACACGTACGGGAATTCCAGGCCCTTGGCGCTGTGCAGCGTCATCAGCTGAATGCTGTCTTCGTGCTCGTCGGCCTGGGTATCGCCGGCTTCCAGGGACGCATGGCCGAGGAATGCGGCGAGCGGGGTCAGTTCTTCGTCTTCCTCAGTGTTCTCGAATGCACGAGCCGCGCTGACCAGTTCCTCAAGGTTTTCCACCCGGGCCTGGCCTTTCTCGCCTTTTTCCGCTTCGTGATAGGCGATCAATCCGGACTGCTCGATGACGGTCTGGGTCATCAAGTGCAGGGGCATTTCCGCGCACTTGGCCGCGAGGTTCTCGATCAGTTCGACAAACACGCCCAGCGCCCCGGCTGCGCGACCGGTCAAACCCTTGTTGGCGATCAACAGGCGCATGGCCTCCCACATCGACACATCTGCGTGGCGGGCATGCTCGCGGATCGCTTCAACGGTTTTCTCACCAATGCCACGGGCCGGGATATTGATCACCCGCTCCAACGCCGCGTCGTTACCACGGCCTTCCAGCAAGCGCAGGTAGGCCATGGCGTTCTTGATTTCCGCACGTTCGAAGAAGCGCTGGCCGCCATAAATGCGGTAGGGGATGCGCTCGCGCAACAAGGCTTCTTCCAGCACCCGCGATTGGGCGTTGGAGCGGTACAGAATGGCGATATCGCTGCGGGCGATGCCGGTTTTCAGGGCGCTTTCGATGGTTTCGACCACATAGCGCGCTTCATCATGTTCGTTGAATGCGGCGTACAGGTTGATCGCTTCGCCTTCGCCGCCGTCGGTCCACAATTCCTTGCCCAGACGCCCGGTGTTGTTGGCGATCAAGGCGTTGGCAGCCTTGAGAATGCCGGCAGTGGAGCGGTAGTTCTGCTCCAGGCGGATAGTGACCGCGTCCGGGAAATCCTCGGAATACTGATAGATGTTCTCGATTTTCGCGCCGCGCCAGCCGTAGATCGACTGATCGTCGTCGCCCACCACCATCAGGCTGTCGCCGCCCTTGGCCAGCAGGCGCAACCACGCGTACTGCACGGCGTTAGTGTCCTGGAACTCGTCCACCAGAATGTGCCGGAAGCGCTTCTGGTAATGGGCCAGCAAGCCCGGGTTGTCGCGCCACAGGTCAAGGGCGCGCAGCAGCAATTCGGAGAAGTCGATCACGCCGGCGCGTACGCAAGCAGCCTCGTAGGCTTCATAAATGCTGCGCATGGTGGCCAGGAACAGGTCGCCACTGGCCTGAATATGTTGCGGGCGCAGCCCTTCGTCTTTCTGGCCGTTGATAAACCACTGGGCCTGACGCGCGGGCCAGCGTTGTTCATCGAGGCCCAACTCGCGAATCACGCGCTTGACCAGGCGTTGCTGGTCGTCGCTGTCCAGAATCTGGAAGGTCTGGCTCAGGCCTGCTTCCTGCCAGTGGGCACGCAACAGGCGATGCGCCAGGCCGTGGAAGGTGCCGACCCACATACCGGCCGGGCTGATGCCCATCAGCTGCTCGATGCGATGGCGCATCTCGGCGGCGGCCTTGTTGGTGAACGTCACCGACAGGATGGAGTGCGGCGATGCGTTCTCGACCTGGATCAACCAGGCGATACGGTGCACCAGCACTCGGGTTTTACCGGAGCCAGCACCGGCCAGGACCAACTGACGGCCAACGGGGGCCGCTACGGCCTGGCGTTGGGCATCGTTGAGGGAATTAAGCAAAAGAGAGAGATCATCGCGCATCGGCGCATTCTATGGCCCTCGGGGGAGTGGGGCAAATGCCAATGCCGGGCGGTCGAGACAAAACCTTCGGCATGCTCCTTGCGCCGGCGCGGCGGATGACCGGTTGGTCAGGTGACGCAGCCCGCGCGGTGTCTCGCTCAAGCCGTCTGGCCCAAAGGTTTGCGCGGCGCAGCCGTGAGGTTTTTATGACGTGGAGCAGTTTGGCCGGAGCGCTTGCTTGTGTATGCTCCGTCGACGTTTCGGGCTCACCATTATAAGAACACTGCCTATGACCCTCAGCACTGACCTGCCCAGCTCCTCGGCCGCGCCCGCGCCCGCGCAGGTTATTCACAAACTGTACGCCACCGAAATGGCCGTCGAGCGCACACGCCTGTTGTATCAGGGGTCGCTGCTGCCGACCTTGTTGATGCTGGTCAACGGAGTGGTGTGTGCCTGGTTGTTGTGGAACCCCGCCCAATACCTGCTCGACAGCATCTGGCTGGTGTGGCTGCTGGCGTTGGTGGCGCTGCGCGTGATCCAGGTGGCGGCTTTCGATTCGGCCATGCCCAGCCGTCAGGCCAGGCCGATTTGGCGACGCATGTTCATGCTCGGTTCGGCAGTCAGCGGTCTAACCTTGGCCACGGCCGCCATCGCCCTGGCGCCGGTCAACAGTTTCATGCAGCAGGCGTGGGTGTTCGGCCTGATCGGCGCGGCCACGTTGTCGGCCAGCGTGGCGTATGCCGTAAGTTTTCCTGCGTTTCTGTCATTTGCTTTGCCCTGCCTGGTGCCTTCCATTGTCTATCTGTTCTGGAACGGCGAGCCGCAGCAACAAGGTTGGGGCGTACTCGGCCTGATTCTGCTGGCGTCCTTGAGCCTGGTGGCATGGCAGGTCAATCGCCTGATTCAGCGTGGCCTATTGCGCCGCTTTCAAAACCAGGCATTGATCGAGCATCTGCAGCAGGCGCAGCAGCGCAGTGAGCAGTTGAATCAGGACTTGGTGCGTGAAGTCGAGCAACGGCGCCAAGTCGAGCAGGAATTGCGCGACGTACAAGTCGGCTTGCAGGATCGCGTGGCGCAACGCAGCCAGGAACTGGACCTCGCCAGCCAGGCCCTGAATAAAAGCGAAGCACGCCTGGTCATGGCGTTGCAGGCCAGTGAGTTGGGGCTGTGGGACTGGAACCTGCAAACCGACGAAGTGCATCACACCCAGATCAAAGAGCTGTTCGGCCTGGAGCCTGAATGCATCACGGCCATGCTCAGTCACCTCAAGCCGCGCCTGCACCCCGACGACCTGCCGTTGCTCAAGCGCGCACTGGTAGAGCACCTCAAAGGCCGTAGCGAGGACTACCAGGTGGAATACCGTGTGCGGCACGCCGACGGTCGCTGGGTCTGGATCGAAGACCGCGGCCGTGCGGTTGAACGTAGCCTGAGCGGGCGCGTGATCCGCATGCTCGGCACCCGCCGGGATATCAGCGCTGGCAAAGCCCTGGAAGAGCAACAGCGCCTGGCATCGACGGTGTTCGAGGCGGCCAGCGAAGGCATCGTGATCCTCGACCCGAACTACGTACTGATTGCCGTCAATCAGGCGTTCAGCCGTGTCACCGGCTTTGAGCGCGATGACATGCTGGGTCGCAACGTGGTGGAGTTGCCCAGCAGCCGCGATGCGCGGCGTCACTTCCCGATGATCCGTCAGGCATTGCTCATGCACGGCACCTGGCAGGGCGAATTGGTGGAAACGCGCAAAAACGGCGAACTCTACCCGCAGTGGCTGCAACTTAATGTAGTGCGCGATGTTCGGGGAAACGTCAGTCATATCGTGGGGTTCTTCGCCGATTTGTCGGCGCGCCGCGAGTCCGAAGAACGCATGCGTCACCTTACTCACTACGACGAACTGACCGGCCTGGCTAACCGCTCGCTGTTCCGCGAACGGCTGCGTGAAGCCCATCAAAGAGTGCGTAAGGGAGGGCGCAGCCTGGCGCTGCTGCACATCAATCTGGATCGCTTCAAGCTGCTCAATGACAGCCTGGGGCACGAAGTGGCCGACCAGCTGTTGCAGAAAATGGCGCGGCGCCTGATCAACGCCTTGCCCGAGGCCGACACTATTGCGCGCTTGTCCGGCGATGAATTTGCCGTGTTGTTCGATGCCTACGGCAGCCTGTCGAGCCTGGCGCGGGTGGCCACGCGGCTGCTGGCCAAGCTGCGGGTGCCGGTCACGGTGGAGGGGCATGAATTGGTGGTCAGTGCGTCGATGGGTGTCAGCCTTTTGCCGGATAACGCACGGGAAATTTCCGCGCTGGTCAGCCAAGCCAACATGGCCATGCAGCACGCCAAGCATCTGGGCGGCAACAACTTCCAGTTCTACACCGACAGCCTGCAAGCCAGCACCCTGGAGCGCTTGCAGCTGGAAAACCACCTGCGCAAAGCCATCGAAGAGCGCCAGCTCAGCGTGTTCTACCAGCCCAAGTTGTGCCTGGCCACCGGCAAGCTCAACGCCGCCGAGGCGCTGATCCGCTGGGAGCATCCGCAGTGGGGCATGGTGCCGCCGGCCGAGTTTATCGGCCTGGCCGAGGAGACCGGCCTGATCGTGCCGCTGGGGGAGTTCGTGTTGCGTGAAGCCTGCTGGCAGGCGTGCGAATGGCAGCGTCAGGGGTTGGCGCCGATTCGGGTGTCGGTGAATTTGTCGGTGCACCAACTGCGTCAGGGCAAACTGGTCAGCCTGGTGCGCCAGGTGTTGGAGGAAACCGGTCTGGACCCGCAGTACCTGGAGCTGGAACTCACCGAAAGTCAGTTGCTCGACAGCGTCGAACACATCATTGCGACCTTCCGGCAATTACGCGATCTAGGCGTGAAACTGGCGATTGATGACTTTGGCACGGGGTATTCGTCCCTCAGTTACCTCAAGCGCATTCCGGTGGATTACGTAAAGATCGATCAAACGTTTATTCGCGGCCTGGGCCAAGGTCGCGAAGACGCGGCGATTACCCGGGCGATTATCGCCATGGCCCACGGCTTGGCGCTCAAAGTGGTGGCCGAAGGGGTAGAAGATCACCAGCAGTTGGATTTCCTGCGCGCAGAGCAGTGCGACGAGGTGCAGGGCTATCTGATCAGTCGGCCGATGCAGGCCGATGGCATGGCGGATTTGTTACGAAAAAATGCGGATTTTTCTTAGGGACACCGAGGGCGCCATTGTGGCTACAAAGCGTCTGCCCTTTGAATCAGAGGGCAGCAGGGCGATTTAGTGACGTGTTGGACGGGCAAAAGCGCAATTCTTGTAGTATAACTACAAGCTTGCTACATCCCCTGGCCCTGCCAATAACAAGAGTCCTGCCCTTTGAACCTGTTGCAACATATCGCCCAGTCGCGCCACCTGTTACGCAAATCGGAACTCAAGGTTGCCGATCATGTGCTGCTTGACCCTGCGGCTGTGATGCACAGTTCCATGGCCGACCTGGCCCACAGCGTGGGCATCAGCGAACCGACCATCGTGCGTTTTTGCCGCGCCATCGGTTGCTCCGGGTTCCAGGACTTAAAACTCAAACTGGCCCAAAGCCTGGCTGCTGGCGCCAGCTTTGGTCAGTTCGCGATTCACGAAGACGATTCCGTCGCCGACTACAGCCTGAAAATCTTCGACACCACCTTGCACACCCTGATGGAAGTGCGCGAAAAGCTCGACCCGGTGGCGCTGCAAAAAGCCGTGACGGCCATGTCTCAGGCCCAGCGTGTGGAGTTTTACGGTTTTGGCGCCTCCGGTGCGGTAGCGGCCGATGCCCAGCACAAATTCTTCCGTCTATTGCTCACGGCGGCGGCCTACAGCGACCCGCATATGCAGGCGATGTCGGCCGTGACCTTGAAGCCGACCGACGTGGCGATCTGCATTTCTCAGTCGGGCCGCTCCAAGGACCTGCTGATCACCGCCAACCTGGTGCGTGAAAGCGGTGCGTCGTTGATCACCCTGTGCCCGAGCCAGACACCGTTGGCGGAACTGTCCACGGTCAATCTGGCCATCGATGTGCACGAAGACACTGAGATCTACACCCCGCTGACCTCGCGCATTGCCCATCTGGTGGTGATCGATGTGTTGGCCATGGGCGTGGCCATGGCGCGCGGGCCGAGCCTGGTCAATCACCTCAAGAGCGTGAAGCGCAGCTTGCGCAGCCTGCGTCTCTCGCCCAAATCCGTCAAAGCCCTCGACGACTGAACGCTGTAAATACAGGCAAATGCGGAAGGGGCTTGCCCTCTCCGACATTGGATTGTCCTGTGTGTCCAGAATCTTCATCAGGCTGTCATCGCCCCGTCATCCCCCAAGGCCATCCTGAACTCCCGTACTCGCATTGGGAGATTCCAAATGGCACGTCCCTACGAAGACAGCAACAGCGCCGTCAAGACCCGTCGTCAGCAGGAAGACCAGCGCCGCATGGCGTTTCGTCGCGCAATCGAAGACCGTTGTGAGGAGCGCCAATTGCTCCAGAGCATCAGTGACTACCCGGAACTTCATTGGCAGGCACCCGCGGCCGCCCAGCGAAGCGTTCAGCCAGCGCGCTGATCTGCACCCGTTCGCTGCGGATAAAGCCCAGGAACGCATGGGCCACCGGTGACAGGCGCTTGGCCTTGGCCTGCACCAGGCACCAACTGCGGTAAAGCGGCAGCTCTTCCACCGGCAGCTCTTTGAGCCCGCCGGTGGCCAGTTCCAGGTTCAGGGCGTGGCGGGTCAGCAGGGCGATGCCCAGGCCGGCCACCACGCATTCGCGCTGTGCTTCGGCCGAGGCCACTTCTACCGTCTGGGTGAAGTGCACACGTTTTTCCTTGAAGTACTCTTCGCAGGCCAGTCGCGTACCGGAGCCGGGTTCGCGCAGCAGCAGGGTGTAGGGTTCCAGGTCTTGCAGGCGCAGTGGGCCTTGCAGGCTCAGCGGATGATCCGGCAACGCCACGGCGACGATGGGGTTATTCAGGAAAGGCAGGAATTCCAGGCCCATGTCCTGGGGCACCATGGACATGATCACCAGGTCGTCCCGGTTGTCCGAGAGGCGGCGGATCACCTGGGCGCGGTTGACCACGGTCAGTTGCAGTTGCACCTCCGGATGCTGGCGCTTGAAGGCGGCGAACAGGTGCGGCACGAAGTACTTGGCACTGGACTCCACCGCCAGCTTCAATTGGCCTTGCAGCGAGCCTTGCATGTCCGACAGCTGCATATCGAGGTTTTCCAGGCGCCCGAAGATATCGCGGCTGGCCCGTTGCAGAGCCTCGGCGGCCTCGGTCATATAGAGTTTCTTGCCGACATAGTCGAACAGCGGCTGGCCGATCAGCTCTTCGAGCTGGCGGATTTGCAGGCTGACCGCCGGTTGTGTCAGAGACATTTCCTCGGCGGCGCGGCTGTAAGAACGCAAATCGCACACTTCATTGAAGATTTGCAATTGACGCAACGTCATACGCATCAATGACTTACGCATTATCCAATTCCTTTCGCCCAAGGCCGTCCGGCCAACTATAAGTCTTTACTTATGCACGACCCAATAATTATTGATTTTTGTTAATCCCTTGCGCGGCTTAGTGTGTGTCTCGCGACTGACCTGAAACATTTGGTCACGCGTCGACCCGGCTTCAGCGGGTCGAAGAATGCAGCAATCGGCTCAAGGGAATTTCCAAGTGATAAAAAAGATCCTGATCGCCAACCGCGGTGAAATTGCCGTCCGCATCGTGCGGGCGTGCGCCGAGATGGGTATCCGTTCGGTCGCGGTCTATTCCGATGCCGACCGCCACGCGTTGCACGTCAAACGGGCCGACGAAGCCCACAGCATCGGCGCCGAGCCTCTGGCGGGCTACCTCAACCCGCGCAAGCTGGTGAACCTGGCGGTGGAAACCGGTTGCGATGCCCTACACCCTGGCTATGGTTTCCTGTCGGAAAACGCTGAATTGGCGGATATCTGTGCCGAACGTGGGATCAAGTTCATCGGCCCCGCCGCTGAAGTGATCCGCCGCATGGGCGACAAGACCGAAGCGCGCCGCAGCATGATCAAGGCCGGCGTGCCGGTCACCCCCGGCACCGAAGGCAACGTGGCCGACATCCACGAAGCGCTCACCGAAGGCGACCGTATCGGTTACCCGGTGATGCTCAAGGCCACGTCCGGTGGTGGCGGTCGCGGCATCCGTCGCTGCAACAGCCGCGAAGAACTCGAACAAGCCTTCCCCCGCGTCATCTCCGAAGCCACCAAAGCTTTCGGTTCGGCGGAAGTGTTCCTGGAAAAATGCATCGTCAACCCTAAGCACATCGAGGCGCAGATCCTCGGGGATAGCTTTGGCAACGTGGTGCATTTGTTCGAGCGCGATTGCTCGATCCAGCGCCGCAACCAGAAGTTGATCGAGATTGCCCCCAGCCCGCAGCTGACCCCCGAACAGCGCGCCTACATCGGCGACCTGTCGGTGCGCGCGGCCAAAGCCGTGGGTTACGAGAACGCCGGCACCGTGGAGTTCCTGCTCGCCGAGGGCGAGGTGTACTTCATGGAGATGAACACCCGGGTGCAGGTGGAACACACCATCACTGAAGAAATCACCGGGATCGACATCGTTCGTGAGCAGATCCGCATCGCCTCGGGCCTGCCGTTGTCGGTGAAACAGGAAGACATCCAGCACCGTGGCTTTGCGTTGCAGTTCCGTATCAACGCCGAAGACCCGAAAAACAATTTCCTGCCCAGCTTCGGCAAGATCACCCGTTACTACGCCCCCGGCGGCCCCGGCGTGCGTACCGACACGGCGATCTACACCGGTTACACCATCCCGCCGTTCTACGACTCCATGTGCCTGAAACTGGTGGTCTGGGCATTGACCTGGGAAGAAGCCATGGACCGCGGCCTGCGTGCCCTGGACGACATGCGCCTGCAAGGCGTGAAGACCACCGCCGCCTACTATCAGGAAATCCTGCGCAACCCGGAATTCCGTAGCGGCCAGTTCAACACCAGTTTTGTGGAAAGCCACCCTGAGCTGACCAACTACTCGATCAAGCGCAAACCCGAAGAGCTGGCCCTGGCCATCGCCGCCGCCATTGCCGCCCACGCAGGCCTGTGAGGAACATTCCAATGTCTAAGAAAATCTTCGTAACCGACACCATCCTGCGTGACGCCCACCAATCGTTGCTGGCCACCCGCATGCGCACCGACGACATGCTGCCGATCTGCGACAAGCTCGACAAAGTCGGCTATTGGTCCTTGGAAGTCTGGGGCGGCGCAACCTTCGACGCCTGCGTGCGCTTCCTCAAGGAAGACCCATGGGAGCGCCTGCGCAAACTGCGCGCCGCGTTGCCCAACACGCGCCTGCAAATGCTGCTGCGTGGGCAGAACCTGCTGGGCTACCGCCACTACAGCGATGACGTGGTCAAAGCCTTCGTGGCCAAGGCGGCTGTAAATGGCATCGACGTATTCCGCATTTTCGATGCGATGAAC
Source organism: Pseudomonas sp. S5F11 (assembly GCF_019641515.1). Taxonomy (NCBI): domain Bacteria; kingdom Pseudomonadati; phylum Pseudomonadota; class Gammaproteobacteria; order Pseudomonadales; family Pseudomonadaceae; genus Pseudomonas; species Pseudomonas sp. S5F11. The sequence goes on from NZ_JAIFJZ010000001.1 coordinate 3,650,375, forward strand.
GACGTGCGTAACCTGCGCGTGGCCATCGAAGCGGTGAAAGCCGCCGGCAAACATGCCCAAGGCACCATCGCCTACACCACCAGCCCCGTGCACACCGTCGAGGCATTCGTCGCCCAGGCCAAGCAGTTGGAATCCATGGGCTGCGACTCCATCGCGATCAAGGACATGGCCGGCCTGCTGACGCCGTACGCGACCGGCGAACTGGTCAAGGCGCTGAAAGCCGAGCAGAGCCTGCCGGTGTTTATCCACTCCCACGACACCGCTGGCCTGGCTGCGATGTGCCAACTCAAGGCCATCGAAAACGGTGCCGACCATATCGACACCGCCATCTCCAGCTTCGCCTGGGGCACCAGCCACCCGGGCACTGAATCGATGGTCGCCGCCCTTAAGGGCAGCGAGTTCGACACCGGCCTCGATCTGGAGCTGCTGCAAGAGATCGGCCTGTACTTCTACGCGGTGCGTAAGAAGTATCACCAGTTCGAGAGCGAATTCACCGCGGTCGACACCCGGGTGCAAGTCAACCAGGTGCCGGGCGGCATGATTTCCAACCTGGCCAACCAGCTCAAAGAGCAGGGCGCGCTCAACCGCATGAGCGAAGTGCTGGCGGAAATCCCGCGGGTACGCGAAGACCTCGGTTTCCCACCGTTGGTGACCCCGACCTCGCAGATCGTCGGCACCCAGGCGTTCTTCAACGTGCTGGCCGGTGAGCGCTACAAGACCATCACCAACGAAGTGAAGTTGTACCTGCAAGGTGGCTACGGCAAAGCGCCGGGCGTGGTGAACGAAAAACTGCGCCGTCAGGCCATTGGCAGCGAAGACGTGATCGACGTGCGCCCGGCTGACCTGCTCAAGCCAGAAATGACCAAGTTGCGTGGGGAAATCGGTGGGCTGGCCAAGTCTGAAGAAGACGTGCTGACCTACGCCATGTTCCCGGACATCGGGCGCAAGTTCCTTGAAGAGCGCGAAGCCGGGACGCTGGCGCCGGAAGTGCTGTTGCCGATCCCAGAAGCCGGCGGCGTGGCCCGTGCCGGTGGCGAAGGGGTGCCGACCGAGTTCGTCATTGACGTGCACGGCGAAAGCTACCGTGTCGACATCACTGGTGTGGGCGTGAAGGCCGAAGGCAAGCGCCACTTCTACCTGTCCATCGACGGCATGCCGGAAGAAGTGGTGTTCGAACCGCTCAATGAGTTCGTCAGCAGCGGCGGTAACCAGCGCAAGCAAGCCACGGCGCCGGGTCATGTGAGCACCGCGATGCCGGGCAATATCGTCGATGTACTGGTCAAGGAAGGCGACATGGTCAAAGCCGGTCAGGCTGTGTTGATCACCGAAGCCATGAAGATGGAGACCGAAGTGCAGGCCGCCATTGCCGGTAAGGTGACAGCCGTGCATGTGGCCAAGGGCGATCGGGTCAACCCTGGCGAAATCCTGATTGAAATCGAAGGCTGATACAGCCTTCGATACAACCGCTTAATCCTCGGGGAGCAGGTGCTCCCCTTTTTTTTGCGCCGGATTTGACGCCTTAGAACGCCATCGCCCACTGCCCCATCAAGCCTTGGTTGCGACTGTGGCTGCCGAAGGCGGCGGTGTAAGTCAGGCCCATGCTGTGTTTGGCCGACAGTGCCAGATCCAGGCCGGTGCGCAGGGTCAGGTTATCTCGGTCCAGGGGCGTGCCGCCGATGATGAACTCGCTGTTGAAGTCTTCGCGTTTCTCCTCAACGAACGACTGACGCACGCGACTGCTGACGTCGCCATACAGGTGTTTCCAACTGGCGCTCAGGTTCGGTTTGAGGGTCATCTGGTTATCCAGCGTAAAGTTCTTGGCCACCCGCAGACCCAAGGTGCTGCTGAGGTTTTGTTGAGTCTGAGCCCCGACATTCAGCGCGCTGTAGCCGCCTTTTTCCTGAAAACTCTGACGCTGATAACGCGCGAAGCCGATACCGGCAAACGGTTCGGCGCGTAGGTCGCCGGTGTCCAATCGATAGCCCAATTCGGCAAATACGTTTTGGCTGACGGCCTTGTATTGGCCGGTGAGGTGTTCGCGGTAATCGATGAAATTGAAATCGACCTCGCGCTTGTTTTGCCCCGCGTGGCGGCTGTACAGCGCACCCAGGCGCAGTGCAATCGGCCCGTCCTGACGTGCCGCGTAAGCGCCCAAGTGCCAGCTGTCCACGTCGCCCTTGAAACGACCGGCGCTGAGGTCGCTAGCGGATTTGCCGCCCACCAGGCCGATCCGCCAAGCGTGATCGAGGGACCAGTCGGCACCTAGCAGCACGCCTTGGCGACGCTGTTTCAAACCGGCGCTGCCGTGTTGTGCGTCGAGATTGCCGCTGCTTCCAAAGGCCTGCAGCCACACGCGGCCTGCCTCGTCGGTGCTGTTATCCAACTGGCGGATGGCCGAAAGCAGGCTGGCGTTCAAAGGCTCCAAGCTGGCTTGGGTGGCCGTGCCCAGGTTGGCGTTATGGCTGCCCGCCAGTTGCTCAAGCCAAACCCCCAGGCGACCGGGTTCGAGGCTGGCGAGATACTGCGCGTAATGTTCCAGGTGGTATTTCTCCCGTGGGCCGAATTCATCCGATGCCAGCAGATCGTCTACCGCCGCATCCAGCACACGGGCCACGCTCAGGCCGTTGCGGCTGAGGGCACGGTCGGCGAAATAAAAGTCTTCCGGTGCGGGTGTCACCGGCTGATAAGGGTGTTTGGTGCTGCTCATTCTAAGTGGCTGCAGCACTTCATCCTCTGGCGCCATGTCGCCGCGAGCCTGTGCATGTTGAGCCCCGATTGCACCCAATGCCAAGGTGATGGCGAGTGCGAATTGCTTGTGTATGAGCGGCATGTAAACCCACCTCGTGATGTATGAGGCGGGGAATTTAGCGAGGTGTCTGGGGGATAACTGTCAGGCCGGTTGCTGCGGGTTTGCGGGAGATGTCTCTAGTCCGTTGCGATAAAACAATTCGTTAAATCTGCACAGCATTGAGTGCACGGTGAATCAGTCGCGATCGACACCCCTTCACCCGCGCCCCGCATAGCCCTTGCCGTAGTGCCGCTCCATGCGTGCCTGGATCAGTTCCAGGCCCAGGGACATCACCCAGTAGATGATCGCGGCGGTGGTGAGCATCTCGATGTAGCGGTAGCTCGAACGGCCGTAGGACTGCGCCAGGAACATCACTTCCCATACGCCCATCACTGAGATCAGTGACGAGTCCTTGAGCATCGAGATGAACTGGTTGGTGGCCGGCGGGATGATCGTGCGCATGGCCTGGGGCAGGGTGACGTGCCAGAAGATCTCACGGTCGCGCATGCCCAGGGCCAGGGCGGCTTCCCGTTGGCCCTGGGGGACGCCAAGGATGCCGGCGCGGAAAATCTCGCTCAGGTACGCGCCGTAGTTCAGCGACAGCGCGATGATCCCGGCGACGATTGCGCCCGGCACCAGCCCCAGCTGCGGCAGGCCCAGGTAGATCAGCAGGATCTGAATCAGCAGCGGCGTGCCGCGGAAGAACGAGGCATAGAAACTGGCAATGCCAAAGGCCACGGCGCTTTTCGACAGGCGCCCCAGAGCGGTGATAAAGCCCAGCACCGACGACGCCAGCATCGAGCACAGACACAGAAACAGTGTCAGCGCCGCGCCCTGCAGGAAGCCATTGGGCGCCAGGTGCACGCCGACCAGGTTGGGCAGCTTGTCGAGGATGATCGAGAACTTCAGGTCAAAACTCAGGAAGAAGCTGGCGAACAGGGCGAACAATGCTGCCCAGGTCAGGTACAGGCGCGTGCGAAAACCGAACAGCCCGCGCGCAGGTTTGGGGAGATTACTCATTGGCTGATGTCGGCACCGATCCATTTTTGCGACAGCTTGCTCAAGGTGCCGTCCTGTTTCAACTGCGCGAAGACTTCACGCACTTTGCTGTCCCACTGCGGGTCGCCTTTTTCGATGGCTACCGAGTTGGGTTCGGCATACAGGGGCTCGCCAGCCAGCTTGAAGCGCTTGTCTTGATTCAGGCGCGGCTGGGCAGTGACCAGGTTGGTGAGGATCGCATCCAGGCGTACGCCCGCGCCCAGGCCGAGGTCCTGAAATGCCACGTTGTCGGTGTCGTACGGTGCGATTTGCACGTCTTCGAACGGGTACTGCAACTGCGTGTCCTCAGCGCCTTCGATCACCAGATTTTTATTCAGGTAGCTTTCATAGCTGGAGGCACTGGTCAGGCCGACCTTTTTGCCGCTCAGGTCCTTGGCGCCGTGGATGCGCTCATCCTTGGCGTTGACCACAATCACCGCAGGCGAGGCGTAGTACTCCACCGGGAAGTCAAACACCTCGGCGCGCGCCTTGCTCGGGGTCATGGAGCAGATGCAGATGTCATAGCGCCCGCTCCAACGGCCGGCGGCGATCACGTCCCAGGACGGCGTTTCCAGGCGCAGCTTCACGCCCAATTTCTGCGCCACGGCCTTGGCCACGTCGACGTCGAAGCCGTCGAGCTGGTTCTGATCGTTGAGAAACGAAAACGGCGGGTAGCTTTCCATCAGCACGCCCACCAGTTCTTTTTTCTGTTCGATCCGATCCAGCGTGGCGCCGCCAAAGGCTTGGGTTGAAGCGGCCAGCATCGTCAGGCCCAGGGCCAATAGCGGTTTGAGTTTCAAAATGAACACCTGAATAAAAAAGAAGTTGTTATTAACCGATTGGTACGCATTAAATAGTTATAAGAACGACTCTCATAGTGAGTTATTTTCATAAGCATATGAGTAAAAGCTATATGGGCGCTAAAAGCACAGTAATTCTCGACGGCGGCATGGGCCGTGAACTGCAACGGCGCGGCGCGCCCTTCCGGCAGCCGGAGTGGTCGGCACTGGCCCTGAGCGAGGCCCCGCAAGCGGTAGAGGCGGTGCACGCGGCCTACATCGACAGCGGCGCCGACGTGATCACCAGCAACAGCTACGCCGTGGTGCCGTTCCATATCGGCGAAGCGCGCTTTGTCGCCGAAGGCCAGGCCCTGGCAGCGTTGGCGGGTGAGTTGGCGCGCCGCGCAGCGGACGCCTCGGGCAAAGCCGTGCGGGTGGCGGGGTCGTTGCCGCCGTTATTCGGCTCGTATCGGCCGGATCTGTTCGAGCCGGCGCGAGTGTCCGAATTGCTCACGCCTTTGGTGCAGGGCCTGGCGCCCCATGTCGACCTGTGGCTGGCGGAAACCCAGAGTTCCATCGCCGAGGCGCGGGCGATCCACGCCGGTCTGCCAAAGGACGGCAAGCCATTCTGGCTGTCCTTCACTTTGAAAGACGAAGACACCGATGAAGTGCCGCGCCTGCGTTCCGGCGAGCCGGTGGCGGACGCGGCCGAGGCGGCGGCGCAATTGGGTGTACAGGTGTTGCTGTTCAACTGCAGCCAGCCTGAAGTGATTGGCGCGGCGATCGATGCGGCGCGTCAGACCTTCGAACGCCTGGGCGTGCAGATCCAGATCGGCGCCTACGCCAATGCCTTCCCGCCGCAACCCAAGGAAGCCACGGCCAACGACGGCCTGGACCCGCTGCGCGAAGACCTCGACCCGCCGGGCTACCTGCAATGGGCGGCCGACTGGCAGGCCCGTGGCGCCAGTCACCTGGGCGGCTGCTGCGGGATCGGACCGGAGCATATTGCGGTGCTGGCGCAGAAGCTGAACTGACGTTTAAAGCGCCTGGCGGCACTCCGCCAGGCTCTTGAGCTGCCCCGAAGCGGTCTGATTGGCCTCCGATAACCATTGCTCAAAAGCCGCCCCCACCACCGGCCATTCCCCGTCCAAAATCGAATACCACGCCGTGTCCCGGTTCTGCCCCTTGACCACCATGTGCTGGCGGAACACCCCTTCAAAACTGAACCCCAACCGTTCGGCCGCGTACTTGGAGCGGGCGTTGCCGTTGTTGCATTTCCACTCCAGGCGGCGATAACCCTGCTCGAAGGCGTACTTGGCCAGCAGGTACACCGCTTCGGTGCTTTTCGGCGAACGCTGCATCGGTGCGCCAAAGGTGACGTGGCCGATTTCGATGCGGCCCTGGGCCGGCACGATCGACATCAGGCTGAGGATACCTTGCACCTCGCCGCTGGCGCGGTCGATCACGCTGAAGAAATACGGGTCGCTGTTGGCCGCGTGGTTGTTCAGCCAGGCATCGAACGCGGTGCGCTCGGTAAACGGGCCATAGGGCAAGTAATCCCACAGTTTGGGGTCGGCGCCGGGGCCTTCGAGGGCTTGCCACAGTTGCTCGGCGTGGCGTGCGGGGTCGAGTTTTTCCAGGCGGATAAAGCGCCCTTCGAGCAGTTGAGCGGAGGGGGCCGGGGCACCTTTCCAGTCGGCGAGGGAAGTGGGCATGCTGCGCTCCTTAAAGACCTTGGCGAAATTGAATGAAACCCGGACGTTCGGCGATGCGTTCATACAGTTGGATCGCAGTGGCATTGGTTTCGTGGGTAAGCCAGTGCACCTTGCAGCAACCGTCGGCCTTGGCGGTGGCGTAGACGAATTCGATCAGTTTGCGACCCACGCCGGTGCCGCGTTGGGCCGGATCCACCAACAGATCCTGCAGGTAGCAGGAATTCTCGATGCTCCAGTTGGAGCGATGGTAGATGAAGTTGACCATGCCCACCGCCTTGCCGTCCTGCCAGGCCAGCGCCGAATGGGTCGGTTCGCTGGGGTCGATCAGGCGCTGCCAGGTGCTTTGGGTGACGGCGTCCGGCAGTTCGGTGTTGTAGAACTTCAAGTACGCCTGCCACAGCGGCAGCCAGGCGGCGTGGTCGGCGGCGGTGACTGGGCGGATGTCGATCTGGCTCATTCAGCAACTCCTTGGGGAATAAAGCGGGCGAGGGTCTGGTCGCGTAAGTCCTCGCTGGCAGCCAGGCCGTTACGCACGCCGTTGATGTCGGCCTGGCTGCGGTTCTGGCTGAGCTTGCGTTTGCCGATCACGCGCTCGATGGGCAGTGCGAAGCCAACGATGGCCTTGAGCATGCCGTCAATGTAGTCGGCCGGCGCATCGCTGACGGCCCACGGCTGCGGGCGGCCGCCTTCGTGGCGATCGGTCAAAGCGCTGACCACGGCCAGCAAGCGCTCGGCATCGGTGAACACCTCGGCCTTGCCGTAGGCGTGCACCGCCAGGTAATTCCAAGTGGGCACGACTTTGCCGTGTTCGGCCTTGGCCGGGTAGAACGCGGGGCTGACGTAGGCGTCGGCGCCGGCAAAGATCACCAAGGCTTCAGCGCCGTTTTGCAAGTCGCGCCACTGTGGATTGGCCTTGGCCATATGCCCGTACAACGTGCCATTGGCGCCCTCATCGGGGTTGAGCAACAGCGGCAGGTGGCTGGCTTGCAAGCCGTGCTCGCCGACGCTGACCAATTGCGCCAGCCGGGTGTGCTGGATCAATTGCTGGATTTCTGGCAAGTCGTCGAGGGCAAAGGCGCGCGGTGTATACATGATTATTTTCCTTGGCGAATGGCTGCATCCTAGGCAGGCTAATGGTCTGTTGTAAGAGCCATCTGTGGCCAATTTCATAGGTCCAATATGTCGCCCATCGCACCACCTTTGTCATTCAACCCCGCCGGTATCGAACTGGACCGCCGCCAGGGCCTGACCCGCCAGCTCTACGACGCCCTGCGCCAGCGTGTATTGGATGGGCGCTTGGTTGGCGGCACGCGCTTGCCCGCCAGCCGCGATCTGGCGGCGGCCTTGGCGATTTCCCGTAACAGCGTGGTGCGCGCCTACGATCAGCTGTATGCCGAAGGCTTTATCGAAGGGCGGGTGGGAGACGGCACCTATGTTGCCCAATTGCCGACCGCTGAAAAACTATCCACAAAACTGTCCACAGGGTTATCACCAGGCTTATCCCCAGCCTTATCCACAAATTGGCTGGATTTACCGGTTAATTCGCTCCCCAAAGTTATCCACAAGGCGGGATTGGATCGTCTGGAAAACAACCATTTGCCGCCACCGCCGGCTGGCCCGCCGAAGGCGTTTCGTGTCGGCGTGCCGGCGTTCGATCTGTTCCCGTTTGAGGTATGGGCCAAGCTCAACGGGGCTTTCTGGCGCAAGCCGAACCTTGAGCAGTTGTGCTATGGCGACCCTGCCGGAGACGGTCGCCTGCGTGGCTTGATCGCGGCGTACCTGCGTAGTTCGCGGGGCATGCAGTGCTGCGCTGAGCAAATAGTGATCACCAGTGGCGCGCAGCAGGCCATCAGCCTTTGTGCACAGCTGCTGGTGGAGCCCGGTGACGGCGTGGCGGTGGAAAATCCGGGCTATCGCGCCGCGGGCCATGCCTTCGCCCTGGCCGGTGCGCACCTGCATGGTGTGCCGGTGGATGCCGACGGCATTGAGTGTGAGGTGCTCGATACCTTGACTGACTGCCGCGTGGCCTATGTCACGCCGTCCCATCAGTACCCGCTCGGGGTGGTAATGAGCCTGGCGCGGCGCCTGGAACTGCTGGCCTGGGCCGAGCGCACGGGCGGCTGGATTATCGAGGACGACTACGATGGCGAGTACCGCTACAGCGGTGCACCGCTGTCGCCCCTGGCGGCGCTGGATCGTAGCGGCCGGGTGCTGTACGTCGGCACGTTCGGCAAAGTCGCATTTCCGGCTTTGCGCTTGGGCTACCTAGTGTTGCCGCCGGGGCTGGTGGATGCGTTCTCGCGGCGCCGCGCCGTGGACATGCGCCACTCGGAAGTCAGTACCCAGGCAGTCATGGCCGAATTCATGGCGGCGGGGCACTTTCAACGGCATATCCGCCGCATGCGCCGCGCCGCGCTGAGTCGGCGCAACACCTTGCTGGCGGGCTGGCCGGCGGCGCTGCCGGGGGTAGGCGAGTTGCCCTCGGTGGCTGCGGGCCTGCACCTGACCGTGCGGGTGGACAGCCTCGCCCGGGAGCAACAGTTGTTGGCACAGGCCCGCGCGGTGGATGTCGAGGTCAATGGCCTGAGCAGCTATTGGCTGCCGCACTCGGCCATTGCGCCGGATCAGCGCGCCGGCCTGGTGCTGGGGTTCGCCGCCGTGCCCGAGGCGGCCATCGCCCAGGCCTTGATGCGACTGCGTAAAGCCTGGTTATGACTGTGGCGAACTTCAGTAAAGGACAGTTCGCACATTGCCCAGGTGGCGGCCGGCTCAGGTGCCGGACTTGATCTTGGTCCAGGCCCGCGTCCTGGCGCGCTCGGCCTTGCTGTCGAGGGGTTTCAAGGTATAGAGCGTGGCCATCGCCGCCTCAGTGGGATAAAGGTTGGGGTTGTTGCGGATCGCCGGGTCGACCTGTTCGGTGGCGTCCTTGTTCGGGTTGGGGTAACCGACGAAATCGCTGATTGGCGCGATCACCTGGGGTTGCAGCAGGTAGTTGATAAAGGTGTAGGCGTCCTGCGGGTTTTTCGCGCCTTTGGGAATGGCCAGCATGTCGAACCAGATCGGTGCGCCTTCCTTGGGCAGGCGCATGTCCACGGTCACGCCGTTATTGGCTTCCTTGGCGCGGTTGGCGGCCTGGGAAAAGCTACCGGAGTAACCCACGGCCACGCAGATGTCGCCATTGGCGATGTCGGCCATGTATTTGGAGGAATGGAAGTAGGTGATGTAGGGGCGGATTTTCAGCAGCAGCGCTTCGGCCTTTTCATAGTCCTTGGGGTTCTGGCTGTTGGGGTCCAGGCCCAGGTGTTGCAGGGCCAGGGGCAGGATTTCCGAAGGCGAGTCGAGCAGGGCGACGCCGCACTGCTTGAGCTTGCTGATGTTTTCCGGCTTGAAGATCAAGTCCCAGCTGTCCACCGGCGCATCGTCGCCCAACGCCGCCTTGACCTTGGCCGGGTTGAAGCCGATCAGGATGGTGCCGTACATGTAGGGCACGGCGAATTTGTTGCCGGGGTCGTTGGCCTCGATCAGCTTCATCAGCTTGGGGTCCAGGTGGTTCCAGTTGGGTAACTGGCTACGGTCCAGGGGCTGGAACACCCCGGCTTCGATCTGTTTGGCCAGGAATACGTTGGACGGTACCACCACGTCATAGCCGGAGTTGCCGGTCAGCAGCTTGGCTTCCAGGGCTTCGTTGGTATCGAAGATGTCGTAGATCAGCTTGATCGCCGGGTTGGCGGCCTTGAAGTCATCCAGCGCCTTGGGCGTGATGTAGTCGAACCAGTTGTAGACCCGCAGGGTTTTTTCTTCGGCGTGCACGGCGCTGCTCGCCACGGCGGCGCAGAGCAACAGAGACCTGAATATGTTCATTCGGCTGACCCCTCAAAACCTTCGAGAACGTTGACGGCATTGATGCCGATTTCTTCCACCGCATAACCGCCTTCCATCACGAACAGCGTCGGCTTGCCGAGTTGGGCGATACGTTGCCCCATGGCCAGGTAGTCCGGGCTGTCGAGCTTGAACTGTGAGATCGGGTCGTCTTTGAACGTATCGACCCCCAGCGACACCACCACAATATCGGCGCCATAGCCTTCGATCTCGGCGCAAGCGCTGTCCAGTGCAGCGCTCCAACGCGCCCAGCCGGTGCCGGCCGGCAACGGGTAATTGAAGTTGAAGCCTTCGCCGGCGCCTTCGCCGCGCTCATCGGCATACCCGAGGAAAAACGGGAACTCGGCTTGCGGGTCGCCGTGGATGGAGGCGAAGAGCACGTCGTTGCGGGCGTAGAAAATCGATTGGGTGCCATTGCCGTGGTGGTAATCCACATCGAGGATCGCGACTTTGCGATGGCCCTGGTCGAGGAACGCCTGGGCGGCAATGGCCGCGTTATTGAGATAGCAATAACCGCCCATGAGGTCGGCGGCGGCGTGGTGTCCGGGCGGGCGGCACAAGGCAAACGCACTGTGGGTACCGTTTTGGATCGCCTGCTGCGCGGTGAGCGCTACCTGAGCCGCACTGTACGCCGCCTGCCAGGTGCCGGCGGTGATCGGCGCGCCGCCGTCGAAGCTGTAATAGCCCAATTGCCCGTGCAGGCTGGTGGGCATTACCTGGCGCAACGTGCGGGCGGGCCAGGTGTAGGGCAGCAAGTCGCCCTCCTGACCCGACAGGGCCCAGCGTGCCCACGCGCCTTTGAAGAATTCCAGGTACGCCGGGTCATGAATGCGTGCCAGCGGCGCCAGGCCAAAGTCGTGGGGCGCCTGCACCGGGCCGAGTTCGCGTTGCTGGACTCGCTGTAATACATGGTCGGCGCGGGAGGGCATTTCGAAACAGGGCATCAGTTGCCCATCCATCAGTTCGCAGCGGCCGTGGTGCAGGTGATGATCGTCCGAGTAGATCGTCAGCATGTTGTTGTTCTCGCGGGCTGAGGGTGATGCCTTGCAGTGTTGCCGGGCCGGCGCGGCAAGAGAACGACAGGAGCGGCCAAAAGGGGATAAATATGGCCAGGCGCGCTGTCCAGTCTGGCCTCTTTTGCCCCCTTCATGGCCGGAACTGGCTCGGCGCGACCCCGCTCCAGCGCACGAAGGCATGCCGGAAACTCGCGGTTTCACTGAAACCCAACTGCTCGGCGATGCAATGGATCGGCATCGCATCCTCTGCCAACCATTGCTTGGCGCGCTCGAACCGCAATTCGTCGAGCAACTCCTGGTAGCTGCTGCCTAGATCGTGCAGGTGCCGCCGCAAGGTGCGTGACGAGCAGTTCAGCTGTTCGGCCAGCCGATCCAGCCCCGGCGCGGCGTGCAGTTGCGAGGCCAGTAACTGGCGCACACGCCCCAGCCACGCCTGGCGCCCGGTGAATTCGGTGTTCTGTTTGCGGCAGCGTTCGGCCATGGCGCGATGGGTGATGGCATCGGCCAGCGGCAACGGTTGATCGAGCCAGTGACGGTCGAAGGCAAACGCGTTGCCGGCGGCCTGGAACTGCAACGAGCAGGTGAAACGTTCGCGGTAGCGTGCCTGATAGGCCGGCGCCGGATAGTCGAAGCGCGCCCCCAACAGTGGCAGCGGCTGGCCGAGCAGGTCGTCGCAGATGACTTTGAGCGATACCAGGCACAGCTCGATATTGAACGCGGCCAGCGCCGGGTCTTCCCGATAATCACTGGCGGTGAACCAGATCCGTTGGCCGTCCTCTTCAAGGCTCAGCTCGAAAAGTGTTCCCAGCAATGCGGGGTAGCGCAGCGCCAGGCGCAAAGCGTCACCGAAGGTGGCACTGGTGAGCAGCGCATAGCCCAGCATGCCGTAGGACGACACGTGCATGCGCTGGCCCAGGTCCAGCCCCAGATCGCGGCGCAGCGCTACGGCATTGGCGCAGACCCGCATCTCCTGACGCGTGGTGATTCGCGTGTCGGGCTGGTGCAGGTCCGCGCTCGCAATGCCGCTGCCGGCCAGCAGCACCTGCTGATGGATGCCGTCGGCGCTGAAGGCGTCGAGTACCAGCGAAACGGCGTTGAGGGTGGTCAGGTGCGAGTGCAGCATGGAGTAAGTCCTTGGGACGATTGCCAAAAGCGAGCAATTCCCATGCCGCGTGCAATGCCCGATCAGAGGTTGAAGAACAACCGACGGGCTTGCTCCAGATTGATTTCGCTGCGGTAGTAATCCAGCCGCTGCTGCGCGTTCAGCCCATTGACGGTGTCGGCGGCCAGCCCCAGACGGCGCTCGGTCGGAGTTTTCAACCGAGCGGAAATAAACGCCTTGGCCGGCGTCCATGACGTTGAGTAGTGGAAGTGGGCGTACCAGAGCACTTCATGGGTGGTGCGATCGGCGACGGTGTATTCATCCAGATAATCGGGCCTGGCGCTCTTGAGTCGGCGGCGGCTCATGGTTTTCTTCAAGGTGACTTTGTGGCGTTGCAGCAGCCAATCCACACCGGCAATGGTCGGCGGCTTTTCGCGGATCATGCGCAGCATATGTTGCGTGGCCTCTTGGTAGAGTTCGGCGGTGGCCTCTTTGAGTTTGCGGCTGAGAATCGCGGCGGCGCGGTGCTGGTCGGCGGTAAGGCTGGCCGACGCCAAGCCATGCTCGATGGCCTGGTCGGTCTCTTCCAGCCGCAGGGCGTGCTGGTGGTACAGGTACTCAATGCCCATTGCGGTGCGGGTGGGCTTGGCCGCCTGTTCGTCGGCGAGGGTCTTGAAGCTGTGCAAATCGTCGAGAAACCCCTTGGCTTTATCGAGGGCAACCTGGATATCCGGCACGGCGGGCAGCGTTGGCGTCGGTGTGCTGATGCGCTGCACGTACACATCCTGACCTTTCTGGTGATAGGTCGCGATCACCTGCTGTGTGATCGGCGACTTGATATCCACCAGGCCGGTTTCCAGCCCGACCGGCGTCAAGCGCGGTTCGCCGATCAATACGCCGTTGTAGCGGGTGTGGATGAATTTCATCTTGGGCTTGGGCGGCGTGGGCGGCGGCGTGGGGCGGCTCCTGAGGGCATCGCGGTCCAGGTGCAGGAGGGCCAGTTGCACCTGCGTGTCTTGTGAGTATTGGCGTATTTTGCTGCGCAAACTGGCCAACTGCTCGGGAATGATGGCGTCGGCAAAATCTTGCGGTAGGTCTTCGAGGCGTTCATCGATCACGGCAAATTGTTCAATCAGACTCCCCAGCGCCTCGATGCGCTCATCCAGGCGTGTTTCGCTGCGTTCGTGCAAGGTGTCGCGCAGGGCCTGGATCGCGATATCGGCGGCATTGACGATCTGGTCCAAGGCCTCCCACGCATCGGGCGCGCTGCTTAGCGAGGCTTCACGCATGCACAGGTTGCGCGCCATGGTCACTTGCATGGCCCGTAGATCGCTGCTGTTGTAGGCGGGCAGGCGTTTTTTCCGTTCCTGGATCTGGCGCAGCCCTTCGGAGGGCAATTGGCGTAACTGTTCGAAGCGCGACTGCACGTAGTCCAGGCGTTCGATCATGTCTCGGTTCATTTCGGTGAGGGTTCGAGCGTCTTCGATATGCCGCTCTTGGGGTGCATGAGCCTGCTGTTCGATCTGGTCCAACACGCGGCGGAACACCGGGGTAAAGCTGCGCTGGGTCTCGCTGATGCTGGCTTCGGATAAATCCAGCTGTGCCTTGAGGTAGGCCATGGCCCTGGGCTGGTAATCGGGCAAGGGGTCAAACACGTTCAGTTCTTTGAGCTGTTGCAGTGCGGTTTCATAGTCCACGCGCTGGCTGGCGAGCTTTTGCAGGTAAAGCTGGCGCTTGGCCTCGGTCGAGGTGCCGGGGGCATCGGTCATGGCTGTGTGCGCTTGCTGCAATTGCACCTGTGCGGTTTTTTTGGCTTTCTCGAAGGCTTGCAGTTTGTCGCGCAGTTGCTTGGCTCTTACCGCGGCTTCAAGGCTGGCTCGCTTGATCGCCCGTTTGGGGCCACCACCGCGCAGGCGCAAGCGGGTATCGATAAACCATTGGCCGGCGGCATTGTGCACCAGCATCGGCCCACTACGTTCCGGTTGTTTCGGATCGATGATGTGCACCGGCTCGTCCGGTTGAGCCGAGACCTGAAACCAGCGTGCGCCCACGGGCACGTAATAGTGCTGCCCTGAACGGTAGAGGTGCTGATACGTACCGGCTTCGGTGATGGGAGCATTCAGGTCTGAGGGCTTATCCACTTTGAAGCGGTCCAGGACGGTGCCGAGTTTTTCGGGCAGGCGATTGACGGCGCCGAGGATGTTCAGCGGGGATCCACGTTCGGTCAACGGGTCGCTCGTCGGGGTGGCAAGCACTTGTTGGATGACGAGTTTCTTGACTGGCGGTTCCGCCTCCGGCCCCCGGCGCGCTGCCAGCGTCGGGCCTGTACGCGAATGGCGTGTGGCGATGTGCAGGGTAATCGCCAGGCCGAGGTTGAGCAGCACATCGGTGAGGGTGGCTTGTTGCGTCGCGGTGTCGTGTTGCTGTTCGGCCTCGGCCAATTGCTTGAGTTGATCGAGGATCTGCCAAATCCACGCCGCGGTGCCAAGCGTCGGGCTGAGAAAGGGCAGCACGGCATTGAGCAGGGTCCAGCCGGCCTGCTTGAACGTTGCCCAGCGGCTTTCGGCGTTGGACACCGACGTGCGGTCCGCCAGGGCGATCAGTGCCTGCGCGTTGGCATTGAACAACGTCCCCAGCAGGTCGCCGTCCAACACGGTGTTGGCCAGGGTCATAGGGCCGCTCAGGGTCCAGAGTTTATCGGGCTCGACCAGGTACTCGGCAACCGCCCACGGCGACGGCAGGTCCCCTGGGAATACGTAGTTGGCGTAGTCCTCGCGCACCGCGTCGGGCAGCCAGGCCAGGACCGAGTTGCGCAGCGATTCCGATTGCGCGATCGCATAGATCAGGTTGGCGGGCGAGGCGTATTGAACCAGCGGTGGGTCGAATAGTGGGCGATACAGCAGGCAGGGTCCGGCCGTGAGGCTTTGCGGGCCGATCACGTACATGTTTTCCACCGTGTCATACGCGCCATCCGAGCGGCGTTTGGGCGCGAACGCCAACGGGCGCATGACAATCGTCTGGTTATCGACTTTGCGCTCGTGGGCCTCGGCATTCATCAGCGCGGCGATGTAACGGTAGCCTTGCTCGTCGATTCCGTTCTGTTGGCGAAGTTTGCTTTGCAGCGCCATCAGCGGCAGTTGGATACGCACCTGTTCGGTGTACAGATTCCTGCGCCTCGTGGCTTCCTGGCGAATATCCACCAATTGGGCTTTGATCAGCTCGGGGTAGTTCTTGCCGATATCCACCTCTTGGATCAGTTGCTCCACGTAATCGACGGTCAGCCAGGCGGGCAGCTGTGCGCCGTTGGGCAGTTGAACCGTCTTGGTGCCCAGGGGCAGTGCGATCAAGTTCTGCAGCGCCAGCTCCACCAGGGTAAAGGTGGTGGTCTCGGTGGCGCCGGGCACGATGAACGTGCCCCAGGTGACGACGCTTTGCACCCTCACCACGACTTTGTCCAAGGGCAGATGCTGGGCGTCCGGGTGGTCGATCAGCACCTGTTGCTTGAGCTGGGCCAGGGCGTACTCCTCGATGCCGGGGATGCCATCGAGGTAGGACTGGCCGGCATGCTGGCTATTAAGGGCCGCGAGGTCTTTGAGGTGCCGCGCGTAGTTGTTCAAGTCTGCGGTGGAGCCGGCGCTCAGCCAGTCGGGCAGGGCATCGCGATACCACTCCAAGCCTGGGCCTTTCTGCGCCGCCGCATCATCCGCGCCAGGGGTTGAGTTCAACGCGCTGTTGATCCGGCTGGGGCTGCCCTGGCGCAGATCGGAGAAATCCATCGCGCCAACGGCGTCCACCTGTTGAGCGATGAAGGTGCAGGCCAGGTAATCGAAAAAGTGACCGTCGGGCTCATACAGGCGCCATTGCAACCCTGACAGCTGCGCCTGTGGCCCAACGTGATCGGCCAATGACTGGCCTAACTGCTGCAAAGAGTCGAACTTCTCATAGCCCTTGAGCAGGGAGTAACTGAGGATGACCGGGCGCCCTTGAACCTGCCCCGACAGCACCGCGAACATCAGCGGAGCGAACCCCTGTGCCGATTCGCCATGCAACTGCTGGACCTCCACGATGCTGGCGGTGCTGGTGTACGGGTCGTCGACCTGCCGAGTGGCGCGCTCGGGCAAGCGGAACAGCCGACGTGCCATGGCGTGGTCGGTCTCGTCCCAGCCTTCGACGTCTTGCACGTTCCAGCCATTGCGCAGGGTGCTGGACAGTTCCTGCCAGCGCGGGCCCAGGGTATTGCTCTCGTTCCAGTACTCGACCAGGTATTCCTGAAACACACTGAGCATCACCGGGGCGCGGGTGTTGAGGATTTTTGCGATGTCGGTCATGCGCACGGGCAAATGCACCGGCGGGTCGGTCACCGGTTGGCGGGTGAGAAAATGTTCGCCCTCGATACACTGCGCCGGTACGGCAAGCACTGCCTGGCGCGCCAGCAGATCGCTCAGCGCGTGATAGTCGGGCGGCCCGGCCACAAGTTCATCGCCTACCAGGGTCCAGGTTGGCGACCCCATCAGGGTGCTGCCGGGGTCGATGTTCAGGTTCGGATAGTGTTCGTTCAGCGCCTGGCGCAACGTTGCGGTGGCGGCTTCGCGGAAGGAGGGGCCTGCGTAGAACTGCGCGATCAGCTCCAGGCTGGGGTCATTGCCCGTGGGCTGTTGCGTGGAAGTGGAGGTTGAAGAGGTCATGGGGGCATTCCTGTGGTGCCGGCTGATGGAAAAAACCCGAGCGAGGGCTCGGGTTTTCCATGCTAGGCACCGCCAGGTCAGCGGCGGGAGTGACTATGTATCGGACGTCAGCTCAGTTCGCCGCACAGGTCCAGTTCGACCAGACGACGGACCTCGGCAGTGGGCAGCCTCGCCCCGAGCAGGGCGTTGAGCTTGCCGAACGCCGCCTCACGGGTCATGCCGCCACCGGACAGCACACCGACGCCGCGCAAGCGGCTGCCAGCTTCATACACGTCCAGTTCTACGCCGCCTTCATGGCATTGGGTGATGGCCACCACCACCACGCCTTGATTCTGTGCGCGCTGCAGGCTGGCGAGGAAGGCCGGATTGTCGCTGGGCCCGGTGCCGCTGCCGTAGCATTCCAGGATCAGCGCTTGGATGCCGCTGTCGATCAGGCTGTCGAGCAGCGCCGCCGAAAGACCGGGCACCAGAGGCAGCACGCCGACGTTCGCCAGCGCCTTGGGCTGGCGATAGCCCAAGGTATCGGCAATGGCATCGACCTTGGCTGCGCCGCCCTGACGCTGTAGCGCGGCGAAAGGGTGACGGCCGAAGCTGCGGATTTTCGCGCAGCGGGTCGGCGCCATCAGCGCGCCGTGGAAGTACAAATGCACGCCCGGTGCCAGGCCCGCGCCCAGCGCCAGCAGGGCGCCGCGGACGTTTTCCCAGGCATCGCTGTCGGGCACGCCCGCCGGCAGCATGGAACCGGTGAACACCACCGGCGCCGGCAGGCCCAGCAGTTGGAACGCCATGGCCGCCGCGCTGTAGGCCAGGGTGTCGGTGCCGTGCAGGATCAGCACCGCGTCGCAGCCGTCGTCCACGGCCTCGACCACGGCGCAGCGCAGGTGCTGCCAGTAGGTCGGGGTCATGTTGGCGCTGTCGATCAGCGGGGACATTTCACGGAAACGCCAGGTGGGCACCTTCACATCGGCAAACTGTTCGCGCATGCGCGCTTCGAAACCCGACGCGGGCGCCAGGCCGTTGGCGCTGGCCTGCATGCCGATGGTGCCGCCGGTGTAGAGCACCATGATGTTGTTGGCTGGGGACATCGAGAATTCTCCTGAACGAAAAACGCCGCCGGGCCCCGAGCATGCCCAAGGCCGGGCGGCGTGTCATCTACCTACGCTCAACGTTGCGTTTGAGCGTTCAGTTCAGCGCTCGCTTGAGCGGCTGGCTCGGACTTGACCGGGTTGGCCGGCCAGGCCTTGCGGTCCAGGTCCAGGTCCGGGAACTGGCTGGAGTCGAACACCGGGGTCTTGATGCCCGCTGCGCGCTGGTCGTCGTAGTCCTTGAGGATGCGCATGGCGATCTTGAACAGGAACGCCAGGGCGAACAGGTTGACGAACGCCAGCATGGTCATGGTGATGTCAGCGAAGGCGAACACGGTGCTCAGGTTCTCGATCGAACCCCAGAAAATCAGCACCAGTACCAAAGTGCGGTAGCCCATCAGCACTTTGCGGTTGTTGCCCACCAGGAAGCGCAGGTTGCTCTCGCCGAGGTAGTAGTTGTACATGATCGAGGTGAACACGAACAACGCCAGGGCCACCGAGATGAACATGCGGCCCCAATCGCCGACCACTGCCGCCAGGGAGTTCTGGGTCAGGGCAATGCCGTCGCCTTCAAAGCCTGGGGTGTAGAAACCGGAGAGCAGGATCAGCAGCGCGGTGCAGGTGCAGATCACGAAAGTGTCGAGGAACACGCTGAACGCCTGAACCACGCCTTGGGCGATCGGGTGCTCGACCGAGGCAACTGCCGCCACGTTAGGCGCACTGCCCAAACCGGCTTCGTTGGCGAACACGCCGCGTTTCACACCCATGATGATCGCGCTGCCCACCAGGCCGCCGAAGGCTTGGTCGAGGCCGAAGGCGCTCTTGACGATGGTCGCGAGCATGGCCGGTACGTGATCGAATTGCAGCACGATCACGTACAGAGTCACGGCGATGTAGACCAGGGTCTTGACCGGCACCAGCAGGTCGGCGATCGACGCGATGCGCTTGATCCCGCCGATAAACACCAGGCCCAGCAATACCGCCAGCGCCAGGCCGGTGTAGGTGGTGTCCAGGCCGAAGGCGTTGTTCAGCGAGTGGGTCACGGCATGGGCTTGCAGGCCGTTGAAGGCAAAACCGAAGGTCACCAACAACAGGAACGCCATGACCATGCCCAGCCAGCGTTTGTGCAGACCGTGCTGGATGTAATAAGCCGGGCCGCCACGGAAGGTGCCTTCCGCGTCGGTACGCTTGTACAACTGGCCGAGGGAGCACTCGATAAAGCTCGAAGACATGCCCACCAATGCGGTGACCCACATCCAAAACACGGCACCCGGGCCGCCGAGGGTAACGGCAATGCCGACACCGGCGATGTTGCCGGCACCCACGCGCCCGGCGAGGCTGAGCATCAGCGCCTGGAACGAGCTGAGCTGGCCGGCGCTGCTCTTGAGGCTGTCGCGAAACACCGAAAACATGTGGAAAAAGTGGCGCAGTTGTACGAAACGCGAGCGGATCGTGAAATAACCGCCGAGCCCGACAATGAGCACGATCAGTACTTTCCCTGAGAGGAAGTCGTTGATGACTTCGAGCATGGAGTGTTCCTCGCTGATTTTTCTAATGGCAAACGCAGGACGGCTCAAAGACGTCGCATCGCACCAGGCAGTGCGCGACGGTTCGACCCCAATCCTTTTGCGGGTTGTTATTCATGCGGTTTCGCGGATTTCCGGGCGTCGTTACCGACAGCCGCAGATGCGAAGAGGGGCGGCACTATACCTAGGCGAACGTGATCCGTCTGCTCGGCCTGATTAAAGGTTTCAGCCAAGCTGTTGCAGGCAAGGTGAGTTTGCAGGGCGATATTGGATTTTTTATGGGCTTCATTTCACAACCTTGAGGCAAAAAAAAGGGCCTGAAGAACGAGCCTTCAGGCCCTCAAAAGGTGAGAGGTGTCTAGTCCCTCAACCTGGTGAGCGGTGCATCTGACGCTTAGGCCTTCAGCGGGACCAAGCGTGGGGCAATCATGTTTTCGGGGCGCAGGATGTCGTCGAGCATGGCGTCGTCGAGCAAGCCTTCTTCGCGCACCAGTTCCAGCACACCGCGGCCGCTTTCCAGGGCGATACGCGCAATGCGGGTGGCGTTTTCGTAGCCGATGTACGGGTTCAGCGCGGTGACCAGGCCGATGGAGTGCTCCACCAGTTCGCGGCAGCGTGCTTCGTTAGCAGTGATGCCGACGATGCAGTGCTCGCGCAGCATGTCCATGGCGCGTTGCAGCAGGCGGATCGAGTCGAAGATCTTGAAAGCGATCAGCGGCTCCATCACGTTCAGTTGCAGCTGGCCGCCTTCGGCCGCCATGGTCAGGGCCAGGTCGTTGCCGATGACTTGGAACGCCACCTGGTTGACCGCTTCCGGAATCACCGGGTTGACCTTGCCGGGCATGATCGAGCTGCCTGGCTGGCGTGCCGGCAGGTTGATCTCGTTGATGCCGGTGCGTGGGCCGCTGGACAGCAGACGCAGGTCGTTGCAGATCTTCGACAGCTTCACCGCGGTACGCTTGAGCATGCCGGAGAACAGCACGAAGGCGCCCATGTCGGAAGTGGCTTCGATCAGGTCGGCCGCTGGAACCACGGGCTGGCCGCTGATGACGGCCAGGCGCTGTACGGCCAGGGCCTGGTAGCGCGGGTCGGCGTTGATGCCGGTGCCGATGGCGGTGCCGCCCAGGTTCACTTCGGTCAGCAACTCTGGCGCCAGGGTTTTCAGGCGGGCCAGGTCTTCACCGAGGGTGGTGGCGAAGGCGCGGAATTCCTGGCCGAGGGTCATCGGCACGGCGTCTTGCAGTTGGGTGCGGCCCATTTTCAGTACGTGGCTGAACTCTTCGCCCTTGGCGGCGAACGCCTGAATCAGGCTGTCGAGGCTGGCCAGCAGCGCGTCATGGCCCAGCAGCAGACCCAGGCGGATCGCGGTCGGGTAGGCGTCGTTGGTCGACTGCGCCATGTTCACGTCGTTGTTGGGGTGCAGGTACTGGTATTCGCCCTTCTGGTGGCCCATGGCCTCCAGCGCGATGTTGGCGATGACTTCGTTGGCATTCATGTTGGTTGAAGTGCCGGCGCCGCCTTGAATCATGTCCACCACGAATTCTTCGTGGAAATCGCCGCGGATCAGACGGGCACAGGCTTCGCTGATGGCAGCGTGCTTGGCTTCGCTGAGCTGGCCCAACTCGCGGTTGGCATCAGCGGCGGCTTGCTTGACCATTGCCAGGCCGACCACCAATTTCGGGTAATGCGAAATCGGAACGCCCGAGAGGCGGAAGTTGTTCACCGCTCGCAGGGTCTGGATGCCGTAATACGCTTGAGCGGGTACTTCGAGTACGCCAAGCAGGTCTTTTTCTGTGCGGAATGATGCAGCGGAGGACATGACGGAAATCATCTCGATATGGACCCGGGCTAAGCCGGAACGCTGTGAATCCTAGGCTTCTGGACGTTTCAGGGCCAATGCTGTTAAACACTATCCTATGCACAAACGGCATAATGAGCGTGTGACCCGGCTAACGTGGCGGGCGTGTGTGCCAAAATGGTGCATATCCGTGGGAGGAAGTGATGAACCTTGAGAGCAAATGGCTGGAAGACTTCAGTGCCCTGGCGGCGACCCGCAGCTTTTCCCAGGCGGCGGAGCGGCGCTTCGTCACCCAGCCGGCGTTCAGCCGACGCATCCGCAGCCTGGAAGCCGCGTTGGGCCTGACCCTGGTCAACCGCTCGCGCACCCCCGTGGAACTGACGGCGGCGGGGCAGTTGTTCCTGGTCACCGCGCGCACCGTGGTCGAGCAACTCGGCGAAGTGCTGCGCCATTTGCATCACTTGGAAGGCGGGCAGGGCGAAGTCATGCAGGTGGCGGCCGCCCACTCCCTGGCGCTGGGGTTCTTCCCACGCTGGATCGCGCAACTGCGCAACGAAGGCCTGAACATCGCCACGCGGCTGGTGGCCACCAACGTCGGCGATGCCGTGCATGCCCTGCGTGAAGGTGGCTGTGATTTGATGCTGGCGTTCTACGACCCGGACGCAGCGATGCAGATGGACGCCGAGATCTTCCCGTCCCTGCACCTGGGCAACACCGAAATGCTGCCGGTGTGCGCCGCCGATGCGGATGGCAAGCCGCTGTTCGATCTGGAAGGCGAGGGCAGCGTGCCGTTGCTGGCCTACAGCGCCGGTGCCTTCCTGGGCCGCTCGGTGCATTTGCTGCTGCGCCAGCGCGCTTTGCGCTTTACCACTGTGTACGAAACCGCCATGGCCGACAGCCTCAAAAGCATGGCGCTGGAAGGCTTGGGTATTGCGTGGGTGCCGCAACTGAGCGTGCGTGCCGAACTGGCCCGCGGCGAGTTGGTGGTCTGCGGCGGGCCGCAATGGCATGTGCCGCTGGAAATTCGTTTGTACCGCTGTGCGTTAGTGCGTAAGGCGAATGTGCGGTTGTTGTGGCGTAAGTTGGAAGGTGGGGCCGCGCAGAATACTTGAGCCAACACAGATCAAATGTGGGAGCTGGCTTGCCTGCGATAGTGGTGTATCAGCCGACATTTCAGGCACTGACCTTCCGCCATCGCAGGCAAGCCGGCTCCCACAGGGTTTGTAGTGTTTTCGCTGACCTGAAAGTCAATAAAATCGCCGGTTTGCGCCACTGGACAGATGGTCGTTCCAGGGGCTGTTTATCTGAATTATTACGGTATACTGCGCGGCCTTCGGCCGGTCCAACCGGCCACCATTCGTACAACAAGCCACGCCGGATTTCCCGCGTGGCTTGTTGTTTTTTGACGCGCCTGCGGGCGCCCAGAGAGAAGAGGCACGACGATGAGTGCATTGGTTGGCGTGATCATGGGCTCCAAGTCCGATTGGTCCACCCTTAGCCACACCGCCGATATGCTGGAAAAACTCGGCATTCCGTACGAAGTGAAGGTGGTCTCTGCCCACCGCACCCCGGACCTGCTGTTCCAGTATGCCGATGAAGCAGAATCCCGAGGCATCGAGGTGATCATCGCTGGCGCCGGCGGCGCAGCGCACCTTCCCGGCATGTGTGCGGCCAAGACCCACCTGCCGGTGCTCGGCGTGCCGGTGCAATCGTCGATGCTCTCGGGCGTGGATTCGCTGTTGTCCATTGTGCAGATGCCGGCCGGCATCCCGGTGGCGACCCTGGCGATCGGCAAAGCCGGCGCGATCAACGCCGCGTTGCTGTCTGCCAGCATCCTGGGCGCCAAGCACCCGCAGTTCCACGCGGTGCTGAAAAAATTCCGTGCTGAACAGACAGACAGCGTGCTGGACAATCCAGACCCACGCATCGCCTGAGGTTGTAGACCATGAAGATCGGTGTAATCGGTGGCGGCCAGTTGGGCCGCATGCTCGCCCTGGCGGGCACCCCGCTGGGGATGAACTTCGCTTTCCTGGACCCGGCGCCGGACGCCTGCGCCGCGGCCTTGGGTGAGCATCTGCGCGCTGACTACAGCGACCCGGATCACCTGCGCCAACTGGCCGACGAAGTGGACCTGGTGACCTTCGAGTTCGAAAGCGTCCCGGCTGAAACCGTGGCCTTCCTGTCGCAATTCGTGCCCGTGTACCCGAGCGCCGAAGCCTTGCGCATCGCCCGCGACCGTTGGTTCGAGAAAAGCATGTTTAAGGACCTGGGCATCCCGACCCCGGACTTCGCCGATATCCAGTCCCAAGCGGACCTGGAAGCCGCCGTCGCCCGCATCGGCCTGCCGGCCGTGCTGAAAACCCGCACCCTGGGTTACGACGGCAAGGGCCAGAAAGTGCTGCGCACCGAAGCGGATGTGGTTGGCACCTTCGCTGAACTGGGCAGCGTTGCCTGCCTGCTGGAAGGCTTTGTGCCCTTCACCGGTGAGGTCTCGCTGATCGCTGTGCGCGCCCGCGATGGCGAAACCCGTTTTTACCCACTGGTGCATAACACCCACGACAGCGGCATCCTCAAGCTGTCGGTAGCCAGCACCGATCACCCATTGCAGGCCCTGGCCGAAGACTATTCCAGCCGTGTGCTCAAGCAACTGGATTACGTCGGCGTGATGGCGTTCGAGTTCTTTGAGGTCGACGGTGGCCTCAAGGCCAACGAGATCGCCCCACGCGTTCACAACTCCGGGCACTGGACCACCGAAGGCGCCGAGTGCAGCCAGTTCGAGAACCACCTGCGGGCGGTAGCGGGCTTGCCGCTGGGCTCCACGGCCAAGGTGGGCGAGAGCGCGATGCTCAATTTCATCGGCGTGGTCCCGCCGGTAGAGCGCGTGATTGCGATCGACGACTGCCACCTGCACCACTACGGCAAGGCCTTCAAGGCCGGGCGCAAGGTCGGCCACGCCAACCTGCGTTGCCAGGACCGCGCGACGCTGCAGGCGCAGATCCTCAAGGTCGAAGCGCTGATCGCCGAGCAATAAGCCTCGGCACGGCGGGAACCATTGGGGCCCGCCGTCTCTCTGAATGCAGGATGGTAAAGCCTGGCTAGGCTTTGCCATGACACACATTCATTCAGAGGGAAATGCCATGGGTATCATCGGAACCATTTTTATCGGCCTGATCGTCGGTCTGCTCGCGCGTTTCCTCAAGCCAGGCGACGACAGCATGGGCTGGATCATGACCATCCTGCTGGGTATCGCCGGCTCCCTGGCCGCGACTTACGGTGG
Organism: Pseudomonas sp. S5F11; assembly: GCF_019641515.1. Classification (NCBI taxonomy): domain Bacteria; kingdom Pseudomonadati; phylum Pseudomonadota; class Gammaproteobacteria; order Pseudomonadales; family Pseudomonadaceae; genus Pseudomonas; species Pseudomonas sp. S5F11. The sequence continues at coordinate 3,675,063 of NZ_JAIFJZ010000001.1, forward strand.
CCAGGCGCTGGGTATCTATCAGGCAGGTCAAGGTGCTGGCTTCATCGGTGCGCTGGTCGGCGCAATCGTCTTGCTGGTGATCTACGGCCTGATCAAAAAGAAGTAATCAGCCGACAAAGTCCTCTGCGCTGCGCAGGCGCAGAGGGCTAGAATGCTCGGCACTTGTACTTGCCGAGCCTCTCCATGCGCCGTTTTCTATTGATTTTTCTCCTGCTGGGCACTGGCCTGGCACACGCCGGCGAACTGCCGGAAACCGACTGGCTCGACCTCATGCCGCTGTCGGACCAAAAGGCCCTTGAGGCCATGCCCGAGATCGATCACAACTCCCCCGAAGCCCAGGGCACCTTTACCGACAAAGGCGGCTTGAAGCAGAGCAAAGGCTTGCCGGCGGTGATGTATTCCACCAAGACCGTGGCCGCCATGAACGGCAAGAATATCCGCATCGGCGGTTACCCGGTTCCGCTGGAAACCGACGCCAAAGGCCGCAGCACGCTGTTCTTTCTGGTGCCGTACCCAGGCGCCTGCATTCACGTACCGCCACCGCCGCCCAACCAACTGGTGCTGGTGCGTTATCCCAAAGGGTTGAAGCTGGACGACATCTACACGCCGCTGTGGGTGACCGGCACGTTGAAGGTGGAGACGGTGAATAACGATTTGGCCGACGCGGCCTATGCGCTGGATGCGGGCAAGGTGCGAGTAGTCAAGGAATCCGATCTCTAAGCCTCAACACCAATCAATGTGGGAGGGGGTTTGCCCCTCCCACAATGGGTTCTTTATCTACAGGGCGATGCCGGTGATGCTTACGCCCAGGGTATGGCGTTCGTTCGGCGCCAGCGTTACCACATCGTCCCGCACGTTCGCCGTCTCGATGCACAGCATGTTTTGCCAGCCGTCATCGGCCATATCGTCGAAGGCTTTGGCCCGCTCGGTCCAGGGGTTCCAGATCACTGTCGATTTAGAGCCCTGGGCCGTGAGTTGGATGCGGCGCTGCCAGTCTTTGTCGACGATGCTCACCTGCGCGGGCGTGTCGAGGTAGATGCGGTCGGTCTCGGCATTGAAGCGCAGCGGGCCGGACTGGGTCTTACTGGTCCAGCCGTCGGCGGTGTCGATGTATGTCGTGCCGTCCAGGCCTTCAACCTGAACCTGACGCACATCGCTGACGGCGAAGTAGGTATGCAGCGCCTGGCTCAGAGTCACGGTGTCGGTGCCACGGTTGTGGCTGGTCAGGCGGATGTGCAGTTGCTCGTCCAGCAGCAGGCTCAGGGTGAGATCGACCTGATGGGGCCAGCCGGGGAAGCCGCCCGCAGGTACCGGTAGCACCAGGTCGATGCGCAAGGCGTCGCCTTCAAGCTCGGCTCCGGCCAACTCCCAGCGTGCGGTGCGCGCAAACCCGTGAGCGCCGGCCGGTTGGTCACTCTGGCGCATCGCTTTGACGCTGTCCGGGTTACGGTCGAAAACGCCAAACCATGGCCAACACACCGGCACGCCGGTACGAATGCCTTTGCCCTGCTTGAATACCGCTTCGGGGTTCGGCCAGATCAACGGCTGCTCACCATCGCGCTGGTAGCTGAAGATATGCGCACCCTGCCGGGCCACCTGCAGCTCGGCGCCGTTATGGCGGATGCGCCAGCAGTCCAGCTCGTCGATCGTCACGGTTTCAACGTGGGGCGTAGGCATACGAAGCACTCTCAATGGCAGGTAATGGGGCAATTGACCGTCAAAACCCGATGAGGTTTAACGCGCGCGCGACGGTACCGAACGCGTGCGGCCGCTGCCGTCGATGGCGACGAACACGAAGACCGCCTCGGTCACCTTGCGCCATTCGCTGGACAGAGGGTCGTCGCTCCACACTTCGACCATCATCTGTATCGAGCTGCGGCCGATTTCCAGGGCCTGGGTGTAAAAGGACAATTGCGCGCCCACCGCCACCGGCACCAGGAACGCCATACGATCGATGGCTACCGTGGCCACACGCCCGCCAGCGACCTTGCTGGCCATGGCGGTGCCGGCCAGGTCCATCTGTGCGACTAGCCAGCCGCCGAAGATGTCGCCAAAGCCGTTGGTTTCACGCGGGAGCGCAGTGATTTGCAGGGCGAGATCGCCTTGCGGGATAGGATCTTCTTGTTCGAGTTCGATCATGCCGAGGGTGCCTCTGACCCGTGACGCTTCATGGGTGTTTCAAGTGGATAGCCGTCTTCTGGAAAAACGTTTCAGCACCATACCCCGCCTGATGCGTTTCTCGTAAGGCGTACTAAAGGGAAACTCTGCCAAAGCGGCTGGGTGGCGCCAACGTCGTTTTGGCACAGCAGCCCTCAAGACTGCGGGTCTGGCGCGTGCAAGGGCCGAGTATATCGACACCCATGCGCCGCGACGACCTCCCGGCGCTCATTTGGTCGGCATTTAGCGGCTGTAATGCGGCTTTTTCCGTCAACTGTGCTTCTGGTGTGCTTTTCCAGGCGATTTGCTATCTTGCCGAACCCGTCCTGGCGCAGCCAGCACCTGGGTTCTGCCGTTCTGACTAATAAGAGAAGCCTTGCCATGTCCTCCGTGCCCGCAAGCAGTGCGCAACCCTCGCGCCCGCTGACCCGCAACGACTACAAAACCCTGTCGCTGTCCGCCTTGGGCGGGGCGCTGGAGTTCTACGACTTCATCATTTTTGTGTTTTTCGCCACCGTGGTCGGAAAACTCTTCTTCCCGGTCGACATGCCCGAATGGTTGCGCATGATGCAAACCTTCGGCATCTTCGCCGCCGGCTACCTGGCGCGTCCGCTGGGGGGCATCATCATGGCGCACTTCGGCGACCTGCTGGGGCGCAAGAAGATGTTCACCTTGAGCATCTTCATGATGGCCGTGCCGACCTTGATCATGGGCTTACTGCCGACCTACGCGCAGATCGGTTTGTGGGCGCCGCTGTTGTTGCTGCTGATGCGCATCATCCAAGGCGCGGCAATCGGCGGGGAGGTGCCGGGAGCATGGGTATTTGTGTCCGAGCACGTGCCGCCACGGCATATCGGCTATGCCTGCGGCACCCTGACCAGCGGCCTGACCGCCGGTATTCTGCTGGGGTCGCTGGTGGCCACTGCCATCAACACTCTGTATAGCCCGGAACAGGTGTCGGATTACGCCTGGCGTATCCCGTTCCTGCTCGGCGGTGTGTTCGGCCTGTTGTCGGTGTACCTGCGTCGCTGGTTGCATGAAACGCCGATTTTTGCCGAGATGCAGCAACGCAAGACCCTGGCCGCCGAGTTGCCGTTGCGCGCGGTGCTGCGCGATCACCGTGGCGCCATCGTGCTGTCGATGCTGCTGACCTGGCTGCTGTCGGCCGGCGTGGTGGTGGTCATCCTGATGACGCCGACCGTGCTGCAGACCATATATCACTTCAGCCCCACCGTGGCGCTGCAAGCCAACAGCCTGGCCATCGTGACCCTGAGCCTGGGCTGCATCGCCTCCGGCGCCCTGGCCGACCGCTTCGGCGCCGGGCGCGTGCTGACCGCCGGTTGCGTGTTGCTGCTGGCGAACTCCTGGACGCTCTACCACAGCCTTCTCGACCACCCCGACTGGCTGTTCCCGCTGTACGCCCTGACCGGCCTGTTCGTCGGCACCATCGGCGTGGTGCCTTACGTGATGGTCAAAGCGTTCCCACCGGTGGTGCGCTTCAGCGGCCTGTCGTTCTCCTACAACGTGGCCTACGCAGTGTTCGGCGGGCTGACGCCGTTGGTGGTGTCGCTGCTGATGAAGGAAAGCCCGATGGGCCCGGCGTACTACGTGGCCGTGCTGTGTGTGATGGGGATCTTGGTGGGTGGGTATCTGTGGAAGCGTGGGCGCTGATCCCTGCTGATATGCACCGATAACCTGTGGCGAGGGAGCACGCTCGCCACAGGGTTTGATTGTTACAACGATTACAGGGTATTTCAAAACCGTCCGCTTGCTTAACCCCTCGCCTTACATTCCCCGTATTCAGGGGGCCTGCACGCCGCGCTCGATCTCCTCGTTTCATACTGGCCTTTCATCTAATTGTCACATTCCAGACATAGAGTGTTCACACGGCCTACCGATACTTGGCCCCGATCCAACTATCCCTATCTGCTAGGAGCAAGGCATGAAACTGAAACGTTTGATGGCGGCAATGACGTTTGTCGCTGCTGGCGTTGCGACCGCCAACGCGGTGGCCGCTGGTGTTGACCCGGCAATTCCGGCGTATGTGAAGACCACTGGTGTGTCGGGCAACTTGTCCAGCGTCGGTTCTGACACCCTGGCCAACCTGATGACCCTGTGGGCTGAGGGTTACAAAAAGGAATACCCGAACGTCAACATCCAGATTCAAGCTGCCGGTTCCGCCACTGCGCCACCTGCGCTGACTGAAGGCACCTCCAACCTGGGCCCGATGAGCCGCAAGATGAAGGACACCGAACTGGCGGCCTTCGAGCAGAAGTACGGCTACAAGCCAACCGCTATCCCGGTGGCCGTGGATGCCCTGGCCGTGTTCGTGCACAAGGACAACCCGATCCAGCACCTGACCATGGAACAAGTCGACGCGATCTTCTCCTCGACTCGCCTGTGCGGTGCTAAAGCCGACGTGAAAACCTGGGGCGACCTGGGTGTGACCGGCGACCTGGCCAACAAGCCGGTGCAGCTGTTCGGTCGTAACTCGGTATCCGGTACCTACGGCTACTTCAAAGAAGAAGCCCTGTGCAAAGGCGACTACAAGCCTAACGTGAACGAGCAACCAGGCTCGGCGTCGGTTGTCCAGTCGATCAGTTCCTCGCTGAACGGCATCGGTTACTCGGGCATCGGCTACAAGACCGCCAGCGTGAAAACCGTACCGTTGGCCAAAAAAGGCAGCACTGAGTTCATCGAAGACAGCGAAGAAAACGCCCTGAACGGCAAATACCCGCTGTCGCGCTTCCTCTACGTGTACGTCAACAAGGCCCCGAACAAGCCTCTGGCTCCGCTGGAAGCTGAGTTCGTGAAGCTGGTGCTGTCCAAGCAGGGCCAGGAAGTGGTGGTCAAAGACGGTTACATCCCACTGCCAGCCAAAGTTGCCGCCAAGGCACTGGCTGATCTGGGTCTGAAAGAAGGCGGCAAGTAAGCCACCGGTCAAATCGCCTTGAACCCGCCGCTTGGCTGGGTTCAAGGCCCGGGCAGGTCCGAAGGAGCTGGACCTCGCCTCCTAATTTCTAGTCCGCTGCCAGCACTGCTACGCGGCGGATTTCCTGCGTCACTGCATTGTCATCTTTCTGTCATACAGGATCGCTAGGGTGTGCGCATGAATGATCTGGCCAATTCCACCATGACGACGACTTCTCCTCCCAAGCGCATTGATTTCAATACGCCTGAGCTGCAACGCAAGCGCCGCATCCGCGCGCTCAAAGATCGCTTCACTCGCTGGTATGTGCTGGTCGGCGGCCTTGCCGTGCTGGCCGCCATTACCCTGATCTTCTTCTTCCTGGCCTACGTGGTAGCGCCGTTGTTCCAAGGTGCTTCGCTGACCAAGGAAGACGCGCTCACGCCCGCGTGGATGCAAGACGCTGGCAAGCCGTTGCTGATCTCTCTGGAAGAACAGAATCAAGTCGCCATGCGGGTTTCCGACAAAGGCCAGGCGTTGTTCTTTGAAGTGGACACCGGTGCCGAACTCAAGCGCATCGACCTGCCGCTGCCGGCCGGTGTGAGCGTGGCGTCCATCGGTAAGGATCAACCGGGCAGCCCGTTGGTGATCCTCGGTTTGTCCAATGGCCAGGCCATGGTGTTCCGCCACACCTATAAGGTGTCCTACCCGGACGGTAAGAAAACCATCACCCCCGCGATCGAATACCCCTACGGTGAAACTCCGATCGTGCTGGACGAGGCCGGTCGCCCACTGGAGCATGTCGCGCTCAACGCCACCGACTCCTCGTTGGTGGCCGCTGGTTCGTCCGGTTCGTACTTGAACGTGCTGACCCTGAGCCGCGAAGAAAACATGATGACCGGTGAAGTCACCAGCGAGCAGAAGCGTATCGAGCTGCCGCAAATGACCGAGCCGGTGAAGGCGATCTTTATCGACCCACGCCAGCAGTGGTTGTACGTGATCAACGGCCGCGCCCTGGCCGACGTGTTCAGCCTGCGCGACAAGAGCCTCAACGGTCGATACAAATTGTTGGAAGATGGCAACGCCGAAATCACCGCCAGCACGCAGTTGGTGGGCGGCATTTCGCTGATCTTCGGTAACTCCAAGGGCGGCCTGGCCCAGTGGTTCATGGCCCGCGACCCGGACGGCGAGCAGCGCTTCAAGCAGATCCGTACCTTCCAGATGGGCAGCGCGCCGATTGTGGAAATCACCGCCGAAGAACGTCGTAAGGGCTTCACCGCCCTGGATGCTTCCGGCAAGTTCGGTGTGTTCCACAGCACCGCGCACCGCACCCTGCTGGTGGACCCGGTAGTCGACGGCCAAGGCCTGTTCGGTATGTCGCCACGGGCCAACCGCGTGATCGTGGAAGCCGGCGGCAAGCTGCAACCGCTGCTGCTGGATAACCCGCACCCGGAAGTCTCCTGGAGCGCGTTGTGGAGCAAGGTCTGGTACGAGAACTACGACGAGCCTAAGTACGTCTGGCAATCGACCGCCGCCAACACCGATTTCGAACCCAAGATGAGCTTGGCGCCGCTGACTTTCGGCACGCTCAAGGCTGCGTTCTACGCCATGCTGCTGGCCGCGCCGCTGGCCGTTGCGGCGGCGATCTACACCGCCTACTTCATGGCGCCGAGCCTGCGTCGCAAGGTCAAGCCGGTGATCGAGCTGATGGAAGCAATGCCGACGGTGATCCTGGGCTTCTTCGCCGGTCTGTTCCTGGCGCCGTATGTCGAAGGGCATCTACCGGGGATTTTCAGCCTGCTGATGTTGTTGCCGATTGGCATCCTGGTGGCTGGTTTTATCTTCAGTCGCCTGCCTGAATCCCTGCGTCTGCGTGTACCCGATGGTTGGGAAAGCGCGATCCTGATCCCGGTGATCCTGTTCGTGGGCTGGCTGTCGCTGTACATGAGCCCGTACCTGGAAACCTGGTTCTTCGGCGGCGACATGCGCATGTGGATCTCCCACGACCTGGGCATCACCTACGACCAGCGCAACGCTCTGGTGGTGGGCTTGGCCATGGGTTTTGCGGTGATTCCGAACATCTACTCCATCGCCGAAGACGCCGTGTTCAGCGTGCCGCGCGGGCTGACCCTGGGCTCCCTGGCCCTGGGCGCCACGCCGTGGCAGACCATGACTCGCGTGGTGATCCTCACCGCTAGCCCGGGCATCTTCTCGGCGCTGATGATCGGCATGGGCCGCGCCGTCGGCGAGACCATGATCGTGCTGATGGCCACCGGCAACACCCCGGTGATGGAGATGAACCTGTTCGAAGGCCTGCGCACCCTGGCGGCCAACGTCGCGGTGGAAATGCCCGAGTCGGAAGTGGGCGGCAGTCACTACCGTGTGCTGTTCCTCTCGGCGCTGGTACTGCTGCTGTTCACCTTCATCATGAACACCCTCGCGGAGCTGATTCGTCAGCGTCTGCGCAAGAAATACTCGTCGCTTTAAGAAAGGTAGAAGTCTGTGAAACAGAACTCCCTGAATGGATGGTTCAAGAGCGGCGCCCCTGGCGTCTGGATCAGCGGTGGCGCGGTGTCCATCGCGGTCATCATGACCATTGGCCTGTTGGCCGTGATCGCGGTGCGGGGCCTGGGCCACTTCTGGCCGGCCGACCTGATCCAGGCCAACTACAGCGTGCCTGGCCAGGCCAACCACATCGTCATAGGCGAAGTGGTGCAGAAAGAAGAAGTGCCGCGCGAGCGCCTTAAAAGCGCCGGTCTGCCGGTGCCCGACGAAGGCCCGGAGTTCATGACCCGCGAGCTGATCAAGGTCGGTAACCGCGACCTGAACGGCAACGACTTCACCTGGATCGTCGGCGAGTGGTTGAAGGACCAGACCAAGCCTAAAGAGCTGATGGCGATTGAGCGTCGTGAGTGGGGCAACTTCTACGGCACCCTGGTCAACGTCAAGCAGGACGGCAAGGTCATCGCAGAAGGCGAGGCCGCGTGGCCGGAGCTGCAGGCCCGGGTCGACCGCGTCAACAAGCTGGCCGCTCAGCTCAAGAGCCTGGAAAAAACCGACATCGGCGCAATCAACGCCGGCCTGGAACGTATCCGCCTGCACGGCCGTAAACTGGAACTGGAAGGCAAGCTCGACGCCGCCGCCCAGGCCGACATGGACGCCGACCGCGCCGAGCTGAATGCGCGCTACCAAGACATCGAAGCACGCCTGGCCGACCTGCACGCCCAGTTCAACCGCGATGCGCTGACGGCCCGTGACGCCAACGGCAAGGAAGTGGAAATCGGCATCGGCAAAGTGGTGCACGCTTACCAGCCGAACGCCATGGGCACCATGACCAAGATCGGCTTCTACTTCAGCAAGGTCTGGGAATTCCTCAGCGATGACCCACGGGAAGCCAACACCGAAGGCGGGATCTTCCCGGCTATCTTCGGCACCGTGATGATGACGCTGATCATGGCGATGATCGTGACCCCGTTCGGTGTGCTGGCAGCGGTGTATCTGCGCGAGTACGCCAAGCAGAACACCCTGACCCGCATTATCCGGATCGCCGTGAACAACCTGGCCGGTGTACCGGCCATCGTCTACGGCGTGTTCGGCCTGGGCTTCTTCGTGTATGTATTGGGGGGTTCGGTTGACCGGCTGTTCTTCGCCGAAGCCCTGCCGGCGCCGACCTTCGGCACCCCGGGCCTGTTGTGGGCCTCGCTGACCCTGGCGCTGCTGGCGGTGCCGGTGGTGATCGTAGCCACCGAGGAAGGCCTGGCGCGGATCCCGCGGACAGTGCGCGAAGGGTCCCTGGCCCTGGGCGCGACGAAGGCGGAAACGCTGTGGAAAATCGTACTGCCGATGGCCAGCCCGGCCATGATGACCGGCATGATCCTCGCCGTGGCCCGTGCCGCCGGTGAAGTGGCACCGCTGATGCTGGTCGGTGTGGTGAAACTGGCGCCGTCGCTGCCGCTGGACGGCAACTACCCGTACTTGCACCTGGATCAAAAGATCATGCACCTGGGCTTCCATATTTATGACGTCGGCTTCCAGAGCCCCAACGTCGAAGCCGCGCGACCGCTGGTGTACGCCACCGCGCTGCTGCTGGTGCTGGTGATCGCCACGCTCAACCTGTCGGCGGTGTGGATTCGTAACCACCTGCGCGAGAAGTACAAGGCGTTGGACAGCTGAATCTATTAGCCACAAGCGGCAAGCTACAAGCCGCTTTTGCTCAAATCTTGCAGCTTGCAGCTAAAAGCTTGCAGCTTCGAACGGAGTGAGACCATGCAACATGAAACCCATTCCCACGGCATCAACATGTCTGCCTTGGGTCGCGACAAGCAGAGCCTGAGCCTGGCTCAAGAAACCGTGGCCATCGAAGTGCCGGGCCTGAGCCTGTACTACGGTGAAAAGCAGGCGCTGTTCGACGTCAGCATGAACATTCCCAAGCAGCGCGTGACCGCCTTCATCGGCCCGTCGGGCTGCGGCAAGTCCACGCTGCTGCGCACCTTCAACCGCATGAACGACCTGGTGGACGGCTGCCGCGTGGAAGGTGCCATTAACCTCTATGGCAGCAACATCTACCGCAAGGGCGAGGACGTGGCCGAGCTGCGTCGCCGGGTGGGCATGGTATTCCAGAAGCCCAACCCGTTCCCCAAGACCATCTACGAAAACGTGGTCTACGGCCTGCGCATCCAGGGCATCAACAAGAAGCGCATCCTCGACGAAGCGGTCGAGTGGGCACTCAAGGGCGCGGCGCTGTGGGATGAGGTCAAGGACCGCCTGCACGATTCGGCGCTCGGTTTGTCCGGCGGCCAGCAACAACGTCTGGTGATCGCGCGGACCATCGCCGTGGAGCCGGAAGTGTTGTTGCTCGACGAACCCTGCTCGGCTCTGGACCCGATCTCGACGCTGAAAGTGGAAGAACTGATCTACGAGCTTAAATCCAAGTTCACCATCGTCATCGTGACCCACAACATGCAGCAGGCGGCGCGGGTTTCCGATTACACCGCGTTCATGTACATGGGCAAGCTGGTGGAGTTCGGCGACACCGATACCCTGTTCACCAATCCGGCAAAGAAACAGACCGAAGACTACATCACCGGTCGCTATGGCTAGTTGGGGAAGCTGCAAGCCGCCAGTTTCAAGCGGCAAGTAAAAGCAGTTCAACGGAACGACACACATCAGCTTGCGGCTTGTAGCTTGCGGCTTACAGCTTTTGCGGAGCAAACGCATGATTAGCAAAGAAGGCCTTACCCATCACATCTCCGCGCAGTTCAACGCCGAGCTTGAGGAAGTGCGCAGCCACCTCCTGGCGATGGGCGGGCTGGTGGAGAAGCAAGTCAACGACGCCGTCACCGCCCTGATCGAGGCCGACTCGGGCCTGGCCCAGCAAGTGCGTGAAATCGACGACCAGATCAACCAGATGGAGCGCAACATCGACGAAGAATGCCTGCGCATTCTGGCCCGTCGACAGCCGGCGGCATCCGACCTGCGATTGATCATCAGCATTTCCAAATCCGTGATCGATCTTGAGCGGATCGGCGACGAAGCCACCAAGATCGCGCGCCGTGCCATCCAACTCTGCGAAGAAGGCGAAGCGCCGCGCGGTTACGTGGAAGTTCGCCACATTGGCGACCAGGTGCGCAACATGGTGCGTGATGCCCTCGACGCCTTTGCCCGTTTCGACGCCGAGCTGGCGCTGTCCGTGGCCCAGTACGACAAAGTCATCGACCGCGAGTACAAAACCGCGCTGCGTGAGCTGGCCACCTACATGATGGAAGACCCGCGCTCTATCTCGAGGGTCTTGAGCATTATCTGGGTGCTGCGTTCGCTGGAGCGCATCGGCGACCACGCGCGCAACATCTCGGAGCTGGTGATTTACCTGGTGCGCGGTACCGACGTGCGGCACATGGGGCTCAAACGCATGAAAGCCGAAGTTGAAGGCTCAACCGATCAAATACCTAATGTTCCGGGCGAAACTGACGATAAGTAAGGTTGCCCGAGAAATTAACGCCCGGCCTTTGGTCGGGCGTTTTTGTTTGTGGCAGCTGAATTATTTGCGCGGCGGGTGAAAGAAAGTCCCGACGTGACTACAGAGTTTTGGCAAAATGCCATCAGTTAGGCGTTCTGCGTGCCGCGGTTTTTATAGGATAAAGGGTCGATGAGTAAAGTCAGTGTATTGGTGGTGGATGACGCCTCGTTTATTCGCGACCTGGTGAAGAAGTGCCTGCGCAACTACTTCCCTGGGATCAAGATTGAAGATGCGGTGAACGGCAAAAAGGCCCAGGCCATTCTGATGCGCGAGACCTTCGACCTGGTGCTGTGCGACTGGGAAATGCCGGAAATGTCCGGCTTGGAGCTGCTGACCTGGTGCCGCGAACAGACCCATCTCAAAGCCATGCCGTTCGTGATGGTGACCAGCCGTGGCGATAAGGAAAACGTGGTCCAGGCGATCCAGGCCGGTGTGTCCGGGTACGTCAGCAAACCGTTCACCAACGAGCAGTTGCTGAACAAGGTCAAGCAGGCCCTGCACAAAGTCGGTCGCCTCGATGCGTTGGTCGCCAGTGCGCCAACCAAGATGAATTCGGCTTTCGGTAACGACTCCCTCAGCGCCCTGACCGGCGGCAAGCCCGAAGCCATCAAGGCTGCCCCCGCGGCCGCTGCGACGCCCAATCGCGGCCTGCTCAATACGCAGCCGGTAAAAGCCCCGGCTGCATCTGCATCTGCCCAAGCGGGCCGTGGCCAGGGCCAGCTGCGGCTGTCCAGCGGCACCCAGCAATGCGTCATCAAGGCGCTGAGCATCAAGGAAGCGCTGTTGGTGGTGCGCCGTGGTGAAGTCCTGCCGCAAGTGCTGGAAAGCGCGGTGCTGGACCTGGAGCAAGGCGACAACGCGGAAGTGGCGCGCCTTAACGGCTACCTGCACGCCGTCGTCGCCTTTGAGCCGAGGCCGGACAGCGACTGGCTGCAACTGACTTTCCGCTTCATCGATCAGGACGCGCAGAAGATGGACTACATCTCGCGCCTGATCGCACGGGGCACGGCGCAGAAGCACTTTGTGCCGGGTGCGTAACCCGTAGGACCAGCGCAATACCTGTCGTAAGCGGGCTACAAGATTGTCATGAACCCTTGTTAGCCTGCCGTTCAGTCATCCCGACAGGTGCACGCCATGTTCATTCGCCTGCTGTTGTGCGGCGCGCTGGTAACGGCCGCGCCGTCGACCCTGGCCATGACGCTGTATAAGTCCATCGATGCCAATGGCGTGGTGATTTACAGCGACTGGCATACCCCCGGCGCCCAGGCGTTCGTGATTCAGCAGCGCAGCGTTGAGCGCGTACACAGGCCGCTACCGCAGGAGCCCATACCTCGTGACACCCCGCATGCTTATCGCTACCCGTTGCCGTGGCGTGGCGGGCCGTTCCGTTTGACCCAGGGACCTAACGGCAGCTTCAGCCATACCGATCCCAAGAGCCGCTACGCCATGGACATCGCCATGCCCGAGGGCACGCCGATCATTGCCGCGCGGGGCGGTGTGGTGGTGAAGACCGAAAATCAGCAGGCGGGGCGGGGCGGTGATGCGTCGGGCAATTTCGTGCGCGTCCAGCACGACGACGGCACCCAGGGTGTCTATCTGCATCTACGGCAGGGTTCGGTCAGTGTGAAGGTGGGTCAGCGTGTGGTGGTTGGCAGCCCGCTGGGGTTGTCCGGCAATACCGGCAACAGCAGCGGGCCTCATCTGCATTTTGTGGTTCAACGCGCCACCGAAGCGGGGCTGGTGTCGATCCCGTATGAGTTCAACCAGCCGGTGGGCGCGTTGCCCAACTTTGCGTTGGGCAACTGACGGTCAATCCAGCAGCAGCACCTTGGCCAGTACGATCTTCGGACCTTTCATCTTCTTGATGATGATCCGCAGCCCTTCGACCTCCAGCACTTCCTCTTCCTCCGGCACGCGCTTGAGCGTGTCGTAGATCAGCCCGGCCAGGGTCTCGGCTTCGATGTGGTCCAGGTCCACGCCCAGCAGGCGTTCCACCTTGAACAGCGGGGTATCGCCGCGTACCAGCAGCTTGCCCGGCTGATACGCGAGGATGCCGCGTTCGGCCTTGCGGTGTTCGTCCTGGATATCGCCGACCAGCACTTCCAGCACGTCTTCCATGGTCAGGTAGCCAATGACCTTGCCGTCGGCTTCTTCCACCAGCGCAAAGTGTGCGCCGCCTTTGCGGAACTGCTCCAGCAACTGAGACAGCGGCATGTGCCGGGATACGCGCTCCAGCGGGCGGGTCAGCTCGGCCAGGTTGAACGATTCGGGGATATGGTCCAGCGCCGCCAGCTCCAGCAGCAGATCCTTGATATGCAGCAGGCCGACGAACTCATTGCGCTCGGCGTCATACACCGGGTAGCGGCTGAATTTGTGGCGGCGGAACTGCGCGAGGATTTCCTTGAGCGGCGCGTTGAAGTCCAGAGTCACCAGGTCTTCGCGGGAATTGGCCCAGTCCACCACTTCCAACTCGCCCATTTCCACGGCCGAGGCCAGCACTCGCATGCCTTGGTCGCTCGGGTCCTGGCCACGGCTGGAATGCAGGATCAGCTTGAGTTCTTCGCGGCTGTAATGGTGTTCGTGGTGCGGGCCAGGCTCGCCTTGGCCGGCGATACGCAGGATCGCGTTGGCGCTGGCGTTGAGCAGATAGATAGCCGGGTACATGGCCCAGTAAAACAGATACAGCGGCACGGCCGTCCACAGCGACAGCAACTCGGGCTTGCGAATGGCCCAAGACTTGGGCGCCAGCTCGCCGACCACGATGTGCAGGTAGGAAATCACGAAAAATGCCGCAAAGAACGACACGCCCTTGATCACTTCCGGCGACTCAACGCCCACCGCGCCCAGCAACGGCTCCAGGATGTGCGCAAACGCCGGCTCACCGACCCAGCCCAGGCCCAGGGAGGCGAGGGTGATACCCAGCTGGCAGGCCGACAGGTACGCGTCGAGCTGGCTGTGTACGGTGCGCAGGATCTGCCCGCGCCAGCCGTTCGTGTGGGCGATGGCCTCGACCCGGGTGGCTCGCAGTTTGACCATGGCGAACTCGGCCGCAACGAAGAAACCGTTGAGCAGTACCAGGATCAGTGCAAAGAGGATCATGCCGAAATCGGCGAAGAGTGTCGCGAGGGTGATACCAGGGGAAGGGTCCATGATGGAGTTGTGCAGGTTCCGTGTGTTCAGTAAGGGGTGTCAGGCGGGCCTGAAAGGCAGGCGCAAGTCGGCCAATGTAGCGGCTGACGGGGCGCTTGCCTAGTGCTCGGTGCCGGGCGGGGCGTGGAATCTACTTCCCAAGGCACTGAAGATCCATTGTGTGAGGGGGCTTGCCCCCGATGGCGGTGGATCAGTTATGGATAAGTTGACTGTCTTCCCGCCCTCGGGGCATAGGTATCTACACAAATCTAAAAGGCTCACAGATAACTCTGTGGAGAGCGGGCTTGCCCCGCGCTGGGCTGCGAAGCGGCCCCAAACCCAGGCGCCTCGCTTTGCCAGATAAAACCACATCGCCTGGAATGGGGCTGCTTCGCAGCCCAGCGCAGGGCAAGCCTGCTCACCACAACAACCTTATTTTCTCGCGTTATGTTTACGCCGAAGATGTGTAGATACCTGTGGTCATCGGGGCAAGCCCCCTCCCACATTAGTCTTATGGCGTTTTTGGGTTATTCATCTAGGCCGATGGCCCGCGAACGGGTCATCTGAGCGGGTGGAAAGTGGCAGGTGAACGTACTGCCATGCCCCAGCACGCTGCTGATCTCCAGGCGCGCGCGGTGGCGCAGCAGAACGTGTTTGACGATCGCCAGGCCGAGCCCGGTGCCGCCGGTATTGGAGTTGCGGCTGGAGTCGACACGGTAGAAACGTTCGGTCAGGCGCGGCAGGTGCTTAGCGTCGATGCCGATGCCGGAGTCCTGCACGCTCAGGTGTGCGCCTTGCTCATCGGCCCACCAACGGATGCGAATGGTGCCCTGGTCCTGGGTGTATTTCACCGCGTTGAACACCAGGTTGGAGAACGCGCTGCGCAACTCGCCCTCGCTGCCCTTGAGCAGCACCGCCGGGTCGGCCTCCAGGCTGATCTGCTGCCCGCGCTCGCCCGACAGGGCCAGAGCGTCATTCTTGATGGTTTTCAACAGGCTCGGGACCGCCACGGGCTGGTTGTCCGAGGGGTAATCGGTGGCTTCCAACTTGGCCAGCAGCAGCAGGTCGTTGAGCAGGGTCTGCATGCGTGAGCCCTGCTGCTGCATCTGTTGCAAGGCGCGGCCCCAGCGCGGATTGATCTCGTCGACGTTGTCCAACAGCGTCTCCAGGTATCCGCAGATCACCGTCAATGGTGTGCGCAACTCGTGGGAGACGTTGGCGACGAAGTCCTTGCGCATCTGTTCCAGCTGATGGATGCGCGTGACATCGCGTACCAGCATCAGGTGTTCGTTGTTGCCATAGCGCGTCAGGTATAGCTGGATGCGCACCCGGTCGTTGGTGGGCGAGGGGATTTCCAGCGCTTCGTCGTAATTGTCCTGCTCGAAATATTCCTTGAAGCGCGGGTGGCGCACCAGGTTGGTCACCGGCTGGCCGCTGTCCTGGGGCGTCTTGAGGCCCAGCAGGGTCTCGGCGGCGCGGTTCCACCATTCCAGGTTGCCATCGCTGTCGAGCATGATTACCGCGTCTTTCAACGCGGCGGTGGACTCCTGCACGCGGTCGATCACCGCTTGCAGACGCCCGCGCACCCGCTGGTCGCGGCGTTGCAGGTGGTAGATGCTGTCGAACACCTCGCCCCACAGGCCATAGCCGTCGGGTGGCGCTTCGTCGGGTTTGTGCTGGCGCAGCCATTCATGCAGGCGAAGGAGTTGTTTGAGGGTCCAGCCCAAGTACAAGCCGATGCCGATGGCCAGGCTCCAGCCGTAATAGCCACTGATCAGGCCCACCAACAGGCAGCCGGTGACCAACAGGAGCATGTGGCGGATCAAGGTGCCATGCCAATTCGAATTCACTTGAAAATACGTCCTTGGGGGGCAGCTTCAAGTTTCAAGCTGCAAGCTTCAAGTTAGAGCGATGCGGCATCTCTTGCCGCTTGTAGCTGACCGCTTGCGGTTCAACCCTTGGTTGAAAACCGATAGCCGGTACCGCGCACGGTTTGTACCAGATTCTCGTAAGCATCGCCCAAGGCTTTGCGCAGGCGGCGGATATGCACGTCCACGGTGCGCTCCTCCACGTATACGTTGCCGCCCCACACTTGGTCCAACAGTTGGCCGCGGGTGTAGGCGCGCTCTTGGTGAGTCATGAAAAATTGCAGCAGACGGTATTCGGTAGGGCCCATCTCGGCCGGTTTGCCATCGATGGTCACGCGGTGGCTGATCGGGTCCAGCAGCAGGCCACCGACTTCAATAGGCGCTTCGCCGTCGGTAGGGCCGGCACGGCGCAACACAGCCTTGAGTCGGGCGACCAGTTCCCGTGGGGAAAAGGGTTTGGTGATGTAGTCATCGGCACCGACTTCCAGGCCCTGGATCTTGTTGTCCTCTTCGCCCTTGGCGGTAAGCATGATGATCGGGATATCCCCGGTCAGCTCATCGCGCTTGAGGCGGCGGGCCAGCTCGATGCCGGAGGTGCCGGGTAGCATCCAGTCGAGCAGGATCAGGTCCGGCTTGCGGTCGACGATAATGGCATGGGCCTGCTGGGAGTTCTCGGCCTCCAGGCAGTCATAGCCGGCCATTTCCAACGCAACGGCGATCATTTCGCGAATGGGCGCTTCGTCGTCAACAATCAGAATGCTCCTGCCAACCATGCTCAAAAATCCTCTTGTCATTTAACTGTCTTGCGCCGCATTAGATAACGGAATTATTGCAGTCGTGTGACAGTAATTTAGTCGCTTGGGCAATTCACGGCACTCTGGACTACCCTTTGAGTCCGAATCCTGACAACCACAAAAGGAAGGTTCCGATGACTCACAGCACTGTTTCCTGGAAAGCCCTGTTGGTAGCGGCGGCGTTGACCCTGCCCGGCCTAGCATTCGCGGCGGAGCCGGCGATGACCCAAGGTGGGATGTTGGTGGATCACAAAGGCATGACTCTCTATACCTTCGACAAGGACGCCGACGGCAATTCAGTGTGCAATGACACGTGCGCGACCAATTGGCCACCGCTGAAGGCTGAGTCCACCGACACGGCGACGGGCGATTGGAAGGTCATCACCCGCGACGACCAGACCAGCCAGTGGGCCTACAAAGGCAAGCCGGTGTACACCTACAAGGATGACAAAAAGGCCGGTGACAAGACCGGCGATGGCAAGGGTGGCGCGTGGCATGTGATCAAGCCCTGATCGTTGGGTGCTGCTCAAGCCATCGGGGGCAAGCCCCCTCCCACATTTGACTGTATTCACACATCAAAAGGTGGGAGGGGGCTTGCCCCCGATGAGTCCCGGCCAGACACTGCAAAAACTCAGCGAAACCCGTAATCCGCCACAATCCCGACAAAAATCGCCAACCCCGCCCAGTGGTTGTGCAAAAACGCCTTGAAGCATTTGAGGCGATCGCGATCGCGGGTGTACCAGAACTCCCAGGCAAAACATCCCGCAGCCGCCAGCAGCCCCAAGTGGAACCAGCCGCCCAATTCGAAGCGCGCGCCGGCCAGCAGCAGGCACGCCAGTGAAAGACCTTGCAAGGTCAGGATGATCACGCGGTCGGCATCGCCAAACAGAATCGCGGTGGATTTAACGCCGATTTTCAGATCGTCATCGCGGTCAGTCATGGCGTAATAAGTGTCATAGGCCACCGTCCACAGCAGGTTGGCGATATACAGCAGCCAAGCCGTGGCGGGCAGATGGCCGGTTTCGGCGGTGAATGCCATCGGCATGCCCCAGGAAAACGCGGCCCCCAGCACCACCTGCGGGTAATAGGTGTAACGCTTCATAAAGGGGTAGCTGACCGCAAGCGCCAGGCCGCCAAGGGACAGCCAGATGGTTGTGGCATTGGTCAGCAATACCAGCAGGAAACTGATCAGCATCAGGACCGCAAAGAACACCAGCGCTTCTTTGGAACTGATTTTGCCGCTGGCCAACGGGCGTTGCGCGGTGCGTTTCACGTGCCCGTCAACCTTGCGGTCGGCCCAGTCATTGATCACGCAGCCGGCAGCGCGCGTCAGCGTCACGCCCAGCACGAAAATCACGATATTGGCCAAGGACGGCGAGCCCTCGCCGGCAATCCACAGCGCCCATAGCGTCGGCCACAGCAGCAGGTAAATGCCGATGGGCTTGTCCATGCGGGTTAATTGAATGAAGTCCCAGGCCCTGGGATTCAGGCGGTTGAAGGATTGGAGCAGGCGTTGATACATCAGCGGTTCTCCGAAGGATCATGCAGCGCATGCCAGAAGCTCGGCAGGAAGATTTCCGCCACCAGCACGCTCAATGTGCCGCGGTCGAAACGTGAGCGGCGGGCCCACAACCCATCGGCCTGATCCGCCGCGGGCAGCCAGTGCAGGGGGTAGCGGCACACTTCAATGGCCTGGCGGGTGAACGCGCGGTCGCAGAACAGCAACTCACCCAGCGAACGGCTGCCCAATTCGTCCATCTGCAGCCCATCGCCCTGCAAGGCGCTGCGCGCCGCCACGCTGCGGGCAAACACCCAGGGTTGGCCGTGCCCGCGCAAATACACCTCGCGTACCCAGCCGATACTGGCCGGCGCCAGCTGCAGCGCAACACACTCATCCTCGCGTAGCGGCTGCCAGCCTTCGAACAGCGGCGTGACGCTGAAGCCCTCGTTGGACAGCTCGGTCAGTCGCCGCGTCAGTGAGCCTTCGTCGAACAACCAGTCGAGGGTCAACGGCGCGGGCGCAGGGTTCAGAAGGCTCTGGGGCAGCCATTGGCAAGCAGCGGGGCGGGCGAGTGAGTGCGGCACGGCGAGTCGGTATGGGCAGTAAAAGAGGCGGCGAGCTTACCATGGCGTCCCGGTCTTTTGCCGGGCTCAACCGGCCCGTTGAGTCGATGACGCTTGCATCTGCACGCCCCGGTCAGTACAAAACGCCCTGAGCCGCGTGGCAATGCTGGATCCATCGACCGCCGGCCAATTTGCCTGGACCTTGAGGAAGTAAGTAATGAAGAAGTGGCAATGTATCGTCTGCGGCCTTATCTACAACGAAGCAGACGGCTGGCCTGATGATGGCATCGCGCCGGGCACGCGTTGGGAGGACGTCCCGCAAGACTGGCTGTGCCCGGATTGCGGCGTGGGCAAAATGGATTTCGAAATGATCCAAATCGGCTGATCTGAAATTTAAGAAACGTACTACAAGGAGAAAGGAATGAACGCACCTGTCGTGATCATCGGCACAGGATTGGCCGGCTACAACGTGGCCCGGGAGTTTCGCAAGCTCGACAGCGAAACCCCATTGCTGCTGATCACCGCGGATGACGGGCGCTCCTACTCCAAGCCCATGCTCTCCACCGGCTTTGGCAAGAATAAGGAAGCCGATGGCCTGAGCATGGCTGAACCGGGCGCCATGGCCGAGCAACTCAAGGCCGAGGTGCGCACCCACACCCGCGTCAGCGGCATCGACCCTGGCCACAAGCGCCTGTGGATCGGCGAGGAAGCGGTGGCTTACCGTGACCTGATCCTGGCCTGGGGCGCCGAAACCGTACGCGTACCGGTCGAGGGCGACGCTGCCGAGCTGATCTTCCCGATCAACGACCTGGAAGACTATGCACGTTTTCGCGCCGCCGCCGCCGGCAAGCGCCGCGTACTGCTGCTCGGCGCCGGCCTTATTGGCTGCGAGTTCGCCAATGATCTGATCCTGGGTGGTTATGAGATCGATCTGGTCGCGCCGTGCGAGCAAGTCATGCCCACTCTGCTGCACCCGGCTGCGGCTGCGGCGGTGCAAGCCGGCCTGGAAAGCCTTGGCGCACGCTTCCATCTGGGGCCGGTGCTCAACCGCCTGCAACGCACGGCCGACGGCCTGGAAGCGCATCTGTCGGACGGTGAAGTGATCCGTTGCGACCTGGTGGTTTCGGCCATCGGTCTGCGCCCGCGCATCGACCTGGCAGCCGCGGCGGGCCTGCAGGTCAACCGTGGAATCATGGTGGACCGCCACCTCAAGACCTCCCACGCCAACATCTACGCCCTGGGCGACTGCGCCGAGGTCGACGGCCTCAATCTGTTGTACGTCATGCCTCTGATGACCTGCGCGCGCGCCCTGGCCCAGACGCTGGCCGGCAACGCCACCGCCGTCAGCTATGGCCCGATGCCGGTCACCGTAAAAACACCGGTGTGCCCGTTGGTGGTTTCCCCACCGCCACGCGGCACCGAAGGGGTCTGGAATGTCGAAGGGCAGGGTGGCGATATCAAGGCGCTGTGCCGCGACGCCAGTGGCCGCCTGCTGGGCTATGCGCTGACGGGCACCGCCGTGATGGAAAAACTCGCGCTCAACAAAGAACTTCCGCCGTTGCTGGCGTAAATACCGGTCGTTCTGTCGGAATAAGCACATTTTTCCCTCTAGAAAGGTCGCCGCGAGACTGGCGGAGCGTGCGAGGGCATGCCATCCTCACTCCCGTCTGCCGCAGAGTAGAGCCTGCGGCGCTTTGGGCGCCGCTCCGTCAGAGAGCGGCACGGACATAACAACAAAAAACCGTCAAAGAGGCTTCACTTATGCGTAAACCCGAACTCGCAGCCGCCATCGCTGAAAAAGCGGATCTCACCAAAGAGCAGGCCAACCGCGTCCTCAACGCCATTCTCGAAGAAATCACCGGCGCCCTGCACCGCAAGGACAGCGTCACCCTGGTGGGCTTCGGCACCTTCCTACAACGCCACCGCGGCGCCCGCACCGGCAAAAACCCGCAAACCGGCGAGCCTGTGAAGATCAAGGCGAGCAATACCGTTGCGTTCAAGCCGGGCAAGTCGCTCAAAGACAGCGTCAACCCGTAAGCGCAGTACCGTCCGAAGGGAGGCGGGGTGATAGGAAAAGTGGGCACGCCGACGGGGTTGGGTGCCCATTTTTTGTGGGGTTAAATCAATGGCCCTTCTTTTTCTCATCCAAATAGAAATTCAGATATTTTTTGGGGCGGTCTTGAAAAGCTCGTGCTTTACCAAAGCTATAAGCTTCATCAAAGCACTTAAATGCATCGGCCTTTCTTTCTAACTCTAGAAATGCCATTCCCAAATTGATCAATGGACCCGTATCAATATCGGACTCGCGCCCATCCAACGTTTTCTGCGCCCACTGTTCAGCTGCCGTGAAATCACCGCTGTCAAAGTAAAGATTGAAAAAAGAACCTGTGACCCATGATGACAGAGGCGTCCACTCAAGCTTTGGCTCAGGAAGTAAATCCCATGCCTGCTGATACATAGCCTGGGCTTCAGATTTTTTGTTCTGGTCATCGAGATCATTACCTGACGCCATAATGTTCATGATCTTTTCTGCGAGGTCGGGATTCTCATCTGCCAAGTCTTTCATACAATAATCCTTACTAATATTTAGGCTGCTCAGCCGGCCCGATAAAGTCGGCGGGATCTTTATATCGATCCGTAAGTAAAGCGCCTTTTGATCGGTTGTGAGAATAATATTCCAGCTCATAGTTGTCAGAGTCGCGCATCCATCCTCTGACCTCTTTTGATTTGGCGCCGTGAAAACCGCCCTTGCTGTTCCAGTATTTGACGGCATCGGTCTTATGGGCCATATCAGCGTCTTTAATCGAGTACCATTTTTTATCGGTGCTCTGGAATCTCATATTTTTGCCTGTACCGATGATTTTGCCCTCGGCTCTCATCCGTGCGATTACCGCTTTCCCCGTGCGGCTGTTTTTGCCTGGTGTTCTGCCCACAGAATTCAGGCGGCAAGATAGCCCCAATGGGTCGACCCACCCAAATGGGTTTTTCGCGTAGACGTAGAAATTCAAACCGCCGTGCAACCCAATCGGATCCGGCGTAGTAAACCGCCCCACATCCGGATCATAAAACCTGAACGTGTTGTAGTGCAGCCCAATCTCCCGATCCAGATACTGCCCCTGAAACCTCAGGTTCTGCTCTTCAATGTAATAAGGCTCGCGCACCTCTTCCAGTGTGTTGCCCCACACCCGATACGTCGCCTGCCAAACTGTGTGCCCATCCGCTTCGGTGAGTTGTTCCGGCAAGCCGTTCAGGTCGTTGTGGTAGTAGCGGATTTTTTGCAGAGGCCCGCTGCCGTCAATGCGGGCCAGGGGTTCGTAGCCTTCGTTTTCGTAGACGTACAGGCTGGTTTGGCTGTGGCGGTGTTCCTGTAACAACCGCAGGCCATCCCACATAAACCGGGTTTCCCCCAGCGGATACCCGTCACCGCCGTGCTCGGTTTTCGCGATGCGTCGGCCCAGCGGGTCGTAGGTCATCCGGACCACGCTGCCGTTTTCATTGCGTACTTCGATCAGACGGCTTTCGGCGTCGTAGGCAAAGCGTTGCAGGCCGCGCGCGGTGCTGCGTTTTTCGATTGTGCGGCCGAAGGCGTCATAGCGATAACGCTTGTCCTGATAAGTCAGCAGCTTGTTGTGCACCACCAGCCCGGCGCCGGGTTGCGGGCCGTCGAGCAGGTTGGCGGCGGCGTCGTAGGCGAAGGTTTCGCGTTGGCCGTGCAGGTTGTCCTGGCTGGCGATGATGCGGCCGGTGGCGTCGTAGTGCAGCAGTTGGCGGTGTTGTGTGGCGGGCTGCTGGTCGAGTTTGCCGATCAGGTTGTCGGCGGGGTCGTATTCGAATTGTTTTTGTGCGGCTGCCGGTAACAGCGATGGTTGGCCCGCCAGGCGACGTTGACGTGCGCGCAGGCGGCCGCTGCGGTCGTATTCGCTGCGGGTGCTGAGCTGACCTTGGGTGCGCAGCACTTCGCGGTGCAGGCGGTCGCGTTCGAAGTCGCTGATCACCTGGCCATCGAGGTTGATCTGATGCAGGTGGCCGCTGCCGTAGTACAGGCGGTTGAGCCAGCGGCCGTCGGGCAGTTGGGTCTGGATCAGGTTGCCGAGTTCGTCGTAGTGGTGGTGCAGGCTGCCCGCCGAGCTCTGTTCGGTGAGTAACTGGCCAAGGGCGTCGTAGGCGAAGCTCAGGGCCTGGGTGTTGCCGTGCAAGTCGGTGAACGTCACCGCCGTAAGCTGATCCACGGCGTCGTAGCTGTAGTCCGTGCGGCCATCGTCGGTGGTCTTGGCGATCAGGCGGCCAACGGCGTCGCGCTCCAATCGATGGACGATGGGCGCGGGCGCTGTCTCGGGGACGACGGCCAAGCCACTGCCATACGGGGCCGGTACAGCGCTCACCGCAATCACATTGTCCAGCGGATCGTAGCGGTAGCGCTTGGCGCTGCCATCCAGGTCCTGCTGCTCGGTCAACCGATCGCCGGCGTCCCAGGCAAACCGATAACGCTCGCCGTTTTCGTTGATCAGCGCTTGCAGGCGCCCATAGCTGTCATAGCCGAACTGCACCTGCCGACCATGGGCGTCGATGCGCTGGCGCACCTGGCCGCGACGGTTGTGCTGATACAGGGTGGTATGCCCGGCCGGGTCGGTGTAACCCACCAGTTGGCCGCTGGTGTTGCGTTGGTATTGCTCGGTGCGCCCGTCCGGCAATTGGCTGCTGAGCAGGCGCCCCTGGGCGTCATAGCTGAACAGGGTGCGCTCGCCAAGGGCGTCGGTGATGACCTGCAAATTGCCGCGTTCGTCGTAGCTGAAGCGGGTGGGATAGCCGGAGCAATCCACATGCTCGACTAACTGCCCGAACGGGTTCCAGCGCAGCTTCTTGCTTTTGCCAGTGGCGTCGATGATTTCTACGGGCTGGCCGTGATCGTCATAGCGATAGCGAGTGACATAGCCCAGCGGGTCGGTTTCGGCGATGCAGTTGCCGCGCTGATCGTAGCGATACGCCCAGCTATTGTCGGCGGCGTCGGTCTCCACCAGCGGCAGTGCCCAATGCTCAAGCCACAAGGTCGAGTCGCTGCGGCCCAGCGGGTCAGTCTCGCCGATCAGGTTGCCGGCATCGTCGTAGCTGTACGCATAGCGCCCGCCCAGCGGATCGGTGGCGCTGAGCAATTGGCGTTCGTCGTTCCACTCGAACAGCCAGGTTTGCCCGAGGTTGTCGCTGTACCGAACGATCTGGTGCTGGGTGTTCCAGTGACGGGTACTGACGCGTTGCAAGCCGTCGGTAATCCGCGTGATACCGGCCTGCAAGTCATAGTCGAACTGGTAGGCGTCGCCTTCGTCGGTCCAGTGCCGGACCACGCGCCATTCCGCGTTTTCAACCAAGGCCCACTCGTAAAAACAGCGCAACCCGGTCGGTAGCTGGTGCTCCACCATGCGCCGGCCAGCATCGTAGCTGAAGCGGCGCTGCACTTGGCCAGTTGCATCGCGGACCTCAGCCAGGTTGCCGATAGCGTCATAGCCATAGCTGACCAGCACTTCGCGGCGCTGGTCGGGGTACAGCCGTTCGAGTCGTACCACGTGACCTTGATCACGGATCAACTCCACTTGCACCAGATCGAAGGTATCGCGCAGTCGGACCAGGCGCCCGGCGTCGTCATAATCGACATGGATGCGGTTGTCGTTGCGGTCGCCGAGTTGGCTGAGGCGCAGCAATGCCGGGTTGGCGGAGGGTTCGAACAAGCGATACAGGCCGTCATCGCTTTCAATCAGCAGCTCACCGTTGAGGTGTCGGCGCACGGCCAGCCCTTCACCGGCGCTGAACACCGCGCCGCCCAGGGGGATGCTGCCCATGTCGATAGGCCGGCCCTGTTCATCGGTGTAGATCAGCGTTTCACCGCCGTCGGGGTGAGGCTGGATGGCGACGCAGACTTCATACGGCACGCTCCAGCCTGGGCCGAACAGGCTGCCCGTGCGTTCGTCACGGCTGTTGTAGAACCGCTGCCAATCAATCGGCAGGATGCCGGGCAGGACGAAATCCAGCTCTTCGTCACCGCCCAGCACCTTGGCGCCGGTGGCCGCGTGCACCGGGTTCGACGAGCCCATCGCCGCGTTGGCCATTGCCCCCATCGCACTGCTAACGGCCATCGAGGCCGCGCCGCCGATCAACATGCAGGGCAACTTGCTGAAGAACTTGCCCTTGCCGCCCTTGAGCATCAGCAACGCCGTCACCGCCAGCCCGACGCCCGGTGTCTTGCCGCTGCGAATCTCGCGCACCACCACCGAGCCGCCGCCAATGGTCACATTGGAGGAGATCAGCCCCGACGACACCACCGTTGCATCGCAGGTGCTGCGGTCACCGCTGCGCACCGCCGGTTGGCCATTGATGGTGACTTTTTCCGAACCCTCGGCCAGAAACTGCGGCGGCATCGGTGGGTGCTTCATGCACGTCACCAGGTCCAGCGGCTTGGGTTCGGCGCCGGGGGCGGGCGTGGCAACCGTAGGGCGCCACATCTGCGAGAAGAAACTCTCGGCCATGTCCAGAAAGCTGGCTTCTGGCTCGGGCGCGGGCTCTTCCAGCTCAGTGCCGGCGGGTGCGACGTGAGAGGTGATCGCCCCGGCGGCGCGTGCGGCCGGAATGTTGTTGGTCAGGGTGTTGGTGGAACCGGTGAGGATGTTCGCCTGCACCGTGGGCGGAAACAGGGCGTTGCTGAAGCTCTCGCATAAATTCGATAAGCCTTTGTCCGCGCCGGTCTTGCTCATGGCCAGGCCGACAACCGTGCCCACCACGGCGCCCAACAGGAAGCAACCGAGCCCGCCAGTGGCCACGGTAATCCCGGTGGCGGCAACCACCGCCGCCGTCGCCACCGCCGTGATCGCGATGTTGGCCGCCACTTCCAGCACACCGCCGAGGATGTCGGCCATCATCGAAGTGTGGGAGAGTGCATCGCCCATGCGGGCCGCCCAAAGCGCGTCAGACATGCAGGCAGCTCATTAGGAAATGGCGTCGAACGACAGCGAGTTCTTGATCAGCGCCCAATGCGCCGCTTCGGCCTCCCCAAGCTTCTCGGCCTTCACATAACTCAAGGCGAGCATCTTGCGCGTGCCCGGTATCACCAGCGCCAGCTGGTATTGGAACACCTTGTCGTTGCCCTTGTTGAACTGGCTGCGCAGCTCGATGCCTTCCACTTCCTGCGCGGCGCCCAAGCGCACGTCAACGCCCGGTTGATAGCGCAGATCCTGCACCTGTTTTTCCAGGCGCTGGAGCTGGTCGTTGAAGTTGCTGTGCAGGGTTTCGCCGTCGGCCAGTTGGCTGCGGCTGACGATCAGGGATGTGCCCAGCTCCGGGAACTTGAGGATGTTGATCGTCGCATCCTGCAGCTCGCTCGCCGGCAGTTGGAACTGGAATTCGTTGATTCGGTACGTCATGGCAAACGGGTCTCGTCAGGAGCTTTTCGGCGCGGGGAACGCGGCTTTGATATTGGCGTCGATGCTGGTTTTCTGGCCCTGTCCATCGGGCGTGGCGCCAGGGCCGCCGCCGTTATTGAGGTGCAGCACGCCTTTGGTATTGATCTCGGCATCGCCGCTGGCATAGAAGCTGATGTTTACGCCGGTGAGGTTGATCTGCCCGCTGGCATTCAACTCCAGGATGCTTTCGCCGCAGACCAGGCGCAGGTTTTCGCCCACTTCGATCACGTAACTCTGGCTGATGCTGTCGGTCTTGCGCTGGCCCACCGAAAGGATGTCTTCCTGCTTGACGATGCGCAGGCGGTTGTTGCCGATGGTTACCGTCTCGTTATGGCCAATGCTCTTGTTGCGGTCGTGCCCGACGGAGTGGCTCTCATCCACCTCCACCACGATGTCCTGGTTGCGCTCGGCATGGATATACAGCTGCTCCAGGCCCTTCTTGTCCTCCATGCGGATTTCATTGAAGTTGGCCGGCGTGCCGCCCTTGCTGGAGCGGCTTTTCATGCCGCTCTGGGTTGCGTTCTCGGGCAGGTCGTAGGGCACGGTCTGCTCGGCGTTGTACACCCGCCCGGTGATGATCGGTCGGTCCGGGTCGCCTTCCAGAAAGCTCACAATCACCTCCTGGCCGATCCGCGGAATCTGCATCGAGCCCCAGTTCTTGCCGGCCCAGGACTGCGACACACGAATCCAGCACGAGCTGTTTTCGTTGGATTGGTCGTGACGGTCCCAATAGAAATGCACCTTTACGCGGCCGTACTGGTCGGTCCAGATTTCCTCGCCTTTGGGGCCGACCACCAGTGCGGTTTGCGGGCCTTTGACGATGGGCCGGTGAGTGGTGGCCAACGGGCGGAAGCTTTGCTGTGCGTCGATGCAGGTCAGGCTGCTTTCGAACTGCGCCGAGGCCGAACCGCCGCCGCTTTCGAGGTTTTCCTGGACGATGTAGTAGCGGATGCCAACGATCAGGTATTCGCGATTCTGGTCCTGGCGGCTGAAGCCGGTGAGGCTGAACAGATGGCCCGATCCCAGGCCGCGTGCATTGCCGGCAAACTCGATCTGTTCGTGCAGGGTTTGCAGCGCTTCGATGCGGGTGCGCGCGTAGTGCTCGCCGTCTTCGCTTTGCACATAGGTGCCGGGGTAGTCGTAGAGCGGGTAGTCGCCGGCGGTATGTGGGCGCGGCATGGCCGAGCGCACGTCGATGCTGGCGCTGGGGCGCTGGAAGTCGTAGTCGTTGAGTTCCAGGGAGCCCGGCTGCACCTCCTGCGCCAAATGCCAGTTGTGCATATGGTCGCGTTCGCGCTGTTGCTCATCCTTGGGGTAGTACGGCACCGACGCGTAGCCCGGCACGGTGGTGTGGGCGCCATAGGCATCGGCCAGTACCAGCACATGGCGGTCCTGCTCATGGCGGAAGAAGTAGTAGATGCCTTCCTGTTCCATCAAGCGGCTGACGAAATCGAAGCTGGTTTCGCGGTACTGCACGCAGTATTCCCACTCGCGATACGGCCGGCTCAGGGCGTCTTCGAAGTCGGAAAAGCCCAGGTCGCGGAACACCTGCTTGATGATCTGCGGGATGCTCAGGTTCTGGAAAATCCGGCAGTCCGAGGTCCGAGTCAGCAGCCAGAACCACGGGCGCAGCGTCACTTGGTAACTGGCGAACTGGCCTTGATCAATGTTCTGGCTGCACCGCGCGACGATGCCGTGGAAGTGCCGCTCGCCGCCGTCCGCCAATTGCAGGCCGACGCTCATGGGTTTGCCGAGCAACTGGTTGAGGTCGATGTTGGCGTCCAGGGACGTCAGTTGCAGCTCGTAATTGAACAGGCGCCCCAACTCTTCACCACCGCCCATTTCATTGAGCAGCAGCACATCCGGCCCGAGGGGGCTGGTGATTTTGGCCAGGCGTGAGGCTTGGTTGAATAGCATCGAAGTACCCTAATAACTGAAGGAACCCAGTCCAAATGTGGGAGGGGGCTTGCCCCCGATAGCAGTGTGTCAGTTGATGCATGCAGTGCCTGATTCACCGCTATCGGGGGCAAGCCCCCTCCCACATTTAAACCTTATTTCAACAGTCGTTATTCGGCGTCGTTGAAGTCGTAGTGCAGCTCATTATCCCGACTGCTGATCCGCACACCCGCCAGCGCCTTGCCCTCAAGCATGCGCGTGAGGAATTCACGGCTCATGTCCGGCAGCAGGCTGTTGGTAAGGATGGTGTCGATCATGCGTCCGCCGCTTTCGGTTTCGGTGCAACGCGAGACGATCAGGTCGACCACCGCGTCGTCGTAGTCGAAGGCGACCTTGTGGGTGTTCTCCACACGTTTTTTGATGCGGTTGAGCTGCAAGCGGGTGATCGCCTTGAGCATCTCGTCGCTCAGCGGGTAGTAAGGGATCGTCACCAGGCGGCCGAGCAGGGCCGGTGGGAAGATCTCCAGCAGCGGCTGGCGCAGGGCCTTGGCAATCTCCTCGGGCTCGGGGATGTTCGCCGGGTCTTTGCAGACCTGGGAAATCAGCTCGGTGCCGGCGTTGGTGGTCAGCAGAATCAAGGTGTTCTTGAAGTCGATCACCCGGCCTTCGCCGTCTTCCATTACGCCTTTGTCGAACACTTGGAAGAAAATCTCGTGCACGTCCGGGTGGGCTTTTTCCACCTCGTCCAGCAGCACCACGCTGTAGGGCTTGCGCCGTACCGCTTCGGTCAGCACACCGCCCTCGCCGTAGCCGATGTAGCCTGGTGGCGCGCCCTTGAGGGTCGACACGGTGTGGGCTTCCTGGAACTCGCTCATGTTGATGGTGATGACGTTCTGCTCACCGCCGTACATGGCTTCGGCCAGGGCCAGGGCGGTTTCGGTCTTGCCCACGCCGGAGGTGCCGGCCAGCATGAATACACCGATCGGCTTGCTCGGGTTGTCGAGGCCGGCGCGAGAGGTCTGGATGCGCTTGGCGATCATCTGCAAGGCATGGTCCTGGCCGATGATGCGTTTTTTCAGGTGCTGATCCAGGTTCAGCACGGTTTCCAATTCGTTGCGGGCCATGCGGCCCACCGGGATGCCGGTCCAGTCGGCGACCACCGAGGCCACGGCCTGGTAATCCACGGTCGGCAGGATCAGCGGGGTTTCGCCTTGCAGCGCGGTGAGGCGTTGTTGCAGGTCGACCAATTGAGTGCGCAATTCGTCGTTGCCACTGTCCACCACCCCGGCCTTTTCGCGCAGGGTGGCACGGGTTGCGAGCAGCTCGTCCACCAGGGCTTTCTCTTCGGCCCAACGGCTTTCGAGGGTGGCCAGGCGCTCGCGTTCGGCGGCCAACAGGGCTTCGCTGTTGCTCTGGCGCGCGCCGGTGTCAATGCCAATGGCATGCTCGCGGGCAATGATCTGCAGCTCGGTTCCCAGGGCCTCGATGCGACGGCGGCTGTCGTCTACTTCGGCCGGCACCGCGTGCAGGCTGATGGCCACGCGGGCGCAGGCGGTGTCCAGCAGACTCACGGATTTGTCCGGCAACTGGCGCGCCGGAATGTAGCGGTGCGACAGCTTCACTGAGGCTTCCAGGGCTTCGTCGAGGATCTGCACCTGGTGGTGCTGTTCCATGGTCGAGGCCACGCCGCGCATCATCAACAGGGCTTTGTCTTCGGAGGGCTCGGCCACTTGCACCACTTGGAAGCGGCGGGTCAGGGCCGGGTCTTTCTCGATGTGCTTCTTGTACTCGGCCCAGGTGGTGGCGGCCACGGTGCGCAGGGTGCCGCGGGCCAGCGCAGGCTTGAGCAGGTTGGCCGCATCGCCGGTGCCGGCGGCGCCACCAGCGCCCACCAGCGTATGGGCTTCGTCGATAAACAGGATGATCGGCTTGGGCGAGGCCTGCACGTCTTCAATTACCTGGCGCAGACGCTGTTCGAACTCGCCTTTCATGCTGGCGCCGGCTTGCAGCAAGCCCACATCCAGGCTGCGCAGTTCTACATCCTTGAGCGACGGCGGCACATCGCCGGCGACGATGCGCAGGGCAAACCCTTCGACCACGGCGGTTTTACCCACCCCGGCTTCACCGGTGAGGATCGGGTTGTTCTGGCGCCGACGCATAAGGATATCGACCAACTGGCGGATCTCTTCGTCACGCCCCACGATCGGGTCGAGCTTGCCGCTGCGCGCCTGTTCGGTCAGGTCCACAGTGAAGCGCTTGAGGGCTTCCTGCTTGCCCATCGCGCTGGGCGCCATGGCGCCGCTGGCTTCGCCCGGAACGGCGCCGGCGTTGAAACCGTCGCTGGCGGTCAAGGCGTTTTCCGGCGAGTCGCCGACGTATTCGTCAAAACGCTCGCTCAGGGCCTCGGCCTTGATCTTGTCGAACTCGCCGGACAAGCCTAACAACGCATGGCGCAGGCTCGGAGTCTTGAGAATGCCCAGCACCAGGTAACCGGTGCGCACTTGGCTTTCGCCGAACATCAGGCTGCCGTAGACCCAGCCACGTTCCACTGCTTCTTCTACGTGGGACGACAGGTCGGTGATGGAAGTCGAGCCGCGCGGCAGACGGTCCAAGGCTTCGGTCAGGTCGCGGGCCAGGCGCGCCGGCTCGACGTTGAACTGGCGGATGATGCGGTGCAGGTCCGAGTCCTGCAGTTGCAGCAACTGGTGGAACCAGTGGGCCAGTTCCACGTAAGGATTGCCCCGCAACTTGCAGAACACGGTGGCGGCTTCGATGGCTTTGTAGGCCACGCTGTTGAGTTTGCCGAACAGTGCGGCGCGACTGATTTCACCCATGCTCTGGATTCCTTGAGGTGGTGGCTTGATCGGCGTAATGCCGGGCCAGGATTAGGTCGTTGGCGTCGTGCGCAGGTTGGCCGAGCCACGTGTTGAAGCCCAGGCGAAACTGGCCGTTAAGCCGCAGCGCCGGTACTTCGGGTTGTTGCAGGACCAGGTTCAAGTCCCAGTCCAATTCGTGGCCCAGATACTCGGCTACCCACGCCACCAGTTCGTTGAACGGCTGGTGGCCGGGCAGCATGCCCATGTAGTCATCGAGCGTGAGCGGGCCCAGGCGGATACGGAATTTATGCTGGCGGTCCCACACATGGCTGCCCAGGCACAGGTCCACGCCCAGCCGGTTGGCGTTGACGCCCACGCGGCTGCGTTCGGGCAGTTCGAGCCATTGGCCGACGTATTCCTCGATCTCTACCGGCAGGCCGAAGTACTCGCTGAGGATGGCTTTGAGACCGTCCGGATAGCGGGTCTGTGCCGACAGGTGGCCGCTGTAATGCAGCTTGGCCGTGTCGGGAATCAGCCCCTGGTTGAGCAGGCTCGGCATGCCGCGACCGCTCAACGCGGCGAGGCGCGCGGACCAGTAGTCATCGTCGGGGCGGTCGTGGCTGACCGTCGGCCGCGCCTCGGCCCAGGCTCGGTAGAACAGGCTGAGCAGACGATGGTGGAACACGTCCAGAAACTGTTTGCTGGTGCTGTCGGCGTTGTTGCGTTGACGCTCGCGCACGTATTCGGTGATGTGCAACGGCAGCGGGCCGTTGGGGCCGCCCAGGCCGAAGAAGAATTGCTCCAGCCGCGCCGGCCGGCCGTCACCGCCAGGCTCCAGCGACGCCAGGGTGGCCGGGGCGAACGTGCAGTCGGCCTGTTGCCCGAGGCGCAACGGGTCGTCCGCCAGGCGCAGGGAATGGCCCAGGCGCGGCAGCTGCGGCGACTCGCATTCGATGCGCCGCAGGGCCTGGAAGAAATCGTATTCCCAGGGCTCCTGGTGCATCGCTTCCAGGGTACTCACAGGGTCGGACGACGTCCGGGCTTGGCTTTCCATCGCATGATCTCGCCGCGTTCGGTGGTACGGATCACCGTCTCGGTAAAGCTGTTGATCGACACGTAGCGTGCCAGGAAGCGTTCCAACACCGCACCGAGCAGGAACACGCCGGTGCCGCGAAACGCGTTTTCATCGAATTCCAGGGTGATTTCCAGGCCCCGGCCAAACACGATCGGGCCGGGCATCGGCAGGCGCCGGGTCACGGCTTTACTGCAGACTTCGCGCAAGCCCTCGATCTGCAATTGCAGCGCGGCATCGTTGCTGTCGCCATACAGCCGCAGCAGCTCGCGCAAGGCGCCGGCGCCCTGGCCCTGTTCGCTCAGGGACAGGTAATTGAGCGACAGCTGGCTGATCAGGCGCCAAGCCTTGGCGTCATGGGCATGGCTGGCGCGCGGGCGGCTCGGGCCGGCTACGCAGCGCACGGCCAGCACCGGGGCGCTGTCGGCCAGGGTGAAGTCGGTCTTGCCATTGCCCACGCTCATGAACAGCGGCAGATCGCGGTTGGTGCACAGGGCGGTTACGCCGAGTTGGCGCAGGTCGTGACGGTACGGCGCTTGCTGGCTGTCCACCAGGCTCACAAAGGTTTCGCTGCCCACGTAGGTGGAACGCGGGCCGTTGCGGCGTTGGTCGCTGGACAGCACGCGAGGCTCGCGGCGCACCGTGTAGTAGGCCTTGTCCCGCCCGTAGCGCGACGGGTCGCGCACCGCGTAGAACGGCAGAAACGGCTGCTCCGGTCCGGTGCCATGGCCGGTCAGGCCGGTGAGGGAATGCACCTCGAAATCCATCGGCCGGGTGCGGTCGGCGATCACATGGTGTTCATTGACGCGGTCGGACAGGTGAATACGGTCCAGGCGTTTGGGGAACAGGTTGATCGCCGGGGTGCAGAACGGCAGGAACTGCGCCGCACCGACACTGCCTTCCAGGCTCGGCTCGTGACGGTCGAACAGCACGATCAATTCCAGCTCCTGGCCGTCGCAGCGCTTGACCGCCCGGCTCAGCTCGGCGAACTCCACGAACAGGAACCGCTGGGGCAGGGCGAAGTACTCCTGCAACAACCGATAACCCTGGAACGCCCGCGCCACTACCGGCATGGCCGCGTCCGCGTCGTCGAACCCGCGTGAACGCAGTGCGTCTTGCGGTAGGCGCTCGACCCAATCGCCACCGGGCTTGCGCGCGAACACCGCGCAGGCGTTGCCCAGCAGTTGCTCGTAAAGGCGGAACGGTTGCTCGTCGGCGCCGCTGAGGTACAGCGGCAGGCTGTCAAGATCGAGGCTGTTGAATGGCAGCTCGGCGCCGGTGCGCAGGGTCAGGCGCAGGCCGGCCTTGGCCTTCGGTTCGCTGGCGGCCAGGCGCCCGAGTACGGTGGCCGGGTTGCCGAAGTACTCGGCATTGCTCACCTGCAGCGGCCACAGCGTCACCGGGTGCGCGGTGCGGTACTCGCAGCAGGTTTGGGTCTCGCGGCCGAGGGCGGCGCGCAGGACGGTGTCGCGCGGCAACGGGAAACCGCCGACCAGCGAACCTTCGTCGGGGTCGGTCTGCAATTGCACCACGGTCATCGACGGGGTCGGCGCCAGGTAATGCGGGTAGGCGATTTCCAGCAAATTGTGGGTGAAGGTCGGGTACTCGGCGTCGAGCTTGAGCTGCACGCGGGCGGTCAGGTAGGCAAAGCCTTCGAGCAGGCGTTCGACGTACGGGTCGGCGCAGTCCATACCGGACAGGGTCAGCCGACTGGCGATCTTCGGGTATTCCTTGGCGAACTCGGCGGCGCTTTCGCGCACGTGGTGCAGTTCCTGGTTGTACAGCTCCAGCAGGCGCGGGTTCATAAGCGCCTCCGTTGGTCAGCGTTGACCACGCGCACATGGCCGGATTCCAGGTCCAGGTCGGTTTGCAGCAGCAGGCGCAACGGCACCGGCTGTGCCCACAAGTCGCCTTCGATCTCGAAGCTCAAGGCGTTGTGGTTCATCTCGCCGTGGCCGACCCGGGCTTTGACGCGCAGGGTGTGGCGCAGGATGCGCGGCTCGAAGGTGGCGATGGCCTGATAGATCAGGGCCTCCAGCGCTTTGATGTCCACGCTGGACACGCTGTTGCCCGCCAGCGCCGGCAGGCCGTAATTGATCACCGACGTACCGGCCGGGGTGTGCAGCGTCGCATCGGCATCGAGCAACGACGTGGTATTGAGCAGCCACGCCAGGTCACGCAGCACCGAGGCTTTCAATTGGGTCAGGGACAGCACGCGTTTGTCGGCGCTTTCCTTGGGATTGGTTGGGTCTTCGTCGGTCAACCGGTCCAACAGGGACGGTTGCAGACGGTCGCGGGAAGCGATTTCAGTTACCACCAAAGCAGCTCCACGGACGGATTGCGAGAGGAACAAGAGGCTGCGCTTGAGGCCGTAGTGCCGTGGCGCAGGGCCACGGCACCAGGGCTATCAGCGCTTGGTGTTGGAACGGATGTTCCAGCCAAACTTGACCGCGCCGCCGTCTTTGGTGCCGTCGGCTTTCTGTGGCTGGTAGTCCACCATCACTTGGGCGAAGTTCAGGGTGACGTTCTCGGTCAGACGGTCATCGGTGCCCGAACCGCCGGTGCTCAGCGACGTCACCAACACTTCTTCCAGGTTGATCACCATGTACTCGACCTGGCTTTCACCACCGGCTTTGCGCACGGTCAGCTTGACCTTGTCGATGTGCTTGCCGCTGGCGCACAGCATCATCAGGTTAGGCGACGCTTTGTCGACGTACTTGGTCAGCGACAGGTCCTGGATGTTCACCTTGCCCGCACCGCCGCCACCGCCAACGTGCATGTTGCCGGACTGGGACATGCCCCAGCTCCAGTTCAGCACGTCGATTTCGTCTTTGTGGGCTTTGTCCATGGACTCGCCCTTGATGTCGCCGATCTTGATGAAAATATCAACAGCCATGTTTTCTCCCTGTGTGGCGCTTGCCACTGATATTTGAGTCACTCCAAATGGGCAGTGCTTTTGTGTGGGAGGGGGCACACCCACTCCTGCACAAGAGCCGGCTCATCTGTTGTTAGGCGCTTTTCGCCGAAGGCAGCTTCGACACCAGGCGCAACGACACGGTCAGCCCTTCGAGCTGGTAGTGCGGGCGCAGGTAGAACTTGGAGTTGTAGTAACCCGGGTTGCCTTCCACTTCTTCCACGATCACCTCGGCGGCCGCCAACGGGTGCTGGGCCTTGGTGGTTTCGGTGGAGTGCGCCGGATCGCCGTCCACGTAGTTGAGGATCCAGTCCTGCAACCAGCGCTGCATCTCGTCCTTCTCTTTGAAGGAACCGATCTTGTCGCGCACGATGCACTTCAAGTAGTGGGCGAAACGGCAGGTGGCGAACAAATACGGCAGACGCGCGGCCAGGTTGGCGTTGGCGGTGGCGTCCGGATCGTCGTATTCGGCGGGTTTCTGCAACGATTGCGCGCCGATGAAGGCGGCGAAATCGGTGTTTTTCTTGTGCAGCAGCGGCATGAAACCGTTCTTCGCCAGCTCCGCTTCGCGACGGTCGCTGATGGCGATCTCGGTCGGGCACTTCATGTCCACGCCACCGTCGTCGGTAGGGAACGTGTGGGCCGGCAGGTTTTCCACTTCACCGCCGGACTCCACACCACGGATGCGCGAGCACCAGCCGTAGTGTTTGAACGAACGGTTGATGTTCACCGCCATGGCGTAAGCGGCGTTGGCCCAGGTGTACTTGGAGCTGTCGGCGCCGTCGGTGTTTTCTTCGAACGCGAAGGCTTCCACCGGATCGGTCTTGGCGCCATACGGCAGGCGCGCCAGGAAGCGCGGCATGGTCAGGCCGATGTAGCGCGAGTCTTCCGATTCACGCAACGAACGCCAGCCGGCGTATTCCGGGGTGGTGAAGATCTTGGTCAGGTCGCGCGGGTTCGACAGTTCCTGCCACGAGCCCATGCCCATCACGGTCGGCGATGCCGCAGCGATGAAGGGGGAGTGCATGGCGGCGCAGACTTTCGACAGCTCGCCCAGCAGCTCGACGTCCGGTGGCGACTGGTCGAAGTAGTAGTCGCCCACCAGGCAGCCGTACGGCTCGCCGCCGAACTGGCCGTATTCTTCTTCGTACATTTTCTTGAAGATCGGGCTCTGGTCCCACGCGGTGCCCTTGAATTTCTTCAGGGTCTTGTGCAGGTCCGGCTTGGAGATATTGAGCACACGGATCTTGAGCTGCTCATCGGTCTCGGTGTTGTTGACCAAGTAGTGCAGGCCACGCCAGGCGCTTTCCAGCTGCTGGAAGTCCGGGTGGTGGATGATCTGGTTGACCTGGGCGGTCAACTTGGCGTCGATGGCAGCGATGATCGATTCGATCGACTTGATCGCGTCGTTGGACACCAGATCGGTCTGCGCCAGGGCTTGTTCGGCCAAGGTGCGCACGGCGGTTTCCACGGCTTCGCGGGCACGTTCGGTCTTGGGCTTGAATTCCTGCATCAGCAAGGATGCGAATTCGCTGGTTTCTTCAGTGGCGCCCAGGCTCTGGACGCCTTCGCGTGCGGTGTTGTCGGTCATGATTACTGATCCCCTGCAGGCTTCGGCGCGCTGGCAAGTGCCTGAAGCAGTGCCGGGTCCTTGATTGCCTTCATGATGATTTCTTCAGCGCCGGTCTTGCCGTCCATGTAGGTCAGCAGATTGGCCAGCTGGGTGCGGGCTTCGAGCAACTGGTTCAGCGCGTCGACTTTGCGGGCCACGGCGGCCGGGCTGAAGTCGTCCATGCTTTCGAAGGTCATGTCCAGGCTCAGGTTGCCTTCGCCGGTCAGTTCGTTCGGCACATGGAATGCCACGCGCGGCTGCATGGCCTTGAGGCGCGAGTCGAAGTTGTCGACATCCACTTCAAGGAACTTGCGGTCGGCCACGGGCGCCAGCGGCTCGGCAGGCTTGCCGGCGAGGTCGGCCATCACACCCATCACGAAGGGCAGCTGGACCTTTTTCTCGGCGCCGTAGAGCTCGACGTCGTACTCGATCTGCACTCGAGGCGCGCGGTTGCGCGCGATGAATTTCTGAGAACTTTGCTTCGCCACGTTGCTGCTCCTGGTCGCTTGAGCGACGGTGTTGTTACTGCACAGCCGGGCGGCTTACTCGCCGTCCGGGCCGCGCAGGTTTTCAAATTGGGACATGCCGTCGGGGATCAGGTTGCGCACGATCGCTTCGAAATCGGCATGGACCAGATTTTTGGCCCGGTTCAACAACACCGGCAGCGGGCTCGAAGGCTCGTGCCGGGTGTAATACGCAAGGATTTTGTCGAGGCTGCGCAGCACGTCGTCGCGGCTGGCTATATCGCCAACCGGGCGTGGCGCCGCTGGAGCAGGGGCGAAGTCGACCGAGGGGGCACTGTCTTCACTGACGGCCTCGGGTTCGCTGCTGCTGTCGGTACCGGGTACCGCCTGATTGAGGACTTGCAGCGCTTGCTTGAGTGGCTGCTTCAATGCGCTCAGGTCCACGCCCTGGGCGGAACCGACTTGTTCGTTGACCTGCTGTTCAATGGCTTCGCAGGCCGCTCGCGCGGTGCTCAAGGCGTCGCGGGTGGCTTGCAGATGGTCGGGGTCGCTGTCGAGGAACGCCGCGTTGAGCTGCTGGGCGCCCAGTTGTTCATCCGGAAAGTGCATCAGGCCGCTGGCATTGAGCGCGGCGCGCAGGCTCACGGGGCCGAAGGTGCGCGAGCGCGTCAGGATGCTTTCGCGCAGTAGGCGGATGGTCGCGTCGCTGGTCAGGCCGGCCAGTGCATTGATGCGCACGGTGGGGTCGTTATCGTCGTCGGCGTCCAGGCGCGGGTGCAGGTCGGCCCAGTATTCGCGCAGCAGTGCGTCGATCAGCGTGAGAACTTCGGCCAGACCGGCCACGCCCTGCAGGGCCAGGGAGCTTTGCAATAGAAAATGGGTGATGCGCAGGTCTTTGCTGCGCTGCAGCAAGTCGAGGCTCTGCTGCTGGATGCTGCGCCATTCCGGCGGTTCGGCGGGCAGAATAGCGTCGCCCATGCTGCGCTCGGGTTGGCCCTTGGCATCACGCTCTAGCTGGAGAAAATCCGCGTCATATTCCATGTCTTCGCCACATGGCGAGTTCGCGGAAACGGCGGCGAGCAGCAAAGGCACATCCACTGAAATCGATCTCCCTATCGGCCCGTTAAATGCCGGGCAATTCATGCATTAGTTGCGCGAGGAACTTTGCATGTTTTCTTGGTCATATAAGCACGATGGTATTAATGTGCCATCATTGGTGTTCAAGAAGTTGTGCATTTTTGGTGTAGTACTTATGCCTTGTCAAGGTAAGCTATTCGCCCTCTGTGACAGATGTGCGGTGCTTAACAACCTGTGCGACTGACGGGTCGAAGCACGTACCGAGGCAGGATTTTTGTCATGCGGCCCAGTTAAGATCAGCGATCATGCTGGCAACTGCGGGTTGTGAAGGGTCGATTGCACGACCCGATGGGGATTTCCCGGGAATGTTCGGCCCGGGAATCGACCGCGCGCGAAGTATCAGCAAGGAGGCAAGATGTCGCTGTGTTTGACTATCACTAGTTATCACAAGATTACCCCCGGGCAATGTCCCGAAAAGTCCATGAATAAGGGCTCGATGGCGATCGGCCGCAGCTCGGATAATGACTGGGTATTGCCTGATCCCGAGCGCCTCGTGTCTTCCCAACATTGCGTTATTCAATACAAAGACGGCCGTTATTATTTAACCGATAACAGTACAAACGGTGTGGAGTTGGTTAACGCCGGTATTCGTATGCGCCGTGGCAATAGCGAACCTCTGCAGGACGGCGAGCTGATCCGCATCGGCGACTACGAAATCCAGGCACGCATTGATTTCAGCGTGCAAGCGGTTGAAAGCCAACCCTTTGCCGGTGAGTCGCCGAACAGCTTCGAAGCGCTGATGGGGGCCGTTGCCAGCCCCTCGGTGCCCGCGCCCATGCCGACGCCGGTGATTGCGCCGCAGTTCCAGGGCGCCTCGTCGATGGACACGCTGCCGGACCTGTTTGACTTCCTCAGCCCCACCGCCGTGCCGCCGCCCACCGTGGCCGACCACGTCCCCAGCGAACAACACGATTTCCGCCCGCCGACGCCGGTCAGTGTGCCGGTGGCAGAACCGCCGCTGGTGTCCGCTTCGGTGATCCCCGAAGACTGGGACCTGCTCAGCGACGCGCCGCCGCCGATTATCAGCGCACCGGCACCGGCACCGATCCCATCGCCGCCACCGCCACCGCCGTCACCGCCGCTGACTCCGTCCGCCCCTGCGCCCGACGTTGCACCGCCGGTGGCCAGCGCCGGGCAGCCGGACCTGCTGCAAGCCTTCCTACGTGGCGCTGGCCTGGACCAGCTGCGCCTGGACAAGGCCGACGCTTGCGCGCAGATGGAAAGCATCGGCCGCAGCTACCGGCTGATGGTCGAAGGTCTGATCGATGTCCTGCGCG
Source organism: Pseudomonas sp. S5F11 (assembly GCF_019641515.1). Lineage (NCBI taxonomy): Bacteria > Pseudomonadati > Pseudomonadota > Gammaproteobacteria > Pseudomonadales > Pseudomonadaceae > Pseudomonas > Pseudomonas sp. S5F11. The sequence continues at coordinate 3,714,632 of NZ_JAIFJZ010000001.1, forward strand.
CCCGGGCCAGCCTCAAGGGCGAGTTCCGCATGCAGCAGACCATGATCCAGCCGGCTGAAAACAATCCGTTGAAATTCGCACCGAATGCCGATGAAGCGTTACTGCTGTTGCTGCGTCACGGCAACCAAGCGTTTATGGCGCCGGATGTCGCCGTGCGGGAAAGTTTCGACGACCTGCGCGCCCACCAGTTGGCGGTGATGGCGGGTGTGGAAGCGGCGATCAAACACCTGCTCAAGCGCTTCGAACCGGCGCAACTCGAAGAGCGCATGGGCAAGCCCGGCGGGCTCTCGGGTATTTTCAGCGGTTCGCGCCAGGCCCAGTACTGGCAGCAGTTCACCGAGCTTTACAGCAATATTTCCCGTGAGGCCCAGGAGGATTTCCAGGACCTGTTCGGCCGCGAATTCAGCCGGGCCTACGAAGAACACAGCGCCCGACAGCGGCGCTGACCGCCACCCACGGATTAACGGATAGCTAAGTACGTCATTGAGGACGCAGGATGATTCCCAGGTTTTTACTCGCAGTCGCCACCGCGCTGCTGCTGACGGCGTGTGCCAAAGATGCCGCCAAACCCGACACCGCCGCCGAGGCTGACGCCGATACCGCGGCGGTCGAGCTGCACTTCCATGCGATTGCCGGGCTCAACCCCAGCGCCAATGGCCAGGCCGCGCCGGTACGGGTGCGGATTTTCGAACTGAAGAACGCCGCCACCTTTGCCCGTTCCGACTATTTCTCCCTGGCCGACCGCGCGCAATCGACCCTGGGCCTGGACCTGCTGGACCAGGACGAAGTGACGGTCCAGCCCGGCCAGCAGTTGAGCATTCAGCGCGACCTCGACCCGTCCACGCGCCAGATCGGTTTGCTGGTGGGCTACCGCGAACTCGACCGCGCGCAGTGGCGCACGGTGATCAACGTGCCGGCGCGTCAGTACACCGAATACCAGATCAGCCTCGATGTGCGTGCGGTGCGCGCCGACGTCGTGGTTACCCCATCCAGCCCTGCCCAATAAGCAATCGGAGCCCCCATGTCCTGGAACAATCGCGTGGTCTGGTCGGAAGGCATGTTCATCGGAACGCAGCACTTCCAGCAGCATGACCGTTACCTGGAAAACCTGATCGACGCCCGCAGCCGCCCGTTGTCCGCCGGTGCCTGGGGCTTTTCCGAGTTGCTGATCGACCAGGGCCTGTTGGCCCAGGGCAAGCTGGCCATCGTCACGGCGCGGGGCCTGTTGCCGGATGGCACGCCGTTCAATATCCCTCAGGACGACCTGGCGCCGAGCCCGCTGAACATCGATGACAGCCTGCGTGACGGCCTGGTGTACCTGGCCCTGCCGCTCAAGCGTGCCGGCGTGCGCGACACCGTCGACGAAGGCGAGGCCCTGGAAGCCGCGCGTTACGTGAGCCAAGTGCGTGAAGTGCGCGACGACAACGCGCCGTTCGAAAATCGCGCGCCGGTGGCCGTAGGCTCCCGCGCTTTGCGCCTGTTGACCGCCCAGGATGGCATCAGTGATTACGCGGCCATCGGTGTGGTACGCATCAAGGAAAAACGCGCCGACCGCGCGCTGGTGCTCGACGACAGCTACATCCCACCCGTGCTGGACGTGGCCGCAAGCAAACCGCTTACGGCATTTCGCAGCGAACTGCTGGGCCTGTTGCACCAGCGTGGCGAAGCTCTGGCCGGCCGCGTGGTGGCCTCGGGCGCTGGCGGCGCGTCGGAAATCGCCGACTTCATGCTGCTGCAACTGGTCAACCGCGCCCAGCCGCTGATCCAGCATTTCAGCCAGTTGAGCCCGCTGCACCCGGAGCGTTTCTTCAGTGAACTGGTAAGCCTGGCCGGGGAGTTTTCCACGTTCTCCACCTCGGGCCGGCGCCCTCAGGAATACCCGCAGTACCAGCACGACGACCTGGCCGTGAGCTTCGCCCCGGTGATGGCGGCGTTGCGCGAGGCGTTGTCGATGCTGATCGACAGCAAAGCCACGCCGATCCCGATTGTGGAAAAAGCCTACGGCATCCACGTGGCGATGCTGGCCGACAAGACCCTGCTCGACAACGCCAGTTTCATCCTGGTGGTACGTGCCGATGTGCCTGGCGAAACCCTGCGCGCGCGCTTCGGCCAGCAGAGCAAAGTGGGTTCGGTGGAGCACATCCGCGACATGGTCAACCTGCAACTGCCGGGCATCGGCCTGGTGCCGTTGCCGGTGGCGCCGCGCCAACTGCCGTACCACGCAGGCTCGACCTACTACGAACTGGACCGGGGCAGCGAGCACTGGCAGCAACTGAGCAATTCCGGTGGTTTTGCCTTCCATATCGCCGGGCAGTTCCCGGGCTTGAACCTGGCCTTCTGGGCGATCCGAGGATAATCCGCGATGCATCCCAATGATGACGACCGCACCCAGTTCATGCCGCGCCCGGGTGGCCGTGCGCCGGAACCCGCGCGTGCAGAGCCCGCGCCTTTGTCAGTGCCCGCCGCGCCGATGCTCACCGGCAAGAGCCAGGGCCTCAACCCGCTGGAAAGCGCCGCCGGCCCGCTGCTGGCATTGCTGACGCGGCTGCGCAACACCATCGCCCACCCGGCGCCGGCCAGCCTGCGCGCGCAACTGTTGGCCTACCTGCGCCAGTTCGAAGAGCGTGCCGAGGCCGCCGGCGTGGCGCGCAACGAAGTGCTGCTGGCGCGCTATGCGCTGTGTACCGCCCTGGATGAGGCGGTGCTGAGCACGCCGTGGGGCAGCACCAGCGAGTGGGGCAAGCAGAGCCTGTTGATCACCGTGCATAACGAAGCCTGGGGCGGCGAAAAGGTCTTCCAGTTGCTCGACCATTGCCTGCAAAGCCCACGGGAACGCTTGTACCTGTTGGAGCTGTTGTACCTGTGCATGTGCCTGGGTTTCGAAGGTCGCTACCGCGTGATGAACGACGGCCGCAGCCAGTTGGAAGCCTTGCGCGAGCGCACCGCTGCGGCGATTCGCAGCGCCCGTGGCGAGCACGAGCGCGAGTTGTCGCCGCATTGGCGCGGCGTGACCGTGGCGCGAGATCGCCTGGCGCAATTTATGCCGCCGTGGATCGCCGTGGCCATCGGCCTGGCGCTGCTGCTGGCGCTGCTGTTCGTCTTGCGCATGCTACTGGCGGGGCAGGCCGAACCGGTGTTCAAGAATATCCATGCCCTGGGCGAGATCCCGGTGCAGAGCATCGATCGCCCTGTGGCGCAGCCCAAGGTCATCGAACGCCCGCGCCTGGCCGGCTTCCTGGTGGACGACATCAAGGCTGGCCGGGTGGCGGTGGAAGATGCCGTCGACCGCTCGGTGGTGACGATCCGTGGTGACGAACTCTTTGCGTCCGCCAGTTCCAGCATCGTCGATGACTATCAGCCGTTGATGCTGCGCATCGCCGACGCCATCCGCAAGGTCAAGGGTCAGGTGCGCGTGACCGGGCACAGCGATAACCGCCCGATTGCCACGCTGCGCTTCCCATCCAACTGGGCGCTGTCTGAAGCACGGGCCAAGTCGGTACTGGAGATCCTCGCCGCCAAGACCGGCCAGGGCGAGCGCTTCAGCGCCGAGGGCCGCAGCGACACTGAGCCGGTGGCCACCAACGCCACCGCCGAAGGCCGTGCCCGCAATCGTCGGGTTGAAATCACCGTATTGGCGGAGGGCGTCGAGTGAAGGCGTTTTTCAGTTTTATGATTCGCTGGGTGATCCCGGTACTGGGCCTGATCGCCCTGAGTCTGATCATCTGGTTTGTCGGGCCGTTGCTCGACGTGCTGGTGCCGCAGGGGCGCCGCTGGGCGTTGATCGTCCTGATGTTCGCGGTGTGGATCGCCTATCGCGTGTTCCGCATTATCCAGGCGCGCCGTCAGGCCGCCGAAGTGATGCGCAGCCTGGCGGCGGACGCCCCGGTGGACCCCAACAGCGTGGCCACCGCCGAAGAACTCGCCACCCTGCGCCAGCGCATGGACGAGGCCCTGGCGCTGCTCAAGAAAGCCAAACTTGGCGGCGACGAGCGGCGCAACCTCTACGAACTGCCGTGGTACGTGATCATCGGCCCGCCGGGTTCGGGCAAGACCACCGCACTGGTCAACTCCGGCCTGCACTTTCCGCTGGCCGCGCAGCTGGGCGCCGGGGCGGTGCGTGGCGTCGGCGGTACGCGTAACTGCGACTGGTGGTTCACCGACCAGGCCGTATTGCTCGACACCGCCGGCCGCTACACCACCCAGGACAGCAACTCGACGGTGGATAAAGCCGCGTGGCTGGGCTTTCTCGACCTGCTGAAAAAACAACGCTCGCGCCGCCCCATCGACGGCGCATTCATTGCGATCAGCCTTTCGGATTTGCTGCTCGGCACCGACGCCGAGCGCGCCGCCCACGCGGCGGCGATTCGCCTGCGGATCCAGGAGCTGTACACGCAATTGGGCGTGCGGTTCCCGATCTACCTGATGTTGACCAAACTCGATTTGGTCCCTGGTTTCATGGAGTTTTTCGACAACCTGAGCAAGGAAGAGCGCGCCCAGGTCTGGGGCATGACCTTTGCCCTGGACGACGGCAAAAGCACCGACAGCCCGCTGGCGCATCTGCAAAGCGAGTTCGCCGGCCTGGAACAGCGCCTCAACGAACGCTTGGTGGAACGCCTGCAACAGGAGCGCGATCCGGCGCGGCGCGACCTGATCTACGGCTTCCCGCAGCAATTCGGGGCCTTGAAGGATTGCCTGCAGAGCTTCCTCGAAGGTGTGTTCAAACCCAACGCGTTTGAAGAGCGTGTGTTGCTGCGCGGCGTGTATTTCACCAGCGGCACCCAGGAAGGCAGCCCTATCGACCGCCTGATCGGCGCCATGGCCCAGAGCATGAACCTGGACCGCCAGCACTTGGCGCGCCAGAGTGGCACCGGGCGCAGCTACTTCATCGAAAAACTGTTCACCGCCGTCGCCTTTGCCGAACGTGGCCTGGTGGGCGTCAATCCCAAGGTCGAGCGGCGTCGCAAGTGGATCGCGCGCGGTGTCCTCGCGGCCACCGTGGCCCTGGTGGTGGTGGTCAGCGGCCTGTGGTGGGTCAGTTATCGCGCCAACCAGGCTTATATCGCTCAGGTCGACCAGAAGGTCGCGCCCTTGGGCCAGACCGTGCAAAACCTCAGCCCGGCACAGCGCGATGTGCTTGCGGTGCTGCCGCTGCTCAATGCGGTGAAGAACCTGGCGGGGGATTCGCCGAGTTGGTCCGAGGGCCTGGGGCTGTATCAGGGCGACATGCTCGAAGCCGAGTCCGCCAGCGTCTACCGCAAATTGTTGATTGCCGTATTCGCCCCGCGACTGGTGACGCGCATCGAGGAACAACTGCACGGCGGCGGCAATTCCGACTTCCTCTACGAAGGCCTCAAGGCCTACCTGATGCTCGCCGACAGCGAGCACTACGACCCGGACTTCATCAAGGCGTGGATTGCCCTGGACTGGGACCGCAACCTGCCACGGGACCTGCCGGCCGATCAGCGCCAGGCGCTGACCGGGCACTTGCAGGCCCTGTTCGAACGCCATCCGCCGAACGCACGCCTGGACCCGCGCCTGATCGACGACCTGCGTCGTCAATTGCAACAACTGCCGGTGGCGCAGCGTGTGTATGACCGGGTCAAGCGCCAGAAACTGCCCGACGGTATCCCGGACTTTCGCATCAACGAAGCCGCCGGGCGTGATGCCGCGCTGGTGTTCAGCCGCAAGAGCGGCAAGCCTCTGGGCGAGCCGTTGAGTGGGTTCTTTACCGCCAAGGGTTATCGTCAGGCCTTCCTGCTGAGCAGCCTCAACCAGACCGGCACCCTCGCCGAAGAACAGTGGGTGCTGGGCCACGAACAGGCCGATCAACAGAACGTGGTGAGCCTGGCCGCCGATGTGCGGCGCCTGTATTTCCAGGACTACCAGCGCCAATGGGACGCCTTGCTGGCGGACATCGACTTTGTGCCGATCACCAGCGTGGCCCAGGCCGCCGACGTGCTGCGGGTGATCTCCGGCCCGACGTCACCACTGAAAAAACTGCTGGTGGCGGTGGCCAAGGAAACCGATCTGCAAGCCGAAGAACGCCAACTGGCCGCCAAGGGGGTGCCGGTCGAAGGCGGCGTCGACAAGCTCAAGGAACGCCTCGGCAGCCTGTTGGGGCAGGAGCAAGCTACGTCCAACGCGCCGGCGGCGACAGACGATCCAGTCACTGCGCACTTTGCCGAACTCAACAGCATCGTCAGCAAGAACGAAGGCGAACCGGCGGCCATCGACGGCCTGCTGGCGGACATGAATGCGCTGTATGTGCAGGTCAGCGCCATGGTCGGCGCCAGCGGCGATGCGTTGCTCGGCGAGGCGAAGAACCAGGCTGCGGCTGCGGCCACACGTGTCAGCCTGAATGCCGAGCGCCAGCCGCCGCTGGTGCAGGGCATGGTCAAGTCGGTGGTCAACTCCACCACCAACAGCATGATGGGTGGGGTGCGTAACCAACTGAACGCGGCGTGGGTCAGCGAAGTGGTCAACGTGTACCGCCAGTCGCTGGCAGGACGTTACCCGATGTCGCCGGGCAGCGCACGGGACGCCACCCTGGATGACTTCGGCCAGTTCTTCGGCGTGGGCGGGGTGATGGACAACTACTTCCGCAAATACCTGCAACCCTACGTGGACACCTCCGCGCAGACCTGGCGCTGGCAGCCGGGCGCGGCGCAGAAACTGGGGATCGCGCCGGGCGTGCTGCAAACCTTCCAGCGTGCCGCGACGATTCGCGATGCGTTCTTCCGCTCCGGCGGCACCCAACCGATTGTGCGGTTCGAGCTTAAACCGGTGTCGATGGACCCGAGCATCACCCAGTTCCTGCTCGACCTCGACGGCCAGCAACTGAGCTACGACCATGGCCCGAGCCGCCCGGTGGCGATGCAATGGCCGAACCCGGGCAGCATTGGCGTGGTGCGTATTTCCATCATGCCGCCATCGGCCAGTGGCCGTTCGGGCGTGACCCTTGACGGCCCGTGGGCGTGGTTCCGCCTGCTGGAACAGTCGGACCTGACCCCCGGCAATTCGCCGGACCGTTTCAACCTGCGCCTGCGGGTCGACGGTGCGAGCATCGCGTACGAGCTGCGCGCCAACAGTGCTTTCAACCCGTTCAAGAGCCGCGTGCTCAGCGGCTTCAGCCTGCCGGAGCGGCTATGACGACGTTGGGTTTCTACGGCAAATTGGCCAGCCGTGGCGATTTCGTCAGCCGCGCCTTGCCCCAGAGCTTTATCGGCCCGTGGGACAGCTGGCTGGCGGCGGGGTTGCTCGCCAGCCAGAACAGCCTGGGTGGTGACTGGCTCAATGCGTACCTGGTCAGTCCGCTGTGGCGCTTTGTGCTGGCGCCGGGTGTGTGCGGGCCGGACGCCGCCGCAGGTGTGGTGATGCCGAGCATTGACAGGGTCGGGCGGTATTTCCCGCTGGCAGTGGTGGCGCTGCTGGATCACGACACCAACCCCGCCTCGCTGGTGGGGGGGCCGGACGCCTGGTTCGAGCAGGCCGAGCAGTTGCTGCTCGGCACCCTGGACAGCGGCGCAACCTTCGAAGGCTTCAACGAGGGCCTAGACCGCTTGGGCGTGCCGACCACCGAACCGCGTGCGCTCGACAGCCGCTTTGCGGGCTTGCAACGCGTCGCCGCGACCGTGCCCCAAGGGCGACTGGCCGCGCTGGCCGAACAGGCCTGCGAGGGCGCTAGCCTGTGGTGGGGCCGGGGCTCGCAACAGATTTCTCCTGGTTTATTGCGGTGTCAGGGCCTGCCTGCCGCCAGCGATTTTGCGCAGTTTTTGCTCGGACAAGAAGGTGTGGTGTAGATGGGGTCGACGTACAAATCCGCGAGCAAAAGCCATGTGGGCATGGTGCGCCAGGTCAACGAAGACGCCTGCCTGGACCTGCCGGAGAACCGCCTGTGGGTGGTGGCCGACGGCATGGGCGGGCATGCGGCGGGGGATTATGTCAGCAGCTTGATCGTCGACAGCCTGCGCAATGTGCCGCTGGGGCGCTCGCTGGATGAATACACGGCGGCGCTGCGCAATGATTTGGTGCGCATCAACGCCGCCGTGCGCGAAGAGACCGCCCACCGTGGCGTGACCATGATGGGCAGCACCGTGGTGCTCCTCGCCGCTCGTGGCCTGCGTGGCGTATGCCTGTGGGCCGGCGACAGTCGCCTGTATCGCCTGCGCGATGGTGTGCTCGAAGGCATCTCCCGCGACCACAGCTACGTGCAAGACCTGCAAGACAGCGGCCTGCTCAGCGAAGCCGAAGCCCGTGTGCATCCGCGCGCCAACATCGTCACCCGCGCCATCGGCGTGGAAGCGCACCTGAACCTGGCGACAGTCGACCTGTTAATCGCCCCGGGGGACACCTACCTGCTGTGCAGCGATGGCCTGAACAAGACCGTCGAAGACCATGAGATCCGCGAAGTGCTCGGCCATGACACGCCGGATGAAATCGTGCGCAGCCTGGTGCACCTGGGCCTTAACCGCGGCGCGCCGGACAACATCACCGCCATCGTCGTGAAGGTATCGGCATGAACATCCTGATTCCGGGTTATGACATCGAAGGCGAGATCGGCGAAGGCGCCATGGCCAGCGTGTACCTGGCGACCCAGCGCTCGCTGGAGCGCAAGGTGGCGTTGAAGGTAATGGCAGCGGCCCTGGCGGCCGACCCGAGCTTCTGCGAGCGTTTCCTGCGCGAGGGCAAGACCCTGGCGCGGCTGTCCCACCCCCACACCGTGACCATCCATGACATCGGCAATGTCGGTGAGCTGTACTACATGGCCATGGAATACCTGCCCAACGGCACGCTCAAAGAGCGCATCGCCGCCGGCATGACGCCTGAGCAGGGCGTGACGTTGATTCGCCAGATTGCTTCGGCCTTGGGTTACGCCCATGCCCAGGGCCTGGTGCACCGCGACGTCAAACCGGCGAACATCCTGTTTCGCGCCGATGGCACGGCGGTGCTGTCGGACTTCGGCATCGCCAAGTCCCTGGACGACCGCACCCAATTCACCCAGGCCGGTTTCGCCGTGGGCACCCCGAGCTACATGAGCCCGGAGCAGGCGCGCGGCCAGGAGATCGACGGGCGTGCCGACCTCTACGCCCTCGGCGTGGTGCTGTATGAAATTCTGGTGGGCGAGCTGCCGTACAACGGCACCGATGCGCTTTCCACCGCCCTGGCCCACCTGACCGAACCGTTGCCGGAATTGCCGGTGCATCACGGCCGCTATCAAGGCGTGTTGCGCAAGTTGCTGGCCAAAGATCCCGCCGACCGTTTTCCGGATGCGGCGGCGTTGCTGCTGGCGCTGGACCAACTGCCGGCGGATTCGCCGGAAGCCACGTTAGTGCGGCCGGTGGCTCTGCCGCTCAGTTTCGACCTGGCGGGGATGACGCCGGAATCCATCGAGATTCCTACCGGCAAACCAGAGCCACAGCCCACGCCGCCGCCAGCGCGCCAGCCGGTGGTCACCCCGACCCAGCACGGCGAGCAACGGCGCGGACCGGTGTTGGCATTGGCGGCCGTGGCGGTCGCGGTGGCATTGGCCATCGGCGGCAGTTATTGGTGGATGAGTCGCAGCGATACGCCAGTGCCGCCGCCCACCGCCAGCCAGCCGAAACCGCCACAAACGCCGACTGCGCCGCCAGAGGTCAAACCGGCAGTGGCCGAAGCGGACGGCGGCGGCCGCCCGTTGCTGATGGCGGGCAAGAAAACCTTGTTCCAGCGCGTGCTGAGCAAGCCCGGCGCGAAACTCTCCGGCGACGCCGGCAGTGCGCCGGGCAAGGCGCTGCCGGCGTTCTCCGTGCTGTACGTGTACCAGCGTAAAGACGTGGGTGGCCAACCGTGGGTGCGCGTCGGCGCCGCCACCGATGGTCGCAGCGACGGCTGGTTGCCGGCCACTCAGGTCAGCGACTGGAAGCAGAGCCTGGTGCTCAAGTTCACCGAACGCTCGGGCCGCGCGCCGGTGATGTTCCTGCGTCAATCCGGCGAAGTGGAGAAATTGCTCGCCGACCCCGCCGCCGCCAAAAACGTGCTGGCCAAGGCGCAGAAAAATAGTGAAGACAACGGCCAGGTGCTGGCCTTGGAACCGGCCGCCAGCGCGGTGCCGCAGAACCAGTTTTATCTGCTGCCGATCTTTGATTCCAAAGAAAACTTCGACGAAAACGGCCAGCCGGTGCAGTTGCTTAACGTAGCGTCCATCGACCCCGGCAGCAGCCCCGTGGCCAAGCCCGCAACGCCGATACTCAACGCCAACGCCGATGCGTTCCGCACGGCCGTGGTGTTGGTGGTGGACACCACTGTGTCGATGCAGCCGTATATCGACCAGGTCCGCGACGTGGTACACGAACTGCAAACCCGCATCGCCGAACGTGGCGAGCTGGACAGCGTGAGCTTCGGGTTGGTGGGCTTCCGTAACAGCATCAAGAAAACCCCTGGCCTGGAATACGTGGCTAAAACCTTGATCACCCTCGATCAGGGCCGCGACCCGCAACGCTTTCTCGACATGGCGCGCCAGGTCAAAGCCTCTACGGTCTCCAGCCACTCGTTCAACGAAGATGCGTTTGCCGGGGTAATGCAGGCCGTCGAGGGCATGGACTGGTCCGGCTACGGCGGGCGCATCATCCTGTTGGTGACCGACGCCGGCGCACTGCGCAAGAACGACCCGTTCGCCGCCACCCAGATGAACGAAGCCGAAGTGCGCCAGGCTGCGTTGGGCAAGCAGATCAAAATCTACGCCCTGCACCTGCGCACCGACGCCGGCAAGAAAACCCACGCCGGCGCCGAAAGCCAGTACCGCATTCTTACCGCCGACGCCAACCCACAGATCGGCGACCTCTACACGCCGGTGCCGGGCGGCGACGTACGCAAACTGGGCGAGCGAGTGGATGAGATCGGCACGGTGTTCGCCAACCTCGTTCACCAAGTGCGCAGCAACACAGCGCAAGCGGTGCCGACGCTCAGCTCGGCACCAAGCCTGGCGGATAAATCCGCGGCGGTCGGTTATGCGATGCACATGGACTTCCTCGGTCGCAAAACTGCGAGCCAGGCGCCGCAACTGGTCAGCGCCTGGACCGCCGACCGCGACCTGACCAACCCGGCGCTGCCGGCGTTCCAAGTGTGCGTGATGCTGACCAAGCTGCAGCTCAACGATTTGCAGCAATCGCTCAAGCTGATCGTCGACGCCGCGCGCAAAACCCAGACCTCACCCAAGGACTTCTTCCAGGAAATCGCCAGCGCCTCGGCCTACATGAGCCGCGACCCGCAGGCCCTGCGCAAGGGCGGCAACCTGGCCGACGGCGGCATCCTCGGCGAATACCTGGAGGGCCTGCCGTACCGCAGCAAGTCGCTGAACATGACCCAGGATTTGTGGTTGTCGCTGAGCGTGGCCGAGCAGGAAGACTTTATCGACGAGTTGGATTCGAAAATCCGCCTCTACGAAACCTTCCACAACGACGTGGCCAACTGGGTCCGTTTCGGCGATGCCGAGCCGGGCGACGCGTTGTACCGCGTGCCCTTGTCGACGCTGCCGTGATGCTGAACCTGAGCGCCGTGCACAAGAGCCGGGGCGCCGGTAGCCAGCGCTACAGCCTGGTGATCCCGGCGCTGCACCTGCGTGCGGGCGAGCAAGTGGCGATAGTCGGGCCCAGCGGCTGTGGCAAAAGCACCTTGCTGGACCTGCTCGCACTGGTGCTGGCGCCGGATCAGGTAGGCCGCTTTGAATTCAATCAACAGGACATTGCCGGGCTGTGGCGCGCCGATCAGCAATCGACCTTGGCCCGGTTGCGCAGTCAGCACCTGGGTTACGTGTTGCAAACCGGCGGGCTACTGGGGTTTCTGGATGTGCGCGGCAATATCGCGTTGTCTCGCCAGCTACTTGGCCTGAAGGATGACGGCAGCGTGGCGCGCCTGGCCGACCAATTGGAGATCAGCGATCAGTTGGGCAAGAAGCCTTCGGCGTTGTCGGTGGGCCAGCGCCAGCGCGTCAGCTGTGCCCGTGCCTTGGCCCATGCGCCGCAACTGGTACTGGCAGACGAACCCACGGCGTCCCTCGATCCGTTGAATGCCGAGCGGGTCATGCACGCCTTGCTGGCTCAGGCCCGTGAACATCGCGCCGCCTGTGTGATCGCCACCCACGATGAGCCGTTGGCTCGCGCAAGTGGCTTGCAGGTTCGACGCATCCATTGCCGACGCGACAACGACGGTGGCGTCACGGCGACGCTGGGGGAGGCCGGTTGATGCGCATTCCTCTGGTGGCGTCGATCGCCTGGCAGGACTACCGCAACGACGCGTGGCTGTCGGCCTGCTCGGTGCTGGCGTTGGTGGCGGTGATCGCACCGTTGCTGGTGTTATTCGGCCTGAAATTTGGACTGGTCAGCAGTTTGACCGAACGTTTGGAGACGGACCCCGCCACCCGTGAAATTATTCCGCTGGGCGGTGGTCGATTCAGCAGCGCGTTTATCGAGCAACTGGGTCAACGGCCGGACGTGGCGTTCGCCATCCCGCGCACGCGGCAGATTGCGGCCACGGCGCAGGTGGGCACATTGGTGCTGGAGATGCTGCCGACCGCGCCGGGCGATCCGCTGCTCGGCGGCTTGCCGGTGCCTAAGGGGCTGGAGCAGATCGTCCTGAGCCACACCGCCGCCGAGAAACTCGCGGCACGGCCCGGTGACTGGCTGGAGACCCGTTTCGCGCGGCAAGTGGCCGGGCGTGTCGAGGCGCGTGATACGCGGTTGCAGGTGCTGGCGGTGTTGCCCCTGGAGGCGTTCGCCCGGGACGGACTGTTCGCCGGGCTGGGCTTGCTCGAAGCGGCGGAAGACTATCGCGACGGCCGTGCTGTGCCGGCGCTGGGGTGGGACGGTGAGGCGGTGGGCGTGGGTGAGCAGCGCGTCTACCCGGCGTTTCGTTTGTATGCGCGCGGTCTCAACGATGTGGAGCCGTTACGAGTGTTTTTTGCGAGGCAGAACATGCTGGTGTCGACCCAGGCGTTGCGCATTGCACAGGTGCAATCCTTGAGTCGCAACCTGTCGATTGTGTTCTGGATCATCGCCGGGTTGGCATTGGCCGGGGCGTTCGCGGCGATTTTCGCCGGTGCCCTGGCCGCGGTGGCGCGCAAGCGTCGAGAATTGTCGGTGCTGCGCCTGCTGGGGTTTTCCACCGGTGCGCTGTTGCTGTTTGTGGTGTTGCAGGCGCTGTACAGCGCGGGGTTTGCCGCCGTGTTCAGCGCCGGGTTATACGGCCTGGCCGAGGCAGGGTTGAATCAATTATTCGTGCAGGTGCCGGGCGAACACGCCAGTCATCTGTTGGCGCATCACTATGGCTTGGCCCTGGTGGCCGTGCTCGGCGTCAGCGCCGTGGCGGCGGCCTGTGGCGGTTGGCGGGTGGCGCGTATCCAGGCTTCTGAAGGGATCAGAGATGTATAAGTTATTGGGCGCCTGTGTGGCGCTGAGCCTGGCCTCCCTGGCCTGGGCCGATGAAGCCAGCGACAAGCTGGACAACCCCAAACCGTTGCCGGATGACGTGAGCCTGCCGCTGCCCTGCGAAGGCAACATGGTGTTCCGCTACGCCTACGTGTTGGCCCAGGGAACCCTCGATGACCGTGAGATCAGCCTCGGTTACCCCTTCAGCGAAGGCGAAGCCGGTTACCAGCAGTCGTTTATCTCCGGCTACCGTCGCGACTTCATCAACGGTCAGTTCACCCTTAAAGACCTGCCCAAGGACTGGAGCAAAGTCATCACGCCGGTGATGCCCAAGACCGACGCCAAAACGCCGCTCAAACCGATGCTGTATTTCATCGGTAAGTACGAAGTGACCGCGCGCCAATACGCTCAGGTGATGGCCCAGGCGCAGTCCTTGGCCAGCGGCGAGCCGGCCCCGGCCTGTGACGCGCCGACCGGTATGGCCGCGCGTTTGCCCAAGGTGAAGTTGTCGCGGTTTGAGGCCGAGCGGTTCTCGGCGGTGTACAGCGCCTGGCTGCTCAAATATCACCGGGATGCGCTGCCGGTCAGTGGTCGCGGCTCGTCCGAGGACGATGGCGGTGTGGGCTTTGTACGCCTACCCACCGAAGTGGAGTGGGAATTCGCCGCCCGTGGCGCCCAGGCCGTGAGCCGTCAGGACCTGGAAGGGCGGCTGTTCCCGCGCCGCACCGAAGGCAGCGACAGTGACGGCCCGCTGGGCGACTACGCTGTCTTCAACCAAGTGGCCGGCGGTACTGGCCAGGCCGCGCGGTTGATGCCCATCGGCACCAAACTGCCCAACCCGATCGGCATGTTCGATGTGATTGGCAACGCTGCGGAAATGGTCCAGGAATCCTTCCAACTGGTCCACGCCGGCCGCCGTCAGGGCACCTATGGCGGGTTTGTGGTCAAGGGCGGTAATTACCTGGAAGGCGAGGGCACGTTGTTCACCGGCATGCGCCGTGAGTACCCATTGTTCGCCGCCGACGGCACCGAGCAAAGCAACGAGACCACCGGTTTCCGCGTGGCGATTGGCGCACTGTCGGCGCCGCGCTCGCGCTACAAGGAGCTGTTTGCGCAGTGGCAGAAAGAAGGTCGCCTGGCCTCGTTGACCGACGCCATCGACGACGCTCAGGACCCGACCAAGCGCCTGGACAGCATCATTGCCGCCAGCGTCGACCCCAAGCTGCAAGCCGAATTGGGCCTGGTCAACGAGGAACTCAAACGCAACGTATCGCTGATCGCTCAACAGCGCGAAGAAGCGGCGGGCAACCTGATCCAGTCGGCGGCCCTGGTGGCCGAGACGATCAGCAACTACAACATTCGGCTGATCAACTTGCAGAAGAGTCGGCAGCAGGCGGTGGACAACAAGGACGAAGCCAGCGCGCAGCTGTTCGCTACGGCCATCGACAATGGCCGAAGCGCGCTCGACGGCGCGGTGGCGATCTATATCGACAACCTGGCCACCGGCACCCGCTATACCGATGCGGTGATCCAGGCGCAGTTTCAACGGATCAAGGAAGAGTTGGATCGCAAACCGGTGCTCGGCAAGAGCCTGGTGACGCGCGCAACACTGTTCGTTCGCCATGTCGGCAACTACCGCAAGCAACAGCGGGCCGACCCGGCAACGATCTTGAAGGAATTGCTCGCAGCGAGCGGTCAGCGGTCTTGATCGTTGGCTGTATGGCGAGCTTGGAAGGGACTCAGGCGGCATCGGCCGTGCTGGGCAAGTCAAACTTAGAAGAGAACACAACTTATGCTTTTTTCCCGTAAGGCGGTTTCCAAGCGTCACTTGCTGCTGATTGCAGCCGGTTTCAGCACCGTACTGACCGGTTGCGCCACGTCGCCGGCCTCCAAGGTCGCGTCGAGCACCAAGGTCGAGTACTACCCAAGCTGCTACGAGCCGGTCCAGCACCTGCGTGCCACCGATTCGGACATGACCAAGTCGGTCGTTACCGGCGCGGCCATCGGCGCTGCCGGCGGTGCCCTGCTGGGCGTGTTGAGCGGCGACAAGGACAAGCGCGGCCGTAACGCCGCCATCGGCGCGGCGGGCGGTGCCCTGGCCGGCGGCGCGGCGGGTTACTACACCGAGCGTCAGAAGCAGATTGCCGACGACAACCAGCGCATTGCGTCCTACGCGGCCGACGTCAACAAGAGCGCGTCCGACATCGACCGCAGCACCGCCTACGCCAAAGCCTCGCAGCAGTGCTACCAGAGCGCGTTCACCAAGCTGGTGGCCGATCGCAAAGCCAAGACCGTCAACGACACCGAAGGCCGCAAGCGCCTGGCGGAAATCGTCGCCGGCCTGAAGGAATCCAACGACCTGATCGTAGCGGTCAACGGCAAAGCCGCCGAAGACCTGAACAACTACACCCAGGCTTACGAGAAAGACCTGCAACAGGTCGGTGTGCAGCGTAATGACGTGGTGACCGTGGCCACCGCCGATACCACTCCGGTGGTTGCTCCGGCCAAGGGCAAAAAGGCTGTGAAACCGGCCAAGAAGCCAGTGCTGCCGGTGGTGCCGAAAGAAGCCGTCGCTACCGAGAAAACCCTGCAGACCGCGCAGACCAAGCAAGCTGAAAGCAAGCAGGTCGCCAGCGCCGGTAAGGCACAGATCGAAGGCACCTGCCGCGATCCAAACCTGGCCGATTGGGCACCGGTCCCTTGCCCTAACGTTTAAGCAACATGTTGCTATAAGCGTTAAACGCCAGCCGATCTCCCGCTAAAGCGCGAGATCGGTGGCGTTCTTCCGACAAATCGCTACACTGCTGCGGCCACTCAATAATTACACCGAGGCCGTGTGCATGAAATTTCGTCTTCTCCTGTGGGTGTTGGGCCTGATGATGGGCAAAGCCAGCCGCACCAACCCTGCCTTTCAGCAACAGCTGGGTGATAAAGACCTGGCGTTCCAGTTGCAGACCCTCGACGGCAAGGTAGCCCGTCATTTCATCGTCAAAGATCAGCGCATCACCAGCCGCTCGGGTGTTCACCCCGCGCCGGCGTTTGCCATTGCCTTTAAAGACGCCGCCTACGGCTTCGCCACGATGCAGGCGAAAAACAAGCAACTGGCGTTTATGACGGGGATTCAGGACAAGTCGATCCAGATCAAGGGCAACCCGGCGCTGGTAATCTGGTTCCAGGGGCTGACGAAGTACTTGAAGCCGAAGAAAAAGAAGTAGGGCTCTTCAGCTAGACCGAGTTGGATTTATCGGGGGCAAGCCCCCTCCCACATTTGGAATGCATTCCCATGTGGGAGGGGGCTTGCCCCCGATTGCTATCTGACAGGCGCTACACTCAGCCCTGAGTGAATTGCGAGGCCAATTCGCGCAGCAAGACTTCGGCGTCCAGCACCTTACCCACCACTTCGTCAGCTTTGTCCCGGCTCAAGCCCAGACGCTCAAGCAGTGCATCCGGGATCGCTTCGTCCGGTCCGGAACCGATCCCACGGCTGCGCAGCAGGCGAACGGCCAGGCACACCAGGTTCGGGTACTCGGCGTAGTTACCGTCGTAGGTCGGGTCGTGCTGGAAGCGCAGGGCGGTGGACAATTCATCCGGCATGTCCCAATAACGCATCAACCAGGCGCCGATCTGCTCGCGGCTGATGCCCAGCAAGTGCTGTTCCACATAGCTGTGGCACAGGTGCGGGTTGACCTCCAAGTGGCGGCAGATCAGCGAGAAGTGCGGCGGGAACACATGGGCCAGCAACAGGTAGCCAAAGTTGTGCAGCAGGCCTGCGAGGTACGTCAGGCCCGCTTCCGGGCGCTGGGCGCGGGGCATGGCGCGGGTCAGGCCCTCGATCACGGCCGCGGTGTAGATCGACTGGTGCCAGTACGGCGTGGCCTGTTGCGGATGGTCTTTGGGCAGGCTCAAGGTTTTGCCCAGGGCCAGGCCCAGCGCCAGGTTGATCACCAGGTCGAACCCCAGCACGCGCACAATGGCGTCTTCCACGGAGCGGATTTTGCCCGGCGACGCGTAGTACGGTGACGCCGCCCAGCTCACCACCTGCGCCGCCAGCGCCGGGTCGGTTTCCACCACGCCGGTGATGTCGTCGATGGTGGCGTTGGGGTCGACCCGCAGCTTGATGATCTTCTGCGCAGTGTCGGCCAGCGGCGGAATTTCGATGGTCGCTTCCAGACGCTGCTGGATACGGCGAGCGGTGAACGCCTGCATCGCCTGGGTGATTTCCTCGCGGTCATCATTAGGGCGGTCGAGGTTCGGGCGGATATTGCTCAACGGCTCGCCGAATTGCGCGGCGCTGGCCTTGGTGAGCATCGTCTTGAAGGCATCGGTGGGGATTTCCAGCAGCAGCCCGGCTTCGCCCGAATGCACCAACAGGCTCGGCTCGTTGAGCAGGCTGCCTTCGTACAGGCATGGCGAACTGGTGAGCGGCGGCAGGCCCGGCAGCAGTTTCAGGTCGTGCTTGTCCAGCATGCGCTTGATGCGATCCGGCGCCACGGCGGTCAGGCGACGCCCAGTGAGTTCGGCGAGGCGGTTGAGGTCCAGCAGTTGGTTCTGGGGAAACAGCACCATCAGTGCGCCCACCGCGTCTTCCAACAGCACGGCCTGCACCTTTTGCGCAGGATTCAGGCCCGGTTGTTCGGCGACTTCCGTGTAGCTGACGGCAAGCTTGGCGAGCAGAGCGCGGATAACCGGCGGGGCGGCCAGCGGGGCTGTGGCGTGGGCAACTTCTGACATGGCCTGATCCAATTTCGTACAGTCACCGAAGTATAACCAGCTTGATACAAGTGTTGGTCGGATAAGTGCTTTTTGTGACCCGGTTGGGGATCCGCGACGCCTTTTGCTTCTGTAGCGTCAAACCTGGCCGTATTGCTGACCGTGCCGCAGCCAGCGATCCAACAGCGGGCTGACATGATCCGGCCAGCGCTCCAGCAGGGCTTGCGCCGCATCGCGGACGGCCGGCAGCAGGTCGGCGTCGCGCATCAGGTCGGCCACTTTGAACTGCAACAGGCCGGTCTGGCGCGTGCCGAGCATTTCACCGGGGCCGCGCAGTTCGAGGTCTTTTTCGGCGATGACAAAACCGTCGTTGGTTTCGCGCATGATGCCCAGGCGCTGGCGGCCGATCTGCGATAGCGGTGGGTGGTATAGCAGCACGCAGTGGCTGGCGGCGCTGCCTCGACCGACGCGGCCGCGCAGTTGGTGCAATTGCGCCAGGCCCAGGCGTTCGGGGTTCTCGATAATCATCAGGCTGGCGTTGGGCACGTCCACGCCGACTTCGATCACCGTAGTGGCCACCAGCAGTTGCAGGTTGCCGGCCTTGAATTCGGCCATCACCGCCGCTTTTTCCGCCGGCTTCATACGACCATGGATCAGCCCGACCTTGAGTTCGCCCAAGGCGCTGGTGAGGTCTTCGTAGGTGGTTTCGGCGGCCTGGCAGGTCAGCTCTTCGGACTCTTCGATCAGCGTGCAGACCCAGTACGCCTGGCGCCCTTCGGCGCAGGCGCCGCGCACGCGGTCGATCACCTCGACCCGTCGCGTATCGGTGACCAGCACGGTGTTGACCGGGGTGCGACCGGGCGGCAATTCGTCGAGGATCGAGGTGTCGAGGTCGGCGTAAGCGCTCATCGCCAGAGTGCGTGGGATTGGCGTGGCAGTCATGATCAGCTGATGCGGGCTCATGCGTCCGCCCACGCCTTTCTGGCGCAAGGCCAGGCGTTGCTGCACGCCGAAGCGGTGTTGTTCGTCGATGATGACCAGCGCCAGGTTCTTGAACTGCACTTCGTCTTGAAACAGCGCGTGGGTGCCCACCACCATGGGGGCACCGGCGGCGATCTGCTCCAGGGCGGCTACGCGGTTCTTGCCCTTGAGCTTGCCCGCCAGCCACGCCACTTCCAGGCCCAGCGGTTCGAGCCAGCGCTTGAAGGTGATGAAATGCTGCTCGGCGAGAATCTCGGTAGGCGCCATCAGCGCCACCTGGTAACCGGCTTCCAGCGCCTGCAGCGCGGCGAGGGCGGCGACCACGGTCTTGCCTGCGCCGACGTCGCCCTGGATCAGGCGCAGCATGGGTTCGTGCTGGCTCAGGTCGTAGGCGATTTCGTTGCCTACGCGCTGCTGGGCGCCGGTCGGCGTGAAGCCGAGATTGGCCAGGTATTGCGCGGGCAGACGCGTGGCCTTGGGCATCGCCGGCGCGCGCAGGGAGCGCATGCTTTCGCGCAGGCGTTGCTGGGACAGTTGGTGAGTCAGCAACTCTTCGAAGGCCAGGCGGTGCTGGGCCCAGTGATGACCCAGGGCCAGCTCGTCCACGTCGGCATCGGCGGGGGGGTGATGCAGGTAGCGAATCGCATCGGCCAGTGGCGCCAACTGGTAATCGCGGGCCAACTCCAAGGGCAGCCAGTCGGGCAGGCTGGTGGGGCCGAGCATGGACAGCGTCTGCATGCACAACTGGCGCAGGCGCTGTTGAGTCAGGCCTTCGGTGAGCGGGTAGATCGGGGTGAGGGTGGTATCTACCGGTGGCGGTTCGTCGCCGGTGATGGCGCGGTATTCCGGGTGGTAGATCTCCAGGCCCGAGGCGCCGGGCCGGGCCTCACCGTAGCAGCGCACGCGGGTGCCGCGCTTGAGGCCCTCTTTCTGCGCATTGCTGAAGTGGTAGAAACGCAGGCTCAGGCCGCCGGTACCGTCCTGCAAGCGCACCACCAGGCTGCGGCGCTTGCCCATTACCACATCGGCACCGCTGACGGTGCCTTCGATCACCGCATCCTGCCCAGGGCGCAAGTGGCCGATGGGCACCACGCGGGTGCGGTCCTGATAGCGCAGGGGCAGATGGAACAGCACGTCCTGGAGGTTCTCCAGGCCGACCTTGGCCAACTTCTCGGCCATGGCCTCACCGACACCCTTGAGTGCCGTCACCGACACCTGCGACAGCTCAGTCATACGGTTACTTAGCTCGCCGCAGTCGGCTTGGCCACCGAGCATAGGCGGATCGAGTCGGCGAGGATCTCAATCGCCTTGGGCCGTGGGAAGCTGGCGCGCCAGGCGATGGCCACCGTGCGGAACGGCACCGGCGGTGTAAGCGGGCGTACTTCGATTACGCCGGGGGCGTAGTGATGGCTGTCCACCGCCGACAGCGGCAGGATCGAGATGCCCAGGCCCGAGGCGACCATGTGGCGGATGGTTTCCAGGGAGCTGGATTCCACGGTGGTGTGCTTGGCGCCGTCGTTGCCCTTGGTGAGGGTCGGGCAGGCTTCCAGCACCTGATCGCGGAAGCAGTGGCCTTCACCGAGCAGCAGCAGGCTCTTGTCGTTGAGCAGGGCAGCGTCGATGCTGGCTTTTTTGGTCCACGGGTGCGAGGCGGGCATCAGCACCTGGAACGGCTCGTCGTAGAGCGCCAGGGTGAGCACATCCGCTTCGTTGAACGGCAGGGCGATGATGATCGCATCCAGCTCGCCGTTGCGCAGTTTGTCGCGCAGTACGTGGGTGAAGTTCTCTTCGATATACAACGGCATCTGCGGCGCGACGCGGTGCAGTTGCGGAATCAAGTGCGGGAACAGGTATGGGCCGACGGTGTAGATGGCCCCGACCTTGAGCGGCGCGGTCAGTTGGTTCTTGCCGGCCTGGGCCAGTTCGCGAATGCTTTGCGCCTGCTCCAGCACCTTTTGGGCCTGGGCGACGATGCCTTCGCCTACTGGCGTGAGGCGCACGGCGCTCTTGCTGCGCTCGAAAATCAGCACACCGAGTTCGTCTTCAAGCTTTTTCACGCCCACCGACAGCGTCGGCTGGCTGACATGGCAGCGCTCGGCCGCATGGCCAAAGTGTTGCTCTTGGGCGAGGGTCACGATGTAGCGTAATTCTGTAAGAGTCATAGCGGGCGTCCATGAGGTTGCGAGCCAAGCATACCGGCTGCAATCGATAGACGCACGTTATCAGAAGTTTGTTAGGGATTGAGTGGGAACTGCTGAGGATTTTGCTGAAAGTGACGAGGGTTACCCCTCGCCACACTCATGTTCAGCGACGACGCTTTTCGATGTTGTACACGAACGGTGCAACGATCTCGATGCTGCCGCTCTTGACCATATCGGCCGGCGGTTTGGGCAGCGGTTGGGCACGACGGATCATGTCCAGGGTGGCGCGGTCCAGGTCGGCGTTGCCGGAAAGGCCCACCAGCTCGTAGGACAGTACATTGCCTTCGGCATCGACCACGAACTTCAGGCGGTTGAGACCCTCCTTGCCTCGGGCCTGGGCGCCTGGCGGATACTTCTTGTACTTCTGCAGGTGCGCCAGCAACGTGCCTTCCCAAGATGCCTTGGCCGCCAGCTGTTGTGGCGACGGCCCTGGTGCAGGCTGTGCCGATTTCTGCGGTGGCGCTTGGGTCGGCGGCGTATCGCTCGGTGGCTCCTCGGAAGGTTTTTCCTTGGGCGGCTCGGGCTTTTTCTCCACCGGCTTGGGCGGCTGGGGTTTGGGCTTGGGCTTGACCGGCTTGGGCACCTGGATCGTCGGCTTGGGCGCTTCGGCCATTTTTGGCAGCGGCAGCTCTTCCACCGGGGCGGGCGGCTGCGGCGGTGTCACCACCTTCGGCGGGGCCGGAGGCGGTGGCGGTGCGGGAGCAGGCGCCAGGTCGATGACCATGGCAGCCGGCGGCAACTGCACAGTGCGCGGCGCCGACCAGTGGAGTGCGATGGCAATCGCGATGGCATGCACGCCCAGTACGACGGCGAGGCTGGTGCCATAACGCGTCAGTTTGTGGCGCGTCGTGATCATTTCTTGGCTGCCGTCTCAAGTCCAACCAGGCCAACCTTGAGGTAGCCGGCCGCCCGCAGGGCATCCATCACGCTCATCAGATCGCCGTAGTCCACGCCTTTGTCGGCTTGGAAGAAGATCGTCGTGTCCTTCTTGCCTTGGGTCTTGGCGTCGAGCACCGGCCCCAGGGTTTCGGCTTTGACTTCTTCTTCGCCCAGGAACAGACGTTGATCTGCCTTGACGCTGAGGAAGATCGGCTTTTCCGGTCGTGGCGCCGGTTTGGCGCTGGAGGCGGGCAGGTCGACCTTGATGTCTACGGTGGCCAACGGTGCAGCCACCATGAAGATGATCAGCAGCACCAGCATCACGTCGATAAACGGCGTGACGTTGATTTCGTGGTTCTCGACGAGTTCGTCGTCGCCTTGATTCAAATGCAGGCCCATGGCCGATTACCCCACTTTCACCATGTGCGGTTGCGAGCTGCGCTCGGTAGGCAGGTGGTCGAGGTCGCGGCTGACCAGCAGCAGGACTTCCGCCGACGCGTCCGACACCTGGGCCTTGTAGCCGGCAATCGAGCGGGCGAAGACGTTGTAGATCACCACTGCCGGGATCGCTGCCACCAGACCCAGCGCAGTTGCCAGCAGGGCTTCGGCGATGCCGGGGGCAACCACGGCTAGGTTGGTGGTCTGGGTTTTGGCGATGCCGATAAAGCTGTTCATGATGCCCCATACGGTGCCGAACAGACCTACGAACGGTGCGGTGGAGCCGATGGTCGCCAGAACGCCGGTGCCGCTGCTCATGTTGCGGCCGCAGGCAGCCACCAGACGCTCAAGGCGGAAGGCGACACGCTCTTTGATGCCTTCTTTTTCGCGAGTGTTGGCCGACAGGCGCATCTCTTCCAGTGCATCGTGCACCAGGGTATTGGCCAGGGTGCCTTTCTTGGCTGCGCTTTCGCTGGCTTCCTTGAGGGTGGTGGCCTTTTTCAGATGGACGATTTCAGTACGCAGGCGACGCTTGGCGCCCAGCAGCTCGAAGCCTTTGGCTATCCAGATGGTCCAAGTGATGATCGAGGCTATGGCCAGGCCGATCATCACAGCTTTCACCACCACGTCAGCGTTCTGGTACATACCCCAGGGCGACAGGTCGTGGGCCATGCCCAAGGTGTTGTTCTCTTCCAGCACCACACCGGTGTCGTCCGCAGCCGGGGCGGCCGGGTCGGTGGCGACTGGCGCGGCAGGCGGTGCGGGCGGGGTGGCGGCATTCTGCTCGGCGGCAGCAGGAGTGGCGGGTGCGGTGGCATCGGCGAATGCGGCGGTCGGCGCCAGCAGAACGCTGAACAGCAGCGCAGCAATCGCGCGCCAGGCGCGGGAAGGGCTGTGAGGCTTGGTTGGCGAAGCGGGGGTTGTATTACGTGTCATGCTGGCCGGACCTGAGAGAAAGAATGAGTGATTGTCCTTCCAGACCCAGAGCAAGGGGCGAGGACAAATGGGTGGTCATTATTGCAAGTAATTCTTGTTAACAGAAGTAATACAGTAACTTTATTTGCCCTTTTTCTGGCCGTCGGTCAACTGAGAGGGCTAACCTAGACCTTTCAATACGGAGTTTTATGATGTCCGCGCCTTCTGTTGTGATTGTCGGATGTGGCGATGTGGGGAGTCGGTTAGCCAGCCAATTGCTTGCCTCGGAATGGGAGGTGTACGGCCTGCGGCGCGACATTTCGCGCTTGCCTGTCGGGGTGATCGGCATTGGCGGTGACCTGTTCAAAAAGGACTGCCCCGATACCTGGCCAATCGGCGGCGTGGATTACCTGGTGTATTGCGCCGCCGCGACCGATCACGATGAAGCTGGCTACCGCGCGGCTTACGTGCAGGGGCTGCAACATGTTCTGGAGTGGCTCGGCGATTACGGCCAGCAACCCAAACATCTGCTGTTTGTGTCCAGCAGCAGTGTGTATGGGCAGCAGAACGGTGAATGGGTCGACGAAACGTCCGAAACCCAGGCCAAAGGCTATTCCGGGCAGATCATGCTCGAAGCCGAGCAGGTTGCCTTGAACAGCGGCATTCCTGCCAGCATTGTGCGGTTAACCGGCATTTACGGCCCAGGCCGCGAATGGTTGCTGACCCAGGTGCGCCAAGGTTACCGGGTGGCGGTAGATCCACCGTTATATGGCAACCGGATCCACGCGGACGACGCAGCAGGCTTGCTCGCGTTTTTGCTGCGGCATGTGGAGAAGGGCGGTTCGCTGGATAAGGTCTATATCGGTGTGGACGACGCGCCGGCGCCGCTGGCCGAAGTGGTGGCCTGGCTGCGCGATTATCTGGGCGTGACAGAGTGGTCAGACGAGGCCAGTGTGCGGCGTGCGGGGAGCAAGCAATGCAGCAACGCGCGGATCAAGGCGCTGGGCTGGGTACCGACATACCCGACTTACCGGGAAGGCTACGCGGCGATCCTCAAGGGCTGAAACACGATCTGAAAAATGTGGGAGGGGCCTGCCCCTCTCACATTCAACTGCCTGCAAGGGTCGTTACTGTTTTTCCAACAGCCATTGGCGTGGGCCTGGCGTAAACGAAGGTACTTCGTCTGCCTGTGCCGTATTGACCGCCTGGAAAATTTCCAGCTGTTTGCCCTTGCGCATGAAAATCCAAGGGTTGCCCTGGCCATTGAGTTGCAGCCAGATGCTGTCGTAGCCGCCGCTCATAGAGGCGCAATCGCCTGCCAGGCACAGCGAATACCGGTCGACTTTGGGTAGGCCGACAACC
This sequence comes from Pseudomonas sp. S5F11, assembly GCF_019641515.1. Classification (NCBI taxonomy): domain Bacteria; kingdom Pseudomonadati; phylum Pseudomonadota; class Gammaproteobacteria; order Pseudomonadales; family Pseudomonadaceae; genus Pseudomonas; species Pseudomonas sp. S5F11. The sequence continues at coordinate 3,739,518 of NZ_JAIFJZ010000001.1, forward strand.
TTGCCGTCGGCCTGGAACTGCACGATTGCGCCGTTGCCGAAGCCGTCGGTGATTTTCCAGTCGCCGCCCAGGTAGGCGGCATAGAGCGCCCGTTCGAAGTTGGCGCCCAATGGTGCGCCTTCCGGGGCTGGGTCTTTAGCACGGGCGAACAGTTGCTCGGGCTCGTTATCGTTGGCCACTTGCAGCAACTGCTTACCTTTGCGCTTGAGTTCGGTGGCGGAGCTGCCATAGAAGTCCACGCTCCAGGCGCCGGATTGTTGCCCGAGCAACTTGCCTTCGGCGACCTCAAAACCGTTGTAGTAACGGGCTTGAGATGCCTTGACGTTGACCTCCCATTCGAGGTTCGGGCCAAAGCTTTGCAGCGCTTCACGCAGAGGGCCGCCCTTGGCTGCCGCATCAATGGCGACCTGATTGATCCAAGTGCCGCTTACGTCTTGGTCGGCAGGGTTGCTGGCACAGCCGCCGAGCAACAGGGCGAGCAATGAAGAAGCTACAAGCGCTTTGCGCATCATGAAATCCTTTTAAAACGAGGTCGGCGCAGCCTGTGGGGGCTGCGCCGGGTGTTTTACTCGATCACCAGAATCGCGTCCATCTCAACCTGCGCGCCTTTTGGCAGGGCTGCCACGCCGATGGCGGCACGGGCTGGGTACGGCTGTTCGAAGTACTTGCCCATGATCTCGTTGACCTTGGCGAAGTGGCTCAGGTCGGTGAGGAAAATGTTCAGTTTGACGATGTCCTTGAACGAACCGCCGGCGGCTTCGGCCACGGACTTGAGGTTTTCGAAGACTTGCACGGTCTGGGCTTCGAAGCCTTCCACCAGTTCCATGGTTTTTGGGTCCAGAGGAATCTGGCCGGACATGTAGACGGTATTGCCTGCCTTGATTGCCTGGGAGTAAGTACCGATGGCGGCCGGGGCTTTGTCGCTGGTGATAACAGTCTTGGTCATGAATGACTCCTTGTAATAGGCAGTGGCGGGGTTGAAGAACTACGCACGCATGCGGGTAATGCGGATGACCCCGGTCAAGGCGCGCAGCTTCTTGATCACGCGGGCCAGGTGTACGCGGTCGTGTACGCTGACCACCAGTTGGACCACGCTGATGCGACCATCGCGTTCGTCCATGCTGATCTTTTCGATGTTGCCGTCGGCGGCGTTGACGCTGCTGGCCAGCAGGGCGATCAGGCCGCGCTGGTGCTCCAGCTCAACGCGCAGTTCGACGTTGAATTCGCCGGTGACATCCTTGGCCCACGAAAGCTGGATGCATTTTTCCGGGTTGTGCCGGATTTCGGAGATGTTGCGGCAGTTGTCCAGGTGCACCACCATGCCTTTGCCTGCGGACAGGTGGCCGACGATCGGATCGCCCGGGATCGGTGTGCAGCATTTGGCGTAGCTGAGCACCAGGCCCTCGGTGCCGCGAATCGCCAACGGGCCTTCGGGGCTCGGCAATTGCTCGCCCTCGCCCAGCAGGCGGCGGGCGACCACGTAGGCCATGCGGTTGCCCAGGCCGATATCTTCCAGCAGGTCTTCGATGGTTTCCTGGCGATATTCGTGAAGCATCGCCTGCACGCGTTCTTGGGGAATCTTGTCCAGGGCGCTGTCGAAACCGTTGAGTACCTTGTTCAGCAGGCGCTCGCCCAGGCTGACGGACTCGGAACGGCGCTGCAGTTTCAGGGCGTGGCGAATGTGTGTACGGGCCTTGCCGGTGACCACGAAATTGAGCCAGGCCGGGTTCGGTCGTGCGCCCGGTGCGCTGACGATCTCCACGGTGGAACCGCTTTGCAGCGGCTCCGACAGTGGCGCCAAGCGCCGGTTGATGCGGCAGGCGATGCAACTGTTACCCACATCGGTGTGCACGGCATAGGCGAAATCGACAGCCGTGGAGCCTTTGGGCAACTCCATGATCCGGCCTTTGGGCGTGAACACGTAGACCTCGTCCGGGAACAGGTCGATCTTCACACTTTCGATAAATTCGAGGGAGTTGCCCGCGCGTTGCTGCATTTCCAGCACGCCTTTGACCCATTGGCGGGCGCGGGCATGGGTGCCTTTGGGCTGCTCGTCGCCACTGGATTTGTACAGCCAATGGGCGGCGATGCCGTTGTTGGCCATTTCTTCCATTTCACGGGTGCGGATCTGGATCTCGATCGGCACGCCATGCATCCCGAACAGCGTGGTATGCAGCGACTGATAGCCGTTGGCCTTGGGGATGGCGATGTAGTCCTTGAAGCGGCCGGGCAGGGGTTTGTACAAATTATGCACAGCGCCGAGCACGCGGTAGCAAGTGTCGACCTTGTCTACGATGATCCGGAACGCATACACGTCCATGATCTCGTTAAAGGCCCGACGCTTGCCGCGCATCTTTTTATAGATGCCGTAGATGTGCTTCTGCCGGCCACTGACCTCGCCTTCGATTTCGTCGATGGCCAGGCAATGGCTCAGCGACTCTTCGATCTTGTTGACGATTTCCTTGCGGTTGCCCCGGGCACGCTTGACCGCCTGGTAGATGCGCGCCGAGCGCATGGGATGCATCGCCTTGAAGCCGAGGTCTTCGAATTCGATGCGAATGGCGTGCATGCCCAGCCGGTTGGCGATGGGCGCATAGATTTCCAACGTTTCCTTGGCGATGCGCCGGCGTTTTTCGCCGGACAGCACTTCCAGCGTGCGCATGTTGTGCAGCCGGTCGGCCAGTTTGACCAGGATCACGCGGATATCGCGGGCCATGGCCATGGCCATCTTCTGGAAGTTTTCCGCCTGGGCTTCGGCCTTGGTCTCGAAATTCATCTGGGTCAGTTTGCTGACCCCGTCGACCAGTTCGGCCACGGTTTCGCCGAATTGGGAGCTGAGAGCTTCCTTGGCGATTCCGGTGTCTTCGATCACGTCATGCAGCATCGCGGCCATCAGGCTCTGATGGTCCATGTGCATGTCGGCAAGAATATTAGCCACCGCAAGAGGATGGGTGACGTACGCCTCGCCACTGCGGCGGCGTTGGCCGTCGTGGGCTTGTTCGGCGTAGAAATACGCTCGGCGGACCAGGTTGACCTGGTCTGGGCCGAGGTAGGCCGATAAGCGATCGGCGAGGGCGTCTATGCTCGGCAAAGTGTGAACTCCTGCCGATGGTTTTGACCCCGCGCCGTGCTACGTCGACCAGGCATAGGCTTAGACGGCCTCGTTGGACTCGTCCTCGAACGCTGCGAACAGCGGTTCGTCTTCAACGATTTCGGCGTTGGCGATGAACTCGTAGCTCATCAGGCCTTCAGCGATTTCACGCAGGGCGACAACGGTCGGCTTGTCGTTTTCCCACTGGACCAGAGGCTCTTTGCCGCCAGTGGCCAGTTGACGGGCACGCTTGGTAGAGAGCATGACCAGCTCAAAGCGGTTATCCACGTGTTCTAGGCAGTCTTCAACGGTTACGCGGGCCATGGTATTCCTCGGAGCGAATGCAAGATGCGCGCTGCCCGGTTGGGCGAGCGGACTGAGCAGTTTAAAAAATCACCAGCGTTTAGGGAAGCGCTGATTTTTCGCGGAACCTCGTCAAACCGCTGCAAGTGCCAATGTAAAGCCCTTGCAGCGGTTTTGGGAAGCGTCAATCAGCCGAGCAGTTCGGCCAGTAATTTGCCAAAACGCTGTTGTTGGCGCTTCTGCTGGAGCTGATTGGCGCGGAAAATCGCCTTCAGGTCCTCCAGCGCGTGTGAAAAGTCGTCGTTGATGATCAGGTAATCGTAGTCGACGTAGTGGCTCATTTCGCTGACGGCTTCACGCATGCGGCCATCGATGATCTCGTCGCTGTCCTGGCCACGGTTGGTCAGGCGTTGGTGCAGGGCTTGCAGCGAGGGCGGCAGGATAAAGATCGAGCGCGCATTGGGCATCAGCTTGCGCACCTGTTCGGCGCCCTGCCAGTCGATTTCCAGGATCAGGTCATGGCCTTCGTCCAGGGTCTGCTGCAAGTGGCTTTGCGAGGTTCCGTAGAGGTTGCCGAACACCTCGGCGCGTTCCAGGAAGTCGCCGTGCTCGATCATCTTCACGAACTCGGTGCGCTCGACGAAGTGATAGTGCACGCCGTTCACCTCACCCGGGCGCATGGCGCGGGTGGTGTGGGAGATCGAGATGCGGATCTGATCGTTGGTGTCGGTCAGGGCCTTGACCAGACTGCTCTTGCCCGCGCCCGAAGGGGCGGAAATGATGTACAGGGTGCCGGTGCTGTGGGTCATGGAGGTTGCCTTACTCAATATTCTGTACTTGTTCGCGCATCTGCTCGATCAACACTTTGAGGTTGACCGCCGCCTTGGTGCTGCGCGGATCGAAGGCCTTGGAGCCCAGTGTATTGGCTTCGCGGTTGAGTTCTTGCATCAGGAAATCAAGGCGCCGACCGGCGGCGCCGCCGGACTTGAGCACGCGGCGCACTTCGAGGATGTGGGTGCTGAGGCGATCGAGTTCTTCGGCGACGTCACTTTTCTGCGCCAGCAGCACCATTTCCTGCTCCAGCCGCGTCGGGTCGAGGTCGGCCTTCATATCGGCGAAACGGTCGAGCACCTTCTGGCGTTGGGTGGCCAGCATCTGCGGCACCAGCTCGCGCAGGATCGACACATCCTCTTCGATCGAGGTCAGGCGCTCGTTGATCAGACGGGCCAGCTCGGCACCTTCTCGCTCACGACCGGCCTTGAGTTCCTTCAGGCCTTGGTTGAACAACGCGAGGGCTTCGGCATTCAGGGCCTGCGGGTCGATAGCGTCGGCTACCAGTACGCCCGGCCAGGCCAGCACTTCGAGAGGGTTGAGCGGCGCGGGGCGCTGGATCAGGTCGGCAATGGTTTCGGCGGCGGCGACCAGTTGCGCCGCGCGTTCGCGGTCGACCTGCAAGGGTTTGCCGGTGGTTTCTTCGGTAAAGCGCAGGGTGCATTCCAGCTTGCCGCGGGAAATGCCCTGACGCAGCGCTTCGCGCACGGCGCCTTCCAGGTCGCGGAACGACTCCGGCAGACGCAAGTGCGGCTCCAGGTAGCGGCTGTTGACCGAGCGCAATTCCCAGCTCAGGGTGCCCTGGACGCCGGCTTTTTCGACGCGGGCGAAGGCGGTCATGCTGTGCACCATGCGGGTACCTCGCGTTGCAGTCCCGCGATCACGGGCTGATGGGTAAATGAAGCAGGCAGGCTGCGAAGGCGCAGGATTGTAGCGCAGTGGGGCGAGTGCGCCCAAACAAAGGCCGACAGGCCGAGCATTCGTAACTGAATTTTTAGAAGTGCCCCGAAGCGGTTCGCGGCTCTATAATGCCCGGCAGTTTTCGTCCTCAGTACAGGTATCCCCTATGAAACGTCCAAGTGGTCGCGTTGCCGATCAGCTCCGCTCGATCCGCATCACCCGCAACTACACCAAACACGCCGAGGGATCCGTACTGGTCGAGTTTGGCGATACCAAGGTCATTTGCACCGTCAGCGTCGAAAATGGCGTGCCGCGTTTCCTCAAGGGGCAGGGTCAGGGTTGGTTGACCGCTGAATACGGCATGCTGCCTCGCGCCACCGGCGAGCGTAACCAGCGTGAGGCCAGCCGCGGCAAGCAAGGCGGTCGTACCTTGGAAATCCAGCGCCTGATCGGCCGCTCCCTGCGCGCCGCCCTGGACATGTCCAAGCTGGGCGACGTGACCCTGTATGTTGACTGCGATGTGATCCAGGCCGATGGCGGCACCCGTACCGCGTCCATCACCGGCGCCATGGTGGCCCTGGTCGACGCCTTGAAAGTGATCAAGAAGCGTGGCGGCCTCAAGGCCGGCGACCCGCTCAAGCAGATGATCGCCGCCGTGTCGGTCGGCATGTACCAGGGCGAGCCTGTGCTGGACCTGGACTACCTGGAAGACTCCGCCGCCGAGACCGACCTGAACGTCGTGATGACCAGCACCGGTGGTTTCATCGAAGTGCAGGGCACCGCCGAAGGCGCGCCATTCCAGCCGGCCGATCTGAACGCCATGCTGGCCTTGGCCCAGAAAGGCATGAGCGAAATTTTCGAACTGCAGAACGCCGCCCTGGCCGACTGAAAACCGCCTCAAGGAGAAGCGCCATGAATGACAGCCAAATGCCGGTACCTACGCCTTCCTACGAGGTTCGGCAGAGCGCAATGCTGTGCCATCTCGCGGCGTTTCTCGGGTTTGTGTTCCCTTTCGGCAGTGTCGTTGGGCCGCTGATTCTGTGGCAGATGAAAAAGGAAGTGGACCCGTTCATCGACGATCAGGGCAAGGAAGCCTTGAACTTCCAGATCACCGTGGCTATCGCCTGGTTGGTTTGTATCGTGCTGGCATTCGCCGTGATTGGTTTTTTCCTGATGACGGCCCTGGCGATTGCCACTGTGGTGCTGACCATCATTGGCGGCATCAAGGCCAACAAGGGGATCGCTTATCGCTATCCGCTGACCTGGCGTTTGGTTAAATAATGACCGCCCACAAAAAAACCGACAGCGATGTCGGTTTTTTTGTGCCTGGGAAAAGACCTCAGATGGTCAGCGTCCAGTCGTAGTCCACGATCAGCGGCGCGTGTTGCGAGAAGCGCGGCTGGCGCGGCAGGCGTGCGCTGCGAACGAATCGGCGCAGGCCTGGGGTCAGCAACTGGTAATCGAAACGCCAGCCCAGGTTGAGCATCTCGGCCTGTTCGTTGTCCGGCCACCAGCTGTACTGATCGCCTTCACGGCTGACTTCGCGCAGGGCATCGACGTAACCCATGTTGCCGACAATCTCGTCCATCCAGGCCCGTTCCGGCGCCAGGAAGCCTGGGGATTGCTGGCTGTCGCGCCAGTTCTTGATATCCAGCTTCTGTTGCGCCACGTACAGCGAGCCACAATAAATGTACTCGCGACGTTTGCGCCGCTGTTTATCCAGATAACGGGCGAAATCGTCCATTAGCTTGAACTTCTGGTTCAAGTCTTCATCGCCGTTCTGCCCTGATGGAAGCAGCAAGGTCGCGATGCTGACCTTGTCGAAATCGGCTTGCAGGTAGCGCCCGTAGCGGTCGGCTGTCTCGAAGCCGAGGCCGCTGATGACCGCCTTGGGTTGCAACCGCGAGTACAAAGCCACGCCACCTTGGGTGGGCACTTCGGCATCGCAGGCATAAAGGAAGTAGCCATCCAGTTGGAAGGCTGGGTCGTCCAGTTCAAAGGCGGAGGCGCGGGTGTCCTGCAGGCAGATGACGTCGGCATTCTGGGCTTGCAGCCAACTGAGCAAACCACGCTCGACTGCAGCCTGAATACCATTAACGTTCACACTGATGATCCGCATAAATGGCCCCAAAAATCGCGTGCGTGTATGATACACGCCGTCTACCTAATTAGCTAAATCCGTGGTATCTGAGGCTTTTTTCATGCAGGCGTATCAACGCGATTTCATTCGTTTTGCCATCGATCGCGGGGTTTTGCGCTTCGGTGAGTTCACCCTCAAGTCCGGGCGCACCAGCCCGTATTTCTTCAATGCCGGCCTGTTCAACTCTGGTTCGGCCCTGGCGCAGTTGGGCCGTTTCTACGCGGCAGCCATCGTCGAAAGCGGTATGTCCTTCGACGTGCTGTTTGGCCCCGCCTACAAAGGCATCCCTTTGGCCGCCGCTACGGCCGTGGCCCTGGCCGAGCATCATGGGCGCGATTTGCCTTGGTGCTTCAATCGTAAAGAAGCCAAGGCCCATGGCGAGGGCGGTAGTCTAGTCGGCGCGCCGCTTACTGGCGATGTGTTGATCATCGATGATGTGATTACTGCCGGCACCGCAATCCGTGAAGTGATGCAGATCATCGCTTCCCAGGAAGGCGCCAAAGCGGCCGGCGTGCTGATTGCGCTGAACCGCCAGGAGCGCGGCAACGGTGAGTTGTCGGCGATCCAGGAAGTTGAGCGCGATTTCGGCATTCCGGTGGTGAGTATTGTGTCGTTGAACCAGGTGTTGCAGTTCCTGGAAGATGACCCGCAGCTCAAGCAGCACTTGCCTGCTGTACGTGCGTACCGCGAGCAGTTTGGGGTCTGACACAGGCCCCTGCCACCTTGACTGGCAGTGCCTACAGGTCCCGCATAAAAAAGGCCCCCGTTCAATCGATTGAACGGGGGCCTTTTTGTATTCTCAGCGCTTAGGGGCGCTTGCGGTTGCTGATCAGCGTGCCCATGCCGGTGTCGGTGAAGATCTCCAGCAATACCGCGTTCGGTACGCGGCCATCGATGATCAGCGAGCTGCCCACGCCGCCCTGCACCGCTTCGAGGGCACAACGAATCTTCGGCAGCATGCCGCCGTAGATGGTGCCGTCGGCGATCAGATCGTCGACTTGTTGGGTGGTCAGGCCGGTCAACACTTTGCCCTGCTTGTCCATCAGGCCGGCGATATTGGTCAGCAGCATCAGCTTTTCAGCCTTCAATGCCTCGGCCACCTTGCCGGCCACCAGGTCGGCGTTGATGTTGTAGGACTCACCGTTGGCGCCCACGCCGATGGGCGCGATCACCGGGATGAAGTCGCCTTTTACCAGCAGGTTCAGTAGGTCGGTGTTGATACCGATCACTTCGCCCACTTGGCCGATATCGATGATTTCCGGCTGGGTCATTTCCGGCGTCTGACGGGTGACCGTCAGTTTTTTCGCGCGGATCAGCTCCGCGTCCTTGCCGGTCAGGCCGATGGCGCTGCCGCCGTGACGGTTGATCAGGTTGACGATGTCTTTGTTTACCTGGCCCCCGAGGACCATCTCCACCACGTCCATGGTCTGCGCGTCAGTGACGCGCATGCCATCGATAAAATGACTCTCGATCGACAAACGCTTGAGCAGGTCGCCGATTTGCGGGCCGCCACCATGCACCACCACCGGGTTGATGCCCACGGCCTTCATCAGCACGATGTCGCGGGCAAAGCCGGTTTTCAGCTCGTCGCTTTCCATGGCATTGCCGCCGTACTTGATCACCAGCGTCTTGCCGACGTAGCGTCGAATATAAGGCAACGCTTCGGACAGGACCTTGGCGGTGTTGGCAGCGGCTTCGCGTTCGAGGGTCATTCAGGGCTCCGGTAAAAGATCAGAACGGTAATTGGAGATCAGGGGCAACACGTTTCAACTGGGCGTGGAACACGTCCTTGATGCGCTGCAACTCAGCCTCGGTATCCGCCTCGAAACGCAGCACCAACACCGGAGTGGTGTTGGATGCGCGAACCAGGCCCCAGCCTTTGGCGTAATCGACTCGCACACCATCAATGGACGTCAGGTTGGCGCCTTCACCCCATTGCGCATCGTGCAGTGCGTCAATGATGCTGAATTTGCTCTCCTCGGTCACATGGATATTGATCTCTGGCGTAGAAATATCGTTCGGGAAGGTCTGAAACAGCTCTTCGGCGGTGGATTCTTCCTTGCTGAGGATCTCCAGCAGGCGCGCGGCGCTGTAAATGCCGTCGTCAAAGCCGAACCAGCGCTCCTTGAAGAACACGTGGCCGCTCATTTCGCCGGCCAGCAGGGCGCCGGTTTCCTTCATTTTCTTTTTGATCAACGAGTGACCGGTCTTCCACATTAGCGGGCGACCGCCGTATTCCTTGATCAGCGGCGTGAGGCGACGGGTGCACTTCACATCAAAGATGATCTCGGCGTTGGGGTTGCGCTTGACCACATCGCGAGCGAAGAGCATCAACAGGCGGTCGGCGAACACGTTCACGCCAGTGTTGGTGACCACCCCTACACGGTCGCCGTCGCCGTCGAAGGCCAGGCCGACGTCAGCTCCGGTTTCCTTGACCTTGGCGATCAGGTCCACCAGGTTTTCAGGCTTGCCCGGGTCCGGGTGATGGTTGGGGAAGTTGCCGTCCACGTCGCAGAACAGCGGGACGACTTCGCAATTCAGGGCTTCGAGCAGCTGTGGAGCGATTACACCGGCGGCGCCATTGCCGCAGTCCACCACCACTTTGAGGCGGCGGGCGAGTTTGACGTCGCGGGTGATTTCATCGGAGTAGCGCTGCAGGATGTCGACCTGGGTGATGCTGCCCTGGCCGCTGGTCAAGTCGTTGGTTTTGAGGCGGGTGTGCAGGGCCTGGATCTGTTCATTGGCCAGGGTGTCGCCGGCAATGACGATCTTGAAGCCGTTGTAGTCCGACGGGTTGTGGCTGCCGGTTAGCATCACGCCGGATTTGCCGGCCAGTACGTTGGCGGCGTAGTACAACGCCGGCGTTGGCACCAGGCCCACATCGCTGACATGGCAGCCGCTGTCGGCCAGGCCCTGGATCAGTTGCTCCACCAGTTCCGGGCCGGACAAGCGGCCATCGCGGCCGACGCATACATTCGGTTCGCCCTGCGCCAGGCTCTGCGCGCCGATGGCGCGGCCGATCCAGTAGGCGGTTTCGGCGGTAAGGGTCTTGGGGACCACACCACGAATGTCATAGGCGCGGAAAATGCTGTCGGGGAACGTCGGGGCTACTCGGGCTGCGGTACTCATCGCGGGGGGAAACTCCATCTGAAGGGGGCAAGGCTGGCCTAAATGGGGGTGGCCGGCAGGCTCAAGCTGAAGGGTATGACGGCGTTTTCGGCAGAGAGTTCGTGGTGCACAAATGCCATCGCGGCTCGCGTTCGGTCATTTTATTTGCGTAAGCCATTGATTTTAATGGATAAATATTTCCGATTAAATTCACGCATTCTTCATCCTGAAGAGCCTCGCTAGAAGCATTGAGCCGGACGTCAGTGTCCGGCCCGATTCAGCTTAGTCAGTGGCTGCCGGAATGCCCAAAACCGCCCGCGCCGCGTTGGGTTTCGTCGAATTCCTGTACCAGTTCGAAGTGCGCCTGCACCACGGGCACCAGCACCAGTTGGGCGATGCGCTCGCCAACGGCGATGTTGAAGGCGGTTTGCCCACGGTTCCAGCACGACACCATCAGCTCGCCTTGATAGTCCGAGTCGATCAGACCCACCAGATTGCCCAGCACGATGCCGTGCTTATGGCCCAGGCCGGAGCGCGGCAGGATCAGCGCGGCCAGGCCCGGGTCGCCTACGTAGATGGACAGGCCCGTGGGGATCAGCAGGGTCTGGCCTGGCTCGAGCACGGTGTCTTGCTTGAGCATGGCGCGCAGGTCCAGGCCGGCGGAACCCGGTGTGGCGTAGGCCGGCAGTGGGAAATCGGTGCCGAGGCGGGGGTCGAGAATCTTGGCTTGCAAAGCGTGCATGTAAATTAAACCTGGTTCAGCCGTTGGGCGATAAAAGAGATCAGTTGGCGGGCAATCTTGCCCTTGCTGGTCTGGGCGAAAAGGGTGGCGTGCAGCTGGCGGTCGATCACGCTGCAAGCGTTTTCCTCGCTGTTGAAGCCGATGCTCGGGTTGGCGACATCATTGGCAACGATCAAGTCGAGGTTTTTGTCTTTCAATTTGCGTGCGGCGTAGTCCAGCAGGTGCTCGGTTTCGGCAGCAAAGCCGACGCTGAACGGGCGGTCGGGACGCGTGGCGATGGTTGCCAGGATGTCCGGGTTGCGCACCATTTGCAGGAGCAGGCCGTCGCCGCTTGTAGGGTCTTTCTTGAGCTTTTGCGGGGCGACGACTTCCGGCCGGTAATCCGCCACCGCTGCCGAAGCGATAAACAGGTCGCACGGAATGGCTGCTTCACAAGCTGCAAGCATGTCGCGAGCGCTGACTACGTCGATTCGCGTGACGCGGTCCGGGGTCGGCAAATGCACCGGGCCGGTGATGAGCGTGACGCGTGCGCCTGCCTCAACCGCAGCTTCGGCCAGGGCGAAGCCCATTTTCCCTGAGCTATGGTTGGTGATGTAGCGGACCGGGTCGATGTTTTCCTGGGTCGGTCCGGCGGTGATCAGTACGTGCTTGCCCGTCAGGGCCAGGTGCTGGAAACACTCGGCGGCGCATTGCGCCAGGTCAGTGGCTTCGAGCATGCGGCCCAGGCCCACGTCGCCACAGGCTTGGCTGCCGGACGCGGGGCCGAACACTTTGAGGCCACGGTCTTGCAGGAGTCGGGTGTTGGCCTGGGTCGCCGGGTCGCGCCACATCGCCTGGTTCATGGCCGGGGCGATGGCAACGGTAGCGTCGGTGGCCAGTACCAAAGTGGTCAGCAGATCGTCGGCGATGCCTTGGGCCAAGCGGGCGATCAGGTCGGCGGTGGCCGGAGCGATCAGCACCAGGTCGGCCCATTTGGCCAGCTCGATATGGCCCATGGCGGCTTCGGCGGCAGGGTCGAGCAGATCCAGGTGAACCGGGTGGCCGGACAGGGCCTGCATGGTCAGAGGGGTAATGAACTCACTGCCGCCGCGGGTCATGACCACGCGCACCTCGGCGCCCTGGTCGAGGAGCCTGCGAACCAACTCGGCGCTCTTGTAAGCGGCAATGCCGCCGCCGACGCCGAGAACGATGCGTTTCCGATACAGACGCTGCATTGGTTTGCCTTTCCAGTTCAGTGAAGCCAGTTTCAGTGACGCCTGCGATGCCCCTCCCCAGGTGAAATCGCAGGCAAAAAAGAGGGCCTACGATAACACAGCGACCGCCACGCAACAGCGGCGCACATGCACAGGGAGGTGGGATGAGTATTCGCGATTGGCCGGCGGCAGAGCGGCCACGGGAGAAACTTTTGGAGTGGGGTGCGGCAAGTCTGTCCGACGCCGAGCTGCTGGCGATCTTCCTGCGTACAGGAGTGGCAGGCCGCAGCGCGGTGGACCTGGCGCGCCATCTGCTGACACAGTTCGGCGGCTTACGACCTTTGCTCGAGGCCAGCCAGACGTTATTCAACCAACAGTTGGGACTGGGGCCGGCGAAATTTGCGCAATTGCAGGCCGTACTGGAAATGTCCCGGCGGCATATGGCCGAACGCTTGCGCAAAGACTCCGTACTGGATAGCCCGGTGGTGGTGCGCGACTACCTCAAAGCGATGTTGCGGCATGAGCCTCACGAAATATTCGGCTGCTTGTTTCTCGACTCGCGGCACCGGGTGTTGGGTTTCGAGGCGTTGTCCCAAGGGACGATCGATGCCGCGATAGTTTATCCGCGACAAGTGGTCAAGCGCGCCCTGGCCTACAACGCGGCGGCGTTGATCCTATGTCATAACCACCCTTCCGGCAGCCTTGAGCCCAGTGCAGCTGATCGAAAATTGACCAAGCTGCTGCAAAAGGCGTTGGAGGTCGTGGATGTGCGGGTGCTGGACCACATCATCGTCGGCGACGGCGACCCGCTGTCGATGGCCGAGCATGGCTGGATGTGACCCCGCCCGGTGGGGACCGGGGCTCAGGGCTTGACGCTGACCTTGGAGAAATCCTGGCGTCCGAATGGACTGACCTGATACCCCTCGACACCCTTGCGCGTCAGGGCGAAGGCGGTCGGGTGTGCCAGCGGTAGCCACAGCGCCTGTTGCTGGATCTGCGCCTGGGCCTGTTGATACAGCTTGCTGCGCACGCCTTGTTCACTGGTGGTCTTGCCGGCGCTGATCAGCTTGTCGAGCGTCGGGTCGCAGTAGCGCGCAAAGTTGGTGCCGGACTTCACCGCCGCGCAGGAAAACTGCGGCGTCAGGAAGTTGTCCGGGTCGCCGTTGTCGCCGGCCCAGCCCATAAACAGCAGGTCGTGCTCGCCGGCCTTGGCGCGGCGGATCAGCTCGCCCCACTCGATCACACGGATCTCGGCCTGGATGCCGACCTTGGCCAGGTCCGCCTGAAGCAATTGTGCGCCGAGGTTAGGGTTGGGATTCAGCAGGCTGCCGGTGGGGCGCGTCCAAATCGTGGTCTTGAAGCCGTCCTTGAGCCCCGCGCGGTCCAGCAGCGCTTTGGCTTTGGCGAGGTCCTGTGGATAACCCGGCAACTCCTTGGCAAAGCTCCAGGTGTTCGGCGGGTAAGGCCCGCTGGCGGCTTCGGCGGTGCTTTCGAATACGGCCTTGAGGTAGCTGGCCTTGTCGAATGCCAAGTTGATAGCCTGGCGCACTTCGGGCTTGTCCAGGGGTGGGTGCTGGCTGTTGATGGCCACGAAAGCGGTCATGAACGCAGCGGTTTTCTCCACTTTGAGAGCGGCATCCTTTTGGGCCTCGCCCACATCCAGAGGCTTGGGCGACAGGGCGATCTGGCATTCGTCGCGATGCAGCTTCTGTAGGCGCACATTGGCATCGGGGGTGATTGCGAAGATCAAGTTATCCACAGCCGGTTTGCCAGCGAAGTAATCTGGGTTGGCCTTGTAGCGAACCACGGCATCTTTTTGAAAGCGCACAAAAACGAAGGGGCCGGTGCCGATAGGGTGGCTGTTGAGTTTCTCCGGCGTGCCGGCCTTGAGCAGTTTGTCGGCGTACTCCGCTGGGTAGATAGACGCGAAGCCCATGCTCAGGGCCGAGAGAAATGTGGAGTCGGCGTGGTCCAGGGTGAAGCGCACCGTCAGTGGGTCGAGGGCGTCGATCTTCTTGATCAGCGTGGGCAATTGCAGGGATTGGGCATGGGGGAAGCCACTTTGAGCGATCTTATGCCAAGGGTTGGCCGGGTCGAGCATGCGTTCGAAGCTGAAGCGCACGTCTTCGGCCGTCAGCGTTCGGCTTGGGGTGAAATACTCGGTGCGGTGGAATTTTACGTTGGGGTGCAGTTTGAAGGTGTAGGTCAGGCCATCGGGCGAGACTTCCCAACTGTCGGCCAGGCTGGGCACGAGCTTGCCGCTGGTGGCGTCGTAGTCCACCAGACGGTTCATCAGCACATCGGCCGAGGCGTTGGTGGTGCTCAGCGAGTTGTACTGCACCACATCGAACCCCTCGGGGCTGGCCTCGGTGCAGACGCTCAAATTGCTGGCGGCAGAGGCCAGCGGCGTAATAAAGAGAGGGGCAAGCAAGAGCGGCAGGGCTGCGAGGCGCATATTAGGTTTCCTTTGCAGATCGTAGGCCCATCTGCGAGTGCAGTCTGGAAAAGTCCTACCGTAGAGGTCTGATCGATAAATGACTAGCCCATTTTTGCCTGTGCTTTTGCCGAAAATACTGTTTTGATGGCGCCTCGGTGAGTTTCTGCGTGCGCCTGATCGCGTGGGTGGGGGCTCGAACTGATTCTGTGCGACGAGCGGTCAGCTGTAAGGGCGGCCCCTCCTGGCAGCGGTTCGGGCGTTAGCGGCTTGGAATTAAGTCGGTAAAAACACACGGGCTGTTGTTGCACCTGGGTCTTTCTGGTATAAAGCAGCGCTCTTTTCTAGGGGCCCGGTTCCTTCGCTTGTAGGTGTAGCCGGTAAGACCCTAAAGAAACGCGGCGCCTGGCGCCAAATGACTGAGAGATTAAGCGGCCAACCCATGCCGGGTTGGGCATGTGGTTTTAGAGGGCTGAGGCATGTCGAGAGTCTGTCAAGTTACCGGTAAGGGTCCGGTGACTGGGAATAACATTTCCCACGCAAATAACAAAACCCGTCGTCGTTTCCTGCCGAACCTGCAGCATCACCGCTTCTGGGTTGAAGAAGAGAAACGTTTCGTGCGTCTGCGCGTATCCGCCAAAGGCATGCGTATCATCGACAAGCGTGGCATCACTGCCGTGCTGGCCGACATCCGCCGCGCTGCCAAGGTTTAAGGAGCTATATCATGCGTGAATTGATTCGAATGATCTCTAGCGCCGGTACTGGTCACTTCTACACTACCGACAAGAACAAGCGTACTACCCCGGACAAGCTCGAAAAGAAAATGTTCGACCCGCGCGTTCGCAAGCACGTGATCTACAAAGAAGGCAAAATCAAGTAATTGATTTCCTTCCTTGTGAAAAAAAGCCCGTATCTCACGATGCGGGCTTTTTTTTGCGTGCGATTTGCTGATCAGGCTTTCTGTTCGAACACCACGTAGATTTTGCGACAAGGTTCGAGCACTTCCCAGGTCCCGGTGAAACCGGCGGGGATCACGAAGCGGTCGCCAGCGCGCAGGGTCTTGGCGTTGCCCTGATCATCGCGCAGCACGGACACGCCTTGCACGATCTCGCAGTATTCATGTTCGGTGTAGTTAACTTTCCATTGCCCCACTTCGCCCTCCCAGACCCCCGCATTCATCTGACCACAGGGGCTGTTGTAGTGGTTGTAGAGGGTTTGCTCGGGGTCGCCCTTGAGGATTTTTTCCGCGCCAGGGCGGTAGCGTTCGGGGGCGGTGTTGGCTTGGCTAAAGTCGACGATGTCCTGGATGCTCATGTGCATGTCCCGTCTGGCCTGCGGTTGGTGAGGCCAAAGTCTATGTTTATTAAAATGAACATCGCAAGGGCGTTTGCCGCCGTTATGTCAAATATATTGAAACATCCCTGGCCGCTGGTTTAGGGTGGCAGCTGCCTTGGGCCGAACAGCTGGCTGGCGGGCAAGAATTCTTTGAGGCTGCCGGGCGACATCGCCTGGCCCTCGTATTCAATAAGAGGAGGACACTCGCATGACCACCCTGACCCGTGCCGACTGGGAACAACGCGCCAAGGATCTGAAGATCGAAGGCCGCGCCTACATCAATGGCGAATACACCGCCGCCGTTTCCGGCGACACCTTCGAGTGCATCAGCCCGGTCGATGGCCGCCTGCTGGCCACCGTTGCCAGCTGTGACGCCGACGATGCCCAGCGCGCCGTGGAAAACGCCCGTGCCACCTTCAATTCCGGCGTGTGGTCACGCCTGGCGCCGGCCAAACGCAAAGCCACCATGATCCGTTTCGCCGCGCTGCTCAAAGCCAACGCCGAAGAGCTGGCGCTGCTCGAAACCCTGGACATGGGCAAGCCTATCAGCGACTCCCTGTATATCGACGTGCCCGGTGCCGCCAATGCCTTGAGCTGGAGCGGTGAAGCCATCGATAAGATCTACGATGAAGTCGCGGCCACCCCCCATGATCAACTGGGCCTGGTGACCCGTGAGCCGGTCGGCGTGGTTGGCGCCATCGTGCCGTGGAACTTCCCGTTGATGATGGCCTGCTGGAAACTCGGCCCGGCACTATCCACCGGTAACTCGGTGATCCTCAAGCCGTCCGAAAAATCTCCGCTGACCGCCATCCGTATCGCGGCCCTGGCCGTTGAAGCCGGGATTCCGAAAGGCGTATTCAACGTTCTACCAGGCTACGGCCACACCGTGGGTAACGCCTTGGCGCTGCACATGGACGTCGACACGCTGGTGTTCACTGGCTCGACCAAGATCGCCAAGCAGCTGTTGATTCGTTCTGGTGAGTCGAACATGAAGCGTGTTTGGTTGGAAGCAGGCGGCAAGAGCCCCAACATCGTGTTCGCCGACGCCCCCGATCTGCAGGCCGCTGCCGAGTCGGCCGCCAGTGCCATTGCCTTCAACCAGGGTGAAGTGTGCACCGCCGGTTCGCGCCTGCTGGTGGAGCGCTCGATCAAGGACACATTCCTGCCCCTGGTGATCGAGGCCCTCAAAGGCTGGAAACCTGGCAACCCGCTGGACCCGGCGACCAATGTCGGCGCCCTGGTGGACACCCAGCAGATGAACACCGTGCTGTCCTACATCGAAGCCGGTCACGCCGACGGCGCCAAGCTGGTGGCGGGCGGCAAGCGCACGCTGGAAGAGACCGGCGGCACCTACGTCGAACCGACGATTTTCGATGGTGTGACCAATGCCATGAGAATCGCCCAGGAAGAAATCTTCGGCCCGGTGCTGTCGGTGATCACCTTCGACAGCGCCGAAGAAGCGATCAAGATTGCCAACGACACCCAATACGGCCTGGCCGCGGCGGTGTGGACTGCGGATATCTCCAAGGCGCACCTGACCGCCAAGGCGCTGCGCGCGGGTAGTGTGTGGGTCAACCAGTACGATGGCGGCGACATGACCGCGCCGTTCGGTGGCTTCAAGCAGTCGGGCAACGGTCGTGACAAGTCGCTGCACGCGTTCGACAAATACACCGAGCTGAAGGCCACCTGGATCAAGCTGTAAGCAACACTGCCGGGCCCGTGTAGGAGCGAGCTTGTGCGGGAGCCGGCTTGCCTGCGATAGCATCACCGAAGTGTGGTTGACACACCGAGGCGTTTGCATCGCGGGCAAGCCCGGCTCCCGAGCAAGCTCGCTCCTACAGTTCGTTTTGAACCTAGAAAATAATTATCCACAGGAGCGTGGCAATGCGTTGGGCGACTTACTTTGCCGTCCTGGCTTCGGTACTCAGCGTGGGCTTGGCCCTGGGCGTCAGTATGCCGCTGGTCTCCCTGCGCCTGGAGAGCTGGGGCTACGGCAGTTTCGCCATTGGCGTAATGGCCGCGATGCCGGCCTTCGGCGTGCTGCTCGGCGCTAAGCTTTCCAGCCGCTTGGCCGCTTGGCTCGGTACGGCAAACCTGATGCGTTTGTGTCTGTGGGCGGGTGCGGTGTCCATCGGTTTACTGGCGATCCTGCCCAGTTATCCCGTGTGGCTGGTGCTGCGTTTGATGATTGGGGTGATCCTGACCATTGTTTTTATCCTTGGCGAGAGCTGGATCAATCAATTAGTGGTGGAGCAATGGCGTGGCCGGCTGGTGGCGCTGTATGGCTGCAGCTATGCGCTGAGCCAACTGTCGGGCCCGTTGTTGTTGGGTGTGATCGGCACCGGGCATGACTACGGTTTCTGGGTCGGCGTAGGGCTGCTGATGGTTGCGCCGTTGCTGTTGCTGGGGCGTTCCGGCGCGCCGACGGCCGATTCGTTTAGCGTCACTTTCGCCGAGCTTTGGCGTTTTTGCCGGAGCCTTCCGGCCATTGCCTGGGCGGTGGCGCTGTTCGCCGCGTTCGAAGCGATGATCCTGACACTGCTGCCGGTGTACTGCCTGCAACAGGGATTCAGCGCCGAGATTGCCCTGGCGATGGTCAGCACGGTGGTCGTCGGCGATGCGTTGCTGCAATTGCCCATCGGCGCGCTGGCCGATTATTTGCCACGTCGCACCCTGTTTCTCGGCTGTGCGCTGCTGTTGCTGGCATCGAGCCTGGCAATTCCTGCGCTGCTGCACACGCTGCTGATCTGGCCGGTGTGGGTGCTGTTCGGCGCCAGTGCGGGCGGGTTGTTCACGCTGTCGTTGATTCTGATCGGCGAGCGCTACCGCGACGACGCGCTGGTGCGGGCCAACGCCCATATCGCGCAGCTATGGGGCATCGGGTGTCTGTTGGGGCCATTGATCGCTGGCGCCGGCAGCCAATGGGTCAGCGGGCACGCACTGCCGTTGCTGATGGCTGCCGGGGCATTGGGGCTGGTGCTGTTGTTAATGCGCAAAGGTGCTTTCGGCGCTACACAGCCTTGTTCTTAAAGCATGCGCTCCAGGCCGACCGAGGTAGCGAACCACGCATTGAACCGCCGCCACCAACTGCCTGGCTCGCGCGTCAGGGTGTGCAGTTGGCCGTCATCTTCGGTTACCCACACCACTTGGCCGTCTTGTAGTTTCGCCTCATAGCTGAGGGCGGGCGCCATGCCTTGCAGCGCCAGGTTGCGTACGTGCTCGGCCAGTTCGGGGCTGTCCACCAGCACCCCGACCTCGGTGTTCCACAGCACCGAGCGGGGATCGAAGTTGAACGAGCCGATAAATGATTTCTCGCCATCAAAGATCATTGCCTTGCTGTGCAGGCTGGAGTCCGAACCGCGGAACGAGCCGCGCCGGAACAGATGCGGCCCACTGCCGGCGCTCGGGTCGCCGGGTTGGCGGCGCAGTTCGTACAGCTTCACGCCGTGCTCCAGCAACGCTTTGCGGTACGGCGCGTAACCGCCGTGCACAGCCGGTACGTCCGTGGCTTCCAGGGAGTTGGTCAGCAGGCTGACTGATACGCCGGCATCGGCGAGCCCGGTGAGGTACACCAGCCCAGGTTGGCCTGGCACGAAGTACGCCGAAATCATCATCAGTTCACGGTTGACCCTTTCCAGCTCAGGTGCCAGTTGAGTGGTCAGCAGTAGCTGCGGGTCCGGGTCGGCCTTGGCTAGCACCTTGCTCGGTGCATCCCACAGCGCCTGGTTCCAGGCCCAGATCAGTTCGCGGCGCCAGATGTCCATGCGTGGTTGGGTCTGGTAGGCGCGCAAGCGGTTGTACAGGGCATGGTGTTGTTGGCGCGACTCCGCCAATGACGCCGCCAGGCCCGCGCGGGCGGCGGCCAGATCGTCTTTGGAGGGCAGGGTAGAGACGAAGTTGTCGATCGGTTTGCTCAGGGCGCTGTTCCAGTATTGATCGAAACTGTGACCCAATTGCTCGGCCACCGGCCCGACGCTGAGCATGTCGATATCGGTGAAATTCAGATTGGGCTCGGCGTCGAAATACTCATCCCCAAGGTTGCGGCCGCCGACGATGGCTGCACTGTTGTCCGCCAACCACAGCTTGTTGTGCATGCGCCGGTGTTGCAGCGACAGGTTGAACAGGCGGCCCATGGCCCGAGTGGCGCCCGTGCTGCGCCCCAGATGCAGCGGGTTGAACAGGCGGATTTGGATGTTGGGGTGGGCGGCGAGGGTGGCGATCACCTGGTCGAGGCCGTCGCTGGTGGTGTCGTCCAGCAGGATGCGTACACGCACGCCACGGTCGGCGGCTTTGAGCAGTTCGTCCACCAGCATGCGCGTGCTGATGCCGTCATGCACGATGTAGTACTGCAGGTCGAGGCTGGTCTGGGCGTTGCGGATCAGTTCGGCGCGGGCCATAAAGGCTTCGCTGCTGTTGGGCAGCAGGCGAAAGCCCGAGCGCCCTTGATAGGGCGCCGCCTGGGCCTGGATAGAGCGGCCGAACGAGGATTGCCCGGCCGGCAGTGCGTCGCTGGGCACCCGAGGCGCAGTCACCGTGGCGCAGCCGCCCAGGGTGAGGGCTCCCAACAGTAGGAACGGTAAAAGCCGTTGGATCATCAAGGGAGTCGCTTCCGGATCAGGGCAGTAGTCGGCATATGACGGCTATTTGCCGTGAAAGGTCAGTCCGCTGATTCGGCCAGCATTTTGCTCGCGGCGATGCCGACCTTGCGCACTGCCTCTTCGATCTGCGGGGTTGGCTTGGCAGCGTAGTTCATGCGCAGGCAATTGCGGTACTTGCCGGATGCAGAAAAGATGCTTCCTACAGCCACCTGTACGCCTTGTTCTACCAGCACACGGTTGAGTTTGAGGGTGTCGAAGCCCTCCGGTAGTTCTACCCACAGCATGAAGCTGCCCTGAGGCCGGCTGGCGCGGGTGCCAGCGGGAAAATACCGGCTGACCCAATCGAGCATCAGGTCACGATTGCGCTGGTATTGGGTACGCATCCGTCGCAAATGTGGTTCGAAATGCCCGCCCTTGAGGAATTCGGCGATCGCGATCTGCGGCTGTGTGGCCGTAGAACCGGTGCTGATGTATTTCATGTGCAGCACTCGCTCCAAATAGCGCCCCGGTGCAACCCAGCCAATACGCAGGCCTGGGGCGAGGGTTTTGGAGAATGAACTGCACAACAGTACGCGGCCGTCTTCATCGAAGGATTTGATCGTGCGCGGGCGTGGGTAGCTGTAGGCCAATTCGCCGTATACATCGTCTTCGATAATTGCCACATCGAAGCGCTGGGCCAGGTTCAGCAGCGCACGCTTGCGTGCCTCGGGCATGATATAGCCCAGCGGGTTGTTACAGTTGGGGGTCAACTGGATGACCTTGATCGGCCACTGCTCTAAGGCCAGCTCCAGCGCTTCGAGGCTGATGCCGGTGAGCGGGTCGGTAGGGATTTCCAGGGCCTTCATGCCCAGGCCTTTGAGGGTCTGCATGGCGCCATGGAAGCTCGGCGAGTCTACCGCGACGATATCGCCGGGCTCACAGATGGCGTGGATGCTGGCGGAGAGTGCCTCGTGGCAGCCGGTGGTGATCACGATGTCTTCGGCGCCCAGTTGGCAGCCGGAATCCAATGACAGTCGAGCAATCTGCTCGCGCAACTCCATACAGCCGAGAATGTTGTCGTAATACAGGCCGGGAAGATCCTGGCGTCGACTGACGCGGGCCAGGCTGCGCAGCAGGGGTTTGAGGGTGGGTGACAACACATCGGGCATGCCGCGGCCCATCTGTATGACGTCTTTACGCGGTACGGCGCGAATAAGTTCCAGCACCTGATCCCATTGGGAAATCTCCACTGGGCGCTGGGCCGGACGGCCTATTTCCGGCAGGGCGGGCAGCTCACGGCCCACGGGTACGAAGTACCCGGACTTGGGTTTGGGGGTTGCCAGGCCGTTGTCTTCCAGCAAGCGATAGGCCTGTTGCACGGTGCTCAGGCTGACCCCGTGCTCCACACTCAACGCACGGACGGAGGGCAACCGGTCGCCGGGGCGATAGAAGCCTTGTTCGATGCGAGTGCCCAGCAGTTCGGCGAGGTTGACGTAGAGGGTCATGGCGGTCGCTCCCGGGACCAGTACAGATCTTGGGAAAATACAGGATTCAGCCACCCAGTGGCAGTATCTGTATGGATTTAATAGATAAAAGTTGAATCTGTAATGGTTTTGCTCGCTCGCTCATTCTAGTCGCTCATGGCAACCGGCAAATGAGGGGCAACAAAATGAACGGCATAAGCGATGTGCGCCTGAGGTTACACAGTCAGGAACTGGAGGCTGACCACGCACGGGCCGCAACGCCGGGCGATATCAGTCGTTGGGGGCTGTTCTGGCGCCGTCGCCACACGCGCAAGGCTTTGCTGAGCATGACCGGCGAGCAACTGCGCGACATCGGCTTGAGTGCCCAACAGGCGCGGGAGGAAGGTCTGAAACCGTTCTGGCGCGATTGATCAGAGCAGCTCTTTGAGACGGTGCCAAAGCATGCCTAGCGCCAGCAGCGGCGAGCGCAAATGCTTGCCACCGGGGAAGGTCATATGCGGCACTTGGGCGAACAGATCGAAACGCCCCTGCTGTTGGCCGCTGATCGCTTCGGCCAGCAGCCGGCCCGCCAGATGCGTGGCGTTGAGGCCATGGCCGGCGTAAGCCTGGGCGTAATACACATTGGGCTGATCGGCCAGGCGACCGATCTGCGGCAGGCGATTGGCGCCGATGCCGATCATGCCGCCCCATTGGTAATCGATCTTCACGTCGGCCAACTGCGGGAACACTTGCAGCATTTTCGGACGCATATAAGCGCCGATGTCCTTGGGATCGCGTCCGGAATAATGACAAGCACCACCGAACAGCAGGCGACGATCGGCGGACAGCCGGAAGTAATCCACGGTGACTCGCTGATCACACACCGCCATGTTCTGCGGTAGTAGTTGCGTGGCCAGGGCTTCACTCAAGGGTTCGGTGGCGATGATATAGCTGCCGGCGGGTAATACCTTGCCGCTCAGGTGAGGGTTGAGACCGTTGAGATAAGCGTTGCAGGCCAGCACCAGCGTCTTTGCGCGCACCATACCCTGGGCGCTGTGGACTCGGACCTCGGAGCCGTAGTCGATGCGGGTCACTTCTGACTGTTCGAACAGCCTCACGCCCAGCCGCTCGGCGGCGGCAGCTTCGCCAAGGGCCAGGTTCAGCGGGTGCAGGTGGCCGGAACCCATGTCGATCATGCCTCCGACGTAGCGCTCGGAGCCGATCACGCTGCTCATTTCGTTGGCTTGCAGCAAGCGCACTTCATGACGATAACCAAGGCTGCGCAGTTCTTCGGCATCTTCGGCCAGGCCCTGCAGATCGCGAGGTTTGTTGGCGAGGTCGCAATAGCCCCAGGTCAGGTCGCAAGGGATCTGGAAGCGCTCGACGCGCTCGCGCACGATCTCCACAGCTTCCAGACCCATCTGCTTCATCTGGCGCACGCCGTCGGTGCCGATGACGTTGGCGAACTGGTCGAGGCCATGGCCGACGCCGCGAATCAGCTGGCCGCCATTACGTCCGCTGGCGCCCCAGGCGACTTTGCGCGCCTCCAGCAGCACTACGCTGAAACCCCGGTCGGCCAGTTCCAGTGCGGTGTTGAGCCCGGAAAAACCGCCGCCGACCACGCACACGTCGGCCGTGACTTCCCCTGTCAACGCTGGGTAATCAGGCAGAGGCAGGCTGCTGGCGGCGTAGTAGGAATCGGCGTGCC
Source organism: Pseudomonas sp. S5F11 (assembly GCF_019641515.1). Taxonomy (NCBI): domain Bacteria; kingdom Pseudomonadati; phylum Pseudomonadota; class Gammaproteobacteria; order Pseudomonadales; family Pseudomonadaceae; genus Pseudomonas; species Pseudomonas sp. S5F11. The sequence goes on from NZ_JAIFJZ010000001.1 coordinate 3,763,343, forward strand.
GGGCGCTGGCGATCATGGGCGCATCCCTGTTTGGAAAATTTGACGCAGGATACAGCGGTCGGACGATGCTGTCTGCGCAGGGGAATTTGCGGCAGAATCCACCCCTGTTCGCCGTTGAGTACCTGTTCGATGAGTTGCAACCGTCAGAAGATCAGCGCATTGCGCCGTCAGATTCCTTCGTTCGAGTGTGTTCCGGGCTGCCACGACTGCTGTGGGCCGGTGACCACATCCCCCGAGGAAATGTCGCGCCTGCCGCGCAAGACCGCTGCCGAGCAGGAAACCGCCATGGACGAGCTGAACTGCGTCCACCTGGGCCCCACTGGCTGCACGGTGTATGACGAGCGACCGCTGATCTGTCGGTTGTTCGGCACCACCCAAACCTTGCCATGCCCCAACGGGCGCCGGCCGGTGGAGCTGATTCATCCACGGGTGGAAAAACAGATCCACGCATATATGGCCAGCACCCGGCAGGTATTGGTTTAGTCCGGGATCGGCAGGTTCAGGCTCTCCTTTACCTCTTCCATCACGATATAGCTCTTGGACTCACGCACGTGGGGCAGCTTGAGCAGGATGTCGCCCAGCAGTTTGCGGTACGAGGCCATCTCGGAAATCCGCGCTTTCACCAGGTAGTCGAAGTCACCGGACACCAAGTGGCACTCCAGCACATGGGGCAGTTTCAGCACGGCGCGGCGGAACTCTTCGAAGGTGTCTCCCGACTTGTAATCCAGGCTGATCTCGACAAATACCAGCAAACTCCCCTTCAAATGCTGCGGGTTCAGCCGTGCGTTGTAGCCCATGATGATCCCCTCGCGCTCCAGGCGCCGCACGCGCTCGGTGCAGGGCGTGGTCGAGAGGCCGACCTTTTCCCCCAGCTCAGTGAACGATATGCGCCCGTCGGTTTGTAGGATGCGCAGGATATTGCGATCGATCTTGTCCAGCTCCCGTTTGGTCTGGGTATTGGTACGCATAGGGGATACGCCTCTGTAAAAACGGTTTTTGCCGAGAATTGTCGCCAAATATAGGCATTTATATAGTGAAATGCACTGGTGATTGCTTTTTATACTGCGCCCATCATTGCTCGAATAACACACGTCGGCGGCCACGCCGCGATGAGGATATAAAAATGCGCGTTCTGGTCTTGGGTAGCGGCGTCATTGGTGTCACCAGTGCGTACTATTTGGCGCGTGCCGGTTTCGAAGTGGTGGTCGTCGACCGTCAACCCGCCGCAGCCATGGAAACCAGTTTCGCCAACGCCGGTCAGGTGTCCCCCGGTTACGCCTCGCCCTGGGCCGCACCGGGTGTGCCGCTCAAGGCCATGAAATGGCTGCTGCAACGCCACGCGCCGCTGGCCATCAAGGCCACCGCCGATATCGATCAATACCTGTGGATGGCGCAGATGCTGCGCAACTGCACCGCCAGCCGGTATGCAGTTAACAAAGAGCGCATGGTGCGTTTGTCCGAATACAGCCGCGACTGCCTTGATGAGCTGCGCGCCGAGACCGGTATTGCCTACGAAGGCCGCAGCCTCGGTACTACCCAACTGTTCCGTACCCAGGCGCAGTTGGATGGCGCGGCCAAGGACATCGCGGTGCTCAAAGAGTCCGGCGTGCCTTTCGAACTGCTTGACCGTGCCGGCATTGCTCGCGTCGAGCCTGCCCTGGCCAGCGTCACCGATATTCTGGCCGGTGCCCTGCGCTTGCCCAACGATCAGACCGGCGACTGCCAGATGTTCACCACGCGCCTGGCCGAGATGTGCACGCAATTGGGCGTTGAGTTCCGCTTCGAACAAGACATCCAGCGCCTCGATCACGCGGGCGACCGCATCAACGGCGTATGGATCGATGGCAAGCTGGAAACGGCCGATCGCTACGTGCTCGCCTTGGGCAGTTATTCGCCGAAGTTGCTCAAGCCGCTGGGTATCAAGGCCCCGGTGTACCCGCTCAAGGGGTACTCGCTGACTGTGCCGATCACCAACCCGGCGATGGCGCCCACGTCGACCATTCTCGACGAGACCTACAAGGTCGCGATCACCCGTTTCGACAACCGCATTCGCGTCGGTGGCATGGCTGAAATAGCCGGTTTTGACCTGTCGCTGAACCCGCGTCGACGTGAAACCCTGGAGATGATCGTCAACGACCTTTATCCTCAAGGCGGCGATTTGGCCCAGGCTTCGTTCTGGACCGGCCTGCGTCCGACCACACCTGACGGCACGCCGATTGTCGGTGCCACACCGTTCAAGAACCTGTTCCTGAATACCGGCCACGGCACTCTCGGTTGGACCATGGCCTGCGGATCGGGCCGTTTGCTGGCCGACCTGATGGCCAAGAAAACCCCGCAAATCAGCGCCGCAGGCCTCGATATTTCCCGTTATGGCAACCACCAGGAGTCCGCAAAACATGTCAATCCAGCGCCAGCTCACCAATGAGCGCATGAGCCAGATCGTTGTCCACAGCGGTACCGTGTACCTGGCTGGGCAAGTCGGCGACGACATGGGCGCCGGGATTGAACAGCAGACCCGTGAAACCTTGGCCAATATCGAGCGTTTGCTGGACCTGGCCGGTACCGACAAGACCCGATTGCTGTCGGTGACGATTTATTTGAAAGACATCGACGCCGATTTCGCCGGTATGAACGCGGTGTGGGACGCCTGGTTGCCCAAAGGGGTTGCCCCGGCCCGCGCCACGGTTGAGGCCAAGCTGTGCGAGCCGCAAATCCTGGTAGAACTGTCCGTCGTGGCTGCTCTGCCGTAATACAGATCCTCTCCCGGCGCTGAGGTTTGTTGATCAGCGCCGGTTTTTCTTCACTCTGCCGCCTAGAAGCCTGCCGTCATGCGTCCAGCCCGTGCCCTGATCGACCTCCAAGCCCTGCGCCACAACTACCAATTGGCCCGTGAAGTCACGGGAGCCAAGGCACTTGCCGTGATCAAGGCCGATGCCTATGGCCACGGTGCCGTACGTGTGGCCCAGGCGCTGGAAGCCGAGGCCGACGGCTTTGCCGTGGCCTGTATCGAAGAAGCACTGGAGCTGCGCGCCGCTGGCATTCGTGCGCCGGTGCTGTTGCTGGAAGGCTTTTTTGAAGCCGACGAGCTGCCACTGATCATCGAGCATGATTTCTGGTGCGTGGTGCACTCGCTGTGGCAACTGGAGGCGATCGAACAGGCGCGCTTGAGCAAGCCGCTGACCGTCTGGCTCAAGCTGGATTCGGGTATGCACCGCGTGGGCTTGCACCCTAAGGATTATCACGAGGCTTACCAGCGCCTACTGGCCACCGGCAGCGTTGCCAAGATTGTGCTGATGAGCCACTTCGCCCGCGCCGATGAGCTCGATTGCGTGAGCAGTGATGAGCAGGTGGCGGTGTTTGATGCGGCGCGCCAGGGCCTGAGCGCAGAGGTCAGCTTGCGCAATTCGCCATCGGTAATGGGCTGGCCGAATGTGTCCAGCGACTGGGTCCGGCCCGGCATCATGCTTTACGGTGCTACGCCTTTCGGCGAAGCGCAGTCTGTGGCCGCACGTTTGCAGCCGGTGATGACTCTGGAATCGAAAGTGATCTGCGTGCGTGAACTGCCGGCGGGTGAGCCCGTAGGCTACGGTGCCAGGTTCATCACGCCCAAGCCGATGCGAATCGGGGTAGTGGCCATGGGTTACGCCGACGGTTACCCGCGCCATGCTCCCACGGGTACGCCGGTGCTGGTGGCCGGGCAGCGCAGTCAGTTGCTGGGGCGTGTGTCCATGGACATGCTGTGCGTCGACCTGACGGACGTGCCTCAGGCCGGTCTGGGCTCTACGGTGGAGCTGTGGGGCAAGAACATTCTGGCCAGTGACGTGGCCGTCGCCGCCGAGACCATCCCCTACCAGATCTTCTGCAACCTGCGGCGGGTGCCAAGGCTCTACTCCGAGGCCTGACAGGTCGTCACGAATGGAGCTGGTCGGGATTTAGGCCAAAGTGTTGTAAATACTGAACGCTGTCGCCATGATAACGCTCAATTACAACAAAGCCTGAATCCTAGGAGGCACCTGCATTGGACGTCGGCGAACGACTGCAATCCATCCGTAAACTCAAAGGTCTTTCCCAGCGTGAGCTCGCCAAGCGCGCGGGTGTCACCAACAGCACCATTTCGATGATCGAAAAAAACAGTGTTAGCCCTTCGATCAGCTCCTTGCGCAAGGTGCTGGGTGGCATTCCCATGTCCATGGTCGAGTTCTTCTCTGAAGAGATCCTTCAGGAAATACCGACGCAGATCGTCTATAAAGCCAATGAGCTGATCGACATCTCCGACGGCGCCGTCACGATGAAACTGGTGGGCCGCGCGCATCCAAGCCGGGCCATCGCGTTTCTCAACGAGATCTACCCGCCGGGCGCCGACACAGGTGAAGAAATGCTCACCCACGAGGGCGAGGAAACCGGGATTCTGCTGGAAGGCCGGTTGGAGTTGGTGGTCGGTCTTGAAACTTTTGTGCTCGAAGCGGGCGATAGCTACTACTTTGAAAGCACCAAGCCCCACCGTTTTCGCAATCCGTTCGACGTGCCGGCGCGACTAATCAGCGCAGCCACACCCGCGAACTTTTAACAGAAGAGGCGTCCTGCCAGCATTGCAGAGCCGCCCGTAGCTGCATTCCGCCAGACTGAATCTCCCTTTGGTTAATAGGGTTGTTTCAGCCAGGCGGGCTAACCGTTATACTTTCGCCGCCTGCGAAACCGTGGCCGCAGGCGTGAATAGCCACCATTGAGGGTGAACGCGTGAACCTAATTATGAAAATGCTGGCTGCACCAGCAACCGTACTGGCTCTATGGGCTGTCAGCGCTCAAGCTGCCACCAATGATGAGATCGCCAAGCGCCTGGAGCCTGTGGGCCAGGTGTGTGTTCAAGGTCAGGAATGCAAAGGCATGGAAGTGGCCGTGGCTGCCGGCGGTGGTGGAGCGAAAACGGCAGATCAGATCATCGCCAAGCACTGCAACGCATGTCACGGCTCGGGTTTGCTTGGCGCGCCGAAAATTGGCGACACCGCGGCCTGGAAAGAGCGCGCTGACCACCAGGGCGGCCTCGATGGCATCCTGGCCAAGGCTATCACTGGCATCAACGCCATGCCGCCTAAAGGTACTTGCGCCGATTGCTCCGATGATGACCTCAAGGGCGCGATCAAGAAGATGTCCGGTCTTTAATCAGCCGATCTTCGTCAAAAATGCCGCTTACGAGCGGCTTTTTTGTGCCTGGGATTCATCTTGAAGGCTAGTTATTGCAGCAAAGAGCCTGCAAGCTCGGTCCAACCCAAATCATGGAATGTCAGGAGGGTCGGATGGTGCAGTTGTGTTCAATCGAGCAAGCAGTTGACGACGTACTGGCGCGGTTGCCGGCGCATATCCATATGGGCCTGCCCCTGGGTTTGGGTAAACCCAATCTGTTCGTCAACGCGTTGTATCGGCGTATTGCCAAGCTACCGGAGCGAGCGCTGACCATTTATACCGCTCTAAGCCTGGGCCGCCCGACATTGGGCGACGGTTTGCAGAAGCGTTTCCTCGAACCCTTTATCGAGCGCGTGTTCGGTGATTACCCCGAATTGGACTTTCTCGCCGACCTGCATAAAGACAGCCTGCCGCCCAATATCCACGTGCAGCAATTCTTCATGCAGCCCGGCAGCCTGCTGCACAGCGTTTCAGCCCAGCAGGACTACGTCAGCAGCAACTACAGCCATGCAGCCCGCGACATCAACGCCGCCGGCCTGAACCTGGTGGCGCAACTGGTCGCCAGCAGTGCCGAACACCCCGACCGCCTGAGCCTGAGCTGCAACCCCGACATTACCCTCGACCTACTGCCGATGATCGCCAAGCGCCGGGAGGCGGGTGAGACCATCCTGATCGTCGGCCAGGTCCACACCGATTTGCCCTACATGCCCGGTGATTCTGAGCTGGGCATGGACGTATTCGATTACCTGCTCGATGAGAAGGACAGCACCACGCTGTTTTCCACGCCCAATATGCCGGTGGGTTTCCAGGATCACTTTATCGGCCTGCATGCCAGTACCTTGGTGCGCGATGGCGGTACCTTGCAGATCGGCATCGGTTCCATGGGCGACGCGCTGACCGCCGCATTACTGGCGCGCCAGGCGGACAACGAAGCCTATCGCTTGCTGATGACGGACCTGGATGTGTACCGCTGGGCGCCGTTGATCAGCCGTGAAGGCGGCGTCGCGCCCTTCGCTCGTGGCCTGTATGGCTGCAGCGAAATGTTCGTCAATGGCCTGCTAGTGCTGGCCGACGCCGGCATTATGCGGCGCAAGGTGTACCCAGATGGGGCCACTCAGGAGCAGGCCAACGCCGGCTTGCTCGACGATGCGGCGCAGCCCGATGGTGTATCGATCCACGGCGGCTTCTTTCTTGGCCCGCGCAGTTTTTACCAGCGCTTGCAGGAAATGACCCATTCCAAGCGCCTTGAATTCAACATGACCCGTATCAGCTACATCAACGAGTTATACGGTCAGGAGGCGCTCAAGCGCCTGCAGCGTCAGTATGCGCGGTTTATCAACAGCGCGATCGTGGTGACGTTGCTGGGCGCGGGTGTGGCTGATCAATTGGAAGACGGCCGCGTGCTTAGCGGCGTGGGCGGGCAATACAACTTTGTCGCCCAGGGCCACGCGTTAGAGGGGGCGCGGTCGATCCTGATTCTGCGCAGCTGGCGCGAATCGGCCGGGGAGGTCAGTTCCAATATCGTTTGGGATTACGGCCACTGCACCATTCCACGGCATCTGCGGGACATCGTCATCACCGAATACGGCATCGCGGATTTACGCGGTCAGACGGACGCGAAGGTGATCGAGGCGTTGCTCAACATCACCGACTCGCGCTTCCAGGCCGACTTGATCGAGCAGGCGCAAAAGGCCGGCAAGTTGCCCAAGGATTTCCAGCTCGATCCGCGCTTCAGCGACAACACGCCGGAGCGGCTCCAGGGTATCCAGGCGCGGCATCGGCGTTTGTTCCCGGAGTATCCGCTGGGCAGCGATTTCACGGACGAAGAGCGGGATTTGTTGCGCGCCTTGAACTGGCTCAAGAGCAAATTCAAGCTGACGGAGATTCTGGAGTTGGGCAAGGCGGCGCTGGATGCACCGGAGCCGCAGGCGTTTCCAGCGCATCTGAGGCGGATGCGGTTGGATGCGCCGGAGGGTTTGAAGGAGGACCTCTACCAGCGCCTATTGCTCGCTGGCTTACAAGCAACCGCTCACTAAAAACCAACGCAAAGCCAATGTGGAAGGGGGCTTGCCCCCTCCCACATTTTGATCCGTGTTCACCTCGTAGCAAATTACTCGATGAAGGTGACGACGCCACCGGCCAGCGACTTCACCCGCGCCAGCGATTCAACCCGATAGCCCTGGGCATCCAGCTCCGCACGGCCACCCTGGAACGACTTCTCGATGACGATCCCCAAACCGGCCACGGTGGCGCCGGCCTGCTTGATGATCGAAATCAGTGCCTGGGACGCCTTGCCGTTGGCCAGGAAGTCATCGATCACCAGCACGCGGTCGCTGCTGGTCAGGTGGCGCGGCGAGATGGCCACGGTGCTTTCGGTTTTCTTGGTGAAGGAATACACCGTCGCCGACAGCAGGTTTTCGGTCAGGGTCAGGGATTGCTGCTTGCGCGCGAAGATCACCGGTACGCCCAGGTTCAGGCCGGTCATGATCGCCGGGGCGATGCCTGAAGCCTCAATGGTGACGATCTTGGTGATGCCCGAATCCTTGAACAGCGCAGCGAATTCGTCGCCGATCAGTTTCATCAGCGCCGGGTCGATCTGGTGGTTCAGAAACGCGTCGACCTTGAGTACCTGATCGGAAAGCACGATGCCTTCTTCGCGAATTTTCTTGTGCAGTGCTTCCACGGAAAGCTTCCTCTAATGGCGCGTTGTGCGCCGAAAGTAGATTAAAAAGTAGTCGATTCTAGCGCTTTAACATCGCGCGTATATCCGCCAAGGCGGTGTTGCCGCGCACGGCCTTCACCTCGGTCGGGGTGTCGTCATTGCCTTCCCAGGCCAGGTCGTCCGGCGGTAACTCGTCGAGAAACCGGCTGGGGGCACAATCGATGATTTCGCCGTATTGCTTACGCTTGGCAGCGAAGGTGAAGGCCAGGGTCTGACGCGCGCGGGTAATGCCCACGTAGGCCAGGCGCCGTTCTTCCTCGATAGTGTCGGCTTCGATGCTGGAGCGGTGCGGGAGGATTTCCTCTTCCATGCCCATGATGAACACGTAGGGGAATTCCAGGCCCTTGGAGGCATGCAAGGTCATCATCTGTACACCTTCGGCGCCATCTTCTTCTTCCTGCTGGCGTTCGAGCATATCGCGCAGTACCAGCTTGCCGATGGCGTCTTCGACGGTCATCTCGCCGTCTTCGTCTTTTTCCAGGGTGTTCTTCAGTGCTTCGATCAGGAACCAGACGTTGCCCATGCGGTAATCCGCGGCCTTGTCGCTGGAGCTGTTGGTGCGCAGCCAGTTTTCATAGTCGATATCCATGACCATGCTGCGCAGGGCGCTGATCGGGTCTTCGCCGGCACATTGCTCGCGCACTTTGTCCATGAAACGCTTGAAGCGCGACAGCCGATCGGTGAAGCGCGTGTCCAAATGTTCGCCCAGGCCGATTTCGTCGGTAGCGGCGTACATCGAGATCTTGCGCTCGGTGGCGTAGTTGCCGAGTTTTTCCAGGGTGGTGGAGCCGATTTCCCGACGCGGTACGTTGATTACGCGCAGGAAGGCGTTGTCGTCGTCTGGATTCACGATCAGACGGAAATAAGCCATCAGGTCTTTGACTTCCTGACGTCCGAAAAAGCTGTTACCGCCTGACAGACGATACGGCACCTGGTGGTGCTGCAATTTCAGCTCGATCAGCTTGGCCTGGTAGTTGCCCCGGTACAGGATCGCGAAATCGCTGTAAGGCCGGTCAGTGCGCAGGTGCAAGCTGAGGATCTCGACGGCCACGCGCTCGGCTTCGGCGTCTTCGTTGCGGCAGCGGATCACGCGGATCTCATCGCCATGGCCCATCTCGCTCCACAGTTGCTTTTCGAACTCGTGAGGGTTGTTGGAGATCAGCACGTTGGCGCAACGCAGGATACGGCTGGTGGAGCGGTAGTTCTGCTCCAGCATCACCACCTTCAAGGACGGGTAGTCCTCCTTGAGCAGCATCAGGTTTTCCGGGCGGGCACCGCGCCAGGCGTAGATCGACTGGTCATCGTCGCCCACCACGGTGAACTGGTTGCGCGTTCCGATCAGCAGCTTTACCAGCAGGTATTGGCTGGCGTTGGTGTCCTGGTATTCATCCACCAGCAGGTAGCGCACCTTGTTCTGCCATTTCTCCAGGATGTCTTTGTGTTCCTGGAACAGCTTGACCGGCAGCAGGATAAGGTCGTCGAAGTCCACCGCGTTGAACGCCTTGAGCGTGCGCTGGTAGTGGGTGTAGACGATGGCGGCGGTCTGCTCCTTAGGGTTGCGCGCGTTTTCCAGGGCTTCGGCGGGCAGGATCAGGTCGTTTTTCCAGGCGCCGATCATGTTCTTGATCTCATCGACGCCGTCGTCGCCCGCGTATTCCTTTTGCATGATGTCGGTCATCAGGGCTTTGACGTCGGTCTCGTCAAAGATCGAAAAGCCCGGTTTGTAGCCCAGCCGCACATGCTCCTTGCGGATGATGTTCAGTCCCAGGTTGTGGAAGGTACACACGGTGAGGCCACGGCCCTCGCCCCCCTTGAGCAGGGTGCCGACGCGCTCTTTCATTTCGCGCGCGGCCTTGTTGGTAAAGGTCATGGCGACAATGTACTGAGCGCGGATGCCACAGTTCTGGATCAGGTGCGCGATCTTGCGGGTGATCACGCTGGTCTTGCCGGAGCCTGCGCCGGCGAGCACCAATAGAGGGCCGCCGACGTAGTTCACGGCTTCTTGCTGCCGGGGGTTGAGTCGGGACATACGGATTTTTTGGGGTCGTTGGTCAAAAGGGCGGGCATTTTAACAGGCTGGCAAGATTCTGCTGCCCTGGATCGACGGTGTGACGTACCACTCGATCTAAATTTGCCGGTTTTGCTACTTTGCCGCAGGATGTCGGGGCTTCTTGTGGTTGAAGCACTGACAAATGATTACAACCGGCGTGTTTGATAACTCTTATCATTGGTGATTATCAGGCCGCGCGTCATAATGCCCGCCGCCAATGAAATCTTGCAGAGTCTAGGGAGCTAGCTTGTCTACGCCTGTCGAACCCTTGCGTTTGCTGCTTCTGGCCGATACGCCTGAGTGGGCAGCGTTGTTGCGCGAGTGCCTGGCGCCGATGGGCGATGGGGCTGTGCTGATCAGCGCGCCAAGTTGGGATTCCGTGAGTCGTCTGTTCGATGACGACCAGAGCGCGGTGCTGTTGACCACACCGGCCCTGCAACCTGCCCCCGGCCGTTGCAGCTTGCCCTGCGTGCTGCTGCTTGAGCAGGAGCCGCTGGTTGCGCCCCTTGGCGTCAGCGATTGGCTGGTGCGTGATGCAATAGCTGTCGACACGCTACGCCGCTGCCTGCGTCATGTGCGCGAGCGCGGTGTACTGGAGACGACCCTGCAACGCCTGGCCGAGCAGGATCCGCTCACCGGTATCGCCAACCGCCAGGGCTTCCAGACCTTGCTGGCTGCGAGGCTGGCCGAGAATGATGGTCGCGGCCTGGCCCTCGGCCATCTGGACCTGGACAATTTCCGCCATGCCAACGATGCCCTCGGCCACCAGGCCGGCGATCGCCTGATTCTGCAGGTCGTGTCGCGGCTCAAGAGCCAGCTCGAAATCGGCGACCAGCTCGCCCGCCTGGGCAGCGACGAATTCGCCTTGCTGATCGACACACGCCGTGCGCCGCAGCGTGCTGAATGGATGGCCGAACGCATCATCGAAGCCATGGCCGAACCCTACTGGGTGGATGGCGAAAGCCTGCTGATCGGCTGCAGCCTGGGCGTGGCCCATGCCCGCGCTCGCGCCGGCGCCGACCCGCTGATGTGGCACGCCCATATCGCTATGCAGCAAGCTAAAAGCACCCAGGGTTGCACCTTTCATATCTTCAACGAACGCATCAACCGCAACGCCCGCAGTCTGGCCGATCTGGAGAGCGAACTGCGTCGTGCCCTGCGGCGCGATGAGCTGGAGCTGCATTACCAGCCGCGCCTGGACCTGGATGACGGCCATATCGTCGGTCTCGAAGCCCTGGTGCGCTGGCGCCACGGCGAGCGCGGCCTGCTCCCGCCCAGCGAGTTCGTGCCCCTGGCCGAGCAAAGCGGCTTGATCGTGCCGCTGGGCTATTGGGTGATCTCCCGTGCCCTGCGTGACATGCAGGATTTGCGCGAACGCGGCCTGCCGCCGCTGCACATGGCGGTCAACCTGTCGTTCCGTCAGTTTCAGGACAGCCAATTGCTCTCTACCCTCAGCCGCCTGATTGCTGAGCGTGGGGTGGAGGCGCAATGGTTGGAGTTCGAACTGACCGAAACCGCCGTGATGCGCCGCAGTGACTTGGTCAAACAAACCATGGATGCCCTTGGTCGCCTGGGCGTGCGGTTTTCCCTGGATGACTTTGGTACCGGTTTCTCATCGTTCGTGCACCTCAACAGCCTGCCGATTGCCCTGCTGAAAATCGATAAGAGCTTCGTGGGCGGCATGGAGGAGCGCGAAGAGAACCGCAAGTTGGTGCACGCCATGATCAATCTGGCTCACAACCTCAACCTGGAAGTGGTGGCCGAAGGCGTCGAAACCCCAGAGCAATTGGCGCTGTTGCGTTTGTTCGGTTGCGACCAGGCCCAGGGTTACCTGATCAGCAAGCCGTTGCCATTGCCTGAGCTGGTGGATTACCTGACTATCGGCAATGGCCGGCAAGCCATGCCGGGCGCGGCCAACTAGCGCGGCGAAGCAACGCAATAGGCTTCTAGTCCGTTTGCGCAGTCTGAAACGCTACTTGGTCCGCAGGTTCCTGGTGAATCATGCGTTTGATCTTCGCTTCAAACGCCCAGGTCAGGCTCACTGCCGCGCAGGCCAGCCCCAGTGCCAATCCCCACCATACACCGGTGGGGCCCCAGCCCAGGGTGAACGCCATCAGCCAGGCCGACGGCGCACCGATCAGCCAGTAGCAACCCAAACCGACCAGGAAGGTGGTTTTGGCGTCCTTGAGCCCACGAATGCAGCCCATGGCGATGGTTTGCACGCCATCGAACAGTTCGAACCAGGCCGCCACGGCCAACAGGCTGACGGCCAGGACGATGACGTCATGGAACGCCGGGTCGTTATGGTCGAGGAACAGTCCGATCAGCGGGTCGGAATACAGCCACAGCACGGCGGCAAACCCCAACATCACCAAGGCGCCGAAACCGATTCCGACGCGTCCTGCCAGACGGGCCCGCAGCAACTGCCCGGCGCCGTAGTGCTGGCCGATGCGCATGGTCACTGCGTAGGACATCCCCGCCGGCACCATGAACGCCACCGAGACGATCTGCAGAGCGATCTGATGCGCAGCCAGTTGCGTGCTGCCCATGGTGCCCATGCACAGCGCCGCGAAGGCAAACAGCCCGACTTCCACCGAATAGGTGCCGCCAATCGGCAGCCCCAGCCGCCACAGTTCGCGCAGATAGTGGGTATTGAGGCGCAGCAGGCCGCTGCTCAGCGGGTAGGCGGCATACGCACGATTGCTGCGGATGTACCACATCAACGTCAGCGCCATGCCATTGGCGACGATCGCCGTGACCAGGCCAATGCCCATCAGGCCGAGTTTCGGCAGGCCGAACATACCTTCGATCAGTGCGTGGTTGAGCAGGTAGTTGAGCACCGTGCCGCCGAGGCTGATCACCATCACCGGCGTGGCTTTACCTATGGCGCTGGTGAAGCCACGCAGGGCCATGAAGCTCAGGTAGCCAGGCAGGGCGAACGGCAGGATCGTCAGAAATTGCCCCGCCGACTGCACGTTGGTTTCGGTCTGGCCGAACAGCAGTAACACCGGTTTGAGGTTCCATAGCAGCAGGCCGGCCGCCAGGGCCATCAACCAAGCGAGCCAAAGCCCTGCCTGGGTCAGACGCGTGGCGCCTTCGATGTCGCCCGCGCCATGACGGATGGCCACCAGCGTACCCACGGCGGCGATCACGCCGATGCAGAAGATCGACACGAACGAATAGCTCGCCGCGCCCAGGCCACCGCCGGCCAAGGCTTCGGGACTCAGGCGCGCCATCATCAAAGTGTCGGTCAGCACCATGAGCATGTGGGCCAACTGCGAGGCGATCAGCGGCCCGGAAAGCCGCAGAATGGCCCAGAGTTCGGTACGTGCCGGATGCTGCATAATCATCACGCTCTGAAAGTCATAGAATTGGGGGAGGGTTGATTCTCGGCGCTCTCAGCCCATTGCACAAAGGGATAAATGCGATCGTTCGCATGATTAAAACTCATGCTCCTATCGAGTCTGGTAGGGTTCTCGTATTGAGTTGTCGGAGCTTTCCCAATGTCTCGTCGTCTTCCACCGCTTTATGCCCTGCGTGCCTTTGAGGCCGCTTCCCGGCACAACTCTTTCACTCGCGCCGCCGAAGAACTGTCCATCACCCAAAGTGCGGTGAGCCGGCATATCCGCACCCTCGAAGAGCATTTCGCCTGTCGCCTGTTCCAGCGTAGCGGTCGCCACCTGCAACTTACCGAGGCCGCACGGCTGCTGTTGCCCGGCGTGCGCGAGGGGTTCGCCGCGTTGGAGCGGGCCTGCCACACCCTCAATAGCGAGGACGACATCCTGCGCATGAAGGCCCCCTCCACCCTGACCATGCGTTGGCTGCTGGCGCGGCTCAGTCGTTTTCGGCATTTGCAGCCGGGCAATGAGGTGCAACTGACCAGCGCGTGGATGAGCGTTGACGAAGTGGACTTCAACCACGAGCCGTTCGACTGTGCCGTCCTACTCAGCAATGGCCATTTCCCCACGGATTGGGAGGCGTGTCGCCTGTTTCCCGAGATGCTGATTCCCGTCGGCGCCCCCAACCTGCTCGACGACGGCCCCTGGGACGCGGCGCGACTGGCCACGGCTGAGTTGCTGCACCCGACGCCGGATCGGCGCGATTGGCGCTACTGGCTGGAGCGCATGGGGCTGTCGTCCCAAGTGTCGCTCAAGGGGGGGCAAGTCTTCGATACCCTGGAACTAGGCATGATCGCGGCGGCGCGGGGGTACGGCGTGTCCATGGGCGACCTGCTGATGGTGGCCGAAGACGTGGCTCAGGGGAGGCTGAGCCTGCCATGGCCCAGCGCTGTGGCCAGTGGCGAGCACTATTATCTGGTCTGGCCGAAAACCCGTCCGGGTGGCGAGCGCCTGCGACGCCTCGCGGATTTCCTGCAGAGCGAAGTGCAAGCGATGGTGTTGCCTGCGGTGGAACGCTTCGATTGAAGTGCTTATAACGCTGGTGCGCAACCGTTTGCGCGATACCCCTGCGATTCGCTCAAGTATTGCAATCACCCGCCGAAGTAGGTGTGTTGGAACCATCGTGCACCAACGTTTGCCCACTTAGATAATTTGCCGAGCAGCGCTATGAGATCAGGATGATCCTGGCCTCGGCCAGGAGCTGTCATGTCTCAACCTCGTGCCCGGATTGCCTCCCAACTCGGTATGGCCCTTGCCGTGATCCTGGCTGTCGCCATTGGCGGCAGTACTGTTTTTGCCCTGCGTTCCCTGGATGCCGCCAACCTCGACACCCGCGAGGAACATTTGGCCAGCGAGGCGCGCCTGCTCGCCGACCAGCTGAATACGTTCCATAGCACGCTGCGTGAAAGCACTCAGCGCCTGACGGGGCTGTTCGAGAAGCGCTTCAGCGCGGGCTTGAGCGTGCGCGCGGACCAGCCCATCGCGGTCGCCGGTGTGCAGACCCCGAGCCTGTATCTGGGCAGCGAGGTGCTGAACAACAACTTCACCGAAGTGGATGTGTTCAAGCAGATGTCCGGCGGCGTAGCCACGGTGTTCGTGCGCAGTGGCGACGACTTTATCCGGGTCAGCACCTCCCTGACCAAGCAGGACGGCAGCCGCGCCATCGGTACTGTGCTGGACCGCCAGAGCCCGGCGTATGCGCGGGTGTTCAGCGGGCAGCCCTATATTGGTCGGGCGGTGTTGTTCGATCGCTCCTATATGACTCAGTACAGCCCGGTGCGTGACGCCAGCGGCAAAGTTATCGCGGTGCTGTTTATCGGTTTCGACTACACCGATGCGCAGAACGCCCAGTTCGAGAACCTCAAACGCTTCCGCATCGGCCAGACCGGTTCACTGGCCTTGCTGGATGAACAGAAACACTGGCTGGTGTCGCCGGCGGGTGTGCAGGCCCCGGAGCAAGCGGTGCCGGTGATGCTGGATCTGGCCAAAACCCCAGGCAAGGGACGTTTCTGGAGCGATAAGAGCGAAGACTTCTACAGCGTATCGGTACCGTTCGACGGCGGCCCGTGGGCAGTGGTCGCCAGCATGCCAAAGGCGGAAATCCGCGCGGTCACCTGGGCCGTCGGCCTGCGTCTGGTGATCGGCAGTGTGTTGGCGATGTTGCTGGCGGTGGGTGCGACGGTATGGTTGTTGCGCAGCAAACTGGCGCCGTTGGGCGATTTGGTGCGTCAGGCCGAAGCCCTGGGCGCTGGGGATTTGAGTGCTCGCCTGAACGTCTCCAGCCATGACGAGATCGGCCAACTGGCGCGGGCCTTCAACCAGATGGGGGAAGCGCTGTCGACCATGGTGTCGCATATCCGCAAGGCGGCCGAAGAGGTCAACGGTCGCGCTCAGGCGCTGTCCGGGTTGTCCGGGGGCGCCTATGAGGGCATGGAGCAGCAGTCCGGTGAAATCACTAGCATGGCCGGCGCGGTGGAAGAGTTCAGCGCCACATCGCTGAACATCGCCGACAACATGGGCAACACCGAACGTCTGGCTCAAGAGAACGCCCAACAGACCCGGATCGGACGCAACTCGATGCAGGAAGCCTCGTCGTCCCTGGAGCATATCGCTACGGCACTGAACAGCACCGCAACGGTGATCAACACGTTGGGTCAGCGTTCCCAGGAGATCGGCGGCATCGTCGGTGTGATCACCGCCATTGCCGAACAGACCAACCTGCTGGCGCTCAACGCCGCCATTGAGGCTGCGCGGGCCGGTGAGCAAGGCCGTGGTTTCGCTGTAGTGGCGGATGAAGTGCGCAATCTGGCCTCGCGTACACGTGAAGCCACCGATGAAATTTCCGGGATGATCCAAAGCATTCAGAAAGAAACCGGCAACGCCATCAGCACCATGGAGCAAGGCAAGGTTCTGATGCAGGAAGGCTTGTCGCGCAACGCCGACGTGGCGTCGGCCCTGGCGCGGATCGACGAACAAAGCCGCTCGGCCGGTCAGCAGTTCGCTGCGATTACCACGGCTACCCAGGAACAGAGCAGCACCGCGACTTTGCTCAGCAGCAACCTGCAGAGCATTGCGCTGGCCAACAGCGAACAGCGCGAAGTCGTCTCGAACCTGGCGATCACCGCCAAGGAGTTGGAGACACTGGCGTCGGGCTTGCGGCATGAGGTGGATCGCTTCCGCTGAAGCGCTGTTGATCAGGGAGGGATGCTCACATGATAGCCGCCGGGCGGTATTGCAGCGCCTCCTTCAGATGCTCGCGAGTGATCGTAGCCTCCTGCTCCAGATCGGCTAACGTGCGCGCCACCTTGAGTAAGCGGTGAGCCGCGCGCAAGGAGAGTGTCAGCCGCTCGCAGGCACTCTCCAGCCAGCTCTCGTCGGCCTTCGCCAGCCTGCAATGCTCGCGCAACCCCGGCAGGTCCAGAAACGCATTGGCACAGCCCTGGCGTTTTTCCTGCTGCTCCCGCGCGTTGGCAACCTGTGCGGCCGCCGTTGCTGTGTTATCCCCGGCTGCCAGTGCCGGGTTCAGCGCCGTGGTTTCCCGTGCAACCGTCAGGTGCAAGTCGATCCGGTCCAGTAACGGCCCGGACAGTTTGTTGCGATAGCGCTGGATCTGCTCCGGCGTACAGCGACAGCGCCCGGTGGTGTCACCCAGATAACCGCAGGGGCAGGGGTTCATTGCGGCCACTAGTTGGAAGCGCGCCGGGAAACTTACCCGGTCGCGCGCGCGGGAAATCACGATATGCCCTGACTCCAGCGGCTCGCGCAGTACCTCCAGCACCTTGCGATCGAATTCCGGTAATTCATCCAGAAACAGCACACCGTGATGGGCCAGGGTGATTTCCCCCGGCTGGGGTTTCGAGCCACCGCCCACCAAGGCCGGCCCGGACGCGGAGTGATGGGGCTGGCGAAACGGCCGATGGGGCCAATGGCTCAGAGGTGCCAGGCTGACCACCGACTGGATGGCCGCGACTTCCAGGGCTTCGTGTTCGGTCAAGGGCGGCAGCAGACCGGGCAAGCGGCTGGCGAGCAAGGTTTTGCCGGTGCCGGGCGGGCCGCTGAACAGCAGGTTATGTGCGCCAGCCGCAGCAAGCAGCAGCGCGCGCTTGGCCGCCAATTGGCCCTGCACTTCACTCAAGTCCGGATAGGGCTTGTTCAGATACAGCAAGCCATCGGACCTGTATGGCTCGATCGGCACCTGGCCATTCAAGTGCGCCACCACCTGCAGCAAGTGATCCACCGCAATCACCTTCAACCCCGATGCCAGGCAGGCTTCTTCGGCGTTCGCACGCGGAACTATCACCGTGCGTCCCGCCTTGCGTGCGGCCAGTGCCGCCGGCAGTACACCTTTCACCGCGCGTACCTCGCCGGACAGGGCCAGTTCGCCCAGGCACTCCACGTCATCGAGCATCAGCGCCGGCACTTGCACACTCGCCGCCAGGATGCCCAAGGCAATCGCCAGGTCAAAACGCCCGCCGTCCTTAGGCAGGTCAGCGGGCGCGAGATTGAGGGTGATGCGACGGGCAGGGTATTGCAGCGCGGAGTTGAGAATGGCGCTGCGCACGCGGTCTTTGCTTTCCTTGACTGCGGTTTCGGGCAGCCCCACCAGCGTCAGGGACGGCAGGCCGTTGGCCATATGCACTTCGACGGTGACGGCGGGCGCTTCGACGCCGATCTGGGCGCGGCTGTGGACGATGGCGAGGGACATGCTCGTTCCTTGAAAAGTGAGGGCCGCTTCCTGCGGTTTTTCAAGGGTAGACGAGGTGGGTAAGAGCGGGGCGGGGAGGTTTTACTGAACGTATCTTGGGTAGGTGGAGCGTGAGCCTGTTCGCGAAGATCTGCGCGAACAGGCTCGTCTCAACAGAGGTATGGGTTATTTCTGATCAGGCGTCAGCCGCGCTTCCAACTCCGCCACCTTCGCCTCCAGGCTCTCCAGCCGCGCACGCGTGCGGGCCAGCACGACCATCTGGCTGTCGAATTCTTCACGGCTGACCAGGTCGAGCTTGCTGAAACCGCTTTGCAGCAAGGCCTTGAACTGGCTTTCGATTTCATTGCGGGGCAATGGAGTTTCTCCGCTGAACAGGCGAGAGGCGTGGCCGCTCAGGGCGTCGAGGAAATCTTTGGGCGCGAGCATGGGAAATATTCCGGAAAAACTGTTGGCGGGCAGTGTATCACGCGCCGTCTATAGTCTTTTTCACGGCCTTGCGCGCACGCTTTTCGCGCAGAGGGGCGGCGGGCCACGCACCGTTTTTGTGCGCATTACGCTCACCAAAACGACCCGCAGGTGGACATAAGTGGGCAAAGGATTGATTTCAGTGGTTTTTACGGAGCTGGCAAGGTTTCTGCTTAGACGATCATGACCCATGCACTGATGCAGTCGCTGTGACGAATGCAGTGCGCCGATGGATCAGGGGTACAGGTTTGTCACCAGTGGTTAGCTGGCGTCGCAACGGCATAGCCGAGGCGACGACGCGTTACAAAGCCAGGCACTGCGCTTAGACTTGAGACGGGTTTGTTTTCCTGGGGCAAGTCCACCAATTCGGGAGAGAGTTTTCATGAAGCTAGTCACTGCCATCATCAAGCCGTTCAAGTTGGACGATGTACGCGAGTCGTTGTCCGAGATCGGCGTGCAGGGCATTACCGTTACTGAGGTCAAAGGCTTCGGTCGGCAGAAGGGTCACACCGAGCTGTATCGCGGCGCGGAATACGTAGTGGATTTCCTGCCGAAGGTGAAGATTGATGTCGCCATTGACGACAAGGATCTTGACCGGGTTATCGAGGCGATAACCAAGGCCGCCAACACCGGCAAGATCGGTGACGGCAAGATCTTCGTGGTCAATCTGGAACAGGCTATTCGCATCCGTACCGGCGAAACCGATACCGACGCAATCTAAGCCGCCAAACCCCAACGCCCCAGGAGAAAACAATATGACTCTGCGTAAATTCGCAGGGCTCGGAGCCCTGTTGTCCATCGTAATGCCAAGCCTGGCCATGGCGGCAGACGAAGTGGCTGCTCCAGTCCTCAACTCCGGCGACACCGCGTGGATGCTGACATCCACTGCGCTGGTGCTGTTCATGACCATCCCTGGCCTGGCGCTGTTCTACGGCGGCATGGTTCGCTCCAAAAATATTCTGTCGGTGATGATGCAGTGCTTTGCCATCACGGGCCTGATCAGCATCCTGTGGGTTATTTACGGCTACAGCATCGCGTTCGATACCACTGGTATGGAACAGGGCGTGGTCAACTTCAATTCCTTCTTCGGCGGCATGGGCAAGGCGTTCCTGGCGGGTGTCACCCCGGCCAGCATCACCGGGCCGGCGGCGTTGTTCCCCGAAGCGGTGTTCATCACTTTCCAGATGACCTTCGCGATCATCACTCCGGCACTCATCGTCGGCGCCTTTGCCGAGCGCATGAAGTTCTCCGCCATGCTGATTTTCATGGCCATCTGGTTCACCCTGGTCTATGCACCGATCGCACACATGGTGTGGAGCGGCAACGGCGGCCTGTTGTGGGACTGGGGCGTGCTGGACTTCGCCGGCGGCACCGTGGTGCACATCAACGCCGGTGTCGCGGGCCTGGTGGCGTGCATCGTGCTCGGCAAGCGTAAAGGCTACCCGACCACGCCGATGGCGCCGCACAACCTGGGTTACACCCTGATCGGTGCGGCCATGCTGTGGATCGGCTGGTTTGGTTTCAACGCCGGTTCCGCGGCGGCCGCCAATGGCACCGCCGGCATGGCGATGCTGGTGACTCAGATCGCCACCGCTGCTGCGGCGCTGGGCTGGATGTTCGCCGAGTGGATTACCCACGGTAAGCCAAGCGCACTGGGCATCGCTTCGGGCGTGGTCGCTGGCCTGGTTGCCGTTACGCCAGCTGCCGGCACCGTAGGCCCGATGGGCGCCCTGGTGATTGGCCTGGTGGCCGGTGTGATCTGCTTCTTCTGCGCCACCAGCCTCAAGCGCAAGCTGGGCTATGACGACTCCCTGGACGCCTTCGGTGTGCACGGTATCGGCGGTATCGTCGGTGCGATCCTCACCGGTGTTTTCGCAGCCCCTGCGCTGGGCGGCTTCGGCACCGTGACGGACGTAGCGGCACAGGTATGGATCCAGTGCAAAGGTGTGGGCTTCACCGTGATCTACACGGCGATCGTCACCTACGTCATCCTTAAGGTGCTGGACATGGTCATGGGCCTGCGTGTCACCGAAGAGGAAGAGGCGGTTGGCCTCGATCTGGCGCAACACAACGAGCGCGGCTACAACTTGTAAGTACGCGAAAAAAAGTTGCCCGGCTTGCCGGGCATTTTTTTGTCTGGCGTTTGTCAGTCATAGGGCGCCAGGCCATTTTTGTGCAGTGATTGTGATGGGGCGCACACGGCATTTTTCAGCGTGCGAATGTCTTACAGGCATGTAGGCGTATTCGACACTTTGTTTTTTCCCAGAGCGCGCTAGAATGCGCGCCGATGGGCGGAGAACTGTATGTGGCAACAGACCCTGATTACCCTGCGGGCCAGGCCCCGGGGCTTTCACCTGGTGACCGACGAATTGCTTGCCGGCTTGCCTGAATTGAAGGCATGTCGTGTAGGACTGTTGCACCTGTGGCTGCAGCACACTTCGGCTTCGTTGACTATCAACGAGAACGCCGACCCGGCGGTTCGCCGTGACTTCGAACGTTTTTTCAACTCGCTGGTACCACAAGGCCGTGCAGGGTTCGAACACAACGACGAAGGTCCGGACGATCTGCCGGCGCACTTCAAGGCCAGTCTCCTGGGCTGCCAGCTGAGTTTGCCGGTGAAGGCCGGCCGCTTGGCGATGGGGACATGGCAAGGTGTTTATCTGGGCGAGCACCGTGATCATGGCGGTGCTCGTAAAGTCCTCGCCACTTTGCATGGTGATGGGGCATAGGCCACTGGTTAACCGGTGGACGTTGATTTTTTTCCAGCCGCCTCGACAGAGGATCAAGCTGGGCTATAACTAATCTGCTTTTCGCAAGTCATGAGGTAGAACATGAGCGACGATGATCTGGAAAACGACGAACTTGAAGTAGGTGACGACGACGAGGCTGATGATAGTCTCGACGCGGCAGCTGTTGACGACGACGTTACTGGCGAGGCCGATGACAGTGTCGGCGATGACGCAGCTCCTAAAGCCAAAGGCAAAGCCAAGGCCGCGGTTTCGGTCGATGAGTTGCCGAGCGTTGAAGCCAAGAACAAAGAGCGTGATGCCCTGGCCCGCGCGATGGAAGAGTTCCTCGCTAAAGGCGGCAAAGTGGTCGAAGTCGAGCCTAACGTGGTAGCCGATCCGCCCAAGAAGCCGGATAACAAGTACGGCAGCCGACCTATCTGAAGTCAGCCACCCGCTTGTAAGAAAAAGCCCGCCGTCGCTGCGGGCTTTTTCATGTCTGATGTTTTTGAGTCTTATGCGATTCAAATGTGGGATGAGGTTTACCCCCCGATAGCAGGGGATCAGTCCCTAAATTGCTGGCTGACCTATCGTAATCGGGGGCAAGTCCTCTCCCACCGCTGGATCTACAAGGTTATTGCCAACTGCGGAGCAGTTCCGGCAACTCCGTCAGGCTGCGAATCTGCGCATCCGGGCGCTTATCCGCCTCCCAAGCCTTGCCCGTCGGGTTGAACCACACCGCACGCAGCCCCGCCTGCTGTGCGCCGGCAATGTCGTCCCCTGGATGATCACCCACATGCACTGCCGCGTCCGCATTCACGCCGCCACGCTGCAAGGCTTCCTGAAACAACCGTGCATCCGGTTTGGCAATGCCGACATCCTCGGCCCGCAGGGCGAAGTGAAAGTAGTCCGCCAGGCCGACCCGCTGTACGTCAGCGTTACCGTTGGTGATGACCCCCAGCAGGTATTGGCGACGTAGCGCCTGCAGCATGGGTTCGGCCTCGGGGAAGACCGTCAGTTGATGGCGTGCATGGATGAACGCCTCAAAGCACACATCCGCCATTTCGGTGGCCTCGGGCTGTGGATAACCAGCCTCTTCGAATGCGTGCGTCAGTACCCGATGGCGCAACAGGCTGATGCGGTGCTTGAGTTCCGGGTGACGTTCCAGCACCTGTTGGCGCAATCTGGCGAAATGCTCCAGAGGCAGGTCTCCGACTTTGGACGCATGGGTCGCCAGCCATTCGCGCATCGACGCTTCGGCGCTGATGATGACCGGTACGTTGTCCCAGAGCGTGTCGTCCAGGTCGAAAGTGATCAGCTTGATAGTCATGAGTCGCCGCCCTTGATGCGTTTGGCCCTTGGATGGGCGCTGTCGTACACCGTTGCCAGGTGTTGAAAATCCAGGTGGGTGTAGATCTGTGTGGTCTTGATATCGGAGTGCCCGAGCAGTTCCTGTACGGCGCGCAGGTCTTGGGACGATTCCAGCAGATGACTGGCAAAGGAGTGCCGCAGCATATGCGGGTGCAGGTTTTGCCCCAATTCGCGCTCGCCCGCGGCCTTGACCCGGACCTGAATCGCCCGTGGCCCGAGGCGTCGGCCCTTCTGGCTGATGAAGACGGCGTCGTCCGCCGGGTTAGCCAGCGCCCGCAGCGCCAACCAATGCTGCAACGCTTCGCGGGCCTTGCTGCCCACGGGCAGTACGCGGGTCTTGCTGCCTTTACCGAGCACTTGCACTAAGCCGTCCGCCAGGTCCAGTTGGTCGAGATTCAAGCTGGTCAGCTCCGACAGGCGCAGGCCTGAGGAATAGAACAGCTCAAGGATTGCCTGGTCGCGGTGGGCGAGGAAATCATCTTCTACTGCGCCTTCAAGCAATTGCAGGGCGCGATCGGTATCCAAGGTCTTGGGCAGGCGCCGTTCGCCCTTGGGTGGTGACAGGCCATTGGCCGGGTCGTGGTCGCACAGGCCTTCGCGATTGAGGTAGTGATAAAGCCCGCGCACCGCCGACAGTAGACGAGACAGGCTGCGCGAGGATTGCCCCTGCTGATGCAGGCGCGCGATCAAACTGCGCAGGCTTTGGATATCCAGCGCTTTCCAACTGGCGATCTGCTGCTTTTCGCAGTAGGCCAGAACCTTGTTCAAGTCCCGCCGGTAGGCTTCCAGCGTGTGGGGCGACACCTGGCGCTCGTTGCGCAGGTGCGCGCAGTAAGCGTCCAGTTGCCGTTCCATAACTAGCGCACCGCGCGCAGGGAAGTGGTGAAGCGCGGCAGGACGCGGCCGAGCACTTCGGCGATATAGGTCAGGAACAGCGTGCCCACCGAGCTTTTGTAGTGCGCAGGGTCGCGGCTGCCAATAGCCAATACGCCGTGCAGGCCTTGATGGCTGAGGGCGACCACGGCGGTGGAGCCGATCTGTTTGCGCTGTTCGGCGCCGAACAGGAAGTCCAGTTCATGTTCGCGCAAGGTGCCGCTGACGGTCTTGCCTTCGCACAGCAGCCCGCCGATTGCGGTTTGAGCTTCGCTGCCACTGACCCATCGGCCCACCGGCATCGGGTTGTCGCTGAACAGAATGAGGCTGACAAAAGGCACCTGGAAGTCCTGGCGCAGGCTGTCTTCCACGGCCATCACCGTTTCTTCCAGGCTGGTGGCGTCCAGCAGGGTCAGTATCAGGCGGCGGGTTTTGTCGAACAGGCGATCGTTGTCGCGGGCCACGTCCATCAGGTGCGAGAGCCGATGGCGCATTTCGATATTGCGCTCGCGCAGGATCTTCATCTGACGTTCCACCAACGACACGGTATCGCCGCGCTGGTGGGGGATGCGCAAGGCCGGCAGCAGTTCGTCATGTTCGACGAAGAAATCCGGATGAGCCTCAAGGTACGCCGCGACGGCAGCGGCCTCCAGAGTTTCGCTCGGGGATGCTTGTGCGGGTACTTGAGGCTTATCGGTCATTGGATTGGCTCACTCATAGACGGACCTGTCCTTCGTATACGCGCGTGGCCGGCCCGGTCATCATCACCGGGTGGCCCGGGCCCGCCCATTCGATGGACAAGCGCCCACCGGGCAGGTCGATCAGCAGCGGCGAATCCATCCACCCCTGGCTGATCGCGGCGACGGCAGCGGCGCAGGCGCCGGTACCGCAGGCCTGGGTTTCGCCGGCGCCCCGTTCCCACACGCGCAATTGCGCGCGGTGACGGTCGATCACCTGCAAAAAGCCCACATTGACCCGCGCCGGGAAGCGCGGGTGGTTTTCGATTTTCGGCCCCAGTTCATGCACGGGGGCGTTATTGATATCGGTGACGCGCAGCACGGCGTGGGGGTTGCCCATGGACACGGCCGCCAGGTCGACCATTTTGCCGTCGACCTCTACGGCATAACTGGTCGCCTGCTCGCTGGCCTGGAACGGAATATCCGCCGGCACCAGACGTGGCGCGCCCATGTTGACGCTGATCTGGCCGTCGTTGCGGATATCCAGCTCGATCACGCCGCTCTTGGTCTCGACGCGAATCTGGCGCTTGGCGGTCAGGCGTTTGTCCAGCACGAAGCGCGCAAAGCAGCGCGCGCCGTTGCCGCACTGTTCCACTTCGGAACCGTCGGAGTTGAAGATCCGGTAACGGAAATCCACCTCCGGGTTAGTGGGCGCCTCAACGATCAGTAACTGGTCGAAGCCGACGCCGGTATGCCGGTCGCCCCACTGTTTGGCGTGCTTGGGCAGGATATGCGCGTGCTGGCTGACCAGGTCGAGAACCATGAAATCATTGCCCAGCCCGTGCATCTTGGTAAAACGCAGCAGCATGGCTTACTCCGGCAGCAGGCTTTCGCCAGCATACAACTCGGCTACCGTCTCGCGGCGACGCACTTCAAACGCTTGATCACCGTCCACCAGCACCTCGGCGGTACGGCCGCGGGTGTTGTAGTTGGAACTCATGACAAACCCGTAGGCACCGGCCGAATGCACGGCCAGCAGATCGCCTTCTTCCAGGGCGAGCTGACGATCCTTGGCCAGGAAGTCACCGGTCTCGCAGATCGGGCCGACGATGTCATAGGCGCGCGCTTCACTGTTGCGCGGCGTTACGGCGGTGACATTCATCCAGGCCTGGTACAGCGCCGGGCGGATCAGATCGTTCATCGCCGCGTCGACGATGGCGAAATCCTTATGCTCGGTGTGCTTGAGGTACTCGACCTGGGTCAGCAGTACGCCCGCGTTAGCGACGATATAGCGGCCCGGTTCGAACATCAGCGCCAGATCGCGGCCCTCGATGCGCTCGCGCACGGCCTGGATGTAATCGGCAATCAGCGGCGGCTCTTCATCGCGATAACGCACGCCGACGCCACCGCCCAGATCGATGTGGCGCAGGTAAATGCCACAGTCGCCCAGGCGGTCGATCAGTGCCAGCAGGCGGTCGAGCGCATCCAGGAACGGTGGCAGCGTGGTCAATTGCGAGCCGATATGGCAGTCGACACCCAGCACTTCCAGGTTCGGCAGTTGGGCGGCGCGGATGTACACGTCCTCGGCGTCGGCAATTGCGATGCCGAACTTGTTCTCTTTGAGACCGGTGGAAATGTACGGGTGGGTGCCGGCATCGACATCCGGGTTGACGCGTAGGGAGATCGGCGCACGAACACCCATCTCGGCGGCCACGACCTGGAGGCGCTCCAGCTCTTCGCTGGACTCGACGTTAAAGCAGTGCACGCCGACTTCCAGGGCGCGGCGCATATCTTCGCGGCTCTTGCCGACGCCGGAGAACACGATTTTGTCGGCCTGGCCGCCGGCGGCCAAAACACGTTCCAGCTCGCCACGGGACACAATGTCGAAACCGGCGCCCAGGCGCGCCAGGACATTGAGCACACCCAGGTTCGAGTTGGCCTTGACCGCGTAGCACACCAGGTGCGGCACGCCATTCAACGAATCGGTAAACGAGCGGTATTGCGCTTCGATGTGCGCACGGGAGTACACGTACGTCGGGGTGCCAAAGCGTTCGGCAATCGCGGACAGCGCCACGCCTTCCGCGAACAGCTCGCCGTCCCGGTAGTTAAAAGCGTCCATGGGGTTCCCTTATTCGAAGGTGTCGTGCTTATGCGCTTTTGCTGGCTTTTGCGACGATTGCGCCTGTTCGTTCGGGTCTTTGCTGTCATCGGGCAGGTACAGTGGGCCTTTTTGACCACAGGCACTAACGAGGCAAGCGACCGCGACGAGCGCAGCAAGGGAAGAGATCAGGCGCTTCATGGCGAAATCCTTGAATATGCATTAATTGCGCCCGAGTATACCCACCACCCGCCAGCTTGCCTATGCGCTGGAATACCCGTCCGGCGGGGGTTTGCCGTCTTAAGCGCGAAGCAGACTACGCTGGCTTGGGATATTTCATACCGAGATTGGTAATGAAATCGGTATCCTTTGCAATCGGCGAAGCTCGCCCGTATCGTGCGGCGCTTGAGCAAAACCAGACACTTTCGAGGTTGCCACAATGAGTTTGACCGAAGCCCGTTTTCACGACTTGGTGGATGCGACCCAGCAGGCGCTGGAGGATATTTTTGATGACAGCGGCCTGGACGTGGACCTGGAAAACTCGGCAGGCGTGCTGACCGTCAAATTCGAGAGTGGTCAGCAGCTGATCTTCAGTCGCCAGGAACCGCTGCGTCAGTTGTGGCTGGCCGCTCGCTCTGGTGGCGTTCACTTCGATTACGACGAAGAAAGCGGCAAATGGCAGTGCGACAAGAGTGAAGAGTTGTTGGGCGAAATGCTCGCGCGCCTGGTCGAGGAATATACCGGCGCCGAGCTGGACTTCGACGAGATCTGACCGTGACCCAGCCTGCACCCGTACGCCCGCCCAAGCCGCTGTTCAGCAATGTCAGCCCGGCGGTGCCGTCACCTTGTATCAGTTTGTGTCGTCTGGATGAGCACAAAGTCTGCCTTGGCTGCTTCCGGCATGTCGAAGACATTCGCGAATGGCGCTCCGCCGACGATGATCGGCGTCGGGTGATCCGCGCCGAAGCCGAGCAGCGCAGGGCCCGCGCCTGAGGCCGTCTTGTTTATTTGTGACGCTGTGTTAGTGTCCGGCTACGCCTCAACTCATCGAGGCCCGTGAGAACCCCGCCTTTTTCTGGCGGGGTTTTGCTTTTTTGTGCAGAAAAAAGGAGTCTGCCTGAATCATGACCACCGCACCGTCCATCATCCTCACCCGCCTTGACGTGCAGCGTCTGGAGCAACTGATCGATCGCTTGGGCGACGAGTCTCCCGGCGTCGAAGCGTTGCAAGCCGAACTCGACCGCGCCGAAGATGTGGTCGGCCACGATGAAGTGCCTGCGGGTGTCGTGACCATGAATTCCAGCGTGCATTGCCGCGAGCAAGGCAGCGGTAAGGACTACCACCTGACTCTGGTCTACCCCAAAGACGCCAACGCCGACGCCGGCAAGATCTCGATCCTGGCGCCTGTCGGCAGCGCGCTGCTCGGCCTGCAGGTGGGCCAGCATATCGACTGGCCGGCTCCGGGTGGCAAGACCCTCAAACTGGAACTGCTCAGTGTCGAAGGCCAGCCAAAAGATGGTGGCGCCTTTCCTCTCTAAATCTGGCTCAGCGCTTCGTTGAGCGACCGTTCCAGTTCGGCCTTATAGCGCAGATACAGGTTGCTTGGGCTTTGCACATCACCGAGCAGGCCTGACAGGTCCAGGTCGGTGATGTAGCAGCGGTAGCGCTCGGGTTCCCGGCGCTGCCCGACAATTTCCTGGGCGACCACGGTGAAGAGTTGATCGCCGAATTCCAGCTCGGAAAACTCCCGCTGATTGCAGTACAGGGTGATGCTCACTTGGCCCGGTGCCGCCTTGCCGATAATCGCCTGCACGTCATAGAACGGTTTGTTCGCCGGGGTCAAAGGCGCTGGCCGAGGTTCGACGCCACGGGCGCGGCCGCTGCCTGATGGCAACAACTGGTAATACAGCGTTTGCACGGCACTCATGGGTTGCTGCGGGTCCAGCGGTGACAGCGCATCGCGGCGATAGATGATCGATTGCAAAAAGCGCTGCAACGGCACCAACAGGCTCTGTTCATCATGGAAGGGCAAGCGCTGTTGCCAGAGCGAGTTGAACTCATCGAGCACGTACAACTCGGCGAAATCTTCATTGACCCGGTAGAACACCTGCACGCAGGCCGCCATGCCCATGGGCAGCAAGAGCGCCAGGTCGTGATCTTCCAGGGCCATGGCGTCCAGGTGTAGCGGACTGTAGCTGGCCAATTCTTCGCTGAGGTAAGCGATCAGCGCCTCCTGAGTGGCCAACGAAACGTGGGTGGCCTGGCCCGGCATCAACTCCATCACATGGTAGTGCTGCTGCACTTGCAGCAGATAGCGATGGTTGGACTGACCCAGCAGCAGGTGTTGCGCGGTGTCGAAGACTTCCTCCACACGTTGCGCGATGAATTGCGCACGGTTGTGACAGAAGCAGCGCACCCGCAGGCGCGGCAGATGACCCGGTGGCAGCTGGTTGAGGTAATCCCGTAAGCAATCGAGCAACGCATGGGGGCCGTCGTAGCGGCTGACCATCACCTCGTTCCAGCTGTTGAGGGTCACTTGGTCGAGGGTCAGCACCAGGTTATCGCGCACCCCGGCGTAACTCAGGGAATCGGTGCGCTCGGTGGTCATCAGGATGTTCAGCTCGCGGTGATGCTTGAGCGGGTCGACGCCGACATTGATCAGCAACAGCACCTCCTCGGGTACCGCCGAACGCAGCAGGCGCTCTTCATCGACGCTGGCCAGGGGCAAAGCGATGGTCTGTTGCAGGCTGCCCAACAGATTGAACAGCTCGAATTCGGTCATGTCGCTGACACCGGGGTGCAGGGCCAGCCGTGTGCTGCTGTCGATGACGCCGTTGCGATGGCACCAGGTGAGCATTTCCAGCAGATCGCGGCTGCGCTTGATCGGCGCGAAGTGTTCGCACTCCAGAGCAGTGAGATTGCCGTTATATAAACTCCAGTGATGCTGGCCCGGCTCTTTGCGGTTAGGCGATTGAAGCAGGGTGAGGGTGTCTTCGGCCAAGTCCGGGGCGATACCCGGGTTGATGAATTCGACTTTGCCGGCTTTGCGCTCGAACGCGGCGTACAGGCGCCGGCCCAGCACATTGAGGTCGCGCTTGTTGATCAAACTGACGGTCTGTTCGGTGCGGGCGAATTGGGTCAGGAAGCGGTAGCTGTGGTTGAGCTCGTTGACCAGGGCGCGGCGTTCGGAAGCCACTTGGCGCACCTTCCACTGGCTTCGGCTATCCAGTAACGCCAGTTGACGCGGGTCCCAACCCCACTCCTGGGCCAGGCGTTCGAGCAACAGGTGTTGCCAACTGCTGGCGCGCTGCCCGGCGCTGAGCTTGCGGTTGACCTTCAGGTACAGACTGCGCCGCACCAGCTCCAGCCGTTCCGGCTCGTTACGCTGCTTGAGGTAGCCCTCGATATGGCGGTAGACCACAACGTAGGGGTCCAGCTCGTCCAAGTCCATTTGATTGGCGTACACGGCCTGTTTGAAGCGCAGGCTCAGGCATTGCACCTGCGGGTGTTCGCTGGCGTACACCTCGGTCAGCAACAGCTTGAGCACCGACTTGTAAGGCGACTCGATGCCTTTGAACAACTGCCACAGCCCGGCGCCCATGAATTCGCCCGGTGGGATGCGCGCCAGGTGGCCAAGGTCCAGGGTTTCATCGGCGCGAATAAAGCGCTTGGACAGCAGCGTATGGGTGAATTCGGCGTAGCGGGTTTCTTCATATACCGGCACCAGCCACCAGATCGGTGTACGACCGGCCAGCCAGATGGCGGTGCGATAGAACTCATCGAGCAGCAAATAGTGCTGGGTCGTGCCGCAGTCGTCGGAGCTGAGTTGGGTGTCGCGCTCGCCGAGTACGAAGCGCGTCGGTTCGATCAGAAAAAAGTGCGCCTCGGCGCCCATGCTCTGGGCCCAGGCCTCCAGCAATTGGCACTTTTTGCGCAGTTCGGCCAGCTCGTTTTCGCCCAGATCCGCCGCGTGGCATACCCACACATCCATGTCGCTTTGGTCGGCCTGGGCCAGCGTGCCAAGGCTGCCCATCAGGAACAGCCCATGGATCGGTCGGGGCGGGTTGCCATGGCGCGGTTTATAGGCGAACGAGCGGGTCAGGCGCTGGGCTTCGATCAGTGCTTGGGGGGTAGGCTCGAAATTCGACAGCCCCGCCGGCGTGCTGCCCGAGACATAACCGGGCAAGAGCGGGTGATTGACGTGAAAGAACAGCGGCAACAGGGTCAGTACGCTTTGCTGGCGAGGTGTCAGCCCCTCGACGGCGCGGGCCATGCGGCCTTCATTGAGCGCCATGAAACGCGCGCGCAACTGTGCAAGCACCTTGCGGTCGATGCCTTCGTCCAAGTCGGGGCGGATTTCATGGGTGCGGGTCATGTCGAACTCGTTGGCTCGCAGAGCCCGGCGTGGGCGGCCGTGTAGGAGTTTACAGTCAGAAACGTAGGAGGTTTAGAGGGAAATGGTTTTTTGGCGTCAGAATTTTACAGTCGCTCAGGCGACGCCCTCGGAATCCGCGGCGGCGGACTCCATGGGTGGCATCCGGAATCAGGCGGCTTCTTTGTTCGTGGCAGTGGTCAAGATGGTCAGCAGGGTTTGCGCTTGCTCGGCAGCATCGCGGCCAAGGCTGGTCAGATAGCCCCCATCCGGCTGGTCGATCAGTTTTTTATCGAAGAGACGTTTGACTGCGGCGATAGCGCTGGGCGCGGCGGTCTGATGGACTTTCAGGCCTTCCTGGGTGCTGTCCAAGGGGAAGAGTGCGAGGATTTCCAGTTCGGCAACCAACTCAGGGGTATACGACATAAGGACTCCAGACTTTCTAAATTTATTAGAGGCTAGCAGGCCATAAGGTGAACTCACTTTGCCGAACTGTCCAGCGTGTTGCTGCGTCTCGGAGCTATTCCTTTTCCGGCGGCAGCTCGGGCAGTGCGCGCAGCGCTGTTTCGTACCATTGGGTATCGAACGCGCGATCCTCGTACAGCATGGCGCCAATTTCGAAAGCCAGCACATGAGCCATCAGGTTTAGAATTTCTTCCCGCTCATAGCCCACCAACGTCAGCTTGTTGAATGTGGCCTTGGCGGCGGGTGGGTTGTCACTTTCGATCTGGTTTTCGATCGCTCCGATCAGCATATGTTCGGCAAAAGCTTCTTCGTCATTGTCGATATCAGTGGGCTCGCTCATGGCGGTGCTCCTCAAGGAAAGGGCGCCAGTCTACCCCCATTCAAGCAGGTGATGCTGCTGGTCAAGCGGCCACCGGGCGTCTATAACGCTTGCAGCCAACCCCGCACACGGCCTGGAGGCTTTGCGATGCTCAAGCTTTACGGATTTTCGGTCAGCAACTACTACAACATGGTGAAACTGGCGCTGCTGGAGAAGGGCCTGCCCTTCGAAGAAGTACTGTTTTATGCCGGGCAGGCCCCTGACGTACTGGCGGTCAGCCCGCGCGGCAAGGTGCCGGTGCTGGAGGTGAAGCAGGGCTTTATCAATGAAACCAGCGTGATCTTGGAATATATCGAACAAACCCAGGAAGGGCCGTCACTGCTCCCGGCCGACCCGTTCGAGCGCGCCCAGGTGTTGGCCTTGTGCCGGGAAATCGAGCTCTATATCGAACTGCCCGCGCGCGCCTGCTTTGGCGAAGCATTTTTTGGCGTAGTGGTTGCGGAGGCGATCAAGGAAAAATCCAAGGCGGAATTGCTCTTGGGCATCGCTTCGCTGGGGCGGCATGGCAAGTTTGCGCCGTTTGTAGCGGGGGAGAGCTTCACCATTGCGGATCTGTACTTCATGTACAGCTTGAACCTGGCCTGCGGGGTCGGCGAGAAGTTGTTCGGGCTGGACTTGCTGGCGCAGTTGCCGGCGGCCAAAGCGTTGCTGGATCGCCTTAACGCAATGCCCAACGCGCAAAAAGTGGAGGCGGACAGGCAAGCCGCGATGCCGGCGTTCCTGGCCATGGTGGCGGCGAAAAAGTGATCAAGTGTGGGAGGGGGCAACCCCCTCCCACTACTGTACTCAGCGGTTGGCGAGCAGGGCCTGGCCGCGCGCGACCGCTGCCTTGACCTGCGCCGGCGCGGTGCCGCCCACATGGTTACGGGCGTTGACCGAACCTTCCAGGGTCAGCACGGCAAACACGTCCTGCTCGATCTGATCGCTGAACTGGCGCAGTTCTTCCAGGCTCATTTCCGCCAGGTCCTTGCCGGTGTCCACGCCATATTTCACGGCGTGGCCAACGATTTCGTGGCAGTCGCGGAACGGCAGGCCACGGCGCACCAGGTAGTCCGCCAGGTCAGTCGCCGTGGAGAACCCGCGCAAAGCCGCTTCGCGCATGATGGCGTGCTTGGGCTTGATCGCTGGGATCATGTCGGCAAACGCGCGCAACGAATCGCGCAAGGTGTCGGCGGCGTCGAACAGCGGTTCCTTGTCTTCCTGATTGTCCTTGTTGTAGGCCAATGGCTGGCCCTTCATCAAGGTCAGCAGGCCCATCAGCGCGCCGAATACACGGCCGCTCTTGCCACGTACCAGCTCTGGCACGTCGGGGTTTTTCTTTTGCGGCATGATCGAGCTGCCGGTGCAGAAACGGTCCGGCAAATCGATGAACTGGAATTGTGCACTGGTCCACAGCACCAGCTCTTCGGAGAACCGCGACAAGTGCATCATCGCGATGCTGGCGGCGGCGCAGAATTCGATGGCGAAGTCACGGTCCGAAACGCCATCCAGGGAGTTGCCGCCCACGGCGTCGAAACCCAGCAGTTGCGCGGTGTATTCGCGGTCGATCGGGTAGGTCGTACCGGCTAGCGCGGCGCTGCCCAAAGGCATGCGATTGGCGCGCTTGCGGCAGTCCACCAGGCGCTCGTAGTCGCGGCTGAGCATTTCGAACCAGGCCAACAGGTGGTGGCCGAAGGTCACGGGCTGTGCGGTCTGCAGATGGGTGAAGCCGGGCATGATGGTGTCCGATTCACGCTCGGCTTGCTCAAGCAGGCCTTTTTGCAGGCGGGTGATTTCGGACAGGATCAGGTCGATTTCGTCACGCAGCCATAGGCGAATATCGGTAGCGACTTGGTCGTTACGGCTGCGTCCGGTGTGCAATTTCTTGCCAGTCACACCGATACGATCGGTGAGGCGGGCTTCGATATTCATGTGCACGTCTTCCAGGTCGACGCGCCAGTCGAACGTACCGGCTTCGATCTCACCGCGGATGGTGGTCAGGCCGTCGATGATGCTGTCGCGCTCGGGCTCTGTCAGCACGCCGACCTTGGCCAGCATGGTGGCGTGGGCGATGGAGCCCATGATGTCGTGGCGGTACAGGCGCTGGTCGAAGGTGACGGAGGCGGTGAAGCGCGCGACGAAGGCGTCGACGGGTTCACTGAAGCGGCCGCCCCAGGACTGGTTGGTCTTGTCGGTGCTCATGGATTCGCTCGTGAGTTGCTTTAATAAAAAGGCGTGGAAGTGTGGCGCCGATCATAACAGGGTTGCTCGCGGAGGCGGTGGCGCGGGTCGTCGGCATTTTTATTTGTGCAAAGGATGGCTAAGTGCCTTGCCGTCGATCGCGTCCGGGACGAGACTGGAAAAAGAGACTTATTGAAACGATATTTGACGATTGAGCAATGTCGTCTCGGCAAGCGTCTACAGTTGGACTGATAGTGTGTGAATGCACCAAAGTCGGGTAATGCGGTCAGAGCCCAGACTAACCATTAAACAAGGGGGGTATTCGGATTGTGTATCAGCAAACCCTACGACGATGCCCGAAGGCAGCGGGTCTTGGGCGCTAATGAACAGGTCCGGGTAAATATGGGTGCCACCTTCGGGGCACTTTTTGCCGCTCGCACGAGTCTTAGCGTGGATCGCTGTGACGCAAGTCACCGCACCTGTCTACGTTATCCTTGTGCGAGACTCACGCAGGAATCCAGCGCAATATGAATGTCCTGATCGTTGATGACGAACCCCAAGCCCGCGAGCGACTGAGTCGTTTAATCAGTGAACTCGAGGGTTATACCGTTCTTGAACCGAGCGCCACCACCGGTGAGGAGGCGTTGACGCTGATCGACAGCCTCAAGCCCGATGTGCTGTTGCTCGATATCCGTATGCCGGGCCTGGATGGTCTGCAGGTTGCTGCCCGCCTGAGTGAGCGCGAATCGCCACCGGCCTTGGTATTGTGTGCGGCTCAGGACGAGTTTCCCGCGCAGACGCTGGAAGACAGTGGCGTGAGCTTTGTGACCAAACCGGCGACGGCCGAAGCGTTGCTCAAAGCCCTGAAAAAGGCCGAGCGCCCCAGCCGCGCCCAGCTCGCCGCGTTGACCCAGCCCGCCGCCCAAAGTGGCAACGGCCCCCGCAGCCATATCAGTGCACGTACCCGCAAAGGCATCGAGTTGATCCCTCTGAATCAAGTGGTCTACTTCATCGCCGATCACAAGTACGTCACGCTGCGTCACGAAGCGGGTGAAGTCTTGTTGGATGAACCGCTCAAGGCCCTTGAAGATGAGTTCGGCGACCGCTTCGTGCGTATCCACCGCAATGCGTTGGTGGCCCGTGAGCGTATCGAGCGTCTGCAACGTACGCCGCTGGGGCACTTTCAGTTGTTCCTCAAAGGGCTCAACGGCGATGCCTTGATTGTCAGTCGTCGGCATGTCGCCGGCGTGCGCAAAATGATGCAGCAGCTTTAGCCCGAGGGCTTTAGCGGGGCTGCATTCCTTATCCCGGTGCGACGAGGCCAGGGAGGCCCCGCACTTGCTGATTCAAATCAAGGCGTATTTGCCTGAGCTGTTATTATCTGCCGTATCTATTCAGTACGGATTGATCCATGTCCCCTCGCGAAATCCGCATCGCCACCCGTAAAAGCGCCTTGGCCCTATGGCAGGCCGAATACGTCAAAGCTCGCCTTGAGCTGGCCCACCCCGGCCTCAAGGTGTCCCTGGTGCCCATGGTCAGTCGCGGCGACAAGCTGCTCGACTCACCGTTGTCGAAGATCGGCGGCAAGGGCCTGTTCGTCAAAGAACTGGAAACCGCGCTGCTGGAGAACGAAGCCGACATCGCCGTGCACTCGATGAAAGACGTGCCCATGGACTTCCCTGAAGGTCTGGGCCTGTTTTGCATCTGCGAGCGCGAAGACCCCCGCGACGCTTTCGTTTCCAATACCTACGCTTCACTGGACGAGTTGCCCCTGGGCAGCATCGTCGGTACCTCCAGCCTGCGCCGTCAGGCCCAGCTGTTGACGCGCCGTCCGGATCTGCAGATTCGCTTTCTGCGCGGCAACGTCAATACGCGCTTGGCCAAGCTGGATGCCGGTGAGTATGACGCGATCATCCTCGCCGCCGCCGGTTTGATCCGCCTTGGCTTCGAAGACCGCATTACCTCGGCCATCAGTGTCGAAGACAGCCTGCCCGCCGGTGGGCAGGGCGCCGTGGGTATCGAATGTCGCAGCGCCGACAGTGAAATCCATACTCTGCTCAAGCCTCTCGACCATCGTGATACCGAAGTTCGCGTCACCGCCGAGCGTGCCTTGAACAAGCACCTCAATGGCGGCTGCCAAGTGCCGATTGCCTGCTACGCCGTGCTTGAAGGCGATAACTTGTGGCTGCGCGGTCTGGTGGGCGATCCGGAAGGCGGCACCTTGCTGACCGCCGAGGTGCGTGGCCCGCAATGCGAAGCGACGGCTTTGGGCATCCAAGTGGCGCAAGAGCTGCTGGAGAAAGGCGCCGGCGCCATCCTGCAAAAAGTCTACGGCGAGGCCGGCCCGCAGTGACCGGCTGGCGTTTGCTGCTGACGCGGCCCGCCGAGGAATCGGCGGCGCTGGCGACGGTGTTGTCCGACGTCGGGATCTACAGCAGCAGCCTGCCCTTGCTGGATATCGAGCCCTTGCCGATCACCCCTGACCAGCAAGCGCTGTTGCGTGACCTCGGCCGCTACTGTGCCGTGATTGTCGTCAGCAAACCCGCCGCGCGCCTGGCCTTGCAACAGCTGGATCGCCACTGGTCCGAGGTGCCCTGGTTCAGTGTGGGGGCAGCTACTGCGCAGGTGCTGGCCGATCAAGGCTACACGGTTCACTATCCGCACACCGGCGATGACAGCGAGGCCTTGCTTGAACTGCCGGCATTACGCGAGGCTATTGCGCGCCCCGATGCACGGGTGCTGATCCTGCGTGGTGAGGGCGGCCGCGAATTGCTGGCAGAGCGTTTGCGCGAGAGAGGTGCTAGTGTCGACTACCTGGAGTTGTACCGGCGGTTCCTTCCGACCTACGACACCGGTGTGTTGATGCAGCGCATCCAGTTGGAACGCTTGAACGGCGTGGTGGTCAGCAGTGGGCAGGGTTTCTTGCACCTGCAAGCCCTGGCCGGCGCCGATTGGCCGGAGGTGGCACAGCTGCCGTTGTTCGTGCCCAGCCCAAGAGTCCAGGAAATGGCGCGGGCTGCCGGTGCAGAAAAAGTGGTGGATTGTCGCGGCGCGAGTGCCGCGGCTTTGTTAGTGGCGTTAGGCGGCTATGTCTTATAAAAACATCCCGCCCCCACTCTCTGATACGCAAAGGACGGATACGTGAGCGAAACAGCCTTGCCTAAAGATGAAGCTCAACCCGCACTTGATGCGCCGGTCGAGACACCGGTCACCGCGCCGCGCCGTGGCAATGGCCTGGCGGTCGTCGCCTTGCTGCTCGGCGCTGCCGGAGTGGCCGCCGGCGGTTGGGGGATCTGGCAGGTCCGTGCCCTGCAAGCCAGTCACCAGCAGCAACTGGGCCAGGTGCAGACCCTGGATGAGCAATCCCAAACTCTCAAGCAAACCCAGCAACAACTGGCCGCGCGACTGGCTCAACTGCCGGGTGCGGATGAGCTGGAGGAGCGTCGCCGTCTGGTGGCCCAATTGCAGGGTGATCAGCAACACCTGAGCCAGCGCTTGGAAACCGTTCTGGGTGCCAGCCGTCAGGACTGGCGTCTGGCCGAGGCCGAGCATTTGATCCGCCTGGCGAGCCTGCGCCTGTCGGCCTTGCAGGACATCAATAGCGCCCAGGCGCTGGTGCAGGGCGCTGACGAGATTCTGCGCGAGCAAAGCGATCCGGGCGCCTATGCGGCCCGTGAGCAATTGGCCAAGAGCCTGGTCGCTCTGCGCAGTACCGAACAGCCGGACCGCACCGGGCTGTACCTGCAATTGGCCGCCCTGCGCGATCAAGTGGTGCAGCTGGCGGCGATTGCGCCGGAGTATCAACTGACTGAACCCGCCGCTGAAGGTCGTCCCACCACTGATACCGAGGGACGTTGGAGCCAGTGGTGGGAGCAGATTTCTCGCTACTTCCGCATTGATTTCAACCCAGACGACAACATCCGTCCGTTGCTTGCCGGTCAGGGGCTGAACCAAGTGCGTCTGGCCCTGAGCCTGGCGCTCGAACAGGCGCAATGGGCGGCGCTCAATGGTGAGTCGGCGGTGTATAGCCGCTCACTGGGTGAGGCGCGCAGCGTGCTGCAGGACAACTTCAATCAGGACAACCCGCAGAGCAAAGCGATGCTGGCGCGCATTGCCGAGCTTGAGCCCAAAGCCGTGTCGGTGGTGACACCGGACCTGGCCGCGAGCCTCGCCGCGGTGCAGGCGTATCTTGATCGTCGCCACCTGTCTGCCGATGAAGCCAAGGCGGCTGCCAAGCCGGCGTCCCAGGAGTAGAGCCGATGAAGCGTTTCTATGTGATCCTGGTGCTGGCGATCGCGATCGCCCTGGCACTGGCTGTGGGCATCTCGAAACACACCGGCTACGTGCTGATTACTTATCCACATGTGCTGCATTACGAGTCGAGCCTGTGGGCGACCCTGTTCGCCGTGTTTGCCATCATTCTGGCGATCTACCTGGTCCGCGTCTTGCTGAGCCTGGTTACCACGTCGGGCGGCGTGGTCAACCCTTGGTCGCGGCGTAATCGCAGCCGCCGTACACAGATCGCTATCGAACAGGGCCAGATGGACCTCGCCGAAGGGCGCTGGGCCAGTGCCGAACGCCATTTGCGGCGTGCCGCCGAAGCCGAACGCCAACCGTTGTTGTACTACCTGGGCGCGGCGCGAGCCGCCAATGAACAGGGGCGTTACGAAGAGTGCGATGCTTTGCTTGAGCGCGCTTTGGAGCGCCAGCCCCAGGCTGAGCTGGCGGTCGCCTTGAGTCATGCGCAACTGCAACTGGACCGTGGCGATACGGACGGTGCGCTGGTCACCCTACAGGCAATGCACGAGCGTCATCCGCATAACGCGCAGGTGCTACGTCAGTTGCAGCGTTTGCATCAACAGCGCGGTGACTGGTCGTCGGTGATTCACCTTTTGCCGCAGCTGCGTAAGGACAAGGTGCTGCCTGCCGGCGAACTGGCCGAGCTGGAACGTCGCGCATGGGGTGAAAACCTCAGCCTTGCGGCTCAGCGTGAGGAGCAGGACGAAGCTGGCCAGCAGTCCCTTGAGCGGGCTTGGCAGCAGCTTACCTCTGCCCAGCGTCAGGAGCCGCAGTTAGTGCTGGCTTACGCCGAGCAACTGCGCCAATTGGGTGCCGACGCCAAGGCCGAAGAGGTCTTGCGTGGTGCGATCAAGCGCGGTTACGACAGCCATCTCATTCGCCTCTACGGTCTTTTACGCGGCAGCGACTCGGCTCGGCAGTTGAAGTTCGCCGAAGGTTGGCTCAAGGATCATCCCGGTGATGCCAGCCTGTTACTGACCTTGGGACGCTTGTGCCTGCAAAACAGCTTGTGGGGAAAGGCGCGCGACTATCTGGAAAGTAGCCTGCAGGTGCAGCGCAACCCTGAGGCTTGCGCCGAGCTGGCGCGTCTGTTGGCGCAGTTGGGAGATACCGAACGCAGCAACCAGTTGTTCCAGGAAGGCCTGGGGTTGTTGGATCGCCGTTTATTGGCGTCACCTTTGCCAGTCCCTGCCCGGGTTTGATGTAGGAAGGAGCGGAGGGTTGACTCAGATATGTCAAACCCTCACCCCCTTTGATGCACGCGAACAGGGAGGGTCAGTGTCTGGCAGCAAACTCCTACGCGCCGTCGCCTGAAGTCTTCCATCCTCTGGTGGGATGTCTGCAGGCTCTCACGGAATCGTCTGGTCTAACGTATATTGAAAGCGTTCAGGCCTTTCCTCTACCGTAGCGATCTACTTTTCGCGATGCGGATAAAGCATGTCTTTGGCCCCTTCTCGCTCCTTGTTTTTTCTGGCGTTCCTGGCCGGTGCGCTGACGTTGGGCGCATCCTATTACCTTGAGTTCGGCGTCTCGTTACGCCCGTGTTTCTTATGCCAACTGCAGCGGGTTTTTCTGGCTGCTTTCACGCTGATCAATTTGATCGCTGCCCTCCATAACCCCAAACGTCCCGTCATCTCGCTATATGGGCTGGCCAGCGTGGCGTGCGCGACGCTGGGCGCTATCACGGCGGTACGCCAGATACTGCTGCAAAATGCCGCACCCGACCAAACCGCCGATTGCTGGCCCAGCCTCAACCATATGCTCGAAAATCTTTCGCTTTGGCAGGCGCTGCAACAGGCCGTCGAAGGCACTGTCGACTGCGTGGAAATCAACTGGACGTTGTTCGATTTAAGCCTGCCGGAGTGGAGTCTGCTGTTTTTCGTGGGGATGCTGATTCTGGGCATCACGCAGTTTTCACGACCGTTACTTCGCCGTCGCCTGTACCCGACGAGGCCATAAAAGCAGGCTGAGGTTTGTAGGACGGGATTAAACACTTGTATGAACTTTCTGTCCTGCGTACCTTGAAGCCATAGTCATGCGGGCATAATCTGGCCCGCACGCGTTATTCAAACCAGTTGTCTGATGCAGCCCTGTCCCGCTGCTGCTTTATCCTTGAAGTGTTGCGCGGGCATCAGGCGGCAGCGCCCCTAATAGGGAAGAGAGATCATCATGTTGGAACGTTGCAAGAATGCTCGCGAACGCTGGGGCGGGGTGCACAAGCTGATCGACAGCTGGTTGAAGGCACGTCACGAATTGATTCGGGCTTTTGATGCGCTCGGTGCCGAGCCCGAGGCGTTGGCCGAGAAGCGTGAACCGTTGCAGGATTTCTGCGTGGTGTTGGTGGATTACGTGTCCGCAGGGCATTTGAGCATCTACACCCAGCTCACCAAGGAGGCGGAAGCCTTCAAAGACCAGCGCGGTCTGGATTTTGCCAAGACCCTTTACCCACGCATCGATGTGATCACCGAGAAGCTGCTGGCATTCACCGACCTGTGCGATCAAGGCAAGTGTGTCGCCGAGAAATTCAAAGAATTGGGTGCGCTGCTCCACGAGCGTTTCGAGCTCGAAGACTGCCTGATTGAAGTGCTGCACAACGCTCACAAAGAAAACACTGTCGCTCAGGTCTGACTTCGGGACACGCGATAAACAAACGGTGCGCAGGTCGCACCGTTTTTTATTGGCTCAAGAACGGGTATCGAGCAATTCGATCTCGAAAACCAAGGGCGTGTACGGCGGGATCAATTCGCCGGCACCGTCGGCGCCATAAGCCTGCGCCGATGGAATCACCAGGCGCCACTTCGCACCCACGGGCATCTGTTGTAGAGCACTGCTCCAGCCGCTGATCACGCTGTCCAGGCGAAACCACTGAGGCTGTGTGCTCTTGTCGAAAACCGTTCCGTCGGGCAGCCGACCGACATATTTCACTTGAACCTGACCATTGGCTTTCGGCGTGGGGCCGGTACCTGGCGTGAGTTCCGTGAGCAGAATTCCATCCGCCAATTCACGAACGCCTTTCATGGTTTTTTCCTGGGTCAGGAATTGTTGTTCGGCAGCGAGTGCTTTTTCACTCAGGGGCGCTTGGGCGTCCGCTTCGCTCTGCGCTTCGTGCTGCGCGAGGATCTGCTCGATACGCGCGTTATCCAAGGCCAGTGGCTTGCCTTGATAGGCTTGTTTGAGGCCGTCGATCAGGGCCTGGATCTGCAGGTCTGGAACCTCCTGGCGCAGGCGCTCACCGAGGCTGGCGCCCAGGCTGTAGGCGAGGTCATGCCGATCCGGCTCGATGGTTTTAGACGGCGACGGCGCGCTCGCATTGGCTACCGAAATCGCCAGGCCAAGCACAAGAAAAAGGTAACGCGACATGGACATTCTCCGGCCGAAAGTGCGATGGATTATGCCAGTGTGGAAACGTAAAAAGTGCCGCCCATTTTCGTTCTCACGATAAGAATTTTCGTACGGTGCAACGCGAGGCAATCGATACTGTCAACATGCGCTAGCGGCGGTAAGAGCAGAGGGCTAGTATGAGCCGCACCCACGTCAGCCAGGAGGTAAACCATGTCGGCCAAACAGAAGCCTGTTAATACCCCGTTGCACTTACTCCAACAACTGTCGGGCAGCTTGCTCGAACATCTGGAAAGCGCCTGTTCCCAAGCGTTGGCCGATGCAGAAAAACTGCTCGCCAAGTTGGAAAAACAGCGCGGTAAGGCGCAAGAAAAGCTGCACAAATCCCGCACCAAATTGCAAGATGCCGCCACCGCCGGCAAGGCCAAGGCACAAGCCAAAGCCAAAGACGCTGTTAAAGAACTTGAGGACTTGCTGGACGCTCTCAAGGATCGCCAAGCTGAAACCCGCGCCTACATTTCTCAACTCAAAAAAGATGCTCAGGAAAGCCTGAAACTGGCCCAGGGCGTTGGGCGTGTAAAAGAAGCCGTGGCTAAAGTGCTGGGTGCTCGTACACCGGTAAAAGCTGTTGCAGCAAGCGCGGCGAAGAAGCCTTCGGCCAAACCAGCGGCTAAAACCGCTGCCGTTAAGCCAGCAGCCAAGTCAGCAGCTAAAACCGCTGCCGTTAAACCAGCAGCCAAACCAGCAGCTAAAACTGCTGCCGCTAAACCAGCAGCCAAACCAGCAGCTAAAACCGCTGCCGCTAAGCCAGCAGCCAAACCAGCAGCTAAAACCGCTGCCGCTAAGCCAGCCGCCAAACCAGCAGCTAAAACCGCTGCCGCTAAGCCAGCAGTCAAGCCAGCAGCTAAAACCGCTGCCGCTAAGCCAGCCGCCAAGCCAGCAGCTAAAACCGCTGCCGCTAAGCCAGCCGCCAAGCCAGCAGCTAAAACCGCCGCCGCTAAGCCAGCCGCCAAACCAGCAGCTAAAACCGTTGCCGCCAAGCCAGCCGCCAAACCAGCAGCTAAAGCCGCCGCCGCTAAGCCAGCAGCCAAACCAGCAGCTAAAACCGCCGCCGCTAAGCCAGCAGCCAAACCAGTGGCTAAAACCGCTGCCGCTAAGCCAGCAGCCAAACCAGTGGCTAAAACCGCTGCCGCTAAGCCAGCAGCCAAACCAGCAGCTAAGCCCGCCGCCGCTAAGCCAGTAGCCAAACCTGCTGCCGCCAAGCCGGCCGCTGCGAAGCCTACGCCGGCCACTCCGGCAGCGACCCCGGCAGCCGCCACCGCTCCAACCGCACCGGCAAGCAGCACCCCTGCACCGGCAGCGCCAAGCACTACCCCAACCAGCGCTTCCTAAGCGCCGGTGGCCGCGACGCGCAGCTGCTGCAGCGCGTCGTGGTCAAGGTTGGCGGCATCCTCGGCCGCCAGTCTTTCCAACCATCGTTGTTGATCTGCCCGCTTGCCCGATGGCCATGTCTCGGCCAGCCCTTCAAGACGCATCAACAAGTGCCGTTCGGCTTCCAGCTCCATCGACTTGATCCGTTCCCTTAAGGCCGCCAGCGGCTGGTCGTGCTGCGCGCTCGCTCGCCATTGCACGCGCAATTGGCGCAACGGCTCGATCACCTGCGTCTGCCAAGGCCCGGCGATGTGCTTGAGTGCCTGCACTCGCTCGTCGGTCAGAATAACGCCGCGCTGTTCCAGCCAGACGCCGCACAGCATCAGGCACACATCGGCCCCTTGCGCCTGCAACCGCAGGCAGGCGGCTTCCATACCCGGACGGGCGTAAATCGAGAGAGCAAAGCTCCACAGGTCAGCGCACATAGTCACACCCAAGCCAGCGGCCAACGAAGCTGGTAGACTCCGCCGCCATTATGATCCGACTTCAAAGCCTAACATTACAGCGTGGCCCGCAACGTCTTCTCGAAGACGCCGAGCTGACCCTGCACGCCGGTCACAAAGCCGGCCTGATCGGTGCCAACGGCGCCGGCAAATCCACGCTGTTCGCCCTGTTGCTGGGTGAACTGACCCCGGACTCCGGCGACTGCCTGCTGCCGGCCGACTGGCGCATCGCTCATATGCGCCAGGAGATCGACACCCTGGACCGCATCGCGATCGACTACGTGCTCGATGGCGACCTGCGCTTGCGCCAGGTGCAACACGACCTGGCCGAAGCCGAGAAGGCCCAGGATGGCGCAGCTCTGGCGCGCCTGCACTCGGAGCTCGACAGCGCCGACGGCTACACCGCCGACGCCCGCGCTCGCAAGATGCTCGCCGGCCTTGGGTTTACCAACGAACAGATGGATCGCCCGGTCGCCGACTTCTCCGGCGGCTGGCGGATGCGCCTGAACCTGGCCCAGGCGCTGATGTGCCCCTCGGACCTGTTGCTGCTCGACGAACCGACCAACCACTTGGACCTCGATGCGATCCTGTGGCTGGAAGACTTCCTCAAGAGCTATCAGGGCACTTTGCTGCTGATCTCTCACGACCGGGATTTCCTCGACGCCGTGGTCGATAACATCGCCCATGTCGAGCAGAAAAAAATCACCCTCTACCGCGGCGGCTACACCGCGTTCGAGCGTGCGCGTGCCGAACGCCTGGCCCAG
Organism: Pseudomonas sp. S5F11; assembly: GCF_019641515.1. Classification (NCBI taxonomy): domain Bacteria; kingdom Pseudomonadati; phylum Pseudomonadota; class Gammaproteobacteria; order Pseudomonadales; family Pseudomonadaceae; genus Pseudomonas; species Pseudomonas sp. S5F11. The sequence continues at coordinate 3,807,261 of NZ_JAIFJZ010000001.1, forward strand.
CAACAACAGGCTTACGAGAAGCAGCAGGCGCAACGTGCGCATATGGAAAGTTACATTGCCCGGTTCAAGGCTCAGGCCACCAAGGCCCGCCAGGCCCAGAGCCGGATCAAGGCGCTGGAGCGCATGGAAGAATTGTCGGCAGCTCACGTCGATTCGCCGTTCGACTTCGTGTTCCGCGAGTCGGTGAAGATTTCGAGCCCACTGCTGGATCTTTCGGATGCGCGCCTGGGTTATGGCGACAAAACCATCCTGGAGAAGGTCAAGCTGCAACTCACGCCTGGGGCGCGTATCGGTTTGCTGGGGCCTAACGGCGCGGGTAAATCGACCCTGATCAAGAACCTCTCGGGTGAGCTGGAACCTCTGGCCGGTCGCTTGACCCGTGGCGAGAACACCGTGGTGGGTTACTTCGCCCAGCATCAGTTGGACTCCCTAGACGCCAAGGCCAGCCCATTGCTGCACCTGCAACGCCTGGCGCCGACCGAGCGCGAGCAGACCCTGCGTGACTTCCTCGGTGGCTTCGACTTCCGTGGCGCGCGCATCGATGAGCCGGTGCTGAATTTTTCCGGCGGCGAGAAAGCCCGTCTGGCCTTGGCCCTGATCGCCTGGGATCGTCCGAACCTGTTGCTGCTCGACGAACCGACCAACCACCTGGATCTGGAAATGCGCCTGGCGCTGACCATGGCGTTGCAAGAATTCAGTGGTGCGGTATTGGTGGTGTCCCACGATCGGCACTTGCTCAAGAGCACCACGGATAACTTCCTGCTGGTGGCCGATGGCAAAGTCGAAGAGTTCGACGGCGACCTCGACGACTACGCCCGTTGGCTGACCGATTACCGCCTGCGCAATGCGCCGGTGAGCAACACCCCGGTGAATCCGGACAAAACCGATAAGAAGGCCCAGCGCCAGGCCGCCGCCGCGTTGCGTCAGCAGTTGGCGCCGCACAAGCGCGAAGCCGACAAGCTGGAAGCTGAGCTGGGCAAGGTGCATGAGCGCTTGGCCAAGATCGAAGCCAGCCTCGGCGACAGCGCCGTGTACGAAGCCGCGCGCAAGGACGAACTGCGTGACCTGCTCGCCGAACAGGCCAAGCTCAAGGTGCGCGAAGGGCAATTGGAGGAGGCCTGGATGGAAGCCCTCGAATTGCTCGAAACCCTGCAAGCGGAGCTGGAGGCGCTGTCCTGATGGAAGCGTTGCAGTTGCCGGCACAGTGGATCGAGCCCGTGTGGATTGGCGTGCAGATCCTGTTGATCCTGCTGGCCGGTTACCTGGCGCAGCGCTTTGTGAGCAAAGTCCTTACGCGCCTGGGCGAGCGCTACCCATTCCCACCGCAGCTGCTGATGCCACTACGCGGCGGCCTGCGCTGGCTGATCATGGGGAGTGCGCTGATTTTTGTTCTGGAGCGCCTGGGTGTATCCGCCACCGTGTTGTGGACGGCACTGTCGGGCTTCGTGGCGGTCGCCGCCGTGGCGTTCTTCGCCATGTGGTCGGTATTGTCCAACCTGCTTTGCGCGGTTCTGATCTTTACCGTCGGCCCATTTCGTCTCGGCGACATTGTCGAGTTGGTGGATACCGTCGACAAACCGGGCGTCAAGGGGCGGGTGGTGGCAATCAATTTGCTCTACACCACACTGGTTGAAGTGGAGGCCGCCGGTACCGACAGCGCGATCGTGCAGGTGCCTAACAGTCTGTTTTTCCAGCGTTCGGTACGGCGTTGGCCAGGTACCCACGTGTTTCCGGGCGATCGCTAGCCTGCACGGTGATAAAAACCGATAGCCAGCCTCTGGTCGGCGGAGTTAGCTTAAGGCTCCACCGCTTATTCTCACGCGAGGTATGTCATGGCTCTCGATACATGGCTGGCCTTTTTCCTGGCCAGTTGGATCATCTCCCTTTCCCCGGGCGCCGGCGCCATTGCGTCGATGTCCAGCGGCCTGCAATACGGTTTTTTACGCGGTTACTGGAACGCCATCGGCCTGCAACTGGGCCTGGCGATGCAGATTGCCGTGGTGGCGGGTGGCCTGGGTGCCATCCTGGCTGCGTCGTCCACCGCGTTCTATGCGATCAAATGGTTTGGTGTGGCGTACCTCGTGTACCTGGCCATCAAGCAATGGCGTGCCTTGCCGCTGGACATGACCGATGACGCGGCCGTACGCCCCATCGGCAAGCCGATGGCGATGATGTTCCGTGGCTTCCTGGTCAACGCCAGCAACCCCAAGGCCTTGGTGTTCATGCTCGCGGTGTTGCCGCAATTCGTGAACCCGCAGGCGCCGTTGCTGGCTCAGTATTTGATCATCGGCGCGACGATGATCAGCGTCGATATGATCGTGATGGCGGGCTATACGGGGTTGGCGTCCAAAGTCCTACGACTGTTGCGCACGCCCACGCAGCAAAAGCGGGTAAACCGGACGTTTGCCGGATTGTTCGTGGGGGCAGCGGGTTTCCTGGCCAGCTTGCATCGCGCAACGGCGTAAAGCTCGGTCGCTAAACGTGTGAGAGGGGGCTTGCTCCCGATAGCAGCGTGTCAGTCAGCTTAGCTGTAGCTGAGGCACCGCCATCGGGGGCAAGCCCCCTCCCACATTGGTTTTGTGTTGCCTGGGGGATTACCGCTCAGCGCAGAATCTTCGGCGCTTCATCCCTTGGCAGGTTGTTACGCGGTGCCGGTTGGCCAGGTTCCTGATAGCCACCGCCCAACTGCTCTGCCAACTGCCTGGCCACATCCTCACCCAGCGCTTTCGACACTTCCTTCACCACCCGTGGCCGGTTCAAGCTCACGCGGATGTCACGGCTGTTGACCAGTTTGGTGTCCTGGCCTTCGCCCATGGCGGTAAACGCCGAGGTGATCTCGTAGGTACGGGTGTTGATCAGGCTGAAGTCCGCCACCAATGTCAGGCCCAGCACCGCGGAGTAACTGTTGGTGTTGTCCAGGGCGTTGATGTCCTGGGTGAAGTCGATGTCCGACAACGTGCCGAACAGCACATAATCGGCACCCTTGAAGTGGCCGGCCTTGATGCGTTTGATCACGTCGTAGACGTCACCCTTAGCATCGGCGGTGTAGGGCGTGCCCTGCACCAGCTGGAACTGCCGTGACTTGAGGATCTCGCCCTTGATATCACCGCTGAATTTACGCAGCTCGGTCTGCTCGATATAGCTGGTACGGCTTTCGTACTCGCTGTAATTGGAGGCGCCACTGGCGTGATAAGCGCTGGCCTGGAAGGTGTCGCTGGCCGAGACCTGGTGGATGTATTCCTCGACCCGTGCCTCGTAGGCCAGGTCGGTCACCGCGATCTTAGGCGCGGCCGAGGCGCCAAAGGCGCACAGCAGGCCGATCATGCCGATCCATACACGCATTGCTTAGCGCTCCGTGGTTTTGCGGATTTCTTTTTCGTCCATCCATTCGGCCACGCCGCTTTCGACGTCGATCAGTTGCAGGCTGAACTTGTAAAACACGTCCTTGTAGTCCGCGCTGCGTTTGACAATGGAGCTGATGGAGCCTTCCAGACGGTACTGCGCGGCGATCATGTTGCCGGTCTTGCTGACCGTGGACTTCTTGTACAGGCCGCTCTGGTTTTGCAGCTTGAGCTGGTCGACCTGGCTCTGCATGTCGGTGTTGTCGCTGGCGAAGCGCGCGGTGCCAGTCTTCATCAACTGAGTCTTGATCGACGTGGTGATCTCGCGGGTATCGATGTACTCGCTGGTCTTGTTCTTCACGTCATACACCTGCACCACCGGGCGGCCTCGCAGCACGCCGGACTGGGCCAGGGAGCGGGTCATGCTTTCGGCGATCATCTGCAAGTCGGTGGAGCCGAACTCGTTGGTGACTGTTTCCACGGCCTTGGTATCGCCGTAGTTGATGTTCTTGCTGCCGAGTACTGGCGAGGTATTGGCGCAACCGCTGGCCAGAACGGCGACCACGGCGAGCATCGAGAAGCGTGCAAACATGGGGAAATCTCTCAGAAAGGATGAGCGGCTCAAGGGGTTTTCACTTCAAGACGGAAATCCGCCGCCTGGGGCAGGTTGGCGATGGCCGGCAGGAAAGTGGCCTGGTTGGCATACAGGTTGAGCACTTTCCAAGTCTCTTCGTCGCCTACCGGGAAGCCGTCGGCGCCCAGCCAGGCGAAGCGGTAATACATCGTCTGGTTGCTGCTGGTGATGTTGCTCAGTTGCACTTTGGCGGTCAGGAAGCCGTTCTCCCGCGCGACGCGGATAGCGCCGACGGCGATGCCCTTGAATTTGCCCATCACTACGATTTTGCTGGCGGCGCTGCCGGGTGCCGGTGGCGGCGGGGTGGCGCAGCCGGCGAGCAGGACCAGCGCCAAAGCGCCGAGGATGAAATGACGCATAGCGTGCTCCTTAAGGTTGTTTGAGGGTGGCGATCGCCTGGGGCGTGCTGCTCGGCACCACATGGGCCGCGAGGCCGCCGGCGAACACCTGATTGCCCACCACGCGCAGGGTGATCACCTGGTAGCGCTGATCGGCCTTGACCGTCACCAGCGTGCCGCCCAATGCGTTGGGCAGGCTGACCTGGTGCTCGCCGTGCTTGAGGCGCAGGCGCGTCACTTGGGTCATGTCCGGCAAGGTGCGCCAAGTGCGGGTGTCGGCGCCTTCGGTCACGGCCGAGGCGATGCCCAGCACCAGGCCGGCCATGGGGTTGGTCTTGTTCAGGTTGTTCTGCGCCACACCACGGCTGACTGCGCGTACGGTAGTGCGCAGGATGATCCCCGGCATGTCGTCACGCAGGGCGCGGCGGGACATGGCAGTGGTGCTGTTGAGCGCGGTGAGGTTCTGTTGCTGGCCGTCCACCCCGATCTGGGCGAAGGTGGCGGTGGAGGTGTCGGCTTTGATTACCGGGAACGACAGCGGGGTAATCACCAGGTTGCCGTTGATGGGGATCGGCAACGGCAGGCGGATCGAGTCGCGGGCCGGCGCAAGGCCGCTCTGCACCACAATCAGCACGTCGGTTTCATTGGCGCCGACCTTGGACTTGTCCAGGTCCCGCAAGGCCTGTTCCAGCAGCGGAGTGTTAGGGCGCAATTCGGCTGCCTTGCGATAGCCAGGGGCGGCCAGGTCTTTTTCGCCCAGGGCTTCATAGACGAAGCCGGCAAGATAATGGCTGAACGCGCTCTGGTAACTGTTTTTCAGGCCGACCACCTCTGGGGCGTTCAGGGCTTCCACCGGGTAACCGTTGAGGTCTTTCAACTGGGTGGTCACGCCTTCTCGCTCGGCTTCGCCCTCGCGCTTGAGGTATTCCTTATCGCGCAGCTCGGCGATCACCGCTTCGCGTTCGTGGGTTTTCTTGATCTCGGTGCGGGCGCCGTCGAAGTCGTTCACGGCCAGCAGGTTCAGGGCCATCTGGGTGGTCAGCATGACTTTTTCGTAGTCGTAGCCTTCGTAGCGCCGAACCTTGTCGTTGGCCACGAAGCTGCCGAACTGGGCGAGGTACTTCGCGCTATCGAACTTGACCGATTCTTCCCACTTGAAGACTTGCAGGTCCGCGCTGCGCCAGGCGGTCTGGCTGCCGGTGAGGTCGCCTTTGGCGCGCAGCAATTCACCTTTTTCGAAGAAATAGAGCAGGTCTTTGTCTTCGCCGGTGTTGTTCTTTTCCAGCAGGGTCAGGGCGGCATCGACGTTGCCGGTGGCCAGTTGCTGGTTAGTGGCTTGCAGCTCGGTGTCGTAGCTGCGGAACATCGAACAACCGGACAGCAAGGTTACCGCCGCGAGCGTGAGCGGGGTTAAAGCGCGAAATGCCATGCAGATTTCTTCCCTGAAAGTTGTCAGCCAATGTGGTCATTTCGCATAAAAATCCGGAATGACATTCCCTTTCGCACTAACAGGGCGCGGCATTATAGGCGCCATAACTGGCAAAACAATGGCTTTTTGCTGTGATGCGATCGACAAAAATGCCACTACTGACGGATTAAACGGTTGCGCTCAGGTGTGCTAAATCACGAACGGCTTGAGTCAAAGCCTTTAACGTTAAACAATGTGTTACTTCGTATTTCCCTTTGAGATTCATTCATGACTGCCCCCCACCGTTTTCTCGCCTGGCTGGTGTTGCCGGCGTTGATGTCGTGCAGCTTCAACCTGTTGGCCGCAACGGCCGAGGGCGCGCCCCAAGCCCTGCATTTGCTGGACTACATCGGTGCTGATTACCCGCCGACGGTCGACGCAGGCAAGGTGGTGGACCCTTCGGAATACCGTGAACAAGTTGAGTTCCTTGGGGTGTTGCAGGGTTTGGTGGCGGACTTGCCGGCCAAGCCGGAACGCGCCGAACTGGTAACGGGCGTCGAAGAACTGCGCGTGGCGGTGACCGCTCGTCAGGACGGTGCCACCGTTGCCCGCCAGGCTCGGCAGTTGGGCGCCAAGTTGGCGGTGGCTTATGAAGTGAGCCAGGCCCCGGCCATCACGCCCGACCCAACGCGCGGCGCACCCCTCTACGCCCAGCATTGCTCGGTATGTCACGGCACAGCCGGCGCTGGCGATGGCCCGGCGGGTGTGGGTCTTACGCCGCCGCCGGCTAATCTGCGGGACGCCGCGCGGCTGGATCGCCTGAGTCTCTACGCGATCTACAACACTTTGGGCCTGGGCGTCGAAGGCACCGACATGCCGGCGTTCGCCGATCAATTGGATGACCGCCAGCGTTGGGACCTGGCCACCTACATCGCCGAATTTACCGCCGACCCGGCGGCCGCCAAGAGCGAGCAGCCGTTCAACCTCGCCGACCTGGCCCGTCGTACCCCCAATGAAGTGCTGGCCGCTGACGGCGCCGCAGCTGCCGCGGCCTTCCGCGCCCAGCGCGCGCAGCCGCCGCAGGTCAAGCGCGGCCCGGCACAGTTGCTCGACTACACCGCGAGCACCTTGGACAAGAGCCTGGCTGCGTACCGCAATGGCGATCACGAACAAGCCTATGACCTGTCGGTAGCGGCGTACCTGGAAGGCTTCGAGCTGGTGGAAAGCTCCCTGGACAACGTCGACGCCAACGTGCGCAAAGACACCGAAAAGGCCCTGATGGCCTATCGGCAGTCGTTGCAGGACGGGTTGCTGATCGATCAAGTGCAGCAGCGCCTGGACGTGGCCAAGGCCAAGCTCACCGCGTCGGCCGGTTTGCTCGGTGGCGATGGACTGAGCTGGTCGTTGAGTTACATCTCCGGTTTGCTGATCCTGCTGCGTGAGGGCCTGGAAGCGATCCTGGTGCTGGCGGCGATCCTGGCGTTCCTGCGTAACACCGGCCAGCAATCGGCGGTGCGTAGCGTCAACGCCGGCTGGGGTTTGGCGCTGTTGGCCGGCCTGGCTACCTGGGCGTTGGCGGCGTATGTGATTGATGTCAGCGGTGCCCAGCGTGAATTGCTGGAAGGGTGCACGGCGTTGTTCGCCAGCGTGATGGTGCTGTGGCTGGGAGTGTGGATGCACGACCGGCGCCACGCGGCGGCCTGGCAGGACTACATCAAGAGCAGCCTGGTGGGCGGCGGTGGACGCTTCGGTTTTGCGGTGCTGGCGTTTTTCTCGGTATACCGCGAGCTGTTCGAAGTGATCCTGTTCTACGAAACCCTGTGGCTGCAAGCCGGCCCGGCTGGGCATAACGCAGTGCTGGCGGGGGGCGCCACCGCGCTGGTGCTGCTGGTGGGTTTGGCCTGGGTGATCCTGCGCGGCTCGGCGAAGCTGCCGCTGGCGCTGTTCTTCGGTATTAACGCGGCGCTGCTGTGCGCGCTGTCGGTGGTGTTCGCTGGGCATGGTGTCAAGGCATTGCAGGAGGCGGGTGTCTTCGGTACACGGCCGGTGGCGTTCTTTGACTTCGACTGGCTGGGCATCCACGCCGACGCTTACTCGCTGAGCGCGCAGGTGGTGGCGATCCTGGCGATTGTGGTGCTATACGGCCGCAGTCGTTTGACCGAGAAGCGCCGAGTGGCGGTATAACCGTGCGCGTCTGGATCGATGCCGACGCCTGCCCGCGCGCGGCCAAGGACCTGGTGGTGAAGTTCGCCCTCAAGCGCCAGTTCGAGGTGGTGCTGGTGGCCGGGCAGAGCCAGATCAAACCGGCTTTTGCCTGCGTGAAGCTGATCGTGGTACCCAGCGGCCCGGACGCCGCCGATGACTACCTGGTTGAGCACGCGGTGCCCGGCGAGTTGGTGATCTGCAGCGACGTGCCACTGGCCGATCGCTTGGTGAAAAAGGGTGTCACCGCGCTGGACCCGCGAGGCAAGGAGTTCAGCCCGGCGAACATGAGCGAGCGGTTGGCGGTGCGCAACCTGTTCACCGACTTGCGTGAACAGGGCCAGATGGGCGGCGGACCACCGCCCCATGGGGAGAAGGATAAGCAGGCGTTTGCCAATGCGCTGGACCGAATCCTTACGCAACTGATGCGCCAGGGTTGAGGGTGGAGCGGCTTACCGCATAGGGCCGGTCAGGCGATCACTCGTCGTTCTCGTGGGTCAGCTCCAGCACGCGATCTACCAACTTATTGATGCCTGACGCCACCTCGCCGATGTTCTTGCCCAGCATATAGGCCGGCGTGCTTACCAGTTTGCGCGCTTTGTCCTCGACGATGTCTTCAACCGTGCACTCCTGGTGAGTGGCGCCCATCTTGCCCAGGGCGGCTGCGGTGTCGGCATCGTTGCCGATGGTGCAGGTTACGCCCGGGCCGTAGATCTTCGCGGCCAGGGCCGGCGAGATGCAGATCAGCCCTACGGGTTTGCTCGCCTCGGCGAAGGCCTCCGCAAACGCCAGCACCTGCGGGTTGACGCTGCATGCGGTGCCTTCGCTGGCAAAATTCGACAGGTTCTTCGCCGCGCCAAACCCGCCGGGTACGATCAGAGCATCGAAGTCGTCGACATTGGCCAGGCTGATGTCCTTCACCTCGCCACGGGCGATGCGCGCCGACTCCACCAGCACGTTGCGCGTTTCTGGCATTTCTTCGCCGGTCAGGTGATTGATGACGTGGTGTTGCTCGATATCGGGTGCGAAACATTGGACCTGAGCGCCGCGCTGATCCAGGCGCAGCAAAGTGATCACGCTTTCGTGGATCTCTGCGCCGTCATACACGCCGCAGCCGGAAAGGATCACTGCAATCTTTTTGCTCATGGGCATTTCTCCTGGGTTCTTGGCGTTAAATGTCTACTAATTTGTAACCTGTTGCCAATGGGATCTCACAGCGCTGCACCTAATCTTGATGTAACAAAAATAGACCGGACTTGCCCATGGACTTCGTGCCTTACGCGGTACCGTTTTTCATTGCCTTGATCGTGGTGGAGCTGCTTGCCGACCGTTGGCGCGGACAGCGCAATTACCGGGTGGCGGATGCCATCAACAGCCTGAGCACCGGTGTGCTGTCTACCACCACGGGGCTGTTGACCAAGGGCGTGGGCGTGTTGACCTACGCGTTCGCTCTCAAGCATCTGGCGCTGTTCGATTTGCCGGCGCAGAGCCCTTGGACGTGGCTGTTCGCCTTTGTGTTCTATGACTTCTGCTACTACTGGCTGCATCGCATGGGGCATGAGCGCAATATTCTGTGGGCCGCGCACTCGGTGCACCATCAGAGCGAGGACTACAACCTCACCACGGCCCTGCGCCAGACCAGCACGGGGTTTCTGCTGAGCTGGATTTTCTACCTGCCCCTGGCGGTGGTCGGCGTGCCATTGGTGGTGTTTATCAGCGTGGCGTCGCTCAATTTGCTGTATCAATTCTGGGTCCATACACGGCATGTGCCCAAGCTCGGCTGGTTCGAGTGGTTCTTCGTTACTCCGTCCAATCATCGGGCCCACCATGCACAGAACGCTCTCTACATGGATCGCAACTACGGTGGGGTGTTCATTATTTGGGACCGCCTGTTCGGCAGTTTCCAAGAAGAAGACGAAAACGAACCGGTGATTTTCGGCGTGACCACGCCCCTGGCCAGTTGGAACCCGCTGTGGGCCAATCTGCAGTTCTATGCGCAACTGTGTAGCGATGCGCGGCGAACGCAGAGCCTGTGGGACAAGCTGCGTATCTGGTTTATGCGTACCGGCTGGCGCCCGGCGGATGTGAAGGCCAAATACCCATTGGTTAAGCCCGACTTGAGCCAGTTCCGCAAATACGAAGTGCCGCTGGATGTGCGTCAGCAGGTGTACGTGGCCGTGCAATTTGCGGCGTATGTGGGGTTTGGCAGTTACTTGATGAACGTCGGCGAAGGTCTGCCCACGGCGGCGCTGGTCCTGGGTTGGGGGGCGATGGCGTTGGGGCTGTTTACCTTAGGCGTGGCCCTGGAAAATCGCCCGTGGGCGTTGAAGGCTGAGCTGCTGCGCCTGGCGCTGAATGCGCCGCTGGTATGGCTGGCGCCGTTGGTCGGGCTATGGCCGGCAAGCAGCCTGGGCTGGCTGGGCCTGGCCAGTTACAGCTTGCTCAGCGTGATCGCCCTCTACTGCTGCAGAAGCCGGCTTACTCGACTGGCGTCTTAGGTTTCTCCACCGGCACCGGCTCGGCAGCGCTCTGGGCTTGTGCGTCGGCGCATGCCTGCCGGGCGATACGCGCGTTTTTGAAGCGGCGGCGCACCCACAGGCCAAAACCCAGTACCAGCAATGCGCCCAATACCCACAGCTCGTACTTCTTGACGCTGCCGAGCATGCCTTCGAGCACGGCGCCAAAGTGGTAAGCCGCTGCGCCCAGCGCGGCGGCCCAGATCGCGGCACCGATGCCATTAAGGATCAAGTAGCGCAACGGCGGGTAGCCGGACAGCCCGATTGCCACCGGCATCACGGTGCGCAAGCCGTAGACGAAGCGAAAGCTCAGCACCCAGATGTCCGGATGCTTGCGGATATGCTCCAGGGCCTTGTCACCCATCAGTTGCCAGCGCGGCTTGCGCGCTAGCAGCTTGCGGCCATGCTTGCGTCCCATGTAGTACCAGAGCTGGTCGCCGGCGTAGCTGCCGAAGAAGGCAACGACCACCACCAGGTTGATATCCATGTAACCACGGAACGCCAGAAAGCCTGCGAGCACCAGGATGGTTTCGCCTTCGAAGAAGGTGCCGAGGAAGAGGGCAAAGTAGCCGAAGTCATGCAGAAATTGTTGAAGCATGGTCTGGGTGCTGGCGAAATGAACGCGCAGCCTACGCCTTCGCGAACATTCATGAAAGTATCGAGATGTGTCACGAAGTGAACAATTCCTACATAAACGACGAATGCGACGACAGGTCGCATCGATAAGCACAACTGTCATTCCTTCGTCATAATGGCCGCTTATAACTGCAACGCTCGCCCGTGAACCCGGGCTCAGGAGTCTGTCGTGAGCTTTACCCCTGCCAATCGCCTGTTCCCCGCTACCCGCCTGCGTCGCAATCGCCGTGATGATTTTTCTCGCCGCCTGGTGCGTGAAAACGTGCTGACGACCGATGATCTGATCCTGCCGGTGTTTGTGCTGGACGGTGAGAACCGCCGCGAAGCTGTGGCGTCGATGCCGGGGGTGGAGCGTTTGACCATCGACCTGCTGCTTGAAGAGGCGGCTGGCTGGGTTGAACTGGGTATTCCGGCGCTGGCGTTGTTTCCCGTTACGCCCACTGAACTCAAGTCCCTGGATGCTGCCGAAGCCTGGAACCCGCAAGGTATTGCTCAGCGCGCCACCCGCGCATTGCGCGAACGCTTCCCGGAGCTGGGGGTGATTACCGACGTGGCGCTGGACCCGTTCACCACCCATGGTCAGGATGGCATTCTGGACGCTGACGGCTATGTTGAGAACGACATCACCGTCGATGCGCTGGTCAAGCAGGCGCTGTCCCACGCCGCGGCCGGGGCGCAGGTGGTGGCGCCGTCGGACATGATGGACGGACGCATCCAGGCGATTCGCGAAGCCCTGGAGCTGGCCGGTCACGTCAATGTGCGGATCATGGCCTACTCGGCCAAGTACGCCAGCGCCTACTACGGCCCGTTCCGCGACGCGGTGGGCTCGGCGCTGAACCTGGGCAAAGCCAATAAGGCTTCGTACCAGATGGACCCGGCCAACAGCCATGAGGCCTTGCACGAAGTGGCCGCGGATCTGGCCGAAGGGGCTGACATGGTGATGGTCAAGCCCGGAATGCCGTACCTGGACATCCTTTATCGGGTCAAAGAGGAGTTCAAGGTGCCGACCTTCGTTTATCAGGTCAGCGGCGAATACGCGATGCACATGGCCGCAATACAGAATGGATGGTTGAGTGAGGGAGTGATCCTTGAATCCCTGACTGCCTTTAAACGTGCCGGAGCTGATGGCATTCTGACCTACTTTGCCGCCCGCGCCGCCCAATTGCTTAGAGCGCAACCGTAGCTCTCACAGGACACTCGATGAATACCGAAGGACTCTCCGAAGTTGCCGTAAAAGACGCCCACCCGGTGGTGGAGCAAGTCTCCGAGACACCCCCGGAACATGAGCCGCTCGCGCCCGTCGTCGCTGAAGTGCCGGTGCCAGCCCCGGCGCCGCCGGTGGTCAATCTGGATGACAGCAGCCTGTACATTCATCGCGAGCTGTCGCAACTGCAATTCAACATTCGCGTGTTGGAGCAGGCGCTGGATGAGTCTTATCCCTTGCTGGAGCGGCTGAAGTTCCTGCTGATCTTCTCCAGCAACCTGGATGAGTTCTTCGAAATCCGCGTGGCGGGCCTTAAAAAGCAAATCACTTTTGCCCGCGAACAGGCCGGCGCCGATGGCCTGCAGCCGCACCAGGCGCTGGCGCGCATCAGCGAGCTGGTCCACGGCCATGTGGATCGCCAATACGCGATCCTCAACGACATTCTTCTGCCGGAACTGGAAAAGCATCAGGTCCGCTTTATCCGTCGCCGTCACTGGACCACCAAGATCAAGACCTGGGTGCGTCGCTACTTCCGCGACGAGATCGCACCGATCATCACCCCCATCGGCCTTGACCCGACTCACCCGTTCCCGCTGCTGGTGAACAAGAGCTTGAACTTCATCGTCGAACTGGAAGGCATCGACGCCTTCGGGCGCGACTCCGGCCTGGCGATTATCCCGGCGCCGCGCTTGTTGCCACGGATCATCAAGGTACCGGAAGAGGTGGGGGGCGCTGGCGACAACTATGTATTCCTGTCGTCGATGATCCACGCCCACGCCGATGACCTGTTCCAAGGCATGAAGGTCAAGGGCTGCTACCAGTTCCGCCTGACCCGTAACGCCGACCTGGCGCTGGATTCCGAAGACGTCGAAGACTTGGCCCGTGCCCTGCGCGGCGAGCTGTTCTCGCGGCGCTACGGCGATGCGGTGCGTCTAGAGGTGGCCGATACCTGCCCCAAACACCTGTCGGACTACCTGCTCAAGCAGTTCAACCTGGGCGAGAGCGAGCTGTATCAGGTCAATGGCCCGGTCAACCTCACGCGTCTGTTCAGCATCACCGGTCTGGACAGCCACCCGGAGCTGCAATACACGCCGTTCACCCCGCAGATCCCCAAGCTGCTGCAAAACAGCGAGAACATCTTCAGCGTCGTGAGCAAGCAGGACATTCTGCTACTGCACCCCTTCGAGTCGTTCACGCCTGTGGTGGACCTGCTGCGTCAGGCCGCCAAGGACCCCCATGTATTGGCGGTGCGCCAGACCCTGTACCGCTCCGGCGCCAACTCGGAAATCGTCGATGCGCTGGTGGACGCCGCGCGTAACGGTAAGGAAGTCACCGCGGTTATCGAACTGCGCGCGCGGTTCGACGAAGAATCCAACCTGCAACTGGCTAGCCGCCTGCAAGCGGCCGGTGCGGTGGTGATCTACGGCGTGGTGGGCTTCAAGACCCACGCCAAGATGATGCTGATCCTACGCCGCGAGGCCGGCGAGATCGTGCGTTATGCCCACCTGGGCACCGGCAACTACCACGCCGGTAACGCCAAGCTCTACACCGACTACAGCCTGCTGACCTCCGACGACGCCTTGTGCGAGGACGTCGGCAAGTTGTTCAGCCAGTTGATCGGCATGGGCAAGACCCTGCGCATGAAGAAGCTGTTGCACGCGCCGTTCACCCTGAAGAAGGGCATGCTCGACATGATTGCCCGCGAAACCCAGTTCGCCCTCGACGGCAAGCCGGCGCACATCATTGCCAAGTTCAACTCGTTGACCGACCCGAAAATCATCCGTGCGCTGTACAAGGCCAGCCAGTCCGGTGTGCGTATCGACCTGGTGGTGCGTGGCATGTGCTGCCTGCGTCCGGGAATCGTCGGGGTTTCGCACAACATCCATGTGCGTTCGATCATTGGTCGCTTCCTGGAGCACACCCGCGTGTTCTACTTCCTCAACGGCGGCGAAGAGCAGATGTTCCTCTCCAGCGCCGACTGGATGGAACGTAACCTCGATAAGCGCGTCGAGACCTGTTTCCCGGTGGAAGGCAAGAAGCTGATCATGCGGGTCAAGAAAGAGCTGGAGAGTTATCTGACCGATAATACCCACAGCTGGAGCCTGCAGTCCGACGGGCGCTACGTGCGCAACACTCCGACCGGCAACCAGAACCCGCGCAGCGCGCAGGCAACGTTGTTGGAAAAGTTGGGTAGCCCGATCCTGGCGGTGAACTAAAAACCGACGATGTCTGAAAGGTGGGAGGGGGCTTGCCCCCGATGACGGTGGAGCAGTCACTGAATCTGTTGACTGCCACTCCCTCATCGGGGGCAAGCCCCCTCCCATATTTGTTTTCGGTGTTCTCTAGCGCAGGTTCAGACTGATCCCCACCCGCGTCAACCATTCCGCTTCCTGGGCAAAATCCGCCTGGGTCAGCTGGTTTTCTTCCAGCCAGCCTTTGGGGAACATCACTTCCAGGCTGTCGCCATCGGCCCGCAGTTTGACCTGGGGCATCTCCTGCGTGCCACGGATGTGGTGGAACAGGATCGCAAAACGCAGCAGCACACACAGGCGAATCAGTTTGATGCCGTCGTCACCAAATTCCGCGAATTTGTCCTTGGGGATATTACGGCGATGGCCGCGCACCAGCAGCGCGAGCATCTGTTGGTCTTCCCGGGAGAAACCGGCCAGGTCCGAATGCTCGATCAGGTAAGCGCCATGCTTGTGGTAGTGGTAGTGAGCGATGTCCAGGCCCACTTCATGCACCTTGGCCGCCCAGCCCAGCAGTTCGCGCCAGACGCCGTCTTCCAGGCCCCAGTCCTCGGCCACTTGGTCGAAGGCATGCAGCGCCTTGCGTTCAACGCGGGCCGCTTGCTCCAGGTCGACGTGATAACGCTCCATCAATGAGCTGAGCGTGCGCTCACGCACGTCTTCATGGTGGTGACGGCCCAGCAGGTCATACAGCACGCCTTCACGCAGGGCGCCATCGCAGTGGTCCATGCGTTGCAGTTCGAGGGCGTCAAAAATCGCTTCGAGAATCGCCAGGCCGGCGGGGAAGATCGTGCGTCGATCAGGTTTGATGCCGTCGAAGTCGATTTTTTCGGCATCCCCCAGCTTGAACAGTTTGCGCTTGAGCCACGCCAGACCTTCGGCGTTGACCTCACCGGTGCCGTGCCCGCCCGCTTTGAGGGCCAGGCCGATGGCGCGGATGGTGCCGGACGAACCGATGGCTTCATCCCAAGTCAAGCGGTGCAGGGCGTGTTCGATGCTCATGATCTCCAGCCGCGCGGCCGTATAGGCCTGGGCGTAGCGCGCCGGGGTGATCTTGCCGTCCTTGAAATAACGCTGGGTGTAGCTGACGCAGCCCATCTGCAGGCTTTCGCGCAGCAGCGGCTCGAAACGCTGGCCAATGATGAACTCGGTACTGCCGCCACCGATGTCCGCCACCAGGCGTTTGCCGGGGGTATCGGCCAGCGTATGTGACACGCCGAGGTAGATCAGGCGTGCTTCCTCACGGCCTGAGATGACTTCCACGGGGTGGCCGAGGATTTCTTCGGCGCGGCGGATGAATTCGCCACGGTTGCGCGCTTCGCGCAGGGCGTTGGTACCGACGATTCGAACGGCGCCCAGGGGCATACCGTTGATCAATTGAGCGAAACGCTTGAGGCAATCGAGCCCGCGCTGCATGGATTCTTCATTGAGCTGACGCTCGTCGTCGATTCCGGCGGCCAGTTGCACCTTTTCGCCGAGCCGCTCAAGGATGCGGATCTCACCGTTCTGGGCCTTGGCCACGACCATGTGAAAGCTGTTGGAGCCCAGGTCGATGGCGGCGATCAGGGACAGATTCTTGGCTTGGGATTGCGGCATGGTTTGGGGGTCTCGGTCGATAACCTCGCCATCGTGCCACGATCGACCGCTGACGCCAACGCGTAGTGCTTCGGGAATTGCGCCGAGGTTGCCCATAAGAATTAGCTGTAGGAAAGGTAGGTTGTCGTTCTCGACCTCTGTAGCGCCCTCGTGTGTTCTTGTAGGAAGTTATAACTTTTATCTGTGGTAGTACGAATTATGATTCTGCCTACACCTTTCATGTCGATATTTCATTCCTTTTTTTGTTGAGGCCTACTCTAGGTTCACGCTTGGCTGACAATATATTTTTATCGCTCCCACACTAACTGATGTGTTGTCTCATTTTTTAGTTAGGTACTAAGGAGACAGACTGTCACTCGGCAATAGTGCCGTGGTGTTATTTATTTATGGTTGCCGTAAGGAACAATAAATAAATGCGCCTGATAACTTTCAGTGACAGGACCCTTATGAAAAAGATTGTTGGATTGACTTTCGGTATCGCTTGCCTGGCTGCGGCCATCAACGCCCACGCTTCCAGCAGCGCCGAGCTGATCGTCAGGGGCACGATCAAACCTGCCGCCTGCAACCTCAGCATGACCGGTGGTGGCATCGTCGACTACGGCACAATCCCTTCCGGCCAATTGCTGCCAACTGCGTTCAACCCATTGCTGCCCAAGACCGCTCCTCTGAGCATCAACTGCGGCACTACCCCAGCCAAGTTCGGATTGAAGTTCGTCGACCTGCAGGGCGCCAGCAAGGTGCCTGGCATCCTCAATGCGTTGGGGGCCGGCTATACCGAAGCCCACAACTATGGCCTGGGTTCCGTTGGCGGCCGCAGAACCGGTGGTTTCGCCATCACCCTCAAAGACCTGCGTTCGTCCACCACCACGCTGTTTCCTATCGTGCGTGTCGGCACCGGCGCCTGGCAAAACTCGGATGGCAAAGTGGCCCAGGCGCCTAGTCAGTATTCCTGGCGCAACACCACGGCTGTCACCCCAGCCGCGATCAGTCAACTGACCGGCACCCTCGAAGTGCGCGCCGTTATTAATCGGGGCCAGGACCTGGACCTGTCGCGCGATACGGTTCTGGATGGGCGTGCGACGCTTGAGTTGAGCTACATCTAAGCGACTTATTTACGGCCGATCAGAACTCCCTTGTTTCCGATCGGCTGTTTTAATAGGAGCGCTTAGCTATCAAGGGTCAACTTAAAGGCGTGGGGAACACTGAATGCTTAGTCTTTCAGTAATAAATAGTGCACGTGTGTTATGTGCCAGTTTTTGTGTGTGGTTTGCCGGTGCTGTAATGGCGGATGGAATGTTGCCGGAAACAACCGTGGTTGTGTTTTATGAAGACCAGGGCGAAGCGACGATATCTATCAAAAATACTGACGCGACGCCGGCGTTGCTTCACTCGGTTATCGAAAACGTACCGGAAGATGTGGAGCCGCTTTTAATCGTGACGCCGCCCATTACGCGAGTGGAGGCGGGCGAAACCCAGTTGGTGCGCTTCATCGGCACCTTGAAGGAGCCGCTGAAAACCCAGCGATTGAAACGCGTGTCCTTCGAGGGCATCCCCCAGGCCCGTGCGCCAGGCCGTGCGACCATCGGTATCACCTTGCGGCAGAACTTGCCGCTGATCCTGCATCCGCGGGGCCTTCCTCTGCATCACAGCCCCTGGGAGCTGTTGAAGTGGAAGCACGTGGGCGAGGGCCTCAGCGTTCATAACGACAGCGCCTATGTCGTGCGTCTGGCGCCGGAGGTACTGCTGCTACCACAGAAGGCCCTGGCAACATTGCCCCGAACCTACATTTTGCCGGGGGAGGCGCTGACATTGAGCGTCGAAGGCGCTCTGGAGGGGGTGGCTGCTGTAGAGATTCAGCCCGCCACTGTCTACGGTTTCTCCGCAGACAACTACCGAGCTTCGATCAATGCCGGCGAGGGTTGATCGACTCATGATAAATCTGTCGAGTAACCGAGTTCTGGCGTCGCTCTGGCCCTGTCGGCCCACGCTGCTCATGGGGGTTGCAACGTTGTGGAGCTTGCCTGGTGTGCTGCCCGCCCTGGAGTTGGGAGAGGGGTTTGACCTGGCGGCGCTGACCACCCACGGCATTGATCCCAAAGTCTCCGACTATTTCCGCACGGCCCCGCGTTTTCGTGAGGGTGTGCATGTGGTCGGGTTGCGGCTCAATGGCAACCCGCTCGGGTTGGTGGAGGCGCGGTTCGATGCGCATGGGCAACTGTGTTTTACCGCCGGGCTGCTCGATAAGGCCGGGTTGGTCAAACCGAGTGGCATTATCCAAGAGACGGCTGATGCGACTCAGGCCTGTCATGACTTCCTGGGGGCTTTCCCTAATACGATGGTGCGGCTGCGGCCCGGTAACGATGAGGTCGCGCTGGTGGTGCCGACGCAGGCACTGCGCGAGCCGCAATGGGAGGCTGGGCACTTTGCCCGGGGCGGGGCGGCGGCGTTGTTCAACTATGACGTGCAGGGGTTCGATAGCCATTCGCGCAGCGGTGCGAGCCGGTTCGTATCGGCTTATACCGAGGCGGGGTTCAATCTCGGAGATTGGATCGTTCGCAGCCGCCAATATTATGTGTCCGACAATGGCGAGGCCCGCACCGAACATTTGAATGCCTATGCCCAGCAGGATATCGGCGCGTTGCAATCGACCTTCCAGGTCGGCCAGTTGTCCAGCAATAACCCGCATTTCGGTGGCCTCCAGCTGTCCGGTGTGCAGTTCTTTCCCGACGGCCAATCCCGTGTGCCGGCGGGCAGCAACAATGCCGTGGTTGAGGGGCTGGCCCAGAGCCAGTCGAGGATCGAAGTGCGTCAGTCGGGTGCCTTGATCCATAGCACGCTGGTGCCCGAAGGGCCTTTTCGGTTGACCGGGTTGCCGCTGCTCAATGGCACCAGCGACCTGGAAGTCAGCGTGATCGATGTGCGAGGAGGCACGCGCAGTTTTGTGGTGCCGGCGGCTTCGTTTGCCGGTGCTGCTCCCGCGTCACCCGGCTATTACTTCGCTTTGGGCAAGGTGCGTGAGAACACTCATGAAGACGCGCCGTCACCCATCGTCGCCATGGGCAGTGGCACCTGGGGCCTGGGGCGCGACTCATCCGCCGGCTTTGGTCTGTTGAGTACCGATGACTACTGGGCGGCCGGAGGCACGCTGAGCGGCGTGTTTTTCCAACGCGTGAACGTGGGTGCTCGCCATAACCTTTCCCGAGACAGTCTTAATGCGGTGTCCGGTTCACGCAGCAGCCTAAGCGTGAGCAGCCCGGTGTCCGCCGATATGGACCTGAGCCTCAGCGCTACCACCCAGACGCGCGGTTATCGCGAAGTGCTTGAGGCGGGTCGCTCGTCCAAGACCGATGAACTGGACTCTCGTTTCAAGCATCAATACACCGCCGGAGTGAGCTGGATCGACCCCGCGCTGGGGGCATTCTCTTTGGGCTATACGCGCAGCAACTCATTCGACGGGCACACCACCGAGCATCTGTTCGCCTCATGGAACCGCTCATTCAGCCATGCCGACGTCACCTTGATCGCCGATTCGCAGGTGGGTGGCACCCGCAAACGGCATGACGTTACCCAGGGCGGTAGCCGGCGTGATTCGGCGTTCGACGATGATCTGTCGGTGCGCTTGCAGGTGACCGTGCCCCTGGGCGGTGATCGTCGAGTCAACAGCTATATCAGTCGGCGTGGGGACCGCGCGCGGGCTGGCGCCGCCCTTACGGAGCGGGTCAATGACTACGTGAACTACGAAGTGGGCGTCGAGCGTGACCTCAGTGCGCGGGAGCAAACGTTGCGCGGTCAGTTGGACCTGATGCCACGCTACACCCGAGTGGGCATGGGGGTCAGTCGCAACCCCCAGGGCACCGATTATTCCGGGCAGTTGCGCGGCGGCGTCGTGGCCCACGGAGGCGGTTTGACGTTCTCGCCGTATGCCGTGCAGGACACCTTTGGCATTGTCTCGGTGGGTGATATCGGCGCCGCCAAAATCAGTACCCCGCACGGCCCGGTATGGACCGATTTCAGCGGGCAGGCAGTGATCCCCGGTTTGCCGGCCTATACCGACAGTCGTATCGAAGTACAGACCCAGTCCTTGCCCAAACGCGTGGACCTGAAGAACGGCACGCACACCCTCGCTGCCGCTCGCGGGTCGGTGAACAACGTGACGTTCGATGTGGTGAAAGTGCGCCGAGTGCTGGTCACCGGCACCGATGAACAGGGCCGACCATTGCCTCAGGGTGCTTCGGTGTTCGATAAGAACAACCGTTTCCTGACCAGCGTGGTGGGTGACGGCATGATTTTCCTGAACGACATGAACGACTCCCAGGCGTTGCGGGTTTCTTTGTCGGATTCTTCTACTTGCCAGCTCAGGCTTACTCCCGAGACCCAGCCCGACAATGACACGTTCTACGAGACAACATCGGCGGTGTGCCATGGCCGTTAAGCTGAAGAAACTGGGCCTCGTACTGTTGTGCACGGTGATGATGAGCGAGGCTGTACAGGCGCAGAACTGCCGGTTGTCCGTGAGCCAGCCGACGGTCGACTATGGGGTCATTCGCAGTGCGCCGCTGGTACACAGCCCCACCCTCGCACTGGGGACGCGCATGCTGCACTTGAGCGTGCTGTGTATGGAGCCTGCGACCATCGCGCTGCGATTTGCCGGAGCTGCCGATGGGCAAAGTTTCCGGTTTGGCCGTCAGGGGCACTTCCGTCTGACACTCAAGCAGGCCCAGATGGATGGGCATGCTGTCGAGTGGGCGCCGGTACAGCTTGCCGGTGAACCCGTTGGCGGGCAGCTATTGCCAGGGCAGGTACTGTTCACCAGGGCGGCTGGCAAGCGCTTGACCGCCCAGGTGCAAATCGACACCGAACTGCCCTCCGACGCCTTGCAGGTGCGCGATCACGCGGTGCTGGAGGGGAGGGGCCGTTTCGAGCTGGTCAGCCCGACTGCTCCACTGAGCCGATAAAGTTCGCGAACTCGGGGGTACGTGGGTTGGCGAATAACACCTTGGGATCGCCCACTTCATGCACCTTTCCCTGGTGCATGAAGACCAATTTATCACCGACCTCCCGGGCGAAGCGCATTTCGTGGGTCACCATGATCAGCGTCATTCCGTCCTTGGCCAACTGGCGCACCACGCTGAGTACCTCGTTGACCAGTTCCGGATCCAGGGCCGAGGTGATTTCGTCACACAACAGCACCTTGGGCGACATGGCCAGGGCGCGAGCAATGGCGACCCGTTGTTGCTGGCCGCCGGACAGACGATCGGGGAAGGCGTCGAATTTTTCACCCAGCCCAACGCGCTCCAACATTTGCCGAGCCAGTTGGGCGGCCTTGGCCTTGGGCACTTTCTGCACCACTTGGGGCGCGAGCATGACGTTTTCGCCCACGGTCAGGTGCGGGAACAGGTTGAACTGTTGGAACACCATCCCGACTTTCTGCCGCAGGCTGCGCAGGTCGGCGCGTGCGGCGTCGAGGTACTCTCCGTCGACCTCGATCACCCCATCGTTGATCGACTCCAGGCCATTGAGGGTGCGCAGCAAGGTGGATTTGCCCGAGCCGCTGCGACCGATGATCGCCACCACCTGGCCTTCTTCAACCGTGAGGTCGATGCCTTTGAGGACATGATGGTCGCCGTAATACTTATGCAGGGCCGAAATTCTAAGCAGAGGCATGCAGTCTCCTTTCCAGGTAGCGCGCACTGAGGGACAAGGGGTAGCAGAGCAAAAAGTAACCAAGGGCCACCAGGCCGTAGACCATAAAGGGCTCGAACGTGGCATTGGCGAGCATGCCGCCGGTCTTGGTCAGTTCGGTGAAGCCGATAATCGAGGTGACGGCGGTGCCTTTTACGACCTGTACCGAGAACCCCACGGTCGGCGCCACGGCAATGCGCAGGGCCTGAGGCAGGATCACATAACGCAGTTGCTCAAGCGGGTTGAGTGCCAGGCTGGCGGAGGCTTCCCACTGCCCATGAGCGATTGACTCGACGCAGCCGCGCCAGATCTCGGCGAGGTAGGCACTGGTAAACAAAGTCAGGGCGATCGCCGCCGCCAGCCAGGGCGAAATATCCACGCCGAGCAGCGCGATGCCGAAAAACACCAGGAACAACTGCATCAACAGCGGTGTGCCCTGGAACAGCTCTATATAGGTGCGCGCAACATTGCGTGGAAATGCCTTACTGCTGATGCGCAGAGTCATCACCAGCAAACCGATCAGGCCTCCGCCGATAAATGCCACCAGCGACAGCAGCAACGTCCACTGCAGGCCCGTAAGCAGGTTGCGCACAATGTCCCAGAATGAAAAATCACTCATTGGCTATTCCTCATCACAAAGCGACGGCCGATCCAATTGAGCAACTGGCGAATCATCAGCGCCATGCACAAGTACACCAGCGTGGTGAGGGCATACGTTTCAAAGGCGCGGAAATTGCGGGATTGGATGAAGTTGGCGGCGAAACTCAATTCTTCGGTGGCGATCTGCGAACACACCGCCGACCCCAGCATCACGATGATGATCTGGCTGCTCAGGGCTGGCCACACCTTGCCCAGCGCTGGCAGCAGCACCACATGACGGAAGGCTTCGAAGCGGGTCATCGCCAGTGCGGCGGCGGCTTCCAGTTGCCCGCGAGGAACGGCCTGGATGCCCGCGCGGATGATCTCCGTGGAATAAGCCCCCAGGTTGATCACCATCGCCAGTACGGCGGCTTGCCATTCGGTGATTTTCAGCCCCAACGACGGCAGGCCGAAGAAGATGAAGAACAGCTGCACCAGGAATGGCGTATTGCGGATCAACTCGACATAGACCCCAAAGCACCAGGCCAAAGGCTGGATTTTCCAGGCACGCACTACTGCACCGACGGTGCCCAGGGCGACGCCGAGGATCGCGCCGATAGCCGTCAATTCCAGGGTAAATAGCGCGCCCCGCAACAACAGGTCGGTGTTGGCCAGCACCGGAACAAAGTCAAATTGATACGCCATCAGTCAGCTCCGTGGCTTCACAGATCGGCGGGCAGCGGCTCTTTCAGCCATTGCATCGCGTTCTTCTCCAGGCTGCCGTCAGCCTTGGCCGCGACCAGGATCTGATTGACCTTCTCCAGCAGCGCCGGCTCGTTTTTATTCACGCCCACGTACACCGGCGAGTCCTTGAGTTTCACTTTCAGCGCCGGTACGCGTTTGGGGTTGCGCTCGCTGATCGCCACCATCACCACGTTGCCGCTGGCGATCAGGTCGACTTGGCCGGCCAGGTAGGCGGCGATCGTCGAGTTGTTGTCTTCGAAGCGCTTGATCGTGGCTTCTTTGGGCGCCACGGCGGTCAGCTCGATGTCTTCGATGGCGCCACGGGTCACGCTGATGGTTTTGCCCTTGAGGTCGTCGGTGCTGGCGATGGCGGCCTCGGGCGGGCCGAACACGGCGAGGTAAAAGGGCGCGTAGGCCTTGGAAAAGTCGATGACCTTCTCGCGCTCGGGATTTTTACCCAGGCTAGAGATCACCAGATCGACTTTGCCGGTGGTGAGGAAGGGGATACGGTTGGTGCTGTTGACGGGGGTCAGCTCCAGCTTGACCTTGAGCTGGTCGGCCAGCAGCTTGGCGGTGTCGATGTCCAGGCCACGGGGCTTCATGTCCGGGCCGACCGAGCCGAACGGCGGGAAATCCTGCGGCACGGCAACCTTTAAGGTGCCACGGGCCACGATATCGTCCAGCCCGTTGGCCTGTGCGGGTGTGTGACTCAGCATCAGACTGGCAAACAGGGCAGTCAGCAGGGCGCTGTAGCGCTTGGTCATGGCAACTCTCCGAGAAAGGCGAAGGAATGTTCTGTCAATGGTCAGTGCACAGCCCATGCCAGTCGTGGCCGATTGCGCTGCAAGGCTGGGTTTTACTGGCGTGTATTGGTCTTACTGGTCTGAACAGTAAGTAAGTTTTTTGCACCCTTTTCGAGCGCCGCTAAAACCTCGCGAGCGCCTTTAGGGCGTGACTTGCCGCCGACTGCGAATAGCTTTACAACTAGCCGCTCAGTTGACTGAAACCTTGAGTTTTTTATGAATTCCATCGCCCAAGCGGTACCGGAGGCGGCGTTGCAGGCCATCCGCAAACTGATCAAGGAGCAGGGCTTCGGCCCAGGCGATGCCCTGCCGTCTCAGCGTGAGTTGGCCGTGCAACTGGGCGTGAGTCGGGCGTCATTGCGCGAAGCGTTGTCGTCCCTGAGCGCTCTGGGTGTGGTCAGTGTGCAACCGGGTAAAGGTGTGTTCGTGCAAACCGCGCAGGAGCCGCCGGCGGGTTTTGCCTGGCCTTTCGCGGCGCAGGCCACGCCGTTGGAGATTTTTCAGTTGCGCTATGCCTTGGAGGGCTTTGCCGCGGGGTTGGCGGCGGTCACGCTGACCATCGAGGCGTTAGACAGCCTGGAAGACAACGTCGAGGCAATGCGTCAGGTGCTCAAGGCCGGTGATTTCGAAGCGGCTGCGCGGCTGGACTTTGAATTTCACCAGCGCATTCTCCTCGCCAGCGGTAACCGAGCGATGGTCAGCATCCTCAGTGCCAGCGCCGAGGTGTTTCTGGAGAGTCAGAAACTACCGTTCATCCGGCCGGAGCGGGCCATGGAAACCTGGCAAGAGCATCGCAAGATCCTCCGCGCCCTGGCTCAACGCAACAGTGCAGCGGCGCAGAAAACCATGCAGCAGCACGTACGCAACGCGGCGTTACGTACCGGCATCGCGTTCCTGACCCCTGCCACCCCCTGAATAAGGCAATATCCAAACTCATTGATCGCCATAGCGAGACTCAATCAGAGGCGGCTTCCTGAACGGGGGAAGGGCGGCTATGATGGGCAACGTTTTTTTTGCTTACAATCCGGAGACATCCATGAGCAACGATCTTATCAAGCACGTCACGGACGCGACCTTTGAGGCCGAAGTACTCAAGGCTCAAGGCCCGGTGCTGGTTGACTACTGGGCTGAGTGGTGCGGCCCTTGCAAAATGATCGCTCCGGTTCTGGACGACATTGCAACCACCTACGAAGGCAAGCTGACCGTTGCCAAGCTCAACATCGACGACAACCAGGAAACGCCTGCCAAACACGGCGTACGTGGTATTCCTACGCTGATGCTGTTCAAGAACGGCAACGTTGAAGCGACCAAAGTGGGCGCATTGTCGAAGTCGCAGTTGGCTGCATTCATCGACGCGAACATCTAAGCGTCGTCAAAAAAGCCCCGCAAATCGCGGGGCTTTTTCGTAAAACAGGGCTAGACGCTCCGAAATTCAGGTGTTACATTCGGCCCCGCACTGGTTTCTCCACTGCCCCCTGCAAGCCGTCGCCGACGCACTCCTTTTCGATTAGTACGCGATCCTGTCGCCTTCTCCGCGGCGCGGCCTCATTAAGCCAAAAGCTTAATTTCCCCCTCCATAAATGATTACGTCATTCCTATATGAATCTGACTGAACTCAAGCAAAAGCCGATTACCGACCTGCTCCAATTGGCCGAAGAAATGGGCATAGAAAATATGGCCCGTTCGCGCAAGCAGGACGTGATTTTCTCCCTGCTGAAAAAGCACGCGAAAAGCGGCGAGGAAATCTCCGGTGATGGCGTGCTGGAGATTCTCCAGGACGGCTTCGGCTTCCTCCGCTCTGCAGACGCTTCCTACCTCGCCGGCCCAGACGATATTTATGTCTCGCCGAGCCAGATCCGCCGCTTCAACTTGCGCACCGGTGACACTATCGTGGGCAAGATCCGTCCTCCGAAGGAAGGCGAGCGGTATTTCGCCCTGCTCAAGGTCGATACGATCAACTTCGATCGTCCTGAGAACGCGAAAAACAAGATTCTCTTCGAGAACCTGACGCCGCTGTTCCCGACCGTGCGCATGAAGATGGAGGCCGGTAACGGTTCCACCGAAGACTTGACCGGCCGCGTGATCGACCTGTGCGCGCCGATCGGTAAGGGCCAGCGTGGCTTGATCGTTGCGCCGCCGAAAGCCGGTAAAACCATCATGCTGCAGAACATTGCAGCGAACATCGCACGTAACAATCCTGAAGTTCATCTGATCGTATTGCTGATCGATGAGCGTCCGGAAGAAGTGACCGAGATGCAGCGCACCGTGCGCGGTGAAGTGGTTGCCTCCACGTTCGATGAGCCGCCAACCCGCCACGTGCAGGTTGCCGAGATGGTGATCGAGAAGGCCAAGCGCCTGGTCGAACACAAGAAAGACGTTGTGATCCTGCTCGACTCCATCACCCGTCTGGCCCGTGCCTACAACACCGTCATCCCTAGCTCCGGCAAGGTATTGACCGGTGGTGTCGATGCCCACGCCCTGGAGAAACCCAAGCGTTTCTTCGGCGCCGCGCGGAACATCGAAGAAGGCGGCTCGCTGACCATTATCGCCACCGCGCTGGTTGAGACCGGCTCAAAGATGGACGAAGTGATCTACGAAGAGTTCAAGGGTACCGGCAACATGGAACTGCCTCTGGACCGTCGTATCGCGGAAAAACGCGTCTTCCCGGCCATCAACATCAACCGTTCCGGCACCCGCCGCGAAGAGTTGCTGACCGCCGACGACGAGCTGCAGCGTATGTGGATCCTGCGCAAGCTGCTGCATCCGATGGACGAAGTTGCGGCCATCGAGTTCCTGGTGGATAAACTGAAAACCACCAAGACCAACGATGAGTTCTTCTTGTCGATGAAGCGCAAGTAATACGACGCTTCCGCTTCGAAAAATGGCGCCCGACTAGGGCGCCATTTTTTTTGCGTCGTGATGCAGCAATTTTTATGGCATAAGTGTCCGTTAAGTAACAAAAATTGTACGCGCGACTACGCTTACCCTTTTCGTCACAGACTGACCAGATTTCTTATGACCATTCTTGCTTACCGCAGAGACATCGATGGCCTGCGTGCTATCGCTGTCCTTGCTGTTGTGTTGTTTCACTTCGGAGTTCCTGGCATTACCGGCGGTTTTGTTGGCGTTGACGTGTTTTTCGTCATCTCCGGCTTCCTGATCACTTCGATTATCTGGCGTGAACGCCAGGCCGGCCGCTTCAGTTTTATCGATTTCTGGGCTCGGCGCGCGCGGCGCATCCTGCCGGCGTTGTTTGTGATGATTGCGGTCACACTGGTAGTGGGATGGTTTCTGTTGGCGCCCAAGGATTACAAGGATCTTGGGCGGTCTGCGCATTATCAAGTGACGTTTACGTCCAACCTGTTGTTTTCGCGTCAGCATGGTTATTTCGACTCCGCCTCTGACATCAAGCCCTTGCTGCACACCTGGTCGTTGGCGGTAGAAGAACAGTTCTACATTGTCTTCCCGCTGCTGCTGATATTGCTCTCCAGCCGTTTGAAGCACTGGCGCCTGGCGTTGTTTGCGGTGTTGCTGGCATCGTTTGGCATGAGTGTCTGGGCGGTCGAACATCAACCACAAAAGGCATTCTTCCTGTTGCACCTGCGCGCTTGGGAGTTGCTGGCCGGCGCCATGTTGGCCGTGATGCCCAAGCGTGACTGGCGTGCGCCTGCTGCCCTGGCGCAGGGCGTCAGTCTGGGGTCTATGGCGCTGATACTGATCGCGGTGCTGGGCTACGACGCGACCACGCCATTCCCTGGACCCACGGCATTGCTGCCGGTGTTGGGGGTTGTCGGTTTGATCTGGGCCAATGGGCAGCAACACACCTGGGTTTCCCGTCTGTTGAGTTCTCGGGTGATGGTGGGCATCGGGCTGATCTCCTATTCCTGGTACCTATGGCATTGGCCGGTCTTCGTGTATGCCAATTACGCAGCGGTAGATGGTTTGAGTGCGCTGGAATTGGCCGGGTTGATGCTGCTCTCGCTGATCCTGGGCTACCTTTCCTGGCGCTTCATTGAAACGCCATTCCGTGAGAAGCGCTTGCTGGCCGGACGCCAGGCGATTCTGGCGAGTGCGCTGATCGGCATCTTATGTCTCGGTTTTACCGGCCTGGCCATCCGCAAAGCCGACGGCGTGCCCTCGCGGTTATCCGAACAGGCGCTGCGTTACGCCCAGGCCAAGAAGTGGAGCCCGGATTTATTGGCGTGCATGGCCGATAAAGACACGCCCGATGAGCGGCTGTTCTGCCATTTCGGTCCAACTGGTCGCTCCATGTCAGCGCTGGTGTGGGGCGACAGCCATGCGACTGCATTGATTCCTGCACTCAAGGACGGTGCTGATCGGCACGACATCAGCCTGGTAGGGGCCAGTTTTGCTGGCTGCATACCGTTGGATGGTCTGGAGAATATTGCCCGTTGTGCGCATTTCAACCACCGGGTCGAGAAGGCCATGGCTGAGCAGACCTTCAGCGATGTGGTGCTGGCGGCTCGCTGGAGTCTATATGTCTACGGACAAATGTCCGGTGACAAAGAGCATGCGCTCAAGGACCCGAGCACAGGCAAGTATGTGCGTGCCGTGGCCGAACAACGGTTCGCTGAGGGCCTGCGCCAGCGTGTAAAGCAATTGCGCGCTACCGGACATCGCGTGTGGCTGGTCAAGGAGGTTCCTTTGCAGGAAATCATCGTGCCTTATCGCCTCAGTCGACTGGCGATGATGAACCGGCCGGTGGACGGCGAGGGGCTTCCCGTAGCCGAGCATGTGAAGCGCCAGGCCTTCATTACCCAGGTGTTCGACGAGTTGGCGGCGGCCGATAGCGGCGTAACGGTCTTGGATCCGGCGCCTTTGCTATGCGGTGCCGACGGTTTGTGCCGGGTCGAACTCAATGGGCAAGCGCTGTATACCGACGATAACCATCTTTCTGAGGTTGGGGCGCGGCACATCGAAGCCTTTCTGGAGCCGCTGTTCCGTTCACTCAAGTCACGGGGGCTGACGGCCAATTAAGCTGCCAGCCGCCTTCAGAGCAGGTAGGATGTACGCCTATTTTACGGGTGGCATGGTTAATGAAATTCAAGGATCTTCGGGATTTCGTGCAGCAACTTGAGCAGCGCGGAGAGTTGAAACGTATCCAGATGCCGATTTCCCCGGTGTTGGAAATGACTGAGATTTGCGACCGCACCCTGCGTAACAAGGGCCCGGCGCTGCTGTTCGAAAAGCCGACCGGCTTCGATATCCCGGTGCTGGGCAACCTGTTCGGCACGCCCGAGCGCGTCGCGTTTGGCATGGGTGCCGAGTCGGTCAGCGAGTTGCGTGAAATTGGCAAGCTGCTGGCATTCCTCAAGGAGCCCGAGCCGCCCAAGGGCTTGAAGGATGCCTGGTCCAAGCTGCCGATTTTCCGCAAGATCATTGCGATGGCGCCCAAAGTGGTCAAAGACGCCGTGTGCCAGGAAGTGGTCATCGAAGGCGATGATGTCGACCTGGGCATGCTCCCGGTGCAGACCTGCTGGCCCGGCGACGTCGGCCCGTTGATCACCTGGGGCCTGACCGTCACCAGAGGCCCGAACAAGGATCGCCAGAACCTGGGCATCTATCGCCAGCAAGTGATCGGCCGCAACAAAGTGATCATGCGTTGGCTGAGCCACCGTGGCGGCGCTCTGGACTTCCGTGAGTGGTGTGAAAAACACCCCGGCCAGCCGTTCCCGGTCTCCGTGGCCTTGGGCGCCGACCCGGCCACCATCCTCGGTGCCGTAACGCCGGTGCCGGATAGCCTTTCCGAATACGCCTTCGCCGGCCTGTTGCGTGGCAACCGCACCGAACTGGTCAAGTGCCGCGGCAACGACCTGCAAGTGCCGGCCACCGCGGAAATCATCCTGGAAGGTGTGATTCATCCCGGCGAGATGGCCGATGAAGGCCCCTATGGCGACCACACCGGTTATTACAACGAAGTCGACAGCTTCCCGGTGTTCACGGTCGAACGCATCACTCATCGGATCAAGCCGATCTACCACAGCACCTACACCGGCCGGCCGCCGGATGAGCCTGCCATCCTCGGCGTGGCCCTCAACGAAGTGTTCGTGCCGATCCTGCAGAAGCAATTTCCGGAAATCACCGATTTCTACCTGCCGCCGGAAGGCTGCTCGTACCGCATGGCCGTGGTCACTATGAAGAAGTCGTACCCAGGCCATGCCAAGCGGGTCATGCTGGGTGTGTGGTCGTTTTTGCGACAGTTCATGTACACCAAGTTCGTTATTGTCACCGACGACGACATCAACGCCCGGGACTGGAACGATGTGATCTGGGCCATCACCACGCGCATGGACCCCAAGCGCGATACGGTGATGATCGATAACACGCCAATCGACTACCTCGACTTTGCGTCGCCGGTGTCGGGCCTGGGCTCGAAGATGGGCCTGGATGCCACCCATAAGTGGCCGGGTGAAACCACCCGCGAATGGGGCCGGGTGATCGTCAAGGATGCAGCCGTGACCGCGCGTGTCGATGCGATCTGGAAAGAATTGGGAATAGATTGATGCGTGTAACCCTGCAACCTTCCGGTGCTGTACTGGAGCTGGTCCCTGGCGAGCGGATTCTCGAAGGCGCCCGTCGCCTGGGTTATGAATGCCCCCAGGCCTGCCGCAACGGTGTATGCCATGTGTGCGCCGCACTGCTGGTGGAAGGCCGCGTGCAGCAAGCCGGTGAAGTGCGTGACCACGGTGAATTCTTCACCTGCATCGCCGAGCCGCTGGAAGACTGCGTTGTGTTGTGGGATGGCGTGCTGGCCCCCGGCGAGCTGCCGCTGCGCAAGTTGGCGTGCCAATTGAGCGAGTGCGTCGACGTGGGTGGCGATGTGTGGCGTGTGCGCCTGCGCGCGCCCGCCGGCAAGGCGGTGCGTTACCACGCCGGGCAATACCTGATGATCGAACGGGATAACGGCGAAAAGTCGGCGTTTTCCCTGGCCTCGGCACCCCATTCTGGGCGTGAGCTGGAACTGCATGTACTGGCCCGTGAAGACAGCGCACGCAACCTGCTGGCCCAACTGCAGCGTGATCAGATAGCGCGTGTGGAACTGCCGTTTGGCGACACTCACCTGGCCGAGCTGCCCGACGGCCCGCTGGTGCTGATCGCCGCAGGCACCGGTATGGCGCAAATGCACAGCCTGATCGAGCATTGCCGCGCTTCCGGTTTCAAGCACCCGGTGCATCTGTACTGGGGCGTGCGCCGTCCGGAGGACTTCTACGAAATCGAGCATTGGACGCAATGGCAGCAACTGCCCAACCTGTTTCTGCACAAGGTCGTCAGCGACCTGTGCGGTTGGGAAGGGCGCTGTGGGCTATTGCATGAAGCGGTGTGCGAAGACATCCGCGACCTGAAGGCCGTGCACGTCTATGCCAGCGGTTCACCGGCGATGATCTATGGCACGTTGGATGCGCTGGTCGAAGCCGGCATGGACGCGCATCAGATGCGCGCTGACGTATTTGCCTACGCCCCCCGACCCTAGAAGCGCACGCCCGCGGTGAGCATTGCCGCGTTGAAGCCCAACAGCACCAGCTCCGCCGCCATCGGCCCGTGATGGGTGCCCACCGACGGAATGATCACCGGCGCCACGCCGAGTCCGTTCAATGGGATCTTGTCGCGGTACTTGCCGCGATAGCCCTGAAGCGCGCCCCCGGTCAGTTTTACGTACACCGGGTAATCCGCCATGTCATAGCGTTTGCCCCCATAGACGTAGTACGAACGCTGGCTGAACGAGTTGCGGAAGGTCGCCCCGCCATACAACCATCCTGAGGCTTCATTGCGTTCCAGGCCGATCAGGTCCTGATGGTTATTGTGGTCTGGATCGGGGGAGAAATGCCGGGTGTAGACGCTGGTCTGCGCATACCAGAAACCTTTGTCGTCTTCGCCAGGCGGCGCTTCGGCGGCCAGTGCGGTAGTGGCCTGGGCCAGAAACAACAGTCCTGGCAGTCGAAATTTTTTCATGGGGCGACCTCGGTAGTCGGTGGGGGCGGCGGCTAGTGGGTCGTGATCGGCACATCATTTTGACGGCAGGAACGTGCCCCAGGCTGAACCGGGGCTGAAAGTAGCGGGATTATGGGTTTCAATCCTGACGAATGGCCGTTGGCCTTATATCTCTGCTTATTCACTTCCGGTATTTATTGTCCCCGGTGGATATCCCTAAGCTATATCCCCAAGGTCGCAGGTTCAGCACACCCCATACTTTTGGCCTAAACGGTTCCTGCGGCGCGTTTTATTGCGCTAAAGTCGCTTACAGCTGGTTACACAGGAGGCGCACCGCTTTTCGCCATGACCGCCATTGAAACCGATCTTCTGCAGTTGGCTTACCCTCCGCGGCTCGATCTGGGACCGCAACTTACCCACGAACAGTTAATGAGCTCCATGCAGGCCACCATGGCCCGGCATAAGGGTGGGCCGGTCTGGCTATTTGCTTATGGTTCATTGATTTGGCGGCCGGAATGCTCGTCGACCGAGCGGGTGCGGGCCCGGGTCCACGGATATCACCGTGGCCTGTATTTGTGGTCTCACGAGCACCGTGGTACGCCGGAATTGCCGGGGTTGGTATTCGGTTTGGATCGCGGCGGATCATGCAGCGGGTTTGCTTATCGCTTGCCGGAAGATCAGCTGGAAGCCTCGCTGTATGCCTTGTGGCAGCGGGAGATGCCTTATCCCTCGTACCGGCCGCACTGGCTCAGTTGTCGGTTGGAGGATGGCACGCAGGTGCAAGCGCTGGGGTTTGTGTTGGAGCGGCATTTGCCCAGCTACGCCGGCAACTTGCCTGATATCGTGCTTAACCATGTGCTGCAAAGCGCGAGTGGGCGTTACGGTACGACCCGCGATTATGTCGAGCAGACCGTCAACGCCCTGCGCAGCCACGCCATGCCAGATAAAAACCTGGAGGCGCGGCTCAAGCGGTGTGCAAAAGGATGCTCAGGCGCTTAACGGGCCGAGCTAACACTGTTGGTGTGCCACAGGGTCGGGATCAGGAATGCGATGGCCAGCAGGCACGCGCCGATCAGCAGCACAAAGCCACCGTCCCAGCCGAAATGGTCAACGGTGTAGCCCATCGCCGCACTTGCCGCCACCGAGCCGCCCAGGTAACCGAACAGACCCGTGAAACCCGCAGCGGTGCCGGCGGCTTTCTTCGGTGCCAGCTCCAGCGCCTGCAGGCCGATCAGCATTACCGGGCCATAGATCAGGAAGCCGATCGAGACCAGCGCAATCATGTCCACCGTCGGATTGCCCGGCGGGTTGAGCCAGTACACCAGCGTCGCCACGGTCACCAGGCCCATGAACACAATGCCGGTCAGGCCACGGTTGCCACGGAAGATTTTGTCCGACATCCAGCCGCACAGCAGCGTGCCCGGAATACCCGCCCACTCATAGAAGAAGTACGCCCACGAGGATTTATCTACCGTGAAGTGTTTGGCTTCCTTGAGGTAAGTCGGTGCCCAGTCCAGTACGCCATAGCGCAGCAGGTAGACGAATACGTTGGCGAAGGCGATGTACCAGAGCATTTTGTTGCGCAGCACATATTTGACGAAGATTTCCTTGGCGCTGAATTCGTCTTCGTGGCTGGCGTTGTAGCCTTCGGGATAGTCGTTCTTGTATTGCTCGATAGGCGGCAGGCCAACCGATTGTGGGGTGTCACGCATCGTGATGAACGCAAACGCCGCCACTGCCAAGGCCACCGTGGCAGGCACGTAGAATGCCGCGTGCCAATCGTTGAACCAGGCCATGCCCAGCAAGAACAGCGGGCCGATCAGGCCGCCGCCGACGTTGTGCGCCACGTTCCACACCGACACCACGCCGCCGCGTTCTTTCTGCGACCACCAATGCACCATGGTGCGCCCGCTCGGCGGCCAACCCATGCCCTGGGCCCAGCCATTGATGAACAGCAATATGAACATCATGGTCACGCTGGACGTCGCCCAAGGCGCGAAACCGAAGATGAACATCACGCCCGCCGAGACCAACAGGCCAAAGGGCAGAAAGTAGCGCGGGTTGGAACGGTCGGACACCAGGCCCATCAGGAACTTGGACAGGCCGTAGGCAATCGCGATAGCCGACATCGCCAGGCCCAGTTCGCCGCGGCTGTAACCGTCTTCGATCAGGTAGGGCATGGCCAGGGAGAAGTTTTTGCGCAGCAGGTAGTACCCGGCATAACCGAAGAAAATGCCGGCGAAGATCTGCCAGCGTAGACGTCGGTAGGTACTGTCGATTTTTTCTTCAGGCAGGGGCGCCTGGTGCACGGCAGGGCGAAAGAAAGCAAACATTCAAGAGCTCCAGATTTCTTGTTTTGACTGCGGATGCGAATGTTACAGTTTCGTTACCGAAAATAGCATCGCCTCTTGAGGTCAAACACAGGAAAACGGCGTAACTGCATGTTCTTTTATGAACATGCCGCAAATAGGCAGGTTTATGTCGTTTTAGGCTTTTCTAGGAAATGTGGGGGGATTGCCCCTCCCACATTACTCACATTCAGACGGCGATCAGCGGGTCTGGACGACGACTTTCCCGACAGCCTTGCGCTGCCCAAGATCATTGATAGCCTGGGCCGCCTGTTCCAGCGGGTACACCTGCGACACCAGCGGCTTGAGCTTGCCCTCGGCATACCAGCCAAACAATTGCTGGAAATTCGCCGCGTTATCCTGCGGCTGGCGCTGGGCGAAGGAGCCCCAGAACACGCCGACCACCGCCGCGCCCTTGAGCAGCGCCAGGTTCACCGGCAACTCGGGAATGCGTCCGCTGGCAAACCCCACCACCAGCAGGCGGCCGTTCCAGGCAATCGCGCGAATAGCCTGGTCAAACAGGTCGCCGCCCACTGGGTCGTAGATCACATCCGCGCCATTGCCGTCGGTGAGGCGCTTGATCTCATCCTTCAGGCTGGCTTCGCTGTAATTGATCAATTCGTCGGCGCCCGCAGCCTTGGCGATTGCGAGCTTGTCGGCGCTACTGGCGGCAGCAATCACCCGGGCGCCCATGGCTTTGCCGATTTCCACCGCGGCCAGGCCCACGCCACCGGAGGCGCCGAGCACCAGCAGGGTTTCGCCGGGTTGCAGGTGGGCCCGTTGTTTGAGCGCGTGCATTGAGGTGCCGTAGGTCATGCTGAACGCGGCGGCGGTGTTGAAATCCATGCTGGGTGGGATCGGCAGCACGTTATAGCCCGGCACTGCGACCTGTTCGGCAAAGCTGCCCCAGCCGGTCAAGGCCATGACCCGATCGCCGACCTTCAGGTGGCTGACTTTCTCCCCGACTTCGCTGACCACCCCTGCGGCTTCACCCCCCGGCGAGAACGGAAAGGGCGGTTTGAACTGATATTTGCCCTCGATAATCAGCGTGTCCGGGAAGTTGACCCCGGCAGCATGCACGTCCAGCAGGATTTCGTTTTTCTTGATCGCCGGGCTGGCGACATCTTCCAGCACCAGGGTTTCGGCGGGGCCGAAGGCTTTGCACAGCACAGCTTTCATCGGACTATTCCTTTTGGCGTCGTGGCCGATAAGTGTAGGAGGGCAGGCCCCAGGGTCAACAAGCATGCCCCGGCCTGATAAGTCGCCATAAGCTTGTGCTCAGCCTTGCTAGCGTTATGCTACCGGGCACCGAATGTGAGGAATGAATTGTGAAAGCGCGGATTCTGTTGATGCTGGCCCTGATCCTGCCGATGGCGGTACAGGCCGAAGAAGCCAAGGAAGGCAAAGAGGGCGAGGCGCCGAAAGTCAGCTATATCAGCTTGAGCCCGCCGTTCGTGGGTAATTACGGCCTGGATGGCACGGCGAAACTCAAGGTGTTCAAGGCCGACATCGCCCTGCGCGTGACCGGCACCGAAGCCGCCGCCGCCGTTAAAGCCAACGACGCGTTGATCCGCAATCAACTGGTGGCGTTGTTCACCCAGCAGACCAACGAGGCGATGAGCACCGTGGAGGGCAAGGAAAAACTGCGCCAGGAAGCCCTGAAGCAAACCCAGCAAGTGATGAACGACGAGACCGGCAAGCCCATGGTCGAAGACCTGTTGTTCAACAACTTGATCATCCAGTAAGCGCGCCAGGTGCGCGGTTTCAGGACGCCAGGCTCTTCCTGAACCGCGCCAGCGCCACGGCGAAAAACAGCAGGCCGATCCCTGCCAGCGCCAGCAAATCCGGCCATACCACGCTTACCCCCGCATCGCGGAATAGAATCGCCGCGCTCAAGCTCACAAAATGCGTCGACGGCGAGCCCTGCATCACCCATTGCAGCCACTCCGGCATGCTGTCCAGAGGCGTGCTGCCGCCGGATAGCAACAGCATTGGGATGATCACCGGAATCGCCAGCAGCCCGAATTGCGGGGTCGAGCGGGCGAGGGTGGCGAGGAAAATCCCCAGCGCCGTACTGGCGAACAAGTACAACGCCGTCACAAACAGAAACAACCCCAATGAGCCTGCCAGCGGCACACCCAGCAAGCCTTTGACCACCACTTCCAACGACACCCACGTGCACAGCACCACTACCAGCATGTTGCTCCAGATTTTTGCCAGCATGATTTCCAGCGCCGTCAGGGGCAGCACCAGCAAATGGTCGAGCGTGCCGTGTTCGCGTTCGCGCAGCAGGGCGGTGCCGGTCAGCACGATGGCCAGGATGGTGATGTTGTTGACGATCTGGATCACCGCCAAAAACCAGCCGCCTTCCAGGTTGGTGTTGAACAGCGAGCGGGTGGTCAGCAGCGCCGGTGTCTGTGCGGCGGCATCGGCCTGGCCGCTGTAGCTCAACAATTCGCGCTGGAAAATCCTGCCAATGTAACCGGCACCCATGAATGCCTGGCTCATGGCCGTTGCATCCACGTTGACCTGCACGCTGGGTTGGCGCCCGGCCAGCAAGTCGGCTTGGAAATTGGCCGGCACATTGATCACGAACGTGTACTCGCCGCTGTCCATGGCTTTGTCCAACAGGTTGTAAGGCAACGGCGCTGGCGTCTGGAACTCCGGCGGTTGCAGTGCTTCGCCCAGTTGTCGGGACAGGGCGCTGTGGTCTTCATCCACCAGCGCCACGCTGGCGTTATGCACACCGATCACTGAGCCGGCGGCGGGCATATAGATGGCCACGGTGAACGCGTAGAACAGAAACAGCAGCAATACGCTGTCGTGGCGCAGGCTGGTGAGTTCTTTCAGGCCCAAGCGCAGGATGTGCGCGAACTTATGCATCAGACCTCCTGCTTCTTGAGCATGACCAAGCTCAACCCGGTGAACCCGACAAAGAACCCGAACAGCGCCAGGCATTGCGGCCACAGCTGGCGCAGATCCAGAGCCTTGGTAAAAGTGCCCACCGCGATATCCAAAAAGTGCCCGGCCGGAAACAGCATGCCCATCAGCGCTGCAGCGCCTTCCAGGGATGAGCGCGGCACGATCAGCCCGGAGAACTGGATGGTCGGTAGGCTGGTGATGATCATCGTGCCGAGGATCGCCGCGATCTGGGTGCGCGTGAATGCAGAAATCAGCAGGCCCATGCTGGTGGTGGCCAGCACATACAGCAGCCCACCGAACGCCAGCGTCAGGCCGCTGCCCTTGAACGGCACGCCAAACAGCCAGCGGTTCATGGCCACCAGCACGGCCAGGTTGACCAGACTCACCACCAGGTATGGCGCCTGTTTGCCCAGCAGAAACTCCAGGCGCGTCAGGGGTGTTGCGTAAAAATTGGTGATCGAGCCCAGCTCTTTTTCCCGCACGATGCCCAACGCGGTAAGCATGGCCGGGATAAACGCCAGGATCAGTGCCATCACCCCAGGGCCGATGGCATTCACGCTGACGACGTCCTGGTTGTAGCGAAAGCGGGTTTCGAGTTTGGCGGCGCCCTGGCTGCCGCGCGGCAGGCTGCTCAGCTCGGCCAATTGCTGGAGGTTGCCCAAGTGTACGGCTTCGACATAGTTACGGCTGGTTTCCGCGCGGAACGGCATGCCGCCGTCGAGCCATGCGGCCACCGTGGGTTGGCGCCCGGCGTACAGGTCGCGGCCAAAGCCCGGTGGGATTTCCAATGCCAGTTTGATTTCCGAGCGTTGCAGGCGCCGGTGCAGTTCGTTCGCATCTTGAATGGGCGGTCGTTCGGCGAAATAGCGCGAGCTGCGAAACGCTTCCAAGTAGGCGCGACTTTGCGGGGTCTGGTCCTGGTCATAAACGGCGAACGCCAGGTTTTCCACATCCAGGGAAATGCCGTAGCCAAAGATCACCATCATGAACATCGCCCCGAGCAGCGCGAAGGCCATGCGCACTTTGTCGCGCAACAGCTCTTTGCCTTCACGGCTGGCCACCGCCAACAGGCGCGCCAGGCTGAAGCCGCGCTTGCTCTGCGGCGGTGCGCTGGCTTCGCTGACGGTTTGGCTCGGCGCGGCGGGTTCGGCTTCGCCTTGAGCCTGCTCCAGGCAGGTGACGAACGCGGCTTCTAGGGTCTCGCCCTTGAATTGTTGTTGCAGCGCGTGCGGCGTGTCGCAGGCCAGCACTTTACCTGCGTGCATCAGTGAGATGCGGTCGCAGCGCTGGGCCTCGTTCATGAAGTGGGTGGACAGAAATATCGTCACCCCTTGCTCGCGGGACAGCTCGATCAGCAACCGCCAGAAATCATCACGGGCGGCCGGGTCGACGCCGGAGGTCGGCTCATCGAGGATCAGCACTTCCGGGCGATGCAGCACCGCGACCGCCAGGGACAGGCGCTGACGCAGGCCCAGGGGTAACTCCCCCGACGGTTGCCCGGCCACGTCGCCCAACTCGAAGCGTTGGATCAGTTCGTCGATGCGCGGGCCGCTGTCGGCCTTGGGCAAGTCGAACAGTTGGGCGTGCAGCGCCAGGTTCTGGCGCACGCTGAGTTCGCCATACAGGGAAAAACTCTGGGACATGAACCCCACGCGCTTGCGGGTAGCCAAGTCTTTGGCGTCCACCGTCTTGCCCAACAGTTTCGCGCTGCCTTCAGTGGCGGGCATCAGCCCAGTGAGGACCTTCATGGTGGTGGTCTTGCCGCAGCCGTTGGAACCGAGGAAACCGAAAATTTCCCCACGGCCAATCGCGAAGCTGACCTTGTTGACCGCAGTGAAGTCGCCAAAGCGCAGGGTCAGGTCGTGGGCCTCGATGGCGATGTCGGCGCTGGTGCTTTCCCTCGGTGGAATCACCAGCGGCGGTTTGTCGTGAGCGCCGTCGCCTTGAAAGTGTGTGAACGCTTCATCCAATTTTCCGCTGGGAGTGGCGGCGGCCAGTTCACGGCTCAAGCCATTGGCGATCAGCGTGCCGCGATCAAGCATCAGGCAGTGTTCGAACTGCTCGGCTTCCTCCATGTAGGCGGTGGCGACCAGCAGCGTCAGTTGCGGGCGTTCGCCGCGCACCGTTTCGACCAGTTCCCAGAAACGTCGGCGCGATAGCGGGTCGACACCAGTGGTTGGCTCGTCGAGGATCAGCAGGTCAGGTTCATGGATCAACGCGCAGCACAGGCCGAGCTTTTGTTTCATCCCGCCGGACAGCTTGCCGGCAGGGCGCTCGGCGAAGCGTTCAAGGTCGGTGGCCAGCAGCAGGCTGTGCATGCGCTGGTCACACTCGGCCTTCGACAACCCGAACAGAGTGGCGAAGAAGCGAATGTTTTCGCAGATGGACAGCTCGGGGTACAGGTTGCCGCCCAGTCCCTGGGGCATGAAGGCGATGCGCGGGTACAAGCTGTTGCGGTGGCGGCGGTCGGTGATGGCGCCGCCGAGTACGTCGAGCTGGCCGTCCTGCAGCTTTTTAACCCCGGCAATCAAGCCCAGCAAGCTGGACTTGCCCGCGCCGTCCGGGCCAATCAGCCCGCAACGCGTACCGGCGGGCAGGCTGAAGGCTATATCGACCAGCGCCTGTTGCTGGCCATAGCGGTGGTTGATCCCCGTGGCGTGCAGCGCCAGGCCGGTCATTGCAGGTTGGCCGGCCAGTCTATGTCGGCCGTGCGCACATAACCTGCGCCCGGCATGCCGGGTTTGGCTTGGGGCACGGCGCTGGGTTGGGTCAGGCGCAGCTTGACGCGGAACACCAGTTTTTGCCGCTCATCGCGGGTTTCCACTTCTTTGGGGGTGAACTGCGACTTGGCCGCGACAAAGGTGATTTTCGCCGGCAGCGCTTGCTGGGGCAGGGCATCGAGCAGGATGCGGGCGTCGCTGCCCACCGTCAGGCGACCGGTCACCGACGCGGGCAAATACAGGTTCATGTATTGATCTTCGGGATCGATCAGCAGCAACACGCGGCCACCGGCACCCAGCACTTCACCGGGCTCGGCCAGGCGCAGTTGAATGATGCCGTCGATGGGGGCGCGCAGGCTGCTGTCATCGATTTCGCTGCTGAGTTGGGCCACCTGCGCCTGGGCGGCGCCGATGGCGGCCTTGGCCGAATTGACCTGGGCCTGTGCGGCGACTACGGCAGCATTGCCGGTGTTGTGCCGCGCCTGTTGCTGATCGATCAGTTGGCTGCTGGCGAAGCCGCGCTTGTACAGCTCTTGGGTGCGCTTGAGTTCCTGGTTGGCCAGCAACTGTTCGCTCTGGCGCAATTGCACATTGGCTTCGGCGGCGGCGAGATTTTCCTTGGCGCGCAACACTTCGGCTTCGGCCTGGGCGCGCTGGGCCTCTAGCGTGCGGGTGTCCATGCGCGCCAGCAATTGGCCCTTGAGCACCTTGTCGCCTTCGTCCACCCGCACTTCGGCCAGGCGACCGGGAATTTTGGCGGCGATCTGCACTTCGGTGGATTCCAGGCGACCATTGCCCATGCTCAGGCCTTCGGGCAGGCGGTCTTGAGTGGATTTCCAGTAACCGAACCCGCCGGCGGCGAGCAACAATGCGATCAGAAGCGTGGCAAACAGCTGAGAGGTGCGATGGTTCGTCGACATGGAAGCATCCTGCGGCGTTAGCGTCCTAGTTTGACGGTATTGCCGCTGTGGGCGTTGATACCGGTCAAATGAAGCGCAAGCCTAGCGCGATTGCGGCCCAAGCGCATGCGTCGCGAGCGTGACTGTAGGGTTCTGGCGCCTAGCGCAGAGCCAGTACGGCGGCCCATTGCTCGGCGGTCACCGGCATGACCGAGAGGCGGCTGCCTTTTTGCACCAGGGGCAGTTCGGCGAGTGCCGCCTGCTGTTTCAGGTAACCCAGGCCCAGCACCTTGGGGAAGGTCTGGACATGGGCGACCGTGATCGCGCTCCACGGGTTTTTCTCCGGGCTGGCCTTGGCGTCGAAGTAATGGCTGTCGGGCTCCAGTGCGGTTGGGTCCGGGTAGGCCGCCTCAATGATTTTGCCGATGCCGGCGATGCCCGGTTCGGGGCAGCTGGAATGGTAAAAGAAGAATTCGTCACCCACCGCCATGGCGCGCAGAAAGTTACGTGCCTGGTAGTTACGCACGCCATCCCAGCGGGCTTTTCCGAGTTTTTCCAGGCCCTTGATGGACAGTTCGTCGGGCTCGGATTTCATCAGCCAATAGGCCATTTTTAGGCTCCTCAAACAGGCATTGGGCAAGTTGTCGGGCAATTGCCGCACAAACCGACAGTCGGTTGGCGCCAAGGTTTGCGTGTTGGTTCACGTTAACGCAAAATGCCGGGATTTTAAGCTTGACTCAGCTGCAACGGGCTACTTTGGAACGTTGTTGTCATCGTGTACGAGGTGCCTGAAGGGGGGCAATCGATGCAACGTAAACCGGATTTACTATGGATATTGGTTATTTTGTTTGGTCTGGGCGTCGTGACCACCGGGTATGCGCAAAGTCTTTGGTCGAACAAGGCCGATGCCCCAGTTGAATTGTCACCAGTGCAGCAACAGTACAAGCGTTAATACGGCTTCAAGGCGTCGCTGATTCCAGCGACGCTTCTGCGATATACCATTGCTTATTCGTCACCGTGCCAGCCATCGGCACATCCCAACTTGCCTGTGCCAATCGATCGACTTTCTGACATTCATGGGCCAGGCCCAGCAACGTCGGCTTGCGCCAGCGCTGGCGGCGTGCGAGGTACGCCAGGCTGCGGTCATAGAAGCCCCCGCCCATGCCCAGGCGGCCACCTTCATCGTCGAATCCCACCAGCGGCATCAGCACCAGGTCCAGCGCCCACACCTTGCGTTGCCGGCGGATATTCACCCGTGGCTCCAGGATGCGAAAGCGATTGGGCAGCAGCTTTTCCCCGGGGCGCACACGCTGGAATACCATCTTCGTGCGTGGCCAAGCGCTAAGCACCGGCAGATACGTGGCTTTGCCCCGGCGCTGGGCAGCGCGCAGCAGCAGGCTCGGATCGATTTCACCGTCGGTGGGCAGGTAAAGGGAGATATGTTTGGCTCGGCGAAACAGCGGGTGCTGTGCCAGCTGCCGGTACAGGCCCTGAGCGGCCTGGCGTTGCTCGCTCGGCGTGAGGGCGCGGCGGGCCTTGCGCAACAGGTGTCGAAGTTGCGGACGGGAAAGCGGCGCAGTTTCGGTCATG
The DNA here is from genome assembly GCF_019641515.1 of Pseudomonas sp. S5F11. NCBI lineage: Bacteria > Pseudomonadati > Pseudomonadota > Gammaproteobacteria > Pseudomonadales > Pseudomonadaceae > Pseudomonas > Pseudomonas sp. S5F11. Next base: position 3,849,622 of record NZ_JAIFJZ010000001.1, read on the forward strand.
GCTTTTCGGCTCATAAAACAATGCCAGTCCTGGGACTGGCATTGAGTTTGGGAATTCAGGCTCCCCGACAGAGCCGCTGTCGACTTAGCCCTTGAACCCGAAAGTTCAAGGTGGAAGAAGCAGTAGGCTTTAAGGCTTTCCGTCTAGCGGACATGCACACCAGCCCAACGTGCAACTTCCAGGGTAGTGCGAATCGGCTCAGGGACATCGCCGACTGGCAAACACGCCAGGGAGTGAGGGCGAGTATACCTTAAACAGACGCGGCAATCAGCCCTTGGGTGCATCCGAGTCGCTGGCAAGCGCCAGATCCACGCGTTCCAGCAGGTCACGCACTTGCTCGCGCGTCGAGCCGCTGGCCTGTACGTCCGGGCGTTCCTGCTTGTGCAACAAGTCATGGGTAATGTTCAGCGCAGCCATCACAGCGATGCGGTCGGCGCCGATGACTTTGCCGCTGCTGCGGATTTCACGCATCTTGCCATCCAGGTAGCGGGCGGCGCTCACCAGGTTGTTGCGCTCTTCCTGGGGGCAGATGATCGAATACTCTTTATCCAGGATCTGCACGGTGACGCTATTGCTTGAACTCATGAGTCTTGCTCCAGGGCCTTCAGGCGCGAAATCATCGATTCGACCTTACGCCGGGCGATTTCGTTTTTTTCAATGAGGTGAGCGCGTTCCTCGCGCCAGGTCTTTTCCTGAGCTAATAGGAGTCTGTTTTGACTCTTAAGTTGCTCGACCCGAGTAATTAGCAGCTCGAGTCTGGCCATCAGCGCTTGCAGGTCGGTGTCTTCCATTGGGTTCCACTGGATTTGTCTGATGAATGGCAACTGCAGGATAAACGATCTGACGCCCTTGATAGTCGGGTGCGTCTGCCGGTGCTAGGATACAGCGCTTCATTCTAGACATCGCGCCGCCTGGCGCCTAGCTCATCATGCCCATTAAGAATTCCCCATACGACGCTTTCTCCGCTCTGCTGAACGCCAGCGGCCACCCTTGCTCCCCGGCCGAACTGCACGGCGTGCTGTTGGGCCGCAGCTGCACCGGTGTCGGCTTCGACCCCGACAACTGGTTGGCCGATGTGGCCGAACTGTTGGAAAAGGAGCCCGAAGATAACGTGCGCAATGCGCTGGTCGGCCTGCAGGAAATGGTCAAGGGCGAACTGACCGGTGATGACATCACCGTGGTCCTGCTGCTGCCGACTGACGACGCACCGCTGGCCGACCGCGCCGCAGCGCTGGGCCAATGGTGCCAGGGCTTCCTCCACGGTTTCGGCGTGAACGCCGGCGGCCTGGAGCTGAGTACCGATGCCAAGGAAGTGTTGCAGGACCTGGCCGCCATCTCTCAGGTGCAAGACGCCCTGGAAGAGTCCGAGGACGGCGAAAGCGATTACATGGAAGTCATGGAATACTTGCGCGTCGCGCCGCTGCTGCTGTTCACCGAGACCAAGAAATCCGCTGAACCTGCCGCGCCCAAGCCGTCGCTGCACTGAGAAAGGAAGCCCATCTGCCCATGATCCATATCCCCAAAGCGGAATACACCCGACGCCGCAAGGCGCTCATGGCGCAGATGGAACCCAACAGCATCGCGATCCTGCCAGCCGCCGCTGTAGCTATCCGCAATCGCGATGTGGAGCATGTTTACCGCCAGGACAGCGACTTCCAATACCTGAGCGGTTTCCCCGAACCTGAAGCAGTCATTGTGCTGATGCCCGGTCGTCAACATGGCGAGTACGTGCTGTTCTGCCGCGAGCGCAATGCCGAACGCGAACTGTGGGACGGCCTGCGCGCCGGTACTGAAGGCGCGGTCCGTGACTTTGGCGCCGACGACGCCTTCCCCATCACCGATATCGACGACATCCTGCCGGGCCTCATTGAGGGCCGCGACCGCGTGTACTCGGCCATGGGCAGCAATGCCGAATTCGACCGGCATTTGATGGAGTGGATCAACGTGATCCGCTCCAAGGCCCACCTGGGTGCCCAGCCCCCGAACGAATTTGTTGCCCTGGATCATTTGCTCCACGACATGCGCCTGTATAAATCGGCGGCGGAACTGAAGGTGATGCGCGAAGCTGCACGGATTTCCTGCGCCGCCCATGTGCGAGCGATGCAGGCCAGCCGCGCCGGTTTGTACGAGTTCAGCCTGGAAGCCGAGCTGGACTACGAGTTCCGCAAGGGCGGTGCAAAGATGCCGGCCTATGGGTCTATCGTCGCCGCTGGTCGCAACAGCTGCATCCTGCACTACCAGCAGAATGACGCACTGCTCAAGGACGGCGATCTGGTGTTGATCGACGCCGGTTGTGAAATCGACTGCTACGCCAGCGATATCACCCGCACCTGGCCGGTCAATGGCCGGTTTTCGCCGGAGCAGAAGGCGATCTATGAAATCGTGCTGGCCTCCCAGGAGGCCGCGTTTGCGCAGATCGCCCCCAACAAGCATTGGAACCAGGCCCATGAGGCCACCGTGCAGGTGATCACCGCCGGGCTGGTGAAACTGGGGTTGCTGCAAGGCGATGTCGACGAATTGATCGCCAGCGAAGCGTACAAAGCTTTCTATATGCACCGCGCCGGCCATTGGCTGGGCATGGATGTACACGATGTGGGCGAGTACAAAGTGGGCGGTGAGTGGCGCGTGCTGGAAGTCGGCATGGCGCTGACGGTGGAACCGGGGATTTATATTTCGCCGGACAACCAGAACGTGGCAAAGAAATGGCGTGGCATTGGCGTGCGCATTGAGGACGACGTGGTGGTGACCAAGCAAGGCTGTGAAATCCTGACCGGCGGCGTGCCCAAGACCGTCGACGATATCGAAGCATTGATGGCGGCCGCCCGATGAGCCGGGTCAACCTGGCGATTATCGGCGGCGGCCTGGTGGGCGCCAGCCTGGCGCTGGCGTTGCAGGCCGGGGCCAAGGCGCGCGGTTGGAAGATCGTGCTGATCGAACCGTTCGCCCCCGGCGACAGTTACCAGCCCAGCTACGACGCGCGCTCCTCGGCGCTGTCGTTTGGCGCTCGGCAGATCTACCAGCGCCTGGGCCTGTGGCAGGCCATCGCCCGCCGCGCCGAGCCGATCAAGCAGATTCATGTGTCGGACCGTGGGCGTTTTTCCACCGCGCGCCTGTCCGCCATGGAAGAGGGCGTGCCGGCCTTGGGCTATGTGGTGGAAAACGCCTGGCTGGGCCAGTGCCTGTGGCAAGGCCTGGACAGCGACGTGGTGAGCTGGCGCTGCCCCGCGCAAGTCACCCGCATGGTGCCGCTGCCCGATGGCTATCGCCTGACCCTCGACGATGAAACCGAGCTGGAGTGCGACTTGGCCGTGTTGGCCGATGGCGGCCGTTCCGGTTTGCGCGAGCAACTGGGCGTCGGCGTGAAAACCCGGCCCTACAACCAAAGTGCGCTGATCGCCAATATCACCCCTAGCGAAGCCCATAACGGCGAAGCCTTCGAGCGCTTCACCGATGATGGTCCGATGGCTTTGCTGCCGTTGCCCGACAACCGCTGCGCGCTGGTGTGGACGCGTGTCGGCATGGACGCCCAGCGCCTGGCCGACCTTGACGAGCGCAGTTTCCTCAGCGAGTTGCAGGGCGTGTTCGGTTATCGCCTGGGCACACTCAAGCAGGTTGGCGCGCGTCATCTGTATCCGCTGACGTTGGTGGAAGCCGAAGAACAAGTGCGCTCGCACCTGGCCATCATCGGCAACGCCGCCCACAGCCTGCACCCGATTGCCGGGCAGGGTTTCAACCTGTCCCTGCGTGACGCCCATGCTTTAGCCGAAGCGCTGCTGGCTGGGCCGGCCGTGCCAGGCGATCTTGCGACCCTGCAAGCCTATCGTGACCGCCAACGTATGGACCAGAAGCTTACCGTGGGCTTCTCCGACCAGGTCACGCGCTTGTTCGGCAGCGCGCAACCCTTGGTGGCGCTGGGTCGCAATGTGGGCCTGCTGGGCCTGGATCTTCTACCGCCGGCCAAGCGCTGGTTCGCCCGTCAGGCCATGGGCCTGGGTACGCGCCCCGATGCGTAAATGGCTGATCGAGCGCCTGGGCAAGGCGCGCCTGTTGCGCTGGGTCATGACCCTGTACCCGCCGTACCTGGGCGCGGGCATCAGCGTGCAGCACATGAGCGCCGACTTTCGGCACGTCAAAGTGCGCATGGGCCTGGGGTGGTACAACCGCAATTATGTGGGAACGCAATTCGGCGGCAGCCTGTATTCGATGGTCGACCCGTTCTACATGCTGATGCTCATGGAGAACCTGGGGCGCGATTACATCGTCTGGGACAAAGCGGCCAGCATCGATTTCATCTCGCCGGGTAAAGGCCCGGTGTATGCCGAGTTTTTTATCGACGACACCTTGCTCGACGAGGTGCGTCGCCAGACCGAAGGCGGCGAGAAATACTTGCCCCACCTCAAGGTCCAGATTCATGACGGCTCCGGCACCCTGGTGGCGCGAGTCGACAAAACCCTTTACGTGCGGCGCAAGCCGCCAGCGAGACAGGCTTAAAGCATGGACATGCGCGCAGATGTGCTGATTGTCGGGGCCGGAATGGTCGGAAGCGCCCTGGCGCTGGCGTTGCAAGGCAGCGGGCTACAGGTGCTGCTGCTTGATGGCAGCCCGCTGAGTGTCAAGCCATTCGACCGCGACGCGGCCTTCGAACCCCGTGTGAGCGCGTTGTCGGCCGCCAGCCAGCGCATCCTCGAACGCCTGGGCGCGTGGGACGGCATCGCCTCGCGCCGCGCCAGCCCCTATGGCCAGATGCAGGTGTGGGACGGCAGCGGCACGGGGCAGATCCACTTTTCGGCGGCCAGCGTGCACGCCGAGGTGCTCGGGCATATCGTCGAGAACCGCGTGGTTCAGGACGCCTTGCTCGACCGCCTGCACGACTGCGACCTCGGGCTTTTGGCCAATGCACGACTTGAGCAGATGCGGCGTTCCGGCGATGAATGGCTGCTGACCCTGGCCGATGGCCGCACGCTGCGGGCGCCGCTGGTGGTGGCTGCCGACGGAGCAAACTCCGCCGTGCGCCGCCTCACCGGCACCGCGACCCGTGAGTGGGATTACCTGCATCACGCCATCGTCACCAGCGTGCGCAGCAGTCAGCCGCACCAGCGCACGGCCTGGCAGCGCTTTACCGATACCGGCCCCCTGGCGTTTTTGCCGCTGGAGCGTGACGGCCAGCAGGATTGGTGCTCGATTGTCTGGTCGACCACGCCGACTGAGGCCGAACGCTTGATGGCATTGGATGAAGACAGCTTCTGCCGTGAACTGGAGCGCGCCTTCGAAGGCCGCCTGGGCAGCGTGGTGAGCGCCGACCCGCGGGTGTGCGTGCCATTGCGCCAGCGCCATGCCAAACGCTACGTGGCTGAAGGCCTGGCGCTGATTGGCGATGCCGCCCACGTCATCCATCCGCTGGCAGGGCAGGGCGTGAACCTGGGGTTTCTCGACGCGGCGGTGCTGGCCGAAGTGCTGCTGGCGGCCACTGAGCGTGGTGAGCGCTTGGCGGATGTGAAAGTGCTGAGCCGCTACGAGCGGCGCCGCATGCCGCATAACCTGGCGCTGATGGCCTCGATGGAGGGGTTCGAGCGGTTGTTCCAGGCCGACCAACTGCCGCTGCGCTGGTTGCGCAATGCGGGCTTGAAAATGGTCGACCAGATGCCGGAAGCCAAAGCGCTGTTCGTGCGTCAGGCCCTGGGCTTGAGCGGGGACTTGCCGGAGTTGGCCAGGCCCTGAACGGGTCGTGCAACATCTGGTAACGCCTCCGCCGAGCGATTGATTGAGGTACCAAATGTGAGTCCTTATCATTTGCCCTCTATTTGCAAATGAGAGACCGCCCCCATGCTGGTACCCAAGCGCCTCCTGACTGCCCTGGCACTTACGCTCATCGGCACCTGCGCCGCGCAGGCCGCTGAAGAGGTGGTGGTCTACTCCTCGCGCATCGACGAACTGATCAAGCCGGTGTTCGACGCCTATACCCAAAAGACCGGCGTGAAAGTGAAGTTCATCACCGACAAGGAAGCCCCGCTGATGCAGCGCATCAAGGCCGAGGGTGAAAACGCCACCGCTGACCTGTTGCTCACCGTCGACGCCGGCAACCTCTGGCAAGCCGAGCAAATGGGCATCCTGCAACCGTTCACCTCCCCGGTGATCGACAAGAACATTCCCCTTCAATACCGCTCATCGGCCCATGCCTGGACCGGCTTGAGCCTGCGCGCGCGGACCATCGCGTATTCCACCGACCGTGTTAAACCCAGCGATCTGACCACCTACGAAGCCCTGGCAGACAAGCAGTGGGAAGGCCGCCTGTGCCTGCGCACGGCGAAAAAGGTCTACAACCAGTCCCTGACCGCGACCCTGATCGAAACCCATGGCGCGGCCAAGACCGAAGAAATCATCAAGGGCTGGGTCAATAACCTGTCCACCGACGTGTTCTCCGATGACATCGCCGTGTTGGAGGCCATCAATGCGGGCCAGTGCGATGTAGGCATCGTCAACACCTACTACTACGGCCGTCTGCACAAACAGAAGCCTGACCTGCCGGTAAAACTGTTCTGGCCCAACCAGGGCGACCGAGGCGTGCATGTGAACCTGTCTGGCATCGGCTTGACCAAATACGCGCCACATCCGGAGGCCGCCAAGGCCCTGGTGGAATGGATGACCACTCCTGAAGCACAGAAGATCTTCGCCGACGTGAACCAGGAGTTTCCGGCCAACCCGGCAGTGCCGCCGTCGGCCGAAGTGGCGACCTGGGGTAAGTTCGTTGCGGATACCCTGCCGGTGGAAGTCGCCGGTAAACGTCAGGCAGAAGCCATTCGGTTGATGGATCGCGCCGGCTGGAACTAAGTACTATTTGTAGGACGCCGCAGATCCAAATGTGGGAGGGGGCTTGCCCCCGATGGCAGCGGATCAGTCACTGATCAGTAGACTGACACTCTGACATCGGGGGCAAGCCCCCTCCCACATTGGGTTGCGGTGATTTCAAGATATTCATTACCGAGAGCCCCCCTTTGGCCCACCCCGCCCAACGCCGCTGGTACCTGCCGGTCTTTACCGTCGCCGCCCTGGTGCTGCTGCCGCTGAGCGTGCTGGTGTTGTCCTGGCAAAGCATCGATGCGCAAATCTGGTCTCACCTCTGGGATACCCAGATGCCACGCCTGCTGGGCAATACCCTCACGTTGGTGCTGGGTGTGGGCGTGGGCGTGACGCTGCTGGGGGTTAGCCTGGCCTGGCTGACCAGTCTCTGCGAATTTCCCGGACGGCGCTGGCTCGACTGGGCATTAATGTTACCTTTCGCCATTCCGGCTTATGTGCTGGCTTTTGTCTTTGTCGGCTTGCTGGACTTTTCGGGTCCGGTGCAGACGCTGCTGCGTGAGTGGTTCGGTACGGGCCTGCGCCTGCCCCGGGTGCGTTCCACCAGTGGCGTAATCATCGTGTTGGTGCTGGTGTTCTATCCCTATGTCTACCTATTGGCACGCACCGCGTTCCTGGCCCAGGGCAAGGGCTTGATGGAAGCCGCGCGGGTGCTGGGGCAATCGCCCTGGCAGGCGTTCTGGCGTGTGGCGCTGCCCATGGCGCGACCGGCCATCGGGGCGGGCGTGGCCCTGGCGCTGATGGAGACCCTGGCGGATTTTGGCGCCGTGTCGGTGTTCAACTTCGATACGTTCACCACCGCCATCTACAAGACGTGGTACGGATTTTTCAGCCTGTCCAGCGCAGCCCAGCTGGCCAGCTTGTTGCTGCTATTGGTCATGCTGGTGCTCTACGGCGAGCGCCGCGCGCGAGGCGCCAGCCGCCCCAGCAATGAACGGCCGCGGAGCAAGGCGCTGTATCACCTGCGAGGGTTCAAAGCGGCGGCGGCGAGTACCTGGTGCGGGCTGGTATTTGCGTGCGCGTTTGTGATTCCGATGCTGCAGCTGGTGGCTTGGTTCTGGCAACGCGGCCGCTTCGACCTGGATGAGCGCTACGCCGGCTTGATCGTCCACACCCTGTATCTCGGCGCGATTGCCGCGTTGATCACTGTGAGCGTGGCTTTGGTGCTGGCCTTCGCCAACCGGCTGTCGCCGACTCGGGCGATTCGTTCCGGGATCAGCCTGGCCAATGTGGGCTATGCCTTGCCGGGGTCGGTGCTGGCGGTGTCGATCATGTTGGCCTTCAGCTATCTGGACCGCGAACTGGTGGTGCCGCTGTCTGGCTGGCTGGGCGGTGCGGGCAGACCGTTGCTGCTCGGTAGCCTCGCTGCGTTGGTGCTGGCGTATCTGGTGCGCTTCCTGGCGGTTGCGTTCGGGCCACTGGAAAACAGCCTGGCGCGAATCCGTCCATCGTTGCCGGAGGCTGCGCGCAGCCTGGGTGTGAGTGGTCCGCGACTGTTTTGCAAAGTGTATCTGCCGCTGTTGCTTCCCGGCGCCTTGAGCGCGGCGTTGTTGGTGTTTGTCGATGTGCTCAAGGAAATGCCCGCCACCCTGCTGATGCGCCCGTTCGGCTGGGACACGCTGGCGGTACGCGTGTTTGAAATGACCAGCGAGGGCGAGTGGGCGCGGGCCTCTCTGCCGGCATTGACGCTGGTGTTGGTGGGTCTGCTGCCGGTCATCGGGCTGATCCGTCGTTCAGCTCGGCAAATCGGTTAGGTGCCAGTCCTACGGCTTGCGGCTACAATGCGCGGCATTCGGTGCGGTCCATCCTTCGGATCGGCGCGCTTAGCGTGACTGCAGACCTTGTCGTTCAAGGCTTTCAGCGCGTTTGGCAACGCTGCGCACCTTCGCCAAGCCCGGAAGGAGAAACCCATGGGACAGCGTACGCCTCTGTATGACCTGCATCTCGCCCTCGGCGCGAAAATGGTCGATTTTGGCGGTTGGGATATGCCTTTGCACTACGGCTCGCAAGTTGAAGAGCACCATCAGGTGCGACGCGACTGCGGGGTGTTCGATGTATCTCATATGACCGTGATCGATGTCACAGGCCCCCAGGCCAAGGAATGGCTCCAGCACCTGCTGGCCAATGATGTCGGTCGTTTGCATGGCTGCGGCCATGCGTTGTACAGCGCCATGCTCAACGAGGGGGGCGGTGTGGTGGACGACATGATCGTGTACCGCACCGAAACCGGTTACCGGCTGGTGGTCAACGCCGCCACCCGTGACCAGGACATGGCCTGGATGCAGGCGCAACTGGGCGAGTACCAAGCGCAACTGCGTGAACGGCCGGAACTGGCGATGCTCGCCATCCAAGGCCCCCAAGCCCGGCATAAAATTGCCGAGCTGGTCACTCAGTCGCGTGGCGCCTTGATTCATCAACTCAAGCCTTTCGAAGGCCAGGCCGATGGCGATTGGTTTATCGCCCGCACGGGTTACACCGGCGAAGACGGCCTGGAAATTGTGCTGCCTGCCGATCAGGCACCGGGTTTTTTCAACGATCTGGTTGGGGCCGGCATCTCGCCCATCGGCCTGGGCGCTCGTGACACGTTGCGCCTTGAGGCCGGTATGAACCTCTATGGCCAGGACATCCACCAAGACGTTTCGCCGCTGGCAGCCAATATGGCTTGGAGCATCGCCTGGGAGCCGGCCGAGCGCAATTTCATCGGTCGCGCCGCGCTGGAAGCAGAGCAGGCGGCGGGTGTGCAGTTCAAATTGGTGGGGCTGGTGCTGGAAGAACGTGGGGTTTTACGCGCTCATCAGGTGGTTCGTATCGCCAATGTTGGCGAAGGGGAGATCACCAGTGGTAGTTTCTCTCCTACGCTGAGCAAATCCATTGCCCTGGCGCGTGTACCGAAGGCAACCGCCGACCGGGCCGAAGTGGAAATCCGCGGCAAGTGGTATCCGGTTCGAGTGGTCAAACCGACCTTTGTACGTCATGGCAAAACCTTGATCTAACAATTCCGGCGGGCCAATGGCCGCTGACATTTCTTCTTGAGGACACAGACAATGAGCAATATCCCAGCCGACCTGCGTTTTGCCGAGAGTCATGAATGGGCCCGTTTGGAAGCTGACGGCACGGTGACCGTCGGTATTTCCGATCACGCCCAGGAAGCGTTGGGGGATGTGGTGTTTGTTGAGTTGGCTGAGGTGGGCGCCACGTTCGCGGCCGGTGGCCAGGCTGGGGTGGTTGAGTCGGTGAAAGCCGCTTCGGATATCTACGCCCCGATCGCAGGTGAAGTGACTGCCGTCAATGAGGAATTGAGCGGTAGCCCTGAACTGCTGAACTCCGACCCGTACGCGGCATGGATCTTCAAGCTCAAGCCAAGCAATCCGGCTGAGTTGGACAAGCTGCTGGATGCCGCCGGCTACAAAGCTTCCATCGGCGAATAACGCACGTCTCATGTGGGAGGGCGCCAGTTCCTTCCCACATTGAGCCGTGAGTGTTCAGCTCGCCGTCAAGACGGCCTTTACCGCCGCCACCGAGCGCTCCACATCCGCCTCCGTCATCGCCGTGAACATCGGCAACGACACGATCAAACGCCCGACCTTTTCCGCCACCGGGAACATGCCTTCCTTGAAACCCTGCGCCCGATACAGGCTCAGCAGGTGGATCGGCGGGTAGTGATAGCCAATGCCAACACCGTGGGCCTGCATCCGCTCCATAAATGTAGTGCGGGCGGGCAAACCGTCCTGGCGTTCCGGCAGCACGAGTTGGAACAGGTGCCAGTTGCTGTTTTCGAAGTCGGCCGGCGGCAGTTGCGCCCCGTACTTTTCTTCGAAGTCACTGCCAAAACAGTTGAAGTAGTGACGCGCAAGATTCTGGCGATGGGCAGTGATCTGCTCGATATGAGCGAATTGTCCCTGCCCAATGGCGGCGGCAATGTCAGTCATATTGAACTTGCCGCCCAGCACATCCACATCCAGACCGTCGAAGCCGGTACGGGTCACGCCCTGCAGGCGGTACTTTTCGGCCAGCCGCGCCTCATCGGCATTGTTCAGCACCAGGCAGCCGCCCTCGGAGCAGGTGATGTTCTTGTTTGCCTGGAAACTGAACGACACGAAATCCCCAGTGGCGCCGATGCGCTCGCCGTCCCAGGTGGAGCCCAGCGCCTGGGCGGCATCTTCGACGATACGCAGGTTGTACTTATTGGCCAGTGCATAGAGCATCGGCATGTCCAGCGGCAAGCCGGCCAGATAGACAGGAATGATTGCCTTGGTGCGTGGCGTGATCGCGGCTTCCACTTGGGCCAGGTCGATATTACGGGTAACAGGGTCGATATCGGCGAATACCGGTGTGGCGCCGACTTCCAGAATGACGTTGGCGGTGGCTACCCAAGAGATCGGTGTGGTGATGACTTCATCGCCCGGCCCGATGCCCGCGATGCGCAAGGCAATCTCCATGGTGCAGGTGCCTGAGTTGAACGTGCGCACCGGACGGCCGCCAAAATATTCCGAAAGTTGCGCCTCGAACGCCTGCACCTTCGGCCCGCTGGTGATCCAGCCCGAGCGCAATACGTCGCCTACTGCCGAAATGGTGGCTTCATCGATGGTGGGTTTGGAAAACGGCAGGAAAGGCTGTTGGCTCATGACGATGACGGCATCCGTTCTGATTGGCGATGGTGGTGAGGCGTGTGCGCACCGGCATGGTTGCACGGTTCGACTGAATATAGCCTGTCGCCTGTGAATGAATCGTCGCCTTCCGGGCAAAAAAATGCCGCTTCAAAAGCGGCATTTTTCAGCGAGAAGCTATCACTCAGTGACAGCGTTTTTCGCGAGGATGGCGTTGGCCAACTCCATGTCCGTGGCTTGCAAGCCTGGGTTGTCGGCGCGGACTTTCTGCATTGCGGCCTCCAGGTAAGGGCCACGGATACCACCGTCGCTGGCCACGAAGCTGCCGGCGTCGTCTTGAGCGGCGACCACCAGTTTGTGGTCTTTGAATGTCAGGTAGGTCGAGCCGGTGGTGGCACCGGAGGAGATGACATTGCGCCAGAAACTGTCGGCCATGGCTGAACCGACAGGAAGGGAAAGCACAGCGAGGGTTGCGACAGCATATTTAAGACGCATGATGGGTGACTCCGGGTGGGTGATCTGTACGTTTGGATCGTGGTTAGCCCAATCGAGTTCCGTCATTGACTAAACAGTTTCAACCTTCAACACCACGCCTTCCTGGGCAATCACGCGTACTTGAGCGCCTACCGGGCAGTCGGGGCCGCTGACCATCCACACACCGTCGCCGACCTTCACCTTACCTCTTCCATCCACAATCGCCTGGTGCACCACGAATGTGCGGCCGATCAACTCTGAGCCGCGTTCATTCAGCCCCGGTTGGTCACTGACCTTGGCGCTGCTGCGCTGACGTTTCCACCAGTACACCGCCGTCAATATCGACAGCACGGCAAACAACAGCAGTTGCCATTCCAGCGCGAGGGGCGGAACCAGAAACTTGATCACGCCCACCGCTGCCGCTGCGATACCCATCCATAGCAGGTAACCACCGGCGCCGAAGACCTCAAGAATCAACAGCACTGTGCCCAAGGCCAGCCAATCCCAAAACGACAGGTGCAGCAGGAAATCCCACATGGCGATGGCCTCAGCCCTTCTTGTTATCGAACGTTGCCTTGACGATCTCGCCGATGCCACCGACCGCACCGATCACCTGGCTGGCTTCAAGCGGCATCAGGATGACCTTGCTGTTGTTGGCCGAGGCCAGCTTGCCCAGGGCGTCGATATACTTTTGCGCGACGAAGTAGTTGACCGCCTGCACGTTGCCCGAGGCGATGGCTTCCGACACCACTTGGGTCGCCCGTGCTTCAGCCTCGGCCTGGCGTTCGCGGGCTTCGGATTCGAGGAACGCCGCTTGCCGGCTACCTTCGGCCTCCAGAATCTGGGCCTGCTTTTTGCCCTCTGCGGTGAGGATCGCCGAGGCCCGCAGCCCTTCAGCTTCAAGGATTTGCGCACGTTTGATCCGCTCGGCTTTCATCTGGCCGGACATGGCCGCCATCAGGTCGGCCGGGGGGCTGATGTCTTTGATTTCGATACGTGTGATCTTGATGCCCCAGGGCGCGGTGGCTTCGTCCACGGTTTTCAGCAGTTTTTCATTGATGCCATCGCGCTGGCTCAGCATGGCATCCAGTTCCATCGAGCCGAGTACGGTTCGGATATTGGTTTGCAGCAGATTCCGAATGGCGTGTTCGAGGTTGTTGACCTCGTAGGCAGCCTGAGCGGTATTGACCACCTGGAAGAAACACACGGCATCGATCTGCACGGTGGCGTTATCGGCAGTGATGACTTCTTGCGGCGGGATATCCAGCACGCTTTCCATTACGTTGATCTTGCGACCGATACGGTCCATGACCGGGATGATGATATTCAGGCCTGGCTTGAGGGTGTTGGTATAGCGGCCAAAGCGCTCGACCGTCCATTGGTAACCCTGGGGCACGACTTTGAAGCCCATGAACAGAATGGCGATGGCCAATCCTACAAAGAGCAGCAGTACGGTTCCGATTTGCATGACGATTCCCTATCTGATGATGTCAGTGACGCAACGTTTGCTGATTGTAATGGTGTTGTCTGCGATAAGAACGATCTGCCCGCGCCGTAATCTAGGGATTTGTTACTGAATCTGAGGGGGTGACCCGCAGCACTTCAGCCAAGGTGGTCTGCCCCGTCCTGACCTTCTGCATGCCCGCCATGCGCAAGCTGCACATCCCGTGCGCCATCGCCGCCTGACGCAGGGCTTGAACATCGGCGCCCGGGGTAATCAGCGCTTTGAGCGACTCGTCCAATATCATAATTTCGTAAACACCGGCTCTTCCCCGGTAACCGCTGTGACGGCACTCCGCACACCCCACCGCTTCATGGCCGTCATCGCCCATACGCTTGCAATAAGGACATAGCACCCGTACCAAGCGCTGCGCCATCACCCCCAACAAGGTAGCCTTGATCAAATAATGAGCAATACCCAGTTCCTGAAGCCGACTGATGGCGCTGGGCGCGTCGTTGGTGTGCAGGGTGGACAGCACGAGATGCCCGGTCAGCGCGGCCTGGATAGCCATTTCTGCGGTTTCCTGGTCGCGAATCTCGCCGATCATGATGATGTCCGGGTCCTGGCGCAGTAGAGCGCGGATGCCGCTGGCAAAGGTCAGGTCGATATTGTGTTGCACCTGCATCTGATTGAACGCCGGCTCGACCATCTCGATCGGGTCTTCCACGGTGCACAGATTGACCTCACGGGTCGCGAGCTGTTTGAGCGTGGTGTAGAGCGTGCTGGTTTTGCCTGAGCCGGTAGGCCCGGTGACCAGGATGATGCCGTTGGTCTGGCGCGTCATGGCATTCCAGCGGTGCCGGTCGTCATCCGACAAACCCAACTGGTCAAAACTCTTGAGCAGGACCTGAGGGTCGAAAATCCGCATCACCAGTTTTTCGCCGAAGGCCGTGGGTAGGGTCGACAGGCGCAACTCGATTTCAGTACCCGCCGGGCTTTTGGTCTTCACCCGACCGTCCTGGGGTTTACGTTTCTCCGCCACGTTCATGCGGCCCAGGCTCTTGAGGCGGCTGACCACAGCCACCGTAACCTGGGATGGGAATTGATAGACATCGTGCAGCAGTCCGTCAATGCGAAAGCGCACGCGACCCTGATCCCGGCAGGGTTCGATATGGATATCACTGGCCCGCTGGGCAAAGGCGTACTGCAGCAGCCAATCGACGATATGGACAATGTGTGCATCGTTAGCGTCCGGCTCCTGATCGCTGCCCCCAAGGTTGAGCAGGTCCGGATGGCCTGGCGCGGTGACCTTCTGCTCAGCACCGTTGACCGATTGTGCCAGTCGATAGAATTCGCCGATGCAGCGTTGAATATCCTGCGGGTTGGCCACCACGCGCGTGATCGAACGCTTGAGCACCTGCGCCAGGCCGGCCTCCCAGCAGGTCACATAGGGCTGCGCACTGGCAACGGTGACGGTTTGCGCGTCCACCGCCACCGCGAGGATGCCGTGGCGTTGGGCGAACGCATGGGACATCAGCGGCACCACCGTCGCGACGTCGATCTTCAGCGGGTCGATGCGTAGATAGACTTGCCCGGCCTGCTCGGCAAGCCACTGAGTGAGGCGTTCCAGGCATGGCCCCAGCTCCGCGATGCGCTCCAGTGGGTGGCGGGTCGTTTCGGCTGGCAGCGCCGATAAGCGGTGCGCGATGTCGGGCGTAATCAGCCCATATTCCACCAAGGGTGGCAGCAACGGGTGCAGCTCCAAACGACGATCAGCAGGCATGAAGAGGTTTCCGGATGGCCTTGGATGTTTTCCCAGGCTAGTCAGCCTCCGACATTCTCCACGTCAACCTGTGTTGCAGGTTTTTACCTGGCGACCGCCATCTGGACGCCGGCCCCCAGTGCATCGGGCGTCCACACGTCCAGAGAACATACGCTGATCAGGTTTCGAATCTTTTCGCCGATCACCTGGGCCCGATGCCAGCTCAGACCATCGAGCACAATTTGGATATTCAGTACGTCTACGTCTCGACTCACCGAGACCTGCCGAGGCGTAAGAAATTGCAGGGCGAAATAGTTGAGCACGCGGCACAGCACATCGGGCTCGGCTTCGGCGACGATCTGGTAGTGGGCCTGACAGTGGGCGGTGTTGACGGCCCATGCATCGACGCGGGTGACAGGCGGAGTGGTTTCGACGGCGTGCATGCTGACTCTCCAAATTGAGTGGAGGAATTTTTACATCCAACCTCGGAGATTTCTTATCTAATATTGGCGTAAATACGGACATAAAAACGTATTCAATCCAATAGACGGTCCAAAGAAGGTATTTTTATGCACAGTGATTTGGACGCCTACGATCGCCGCATCCTGGCCTTGCTTCAAGAAGATGCGTCGCTGTCCAGCGCGCAGATCGCCGAGCAGGTCGGCCTGTCCCAGTCGCCCTGTTGGCGCAGGATTCAACGGCTCAAGGAGGAAGGGGTGATACGCGGCCAGGTGACATTGCTGGATCGCAAGAAAATCGGCCTTAACACGCAGATATTCGCCGAGGTCAAACTCAACGCTCACGGCCGTTCCAACTTCACCGAGTTCACCGAGGCGATTCGCGGGTTTCCGGAAGTGCTGGAGTGTTACGTGCTGATGGGGGCAGTGGATTTCCTGCTGCGCATCGTGACGTCGGACATCGAGGCGTACGAACGGTTTTTCTTCGAGAAGCTGTCGATGGTGCCGGGGATTCAGGAGGTCAATTCGATTGTGGCGCTGTCTGAAATCAAGTCGACCACCAGCCTGCCAGTATTGCGCTGACCGGGTGGACCTTATCGGGGGCGAGCCCCCTCCCACACTTGGAATGCATTTCAAATGTGGGAGGGCTGGCGGCCGATTGCAATGTTACAGACGCAGCAGGGTCTTCCACGCACGGTTCTGATACACCGCAATCGCCTGGTGCATCCGCGCATCCAGCGACTCATCGGTGATCGGCTGGTTGGCCAGTAGCGCCAACTTGTTCAGCTCGCCGTAGAGACGATCCAGTTCCGGAATGTCCAGCACATGGCGGGCGTGGTGTAGCCAGGCCTGGATGCGTTCGATACGTGGCAGTTGCTCGGCCAAGTCTTCCGGCTGCTGCTGGTAGCGTGGCAGTTGCAAGGCGACGGCGTCGTCGGCCAGCAGGCGCGGCAACCAGTTGGCGATTTGCGCGGCGCCCTGGCGGTTGCCACGTACGTTGCGGTCGGCTGTCCAGGTGCGGGCCATCAGCCAGCGCGACGTGTTGAGTGAGAACAGGCCCCAGCGTACGTCTTCCAATTCTTCGGCGAATTGTTCCGGTGCGGCTTTACGGATGTCTTCATCATCGTCACCGGCCTGCACCAGTGGGCGCCAGTCTTCCAGCAGCGCGTCCAGCGCAGTGCGCAGTTCGCTAGTGGACTGACGGGGAGCTGCCTGGCCGAGGCTGCCGACCAGAGCGCGCAGTTCGCCGAGGTTATCGACCCAGTCCTGCAGCAGGCGCCAGTGGCCGTTGAAACGGTATTGTTCAGCCAGGCGCTGGCTGCTGCCGAGCAGGTGCCACATCAGGGCGGCGAAAGCATCGTCCAGCGGCATTTCGGCGTGTAGCTGTGGCGCCGGCAGGCTCAGGGAGTAACTGCTGGCGTCATACAGGCGGTAGCCGCGCTCGGCCTTGCTGATATCGCATGGCATCAGCGCCAGGGTGGCGGCCAGTTCGGCGGCCAGTTCCAGCAGGGCGGCCGGCTCGCCTTCGCGCAGTTCCAGTTCCAGCTCGCAGATTTCTTCTTTCTGTTTGCCGGCCACTACATGGCCCAGGTCCAGAGCGGCTTCGATCACTACCTTGGCCTTGCCGCGGCCCCAGGCGATTTCGGCGCGTTCACGCACGAAGTCGGTGGTAAAAATCGGCTTGAGGGTTTTTTTGTCCAGTTCGGCCAGTTGCTCGGGCCAGCACTCGCCGTCGAGTTTCTTCACGTCGAGCTTGGCTTTGGGCAAGTCCCAGTTGTACTCGTTGCGTTCCGACAAGCCGGCGACGCTCTGGCCACGGGTCTTGAGGGTTTGAATGATGTCGTCACCGTCCTTGCGCAGGCGCAGGGCAACCTTGGCCTGGGCCAGGTCGCGCTCGGGGGTGTCGAAATACTGGTTCATCAACTCACGGCGTTCCCAGCCACTTTTGTTGCGTTTTTTCAGTAACGGGTGCTCACGCAGCGCGGCGAGTGTTTCGCGGCTGACGCGGAGCTTGATTTCGGTTTCTTTCTGCATGGCCGGAAAATCCAGGATCGGGAGCGCAGCCGGGGAAAAGAGTGGCTGCCAAGGTCGTGCAGTGTACAGGACTGAGCCCGGCAACGCGCCGCAACGGTTTATTGTGTCGTGCAGATGCCTCTATAGTGAGGTTCATCCGGGAAGTGGGGAGACTGTATATGCCGTTGCCGTCCATGAAAGAGCAGTTCGCCGCGTTGATTGCCGCGCCGTCGGTCAGTTGCACCCAGGCGTCCCTGGACCAGACCAACCGCCCGGTGATCGACCTGCTTGCCGGCTGGCTGGGTGACCTGGGGTTCAGCATCGACATCCAGACCGTCAGCCCAGGCAAATTCAATCTGCTCGCCAGTTTCGGCAGCGGCCCTGGCGGCCTGGTGCTGGCCGGGCATAGCGACACCGTGCCCTATGACCCCGCGTTGTGGAAAACCGACCCGCTGAAACTGACGGAAATCGACGGTCGCTGGGTAGGATTGGGCAGTTGCGACATGAAAGGCTTTTTCGCCTTGATAATCGAGGCAGTGTTGCCGCTGCTGGATCAACCGTTCAAGCAGCCCTTGCTGATCCTCGCTACCTGCGATGAAGAAAGCTCCATGTCCGGCGCCCGTGCGCTGGCCGAGGCCGGTCGCCCACTGGGCCGCGCGGCGGTGATTGGCGAGCCGACGGGCCTCAAACCGATCCGCCTGCATAAAGGCGTGATGATGGAGCGCATCGACATTCTCGGTCGCAGCGGCCATTCGTCGGACCCCAGCCTCGGCCATAGCGCCCTTGAAGCTATGCACGATGCCATCGGTGAACTGCGCGGCCTGCGCCTGGCCTGGCAGCGCGAGTACCGCAATCCGCAATTCAGCGTGCCGCAACCGACCCTGAACTTCGGCTGCATCCACGGCGGCGACAACCCCAACCGCATCTGTGGCCAATGCTCCCTGGAGTTCGATTTGCGCCCCCTGCCCGGCATGGACCCTCAAGTGTTGCGCGATGCCATTCGGCAGAAGCTCCAACCGTTGGCCGAGCGCCATCAAGTCAAGATCGACTACGCGCCGCTGTTCCCGGCGGTGCCGCCATTCGAGCAGCCGGAAGACGCCGAGCTGGTGCGGGTTGCGGAACGTTTGACCGGTCATCGTGCCGAAGCAGTAGCGTTCGGCACCGAAGCGCCTTATCTTCAGCGCCTTGGTTGTGAAACCCTGGTGCTCGGCCCTGGCGATATCGCCTGTGCGCACCAGCCGGGCGAATACCTCGAAATGTCACGCCTGACGCCTACAGTGCGTCTATTGCGGGATTTGATCGAACATTACTGCCTGAAACCCGCATAAATTAACCCCTGCCTGTTCGTACATAGAAGGAGAGTGAGCGTGTCGCCAAGCCTGTTCCGACGATAACCATCAGCCCGCCGTGCGCTTTCACGATTCATCCTTTTTTGGCTGCTTTTTATTACAGGCCCAGGTGTTATGCCCGAATACGTCAATTGGCTTCGTCATGCTTCCCCTTACATCAATGCCCACCGCGACTGCACCTTTGTGGTCATGTTGCCGGGCGATGGTGTGGACCATCCCAACTTCGGCAATATCGTCCACGACCTGGTGCTGCTCCACAGTCTGGGCGTGCGCCTGGTGCTGGTGCACGGTTCGCGTCCACAGATCGAAGCGCGCCTTGAAGCGCGCGGCCTCACCCCGGCTTACCACGAAGGCATGCGCATCACCGATGCCGCTACCCTGGAGTGCGTGATCGATGCGGTCGGCCATCTGCGTATCGCCATCGAAGCGCGCCTGTCGATGGACATGGCCTCATCGCCCATGCAGGGCTCGCGCCTGCGGGTGGCCAGCGGCAATCTGGTAACTGCACGCCCCATCGGCGTACTCGAAGGCGTGGACTACCACCACACCGGCGAAGTGCGCCGGGTCGACCGCAAGGGCATCAATCGCCTGTTGGACGAGCGCTCTATCGTCTTGCTGTCGCCCCTGGGTTACTCGCCCACCGGAGAGATTTTCAACCTGGCCTGCGAAGATGTCGCTACTCGCGCCGCGATCGACTTGGGAGCCGATAAATTGCTGCTGTTCGGTGCCGATCTCGGCCTGATCGATGAACATGGGCGTTTGGTGCGCGAGTTGCGTCCGCAGCAAGTGCCGGCGCATTTGCAGCGCCTGGGCAGCAGCAACTACCAAGCCGAATTGCTCGACGCAGCGGCCCAGGCTTGCCGGGGCGGGGTAGGGCGCAGCCATATCGTCAGCTATGCCGAAGACGGCGCGCTGCTCACCGAACTGTTCACCCGCGACGGTGGCGGTACGTTGGTGGCTCAGGAGCAATTCGAGTTGGTGCGCGAGGCGGCGATTGAGGACGTCGGTGGCCTGCTCGACCTGATCAGCCCGTTGGAAGAGCAGGGCATTTTGGTGCGCCGCTCGCGGGAAGTGCTGGAGCGCGAAATCGAGCAGTTCAGCGTGGTCGAACGCGAAGGCATGATCATCGCCTGCGCGGCGCTGTACCAGATCGCCGATTCGGATGCCGGTGAACTCGCGTGCTTGGCGGTGAACCCCGAATACCGCCACGGCGGGCGCGGCGATGAGCTGCTTGAGCGCATCGAAACCCGCGCCAGGGCTCAGGGCTTGAAAACGTTGTTCGTCCTCACCACCCGCACTGCCCATTGGTTCCGGGAGCGTGGGTTTGTGCCAAGCAGCGTGGACCGTCTGCCGTCCGCGCGCGCCTCGCTGTACAACTACCAGCGCAATTCGAAGATTTTCGAAAAAGCCCTCTAAGCGCCGCGTAAGACTGTAGGTGCGAGTCAGCTCGCGCCTACTTTTTTGTGGGCTTTTTCAGAACTTGCCGAGCGCTTGGGGTGCGACAACGTGACAGTCGTAAAGCGCCACAAACCCTTCAGAAAGCTTGATTTTGACCGATACCGTAAGCGCTGTACGGCGTAGATTGCGTGGCGAAGACGCTGCCCTGGCCCTTCGGTTGCTACGACACTGTAATCAAAAGAAGCTGTTGCGATACAAAAACTGTAACAAATTGACGGGAGGATATGCGTTTAGCCATCATGGCGTCGCCTTTTTGATCGTGAGTGACGTATGCAGCATTACGTCTACTTTTTACTGATCTAAATAGCGCCAAAAAAAATACTTTTTAGGAATTACCATCCAGATAGGTTCGTCTACTCTGACCTACCCGATCTACGCAATGGCTTATTCCAAAACAGTATGAAAAAGAATGAAACAATTCTTTTTGGGTGTATGAAAAACTCATTACCCTGCAGGGACCAAATCAACAGCGGTTAGACGAAAGTAGTAGACACACTAGGTTACGATTGACTTGGTAGTCACTATCTGGCGCTAATCGCGCATCTGTGGATCGAGGGCGTCAGACCCGAGACCAAAGAACTACAAAAATTAGAAACGAGAGGAGCGGTACATGAAGAAGTCCACCTTGGCATTGGCTGTAGCCCTGGGCGCAATCGCTCAGCAAGCAGGCGCTGCTGGTTTCATTGAAGATAGCAAGGCAAGTGTCAGCTCGCGCACTCTGTATTTCGATAACGATCAACGTGACGGCGGCAGTGATCAGCGCGAAACAGCCACCGGCTTGAAGTTCAACTACCTGTCTGGCTTCACTCAAGGCGTGGTTGGTTTTGGTATTGATGCTCAGGCATTGGTCGGTTTCCACTTAGATGGCGGCAAAGGCCATCACCCGAACAGCAACACCTTCGTGCCAAGTGACACCGACGGTTCTGCGGTGAGCAGCTGGAGCAGCGCAAGTGCCAACGTCAAGGCCCGCTTCTCCAAGACCGAAGCGCATCTGGGTGGGGCTTTGGCACCGAACCTGCCGATCCTGATTGCGAGCGACGGTCGTCTGCTGCCGCAAACCTTTGAAGGCGGCACTGTTACCTCCAAAGAAATCGACAATGTGACCTTTAACGCCGGTCAACTTGAGCACGCTACTGGCCGTGCGTCGAGCAACAGCACCGGGCTGGCCGTTAACGGCGGCACCCAGGAAAGCAACAAGTTCATGTTTGGCGGTGCCGACTGGAAGGTCACCAAAGACCTGACGCTGCAGTACTACTACGCCAACCTGGAAGACTACTACAAGCAGCACTTCCTGGGCCTGGTCCACGTATACCCGATCAGTGAAGGTCAATCGTTCAAGACCGATCTGCGTTACTTCGACAGCAGCTCCGACGGCAAGAACGGCGACGTTGGCTACCGTTTCAACAACAACGGCGGCTACGCGAAGAACACTGGCGAGGTTGATAACAAAACCTGGAGCGCCATGTTCACCTACTCCCTGGGTGGCAACGCCTTCATGGTCGGCCACCAGCGCGTCAGCGATGACGGCGGTTTCGTCTGGCTGAACCAGGGCAGTGTCGTGGATGGTCGCGGTCGTAACGAAGGTGCTGGCGGTTCGAGCTTCTACCTGTTCACCGACAGCATGATCAACTCGTTCGTCCGTGCGGGTGAAAACACGACTTTCGGTCAATACTCGTATGACTTCGCCGCACTGGGTGTTCCAGGCCTGAAAACCTCGATTGCCTACCTGCATGGCGACAACATCAAAGCCGTGGGCGGTGGTGGTGATCAGTCCGAGTGGGAACGCGATATGCGTATCGACTACACCATCCAACAAGGTGTGCTCAAAGGCTTTGGTACCACTCTGCGTCACGGTGCTTACCGTGGTAGCGGCACCGGCATCCAAGACCAGGATCAGACTCGCCTGATCTTCAACTACACCTACAGCTTCTTGTAAGGTTGTATGGAAGAAACCTCGCATATTGCGAGGTTTCTTCGTTTACTCAAGTCGGGCTCACCCCCGTAAGCCCTTCCTGAACCCCTCTTTGTGCAGCGTCTCAAGGCCTTCTCGAACCTTGAAATTGATGATGCACCGCCTCCGTTTCGCCGTCCAATGAACGATTTTTAATATTCTTTTATCGTCTAGATAAATCGATATTTATTCTTTTTAAAATAGCCACAACCCATGCACAGTGGGCTCCATAAGCACTCATCAGGAGCCACACCATGAGCCTCAGACTGGGCGATATCGCCCCCGACTTCGAACAGGATTCCAGCGCCGGCAAAATTCGTTTCCACGAGTGGTTGGGCGATAGCTGGGGAGTGTTGTTTTCCCACCCGGCCGACTTCACGCCGGTATGCACCACCGAGCTGGGCTTCACCGCCAAGCTCAAAGACGAATTCGCCCAGCGCGGCGTCAAAGCCATCGCGCTGTCGGTTGACCCAGTGGACTCGCACCACAAGTGGATCGAAGACATCAACGAAACCCAGAACACCACCGTCAACTTCCCAATCCTGGCCGATGCCGATCGCAAGGTCTCTGATCTCTACGACCTGATCCACCCCAATGCCAGCGACACCCTCACCGTGCGATCGTTGTTCGTAATTGACCCAAACAAAAAGATTCGCCTGACCATCACCTACCCGGCCAGCACCGGGCGCAACTTCCATGAAATCCTGCGGGTGATCGACTCGCTGCAATTGACCGATAACCACAAGGTCGCCACGCCCGCCAACTGGCAAGACGGGGATGAAGTGGTGATCGTGCCGTCGCTCAAGGACGAGGACGAGATCAAGAAACGCTTTCCAAAGGGCTATCGCGCAGTGAAGCCGTACCTGCGGCTGACCCCGCAGCCCAATCGTTGACGCTATCGCCTCGGGGGCAAGCCCTCCTCTCGCAGACGATGTACCGCATCTGTAACTGAATCAAAGCAGGGGTTTTCAGGCCGTTTCCACGGCCTTTTTTTTCGCCTGGCGATTGATAAAGTGCATATGTTTTTAAGGAATAAACAAATGAAAAAATAAGATTTATAGATATATGAATCAGCTGATAAGGTCTGTTCCATCTTGGCGCCATCGCCACTTCAGCGAACCGCCGGCACTTGCTCAAGGAATTCCTGCATGTTGGTCGTAACACTCGGAGGCAGTCCCAGCCAGCGTTCCCGCTCCGGGGTCTTGCTGGAAAAAACCCGTCAGTGGTTGCAACACAAAGGCGTGGAAGTAGTGAGTTACCAGGTACGGGACTTCCCGGCCGAAGACTTGCTGCACGCTCGGTTCGACAGCCCAAAGGTCATCGACCTGCTGGAGCAGGTCGCCAACGCCGACGGCCTGGTGATCGCCACGCCGGTTTACAAGGCTTCGTTCTCAGGCGCGTTGAAAACCGTGCTCGATCTGCTGCCTGAGCGGGCCTTGGCTCATAAGGTGGTGCTGCCAATGGCTACCGGCGGCAGCATCGCGCACATGCTGGCGGTGGATTACGCGTTGAAGCCAGTGCTGTCGGCGCTCAAGGCGCAGGAGTTGCTCCACGGCATTTTTGCCGAAGACAGCCAGATCGCCTATGGCGAAGGCAGCGCCCAGGCGCAGCTGGTGCCGGTGCTGGAGCAGCGGTTGTACGAGGCGCTGGAGACGCTCTACGGCGCCATGGCCCGTCGCCCGAAACCCCTTGATCCGCATGTATTGAATGAACGTTTGTTGAGTGCTCGCTGGAGCATTTAAGCCGTACCTGAAACCTGAAACCTGGAAACACTCACCTTACTCAGCCGCCAACGGCCAAGCAGGTGCAGCCAAAACCCCTCATCGCATTTTTGGAGAGAGCGCCATGCGCACTGTCATCTTGCGTCGTGGTCTGGTCGCACTGTTTGCTGCGGCTGTGTCCTTCGGCGCCATTGTTCAAGCTCACGCCGCCGAGACCCTGCGGATCGGTTATCAGAAATACGGCACCTTGGTCCTGCTCAAGGCCAAGGGCACCCTGGAAAAACGTCTGGCCGCCCAAGGCGTGCAGGTGCAGTGGACCGAGTTTCCTGGCGGCCCGCAGTTGCTTGAAGGTCTGAACGTCGGCTCCATCGACTTCGGCGTGACCGGCGAAACCCCGCCGGTCTTCGCCCAGGCGGCCGGTGCCGATCTGCTCTACGTGGCCTACGAGCCACCGGCACCGACCAGCGAAGCGATCCTGGTGCCCAAAGACTCACCGATCAAATCGGTGGCCGAGCTCAAGGGCAAGAAAATCGTGCTCAACAAAGGCTCCAACGTGCATTACCTGCTGGTGCGCGCCTTGGAGGACGCCGGCCTGAAATACAGCGATGTGCAGACCGTATTCCTGCCGCCTGCCGATGCCCGTGCGGCGTTCGAGCGGGGCAGTGTGGATGCGTGGGTGATCTGGGACCCCTACCAGGCCGCCGCCGAGCAACAACTGCAAGCACGTACCCTGCGTGACGGTACTGGCATCGCCGACAACCATCAGTTCTACCTGGCAACCAAACCCTACGCCGAACAGCACCCCGACGTGATCACCGCGTTGGTGGAAGAGGTGCGTGCCGTGGGCGAGTGGTCCAAAGCCAACCCGCAGGAAGTCACCGACCAAGTCGCGCCGCTGCTCGGCCTGCCGGCTGACATCACCCTCACCTCGGTAAAACGCCAGGGCTACGGCGCGCTGTTCCTGACCCCGCAAGTGGTGGCCGCTCAACAGAAAATCGCCGACAGCTTTTACCAACTCAAATTGATCCCCAAGCCCTTGAGCATCAAGGACGTGATCTGGACGCCTCCGGCCGCTGTTGCTAAAGCGCCGTAATCCGACTTCTTCAGGAGACAACTCCATGAGCCTCAATATTTTCTGGTTCCTGCCTACCCACGGCGACGGTCATTACCTTGGCACTGCCGAAGGCGCTCGCGCCGTGGACCACGGTTACCTGCAACAAGTCGCCCAGGCTGCCGATCGCCTGGGCTTCGGCGGGGTGCTGATCCCCACCGGGCGTTCCTGCGAAGACTCGTGGCTGGTGGCCGCTTCTCTGATCCCGGTGACCCAACGTCTCAAGTTCCTGGTCGCACTGCGCCCGGGGATCATTTCCCCGACGGTGGCCGCGCGCCAGGCCGCGACCCTGGATCGTTTGTCCGGCGGGCGGGCGTTGTTCAATCTGGTGACCGGTGGCGACCCCGAAGAACTGGCCGGTGATGGCCTGTTTCTAAGCCACGAAGAGCGCTACCAGGCCTCGGTGGAGTTCACCCGTATCTGGCGCCGCGTACTTGAAGGCGAAACCGTGGATTACGACGGCCAACACATCAGCGTCAAAGGCGCCAAATTGCTCTACCCGCCGATCCAGCAGCCACGGCCGCCGCTGTACTTCGGTGGCTCCTCCGAAGCGGCCCAGGACCTGGCGGCCGAACAGGTGGAAATGGTGCTGACCTGGGGCGAACCACCGGCCGCCGTGGCCGAGAAAATCGAACAAGTGCGGGCCAAGGCCGCCAAGCTCGGGCGCACTGTACGCTTCGGCATTCGTCTGCATGTGATCGTGCGCGAAACCAATGACGAAGCCTGGAAAGCTGCCGACAAACTGATCTCCCACTTGGACGACGACACCATCGCCCGCGCCCAAGCCTCACTGGCGCGCTTCGATTCGGTGGGCCAGCAACGCATGGCCGCCTTGCACGGCGGCAACCGCGACAACCTCGAAGTCAGCCCCAACCTGTGGGCTGGCGTCGGCCTGGTTCGCGGCGGGGCGGGTACAGCGTTGGTAGGCGACGGCGCAACCGTGGCCGAGCGCGTAAAAGAATACGCAGCGCTGGGCATCGACACCTTTATTTTCTCCGGTTATCCGCACCTGGAAGAGTCGTACCGCGTGGCCGAATTGCTGTTTCCGCACCTGGATGTCGAGCGTCCAGAACTGCCGAAAAGCGCCGGATACGTGAGCCCGTTCGGCGAAATGGTCGCCAACGATATTCTTCCCAAAGCGGCGTCACAGAGCTGAGGCGGCGCGATGAACCTTGCAAAAGTGAGCCATCGCGTGGCGCCTTGGGTGCTGCCGCTGCTGTTGCTGGCGGTGTGGCAGGTGTCGGTGTCGGCGGGGTGGTTGTCGACGCGCATCCTGCCGGCGCCGAGCGCGGTGATCGAGGCCGGGGTTAACCTGGTGCGCAGCGGTGAAATCTGGACGCACCTGGCCATCAGCGGCTGGCGCGCGGGCCTGGGTTTTGTGATCGGCGGCGCTATCGGCCTCGCTCTGGGCTTTATCACCGGGCTGTCGACATGGGGCGAGCGCCTGCTCGACAGCTCGGTGCAGATGATTCGCAACGTGCCGCACCTGGCGCTGATCCCGCTGGTAATCCTGTGGTTCGGCATTGACGAAACGGCGAAGATTTTCCTGGTGGCCCTCGGCACGCTGTTCCCGATCTACCTGAATACCTACCACGGCATTCGCAACGTCGACCCGGCGCTGGTGGAGATGTCGCGCAGTTACGGGTTGTCCGGGTTCAGCCTGTTCTGGCAGGTGATCCTGCCGGGCGCGTTGCCGTCGATCCTGGTGGGCGTGCGCTTTGCGCTGGGCTTTATGTGGTTGACGCTGATCGTGGCGGAAACCATTTCGGCCAGTTCCGGTATTGGTTACCTGGCGATGAATGCCCGCGAATTCCTGCAAACCGACGTGGTGGTGCTGGCGATCGTGATGTACGCGATCTTCGGCAAACTGGCGGACCTGGCCGCGCGCGGTCTGGAGCGGGTGTGGCTGCGTTGGCATCCGGCGTACCAAACGCATAAAGGAGGTGCGGCATGACCGCTCAACAACCTCCACGCCTGCTCAAGGGGATTCCCCTGGCGGTGCGTAAGTTGCGCAAAGCCTTCGGCACGCGGGAAGTGCTCAAGGGCATCGATCTGCACATTCCGGCGGGGCAATTCGTCGCCGTGGTGGGGCGCAGCGGTTGCGGCAAAAGTACCTTGCTGCGCCTGCTGGCCGGGTTGGACGACGCCAGCGGCGGAGAGCTGCTAGCCGGTTCCGCACCCCTGAGCGCGGCCCGTGAAGACACGCGATTGATGTTCCAGGAAGCGCGTCTGCTGCCGTGGAAAAAGATCATCGACAACGTGGGCCTGGGCCTCAAAGGCGACTGGCGTGCCAAAGCACTGCAAGCCTTGGACGCGGTGGGGCTGGCCGAGCGCGCCAATGAATGGCCGGCGGCCTTGTCCGGTGGCCAGAAGCAACGCGTGGCGTTGGCTCGCGCGCTGATCCACCAACCGCGCCTACTGTTGCTCGATGAGCCGCTGGGCGCGCTGGATGCCCTGACCCGCATCGAGATGCAGCAACTGATCGAAAACCTTTGGCAGCAGCATGGCTTTACCGTGCTGCTGGTGACCCATGACGTCAACGAAGCCGTGGCGATTGCCGACCGGGTGATCCTGATCGAAGACGGTGAAATCGGTCTGGACCTGATCGTTGACCTGCCCCGCCCACGGGCCCGTGGCTCCCACCGCCTGGCCGCGCTGGAAGCCGAGGTACTCAACCGCGTGCTGTCACTACCCGGTACACCGCCCGACCCCGAACCTGTTTCACCGCTGCCGACGCAATTGCGTTGGGCGCAATAACTCACCTATCCCCATGAAGAGAGAACGACATGACTATTAAAGCCATCAACGTGCGTAACCAGTTCAAAGGCACCATCAAGGAAATCGTGGTCGGTGACGTGTTGTCGGAAATTGACGTGCAGACCGCCTCCGGCATCGTCACCTCAGTGATCACCACTCGCTCGGTCAAAGAGCTGGAGCTGGTCATTGGCAGTGAAGTGATTGCCTTTGTGAAATCAACCGAGGTGTCGATCGCCAAGTTGTGAACTGGCTTGAGGTCGTCATCGGGGGCAAGCCCCCTCCTACCTTTTGAAAGTATTCACAAGTCAAAGTGTGGGAGGGGGCTTGAACTGGTCAAGTATTCTTGGACACCATTTAAGGTTCATGCCGCCAGTCTCTCCCTGACGACCGGCGACCGGTAATCGTTGTAACTGTGGGGCCTGGTGATGTTGTAGCGCGAGACATAACGCTGCACGTCTGCTCGGGCCTCATGTTCTGATGCGTAACCCGTCTCGGGCACCCACTCTGATTTCAAACTTCCAAAGAAACGCTCCATCGGAGCGTTATCCCAGCATTCACCTTTACGGCTCATGCTTTGCCGCAGGCCATGCGCCAGCAGCTCATTCCTGAACTTATGACTGGTGTACTGACAGCCTTGGTCTGAATGAAACAGCACCTCTTTAGGACGACCTCTGAGCTCAACCGCCATCCGCAAAGCCTCGCAGGTCAGCGTGGCATCGGAAATCATCGAAAACGACCAGCCCACGATCCGACGGGCGAACAAATCCAGAATCGCAGCGAAATACAGCCACCGCTTGCCGACCTTGATGTACGTCACGTCGCCA
This sequence comes from Pseudomonas sp. S5F11, assembly GCF_019641515.1. Lineage (NCBI taxonomy): Bacteria > Pseudomonadati > Pseudomonadota > Gammaproteobacteria > Pseudomonadales > Pseudomonadaceae > Pseudomonas > Pseudomonas sp. S5F11. Next base: position 3,878,403 of record NZ_JAIFJZ010000001.1, read on the forward strand.
CACCACACCTGATTGACCGCCGTGACATCAAACTCACGCTTGAGCACGTGCGGTGCCACCAAAGCTTCTACGCCGGACGATTTGTACTTATGGCGTCGGCGCTGGCGGCTGGCGATCCCCGCTTCGCGCATCAAACTGCGAGCCAAGTACCGGCCGATGCGATGCCCTTTCTCTTGCAGCTCCTTCGCCAAAGTCCTCGCTCCCGCAGAAGCTCGCGATGCCTTGTGATGCTTGACCAGCGCGGCTTTAAGCTGCTCTCGCTGAGGGTTAGCCTTACCTTGGCGCTGACGCCAAGCGTAAAAGCTGCTGCGGTTGACGCCGAACGCCCGGCAACACCGATTAACGCCGTACTGCTCGTCCAGCTCATCGATCAGCGTGAATGATCTTTGGCGTCCAAAAGCAGGAGAGCACTGGCCTTTTTTAGGATTTCGATGTCCAGGTCTTTCTCCCTGAGCAGGGCTTTGAGCCTCTGAATTTCTCGCTGGTCGGCGGTAATCGCCTTGGCGCCTACCGGCGTCGAGCCCAAACGCTCTTTGCGTACCTGATCAACCCAACGACGCAAGGCGGTAGGGCCTATATCCAAACTGGCACACACCTCGGTAACCGGCTGGCCTTCGTCCAGCACCATGCTGGCAGCCTTGAGCTTGAACTCACTCGAATAAGATTTACGCATATCCAAACACCTCAGATTTGGGCGCCATCATAGCGCCCGATTGAAGTGTCCAAAATCATTAGGCCAGTTCAGCTTGCCCCCGATGGGATCGCCCCAGTCAACGCAAGGCTCAACGCTTGGGCAGGTAAGCCGGTAGATACAGCCCCACATACGCATCGAACACCCGCATGCCTTCCTCGGCCATGCGCGGCGTGATCAGCCCATGCTGATGCACCGAGCGCGCGTACACGCGGTCGCTCAGCTCCAGCGCCAGGGCGAACACATCCACATCGCTGGGCAGTGTCGGCACCTCGAAGTGGTGGTTGAAAACCTTGAACATCAGGTCGCCCAGTTCCAGATCATGTTGGCGGTCGGCCTGGGTTACTTCGGTGAGGCCATGCTGCGCCAGGATCAATTGGCGCGCGGCGGCATCCTGGTCGTAGATGGTGAGCATGCGTTGCTCGACGATGCAGGACAGATCGCGCCATTGCTTGAGGGGTTCATGATCGATGGGCGCCTGAATCGCCGCACGAAAGGCCCCATGCACATCGGCGGTCAACGCCTCCAGCAGCGCCGGCACGCTGGCGAAGAAGTGATAAACCGACGACGGTGGAATCTGCGCGCGTTCTGCCACGCTGTAGATCGACAGACTTGCCACGCCTTCGGCGGCCAGCAGGGTGCGGGCGGCATCGAGAATCGCATCGATCCGCGCCTGGCTGCGGGCGCGGGGTTTGCGAGGGGCGGCGGGGCGGGTGGTCATGGAAGTCTCCTACAAGGCAGCGGGCATTGTATGAGCAGGAATCTGTGTTGTCTGCCAGGCAGCTATCGGGGGCAACCCACTCCCACATTTTTGATCTGTGAATACATACCAAGTGTGGGAGGGGGCTTGCCCCCGATAAGACCGACCCGGTCTCTCAGAACAGCCCCATAAAAAAAACGCCACAGACCCAAAGCCTGTGGCGTTTTTTTATCGCGGCAACCGCTTACACGGTATGCAGGTACCAGTTGTATTCAAGGTCGGAGATGGAGTGTTCGAACTCTTCCAGCTCACTTTCCTTACAGGCGACGAAGATATCGATGTACTTAGGATCGATGTACTTGGCCATCACCTCGCTGTCGTCCAACTCGCGCAGGGCATCGCGCAGGTTGTTCGGCAAGCTCTGCTCGTTTTGCTCGTAGCTGTTGCCTTCCACCGGAGCGCCAGGCTCGATCTTGTTGGTCAGACCGTGGTGCACGCCTGCCAGGACCGAAGCCATCAGCAGGTAAGGGTTGGCGTCGGCGCCCGCTACGCGGTGTTCGATACGCACCGCATCGGCCGAGCCGGTTGGTACGCGAATCGCCACGGTGCGGTTGTCCAGGCCCCAGCACGGCGAGTTCGGCACGTAGAACTGTGCGCCGAAACGGCGGTAGGAGTTGACGTTAGGGCACAGGAACGCCATTTGGGCGGGTAGGGTCTCCAGCACACCGCCGATCGCGTGACGCAATGCGGCGTTCTGCTCGGGATCCTCGCTGGCAAAGATGTTCTTGCCGTCCTTGTCCAGGATCGAAATGTGTACATGCAAACCGTTGCCTGCCTGGCCTGGGTAAGGCTTGGCCATGAAGGTGGTGTCCATCTCATGGTCGTAGGCGATGTTCTTGATCAGGCGCTTGAGCAGTACGGCGTAGTCGCAGGCCTTGATTGGGTCGGCCACGTGGTGCAGGTTCACTTCGAACTGCGCCGGGGCACTTTCCTTGACGATGGCGTCGGCCGGGATGCCTTGCTCTTTGGCACCTTCCAGAATGTCCTGGAGGCAGTCGACGTATTCGTCGAGGTCGTCGATCAGGTAGACCTGTGTCGAGTGCGGGCGTTTGCCGGAGATCGGCGAGCGGGGCGGTTGTGGGCGGCCGTTCACGTTCTCCTGGTCGATCAGGTAGAACTCAAGCTCGAAGGCGGCGCAGATGGTCAAACCGAGGTCGTCGAATTTGCTTACAACCTGGCGCAGGACTTCGCGCGGATCGGCGAAGAAAGGTTCACCTTCCAGTTCGTGCATGGTCATTAGCAGCTGCGCGGTAGGGCGCTTTTGCCAAGGTTCATTGCACAGGGTGTCGGGGATTGGATAACAGATTCGGTCAGCATCGCCGATGTCCAGACCCAGGCCGGTGCTTTCCACCGTCGAGCCGTTGATATCCAGGGCAAATAAAGAGGCAGGCAGGTTAATGCCCTTCTCGTAAACCTTGTGGAGGCTGGTGCGTTCGATGCGCTTGCCGCGCACCACACCATTCATATCCGCAATTAGAAGGTCTACGTACAGAACCTCAGGATGATCCTTAAGGAACGCGTTCGCTTCGTTAAGCTGAACGGCACGCGGGGGTACCGACATGATGCAACACCTTTGTTGTTAAAAATATCAATCATTGATCTTTTCTGGTTTCAGTCAACCCGAACGGCATGCCGAAGTCAAGCGAGGCCTTTTTTGCCCTAAAAAAGCGCCGTGACGGCTTTTTTGGGGCTTTTCGGGGCGTTTTTTCCGCTTTGAACGGCTTGGGCACCGCAGCCTTGAGCGGGCCGTGTTGTATTTTTTACGGGGGTGTTGTGTAAAAAAATGAACAAGGCTAAGCTCGATTCAAACCCATAACAGCAATAATACCGGGGTGCTTCATGTCTCGCCTGCCGCTAATCGGCGTCTCGGCCTGCTTCACACGGGCTTTGTCATCCGTTCACCCATCCTGCGTGAATACCCATGCCCCGGCCAATATTCTTGACGCCTCGGGCGACCTTTTTCCTGCCCCTTCACTCACCGCGCCTTCGCCTCTGAAGGGCGCCGACCCCGGGTGCCGCTCATGATTCTGCACGACTTTGGCGTGAGGAATGCATTACCACCCCAAATGGCAGGTAAGCTCCTACCCTGAGTGAAGAAACGACGCGGATGCTGCGTCAACCAACGCCTGGCCTTTAATGGATGCCAGGAAACCCAGCCCAGAGGCATTTATGAGTAACAACCTCGACCAGCTCACCGATTGGTTGAAAGACCACAAGATCACAGAAGTCGAATGCATGATTGGCGACCTCACCGGTATCACCCGAGGCAAGATTTCGCCGACCAACAAGTTCATCGCCGAAAAAGGTATGCGCCTGCCCGAGAGCGTTCTGTTGCAGACCGTGACCGGCGACTATGTCGAAGACGACATTTATTACGAATTGCTCGACCCGGCCGACATCGACATGATCTGCCGCCCCGACCAGAACGCGGTGTTCCTGGTGCCCTGGGCCATCGAGCCCACCGCACAGGTGATCCACGACACCTACGACAAGCAAGGCAACCCCATCGAGCTGTCGCCGCGCAACGTGCTCAAGAAAGTCCTCAAGCTCTACGCCGATAAAGGCTGGCAGCCCATCGTGGCGCCGGAGATGGAGTTCTATCTGACCAAACGCTGCGAAGACCCGGACTTCCCACTGCAACCGCCGATTGGGCGTTCCGGTCGCCCGGAAACTGGTCGGCAGTCCTTCTCTATAGAAGCGGCCAACGAATTCGACCCACTGTTCGAAGACGTCTACGACTGGTGCGAGCTACAGGAACTGGACCTCGATACCCTGATCCACGAAGACGGCACTGCGCAGATGGAAATCAACTTCCGTCACGGCGATGCGCTATCCCTGGCCGACCAGATTCTGGTGTTCAAACGCACCATGCGTGAAGCCGCGCTCAAGCACGATGTGGCTGCCACTTTCATGGCCAAGCCCATGACCGGCGAGCCCGGCAGCGCTATGCACCTGCACCAGAGCATCATCGACATCGCCACCGGCAAGAACGTCTTCTCCAATGAGGACGGGACCATGAGTGAGCTGTTCCTCAACCACATCGGCGGCCTGCAGAAATTCATCCCTGAATTGCTGCCGTTGTTTGCGCCCAATGTGAACTCGTTCCGCCGCTTCCTGCCGGATACCTCGGCGCCGGTGAACGTGGAGTGGGGCGAAGAAAACCGCACCGTGGGCCTGCGCGTACCGGATGCCGGCCCGCAGAACCGCCGCGTGGAAAACCGCCTGCCGGGCGCCGATGCCAACCCGTATCTGGCGATTGCCGCCAGCCTGCTGTGCGGTTTTATCGGCATGGTCGAAGGCCATAACCCGAGCGCGCCGGTGGTGGGTCGTGGTTACGAGCGACGCAATCTGCGCTTGCCGCTGACCATTGAAGATGCCCTGGAGCGTATGGAAAACAGCAAGACCATCGAGAAATACCTGGGGCACAAATTCATCACAGGCTACGTCGCGGTCAAGCGGGCCGAGCATGAAAACTTCAAGCGCGTCATCAGTTCGTGGGAGCGGGAATTCCTGCTCTTTGCCGTCTGATGCGCCGGGCGCGCCCTTTGAACGGCGCGCCCTTCACTGAAAAGTCTAGGAGATCGGTATGTCCAGCAACAACCCACAAACCCGTGAATGGCAAGCCTTGAGCAGTGATCACCACCTAGCGCCGTTCAGCGATTTCAAGCAATTGAAAGAGAAAGGCCCACGAATCATCACCAAAGCCCACGGCGTGTACCTGTGGGACAGCGAAGGCAACAAGATCCTCGACGGCATGGCCGGCCTGTGGTGCGTGGCGATCGGTTACGGTCGCGATGAACTGGCCGACGCCGCCGCCAAGCAAATGAAAGAACTGCCGTACTACAACCTGTTCTTCCAGACCGCTCACCCGCCGGTGCTGGAACTGGCCAAGGCCATTTCCGACATCGCCCCAGCCGGCATGAACCACGTGTTCTTCACTGGTTCCGGCTCCGAAGGCAACGACACCATGTTGCGCATGGTCCGCCACTACTGGGCGATCAAAGGCCAGCCGAACAAGAAAACCATCATCAGCCGCAAGAATGGCTACCACGGCTCCACCGTGGCCGGCGCCAGCCTGGGCGGCATGACTTATATGCACGAGCAGGGCGATTTGCCGATTCCGGGCATCGTCCATATCGCCCAGCCGTATTGGTTCGGCGAAGGCGGCGATATGAGCCCCGAAGAGTTCGGCGTGTGGGCTGCCAACCAGCTTGAAGAGAAGATCCTGGAACTGGGCGTGGACAATGTCGGTGCCTTTATTGCCGAGCCGATTCAGGGTGCCGGCGGCGTGATCGTACCGCCTGAGACTTACTGGCCACGCATCAAGGAAATCCTCGCCAAGTACGACATTCTGTTTGTCGCTGACGAAGTGATCTGCGGTTTCGGCCGTACCGGTGAGTGGTTCGGTAGCGATTTCTATGGCCTCAAGCCGCACATGATGACCATCGCCAAGGGCCTGACCTCGGGTTACATCCCCATGGGCGGCCTGATCGTGCGCGATGACGTGGTGGCCGTGCTTAACGAAGGCGGCGATTTCAACCATGGCTTCACCTACTCCGGTCATCCGGTAGCGGCGGCAGTCGCACTGGAAAACATCCGCATCATGCGCGATGAACAGATTGTTAAGCGTGTACATGACGAAACGGCACCCTATTTGCAGAAACGTCTGAGGGAGCTGGCGGATCACCCTCTGGTGGGTGAAGTGCGTGGCGTCGGCATGCTCGGTGCGATTGAACTGGTGCAGGACAAGGCCACGCGCAAGCGTTACGAAGGCAAGGGCGTGGGCATGATTTGCCGCACGTTCTGCTTCGAGAATGGCCTGATCATGCGCGCCGTGGGCGACACCATGATCATTTCGCCGCCGCTGGTGATCAGCAAGACGGAAATCGACGAGCTGGTGACCAAGGCTCGTCAGTGCCTGGACCTGACTTTGGCGGCATTGCAAGGCTAAGTGCTAGGCTCAGTGCTCAGCGCACCGAGTGGTTATAAATGTGGGGGCTTTGGTTGAAAGCCGGCCCCTGAACTTGCCAGACTGTCGCCCTGTTTTGTTGCCCATTGGCTGGGCTGCGGAACATACATAGCTTGTGGCCCAAAAAAGAAAAAATTGGAGCATCACCAAATGAAGGCATTAGGTTTGAAGAACGCGGGCAAGACCCTCCTCGCCTTGTCCCTGATGGGCGCAATGGCAGGCGCGGCCCAGGCAGACGATAAAGTGCTGCACGTCTACAACTGGTCCGACTACATCGCACCGGACACCATCGCCAACTTTGAAAAAGAGTCGGGCATCAAAGTGGTGTACGACGTGTTCGACAGCAACGAGACCCTGGAGGCCAAATTGCTGGCCGGCAAGTCTGGGTATGACATCGTCGTACCGTCGAACAACTTTCTGGCCAAGCAGATCAAGGCCGGCGTTTATCAGGAGCTGGACAAGTCCAAGCTGTCCAACTACGACAACCTGAACAAATCCCTGCTCAAAGCCGTGTCGGTCAGCGACCCTGACAACAAGCACGCCTTCCCGTACATGTGGGGCTCGATCGGCATTGGCTACAACCCGGAGAAGGTCAAGGCTGCGCTGGGCGTGGACAAGATCGACTCGTGGGACACGCTGCTCAAGCCTGAAAACATCGCCAAGCTCAAAAGCTGCGGCGTGAGCTTCCTTGATTCGCCGACTGAAATGTTGCCGATTGCCCTGCATTACCTGGGCCTGCCGACCGACACCCAGAAGAAAGATGACCTGAAGAAAGCCGAAGAACTGTTCCTGAAGATCCGTCCTTCGATCGGTTACTTCCACTCCTCCAAGTACATCTCCGACCTGGCCAACGGCAACATCTGCGTAGCCGTGGGTTATTCGGGTGACATCCAGCAGGCCAAGTCCCGCGCGGCTGAAGCCGGTGGCAAGGTCAAAGTGGCGTACGACATTCCGAAAGAAGGCGCCGGCAGTTTCTACGACATGGTCGCCATTCCTAAGGATGCCGAAAATGTCGACGCGGCCTACAAGTTCATGAACTACCTGCTCAAGCCGGAAGTCATGGCGTCGATCACCAACAGCGTGCGTTTCCCGAACGGTAACGAGAAGGCTACCGCCCTGGTCGACAAGGACATCACCAGCGACCCAGGCATCTACCCATCGGCGGATGTGCAAGCCAAGCTCTACGCCATTGCTGACCTGCCAGCCGCGACCCAGCGTGAAATGACACGCAGCTGGACCAAGATCAAATCAGGCAAGTAAGCCTTGAAACCTGTGGGAGGGGGAAACTCTCTCCCACACATTAATTAAATGACAGAAAGTTTTGCCGGATCGGTTTATCGAGGGTAAGTTGCGCGCCGGTTTTGTTGCCGGGCAACAACTTTGGGCCCAACTATTTAAGAGGACCTCCACTTGCCAATTTCTTTATTTCGCAAAGCCATGCTGCTGAGTGCAGGTATCACGCTGGCTATCAGCGTGCAGGCTGCACCGACCGTGCATATTTATAACTGGTCGGATTACATCGGCACCGACACCCTGGCCGACTTCGAGAAGGCGAGCGGCATCAAGCCTGTGTACGACGTGTTCGACTCCAATGAAACCCTGGAAGGCAAATTGCTGGCCGGGCACACCGGCTACGACGTGGTGGTGCCGTCCAATCACTTCCTCGGCAAGCAGATCAAGGCCGGGGCGTTCCAGAAGCTCGATAAATCGTTGCTGACCAATTACGCCAACCTCGACCCGGCACTGCTCAAGCGCCTGGAAAAGAACGACCCGGGCAACCAGTACGCCGTGCCGTACCTGTGGGGCACCAATGGCATCGGCTATAACGTCGACAAAGTCAAAGAAGTGCTGGGCGTCGACCATATCGACTCCTGGGCCGTACTGTTCGAACCGGAAAACATGAAAAAACTGGCCACCTGTGGTGTGTCGTTCATGGATTCGGCGGATGAAATGCTGCCCGCGGTGCTCAACTACATGGGCCTGAACCCCAACAGCACCAACCCGGAAGACTACAAAAAGGCCGAAGCAAAGCTGCTGAAAGTGCGGCCCTACGTGACCTACTTCCACTCATCCAAATACATCTCTGACCTGGCCAACGGCAATATCTGCGTGGCCGCCGGGTTCTCTGGCGATGTGTTCCAGGCCAAGGCTCGCGCAAGCGAGGCGGGCAAAGGCGTGAACATCGCCTACGTCATTCCGAAAGAAGGCGGCAACCTGTGGTTCGACGTGCTGGCCATCCCTAAGGACGCCACCAACGTCAAGGAGGCCCATGCCTTCATCAACTATTTGCTGCAACCTGAGGTCATCGCCCAGGTCAGCGACGTCGTCGGTTACGCCAACCCTAACCCAGGGGCGGACAAGCTGATGGAGCAATCGATACGCACCGACGAAGCGGTTTACCCACCGCAGGCGGTTCTCGACCGGACATTCGTCAACTTCGAGCTACCCCCGAAGGTGCAGCGTTTAATGACCCGTAGCTGGACCAAGGTCAAGACGGGCAAATAAGGCACAACTTTCCTGGGTTCGCCCGCCTCGGGTGAACCGCAGTCTATTTTTTTGGGAGTTTCGTAAATGGCAGTTGCCTCCGGCGCCTATAAGAAAGCCCTCGAGGGCGACCAGACACCGAAAAAGGTGCTGGTCAAAATCGACCGGGTCACGAAGAAGTTCGACGAGACGATTGCCGTGGACGATGTGTCCCTGGAAATCAAGAAAGGCGAGATCTTCGCCTTGCTCGGCGGTTCGGGTTCGGGCAAATCCACTTTGCTGCGCATGCTCGCGGGCTTCGAACGGCCAACGGAAGGCCGCATCTACCTCGACGGTGTGGACATCACCGATATGCCGCCCTATGAGCGGCCGATCAACATGATGTTCCAGTCCTATGCGCTGTTCCCGCACATGACCGTGGCGCAGAACATCGCCTTCGGCCTGCAACAGGACAAGATTCCCAAGGCCGAGATCGACGCCCGCGTGGCCGAGATGCTCAAGCTGGTGCAGATGAGCCAGTACGCCAAGCGCAAGCCGCATCAGTTGTCCGGCGGCCAACGCCAGCGCGTGGCCCTGGCCCGTTCCCTGGCCAAGCGCCCGAAGCTGCTGCTGCTCGATGAGCCTATGGGCGCCCTGGACAAAAAACTGCGTTCGCAGATGCAACTGGAGCTGGTGGAAATCATCGAACGCGTCGGCGTGACCTGCGTGATGGTGACCCACGACCAGGAAGAGGCCATGACCATGGCCGAGCGCATCGCAATCATGCACCTGGGCTGGATCGCCCAGATCGGCAGCCCGATCGATATCTATGAAACCCCCACCAGCCGCCTGGTGTGCGAGTTCATCGGCAACGTCAACATCTTCGACACCCAAGTGGTGGACGACGCCGAAGGCCACGCGGTGCTCAAGTGCGCTGATCTGGACCGCGACATTTACGTAGGCTACGGCATTGCCACCTCGGTGGAAGACAAGTCGGTGACCTACGCCATCCGCCCGGAAAAACTGCTGGTCACCACCGAAATGCCGACCTGCGAACACAACTGGTCCAGCGGCAAGGTCCACGACATCGCCTACCTGGGCGGCCACTCGGTGTTCTACGTGGAGTTGCCGAGCGGCAAGCTGGTGCAGTCCTTCGTGGCCAACGCCGAGCGCCGTGGCCAGCGCCCCACCTGGGGTGATCAGGTTTACGTCTGGTGGGAAGACGACAGCGGCGTGGTACTTCGCTCATGAACATGAAGAAGCTCAAGCGGCGCTTGCTCCGCATCGTCCCCAGCGGCAAGCAGGTGGTCATCGGGATTCCATTCCTGTGGCTGTTCCTGTTCTTCGCCCTGCCGTTTTTCATCGTGCTGAAAATCAGCTTTGCCGAAGCCGATGTAGCGATCCCTCCGTACACCGAGATCTACACCTTCGTTGAGCAGAAGCTGCAGTTGGTGCTCAACCTGGCCAACTACGCGATGCTTGGCGACGACGAGTTGTACATCGCCGCGTACCTGGGCTCGCTGAAAATGGCGTTCTTCAGCACGCTGCTGTGCCTGCTGATCGGTTACCCGATGGCCTACGCCATCGCCAGCGCGCGCAAAGAGATGCAGACCGTGCTGGTGCTGCTGATCATGATGCCGACCTGGACCGCGATCCTGATCCGCGTGTATGCGTGGATGGGCATCCTCAGCAACAACGGCTTGCTCAACGGATTCCTGATGTCCATCGGGCTGATCAGCGAACCGTTGCAGATCCTCAACACCAACATCGCGGTGTACATCGGCGTGGTCTATTCCTACCTGCCGTTCATGATCCTGCCGCTGTACGCCAACCTGGTGAAGCACGATCAGAGCCTGCTGGAAGCCGCGTCTGATCTGGGTTCGAGCACCTTCAACAGCTTCTGGAAGATCACCGTGCCGCTGTCCAAGAACGGCATCATCGCTGGCTGCATGCTGGTCTTCATTCCGGTGGTGGGCGAGTTCGTGATCCCTGAACTGCTGGGCGGCCCGGAAACCCTGATGATCGGTAAAGTGTTGTGGCAGGAATTCTTCAATAACCGTGACTGGCCGGTGGCCTCTGCACTGGCGGTGGTGATGCTGGCGATCCTGATCGTGCCGATCATCCTGTTCAACCGCAGCCAAGCCAAAGAGATGGAGGGCAAGATATGAAGCGCTTCAGTTTCTCAAGCTTCATGCTGGTGGCGGGGTTGCTGTTCATCTACCTGCCGATGCTGATTCTGGTGATCTACTCGTTCAACGAATCCAAACTGGTGACGGTGTGGGGCGGTTGGTCGATCAAGTGGTACGTGGGCCTGTTGGATAACACCCAATTGATGGGCTCGGTGGCCCGCTCCCTGGAAATCGCCTGCTACACCGCAATCGCTGCGGTGGCGCTGGGCACCCTGGCGGCCTTTGTGCTTACGCGCATCAGTCACTTCAAGGGCCGCACGCTGTTCGGCGGCCTCGTGACCGCGCCACTGGTGATGCCGGAAGTGATCACCGGTCTGTCGCTGTTGCTGCTGTTCGTGGCCATGGCGCAGATGATCGGCTGGCCCCAGGAGCGTGGCATCGTCACCATCTGGATCGCCCACACCACGTTCTGTGCCGCGTATGTGGCGGTGGTGGTGTCGGCGCGCTTGCGTGAGCTGGACCTGTCGATCGAAGAAGCGGCGATGGACCTGGGCGCGCGGCCGTGGAAGGTGTTCTTCCTGATCACCATCCCGATGATCGCGCCGTCATTGGCGGCGGGCGGCATGATGTCGTTCGCGTTGTCCCTGGATGACCTGGTACTCGCCAGCTTCGTGTCGGGCCCAGGCTCCACGACCCTGCCGATGGAAGTGTTCTCGGCCGTACGTCTGGGGGTTAAGCCCGAGATCAACGCCGTGGCCAGCCTGATTCTGCTGGCGGTGTCGCTGGTGACCTTCCTGGTGTGGTTCTTCAGCCGGCGTGCCGAAGAGATGCGCAAGAAAGCCATCCAGCAAGCCATCGAAGAGGCCGCCGCCGACGGCTGGCAGCAACCGGACAAGCGCCGCGCGCCAGCACCGGTCTAAAGATCTACGCGATCCAAATGTGGGAGGGGGCTTGCCCCCGATAGCGGTGAATCAGTCAACAGATGCAGTGACTGACCCACTGCTATCGGGGGCAAGCACCCTCCCACTTTTTTGCCCGCGCTACAGGCCGTTATCGAGCGGGCAATAGCTTCAGCGTGCCGCGGGTATTGGCCGTGACTTCTTCATCGCTCAAATGCGCCTGCTCATAGCCCCCTTCGATATAGGTCTCGGCCTGGTCGCCGTAATGCTTGTCGAACGGCACGCCGCTTTGCCCCACGGGATTGATGGTCAGGGCGTGGGCTACATCGGCGAAGTCGATCAGGCGGCGGGTGGATGGGCCGTACGTCACTGGCCAGGGCGCCGGGCCGATGGCAGCGGATTGGTTATTCGGCACTTCATGGGTGCCCGGTGCGGGGAACGGGCCGACGTTGAATACCCTATCCAGTGGCTTCTGCATGCCCAGCGGATGACCGTGGGTCAACGTATGCGCCTTGCCCCATTGCCACTGGTTCGGGTCGTCGCCGAGGGTGGCCTTGAGGTGGGCGAGGCTGCTGTCCCAGGCGAGCTTGACGGTGTCGGTGCGTTTGCCGCCCCACCAGGGCGAGTCCGCAGCGGCTGCCAGGCGTGGCAAGGCAGCGTCGATCACGCGGGTGCTGATCAGGGTCTTGAACATCGCGTCGCCGAGTTTGGGGTGGAAGGCCGCATCGGCGAGGTTGAACAGGAACTGGTTGAACAGCGTGGCGCTGATGGAATCCAGCGGGTAGTCGCCTTTCCAGTTGGCCAGTTGATCCACCAGCTTAAGTTGCGCCGGGTCCTTGACCACCTCACGCAGCACTGGCAGCAGCGGTGCCAGCAGGCGTGGGCCGAACGCGGTGGTGGTGCCCAGTTGCAAGGCTTGGCTGTTGGTCACGTCCCACTTCACTCGGGCGTCGCTCAACTGGGCGTTCAACTGCTGGCCACGGTCGGCCAGGTTGTAATAACCGGGGATTTCCATGCCCGTAGGCGACGCTGGCTGGGCGTTGGCAGAGACCACATAGCCGCGCGCCGGGTTTTCTTCCTGAGGGTTGGCGCTGAAGGGGTAGAAGCCAAGTTTGTCGGCCTGGGTGGTACTGCCGTCGAGGATAAACCCTGGGTTCACGCCTGCCGGACGAATCGGTAACTGCGCCGCCGCCCACCAGCCGATATCGCCCTTGGCATTGGCCCACACGATATTCAAGCCGGGTGCCGAGACCTTGGCCGCAGCGGCGCGGGCTTTGGCCAGCGTATCGGCGCGGTTGAGCTGGTAAAAGCCTTCAAGGATCGGGTTCTGAGTGTCGAGAAAGGCCCACCACATCGCGATGGGGGTGTTGCCTGCCGTCTCGCCAAGCACGTCATTGATGATCGGCCCATGGGGCGACTGGCGCAGGGTGAGGGTGACCGGTGCCTGGCCCTTGACCGCGATCTGTTGTTCGCTGCGGGTCAGGTCGACCCACTGGCCCTGATACCAGACCTGATTGGGATTGTCCGGGTTGACCTTCTCGGCGATCAAGTCGAGATCGTCGTTCTGGAACATGGTCAGGCTCCACCCGAAATCCAGGTTATGCCCCAAGAATGCCATCGGCACCAATGCATTGTGATAGCCGTACAACTCAAAACCCGGCGCCGACAGTTGCGCCTCGTACCACACCGACGGCACGGAAAAACGGATATGCGGGTCGCCCGCCAGCAACGGTTTGCCGCTGCGGGTACGGCTGCCGCTGATGGCCCAGGCGTTGCTGCCCTCGAACTGCGGCAGGCCGTTGCCGGCCAGGGCCTGGTCGCTCAGAGCGGCGAGGGCGCCGAGGGATTGCCAGTCGCTGGCGGCCAGGTTAAGGGCGCCCTTGGGTTGCCAGTCGAGGTCGAAAACCTTCAGGTAGTCGCTGCCCAATTGATCGCGGATGTAAGTCAGCAATGGTTCGGTACGAAACGCGGCAGCAAAGCTGTAGGCCATATACCCGGCCACGCTGATGGTGTCTTCAGCCGTGAAGGGCCGCTTGGGGATGCCCAGCACGTCGAACTCCATCGGGCTGGCGTGGCTGTCCTGATACTGGTTGATTCCATCCAGATAGGCTTGCAGCGCCTTCCAGTGCGCCGATGCATGATCCAGCTGCGCCACATAGGTCGCGGCGCGGTCGCGGATGCGCAGGCTGCGGAACAGTTTGTCGGTGTCGACCACCTTGGGGCCCAGCACTTCGGCGAGTTCGCCACGGGCCAGGCGGCGCATGATCTCCATCTGAAACAGCCGGTCCTGGGCGTGCACATAGCCCAGGGCGCGATACAGATCGGTTTCGTTCTCGGCACGGATATGCGGCACGCCACGGTCGTCATAGCGCACGGTGACCGAGCCTTGCAGATGGGCCAGTGTCACCGTGCCCTGGCGCGTGGGTTGTTTGCTGTACACATACCAACCGGCGCCGAGAGCGAGCAGCACCACTACAGCCGCGAGAGCCTGCAAGACGCGCTTCATGAAGAGTCCTTACCAAGAATGGGGTGGCGGCCTACGGCCCGGTTGACCACGAACAATAGCAGCCCACCGCCAGGGTGTGCGTGGCATTCACCTCGCGCCCGGCGTCGAGCGCTTGCAGGATCGGCTCGATAAAACTGTTGTTGGCGTTGCACGTCAGGCCCTCGCTGTAGGGCCCGAAATACGCGAGCTTGCCGCTGCGGTCCCAGATGCCCACGGCGGGGCTGGCCGGCACCTGGTCGGCACCGGGCAGGGCAGTGAGGATTTTCATCTGGCGCAGGTTGTCCGGTAATTGGCCATGGCTGCCGGCTTTTTGCAGGGCGTAGAACTCAACGCCTTTGGACGCGTACTGCTCGATCAGCTCGCCCAGATGTTGCTGGTTGATCACATTGCACGGGCACGCCGGGTCCCAGAAATGCACCAGGCGGATCGGGCCTGGGCCGCTGAGTTCGGCGGGCAGTTGCAGCGCATCGCCGGAAAAAACCGCCGTGTGCTCGCTGAAAGCGCGCAGATAGCGGCCCTGAAACCAGTCATACGCCGTCCACAGCACGCCGGTGCAGATAATCAGGATCAGGCTGGCGAACAGGGCGGTACGGTGGGTCTGTCGCATTCGGATCTATCCTCGCAGGTCGCGTAGCTTGCCATGCCTGCCCTGACAGATGAATATCGCAGCTCGATATTGTGAGCCTGGAAACCCTTTATGCCCGTCACCTTTGACCCGGATCATCTGCGCGACAGCTTGCGCCCCTTGTCGGATGCGCAACCGCTCAGCGCCGAGGCGCGGGTCTACCAGCGTTTTTACGGGCTGGACCTGCCCGCGCGCAAAGTGCCGGCGGTGAGTCGCCTGGGGCGCTTTGAGGTGGACGGTTTCGACGTGGTGGCGCAGGTGTGGTGGCCGCCGGTGCCGGTGGCGACGATGTTTTTGTTTCACGGCTTCTACGACCACATGGGGCTGTACCGCAACGTAGTGGACTGGGCACTGGACCAGGGCTTCGTCGTGATCGCCTGCGATTTGCCGGGGCATGGCTTGTCCAGTGGCGCGCGCGCCAGCATCGATGATTTCGCGGTATACCAAGATGTGGTTCAAGCCCTGTTCGCCCAGGCCGAGACACTGCAGCTGCCCAAGCCTTGGCACCTGTTCGGGCAAAGCACCGGCGGCGCGATCGTGGTGGATCATCTGCTGCACCACGGCGCCGAGAGCCCGGCGCAAGGCAAAGTGCTGCTGCTGTCACCGCTGGTGCGTCCGCGCGCGTGGGGCTGGTCCCAGGTCAGCTATTACCTGCTGAGGCCATTCGTCAAAGGTATTGCGCGGCGGTTCAGCGACAACTCCAACGACCCGGCCTTTCGGCCGTTCCTGGAAGCCGATCCGCTGCAGCCGCGGCAACTACCCACCGCCTGGGTGGGCGCCCTGGCGCGCTGGATCAAACGCATCGAGGCCGCCCCGCGCAGCACGCGGCGGCCGGTGATCGTGCAGGGGGAGGAAGACATGACGGTGGACTGGCAGCACAACCTGCACGTGCTGCGCGGCAAGTTCGACCGGCCCGAGGTGCTGATGCTGCCCCGTGGACGGCATCACCTGGCCAATGAGATTCCAGAGATTCGCGAAGAGTACTTCCGGTATTTGACGGACCATCTGAAATAACGCGGTGCAAGTGGGGGAGGGGGCAAGCCCCTCCCACATTTCTACTGCGTCAGGCTTGAGGTGCTCTGGCCGACTGCCAGGCCTGCGCGAATCGCCGCCAGCGCCGCCTGGTAATACGCCTTACCCTCCGGCGACTCGGCGAACGTGGCGAATTCTTCCAGCTCCGGGTCGGACAAATCGCGATAGACGTACAGCAACGTGTTGTTCAGGTCATTACCGATCTGCTGCATCAAGCGCTCACGTTGGCCATTCAACATGCCCTGGGCCTGACCGCCGCCCAGCAGGCCAGGGATCATTTGGCTGAGGCTGTCGGCCGCCACGCCGGCAATCGCCAGGCTGACCTCTGCGCCGGCCTCACGGGCGGGCAGGGCTTGGGCCAGGTGGCCGATGATCAGGCTGCGGGTGGCGTCGGCCTGGATCTTCGGCAGGCCCTGGGCGTTTTTGGCCAATTGATCGCGGCGGGTAGCGAGTAATTCGGCGGCGACGATCTTGCGCCCCAAGGGTGACTGAAAGAACGCCAGCGCTGGTGCCGGGTCCGCCAAGTGCTTGCGCAACTGCGCTTCGGCGCGCTGATCCATGGCCTGGGCGGCGAAGCGTTGGTTGCTGTTGTCCACCAGTGCCTGATACACCGCCGGCGGCAGGCTATTGCGGTAGCGCTGTTGGGCCGCCGCGAGGGCATCGGTGAAATGCGCACGTTGTTCGGCCCAGCCGGCAACCTTGTACAACTGGTCATGGCCGTCTGCCCAGGCGGGCAAAACGCAGAACATCAGCAAGGAAAAAAACAAACGACGCATATGGACTCCTGTCAGTCGGCCACTATTGTCCGTGTGGGGCGTAGGATTTGTCGAGAAATCCTGTCAGTCACATGAACTAATCTGTGTTCAGACGCTCGGCGGCTCTGTCGGATTCACAGGCGTATGGATACTATGCGCGCCATGCAAATACCCTTCGATCATCCCCTGCTGCAACGTATTGTCGACGACCTGGCCGAGAAAGGTTGGTCGCAGCAGAACGGCTTCCTGCCCCAGGCTCTGACCCTGGAACTGGCGGCTGAGTGCCGTAAACGTGCCGCCGAGGGTGAATTGGCGCCCGCGGCGGTTGGGCGCGGCCCGGCCCAGGAGATCCGCGAGGGTATTCGCGGCGACCGTATCCAATGGCTGGAGGAGGGTGACGCCGCCGTCTGCGACACCTACATGGCGGTGATGGATAGCCTGCGCCTGGCGATGAACCGGGGGCTGTTCCTCGGCCTGGAAGATTTCGAAAGCCATTTCGCCATGTACCCGCCAGGGGCGTTTTACCTCAAACATCTGGATCGCTTTCGCGATGATGACCGGCGCATGGTCTCGGCGGTGATCTACCTGAATGACGCCTGGCTGCCCGAACACGGCGGCCAGTTGCGCATGTACCTCAAGGACGACGTCGAATACGACGTGACCCCTGTCGGCGGTTGTCTGGTGGTGTTCCTGTCCGGCGTCATCCCCCACGAAGTCATGCCCGCCACGCGCGAACGGCTGTCCCTGACCGGCTGGTTCCGTCGGCGGGGCAACGAGCCGTTCTGAGCATGCACAAGATACTGATCAGCCGCTGCCTGCTCGGGCATAAGGTGCGCTACGACGGTGGGGCCAGTGGGCCGTTCGACCAATTGGCGGCTTGGCAGGCAGAAGGGCGGGTAGTGGCGGTTTGCCCGGAAGTCGCGGGCGGCTTGCCGACGCCGCGCCCGTCTGCGGAGATTCCGGGCGGGCAGGGCATCGATGTGTGGGAAGGCCGGGCCCAGGTGCTCACCGCCGCGGGCGAAGACTTCAGCGCCGCGTTCCTCGACGGCGCGCGCCAGGCATTGGCGCTGGTGCAGCGCCACGGCATCCGTATCGCTGTGCTCAAGGCCAATAGCCCCTCCTGCGGCAATCTGCTCACCTATGACGGTACGTTCACAGGCGTCAAAGTCAGCGGCGAAGGGGTCACGGCGGCGCTACTCAAGCGCCATGGCGTGCAGGTGTTCAGCGAGCTGGAGTTGCCCGAGGCTGCCGCCGCGCTGGCTCAGCTTTCAATCCCGACCTAATCAAAAAGGCGGGAGAGGGCTGCCAGCGCGTTGGCGTTACTGGGCGTCGCTTTCAAGCCACTTGTGGGACAGCGCCTTCAACCGCCCATCCGCCTTCACCCGCTCCAAGGCTTTGTCCAGGCTGGCCTTGAACGCCGGATTGCCCTTCTGGAACGGGATCGCCAGGTCAGGCGCCTGGTTATAGCTCTCGCTGAAATCGAACCGATCACGCAGCTCGGCAGTCATAGCGATATGGTTGATGGCCACGTCGTATTTGCCGCTTTCCACCCCTTGCAGCAAGTCAGTGTCATCGGTGGTGATGAAGGACGGGCGCACATCCATTTCCTTGGCCAGTTGCTCGCCCAGCTCCACTTCAAAGCCGGTGAGCTTGTCGCCCTCCTTGAAGTTGAACGGCGGGTGAGTGGCTTCAAGGGCGATGCGCAGTTCGCCTCGATCGTTCACATCGTCGATCAGTTCGGCATGGGCCAAAGGGCTCAGAAGAGGAAGCAGCAGTAACAGGCCAGGCGAAAAGCGCATGGTCACTCCTAGAGAATTCGAATGTGCGAGGCGCCGTTCAGCATCGCTTTGCTATGGTGTTGAGTGCCTTGGACAGCAATTTGCCGCGAAGTTGTCATAAACCTACAGATTTCACAGAAAAACTGGAGAAGCGAATGAAAGCCCTTTTGTCCCGTGCAACGATTGCCAGCCTGTTGCTGGGTGCCTCGATGTTGGCCAGCGCCGCCGACCTTCCACGTACGCCGGCGCCTGAAGGTGCCGAAGTGTTTATCGTCTCGCCGAAGGATGGCGCGACCGTCGACAAAACCTTCAAGGTCAAATTCGGCGTCAAGCACCTGGACCTGGAACCTATCGATAAGCAAGTGCCTAACGCCGGCCACCATCACCTGCTGGTCGATCAGGACGTGACGGCGCTTAAAGCCGACGAGGCGATCCCGGCCACCGCCACCTCGATCCACTTCGGCAAGGCGCAAACCGAAACCGAACTCACCCTGACCCCAGGCAAGCACACCTTGCAACTGGTGGCGGGCGACAACGTGCATCGCCAGTTCGAGCCAACGGTCGCCTCGAAAGTCATCACCGTTAACGTTAAGTAAGCGTTCTACGGACAAAAAAATGGGAGACCCCTGCGGGTCTCCCATTTTTTGTGCAGCGGTTAAAGCCTTAGAACAACACGCGGCTACGGATAGTGCCGTTGATGTGCTGCAGCTTCTCTTGCGCCAGGTCCGAGTACTCGGCGTCGACATCGATTACCACGTAGCCGACTTTCTCGTTGGTCTGCAGGAACTGACCGGAGATGTTGATGCCGTTTTCCGCGAAAACCTTGTTGATCTCGCTCATCACACCCGGAATGTTCTGGTGGATGTGCAACAGGCGGTGCTTGCCAGGGTGAGCCGGCAGGGCCACTTCCGGGAAGTTGACGGACGAGACCGACGTACCGTTGTCGCTGTACTTGACCAGCTTCTCGGCCACTTCCAGGCCGATGTTGGCCTGGGCTTCAGCGGTGGAACCGCCGATGTGCGGGGTGAGGATCACGTTGTCCAGGCCACGCAGCGGGCTTTCGAAGATGTCGTCGTTGGAGCGAGGTTCTACCGGGAATACGTCGATGGCGGCGCCGATCAGGTGCTTGTCCTTGATCGCGTCGGCCAGGGCGTCCAGCTCGACCACGGTGCCGCGCGCGGCGTTGATCAGGATGCCGCCTTTCTTGATGGCGCGGATTTCCTTCTCGCCGATCATCCACTGGGTTTCAGCGGTTTCCGGAACGTGCAAGGTCACGATGTCGGACATGCCCAGCAACTCGGTCAGGCTTGACACTTGAGTGGCGTTGCCCAGCGGCAGCTTGGTCAGGGTGTCATAGAAGAACACCTGCATGCCCAGGCCTTCAGCCAGCACCGACAACTGCGTGCCGATCGAACCGTAACCGACGATGCCCAGCTTTTTGCCGCGGATTTCGAAGGAATTGGCCGCGCTTTTGATCCAGCCGCCACGGTGGCAGGAAGCGTTCTTCTCCGGGATGCCGCGCAGCAACAGGATCGCCTCGGCCAACACCAGCTCCGCCACGGAACGGGTGTTGGAGTACGGTGCGTTGAACACCGCAATACCGCGCTCGCGTGCGGCGTTGAGGTCGACCTGGTTGGTGCCGATGCAGAAACAGCCGACCGCCACGAGTTTCTTGGCGTGATCGAAGATCTCTTCGGTCAACTGAGTGCGTGAGCGAATGCCGATAAAGTGCGCGTCGGCGATCTTTTCCTTGAGCTGGGCTTCCGGCAGAGAGCTGGTGATGTACTCAATGCTGGTGTACCCGGCGGCTTTCAGAACGTCGACAGCCGATGGGTGGACGCCTTCCAGAAGAAGGAACTTGATCTTGCTCTTATCGAGAGAAGTCTTGCTCATCTGCGTAAACCTGTATCCCGGAGAAAAATGGCAGGGAGTCGGATCACTTAAGCTGACCCGGACGGCAGGAAAGCCGTCACCGCAGAAACGCCCTTGGGCTCTGTCCTGCGGGGGCGGTATGCTAGCATATGCGCCCCGCTAAACACCTATCCTGCGACGTGAAGCGTTCTCAGGATGACCATGAATTGTTCGAGAGTTCTGTCGATGACCCATCCTGCCCTGATTGATGAGCTAAAGACCCTGGTTGAGCCCGGCAAAGTGCTGACCGACGCCGACTCCCTGGAGGCTTACGGCAAGGATTGGACCAAGCACTTCGCCCCCGCGCCGACCGCCATCGTGTTTCCCAAGACCATCGAGCAGGTGCAGGCGGTTGTGCGTTGGGCCAATGAGCGCAAGGTGGCGCTGGTGCCGTCCGGCGGGCGTACGGGGCTGTCGGCCGCAGCCGTTGCGGCTAATGGCGAAGTGGTGGTGTCTTTCGACTATATGAACCAGATCCTCGACGTAAACCTCACCGACCGCACCGCCGTGTGCCAGCCGGGCGTGGTCACCAAGCAGTTGCAGAACGTCGCCGAAGAAAACGGCCTGTACTACCCCGTGGACTTTGCATCCTCCGGTTCCAGTCAGATTGGCGGCAATATCGGCACCAATGCCGGCGGGATCAAGGTCATTCGCTATGGTATGACCCGTAACTGGGTGGCCGGCATCAAAGTCGTCACCGGCAAGGGCGACGTGCTGGAGCTGAACCGCGACCTGATCAAGAACGCCACCGGCTATGACATGCGCCAGCTGTTTATCGGCGCCGAAGGCACCCTGGGCTTTGTGGTCGAAGCCACCATGCGCCTGGACCGTGCACCGAAGAACCTCACCGCCATGGTGCTGGGCACCACCGATTTCGACTCGATCATGCCGGTGCTGCATGCCTTCCAGGGCAAGTTGGACCTGACTGCTTTCGAATTCTTCTCCGACAAGGCCCTGGCCAAAGTCCTCGGCCGTGGCGACGTGCCGGCGCCGTTCGAAACCGAGTGCCCGTTCTACGCGCTGCTGGAATTCGAAGCCACCACCGAAGAAGTCGCCAACCATGCCCTGGAAACCTTCGAGCACTGCGTCGAGCAGGGCTGGGTGCTGGACGGCGTGATGAGCCAAAGCGAAACCCAATTGCACAACCTGTGGAAACTGCGCGAGTACATCTCCGAGACCATTTCCCACTGGACGCCTTACAAGAACGATATTTCGGTGACCGTCAGCAAAGTGCCGGCGTTCTTGAAGGAAATCGACGCGATCGTCGGTGAACACTACCCGGACTTCGAGATCGTCTGGTTCGGTCACATTGGTGACGGCAACCTGCACCTGAACATCCTCAAGCCGGAAAATCTGAGCAAGGATGAGTTCTTCGCCAAGTGCGCCACCGTCAACAAGTGGGTCTTTGAAACCGTCGAGAAATACAACGGTTCGATCTCCGCCGAGCACGGCGTGGGTATGACCAAACGCGACTACCTGACCTACAGCCGTTCGCCAGTTGAAATCGAATACATGAAAGCCGTCAAAGCGGTGTTCGACCCGAACGGGATCATGAACCCCGGCAAGATCTTCGCTGTTTAAACCGCCCCTGAAGGAGTCGTTTCATGAGCTACCAGCACAAGTATGTCGACGGCACCAATATCCACTTTCCTGTGGGGAAAGTGGTGTGTATTGGGCGCAATTACGCCGAACATGCCAAGGAACTGGATAACCCGGTGCCGACCGAACCTTTGCTGTTCATCAAGCCGGGCAGTTGCGTGGTGCCGTTGGAAGGCGGTTTCGCTATTCCCGCAGAACGTGGTTCGGTGCACTACGAGGCGGAAATCGCGGTGTTGATCGGCAAACCATTGTCGGCCAAGCCTAGCCGTGAAGAAGTGCTGGATGCCATTTCCGGCTTCGCCCCGGCGTTGGATCTGACCCTGCGCGACAAGCAGGCCAAACTGAAAGCCAAGGGCCTGCCGTGGGAAATCGCCAAGTCGTTCGACGGCGCGGCGGTGATTGCGCCCTTCGTGGTCGGCAGCACCTTCCCGGACCTGACCGACATCGGCATTCGCCTGACCATCAATGGCGAACTGCGCCAGGACGGTAACAGCGCGCAGATGCTCAACCCTATCGTTCCGATGATCCAGTACATGGCCGGCTGCTTCTCGCTGCAGGCGGGGGATGTGATCCTCACCGGCACCCCGGCCGGCGTAGGCCCGTTGAATGCAGGCGATGAACTGGTGCTGGAATTGCCGGGCGTAAGTCGCTTCGAAAGCGTCGTCCGCTAAGAGCGCTAGGAGGGGGGCTTACCCCCTCCTGCGTTCGGTCTGAGCATGTCTCACTAAGCGACGTTTGCATTTTTTTCACACGCGATCCGGATAATCTTCAGACCCCAGCACGCGAGCCCATTGATCCTGTGCTAATTCCCTACTCACTCCTCGGAAAAGCGCTCAATGGCCGTGCCTCTGCCCTCTGCAACATCCAAGCCCCGCTCCCGCTTCGCCCTGCGCTGGTATTCCTGGCTGTTTCTGGTTGGGGCGGTGGTGTATGGCGTGGCGTGGGCGATGCATTGGGACGATCGCGGTGTGCTGTGGGTGCTGGAGCGATTTGAAAGCCCTGCCGAGCGCAAGGAAAGTGTCTGGCTGCCGGACTATCAGGCGGTGATCGATGCCAAGGTGCTGCCGGGCATGGAAAAAGACGAAGCGTCGGACCTCACCTATAACCCACTGACCAAAACCCTGTTTTCTGTCATGGGCAAAAACGCCTTTCTTGTGGAGCTGAACCTGCAAGGCGACGTGCTGCGCAAGATGCTGCTCAACGGCTGGAGCAACCCGGAGGGCGTCACGATGCTGGAAAACGGCCTGATGGCGGTGGTCGATGAACGTCAACACACGCTGACCATCGTCAAGGTCGATGCCACGACCCAGCAGTTGAACAAAGCCGACTTTACCAGTTACGACCTGGGCCCCTCCATAGACCAGAACAAAGCGTTTGAGGCCGTAACCTGGGACAAACGCACTCAGCAACTGGTGCTCGGTGAAGAGCGTCCACCGGCATTGTTCACCTGGAAAAGCGACGGCAGCCAGACCCTGACTGGCGATAAACAAAAGCTGGCTAGCAAAGAGTTGGACATGCGCAATCTCTCGGCTCTGGCCATCGATTCGCGCACGGGCCACATGCTGGCGTTATCGGCCGATTCTCACTTATTGCTGGAGCTGGATGAAAAGGGCGAGCAGGTGAGCTTCATGACCTTGCTCGGTGGCTTCAACGGCCTCAAGGAC
Organism: Pseudomonas sp. S5F11; assembly: GCF_019641515.1. Classification (NCBI taxonomy): domain Bacteria; kingdom Pseudomonadati; phylum Pseudomonadota; class Gammaproteobacteria; order Pseudomonadales; family Pseudomonadaceae; genus Pseudomonas; species Pseudomonas sp. S5F11. The sequence continues at coordinate 3,902,184 of NZ_JAIFJZ010000001.1, forward strand.
ACGATTCCGCGAGCCGAAGGGGTGACCATGGACGAGGACGGCAACCTGTACGTGGTGAGCGAGCCGAACCTGTTCTATCGTTTCGAAAAGCAGAAATAGCTGGCGAAATACGTCGGATATTTCTCTTTCAACGGCATTCGTCAGACAGTGGGGCGCGTTTAAGTTTAAATTCAGACCGGCGTGATATTTATTCGCCACTTTTTGACTTTGAGCTCGCCCAATGCGTCGACTTGCCCGCCCTAAACCTATTCTTTTGATGATTGCGCTGGTCATCGTGATCAGCGCCGTCGCTGTTGCGCAGTACTTCCGTCTCTTTGAGCGCGCCTGGTTCAACTGGCAGGCGTGGCGCCAGCCCACCAATGAGCAATCCATTGGCCTGGCGGATTACCGCGTGGTGCTGGAGGCGCAGGTGATTGAGGGGTTGGATGATGACGTGTCGGCCCTCACCTATGATCCGATCCGCAAAAGCCTGTTTACCGTGACCAATAAAAACGCCGAGCTGATCGAGCTGTCCCTGGAGGGCAAGATCCTGCGGCGTATTCCCCTGATCGGGTTTGGCGATGCCGAGGCCGTGGAGTTCATCAGCGAGAACATTTACGTCATCAGCGATGAGCGCCAGCAACGGCTGATCAAAGTACATGTGGACGATGACACCGAGTTCCTCGACGCTGCGGACGCCGAACAAATGACCTTGGGCGTGCATGTCGGCGGCAACAAGGGCTTTGAGGGCCTGGCCTATGACTCGGTAGGCAAACGTCTGTTCGTCGCCAAGGAGCGCGATCCGATGCTGATCTACGAGGTGCACGGCTTTCCTCATTTCAAACCGGAAAAAACCTACTCGGTGCATGTGATCAACAACCCCAAGCGTGACGCCGGGTTGTTTGTGCGCGACCTGTCGAGCCTGCAATACGACGAGCGCAGCGGCCATTTACTGGCGTTGTCGGATGAGTCGTTTCTGGTGCTGGAGTTGGACATCGACGGTCGTCCGTTGAGCAGTCTGTCTCTGCTCAACGGACGCCATGGTTTGAAAAAACGCGTGCCCCAGGCCGAAGGCATTGCCATGGATGACGATGGCGCGCTGTACCTGGTCAGCGAGCCGAACCTGTTCTACGTGTTCAAAAAGCCCTGATCAGAACATCCATTGCACACCCAGTGAATAGCCGGTCTGGCTGCCTTCGCTATGGCCCAGGCGGCTATTGACCTCGGCATACACCCCCAGCTGTGGGGTAATCGCCAACTGGCTGCCCAGTTGGGCGCGACCAAAATGCTTATCCACAGCGCCGAGCCGCGCGGTACGCGCCTGGCCATCGGCGCGGGCGGTCAATTGCAGATCGTCCAGGCGACCGTCGGCCAATTCCTCAACCCAGGCAATGTCGCCGTAGGGCATCAGGCTTAGGCCATGAGGCAGTGCGACGGTACCGCGTACTCGCCAACCAAGGCTGGCTTCCAGGGAGTCGAAGGATTGTTCCTCGTATTCAAGGGCGGTGCGCAGGTTTTGTTTCTCGTGGAATTTATCGATGCGTGAGTGGCTGTAGTCCAGGCCGGCGAACGGGCCGCTCTTGATTGCGCCGAGGTCAAAGTCGTAGCCGCCCAGCACCCGCGCGCCGAGCGTCAATGCGTCAGTGCTGCCGGTCAGCTGTTGATTGAGCAGGATCGGCCCACCATTGGCCTGGATCAGCAGGTTGCGCCGGCTATCGAAGCGGCTGTGGCCGATGCTCAGGTCGCCGGCCAGCCAGCTCGGCCCGCCATCGTTAAGCAGCGCATAGGCGGCAGCTTGCCAGGTGTCGCTGTCGAGTTTGCCGCGGTGCTCCAGTTTGTCGCGGCCGTTGAGGTAACTGAGGCTGGCGCCGATGTTCAGGCTCGCGCTGAGTTGGTAATCGCCCAGGGCGTGCAGGCCCACGCGCCGGGCCTCTGGGTTGGGCGCCGTGTCGAAGCCACTGTCGGGGTTGTATTCGCCGTCCACGCCAATCTCGCCGTCAAAGCTGCCGACCTCGCGGCTGGCCGATTGCAAGGTCAGCCAGCGGCGATCGTGCAGGCGCACCATCGCCTGGTGCTGGCGCTGCAGGTTGTCCTGCATATTGCGCGCGACGGCGCCGCCGGAAGCGGTCGAGGCCAGCAGGTCAGCGTTGGTCAGCTCCAGCACCAAGCGGCTGAGCAGGCGCGAATAGTCGCGCAGACGCTGGTCAATGCGCGCCTGGCCGAAGGCATCAGTGAGTACCGCTTTGTTGTCTTCAGCGGGGTCGTGCCAGGTCGAGCCGCCGGGGATTTTCGGGTTATTGGTCTGGGTATAGCCGTCCAGGTCGCCCAGTTCCCAGTTAGTGGCCTCTATATAGAGGATTGGTATGTTCAGCGCTTCGAATGCTTCGCCGTCGCTGCAGCAACCGGTGCCTGTGGGGTATTGCGGGTCGAGTCCGGGGTTGGTGAACAAAGGAATATTCAATTCCTTGGCGATCTGGAAGGTGTGCTCGCGCAATGCCGCCAGTGCGGGGTTGGCGGTGCTGTTCTGGCCGGCGTGGGCGTACATCATGTCGCCGGTGATCAGACTGTCGAGGTTGATCATCGCCAGCATATTCGCGCGCTGGCTGGCGCTTAGTGAGTCAACGAACGCCCGGGAGCCGCGCAAGCCTTCTTCTTCCGCGCCGAAACCGACAACCTGCAGCCCGTTTTCCAGCTGCAGACCGCCCAGGTTCTTCGCCACTTCGGTCAGCACACTGGCGCCGGAACCGTTGTCATCCAGGCCTTGCAGGGTAGGGCGGCCAAAGTAAGTGTCGAAATGCGCGCCAATTACCACGTACTGCGGCCGAGTGCCGGCGGCGTAGGCCACTACGTTCTGCGAGGCGCGGCTGCCGCTGTTCCAGGTGAAGTCCTGACGGCTGATGGTGTAGGCCGTGCCCATCTGGCTTTGCATCCAGTCGGCCGCGCCGGCGAAATTGGCCGTGTCACGATACCGGCCGGGGTAATCGTTGATCAGCTTTTCCAGGGTGGTGTTGGCGTGCTCGCCGTATTCGTAGGCTGAGGCTTGCAGGGATACCAGGGCGCAGGTCGCGCCGATCGCGAAGGCGAGGGGCTTTATCACAGGGTCTTCCTTGAAGTGACGGAGTGGTTGAGCCGAGACCCTTTGCACAATGTGCGCCTCATTCCCTGGGCGATTGTGAATTGGCGCATTGTTAAACGGCGGGGTCGCGTGGTTGTAAGTTGTAACGGATTTGATACCAGCGACGGCATTGAATGTCGTGATTTGGCGCACGATTTTGGAGAGGGGTGCTGCGAAAGGTAGCGTTTTTGTTACATGGGCAGGGGCTGTGGGAGGAGGCTGGCTCCGTCCCACAGTCAACCTGTGCTTAAGCCTTGAGGGTTTTCACGCCTTCAGGCGTGCCCAGCAGCAACACATCCGCCGGCCGCGCGGCGAACAAGCCATTGGTGACCACGCCGACGATGGCGTTGATCCGGGTTTCCAGCTCGACCGGGTTGGTGATCTGCATGTTGAACACATCGAGGATGATGTTGCCGTTGTCGGTCAACACGCCTTCGCGGTACACCGGGTCGCCGCCCAGCTTCACCAATTCCCGGGCTACGTGGCTGCGGGCCATGGGGATGACTTCCACCGGCAGTGGGAATGTACCGAGCACCGGCACCAGTTTGCTGGCATCGGCGATGCAGATGAAGGTCTTGGCCACGGCCGCGACGATCTTCTCGCGGGTCAGGGCTGCGCCGCCGCCTTTGATCAGGTGCAGGTGTTCGTCGCTTTCATCGGCGCCGTCGACATAGAACTCCAGGTCGCTCACGGTGTTGAGCTCATACACCGGAATGCCGTGGCCTTTGAGGCGCGCGGCGGTGGCTTCGGAGCTGGCCACGGCGCCGTCGAACGCGCCCTTGTGCTGGGCCAGCGCATCGATAAAGCAGTTGGCGGTGGAGCCGGTGCCGACGCCGACGATGCTCTTGTCGTCGAGTTTGGGAAGGATTAAATCGACGGCGGCCTGGGCCACTGCCTGTTTGAGTTGATCCTGGGTCATGCGGGCTCCGGAACGGGCGGGGAGTTATCGAGGGCGGCGAGTATACCCCAACAAAACCTCGGGATTCGTGTGGTCGTACGGCTAAAAGCCGGGTTAGACTCCTTGGCCCTGCCCAACCCGCCCAGTGATGCTTTCCGATGCTTGAACAGTACGTCAAAAAGATCCTCACCTCGCGCGTCTACGACGTTGCCGTAGAAACCCCGTTGCAGACCGCCCGCCAGCTCTCCGAGCGCTTGGGCAACAAGGTCTGGCTCAAGCGGGAAGACTTGCAGCCGGTGTTCTCGTTCAAGATTCGCGGCGCCTACAACAAGCTGACCCAACTGAGCGCCGAAGAACGTGCGCGCGGTGTGGTCACCGCCTCGGCGGGCAACCACGCCCAGGGTCTGGCCCTTGCGGCCAAGGTGCTGGGGGTCAAGGCCACTATCGTGATGCCCAAGACCACCCCCGAGATCAAGGTCGAAGGCGTGCGCTCCCGTGGCGGCAAAGTGGTGCTGCACGGCGATTCGTTCCCGGAAGCCCTGGCCTATTCGCTCAAGCTGGTCGATGAAAAAGGCTACGTCTACATTCACCCCTACGACGATCCGCACACCATTGCCGGGCAGGGCACCGTGGCGATGGAGATTCTGCGCCAGCACCCAGGGCCGCTGGACGCGATCTTCGTACCGGTGGGCGGCGGTGGCCTGATCGCGGGTATTGCGGCATACGTGAAATACCTGCGCCCGGAAATCAAGATCATCGGCGTCGAGCCGGATGACTCCAACTGCCTGCAAGCCGCGATGGCAGCGGGCGAGCGAGTGGTGCTGCCGACCGTGGGCCTGTTTGCCGATGGCGTGGCGGTGGCGCAGATCGGTCAGCACACGTTCGATATCTGCAAGGACTACGTGGATGAAGTGATCACCGTCAGCACCGACGAAATCTGTGCGGCGATCAAGGACATCTACGACGACACCCGTTCCATCACCGAGCCGGCGGGCGCGCTGGGCGTGGCGGGTATCAAGAAATACGTGGAAACCCGAGGCGTCAGCGGGCAAACCCTGGTGGCTATCGATTCCGGCGCTAACGTCAACTTCGACCGCCTGCGCCATGTGGCCGAGCGCGCCGAGCTGGGTGAAGGCCGCGAAGCGATCATCGCCGTGACCATTCCCGAGAAGCCTGGCAGCTTCAAGGCGTTCTGCGAGGCCGTGGGCAAACGCCAGATTACCGAGTTCAACTACCGCTATCACACCGGCAGCGAAGCGCACATTTTCGTCGGTGTGCAGACGCATCCGGAAAGCGACCCGCGCAGCGCCTTGATCGCCAGCCTCACCCAGCAGGGTTTTCCGGTGCTGGACCTGACCGAGAACGAATTGGCCAAGTTGCACATCCGCCATATGGTCGGTGGGCATGCGGCCAAGGTGAGCGATGAAGTGGTGTTGCGCTTCGAGTTTCCGGAGCGGCCGGGGGCCTTGTTCAACTTTCTTAACAAATTGGGCGGGCGCTGGAACATCTCAATGTTTCACTATCGCAACCACGGCGCGGCGGATGGCCGTGTGGTGGCCGGCCTGCAAGTGCCGGCGAACGAACGTCACCTGGTACCGGCGGCCCTGGCGGAAATCGGTTACCCGTACTGGGACGAAAGCGATAACCCGGCCTACAAACTGTTCCTCGGTTGAGCGACTACGCTGATTGGGGCGGCCTTTAAGGAATACGACACATGCAAACCCTGATCACCCTCAAAGTTATCCACATTGCGGCCACTGCGGTGTTGTTGCTCTGCGGCCTGGGCCTGGCGCTGTTGGCCTGGCGCAAACGCAGCGCCGGTCCGGCGGTGGTCGTGCAGCGCCCTTGGGCGTTCGTATGGTTGCTGATGGGGGTTTGCCTGCTCAGCATGCCATTTACCGGCTGGTGGCTGGTGCACCTGGTGGGCTGGCCGTTGGGGCAGACCTGGATTCTGGGCTCCAGCCTGCTCTACACCGTGGCGGCGCTGGCCTGGTTCTGGCTGGTGGCGCGGCTCAACCGGTTGCGCAAGGGCGAGGGCGGTAGCCTGAATTTCACTTTGGTGCTAGCGGTGGTCAGCCTGGTGGGGTTTGTGGCGATTGCCGGGTTGATGGGGGCCAAGCCGGTTTAACCCGTTGGATCGTGTCGCCTGTATCGGGGGCAAGCCCCCTCCCACATTTAACCGAGTCCTTGTGGGAGGGGGCTTGCCCCGATAGCGCTATCAGCTACGCAGGGTAATCACCGGCCAACCCCGCTTCTCGGCTTCGGCGCGCAAATTCGGGTCCGGGTCGACCGCCACCGGGTTCGCCACCTGCTCCAACAGCGGCAAGTCGTTCATCGAGTCGCTATAGAAGTAACTGTCTTCCAGGCTATGCCCGGTCTCTTCCAGCCAACGATTCAAGCGCGTCACCTTGCCTTCACGGAAACACGGCACATCCGTGCTGCGTCCGGTATAGCGGCCGTTTTCCATCTCGCATTCAGTGGCGATCAGGGTGTCCACGCCCAGGCGTGCGGCAATCGGCGCCGTGACGAAACGGTTGGTGGCGGTGATGATCACTAACTTGTCGCCGGCGTCGCGGTGCTTGGCCAGCAGTTCGGAGGCGCGTGGCAGCATGATCGGTTCTATGCAGTCGCGCATGTAGTCGTTATGCCAGGCGTCCAGCTGGGCCATCTCGGTGCGGCCGAGGATTTCCAGGCAGAAGTTCAGGTAAGCGGCGTTGTCCAGTTGGCCGGCCAGGTAATCCTGGTAGAACTCGTCGTTGCGAGCCTTGTAGGCCACCGGGTCGAGAATCCCGCGTTCACACAGGTAATCGCCCCAGGCGTGGTCGCTGTCACCGCCGAGAAGGGTGTTGTCCAAGTCGAATAAAGCCAGGCGCATTGCAGTTACTCGCTGAAATGTCTGTAAAAAGGCGTCCAGAATACGGTCTTTTCACAAGAGTGCACATAAGCTAAGAAGCCTCGTTGCCGCTTGCGCAAGCTTTGTGGAACAATGCGGCGACATGCGTTTGCGAGGTTGTTGCCGTGATCGACCCCGATGGTTTCCGTCCAAATGTCGGGATTATTCTTACGAATGATGCCGGACAGGTGCTATGGGCTCGCCGAATCAACCAAGATGCCTGGCAGTTTCCTCAGGGCGGAATCAACCCCGACGAAACCCCTGAAGACGCCTTGTACCGTGAGTTGAACGAAGAAGTCGGCCTTGAGCGCGAAGATGTGCAAATTCTGGCCTGTACCCGTGGCTGGTTGCGCTATCGTTTGCCGCAACGCCTGGTGCGTACCCACAGCCAACCGCTGTGCATCGGCCAGAAGCAGAAATGGTTTCTCCTGCGCCTGATCTCCAATGAGCAGCGGGTGCGGATGGATTTGACCGGTAAACCGGAGTTCGATGGCTGGCGTTGGGTCAGTTATTGGTACCCGCTGGGCCAGGTGGTGACATTCAAGCGCGAAGTTTATCGTCGCGCTCTCAAAGAGCTTGCCCCGCGCCTTTTAGCGCGCGACTGACGACGGAGTTCGACCCCGAGCCATGCTCAATACGCTGCGCAAGATCGTCCAGGAAGTTAACTCCGCCAAGGATCTCAAGGCGGCGTTGGGGATTATTGTGTTGCGCGTCAAGGAAGCCATGGGCAGCCAGGTCTGCTCGGTTTACCTGCTGGACCCCGAGACCAACCGTTTTGTGCTGATGGCCACCGAGGGCTTGAACAAGCGCTCCATCGGCAAGGTCAGCATGGCGCCCAATGAAGGTCTGGTTGGCTTGGTGGGGACGCGTGAAGAACCCCTGAACCTTGAACATGCGGCCGATCACCCGCGTTATCGCTACTTTGCCGAAACCGGCGAAGAGCGCTACGCCTCATTTCTCGGCGCACCCATCATTCACCACCGCCGCGTTGTCGGCGTGCTGGTCATTCAACAGAAAGAACGCCGCCAGTTCGACGAAGGTGAAGAAGCCTTCCTCGTGACCATGAGCGCGCAATTGGCCGGGGTTATCGCCCACGCCGAGGCCACCGGTTCCATCCGTGGCCTGGGCCGTCAGGGCAAGGGTATTCAGGAAGCCAAGTTCGTCGGCGTGCCGGGTTCGCCAGGTGCTGCTGTGGGTACGGCGGTGGTCATGCTGCCGCCGGCCGACCTCGATGTGGTGCCGGACAAAACCATCACCGACATCGACGCCGAAATCAAACTGTTCAAGACCGCCCTCGAAGGCGTGCGCGCCGACATGCGCAACCTCTCGAACAAACTGGCCACCCAATTGCGCCCCGAAGAGCGGGCGCTGTTCGAGGTGTACCAGATGATGCTTGACGACGCGTCCCTCGGGAACGAAGTCAAGACCGTGATCAAGACCGGCCAGTGGGCCCAGGGCGCGTTGCGTCAGGTGGTCAGCGATCACGTCAACCGTTTTGAAATGATGGACGATGCCTACCTGCGCGAGCGCGCCTCGGATGTGCGTGACCTCGGTCGCCGTCTGCTGGCCTACTTGCAGGAAGATCGCAGCACCAACCTGGTCTACCCCGACAACACCATCCTGATCAGTGAAGAACTGACCGCCACCATGCTTGGCGAAGTACCGGAAGGCAAACTGGTGGGCCTGGTGTCGGTACTCGGTTCGGGTAACTCCCACGTCGCGATCCTGGCCCGGGCCATGGGTATTCCGACGGTGATGGGCCTGGTGGACCTGCCGTATTCCAAAGTCGACGGCATCGACATGATCGTCGACGGCCATCGCGGCGAAGTCTTTACCAACCCCAGCGAAGTGCTGCGCAAGCAATATGCCGAGGTGGTGGAAGAAGAGAAGCAATTGGCGCTGGGCCTCGATTCCCTGCGCGAGTTGCCGTGTGTGACCCTCGACGGCCACCGCGTGCCGCTGCTGGTCAACACGGGCTTGCTGGCCGACGTGGCCCGCGCGCAACAGCGAGGCGCCGAAGGCGTGGGGCTGTACCGCACCGAAGTGCCGTTCATGATCAACCAGCGTTTCCCGAGCGAGAAGGAACAGCTGGCGATCTATCGTGAGCAGTTGGCGGCGTTCCACCCGTTGCCGGTGACCATGCGCAGTCTGGATATCGGCGGCGACAAGTCGCTGTCGTACTTCCCGATCAAGGAAGACAACCCGTTCCTCGGCTGGCGCGGTATTCGCGTGACCCTCGACCATCCCGAGATTTTCCTGGTGCAAACCCGCGCCATGCTCAAGGCCAGCGAGGGCCTGAACAACCTGCGCATTCTGTTGCCGATGATCTCCGGCACCCACGAGCTGGAAGAAGCGTTGCACCTGATCCACCGGGCCTGGGGTGAAGTGCGCGACGAAGGCGCCGACGTACCGATGCCGCCGATTGGCGTGATGATCGAAATCCCGGCAGCGGTGTACCAGGCCAAGGAGCTGGCGCGGCAGGTGGACTTCCTGTCGGTAGGCTCCAACGATCTGACTCAGTACTTGCTGGCCGTGGACCGCAACAACCCTCGGGTTGCCGACCTGTACGACTACCTGCACCCGGCCGTGCTGCAAGCCTTGCAGCATGTGGTTCGCGACGCCCATGCCGAAGGCAAACCAGTGAGTATCTGCGGCGAAATGGCCGGCGACCCGGCAGCGGCAGTGCTGTTGATGGCGATGGGTTTTGACAGCTTGTCGATGAACGCCACCAACCTGCCGAAAGTGAAGTGGCTGCTGCGCCAGGTCAACCTGAGCATGGCCAAGGATCTGCTGGCGGAGGTGATGACCATCGACAACCCGCAAGTTATCCACAGCTCGCTGCAATTGGCCCTGAAAAACCTGGGGCTGACGCGGATGATCAATCCGGCTTCGGCGAAAACCCTATAACGCTGACACCGATCAGAATTGTGAGAGGGGCTTGCTCCCTCCCACATCGGCGTTGTGGTGTGGCTAGAGGTTGATCTCCACTTCGCCCAGCCGCCCGCCCTCGGGCCCGAAACTACGCTCCACCATCCACCGTGTGCCGTCGGCATTCACGATCAATGCTGTGCTGGCTCGGGTCCCATAAGTAGGGCTGGCGATAAACACGCTCGACAACAGGCTTTCAGTCGCCAGCCCCACGCCGGTATCCGGCAACTCGGCGAACGGTGCGGTCTGCGGGTCACTCAACAGCTCCAGCAAAACATGCGGGTGCGGATTATCCAGCGCCTGGCTTAACGCTGCCTTGGCCTTGAGCAGCTTCGGCCACGGCGTATCCAACCCGGCATTGGACAACCCATACACTCCCGCCTCCAACCGGGCAGGCTCGGTGTGATTGGCGTTGTAATGCCACATCTCTTCCCGCGTCCCCACCAGCAGGTTGAAGCCGGCATATTCGATGGATCGGCCATTTACTTCGGCTAAATACTCGTCAATCGGCAGCGAACCACTGAGAAACCGCGCCACCAGCTCGCCGCGGGACTTACGCGCCGGCGGCTGGTGCGGATCGCGGATATTGGTCAGTGCCGCAAACCGCCCATCGGCACTCACCCCCAGCCAGGTGCCGCCGGCTTCCTGATCGCGGCCGGCATACACGTGAGGCGCATCCGGCCACTGGGCCAGCGGCAGCGTAGGGCGGGCATAGAACTCATCGCGGTTGGCCGCGACGATCAGCGGCTGGGCATGACCCGGCCGCCAGGCGAAAACGATCAAGCACATCAGGCGATCCCTTTTGTGTTTTTTGCCACTCTACTCACTCAAGCAGAAGCGTTCCATCGTCTCCAGTTGGGTCGCATGCCTTCCATCCGTTAACATGCCGGACTTGTTTCGGGGGCTCCCATGGAATTTCTGCTGTATCTGGTGCTTGGCGCCTGTGCGGGCGTGCTCGCCGGGCTATTCGGTGTGGGCGGCGGGATCATCATCGTGCCGGTGCTGGTGTTCAGCTTCACCTTGCAGGGCTTCGACCCGCAGGTACTGACGCACTTGGCGGTGGGAACGTCCCTGGCGACTATCATCTTTACCTCGGTCAATGCCGTGCGCGAGCACCATCGGCGTGGCGCGGTGCGCTGGCCGATCTTTGTGTGGATGACCGTCGGCATCTTGATCGGCGCCGGTTTTGGCGCGCTGACCGCCGAAGCGATTTCCGGGCCGCACTTGCAGAAGATCATCGGCGTATTTGCCCTGCTGGTGGCGCTGCAACTGGGCCTGGACGTCAAGCCGAAGGCCAGTCGAACGGTGCCGGGCAAGGTCGGTCTGACCCTGGCCGGCACTGTGATCGGCTGGGCCTCGGCGATTTTCGGGATTGGCGGCGGCTCGCTGACCGTGCCATTCCTGACCTGGCGCAGCGTGCCGCTGCAGCAGGCAGTGGCGACGTCGTCGGCCTGCGGCCTGCCGATTGCGCTGGCCAGTGCATTAAGTTTCATGATTCTTGGCTGGCATGATCCGCTGTTGCCCGCTCATAGTCTGGGGTTCGTGTATTTGCCGGCCCTGCTGGGCATTGCCCTGACCAGCATGGTGTTCGCGCGCTTCGGTGCACGCCTGGCGCACCGGCTGTCGCCCCGCCTGCTCAAGCGGCTGTTTGCCGGATTGCTATTGTGCGTCGGTTTGAATTTTTTGCTGTAACGAAGGCTTAATCGCGCCCGGGCATGGTCCGGACGCCATAACGAATGATTTAACGAGGAGTCGCAATGCTGCCTTACCCGCAGATCGACCCGGTGGCCCTGGCCATCGGTCCGCTGAAAATCCACTGGTACGGGTTGATGTACCTGATCGGCATCGGCGGCGCGTGGTTGCTGGCGTCTCGGCGCCTGAACCGTTTCGACCCAACCTGGACCAAGGAGAAACTCTCCGACATGGTGTTCTGGTTGTCGATGGGGGTGATCGTCGGCGGACGCCTGGGGTATGTGCTGTTTTACGATTTGTCGGCGTATATCGCCAACCCGATGCTGATTTTCGAAGTGTGGAAGGGCGGCATGGCGTTCCACGGCGGCTTTATCGGCGTGATGATCGCGGCCTGGTGGTTCGGTCGGCGCAACGGCAAATCGTTCTTCCAATTGATGGACTTTGTCGCGCCGCTGGTGCCGATCGGCCTGGGCGCCGGGCGCATCGGTAACTTTATCAACGCCGAGTTGTGGGGCAAGCCGACCGACGTGCCGTGGGCCATGGTATTCCCGCCGTTCAGCGACCCGGCCCAGTTACCGCGCCATCCGTCGCAGCTGTACCAGTTCGCCTTGGAAGGCGTGGCACTGTTCCTGATTCTGTATATCTTCTCGCGCAAACCGCGCCCGACCATGGCCGTGTCCGGCATGTTCGCGCTGTTCTACGGGATCTTCCGGTTTATCGTCGAATTCGTACGGGTGCCGGATGCGCAGCTGGGTTACCTGGCGTGGGGCTGGCTGACCATGGGCCAGATCCTCAGCCTGCCGATGATCCTGGTCGGCCTGGGCCTGCTGTGGTGGGCGTACAATCGCCCGCAGCCGCTGAAGAACACCGCGCTTTAAATTCGAACGCCTGGGCCCAGCCGCGCTGGGCCCAGGCTTCAACGAAACGGGTATCCACATGAAGCAATATCTCGAACTGCTGCACGACGTCGTGACCAATGGCCTGACCAAGGGCGACCGCACCGGCACCGGCACCAAGGCCGTGTTCGCTCGCCAGTATCGGCATAACCTGGCCGACGGCTTCCCGCTGCTGACCACCAAGAAGCTGCACTTCAAAAGCATCGCCAACGAGTTGATCTGGATGTTGAGCGGCAACACCAACATCAAATGGCTCAATGAAAACGGCGTGCGCATCTGGGACGAATGGGCCACCGAAGACGGCGACCTGGGCCCGGTCTACGGCGAGCAATGGACCGCCTGGCCGACCAAGGACGGCGGCACGATCAATCAGATCGACTATATGGTTCACACCCTTAAGACCAACCCCAACAGCCGTCGCATCCTGTTCCACGGCTGGAACGTCGAGTACCTGCCCGACGAAACCAAGAGCCCCCAGGAAAACGCGCGCAACGGCAAACAAGCCCTGCCGCCGTGCCATCTGCTGTATCAGGCGTTCGTGCATGACGGTCACCTGTCGATGCAGTTGTATATCCGCAGCTCCGACGTGTTCCTTTTATCCCCCCTCACTGAAGCTGCACATTACCAACTGATTGCGTAGAGCCAAATCCTTTCCAGGCGCTTTTAAAGTGACTAGGCAAATCTGCACATTCCGTATAGGGTGTGTGAAGGGCTCGGAGGGGGATAGAAATGAAGGTAGTAGCTGCTAGGGCTGAAGTGCTGGATCTTGGTGAGTCACTGCTTAACGAGGTGAGTCCGACCACAGAGGGAGTGGTTCATGTGACCGGCGGTGGCGTCTTCGATGATGATGAGCGTCTCTTACCTCATGTCTCCTGTTTCCTATCCGAGCAAGCGTCTACGGATAGTCTCTCCATTAAATCCGTAAAGACCTATGGCCATAACCTTGGCTATATCTATTCCTTTCTACAGTCCCGCCCTGAGCTGAAAACCTGCCACCTTGATGAAGCGTTTATCGACGCGGGCACGCATATCTACCGTGAGTACTTCCGATCTCTTATTGAAGAGAGTGACCTGGAAAGCACTACAGCCCGGAACCGTGATGCCACCCTCATGTCATTCATGGCTAACTATCTCTGTGCTTCAGTGGATGGGCGAGCTCCATTGCGCAAGAGCAACCCATACGACCGAGGGATGTTTACTCCTTCGCCTAAATCGAAACTAATTCAGGGCTGCAGCACCGAAGAGCTGATGGCACTCATTGAGTCCACTCCCTACGAAAGGGAGCGTTGCCTTATGCAGTTCATCTTCGATGTGGGGCTGCGACGTTCCGAGGTCGAATTTGTTAGCCTGAAGAACGTTCTTGATGCCCTGAAATTCAGCAAGGCCAAGTTCCTTTCTCAGGATGAAGAGCTTCCGCTGCATGTCGACTACTGCCCCATCTGGATCAGCGGTAGTAAGGGGCGGGGCAACCAACGTAAGGCGCGGTACAGCATCGTCAGTCGCGCCACGCTGGAGAGGGTCAAGCGTTACCACGATTCGTTGGTATATCGCACCCACTCCCGCAAATACCGCAAGCCTGAAGACACGCCTGCGTTTTTCAATACCCACGGCGATGCCTTCAGTGCCAGAGCTATCAGCAGTCTGCTTGACCGGCTCAGCGAGCGCGCTGTAGCCACCAACCGCATCACCCGTCCCGTCTCTCCTCACAAGCTTAGGCACGGTAACGCTTACGCAATCCTTTCCAGCCCAGACCTGGGCACGGATTACCTTGAGCGCCTAACCATCGCCAGTAAGAGCCTGGGTCACGCTCATTTATCTACGACCGAGAAGTACAACCAAATCGCGATGGATCTCTATCGAAAATTACTCGATGACAACGCGATAACGGTGACTCGGGCGCAGGAAATGGAAGCGTTGATCGTAAAGACCTGGCTTCGAATACGACCGTCCGATCGGAAGTGACTGAGTTGATGCGTCACATGTAGCTCTCACGATCATGAAAGCTTGGACGGGACTATTCCGCCTCCTTGCTTGATGACCGCTGAGCTCAGGATCGCATCTTCCTCCCGAACATTTGGCAGCGCCCGTTACAGGGCTGTAGTGCCGCTGTGGATGACGAATTCATGAGTGAACAACTGAACATCTTCGAAAGTACCGCAAATACCAGTCTGGCCTTTCCCGAGCTCAGCGCAAAGGATGCTGCGTTACAGGCAGTGAGCGCCAGGCTTCGTAACTGGGCAGCATCAGTGGTGAGTGACCGCCAAGCGCTCTTGGGCGTGGTTCTAGAACCGCGCTGCCACGGGCGTATTTCCAAAAAGTACCTCTTCGAGGTTTTAGGGGTAGATCCCTTGTTCGTAACAACTCAGGATCCGTCGATCGCCTCCGTGTATAGGGCCATGGTTGCCGAAAACATCGTTATTGAGGCGTATCCCATCAAAGACAACGAGCTGCGTCGGCGATTACTGAATTGGTTTGAGTCGCTCTCAGATGACGTTAAGCAGAATCTGCCTTTTACCAACGGAAAAATCGCGTATGCAGGTGCGGTTGAGACCGCTGGCCCTGGTATGTATCGCGGGCGTGACTCCGCGCTGTTTCAGTCTACCTGGGAGGAAATTTCTGCTCAGGTCTTGAAGCTTCAAGGCGCCGATGTCCCAGAAAGCTTCCCTGGTCGGAGGAAGAATTCGGCTGCGATCGCTGAGCTGATCAAGGATTGGGTAGCTGACGTCAGTGCAAGTCGTGATCTCCTTCTCCAGATTCCGCTAGTTTCACGTGCGGGCGAACCACGGGTGTTGATTGATTTTGTTGCTCAGCAGGTCGGGGTATCTCAAACCGCCGTTACCCGGCAGCTTCACCTTCTGGAAGGTCTCATTGACGCCATGGCCGAGGAGTTGATTGTCTTCCCTGGCTACAGCTCGTTTGAGTGTGATTGGCGCAGGCGGTTGCTGCGCTGGTACGAGGGCATGGATCAGCGGCAAAAGCTCGCTATCCCGACATTTGCGAATAGGATCAAGTGGAAGGGTTACCTTGATCAAATTGAAGAGTTCGCCAATCTCAAGGGCAACTGGAAGCTTCCCTTGATCGCGATCACTATGGACGAGATCACAACTGATCTTTTGTCCATCGGCGTTCTCGCGAGCGAGTACAAAACTGTCGCTGAGCGCGATAGCGAAAGGCGTCTTGCGGATGAGGCAGGTGCAGAGGCTGAGGAACTATCCACGCTGAAGCGCATGCAGCTCTACCGCAAAATGCCCGTCGAGAGTGTTACAGACTTGGCGCCTGCGGACGGTCAGCCATTCTCACCCCTGCTGCACCTTTTTTCGGCTGCCTCTTTGGGATCGCATCACGAATCCGGGATCACCAACTATCGACTTGCATATTCACATCACCGTGACAGCCTCCTGGAGTCGGGGTTTGAGGGCCACGAACCGCTCACCGAGATGGTCGGTGTTTACTCGCTGGCCAGGTTCAAAAAATACCTCGAAACCCAGCTGATCGAGGGGAAGCTGGCAACGCTCACGTGCAATACGATTTTGAGCGGTGTGAGAAATGTCATGGAGACCGCAAAGCACACGGAGGGGCTGGGAATCACTTCATACATTCCCGTTTCGGAGTTCGAAAAAGCTTCTGAAACTGATCGGTACCGCCCTTACACCCCGAACGAGAGGAAGCGCATCAGCGATACGCTGGGCCTTGCGATTGATCGTACAAACACCTTGGCCCAGCCTTATGAGCGGCGTGGTCGAGGGGAAGATCCTCTCGATGCCTTGGGGCACGTGAAGCGGGGTTATGGCACGCTGGAGAACGCGTGGTGGATCTTTGAGAACAAGCTGGATTGCAAACCTATCGGTTTCAGTTCAAAGGACAGCGATGACCCTTACCAGGTCGCCTTTGTTCGCATTATCAATAACTCAGATCAGTCGATTTACGACGTTTACCAAAGCTGGGGAGTGCTCTATACGCTTAACGCAAACACGTTGGCGCCTTATGTTGCCCGATTGGCACAGGTGACAGGCCTTAACGCCGATTCGCTGCTTGGTTTGGACTGTGAAGACTTCGAAGAGCGCCATCGTCTTTCTAACCGACCGTGCCTCAGATACTGGAAGGAGCGTTCTACTGGCGCAAAAGAGTATCCGCTCGACATCTTTCAAGCGGAAATCTCCTGGCTTACGTCCTCTCAGGGGCGAGAAGTCCGGAAAATCTTTGAGGACGTGATGGCGCTCACAGTCCAGTTGCGTGCTGAAGCCAGCCCTGAGGTGGCGACCCGCCTATTCATCTACAGAGATGGATCAACGAGGGCTCGGGGGCAGATCAAAGCGCTGGACGGATCTGGCACTACCATTCTGAATAAGATGTTCAACCATTTTACGAAAAGTCACGGCTTGCTCACCGATAAGGGAGAGCCCCTCCAACTAACCGCCTCACGGCTTCGGCCAAGCTTTGTGAGTGAGTTAATCGAAAGGGGTGTCAGTCTGCGCGAGATTCAAGTGCTACTTGGTCATAAAAGCATGCGTACCACTGTGGTATATCTGGACAGGCTCGATCTCAACCGCATGGCGCGTAAGGTGCTTGATGAGGCCATGCGGGATATCCACAAGCGAACCATGCATAGCGAGCCAATGGCCGCGCCGCGTGAAACTTCGTCGGAAGTCATTATCTTCAAAACTCCTTTGGGTGGGTGTCGCAACATTCTCAATCCTCCTGACTTCATCAAGAAGCTTAAAAGCTATATCCCCGGCAGACCTTGTTCGCTTTATAACAAGTGCCTAGCTTGCGATAACCGGCTAATCACGAAAGCAAATCTGCCCGATCTTTTCGCGATGCGTCGAGATTATCTCCATGCCATTGAGTCATCGCGAGTCCTGGACACTCCCTACGGCACAGTGATCTTGGAGAACTTGGCATTGCTTGAAGAGATCCTTGATCCAAAGTTCTCAGATTTTACGCCTGAAGAGTTGGCAGAGGCAGAGCAGCTGTCGGAATACATCGAAACGAGTGTGATGGTTGAGGGGACATTCCAATGAACGAAGCGCATTTTGATTTGCTGTCAAAGTTTAGTTCATTGCGTTCTTGGCTTACGCCTCAGCCTGACTCGACAGGAGTGATTGTGAGGCAGCGAGCTGCTGACGAGACGTTAGCGGCCACAAATGGAATGGATGCTGTCGCATACTATGAGGCGTTGTTGGTGCTGCCGGTCGCGAGGCCGAACCCTGAGACCGGAGTCCGTTCGTTAATTAAGGATATGGTCTGGGATTTCAATGGCGATTACCCCAACTCTGTCCGTAGCATGAGAGGGGCGTCGCTACGAATTGATTGGTCTAAGTATACTGCTGTAAGCCCGTTGGTACTGCTTGAGATGAAGGTCGCCTTCTATCTTTATTACATGGCCCCGGCCCATGTTTATGGTGGCCGGAAATCGAAGAGCAAAAATGTCACCTCGATCATCATGAATTTCTCAGCGGGTATGAGGTTTTTGGATCAAATGTCTCGCTGCGATCAAGCAGAGTTTGGACGAGACTACGTCCAGCGCAGCGAGGCCGGCGTACGGGGGTTTGACACCCTCTCCTATCGTGAAGCGGCTAAGAAATACGATTTCGCCTTTAACTCTGCCCTGAAAGTGTTCTTCAACGTGATCCGCTCCCCGTATTTAGCTGAGAATGTATTCGGTGGTTTCCTGCCACACGTCGACCTGGAAAAGCTTCAGTGGGCGAAGATCGCTGCAGAAAAGGCATCTGTAACGGAAGACAAGGTGGTGAGCGAGGTACTGTCGAACAAAATCTTCGAACATTCTTCGCTGTCTGCCTCCATGTTGATCGTGGATTTCTTGGCAACACTCGGTGAGTCAGTAGCAGACGTTGATAGCCTCCGACGTCGGAACGCCAGGGAGTTCTATCGCGCAGAGGAGCATGACGTTACCCCCCGTTTGCTCGACATGTACACGTTTATGCGTCTCAAGCAGGCCGGTTATCCCGAGGGGACTATCTTGTCGGTCATGGGCGAGATGCCGGATGAGTTGATGTCGCCTCGCCCAAAGGAAGGTGCGTCGACGGTCTCCGTTTCGAAAGTGAAACTTATCGCGGGAGGCCTGATCAACAAGGCGTTTCGTAAATATCTTGACCAAGTCTACTACAGCTGCTGCTACATTGTGGCTCAGTACACCGGGATGAGGCCCTCCGAGCTGTCTCAAATCACCTTTGAAAATGCGCTGTCTGAAAATGGCAAGTACTGGCTACTCAATAGCCATGTTGTAAAACATCGAAACGCCTACGGGAAGTTGTTTGATGACACTTGGGTGGCGATCCCAATTGTCCGAGATGCAATCGCTGCAGCTAGCATTCTGGCTAAATATAAGCAGACGCCTTTTTTGTTTGCTCCTACAGATACAGTAGCCCCAGGCGCCAAGCCGTTAGAGGTCAGTAGTGTAGGCATGAAGTATCACCTTATGTCATTTTTTGAATATGTTCTTCCTGCGGATGAGTTCAGGGTGCTTGGGTTTTATCCGTATATGTTGCGACACACACTGGCTTATCAGCTCTACCGAGCTGAGGTTGGGCTGCCTTTCATCAGTCATCAGCTAAAGCACTTTGGTGATATCGTCGGCGGCTATTATAATCGTGGATATAGCGCTGTTACCTTAGTTTATGGACACATGGGCGACATGATTGAGATGGGAGGTCGCCAAGCTGGCAAAAGCAACCGATATCGGTACATGGCTGAGCGGGAAGTTGTGCGTCTGCATTACGACCCGGATGGCACGTATGCTGGGGCCAACGCTGCTGCGCATAAAGCTAAGAATAAAGCCATCTTTAAGATGTATGAAGAAGCGGGCTATACGTACGATGAAATCATTGACGCTCTTGTGGCACAAGGCATCGCAGTAGTGAACATAGGCATGGGCATGTGCTACGGAGGTCGCATTGAGGAATTTGATGATAGTTTGCCTTGTATCGGTGGGCTTCGTTGCAATCCTAACCGATGTGCCAACTCAGTGATTACTAAAGCTCATGCTCCAAAGTGGAGAGAGATTTACACCCAAAATCGTGCGTTGCTCACTGATCCGTTCTATCAAGATCGCTTGGATCAGATCAACGAAGTCATCAATGAGGCCAAAGGGGTATTGGAATGGCTTGGCGAGGCAACGGAGCTTGAAGTATGAGCAGTCAGCCATTTGATGTACGCAATGCTGCAGACTACGACAGGATCACTGCTGCTCTGACGGAAGCTCTGGCCCTTATTTCCAGAGATGGCTCAATCAAAGCGACTGTTTCTGAGTTGAGTAGAATTTCTGGAGTCCATCGTAATACTATATACTTGCGTCAGTTTCCTCTGGATAAACTTGCGCTAATCAAAGAGCAGCGCGCTCTAAAGAAAGTAGCACTCGCGCGTAAAAAGGTTAAGCGCCAGGATCCAGTCAGTATCTTAGAGGATCGCCTAGAAAAAAGTCGCCTAGAAGTAGTATACTGGTTCAACATGTATAGGGATTCTCAAGAAACAGCTGGTGTCTTAAATACTCGGTTGGTGAAGGTTCGTGATGCACGAGACCTGGCCAATCAGGATTGCCAGGATCACCTGTCCAAAATTGGATCTCTCGAAACCGAAATTGAGCGGCTTAGGGACATCATAGCTGTCCTTGAGGCCGAAAACGCGGAGAAAGCGAATTGAAAGCATATCAAGACTTGTTAGCTGACGTGCTCAGCAATGGTGTTGAAAAGGGTGATCGCACAGGGACAGGCACGATTAGCGTGTTCGGTCGTCAATTCCGCCATAACCTGGAAGATGGCTTTCCGCTGCTGACCACGAAGAAGCTGCATTTCAAGAGCATTATCAATGAGATGATCTGGTTCTTGAATGGTGATACCAACACCAAATGGCTCAAGGAGAATGGTGTCAAAATCTGGGATGAATGGGCAACCGAGGATGGCGATCTTGGGCCGGTTTATGGCAAGCAGTGGACTGCGTGGCCGACTAAGGATGGTAAAACCATCAACCAGATCGATTACGTTGTTAACACACTCAAAACGAACCCCAACAGCCGCCGCATTCTGTTCCATGGATGGAATGTTGAGTACCTGCCAGATGAGTCTGTCAGCCCTCAAGAAAATGCGCGCAACGGAAAGATGGCATTGCCGCCGTGCCATCTGCTCTACCAGTTTTATGTGGCCAACAATAAATTGTCGACACACCTCTATATCCGGTCGAGTGATCTGCTGCTTGGGAATCCGTACAACTTGGCCGGGGCGAGTTTTCTAACTCATATGCTCGCTCAGCAGTGTGATATGGGTGTTGGAGAAATTGTCGTTACTATGGGTGATGCGCATATTTACTTAAATCACATTGATCAAGTTAAGTTGCAGTTAACTCGTGAGCCGCGTCCTCTACCAAAACTGGTGCTAAAGCGTAAGCCAGCCAGTATTTACGACTACAAGTTTGAGGATTTCGAGATCGAGGGCTACGACCCGCATCCCCATATCTCAGCTCCAGTCTCAATCTGAGTCGTCTCGGCTGTGAAGTCGAGGTGCTCACCTCGGCTATCCACCGATGAATGCAGGTTGTGCAGGTGACAGGCCTGTGAAGAGCATGCTCAACCTGCACAGCATTCCTTGGCCATTACCTGAATGACTGGGATCGCGTGTCTCAGATCCTCCACAGGCACTCAGCAACCAACTCAGTCTTGGTCAAAACGATCGGGCAATGCGGCTTGGTTCTCAGCCAAAAGTCGTTCCACAATGACTTAGCCGATCCAGCCGTCAAGACCGGCCTGTTCTCATACGCCCCCGTTTGATGGAAGCTCCACGCACCAGCCTAAAACCTGGTCGTGCACCTTGAGCAATGCTGGGCGGCGTTTCGCTGCGACTTGGTGCAACCACCCAGGGTTGAAGTTCATGTAAAGGATGCGCCTCAGCACGACGCTAGCAATTAATGCGCCGGGCTGGCCACACTCTGGAATTTGGGGTGTGGAAAAGGGGCGGGATTCTGGCTGATAAAATATCTGCCGGTATCGCGAGCGTCCACTAAGTTAGTCATTTACTACATCCACCTGCCAATGCACAGGCCGGATAGGCAGCGGAGCAAAGATCTGCGTCTAGGCTTTTTTCTTTCACAGAGACACCCACTAGAGCGCGACGTCCGAGTCCTGGCTGAGGTACGAAACGCACCAGCCTGTCGTTGTAGCTCTTTTCAAGAGTTGCAACTACGGATACCACATTTCAGATTTGTAATTTCCCAGTCACCTCGCCGTTATATTCAAGTTGTCAAGATCATCACTCACTGGCAGCTCTAGGGTTATAAAAATAAAGCCAGGCCAAACATGTCTAAAAGCAATCTGCCGATTCGAACGGAGCGCACATGACTCACCTTAATAAGATTTCCCTGGCAGTATTTTCTACCATTGCCGGGATGACCCCGATTTCTGGTTTCGCCGAAGAGCAAAAAGAAGGGTTTATCGAGGGCAGCACGCTGAATGTCTTCAGCCGTACCTTCTATATGAACCGGGACAGTCGCAAGGGTCAATCTAACGCAAACGGGAATGGCTACTCCGAAGGTACCGCGCAAGGGTTTATTGGCAAGTTCGAATCAGGCTTTACCCAAGGCACCTTTGGCGTAGGTGTCGACGCGTTTGCGATGGTTGGGTTGAAGCTTGATACCGGTGGTGGCCGCAATGGCCTGCAGAGCTCATTCAACGTTCTGCCTGTCGATAACGATGGGCAGGCAAAAGATGAATGGACGAAGGTGGGTGGCTCCGTAAAGGCTCGGGCTTTCGACACCGTCGTGAATATAGGTGATGTATTCCCATCGACGCCTGTGGTTTCATTTGGTGACTCTCGGGTACTTCCAGAAAGCTTCAGGGGGGTAACAGCCACCAACAAAAGCATCAGCGGCTTGACGATGCAAGGTGGCCGCCTGCACGCAATGAGCCAACCTCAGTCCTCCTCGATGCGCGACAACTTCGCCACATTTTATGCCGGGCCGGTGAATTCGCCTTGGGTGGGATATTTCGGCGGCGACTACGAGGCTACCGATCGTTTGACCTTGGGCTTATACGGGAGTCGACTGAAAGACGCATGGGATCAAAAATACGCCTCAGCGTCTTACGTTCTTCCCCTCTCTGACCAGATGGCACTTACGGGCAGCCTGAACTACTACAACGCTACCGATGAAGGTAAACGGCTTCTCGGGAAGTTTGACAATGATATCTGGAGTGCGAAAATCGGCCTTAAATATGGCTCGCACACGGTGTCTCTTTCGCATCAACGTAACCAAGGTGATGATGACTTTGACTACCTGAGACAGTCAGACTCAATCTACCTGGCCAACTCCATCCAATACAGCGACTTCAACTCCCCAAAGGAACGCTCATGGATGGCTACTTATAGCCTGGACATGACTAATTTCGGCGTACCGGGCCTAGCATTCATGACCCGCTATGGCAAAGGTACGGATGGCGACTACTCCAACGCAAACAGCACCTACATGCGCCGCGATTCCGATGGCAACCCGCTGAAGGATCAAAAGCGCTGGGAGCGAGACATCGAAGCCAAATATGTCGTTCAGACCGGAAGCATGAAGGATCTGTCTCTGCGCCTTCGCCAGGCCACCACCCGAGCCACTACGTTCGAGTCTGATCTGGACGAGGTCAGGCTGATTGTGGAGTACCCGCTCAGCGTCTTGTAGCCGCGTAGTATCTGCTGATGGTCACATCAGAAGTCACTGCTGCTTGGCTCGCATTGGGCATCACGGCATACCTCCAAAGCAACAGTCACCTTTGGAAGCTCCCGCTCCGATTAAGGTGGTTTTAGGCGCTCAAAGGGCGCCTTTTTTTTGGAGTTTTTAGGAGACCTCGCAGGCTCGTGTGGAGAATTGCATTCCACTTGACCACCCGTCTGCATTGCAACTGACCAATCATTTGCATTCGATGTGACTAGGCCTTTGCACGAGACTTAACCGGCGCATTGCATGCCCTCGACCGGCTGGAGTCGACCCCAAGCGGCCATTGCCCATGACAGTACTTGGCCAAGGGGGAGCATGATTAGCATTGACTAGAGGGAATCCGGCCTGAGTCATCGATGGACTCAAGGAAATGGTGAATGCGTCGATAGCTAAGGATCCAAACCCTCCAATGATGGCATTCCTATGGCCGACCGCGTACTACGTCGCTTCTTGAGCCTACACCAAGCGTGGTTAGACTTCCTCGCCGTCGCCTGTTTGGGTGTTTGTGTGCTCTGGGCTGGAATACACCTCGACCTATATGAAAAACTTGCCCGCTTCAATATCCAGCACGAGAGCTGGCAGGCAGACGAGTTCTTTTTAGGCCTCGTCGTCATGGGCTGGTGTGGCTTTGCCTTTGGTATCCGGAGGGTCTACGAGCTTCGCAAGGAGATTCTCAATCGACGTCTTGCTGAAAAAGCTGCCGTCGATATGGCCATCCATGACACCTTGACGAGGTTGCCCAACCGCAGAGGGCTGGAATTGGAGTTCCATTCACGCCGACTCTGTCCTAATGATCCTTTCTTTCTCGTGCTGTTTGACCTAGATGGCTTTAAATCCGTAAACGATGTCTATGGCCATAGCTATGGCGATCGGCTGTTGCGGGAATTGGCAAACCGTATCAGTACGAGCTTGCCAGACGGTGATTTCGCCTGCCGCTTGGGTGGGGATGAGTTTGCACTCATCCTTCGGTCTACAAAAACAGCTGAATCCGCATGTCTTTTCCTGGATCAGCTCGCCTCTTTGATTTCAAGCCCGATGGTGTTTGACTCCGTACGTCTCTGCACAGCGGGCACCTATGGTGTTGCGCAGTTTCCAAAAGACGGGATAGACCTTAGTAGCTTGCTCCGACGGGCTGATCTTGCGCTGTACCAGGGTAAGCATGACGGCAAGAATACTGTTCGGTTTTTTGATCCGAGTCGGGATGTGCAGTTGGAAGAGCAATCCCAAGTAGTGCAGTTGCTGCGCGAAGCTCTGGATAATGGGTATCTGAGCTTGGCATATCAGCCAATTGTTGCTCTGGAGGATGAGCGCATTGTTGGGTTCGAGGCCTTGGCCCGACTGAATCATCCCGTGCATGGTTCCATTTCGCCCTTGCATTTCATCCCTGCTGCGGAGCGATCCGGTCTAATGCGCGAGCTCACCACATTGTTGTTGGAACGAGCCTGCCGGGAGGCAACAGTTTGGCCCGAGCACCTGTTGCTGGCATTTAACCTGAGCGCTTTAGATCTTCGTGATGAGTGTCTCGTCAACCGGGTGCGAAGCGTATTACAGCGAAGTGGTCTCCCGCCGAATAGGCTTGAATTGGAAGTGACCGAAACAGCTGTAGTGAGCGATTTTGTAATGGCAAGCAAGCACATAGAAGCGCTGCATGACATGGGCATCCGTATCGCAATGGACGACTTCGGAACAGGCTACTCCAGCTTGGCTCAACTCGCTCAGTTCAATTTTGACAAGCTCAAAATTGACCGCACTTTCATCAGCACGGTTCTACAAAACGACAAGAATGCCCGCATTGTTCAGGCAGTCCTTTCCCTAAGCAAAGGACTTAGCCTGACAGCGCTCGCGGAGGGTGTTGAGACGCGTGCTCAAGCGCAGTGGCTGAGTGAAGCAGGCTGTGACATGGCGCAAGGGTTTCTGTTCAGTGAGCCTCTTTCGGAAACACGCCTAAGGGAATTGCTGGGATCGTTATCAAAATCAGGTGATGAAGCGGCATAACCGAATCCCCCTTTTTTTCAAGGAAGCCTCGCTGTTTGAGGCCGGTTGCCGTCGTTATAGGAATGTCGCTATTGGCCGAGTTCCGACGGTCAGGGTCGTCCAGCAGACTGGTCAAGTCGAATGCAAATGGATGGTCAAGTCCATGCAATTACTCACTCGTGAGCTGTCTTCAGAAGCTGTCCGGGCCAAGGGGGAGGCTGGGAGTGCCCAGTCGCCACGTCGCTGACCTTACGCAGCAACAGATGACGAATCCTCCAGAGCTCGTCGAGTGTGCGCTGAGAGAACGCTACGGTGCGTTCAGGCGGATCGATCAATCTAGAACGGATCCACGCAGCAGTTGAGTCAGCGCATTGTGCTGATTGAGCTCGCCATCAGGCATCGTGGCCATCTTCTCCTATAAAGATGTGGCATCTACGCTCATCTGCAAATTATTCTGCAGGGAGTATTGAGCCAGGTGCGGACGCTAGTGGCTGGGCCCACAACGCATTACACAAATAACTCCATCCTCACCATTTCGGCAGGCACCGAGGGTCGACTCTTTCCCCATAAAAAAGCGGCCCTAGAGGCCGCTTTTTCATTGGGAGAGTGTGGAGGTATCATATCCACAGATGTCAGTTTCAATTTTTACCTCTGCAGGTGCTCATGATCTGATACTTGACGGTATTGAGGTTTCCGCTGGAGTCTTCATAGGTCATGAGTTGCGGAATTACTTTGCAGGCCCGAGTATCAGGGGACGTGCGAATGACTTTGGCGATGTCGAGCTTCATGCCATATTTGTAATCTACGACATGTGGGACGACTTTTTTTGATTTATCAGCATACTTTTCGACAATGACCTGATGCTCCTTCAATATTTCTGTGACTGATGCATCTTCAGCAAATGCAAACGATGCAATGGGCGAAAGAATAGCAAGAGCAAAGACCAATGATTTGGCGATACGCATAAGATGTCTCCAATCGAGTGATGCCTCAAGTTAACAGGCCCTCACTAACTGGAAGGTTGCGTCAAAATTACGTTTTAGAAATGTACTGCCCGGTCGGAGAATTTCTCCTGCAGCTTGATAACAGTATTGTAATCATTTGCTCACCTTCTTGTTAGCTAGCAAAATGTATTATCAACCTTAATTCCTAAGGGACGAATGAACGCCCCGCAGGTACTGCCATTCTCCTACACGGTTATCATTATGAATCTAATCAAATCGATGGCTTTTGCAGCTGTTGCCCTGTCTTGCTCTGCAGCATTCGCAGAGGACGGTAGTGAAAGAGCAAATCAAGCTGCTCAAAAAATGCGTATCGCTCAAGAAGCGCGATTCGACAGTCAAAACGGCACCGATACCTCACGGTACGTTAACGCTGATGAGAAATCTCGCACTGAACAGCTGAAGAAATCCGAGGGCTAAAACATTGCCTTCAACATAATTCGCCTTTTGGTAGCTCAACAGCTCCTTTGGTTAAGGTGAATACTTTGAGCGCCCACTGGGCGCTTTTTTTTTTGCGTTTTTTTTGGATGACCTGAACGCACACTCCGTTTCTTAGGTCACAAACGCAGACTCCCATTGCACCCTCTCATTCAAGGATTTCATTATGAGCTCAGGCCACAGCCACGGCGAAGTACGCGCCGGACATGAGAAAAAGCTTTTGCTCGCCCTGGGGCTCACCACCGCGTTCATGATCGCTGAAGTAATCGGTGCCTGGATCACTGGCAGCTTGGCTCTACTGTCCGATGCGGCACACATGTTTACCGATTCGGCGGCTTTGGCCATTTCGCTTCTAGCCTTCCAGATCGCCAAGCGTCCTGCAGACCGCAACCGCACCTTCGGCTATGCCAGATTTGAGATTCTGGCATCAACCTTCAACGCCATTCTGCTGTTTCTGGTGGCCATGTACATCCTTTATGAAGCCTATCAAAGGTTGATGACCCCAGCTCCCATTCAGTCTACCGGGATGCTGGTGATCGCTGTCCTGGGGCTTGTGGTCAACCTTCTCTCCATGCGCCTTTTAGGATCTGCAAGTGGCGAGAGCCTGAATGTCAAAGGTGCATATCTTGAGGTTTGGAGCGATATGCTTGGCTCGCTCGGCGTGATCATTGCCGCATTGGTCATCCGCTTCACCGGTTGGGCATGGGTAGATTCTCTCGTTGCTGCCGGCATAGGGTTATGGGTACTTCCAAGAACCTGGACTCTGTTGCGTGAAAGCATGAACGTGCTTTTGGAAGGAGTCCCTAACAACGTAGACCTGGAAAAAGTGGAGCAAACGATTTTGAAAGTCGATGGCGTCATTGCCATCCATGACCTGCATGTCTGGTCGGTCACCAGCGGTAAGAACGTCATGAGTGTTCATGTGGTGATCGCTCAGTCAGCGCTCAATGGACAGGATATTTTGAGTCGGGTGACAAACTCAGTCAGTCAAAATCATGAGATTGGCCACTCTACCATTCAACTTGAGCATGACGGCTTCCACGATGGTGAGCATGCGCAAGAAGGTCACGAACATCACGCATAAATAAGCTCGCGGCAGGTGGCTGCCGCGAGCTTTTCCCATCAGGGACTTAGTCCTCTTCGTCCCGGCGATGGGCCCATTGATACAAAGCCGGTAGAACAAGCAGCGTCAGTGCGGTAGAGGACAGTATTCCGCCGATGACAACCGTAGCCAACGGGCGCTGCACCTCTGCGCCAGTGCCTGTCGCCAGCGCCATCGGGATGAACCCCAGAGAAGCTACTAACGCCGTCATCAAAACAGGACGCAGACGTGTCAGGGCACCCTCGTTGATTGCATCGCCGAGTGAGCGGCCTTCCTCGCGCAGGTTTCGGATGAAGGCAATCATCACCAGACCATTCAGTACGGCCACTCCCGACAATGCGATAAACCCGACGCCTGCAGAGATGGATAATGGGATATCTCTCAACCAGAGCGCCATGACGCCACCGGTCAGGGCGAACGGTATGCCCGTGAATACCAGCAGGCCGTCCTTCAGATTGTTGAACATCATGAACAATAAGGCGAGCACCATCAGCAACGCTACTGGCACCACAATTTGCAATCGCTTGGCAGCAGACTGCAGCTGCTCAAACTGACCGCCCCAACTTGTCCAGTAACCCACAGGAATCTCTACACCGCTGGCGATGCTCTCACCGGCTTCTTGTACGAACGAACCCAGATCACGCCCCCGTACGTTGGCGCTGACGATCACCAGCCGCTTGCCGTTTTCACGACTGATCTGGTTTGGCCCGAGCACCAGATCCAGCGTTGCAACCTGGGACAGCGCAATAAAGCCTATTTGCTGGTTACTGCTACCGGCTGTTGCCGGTATCGGAATGAGCAGGTTGGAAAGTCCTGCAACGTCTGTGCGTAGCTTGTCTGACAAACGCACCACCATGTCGAAGCGACGATCACCCTCGTAGAGAGTACCGGCCTGCCGACCGCCTACTGCCGTGGCAAGTGCGTCCTGAACGTCTCCCACGTTAAGGCCGTAACGCGCAGCTTTGTCACGATCAATGTTGATCGTCAAAACAGGCAAACCCGTGGTTTGCTCGACTTTGACCTCAGAGGATCCCGGCACCTTCTGCAAGGTGGCAGCAATTTTGGCGGCAGTCTGATTGAGCACGTCCATGTCATCGCCAAAGACCTTTACCGCGACGTCGCTGCGAACTCCTGACACCAGCTCGTTGAAGCGCAGTTGGATTGGTTGAGACAGCTCGTAGTTACTGCCCGGCACGCTCGCAGCGGCCTGCTGCAATTCGGCGATAAGCGCCTCACGAGACTTACCCGGATCGGGCCACTGGCTTTGGGGTTTGAGCATCACGTAGCTGTCGGATATGTTTGGCGGCATAGGGTCAGCCGCAATTTCCGCCGTCCCAGTCCTGGCAAACATACGTTCAACTTCAGGCACTTTTTCGATGATCGCCTTCTCAAGGTGCTGCTGCATCTCCACCGACTGAGTCAGGCTGGTGCCTGGGACTCGAAGGGCCTGCAGAGCAAAGTCCCCCTCACTCAAGCTTGGGACAAATTCACTGCCCATGCGACTTGCAGTGAATCCAGACAAGACGATCAGCGCAAATGCTAGCGCGAACGCAATTGCCCTATGACCCAATACCCATTTCAAGACCGGTGCATAGCGCAGGCGAGCCGTGCGCATCACGAAGCCTTCCTCTTCCTTGACCTTGCCCGTCACAAACATGGCGATGGCGGCAGGCACAAAGGTCACGGAAAGGATCATGGCACCAAGAAGCGCGATGACCACTGTAAACGCCATGGGATGGAACATTTTGCCTTCGACACCGGTCAGGGCGAAGATTGGCAGGTACACGACCATGATGATTAACTGGCCAAAGATGAGAGGCCGACGGGCCTCTTTCGCAGCAGCAAACACTTCGTGAAAGCGTTCAGAGCGTGTCAACATTCGGCCATGCTTCTGCTGGGCGTGGGCCAGTCGACGAATCGCGTTCTCAACGATAACGACTGCGCCGTCAACGATGATGCCGAAGTCCAATGCCCCCAGGCTCATCAGGTTGGCACTGACCTTGTTGGTGAACATACCGGTAAAGGTAAACAGCATGGCCAAAGGAATCACCATGGCGGTGATCAGCGCGGCCCGAATGTTACCCAGGAACAGGAAGAGGATAGCGATAACCAGAATCGCCCCCTCAAC
This sequence comes from Pseudomonas sp. S5F11, assembly GCF_019641515.1. Lineage (NCBI taxonomy): Bacteria > Pseudomonadati > Pseudomonadota > Gammaproteobacteria > Pseudomonadales > Pseudomonadaceae > Pseudomonas > Pseudomonas sp. S5F11. The sequence goes on from NZ_JAIFJZ010000001.1 coordinate 3,931,932, forward strand.
CAGGTTCTTCTTCACCGTCGCAATCGCTTTTTCAACCAAGTTGGTACGGTCGTAAACCGTGACCGCCTTGACGCCTTGTGGTAGCGAGCGATTGATGTCAGCGAGCTTTGCAGCGACAGCCTGAGAGACCGTGCGACTGTTTTCACCAATCAGCATAAAGACAGTGCCCAGCACCACCTCACGCCCATTTTCAGTTGCTGCTCCCGAACGAAGCTCTTTGCCGATGCCGACGTCCGCGACGCTGCTGACTCTGATGGGCGTGCCCTGCACATTGGCAATAACGATGTTGGCAATGTCCTGCACCGTTCCCAGCTGGCCCGGTGCGCGGATCAAGAGTTGCTCGCCACCGCGCTCTATGTAACCGGCGCCGACGTTCGCATTATTTCGCTCCAGTGCAGCAATCAGGTCATTCAGGGTCAGCTTGTACGCCGCCAGCTTTTTAGGATCTGGCGCGATTTGATACTGCTTGGCAAACCCGCCAATGGTGTTGATCTCGGCAACGCCTTTTACGTTACGCAGCTGGGGTTTTATGATCCAGTCCTGGATCACCCGAAGGTCGGTTGGCGTATAGGGTGTTCCGTCGTCCTTCAGCGCCCCTTCCTTGGCCTCAACCGTCCACAGAAAGATCTCGCCGAGCCCGGTGGAGATGGGCCCCATAACCGCATCTACGCCTTCTGGCAGTTGATCCTTAGCAATTTGCAGGCGCTCACTTACCAACTGACGGGCGAAAAATAGGTCGGTGCCATCTTCAAAGATGACCGTCACCTGAGACAGTCCAGAGCGTGAGAGCGAGCGCGTCTGCTGAAGCCCTGGAAGGCCCGCCATGCTTGTTTCAATCGAGAAAGTGATGCGTTGCTCTGTCTCCAGCGGCGAGAAGCCCGGAGCCGAGGTGTTGATTTGCACCTGGACGTTGGTGATGTCAGGCACAGCATCAATAGGGAGTTTCTGGTAGCTGGCAATGCCAAGCCCAGCCATGAGTAGAACAGCAAGCATCACAACGATGCGCTGTTCTATCGCAAATTTAATCAACCGTTCAAACATAGAGGTTTACTCGTACGACGCAGGTCAATGGGCATGCTCAGCAGAGCCTTTACCCAGCTCCGACTTGAGAATGAAGCTGCCAGCAGCAGCCACTTGCGTGCCGGCAGCCAAGCCTTCGGTAATCTCTACAAAGCCACCGTCGCGGCGACCCACTTTCACTGGCTGCAACTTGAAACCTTCTTCGTTGCGAACAAAAACCGAGGGCTTGTCTTCAACAGACTGGATGGAGGCTTCGGGAACGCTAACGGCGGCATTGGCTTTATCAGCCTTAACCTCTATGGAAACAAACAGCCCAGGACGCCAGGAGCCTTCCGGGTTGGCCAGGGTGACGCGGGCGATCGCAGCCCTGGTTTGCTCGCCGAGAAGGCTACCAACATAGCCAACACGTCCTTCGACTTGAGCATTCATATCAGGTGCGCTGATGGTCACTGGGCGACCTACTACAACCTTGTTCAAGTCTTTTGGAGTGACGCCAAAGGTGGCCCAGACCCGAGACAAGTCCGAAAGAGTGAAAGCAGAGCTCGCCTCTGTGACAACCTCACCGATGCCCAGATGCTTCTCGACAATGATCGAGTCGAATGGCGCCATAAGCTCATAACGGTTGCCAGCAGACGGGGCAAGGCTTGCGCCGATAGCACTCAGCTTCTGGCGAGTGTTACCCAAGCTGATGTCAGCTTCCTGGAAGGCTTGGCGTGCCAGCAGATAATCCTGCTCGGCGGAGATCTTGTCCTCCCACAACTTTTTTTCGCGCTGCAATGTCAGGCGTGCGAGCTCCAGGCGTCTCTGAGCTGAGTTCAACTCTGCGCGTTGATCAGAAATTTGCTGGCTTGCGATCACCGCCAGTACCTGACCCTTTTTAACCGCCTGGCCTAATTCAACTTTGACCTCATCCACAATCCCGCTTACCCGAGGTACGACGTGCGTGGTGCGGTCTTCGTCAAACTTGATTTCTCCTGGGAACGTTACGGAGGTGCTCATCTGACGCGGGGCTGAGGCCACCAGCTCAATGCCCGCTGCTTTGATCTGTTCAGCGGTAAGCTCCAGTTGCCCCTCTTCCTCCACATGGGATTGCTCCCCCTCGGCATGCGCTTCTTCCTTACCTGCGCCTTCCTTGGCATGGTCATGCTCTGATTCTTTTCCGTGATCAGCTTCAGAGGGGTCAGCCTCGGCAGCAGTGGACACGCTTTGATTACCTACGGCCAAGCCGCCCAGGCCGATCAAGGCTGCCAACGCCAGGGTAATGGCGACGCTCCGTTTGTTAGTCATGGAAACTCCAGTCGATCATGTGCTTGCTGCACATCGCGATACGCCAATAAGCGTGGGAAAACGATTTTTATGGATTGGTGCTGAACTGGTTCAGATCACCGTAGATGCGCTCGATGGCTACCCTTGCGTCAGTGGCGGTTGCCAGCGATTCGAGGTATTGGCCACGGGCTGCAATCAAGGTGCGCTGTGCATCCAGCACTTCAAGAAAGCCGAACTTGCCCATCTCGAACCCACGTGTGGCGGTATCAACCGCTTTTTGGGCCGAAGGCAAAATCACCGTATTGAATGACTCGACGTCTCGCGAAGCAGTGGCCCACTGATCGAGGGCTGTCTGGGTTTGAGTACGCAATCGAAGTTCCACGGCGTTACGCAGATCACGGGCTTGATCTGCGCGGCGCGAGGCGGAAAGCACGTTGCCTTGATTGCGGTTAAACAACGGCAGAGGCATCGACAGGCCAACAACGTTGACGCGCTCACGGTCTTCCCGGCTGTACTGACTGCCGATGCTGACGGTCAGATCAGGAATGCGCTGCGCCCTTTCCGATCCCAATAGGGCATCACGTTCCTCAATCTGCGCCTGTGCCAAACGCAACTCTGCTGACTGATTTATGGCGTCCAGCATTTTGGTTGATGAGGGTGATTTCCCAGGCGAGAGATCGGTGTACTCAAGGCGATCAAACTGGGTAATCGAAGATCCGGTTGCCCGAGCCAACTCGCGGTAACTGTTGGACTTCAGGGTCTCTGCTCGGCGCACCTGCAGATTTGTTTCTGCTAGTTGTACCTGGGCACGAGTGGCCTCAACTGGAGATGACTTGCCAGCCTCGATACGACCATTCGCTACCTGGAGTCCGCGCTCGGCCAAGGCTTGAGATTGCCGTGCAAGATCCAGTGCGGTTTGCGCGCGCACTGCTGCAAAGAAGGCTTGAATAACTTCGGCGCGCAATTCATTACCACGACGTTCAAGCTCAATTTGAGCAGCATCCTGGCCTCGACGAGCGACATCAATGCGGGCGCCTCGCTTCCCGCCTAGCTCCAGCGCCTGACTCAGCATGACGGTCGTAGTACTGGTGCTGCGGCGCGTATCTTCCGCCTCCCAAGACAACACTGGATTGGGTATGAGACCGGCCTGCTGCCTGGCGCCCTCGGCAACGCCAATTTCCCATCGAGCTGAGGCCAGATCAGGATTCTCGGCAAACGCAGCTTCGATTGCCTGAGGCAAGCTTAAACTCTGGGCCATCGCAATCGAAGGAATGGCAAGTGGCAGCAGGAGGACTACCAGCGCCCCAATTCTTGTAGATGGCACAATGGAAAAGATTTTAGATGCGAGCACGATTGCACATCTCCAGTCGCATAAGTCACCAAAATGTTATGAACATACACAACTCCAGCCATATAGCCGGAATTAGATAACAAGACTTTATGCAAGCCGAGTTATCAGAGGGATGACTGGAAAATTACAATTCCGTTATCCGGGGCATCGAATAATATTTTGTCTTACACTGCGATCTCTAGCTGCGCGAAACTGGCCCGACATGAAATGCAATAACTTAATAGTTGCTTTTTTTTGTCGGGGCGCCAAACACGAATTCAGCTGCGACATAACGTCGCTACATGGGCTACTGAGCTGTTTTCACGAATAAAGGCTTGACCCTGTAGCCACTTCAGCGTTGAAAATATGTCTGGCAGGGTGGGTTGTGAATGTTTCGTTTAGACAGCGTATCAATACCCAAAACAAACGGCGCATCTAAGTAATCAACATGAAAGCGGGAATCAATGATATGCGAATCCTTGTGGTAGAGGATGAGTTAAAAACTGCCGAGTATATGCATCAAGGTTTATCTGAAAGTGGCTATGTCGTTGATTTAGCCAAAACAGGCGTTGATGGACTACACCTCGCCCAAAGCCAAGTTTACGATATTGTAATTCTGGACGTTAACTTGCCGGTAATGGAAGGCTGGGAGGTTTTGAGAGAGCTTAGAAAAACCTGTAATACCCGAGTCATTATGGTGACAGCACGTGGACGTCTGGAAGAAAAGGTAAAAGGTCTGGAAATGGGTGCCGACGACTATCTCGTCAAACCCTTTGAGTTTCCCGAGCTATTAGCCAGGATTCGGACACTGATGCGTCGAAGCGAGCAGTCCGGTCTACCCGAGGTGCTCCGCGTTGCGGATCTTGAGCTTGACCAAGGTAGGCATCGAGCCTTTCGCGGCACGCAGCGCATCGACCTGACCACCAAAGAATTTGCACTTCTTCATCTGCTGATGCGCCATAGCGGTGAAGTCATGTCCCGGACACAGATCATTTCCCTGGTATGGGACATGAATTTCGACTGCGACACCAATGTTGTAGAGGTTTCGATACGTCGACTCCGGGCGAAGATAGATGACCCGTTCGACCGCAAGCTGATTCACACTTTGCGCGGTGTTGGGTATGTACTGGAAGCTCGGGAGTGAGGCCTACCAGACTGTCGATGCGCTTAGGGCTGACGGTGAGTGCCTTCTGCGCGCTCCTGGTGCTCATCATGGCCACGTTGGCATACGCGGCCCTTTCACGCCAGCTTGATGCGCGGGCTGTGGATGCTCTCAATGAAAAGCTCAGTCAAATCGAGCATAGCCTGGCAGAGGGCTCAAGCTCGGTGGCCGAAGTTGTTCTGCACCCGCATAACCTTCGTGATCAGATCATTGGCCATGATGACTACACGCTGACAATCCTGGATTCCAGTTCGCCAAGAAAACGGCTGTTGAGCTTGGGTGGCGATGAAGGAACCGATCTGCCCGTTCCTGAAACAGATGGTCGGACTAAGGACTTTCTTCACCTGACCACCCCCGAAGGCCATGAGATCTTGATGGCCTACAGAGTGATACGACTGCTCAATGGGCAGCACGTGCTTGTGCTTCTTTCTCTGGATAGGCAAAGCGATATCACGCTCCTGACGGCTTATGTGAAATCGTCATTGTTTGCAGTTCCTCTGATCCTCCTTTTGGTGGGCGGCGGCGCCTGGTGGTTTGTTCATCGAGAGCTAAGACCTCTGCGTGCGTTTCGAAAAGTGGCTGCGATGGTCTCTGCACGCGATCTCTCTCATCGGATGAAAGTGGATGGCCTTCCTGATGAGCTTCGGGATCTGGCGCACGCTATCAATTTCATGCTCCATCGGCTCGATGGTGACGTACAGCAGCTCGCGCAGTTCTCTGACGACCTTGCCCATGAGCTTCGCTCCCCCATGAACAACCTGATGGGCAAGGCTCAGGTGACGCTTTCAAAAGAGCGCCCCCCTTCGGAATACAAGCAGGTATTGGAATCGTGCACTGAAGAGCTGGAACGACTCTCGCGCATGGTTTCACAAATGCTTTTCCTGGCGAGTGTCAGTCAACCATCTGTGCCGCTAGCAACCGAATCGATTGATCTGCGCAGTGAAGCGGAGAAAGTGATGGAGCTGTTCTCCCACTCTGCTGAAGACAAGGGTATGTATTTAGTCATTGAAGGGTACGCACATGCCCAGGGTGAGAGGCTGATGATACAGAGAGCGATCTCCAATCTCCTCTCGAACGCCATCAGGCATGGCCCTGTTGGGAGCACTGTTGCTCTGGAGCTTTTAGAAAGCCGAACCGAGGCGGTGCTGGCAGTACGCAATACTGGAGAAGGGATCGCCGCTGAGCACCTGCCCAGGATTTTTGACAGGTTTTACCGTGTTCACCCCAGCCGCTCCAGGCAGCAGGGCGGAACCGGGCTAGGTCTGGCCATCGTTCGAAGCATCATGAGCCTGCATGAAGGCTCTGTGGCCGCAGAAAGCGAGCTTAACGGCCCGACGACGTTCAGGCTGATATTCCCCAGAAAAGCCTAAGCGCAAACGCTCAAAACCGTGAGCGACAAACCGGATTGATGGATACAACGTGTTACATATTCACGGCTTGTAGAGCACTGCTTTCTCGATAAGGCTGCAGTTAGCCAAGTGCGACGAGCCCAGGCTGTATTTTCTATATCAACGTGAGCACACACATGAAATTGCCAAGTATGAAAATCGCAGGGCTTCGCATTGCCATGCTCATCGCGGTCGGTACTGCGTCACTGGTTCAAGCTGCTCCAGTCCAGAACATTGACGTATACCGAGACCCGAACTGCGGGTGCTGCTCCAAATGGATAGCCTACCTGCGTGACAATGGCTTCACGGTGAACGATCACCTTGAAGACAACATGAGCGCAGTCAAGGCCAAGCTCGGCGTGCCCGATAAATTGGGCTCATGCCACACAGGCGTAGTGAACGGCAAATTCGTAGAAGGTCATGTGACCGTGCAGCAGATTGCCGAGTTGGCCAAGCGCTCAGATCTCAAGGGCGTCGCGGCGCCAGGTATGCCCATGGGTTCTCCGGGTATGGAATCAGGCAATCGCAAAAGCGCCTATCAGGTCATTGGTTTGACCACGCAGGGTGACGAGCTCATCGTGGCTGACTATCCGGGGCAGTGAAGCCTTTAAGGTAAAGCCACTTTGCGCTTGACCCTATAGCCGCTTCAGGGTGTTTACTCGACAGCATGACTTGCTGAGGGTAACAAGATGAAGAAGTGCTGTGGCGAATCAACCGGCTCTCCTGCCGTCACTGAAACGGCTGAACGAGCGGTCGAGTCCTGGACACCCGACCATGAGACCAGTGGCAGTGAACAGGGCGACTCTGTTGCTTCCTGCTGCGGGACTGGCGGTGGCTTGGCGTCCGATGCCGTGACAGCGACGTGCTGCTCTTCTGACTCGCGAACCCAGTCGCCCCCTGCCAATTCGAGCGAGCTTTACAGTCTCAGCGAACCAGCAAATTCACCTAAGGAGACACACAGCGCTACGTCCAGCCTCGACCGCGCCGCTGGAAGCTGCTGCGCGCCCTCTGAAAGTAATGAATCACAATGCTGTGCAGCACCTAAGGTAACCGACCTGAGTGATACAGCCCAAAGCCGATCCTCCCCAGGTGCGTCGTTCAATACTTTCCATATCGGTCAGATGTGCTGTCCAACCGAGCAGGCCATGATCGAAGGCAAGCTAGGCAAGATGGCGGGTGTCGAGAAACTCGAATTCAACATGATGAAAAGAACGCTCGGCGTATGGCATACCCTTGCGGATACGACTGTAATTGCCAAGGCAATCTCTACACTCGGAATGACTGCGGAGCGTTTGGACGCGCCTAGGACTACGAAAATACAGGTCGCTGAGCTCGACTGCTCGGCAGAGGAAAGTCTTATTCGTGCCAAGCTCAAAACGCTTGCGGGAGTTGAGGGGTTGGAATTCAACATCCCTCAACGTACGGTCAGCCTTGTACATCAGCCAGATGCTCTTGACGGGGTGCTTGACGCTATTCGCAGCCTGGGGATGTCGGCTGTGGTTGCAGAAGAAGACAGCAGCCAGCCGGCCCCTGCAGCCCCGAAAACCCGGTGGTGGCCTCTAGGTTTGGCAGGTGTCGCGGCATTAGGTGCCGAGATGTTGCATTTGACATCTGCTGCACCGGAATGGGTGGTGGCCATGATTGCCCTACTTTCCATCGCCATCTGCGGGCCGGCCACCTATAAAAAAGGTTGGATTTCGATCCGGCATTTGAATCTGAACATCAATGCGCTGATGTCCATTGCGGTCACAGGCGCGGTGCTCATTGGCCAATGGCCGGAAGCGGCTATGGTGATGTTCCTCTTCACTATAGCCGAGCTGATAGAAGCCAAATCACTGGATCGTGCTCGAAATGCGATCCAGGGCTTGATGAGCCTGTCGCCGGATCGCGTAACTGTAAGGCGAGCCGAGGGGCAATGGGAGGAAGTAGATGCGAAAACCGTGGACATTGGCGACCTCGTTCGCACGCGTCCCGGTGAACGAATTGGCTTAGATGGCGAAATCGAGAGCGGCCACTCCACGGTGAACCAGGCCCCCATTACCGGTGAAAGCATGCCCGTCGAGAAAATTCAGGGCGATAAGGTGTATGCGGGTTCGATCAATGAAGCTGGGGCGTTTGAGTACCGTGTTACGGCAAAAGCCAATAACACGACGCTGGCTCGCATCATCCATGCTGTAGAAGAAGCACAGGGCTCGCGTGCTCCCACCCAGCGTTTTGTCGATCAGTTCGCGAAGTACTACACCCCGTCAGTATTCTTCTTCGCGTTGGCGGTTGCAGTTATCCCACCCATTTTCATGGGCGGGGCCTGGTTCGACTGGGTTTACCGAGCCTTGGTCTTGCTGGTAGTGGCTTGCCCGTGCGCCCTGGTCATTTCGACCCCGGTGTCGATTGTCAGCGGACTGGCTGCTGCGGCGCGTAAAGGGATCCTGGTCAAGGGCGGTATCTATCTTGAAATCGGTGCCAAGATGGATTACGTCGCGTTGGACAAGACCGGCACCGTCACTCATGGCAAGCCAGTGCTGACTGACTTTTATAGTTTGATCGACCGACCTGAAGCTGAATTGCGCACGATCGCGGCAAGCTTGGGCGGCAGGTCTGATCACCCGGTTTCGCTGGCGGTTGCGCGCGATCAGGATGCGACGCAGGCCAAGCAAGTCGATGACTTCTCCGCATTGCCAGGGAGAGGGATCAGGGGAACCATTGAGGGTAAGCAGTACCACCTGGGTAACCGCCGGTTGCTGGAAGAGCTTGGGCTGTGCAACGCCTCGCTGGAATCGCGTGTGACTGCTCTGGAAATGCAGGGAAAGACCGTTGTCGTGCTGAGCGATTCATCTAGCGCGCTGGCCATATTTTCAGTTGCTGATACCGTCAAGCAGTCGAGCCAGAAAGCGATTGAAGAACTGCATCAACTTGGTATCAAGACCGTCATGCTCACGGGTGACAACAACCACACGGCAGCAGCCATCGCTCAAGCGGTGGGTATTGACCAAGCGAAAGGAAGCCTGTTGCCAGCTGACAAGCTCACGGCCATTGCAAGCCTACAGTCGGACGGCCATGTCGTAGGAATGGTAGGGGACGGCATCAATGACGCACCTGCCCTAGCCAAGTCCCAGATCGGTTTTGCAATGGCTGCAGCAGGCACCGATACGGCCATCGAAACCGCCGACGTGGCGCTGATGGATGATGACCTCAGAAAGATTCCGGCCTTCATTCGTCTCTCCCGTCAGACCGCGAGCATTCTTAAGCAGAACATCGTGTTCGCGATTGGCATCAAAGCAGTGTTTTTGGTCTTTACCTTGGTAGGGGTGGCCACGATGTGGATGGCAGTGTTCGCCGACGTTGGGGTGAGCGTTCTAGTAGTGCTGAACGGACTGCGCTTGCTCAAGAAGTAATCCACAGGCCTCCAGCGCAGGTTGTTGCACGGTGTGCTGTGAAATGCCCGCTCGCCACGTTGCACAAGCAACCCGCTGAAGGAGCCTCGGCGAATGTCGAGGGTGCGGGAATTGACCAAGATGGAGATACGAAGCTGCCGAGACGTGGCCATTTCTTTGCAGACCTGACCCTGAGTTCAAGAGCGAGGTCTGGCTGTAGTTGTGAAATGGAGGAACGGTCAACAGGTGCTTAGCCCACCTGTTTCGGTGCTTGATCCAACGACAGGGGCATTGCCGTTGGCCTGGTTCTCAGGAAAAAGTCGCTCGACAATCACGCAGTCGATCCACTGACCTTTAAGGCAGGCATGTTTCTCATACACCCCCACTTGGCGGAAACCGCATGCTTTGCACAATGCAAGGCTGGCACGGTTGAAGCTAAATACGCGGGAAAGGACTTTCCAGAAACCCCGCGCTTGAGCCTCTTTAAGCAGTGCTTGAAGCAGATGCTTGCCCAGCCCCTGACCTCGAACCTCACCGCTCAAGTAAATTGAAAAGTCAGCGATGCCGTCGTAGCAAGCGCGGGCGCGGTACACGCTCAGACTCGCCCACCCTATAACCTGGTCGTCCACGTTAAGTAATACCAGGGCAGGGTAGCGATCACTTGCCTGGAGTCGTTCAAGCATGTCTTTTGGGTTTCGAAGTGTCGTCTCGAACGTCGAACTTCGTTCCTCAATCCCTTGGTTGTAGATGGCAGCTATCGTAGGTGCGTCACTGGGCTCGGCGGGACGGATGCGCATAGGTATCTCCGTTGGTTGGTAGTAACAACATTTAAGGCAAAAAAAACCAGCTCTAACTCGGTTGCTTGGGGTCTGAGCAAGTCCCACTTGAGACGCCACATCGTTTTTCGGTAGCTCGGGTGAGTTGTCTGAGCACGGTCAGCGCTCCCTGCCTGGCTTCGGCTGAAAGGTTCTCAATCATTGCTTTCTCTTCAGCGACGAGGCCGTTCCTAATTTTCTCGTAAAGCTCCCTGCCAGCGCCCGTGGCCTGAAGCTTCACAGCGCGGCGGTCTTCACCATCCTCAACGCGTGAGACGTACCCTTTGCGTTCGAGCGCATCGATTACCCGGCTCGCCGTGCTCTTGTCCAAAAACATCTCTTCAGCCAAGACGTGGAGGCGCAGGGGCCCTTTCTTGACCAGCGTTTCGACCGCGTAACATTGTGTGACCGAGACGTCGTAACAACAGATTCGGTCTCGGTCTCGAAACTGGTAAACGCGGACAAGCTGGTTTAACGCTTCATACAGATCCTCGGCATCTTGCGACAACTGATCTTTTTTCCGCTTAGGCATAATCGTCACACATTTGTTGTTAGCTGCAACAATAATCGCGTGAGTGGTGAACCGTCAACGAAGCTATCTTGGCGGACACCAGCCCCGTCACGCCAGTACGGCTAGCCAACCAGAACGAGTTCAGCCAGTGAGTCTTTCCGAGGTGTTACACCCTGCGGTCAACCGAACCAAGCTCGTTTGGGCAATGGGTATCAATCAGATTCTTGCGTGGGGCTCTACCTACTATCTGCCTGCAGTTCTCGCCGCTCCGATTGCGAGGGAGACGGGCTGGTCGATCACCAGTGTCGTTGGAGGTCTGTCGTGGGGGATGTTGCTCGCGGGAGCAACGTCCCCCACCGTAGGGCGGCACATCGACCGACACGGGGGCCGAGTGGCGATGGCGCTCAGCTCATTTCTTCTTGCCATAGGCCTTGCCACGATGGGGGTGGCTGAAAACCTACCGACGTATTATTTCGCATGGAGTTTGATTGGCATCGCTATGGCGGCAGGGCTTTACGATGCGGCCTTTTCAACCCTGGGCCGTCTTCTCGGCGAAGGGGCTCGAACATCGATCACAGGCTTAACGCTCCTGGGTGGATTCGCCAGTACGCTGGGCTGGCCCGCAATGGCAGCCATGGAGGAGTGGCTTGGCTGGCGGGGAACCTGCCTTTGCATTGCCGCCGTCCATTTGCTTGTCGGGTTACCTGTTCATGCCATGATGATCCCCAGTAGCGTAAGGCAACCCGTTAGGCCTGTGATTACCGGAAATGACCACACGACGCGTACCCCAAGGCAGACTAGCGGACTGTTTCTGCTCATCGGGATGATGCTGACTGTCTTAGCGCTGGTCGTATCGAGCGTCTCAGTACATCTTCTGGACGCTCTCAAGCAGTTAGGGATTGCGACCGCCGTTGCCTTGGCAATTGGCATGGTGATCGGCCCCGCCCAAGTCGCAGCGCGGGTCGCAGAGTTTTCAATCGGCAGACACCTGCATCCGACATGGTCGGCACGTGTGGGCGTGCTCCTTTGCCTGTTCGGGGTTAGCTTGCTGATCGCGGGAAAAACGTGGCTCTCATTCGTCGCAATTGCCCTGTATGGAGCAGGTAACGGCATTCTCACAATTGCTCGCGGAACACTGCCGCTGGCATTGTTTGGTGCTCAGGGGTACGGGTCACGAATGGGATTGCTGGCCCGCCCAATTCTGATTGCTCAGGCATGCGGCCCTATCCTGGCCGCCTTGGTGCTGGATACGTTAGGCCCAGCACCAATGTTAAGTGTGCTTTGCTGCTTGCTGATAATTTGCGTGGTAATCAGTTTTCGCCTACCAGCAGGCAGCCATCCGACTGCATGAGGGCGAAGCATGCTCACGCTTGCTTCCTGGGGCGTAACATTGGCTTAATCCACACTTGCTGTGATTGCATCTAAGCGATCTGTCTGGGCTGGCTAGGCTGCCCTTATTGTCCTTGTGGTGCTCATCCCCTACAGTGCAGTGGTATGAAACGTTATCTGCGGTTGTGCCTCATTTTTCTGATCAGCCTCACGCTTCCTTTAACCGGGATGGCGGGTGTTCAGGCACCGACAGAACCTTGCCCTATGAAGACCACGGGCACGGTGATGATGGGCGACATGGGGATGGACTGTTGTAACGACATGAAAAGCTCTGCTGACCACAGCAAACCCTGTAAATCAGGTCAAGAGTGCAAGAATGGCAGCATCGTCGAAGTGCTGGCCTTCAGGCCGCCTGCGTCTCCCCTCAATGCCGTTATGGGGTTTGTTGTTAGCGACTCCGCGCCTGTAGGCACTTCATCCGGTGTGTGGCGACCGCCACGCGCTTAATTCCTTTTTGACATTAAGGCCCATTTTGCCCTCGCGAAATGGACAGGCCGTGCGCGTTTATATTTCGCATGCGGTGAATGATCACAGGAATAAAACTGATGAATGCCAAGTGCTATCGCATTGGCTGGCCCGCTGTGGTCGGTTTGATGGCAAGCGTAATGGCAGCGCACGGCTTTGCTGGCACCCTGACGCTTGATGAAGCGTTACGCTTGGCAGATACGCACGCGCCCTCGCTCGCCGCACAAGATGCCAACATCCGGGCCGCCAGCAGCGCAGCCATACCCGCCGGCGAATTACCCGATCCGAAACTGATAGCAGGCCTGCAAAACTACCCAATCGGAGGCCCGGATCGCTGGAGCGTCAATGATGATTTCATGACTATGCAGATGGTCGGAATCAGACAGGAGATGCCCAACAGCGACAAGCGCCGAGCGCGTATTGAGGTGGCCGATGCGGCCATCGAGCGCGCCGCAGCCGAGCGCCAGGTTGAACGTCTCAACGTTCGCCTGTCGACGGCGCTGGCCTGGATAAGCAGCTATTCGGTCGAACGCAAGAATGCGCTGTTTCAGGAGTTCTACCGGGAAAACGGACTGTTCGCCGAAACTGTTAAGGCGCAGATAGCCGGTGGTCGAGCACAACCCGCCGAAGCAGTCTCGCCCATGCAGGAGGCAGCACTGCTCGCAGAGCGACAAGATGATCTGGATGTTCAGCGGACTCGGGCGCGGGCGGCCCTCAAACGGTGGATAGGCCCGGCAGGTAATGACGAACCGGTAGGCAGCCTGCCGGAGTGGCCCACCGACACGTCTGGCTACTCGCACAAGCTCCAACACCATCCTGAACTGGCAGCCTTTGTTCCAATGACCCGAGAGGCACAGGCAAAGGTGCGAGAGGCCGTCTCGGAAAAACGCCCAGACTGGAGCTGGGAGCTGGATTATCAGCACCGAAATCGTGAATTCGGGGACATGGTCAGCGTGCAGTTTTCATGGGATCTGCCCCTGTTCACCGACACCCGGCAGAATCCGAAGATCGCTGCTAGACAGGCCGAACTCAGCCAAGTTGAGGCACAACGCGACGCCCTGGCCCGAGAGCACGTAGAGCAACTGGAGCGCGATTTGGCCGACGACGCCCGGCTGAATCGCGCCGTGCAACGCGGTCGGGAAAGCTTGGTGCCCCTAGCCCAGCAGAAAGTTGAACTCAGTCTGGCCAGTTATCGAGCAGGCAAAACCGATTTAAGCGCTGTCGTCACGGCCCGTCGTGAAGTCATTGAAGCGCGGCTCAAGCAGGTGGACGTGGAGGAGCAACGGGCTCTGACGAGTGCCCGTCTGTATTTCGCGTATGGAGAGGCACGTCCATGAGCCGACAGTGGAGTTCGATTTGTATTGCGGCGGTTTTCATGGGCTTAGGTGCGGCGGGCGGATACTGGTTCGCAGAGCGGCCTCACGTCAATGCTTCTCCGTCAACCGTTGTACCTGATAGCCGTGGTTCGCAGGAGCGTCAGGCGCTGTATTGGTACGATCCCATGTACCCGCAGCAGAAGTTCGACAAGCCGGGGAAGTCGCCCTTTATGGATATGCAGCTGGTTCCTCAGTATGCCAGCGGCGCCGGTGATCCAGCGGCCCTCAATATCGATCCTGGCGTGACGCAAAATCTTGGTCTTCGACTTGCCACCGTCAATCGGGGTGCGCTGGACGTGACGCTCGTCGTCACGGGCGTCGTGAACTTCAACGAGCGGGACGTCGCGGTGGTTCAAGCGCGTACCAATGGGTTTGTCGAGCGCGTATATGGGCTCGCGCCGGGTGATGTCCTTCCAGCCAACGCGCCACTGGCCGAAGTTCTTGTACCGGACTGGGTAGCTGCTCAAACAGAGTTCCTGGCGCTCAAGGCCCAAGGTGACGCAACGCTTCTCGCAGCAGCGCGGCAGCGGCTGCGGCTGACGGGCATGCCACCGGGCCTGATTGCTCAAGTGGAGCGCAGGAATAAGGTTCAGCCCTACGTGACGATCAGTAGCCCCATTGGGGGCGCCCTTGAGGAGCTGAACCTTCGCACGGGCATGACCTTAACTGCCGGTGCAACGCTGGCCCGTATCAATGGTTTGAGCAGCGTCTGGCTGGCCGTCGCCGTTCCAGAATCTCAAGCCGGATGGCTCCAGACAGGGCAAATCGTCGAGGCTCAGTTCCCGGCTTTTCCAGGCAAAACCTTGGCAGGTAAGGTCAGCGCGATTCTGCCCGAGACAAACCCTGACAGCCGCACGATTCAAGTGAGGGTCGAGCTTCCCAATCCCGACGGACAACTCAGACCAGGCCTGACGGCACAGGTACGTCTGCGCAGCACGGGCGAGCACAGCGTACTGTGGGTGCCCAGCGAGGCTGTCATTCGAACCGGACGGCGAGCGCTAGTCATGCGTGCCGAGGATTCGGGTCACTACCGTCCGGTGGAGGTACAGCTAGGACAGGAGACCGATGGCAAAACAGCAATTGTCAAAGGTCTGGAAGAAGGACAGAAGGTCGTCGCATCGGGCCAGTTTCTGCTGGACTCGGAGGCCAGCCTGAAGGGCATCATCGCATCGGCTCGCGATGACTCAGCCCTTGGGGCGTCGCCTCGTTTATATGAGGCAGATGGGCAGATCGTCGATATAGACGACACCACAGTCACGCTCGCTCATGGGCCCTTCAACACCCTCGGCATGCCAGGCATGACGATGACGTTTCCGGTCGCCAACCCACTTCTGGTGAGAGGCCTGAAGGCGGGCGACAAGGTTCGGATAGCCGTTAGCCAGACCGATGATGGGTTAGTGGTCGAGCGACTGAACAAGATGGGGAGTCAGCCATGATTGCTGCCCTTATCAGGTGGTCGGTTGTAAACCGTCTGCTGGTGCTTCTGGCGACGATGTTCGTCACCGCGTGGGGCATCTGGTCATTGCAGGGTACCCCCATCGACGCGCTGCCCGATCTGTCCGATGTCCAAGTGATCATCCGCACCCCTTACGCGGGTCAGGCGCCGCAAATAGTCGAAAACCAGGTGACCTACCCTTTAGCGACCACCATGCTTTCCGTGCCCGGCGCGAAGACAGTGCGCGGTTACTCTTTTTTCGGTGACAGCTTCGTCTATGTGTTGTTCGAGGATGGCACGGATCAGTACTGGGCTCGGTCGCGGGTATTGGAATATTTAAGTCAGGTACAAAGCCGCTTGCCCGCGAACGCAAAGCCGGCGTTGGGGCCCGATGCGACAGGGGTCGGCTGGATTTACCAATATGCATTGGTGGATCGCACTGGCGCGCACGACCTTGCGCAGTTAAGGGCTTTGCAGGACTGGTTTCTCAAGTTCGAACTCAAGACTATTCCCAATATTGCAGAAGTGGCCACTATTGGCGGCATGGTCAAGCAGTATCAGGTAGTGCTGGATCCCCTGAAGCTCGTCAACCTGCGGGTCACTCAAGCAGAGGTCACTGCCGCTATCGGCAAAGCCAACCAGGAGACGGGGGGGGCGGTGCTGGAAATGGCGGAAACGGAGTTCATGGTGAGAGCTTCCGGCTATCTGAAGACGCTTAATGACTTCCGCGCAATCCCTTTGAAATTGGGAGCTGGCGGTGTGCCGATCACGCTGGGTGACGTCGCCACGATCCAACTGGGCCCGGAGATGCGCCGTGGCATTACCGAACTCGACGGAGAAGGTGAGACCGTAGGCGGTGTTGTAGTACTGCGCAGCGGCAAGAACGCCCGCGAAACCATCGCAGCGGTCAAGGCGAAGCTGGAGGAACTCAAGCCCAGCTTACCGGTAGGGGTAGAAATCGTTACTACCTATGATCGCAGCAAGCTGATCGATCGTGCAGTAGATAACCTCAGTCACAAGTTGATCGAGGAATTTATCGTCGTTGCCCTGGTGTGCGGAATATTTCTGTGGCACTTGCGCTCGGCGCTGGTGGCGATCATTTCGCTGCCTGTCGGGGTGCTGATCGCTTTTATTGTCATGCGTCATCAGGGCATCAACGCCAACATCATGTCGTTGGGCGGCATCGCCATCGCCATTGGCGCGATGGTCGATGCCGCCGTGGTCATGATCGAAAACGCCCACAAGAAAGTTGAAGCGTGGCATGTCACCCATCCCGGTGAGGTTTTGCAAGGAGAGCGCCGCTGGCAGGTGATGATCGACGCAGCAACGGAAGTCGGCCCAGCCCTGTTTTTCTGCCTGTTGATTATCACCCTGTCGTTCATTCCTGTGTTCACGCTGGAAGCTCAGGAAGGCCGCCTGTTCGGGCCGCTGGCCTTCACCAAGACCTATGCCATGGCGGCAGCGGCGGGTTTATCAGTCACACTCGTCCCGGTATTGATGGGCTACTGGATTCGCGGTGGGCTTCCTGAAGAGCAACAAAATCCACTGAACCGCTTCCTCGTCCGTGTTTATCAGCCTGCGTTGGACGCTGTCCTGCGTCGGCCCAAAACGACATTGCTGATCGCAGCGCTCTTGTTTGTCAGTGCGCTTTGGCCGCTTTCCCGACTGGGCGGCGAGTTTCTGCCACCGCTGGACGAAGGCGACCTGCTCTACATGCCGTCTGCACTTCCAGGCTTGTCTGTTCAGAAAGCGGCTCTGCTGCTGCAACAGACCGACCGACTGATCAAAACCATCCCCGAAGTCGAGCACGTGTTTGGCAAAGCCGGTCGCGCCGAAACAGCCACGGATCCCGCGCCGCTGGAGATGTTCGAAACGACCATCCAGTTCAAGCCGCATGAGCAATGGCGTGCGGGCATGACCCAAGAGAAGTTGGTGGCAGAACTGGATCAGGTGGTGAGAGTTCCGGGGCTGACCAACATCTGGATACCGCCCATCCGCAACCGGATCGATATGCTAGCCACCGGGATCAAGAGCCCAATTGGAATCAAGGTGGCGGGTTCCAACTTGGCCGAGATCGATACCGCCACTCAAGCCGTAGAACGGGTGGCCAAGACGGTAGCTGGCGTCAGCTCCGCCCTTGCAGAACGCTTGACTGGCGGGCGTTACATTGACGTTGATATCGATCGTAGCGCGGCTGCTCGGTACGGACTGAACATCACCGATGTGCAATCCGTGGTGGCGGGCGCGATAGGCGGTGAAAACATCGGAGAAACGATTGAAGGGCTGGCACGCTTCCCGATCAATGTACGTTACCCGCGCGAATGGCGAGACTCTGTCAGCGCCCTGGAACAACTACCGATCTACACCCCGCTAGGCACTCAGATTACGCTGGGGACAGTGGCGAAGATCAAAATTACCGACGGCCCTCCAATGCTCAAAAGCGAAAACGCACGACCCTCAGGGTGGGTGTACATCGATGTGCGCGGCAGAGATCTAGCCTCAGTGGTGGGCGATCTGCATCAGGCCATAAGCCAGCAGGTCAAGTTGCAGCCCGGTATGAGCCTGAGCTACTCGGGTCAGTTTGAATTCCTTGAACGGGCCAATGCTCGATTGAAACTAGTCGTGCCGGCCACACTGCTGATCATTTTCGTGCTGCTGTATCTAACCTTCTCCCGAGTCGATGAGGCGTTGCTGATCATGGCCACACTCCCGTTCGCACTCACCGGTGGAGCTTGGCTTCTATACGTCCTCGGTTTCAACCTGTCGGTTGCGACGGGCGTCGGTTTCATCGCACTGGCGGGGGTTTCCGCCGAGTTCGGCGTCATTATGCTGCTCTATCTTAAGAATGCCTGGACAGAACGCCAGGATGCGGGTGACTGCTCGGAGATGGGGTTGGGGGAAGCGATACGGCATGGCGCCGTCCAGCGCGTGCGACCCAAGGCAATGACCGTCGCAGTCATCCTTGCGGGGTTGCTCCCGATTCTGATGGGAGGTGGCACCGGTGGCGAAGTCATGAGCCGTATTGCAGCCCCGATGGTAGGCGGCATGGTCACCGCGCCACTGCTCTCGCTGTTCGTGCTGCCTGCGGCCTATCGCCTGATGCGCCGAAAGTACACATCTGACCACTGCAAAAACCCACATGGAGAAACCCTATGAAAAGATCTCAATCTGCACTCGCAGCTGCCATGCTCGCGCTATCCCTTTCTGTCTGGGCCGACGATATGGCGGGCATGAAAATGGACGGAACGAATGCCTCACCTGCAAACTCCGCTCAAGTTGCAAACGCCGAGGGAGCGATTAAGGCCATTGACCGTGAAAAGCACTCCGTGACCATCGCACACGGCGCCGTTCCTGAAGTGCAGTGGCCGCCGATGACGATGGCATTTTCGGCTTCGGACGATCAGATGAAGGGGCTTCAAGTGGGAGACAAGGTGGCCTTCTCCTTCGCGCAACCTGGGGGCAAAGCCACCATCGTTTCAATAAAAAAATGAAGTAGCCCCTGCGTTCGGTTGCTGCCAATTACCTTATGGCAGCAATCCCAAGGCCTTCGGGGATGAACGTCACGAACTAGCAAAGCGCTAGGGCGGTGAATCGAATCACGCCGCATGGAGGCTAGCCATGCGGGGTTTCAGAAAAATCGATAGTCCTAGCAAGCGTCTCAGTGACG
Organism: Pseudomonas sp. S5F11; assembly: GCF_019641515.1. Taxonomy (NCBI): domain Bacteria; kingdom Pseudomonadati; phylum Pseudomonadota; class Gammaproteobacteria; order Pseudomonadales; family Pseudomonadaceae; genus Pseudomonas; species Pseudomonas sp. S5F11. The sequence goes on from NZ_JAIFJZ010000001.1 coordinate 3,951,127, forward strand.
GATAGGAAAAGGCCAAACAGTGTTGTGCCCGTATATTGCGTGTTTTCGCAATGATGAACAGTACGAGGATGCTCCTTCGCGTCCATGCGAAGAGGTTTTGCCGAACGCTTCGAGGCATGCGCTGATAAGCTGTCGCCATGCGGTTGGCGTGGTGTCCCGATAGGGTCGAGGTCAGGACGGCTTGAACAGACTGCTTGCTGCTCCACGCGGTGAGCGCGTGGGTTCATGCCTTTGGGGTTGCGTATAACAATCCAGGCCACGACCGCGACTTTGAGTCGCCATAGCGTAAGCGGTTAAGTTAGTTGACCTGCGAGGTTAAAAATGAAAATAGGGCAACTTGCAAAAATGGTAAATTGTCCAGTGGTTACCATTCGATATTATGAAAGCATAGGACTCTTGCCCGTCCCTGAGCGCTCCACAAGCGGTTCCAGAATTTATTCAAACTCTGATGCTGAGCGCTTGGCGGTGATCCGGAATTGTCGGGCATTTGATATGTCGCTCAACGATATACGTATCATCCTGGCGCACAAGGACAGACCTTCGGAGGACTGCGTTGAGGTTACTGAGCTGGTGATTAGCCAAGTCAGAGCGATTGACGATAGGATTCAGGAACTATCAAAGCTCAAAGTGCAGCTGGCTGATTTGGGATTAAGCTGCCCCAGTGGTAGCGAAGGAATGGCTTGTAAAATTATCAGTCAACTGGGACGTAAAGTGTCCAGCGAGAACAGGAGCAAAGGTGCTCCTGTCCTGGATGCGGACGACTAGCAGGTGAGAGGGATCATGATGCTTGCCTGTTTTGCGGAAGCTTCGTAATGCCCTTATATGGCTGGAAGTAAAGAAGTAATGCTGCTATCAGGTAAACGGCCCACGCGATAAGTGAGCTGGTCGTGGGAGTATCTTGATACCCTAGTACGCCCGCCAGAACCGCGCCAGCGGGGCCATCCGCAGGCAACGTTTCACTCAAGTCAAACACAATTTGTTGACCAGCGTTCCACAGGCCCGCTTCATGCAGGGCCTTCAAGGCATTGGCCAAGATGCCTGCTGAAACGAAGATGATAAGGAGCGACGTAGCCTGGAAAAATCGACTCAAGTTGAGACGTAGGCTGCCCCGGTATAGGCAAATGCCGATTACGAATGAAGCTGCAATTCCAAGCAGTGCGCCAGCAGGCGCACTGAAGCTATCGCTTTGCTGAATCAGCGCCAGAAGAAAAAATAGGGTTTCGAGCCCTTCCCGAGCTACGGCAAGAAACACCATGAAAATCAATGCGAGTGCATGGTTACGCTTGTTGTCGAGGGCGTTATCGACGGCGGATCGTAAGTGGCCTCCAATTGACTTTGATACTTTTTTCATCCAAAGCACCATTGAGCTTAATATGCAGACTGCCACTATGCCCACCACGGCTTCAAACAACTCAACTTGCTTTTGCGGAAATTCTGCTGTGGCATACTCCAGCGCACCACCAATTAGTAAGACCATTGCCAGCGCAAGAAAAATCCCTACCCAGATGGCTGGCAACCATTGTTGTCGTCCCGTTTGCTTCAGGTAGCTGGCTATAATGCCTACCACAAGAGCTGCTTCTATACCTTCGCGTAAAACTATTAAAAAAGCTACGAGCATATTATCCACGCCTTGTTTTAAAAGCCGTTACAGGCTAACTCATGATTTATCGGTTGGAACATGCAGCATGTGTAAGCTCTTTAATATGAGCAGAGATTCCCGGCCATGTCGGCAATCCTTCTTAAGGGCAGTTCCTTTGTACTGCTCCGTAACCTGTCGTCGGCAACATTCGGATTGGCGTCATTGCAACTGGCACTGCACGTGCCAGTCTGGCTGGTCTGTCACACATGGACGATTAGCTCGCTTGGAAAACCTTAGTGGACACCCTATAGCCGCTATAGGGTCAAGGGCAAAAGCGGTGCGAGAGCTTGATCCAGGGTATCTGAGCGCGCGCAGGGCCGGCCATCAAGCAGCAGGCTTTGTCGCTCGTGTATCTGCCTTACTGAATATGCGGAAATGCGTATATTTGAAGTTCGACTCATGAGCGATACCCCAATGTCATTGTGAATCAACGTACTTGCTGTCTGCGTAGCTAACTCATTGCGCTCGCAGCTAGCAGAATCGTCGCTGAGCCGTGGTGACCCATGCGCTGCAGCGTTCAGCCGGCTCTCAACCGCCAGGTCTTGCCTCCAGCGGTCGCAGCTTTGAAGAACGTCGTGGTGGAGGCGTCTGGACTGCGAAGTAATCCATCAAGCTCTTCGTACAGATCAAGACCACACCTCCCGGAGGATCAATGAAAGAGCCTATGACCCCCACCTCGTTGTTCAAGTGTTTGGCCGATGACACTCGAACCAAGATCACGCTCCTCATCGTAAGTGAAGGCGAGCTGTGCGTTTGCGAGCTCACTGCTGCGCTCGACCAGAGCCAACCCAAGATCTCTCGCCATCTGGCGCTGCTTCGCTCAGCAGGTTTGCTAATGGATCGTCGTCAAGGCCAGTGGGTGTACTACCGCTTGCATCCTGGGCTGCCCGAGTGGGTGACAGCGATCCTGAAGGATGTCGTGGACGCAAACCAGCGATGGTTGGAAGCCGAAGCCAAACGTCTGTGCGACATGAATGGCCGACCTACCAATCAGGCCATTTGTAACTGATGCTGCGCCTACAGAGTCTCTGAAATGCTGATTGCCATACTGATTTTCATTGCAACTATCGTGTTGGTCATCTGGCAACCTAGAGGTTTGGGAGTCGGCTGGAGCGCGACCCTTGGCGCTGTTTTGGCGCTGCTGACTGGCGTCGTCAGCCTTGGGGACATCCCAGAGGTCTGGCACATTGTCTGGAATGCCACTGCGACCTTCATCGCGGTGATCATTATCAGCTTGCTGTTGGATGAGGCAGGTTTTTTCGAGTGGGCTGCGCTTCATGTCGCTCGGTGGGGGAAAGGGAGCACCAGAAAGCTTTTCGCGTTCATCATATTGCTGGGCGCCGCCGTATCGGCGCTCTTTGCCAATGACGGCGCGGCGCTGATTCTGACGCCCATCGTGATCGCTATGTTGTTGGCCCTCCGGTTTTCTCCTGCAGCCACTTTGGCATTCGTGATGGCGGCGGGATTTATTGCCGATACGGCGAGCTTACCGTTTGTGGTCTCCAATCTGGTCAACATCGTCTCTGCCGATTACTTCAACATTGGATTCGCCGAGTATGCCTCTGTGATGGTGCCGGTGAACGTTGTGAGCGTCTTGGCGACACTGGCGATGCTGCTGTGGTTCTTTCGCAGAGAGTTACCTGCGACCTACGATCTTGCGCAACTGCATCAACCTTCTGAAGCAATTCGCGACCGGCCAACATTTATCGCGGGCTGGCTAGTCCTGGTGATGTTGCTGGTAGGTTTCTTCGTGATCGAACCCCTAGGTGTTCCGATCAGCGTCATAGCTGCAGTCTGTGCACTCATCCTCTACGTAGTCGCTGCCCGTGGTCACGCCATCGACACCGGGAAGGTACTCAAAGGTGCGCCGTGGCAAGTGGTGGTCTTTTCATTGGGCATGTACCTAGTTGTCTACGGACTCAAGAATGCTGGGCTAACAGATCACATCGCACAGATCCTCAACGTCTTCGCGGGATATGGTATCTGGAGCGCTTCGCTTGGAACCGGCCTTCTCACGGCGCTTTTGTCTTCCATCATGAACAACATGCCGACCGTCCTGGTCGGGGCTTTGTCGATTCATGCCGCCGAAGTCGATGGTGTCGTCCAGCAAGCCATGGTGTACGCCAACGTTATTGGCTGCGACCTAGGCCCGAAAATCACTCCAATCGGCAGCCTGGCTACCCTGTTGTGGTTGCACGTGCTGGCTAAGAAAAACATCAAGATCAGCTGGGGTTACTACTTCAAAACCGGAATCGTGCTGACCCTGCCCATCCTCGTCGCCACCCTATCTGCCTTGGCACTGCGCCTCAGTTTTTGAATCAAGGAGTCTTCTGATGAAAGTCTTGTTCATCTGCACCCATAACAGTTGCCGCAGCATCCTGTCCGAGGCGCTGTTCAATCACTTAGCGCCCGAAGGCATACAAGCGGTCAGCTCAGGAAGCTTTCCCAGCGGTCGAGTGAATCAGCGGGCCTTGCAGACGCTTGAGGCAGCGGGGATCCCTACTGCAGGCTTGAGCAGCAAGGCTTCGGATGAGTTTGAAGGCTCGCCTCCAGATATTGTTATCACGGTATGTGATCGGGCTGCGGGTGAAGCATGCCCCATCTTCTTCGGCCCGGCCTTGAAAGCGCATTGGGGCTTGGCCGACCCGTCCGAAGCTACTGGATCGGAAAGCAACATCAGCACCGCATTTGAAACCACCCTCGCCAAAATTCGTGAACGGGTTGCGGCCTTTCTTGAGCTGCCGCTGAAGACGATGAGCCCTGAGCAGCTGAAAGCTGAACTGAACCGCATCGGTTCGCTTTAAAGATCAACCGAGGCGGCTCTCCATGTCGCGCCGCTGTAGGAGTTTATATGCAAGACACATTGCCGAACGTACAGGCCGAACTAATCGACATCCCTTCGCTGGAACAACTGGAGCCGCGTAAACCCTCGCTCCATAAGCCACGAATTCTTCTTCTGTACGGCTCAACGCGAGAGCGCTCATTCAGCCGGCTGGTGACTCAGGAAGCCGCACGCCTGCTGGAGGAGTTTGGCGCTGACACAAAAGTCTTCGACCCCTCGGGTCTGCCGCTACCGGACGATGCTCCCGATACGCATCCCAAGGTCGCGGAGCTACGCGAACTGATGCAATGGTCTGAGGGGCAGGTGTGGTGTTCCCCTGAACGACACGGCTCTATGAGCGCGGTATTCAAAGCCCAGATCGATTGGGTTCCGCTGGCGATAGGCGCTGTACGCCCTACGCAAGGAAAGACCCTTGCGGTGATGCAGGTCTGCGGAGGGTCGCAATCTTTCAATGTCGTCAACCAGCTACGCGTACTGGGTCGGTGGATGCGGATGTTCGCCATCCCAAACCAATCTTCCGTGGCCAAGGCGTTTACCGAATTCGATGAGGCAGGTCGGATGAAGCCTTCCTCCTACTACGACCGTCTGGTGGACGTTATGGAAGAGCTGATGAAGTTCACGCTGCTGCTGCGCGATCGCCAGGACTACCTTGTTGATCGCTACTCTGAACGTAAAGAGTCCGCCGAGGAGCTGTCCAAGCGCGTCAACCAGCGCTCCATCTAACACCAGTGTGAGAAACCTGCATGAGCCAGATCACGATCTACCACAACCCCAACTGTGGCACCTCTCGTAACACCTTAGAGTTGATCCGCAACAGCGGGGAGGAACCGACAGTCATCGAGTATCTGCAGACCCCACCTGACCGCACCACGCTGATCGGGCTGATCAAAGATATGGGCATTGAGGTGCGAGCCCTTCTGCGCATCAAGGGCACTCCCTACGAAGAGTTGAGGCTGAGCGATGCATCCCTGACTGACGAATATCTAATCGATGCCATGATGGCTCACCCCATCCTGATGAATCGGCCCATCGTCGTGACGCCGTTGGGCACACGCTTATGTCGTCCGTCAGAGGCCGTTCTCGACATTCTCCCTCAAGCGCAGCGCGGCAGTTTTGTCAAAGAAGACGGGCAAGTCGTCATTGATGAGAATGGCCACAAGGTTTGAACCGATACGAAGCGGATTGGCCTGGAGGGATGACGGTGAATCAAAACCCAATACTTGATGTTGTGGTCATTGGCGGTGGTCAGTCTGCGCTGACAGCGGCCTACTTCCTCAGGCGCTCAGGTCTTTCCTACGTGTTGCTCGATGCCGAGACTGCACCTGGAGGGGCATGGCGACATGGATGGGATTCGCTCCGTCTCTTCTCTCCGTCCGCGTGGAGTTCAATTGCAGGCTGGCCGATGCCTGCTGTGTCGAAAGAAACGCCTCATCGTGACGAAGTCGTCGACTATCTCACCCAGTACGAGCGTCGTTATGATTTTCCGATCGTCCGCTCCACGCGGGTGACCCGCATCGAGAAAATCGAGGGCGGACTGCGCGTTCTCTCTGAGGATTGCTGCTGGGATGCCAGGGTAGTCATCAGCGCAACGGGCACGTGGGGCTGCCCGTTTGTTCCAACCTACCCAGGACAAGAAGTGTTCAAGGGGCAGCAGATCCATTCCGCCCAATATGAGAGGCCCAGTGAGTTCGAGGGAAAGACGGTTCTTGTCGTAGGTGGTGGCAACTCGGGTGCCCAGATTTACGCCGAGGTTTCAAAAGTGGGTCAGGCCACCTGGGTGACTAACGAGGCACCAAAGTTTCTTCCAGATGACGTCGATGGCCGTGTCTTGTTCGAGCGAGCCACAGCTCGGTTGAAGGCGCAGCAAGAGGGCGTGGAGCCCCAGAAGCCTGTGGGAGGGCTGGGCGACATCGTCATGGTGCCACCGGTATTAGAAGCTCGCGGACGAGGTGTCCTCAGCGCAGTACGGCCATTTACGCATTTCACTTCATCAGCTGTGATATGGCCGTCTGGAGTCGAGACGAAGGTTGATGCCGTCATCTGGTGCACCGGATTTTCTCCAGCGCTCGACCACCTGCGTAACCTAGGTGTCGTCGGTCATGACGGCAAGGTAGCCGTAGACGAAAACCGAAGTGTTGATTTATCCAATCTTTGGCTGGTGGGTTACGGGGATTGGACGGGGCTCGCATCGGCCACATTGATCGGGGTCACCCGCACCGCCCGAGATGTAGTGAAGCAAGTGCAAAGCTATCTTGCAGGTCTAGCCTGATGGCCTGTGACGCATGCATGTACACCTACTTGGATGCTTCCAGGAGGGCTCTCGACAGGTAAATCGCGCTGGCCTGGATTCAGACGATTCTAGGCGCGGGCTCACTCCGGTGAGCCGGTCGCGGGGAGTGAATTTGCACAGGCCTTAACGCGTACGTTGATAAGCTGGGCGTTGCAGGGCCTGAGTTGGGCGAGATCTGTTTGGGCGTGGATCTAGGACGTTAGATCTTGTCTCCCCGAGAGCATGGTGAGAAGCGGAGGGTTATGTCGGCCACTGGAGAGGAGCAGCTGCTGGCTTAGAGCCCGAGATCCTGCGCAATCTGGACATCAATCATTTTGCTGTCGGCCCAGCCATCTTGTATCAGTTTCCAGCGCAGGCTCCTTGAGATGGCCTTGATGCGGGCGCTCTCGATGATTAGGGCGCGCTGGTAACCGCTTGAGCTACGCCGCCTCCGCTCGCTTAATCCCCCGATGTTTGTATGGCCCAAAGCTGCACTCTTGTTATCACGTTGCCACGCGGCCTGTAGCCGGAGCAATTCGATTTCCAGCTGTGCGTGACCGTAAATTTCGATCCAGGCTTTCTTCAAATGGCGCAGCGTCGTTCGTGCGGATCTTAGATCCGACAGCGCGTTGACTCTGGATGCTCTGAGGGCAGGGCTCAAGGGCATATTCACCGCATTTCCAGCATTAATGCACGCAGTATGCGCATGAAACATGTTGCCTGGTGACGATGAGCAAACACCTATTTGAGAGCTAATGATCTCTAGAGCCATCATCTGCGTGCAGCTGGTTTTTTTGATCATTTCGCGCCTCCGTCTACATATCACAGAGATATTCTAGTCGGAATAATGCTCATGCAACCTCAGATTCCCTAGCTGACATTTGGGACACAGGTCAGGTGGGCCAGTGCTTTTGCAACGTTGAGCATGGAATCTTCAACATCTGCATTGCCTCAGCGTCCAGACGCTCTTGCCCCCCGCTGAAGAAGATCAGTCAGGGTAGCTGCGCCGACAAGCCGCCACACGCTCATCTCCTTGGGAGATGAGCGTGTGGGTCAGAGTGCCAATAACGTTGGACGGTAGAGTGAGACAAGCCCAGTTCACGCTTAGCCTCGGCTTGGGTTTTACCTTGAGCCTTTAAAGCCTGAACGGCCTGCAGGTTTTGAATTCGCAATGGCTGACCAGGAGATCTTTTGGCCAGATTTTCACCATCCATTTGCTGATGGAGTAATTCAACGCCGCCTGATGCAGCAAATCGCTGAAGCTCTTCCTGAGCTGACGCAAGTGTATTTTCGAAACTCTCGCCGCGTTGCAAGGCCACGCACAGGGTTATGAACGCAACCGGATCAAATTTCAGGCCTTCAGCAAGCTCTGTGAGCTTGGCGATGCTCACTCCGGATTTGCCCCTTTCCAGCAAGCTGAGCGTAGTACGAAAGGCCGCATCGCCCAAATTGTCGTAGCTGAGCTCGCGCTGCTGCCGAATAGCCCTCAGCGTCGCAGCTATCTCTGTTTTTAGGGGCATAAGCGTCCAAAAAACAAGGATAGAGCCACAGGGTGGATGGCCCAATAAACAGCATATATTGTGTGTAGTGGGTGGTTGTGGGTATCATGCCACGCCAGAGTCGCTGTCTTGGCTGCAAGCTGATCACACTGTTGATGCATGGCTCGGATCTCACCGTGACTGGGTGAGTTATCAATTTACGCCTAAACCGACTAAGGAGGCGTCTGTGAAGGTTTACGTCCTGTCCGACCTGCACGCCGAGTTTGAGCCATTTGTGCCGCCGTCGTTGGAGGTCGACCTGGTAGTGCTCGCTGGGGACATCAACAAGAAAACGCGAGGGATCGAGTGGGCTAACGACACCTTCAGCTGTGATGTTGCGTATGTCATGGGGAATCATGAGTACTACACGGGCCATTTTGACCGAACGCTCGACAAGGCACGCAAGGCCGCCGCTAGTCATGTGCATGTGTTAGAGAACGAGACGTTCGTCTGGAGGAATACCCGCTTCCTGGGTTGCACTGCGTGGACGGATTTCTCCAGCACCGGTGATGTAAGCGCCGCAATGTCAGTGGCGCGAGAGACGATGACGGACTTCCGAGCGATCAGAGCGGATACCAATTTTCGACGTTTGCGGCCTGATGATGTTGCTGCGCGCAATCGCCAAGCCAAAGCATGGCTGACAGCAGAGCTGCACAGACCATTTGATGGTCGGTCGATCGTCGTCACCCATCATGCGCCTGTTCCGGAGGTCGCAGGCGATGAGCATGGAGGACATCTGAGCGCCGCTTACTGCAACGCATGGCACTCGCTGCTCCTGCAGGCAGACGGCTGGATTTTCGGTCACACGCATCGCGCTGTAGATACCGTTCTGGGAGGTTGCCGCGCCGTGAGCAACCCCAGAGGTTATCCAGGCGAAGATACCGGCTTCAACCCCAGCAAGGTCATAGAATTTCAGTAAATGTGGAGACATTCGTGGGCTCTGGTAACGCTTCAGAAATCCCCGATGGGGTTGAGAAAGCCAAGAGAATCGACTGGGGAGTGCCCATCGATGCATATCTCATGAACGCTGCGCAGGTCGGCAATCGATTCGCTGCCTCCGTGTATTGCGACCTGTCGGGAGCATCTGCCGACGGGATGACCATCTTGACGCCGCCTGTTCGGCAGTTAGCTACGGTGGGAAAGTTTGAGATGCTCCAAAGCTTGAACGGCAATGACCATTACGTCGTTGTGACGCGATTGAGTAGCGAGGAAGCATGAGTGCTCGCGAGCCATTACCAAGAGCTGTGCTTGAGGCTGCGACGATTAGCTTCGAGCTAGGAATTACCGCTTACCTTTTTGAGCCAGAGCTTGTTGGTTTCTGCTTGGAGGGAACCATCTATTTGGATAGAAAGGATAGATTCCAGTCCGGTCGACTTATACGTACTTCAGCGGTAATGGAGTTCGAAACGTGCGGCGGCTACGTGGTTGCTGTGACATGGAGTGGGAGCCGCTATGTCCTCGTGGCAGAGAATGGGCCTTGGGTGTTGACGTTGCCCGACAGGAGGTTGGATGAGCCTGCCCCGTATAGCTGAGATGAGTAGGCTCCAGACCCGACCTCCTTGCCAGGGAATCTAATGAAAATCGCGGCAGTTATCTTTGATGCGTTTGGCACCCTTGCCCGGATAACACGGCCAACACATCCGTATGGTCAGTTACTACGCGAAGGCAAGCGGCAAGGCCGCAGTTTTAGGCCAGACGACATGCAGACCCTGATGACCCACAAGCTGTCCATTTCAGAAGCAGCTGCACGTTTTGGTATCCAGGTTTCGTCTGACCGGCTCGGTCTTCTGGAGCAAGCGCTCAAAGCCGAGCTTGCGAGCATTGAGCCGTTCCCTGATGCCTTGGAAGCCATGGCGATGCTCCGGGCTGCGGGCATGCGAACAGCCATATGCTCCAATCTGGCCATGCCATATGGCCCCTTGATTCAACAGATTTTTCCGAACCTCGATGGCTACGGTTTCAGCTACCAAGTTGGTGCCATGAAGCCTTCCCCGATTATCTATCGACATACCTGTGACCTACTGGGGGTCAGGCCCGGTGACGATTTCAGCAGTCATGGACGAGTCGTGATGATTGGCGACTCGGCGCGATGCGACAGAGACGGCCCTCGCCAGTGTGGTATCAGCGGCTTTCTCTTGCGCAGGGAGCAGGCAGAGGGATTTTCGAGCCTCACCGACTTCGTACGAGATGTACTCGCTTATGAGTAGGCAGAAGTATGGGCGCCTGTCCTGTTCACCTATGACCGACTTAGCGGAATGCTTATAAGTCCTCACTCAGCTCGTCCAGCGTTGCGCGAATTCGACGGCTGATCTGCGAAGCAAAAACATCGATGGTATTCATGGCCTGGAAGACCTCTCCGGGCTCTAGGACGATGATCTCATCATCAATCGTCTTGCCATTTCGATGCACGATGTCATGCCGCAAGTTGCAGATCGGAACGATAGGCGAAACGTCCAAATCCTTCATGCGATCACCAATCAAGACGCACAGCACGTTTTTGATCGTAGCCGGATTGTGGAACGTCAGTTCGGAAAGAAATTTCAGGATGACGCCTTCCACACCTTTGGGATGCTCAGCAATTTCCAGCAAGGTAAATTTCTTTCCCCGGTGAAGGGTCTCGATGTGCTTGGCGATATTGAGCAGAAACGCCTTGTCTCGGATAACGAGAGCACGCACCGACGTACTGATCATGGTTTCCAAGAGGGTGACCGCGTGTGCGTACACCAGCTTGCAGGTCATCTGGGCATAAGGGCCGTGCTCGCTATGTGTGAGCAGCATGATGGCCGCCCTTAGCTGCGCGCCAAACTCGATGTACTGCTCGTGGAAGGATTGTCGTTCAAGCCACTTGTATTCAGCTTCCTGGTCGTACGCGTCCATCATGTCCGAGTATTGTTGAGCAAGCGCTTGGTAAGCCTCTGACTCACCTTCCAGGTCTTCGCGATCCAGGCGGTTCCCTGCCCAGTCGAGAAACCTCTCCTGTTGAGCCTCGAACAAATGCTCTTTCACACTACTCATGACGCCAGTCCTTGAACGTGAGCCTTCGAGATCAGAAGCATATCAGTCCCGCTAGGAGTGCGTTCCCCGCCAGGATGAATCGGTATGGCTCATTCATGGCGACGTGCGATGCCCACAATCTGATCTCATCAATACGCTAAGAAACTGGCGTATGCTCTGGTACCCATGCTGGCTTCCTGCCAGTGCAAGGGCAGCCTGTGCTCCATACGATGGTCGGGCCTCCCCTGTGATGGGGCACCGAACGCAGCTTGCTAACAGGCTGACGCTGATACCTTTCTATTTTGCGTGAATGCTTTGCTGAGTACCTCGCAGCGCCGGCAGGAATCGCTAGGGCTTTTTTTGGAGATCGCATGAGTTTTTTTACGGACGAAGAATCCGGGTCGTTGACGATCAAGAGAATGATCTTGCACGTAGTCGGCCCTAAAGATTTCCTGGCCATGCCGGAGCGCTCCTTGGAAGAGGAGGCATTTTTTATAAGCAAAATCGAGGGTATGGCGGCTGCACCCATTTTTATGTTCAAGACGGTCTCTACAACCCGCCAGGAAATTGAGTCAATGGCGAGTGGGGACGTTTCCTTCGAGCATGGAGCCCAGAGTCTGGCAGCGAGCTTTAACAGGCAACACGTCAGCGGCAGCGCGGATGGCGTCCTGTGCATGTTTGAATTAGGGGTCGCTGATCCAGACGTGAAGATCTACAGCTTGATCAAATATGACTACAAGCTTGCCCTTGAGCAAAACGATACCTCGCCAGGGCAGGCCTTGCGTAGGATTGTTACAGCGCTGGTGGACGACAAGAAGGCCATTCAGAAGACGGCACTTATACGCGTGGTCAGTGGTGTCGCAGATCGGAACATCTCGGCCACCGACCGCACCAAGAACGGTGCGGATCTTGCCGACTATTTCGCTGATTTCCTATCCGTGGCCAGAGCGATCTCAGATACCGAGCTCAGCGAAATTACCCGCAAGCTTCTGAAAGGGGCGCTACAAGCCTGCAAAGCTGACCTCCCGGATCAAGATGTACCTCGCGCAGTTAAGAAGGCCCAAGCCTCTCTGGCTTCTCGGAGAAGGATTGATGAGGAAGCTATTGTCGAGGCAATCATGGTTGCTGCTGGCCACCCCGACGATGAAAAAGTGGCCAACAGGCTGGAGCGCGAGACCCGTAAGCGCGTGAGGTCGAGTAAGCTTCATGAAGTCAGCTTCGAACCTGATCGGAAAATCTTCCGACAGCCCTACATGCGAAAGATCATGACAGCGGAGGGTGTGACGATCCTGTTTCCGGACAAGTCTGAAAGCCCTAACGTTAGGGTGGTTGACCTTGGCGGGGATAAAAGACAGATCATCGTAGACACCGATAAGGTCACGGAGGATGGCGTTGTCACACCTAAGACTGGCCAGCCTACTTAACGGGCTGGCTCGAAATCGTCAGGCCCTGATTTCGGAGGGGTCAACGAGTGTTGTCGTCTCGGATTTGTTAGCAGGCCCCACGCTTGAAGTGATACATGCCGCGTCTGAGGCCGGCTGGATGTTTACCACTGTCGACAGCCAAGGCAGCAGATACGATATCGATGAAGTCGGTGCGGATTTTGAGCCATTTCGCGTCACGCTCGAAAAGCATTTGCCGTCCGAGCATAGTGCTGCCGACGATCTGTTCATCGCCACCGAGGTAGGGTTCAGAAGCTTTCTTCGTAGGGGACACAGCGCAGCCCGGTGGCATCTGCTTGGGTTAACCACGGCATTCAGCACTAAAGCGAGGGTGTACTGCGGATGGGACGAATCGGCAGCGCTCGCGCAGTCACCAATCACGAAAGCGCCCAGGCTTCTAGTCAAGGAAACGGCAACTGTTCGTACAGTGCCAGAAGACGTCCGACATTGGCTCTATGCGGAGGGCCATACCCTCGAACCTGGCAACTCATTCCACATGATCTGGGCGGCGCATGCGCTTAATTATCTGAGCCGGTGCTTTGCAAACGAGATCGATACCACCGGTACCCTGCTTATATTCAAGGGGCCGCCGAAGCTGAATCTTACGATCAGCCAAGTGGCCGATGACGTTGGCAGGGTGTCGGTATCTGAGTTTGAGGTTGTCCAGGATGCGGCTGGCTGGGTCTTTGATAACTCAAGAGAGGCCGAAGTAAAGCACATCCTTCTTTCAGCAGAGATCGCTCGATCTGGAAGAGCTGACGGGGATGCAAGCGACTACTTCAGGGAGAATCTCGCTGCCGCTCTTGATTGCGCAAAAATTGCTTATCAAATGGCGGTTTCCGAGATCACCAAGGACACCCTGAAGTCATTGGGGGATCTTCGCAAAGCCGTTACGGAGGAAACGTCAAAAGCGACCGACGCTACCCGTCAGGCGACAGCAGCAATCGCCACCGCGCTCACGGTTGGTCTTGGCCTGATCGCAGCCCGGCTCACGGTACAGATCAACCCCTACCTGATTGCCGTTGTCATGGGCGTCGCGTTTGGCTACACGCTCATGAGCGTATGGTCGGGGCGAAAATTCATCCAGATCCAACAGACCCTGCGTCAGGAGTGGCAGCCCAAGCTCTACCGCTACCTTTCTGTCGATGAGTTCAACAAGATGGTGGGAGATCCCATCAGCGAGGTCGAAACGCTGTTCAGTCGTGTCAGCGGGTGGGGCCTGGCAACGCTTGGGATCGTTGCGACGGCGATTGTCATTTTTGCTTTTACTTATGTCCCACCGAGCGGCTCCGACATCACTGCACCCGCTGCGCCTAGGCATCAGACTGAGCCGAGAAAGGAAGCGCCGAGCACATGGCCCTCGATGCTTCATTTCGGCGGAGGGATGACAGCGAGTCTGAGCTTCGGGGTGGCCGTTGAAACTTGACTCCCGCGTTTGATCGGGCAAGTAGGTAATGGCCATGGCTAGGCCAGCCAAAGTCGCTATTTCGCCTTTTTTGATACCGTTCGTCGGCGAAGCGATCTTTTTTGACACTTACCCCCTTTAAAAATTTTAAACGAGACGGAGTTCTTATATTTGAGAACAAAAGAAAAGCTGCAGTGGCGCGGACACCTTTTCTCAGTGGACACCTCCGGCTTTTACTTCTGTTTTTCACGGCTCTTCAGTGGCACGGTTTGGGGACTGAGGCGGTGTTCAAGGCCAGCATGGTGAGGCCGGGGGCCTAGGGGGAGGTCGTTGCTTCTCTTTGCAGCCGCAGGCTGCTGCTTATGCTTTGTTTACAAACAACACAGCTAATTTTTAAAAAACACAACATATTGTGGTTATTTCGTTTTTATCTTGGGCATATCATCAATATGTAGTGTCTGGGTTTAATTTTTGGTGGGGCGACGGTTGATGGAGTTAGGGTCGGCGTTAGAAGCCAGCATCTGGACAGCCGCTGGGCGCACATATCGCTCCAATCTTCAATCAGTCATTGAGCAAGCGCTAGTCGAGTACAAGCGGCAGCCGGGTCTCGACGACCTTACCCGTCTGCATGCGAGCACAGCAGGCCAGGATGGTCTGATTGCCCTGAGGGCTGCACTGTCGAAACGAATGCCGGAGATGAGCGGTTGCGATCGTTGTAACTACCAAGAGCTCAGACGCCGCCTGCGCTGGCACATTGTGCGGCACTTGCAGCAACGTATGATCAAGGACGGCTCGGCCACACCGGCAATGCGTGATGACTATCTGAGCACCGATCTCGGGCTTTAACGGATTTTGTTCTTCAAGAGATCTCCGGCTTTAGCGGGGTCTACAAAGTCAGTCAGTAGCGACGGTGCGCTGTAACTGTCGTGGTCAATCTGAACCTGTAAACCTACTTTTTGATCTGTAAAGCATGGTGGTTAACAGTGCAAAAAAAGAGGCTTACAGTATCCACGGCTGGAGTGGTGAGCGTTTGCGCACCAAGTGCTTATTGTACCAGTCCATGGCTCTGCTGAGCCGTGTCAGGATCTTCATAAACAGTTTAATGATGTCTGCTAAAGCGACAGAGATGCTGTAGCCACTGTTGAGCAGAGCTTGGGGCTGAGGGAAGGCTTCCATTGAGCGACTGCTTTCCTTTCGCACGCAATGTCCATATTTATCCGTTGCGTTGCCGCCCTAAGGCCGTGTCGGTTTTCTTCAACCTAGTGACCACCCCATCATTCAGGGGTTGGAGACTAGGTTGATAATCTCTTGGCCGAAGGGAAGGTCAAGCAGTCATTGATTCGCATGCTTGTGCGCAAGCTAAACACTCTGTGGAGCAGTTCTGGCAATGTTCTGCTTCATGAGTGCCGCACTCCTGACCGCATGCTCTACAAATCTTTGCGCAAAGCATACAAATTTCATTTGCGAAGGTGCTTCCCCGCGCCATCAGGGTCGCTGCGAGCCTACAGATATCTGCACAATCCCTATCGAGCCTTATGCAGTTCGCCATCATCTTAACGTCCTGCTCTTCCAGACAGGCTGACGCGCAAGTTTCACAGGCCAATGCGCAGCGCAGGCATTCTGAAATGCAATCTTCATAGCTACTGTTCATAACCAATTCTCCGAGGTCGACGGTCGATTCAGTTGATGTACTTTTCTTGAAGGTACACTCCGTCCGACCCAAGCAGATTGGCTGGGTTTCGAGAAAAAAATTACAGTTTTGTAAGGTAGGCGAACCTTTGCTATTCAGTTTGCCTCATCAAGCCGGCACTCTCTGGCATAGATCTGGAGATTCAGCTTCCCATGCAGGCGCAGGCATTGCGTGGAGCAGGTGGACGGCTGGAGTAGACCGTCGGCGATCTAAGCCACCTTTGGCGCTCCCGTTATGTTGATCAGTGCCGGCTAACGTCGCTGTCAAAGTTGTAATCGCAGGCTAAGCCTGCTGACAGGTGCAAGCCCCCATCATCCTCATTGAGCCGATGCTCAATCTCTCTGGACTACCTGAGAGCTAATTCTGTTGAGGAAATGCGCCATGAAAGCAACCAAAGTTCTGATTCTTACATTCAGTTTGGCTATATCGTCGTTGGCGTTTGCTGAAGGCGGTGGCGACCGTGCAGCTGAGCGCATGGAGCGAGCCCGTGAGACGGCGATGTCCACGCTCACCCCGAGCTCGGAGGCACAGTCGAAGGAGAACGTTGCACAGGAAAAACCTGTGGCTGAAAAGCCGAACCGTCACTGTTGAGTCGCCTAGCTTACGGAAATGTAATTACCTCGCTTGCTGGCCTGTGGCATCTTTCGATGGATGAAGTCGCGTAGGCGATCATGTGATTGAACCACTTGAGTGTGCGCTGTAGTGCGCGCCTCCCTCCGACTGACGGGACACGAATCGGTATGCACTCCAACACCTCTCGGCGCACCTTCGTAAAAGCACTCACCGCAGGCGGAATTCTTGCGGGTTTAGGGCTCTGGCGTACCCCTGTATGGGCTGCACCTGGCCTTGGGGAAGCGAATGTCCTGTCAGGAACAGAGTTCGACCTGTTTATTGGAGAAACGCCGGTAAACATCACTGGCAATCGCCGTACAGCGTTGACGATCAATGGAGGGCTTCCGGGGCCCCTCCTGCGCTGGCGCGAGGGTGATACGGTAACTTTGCGCGTCAAAAACCGCCTGAAGGATATGACTTCCATTCACTGGCACGGGATCATTCTTCCCGCCAATATGGATGGTGTACCCGGTCTTAGCTTTCACGGGATTGAGCCCGACGGAACTTACGTCTATCAGTTCAAGGTCAAGCAGAACGGAACATACTGGTATCACAGTCATTCCGGCTTTCAAGAACAGGTCGGTGTATATGGCCCGTTAGTAATTGAAGCGAAAGACCCCGAGCCGTTTGTGTATGACCGTGACTACGTGGTGATGCTCACCGATTGGACGGATGAAGATCCGGCCTCGTTGATGAAAACGCTGAAGAAACAGGCTGACTACTACAACACCCACAAGCGAA
The DNA here is from genome assembly GCF_019641515.1 of Pseudomonas sp. S5F11. Lineage (NCBI taxonomy): Bacteria > Pseudomonadati > Pseudomonadota > Gammaproteobacteria > Pseudomonadales > Pseudomonadaceae > Pseudomonas > Pseudomonas sp. S5F11. Next base: position 3,968,299 of record NZ_JAIFJZ010000001.1, read on the forward strand.
CGGTTAGCGACTTTATAAATGACGTGGCTGACAAAGGTTGGTCAGCCACTGTTGCTGATCGCAAGATGTGGGCTGAAATGAAGATGAACCCCACGGACATTGCAGACGTCAGTGGCGCGACCTATACCTATTTGATGAACGGCCACGCCCCGAATTCCAACTGGACTGGCACTTTTAAACCCGGCGAAAAACTCAGGTTGAGATTCATCAATGGCTCGGCGATGAGCTACTTCGACGTTCGTATTCCTGGGCTGAAGATGACTGTTGTGGCCGCCGATGGCCAGTATGTAAAACCCGTGAGTGTGGATGAGTTCCGAATAGCCACAGCTGAGACGTTCGATGTAATAGTCGAGCCCACCCAAGAAGCCTACACGTTGTTCGCACAGTCGATGGATCGGTCAGGATATGCCCGAGGTACTTTGGCTGTTCGATCAGGCTTAGTCGCACCTGTACCCGAGCTCGATCCTCGTCCTCTCGTCACCATGGCGGACATGGGCATGGCGGGTATGGATCATGGCTCGATGGGCGGAATGGGCGATATGGCTGGAATGGATCACAGCAAAATGGCCAGCATGGGTGACAGTTCGATGGATGGCATGTCGGCGATGGACGGCGGCTCCATGACATCGATGAACCATGGCGCTAAGCAGGATCTGTCCGGCATGGAAGGCATGGCCGAAATGGATCACAGCAAAATGTCTATGGGAGACATGGGTGGGATGGGCGACATGCAGTCGCACCCCAAGACAGAAGCCAACAACCCTCTCGTAGACATGCAAGCGATGTCGACCTCACCGAAGCTTGACGACCCCGGTATGGGCCTTCGTGAGAACGGTCGCAAGGTGCTGACATATTCCGATCTCAGGAGCACGTTTGAAGATCCTGATGGCCGTGAGCCAAGCCGCACTATCGAACTGCACCTGACCGGGCATATGGAGAAATTCTCTTGGTCGTTCAACGGGGTGAAATTTTCTGACGCCGAGCCGGTGAAACTGAAGTATGGCGAGCGAGTCCGGATCGTACTCGTAAATGACACCATGATGACGCACCCCATTCATTTGCATGGGATGTGGAGCGATCTTGAAGACGAAAATGGTCAGTTCCTTGTTCGAAAACACACCATCGACATGCCGCCAGGATCGAAGCGCAGCTACAGAGTCACCGCCGATGCACTCGGTCGCTGGGCCTATCACTGCCATCTTCTGTACCACATGGAAATGGGTATGTTCCGAGAAGTGCGAGTAGAGGAATAAGGGGTCGACTATGAGCAACTATTTTTGTGGCACTCGCATTCACACAGTTGTAGCTACGGTCGCTCTGAGCCTTGGCTTTGTTATGCCTGCAGCCGCTGACACCACTCAGCCTGCAGACGACGGGCAAATGCAGAACATGGATCACAGCCAGATGAAGGCGGTGGATCATTCCCAAATGCAGGGCATGGATCACAGTCAGATGAAGGGGATGGATCATTCCCAAATGCAGGGCATGGATCACAGCCAGATGAAGGGCATGGATCATTCCCAAATGCAGGGCATGGATCACAGCCAGATGAAGGGGATGGATCATTCCCAAATGCAGGGTATGGATCACAGCCAGATGAAGGGTATGGATCACTCCCAAGTGCAGGGTATGGATCATAGCCAGATGCAGGGGATGCAGCCCGCCAAGCAGCAGGGTCGAACTGAGAGCCGAACTCCAATACCCCCAATTACTAATGCTGAGAGAGCCGCAGTTTATAAAGCTCCTGGCGGCCATGAGGTTCATGACACCGCTCTTAACTCGTATTTCATTTTCGAAAAATTGGAATGGCAGGATGCTGATGAAGGGAGCGCGCTGAACTGGGAAGCTCAAGGCTGGATAGGCGGTGATGTGGATCGTCTATGGTTGCGTTCTGAAGGCGAGCGCACCAATGGGAAGACAGAGGAAGCCGAGATTCAAGCTCTGTGGGGGCACGCTATCAGCCCTTGGTGGGATCTCGTCGGAGGGGTTCGTCAAGACTTCAAACCAGGTGATCCCCAAACGTGGGCGGCTTTCGGCATCCAGGGCTTGGCGCTCTACAACTTCGAAGCCCAGGCTACTGCTTATCTGGGCGAAGGTGGCCAGACTGCGGCGCGGCTGGAAGGAGACTACGACATCCTTTTGACCAATAAGCTCATTTTGCAACCGACTGCAGAATTCAATTTTTATGGGAAAAACGATCCCCAGCGTGGCATAGGCTCAGGGTTATCAGAAAGTGAGATTGGTCTGCGGCTCCGGTACGAGATCCGTCCACAATTCGCTCCTTACGTGGGCGTAACCTGGAATCGTAGTTATGGAAAAACGGCTGACTACGCCAGCGAGGAAGGCGAAGACAATAACGAAGCACGCCTGGTGCTAGGCGTTCGGGTCTGGTTCTAAACCAGAGTTAATGGCACCAAACATAATTACTCAACCTCATTACAACAGCTATGCGCTGTGAGGAGCCTTGCATGTCGTTCTTGAAATCCTGCGTAGTGGCTGTCGCTCTTTCATCCGGTATTTTGCTGAGCTCGGTCGCTCAAGCTCACCCGAAGCTGTTGTCTTCGACTCCGTCAGAAGGCGAATCCGGTACGGCCCCTTCCAAAATCGAACTGCATTTTTCCGAAAACCTGGTTACCCAGTTCTCTGGTGCCAAGCTGATCATGACTGATATGCCAGGCATGCCGAATTCACCTATGGGCGTAAAAGCCAGCGTAGCAGGCGGAAATGATCCGAAGACCATGGTAATCACGCCTTCATCGCCCCTGACAACGGGCACCTACAAAGTAGAATGGCGGGCAGTATCGTCCGACACTCATCCAATTACCGGTGCCGTAACTTTCAAAGTGAAATAAGCATGAGCGACCCTTTGAATGTGGCGCTGCGCCTCGCGCTTTATCTGGATTTGATGCTCCTGTTCGGGCTCGCAGTGTTCGGGCTGTACAGCTTTCGCGGGAAAGAGCGCGTCTCGGGAACGGTGTTACATTTTGGGTCGCTGCTGAGTGGGGCTGCCGTTATAGGCATTCTTCTTTCTGTGGCCACGTTCTTGGTCATGACAAAAAACATGAGCGGTGCATCCAACTGGGCGGAGCTGTTACCCCACCTTGAAATGATGCTCTCTGAAACCGAGATCGGTTACAGCTGGATGGCACGTATGGTCTCGCTTGCGGTGGTGATAATCGCTGCAAGCCAAAGCACTCGGTTGCCATCGGCTTGTCTTTGGATAGCGACCGTAGCGGGCAGTATTGCCTTAGCTACGCTCCCATGGACTGGTCACGGGGCGATGGATGAAGGTGCTAGGCGGTTCTGGCATTTCTCAGCGGATATTCTCCATTTACTGGCTGCTGGCGGTTGGATCGGAGCCCTGGCAGCTTTTGCTCTGATGCTGAGCATGAGAGGAGGTAATCCTGAGCAACTCGTACGAGTTTTGACACGGTCGCTCAAAGGATTCGAAACAGCGGGCGCGTTCATTGTGGGTACGATCATACTCACAGGAGTCGCTAATTATCTTTTCATTGTCGGGCCGACTATTACAGAGGTAGTGACCAGCACCTATGGCATTCTCCTCCTAGCGAAAATTATATTGTTCGCTGGCATGCTCGGACTCGCGACCCTCAATCGTTTCTATCTGAGCCCCTCACTGGAAAGCTCTGTGAGCGGGGGTAATTATTCTGTCGCAGTCACTGCTTTGAAAAAGAGCGTGCTGCTCGAATCGACCTGTGCAGTTGTCATTGTTTGCTTGGTGGCTTGGCTAGGAACGCTAAGCCCTTCAATCGAGATGGCCCAAGGGTAATGACCGCGCAGGTCTGAGCGACGCTGGTCGCTCAGATCTGCGTGACGATCATTTCGGGTAGTCAGCGACCACCTCTTGCGCACCGCCCTTGGTGAGGCCCAAGACTTGGTAGGGTTGATGTTCCTGACCATAGTCCATACCAGGCGAACCTGCTGGCATGCCTGGCACTGCAATCCCTGCAAGGTCGGGACGGTTATACAACTTCTTTATTTCATCCGCCGGGACATGGCCTTCTACGAACTTTCCACCAATAACTCCCGTGTGACAGGAAGCTAGTCCCTGCGGCACACCCAGCCCTTTCTTGATAGCGCTCATATCGCTTTCCTCATGGTCAGTCACCTTGAATCCATTCGATTCCAAGTGCTTGACCCACTCCTTACAGCATCCGCAATTCGCGTCACGGTGGACATCGATACTGAGCTGCTCCGCAGCTTGTGCAACGCCCATGAGCATCAGCCCCGCAGCGAGGAATAACTTGCGCTTCATCATCTTGATGCCCTCTTTAACATTTCGTTGCGCGGTTGCTATATATGCCTTGGCCGTTACTCACGGCCTAGCATCCGCACCGTTCCAAGGTAGGTTAAGCGCAAAAACTGATCATTGCCGATTACATTTTCGTAAGCTGCCGTCTAGCTGCTTACGCCCTTCCATGCCATGGTGCCTAGGCGCTTTCTGCCAGCTGTCAGAGCGATTACATTTGCGTCAGCTTGCGCATCGTTGTCACTTTCGTAGCACACTTGAGTTACGCACAGCTGGAGTTACACCATGAAAATCCTGGTAGCAGAAGACGAACCCAAAACCGGAATGTATCTTCAGCAAGGACTTTTGGAGGCGGGTTTTAATGTCGACCGGGTGGTGACAGGCACGGAGGCATTGCATCAGGCGCTGAACGAGAGCTACGACCTTCTGATTCTGGACGTGATGATGCCTGGGATTGACGGATGGGAGGTCATCCAAAGTGTTCGTGCTGCTGGAAGCTTGGTTCCCGTGTTATTCCTTACAGCCAGGGACGGAGTCGATGACCGCGTTAGAGGCTTAGAGCTTGGTGCAGATGATTATTTAGTTAAGCCGTTCGCGTTTTCTGAGCTACTCGCTCGGGTCAGAAGCCTTCTGCGTCGGGGGGCCGGTGCTCCCAATCTGACGTCTATCAAAATCGGCGATCTTGAAGTCGACTTGCTCAAACGTCGGGCCTCGCGCTCCGGTCAACGCATTGACCTGACAGCCAAGGAGTTTGCTTTGCTGGAACTGCTGATGCGCCGCAAAGGGGAGGTTCTCTCAAAGTCGCTCATCGCATCCCAGGTCTGGGATATGAATTTCGACAGCGATACCAACGTGATTGAGGTCGCCATTCGCAGGCTTAGGGCTAAGATTGATGATGATTTCGATACAAAGCTCATTCAGACCTCGCGAGGCATGGGCTACATGCTTGATGCCCCGGACGCAGAATGAAGCGCCCGTCTCTAACGCTTCGACTAAGCCTCATGTTTGTGTGCGCTGTGGTCGCAGTGCTCGTGGTAGCAGGCTTTACCTTCGACGGTTTCAGCCGGCATCACTTCAAGGCACTCGACCGGCAAGCTATGACAGAAAAGCTCGAATCAATTCGTCAAATCATGGACGGTGAAGCTGGCTCGGCTGACCGTTCGGATGTATTGCTTCAGTTACAGGCGTTATTGGGAGCGCACCAGGAGCTCTCAGCCTCGATTGTCATGCAAGGAGGGCAAATGATCTTTGCGACCTCTAACGCAGCTCAGCATCCCTCTATTCCTCCTGATGCTCCTGATGATGATATGTGGGAGTGGAGAGACGGAGGCCATCTCTATCGAGGGATGAAAGCCCAAGTTCATTTGGTGAATGAATCAGAGCCACTGACGGCCTGGCTGAGTATGGATATCACAAGCCACATGCATTTTGTGGAGACTTTACGCTGGTGGTTGGTGACGGGTTTGGCGATCAGTGCGTTGGTCAGCGCCGGCTTGGGTTGGCTGGTTGCGCGTAGCGGGTTAAAACCCGTGGCACGAGTGACGCAAGTTGCCGCTTCGATGTCAGCTGGATCGCTGAAAGAGCGAATCCCGATGGATTTTGTGCCTCGTGAACTTGAACTACTCGTCACTTCGTTCAATGCCATGCTTGCTCGGCTAGAAGAGTCGTTTTCTCGGTTATCTAATTTCTCAGCCGATATCGCTCATGAGCTACGTACGCCAATCAGTAATTTGCGAACACATACTGAAGTGATTCTCACGAAAAAGCGTGCACCAGAAATATATGAGGAGAATCTTTACTCCAATCTGGAAGATCTCAACCGACTTTCAAGCATCATCGATGGCATGCTCTTTTTAGCGAAGTCTGATAACGGTCTGGTTCTACCCGCGAAAGAAAAAGTCGAACTGCGGTCGGTGGTGGAGAAACTCTTGGAGTATTACCAACTGCTGGCAGATGACACCGGTCTGAAGCTAAAGGTAATTGGATACGGTGAGGTGCGTGGTGAAAGGACTATGCTGGACAGGATGGTTTCCAATTTGCTATCGAATGCGATCCGGTACACGCCTTCCGGTGGCACCATTTCTGTAAACATCGAACCGTCCGGCAGCATGGTTAATTTGTCAGTGCAGAATCCTGGTCAGGAGATCGCCGCCGAGCATCTGCCTCGGCTGTTTGATCGGTTTTATAGGGTTGACCCTGCGCGAAGGGGAAGCTCTACAAACAATGCAGGGCTGGGTTTGGCAATCGTAAAATCGCTGGTAGATGCGCATGACGGAACCGTTGAGTGTGTCTCCGTTGACGGTCGGACGACTTTTACGATCAGCTTGCCTGCTTGGTCTACTGCTCGTGAGTGAAATGCTGTGAATGTTTCTGGAGTCAGATCTATCAAGTCGATGGTTTGACGTTTGGCCTTCAATTTTAAGGACAGTTCGCACCAACTCCACTTCACCTCTATGAAACACTACGTACGGCTTTGCTCCCGCTCATCATCAGCTTGGCGCTTCCGCTGTCAGGGATGGCGGGTGCTCAGGCGCCTGCAGAGCAGTGCATGATGAAGACGATGGGCATGGCGACGGAAAGATGTCGACGCCCAATACTTGGAGTGGATGTGTATTATCGATGGCACGCCGCAGGTGATGCCTCCCATCTCTATTCTAGGTAATCTAACTAAGTCCAATCCAAAACTACGAGCCTAGGTCTCAAGCCCATCCCTACCAAATATGAGCATATGGTCAAGTGCACTGCAAATGCAATTTCCCAACTAGCGCAGCGCTTTACGTTCAGCCACCCGTATCGCGATAAATCAAGTCTCAGGACGTCCTGCAGCGCCCCTGCGAGAGGCCGCGTTTGGCCACCCTCAATCTATAGGACGCCGGCCCCAGATAAGTTCAGCTGTAACACAGCCAGGTATCAATCTGCCGGTGAAGCATCGACAGGTGGCTGCCAATAGGGGATCTGTGACGCCCCTGGTTTATCCAAGACAATCGCAACACTCTGCTCGGCCCGTGTGACCGCCACATAGAAATCGGCTGCGGATAGGGGCACGAGATACTCCCCTTTGCTGATGAACTTGCCGATAGGGACAGTCGGATAGATTAGTACGCGGTTGAAAGTCTGTCCTTTGGATACTCCGAAATTCATATAGTCAAAATCGAATTCCTTGCCCGAGCTGATGCTATTGCGCAGGCACTGGGGTTGGAATGTCTCAACGTACCGACGGACATGAGTCTTCTTCACTAGGAACACACCATCGTGGGGTGTGATCGTGTGATTCTGAGAGGTCGTTTCCGGAAACTCCCAGCTCGCCTCGAAGATCGTGTCCGAAAAAGTAGCGATCGTCTGGCAGCACCTCCAAGTCACAGAGCTGAAGTTGATTTCAAGCCGGCCAGCTTTCTGCTGTTTTTTGAACCATGCAATTGATTTCGAGTAGGCAAACGCCTTCTTCATTTGGCCACGGGGGTTGGTGGACAAGACCGCCTGCCGGACGTCCCCAACGAGCCGTATAGCTATGCTCGTGCCGAAAAGCGCTTCCAGAATGTCCCAGTCGTAACCCGAAAGATCCTGCACCTCGTCGATGAGTATTTCGTCGTAGAGGCATTCGAGGCGTTGAATCAAAGCCCCGCCGCTTTGGCCAATGAGTTGGTAGGCCAAGCGTGCTAATTCCTTTGCGTACACGCTGTCCGACGAGTCAAAAAATCGATTCTCATCGACGGCGTATCGTCCTGGATCACCTTCGAAATTGAAGCCCCTGCAGCGCTTGCCGGGGAATGCAAATGGCACAAAGGGTTTGACGAAATGACGCAGCAGGAAGCTGAACCACCCAGAGATCTCCAAGCTGGAGCGGTCTCCGACATACCGCCTCACACGCTCGCGCAACTCGATTTGATTGGCCTGTGCGAAGGTGATCAGCAGGATTTTGCGATCGGCTGGTAATGCCTTGCAGTGCTCAACTAGGCCTTGAGTCTTACGTGCTCCCGCAACTGCCAAGGTCAGGTAATTGTTAGCCATGGATGAACTTCGCTGCTGCGGTCATGTATGACGGGGCGTTGACAGTTTCCTTGGAGTTAGCGATGAGAAGTGCCGCTTCCGTTTTTTCTCTCGACATCCATTTGCCAAGAATGGCCCGATCAGTGACCTCAAGAATCTTGCGCAGAGACTCATCGCTGTTGCACGCCATCAATTGCGGCTCCAGCGTCTTGCCCGCTTCTTTCGCTCCGATGAAGAGCTCGCGTTTTCCTGTTTCGAGCAGTTCGGTGACAGCTTCCCTAAGGATTTCTGGATCTTCTCCGTCGTTGTCTCGAAGCACGGCAACGGGCCGATCAATGGCCGTACAAAGTTCCAGGCAGCGCTTCAACGTCAGCCCGTGCATGCTCATCACGTCAATCCCCAGCTCCATCGGGTGTTTACCATAGAGGTCTCTGAAGAAGCGCTCGAACAGGATCTCGTCTGAAGGGCCTTCTACTAAGACGAGCTTGTGAGCCAACACCATCCGCAGCGTGTCGAAGCCTGGGAGCTTTTGAAAATAGCCGACCGTGTCTGGATCAAGTGCCTCGATGTGAGATGCCTTGCCGCGATGCAGGAGGAGCAAGGAGCTCAGACCTAGGCGATTCAGCACATAGGCACTGTGGGTCGAGATGAACAACTGCCGCTCGCCTGCAGCCTCCTCGATGCGAGATAGCAGCGTGGTCAAGCTCGTATGCGACAGATGATTCTCAGGCTCCTCAATCATCACAATGCTGGTGTGCTCGGACATACGCTGCATGGCCAGCGAAATCTTGATCGAAGCTTGCTGCCCTTGGCCTGCCAGCGCGAAAGGCACATGATCCACGTGTGGTGTGACCGACCCCTCCCAGGAAGATTGAGCGCTTTGATCCATGGCCAAAGCCATCTCCTGGTTATCCAGTGGCGCTCGAATTTTCTTCAGGCGTTTGTTCACTTCTCCCAATGAGTCAGAGGTCATGGACTCTTTGATCTCGCGGTAATGCTGGGAGATCTTGGCTTTCTCGCCCGGCTCCAAATGGTCACTGAGGATTTGGCGCAGGTGGTAGTCGATGCCAGAGGTCGAGCGGACGGTACGGGAATCGATAGTCGCAACGGCGAGCTGCCGTGGGCGCCGAGTCAGTACCTCATCCCCAAAGGTACGCCATTCAATCTTGTAGTACTCGACGGGTATCAGTGCGCTTGGGTTGATACGCCATTGGGTCAGCTCCTCGTGGTACTCAGGATTGGGGATGACCTTGAACGAGATACCGGGGCAGGCATTCGTCTTCCTGTCGCTGTTGATCGCGCCACAGAGAAACTGCAATTCAGGCAGATTTTCCAGAAATAGCTCAATCAGGATTTCCGGAAGAGCTGGGTTTTCATCCCAGACGCAATCCTCCAGGAATTGATCGACCACCTGTTTATTAAACCAATATGGGTTCAGCTCTTCCTGAGCGGAGCGGCCACCGATACGCCCGTTGAGCGCAAGACCAATCGCCTCCATCAGGGTCGACTTCCCTGCGTCGTTACCACCCACAAGGATGTTGAGATCCTTGTTGGGCAGCAGCGTGAAGTCGCCGTAGATCCGATAGCCTTGGATTTTGATCTTCGTGATCATCTGCTGTCCTTAGGTCGAGAGTAGGGACTTGGGGTCGTGTTTTTTTTGGGGCTTTAATTTTCCAAGGACTTTGCGCGATGTTCAAAGCCCTGGTGCTTGCTCAGCGCATTACTCGTAGTGCAACTCACCAAATAACCCAATCATGAGATCGCCGTCCAGGATCTCGAAAGGAAGGGTGACGTATTGGTCGGGGTGGCGTGGCAGCGCCTTTCCGTCGTGTGCTGAGTTCTTCGTGTGGCCCTGGACGTGCTCGCCGTTTGCCTTAACGTACGGAAGCACTACGATGCGGCCATGGTTTTTCGACAGAATGGTGCCTTCGTGCCATAGGGTATTGCCTTCGCCGCCACTGGATTCGCCACCCGTGCTCTTCACCACCCATTGAGGCACGCCATCCTCTTCATACCAGAAGACGAAGCTTCCAATCACAAGTACGCTTTGTCCTCGGCTCCTCGCCTCGGCCAGTAATTGTCTGACGCTGGCCAACTGAAGCAGCTTATTTGCCCGAGGAAGCAATTGTTCGCGAATCAGTGCTTTGGTTTGGCCCCAATGATCGAACCCCGAATAACCGTAGCCCCTGGCAATTGACTCACGAAAGCATGCCTGCGACAGCTTTGTGTTCAAAGCCCCAAGGTATTCCCATTTCAGTTCCCCAGTACGGTGCAGGCAGACTTTGAGTTCTGGAAAAGCTGCGAGGTGAAGGTATGGAGCGACGTCGAGTTGCTTTGATAAAGGCTCACGCAGGCGCTCGATGCCTTTGGGAAGTTCAAGGTCTTGAATGGCCGGGGGAGGTAGCTGGGCATTTCGCTTGATGGCCTCGCGCTCCATCAGCTCTTCTTCGTCTCGAATTCGACGCCCAGCTGTCAGGGCTTTCTCGACTTTCAGGATGGTGGAAGTTTGAAGCTGCGGGTCGTTCACAGCCTGTCTGACCCGGTCATGAATGCCTTGGTTGAACTCATCGGCAGCGCTCATGGCCTCGGCATAGGTTGCGAACACCGCTCCTCTGGCATGTCCGTTCCCGTTGTCAAAAAAGTATCGCTTCCACGCTAGCTGCGACTCGGGGAAGAGTTTCAAGGCGCGCAGGTGCCATACCCAGCCGATGTGGAATCGGCGGAATGGTAGTACCGCCAGGGTGGGCGCAGAGTGGTAAGGCATCTGATCGAGTCGCATGGTTTCCTCCTTGAATGACGTGCCCAAGGCTACCATTTCGACGACTAGGGTTGGGGGGTTGGCATATGCGGGCTTACGGGCTTTGGGGGCGCTCGGTAGGGACTCAGTATCAGGTCTAAGGAGTAGTGTCGTAATGGCATAGATTGATCTTTGCCTACTAGATTTTTTTCAATAAAAGCTTGATACCATATCGTGCAATAGCTATAATGCACATATACAGAATTGCTTGGAAAGCATCGGATTAGAACGTAATGTGCAGTAAGTGGGGAGGCTGATGTTCGACGGCCTGCCATACAACACCGCCGCCCTGGCGTTGCTGACCCATATGCTGGCTCAACAGTGCGACCTGATCCCCCACGAGATCATCGTCACCACCGGCGACACCCACGCTTACAGCAACCATATGGAACAGATCCGGACCCAGCTGGCGCGCACGCCTAAGAAGCTGCCGGAATTGGTGATCAAGCGTAAACCTGCGTCGATCTACGACTACAAGTTCGAAGACTTCGAGATCGTGGGTTACGACGCCGATCCGAGCATCAAGGCCGATGTCGCTATCTAGAGCCTGACGCTGTCCAATATGGGAGGGGGCTAGAACCTGACGCTGTCCGAAGTGGGAGAGGGTTAGAGCCTCACGCTGTCAAATGTGGGAGGGGGCTTGAACTGGTCAAGTATTCTTGGACACCATTTAAGGTTCATGCCGCCAGTCTCTCCCTGACGACCGGCGACCGGTAATCGTTGTAACTGTGGGGCCTGGTGATGTTGTAGCGCGAGACATAACGCTGCACGTCTGCTCGGGCCTCATGTTCTGATGCGTAACCCGTCTCGGGCACCCACTCTGATTTCAAACTTCCAAAGAAACGCTCCATCGGAGCGTTATCCCAGCATTCACCTTTACGGCTCATGCTTTGCCGCAGGCCATGCGCCAGCAGCTCATTCCTGAACTTATGACTGGTGTACTGACAGCCTTGGTCTGAATGAAACAGCACCTCTTTAGGACGACCTCTGAGCTCAACCGCCATCCGCAAAGCCTCGCAGGTCAGCGTGGCATCGGAAATCATCGAAAACGACCAGCCCACGATCCGACGGGCGAACAAATCCAGAATCGCAGCGAAATACAGCCACCGCTTGCCGACCTTGATGTACGTCACGTCGCCACACCACACCTGATTGACCGCCGTGACATCAAACTCACGCTTGAGCACGTGCGGTGCCACCAAAGCTTCTACGCCGGACGATTTGTACTTATGGCGTCGGCGCTGGCGGCTGGCGATCCCCGCTTCGCGCATCAAACTGCGAGCCAAGTACCGGCCGATGCGATGCCCTTTCTCTTGCAGCTCCTTCGCCAAAGTCCTCGCTCCCGCAGAAGCTCGCGATGCCTTGTGATGCTTGACCAGCGCGGCTTTAAGCTGCTCTCGCTGAGGGTTAGCCTTACCTTGGCGCTGACGCCAAGCGTAAAAGCTGCTGCGGTTGACGCCGAACGCCCGGCAACACCGATTAACGCCGTACTGCTCGTCCAACTCATCGATCAGCGTGAATGATCTTTGGCGTCCAAAAGCAGGAGAGCACTGGCCTTTTTTAGGATTTCGATGTCCAGGTCTTTCTCCCTGAGCAGGGCTTTGAGCCTCTGAATTTCTCGCTGGTCGGCGGTAATCGCCTTGGCGCCTACCGGCGTCGAGCCCAAACGCTCTTTGCGTACCTGATCGACCCAACGACGCAAGGCGGTAGGGCCTATATCCAAACTGGCACACACCTCGGTAACCGGCTGGCCTTCGTCCAGCACCATGCTGGCAGCCTTGAGCTTGAACTCACTCGAATAAGATTTACGCATATCCAAACACCTCAGATTTGGGCGCCATCATAGCGCCCGATTGAAGTGTCCAAAATCATTAGGCCAGTTCAGCTTGCCCCCGATTGCGGTAGGTCAGCTGAAATTTGAAGTGCGCCCCAAAAGTTGGACACCTATCCAACTCTTGGGGCTTTTTCATGAGCAAGTACACGACGCAGTTCAAGCTTTCCGCCATTACTGCTTTTCTTGAACGAGGCCGGGGTTTTCGCCGTATCGCCGCTCAATTTCAAATGGACCCCACCTTGCTTCGCCGTTGGGTGGAGGCTTACCGGCTGCACGGTGAGGCCAGCCTGAGCAGTGCCGGTGGGCGTTACAGCGCGCTGTTCAAGTTTTCCGTTCTGCAACGCATGTGGCGCGACTCCCTCTCCTTGCGCCGCGCAGCGGCGCTTTTCAACCTGGGTGACTCCACCCAAGTGGGCAGATGGCAGCAGCAGTATTTACAGTGGCGGTATTGAAGCCCTGGCCTCAGGGAAAAAAGGACTGAATACCGCTATGCCAAAGCCACCTGCCAAACTGCGTAAATCTGCCGCCCCCCTTACAAAAGAGGAGCTTGCGCACAAAGCCTTGCTGGATGAACTTCAGTATTTGCGCATGGAGAACGCCTACCTAAAAAAGCTTGGGGAGTTAGGCGAGGCGGTGATCAGGCGGGAGAACGAAGCGAAGAAAAAGCTCGAATAGTCACTGAGCTGAGACAAGACTTTCCGCTGGCGGACCTGCTCAAACTGCTAGGGCTGGCGCGAAGCACGTACTACTACCAACTCAAGGTCATGGGCGTTGCGGACCGTTTCGTCTCAGTCAAAGCCTCGATCCAGAGCCTTCAGCAAGAGCATAAAGGGCGCCTGGGCTACCGCCGTATGACGCTGGAACTGCGTAAAGAAAGACTACAGATCAACGGTAAAACGGTACGACGATTGATGGGAGCGTTGGGGCTCAAATGCACGGTGCGACCCAAGAAATACAGAGCATATAAAGGGCCGATGGGAGAAATCTCACCCAATACCTTGGCTCGTCGGTTCGAAGCCGAGAAGCCGAATCAGAAATGGGTGACGGATGTCACCGAGTTCAAAGTGGCAGGTAAAAAGCTGTATTTGTCGCCGATCTTGGACTTATACAACGGAGAAATCGTGGCTTATCAGACCGCCATACGCCCCCAATATGCCCTGGTTGGCGACATGCTGGAGCGAGCGCTCGAGCGCCTGCCTGAGGGCGCTAAACCCATGCTGCACTCGGATCAAGGCTGGCACTATCGACACTCGAAGTATCGCGAGCGACTAGAACAGGCGGGGCTGGAACAAAGCATGTCACGCAAAGGAAACTGCTATGACAACGCCACGATGGAGAGCTTCTTCGGCACGTTGAAGTCAGAGTTTTACTACCGCGAAAGCTTCGACAACGAGGCTCAGTTGCAGGCTGGACTGGATCAATACATCCATTACTACAACCATAAGCGAATCAAAACGAAGCTTGGCGGACTGAGCCCTGTAGAGTACAGAGCCCGTTCCGCTGTAGCCTAGACAATTACTGTCCAACTTTTGGGGCGCACTTCAATTCCGCATCCAGGGCAAGCCCCCACCCACATTTGAATAGTGTTCGCTTGAGTCAATGCCCGTGGCTCCTGCCTACGTGTGAGGGCTCGGCCTCGCTCGCCAGCACTCCGCCGTTGACCTCCAACCGCTGCAAAATCCCGCAGTGATCTCCGCCCCCACAGCGTTGGCGCAGGTCCAGCAATTGCTCCTGCAAGGCCAGCAGCCCGTCGATGCGCGTCTTTACATGCTGGATATGCTCGTCGATCAACGCATTGACGCTTTCGCACTGGTCCTGAGGGCTGTCGCGCAGGCTGAGCAGGCTGCGGATTTCCTCAAGGGTCATGTCCAGGCTGCGGCAGTTGCGGATAAACACCAGCCGTTCGCTGTGCGCCTGGGTGTACACGCGGTAGTTGGCATCGGTGCGCGCCGGGGGCGGCAGCAGGCCTTCCTTCTCGTAGTAACGGATGGTCTCCACCGGGCAGTCGGTGAGTTTGGCCAGTTCGCCGATCTTCATCGCAGCAATCTCCAAATGGGTGCTTGACCCTATAGTGGCTACAGGGTCTTTACTTGGCAACAAGCACTCTTACGGACGCCACAGCATGAGCGATTCCCACCACACCCCGCATAAACATGATCACACCCACGATCATGGCACTGAAAAACTCACGCCCGTACACAATCACGGCCACGGCGGCTCCTGCTGTTCCGGTGGCCCCGCGCCTGCGGTGGTGACACTGAGCGAAGCACCCACCGCCGGTTCGCGCCTGAGCACCTTCCGTATCGAAGCCATGGACTGCCCCACCGAGCAGATGCTGATCCAGAACAAGCTGGGCAAGCTCGCTGGCGTGCAACAGCTGGAATTCAACCTGATCAATCGCATTCTCGGCGTCACCCATGACCTGCCGAGTACTGCGCCGATTATCGATGCGATCAAATCCATCGGCATGCAAGCCGACCCCATCGAAGAGGGCGCGCCCGCAGCTACTCCCCCGGCCAAGAAACATTGGTGGCCGCTGGCCGTGTCGGGTCTTGGGGCGTTGGGCGCCGAAGTGCTGCACTTCACCAATGCCGCGCCGACCTGGGTGATTGCCTTGGTGGCGCTGGTGTCGATCCTCAGCGGCGGCCTTGGCACCTATAAAAAGGGCTGGATCGCCCTGAAAAACCTCAATCTGAACATCAACGCGCTGATGAGTATCGCGGTCACCGGCGCGATTCTTATCGGCCAATGGCCGGAAGCGGCGATGGTGATGTTCCTGTTTACCGTGGCCGAGCTGATCGAAGCCAAGTCCCTGGACCGCGCGCGCAATGCCATCAGCGGTTTGATGCAGATGACCCCGGAACAGGCCACCGTGCGGCAGCCGGACGGCAGTTGGGTTGAACAGGAGGTTAAAAGCATCGAACTGGGCGCTGTGGTGCGGGTAAAGCCCGGTGAGCGCATCGGCCTGGACGGTGAGGTGACCGCGGGTCAATCCACTATCGATCAGGCGCCGATTACCGGTGAAAGCCTGCCGATTGAGAAGACGGTGGGCGATAAAGTCTTCGCCGGCACCATCAACCAGGCCGGTTCCCTGGAATACAGCGTGACGGCGGTGGCCAACAACTCCACCCTGGCGCGGATCATCCACGCGGTGGAACAAGCCCAGGGCGCGCGGGCTCCGACCCAGCGCTTCGTGGACAGTTTTTCCAAGATCTACACCCCGGCTGTGTTCCTGTTCGCACTCGGCGTTGCAGTGATTCCACCGCTGTTCATGGCCGGCGCCTGGTTCGACTGGATCTACCGCGCGCTGGTGCTGTTGGTGGTCGCGTGCCCGTGTGCGCTGGTGATTTCCACGCCGGTGACCATTGTCAGCGGCCTGGCCGCTGCGGCGCGCAAAGGCATCCTGATCAAGGGTGGCGTGTACCTGGAGGGCGGTTACAAGCTCGATTACCTGGCCCTCGACAAGACCGGCACAATCACCCACGGCAAACCGGTGCAAACCGACTACCTGGCGCTGTTCCCCACTGTCGAAGACAGCGCGCCGGCCCTCGCCGCCAGCCTGGCGGGGCGTTCCGACCACCCCGTGTCCCTGGCAATCGCCAACGCAGCTGTGGATAAAAACCTGCCGACCCATACTGTGGATAACTTCGAGGCCCTGGCCGGGCGCGGCGTGCGAGGCGATATCAACGGCGAAACCTATCACCTGGGCAATCACCGCCTGGTGGAGGACCTGGGCCTGTGCTCGCCAGCGCTGGAAGAGAAACTCTTCGCCCTGGAGAAACAAGGCAAGTCGGTCGTGCTCCTACTGGACAAATCCGGCCCGATGGCGCTGTTCGCCGTGGCCGACACCGTCAAGGACAGCAGCCGAGAAGCCATCCAGCAGTTGCATGAATTGGGCATCAAGACCCTGATGCTCACCGGCGACAACACCCACACCGCCCAGGCGATTGCGGCGCAGGTAGGTATCGATCAAGCCCAGGGCGATTTGCTGCCCACCGACAAACTCCACGCCATCGAAACCCTCTACACCCAAGGCCGTCGGGTGGGCATGGTCGGCGACGGCATCAACGACGCCCCGGCCCTGGCCCGCGCCGAAATCGGCTTTGCCATGGCCGCTGCCGGCACCGACACCGCCATTGAGACCGCCGACGTGGCGTTGATGGACGATGATCTGCGCAAGATTCCGGCATTCATTCGGTTGTCGCGGCAAACGTCGAGTATCCTCAAGCAGAACATCGCCCTGGCGTTGGTGATCAAGGCGATCTTCCTCGCGGTGACGTTCATGGGCATGGCCACCATGTGGATGGCGGTGTTTGCCGACATGGGCGTGAGCCTGCTGGTGGTGTTCAATGGCCTGCGCCTGCTGCGCAAATAGACAAGAGAGGGTGGTGTGCTGAGTGCCGAGCTGAAGGCGTTTTTTATGGTCGCCCGCCTGGGCAGCATTACCCAGGCGGCGAAAAAGCTCGGCCTGAGCCAGCCCACGGTCACTACCCAGATCCGCAACCTGGAAAGCCAATACGGCGTCGAGCTGTTCTATCGCGGCGGGCGCCGCCTCACCGTCAGCGACGAAGGCGCACGGCTGTTGCCGATGGTCAAGACGCTGTTGCAGCAGGAAGCCGATATCGAGTTTTTCCTGCGCAACAACGGTCAGGTCCAGGGCGCACTCAGGATTGCCGCAACGGCGCCGTACTACATCCTGGATCTGGTCAAAGCCTTTCGCGAGCGCCTACCCCAAGTGGAGGTGTCGGTGGAAATCGGCAACTCGCAGCAGGTGCTCGAAGCGCTGGATGACTACCGCGTCGATGTGGCGGCGTCCTCACAGCTGCTCGACGACCCACGGCTGATCCGCCGCGTCCTCGGCACCGACCCGCTGGTGCTGGCGGTGCATCGCAACCATCCCCTGGCCAAACTCGATCATGTGCCGTTGAGTGCGCTCGCCGGACACACCCTGTTGATGCGCGAGGTTGGCTCCACCACACGCCGCCTGACCGAAGACATGCTGCGCGGCGCTGGCGTGAACTACGGGCCGCTGCTGGAAATCGGCAGCCGTGAATCGATCCGCGAGGCGGTGTTGCGCAATATCGGCATCAGCATCATCGCCCGCCAGGAAGTGCCCCATGACCCGCAGCTCAAGGTGCTGACCCTTGAGCATGCGCCGCAGATTCCGGAGTATCTGTACTGCCTCAAGGAAAGAAAGGCTGCGCGTCTGCCAGCGGCGTTTTTGGGGTTGGCCCAGGAAATGTCGCCAATCTAGGCTTTTTTTGGCGGCCTGGAGGGCCAATCGGGGGCAAGCCCCCTCCCACATGTTGAATTGTGAATGCCTTTAAGTGTGGGAGGGGGCTTGCCCCCGATTGGCGATACCCCAGCAACTCAGTTCGAAGAGTCCTACACAAATCTGCGAATACCACTATCGCCGCGTTTTGCCTTCCTGCCACAAGAGCGACGCATTGCCTGCCTAGCATGGCCTTCATCCGTTTGATGAGGTGCCACCATGAACACAGCCCTGACCCAACCCGGCGCGCCCATGAAAGTGCGCGGTATCCAGAAGCGCTTCGGTGCGTTCACCGCGCTGGACAACGTCTCCCTGGACGTCGCCGCCGGCGAACTGGTGTGCCTGCTGGGCCCGTCGGGCTGCGGCAAGACCACCTTGTTGCGCTGCATTGCCGGCTTGGAGCGCCAGGACAATGGCGAACTTTACTTGGGCGGCCGTGACGTTTCCCTGCTGCCGCCGCAGGCCCGGGACTACGGCATTCTGTTTCAGTCCTACGCACTGTTTCCCAACCTGACCGTCGAAGCGAATATCGGCTATGGCCTCACCGGCAGCGGCCGCGACGAAGTGCGCCAGCGTGTCGGCCAGATGCTGGAGCTGGTGGGCCTGGTGGGCAGCGAAAAGAAGTACCCCGGTCAACTCTCCGGCGGCCAGCAGCAGCGGGTCGCCCTGGCCCGCGCGCTCGCGCCGGCGCCGTCGTTGCTGCTGCTGGATGAGCCGATGTCGGCCCTCGATGCCCGGGTGCGCGAGCACTTGTGCACCGAACTGCGTCAGCTGCAACGGCGCCTGGGCATCACCACCTTGATGGTGACCCATAACCAGGACGAAGCCATGTTGATGGCCGACCGCATTGCCGTGATGAACAACGGTAAGGTCGAGCAATACGCTACGCCGCAGGAAATCTACGACCACCCGGCCACGCCGTTCGTGGCGGAGTTTGTCGGCCAGGGCAACTGGTTGCCGTTCAGCCGCAACAGCATCAGCCATGCCCAGGTCGGCGGGATGACGATGCGCCTGGCCGATGACGCCGGTAGAGCCGAGTCCGGTCGGCTGTTCTGCCGCCCGGAAGCGATCAGCGTCAACCCTCCCGTGCACGAAGAAAACCTCTTCCCGGCCAAGGTCCGTGAGATCACCTTTCTCGGCAACCGCTGCCGCATGAGCTTTGAGCTGGAGCACCTGCCCGGTCATCCGCTGCTGGCCGAACTCGCCCCCGAAGCCATGCCGCGCCTGGGCGCCCAGGACATCTGGGTGGCTTTGCCGCCGCGCAGCCTACAGGTGTTTGCCTGAGATGGCCGCAGTGATGAACTTGCCTGCGACGCGTCAGGTGTCCCGTGCCGAGTGGGGCGACCGCATTTTTGTGGTCGGCGGCAAATGGCTCTGGCTGAGCTTGCTGAGTGTCGCGGTGTTGCTGCCGTTGCTGGCGATTTTCTGGCGTGGTTTCAGCAACGAGGCCGGGCAGGGTGGCGGCCTGGTCGCGGCGCGGGAACTGCTCACCAGCGCCAACTTCCACTGGTTGCTGGGCAATAGCCTGAAAGTCTCTCTCAGCGTGGCGGCCATCGTCGTACCGCTGGCCTACCTGTTTGCCTACGCGCTGCAACGCACGCTGATCCCCGGCAAAGCGATCTGGCGCGGTCTGTCGCTGTTGCCGCTGATGGCGCCGTCGATGTTGCCGGGCATTGCGCTGGTGTACCTGTTCGGCAACCAAGGCCTGTTGCGCGGGTTGATCGCGGAAAATATCTACGGCTTCTGGGGCATCGTGCTCGGTGAAGTGATCTACACCTTCCCACACGCCCTGATGATTTTGCTGTCGGCGCTCTCGCTGGCCGATGCGCGCCTGTTCGATGCCGCCTCAAGTATGGGGGCCAGCCCGGCGCGGGCGTTTCGCAGCATCACCTGGCCGGCCACGCGCCAGGCGGTGTTCGCCGCGTTCTGCCTGGTGTTCACGCTGACCATCACCGATTTCGGCGTGCCTGTGGTGGTCGGCGGCGATTATCAGGTGCTGGCGCTGGAAGCCTACAAGGCGGTGGTCGGTCAGCAGCAGTTCGGTCGCGGTGCGTTGATCGGCATGGTGTTGCTGTTGCCGGCGCTGTTCAGCTTCGCTGTGGACGCCTGGTTGCGCCGTCGCCACGGCGATGCCATGAGCGGCCGCACCCAAGTCTTCCGCCCGGCGCCGTCGCGCTTGAGGGACGGTTGCTACCTGGCCATCGTGCTGCTGATTTGCGCGGTGTTGCTGCTGGTATTCGGCATGGCGGTGTATTCCTCCCTGGTGAAGTTCTGGCCGTACAACCTGTCGCTGTCCCTCGCTCATTACCAGTTCGAGGACACCGCCGGCGGTGGTTGGCTGGCCTACCGCAACAGCCTGACCATGGCGCTGTGTACGGCCGTAATCGGCAGCGTCCTGATCTTCAGCGGCGCCTATCTGATGGAAAAGACCAAGGGCCAGAAGCACCTCAACCTAGCGCTGCGCATGCTCAGCTTCGTACCGATGGCGGTGCCGGGGTTGGTGCTGGGCCTGGGCTACGTGTTCTTTTTCAACCTCAACGGCAACCCGCTGCATGTGTTCTACGGGACCATGACTCTGCTGGTGGTGTGCACCATTGCTCACTATTTGACCACCGCGCAGATGACCGCCACCACCGCGCTGCGTCAGCTCGATGCCGAATTCGAAGCCGCCGCGCTGTCCCTCAAGGCGCCGCTGTACCGCCATTACCTGAAAGTCACGGTGCCGATCTGCCTGCCGGCCTTGCTGGATATCGTGCGCTACCTGTTCGTGTCGGCGATGACTACCGTGTCCGCCGCGATTTTCCTCTACAGCCCCGACACCATCCTTGCCGCCGTCGCCGTGTTGAACATGGACGACGCCGGCAATGTGGGCGGTGCGGCGGCCATGTCCACCCTGATCCTGTTCACCTCGGCCAGCGTTTCGTTGCTGCTGGCGTGGGCATCGCGCGGCGCGCTGCGTCGCTCCCAAGCCTGGCGCCAGAGCGCGCCCGGCCAATAAACAACCCTGAAGGAGGTTCCTCATGTTCAAGCCCCTGGCGCTGGTCGCTGCCGTACTCACCGCATTCAGCCTGAATGCCTTCGCCAAAACTGATCTCACCGTGTATACGGCCCTCGAAGCCGAGCAGTTGAAGACCTATAAAAAGGCCTTCGAACAGGCGAACCCCGATATCGAAATCAAATGGGTGCGCGACTCCACCGGGATCATCACCGCCAAGCTGCTGGCCGAAAAAGACCGCCCCCAAGCCGATGCCGTGTGGGGCCTGGCTGCATCGAGCCTGGCGATCCTCGACCAGCAAGGCATGCTGGACAACTACGCGCCGAAGGACCTGGACAAGATCGGCAAGAATTACCGCGACCCTGCCAACCCGCCCGCGTGGGTCGGCATGGACGTGTGGGCCGCGACAATCTGCTTCAACACCGTCGAAGCCGAGAAGCAGGGCCTGACCAAGCCGGTGAGCTGGCAAGATCTGACCAAGCCTGAGTACAAAGGCAAGATCGTGATGCCCAACCCGGCCTCATCCGGCACCGGCTTTCTGGATGTGAGCGCCTGGTTGCAGACCTATGGCGAGAAGCAAGGCTGGCAGTACATGGACGACCTGCACCAGAACATCGGCCAGTACGTTCATTCCGGTTCCAAGCCGTGCAAGTTGGCGGCTTCCGGTGAGTTTCCGATCGGGATTTCCTTCGAATACCCAGCCGTGCAGTTGAAACGCCAGGGCGCGCCACTGGACATCATCCTGCCCAAGGAAGGCCTGGGCTGGGACATCGAAGCCACCGCCGTGATGAAAGGCACTGCCCATGCCGATGCGGCGAAAAAACTCGCCGACTTCTCAGCCAGCCCCGCAGCCATGGAGCTGTACAAAGACAACTTCGCAGTCCTCGCCCAGCCGGGCATTGCCAAGCCGCAGACCGAATTGCCGGCCGACTACGAACAACGCCTGATCAAGAATGACTTTGCCTGGGCTTCGAAAAACCGCGACAGCATCCTGGCCGAATGGCGCAAGCGCTATGACGGTAAGTCGGAGAAGGTCGCGGGCCAGTAATTACTCGGGTTTTGGCTGAAGGTCCTAGCGGGGGCGAGCCACCTCCCACATTGAAAGGCATTCAAAAGGTGGGAGGGGGCTTGCCCCCGATAGCGGTCTTGAAAACAGGACATCACTACATGACACAGCACAGCGACCTACTGATTGTCGGCGCCGGCATCCTTGGCCTGTCCCACGCCTACGCCGCGGCTCGACGCGGCCTCAAGGTCAAGGTGTTCGAACGCAGCGCTACGCCCTTGGGCGCCTCGGTACGCAACTTCGGCCAGGCTTTGGTCACTGGCCAGCCACCGGGAGCGATGCTCGATCTGGCGCGGCAAAGCCGTGCTATCTGGGGGCATTGGGCTCAGGTGGCGGGTCTGCAACTCAAGCGCAACGGCGCCTACCTGTTCGCCCGCACCGAAGCGGAAGAACACCTGCTGGAAGCCTTCTGCGCCGGGCGCGCGCAGGAACACGGGTACAACGTGGAGCTGCTGCAAGGTGCGGCGATGCGCGATTTGTACGGCGGCCAGTTCCGCCATCACCGGGCCGCTTTGCATGGCCGCGACGATCAGCAACTGTATTCACGCGAGGCGCTCCCGGCGCTGATCCGCTACCTGAGGGAGCACCTGAACGTGGAATTTCACTTTTCCACCCTGGTGCGCGATGTCGAGCCGGGCCTGTTGCACAGCACCGCCGGCAGCTTTCGCGGCGAACAGATCATCGTTTGTTGCGGCCATGACTACCAAACCTTATTGGCCGAAGCGTTGGCCGAACTGCATCCGAGTATCTGCCGCTTGCAAATGCTGCGGGCGCGACCGGCGCTGAATCTGAACCTGCAGCATGCCTTGCTTACGGGTCTCAGTTGCGTGCATTACGGCGCATTTGCCGACTTACCGGAAGCGGCGGCGGTTCAGGCGCAAATCCTGCGCGAAGCGCCGCACCTGCACGAGCACGGAATTCATCTGTTGATCAGTCCTACGCCCTATGGCGAGCTGATCATCGGCGATTCCCATGATTACGGCCTGGATGCGTCGCCCTTCAACGGCGAACAGGTGGACAACTGGATGCTCGAACTGGCCGAGCAGACCCTGGGCTGTGGGATCCAGGTGGTCGAGCGCTGGCAGGGGGTCTATGGCGCGCGCGGGCCGGGACCGTTTTCTTTCGTACGGGCGGCGCCGGGGGTCAGTGCCGCGTTGATGCATACCGGCGTGGGCATGAGCGTGGGGCCGGCGCTGGGCGAGCGCAACGTCGCGGCACTGTGGGGTGAGGCGTGATGCATCCTGAACAGGTGATTGACGAGGTGTTCGGGCTTTACGAACAGCACGGCACGGCGGACTACATCGGCGAAGCGGTGTCGCAGATCGAACATATGTCCCAGGCCGCGCAACAGGCCGTGGCCGAAGGCTTCGATGACGAAGTGGTATTGGCGGCGTTTTTCCACGATATCGGCCATCTCTGCGACCAACGTGCCGAGAGCATGGGCGGTTACGGCGTGGTCAGTCATGAGCGGCTGGGGGCGGATTACCTGCGCCGGGCCGGTTTCAGCGAACGCTTGGCCAGGCTTGTGGAATATCACGTCCAGGCCAAGCGTTACCTGACCTTCAGCCAGCCCGACTACTACGCACAACTGAGCGAGGCCAGCCGCCGCACCCTGGCGTATCAAGGCGGCGTGATGAGTGCCGTCGAGGCCCGGGCCTTCGAACAGGACCCGCTCTGCGCGGTGAGTGTGCGTCTGCGGTATTGGGATGAGCAGGCCAAGCAGGCCAACGTGCCGCTGCTCGACCTTGCATGGCTCAAAGCCAAGGCTCGGCGGTTGCTGACGGCTCAGTCCTGATCGAGGCGCTCGGCGAGGGCGTCGATCTGTTCCTGGCGCTCGGCCTGGCTCAGTTTGGCGTGAGGGTTGAGGGACGACCATTGCGGGTGGGCGCGGGCCTTATGCAGGGCGTCGGGTAATTTGCCTTCGCGCCAGGTTTTGTCCTGGGGTGTGTCGACTTTGATGCTGTGCATCGCCGCATGGCCGCGCAGGTTGAGGGCTTTGAGCAACTGGCGTTGGCGCAGGGCGAGCAGGCGCAGCACGCTGTCGTCCACGGTCAACTCGCGGTGGCCCTTGAGCTTGCCCATCAAGCGATTGCCGTAGCTGCGCGCGGTTTGCAGCGCGCCCCCAGCGATGGCGCCGGCCAGGGCGGCGGCGCCGAGGGTCAGGCCGCCGACCAGCAGGTCCACCCCCGCGCCGGCCGCCGCACCGGCAGCGATGCCTCCGCCGACGCGCACGCCGAGTTGCTTGAGGGTTTCCGGGTTGAACAGGTCGTCGCCCCAACGCCCGTCCAGCAACGGTAAATCACTGGCGGCGGCGTCCTGGGGGCGGAACCCGAACAGTTTGAGCAAGGCTTCCACACACTTTTGTTCCCGTTGGCGCACGGCCTTGCGCAGTTCGCCGATGGCGTTGTGTTCGTCCTCGCTGACCACACTGCGCCGGCACGCGGCGCAGTCGATCAGCAGCTCGGCGATCAACCGCGCGGCGCTTTGCTGGCGAGCCTGGCGCTGGGCTTGCTGATCGAGCATCAACCGCTCCAACTGCGGCCGGGCGTTTTCCAGCAGGAGCGCCAGGCTTTCATACAGACGCCGTTCGCCGTCTTCGGGCGGCGCCACGCTGTCGAAGCGCACCAGCGCATGCAAACCCAGGCGGGCCAAGGCTTCGCGCCAATCGGGCTCGCGGTGGTCGCTGCTGCTGACAAAGTTGAGCACCGGCAACAACGGCTTGCCGCAACTGGCCAGCACCTGCAGCTCGTCGCGGTACTTGGCCAGCACCGGTTCGCGGGCATCGATCACGTACAGGCCGGCGTCCGAGGCCAACAGTTGGCGCAACACTTTGGCTTCTTGTTCGAAGCGTTGGCGCGCTTCGCTGCCTTCCAGGAAGCGCGCCAGGCGTGCCGGGCCGTCGAGGCGTTCGCCGGGGCGGTCCAGGCGTTCCAGGTAATCGAGCAAGGCGATGGCATCTTCCAGGCCGGGCGTGTCGTACAGCTCCAGCAAGGCTTCACCGTCCACCGACAAGCGTGCGCCTTCCACATGACGCGTGGTGCTGGGGCGATGGGACACTTCGCCGAAGCCCACGTCGCGAGTCAGCGTGCGCAACAGCGAGGTTTTGCCGACGTTGGTGTGGCCGACCACGGCGAGTTTCAGAGGCTTAGTCATGACCGGTCTCCAGCCAGTTCAGCGGCGCGCAGTCGGCGAAGGGAAGATCGAGCTGTTGCAGCGCGTTGTGCCAGTCGCCCAGGCGCTCGGCGTCCAGCGCCTGGCCGGGCGGCGCTTGCAACAGCCAGACGCGGGTGGCGCTGGCGCTGCGGGCCAGTTCGGCGATCAGCGCTAGGCTGCCGCGATCCGGCGAGCGCCGAGGGTCGCAGGCGATGGCCAGGCGCGCGGGCGGGAAGCGGCTGAGTTGTTCGAGGAGTTTGTGGCGCGATTCGCGGCTGTCGAGGATGCCGGCGTTACTGACGTTGGCGGGCAGTTTGGGCGGCCAGGGGTATTGGTCGTCCAACTCGATGGCTACCAACAGGGCGCCGGCGCTGTGCTGTTCACTGACGCCGCCAGTGACGACGTGCAGGTGTTCGGGCGCAGCATCATTGACCCCAAGGCGCTCGCTGCTCGGCATCAGGCGTTCGCGCAGTTGGCTATAGCCGGGCAGGTTGAGGTCCAGACGCAGGGCGGCGCGCCCGCGCTTCCAGCGCCACAGGCACAGCAGGGCTAGGACCAGGCGCGGCAGCAGGCCGTAGACCAGCAACACACCGACCAGCCAGGCGGCCCAGGCTTGGCGGGCGCTCTCGATATTCAGGGCGGAGTCCCCGCTGGCGCGGATCATCTCTACAGTCGGCACATTGAAGCCGAGCAGGGCAGGCAAGGTGCCCAGTGCTTGTGTCACGGCCACGAAAGTATCGGCGCCGAGGATGGTGGTTTCCCACACGAAGCCGTAGCGACGGGTGGCGAGTAATGTCAGCAGGATCACCATTGCACTGAGCAATGCCAGCAGCCACAGGCTGTTGACCAGTACGCCTACGGCCCAGCGATTGAGTTTCTGCCGTTGCAACAGCAGTAACAGGGCCGGTGCCAACTGCGCGGCCTTGGCATCGCGCGCGAATTTTTCGCTGAGCCACAGCCACAGGCGCCCGAGGCTGGCGCTATGTTCGCCGGCAAATAGCAGGCCCAAGGCCCAACTGATCAGCAGAATCAGGTTCAGGCCGAGCAGGCTGCCCAAGGCCCAGAACACGTTCACTGGCGCTGATCCGTTGCCCAGCGCGGCAAACGCCAGGCCGGCGCCGCTGACCACCGCGAATATCGCCAGCAGCACCAGGGCCAGGCGCGCGCCTTGTAACCAGCGGGTAAGGGCGACCACCAGGCCATCGCGCTCGGCCAGGTGCAAGGCGCGGCGTTGAATGCGCGTTGGCAGGTCGCCTCCGGCCGCGCGGGCCAGGCGGTTGGCTTCCAAGTCTTCGAGGTTGCCGGCGTGTTCTTCACGCAGGCGCACGGTTTCGGTCAGCCAGAGTGTGTGGAGCGAGTTCAGTGCAGTCACGCGCTGTCCTGTTGAGCAAGTGAGCCTGGAGCATAACCGCTGACTCGCGGCTCTGGTATTCTCGTCGCCATGAAAAAAACTCTCCCTCTAAGCCTGATCGCAGCCCTCGGTGAAAACCGCGTGATCGGCGTCGACAACCGCATGCCCTGGCATTTGCCGGGGGATTTCAAATATTTCAAGGCCACCACCCTCGGCAAGCCGATCATCATGGGGCGCAAAACCTGGGACTCCCTGGGCCGACCGCTGCCGGGGCGCTTGAACCTGGTGGTCAGCCGTCAGACCGGCCTGACGCTTGAAGGTGCGGAAGTTTTTCCGTCACTGGAGGCCGCCGTCGAGCGCGCCGAGGCATGGGCACTGGAGCAGGGCGTGGACGAGCTGATGTTGATCGGCGGCGCGCAGTTGTATGCGCAGGGCCTGGAGCAGGCCGACCGCCTGTATTTGACGCGGGTGGCGTTGAGTCCGGAAGGGGATGCGTGGTTTCCGGAGTTTGACCGCAGCCAGTGGACGCTGGTGTCGAATGCTGAGAATGCGGCTGAGGGCGACAAGCCAGCCTACAACTTTGAAGTCTGGGAAAAAGCCTAAAAGCATCGGGGGCAAGCCCCCTCCCTCATTGATATGCACGCCAAATGTGGGAGGGGGCTTGCCCCCGATTGCGGTCTATCAGGCCTGCGCTAACTGCGCATGCTCATCCGCCTCCAATAACCCCTTATCCGTCTGTCCCATGATCTGGCTGGTAATCGCACCGGCTGTCATCGAACCGTTCACGTTCAACGCCGTGCGGCCCATGTCGATCAGCGGCTCCACGGAAATCAGCAGCGCCACCAGTGACACCGGCAAGCCCATCGCCGGCAGCACGATCAGCGCGGCAAAGGTCGCGCCGCCGCCCACGCCGGCAACGCCTGCCGAACTTAAGGTCACTATCGCCACCAGGGTCGCGATCCACAGCGGGTCCAGCGGGTTGATGCCCACGGTCGGCGCCACCATCACGGCCAGCATGGCAGGGTAGAGGCCTGCGCAGCCGTTTTGGCCAATGGTGGCGCCAAACGAGGCGGCGAAACCGGCGATGGACTGCGGGATGCCCAGTCGACGGGTCTGCGCTTCGATGCTCAAGGGAATGGTCGCTGCGCTGGAGCGGCTGGTGAACGCGAAGGTCAGCACCGGCCACACTTTGCGCAAGAAGCGCAGCGGATTGATCCCGGCCGCCGACAACAGCAGGCCGTGCACCACGAACATCAGGCCCAGCGCCAGATAGGACACCAGCACAAAGCTACCGAGCTTGATAATGTCTTGCAGGTTGGAACTGGCCACGACCTTGGTCATCAGCGCCAACACACCGTAGGGCGTGAGCTTCATCACCAGGCGCACCAGGCGCATCACCCAGGCTTGCAGGGTGTCGATGGCATTGAGCACTTTCTGGCCTTTTTCCACATCGTCCTTGAGCAGTTGCAGCGCGGCCACCCCCAGGAACGCGGCGAAAATCACCACGCTGATGATCGACGTCGGCTTGGCCCGCGCCAGGTCGGCGAATGGGTTGGCTGGCACGAACGACAGCAGCAGCTGCGGGATATTCAGGTCGGCGACTTTGCCGGCGTAATCGTTTTGGATCACTTGCAGGCGCGCCATTTCCTGAGTACCGGCCACCAGGCCCTCGGCGGTGAGGCCGAACAGGTTGGTCAGGCCGATACCGATCATCGCCGCAATTGCGGTGGTGAACAGCAGGGTGCCGATGGTCAGGAAGCTGATCTTGCCCAGGGACGCCGCGTTATGCAGGCGCGCCACTGCGCTGAGGATCGAGGCAAATACCAGCGGGATCACGATCATTTGCAGCAGTTGCACGTAGCCATTGCCGACCAGATCGAACCATCCGATGGAGGCTTTGAGCACCGGGTTGCCGGCGCCATAGATGGTATGCAGCGCCACGCCGAACACCACGCCCAGTACCAGCGCCAATAGAACCTTTTTGGCCAGGCTCCACTGAGTGCGGCGGGTTTGTGCCAGGCCCAGCAATAGGGCCAGGAACACCAGTAGGTTGAGAATCAGCGGCAGATTCATTTGAACTCCATTGTGAGGGCGCCAATCGCCTGAGCCTGCGATTGCGAACCGGGGAGCCTAACAGCTTGATAAATAATGAATTAATACCGATATGGAATGGTAACTGTCGTTTTTGGAATAAGTGTTTGACGCTCACGCGCATGGCCTTGGCGGAAACGGGACGCGTGCGGTCGCGCTCGAAGCGGGAATTGTCACAGGGATTTGCTAGCGTCGGTGTCTTTCACTCAGGGAGACAACGCCTATGAAGCTCGCGCCGACACTATTGGTATCCGCCGCATTCTGCCTTGGCCTGGCCAGCCAGGCGTTCGCCGCCACCGAGTTGAAACACTGGCCCGCCCCGGCCGCCAAGCAACTGAACGAGATGATCGCCGCCAATGCCAATAAAGGTAACTTCGCGGTGTTCGACATGGACAACACCAGCTACCGCTACGACCTCGAAGAGTCGCTGTTGCCCTACATGGAAAACAAGGGGCTCATCACCCGCGAAAGCCTGGATCCATCGCTCAAGCTGATGCCGTTCAAAGACACTGCCGACCACAAGGAAAGCCTGTTCAGTTACTACTATCGCCTGTGCGAAGTGGACGACATGGTCTGCTACCCATGGGTCGCCCAAGTGTTCTCCGGCTTCACCCTCAAGGAACTCAAGGTCCAGGTCGACGAACTGATGGCCTCCGGCAAGCCCGTGCCGGTCAGTTATTACGAAGGCGATGTGGTCAAGACGTCCGAAGTGCAGCCGCCGAAAGTCTTCACCGGCCAGGCCGAGCTGTACAACAAGCTGATGGAAAACGGCATCGAGGTTTACGTGATGACCGCCGCTTCCGAAGAGCTGGTGCGCATGGTCGCTGCCGATCCGAAGTACGGCTACAACGTCAAACCCGAGAACGTCATTGGCGTGACCACTTTGCTCAAGGACCGCAAGACCGGCGAACTGACCACCGCGCGCAAACAGATCAGCGCCGGCAAGTATGACGAGAAGGCCAACCTCGGTCTGGAGCTCACCCCCTACCTGTGGACCCCGGCGACCTGGATGGCCGGTAAGCACGCGGCGATCCTCACCTACATCGACGAATGGAAAAAGCCGGTGATCGTCGGCGGCGATACCCCGACCAGCGACGGCTACATGCTGTTCCACGATGTGGACGTGGCCAAGGGCGGTATCCACCTGTGGGTCAACCGCAAGGACAAATACATGGCCCAGCTCAACGGCATGATGGCCAAGCACGCCGCGGCCCAGGCCAAGGAAGGCTTGCCGGTGACGGCGGACAAGAACTGGGTGATCGTCAAGCCGGATGAAATCCAGTAACTGCTCAAAAATGTGGGAGGGGGCTTGCCCCCGATTGCAGTAGTTCAGTTGCAAATGTGCTAACTGGCGCGCTGGCATTGAGATTTGGCCAGGCAAAAAAAAATGCCCCGCACTTGGCGGGGCATTTTTATGGGCGCAGGTCTTACAGACCGTCGAGCATCGCCTTGTTACGCACAGCACCCTTATCGGCGCTGGTGGCCAGCAGGGCATAAGCCTTCAGCGCGGTGGTCACTTTACGTGGACGTTTTTCAACCGGCTTCCAGCCTTTTTTGTCCTGCTCAACCCGGCGCGCCGCCAGTTCTTCGTCGCTGATCAACAGGTTGATCGAGCGGTTCGGAATGTCGATCAGCACCTTGTCGCCATCCTGCACCAGGCCAATCGCGCCACCGGCAGCAGCTTCCGGCGAAGCGTGGCCGATGGACAGGCCCGAGGTGCCGCCGGAGAAACGGCCGTCGGTCAACAGCGCACAGGCTTTGCCCAGGCCCTTGGATTTCAGGTACGAGGTTGGGTAGAGCATCTCTTGCATACCCGGGCCGCCTTTGGGGCCTTCGTAGCGGATGATCACGATGTCGCCTTCTTTGACTTCGTCGGCGAGGATGCCGCGTACGGCGCTGTCCTGGCTTTCGAAGATCTTGGCGTTGCCTTCGAACACATGGATGGACTCATCCACGCCGGCGGTTTTGACCACGCAGCCGTCGAGGGCGATGTTGCCGTACAGCACGGCCAGGCCGCCTTCCTTGGAGTAGGCGTGCTCGACACTGCGGATGCAGCCGTTTTCACGGTCGTCGTCGAGGGTGTCCCAGCGGGTCGACTGGCTAAATGCGGTCTGGGTCGGGATGCCCGCCGGGCCGGCCTTGAAGAAGGTGTGCACGGCTTCGTCGTCGGTCTGGGTGATGTCCCACTTGGCGATGCCTTCGGCCATGGTCTTGCTGTGCACTGTCGGCAGGTCGGTGTGCAGCAGGCCGCCACGGGCCAGGGAGCCGAGGATCGAGAAGATCCCGCCGGCGCGGTGCACGTCTTCCATGTGGTACTTCTGGATGTTCGGCGCGACTTTGCACAGTTGCGGCACATGGCGGGACAGGCGGTCGATATCGCGCAGGTCGAAATCGATCTCGGCTTCCTGGGCCGCGGCCAGCAGGTGCAGGATGGTGTTGGTGGAACCGCCCATGGCGATGTCCAGGGTCATGGCGTTTTCGAAGGCCTTGAAGTTGGCGATATTGCGCGGCAATACCGACTCATCGTTCTCGCCGTAGTAACGCTTGCACAGCTCGACGATGGTACGGCCGGCTTGCAGGAACAATTGCTCGCGGTCGCTGTGGGTGGCCAGGGTGGAGCCGTTGCCCGGCAGCGCCAGGCCGAGAGCCTCGGTGAGGCAGTTCATCGAGTTGGCGGTGAACATGCCGGAGCATGAACCGCAGGTCGGGCAGGCGCTACGCTCGTATTCCGCGACCTTCTCGTCAGAAGCGCTGGAATCGGCGGCGATGACCATGGCGTCCACCAGGTCCAGACCGTGGGAGGCGAGCTTGGTCTTGCCGGCTTCCATCGGGCCGCCGGAGACGAAGATCACCGGGATGTTCAGGCGCAGGGCGGCCATCAGCATGCCGGGGGTGATCTTGTCGCAGTTGGAGATGCATACGATGGCGTCGGCGCAGTGGGCGTTGACCATGTATTCCACGGAGTCGGCGATGATCTCGCGGCTCGGCAGCGAATACAGCATGCCGTCATGGCCCATGGCGATGCCGTCGTCCACGGCGATGGTGTTGAATTCCTTGGCCACGCCACCGGCGCGTTCGATCTCGCGGGCGACCAGTTGGCCCAGGTCCTTGAGGTGGACGTGGCCGGGTACGAACTGAGTAAAGGAGTTGGCAATCGCGATGATCGGCTTCTTGAAGTCGTCATCTTTCATCCCCGTGGCGCGCCACAATGCGCGGGCGCCGGCCATGTTGCGACCGTGGGTGGATGTTTTCGAGCGGTAATCTGGCATGGAGCACTCCGGGCGGCTAATCAGGTACTAAACAGGGGAGTGAGCTTCTATTGACGTCTGGAACACTCAGAAATAGCCGTGTGTCCGGAGGTTGCCTCTAACGCTGCGGGATCGCCGCGCGCCGTGGCCTTGAGCTCATAAACCCGCCGGGGGATGACTGGCGATGAATAGGGCCGATTCTACACCGCTGGCGGCTGGAGGGAATGGGCGCAAGCGTGAAGTGGGCCCTTAGGCCGCGTGCGCAGACCTTTGCTCCCTGGCGTTCAGGCCCATGCCGATACCGCTCAGAACCAGAAAGGTGATCGCCAGCACGTTCATCACCTGTTCGCCCGACTGGCTGACCAGGCTGCTGACCAAACCGCCACAGACAAAAATAATCACGTTTCCCGCCGACGCGCAGGTCCCGGCGGCCAGCGGGAATCGGCCCATGGCGCGGGAGGTTGCAATGGGGCGGGTGATGGTCGTTCCGGCGGTACAGAGGATCATCGGCAGCATCACTGTCATGACCGTCAGGCCCCACAAGTGATAGAGCGCCAGCATTAATACGCCCGCCGATGCGATCAGTCGCTGACCGGTGACGATCTGCGTATTGCCGTCCATCCATCGGTTCATCCAGCCCGCAGCGATGCCACCCAACACGTAGGCGGCGCCATAGAGCAGCAAGACCAGGGCAAACCGGTAAGGCGTAAGGCCCAATTGCTCCATCAGGATGATGGGCGACACAACGATAAAGGCGAAATGGCAACCGAAGGCCAGTGCCGAGATCAGCCAGTAGCCGACGAAACTGCGGTCACGCAGCACCTGTCGGTAGGCGTTCACAATCGAGAGTCGAGTATCGGAGGGCGGGCTTGGATCGTCGAGTAGGAGCCAAGCCTTGAGGATCAATAACAGGCCAATGATGACAAACACCTGAAAGCTGCCGCGCCAGTCGAGCCAGGTCTGCAACCAACTGCCGAACAACGGTGACACGGAAATACAGATGCCGCTGGCCGTGACCATGGCAATGCGCAATCGCTCTTGTTCTTTGCCGATGAATAGATCCTGCACCAGTGCCTGGGACAGTACGAAACTGCCGCACCCGACCGCCTGGATCATTCGGAAGACCATAAACCAGGCAAAGTCCTGCGCCATGGCACAACCCGCCGAGCCCATGACGGCGACGCCCATACCGATTATCAACACACGCTTGCGCCCCAGGCGGTCGGACAGCGGTCCGACCAGCAGCAGCGACAACGATAAACCGATTGAAAACAGACTCACCGATAACGCGATATCGGCCACGGCCGTATCGAAGTAGCGAGCCATTGAGGGAAAGGAGGGCAGAATCACGTCCAGGGGGAATACGCCAAGGATCGTCATGTTCATCAGCAAGGCGATGGCGGCGGTTTTTCGGGCGGGGGAGGTCATGTGGGTCATCGAGGGGGCTCAGTCCTTGAATGAGGGCTGAGAATCGATTTGAAGAGAGAACCCGGTCAATGCCCCATAGGGCGATTAGTGTTGTCTGAAATTTCGCAAAAAAGTGTGGGGGCGGCTGCCCCCACACATGAGCCGTTTACAAGTGAACGGTCAGGCCAGCATCAGCTATTGGGCAACAACCGGCACGTAATGCTCTTGATATACCGCGTCTCCACGATCGCCGGATGCACCGGATGATCCGGACCCTGGCCGCCGCGTTCCAGCATCTGGATATTGCGGTCCAGATGGCGGGCGCTGGTCAGCAGGATGTTTTGCAGATCGTCTTCCGGCAGGTGCATGGAGCACGAAGCGCTGACCAGGATGCCGTCCTTGCTGAGCAGGCGCATGGCTTGCTCGTTCAGGCGGCGGTAAGCGCCTTCGCCGTTTTTCATGTCTTTTTTGCGTTTGATGAAGGCCGGTGGGTCGGCGACGATCACGTCGAAGCGCTCTTCGCTGGCTTTGAGTTCCTTGAGGGCTTCAAAAACGTCGCCTTCGATGCAGGTCATTTTCTCGGCGAAGCCGTTCAGCGCGGCGTTGCGCTCCACGCCGTCAAGGGCGAAGGCCGAAGCGTCGACGCAGAACACTTCACTGGCGCCGAACGCCGCGGCTTGCACGCCCCAGCCGCCGATGTAGCTGTACAGGTCCAGTACGCGTTTGCCTTTGGCATACGGCGCCAGACGGGCGCGGTTCATGCGGTGGTCGTAGAACCAACCGGTTTTCTGGCCCTGGATCACCGGGGCTTCGAACTTCACGCCGTTTTCTTCCAGCGCCACCCACTCCGGCACCAGGCCGAACACGGTTTCGACGTAACGGTTCAGACCTTCGGCGTCGCGTGCGGCGGAGTCGTTCTTGAACAGGATGCCGCTGGGCTTGAGCACTTGGGTCAGCGCGGCGATCACGTCGTCTTTATGGGCTTCCATGGTCGCCGAGGCGATTTGCACCACCAGAATGTCGCCGAAACGGTCGACCACCAAGCCCGGCAGCAGGTCGGAATCGCCGTAGACCAGGCGGTAGAACGGCTTGTCGAACAGGCGATCACGCAGGGACAGGGCAACGTTCAGGCGGTGCACCAGCAGCGACTTGTCCAATGGCAACTTGATGTCGCGCGACAGCAGGCGGGCGCAGATCAGGTTGTTCGGGCTCATGGCCACGATGCCCAGGGTCTTGCCGCCGGCAGCTTCCAGGATGGCTTGGTCGCCTGCCTGGAAGCCGTGGAGTGGGGTGGCGGCCACGTCGATTTCGTTGCTGTAGACCCACAGGTGGCCGTTGCGCAAACGACGATCGGCGTTGGCTTTGAGACGCAGGCTTGGCAGGGACATGACGTCGCTCCGGAAAAAAGAGCGGGAGTATACCCTTTGCGCGCCGGTTCATGTGGGAGCTGGCTTGCCTGCGATGCCGACGGCGCGGTGTATCTGACGTACGGCGGCGATGCTATCGCAGGCAAGCCAACTCCCACATTGATCGGGTTTTTGAGGTGTCGGTCAGCTTTGCTTAGGGGTTAGAATCGCGGCCTAGCCCGGAGTGTGTACTTATGTCCCAAGAGCTTACCGCCGAACAGATTCAACAGGCCCTGCAAGGCATCAGCGTGCCGCCGCAGCCGCAGATCATGGTGGATTTGCAGATGGAGCAGTACATGCCCGATCCGGATCTGGACGTGATCGCGCGGCTGATCTCCCAGGACCCAGGCCTGTCCGGCGCGCTGCTGAAAATCGTCAACTCGGCGCATTACGGCCTGAGCAACAAGATCGCCTCGATCCAACGCGCGGTGAACCTGCTGGGCAGCCGTTCGGTGATCAACCTGATCAACGCTCTGTCGATCCGCGGCGAGATGAGCGATGAAACCATCGTCACCCTCAACCGCTTCTGGGACACCGCTCAGGATGTGGCCATGACCAGCCTGACCGTGGCCAAGCGCACTGGTTCTCAGGCGGTGGACGAAGCCTATGCCCTGGGGCTGTTCCACGATTGCGGCGTGCCGCTGATGCTCAAACGTTTCCCCAACTATATGGCGGTGCTCGAAGAGGCCTATGCCAACGCCGGGCCGGACTGCCGCGTGGTCGATACCGAGAACAACGCGTTCAATACCAACCATGCGGTGGTGGGTTACTACACCGCCAAGTCCTGGCGTTTGCCGGAACATGTGACCGACGCGATTGCCAACCACCACAACGCCCTGGCGGTTTTCAGCGATGAGTCCTCGCGCAATGCGCCGCTGAAGAACTTGTTGGCGATCCTGAAAATGGCCGAGCACATCTGCGCGTCCTATCGGGTGCTGGGCAACCAGTCGGTGGACCATGAGTGGAACGCCATTGGCCACCTGGTGCTCGATTACGTAGGCCTGTCGGACTACGACTTCGAAAGCATGAAGTTGTCGATCCGCGAATTGGGCGCGAACTGATTTATTACCCAAGAGGCGTACATGCCCGAGTTACCTGAAGTCGAAACCACCCGACGCGGGATCGCCCCGCACCTGGAGGGGCAGCGCGTCAGCCGTGTGGTGGTGCGCGAGCGGCGCCTGCGCTGGCCGATTCCCGAAGACCTGGATGTGCGCCTCTCCGGGCAGCGCATCGTGCTGGTGGAACGGCGTGCCAAGTACCTGTTGATCAATGCCGAAGTGGGCACCCTGATCAGCCACTTGGGCATGTCCGGTAATTTGCGTCTGGTGGAAACCGGCATGCCGGCGGCCAAGCATGAGCATGTGGACATCGAACTCGAATCCGGCCTGGCCCTGCGCTACACCGACCCGCGGCGTTTCGGCGCGATGCTCTGGAGCCAGGACCCGCACAACCACGAGCTGCTGCTGCGCCTGGGGCCGGAACCGTTGACCGACCTGTTCGACGGCGAGCGCCTGTTTCAACAGTCGCGCGGCAAGTCCATGGCGGTCAAGCCGTTCATCATGGACAACGCGGTGGTGGTGGGTGTGGGCAATATCTATGCGACGGAAGCGTTGTTTGCGGCGGGGATCGATCCGCGTCGCGCGGCCGGCGGCATTTCACGCGGGCGTTATTTAAAACTCGCGATCGAGATCAAGCGCGTGCTGGCGGCGGCCATTGAGCGCGGCGGCACGACGTTGCGGGATTTCATTGGTGGCGACGGGCAGCCGGGGTACTTCCAGCAGGAACTGTTCGTCTACGGCCGAGGCGGCGAGGCGTGCAAGGTCTGCGGGACTGAGCTGCGCAATGTGGTGCTGGGGCAGCGGGCCAGTGTGTTTTGCCCCAGGTGCCAGAGCTGATTGCTGGGTGATGGCTGGTATCGCTATCGGGGGCAAGCCCACTCCCACAGTTTGTGAATACATTCAAAAAATGTGAGAGGGGGCTTGCCCCCGATAAGGCCCTAACAGGCACTAAATAGGCTCAATTCTTACCGGTAATCTTCCGGTACTTATCCATCAACTGCTCTTGCGTCTCCGGATGGGCTTCATCCAGCGGAATGCAATCGACCGGGCACACCTGCTGGCATTGAGGTTCGTCGTAATGGCCGACGCACTGGGTGCAGAGGTTGGGGTCAATCACGTAGATCTCTTCGCCTTGAGAGATTGCAGCGTTCGGACACTCGGGTTCGCAGACGTCGCAATTGATGCAATCGTCGGTGATGATCAGGGACATGGAAACTCCTGCCAGGGCCGTCAGCCAAGGCATCTGAAAACGAATGCGCGCAATTGTGCCGCATTGGCGCCCGCAGTGCGAGCAGGCGCCGATTGAGCGGTCTTACTTCTTGAAGCGCAGCGTCAGCGCATCGGCCACGGCCGGATGCACGAACTTGGTGATATCCCCGCCCAATGCCGCGATTTCTCGGACCAACGTCGAGGAAATAAACGAATAACGCTCCGACGGCGTGAGGAACAGGCTCTCGACATCCGGCGCCAGTTGGCGGTTCATGTTGGCCAGTTGGAATTCGTATTCGAAGTCCGACACCGCCCGCAGGCCACGCAAAAATACATTGGCATTCTGCTCTTTGGCGAAGTGCGCCAACAACGTGGAGAAGCCGACGACTTCCACGTTAGGCAGATGCTTGGTGACCTCTCGCGCCAGCTCCACGCGCTGTTCCAGGGGAAACAGCGGGTTTTTCTTGGGGCTGGCAGCGACCGCGATGATCACATGGTCGAACAAGCGAGAGGCGCGTTCGACCAAATCGCCATGGCCTTTGGTAATCGGGTCGAAGGTACCTGGGTACAACACTCGGTTCATCGCGTCGTCCTGGCGGAGTCCGTTGGGGAACCGGATGGTATCGCAGCCTTCCCGGTCGGCCAAGTCGACTTACGTAGATAAATGCCGTGAATCCTAGGTGTTTTCACGCCGTTTTCAGACGTTCGGCCAATGAAGTCGCCAGTTTCGCGGTCAATCCATACACCGACAATTGCGGGTTCGCCCCGATGCTGGTGGGGAATAATGAGCCATCGTGGATGGACAGATTGCGCAATTGGTGATGACGGCCAAGGCTGTCGGCCACGGCCATTTTGGGGTCTTCACCCATGGCGCAACCGCCCATCACGTGGGCGCTGCCCAGGCAGGTGCGGTGCAGTTCCAGGTTGAGGCCCTCGATCAGCGTGCGGGCTTCGGCCAGGGTTTTCACATAGCGTGCATCGTGATGCAGCGGTTTGACGGACTTGGCGCCCGCCGCGAACTGGATCTCGGCCATGCTCTGGAAGGCCCGGCGTAGACCGTCCCAGGCGTAGTCTGAGACCTGATAGTCAAGCACTGGCGTGCCGTCGCCGCGCAGTTCCACATTGCCGCCCGGGCTGTCAGGGTGGAAACCGTCGCGCAGCAACGCCAGCATCGCGTGGGTATTGGGCAACTGGCTCATATCCAGCGCATTCTGTGTGCCATAGCCGCCCAGCAGAGTGCTGGCCAGCGCCGGATGCAGCGGTGGCGCTTCGAGTTTGTAGGACATTTTACCGGTAGTGCCATCCTGCCATTGGAAATGGTCGGAGTAGATCGACTGCGGCGCGCCGTAGAACGGGTTGATCACCTCGTCGAACAGCGCCGCGGAGAAATTCACCAAGTGCAGAAAGGTCCGCTTGCCCAGCCGCGAATGTGGGTCCGGCGCGTCCGAACGCATTAGCAACGCCGGGCTGTTGATGCCGCCCCCGGCCAGTACATAGTGTTTGGCGTTGACCGTGATTTTGCGCCCTGTGGGTGCTACGCAGCGGGCGTCCATCGCCATGCATTCCAGGCTGCTGACGGTGTCGCCGCGGTATTTGAAATGCTCGGCCCGCGCCAGGTAGAGCAGCTCCCCGCCGTGTTCCAAGGTGGAGGGGATGGTGGTGACCAGCATCGATTGCTTGGCATTGACCGGGCAGCCCATGCCGCAATAACCCAAGTTAAAGCAGCCACGCACGTTGCGCGGGATCACATGCCAGCTGTAGCCGAGTTTTTCGCAGCCCTTGCGGATCACATCGTTGTTGGGGTTGGGCGGGACGGCCCACGGGGCGATGCCCAGGCGTTGCTCCATTTTTTCGAACCACGGCGCCATCTCGGCGCTGCTGTGGCCCTTGACCGCATATTCGCTGGCCCAGTGGGAAAGGGTCGCGTCCGGTGTACGAAAACTTGAGGTCCAGTTGATCAGTGTCGTACCGCCCACCGCGCGGCCCTGAAGGATGGTGATCGCCCCGTCCTTGCTCATGCGGCCAATGCCTTCCTGATACAGGCTGGTGTAGGCCTCGTCCTCAAGCAACTTGAAGTCGCTGCTGGTCTTGAGCGGG
The DNA here is from genome assembly GCF_019641515.1 of Pseudomonas sp. S5F11. Lineage (NCBI taxonomy): Bacteria > Pseudomonadati > Pseudomonadota > Gammaproteobacteria > Pseudomonadales > Pseudomonadaceae > Pseudomonas > Pseudomonas sp. S5F11. The sequence continues at coordinate 4,007,540 of NZ_JAIFJZ010000001.1, forward strand.
CCTTCTTCGATCAGCAGCACCTTGTAACCGGCCGCGCTGAGGATTTCAGCAGTGGTGCCGCCCCCAGCGCCGCTGCCGATGATCGCCACGTCGGCTTCCAGGGTCAGGTCTTGATCGAGGGCGCTGCCATTGTGGGTTTTCCAGCCACGGGCCAGGCCTTCGCGGAACAGATCGGGTACGGGCATCAGGGTCGTCTCTTGTTTTTATTGTGGGGGATGCGGATCAGATCTTCGGCGGCCCGGGGTAGCCGCAATGGGCCCAGGACACCGGCTGGAAGTACCAGGCCATGATCACCAGCTTGAGCAGCGAGCCCTGGCCCATGCGGAGCAGGTTCAGGTAACTGTTTTCCCAGCGCTGTAGAAAGTGGCGGATGTGTTCAGCGCTGGCGTTTTCCCAACTGCCCCAGATTCCGGTGAGCGGGCCGCGAGTGAGGCCCAGGCTCAGCACGTCGAACAATTGCTGGGTGAGCTTGAACATTTCCGGCGACAGGTGCTGCAGACTGAAGTCGAGTTTTTTCAGAGTGCCGTCGATGCCGCTGGCGACCGCCTGGGCGCTGGCCACGCCCTCCAGTAAAACGGGGATTACCGCGCGCAAAAACGGCAGATCGCTGTTGCGCAGCATGGCAAAGCCGCTGGCCGGAGTGCTGCTGGAGCAGCCACTGAGGCTGGCGCCCAGCCCTGCTGTGGCCAGGAAGGCACTGGCGCACAGGCCGATTTTCAAGACGCCGCGCCGTGACAGCGCGGGGGAATCCGTGAGGCTAGGGTTCATTGTTGTTATCCCGTAGGTGGCGGAATCAGCGGACGAACAGCTTCTGGATCAACTTCTGTATGGCCTTGCCGTAGGGCGGGTAGATCAGCTTCGCCGCGTTCAGACGTTGCTTGATCAGCACCCCCTTGGCCTTGCTGAACGTCAGGAAACCTTCGTGACCGTGGTAGTGGCCCATGCCCGAGGGGCCGATGCCGCCGAACGGCATATCGTCCTGGGCGACGTGCAGCAGGGTGTCGTTCAGGCACACGCCACCGGAATGGGTTTCGTGCAGCACGCGCTGTTGTTCGCCCTTGTTGTAGCCGAAGTAATACAGCGCCAGCGGGCGAGGCCGTTGGTTGATGTAGGCAAAGGCCTGATCGATGCCGCGATACGGCACGATCGGCAGCACCGGACCGAAGATTTCGTCCTGCATCACGGTCATGTCGTCGCTGACGTTAAGGAGCAGGCTGTGAGGCATTCGTCGCGCCTGGCCTTGGTCGTACAGCGGAATCAGGGTGGCGCCCTTGTCTGTGGCGTCCTTGACGTAGGCGTTGAGCCTGGCCAGTTGTCGCTCATTGATAATCGCGGTGTAGTCCGGGTTGTCGGCCAGCGTGGGATAAAACCCGCGAACGGCGTTGCTGTAAGCCTCGACAAACCCCTCGACGCGGTCTTCTGGCACCAGCACGTAATCCGGCGCCACGCAGGTCTGCCCGGCGTTCAGCGCTTTGCCGAAGGCGATGCGTTCGGCTGCGTCCTTGAGCGGTACATCCGTGGAAACGATGGCGGGCGATTTGCCGCCCAGTTCCAGGGTCACCGGCGTGAGGTGTTCCGCCGCCGCGCGCATTACATGCTTGCCGATACTGGTGGCGCCGGTGAAGAGCAAGTGATCGAAGCGCAGCCGGGAAAACGCGATCCCCATATCGGCCTCGCCGAGCACCACGCACACCAGGTCTTCGGGGAAGATTCTCGCCAGCAACGTCTTGAGCAGTTGCCCGGTGGCAGGCGTGGATTCACTGAGCTTGAGCATGACCCGGTTACCGGCCGCCAACGCGCCGACCAACGGGCCGATGGCCAGGTACAGCGGGTAGTTCCACGGCACGATGACGCCCACCACTCCCAACGGCTGATAGATGACTTTGGCTGACGCCGGTTGGAAGGCAATGCCTACGGCGCGTCGGGATGGTTTCATCCAACGCTTGAGGTGTTTGCTGGCGTAGTGAATGCCATGCAGGCTGGGCATCAGTTCGGCGAAGAGGGTTTCGTCGGCACTGCGGTGGCTGAAGTCCTGGCTGATCGCATCGATCAACGCCTGGCGTTCATTGCTGAGCAGATCCCGCAGGGCTTTGAGCCATTGTTGACGCTGCGCAGCCGGCGGCATGGGATTGGCAGCGTAGGCACGCTGCTGTGCGTCGAACAGACCCTGGAGTTGATCCAGTGCCTGAGAATCTTGCAGGTAGGCAACGTTGGCAGACATGGCGCAGTACCGGTTGTTATTGGTCTGCGTGGATTTTTAGAGTCATTACTCTAAATTGTCAAATAACATTGCAGCAACATGATGGATTTATCCAGGCCGGGATAGCCCGTAAGATGCTCCATCCCGTGTATAGAAGCTGATCCCCTATGGCACCACGAGTAAAGACCAGCGAGCGCATTGTGCAAACCAGCCTGGAGCTTTTTAACCAGCAGGGCGAGCGCAGTATCAGCACCAACCATATCGCCGCCCATATGGAAATTTCGCCGGGCAACCTGTACTACCACTTCCCCAACAAGCAGGCGATCATCGCCGTGCTGTTTCGCGAGTACGAAGCGCTGGTGGACAGTTTCCTGCGTCCGCCCCAAGGGCGTGCGATGCAGGTGGAGGATAAGCGTTTCTACCTGCAAGCCGTATTGGCCGGCATGTGGCGCTATCGTTTCCTGCACCGCGACCTTGAGCACCTGCTGGAAAGCGACCCGGAATTGGCCACTGGCTATCGGCGTTTTTCCCAGCGTTGCCTGATCCAGGGCGGCGCTATCTACCAGGGGTTTGTCGATGCCGGCATTCTCAATATGGACCCGGTGCAAACCGAAGCCCTGACCCTGAATGCCTGGATTATCCTCACTTCCTGGGTGCGTTTTTTGTGCACCACCAATGAGAATTCTGCCCATCTGAGTGCCGAAGCGATCAAGCGCGGGGTGTACCAGGTGCTGGTGCTGGAGGCCGGCTTCGTCACGCCCCAGGCGAAAGACGCGGTGGACGCACTGTTCAAAGAATTTTACGTGCCGTTGAATCAGGCACTGGAAGAAGTGAAGTAGGCCCTTTCTCGAATCTGTTTACAGGAGTCCGCCATGCCGCTTGCCCAACTGATCAGCCCCCAGCAATTGGCCGAGCGCCGCAAGGCCGGAGGTTTGGTAATCCTGGATTGCCGTTTCGCCCTGGAAGACCCGGAATACGGGCGTTGCAGCTATGCCGAAGGCCATATCGAGGGCGCGCAATATGCCGATCTTGAGCGCCACCTCAGCGGTCAGGTGGTAAGAGGCGTGACCGGCCGCCACCCTTTACCGGCGGCGCACACCTTCGCCGAGCAACTGCGGGCCTGGGGCATCAGTGCCGACACTGATGTCGTGCTGTACGACGACGGCCCCGGCGCTTATGCCGCGCGGGCATGGTGGCTGCTGGCCTGGCTGGGCAAGCGCGACGGCGTGTCCATTCTGGATGGCGGTCTCAAGGCTTGGCACAGCGCCGGGTTCCCATTGAGCCTTGACGTGCCGGTAACCGAACCGGGGAGCTTTGTCGGCCAGCCGGACAATCATCTGCTGCTGGACGCCGAACACCTGCAAAAACGCCTGGGCCAGCCGGGCATGACCTTGATCGATGCCCGCGCCCCCGCGCGTTTTCGCGGCGAAGTCGAACCCATCGACCCAATTGCCGGGCATATTCCCGGCGCGCAGTGCGCGGCATTCAATGAAAACCTCGGCAGCGACGGGCGCTTTCTGCCAGCGGAACAACTCAAGCAACGCTTCGCTGCGCAGTTGCAGGGGCGCTCGCCGGAAGAACTGGTGGCCTATTGCGGTTCGGGGGTGACGGCGTGCCACAACCTGTTCGCCCTGAGCCTGGCGGGTTATCCACTGGGTAAGTTGTATGCGGGGTCGTGGAGCGAGTGGATCACCGATTCGAAACGGGCGATTGCTACGGGCGATTGACCGCCCACTCGTTTAGCCGTGTTGTGCCAATAGCCATTGAGGTATTCGACGCTCCAGGTAGTAGCCGGGGCGTTTCAGTGAGCCATCGACAAAGCCCACATGGCCACCCTTGGTCGTTAGCTCAAACTCGGTGCAATCCGATAGCTCGCTGGCCTCAGGCAAGCTATGGGCAAACACGAACGGGTCATCGGCGGCCTGGATAATCAGGGTTGGGGTGCGGATGCCGCCCAGATAGTAACGGCTCGACGCGCGGCGGTAATAATCCTCGGCACTCAGAAAACCGTGCAGCGGCGCGGTGACCCGGCCGTCGAAGTCCCAAAACGTGCGCATCTTCTCCAGCGAGCCGAGGGCCTCCAGGGTTTTCAATCCCTCCACCTGGCCATCCTGTAGGAAGCGGCGTTGCTTGAGGCGGATATACGTGAGCATTTCGCGCATGAAGTGCTTCTGATACACCCGCGAAAACCCCAGCCCGATGCGATCGGCGCACTGATCCAGGCGAAACGGCACCGACACCGCCGCTGCGCCTTGCAGGCCGGACATTTCCCCTGTTTCCCCTAAATGCTTGAGCAACACGTTGCCACCTAGCGAGTAACCCACCGCGTACAAGGGCGCCAACGGTCGCTTCGCGCGCAGGTGTGTAATGGTCGCCGCGAGGTCTTCGCTGGCGCCGGAGTGGTAGCTGCGCGCTAACAGGTTCGGCTCGCCGGAGCAGCCCCGCCAGTTCAGCGCGACGCTGGCCCAGCCCTGGCCGGCGAGGACTTTCTGCAAGCCCGCGACATAGGGGGAGTTGGATGAGCCGGTCAACCCATGCAGCACCAGCACCAGCGGCACGTGTGCGTCGTGAGGGCCGTGCCAGTCAAGGTCGAGAAAGTCGCCGTCGTCCAGCCACAGACGCTCGCGTTGGCGCTCAATGTGGGTTGTGGGGCGCAATAGCGGCCCCCACAGTGTTTGCAGGTGGGGGTTGCCGAGGCCGAAGGCGGGGGTGAACAGGTGGGAGGTCGGTGTCATGAAACTCTCAGTCTGTGGCGAGCCTGCCCGCCACAAGAATCCGCGTGCTGAAAAGCATTAAGCGCCGCTTTCGACCAACCGATGCCACAACGCGTAAAACACCCGCCCGGATTTTTGCTCCCGATGCAGGCGCCATGCGCCAGGCAGGCCCAGGGTAGAGGGTGCGGTTTCGCTTTCAGTGTAGATCCACGCATCGGCTGCCAGCCATTGGCGTTCTTCCAGCAGCGCACACACCGTGGGCAACAGGTTCTGGTTGAACGGTGGGTCGAGGAATACCACGTCGTATTCACTGGCGGGCTGGGTTTCCAGATAGCGCAGGGCGTCGGCGGTTTGCACCTGACCATTGGTGCAGCGCAAGGTGCCCAGATGCTCCTTGAGGCTGGACACCGCGACATTGCTGGCGTCCAGCGCCTGGGCCTGGGCGGCGCCACGGGACAACGCTTCCAGGAACAACGCGCCGCTGCCGGCAAACGGGTCCAGCACCTTGGCCCCGCCGATGTACGGCGCGAGCCAGTTGAACAAGGTTTCGCGCACGCGATCCGGCGTTGGGCGCAGGCCCACCACGTCGGGGAAGCTCAGCTTGCGGCTGCCCCACTCACCGCCAATGATGCGCAGTTGGCCCACACCGTTATGTACGTTGTGGACAGGTTTTTTCGGGCGAGATGAACTGGCCATTAATGCTCCGGGACCCCGAGCGGCTGCTCGGCGGGTTTATCAGTAGGGGGCGGTAGTGGCTTCTGCGCAATGGTCGGGCCGGCGGTCACGATGATCATCTTGTCGGCGCTCAAGTGTTTGTTCAGCGCAGCCTTGACCTGCTCTACGGTCAAAGCCTGGGATTGTTTCATGAAATCTTCCAGATAGCTCAGCGGCAGGTTGTAGAAACCCATCGCCCCCAACTGGCCGACGATATCGGCGTTGCTCGCGGTCGAGAGCGGGAAGCTGCCGGCCAGCTCGCGCTTGGCGTCATCCAGCTCCTTCTGGGTCGGGCCGGTCTTGAGGTAATCGGCCAGCACTTGCTCCACCAGACGCAGGGTGCCGCCGCTCATTTCGGCGCGGGTCTGCAGGTTGATCATGAACGGGCCACGCACCTGCATCGGCGAGAAACCGGAGTACACGCCATAGGTCAGGCCGCGCTTCTCGCGTACTTCGCTCATCAAGCGTGTGCCGAAACCGCCGCCACCGAGGATCTGGTTGCCCAGGGACAAGGCTGCGTAGTCCGGGTCGGCGCGGTCGATGCCCAGTTGGGCGAGCAGCAGATGAGTCTGTTTAGATGGGAACTCGATGTGGCTCAGGCCGGCCTTGGGCTCGGTGGGCTGGGCGATTTTCGGCAGGGCAGGGCCCTTGGGCAGCGAGGCGGACACCTTGGCGGTCATGGCTTCGGCTTCGGTGCGGGACAAGTCGCCCACTACCGCAATCACCGCATTACCGGCGGCATAAGCTTTGGCGTGAAAGGCCTGCAACTGCGCCAGGGTGATGTTCGGCACGCTTTCTGGCGTGCCTTCACTGGCATGGGCATACGGATGATTGCCATATAGACGCTTGAACAACTCAAGGCTCGCCAGTTTGGCGGGGTTCTGCTTCTGATACTCGAAGCCGGCGAGGATCTGGTTCTTGATGCGCGCCAGGGAATCGGCCGGGAAAGTCGGTTGACCGATCACCTGGTCGAATAGCGCCAGGGCGGCATCGCGCTTGGCACTGTCGCTGAGGCTGCGCAGGGACACCAGCGCCATGTCGCGGTAGGCGCCATTGCCGAAGTCGGCACCCAGGCCTTCAAAACCACTGGCGATCTGGCTGACATCCTTGCCCGGCGAGCCTTCGTTAAGCATGGCGTTGGTCATCAACGCCAGACCTGGCACGTCGCCGTCCTGGCTGCTGCCGGCGGCGAACAGGATGCGCATATCGAACATAGGCAGTTCATGGGCTTCGACGAACAGTACCTTGGCGCCTTCGGCGGTGGTCCAGGTCTGCACATCCAGCTTGCGGTTGGTCGGCGCCTTGCCGTCCAGTTCTGCCAGGGATTGCAGCTTGTTGGCCGATTGCGCTTGATCCAGCGCCTGGCTGGCAACCGACTCGCTGGGCCGCAGGAAGTACACGGCGCTCGCGGCGATCAAGGTAACGGCGATCAAGCCGGGCAGAATCAGACGGCTGCTTTTGCGATCACTCATGAGCGGTCTCCTCGGGCAGAACATGGGCGACGCTCAAACGTTCGCGGGTGAAGTAGGTGCGGGCGGCTTTCTGGATGTCTTGCGGGGTCACGCTTTGCAGGTCGGCGAGTTCGCTGTCCATGAGTTTCCATGACAGCCCCACCGTCTCCAGGGAGCCGATGGCCGTGGCCTGGCTGGTGATGGAGTCCCGCTGATAGACCAGGCCGGCGATGACCTGGGCACGGATGCGTTCCAGTTCTTCAGCAGTCGGCGGTTTGGCTTTCAATTCGTCCAGCAGGCGCCACAGGCCGGCCTCGGCTTGGGCGATGGTCTTTTTCTTCTGCTGGTTCGGCGTGGCCGAGAGGGTGAATAGGGTGTCGCCACGGGTATAGGCGTCGTAATTGGTAGAGGCGGCGGATACCAGCTCTTCGCCACGTTCCAATTGCTCGGAAATACGCGCGCTATAGCCGCCATCCAGCAGAGCCGAGATCAGGCGCAGGGCCTGCACCGAGCGTTTGTCCTCGGCAGTGGCGAGGCCGGGTACGTTAAAGCCGAGGATTACGCTTGGCAGTTGGGTCTGCACACGCATTGTCAGTAGGCGCTCGCCGGGTTCGGCCAGCTCCATGGGGATCTTGGCCGGTGGCACGTCACGTTTGGGGATCGGGCCGAAGTAGCGCTGGGCCAGGTTCTTCACCTCGTCCGGAGTCACGTCGCCGACCACCACCAGGGTAGCGTTATTGGGCACATACCAGGATTGGTACCAGTGACGCAGCTCTTCGACCTTCATGCGCTCCAGGTCTGCCATCCAGCCGATGGTCGGCGTGTGGTAACCGCTGGCCGGGAAAGCCATCGCCTTGAAGCGTTCGAAGGCTTTGGACATCGGGTTGTCGTCGGTGCGCAGGCGGCGCTCTTCCTTGATCACCTCGATCTCGCGGCTGAATTCGTCGGCCGGCAAGCGCAGGCTGGCCATGCGGTCCGCTTCCAACTCGAAGGCCACGCCCAGACGGTCGCGGGCCAGCACTTGGTAGTAGGCAGTGTAGTCATCGCTGGTAAACGCATTTTCTTCGGCGCCGAGGTCGCGCAGGATCAGCGAGGCTTCGCCCGGGCCGACCTTGGCGCTGCCCTTGAACATCATGTGCTCCAGAGCGTGGGACAAACCGGTCTGGCCCGGGGTTTCATAGCTTGAGCCGACCTTGTACCAAACCTGGGAAACCACCACCGGCGCGCGATGGTCTTCGCGTACGACCACCTTGAGGCCGTTATCGAGGGTGAATTCATGGGTCGGTTGTGGATCGGCAGCCAAGGCTGAAAGAGGCAGACAAACTGTGCTGAACAGCAGGCCTGCGGCGCGGCGGGCGAGAGCATTCATTCGTTTTTTAACCTGTTGGGCGGCCCGCTTGGTCTTAGCGTCGGCGGGCGAGGAGGTGCTAGGATACTGATCCGATTTAACGACGGCCACGGCTATCAGGCTCGGGGTGTTTACGACGCCTCGTATGTAGCCGTAGGAAACATGGAATAAGCAGTGGTTTTCCCTGAAGTTATTCTATTTTTCGCCGATTATGTGTCGCTAAAGCCCTGTATTGAATCGTTTTCCTGAGGCTTTATTTGGCCTTACAAAATGTTGCGCATGAACAAGCGGGCGTTAAAGCAGTCTGTTCTGCATCGAATTTTATTTACCGAGGCGCCCTGGCGCGTCGCTACTTTGAGATAGCCGTCCTCCATGTTTGGTTCCAACGACGACAAGAAGACCCCAGCTGCGGCTGGCGAGAAAAAAGGCCTGTTCGGATGGCTGCGCAAAAAGCCGCGGGAAACCGTCGTCGAACAGCCCCAGGTTCAACCTGAGCCTATTCCCGAGCCTCTTATAGAAGCCGCACCGGTTGCCGAGACACCGGCGCCCGTGGTGTTGCCTCTGGCCGAGCCGGTATTGCAGCCGGTGGTCGAAGCGGCGCCAGAGCCAGAGCCAGAGCACAAGCCGTGGCCGGAACTGCCGGTGGCCGAGGAGCCTGTTGCGCTGGTCGACGATGTGCAGGCTGAGCATGTGGTGCCGCCGATTCCGCCGGTGATCGAGCCCGAGCTGCAACCTGTGGTCGTCGAGCCGACGCCCGCTGCGGTGCCAGTGCAGGAGGTCGCGCCTGCGGTCATTGCCCCGGCGCCCGCCGAAACCAGCAAGACCGGTTTCTTTGCCCGCCTCAAGCAGGGCCTCAGCAAGACCAGCGCCAGTATCGGCGAAGGCATGGCTAGCCTGTTCCTGGGCCGAAAGACCATCGATGACGAACTGCTCGAAGACATCGAGACCCGTCTGCTGACCGCCGACGTCGGCGTCGAAGCCACTGCGGTGATCATCCAAAGCCTGACCCAGAAGGTCGCGCGCAAACAGTTGACCGACGCCGACGCGCTCTACAAGTCTCTGCAGGCCGAACTGGCCGCGATGCTCAAACCGGTCGAAGCGCCGCTGGTGATCACGCCGAACAAGCCGTTCGTGATTCTGGTGGTAGGCGTCAACGGCGCCGGTAAAACCACCACCATTGGCAAGTTGGCCAAGAAGCTGCAGTCGGAAGGCAAAAAGGTCATGCTCGCCGCCGGCGACACTTTCCGCGCCGCTGCCGTGGAGCAACTGCAAGTCTGGGGTGAGCGCAATAAGATCCCGGTCATCGCCCAGCACACCGGCGCCGATTCTGCGTCGGTAATCTTCGATGCTGTGCAGGCCGCCAAGGCCCGCAACATCGATGTGCTGATTGCCGATACCGCCGGTCGCCTGCACACCAAAGACAACTTGATGGAAGAGCTGAAAAAAGTGCGTCGCGTGATCGGCAAACTCGATGCCGACGCGCCCCATGAAGTGCTGCTGGTGCTGGACGCCGGCACGGGCCAGAACGCTATCAGTCAGGCCAAGCAGTTCAACCAGACGGTGCAATTGACCGGCCTGGCCTTGACCAAGCTCGACGGCACGGCCAAGGGCGGCGTGATCTTCGCCCTGGCCAAACAGTTCGGGTTGCCGATTCGCTATATCGGTGTCGGTGAGGGTATCGACGACTTGCGCACCTTTGAAGCCGAACCCTTTGTCCAGGCACTGTTTGCCGAGCGGGAGCGTTCATGATTCGATTCGAACAGGTCGGTAAACGCTATGCCAACGGGCATGTCGGCTTGCATGAGCTGAGCTTTCGAGTGCGTCGCGGCGAATTCTTGTTTGTGACCGGCCATTCGGGCGCGGGCAAAAGCACCCTGCTGCGCCTGCTGCTGGCCATGGAACGCCCGACCACCGGCAAGCTGCTGTTGGCGGGCCAGGATCTGGCCACCATCAGCAATGCGCAGATTCCTTTCCTGCGCCGCCAGATCGGCGTGGTGTTCCAGAATCATCAGTTGCTGTTCGATCGCACGGTGTTCAATAACGTCGCGTTGCCGTTGCAGATTCTCGGGTTGTCCAAGGCCGAGATCATCAAGCGCGTGGATTCGGCCCTGGAGCGCGTAGCGCTGTCGGACAAGACCGACCTCTACCCCGGCGACCTGTCCACCGGCCAGCAACAGCGCGTCGGTATCGCCCGCGCCATCGTCCACCGTCCGGCCTTGCTGCTGGCGGACGAACCTACCGGTAACCTCGATCCGCGCCTGGCCGCCGAGATCATGGGGGTGTTTGAAGATATCAACCGACTGGGCACCAGCGTGCTGATCGCCAGTCACGACCTGGCGCTGATCGCGCGCATGCGCCATCGCATGCTGACCTTGCAGCGCGGTCGTCTGATCGGTGACGGGGAGGCTGGCGTATGAGTGCAACACGCAGCCCCAAGGTTTCCGAACGCGTGGCCCCCAAGCCCGCCGACCCGCAACCGAAGAAGAAAAAACACGACGATGACGACGGGCCGGACTTCGGCACCCTGTTACGCGCGTGGATCGAAAGCCATCGCGCCAGCCTGCTGGACAGCCTGCGTCGCTTGGGCAAGCAACCGATCGGCAGCTTTTTCACCTGCCTGGTGATGGCCGTGGCCCTGAGTCTGCCGATGGGTTTGTCGCTGTTGCTCAATAATGTGGAGCGTCTGGGTGGTTCCTGGCAGCGCGCGGCGCAGATTTCGCTGTATCTGAATCTGGACGCCAGCGCCAAGGAGGGCGAAGCGCTGCGCGATGACATCAAGAATATGCCGGGCGTGGCGGATGCCGAGTACGTCAGCCGTGATCAGGCGCTTGAAGAGTTCCAGCAACAGTCCGGCCTGGGCGAGGCGCTCAAGGAGCTGCCGCAGAACCCGCTGCCGGGCGTGGTGCTGGTGACGCCGAACGAGGTCGACAAGACCGCCCTTGAAGCCCTGCGACAAAAACTCGCAGAACTGCCCAAGGTGCAACAAGCGCAACTTGATCTAGTCTGGGTAGAGCGCCTGGCCGCGATTCTCAAGCTGGGTGACCGGTTTGTGTTCGGTTTGACGGTGTTGTTGGTGTCTGCATTACTTTTGGTGATAGGTAATACCATTCGTCTTCATATTGAAAACCGTCGCACCGAGATAGAAGTGATTAAACTGGTCGGCGGCACGGACAGCTATGTGCGTCGGCCTTTTCTGTACATGGGCGCGCTTTATGGCTTCGGTGCAGGGATTTTGTCCTGGGGTGTGCTGGCGTTCGGGCTGAACTGGCTTAACGACGCGGTGGTCGGGCTTGCCGGGCTGTATGGCAGCGATTTCGCCCTGGCGGGCGTGCCGGTTGCCGATGGTCTGTCACTCTTGCTCGGCGCGGTATTGTTGGGGTATATCGGTGCGTGGATTGCGGTCGCACGGCATTTACGTGAGCTGGCACCGAAGTAGTTAATGTCAGATTAATGTGGTTTCGTTTGTATTGACCGTATCAGTGGTTTAGGGAACTTGTCCTACGGTTCCCGGTCAATTTTCGCAGTGCTGAACTGCACGAGTTATGTGAGTCGGAGGTTTTTTCGTATGACCACTTCTTTGCAACCTGCTTATGCCTTGGTCCCAGGTGCGAACCTGGAAGCCTATGTGCACACGGTCAACAGCATTCCATTGCTGACGCCCGAGCAGGAGCGTGAACTGGCCGAGAGTCTCTACTATGAGCAGGATTTGGGGGCGGCTCGGCAGATGGTGCTCGCCCACCTGCGTTTTGTCGTACATATCGCCCGTAGCTATAGCGGCTACGGTCTGGCCCAGGCTGACCTGATCCAAGAAGGTAACGTCGGCTTGATGAAGGCGGTCAAGCGCTTCAACCCTGAAATGGGCGTGCGCCTGGTGTCGTTCGCCGTGCATTGGATCAAGGCGGAAATTCACGAGTTCATCCTGCGCAACTGGCGCATCGTGAAAGTCGCCACCACTAAGGCTCAGCGCAAGCTGTTCTTCAACCTGCGCAGCCAGAAAAAACGCCTGGCGTGGCTGAACAACGAGGAAGTCCACCGCGTGGCCGAAAGCCTCGGCGTGGAGCCCCGTGAAGTGCGCGAGATGGAAAGCCGTCTGACTGGCCATGACATGGCTTTCGACCCGGCCGCCGAAGCGGACGACGACAGCGCTTTCCAATCGCCGGCCAATTACTTGGAAGACCACCGGTACGACCCGGCGCGTCAGTTGGAAGATGCGGATTGGAGCGACAACTCCAATCACAACCTTCACGAAGCGCTGGAAGTGCTGGACGAGCGCAGCCGTGACATTCTTTACCAGCGCTGGCTGGCGGAAGAAAAAGCCACGCTGCACGACTTGGCGCAGAAGTACAACGTGTCGGCTGAGCGGATTCGCCAGCTTGAAAAAAGCGCGATGAACAAGCTGAAATTGTCCATCGCCGCTTAACAATGTAGGAGGGGGCTTGCCCCCGATGGCGGAGTGTCAGTCAACTTCTGTGTGACTGATCCACCGCCATCGGGGGCAAGCCCCCTCCCACATTTGTTCTGTGTTGAGTCAGTCGGACCAGGGAGCTTTGCGGGCGTTGTTCAGTTCCACCAGATAACCCTCTCCGCCCAACTGGCTCATCTGTTGTCGAATCCACGCCGCGCGCCGCGCCACGTACGCTGTTGGGTGACTGGCACTCCACACCCGAGGGTTGGGCAACACTGCCGCCAGATAACTGGCCTGCTGCCGCGATAACCCCTTGGCACTCACTCCAAAGTGATGGCGCGCCGCCGCTTCAACGCCAAACACCCCGTCGTCCCATTCCACGCTGTTGAGGTATACCTCAAGAATCCGTTGCTTGGGCCACAGCACCTCGATCAGTCCGGTAAACCACGCTTCCAGGCCTTTGCGCAGGTAACTGCGGCCGGCCCACAGGAACAGATTCTTCGACACCTGCTGGGTTAATGTGCTGGCGCCGCGTATCGAGCCGCCGCGCTCGTTGTGCGCTAATGCCGCTTGGATCGCGCCGAAATCAAAGCCCCAGTGCTGTGGGAAACGTTGATCTTCGCCGGCCATCACCGCTACCTTGAGTTCGTCGGAGATCTCGTCCCATGGCACCCAGGTGCGCTGCAAGTCGATGGGTTCGCCATCGACCCAAGACTCGATCTTGCGCTCCACCATCAGCGCAGTGAATGGCGGTGGGACGACACGGAACAGCAGCACCAGCAACACACTGCCAATGGCAAACCATTTCACGACTTTGAGTAAGCGACTGAAGAGGACACGCAGCATAGAGATGGCTTGGCCGAACCCGTTGAGCGGGCCATTATACAGACCCTGCCCGATGAGTCTGACTGGAGTTCCCATGCTGCGTAGTTTTCTGATGTTGGCTGCCTTTTTTGGCTTCACGGGCGTTGCCCTTGGCGCCTTCGCCGCCCATGGCCTGAAAAGCCGCCTGAGCGCCGATTATCTGGCGATCTTCCACACTGGCGTAACCTACCAGCTGGTGCATACCCTGGCGCTGTTCGGCGTTGCTTTGCTGGCAGCTCACATTCCCGGTCGGCTGGTGACCTGGGCGGGCGTATCGTTTGTCGTCGGCATCCTGCTGTTCTCCGGCAGCTTGTATGTGCTGACCATGACCGGTATCAGCAAGCTCGGCATCATCACCCCCTTCGGTGGCCTGGCTTTCCTGCTTGGCTGGTTCTTTCTGGGGCTGGCTGCCTGGCGCATGCAACTGACCGCTTGACGCTTGGAGCTGACCTTTGGTGGCCAATCGAGCTAGAATGCGGGCCCCTTAAAACGATGGCGGCCCGTGGCATGCGCATTCAGTTGAACGGCGAATCCTTTGAACTGCCCGACGGTGAAACCGTTGCGGCCCTGCTGACCCGCCTGGAGTTGACCGGACGTCGCGTCGCAGTGGAACTCAACCAGGACATCGTCCCGCGTAGCCAGCACGAGGGCACCACGTTGAGCGACGGCGACCAGGTCGAAGTGGTTCACGCCATTGGCGGCGGCTAGTCGCCCCCTTGGCGCGATGGCGCCGCCCCGGATTCTGCAGAACCTCACCCCATTACGAGGATTTCCCATGAGCATCGTTCGTAACGACAAGCCCTTCGTCCTGGCCGGCCGTACCTACCAGTCCCGTCTGCTGGTCGGCACCGGCAAGTACCGCGACATGGAAGAAACACGCCTGGCCATCGAAGCCTCCGGTGCCGAAATCGTGACCTTCGCCGTACGCCGCACCAACCTCGGCCAGATCGAGGGCGAGCCGAACCTGCTCGAAGTGCTGTCGCCGGACCGCTACACCTTCTTGCCGAACACCGCCGGTTGCTACGACGCCGTCGAAGCCGTGCGCACCTGTCGCTTGGCCCGTGAGCTGCTCGACGGTCATAACCTGGTCAAGCTGGAAGTGCTGGCCGACCAGAAAACCCTGTTTCCCAACGTGATCGAAACCCTCAAGGCCGCCGAAACCCTGGTCAAGGAAGGTTTCGACGTGATGGTCTACACCAGCGATGACCCAATCATCGCGCGCCAATTGGCCGAGATCGGCTGTATCGCGGTGATGCCGCTGGCCGGCCTGATCGGTTCAGGCCTGGGGATCTGCAATCCCTACAACCTGCAGATCATCCTCGAAGAAGCCACGATCCCGGTATTGGTGGATGCGGGCGTTGGCACCGCCTCCGACGCGACCATTGCCATGGAATTGGGCTGCGACGCGGTACTGATGAACTCGGCCATCGCCCATGCCCAGCAACCGATCATGATGGCCGAAGCCATGAACCACGCCATCGTCGCGGGCCGTCTGGCCTACCTCGCCGGGCGCATGCCGAAAAAACTCTATGCCAGCGCCTCTTCGCCGCTGGATGGTCTGATCAAGTAAGAGCCATTGATGACTGAATCACACGAAACGCCGAACACACCCGAAGCCGACGACGCGTCCAAGCACCGCCGCATCAAGAGTTTTGTGATGCGCGCCGGTCGCATGACCGAAGGCCAGCAAAAGGGCCTGGAGCAAGGTGCGCCGCTGTTCGTGCTGCCGCTTGCCGACGCGCCGGTGGACTATGACCAGGTGTTCGGCCGTTCGGCCCCGCGTTCCCTGGAGATCGGCTTCGGCATGGGGCATTCCTTGCTGGAAATGGCCGCCGCTGCGCCGGACCAGGATTTCATCGGCGTGGAAGTGCACCGTCCGGGTGTCGGCGCGCTGCTCAACGGCGTGCTAACCCAGGGCCTGACCAATCTTCGGGTGTACGACTGCGACGCGATCGAGGTGCTTAACCGCTGCATCGCCGACAATAGCCTCGACCGCTTGATGCTGTTCTTCCCCGATCCATGGCACAAAGCCCGTCACCACAAACGCCGCATCGTGCAGGCTTCCTTCGCGGAGCTGGTACGCAGCAAGCTGAAAGTGGGCGGCATCCTGCACATGGCCACCGACTGGGAGCCCTACGCGGAGTACATGCAGGAAGTGATGAACGTCGCCCCCGGCTACCGCAACCTGGCCGAAGACGGCAAATGCGTACCACGCCCGGCCGAACGCCCGATTACCAAGTTCGAACGCCGTGGCGAGCGGTTGGGGCATGGAGTTTGGGATTTGAAGTTCGAGAAGTTGGCGTAACTCGCCACTGACTTGCAAGGCAACTCAATGTGGGAGGGGGCAAGCCCCTCCCACATTTTTTTGTGTTGGATTTGAGATCAGCGGCGATCCGCGACGACCCCAATCAACACCAGCACCACCACCAGCACCGGCGCCAGGCTGTAGTTGTTGAACTGGCTCAACCCGCGCACGATCCACGGGGTGGCGTAGATCAGCGCGGCGCCGCTGCCGATCATGCAGACCAGCGCCATCAAGGGCACGCGCAAGGCGCCGGCGATGCTGCCCAGGCGGGCTTCGACCCAGCCTTTGATGTCGGCGCCGAACAGCACCAGCAAGCAGCCGACCAGTGCCAGGGAGATTTCCGACAGGTTGCTGCGGCTCCAGCGGGATACGGTGGCGAGCAGGTCGAGTACCAAATCCATTCGAATTCCTTAGAGCGTCAGCTCAAAAACTTCTGCAACAGGTCATTGAGAAAGAGTTGCCCGCGGTCGGTCGCCGCCAGGCGTGACGGTTCGACCTGCATTAAGCCGCTTTGTTCTGCGTCGCGGCGACCTTCGTCGAGGCTGGCCAGGTCCAGGCCTGTGCGCTCTGCGTAGAGCCTGGCGTCGACACCATCGGTGAGGCGCAGGGCGTTCATCAGGAACTCGAATGGCAGTTCTTCGTTGGTCAGCTCCTTCGCGCCGGCCTGGAAGTTTTTGGCCGGGTTGAGGTAGTCCTTCGGTGCGCGGGTTTTCCAGGTGCGCACGATGCGCCCATCCGGGTGGCTGAGCTTACCGTGGGCCCCGGCGCCGATGCCGATAAAGTCGCCAAAGCTCCAGTAGTTGAGGTTATGCCGCGCCGGGCGCCCCGGTTGGGCATAGGCCGACACTTCATATTGCGCGTAACCGTGTTCAGCCAGCAGGGCCTGGCCGGCTTCCTGGATATCCCACAACGTGTCATCTTCCGGCAGCGCCGGCGGCTGGTTCCAGAACACCGTGTTGGGTTCCAGGGTCAGTTGGTACCACGACAAGTGCGTCGGTTTGAGCGCGATGGCCTGGCGCAGGTCGCTCAGGGCGTCATCCAGGGACTGATCGGGCAAGCCGTGCATCAGGTCCAGGTTGAAGTTATCGAAACCGGCCTGCCGCGCCATGCCGGCAGCGCGGATGGCCTCGTCGCCGTTGTGGATGCGGCCCAGGGCTTCGAGTTTGTCCTGCTGGAAACTCTGAATGCCGATGGACAAGCGGTTGATCCCCAGCTTGCGGTAGGCCACGAACTTCTCTTGCTCGAAGGTGCCGGGGTTGGCCTCCAGGGTGATCTCGATATCGTCGGCGAACGGGATGCGCGCTTGCACGCCCTCCAGCAGACGGCCCAGCGCCGTCGCGCTGAACAGGCTTGGGGTGCCGCCGCCGAAAAAGATCGAGCTCAATTCCCGGCCATAGACCGCGTGCAGATCCTGGTTGAGATCGGCCAACAGGGCATCCACATATGCCTCTTCCGGCAACGCCGGGCCGGCGGTGTGGGAGTTGAAGTCGCAATAGGGGCACTTGCGCACGCACCACGGGATATGGATGTATAGCGCCAGGGGCGGCAGCACCGGCAGGGCCGCCCGAGGTGTTTGCGCGCCGCCGTGGATCAGCGGCTGCGCAGAGGTGTTCTGGGTCATTTCAGGCCCAGGCGCTGGCGCAGCAACGCCATGGCGCGGGCGCGATGGCTGATCTGGTTTTTATCGGGCGGGCTCAGTTCGGCGCTGGAAACATTGCGCTCCGGCACCCAGAACAGCGGGTCATAGCCAAACCCATGCTCGCCACTGGCCGCGTGCAGGATGCGCCCGTGCCACAAGCCTTCGCAGAGGATCGGCAACGGGTCATCGGCGTGCCGTACCAGCGCCAGAACGCAGACGAATTGCGCGCCGCGCTCGGCATCCGGTACGTCCTTAAGGGCATCGAGCAGCTTGGCGTTGTTGGCCGCGTCGCCCTTGCCGTCGGCATAGCGCGCCGAGTAGATGCCCGGGGCACCGCCGAGGAAGTCCACGGCCAGGCCCGAGTCATCCGCCAGCGCCGGTAGGCCGGAGATGCGCGCCGCATTGCGGGCCTTGAGGATGGCGTTCTCGACGAACGACAGACCGGTTTCTTCCGGCTCCACCTGGCTGAATTCACCAATCGAGCGCAGTTGCACGGATTCACCGAGCATCGCCTGCAGTTCTTTGAGTTTGCCGGCGTTATGGCTGGCCAGTACCAGTTGATTAAGGTTCATCATTCGGCCGGAAACAGTTCTTGGTTGAATTGGAAGCTATGCGCTTTGCCGCCGGTTTCAACGTTGATGGTGAAGGTCTTGTATTCCCGCTGGGTCACTGAGTACGGCGCGAGATAGTTGATGCCACCTTTTTCGTTGATCTGCTTGAAGGTGAGGATTTCGCTCTTGCCGCCCAAATCCTTGATGGTGCCCGTCACTTGCGCGGCCACCGGGGTGACGCCCTTGATCACCGTGACGTTGATCAGACCTTTCTCTTTGCTGCGGACCACGCCGATGTTCTGGGCGGTTTCCGGTTGCAGGAAGCTGGAGGTGAAGGTGTTGTAATGGACGGTGATATCACCGAAGTCTTTCTTGCGATTAGCGTCGATAGCGTCCGCGGCCATGGCGCTGGCGCCCAGGCACGCGGTCAATAGAAATACAGCCAGGCGGCTCATGAGCGTCCCTCTTGAAAATGATTAGACGGCAATCTTGTGGTCGGCCAGACCGGGGCTGCTGACCCGGTAGATGCCAATTTCGCCCAACAGGTTGGGCCATAGTTTACTCGCCCAGCCGTGACGGTGCTGTTGGTCGACGGCGAGGCGGTTGATCACCTTGGCTTCCCGCTCGCCGCACAGGGCTTCGAAGTCTTCGAAGGTGCAGAAGTGGATGTTCGGCGTGTTGTACCAGGTGTAGGGCAGGAAATCCGAAACTGGCATGCGGCCCTTGGTGGCCAGGTACCAGCGGCAGCGCCAGTGCCCGAAATTGGGGAAGGTGATGATGCACTGACGGCCCACGCGCAGCATTTCGTCGAGGATGCGGTCCGGGTAATGCACGGCTTGCAGGGCCTGGGTCATCACCACGATGTCGAAGCTGTTGCTGGCAAAGTTGCCCAGGCCCTTGTCCAGGTCCTGCTCGATCACGTTGATGCCTTTGGCCACGCACTCGGCGATGTTGTCCGGGTCGTTTTCCAGGCCGTAACCGGTGACTTGCTTGTTGTCCCGCAGCCAGCTCAGCAGTTCGCCATCACCGCAGCCCAGGTCGAGCACGCGGCTGCCGGCGGGTATCCAGTCTTGGATGATTTCCAGGTCGGCTCTCATGGCGTTCTCACACAGTTATGCGGTTCATGTAGTTGCTAAAGGCCTGCAGGTAGCGCGGGATCGGGATCAGGAACGCATCGTGGCCTTGCGGAGCATCGATCTCCAGGTAGCAGACGTCCTTGCGCGCGGCCATCAGGGCGTCCACCAGCTCACGGGAGCGGGCCGGCGAGAAACGCCAGTCGGTGGTGAACGACATCACGCAGAACTTGGCCTTGGCGGCTTCGAAGGTTCTCGCCAGGTCGTCATCAAATTGGGCGGCCGGGTCGAAGTAGTCCAAGGCCTTGGTCATCAACAGGTAGGTGTTGGCGTCGAAGCGCCCGGAAAACTCCTCGCCCTGATAACGCAGGTAGCTTTCCACCTGGAACTCGACGCTGTGAAAGTCGTAGTTGAGCTTCTCGCTCTTGAGCCCACGGCCGAATTTCTCGCCCATGGAGTCATCGGACAGGTAAGTGATGTGGCCGACCATGCGCGCCAGCATCAGGCCGCGCTTGGGAATCACGCCGGCTTCCTGGAACGAGCCGCCGTGAAACTCAGGGTCGGTGAGGATGGCTTGGCGCGCCACTTCGTTGAAGGCGATGTTCTGCGCCGACAATTTGGGCGCCGAAGCGATAGCCAGGCAATGGCGCACGCGGTCCGGGTAGGTGATGGTCCATTGCAGCGCCTGCATGCCGCCCAGGCTGCCGCCGATCACCGCGGCCCATTGGCTGATGCCCAGCAGGTCGGCCAGGCGGGCCTGGCTGTGTACCCAGTCTTCCACGGTGAGCACCGGGAAATCGGCGCCAAATGGTTTGCCGGTTTCCGGGTTGAGGCTGCTGGGGCCGGTGGAGCCGTTGCAACCGCCGAGGTTGTTGAGGCTGACCACAAAGAACTTGTTGGTGTCGATGGGCTTGCCGGGGCCTATGCAACTGTCCCACCAGCCGGGCTTGCGCTCGTCGACGCTGTGGAAGCCCGCCGCATGATGATGGCCGGACAAGGCGTGGCAGATCAGCACGGCGTTGCTCGCCGTGGCGTTCAGTTGGCCGTAGGTTTCGTAGATCAGGTCATAGGCTGGCAGCGACCGGCCGCAGGCCAGGGCCAGCGGTTCGCTGAAGTGCGCCACTTGGGGCACCACCAGTCCAACAGAATCGGGGGGGAAGGCAGCTGGCATCGACCCTGCTCTCGTTTAAATGAGGCGTAAGTCTAAAGAGCGGGGACCCCAGCGGCAAGCAAAGGCCTGCATGGATGCAATCCAATGGTGCAGATACAAAAAGTGAGAGGGAGCAAGCTCCCTCCCACCGTTGCGGCGCGTCAGATCAGGCCAAACAGCTCTTTGGGCATGAATGCATAGAACGCCAGGCGCGGAATCACCCAACTCTGTATCAGTTGAATGGCAATAAACGCGAAGATCGGCGAAATATCCAGGCCGCCCAGGTTAGGGATCAGGCGACGGAACGGCGCCAACACTGGCTCGGTGATCTGGTAGACCAGTTCGGCGCCTGGGCTGCGGCTGCCTGGGGCCACCCAGGACAGGATCACGCTGATGATCATCGACCAGAACAGAATCTTCAGGAACAGCGAGAAGATACCGATCAGCGCCCAAGGCAACAGCAGCACCGTAAAGGCCTGGTAGCCGTTCAGCGTCAGTACCACCACGAACAACAGGATTTGCAGCAGCAGCGCCAGCACCAGCGACGACATGTCCAGCCCGAACAGGCTCGGGATCACCCGACGCAGCGGCTTGAGCAGCGGCTGGGTGGCCTTGACCACGAACTGGCACAGCGGGTTGTAGAAGTTCGCCCGCACCAGTTGCAGGATAAAGCGCATCAACACGATCAGCAGATACAGGCTGCCCAGGGTCTGGATGATGAAGATGAGGGCGTCATTGAGTCCAAGCATCATTAATTCCTTCGTAAGGGACGATTATTTGCCCAGTTGCTCGGCCAGCTCGGCCGAACGGTGTGCCGCGGCACCCAGGGCTTTCTCCACCAAGGCTTCAAAGCCACCGGCCTGGAACGATTCGATGGCGGCCTGGGTGGTGCCACCCGGCGAGGTCACGCGGCGGCGCAACTCTGCGGCGTCCACATCGCTGGACACGGCCATATGCGCGGCGCCCAGGGCCGTCTGCTCGGCCAGTTGCTCGGCGACGTCCTTGGGCAGGCCCAGTTTCACGCCGGCGGCGGTCATGGATTCGATGAGTAGAAAGAAATACGCCGGGCCGCTGCCGGACACGGCGGTGACTGCGTCCAGTTGCTGCTCCTGCTCCAGCCACAGGGCAATGCCCACGGCGGACAGCAATTCCTGCGCCTGGTCGCGCTGTTCGGCGCTCACTTGGGCGGTGGCATACAGCCCACTCACGCCCTGGCGCACCAGCGCCGGGGTGTTGGGCATGCAACGTACGATCGGCTGTGCGCCAAGCCAGGCGTTCATGCTGGCGCAGGTGATGCCGGCGGCGATGGACACCACCAGCTGATGCGGCTGCAGATGGGGGCGCAGGCTTTCGCACACCGCTTTCATGGCCTGCGGCTTGACCGCCAGTACGATCACGTCGACGCCACGGATGGCCTCGGCGTTATCGGCGAAGGTTTCGATGCCGTGCTCGGCGCTGACGCGGGCCCGGGTGTCGGCGCCCGGATCGCTGGCGCGGATCTGCGCCGGCTCCAGCCCCTTGGCCCGTAGACCGCCGATCAGACTGGCCGCCATGTTACCGGCGCCGATAAAGGCAATACGCGTGTTACTCATGACAGGTCCTTACTCAGAGGGAAGTCAGCCATTTCATGGCTGGCCGTAGTCGCGGGCACCAAACAGGGCAGTACCGATCCGCACCCAGGTGGCGCCTTGGGCGATGGCCGATTCAAGGTCGTGGCTCATGCCCATGGAAAGTGTGTCGAGCGGCAGATTCAGGCTGGCTTGCAGGTCGCGCACCGTGGCGAACGCGGCGTCTTGCGCGGCGCGATCATCGGTCGGCTCCGGAATAGCCATCAGGCCACGCAACGTCAGGCGCGGTAGGGCGCTGATGGCGTTGGCCAGTGCCGGCAAGTCGGCGGGCGTACAGCCGGACTTGCTGGCCTCGCCGCTGACGTTGACCTGAATACAAATGTTCAGGGGCGGCAGCTCGGCTGGGCGTTGTTCGGACAGGCGTTGTGCAATTTTCAGACGGTCCACGGAATGCACCCAAGCGAAGTGCTCGGCGATCGCACGAGTCTTGTTCGATTGAATGGGGCCGATGAAGTGCCAACTCAAGGGCAGGTCGGTCAATTCGACCTGTTTGCTCAACGCCTCTTGCAGGTAATTCTCGCCAAAGTCACGCAGGCCGGCGGCGTAAGCTTCGCGCACGGCTTGAGCGGGTTTGGTCTTGCTCACGGCCAGCAAGTGGACGCTGTCGGGGTCACGTTGCACGGCCTCGGCCGCGGCGCGGATGCGCTGGCTAACCAGGCCAATGTTGTCTGCTATCGTCGACATTCAAGTTGCGCCCGTGGATATGGAGTCCGCGGCATTCTACTGGAAATGGAAAGCCCTATGGATATCACTCAATTGCTGGAGGCCAGCGTGCGCCGTGGCGCCTCCGACCTGCATTTATCGGCCGGCCTGGCGCCGATGCTACGTGTGGATGGAGAGGTTTGGCCGATGGACTGGCCGGCACTCTCTGCGCCCCAAGTGGCCGATCTGCTTAGCCCTTTGCTGAACAACTATCAGCAAAAGGATTTCGAAACATCTCTTGAAACGGATTTTGCGTTCGAATTGCCCGGCGTGGCGCGATTCCGCGTCAATGTGTTCCAACAGGACCGTGGCATGGGGGCCGTGTTTCGCACCATTCCCAACGAGGTGCTGAGTTTGGAGAGACTGGGCCTGGGCGATGTATTCCAACGTATCGCCCAGTTGCCGCGCGGTCTGGTGCTGGTGACCGGGCCTACCGGTTCAGGCAAGTCCACCACCCTGGCGGCGATGATCGACCACCTCAACCAGCACCGTCGCCAGCACATCCTGACCCTGGAAGACCCCATCGAATTTATCCACACGCCAAAAACCGCCCTGATCAATCAACGGCAGGTGCACCGTGATACCCACAGTTTTTCGGTCGCGTTGCGCTCGGCCTTGCGGGAAGACCCGGATGTCATCCTGGTGGGGGAGCTGCGCGACCTGGAAACCATCCGCCTGGCATTGACCGCCGCCGAGACCGGGCACCTGGTGTTCGGCACCTTGCACACCACGTCGGCGGCGAAGACTGTGGATCGGCTGGTGGATGTCTTTCCCGCAGGGGAAAAGGCCATGGTGCGCTCGATGCTGTCGGAGTCGCTGCAAGCGGTGGTATCGCAAGTGTTAGTGAAAAAACTCGGCGGCGGGCGTGTGGCGGCTCATGAAATCATGCTGGGTACGCCAGCCATTCGTAATTTGATCCGCGAGGACAAGGTGGCGCAGATGGTCTCCGCGATGCAGACCGGCGCGGCGTTGGGAATGAAGACACTGGATATGAGTTTGAAGGCGCTTGTTGCCCAGGGCGTGATCAGTCGGGACGAGGCGCGGGAGAAGGCGAGGGCGCCTGGGGATATCTGACGGTTTGTGAGTGACACAAATCAAATGTGGAAAGGGGCCAAAAGCCCCTTTCCACATTTACTACTGCATTTCAGCTCAGGATCAGCGTTGCACGATGCGCAGGTTGTTGTTCTGCTCTTTCGGCAGAACCCGCTTGGCAATCACGTAGTTCTTGTCCCAGAACGGCTTTTTCAGCGTGTCGATGCTCACCGACTTGCCACGCCGTGGCGCGTGGATGAAACGGTCATTGCCCAGGTAGATGGCAACGTGGTTGACCTGACGGCTCTTCAACTTGAAGAACAGCAGATCGCCCGGTTTCAGGTCTTTGCGGTCGACCTTCAAACCGTGGCCGGCAGCCATGGCGTTGGAGGTGCGTGGCAAATCCACCGCTTTTACATCGTTAAAGGCATATTTCACCAAACCACTGCAGTCGAACCCTTTACTTGGGCTGCTGCCGCCCCAACGATAAGGAGTACCGAGCACATTCACCGCGCGGCTGAGCACGTTGCTGCTCTGCTTGGTGTTGACGGCCATCAGGCCTGGCGTCGTTTTACCGTGGGCCTTGCTCAGTTGAGTCGGACGGCTGACGGTCGGCTTGGCCGCTTTGGCGGTGCTCGGTGTGCTGTGGACTTTAGGGGTGAAACCGTTGACGTTGGGAAGTCGTTGCTCACGATTGGTGGCGTGGGCGGCCAGTGGCATTAATAGGCAAATGGTTAGCCATGTCTTGAAAAATGGTCGCATTAGGCGTGGCTCTTATGGGTTTGCGCGCAACTTTATAACAGCTTTTTGTGTCGTTCTCAGGCCGTTTGTCGACTGAACCTTGGGGTCAAATTCAGGAAAAACGCGACGAATCGCCGCAATTGTCCTACACAGGTCAGGTGGCATAAGGCTTTCAGGGAAGCGAAGATACCATTTGCCGTACGTCGGGCGCCTGTAAAAAAGTCACAAAGAAAGTGAAAAAATTTATCTATCGAGGCAAAAGAGGTACGCGATGAACACCTATCAACAGATTGGTCCGCAGCAAGATACCCACAGCAAGGTGATTGGTTACCTGCTCTGGATTTTCGGTTTTACCGGTGCCCATCGCTTTTATTACGGCAAGCCCGTGACCGGCACGATCTGGTTTTTCACGTTTGGCTTGCTGGGTATCGGTTGGTTGATCGACCTGTTTCTGATTCCCGCCATGGACCGCGAAGCTGACCTGCGATTTACCGCCGGGCCCATCGAATACAACGTCGCATGGATACTGTTGGCATTTCTTGGCGTATTCGGCGTGCACCGCATGTACCAGGGCAAGTGGATCACCGGTTTGATCTACCTGCTGACCGGTGGTTTGTTTCTGGTGGGGGTGTTGTATGACTTCTGGACGTTGAATACCCAGATATCCATCCGCAATGCCGAGCGCAATAACGGACGCTGATCTCTCAAGCTGAAAAGGTGGGAGGGGCCAAGCTCCCTCCCACCCTTTTTCGCGACGACCTTTTAGGCCTGGTAGCTGATGCGCCCATCCACCAAGGTGTAGCGCACGCTCGCAGGCAGGCTATGGCCGATGAACGGGCAGTTTTCGCCCTTGGACAGCCACTGCTCGCCCACCACGGTAGAACGGGCCGGATCAAACAGCACCAGGTCCGCCGCCGCCCCCACCGCCAGCTTGCCCGCCGGCAGGCGCAATGCCTCGGCAGGCCCGCTGCTCAAGCGTGCCAGCAGCGTCGGCAGGTCCAGCAAGCCTTCTTCCACCAATGTCATCGCCAGTGGCAACAACAGTTCGACGCTGCTGATGCCTGGCTCGGTCGCGCCGAACGGTGCCAGTTTGGCATCGCGCTCGTGGGGTTGGTGATGGCTGGATATCGCCGAGACCACGCCGGACTTCACCGCTGCGCGCAAACCGTCACGGTCGGCCAGGGTGCGCAGGGGCGGTTGTACGTGGTACAGGCTGGAGAAGTCGATCAGCGCCTCATCCGTCAGGATCAACTGATACAACGCCACATCCGCCGTCACCGGCAAACCGCGGGCCTGGGCCTGGGCGATCAGGGCCACGCCCCGGGCGCTGGTCAGTTGGCTGAAATGCGCGCGCACGCCGCTTTGTTCCACCAGCAGCAGGTCACGGGCCAGGGCCACGGTCTCGGCGGTTTCGGGAATGCCCGGCAGGCCGAGGAAGCTGGCCACGGCGCCTTCATGGGCCAGGCCGCCTTCGGCCAAGTCGCGGTCCTGGGAGTGGAAGATCACCGTCAGGTCGAAGGTGGCCGCGTATTCCAAAGCGCGGCACAGGGTGCGGGTGCTGCGGAAACTTTCCAGGCCGTTGCCGAACGCCACGCAACCGGCATCGCGCAGGGCAATCAGCTCGGCGAGTTGCTCGCCTTCCAAGCCTTTGCTCAGGGCGCCGATAGGGAATACTTTGCAATTGCCGGCTTCGCGGGCGCGGTCCAGGATCAGCTCGGTCACCGCCGAAGTGTCCAGGATCGGCTTGGTGTGCGGCGGGCAGCACAGGCTGGTCACGCCACCGGCGGCGGCGGCGCGGGTTTCGCTGGCGATGCTGCCTTTGCGGCTGTAACCCGGCTCGCGCAGGGCGACGTTCAGGTCCACCAGGCCAGGTGCGGCCACCAGGCCTTTGGCGTCGATAACCTGACCGGCACTGAAACCGCCAGGGGCGGCGCCGATGGCGATGATCTTGCCGGCTTCCACATGAAGATCGGTGATTTGATCCAGGCCGCTGGCCGGATCGATGACTCGGGCGCCGAGAATGCTGAGCTTCACTGGGCGTTCTCCTGCTCGAATTGACGTTGCGCGGTTTGCCCGCTCATGGCCATGGACAGTACCGCCATGCGCACGGCGATGCCGTAGGTCACCTGGTTGAGGATCACCGACTGGTTGCCGTCGGCCACCGCCGACTCAATTTCCACCCCGCGGTTGATTGGCCCCGGGTGCATCACAATGGCATCCGGCTTAGCGCCGGCCAGGCGCGTGGTGGTCAGGCCGAACAGGCGGTAGAACTCGCCTTCGCTCGGCAGCAGGCCGCCGGCCATGCGCTCGCGTTGCAGGCGCAGCATGATGACCACGTCCACATCCTTGAGGCCTGCGGTCATGTCGGTGTAGACCTTCACGCCGTACTGCTCGATACCGATGGGTAGCAGGGTTTTCGGCGCGATCACGCGGATATCCGGGCAACCCAGAGCTTTCAGGGCCAGCATGTTCGAGCGCGCCACCCGCGAGTGCAGGATGTCGCCGACGATGGCCACCGAGAGGTTTTCAAAGCTGCCCTTGTGCCGACGGATGGTGAGCATGTCGAGCATGCCCTGAGTCGGGTGGGCGTGACGGCCGTCGCCGCCGTTGATGATTGCCACCTGCGGGCAGACGTGTTCGGCGATGAAGTGCGCGGCGCCGGAGTCGCCGTGGCGCACCACGAACATGTCGGCGGCCATGGCTTCCAGGTTGCGCAGGGTGTCGAGCAGGGTTTCGCCCTTGCTCGCCGACGAGGTAGACACGTTCAGCGTGATCACGTCGGCCGATAGCCGCTGGGCCGCCAGTTCAAAGGTGGTGCGGGTGCGCGTGGAGTTCTCGAAGAACACATTGCAGATGGTTTTGCCGCGCAGCAACGGGACTTTCTTCACCGCCCGGCCGCCGACTTCGAGGAACGAATCGGCGGTGTCGAGGATTTCGGTGAGCAGTTCGCGGGGCAAACCATCGAGGGACAAGAAGTGTTGCAACTGGCCCTGAGCATTGAGCTGCAGCGGGCGCTTGGCATCTAGAGGCGTCATCGCGGGGACTCTTTACAAGGCGGTTTAAGGGGCGAGGTCTTGCAGTTCGAGTTCGAGCGGCTTGGGACCGGACAATTTTACCCGCTGATGGGCCGCCAAAGACAGGGTGGCGCCCACCACATCGGGGCTGATCGGCAGCTCGCCGGCATCCAGATCCAGCAGGCACACCAAGGTGATGCTGGCCGGGCGGCCGTAGTCGAACAATTCGTTCATGGCCGCGCGAATGGTGCGGCCGCTCATCAGCACGTCGTCGATCAGCACCAGGTGCTGGCCTTCGATCTCAAAGGGCAGGGCGGAGGGGCGCACTTGCGGGTGCAGGCCGTTCTGGCTGAAGTCGTCGCGGTAGAAGGACACATCCAGCGTGCCGAGTGGCGCGTCGCTGCCCAGCGCTTCGAGCAACGCCTGGGCGACCCATACGCCACCGGTGCGGATACCGATAAAACGCGGTTCGCGGATGCCGCGGTGTTCCAGGTGCGCCGTGAGGCGTATCGCCATCTGGCTGATCAGTTCGGCGGGATTGGGCAGGCTCATGGTGGCTCCTTCTAGGCCTTGCGCGTCGAGGTGGCGGCAGGGTTCGGGCTCAAACGTAAAAAGACGCGGCAAGCCGCGTCAGTCAGGATTCAAATAAAGCAGTGTTTTCATCCAGCCAACCCTGCAACAGCAAGGCGGCGGCGATGGCATCCACGGGATTGTCGCGGTAGCTGCCCTTCTGCCCACCACGGTCTCTGCGTTCACCTTTGGCTTCGAAGGTGGTCAGGCGTTCGTCGTGGGTATAGAAGGGGATGTTGTAGCGGCCGTTAAGGCGGCGGGCGAATTTCTCCGCACGCAGGCACATATCGCTGGGCGTGCCGTCCATGTTCAAGGGCAGGCCGACCACCACGGCGTCGGGTTTCCATTCCTTGATCAGGGCTTCGACCTGATTCCAGTCCGGGATGCCGTTCTGGGCTTTGAGCGTGCACAGTTCGCGGGCCTGGCCGGTGATGACCTGGCCGACCGCCACGCCGATCTGCTTGGTGCCGTAGTCAAACCCGAGGATCAAGCGCAATGCCATCAGGCGTGCCCCGCCTGGCTGGTCAATAAGTTGAGGTTGACCCCCAGCTTGGCCGCCGCCGCGTCCAGGCGCAGTTCGCTGGCGGTGCCGAACAGAATCTCGGCGTCAAACGGGCAGGTCAGCCAGGCGTTGCTGGCCAGCTCGGCTTCCAGTTGCCCTGCCTCCCAGCCGGCATAGCCGAGGGTGATCACACTGTGCTCGGGCCCCACGCCATCGGCGATGGCGAACAATACGTCCTGGGAAGTGGACAACGACACACCGTCCAGGTCCACCGTGGCCTGGAACGTCGGCCCGGTGGGGTGTAGCACGAAGCCGCGATCGGTCTGCACCGGGCCGCCAATGTAGATCGGCACGCCCTGGCAACGAGCAGGCGGGTCTACTTCGGGGCGCAATTGCTCAAGGATATCGGCCAGGTTCAGCTCTTGCGGGCGATTGACGACCAACCCCATGGCACCGTTGGCGGTGTGCTCGACGATGTAGGTCAAGGTATGCGCAAAGTTCGGGTCGGCCATATGGGGCATGGCGATCAGGAATTGGTGCTTGAGGTAGGTCGGGCTGACATTTTTCATGCCCGCTAGTGTGGCGGCGCAGGGGCGAACTGACAAGCCGGGTGTGAGCGCGATCAGTTGCTGGAAAGGCGATCGCCCCTGGCGAATTTCCAGGTGCGGATGATTTCCAGGCGGTCCACATCGTTCAAGTCCCCGGTAAAGGGCGCAAACGGTGCAGCCAGACGTACGATGCGTTGGGCGGCCTGGTCCAGCAGCGGCTGGCCGGAGGATTCCAGCACCTGCACCTCATACAGGGTGCCATCGCGGTTGATCGACACCAATAGGCGCAAATTGCCGTAGATCTGCTGGCGGCGGGCCTCTTCCGGGTAATTCAAGTTGCCGATGCGCTCGACCTTCTTGCGCCATTCGTCCTTATACCAGGCACCTTTGTCGCGCATGGTGGAGGCGGCATTCAGGCGGTAGATACGCGGGCGCTTGGCGTACAGCTGTTGTTCGTTGGCCAGTTCGGCTTCCAGGCTGGAGATTTGGTCGGACAACTGTGAGCTGTCGAACGTCGGCGCCGGTTTCACCGGTTCAGGCTGCGGCTCGGTCTTGGTCTTTTCGCGCGTGGTCGGGGCTTTCTGCGGCTTGGGGGCGACGGTGGTCACGGCCGCTTTGGGCGCAGCCTGTTTGACCTCGGGCTTGGGCGCTGGCGGCGGCGTGACTTTATTGACTTTGTTGTCCTGGAAAGGCGCCACTTCAGTGGTCTTGGGGATGGCTTTCTTGTCCAGCGTGCCGCTGCCTTGCTGGTTGTCCTGAGCAAGAAAATCGGCTTTCTCGGGTTTTTTTTCGCTTTTGAAGGTGGAGAGGGTGATTTCCAGGGTCTTGGTGATCTGCTTGGGCTCGACCATGGTGAAACCCACGCCGAGGAGGACGGCCAGGTGAATCAACGCCGCCAGGAACAGGGTGAAACCGAGCCGATCAGCCGGGCGCACGCCACTGTGGGAGAGTTCGGGGGGCAGATCGGACGGGAGTGTCATAACAAGAAAACCAACATCGCGCGTTTCACAGGTCGCGCATGATAACGCAATGTTGGTGTGTATCCGGCTGTTCTATGTCACTTGGCTTGTAGCTTGCGCTCAATGGCAGCCATCAACATTTCGCCGATGTTCGTGCCAAATGCGTTGTCGATCTCGCGAATGCACGTCGGGCTGGTCACGTTGATTTCGGTGAGGTGCTCGCCGATTACGTCCAGGCCGACAAACAGCAGACCTTTTTCCCGCAGGGTCGGGCCGACCTGTGCGGCGATCCAACGGTCCTTGTCCGACAGCGGCCGCGCCTCACCGCGCCCACCGGCGGCCAGGTTGCCACGGGTCTCGCCGGCGGCAGGAATGCGCGCCAGGCAGTAGTCCACCGGCTCGCCGTCGATCATCAGGATGCGCTTGTCGCCGTCCTTGATCGCCGGCAGGTATGCCTGGCCCATGATCTGCTGGCTACCCAGCACGGTCAGGGTTTCCAGGATCACCGACAGGTTGGGGTCACCGGCGCGGTGCCGGAAGATCGAAGTGCCGCCCATGCCGTCCAGGGGTTTGAGGATTACGTCGCCGTGCTTGGCGGCAAATTCACGCAGCACATCGGCGCGGCGGCTCACCACAGTGGGCGGCGTGCATTGTGGGAACAGGGTAGCGAACAGCTTTTCGTTGCAGTCGCGCAGGCTTTGCGGCTTGTTGACGATCAGCACGCCGTCGCGTTCGGCCTGCTCCAGCAGGTACGTGGAGTAGACGAATTCCATGTCGAACGGCGGGTCCTTGCGCATCAGGATCACGTCCAGGTCGCTCAGGGGGCTGTCGATTTCGTCTTGCAGTTCGAACCACTTTTCAGGGTTAGCGAACACCTGCAACGGGCGCATGCGTGCGCGAGCCTGGCCTTCACCCTGGTACAGGTCGCGCTGCTCCATATAGAACAGGGTCCAGCCGCGGGCCTGGGCGGCCAGGAGCATGGCCAGCGAGCTGTCCTTTTTATAGGAAATGCTGGCGATAGGGTCCATGACAATGCCGACGCGAACGCTCATGGGGGATTTCCTCTAGCAAATGGGGCGCATAAAAGTGGCGTCAGAGTGGCGCTGACGCTGTTGTGGGTCAAGGAAAAACCACCTGGCCAGTGCCTCGATAGATTGCTCCCCGAGACTGTGCTAAAAAGGCTGCCACGGCGCAGCAGCCCTTGAATTCCAAGGCTTGCGACGTTCATCTTGGGCAATGTCAGGCAGTACACACCGAAAACCGATTCGCTGTGGCGATGGTAGAGCAGATATGGAACAGCATTCCAACGCCTTGAGAGTGATGGTGATCGACGATTCGAAAACGATCCGCCGCACCGCCGAGACGCTGTTGAAGAACGTGGGGTGCGATGTGATTACGGCCATCGACGGTTTCGATGCCCTGGCGCGGATCGTGGATCATCACCCGCACATCATCTTTGTCGACATCATGATGCCGCGCCTGGATGGCTATCAGACCTGCGCGCTGGTGAAGAACAACCCGGCGTTCAAGGCGATCCCGGTGATCATGCTGTCGTCCAAGGACGGCCTGTTCGATAAGGCCAAGGGACGCATCGTGGGGGTCGATCAGTTTTTGACCAAGCCTTTCAGCAAGGAAGAACTGCTGGGTGCAATCAAGGCCTATGTGCCTGGGTTCGCCGCAGTGGAACAAGCACACTGACGCCGCCTCACAAGGGCCGGCGCCGACCAATGTAGCGGGGAAAAACCATGGCACGTGTTCTGATCGTCGACGATTCGCCGACCGAAATGTACAAACTCACCGGCATGCTGGAAAAGCACGGCCACGAAGTGCTCAAGGCCGAAAACGGCGCGGACGGCGTGGCCCTGGCCCGCCAGGAAAAACCCGACGCCGTGCTGATGGACATCGTGATGCCGGGCCTCAATGGCTTCCAGGCCACCCGTCAGCTGTCCAAAGAGCCGGAAACCAACGGCATCCCAATCATCATCATCACCACCAAAGATCAGGAAACCGACAAAATCTGGGGCGCGCGCCAGGGTGCCAAGGATTACCTGACCAAACCGGTGGACGAAGACACCCTGATCGCCACCCTGAACAAGGTGCTGGCCGGCTGACGGCACGCCATCATGACCGAGTCGCAAACCGCCTTCGAGCTGTTGCTGGACATCGACCGCCGCTGCCGCCTGCTGGCCGCCGACCTGCCCTCCCAGGAGGCCGGCTTGCAGCGCTGGAGCGGGATCGGCTTTCGGGTGGGCGCCCATTGGTTCGTGGCGCCAATGGGAGAAGTCGCCGAAGTTTTGCATGAGCCACGTTGCACTTTAATGCCCGGGGTCAAGACCTGGGTACGAGGTGTGGCTAACCTGCGCGGGCGTTTATTGCCGGTGATGGACCTTGGTGGGTTCCTTGGCGAGGCGCTGTCCAGGGCGCGCAAGCAACGGCGGGTGCTGGTGGTGGAATTCAATGACCTGTTTGTTGGGTTGCTGGTGGACGAGGTGGTGGGCATGCAGCATTTCGCACAGGACGCCTTATTGGCCAACGCCGCGCCGGGCGCGCCGTTTATTCAGGGGCATTTCGACGGCGACCCGTCGTGGCAGGTCTTCAGCCCGTTCGCCCTGGCCCAGACGCCAGGTTTCATGGATGTTGCCCCATGACCACCGCGACCACCGTCAAACCCCAGGCCGGCTCGCGTAGCCGCTCGCAGATCATCGTGCTGTTTATCGCGCTGATCGTGTTCATCATGCTGTTGTTCGCCAACTTCGCCTACCTCAATACCCAGTCCACCTACGACAAACAGTACATCGGCCACGCCGGTGAATTGCGCGTGCTGTCCCAACGTATCGCCAAGAACGCCACCGAGGCCGCCGCCGGCAAAGCCGCGGCGTTCAAGCTGCTGGGCGAGGCGCGCAACGACTTTGCCCAGCGCTGGGGCTACCTGAAAAAAGGCGACCCGCAAACCGGCCTGCCCGCCGCCCCCAGCGCCGTGCGCGCCGAAATGCGCGCGGTGCAGACCGATTGGGAAGCCCTGCTGAAGAACACCGACGCGATTCTGGCCAGCGAGCAGACGGTGCTGTCCCTGCATCAAGTGGCCGCGACCCTGGCCGAAACCGTGCCGCAATTGCAGATGGAGTCGGAAAAAGTCGTCGAAATCCTGTTGCAGCGCGGCGCACCCGCCAGCCAGGTGGCCGTGGCCCAGCGCCAATCGTTGCTGGCCGAACGTATCCTGGGCGCGGTCAACACCGTGCTGGCCGGCGACGAAACCGCCGTGCAAGCCGCCGACGCCTTTGGCCGTGACGCCAACCGCTTCGGCCAGGTGCTCAATGGCATGCTCAACGGCAACCCAGGACTGCGCATCACCCAGGTTGAAGACCGCGATGCCCGCGCGCGGCTGGCGGAAATCGCCGAGTTGTTCGAGTTCGTGTCCGGCTCGGTGGATGAAATCCTCGAAACCTCGCCGCAGTTGTTCCAGGTGCGCGCCTCGGCGAGCAATATCTTCAACCTGTCCCAGACCCTGCTCGATGAAGCCTCGCACCTGGCCACCGGTTTCGAGAACCTGGCCAGCGGGCGCAGCTTCGACACTATCGGCGGCTATGTGCTGGGCTTGCTGGCGCTGACCTCGATCATCCTGATCGGCCTGGTGATGGTGCGCGAGACCAATCGCCAGCTGCACGAAACCGCCGAGAAGAACGAGCGCAATCAGAACGCGATCATGCGCCTGCTCGATGAAATCGAAGACCTCGCCGACGGCGATCTCACCGTGACGGCGTCGGTCACCGAGGACTTTACCGGCACCATCGCCGATTCCATCAACTATTCCGTGGATCAGTTGCGCGATCTGGTGGCGACCATCAACCTCACCGCCGGCCAAGTGGCCGGCGCGGTGCAGGAAACCCAGGCCACCGCCATGCACCTGGCCCAGGCGTCCGAGCACCAGGCCCAGCAGATCGCCGAGGCGTCCACCGCGATCAATCAGATGGCCCAGTCCATCGATCAGGTGTCGGCCAACGCCGCCGAATCCTCGGCCGTGGCCGAGCGCTCGGTGGAAATCGCCAACAAGGGCAATGAGGTGGTGCACAACACCATCCATGGCATGGACAACATTCGCGAACAGATCCAGGACACCGCCAAACGCATCAAGCGCCTGGGCGAATCGTCCCAGGAGATCGGCGATATCGTCAGCCTGATCGACGATATTGCCGACCAGACCAACATCCTCGCCCTGAATGCGGCGATCCAGGCCAGCATGGCCGGGGATGCCGGGCGTGGTTTCGCGGTGGTGGCCGATGAAGTGCAACGCCTGGCCGAGCGTTCGTCGGCCGCCACTCGGCAGATCGAGACCCTGGTGCGGGCGATCCAGGCCGACACCAACGAAGCCGTGATCTCCATGGAGCAGACCACCACCGAAGTGGTGCGCGGCGCGCGGTTGGCCCAGGACGCCGGGGTGGCGCTGGAGGAAATCGAAGGCGTGTCGAAAACCCTGGCGGCGCTGATCCAGAGCATCTCCAACGCGGCGCAACAGCAAACCTCGTCGGCGGGGCAGATCTCCCTGACCATGAATGTGATCCAGCAGATCACCACGCAGACCTCGTCGGGCTCCACCGCCACTGCCGAGAGCATCGGTAACCTGGCGAAGATGGCCAGCCAGTTACGCCGGTCGGTGTCGGGCTTCACCCTGCCGCCGCCCAAACAGGTCGACAGTTGATAGGTACAGGTTTCAAGAACACCAGCAACTCATGAATTCAAAGCGGAGCAGTTATGGTTGACCGGCACGACTACGTGGCCCTCGAATGGGTCAAGGGCGACATTGCCGAGACCCTGCAACACGCCCGCTCGGCGCTGGACGCTTATGTCGAAACCGCCGACGGCGATGTGATCGACGAATGCCTGGCCGGTATCCATCAGGTGCATGGCGCGCTGCAAATGGTCGAGTTCTACGGCGCGGCGCTGCTGGCCGAGGAGATCGAGGCCCTGGCCCTGGCCCTGCGCGACGGGCAGGTGGGGCAGCGCGATGAGAGCATCGGCCTGCTGCAACAAGCTCTCGGCCAATTGCCGCTGTACCTCGAACGCGTACATAGCGCCCGCCGCGACCTGCCGTTGGTGGTGCTGCCGCTGCTCAACGACCTGCGCAGTGCGCGCGGAGAAAGCCTGCTCTCGGAAACCAGCCTGTTCAGCCCGCAACTGCTGTCGATCGCACCTTTACCCGAAGACGCCCTGGCCCAGCGCGCCGGGCCCGATCTGCCGACCCAATTGCGCCAATGGCACCACCTGCTGCAACAGGCCTTGGTCGGGCTGCTGCGCGAAGATCACGGCCCAAGCAATCTGGAAGACATGGCGCGGGTGTTCGCGCGTCTCGAAGCGCTGTGCCAGGGCGCGCCACTGTTGCCGTTATGGCAAGTGACCTCGGCGCTGGTGGAGGGCATGCTCACTGGCGTGATTGCCAACAGCCCGGCGCTGCGCAGCCTGCTCAAGGCCAGCGACAAGCAACTCAAGCGCCTGCTGGCCCAGGGCATCAACGGCATCAACCAACCGGCACCGGATGAGTTGCTCAAAAGCCTGCTGTTCTATGTCGCCAAGGTCACCCGGCCGACGCCGCGCATGCAGAGCCTGAAAGAACGTTACGGCCTGGACGAAGCCTTGCCCGACAGCGCTGTGGTGGATGCCGAGCGCGCGCGCATGGCCGGGCCCGATCGCAATGCCATGGGGTCCGTACTCGGCGCCTTGTGCGAGGAATTGGTGCGGGTCAAGGAGCGTCTGGACCTGTTCGTGCGCAGTGACCGTCAGCACGCCAGTGACCTTGACGCGCTGCTGGCGCCGTTGCGACAGATCGCCGATACCCTGGCGGTGTTGGGCTTCGGCCAGCCGCGCAAAGTGATTATCGACCAGCTCGCCGTGGTGTTGAGCCTGGCCCAGGGGCATCGTGAACCGGACGATGCGGTGCTGATGGATGTGGCCGGCGCGTTGCTGTATGTCGAAGCCACGTTGGCCGGTATGGCCGGAACCGTTGAGCCGGAAAGCCGCGAAGAAAGCCGCTTGCCCACCACCGACCTGACCCAGATCCACCAGTTGGTGATCCGCGAATCCTGCCAGTGTCTGCGCCAGGCCAAAGAACTGGTGATTGATTGCCTCGAAGCCGACTGGGACCGCCAGCGCCTGGAATCCCTGCCGGAACTGCTGAGCCAGGTGCGCGGCGCGCTGGCCATGATCCCGCTGCCACGGGCGGCCAGCCTGATGCGCGGTTGCAGCGATTACGTGGATGCGCAGTTGATGATCGACGAACAGCCGCCGAGCGAGACGCAGTTGGCGCACTTCGCCGACGTGATCAGCAGCCTGGAGTACTACCTCGAACGCATGCTCCAAGACCCGGATGCAGCCGGCGAACGGGTGCTGGAACTGGCCACCCAGGGCTTGGCGGCCCTCGGATACCTGCCGGAGGAAAAACCCTGGCGCCAGGCGCTGGTCGCACCGGACGGCGCACTCTCCACCGACACGGCCCCCAACCAATCCCAACTCGACGCATTGGCCAGCCCCACCTCGCGCCTCAACCCTCCCGCGTTGCAGCGCCCCGGCAGCCTGTTGCCGCCGCCCGCCGACGAAGCGCCTATCGACGACGAGCTGCGTGAGGTCTTCCTCGAAGAGACTGAGGAAGTCCTTGAGGTGCTGCACCGCTATTTGCCGAACAGCGCGGATAAAACCGCCCAAGGCGAGATGCGCCGCGCGTTCCACACCTTAAAAGGCAGCGGCCGCATGGTGCGCGCCCTGGTGCTGGCGGAGCTGGCCTGGGCGGTGGAGAACCTGCTCAACCGCGTACTGGAGCGCAGCGTGGCCCTGGGCCCCGAGGTGCAACAGGTGTTGGATGAAACCGTGGCACTGTTGCCGGAATTGATTGCCGATTTTGCCCAGGGCGCCCAACGCCAGCGCGATGAAGTCGACGCCCTGGCCGCTCGTGCCCATGGGTTGGCCAGCGGTGCCGCGGTGGCCTCCGCTGATGCCCATGACCCGATGCTGCTGGAGATTTTCCGCAACGAAGCCCAGAGCCATCTCGACAGCCTCAACCACTTCCTGGAGCAGGCCGCCGAGCATGTGCCGCTGCAAGTCAGCGATGAACTGCAACGCGCCCTGCACACCCTCAAGGGCAGTGCCTACATGGCCGGTGTGTCGCCCATCGCCGAACTGGCGCGGCCGCTCGACCACCTGACCCGCGAGTACAAGGCTCACCGCTTA
Organism: Pseudomonas sp. S5F11; assembly: GCF_019641515.1. NCBI lineage: Bacteria > Pseudomonadati > Pseudomonadota > Gammaproteobacteria > Pseudomonadales > Pseudomonadaceae > Pseudomonas > Pseudomonas sp. S5F11. The sequence continues at coordinate 4,044,865 of NZ_JAIFJZ010000001.1, forward strand.
CCGCTGGATCTGGATGAAGTGGAACTGCTGCTGGAAGCCGAGGGCCTGTTCCAGCGAGGGTTGCGTCAGCTGGACAGCAACCCCCTGGCGCCGATCAAAGGCGCGGCGGACCTGATTGCTCGCACCCAACAGTTGCTCGAACGCCAGCTCCAGGCGCTGCTCGATGCGCCCACCGCCGGCCTGCGCATCAAGCGCAATCCGCAACTGATCGCTGACTTCCTGGCCCAGGGCATGGATATCCTGCTCGACGCCGAAAACCTGCTGCGTCGCTGGCAGCAACACCCCGGCGAACGCCAGGAACTCACGGCCTTGCTGGATGAGTTGACCACCCTCGGCGAAGGCGCGCAGCACGCCGACCTGCATGCCATCGACGAACTCTGCGAAGCCTTGCTCGACCTGTACGGCGCCGTGGAAGAAAGCAGCCTGGCAGTCAGCGCACGGTTTTTCCAGGAGGCCGAACAGGCCCATGACGCGTTGATCAACATGCTCGACCAGCTCGCCGCCGGCCAGGAAATCAGCCCCGCACCGGCCCGGGTACACGCCTTGCGCGAGCTGCTGGACGAAGCCCTCGATCCGGCCGCCACCGGCCTGATTACCCACCAGGGCGACCGTGCGCCGAGCATCGCCGAACTGGGCGCGGCGACGCGGCAGTTGGATCACGCCACCACTGTGGACGACGAGATAGTCGAGATTTTCCTGGAAGAAGCGGTGGATATCCTCGACAGCGCCGGGCAGTCCCTCAAGCGCTGGTTGCTGGAACCCGAGAGCATGGCGCCGTTGTCGTCGTTGCAGCGTGACCTGCACACCCTCAAGGGCGGCGCACGCATGGCCGAGATAGAGCCGGTGGCTGAGCTGGCCCATGAATTGGAATGCCTTTACGAAGGTCTGGTCGACCGGCGCTATAGCTATTCCAACGAACTCTCGCACATATTGATGGCCAGCCATGAACGGCTCGCGCTGCAACTGGAAGAGCTGCACCAGCACAAGCCCTTGAGCGACAGTACGGAGCTGGTCGCCAAGGTCCGGGCGTTGCGTCATAACGGCACCCCCACGGCCCCGACGCCGGCGGTGGAAGCATCAAGCGCCGACCCGGAACTGCTGGAGATTTTCCTCGAAGAGGCTGCCGACATCCTCGATAGCTCCGGCGCCGCGCTGCTGCGCTGGCAGGCCGAGCCGAGCAGCCGCCAGGAAGTCGAAACCCTGCTGCGCGACCTGCACACCCTCAAGGGCGGCGCGCGCATGGTCGAGATCGGCCCGATTGGCGACCTGGCCCATGAACTGGAGTTTCTCTACGAAGGGTTGTCCGCTGGCCAACTGGTTGCGAGCCCGGAGCTGTTCGCGCTGCTGCAAGGCTGCCACGACCGCCTGGCGCAGATGATCGACGCGGTGGCCGACGGCTTGCCGGTGGGTTCGGTGGACAAACTGATCGAGCGCATCAAGAGCCTGGTGCACCCCAGCAACGAGTCGCCGACACCGGTGGCATTGCCGGCGGGCAAGGCCGAGGCGGCGGTGGACCCGGCCGCCGATACGGTGAAAATCTCGGCGGATCTGCTCGATGATCTGGTCAACCTGGCCGGCGAAACCTCGATCTTCCGCGGGCGCATCGAGCAACAGATCAACGATGCCGGCGTCGCCCTCAACGAGGTGGAAACCACCATCGAGCGCATGCGCGACCAATTGCGCCGCCTGGACACCGAAACCCAGGGCCGCATTCTCAGTCGCCAGCAGGTCGAGGCCGAGCGCCTGGGCTATGAAGACTTCGACCCGCTGGAAATGGACCGCCACTCGCAACTGCAACAGCTGTCCCGCGCGTTGTTCGAGTCGGCCTCGGACTTGCTCGACCTCAAGGAAACCCTGGAGCGGCGCAACCAGGATGCGCACAACCTGTTGCAGCAACAGGCGCGCATCAATACCGAGTTGCAGGAAGGCCTGATGCGCACCCGTATGGTGCCGTTCGAACGCATGCTGCCACGGCTCAAACGCATCGTGCGGCAGGTGGCGAGTGAGTTGGGCAAAGATGTCGAGTTCATCGTCGGCAATGCCGAGGGCGAAATGGACCGCAACGTGCTGGAGCGCATGGTGGCGCCGTTGGAGCACATGTTGCGCAACGCCGTCGACCACGGCTTGGAATCTCGGGAGGTGCGCCTGGCTGCCGGTAAACCGCAGAAAGGCCGCATCACCCTGGACCTGACCCACGAAGGCGGCGATATCATTTTCGACATGCGCGACGACGGCGCCGGCGTGCCGCTGGACGCGGTGCGGCGCAAGGCGATCAAGCGCGGCCTGCTGGGCCCTCAGCAAGAGATCAGCGACCGCGATGTGTTGCAGTTCATCCTGCAACCGGGCTTTTCCACTGCGGAAAAAATCACCCAGATTTCCGGGCGCGGCGTGGGCATGGACGTGGTGCATGAAGAAGTGCGCCAGCTCGGCGGCTCGATGGTGATCGACTCGACGCCAGGGCAGGGCGTGCATTTCCGCATCCGCCTGCCGTTCACGGTGTCGGTCAATCGTGCCTTGATGGTGCAGTGCGCGGACGAGCAATACGCGATCCCGCTCAACACCATAGAGGGCCTGGTGCGTGTGCTGCCCCATGAGCTGGCGGGCCACTATCAGCAGGACCCGCCGTTCTACGAATATGCCGGCCAGCGCTATGAGCTGTTCTACTTGGGCGACCTGCTGCACACCGTCGCGCGGCCGAAACTGCTGGGCCAGTACCAGCCGGTGCCGGTGTTGCTGGTGCAGTGCAACGAGCGGCATGTGGCGGTGCATGTGGACGCCATGGCCGGAACGCGCGAGATTGTAGTTAAGGGCCTGGGCCCGCAATTTGCCGGGGTAAAAGGCGTGTCGGGGGCGACCATTCTGGGGGACGGTCGCGTGGTGCTGATCATCGACTTGCTGGCGCATATCCGCGCCCGGCCACCGGTGTTGCCGGCCCAGGCGAGCGATGCGCCGCTGATCCTCAACGACCCGTTGAAAAAACGCCCGCTGCTGGTGCTGGTGGTCGACGATTCGGTGACGGTGCGCAAAGTCACCAGCCGCCTGCTGGAACGCAACGGCATGAACGTGCTCACCGCCAAGGACGGCATCGACGCCCTGGCCGTGCTTGAAGAACACACCCCGGACCTGATGCTGCTGGACATCGAAATGCCCCGCATGGACGGCTTCGAAGTGGCGATCCAAGTGCGCAACGACCCACGGCTGATGCGCCTGCCGATCATCATGATCACCTCGCGCACCGGCCAGAAACACCGCGACCGCGCTATGGCCATCGGCGTCAACGACTACCTGGGCAAGCCGTACCAGGAGTCGGTGCTGTTGGAGAGCATCGCCTACTGGAGCAAGTCCCATGCTTGACCACCGCGCCAGCCAAGTCACCGGCTTGCTGCTGCCCCTGGCCGACCGGCATTTGATCCTGCCCAACGTCGCCATCGCCGAACTGATCGACTTCCAACGCGGCGAACCAGCCAGCGACGCCCCGCCCTGGTACTTGCGGCAAGTCACCTGGCGTGAGCGGCAAATCCCCCTGATCAGCTTTGAAGCTGCTTGCGGCGAAGCCCTTGTCGTCGGCGAACGCTCACGCATCGTGGTGCTGAATGCCCTGGGCGGGTGGCCAACCTTGAAGTTCATCGCCCTGGTGATCCAAGGCATCCCACGCTCCTACAAGCTCGACAGCGAGTTGAGCTACGTGGACGTGCCGCTCAGCCCGCTGGAGCTGGCAGCGGTGCAGGTGGGCGAACATGTGGCGAAGGTGCCGGATTTAATGGGGCTGGAAGCCTTGCTGGTCGAGTCAGGCCTGGCCTGAGCTGCGCATTTTCTGAGAAATGAAAGGCGTCCTGTGATGAGGGCCTTTTCCGGTTCAGAGACGCTGCAGCTGATGAAAATCAGCAATCAGCATACCCGCCAGATACACCATCAAAATCACCACGCCTGCGTCCAATAAACGCCAGACCTTCGCCGAACGAAATAGCCCCGTCAACCTCTGGCACCCTAACGCCAAAACTACAAACCACACCAGCGACGCGGTCATTGCTCCGCTGGCAAAGAGCGCTTGTTGGCTGACGGGCTTTGCCGCGCCAATAGAGCCAATTAGCACCACGGTATCCAGCCAAGCATACGGATTGGCAAATCCAAGTATCACCGCTGTGCGCAGCAATCCCCGTTGTGAGGTGAGGTTGCTTCGAGTGTCCGGCATCGATTGGTTACGCAGACAAGCCAATAACCGCTGCCAGCCGAACCACAATAGATAGGCCGCTCCCGACAGCAGCAGAAACGCCACGAAACCTGGCTCTCTGCCAAGTAACGAGCCCAAGCCCATGACCCCAAGAGCGATGAGGATGATGTCGGCGAACACGCATACCGCCACCACCCCCCAGACAGGGCTGCGACTGACACCCTGGCGAATAACCAGGGTGTCCTTCGGTCCAGGAGCGGCGAACAGTCCGATGCCCAGTAGCAGGCCTTCGAGATAAAAAGCGTTGAAGTCTGGAGTCATGAAGCGCTCAGCCGCCTGGGTATCAGATCAATTGAAGGGGGTGATTACCGAAGCTGGTATGGCGCGTGTTGGCGGCGTTTTTCAAGTCGATCGGCTGGTGGCGGAAAAAGCTTGTCAGTTCCTGCTCCGAATCAGGGTTGACGAAGTAAATGAGAGAGCTTCGCGGCATTGGTCTCCGAGGCGTCAGAACCGCGTGGTACATAGCGGGAATCGCACAATCCGAGAGCTCGGTCAGTAACGATCCGGCCAAGATTGCTACCTCGTTCTCCAAGAGGCGCACCGGCTCCAACGAGCTGCCTCGAACCAGAACGAGGCCATCACGAGTAGGCTTGATAAAGGACAACAGATGACCATCCTCGTGAGGATCCTGAGCAAACTGGCGCTGGCCCGACCCGGAATTAGCTCCATAGACACACAGTTGCAGATAGGACGCTGCACGCAAAGAGTTCAACGAAGTGGCTCCAAACTCCGCGCAAATTCCGTCCATCAATCCCTGGGCAAGCTCGCTGACCTGTTGTTCAAAAGCTGTGACGACGGCAAAAAAATCACTTCGTGTGAATTCAAAGGCTCTTCGTTTTAATGAATGTGCAGGCCAGTAACAAAATCGCTCACATAGGTCTGGCTGCTCCTCAAGGCTCGAGTACTCAGTGCCAAAGGGGAAAAATCCATCGGTGTCTTTTTCGAAGGAAAACGAGGCTTTGGTGGCTGGTGATATTGCGGGGTATCCATCAACGATTTTTTTGTAATCCAGCAGCATCGCTTCTGATATTTGCAGGGTGCCGAAGCCTGTTTGAGCAATGGATTCACAGCACGCTTTAATGTGGTTCATGGCTATATCCAAAGGTAGATGTAAAGGAATGCAACAAACACTAGGTTCGCAAGCATGCGAGAAACTACGACACTGGATATGACCGGCTAAAAGGGTTCCATCCATGTCCTTCACAACATCGCCAGCGCCAGCAGGTGGCGAGTGTGCATGGTTCAAGACACGGGGCGGCGGACAGGTTGTCTTTTTTGGCGGACAAAGAAATGACGTTCACCTAAAAACGGGAACCGTACACTTCGTATGAATATAAGAACGCGAGATACCCTCAGGTCATTGGTTGCACGGCGCAGCCGCGAATTGGGCAAGCCGCTGACTGCGCTGGCCAAGGAAGCAGGAATTTCCAGAACCTACCTGTACGGTCTAGCGGCTGGAGCGTCCAGGGACCCGTCGGTACGCACGCTGATCAAGCTGGCGAAGGCATTGCAGGTTTCTCCCTTGCTGTTGTTTCGCTACTTCGCTGACCTGACAGGCGCGCCCGCTAATGCGTACTCAATGGCTACCACCAATCGGGCTGCAGGTATTGATGATCCGGATGACGTTGCGGTGTTCAATGCCGATGTCACGACGCCTGATCAAGCCGTCGTGTTGCCGGGGGAAGTTTTTCAGAAAACCTGGGAGATTCAGAACCTGGGGACACGACCCTGGCGCGGGCGACGACTGGTGCGTGTTGATAGGGAATATGTGATTGCCCGCCGCACCGATCCACAGGGTCAGTTGGAGGTTGTGATGGATATTCATTTGCGTAGCCTGTACAGCGAGCTCCCTATTGCCGATACGCTGCCGGGCCAGCCGGTGCATATCAGTGTGGAGTTTGCAGCACCCAAGGAGACCTGCACGGTGGCTTCAGTCTGGAGAATCGAGGATGAGCAGGGGAAACCTTGTTACGGACCTGCGTTCATTTTGCATGTAGTGGTTAACGTCATGGCGCGTTGAGCGTCCGGTAGGCTTTTTCCTTAGTCAATCCGCGCAAACCGCTCAATCATTGGCTGCTCCCGATGCTCGGCCTGCCACAAGTCGTAGGTACTTTGCATCGACGGCCATCGCCATGCGGTACTCACGCCGGCCCCAATAAAGTCTTACTTTGCCCCTAACAGATGTAAGACGTAGATCGAAAAGTAGTGTGAAGCTTCTGTAAGTTCTTTTCCCGAGTTTTGGCTGATTTTTGAGTGCTAGCTTTTGACGCTCAACCCCATCAGCAAGGATTCGCAAATGGCTGTCCCTCCAATGCCCCCAGGCGTTTCGCTGCAAGACAATATCGCCCTGGCCAACAACCGCAGGATGCATTTGAAGCCAGGTTCGGCGTTCACCTATTCATGGTTTTATTCACAAGTCAGAGGGCGTGGCCCTTGGGATTACAAACAGAAAAGTCGCGAGTACGAGGCGTTCGGTAACTTTAACTATGGGGTTACCGGTACGGTGTTGGGGATTCCTGAAGGCGTGTTATTGAGAGCAGCCGGTGCTGCGCAAAAAGCGGCGGGGACATCTCGGCCGGAGTTTGGAGACTGGTGGGGTGATGCGCCTTATGGCGATGACCATAGCGACCAGCACTGGATCAAGGAGGGCATCGAATATGCCAGAGCTCAAGGGTATTAAGTGGCCGGTCCAGGTCTTGCTCAATGGGCTGCTGGTGGTGTGTCTCGGGTACTTGGGCGTTGGTTGGTTGATGAGCCCCGGTACGCCGGAGTTGGATGAGGTCGTACTCAAGCATTCCTTGAGTAACGGCAACTCCCTTTATGGCGTGCGGGATAATCAGGGTGGTGCGACGGTGGGCTTTTCCTACAGGTACTACGTGCATAAGGATCTGGATAATGATCACGAAATACTCACGTCATTGGTCTCGGCACATCCATTTCTAAAAACCAAAGAGCCTGATGTCCAAGTGATCCAGAAGGATGGAGCTCTCCATCTCATTGTTCGTGGGGAGGTTTATGAATACCGCAGCTATCCGCTTGAAGGCTTGGGGGCGGTGAGCATTGATATGAGGCTGTAGGCCTGGGGGCTTCGGATTTCTCCTGCAAGATTTTGGGCCGTGCACGAACTTGTCCCAAACAGACCTACTGAGCAAATGTAGAAGGGGCGTGCCCCGATAGCGGTGGGTCATAAGTGATGTATCAACTGACACTCTGCCATCGGGGGCAAGCCCCCTCTTACATTGAGATCATCTTTCGGCTCGGCTCAGCGTTCGTTGATGCTCCATTACTACAACTGTAATGATCCACCGCCCAGCTTGATTGATAGCCTCCTGAATCACGCCTAGGGTACAGCCCACGACGGCAAACCCGTGGAGCGACCATGACAACCAAAATAACCTCCGACTCGCGCTGGAGGCTGCGGCGTGACGAGAATGTGGCTCGATTGTGCCCGCAAATGCGCGCGGCGTCCTCGGAACGTCACATGGCACTTGCACTCTGATGCCCAAGGCCGGAGGCTTGCGGCCAGTCGTCAACGGTTACGGGAGGTCAGTGACACATGTACCACGGGGAACGATTCAACGCCTGGAGCCATTTGCTCGGTGCTGTCGCGGCGTGTATTGGCGCCGTATGGATGCTGGTGGTGGCCAGTCTGGATGGCAGCCCCTGGAAGATCGTCAGCGTGGCGATCTATGGTTTTACGCTGATGGTGCTGTACAGCGCGTCCACCGTGTACCACAGCGTGCAGGGGCGGCGAAAAGAGATCATGCAGAAGGTCGATCACTTTTCCATCTACCTGTTGATTGCCGGCAGTTACACGCCGTTTTGCCTGGTGACCCTGCGCGGGCCATGGGGCTGGACGCTGTTCGGGATTGTGTGGGGGCTGGCGGTGATCGGCATTTTGCAGGAGATCAAACCGCGTTCCGAGGCGCGCATTTTGTCCATCGTCATTTATGCGGTGATGGGCTGGATTGTGCTGGTGGCGGTCAAGCCGCTGATGGCCGCGCTGGGCACGGCGGGGTTTATCTGGCTGGCGGCGGGCGGCGTGCTGTACACCGTTGGCATCATCTTTTTTGCCCTGGAGCACCGCCTGCGGCACTCCCATGGGATCTGGCACTTGTTCGTGATCGGCGGCAGCGTGCTGCATTTCGTGGCGATCATGCACTACGTGCTATAGCCGCTGCAGCATCGCGTCGGCGCGCTGGCCGAAGATCTCCAGCAGCTTGGCCAGCGTGTGCGGTGGCGGTTCATCGGCGCGGGTCAGGGCGTAGAGGGTGATCGGCAGCGGTGGGGTCAGCGTGCGGATGCAGGTGGTGGCGGGGGAAGCGCCGAGGGCGGTGAAGGGGTCGATTACCGTTAAGCCGGCGCCGGACTCGACCATAGCCCGCGCCAGAGCGTAGGTCTGCACCGAGAGGGTCACGCGCGGCGGCGGCGTAACGCTTTCCAGATAGTTGTCGAGCCTGGCCGACAGTGGGTCGGCGCTGGACAGGCCAATCAGCGGCGCGCCGGCCAGGTCCGTCAGGGCCAATGGCATGCTCAGCGCCTCCTCGGGCCAATAACCCTTGGAGGCCAGCGCCACCAGCGCTCCGTTGGCCAGCACTTGGGTGGTCAATCCCGGATGGCCGGAGAAGTTGAGGGTCAACGCCAGGTCGATCTCGCGCATCAACAGTTTTTGCACCAGCTCGCGGCTATGGTCGCTGGACAGTTCGCAGGCAATGTCCGGGTAGTCGCGCTTCCATTCCAGAATCGCCGGCGGCAGCAGGGCCAGGGCCAATGCCGGAATCGCACCAATGCGCACGCTGTGCCCCGGTGCGCTGCGCAGGCTCTTGGCCAGGCGCCGCACGCCTTGCAGGCTCTCGGTGACTTTCTCGACTTCACGCTCCAGCGCCAAGGCTTCCGGAGTTGCCTGCAATTTACCGCGCACCCGCAGAAACAGCGGAAAGCCCAGCTGCATTTCGGCATGTTGCAGCACCTTGGTCACCGCCGGCTGCGACACATTCAGCAACTGCGCGGCGGCGCTGACGGAGCCGGTCTGGCGGATAGCCTGGAAGATTTCGATATGACGCAAGCGCATGGCACGTCCATAACCTTTGTTTATAGGCGACCTATCTTTATTCATTGTCGGTAGCGTGTCACCTGCCCCTACGCTTGGGCTCTCTCAATCAACGGCAGGGGCGAGCATGGCCAGGCAGGTTTGCGTTATCGGCGGTGGGGTGATCGGCTTGGCCAGTGCGTACGCGCTGGTGCGTGCCGGTCATGAGGTCACGGTGATCGACGCGCGCGAGCGCCTCGGCAGCGAAACCAGCTTTGCCAACGGTGGGCAATTGTCTTACCGCTACGTCGCGCCGCTGGCCGATGCCGGTGTGCCGCTGCAAGCGATTGGCTGGCTGCTGCGCGGCGATTCGCCATTGAAACTGCGCCCGCGCCTGGACCCCCAACAATGGCGCTGGATGGCGGCGTTTGTCGGCGCCTGCCGAGGCTCGGTGAATAAACGCAACGCCGCGCACCTGCTGCGTCTGGCGTCCCTGAGTCAAAACACCTTGCAGCAATGGCGCGTCGACGATCGTCTGGACGGCTTCGACTGGCGGCGCAACGGCAAGCTGGTGGCCTTTCGCAACGCGAATACCTTTGAGCATGCGCGCAGCAAGGTCACCGACATCCTGCAACAACAGGTGCTATCCGCCCTGGACTGCGCACGCCTGGAACCGACGCTGGCGGCAGGCGGTTTTGTCGGCGGTATCTACACGCCAAACGAGGAAGTCGCCGATTGCCATGCGTTCTGTCAGCGTCTGGCGGCGCGTCTGGAGGCATCGGGGCGTTGCACATTTATATTGGGGCGCAAGGTCACCGGTATTCGTCATGCCGAGGGTGCGGTGCAGGCGCTGGAGCTGGGCGAGGAGGTCATGCCGGTGGAGCACCTGGTGCTGGCCGCCGGGCACCGCAGCGCTGAATTGGCGTTGCCTGGCGTGTCGCTGCCGTTGTATCCGCTCAAGGGTTACAGCCTCAGTGTGCCGATTGGCGAGCAGCACCGCGCTCCTAACATCAGCATCACCGACTACGACCGCAAGATCGTCTACGCACGCATCGGCGAACAATTGCGGGTGGCGGCCATGGTGGATATCGTCGGTTTCGATGCCAGCCTTGAGCCTAAGCGCCTGGCGCTGATGAAACGCCAGGCGGTCGAGACTTTTCCTACAGCCGGTGACTATAGCCATGCGCTGGAATGGGCCGGCATGCGCCCGGCCACGCCGACCGGTGTGCCACTGATCGGCGCGAGCGTTTACCGCAACCTGTGGCTCAACCTGGGCCACGGCGCCCTCGGGTTTACCCTGGCCTGCGGCAGCGGCCAACTGCTCGCCGAACTGATCGGCCAGCACCAACCTTCCATCGATATGCAGGGCCTGTCGCCCCGCGCCGCGTGAGGACGCATCCATGACCCTCCAACGAATCAACACCAACGAACGCCTCAGCGGCGCTGTGACTTTCAATGAGCTGGTGTTTCTGTCGGGCCAGGTGCCGGGTGACGGCCAGGACGTGGCGACCCAGACCCGCGAAGTCCTGGCCAGGATCGACGCGCTGTTGGCCCAGGCCGGCAGCGACAAGGACCACTTGCTCAATGCGACCATCTATCTCAAGGACATCGACAGCGGTTTTGCGCCGATGAACGAAGTGTGGTCCGCGTGGCTGACACCGGGGATGGCGCCCACCCGGACCACCCTGCAAGCCCAGCTCGCACGGCCGAGCGTGCTGGTGGAAATCAGTGTGATTGCTGTACGTAAATAACCAAAAAACCAACGGAGCATAACAATGAAAAAAATCCTGTTGACCGGCTGCGCGGTGGGGCTGTTATGGGGCGCGCAGGCCGTGGCGAACGAAGCGGCCTTGAGCGGTACGCTGAGCAAGATCGCCAACGCCAAGTCGATTACCTTGGGTTATCGCGACGCCTCGGTACCGTTTTCGTACGTGGGCGACCATAGCGGCAAACCCATGGGCTATTCGGTGGACCTGGCGAACAAGATCGTCGAACGCATCCAGCAGAAAACCGGGGTGCCCAACCTCAACGTCAAATACAACCTGGTGACCTCCCAGACCCGCATCCCGCTGGTGCAGAACGGCACCGTCGACCTGGAATGCGGTTCCACCGGGGTGACCGCCGAGCGGCAGAAACAGGTGGCGTTTTCCTACGGGTTTATCTACGTGAAGGGCCAGTTGCTGACTGCCAAAGACAGCGGCATCAAGGGGTTTGCCGATCTGCAGGGCAAGAACGTGGTGACCACCGCCGGCACCACCAACGAGCGCTTCCTCAAAAGCTACAGTGCTGAGCACAAGGCCAATATCTTTGTGATCAGCGCCAAGGACCATGGCGAGGCATTCAAGATGCTTGAGACTGGCCGCGCGGCCGCGTTCTACATGGACGACGCGCTGCTCTACGGCGAACGCGCCAAGGCCAAGGACCCGCACAATTGGGTGGTGGTGGGCGAGGAGCAGTCGCGGGAAATCTACAGCTGCATGGTGCGCAAGGATGACCCGCAGTTTCTGGCGGTGGTCAACGAGACCCTCGGTGACCTGTACCGCAGCGGGGAAATCAACGGGATTTACCAGCGCTGGTTTGAACAGCCGATTCCGCCCAAGGGCTTGAACCTTGAGTTCCCGATGACCAGCGAGCTGAAGGCGATCATTGCCAAGCCGGTCAGCGACCCGGTGGAGTGATGTGCTGATGTGGTAACCCAATCTACTGTGGGAGCTGGCTTGCCTGCGATAGCATCACCCAAGTGTTACTGAAAGACCGAGGTGACTGCATCGCGGGCAAGCCCGGCTCCCACACAAGCCCGCTCCCACAGTTTTGATTGGGTTTACAAGGTAAGGGCGTTAGAAGTCGCCCCAGAGTTGTTGGGCCACGGCCAATGCAACGACGGGCGCGGTTTCGGTACGCAACACCCGCGGCCCAAGGCGGGCGGCGTGGTAGCCGGCGGCTTGGGCCGTTTCGACTTCATTGTCGGTCAGCCCACCTTCTGGCCCGATCAAAAACGCCAGGCTCGACGGCTTGGCATGGCTGATCATCGGTTCAGCCACCGGGTGCAGCACCAGCTTCAGGTCCGCCGCGGTTTGCTTCAACCAATCGGCCAGCAGCAGCGGCGGGTGAATCACCGGCACCGTCGAACGCCCGCATTGCTCGCACGCGCTGATCGCCACCTGGCGCCAGTGCAGCAGGCGCTTGTCGGCGCGTTCGTCCTTGAGGCGCACTTCGCAGCGTTCGCTGAAAATCGGCGTGATCGCGTTGACCCCAAGCTCGGTAGCTTTCTGGATCGCCCAATCCATCCGCTCGCCCCGGGACAGGCCCTGGCCGAGGTGGATGTGCAGCGGGGATTCGGCCTGGCCCGCGAAGCTCTCGCTCAGTTGCACGGTGACGCGCTTCTTGCCGACTTCCAGCAAGCTGCCGAGGAATTCCTGGCCGGAGCCGTCGAACAATTGCACGGCGTCGCCTTCGACCATGCGCAACACGCGGCTGATGTAATGCGCCTGGGCCTCTGGCAGTTCTACGTCGCCGAGGCTCAGCGGGGTGTCGGTGAAAAAGCGGGACAATCTCATTTCTGTTCTCTGGGAAATTCTGTGCAGGAGCAAGATAACGGTGGCGAGGGTGCCTAAAAAGGTGGGGAATCAACCCGGATCGCGAAAGCCTGGGTGGAAGTCCTGTGGCACCGCGACGCTGACGCTGCTGTTGGTGGCGATGTCGATGCCTTCGCTGGCCACTTCGGCCAGGAAGTCAATTTGCTCCGGCGTGATCACATAGGGCGGCAGGAAATACACCACGCTGCCCAACGGCCGCAGCAACGCGCCGCGCTCCAGTGCGTGTTCGAATACCTTCAGGCCACGGCGTTCCTGCCATGGGTAGGCGGTCTTGGTGGCTTTGTCCTGGACCATCTCGATGGCCAGCACCATGCCGGTCTGGCGCACTTCTGACACATGGGGGTGGTCCACCAGGTGCGCGGTGGCGGTGGCCATGCGCTGGGCCAGGGCCTTGTTGTTCTCGATGACGTTGTCTTCTTCGAAAATATCCAGGGTCGCCAAGGCCGCCGCGCACGCCAGGGGGTTGCCGGTGTAGCTGTGGGAATGCAGGAAGGCGCGCAGGGTCGGGTAGTCGTCGTAGAACGCGCTGTACACGTCCTCGGTGGTCACCACGGCGGCCAAGGGCAGATAGCCGCCGGTAAGGGCCTTGGACAGGCACAGGAAGTCCGGACGGATGCCGGCCTGTTCGCAGGCGAACATGCTGCCGGTGCGGCCGAAGCCTACGGCGATTTCGTCATGGATCAGGTGCACGCCGTAGCGGTCGCAGGCTTCGCGCAGCAGCTTGAGGTACACCGGGTGATACATGCGCATGCCGCCGGCGCCCTGGATCAGCGGCTCGACGATCACCGCAGCGATCGTGGCATGGTGCTCGGCCAGGGTCTGTTCCATGGCCAGGAACATCGTGCGTGAGTGTTCTTCCCAGCTCATACCCTCGGGGCGCAGGTAGCAATCGGGGCTGGGTACTTTGATCGTGTCGAGCAGCAGCGCCTTATAGGTCTCGGTAAACAGCGGCACATCGCCCACCGACATAGCGGCGATGGTTTCGCCGTGGTAGCTGTTGGTGAGGGTCACGAAGCGCTTTTTGTTCGGCAGGCCGCGGTTGAGCCAATAGTGGAAGCTCATTTTCAGCGCAACTTCGATGCACGACGAACCGTTATCGGCATAGAAGCAACGGGTCAGGCCCTCGGGCGTCATCGCCACCAGGCGCTCGGACAGCTCGATCACCGGCTGGTGGCTGAAACCGGCGAGGATCACATGCTCCAGTTGATCGACCTGATCCTTGATGCGCTGGTTGATGCGCGGGTTGGCATGCCCGAACACGTTGACCCACCAGGAGCTGACGGCGTCGAGGTAGCGCTTGCCTTCGAAGTCTTCCAGCCACACGCCCTCGCCACGCTTGATGGGGATCAGCGGCAATTGCTGGTGGTCTTTCATCTGGGTGCAGGGATGCCACAGCACCGCCAGATCGCGTTGCATCCACTGGTTGTTCAGGCCCATCGTGTCTCTCCTCGAAGCGGTCCTGCGACCGGCGCAGGTGAAACAATCGCGCAAGCCTATGCAAAGCAGGGCGGTGTCACAACCCATGGCGTGTGAATTGGCAGTAAACACAGGACGGACTGTCACGTTTCTCAGGAATAGTCCTTAATCCTTGGTTAACTTATCGTGCCTAGGCTCTAGATCGCATTTCTCGATATTTCAAAGCGAAATTTTCCGCTTTAATTCGATAGTTAACACGCTAGTCTTGGGCGCAGCTCTTACGGGATTAAGTACATGCAGCTACGTAACTCACCGGCCCGATATGGCTGGGTCAGTATGGTTTTGCACTGGGGCGTGGCCCTGGTGGTGTTTGGTCTGTTCGCCCTGGGCCTTTGGATGGTGGGACTCGATTACTACAGTGCCTGGCGCAAAGATGCACCGGACCTGCACAAGAGCATCGGCATCACGCTGTTTGCGGTGATGCTGGTGCGGATCGTCTGGCGCTTGATCAGCCCGCCGCCACCGCCGCTGGCCAGTTACAGCCGCCTGACCCGTATCGGCGCGGCGTTTGGCCATATGTTCCTGTACGTCGGCCTGTTTGCGGTGATGATCGCCGGTTACCTGATTTCCACCGCAGACGGTGTCGGTATTCCGGTGTTTGGCCTGTTTGAAATTCCTGCCGTGGTTTCCGGTCTACCGGACCAGGCAGACAACGCGGGTCTGGTGCACTTGTACCTGGCCTGGGTGTTGGTGGTTTTCGCCGGCTTGCACGGCGTGGCTGCGTTGAAACACCACTTTATCGATCGTGATGCGACCCTGACGCGAATGCTGGGGCGCAAAGCCTGATGTTCAACCTCGACTCACAAGGAATAGAAAGCATGTTGAAAAAGACACTCGCTGCACTGGCAATCGGTACTGCTTTGCTGTCCGCAGGCCAGGTCATGGCGGCTGACTACAAGATCGACAAAGAAGGCCAGCACGCCTTCATCGACTGGAAAATCAGCCACCTGGGCTACAGCTTCATCCACGGTACCTTCAAGGATTGGGATGGCACGTTCAGCTGGGATTCGGCCAAGCCAGAAGCCAGCAAAATCGCAGTCGACGTGAAAACCGCCAGCCTGTGGTCCAACCACGCCGAGCGTGACAAGCACATCGCCAGCAAAGACTTCCTCGACGTTGCCAAGTTCGCTGACGCCAAGTTCGTGTCCACCGCCGTTAAATCCACCGGCGACAAAACTGCTGACGTGACCGGCGACCTGACCCTGCACGGCGTGACTAAGCCGGTGACCTTCAAGGCCACGTTCAACGGTGAAGGCAAAGACCCATGGGGCGGCGAGCGTGCCGGCTTCAACGCCAAGACCACGCTGAACCTGAACGACTTCGGCATCAAAGGCCCAGGCCCGTCCTCTCAGACCCTGGATCTGGATATCTCGCTGGAAGGCGTGAAGCAGAAGTAATTCTGCGCGGTTAAAAAAACCGGATCTCAGCATCCGGTTTTTTTGTGTCTGGAATGTGCTCAGTGGGGGAGGGCGCTTGCTCCCGATGGCAGCTCGGTCTGCCTGTTGATACTGATAAACAGCTATCGGGGGTGAGCCTCCTCCCATATTTAGTTTGTTGAGCCCAAAAAAATGCCCCGTCTCGAAAGAGCGGGGCATTTTTTATGCTGCGTAGAAACTCAGCGGTTGCGGGTCAGCAACGCTGGTTTTTCGCCACGAGGACGGCCGGGCAATTGATCCAATTGCTCTGGAGTCGGGAAACGATCGACCTTCGACTCCTTGTGGATAATCTTCGGAGCGGGGCCGCCACGCGGGTTCTGCACGGCTGGCTCGGAGGAGCGTGGCTGGTCGTCACGGGCCGGGCGGCGATTACGCGAGTCTTCGCGACGGGCCTGGCCATCACGCGGAGCGCCGTTACGCGGGCCGTTGCGCTTGGCTGGCGGGGTGCCGGTGGTGCCGCCGCTGCTGTTACGCGGACCATTCTGACGGCCGCCCTGTGGCTGACCGCCGCGAGGAGCGCCTGCGCCCGCGCCCTGTGCCGGAGCACCTGGACGACGGCCACGGCCCTGGGCCGGCTTGGCCTGAGGCACGTAGTCAACGCGGTTACCAAAGTTATCCACATCGTCGTCGAGGAACTCGTCCGGAGCGCGGTCAGCCGCGGCGCGTGGCGGTTGGCTCGGCTGGCGCTGTTCGCGGGCCGGGGTGCCTTCGCGGGGCTTTTGCTCGCGGGCCGGGCGTTCGCCACGGCCGTTGCTGGCGGATTTTTCCTTGCCCTTGTCCTTGCCTTTGTCGCGACGACCGCCGCCACCGCCACCGCCGTTCGGGCCATCGCCCTTCGGACCGCGCGGGTTGCGTGGGTTACGCACATCGGGACGCTCGCGCGCTTCAGGCTTCTCGGCTTCTACGGTGCTGGCATCGAAGCCCATCAGGTCGCCGTCGGCGATTTTCTGCTTGGTCATGCGCTCGATGCTTTTCAGCAGTTTTTCTTCGTCCGGCGCCACCAGGGAGATGGCTTCGCCCGAACGACCGGCGCGGCCGGTACGGCCGATACGGTGCACGTAGTCCTCATCGACGTTCGGCAGCTCGAAGTTGACCACATGTGGCAATTGGTCGATATCCAGGCCGCGGGCGGCGATATCGGTGGCCACCAGGATACGCACGGTGCCGGCCTTGAAGTCGGCCAGGGCTTTGGTGCGCGCGTTCTGGCTCTTGTTGCCGTGGATGGCGACGGCGGTCAGGCCGTGCTTGTCCAGGTACTCGGCCAGGCGGTTGGCGCCATGCTTGGTGCGGGTGAACACCAGCACCTGTTCCCAGGCGCCAGCGGTGATCAGGTGGGCCAGCAGCGCGCGTTTGTGGCTGGCGGGCAGGCGGAACACGCGTTGTTCGATACGCTCGACCGTGGTGTTCGGCGGCGTGACTTCGATGCGCTCCGGGTTGTGCAGCAGCTTGCCGGCCAGGGCGGTGATGTCCTGGGAGAACGTTGCCGAGAACAGCAGGTTCTGACGTTTGGCCGGCAGGCGGGCGAGGACTTTCTTCACGTCATGGACGAAGCCCATGTCGAGCATACGGTCGGCTTCGTCCAGCACGAGGATTTCTACGTGGGACAAATCGACGCTGCCCTGGCCGCACAAGTCGAGCAAACGACCGGGGCACGCCACCAGCACGTCGACACCACGGGACATGGCCTGAACCTGAGGGTTCATGCCGACGCCGCCGAAGATGCAGGCGCTGACGAACTTCAGGTCGCGGGCATACAGCTTGAAGCTGTCATGGACCTGGGCGGCGAGTTCGCGGGTAGGGGTCAGGACCAGTACGCGCGGTTGGCGCGGGCCGTGACGCTGGGATTTGTCCGGGTGACCGTTGGGGAACAACCGCTCCAGGATCGGGAGGGCGAAACCGCCGGTTTTACCAGTACCTGTCTGGGCTGCGACCATCAGGTCGCGACCTTGCAACACGGCGGGAATAGCCCGCTGTTGCACGGGAGTAGGCTCGGTATAGCCCGCTGCCTCGATGGCGCGGACTAAAGCCTCGGAGAGACCGAGGGAAGCAAAGGACATGAGTAATCCTGTTTTAGTTAGGGCTTGGCCCAAAGGGATAATCTTGCCGGGCGTGAATGGCGCTTAGGGGAGCGAAATCCCGTCCGGTCCTGCTGCGTCTGGCGAGCACTCCACCGGCTCGCGCGGGCTGCAAAGCTGCGCTGTAGCGGGGTTGGGTGCCTTTTTCAAGACCTCAGCGGCCGGGCGTAAGCCTGGCGGAAAGGCCGGAGTATAACAGAGCAATCACGGCGCGCTGCTTTCCTGCTGCTCAACGGTGCGTTCTGCAGCTGCAATACCGGGGATTCCGCCGTATCGGGCGCTCAAGGCGGCATAGCCAGGCTCTTGTTTGAAACGCTTTAATTCGGCGGCAAAACGCTGCACCAGCAGGTCCATGCCCGCGCCACGGCGTACGGCCAGAAACTGCGGTTGGCGGCTGACCACCAGCGGCGCCTGGCTGACCTTGCCCTCCAGGCCCAATGTCTTGATCAGATGCTGGCCGACCCGGCGATCAGTGATCAGTAGATCGATACGCCCCAGCAGCAATTTGCCGAAGTTCGCCTCGTGGCTCGGCGCCGATTCGCGATTGAACAGCGCCGAATCGCTGAATTCAGCCCCGTACAGGTAACCCGGCGAGGTGCCCACTGTCAGCCCGCGCAGGTCATCCAGATGCTGCGCCGGGTGGGGGCGCTCGTTGGCATAGAACAGCACGAAGTCCACGTCCGACAGCGGTTCGCTGGGGTACAGCAACTGGGCGTCGCGCGCCTGGCTGTGGAAAATATCCAGCGCGCCGTCGGCGTGGCCTTGGTCCAACATCGCCAGGCAGCGTTTCCAGGGCAGGAATTGCCACTGTACCTCGACCCCGAGACGCTGGAACACAATGACGGTGGTTTCATAGTCCAGCCCGTACATGGCGCCCTGGTCTTCATACACATAAGGTGCCCACGGCTCGGTGACAATGCGCAATTTCTCGCCATAAGCGGCCAGACTCAGGCAAGTGAAAAGCGCAGCGGTCAACAGCTTCAGAAGGGCGTGCATGCCCTGAGGTTACGATGCCACTGCGTTAAAGAGAAGCTCTGGCATGCGCATCCGGCGGATAGCGTTATTTGGCCGGAGACGTCATCAAGTGTTCGTAGATCGCGGTACGCCGCTCACCGAGAATCAAGCGGACGACGGGATTGGCAAACCAATGTTCCAATTGGTGAGCGTCGATCGGGTGTTTCTGTCGCTCTTCCTGGTTCTGTCGTGCCTTGTCCCACCAGACCGGGCCACATGCCTGGTCGAATTCATTCTCGTGCTCGTAGCAGCCGTAAAGGATTTCGCGAATGAACTGTTGCTGGTGCTTGGGCAGGACCAGCGTGATCATCTTGTACATCAGGCGCTGCATGCGTGGTGGTCGTGGCAGGTGGGCGGAGACCTGGCGGGTATCGGCCAGGGCTTGAGCGCTGGTGGGCGCCGACTGGTGCTTGGCGATCCAGGCTTTGACCTTGGCGCGAAACAGTTGCTTGCGGCTCCAGTAGTGATGGATCAGGTCCGGACACTCGCGCACCTTGACCGTACGGTAAGCGGCGATCGACAGGCAGAACTCTTCCAAGGTGTACGCGCCCTGGGCATGGGGGAACAGTTCATCCATCAAGGCGATGGAGTGATCCAGAATCGGGACATCCTGCTGTGTCAGTCCCATGACCCCGGAGTTGAGCGTCATCATCTGATCGTCGGCCACGCCCATGTCGAGCAGACGCTGGTGCAGGGCGGTATAGAGGATGCTCTCGCGGTTTTCACCGTACTGGGTGTAGAAAGCGTTGCACAGCAGCGTGCCCGGCTGCACGCGCTCGAACAGTTCAAGGGGGGAGCGATGGAAGAAGGTGTCTGTGTCGATCAGCAGCGCCACCGCCGACTCTTCAAGCACCTGGCGCAACGCTACATGTTTGGTGCGGAAGTGATAACCGTGGGGCTCGCACCAGCGTTTACGCGTGGCCTCGTCCAGCGGGCGCACGCGTACGGGCAGCAGGCGATAGGGCTCGGGGTCGTCGCTGAATACCTGAATATCCACGGCATCGGGGGTTTCCTGCAGAAACGCCAGGGCACTGGCGATGCTGAACACGGCTTCCTGGTGGTAGGTCTGCGCACCGAAAACCAGATAGACCAACTGCGGGCGGGAAGTCGTAGGCACTGTATTCATGGACTGCGGGTTTCCGTGGACATGTAAAACGACAAAGGCCCTCGTCGAAACGAGGGCCTTGGTTCAGCCGGAAAGACTTCAGCGTGGCAGCTTGAGGTTGTTCCAGATGGCAAGGCTGGGTTCAGCCTGGTTCAGGGTATAGAAGTGCAACCCTGGTGCGCCACCTTGTAACAAACGCTCACACATCTCGGTGATAACCTGCTCGCCGAACGCCTGAATGCTCTTGACGTCGTCGCCATAGGCTTCCAGTTGCTTGCGAACCCAGCGTGGGATCTCTGCGCCGCAAGCGTCGGAGAAACGCGCCAATTTGCTGTAGTTAGTGATCGGCATGATGCCCGGCACGATTGGGATATCCACACCGAGAGCCCGTACACGCTCGACAAAGTAGAAGTAGCTGTCAGCGTTGAAGAAGTACTGGGTGATCGCACTGTTCGCGCCGGAGTTCGCCTTACGCACGAAATTCTGCAAATCGTCTTCGAAATTGCGCGCCTGGGGATGCATCTCCGGGTAAGCAGCTACTTCAATATGGAAGTGATCGCCGCTTTCTTCACGGATGAAACTCACCAGGTCATTGGCGTGGCGCAGCTCACCGCTGGCCATGCCCATACCGGACGGCAAATCGCCACGCAGAGCGACGATGCGCTTGATCCCGGCGTCTTTGTACTGGGTCAGCAGGCCGCGCAGGTCGGCCTTGCTGTCGCCCACGCACGACAAGTGCGGTGCGGCGGGAATATTGACCTGGCTTTCCAGCTGCAACACGGTGTTGATCGTGCGGTCGCGGGTCGAGCCGCCGGCACCGTAGGTGCAGGAGAAAAAGTCGGGTTGGTAGCTGGCCAATTGCGCGGCAGTGGCCATCAGTTTTTCATGCCCAGCATCGGTCTTGGTCGGGAAGAACTCGAAGCTGTAGCGACGGTCTTGGGACATGGTCATACCCTTTGAAACTCATAAAGCCGAAGGTGAACGCTGCAAGAACGAGCTTGTTATGGCGCAGGAGATTGCTCTGCGACCACAGCAAGCCCGTCCTACAGACGGACCAGCCGGTTACTTAGTAGCGATAAGCGTGCGGCTTGAACGGACCTTCGACAGTCACGCCGATGTAATCGGCTTGGGTCTTGGTCAGCTTGGTCACCACGCCGCCGAAGCCGCGAACCATTTCCAGGGCCACTTCTTCGTCGAGTTTCTTAGGCAGTACTTCCACGGTCAGGCGCTCGGCTTTCTGGGCAGGCGACAGGTCGGCGTACTTTTGTTCGAACAGGAAGATCTGCGCCAGCACCTGGTTGGCGAAGGAGCCGTCCATGATGCGGCTTGGGTGGCCGGTGGCGTTGCCCAGGTTAACCAGGCGGCCTTCGGCCAGCAGGATCAGGTAATCGTCATTCTGTGGATCGAAATCCCCAGCGCCGGTACGGTGAACCTTGTGCACTTGAGGTTTTACTTCTTCCCATGCCCAGTTCTTGCGCATGAAAGCGGTGTCGATCTCATTGTCGAAGTGACCGATGTTGCACACCACGGCGCGCTTTTTCAGGGCCTTGAGCATGTTGGCATCGCAGACATTCACGTTACCGGTGGTGGTGACGATCAGGTCGATCTTGCCCAGCAGGGCTTTGTCGATGCTGGCTTCGCTGCCGTCGTTGACTCCGTCGATGAATGGCGAAACCACTTCGAAACCGTCCATGCAGGCCTGCATGGCGCAGATCGGATCGACTTCGGACACTTTAACGATCATGCCTTCCTGACGCAGGGACTGGGACGAACCCTTGCCCACGTCACCGTAGCCGATCACCAGGGCTTGCTTGCCCGACAGCAGGTGGTCGGTGCCGCGCTTGATGGCGTCGTTGAGGCTGTGACGGCAGCCGTACTTGTTGTCGTTCTTGCTCTTGGTCACCGAGTCGTTGACGTTGATGGCCGGGATTTTCAGCTCGCCCTTGGCCAGCATGTCCAGCAGGCGGTGTACGCCGGTGGTGGTTTCTTCGGTCACGCCATGGACGCGATCGAGGATCTGCGGGTATTTCTTGTGCAGCAACTCGGTCAGGTCGCCGCCGTCGTCGAGGATCATGTTGGCATCCCATGGCGCGCCATCCTTGAGGATGGTTTGCTCCAGGCACCACTCGTATTCCTCTTCGGTCTCGCCTTTCCAGGCGAACACCGGAATACCGGCAGCAGCGATAGCGGCGGCGGCCTGGTCTTGAGTCGAGAAGATGTTGCAGGACGACCAACGCACTTCGGCACCCAGGGCAACCAGGGTTTCGATCAGCACGGCGGTCTGAATGGTCATGTGGATGCAGCCGAGGATCTTCGCGCCTTTGAGCGGTTGCTCGGCGGCGTACTTGCGACGCAGGCCCATCAGGGCAGGCATTTCGGATTCGGCGATAAAGGTTTCGCGACGGCCCCAGGCAGCGAGGGACATATCGGCGACTTTGTAGTCGGTGAAATCTGCAGGCGTGTTGACAGCGCTCATGAAGAGCCTCCATTCGTAGTGTGCGAATGGGCGCCGTTGTGCGTTTAGTATCAGGCCAGGGCAACCAGGCCGGACAACGCCCCATCCGAGCCTGACAGGTTGAACCTGCTGCAGCGCCCCTCGGACAGGTGGCGGGAAAACGGTAACAATTGAAGATGACCGTTTTGAAACGGGTGGGATTATAGCTGCGCATTCCAGACTTCCCAAGCCTTTCCGTCACCGGCATGAAGATCGCTCATGGCCGCTATAGGCAATGGTTCATAGAGCTTGGGCCCGGCCTCTGCCATGATGTTGCCCATCATTCGGCAAGACGCTTTGGAGTGACCATGAACTTCCACACCCGCAAATGGGTAAAACCTGAAGACCTCAACCCCAACGGCACACTGTTCGGTGGCAGCCTGCTGCGCTGGATTGACGAAGAAGCCGCGATCTATGCGATTGTCCAGTTGGGCAACCAGCGGGTCGTCACCAAGTACATCTCCGAAATCAACTTTGTCAGCGCCTCGCGCCAGGGCGACATCATTGAGTTGGGTATCACCGCCACTGAATTCGGTCGCACCTCGATTACCCTGACCTGCGAAGTGCGCAACAAGATCACCCGCAAAAGCATCCTCACCGTGGAGAAAATGGTATTCGTCAATCTGGGCGAAGCCGGGCTGCCGGCGCCCCATGGGCGGACCGAGATCAAGTACGTGAAGGATCAGTTCAAGGAAGACAGCCCGCCTGAATAACCTCAGCCCGGGTTGATTTGCATTGCCAAATTATTCCGGATGGACCTATCCCAGGCTCTCGCTTCACTCAGGGTTCACCCTGTAGAGAGAGTCGTGTATGAAAGTATCCAGTTCTAATGCCATTTTTCAGCCTCAACGGTCTGAAAACGTCGATAAGGATGCAAAGGCATTTCTAGTCAAGCACGTAGGCGAGCGCAAGATGAGTCTTGCTCGCGCCAGCGATGGGCAGGTGGAAGTGACCTTGTCGCCGCCACCGCCTGCACATCTGGTGTTGAGTGGTGGTGGGGCAAAGGGTATTGCATTTCCGGGCATGGTCCAGGCGCTTGAAGACCACAAGGCAATGGGCGGGGTCAAAGTCATCTCCGGCTCTTCGGCTGGCGCTATCTCCGCTGCGCTGCTCGCCAGTGGCATGGATGCCAAGACATTCGAAAAACTATCGAACAGCCTCAACTTGCCTGAATTGCTGAGCAGCAAAAATTCTCTTACCGCAAAGTTACAGAAGGCCAGTGCTCAACTTGGCAAGTTGGCGGAGCGCTTACCCGGGCCGGCCGGAAACATCGCGCAATTACTGTTCACTCTGATTCCGCGCCTGCAGACCGAAGCGCAGCCTCTGGAGGATTTGATTGGCGATCAAGCGCGTAAGTCGCTGTTGGCGCAGATCGCAGGGGCATCTCGGGAAAACCGGCCAGATGAAGTCATGAAGATTTCCGACCGGCTCAGCGCAGGGGAAGGGCCGACTTTTAATGATCTTGCGGTGTTGAGCCGCCACATTCCGGCGGTCAAGCAGCTCAATATTACGGGTGTCGGCATGTTCGATGGCCGACCGCAGTTGGTGGTCTTCAATGCCAGCACCACCCCTGACATGGACATTGCCCGTGCGGCTCATATATCCGGCTCACTGCCTGGCCTATTCAAAAGCCCGAAGGAGCAAGGCCATCTGTTTCAGGAACATGCTGAACAAACGGCATTCCAGGATGGTGGGCTGCTGGTCAATACACCGTCTTCTGCGGTGATTGATCCGCCTTCTTCAGAGCCCTCTCTGAGCAAGACCGAGTCGTTGGTTGTCAAGTTCGAACCCGATAATCCGAAGCCTGCAACGAGCGGCGGTTTTTGGAGTGACGTGGTCGATAGGATCCTGGGAATTCCCCATGCGGCTGCCGAGGGGTATCAGGAAGATAAGCTCAAGGCCCAAGCGGATCAGACTGTCGTGTTACCGCTGAAGTCCGAAAAGGGCGATTTTCGCGGCCTGCTGGGTGGCACGGTTAATTTCACCATGACCGACGATCAGAAAATGCACCTGCAGGCGTCGGCGCGTGCAGCGGTAGGCGCGCACCTGGAAAGGCGTGCGCAGTTACGTGAGCGCTATCAATTTGAGTCATTGGACCAAGCTGTATTGGCCATGGACGATGACATGCTGGCGAGCGTTGAGCATGATCTGAAGAAGGATCCCGCCGCCAAGGATGTGCTGATGTTTCGTAATGGTGCAACGCAAGCGCTGCAAGCGCTGAATGTCGCCATTGCCGAAGCCAATCAGGCCGGTGACAAGCTGACGGTGACACCCAAGATCGCGAGGGCGTTGCGTAACTTGGATGCGCTGGCGCGAGGCCCTGAGTATGTCGAATGGTTGGGGCGGCGCCTCAACGCAGCCGACAAGCCTAATTTTCAGCAGCTCCTGCAAATGATGAGCAAAGCGTCAGTTGGCGATAACACCGCGATGTCCAAGGTGATGAAAAGCGCGGTTGCACAGATGAAAAGGAATGATCTGGCGGTAAAAGCCGAAAACTTTACGCGGGAAGTCATTTATCCGTCGCTCTATCGTCCGGGCCAGCCGGCATCCAACATCGAGCTGCTGCGACGTGCAGCCCGTGACTTGGCAGATGCGCAGACGCCACAGGCGTTCAATAACGTGCTCGACGGCATCGTCAAACATTACAAGGCGCGCAATAAACCCTGGAGTGTCCCGTTTCGCTCTACCACTGTGGAAGCGGCCAAAGCCTGGCGTCTACCGGTTTAGTTGCCTGGCCACTGAACAGCCACTGTCACGGCGTGTCGTAGCTACAGGCATCCCTTGGACTTTGGTAAATCATGGCCACACACGAAGACGGTAAAACTCCGAACCTGTCGCAGGAAGAGCAGCAGGATGTCGACGAGAACCAACCACCCCGCGCGGCGGTGCTGCACGAAATTATCCGCACCCAAGGCGATCAGGAACTGGAGCGCAGCGTCGCCGCCCTATGGTGGTCGGCGCTGGCCGCCGGCCTGACCATGGGGCTGTCGTTGATGGCCATGGGATTGCTCAATTCGCGCCTGCCCGACGGTGAAGCTTTCAAGGTCATCGCCAGCTTCGGCTATTGCGCAGGTTTCCTCGCGGTGATCCTGGCGCGCCAGCAATTGTTTACGGAAAACACCCTGACCGCCGTGCTGCCGGTGATGAGCAAGCCGACTTTGGCCAATGCCGGGCGCTTGTTGCGGCTGTGGTCGGTGGTGTTGGTGGGCAACCTGTGCGGCACCTTGCTGGTGGCCTACGTGATGCTGCACTTGCCTATTTTTGACACCAAGACCGATCAGGCCTTCCTGGAGATCGGCCGAAAGGTCATGGAAAACGACGCCGGCCAGATGTTCGCCAAGGGCATCATCTCGGGCTGGATGATTGCCACCATGGTGTGGATGATCCCGTCGATGGAAAGCGCCAAGATGTGGATCATCATTGTGATCACCTACCTGATGGCCCTGGGGGATTTCACGCACATCGTGGTGGGCTCTGCAGAGGTTTCGTACCTAGTGTTTGCCGGCGAACTGTCGTGGCATGACTTCTGGCTGGTGTTTGCCGGCCCAACCCTGGCCGGCAATATCATCGGTGGCAGCTTTATCTTTGCATTGATCAGCCATGCGCAGATTCGCAGCGAGAGTAAGTTGAGTTCCCCTGATCGCTGCGGCGCACGTCAGGGCGAGGAAAGGAGGTGATACCGTCCCGCGAAGACTGATGCAGACTCTTTGCGGGACACTAGGGCTAAAGTTTTCAGGCGTTCAGCGATGTGCTGGCAGGTTCGGCGGCAACTGTGCGGTCAGGTGCCCTCAGTTGCCCCTCCCACCGGGCAATCACCAATGGCGCCAGCGCGTTGCCAAGCACATTCAGCGCCGTGACCGGCATGTCCATCAGGCGATAGACACCAGCGATAATCGCCACTCCTTCCACGGGGAGACCCGCCGCAGTCAAGGTCGCGGTAAGGATGATAAACATGAAACCCGGCACGCCCGCCGCGCCTTTTGACGTCAACACCATGATCAATACCAGCATCCCCTGATCCGCCAGGCTCAGGTCGATGCCATACGCCTGGGCAATGAATAATGTACCCAACGCAGCAAAAAGAGATGCGCCATCCAGGTTGAACGAGTAGCCCAGTGGGATAACCATGCTGGTAATCGGGCGTGGTGCACCATAGCGCTCCATTTTCTCGATCAGTTGAGGCATCACTGTCGCTGAAGCGGCGCTGCTATAGGCCAGCAACAATTCACTGTGTATCTCCCGCACCAAGTGGAAGAAGCCGATCCCCGCCAGGCGTGCAACTGCGCCCAATACACACAATGCAAATAACAGCACTGCGATATAAGTCGTGCCGATCAGTTTGGCCAGTGGCAGCAAGGCACTGAGGCCAAAGCTGGCGATGGTGACTGCGATCAGCCCGAAAATGCCGATTGGCGAGTAATGCATGACCAGATGGGTGACTTTGAACATGGTGTCGGAGATGGCCTGCATCACACTGATCAAGGGGGCCTTGCGCTGCTCGGGCAGCATAGACAAGGCGCAACCGAACAGGATGGCGAAAAACAGCACGCAGAGCAGCTTGCCCTGTGACATGGCCAAGACGATGTTATCCGGTACGATCGCCAATAGCGTTTGCCCCAGGTTCTGGGTTTTGCCGTTGGCGGCCAGCTCTGTGACTGGCGTCTGCAAAGCACTGCCAAATTCGGCCCCCGAGCCAGGCTCGACGACGTTTCCAACGATCAGGCCAAAGACGATTGCAACACTGGTGATCGTGAAGAAGTAAACGAAGGTCTTCACGCCGACGCGTCCCAACGCGGCGGGATTTCCCATGCCAGCAATGCCGACTGTCATGCAAGCGAAGACCAGAGGCACGACGATCATCTTCATCAGCTTGATAAACAAGTCGCCTGCCGGTTGCAGCAAATTGTCAATGAACCACAGCTTGTGTTCGGGAAACTGGTTGAGAAGGATGCCGACGATTATCCCGGCAGCCAGGCCGATCATGATGCGAGTCACAAGGCTGGTTGGTTTTTTGGTGGTCATGGGGGTTGCCCTTATTGTTGTAGATATCAGGGATTTATTGAGCGAACAGCCCGGCGAAGTTTTTGAACCCTTTCACCTCGATGGGGTTGCCGCTGGGGTCAAGAAAAAACATCGTGCGTTGCTCGCCTGGCTCGCCAGCGAATCGGGTCACTGGCGGAATCTCGAAACATGTACCCAGGCGGGTAAGACGGTCGGCAAGCGTCAACCACTCCTCAAGTGGTAACACCACGCCCAGATGCGGCATCAGCACATGATGCTCACCCACCAGCCCGGAACGCGTGGTGGGAAACGGCGTGCCCAGGTGCAGTGAAAGTTGGTTCCCGAAAAAATCGAAGTCGATCCAGGTCTCGCTGCTACGGCCTTCCGTACAGCCCAAAACATCTCGATAAAAAATCCGCGCCTGGTTTAGGTCATAGACATGATATGCAGCGTGGAAAGGTCTGTTCATGGGGGGTGCTCCGTGTGGGGGAGCTCTCAAATTAAACAGGCCGCGTATCCGGGTAAAACGGGTTCGCCTTGGTCTGAGCGAAAGGAAAACTTATGGATGTTCGATTCCTGAGAAGTCTGGTCGCAGTCATTGAAGCCGGCTCCATTGCTGCGGCCGCGCGCCGCGAAAATCGTAGTGCAGCGGCGATCAGCCAACGAGTCAAAGCGCTTGAGCGGACGTTGGGGTGCACGCTGCTTATGCGCACTGCGCATGCCGCGTGGCCCTCGGACCAGTGCCTATTGTTGTTACCAAAAATTCAAGCAGTCATTAAGCAGGCGCGTGAATTGCAGGAGGATCTGAGCCAGGATGGCTTATCGGGAGAGATCAAGATCGGTGCCATTTCGACGGCATTGACCGGCGTTTTACCGGCGGTGATCGAGCGCCTGGCCCTTTCGGCACCTGGGCTGAGACTGAAGATCACACCAGGAGACTCCAGAAGTCTCTATGAGAGATTGCTGGCTCAGGAGCTGGACGCTGCGATTCTTGTCAGGCCTCCCTTTCAGCCACCCAAGGCTTTGGCGACGACCTTATTGCGGGCTGAGCCTTTGATCCTGATTGCTCCGGCTGAGTGGGGCACGCAAACGTTAGAAGCATTGCTGCGCGAGCGTTCATTCATTCGGTACGACGCTCGTTCGTGGGGTGGGCAGATTGCACAGCGCTTCCTCGATGAACAGTCCTTTGACCCGCAGGTGTTGTGTGAGCTGGATGCCTTGGAAACCATCGTCATGTTGGTTGCCCAAGGCATGGGGGTATCACTGGTACCGCAGTGGGCAGGGATGTCTGGCAATGGCCTGTGTGTCTTGCCGGTCGACGACGCGCCACGCTATGCGCGGGATCTGGTCATCATGCATAGCTCGACGCCGCGCCGCCCACTGGCGATGCGGCACTTGCTTGAATACCTGCGCAATTGCAGCGCGCCCTCAGGCAAACGTGTTGTGTAGCGACGTAAATCCCCGTCACTTCACTGAGGTTCGGCATCACGCCGATGGTGGGCGGCAGGCCGATAAAGCGGAAGCCCATATAGGTGAGCAGGGTTGTGAGGTAAATAAAGGCGGCGACAAGTTCAAGCATCCGGGGTGCTTGGACGCTGGGGGGAATGGGGGGGGGGCGCAGTGGCGGTGTGAGGTTGCAAGGTCTTGGGCGAAAGTGCGGTAGAACCTTTCGGTGTCGCGCGGCTCATAGCGGATACGTGCGGTTTTGCGTATGTAGTGCTAGAACTCTAATCGCTGCATAAAACGACAAAAGGAATAAGTCATGACAGTCGCTTTCTGGTGTGTATTGATCGCCATTTTTCTGCCGTACTTGTGCACGGGGGTGGCCAAGTTCAGTGGGGGCAAATTCGGGTTGCGCCACAACCACGACCCGCGGGCTTTTCTGGAGGGCCTGGACGGTGTGGCCAAGCGTGCCCACAGCGCGCAGCTCAACGGTTTTGAGGTCACCCCGGCATTCGCGGCGGCGGTGATTATCGCCCATCTGGCGGGTACGGCCGAATTGGTGACCATCAACGTGCTGGCGGTGCTGTTTATCACCAGCCGTCTGCTGTACATCATTTGCTACCTGGCGGACTGGGCGATCCTGCGTTCGCTGGTGTGGGCGGTGGGGATGGCGTTGATCGCGAGTTTCTTCTTCGTCTCGATCTGAGGCGCGGCGCCGCTGCCCAATGTGGGAGAGGTGTGTTCCCTCCCTCATTGGGCTTTCAGCGTTGGTCAGGTGCCGGTGGGCGCGTCCGGCACTTGCGGCAACGTTGCGCCCTTGGGCCATAGCATCCAGATCTGGCCCTGCTGTTTCATATTCCCCGCTAACTCACCCGCAGCATCGCCGGTGCCCCAAAACAGGTCCGCACGCACTTCGCCAGTGATGGCGCCACCGGTATCCTGGGCGGCGACCGGGCGGGCAATCGGCGAACCGTCTGGCTTGGTGGTCGACAGCCACAACAGGCTGCCCAACGGAATCACCTTACGATCCACCGCCACGCTGTAGCCGGCGGTCAGCGGCACATTCAGCGAGCCCCGTGGGCCTTCGTTGCTGTCGGGGCGGGCGCTGAAGAACACATAGCTGGGGTTGCTTGCCAACAGTTCCGGAATGCGTTGCGGGTGAGCCTTGGCCCAGGCGCTGATGGCACCCATGCTGACCTCTTCCTTCTTCAGTTCACCCTGTTCCACCAGCCAGCGGCCGATAGGGCGGTAGGGGTAGCCGTTCTGGTCGCCGTAACCCACGCGCAATTGGCGCCCGCCTTTGAGTTGGATGCGCCCCGAACCCTGGATCTGCAGGAATTGCAGGTCCATCGGGTCGGTGAGCCAGGCGATCGGCTTGGCGCTGGAGCCCTGGCCGTTGATCACACTGGCATCGTCATACGGTTTGAGCACGCGGCCTTCCAGGCGACCACGCAGGCGCTTGCCTTTGAGTTCGGGGTAAATGCTCTCCAGATTGACGATGATCAGATCATCCGGCACCCCGTAGACCGGCACGTGAGCAGTGGCGGTCTTGGTCAGGCTGCCGGGGTAGACCGGCTCGTAATAGCCGGTGATCAAGCCGTTGGGAGTGTTGTCCGCCGAGCGCAGGCCGAAAACGTCCAGGCGCTCCTTGAGAAAACCGCGCACTGCTGGCGCATCGGCCGGGACCGTAGCCGCTGCGGCGCAGGTCGCGCCCCAGACCGGGTCGGCCTTGAGGCGTTGGCAGGCGCTACGCCAGGCTTCGAAACCGGCCATTAAGTCGTTGTCGGACACCACCGGCAAGGCTTCCCACGGAGTATTCACGTAGGTGGCGACGGCGTGAGGTTTGACGGTTTCATCTTTGCCGACTTCTTTGCCTGTGTCCTTGCCAGCGTCGCAGCCGGCCAGCAGCGCGATGAGGGGTAGAGGCCACGCCAGACGGCGGCTCCAGGGTTTCAATGTGATAGTCATCCAAGCAATTCCTGACGCGATCACCCACGCCGAAGCGGCGCTGGGCAACCCTTATTATTAATAGGGCTATTGGTCTTTGCGGACGGGGCGAGGATACTGGCCGCCGTTTCCGTGACCTTGAAGCCATCATGACTTTTAAAAGACTGACTGTTGTATTGCTGGCCTGCCTGACTTTGTCCGCCTGCGGCGGAGTGGATCCGAATTCGCCTCTGGGTCAGCGCAAGGCGATCTTCAAACAGATGCTCAAGACCAGCGAAGACCTGGGCGGCATGTTGCGTGGGCGTATTCCGTTCGACGGCGCGAAGTTCGCCGAAGGCGCGGCCAAACTCGATACGTTGGCCCACGAGCCGTGGCAGCACTTTCCGAGCGTGCGTGAAGAAGATCACACCAGCGCCAAAGACGACGTGTGGCAAAAGCAGGCGCAGTTCCAGCAACTGGCGCGCGACCTGGAAGCGGCCACCGGTGAATTGGTGATCGCCAGCCAGGTTCAGCCTTACAAGGCCAATAACCTCGGGCCTGCGGTGCAGAAAGTCGAAGATGCCTGCAGTGCCTGCCATAAACAGTTCCGGGACCATTGATCGGTGTTACTGGTCGAGTTCTTCCACTGCGTTCTGCAACTCTTTGCGTGACTCGGCCAGCTTGTCTTTGCGCTTGTTGATCTTATCTGGGTCACCCTTTTTCATGGCCTTGTCGAGGTCGGCCTGACGACGGCTGACTTCATGCTTGGCGTCGAGCACCTTGTTCTCCCGCTCTTTTTTCAGGGTGGCGTCGTTGCAATGGGCGGTGACTTCGCTCAGGGCTTTTTCCAGGCCGGCTTGCTGTTCGCTGTTGCCGTGGGCCTTGGCTTGCTCGATTTGGGTGCTGATGGCCTGGCGCTTGGCGGCGCAGCCGGTGAGGGGTTCTGCATCATCGGCCGCCAGCAACGGAGTGGTCATCAGGCTTGCGACAATCGATAAGGCAAGCGGGGCTAAACATTTCATAGGGAACTCCTGGATCGCAAATGGCAGGGTGAATTCTGCCGACTGTTAAAGCGGTGTCTGGCCGGTTCAGAACCCGTCTATCCCGGCCGCATGTAGTGTTTCCGCCAAGACCCGCACCTGCGGGTCGTGAAAAAAAGCGCTCAATTGCGCCGCTCGACCCGGCCCGATGCCATCTTCGGCCATCCAGGCTTGGGTGTCGCGGGCGACCAGCGTGTGCCAGTCACCCTTGAGGTTGTTGCGTGCCACAGGCGGGACGCCCAAGGCTTTGAGCCATTGCGCAAAGGGCCGTTGTCGAGCGCGGTGGAGGCTGTCGAGCACCCGCGTGCGGCTTTGCTCACCAAAGCCCTCAATGTTAGCAAGCTGCGCCGCATCCAGGGTTAACCAATCGAGAAAGCCTGCGATTAGACCGGCCTGGATCAATACGTTCCAGGTCTCGCGGCCCATATGAGGTAGCGCCAGGCCCTGGTTGCCGCTGAGCCAGGTCAGGCGCGCGAGCAATTGCTCTTCGCAGCCGGGGTCCAGTTGCCAGCAACTCAAAGCGTGAAAGTCCTTTGGATCGGGGACGGCCAAGGCGACTCGGTTGGGGTTGCGCAGGATGACCTGGTCCAACCGTGGAATGATCTGGCCCGCGAGGGTGATGGACACTTGGTCGCCGGGGCGAATATCCAAGGTTTGCCAGCGCTTCAAGGAGCCAGCGCTGACCCGTTTGATCTGCCGGTCGTCCAGCCGCACCGGTTCCAGCTCCAGGAGGGGAGTGATCCGCCCGGTGCGACCGATCTTGAACCGCACCTGGCGCACCAGGGCCAGCGCCTTGGTGGCCGGATATTTCCAGGCTACGGCCCAGTATGGCGTGCTGACCTGCCAGCGTTCGGCGGGTGCGCGCGACGCCTGGTGCAACACGACCCCATCACTGGCAAAGGGCAGCGCATGGTTGTACCAATAGGTGCGCCAGTGCGCGGCTTCGTCGAGGCTTTGAACGGGGTGACTGTAGCGCTGGCTGTCCGTGAAGCCCCAGCGCGCCAGGGTCGCCAGACGCTCGCTGAACCCAGAAGGGGTATCGGGCCAGGCCCAGACGAACAGGCCAATACCTGCGGCGTCGGCGTCGCTCAACTGGCGGCGGTTCATCAGCCCGGCCACTTTGCTGCGAGCATTGAGCCCGCCCTGTAGCGATTGCACATGGGCGTCCAGTCGCCAATAGAGTTCGCCTTGCAACACCAGGTCGATGGGGTCTGGCAACTGTTGGACAATTCCGGGAATCTTGCGCGCAGACGCCGACCAGTCCTGGCCAAGCACTCCATCGCCACGGCTGATCACCTGCGCCAGCCGACCTTTGCGATAAACCAGGGTCACCGCGACGCCATCTACCTTGGGTTGAACCCACACGTCCTGCCGCGTCGCCAGCCAGGCCACGACTGCTTGTTCGTCCAAGAGTTTTTCCAGGCCGGTGTGGGCGACCGGGTGGCGCAAGGTGCCTCGTGAACTGGCCAGCGGCCGGTCAGGTGGAGCAGTGGGGGAAGGAAAGCATTGGCGCCAATGAGCCAGACGTTGGCGGGCTTGATCGTAGAGCTCGTCGCTGACGGGAGATTGGCCGAGGCGGTGGTAACGGTCGTCCCACACGCGTACCTGTTCGGCCAGGGCATCGACCTGATGACGGGCTTCGTCGGGGCAGCTCTCGGCCAAGGCCCCGAAGGTTAACGCGCTGAGTAAAAGAGCAATCAAAAAACGCATCGTGAGCATCCTTGCTCGGAAGGGGCGCCCAGCCTAAATGATCCGTTTGCCCACAAAAAAGCCCCGACAGTGCGGGGCTTTTTACCGGGTGTTTCTGTTTACTTGAACAGACCGCCCAGCGCTTTCACCGCGTCGTTCTTATCCGCTTTGGCCGCCTGGTTTTGCTGCTTGGCGTCGGCCTTGGCCTGGGACTCAGCCAATTTGTTGCAACCTTTGTTGACCTGTTCCAGCGCGGCTTCAAACGCACGCACTTTCAACACGTCGTTCTGGGCGTTGGCCGCATCGATCTTGGCCTGCAGGTCGTTGGCTTGCTTCTGGCAGTCGCCGGCATTGCCGCCACCTGTATGTGCGCCCAGGACGCTGCTCAGTGCGCTCAGATCGGCGGTGTGGGCCGGCAAGGCGAACAAGCTGAGCAGAAGGGCGGCGGGGGCGAGCGTGGAGATGCGCATGAAAAACCTCAATGTTCGATTGCCGCGCCGGGTAATCCCGGACTGGCGCAAGGCAATATCCAAATAGGGTGGGTGCCCGAGAGGGCGCGGATTCTAGAGAGCCATTATTTTGCCTGCAAGGTTGGGAGCCAAAAAATGTGAACGCCCGCCCGATTCATCGGGCAATAAAAAGCCCTGCCGGGTGGACCGGGCAGGGCTGTTTGAGTAGCGCGACTGTTACAGGCCGGCGGCGGTACGCAGGTCGTTGGCGCGGTCGGTTTTTTCCCAGGTGAAGGTGGTGAAGGTGTCGTCGCCGACAGTCTTCTGCTCAGGCGTACGACCGAAGTGGCCGTAGGCTGCGGTCTCCTGGTACATCGGGTGCAGCAGGTCGAGCATGGTGGTGATTGCGTAGGGGCGCAGGTCGAAGACTTCACGCACCAGTTTGACGATCTTGTCATCGCTGATCTTGCCGGTGCCGAAGGTGTTCAGCGAGATCGACGTAGGCTGAGCCACGCCGATAGCGTAGGAAACCTGAATTTCGCAACGTTCGGCGAGGCCGGCGGCCACGATATTCTTGGCCACGTAACGACCGGCGTAGGCGGCCGAACGGTCCACCTTGGACGGGTCTTTGCCGGAGAACGCACCACCGCCGTGGCGGGCCATGCCGCCGTAGCTGTCGACGATGATCTTGCGACCGGTCAGGCCGCAGTCGCCCACTGGGCCGCCGATGATGAACTGGCCAGTCGGATTGATGTGGAACTGGGTGTCCTTGCTCAGCAGTTCTGCCGGCAGTACATGCTTGACGATCAGTTCCATCACGCCTTCGCGCAGGTCGGCGTAGGACACGTCCGGGTTGTGCTGAGTCGACAGCACCACCGCGTCGATGCCGACGACTTTGCCGCCTTCGTAACGGCAGGTTACCTGGGACTTGGCGTCCGGACGCAGCCACGGCAGCAGGCCGGATTTACGGGCTTCGGCCTGGCGCTTGACCAACTGGTGGGAGAAGGTGATCGGGGCCGGCATCAGCACGTCGGTTTCGTTGCTGGCGTAGCCGAACATCAGGCCCTGGTCGCCTGCGCCCTGGTCTTCCGGTTTGGCGCGGTCGACACCCTGGTTGATGTCGGGCGACTGCTTGCCAATGATGTTCATCACGCCGCAGGTGGCGCCGTCGAAGCCGACGTCGGAGCTGTTGTAGCCGATGTCGGTGATCACGTCGCGGACCAGTTGCTCCAGGTCGACCCAGGCGGAGGTGGTCACTTCGCCGGCGATGATCGCTACACCGGTTTTCACCAGGGTCTCGCACGCCACGCGGGCGAACTTGTCTTCAGCGATGATGGCGTCCAGCACCGCATCAGAAATCTGGTCGGCGATTTTGTCCGGATGCCCTTCAGACACGGACTCGGAGGTGAAAAGGGAGTATTCGCTCATCTCGATGTTTTCCTGATATTTACCGATGGTGAGTGTCGCCAGCCGGTCGCTGAAAGTGGCGGACCTGGATCTGGAAACCATTACGTAAACCTACATAGAGGCTTTCCCCGGGAACGAGTCCCGCAGCGGTGGCCCAACGGGCCAGATCGTCCTGTTCAAAACCCAACCAGAGATCACCGCAGGCCTCCCTGGCCCAACTCTGGTTGTGGCTGCATAAATCCGTCACCAGCAGGCTGCCGCCGGGGTGCAGTAATCCGGCCATTTGCTTGAGGGCGTCGGCGGGGGCGGCGAAATGGTGCAAGACCATGTTCAGCACCACGCAGTCGGCCCGCAGGCTGCTGTCTTTCAAGGCGTCGGCCAACTGCAGGTTGACGTTGCCCAAGGCTTCTCGCTCGCAGAGCTGGCGCGCCAGCTCCAGCATTGCCGGGCTGTTGTCCAGCGCCGTGACTTGCTGAAAGCGGCGTGCCAGCTCCGGCAGAAAACCGCCGTCGCCGGGGCCGACTTCCAGCGCCGTGGCCTCTTCACTGAAGCTCAGCTTGTCCAACAACGCCAGTACGCTGTCGCGGTACTGCGGTAAACCGGCGATCAAATCCTGCTGGGCGCGAAACTTCTCGGCGACCCGTGCGAAAAAGTCCTGACTGGCCGCGGCACGTTGCCCGTGGACCTGACCGATACGTGCCTGGACATCGTTCGGCAGGCTCAGGTTGTCCACTTCCTCCAGTAGGGCGGCGTGCAGTTTGCCGCCGAGCAGTTCGGTGTGGGGCAGGGCGCGGCGGTAAAAAATCGCATTGCCTTCGCGGCGGGTGGCGACCAATTCGGCCTGGGACAGCACCTTTAAGTGATGGCTCATGCCCGATTGGCCGATGGCGAAAATCTGCGCCAGCTCCAGCACCCCGAAAGAATCGTTGGTCAGGGCCCGTAAAACGTTCAGGCGCAAGGGGTCACCGGCGGCTTTGCACAAAGCGGCCAGCTCTTCACCATCGTCGGGACGCAGGGAGGGCACAGATAGGTTCATAAGGCCAGCAGTCTAGTGGTGGGGCAGGGCGCTCGCAAGGTCAATATCAAAAAGTTTTGATATTGATCGATAAGTGGCGGTTATAAGCAGTCGCTATAACCTTTAGACGAACACGTGAAAGGTTTCCGCAGACGATTGCCGCGCAAACCACAGGAAAAACCGCCTCAAGTGACTATCTGTCATTGCCCGCAGGCGGTGGCTGAGGGAAAATGCCGGTCCTTTTTTCCGTTTCTTTCTATATCCGCAGGAGAACAGCGATGCCCAGCCGTCGTGAGCGTGCCAACGCCATTCGTGCCCTCAGCATGGATGCCGTGCAAAAAGCCAACAGCGGCCATCCCGGTGCCCCGATGGGCATGGCGGATATCGCCGAAGTGCTTTGGCGTGACTACCTGAAACACAACCCGAGTAACCCATCGTTCGCCGACCGTGACCGCTTCGTGCTGTCCAACGGCCATGGCTCGATGCTGATCTATTCGCTGCTGCACCTGACCGGCTACGACGTCACCATCGACGACCTCAAGAGCTTCCGCCAGCTGCACAGCCGCACGCCGGGCCACCCGGAATTCGGCTACACCCCAGGCGTCGAGACCACCACCGGGCCGCTGGGCCAAGGCCTGGCCAACGCCGTGGGTTTCGCCCTGGCTGAAAAAGTGCTGGGCGCGCAGTTCAACCGCCCTGGCCACGACATCGTCGATCACCACACCTATGTGTTCCTGGGTGATGGCTGCATGATGGAAGGCATTTCCCACGAAGTCGCGTCCCTGGCCGGCACCCTGGGCCTGGGCAAGCTGATCGCCTTCTACGATGACAACGGCATCTCCATCGACGGCGAAGTCGAAGGCTGGTTCACCGATGACACCCCGAAGCGTTTCGAAGCCTACAACTGGCAGGTGATCCGCAACGTCGACGGTCACGACCCGGAAGAGATCAAAACCGCGATCGACACCGCCCGCAAGAGCGCGCAGCCGACCCTGATCTGCTGCAAGACCACCATCGGTTTCGGCTCGCCGAACAAGCAAGGCAAGGAAGACTGCCACGGCGCTCCACTGGGTGACGCGGAAATCGCCCTGACCCGCGAAGCGCTGAAGTGGAACCACGGCCCGTTCGAAATCCCGGCTGACATCTACGCCGAATGGGATGCCAAGGAAAAAGGCCTGGCCACCGAAGCCGAGTGGGACCAGCGCTTCGCTGCCTACTCCGCCGAATTCCCGGAGCTGGCCAACGAGCTGGTCCGCCGCCTGGCCGGTGATCTGCCTGCTGACTTCTCGGAAAAGGCATCTGCCTACATCGCCGAAGTCGCTGCCAAGGGCGAGACCATCGCCAGCCGTAAAGCCAGCCAGAACACCCTGAACGCCTTTGGCCCGTTGCTGCCTGAGTTCCTCGGCGGCTCGGCCGACCTGGCCGGCTCCAACCTGACCCTGTGGAAAGGCTGCAAAGGTGTCACGGCCGAAGATGCCAGCGGCAACTACATGTACTACGGCGTGCGCGAGTTCGGCATGAGCGCCATCATGAACGGCGTGTCCTTGCACGGTGGTCTGGTGCCTTACGGCGCAACCTTCCTGATGTTCATGGAATACGCCCGCAACGCCGTGCGCATGGCCGCGCTGATGAAGAAGCGCGTGATCCATGTATACACCCACGACTCCATCGGTCTGGGCGAAGACGGCCCGACGCACCAGCCGGTCGAACAACTGACCAGCCTGCGTACCACGCCGAACCTGGATTGCTGGCGCCCAGCCGACGCGGTGGAATCCGCCGTGGCCTGGAAGCACGCCATCGAGCGTAAGGACGGCCCTACAGCGCTGATCTTCTCCCGTCAGAACCTGCAGCATCAGGCGCGCACCGACGCGCAGATCGCCGACATCAGCCGCGGCGGTTACGTGCTCAAGGACTGCGTGGGCGAGCCGGAGCTGATCCTGATCTCCACCGGTTCCGAAGTGGGCCTAGCGGTTCAGGCGTACGACAAGCTGACTGAGCAGGGCCGTAACGTGCGCGTTGTATCCATGCCGTGCACCAGCGTGTTCGAAGCCCAGGACGCCGGCTACAAGCAATCGGTGCTGCCGTTGCAGGTCAGTGCGCGTATCGCCATCGAGGCGGCACACGCCGACTACTGGTACAAGTACGTGGGCCTGGAAGGCCGCGTGATCGGCATGACCACCTACGGTGAGTCGGCGCCGGCGCCAGCCTTGTTCGAAGAGTTTGGCTTCACCCTGGAAAACATCCTGGGTCAGGCTGAAGAGCTGCTGGAAGACTAAGTCAGTCTGCGTTGTCTGTACTGGCGCTATCGCGGGCAAGCCCGCTCCTACATTGGATCGCGATCTGAAGGTGGGAGCGGGCTTGCCCGCGATGGCGTCGGAACATTCAACACTGAGCGAACTATTGATCGAGAGCCCTATGCCCCAACCGCGTCCCTACAAAGTTGCACTCAACGGCTACGGCCGCATTGGTCGTTGCGTCTTGCGTGCTCTGTTCGAGCGAGGGGCGGCAGCCGGGTTCGAGATTGTTGCCATCAACGATTTGGCCGACATGGCCAGCATCGAATACCTGACACGCTTTGACTCCACCCATGGCCGATTCCCCGGCGAAGTGCGGGTCGACGGCGATTGTCTGCATATCAATGGCAACTGCGTGAAAGTCCTGCGCAGTGCCACCCCCGAGGGCATCGACTGGGCGGCGCTGGACGTCGACCTGGTGTTGGAATGCTCCGGTGCCTACAACACCCGCGCCGATGGCCAGCGGTTTCTCGACGCCGGCGCGCCGCGTGTGCTGTTTTCCCAGCCGATGGCCAGCGAGGCGGATGTCGACGCCACCATCGTCTATGGCATCAACCAGGATTGCCTGACTGGCGATGAGCGGTTGGTGTCCAATGCGTCCTGTACCACCAACTGCAGCGTGCCGTTGTTGCGCCTGCTGGATCAGGCGATCGGCCTGGATTATGTGTCGATCACCACGATCCACTCGGCCATGAACGACCAGCCGGTGATCGACGCTTACCACCACGAAGACCTGCGCCGCACGCGGTCGGCGTTTCAGTCAGTGATTCCGGTGTCTACCGGCCTGGCGCGCGGCATCGAACGCTTGCTGCCGGAACTTGCCGGGCGAATCCAGGCCAAAGCCGTACGTGTGCCGACGGTGAACGTGTCCTGCCTGGATATCACCATGCAAACCGTCAGCGACACCGATGCCGTGGAGGTCAACCGGATCCTGCGCGACGCCGCCACCGGCGGTCCGCTCAAAGGTTTACTGGCCTACACCGAGTTGCCCCACGCCAGTTGCGATTTCAACCATGACCCGCATTCGGCGATTGTCGATGCCAGCCAGACCCGCGTTTCCGGCCCCAGGCTGGTGAACATCCTGGCCTGGTTCGATAACGAATGGGGTTTTGCCAACCGAATGCTGGATGTTGCGGAACATTATCTGCACATCGCCTCTAAACAACCTCAACAGTAATTCAGGAACTGCGACCCATGACCGTGTTGAAGATGACCGACCTCGATCTGCAAGGTAAGCGCGTACTGATTCGCGAAGACCTCAACGTCCCAGTCAAGGACGGTGTTGTCACCAGCGATGCGCGAATCCTGGCCTCGCTGCCGACCATCAAGCTGGCCCTGGAAAAAGGTGCGGCCGTGATGGTCTGCTCCCACCTGGGTCGTCCGACCGAAGGTGAGTTCTCCGCCGAAAACAGCCTCAAGCCGGTAGCCGATTACCTGAGCAAGGCCCTGGGCCGTGAAGTGCCGCTGGTGGCTGACTACCTGGGCGGCGTTGACGTGAAGGCCGGCGATATCGTGCTGTTCGAAAACGTGCGCTTCAACAAAGGCGAGAAAAAGAACAGCGACGAACTGGCCCAGCAATATGCTGCGCTG
Source organism: Pseudomonas sp. S5F11 (assembly GCF_019641515.1). NCBI lineage: Bacteria > Pseudomonadati > Pseudomonadota > Gammaproteobacteria > Pseudomonadales > Pseudomonadaceae > Pseudomonas > Pseudomonas sp. S5F11. The sequence continues at coordinate 4,085,175 of NZ_JAIFJZ010000001.1, forward strand.
TGCGATGTGTTCGTCATGGACGCCTTCGGCACCGCTCACCGTGCCGAAGGTTCGACCCACGGCGTGGCCAAGTTCGCCAAGGTTGCGGCTGCCGGCCCTCTGTTGGCCGCTGAGCTGGAAGCCCTGGGCAAGGCTCTGGGCGCGCCGGCACAGCCGATGGCCGCCATCGTGGCGGGCTCCAAGGTGTCTACCAAGTTGGACGTACTTAACAGCCTCAGCCAGATCTGCAATCAGTTGATCGTCGGCGGCGGCATTGCCAACACTTTCCTGGCCGCAGCTGGCCACCCGGTGGGCAAGTCCCTGTACGAGCCGGATCTGCTCGACACCGCCCGCGCCATCGCCGCCAAAGTCAGCGTGCCGTTGCCGGTGGATGTGGTCGTGGCCAAGGAATTCGCCGAAAGCGCCGAAGCTACCGTCAAGCTGATCGCTGACGTAGCCGCCGATGACATGATTCTGGATATCGGCCCGCAAACCGCGGCTAACTTCGCTGAGTTGTTGAAGGCTTCCAAGACCATTCTGTGGAACGGTCCGGTCGGCGTGTTCGAGTTCGACCAGTTCGGCAACGGCACCAAGGTGCTGGCCAAGGCCATCGCCGACAGCTCGGCATTCTCCATCGCCGGTGGCGGCGACACCCTGGCGGCCATCGATAAATATGGCGTGGCTGACCAAATCTCCTACATTTCTACCGGTGGTGGCGCATTCCTCGAATTCGTCGAAGGCAAAGTGCTGCCGGCCGTTGAAGTGCTGGAAACCCGAGCCAAGGGCTAAGGCTCGTGATCCGGAAAAGGAGCATTCCTATGATCAAGTCATTGGCACTGGTGTTCGCGGCGGGCCTGCTGGCCGGCTGCGGCAGCGCGCCCACTGCGGCGTCGACGCCCGAACAGCCTGCGGCGCAGCAGAAACAGAGCTGCTACCAGGCTGACTGGCAGGCCGAAACCATGCCGGTGATCAACAAGCGCATCGGCAATGAACGGCTGGAGAAATACGACTCCGCGCCCAACGGTCAGGAACAGGGTTGCCCTTGACGGGTCTGATCAACTAACCGACAGCAGTGGCGGCCTTTGGGCCGCCGTTCGAGGATTGGCAATGAAAGGCGTTTTCGCCCTGGCGGCACTGGCTCTGTTGGCCGGTTGCAGCAGCATCAACATGTTCAATAAGGCAGACCCTGCCGATAAGTGGACCACCTGGACCTGCGACAGCAAGGCCCAGGTCAACTGGCGCTTTGCCAATGCGGCCCGCAGCGAGGTGGATGTGCGCCTCGGCGGTTCCGACCAGGTCTACCGCCTTAAACAGGAGGTTGCCGCCTCGGGCGTGCTGTACAGTAACGACCAACTGGCGTTTCACACCAAAGGTGAGGAAGGCCTGGTTTACTGGGTCGCCACCGACGATTTGATCGGGCGTGGCTGCAAGGCCCAATAAGATTTCAAATTTGATGAAATCAAAATGTGGGAGGGGGCTTGCCACCGATAGCGGTGGATCAGTCAACAAATTCATCACTGACAGGCTGTCATCGGGGGCAAGCCCCCTCCCACACTTGCAATAACGATTCAGCAGGCCAGGCCCATAACACCTGGCCTGCAATAACTTGAATAGCAGCCGCCGCTACGGCAGGCTTGCACGATTAACGACCCTCGACCGGGAGAGACAACACAATGGCACTTATCAGCATGCGTCAAATGCTGGACCACGCAGCCGAGTTCGGCTATGGCGTCCCAGCCTTTAACGTCAACAACCTTGAGCAGATGCGCGCCATCATGGAAGCCGCTGACAAGACCGACTCCCCAGTGATCGTCCAGGCTTCGGCCGGTGCCCGCAAATACGCCGGCGCGCCGTTCCTGCGTCACCTGATCCTGGCCGCGATCGAAGAATTCCCGCACATCCCGGTGTGCATGCACCAGGACCACGGCACCAGCCCTGACGTGTGCCAGCGCTCCATCCAACTGGGCTTCAGCTCGGTCATGATGGACGGCTCCCTCGGCGAAGACGGCAAGACCCCAACCGACTACGAATACAACGTCCGCGTTACCCAGCAAACCGTGGCCATGGCCCACGCTTGCGGTGTTTCGGTGGAAGGCGAGCTGGGCTGCCTGGGTTCCCTGGAAACCGGCATGGCTGGTGAAGAAGACGGCATCGGCGCCGAAGGCGTGCTGGATCACAGCCAAATGCTGACCGACCCGGAAGAAGCCGCTGACTTCGTGAAAAAGACTCAGGTCGACGCTCTGGCCATCGCCATCGGCACCAGCCACGGCGCCTACAAGTTCACCAAGCCGCCGACCGGCGACGTACTGGCCATCGACCGTATCAAGGAAATCCACAAGCGCATCCCTAACACCCATCTGGTGATGCACGGTTCTTCCTCGGTACCGCAGGAGTGGCTGGCGATCATCAACCAGTACGGCGGCGACATCAAAGAAACCTACGGCGTACCGGTTGAAGAAATCGTCGAAGGCATCAAGTACGGCGTGCGCAAAGTCAACATCGACACCGACCTGCGCCTGGCCTCCACCGGCGCAATGCGTCGCCTGATGGCCACCAACCCGAGCGAATTCGACCCGCGCAAATTCTTCGGCGCCACCGTCACCGCGATGCGTGATGTGTGTATCGCTCGTTACGAAGCATTTGGTACTGCGGGCAATGCGTCGAAGATCAAGCCGATCTCGTTGGAAGCCATGTACCAGCGTTACTTGAAAGGTGAGTTGAACGCTAAGGTGAACTAAGCCTCAGGCGTTTAAAAAGAAGCCCGCAGCGATGCGGGCTTTTTCTTGTTGAGATTTGGCTAGGTGGGTTCGCAAGACAGGAGATTCACGGAATGAACTTTTTGATTCTGCACTAGCTGACAGGTGTGTGCGCTTGTTTTTTTTGCAAGTATAAATAGACCATAACGGACGCCGACGCAGTTAGAAATGCCATGCCTGCTGCCACAATAAAAGGTGCTGGGCGACCACCCGCGATTATTAGCATTGTTCCTAAAGAGGGGCCCGTTATCACGCAAAGTATTTGAATGCTTCTAAATGATAGGGATATTCTTCCAATATTTTCTGTAGGACATAATTGCTGAAGAATTATATTTGAAGATATTATGAGTGTCTCATAGCCGAAGCCATTCAAAAACCAAACCATTGGATAGAAGTAGGCTCTCCCCGGTGTTTGGAAAAATACTAAAATTGCGGTCAGGGTTAATGCTGTAGAGAAAATAAGTAATGCGCCTGACCGAAGAAGAATTTCATCGAAGTTTCTCAATTTAAATTTCATCATCAATGCGGCACTTATTGCACCTCCGGCCGTCGCTGATACGATTATTGAAAAATTGACTGGATGTAAACCTTCATAGGCCAGAAAAGACGCCAAATGTGGGTCATAAATACCTAAAGCCAGCGATGTAAGCAGGGAGTACAAAAAGCCTATGCGTAGTTGAAAAGGTAAGGCGTTGAATATAGATAGTCCTCTTATTATATCGAGATAAAGTGGTAAGGCTTTGATGGAGCTTGCCTTAATTTGCGTTCGGAGTGATAGGCAAATAGACCTCAGGAGTGGAAAGGTTAATAAAACTGCGGTAGCTGAGAAAAAGAATAAATCTTTAGGCGACAATACTGCCGTTAACACGCCTGCAAGTAACGGTGCAAGAATTTTTGACGATTGATCAAATAAACTTACGTGACTGAAAAAAGATTTGTGCTCATCAGCATGTATCAATTGCCGAACAAGAATGGTTATTGACGGAAGGTAAAATAAGGTTGACATGCCTTTGAATATGACGAAAAGCAAAAAGCTTTTAAGGTCTGGAGACACTGCCAGCCCTAAAGTAGACAGTATGCGGAGTGAAGCGCCGGATACTAGTGTTTTCCTTACATCATATCGATCTATCAGCGATCCTATAATCGGACCTAGAAACAACATAGGCGCACCCAGGCAAAAAGCCAGGAACGCTATCGAAGAAGGAGAGGCATGCCATAGATAAACGGGAACCGTGAAGATTAAAAAAATATCGAGCCACAGTGAGAAACTGGATAGCGCTTGCACGCAAATAAGTTTACTTGACGTTTTCATTATGACGGTCTGGATGCAGAAAAAGCTTATCTTCAAATACGAAGCCATCCAGTTCATTTTCACTGGCGAATCGATACAAGTCGCTTAGTCTATTTATAAAGCCGCATCCGTTGAAATTTAAAGAGGTGTTACAAAGTACGCCGACTCCTGATACGGCATGATAGGTGCTGAGTAATTGGTGCATACGAATATTCTGTAATTTATTGACTGATTGCGGACGCGCTGAATTATCGACGTGTGTCACCGCCGGTATGCTAGCTGAGATAACTTTGCGAAATTCCAGCATGAAGGGTGAGGGGTCAGGGGGATAGAAGTATTCAGCCATACATTCTTCTAAACATATCGGTGCTATAGGGCGAAACCCTTCGCGTTTCTTGATTTTGTTTAATCTAACGAGATTTTCTCTAGGATAGGGCGCCGCTAATATTGAGCGATTTCCAAGAGCCCTAGGACCTATTTCATATCTACCCTGTACCCAACCTAATATACAGCCTGTATGAAGCAGTCGTGCTACACGTCTAGTATCGTAGGGCTCGCTAACGAAGATGCCAGTGTTATCTATGTCAGAGTATGATGGTTCTCCTGCATAGGGTGACCAAGTTATTTTCGCAATTCCTTTGGTGTGCAATAATGCATCAATCGCAGTTCCAATTGCAGACCCACTGTCGTTTGTGCACGGAGGAATAAAAACATCAGAGAATAGTTTCGTCTCTTTCCATTTGGAATTCCAATCACAATTTAATCCGCATCCGCCGACTATTAATAAAGGTGCGTCATCAAAAATAAGTTTCTGTGCATAATCGCGAAACATATTGAAGATTGCGTTTGAGAAGTGATGTGCAAGTGATGCAAATCTAGGGTGCTCGATTCCCATGTTATAATATGCGCTGTTACTGAATTGAAGTTTGTGAAGTTTTCTGAAATTTATGTTATTGTCGAATAAGTTGGCGATTATATGTATGGCGTCCTGATCAAGATCGCCATTTTCTCCATAAGCAGCAAGTGCCATGAGCTTGCCTGCATCACTTAAACGAATTTTTCCTGGTCCAAGATTGAAGGTGGGATCTGCGAGCGCATATAAAAAAGCAAATCTGTCCCCAGGGTTTTTAAGTGCACTACCCAATTTGGTGATATTTACGTTTTCATCAATTCGATAGAATGCACCGAAATAACCCTCCCAGAGCAATGCATAGCAAGGCTTTCCTTGAGGAAAGGGTGAAAGCCCGTATCCGCATAAGAGGTGTGAACGCTCATGGGATGATGAAAAATAAGTAATGTTGTGACCAAACATCGAGCGTTCTTGATGAATGATATTGTTTAGTCCTGAATAGCCCGCACCAATTATGTCGCTTTCTGAGTTCAGTCCTTTGCCTTTGCTCCACCCGCTCTGAGCTACTACGTCCACGGGTTTTTTGATCATTTTGGAGACTTTCAACAGTACGTCAGGTGTCACGCCTGAAAACCGAAAGCCGTTATCTTTTTCTGCTTCTACACAAAACTCCAAGTGGTCATCAATAATTAGGGCTGCCGCCCCGTTATGTCCATCTTTAAGGCCAAGTATTACGGTTTCATTGTTTTCTACATTGACCATGCTCAATCCCCTTAATTAGTATCAGGATCCGTCAAGTAGTTCTCTAACTTCTCTAGTGTACGAACTACCTGTTCCATGTCCCGCTCCTACTAAAAAAATGACTTGCTCCGAAGGAAGGTTGACTTCTAAGAGTTCATTTATTTCTTTGTCATGAAAGTAACCGGTCAGCCAAGGGTGTAGGCCAAGCGCCGTGATTAATAAGTTTGCAGTTTGTGATAAATGTCCAACGTCGAGCAGCATGGGACGATAGGCGCGAGAGTGCGGGTATTTCCACCAAAGCTTGTCAAAACGAGATGTGAAAAAAATTGCGAATGCTAAATTGTTTGCCCAGTGCTGACCGCATAAATAAGTAGATAATACTTCAGGCGGAAGGTCGCGTACCCTCTCCAGGGTATGCTGTTCACATATATAATGATAAATGCCAGGGTCAAGATCCTCGACATTTTGCACCCATACATAACCCTCCGTAGCTTGTAAGCCTCCGGCCGAAGGTGATGTCCTTCTGAAACCAAATTTTTGAGCGCCAATGGGAGCGTCGTAATCGGTCTCTTTTTTGTCCGCTAAAGTTCCATACAGTATGGTCGCCAGTGATGATATTGATACTGGGGTGTCAAAAAAATCTCGGCAGGTGTGACGTGCTAAAAGCGTCTCCCAAAGGCTTGCTTCTTTAATGGCCGAAAGATTTGGAGGGGGTAGTAATGTCTTTTTTCCTCCTTTTATTAAAAAAATATTTGGTTCATTTTTATGAATTGACTTACAAAAATCTAAATAGCTTTTAGCGTACTCAATGTACATTTCAGGCTTGTCTGGGGTTGGAGGATTTGGATGAGACGTTCCGATATGGAATATTTTTGATAGCACGTCCCAGCCCCAATCATCGGTTGGCTTCACTTCACACAGTACCCCTGAGCTATCTATAGACACGTCATCGGCTGTGTCCGATACGAAATCGCCTGTGGAAAAAGTCACTAGCCGTTCAAATTCACTTACGCTTATTTGAAATTGGATGTGATTTCTATAGTCCCACAAATAAATCGCACCATCTTTCAGTAGAAAGAATATGTCATTCGAAAGCCATTTTTTTTTCGCAGAACACATAGCCGCCTGACCACCCATGAGTGAGGTTCATTTTTAGTGGCTGCCTGAGCCGAAGCCCAGGCGGCATATCGTTATTTAACTGCTAGCTTTCTGCCGTCAGACGCTTCGATAACGCTACCTCCACCGTTGGGGGTATATTTATAGCGCGGTACAGTCACCCTCTTAATTGAGAAGTGAGGTGTCTGGTACGCATCGTTTGACTGATTGTTAAGCGTCGGTTCTATAATTACACGATTCATATATAGTTCCTCAGTGTTATTGCATTCGCAGATTGGCGATGCACTCAAACCGTATGAAGGTTTATTTTGATTGTCAATGTGTGTTTTTTTTGAGCTGTATTATTTTTATCTAAGTCCTTGTTTGATTTTTGTATGAGCTTGTAGGGTTATTCTGATTGATACTTCCCACATTTCGCGCTACCGCTGATTTTTGAAAATATTAAGTAATACACAGTTATGAAATATTTAGTTGCATATGTGCGAAAGATTTGATTGTCGTTGTGATTCAAATACTCTTCTTTGTGGCTTAATTTCGGGAGTTTGATCGGAGAAACCGAGTACGACGCAGGGGATATCTACGTTAATATTGACCAGTATGGGGGGCGCCCTAGCGGCCATGAACGTAATATGGGGTGTGTATCACGTGTTATAACGCGTTTGTACTGGGCTAATAAATCCTCAGGGATTCAGCCGATTTTTTAGGGTACGCTGTGCAGCACTTAGCAGAATCCAGACTCGCGCTTAAATCCCAAGCAATAGGCATAAAAAACCGAGCCCCTATCAGGCTCATTAATGGGGGCGGTGTGCTGATCTATTATTCGGTTATCTATGGGTTTGTGGTTATTTGGAATTTATCTATAAGACTGTCGAAGTTTACAGTGTCATCGATTGCGTTTTGTCCTCATTATTGGGCTATCAATCCAGTAAAGGAGTACGCGGTCATGACACTTTCAAGTGCTTGAAAATGGGTGCAATACTCGGTGCTTTTATGCTTATAGGGCAGGTATACGGAGTGGAGTTGAATTGCCCTGAGGTCTCGACCATCAAGGCTGTCAGTCGCCAGTTTGCGGATCGGAGCGGTGTTTGGAAGGGTGAGCAAAACATTGAAGACAGTTCTATTACAGCCGCATTTAAGTTCCAAGGTGCAGCCATTAAACAAGGTACAGATATTGAGACCAGCCACGCTTATTACTATGTGGCTTGTAATTACGTCGGCGCAGGAAGTGACGAACACTTGAGAATGTCCCAGAGATTCGTTCGTCTCCCGTGGCACAGGGCTCTAATTGGAATGAGAACAACGAATGTATCCAGAGCAGTGTTTCTAAATGCGCCTTTAACGTAATGAATTCAAAAGGACCTGCTCCGATTAAATTGCCTGTGCAATAAGCAGGTGAAAAGCCCCTCGCAAATGTGGGGGCCGAGCAAAGCCGGCTCCCACAGAATCCTTTACTCGTGATCAATATCCAACTTGTCGAACGTCACCTTCGCTCCTTCCTTGCTATCCCCGCTGTTGTCCTGCACATAAGCGCCGGCCTTGAAGTACAGCGGCTTGGCGCCCCAGGCGGCGCCGATGCGTTCGTTCCATTCGCCATCGGCGGCATAGACGCTCAGCAGTCCGGCTTTGTTGAGGTTGATCACGTAGGTGAAGCTCTTTTCCAGCGGTACGTTGGAGGCCACGGTGATCACGCGGCTCTCCTCTTCGTCCGGACGCATGCGCACTTTGGCGACGATGTTGCCGGTCTGGGTTTTTTCCTTGAATTGATACTCAAGTTTGATCAGCGGTTTCTGGCTCTCATACGCGTGGATTTGGCCAATCACGATTTTGCCAGTGGAAGGCACCTGGTTGACGGTGAGGGTGGCGCGTAGGAAGTTGTCGGCGTCGGGGTAGGTCCAGTTGCGCAGGCGGCCATCGGCGTAGGTTTCGCGCAGTTCGCTGCGGGGGTAGATGGCGTTTTCGGTGCGGGTACCGGTGACGGGTGTCCAGAATTGCACATTGCTGCCTTCGGCCTGGAAATATTGGTCGTTGAAGCCGCTGAGCAGTTTCGGGGTTTCGATGGTCGCGGGGGGCGAGCCGACCGGAATGCTCAGGTTCCAAGTAGAGAGGTCGATCATGGCATTGGCCTTTTACGGGGGTGAAAGCTCTGGCACGGGGCCTTAAACGTTCTTTATAGGCGGTGGCCGTCCAATTGTTAAACAATCGATGGCAGTTTATTGGCGTCAACGGAATGTCAAAATGCCATGTTTCCCATGAATCGGGGGCTGTAGAGGTTGACCGTTAGTCGGCTGCCCGAACTTTGGCGCAATGATGGCATCCACTTCCCTTCTGATTTTTCAGAACCAGAGCTAGAGTGAAGCCTCAGTGTTTATCCGGGTTTTATCTCAGAAGTGACCGGAGCGGCAATCTAAGGATGAGACGTAGCATGGAATGCGCTCCACACCACGGCGATGGCAGTTCGGTTCTTCTGGTGGTCGACGACTACCCCGAAAACCTGATCAGCATGCGCGCCCTTCTGCAACGTGAGGATTGGCACGTGGTGACCGCTGCGTCCGGCGTGGAAGCCTTGGAGTTGCTGCTGCAGCATGACGTCGATTTGGTATTGCTGGACGTGATGATGCCGGGCATGGACGGTTTTGAAGTCGCCCGCCTGATGCGCGGCAGTCAACGTACGCGCATGACCCCGATCATTTTTCTGAGTGCCAATGCGCAATCGCCTGCTTCCGTCTTGGAAGGCTATGCCAGCGGCGCCATCGATTACCTGTTCAAGCCTTTCGACCCACATATTCTCAAACCCAAGGTCCAGGCGTTGTTGGAGCACCAGCGCAATCGCCGGGCTTTGCAGCGCTTGAGCCACGACCTGGAGTCGGCCCGCGCCTTCAATGCCTCGGTGCTCGACAACGCTGCCGAAGGCATCCTGGTGGTCAGCGAGGAGGGCGTGATTCAGTACGCCAACCCGGCGATCTCGCGCTTGCTCAACGCCACGCACAATGAGCTGCAGGGCCAGCCGTTTCTGAGTTTTCTGCAAAAGCCTCATTTGCCTAGTTGGCAGGATTCGCAGATGTATGCCGGTTACCAAACGGGCCAGACCTGGCGCCTGCATGACGCCCTGCTGCGCACCGGTCGCGGTCAGCAGGTGCCTGTGGCGTTATCCTGCGCGCCGCTGCCGTCCGAGCAGAAGGCGATGGTGGTGACGGTGCTGGACATGTCCGAGGTGCGCCACCTGCATCAGCAACTGGAGTTTCAAGCGGTCACCGACCCACTCACCGGTTTGCTCAATCGCCGTGGGTTCTATCAAGCCGTGGAAAACAGCCTGTTGCGTGGCGAGCGGGGGGAGCAGTCGCTGGTGCTGCTGTATCTGGACCTCGATGGATTCAAGAGGGTCAACGATTCCCTGGGCCATGATGCAGGGGATCGGGTGCTGCGCTGGGTCTCGGAACAACTGCAAGGTTGCCTGCGTTCCTACGACATCATCGGACGCATGGGCGGCGATGAATTTACCGCGTTGGTGGAGCTGGAGTTTCCGGAGCAGGCGGCAAAAATTTCGGAAAAACTGATCGAACGGGTGTCTGTCTGTCAGCAAGTTGACGGTTTGGATGTGATGCTCGGCGTGAGTATCGGCATCGCCACGTTTCCAGACTGCGGCGCGGATTTGAATGGTCTGCTGCGGGCGGCCGATATCGCTATGTACGAAGCCAAACGCGCAGGGCGTCAGCAATATCGCTATTTCGACCAGGAAATGAACGGGCGTGCCCGCTCACGCTTGATGCTCGAAGACAGCGTGCGCACGGCAATCGAAAATAAAGAGTTCACCCTCGTCTACCAGCCGCAAGTGTCGTTGGAGGATGGGCGCCTGCGCGGCGTGGAAGCGTTGTTGCGCTGGCAGCATCCCAGTGTGGGTGACGTGCCGCCGGGGTTGTTCCTGCCGTTGCTGGAGGAAGCGCGGCTGATCAGCCAATTGAGCGCGTGGATTTACCAGCAGGTCGCCGCCCAGCGTCATGCCTGGCACAGCACTTTCGATGAAGAGCTGGTGCTGAGCATGAGCCTGAGCAGCAGCCAGTTCAATATGCCCAACCTGGCCAACCAGCTGCAGCAGATGCTGGAGTGCTACGGTTTGAACGGGCGTCAGTTGGAGGTGGAAATCGGCGAGGATTGCCTGATGAGTAACCGCGAGGAGGCCATCAAGCAACTCAAGTTGTTGCGTCGCATTGGTGTGCGTATCGCCTTGGATGACTTTGGTTCCGGGCAGTGTTCCCTGGCCCATCTGCGCGATCTGGAGTTCGACACCCTCAAGCTCGATCCGAAATTAGTGGCGCGCCTGCCGGGCTCGGCGCGCGATGCGGCCATGGCCCGCAGCATCATTGAGTTGTGTGCGCATTTTGAAGTGCTGGTGGTGGCCGAGGGCGTGGAAACCCAAGAGCAGGCCCACTGGCTCAGGGCACACGGCTGTCCGTTCGTTCAAGGGGCATGGGCGGCATTGCCGTTGATGGCCGAGGAAATGGTCGACTGGTCCCGCACCCGCGTGAGTTGAATTGGTTACACTGACGCCCTTCGAATCCCGCCGCGCACGCCATGACTACGCTGAAATACCTCCAGGCCTACCCTGTCACTCTTCAGGAGCAAGTGCGCCAGATGATCGCCAAGGACCAATTGGGCGCCTATCTGGAGCAGCGTTATCCCGAGCGCCATGGAGTGCAGAGCGACAAGGCCTTGTACGCCTACGCGCTGGCCTTGAAGCAGGAACACCTGCGCAACGCGCCGGCCATCGATAAAGTGCTGTTCGATAACCGCTTGGACCTGACGCACCGAGCCCTGGGCCTGCACACGACCATTTCCAGGGTGCAGGGCGGCAACCTCAAAGCCAAGAAAGAGATCCGCATCGCCGCCTTGTTCAAAGAGGCCGCGCCGGAATTTCTGCGCATGATCGTGGTGCATGAGCTGGCGCACTTCAAGGAATCGGACCACAACAAGGCGTTCTACAAACTCTGCCAATACATGATGCCGGAATACCATCAGGTGGAATTCGACCTGCGGGTATACCTCACGTATCGCGACCTGCTGGGCAAACCCTGACCGCACAAGGCCAATGACCATGGATGTGAGCAAAACCAAAAGCAGCTTCTACCGCCGCCTCTATGTGGCCTACCTGATCGATAGCGGCCAGGCCAGCAACGTACCGGCGCTGACGGAGATGACCGGCATGCCTCGGCGCACGGCCCAGGACACCATTGCCGCGCTGGCCGACCTGGATATCGTGTGTGAGTTCGAACAAGAAGACGGCGCCCGCAACCATGCCGGGTGTTATCGAATTCGCGACTGGGGCGCGATCGATCGGCGCTGGATCGAAGCCAATCTGACCTCGATCAAGCGCGTGCTGGGTTATCCCTGAGTTCTTGGTTGATTCCCTGGCATCATCGGGGGCAAGCCCCTTCCCACAGTTGGCCGCAGTGCTCTGGATGGCTTTCTCAGGCGCGCCGCATGCCGATATGAGGAATGTCGTCCTCCAGGTATTCCTCTCCCGCTACCACGAAGCCATAACGGCCGTAATAGCCCTGCAAATGCGCTTGGGCTGAGAGAAATATCGGCGTATCAGGCCAGATATCGTCAATCTGCTTGAGAGTCTCTTCCATCATCCGGTGCGCCAACCCGGTGCCCCGTGCCGCTGGGGCAATAATCACTCGGCCGACCACCACGTCACCGCCTTGGGTATCGGGGTCCAGCAGCCGAAGGTAGGCCACCAGCTCGTCACTCTGCCAGCCCATCAGTTGATGGGTGTCGCCGATCAAGTCCTGCCCGTCGACGTCCTGATAGATGCATTTCTGCTCCACTACGAAGACTTCGTTGCGTAACCGCAGGATGGCGTAGAGCTGATCTTTGCCCAGGTCATTGTGGTGTTTGCAGACCCAATCAACTGTCATGGTGTGTTCTCGCATAAATGTCTGTTCTTGATAGTAAGCGCGACGGGCAGCTCTGTCTAAATGGTCTATTGTGGTGAATGAAATCAATTAGCCATCACTGAGTGCCCTGTTGCCCCGTTTCTTTGTGTAATCTGGGCTACTGTTAACACCTCAGGTATGGCCTGAGCTAAGCTCGCCAAGGATTTTGAGCATGCCGCGATTTTCTCGTGCCTTTGCTTTAATTGGAGTGTTGTTGCTGGCTCAGCCGGCGTTTGCACAGCGTCTGCGCCTGGTCGCGGATGCCTGGCCACCGTTTACCGATGCGACTTTGATCAATGGTGGGCTGGCCACTGACATTGTCACCACGGCCTTAGCGCGCGCAGGTTATGCCAGTGACTTTGAACAAGTGCCCTGGGCCCGGGCGTTGATGGGCGTGGGCGATGGGCGCTATGACGTGCTGATCAACGCCTGGTACGACGACGCCCGCACGCAACTGGGCGAATTCTCCAACGAATACCTGCTCAACCGCGTGCGTTTTATCAAGCGCCGCGACGACCCTATCGACTATCAAACCCTGGAACAACTGCACGACTACCCGATTGCCGTGGTGCGCGGTTATGCCTATTCGGCGGCCTTCGACGGGGACACCCAACTGCAGAAAGTGCCGGTGCATAACTTCGCCATGGCCGTACGCATGCTGGCGGCGCAGCGGGTGCGGCTGACGGTGGAGGATGAGTATGTGGCGCGCTATTACCTGTCCCGCGAATCGCCCCGGGTGCGTAACGCCATAGAGTTTCTGCCCAAACCGCTGAGCGAAAACAGCCTGCACATCCTGGTCAGCCTGAAAAATCCTCAGCATGCGCAGATTGTGGCGAGCTTTGACCGGGAGATTGCCAGTATGAAGGTGGATGGCAGTTATGCGCGGTTGATGAAGGCCCATGGTATGTAGTGCCTGTGCGGGCCTTATCGGGGGCAAGCCCTTTCCACAGGTGGACCGTGTTAATCCGATCAGGGGTGGAGGGGGCTTGCCCCCCGATAGCGACCTAAGCCGCTTCGGTGTCCTTGATCAAATGCGCCGCCAGTGTGCGCAACGGCCCCAGCTGTCGGCAGATCAGCGCCAGCTGCGTTTGCACCAAGCGCTGCCCCTCGTCGATCTCATCCGGCATCTGCTCCAGCTCGGCGGCCAGGGCTTCTTCGGCATCGCTCTGGATCGCAATCGGTTGTTTGTTGGCTAGCCCCGTGGCGATTTCGTCAATGCTGGCTGCCAGGCTATGGCCGGCGCCGTTGATCAGGTGTTCGCGCACGTCGGCCGGCAGTGCGGTGTCGCGGTGTGCGCCCAACCCCGACAAATAGCTGAGCAAAGTGTGTGATAGCACCAGGAAGCGAAAGCCCACGTCGGCTTCTTTGCGAAAGTGCCCCGGCTCCATCAGCATGTTGGCCAAGGTGGTGGACAGCGCCGCATCGGCGTTGTGCGCATTGCGCCTGGCCAGGCGATAGGCCAGGTCGTCGCTCTTGCCGGCGGCGTACTGCTGCATGATTTGCCGCAGGTAGATGCTGTTGCAGGTCAGGGTGTTGGCCAGCACTTTGTTCAGGCGCCGGCCCTGCCAGTCCGGCAGAAACAGGAACACCGCCAGCCCCGCGATCAGGCTGCCGATCAACGTATCGAACAGCCGAGGCAGGAACAGCCCGTAGCCATCGCCCACTTGGTTGAAGCAGAACAGCACCATCAGCGTGATCGCCGCCGTGGCCAGGGTGTAGCGGGTGGTGCGATTGATAAAGAACACCAGGCCGGCAGCGATGGCGAACATCGATTGCACCAGCGGGCTGGGGAACAGATCGAACAGCGCCCAGGCCACGGTCAGGCCAATGGCGGTGCCGACGATCCGTTGGCCCAGTTTGCGCCGGGTGGCGCCGTAGTTGGGTTGGCACACGAACAGCGTCGTGAGGATGATCCAGTAACCCTGGGATGCGTGAATCGCATGCAAGGTGCCGTAGCCGATGGTCAGCGCCAACGACAGGCGCAACGCATGGCGGAACAGCAATGACGTCGGCGTCAGCTGCGTGCGCAGCCGTGTCCACATTTCCTTGAGGTTACGTGGCGCGCGATCGAGCAGATTGCTGTCGGTGGCGTCGGCCAGGGCGTCGGGGTTGCTGGCGTCGCCGAGCAGGCGGTCGAGGGTCGACAGGTTGGCCGCCAGGGCGCGCAACGAGCGCAGCAAGCCGCGCCAGGCCGGGTTGCTCTGGATGCGCAGGTGTTCCAGGGAGGCGTTCAGGTCACCGAGGGCTTCGGCAAAACTGTCGTCGTAGACAAACGGCTGGCGCAACTGGATCGACTCAGCGAGGGCCTGGCAGGCCTTGCCTTGCTGGCGCAACAGGCGCTGGCAGCGGAACAGCACGTCGCTGTGGAAAAACGCCTCGGCCAGGGCGTTGTAGGGATAGTGCGAAGAACTGGCGCGTTCGTGGATGTCCTGGGCCAGAAAGTACAGCTTCAGGTAGCGGCTGACCTTCGAACCCGGGCGACCGTTACCCACGCGGTGCAGGATGATTTCCTTCGCCGCATTCAGCGCTGCGACTACGCGACCGTTCTGCTGAGCCAGTTCCAGACGACGGGCTTCTACATCCAGTTGGCGGATCGGTTCAAACAGCGACGACTTGAGCTTGAGGTAACGCCCCAACTCGCGAAACAAACGCGCCAGGCTCTGTTGCACCGGCTGGTTGGAAAACAGCACCTGCCACAACACTGACAACGCGCCATACCAGGCAGCGCCGGCCACCAACAGCAGCGGTTCGTGCCAGAAGTCCGACACCGCCCCTCCGCGCTGATCCACACCGATCATGGTGTAGACCGACAGAATCAGCGTCGCCGAGGCAATCGCACCGTAGCGCTCGCCAAGGGCGCCGAGCATGGTCAGGCAGAAACTCGCCAGCGCCAGGGCAATCGCAAACAGCCAGGGGTAGGGGAACAACAGTTCCACCGACAGCGCGGCGATGCTGAAACACACCAGCGTCACCGCAAGGGCATTGAGGCGGCCTTGCCAGCTGTCATCGGTCTCGGCCAGAGCGCTGGCGATAATCCCCAGGAACAGCGGGATCAGCAGGGTCATTTCATCCTGATACCAGCACAGCGCCATGCTGCCGGTGAGGGCGATGAACACCCGAACGCTGTAGCTGAATTTATCCAGCGCCCATAGGCGCCGCATGGACTGCTTGAACGAGGTCGATGACATGAAGGCTGGAGTCTTCCGGGACGATGCCGCTAAATTGAGGCAGTAAGGACGCCACGGCAAGCGTGGTGATCACATCTCACCGCAAATTATTTCACAGGCACACTGCAAATCGGAACGTGGGAGGGGGCTTCGTCAGACGTATTGCGCGGCGGCGTAGCCCGATGCCCAGGCCCATTGGAAGTTAAACCCGCCCAAGTGGCCGGTCACGTCCAGCACTTCGCCAATAAAGTACAGCCCTGGGCTTTTCAGTGATTCCATGGTCTTGGACGAGACTTCCCGCGTGTCCACGCCGCCCAGCGTCACTTCGGCGGTGCGATAGCCCTCGGTGCCGGCGGGCACGAACTGCCAGCTCGACAACTTCTGCGCGATGTCGGCGACTTCGGCATGGGTGTATTGCTTCATCGGCTTGGACGCGAACCAAGTGTCTGCCAGCAGGTTGGCCATCTTTTTGGTGAAGATCTCACCGAGCAGGGTCTTCAACTCGCTGTTCGGTCGCTCGACCTGTTGCTGTTGCAGCCAGGTGTGGGCGTCGTGCTCGGGCAGCAGGTTGATTTCGACCGTGTCGCCCGGCTCCCAGTACGAGGAAATCTGCAGGATCGCCGGCCCGCTCAGGCCGCGATGGGTAAACAGCAGATTCTCGCGAAAACTCTGGCCGTTGCAGCTGGCCACGCAATCCACGGAGGTGCCGGACAACTCGGTGCACAGCGCCTTGAGCTGATCGGTGATGGTGAAAGGAACCAATCCTGCGCGGGTTGGCAGCAGTTCATGGCCGAACTGCTTAGCCACCTGATAGCCAAAACCTGTGGCACCCAGGGTCGGGATCGACAGGCCGCCGGTGGCGATCACCAGGGATTCACAGCGCAGCTCACCGAGGGTGGTTTGCAGCTGATAGCCGCTGTCGAGCTTAGCGATTTCCTGGATGGAGGTGTCCAGGTGCAGGCTTACACCGGTCTGGATGCACTCATCGAGCAACATGCCGAGGATGTCGCTGGATTTGTTATCACAGAACAGTTGGCCGAGTTTCTTCTCGTGGTACGGCACGCCGTGCTTGGCCACCAGCCCGATGAAGTCCCATTGGGTGTAACGGGCCAAGGCCGACTTGCAGAAGTGCGCGTTGTGGGACAGGAAGTTGGCCGGCTCGGTGTACATATTGGTGAAGTTGCAGCGGCCACCGCCGGACATCAGGATCTTTTTGCCGGCTTTGTTTGCATGGTCGATCAACATCACCTTGCGCCCACGACCAGCGGCGGTCAGTGCGCACATCAAGCCTGCGGCGCCGGCGCCAATGATCACAACTTCGGTCGAGCGCACAGCAATGTCCTCATAAAAATACGGGTCTGAATGCAATCAAAACTGTGGGAGGGGGCAAAACCCTTCCCACATTGGATCTTCATATAGGTCGCAGATCGGGTTACAGGATGCGCACGCGCAACGAGCGGCCCTTGATCTTGCCGTCGTTCAAGCGCTGCAGTGCTTGCTTAGCGATGCCCCGTTCCACGGCCACGAACGCCTGGAAGTCGAAGATCGCGATCTTGCCAACCTGGGCGCCGGGGATGCCGGCTTCGCCGGTCAATGCACCGAGGATGTCACCTGGGCGCACTTTGTCTTTACGGCCAGCGGCAATGCACAGGGTGCTCATCTGCGGCAACAACGGACCGCCGCTTTGCGGCTTGAGGTTGTCCAGTTGGTCCCAGTTCAGCGGCGACTTTTGCAGCTGCTCGATGGCCTGGGCACGGTGGGCCTCGGACGGCGCCACCAGGCTGATGGCGATGCCGGTCTCACCGGCGCGGCCGGTGCGGCCGACGCGGTGGATGTGGATTTCCGAGTCGCGGGCCAGTTCGACGTTGATCACCATGTCCAGCGAGTCGATGTCCAGGCCACGGGCGGCCACGTCGGTGGCCACCAGCACCGAGGTGCTGCGGTTGGCGAACATCGCCAGTACCTGATCGCGGTCGCGCTGTTCCAGGTCGCCGTGCAGGCCGACGGCGGAGATGCCCTTGGCCGTCAGGTGGTCGACGGTTTCCTGCACTTGCTGCTTGGTAAAGCAGAACGCCACGCACGAGGCCGGACGGAAATGCGCCAGCACCTTGGTCACCGCGTCCATGCGTTCTTCCGGGGAGATCTCATAGAAACGCTGCTCGATCTGCTCGTCGGAATGGAACGCTTCGGCCTTCACCTGCTGTGGCGCGCGCATGAACTTGGAGGCCAACTGCTTGATGCTCACCGGGTAGGTGGCCGAGAACAGCAGGGTCTGACGGCGTGGCGGGGTCTTGCTGATGATGTCTTCGATGGCGTCATAGAAACCCATGTCGAGCATGCGGTCGGCTTCATCGAGGATCAGCGTGTTCAAGCCGTCCAGCACCAGCGAACCCTTGCGCAGGTGTTGCTGGATACGGCCCGGGGTGCCGACGATCACGTGGGCGCCATGTTCCAGCGAAGCGATCTGCGGGCCGAGGGACACACCGCCGCACAGGGTCAGCACCTTGATGTTGTCTTCGGCGCGGGCCAGGCGGCGGATTTCCTTGGCCACCTGGTCGGCCAGCTCGCGGGTCGGGCACATCACCAGGGCCTGGCAACCGAAGTAGCGCGGGTTGATCGGGTTCAGCAGGCCGATGCCGAAGGCGGCGGTCTTGCCGCTGCCGGTCTTGGCCTGGGCAATCAGGTCCAGCCCCTTGAGGATCACCGGCAAGCTTTGTGCCTGGATCTGCGTCATCTCGACGTAACCCAGCGAGTCGAGGTTAGCCAGCATGGCGGCGGACAGCGGCAAGGTATTAAAAGCGGTGGCGATGGTGGTCACGGGGCGGGCTCTGCAAAAACAAAATGTCGCGCAGTGTACCAGTCTCGTGGGATTTTCCCCGCAAGTTCTAGACGAGCCGCCCGTCAGTGCTCGATGTCGTGCTCGCGGCTGCCCAGCCGTTTGCCGTCTTTTGGCGACAGTTGCAGGAAAATCGCCGCCGCCAACATCGCCATGACGCCCACGGTGAGGAAGGTCAACTGGAACGCGCCGAGCACGGTATTGACCCCGTCATTGCCGGCTTCGGCGGTGAACCCGCCCAGCAATGCGCCGGCGCAGGCCACGCCGAGGCTCAGGGACAATTGCGCCACCACCGACAGCAGGCTGTTGCCGCTGCTGGCCTGGGCGTCGTCGAGGTCGATCAAGGTCACGGTGTTCATCGCGGTAAATTGCAGGGAGTTGATCGCCCCCAGCACCGCCAGCATGCCCAGCAGCAGCGGGTAGGGCGTCTGCTCGCTGACCAGGCCCATGCTCGCCAGCATGATGCCCAGCGCCAGGGTGTTGCCGGTCAGCACCACGCGGTAGCCCAGGCGTTCGATCAGCGGCCGCGCCACGGACTTGGCGAACATCGCCGCCGCCGCCAACGGCAGCATGCTCATGCCCGCCTCCGACGGCGAATACCCCAGCGCCACCTGCAACAGCAGCGGCACCAGAAACGGCAACGCGCCGCTGCCCAGGCGGGCGAACAGGTTACCCAGGATGCCCACGGCAAAGGTGCGGGTCTTGAACAGCACCGGCGAAAACAGCGGGTTATCGATATGCCCGGCGCGCAGCCAGTACGCCGCCAGGCACGCCAGCCCGCCGAACAGCAGCAACATCACCCGCAGGTGCGGCAGGTGCAGTTCGCCCAGGCCCTCCATAGCGATGGTGATCAGCACCATCGCCGCGCCGAACAGCACAAAGCCCATTCCGTCAAAGCGCGTGCGTTCACTGCCGCGCAGGTCCGGGATGAACTTCCACACGGCGTAGCACCCGATCATGCCCACCGGCAGGTTGATCAGAAAGATCCAGTGCCAGGTCAGGTATTGCACCATCCAGCCGCCCATGGTCGGGCCAAGCAGCGGGCCGAGCAGGCCAGGGATGGTGATGAAGCCCATGATCCGCACCAGCTCGGAGCGCGGGTAGGCGCGCAATACCACCAGGCGTCCCACCGGCAGCATCAGCGCTCCGCCCAGACCCTGCACGACCCGAGCCCCCACCAGCATGGTCAGGCTGCTGGACAGCGCGCACAGCAGCGAGCCGATGCTGAACAGCATGATTGCGCCAAAGAAGATCTTCTTGGTGCCGAAACGGTCGGCGATCCAGCCCGATGCTGGGATCAGCAAGGCGACCGTAAGCATGTAGGCGATCACCACCCCCTGCATGCGCAACGGGTTTTCCGCCAGGTCCCTGGCCATGGCCGGCAGAGCGGTGTTGAGAATCGTCCCATCGAGCGACTGCATAAAGAAGGCAATCGCCACCACCCAGGGGAGCCAGCGGGCGGTCTTGGCATCGAGAGGGGCGCGATCGGGCATGGGGGACCTTTTTGTTAGCCGGCTATGTGTCGGCGATTATGCGCCATCCATCGCGCCTTTTCCCACTGGCGGTTGGTCTAAATCCGACAACACCGCGTGCTCGCCCACCAGGAAATCCAACAGCGCGCGATGCACCGCCAGGGCGGCCTCGCGGGATTCCAGATCCAACAGGTGACCGGTGTGTTGCGCCACCGCAAAACTGCTGCGCCCCACGTATTGCTTGAACAATTGAGCGTCGGCGGCGGGGGTGTATTTGTCCAGCGCGCCGTTGAGGAAATGCACCGGCGTTTCGATTTGCCGCAGCGCCGGCAGGTAATTGCCGTCGCCCAATGCCAGCACCTGGTGGATATGAAAGCGCGCTTGCCGGTATTCGGTGGTGGCCATGTTCGACAGGTGCCGGTGGTTATTGCGCTTGAGGCGCGGCGACAGGTATTTGCCTACGGTTTCGTTGAGCAAATGGCCGACGGCGGATTTGTCATCGGCCTCAATCAGCACGCGTACGCGGTCCACGTAGTCGAGCATGGCTCGGTTGAGGTTGGGTGCCAGGGCCATCACCACCGAGCTTTTGATGGAGGGCGGGTTGTGCGCCAGGGTGAGCAGGGTGGAAATGCCGCCCCAGGAAGCCGACACCAGATGGTTGACCTCGAAACGCTCCACCAGCGCCCGCAGGATCTGCACCTCGTCGTCCTTGGTGACCAGGTCAAGGTCGCCGTTGTGTTCGCGTGAATAGCCGGAGAACGGCAGGTCGAACAGCAGCACATTGAAGTGTTCGGCCAGGCATTTGCTGGTACGCGCGAAAGACCGCGTGGTGGAGAGCGCCCCATTGACCAGCAGGACGGTGTTCTTGTGTGGATCGTTTCCCAGTCGCTCTACGTGGACGTTGTAGTGCTTGTACAGCCGTTCAATGACAAAACTTCCATGGTTCATGTCAACGCTCCAGCTTGTCCTTCCCCGGACAAGGTCATGCTTTGCGTGCGGGCACGCGGGTAGGGTGGCGGGATGCCACTAACCCTTATAACGAGGTTTTTTGCAGGCGACAACAGGCTGCCCGCGCGCACGGTGCGCAAGAGAAATGACCGTAGGAACGGGTAAAGCCGAGCTGTCTGAAACCAGCACAAGACAATGTGCGAGGGTGCTTGCCCCCGATAGCGATGTGTCAGTCAATGAGCACTTGGTTGAACACCGCTATCGGGAGCAAGCTCCTTCCCACAGGGAGAGTATTTACAACGTCAGGGTCAGGCGTTTTATCAGCGCCCCCGGTAACAAATTGGAGGCTGTGTTGCGCTGACCGTAGGTACTGGGTGACAGCAGTAACTCCCGCTCGGCGGTCAGTGCTTCCAGCTGCGAACCGAGCAAGCTGTACACACTGTCATCAAAACGCATGGTGCTGACCGGCGCCTTGATCTCGCCGTCCTCCACCCAGAACGTGGCGAAGCGCGTCATGCCGGTCAGGCGCGCGGCCGGCAGGTCGGAGTAGTTCAGGTACCACAGGTTGCTGATATACAGCCCGGTGCCCAACTGCTTGAGGATGTCGGCTTGGGCCAGGTCGCCGGCCGCCATTTGCAGGGCGCTGGGGGATTCGTCGCCACTGGCGCCATTGGCGCTCAGGCCGTATTCTGCGGCGCTGCGCGAATTGACCAGTTGACCGCTCGCCTGGCCGGCGTCGATCAGCGTTACATCGCTGCGCGGGTAGCCTTCGCTGGAGAACGCCTGGCTCAGGGAGCCGCTGATCCGTTCCTGCACCGTCACCTGCTTATTGAGGTGTTGCTCGCCGGCATACAGACGTTGCAGCGAACTGCCTTTGCTGGCGATGGCCTGGGCGGAAAAACCGCCCCAGGTGATGATGCCGATGATTTCTTCAAGCGCTGCCGGTGCCAGGTAAGCGCGGTATTGACCCGGTGCCAGGGTGTGCAGCGGCCGGCCGAGGAAGTCGAGCTGGTCGCGAGCCTGCTGCAAGCGCCGTGCGAACTCGGCGCTGTCCCAGGTGTGCCCGGCGTAGCTGGCTTTGACCGCTTCGCCATTGGCATGGAACAGGCTGAAATCGAAATTGAAGCTATTGGCCTGGTGCCAGCCGAATGCGCCGTCGGAACTGGCAAAGCCACGGCTGATTGGGCCGGCGGCATAGAAGCCCACCAGGTCCAGCGCGTCTGCGGCCTGGCTGACTTCGGCCAACACCTGGGCCAGTTCCGGCAAGGGTTGGGCCTGTTCGTTGTGGCTGTGCCAGGCATCGTGGTTGAGCAACAGGTAGGGATCCGGTGGCAGCAGCGGCAAGGTTTCGCGCAACTGCTGCAGGCCTTCGGCCAAACGCTGGCGATCCAGTTCCGAATCGCCGGCCAGGGTGATGCTCAGGTCGGCGTGACGCCCGTCACTGATCAACTTGAGGTTCACGCTGGCCTGCTGCACCTGCCCGGCCTGGCGCACTTTGGCGTGGTTGAAACGCACGAACTCCGACGCTTCGGCGGCATAGCCCAGGTGAAACTGTTCCTTGTCGGTGATGGCTTGGGTGAGCCACTGCACCAATGCCTTGAAATCATTCATCAGGCATCTCCTCCGAAAACGTCGACGTTGCTGAACACGCAGGCCGGCGAGGCATGGCCGACACGGATCACCTGGTTGGGCTCGCCCTTGCCGCAGTTGGGCGTGCCCAGCACCTGGAAGGTACTGGCGTCGCCCACCGCGCTGAGGTTGCGCCAGAACTGCGCGGAAATCGCGCGGTAGTTGGGGTTCTTCACCACGCCTTTGAGTTCGCCGTTTTCGATCAACTGGCCCCATTCGCAGCCGAACTGGAACTTGTTGCGCGCGTCATCAATAGACCACGAGCGGTTGGTCGACATCAGGATGCCGCTTTCGATACCGCCGATCATTTGCGCCAGGCTCTGGTCGCCGGCCTCGATATTCAGGTTGGCCATGCGGTCGATCGGCGGGCGGTTCCAACTGCTGGCCCGGCTGTTGGCCACACCGCCCATGCCGGCGCGAAATTGCGACAACGCACCGCCCAACGGCTTGAGCAGCAAGCCTTCGCGGATCAGGAACTGCTTGCTGGCGGCGCTGCCATCGTCGTCATGGCTGTAGCTGGCGAGCTGTTCGGGGATGTTCGGGTCGAACGTTACGTTGAGCAGGCGGGAGCCGTATTGCAGGTGGCCGAAGTCGCTGGCCTTGACGAAACTGGTGCCGGCGTAATTGCGTTCATCGCCGAGGATGCGGTCCAGCTCTAGCGGATGGCCGATGGATTCGTGGATCTGCAGGATCATCTGGTCGGGCATCAGCAGCAGGTCGCGCGGACCCTGGGGCGTGTTGGGCGCCAGCAACAGTTGCAGGGCTTCGTCGGCCACCCGTGGTGCGGCGCCTACCAGGCCGAAGCGGCGGATCACTTCATAGCCGCCTTGCTGGCCGAAGTTGGTACCGCCCAGGGTGCGGGTCTGGCTGTCGGTGCTGTCGTAGGCGGTGACACTCACGCCGGGGAACACAAAACGTTGGGCCTGACGCAACTCGGCGCCAGCGCTGTTGAGGTAGATTTGCTCGACCTGGGTCAGGCCAAGGCTGACGTCCCAGCTGACCAGGCGCTCGTCTTTCGGCACGGCGGCAGACTCGTCGCCCAGCAATTGATAGCAGTCGCTCAAGGCAGGAAAGGGCTGGTTGAGTTCGGGCGACAGATAGTCGGCCACGTCGCTGGACACCTGCTGATCGCGCAGGTCGAGCAGCGCATGGGGCTTGATCCGCAGCGCCTGCTGTTCGGCGCGTTCGAGGGCGGCTTGCATGCCGGCCAGGGAAATATCATGGGTCGCGGCGTAAGCCTCCACACCGTTGAGACGCACGGTGAGCATGACGCCCTCGTCATGGTTCAGGTGCGGCGGTTCGGCGACATTCTTGCGCACCGACAGGTATTGGCCGGACTCGCGTACGTAGCGCAGGGAGAAGAAGTCGGCGGTGGTGCGCAGGGCACTGAAATGTTTTTTGAGTGTGGCGTGGTGGTCGAACATGGGGCCTTCCTTGTGGGCGGCTCGGTGCGGGCAGGCAACAGAGTAGCTTATCAAGGAGGCGTTTTGCATTGGCGGGTCGGGCGCTATCGGGGGCAAGCCCCCTCCCACACAAGGTCAAAATGTGGGAGGGGGCTTGCCCCCGATGAAGGCACCGCGGTGTATCAGTTACTGCGCAGTCGGCCCCACTTCACGCAACGGCTTACCACGTACCGGCGCGTCGCCCGCTACGTAGTAGTCGGCGGTGCTGCGTGGCAGCGGCTGGCGGCCACGGATCTTGTCGGCGATTTTCTCGGCGATCATGATCGTCGGCGCATTCAGGTTGCCGGTGGTGATGATCGGCATGATCGACGCATCGACTACGCGCAGACCCTGCATGCCATGCACGCGGCCTTCGCCGTCCACCACCGCCATCTCGTCGGTGCCCATCTTGCACGAGCAGGACGGGTGGAACGCGGTCTCGGCGTGTTCGCGGATGAACTTGTCGAGCTGCTCGTCGGTTTGCACGTCGATGCCCGGGCTGATTTCGCGGCCACGGAAAGGGTCCAGCGCCGGCTGTTGCATGATTTCCCGGGTCAGGCGGATGCCGTCGCGGAATTCCTGCCAGTCCTGTTCGGTGGCCATGTAGTTGAAGAGGATGCTCGGGTAGTCCCGTGGGTTCTTCGATTTCAGCTGCACACGGCCACGGCTCGGCGAACGCATGGAACCCATGTGCGCCTGGAAACCGTGCTCTTTCACACCGTTGCTGCCGTTGTAGTTAATCGCCACCGGCAGGAAGTGATACTGGATGTTCGGCCATTCGAACTCTTCACGGGTACGGATAAAACCGCCCGCTTCGAACTGGTTGCTGGCGCCGATGCCGGTGCCGTTGAACAGCCACTCGGCACCGATGGCCGGCTGGTTGTACCAGAGCAGCGACGGGTACAGCGACACCGGCTGAGTGCAGGCGTATTGCAGGTACAGCTCAAGGTGGTCCTGCAGGTTTTCGCCGACGCCGGGCAGGTCGTGGACCACCGGGATATCCAGGCTTTCCAGCAATTTGGCCGGGCCAACACCGGAGCGTTGCAGCAGTTGCGGCGAAGCGATTGCGCCACTGCACACCAGCACTTCTTTGCGCGCGCGGGCTTCAACGCGTTCTTCGGCGGCGCCGATCAGGTAACGCACGCCCACGGCGCGCTTGCCTTCGAACAAGACTTTGTCGGTCAGCGCGTGGGTGACGATGGTCAGCGTGGAGCGCTTCTTGGCGGTGTCCAGGTAACCGCGCGCGGTGCTGGCGCGCCGGCCGTTCGGCGTGACAGTGCGGTCCATCGGGCCGAAACCTTCCTGCTGATAGCCGTTGAGGTCTTCGGTGCGCGGGTAACCGGCCTGCACGCCGGCTTCGACCATGGCGTGGAACAGCGGGTTATTGCCGGCCTTGGGCGTGGTTACGCTGACCGGACCGTCGCCACCGTGGTAGTCGTTGGGGCCGATGTCGCGGGTTTCGGCCTTGCGGAAGTACGGCAGGCAATCGAGGTAGGTCCAGTTTTCCAGACCCGGCAGCTTCGCCCAGTTGTCGTAGTCCATGGCGTTGCCACGGATGTAGCACATGCCGTTGATCAGCGACGAACCACCCAGGCCCTTGCCGCGACCGCATTCCATGCGGCGGCCGTCCATGTGCGGCTCTGGATCGGTCTCGTAGGCCCAGTTGTAGCGACGGCCTTGCAGCGGGAACGCCAGGGCGGCTGGCATCTGGGTACGGAAATCCAGACGATAGTCGGGGCCGCCGGCTTCCAGCAGCAGGACGGTGACGCCTTCGTCTTCGGTCAGGCGGGTCGCCAGGGTGTTACCGGCGGAGCCGGCACCCACAATGATGTAGTCGTATTCTTGGGACATTGAATGCACCCTCTTTGAAGTGTGGTCAGCAGGTCGGGCCTCATCGGGGGCAAACCCCCTCCCACAGGGGAATGCATTCCAAAGGTGGGAGGGGGCTTGCCTCCGATGGCGGCCTCAAAGGCAACGCAAGGGTCGGGTGTTAGAACACCGAGGCGTAATCGCCCAGCTCAACCTGTACCGATTTGATGCGGGTGAAGTTGTTCAGCGAGCTGATGCCGTTCTCACGGCCCACACCCGATTGCTTGTAGCCGCCCACCGGCATCTTCGCGTCGGACTCGCCCCAGGCGTTGATCCAGCAGATGCCCGCTTCCAGTTGATGAATCACGCGGTGGGCGCGGTTCAGGTCCTTGGTCACCAGACCCGCGGCCAGGCCGAAGTCGGTATCGTTGGCGCGGCGGATCACTTCTTCTTCGGTCTCGTAGGTGAGGATGCTCATCACTGGGCCGAAGATTTCTTCACGCACGATGGTCATGTCGTCGGTGCAGTCGGTGAACACGGTCGGTGCCACGAATGCGCCTTTGGCGAAGTCGCCATCGGTCAGGCGATCGCCGCCGCACAGCAGGCGTGCGCCTTGCTCTTTGCCCTTGGCGATGTAGCCCAACACGCTTTCCATATGGGCGAAGCTGACCAGCGGGCCGAAGTTGGTGTTCTCGTCTTCCGGGTTGCCGATGCGGATGCGCGCCACGCGCTCGACGATCTTGGCTTCGAACGCCGCTTGCAGGTGCTTGGGCACGAACACGCGCGTGCCGTTGGTGCAGACCTGACCAGAGCTGTAGAAGTTGGCCATCATGGCGGTGTCGGCGGCGCGATCCAGGTCGGCGTCGTCGAAGATGATCAGCGGGGACTTGCCGCCCAGTTCCATGGTGACGTCTTTGAGCGAGGAGCTCGACGCGCTGGCCATGACTTTCTTGCCGGTGTCGGTGCCGCCGGTGAACGAGACTTTCTCGATGCGCGGGTGCTCGGTCAACCAGGTGCCGACTTCGCGGCCACTGCCGGTCAGGACGTTGAACACACCGGCGGGAACACCGGCTTCGGTGTAGATTTCGGCCAGTTTCAGGGTGGTCAGCGAGGTGACTTCGCTCGGCTTGAAGATCATCGCGTTGCCGGCGGCCAGGGCCGGGGCGGATTTCCACAGGGCGATCTGGATCGGGTAGTTCCACGCACCGATACCGGCGACTACGCCCAGCGGTTCGCGGCGGGTGTAGACGAATGAAGTGTCGCGCAGCGGGATCTGCTCGCCTTCGATGGCCGGCACCAGGCCTGCGTAGTATTCCAGCACGTCGGCGCCGGTAACGATGTCGACGTACTTGGTTTCGGAGAAGGCTTTACCGGTGTCCAGGGTTTCCAGGGCGGCCAGCTCATCGTTGCGCTCGCGCAGGATGTCGACGGCACGACGCAGGATGCGCGAACGCTCCATGGCAGTCATGGCGGCCCAGATTTTCTGGCCTTTTTCAGCGCTGACCACGGCACGTTCAACGTCTTCTTTCGTTGCACGTTGCACTTGGGCGAGAACTTCACCGTTAGCCGGGTTGATGGCTTCGAAAGTGGCATCGCTGCCAGCGTCGCTGTAGCCGCCGTCAATGTAGAGTTTTTGCAGGTCGAAACGGGCCATAAAGTCCTCGCAAGTGCATAAGTGGTTGGCGTTACCCGCCGACAGTGGGCCATGAGGGTGTGGCATCACTGCGCGGCGGACGTTCAGGGGTTGAGCATTTATAAGGGCTCTAACTCACCTGCTTGGCCAATTGGAAATCCATGTATTCGTAAGCGATGCGTTGCGCCTGCTCCGTGTCGAAAGCGTCTCCCGACAGGGCGCCGCGCAACCACAATCCGTCGATCAACGCCGCCAGGCCGCGAGCCGCGCTGCGGGCTTCGGGCAGCGGCAGCGCTCGGCGGAACTGGCAGCACAGGTTGGAATACAGACGTTGATCGTTGATCCGCTGCAACCTGTGCAATGACGGGTGATGCATGCTGGCGGCCCAGAAGGCCAGCCAGGTTTTCATTGCCGGGCCATTGACCTGGCTGGCGTCGAAGTTGCCTCCGATGATCACCTGAATGTGCGCCCGTGGGCTGTCATCCTTCAGCGCAAGCCTGCGCTCGTAGACGTTCTCGATCAGCACATTCATCAAGTACCGCATCGTTGCGGCGATCAGGCCGTTCTTGTCCTGAAAGTAGTGACTGATGATGCCGTTCGATACACCGGCCAGACGGGCGATCAGCGCAATGCTGGCGTCTGCCATCCCCACTTGATCGATGGCCGTCAACGTGGCTTCGATCAACTGTTGGCGGCGTATGGGTTGCATACCGACCTTGGGCATGTAGCACGTCTCCTTAGGCCTGCCGGCGGGCGATCACGTCCATCGGCTTGAAGGCCAGTCTATTTTGTTTTGATTGAACGTTCAATCAACAAAGAATAAGCTCTGCGACAAATCGTCGCTGCTGGCAGGTTTTCAGCCCGTTCTGACAGCGACATCTGACACCTGGAACATCCCTGGAAGGGCCCGCTCAAGGGCCTGCCGCCGCTTTCGCGGGGGCGGGGATTTTCGGGGTGTCTTTATAACACCCGTCCGTCGACTGCCGAAAAATCGATGTCCCGGGATAACCGTTGCCTTGTGTTTCTCTCTCGCACTGCCCGGAGCATCTGCGCCATGAGTTCTGCCTCTCTTATAAAGACCCCGCCGGAAAAGGTCCGGGTCAACGGTTGGGTGTTTTACACCTCCACCGCGCTGATTCTGTTGTTGACCGCTGTCCTGATCGCCGCCCCGCAGGAGGCCGGGCGCATGCTTGGGGTCGCCCAGGCGTGGCTGTCCAAAAGCTTTGGCTGGTACTACATGGTAGTCATCGCTGCTTACCTGGTGTTTGTGGTGGGGCTGGCGTTTTCGTCCTACGGCAAATTGAAACTGGGCAGCAAGGACGACACCCCGGACTTCAGCTACGGCGCCTGGGCCGGCATGTTGTTCTCCTCGGGGATCGGCATTTCGCTGCTGTACTTCGGCGCCTCGGAGCCGCTGGACCATTACTTCAACCCGCCCGAAGGCGTGGCCGGCAGCAACCTGGCCGCGCGCCAGGCGCTGCAACTGACCTTTCTGCACTGGGGCCTGCACGGCTGGGCGATCTACGCCCTCGTCGGCCTGGCCGTGGCGTACTTCGCCTACCGGCATAACCAGCCGCTGGCCTTGCGCTCGGCGTTGTACCCGCTGGTGGGCGAGCGCTGGGTGAAGGGCGCGGCCGGCCATGCGGTGGACGGTTTCGGCATGTTCGTGACCCTGCTGGGCCTGGTGACCAACCTGGGGATCGGCGCGATGCAGGTGTCGTCCGGCCTGGAAAACCTGTTCGGCATGCAGCACAGCAACACCAACCTGCTGATCGTGATCATCGTGATGAGCACCGTGGCGACCATCGCCGCCGTGTCGGGGGTGGAGAACGGTATCCGTCGTTTGTCCAACCTCAACATCGTGCTGTTTAGCGGTTTGCTGATCTTTGTGTTGTTGTTCGGCCCGACCCTGCACCTGCTCAACGGCTTCGTGCAGAACATCGGCGATTACATGAACGGCCTGGTGTTGAAAACCTTCGACCTGTACGTCTACGAAGGCGACGGTGCCAAGACCGAACGCTGGATGGGCCTGTGGACTCTGTTCTACTGGGCCTGGTGGATTTCCTGGGCGCCATTCGTAGGCATGTTCATCGCGCGGATTTCCCGTGGCCGTACGGTGCGTGAATTGGTGGCGGGCGTGCTGCTGATTCCGCTGGGCTTTACCCTGGCGTGGCTGTCGATCTTCGGCAACTCGGCCCTGGACCTGGTGCTGAACCATGGCGCGGTGGAGTTGGGCAAGACGGCGTTGGAACAGCCGTCCATGGCGATCTACCAATTGCTGGAGCATTACCCAGCGTCGAAAGTCGTGATTGGTGTGTCGATCTTCGTCGGCTTTGTGCTGTTCCTGACCCCGGCGGATTCCGGCGCGGTGATGATGGCCAACCTGTCGTGCAAAGGCGGCAATGTGGATGAAGATGCGCCGCACTGGCTGCGGATCTTCTGGTCGGCGGTGATCACCCTGGTGACCATCGGCCTGCTGTTCGCCGGTAACTTCGAAGCCATGCAAACCATGGTGGTGCTGGCGGGGCTGCCGTTCTCGGTGGTGTTGATTTTCTTTATGTTCGGCTTGCACAAGGCCATGCGTCAGGACGTGGCGATCGAACAGGAGCAGGCGCAACTGGCCGAACGCGGGCGTCGTGGCTTCAGCGAGCGTTTGACCGCACTGGATTTGCAACCGAGCCAGGCCACGGTGCAGCGCTTTATGGACAAGCACGTCACGCCGGCGTTGGAAGAAGCGGCGACTGCGTTGCGTGAACAAGGTTTGCAAGTGCAGACACTGTTGGGCAAGTCCAAGCGCTGCATCGGTGTGCGCATCGAGATGGAAGAGGGCAATCCGTTCGTTTATGAAGTGAGCCTGGATGCTTACTCGTCGGCGCCCAACGATGTGCCCGAAGAAGAGCGCACGCGCTATTACCGTGCCGAGGTCTACCTGCACAACGGGCCTCAGGAATACGACCTGATGGGCTTCACCCCGGAGCAAATCACCCGGGATGTGCTCGATCAGTTTGAAAGCCATCGGCAGCTCCTTGGCCGTGTCTATAGCTGATGCGTTGAAAGCCCGGTGGTGTCACTGACCCCACTGGGGCAAAAAATGTGGGAGGGGGCTTGCCCCCGATTGCAGTGTGTCAGTCAGTCCATCTGTTACTGATCCACCGCTATCGGGGGCAAGCCCCCTCCCACCGTTGTTTTGCAGTGTGTGCTAGCCCAGGTTTTTGCCCAGCAGGGCATGGTAGAGCTCACTATCACCGAGGATCCCCACCACCTGGTTGTTGTCATGCAACACCAGCTTGTTACCCGTCTGATAACGAATCTGCAGCGCATCACGCATGCCGATATTCGAATCCACCAAGGTCGGTACGCGGCCCAGGCCTTCCACCGGTTGCCCCGGTGCCCAGTTCTGCAGGTTCATCACCGCACCGTTCTGGCGGGCGCCCTGGATAGTGTTGCCTTCGGCCAGGTCCAGCCACGAGTCGCCGCTCGGGTCCAGACACACCGAACCGTTGACGCGCTTGCAGTTGTCCAGGGTGCGCATCAGGCTGCGGCCGCACAGCACGTTCAGCGGGTTGGTGTGAGCGACGAAGGTGCGCACATAGTCGTCCGCCGGGTTCAGCACGATCTCTTCCGGCACGCTGTACTGGATGATCTTGCCGTCCTTCATGATCGCGATGCGGCTGCCCAGTTTGAGCGCCTCGTCCAGGTCATGGCTGACGAATACGATGGTCTTGCTCAGTTTGCGTTGCAGTTCCAGCAACTCGTCCTGCAGGCCTTGGCGGATCAGCGGGTCGAGGGCAGAGAAAGGTTCGTCCATCAGCAGGATGTCGGCGTCCATCGCCAGGGCGCGGGCCAGGCCGACGCGCTGCTGCATGCCGCCGGACAACTCGTCGGGCTTCTTGTTACGCCACTGGGCCAGGCCCACCAGTTCGAGCTTTTCGTCCACCAGCTTGCGCCGCTCTTTTTCCGGACGGCCCTGCATTTCCAGGCCGAAGCTGATGTTCTCGCGCACCGTCAGCCAGGGCATCAGGGCGAACTTCTGGAACACCATGGCGATGCGTTTGGTACGCATCATTTTCAGCTCTGCGTCGGTGCAGGAAGCAATGTCGATCTGCCGACCTTCATGCTCCACGAACAGCTGCCCGCGGCTGACGGTATTGAGGCCGTTGATGCAGCGCAGCAGGCTGGATTTGCCGGAGCCCGACAGGCCCATCAGCACGCAGATCTCGCCTTTTTCGATATCCAGGCTGGCCTTTTCAACGCCGACAATCTGCCCGGTCTTTTTCAGAATCTCGTTACGGCTCATGCCCTGGTCCAGCAGCTTGAGCGCTTCGCGTGGGTCTTTGGAGAAGATCACGTCGACTTTGTCGAATCGGATAATGCTCATGCATCACCCCCTACTTTGGCATCGGGTTGTTTGCAGATGCGGTCGAGCATGATGGCCAGCAATACGATCGCCAGGCCCGCTTCAAAGCCCAGGGCGATGTCGGCGGTGTTGAGTGCGTTGACCACCGGCTTACCGAGGCCGTCGGCACCCACCAGGGCCGCGATCACCACCATCGACAACGACAGCATGATGCATTGGGTAATGCCGGCGGCAATGCTCGGCATGGCGTGTGGCAGTTCAATGCGCGAGAGCAATTGACGGCGCGAGCAGCCGAAGGCTTTGCCGGCGTCCATCAACTCTTGCGGTACATCACGGATGCCCAGGTAAGTCAGACGGATCGGCGCGGCAATCGCGAACACCACCGTGGAAATCAGCCCAGGCACCACACCCAGCCCGAAGAGGGTCAGGGTAGGGATGAGGTAGACGAAGGTCGGTACGGTCTGCATCAGATCGAGCACCGGCCGCATCATGGTGTAGAACAACGGTTTGTGCGCGGCAACAATGCCCAGCGGCACACCGATGACCACGCAGACCAGGGTGGCGAACAGCACCTGCGCGAGGGTTTCCATGGTTTCCTGCCAGTACCCCAGGTTGAGGATCAGCAGGAAGGAGGCGATGACAAAAACCGTCAGGCCCCATTTACGTTGAATAAAGTGAGCCAGCAGCGCAATCAGACCGATCAATGCCAGCGGATTGAACCAGGTCAGCGCAAACGTCACGCCGTGGATCATCGTTTCCAGTGTCGATGCGATTGCGTCGAAGTAGTTGGCGCCGTGTTGGGTCAACCATTCGACGAAGGCAGCGATGTACTGGCCTAGTGGGATTTTCTGTTCAGTCAGCATGGTAGTGAATGTCCACATGCGAAGGGGAAAACATCCCGGGGCAGCGCACCGCCCCGGGGTCAGCGGGTGTTATTTGGCGAGGTAGGCTTTGACGGCCTCAAGGCCGGGTTTGCCGTCGACGGTGGTAACGCCGGCGAGCCAGGTGTCGAGCACTTGCGGGTTTTTCTGCAGCCAGGCTTTGGCGGCGGCGTCGGGCTTCATCTTGTCGTCCAGGACATTGCCCATCAGCGTGCTTTCCATGTTCAGGGTGAACACCAGGTTTTTCAGCAACTGGCCCACGTTGCTGCATTCCTGGGTGTAACCCTTGCGCACGTTGGTGTAAATGGTGGCTTGGCCGTAGTTGGGGCCGAACGAATCGTCACCGCCGGTCAGGTACTTCATCTTGAAGCGGGTGTTCATCGGGTGCGGTTCCCAGCCGAGGAACACGATGGCCTGGTCGCGCTTGGCGGCACGGTCCACTTGGGACAGCATGCCGGCTTCGCTGGACTCGACCACTTTGAAGCCTGCGTCTTTCAGGCCGAACGCGTTTTTGTCGATCAGGGTCTGGATGGTGCGGTTGCCGTCGTTACCCGGTTCGATCCCGTAGATCTTGCCACCCAGCTCTTCCTTGAATTTGGCGATATCGGCGAAGTCTTTCAGGCCCTTGTTGTACAGCGCCTCGGGCACCGCCAGGGTGTACTTGGCGTTTTCCAGGTTGGCGCGCACGGTTTCCACGGTGCCGGCATCACGGTATGGCTTGATGTCGTTTTCCATGGTCGGCATCCAGTTGCCGAGGAACACGTCCATGTTCTTGCCGTCGGCCAGGGACTTGTAGGTCACGGGTACCGAAATCATCGTGGTTTTGGTCTTGTAGCCCAGGGCCTTGAGGATTTCGCTGGTGGTCGCGGTGGTGACGGTGATGTCGGTCCAGCCGACATCGGAGAAGTTGACGGTCTTGCACTGTTCCGGTTCTGCCGCGTGCGCCAGGACTGGCAGACTCAGCATGGCGGCCAACAACAACGAGGGTGAAGCTTTCATGGGGCTAGACTCCTGTGTTTTTTCTGACGGCATCTGCCGCGCTTTATTCAGTGTTGCGGTTGGAGCGTGCGATGACAGCTCTGGCACGGTGCCTTGCAAACGAGTCGGAACTGATCATGTACCAGTGAAAATCTGACGCCTACAGGGGGCGTCGTATCCAGTACAGGCAGGGTCGTATCCAGTGTTGGTGACGTCGTTTACAGGTTTTTCCCAGGGCAAAACTGCTGTTTTTGCCCGTCTGCACCGTTAAAAACGGCCAAAACAGGCGATCACGCGCAAGCGACGCTGGTGAGCATGGTTACGTCGGTGTGAGACGCCGTGGCAGCGAATAAAACCTTGATGATGCCGCCATCTGGGCGATCTGAGCGTAGCACCTCGTTCAAGCCCGGCCCGTGCTTATCGAGGAGTTTCACGTCAATGGCTATCAGCGTTTTCGACCTGTTCAAGATCGGCATCGGGCCTTCGAGTTCGCACACCGTCGGCCCCATGCGCGCCGCAGCGTTGTTCGTTCAAGCACTGCGTGAACGTGAGTGGTTGGAACGGGTGCGGCGTGTTGAAGTTCAGCTGTACGGTTCGTTGTCGGCCACCGGCATCGGCCATGGCAGCGACACGGCCACCATCATGGGCTTGATGGGCGAATGGCCCGACGCGATCGACCCCTCGCAGATCGCCGGTCGCATCAGCACCCTGCGCGAAACCGACACCCTGCTGCTCGACGGGCGCTTGCCGGTGCCCTTCGTATGGGCCCGGGACATGCGCCTGCTGGACGAAAACCTGCCGTTCCATCCCAACGCTATGACACTGGTGGCGTACGGCGATGACGGTGAGTTGCACCGCGACACTTACTACTCGGTAGGCGGCGGTTTTGTGGTGGATGAAGCTCAGGCGCAAAGCGGTGTGGCGGACATGGACCGCACTGAGTTGCCTTACGATTTTTCCAGCGCCGTTGAGCTGTTGCAGCTGTGCAACACTCACCAGTTGCGCGTCGCTGAGTTGATGATGGCTAATGAAAAGGTGTGGCGTTCCGAAGAAGAAATCCGCAGCGGCCTGATGAAGCTTTGGCACGCCATGCAAGATTGCGTGGAGCAGGGCCTCAAACATGAAGGCATCTTGCCCGGCGGCCTCAACGTACGCCGCCGCGCCGCCAAGTTGCACCGTAGCCTGCAGGAATTGAATAAGCCCAATGTGATCGGCTCAACCTTGAGCGCCATGGAATGGGTCAACCTGTTTGCCCTGGCCGTCAATGAAGAAAACGCCGCCGGTGGGCGCATGGTCACTGCCCCCACCAACGGTGCGGCAGGGATCATCCCGGCGGTGCTGCACTACTTTATGAAGTTCAGCGAAGAGGTCACCGAAGCCAACGTGGTCGACTACCTGCTCGGTGCGGCGGCGGTGGGGATTCTGTGTAAGAAGAACGCCTCCATCTCCGGTGCCGAAGTGGGCTGTCAGGGCGAGGTGGGTTCTGCCTGCGCAATGGCGGCGGCCGGCCTGGCGGAAATCCTCGGCGCCACGCCAGAGCAATTGTGCAACGCCGCCGAAATCGGCCTGGAACACAACCTCGGCCTGACCTGCGACCCAGTGGGCGGGTTGGTGCAGGTGCCGTGCATCGAGCGCAACGCGATTGCAGCGGTCAAGGCGATCAACGCGGCGCAAATGGCCCTGCGCGGCGACGGCCAGCACTTTATTTCCCTGGACCGGGTGATCCGCACCATGCGCGATACCGGGGCAGATATGCATGACAAGTACAAAGAAACGTCGCGGGGTGGGTTGGCGGTAAGCGCGGTCGAGTGTTAAGACCCAGCCGCCTGCATCGGGGGCAAGCCCCCTCCCACTCTTGACCGTGTTCACAAATTAGAATGTGGGAGGATGGGCTCCTTCCCACTCTTGACTGTGTTCACCAATTTAAATGTGGGAGGGGGCTTGCCCCCGATAGCGGCAGTTCAAACAAAACTGCTCATAAAGTGAACACCAGCATCCCAACGCGCCACCTTTTAGCGCGTCGCAAACAGATAAGTAGCTCACGAACGATTTCCCCTCCGACCACCCGTCCCACGTGCGTGTGGTGACAGACTTTTCCTACGCGCTGAAAGCGCCTTCCCACAAGTGCTACCGAACTGCTCACACCCCTTGAGGGGCGCCCCTTCTAAGCCCTTTCCTGGGCATATTCCGTACTCCACGCAAGGGCTATATAGACGCGTCAGCAGGTCGTTTTCAGGATTTATTGAATAGGTATTCAAGTTTAGGCACGGCAATTGCTCTATCCATTCAAAGCCTCTCACCTTGTCCGGATGAAGAGCGCCATAACAAGAGCCTCGCCTGAGGCCATCACCCGCTTTGTGTGAGGAGATACCGCGATGACGTCGTTCAACTCAGGGGCCCAACCCCAGAACCGTGCGCCTCAATCCATCGGCTTTTTGCTGCTGGACAATTTCACGCTGATTTCCCTGGCGTCCGCAGTGGAACCGCTGCGCATGGCCAACCAGCTGTCCGGCCGTGAGCTGTACCGCTGGACCACACTGAGCGTCGACGGCAATCAGGTCTGGGCCAGCGACGGCTTGCAAATCACCCCTGACGCGGCCATGCACAAAGCCCCGGTGCTGGACACCGTGATCGTGTGCGGCGGCGTGGGCATCCAGCGCACCGTTACCCGTGAACATGTTTCATGGCTGCAAAGCCAAGCGCGCCAGTCCCGTCGCCTCGGCGCGGTGTGCACCGGCAGTTGGGCGCTGGCGTGTGCCGGCCTGCTGGACGGTTTCGATTGCAGCGTACACTGGGAATGCCTGGCGTCGATGCAGGAAGCCTTCCCCCGCGTGTCCATGAGCACGCGCCTGTTTACCCTCGACCGCAACCGCTTCACCAGTTCCGGCGGCACCGCGCCGTTGGACATGATGCTGCACCTGATCAGCCGCGATCACGGCCGTGAACTGTCGGCGGCGATCTCCGAGATGTTCGTGTACGAACGCATCCGCAACGAACAAGACCACCAGCGCGTTCCGCTCAAGCACATGCTCGGCACCAACCAGCCGAAGCTGCAGGAAATCGTCGCGCTGATGGAAGCCAACCTGGAAGAACCCATCGACCTGGACGAACTGGCGGTCTACGTCGCCGTATCCCGGCGTCAACTGGAGCGGCTGTTCCAGAAGTACCTGCACTGTTCGCCGTCGCGTTACTACCTCAAGTTGCGTCTGATCCGTGCGCGGCAGTTGCTTAAGCAAACACCGATGTCGATCATCGAAGTAGCCTCGGTGTGCGGGTTCGTTTCCACGCCGCACTTCTCCAAGTGCTACCGCGAATACTTCGGCATCCCGCCACGGGATGAGCGCGTCGGCTCCAACACCACCCAGCAGGTGGCGATGATGCCGATTCCGCAGGCGCTGGTGTTGTCACCGTTGTCGGGGCCGATGTCGGCATTGAGCCAGGCGCGCAGTGAGTCGACGTTTGCCAGTGTTAGGCTCTAGACCGAGGCGTCTGTATCGGGGGCATGCCCCCTCCCACATTTTGATTTGTGAACACAGTCAAAGGTGGGAGGGGGCTTGCCCCCGATAGCCATCTGTCAGGCCCCGGAGTTCTGCTTGAACTGCATCAACGCCGGCAACAACTGCTTGTCGATAGCTTGACGCACCGCCGGCAAAATCGTCGCGCTGCCGCCGTACATCCGCTCGACCATGCCCTTGAGCGCCTTGGCCCGTGCTTCGCTCAAACCGCGTACCGCGCACTCACACGCCTGCTCGGCGCTGGCGCCGCTGGATACTTCGAAACCCAGCGAGCGCAACTGGCTCAGCAGGTCATCCTGGTCAATCAAATCCGCGTGCATCATGACGTTTATCCTGGTTAGGGGAGCGGGGATCTGCCTGGATTCTGGTAGCCCCCGGCGCCATCGGCAAGGGCGTGTGGCCCGGATGGCTTAGATGGCTATGAACAGGTCGTTTTCGGGCCACTTGCCGGCTGCACTAATCGGCACACTGGCCTCAGCAAGCAGCTTGAAGGTTTGGTCACCCTCGAAATGCATCGCTCTCACAAGGCCTCCTCTGCCCCGATCCTGTCACGGCTGGATCGGGGCTTTTTTTGCGCTATTTCTTCGGTGGTAAACCGATCACGCGTCCCAGCAGCGCCGGGGGCGGCAGGTCGGCTTGCTCGGTGCGGATCGCCGCGATTTTCTCCAGCGTCGCCTGGGTAAACGGCGCCGCGTGCGGCCCGGCCAGGTCGACGTGCAGCAGCATCTGTTCGTTGCCGGCCAGTGCCTGCTCATCCCCAACCCGATGCAGGCTGTGATACAGGTGCAGGCGCTTGGCGTCATGGGCGATCAGTTGGGTCTGCACTTGTACCTCGGCGCCGAGTTTCACTTCATGCAGGTAGTTCAGGTGCAACTCCAAAGTGAACAGCGAATGGCCGCTGGCTGCGCGGTTTTCACTGTCCAGGCCGAGGGTGTCCATCAACGCGTCGGTGGCGTAGCTGAAGATCAGCAGGTAGAACGCGTCGCGCAGGTGGCCGTTGTAGTCCACCCAATCGGGCTGGATCTGTGTGGTGTAGGTGGTCAGTGCGGGCATTGTCTGCATTCCATTAT
This sequence comes from Pseudomonas sp. S5F11, assembly GCF_019641515.1. Lineage (NCBI taxonomy): Bacteria > Pseudomonadati > Pseudomonadota > Gammaproteobacteria > Pseudomonadales > Pseudomonadaceae > Pseudomonas > Pseudomonas sp. S5F11. The sequence continues at coordinate 4,123,578 of NZ_JAIFJZ010000001.1, forward strand.
TCGGCGAAGGTCATGCCGTGCTTGGCTTTGGTGGTTTTCACCGCTTCGAGCACCGCCAGCAGGCAATCATCACGATAGCGCTCCAGCGCCGAAATGCTGTGGGTGCCCAGTTGAGCGCTGGTGCCATCGACCACGTCGTCGATCAACTTATCCGTCAGCTCCGGCGCCGGCAGGTAGGTCCACGGCAACTGCAACGCCGGGCCGAACTGGGCCATGAAGTGGCGCATGCCAGCATCGCCGCCGGCCAGGGTGTAGGTGAGGAAAGTGCCCATGAACGACCAGCGCAAACCAGCGCCAAAACGAATTGCGTCGTCGATTTCGCCAGTGGTTGCCACGCCGTCGTTCACCAGATGCAGCGCCTCGCGCCATAAGGCTTCCAGCAAGCGGTCGGCGATAAAACCGGGGACTTCCTTGCGCACATGCAAGGGGCGCATGCCGAGGGATTCATACACTGTGATCGCCGCCTGCACCGCTTCAGGCGCGGTGTGCTTGCCGCCGACCACTTCCACCAGCGGCAGCAGGTAGACCGGGTTGAAAGGGTGGCCGACCACGCAGCGTTCCGGGTGGGTCGAGCTCTCGTAGAACTCACTCGGCAACAGCCCTGAGGTGCTCGAACCAATCAGCGCATCGGGCTTGGCCGCCGCACTGATCTGGCTATGCAGTTGCAGTTTCAGCTCCAGGCGTTCCGGGGCGCTTTCCTGGATAAAATCAGCGTCTTTTACGCAGTCTTCGATGGTGGTCACAAAGCGCAAGCGGTCCTGGGACGCGCCGGGAGCCAGGCCATTTTTTTCCAGGGCTCCCCAGGCATTGGCCACGCGTTTGCGCAACGCAGCTTCGGCGCCGGGCGCTGGGTCCCAGGCCACCACATCCAGCCCATGGGCCAGGGCACGGGCCACCCAGCCGCTGCCGATAACGCCGCTGCCGAGGGCGGCGAAGGTTTTGATTTCAGTGATAAAGCGCATGGCAAATTCCTAAAGAGTTTGATGATCGCGTGTGGCAGGGGCGGTGGGTCAGCCGCGCTTGGTGAGGCCCATCTTGATGCGACCCTCCGCCGGGGTCATGACCCGCGCACCCAGGCGGCTGAGGATTTCGCCGGCGCGTTCGACCAGTTGGCCATTGGTGGCGAGCACGCCTTTGTCCAGCCACAGGTTGTCTTCCAAACCGACTCGCACGTTGCCGCCCAGCAACACCGCCTGTGCGGCCATCGGCATTTGCATGCGGCCGATGCCGAAGCCGGCCCACACTGCATTGGCCGGCAGGTTGTCGACCATGGCCTTCATGGTGGTGGTGTCGGCCGGCGCGCCCCAAGGGATGCCCAGGCACAGTTGGAACAGCGGGTCGTCAAGCAGGCCTTCTTTGATCATCTGCTTGGCGAACCACAGGTGGCCGGTGTCGAAAATTTCCAGCTCGGCCTTTACGCCCAGTTCCTGGATACGTTTGGCGCCGGCACGCAGTTGTGCCGGGGTGGACACGTAAATGGTGTCGCCATCGCCGAAGTTCAGGGTGCCGCAGTCCAGGGTGCAGATTTCCGGCAATAACTCTTCGACATGGGCCAGGCGCGTCAGCGGCCCGACCAGGTCGGTATTGGGGCCGAATTCCATCGGGTTTTCGCCGCTGCCGATCTCCAGGTCGCCGCCCATGCCGGCGGTAAGGTTGACGATGATGTCGATGTCAGCCTCGCGGATGCGCTCCATCACTTCGCGGTACAGGGCCACGTCGCGGCTGAATTTGCCGGTGTCGGGGTCGCGCACATGGCAGTGCACGACGGTAGCGCCGGCCTTGGCGGCTTCTACGGCGGCGGCCGCGATCTGTTTGGGGGTGACCGGCACGTGTGGGCTCTTGGCGGTCGTGTCGCCAGCACCGGTGAGTGCGCAGGTGATGATGACGTCGTGGTTCATGGGGCAGGTTCCTTACAGGCGTGGTGATGCCGTTCGCGGTCGGTAATGACCGCGAAACGGTGGTTCGAAAAAGCTTATTTGCTGGTGAGTTGCAGGTTGGCCGCTGCCGGTTTGCCGTCGAAGGTGGTCACACCTTCCAGCCAGCGCGCCTGGTCCTGCGGGTGGTCCTTGAGCCACTGCCGGGCCGATTCCAGGGCGTCTTTGTGGTCAAGCAACGGCTGCATCATGCGGCTCTCATCGGCAGCGGTGAAGGTCAGGTTGGTCAGCAGTTTGTGCACGTTGGGGCACTGTTCGGCGTAGTTTGGCGACGTCACTGTCCATACCGTGGCCATGCCTTCGTTCGGGCCCAGGGCGTCGTCACTGCCGGTGAGGTAGGTCATGGCAATGTTGACGTTCATCGGATGCGGCGCCCAGCCGAAGAACACCACGGCTTCTTTGCGGCGCACCGCGCGGTCGACGGCGGCGAGCATGCCGGCCTCGCTGGACTCCACCAACTGGAACTTGCCGAGGCCGAACTGGTTCTTGGCGATCATCGCCTTGATCTGGGTGTTGGCGCCGGAGCCGGGTTCGATGCCGTAGATCTTTCCGCCCAGTTCCTTCTCGAACTTGGCGATGTCGGCAAAGGTTTTCAGGCCTTTCTCGGCCAGGTAGCTCGGCACCGCGAGGGTGGCACGGGCGTCTTCCAGGCTGGGCTTGTCGAGGACTTTGACCTGCTTGGCGTCAACGAACGGGGTGATGGTCTGGGTCATCAACGGGTTCCAGTAGCCGAGGAACAGGTCCAGGCGCTGGTCGCGGATGCCGGCGAAGATGATTTGCTGGGAAGCGCTGGTTTGCTTGGTGGTGTAGCCGAGGCCATCGAGCAGCACTTGGGTCATGGCGCTGGTGGCGATCACATCGGTCCAGTTCACCACGCCCATACGCACGTTCTTGCAAGAGGCGGCATCGGCCGCGAGAACGCTGGTGCTCAAGATGGCGCTGGCGCTGAGTGCGAACACGCAGCGGCGGATCAGTCGGTTCATGGTGGAGCCCTCGGCAGGTCGTTGTTGTGGTTGCCGGTGTCTTTGTGCACCGTGACGCCACGTTACGCAGCTTGTAGGGCGACAAAACGCACGGCGGCGACCGACTCTTGCACTGCAGCGACCTGACCCCTTGAATCCACCTCTGAACGGGAGTATCACAGTGCCACGCTGGCCGTCCGATGAGAGCGCCACCATGTCCCAGGATGTCTACTTTTTGCTGATGCCGGGTTTCTCGGCGATGGGCTTTATCTCGGCCCTTGAGCCGCTACGGGTGGCCAACCGTTTTCGCGGCGAGCTGTACCGCTGGCATGTACTGAGCGCCGACGGCGGTGCGGTACTGGCGAGCAACGGCATGTCAGTCAACGCCGACGCCGCGTTGGAACCGCTGAAAAAGGGCACCACCCTGCTGGTGGTCGCCGGTTTCGAGCCTCTGCAGTTCGCCACACCCGCACTGGAACAGTGGCTGCGCCGTCTCGATCACGATGGCGTGACGCTGGGCGGTATCGACACCGGCGCTTGTGTGTTGGCCCAAGCCGGTCTGCTCGACGGCCATCGCGTGACCCTGCACTGGGAAGCCATCGACGCCTTCAAGGAGTCCTATCCGCACCTGGCGGTGACCCAGGAACTGTTCGAAATCGACCGCCGCCGCATCACCTGCGCCGGTGGCACCGCCTCCATCGACCTGATGCTCGACCTGATCGCCCAGGCCCACGGCGCCGACCTGGCGATTCAGGTGTCCGAACAGTTCGTGCTCGGCCGCATTCGCCCACGCAAAGACCACCAGCGCATGCAGATCGCCACGCGCTACGGCATCAACAATCAGAAACTGGTGCAAGTGATCGGCGAGATGGAACAGCACACCGAACCGCCCCTGAGCACCCTCGCCTTGGCTGAGGCGATCAAAGTCACCCGGCGCCAGTTGGAGCGCCTGTTCCGCCTGCATCTGAACGACACACCGAGCAATTTCTACCTGGGCCTGCGCCTGGAAAAAGCCCGGAAACTCCTGCGCCAAAGCGGTTTGAGCGTGCTGGAAGTGAGCATTGCCTGCGGGTTCGAATCGCCGTCGTATTTCACGCGTAGTTACCGCGCGCGGTTTGCCAAATGCCCCAGGGAGGATCGGCGACGGGAGCCGGCTTGACGGGCAATTATAGTTGATTATACTCACGGCTATAATTTATAGCCGTTTCAATAATTTGGTATAAGCCATGTCCAAGCTCAGCGGTTTTGTGTTCCGCCGTCCCGCGCTGGCCAGCAGCATTGCCGATGGCCTGGTTGGCGCCGGCCTTCAGGATTTCACCTCTGGCCTGTTCCTCGCCGCGCCACGTCGCACTGGTAAAAGTACGTTCTTGCGCGAAGACCTGATCCCAGAGTGCCAACTGCGCGGTTGGCTCACCGTGTATGTGGATCTGTGGGCCGACAAAGAAAAAGATCCCGCGGAGTTGATCGCCAGCGCCATTGCCGCCGCGCTTGCGCCCTACGAAAAGGGCATTCGCAAGCTGGCCAAGAACCTTGGCATCGAAAGGTTGAGTTTTCTGCGGACCCTGTCCTGGGACTTCAGCAAGCCGCAATTGCCGGTGGGCGCGACTTTGACCCAGGCATTGGAGTTGCTCCACCACGCGGCGGAAAAACCCGTCGTGCTGGTGATCGATGAAGCCCAGCATGCCTTGACCAGCGATTCAGGGATCAACGCCATGTTCGCGCTCAAGGCCGCCCGGGATCAGCTCAACCAAGGGCGTGACGAGGAGGGCAGCGGCCTGCATTTAGTCTTTACCGGTTCCAACCGCGACAAGCTGGCCTATCTGGTGTTGGGGAAAAGCCAGCCGTTTTTTGGCTCCAGCATCACGCCGTTTCCACTGCTGGGCAAAGCCTTCACCCAGGCCTACACCGCACACCTCAACGCGAACCTGGCCCCGACCAACCAATTCAACCCGGCCGATATCGATGAAGCCTTCGAGTTGGTCGGCCGCCGACCCGAGATGCTGCGTACGATCATCGGTGAAGTAGCGCTGGAGTTGGGTGAGGCCAGCAACTTGGGCCAGTTGCTGCACAGTCGCGCCGAACTGCTGCGCGCAGGTGTGTGGACCGAATTCGAAAGCGCCTGGAACGCCCTGACCATCCCGCAACGCGCCGTCTTGCAGGTGATGGTGGAACGCTCGCTGAACAACGAACCTTTCGCGCCGTTTACCGACAGCACCCTCACCGCAGTCAGCAAGGCGTTGGAGGACATGGGCAGTGACGTAGTGCCGGGCACCCAGACCATCCAGGCCTGCATCGATGCCCTGCGCGACAAGGAACTGGTGTGGAAATCGGGTCGGGGCGGGTATGCCCTGGAGGACAAGTCGTTCGGGGATTGGCTGCTGTACAAGCGCCATACCCCCCACTAAAAACAGCACACATCCAATGTGGGAGGGGGCTTGCCCCCGATGACGGACTGTCAGTTGATACCGCTTTGGCTGACCCACCGCTATCGGGGGCAAGCCCCCTCCCACATTGGATTTTTCGGCGGGGCTTATTTCTTCAGCAGTGCCGAGCACGCCGCCTTGAACGCCTCATGCTGATACTTGTTCAGCGTCGCCGGCAGTTCAAAGTTGTGTTTCTTGTTCTGCGCATTGATGGTCTGGGGCGACAGCAGCGTCACCTCCACACCGTCGAGCAACTGAAACACTCCCTCGATCTTGAACGTCGTCGGCCCACCGGCGAATTCACCTTTTTTGCTGCGTTTCTTGATGGCGATGCGGGTGATGGCATTGTCCTGCACAAACGCCTTCACCTGCGCGGCGAAGGCTTTGACATTCGCCGCCTCGTCGTCATCTTCCAGAGCGATTTTTTTGGTGGCCAGGGCGACATGGGTCAGCGCCTGGTTGTCGAGGGAAGCGACTGCGATGATGGCTTCGCTGCCTTTGATTTCGATGCCGCAGAGGGTCATGAATGGCCTTGGTCAGATTAAAAAGTGGCGGCGATTGTCGCTTATTCCTGCTCGATCGACTCCAAAAACTCCGACCGTTCATCACTCATCCGCGCCAGGCAGTCGTTCTGCGCAATCGCGTAGTCCTTGGTGCCGGGCTTGGCGGGGAAAGTGTCCACGGCGCAGTCGGCATCCCGCAGTTTTTCCCACTTCTGCTGGGCGTCCTTCAGACGAGCGGTAATGTCGGCCAGTTGGGTCTTGTTGCTGCCGTAGGTCGAACCCATGCGTTCGAGCAGGCTTTGGTAGTTGTCCTTGAGCAATTGCTCGGCGGTGGTCTTGTTATAGGTGGCGCATTCCAGGGTTTGTTTGTCGTTCTCGATACCGTCGCAGGGCGTGCTGTCGGTGTCTTCGGCTGCGTGGACGCCGGTTGCGATGAGTGCCAAAGCCAGGAAAATCGATTTCATTGCGCCGTCTCATATCAGTGGATGGCCGAATTCTGGCTCAAGCGTAAGACAAAGAACAGCCACCCGTCTGACGCGTCTGCATAGCCTTTGTCGCGGATTGACGCTTTCGGCAATTCCCCTGTCGTTTTTGCACCGGGTCCGTTCAGCCCCTGGGCATATGCTGGCCCCAAAGCGCCGGCAGACGATTCGGCGCATGAATCGCCAATAAGGGGACGCCTGATGAGCCCAGCCGAATTGCACGCCGACAGCATCGTTATCGACGGGCTGATTATTGCCAAGTGGAACCGCGACCTGTTCGAGGACATGCGCAAAGGTGGCCTCACTGCCGCCAACTGCACCGTGTCGGTGTGGGAAGGCTTCCAGGCCACGATCAATAACATCGTGGCCAGCCAGACCCTGATCCGTGAGAACAGCGACCTGGTGATCCCGGTAAAAACCACCGCCGATATCCGCAAAGCCAAAGAACAAGGCAAGACCGGCATCATCTTTGGCTTTCAGAACGCCCATGCGTTCGAAGACCAGCTCGGCTACGTGGAGATCTTCAAGCAGCTCGGCGTGGGCGTGGTGCAGATGTGCTACAACACCCAGAACCTGGTGGGCACCGGGTGCTACGAGCGCGATGGCGGGCTGTCGGGCTTCGGCCGTGAGATCGTCGGCGAGATGAACCGCGTCGGCATCATGTGCGACCTGTCCCACGTCGGCTCCAAGACCAGCGAAGAAGTCATCCTCGAATCGAAAAAGCCGGTGTGCTACTCCCACTGCCTGCCGTCTGGCCTGAAAGAGCACCCGCGCAACAAGTCCGATGAAGAATTGAAGTTCATCGCCGACCATGGCGGTTTCGTCGGCGTGACCATGTTCGCGCCGTTCCTGGCCAAGGGCATCGACTCGACCATCGACGACTACGCCGAAGCCATCGAATACACCATGAACATCGTCGGCGAAGACGCCATCGGCATCGGCACCGATTTCACCCAGGGCCATGGCCAGGATTTCTTTGAAATGCTGACCCACGACAAAGGCTACGCCCGCCGCCTGACCAGCTTCGGCAAGATCATTAACCCGCTGGGCATCCGCACCGTGGGCGAGTTCCCCAACCTCACCGAGACCCTGCTCAAGCGCGGCCACAGCGAGCGCGTGGTGCGCAAGATCATGGGCGAAAACTGGGTCAACGTCCTTAAAGACGTGTGGGGCGAATAAGCCGCCGCTCTCCTCATCCTTAACCCGTCGCCCTCCGCGCGACGGGCATCAACACGAATTTTCTGGAGTTAAGTTTCCATGGCCAAGATCGCCCCGCAATTGCCTATCGAAGTCGACAGCGAAACCGGTGTCTGGACCTCCGACGCCTTGCCGATGCTGTATGTGCCGCGCCATTTCTTCGTCAACAACCACATGGGCATCGAAGAAGTGCTGGGCGCCGAAGCCTATGCCGAGATCCTCTACAAAGCCGGCTACAAATCCGCCTGGCATTGGTGCGAAAAAGAAGCCGAATGCCATGGCCTGGAAGGCGTCGCGGTGTTCGAGCACTACATGAAGCGCCTGTCGCAACGCGGCTGGGGCCTGTTCAAGATCCAAGACATCGACCTCGACAAGGGCACCGCCAGCGTCAAGCTGGAACATTCGGCGTTCGTCTACGTGTACGGCAAGGTCGGGCGCAAGGTCGATTACATGTTCACCGGCTGGTTCGCCGGGGCCATGGATCAGATTCTGCAAGCGCGCGGCAGCAGCCTGCGCACCGTCGCCGAGCAAGTCTACGGCGGCTCCGAAGAAGGCCACGACGACGGCCTGTTCATCGTCAAGCCGTTGTAAGTCGAGGAACCCTGCCATGGCTTTCGAAGCAATGTTCGCGCCGATCCAGATCGGCAAACTGACCATCCGCAACCGCGTGCTCAGCACCGCCCACGCCGAGGTGTACGCCACCGACGGCGGTATGACCACCGACCGCTATGTGAAGTACTACGAAGAGAAAGCCAAGGGCGGCATCGGCCTGGCGATCTGCGGTGGCTCCTCGGTGGTGGCCATCGATAGTCCCCAGGAATGGTGGAGTTCGGTGAACCTGTCCACCGACCGCATCATCCCGCACTTCCAGAACCTGGCCGACGCCATGCACAAGCATGGCGCCAAGATCATGATCCAGATTACCCACATGGGCCGTCGCTCGCGTTGGGACGGCTTTAACTGGCCGACCCTGATGTCGCCGTCCGGTGTGCGCGAGCCGGTGCACCGTGCGACGTGCAAGACCATCGAGCCGGAAGAAATCTGGCGCGTGATCGGCAACTACGCCCAGGCCGCGCGCCGCGCCAAGGCCGGTGGCCTGGACGGTGTGGAACTGTCCGCCGTGCACCAGCACATGATCGACCAGTTCTGGAGCCCTCGGGTCAACAAACGTACCGACGAATGGGGCGGCAGCTTTGAAGGCCGCATGAAGTTCGGCCTGGAAGTGTTGAAAGCTGTGCGCGCCGAAGTGGGTGACGACTTCTGTGTGGGCATGCGCCTGTGTGGCGACGAGTTCCACCCGGACGGCTTGTCCCACGAAGACATGAAGCAGATCGCCAAGTACTACGACGACACTGGCATGCTGGATTTCATCGGCGTGGTGGGTTCGGGTTGCGACACCCACAACACCCTGGCCAACGTGATCCCCAACATGAGCTACCCGCCGGAGCCGTTTTTGCATTTGGCCGCCGGGATCAAGGAAGTGGTCAAGGTGCCGGTGCTGCACGCGCAGAACATCAAGGACCCCAACCAGGCCACGCGCATCCTCGAAGGCGGCTATGTGGACATGGTCGGCATGACCCGTGCGCACATCGCCGATCCGCACCTGATCGCCAAGATCAAGATGGGGCAGGTCGACCAGATCAAACAGTGCGTCGGCGCCAACTACTGCATCGACCGCCAGTACCAGGGCCTGGATGTGCTGTGCATCCAGAACGCCGCGACCTCCCGTGAATACATGGGCGTGCCGCACATCATCGAGAAATCCACCGGGTCGAAACGCAAGGTGGTGGTGGTCGGTGCCGGCCCGGCCGGGATGGAAGCGGCGCGTGTAGCCGCCGAACGTGGCCACGACGTAACCCTGTTGGAGAAAAAAGAGTTTATCGGCGGGCAGATCACCACGGCGTCCAAAGCCCCGCAGCGCGATCAGATCGCCGGTATCACCCGCTGGTACCAACTGGAGTTGGCGCGCCTGAAAGTCGACCTGCGCCTGGGCGTGGCCGCCGATGCCGACACCATCCTGGACCTGCGTCCAGACGTGGTAGTGCTGGCCGTCGGCGGTCATCCGTACATCGAGCAGAACGAACACTGGGGCGCCGCCGAAGGCTTGGTGGTCAGCAGTTGGGATGTGCTCGACGGCAAAGTCGCGCCGGGTAAGAACGTGCTGGTGTACGACACCATCTGCGAATTCACCGGTATGTCGGTGGCGGATTTCCTCGCGGACAAAGGCAGCCAGGTGGAGATCGTCACCGACGACATCAAGCCTGGCGTGGCCATCGGCGGTACGTCGTTCCCGACTTACTACCGCAGCATGTACCCCAAGGAAGTGATCATGACCGGCGACATGATGCTGGAAAAGGTCTACCGCGAGGGCGACAAGTTGGTGGCGGTGCTGGAGAACGAATACACCGGCGCCAAAGAGGAGCGGGTGGTCGATCAAGTGGTGGTGGAGAACGGCGTGCGTCCGGACGAAGCCATTTACTACGGGCTCAAGGAAGGTTCGCGCAACAAAGGCCAGATCGACGTGGAAGCCTTGTTCGCGATCAAACCGCAACCGTGCCTGAGCGAACCGGGCGAGGGCTACTTGCTGTTCCGCATCGGTGACTGTGTGGCGCAGCGTAATACCCACGCTGCCATCTACGACGCCCTGCGCTTGTGCAAAGACTTTTGATGAGGTGAACGCGGTCAAATGTGGGAGGGGGCTTGCCCCCGATAGCGGTGGTTCAGCGACAACTGTACCAACTGACAGTCCGCCATCGGGAGCAAGCCCCCTCCCACATTCGGGCCAGTTTCACAGTAGACCTGTGCGGTCTGTGGGAGCTTCACCATGTTGAACACCTTGCTGCCTATTCTCTTGTTTGCCGCCCTCGGCCTCGCCGTCCTCGGCGCCCTGCGCCGGGTAAACATGTGGCGCCGTGGCCGCGCGTCCAAGGTCGACCTGCTGGGCGGCCTGCTGGCCATGCCCAAGCGCTACATGGTCGATCTGCACCATGTGGTCGCCCGCGACAAATACATCGCCAACACCCACGTCGCCACGGCGCTGGGCTTTGTGTTGTCGGCGCTGCTGGCGATCCTGGTGCACGGCTTCGGCCTGCAGAACCGGATCCTCGGCTACGCCTTGCTGCTAGCGTCGGTGCTGATGTTTGTCGGCGCCACCTTCGTGTACCTGCGTCGGCGCAACCCGCCGTCGCGCCTGTCCAAAGGCCCGTGGATGCGCCTGCCGAAAAGCCTGATGGCGTTCTCGGTGAGTTTCTTCCTGGTGACCCTGCCGGTGGCGGGCATCCTGCCCGCGGACTTCGGCGGTTGGCTGCTGGCTGCGCTGCTCAGCGTGGGCGTGCTGTGGGGCGTGAGCGAGATGTTCTTCGGCATGACCTGGGGCGGCCCGATGAAACACGCCTTCGCCGGTGCCCTGCACCTGGCCTGGCACCGCCGCGCCGAGCGCTTCGGCGGCGGCCGTTCCACCGGGTTGAAACCGTTGGATTTGAGCGACAAAGCCGCGCCCCTGGGCGTGGAAAAGCCCAAGGACTTCACCTGGAACCAACTGCTCGGTTTCGACGCCTGCGTGCAGTGCGGTAAGTGTGAGGCCGCGTGCCCAGCGTTCGCCGCCGGCCAGCCGCTGAACCCGAAAAAGCTGATCCAGGACATGGTGGTCGGCCTGGCGGGCGGCACCGATGCCAAGTTCGCCGGCAGCCCGTATCCGGGCAAAGCCATTGGCGAGCACGGCGGCAATCCGCATCAGCCGATCGTCAACGGCCTGGTGGACGCCGAGACCCTATGGTCCTGCACCACCTGCCGCGCCTGCGTGGAAGAGTGCCCGATGATGATCGAGCATGTGGACGCCATCGTCGACATGCGCCGCCACCTCACCCTGGAAAAAGGCGCGACGCCGAACAAAGGCGCCGAAGTCCTGGAAAATTTGATCGCCACTGACAACCCCGGCGGCTTCGCTCCGGGCGGTCGCCTGAACTGGGCGGCGGACCTGAACCTGCCATTGCTCAGCGAAAAAGGCAGCACCGACGTGCTGTTCTGGGTCGGCGACGGCGCTTTCGACATGCGCAACCAACGTACCCTGCGTGCATTCGTCAAAGTGCTGAAAGCGGCCAAGGTCGACTTCGCCGTGCTGGGCCTCGAAGAACGCGACAGCGGCGACGTGGCGCGGCGCCTGGGCGATGAAGCGACCTTCCAACTGCTGGCCTCGCGCAATATCCAGACCCTGGCCAAGTACAGTTTCAAACGCATCGTCACCTGTGACCCCCACAGCTTCCATGTGCTGAAAAACGAGTACGGCGCCTTCAACGGCAACTACCGCGTGCAACACCACAGCACCTTCATGGCCGAGCTGATTGGCGAAGGAGCTCTGAACCTGGGCCAGCACAAAGGCGACAGCGTGACCTACCACGACCCGTGCTACCTGGGCCGTTACAACGGTGAGTACGAAGCGCCGCGCCAAGTGCTGCGGGCGTTGGGTATCGAGGTCAAGGAGATGCAGCGGTCCGGTTTCCGCTCACGGTGCTGCGGCGGCGGTGGCGGTGCGCCGATCACTGACATTCCCGGCAAGCAACGGATCCCGGATATGCGCATGGAAGACATCCGCGAAACCGGCGCCGAGTTGGTGGCCGTTGGCTGCCCGCAATGCACCGCGATGCTCGAAGGGGTGGTCGAACCGCGGCCATTGATCAAGGACATCGCCGAACTGGTGGCCGACGCCTTGCTTGAGGAGGCTCAACCGGCCAAGTCACCGACCAAGCGTGAACCTGCGGAGGTGCACTGATGAGCGACATAATCCGCCGCGACCCACGGGCCGAATGGATCGCCCGTAACCGCCTGCACCCGCTGCATGCGGCGATGCAGCCGGTGCAGCACAGCTGGATGGGGCCCAATGGCGTCATCCGCAAGAACGTGCATGGCATCGGTTTTATCGGCCCCAACGGCATCAAACGCATTGACCGCAGCGGCGCCCAGCAAGGTGGCGCCAGTAAACGTACCGCAGCCGCCGAAGTGCAATTGCCGCTGCATCAAGTCGCTGCGCCGGCGTTCTACATCAACGTGGTGCCGGACATGGTCGGTGGCCGCCTGAGTAGCCATGACCGCGACCTGCTTGGCCTGGCTCGGCAGCTGGCCGGCGACGACGGCGCGGTGTTGGCGGTGGTGTTTGGCGAACACAAGGAAAGTGCGTTTGCCACGGCCGGCGTTGATCGCCTGCTGGTGCTCGACGGCGCCGAGTTCGACGGCTATTCGCCGGAACAACGGGTGCAAGGTCTGCGGGCTGTGGATAACCAATTCAATCCACGCCACTGGCTGCTGCCTGACAGCCGCAGCGGTGGCGGCGAGCTGGGCCGGCGTTTTGCCGCCAGCCTCAAGGAGCGCCCGGCCACGCGGGTGTGGCAGATCAAAGACAACACCTGCACCGGCCGCGCCGGTGCGGGCCAAGAGGATTTGGCGCGGCCGCTGCCACGCCTGATTCTGGCCGCCGCCGAATGTGCCGACCCGGTCAGCGAAACCCGCCATGAAGTGTTGCCCGTGGAGTTATCCACAACCCTGGCGCGCAGCTTGCCGCGTATCGAGGATCTCGGCGCGGTGGCGGTGGACCCGGCGGCCATTCCCATGGCCGAAGCGGAATTTATTTTCTCCGGCGGCAACGGCGTGAAGGACTGGGCCCTGTTTCACCAGACAGCCGCCGCACTGGGCGCCACCGAAGGCGCCTCGCGGGTGGCGGTGGACGATGGCTTTATGGCGCGTGATCGCCAGGTCGGCGCCAGCGGCACCTGGGTCACCGCGCGGGTATATGTGGCCGTGGGGATTTCCGGGGCGATCCAACACCTGCAAGGCATCGGTGCCTGCGACAAGGTGGTGGCGATCAACCTCGACCCGGGTTGCGACATGATCAAGCGGGCCGACCTGTCGGTGATCGGCGAAAGCGCCGCGATACTGCACGCCTTGATCGATGCGGTCGAGGCCTACCGCAACGGCGCCAAGCGCGACGCGGCTTGAGGATATGAGCATGAGCACGAATGTAATCAGCCTGGTGTCCATCGGCGCCCACCCGACTTCCGGTCGCCCGCGCCGCGCCGAGCAGGACGCCCGCGCGGTCGAGCTGGGTTTGCAGCTGGCTGGGGATAAGTTGCAGGTGCTGCATGCCGGCAACATCGCCGAGCCGACCCTGCGCAGCTATCTGGGCATGGGTTTGCCGCAACTGCATGTGCTGGAGCAACCGGCCACCGCCGACGCACTGCCGGTACTCAGCGAGTACCTGCGTGATGCCGGAGCCCAGGTGGTGCTTACCGGCAGCCAGGCGGAAACCGGCGAAGGCTCGGGAATGCTGCCGTTTTTGCTCGCCGAGCAATTGGGCTGGCCGCTGATTGTGGGGCTGGCACAGGTGGAGTCCATCGACGGCGGCGTGGCCCATGTGCTGCAAGCTTTGCCACGGGGCCAGCGGCGGCGCTTGAAGGTGCGCCTGCCGTTTCTGGCCACGGTGGACAATGCCGCGCCCAAACCACGACAGAGCGCCTATGGCCCGGGCCAGCGCGGGGAACTGGCGGCCCATGAGGTCGAGGTCGAAGACGATGCGCTGTTGATGGGTGCCACCCTGCAACCGGCCAAGCCCCGACCCAAGCGGCTCAAGGTGATCAAGGCCAAGAGCGGCGCCGACCGCATGAAAGCGGCCACGGCCAAGGCCAGTGGCGGCGGTGGGCAGGTACTCAAAGGCGTCAGCGCTGAAGAAGGCGCCCAAGCCATCCTCAAGTTGCTGATCGAGGAAGGCGTCGTACGCTGACCCACCCGTACTGCAAAACCAATGTGGAAGGGGGGCTTGCCCCCGATTGCCGTGTGTCAGCCTGAGTATTTTTAACTGAACCACCGCTATCGGGAGCAAGCCCCCTCCCACAGTTTGATCTTCTTCAAGGTCTGAGATTAAAGGGCGGCTGGCTCGGGCTTCGGCACCAGATCCGGTAACCCGGCCCAAGCGGCTCAAGGTGATCAATGTGGGAGGGGGCTTGCCCCCGATTGCCGTGTGTCAGGCTCAGTATTTTTAACTGAATCACCGCTATCGGGGGCAAGCCCCCTCCCACAGTTTGATTTTCTTCAAGTCCTGAGATTAAGGGGCGGCGGGCTCGGGATTCGGCGCCAGGTCCGGTAACCCCGGCCCAAGCGGCTCAAGGTGATCAGTGTGGGAGGGGGCTTGCCCCCGATTGCCGTGTGTCAGCCTGAGTATTTTTAACTGAACCACCGCTATCGGGGGCAAGCTGAACTGGTCAAGTATTCTTGGACACCATTTAAGGTTCATGCCGCCAGTCTCTCCCTGACGACCGGCGACCGGTAATCGTTGTAACTGTGGGGCCTGGTGATGTTGTAGCGCGAGACATAACGCTGCACGTCTGCTCGGGCCTCATGTTCTGATGCGTAACCCGTCTCGGGCACCCACTCTGATTTCAAACTTCCAAAGAAACGCTCCATCGGAGCGTTATCCCAGCATTCACCTTTACGGCTCATGCTTTGCCGCAGGCCATGCGCCAGCAGCTCATTCCTGAACTTATGACTGGTGTACTGACAGCCTTGGTCTGAATGAAACAGCACCTCTTTAGGACGACCTCTGAGCTCAACCGCCATCCGCAAAGCCTCGCAGGTCAGCGTGGCATCGGAAATCATCGAAAACGACCAGCCCACGATCCGACGGGCGAACAAATCCAGAATCGCAGCGAAATACAGCCACCGCTTGCCGACCTTGATGTACGTCACGTCGCCACACCACACCTGATTGACCGCCGTGACATCAAACTCACGCTTGAGCACGTGCGGTGCCACCAAAGCTTCTACGCCGGACGATTTGTACTTATGGCGTCGGCGCTGGCGGCTGGCGATCCCCGCTTCGCGCATCAAACTGCGAGCCAAGTACCGGCCGATGCGATGCCCTTTCTCTTGCAGCTCCTTCGCCAAAGTCCTCGCTCCCGCAGAAGCTCGCGATGCCTTGTGATGCTTGACCAGCGCGGCTTTAAGCTGCTCTCGCTGAGGGTTAGCCTTACCTTGGCGCTGACGCCAAGCGTAAAAGCTGCTGCGGTTGACGCCGAACGCCCGGCAACACCGATTAACGCCGTACTGCTCGTCCAACTCATCGATCAGCGTGAATGATCTTTGGCGTCCAAAAGCAGGAGAGCACTGGCCTTTTTTAGGATTTCGATGTCCAGGTCTTTCTCCCTGAGCAGGGCTTTGAGCCTCTGAATTTCTCGCTGGTCGGCGGTAATCGCCTTGGCGCCTACCGGCGTCGAGCCCAAACGCTCTTTGCGTACCTGATCGACCCAACGACGCAAGGCGGTAGGGCCTATATCCAAACTGGCACACACCTCGGTAACCGGCTGGCCTTCGTCCAGCACCATGCTGGCAGCCTTGAGCTTGAACTCACTCGAATAAGATTTACGCATATCCAAACACCTCAGATTTGGGCGCCATCATAGCGCCCGATTGAAGTGTCCAAAATCATTAGGCCAGTTCAAGCCCCCTCCCACAGTTTGTTCTTCTTCAAGGTCTGAGATTAAAGGGCGGCTGGCTCGGGATTCGGCGCCAGATCCGGTAACCCCGGCCCAAGCGGCTCAAGGTGATCAATGTGGGAGGGGGCTTGCCCCCGATTGCTGTGTGTCAGCCTGAGTATTTTTAACTGAACCACCGCTATCGGGGGCAAGCTCCAGCCCACAGTTTGATCTTCTTCAAGTTGTGAGATTAAGGGGCGGCTGGCTCGGGCTTCGGCACCAGATCCGGTAACGGCGGCGGCAAGGGCTGCCAGTTGGCGTCCGGTTGCTGCATCGGTGGCGGCAGCGCGGGCGTCGGGTCGCCTCCGGTGGGTTTGAGGATCATCTTTTCCGTGGTGTCGCGCAGGATCATGCCCTGCGTCGAACTGCGCGCTTCGGTGCCGCTGTGAAAGGTGCTGATCTGGGAAATCGGCAAGTCCAGGTTGCGTTCGATCCGGGGCGTCAGCAGCAGGATGATTTCGGTTTTCTGTTGGGTATTCACATTGGTGCCGAACAGTTTTTTGCCGATCCACGGGATTTTGCTCAACCAGGGCAGGCCAGAACCCTCGTCGACGTCGGCAGTGCGGATCAGGCCTGAAACCACCTGGGTCTCATTGTTGCGGGCGGTGAGCAGGGTTTTGGTGGCGCGCGAGCCCAGTTCAAAGGTGGCCGGTACGTTGTCCGAGCTGGGGATGCGCTTGGTGATATGGCTCATCTCCACGTTCAGTTCCAGGTTCACTTCATCGCTCAGGCTGATGATCGGCTTGACGGTGATCTGCAACCCCACATCCTGGTAAGACACCGACGAGGTGGTGATCTGGTTGGCCGTGGTAGTGGTCACCACCGGGATTTTATCGCCGATGTTCACCTGCGCTTCTTCACGGTTGCGCACCCGTACCCTGGGGTTGGCCAGGGTCACCGTATTGCCGCTGCGTTGCAGCATATTGATCCGCGCCTCGGTGCTGTTGGCATCCAGCAGAATATTGTCGCCGTTGATGCCGCGCAGGGCGCTGATCGGGATGCCCGCCAGCCCGGCCGGCACGTTGCTCAGGTTGCCAACGGACACGCCGATGCTGCCGGGGTACTGGATACCCAGGTTCAGTTCGTCGCTGAGGCTGACTTCCAGCACCTGGATATCGATGGTCACTTCCGACTGCGCGATATCGATGGCCTCCACCAGTTTTTCCACGGCACTCAGGGTGTCCAGACCATCGCGCACCAGCACGGCGTTGAGGCGCTCGTCCACCAGCACTTCCTTGGGCTTGAGCACTTGCTTGATCTCAGCGGCCACGACCTTGGCATCGCCATGGCTGAGGTAGAAGGTGCGCACCGCCAGCTCGCGGTATTCACGTTCTTTGTCCGGGCGCTTTGGGTAAATCAGCACGGTGTTGTTGTTGAGGATTTTCTTGTCCAGGCCCTGGGTGGTTAGCAACAGGTTCAGCGCGTCTTCGGCGGTGGTGCGGCTGGCGGTCATGCTGGCCGACGCGCTGGGGTTGACGTCTTTGTCGATGACGAAATTGACCCCCGATAACCGTGCGATGGTCTCGAAAATCGTGGTCAGGCTCTGGGAACTGAACTCCAGGCTCAAAGGTTTGCGCATGGCCTCGGAGAGGTCGGCGCTGAGGTGGTCGGCACTCACCAGTTCGCGGGTCAAGGCGTTGCGCAGGTCCAGGGCCTCTCGGTAGTTGGGCTTTTGCGCGATGATCTGGCGCACCAGGTTAAGCGCTTCCACCGGGTTGGAGCGTTTCATCTCATAGGCCCGCGCCAGTTGCGGGCGCAGTTGTTTCATCGCCTGGATGCTCTGGATTTGCTGGCGTGCGCCCAGGTTGCTGGGGTCGTACTTGAGGATGGTCTCCAGGGCGCGGATAGCGGCGGTGTCATCGCCACGCACCATGGCGGCGTTGGCTTCACGGCTGTACTGGGCCACCAGCAACTCCAGCTTGCTGAACTGCGCGGTGCGCAGCTGTATATCGTCGGGGTCTTCCTTGGCCTCGGCTTGCAGCACCTCGACCGAACGCACGATATCGCCCTGTTGGCGCAACTCATCGCTTTGCTTGATCGCCCGCTGGGTTTCACACGCACTCACTGCGCACAGCGCCAGGCCCAAGGGAATCCATCTAAGCCGCATGATCGTGCCCCTCCCGGGTCAGTGCTTGTCCAGGCGCAGGGTGCTGACATGCTTCAACGGCATGTAAGTCAGCACCACGGCGGTGTCGGTGAGTTTGTCCAAGCGGTAATGGGCGTCCAGCATCTTGCCGGGCACGATGCGCCCCGGCACCGAGCAGCGGTTGCATAAGGTGTATTGAGCGCCGTTGCCGCTGAGCACGACGATTTTCGCCTGGTTCTCGTAGCGCCATTGCGCGCTGACCTTGAAGGGCAGCGTTGGCGGCCTGCGCGGTGCGTTGTCCACCGGCGGGGGCGGCGGCGGTGGGGTCCAGGTCTGTATGGGAAACAGGTCGACGATCGTCTCCGCGGGTTCGGCGGTGGGTGTGGGCACCGCCGGTTCGCTCGGCGCTGGCTTGGTGGTGACGGGGGCCGGTGCGCTGTCGAGGGGCTCGGGCTGGTCTTGCCAGAACAGCCAGCCGCAACCGATCAACGTCAGCACCAGCAGGATGCGCAGGTACAACGGAAGTTTCATTCCACCACCCCCAGCACGCTGATTTTGAGGTCGATGGTGAGCAGGCCGCTGGTGATTTCCTTGCGCTCCAGGGTGAGGTTTTCGATGCGTACCGCCGGCTCTTTGGCGATGTCGGTCAAGGCCTCACGCAGTAGGAAGTAAGGGCCGGATAGGGGAATCTGCGCATCCAGACGTTGCAGCCCGGTCTCCCCCGGCGTGGAGTAGGCCAGAGTGGTTTGCTCAATGATGAAACCGCGTTGGCTCAGCAGGCCCAGCAGTTTTTCCAGGCGCGGGGCAAAGTCGCGTGCGGTGGGCAGCGCTTCGACCACTGCCGGTTCCGTCACTTGAACGTCCTGGGGCTGCTCGTCGATACCCGCTTGCAGCGCCTGGCGTCGCTGGCTGTCGGCGCTGCTGGCCGGTTGAATCAGCACGACTTCGATCAACAGCACCGCCGCCATTACGCCCACGGCCAACAGGCCCCAGAAGCCCAGGCGCTGGCGCCACTGCATCAGGTGCCAGCGCAGGCGCGGCAGGTGGCGAACGAGGGTGTCCATGGCCGGCTACCCTGCGCCAACGGTGAGTTTGACCTGCACTGGATGCTGCGGGTCGTTGCTCTTCAGTGCGCTTTGTTGCAGGTTCACTTGCACCCCAGGCTGGGCCTGGAGCCGGTCCACGAAGCGAAAGGCATCGCCCAGTTGTTTCACCTCCAGATCCAGGTGCAGCACTTGAGCCTGGGTGTTGACCTCTACGCGGGTCAGGGCGATCTCCTTGGACCAGGCCTGGGCCACGCCATCCATCAAGGCAAACGGTGTGGCCTTTTGCTGGGCGAAGCTCGCCAGTTGTTGTCTTTGCTGGGGCGACAAGCGGATGGCCGCCTGAATCAACTGCTCCTGACGGCGGGTCAGTTGGATAAATTGCTGCTCCAGCACATCGGTCTGTTGCTGCTGGTGCACCATGCGTTGCCAGTGATGCCAAGTGCTCACCAGTAACAGGCTCGTCATCAACCACAGCGCGGCCACCAGGGCGCGGTGGGTGGGGGCGGGGCGCTGGAAATCGACACGCGGTGCGCTGGGCGCGCGCAACTGTTGCCAGACACCGGCGAGCCTGGCTTTCATGATGGCGCCTCCTCCAGCCACGGGTGCACGGGCCCCAAGCGATGCTCCGCCGGCGCGTTGCTGACCACGAGCGTGGCCGGGGCATGCCGCTCGACCAGCAGGTCGGCGGTAAACAAGTTGTCGCTCAAGGTGCTGCCGGGTTGGGTGGGGATCACGCATACCTGATCGATGATGCCCAAGTGTCGATACAGGCAACTGAGGCTGCCGGCCTCGGGCACGGCCACCACGCAATCGTCAGGCAGGTGCCGCCAGTACTGTTGGGCGACCGCCGTCAGCACGGGGGTGCAGGTCACCAGCGGCAAGCGGTTGAGCTTGAACAGTTCGCGCAGGTCCAGCAGTAATTCTCGTGGTGTGGCGACCGCCAGGCGCGGTTGACCGAACGGGCTATCGGCGACCTGCACTTGCCAGTGCTCGGCATCGATATTGGCCTGCTGGCTGAACATCCCCTCGGCGAAACCTCGCCAGTCCTGGGCGCTGTACACCTCGGGTTGCCACGGCAGTAGCAGGTAATGCACATGGGGATAACCCAGCAGCACCGTGGCCCGGTCAAGGAACTTCACGCGTCCGCGCGGCGCCTGCTCCAACAGTTCGGCGCAGGCGGCCAGCGGGGTACCTTTGCATTGCGCGTGCCAGACAGGTGCGCCACGCCAGCGCGCGCGTGCGGCCCACTCGGCAGCGTCGCGATGCAGCCAGACCACGTGCTCAATAAAGGGAAATGACACGGTGGATCTCCTTGAGCGTGGTGTCGCCCTGGGCGGCGTGGGCCAGGGCAATGTCGCGAATAAACACATGGCCGGCTCCACGGGCCAGCTCCCGCAGAGTGGACGCTGAGCTGCGCGCCAGCAGACCCTCCTTGATGGTGTCGTTCATGCTCAGAACCTCCGCCAGGGCCAGCCGGCCGCGATAACCCGTGTGGCGGCAAGCGTCGCAGCCCTTGCCCACGCGGTAGTGACCTTGTTTCAACTGGGCCTCGGGCAACTGGGCGAGGCGGGCAATGTCCGGGTCGGGTTCGGCCTCCACCGCGCAATCTGCGCAGATGCGCCGCACCAGGCGTTGGGCGACCACGCCGTTGAGGGCTTCGACGAAACTCGCCGGGTCCACATCCATATAGGTGAAACGTTCGAGTACGCTGAATGCGCTATTGGCGTGTACCGACGACATCACCAAGTGCCCGGTCAGCGCCGCCTGCACTGCGATGCCCGCGGTTTCACCGTCGCGGATTTCGCCCACCAGGATCGTGTCCGGGTCGTGGCGCAGGATCGAGCGCAGGCCACGGGCAAAGGTCAGGCCCTTCTTGTCGTTGACCGGAATTTGCAGCACGCCGGGCAGTTCGTATTCCACCGGGTCCTCGATGGTGATGATTTTTTTCTCGCCGGTGTTGGTCTCCGACAACGCGGCATACAGGGTTGTGGATTTGCCGCTGCCGGTGGGGCCGGTGACCAGCAGCATGCCGTAGGGCTCGCTGGCCAGGGCGCGGATGCGGGCGATGGTGTCGGCGGCCAGGCCCAGGGCCTCCAGGCTCAGGGATTCGCCGCGCTGGGATTTGTCGAGGATGCGCAGCACCGCGTCTTCGCCGTGGATGCTGGGCATGATCGACACGCGAAAATCCACTTCGCGCCCCTGGATCTTCATCTTGAAACGCCCGTCCTGGGGCACGCGTCGCTCACCGATATCCAGCTCCGACAACACCTTGATCCGCGACAGCGCCTGCTCGGCCATGTCCATGCCGCTGGCCTGGCCCATCTGCTGCAACACGCCGTCGATGCGGTACTTGATCACCAATCCACCGGGAGTGGTTTCCACATGGATGTCACTGGCGCGGCTTTGTAGCGCATCGAACAGCATGGAGTTGACCAGGCGCACCACCAGATTGTCGTCGCGGGCGATGCTGCTCAAGGAGATTTCCTGGGCGGCCTGGCCGATCGGTGCGTCAGGGTCATCTTCGCCGAAGGGTTGCATCACCCGCTGGCTGGCTTCGGCTTTGGTCAACTGGGCGTTGACCGCACCGGGCAGGCTCATGGCCAGAGGCAGTTGGCGCAGGGTACTGGAAGACTGCAACCAGTGTCGGCTGGCCAGGGTAAAGGGGTCGCCCAGCACCAGGCAGGGTTGGCCCAGGTGATCCAGGGGCAGCACGTTATGCAGCAGGGCCTGGGGCAGGGGCAACAGGTCGAAACGCCAGTCTTCGCCCAGCTGCTCAGGCCCGATGGCGAGCAGCCCCAACGGCTCGGCGACTGTGTGCAGTTGGTCAGGGGCGGTGGTCAGCAATTCGGTCAGGTATGCCGCCAATGTGATGCCCCGTTGGCTCGCCAAGGCCTGCCACTTGTGCGTGTTCTCGTTCATTGCGTCACCCCTGGATGGAGCCTGCCAGTTCAAAAATCGGCATGTACAACATGAACACAATCAGGCCGATCAGCCCGCCCACCACCAGCATCAACAAGGGCTCGAAGACCTTGCTGAACAGCTCGATGGCGCGCTCCAAGGCTTCATCGTGAAACTGCGCGATGCGCTCGCACATCGCTGCCAATTCGCCGCTTTGCTCGCCTACCCGCAACAGGCGTTCGGCGACGGCGGTGGTCAGTTGGTGGCGGGCCAGGGAGGTGGACAATGGCTGACCGGCCTGGATATCGGTCATGGCCTGGCGCAGGGCCGCTTGGCGTTCCACCGGCAGCAAGGCACCGGAGAGCTCTACCGCCGTAACCACCGGCATCCCGCCCATCAGCAACATGCCCGCGGTGCGGTAGAAACGCGCCAGGATGAACAGCGTGCGCTGGGCGCCCAGGCTCGGAATCTTCCAGAACAGCTCGGCCACGCGACGCTTGAACCCGGCGCTGCGAAACAGCAGCACCAGCGCACCTACCGCCAGCGCCAGGCCGATCAGCAACTCCATGCCGCGTGCGTCTACCAGCGCGCCCCACCACACCATGAAGCGCGCGGTGGCGGGTAAGTCGGCGACGGCGTCGAACACCGAGGCGAAACGCGGGATCACGAAGAACAGCAAAAACAACAGGATCAACGCACCCACGCTAAGCACTACCAGGGGGTACATCAGGGCACCGCTGACGCGTTTTTTCACGGTTTCCAAATGCGCTTCAAAGTGATGGTAGCGGCGCAGGGCTACGGCCAATTGGCCGCTGTGTTCGGAGGACGCCACGGTGGCGATCAGCAATGAAGGAAACGTCTGCGGCTTGAGCTGCATTGCCCTGGACAGCGAGTTACCCTCATACATCGAGGCCAGTAGCTCGCTCATGACCTGCCGATTTATCCCCGGCGGTGCTTTGTCGCGCAGGGTTTCCACCGCTTCTACCAGCACCAGGCCGGCGTCCAGCAGCACCACCAATTCCTGGATGAACAAGCCGAGGGCGAACTTGGAGCGCCGGCTCGGCAATTTGAGTTGGCGACGGGCTTTGAGCGAGATGACCTGGGCGCCGTCGGCCTGCAATAGCTGGCGCGCCTGGGCCAGGTCAACGGCTTGCAGGTGCAGGGACTGCAAATGACCGTCGCGGATGATGCGGGCGTCTATTTCGATCATGGCGTTTGCCTCGCCAGTTGCCGGCGCTGTTGCAGCAACTCGCCGTAGTAACGCCACACCGCCAGGGCGTAACGCGTACGGCGCGCCTCGCGGTCCGGCTTGGGCCCGGCGTTGTAGGCGCCTACGGCCTGCCAGCCGTAGCCGTTTTCGCGGATAAAACCGGCCAGGATCCACGCGCCGACCATCACGCTGGTGCAAGGCTGAGTGATCAGGTGCTGTTCGGTGATGCCGAACCGCGCCAATGCCGGTAAGTGGCGGCTGTTGATCTGCATCAGGCCGATGTCCTGGCTGCCGTCGGCATTGATATTGCGCGCACGGGGGTTGAGGCCGGACTCGACCCTGGCGATGGCGTACAGCAAGAGCGGATCAACGTGATAACGACTGGCCGCCAGTTGCCAGCAATTGGCCTGGGCGGTGCCCGTAAGGCACAGCAGCGTCAGAACAATCCGCAGCGTGCACATGAGCCGTTACAGCCCGTAGACAATGTCGGCGTAGGTGTTGACGCCGCCGGCCTTGCCGTCGCGGCCCAGGGAGATGATCTCGGCGTCGTTGGGCGGGGTGCCCGGGTTTTTGTAGAGATATGGGTTGCCCCAGGGGTCAGGTGGCAACGTCTTCAAGTAAGGCCCCTGCCAATTGCCCGCATTGGCGGGCCGCGTAGTCAGCGCATTCAGTCCGAGGGCTTCGTCGGGGTAGTTGCCGTTGTCCAGGCGGTACTGGTTCAACGCATCGGCGATGGACTTCATCTGGCCTTGGGCGGTTTGCACCTTGGCCAGCTCCAGGCGGTCGAACATCTTGGGTCCGACATAGCCGGCGAGCAGGGCGATGATCAGCAGGACGACCAGCAGTTCCAGCAGCGTAAAGGCGCGTTGGAAGGGGGTGATAAGTATGCGTGTGCGCATGGCGATACTCGGCGGTTGTGATCAACTCTTCCGGCCCGCTGGGGAAGCGGGCACCGCCGGTAGGACTGCGTTATAACCAGTACTGCTTCCAATTGTAGCGTTGCGCGATATAAGGCGCCGTAAGGCGCCCTATAACGTTTGGCACTTGCTGTTATCAAGTCAGTGCATATGCCAGTGGCTCAAGGAACAACATCCCATGCGCGCTGCCAGAAAGTGGAACCGGGTTTGCCGGGTTCATTTTCATTCTGCCCGCACCATGCGCCTGCCGATCCCTGTTTGCACCGGTACTTCACTCCATAATTGGATACTTGTGAGCCGCTGTTATAGCCGCCATTCGGTTTCCACTGAGGGTAATCCGTGTCTCCGCTTGCAGGTTCTACGGTAAAGGAGAGCTTCGCCGGATCGGTTTTACCGTTTTGCTGGTCCCGAACGATCAATCGTGCTTCAAACGTGGTTACTTCTGGGACTTGGTAGGCCTTGCCGCTGATGGTCGCGCCATTCTGTGCGCCCGTCATCCCGGGGACGGCCCATTGATACAACAACGGGCCATTGCTCCCCGTTGACGTAGTGCCACTGAATGTGAAGGTCTCGCCCGACTTCAATGCAGTGGGACCTGTGATCCGTGCTATAGGTGGCGCCGGATTAACAGGGCCTGGGCCTTCACCTGCAATGATCGACATCGCCTGGCTGTAACCTTGTTGAGTGGCATAAGTCGAGTTGCTTAAAGGGTTTTGCACGTTGTAAGTAACGATCGAGCCCTCTAGCTCGCCGATTTTGGCGATGGAGGGATTGACTTGGTCGGCTATTTCTTTGCCCCATTGAACAGGCGGCAGATTTGCTGCGCTGATTTTATGAATGATATCGACCAGTTCTTTTTTTGCCCCATCGTTACCAAAAATCCGATAGTGCACGGAGTCGCCAGGTTTGAGCGTACTCATGTCGCCATTGATAAACGTGCCGATATTGTGAAGTTTCTCAGGCACACCTCCACCTGTGAAGTTCACGTCCGAGCACGAAATGAAAAACTCTCCATTCGGATCGTCCCGTACCCAGATGCCGACAATCAACCCATTGCCCGAAAGCCCATTCGGGATAGTTCTTACTGTTTCGAAGTAGCCCGATGCACCGGGTAGTCTGGGCGGCGTTTGCCAGTTTGTTTTCGCAACTTCAAATATCTCTTCCTGGCCCAACTGCACCAGATCGCTCCACTTCAATTTGTCCGTGGCCGAATTGAAGCCTGGTTTGCTGGCAAATGTATAGAACTTGCTGGGTACGTGGGGGGCGGTGCCAATAAGTCGGAGGGTCAGCGGCTGTCCGGACGTCACGTCAGTCTTGGTCCAGTAGGGCGTTGGGTAATCCAGGCTGGCTTTTCTGGGGTCATTTGCAGCACAGATCTGGCCGTCTTTGATAATGGCTTTAATCTGATCCATCGATGGATTATTAATCCCTGGGATGTGTGAAACCTCATGCCATTGTTGCGCGGCGAATACTTTTTGGGCAGGGGTACCAAATAGCGTGGCTGATTCTCGGCAACCTTTATCCACAATGGAGGACCCATCCTCTGATTGCCAGTAGCCTCCGGTAGCCTGGCAATTCACCGCACGTGATGCCGGGATATCCAGAGCACCATGTGCCCAACTCAAGGTCGGTACCAAACACAAAGCAGGCACTGTCCATTTGATAAAACTCTTCATGTACTTATTCATGCTCTAGTCCACCTTCAATCCAGATAAACAAGTTCCGAACTGCTGGAACGATCAGTGTGTTCATATCGTTGAAATCATCGAGTCAGCTGATCTCCCAGAGGAGTGACGCGGGTTGCAGGGTTACTCTGTACAGAGCCATACAGAAACACCCACCCTTGATAACTGCCTTGCCCTGTAAAACTTTGATTGATGACCGCAAAGTTGCCTTGCTTGAACGGCGTGCCCTTGGCTTGGCTGAACACGCCCATGATGGTGTCGCCCGGCCCTGGCACGACGCCCCACTCGGTGGTGCCGGTCAGCGGGTCGGCGTAGACCCGGCGCAGGTAGCGCTTGACGGTCGGTTGGCGCCGGTCAAGCACCAGGTCTTCGAGGGACTTGGGAAAGGCATTGCCGGCCTTGTAGTACAGGCCGATGGCCCGGCGAATTTCGTTGCCGCGCGCCAGCAGTTCCAGTTCGCGTTCGCGCTGCAACACGCTGGACCACAGCGTGCCCGTCTCCATCAGCATCACGGCCACGACGGCCACCGTCACCAGCATGCCCATGAACACCGAGCCGTGCTGGCGCTGCTTACCAGTCTGCATAGGCCGTCCCATCGTTAGCGGTGCCCGGTGCGCCGCTGCGTACGTCGCCCAGGCCTTGTTCGTCGGAGGGTTGCAGTTGCCAGGTGTCGCGCTTGCCGGTCAGCGGGTCCAGAGGGATTTCGCGCAGGTAGCGGCGGTCCACCAGGGCTTGCAAGGAGTCGGGGTTCTCGCCGTGGTCTTCGCGGTATTGATCCAGCGCCTGGCGAATGGTGGAGAGGTTGTGGCGCAGCACGGTTTCCTGGGCCTTGGCGTGCTGGCGAAAATACTGGGGGGTGACCAGCGTCATGAGTGTGGCGATGATGGCCATCACCACCAGCAATTCGATCAGGGTAAAACCGCGCTCACCACTGGCTGTACAACGTTCCATTCAAACTCTCCCGAGTGCTGCGGGATGAAACGTCAAATACATCTTCTCCCTCTTGTGGGTTATCGGCGCTGCTCTTGTAACTGCGCAATTGCCAGGTTTTTTCCGCTGCCAGTTCGGGACATTCGCAGAGAGGATCGCGAGGAATGCGTCGCAGAAAATAGAGTTTTTGACCTTGCAAGTTGGTCTGGTCGGTGACGCCATCGACCAATGTCTGCAAAGAGGGCGGGTAACCACTGGCAGTGACGCTCTTTTCGATGCGCCCGTCGTCGCTGGCTTCTTTGTAGGAATCAATAGCGCGGCGTATCTCTCGCAACGAACGTTGCAAGTCGAGTTCTCGGTCGCGTTTGCCCATCAATGCTGTCAGCGGATAAGCCACTGTCGCCAGCGTGGCCAGCAAGGCCAGCGTCAGTAGTAATTCAATCAGCGTAAAACCTTTGGCGCAGTGATGGCTGGGTATACCCTGCCACATCACTGTTGGTCCTCCCGGTTATCCCGCCAAGGACTTCCGCACTAACCCAGGCTGGTGAAATTAACTGCAAAGGTGAGTGTAGATGCGGAGTGTTTTTTGTACAGACGAATACCACCTAGGACGTTACCCACAATCGCTGTGTGTCTGGCTGTGGATAAGGTGTTCGTGGGTGCCTGTAGCTCAGGTAAATTAAGGGCTGCAGCCTGCTGTATGAAAAACAACCAGGCTAAGCCCCGGTTTTTTAAGCGTTTTGCGTGTGGATAAGCGTGGTGGGGTATTTGTACTTGCCCCCAAAGCCTGTTGGCGCTTCTGTGGATAAGATGTTTGCTATCGGCTACAAGCCTTAAAGATAAAGGCTTTGATCGAAATGATTAAAAAGTGATCAATTCGCTGATTGAAGCGTTGAAATAGTGCTAAAGCCTGGATTTATGCAGGGTTGCCGCGGTTTTCCACAGTGCCGTGCAAGTTGCCCCCAAAGTCTGTTGGCGCTTCTGTGGATAAGGTGTTCACGTAGTGCTGCGAGCCACGATTTTATTGGCTTGTAGCGTATTGATCGAAAAATGATCAAATGCACACCCAAACCCGTAACTTGAATAAGTCACGGATTTTCTTCACTTATTTCTGGGTAATTGGCGCAGTTGCCCACAATTGCTGTGGGTGGCTCTGTGGATAAGTTGTTGGGCAAAGGCTGGAAGGCAGGCGGGTAGGGGGCTGGGAGAGATCTGATCAAATAGTAAGCAGTGCGAGGTTCGATTGTGGGAGGGGGCCGGGCCCCTTCCCACATTTCCAACGATTAGGAGCGTTTATTCGTGTGCCGCAACGCCTTTGAGGTAAGGCGCCGGTGCCGCGCCCAGGTTGCTCAGCATGCGCTCGCTGTACCAGTCCACGAAATTCACCACGCCGAACTCATAAGTCTTGGAGTACGGGCCCGGTTGATAGGCCGTGGAGTTGATGCCGCGCTGGTTTTCTTCTGCCAGGCGACGGTCCTGGTCGTTGGTGGCGTCCCAGACCTGGCGCATGCGCTCCACGTCATAGTCCACGCCTTCGACCGCATCCTTGTGTACCAGCCACTTGGTAGTGACCATGGTTTCCTGCGCGCTGATCGGCCACACCGTGAACACAATGATGTGGTCGCCCATGCAGTGGTTCCACGAGTGCGGCAGGTGCAGGATGCGCATCGAGCCCAGGTCCGGGTTCTTGATGCGGCCCATCAGCTTGGCGCAACCCTGTTTGCCGTCGAGGGTCATCGACACGGTGCCCTTGAGCAGCGGCATCCGCACGATGCGGTTACGCAGGCCGAAGCTGGCGTGGGCGTACGGGATCTTCTCGGCGTCCCAGGCAGCGGCCGAGGCGGCGACGTGGTCCTTGAATGCCTGGTCGGCGCGTGGGTCGGTGACGTCGTCCCATTCCAGCAGGGTTTTGAGCAGCTCCGGGTGCGAACCGCCGCAGTGGTAGCACTCGCGGTTGTTCTCCAGCACCAGTTTCCAGTTGGCCTTTTCCATCAAGGTGGTTTGCACCGCCACCTTGGTGTTCTCCATGTCGTAGGGTTCCATGTAGTGGTTCAGGGTCGACAGGAAGTCATCGATGGCCGGCGGGTTTTCGGCCAGGCTGATGAAGATATAGCCGCCGGCGGTCTTCACGTTGACCGGCTTGAGGCCGTATTGATTCATGTCGAAGTCGGCGCCCATCTCGGTGCCGGCGAACAGCAGGCGGCCGTCCAGTTCGTAGGTCCACTGGTGATAATGGCAGACCAGTTTGGCCACTTTGCCCTTGTCGCTGGTGCACAGGCGCGAGCCACGGTGACGGCACACGTTGTGGAACGCATGTACCACGCCCTCGGCGCCACGGATCACGATGATCGGGTTCTTGCCCACTTGCAGGGTCAGGTAGTTGCCCTTGGTCGGAATCTCGCAGGTCATGCCGGCGATCAACCACTCTTTCTGGAAGATCTCCTGCATGTCGATATCGAACAAACGCTCATCGCAGTAGAACGGCTGCGGCAGCGAAAAGGTGCGCTCGCGCTCTTGCAGCATTTGCGCGGTGGCCTTGCGTGCGGGTTCCAGCGGATCGCCCAAGCTTAAGGTTGCGGTGACGTCCATCGTGTAGGTCCTCATGGCCATTCTGTGTGGCCGGCGAATAGTGGCTGATCAGGTGTGCAGCAAGGCGTAAAGAAAGCGTCGTTGTTGGGAGCGAGTGTGGGGCTGCTGATGCGGCGAACCTTATCCATGAGCGACATGGCCCACTCTGATCCCGACGCGCAAGCCCCGTGGTATGGGGGCTGGTCGCGATAAGTATGTGAATGTCGCAGATAGGTAAGTGGGCGGTTCTCGCGTTACGCAGAATCGCCACCATAAGGCCGACCTCGGCGGTGGAGAACAACATGTCCAATAATTTCCTGAATCCGGTAACCACCCAGACCTGGGCCAATGGTCGGCACATCGTCCGTTGCGTCAAAGTCATCCAGGAAACCTGGGATGTGCGCACCTTTTGCTTTATGGCCGACCAGCCGATCCTGTTCTTTTTCAAACCAGGGCAATTCGTGACTCTGGAGCTGGAAATCGACGGGCAGCCGATCATGCGCTCCTACACCATTTCCAGCTCGCCATCGGTGCCATACAGCTTCTCGGTGACCATCAAGCGCGTGCCTGGCGGCAAGGTGTCCAACTGGCTGCACGACACTTTGCATGAAGGCCAGGAGCTGGCGGTGCACGGACCGGTGGGGCTGTTCAACGCCATCGACTTCCCCAGTCCGAAAGTGCTGTACCTCAGCGGCGGCGTGGGGATTACGCCAGTGATGTCGATGGCGCGCTGGTTCTACGACACCAATGCCAATGTCGACATGACCTTTGTCCACAGTGCCCGCTCGCCTAAAGACATCATCTACCACCGCGAGCTGGAGCACATGGCGTCGCGGATCGATAACTTCAGCCTGCACCTGATCTGCGAAAAACATGGCCTGGGCGAACCATGGGCCGGTTACCGCGGTTACCTGAACCACAAGATGCTCGAACTGATGGTGCCCGACTTCCTGGAGCGCGAAGTGTTCTGCTGCGGCCCAACGCCCTACATGACCGCCGTGAAGCGCCTGCTGGAAGCCGCCGGTTTCGACATGACGCGCTACCACGAGGAATCCTTCGGCGCCACGCCGCCCGAAGCCCGCGCCGATGCGGTGGAGCAAGCCGAACAAGCCGCCGACGCGCCGGAAGTCGACCTGGCGGACCTGCACCAGGTGGAGTTCATTACCTCGGGCAAGAGCATCCGCGTGGCGCCGGGCGAAACCGTCCATGCCGCCGCCGCCAAGCTTGGCCTGATGATCCCCAAAGCCTGCGGCATGGGCATCTGCGGCACGTGCAAGGTGCTGAAGCTGGGTGGGGAAGTGGAGATGGAGCACAACGGTGGGATCACCGAGGATGATGAAGCCGAAGGCTACATCCTGTCGTGCTGCAGTGTGCCGAAGGGCGATGTGCGTATCGAGTACTGATCGCTCGAATGAACGTGCCTGCCAGCCAGCTCGCAGCCCCGGCATCCCCACGCAGTGCGTGGGAATGCGCGAAGGTTAACGGTTATTGAGCGTAGATGTGTACGACGAAGTGCTGGCCTGAAGCTGTCAATTCATAGACTTTGTCATAGATCCGCAGCGTCCTCGACGGCTCGCGGATAGTGTCGCCGATTTGGGCGGTTTTTCTGAACTCGTCCCAGTCGATAACGGTGGTGGTGACAGTGCCTTCGTTAGTCAGAGTGTTACCGAAGCTTTGATATTCCATGATTAAAACCTCTTCTGGATTTCCGTTTCCAGCCGATTGTTCGGCGGGTGGTAATACCCGCGAGGGCAGCCGCTGCAGCGGCGATTTCCTTGCGGGTTCCAAGAGGCTAGTCAATGAAAGCTCGCTGCGTTGCTGTCGGAAATAACAAATAACAGTCTCGGCACAGCGCCACTATTCGCTCGTCTCAGGCGTTCATCACTTCGCGGATATCCGCAGCCAGTTCCCTTACGCGTTCTTCTTCTGTATCCCACGCGCACATGAAGCGCGCCCCACCTTTGCCGATGAAGGTGTAGAAGCGCCAGCCCTTGGCTGTCAGCGCGGCGATGGCCGGTTCCGACAGTTGCAGGAACACGCCGTTGGCCTGCACCGGGAACATCAGCTCCACGCCGGGAATATCCGCCACCAGGCTGCTCAGCAACTGCGCGCAGTGGTTGGCGTGGCGGGCGTGCTTGAGCCAGGCGTCGTTTTCCAGCAGGCCCACCCAAGGTGCGGAGAGGAAGCGCATCTTCGAGGCCAGTTGGCCGGCCTGTTTGCAGCGATAGTCGAAGTCTTCGGCCAGCTTGTGGTTGAAGAACAGGATCGCCTCGCCCACGGCCATGCCGTTTTTGGTGCCGCCAAAGCACAGCACGTCCACCCCGGCTTTCCAGGTCAGGTCGGCCGGCGAGCAGCCAAGGAACGCACAGGCGTTGGAGAAGCGCGCGCCGTCCATGTGCAGGTTCAGGCCCAGCTCTTTGCAGGTGGCGCTGATGGCGCGGATTTCCTCGGGGGTGTACACGCTACCGACTTCGGTGGCTTGGGTCAGGGTGACTACGCGGGGTTTGGGGTAGTGGATGTCCTGGCGCTTGAGGGCGATCTCGCGGATCGACTCTGGGGTCAGCTTGCCGTTTTCGGTGCGGGCGATGAGCAGCTTGGAGCCGTTGGAGAAAAACTCCGGCGCGCCGCATTCGTCGGTTTCGACGTGGGCGGTTTCCGAGCAAATCACGCTATGGTAGCTCTGGCACAGAGACGACAGCGCCAGGGAGTTGGCCGCGGTGCCGTTGAAGGCGAAAAACACTTCGCAGTCGGTTTCGAACAGGTTGCGGAAACCGTCGGCGGCGCGGTGGGTCCATTCATCGTCGCCGTAGGCGCGCTGATGGCCGTGGTTGGCTTGTTCCATGGCGGCCCAGGCTTCCGGGCAGATGCCCGAATAGTTGTCACTGGCGAATTGTTGGCTCTTGTCGGTCATGGCCCGTTCCTGTGGTCGATATTGGTGCGCACTGTAACCAAGATTGTTGGGCGTGCGCACGCACTGTAAATGCAAAGTCACTGGGGAATTATGCACAGCGCTAACACCTTGCCTGTCGGACCCGTCCGAGACGGCGCTCTGGACCTGCTCAAGTGGCTGGCGCTGCTCAGTATGGTGCTGGATCACCTGCGTTATGTCGGTTTGAGCCTGGACGGCCTGTACGTGCCGGGGCGGCTGGCGTTCCCGTGGTTTTGCCTGGCGATTGCGGCGAACCTGCACCGGGTTCGCAACGCCCCGGTAACGGGTCAATGGCGCTACCTGGGCTGGTTGCTGCTGTTCAGCGTAATCAGCGAAGTGCCGTATCGCTTGTTTATCGAGGATGCCGATACGTTGAACGTGTTGCCGACCCTCGCACTGGGCCTGCTGGTTGCCCGAGGATGGCAGCAGAAGACGTTTATTGATCGAGGATTGGCGTTAATCGCGGTCACGATAGCGGCGGTATTTTCAGCGCACTTAATGTTCGGATTGTTTGGTGTATTGCTGCCCCTGGCGATGTTGCTGGTATTTCGCCGGCCTTGGTAT
The DNA here is from genome assembly GCF_019641515.1 of Pseudomonas sp. S5F11. Classification (NCBI taxonomy): domain Bacteria; kingdom Pseudomonadati; phylum Pseudomonadota; class Gammaproteobacteria; order Pseudomonadales; family Pseudomonadaceae; genus Pseudomonas; species Pseudomonas sp. S5F11. The sequence continues at coordinate 4,156,428 of NZ_JAIFJZ010000001.1, forward strand.
TTCAGTGTGTTGCCAGGGTTGGTCTGCGTGGCCGCCAATCAATGGCAGATCCTGCTCAATAGCGGCACGCCGGTGGCGCTGTTGGGGCTGGTCGCGTGCCTGATTGCGCCATGGGCGGGGTTGGTCTTATTGCGACATGCCCACAGCACCTCGCCGCCAGCAATGCGCCGCTGGGCCTACGCCCTGTATCCCATGCACTTCCTCCTGCTGTTACTCCTGCGCCACATCATTGCTTAACCCCTCCCACATTTATTTGGTGTTGATTCGGTAATGTCGTAAACGCACCTTTGCGTGGCGTGCGCAGGCATTTGACCTGTCTACGCCAGCCCTACCATCGCATCAAAGGGCCCTGCGAGGGCCTTAACAATACGAAAGGCTGGGAGAGACGCGATGTTCAGCAAACAAGACCAGATTCAGGGATATGACGACGCACTGCTGGCGGCGATGAATGCCGAGGAGCAGCGCCAGGAAGATCATATCGAGCTGATCGCGTCAGAGAACTACACCAGCAAGCGGGTGATGGAAGCCCAAGGCAGCGGCCTCACCAACAAATACGCCGAAGGCTACCCAGGCAAGCGCTACTACGGTGGCTGCGAGCATGTGGATAAAGTCGAGGCCCTGGCCATCGAGCGCGCCAAGCAACTGTTCGGTGCCGATTACGCCAACGTGCAGCCGCACTCCGGTTCGTCCGCCAACAGCGCGGTGTACTTGGCGCTGATCAATGCCGGCGACACCATCCTCGGCATGAGCCTGGCCCACGGCGGTCACCTGACCCACGGCGCTAAAGTGTCGTCCTCGGGCAAGCTGTACAACGCGGTGCAATACGGCATCAACACCGACACCGGCCTGATCGACTACGACGAAGTCGAGCGCCTGGCGGTGGAGCACAAGCCGAAGATGGTGGTGGCCGGTTTCTCCGCCTACTCCAAGACTCTGGATTTCCCCCGTTTCCGTCAGATCGCCGACAAGGTGGGCGCGCTGCTGTTCGTCGATATGGCCCACGTCGCCGGCCTGGTTGCCGCCGGTCTGTACCCGAACCCGCTGCCTTACGCCGATGTGGTCACCACCACGACTCACAAAACCCTGCGCGGTCCGCGTGGCGGCTTGATCCTGGCCAAGGCCAACGAAGAGATCGAGAAGAAGCTCAACGCCGCCGTGTTCCCTGGCGCCCAGGGCGGCCCGCTGATGCATGTGATCGCCGGCAAGGCGGTGTGCTTCAAGGAAGCGCTGGAGCCGGGTTTCAAGGCTTACCAGCAACAAGTGATCGATAACGCCCAGGCCATGGCCAGCGTGTTTATCAAACGCGGCTACGATGTAGTGTCCGGCGGTACCGATAACCACCTGTTCCTGGTCAGCCTGATCCGTCAGGGCCTGACCGGCAAAGAGGCGGATGCCGCCCTCGGTCGCGCCCATATCACCGTCAACAAGAACGCCGTGCCGAATGACCCGCAGTCGCCGTTCGTGACCTCGGGCCTGCGCATTGGCACCCCGGCGGTGACCACGCGTGGTTTCAAAGTGCCGCAGTGCATCGAGTTGGCTGGCTGGATCTGCGACATCCTCGACAACCTCGGCGACGCCGATGTCGAGGCCAACGTGGCCAAGCACGTGTCTGCCCTGTGCGCTGATTTCCCGGTTTATCGCTGAGCGCGGTATTGGAGTAATGACTATGCAACGCTACTCGGGCTTCGGCCTCTTCAAGCACTCACTCAGCCATCACGAAAACTGGCAGAAGATGTGGCGCACGCCGACCCCTAAAAAGGTGTACGACGTGGTCATCGTCGGCGGCGGCGGGCATGGTCTGGCGACCGCTTACTACTTGGCCAAGGAACACGGCATCACCAACGTGGCCGTGGTCGAGAAAGGCTGGCTGGGCGGCGGTAACACCGCGCGCAACACCACCATCGTGCGTTCCAACTACCTGTGGGACGAGTCGGCGCACCTGTACGAACACGCGATGAAACTGTGGGAAGGCCTGTCCCAGGACCTGAACTACAACGTGATGTTCTCCCAGCGTGGCGTCTACAACCTGTGCCACACCCTGCAGGACATCCGTGACTCCGAGCGCCGCGTCAGCGCCAACCGCCTCAATGGCGTGGATGGCGAGCTGCTGAATGCCAAGCAAGTAGCCGACGAGATTCCGTACCTGGACTGCTCGAAAAACACCCGCTACCCGGTGCTCGGCGCCACCGTGCAACGGCGTGGCGGCGTGGCCCGTCACGATGCCGTGGCCTGGGGCTTCGCCCGCGCCGCCGACGCCCTCGGTGTGGACTTGATCCAGCAAACCGAAGTGATCGGCTTCCGCAAGGAAAACGGCGTGTGCATCGGTGTGGAAACCACCAAGGGCTTTATCGGCGCCAAGCGCGTTGGTGTGGTCACTGCCGGTAACTCCGGTCACATGGCTTCGCTCGCCGGTTTCCGCCTGCCAATCGAATCCCACCCGCTGCAAGCGCTGGTGTCGGAGCCGGTCAAGCCAATTATCGACAGCGTGATCATGTCCAACGCCGTACACGGTTACATCAGCCAATCCGACAAGGGCGACTTGGTGATCGGTGCCGGTATCGACGGTTACAACGGCTACGGCCAGCGCGGTTCGTACCCGGTGATCGAGCACACCATCCAGGCCATCGTCGAGATGTTCCCGGTGCTGTCGCGCGTACGCATGAACCGCCAGTGGGGCGGCATCGTCGACACCACCCCGGATGCGTGCCCGATCATCTCCAAGACCCCGGTGCCGAACATGTTCTTCAACTGCGGTTGGGGCACCGGTGGCTTCAAGGCCACGCCGGGCTCAGGCAACGTGTTTGCCGCCAGCCTCGCCAAGGGTGAAATGCACCCATTGGCGGCACCTTTTTCCATCGACCGTTTCCACAACGGTGCGTTGATCGACGAACACGGCGCTGCCGCCGTCGCCCACTAACAGGAGAAATTCCCTATGTTGCATATCTTCTGTCCTCACTGTGGCGAACTGCGCTCCGAAGAGGAATTCCACGCGTCCGGCCAAGCGCACATCCCGCGCCCGCTGGACCCGAACGCCTGCACCGACGAGCAGTGGGGCGACTACATGTTCTTCCGCGACAACCCCCGTGGCCTGCACCACGAGTTGTGGATTCACGCCGCCGGGTGCCGCCAGTATTTCAACGCGACCCGCGACACCGTGACCTACGAAATTCTTGAAACCTACAAGATTGGCGAGAAGCCGCAATTCACCGCCAAGGCTTCTGGAGAGAAGGTATGAGCCAGATCAATCGCCTGTCCAACGGTGGCCGGATCGACCGTAACAAGGTCCTGACCTTCAGCTTCAACGGCCAGACCTACAAGGGCTTTGAAGGCGACACCCTGGCCGCCGCGTTGCTGGCCAACGGCGTCGATATCATTGGCCGCAGCTTCAAGTACTCGCGCCCTCGCGGCATCTTTGCCGCCGGTGCCGAAGAGCCGAACGCAGTGCTGCAGATCGGCGCCACCGAAGCCACCCAGATTCCTAACGTACGCGCCACACAACAGGCGCTGTATCAAGGTTTGGTCGCCACCAGCACCAACGGCTGGCCGAGCGTCAACAACGACATGATGGGCATTCTCGGCAAGGTCGGCGGCAAGCTGATGCCGCCGGGTTTCTACTACAAAACCTTCATGTACCCGCAATCGTTCTGGATGACCTACGAGAAGTACATCCGCAAGGCCGCCGGCCTGGGCCGCTCGCCGACCGAGAACGATCCGGACACCTACGACAACTTCAACCGTCACTGTGACGTGCTGGTGGTGGGCGCAGGCCCTGCCGGGCTGGCGGCGGCGCTGGCGGCTGCGCGTAGCGGCGCCCGCGTGATCCTCGCCGATGAGCAGGAAGAGTTCGGTGGTTCGTTGCTCGACTCCCGCGAAAGCCTGGACGGCAAGCCCGCCAGCGAGTGGGTCGCCAGTGTGATCGCCGAATTGAAAAGCCTGCCGGACGTGGTGCTGCTGCCCCGCGCCACGGTCAACGGCTACCACGACCATAACTTCCTGACCATTCACGAGCGCCTCACCGATCACCTCGGCGACCGTGCGCCGATCGGCGTGGTGCGCCAGCGCATTCACCGTGTGCGTGCCAAACGCGTGGTGTTGGCCACCGGCGCCTGCGAGCGTCCGTTGGTGTACGGCAACAACGACGTGCCGGGCAACATGCTGGCCGGTGCGGTCTCCACATACGTGCGCCGTTACGGCGTGGCACCGGGTAAAAAATTGGTGCTGTCGACCAACAACGATCACGCCTATCGCGTGGCCTTGGACTGGTTCGACGCCGGCCTGGCCGTGGTGGCTGTCGCCGATGTGCGCCACAACCCACGCGGTGCACTGGTGGAAGAAGCTCGCGCCAAAGGTATCCGCATCCTCACCGGCAGCGCTGTGGTCGAAGCCCGTGGCACCAAGCGCGTGACCGCTGCACGTGTCGCCGCGATTGACGTCAAGGCGCATAAAGTCACCAGCCCCGGCGAGTGGCTGGACTGCGACCTGGTGGCCAGCTCCGGCGGCTACAGCCCGGTGGTTCACCTGGCTTCGCACCTGGGCGGCAAGCCGATCTGGCGTGAAGACATTCTCGGTTTCGTCCCCGGCGAAGCGCCGCAGAAACGTGTGTGCGTCGGTGGTATCAACGGCGTCTACGGCCTCGGCGATTCCCTGGCCGATGGTTTTGAAGGGGGCGTGCGCGCCGCCAGCGAAGCCGGTTTCGCGCCGGTTGAAGGCACTCTGCCAAAGGCCCTGAGCCGTCTGGAAGAACCCACCCTGGCGATCTACCAGGTGCCGCACGACAAAGCGACCGCACGGGCGCCGAAGCAATTCGTCGACCTGCAGAACGACGTTACCGCTGCCGCCATCGAACTGGCCACCCGCGAAGGCTTCGAGTCGGTCGAGCACGTCAAGCGCTACACCGCGCTGGGCTTCGGCACCGACCAGGGCAAGTTGGGCAACGTTAACGGCCTGGCTATCGCTGCGCGCTCGCTGAACGTGACCATCCCGCAGATGGGCACCACCATGTTCCGTCCCAACTACACGCCGGTCACCTTCGGCGCCGTAGCGGGCCGGCACTGTGGGCATATTTTCGAACCCGTGCGCTACACCGCGCTGTACGCGTGGCACGTCAAGAATGGCGCCGAGTTCGAAGACGTCGGCCAGTGGAAACGTCCTTGGTACTTCCCGCGCAACGGTGAAGACCTGCACGCCGCGGTGAAACGCGAATGCCTGGCCGTGCGCGACAGCGTCGGCCTGTTGGATGCGTCCACCCTCGGCAAGATCGACATCCAGGGCCCGGACGCCCGTGAGTTCCTCAACCGCATCTACACCAACGCCTGGACCAAGCTCGACGTGGGCAAGGCGCGCTACGGCCTGATGTGTAAGGAAGACGGCATGGTCTTCGACGACGGCGTGACCGCGTGCCTGGCCGACAACCACTTCCTGATGACCACCACCACCGGCGGCGCCGCCCGCGTGCTGCAGTGGCTGGAAATCTATCAGCAAACCGAATGGCCGGACCTCAAGGTGTACTTCACCTCGGTCACCGACCATTGGGCGACCATGACCCTGTCCGGCCCCAACAGCCGCAAGCTGCTGGCGGAAGTCACCGACATCGACCTGGACAAGGACGGTTTCCCGTTCATGACCTGGAAAGAAGGTTTGGTGGGCGGTGTGCCGGCGCGGGTGTTCCGCATTTCGTTTACCGGTGAGCTGTCGTACGAAGTCAACGTGCAGGCCGACTACGCCATGGGCGTGCTGGAACAGATTGTCGCCGCCGGCAAGAAGTACAACCTGACTCCGTACGGCACCGAAACCATGCACGTACTGCGGGCCGAGAAGGGCTTCATCATCGTCGGCCAGGATACCGACGGCTCGATGACCCCGGACGACCTCAACATGGGCTGGTGCGTCGGTCGTACCAAACCGTTCTCGTGGATCGGCTGGCGCGGCATGAACCGTGAAGACTGCGTGCGCGAAGAGCGCAAGCAACTGGTGGGCCTCAAGCCGATTGATCCTAAGGTGTGGCTGCCGGAGGGCGCGCAACTGGTGCTCGATCCGAAGCAGTCGATCCCGATGAAGATGGTTGGTCACGTCACCTCCAGCTACGCGCACAACTCCCTGGGCTATTCGTTTGCCATGGGCGTGGTGAAAGGCGGCTTGAAGCGCATCGGCGAACGGGTGTTCTCGCCCCAGGCCGATGGCAGCGTGATCGAGGCTGAGATTGTGTCTTCGGTGTTCTTCGACCCGAAAGGGGATCGCCAGAACATTTGATAGACCGAGTCGCGGCCATCGGGAGCAAGCCCCCTCCCACATTTGGAATGCATTCCCCTGTGGGAGGGGGCTTGCTCCCGATGACGCCAGTAGCCACACAACAGAATTCAGAACAGGTGCTTTATGACAGCAGCCAATGTGTACCAACAACGCCCCACTACCGGCGCCAAGGCCGAGTCGTCGCTGCACCATGCCGACCTCGCCAGCCTGGTCGGTAAGGGCCGCAAGAACGCCGGTGTGACCGTGCGCGAAAAGAAACTGCTCGGCCACCTGACCATTCGTGGCGATGGTCATGATGCCGCGTTCGCCGCCGGTGTGCACAAGGCCCTGGGCATCGAATTGCCCGGCGCCCTGCAAGTTATCGTCAAAGGCGAAACCAGCCTGCAATGGCTCGGCCCGGATGAGTGGCTGTTGGTGGTGCCGAGCGGTGAGGAGTTCGCCGCAGAGCAGAACCTGCGTGCCGCGCTGGGCGACCTGCATATTCAAGTGGTCAACGTCAGCGGCGGCCAGCAGATCCTCGAACTCAGCGGCCCGAAAGTGCGCGATGTGCTGATGAAATCCACCAGCTACGACGTGCACCCCAATAATTTCCCAGTGGGCAAAGCGGTAGGCACGGTGTTCGCCAAGTCGCAACTGGTGATCCGCCATACCGCCGAAGACACCTGGGAGCTGGTGATCCGTCGCAGCTTCTCGGATTACTGGTGGTTGTGGTTGCAGGATGCCTCGGCGGAATTCGGCCTGAGTGTCCAAGCCTGAGGAATGCCCCATGAGCCGCGCACCCGATACATGGATTTTGACCGCCGACTGCCCCAGCGTGCTCGGCACGGTGGACGCGGTCACCCGCTACCTGTTCGAGCAGGGCTGCTACGTCACCGAGCACCATTCGTTCGATGACCGCCTCTCGGGCCGGTTTTTCATTCGCGTGGAATTCCGCCAGCCTGACGGGTTCGACGAGCAAGCCTTTCGCGATGGGCTGGCTGCGCGGGGCGAGGCGTTTGGCATGATCTTCGAGCTGACGGCACCGAACTACCGGCCAAAAGTGGTGATCATGGTGTCCAAGGCCGATCACTGCCTGAACGATCTGCTGTACCGCCAGCGTATCGGCCAATTGTCGATGGACGTGGTGGCGGTGGTGTCAAACCACCCCGATCTCAAGCCATTGGCCGACTGGCATCAGATTCCCTACTACCATTTCCCCCTCGACCCCAACGACAAACCGTCCCAGGAGCGTCAGGTGTGGCAAGTGGTGGAAGACACTGGTGCCGAATTGGTGATTCTTGCGCGCTATATGCAAGTGCTGTCGCCGGAGCTGTGCCGCAAGCTCGATGGCAAGGCCATCAACATTCACCACTCATTGCTGCCGGGGTTCAAGGGCGCCAAGCCGTATCACCAGGCGTACAACAAGGGCGTGAAACTGGTGGGCGCCACTGCGCATTACATCAACAACGACCTGGACGAAGGCCCGATCATCGCCCAGGGCGTGGAGGTGGTGGATCACAGCCACTATCCCGAGGATTTGATTGCCAAGGGGCGCGATATCGAAGGGCTGACATTGGCCCGGGCGGTTGGGTATCACATTGAGCGGCGGGTGTTCTTGAATGCCAATAGGACAGTGGTGCTATGACTGCCGCTATCGGGGGCAAGCCCCCTCCCACAGTTGAATGCGTGCACAAATCAAAATGTGGGAGGGGGCTTGCCCCCGATGAGGCCCTGACAAACAACACAAGCAACAGCATCTGTACCCGAGCACTTAACGCGCTGCCCATTTGACGGCAACGCAGTTCCATAAAAACAACAGCGAGGTGAAAGCATGTCTGGTAATCGTGGTGTCGTGTATCTCGGCAACGGCAAGGTCGAAGTACAGAAAATCGACTATCCCAAAATGCAGGACCCCCGTGGCAGGAAGATCGAGCACGGCGTCATCCTGCGCGTGGTCTCCACCAATATCTGCGGCTCCGACCAACACATGGTGCGCGGCCGTACCACTGCCCAGACCGGCCTGGTGCTCGGTCACGAAATCACCGGTGAAGTGATCGAGAAGGGCAGCGACGTCGAAAACCTGAAAATCGGCGACTTGGTTTCCGTCCCCTTCAACGTGGCTTGCGGACGCTGCCGTTCCTGCAAAGAGCAACACACCGGCGTGTGCCTGACCGTCAACCCGGCCCGTGCCGGTGGTGCCTATGGCTACGTCGACATGGGCGACTGGACCGGCGGCCAGGCCGAGTACGTGCTGGTGCCGTACGCCGACTTCAACCTGCTCAAACTGCCGGACCGCGACAAGGCCATGGAGAAAATCCGCGACCTGACCTGCCTCTCCGACATTCTGCCGACGGGCTACCACGGTGCGGTGACGGCGGGCGTTGGCCCAGGCAGCACCGTGTACATCGCTGGTGCCGGCCCGGTCGGCCTGGCCGCTGCTGCGTCGGCGCGTCTGCTGGGTGCGGCAGTGGTGATCGTCGGTGACGTCAACTCCATCCGCCTGGCTCACGCCAAGGCCCAGGGTTTTGAAGTAGTAGACCTGTCCACCGATACGCCGCTGCACGAACAGATCGCCGCGTTGCTGGGCGAGCCGGAAGTGGACTGCGCGGTCGACTGCGTGGGCTTTGAAGCGCGCGGCCATGGCCACGATGGCGTCAAGGCAGAGGCCCCGGCCACCGTACTCAACTCGTTGATGGGTGTAGTGCGCGTAGCGGGCAAGATCGGTATCCCAGGACTGTACGTCACCGAAGATCCGGGTGCCGTCGACGCCGCCGCGAAAATGGGCAGCCTGAGCATCCGTTTCGGCCTGGGTTGGGCCAAATCCCACAGCTTCCACACCGGCCAGACCCCGGTGATGAAGTACAACCGCCAGCTGATGCAGGCGATCATGTGGGACCGCATCAACATCGCCGAGATCGTCGGCGTGCAGGTGATCAGCCTGGACGACGCACCACGGGGCTACGGCGAGTTCGATGCGGGCGTGCCGAAGAAGTTTGTGATTGATCCGCACAAGTTGTTCAGCGCGGCGTAAACCCAGGCACACGAAGGGCCAAATGTGGGAGGGGGCTTGCCCCCGGTGGTATTGATTCAGTCAGTAAATAGGTGACTGAATCGACGCCATCGGGGGCGAGCCCCTTCCCACATTGGGTTGTGGTATTGGGATATCAGCGGTTGGCCAGTGCGCCCTGATAGACAGTGGGCCCGGTCGGCTGTTTGCTCACCGAGCCGCCTTTGGTTTCCGAACTCACCATCAACTCCACCGGTTTGCTGATGGACGCTTGCTGGCGTGGGTTCAGGCCGATAATGCCTTTGCCGTCCTCCGGCAACAGGCCCAGGGAGATCGGCGTGCCGTCTTTGGGAATCGCCCACAGTTCCAGGCTCTTGTCCGGCTCTGCGGCGGCGGCGGCGATGGGTTGCACTTCCAGGTAGTCTTTGTGCGCCATGATCTGCGCGGCCGGCTGCTGGGTGGTGGTCACCAGGGTGGCGGCGGATTTGACGCTGTCCTGGGTGTAGATCGCGCCGCCGATACCGGCAACCACCACGACACAGGCACCGAGGAACAGGCGAGGGCGGCTCCAGAATGGAGGCTTGTGCTCAATCACTTGGGGTTGGATCGCAGTCATAAGTCTCTTCCTGACAAATTTTGTAGTCAGTTCATGGACTCGTTTAGGCCGGATCGGTTCCTCCCTGGCTCGGAACAACCGACCGGTTACCCAGTCAAAACCCTGCTTTCGCCCCTACATCCTGAGGTTGTATCCATGAAGATTTCACGCGGTTTCGCCCTGTCCTGCCTGATGACGCTGGCCGCCGGGCCCGCACTGGCCGCAGGCTTCAGCCTGGGCGACGCGGCCAATGCCATTGCGGGTATGCAGGGTGGTAACAACAAAGCCGCTGCTGCCGCACCGTCGTCCCAGACGGCCGACCTGCTGAGCACCCTGACCTCGCAGTTGAACGTTACCCCGGAGCAAGCCATCGGCGGCACCGGCGCCATGCTCGGCCTGGCGCGCAATCAGTTGAGCGGCAAAGATTATTCGCAGTTGGGCCAGAGCGTGCCAGGGCTTGACCAGTTGTCGGGCAACAATGCCCTCGGCAGCCTTGGAGCCTTGAGCGGCATGCTTGGCCAGACCGGCGGCAGCAAGACCAGCGGCCTGGACGGCCTGCTCGGCAATGTAAAAAACACCAACGACCTCAACACCGCCTTCAGCGCCTTGGGCATGGACAGTGGCATGGTCGGCCAGTTTGCCCCGGTGATTCTGCAATTTCTGGGCAGCCAGGGCGCCAACAGTTCGGTGCTGGGCAAGCTGGCTCAAGCCTGGGGCACCGGCAGCTGATTATCCCTGCGCGCGCAGGTGCTCGATGCGCGCGTCTTTTTCCTCCCAGAGCTGGTTCACCCAGCTCTGGACGGTCTGGCGAAAGGCCGGATCGTTCTCGTAATCCCCCTGCCACAACGCCGGGTCCAGCTCGCGGGTCTGGATATCGATGATCACCTTCGGCACCGCGCCGCTGATCAAGTCCCAGAACCCCGGGATCTTCTGCGACGGGTACACCACGGTCACGTCGAGAATCGCGTCCAGCTGTTCGCCCATTGCCGCCAGCACAAACGCCACACCGCCCGCCTTGGGCTTGAGCAGCCGCTTGAACGGTGAAGCCTGCTGCGCATGTTTGGCCTGGCTGAAGCGCGTGCCTTCCAGGTAATTGACCACCGTCACCGGCTGGCGCTTGAACAGCTCGCACGCCTGTTTGGTGATCTTCAAATCCTGGCCCGCCAATTCCGGGTGTTTGGCCAGGAAGGCTTTGGTGTAGCGCTTCATGAACGGGTAATCCAGCGCCCACCAGGCCAGGCCAAGGAAGGGCACCCAGATCAGCTCTTTTTTCAGGAAGAACTTGAAGAACGGCGTGCGACGGTTGAGGGCCTGGATCAGCGCGGGAATATCCACCCACGATTGATGGTTGCTGATGACCAGGTACGACGTGTCACGGCGCAGCTCATCGCCGCCGCGGATATCCCACTGGGTCGGAATGCACAGGGCGAAGATCAGTTTGTCGATCTCGGCCCAGGTCTCGGCGATCCACATCACCGCCCAGGACATGTAGTCCCGAGAGCGGCCAGGCGCCACCAGCTTGAGCAGGGCGAACACCATCAGCGGTCCGATCAGGACCAGCGTATTGAGTAACAGCAGCAATGTAACCAAACAGCCGGTGAGCAGGCGGCGCATAAGCAACTCTTGGAATTGTGTGGGCGGGCCATGATAAGCAGCTTGAGTCTAGAGGCCAAATCACAAAACGCCGGGTGATCTAACTAAGTCGCGCTTATGCGGTCTAGAATCCGCCTACTTCTTTTCCGAGGAATCACTTCGTGAAACTGCTCCTTGCCTCCCTCGCCCTGGTTGCCCTGCCGGTCATGGCCGCCGAACCGACCCTCTACGGTCGCTACGAATACATCCAGTTGCCGGAGATCGGCGAAACCTTCAAGGCCAAGATGGACACCGGCGCGCTGACTGCCTCGCTGTCGGCCCGCGACATCGAAACCTTCACCCGCGATGGCGACGACTGGGTACGTTTCCGCCTGGGCGGCAAGGACGCGTCCGATAAGGTCTTCGAACACAAAGTCTCGCGCATCAGCAAGATCAAGAGCCGCGCCGACGAAGACGACGAAAAAGATGAAGCCAGCGTGGCCAAGCGCCCAGTGATCGATCTGGAGATGTGCCTGGGCAACGTCAAGCGTACCGTCGAGGTCAACCTCACCGACCGCAGCAGCTTCAATTACCCGTTGCTGATCGGTGCCAAGGCCCTGCGTGAATTCGGCGCTGCGGTGAACCCGGCCCGTCGGTACACTGCCGACAAACCGGACTGCTGACGGACTGCCATGCCCCACATCCTGATTGTCGAAGACGAAGCGGCGATTGCCGACACGCTGATATTCGCCCTGCAAGGCGAGGGCTTCGGCACCACTTGGCTGAGCCTGGGCCAGGCGGCGCTGGAGCATCAGCGCAAGACCCCGGCCGACCTGATCATCCTCGACATCGGCCTGCCGGACATCAGTGGTTTTGAAACCTGCAAGCAATTGCGCCGCTTCAGCGAAGTGCCGGTGATGTTCCTCAGTGCCCGCGACGGTGAGATCGACCGGGTCGTGGGGCTGGAGATCGGCGCCGACGATTACGTGGTCAAGCCGTTCAGCCCAAGGGAAGTGGCGGCGCGGGTCAAGGCGATCCTCAAACGCGTCGGCCCCGGTGTGGCGCCGGCGCTGTTTCAGGTGGATCTGGAGCGCATGCAGATCGCCTATCGCGGCCAGCCCTTGAGCCTGACGCGCCATGAGTTTCGTCTGCTGCAAAGCCTGTTGGAACAACCGGAGCGGGTGTTCAGCCGCGAACAGTTGCTCGACGCCGTGGGCGTGCCTGCCGATGCCGGCTACGAGCGCAACATCGACAGCCATATCAAAAGCCTGCGCAGCAAATTGCGCGGCATTGCCGCCCAAGCCGAACCGATCCAGACCCACCGCGGCCTCGGCTACAGCTACAGCCCGAGCCACAGCTGATGCGCCTGGGGCTGCGGATGTTCCTGGTGTACGCGCTGTTTATCGGCCTGACCGGCTATTTCGTGCTCAGCACCGTGATGAAGGAAATCCGCCCCGGCGTGCGCCAGTCCACCGAAGAAACCCTGGTGGACACCGCCAACCTGCTGGCCGAGATCCTGCGCGATGACGTCAAAAACGGCACCCTCGGCCAGAGCCACTGGCCCGCGCTGCTCAAGGCTTACGGCAATCGTCAGCCGGGCGCGACCATCTGGGGGCTACCGAAAAACCAGGTTAACCATCGAATTTACGTCACCGACGCCAACGGCACCGTGTTGCTCGACTCCAGCGGCGTGGCGGTGGGCCAGGACTATTCGAAGTGGAACGACGTTTACCTGACCCTGCGCGGCGAATACGGCGCGCGTTCCACCCGCAGTAACCCGGAGGACGCCACCTCGTCGGTGATGCACGTGGGCGCGCCGATCCGCGATAACGGCCAGATCATCGGCGTGGTCACCGTGGCCAAGCCCAACAGCTCGTTGCAGCCCTATGTCGACCGTACCGAGCGGCGCCTGCTTTGGTACGGCGCCGGGCTGGTCATCCTCGGGTTGCTGCTCGGCGCGCTGTTGTCGTGGTGGGTGAGCGCCGCCCTGCGCCGTCTGACCGCCTATGCCGAAGCCGTCAGCGAGGGCCGCCGCGCCGAGCTGCCGCACTACCGGGGCGGCGAACTCAAGCAACTCTCCACTGCTGTGGAGCACATGCGCACACAGCTGGAAGGCAAAGCCTACGTCGAACATTACGTACACACCCTGACCCACGAACTGAAAAGCCCGCTGGCGGCCATTCGCGGCGCTGCGGAGCTGTTGCAGGGCGACATGACTCGCGAACAACAGCAGCGTTTTGTCGGCAATATCGACAGCGAAAGCGCACGCTTGCAGCAGTTGATCGAACGCCTGTTGAACCTGGCGCAGGTCGAACAACGCCAGGGCCTGGAAGAGCAGGTGAGCATCCCGCTGGCGGCCCTGGTGAGCGATGTGCTCAATGCCCAATGTGCGCGCATCGAAGGCGCTGGGTTACACGTCGAGCAAGGGATTGCGGCGGATGTGAACGTGTTTGGCGAGCCGTTCCTGTTGCGACAGGCGCTGGGCAACTTGCTGGATAACGCGTTGGATTTCACCCCGCCGGGTGGCACGTTGCGCTTCAGTGCGAGCCGCCAGCACAACGATGTGCAGGTGAGCCTGTTCAACCAGGCCGCGCCGATTCCCGACTATGCCTTGCCGCGTTTGAGTGAGCGGTTCTATTCATTGCCGCGTCCGGCCAGTGGGCGCAAGAGCACGGGCCTGGGTTTGAACTTCGTTGAAGAAGTGATGAAGCTGCACGGCGGTGCGTTGCAGATCGGCAATGTGCCGGGTGGAGTGCAGGTGGTGCTGCATCTCCACACAGTCTCCACAGTACCCACATAAAACCCCCACGCGCGCGGCTCACGCTCTGCCCATCAAAACAGGGAGAGCCCCATGAACCGCAGCCTGCTTTTCAAACTTGGCGCCATTGCGCTACTGATCCTGCTGTTACTGATTCCGTTGTTGATGATCAACGGCATCATCAGTGACCGCCAGCAACTGCGCGACGGTGTCGTGATGGACATCGCCCGCAGTTCCAGCTTCGCCCAGCGCCTGACCGGCCCGGTAATGGTGGTGCCGTATCGCAAGACCGTGCGTGAATGGAAACTCAACGAAAAACTCAACAAGCGCTACGAGGAAACCCGTGAAGAACGCGGGCGCCTGTATTTCCTGCCGGACCGTTTTGAACTCGACGGCCAGGTGCAGACCGAGCTGCGCGCCCGGGGGATTTACCAGGCACGGCTGTTCCATGCCGATAGCCGCATCAGTGGGCGCTTCGAGCTGCCCGCGCAGTTGGGCATCAACGAAAATTTCGCGGACTACCGCTTCGAACCGGCGTTTCTGGCGGTGGGCATCAGCGATATCCGTGGCATCGAAAATGCCCTGAAGCTGGAGCTGGGCAGCCAACGCCTGGAGTTCTCGCCAGGCACCCAAGTGGATTGGCTGGGGGAGGGCGTCCATGTCACGCTGCCGGAGCAGGACAGTAAAAAACCGGCGGTGGTGGACTTCGCCTTCGACCTGCGTCTGCAAGGCACCGAACAACTGCAAGTGGTGCCGGTGGGCAAGACCAGTCAGGTATCGCTGGCGTCCAACTGGCCGCACCCCAGCTTTATCGGCAACTTCCTGCCGGCCCAGCGTGACATCACCGACAAAGGCTTCACCGCCAACTGGCAGACCTCATTCTTCTCCACCAACCTCGAACAGGCCCTGCAAACCTGCCTGGACCGCGAAGGCTGTGACGACTTCAACAACCGCAGCTTCGGCGTGAACTTCATCGATCCGGTGGACCAGTACCTCAAAAGCGATCGCGCGATCAAATACGCGCTGCTGTTTATCGCCCTGACCTTTGCCGGTTTCTTTCTGTTCGAAGTGCTCAAGAGCCTGGCGGTGCACCCGATTCAATACGCCCTGGTGGGCGTGGCGCTGGCGTTCTTTTATCTGCTGTTGTTGTCGCTGTCCGAGCACCTGGGGTTTGCCCTGGCGTATCTGATCTCGGCGAGTGCGTGCGTGGTGTTGATCGGTTTCTATGTGTGCCATGTGCTGCGCAGCGTCGCCCACGGCCTGGGGTTCTCAGCGGGGCTCGCGGCGTTGTATGGCTTGTTGTACGGGTTGTTGAGTGCGGAGGATTACGCGCTGCTGATGGGTTCGCTGTTGTTGTTCGGCCTGCTGGGCACGGTGATGGTGCTCACGCGCAAATTGGACTGGTACGGGGTGGGCAAGCGCAAGGCGAGCGAGCCGCTGCAGTTTGATCTGGAGGCGGTGCAATGATCGGCTTGCGCGAAGATCGACAAGTAGGGGCGCAGTTAGCCACAAGGATCGCCACATTCCTTGCTGTCACCACTGCCCACTGTGGCAGTGGGCTTGCCCGCGATAGCGGGGGGTCAGAAACCGATGTGCTGGATGACATACCGCAGTCGCGGGCAAGCCCGCTCCCACATTGGGTCGGTGTGCAGGTCAGGCCGGTGGCTGGGTCTGCTGCATCGAAGGCCGCTGGCTGACGTCGGCGTACCAGGCGGCAAGCTGTGGGTTGTCCACGCGCCATTGCATATCCGGATGGCGAAAATCCAGATAACCCAGGGCACAGGCCACGCTGATCGCGGCAACGTCGAAGTGGCTGGCCAGTTCGGCGATGGCATTCTGTTCCAGCTCGGCGAGGGTGCGGCGGATTTTGTTGCGCTGCTCGTCGAGCCACTGATCCCAGTGCTTCTCCACCGGGCGCAGGGCGGTTTCGTAGCGCACCAGCACGGCGGCATCCATGATGCCGTCGGCCATCGAGGCCAATGTGAGGCGGCGCCAGCGTGCCGAGCCGTCGCGGGGGATCAGCGGGTTGCCGACGTGCTGGTGGTCGAAGTAATCGAGGATCACCCGGCTGTCGTGCAGCACCGAGCCGTCAGCCAGACGCAACGCCGGGATCTTGCCCACCGGGTTGCCGTCGACCAACTGCGCATCGGGGTTGACCGGGGTCGGCATGCAGGCGTGCAGGGCCACGCGGTCCTGCTGGCCGGTTTCGAGCAGCAGCACGCGGACTTTGCGTACGAACGGCGATGCAGGGTTGTGGAACAAGGTCATGCTGGGCGTGGACATGGGCATTCCTCTGGATTGACTGTGGCTAGCCTAGAGGGTCGCGCGGTGGCTGGCGAGGGGCAGGTTGAGGGCTCATCGGGGGCAAGCCCCATTTTTGATTTGTGAACACATTCAAAGTGTGGGAGGGGGCTTGCCCCCGATGAGGCCCTCAGCCACGCCCCTTGAACAACCCCCAACTACCAATGGCCGCTGGTATACCCAACCCCACCCAACTCAACGCATCCCACCCGCCATCCCCCAGTAACGCCGCAAACAGCCCGGCGGCGCTGAGCAGGCCGATTCCCAACGGAATGCCGAACACCTTCCAGAAACTCGACTGGCGCGGCCTCATGCCTTGCCCGCCCTGCGCTTGGCGATCCACAGGTAAATCCCGCTGATCAGCACGACGATGGTCAGCCCATCCAGCAGCGCCCACAGGATCTTCATCGGCATGCCGCCATAGTCGCCAAAGTGCAGCGGCTGGGACATGCCCATGGCGTCCATGTACCACGGCCGTTCGGCAATCGCCGTGACCTGCAGGGTGCTGGCGTCGATCAGCACCGGGGTGAGCAGGTGCGAAGTCAGGTGCGTGCTGCCCTTCATAAACACCGCATAGTGGTGCTCGCTGGAGAACCGCGTGCCGGGGAAGGCGATAAAGTCCGGCTGCATACCGGGTGCGGCGCGTGCGGCGATGCTCAGCAACTCGCTGGCCGGGGCGCGTAAGGTCAGCGGCGGCGCATCCTTGTACGGTTCGATCAGGGCCGTAAGGCTGTCCTGGCGCCAGGCGGCGATGAGCAGGTCGGCGCAGGCGCTGATCACGCCGGTCACGCCCACCACCAGGGCCCAGGTCAGCGTAACCACGCCGATCAGGTTGTGCAGGTCGAGCCAGCGCAGGCGGGTGGTTTTGTCCCGGCGCACGCTGGCGAATTTCAGACGGCGCATGAACGGCAGGTACAGCACCGTGCCGGAAATGATCGCCAACACAAACAGCACACCCATAAACGCCAGCAGCAGCTTGCCCGGCAGACCGGCGAACATATCCACATGCAGGCGCAGCAAAAACAAGGTGAAACCGCCATTGGCCGAGGGCATCTCCAGCGCGTCGCCGCTGCGCGCATCGAGCATGAAGGTGTGGGACGCGTTCGGCTCCGTGCCGGCGGTGGCGGCCATGATCGCGATCACACCGTTCGGGTCGTCTTCATCCCAGGCCAGGTATTGCAGGGCCTCTCCGGGGCGATGGGCCAGGGCCTTGTTCACCAGTTGTTCCAGGTTCAATCGCGGCGTATCGGCCGGCATCTGCTGGAGCTGGGGTTCGTTGCCCAGCAGATGGTCGATCTCGTGGTGAAACACCAGCGGCAGGCCGGTGAGGGCGAGCAGCAGCAGGAACACCGTGCAGATCAGGCTGGTCCAGGTGTGGACGAAGGACCAGCGGCGGATGGTTGTGCTTTTCATGTTTCAGCCTGCAGCCTCTGCGCCGATCACCATTGGTACGTGGCGCTGGCGACGACGCTGCGTTGGTCGCCGAAGTAGCAGTAGTTGCCATCGCAGGTGGACAGGTAGTCCTTGTTGAACAGGTTGGTGGCGTTCACCTTCAGCGACGCGCCTTTGAGGCTGTTGCCCAGGCGACCGAGGTCGTAATGCACCGCGCCATCGAACACGGTGTAGGCGTTGGCCTTACCCAGCCAGGTGTTGGCCTGGTCGCCGTAGGTGTTGCCGGTGTAACGCGCGCCAAAGCCGATGCCGAAGCCATCGAGCACGCCGGTGTGCCAGGTGTAGTCGGTCCACAGAGACGCTTGCTGGTTGGGCATCAGTTGCAGGCGGTTGCCTTTGTATTGGCCTTTTTGCACCTCGGATTTGGCCAGGGTGTAGGCGGCGATCACCTTGAGGTTATCGGTTACGTCAGACACCGCTTCCAATTCCAGGCCCTTGACCTTCACTTCGCCGGTCTGGTCGGTGACGGAAACGCCGCCGGCCTGGAAGCTGGTCACCAGCACGTTCTTTTGGGTCAGGTCATAGACCGCCGCGCTCAGCAGGGTGTTGGAGCCGGGCGGCTGGTATTTGACCCCCAGTTCCCATTGCTTGCCTTCGGTGGGTTTATACGACTTCACGGGGTCAACGCTGGCGTTGCTCGCCGGTTGGAACGACTCGGCGTAGGACAAGTACGGCACGAAACCGGAGTCGAACACGTAGCTCAAGGCCGCGTTGCCGCTGAAGTTCTTGCTGCGGTCAGTGTTGGTCGCGTCGTTCTTGTTGAAGTAGGTGGTGCCCTGGTGCACCCAGTCTTCACGGCCGCCCAAGGTCAGGCGCCAGTTGTCCAACGCTATCTGGTCCTGGACGTAGAGCCCGGTTTGCACGGTTTTCTGGTTGTAGTCATAGAACGCTGTGGAGCGCGCAGGACGGACGGTCGGGCCCCCGTAGCTCGGGTTGAAAATATTGGTGCCCGAGGCCAGACCGAAGATCGACAGATAGGACGTGTCGGTACGCTGATGATCCAGGCCCAGCAGCAGGGTGTGGGTGATGTCCCCCGTGGCAAAGTCGGCCTGGAAGTTGTTGTCCACGGCGAACTGGCCGATGTTCTCGTCCACATTGGTGGTGGACCGGCTGATATTGCCCGCCGCGTCGGCCGGCGAGAAGGCGTAGGAGCCCACGGTCAGTTGCTGGAACGACAGCTCGGACTTGGTGTAACGCAGGTTCTGCTTGAATTGCCAGGTATCGTTGAGGCGATGCTCGAAGGCATAGCCCAGCGCGTAGTAGGTGCGGTCGTAGAACTCATAGTCCGGATCGCCGAGGTTCTTGTGGTGGGACACCTCCCCCAGCGGCGATTTGATCTTGGTGCCCTGGATCGGCAGGAACTGGCTGGTGGTGCCGGTATCGTCGCGGGTGAACTGCGACAGCAAGGTCAGCCGGGTGTCGGGGTCGATGTTCCAGGTCAGGCTGGGGGCGATGTTGTAGCGCTTGTTGTCGATGTGATCGACCTGGGTGCCGGAGTCGCGCACCACGCCGCTCAGGCCATAGAGAAACTGGCCGTCGTCGTCGATCTTGCCAGTGCTGGCGAAGTTGATCTGGCGGTGATTGTCGCTGCCGTACTGCACTTGCACCGCGTGGCTGGCCTGCTCGCTGGGACGGCTGCTGACCATGTCCAGCAGGCCACCCGGTGGAGTCTGGCCATACACCGACGAGGCCGGTCCGCGCAGCAGGGCCAGGCGATCGAGGTTCCAGGTCTCGGCTTTCGGGTTGGCATACACGCCACGCGGCAACGGCAGGCCGTCGAGAAATTGCGTCGGCTCAAAGCCGCGTACGCGCATCCAGTCGTAGCGCGTGTCGCTGCCGTAGCTGGCGGACACGATCCCGGGCATGTATTTCACCGCGTCGTCGAGGGTATGAACGCTGCGATCCTGCATCTGCTGGCGGGTGGCGACGGAGATCGAGCGCGGCGCTTCCACCAGGGCGGTGTCGGTCTTGGTGCCGGCGGCGGTGCGTGTCGCCAGGTAGCCTTGGGCCGGGCCCCATGCGCTTTCATAACTGCCTTGCCCGGTGATGTTGGTTTCCGGCAACGCCACTACGCCGTCCGGAATCGCCACCAAGGTGAAGGTTCCGGCGCTGCTCTGTTCCAGCTGCAACCCCGTGCCGCGCAGTGCTTGGCGCAGCGCGCTCTGGGCATCGAACTGGCCGTTTACAGGAGCGGAGGTTTTACCGGCGGCCAGGGCCGGATCGAGGGTCAGCGCCAGGCCGGCCTGGCTGGCGATCTGGTTGAGCGTGCTGGCCAGAGGCGCCGCCGGCAGATTGTAGGCACGCACGCTGGAGGCCTGTTCGGCCGCCAACAGCTGAGGCGTGATCAGCGGTGTGCTGAGGGCAATGGCCACGGCCAACAGACTGGGGCGCAGCAGGGTGTCTAGTGTGCGGGACATAGGGCGGCTCCTGAATGGAAGTAATTCGCAATTGCCTATGTGCCGAGCGAGATTCGAAAAGTGATAGGGCTGGATGAAAATATTTTTTGCCGGGGATTTTTCGGTGTGTTTGCAGGCCTATCGGGGGCAAGCCCCCTCCCACAGTTGATCGGATATTGTTCAGGTCAATGTGGGAGGGGGCTTGCCCCCGATAGCCTCAACCCAGGCCTCACTGATGCCTAACGCTTGGCACCCACCGTCACCCACCACGGCGTGTGCTGCGTGATTTGCACCGGCAACGTCGGCAGCAGCGCATTGAGCGCCAGCGTGGTGTCGTGCAGCGGGAAGCTGCCGGTGATGCGCAAGTCGGCCACGTTTTTATCCACGCCTAGATAGCCAGGGCGGTAGCGACTCAATTCCTCGACCACGTCGCCCAGGCGCGCGTTGTCCACCACCAGCATGCCGCGCGTCCAGGCATCCGTGGCGGGGGTGACGGCCAGGGACGGGCCGAGGCCGTCGCTGCGCATCAGCACTTGCTGGCCTGCTTTGAACACCTGTTCCTGAGGCAGCGCCTCCGGCTGCGCCGCAACGGCGGACTGCAGCACGCTCAGGCGCGTGGCGTCGTCTTCGCGCTTGACGATAAACCGCGTACCTAGCGCCCGCAGGCGGCCGTCGCGGGTCTGCACGTAGAACGGGCGCGCATCGTTATGGCCGGTTTCGACGAGGATTTCACCGTCCTGCAGCACGATCAGCCGGCGCTTTTCATCGAAGCGCACGTCGATGGCGCTGTGGGTGTTGAGGTTGATCTGGGTACCGTCCGCCAGTTTCAGCGTGCGCTGCTCGCCGGTGGCGGTGCGTTGGTCGGCCAGCCAATAGTGGATCGGCACATAGCGTTCGCCTGCAAATAACCCCAGGCCGCAGATAAGCGCAATGCTCGCCAGGCCGCTGCCGAGCTTGCGTACCCGTTGACGGATGGCCTGACGCGACTGCAACAACGCGGCGCGCGCCGGGCCCGAGGCGATGCTGAAACGTTGGTCGAGCATGCCCAACTGGCGCCAGGCGCGGGCGTGTTCCTCATCGCTGGCCAGCCATTTGCTGAACTCTTCACGCTCGACCGCACTGCCGTCGCCCGAATCCAGGGACAACTGCCAGGCAATCGCCGCATCCAGCACGCGGGCCGAGACCGGGTTGGCGCCGACTGCACTCATGTCGGCTCGCCATACAGTGCGATATAGCACTGGCGAATGCCCTGGGCCAGGTACTGGCGCACGCGGGGCACCGATACGCCGAGGCGTTGGGCGATCTGCGCGTGGCCCAGGCCGTCGAGACGACTGTAGAGAAACGCCGCGCGGGCCTTGCTCGACAACGTGCCGAGCAATCGGTCGATGGCTTTGAGGTCTTCGAGGATCAGTTGCTGGGCTTCGGGGGAGGGGTGTTCGCTTTCCGGGATCAGCATCAATTCGGCCAGGTAAGCCTGCTCCAGTGCCGCGCGCCGGAAATAGTCGAACAACAGGCCCTTGGCGATGGCCACCAGAAATGCCCTTGGCTCGCGCGGTTCCGGCAACGTGTCGCGCCCCAACAGGCGCATGAACGTGTCCTGGCTCAGGTCTTCGGCCCGGCTCGGGCACGCCACGTTGCGTCGCAGCCAGGCCAGCAGCCAGCCGCGATGGTCGCGATACAACGCACCAACCCGCTCACTGTGTGGGTTCTGGACCGACGACAAGGCATCACCGAATAAACAAGAGGTTTAAACTAACGAGAATTATTCGCGATTGTGTCAGAGGCGTGGGGTAGGCGCAATTGGCGTCTGTCGGGAGATGAGATTAAAACGATGGCGCCTGTTGCCGGCGTTTCCATTGGCTCAACCGCGTGTGCAGCGCGAGCGGTGTATCGATTGACTGCTGGCGCGCGCGGCTGAACAAAATCAGCATCAGCTCCGCCGTGGCCAAGGCGTCGGCGCTGGCGTGATGGCGTTCGCCGACTTCCAGGTGAAAGTGTTTGACCCAATCGTCCAGCCCTGCCTCACGGATTGGCGCCTCGGGGC
The DNA here is from genome assembly GCF_019641515.1 of Pseudomonas sp. S5F11. Classification (NCBI taxonomy): domain Bacteria; kingdom Pseudomonadati; phylum Pseudomonadota; class Gammaproteobacteria; order Pseudomonadales; family Pseudomonadaceae; genus Pseudomonas; species Pseudomonas sp. S5F11. Next base: position 4,178,781 of record NZ_JAIFJZ010000001.1, read on the forward strand.
ACAGCAGGGGGGCGATGTCGGCCACATCCAGAAACGGGTGGGTCAGGCGATAACCCAGGCTGTCCTTTAGCGCGCGGCTCAGCATGTGTTGATCGAACGGCGCGTGGAACGCGAGCAGTGGGCTGTCGCCGACGTACTCCATAAAGTCCAACAAGGCTTCCACCGGATCGCTGCCGGCGGCAATGGCGCTGGGCCCCAGGCCGTGGATCAGCACACTGGGGCTGAGTTTGGTTTCGGGGCGTTGCAGGGTGCGCTCGAACAACTGTGAGAAGTCCACCGCGCCATCCTCGATCACTACCGCGCCGATGGACAGCACCTGGTCGCGGTTGAGGTTCAGGCCGCTGGTTTCCAGGTCCACCACCACCCAGCGTTGACTGCGCAAGGCGTCTTCACTCAGCGGCGCGGGTTTGGGCAGTTGCGCCAAGCGCCGTTGTTGGGTTGCATCCAGCTGGGGTTTGGCCGCGCGCAGCCAGGCGAACAGGCTCACAGTTGATACCGCAGGGTCAGGCTGCTTTGCAGGCGTTGGGCCTGGCGCAGGGATTCGCGCAGGATGCGCCGGTCCAGGTGGTTAAGGCTGTCGGGATCGACGCGGTTGGAATACGGCTGGTTTTCGCGACTTTGCAGTTGGTGCTGCTGCATGCGGGTCTGCTGGATAAAGTGATAGGCCTCCTCATACGCCGCGCCGTCCAGCGGTTCGATAACCTCCTTGACCACCAGTTGGCGCAGGCGCTCCAGGGTGTTGTTAGTGTGAATGCCATTGGCCAGGGCCAGCAGGCGCGCGCCGTCGACAAAAGGCGTGAGACCCTGCACCTTGAGATCCAGGGTGGCTTTTTCGCCACCTTTGCGGGTCAGCACAAAGTCACGGAAACGCCCAACCGGGGGGCGCTGGCGCAGCGCATTCTCGGCCAGCATGCGTTGGAACAGACGGTTATCCGCGACCTGATCGAGGATGCCTTGGCGCAATACCTCGCAGCCTTGCTCGTCGCCCCACACCACGCGCAAGTCAAAATAAATACTCGAACCCAACAGGTTCTCCGGCGTCGCCTCGCGGATGAACGCCGCAAAACGCCGCGCCCATTCGGCTCGCGACAGGCACAGCTCCGGGTTGCCGGCCATGATATTGCCTTTGCACAGGCTGAAACCGCACAGTGCCAGGCTTTGGTTAATGTGCTGGGCCAGGGGCAGCAGACGGCCGCGGATCGCGGCGGCCTCGGCGGCGTCCTTGGCCTCGAACAGAATGCCGTTGTCCTGATCGGTGTACAGCGTCTGCTCGCGACGGCCTTCGCTACCGAAGCACAGCCAACTGAATGGCACGCCAGGGTCACCTTTTTCGGCGAGGCTCAGCTCGATCACCCGGCACACAGTGTGATCGTTGAGCAGGGTGATGATGTGGGTGATCTGGGTGGACGACGCGCCGTGGGCCAGCATGCGCTCGACCAACTGACCGATCTCGCCGCGAATCGCCACCAGGTTGTCGATGCGCGGGGCGTTGCGAATGGTCCGGGCCAGGTGCACCAGGTCCACCCGTTGCAGGGAAAACAGATCGCGCTCGGACACCACGCCGCACAGGCGCTGGTCCTTGACCAGGCACACATGGGCGATATGCCGCTCGGTCATGGCGATGGCGGCGTCGAAGGCGCTGTGGTCCGGCGTCAAAAAGAACGGTGCCTGGGTCATGTGCACGTCGATGGCCTGGCTGAAATCGCTGACGCCGCCGGCCACCACATGGCGTAAGTCGCGCAGGGTAAAAATCCCCAGGGGCGCCTTGTTGTCGTCGACGATGACAATGCTGCCCACTTGCTGCTCGTGCATCAGCGTGACTGCTTCGCGCAAGGGCGTATGCGGGCTGCAGGTGACCGGATGGCGCATGGCCAATTCACCCAGGCGCGTGTTGAGGGAGTATTGGGTGCCGAGGGTTTCCACGGCCTTTTGCTGCACCTGCTGGTTGACCTGATCCAAGAGGCTGCTGACGCCGCGCAGGGCGAAGTCGCGGAACGGGCTGGAAAGGGCGAACAACTTGATAAAGGCCGGTTTGTTCAGTTGCAGGCAGAACGTGTCTTCGGCGGCCTTGTGCTCGGTGCGCGTGGCGCGTTCGCCCAGTAGCGCGGCCAGGGGGAAGCATTCGCCGGTGGTGATTTCGAAGGTGGTCTCGGTGGTGTCCGGTCGTTCGCCGATCACGCGGCCTTGTTTGACGATGTAGAAATGCTCGACCGGCCCGCCCGACGGTTTGAGGATGCTGTCACCGGGGGCATAAAAACGTAATTGGCATTGTTCCACCAGAAACGCCAGGTGCGCGTTTTCCATCTGGTTGAAGGGCGGGAAGCGTTGTAGAAACTGCAGCGTGCCTTGGATATTTTGCAGCACGGCAGTTTTCCCCGCCTGGGCGAAGGCATCAGCTTTACTCATAACAGTGACCGCAGTTTTTTTGTCGTTATCGAGCTGCATGGTCGACTCCTGCGCGGCGGGTGCCCATTGGACGTAAGTCTAGGTCGGTGTAAAAGACGCTGAGCTAGGGAAAAACCCTACATGTTTATCGTCCGAACCCCGTAGAACGCCCACTAGGCAAACTTTCCGACGAAGTGCACATTGTTCGCCCTTCCGCAGATGTCTGACGAGTGCTGGGAGATTGATTAGAACCGCTGAGAACCGTATGTCCGACCACGATATTTTGAGTGATGCCGAGCGCGAGGCGCTCAGCGCCGTGATGCTGGAGCCCGATCTGCCGCCACAACGCGTGTTGATTGTCGACGACGACAAGGACGCGCGCGAGTTGCTGGCGGAAATCCTGGGCCTGGACGGTATTCGCTGCATGACCGCCGACAGTGGTGAGCGGGCGTGGGATTTATTGAACTCCAGCAGTTCCATCGGCTTGTTGATTACCGACCTGCGCATGCAACCCAGCAACGGGCTGGAACTGATCAAGCAAGTGCGCGAATCCACACGCGCGGCGCTGCCGATCATCATCATGTCCGGGGACGCCGAAGCGCCGGATGTCATTGATGCGATGCATTTGAGCGTGGTGGATTTTTTGCTCAAGCCGATTGATAGCGTGAAACTGGCGAGGTTGGTGAAGCGGGAGTTGGGGATGGCTTCCTGATTCCTCCTTACATCCGCCCACGCTGGGAGGGCGCTTGCTTCCGATGGCGCCATTGCGGTCAGCCCAAGCCTCAAACAAAAAGCCCTGATCTCTCGATCAGGGCTTTTCTATTTACAGGCCGTTCTTAGCCTTGAATTCCCGACGCCGGCGATGCAACACCGGCTCGGTATACCCGTTAGGCTGTTTGGTCCCTTCAATCACCAGTTCCACCGCCGCCTGGAAGGCGATGTTGCTGTCGAAGTCCGGTGCCAGCGGGCGATACAACGCATCCCCGGCATTTTGACGGTCCACCACCGGCGCCATGCGCTTGAGGCTTTCCATCACTTGCGCTTGATTAACGATGCCGTGGCGCAGCCAGTTGGCGATGTGCTGGCTGGAGATGCGCAGGGTCGCGCGGTCTTCCATCAGGCCGACGTCGTTGATGTCCGGCACCTTCGAGCAGCCGACGCCCTGGTCGATCCAGCGCACTACATAGCCGAGGATGCCCTGGGCGTTGTTGTCCAGCTCGTTGCGGATTTCCTCTTCGGACCAGTCGGTATTGCTGGCCAGGGGAATGGTCAGGATATCGTCCACCGAGGCGCGTTCGCGCTTGGCCAGTTCGGCCTGACGCGCGAACACGTCGACCTTGTGGTAGTGCAGTGCGTGCAACGCGGCGGCCGTTGGCGAAGGTACCCACGCGGTGTTGGCGCCGGCCAGCGGGTGAGCGATTTTCTGTTCCAACATCGCCGCCATCAGGTCGGGCATCGCCCACATGCCTTTACCGATCTGCGCACGACCTTGCAGGCCGGTGCTCAAGCCGATATCGACGTTCCAGTTTTCATACGCTGCAATCCACTTTTCCGACTTCATCGCCGCCTTGCGCACCATCGCGCCGGCTTCCATGGAGGTGTGGATTTCGTCGCCAGTGCGGTCGAGGAAACCGGTGTTGATAAACACCACGCGCTCACTGGCGGCCTTGATGCAGGCTTTGAGGTTGACCGTGGTGCGGCGCTCCTCGTCCATGATCCCGACTTTGAGGGTATTGCGCGGCAGGTTCAGCACGTCTTCGACGCGGCCGAACAGCTCGTTGGTGAATGCCGCTTCTTCCGGACCGTGCATTTTCGGTTTAACGATGTACACCGAACCGGTGCGGCTGTTCTTGCGGCTTGTATTGCCGTTGAGGCTGTGGATTGCCGCCAGGCTGGTGATCAGGCCGTCGAGAATACCTTCCGGTACTTCGTTGCCGTCTTTATCCAGGATCGCGTCGATGGTCATCAAGTGGCCAACATTACGCACGAACAGCAGCGAACGACCGTGCAGGGTCACGTCCTGGCCATTCACGCCGGTGTAAACGCGATCGGGGTTCATGGTGCGGGTGAAGGTCTTGCCGCCCTTGGCCACTTCTTCGGCCAGGTCGCCCTTCATCAGGCCGAGCCAGTTGCGGTAGATCACCACTTTGTCGTCGGCATCCACGGCAGCGACGGAGTCTTCGCAGTCCATGATGGTGGTCAGCGCGGCTTCCATCAGCACGTCTTTGACACCGGCGGCATCGGTCTGGCCGACCGGGGTGCTGGCGTCGATCTGAATTTCGAAGTGCAGGCCGTTGTGCTTGAGCAGGATCGCAATCGGTTGGGCGCTGTCGCCCTGGAAGCCGATCAATTGGCTGTCGTCGCGCAGGCCGCTGTTGCTGCCACCTTTAAGGCTGACGATCAGCTTGCCGTCGACAATCTTGTAGCCGGTGGACTCGACATGGCTGCCGGCGCTGAGCGGCGCGGCTTCGTCGAGGAAGGCGCGGGCGAAGGCGATGACCTTGTCGCCGCGCACCTTGTTGTAGCCTTTGCCCTTCTCGGCGCCGTCGGCTTCGCTGATGGCGTCGGTGCCGTACAGCGCGTCGTACAGCGAACCCCAACGGGCGTTGGATGCGTTGAGGGCGAAGCGGGCATTCATTACCGGCACCACCAACTGTGGGCCGGCCATGCGCGCGATTTCGTCATCGACGTTTTGGGTCGAGGCTTGGAAGTCTGCGGCTTCTGGCAGCAGGTATCCGATGTCTTGCAGGAAGGCTTTGTAGGCCACCGGGTCGTGGGCCTGGCCGGCATGGGTCTGGTGCCAGGTATCGATCCGTGCTTGGAAATCATCGCGTTTGGCGAGTAGGGCTTTGTTCTTCGGCGCCAGGTCGTGGATGACCTTATCGGCACCGGCCCAGAACTGATCGGCAGTGATGCCGGTGCCGGGAATGGCTTCGTTGTTCACGAAGTCGAACAGGACTTTGGCGACCTGCAGGCCACCGACTTGAACGTGTTCAGTCATTGCTTGCCTCACTCTGCGGAGCTTATGCGCTGTTTCGGATTTTCATTATGTAGTGCTCGGTTGGGCATACTACATGATGACTTGCGGTTGTGAAAATTAGACTAAATACGTCGTTTAGCGACCCACTTTGGTCGTACGGTCACAGCGGAGAACGGTATGTTCTCAAAAAGTTACAGGATTGTTCCAGATAAATATAAAAATGGTACACGATTTGTTTTCGCGGCACCCTGGGTCCACCTTGTAGGCTGACTTCCAGAGGGCTTCGCCATGGACCATCTTGTACTCACAATTATCGCCGCCGACAAACCCGGCCTGGTTGAACGTATCGCGCAGACCATCGCCGCCCAGGGCGGCAACTGGCTGGACAGCCGCATGGCCCATATGGCCGGGCAGTTCGCCGGGATCCTGCGGGTAAGTGTGCCGGCAGACAATCGTCAGGCGTTGGTGGGGGCGTTGGAGGACTTATCCACACACGGCATCCGCGTGCTGGTGGGCGAGGGCAGCACCGCGCCAGCGCCGGCGTCCAAACCCATCGTGATGACGTTGGTGGGCAATGATCGCGCAGGGATCGTGCGTGAGATCACGGCGTTGTTGAGCCGCCAGGGGGTCAACCTGGAAAGCCTGAGTACCGGCGTAACTCCAGCACCGATGAGCGGAGACCTGTTATTCAACGCCGAAGCGTTGTTGCAGGTGCCTTCGAGCTTGCCCCTTGAGACGTTGCAAGCCTCCCTGGAAACCTTGGCCGACGACCTGATGGTCGAGCTGCATCACGAGGAGTAATCGCCACAGGGTTATCCATGGAAATCTTGCATGGGCCTGTGGATAACCTGTAGAGACCCCTCGCCAGGCCACGCCCGCCGTGGCTCTTGCTCAGCTGAGCAAAAAACGAGCAGTTTCAATGGCTTGTGCACAAATGGCGGGGACCAGGTTGTGGATAACCTTGGGGTGAATGGCTGCAAGCCACACAGGCTGTGGCTTGCAGAGTTTTGTACGTTATTTGATCAGCGTTTGCGCACGCTCAGCCAGGCATCCACGCTGTACACCACCAGGCCGGCCCAGATAAAAGCGAATGCCAGCAGCGTGCTCGGCGCCAAGTGTTCGCCGAACAGCAGCACCGCTTCCAGCAACACTAATGTGGGCGCGACGTACTGCAAAAAGCCCAATGCGGTGTAAGGCAAATGCCGCGCGGCGGCGTTGAAACACACCAGCGGGATCAGCGTCACCGGGCCTGCGGCCACCAGCCACCAGGCTTCGGACGTGCTCCAGAATGCCAGTTGCGCGCTATGTGCGCTGGGGTTGAACAGCAGCCACGCCACTGCAATCGGTACCAGCATCCAGGTTTCCACCACCAGCCCCGGCAATGCTTTGACCGGCGCCTGTTTGCGGATCAGCCCGTAGAAACCGAAGGTCAACGCCAGCGCCAACGACACCCACGGCAAGCTGCCCACCTGCCACACCTGTTGCGCCACGCCCACGGCGGCCAATATCACGGCGACCCACTGTAAGCGGCGCAGACGTTCGCCCAGCAACAGCATACCCAGCAGCACGTTCACCAGCGGGTTGATGTAGTAACCCAAGCTCGCTTCGAGCATGCGCCCGCTGTTGACCGACCACACATAGGTCAGCCAATTGGCCGCAATCAGCGAACCGCTCAGTGCCAGAATCGCCAGGCGCTTGGGGTTGTCGCGCAGCTCGCGGAACCAGCCGGGGTGCTTCCACACCATCAATAGCAAGCCCCCGAACAGCGCCGACCACAGCACCCGGTGCACGATGATCTCGGCGGCGGGCACGCTGGCGATGGCTTTGAAGTAGAGCGGGAACAGGCCCCAGATGACATAGGCGCTCAGGCCCAGAATGTACCCTTTGCGGGGGTTGGCGGCGTGCATGCGAAATCCTTGCTTAGGCAGCTAACAAAGCGCGATTGTAAGGATATTTGTCAACCAATGGGACTGGCTTGGTCATGAGGTTTGCTTTGTGTGGGAGGGGGCAGGCCCTCTCCCACATTAAAAGCACTCAGAAGAGTTTCAGCGGCTCTTCGTTGAGGGCCGAGAGTTGTTCACGCAGGGCCAGGACCTGATCGCCCCAATACCGCTCGGTGCCGAACCACGGAAAACTGTGGGGGAACGCCGGGTCGTCCCAGCGCCGTGCCAGCCAGGCGCTGTAGTGCATCAGGCGCAAGGCGCGCAGGGGTTCGATCAGAGCCAGTTCGCGCGGGTCGAAGTCGTGGAATTCCTGATAGCCGTCCATCAATTGCGACAGTTGCCCCAGGCATTCCTGACGATCGCCAGCGAGCATCATCCATAGGTCCTGCACCGCTGGGCCCATGCGGCAATCGTCCAGGTCGACGATGTGGAACATCTCGTCGCGGCACATCATGTTGCCGGGGTGGCAATCGCCGTGCATGCGGATGTTCTTGTGCGGGGTGGCCTTGTATACCTCTTCCACCCGTTTGAGCAGGTCGCGCGCTACTGACTCGTAGGCCGGCAACAGGCTCTTGGGAATGAAGTTGCCCTCAAGCAGCGTGGTCAGCGAATCGTGCCCGAAGTTCTTCACTCCCAGCGCTTCGCGGTGTTCGAACGGTCGCGTGGAGCCCACGGCATGCAAACGCCCCAGCAACTGCCCCAGCCGATAGAGTTGATCCAGATTGCCCGGCTCCGGCGCACGGCCGCCACGACGGGGGAACAAGGTAAAGCGGAACCCCGCGTGTTCGAACAGGCTCTCGCCGTTATGGATCAGCGGCGCCACCACCGGCACGTCGCACTCGGCCAATTCAAAGGTGAAACGGTGTTCTTCAAGAATCGCTTCGTTGGTCCAGCGCTGGGGCCGGTAGAACTTGGCGATCAGTGGCTCGGAGTCTTCGATGCCCACTTGATAGACGCGGTTTTCGTAGCTGTTGAGCGCCAGCACGCGGGCGTCGCTGAGGAAACCGATGCTTTCGACGGCGTCGAGCACCAGATCGGGGGTGAGTGTTTCAAACGGGTGGGCCATGCGAACTCCTGCGCGCAGCAGGGCGCCGCGTCCGGCCGGGTATGGTAACGCACGCGGCTGGAGATAGGGGGCGACTGTGCCATTGTCATCGGGCGCACGCCCCTCCCATCTTTGAAGGCAGTCACCTGTCAAAATGTGGGAGGGGGCTTGCCCCCGATAAGGCCGTGTCAGGCGCCGACGATGCCGCCGTCATCGCGCCGAATGGCCAGCACCGACGAACGCGGCTTACCGTTGGGCAAGTGCTCCGGCCAGGTCGAGCCACCGGTTTCGCCCGGATGCTGAATGCCCACGAACAGGGTTTTCTGGTCCGGCGCGAAGCTGATGCCGGTCACTTCACACGCCACCGGCCCCACCATGAAACGACGGATTTCCCCAGTGTTTGGATCGGCACAGAGCATCTGGTTGTTGCCCATGCCGGCGAAGTCGCCGCTGTTGCTGTAGTCGCCGTCGGTGAGAATCCACAGACGCCCAGCCTTGTCGAAGCCCAGGCCGTCGGGGCTGTTGAACATGTTCTGCGGGTTGATATTCGACGAGCCGCCCTTGGGCGCGCCGGCGTGTACCGTTGGGTTGCCGGCCACCACGAACAGGTCCCAACTGAAGTCGTCGGCGCCGTGGTCGTCGGCGTTGGCCTTCCAGCGCAGGATCTGGCCGTAGACGTTTTTCTCGCGCGGGTTAGGCCCGCCCACCGGCTGGCCGTCCTCACCGCGTTTGGCGTTGTTGGTCAGGGTGCAATAGACCTGGCCGTCGGTGGGGCTGACCACGATCCATTCCGGACGGTCCATACGCGTAGCCTTGACCGCGCTGGCGGCCAGGCGCGCGTGGATCAGCACTTCAGCCTGGCTGGCAAAACCGCTGCTGGCGTCGATGCCGTTTTTGCCGTGGGTCAACTCGACCCACTGGCCCTTGCCGCGAGGATGATCGGCGTTGCCGTCGCCCGCGTCGAAGATCGCCACGTACAGCGTGCCGTGGTCGAGCAAGTCCTTGTTGGCCTTGGGGTTCTTGTGATTGATCTTGTCGCGGCTGATGAACTTGTAGATGAATTCACCGCGCTCGTCGTCGCCCATGTACACCACAGCGCGACCGTCGCGGGTTTGTGCCAGCGCCGCGTTCTCGTGCTTGAAGCGGCCCAGGGCGGTGCGTTTGGCCGGGGTGGATTGCGGGTCGAAAGGGTCGATTTCCACCACCCACCCATGGCGATTGAGTTCGTTGGGGTTCTTGGCCATGTCGAAGCGCGGGTCGTGCAGGTGCCAGTTGATGTCCTTGCTGGCCGCCACCACGCCGTAGCGCTTCTGCCCGGCGTCGAAGGCTTGCTGCGGGTTGCTGCTACCGAAGCAATCGGTGAAGTTTTCTTCACAGGTCAGGTAGGTACCCCAGGGGGTCATGCCGTTGGCGCAGTTCTGGAAGGTGCCGAGGGCTTTCTTGCCGGACTTGTCGGCGCTGGTCTTCAACCAGTCATGGCCGGCGGCGGGGCCGCTCAGGCGGATCGGCGTGTTGCCGTGGATGCGGCGGTTGTAGCGTGAGTCCTGAACGAACTGCCAGGTGTCGCCCTTGCGCCGAATTTCGATCACCGACACGCCTTCGCTGGCCTGGGCCTTGCGCACCTCTTCGGCCGATTGCGGCGCGCCGCCGTGGGCGTAGAGATAGCGATAGTTGGTGTATTCGTTATTGATCGCCATCAGCGCGCGGTTGTTGTCGCCGGGGAACGGGAACAGGCTCATGCCGTCGTTGTGGTCGCCGAACTGCTGCTCCTGCGCCACCGCTGTGCCGTTGCCGGACGGGTCGAAGGCCGGTGCATTCTTGTGCAGCGGCTGGCCCCAACTGATCAGCACCGAGGCGCTGTAGCCTGGCGGCAGGCTGATGGTGTCGCTGGTGGCGGCGGCGATGCTGTCGAACCCCAGCAGTGGGCTGGCGTTGGCGGCATTGACCGCCAGGGCGCTACGGCTGAGCAGGTTGCCGCCTAGGAACATCGCGGCGCCGCACAGGGCGCCGGCCCCGATAAAGCGGCGGCGGGTCAGGCCGACCATCTGTTCGAGGTCGGTGGCTTGGTTCTCTTCTAACAGGCTCATCTCGGGCTCCTTGAGTGCTTTTTGCCAACACCTTAAGCAGCCGCCGTGACGAAATTGTTGCAGTTTGAAGAAAGCTGCCGCTTACACCGGCGTCCCCAGCAACACCTGGCTCGGCGCGAATTGCACCTGGATCGGTTGGCCGACCGTCGCGCCCAATGCGGCAAGTGCGTTGGTCTGCGCTAAAGCGCAGAGCACCAGGCCATTGGGCAGGCTGATGCGCACTTCGCTGGGGCCGTCGTCGGCGTCGAGAACGGTGTCGATCAAGCCACTCAGGCAATTGTTTCCAGGTGTTGCGGGTTGATCGACCGCAAGCAGTTCCAGCCAGCCGGCCTTGATCAAGGCGACGGTTTCCACGCCCGGTTCCAGTTCCAGCCGTTGCGTGCTTTCGTGGGTGATTTGCGCTTTCACTGTCACACCGCCGGCCAGACGCAGGTGGATCAGGTCATTGCGCCCCTGGGCCTCAATGGCGTCCACGCGGCCATGCAACTGGTTGCGCGCGCTGGTGCGCAGCATCAGGCGGCCGAGCAGGTTGAAGTCACTGGCGGCTTCGTCCGAGGCCAGCACTTGGGCCTGTAGCGCTTGCAGGCGCTGATATAGGCGCAACACCCGCTCGCCCTCCATGGTCAGCTTGGCGCCGCCACCGCCTTTGCCGCCGACATTGCGTTCAACCAAGGGCTTTTGCGCGAGGTTGTTCAGTTCATCGATGGCGTCCCACGCGGCCTTGTAGCTCAGGCCGGCGCTTTTGGCGGCGCGGGTGATCGAGCCTTGTTCGGCAATATGGGCCAGCAACGCGATGCGTTGGGGGCGGCGGATGATGTGCTGGCTGAGGGGCGTCGGCAAAGGCATGGCAATACGCTTGAGTGGGATCGACCGAACGTTGCGGGCAAGACCGAGCGCCGTCAAGTCAGCCGCCGGGCTTGGGCGTGCGGGCCAGGCAATACACATCGACCTGGCGGGCGCCGGCACTGATCAACAGGCGGCTCAGGCTATGGGCCGTCGCGCCGGTGGTGAGCACGTCGTCCACCAGGGCAAAATGGCGGCCCTGCACCTGGGCATTGGCGCAAAGGGCGAAGGCGCCGCGCAGATTGCGCCGGCGGGTTTTGGCGTCGAGGGCCTGTTGCGCAAGGGTTTCATGGGGGCGTAGCAACAGCTGTTCATCGTGGGCGATGCCCAGGTCTTGGCTGAGCCAGCGCGCAAGCATCAATGCCTGGTTGTAGCCCCGTTCGCGCAGGCGCTTGCGGGCCAGGGGCACCGGCAGCAGGCAGTCGGGGCGCGCCAGGTCAGTGTTGTCGAAGCGGTGCTGCACATGCTGCGCGAGCAGTCGTGCGAGCATGTGCCCCAACGGCCAGCGTGCCTGGTGCTTGAAGCGGCTGATCAGGCTGTCGACCGGAAAGCTGTAGGACCAGGGCGCGATCACCTGTTTAAACGCAGGCGGCTTTTTCTGGCATTGACCGCAGGTCAGCCCTTCCATCGGCAAGGGCAGGGCGCAGACATCGCACTTGTCCAGCAGCCACGGCAATTCGGTTTCGCAGACGTTGCACACACAAAGCGCTGATTCGGTGGTTTCATCGCAGATTAAACAGCCATGTTCGTTTTTTAACCAGTTGTAAACCTGGTGTTTGTATCCAAGTTGACAGTACATGAATCTTCCTTAAATATGCCGAGCATCCGTGTCGTGCCTGTGGGTATTGCCTGCCCACAGCGTTTGCCAAAGCATAATCAAGGAACCGCCCATGAGCGCCAGCACCACCGCCCACTTGCGTCACGACTGGTCGTTAGCCGAAGTCAAAGCGCTGTTCGTGCAGCCCTTCAATGACCTGTTGTTCCAGGCGCAGACCGTGCACCGCGCGCATTTCGACGCCAACCGCGTGCAAGTGTCGACCCTGCTGTCGATCAAAACCGGCGCCTGCCCGGAAGATTGCAAATATTGTCCGCAGTCGGGCCACTACAACACCGGCCTGGAAAAAGAAAAGCTGATGGAAGTGCAGAAGGTCCTCGAAGAGGCCGCGCGCGCCAAGGCCATCGGCTCGACCCGGTTCTGCATGGGCGCCGCGTGGAAGCACCCGTCGGCCAAAGACATGCCCTACGTGCTGCAGATGGTCAAAGGCGTCAAGGCCATGGGCCTGGAGACCTGCATGACCCTCGGTCGTCTCGATCAGGACCAGACCGCCGCGTTGGCCGAGGCGGGCCTCGACTATTACAACCACAACCTCGACACCTCGCCAGAGTTCTACGGCTCGATCATCACCACCCGCACCTACAGCGAGCGTCTGCAGACCCTGGCCTACGTGCGCGAGTCGGGGATGAAGATCTGTTCCGGCGGCATCCTCGGCATGGGCGAGTCCCTCGACGACCGCGCCAACCTGCTGATCCAACTGGCCAACCTGCCGGAGCATCCCGAGTCGGTGCCGATCAACATGCTGGTGAAGGTGGCCGGTACGCCGCTGGAAAACGCCGATGACATCGACCCGTTCGACTTTATTCGCATGCTGGCAGTGGCGCGCATCCTGATGCCTACATCCCATGTGCGCTTGTCGGCCGGCCGCGAAGCCATGAACGAGCAGATGCAGGCCCTGGCGTTTTTCGCCGGCGCCAACTCGATCTTCTACGGCGACAAACTGCTGACCACCGCCAACCCGCAGGCGGACAAGGACATGCAACTGTTCGCGCGCCTGGGCATCCAGCCGGAAGCCCGCGAAGAGCATGCCGATGAGGTGCATCAGGCGGCGATCGAACAGGCATTGGTGGAGCAGAAAAGCAGCGAGCAGTTCTACAACGCCGTTGTTTAATTGAAGTGCGATCCAAATGTGGAAGGGGGCTTGCCCCCGATAGCGGTGGATCAGTCATTACATGCACTGGCTGACACACCCTCATCGGGAGCAAGCGCCCTCCCACATTTTGACCGAGTTAAACCTGCCAAACCGAGGCCAGCATGTCTTTCGATCTCGCCGCGCGCCTCGCTGCCCGCCGTGCCCAACACCTTTATCGCCACCGGCCTCTGCTCGACAGCCCTCAGGGCCCGCAGGTGGTGGTCGACGGCCAACCCTTGCTTGCGTTCTGTAACAACGATTACCTGGGCCTGGCCAATCACCCGCAGGTGATCGAAGCCTGGCGCGCTGGTGCAGCACGCTGGGGCGTAGGCGGTGGCGCTTCGCACTTGGTGGTCGGCCATGCCACGCCGCACCATGAACTGGAAGAGGCCCTGGCCGACCTGACCGGTCGCCCACGGGCGCTGCTGTTTACCACCGGCTACATGGCCAACCTCGGCGCGGTTACGGCGCTGGTGGGGCAGGGCGATACCGTGCTTGAAGACCGCCTCAACCATGCGTCGTTGCTGGATGCGGGGCTGTTGTCCGGGGCGCGGTTCAATCGTTACCTGCATAACGACGCCTCCAGCCTGGCCACGCGCCTGGAAAAAGCCACCGGCAACACCCTGGTGGTGACCGACGGCGTGTTCAGCATGGACGGCGATCTCGCGGACCTGCCCGCACTGGCCCGCGCCGCCAAAGCCAAAGGCGCCTGGCTGATGGTGGATGACGCCCACGGCTTCGGCCCACTGGGCGTCAACGGCGGCGGGATAGTCGAGCATTTCGGCCTGAGCCAGGACGATGTGCCGGTACTGGTTGGCACCCTGGGCAAAGCGTTCGGCACCGCCGGTGCGTTTGTGGCGGGCAGTGATGACCTGATCGAGAGCCTGATCCAGTTCGCCCGGCCGTACATCTACACCACCAGCCAACCGCCCGCGCTGGCCTGCGCCACGCTGAAAAGCCTGGAGCTGCTGCGCACCGAACACTGGCGCCGCGAGCACCTTGACGCGCTGATCCGTCAATTCCGTGCGGGGGCCGAGCAGCTAGGTTTGGACTTAATGCCCAGCTTTACGCCGATCCAGCCGATCCTGATCGGCGACAGCGCCAGGGCGATGCGCTTGTCCCGGATGCTGCGCGAGCGCGGCCTGATGGTCACCGCGATCCGCCCGCCCACCGTGCCCGCCGGCAGCGCGCGTTTGCGTGTGACGCTAACCGCCGCCCACACCGCGGCGCAGGTGCAGCAATTGCTAGAGGCGTTGGAAGCGTGTTTGCGGGAGCCCGAGCATGCGTGATCGATTGATTTTGCTGCCTGGCTGGGGCCTAGGCGTTTCACCGCTGGAGCCGTTGGCCGCTGCATTGCGTGGCTTGGATGAGCACTTGCAGGTGCATATCGAACCGCTGCCTGCGCTGGACTCCAGCGACCCGAATGAGTGGCTCGACGAACTCGACGCCACGCTGCCGGACAACGCCTGGCTGGGCGGTTGGTCCCTCGGTGGAATGCTCGCCGCTGAGCTGGCCGCCCGGCGCGGCACGCGTTGCTGCGGGCTCCTGACGCTGGCGAGCAACCCTTGTTTTGTCGCCCATGACCACTGGCCCAGCGCGATGCCCGCCGAAACGTTCGATGCCTTCCTCGCCGGTTGCCACGCCGACTCCCAGGTCACCCTCAAACGCTTCGGCCTGTTGTGTGCCAAGGGCGCCGACGACCCGCGCGGTCTGGCGCGCTTGTTGGTCAGTGGTGCGCCGATTACGCCTTCCACCGTATTGATGACCGGCCTTGAAGTGCTCGCGCAATTGGACACCCGCGATGCGTTGCTGGCCTATCGCGGGCCGCAATTGCACCTGTTTGGCGGCCTGGACGAGTTGGTGCCCGCCGAAGCCGCCAGCGAACTGCTGGCCCTGCTGCCCGATGTTGAAATCGGCCTGATTGAACAGGCCGGCCACGCTTTTCTTCTGGAAGACCCCCACGGTGTTGCGGCGGCCATCCAGGCTTTTTTGCATGAGTGCGTAGATGACTGATTTATCCCTTCCCCCGCTGCCCGGCGCTTTGCCGGACAAACGCCAGGTAGCGGCGTCTTTCTCTCGCGCGGCGGCCAGCTACGACAGCGTTGCCGAGTTGCAACGGGCGGTGGGCGGCGAATTACTGGCGCGTTTGCCGGCCGGTATCGCACCAGCGCGCTGGCTGGATATGGGCTGCGGCACCGGTTATTTCAGTCGAGCGTTGGGTGAGCGGTTGCCCGACAGCCACGGCGTGGCGTTGGATATCGCCGAAGGTATGCTCAATCACGCGCGGCCATTGGGCGGCGCGGCGCATTTCATCGCCGGAGATGCCGAACGGCTGCCGCTGAAGAATGAAAGCTGCGGGCTGATTTTTTCCAGCCTGGCGGTGCAATGGTGTGCCCATTTCAATGCGGTGCTCAGCGAGGCCCACCGCGTGTTGCAGCCGGGCGGGGTGCTGGCGTTCGCCAGTCTGTGCGTGGGGACCTTGGAGGAACTGCGCGAGAGCTGGCGCGCCGCCGATGGTCTGGTGCATGTCAATCGATTCCGCACCTTCGACGCGTATCGGCAACTGTGCGACGCCAGCGGTTTGCGTGTGCGGTGCCTGGAACGCCAGCCTCACGTGCTGCACTACCCGGACGTGCGCAGCCTGACCCATGAACTCAAGGCGCTCGGTGCGCACAATCTGAACCCCGGTCGGCCTGGCGGCTTGACGGGCCGCGCGCGCGTTGCTGCACTGATCCAGGCGTATGAGCAGTTCCGTCAGGCCCAGGGCCTGCCGGCGACTTACCAAGTGGTGTATGCCGTACTGGAGAAGCCTCTATGAGCGCCGCTTATTTCATTACCGGCACCGATACCGATGTCGGCAAGACCACCGTCGCCGCCGGCCTGCTACACGCGGCCCGGCAGGCCGGCAAGAGCACGGCGGCGGGCAAGCCGGTGGCGTCCGGGTGTAGCGTGACCAGCAAGGGCCTGCGCAATGCCGATGCGTTGGCGCTATTGGCCGAGTGCTCGGTGCCGCTCAATTATGCCGAGGTCAACCCACTGGCGTTCGAACCGGCCATCGCTCCGCACCTGGCCGCGCGGGAGGCGGGCGTTGCGCTGACGGTGCAATCGCTGCTCAAACCCATGCAACAGGTTTTGGCGCGGCAGGCCGATTTCACCTTGATCGAAGGGGCTGGCGGCTGGCGCGTGCCATTGACCGACCAGGCCAACCTGTCGGATCTGGCCATTGCGCTCAAGCTGCCGGTGATCCTGGTGGTCGGCGTGCGCCTGGGCTGTATCAGCCATGCCTTGCTGACCGCCGAAGCCATTGCGCGGGACGGTTTGCCGCTGGCGGGATGGGTGGCCAATATCATCGACCCCAAGACCTCTCGTCTGGAAGAAAACCTTGCCACCCTCGCCGAACGCTTGCCCGCGCCATGCCTGGGGCGCGTGCCCAAGCTCAAGCAGCCCACGGCTGAGGCAGTAGCCGACTACCTGCAATTGGACCTGCTTGACTGATTTTGGCTATCAGCAAGGCATTGTGCCATTAGTGTTATTGACGGGTGTTTTGCCACGATCTCTGGTTCAATCGGGGCTCACGATTCTCTAAAGGCAGGTTAACGCCATGGAAATCTCAGGAAGCAGTGCGTTTTATTCGGGCCTGAGCACCATTCAGACGGGGCAGAACCGCGTCGACCAGGCCGCCGGTAAAATCGCCAGCGCCGCAACGACTCAGCCTTCGGATGCACAGGTTGACCGGCTGCGCGCCAACGACCGAGCCCAGCCGTCCAACTCGGCGAGCAATATGGTCGAAATGGCCGAGGGTAAGTTTCAGGTGGAGCTGGGTGTCAAAGTCGCCAAGGCTTCGGATGAAATGCTCGGTACGTTGATCGACACCTACGCTTAGCCCGCACTTTTTCTGTTGAGCGGGCCTGCGTAGCAGCTCGACATCTGAATACCTAATCCCTCCCGATCTAGTGGGGCGGTCACAATCGTGGCTGCCCTCAGTTCGACGCGCACCAGTTCGCTCACCGCGCGTCTTGCGTAATGATTTCCTACACTCACTCCCTGTGGCGTCGCGCCGCAGGCATTGCCGTGCGTGGCATTGATGCCCGTCATGACAAACGGCATCCGAGCGGTGCTTGACATCCCCAGGTCGTAAACGTATGTTTCAAACACCTGTTTGACCGCCACAGTTCATCCACGCGGTTGTTCATTCCAGATACATCAGCAGAGGTTTATCGCTATGCCTGACTACAAGGCCCCCTTGCGTGATATTCGCTTCGTTCGTGACGAACTGCTTGGCTATGAAGCGCACTATCAGAGCCTGCCGGCTTGCCAGGACGCTACCCCGGACATGGTCGACGCCATCCTTGAAGAAGGCGCCAAGTTTTGTGAGCAAGTACTGGCACCGCTGAACCGCGTGGGCGACCTTGAAGGGTGCACCTGGAGTGAGTCGGGCGTTAAAACCCCAACCGGTTTCAAAGAAGCCTACAAACAGTTCGTCGAAGGCGGCTGGCCAAGCCTGGCCCACGACGTGGAGCACGGCGGCCAAGGCTTGCCGGAATCCCTGGGCCTGGCAGTCAGCGAGATGGTCGGCGAAGCCAACTGGTCGTGGGGCATGTACCCAGGCCTGTCGCATGGCGCCATGAACACCATTTCCGAGCACGGCACGCCCGAGCAACAAGAGGCGTACCTGACCAAGCTGGTGTCGGGCGAATGGACCGGCACCATGTGCCTGACCGAGCCGCACTGCGGCACCGACCTGGGCATGCTGCGCACCAAGGCCGAGCCACAGGCCGACGGCTCCTACAAAGTCTCCGGCACCAAGATCTTCATCTCGGCCGGTGAACACGACATGGCCGATAACATCGTGCACATCGTGCTGGCCCGCCTGCCGGACGCGCCGGCCGGCACCAAAGGCATCTCGCTGTTTATCGTGCCCAAGTTCCTGCCGAATGCCGATGGCACCATCGGCCAGCGCAACGCGGTGAGCTGTGGTTCCCTGGAACACAAGATGGGCATCCACGGTAACGCCACTTGCGTGATGAACTTCGACGCGGCCACCGGTTTCCTGATCGGCCCGGCGAACAAAGGCCTGAACTGCATGTTCACCTTTATGAACACCGCTCGCCTGGGCACCGCGCTGCAAGGCCTGGCCCACGCCGAGATCGGCTTCCAGGGCGGCCTGAAATACGCTCGCGATCGCCTGCAAATGCGTTCCCTGACTGGCCCGAAAGCGCCGGACAAGGCCGCCGACCCGATCATCGTGCACCCTGACGTGCGTCGCATGCTGCTGACCATGAAAGCCTTCGCCGAAGGCAACCGTGCGATGGTGTACTTCACCGCCAAGCAAGTGGACATCGTCAAGTACGGTACCGACGACGAAGCCAAGAAACAGGCCGATGGCCTGCTGGCCTTTATGACCCCGATCGCCAAGGCGTTCATGACCGAAGTCGGTTTTGAATCCGCCAACCACGGTGTGCAGATCTACGGCGGCCACGGCTTCATCGCCGAGTGGGGCATGGAGCAGAACGTTCGCGACAGCCGCATTTCGATGCTGTACGAAGGTACCACCGGCATCCAGGCCCTGGACCTGCTGGGCCGTAAAGTGCTGATGACTCAAGGCGAAGCGCTCAAGGGCTTTACCAAGATCGTGCACAAGTTCTGCCAGGCCAACGAAGGCAACGAAGCGGTCAGCGAGTTTGTCGCACCGCTGGCGGCATTGAACAAAGAGTGGGGCGAACTGACCATGAAGGTCGGCATGGCGGCGATGAAAGACCGTGAAGAAGTCGGGGCCGCGTCGGTGGACTACCTGATGTACTCCGGCTACGCCTGCCTGGCTTACTTCTGGGCCGATATGGCACGGGTTGCCGCTGAAAAGCTGGCCGCCGGGACTACCGACGAGGCGTTCTACACCGCCAAGTTGCAGACCGCGCGCTTCTACTTCCAGCGCATCCTGCCGCGTACTCGTACCCACGTGGCGACCATGCTGTCGGGCGCCAGCAACCTGATGGACATGAAAGAAGAAAACTTCGGCCTGGCTTACTAAGCCTTACCGGGTTTCTTGGAAACCGCCGCAGCCCAAAGGCTGCGGCGGTTTTTTTTCGACGGTTAAAAAACGCAGCTCAGCGCTCAGGGATTGAGCCTGGCTGCCGTTACAGTGATGGCAATGTGACGCATCCCGCGCAAGGTGTGCTTAACTGTTTGCGCTAAGGCAAAGTGCCATTACTTTTTGCGGGTCGGAGCTTTACCCTTGTCACGCGTGTCCGCTTTACGTTTCAGCCATTTCCTTCCTTCGTTGCTGCTTTTACTGGCCGGGCTCTCGGCTGCGTACGTCAAGGACCTCAACGTCTTCTTCACGTCGCTGTTCAACGTGTTGCCGACCCTGGTGCTGTTGCTCGGCGGCTCGTATTGCGCGGTGTACCGCCGTCAGCGCGAACTGTTTCTGATGATCACGGTGTACGTCGCTTACTTCCTGCTCGATACCCAGACCGATTACTACCGCGATAACGGCCGCGTGCGTGAAGACGCAGCGGTGGTGTTTCATCTGTGCTGCCTGTTGTTGCCGTTGCTGTTCAGCATTTATGCGCTGTGGCAGGAAAAAACCCATCTGTTCCGCGACTTTGTCGCACGCTGCGCCGTGCTGCTGGCCGTCGGCAGTGTCGCGCTGGCCTTGGAGCAAAGTTATCCCCAGGCGCTGCTGAACTGGCTGGCGGAAATTCGCTGGCCGGCGCTGCATGGCAGCTGGATGAGCCTGATTCAACTGTCATACCCGATGTTTCTGATTGGTTTCGTCACCCTTGCCGCGCAGTACTGGTACCAGCCGCGTCCGCTGCATGCGGCGCAATTGGTGGGCGTGATGGGGTTGTTCTGGATGCTGCCGCAAACGTTCATCCTGCCGTTCACCCTGAACATCATGTGCAGCCAGGTCATGTTGATGATCGCCGCCGGCGTGGCCCATGAGGCTTATCAAATGGCGTTCCGTGACGAGTTGACCGGCCTGCCCGGGCGGCGGGCCCTCAACGAGCGCATGCAGCGCCTGGGGCGCAACTATGTGCTGGCGATGACCGACGTCGATCACTTCAAGCGCTTCAACGACACCCACGGCCATGATGTGGGCGATCAGGTGTTGCGCCTGGTGGCGAGCAAGCTGTCCAAGGTCAACGGCGGCGGGCGCGCGTACCGTTACGGCGGGGAAGAGTTTGCCGTGGTATTCGCCGGCAAGACCCTGGATGAGTGCCTGCCGCACTTGGAGGAGATCCGCGAGATCGTCGCCAACTACGATATCAAGCTGCGCAACGCGGACCGTCCTCAGGATGACCAACAGGGCCGTCAACGTCGGGCGGGTAGCGGGGCGTCGAGTGTCTCAGTGACGGTCAGCATCGGTGTGGCCGAGCGCCAGGTGGAGCAACGCACGCCGGAAGAAGTGCTCAAATCCGCCGACCAGGCGCTGTACGCGGCCAAGGGCGCGGGACGTAACTGCGTAATCGCGGCCGGCCAGAACCGCCGTGGCGCGGTACGCATGCAGAGCGCTGCCGGTTGAGTAATGGCGGTGTATTCAGCGGCCCTACAGTGATTGAACGGCGTGCCGGCCGGCGGTAGGTTGGAGCGATCTGCCGCCGGAGACATCGCCATGCCTGAGTACAAAGCTCCCCTGCGCGACATGCGCTTTTTGATCGACAACGTGTTTGATTTCCACGGTCACTACGCGGCATTGGGCGCGATGGACGCCAGCCCGGACATGGTCAGTGCCATCCTCGAAGAAGGTGCGAAATTCTGCGAGAACGTGCTCTCGCCGCTCAACCGTAGCGGTGATGAAGAGGGCTGCCATTTCGACAATGGCGTTGTGACCACACCCAAGGGCTTCAAAGAAGCGTTCGCCCAGTACGTGGAAGGTGGCTGGCACGGCGTCGCGGCCGACCCGGCCTACGGCGGTCAAGGCTTGCCGCAATCACTGGGCCTGGTGCTCAGCGAGATGATCGGCTCCAGCAATACGTCGTGGGGCATGTACCCCGGCTTGACCCACGGCGCCATGTCGGCGATCCACGCCCATGGCACCGCCGAACAGAAAGACACCTACCTGAGCAAACTCACCGCCGGCGAATGGACCGGCACCATGTGCCTGACCGAAGCCCACTGCGGCACCGACCTGGGCCTGATCAAGACCCGCGCCGTGCCCCAGGCGGACGGCAGCTACGCCGTCACCGGTAGCAAGATTTTCATTTCGGCCGGCGAGCACGATCTGAGCGCCAATATCATCCACCTGGTGCTGGCCAAACTGCCGGACGCACCGGCGGGTACCAAAGGTATTTCGTTGTTTATCGTGCCCAAGTTCCACGCCGATTCCGGCGAGCGTAATGCGGTGCACTGCGGCTCCATCGAACACAAGATGGGCATCAAGGCCTCGGCTACGTGCGTGCTGAACTTCGACGGCGCCAAAGGCTTTCTGATCGGCGAGGCCAATAAAGGCCTCAACTGCATGTTCACCATGATGAACCACGCGCGCCTGGGCACCGGCATGCAGGGGCTGTGCAATGGCGAGGCGAGTTTCCAGGGCGCGATCAAGTACGCCAATGACCGCCTGCAAATGCGTTCTCTGACCGGCCCCAAGGCCCCGGACAAGCCTGCCGACCCGATCATCGTGCACGCCGACGTGCGACGCATGCTGTTGACCATGAAGGCCTTCAACGAAGGCAATCGGGCGCTGGCCTATTTCACCGCGCAACTGCTGGACACCGCCCACCTGGGCGACGACGCCGCCCAGCGCCAGGAGGCCGAAGACCTGTTGGCCTTCCTCACACCGATCTGCAAAGCCTTCATGACCGATACCGGCCTGGAGGTGACCAACCTCGGCATGCAGATCTTCGGCGGCCACGGCTACATCCGCGAATGGGGCATGGAGCAATTGGCGCGGGATGCGCGGATCGCACCGATCTACGAAGGCACCAACGGCATCCAGGCCCTCGACCTGCTGGGCCGTAAGGTGCTGGGCAGCCAAGGTAAGTTGCTACGTGGGTTTACCAAGATCGTGCATAAGTTCTGCGCTGCGAATGCCGAACACCCGCAGCTCAAGGGGTATGTGGCGCAGCTCAATCAGTTGAACCAGGAATGGGGCGAGTTAACCACCAAGGTGGGCATGGCCGCGATGAAGAACCCGGACGAAGTGGGCGCGGCGGCTGTGGATTACTTGATGTACAGCGGGTACGTCATCCTCGCCTACTTGTGGCTACGCATGGCCATTGCCGCGCAGTCCCACAGCGACGGCGAGTTCGCCAAGGCCAAGTTGGCCACCTGCGAGTTCTACTTTAAACGCCTGTTGCCGCGCACCATCACTCATCGTGCGGCGGTGGAGGCGGGGAGTGAGTGCCTGATGAGTCTGCCTGCGGAGGCATTTATGTTGGGGTGACTTAAAAATACTTGTCAGTCACAAGCAGACCCTATGTGTCTCAAAAGTTGTTCGGTTACACTCGGGGCCTGTAAAACCGATCCTACCGAATCACTTTTTACGTTCTAACGAGGTTTGCCATGGCTGATTACAAAGCGCCGCTGCGGGATATGCGCTTCGTCCTCAACGAAGTGTTCGACGTCGCCAACACCTGGGCTCAGTTGCCGGCGTTGGCAGACAGCGTAGATGCCGAAACCGTTGAGGCGATCCTCGAAGAAGCCGGCAAAGTCACCGCCAAATCCATCGCCCCGCTCAGCCGCGGCGGCGATGAGCAAGGTTGCCGCTGGGCGGACACGGTGGTATCGACGCCGGATGGTTTCCCACAGGCCTATAAAACCTACGCCGAAGGCGGCTGGGTGGGCGTGGGTGGCGACCCCGCGTTTGGCGGCATGGGCATGCCCAAGGCGGTGTCGGCCCAGGTTGAAGAGATGATCAACTCGTCGAGCCTGGCGTTCGGCCTGTACCCAATGCTGACCTCCGGCGCCTGCGTGTCGATCGCGACCCACGCCAACGAAGACTTGAAAGCCACCTACCTGCCGAAGATGTATTCCGGCGAGTGGGCCGGTTCCATGTGCCTCACCGAAGCCCATGCCGGTACCGACCTGGGGATTATCCGCACCAAGGCCGAGCCGCAGGCGGACGGTTCATACAAGGTCAGCGGGACCAAAATCTTTATCACCGGCGGCGAGCACGACCTGACCGAAAACATCATCCACCTGGTGTTGGCCAAGTTGCCCGATGCGCCGGCCGGTCCCAAGGGCATCTCGCTGTTCCTGGTGCCTAAGTTTATGGTCAATGCCGATGGCAGCCTGGGCGCGCGTAACCCAGTGAGCTGCGGCTCCATCGAACACAAGATGGGCATCCAGGCGTCCGCTACCTGCGTGATGAACTTCGACGAAGCCGTGGGTTATTTGGTGGGCGAGCCTAACCGTGGTCTGGCGGCGATGTTCACCATGATGAACTACGAGCGTCTGGGCGTAGGCATTCAGGGGTTGGCGTCCGGTGAGCGTTCCTACCAGAACGCCATCGAGTACGCGCGTGACCGCTTGCAAAGCCGTGCGCCGACCGGCGCCCAGGCCAAGGACAAAGTGGCCGACCCGATCATCGTCCATCCCGACGTGCGTCGCATGCTGCTGACCATGAAAGCGTCGAACGAAGGTGGCCGTGCGTTCTCTACCTACGTAGCCACCCAATTGGATATCGCCAAGTTCAGCGACGATGCCGTCGCCCGCGAGCGCGCCGACAACCTGGTGGCCTTGCTCACGCCGGTGGCCAAGGCGTTCCTCAGCGACTTGGGCCTGGAAACCACCGTGCTGGGTCAGCAAGTGTTTGGCGGCCATGGCTACATTCGCGAATGGGGCCAGGAACAATTGGTGCGCGATGTGCGCATCACCCAAATCTACGAAGGCACCAATGGCATCCAGGCCCTGGACTTGATGGGGCGCAAGATCGTTGGCAGCGGCGGCGCGTTCTATCGTTTGTTCGCCGACGAGGTTCGCCAGTTCACCGCGACAGCCGGGGCTGAGCTGGGCGAGTTCATCCGTCCGCTGAACGCGGCGGTGGATAACCTGGATGAGCTGACGGCCTGGGTGCTTGATCGCGCCAAAACCAACCCGAACGAAATCGGCGCGGCGTCGGTGGAGTATTTGCATGCGTTTGGTTACATGGCCTATGCCTATATGTGGGCACGCATGGCCAAGGCCGCATGGGGCAAGGAAACCGAGGACGACTTCTACGCCAGCAAACTGGGCACTGCACGCTTCTACTTTGCGCGCCTGCTGCCGCGTATCCACTCGTTGTGTGCGTCGGTAAAAGCCGGTAGCGAATCGCTATTTTTGCTGGATGAAGCCCAGTTCTAAAGGCTTGGAGGGCGTGTAAGCAATCTCTTACATGACGTGCTGCTAATCGTCCTCTATCGCCACATTGGATCCATCGATAATCTACTTCACATGGACGTCGCGCAGGAAGCGCAAAGCAACAACACGGACACGTAGGATTCTGCCAGGACGGCGGAGTGAAATGGATGTCAGGGAAACAGTCTGCAAAGCCCCGCTTCGGCGGGGTTTTCTTTTGCCCGCGAAAAAGTCAGGCGGGCGTCTGCGGGGCATTCATCACGTCTTCAAGCAAGGTGCGCAACAAGGCCATCGTTGCCTGTTGGCGCTGCACATCGCGACACACCAGGCCGACTTTCAAGGGCACCCGTGGTTCGCTCAGGGGTTTCCACAGCAGTGACTGACTGTTGTGTTCGTCCTGGGAGCGTCCCGGCAGCACGGTGGCCAACCGGGTGTGCGGCAAGCTGTCGAGAATCCCCACCATGGTATTGAGTTCGGCCTGTACCTGCGGGCGCCGCCCGAGGTTAGCAAGTTGGCCTTGCCAGATTTGTCGGATCTGAAACTCTTCCCCCAGCAGCAACATCGGCAACTCAGCCGCCTGTTTCAGCGACACTTTCTTGAATTCCCGCAAAGGATGATCCTCAGGGATCACCACCTTCAGCTCATCTTCGTACAGCAACACGCCTTGCAACCCCGGCTGACGCGGCGGCAGGTAGCTGATGCCGATGTCCAGCGAGCCGTTGAGCAGTCGCCGTTCAATCTCCAGCCCGGTCAATTCGTAGATCTGCACCACCAGATGCGGTTGGGCCTTGCGCACCCGTTCGAGCATCTGTGGCACCAGGCTGGTATGCACGGTCTGCAGCACGCCGATGGCCAACGTGCGCAATGCCTGGCCTTTGAAGTTGCGCAACGCTTCGACGGCGTGTTGCATGCCATCAATCAGCGGCAGTGCATGGTTATACAGCGTGTGCGCCGCCAGCGTCGGCAGCAGGCGTTTGCTGCTGCGTTCGAATAGGCTGACGTCCAAGTGCTGTTCCAGATGGCGGATCTGCTGCGACAGCGCCGGCTGGGAGATCGAGAGACGTTCTGCGGCCCGCCCCACATGGCCTTCTTCATACACCGCGACGAAATAACGCAGTTGCTTAAAATCCATAAGGTTTGCTTATCGAAAAAGCTGGAAAAACGAAATGGCCGAAGGCCGCCGAGGCGCCTAGTCTAGCGCCTATTCGCAGGGCTTACAGGGCCGGATCGTGCAATGAGCAGCGTTCTTTTTAATAGCGTTTACATAGGCAACTCAAAAAACATCCAAGTCGTGAGTGGACAATGTCCGCTTGCTGTCGGGGGTGAAGTGTGAATCTGTTTACCTTACGCCGGCCCGCGCCTAGCCTGGATGACTTGGTACTGGATTCGACGCCCGATGAACCGTCCAGTGATGCGCTGATGTCCACCGTCGCTAAGCCCCCGCAAGTGTTCGTACGCGGCCAGGGCTCTTGGTTGTGGGACAGCGACGACCGCGCCTATCTGGATTTCAGTCAGGGCAATGCTGCCAACAGCCTTGGTCACAGCCCGCAGGTGTTGATCAACGCCCTGGCCGACCAGACCCAGGCATTGATCAATCCCGGCATGGCCCTGCACAACCGTGCGCAACTCAACTTGGTCGAACGCTTGTGCCATCGCACGGGCAGCGACCAGGCCTACCTGCTTAACAGCGGCGCGGAGGCGTGTGAAGCGGCCATCAAACTGGCGCGTAAGTGGGGCCAACTGCACCGCGGCGGGGCCTATCGCATTATCAGTGCGAGCAACGCTCGACATGGCCGCAGCTTCGCGGCACTCGCCGCCTCGTCGGGCGCCCAGGAAAACCGCTTTGAGCCGCAATTGCCAGGCTTCAGTCATGTGCCATTCAACGACTTGCCGGCATTGCACGCGGCGGTGGACGCTCAGACGGTGGCGATCATGCTTGAGCCGATCCAGGGCGCCGGCGTGGTGCCCGCCAGCGAGCACTACCTCAAGGGCGTCGAACGGCTGTGCCGGGAATTGGGGATTTTGCTGATCCTCGACGAAGTGCAAACCGGCATCGGCCGTTGCGGAACACTACTGGCCGAGCAGCATTATGGCGTGCGCGCCGACATCATCACCCTGGGCAAGGGCTTGGGCGGCGGTGTGCCATTGGCGGCGCTGCTGGCGCGTGGCAACGCGTGCTGCTTCGACGTCGGCGAGCTGGAAGGCACCCATCATGGCAATGCGCTGATGGCGGCGGCCGGTGTCGCCGTTCTCAACAGCGTGCTGGAACACGGTTTTCTTGAGCAGGTGCGTGAGACCGGCCTCTATCTGAGCGAAGGCCTGGCTCGCCTGGCTTACCGCTATAACCATGGCGCCGTGCGCGGCCACGGCCTGCTATGGGGGCTGACGTTGTCGGAAGACTCCGCGGATGCAGTGGTCAACGCGGCATTACATGAAGGACTGATCCTCACCGCGCCACAGCCCGACTGCCTGCGCTTCACCCCCGCGCTGACCGTGAGCAAAGGCAACATCGACGAAATGCTCCTGCGCCTGGCCCGCGCCTTCTCCCGCGTGCGCACCGCGCAATTGCAGTGCCGCAAAGGCATTGCCGTTTAACCCCAATTCCTGAACCGTCTCGCGGTATACGCAACGCCCCCAGCCTGATTCTTTTGGCTGGGGGTGTTTTTTTTGCCTGATCGTTAACGCATGGCTTCGTGCCAGATCCACTGAACCCTCACGAACACCCAAGGTCGATTAGCTACACGGCTCGCACGAGCCGATTGATTGGAGCTGACCCATGGATTTCATTCGTATCATCATCGCCATTCTGTTGCCGCCATTGGGTGTGTTCCTGCAGGTAGGTTTCGGCGGCGCGTTCTGGCTGAATATTCTGCTGACCCTGTGCGGTTACATCCCAGGCATCGTCCATGCGGTGTATATCATCGCCAAGCGTTGAGGCTTCAGCCTTTCGCGATGAGCCGTGAGTTGCGCTCGTTGCGGAAGGCCAGTTGCTCGATGGTCTGGGTGGCGTGTTCGGCTTCTTCCCGTGCGTCGAGGATGATGCCGTGATGCTCGGACTTGCTGCACACCGGATCGGCATTGCTGGCATCGCCCGTGAGCATGAACGCCTGGCAGCGGCAGCCACCGAAGTCTTTTTCCTTCTCATCGCATGAACGACACGGCTCGGGCATCCAGTCGTAGCCGCGAAAGCGATTGAAACCGAAAGAGTCGTACCAGATGTGCTGCATGCTGTGGTCGCGCACATTGGGAAATTGCACCGGCATTTGTCGGGCGCCGTGACAAGGCAGCGCAGTGCCGTCCGGTGTCACCGTCAGAAAGATACTACCCCAGCCGTTCATGCAGGCTTTCGGGCGCTCCTCATAGTAGTCCGGCGTTACGAAGATCAATTTGCACGGATGGCCTTCGGCTTCGAGCTTGGCGCGGTATTCATTGGTGATGCGTTCGGCGCGTACCAGTTGCTCCCGAGTCGGCAACAGACCCACACGATTGAGCTGCGCCCAGCCATAGAACTGGCAGGTGGCGAGTTCGACGAAATCCGCTTCCAAGGCGATGCACAGCTCGATAATGCGGTCGATCTTGTCGATGTTGTGCCGATGGGTGACGAAGTTCAGCACCATCGGATAGCCATGCGCTTTTACCGCGCGGGCCATTTCCAGCTTTTGCGCAAATGCTTTTTTCGAGCCGGCCAGCAGGTTGTTCACCTGTTCGTCGCTGGCCTGGAAGCTGATCTGGATATGATCCAGGCCGGCTTTCTTGAAGTCGCTGATCTTCTGCTCGGTCAGGCCGATGCCGGAGGTGATCAGGTTGGTATAGAACCCCAGCCTGCGTGCTTCGCCGATCAGCTCCGCAAGGTCTTGGCGCACCAGCGGTTCGCCCCCGGAAAATCCCAGTTGCGCGGCGCCCATCTCGCGGGCTTCGCGAAACACCTTGAACCATTGCTCAGTGCTCAGCTCCTTGCCCTGCTCGGCGAAGTCCAGGGGGTTGGAGCAGTACGGACATTGCAGCGGGCAACGATAGGTCAGCTCAGCCAACAGCCAAAGCGGCAGACCAATCGGCGGTTTCTCAGGCAAGGGTAATCCAGTGCTCTGCACGGGCGACCTCCATGAATTGCTCGATGTCGTCACCCAGCTCTGGCACGCCGGGGAACTGTTTATCCAGCTCGGCGATGATCGCCGCGACGTCGCGCTCTCCGTCGATCAACCCCCCGATCAACGCCGCGCTGTCGTTGAGCTTGATCATGCCCTCGGGATAGAGCAGCACATGGCCCTTTTGCGCCGGCTCGTATTGGAATCGATAACCCGGACGCCAGGTGGGTGTCTTGCTGCGATCAAAGCTCATAGGGTGATCCCTTTATGCCACACCCGCTGGTCGGTCACGCTGTGATACGGCGGGCGGTTCAGTTCATAAGCCATGCTCATGGCGTCCAACATGCTCCACAGAATGTCCAGTTTGAACTGGAGAATTTCCAGCATGCGCTCCTGGCCCTCACGGGTGGTGTAGTGCTGCAGCGTAATCGCCAGACCGTGTTCCACATCGCGGCGAGCCTGGCCCAGACGGGTACGGAAGTATTCGTAGCCGGCCGGGTCTATCCATGGGTAATGCTGTGGCCAGCTGTCGAGGCGCGACTGGTGGATCTGCGGCGCGAACAGTTCGGTCAGCGAGCTGCTGGCCGCTTCCTGCCAGCTGGCGCGGCGGGCGAAGTTGACGTAAGCGTCCACCGCAAAGCGCACGCCGGGCAGTACCAGTTCCTGGGAACGCAGTTGGTCGGGGTCCAGACCTACGGCCTGGCCCAGGCGCAGCCAGGCTTCGATGCCGCCGTCTTCACCGGGCGCGCCATCGTGGTCGAGCAGGCGCTGGATCCACTCGCGACGGATTTCACGGTCCGGGCAGTTGGCCAGGATTGCGGCGTCCTTCAGCGGAATGTTCACCTGGTAGTAGAAGCGGTTGGCAACCCAGCCCTGGATCTGCTCGCGGGTGGCGCGGCCTTCGTACATCGCCACATGGTAGGGGTGATGAATATGATAGAAGGCGCCCTTGGCCCGCAGGGCCTGTTCGAATGCGTCGCGCGTCAGCGGTGTATCAGTCATTTCGCTTGCTCCTACAATTCAATGCTCATGCCGTCGTAAGCCACTTCCACATTGCGCCGCACCAGCTCAGCCCGCTCGGGGGAATCTTCGTCGAGGATTGGGTTGGTGTTGTTGATGTGGATAAGCACCTTGCGCTGCTGTGGCAACTGCTCAAGCACTTCCAGCATGCCGCCGGGGCCGTTCTGTGCCAGGTGGCCCATCTCGCGGCCGGTACGGGTGCCGACGCCACGGCGCTGCATTTCATCATCGTCCCACATCGTGCCGTCCACCAGCAGGCAATCGCTGCTGGCCATGATGTCCAGCAACGGCGCGTCAACTTTGCCCAGGCCCGGGGCATAGAAGAGTTTGCCGCCGGTGCGCAGGTCTTCGACGATCAGACCGATATTGTCGCCCGGGTGTGGGTCGAATCGGTGCGGCGAGTAGGGCGGCGCCGCGCTGCGCAACGGCAGCGGAGTGAAACGCAGGTTGGGGCAAGCCGGGATGGTGAAGCTTGCATCCAGCTCGATACGGTTCCAGGCCAGGCCGCCGTTCCAATGGGTCAGCATGGTGAACAACGGGAAGCCGCTGCTCAGGTCCTCGTGGACCATGTCGGTGCACCACACTTGGTGCGGGCAGCCCTCGCGCAGGCTCAGCAGGCCGGTGGTGTGGTCGATCTGGCTGTCCATCAGGATGATCGCGCTGATGCCGGTGTCACGCAGGGCGCGGCCCGGTTGCATGGGCGCGAAGCCTTGCAGTTGCGCACGAATATCCGGCGAGGCATTGCACAGCACCCAATTGACGCCGTCATCGGAAATCGCGATGGACGACTGGGTGCGCGCTTGGGCCCGCAGGCTGCCGTCACGAAAGCCTGCGCAGTTCACGCAATTGCAGTTCCACTGCGGGAAACCGCCGCCGGCGGCGGAACCTAGGATCTGGACAAACATGGTCGCTCCATCAAGCAAAGCTCAAAACAAAAACGCCCCGGGCGAACCGAGGCGTTGTAATACCCAGCGGATTAACGGCTGGCGAAGTACATGGTGACTTCGAAACCGATGCGCAGATCAGTGTAAGCAGGTTTGGACCAGGTCATATTCTTACTCCTACGAAGGGATGGGACGTTTACTACCAAGTAATACATATAGTCCACCTCCTGTCGGAGATGTTCAGATGCGTGCGTGGGAATGTTACTTAATTCTTTTCAAGTTAGCGCTGTCTTGGTGGAAAAAGGCTGTTACAGGGGCGGCAATGATCAGTTATTGAGAGGCCAAGCGTTCGCTGTGTGTGGGCCGTTGGCCACGCAGTGCCAGCCACCAGCGGCGTGGTTCAGCTGCTGAGCGGCGCGCTGCAGGTCTGCGTGCGTGCAGTCACGGATATGTCGTTGAAGCAGCGCGAGATAATCCGACGGATGGCCCGCCAGGTGCGAGTGCCAAATCAGTTGCGACGCCTGTGCGGTGGGGAGGATATCGACAGCGAACTGCTGCGCCAGGGCCGCGTTGCCCAAGTCGGTGTCGTCTTCGATCAGCCCAGGCAGCTGCTCCAGGAAACTGTGCAGCTGCTGCACAATTTCATCCAGCGACAGATGGGGCGATTGCACGCCAAACAACAGGCCGGTCTGCCCGCTGATCTGTCGGATACCACTGAACACGGCGTAGCCGATCTGCTGTTCCACCCGCAGGCGTTGGTAAAACGGCCCCTGGACCCGATGAGCGAGCAGGCGCCACGCGGCTTCATCCGCCAGGGAAGGGCTGGGTGTCGGACAGAACAGCAGCAGGGCTGCTTCGCTGGCGTCAGTGTTGACCTCATGCCATACGCGTTGGCCTTTGAGGTCTCGGGTGTGGCGTTCAATGCTCGTCGGTTGCCCCGGCAGTCGCGCGGCCGCTGTCTTTATCAGCGCCTCGCACGCCGGCGGCAAACCTACTCCCAGCCCATGCCAACGCGCGGTGTTCCAGGACACGGTGTCATGTGCATCTGCGGCCGTGGTCTCTGCGCAGCAGGCGGGCAGCGCTTTAAGCAGCGTACGAATGGCGAGCAGCGGCGGCGTGGTGTCGGGTGTTTCCTGTGCTTGCGTCAGATTTTGCGCTAACGCTTCAAGTACCGTCGGCATGAGCGCGTGAAGCCCGACCAGACTGACCCGCCAATCATGGCCGATCGTTTCAACGGTCAACTCAAGCCCCGCTTGGCGAGCGTTTTCGCTCAAAGCATGCAGCGCACCTTCCAGCCCGGACGGCGCGCGCGAGTCAAATCGCCAGTTCAAGTACAGCGCACCTTCCTGGCTGTCTATGGGTAGAGCCTGGCTGAAGGTCAGCGCGGCTGCATCCCTACGGCCCCGCGAGCGGTCCTGGGCAAAGGTGCGCAAGCCGCGATGGGCGCTGGTCTGGCCACGAATCAAGCCGGCGCGTTGGTCTTTGACCGGCGGGCGCAGGAAGGGGTTGTGGGGGGGCAGTTGCCATAAGTGCCGAGCGCATGGCAGGTGCAGTGAATCCAGCAGCGTGCGCAGCGCGGTGATGTCGTGATCCGACAGGGCTTCGCGGTCGTTGCGGGCCAGGGCCAATGCGCCCTGGACCTGCCGCTGGCGCGCGGTCAATCGGGCGAACTCTTCGCGCAGTGACGTCCAATCACTGTGTGCGAAAAAGCCCAGCCAGTCGTGCAGCAACGCTTCAACCTGAGCTGCCGGCTCGCCTGGCTGGCTGAGCGTAACGTCGATGTCCAACAGCGCCTGCCCGGCGAAGTGATAGAGCACGCTGGCGTGCAACGCGGTGGCCAGGCCTTGGGCTTGCAGTTCGGCCAATAGGCCGCCGGGCGCTGGGTTGTTGAGCCAGGTACACAGGAACTCCAGGGCTTCACGTGGTGCGTTGCAGGCGATGACGTGGTGCAGATGCTGTCCGGCGACATGGCGATAAGCCTGGGGCTGGCTTTGCATCAGGGCTGGTGGTGCCACCTGTGGTTGTCCGGAACCGGGGACGATGATTTCGCCGAAGCGGTGCGCCAGGGCTTGGAGTTGATCCAGCGGTTGGGGACCGGCCAGGCTCAGTGTCATCTGCCCGCTCTGATAGAACTGCGCGTGAAATGTCCTCAAGCCTTGCTGAAAGGCCTCGGTTTCCACCGGCAGGCTGTCCCGGTTGCCGGCATGGAAGTCGCGCAGCGGATGACCGTTCGCCACACCTTCGAGCAAGGCCACTTGCTGCTGGGCCTTGGCGTCTTGGGACCAGGCCACGAACTCCGCTTGCAGCACTTCGCGCTCCCGTAGCTGATCGTCCAGTGCCAGGCGTGGGCGCGCCAGCATATCCGCCAACCGCTCCAGCCCTTGTGCAACGTTCGACACCGGCAGTTCGAAGAAAAATTCGGTGGTGCGTTCACGGGTGCTGGCGTTGACCTGTCCGCCATGCTGCTGCACGTAGGTCATCAGCCCTTCGCCTGTCGGAAAGCGCTCAGTCCCCAGGAACAACAGGTGTTCCAGAAAGTGCGCCAACCCCGGCCACGCCAAGGGCGCATCATGGCTACCGGCGGCCACCCGCACCACAGCGGCGCAGCGCTTTAAATGGGGTGCAGCGTGCAGGGTGACACGCAGGCCGTTGGCCAGAGTCAGGGTGGCAGGGTGAGGGTAGGCCGGGGCGGGCATGGGCACTTCCAAAGCGTGGGAAGCGCTCATGCTAGCAAACCTGCGGGATCAGGGCTTGTGCAGCGTGCCGTACAGCTCGGGGCGACGGTCCTGCAAATAGTCATTGGCCATGCGCGCGTTGAGGATTGCCTGGTGATCCAGGGTGCCGACAATCAAGGCTTCATCCAGACCTGCGAGGGCGATGCGCTCGCCATTCGGTGCTGCCAGGCTGCTCTGCCCGCAATAGTGAATGTCCTCTTCGTTCCCGCAGTAGTTGGCGTAAGCCACGTAGCACTGGTTCTCGAAGGCCCGCGCTCGCACGGTTACGTCGGCGACGAAATCGAACGGCACCATATTCGCGGTGGGCACCAGAATCAGTACGGCGCCGGCCAGGGCCAGGCGCCGGGTGTTTTCCGGGAACTCCAAGTCGTAACAGATCAGCATCCCGAGCCTCCAGCCGTTGAGTTCCACCAGCGGGAAATCATCGTCCCCGGCACTGAACATCGAGTGGTCCAGATCGCCGAACAAATGAGTCTTGCGGTAATTGCACAGGCGCTGACCGTCGGCGTCGATCAGTTGCACGGCGTTGTAGATCTGCCCGTCATTGGCCCGTTCCGGGTAGCCATACAGGATGGCCAGGCCGGCGTTTTTCGCCAGCTTGGCAATCGCTTGCGCCGAGTCCCCGTCCGGCGCTTCGGCCAGCGCCCCGGCGGCTTTGGCCCCGATGTTATAGCCGGTCAGAAACATTTCCGGCAGCACCAGCACATCGGCGCTGCCGGACGCCTCGCGCGCCACGGTGTGCAAGCGTTTAAGGTTCGCGGCCACATCCAGCGGCAGCGGTGGGCATTGGTAGATCGCGACACGCATGGCCTGGCTCCTTAATCGGCGAGGGCGATTGGTCCGATCTCGTCGAACACATCACCTGGCCCCGGGTTTTCGGGGTGAGTGCGACCGCCAAAGTGATTCATGATGCCCCATACGGCATTCAGTGAGGTTTGCACCGCGCCTTCCACCCATGCGGGTGTCCAGGACACGTCGTCCCCGGCGATGAAGATCCCGCGTTGTTCGGCAGGCATGTCCTTTTGCATAAAATGCGCATACATGCGCTGGTTATAACGATAGTGCCCAGGCAGCGCGCCTTTGAAGGCACCGAGGAAATGCGGGTCGGCCTCCCAGGACACGGTGATCGGGTCGCCGATGATGCGCGCCTTGATGTCGACTTTCGGGTAGATCTTGCTCAACGCGTCCAGGGCCAGTTTCACCCGTTTATCGATGGGCTGCGGCAGCATCTTCAGCGCATCGCTCATCCACGAGTAGGACAGGCAGATCACCCCAGGCTTGTCGTCGCCATTGTCGAACAGGTAAGTGCCCCGGGTCAGACGGTCGGTGAGGGTCATGCTCATCAGGTCACGGCCGGTTTCTGGATCTTTGTCCTTCCAGAACGGGCGGTCGACCATCACGAAGGTTTTCGAGGACTGCATGTAGCGAGTGCGGTCCAGTGCCATCCACATCTTTTGCGAGAACAGGGTTTCATCGCACTCGATCTGGGTGGTCAGCAGCCAGCTCTGGCAGGTGGTCAGCACGGCAGCGTATTCGCGGGTGTCGCCGTAGGTGTCGGTGACGGCAAAGCGGCCATTGGCGGCGTGGGCGATACGCTTGACCCCAGCCCGTGGCGCGCCACGGTGCAGTGTGCTGAGGCTGGTGCCGGCCGGCCAGTGGGCGCAACGTTCCGGCACATGGCGCCAGATGCCCATGGGCACCTGGGCCACGCCGCCGACCACCAGGTGCTGGTGGTCGTCGCAGTTGGTCATCACCACGCGGAATATCTCCAACATCGAGTTGGGGAAGTCCGAGTCCCAGCCTCCGGTGCCGAAACCGACCTGGCCGAACACTTCGCGGTGGTGAAACGACAGTTTGGCGAAGGCTTTGGAAGTGGCGACAAAATCATAAAACGTGCGGTCGTCCCACAACGGCACCAGCTTGTTCCACAGGGCCTTGAGGCGCGGTACGTCGCGGTCGCGGATGGCCTGCTGGATATCGCCGAACTGCGAACCGGCCTCCAGCGCATCGGCCCAGGCGTCAGCCACTTCCTGGAACAGGGCCGGCAGATCCGACAATTTTTGTGCGTAGTGGGTCTGACCTTCAAGGTCGATCACGGTACTGCCGGAGGCGGGTGTCAGTGGGTTGGGGAACGGTTTGGTGTCCAGACCCAGTTTGTCTACATAGTGATAGAACGCGGTGGACGACACCGGGAAGCGCATGCCGCCGAGTTCGGCAATGATGCCTTCGGCCCCTTCAAACGCCTGGGAACGCAAGCGGCCGCCCATTTTCGAGGCTTCATACATCACCGGTTTGAGGCCCAGCTTCATCAGCTCGTAAGCCGCAACCAGCCCGGCGATGCCGGCGCCGACGATCGCCACTTCGGCGCCATGGTGTTCGGCGGGAATGCTGCCCAGGCCGGCCGGATGTTCAATCCAGTCATCGAATGCAAACGGAAAGTCCGGGCCAAAGATGGTGATGGGTTTTTTGCCGTCGGCAGGGTGGCGATTGGTCTTGCTGATGGTGCTGGACGGAATGCTCATGGCTGACCTTACTGACGGCTTGGCGGGACGCGACCCGCTGAGTATAGGAAAAGATGGCAGCCAGTTTAGGGACGGTTGTGATCGTTAATAAGACGCAATGTGTCGTCGGATTGGATTGATTTTAGTCAATATGACGAGATGATTAGTCAAATTGGCTGGCCGCGATCCAATTTGTTACTGAGGATGATCGACGTGGTGGTTTTCTCCACACCGTCGACGCTGCCGATCTGGTCCAGCAGTTGGTCCAACTGTTCCGGCGAATCGGTGCGCAACCACGCCACATAATCGAACTCGCCGCTCACCGCGCACAGCTGTTGCACCTGAGCCATGGCGCTGAGCCTGCGCAGTACTTCTTTACCGGAGCGCGGCTGTACGGTGATGCCAACATAGGCCTGCAGGCCGCCATCCACCACGCGCTGGCCCAGGCGCACGCCATAACCGGTGATCACTTGGGTTTTCTCCAGGCGCGCCAGGCGCGAGGTGACCGTGGTGCGCGCGATGCCCAGTTGGCGGGCCAGCATGGCCACGCTTTCGCGGGCATTGATCTGCAGCGCGGCGATCAGTTGGCGATCGATTTCATCCAGGACAGACAAGGGCAGAACTCCAGTGAAGGCGGCGATGGGCGGGCATGTTACAGGCTTGCGCCGGCCAGCAAGTAGCCTGGTGGCCGCAAAGGTGCCATGGCGAGAGACCGAGACGAGGGCTGCGACTCGCGCAGCTTCGGCCCCTTAAATCATCGAAATTATTTGAGCTCGGCGCGAAAACTATCGTCTTTTCATCGGCGGGAGCAAGGCTAAACTCCCAGGCATTCAAAAATCCAAAAGAGGGTTGACCTGATGGCACTCGCTCCTTTTCACCTGGCAATTCCTGTATTCGATCTGGCGGCCGCGCGGTACTTCTACCGTGAGGTCTTCGGCCTGGAGGAAGGGCGTTCCAGCGAACACTGGGTCGACTTCAACTTCTTCGGCCATCAACTGGTGATCCACGAACACCCGCAGACCGCGTCCCAGCAAGCGGCGCACACTAACGCAGTCGATGGCCACAACGTGCCCGTGCCGCATTTTGGTGTGGTGTTGGGGTGGGAAGACTGGCATGCCCTGGCCGAGCGCCTGCAAGCCAGGCAGACGAAGTTCGTGCTGGAACCGCATATTCGCTTCAAGGGGCAGGTGGGGGAGCAGGCCACGTTGTTCCTGTTTGATCCGTGCGGGAATGCACTGGAATTCAAGGCGTTCAAAGATATTGGGCAGTTGTTTGCCAAGTGAGCTATGGACGTTTTGTGGACGGTGTCAGGCTTTTTGAGATTATTGGCTGCTATTTATCAAACGCCAGATACGCGAAAGCCGCGCAATGCGCGGCTTTGGAGTTGGTGGGCCCACACGGACTTGAACCGTGGACCAAAGGATTATGAGTCCTCTGCTCTGACCAACTGAGCTATAGGCCCTTAACAGGTCGCGGATTATAGCGATGGTTTCCTCGCTGTGCTATCCGAAAAGTCCTCAACTGTCATACGAAGGAACGTGGCGGCAAAAAGCTCCGGCGGCAAAGGCAGGCTGACGATGTAGCCTTGCATCTGTTCGCAGCCTTCGTCGGCAAGGAAGGCTTGTTGTGCGGGGTTTTCCACGCCTTCGGCAATGATGGTGAATTGCATGCTGTGGCCCAGGGCGATGATGGCGCGCACGATGGCAACGTCGTGGGGGTCATCGGGCAGGCCGCGGACGAAGGATTGGTCGATCTTAAGGAAGTCCAGCGGCAAGCGTTTGAGGTAGCTGAGGGAGGAATACCCAGTGCCGAAGTCGTCGATCGCCAGTTGGACGCCCAAACGTTTGAGTTCGTGCAGCACATCGAGGGCTTCTTCGGCCTGGCTCATGATGAAGTTTTCGGTGATCTCCAGTTGCAGGCAGCCGGGCTCCAGGCGGTAGTCGTGCAGCAGTTGTTCGATGCGCGGCAGCAGGTTGGGATGACGCAACTGTGCGCCGGCGAGGTTGACCGACAGCGGGCCGAAATCATCGAACGTGCCTTGCCAGGCGTGAAGTTGGCGGCAGGCTTGTTCCAGCACCCAGTCGCCGATTTGCAGGATCATGCCGTTCTCTTCAGCGAGCGGGATGAAGTGTTCGGGCGGCACGTCGCCAAAGGTTGGGTGGTGCCAGCGGATCAAGGCTTCGGCGCCGATCAGGGCGTGGGTCTTCAGGCAGAGTTTGGGTTGGTAATAGAGGCTGCACTCATTGCGTTCGATGGCGCGGCGCAGCTCATGTTCCAAGGCTACGCGCTCCTTGGCTTGAACCGTGAGGTCGCGGGTATAGCATTCGACACGATTACGCCCCTTGGCCTTGGAGCGGTACATCGCGGCATCGGCGTTCTTGACCAGAGTGGCGACGTCGGTGCCGTCCTGGGGATAGAGGCTGGTGCCGATGCTCGCGCTGATAAAGAACTCATGCTCGCCGGCCTGAAACGGCGGCGTGAAGCATGCCAGCAGTTTATTGGCCAAGTGCTCGGCATCGCCTTCATGTTGCAGGCCGGGTAACAGGATGATGAATTCGTCGCCGCCCAGACGCGCGACGGTGTCGATGTCGCGCAGTTGCTCCTTGAGGCGCAGCGCGATGCCTTTAAGCAGCAGGTCGCCGACAGGGTGGCCGAGACTGTCATTGATGTGCTTGAAGCGGTCGAGGTCGAGGAACAGCACAGCGCCTTGTTTGCCGGTTTGCTGATGGCCGTTGAGCGCGGCTTGTAGCCGGTTTTCAAACAGCGTGCGATTCGGCAGGCCGGTAAGGGGGTCATGATGAGCTTGGTAGTCGAGTCGGGCCTGGGCCAGTTTGAGGCTGGAGATATCGGCGAACACCGCCACGAAGTGAGTGACGACATTCTCGCGGTTACGCACGGCGCTGATGGTCAACCAACTGGGGTACAGCTCGCTGCTCTTGCGCCGGTTGGAAATCTCGCCCTGCCAATGGCCGTGAGAGGTCAACTGATGCCACATCGCCGCATAGAAGGCACTGTCATGCAGACCGGAGGCCAGCAAGCGTGGTGTTTGGCCAAGTGCTTCGGCCTCGCTGTAGCCGGTGATCTCGCTGAAGGCGCGGTTGACGGCGATGATGTTCTGCCGAGTGTCGGTAATCAGTACGCCTTCAGCGGTGCTCTCGAACACAGTGGCGGCCTGCTGCAGCTTTTCTTGCATCAGCTGGCGTTCAGTGATGTCCCGGGCAATGGTGAGCATGCAGTCCTCGTCGCCAATGGGTAGCGGGCGGCTGGACAATTCGCACAGACGTATCAGGCCGTCGGCACGGCGGATATGACAGATGAAATCGCGCACAAACCCGTCGCGGCGCATCAGTTCCAACAGGTGTTTGCGTTCATTGAGGTCGACCCAGATGCCCAGCTCCAAGGCGGTCTGATCGATGGACGTGGCGGCGGTGAAACCGGTGAGGCGACTGAAACCTTCGTTGAACTCAATCAGCAGCCCGTCGCGCTGGCGGCTGAGCAGCAAGCCATCGGGCGAGGCATGAAAGGCCTTGGCGAATTTCTCCTCGGAGGTTTGCAGCTGTTGCTGGGTTTCCTTGAGCTGGGTGATGTCGCGCACCACCACGACGATGGCTTCCACCATGTCGAGCTGGAATGGCTCCGCGGAAATCAGCCCGGTGAAGGCTTGGCCGTTGCTGCGTCGAAAGGACATTTCCAGATTGCGAATGCTGGTGG
Organism: Pseudomonas sp. S5F11; assembly: GCF_019641515.1. Taxonomy (NCBI): domain Bacteria; kingdom Pseudomonadati; phylum Pseudomonadota; class Gammaproteobacteria; order Pseudomonadales; family Pseudomonadaceae; genus Pseudomonas; species Pseudomonas sp. S5F11. The sequence goes on from NZ_JAIFJZ010000001.1 coordinate 4,218,244, forward strand.
TCTGCACCCGATGCAGCAAGTCGGGCCCTGCGTCGTCGATGCCCCAAATGTTCAATTCAGTGGCGGTTTTACCCAGTACTTGAGCAGCGCTTAAGCCGATCTGGTCTTCAAACGCTTTATTGACCTCTAGCAGGCAACCATCGCTGAAACGGGCGATTACTAATATGTCCGGGCATTGTTGGAACACCGAAGCGAACTTCTGCTCGGACAGCTGCAGCGCCTCTTCGGTGCGCTTGGCTTCGCTGATATCAATCATCAAGCCGCGCAGGACGGGCTCATGGCCGTGTTCGATCAGGCTAACGATGTCGCGTACCCACAGGCAGCGGCCGTCGGCAGTGATTACGCGGTAGTCAACGCTGTGATCGCGCTTGGCGCGGGTTTCACGGTGGCAATAGGCTTCGGTGCGGGTCAGATCGGCGGGGTGGATGATGTTGCGCCAGAACCCTGGAATCAGCCAATGCGCGCGGGGATAGCCCAGCAGTTCCTCGGCGTGGGGGGACACATAGCTGTAGGTAAAATCAGCGATGCTGGCTTCCCAGGCAATGGCCGACAAACTCTCCACCAGGCTGCGGTAGTGGTATTCGCTACTGCGCAGTTCTTGTTCAAGCGCGACGCGGCGGGAAATCTCCGAGCTGAGCCGGCGATTGATCCGAATCGCGATGATCAATACGGCGCTCATCAACAGCAGTGCGGGCAGGCCGTATAGCAGCAGATCGTTCCAGAAAGTGCGGTTATCCGAGAAATTACCCACCCAGTGTTGCTGGATCGCGCTGGTTTCGTCAGGGCTGAGGTCCGCCAGTACTTTGTCGAGGATGCTCACCAGTATCTTGTCGTTCCGTGGCACTCCCATCGCCAGTTGATAGCGGTAGGGCGTTTCGCCGCTGACGTATAAGCCTTCGAGTTTAAGTTCGCGCAGGCTCCAGACACTTGAGGCCAGGTCGCTGACTACGGCGTCCACCTTTCCGGTGGCCAGCGCCTGGAGTGTGGAGCTGACATTGGGCAAGGCGACCAGATTGAGATCGGGATGATGGGTACGCAGTAATTCATGGGGGGCGTAGTTTTCCACTACGGCAATTTTTAACCCATAGAGCTCCTTGAGCGTGCGCGGGCGCGTCCCACCTTCGTGAGCAAGGATGACCATTGGAAAGTCGATGTAAGGTCGAGTGAAGGCCAGGAAGTTCTGGCGCTCCGGTGTGGACATGACGCCCGGTATGAGATCGAGTTGACTGTTTCGAGCCTGCTCCAACACCTGGCCCCAGCTCGCCGGCTCGATCAGTTTAATCTTGATGCCCAGGCGATCCTGAATCAGGCGCACATAGTCCGCAGCCAGGCCCTGGTAGTGGCCATTCTCGTCACGATATTCGAAGGGAGGCCACGAAGTGTCCACCCCCAAGCGCAGCTCCTGATGGTCCGCCAACCAGCCACGCTCATCTTCAGTGAGAGTCAACGCGCCAGCCGTTGCGGTCCAGGTCAGCAGCGACAGCAGTATCACGGTCGGCAAACTGGGCATAACGGTCTCGTTATGGCACGGGGAATGTTTCGAGTGTAGACGGGCATTTCTCAGGAGGGGTGAAGCGGGGATTTTTATCTGGGCAAAACAAAACCCCCGGCCTGGGCCGGGGGTTCTGGTATCACTCGTCGAGGAAGGAGCGTAGATGCTCGCTTCGCGTCGGGTGGCGCAACTTGCGCAACGCCTTGGCTTCGATTTGACGGATCCGCTCGCGGGTCACGTCAAACTGCTTACCGACTTCCTCAAGGGTGTGGTCGGTATTCATGTCGATGCCGAAACGCATGCGCAGTACCTTGGCTTCACGGGCAGTGAGGCCGGACAGTACATCGCGAGTCGCTTCTTTAAGGCTCTCAACGGTGGCGACATCGATTGGCGACTGCATGGTCGAGTCTTCGATGAAGTCACCCAGGTGGGAGTCTTCGTCATCACCAATCGGGGTTTCCATGGAGATCGGCTCTTTAGCGATCTTCAATACCTTGCGGATTTTATCCTCAGGCATTTCCATGCGTTCGCCCAGCTCTTCCGGGGTCGGTTCGCGACCCATTTCCTGCAGCATCTGCCGGGAAATACGGTTGAGCTTGTTGATGGTCTCGATCATGTGCACCGGAATACGGATGGTGCGGGCCTGGTCGGCGATCGAGCGAGTGATCGCCTGACGGATCCACCAGGTGGCATAAGTCGAGAACTTGTAGCCGCGACGGTATTCGAACTTGTCCACAGCCTTCATCAAGCCGATGTTGCCTTCCTGGATCAGGTCGAGGAATTGCAGGCCACGGTTGGTGTACTTCTTGGCGATGGAGATCACCAGACGCAAGTTGGCTTCAACCATCTCTTTCTTCGCGCGGCGGGCCTTGGCCTCACCGATCGACATGCGACGGTTGATGTCCTTGATCTCGGCAATCGTCAGACCGGTTTCGGCCTCAAGCGCGCTCAGCTTCTGCTGGCAACGAATGATGTCCGGTTGCAGGCGACCGATGGCTTCAGCGTACTTCGCTTTGCCTTTGGCCAGTGCGTCGGTCCAGCTTTCGTCCACTTCGTTGCCCGGGAACTGGCGCAGGAAGTCTGTACGCGGCATGCGTGCATCACGAACACAGAGCTGCATAATTGCACGCTCTTGTGCACGCAGGCGCTCAAGAGCGCTGCGAACGCGTTCAACCAAGCCTTCGAATTGCTTCGGTACCAGCTTGATCGGCATGAACAGCTCAGCCAGTGCCAGCAGCTCGGCAATGGCCTGCTTGTTGGCGCGACCGTGCTTTTTCAGGGCCTTGCGGGTGATTTCCATTTGATCGGAAACCGCACCGAAGCGTTGGGCAGCGATGATCGGGTCCGGACCGCTTTCGACTTCTTCTTCATCGTCGCTGCTGGCTTCAGCATCGTCGTCATCGGAATCGTCGTCGGCTTTCGCGGCTTTCGCATCGACAGGCGGTGGCACTTCGGCGGCAGGCGGCGCAATGCCGTCATCCGGGTCGATGTAACCGCTCAGGACGTCGGAGAGGCGGCCACCTTCGGTGGTCACACGGGTGTACTCGGAGAGAATGTGGTCAACCGTGCCTGGGAAGTGCGCGATTGCGCCCATCACTTCACGGATGCCCTCTTCGATACGTTTGGCGATTTCAATTTCGCCTTCACGTGTCAGCAGCTCGACCGTACCCATTTCACGCATATACATGCGCACAGGGTCCGTCGTGCGACCGATATCGGTCTCCACCGCAGCCAACGCGGCGGCAGCTTCTTCAGCGGCGGCTTCGTCGGTATCGGCGTCGGCCAGCATAAGGGAATCCTTATCTGGCGCAGTTTCGAATACGTTGATCCCCATGTCGTTAATCATGCGGATGATGTCTTCCACCTGCTCTGGATCTGAAATATCCTCAGGCAGGTGGTCGTTGACCTCCGCGTAAGTCAGGTAACCCTGCTCACGACCCAGTGTGATCAACTCTTTGATACGAGACTGCTGTTGCGCTTTTCCGGACATAACACCCTATCCACTGAAGGTCTTGGCGGGCAAAAAACAAGCCGAGGATTATACCCGAGCTATGACCTCACACGCCAGCTGAGGTCGGGTTTGATGCGGAAACATTCTGTTTTAAGAGGTCGCGCATCTGTTTTGCTATCTGAATTTGCTCTTCAGCCGATAATCCAGGCTGCCTTGCTCTCTTGATAAGTTCATCGAGGGTCTGCGTATGCTGACCCGCGGATAACCTAGTAATGGTGTCTAAAAACTGTTGTTCAAGGTTATCGCCGTCAATTAGCCACTCCTTTTCCGCGAGCGCTTTCAACAGTCGGCCTTGTTCGGTGCCATGCCAACGAGCCATCAGCTGAATAGAGTTTAGCTTAGGATTTTTCTGCATCGCCTCGATCAATGCGATCAGTACCTGGGCGTAAGTGTTGCTCTCGTTGGCAAAATGATCCGCACTTTCAACCTTGCCCGCCAATTGCGGGTGGTGAATTAGTGTGCGCAGGGCAATCAGCGTTGGCGCTTCTACAGCGACCGGGGTGCGCGGGGCATATGCCTCATCGCGATCACCGCGTTTACCGTTCTTGTTCCAGGGTTTCTTGTTGTCCCACTTCTTGCCGCCGGCGCCGGGTTTTTTTGGTATCCATTCCTGCTGCGGGGCATATGCCTCCTGCTGTGGATGGAAGTCGGCATAGTCAGGCATGGCGTCATAGTCCATGCCGGGGTCGTAGGCGGGCGGGGTATCCTGCGGTGCGTTATGGACCAGTTGGCTCACGGCTTCGCCGCTGAGTCCGGTGATTTCCAAAAGGCGCTGGCGCATCAAGGTGCGCAGGTTAGCGCCGGGCACTTTGTCGATCAGCGGCGCTGCGAGGGTGGCCATGTGGGCCTTGCCTTCGAGGGAGCGCGGGTCAGCTTCTTCGGTCAGTTGCTGGAAGAAATAGTCCGCCAGCGGCTGCGCATGTTGATTGATGCGTGCGCGGAAGGCGTCGGTGCCTTCGGAGCGCACCAGGGTGTCCGGGTCTTCGCCTTCGGGCAAGAACAGGAAGCGCGCGCGTCGGCCATCTTGCAGGCTCGACAGCGTGGCTTCGAGTGCGCGCCAAGCGGCATTGCGGCCAGCCTGATCGCCATCGAAGCAGAACAATACGCTGGGCACCACGCGAAACAGGCGTTTCATGTGCTCTTCGCTGGTGGCGGTACCCAAGGTGGCGACGGCGTTGCGCAGGCCTTGTTGGGCGAGGGCGATTACGTCCATGTAACCTTCAACCACGATGATTTCGTCAAGGTTGCGGTTGTTTTTGCGCGCCTCGAACAGCCCGTACAACTCCTGGCCTTTGTGGAAGACCGGCGTTTCCGGGGAGTTCAGGTACTTGGGTTTATCGTCGCCGAGTACGCGGCCACCGAAAGCGATGATCCGTCCGCGGCTGTCGCGGATCGGGAACATCACTCGATCGCGAAAACGGTCATAGCGCTTGCCGGTCTCGGCGTTTTCCACCAGTAGGCCGGCGTCAATCATGGCTTTCTGCTGCAGGGTGTCGCTGCTCAGGTGTTTGTACAGGTTGTCCCACCCCGGTGGGGCGAAGCCAAGCCCGAAGTCGCGGGCGATTTCACCGGTGAGGCCGCGCCCCTTGAGGTAGTCAACGGCCGCTTTACGCTGTGGGTGGCTTTTAAGCGCCTGACGATAAAAGTCGGCAGCGGCCGTCAGCAGCGGGTACAGCGGCGAATCGGTGGGCTGTCGCGGTTTGTGCGTGCGGCCACTTTCTTCGCGGGGGATTTCCATGCCGGCGGCTTTGGCCAGTTCCTCGACGGCCTGGGGGAAGTCCAGGTTGTCGTGGTCCATGATAAAGCCGAGGGCATTGCCGCCTGCGCCGCAGCCGAAGCAGTAGTAGAACTGCTTGTCGGGGCTGACGCTGAAGGATGGGGTCTTTTCTTTGTGAAATGGGCAGCAGGCGGTGTAGTTCTTGCCGGCTTTCTTCATTTGCAGGCGCGAGCTGACAACATCGACGATGTCGGTGCGGTTCAGAAGGTCGTCAATAAAGCTCTGGGGAATTAGCCCGGCCATGGCGTTCTCGTCATCACTGCGTGTAAATGAGGGCCCATGAAGTATTCAAGCGCACGTCAGGTGGCTTGATCATCAATTCTCTGCTTGGACTGTCAGGAAGTGTATCTGCCGAACATTCGCTGACGTTAGTGTCTATCAGTCTTCGGCTTGGAAATGTCGCCCAGGCATCCGGTCTTGGCCAATGGTGGCCTCGGAAGCTCGGTGATGGGCACAGCCGACACGGTCGATCGCCTGTTTATAAAAATAAGTGTGCTCGTCAGTAGCCTTGTTAGGCTCGTCAGAAGAGACGTGCACCGCTGGCAGAAGAGCCAGTCCTGACGTGTGAAGCAGTGTCTCGGTCGCATGTGCGGCGTCGACGATGAAGCATCAAGCGTTATCCGCAAATGCCATTAGCCCGGCTGAGGGCCGGGCTTGGCAGAAGCTTGCTACGATCGTCTGTGTATTAGTACAGACGAACGGCGCGGCGCTGTTCGCGCTGAACTTTCTTGGCGTGACGCTTAACAGCGGCTGCTGCTTTACGCTTACGCTCAGAAGTTGGCTTCTCGTAAAATTCGCGGCTACGAACTTCAGCCAGTACACCGGCTTTTTCGCAGGAGCGCTTGAAACGACGCAGAGCTACGTCGAAGGGTTCGTTCTCTTTAACTTTGACGGCTGGCATCCAGAGCTACCTTCTTTCATTACCGGGATCAACGTTCTCGTCGCAAACAATTCACGGCTGAGGTCGTCGGTTTTTAAGGGTTGCGGATGTTAACCCCTCATTGCCCGGAATGCAAAGCCTCTGATCGAAAACCGCTAGTCGGGAAGTGGAGCGGCGACTATTATGCGCGCCTTCGAATTCAGCCTCTACAAGGCGCAAACCCATGCTAGTACTGGGACTTGAAACCTCCTGCGACGAAACCGGTGTCGCACTTTACGACAGTGAACGCGGGCTTTTGGCCGACGCACTGTTCAGTCAGATCGACTTGCATCGCGCCTATGGCGGCGTGGTGCCGGAACTTGCCAGTCGTGATCACGTCAAGCGCATGCTGCCGCTGATTCGCCAGGTGTTGGCCGAGGCCGGTTGTGTGCCGACCGAGATTGACGCGATTGCCTACACCGCCGGCCCTGGATTGGTCGGAGCCCTGCTGGTTGGGGCCTCTTGCGCCCAGGCATTGGCTTTCGCCTGGGGCATTCCGGCCCTCGGAGTGCACCATATGGAAGGCCATTTATTGGCCCCGATGCTGGAAAAAACACCGCCACAGTTCCCGTTCGTCGCTTTGTTGGTATCCGGCGGTCATACGCAGCTGGTTCAGGTGGACGGCATCGGCCAATACACCCTCCTCGGCGAGTCCTTGGATGATGCGGCCGGCGAAGCTTTCGACAAGACCGCCAAGATGATGGGCCTCAATTATCCCGGTGGACCGGAAATCGCCCGCCTCGCCGAAAAGGGCGTCGCCGGTCGCTACACGTTCCCGCGGCCCATGTGCGATCGCCCGGGCCTGATGTTCAGCTTCAGCGGCTTGAAAACCTCCGCGCTCAATACCTGGCAGCAAAGCATCAGCGCCGGGGACGACAGCGAACAAGTCCGTTGCGACATCGCGCTGGCGTTCCAGCAGGCCGTGGTGGAGACTTTGACCATCAAGTGCAAGCGCGCCCTCAAGCAAGCGGGCATGAAACGTCTGGTGATCGCCGGCGGCGTCAGCGCCAACAAGGCGTTGCGCAGTTCTCTGGAAAAAATGCTCGGCGATATGAAGGGCGATGTGTTCTACGCCCGCCCTGAATTCTGCACCGATAATGGCGCGATGATTGCCTATGCCGGTTGCCAGCGTTTGCAGGCGGGGCAGCATGAAAGCCTGGCGATCAGCGTGCAGGCGCGCTGGCCGATGGAGCAGTTGTCGCCTTTGTAACGGGGGTGTGAACCGGTATTTAAAAATGCCGTTCGCGCCCAGCAAACAGGTCGCGTAAATTGCCGCGATGGCGCCAGACGATCAGCAGCGTCAACACGCTCATCGGTAATAGCGCCGCCGGTTCCTGCCAGGCCAGCAACGGCAAGGTCAGGGGCGTGGCGATCAGCGCTGCCAGCGAGCTGGTGCGGGTCAGGTAGAACGTCAGCAGCCAGGCCAGTACGGCCAGTAGCGCCGCCGGCGGGTAGATCCCCAGCAGCATGCCGGCCGCCGTAGCGACACCTTTGCCGCCGCGAAAGCGAAAGTACAAGGGAAACAGATGGCCGAGTACGGCACATACGCCCACCCAGGCCTGTTGTTGCAGGGTCAGGCCGGCAAGGCTGGCGATCAGCACGGGCAACAGGCCTTTGCACACATCGCCTAGTAATGTCAGGACCGCAAGTTTTTTGCCGGCCAGACGCAGCATATTGGTAGCGCCGGCATTGCCGGAGCCACCCATTCGCGGATCGGGATTTCCCGTCAGGCGGCTGAGCAAAATGGCGAAGGACAGCGAGCCGAGCAGGTAGGCGAGAATCGCCAGTGACCAAAACATGCTAACTATTCCGGGCGAGGACGCCCTGATTCTAACGGGGCATCGCGCCCTTGTCGTGCTGCGGAGAAGAGTGCTTGGACAGAGTGTTTATCGAAGGCCTGGAAGTCGACACCGTGATCGGGGCCTACGACTGGGAGCGCGGCATCCGGCAATGCCTGCGTCTGGACCTGAGCTTCGCCTGGGACAATCGCCCGGCCGCGGCCGGTGACGACCTGACCCTGGCGCTGGACTACGCGAGCGTATCCGCACGGATCCAGGCGTTCGCCGAGCAATCCCAGTTCCAGTTGGTGGAAACCTTTGCCGAGCGTCTGGCCGAAGTCTTGATGGGCGAATTCCAGATTCCCTGGCTGCACCTCAAATTGACCAAGCCCGGAGCCGTCCCGGCCGCCAAGGGTGTCGGCGTGGAGATCGAGCGCGGATGTCGCTAACTCAGATTTACCTTGGCCTTGGCAGCAATATCGAGCGCGAACGCCACTTGCGCGCGGGGCTGGATGCGCTGGCGGGCTTTCTGGTGGATGTACGCTGTTCGGCAGTGTTCGAGAGCCAGCCGGTCGGTATCAAGAGCGGGCCGTTCTTCAACCTGGTGGTGTCGGCGTATACCGACCTGCCGTTGATGGAGCTGGATCGCCGGTTGAAGTCGATTGAAGCGGATAACGGTCGCTATGCGCCGGATCGCAAAGGGTTGCCCCTGGATATCGATGTGCTGTTGTACGGCGAACTGGTCGGCAACTTTGACGGTTTGGTGCTGCCGCGAGCGGAAATCCTGAAAAACGCCTTTGTTTTATGGCCGCTGTCGTTGATGGCACCGGATCGCCTACACCCCGAAGCGGGCAAGACGATGGCGCACTTATGGCGCGATTCGCACATCGATCAGGTGCTGGCGCCGGTTGCATTTGAATGGCGGGGCCAGCCATTGACGCCGAGCGCGCTGTTATAAAGCGCGCTGTTCCTTGTAAGCCTTGAGTGTCTTGAGTCTTTCCCGCTTGAGCGCTTCACCCAGTTCAGGGCCCTTGAAACCTTTCTCCAGCAGCGGCGCCACCGCAACGCTACGTGCCGCTTGCGCCGCACCGCGCAGATAATCCGCCTGTGGATAACTGCGTTGCTCAAGGCCTTTGCGACCACGGGCGTCCATTTCGCAGGCGACCACGAATTCTTCGAAACGCTGCGGCCGGCGATACACGTCAAAACTTTGCAACAACTCCAGCAGTGTCGAGGCTTTCAGCTCCAGGGCGCGATGGCCGTGGGTGTGATATTGGCCGACCAGCAGCGCCAGCTCCTGGCAGTCCCGCGGCACTTTGAAGCGTTCATTGACCGCCTTGATCAGCTTCAGCCCCCTATGTTCGTGGGCAATGTGCTGCGGCAACTTATCCACAGGTGTCAGGCCTTTACCCAGATCGTGGAGCAAGCAGGCCCAGCGAACGGTCAACGGTTGCCGATGCAGAGCGGCCTGTTCCAGCACGCTGAGGGTATGCACGCCGGTGTCGATTTCAGGATGGTGTGCCTCGGGCTGCGGTACGCCGAACAGGGCGTCGACTTCAGGCATCAGGGTTTTCAGCGCGTTGCAGTCGCGCAGTACCTGAATAAACACCTGAGGCTGATCTTCCATTAATGCGCGGGAGATTTCCTTCCAACTGCGTTCAGGGGTCAGAGCTTCCAGTTCTCCGGACTCGCTGAGTTGGCGCATTAGCGCGAGGGTTTGCGGTGCGACTTTGAAACCCAAATGTGCATAACGCGCGGCGAACCTTGCTACGCGGAGCACTCGCAGGGGATCTTCGGCGAACGCCGGGGAAACATGGCGCAGGACGCGGGCTTTCAGGTCTTGCTGGCCGTTGTAAGGGTCGATCAGGTTGCCGTCATCGTCCTCCGCCATGGCATTGATGGTCAGGTCGCGGCGAATCAGGTCTTCTTCCAGCGTAACTTCTGGGCTTGCATGGAACACAAAGCCGCCATAACCCCGGCCACTCTTGCGTTCGGTGCGGGCGAGGGCGTATTCGTCGCCGTTCTTCGGGTCCAGAAATACCGGAAAATCAGCGCCGACAGGCTTGAACCCCTTGGCCAGCATCTCTTCGGTGGTCGCGCCGACAACGACGCGGTCAATGTCAGTGACGTCGATGCCCAGCAAGCGGTCGCGCACTGCGCCGCCAACTTTGTAGATCTTCATGAAAAAGCCTCCATTAGCTGCACAGGATACCGTCTGTGCCTGACCGATGGAGGCTTTGCTGCTTCAGAGATGCACGACGGCCATGTCCAGGCGGCCATAGTCGTTGTCATTGTGATCGCTGCGCGGCGGGACATGGTGGGTCTTCATGACCTGATCGCCTTGTAAGGTTTCCAGATGAATGTCGAAACCCCATAGCCGATGCAGGTGCTTGAGGACTTCATCGGTGGAGTCGCCCAACGGCTTGCGATCGTGCTGTTGATGACGCAACGTCAGCGAACGGTCGCCGCGTACATCGATGCTGTAGATCTGCACATTGGGTTCGCGATTGCCCAGGTTGTATTGCGCGGCCAGGGTTTCGCGGATGATGCGGTAGCCCGGCTCGTCATGGATGGCCGGTACCACCAGATCGTCCTTGAGATCGTCATCCAGAATGCTGAACAGCTTGAGGTCGCGGATCACCTTGGGTGACAGGTACTGCAGGATAAAACTCTCATCCTTAAAGCTGCTCATGGCGAACTTGATCGTGGACAGCCAGTCACTGCCCGCGATTTCCGGGAACCAACGACGGTCCTCCTCGGTGGGGTTTTCGCACATGCGCCGGATATCACGGTACATGGCAAAGCCCAGCGCATAGGGGTTGATGCCGCTGTAATAGGGACTGTCGAAACCCGGCTGGAACACCACGCTGGTGTGGGAAGTGAGGAACTCCATCATAAAGCCGTCGGTAACCAGGCCTTCATCATAAAGGTCGTTCATCAGCGTGTAGTGCCAGAAGGTTGCCCAGCCCTCGTTCATTACCTGGGTCTGGCGTTGAGGGTAGAAGTACTGGGCGATCTTGCGCACGATACGCACGATTTCTCTTTGCCAGGGCTCTAGCAGCGGCGCGTGTTTTTCGAGGAAATACAGGATGTTTTCCTGGGGTTCGGCGGGGAAGCGCGCATTATCCTTATCGTTATTTTTGCCGGCGCGTTTTGGAATCGTGCGCCATAGATCATTGATCTGTTTCTGCAAATGCTCTTCGCGCTCTTTCTGGCGCAGGCGCTCTTCCTCGGCGGAAATCGGATAAGGCCGTTTGTAGCGGTCGACCCCGTAGTTCATCAGGGCATGGCAGGAGTCGAGCAGATCCTCCACCGCATCGATGCCGTGGCGCTCCTCGCATTGCATGATGTACTGCTTGGCGAACACCAGGTAATCAATGATTGAACTGGCATCGGTCCAGGTGCGGAACAGGTAATTGCCCTTGAAAAAACTGTTATGCCCATAGCAGGCGTGGGCCACGACCAGCGCCTGCATGCAGATGGTGTTTTCTTCCATCAGATAAGCGATGCAGGGGTCGGAGTTGATGACGATTTCGTACGCCAGGCCCATCTGGCCACGACTGTAGGACTTTTCGGTGCTGAGGAAGTGTTTGCCGTATGACCAATGGTGGTAGCCCAGGGGCATGCCGACCGAGGCATAGGCGTCCATCATTTGTTCGGCGGTGATCACCTCGATCTGGTTGGGGTAAGTGTCCAGGGCATAACCCGCCGCAATACGGCTGATTTCCCGGTCATAGGCCTGGATCAGTTCAAAGGTCCATTCGGACCCGGTGGAGAGGGGTTGGCGCTTAGTCTCTTTTTTGGCGGTCATGTCACTAACCTGCGCTGGAAGAGTTCACGGAAGACCGGGTAGATATCGCCGGCCGAGACCAATTGCTGCTGGGCGAACGTGTCGGCAAACGCTTCGCCGATACGCTCGTATTCGAACCACAGGGCCTGGTGCTCACGGGGGGTAATTTCGACGTAAGTGTAGTACTGCACGAACGGCATGATCTGGTTGATCAGAATGTCGCGGCAGATTGGCGAGTCGTCGTTCCAGTTATCGCCGTCCGAGGCCTGGGCGGCGTAGATATTCCATTCGTTGGCCGGGTAGCGCTCGGCCATGATCTCCTGCATCAGCTTCAAGGCACTGGAAACAATGGTGCCGCCGGTTTCACGCGAGTAGAAAAACTCCTCTTCGTCGACTTCCCGCGCGCTGGTGTGATGGCGGATAAACACAACGTCGATCTTGTCGTAGTTCCGCTTGAGAAACAGGTACAGCAGGATAAAGAAACGTTTGGCGATGTCCTTGGTGGCCTGGGTCATGGAGCCGGACACGTCCATCAGGCAGAACATCACGGCCTTGGAGCTGGGATTGGGTTGTTTGACCAGCAAGTTGTATTTCAAATCGAACGTATCGAGAAACGGCACGCGGTGAATGCGTGCACTGAGTTTTTCGATTTCTGCCTCTATCTCCTGGATATCACCGAAGTTGTCCGGCTCATCCCGCTTCAAGCGCGCCAGTTCCTCTTTGGCCTGCTTCAGCTTGGCGCGGCTACTGCCTGACAAGGCGATCCGCCGCGCGTGAGCTGAGCGCAGGGTGCGGATGATATTGATCCGTGAGGGGTTGCCTTCGTTGCTGATGCCGGCGCGTACGGTCTTGAAGGTGTCGGTGCCGGTCAGGTTGCGTTTTACCAGGTTAGGCAGTTCCAAATCCTCGAACATGAATTCGAGAAACTCCTCCTGAGTGATCTGGAACACGAACTCATCCATGCCCTCACCGGAGTTGCCGGCTTTGCCCGGGCCCTTGCCGCCGCCACCGCCTGGGGGACGCTGGATATGCTCACCCGTGGTGAACTCCTTATTGCCAGGATGCACGACGGTCTGTTTGCCGCCTCTGCCGTGGTGCAGGACGGGTTCGTCGATGTCACGTCCTGGGATGCTGATTTGTTCGCCGTGCTCCATGTCCGTGATGGAACGGCGGCTGACGGCTTCTTCAACCGCTTTTTTAATGTGGTCACGGTAACGCCGCAGGAAACGCTGGCGGTTAACCGTGCTCTTGTTCTTGCCATTGAGGCGTCGGTCGATCACATAGCTCATGGGGCCCCTCCGGGGAGCTTCAAGTCGTGAGCTTCAAGCCGCAAGGCAGAGCCCACTGACGGGCTCTGTCGCTTTTCCCTTGCCGCTTGTCGCTAGAAGCTTACAGCTGCTTCTCTCACTGCGATTTCCGGACCCGCAGGTACCATTCCGAAAGAAGGCGTACCTGTTTGTCGGTATAGCCACGCTCGACCATTCGAGTAACGAAGTCGTTGTGTTTTTGCTGATCCTCCTTGCTGGCCTTGGCATTGAAACTGATGACCGGCAGCAGATCCTCGGTGTTGGAGAACATTTTCTTCTCGATAACCACCCGCAGCTTCTCGTAGCTGAGCCAGGTAGGGTTCTTGCCGTTGTTGTTGGCACGGGCGCGCAGTACGAAATTGACGATTTCGTTGCGGAAATCCTTCGGATTGCTGATGCCGGCCGGTTTTTCGATTTTTTCCAATTCCTCGTTGAGCGCTACGCGGTTGAGAATTTCGCCGGTTTCGGGGTCGCGGTACTCCTGATCCTGGATCCAGAAGTCCGCATACAACACGTAGCGGTCGAAGATATTCTGGCCGTATTCGCTGTAGGACTCCAAGTACGCAGTCTGGATTTCCTTGCCGATAAACTCGATATAGCGCGGTGCCAGGTATTCCTTGAGGAATCGCAGGTAACGTTCGCGGGTTTCGGCCTGGAACTGCTCCTGTTCGATCTGCTGTTCCAGCACATACAGCAGATGTACCGGGTTGGCGGCAATCTCGTGGGGATCGAAGTTGAACACTTTGGACAGGATCTTGAACGCGAAGCGGGTCGACAGGCCATTCATGCCCTCGTCTACTCCAGCGGAGTCGCGATATTCCTGAATAGACTTGGCCTTGGGGTCGGTGTCCTTGAGGTTTTCGCCGTCGTACACCCGCATTTTTGAGTAGATGTTGGAGTTTTCCGGCTCTTTTAGCCGTGACAGCACGGTGAACTGGGCCAGCATCTTCAGGGTGTCGGGCGCGCAATGAGCCTTGGACAAGGAGCTGTTGAACAGCAGCTTGTCGTAGATCTTGATCTCATCACTGACCCGCAGGCAGTACGGCACCTTGACGATGTAGATCCGATCGATGAACGCCTCGTTGTTCTTGTTATTGCGGAAGGTGTGCCATTCCGATTCGTTGGAGTGGGCCAGCAGGATGCCTGTAAATGGAATGGCGCCCAGGCCTTCGGTACTGTTGTAGTTGCCTTCCTGGGTCGCGGTAAGCAGTGGGTGCAGCACCTTGATCGGTGCCTTGAACATTTCCACGAACTCCATCAGGCCCTGGTTGGCCCGGCACAAGGCGCCTGAGTAGCTGTAGGCGTCGGCGTCGTTCTGCGGGAATTCCTCCAGCTTGCGGATATCGACCTTGCCCACCAACGCGGAAATATCCTGGTTGTTCTCGTCCCCCGGTTCAGTCTTGGCCACGCCGATCTGATTGAGGATTGATGGATAAAGCTTCACCACGCGGAACTGGCTGATATCGCCGCCGAACTCGGCCAGGCGTTTGGTGGCCCAGGGCGACATGATGGTATTGAGATAGCGCCGTGGTATGCCGAAGTCTTCTTCGAGGATTGCGCCATCTTCCGTAGCGTTGAACAAGCCAAGAGGCGATTCGAACACCGGCGAACCCTTGATGGCGTAGAAGGGCACTTTCTCGATCAGTTGTTTTAGCTTTTCTGCCAGGGACGACTTGCCGCCGCCGACGGGGCCGAGCAGGTAGAGGATCTGTTTCTTCTCTTCCAGGCCTTGGGCGGCGTGGCGGAAGTAGGAGACGATCTGATCGATGCATTCTTCCATGCCATGGAAGTCTTCAAAGGCCGGGTAACGGCGGATCACCTTGTTGGAAAATATTCGCGACAGACGCGAATTGTTCGAGGTGTCTACCAGCTCCGGCTCACCGATGGCCAACAGCAGGCGCTCGGCGGCGGATGCGTAGGCACTGCGGTCCTGCTTGCACAGCTCGAGATACTCTTGAAGCGTGAGTTCCTCCTGCTGTGTGGATGCGAAGCGTTGTTGGAAGTGGCTAAAAATACTCATGACGTCGTCACCTCGCTCGATACGTGGAGCCGACGCCGGATCAATCAGTCGATGCTGGCAACCATCGACGATCGCCAATGGTTGTTTTCCCCCCAGAACACCCTGAAACGTTACCGATGACCCGCACGCCGGTGTACCGGCTCTCCCCTGATTCGGATGGCCTGCGCTTAAGGATAGTTCGGAATCGGAGAGGTCAAGGCGCGATACGTAATTAGTTTGACCGCGCCGTTCGTCAGAAACGGCGCGAGCCCAAGCGTCACGCGGGGTAGCGGGGTGTGAAAAAAATTATTGCGAATCGACTGATGCGATGTCTGCAGGAAACGTCGCACGCCACAGCTCAAACCCGCCATCCAGGCTATAGACGTCGGAGAAGCCTTGATTGACCAGATACGCGGCTGCGCTCTGGCTGGAGTTACCGTGGTAGCACGCCACGATCACCGGTGCGTCGAGGTCGGCGTCGCGGATAAAGTCAGCGATGTTGACGTTGTCCAAGTGCTTGGCGCCAGCAATGTGCGCAGCGGCGTAGGTCGGCTGGTCACGGATATCGACTACTACCGCGCCTTGCTCGCGCAGGGCCTGGGCTTGTTCGGGAGGGATACGTTTGAATTCGCTCATGGCGGGCTCCTTGGGCGGGCGGCAAGCGGCGTCTAGCGCTTGGCGGCGGCCGGCTGTGTAACGGGAAGAGGGGGTTGGCATTGGCAGCGATGACGCTCGCCGGTGTCGATGTTCATCAAGGTCATGGCGCCGCCCCACACGCAACCGGTGTCGAGGGCAAACACGCCGGGCTCATCGCACTGGCCTTCCAGGGCCGCCCAGTGGCCGAAGATGATCTTGGTGTCACGGGTTTTGCGTTCTTTATGGGCAAACCAGGGCTTATAGCCGGGCAACGCGGTGTCCGCGCCTTCCTTGCTTTTGAGGTCTAGTTTTCCCTCGGCGGTGCAGAAGCGCATGCGCGTGAAGTAGTTGGTGATGACCCGCAAGCGAGCGACGCCGGTGAGGTCGTTATCCCATTTAACCGGCTCGTTGCCGTACATGCCGTCGAGGTAGGCGGTGTACAGGCTATCGTCGGCCAGAGCGTGTTCGACTTCGGCCGCACATTTGAGGGCTTTTTTCAGCGTCCATTGTGGCGCGATGCCGGCATGCACCAGCGCCATGCGGCGGCCTTCGTCGTAATGCATGATCTTTTGCCGACGCAGCCAGTCGAGCAGTTCGTCGCGGTCAGGTGCTTCGAGAATTTCCCGCAGCGTATCGCCTTTTTTCAGACGTTCGATGTTATTCGCCGCTGCCAGCAGGTGCAGGTCGTGATTGCCCAACACGCAAACCAACGAATGTCGCAGGTTATACAGGTAGCGCAGGGTTTCCAGCGACTCGGGGCCACGGTTGACCAAATCACCCACCAGCCACAGGCGATCCTGCGCCGGGTCGAAGGCGACCCGTTCCAGCAGGCATTTGAGGGGCTCCAGGCAACCTTGCAGGTCACCGACCGCATACGTCGCCATCAGTGCAGGGCTCCGGGCACGGCGAGACGGAATGGTTTGATCATGGCGTCGAATAAATGACCGTCGGTGGCTTTCATTTGATAGGAGCCCTGCATGGTTCCGACCTTGGAGGTCATCACCGTGCCGCTGCTGTAAGTGTGGCTGGCGCCGCTGTCGATCAATGGCTGCTGGCCGACAACGCCGGCACCGCGGACTTCTTCGACCTGGCCGTCACCGTCGGTAATCACCCAGTGGCGAGACAGGAGTTTAGCCGGCACCAGCCCGTTGTTTTTCACCGTGATGGTGTAGGCAAAGGCGTAGCGGTTTTGTTCAGGTTGCGATTGTTCCGCGAGGAAGCGGGTGACGACGCTGACGTCGATCTGGTAGCGAGGATCGGACATGCAAGAGGCCTTAAAAGCAAAAGCGGAAGACAGCAGATGCGGATCAGTCTAGGCCAAGAGGAGGGCACTAGGCCAGACATGCCGTCTGGCCCATGCACGGCAGGCTTCAGTCTGCGGCTGGCGCAGGCTGGATGGCCAACTGGTCAGCCAGGCGCACGAACGCGGCCAGGTCCAGTTGTTCGGGACGTAGGCTGCCGTCCACGCCAGCGGCTTCGATTTCGGCGTTGCTCAGCAGCGCCTTGAGCGTGTTGCGCAAGGTTTTGCGACGCTGGTTGAACGCCTCGCGTACCACGCGCTCCAGTAAGCGATGATCCTTGGCCGGGTGTGGCAGCACGGCATGGGGGACCAGGCGTACGATGGCCGAATCAACTTTCGGCGGCGGGTTGAAGGCGCCCGGCCCAACGTTGAACAGGTGTTCGACGCGGCAGTGGTACTGAACCATGATCGACAGTCGACCCCAATCGCCGCCTCCAGGGCCCGCGGCCAGGCGCTCCACCACTTCTTTTTGCAGCATGAAGTGCATATCGCGGATGATCCCTGCGTTGTTCAGCAGGTGGAAGATCAGCGGTGTGGAGATGTTGTAAGGCAGGTTGCCGACCACGCGCAGGCTATTAGGCGCGGCGTTGAGGCTATTGAAGTCGAACTTCAGCGCATCGCCCTGATGCAGGTTGAAGTTGGACTTTCCGGCGAATTGCTGATTGAGGATCGGGATCAGGTCCTTGTCCAACTCCACCACGTCCAACTGTCCGCCACTGGCCAGCAAGCCTTGGGTCAGTGCGCCCTGGCCTGGGCCGATTTCCAGCAGGCGGTCTTCGGGCTTGGCGTGAATGGAGCGCAGGATGCGGTCGATCACGCCTGCGTCGTGCAGGAAATTCTGCCCGAAGCGCTTGCGCGCCCGGTGTTGGTAATGCTCGGTCATATGCGGGTCTCGGCCATCTGATAGGCGGTTTCCAGGGCCACGTGCAGGCTGCCGGTATCGATCTTGCCGCTGCCCGCCAAGTCCAGGGCAGTGCCATGGTCGACGGAGGTGCGGATGATCGGCAGGCCCAGAGTCACGTTTACGGCGGCGCCGAAGCCTTTGTATTTCAGCACCGGCAGCCCTTGGTCATGGTACATCGCCAGCACTGCGTCGCAATGCTCCAGATATTTGGGGGTAAACAGAGTGTCCGCGGGCAGTGGGCCGCGCAGGTCCATGCCTTCTTGGCGCAGACGCTCCAGGGTGGGTTCGATGATGTCGATTTCTTCATGCCCCAGGTGACCGCCTTCACCGGCGTGGGGGTTAAGCCCGCAGACCAGGATACGCGGTTGGGCGATGCCGAATTTTTGGCGCAAGTCGGCATGCAAGATGCGCGTCACGCGCTCCAAACGCTCGGAGGTAATGGCGTCGGCAACTTCACGCAGCGGCAGGTGCGTGGTCACCAGGGCCACACGCAAGCCACGGGTGGCAAGCATCATCACGACTTGTGTGGTGTGGGTCAGCTCGGCAAGGAACTCGGTGTGACCGGAAAACGCGATGCCGGACTCATTGATCACGCCCTTGTGCACCGGCGCGGTAATCATGCCCGCGAAGTCGCCATCGAGGCAGCCTTGCCCGGCGCGAGTCAGGGTTTGCAACACAAACGCCGCATTGGCCGTATCCAGCTGCCCGGCCACGACCTTGGCGTGCAGTGGGGTGTCCCACACATACAAGCTATCTGCCGGTGCCGGCACGTTGGGCCAGTTGCCCGGTGCCACGTCCAGCAAATCCACAGCCACACCCAGCTGCGCGGCCCGCTCAAGGAGCAGGTCGCGGCTGGTAATGGCAATCAGGGGGTGTGGCTGAGGTTGCGAGGCGAGCAGCAGGCACAGGTCTGGACCGATGCCGGCGGGCTCGCCGGGTGTCACCGCGAAACGCTGAGGTTTCACTGAACTGCCTGGTCGGTGCCTGTTTGCTCGGCGCCTGGCAGCTTGATTTCCACATAGGCCTCGTCACGGATCTGACGCAGCCAGGTTTGCAGCTCCTCATCGTACTTGCGGTTGCGCAGTACGTTCAGCGCTTGCTGTTCGCGGGCCTGACTGGTGTTGTCGGTGGCGCGACGGCCAAGGACTTCCAGCACATGCCAGCCGTATTGAGTCTTGAACGGCTTGGACAACACACCTTGCGGGGTATCGGCCATGACTTGTTGGAACTCTGGCACCAGTGCTTTCGGGTCGATCCAGTTCAGGTCGCCGCCGTTAAGGGCCGAACCCGGGTCTTCCGAGAAGCTCTTGGCCAGGGTGGCGAAGTCTTCACCGTTCTGGATGCGGTCGTAGATCTTCTCGGCCAGCTCCTTGGTTTGCGCTTCGCTACGGATTTCGCTCGGTTTGACCAGGATGTGACGAACATGTACTTCGTCTTTCAGCGAGGTCTGGCCACCACGGCGTTCCAGCAGCTTCAGGATGATGAAACCACCCGGCGTGCGTGCTGGTTGGGTAATGCCACCGACCTCCATCGAACTCAGTTCACGGTCGAACGGCGGTGGCAATTGAGCGGCTTTACGCCAGCCCATATCACCGCCTTCAAGGGCGTTGTCACTGCCGGACTGGGCGATGGCCATTTGCGCGAAATCGGCACCGGCCTTGAGGCGATCGTAGATCGCTTTGGTTTTGGCGGCGGCTGCGTTGAGCTGTTCGGAGTTGGCGCTGTCCGGTGTCGGAATCAGGATATTGGCCAGGTGCAGTTCTTCGGAAAGCTGCATTTTGCCCAGGTCCGAGGCGAGGAAGTTCTTCACTTCCTGCTCGGACACCTGAACCCGCTCGGCCACACGGCGCTGACGTACACGGCTGATGATCATTTCACGGCGGATCTGATCACGGGCATCTTCATAGGACAGGCCGTCACGCGCCAGGGCGGCGCGGAACTGGTCGATGCTCATGTTGTTGCGCTGAGCAATCGTGCCTACCGCCTGGTTCAACTCTTCATCCGAGATGCGAATGCCGGAACGTTCGCCGATCTGCAATTGCAGGTTCTCGACGATCAAGCGTTCCAGTACCTGTTGATCCAGGACGCTGGTAGGTGGCACGCCACCGCCACGCTTGGCGATGGTTTGCTGAACTTCCTTGACCCGCTGGTCCAGTTGGCTCTGCATGATCACGTCGTTGTCGACGATGGCCACAACCTTGTCCAACTGCTGGACCGCGGCATGCGCCGATGCGGTCCCAAGGAATAGCGCGCCCAGCAGGAGCGGGCGCAGACAATCAGAAAGCTTGATCTTCACGTTCACGATAACCTTGAATGCCTTTGTCGAGGAAGCTCTCTACCTTGGCGCCGGTCAGGCCGCCGAGTCCTTTGAGGACGATCTGGAAGAAGAGCCCGTGGTCACCCTTTTCGTTAAGGGGGGCGATCTGGGTGTATTCGTCGTTGGATACCCAGTAACGGTTGATGACGCGCAGTTTCCAGCAGCAGTTGTCGTACTCGAAACCACCAAACGCTTCCAGGGTGCGGTTGCGGGCATAGTCATACTGCCAGCGGGTGATCAGGTTCCACTGCGGAATGATCGGCCACATCATGGAGAAGTCGTGTTGTTGGATTTTGTAGTAATCCTTCACGAAGTTCGGCTGACCTTCGGTGCCGTAGTCCCCACCGAACTGCCATTTGCCGGTCAGCTGGTTGTAGACCACCTGGTCGTTACGATAGCGATAACCGAGGTTGACCACCTTGTTGGGGTTGTCTTCCGGCTGGTAGTGGAACATTGCGCTGCCGGAGCGAGCGCTGTGTTCCTCGGTGTCCCAGTTGTAATCGGCAGTGGCACGCCAGTCGCGGTTGAAGCGAAATTCGTATTCCAGGGCGACAGGGGATACGTCGGATTGTGCATCGGCACGGTCGGCTGCCAGGATGCCTGGCAGTTGGACCTCGCGATCTTTGAAGTAGATAGCCTGGCCGACGCTGACGCGCTGACGCTCGAAACCGTTTTCTTCGATCCAACGGCTGGTGACGCCCAAAGACAGCTTGTTCTCATCACCGATCCGGTCAGCACCGCTGAAGCGGTTGTCGCGGAACAGCGAGCCGTAGCTGAACGAGTACTCGCTGGTGTCGAAGACCGGAATATCGCTCTGGTCCTTGTTCGGGACATACAAGTAGAACGCACGCGGTTCAAGGGTCTGACGATAGTCTTTGCCAAACCAATTGGTGTTGCGGTCGAAATACAGGCCGCTATCAATACTCGCGACTGGAATCGCACGGTCTTGCGAGCTTTTGAAGCTGCCGCCAGCATAAGGATTAGTTGCCGTTGCCGCATTTTGCGCGGCAATAATCTGGTTTTTGCCTGTGCTGTCTAGGTCAAGATCGTACTTGGTGTAGACATACTTCAGCTTCGGCGTAATGAAACCGTAAGTCCAATTCATCGGATAGTCGACGGCTGGTGCTACGTTCAAACGGGTACCGTTGGCACGAGTAAGGCCCGTGACGAATGTATCCAAGCGAGCAGACTCGAGGCCGTTCTCATCGGTAAACATGCCTTTTTCAAGGCTGCGCTCAAAGCGCACAGCTTCGGTCTCATAACTGAAGTTCAACCCGCCAGGGTGATACGGCAATTGACCATTAAAGGTGATCTGCGGCAACCGATCATACGGAGTGATCTGGGAAATCGTCGCTAGCTGGTAAGCCTGAAGATTCAACCGAGCCTGGTAGGAATCGCCGCGGTAGGTCACCGAACCCTGTTGGTTGAGTGCGTCCTGGGATTCCACACCGATCTGGTTGCTTTTCAGATCCTGGAAGTAATAAGGATCGCTGATTCGGGTGTAATCGACCTGAGTCGACAACCGCGAATCCAACCCACCCTTATGCTGCCAATTGAGCATATAGCGGGTTTTTTCGTAATCGGTCTGTTTGCTGCGCTCGTCGTTGTCGTCGTTCAGATACGCGCCGCCGAACTGGCCTTCGCTGGACTTGGTGAGGTAGCGGAACTCGCCTTCCATCAACAGGCCGCGTTTGGTCATGTATTGCGGGTACAACGTGGCGTCGTAGTTAGGCGCCAGGTTGAAGTAGTACGGCGTGGTCAGCGCAAAGCCCGTTTCGCCACCAGTGGCGAAGCTCGGCGGCAGGAAGCCGGACTGACGACGATCGTCGATTGGGAAATAGATATAAGGCGTATACAGGATCGGGATGTTCTTGACCCGCAACGTCGCGTTGGTCGCCGTACCGAAACCGGTGGCCGGGTTCAACGTGATGTTGTTGCCTTTGAGCTGCCAGGCGTTGCTGTCCGGCTCGCAGGTGGTGTACGTACCGTCCTTGAGGCGGATGATCGCGTTTTCGGCACGCTTGGCGTACAGCGCGCTGCCGCGGATGCGCGACTTGTGCATCACGTATTCGGCGTTGTCGATCTGGGCGGCGCCGGTGTCCAACTGAACCTGGGCGTGGTCGCCGACGATCAGCGCACCGTTGTCACGCAGACGCACGTTGCCGTTCAGCTCGCCACGGTTCTCGGCCTGGTACAGGCTGGCTTCCTGGGATTCGAGCTGCATGCTGCCCTGGCGCATGACGACATCACCGGCCAGGGTCGCAACTTGCGATTCCTGCTCGTAACGAGAGGCCTTGGCGCCGATGAAGGTCGGCGCGTCGCTCTTGTTGGTCTTGTCGTTCATGCCAGGACGTGTCGGTTCGACGTACGCACCGGCGCAGTAAGGACCGGTTTCGGCCAGTTGGGCCGCGGTCAACTTTTCGCGAGGCACCCAGTCCAAGTGGCTATAGTCGGCGCTGCGCGAGCGCAGGCCGCGGCCCTTGGCTTCGGTGACCAGTGCGGTCTTGGGCTCGGCCTCAGCGCTGCCACCGGCATCGGCTTGCGCCGTGCTGTTGGCCGAGCTGACGGCTGCACCGTCATGCACCGGGCGCGGTGGTAGCGGGGCAGCGGCGGTTTTCGGCGCGCAATCCCAGGCACCCGAAGCAGAGACTGAGCAGTCATACTGTTCCGCGGCGACCACGAATGAGGTGGCGAAAGGTTGCATGGCCAGCAGACTGCCGGTTACCAGCAACGGAAATTTTCTACGAAACGCGGGGGATTTCAATGCCATCTTATTAGTCCGGGCTTCCTGCGTGCCATCTGCCCGCGGTGTGGGCCGCACGCCTCTCGATGGTCTGAAAAAGATGCGTGATAATAAAGCATGACCCGCTTGACGGCTAGCGCCGTCGGAGACCCTTGTAATGCCCGAGCAAGATCTACGTTTACAACAGCTGGAAGTCTGGCTGGATGAGCAGTTGCCGATCCTTTTCAACGCTCACGGCTGGGGTGCCGTACCCCCGGCCACATTGACCGCGGCCAGCAGCGACGCGAGTTTCAGGCGCTATTTCCGTTGGGAGGGAGGTGGCCGAACTTTCGTGGTCATGGATGCGCCACCCCCCCAGGAAAACTGCAAACCTTTCGTCGATATCGCGCATTTACTTGCGAGGTCTGGGATAAATGTTCCGAAAATTTATGCAGAAGATCTGCCGCGAGGCTTTCTTTTGCTCAATGACCTGGGCACAAAAACCTACCTGGACGTGATCGACGAGCACAACGCCGATCAATTATTCGCCGAGGCCATCGATGCCTTGCTGGCTTTCCAGCAATTGCCGATGGATGCGCCGCTGCCCAGTTATGACGTCGCCTTGCTGCGGCGCGAGCTGGAACTGTTTCCCGAGTGGTACGTGCGCCGACACCTGGGCATCGAATTGGATACCCACCAACAAGCCCTCTGGCAGTGCGTCAGCGATCGGTTGATCGACAGCGCCCTGGCGCAGCCCAAAGTGCTGGTGCACCGCGACTATATGCCACGCAACTTGATGATCAGCGAGCCGAACCCGGGCGTGCTGGATTTCCAGGATGCGGTTTATGGTCCGGTCACCTACGACATCACTTGTCTGTTCAAAGACGCCTTTCTTAGTTGGCCCCAGGCCCGTGTGCGGGAATGGCAGCGTGGTTATTGGGCGCAGGCCATGAAACTTGGCATCCCGGTGCAGGCGGACTTCGATGAATTCCTGCGTGCCAGCGACTTGATGGGCGTGCAGCGCCATCTCAAGGTCATCGGCATTTTTGCGCGTATCTGCCACCGCGACGGCAAGCCTCGCTACCTGGCCGACGTGCCGCGCTTCTTCGCTTATATAGAAGCGGTAGTGGCTGAGCGTCCGCAGTTGAGTGAATTGTCCGAGCTGTTGGTCAGCCTGCGCCAGCCGGCCGAGGCCGTTGTATGAAGGCCATGATCCTGGCTGCGGGCAAAGGCGAGCGGATGCGTCCGCTCACTTTGCACACCCCTAAGCCGCTGGTGCAGGCCGGTGGCAAGCGCCTGATCGAGTATCACCTGGAGGCGCTGGCCAAGGCCGGCTTCACCGACATCGTGATCAACCACGCCTGGCTCGGTCAGCAGATCGAAAGCTATCTGGGCGACGGTGCGCAATTCGGGCTGCGCATCCGGTACTCCCCGGAGGGTGAGCCGCTGGAGACCGGCGGCGGGATTTTCCAGGCACTACCATTGCTGGGGGATCAACCTTTTCTGGTGGTCAATGGCGATATCTGGACTGACTACGATTTCTCCCAGCTCAAGCAACCGCTCAAGGGGCTGGCGCATCTGGTGATGGTCGATAACCCGGCGCATCACCCTTCGGGCGGTGATTTTTACCTGGATCACGGTCTGCTTCATGATGCGGCGCCCGGTGCCGATAACCTGACCTTCAGTGGCATTTCCGTGCTCGACCCCAAGTTGTTTGAAGGTTGCAGCGCGGGTGCCTTCAAGTTGGCGCCGCTGTTGCGCGCGGCCATGGCGAAAGGTCAGGTAACGGGGGAGCACATGGCAGGACGCTGGATTGATGTCGGTACGCTGGAGCGCCTGGCGCAAGTCGAATCCCTGCTCATAGCGGGGCAGTAACATGTTGTGGCCAGGGACGCTGATCGGCGCCGGGGCTGGCTATGCCATTGCCAGTATTCCGGGGGCTTTGTTGGGGGCACTGCTGGGGCAGGCGCTGGATCGTCGCCTGCAACTGCACAGTTGGGCGCAGTTGCGCGAGCGCCTGGGCGGTCGCCCGGCGTTACGCAATGACGAATTGCTGTTTGTGTTGCTGGGGCGGCTGGCCAAGAGCAATGGCCGCGTGGTGGATGGGCATATTCAGCAGGCGCGGCAGGAAATGCGCGCCCTGGACATGACCGAATCAGCTCAGCGGCGTGCGATTGCGGCATTCAATCGGGGCAAATCCGGGGCCGACCGGGTGCGTAGATACCTGCGCGTGCTCAAGGCTCAGCCCCATGCGGCCGAAGGCGTGCTGCGCGCCTGCTGGCGGATGGTCTGGGCGGACGGCCGTGCGGATGACGCCGAGCGCGACCTGATCGAGCAGTGGGGGCGCTGGCTCGGCTGGACGCCGCAACAGCTCAAGGCGCTGGCCGCTGACTACGCGCCCGAGCGCAAGCCGTTGGTCAATCGCAGCGCAACGTATCAGGACGCCCTGCGGTTGCTGGGGGTGACGGCCACCGCGGACCCGTCAACAATCAAGCGTGCCTACCGTCGCCTGCTCAGCCGTCACCATCCGGACAAAATCGCCGGCACCGGCGCCAGCCCAGCGCAGGTACGCGAGGCCACCGAGCGCACCCGCGAGTTGCACAACGCCTATGCGTTGATTCGCGAACGCCGGGATTTTCGTTAGTCGCCACCGTTGAAGATAGAACTCCAATCAAAATATGGGAGGGGGCTTGCCCCCTCCCACTTCAGTTTTGTGTTGTTTGGGGGCTCAACCAGCCTCTGATCCTGCGATAAAGCTGTTCCTGCTCGGCGGCGCTGTTGCCGGGCAGGGTCTTGAGCGACACCTGTTTATAGCCGTCATTCTTCAACCGCTTGGCCGCCTGCAGGCGAGCCATGGCGTTTTTGCTGGACTGCGTGTTGTCTTGATAGAAAACGTCGGCAGTCGGCATTTTCAGGCCAGGGGCCAGTTGCTGCACGTCCGGCTGACGGCCATTGGGTGTCTTGGCGTCGACCATGACGAATTTCTGCACCTGGGACGGTTGCTTCTCGGTCAAGTAGCGCGCCGCCCACCAAGCTCCGGTGCCATGGCCGAGCAGCACTACACTGCGCGCACTCTGGGTTTGGGCGAAGGCCACGGCGGCGTCGATGCGATCAAAAATGCGCGAGGCATCGGTCTTATCCTGCTCGTCGGCGCCCGGAACCACCGACGGGTCGGTGCCCTCGGCTTCGGCGCTGGCGGCTTGTTCGATGGGTTTATCCGCGGTGCTGGCTTCTTTGCTGCTGGTGTCGACCGTGGCTTTGGGCGCTTCCATAACGCGCGGCGGCAGGGTGTCTACGCTCACATCCGGCAACGACAGGCTCAGGCTGCCCCAGTCGGCATCCGGCAATTTGCGGCGTAAAGGGCCGATTGCTTGCGGCCAGTCAGCATTTTCCCCGGCGCCCGGTACGATAATCACCACGCCCTCGGGCTCGGCGCTGTTGGCGGGTTTCCACAGGGCCAGGAAGGAATCGCTACCAGCCTGCAATTGCTGCTGCTCCTGCTGTGGGATTGTGCGTTCCAGGGCGCTGGCTTCAGCCTGGCTGCGTTCCGGCAAGGGCTGGCGCGCTACGGGTTTTTCGGCTTCTGGCGCGGGAGCGTCAGCGGCCTGTACAGAAAAGGCACTGGTAAAGAGCAGCGACAGGCACAATGCTGGCAGTGCCGAACGGTGGTGAAAGGGCATCGTTAATTCCCGGCCAGAAGTGATTCCAGCAGCCTAATGGGTTGGTCAGTATTTGTCAGTGATGTGAGACGTGGATCATGGGTTTTCGCTGTCTGCTGCTTATCGGCTGTTTGTGCGTTGCCTTGATGGGAAACGCCGCCCCCGCGCCTGGCATACCGCAGGCGCAACTCACTGCGCAGCAGCGCCAATGGCTGACCGAGCATCCGGAGCTGCGGGTCGGCGTAGTGTTGCAAGCGCCTTACGCGCAGTACGATCGGCGCCTACAGCGTTTGTCGGGGGCCAATGTCGAATTGATGCAGTGGCTGGCCAAGGCGCTGAATATCGAACTGACGTGGCGCAACTTTCCCACTCAGGAGCAGTTGGAAGAGGCCGTACGCGAGGGCGAGGTAGACATGGCTCCCGGGCTGCAGCAAACCCCGGCCGGTCTGCGCCTGTGGTTGTTCACCGACCCCTATATGCGCGTGCCTCAGCGTGTGGTGGGCATCCGTGAGGGCGGCGCTGCCGTGGAGCTGGAAAAACTCGATGATCAATCCCGCGTTGCGGTGCGCATGCCCAGTGCCGTGGCCGATTACCTGAGCAGCACATACCCCAATCTCAATCTGCAAGGCGTGCCCATGGAGCGCCAGGCCCTGCAATTGCTGGTCAGCCAACAGGCCCGCTATGCGGTGGTGGATGAAGCGCAACTGAGTCGTCTGTCCGCCGAAGCGGAATTCGCCGGGCTGGCGGTGGTGGGGGATATCGGCCTACCGCAACTCTTGCGTGTAGCCACCCGCCGCGAATGGCCGGAACTGGCCGGCATCATGGAAAGCGCGCTGCGTGCCATTCCCGCCCGTGACCTGGACCAACTGCACAACCGCTGGCTGCAACCCCAATATCCCCGGCTAACGCAGTCCCCGGGGCTGTGGCAGAACCTGAGCCTGTTGCTGTGCCTGCTACTGCTCGCCAGCCTGGCGGTGGTGTTCTGGCAGCGTCGCCACCAACGCCAACTGGAACACGACCTGCTGGCCGCCCGCGAAGAAAGCGCCGCCCGTGCGGCCGGTGCCCAGGCGCTGCGGTTGACGCAGTTTTCCATCGATCAAAGCACCGTTGGCATTCTCTGGGTGAACTGGGACAGTCATGTGCGCTACGCCAACCGTGCGGCCGAAAACATGCTCGGTTATGGCCCCGGCACTTTGATCGAGCGGCCGCTGGTCGACCTCGACCCCACGCTGGACATGGATCGCTGGCTCAATCTGTGGAAACGCGCACGGGCCAGCGAAGAAGGACCGCAGAATTTCGCCACCGATTGTTTGCGCGCCGATGGCAGCATCCTGCCGGCCAACGTTTCCTTGAGTTTTGTGCGCTTTGCCGATGCCGAGTACCTGGTGGTGTACCTCAACGACGTCACCGAACTGCGCCGCACCCTGGCCGCCTTGCTGCAAAGCGAGGCGCAATTGCGCGAGCTGTCGGCCCACCTGGAAACCGTGCGCGAAGAAGAAAAGGCCCGCATTGCCCGTGAAGTGCACGATGAACTCGGGCAGATGCTCACCGTGCTCAAGCTGGAAACCTCCATGTGCGAGCTGGCCTACGCGCAGTTGGACCCCGGCTTGCACGAGCGCCTGAACAGCATGAAGCGCCTGATCGCCCAGCTTTTCCAATTGGTGCGCGACGTGGCCACTGCGCTGCGCCCGCCGATTCTCGACGCGGGCATTGCCTCGGCCATCGAGTGGCAGGCCCGGCGCTTTGAAGCGCGCACGCACATTCCTTGCCTGGTGCAGGTGCCGGATAACCTACCGGCCCTGAGCGACGCGAAGGCCGTCGGCCTGTTTCGTATCTTGCAAGAGGCGCTGACCAATGTGATGCGCCATGCCCAGGCGCATACTGTGGAACTTAGCCTGGCGATTGAAGGCACCGACCTGCGCCTGACCATCAGCGACGACGGCGTCGGCTTCGTTCAGGCACAAGGCCGTGCGACCTCGTTCGGCCTGGTGGGCATGCGCGAGCGGGTGTTGATCATGGGCGGGCAACTGAGCCTGCACAGCGAGTTGGGGGAGGGCACCACCCTGAGCGTGACGGTGCCATTGGATGCCTGACAATAAGAGGAAAGCCTTGTGATCCGTGTACTGGTAGCCGAAGACCACACCATCGTCCGTGAAGGCATCAAGCAATTGATCGGCCTGGCCAAAGACCTGCAGGTGGTGGGAGAGGCGAGCAATGGCGAGCAGTTATTGGAGACGTTGCGCCACGTCGCCTGTGAGGTGGTGCTGCTGGACATCTCCATGCCGGGCGTCAATGGCCTGGAAGCGATTGCGCGGATTCGGGCATTGAACAACCCGCCGGCGATCCTGGTGCTGTCGATGCATGACGAAGCGCAGATGGCCGCGCGGGCCTTGAAGGTCGGCGCCGCCGGCTACGCCACCAAGGACAGTGATCCGGCGTTGCTGCTGACGGCGATTCGCAAGGTAGCGGCCGGTGGGCGCTATATCGACCCGGACCTGGCGGACCGGATGGTCTTCGAAGTCGGCCTCACCGATGCCCGCCCACTGCATTCATTGCTTTCGGAGCGCGAGTTCTCGGTGTTCGAACGCCTGGCGCAGGGCGCCAATGTCAATGACATCGCCCAGCAACTGGCCCTCAGCAGCAAGACCATCAGCACCCACAAGGCGCGCCTGATGCAGAAGCTTAATATCACCTCCCTGGCCGAGCTGGTGCGGTACGCCATGGAACACAAGCTTCTGTAGCGGCATATCTATTTGCGACACCCCGCAAAACCGCGCCGCACCCATTCTTGTCGCTTGCAGCGGGGTTCTTGCCGCCGCACTGTCCAGTGCCCGCCATCGGTGTAGGGCGATCCCTACCCCCAGCCTTCCAACCGGCTGATGAGATTCTCTCCTGGCCCCCGATTTCCGGGGCCTCGCCCCTGGACTACGCTTGTGCCACAGCAGTCCAAAATAAAAGGTGCGGGTATGAGCGAGGTGGATTCAAATGATGTGCTGGTCAGCTTTCGTGGCGTGCAGAAGAGCTACGACGGCGAGAACCTGATCGTCAAAGACCTCAACCTGGAGATCCGCAAGGGCGAGTTCCTCACCTTGCTCGGGCCTTCAGGGTCGGGCAAGACCACCAGCCTGATGATGCTCGCCGGCTTCGAAACCCCGACCGCCGGTGAGATCCAGCTGGCCGGGCGCTCTATCAACAACGTGCCGCCGCATAAGCGCGATATCGGCATGGTGTTCCAGAACTACGCGTTGTTCCCGCACATGACCGTCGCCGAGAACCTGGGGTTCCCGCTGTCGGTGCGCGGTTTGAGCAAGACCGACATCAGCGAGCGCGTCAAACGCGTGCTGAGCATGGTCCAGCTCGACGCCTTCGCCCAGCGCTACCCGGCGCAGCTCTCCGGCGGTCAGCAACAGCGCGTGGCCTTGGCCCGAGCGCTGGTGTTCGAACCGCAACTAGTGCTGATGGACGAACCCCTCGGCGCCCTCGACAAACAACTGCGCGAACACATGCAGATGGAGATCAAGCACCTACACCAGCGCCTCGGTGTGACCGTGGTGTACGTGACGCACGACCAGGGCGAAGCCTTGACCATGTCCGACCGCGTTGCGGTGTTCCACCAGGGCGAGATCCAGCAGATAGCCGCGCCGCGCACCCTGTATGAAGAGCCGAAGAACACCTTCGTGGCTAACTTCATTGGCGAAAACAACCGTCTCAACGGTCGCCTGCACAGCCGCAGCGGCGAACGCTGCGTGGTGGAGCTGGCGCGGGGCGAGAAGGTTGAGGCGCTGGCGGTGAACGTCGGCCAGGTCGGCGGCCCGGTGACGTTGTCGGTGCGCCCGGAGCGCGTCAGCCTCAATGGCTCCAGCGAAAGCTGCGTCAACCGCTTCTCGGGGCGTGTGGCGGAATTTATCTACCTGGGCGACCACGTGCGGGTGCGCCTGGAAGTCTGCGGCAAGACCGATTTTTTTGTGAAACAACCGATCGCCGAGCTGGACCCAGCCCTGGCAGTCGGCGACGTGGTACCGATTGGCTGGCAAGTCGAGCACGTTCGCGCACTCGACCCACTTCTAGAGGCGAATTGATCGCCCCCATGGCTTCACCAACCCTGCACGTGGAGAGAACAACAATGTTGAGATCCCTGAAGTATTCGGCCCTGGCAATTGGCTTGATGGGCGCAACGCACGCCATGGCCGGCCCGGACCTGACCGTCGTGTCATTTGGCGGCGCGAACAAGGCGGCACAGGTCAAGGCCTTCTATGCACCGTGGGAAAGCGCGGGCAACGGCAAGATCGTCGCCGGTGAGTACAACGGTGAGATGGCCAAGGTCAAAGCCATGGTCGACACCAAGAGCGTGTCCTGGGACCTGGTGGAAGTGGAGTCGCCGGAACTGTCCCGCGGTTGCGACGAAGACATGTTCGAGCCACTGGACCCGAAACTGTTCGGCGACAGCGCGAACTACGTGAAGGGCGCGATCCAGCCGTGCGGCGTGGGCTTCTTCGTTTGGTCGACGGTGTTGGCCTACAACGCTGACAAACTGGCCTCTGCGCCAACCAGCTGGGCGGATTTCTGGGACACCAAGAAATTCCCGGGCAAGCGCGGCCTGCGCAAAGGCGCCAAGTACACCTTGGAATTTGCATTGATGGCCGACGGCGTCGCACCCAAAGACGTCTACAAAGTGCTGGCCGGCAAAGATGGCCAGGATCGTGCGTTCAAAAAGCTCGATGAACTCAAACCGTCGATCCAGTGGTGGGAAGCCGGCGCGCAACCGCCGCAGTACCTGGCCTCTGGTGACGTAGTGATGAGCTCGGCCTACAACGGTCGTATCGCCGCCGTGCAGAAAGAAAGCAACCTGAAAGTGGTGTGGAACGGCGGTATCTACGACTTCGACGCCTGGGCCATTCCAAAAGGCCTGGCCAAGGACCGCGCCGAAGCGGCGAAAAAATTCATCGCCTTCTCGGTTGCGCCGCAGCAGCAGAAGACCTACTCGGAAAACATTGCCTACGGCCCAGCCAACACCCAAGCCGTACCGCTGCTGGCCAAGGACATCCTCAAGGACATGCCGACCACCCCGGAGAACATCGCCAATCAGGTGCAGATCGACGTGAGCTTCTGGGCTGATAACGGTGAGCAGCTCGAACAGCGCTTCAACTCCTGGGCTGCGAAGTAACACCGCATAACCCTGTGGGAGGGGGCTTGCCCCCGATGATGGCGACCCAGTCGATACATGTGTTGACTGAACCTCTGCCATCGGGGGCAAGCCCCCTCCCGCAAGGGATTTCTTGTGTGTGAAAGATTGCATTCATTTTCAAGATTCGGAGTCAGCCATGGCCATCGCCGTTCCCTCGAACGAGGTCAACAGCCCCACCCTCAAGCAGCGCCTGGCGCGTGCCGAGCGGCTCAATCGCTGGAAAGCCCAAGCGTTGATTGCGCCGCTGGTGCTGTTCCTGCTGTTGGTGTTTCTGGTGCCAATCGTCGCATTGCTCTACAAAAGCGTCGGTAACCCAGAAGTGGTAGGCGGTTTGCCGCGGACCGTGGTGGCGGTGAAAACCTGGGATGGGCGTGGTCTGCCGGGCGAACCGGTGTATCAGGCACTCAGCGAAGATTTGGGCGAAGCGCGCAAAAATCAGACCCTGGGCGATCTGTCCAAACGCTTGAACATGGAACTGGCCGGCTATCGCAGCCTGCTGACCAAAACCGCACGGGCGCTGCCGTTTACCGAAGTGCCCGGGTCTTATAAAGAGGCGTTGGAAAACCTCGACGAGCGCTGGGGCGACCCGGCGTACTGGCAGGCGATCCGGCGCAACACCAACAGCTTTACGCCGTTCTATCTGCTGGCGGCGGTGGATCACCGCATCGATGACCTCGGCGAAGTGGCTCCGGCCACCCCGGATCAGGCGATCTACCTGGATATCTTCGCCCGTACGTTCTGGATGGGCCTGGTGATCACCGCCATCTGCTTACTGCTGGCGTACCCGCTGGCGTACCTGCTGGCCAATCTGCCGGCACGCAAAAGTAACTTGTTGATGATTCTGGTGCTGTTGCCGTTCTGGGCCTCGATCCTGGTGCGGGTGGCGGCGTGGATCGTGCTGCTGCAATCCGGCGGGCTGATCAACAGCGCCCTGCTGAGCATGGGGCTGATCGATAAACCCCTGGAGTTGGTGTTCAACCGCACTGGGGTCTACATCTCCATGGTGCACATTCTGCTGCCGTTCATGATCCTGCCGATCTACAGCGTGATGAAGGGGATCTCGCCAACCTACATGCGCGCGGCGATTTCCCTGGGCTGCCACCCGTTCACCAGTTTCTGGCGCGTGTACTTCCCGCAGACCTACGCCGGCGTCGGCGCCGGTTGCCTGCTGGTGTTCATTCTGGCGATTGGTTACTACATCACCCCGGCGCTGCTGGGCAGCCCGAACGACCAGATGGTCAGCTACTTCGTGGCCTTCTACACCAACACCAGCATCAACTGGGGCATGGCCACGGCACTGGGCGGCTTGCTGCTGCTGGCGACCGTATTGCTGTACCTGATCTACAACCGGCTGGTCGGCGCCAGCCGCCTGCGCCTGAGCTAAGGAGACCTTGCGATGCTGAGCCCTTATATGTCACCGGTGGAACGGGTGTGGTTTTACAGCTTGCGGATTCTCTGCGGCCTGATCCTGCTGTTTCTGATACTGCCAGTGCTGGTGATCATCCCCCTGTCGTTCAACAGCGGCAGCTTTCTGGTGTACCCGCTGCAAGGCTTCTCTCTGCACTGGTACCAAGATTTCTTCGCCTCGGCGGAGTGGATGCGCGCCCTGAAAAACAGCATCATCGTCGCCCCGGCGGCCACGGTGCTGGCCATGGTCTTCGGCACCTTGGCGGCCATCGGCCTGACCCGCGGCGACTTCCCCGGTAAGGCGCTGGTGATGGCTTTGGTGATTTCGCCGATGGTCGTGCCGGTGGTGATCATCGGCGTGGCCAGCTACCTGTTCTTCGCGCCGCTGGGCCTGGGCAATAGCTTCTTCTCGCTGATCGTGGTGCATGCGGTGTTGGGTGTGCCGTTCGTGATCATCACCGTGTCGGCCACTTTGCAGGGCTTCAACCATAACCTGGTGCGGGCGGCGGCCAGCCTGGGGGCGTCGCCGTTGACCGCATTCCGTCGGGTGACGTTGCCGCTGATTGCGCCGGGGGTAATTTCCGGAGCGCTGTTCGCGTTCGCCACTTCGTTCGATGAGGTGGTGGTGACGCTGTTCCTCGCCGGCCCCGAGCAAGCGACCTTGCCGCGCCAGATGTTCAGCGGCATCCGCGAAAACCTCAGCCCCACCATTGCCGCGGCGGCGACGTTGCTGATTGCGTTCTCGGTGCTGCTGTTGCTGACCCTGGAATGGCTGCGCGGGCGCAGTGAAAAACTGCGTACTGCTCAGGTGTAAAGTCCAGCGCAGAACCTATGTGGGAAGGGACACGCCTCCTCCCACATAGGTTCTGTGACCATTCAGCCGCTGAATGAAAGACAACCTGTTTCAGTCAGCTACTCTTGTGCCAGCCCATCCATCAAAAAGAGGCCGCGCACATGAGTACTTCCTCATTCAAGATCGCCCACAAACTGCTGACCGGCGCCGGTGCCATCGAGCAACTGGCCGCCGAGCTGACGCGCCTGGATGTGGATAACCCACTGATTGTCACCGATGCCGCACTGGTTCAGTCCGGCACGGTGGCCCTGGCTCTGGAGCATTTGGGCGGGCGCAGCTATGAGATTTTCGACCGCGTAAAACCCGACCCGGAAATCGCCATTGTCGAAGACTGCATGCAGGCGTACCGCGACGGCGGGCACGACGGTTTGATCGGCGTGGGCGGTGGCAGCGCCATCGACATTGCCAAGAGCGTGGCCGCTTATGCCGGTTACCACGGCGCGCTGGAGGATTTGTTCGGTGTTGACCAAGTGCCGCGCAAAGGCCCGCCGCTGATCGCGATTCCCACCACCGCCGGCACCGGCTCGGAGGTGACCAATGTGGCGATCCTCTCCGACAAGGCTGCCCAGTTGAAAAAAGGCATCGTCAGCGATTACCTATTGCCGGATGTCGCACTGATCAGCCCGCAAATGACCCTGACCTGCCCGCGCAGCGTCACCGCCGCCAGTGGCGTGGACGCGCTGGTGCACGCGATCGAATCCTACTTGTCGCTCAATGCCTCGCCGATCACCGATGCCCTGGCCATTGGCGCGATCAAGCTGATCGTCAATGCGTTGCCCAAGGCCTACGCCAATCCGGTTGACCTGAAGGCTCGTGACGACATGGCCACCGCCAGCCTGATGGCCGGCATGGCCTTTGGTAACGCCGGCGTGGGCGCGGTGCATGCCTTGGCGTACCCGCTGGGTGGGCGCTACAACGTCGGTCACGGCGTGAGTAATTCGTTGCTGCTGCCCTACGTGATGCAGTGGAATAAATTGGCGTGTGTCGAACGCATGCGCGACATCGCCGAGGCCATGGGCGTGAATGTGGCCGGCTTGAGTGTCAACGCTGCCGCCGATCAGGCCGTCGAGGCGATGACGCGCCTGTGCGCCGATGTGGAGATCCCCTCCGGGCTGCGCAGTTTCGGGGTAACCGAAGATGCCATCCCTGCCATGGCTGCGGAGGCGGCAGGTATTGAGCGCTTGATGCGCAACAACCCGCGCAAGCTCAGCGCGGCTGACATCGAGAAAATCTACCGGGCCGCCTACTAGCCATTGAGCCAGGTCACGGTGCGCGGGACAAAGCATGAGGTATACAATGCGCGCCATCGTGATTTAGCTCAGAAAAGGTGCGTCATGCAGCCCTTCGTCATTGCTCCATCGATTCTCTCCGCCGACTTCGCCCGCCTGGGCGAAGAAGTGGACAAGGTACTGGCCGCCGGCGCCGACTTCGTCCATTTCGATGTTATGGACAACCATTATGTGCCCAACCTGACCATCGGCCCGATGGTCTGCGCGGCGCTGCGCAAGTACGGCATCACTGCGCCTATCGACGCGCACCTGATGGTCAGCCCGGTAGATCGCATCATCGGTGACTTCGTTGAAGCCGGCGCCACTTACATCACCTTCCACCCGGAAGCCTCGCTGCACGTCGACCGCACCTTGCAACTGATCCGCGAAGGCGGCTGCAAGGCTGGCCTGGTGTTCAACCCGGCGACGCCGCTGGACGTGCTCAAGTACGTGATGGACAAGGTCGATATGGTGTTGCTGATGAGCGTCAACCCAGGCTTCGGCGGGCAGAAGTTCATCCCTGGCACCCTCGACAAGCTGCGCGAAGCCCGTGCACTGATCGACGCCTCCGGCCGTGATATCCGCCTGGAAATCGACGGTGGGGTGAACGTCAATAACATTCGCGAAATCGCCGCTGCCGGCGCTGACACCTTTGTGGCCGGCTCGGCGATCTTCAATGCCCCGGACTATCAGGAAGTTATCGCCAAGATGCGCGCTGAACTGGCGCTGGCGCGTCCATGAGCGGCTTTGAGCAGTTGTTTCCCGGCAAATTGCCACGGCTGGTGATGTTCGATCTGGACGGTACGTTGATCGATTCGGTGCCCGACCTGGCAGCGGCGGTGGACCACATGCTGCTCAAACTGGGGCGCAAGCCGGTGGGCATTGAGGCTGTGCGCGAATGGGTCGGCAACGGCGCGCAGATGCTCGTGCGCCGCGCCCTGGCCAATCACATCGATGCCGAAGGTGTCGATGAGGTCGAGGCCGAGCGGGCACTGGAATTGTTCAACGAGGCCTATGAAGGCAGCCACGAACTTACGGTGGTCTACCCCGGCGTGCGAGACACCCTCAAATGGTTGAGCAAACAGGGCGTGGAAATGGCCCTGATCACCAACAAGCCGGAGCGCTTTGTTGCGCCATTGTTGGACCAGATGAAAATCGGTCGTTATTTCCGCTGGATCATCGGCGGCGATACCTTGCCACAGAAAAAACCCGACCCAGCGGCGCTGTTTTTCGTGATGAAAATGGCCAATATCCCAGCCTCCCAGTCATTGTTCGTCGGCGATTCGCGCAATGACGTGCTGGCGGCCAAGGCGGCCGGCGTGCAGTGTGTGGCACTCAGTTACGGCTATAACCATGGTCGGCCGATTGCCGAAGAATCGCCGACATTGGTGATCGATGACCTGCGACTGCTAATCCCCGGTTGCTTGGGAGCGGGCGCTGAGATAACGTTGCCCGACATCGATCCGTCCCCTTCTGGAAATTCCATCGTGGTGGTCACTCGCAAACTCTGGATGAAAGTCATCAAGGCCCTGGCCCGCTGGCGTTGGCGCGCCTGACTGATCCTGGCCGCACCTGTGCGGCACGTTTGCCTACCTGACTGTTAGACCCTCACACCACGAGGCACCTCATGATCCGTGAAGAATTCCTGCGTTTGGCCGCTGCCGGCTATAACCGCATCCCCCTGGCCTGCGAAACCCTGGCCGACTTCGATACGCCGCTGTCGATCTACCTGAAACTGGCCGACGCCCCCAACTCCTATCTGTTGGAGTCGGTGCAGGGCGGCGAGAAATGGGGCCGTTACTCGATCATCGGCCTGCCGTGCCGCACTGTGCTGCGGGTTTACGACCATCACATCAGCATTACCCACGATGGCGTCGAGGTCGAAAGTCACGACGTAGAAGACCCGTTGGCCTTCGTCGAAGCGTTCAAGGCGCGCTATAACGTGCCGACCATCGCCGGCCTGCCGCGTTTCAACGGTGGCCTGGTGGGGTATTTCGGCTACGACTGCGTGCGCTATGTGGAGCAACGCCTGGGCAAGTGCCCGAACCCCGATCCTTTGGGCGTGCCGGACATTCTGCTGATGGTCTCCGACGCGGTGGTGGTGTTCGATAACCTCGCCGGCAAGATGCACGCCATTGTCCTCGCCGACCCGGCCCAGGCGGACGCGTTCGAGCAAGGCCTGGCCAGCCTCGAAGCCCTGCTGGAAAAGCTGCGGCAGCCGATCACCCCGCGTCGCGGCCTGGACCTCAGCCGTCCACCGGCGGCCGACCCGGTGTTCCGCTCCAGTTTCACTCAGGATGACTACGAGCGTGCGGTCGATACCATCAAGGAATACATCCTCGCCGGTGACTGCATGCAGGTGGTGCCGTCGCAGCGCATGTCCATCGACTTCAAGGCGGCGCCGATTGACCTGTATCGTGCGCTGCGCTGCTTCAACCCGACGCCGTACATGTACTTCTTCAACTTCGGTGACTTCCACGTGGTTGGCAGTTCGCCGGAGGTGCTGGTGCGCGTCGAAGACAACCTGATCACCGTGCGCCCGATTGCCGGCACGCGCCCGCGCGGCGCGACCGAAGAAGCGGATCTGGCCCTGGAAGAAGACCTGCTGAGCGACGACAAGGAAATCGCCGAGCACCTGATGCTGATCGACCTGGGCCGCAACGACACCGGGCGCGTCTCGGAAATCGGTTCGGTCAAACTCACCGAGAAGATGGTGATCGAGCGCTATTCCAACGTGATGCACATCGTGTCCAACGTTACCGGCGAGTTGAAAGCCGGGCTGACCGCGATGGACGCACTGCGGGCGATTCTGCCGGCAGGTACGTTATCGGGGGCGCCGAAGATCCGTGCGATGGAAATCATCGACGAGTTGGAACCGGTCAAACGCGGCGTGTACGGCGGCGCGGTCGGCTATTTCGCCTGGAACGGCAACATGGACACCGCGATTGCGATCCGCACCGCAGTGATCAAGGACGGGGAGCTGCATGTACAGGCCGGTGGCGGAATCGTCGCCGACTCGGTGCCGGCCCTCGAATGGGAAGAAACCCTGAACAAGCGCCGCGCAATGTTCCGCGCTGTGGCGCTGGCCGAACAGACCCCCAATTCCTGAGGTTTCCCCATGTTGCTGATGATTGATAACTACGACTCCTTTACCTACAACGTGGTGCAGTACCTGGGCGAGCTGGGTGCCGAGGTCAAGGTGGTGCGCAACGACGAACTGACCGTGGCTGAAGTCGCCGCGCTGAACCCCGAACGCATCGTGGTTTCGCCAGGCCCTTGCACGCCGACCGAGGCGGGTATTTCCCTCGAAGCGATTAAGTATTTCGCCGGCAAGCTGCCGATCCTG
Organism: Pseudomonas sp. S5F11; assembly: GCF_019641515.1. Classification (NCBI taxonomy): domain Bacteria; kingdom Pseudomonadati; phylum Pseudomonadota; class Gammaproteobacteria; order Pseudomonadales; family Pseudomonadaceae; genus Pseudomonas; species Pseudomonas sp. S5F11. The sequence goes on from NZ_JAIFJZ010000001.1 coordinate 4,256,914, forward strand.
GGCGTGTGCCTGGGGCACCAGTCCATCGGCCAGGCCTTTGGCGGTGATGTGGTGCGCGCGCGCCAGGTAATGCACGGCAAGACCAGCCCGGTGTTTCATAACAATGTGGGGGTTTTTCAGGGCCTGAACCTGCCGGTGACGGTCACCCGCTACCATTCACTGGTAGTCAAACGCGAGACTTTGCCGGAGTGCCTGGAACTGACCGCCTGGACCCAGCTGGAAGACGGCTCCGTCGACGAGATCATGGGGCTGCGCCACAAAACACTGAATGTCGAAGGGGTGCAATTCCATCCCGAGTCGATCCTCACCGAGCAGGGCTACGAGCTGTTCGCTAACTTTCTCAAGCAAAGCGGCGGCACGCGCTAAGGACTTTCCATGGATATCAAGACTGCCCTGAGCCGTATCGTCGGCCATCTGGACCTGAGCACCGCTGAAATGAGCGATGTGATGCGCGAGATCATGACCGGTCAATGCACCGACGCGCAGATCGGCGCCTTTATGATGGCCATGCGCATGAAGAGCGAGAGCATCGACGAGATCGTCGGTGCCGTGTCAGTGATGCGCGAACTGGCGGACAAGGTCGAACTCAAGACCCTCGACGGCGTGGTGGATGTGGTCGGCACCGGTGGTGACGGCGCGAATATTTTCAACGTATCGACGGCTTCGTCTTTTGTCGTGGCGGCGGCGGGTTGCACTGTGGCCAAGCATGGCAACCGTGCGGTGTCCGGCAAGAGCGGCAGCGCCGACTTGCTCGAAGCGGCCGGGATCTACCTGAACCTGACCCCGGTACAAGTGGCGCGCTGCATCGACAATGTCGGCATCGGCTTTATGTTTGCTCAGTCCCACCACGGTGCGATGAAGCACGCAGCCGGCCCACGTAAAGACCTGGGCCTGCGCACACTCTTCAACATGCTCGGCCCGCTTACGAATCCGGCCGGTGTAAAGCATCAGGTGGTTGGGGTGTTCAGCCAAGCGTTGTGCCGGCCATTGGCCGAAGTGCTGCAGCGCTTGGGCAGCAAGCATGTGCTGGTGGTGCATTCCAAGGATGGCCTGGACGAGTTCAGCCTGGCGGCGCCGACCTTTGTCGCCGAGCTCAAGAATGATCAAGTCACCGAATATTGGGTCGAGCCTGAAGACTTGGGCATGAAGAGCCAGAGCCTGCACGGCCTGGCGGTGGAAAGCCCGGCGGCATCGTTGGAACTGATTCGTGATGCTTTGGGGCGTCGTAAGACCGAAAACGGCCAAAAGGCTGCGGAGATGATTGTTCTGAATGCTGGCGCGGCACTTTACGCAGCAGACCATGCCTATAGTCTTAAGGAAGGTGTCGAATTGGCCCACGATGCACTGCACACCGGTCTGGCTCGCGAGAAGCTCGAAGAGCTGGGAGCATTCACTGCCGTATTCAAGATGGAGAATGAAGGATGAGCGTGCCGACCGTTCTGGAAAAGATCCTGGCCCGCAAGGCAGAAGAAGTCGCCGAGCGCCGCGCCCGTGTCAGCCTGGCTGAACTGGAGACCCAAGCGAAAGCTGCGGATGCGCCGCGCGGGTTCGCCAAGGCTTTGATCGATCAGGCCAAAAAGAAGCAGCCGGCGGTGATCGCCGAGATCAAAAAAGCCTCGCCGAGCAAAGGCGTGATCCGTGAGCACTTCGTGCCTGCCGACATCGCCGTCAGCTACGAAAAGGGAGGGGCGACATGCCTGTCCGTGCTCACCGATATCGACTACTTCCAAGGCGCCGACCTGTTCCTGCAACAGGCTCGTGCCGCATGCAAGTTGCCAGTGATCCGCAAGGATTTCATGGTCGACCCGTACCAGATCGTCGAGGCCCGTGCCTTGGGCGCCGACTGTGTGCTGTTGATCGTTTCCGCGCTGGATGACGTGAAGATGGCCGAACTGGCTGCCGTGGCCAAAAGCGTCGGCCTGGATGTGCTGGTGGAAGTGCACGATGGCGATGAGCTGGAACGTGCGTTGAAAACCCTCGACACACCGCTGGTGGGGGTCAACAACCGTAACCTGCATACCTTTGACGTCAGCCTGGAAACCACCCTCGACCTGCTGCCGCGTATTCCGCGCGACCGTTTGGTGGTGACCGAAAGCGGCATCCTCAACCGCGCTGATGTGGAACTGATGGAAATCAGCAATGTGTACTCGTTCCTGGTCGGCGAGGCGTTCATGCGCGCTGAGAATCCAGGGGCGGAGTTGCAGCGCTTGTTCTTCCCGGAGCGCGGTGTACCGGTCAGCGGTTCCACTCTCGATTGATTTGAAACGCGATCAAAGTGGGGAGAGGGGGCTTGCCCCCGATGGCGGCGATTCAGTGGGAGCATCCTTGACTGACATCCCGCTATCGGGGGCAAGCCCCCTCTCACATTTGGGTTTGTGTTTGTTCAGATAGGTAGGTGCTCGTTGATCCAGCCAGTGTCGATGCGTGTTGAATCAGGTCTTGCCGCGGAGCAAGCCTTATTGGCCGCCGTTTGCGCGGGTGAGCAGCCGTTTGGGTTGTTGTTCTGGCAGCCCAGCGATCAGGCATTGGTGATGCCACGCCGCTTGAGCAGATTGCCTGCTTTCGATGTCGCCAGTCGCGTGTCTGCGGATGCCGGTTGGCCGGTGCTCTTGCGCGAAACTGGCGGCGAACCGGTGCCGCAGTCCAGCGCTACGGTCAACATTGCGCTGGTCTATGCACCGCCACGTAGCGAAGGCGATCAGAATCGCATCGAGACCGGTTACCAGCGTTTGTGCCAGCCGATCTGCGATCTGTTGATGGAGTTGGGCGGCGACGCCTCCGTCGGGGAAATCGAAGGTGCCTTCTGCGACGGTCGTTACAACGTCAACCTCAATGGCCGCAAAATGGTCGGCACCGCCCAACGGTGGCGTCAGAGCGGCGGCCGCCCGGTAGGGTTGGTGCATGGGGCGTTGTTACTGGAAAACGATCGCGAAGAACTGATCGCGGCGGTCAATCGCTTCAACCAAGCCTGTGGTCTGGAGCAGCGAGTTCGTGCCGACCGTCACATCGCCTTGCATGAGGCGTTCCCTGCGCCGGATGCCATTAGTCGATTGGATACGCTGTACCGTCAGATGCTGGCCAGCTTTATGCCTGTCTAGCGAGTGCCGAACACCACCATCGTCTTGCCTTTAACGTGCACCAGGTTGCGTTCTTCCAAGTCCTTGAGTACGCGACCGACCATTTCCCTTGAACAACCGACAATGCGCCCGATTTCCTGGCGCGTGACTTTAATCTGCATGCCATCGGGGTGGGTCATGGCATCCGGCTGCTTGCACAACTCCAGCAGGCAACGGGCCACGCGCCCGGTGACGTCGAAGAACGCCAAGTCGCCGACCTTGCGCGTGGTGTCGCGCAGGCGTTGGGCAATCTGGCCGCTGAGGGCGTAAAGAATATCGGGATCGTGTTGCGCCAGTTCGCGGAATTTAGCGTAACTGATCTCCGCCACGTCGCATTCCACCTTCGCGCGCACCCAGGCGCTGCGTTCCTGTTCCTTGCCGGCTTGTTCGAACAGGCCCAGTTCGCCGAAAAAGTCCCCGGTGTTGAGGTAGGCAATGATCATTTCCCGGCCATCTTCATCCTCGATCAGGATGGTGACGGAACCCTTGACGATAAAGAACAGCGTTTCGGAACGCTCGCCGGCACAGATGATGTTGTGCTTGGCCGGATAACGTCGGCGTTGGCAGTGCATCAGCAACTTGTCGATGTTCTTGATCTTGGGTATGGGAGTAAGGGCAACCATGGTTGTATCCCGAAAAGGCGTCGCAAAGGGGTTGGCGTTGTTGTATGCAGCGTATCGGCACAGAGACAAGCTGGATAAAGTGTGGCAATGAGCCATCGATTTGACGCCAGCTTAACAGACACATTCTGACTCGATTAGGGAATTTACCGAGCAAACCCTGTTATCGATTCACTTTCATGGGATGCACTGCCGTGATCGGCCCCTGTGCTAAGCTGGCGGCCCTTTTTAAGCAGTGGAGTCTGGGCGATGAAGGCACGCATCCAATGGGCGGGCGAAGCCATGTTCCTCGGTGAGTCGGGCAGTGGCCATGTGGTGGTCATGGATGGCCCGCCGGAAGCCGGTGGCCGTAACCTGGGTGTACGCCCGATGGAAATGCTCCTGCTGGGTGTAGGTGGTTGCAGCAATTTCGATGTGGTCAGCATCCTGAAAAAATCCCGTCAGGCCGTAGAAAGCTGCGAAGCCTTCCTGGACGCCGAGCGCGCCAGCGAAGATCCGAAGGTCTTCACCAAGATCCATATGCACTTCGTGGTCAAAGGCCGGGGGTTGAAAGAGGCTCAGGTCAAACGTGCCATCGAATTGTCGGCCGAAAAATACTGCTCGGCGTCGATCATGTTGGGCGCGGCCGGTGTGGCCATTACCCATGATTACGAGATCGTCGAGTTGGGTTGATAACCCGTCGACCAAAGAAAAGGGCGCTTTGAAAGCGCCCTTTTTTGCGTCTGCCGTTTGGGTCAGATGCGGTACGTGCTTTTGGTCATGACCTTGGCCAGCAGGCTCATGCCGAAGCGTACCGGTGCCGGGAAGCGGAAGCCGCCCGCGTCCAGTGCGCTTTCGGCGTGGTGTTCTTCGTCGACGCGCATCTGTTCAAGAATGGCGCGGGACTTGTCGTCTTCACTGGGCAGTTGTTCCAGATGCTCGTCCAGGTGCTTGCACACCTGATGTTCCGTGGCCGCGACGAAACCGAGGCTGACCTTGTCGCTGACCAGGCCCGCCACGGCGCCAATGCCAAACGATAACCCGTAGAACAGCGGGTTCAGCACGCTCGGGTGGCTGCCCAATTGACGGATGCGCTGTTCGCACCACGCCAGGTGGTCGATTTCTTCCTCTGCCGCATGCTCCATGGCCGCGCGCACTTGCGGCAGCTTGGCGGTCAGGGCCTGGCCCTGATACAGCGCCTGGGCACACACTTCGCCGGTATGGTTGATGCGCATCAAACCGGCGACGTGACGGGTGTCGGCCTCGTTCATCTGCACATCGGGCTGCAGCAGGGCGGGCGATGGGCGGTAAGGTTGGCCGCTGAAGGGCAGCAGCGTGCGCATGGCCGTATCGGCTTGCAGCAACAGACGGTCAATCGGCGAGTAGTGACGTTGGGTAGTCATGCTGACCTCCGGGAAGAATCTCGGCGGCCAGTTTACCGCAAGAGAGAGGGGCGCGTTTGCGCTGCGTCAAGGGCATGGGGTCGCAGCCTTGAGACCTGACCCCGGCTTATCGGGCGATCAGCCCGGCGGCCAGTTCATCTGGCGCTGACCCAGGACGTGCATATGGATGTGATAAACGGTTTGTCCGCCCATCTCATTGCAATTCATGACCACGCGGAAACCTTCTTCGCAACCCAGCTCCAGGGCCAGGCGCTGGGCAGTGAACAGGATATGGCCGGCCAGACCTTTATCGGCCTCGGTGAGGTCGTTCAACGTACGGATAGGCTTTTTCGGAATCACCAGAAAATGCACCGGTGCCTGCGGGGCGATGTCGTGGAAAGCGAGGACTTGATCATCTTCGTAGATGATCTTCGCGGGTATTTCTCTGTTGATGATCTTGGTGAACAGAGTATCCACAGCGGTTTCTCCATGATGAAAAGGCAGGTTGAGTGTACTCAGGCGCTCAGCGGGGGCAATAGGCCTTATTGATTGCGCCGGCGATCTTGCGGGTCAGCCAGCGCGGGCTGAATCGAGGGCTGAATGCCAGCCAGCGGTTGCGTCGCCCGGGAATAATGATGGCTTTGTTCTTTTCCAGCGCGCGTACGGTGTAGAGCGCCACTTCCTCCGGGCTCATCAACTGGTCACTGCGTTCGAGCTTGGCGGCGTCCATGTTTGCCGTGCCGAAAAACGCGGTGCGCGTCGGCCCCGGGCACAGCACCGAGACCTTGATGCCGCAGCTTTTCAGCTCTTCGCGCAGGCCCTCGGAAAAATGCAGCACATACGCCTTGCTGGCGTAATAACTGCTCATCCACGGGCCTGGCTGAAAAGCCGCAATCGAGGCGACGTTGAGAATCTGCCCGCCGCCCTGTAACGCCATGGCATTCCCCAAGGCATGACACATGCGGGTCAGGGCTAGGATGTTGACTTCGATCAGATCCTGCTCGGTCATCCAGTCCTGAGCCAGAAACGGCCCGCTGGTACCGATGCCGGCGCAGTTCACCAGCAGATCGATCTGCCGCTCGCCTTCTTCAAGCTCCAGCAGAAACCCGGATAAACGTAGCGGCTCGCCCAGGTCACAGGCGCGAAACAGCACCTCTACGCCAAAGCGTTGAGTCAATTCGATTGCAATGCTTTCCAACTGATCACGCTGGCGGGCCACCAGAATCAAGCTGCGACCGCGACGGGCCAATGCTTCGGCCAAAGCCAGGCCAATGCCACTGGAGGCACCGGTGATCAGAGCGTAACGGGTCATGCGTTTCTCCATCGCAACGTCCCGTGCCGGTGATTGGGGCATCACCGACACGGGGCGTTTCTTTACTGATCTGGAGAGTCTACAGGGTCGGCCGCTTCGTCAGCACTTTGCGTGTCTTCTTCCTCGACGGTACCGCTCTGGTCGGCGTCCTCGTCGTATGTCATGGAGCTGCTTTCGTAGCTGCTGTCCACGTTGCTTTCGAGTTGATCGAGATAGCCGTTCATCCCAAGGCCGACCACGATGATCAACATCAAAGGGATAAAGGCCAGCCACAGCGAAGCCAGGACTTTGACCGCGGTGGAGTTGCGCGGCGGAGGCGCGCCGTACTGGTTGGCGCCTGTGTTACCCGGCAATACCAGCAGTAGCAACGGGAAAATGCTGTTGACCAGCGGAACGAGGTTAAGCAAATACAACCAGCCGGACCAGCCCAGGTCGTGCAAGCGCTGCACGCCGATCTGCACGCTCACGACGACCAGCGCCACGAACAGTGCGAAACCCAGCAGCGAGCCGAGGATGATGGCGATGGTCGGCGAGGCAGTCGCCACAGCAAAACCCACGGTGCTCAGGATGCCGGCTGCCACAAGCATTGCGACGGTAAGTACCAGCGTCCATGCCAGGTACCGTAGGCGACCGATGCGCCCATTGATGGTGAACACTTTGAGGGTGGCATATTCCGGCAGGTTGTCACCCACGGCAGCCCGTGGCGGCGCGTACGGTGATGCGGCGGGGCTGGAGAAATCGGTGGAGCCGGAATCCGTTTCGTGGGTTTCGGCGAGACTGAAAGCCACCGGCTGCTCGGCTTCGATGCGTGCATCGACCCCGGCGTTTTTCAGCGCGGTCAGGTAGGTTTCGGCGTCTGGCCGGGACAGGTCGCGTTTGAGCGCGACGGTGCGGCCGGTGAAGAGTTTTTCGATGGCCTCTACGTCACTTTTGAACAATTCGGCCAGGTTCAGCTTGGCCGTGGTGCTTTCGACACCCGGGAGCAAGGCTCCATCAAACACAATCTTGAAACGGTTGTCGCTCATGCGGGCATCCTTGTCATTCAAACATTAGGGGAGTGCAGGCCCGTGCCAATTCGCGGGCCTTGCAGGGTTGTTCAGCGTGGCCAGTGTAACTGTGTCGCCTGTGTTTGCGCCTCGCGGTATTCGGCATTCAGGCGGGCAACGAGTTCATCGACGCTGGGTAAATCATCAATCTCACCGACACCTTGGCCGGCGGACCAAACAGTCTTCCAGGCCTTGGCTTCGTCGTTCAACGGTTTGAGCTTGGAGCCAAAGTTGACTTCACCTTTGCCTTGCAACGCATTTAAGTCGAAACCGGCGTTTTCCAGGCTCTGGCGCATAAAGCTTGCAGGCACGCCGGAGACAGCGGGAGTGTGCACGATGTCAGCGGCGCGCGATGTGAGCAGCATCTCTTTATACGCATCCGGAGCGTGGCTTTCGGTGGTGCCGATAAAACGGGTGCCCAGATAGGCCAGGTCTGCGCCCATGATTTGAGCAGCGAGAATCTCATGCCCGTGGTTGAGGCAGCCTGCCAGCAGTACGGTTTTATCGAAGAATTGACGGATCTCGGCGATCAGCGCGAACGGGCTCCAGGTCCCGGCATGACCACCGGCGCCGGCGGCCACGGCGATCAGGCCATCCACGCCGGCTTCGGCGGCTTTTTCGGCGTGCCGCCGGGTAGTGACGTCATGAAACACCAGGCCGCCGTAGCTGTGCACCGCGTCCACCACCTCTTTGACCGCGCCGAGGCTGGTGATGACGATCGGCACTTTGTGCGCGACGCAGATCGCCAAGTCGGCCTCAAGGCGTGGGTTGCTGCCATGCACGATCAGGTTGACGGCATAGGGCGCGGGGCTATCCAACTGCGCCAGACCCGCTTCGATTTCTTCCAGCCAGGCTTTGAAACCGCTGCTTTCACGCTGGTTGAGCGCCGGAAAGCTGCCGACGATCCCGTTGCGGCAACACGCCAGGACCAGCTGTGGGTTGGAAATCAGAAACATCGGCGCAGCCACCACGGGTAGGCGCAGACGTTGTTCGAGCAGAGCGGGCAGCGACATTGGATGTACCCCGATTGATTGACGTTAGAACGGTTTGACCACCACCAAAATTACGACAGCCAGCAATATCAGAACTGGAACTTCATTGAACCAGCGATAAAAGACATGGCTGCGGGTGTTTTCGCCACGGGCAAAACGTTTTACCTGAGCGCCGCACATATGGTGGTAACCGATCAGCAGCACGACCAGGGTCAGCTTGGCGTGAATCCAGCCGCCCGTGCTGAAGATGCCGGGGTTCAGCGCAATCAGCCAGATGCCGAAGACAAGGCTGGCAAGCATCGCCGGATTCATGATACCGCGGTACAGCTTGCGCTCCATGATGCTGAAGCGTTCCTTGCTGATGGTGTCCTCGCTTTGAGCGTGGTAGACGAACAGGCGTGGCAGGTAGAACAGCGCTGCAAACCAGCAGACGATGCTGACGATGTGGAAGGCTTTGACCCATAGATAGAGCATTTTTAGTTATTCCCAGGTTCACGGTAGCGAGGATAGTAGTGGCAGATGCGTCCATACGTCACGTTGGCGGTTGTCGCAGATCGATGCGGCCCCTATTATCGACGGCTTTCCAGTGGGTTCGTTGAGGGCAGGTTTATGGTCAAGGTCGGTATCGTCGGCGGCACGGGTTACACCGGTGTCGAATTGCTGCGTCTGTTGGCTCAGCATCCGCAAGCTGAGGTGGTGGTCATCACCTCCCGATCCGAGGCGGGCCTGGCTGTGGCGGATATGTACCCGAACCTGCGCGGCCATTACGACGGCCTGGCGTTCAGCGTCCCGGACACCCAAACCTTGGGCGCCTGCGATGTGGTTTTTTTCGCCACCCCCCACGGCGTCGCCCATGCACTGGCCGGCGAGTTGCTGGCTGCCGGAACCAAGGTCATCGATCTGTCGGCGGACTTCCGTCTGCAGGACGCCGACGAATGGGCCAAGTGGTACGGTCAGCCTCACGGCGCACCGCAGTTGTTGGAAGAGGCGGTATACGGTCTGCCGGAAGTCAATCGTGAGCAGATCAAGCAGGCGCGTCTGATCGCCGTGCCGGGTTGCTATCCAACCGCAACTCAGTTGGGGTTCCTGCCGTTGCTCGAAGCCGGCCTAGCGGATGCGTCGCGCCTGATCGCTGATTGCAAATCAGGTGTCAGTGGCGCGGGGCGCGGCGCCGCGGTGGGTTCTTTGTACTCCGAAACGTCGGAAAGCATGAAGGCCTACGCGGTAAAAGGGCATCGTCACTTGCCGGAAATCCGTCAGGGTCTGCGTCGTGCCGCCGGTAAGGACGTGGGGCTGACCTTCGTGCCGCACTTGACCCCCATGATCCGTGGTATCCACTCCACGCTCTACGCGACCGTGACCGATCGTTCGGTAGACCTGCAGGCACTGTTTGAAAAACGCTATGCCAATGAGCCGTTCGTCGACGTAATGCCAGCCGGCAGCCATCCGGAAACCCGCAGCGTACGTGGTGCCAATGTGTGTCGGATCGCCGTGCATCGTCCGCAGTACGGTGACTTGGTCGTGGTGCTGTCGGTGATTGATAACTTGGTCAAAGGCGCGTCAGGCCAGGCAGTACAGAACATGAACATCTTGTTTGGCCTAGATGAGAAGCTGGGCTTGTCCCATGCGGGCATGTTGCCGTAAGGACGTCTGTTGCTTTGCAAAAGGCCCGTTGATCGGGCCTTTTGTGTTTTAAAGCCCTGCCGGGCAGATTGATATACCGTAACAATAGTTGACCGCTTTTCTAGGAGAAGCGGATAATGCCCGCCATTACGCATATGGCGGCGCGACGCCGGGAGATTATCAGCATGAGCGTTGAATCCTTCACCCCCACGGCTTTGCAATTCACCCACGGTGCTGCGCACAAGGTGAAGAGCCTGGTCGATGAAGAGGGTAATGATCGCTTGAAGCTGCGCGTATTCGTTACGGGCGGCGGTTGTTCAGGGTTTCAATATGGTTTTACCTTCGATGAAGAAGTGGCCGATGACGACACCATCGTTGAGCGCGAGGGTGTAAGCCTGGTCGTCGATCCGATGAGCTTCCAGTACCTGGCTGGCGCTGAGGTGGACTATCAGGAAGGTCTGGAAGGGTCGCGTTTTGTGATCAAAAACCCTAATGCCACCACCACCTGTGGTTGCGGGTCTTCGTTCTCGATCTAATCGATAGCGCATACAAAAACGCCGCTTGGCTTTGATCGGCCAAGCGGCGTTTTGCTGTCTGGGGTTCAGGCGGGATAGATCGCGCCGAGTATTCTCAGCCCGCGCGCGCCGGTGACGCTTGGGCGGTTAGCGGGGATATCTTCCAGGCAGCAGTGTGCCAGCCACGCAAATGCCATGGCTTCTACCCAATCCGGGTCAACGCCGTATGGAGCGGTTGTGCTGACGTGAGTGGAGGGCAGTAGATCGGCCAGGCGGTTCATCAGTGTGGTGTTATGGGCGCCACCGCCACAGACCAGTAGGGTTTCAGTGTGGCTTTGTGCTGCTCGCAGAGACTCGACGATGGTCAGCGACGTCAATTCCAGCAAGGTTGCCTGGACATCTTGGGGAGCGAACGTCGGTAGGCGGGCAAGGTGTTGTTGCAGCCAATCCAGATTGAATACTTCACGGCCGGTGCTTTTCGGACCCTTGGTCAAGAAGAATGGATCGCTGAGCAGTGTGCTGAGCAACTGCTGCTGAACGTTCCCGCTGGCGGCCCACTGACCATCACGGTCAAAGTGTTCGCCCCGTTGCCAATGAATCCACGCATCCAGCAGTACGTTGCCTGGTCCGCAGTCGAAGCCCGCGACGGGCTTGTCGGTCTCGATCAGGCTGAGGTTGCTGAACCCGCCCACATTCAACACCGCGCGATTGCCAGTGCGCTCGCCAAACAGTGCCTCATGGAAGGCCGGTACCAGCGGCGCGCCTTGGCCACCCGCTGCCACATCGCGGCTGCGGAAGTCGCTGACGACGGTGATTCCGGTCAATTCAGTGAGCAGTGCTGGGTTGCCGATCTGGACCGTAAAGCCGCGGGAAGGCTCGTGGCGAATTGTCTGGCCGTGGCTGCCGATCGCGCGAATGTCCGTCGGTTTGAGCGCCTGCTGCTCCAGCAAGGCATGAATGCCTTGGGCAGCGAGCGCTACCCAGTGTTGTTGGGCGATGGCCGAGCGGGCAATTTCGTCCGGCCCGCTGGCGCACAGACTCAATAATTCAGTGCGCAGCGTATCTGGCATGGGGATGTAGTGAGTGGCGATCAACTTGATCGCCGAGTCTTGTTCGATCAGCGCGATGTCCAGGCCATCCAGGCTGGTTCCGGACATCACTCCAATATAGCGCGGCATCGCTTAGCGCTTCGCCGATGCCAGCAAGGTAGAGCGCTCCTGATCCATACGCGCCATCAGCGGTTGGCTCTGTTGCATGAAGCGTGCGCGCTCGGCCTTGGCGATGGGGTCGGCCATCGGCAGCTTCTGGCCCAGTGGGTCGACGTGTACGCCGTTGACCTGGAATTCATAATGCAAGTGCGGACCAGTGGATAGGCCGGTGGTGCCGATATAGCCGATCACCTGGCCTTGCTTCACGGTGCCGCCAGTCGTCACGCCTTTGGCGAACCCTTGCATGTGGCCATATAGCGTGCGGTAAGTGTTGCCGTGCTGGATGATCACGGTGTTGCCATAACCGCCTCGACGGCCGGCCAGCAAGACCTTGCCATCGCCGGCAGCCTTGATCGGCGTGCCGCGCGGGGCAGCATAGTCGACACCTTTGTGGGCGCGGATCTTGTTCAGGATCGGATGTTTACGACCCATGGAGAAGCGCGAGCTGATGCGCGCGAAGTCTACCGGGGTACGGATGAAGGCCTTGCGCATGCTGTTGCCGTCAGCGGTGTAGTAGCTGGTGTTGCCTTGTTTGTTGGTGTAGCGCACAGCGGTGTAGGTTTTGCCGCGATTGGTGAAGCGCGCGGAAAGAATGTTGCCGGTGCCGACCACTTTGCCGTTGGCGACTTTCTGCTCGTAGATCACGTCGAATTCATCACCCTGGCGGATGTCCTGGGCAAAGTCGATGTCGTAGCCAAACACGTTGGCCATATCCATGGTCATGTTGTGTGACAAGCCGGCGCGGGCGGCGGATTGCGAAAGCGAGCTGTTGATCACCCCGTGAACATAGGCGGAGCGCATCACTGGCTTGGTGGTGATGCGATTGAAGGCATAGCCTTTGGCGCCCTTGGTCAGCGTAATGCTTTCCAGGTCGCTGAGATTGGTGTGCAGGTTGCTCAGTTGGCCATCTGGGGTCAGTTCGAATTCAAGCTTCTGGCCACGTTTGAGCTGGGTGAATTGCTTGGCTTGCTTATCGCTGGCAAGCACTTCGGTTACGGATGCGGCCGGGAGGCCAACCTTTTCGAACAAGGTAGACAGCGTGTCACCTTTAGACACGATCACTTCGCGGTGTTGCGGGTTTTTCGCAGGGGTTGCAGCCGGCGTGGGCTGGCTCTGAGCGGCTTGCTGAGTGTCCTCGGGAGAGCTTTCTATCTGAGCGAAGGGTGATTCGACGGGAGCATTTGTGGCTTGTTGAACGTCAGAAGCGTCTTGATCTTGTGTCAGTTGTTCAGCCGGAGTCTCCAAGTCAAGGCTCAGAGACGTCCGTTTGGCTTCCACGTCACTGGAAGGGAATACCAGGAGTGCCAGGCTGAGAAGAGCGGCGATACCACTTGCGGCGAGCAGGTGGGTCTTCGGGTAAAGCGGCGGCGCTTTAGACGGTTCAGTGGTCATAAGTAATTTTGACTTTGAAAAGATGAAATGGAAAAGATGAATGACATGATGAAGATGAAATAACTGTATAAAATATAACCAAATCATCTGTGGCGCAAGCTCGCGAACGCTGGGCTTGCTGAACGGTGTCCGTTCGCAGGGCAAAACTTGTAATTAGTCCCTGATCTTGTATGGTTGGTTCCCTTTTGAATCTGAGCCTTGCGGGTCTGTTATGAAGTCGGTTGAAGAGCAGCTAGCGCTGATAAAACGTGGTGCGGAAGAACTGTTGGTCGAAGCTGAGCTGATTGAAAAGCTCAAGCGCGGCCAGCCCCTGCGTATCAAGGCCGGCTTTGATCCGACGGCGCCTGATCTGCACCTAGGGCACACCGTGCTTATTAATAAGCTACGTCAGTTCCAAGAGCTGGGGCACCAGGTGATCTTCCTTATAGGTGATTTTACCGGGATGATTGGTGATCCCAGTGGCAAGAGCGCGACGCGCCCTCCGTTGACGCGCGAGCAGGTTCTCGACAATGCCGAGACCTACAAAACCCAAGTGTTCAAGATTCTCGACCCAGCCAAGACCGAAGTGGCCTTCAACTCCACTTGGATGGATCAGATGGGGCCGGCAGACTTTATCCGTCTGACCTCCCAGTACACCGTGGCACGCATGCTGGAGCGCGATGATTTCGACAAGCGCTACTCCACCAATCAGCCGATCGCGATCCACGAGTTCCTCTATCCGCTGGTTCAGGGGTACGACTCGGTAGCGTTGCGCGCGGACGTTGAGCTGGGTGGTACGGATCAGAAGTTCAATCTCCTGATGGGGCGCGAGCTGCAGCGCGCTTATGGGCAGGAGGCTCAGTGCATTCTGACCATGCCTCTATTGGAGGGATTGGATGGTGTTAAGAAGATGTCCAAGTCCTTGGGCAATTACGTGGGCATCCAGGAAGCACCGGGTGTGATGTACGGAAAGCTTGTGTCGATTCCTGATGCGTTGATGTGGCGCTACTTCGAACTGTTGAGCTTCCGCTCGATGGATGAGATTAATGCACTGCGTGCTGAGGTTGAAGCAGGGGCCAACCCTCGTGACGTGAAAATCAAGCTGGCCGAAGAGATCGTTGCGCGCTTTCATGGTGAGGAGGCTGCTGCCAGTGCTCATCGTGCTGCGGGCAATCGTATGAAGGAGGGCGAGTTGCCTGACGACCTGCCGGAGGTCGAGCTGGCTGCGACTGAGGCAATGCCAATCGCGGCTGTCCTTAATAAGGCAGGCTTGGTGAAGAACTCGGCGGTTGCGCGTGATCTTTTGGGGTCGGGTGGTGTGCGAGTTGATGGTGAGGTTGTGGATCGCTCCTTTATATATCAGCTGGGTGCGACCCATGTTTGCCAGGCTGGCAAGAAGGCATTTGCGCGTATTACGCTCAAATCGGACTAATCCTGAAATTAAGTGTTGACGGCGAATTATATCTGTCTATAATTCGCCCCACTTCCGGCGCAGTCGAAACGGAAAACTCCTTGGTAAACAAAGAGTTACGCAAGATTCGACAGCGGATCGCTTCAGTTCATCGAAGCCCAGAAGGAGTTGGTAGAGCGGTGTTGTTTGGCTCTATTAACGTTTCGATCTTCTCGGTCGAAAGCGGAGAAAAAGAGGTGTTGACAGCAGCGTGTAACGCTGTAGAATTCGCCTCCCGCTAACGAGAGATCGGAAGCGCAAGTGGTTGAAGTTGTTGAAGAAATCTTCGAAAGCTTCTGAAAATAATCACTTGACAGCAAATGAGGCTGCTGTAGAATGCGCGCCTCGGTTGAGACGAAAGATCTTAACCAACCGCTCTTTAACAACTGAATCAAGCAATTCGTGTGGGTGCTTGTGGAGTCAGACTGATAGTCAACAAGATTATCAGCATCACAAGTTACTCCGCGAGAAATCAAAGATGTAACCAACGATTGCTGAGCCAAGTTTAGGGTTTATTAAAAACCCAAAGATGTTTGAACTGAAGAGTTTGATCATGGCTCAGATTGAACGCTGGCGGCAGGCCTAACACATGCAAGTCGAGCGGTAGAGAGAAGCTTGCTTCTCTTGAGAGCGGCGGACGGGTGAGTAATGCCTAGGAATCTGCCTGGTAGTGGGGGATAACGTTCGGAAACGGACGCTAATACCGCATACGTCCTACGGGAGAAAGCAGGGGACCTTCGGGCCTTGCGCTATCAGATGAGCCTAGGTCGGATTAGCTAGTTGGTGGGGTAATGGCTCACCAAGGCGACGATCCGTAACTGGTCTGAGAGGATGATCAGTCACACTGGAACTGAGACACGGTCCAGACTCCTACGGGAGGCAGCAGTGGGGAATATTGGACAATGGGCGAAAGCCTGATCCAGCCATGCCGCGTGTGTGAAGAAGGTCTTCGGATTGTAAAGCACTTTAAGTTGGGAGGAAGGGCCGTTACCTAATACGTGATGGTTTTGACGTTACCGACAGAATAAGCACCGGCTAACTCTGTGCCAGCAGCCGCGGTAATACAGAGGGTGCAAGCGTTAATCGGAATTACTGGGCGTAAAGCGCGCGTAGGTGGTTTGTTAAGTTGGATGTGAAATCCCCGGGCTCAACCTGGGAACTGCATTCAAAACTGACTGACTAGAGTATGGTAGAGGGTGGTGGAATTTCCTGTGTAGCGGTGAAATGCGTAGATATAGGAAGGAACACCAGTGGCGAAGGCGACCACCTGGACTGATACTGACACTGAGGTGCGAAAGCGTGGGGAGCAAACAGGATTAGATACCCTGGTAGTCCACGCCGTAAACGATGTCAACTAGCCGTTGGGAGCCTTGAGCTCTTAGTGGCGCAGCTAACGCATTAAGTTGACCGCCTGGGGAGTACGGCCGCAAGGTTAAAACTCAAATGAATTGACGGGGGCCCGCACAAGCGGTGGAGCATGTGGTTTAATTCGAAGCAACGCGAAGAACCTTACCAGGCCTTGACATCCAATGAACTTTCTAGAGATAGATTGGTGCCTTCGGGAACATTGAGACAGGTGCTGCATGGCTGTCGTCAGCTCGTGTCGTGAGATGTTGGGTTAAGTCCCGTAACGAGCGCAACCCTTGTCCTTAGTTACCAGCACGTAATGGTGGGCACTCTAAGGAGACTGCCGGTGACAAACCGGAGGAAGGTGGGGATGACGTCAAGTCATCATGGCCCTTACGGCCTGGGCTACACACGTGCTACAATGGTCGGTACAGAGGGTTGCCAAGCCGCGAGGTGGAGCTAATCCCATAAAACCGATCGTAGTCCGGATCGCAGTCTGCAACTCGACTGCGTGAAGTCGGAATCGCTAGTAATCGCGAATCAGAATGTCGCGGTGAATACGTTCCCGGGCCTTGTACACACCGCCCGTCACACCATGGGAGTGGGTTGCACCAGAAGTAGCTAGTCTAACCTTCGGGGGACGGTTACCACGGTGTGATTCATGACTGGGGTGAAGTCGTAACAAGGTAGCCGTAGGGGAACCTGCGGCTGGATCACCTCCTTAATCGACGACATCAGCTGCTCCATAAGTTCCCACACGAATTGCTTGATTCATTGAAGAAGACGAAAGAAGCAGCCCGAAATTGGGTCTGTAGCTCAGTTGGTTAGAGCGCACCCCTGATAAGGGTGAGGTCGGCAGTTCGAATCTGCCCAGACCCACCAATTTTGTGTGGGAAACGCCTGTAGAAATACGGGGCCATAGCTCAGCTGGGAGAGCGCCTGCCTTGCACGCAGGAGGTCAGCGGTTCGATCCCGCTTGGCTCCACCACTACTGCTTCTGTTTGTATAAAGCTTAGAAATGAGCATTCCATCGTGTCGATGGTGAATGTTGATTTCTAGTCTTTGACTAGTTCGTTCTTTAAAAATTTGGGTATGTGATAGAAAGATAGACTGAACGTTACTTTCACTGGTAACGGATCAGGCTAAGGTAAAATTTGTGAGTTCTCTTAGTTGAGAAATTCGAATTTTCGGCGAATGTCGTCTTCACAGTATAACCAGATTGCTTGGGGTTATATGGTCAAGTGAAGAAGCGCATACGGTGGATGCCTTGGCAGTCAGAGGCGATGAAAGACGTGGTAGCCTGCGAAAAGCTTCGGGGAGTCGGCAAACAGACTTTGATCCGGAGATGTCTGAATGGGGGAACCCAGCCATCATAAGATGGTTATCTTGTACTGAATACATAGGTGCAAGAGGCGAACCAGGGGAACTGAAACATCTAAGTACCCTGAGGAAAAGAAATCAACCGAGATTCCCTTAGTAGTGGCGAGCGAACGGGGACTAGCCCTTAAGTGGCTTTGAGATTAGCGGAACGCTCTGGAAAGTGCGGCCATAGTGGGTGATAGCCCTGTACGCGAAAATCTCTTAGTCATGAAATCGAGTAGGACGGAGCACGAGAAACTTTGTCTGAATATGGGGGGACCATCCTCCAAGGCTAAATACTACTGACTGACCGATAGTGAACTAGTACCGTGAGGGAAAGGCGAAAAGAACCCCGGAGAGGGGAGTGAAATAGATCCTGAAACCGTATGCGTACAAGCAGTGGGAGCAGACTTTGTTCTGTGACTGCGTACCTTTTGTATAATGGGTCAGCGACTTATTTTCAGTGGCGAGCTTAACCGAATAGGGGAGGCGTAGCGAAAGCGAGTCTTAATAGGGCGTCTAGTCGCTGGGAATAGACCCGAAACCGGGCGATCTATCCATGGGCAGGTTGAAGGTTGGGTAACACTAACTGGAGGACCGAACCGACTACCGTTGAAAAGTTAGCGGATGACCTGTGGATCGGAGTGAAAGGCTAATCAAGCTCGGAGATAGCTGGTTCTCCTCGAAAGCTATTTAGGTAGCGCCTCATGTATCACTGTAGGGGGTAGAGCACTGTTTCGGCTAGGGGGTCATCCCGACTTACCAAACCGATGCAAACTCCGAATACCTACAAGTGCCGAGCATGGGAGACACACGGCGGGTGCTAACGTCCGTCGTGAAAAGGGAAACAACCCAGACCGTCAGCTAAGGTCCCAAAGTTATGGTTAAGTGGGAAACGATGTGGGAAGGCTTAGACAGCTAGGAGGTTGGCTTAGAAGCAGCCACCCTTTAAAGAAAGCGTAATAGCTCACTAGTCGAGTCGGCCTGCGCGGAAGATGTAACGGGGCTCAAACCATACACCGAAGCTACGGGTATCACGTAAGTGATGCGGTAGAGGAGCGTTCTGTAAGCCTGTGAAGGTGAGTTGAGAAGCTTGCTGGAGGTATCAGAAGTGCGAATGCTGACATGAGTAACGACAATGGGTGTGAAAAACACCCACGCCGAAAGACCAAGGTTTCCTGCGCAACGTTAATCGACGCAGGGTTAGTCGGTCCCTAAGGCGAGGCTGAAAAGCGTAGTCGATGGAAAACAGGTTAATATTCCTGTACTTCTGGTTATTGCGATGGAGGGACGGAGAAGGCTAGGCCAGCTTGGCGTTGGTTGTCCAAGTTTAAGGTGGTAGGCTGAGATCTTAGGTAAATCCGGGATCTTAAGGCCGAGAGCTGATGACGAGTGTTCTTTTAGAACACGAAGTGGTTGATGCCATGCTTCCAAGAAAAGCTTCTAAGCTTCAGGTAACCAGGAACCGTACCCCAAACCGACACAGGTGGTTGGGTAGAGAATACCAAGGCGCTTGAGAGAACTCGGGTGAAGGAACTAGGCAAAATGGCACCGTAACTTCGGGAGAAGGTGCGCCGGTGAGGGTGAAGGACTTGCTCCGTAAGCTCATGCCGGTCGAAGATACCAGGCCGCTGCGACTGTTTATTAAAAACACAGCACTCTGCAAACACGAAAGTGGACGTATAGGGTGTGACGCCTGCCCGGTGCCGGAAGGTTAATTGATGGGGTTAGCTAACGCGAAGCTCTTGATCGAAGCCCCGGTAAACGGCGGCCGTAACTATAACGGTCCTAAGGTAGCGAAATTCCTTGTCGGGTAAGTTCCGACCTGCACGAATGGCGTAACGATGGCGGCGCTGTCTCCACCCGAGACTCAGTGAAATTGAAATCGCTGTGAAGATGCAGTGTATCCGCGGCTAGACGGAAAGACCCCGTGAACCTTTACTATAGCTTTGCACTGGACTTTGAATTTGCTTGTGTAGGATAGGTGGGAGGCTTTGAAGCGTGGACGCCAGTCTGCGTGGAGCCATCCTTGAAATACCACCCTGGCAACTTTGAGGTTCTAACTCAGGTCCGTTATCCGGATCGAGGACAGTGTATGGTGGGTAGTTTGACTGGGGCGGTCTCCTCCTAAAGAGTAACGGAGGAGTACGAAGGTGCGCTCAGACCGGTCGGAAATCGGTCGTAGAGTATAAAGGCAAAAGCGCGCTTGACTGCGAGACAGACACGTCGAGCAGGTACGAAAGTAGGTCTTAGTGATCCGGTGGTTCTGTATGGAAGGGCCATCGCTCAACGGATAAAAGGTACTCCGGGGATAACAGGCTGATACCGCCCAAGAGTTCATATCGACGGCGGTGTTTGGCACCTCGATGTCGGCTCATCACATCCTGGGGCTGAAGCCGGTCCCAAGGGTATGGCTGTTCGCCATTTAAAGTGGTACGCGAGCTGGGTTTAGAACGTCGTGAGACAGTTCGGTCCCTATCTGCCGTGGACGTTTGAGATTTGAGAGGGGCTGCTCCTAGTACGAGAGGACCGGAGTGGACGAACCTCTGGTGTTCCGGTTGTCACGCCAGTGGCATTGCCGGGTAGCTATGTTCGGAATAGATAACCGCTGAAAGCATCTAAGCGGGAAACTAGCCTCAAGATGAGATCTCACTGGAACCTTGAGTTCCCTGAAGGGCCGTCGAAGACTACGACGTTGATAGGTTGGGTGTGTAAGCGCTGTGAGGCGTTGAGCTAACCAATACTAATTGCCCGTGAGGCTTGACCATATAACACCCAAGCAATTTGAGTCGAAAGGCCAGATTGCGGTGTGTGAAGACGCAATGAACCGAAAGTTCGATGCTCACAAAACACCGACAGCTGTCACATACCCAATTTGCTGAAGCGAGGCCAAAAGGTCACGAGTCAGTACCCGAATTTCTTGACGACCATAGAGCATTGGAACCACCTGATCCCATCCCGAACTCAGAAGTGAAACGATGCATCGCCGATGGTAGTGTGGGGTTTCCCCATGTGAGAGTAGGTCATCGTCAAGATTAAATTCCGAAACCCCAATTGCGAAAGCAGTTGGGGTTTTGTTTTACGCGGTCGAAAAGCCATGAGCATTTCCCTTGCAGATCGCAGTGCTAAATTTTTCCCTTTCTATGCAATCACCTTGCGCATGGCTATCATGCGTGCCTCATTGTGAGGCGATACTTGCATGTTGACGTTGTTGAAGCTTCTTAAAGATGGTCGATTTCATTCGGGCGAGGATCTCGGCACGGCCCTGGGGGTGAGTCGAAGTGCGGTGTGGAAACAGCTTCAGAATCTAGAGGCGGAGTTGAATCTACCTATACACAAGGTTCGAGGGCGAGGGTATAAGTTGGCGGTGCCGCTGTACCTGCTTGATGCTGAAGACATTGCTAAGCGTGCACCGCTCTTGGCCTGGCCTATCCATATATCAGAATCTATTGACTCAACTAACGCTGAAGCTCTTCGCTTGATTGCGGCTGGCCATTCAGCGCCTTTTTTGGTGCTCGCAGAGCGGCAATCGGCGGGGAGAGGTCGGCGGGGGCGCAAATGGGTGAGTCCGTTCGCACAAAATATCTATTACAGCCTAGTGCTGCGTATCGATGGTGGACTGCGTCAGTTAGAGGGGCTTAGCCTCGCGGTTGGCTTGGCTGTCATGCAGGCTTTGCGTGATTTTGGCGTGGATAGGGCTGGTTTAAAGTGGCCGAACGACGTTCTGGTGGACGGAAAGAAGATTGCCGGCATTTTACTGGAGCTGGTGGGAGATCCCGCGGATATCTGTCATGTAGTCTTGGGTATTGGCATCAATGTCAATATGCAAGACGTGACAGGTGTCGACCAGCAATGGACGTCCGTGCAGTTCGAGGTAGGGGGGGCTGTCAATCGTAATATTTTTATTGCTCAGCTTGGGATGCAGCTACAGCGCTACCTTAAATCCCACCAAGAATTTGGTTTTGTGGCTTTGCAGGAGGAATGGGAGCTGAATCATCTTTGGCAGGGGCGCTCGGTCACTCTCGTTGCGGGTGTCAACCAAATTCACGGGCATGTGCTGGGTATCGATAGTCAAGGGGCCTTGCGCTTGAGCGTGGCTGGCGTCGAAAAAACCTACAGTGGTGGTGAGCTAAGCCTGAGGTTGCGTGATGATTCTTGAGCTGGACTGTGGGAATAGCTTCATCAAATGGCGTGTTCTCGAGCCTATAAGTATATCAACCTACGCTGAGGGGGTGGTCGGATCGGACGCGGCTTTAATTGAAGGTCTGGCTGCGGTTCCTGGTTTGATTCTGACGCGTTGCCGACTAGTAAGTGTCCGTGCCGTAGAGGAGACCGATAAGCTCATCGATTCTCTCAAGCATGTCTTTGGCATTACTGTCTCGGTGGCGGCGTCTGCGCGAGAAATGGCTGGAGTGCAAAATGGTTATGAGGAGTTCGAGCGTCTTGGCCTCGACCGTTGGTTGGCAATGCTGGGGGCATTCAAGTTAGCATCTCGAGCTTGCCTTGTGCTCGACTTCGGCACGGCGGCGACAGCAGATTACATTTCCAAGGGGGGCGAGCACATAGGAGGCTTTATCTGTCCCGGGATGCCGCTGATGCGGAATCAATTACGCACCCATACGCGCAAGATACGTTATGACGATATTGCTGCTGAGCGAGCTCACGAAAGCCTCTCGCCAGGGCGTACAACCGCGGAGGCTGTGGAGCGTGGTTGTACATTGATGTTGAGAGGATTCGTGTCGACGCAGCTGGAGCTAGCTCGCAGCTACTGGGGAGACGAATTCACTGTGTTTCTCACGGGGGGCGATGCAGAGTTAGTTGCTGACGCTGTCCCTGGCGCTCGGCTTGTCCCAGACTTGGTTTTCGTTGGTTTGGCGATGGCGTGTCCCTTGCCTTAAGGTGTCCTGTCTATGCGTTGGCTTTTTCTGCTTCTGCTTGTTCTGAATGTCTTCTATTACATCTGGCATCAGCAAGAGGCGCCGTTGCGCGCCAAGGATGTTACGCCTCTTAATCTATATCGTGGCTCAGCCCAGGATATTCGATTGCTCAGCGAGTCCTCTGACGCGGCCGTTCGCCGGAATCCGGCCAGGGAGCCTGAGGCGCAGGATGCCTGTTTGTATATCGGTGGATTTGCTGATCAGCGCCAAGCACTGGCGTTGGAGCAGCGCCTCACTAGTTTAGATATAAAGGTCCGGGTACAGTCGTTGAAGGGGGCGGATGCCTCCCGCTACTGGCTAAGAATTGCCCCTGAAAGCCGGCGCCTGGCTGATGATCTGCCATTTGAAAACCTTGCTAGGGAATTCAATGAGTTAAAACATAAAATAATGTTGTGCGAAGGCGTTGCAACTGCCCAATAGTTTGAATAGAATGGCGCCCGCTTCGCAGTGAAGACTTTTAAGGTTTGCGGTGTGAAGCGGAGGTCGACGCTGCTAACCTCATATTTTTAAATGAGAAAGTTGTTGACAGAAGGCTGGCATGATGTAGAATGCCGGCTCGCTTAGGAGGGGTTCCCGAGCGGCCAAAGGGATCAGACTGTAAATCTGACGTCTACGACTTCGAAGGTTCGAATCCTTCCCCCTCCACCATTTTTAGCGTGAGCTGCAGGCTCCGCGGGTATAGTTTAGTGGTAGAACCTCAGCCTTCCAAGCTGATGATGCGGGTTCGATTCCCGCTACCCGCTCCATGTTTGTAGGTCGTGCAAAGTGTTTTGCTCTTGTAGCTCAGTTGGTAGAGCACACCCTTGGTAAGGGTGAGGTCAGCGGTTCAAATCCGCTCAAGAGCTCCATATAACAAGGCAGATATGAAAATATCTGCCTTTGTTTTAACGGCTGCCCTGATTTGCTGGTGTTTGCTTGGCTGTTTTGCCGGGTGTTTCCAGGTTTGGTAGGGTTGGTTGTTGTAAAGTCTTTTTCAGGCCTGCATAATGGTCGGCCTGATTTTGTTTTAGGTCAGTAGCTCAATTGGCAGAGCGACGGTCTCCAAAACCGTAGGTTGGGGGTTCGATTCCCTCCTGACCTGCCAGATTCACGTGGTGTGTCTGGCTTTCTTTTCACAGGATCTTCATAGATGACTCC
Source organism: Pseudomonas sp. S5F11 (assembly GCF_019641515.1). NCBI lineage: Bacteria > Pseudomonadati > Pseudomonadota > Gammaproteobacteria > Pseudomonadales > Pseudomonadaceae > Pseudomonas > Pseudomonas sp. S5F11. The sequence goes on from NZ_JAIFJZ010000001.1 coordinate 4,280,308, forward strand.
TAAGGCTGAAGCTCAAAGCTCTCGTTTCGATCTAGTCAAGTGGCTCGCTGTAGTTGCTTTGGTGGTCGTAGGCGTTGTTGGCAATCAGTACTATTCTGCTTCGCCGATCCTGTATCGAGTTCTTGCATTGCTCGCTCTTGCTGCTGTTGCTGCCTTTGTGGGTTTGCAGACTGCAAAGGGTAAGTCGTTTGCAGTCCTGGTGAAGGAAGCTCGCACCGAAATTCGTAAAGTCGTTTGGCCGACTCGCCAAGAAACCACGCAGACCACGCTGATTGTTGTGGCTGTCGTTCTCGTTATGGCGTTGCTGTTGTGGGGTCTTGATTCCCTGCTCGGTTGGCTTGTTTCCTTGATTGTTGGCTAAGGGTGTCCCGTGGCTAAGCGTTGGTACGTTGTGCATGCTTACTCGGGTTACGAGAAGCATGTTATGCGCTCTTTGCTGGAGCGCGTAAAGCTTGCAGGCATGGAAGATGGCTTCGGCGAAATTCTGGTTCCCACTGAAGAAGTGGTTGAAATGCGGAATGGTCAGAAGCGTAAAAGCGAACGCAAGTTCTTCCCTGGCTATGTGCTGGTTCAGATGGACATGAATGAGGGTACTTGGCATTTGGTCAAGGATACTCCTCGTGTCATGGGTTTTATCGGCGGTACTGCTGATAAGCCTGCGCCTATTACTGATAAAGAGGCAGAAGCGATTCTGCGTCGTGTTGCTGATGGTAGCGACAAGCCTAAGCCAAAGACGTTGTTCGAGCCGGGTGAGGTTGTTCGTGTCACTGATGGTCCGTTCGCTGATTTTAACGGTACTGTCGAAGAGGTTAACTACGAAAAGAGCCGGATCCAGGTGGCGGTGCTCATTTTCGGTCGCTCTACCCCGGTAGAGCTGGAGTTCAGTCAGGTCGAGAAGGTCTAGCTGAGCAAGAATCCCAACCCCGCAGTCTTAGGCTGTGGGGTTTTGTCGTCACTGGGATAAACGCGCAAGTAACCGGGGAGCCTTTCGAGGCGTCTGAACCCGTAATTGGAGTGCCTCATGGCCAAGAAGATTACCGCTTACATCAAGCTACAAGTAAAGGCCGCTCAGGCCAATCCTAGTCCACCTGTCGGCCCTGCTCTGGGTCAGCACGGCGTGAACATCATGGAATTCTGCAAGGCTTTCAACGCCCGTACTCAGGGTCTTGAACCAGGTCTGCCGACTCCAGTGATCATTACTGTGTACAGCGACCGTAGCTTCACTTTTGAAACCAAGTCGACTCCGGCTTCGGTTCTGCTGAAGAAAGCTGCTGGCCTGACCAGCGGCTCCGCTCGTCCTAACACTGTTAAGGTTGGCACCGTCACTCGTGCTCAGCTGGAAGAGATCGCGAAAACCAAAAACGCTGATCTGACCGCAGCTGATATGGATGCAGCCGTGCGTACCATCGCCGGTTCTGCTCGTAGCATGGGCCTTAAAGTGGAGGGTGTGTAATGGCTAAGCTGACCAAGCGCCAAAAGGCTATCGCCGGCAAAATCGAAGCAGGCAAGTCCTACAACTTTGTAGACGCCGCCGCTCTGTTGACCGAGCTGTCGACTGTCAAGTTCAGCGAGTCCGTTGACGTTGCTGTGAATCTCGGCGTTGACCCACGTAAATCCGACCAGGTCGTTCGTAGCGCTACTGTGCTGCCACACGGCACTGGCAAGACTGTACGTGTAGCTGTCTTCACTCAGGGTCCTGCTGCTGAAGCTGCTCTGGCCGCCGGCGCTGATCGCGTTGGCATGGACGACCTGGCTGCCGAAATGAAAGGCGGCGACCTGAACTACGACGTAGTCATCGCTTCTCCTGATGCAATGCGTGTTGTAGGTCAGTTGGGTCAGATTCTGGGTCCACGTGGCCTGATGCCTAACCCAAAAGTCGGCACCGTAACTCCGGATGTAGCTACCGCGGTTAAGAACGCCAAAGCTGGTCAGGTTCGTTATCGCACCGACAAAAACGGCATCATTCACACATCCGTAGGCAAGGTTGGTTTCGACGCCGTCAAGCTGAAGGAAAACGTTGAAGCCCTGATCGCGGATCTGAAGCGTATCAAGCCAGCTTCTTCGAAAGGCATCTATGTCAAGCGCGTTACCCTGAGCACCACTATGGGCCCAGGTCTGGTCATCGACCAAGGTTCGCTGGACGTATAAGACACAAATTGGCGCACGCAATTGCGCCAATTAAAAAATTGGGGTCCCTGCCTGGCGGGGGCTATCCAAGACCGTAGGCGACGTAAGTCTTAAACCACAAGCCTACGCAGATGGTGCTCCCGGTTCCTTACCGAATCAGACACCAAAACGACATCCGGCTCCGGCCAGATGAAACGGTAACAAGCAGGAGTTAAACCCGTGGCAATTAATCTCGAAGACAAGAAGGCCATCGTCGCTGAAGTCAACGAGGCTGCCAAAGCTGCTCTGTCCGCTGTCGTGGCTGATGCCCGTGGTGTGACAGTAGGCGCTATGACCGGACTCCGTAAAGAGGCTCGTGAAGCTGGCGTATACGTACGTGTTGTACGTAACACTCTGCTCAAGCGCGCTGTTGCTGACACTGAATACAGTGTTCTCAACGACGTGTTCACCGGCCCGACCTTGATTGCATTCTCCACCCAACATCCAGGCGCTGCTGCCCGTTTGTTCAAAGAGTTTGCTAAAGGTCAGGATAAGTTCGAGATCAAGGCAGCTGCGTTCGAGGGCAAGTACCTCGCAGCTAACCAAATCGACGTGCTGGCAACTCTGCCGACCCGTGACGAAGCAATCTCCCAGCTGATGAGCGTGATTCAAGGCGCTACCAGCAAATTGGCTCGTACTCTGGCGGCAATTCGCGACCAAAAAGAAGCTGCTGCAGCCTAAGGCTCTTCAACTTCTCGCGTTTTTTGTTTTTTTCGATGGTCGCGTAGGCCGTCCCCAATATCAGGAATTAGATTCATGTCTATCTCTCAGAACGATATCCTTGAAGCAGTTGGCAGCATGTCCGTAATGGAAGTTGTTGAGCTGATCAAAGCTTTCGAAGAAAAATTCGGTGTTACTGCTGCTGCTGCTTCCGCTGGCCCAGCTGCTGCTGCTGCCGTTGTTGAAGAGCAAACCGAATTCAACGTCATGCTGACCGAAGCTGGCGAGAAGAAAGTTAACGTGATCAAGGCAGTACGTGAACTGACCGGTCTGGGCCTGAAAGAAGCCAAGGCTGTAGTTGACGGCGCTCCTGCCATGGTTCTGGAAGCTGTTGCCAAAGACGCAGCTGACAAAGCCAAAGCAACTCTGGAAGAAGCAGGCGCTAAAGTCGAGCTGAAGTAAGCATCGACCTTGCATCTCCAGCCCAAGCGTTAAGCTGAAGGCTGATGGCTGGTGGCTCTTGCCACCGGCCTTTTTCCGTTCTTGGCTGTCGACTCGGTCGCCGCCATTAACGCGCTGTAGCCACCCGATGCGGTGGTGCAAACCATGGGGTTTGCAAGATTTTCTGGCTGCTCCCGTCGGAGGGGCCAAACAAGCAGGTGACCAAGCTGGGGAACGCTGATGGCTTACTCATATACTGAGAAAAAACGTATCCGCAAGGACTTTAGCAAGTTGCCGGACGTCATGGATGTCCCGTACCTTCTGGCTATCCAGCTGGATTCGTATCGTGAATTCTTGCAGGCGGGAGCGACCAAAGATCAGTTCCGCGACGTGGGCCTGCATGCGGCCTTCAAATCCGTTTTCCCGATCATCAGCTACTCCGGCAATGCTGCGCTGGAGTACGTGGGTTATCGCCTGGGCGAACCGGCATTTGATGTCAAAGAATGTGTGTTGCGTGGCGTTACGTACGCCGTACCTTTGCGGGTAAAAGTCCGTCTGATCATTTTCGACAAAGAATCGTCGAACAAAGCGATCAAGGACATCAAAGAGCAAGAAGTCTACATGGGCGAAATCCCATTGATGACTGAAAACGGTACCTTCGTTATCAACGGTACCGAGCGTGTTATCGTTTCCCAGCTGCACCGTTCCCCGGGCGTGTTCTTCGACCACGACCGCGGCAAGACGCACAGCTCCGGTAAGCTCTTGTACTCCGCGCGGATCATTCCGTACCGTGGTTCGTGGTTGGACTTCGAATTCGACCCTAAAGACTGCGTGTTCGTGCGTATCGACCGTCGTCGTAAATTGCCGGCTTCGGTACTGCTGCGTGCGCTCGGCTACACCACTGAGCAAGTGCTTGATGCCTTCTACACCACCAACGTATTCAGTCTGAAGGATGAAACCCTCAAGCTGGAACTGATCGCGTCGCGTCTGCGTGGTGAAATTGCCGTTCTGGATATCCAGGATGAAAAAGGCAAGGTTATTGTTGAAGCTGGCCGTCGTATCACTGCGCGCCATATCAATCAAATCGAAAAAGCCGGTATTACAGAGCTGGAAGTGCCTCTGGACTACGTCCTGGGTCGCACGACCGCCAAGGTTATCGTTCACCCAGCCACAGGCGAAATCCTGGCCGAGTGCAACACCGAGCTGAACACCGAGATCCTGGCCAAAATCGCCAAGGCTCAGGTCGTTCGCATCGAGACCTTGTATACCAACGATATCGACTGTGGTCCGTTCATCTCCGACACTCTGAAGATCGACTCCACCAGCAACCAATTGGAAGCGCTGGTCGAGATCTATCGCATGATGCGTCCTGGTGAGCCACCAACCAAAGACGCTGCCGAAACCCTGTTCAACAACCTGTTCTTCAGCCCTGAGCGTTACGACCTGTCTGCGGTCGGTCGGATGAAGTTCAACCGTCGTATCGGTCGTACCGAGATCGAAGGTTCGGGCGTGCTGTGCAAGGAAGATATCGTCGCGGTACTGAAGACTCTGGTCGACATCCGTAACGGCAAAGGCATCGTCGATGACATCGACCACCTGGGTAACCGTCGTGTTCGCTGCGTAGGCGAAATGGCCGAGAACCAGTTCCGCGTTGGCCTTGTACGTGTTGAGCGTGCGGTCAAAGAGCGTCTGTCGATGGCTGAAAGCGAAGGCCTGATGCCGCAAGACCTAATCAACGCTAAGCCAGTGGCCGCAGCGGTGAAAGAGTTCTTCGGCTCCAGCCAGCTTTCCCAGTTCATGGACCAGAACAACCCGCTCTCCGAGATCACCCACAAGCGCCGTGTTTCGGCACTGGGCCCGGGCGGTCTGACTCGTGAGCGTGCTGGCTTCGAAGTTCGTGACGTACACCCGACGCACTACGGTCGTGTTTGTCCGATCGAAACGCCGGAAGGTCCGAACATCGGTCTGATCAACTCCTTGGCCGCCTATGCGCGCACCAACCAATATGGTTTCCTCGAGAGCCCGTACCGTGTGGTGAAAGACGCTCTGGTCACCGACGAGATCGTGTTCCTGTCCGCCATCGAAGAAGCTGATCACGTGATCGCTCAGGCTTCGGCCACGATGAACGACAAGAAAGTCCTGATCGATGAGCTGGTAGCTGTTCGTCACTTGAACGAGTTCACCGTCAAGGCGCCGGAAGACGTCACCTTGATGGACGTTTCGCCGAAGCAGGTAGTTTCGGTTGCAGCGTCCCTGATTCCGTTCCTGGAGCACGATGACGCCAACCGCGCATTGATGGGTTCCAACATGCAGCGTCAGGCTGTACCAACCCTGCGCGCTGACAAGCCGCTGGTAGGTACCGGCATGGAGCGCAACGTAGCGCGTGACTCCGGCGTTTGCGTCGTGGCGCGTCGTGGCGGTGTAATCGATTCCGTTGATGCTAGCCGTATTGTGGTTCGTGTTGCCGATGACGAAGTTGAAACTGGCGAAGCCGGTGTCGACATCTACAACCTGACCAAATACACCCGCTCGAACCAGAACACCTGCATCAACCAGCGTCCGCTGGTGAGCAAGGGTGATCGTGTTCAGCGCAGCGACATCATGGCCGACGGCCCGTCCACCGATATGGGTGAACTGGCGCTGGGTCAGAACATGCGCATCGCCTTCATGGCGTGGAACGGCTTCAACTTCGAAGACTCCATCTGCCTGTCCGAGCGTGTTGTTCAAGAAGATCGCTTCACCACGATCCACATTCAGGAACTGACCTGTGTGGCGCGTGACACCAAGCTTGGGCCTGAGGAAATCACTGCAGACATCCCGAACGTGGGTGAGGCTGCACTGAACAAGCTGGACGAAGCCGGTATCGTTTACGTAGGCGCTGAAGTTGGTGCAGGCGACATTCTGGTTGGTAAGGTTACTCCGAAAGGCGAGACCCAACTGACGCCAGAAGAGAAGCTGCTGCGTGCCATCTTCGGTGAAAAAGCCAGCGACGTTAAAGACACTTCCTTGCGCGTGCCTACCGGTACCAAGGGTACTGTCATCGACGTACAGGTCTTCACCCGTGACGGCGTTGAGCGTGATGCTCGTGCTCTGTCCATTGAGAAGACCCAACTCGACGAGATCCGTAAGGATCTGAACGAAGAGTTCCGTATCGTTGAAGGCGCGACCTTCGAACGTCTGCGCTCCGCTTTGGTAGGTCACAAAGCTGAAGGCGGCGCCGGTCTGAAGAAAGGTCAAGACATCACTGATGAAGTCCTCGACGGTCTTGAGCACGGCCAGTGGTTCAAACTGCGTATGGCTGAAGATGCTTTGAACGAGCAGCTCGAGAAGGCCCAGGCCTACATCGTTGATCGTCGCCGTCTGCTGGATGACAAGTTCGAAGATAAGAAGCGCAAACTGCAGCAGGGCGATGACCTGGCTCCAGGTGTGCTGAAAATCGTCAAGGTTTACCTGGCAATCCGCCGTCGCATCCAGCCGGGCGACAAGATGGCCGGTCGTCACGGTAACAAAGGTGTGGTCTCCGTGATCATGCCGGTTGAAGACATGCCGCACGATGCCAATGGCACCCCGGTCGATGTGGTCCTCAACCCGCTGGGCGTACCTTCGCGTATGAACGTTGGTCAGATCCTCGAAACTCACCTGGGCCTCGCGGCTAAAGGTCTGGGCGAGAAGATCAACCGTATGATCGAAGAGCAGCGCAAGGTTGCTGACCTGCGTAAGTTCTTGCACGAGATCTACAACGAGATCGGCGGTCGCAACGAAGAGCTGGACACCTTCTCCGATCAGGAAATCCTGGATCTGGCGAAGAACCTGCGCGGCGGCGTTCCAATGGCTACCCCGGTGTTCGACGGTGCCAAGGAAAGCGAAATCAAGGCCATGCTGAAACTGGCTGACCTGCCGGAAAGTGGCCAGATGCAGCTGTTCGACGGCCGTACCGGTAACAAGTTCGAGCGCCCGGTTACTGTTGGCTACATGTACATGCTGAAGCTGAACCACTTGGTAGACGACAAGATGCACGCCCGTTCTACCGGATCGTACAGCCTCGTTACCCAGCAGCCGCTGGGTGGTAAGGCTCAGTTCGGTGGTCAGCGTTTCGGGGAGATGGAGGTCTGGGCACTGGAAGCATACGGTGCTGCTTACACTCTGCAAGAAATGCTCACAGTGAAGTCGGACGATGTGAACGGTCGGACCAAGATGTACAAAAACATCGTGGACGGCGATCACCGTATGGAGCCGGGCATGCCCGAGTCTTTCAACGTGTTGATCAAAGAAATTCGTTCCCTCGGCATCGATATCGATCTGGAAACCGAATAACACGTGACGCGAATCGAGAGCGTGGCAGTGATGCCCGCTCTCTGCTCCGCCAGGAGGAAAGGCCTTGAAAGACCTACTGAATTTGCTGAAAAACCAGGGTCAAGTCGAAGAGTTCGACGCCATCCGTATTGGATTGGCATCGCCTGAGATGATCCGTTCGTGGTCGTTCGGTGAAGTTAAAAAGCCGGAAACCATCAACTACCGTACGTTCAAACCAGAGCGTGACGGTCTGTTCTGCGCCAAGATCTTTGGCCCGGTAAAAGATTACGAGTGCCTGTGCGGTAAGTACAAGCGCTTGAAGCACCGCGGTGTGATCTGCGAGAAGTGCGGCGTTGAGGTTGCGCTGGCCAAGGTTCGTCGTGAGCGCATGGCGCACATCGAACTGGCTTCGCCGGTTGCCCACATCTGGTTCCTGAAATCGCTGCCGTCCCGTATCGGCTTGCTGATGGACATGACCCTGCGTGATATCGAGCGCGTTCTCTACTTCGAGAGCTATGTCGTTATCGATCCAGGCATGACCACCCTTGAAAAAGGTCAGTTGCTGAACGATGAGCAGTACTTCGAAGCGCTGGAAGAGTTCGGCGATGATTTCGATGCTCGCATGGGTGCCGAAGCTGTACGCGAACTGCTGCACGCTATCGACCTGGAGCACGAGATTGGCCGTCTGCGCGAAGAAATTCCGCAAACCAACTCCGAAACCAAGATCAAGAAGCTGTCCAAGCGTCTGAAGTTGATGGAGGCCTTCCAAGGTTCAGGCAACTTGCCAGAATGGATGGTGTTGACCGTTCTGCCGGTTCTGCCGCCAGACCTGCGTCCGCTGGTACCGTTGGATGGTGGTCGTTTCGCAACGTCCGACCTCAACGACCTGTACCGTCGCGTGATCAACCGTAACAACCGCTTGAAACGCTTGCTCGATTTGTCCGCTCCGGACATCATCGTGCGCAACGAAAAGCGTATGTTGCAGGAAGCTGTCGATGCATTGCTCGACAACGGTCGTCGTGGTCGCGCTATCACCGGTTCGAACAAGCGTCCTTTGAAATCCCTGGCTGACATGATCAAGGGTAAGCAAGGTCGTTTCCGTCAGAACTTGCTCGGTAAGCGTGTTGACTACTCCGGTCGTTCGGTAATTACCGTAGGCCCGACCCTGCGTCTGCACCAGTGCGGTCTGCCTAAGAAAATGGCGCTTGAACTATTCAAGCCGTTCATCTTCGGCAAGCTGGAAATGCGCGGTCTCGCAACCACCATCAAAGCGGCCAAGAAAATGGTCGAGCGCGAACTGCCAGAGGTTTGGGACGTTCTCGCTGAAGTGATTCGCGAACACCCGGTTCTCCTCAACCGTGCACCGACCCTTCACCGTCTGGGTATCCAGGCGTTTGAACCGGTACTGATCGAAGGTAAGGCTATCCAGCTGCACCCCCTGGTCTGTGCTGCGTACAACGCCGACTTCGACGGCGACCAAATGGCCGTTCACGTACCGCTGACCCTGGAAGCCCAGTTGGAAGCGCGTGCGTTGATGATGTCGACCAACAACATTCTGTCGCCAGCCAACGGTGAGCCAATCATCGTTCCGTCGCAGGACGTTGTATTGGGTCTGTACTACATGACGCGTGAAGCGATCAACGCCAAAGGCGAAGGTCGTGTGTTCGCTGACCTGCAGGAAGTTGACCGTGTGTTCCGTGCCGGCGAAGCCGCACTGCACGCCAAGGTTAAAGTGCGGATCAACGAAACCGTCAACGACCGTGATGGCGGCAGCGTGACCAATACCCGTATCGTCGACACCACTGTCGGCCGTGCGCTGTTGTATCAGGTTGTGCCAAAAGGTCTGTCGTACGATGTCGTCAACCTGCCAATGAAGAAAAAGGCGATCTCCAAGCTGATCAACCAGTGCTACCGCGTGGTTGGCTTGAAAGAGACCGTTATCTTCGCTGACCAGTTGATGTACACCGGTTTTGCTTATTCGACCATTTCCGGCGTTTCCATCGGTGTTAACGACTTCGTTATCCCGGATGAAAAAGCCCGCATCATCGGTGCAGCCACCGACGAAGTGAAAGAGATCGAAAGCCAGTACGCGTCCGGCCTGGTAACCCAGGGCGAGAAGTACAACAAGGTGATCGACCTTTGGTCCAAGGCCAACGATGAAGTTTCCAAGGCGATGATGGCCAACCTCTCGAAAGAGAAAGTCATCGACCGTCACGGCGACGAAGTTGACCAGGAGTCCTTCAACTCGATGTACATGATGGCCGACTCGGGCGCACGGGGTTCTGCTGCGCAGATCCGTCAGCTCGCCGGTATGCGTGGTCTGATGGCCAAGCCGGACGGTTCCATCATCGAAACGCCGATTACCGCGAACTTCCGTGAAGGGTTGAGTGTACTTCAGTACTTCATCTCCACTCACGGTGCTCGTAAAGGTCTGGCGGATACCGCGTTGAAAACCGCTAACTCCGGTTACCTGACTCGTCGTCTGGTAGACGTTGCACAAGATCTTGTTGTAACCGAGATCGATTGCGGCACCGAGCACGGCCTGCTGATGACTCCGCACATTGAAGGCGGTGACGTTGTAGAACCGTTGGGTGAGCGCGTATTGGGTCGTGTTATTGCCCGTGACGTATTCAAGCCAGGTACCGAGGAAGTTATCGTTCCTGCCGGCACTCTGGTAGATGAGAAGTGGGTTGAGTTCATCGAGCTCAACAGCATCGACGAAGTGATTGTTCGGTCGCCGATCAGCTGCGAAACCCGCTACGGCATTTGCGCCAAGTGCTATGGCCGTGACTTGGCTCGTGGTCACCAGGTGAACATCGGTGAAGCGGTCGGCGTTATCGCTGCCCAGTCCATCGGTGAGCCGGGTACTCAGTTGACCATGCGTACGTTCCACATTGGTGGTGCGGCAAGCCGGACCTCCGCGGCTGACAGTGTTCAGGTGAAGAATGGCGGTACTGTCCGCCTGCACAACCTCAAGCACGTTGAGCGAGTGGATGGTCACCTGGTTGCGGTGTCCCGTTCCGGCGAGCTGGCAATCGCTGATGACTACGGTCGTGAACGTGAGCGTTACAAGCTGCCGTACGGTGCTGTGATTTCGGTTAAAGAAGGTGACAAGGTCGACGCTGGCGCAATCGTGGCCAAGTGGGATCCGCACACTCACCCAATCGTTACCGAAATGAAAGGTACCGTGACCTACGTGGGTATGGAAGAAGGCATCACGATCAAGCGTCAGACTGACGAATTGACCGGTATGACCAACATTGAAGTACTTGACGCGAAAGACCGTCCAGCTGCCGGTAAAGATATCCGTCCAGCCGTGAAGATGGTCGATGACAACGGCAAGGATCTGTTGCTGCCAGGCACTGACGTAATCGCTCAGTATTTCCTGCCAGCAAACGCCCTCGTCGGTGTGGCTGACGGCGCTAAGATCGCGATCGGTGATGTTATCGCGCGTATCCCGCAAGAAACTTCGAAGACTCGCGACATCACCGGTGGTCTGCCGCGTGTTGCCGACTTGTTCGAAGCTCGTCGTCCGAAAGAGGCGTCGATTCTGGCTGAAGTCAGCGGCACCATCGCGTTCGGTAAAGAGACCAAAGGCAAGCGCCGTCTGGTCATTACCCCGAACGACGGTAGTGATCCATATGAGGAGCTGATTCCGAAGTGGCGTCACCTGAACGTGTTCGAAGGCGAGCAGGTAAACCGCGGCGAAGTTATCTCCGACGGTCCAAGCGATCCACATGACATCTTGCGTCTGCTGGGTGTAAGTGCGCTGGCCAAGTACATCGTGAACGAGATCCAGGACGTTTACCGTCTGCAGGGCGTGAAGATCAACGATAAGCACATCGAGACCATCCTGCGTCAGATGCTGCGTAAAGTTGAAATCGCTGAATCCGGCGATTCCAGTTTCATCAAGGGCGACCAGATGGAACTGACTCATGTGCTGGTGGAAAACGAGCGTCTGGCGAACGAAGATAAGTTCGTTTCCAAGTTCACTCGCGTACTGCTGGGTATCACCAAGGCCTCGTTGTCCACTGAGTCGTTTATCTCGGCGGCCTCCTTCCAGGAGACCACCCGCGTACTGACCGAAGCAGCGGTAACCGGCAAGCGCGACTACCTGCGCGGTCTGAAAGAAAACGTGGTTGTGGGTCGTTTGATCCCAGCCGGTACCGGTTTGGCTTATCACAGCGAGCGCAAGCGTCGTCGTGATGCCGACAAGCCGTTGCGCGTAAGCGCCAGTGAAGTGGAAGCTGCACTGACCGAAGCGCTGAACTCAAGCGGTAACTGAGTTCTGCGATAGATGAGTCTAGGCCCTGACAGCTCCGTTCGTCGGATTGAGGCAATTTTGCTTCAGTTCGATGGGTGGGGAGGTCGGGGCCTTGCCTTGACTGGGGGCAAGATCCTCTTTAGACTCTTGTACCCCTAAATTTGGCGGGAATTCGTTCCTGCCATTTTGCTTTTCTTGCAAGACAATAGCGTCGCAAGACAACAGTGGAGCTAGTAGATGGCAACTATCAACCAGCTGGTACGTCAGCCGCGTAAGCGTATCGTCGAGAAATCCGACGTGCCTGCGCTGCAGAACTGCCCGCAACGTCGTGGCGTATGCACTCGTGTGTATACCACTACGCCGAAAAAACCTAACTCGGCACTGCGTAAAGTATGCCGTGTGCGTCTGACCAACGGTTTCGAGGTTTCCTCGTACATCGGCGGTGAAGGCCACAACCTTCAAGAGCACAGCGTGGTACTGATCCGCGGCGGTCGTGTAAAAGACTTGCCAGGTGTTCGTTACCACACCGTACGCGGTTCCTTGGATACTTCCGGCGTTAAGGGTCGTAACCAGGGTCGTTCGAAGTACGGTACCAAGAAGCCTAAGTAGTAGCGGCTTTTTGCAAACCTGAATCATCTTATTTTCTGAGTCGATAAGAGTAAGGTCGGAGGCGTCCCGAAAGGGCACCGATTCCGAGCGAACCTGAAGACCGTTTGAGGGCTTATCCATGCCAAGAAGACGCGTAGCAGCCAAGCGCGAAGTGCTTGACGATCCAAAATACGGAAGCCAAATTCTGGCCAAGTTCATGAACCACGTAATGGAAAGCGGCAAGAAAGCCGTTGCCGAGCGTATCGTTTATGGCGCGCTGGAAAAGGTTAAAGAACGCAAGAACAGCGACCCCCTGGAAATCTTCGAGAAAGCTCTCGACGCCATCGCTCCGCTGGTCGAAGTGAAGTCGCGCCGTGTAGGCGGTGCTACTTACCAGGTTCCGGTTGAAGTTCGTCCGTCCCGTCGTAACGCTCTGGCAATGCGCTGGTTGGTAGACTTCGCCCGTAAGCGTGGCGAGAAGTCTATGGCTCTGCGTTTGGCCGGCGAACTGTTGGACGCTGCTGAAGGTAAAGGTGCTGCTGTTAAGAAGCGTGAAGACGTGCACCGTATGGCTGAAGCCAACAAAGCTTTCTCGCACTACCGCTTCTAATTTTAGCTTCACTAATTTTGCGAGGGCTTTATGGCTCGTACTACTCCGATTAGCCGCTACCGTAACATCGGTATCGTCGCACACGTGGATGCTGGTAAAACCACCACCACTGAGCGCGTACTGTTTTACACCGGCAAAAGTCACAAAATGGGCGAGGTGCATGACGGCGCCGCGACCACAGACTGGATGGTTCAGGAGCAGGAGCGTGGTATTACCATTACTTCTGCTGCTATTACCGCCTTCTGGAAAGGTTCTGAGAAGCAGTACAAAGACGAGCATCGCTTCAACGTAATCGATACCCCGGGCCACGTGGACTTCACCATTGAAGTTGAGCGTTCCCTGCGTGTGCTCGACGGCGCTGTCGTTGTGTTCTGCGGTACTTCGGGTGTTGAGCCTCAGTCGGAAACTGTATGGCGTCAAGCCAACAAATACGGCGTGCCGCGTCTTGTTTACGTAAACAAGATGGACCGTGCTGGTGCCAACTTCCTGCGCGTGATCGGTCAGATCAAGCAGCGTTTGGGTCACACTCCGGTGCCGATCCAGTTGGCTATCGGTTCCGAAGATAACTTCCAGGGTCAGATTGATCTGATCAACATGGAAGCTGTCTACTGGAACGATGCCGACAAGGGTATGGTTCCTGTTCGTAAGCCTATCCCTGCTGAATTGCAGGAACTGGCTGATGAGTGGCGCAACAACATGGTCGAGGCTGCTGCCGAAGCCAGCGAAGAACTGATGAACAAGTACCTCGAAGGTGAAGAACTCACCAACGTGGAAATCAAGGCCGCTCTTCGTCAGCGTACTATCGCTGGTGAGATCGTCTTGGCTGTTTGTGGTTCTTCCTTCAAGAATAAGGGTGTTCCCCTGGTTCTCGACGCCGTTATCGACTTCTTGCCTGCCCCTACTGACATTCCTGCTATCAAGGGTACTAACCCTGATAACGAGGAAGAAGAGATGGAGCGTCACGCTGACGACAGCGAGCCGTTCTCGGCTCTGGCGTTCAAGATCGCTACCGACCCATTCGTGGGTACTTTGACCTTTGTCCGCGTTTACTCGGGCGTGTTGGCGTCCGGCGACGGCGTGATCAACTCGGTTAAAGGCAAGAAAGAGCGTGTGGGCCGTATGGTGCAGATGCACGCAAACGCCCGTGAAGAGATCAAGGAAGTTCGCGCTGGCGACATCGCGGCCCTGATCGGCATGAAGGATGTCACCACTGGTGAAACTTTGTGCGACGCTGCTAAGCCAATCATCCTGGTTCGCATGGACTTCCCGGAGCCGGTTATCTCGGTTGCGGTAGAGCCTAAGACCAAGGATGACCAGGAAAAAATGGGTATCGCTCTGGGCAAGCTTGCTCAGGAAGATCCATCTTTCCGCGTCAAGACTGATGAAGAGACTGGTCAAACGATCATCTCCGGCATGGGCGAGCTGCACCTGGACATCCTGGTAGACCGGATGCGCCGTGAGTTCAACGTCGAAGCCAACATCGGTAAGCCTCAGGTTTCCTATCGTGAGCGCATCACGAAGAACTGTGAAATCGAAGGCAAATTCGTTCGGCAGTCCGGCGGTCGTGGTCAATTCGGTCACTGCTGGATCCGTTTTGCACCTGCTGACGAAGGTCAGGAAGGTCTGCAATTCGTGAACGAAGTAGTAGGTGGTGTTGTTCCTAAGGAATACATCCCTGCTATCCAGAAGGGTATCGAGGAGCAGATGAAGAACGGTGTTGTTGCCGGCTATCCGCTGATCGGCCTGAAAGCAACCGTTTTTGACGGTTCTTACCACGACGTCGACTCCAACGAGATGGCGTTTAAGGTGGCTGCTTCCATGGCAACCAAGCAACTGGCCCAGAAGGGCGGTGGTGAGTTGCTTGAGCCAATCATGGCGGTAGAAGTTGTTACACCTGAAGACTATATGGGTGATGTCATGGGCGACCTTAACCGTCGTCGCGGCATGATCTTGGGTATGGAAGATACGGTTTCCGGCAAAGTGATTCGCGCCGAGGTTCCGTTGGGTGAGATGTTCGGTTATGCGACCGACGTTCGTTCCATGTCTCAGGGTCGCGCAAGCTACTCTATGGAATTCAAAAAATACAACACAGCTCCGGCGCACATCGCTGAAACTGTATCCAAAAAACAAGGCTGATTCAGTCCTTTAGGCAAGGAGTTAATTGTCGTGGCTAAAGAAAAATTTGATCGTTCCCTACCGCACGTAAACGTTGGCACCATCGGCCACGTTGACCACGGTAAAACCACTCTGACCGCTGCTCTGACTCGCGTCTGCTCCGAAGTTTTCGGTTCGGCCGTAGTTGAATTCGACAAGATCGACAGCGCTCCAGAAGAAAAGGCTCGTGGTATTACCATCAACACCGCGCACGTTGAGTACAACTCGACTATTCGTCACTACGCTCACGTTGACTGCCCAGGTCACGCTGACTATGTGAAGAACATGATCACCGGTGCTGCCCAGATGGACGGCGCGATCCTGGTTTGCTCGGCCGCTGATGGTCCGATGCCACAAACCCGTGAGCACATCCTGCTGTCCCGTCAGGTAGGCGTTCCGTACATCGTGGTTTTCCTGAACAAGGCTGACCTGGTAGACGACGCTGAGCTGCTGGAACTGGTTGAGATGGAAGTGCGCGATCTGCTGAGCACTTACGACTTCCCAGGCGACGACACTCCGATCATCATCGGTTCTGCTCGTATGGCTCTGGAAGGCAAAGACGACAACGAAATGGGCACCACTGCCGTTCGTAAGCTGGTTGAAACTCTGGATACCTACATCCCAGAGCCAGTTCGTCTGACCGACAAGCCGTTCCTGATGCCAATCGAAGACGTATTCTCGATCTCCGGTCGTGGTACCGTTGTGACTGGTCGTATCGAGCGCGGTATCGTTCGCGTTCAGGATCCACTGGAAATCGTTGGTCTGCGTGACACCACCGTCACCACCTGCACCGGTGTTGAAATGTTCCGTAAGCTGCTCGACGAAGGTCGTGCTGGCGAGAACTGCGGTGTTCTGCTGCGTGGTACCAAGCGTGACGACGTTGAGCGTGGTCAGGTTCTGGTTAAGCCGGGTTCGGTTAAGCCGCACACCAAGTTCACTGCAGAAGTTTACGTTCTGAGCAAGGAAGAAGGCGGTCGTCACACTCCGTTCTTCAAAGGCTACCGTCCACAGTTCTACTTCCGTACTACTGACGTGACCGGTAACTGCGAATTGCCAGAAGGCGTTGAAATGGTAATGCCAGGCGATAACATTCAGATGACTGTTACCCTGATCAAAACCATCGCAATGGAAGACGGTCTGCGCTTCGCTATCCGTGAAGGCGGCCGTACCGTTGGTGCTGGCGTTGTAGCTAAAATCATCGAGTAAGCTCTTTTAGAGTTTGCTTTGATGCTTTGAAAAAGCCCCCGCTCAGCGGGGGCTTTTTTATTGGGTTGACACCTATCGGGGCCGTCTATAGAATTGCGCCTCCTTTTAACGGGCGTATTGCGCTCGGTGGGAATAGCAGCCGGAGTCTGAAATCCAATGCAAAATCAGCAAATCCGTATCAGGTTGAAGGCTTTTGACCATCGCCTGATCGACCAATCCACCCAGGAAATCGTGGAAACCGCGAAACGTACTGGTGCTCAAGTGCGTGGTCCAATTCCACTGCCTACCCGTAAAGAGCGGTTCACCGTTCTGGTCTCTCCGCACGTCAACAAAGACGCGCGTGACCAGTACGAGATCCGTACTCATAAGCGCGTACTGGACATCGTCCAGCCAACGGATAAAACCGTTGATGCTCTTATGAAGCTCGATCTGGCGGCCGGTGTGGAAGTACAGATCAGCCTCGGCTAAGACTTGGGTCTTAGTCGTGTAACGCTCTGAAATGGGCGGCCATAGCGGGTGAAAGCCCCGTACACTCATGAGGTTTACAACATGACTATTGGTGTAGTCGGTCGTAAATGCGGTATGACCCGTATTTTCACCGAAGAAGGTGTCTCCATTCCGGTCACGGTCATTGAGATCGAGCCGAATCGCGTCACCCAGTTCAAAACTGAAGAAACCGATGGCTATCGTGCAGTGCAAGTCACTGTAGGCGAGCGTCGTGCTTCGCGCGTGACTGCTGCTCAAGCAGGTCACTTCGCTAAAGCGAACGTTGCAGCTGGTCGTACTGTTATGGAGTTCCGTCTTGAAGATGGCGACTACCAGGCTGGCGATCTGATCAACGCTGAAATCTTCGCTGCTGGTCAACTGGTTGATGTAACCGGTCAGTCCAAAGGTAAAGGCTTCCAGGGTACGATCAAGCGTTGGAATTTCCGTGGCCAAGATAACACTCACGGTAACTCCGTCTCCCACCGCGTCCCGGGCTCTATTGGCCAGTGCCAGACTCCTGGTCGTGTATTCAAGGGCAAGAAAATGTCCGGTCATATGGGCGCTGAGCGCGTGACCGTGCAGTCCCTCGAAGTAGTGCGCGTCGACGCTGAACGCAATCTGTTGTTGGTCAAGGGTGCTGTTCCTGGCGCTACTGGCGGCAACCTGGTTGTACGTCCAGCGGCCAAGGCTCGCGGTTAAGGGGAAGCTGACATGCAATTAAATGTAAATGACGCTCAAGCGATCGAAGTTTCCGAACTGACATTTGGCGGCGAATTCAACGAGACGCTGGTTCACCAAGCAGTCGTGGCCTACATGGCCGGCGGCCGTCAAGGTAGCAAGCAGCAAAAGACCCGTTCCGACGTTCGTGGTGGCGGTAAGCGCCCTTGGCGTCAGAAAGGTACTGGCCGTGCTCGTGCCGGTACTATCCGTAGCCCAATCTGGCGCGGCGGCGGTACTACTTTTGCAGCTCGTCCGCAGGATCATTCTCAGAAGCTCAACAAGAAGATGTATCGCGCAGCTCTGCGCTCCATCCTTGCTGAACTCGTGCGTACTGATCGCCTGGTCGTGGTTCAGGACTTCGCTGTTGAAAGTCCAAAAACCAAAGATCTGCTGGGCAAACTGAACAACATGAGCCTGACCGACGTATTGATCGTGTCTGAAGCTGTTGATCAGAACCTGTACCTGGCTGCTCGTAACCTGCCACACGTTGATGTACGTGACGTGCAAGGTTCCGATCCAGTTAGTCTGATCGCATACGACAAGGTGTTGATCACCGTGTCGGCCGTGAAGAAATTCGAGGAGCTGCTGGGATGAACCAGGAACGCGTATTTAAAGTTCTGCTTGGCCCGCACGTTTCCGAAAAGGCTACGGTTCTGGCTGACAAGAAAGGCCAGTTCGTTTTCAAGGTTGCAACTGACGCAACCAAGCTGGAAATCAAGAAGGCCGTCGAAAGCCTGTTCAGCGTGAAAGTAGAGCGTGTTACTACCCTGAACGTTCTGGGTAAGAGCAAGCGCACTGCTCGCGGTCTGGGCAAGCGTAATGACTGGAAGAAGGCAGTTATCTCCCTTCAGCCAGGCCAAGATCTCGATTTCAGCAGCAGTGCTGAGTAAGGAAGGGGTGCATCATGGCAATCGTTAAATGCAAACCGACTTCCCCTGGCCGCCGTTTTGTGGTCAAGGTGGTCAACCAGGAGCTGCATAAAGGCGCTCCTCACGCACCGCTGCTCGAGAAGAAATCGAAGTCTGGTGGTCGTAACAACAATGGTCGTATTACCACTCGTCACATCGGTGGTGGCCATAAGCAGCATTATCGTCTGGTCGACTTCCGTCGTAACGACAAAGATGGCATCGCTGCCACTGTCGAGCGTATCGAATACGATCCAAACCGTACTGCTCACATCGCTCTGCTGCTGTACGCAGATGGCGAGCGTCGCTACATCATCGCCCCTAAAGGCGTGAGCGCTGGCGACCAGCTGATCGCAGGTGCTTTGGCACCGATCAAGCCGGGCAACGCTCTGCAGCTGCGTAACATTCCAGTTGGTAGCACCGTACACGGCATCGAATTGAAGCCAGGTAAAGGCGCGCAAATCGCTCGTTCCGCTGGTGCTTCTGCACAGCTGATCGCTCGTGAAGGTGTCTACGTGACCCTGCGTCTGCGTTCTGGTGAGATGCGTAAAGTACTGGCTGAATGCCGTGCGACCCTGGGCGAAGTCTCGAACTCCGAGCACAGCCTGCGTTCGCTGGGTAAAGCTGGTGCCAAACGCTGGCGTGGCGTTCGCCCAACCGTTCGTGGTGTTGCCATGAACCCGGTTGACCACCCACACGGTGGTGGTGAAGGTCGTACCTCTGGTGGTCGTCATCCGGTATCGCCATGGGGCTTCCCGACTAAGGGCGCGAAGACTCGTGGTAATAAGCGTACCGACAAAATGATCGTCCGTCGTCGCAAGTAAATAGAGGGATACGACAGTGCCACGTTCTCTGAAAAAAGGTCCTTTTATTGATCTTCACCTACTGAAGAAGATCGAAGTGGCGGCGGAAAAGAACGATCGCAAACCAGTTAAGACCTGGTCGCGTCGCTCGATGATCCTGCCACAAATGGTCGGTTTGACCATCGCAGTACACAACGGTCGTCAACACGTCCCCGTTCTCGTTAACGAAGACATGGTCGGCCACAAACTGGGCGAGTTTGCCGGTACCCGCACTTATCGTGGGCACGTGGCAGACAAGAAAGCCAAGCGTTAAGGGGTAAGGAAATGGAAGTAGCCGCTAAGTTGTCGGGCGCTCGAATCTCCGCCCAGAAAGCCCGCTTGGTCGCCGACCAGATCCGCGGGAAGAAGGTGGGCGAAGCGCTCAACCTGTTGGCTTTCAGCAGTAAGAAAGCCGCCGAGATCATGAAGAAAGTGCTGGAGTCGGCCGTAGCCAACGCCGAGCATAACGAAGGCGCAGACGTTGATGACCTTAAAGTCAGCACCGTTTTCGTCAACGAAGGGCGTTCGCTGAAGCGCATCATGCCACGTGCCAAAGGCCGTGCTGATCGCATCGTCAAGCGGTCTTGCCATATCACTGTCAAGGTTGCTGACAAGTAACGGAGTCGAAGAGATGGGTCAGAAAGTACATCCCATTGGCATTCGCCTGGGAATCGTCAAGGAGCACACCTCCGTCTGGTACGCAGACGGTCGGACTTATGCGGACTATTTGTTCGCTGATCTGAAGGTGCGTGAGTATCTCCAAGACAAACTAAAAAGCGCGTCCGTAAGCCGTATCGATATCCATCGTCCGGCGCAAACTGCACGTATCACCATTCACACCGCTCGTCCAGGTATCGTTATCGGGAAGAAAGGTGAAGATGTTGAGAAACTGCGTCAGGACCTGACCAAGCAAATGGGTGTGCCTGTGCACATCAATATCGAAGAGATCCGCAAGCCGGAGCTCGACGGTATGCTGGTTGCGCAGAGCGTAGCTCAGCAGCTGGAGCGTCGCGTAATGTTCCGTCGCGCTATGAAACGCGCCGTACAGAACGCCATGCGCATTGGTGCCAAAGGCATCAAAATCCAAGTGAGCGGTCGTCTCGGCGGTGCTGAAATCGCACGTACTGAATGGTATCGCGAAGGTCGTGTGCCATTGCACACCCTGCGTGCCGACATCGACTATGCCAACTACGAAGCTCACACCACTTACGGTGTGATCGGTGTAAAGGTTTGGATCTTCAAAGGCGAAGTAATTGGTGGTCGCCAAGAAGAACTGAAACCACAAGCACCAGCGCCTCGTAAAAAAGCTGCTAAGTAAGGGGTACGCCAAATGTTGCAACCTAAGCGTACGAAGTTCCGCAAGCAGATGACAGGCCACAACCGTGGTCTGGCTCAGCGCGGTAGCAAAGTCAGCTTCGGCGAGTTCGCGCTGAAGTCTGTAGCTCGTGGTCGTCTCACCGCTCGTCAGATCGAGTCAGCACGTCGTGCTCTGACCCGTCACGTAAAACGTGGCGGCAAGATCTGGATCCGTGTATTCCCGGACAAGCCGATCTCCAAGAAGCCTCTCGAAGTGCGGATGGGTAAAGGTAAGGGTAACGTGGAGTACTGGGTAGCCCAGATTCAGCCAGGCAAAGTCCTGTATGAAATCGAGGGTGTTTCTGAAGAGCTGGCGCGTGAGGCTTTCGCCCTGGCTGCTGCAAAGCTGCCACTCGCCACCTCCTTTGTTAAACGGACGGTGATGTGATGAAAGCGAATGAACTTCGTGAAAAATCCGCACAGCAGCTGAACGAGCAACTGCTCGGCTTGCTGCGCGACCAGTTCAATCTGCGCATGCAGAAAGCAACTGGCCAGTTGGGGCAGTCTCATCTGCTCTCGCAAGTTAAGCGTGACATCGCTCGCGTGAAGACTGTGCTCAACCAGCAGGCAGGTAAGTGATCATGGCTGAAGCCGAAAAGACTGTCCGTACGCTGACTGGCCGTGTTGTCAGCGACAAGATGGACAAAACCATCACCGTTCTGATCGAGCGTCGCGTTAAGCACCCGATCTACGGTAAATATGTTAAGCGTTCGACTAAGCTGCACGCGC
Source organism: Pseudomonas sp. S5F11 (assembly GCF_019641515.1). Lineage (NCBI taxonomy): Bacteria > Pseudomonadati > Pseudomonadota > Gammaproteobacteria > Pseudomonadales > Pseudomonadaceae > Pseudomonas > Pseudomonas sp. S5F11. The sequence continues at coordinate 4,301,728 of NZ_JAIFJZ010000001.1, forward strand.
ACGACGAAACCAATCAGTGCCACATCGGCGACAAAGTCACTATTCGTGAAACTCGTCCGCTTGCCAAGACCAAGTCTTGGGCATTGGTTGATGTTCTCGAACGCGCTGTGGAAGTCTAAGGACTAGGGGTCGGAGAAATTATATGATTCAGACTCAATCCATGCTCGATGTGGCCGATAACAGCGGCGCTCGCCGTGTTATGTGCATCAAGGTGCTGGGTGGCTCCCATCGTCGTTACGCTGGTATCGGTGACATCATCAAAGTTACCGTGAAGGAAGCAATTCCTCGCGGTAAGGTGAAAAAAGGCCAAGTGATGACTGCTGTTGTAGTCCGCACTCGTCACGGCGTACGCCGTGCTGATGGCTCCATTATCCGCTTTGATGGCAACGCTGCTGTTCTTCTGAACAACAAGCAAGAGCCGATCGGCACCCGTATCTTTGGGCCAGTGACCCGTGAACTTCGTACTGAGAAGTTCATGAAGATCGTCTCGCTCGCCCCAGAAGTGCTGTAAGGAGATCCGACATGCAAAAGATTCGTCGTGACGACGAGATCATCGTGATCGCCGGCAAAGACAAAGGTAAGCGCGGTAAGGTGCTGAAGGTTCTCGCTGACGACCGTCTGGTTGTAGGTGGTCTGAACCTGGTCAAGCGTCATACCAAGCCTAACCCGATGTCGGGCGTACAGGGCGGTATCGTCGAGAAAGAAGCGCCTCTGCACGCTTCTAACGTCGCCATCTTCAACGGCGAAACCAACAAGGCTGATCGTGTTGGTTTCAAAGTAGAAGACGGTAAGAAAATTCGTGTCTTCAAGTCGACCCAAAAAGCGGTTGATGCTTGAACACTGCTAGGTAGATAAGACCATGGCACGACTACAAGAGATTTACCGGAAGGAAATCGCCCCCAAGCTTAAGGAAGAACTTAAGCTCGGGAACGTGATGGAAGTTCCGCGCGTTACCAAAATCACCCTGAACATGGGTCTGGGCGAAGCGATCGGCGACAAAAAAGTCATCGAGCATGCTGTTGCTGACCTGGAAAAGATCACCGGCCAAAAAGTCGTTGTGACCTACGCTCGGAAATCCATCGCTGGCTTTAAAGTCCGTGAAGGTTGGCCGATCGGCGTCAAGGTAACTCTGCGCCGTGAGCGTATGTACGAATTCCTGGATCGTCTGCTGTCGATCTCCCTGCCTCGGGTTCGCGACTTCCGCGGCCTGAATGCCAAGTCCTTCGATGGTCGTGGCAACTACAGCATGGGCGTGAAAGAGCAGATCATTTTCCCGGAAATCGACTACGACAAGATCGATGCTCTCCGCGGTCTGGACATCACCCTGACCACCACTGCCAAGAACGATGATGAAGGTCGCGCCCTGTTGCGTGCTTTCAAATTCCCGTTCCGCAACTGATTGGAGTAGGACCATGGCCAAGATGAGCATGAAAAACCGCGAGCTGAAGCGTCAGCTCACGGTTGCCAAGTACGCCAAGAAGCGTGCAGCACTGAAAGCAATCATCGTTGATCTGAACGCAAGTCCAGAAGCGCGTTGGGAAGCTACAGTAGCTCTGCAGAAGCAGCCACGTGACGCAAGCGCTTCGCGCATGCGTAACCGCTGCCGCCTGACCGGTCGTCCACACGGCGTTTACCGCAAGTTCGGCCTCGGCCGTAACAAATTGCGTGAAGCGGCAATGCGTGGTGACGTCCCAGGTCTGGTTAAAGCCAGCTGGTAAGTACTTTCAGAGTCCAGGCGGTTGGTATCGCAAGATACTGACCGCCGGTGACCTTGAATCTGGAACAAGCCCCTTTTGGGGCTTGTTTCATTTCCGGAGTGTGTCTAGAATACCCGGCTCGCCTGAGCCCGTGTTTTCTATGCCCGGAGATTCTCGGCGACATATGTAGCCGCAAGGCTAATTTTTTTGTATTAGGAGCGTCTAGCCCATGAGTATGCAGGACCCGTTAGCGGACATGCTAACTCGTATCCGTAATGCCCAGATGGCTGAAAAGTCCGTCGTAAGCATGCCATCTTCCAAGTTGAAGGTAGCTGTTGCCAAAGTCCTGAAAGACGAAGGCTACATTGCGGGTTATCAGATCAGCAGCGAAACCAAGCCACTGCTGTCCATCGAGCTGAAGTACTTCGAAGGCCGTTCGGTCATCGAGGAAGTGAAGCGCGTTAGCCGTCCAGGCCTGCGTCAGTACAAGTCCGCTGAAGATCTGCCGAAAGTTCGTGGCGGTCTGGGCGTGTCTATCGTCTCCACCAACAAAGGTGTGATGACGGATCGTGCTGCGCGCGCTGCCGGTGTCGGCGGCGAAGTTCTTTGCACTGTGTTCTAAGGGGGGATAAGCATGTCTCGCGTCGCTAAGAACCCCGTTAAGCTGCCAGCCGGTGTCGAAGTCAAATTCGCAGGCCAACAGCTTTCGGTGAAGGGTGCCAAGGGTACTCTTGAACTGAACATCCATTCGTCCGTTGAGATCGTTGAAGAAGCTGGTGAGCTGCGTTTCGCTGCTCGCAATGGCGATCAACAGACTCGCGCAATGGCCGGTACCACGCGTGCGTTGGTGAACAACATGGTCCAAGGCGTAAGCCAAGGCTTCGAGCGTAAGCTCCAGCTGGTCGGTGTTGGTTACAAAGCGCAAGCAAAAGGCACGGTTTTGAACCTGGCCCTTGGCTTTTCGCACCCAGTGGATTACGAACTGCCGGAAGGCATCACCGCTGAGACTCCTAGCCAGACCGATATCCTGATCAAGGGCATCGATAAGCAGCTGGTAGGTCAAGTGGCTGCTGAGATCCGCGACTTCCGTCCACCAGAGCCGTACAAAGGCAAAGGTGTGCGCTACGCGGACGAAGTCGTCCGTCGTAAAGAAGCCAAGAAGAAGTAGGGCATAGCAAATGACCGACAAAAAAGTTACTCGACTGCGTCGCGCTCGCAAAGCACGCCTGAAAATGCACGAACTCGAAGTCGTGCGTCTCTGCGTGTTCCGCTCGTCGCAGCACATCTACGCCCAGGTCATCTCGGCCGACGGCAACAAAGTCCTGGCAAGCGCCTCGACTTTGGATAAAGAACTGCGTGATGGTGCCACTGGCAACATCGACGCGGCCACAAAGGTTGGCCAGCTGGTCGCTACGCGTGCTAAGGCCGCTGGCGTCTCGCAAGTGGCTTTCGACCGCTCTGGCTTCAAGTACCACGGCCGCGTTAAAGCGTTGGCTGATGCTGCTCGTGAAGCTGGGCTGGAGTTCTAAGTTATGTCAAATAACGACCAAAAGCGCGACGAAGGCTACATTGAGAAGCTGGTTCAAGTTAACCGCGTAGCCAAAACCGTTAAAGGCGGCCGTATCTTCACTTTCACCGCGTTGACCGTGGTTGGTGATGGTAAAGGGCGTGTTGGCTTCGGCCGTGGCAAGTCGCGTGAAGTGCCTGCTGCGATCCAGAAGGCAATGGAAGCTGCTCGTCGCAACATGATCCAAGTTGATCTGAACGGAACCACCCTGCAGTACGCAATGAAGTCCGCCCATGGCGCTTCGAAGGTGTACATGCAGCCTGCTTCTGAAGGTACCGGTATCATCGCTGGTGGCGCTATGCGTGCTGTCCTCGAAGTTGCTGGTGTTCAGAACGTTCTGGCCAAGTGCTACGGCTCGACTAACCCGGTAAACGTGGTTCACGCCACTTTCAAAGGTTTGAAAGCTATGCAGTCCCCTGAATCCATTGCCGCCAAGCGTGGCAAAAGCGTCCAGGAGATTTTCTGATCATGGCTACCGTTAAAGTAACGCTGATCAAAAGCATGACCGGCCGCATCCCTAACCACAAACTGTGTGTTAAGGGTCTGGGTCTGCGTCGCATCGGTCACACTGTAGAAGTCCAGGATACTCCCGAGAATCGCGGGATGATCAACAAGGCTTACTACATGCTGCGTGTCGAGGGTTAATCGATGAAACTCAATGATCTGAGTCCAGCGCCGGGTTCCCGTCGCGAAAAGCATCGTCCGGGCCGTGGTATCGGTAGCGGTTTGGGTAAGACTGGTGGCCGTGGCCACAAAGGTCAGACCTCCCGCTCCGGTGGTACCATCGCTCCAGGCTTTGAAGGCGGTCAACAGCCGTTGCATCGTCGCCTGCCTAAGTTCGGTTTCGTATCCCTGAAAGCCATGGATCGCGCAGAAGTGCGTCTGTCCGAGCTGGCTAAAGTGGAAGGCGACATCGTTACTCTGCAGACCCTGAAAGATGCCAACGTGATCAACGTCAACGTACAGCGTGTGAAAATCATGCTGTCCGGTGAAGTGACTCGCGCTGTCACTATCGGCAAGGGAATCGGCGCCACCAAAGGTGCGCGTTCGGCTATCGAAGCAGCTGGCGGCAAGTTCGAGGAATAAATGGCTAAGCAAGGTGCTCTCTCTGCGCTCGGCAAAGGCGGTATGTCTGAACTCTGGGCTCGTCTGCGTTTTCTGTTCCTGGCGATTATCGTCTACCGAATAGGCGCACACATCCCGGTTCCAGGTATCAACCCGGACCGACTCGCAGACCTGTTTCGACAGAATGAGGGGACCATTCTTAGCTTGTTCAACATGTTTTCCGGCGGCGCGCTGGAGCGGATGAGCATCTTTGCGCTGGGGATCATGCCGTATATTTCGGCATCGATCATCATGCAACTGATGACCGCCGTCAGCCCGCAGCTGGAGCAGTTGAAGAAGGAAGGTGAAGCTGGCCGTCGCAAGATTAGCCAGTACACCCGCTACGGCACTGTCATCCTCGCTCTGGTTCAAGCTATCGGCATGTCCGTTGGCCTGGCCGGGCAGGGTGTTGCGTTCACTGGTGACTTTGGCTTCCATTTCGTTGCAGTTTCCACTTTTGTGGCTGGTGCAATGTTCATGATGTGGCTGGGTGAGCAGATTACTGAGCGTGGTGTTGGTAACGGTATCTCGATGTTGATTTTCGCAGGTATCGTCGCCGGTCTTCCGAGAGCGATTGGGCAGTCTTTTGAGTCTGCACGGCAGGGTGATATCAATATCTTCGCCTTGGTTGCCATCGGTTTGCTGGCAGTAGCGATTATCGGTTTTGTGGTGTTCATTGAGCGTGGCCAGCGTCGTATTGCTGTTCACTACGCCAAGCGTCAGCAGGGCCGTAAGGTTTTTGCCGCGCAGACTAGCCACTTGCCGCTGAAAGTGAATATGGCCGGTGTTATTCCGGCAATTTTCGCGAGCAGCATTTTGCTGTTTCCGGCTTCGTTGGGTACCTGGTTTGGTCAGTCTGAAAATATGGGCTGGCTGCAGGACCTCTCTCAGTCGATCGCTCCTGGTCAGCCGTTGAATATTCTGCTGTTTAGTGCAGGGATTATTTTCTTCTGCTTCTTCTATACGGCGTTGATGTTCAATCCGAAAGACGTAGCGGAAAACCTGAAGAAGTCCGGTGCCTTTATTCCGGGTATCCGTCCAGGTGAGCAGTCTGCACGCTACATTGATGGCGTTTTGACTCGTTTAACCCTGTTCGGTGCTCTATATATGACGGCCGTGTGCCTGTTGCCCCAGTTCCTGGTGGTTGCGGCAAACGTTCCGTTCTACCTTGGCGGGACCTCGTTGCTGATCGTGGTCGTGGTTGTGATGGACTTCATGTCCCAAGTACAATCGCACCTCGTTTCGCACCAGTACGAATCCCTGATGAAGAAAGCCAACCTGAAGGGTTACGGCAGCGGCATGTTGCGCTGAGTACCCATAAGGTTCGAGGAGTTGGTGATGAAAGTTCGTGCATCGGTGAAAAAGCTGTGCCGTAACTGCAAGATTATTCGCCGCGAAGGTGTTGTTCGAGTAATTTGCAGCGCGGAACCGCGTCACAAACAGCGCCAAGGCTGAGTGTGATCCGCTTGAAGCCCGGCAGCTAGTGCGCTGCCGGGTTGATTATTTGTTATTACAGCGATATTATCTCGCGCCCTATTTCTTGGCTTCCGGGGCGTAGGTAGCTGTCAATTGGAGTCCCACTGAATGGCCCGTATTGCAGGCGTTAACATTCCAGATAACAAGCACACTGTTATCTCGCTGACCTACATCTATGGTGTTGGTCGCACTACTGCGCAGAAAATTTGCGCAGTTGCTGGGGTAAACCCAGCCGCTAAGATCAAGGATCTGAGCGACGAGCAGATTGAACAGCTGCGTGGCGAAGTGGCGAAGTTCACCACTGAAGGTGACCTGCGTCGCGAAATCAACATGAAAATCAAGCGCTTGATGGACCTCGGTTGCTATCGCGGTCTGCGTCATCGTCGTGGTCTTCCAGTACGCGGTCAGCGTACCAAGACTAACGCGCGTACCCGTAAAGGTCCGCGTAAGCCGATCCGCAAGTAATCGCCCCCGCGAATCGACAGGAAAATTATCATGGCAAAACCTGCTGCTCGTCCTCGTAAAAAAGTTAAAAAGACAGTGGTTGATGGCATCGCCCACATCCATGCATCTTTTAACAACACCATCGTGACCATCACCGACCGTCAAGGTAACGCGCTTTCTTGGGCTACCTCCGGTGGTTCGGGTTTCCGCGGTTCCCGCAAGTCCACCCCGTTCGCTGCTCAAGTAGCTGCTGAGCGTGCTGGTCAAGCTGCGCTGGAATACGGCCTGAAAAACCTCGACGTTAACGTCAAGGGTCCAGGTCCAGGTCGTGAGTCTGCTGTCCGTGCTTTGAACGGCTGTGGCTATAAGATCGCCAGCATCACCGACGTGACGCCAATCCCGCACAACGGGTGCCGTCCGCCGAAGAAGCGCCGCGTGTAATCCAGGAGATTGTAAAGAATGGCTCGTTACATTGGTCCAAAATGCAAACTCGCTCGTCGCGAAGGCACCGATCTCTTCCTGAAGAGCGGCGTGCGCGCGATCGAATCGAAGTGCAACATCGAAGCAGCACCTGGTATCCACGGCCAACGCCGCGGTCGCCAGTCCGATTACGGCACCCAACTGCGTGAAAAGCAGAAGGTCCGTCGTATCTACGGCGTTCTCGAGCGTCAGTTCAGCGGCTACTACAAAGAAGCTGCTGGCAAGAAAGGTGCAACCGGTGAAAACCTGCTGCAACTGCTCGAATGCCGTCTGGACAACGTTGTATACCGTATGGGCTTTGGTTCGACTCGTGCCGAATCCCGTCAGCTGGTATCGCACAAGTCGATCAGCGTTAACGGTCAGACCGTAAACGTTCCGTCTTACCAGGTTCGTGCTGGTGACGTGGTCGCAGTTCGCGAGAAAGCTAAAAACCAACTTCGCATTGTCCAAGCTCTCGATCTGTGTGCCCAACGTGGCCGCGTAGAATGGGTAGAAGTAGACACTGAGAAGAAGTCGGGCGTTTTCAAGAACGTTCCAGCTCGCAGTGATCTGTCCGCCGACATCAACGAAAGCCTGATTGTCGAGCTCTACTCCAAGTAAGGGCTAGAAAATAGGTGCATCCATGCAGATTTCGGTAAATGAGTTCCTGACACCCCGCCACATTGATGTGCAGGTTGTCAGTCCAACCCGCGCTAAGATCACTCTCGAGCCTCTCGAGCGTGGTTTTGGCCACACCCTGGGCAACGCGCTGCGCCGCATCCTGTTGTCCTCAATGCCCGGCTGTGCAGTAGTCGAGGCCGAGATTGACGGTGTGCTCCACGAGTACAGCGCCATCGAAGGTGTACAGGAAGACGTAATTGAAATCCTGTTGAACCTTAAAGGTCTGGCTATCAAGCTGCACGGCCGTGACGAAGTTACGCTGACCTTGTCGAAGAAGGGTTCGGGGGTGGTTACCGCTGCCGATATTCAGCTGGATCATGATGTCGAGATCGTTAACCCCGATCACGTAATCGCTAACCTGGCGTCTAACGGCGCCCTGAACATGAAGCTCACCGTAGCTCGTGGTCGTGGTTATGAACCGGCCGACTCGCGTCAGAGCGATGAAGACGAAAGCCGCAGCATTGGTCGCTTGCAGCTTGACTCTTCGTTCAGCCCGGTTCGCCGTATCGCATACGTGGTGGAAAACGCCCGTGTCGAACAGCGTACTAACCTGGACAAGCTGGTTATTGATCTGGAAACCAACGGTACCCTGGATCCTGAAGAGGCTATCCGCCGCGCTGCAACCATTCTGCAACAGCAGTTGGCTGCGTTTGTGGACCTCAAAGGTGACAGCGAACCAGTGGTAATCGAGCAGGAAGACGAGATCGATCCGATCCTGCTTCGCCCGGTTGACGATCTGGAACTGACTGTACGTTCGGCTAACTGCCTTAAGGCGGAAAACATTTACTACATCGGCGACCTGATTCAGCGTACCGAAGTAGAACTGTTGAAGACTCCGAACCTGGGCAAGAAATCCTTGACCGAAATCAAGGACGTTCTGGCCTCCCGCGGTCTGTCCCTCGGCATGCGCCTCGACAACTGGCCGCCTGCAAGTCTTAAGAAGGACGACAAGGCGACTGCCTGATCGTCGTAATCACCGAACGTGAGTTTGGTAAGGAATGAACCATGCGTCATCGTAAAAGTGGTCGTCACCTGAGCCGTACCAGCTCGCACCGCAAGGCCATGTTCCAAAACATGGCGGTGTCGCTGTTCGAGCACGAGCTGATCAAAACTACACTGCCGAAAGCTAAAGAACTGCGTCGCGTTGCTGAGCCGCTGATTACTTTGGCTAAGACAGACAGCCTGGCTAACCGCCGTCTGGCTTTCGACCGTACTCGTTCGAAAGCTATCGTTGGTAAGCTCTTCAACGACCTGGGTAAGCGCTACGCTACCCGTGAGGGTGGCTACCTGCGCATCCTCAAGTGCGGTTTCCGCGCTGGCGACAACGCGCCAATGGCGTACGTCGAGTTGGTTGATCGTGCTACTGCTGGCGAAGCTGTAAGCGCCGAGTAAGACGACAGTCTGTAACGAAAAACCGGGCCTAGTGCCCGGTTTTTTGTGCGCATAAGAAAAGCGCGATGGGTACAAGCTTCCTCAAATTGCAGTTGGCACCATGGGAATAGGAATTGTTGGTAGATATTTTCTATTGATGCTGACGATTTAATGAATTTGTCAGTTTCATGTTGATGATCAATACTTCCTTCAAGCCGATTAGCCGGCAGTGCCACATCTGACCTGAGGAAAATTGAACATGAGCCAGGATAAAATCCTTACCACCGCGAGCGGTGCTCCCGTTGCGGATAACCAGAACTCTCGTTCGGCCGGCCCGCGTGGTCCTCTGCTTCTTGATGATTTTCATCTGATCGAGAAGCTTGCTCACTTCAACCGTGAAAACATTCCTGAGCGCCGCGTACACGCCAAAGGCTCGGGCGCATACGGCACGTTTACCGTGACCCGCGACATCACCCAATACACCAGTGCTAAGCTTTTCGAAGCGGTTGGCAAGCAGACGCCTACCTTTTTGCGATTTTCTACGGTCGGTGGCGAGCGTGGTTCGGCTGACACTGAGCGCGATCCCCGCGGTTTCGCTTTGAAGTTCTATACCGAAGAGGGTAACTGGGACATCGTGGGTAACAACACGCCGGTATTCTTCATTCGCGATCCGTTGAAATTCCCTGACTTTATCCACACTCAAAAGCGCCTGCCGCAAAGCAACCTGAAAAGCGCGCAAATGATGTGGGATTTTTGGTCGCATTCTCCCGAAGCGCTGCATCAGGTCACGATTTTGTTCTCTGACCGCGGTATCCCTGATGGCTACCGTCATATGCACGGCTTCGGTAGCCACACCTACAGCCTGATCAACGCGCAAGGCGAGCGGCGTTGGGTCAAGTGGCACTACAAGACCAAGCAAGGCATCAAGAACCTCGCGCCGGAAGAAGCCGCGCGCCTCGCGGGAACAGATCCCGATTACGCGCAGCGCGACCTGTTCAGCGCAATTGAGCGCGGTGAATTCCCTAAATGGCGGGTGTGCATCCAGATCATGACTGAGGCGCAGGCCAATGCTCATTACGAAAATCCTTTCGACGTGACCAAAACATGGTCGCAAAAGGAATTCCCGCTGATCGAAGTTGGCGAGCTGGAGCTTAACCGTAACCCGCAAAACTACTTCGCTGAAGTAGAGCAGGCTGCGTTCGGCCCAAGCAACATGGTTCCGGGTGTAGGGTTGTCTCCCGACCGTATGCTGCAAGGTCGCGTATTCGCTTATGCAGATGCGCACCGCTACCGTGTCGGTACCAACCACCAGCAGCTGCCAGTGAATGCGCCACGCAGCCCGGTGAATAGCTACCAGCGTGACGGCTCCATGGCATTCGGTAGTAATGGCGGGGCGGCTCCCAACTACGAACCGAATAGCTATTCCGACGCGCCGAAACAAGCGCCTCAATATGCTGAACCCGCGTTGGCATTGAGCGGTGCGGCGGACCGCTACGATCATCGCGAAGACACCGACTACTACAGCCACGCAGGTGCGCTTTTCCGGCTGATGAGCGATGAGCAGAAAGCTCTGCTCACCAACAACATTGCCGGTGCGATGTCTGGGGTTTCGAGTGATGTTGTTGAGCGTCAGTTGCGACACTTCTACAAAGCAGACCCAGCTTACGGAGAAGCAATCGCAAAGGCGCTGGGTGTATCGCTTAACTGACTCTAAACGAGAAGCAGAACCGCCCTCATTTGGGCGGTTTTTGCGTTATTTTAGCCACTTTTCGCGATAGATCTTCACTTTTCTGCCGTTGGTCTCGTGACCTCCGGGTCATCATGGTTCAAACTACAGACTTTCAAGCAGGAGATGTAGGGCGATGCAAGGTCACCCCGACGTAATCGATTACCTCAACACGTTGCTGACGGGCGAACTGGCAGCTCGTGACCAATATTTCATCCATTCGCGCATGTACGAAGACTGGGGCTTTACCGAGCTCTACGAGCGTATCAACCATGAAATGGAAGAAGAGGCACAGCACGCCGATGCGCTGATGCGACGCATCTTGATGCTCGAGGGGACGCCACGTATGCGCCCTGATGATCTGGATGTGGGCACGACGGTACCTGACATGCTCGCCGCCGACCTTCGCCTTGAGTACAAAGTTCGTGCTGCGCTCTGCAAGGGCATTGAGTTATGCGAACAGCATAACGACTACGTCACCCGCGAAATTCTGCGTGTGCAGTTGAACGACACTGAAGAAGATCACACCTACTGGTTGGAAAAACAGCTGGGTCTGATCAAGCTGATTGGTCTGGAAAACTACCTGCAATCGCAGTTCTGATTTCCGGTACGAAAAAGCCCCTGTCACCCAATAAGGTGACAGGGGCTTTTTATTGCGCCGGATAAATCAGGCCCGATCGCGTGCCAGCAAAGGTTTCAAGTAGTAACCCGTGTGGGATTGGGGCATCTCGGAGACCTGCTCCGGCGTGCCCACTGCGATGATCTGGCCACCCTTGGAGCCACCTTCCGGCCCGAGGTCCACCAGCCAGTCGGCCGTTTTGATCACATCCAAGTTATGCTCGATCACTACCACGGTATTGCCATGGTCACGGAGTCGGTGCAGCACATCCAGCAGTTGCTGGATATCGGCGAAGTGCAGGCCGGTGGTCGGCTCGTCCAGGATGTACAAAGTCTTGCCGGTATCGCGCTTGGATAGTTCGCGAGACAACTTCACCCGTTGCGCCTCACCGCCGGACAGGGTAGTAGCCGACTGTCCGAGCTTGATATACGACAAGCCTACATCCATCAAAGTCTGCAGCTTGCGCGCCAGTGCCGGAACTGCATCGAAGAACTCCCGCGCTTCCTCGATCGTCATTTCGAGGGTTTCGTGGATGCTCTTGCCCTTGTATTTGATCTCCAGGGTCTCGCGGTTATAGCGCTTGCTCTTGCATACATCGCAGGGCACGTAGATGTCCGGCAGGAAGTGCATTTCTACCTTGATCAAGCCATCGCCCTGGCAGGCTTCGCAGTGGCCACCCTTGACGTTGAACGAGAACCGGCCCGGCCCGTAGCCGCGGGAGCGCGACTCCGGAACCCCAGCGAACAGTTCGCGAATCGGGGTAAACAGCCCGGTGTAAGTCGCAGGGTTAGAGCGCGGCGTGCGACCAATAGGGCTCTGGTCGATATCGACCACTTTATCCAGATGTTCCAGGCCTTTGATGCTGTCGTGTGCCGCCGCTTCCAGAGTGGTCGCGCCGTTCAAGGCGGTGGCACTCAAAGGGAATAGCGTGTTGTTGATCAGCGTCGACTTGCCTGACCCGGAAACACCCGTCACGCAGGTAAGCAGGCCCAGTGGAATCTCCAGGTCTACATTGCGCAAGTTATTGCCACGCGCGCCCTTGAGGTGCAGGGCCATCTTCTTGTTGCGCGGTGTGCGTTTGGCCGGGACTTCGATCTTCACTCGACCCGAGAGGTACTTACCGGTCAGCGAATCCGGGTGAGCCATGACTTCGGCCGGCGTGCCCTCGGCGACAATATGCCCGCCATGCACACCTGCACCCGGCCCGATGTCGACCACATAATCCGCCAAGCGAATCGCATCTTCATCGTGCTCGACCACAATCACCGTGTTACCGATATCGCGCAGGTGTTTCAAGGTGCCCAGCAACCTGTCGTTGTCGCGCTGGTGCAAACCAATCGAAGGTTCATCGAGGATATAAAGGACACCCACGAGGCCTGCGCCGATCTGACTGGCCAGGCGAATCCGTTGGGCTTCACCGCCGGACAGCGTGTCCGCGCTGCGATCGAGCGAAAGGTAGTCCAGGCCGACGTTGACCAGGAACTGCAAACGTTCACGAATCTCTTTGAGAATCTTGTCGGCAATTTCCCCGCGACGCCCGGTGAGCTTGAGCTCACCAAAGTACTCACAGGCATCGCCAATCGGCAGATTGGTCACCGCCGGCAGGGTTTTTTCACCAACCCACACATGACGCGCCTCGCGTCGCAGGCGCGTACCCCGGCAATCCGGGCACGGCTGGGTGCTGAGGAACTTCGCCAATTCTTCGCGCACGCTCGCCGATTCGGTCTCGCGATAGCGGCGCTCCAGATTCGGCACGATGCCTTCAAACGGGTGAGAACGCTTGACGATATCGCCTCGGTCGTTCAAGTACTTGAAGTCGACATTCTGCGAGCCGCTGCCATTTAGGATGACCTTTTGCTGGTCCGCTGGCAGTTGGTTGAACGGCACTTCCAGGCTGAACTTATAGTGGGAGGCCAGCGAACCGAGCATCTGGAAGTAATAGACGTTACGCCTATCCCAGCCGCGTATCGCGCCTTCGGCAAGGGTCAACTCACCATTGACCAGGCGCTTGATGTCGAAGAATTGCTTGACCCCCAGACCATCGCAGGTCGGGCAGGCGCCGGCCGGGTTGTTGAAAGAGAACAGCTTGGGTTCCAGCTCGCTGATGGCGTGGCCACAAATCGGGCAGGCAAAGCGTGCGGAGAAGATGATTTCTTCGCCCGGTTCGTCATCCATTGGTGCGACCAGGGCAATACCGTCCGCCAGTTTCAGCGCTGTTTCAAACGATTCAGCCAGGCGTTGCTGCAGGTCCGCCCGCACTTTGAAGCGATCGACTACAACATCGATAGAATGCTTCTTCTGCTTGTCGAGCTTCGGTGCTTCATCGAGTTCATAGAGCTTGCCGTTGATGCGAGCTCGCACGAAACCCTGGGCGCGCAGCTCTTCGAATACGGACAGATGTTCGCCCTTGCGCTCGCGGATCACCGGCGCCAGCAGCATCAGCTTAGCCCCTTCGGGCTGCGCCAACACCAGGTCGACCATCTGGCTGACGGTCTGGGCTTCCAGAGGAATGTCGTGGTCCGGGCAGCGGGGGATACCTACCCGCGCATACAGCAGGCGCAGATAGTCATAGATTTCGGTAATGGTGCCCACGGTGGAACGGGGGTTATGGGAAGTCGACTTCTGCTCGATGGAAATGGCTGGCGACAGGCCTTCGATGGTATCGACGTCGGGCTTTTCCATCATCGACAGGAACTGGCGGGCGTAGGCCGACAGCGACTCCACATAACGACGCTGACCTTCGGCATACAGCGTATCGAAGGCCAGAGACGATTTGCCGGACCCGGACAGGCCGGTGATCACGATCAGTTTGTCCCGTGGCAGGGTCAGGTCGATGTTCTTCAGGTTGTGGGTTCTAGCCCCACGAATCAGGATCTTGTCCAAGATGGCCTCGCACGGCGGGCGTAAATAATGCCGGAGTATACGGCTAAAGACTGGATGAATATACACTGTCAAAAGGCCGCTTGCAGCCTTACATGAAAGCTGCGCGGCAAACCGCCGCATATACCCTCTCAATCGATGGGACTGGTAGAATCGCCGCCGGTTCACACGAGGTTTTTCCATGCACGATCCCCACAGCGAACGCATGAGTAGCGGCGAGACCCGCGCGGCAAGCGGTCTGGCCCTGGTGTTCGCCTTCCGTATGCTTGGCATGTTCATGGTGTTGCCGGTACTGGCGACTTACGGGATGGATCTCGCAGGCGCGACCCCCGCTTTGATTGGTCTGGCCATTGGTGCCTACGGCCTGACCCAGGCGATTTTTCAGATTCCGTTCGGGATTATTTCCGACCGCATTGGTCGTCGTCCGGTGATTTATCTCGGGCTGGTCGTATTTGCCCTTGGCAGCGTACTCGCAGCGCAATCCGATTCGATATGGGGCGTGATCGCTGGCCGCATCCTACAGGGCGCCGGGGCGATTTCCGCGGCGGTGATGGCGTTGCTATCGGACCTGACCCGCGAACAGCATCGAACCAAGGCCATGGCCATGATCGGCATGACCATCGGCCTGTCGTTTGCCGTGGCCATGGTGGTGGGTCCGCTGCTGACGCGCGCTTTTGGTCTGCATGGTTTGTTTCTGGCCACTGGTGGTATGGCATTGTTCGGTATCGTGATCGTGGCGTTCATGGTGCCGCGCTCCACCGGCACGCTGCAGCATCGCGAGTCGGGCGTTGCGCGCAAGGCGCTGTTGCCGACGCTCAAGCACCCGGACTTACTGCGCCTGGATTTAGGTATCTTCGTATTACACGCCATGCTGATGTGCAGCTTCGTCGCCTTGCCCCTGGCCCTGGTACAAAAAGCCGGTCTGCCCAAGGAGCAGCACTGGTGGGTGTACCTGACCGCGTTGCTGATTTCATTCTTCGCCATGATCCCGTTCATCATCTATGGCGAGAAGCGACGCAAAATGAAACGTGTTTTGCTGGGCGCCGTCGCGACATTGATGCTCACTGAACTATTCTTCTGGCAGTTCGGCGATAGCCTGAGGGCGCTGGTAATCGGCACGGTGGTGTTCTTCACCGCGTTCAACCTGTTGGAGGCTTCGCTGCCTTCGCTGATCAGTAAAGTTTCACCGGCCGGCGGCAAGGGCACGGCGATGGGGGTGTATTCCACCAGCCAGTTCCTGGGCTCCGCATTGGGCGGCATCATGGGTGGCTGGATGTTCCAGCATGGCGGTTTGTCGGTTGTGTTCCTTGGGTGCGCAGGTCTGGCTGCCCTCTGGCTGGCCTTTGCTGTTACCATGCGCGAACCTCCGTATGTGACGAGCCTGCGCCTGCCGTTATCGCCTGAAGCGATGCGCGAGGCTGGCTTGGTCGAGCGCCTCAAGGCCGTCGTTGGAGTAACGGACGCAGTAGTGGTTGCGGAAGAAGCCGCGATCTACATCAAATTGGACACCGAATTATTGGATCGCGCGACGCTCGAGCAACTGGTCAACCCAGTGCCGACAGCGCGCCCAGCTTAGGAGAACGTTATGGCCCGTGGGGTTAACAAAGTCATATTGGTCGGTACATGCGGCCAGGATCCCGAAGTTCGCTACTTGCCTAACGGTAATGCCGTGACCAACCTGAGTCTGGCGACCAGCGAACAGTGGACCGACAAGCAGACCGGCCAGAAGGTCGAGAAGACCGAATGGCACCGCGTGTCGATGTTCGGCAAGGTCGCGGAAATCGCCGGCGAATACCTGCGCAAAGGTTCGCAGGTCTACATCGAAGGCAAATTGCAGACCCGCGAGTGGGAAAAAGACGGCATCAAGCGTTACACCACTGAAATCGTGGTCGACATGCAAGGCACCATGCAACTGCTGGGCGGCCGTCCACAGGGCGACCAACAGGGCCAGGGCGGCATGTCCAACTCGGCACCGCGTCCACAGCAGTCGCGCCCACAGCCAAGCCAGCAGCCACAGCGTGAGTCGCGTCCAGCGCCACAGCAGGCGGCACCTCAGCCGGCGGCGGATTTCGACAGCTTTGATGATGACATTCCGTTCTAGGACGTCTTGAAGGCAAACACTGCAAGCTGAAAAAAACCGCGCCGCTGACAAAGCCGCGCGGTTTTTTTGTATGGACTGCGCCTAACGCAGGGCGAATGCCAGCATGTCTGTGTTGACCCGCTGCTTATGAGTGTCCGTCAAACCATGAGGCGCGCGTGAGTAGATCAGCAACTCGGAGTGCGGGATCAAGAAGTTAGTCTGCAACGCAGAGGCCTGTATCGGCACTATTTGATCGTCACTGCCGTGGATGATGAGTGTGGGTATGCTGAAGTGTTTCAAGTCCTCTCGGAAGTCGGTTTCCGAAAATGCTTTGATGCTATCAAAAGTATTTTTATGCCCCCCCATCACACCCTGCGCCCAGAATGAATTAATTAAACCTTGAGAGGGTGTGACGCCCGCCCGGTTGAATCCAAAAAATGGGCCGCTGGCCAGATCAAGATAAAGCTGCGAGCGATTGGCGATGGAGTCGGCACGTAATCCGTCGAAAACTTCGATTGGTGTTCCTTGTGGGTTGCTGGCGGTTTTAAGCATCAATGGCGTGACCGCGCAAATCAAACCCGCCTTCGCTACGCGCGCAACGCCGTGGCGAGCGATGTAGCGTGCGACTTCGCCGCCGCCTGTAGAAAACCCGAAAAGAATTACCTCTTTCAGATCCAGATGTTCTATCAGCTCCGCCAAATCATCGGCGTAATGGTCCATGTCATTGCCATCCCAGGGCTGGCTTGAACGACCATGCCCCCGGCGGTCATGTGCAATGGCGCGAAAACCATTGTTAGCGAAATGCAGCATCTGCGATTCCCAACTGTCGCTGTTCAGTGGCCACCCATGACAGAACACAACGGGCTGACCGCTGCCCCAGTCTTTGTAATAAAGATCATTGCCTTCGCGAGTTTTTAGATAGGACATGGCATAGCTCCATGGATATGCGGATTAATTTGGCGGTGATGGCCAGAAAAATCGTCCGTGGACACTGCGCTGGCAGTTTTTACTAATGCCTCCCTGATGCCGATTCTGCACGGGGCAGAACTGAGTTTAGATCGGTTTCTCGGGCGACACGATGGAAAACCCCCGTTGGGTTTCTGATGTACCAACCCCCTTACCACGCAGGGAGGGCCAATAATCCTAGGTTTGTTCTCATAGCTAACACGATTTAGGCTGTGGCCATCCTCTCAAACGAAGGAAAGCCGCGATGACCTGGTCAGCCAAGCAATACACGATGTTCGAACAGCAACGTACCCGCCCGGTGCGTGATCTGGTTGCCGCCATCCCCACCGTCGAGGTGCGCACGGCCGTTGACCTGGGGTGCGGCCCGGGCAACTCCACTGAAGTATTGGCGGCGCGTTTCCCGCAGGCGCACATCACTGGTATCGACAGCTCCGGCGATATGTTGATCGACGCCCGTAAGCGTTTGCCTGCCTTGAATTTCGAACTGGCGGATATTGGCGCGTGGCAGCCGTCCCAGTCTTTCGATGTGATTCTGGCCAACGCCTCGCTGCAATGGCTGCCCGACCACGCTACGTTGTACCCGCACCTGATCCAGCAACTGACGCCCGGCGGCACCTTGGCCGTGCAGACGCCGGACAACCTTGATGAACCTGCGCACCGGCTCGCCCGCGAAGTCGCTGCCGATGGCCCGTGGGCGGCGAAGATTGGTGGCTTCAAACACAACGAGCGGCATGCGCCTGGCTACTACTACGAACTGCTGAGCAAGCACTGCAGCACGGTCGACGTATGGCGCACCACCTACCAACATCCGTTGGCCGATCATGGGGCCGTGGTGGAGTGGTTCAAGGGCACAGGGCTGCGACCTTTTCTTGCGCCGTTGACCGACGAAGAAAGAGTCGCTTTCCTACAGGAATACCAGGCGCGGATCACCCAAGGTTATCCGGCTCTGGCTGACGGCACCGTGCTGTTGCCGTTCCCGCGCCTGTTCATCATCGCCACGCGCTAAAGCGTCCCTTAACGGTGGCGGTCAGGCCGTCGCCGTTTGCGCTGTCAGAAACTCATCCGCCGACACCACACCCGCATAACCGAATGCCAGTGACGCCATATAGGCGCCATGCACCTGCGCTGCGGGAATCACTTGGCCGTTGAACTCCAGATCGCGGGTGGCGCACGCGTCATGGATCACGGTGACGGTGTAGCCCATGTCTGCCGCAGCCCGCACCACGCCGTCGATGCACATATGGCTCATGCTGCCAACCACTACCAGTTCGGTGATGCTGCGTTGTTCGAGCAACGCGCGCAGGTTGGTTTCGCGAAACGCGTTCACGAAATGCTTGAGCACCACTGGCTCATCGCCTTGATTGAGCACCTGGCTGTGCAGGTGTGCGCCTTCGGAGCCGGGAGTGAAGAACGGTGCATCCTCGGACGTAAACTCATGACGCACATGAATCACCGCATCGCCGGCCTGGCGAAAGGCTTGCAGCACCTGCGCCGCCTTGTCGGCAGCGGCTTGCACGCCGTCGAGCGGCCACTTGCCCTGGGGGAAGTAGTCGTTCTGGATATCGATTAGGATGAGCGCCTGCTTGGCCATGGAGGTTGCCTCGTGATGGGTTGATGGGCCCAGTATCTTAGCTGGCGCCGCGCCCGAGGATTGGCAGCACCGACAATAACAGGGGGAAAACTGACAATGGCCGTGGAACGCTCCACCGTTGAGCTGGGTGTGCTGATCTACCAGGGCGCGCAATTGGCCGCGGTGCATGGTTTGACCGATCTGTTCGGCGTGGCCAATCGCATTGCTGCCGAGCATGCGTCCACCCAGCTACCGTTGCTGCGCATCAGCCATTGGCAAGTGCAGGCCGAGGGTGAACCTGTGCGGGTATTCGACAGCCAGCCCGGCCCGGAACTGCCGCTGATAGCTGTGTTGGTGCCGCCCTCGATTTGTGGCTTCACTGACGACCAGGCGCCGCCGTCTCTGCTGGCGTGGCTGCGTAAAAGGCATGCCGACGGTACGGTGCTCGGTGGCGTGTGCATCGGTTCGATCATGCTGGCGCGCAGCGGCCTGCTGGACGGGCGCAGCGCCACCACCCATTGGTCATCCGCCGAGTCGTTTGCCGCGCTGTACCCGTCGGTGCGGTTGGAGGCGGATAAGCCGATTGTGGACGACGGCGACCTCATCACCACCGCCGGGCTGATGGCCTGGTCCGAATTGGGCTTGCGCCTGGTCGACCGCCTGATGGGGCCGAGTATCGCCGCCGACACCGCGCGTTTCCTGGTGATCGAGCACAGCGACAGCGCCAGCCAGTGCGGCAGCAACTTTGCGCCGATCCTCAGCCATGGCGATGGGGCGATTCTCAAGGTCCAGCATTGGTTGCAGGCCAGCGGCGCGGTGGATGTGTCCGTTGCAGCCATGGCGCAGCAGGCGGGACTGGAAGAACGCACGTTCCTTCGCCGTTTTCGCCATGCCACCGGGCTCAAGCCCACTGAATACTGCCAGCACCTGCGGGTTGGCAAGGCGCGGCAAATGCTGGAATTCACCAATGGCACCATCGACCACATCGCCTGGACCGTGGGTTATCAAGACCCCAGTGCCTTTCGCGCCACCTTCAAGAAGATCACCGGCCTGGCGCCGAGCGACTACCGTAGTCGTTTTGGCGTTTGAATCGTGCAGAACGCCGGAGGCGCTAGAAGAGGTCGTGCAGAATCAAACAGGCCAATGGCTATCGCTCTGAGCGTAACTGACTGATTTGCCAGCGCTGTCCCTCTACTTGGGGTTGGCCTGATCCCTGCAACTGTCCTTCTACACACATGGCAGGATGGCCAAGGGGGACGCATGACCCCGATTCAACGCAAAAAATCTGTGGCGGCGCATTCCACGCGCGATGGAGCGCCCCAGCATGAAGTCGACACCAATCGCGCCCTGGCCCGTTGGCTGGCGCAAATCCTCGGGCTCAAGTTCGCTGGCAGTTATGACCCGCAGCAGCATGCGGGGCGCGATCTTTACTTATTGCCCACGCAAACCATTGTCGGCCAAGAACAGGCCCGCGCTTTGAATATCCAAGGTCCGGACGATCTGTGGGGCGGATATGTGGATCACGCTTTCATCTGCACCAAAGCCATCAGCCATGGCTTGCTCGGCCCGAATGCCAAAGCACCGGAGGGCTGGTCGGCGCAGTTCTGCGAGCAAGTGCGCGATGTGGTGCTTGATGGCCTCAGCGTATTTGCCCTGGGCGATGCGCGGGAGGCTGCCACGCGCCTGCTGTACAGCGGGGCGATACGGCTGAAACCCGTGCATGCCTGCGCAGGGCGCGGTCAACAAGTGATCCGTAGCCTCGACGAACTGGATACCGTGCTGGCGCGCCCGGAAGCAGCGGCAATGTTCAACGACGGCGTAGTGCTGGAGCAGGACCTGCACGACGTCGTCACCCACAGCGTGGGCCAGAGCTTTATCGGCGATTACGTGCTCAGTTACTGCGGCCAGCAATACCTGACGCGGGACGGGCAGGGCGAAGAGGTCTACGGTGGCTCCAACCTGCTCGTGGTGCCTGGCGATTATGCCGATCTGCTTGCACTGGCGCTGCCCGACGACGTGCGCCTGGCGGTCGAGCAGGCCAGGGTATTCGACGCCGCCGCCGACCAATGTTACCCAGGGTTCTACGCCTCGCGGCGCAATTACGATATCGCCCAAGGCCTGGACAACCAGGGCCAGCGCCGCAGCGGCGTACTCGAACAGTCCTGGCGCATGGGCGGTGCCAGCAGCGCGGAAGTCGCTGCGCTACAGAGCTTTATCAACCATCCGGGCCTGAAGGCCATTTATGTGTCCTCGGTGGAGACTTACGAGCACCAAGCGCTGCCGGCGGATGCCATCGAGGTGTACCGAGGCCCGGCGGAACACAGCGAATTTCTTCTCAAGTACGTAACGGTCAATTCTTATGACGGCTAGAAGCGAAAGCATTGCGATCGATATCGACGACGAACAAATGAGCGGCACGTTCCTCAGCCCCAAATCCAAGGTGCCCGGCGTGTTGTTTGTGCACGGCTGGGGCGGTAGCCAGGAGCGTGACCTGGAGCGGGCCAAAGGTATTGCGGGCCTGGGTTGTGTATGCCTGACCTTCGACCTGCGAGGTCACGCCGGCACCGGTATTCCGCTGTCGCGGGTGACGCGCGAAGACAACCTGCGCGACCTGCTGGCCGCCTACGACCGGCTGATCGCGCACCCGGCCATCGACACCTCGGCGGTGGCGGTGGTGGGCACCAGCTACGGCGGTTACTTGGCGGCAATCCTCACCTCGTTACGCCCGGTGCGTTGGCTGGCGTTGCGGGTACCGGCGCTGTACCGCGATCAGGAGTGGCTCAAGCCCAAGCGCGACCTGGATAAGGCTGATTTGATGGATTACCGCAGCACCCTGGTGCAGGCTGAGACCAATCGTGCCCTGCACGCGTGTTCGGTGTTTACCGGGGATGTATTGATCGTCGAATCGGAAACCGACGACCACGTGCCCCACGCCACCATCATGAGTTACCGCGCGGCATGCCGGCATACTCACTCGCTGACCCACCGCATCATCGACGGTGCCGACCATTCCCTCAGCGATCCGGTGTCCCAGCAGGCTTATACCTCGATCCTGGTGGACTGGATCACCGAGATGGTGGTGGGCGAGCGCTTAAGCATCATCCAGTCGCGCTAAGCCTATGCGGGTGTTTTCTTCACCCGCAGCGCCTTGGCCTTGGCTTCAACGCCCAAGTACATGACCAAGGCAATCAGCAACGGGCAGATAAAATAGATCGCCCGGTACGCAATCAGCCCGGCCAGCAGGCTGCCGCGCGATGCCTCGTGTTGCAGCAGCGCGATAAACACCGCCTCCAGCACCCCGAGCCCGGCCGGGATATGCGTAACCACCCCGGCAATCGCGCTGATCAGCAGCACGCCGAGCACCAGCGGGTAGTCCAGCTTGCCCGGCAACAGGGTGAAAATCACCGCCGCCATCAACGACCAGTTCAGTGCACCCAATGCCAATTGCAGGCACGCCATGCGCAGCGACGGCAGGTTGATTTCGATACCGCGGATCGACCACGCGCGCTTCTTCGAGAACCGGCAGGCCGCCAGGTAGCCCAGGCTCGCCAATACCAGCAACACCCCCACACCCTGCAAGGCGCCGCTGCTCAACTTCCAGCCCGGCGGCAGAGTCACCAGACCGCTACTGAACACCACGCCGGCCAGGGCCATGTAACCGAACCAGTTAGTGGCCAGGCTCAGACCAAGGATCTTGGCGATATTGCTGGTGCTCACCCCCAGCCGCGAATACAGCCTATAGCGCATGGCGATACCGCCCACCCACGCACTGAGGTTGAGGTTGAACGCGTAGCTGATAATGCCCACCGGCAAAATCTGTTTCCAGCGCAACGGCTGGCGGATGTAGGTGCGGCCGATCAGGTCGAAGCAGGCGTAGACGATGAAACTGCATAGGGTCAATGCGCTGGCGATCAGCAGGGTGCGTAGCTTGAAGTCGCCCAGGGTCTGCACCACTTCGCTCCAGTCGATGCGGCGCGCGAGCATCGTGAACAGCACGATCAGCAGCAGGAAGAACGCGATGGTCAGCGGTTTTTTCCAGCGCTTGAAGCGTGAACCGCCGGTTTCAGTGGTCATGGGCCTGGCTCTCGAAAGGTTTCAAACGCGGTTTATGGGCCGGCAGCCAACCCGTCAGCACGGGGAAATGGCGCATCACATGGAACACCAGGAAACCCACGGTTAGCCGCCACAGCCACAGGCGTGGCTTGCGGTTCTCCGGCATGGTCTTGCAGTGGTTGTTCGCCAGTGCCTCCAAGCGTTCGTACAACTGCTGGTTGAACGCACGATCACGGATCAGCACGTTGGCTTCCAGGTTGAGCGCCAGACTCAGCGGGTCCAAGTTGCTCGAACCGACGGTGCTCCATTCGTCATCCACCAGCGCCACTTTGCCGTGCAGCGGGCGCTGGCAGTATTCGTGGATCACCACGCCGTCCTTGAGCAAGTAGTCGTAGAGCATGCGCGCCGCCAGCTTGGCCAGCAGTACATCGGGTTGGCCCTGCATGATCAATTGCACATGCACCCCGCGCCGCGCGGCGTTGCGGATCTCACGCAGCAGCCGGTAACCGGGGAAGAAATAAGCGTTGGCGATCACCGCGCGTTTTTGCGCCTTGCTCAACGCATGGATATACGCCTCTTCGATGTCGTCTCGGTGTTGCAGGTTGTCGCGGTAAATCAGGCGCACCTGACCGTCACCTTGCTCGGCCGGCCATACCGAGGGCCGTTGCTGGCGCCGCCGCCAGCCACGTCGGGTGCGCACTTGGCGGCCGCTTTGCGCTAATGCGAAATGATGCAGGTCGGCAACCGCCGGGCCGGTGATTTGCACCGCGTAATCCTGTTTGGCTTCCGGGCCGAAATCGCCGAGGTGGTCGGCGGAAAAATTGATCCCGCCGATAAACCCCACGGTAGCGTCCACCACCACGATCTTGCGGTGCAGACGGCGAAACCAGTTGGTGCGAATGCCCAACGTCTTGGACGCCGGGTCGAACATCTGCACCGCCACGCCCGCATCCGCCAACGCACCGAGGAACGCCGGGCTCAACTCGCCGCTGCCAAAACCGTCGAGGCTGGCGACCACCTTGACGCCCCGTTGCGCCGCCTCGATCAAAATACTCTGCAGCTCATTGCCCACCTTGTCTTCGAACAGAATGAAGGTCTCCAGCAGGATCTCGCGCTGGGCTTGGCGCATGGCCTCGAACACCCTGGGGAAGTACGTTTCGCCATTCTCCAGCAGCTCGATTTGATTGCCGCTCTGCCAGCCGTAATCGAGGTCGCGGGCCTTGGCTTCGTCCGGCGGCTGATCGGTGGAAATGTGTTCTACCGCAATGTTCATAGTTCGATCTCCACCGACAACGGCACATGGTCTGACAGATGGGACCAGGGCCGTGTAGTCAGCACCCGGGGGTTATGGGCGGTGAGGTTGCGCACGTAGATGCGGTCCAGCGCCAACAACGGCAGGCGCGCCGGGAAGGTCCGCGCCGGTTTGCCGTGGGCGCCGACGAACACTTCGGTCAGACCGCTGCGGCTCAAGTCGGCTTTTTGCCGCCAATCGTTGAAATCCCCCGCCACCAGCAACGGTGCATCCGCCGGAATTTCCGCGATGCGTTGCTCCAGCAGGCGCAATTGCTGCTGACGATGCACCTCACGCAGGCCCAGGTGGATGCAGATCGCGTGCACCTCCTGACCCGTGCCCGGCAAGCGCAGCACGCAATGCAGCAGGCCACGGTTTTCGTGGCCGCTCTGGGAGATGTCGAGGTTGTCGTAGCGCACGATCTGGAATTTCGACAGCAGCGCATTGCCGTGGTCGCCGTGGGGGTAGACCGCGTTACGCCCATAGGCGAACTGCGGCCAGATGCTGTCGGCGAGGAACTCGTACTGCGGCATGTTCGGCCAGTTGCTGTAGCGCTGCGGGTGTTGCTCGTGGGTACCGTGGATCTCCTGCAAAAACACCATGTCGGCGCCGATGCTGCGCACCGCTTCGCGCAGCTCGGGCAGGATGAAGCGGCGGTTGAGTGCGGTGAAGCCCTTGTGGATATTCACCGTCAGCACGGTAAAGCGCGTGATCGGCGCCGTGGGGGTGATGGGGATCAATTCAGGGTGGGTCATGGCAACACTCCCGGTTCCGGCAGTTGTCCGGGTGCGCTGGCCAAGTGCTTGTCCAGCGCGAAACGCTGTAGCAACTGGCGGGCATCGAAAGGCGCGCGCACCTTGATGTCATTGTCGAAAAAACAGAACACGTCGCGTTGCTTACGTGCCGGTGGCGTGTGGTGCGGGTCGATCAGGTGAGCATCGGCAGGCTGTTTGCCGTGGCGCCAGCAGTCGATGCGCTCGCCCCAGCGTTTGAGTGCTGCATCGGTATAACCGCTGGCGTACAACTGCTTGTCGCCGTGCAGGCGCAGGTACACAAAGTCGGCAGTCACGTCCTCGGCATACGGCCACTTGCCGGCGGTGTCGGCCACCACCAGCGCTACGTTGTGCTGTGCCAGCAGCTTTACAAACTCGGGGGTGACAAAGCTTTTATGCCGGATCTCCACCGCATGGCGCAGCGCACGCTTGCCGTGGGCCTGCATGCTCGCCTTGCCGTTCAGGCGCGCCTCATGCTGGCGGGCGAGGGTGGCGGCTTGCTGGGTGTCGGTGGGCAGCTCCTTTAGAAACGCCTCGAACAGCGGCGCATCGAACTTGAAACTGGGTGGAAACTGCCAGAGCACCGGGCCGAGTTTTTCTTTCAGCTCCAGCACCCCGGAGGCAAAAAAATTCGCCATTGGCTTATGCACATCCCGCAAGCGCAGGATGTGGGTGATATAGCGCGGGGCCTTGACGCTGAACATAAAACCTTCAGGCGTATCGGCGTACCACTCGGCATAGCGCTTGGGCGTTTGCAGCGCATAGAACGAGCCGTTGATCTCGATGCTGTTGACGGCGCGTGACGCAAATTGCAATTCGCGTTTCTGGGGCAGCCCTTCGGGGTAGAAGTCCCCGCGCCAGGGCGTATAGCGCCAGCCGGATATGCCGATGTGAATCGCCGCCATGGTTGCTCCTGTCAATGCCAGGCCGGTTTGCCTGCGTTGTTGGATGACTGCCGGATTTGGCGGAAAGTTTCGCGATTCCTACAGACGGCACATTCTCGGGAACGATCAGGAAGCAAACCCGTCAGTTCCTTACAGACCTACGCGAAGGAGCCCGGTGTTTTGCTGAATTCAAAGACTGCATTACTGCTTGGTGCGCTGCTGTTGTGTGGCAGCGGCGCATTGCACGCCGCGGCTACCGCGCCTGAAACCGAAGCCCCGGCCAAGCCGGAATTGCTGGTGGAGGGCGGCCTTCTCGGCGCGATCAGCTCCAGCCTCGATGAGGTGCAGGACAAGCTCGATCTCAATCAGAACCTTATCGATGCCTGGCGCTTGCGCGCGGACCGCGCTGCCGATGAAGTCGGGCGCCTGGTCAACCAGACCGCGCAACGTTCGCCGTGGAGCGTCGCCGGGGACTTTCTGCTGCTGTCCGGTGTGTGGATCGGCGCCTTTACCCTGTTGACCTTACTCGGTCGGCTGATCGTGCGGCGTCTTGGCCAGCGTTCTTTCTTCGAGCGGCGGGAGCGCCTGTTGGGTGTGCTCAGTTATGTCGTGCCCTATACGATTCCGGCGCTGATCTGTCTGCCGCTGACCCTCTACGTCAGCCATTTTCTTTCCCCGTCTATTGGTCGCGCGCTGGCGCTGTGTTTTGCCTACGCGACCAGCAGCGGCATCTTCTCTACCTCGGTACTGCTGTGCGTGATCGTCATGTTCAACCTCGGGCATAAGCGGCGCGCGGTGCAGATCATTCGCGAGTACTGCCCAAAGCCGCTGTTCCTGATCGGTTTTCTCGCCGCGCTCAGCGATGCACTGACCAGCCCACAGATCGCACGGCAGTTCGGCGGCAATATCACCAGCAGTATCGCGGTGTTCACCGGCCTGTTCGCGGCGGTGATTTTTGGCGTGCTGGTGGTGCGCCTGCGCCGGCCGGTGGCGCATCTGATCCGGAATCGGCCGCTGGCCCAGCGCCTCAAGCATCCGGCGTTGCAGCAGTCGCTGCGGGTGTTTTCCGGATTGTGGTACTGGCCAATCCTGTTGATGGTGTTGGTCTCGGCGATCAACCTGATCGGTGCCGGCGACGATAACCAGAAAGCCCTGCGTTGCGCGCTGTTCACCACCATTTTGTTGATCGGCACGGTGTTTCTCAGCACGGTGCTGCAACACCTGTTCAAGTCCCGCAGCCAGGTGGCAATCCAGCGCAGCAGCGCCTACAAGGAACGTTTCCTCAGCCTGCTGCATGCGGTCCTGCGTATCGTTATGGCGATTGCCTTTATCGAGATTCTTGGGCGCATCTGGGGCGTGTCGCTGTTTGAATTCGCCCAACGCAATTCGGTGGGCCGGGCGATCAGTGACTCCCTAAGCAGCATCGGCCTGATCCTGCTGGTGACATGGCTGTTTTGGGTGGTGCTCGACACGGCGATCCAGGAAGCGCTCAAGCCGCCGGTAAACAAACGCTCCAGCCGCCAACCCAGCACACGGGTCAAAACCATCCTGCCGCTGCTGCGCAATGCGGTGAAGATCATTCTGGTGGTGATCTGCGCGATCACCACTATGGCCAACCTTGGCATCAACGTCGCGCCGCTGCTGGCGGGTGCCGGTGTGGTCGGTCTGGCGATTGGTTTTGGTTCCCAGCAGTTGGTGCAGGATGTGATCACCGGCCTGTTCATCATCATCGAAGACACGCTGTCGATCGGCGATTGGGTGGTGCTCGACTCCGGCCATGCCGGCACCGTCGAGGGCCTGACCATCCGCACCCTGCGCCTGCGCGACGGCAAGGGCTTTGTGCATTCGGTGCCGTTCGGGCAGATCAAGGCGGTGACCAACCAATCGCGGCAATTCGCCTATGCGTTTTTCTCGGTGCAGTTCACCTACGACACCGATGTGGACAAGGCCGTGGAGCTGATCCGCGAGGCGGGGCAGTCGATCCGCGACGACGTATTCCTCAAATACAACCTGCAAGGCCCGCTGGAAGTGTTTGGCGTCGACAAAATGGACCTCAACGGCGTGGTGCTGACCGCGCAATTTCGCACCGTCTCGGGCGGGCAGTATGCGGTAAGCCGCGCGTTCAACCAGCGCTTGAAAAAGCTTGTGGATAACTGTGATGAGGTGCACTTTGCGCAGACTTATCCACAGCAGGTGTTGCTGCCCAATCGTAGGGTGCAACTGGATGCGCCGGATGCTGAGGCGCCGGTTGTTTGATGGTGTTTGTTAGGGCCTCATCGGGGGCAAGCCCCCTCCCACATTTTGGCCGCCACTGTGGGAGGGGGCTTGCCCCCGATAGGGCCCTAACACTCACAGCCTGATCAACTTCTCCTGCACCGCCAGCTGATCTTCCTCCACCAGCAATTGCTGCTTGCTGCCGACCCTCACCGCTGCCGGCAGCCCGTCGCGATACACGATGCGATTGCCACTCACCGCCGGCACTTTATTGCCCGGCAATAACGTCCCCACCAGGTTCAACGGGTCCGCACCGCACACGGCCACCAGGCGCCCGTCATGGGGCCGACGCCGCACTTCGCGCAGTAATGGGATGGCTTCCGGCAAGGCAAATTGTTCACCTGCCAGACCGCTGACAAATCGTCCGCCGCGAATCTCCCCTCGGGCCTCCAGGCGGTGGAAGGTGCGCAGCAGTTCGCGCCAGCTTGGCAGCCAATCGGCCTCGCGTTCCAGCAAGCGCCAGAACACCACGCCGTAGCGACGCAGCAGGGTCATTGCCACATGCTCCAGGGTTTCGGCCGAGTGCGGGCCGGCGGCGCTCGGAGGGCGACGGATCAGCGCCCAGCGCCCCGCATCGTCCATGCCGCCGATAAACGCCCCGCGTCCGCGTCGGCTGCTGCGCGCCTGGCGTTTGCTGGCGGGGGTGGTCAGTGCGCGCAGGCCGGCAAAACTGTCGGCATTCACCAAACCGGCACCGACCAGCTCCAGCAGCGCGGTTTCCAGCTCGCTGCGCAATAGATGGGCTTCGTGGACGAGCTCGTCGAAAAACAGCGCGCCGTGTTCACGCAACACTCCGTGGACTTTCTGCGCCTTGGGCGACAGCGTGCTGCTGTCGGCCGCATCGGTCAGGCCGCTCCACATGCCCACCTGGCTGCGCGGCAGTACCACCACCGGCGTGCTGCGTTGGGCGCTGGCGCTGTGTTTGTCGGTCAGGCGCATCCAGACCCATTTGCCGCTGCGGCATAGCTCATCGAGCCAAGTCGGCGAGTAATCCTTGAGTCGAACGCTGAGTAGATCGCTGTCCCACGCTGACGCGGCGGCGGCATAGCCTTCGAATTGCCCGACGATCTGCGCCAGCATGGCGCTGCCTTGGCCACGGGTTTCATCGGACAAGTGCTGCCAATCGAACAGAAACCGCATGAAGTCTTGCAGCGCCACCGGTTCGATTTCCCGGCGCAGACGCTTGACGGTGTAGCGATGGATGCGCGCCAGCAGGTGCCGTTCGCACCATTGTTCGCCGTCGGCCCCGGGGCTGAAGTGGCCGCGCAGCACGTAGCCTTCCTGTTCCAGCCGAGCCAGGGCCTGAGCGATGTCGGTGGCCGGCAAGGCCAGGGGCGCGGCGATCTCGGCCAGGGTCTGCGGGCCGAACCCACTGAGCCGTGCGCGCAGTATTTCCGCGAGGGCGTCCTCAGGAATCCAGGGCTCATCGAAACCGGGCAGCAGCGCCAAGTGGTGGGGAATGATCGCCTGCCAGATATTCAGGCGCTCCACCGCCACCCACAGACCGTTGGGTAAACAATGGGCGCGCCCGGTTTTGGCCAGCGCTTGCAGCCACGTGGCCCAGGTTGGCGTGATTTCGCTGGGGGCGATGCCGCCCAGGCTCATCAGCGCTTCGTGCATCTCATCCACGCCTTGAGGCGCCGGCCAGGCTTCTTCGCGTACGCCAGCGATGGCTTCTGCATCCAGAGCACCCAGGTCGTCGGTGCTCTGCGGATCGCTCCAGCGGCGGTTCAGCACGGCTTGGGTACGTCGCTCCTCCAGCGGCGCGTCATCCAGAAAGGTGTAGGGGCGTGCACTGAGAATTTCTGCGGCCATGGGCGAAGGCGCCGGCAGATCGCGGCTGATCAAGCGCACTTGGCCGCTTTCCATACGCCGCAACAGGGCAAGCCAACCGTCGCTGTCCATGGCGTCGTGCAGGCAATCATCGAGGGTTTGTTCCACCAGCGGGTGTTCCGGCACTTCACGCTCGCCGGCGAGGTTTTCCAGGCAGGCGATCTGGTCGGGGAACACGCTGGCGATCAGGTCTTCGCTTTTCATGCGCTGGATCTGCGGCGCCACCTTGCGCCCGCCGGTGTAGCGCGGCAACGCCAGGGCCACGCCGGCGTTCCAGCGCCAGCGCACGCCGAACAGCGGCGCGTCGAGCACGGCCTGGATCAGCAGGTGTTCGGCAGTCTGGCTGTTGAGGTAACGCCATACTTCGTCTAGCGGGAAACTGTGGCTGGTGGACAGCGACAGCACGATCGCATTTTCACTGGCCGCCGCCTGCAGTTCGAAGTTGAAGGTGCGGCAAAAGCGTTTGCGCAGGGCCAAGCCCCAGGCGCGGTTGATGCGGCTGCCGAAGGGCGTGTGGATGATCAATTGGGTGCCGCCGGAGGCGTCGAAAAACCGCTCCATGATCAGCGTGTCCTGGGACGGCAGCGCGCTCAGGGCCTGGCGCGCGCGGGCCAGGTAGTCGAGGATCTGCTCGGCGCTGGCGCGGTTCAGGCCCAAGGTCTGGGTGAGCCAGGTCGAGGCCGTGCTCAAGTCGCCGGGAGTGGCGCCGAGCAGGCTATCCAAATGCCCCTGCAAACGCGCCACAGCGGCCGACAACTCATGGCTGCGCCCTGGCGCTTCGCCCAGCCAGAACGGAATGGTCGGCGGTTGGCCGTGGGCGTCTTCCACCCGCACCTTGCCGGCGTCGACCCGCAGAATTCGGTAGGAGGTATTGCCCAGTTGGAAGATATCCCCGGCGATGCTTTCCACCGCGAAATCCTCGTTGACGCTGCCAATGTTCAAGCCCTGGGGTTCGAGCAAGACGCTGTAGTCGGCGTTATCCGGGATCGTGCCGCCGCTGGTCACAGCGGTCAGCCGTGCGCCACGTCGGCCGCGCAGGGTGTGGGTCACTGCATCGCGGTGCAGGTAGGCGCTGCGGATGCCCTGGCGCCCGTTATAGCCGTCGGCGAGCATGTGCAGCAGCGCCTGGTAGTGACGCTCATCCAGCTCGGCATAAGGCGCGGCGCGGTGGATCAGCGCCAGCAGGGCGTGTTCCGACCACTCCTGGGCGCTGACCTCGGCGATGATCTGTTGCGCCAGCACATCCAGCGGTGCGACGGGGATGTGCAGCGTGTCCAGCTCACCTCGGCGCACGCAGTCGAGCAGGGCGGCGCACTCAATCAAATCATCTCGGGTGAGGGCGAACAGACGGCCCTTGGGTGTGCCGCCCACATGGTGGCCGGAGCGCCCGACCCGTTGCAGAAACCCGTTGATGGACCCGGGCGAGCCGATCTGGCACACCAGGTCGACGTCGCCGATATCGATTCCCAGCTCCAGGGAGGCGGTGGCGATCAGCACCTGCAGCTCGCCCGCCTTGAGGCGTTGCTCGGCGTCCAGGCGCATCTCCTTGGCCAGGCTGCCGTGGTGGGCGGCCACTGCGGTTTTGCCCAGGCGCTCGCTCAGATGCCGGGCCAGGCGCTCGGCCAGACGCCGGGTGTTGACGAAGATCAGCGTGGTGCGGTGCTCGCGCGCTAGATCGGCGAGGCGGTTGTAGACCAGCTCCCAGACATCGTTGGCCATCACCGCTGACAACGGCACCGGCGGCACTTCGATGTCCAGGTCGCGAGGGCGCGCGTGGCCGATGTCGACAATGGCGCAGGGCCGGCCCGTGCCCACCAAAAAGCGTGACACCGCTTCGATGGGCTTTTGCGTGGCCGACAAGCCGATGCGCATCAGCGGTTCGCCGCACAAGCCTTGCAGACGCTCCAGGCTCAAGGCCAGGTGGCTGCCGCGCTTGCCGGCGGCGATGGCGTGGATTTCATCGACGATCACCGTGCGCGTGGTGGCGAGCATCTGCCGGCCGGAGTCCGAGCCCAGCAGCACGTAGAGTGATTCCGGGGTGGTCACCAGGATATGCGGCGGGCGTTTGCGCATCTGCGCGCGGTCTTTTTGCGGCGTGTCGCCGGTGCGCACGGCGGTGCGGATCGCCAGCGGTGGCAAGCCCTGTTGCTGCAAATGGTGGGTGATGCCCGCCAGCGGGGTTTGCAGGTTGATCTGGATGTCGTTGGACAGCGCCTTGAGGGGCGACACATACACCACCAGGGTTTCATCCGGCAGTTCGCCGCCGTTGGCCAGCCCCTGGTGGACCAAGTCATCGAGCACCGCCAGAAACGCCGTCAGGGTCTTGCCCGAACCGGTGGGCGCGGCGATCAACGTCGAGCGGCGCTGGCCGATCAGCGGCCACGCCTGGGCCTGGGCAGCGGTCACCGAGGGGAAGCTGCTGCGGAACCAAGCGCTGACGGCGGGGTGGAAACCGTTCAGGACCGTGTCGGTTGAATCAGATACGTTCATGGAGTGATTGATACTGGCAGTTCCAACAAGTTGCAAACCCGTACTTTATCCGTGACGGTTGCGCTACAAACCCGCAAAATGCAACGATTCTGGCAACTATCCACGGCACGGCCCACAGCCTTGTCGACAACCACCATCGTTCCAAACAGACCGGGCCTGCTCAATCTATGCGAATGCGCCTTATGTTACTGGGCGGCGGGAATGCCCTCGGGCAGGCGCTGATTCGCCTCGGTGCGGAGGAAGATATCGGTTTCCTCGCCCCCAAACCGCCCCAAGACGGCTGGGATGCCGCGAGCCTCACCCAACTGCTCGACGACACCCGTCCCGATGCGTTGATCAACCTCGCCTACTATTTCGACTGGTTCCAGGCCGAAGCGGTCAGCGAAACGCGCCTGGCCGCCCAGGAGTTCGCCATCGAACGCCTGGCCGAACTGTGCCAGCACCATTCGATCACCTTGCTGCAACCGTCCAGCTACCGTGTGTTCGATGGCTCCCGCGCCACCGCCTACAGCGAAAAAGATGAGCCGGTGCCTCTGGGCCTACGTGGCCAGGCGTTGTGGCGTATCGAACAGAGTGTGCGTGCGGCGTGCCCGCAACATGTGTTGCTGCGGTTTGGCTGGTTGCTGGATGACAGCGTCGACGGCACCCTCGGGCGTTTTCTGGAACGGGCCGAACGAGCGGAGCCATTGTTGATGGCCGATGACCGGCGCGGCAACCCGACGCCGGTGGACGACGCCGCACGGGTGATCATTTCGGTGCTCAAGCAACTCGATTGCGCCGCGCCGCTGTGGGGCACCTATCACTATGCCGGCCAGGAGGCGACCACGCCGTTGGCGCTGGGCCAGGCGATCCTCACCGAAGCCCGCGGCTATCATCCGCTGGCCATCGAATCACCCACCGCCCAGGCCCACGCCGCCCGGCCGGACGCCAACGAAGAACCGCAGCACGGCGTGCTCGCCTGCAAGAAAATCCTGCACACCTTCGGCATCAAGCCACGGGCATGGCGGGCGGCGTTGCCGGCCTTGCTGGACCGTTTCTACCGCCGCAGCTGAATGTGAGAGGGGGCTTGCCCCCGATAGCGCTGGGCCAGTCAATGAACCTGTTGACTGACACTTTGCTATCGGGGGCAAGCCCCCTTCCACATGGGTTATGCAGCGCTGGTTAGAGCAGGCTTAGAACTTGTAGCCGATACCCACCATGTAGACCATTGGGTCCACGTCCACATTGACCTTGGCGCGAGTGCCGGCGGCCACAGCGTTGTTGTCCACGGTGGCTTTGGTGCTGATGTCGATGTAGCGCGCCTGGGCGTTGATCATCCACTTGTCGTTGATCATGTAATCCGCACCGATCTGCGCGGCCCAGCCCCAGGAGTTTTCTGCTTTGAAGTTGCTGAAGCCTGCGCTCTCGGCACGGCTGCCGACGTGTTCGTCGTAGATCCAGGTGTAGTTGATACCGGCACCGACGTACGGTTGGAACGCGGATTTTTTATCCAGCGGGTAGTACACGACGCTCAGGGTCGGCGGCAGGTGCTTAAGGGTACCGAGCTTGCCGTTGGCGGCGCCGAGGGCGGTGTTCTTGATCTTCACATCGTGCTCGAACGGGGTAGCAGCCAGCAGTTCGATACCGACGTGGTCGGTGACCATGTAGGCGAAGTTCAAGCCCAGTTGAGTGTCGCTGCTCATGGTCGCCTTGCCGCCGAGGTTGGCGCCGGCCAGAGGGCCCTGGTCAACCTTGACGCTGCCGCTGTCGGCTTTCGGGTTCACGGTGATTGCACCGGCGCGAACCAGAATGTCACCAGCTTCGTGAGCGTGGGCGGCAGGGGCGACGAGGGCGAGCGCGAAGAGGGACGCGCCGAGCAGAGACTTGTTCATGGGAGCTCCAAAGGACGTTAAAAAAGTTGTAGGTCCAATGGTAAAGATCGTTCCGTTCGGTCTTTTGACTCAGCTCAATGAAAGGGCAATAAGCGCTATTCGGGTAGTTCGTACATATAAATTTTCTCGGCGTCCATCTGGTAACCGGCGTCGGCCAGCTCACTGGTGGACGGCTTGACCTGCATCGCGCCCTCGATCCAGTACGGCTGGTACAGCTCATCGAGCTTCACACCGATTTCGCTTTTGACATGCACGATCTGGTTCGACGGCGGCGGCGGCACATGGATGCACGCGCCAAAGTACGGCACCAGCAGAAACTCGGTGGTGCGGCCTTCCTCGCTGACTTCCAACGGCACGATATAACCCGGCAGACGAATATGCTGGCCGTCTAGGCTCTTGACCACCGGCGCATTGGGCAAGTCCTGCTTGGCCGCTGGCGCCGCTTCCACGGACAAGGCATCGGCCATTTTCGACAGGTCGTGCAGCGGCTTCATATTGGGCACTTCCGGCGGCGCGTCCGGCGGAATCATTTCCTGCCAGGACAGATCCCTGGGCGGCTCATCGGCCCAGGTCGGCACGGCCAGCACGAGCAACAGGGCAAACAGGGCACGGCGCATCGAAACCTTCCTCATAAACGAATGGACAGGCCGTCGGCCAGGGATTGTCGATAGGCGCGCCACGCGGGCACGCTGCCCATCAACAGCGCGGCGGCCAGGATACCGGCGAGCAGGGTCCATTCATATTCGCTCGGCCATGACATCGGCAGGTCCAGGCCGTAATTGGCCTGCAAGTAACCGCGCGATGCGGCGATGCACACATAGAGCAAACCAACGCCCGCGGTTACTCCTGACAGCGCCAGGGCGAAGGCTTCGAAGATCAGCAGCGTCGCGATGTGCCACGGTCGCGCACCCACCGAGCGCAAAATCGCCATCTCGCGGCGGCGCTCGTTGAGGCTGGTGAGGATCGCCGTGAGCATGCCGATCAGGCCGGTCAGCACCACGAACAGCGAGATTACAAACAGCGCTTTTTCGGCGGTGCCCATCATGCTCCACAGCTCTTGCAACGCCACGCCCGGCAGGATCGCCAGCATCGGCTCGCCGCGAAATTCGTTGATCTCCCGTTGCAGGGCGAAGGTGGAAATCTTGTTGTTCAGGCCCAGCATAAAAGCGGTGATGGCCTGCGGCGTAAGGTCCATGTTGCGCGCCTGGTCCGCGCTGATCCGGCCTTTGCCTTGGGCGGGGACGCCGTTGTGCCAGTCGATGTGGATCGCTTCCATGCCGCCGAGGCTGATATGCAGCGTGCGGTCCACCGGCGTGCCGGTGCGTTTGAGAATACCGACCACGGTGAACGGCTTGTCATCGTGCTTCACCAGGCTGACCACCGCTACGCCGTGGGCCAGCACCAGTTTGTCGCCGAGTTTATAGTGCAGCGCATCGGCCACTTCGGCGCCGAGCACCACTTCGAACGGGTCGCTGGCAAAGGCGCGGCCGCTGGCCAGTTCGAGGTTCTGCTTGCGGCCGTACTGGTAGTGCTCGAAGTAAGAAGCGTTGGTGCCCATCACGCGGTAGCCGCGGTGGGAGTCGCCGAGGGAAATCGGAATCGCCCATTTCACCTGAGGGCTGGCGGCGAAATGCTCGAAGCTGTCCCAGCGGATGTTGTTGGTGGCGTTGCCAATGCGGAACACCGAGTACAGCAGCAGGTTCACCGAGCCCGAGCGCGCGCCGACGATCAGGTCGGTGCCGCTGATGGTGCTGGCAAAACTATTGCGGGCCTCGACGCGCACCCGCTCCACGGCCAACAACAGGCACACCGACAAAGCGATGGCGAAGGCGGTGAGGATCGCGGTGAAGCGGCGGTTCGCCAGGCTGGCCATGGCTAGACGGAACAGATACATCTCAAACCTCTGCGGGCGTGGCGGCGCGATTGAGTTCGGCCAGCGACAAATGACGGTCGAACAGCGGCGCCAGGCTCTGGTCATGGCTGACGAACAACAGGCTGGCACCGGCGTCGCGGCACTCGGCGAACAGCAGTTGGATAAAGGCTTCGCGGGCGTCGTAGTCCAGGGCCGAGGTGGGTTCGTCGGCGATCACCAGTTCCGGTTGACCGATCAGCGCACGGGCGGCGGCCACCCGTTGTTGCTGGCCGATGGACAGCGAGTCGGCGCGGCGCTCCAGCAGATCCTTGTCTTTCAACCCCAAGTGCGCGAGCAGAGTAGCGGCTGCCTGGTCGACGCTGCCGTGACGCTGGACCGCGCGTTGCGCGCGCAGCTTGGAAAAGTGGCAAGGCAGCTCGACGTTCTCGCGCACCGACAGGAACGGCAACAGGTTGAACTGCTGGAAGATATAGCCGGTGTGGTCAACACGGAAGCGATCCCGGGCACCCGCCGACAGCGCGGTGAGTTCCTGGCCGAGCAGGCGGATGCTGCCTCGGCCGGGCTTCTGCACGCCACCCAGTAAGCCCAGCAACGTGGTTTTACCGCTGCCGCTGGGGCCTTTGAGAAACAGGGTTTCCCCGCGCTCCAGACGAAAGGCGGGGATATCCAGCAACTGAGGATGACCGGGCCAGCTAAAGCCCAGGTCGGACAGTTCGATCAATGGGTGGGTCATGGGCACTCAGAACTTCAAAGTGGCTGCGGTGGCCGTCGCATCAACGCCTTGCTGGCCGCTCGGGCCGATCAGTTGTACCTGAATTTTCTGGGTGGCGGGAAAGGTCTTGAACACTTGGGTCAGGTCCAGATTGCTCAGGGCGCTCGGTGTGGCGCAGGTGAATTGATAGTGAGCGTGGATTTCGCTGTGGTCGTGATGATGCTCATGGGCGGCTGCGCCTTTGCCGTCGGTGGCGTCATCATCGTCGTCGTGATCGGCTTCGGGCTTGTCACCGAACAACGGGCTGTTGAGTTCCTGGGAGCTGACTTTGCAACCGGCGGCCGTGGGCAGGTTGAAGAGGGCAACAGGGTTTTCCAGTTGCTTGCGCGCGGCGGCGACTTTGGCTTTATCGGCGGCGCTGCTGGCCATGTGCTCGAACCCCACCAGGTTCATCGCCGGGCTGTCCAGCTCAAGCTCCAAGGCTTGGCCGTCGAGCACCGCGTTGAGACGAGCGACGCCGTGTTCGTGGGCGCCGAGGCTACCGTGTTCGTGGTCATGGTCCTCATGAGCCTGAGCAACGGCCAGTGGCAGCAGGGCAAACGGCAGGGCAAGCAACAGACGGCGCATGGAAAAGCTCCCGGAGATGAAAGTTTTGTTATGTGATCTTATAACAATAGTGGCAAGAGTTTGACCGCCCGCTTGGCGTTGTGCAAGCCACATGGGAGCATGCCGGTCGGAAAAACTGCGGGAGTAGGGACGATGTTGCGAATTCGTGGAACCATCGGCGACCTGCCGGTGGACTTGACGGTAGAGATGGACGACGGCGATTGGGCCCGCCTGGGCGCGCAATTTCAGACCGCGCCAGTGGCGCCAGCCAGCGCTGCACCGGCAGCCGCGGCGAAGCCCAACGATGACCTATGGCAGGGCGCCCAGGACCTATTGCGCAATGCGGGCCAACTCAGCGGCCTGGAACTGCTCGATCAGTTGGAAGGGCTGGCCGGCGACGCGGCGGCGGGCAAGCGTCTGCTGGTGCGCCTGCGCCACAGCGCCAAGGTCAAAGTGGCCAGCGGCGGGGATACGCCGCTGTACCGTTGGGTCGGCGATTAGTACAGCGCGGCAAACAGCTTGCGGCGGTACGCCGTCACCAGCGGGTGATCGTTGCCCAGCAGTTCGAACACTTGCAGCAAGGTCTTGTGCGGCAAGCCTTCGTTGTAGCTGCGGTTGCGGATGAGCAATTTGAGTAGACCTTCCAGCGCCGCCTCGTATTGCTGGCGGGCCAATTGCTGGATCGTCAGTTGATACGCCGCTTCATCATCCTGCGGGTTCTGGGCCAGACGGCTTTTCAGCTCGGCGGCGTCCGGCAGGTCGGCGGCCTGGCGCAGAAAGGTGATTTGCGCCTTGGCGCCGGCGAGGGCGGCTTTGTGATCGTCGCTTTTCACCGCATCCAGCACGCTCTGGGCTTCGCCCAACTCACCGCGTTCGGCCAGGCAGCGCGCGTAGAGGATCAGCGCACCGGCGTTGGTGTTGTCCTCGCCCAGCAGCGCCACCAATACGGCTTCGGCATCGCTGATACGCCCTTCGGCAAACAACGCCTGGGCCTGCTCCAGCGGGTCCGCCGCGGCCGGCGGCGGCATCTGCACATGGGGCTCCAGCATCGCACGCACCGCCGATTCCGGCTGCGCCCCGGCAAACCCGTCCACCGGTTGACCGTCCTTGAACAGCACAACGGTCGGCAGGCTGCGGATACCAAAGCGCGCGACGATATCCTGCTCGGCATCGCAATCGACCTTGGCCAACAACAACTCGCCCTGATAACTCTCGGCAATCTGCGCCAGCATCGGCATCAACGCCTTGCACGGCGCGCACCACTCGGCCCAGAAATCCACGAGTACAGGTTTGTGGAATGAGTTTTCGATTACCGCCTGGTCGAAGGTGGCAGTGGTGGCGTCGAAGATATACGGGGTGGGCTCACTCATGGGGCGTCTCGAAGAAAGCGGGAATGGGGGCAACTATAAGGGCTGGCGAAAGCTACCGGAAGCAGCAGGGTGCTCAGTTTTCAAGCGCATGCCAAAAAGGGTCCTGATACCAATTGAGAGGGAAGCCCATCGCATTAAGGCTAACGTCGGGAAATTCGCAAATCAGTTGATGCAAGCGTTGATCCCAGTGGCTGTCGGGGCTCACTCGATGTGTCAGATGATTCAAAATGCATAGCGCTGCAAAAATGCGGGTGTGCGGCCCGGGCTGAAAGAGATGTTTGGGCCATAAAAAGTTGGCTTTCTTTGGCAGTTCGGGACGAATGCCTAATTCTCGGTTCCACAGCCGTGAATGATGGGCGCATATGTTTCGAATGGTGGTCAGGGTGTGCAGCCAAGACTGCATCAGGGGAGCCGCAATTCCCAGACGCCTGGCAATCGCCTTTTTGTCCGCGTCTTTCGCCAAGCCTTTATATAAATGGGATAAATCGCCCAGTGTCAGTTCCTCCAACATCGCCCAGCCAGGCATAAGAGGTGGGTGGGCGTAGGTGGCGGGGTAGTGGCGGGCGTAGCTTTCTTTAGCTCTTTGGCGTTTAAGTAGGCCTTTTCTCCTGTCGTCCGCACGGGATCTATCGATGCGCTCGCATTCGCGCTGAAAATCACGCATGGCTGTGGATTGTTTGAAGGACAGCGTCGTAAGCAGCCGCTGATGATCGAACATCTGATGGAACATTCGTGGGTCTATATACCAATGACTGCCATGGGCGGGCCCCATATGGTTGCTGATGACTGCACGAGATGCGATTTCGACTCTCTCGATGGCATCCATGGTCAGTAAGCGAAGCCGTCGATCAAAGTCGTAGAGACGCGTTAACTGACGAAACTGGCTGCCATCACGAAAGCGATGATCGATATCCTCCGGTTGCTGAAACGGTCGCATATAGGGGCTGAGCCTAAAGAAGCTGACCGATTGCAAAAAAGACTCTGCGTGAACCTCATCCTGAACATTCAACCCGCGGTGCTTGAGCAGCTCAAGCTGGGCGCGAACGTCAATGGCGGGTTTGCTGAATGTCCTCATGCTCAAAAAATACCGGGCAAAAAAAACCCGCACAATTTGTGCTTGGTTGCTAAGGCAACCAGAGGCATGGCGGGTGTATTGCTGCAAAGGTTAGGTAGCCGCCCGATTTTTTGCAAGGGCGTTGAGCGCTCAGCAATGATTGAAACTGTTTGGAAAAGCATGCAGATCGATGGTCCAGGCAGCTTGCGAAGGAGGGCATTTTCCATGCACCCGCTTTTGCTGTCTTAACCAATCTATTACTGAAAATCTGTAACGTGCGGGTTTAACGCTTCGAATGGTACAGGCTCACCTTGCGAAACTCCCAAGGCTCGGCCAGGTCCGGCAGGGTCAGGGCATCCAGTATTTCCAAGCGTCGATAGGCGGGGTGTTGGAAGTCCCGCACGCGCGAATCGGCCACCAACGCTTCGCGTCCACGGCTGAGGAAGTGATCCAGCAGTGGCAGGTTGGCGCGGTCGTAGAGCACGTCGGCCACCAGGATCAGGTCGAAGCGGTCGGCTTCGGCGAAAAAATCGGCGGAATAAGCCAGTTCGACGCCGTTGAGTTCGGCATTCGCCCGACAAGACGCGAGTGCCAGCGGGTCAAGGTCGCAGGCCACCACTTCCAGGGCGCCAGCTTTGACGGCGGCGATGCCAGCCACCCCGGAGCCAGCGCCGAAGTCCAGCACGCGCTTGCCCGCAACCCAATCAGGGTGCGCCGCCAGATAGCGGGCCAACGCCAGGCCGCTGGCCCAGCAAAAACTCCAGTAGGGCGGTTCATGCAGGATGCGCCGGGTTTCTTCCTGGCTGAAGGCGCGGTCCATGTTGTCCGCGTCCAGCAGCCATAACGACAAGTCGGCGCCCGGCAGCGCGCAGGGCACCAGATGCGCATCGCCGATCAGCGCACTCAGGGCGCGCTGCAGGTGCAGCGGTGGCGTCATGGTGCTTTGACGAGTTGCAGGGGGCCGGTGGTCTGGGTGATCGCCTGGGTAATGCGCACGGCGGGCAGGTGCAGGATCAACTGGCCGGATTGGCTGGCGCGACCGCGCAACTCAACCCGCGCGCCGGCCGGGAACGCTTCAGGGTTGAATCGCAGGCGGAAGGCCAGGGGTTTGCCGTTGCCGGTCAGCACACTGCTGGCCAGTAATTGTTGCGGGCGCGAGCGATCGTCGATCACCAGCAATGCCATCTCGACCTCGGCGCCGGCGGGCACGTTGGTCAGGCTGCCGTTGATTTCACGTTGGTAGGCCGGCAGCGGGCCGAGGTCTTCGACCCCTGGGACTTTTTTCTCCTGCGCGGGCGTCGGTTGGGGCGCGCTCGGCTTGGGGGCTTCGCTGCTGCAGGCGACCAGAACACTGAACAACGCGAGTAAAACAACAGGTCGTAACTGCATGTACGGCTCCAGAAGGGACAAAATCCGTGGCTTAAAAGAGAAGAAACATAATTGTCAGCCTATATACCGTAAAGGCTATGGCTTGTCTTGCCACGGGGATGCGCTACCATGGCCCTCCCATTTTTTGTTGCCTGCCACCATGCACTGTCCCTTCTGCGGTGCCAACGACACCAAGGTCATCGACTCGCGACTGGTCGCCGAGGGCGATCAAGTACGTCGCCGGCGCGAATGCCTGGCCTCTGGCTGCGGTGAACGTTTCACCACCTTCGAAACCGCCGAACTGGTGTTGCCACGGCTGATCAAGTCCGACGGCAGCCGCCAACCCTTCGACGAAGAAAAACTGCGCGCCGGTATGCAGCGTGCCCTGGAAAAACGCCCGGTGAGCGTCGAGCGGCTGGAAGCGGCCCTGGCGCATATCAAGCACAAGTTGCGTGCCACCGGCGAGCGCGAGGTTAAGAGCCTGGTCGTGGGCGAGCTGGTGATGAGCGAGCTGCAAAAGCTCGACGAAGTCGCCTATATCCGTTTCGCCTCGGTGTACCGACGCTTCCAGGACCTCAACGAGTTCCGCGAAGAGATTGATCGCCTGGCCCGCGAG
Source organism: Pseudomonas sp. S5F11 (assembly GCF_019641515.1). Taxonomy (NCBI): domain Bacteria; kingdom Pseudomonadati; phylum Pseudomonadota; class Gammaproteobacteria; order Pseudomonadales; family Pseudomonadaceae; genus Pseudomonas; species Pseudomonas sp. S5F11. Next base: position 4,343,436 of record NZ_JAIFJZ010000001.1, read on the forward strand.
CCGGCCAAACAATGAACCCGCCTTCCGCCGAACAGGCCGTGCTCGACGCCCACTACATGGCCCGTGCCCTGGAGCTTGCGCGCAAGGGCGTGTACACCACCCATCCCAACCCACGGGTCGGCTGCGTGATCGTGCGCGATGGGCAGATTGTCGGCGAAGGCTGGCATGAGCGCACCGGCGAGCCCCACGCAGAGCCCAATGCCCTGCGCGCCGCCGGCGATAAAGCGCGCGGCGCCACGGTATACGTGACCCTCGAACCTTGCAGCCACCATGGCCGCACGCCGCCGTGCGCCGACGCGCTGGTGAGTGCTGGCGTGGCAAGGGTGGTGGCCGGGATGCAGGACCCCAATCCGGAAGTCGCCGGGCGCGGCATGCAGCGTCTGGCCCAGGCCGGGATCGAAGTGCGCAGCGGCGTGCTGGAAAGCCAGGCGCGAGCGCTGAACCCGGGCTTTCTCAAACGTATGGAACACGGTCTGCCTTTTGTGCGGGTCAAGTTGGCGATGAGCCTGGACGGTCGCACCGCGATGGCCAGCGGCGAAAGCCAGTGGATCACCGGCCCCGCCGCCCGTGCCGCAGTGCAGCGCCTGCGTGCCGAGGCCAGTGTGGTCTTGACCGGTGCCGACACGGTGCTGGCCGACGGCGCGCGGCTGACCGTGCGTGCCGCCGAACTGGGCCTCGATGAAGCCACAACCGCCTTGGCCATGTCGCGCCCGCCGTTGCGCGTGTTGATCGACGGCCGCCTGCGGGTGCCGCTCAATGCGCCGTTCTTCAAGGCCGGCCCGGCACTGGTCATCACCTGCGTGACCCCGGAAAACCAGTTTCCCCGTGGCCCTGAATGCCTGGTAGTACCGGGCGTCGACGGCCAGGTCGACCTGCGTTCGGCGCTGGTGGCGCTTGCTGCGAGGGGCGTCAACGAAGTGCTGGTTGAGGCAGGGCCAAGTCTGGCCGGCGCGTTTGCGCAGCAGGGCCTGGTGGACGAGTACGTGATATTCGTCGCCGGCAAGTTCCTCGGCTCCGCCGCCCGCCCTTTGCTGGACTGGCCGCTTGAGAAACTGGCCGACGCTCCCCAACTCAAGATCACTGACATGCGCGCTGTAGGCGACGACTGGCGAGTCACCGCCATCCCTGTGCCATCAGCCAGCGTATAATTTTCGGCCTGCGCACCGCGCGGCCCCGTTTTCCAGGAGAAGGCCATGTTCACCGGCATTATCGAATCCATCGGCAGCATTCGCGCCATGACCCCCAAGGGCGGCGACGTTCGCCTGCTGGTTGAAACCGGCAAGCTCGACCTGGGCGACGTCAAACTGGGCGACAGCATCGCCGTCAACGGCGTGTGCCTGACAGTCATCGAACTGCCGGGCAATGGCTTTGCCGCCGACGTCAGCCGCGAAACCCTGGACTGCACGGCGATGAACGATCTCAAGGCCGGCAGCCCGGTCAACCTGGAAAAAGCCCTGACCCCGACCACCCGCCTGGGCGGTCACCTGGTCAGCGGCCACGTCGACGGCGTCGGCGAAGTGGTGTCGCGCAGCGAAAACGCGCGGGCGGTGGAATTCCGCATCCGCGCGCCAAAAGACTTGGCCAAGTACATCGCCCACAAAGGCTCGATCACCGTCGACGGCACCAGCCTGACCGTGAACGCCGTCAACGGCGCCGAATTCGAATTGACCATCATCCCGCACACCCTGAGCGAAACCATCATGGCCTCGTACCAGCCGGGTCGCCGGGTGAATCTGGAAGTGGACTTGCTTGCCCGTTACCTGGAGCGCCTGTTGCTGGGCGATAAGGCCGCAGAGCCGACTGCCGGGAACATCACCGAAAGTTTTCTGGCCGCTAATGGCTACCTGAAATCCTGACCAAGGGGGTGCCACGTGGCGCTCAATAGCATCGAAGAACTGGTTGAAGACATCCGCCAAGGCAAGATGGTCATCCTGATGGATGACGAAGACCGCGAGAACGAAGGCGACATCATCATGGCCGCCGAAGCCTGCAAGGCCGAGCACATCAACTTCATGGCCAAGCACGCCCGCGGCCTGATCTGTATGCCCATGAGCCGCGAGCGCTGCGAACTGCTCAAGCTGCCGTTGATGGCGCCGCGTAACGGCTCAGGTTTCGGCACCAAGTTCACCGTATCGATTGAAGCCACCACCGGCGTCACCACCGGCATCTCCGCCGCCGACCGCGCGCGCACCGTGCAGGCCGCCGCCGCCAAGGACGCCAAGGCTGAAGACATCGTCAGCCCCGGCCATATCTTCCCGTTGATGGCCCAACCCGGCGGTACCCTGGCCCGTGCCGGCCACACCGAAGCCGCCTGCGACCTGGCGCGCATGGCCGGTTTCGAACCCAGCGGCGTGATCTGTGAAGTGATGAACGATGACGGCACCATGGCCCGTCGCGCCGAACTCGAAGCGTTTGCCGCCGAACACGGCATCAAGATCGGCACCATCGCCGACCTGATTCACTATCGGATGATCCACGAACGTACCGTTCAGCGGATTGCCGAGCAGCCACTGGACAGCGAACTGGGCCAATTCAACCTGGTGACCTACCGTGATTCGGTGGAAGGCGACGTGCACATGGCCCTGACACTGGGCAATATTTGCGCCGATGAACCGACGCTGGTCCGCGTGCATAACATGGACCCGCTGCGCGACCTGCTGATGGTCAAGCAACCCGGCCGCTGGAGCCTGCGCGCCGCCATGGCCGCGGTTTCCGAGGCTGGCAGCGGCGTGGTGCTGTTGTTGGGCAACCCGGTGGATGGCGACGTTTTGCTCGCGCATATCCGTGAAACCGCCGAGCAGACCCAGGTGAAAACCCCGACCACCTACAGCATTGTCGGTGCCGGTTCGCAGATCCTGCGTGACCTCGGTGTGCGCAAAATGCGCCTGATGAGCGCACCGATGAAATTTAATGCGATATCCGGTTTCGATCTGGAAGTTGTAGAATACGTGCCCTCCGAATAAAGGCCGGCGATTTCTGCCCCTTGTTCGCGGTTAAATCATCACTGAGGGACGCACTTTTCGCGTCCCGGCTCTTTAAGAGATTTGTCGAATGACCCTGAAGACCATCGAAGGTACCTTCATCGCCCCCAAAGGCCGCTATGCCCTGGTGGTTGGCCGCTTCAACAGCTTCGTGGTTGAAAGCCTGGTAAGCGGTGCCGTGGACGCCCTGGTTCGCCACGGTGTGAGCGAGAGCGATATCACGATCATCCGCGCCCCTGGCGCCTTCGAAATTCCGCTGGTTGCGCAAAAAGTGGCCCAACAGGCCGAATACGCTGCAATCATCGCCCTGGGCGCGGTCATTCGGGGCGGCACGCCGCACTTCGAATACGTGGCCGGCGAATGCACCAAGGGCCTGGCCCAGGTGTCCATGGAGTTCGGCGTGCCGGTTGCGTTCGGCGTGCTGACCGTGGATTCCATCGAACAAGCCATCGAGCGTTCCGGCACCAAGGCCGGTAACAAAGGTGCCGAAGCTGCCCTGTCCGCCCTGGAAATGGTCAGCCTGCTGTCGCAGTTGGAGGCCAAGTGATTTCCGACGAGAGCGATCAGTTCAACCCTCAGGACCCACGCCCTGCGGATGCCGGCAAGCCGTCCAAGAGCGAGAAGCGTCGCAAGGCGCGTCAACTTGCGACCCAGGCGCTGTATCAGCGTCATCTGGCAGGTGCTTCGCTGAACGAAATCGAAGCGCAGTTTCGCGTCGATAACGACTTTACCTTCGCCGATCAAAGCTATTTCCACGACATCCTGCACGGCGTTCACGCCAGCTTGACCGAGATCGACACGGCCCTGGCACCTTGCCTGGACCTGACCATCGAGGAACTGGACCCGGTAGAACTGTGCGTAATGCGCCTGTCCACCTGGGAACTGCTCAAGCGCGTCGACGTACCGTACCGCGTGGTGATCAACGAAGGCATCGAGCTGGCGAAAGTCTACGGTTCGACCGACGGCCACAAGTTCGTCAACGGCGTGCTCGATAAGCTGGCTCCGCGCCTGCGCGAAGCCGAAGTGAAGGAACACAAGCGCTGATCCGCGCTTGAGTTCTCGATGGGTGAGTTTGAGCTGATCCGCAAATACTTCGCCGCCGCGCCTTGTGCGCAGGGCGGTGAAGGTATTGCCCTGGGGATCGGCGACGACTGCGCCTTGCTGGCGCTGCCCCCAGGGGAGCAACTGGCAATCTCCACCGATACCCTGGTGGCCGGCGTGCATTTTGCCGACCCCTGCGATCCGTTCCTGCTCGGCCAGCGCTCGTTGGCCGTGGCGGTGAGTGATCTGGCCGCCATGGGCGCCCACCCCCTCGCATTTACCCTTGCACTCACTACGCCGAGCGTCGACGCCGATTGGCTGCAACGCTATGCCCAGGGTTTGAACGCCATGGCGCAACGCTGCGGCGTGGGCTTGGTGGGGGGCGATACCACGCGCGGGCCGCTGAGCCTGACCATGACCGTGTTCGGCCGTGTCCCGGCGGGGCAGGCCCTGACCCGTAGCGGCGCGCAGCCAGGTGATTGGCTATGCGTGGGCGGCGAACTGGGCAACGCCGCCGGCGCCTTGCCGCTGGTGCTAGGCCAGCGCAGCGCCGAGGCGGCCGTCGCCGAGCCGTTATTGGCCCATTACTGGTCGCCGCAACCGCAACTGGCACTGGGATTGGCGCTGCGCGGCAAGGCCACAGCGGCGATGGATATTTCCGATGGGCTATTGGCCGATTGTGGGCATATCGCCAAAGCCTCGGCTGTCAGCCTGGTCATTGAGCGGCAGGCGCTGCCATTGTCCAAAGCTCTTTTGGCATTCGTTGGTGACGAGCAGGCGCGGGTGGCCGCCCTGAGCGGTGGCGACGACTATGTGCTGGCCTTTACCCTGCCGCCCGCGCAGCTGGCGCCGTTGCTGGGCGACGGCTGGCCGATTCATGTGATCGGCCGGGTCGAGGCAGGCCAGGGCGTGACACTGCTTGACGCCAATGGCCAGGACATCACACCCGCCGTGCGTGGCTACCAACATTTTCGCGATGCACCCTGAAGCGGTGGCCTAGGCTACCCTCAATAGCGTAATCCCTGATGCAAGGCTCTGTAGGAGGTCGCCCCCATGGGTGCACGCCGCTGGTTGCTGACACTGCTGTGCTCCGCCGCGACGCTGTTGCAGGCGCAGGAGACTCCCGTGTCACCTGCCAAGGTTACGCTGGCCAGTGAGGCGTGGGACGGCTACACCAATGCCGACGGCAGCGGCCTGGCCTGGGACGTGATGCGCAAGGTATTCGAGCCGGCGGGATTCACTGTTCAAACCCGCACCGAGCCCTACACCCGAGCGGTTGGCTTGGCCCAGCGCGGCGAGGTGGACGGCTGGGTCGGTTCGTACCGTGACGAAGTCGAGGATGTGCTGTATCCCCGCTGGCACTACGATTCCGATCCCATTTACGCCCTCGGCCTGGCCACGTCCAAGGCGCCGAGCCTGGCCACGCTGGGGGAGTATCGCCTGGCCTGGGTGCATGGCTACAAATACGAGGCCTACTTGCCGAACGTACGACGTTTCAACCAGATACGTCGGCGCGACGGTATTTTGCCGATGCTGCAGCACGGACGAGCTGACTTCTACATCGATGCCTTTACCGAGGCACAGGAAGTCCTCAATCAGGCGCAAGACCCGTCGATCTTTCAGTTGACCCATCTGACCCAACTACCGCTTTACGTGGGTTTTGCCGATACCGAGCAGGGGCGGGGCCTGCGGAACGTGTTTGATCGGCGTATGGATGTGCTGGTGAAAAGCGGCGAACTCAAACCGATTTTCCAGCATTGGAAACAGCCCTATCCATTCTGACCTGCATAGAACCGAGTTGAAGGCCAATCGAACCGATTGATCTTTATCAGCGATCATTCAGCTTAAGCGTCTGTCAGAACCTGCTGTTACAATGCCGCCTCTGTGAAATCTGAAATCAGGAGCACACGGTGCCCGTCGTTTTCGTCGCCGCTTCCAAGCTGCCTACCCCTTTTGCCACGTTCACCATGAGCGGCTTTCTTGAAGAAGCCACCGGGCGCGAGCACGTTGTGCTCAGCCTGGGCGACATCGCCGATGGCGAACCCGTGCTTGGCCGTCTGCACTCTGAGTGCCTGACCGGCGATGCGTTGTTCAGCCAGCGCTGCGACTGCGGCTCGCAGCTCGAAGCCGCGCTGCAGGCCATCGCCCGGGAAGGTCGTGGCGTGTTGCTGTATTTGCGTCAGGAAGGCCGCGGCATTGGCCTGCTGAACAAAATCCGCGCCTACGAATTGCAGGATGGCGGCGCCGATACTGTGGAAGCCAACGAACGTCTGGGTTTCGCGGCCGATCAGCGTGACTACGCGATCTGCCTGCCGATGCTTGAGCACCTGGGGGTCAAATCCCTGCGCCTGATGACCAACAATCCGCGCAAGGTCAAGGCCTTGACCGACATGGGCATCACCGTGGCCGAGCGCGTGCCGCTGCACACGGGGCAAAACCCGCACAACAAGCTCTACCTGGCGACCAAGGCCAGCAAGCTCGACCACATGATGGGCAACGAGCATCAGGGTGAGGTAGACCGCGCGTGACTCGGGGCCAGGTCAAGCGTCGGCTGTCCGTCAACTGGTGGCAGTATCTGGCCCTGGCGCTGTTGCCCTTGTTTGTGATCAACCTGGTGTTTGGCCAGGCTGAATCCTTGCTACCGGTGTTGGCCATGCCGTTTTTTATCGCGGGTGTGGCCTCGATGTTCCTCAGCCTGCGCTACTTCAACGGCTATAAACACGCGTTGATCGCCACCTCCAAAGCCCTCGACACCGCCGAAGAACCCGGCGCCTGGATCACCTTGGCGGCCCGTCGCCGTACGGCGCTGCTGGTGGCCGCGCTGCCCGCGTGGATCGGTGCGCTGGCGGTGTTCGTCGGCCTGGAGGCGGTGCCGTTGTTTCTATTGGCGCTGTCGACGATGGTGCTGTTTTACCTCTACCGCATCCCGCGTCAGTTGGGATGATGCGCCGCTGGCTGGCGCTGCTGGTGTTGGCGCTGAGTGCCCAGGCCCTGGCGGCCGAGCGGGTGGTCAGCCTGGCGCCGTCGCTGTCGGAAATCGTGATGGAACTGGGTGCCGCCGACCTGCTGGTGGGCCTGCTCGACGGTGGCGAGCGCCCAGCGGCATTGGCGCAGGTGCCTTCCGTGGGGCGTTACGGGCAGTTGGACATGGAACGCCTGCTCAGCCTCAAGCCGGACCTGATCCTACTGTGGCCCGGCAGCGTCGGCCCGGCCCAGCGCGCGCAGTTGCAGCGTTTGAATATCCCGGTGTACGTCGCCGAACCCCACAATCTCGAACAACTCACCACCCAGGTTCAGGCCATCGCCGAGCGGCTTGGGCGTGCCGACGCCGGCCGGCAATTGGCCGAGCAGTTGCGCCAGCGCCTGGCCGAACTGCGTCAGCGCTACCGACGTGCCGAACCTTTACGAGTGTTTTACCAGGTGTGGAACTCGCCGCTGTACACCGTGGGCGGTGGGCAGATCATCAGCGACGCGTTGACGGTCTGCGGCGCACGCAATGTGTTCGACGACCTCAAACTGCCGGCGCCGCAAGTCAGTATCGAGTCGGTGTTGCAGCGCAATCCCGAGCTGATTCTGGTCAGCGATCAAGCGCAAATGGACGCCTGGAAAGCCTGGCCAACCATGGCCGATCGCGTACGGCAGGTGCCCGATAAAGGCCTGGAGCGGCCCAGTGGGCAGATGCTGGAGGCGGTGGGGCGGTTGTGCCAGGTAATTGCGCCGGACCTGTGACTGGAGCCTCAGATTTCCGGAGTCCAGGTCACACCGAACAGCCATACCCGACCTTCTTCGCGGTAATCCTGATTGTTGATAAACATCGGATCGTTATAGCTGTAACGCGCCCGCGCGTAGGACTTGTCCAGTAGGTTGTCGACCTTCAGCGACAGCGCCACTTCCCGATTGATCGCCCAACGGCTGCGCAGCCCCAGCAACGCATAACCGCCCAGGCGTTGTGCATTGTCGGCATCGTCATAGCTGCTGCTGATTGCCTGCCAGCTGGCGCCGAGGCCGAGTTGATCGAATTGCCGGTCCAGGTCCAGGCTCAACGTTCGCCGTGCGCGCCGGGCCAGGGTATGGCCGGTGCTACGGTCGCGCGGGTCGATAATCGACAACCCCAGATTGCCCTGCCAGCCGAACAGGTCCTGCTTGAGCGCCGCTTCCATGCCGTTGATACGCGCCGACGCCACATTCTGCGGCTTGCCCGTGCTGTCGAGGATGATTGCGTCGCTCAAGTCCGTGCGGTACAGCGAGGCCTCCAGGCGCGTGCTGTCACTGAGCTGGCTGCGCCACTGCAATTCGTAGCTCTTGGAGGTTTCGGGTTGCAGGTCGGGGTTGCTGTACCGCGTGTCGGGGTAATACAGGTCGTTGAAGGTGGGGGCGCGAAAGCCTTCGCTGTAGCTCAGCAACACATCATTGTCGGGGTTGATCGGCAAGGTCAGCGTGCCGCTCCAACTGTTCTGCGCGCCGAACTGCTGATTCTGGTCACGGCGCAGGCCCAGTTCCGTGGAAAACCACTCACTGTGAAAGCGATGCTGCACAAAGGCCGCGCGGTTCCAGCGGCTGTTTTCACTGAACGCGGTGGAGCCGTGGAAGCGGTCTTCATACCAGTCACCGCCGAGGATCAGGCTGTTGTGTTCGTCCAGGGTCAGGTCGTTCTGCCAGTTGACCGAGTCGCGGTAGGTGTTGAACACGCTGAAGTCGTCGCTGAGGGTGTCGCGCTTGGTGTCGCGGTTCTCGCTGTAGCCCAGTTCCAGGCGTGACTGCCAGCGCGGGTTGAACGTGGCATCGAGGTAACCGCTGGCACTGCTGACGGTGTAATCGGTGTAGGGCTTTTGCCCCAGCGTCTGGCCGCTGGCGGCGTCGTAGCGGCCGAAACTGTTGTCGTACTCCGACTTGCCCCGACTATCGAGCAGGTTGAAACCCGCCTCCAGCGCCTCGCTGAATGAATGGCTGAGGTTAAGACTGAGGGACTGGTTACGGTAAGCATCGTGGTCGCCGTCAGTGGGAAAGGACGTGTGGGTCGAGTTGATGCCAGCGGTTTCATCCAGGCTTGCGCCCAGGTTGAACCGCGTGTGTTCATCCCCGCCTGACAGACCGAGGCTGCGCTGCCAGGTCTGAAGACTGCCAAAGCCCAAGGTCAGACGTGGCTGCAAGCCTTGCTCGGCGTTGCGTCGGGTGAAGACTTGAATTACCCCGCCAATTGCATCGCTGCCGTAGATCACCGAGCGTGAGCCGCGCAGCACTTCCACGCGCTCGATCTGATCGACACTGATGTATTGCAGGCCGCTATCGCCGGAGGTGGTATTGGCGATGCGCTGGCCGTCCACCAGCACCAGGCTTTGAGCGGACTTGGTGCCGCGCAGGTAGATCCCCGGCAAACTGCCACGCCCGCCGGTGGGCGCCACTTGCACGCCAGGCACGCGGTTGAGCAGGTCGGTAAGGCTGGTCGGTTGCAGGCGGTCGATATCGTCGCGGGTGAACACCGTGTTGGCGGCGCTGCTGTCATTGCGCGCCTGGACCTGGCGGTTGGAGCTGATGACGATATCGGGGAGTTTCAGCGCATCGTCGCGGGTGTCGGCGAGCAATTGCGGGGAGGGCAGGAGCAGCAAGGCAAGGTACAGGTGTTTCATGGGCTGTCCATGGCGTTGAGGAGGGCACAAATCAAATGTGGGAGGGAGCTTGCCCCCTCCCACATTCTTTTGGTCCCGGTTTCTACAGGCCCAACAGCGCCATGCGGTTGCGCACAGAGGCTTCAATCCCGGCCTCATCCAGCCCGCATTCGGCCAGCATCTGCGCCGGCTTGGCATGCTCGACGTACACATCCGGCAAGCCCAGGTGCAGCACCGACTTGAGGATATTCTCCCGCGCCAGGTACTCGCTGACCGCTGCACCGGCGCCGCCCATGATGGCGTTTTCTTCCACCGTGACCAGCAACTCGTGACTGCCGGCGATCTCGCGCACCAGCGCTTCATCCAGAGGTTTGACAAAGCGCATGTCGACCACCGTGGCGTCGATCTTCTCGGCGACTTTCAAGGCTTCGGCCAATTGCACGCCGAATACCAGGAACGCCACCTGGCTGCCCTGGCGACGCACGACGCCCTTACCGATCTCGATGGGCTCCAGGTCTTTTTCGATCACGGCGTTCGGACCGTTGCCGCGTGGGTAGCGCACCGCAGCCGGGCCGTTGTACAGATGGCCGGTACTGAGCATCTTACGCAATTCGTTTTCGTCGCTCGGCGTCATCACCAGCATGCCGGGGATGCAGCGCAGGTAGGACAAGTCGAAACTGCCGGCGTGGGTCGGGCCGTCTTCGCCCACCAGGCCGGCGCGGTCGATGGCGAACAGCACGTCGAGGTTCTGCACGGCCACGTCATGCACCAATTGGTCGTAACCGCGCTGCAGGAAGGTGGAGTAGATCGCGACCACGGGCTTGGCGCCTTCGCAGGCCATGCCGGCGGCGAACGTCACCGCGTGTTGCTCGGCAATCGCCACGTCGAAGTAGCGCAGCGGGAAACGCTCGCTGAACGCCACCAGATCCGAGCCTTCCTTCATCGCCGGAGTGATGCCCACCAGGCGCGAGTCGGCGGCGGCCATGTCGCACAGCCACTCGCCGAACACCCCGGAATACTTCGGCCCGCTGGCCTTTTTCGGCGCGGCGGCGGGAGCGTCCAGCGGTTCGAGCTTGGTGATCGCGTGATAACCGATCGGGTCGACTTCCGCCGGGGCGAAGCCTTTGCCTTTTTTGGTGACGATATGCAGGAACTGCGGGCCCTTGAGGTCACGCATATTGCGCAGCGTGGCGATCAGGGTCGGCAGGTCGTGGCCATCGATGGGGCCGATGTAGTTCCAGCCCAGTTCCTCGAACAAGGTGCCGGGCACCAGCATGCCCTTGGCGTATTCTTCGGTGCGCCGGGCAATTTCCCACGCGCCGGGCAGACGCGAGAGTACCTTTTTGCTGCCTTCGCGCATGCTGGCGTACGTACGGCTGGAAAGGATCTTGGCCAGGTAGTTGGACAAGCCGCCGACATTGCGCGAGATCGACATGTCGTTGTCGTTGAGGATCACCAGCATGTTGGCGTCCACTTCCGGCGCGTGGTTCAGCGCTTCGAACGCCATGCCGGCGGTCAGTGCACCATCGCCGATCACGGCAATCGCTTTGCGATCACTGTTTTGCAGGCGGGCGGCAATCGCCATGCCCAGTGCCGCACTGATGGACGTGCTGGAGTGGCCGACGCCAAAGGTGTCGTACTCGCTCTCCGAACGACGCGGGAAGGCGGCGACGCCGTCCTTCTGGCGCAGCGTGCTCATGCGCTCGCGACGGCCGGTGAGGATTTTATGCGGATACGCCTGATGGCCCACGTCCCACACCAGCCGGTCGTCCGGGGTGTCGAACACGTAATGCAGGGCGATGGTCAGCTCGATGACGCCCAGGCCGGCACCGAAATGCCCACCGGTCTGACCGACCGTGTAGAGCAATTCCAGGCGCAATTCATCGGCCAGGGTTTCCAGCTCGGCTTCACCCAGACGACGCAGGCCGTCCGGCGTGGCAGCACGGTCGAGCAGGGGCGTGGACGGGCGCTTGCGGGGAATCTCTTGAAACGTCGTGGGCATCAGGCGAATCGTTATAGGTATAGAAAGAGGCGGCAGTTTACCTCAAGCATCGCAAACTGCCCACGCGGAGCGCCGAACTTGGCCGATATGCGGCCGTAATGGCCGTGGTTATCAGTGGCGGCGTTCGACGATATACCGCGCCAGGTTACGCAACGGCTCGGCCGCCGCGTCGAAAGGTCGCAGGGCCGCCAGGGCCTGGTCGAGCAGTTCCAGGGCGTAGGCCTTGGCAGCATCGAGCCCGAGCAGCGCAGGATAGGTCGGCTTGTCCCGGGCGATATCGGCGCCCTGGCGTTTGCCCAGGGTGGCGGTGTCACTTTCCACGTCGAGAATGTCGTCCTGCACCTGGAAAGCCAGGCCGATGGCCTGGGAGTAGGTCTGCAAGGCCGCCAATTGCGCAGGCTGCGCATGGCCGCTGGCCAGCGCGCCCAACTGCACGGCGGCCTCTATCAGCGCACCGGTCTTGTGGCGATGCATGTGTTCGAGTGCTTTTTGATCCAGCTTGAGACTGACCGAGCCCATGTCGATGGCCTGCCCGCCGACCATCCCGGCCGGGCCCGCAGCCTGCGCCAGTGTGGTGACCATGCGCAGGCGGATCTCGGCGTTGACGCTGCTCAGGCGCGGGTCCAGCAATGCGCTGAACGCCAGGCTTTGCAGGCCATCACCGGCCAGGATGGCATAGGCTTCATCGAAGGCTTTATGAGTGGTGGGCTGGCCGCGACGCAGATCGTCGTCGTCCATGGCCGGCAAATCGTCATGTACCAGGGAATACGCGTGAATCAACTCCACCGCGCACGCGGCGCCATTGGCCTGCTCGGCCGGCGCGCCCAGCGCTTCACAGGCTGCGTACGCCAGCAAAGGGCGCACGCGCTTGCCGCCATTCATCACGCTGTAACGCATGGCTTCATAGAGGCGATTCATTTCCGGGCTTGGCGCTACGAACAAGGGTTCCAGCGCCGCATTCACCCGGGCTTGGCTACTGGCCTGATACGCGTCGATCATTCCGGCTGTTCCGCGTCGAAAGGTTCTTCGGCCAACTCCCCGTCACGTTCCAGCAACACCTGCACCTTCTGCTCCGCCTGCGCCAACGCGCTCTGACAGTCGCGGGTCAGGCCGATGCCTTGCTCAAACGCTGTCAGCGAGTCCTCCAGCGACAACTCGCCGTTCTCCAGACGCTCGACCAGAGCTTGCAGGTCAGCGAGGGATTGTTCGAAATCGAGTGCAACTTTTTTGCGGGCCATGGCGGCTATTCCGGTAGACGGTAAACCGGCGCGACACTAGCAGACATGGGGATTCTGGGCAAATGAGCGGGGTGTCACTTGCCTGCTGTATTGACCTGATAACGCGTGCTGCGGCCGCCTCCGGGCAGACGAACCAAGCAGTTTTTTTCCAGCAGGTCAGCCAGGTGTCGCGTCGCTGTCGCCTTGGATACCTTTGCCACCGCTTGGTACTGCGCTGCGCTGATGCCGTGTTCGAAGCCCTTCTCATCACCGTCGAGCAGGCGATTGAGGACCTTGATTTGTTCAGCAGACAAAGGGAGGTCGCGGTGTTGCTGCCAGAACCGACTCTTTCCCAGCACTCGGTCAATCCGCGCCATTGCCTGCTGCACGCTGCGTAACAGGGTTTTAAGGAACCACTCCAGCCAGTCAGTGATATCCAGTGAGGCCTTCTGGCTGGATTCCAGTGCGTTGTAGTAGCCGGTGCGGTCTTCGAGGATGCTGGCTGACATGGCATAGAAACGGATGGCCTGGTGTTCACCCTGGGCCAGTGCCAAATCGGTGATAGCGCGTGTCAGGCGACCATTGCCGTCATCGAAGGGATGCAGTGTGACAAACCAGAAGTGCGCGACGCCGGCGCGTACCAATGGGTCCAGTTCCGGCTGATCGCGGCTGGTTTCGAACCACTCCAGAAAATCCGCCAGTGCCTGCTCCAGTCCCAGACGTGGCGGGGCCTCGAAATGCACGGTCGGCCGATCAAGCCGGCCCGACACGACTTGCATTGGCTCATCTCCCCTCAAGGATCCAATATTGAGCGCTCGAGCGGTATAGCCCGCTTCCGGGACCGGGAACAATAAGTGATGCCATTTCAATAGGCGGGCGAGGGTAAACGGCTGGGTGAATTGTTGAGTGGCATCCATCATCAACTCGGCGAGGCCTTCGCTGCGGCGGCTTACCTGACCGTCTTCCATCGCTTCCAGGCCCATCCGCCTTGCCAGGGACGAGCGCACCGAGCCGACATTCAACTGTTCACCCTCAATCGCCGAGGACGTCAGGATATTTTGCAGCAGCGCATCCAGTTCATTCTGTGCGCTGACTGGCTGGCTGACGGAGCCGAGCATGCCCAGCAATTTGCCCTGGGCTTGTCCGCAATCGCGCAGCAACGCCGCGAGGCGACCGGGTTGCCAGTGGAAGTGCGGCCAGTCGGCGTGTTGCCAGATCCAGTGCGGATGAGCCATGGTGGAATGCCTGGGGTGCGTGAGCCGAATAAAGGGGTTATTCGGCTCATTTGGTGAGCCGATTGTGCTGCGGATTTGGCTCAGGGTCTAGGCTGGTGGTGGGTGTTTTCGTGAGCACGCCATAAAGTCCACCTTCTAGGCCGAAATCTAGTGACGGATGCTGTACTCTCCGATTTTTCAGGAGCAGTCATCCATGATGCGTCCCGACATCAAAGTCGAATGAGTGTGTCTCTATACCAAGCCATTAGGTGACGTTCTGCTCAGATATTTGTTGGATAAAGACAAATGTCAGTTGAGCTCACTTCGAAAAAAGCTGGATTAGCGAGTGATTAGCTCATCAAACTCAATGTTTTAGTTGCGCTATGGAGAAATGGTAGAAATTGACCATTTACCAAGTACATGTATCAAGCTAAAAGAAGAAAAATAGCCCTGTGTGGTTCTTGATTGCGATTGTGTTCAGGTGGATCAATTTTTTCATTACTGATGAGTTTTCAGGCGTCAGGTGGTCTTTAAATATCGCTAGCGCCTTGATGAGGTCCTCGTTGGTATTGATACTCTCATCTTCGTAGTCGTCAATTATTTTTCCCAGGGTGTTATTTATAGTTTCCACTGCGCCAGAGATCAGTAGTTTTTTATAATCTTCATCGGTGAGGTGAATGGTTTCAAGCAGAGAGTCCGGGCAATCATTTATGTCCAATAACCTCATGGCCTCTAGCGTGAGTGGGACACAAATCATCTTCATTGTTTTAGTTCCTTATTGAAATGGGTTGCTTCATTGTATTCACTTTGTGTTCTGCCCATTTGCTTTCCTGAAGGAGATGTCTTGTTGTTGGGCACGACGCCTTCAAGGCTTAAGTATCGTCTCGATCCCGGCAATGATGGGTCGTAGATTCTAAAGTAGTTTCCATTGATGTCCTCTACAACTTCAATTCCATTTAGAGGGTTCTTATATATTTTTTTGCCTTTGTCTGTTGTGGTTACAGTTGGATCGGTGCCGGCAAATTTGACAATGTTTTCACTCAGGCTAGCTGTTTTCCAATTCGCTGAGTATTTAGCTGATCGCTCAGCTCCTCCTGTTTTGGGTAATACAGCATCTCCTTCATCAGCTTTTACAGTTTTGGCCGGTTCATTAGCAGCTACCTCTGGCTTACAACCGTCTCCCCCGGGGCAGGTGTTTAAGCCTAACGGATCTACCCATCCTGTAGGGTTTAGAGCGTACTGGTAGGAGTTGATCCCACCCGCCAACTTCACCGGGTCCGGCGTCAGGTAGCGACCAATATCCGGATTGTAGTAGCGATGGCGGTTGTAGTGCAGGCCGCTTTCTTCGTCGAAGTATTGGCCCTGGAAGCGCAGTGGGTTGTCGAGTTTGCCTACGTCGAGGCGGGCGATTTCGCCGTAGGCGCGGTAGTGGGCGGACCAGGCGATATCGCCCTCGGGGGTGGTGAGTTCCTGGGGTGTGCCGAGGTGGTCGAGTTGGTAGTGGTAGGGCTGGGTGTGGTCTGGACCGAAGCCTTCCAGTAGGACTAGCGGCCGGAAGCTGTCGGGTTCGTAGAGGTAGCTGCGGTGGCGGCCCGCTTGGTGTTCGGCGATAAGTGTGTCGCCTTGCCAGAAAAATTCGGTGGTGATGCCGTCGACGGTTTTGCTGATACGTCGGCCGAACGGGTCATAGCGGTAACGGGCGGTTTGGCCGTTGGGCCGGGTGATTTCGATCAGCCGGTGTTGGCTGTCATAGCGGTATTCGGTGACGAGTTGCTGGCCTTTGCCGCGCCGTTCCTGGGTCAGGTTGCCGAAGGCGTCGTAGGTGTAGTGGCGGTCACCCTGGATCAGCAGGCGGTTGCCGGCGACGATGTCGGGGCCGTGGCGGTTTTGCATCAGCAGGTTGCCGGCCGGGTTGTGGGCGAAACGTTCCTGCACGTCGTGGGAATGGTCGGCGCGGGTCAGGCGTTGCAGCGGGTCGTAGTGGTAGTGGTGTTCGCCTTTGCGGGTGTCGAGCAGGCGGGTGAGGTTGCCGGCTCGGTCGTAGTCGTATTGGCGCTGGTAGAGCGGATGGGTCTGGTGGGTGACGGCGTGGGCGTGCAGGCGCTGTTGGTCGTCGTAGTGGTAGTGGCTGAGCAGTTGGCCTTGTTGGCGCTGGTGTTCCAGACCGGCGTTGAACAGGTGCGATGTCAGGGTTTTGCCATTCAATTCAACAGTCGCAAGGTGCCCGCCCTTGTCGCGGTTGAAGGCCACGCGGTTGTTATCCGGCAGGCGCAGGTGCTTGAGCTGGCCGCAGGCGTCGTAGCCATAGCGCAGGGTGCCCCAGCCCTGGTGTTCGGCGGTGAGGCGGTTTTGGCGGTCGTACTCGTAGGCCAACGCCCAGTGGCCGTCGTCGACGCTGAGGAGATTGCCCTGGCGGTCGTAGGTGTAATCGACGGTTTGGCCATCGGGCAGGATTTTTCGTACCAGGCGTCCGGCATGGTCGCGTTCGTAACGAGTGACGAGCTGACTGCCGTCGTCGCCGTGTTCGGTTTTTTCCTGCAGGTTGCCGTTGAGGTCGTAAACGTAAGCGGTGCGCTGCCCATCAAACCCGACTTCCTGTTGGATCAGGCCGTTGGGGTGGTAGTCGAGCCGGTAGGTCTCGCCGACTTCGTTTTCAATTTCAGTGAGCAGTAATCGGGCGTTGTCATAGCGGTACTGGACCTGAGTGCCATCGGCATTCAGGCGACGGCTGATCAGGTGCAGGCCGTCAGCGTAGTCGTAGCGGGTGACGTGGCCGAGTTCGTCGCGTTCGGCGGTGATTTTTCCGTAGGGGTTGTAGCTGTATTCACGGGTGGCACCGCCTGGCAGGGTCAGACGAGTCAGCCGACCCACAGCGTCCCACTGATACTGGGTCAGCGCGCCGTGTTCATCTTCGCGCGCCACCTCGCGGCCCAGGTCGTCGTAGCGATAGCGCCTGATGCCACCATTGGGCAACTGCTCCTCAACCAGTTGCCCGCGCTCATTCCACACCAGCCGATGGCAGCTGTGATCCGGGTACCAGACGCCGGTCAGTTGCCCATGTTTGTTGTAGCTGTAGTCGGTAACGTGACCGTCGGGATCGATGCTACGGGTGATATCGCCCTGGTCATTGCGCTCGTATTTCCAGACCGCTTCACCCCGGCGCATCACGCGTACGAAACCGTGGTCATGCTCGTACGTAGTGGGCTCATCTTCCCCAGGAAACAACGCCACCAAGCGTCCGGCTTCGTCGTACTGATAGGCCGTCACCGCGCCCAGCGGGTCTTGTTCGACCGTCAACCGCCCTTGGGCATCGTAGGATTTGAAGTGCTGCGCGCCATCGGGATCGATGCGTTGCACCAATCGCGCACGGTCATCGTGGACATAGATTTCCTGGCTGCCATCGGCGTTGTGCACCGTGACGCGGCCGTCATCCCCCCAGGCATAGCGCGTGTCCATCTGCGAGAAACTGGCCCAGTGCCGCACACAGCGTGCCGCCTTGCCGGAGCGTTCCCACGCCCAGAAGAAACTCGCCCCACCGGCCAGGCCGCGCTCCACAATGACGTGCTGCTCGTCGTAGCGATACACCTCGCTCTCGCCGACGGCATTGGTCGCCGAGACCAGTCGGCCCAGGTCGTCATAGGTGTAGGAAACGACGTTCTGCTCAGTAATCCACTCGTAAGGCTCATAACCCTTAGCGCGCTGAATTTGATAATCCACCGCGACAATGCGCCCAGCCCCATAGCGCAGAAACAACGAGCGACCCACCCCGTTATCCACCCGCTCGATACGTCCGAGCACATCGCGGAAAATTCGCAGGCGGTTGTCATACGCATCGCTGATCGCCGTCAGCACACCGTCGCGAAAGTGGTAGAACCGCGATGCCTGGGCCAGCACCAGCTCATCCGGCGAAGCGCCCAGATAGATCGCCGCTTCGGCCAGGCTATTGGTGATTGCCGGCCTCGCAACGGTGGGGATTGGAAACGAGATAGAGCGATTTTCATGGTCGGTCCACACCACCGAATCGCCTGAAACCACCAGCCGCTGCGCCAGCCCATGGCTCCAGCCAAACCCCAGCCCAACGTCGACTTCCACCGCGCTGGTGCGATACAGGCGCGTCCACTCGAACGGCAACACCCCATCCAGAACACCGTCAGTCAGGGTCAGCAATTCCTCGCCGGTGACCATCGACACGGGGCAGCCATTGGTGACGGTCTTATCCGAAGAAGCCGTCGCATCGCCCTTCGGGTTCGTTGATACAGCAGGCACATCATCCACAGGCTCTTTTTGCTTCAGCACCGCGTTCTGCCGCGCCCGCCAGCGCATCTGCAGCGTGCCTTGCTTCACTCTGCCGACCACACCGCGAACCGCCACCGCCTTGTAGCGATCCACCGCCTGCATGAACCTCGTCAGAATCGCCAGCACGCTCTGAACAAAACCAACAGCCGCTTTAACAATCTGTGCGCCATACCTGGCCAACCGCAGGCTCAAATACGCCACAGCTGCCGCCGGCAATGCGATGGTCAGCACCGCGCCAATCACTAGGTCAATCAGCAGCGACACCACAAACCCAGTGGCCACTTGCGCAATCTCACTGGGCGGCAATGCGTCCAACCAGATCATCGCCGTGCGCATCAGCAGGAACAGCGCCGCCTCATCACTGGCGAGCAACATTGCCTGTTCCATGACCTTGGGCGCATCGGTGGCAACTTGTGCCAGCTTGGCCGCTTCGGCTCCCAGCTGTTCGACGTACTTCAACGGGTTTTCAAGAATCGCCTGCACCAGCTTGATGCTGTCCCACACGTCCCGGATCGCGGCCCAACTGCCCGCCAGCACGCCGCTGCCAATCGCACTGGCCGTGGACTGCTGCCAATGCGGCTTGAAGCCTTGCCACTGTTCGCGAAGCCACCGCTCCAGGTCCGCCATCAGCCCGGCGTAGGAGGCGAACAACGCGTCAACCTGCTCCTGGGAAACACCACCCTGTACCCGCACCTGATAGCGCCCGCCAGCGGCGCAGTGGTGTGAGCCCCTGCCGTGCTCATCCAACATGACCCGCGTGGAACTGCCGTCATCCAGCCCGATCACCTCGACCGGAATGTCGCCAATCGGCACGTCATACACTGAGTCGAATTTGCTCTCTATCTTCAGCTCGCCGCCCAACTGGCACACGGCAACACTGCCGATAAAGTTCGGGTCGCTCATGCTCACGGTTGTCTGCGAGTCACCGACGCGCAACACCCGATCCATCTCCAGCAACGACGGCATATCTGCCGCATGGCTCACCGAATCCAGCGCCCGCGAATACCAGGCGCCCATCTGCTGGCGATAAGTCACCAGGCTCTGATGAAAGCCATCCAGCTCATGTTCGATAGAGGCAATGTGGGAAGCGTGGGTCATCCGTGACGTCTCGACAAAGGGCAAGGCGTCTGAGTCTGCCGCAGTAAAAAGCGGCTGGATGAACGGCGGGGAAAATCAGAAAGGGCTTACGAAGGTCGCGTAATAGTCAGCTCCAATCACAGTTGGGGGCTACTTCAAATGGCGATCATGCTCAATGACGAGCAGTGCTTTGTGCTTCTTTAAGTTGGGGTTCAAATTCAATCAGACCAGCCTGCATCCTCTGCAATACGGCGATTTGCTTAGCCAGGTCTCGCTTCTTAAATTGGCAATAGCGTGTTCTGCTCGATCCCAGGGCGAAGCATTTGCCTCTCCCTTTTCCAAATGTCCGCCGACCTGCTTCAGAGAGTGTTGCAATAAGCTGATTTGCAATTGCCAGTAGGGCCGTTCCGTAAGATGTGTCGGGCAGCTCCTGAAGCGCTTACGACCCCTTGTTACTGCAAAGGCCTCTGACTAGCCTGCCGAAAACTCAAGAGTGAAACAGGCATGAGCGAAAGGTCTATCCGTTTGACGGCGCCTCCGACGGGCTACAGCGATTGGCTGACCGGCCTTAAAAAGCGCATCCACGTGGCACAACAGCGTGCGTCACTGGCAGTCAATCGAGAAATGGTGCTCCTTTACTGGAATATCGGTCACGAGATTTTGACCCGCCAGAACCAACAGGGGTGGGGGAGCAAGGTTATTGATCGTCTTGCTCAAGATTTGCGTACGAGTTTTCCCTGCATGAAAGGTTTTTCGCCCCGCAACCTGAAGTACATGCGTGCATTTGCTGAAGCTTGGCCGGATTTGGAATTTGTGCAACAGGCTGCTGCACAATTGCCGTGGGGTCACAATGTGGTCCTACTCGACAAACTTCCGGGCCCAGAACCCCGTCGTTGGTACATCGCGCAGGCGATTGAACACAGTTGGTCCCGCAACACGCTGGTGATGCAAATCGAAACTCACCTACTGGAGCGCACGGGTAAAGCAGTCAGCAATTTCGAAAACCACCTTCCCAAGCCACAATCCGACCTGGCGCGTGAGTCGCTGAAAGATCCTTATCGTTTTGATTTTCTCAGTCTGGCCCTGGATGCGCAGGAGCGCGACATAGAAAACGCCCTGATCAAACACGTCACCGACTTTTTGTTGGCGTTGGGCGCTGGCTTTGCGTTCGTCGGCCAACAAGTTCTCTTGGATGTAGGGGGCGATGAGTTCTTCGTTGATCTGTTGTTCTACCACGTGAAGCTGCGTTGCTACATGGTGATCGAGCTCAAGGCGGGAAAATTTAAGCCTGAACACCTAGGCAAGCTGAGCTTTTACCTTGCTGCTGTAGATGCTCAGCTTAGGCATCCGCAAGATGGGCCAACGATTGGCCTATTATTGTGCAAGAGCAAGAATGCGGTGGTAGCTGAGTATGCACTGCGCGATAACAACCGACCTATCGGAGTGGCGGAATATCAACTGGTAGGGGCATTACCCGCAGAGCTGCAAACCAGTTTGCCAAGCATCGAGCAAATTGAGCGGGAACTGGCGGATTAAGCTCGGTTGAATAACGAAAGCCTGCTTTTCAGGGCAGGCTTATCGCACGCTAAGGCTGACTTACTTCTGATGCGCTGTCAGCGCCGCATACCCATTCATCAAGTTGCGATAGTTCGGGATACGCTGGGACAGTAGATTGCCCAGCCCTTCGATATCGTTACGCCAGTCGCGATGCAGCTCACAAGCCACCGAGAACCAGTTCATCAACTGTGCACCGGCTTGTGTCATCCGGCTCCACGCCGCTTGCTGCACCGTGGTGTTGAAGGTGCCCGACGCATCCGTCACCACAAACACCTCAAACCCTTCCGCCAGCGCCGACAAGGTCGGGAACGCTACGCAGACATCCGTGACCACACCGGCAATGATGATTTGCTTACGGCCGGTGGCTTTGATTGCCTTGACGAAATCTTCGTTGTCCCACGCATTGATCTGACCAGGACGGGCGATGTAAGGCGCATCCGGGAACATCTCTTTCAGCTCCGGCACCAGCGGGCCGTTGGGGCCCTGTTCGAAGCTGGTGGTGAGGATGGTCGGCAGGTTGAAGAACTTCGCCAGGTCGGCCAAAGCCAGCACGTTGTTCTTGAACTCGTTGGGTGAGAAGTCCTGCACCAGGGAGATCAGACCGGTCTGGTGGTCGACCAGCAGTACGATGGCGTCGTCTTTGTTGAGGCGGTTGTAGGTTGCAGTGCTCATGGTTGAATCCTTTTTTGTTTAGGTTGGTTGGGCGTTGCGTTCAACATGGGCACAGATTAATGGGTGCGTGGAATGTGATAAATCGGCTGGAATATGTCTTTCTGTCAACTTAAATAGGACGATGGCAAATGTTGTTCGTCTGTGCTGCCGATGAAGAGTCGAGCGTTGAATTGAGACTGAGTGAAAGGTATTAGCAGTGGCGGCGTCGCGGTGGTTGCGACCATGGGATGGAGTTTCTTACGGGCATTAAAAAGCCGGCTTGTGGCCGGCTTCTCGGGGACTGCTTCAATTTGTTTTTGACAAACCTTACCAGCCTTCAAATCGCTCAACCCACATGGCGTCGGGCTGAATAGTAGGGGCATCCGCGGGAACTCCTCCGCTTCGCCGAGCAGGGTGGGTAGCCTTGGGCCACCCCCTGCCAAATGTGCGGCGGATGATACCCACATTCCTCTCAGTTGCCCACCTCCGTGTCCGATTTAGAGCCTTCCCAGCCTAATAGATGCTCATCTAGCGGTACCGGAGGGCGGCGGTTGTTGAGGGTGGACCACCAAAACACCCAGCCTACAATCTCGAAGTTCTGTTCGAAGCGTTCCTCGTGGGTGAGGTATTCATCCGGGTGTTCGCTGGCGTTGTGACTGCGCATGCGCAAACCGCCGCCAGGCCGGTTGTAGAGGTATTTAATGCGCAGCATGCCGTCGTGTTCGACGGCGTAGATTTCGCCGTCAATGATTTGGGTGCGGCCTTTGTCGATGGCGAGGGTGGCGCCTTGCTGGATGATGTCGATCATGCTGTTGTCGACCATATAGGCGCCCAGCGCGCGGTCGGGGTTGATGTTGAGGGTTTTGAGAGCGTGCACAGAGATGCGAATACGTTCGGTTGAAGTGAAGGTGGGGTGGAGGGGGATCTCCACATCCAGTTTTTCCGGCGGGCAGGCGGGGCCTGTAAGGTATTTGCCACTTTCTTCGCGGGTGGGGAGTCCTTTCCGTGTTCCGGGGCCTTCCAGCAGGAAGTTGGCCGGTGGGTGTTTGGGGCCTTCGCCGGTGCGTAGCCAACGGCTGGAGACACAGAGCAGTTCTGCGATCTCATTGAGTCGGCCCATGGGCACGCCGCGTTTGAACCAGTTGTTCACATGTTGAGGTGTGACACCGCGGTTCTTGGCGAAGTCGGAAG
Source organism: Pseudomonas sp. S5F11 (assembly GCF_019641515.1). Taxonomy (NCBI): domain Bacteria; kingdom Pseudomonadati; phylum Pseudomonadota; class Gammaproteobacteria; order Pseudomonadales; family Pseudomonadaceae; genus Pseudomonas; species Pseudomonas sp. S5F11. The sequence continues at coordinate 4,366,269 of NZ_JAIFJZ010000001.1, forward strand.
CGGAAAGATGAACTTCCCGCAGTAGCGCTTTTAAACGATCACCTGATTTATTCATAAACGCAGAGTTTACTGGCCGAGAAAACTAATCAAATAAACCATGCGTTGATTTGCACTTGTAGGTTTTTGCTTAGTTGTGGCCTATTTTTTCATTTTTATTGCGTGATTAAACGTTAGTTGCTGGTTGTTGAACTGTGCGTTTATTTTTTCCAAAAAAAAGCCCCGAATGAACGGGGCTTTTTTTGATGGCCTCAGACAATGAGGATTCGGTATCAGCCTTTGTAGGCAGCCACCGACTTCATGATCTCGGCACGGGCGGCGTCTGCGTTGCCCCAACCGTCGATCTTCACCCATTTGCCTTTTTCGAGGTCTTTGTAGTTCTCGAAGAAGTGTTTGATCTGTTCCAGCAGCAGTGGCGGCAGATCGGTGTATTCCTTCACGTCCACGTACAGCTGGGACAGTTTGTCGTGAGGCACTGCGATGACTTTGGCATCGCCGCCGCCGTCGTCGGTCATGTTCAGGATGCCGACTGGGCGTGCGCGGATAACCGAGCCAGGGGTAACCGGGTAAGGGGTTACGACCAGTACGTCGAGGGGGTCACCGTCGTCAGCCAGGGTGTTGGGGATAAAACCGTAGTTGGCCGGGTAGAACATCGGGGTGGCCATGAAACGGTCAACGAACAGGCAGTCGCTGTCTTTGTCGATTTCGTATTTGATCGGCGCGTGGTTGGCCGGAATCTCGATGGCGACGTAGATGTCGTTCGGCAGGTCTTTGCCAGCCGGAATCTTGCTGTAGCTCATTGGGCGTTGCCCCCGTTAGTTGGCCAAGAAACTTGGCCGGATTGGCCTAAAAGTGGCCGCGATTATAGGCACATTCTGACGCCGATGCCATGCGCCAGACGTCGTACGGTCATTCGCCTTGTGGCTGATAGCGCGGGTCAGCGGCTTGCAGTTGGGTGAGGCGTGCCAGGGGATCCTGGCGATAGAAGCGGCTGAGTTGGGCGTATACCTGGGGATAACTGTCGACCAGCAAATCCGGGGCGCTGAAGAAATATTCGCTGGTAACGGCAAAGAACTCCGCCGGGTTTTCCGCCGCGTACGGGTCTATCTGCGTTTCGGCATCGGGGTGGGCGTCCAACTGGCGATTGAGGTCATCAAACGCGCTTTGCATCACGCTGGCCCACTCCTGCACGCGCATGTCGCTGTGCAGCGGCGGCAGGCCGTTGGCGTCGCCGTTGAGCATGTCGAGCTTGTGCGCCAGTTCGTGGATCACCAGGTTGTAGCCTTCCCATTGGCCGCTGGCTAGCACGCCGGGCCAGGCGAGGATCACCGGGCCTTGTTGCCAGGCTTCGCCGCTGTGCTCGCCATCCCACTCGTGCTCGACGCCGCTGGCGTCGCGATGGCGCTGCGGGCTGAGGAAGTCGTCGGGGTACAGCACGATTTCGTGGAAGCCTTGATACCAATCGAGGTCGCCAAGGTTCATCAGCGGCAGTTGCGCCTGGGCGGCGAGCAGCAGGCGTTGTTCCTGATGCAAGTCGACGCCGGGCAGGGCGGTGAGGTGTTTTTCGGCGAGGAACACCACGCAGGCTTCACGCAGCCACTGGTCCTGCTCGGCGCTGATGCCGTCGAGGAAGGTCAGGTGATGGCGCACCCGCTGCCACGTTTCGTCGGCAATCGGGTGCTTGGCCAGCAGGCGCCGACGACGCCAGGCGCTGAGGGACCACATCGCCGGTTACTGCTGTTTGGCTTCGGAGCTGGTGCGGCCAAAGCGGCTGCGAAACACGCCGATGATCATCGGCACCAAGGACAGCAGAATGATGAACACCACCAGCAGCGACAGGTTTTTCTTGATAAACGGCACGTTGCCGAAGAAGTACCCCAGAGTCACCAGGCCGCCGACCCACAGCACGGTACCCAGCACGCTGAAGCCGAAAAAGCGGGCGTACGGCATTTTGGCGATGCCGGCGACGAACGGCGCAAAGGTACGCAGGATCGGCAGGAAGCGCGCCAGAGTCACGGTTTTGCCGCCGTGCTTGTCATAGAAATCGTGGGTTTTTTGCAAGTAGTCGCGGCGGAAGATCTTCGAATTCGGGTTGCTGAACAAACGCTCGCCGGCGGTTCGCCCGATCACATAGTTGGTGCTGTCGCCAAGGATCGCCGCCAGCATCAACAGGCCGGCCAACAACACCGGGTCCATACCGCCGCCGGCTGCCACCGCACCGGCAATAAACAGCAGCGAATCACCCGGCAGGAAGGGCATGACCACCAGGCCGGTCTCGCAAAAGATCACCAGAAACAGAATGGCGTAGATCCACGGACCGTAATTGGTGACCAGCAGATCGAGGTAAACATCGAGATGCAGGATAAGGTCGAGCGGGTTGAAATCCATGGATGGCACCTGTGTGAACGGCCCGACTCAGCAGGCCTGTGCGGAAGCTCGGGTAAGTAAGGCTACAAGTGTATGCCGCGATTCTTACAACCCTGAAAGGTGCGCATTATACGGATCGGGAGGTGAAAAGCGTGTGGCTTTTGTAGCGGGGGATGTCGTTGAACCCGGTCTGCAGATCGCCGCCAATCCAGCGTGCTCGCGAAAGTGGTGGAGCAGTCAGACCATCATCGGGGGTAAGCCCCCTCCCACATTGGAGTAGTGTCAAGGCACCTGGCTCGGAGCGTTTCCCTGCATTTACACCCGCAGAACCGGTCGCAAAACCGCCATGACAATAAGATCAATGTGGGAGAGGGCTTGCCCTCGATAACGGTGTGTCTATCCGGGCATCAGTCTTCGCTGATCGGCAACGTGTAGTTCTTGAATTCGGTGTCCTCGCGAAAACCCATCGACTCGTAGGTTTTTTGCGCCACCTGGTTATCACTGCTGGTGGACACCCGCAGCCGCACCGCGTGGGTCTCCTTGGCCATTTTCTTGGCCATGCGCATCAGGTTGTCCGCCACCAATTGGCGACGTGCGTCTTCGGCCACATAAATATCATTGAGGATCCACACCCGCTTGAGCGACAGCGACGAAAAGCTCGGGTACAGCTGGCAAAACCCAAGCAGCTTGTTGTTGTCGTCATCGGCCAGAGCCAGGTAGATCACCGACTCCTTGCGCCGCAGGCGTTTTTCCAGGAAGGCCCGGGACGAGTCCGGGTAGGGCAGCGCCCCATAGAACTCGCGGTATTTGACGAACAAGGGGGTCAACAGGTCCAAGTGTTCCAGGGTCGCTTGAGTAATCCGCATGCCAGGCCTCAACTTCCAAATGGGGTATGACCACACAAGCGGCCGTGACCGGATGCTGCCTAATGGCGCCAAAAAGCGCAATCGTGCGGCTATTGGTCATCCGGTGAGCTGAGCAGAAAATTCCCTTTCATCAGGTCCGGATCGTCCGACTCGATCGTCTGAACCTGCGCCTCGTCCTTGAGATTGACCCCCGACAGCTGCCGTCGACACGCCTCTCGCATCAAGTAAAGCAGGCGATGCGCGGCCATGCCGTAACTCAGCCCTTCCAAACGCACGTTGGAGATGCAGTTGCGGTAGGCATCGGTGAGGCCGACCTTGGGGTTGTAGGTGAAATACAGGCCCAGGCTGTCCGGTGAGCTGAGCCCCGGTCGTTCGCCGATCAGGATCACCACCATTTTGGCGCCGAGCAATTGCCCGATCTCGTCGGCCACGGCCACACGGCCCTGTTCCACCAGTATCACCGGCGATAACGACCAGCCCTCGGCGTGGGTTTGTTCCTCCAGGCGCGTCAGAAACGGCAACGTGTGTTTATGCACCGCCAATGCCGATAAGCCATCGGCCACCACCACTGCCAGGTCCACGCCTCCCGGATTGGCCTGGGCATGCGCGCGCAGGGCCTGGGCCGATTCATCACTCAAGCGGCGGCCCAGGTCCGGGCGTTGCAGGTAGCTGTGGCGGTCGGTGGCGGCGCTGTGCAGCAACAGGCTGTCACGCCCGCGTTCGGCCAGTTGCTGGCTCAGGCCCGCATGGTCGAACGGCAGGTGCACCGCGTCGCGCGCCTGGGCGTGGGCGAACTGGAAATCCAGTTGCGCACTGGTGGGAATGCTGGTGCCGGTGCGGCCCAGAGCAATGCGCGCCGGGGTGAGGCGGCGCAGTTCCAGCCAGGGGTTGTCGGGCAGGTCGGGTTGCACGGTAGGCTCCTTCATCCCAGTTGCGCCAAGGCTTGGCGAAAAGCCGGAGGCAGGCTGCTGCCGAAGCGCACCTTACCGTCGGCCTGCGTGAAAATGCCCATTTTCGCCAGCCACTGTTCAAATTCCGGTGCCGGTTTTAACCCCAAGGTCTGCCGGGCGTATAGCGCGTCATGGAAGGAGGTGGTCTGGTAGTTGAGCATGATGTCGTCGGAGCCGGGGATGCCCATGATGAAGTTGATCCCGGCCACGCCCAGCAGCGTCAGCAGGGTATCCATGTCGTCCTGGTCGGCTTCGGCGTGGTTGGTGTAGCAGATGTCGCAGCCCATCGGCACGCCCAATAGCTTGCCGCAGAAATGATCCTCAAGGCCGGCGCGGATGATTTGCTTGCCGTTGTACAGGTATTCCGGGCCGATAAAGCCGACCACGGTGTTGACCAGAAACGGCTTGAAATGCCGCGCCACCGCGTAAGCGCGGGTTTCGCAGGTTTGCTGGTCGACGCCAAAGTGCGCGTTGGCCGACAGGGCGCTGCCCTGGCCGGTTTCGAAATACATCAGGTTTTGTCCCAGAGTGCCGCGCTTGAGGCTCAAGCCCGCCTCGTAGCCTTCCTGCAGCACGCTCAGGCTGATGCCGAAACTGGCGTTGGCCGCCTCGGTGCCGGCAATCGACTGAAACACCAGGTCCAGGGGCACGCCACGGTTGATGGCTTCGATAGAGGTGGTGACGTGGGTCAGCACGCAGGCCTGGGTGGGGATCTCGTAGCGTTGGATGATCGCGTCGAGCATCTCCAGCATTGCGCAGATGGAGGCGATGCTGTCGGTGGCCGGGTTGATGCCGATCATGGCGTCGCCGTTGCCGTAGAGCAGGCCGTCGAGAATGCTGGCGGCGATGCCCGCCGGTTCGTCCGTGGGGTGGTTGGGTTGCAGGCGCGTCGACAAGCGCCCGCGCAGGCCCATGGTGCCGCGAAACTGGGTGACGACGCGGATCTTCTGCGCCACCAGCACCAGGTCCTGCACGCGCATGATCTTCGACACGGCGGCGGCCATTTCCGGCGTCAGCCCGGGCGCCAGGGCGCGTAGGGATTGTTCGTCGGCGGCGTCGCTCAGTAGCCAGTCGCGCAGGCCGCCGACGGTCAGGTGGCTGACTGCGCTAAATGCCTGTTTGTCGTGGGTGTCGATGATCAGACGGGTCACTTCATCGCTTTCGTAGGGAATCAGCGCTTCTTCAAGGAAGTGTTTCAACGGGATATTCGCCAGCGCCATTTGCGCCGCCACCCGCTCGCCGTCGTTCTGCGCGGCCACGCCGGCCAGGAAGTCCCCGGAACGGGCGGGGCTGGCCTTGGCCATTACGTCTTTGAGGCTATCAAAGCGGTAGGTTTGTGCACCGACCGCGTGGGAAAAGCTTGCCATACAGTGTCTCCTTGACGACGCGGGCCAAATGAATGAACAGCGCCCGCGTCGAGGTTTACGGCTTAGTGCAAGGCGGCCTCTGCGGCCTGGATCGCGGCGAATTCTTCTTCGGGCGTGCCTGCTACCAAGTGATGCCGGCTGTAGAAAGCAAAGTAAGCAATTAATACTCCATAGATGATCGCCGCGCCAATCACCACCCGCGGATCCACCAGAAAGCCCGCCACCACGGCCACACAGGCCAGTACCAGCGCGACGCCGGACGTGAAGATGCCGCCGGGCGTGCGGTAAGGACGTTCCATTTTGGGGCGACGGACGCGCAGGGTGATGTGCGCAGCCATCATCAACACATAGGAAATCGTCGCACCGAACACCGCCACCAAGATCAGCAGATCGCCCTGGCCAGTGAGGGATAGGCCGAACCCGATAATGCCGGGGATCACCAGCGCCAGTACCGGCGCCTTGCTTTTGTTGGTTTGCGACAGCTTGCGCGGCAGGTAGCCGGCGCGGGAAAGCGCGAAAATCTGCCGCGAATAGGCGTAGATGATCGAGAAAAAGCTCGCGATCAGACCGGCAAGGCCGACCAGATTGACGAAGCTGCCCATCCAGGTCGAGCCGCCGTAGGACAACGCCAGTGCTTCCACCAACGGGTTACCCGATTTGACCAGCGCATAGGTGCCGGCGCCGCCCGGTGCGATCACCAGGATCAGCAGGGCAAAACTGGTGAGCACCACAATGGCGCCGATCAGGCCACGGGGCAGGTCGCGCTTGGGGTTCTTGGTTTCTTCAGCGGCCAGCGGTACGCCTTCCACGGCGAGGAAAAACCAGATCGCATAAGGGATTGCCGCCCATACCCCGACGTAGCCGAAGGGCAGGAAGGTGCTGGCGCCCTTGGCTTCGGTCACCGGCACATCCAGCAAGTTGGCCATGTTGAAGTGCGGCACCATAGCCACAAGGAACACGCCCAGGGCAATCGCCGCAATGGCGGTGATCACGAACATCAGCTTCAGCGCTTCGCCGACGCCGAAAATATGGATGCCGATAAACAGGATGTAGAACGCCAGATAAATCATCCAGCCGCCAATGCCGAACAGCGACTCGCAATAGGCGCCGATAAATACCGCGATAGCGGCCGGGGCGATTGCGTATTCGATCAGGATGGCCGTTCCGGTGAGAAACCCGCCCCAGGGCCCGAAAGCGCTGCGGGCAAAGCCGTAGCCACCGCCGGCGGTGGGGATCATCGAGGACAGTTCGGCCAAGGAAAAACACATGCACAAGTACATGGTGGCCATCAGTAAAGTTGCGAGGAACATGCCGCCCCAGCCGCCTTGGGCCAGGCCGAAGTTCCAGCCGGCATAATCGCCGGAGATCACGTAGGCAACGCCGAGGCCCACCAGCAGTACCCAGCCGGCGGCGCCTTTTTTCAGTTCGCGTTGTTGGAAGTAGTCGGTGTCGACTTTTTCGAAGTCGACAGAAGATCCAGTGGGTTCGCTAGGCATGGAAAAGTACCTTTCATTGTTATTGTTTTTAACTCGGCCTCTGTGGGCCGGATGTATTCGCAAGTACTTATAAATATCTAAATATGGGAGGGGGCAGGCCCCCTCCCAGTGTTGATGGCATTTCAAAGATGGGAGGGTGTTGTGAGTTAGAAGAAGCCCAATGGATTAATGTCGTAACTCACCAGCAAGTTCTTGGTCTGCTGGTAGTGATCCAACATCATCTTGTGAGTCTCACGGCCCACGCCGGACTTCTTGTAACCGCCGAACGCGGCGTGCGCCGGGTACAGGTGGTAGCAGTTGGTCCATACGCGGCCTGCTTTGATCGCCCGGCCCATGCGGTAGGCGCGGTTGATATCGCGGGTCCACACGCCGGCACCCAGGCCGAACTCGGTGTCGTTGGCAATTGCCAGGGCTTCGGCTTCGTCCTTGAACGTGGTGATGCTCACCACCGGGCCGAAGATTTCTTCCTGGAACACGCGCATTTCGTTGGTGCCCTTAAGCAGGGTCGGCTGGATGTAGTAACCACCGGCCATGTCGCCGCTGAGTTTCTCGACCTGGCCGCCAGCCAGCAGTTGCGCACCTTCGCCTTTGGCGATGTCCAGGTACGAGAGGATCTTGTCGAACTGCTGCTCGGACGCCTGGGCGCCGACCATGGTGTCGGTGTCCAGCGGGTCGCCGCGTTTGATCTGCTCGATCTTCTTCATCACCACTTTCATGAAATCGTCGTAGATCGACTCTTCCACCAGCGCGCGGGATGGGCAGGTGCAGACTTCGCCTTGGTTGAAGAATGCCAGCACCAAGCCTTCGGCGGCCTTTTCGATGAACGACGGTTCGGCTTTCATGATGTCGGCGAAGAAGATGTTCGGCGACTTGCCGCCCAGTTCGACGGTGGACGGGATGATGTTGGTGGCCGCCGCGTGCATGATGTGCGAGCCCACCGGGGTGGAACCGGTAAAGGCGATCTTGGCGATGCGCTTGCTGGTGGCCAGGGCTTCGCCGGCTTCTTTGCCGAACCCGTGCACCACGTTCAGCACGCCCGGTGGTAGCAGGTCGCCGATCACTTCCATCAACACGTTGATGCCCAGCGGCGTCTGCTCGGCCGGCTTGAGCACGATGCAGTTGCCGGCGGCCAGGGCCGGGGCGAGTTTCCAGGCGGCCATCAGCAGTGGGAAGTTCCACGGAATGATCTGACCGACCACGCCCAGCGGCTCATGGAAGTGATAGGACGCGGTGTGCTCATTGATCTCGGCGCTGGTGCCTTCCTGGGCGCGGATGCAGCCGGCGAAGTAACGGAAGTGGTCGGCAGCGAGGGGGATGTCGGCGTTGAGGGTTTCACGCACGGCTTTGCCGTTGTCCCAGGTCTCGGTGATGGCCAGCAGTTCGAGGTTCTGCTCGATGCGATCGGCGATTTTCAGCAGCACCAGCGAGCGGTCCTGGGCTGAGGTTTTGCCCCAGGCGTCGGCGGCGGCATGGGCGGCGTCCAGCGCTTTATCGATGTCTTTGGCAGTGGAGCGGGGGAATTCGGCGATAGGCTTGCCGTTGACCGGCGAGGTGTTGGTGAAATAGTTGCCATCGACCGGCGCAACGAACTCGCCACCGATGTAGTTGCCGTACTTGGCCTTGAACGAAACGATCGCGCCTTCAGTACCGGGGTGTGCGTAACGCATGGTGGGTATCTCCTGGCTTTTATGTTTATTGGAGTGCAGCGCTCAAGCGCTTGGTAAAGCGTAGAGCAAAGGTTGGGCCACTGCGTTGTGGGCCAGATAAATCAAGGGGTTGGGCTTTGTTGCAAAGGGTTGCTGTGACACGCGCGATACAGCGGGTGTGACAGTTTGTGCCATAAGCGGTACAGCGTATGGCCAGTGGGCCCACTCGGGATTGCATCCATCACAGGCCTGGAGGATGCTGGACGCTCTCACGCCGGGAGAATAATAAGAACATGCACAACGATCATTTCAGTCGCCATGCCCAGCAAGTCCTGACAGTGGCGCGTGGCCGCGACCCATCGAGCGATCCGTCCATCGCGCGTTCCTGGCTGCGGTGCCTGGAGGATTACCACCTCGACCCTGCGCAAACCATCGCTCCCACCGTGCTCGAACACGGCCGCCTGCTCGAAAGCCGTGAGCGTCTGCAGCAAGTACTGCAAATCGCCGGCAGCGAGATGAACAGCCTGCATCAACAACTCTCAGGTGCCGGCCACGCGGTGCTGCTGACCGATGCGCGCGGAGTGATCCTCAACTGTGTCACCGCGCCCTCCGAGCGTAGGGTTTTCGAGCGCGCCGGGTTGTGGCTCGGTGCCGATTGGAGTGAGGCCAGCGAAGGCACCAATGGCATCGGCACCTGCCTGGTTGAACGTCAACCCTTGACGATTCATCGCGATGAGCATTTTCGCGGCCGGCACACCGGGCTGACCTGTTCGGCTAGCCCGGTATTCGACCCCCATGGCGAGCTGCTTGCCGTGTTGGATGTGTCATCGGCTCGTGAGGCGGTGTCGCGCCAGAGCCAGTTCCACACCATGGCGCTGGTGAACCTGTCGGCCAAGATGATCGAAAGCTGTTACTTCCTGCGTCACTTTGAACAGCACTGGCTGTTGCGCTTTCACCTGCAGGCCGAGTCGGTGGGGCTGTTCAGCGAAGGGTTGCTGGCGTTCGATGGCGAGGGGCGCATCTGTGCGGTCAATCAAAGTGCGCTGAACCTGTTGGGGCAGGTGCGTGGCGGCTTGCTGGGCCGTTCGGTGGAGGCAGTGTTCGATTGCGCTTTGGACCAGTTGCTCGGTCGCGCCAGTGCCAACGCCACAGCCAGCTGGCCATTGCGTAGCTGCGATGGTCGGCAGTTATACGCTGCATTGCGCGGCCAGGCCCGCAGCTTGCCGACGCCACCAGCAAAAGTTGTGGCGCCGCATTCAGGTGTATGCCTGGTCGACCCGGCCCTTCAAACTGATTTCCGTAGAGCACTGCGCATCTTTGAACGCGACGTGCCGTTATTGATTAATGGCGAAACGGGTTGCGGTAAAGAAGCTTTCGCCAAAGCAGTGCACCAGGCCAGCGCGCGTGCCGATAAGGCTTTTGTCGCTCTCAACTGCGCTGCCATCCCCGAAAACCTGATCGAAAGTGAGCTGTTCGGTTATCGCGGCGGCAGCTTTACCGGCGCGTTGAGAGAAGGCATGCGCGGCAAATTACTACAGGCCGACGGCGGCACGCTGTTTCTCGATGAGATTGGAGACATGCCTCTTGCGTTGCAAACCCGTCTTTTAAGGGTGCTGGACGATCGCGTGGTGGTACCCATCGGCGGTGCCCCGCAGGCAGTGAACGTCAGAATCATCAGCGCCACCCATCGCAACCTGTCAGAACGTGTGGCCAACGATAGCTTCCGCGAAGATCTTTACTATCGTCTCAACGGCGTTGAAATTACCCTGCCACCCTTACGTGAACGTAGCGACAAAGCGCAATTGCTGGCGTTTTTGCTTGCGAATGAAGCGCCAGGACAGGTTGTGGCGCTTGAGGAAAAGGCGCATCACGCTTTGCTCGACTACGCCTGGCCTGGCAACGTTCGGCAATTGCGCAACGTCCTTCGCACGTTGGTGGCCTTGTGCGAGAACGGGCAAATCAGGTTCGAAGATTTGCCGCATTTCATTCGTCAGGCGAGAGCGGGCGCGGCTGTCGGGCCGCGTCAGGAGCGCGCGCTGGACAATGCAGAGCGTGGGGTGTTGCTCAACGCCTTGGAGCAGCACCGTTGGCATATGTCCCACACGGCAGAAAGTTTGGGAATAAGCCGCAATACGCTTTATCGGAAGTTGCGAAAGTACGGAATCGAACGTTGTTTGCAAATGTGACCTGCATGATTAACGGGGTGCGTAAGGTGAAGGCAATATTCAGGCTTGAAGCGTTTTGATAAGGTTTTTCGAATTTTATTTGTATTATTTATATGGGGTTTCGCCACTCAGGGTACGAGCAGCTATTAATCTGAAATCGTCCTTTGGTGTGGAAAATGAAAACTTTAGAAAGTACCAGGCCAACGTCAAACTTTGCGAGTGACGTGGCTGGGCAATATCCTTCTATTACCACCGAGCCGGGCAGCACTGGTGCAGTTGTTGGCAACAGAACTTTCGCGCAAGTGCCTGACACTCCTGAAGCGCGTGCAAAGGCTGACGCTCAGTTGGGCAAACCCTATGCGATCGCATTAGCGACGCGCTCCTATCAAACCTCGATAGCGCAGTCTGATATTCAAGTTGCCCCAGAGTCGACACTTGGACGTTGGCGCACCTTATTGGACAGTGCATTTAAAAGCCCTGGATTTTTAGCGTGGGCGAAAGAGCAGGGGCTTGATCTCAAAAGTGTCAAGCTGGATCCGTACCTCGGGGAGTTGACGGGGATAGTCAATGGCAAGATGAAGACGTTCTCCCTTAAAGACGATTCGGGTTGGGCAGATATTTCTCGAGTGCTGTTGTCGATTGCAAGGGTGATCGCTCCAATGCCCGGACAGGCGTTCAATTATCCATGGCCGGAAGGTAAGGTGCCGTCATACACAGTGGGGCGATTTTATGGAGAACCTATCGACCTCTCTCCTTCGCAAGCCGCCGCGCACCGGGAGAAATTGAAAGCAGGGGCCACGTTTGAGTTTGCACCTTTGCAGCATGCATCGCAGCGCTCTATAGAGGCTTTAGCGCAGCAGAATGAGGCGCTGGGTAATGACGCTAACCGTCATGCGCTTCTTGAGGCGCTGAGATCGCTGAAAGGCGATGCCGACGGGAAGATCGATCTGAATAACGCCAGGGTACCGATTGACCGACGGTCAAGTTTGTATCTCACCGAACAGCGTCAGGAAATGAGTCTTGCGCAATTACTTGAAAAGCAGGGGCATAAACTTCCCGGCGACAGTACGCAAGCGCATGCGTTGGCTGATGCACTGTCCTTTGACCTTGTCCATCGGTCGCCTGGAACTGACGCCGGGGGAGTGAGGCATATTGTCGGGCAACTGAACAAAACCTTAGTACGCAAGATGAAAGCGGTGGTGGGTGATTGGAAGCTCAAGCATGCAAACCAAGCACTAGAACCTCAAGCAGGGGCCGGGGCAGGTAGTTTGTTGCATAGTCTGATCACCGGGCTGTCTCCGGCTGCAAAGAAGGATATTGCGCACAATCCATCATCGGCACTGGACCAGCTCATTCGGTCGCCCGAGGCGCAGGCATTGGGTAAAGCCATACAAGAGAAACTCAGATTAGCCGAATCGCCGACCGCTGCAATCGAGGCGTTAACTGCGGCGCTCGTGCAAGAGCTTGATCCTAATTCTGGAAGGTCCCGTTTCAACTTGGCAGGCTATAACCTCTATCAACTCGACAATGCAGGGGTTAGCGCTGCTGAAATCGTTAAACGTTTTACCGCTTACCTTGAAACCAAGGTGGGAGTTGCAGCAGCACCGCTTGCTGCGCGGCTATTACTCTCAGCCGTTGCTCCTGAATTTCTGGTGAAAGACATTCCTCCTGATCTTGCTAATAGCTCTCATACATGGACGACCTTCTCTACAGCGGTTGCATTGGTAGAGCAGGAAGCGCCTGGCGCATCGGCGAACATGACGTTCAGTCAGGTCATAAGGTACGCGGAGGCGCAGCTTGGAATTCTCGACGGTGACTTCGAGTTAGCAGCAGCATCAAAGGATGCAGTTACTGCGTGGGGCATTGTTAATCAGGTGATTAAAAGCAACCCCAACGGGCAGTACACGATCGAGGAGGTTGAAAAATCACAAGAGGTACTGGAAAAGCAGAAAAAGGAATTGAAGTGGGCAGGTGCTGAACTAATGAAGCCGGCTCCGACTCGACGGGATGTGGCGCTGGCGGAGTTCAAGCGGGTGTTCCCGGATGTCGATCCGACTAAGGCAAGCTTGCGCAGTATCAATGACAAGAACTATGTCGTCTCTCCCCTAGATGTCTACATGACGAAGTCCAGTCTTCCAGATTGGTTGGATTTCTGGGTGTCGAAAGATGAAAAGGAACTCCCTTGGAAATCAATAAAGTCGCGCTTTTCTGAGCTGGCAACCGATATTGATAAAAAGTTTTCTGACAGGTTTGGCGAGTACACAAAAAGTCAAACCGCAGCGAGGGCTGTTTTATTCAAATATCATCTTTCTTTGCTTCCTTTTGCTGTGCAAGAGCGTATAAAAAAATCAGATGTAACGTTCATGGGACTGTCTCGTCCATTCTTGGAGACAGAGTTAAAGAGTAATACTGGCCTGAGCCTGCACCCCGCTGAAGTGCTGCGAGAACCAACCCCGCGTGAACTCATGGCGTTAGAAGGGGGGCATGGTGTCCTTATGAAAGTTGAGGGGGCGGATGGCAAGGTCGAATATTACAGTTATTATCCCACTTCAGGAGAGTTCATTAAGGAACAGGGTGTACCGCAAGAACGAGTAGATTTTGATGATAGTAAATATTTTCCTTCGGGTACCAAGGCGCGTGTATCAGGCACGTATGACGTTTTCAAGAAATTTGGTGAGACCAATCATAAGCAGGATTTAACCGGTGTTAGCGAGGAAGAAAAAGTTCCTTATTTTTCTCGACGAAATGGCGCGCTGGCGTCAGTGGTGGGGAACTTTTTCACGAAAAATTTCGGTGAGTTAAAAGGGGCGGCTTACGGAGAAACAATAATTGAAAAAAATATTAAGGGTAACAAAGCTGTCAATGATTTTCTTCTTTCGCTTATTCCTTTTTATGACGGAATTGATGAGGCGATCAAAGGTCAGGTTGTAGGGGCGGTTACTAATATCGTGTTCGATATTTTAGGATTTCTTATTCCCGGGCTCGGCGCCGCGAAAAAAGCGGCGAAGGCCGGTAAGTCGTTAGGCAAGATACTCAAGCGTTCTATATTGGCTGGGGTTGGCGCTTCCGTAGGCGTTACCGATGCGATAGATCTCCCGAAAAACGTTTACCGAGGGCTTGGGGCACTTGGTAAGGATGCGAAGAAACTGTACAAGCATGCAGACGAGATACTGCCTCGATTAAAAGGGAATTATAGAACTTATGATGTGACAAGAGTTTATAAAGAAGGTGATGTCGTCAAGGGTTTCCATCAGGTGGAGTCTGATGGAGTGCGTATGCCGGTGATCGCTATATTTCGCAAGGGGGCGTGGTATGCATACAGTACCGTCAAGAATACACCGTTTGGTCCCCAGTTAGTGCAGTTTGGTGTTCTGAGCCAAACGATGCCTAGCCAGCAATGATTGCAATGGGATAAGTGGGGGAGGTTATCGTGTGAATATTAAATATTTCGGCTGGTGGGTGGCGGGATGGTTGTGTAGTTTTACTTGAAGTAGTGCGGAACTGTTTTAGCTCTTTGGGTTACTTAGTGATTGGGAGTAAGGGACGACTTCCTAATGTAAATCAATCATTAGGTAGAATATTATGATGTTTTTAAATTCGGTTGCGCGGCCTGTCGTTTTTGGAATTATTGGGGATATTGGTTCAATAATTCTCCCCCCCAAACCACCTAAACCACCTAAACCACCTAAAGTGGATGTGCCTGGGGGAGGGAAAGTGGATGGGCCTAAGCCAGGAGACGTTTCAACACCAAAGTCGGGAGACGGTGGCAAGACCGATTACGATCAAACCTACATTGATAAACAAGTGGGTAAATTTGAAGGGGAAGGACAGGTCCTTGGTCAGAAAGAACCTGGGTCTGCTCCCACTACAGAGACCACTCTTACTCCAGAACAGGTTGAATATAGAGACGCACAGCAGAAGAAGTGGCAAGCTGAACAAGACGCAAAAAAGCGGGATCAGTTATTTGCACAGCCGACCTCAGGTCACATAGACGGAAAGACGCCTGAACCATTTTCGCAGAGCGGCCTTGAAGAAAGCGTCGAGACGGTATTGAAGGCGGGGAAAGAAGGCCGAGCGCTACCACTTCAGATACGCAATATGGTCAAGACCGCATTGATTAATGCGCCGATCACCGCGCTCTTCGCGGCTCCCGCGACACTTGCCTCCAACGTCGCTTACGAGTATCTAAAACCCAAAATTAATCCACCGGCGACTCCGGCCACAGAGCAGCATGTTATGGAGTCGCAATTGGTCGAAAATGCTCAGAGGAACGTGTTTATGTTAATGAATACGTATGCTGCTCTTGGTTCACAAAAGGGCATTGAACCCAGTGTAGAGTGGTTGTCCAAGACAAATGATGAACGTATGGACTACCTTGATGAGATGCTTAATTTCCTTGAGGTGGAGTTTGCTAAATTAGCAGGAAAGGATGGCCCTGAATCTCAGCCTCCGAAACTAGGCGCACAAGCAGATGATATCAAGGGTCGGGCCATTGGTATGCAGACGAGAATCGCATACCTTAAAGGGCTGTTGGACGTTATAAAGTCCAAGCAACAGTGAATGCTGGCGATACGCATCGTGTAGTGGGCTGTTCCGAAGGAACTGTTCATAAGCAGTTGCTCGGTTAAACGGGGCAACTGCTTTCACTGTTGTTCAGCAATAGCACACCCTAAGTAGGGGCACTATAACTGTCCTCACCTAGGGTGTGTTTTTTCAGCAGTTACCTGTATTCGCCGAGGCGCACACGCTAGGTGCAGGCCCCCGCTACTGCGCTGGGCGTCTGCTGTATAAAAGGTGCGATTTCCCGCCCCCTGCGCTAACCTGCCTCGATGTTTTACGAGGTCAACTATGCACATTCATATTCTCGGTATTTGCGGCACGTTCATGGGCTCGATGGCGGTTCTGGCCAAAGAGCTGGGCCATCATGTCACCGGCTCCGATGCCAATGTTTACCCACCCATGAGCACGCAACTGGAAGCTCAGGGCATTGAGTTGACCCAAGGCTACGACCCGGCGCAATTCGATCCGGTCCCGGACCTGGTCGTGATCGGCAACGCCATGTCCCGTGGCAACCCGGCGGTCGAGTACGTGCTCAATAAAGGCTTACCTTATGTGTCCGGCCCGCAGTGGCTGGCGGATCATGTGTTGCAAGGTCGCTGGGTATTGGCTGTTGCGGGCACCCACGGCAAGACCACCACCAGCAGCATGCTGGCCTGGGTGTTGGAGCATGCGGGCATGAGCCCGGGCTTCCTGATCGGCGGCGTGCCGCAGAACTTCTCGGTATCGGCGCGTCTGGGCGAGACCCCGTTTTTCGTGATCGAGGCGGATGAATACGACAGCGCTTTCTTCGACAAGCGTTCCAAGTTCGTGCACTACCGCCCGCGCACAGCGATATTGAACAATTTGGAATTCGATCACGCGGATATCTTCCCTGATCTGGCGGCGATCGAACGGCAGTTCCACCATTTGGTGCGCACAATTCCGAGCGAGGGCCTGGTGATCCACCCGACCACCGAACCGGCCCTGCAGCGAGTGATCGACATGGGCTGCTGGACCCCGGTGCAAACCACCGGTGTTGGCGGCCAGTGGCAGGTCAAGTTGCTCAGTGACGACGGCTCGCGATTTGAGGTGCTGTTCGAAGGCGAGGCCCAAGGTGTTGTCGATTGGGACATGACCGGTCAGCACAACGTGGCCAACGCATTGGTGACCCTGGCGGCGGCGCGGCATGTGGGCGTGGTTCCGGCCATGGGCATTGTGGCGTTGAGCGCATTTAAAAGCGTGAAGCGCCGGATGGAAAAAGTCGCCGACGTGAATGGCATTACCATCTACGATGACTTTGCCCACCACCCGACGGCCATCGCCACCACCCTCGACGGCCTGCGCAAACAGGTCGGTGATGCGCCGATCATCGCCATTGTCGAACCGCGCTCCAATTCCATGAAGCTCGGCGCCCACCGCGACGGCTTGCCGGAAAGCGTCAATGATGCCGACCAGGCCGTGTGGTACGCCCCGGCCAACCTCGGCTGGGACCTGCCGGCCATTGCCGCGCAGTGCACAGTGCCTTCGCAAGTGTGCGACTCCATCGAAGGCATCATTGCGTTCGTCAAACAAAAAGCCACGCCGGGCACCCATGTGGTGGTCATGAGCAACGGCGGTTTCGGCGGCCTGCATGGCAAACTGGCCGAGGCCCTGAAATGAGCGGGCCGGAACGCGTCACCCTGGCGATGACCGGCGCATCCGGCGCCCCCTATGGCTTGCGCTTGCTCGATTGCCTGGTGCGCGAGGACCGGGAGGTGCACTTCTTGATTTCCAAAGCCGCGCAATTGGTGCTGGCCACCGAGACCGATGTGGCGCTGCCCGCCAAGGTGCAATCGATGCAAGCCTTTCTCACCGAGTACACCGGTGCGGCGGCGGGGCAGATCAAGGTCTACGGCAAGGAAGACTGGATGTCGCCGGTGGCCTCGGGCTCCGGAGCCCCGGCGGCGATGGTGGTGGTGCCGTGTTCTACCGGCACCTTGTCGGCGATTGCCACCGGCGCCTGCAACAATTTGATCGAGCGCGCGGCGGACGTGACCTTGAAGGAGCGGCGCCAACTGATCCTGGTGCCGCGCGAGGCGCCGTATTCGAGCATTCACCTGGAGCACATGCTCAAGCTATCGAATATGGGCGTGACGATTTTGCCGGCGTCGCCAGGCTTCTATCACCAGCCGCAAACCATCGATGATCTGGTGGATTTTGTAGTGGCGCGCATTCTCAATCTGTTGAATATCCCCCAAGACATGCTGCCGCGGTGGGGCGAGCACCATTTGAGCAGCGATGAATAAGGCGCTGCTGGTGCTGCTGGCGTTGCACCTGACCGGCTGCGCCACGGCGCGCACGTTGGACGCAGCCAAGCCGAACGCGCCGGTGGTGTATGCCGGCACGCGTTTGGATTTATATGCGATGAATGGCGGCTGCTGCGCCAAGGACCGGTTTGGGGCCGAGGCGCCGAGCTATCCCGGCGTCGACCTGCCGGCCAGTGCGTTGCTCGACACCTTGCTGTTGCCACTGTCGGTGTTGACGGTGCTGGGGGTGGGGTTCAACGCCACGGGCGGGCTTTAACCTGGGTTTACAGGTCAGTTGCCCCTCCGCCATCGGGGGCAACCCCCCCTCCCATATTTGGGGTTATTTACCGAGCTTGCGCAGTTCGTCCGACTCCACCACCCGCACCCCGTCTTGCTCTTCCAGTGCCAAGCGCCACATGGCGCGGGCCAGTTCGCACACTTCGATGCCGTGGTATTTACCCGGAATCAGACGCGACAGCGGGCCGGCCAGTTGTTCGGCCAGGCGCGGTTTGAGGCGTTCGCCCAGCAGCAACGATGGGCGCACGATGGTCAGTTGTGGCCAGTCCTGAGCTTTGAGCGCTTCTTCCATTTCCCCTTTCACGCGGTTGTAGAAGATCGAAGACTTCGGATCGGCGCCAATCGCGCTGATCACGATCAGGTGTCGCGCGCCCATTTCCCGGGCTCGCTTGGCGAAAGCCACCACCATGTCCAGGTCCACCGCGCGGAACGCTTCTTCGGAGCCTGCTTGCTTGATGGTGGTGCCCAGGCAGCAGAAAGCAATGTCTACCTGGCCGCTGAGCCGGGGCAGGAACACCGCCGGGTCGCCCACTGGGTTTTCCAGGCGCGGATGTTCGGCCAACGGTTTGCGGCTGGGCGCAAGTACACGGGTGACGGTGGGTTCGTTGAGCAGGCGGTCGAGCAGGTGTTCGCCCGTTAGGCCGGAGGCTCCGGCAAGCAAAATATGCTGAGGTGTCAGGTACATGGTGTTTCCCCCTTGTTACACGGTTCAGCTTAGTTGCCTTTGGCTTCCTTGCTATTCATTGAGACGCTTTCGAGCGCCTTTCGTGCCTGCTGTTTACGTAATAGTTGCCAATGGGTGATCACGCCTTTGGGGGCCCATATCTGCGGCTCGGACGCTTCGAAGTTGTCCGCCTGCTCACGTTCGCTCACATGCCCTTGGGCCAGCTTGAAGGCCTGTTGCAAATCGTCGGTCTGGTTGAGCGCCTGGGCGAAGAGGGCGTCGCCGAAGTAGGTAAAGTCGGCTTCTTCGGAACAACCGAAGGACACGCGGTCGGCGCGCGACGCCGTCATGATCAGGGTGCGGTCGTCTTTCAGCACAGGGATGAAACCGCCGGAGTAACAGGCGGAAATCACAATAATTTTGTCGCGGTTTTTCAGCGGCGCCATTACGGCCGCCAGTTCGTCGGCGGGCAGGTCGGCCAGCTCCATGCGCGGTTGGTCCAGTACCAGTTCATGTTCATGGGTGCCGTGGCTGGTCAGGTAGATGAACACCAGGTCTTCCGGCCCAGTGCGATCAGCCAGGGTTTGCACGGAGCGGCGCAGGCTCTCGCGGGTGGCCAGCGGGCGGTCCGCGATGTGGTCGCGGTGATTGACCAGGCGAATCTGCCCGCGTGCGCCAAAGCGGACCGCCAGCAGATTGCTGACGTAATCGGCTTCGCGCAGGAACACGCTCTGTTTGCCGTCACCGGCCAACACCAGGGTGTACAGCTCGACGGCGGGGGTGGAGGCCGGTACGGCCGCGAGAGCGGCATCTAGCAGATGGCCTTGGGCCAGAACGCCGATTTCCAACGGGTCGGGTAATAACTTGCCCTCCGCGTCGCGTACGCGCATGCCATTGACCCAGGTGCCGGCCTGTACGGTGCCGTCGGTGAGTACGAGGGTGCCACGGCCCTGGTAGTTATCGCTGTCGAAGCCACCGATATAGAAACTGCCGTCGGTGAGGTTCAAGCGGCCTTGTCCACTAAAGCGCCAGTCGGCGAACTCGCCGACATAGTGGCTGCCATCCGCGCCGATCAACTCGCCCTTACCGGTCAGCGCGCCTTCCTTGAACTGGCCGATCCATACGTCACCATCGGCGTTTTCGTAACGGCCCTTGCCGTTGAGCTGGTTCTGTTTGAATTGGCCGATGTAGATGTCGCCATCGGCGCTGTTGAAGGTGCCGTTGCCTTCCAGTTGGCCATCGACGAAGTGGCCGCTGAACTGGTTGCCGCTGTCGTCGTTGCGCTGGCCTTCGCCATTGGGTTTACCGTGGGCGAACTGGCCTTGATACTGGCTGCCGTCGGCCAGTTCCAGGCGACCGAGGCCTGAATATTGGTCGTCCTTGAACTCGCCACGGTAGGTCATCTGCCCTTCTTTGAGGGTGCCTTCGCCATGGCGACGACCGTTCTTGAACCCGCCCACATACTGGCTGCCAGCGGTGGTCAGGCTGCCTTGGCCGTCGAACAGGCCCTGCTTGAACTGCCCTTTATAGACCTCGCCGTTACTGCCATGCCATTCACCCTGACCGTGCCACTGGCCCTTGTCGAACGTGCCGGCGTACCAACTGCCGTTGGGGTAATCCACGCGGCCCTGGCCTTGCAGCAAACCATTGACCACATCGCCCCGGTAACGGCCGCCATCGGGCAGGCGCGCATCCGGCGGCAACAGCGATTCGCCATCTCCGCAAGCGGTGAGCAACAGGACAAGGGCAAGGGGGGCGAGTGGGCGCATAGCGGGATCCGGATAATTGAGCGCCGAGTATGCCGCAGCTGCGAGTTTCATACATAAATTTACATACCCTGTGGTGAGTGTGCGTGCCTCACCACAGGCAAACCCTTATACGAAGCAGAGCGATAGGGACTCGGCAATGTAAGCGGGTTTTTCCTGGCCTTCGATCTCCAGGGTGGCGGTGGCCTTGAACAGCCATTGGCCGGGCTTTTTCTCGGTGACGTCAGTGAGCGTGACGTTCAGGCGTACCTTGGAATTGACTTTCACCGGCTGGATGAAGCGCACGCTGTCGAGGCCATAATTGATCGCCATTTTCAGGCCCTCAGGCACGATCAGGATGTCTTCCATCAACTTCGGCATCAGTGACAGCGACAGAAACCCATGGGCGATGGTGCTGCCGAACGGCGTCTGCGCGGCCTTGACCGGGTCGACGTGGATGAACTGATGATCGCCGGTGGCCTCCGCGAACAGGTTGATACGGGCCTGGTCGATGGTGAGCCATTCGGAACGTCCCAGTTCCTTGCCGACATAATCGTTGAGCTGCGCTACGGGTACATAGGGCATTGCGTCTCTCCTTGGTTCATCGGTTTTATCCCGGCACAGCCATGTATTTATCCAGTGGCGGCGGGGCTTTTATGGGTGACAGAGAACCACTGTAGATCATCATGGCCCATCAGCTCGGTCAACCCACCATGCTTATGGCGAATGCCTAGGCATAGCGCCAGCGTGCTTATAATGCGGACGGGTTTTAAAGGGGAGAGGACGGATGCTGTTACGTGGCCTGACGTGGCTGGTGCTGTTTCAACTCATCGGCACGGCGCTCAATCATTTGCTGTTGCCGGTTCTGCCGGGGCCCATCATTGGCCTGCTGCTGATGCTTGGCTTTCTGGTGTGGCGCGGCGAGGTGGGTGAGCCCTTGAGCCTGGCCGCCAGCAGCCTGTTGCGCTACCTGCCGTTGCTGCTGGTGCCGCCGGCAGTCGGGGTGATGGTGTATGCCAAGGCTATTGCTGCGGATTTCTGGGCTATTGTCGGCGCCCTCGTGTTGTCGCTGGTAATTGCCATGGCCGTGATCGGCGTGATGATGGAGCGTTTGGCCAAGCGGCATGCCAGTGAGGAGGAGGGCCAATGATCTTCGACTGGCACGGAGCCTGGACGGCAGTGATTCATCATCCCTTGTTCGGGATCGGTATCACCCTGGGCGCCTATCAACTGGTGCTGGCGGGCTTCGAGAAAACCCGCTGGATCTTCCTGCAACCGGTGTTGGTGTCGATGCTGCTGGTGATCGGTGTGTTGCTCAGCTGTGGCCTGAGCTACGCCGAGTACCGCAAGAGCACCGAGATCATGGGCATCCTCTTGGGCCCGGCGACGGTGGCCTTGGCGGTGCCGCTGTACCTGAATTTGCGGCGGATTCGCCAATTGTTCTGGCCGATTTTTACTACGCTGGTGATAGGTGGGGTCTTCGCCACCGGTCTTTGCGTGCTGCTGGGGTGGTGGTTTGGCGCCGAACACATGGTGCTGATGACCATGGCACCCAAGTCGGTGACGTCGCCGATCGCCATGCTGGTGGCCGAGCAGATCGGCGGCGTGGCGGCGCTGGCGGCGGTATTTGTGTTGATCACCGGCGTGGTCGGCGCGATGGTCGGCCCGGCGTTGTTATCGCGTCTGGGCGTTCACAGTGCCGAGGCGCGTGGCATGGCCCTGGGCATGACTGCCCATGCCGTCGGTACTTCGGTGGCCTTGCAGGAAAGCGAAGAGTGTGGCGCCTTCGCGGCGCTTGCCATGAGTTTGATGGGCGTGGCTACGGCGGTGTTCCTGCCGCTGGCCGTGTCGGTCATTGTTTAAACCGGGTTTAAGGAACGCTTTATGAATCTGGCGCTGTTTCCACTCAATACCGTGCTGTTTCCTGGCTGCACGCTCGACCTGCAGATCTTCGAGGCGCGCTACCTCGATATGATCGGGCGCTGTATGAAGAAGGGCGAAGGTTTCGGGGTGGTGTGCATCCTTGGAGAGGCCAGGGCCGACGATATGACGGACGCTTACGCGGTGGTCGGTTGTGAAGCGCTGATCCGCGACTTCAAACAGCAGGACAACGGCCTGCTGGGCATTCGGGTTGAGGGCGGGCGACGTTTTCATGTATCTGACGTCACGGTGCAGAAAGACCAGTTGCTGGTGGGCGAGGTGCGCTGGCTGGATGAGCAACCGGACAGCGCCCTTGAAGAAGAGGACGAAGACCTGCTGGCCTTGCTTCAGGTCCTGGCCGAACACCCGATGGTCGCCTCATTGGACATGGACACCAACGCTCAGGGCCAACAAGCGTTGGCCAACCAGCTGGCGTATTTGCTGCCGTTCACCGATGACGACAAGATCAAGCTGCTGGAAATGGACAGTCCGCAACAGCGCCTGGATATGATCCAAGTCCTGCTCGACGAACTTCAGGGCGAGCTGTTCACTTAATAGGCGTAGCGCAACAGGGCATGGGATGTGCCCGCCAGCGCGATAAAACTCAGCACCGCCACCAGCGCCGGTAGTAGCAGCCACCAAGTTTTCCGTGGCATGGCGGGCAAGGGGCTTCGATATTCGCTAAGCCCCAGGCTGAACGCGCACACCGTCATTGCCAGCAACGTGCCGGCGAGGATGTCCGTGGGCCAATGGGCGCCGAGGTAGACCCGCGACAGTGCGATGAACGCCGCCGGAATACAGCCCAGCAGCATCCAGGTCAGGCGCAGCCGTGTGGGCTGACCGCGACCGGCCAAGACCGCCAACGCCAGGAAAAACGCGAACGCGCCGGACGCATGGCCGCTGGGCATGCTGAAACTGGTCAATGGGTCTGTGAGGATTTCCGGGCGGCCGCGAGCGAAAAACAGTTTGGTCCCGGTATTGATAAGCGCAGACCCCGCCAGCGTGGCACCGACAAACAGCGCGTGGCGCCATTGCCGCGCCAATACCAGCAAGCCGGTGAACACCGCACTGGCGAAAAACATTTTTTTGAATTCGCCCAGTTGAGTGATCCGCACCATTACTTCATCCAGCCAAGGGCTGCGATGCTCCTGTACCAGCGCACTCAGGCCATGGTCAAAATTGTCCAGCGAGTGATAGCCGATAAACAGCGCGATCAATAACGTCAGGCTGGCGCCGCCTATCCATAACGTGGCGCGACGATGCCCCCGCAGGCTGCTATTCAGGCTTAGCCCGATCACGACCGCAAGGCACCCTGCGACCACCGCCGCTTCCGGCCAGAACCCTTCCGGCAACGGCAAGCGGAACGCGGCGCCGGTCGCCCAACCCGGCAGCAAATAGGCCACCGACCAACCCGCCGCCGCCAGAATGCTCACCCCGGCGAAACGCGGGAACGGCATGTCGCACATGCCGGCCACCATCGGCAGCATGGGGCGTAGCGGGCCGATAAAACGGCCGACCAGCAGGCTGGCGATCCCGTATTTGTGAAAGTAGGTCTCGGCGCCGTTCATCCATTCGGGGTGATGACGTAAGCCGGGCAAACGCCGTATGTTCTGATGGAAATGTCGTCCCAGAAAGTAGGAAACCCCATCGCCGAGCAAGCCGCCGAGGAACCCCAGCAGCAGCGTCTCGCTCAAGGACAGCGCGCCGCTACCGGCCAAGGCGGCGATAGCGAACAGCAGCACCGTACCCGGTACGATCAAGCCGGCAATCGCCAGGCACTCCACGCACGCGACGATGAACACCGCCACGGCCAGCCATTGAGGGTTGATGCTCAGCCAGCCGGTAATGCTATCGAGCCATTGGCCCATACAATCCACTCCATCGGTGTTCTTGGGAATTCACAGCAAAAAATAGTCGCGGCCTTCGACCTGGCCTCGGCGCAACGGGTTCCGCGTGCAATAAGGCGCGTAGCCAGCATCGACGAAGCGGTACATCAGGTGTTCGTCACGCCCGCTGGGGATGCCCAGGCGGGTGGTCTGGATGATCTGCGTCGGGGTCTGGCCGACGTCTTCGACGTAAAGCAGTTCTTGGTCAAACCGTTTGGCGTCCCACATCGGCACCTTCAGCCCCAGCGCCTTGCACAACAGCGTCTGGCCCGCGCACAGCTTGTGCGAGGGGCGGGGCAGACCTTTGGCGTCCGGGTTGTTCAACAGCATCTGCGCCAGGCTGGCTGGGCCGGCGATTGCGTCGACCCATGGATAGGCGGATTTGATCAGCACCGCATTACCTGGGCCATGGGCGCTGAAATTCAGAGAATCGCCGCCACGGGCGTAATACATGTAGATGTGCCCCCCATCCAGAAACAAAGCCTTACGCTTTTCTGTGTAACCGAGAGACGCGTGGCTGCCCTTTTCGGCCGCGTAATAAGCTTCGGTTTCGATAATTCGCGCCGAAAGCCAGGTTTCGCCGACTCGGTGGCGAATGACTTTTCCGAGCAATTCACGCGCGAGCACTTGCGCATCGCGGTCGAAGAAGCTGTCGGGCAGGGCGCTGGCGGGGGTTGGAAGAGCGGAACTGGGCATGGCGTCGGCAGTTATTACGGCTAAATGTGACCGGATGATAACAACTCCCACCTTAATTACGGCTGAAGCTCATGTTTTTACAGTTCATTTCGACCATCCGCCCCTCACCGCTGTCAGTCGGGCGGCGTCACGGCTATAATCTGCCGCTTTCCTCTTTGCCAAGACTCCCCGACCATGACTGAGTCCGTTCTTGACTACATGACCCGCCTGGGTCGCGCTGCCCGCCAGGCGTCGCGGTTGATCGCCCGTGCGAGCACTGCGCAGAAAAATCGCGCCCTGCTGGCGGCCGCCGACGCTCTGGATGCCTCGCGCTC
The DNA here is from genome assembly GCF_019641515.1 of Pseudomonas sp. S5F11. Classification (NCBI taxonomy): domain Bacteria; kingdom Pseudomonadati; phylum Pseudomonadota; class Gammaproteobacteria; order Pseudomonadales; family Pseudomonadaceae; genus Pseudomonas; species Pseudomonas sp. S5F11. Next base: position 4,391,469 of record NZ_JAIFJZ010000001.1, read on the forward strand.
CGAGCTGACCGCCGCCAACGAACAGGATCTGGCCAACGGCCGTGCCAATGGCCTGGAGCCGGCCCTGCTGGACCGCCTGGCACTGACCCCGGCGCGTATCGACGACATGATCGAAGGCCTGCGTCAGGTAGCCAAGCTGCCTGACCCCATCGGTGAAATCCGCGATATGCGTTACCTGCCGTCCGGCATCCAGGTGGGCAAGATGCGCGTGCCCCTGGGCGTGATCGGCATCATCTACGAGTCGCGTCCTAACGTGACCATCGACGCCGCAAGCCTGTGCCTCAAATCCGGCAACGCCACCATCCTGCGCGGCGGCTCCGAGGCTATTCATTCCAACCGTGCCATCGCCGCGTGCATCCAGCAGGGCCTGGCCGTGGCCGAGTTGCCGGCCGAAGTGGTGCAAGTGGTGGAAACCACCGACCGCGCCGCCGTTGGCGCGTTGATCACCATGCCGGAATTCGTCGACGTCATCGTGCCGCGCGGCGGCAAGAGCCTGATCGAACGCGTGAGCCGCGATGCCAAGGTGCCAGTGATCAAGCACCTGGACGGCGTGTGCCATGTGTACATCGACATTGCGGCCGATATCGACAAGGCGATCCGCATCGCCGACAACGCCAAGACCCATCGCTATGCGCCGTGCAACACCATGGAAACCCTGTTGGTGCACGCCGGCATAGCCGAGCGCGTATTGCCGCCGTTGGCCGCGATCTACCGCGACAAGGGCGTGGAACTGCGCGGTTGCGAGCGTACCCGCGCGTTGCTGGGCGCCGACGTGATCGAAGCCACCGAGCAGGACTGGTACACCGAATACACGGCGCCGATCCTATCGATCCGCATCGTTGACGACCTGGATCAGGCCATCGAGCACATCAACACCTACGGTTCCAAGCACACCGATGCGATCGTGTCCGAGCATTTCAGCGATGCCCGGCGCTTCCTCACCGAAGTGGACTCCGCTTCGGTGATGGTCAATGCCTCGACGCGCTTTGCCGACGGTTTCGAGTACGGCTTGGGCGCGGAGATCGGGATTTCCACCGACAAGCTCCACGCACGCGGCCCGGTGGGCCTGGAAGGCCTGACCAGCGAGAAGTACGTGGTGTTCGGCGACGGACACGTGCGCACTTGATGGCTAAGCGCATTGGGCTGCTCGGCGGTACCTTCGATCCTGTGCACATCGGCCATCTGCGCAGCGCTCTGGAAGTGGCGGACGCACTGGCGCTGGATGAACTGCGCCTGATCCCCAATTTCCGGCCGCCCCATCGCGACACGCCGCAAGTGTCGCCACAGCAGCGTCTGGAAATGGTGCGCCTGGCGGTGGAAGGCATTGCACCGTTGGTGGTGGACGACCGCGAGCTCAAGCGCGATAAACCGTCCTACACTGTCGACACCCTGGAACTGATGCGCGCCGAACTGGCCGCGGACGACCAGTTGTTTCTGCTTTTGGGCTGGGACGCATTTTGCGGCCTGCCCTCTTGGCATCGCTGGGAGGATCTCCTCCAGCATTGCCACATCCTGGTTTTGCAACGCCCGGATGCCGACAGCGAACCGCCGGATGCCTTGCGCAACCTGCTGGCCGCGCGGTCGGTAAGTGACCCCTTGGCCCTGACCGGGCCGAACGGGAATATTGCATTCGTCTGGCAGACCCCGCTTGCGGTGTCCGCCACCCAGATCCGTCAACTGCTGGCCAGCGGTAAGTCGGTACGGTTCCTGGTGCCTGACGCGGTCCTGGCCTACATCGATGCGCACGGGCTTTACCGTGCGTCGAACTGAAAAGGCGTGCTTGAGGGTACGAACAGTCGTACAGCGAGCGCCCGAACATACGAGCAAAACGAGTTTTATATGACCAACAAAGACGTAAGCAAAGTTAAGCGCAAAGGCACGTTCAAAAGCGCCCCTCTGCCTGTAGAAGCCCACACCGGTCCGGAACTGGTCGGCGAAGAGCTGGTGAAAGTCGCCGTGGCGGCCCTGGAAGACGTGAAGGCCCAGGACATCCAGGTGCTGGACGTGCGCGACAAGCAGAGCATCACCGACTACATGATCATCGCCACCGGTACCTCCAACCGCCAGATCGGCGCGATGCTGGACAAAGTGCGCGAAGCCGTCAAAGCCCAGGGCGTCAAGCCGTTGGGTGAAGAAGGCAAGGGCGACAGTGATTGGGTGCTGCTGGACATGGACGACGTAATCGTCCACATGATGACTTCCAACGCTCGCCAGTTCTACGACCTGGAGCGTCTGTGGAAAGGCGCCGAGCAGAGCCGTGCCGCCGATGGCAAGCACCACAGCCCGGAAGTGGGCCACGCTCACTTCGACAAGCTCAACAAAGACCAGGAATAAGGAACGGCTGTGCGCCTGCGTCTGATTGCTGTCGGTTCACGCATGCCCAAGTGGGTGGAAGAAGGCTGGCACGAGTATGCCAAGCGTCTGCCCGCCGAGTTGTCGCTGGAACTGGTGGAAATACCGCTCAACACCCGGGGCAAGAATGCCGACGTGGCGCGCTTTATCCGTCAGGAAGGCGAAGCCATGCTGGCCAAGGTCGGCCCCAATGAGCGTATCGTCACCCTCGAAGTGCACGGCAAGCCCTGGAGCACCGAGCAGTTGGCGGTGGAGCTGGATCGCTGGCGCCTGGACTCGCGCACGGTCAACTTCATGGTCGGTGGCCCCGAAGGGCTGGCGCCGGAAGTCTGCGCGCGGGCGGACCAGCGCTGGTCGCTGTCGGCACTGACGTTGCCGCACCCGTTGGTAAGGATTCTGATCGGTGAACAGCTGTATCGCGCCTGGACAGTTCTGTCCGGGCACCCTTACCACAAATAGTCTGCGCCCCTCCCGATGACTCAGCCGATCCGCATCAAGGACCATGAGAAAGACGCACGTCTGGTACGTGCGCGCGTGGTGTTTGGCGCGATCATGGTGGTGGCGCTGATCGGGGTGTTGATTGCGCGCCTGTATTTCCTGCAGGTGATCCAGTACGACTATCACTCCACGCTGTCGGAAAACAACCGGGTGCATGTGCAGCCGATTCCGCCGACCCGTGGGCTGATTTTCGACCGCAATGGCGTTGTCGTGGCGGATAACCGGCCCAGCTTCAGCCTGAGCATGACCCGCGAACGTTCCGGCGATTGGCAGCAAGTGCTCGACGTGATCGTCGAAGTCCTGCAGCTGACGCCGGAAGACCGGGTGATCTTCGAAAAACGCATGAGGCAGGGGCGCCGGCCATTCGAGCCGGTGCCGATTCTGTTCGAGCTGACCGAAGAGCAGATCGCGCGGATCGCGGTGAACCAGTTTCGTCTGCCGGGGGTGGAAGTGGTGGCGCAGTTGGTGCGGCACTACCCGCAAGGGCCGCACTTTGCTCACTCCGTCGGCTATATGGGGCGCATCAACGAGAAAGAACTGAAAACCCTCGATCCGGTGAATTACAGCGGCACCCATCATATCGGCAAGACCGGCATCGAGCGTTTCTACGAGCCCGAGCTGCATGGCCAGGTGGGTTACGAAGAAGTTGAAACCAACGCCCGCGGCCGTGTGCTGCGCGTGCTCAAGCGTACCGACCCGGTGCCGGGCAAGGACATCGTACTGAGCCTGGACATCAAGCTGCAGGAAGCGGCCGAGATGGCGTTGGGCGGCCGACGCGGCGCGGTGGTGGCGCTGGACCCGAAGACGGGCGAAGTGCTGGCCATGGTCAGTCAACCCAGCTTCGACCCGAACCTGTTCGTGACCGGTATCAGCTTCAAGGCGTACGCCGAGCTGCGTGATTCCATCGACCGGCCGTTGTTCAACCGTGTGCTGCGTGGCTTGTACCCACCGGGTTCGACCATCAAACCGGCGGTGGCGATTGCCGGCCTGGACGCTGGCGTGGTGACCGCTTCCAGCCGGGTGTACGACCCCGGTTACTACATGCTGCCCAATTACGATCACAAGTACCGTAACTGGAACCGTACCGGTGACGGTTATGTCGACCTGGACACCGCAATCATGCGCTCCAACGACACTTACTTTTATGACCTTGCCCACAAGCTGGGCATTGATCGTCTGTCTGCCTACATGGGCAAGTTCGGGCTCGGTCAGAAAGTTTCCCTGGACATGTTCGAAGAATCGCCAGGCTTGATGCCATCGCGGGAATGGAAGCGCGCGACCCGCCGCCAGGCGTGGTTCCCGGGGGAAACCCTGATCCTGGGGATCGGCCAGGGCTATATGCAGGCCACGCCGCTGCAACTGGCTCAGGCCACGGCGCTGGTGGCCAACAAGGGCGTGTGGAACCGTCCGCACCTGGCCAAGACCATCGAAGGCGAGAAGCCGGTGGATGACAACCCGATCCCGGACATTGTGCTGCGCGACCCGTCGGACTGGACCAAGGTCAACCACGGCATGCAGCAGGTGATGCACGGTGCGCGCGGCACCGCGCGCAAGGCGGCGATCGGTGCGCAATATCGCATCGCCGGCAAGAGTGGTACCGCCCAGGTGGTGGCGATCAAGCAAGGCGAGAAATACGACCGTTCCAAGGTTCAGGAACGTCACCGCGACCACGCCTTGTTTGTCGGTTTTGCGCCGGCGGACGACCCGAAAATCGTGGTGGCCGTGATGGTCGAGAACGGCGAGTCCGGCTCCGGTGTCGCCGCGCCCGTGGTGCGCCAGGTGATGGACGCCTGGCTTCTGGCCGAGGACGGCAGGCTCAAGCCTGAATATGGCGGCCCCCCTTCAAGCCCCGAGGTTACGGCCAGTGAAGAGTAATTTTGACCGCATCCTCTCCAGCGAGGATGTGATGCGTCGCCGCGCGACGTTGCTGCAACGCATGCACATCGACGGCCCGTTGCTGATCCTGTTGCTGACCCTCGCGGCCGGCAGTCTGTTTGTACTGTATTCGGCCAGTGGCAAGAACTGGGACCTGCTGATCAAGCAAGCGTCGTCGTTCGGCCTGGGCCTGTTGTCGATGGTGGTGATCGCTCAGCTGGAGCCGCGCTTCATGGCGCGCTGGGTGCCGCTGGGCTATGTGGCGGGGGTGTTGCTGTTGGTGGTGGTGGACGTGATGGGCCACAACGCCATGGGCGCGACGCGGTGGATCAACATCCCCGGGGTGATTCGCTTCCAGCCGTCGGAATTCATGAAGATCCTGATGCCGGCGACCATCGCCTGGTACCTGTCAAAGCGCACCCTGCCGCCGCAGCTCAAACACGTAGGCATCAGCCTGATCCTGATCGGCGTACCGTTTATCCTGATTGTGCGCCAGCCCGACCTCGGCACCTCACTGCTGATCCTGGCCGGCGGCGCGTTCGTGCTGTTTATGGGCGGGTTGCGCTGGCGCTGGATCCTCAGCGTGCTGGCCGCTGCGGTGCCGGTGGCGGTGGCGATGTGGTTCTTCTTTATGCACGACTACCAAAAGCAACGGATCCTGACGTTCCTCGATCCGGAAAGCGATCCCTTGGGCACCGGCTGGAACATCATCCAGTCCAAGGCGGCAATCGGTTCGGGTGGGGTCTTCGGCAAAGGCTGGTTGCTGGGTACCCAGTCGCACTTGGACTTTCTGCCCGAGAGCCACACCGACTTCATCATCGCCGTATTGGGCGAAGAGTTCGGCCTGGTGGGGATCTGCGCGTTGCTGCTGATCTACTTGTTGTTGATCGGGCGTGGCCTGGTGATTACCGCGCAAGCGCAGACGCTGTTCGGCAAATTGCTTGCCGGCGCGCTGACCATGACGTTTTTTGTTTACGTTTTCGTCAACATCGGTATGGTCAGTGGCCTGTTACCGGTGGTTGGGGTGCCGTTGCCATTCATTAGCTACGGCGGAACTTCGCTGGTGACATTGCTGTCAGCGTTTGGGGTTTTGATGTCGATTCATACGCATCGCAAGTGGATCGCACAGGTTTGAATAAGGTGAAGATGTCAATGCAAGTAATGCGCGGCTGGGCGACTCGGCATGCGTCCTGGGTGGGCCTGATCGGGCTGCTGGGGGCAACGCAGGAGACCCTGGCCGGTGACTACGATGGTTCACCTCAGGTCGCCGAGTTTGTCGGTGAAATGACCCGCGACTACGGTTTCGCCGGTGAGCAGTTGATGGGCGTGTTCCGTGAGGCGCAGCGCAAGCAGGCGATCCTCGACGCCATTTCCCGCCCCGCTGAACGTGTGAAACAGTGGAAAGAATATCGCCCGATGTTCCTCACCGACGCCCGCGTGGCCCGCGGTGTGGACTTCTGGCGCGAGCACGAGGCCGCCCTGGCCCGCGCCGAACAGGAATACGGTGTGCCGGCCCAGGTGATTGTGTCGATCATCGGCATCGAGACCTTCTACGGGCGCAACACCGGCAGCTACCGGGTGATCGACGCGTTGTCGACCCTGGGCTTCGATTACCCGCCCCGTGCCGACTTCTTCCGCAAGGAACTGCGCGAATTCCTGCTGCTGGCCCGCGAAGAGCAGGTCGATCCACTGACCCTAAAGGGCTCCTACGCCGGAGCGATGGGCTTGCCGCAATTCATGCCTAGCAGCTTTCGTGCCTACGCGGTGGATTTCGACAACGACGGCCACATCAATATCTGGAGCAACCCCGACGATGCCATCGGCAGCGTGGCCAGCTACTTCAAGCGCCACGGCTGGGTTGCCGGCGAGCCGGTGGTGGTCCGCGCGGATGTCACCGGGGAGCGCGCCGACGAAGGCCTGACCCAGGGGATCGAGCCGGCCAAGACCGTCGGGGAGTTGCGGGCGCTGGGTTGGTCGAGTCAGAATGCGCCACACGACGACACGCCGGTAACGGCATTCCGCCTGGAAGGCGAAAATGGCCCTGAATACTGGATGGGCCTGAAGAATTTCTACGCAATCACGCGTTATAACCGCAGTGTGATGTACGCCATGGCCGTGCATCAGCTGTCAGACATGCTGGTCCAAGCACGGGGCAACAAGTAATGCGGGCATCGCCGTTCAATAAACCGCTCAAGCTGGTGGCGTTCACCGCGTTGTCCTTGCTGGTTGTCAGTTGTTCCACCAGCCGCGCGCCGACGCAGAAGTCCGGCGGCGCGGTGGTTCGGTCCCAACCGGGCCTGGACATCAACCGCGCACACAAAGACGGCGCGCCGTGGTGGGACGTGGATGTCTCGAAAATCCCGGACGCCACGCCGACCCTGCACACCGGCGCCTACAAGGCCAACCCGTACACCGTACTGGGCAAGACCTACTTTCCGCTGCAAGAGTCCAAGACCTACGTGCAGTCCGGCACAGCCTCCTGGTATGGCACCAAGTTCCATGGCCAGAACACCGCCAATGGCGAAGTGTATGACCTGTACGGCATGAGCGCGGCCCACAAGACCTTGCCGTTGCCCAGCTATGTACGCGTGACCAACCTGGACAACCACCGCACGGTGATCCTGCGGGTCAATGACCGTGGGCCGTTCTACTCGGACCGTATCATCGACTTGTCCTACGCCGCCGCCAAAAAGCTTGGCTACGCCGAAACCGGCACTGCGCGGGTCAAGGTCGAAGGCATCGATCCGGCGCAGTATTGGGCTCAGCGTGGCAAGCCGGCGCCGTTGATGCTCAACGAGCCGCAGACCCCGCAACCGCAGATCACCGCATCGGCCGGTAAGGTCGAACAGTGGACGCCGCCACCGCAACAGCACGCCCCAGACACCGTGGCCGTGCCCCAGGCCGCGCCGGGTGCTTCCCTGGCGGGCGGGCAGTACCTGCAGGTCGGCGCTTTCGCCAACCCGGATGCGGCGGAACTGTTAAGGTCCAAACTCAGCAGCATGGTCAATGCGCCGGTCTTCATCAGTTCCATCGTGCGCAACCAGCAAACCTTGCACCGCGTGCGGATGGGCCCGATTGGCTCGCCGAGCGAGGTGGCGCAAGTGCAGAACAGTGTGCGTCTGGCCAACCTGGGGCAACCCAGTGTGGTCACCGCCGAGTAAGCAGTAACGGATTGATAGTTCAGGCACGTACGCGGGCTTGAACTTTGGTTGTTGGCTCGTTTGAACAATAAAAACCCGGGAGCAAGGGGTGAGCGGGCAACCGAACACGCGACAGTCTGGTAGCGGGCTGTCTGAATAAGTTTTGCCCGCGAGGGCAAGTTTCCATAAGCAATTTCGAGAGACGGATGAACATCACCACCTTAGCCAAACGCACGTGCCTGCTTATCTCGCTGATCATCACCCCGGCCGCCTGGGCGGTTGAAATGGTGCCGGCTTCACCGCAACTGGCCGCCAAGGCCTGGGTGCTCATGGATGCCGCCAGCGGCAACGTGCTGGTCGAGAACAACGGTGACCAGCGCCTGCCGCCGGCCAGCCTGACCAAGCTGATGACCGCCTATATCGCGACCCTGGAAATCCGTCGCGGCCAGATCGGCGAAAACGACCCAGTGACCGTCAGCGAAAACGCCTGGCGTACCGGCGGTTCGCGGATGTTCATCAAGGTGGGCTCCCAAGTCACCGTCAGCGACCTGCTGCACGGCATCATCATCCAGTCCGGTAACGACGCCAGCGTCGCCCTGGCCGAGCACATCGCCGGCAGCGAAGACGCGTTCGCCGACATGATGAACAAAACCGTGGCCGATCTGGGCATGACCAACAGCCACTTCATGAACCCGACCGGTCTGCCGAACCCAGAGCACTACTCGTCGGCCCATGACATGGCGATCCTGGCGCGCGCGATCATCCGCGTCGACCCGGTGCACTACGCGATCTATTCCCAGAAGGAGTTCTTCTGGAACAACATCAAACAGCCTAACCGCAACCTGCTGCTGTGGCGCGACAAGACCGTCGACGGTCTGAAAACCGGTCACACCGAAGAGGCCGGCTACTGCATGGTGTCCTCGGCGGTACGTGACGGCCAACGCCTGATCGCCGTGGTGTTCGGTACCAACAGCGAGCAGGCCCGTGCGGCCGAGACGCAAAAGCTGCTGACCTACGGTTTCCGTTTCTTCGAAACCCAGACCTTCTACCAGAAGGGTGCTGAGCTTGCGACCGCCCCGGTGTGGAAAGGCGCGGCTTCCCAAGTCAAGGCCGGCCTGGCCGAAGACCTGACCCTGACCATGCCTAAAGGCCAGCTGAAAAAGCTCGCTGCCAGCATGACCATGAATCCGCAATTGGTCGCGCCAATCGCCAAGGGCGATGTGATCGGTAAAGTCGAAGTGAAACTGGACGACAAGGTGGTGCACAGCGCCGACCTGATCGCGCTGGACGCCGTCGACGAAGGTGGTATCTTCCGCCGCGTGTGGGATAGCATCCGTCTATTCTTCTACGGCTTGTTCAACTGATTGTGTGCACCTGCAAAGCCCCGCGTTGAACCGACGCGGGGCTTTGCCGTCGCCACGGCTTACCGCTTACGAGGCCGTTCTGCCATGACCGATAAAGAAGTGAAGGCGCCTAAGATCGAGTTCCCGGTGACGGATTATCCCGTCAAGGTGATCAGCGATACCGGTGTTGGCAACAAAGACAAGATCCTCGACATCGTGCGTAAACACGCCACGATCAACGACAACCGTGTGGACGAGCGCTCCAGTACCAACGGTAAATACACCACGATCCAGTTGCACATCGTGGCGACGGATCAGGACCAGCTCTACAACATCAACAGTGAACTGCGGGCCACCGGCTTCGTACACATGGTGTTGTGATGTCGCAGGTCCTGGGCTTTCGTGAACTTGGCCAGATGGCCTACGAGCCCGTCTGGCATGCGATGCAGCGCTTCACCAACGAGCGCGGCACCTCGGCGCCGGATGAGGTCTGGCTGGTGGAACATCCACCGGTGTTCACCCAGGGCCAGGCCGGCAAGGCCGAACATCTGCTGCTGCCGGGGGAGATTCCGGTGGTGCAGGTCGACCGGGGTGGCCAAGTGACTTACCATGGCCCCGGTCAGCTTGTGGCTTACCTATTGTTGGATGTGCGCAAGCTGGGGTTTGGTGTGCGTGATCTGGTCAGCCGCATCGAGGCGTGCCTGATCGAGCTATTGGCCAGTTACGGCGTCACCGCCGCGGCCAAGCCCGATGCTCCGGGGGTGTATGTGGATGGCGCGAAAATCGCTTCCCTGGGGCTGCGGATTCGCCACGGTTGTTCCTTTCATGGCCTGGCCCTGAACGTGGACATGGACCTGGCGCCCTTCCGGCGCATCAACCCGTGCGGTTATGCCGGGTTAGCGATGACACAGCTGAGCGAGCATGTGACACCGATTAAATTTGCCGAGGTAAGTGCCCGGCTGCGCGCGCAGCTCGTCAAACACCTCGACTATGCTGAGCAGACGACCCTTACGGGCGGAATCGACTGACTATGACTACTGATGCAGTGCAAACCATGATCCCGACACTGGACGTAACCGAGCGTCCGGCCCCGGCCCCGCGTGCCAAGGTGGAAGCCGGCGTCAAGCTGCGCGGCGCCGAGAAGGTTGCACGCATCCCGGTAAAGATCATTCCGACCACCGAACTGCCGAAAAAGCCTGACTGGATCCGCGTGCGCATCCCTGTCTCGCCGGAAGTCGACCGTATCAAAGCCCTGCTGCGCAAACACAAGCTGCACAGTGTGTGCGAAGAGGCCTCCTGCCCGAACCTGGGTGAGTGTTTCTCCGGCGGCACCGCCACGTTCATGATCATGGGTGACATCTGCACCCGCCGTTGCCCGTTCTGCGATGTCGGCCACGGCCGGCCGAAGCCACTGGACGTCAACGAGCCGGAAAGCCTGGCCATCGCCATCGCCGACCTCAAACTCAAGTACGTGGTGATCACTTCGGTGGACCGCGACGATTTGCGTGACGGCGGTGCCCAGCACTTTGCCGACTGCATCCGCGAAATTCGCAAACTGTCGCCGAACGTTGTGCTCGAAACCCTGGTGCCGGACTACCGTGGCCGTATGGACGTGGCGTTGGAAATCACCGCCGCCGAGCCGCCGGATGTGTTCAACCACAACCTGGAAACCGTGCCACGCCTGTACAAGGCCGCGCGTCCCGGTTCGGACTACCAGTGGTCGTTGACCCTGCTGCAGAAGTTCAAGCAGATGATGCCGCACATCCCGACCAAATCCGGCTTGATGCTGGGCCTGGGCGAGACCGATGAAGAAGTGATCGAAGTCATGCAGCGCATGCGCGAACACGACATCGATATGCTGACCTTGGGCCAGTACCTGCAACCGTCGCGTAACCACTTGCCGGTGCAGCGTTTCGTGCACCCGGACACCTTCGCCTGGTTCGCTGAGGAAGGCTACAAGATGGGCTTCAAAAACGTGGCATCGGGCCCGCTGGTGCGTTCTTCGTACCACGCCGACGAGCAGGCCAAGCTGGTCAAGGCAAGCCTGATCTCCTGATTGGGGTTTAAATCCGGAATGCGAGGGGCTTATGTGGGAGGGGGCTTGCCCCCGATAGCGAAAGGCCAGTCACTCATGTGCTGCTTGATCCACCGCTATCGGGCCAAGCCCCCTCCCACATTTCGTTGTGCGTTAACCAGGGAGAGTTGTGTATGACAACCGCCGTTCCAGCCCTTCGTTCTGAAGGCACCATCGCCCTGATCGCTCCCGCCGGTCCCGCCGCGCTGGATGTTGAAAAGGCCGGCCGATGGATGCGCACCCGCGGCTACGACCTGCGGATTTTCCCTGGGGTGTATGAGCGCGACGGCTACCTTGCCGGCAGCGATGAGGTGCGCTTGCATGACCTGCACGCCGCCTTCGCCGACCCTGAAATCGATGCGATCTTCTGCCTGCGGGGCGGCTACGGCACGCCAAGGCTGTTGGACTGTCTGGACTTCGACCTGCTGCGCGCCAACCCCAAACCCTTCGTCGGCTACAGCGACATCACCGCCTTGCACCTGGCCATCAACCGCTACGCGGGCTTCGTGACGTTTCATGGGCCAATGCTCAATGCCGACCTGTTGGGCGACAAGCAGCAACCCACCGAGTCCTCACTGTTCAGCCTGCTGCGTGGTCAACTGGGCGCGGGCAACCTCATCACGCACCCTGCGGCCTACCCGCTGACCACCATTGAGCCTGGCATCGCCTGTGGGCGCTTGCTGGGGGGCAACCTGTCGATGATTGCGGCGGTGATGGGCACGCCTTACGAAATCGACGCGCAGGGCATCATCCTGTTTATCGAAGACGTCAACGAGCCGATCTACCGCATCGATCGTCTGCTCACGCATTTGCGCTTGACGGGTAAGTTGGCTCAGGTAGCTGGGGTGCTGGTCGGGGACGTGGCGGGTGTGGATAACGTCGCGCTGGAGCGCCTGCTCAAACAGACATTTGAACCGTTGTGCATTCCGGTCCTGGCCGGCTGGCGCAGTGGACATTGCGATCCGAACCTGACCCTGCCGATGGGCGCGTTGGTGTGGCTGGATGCGGGGGAGCAGCGGGTGGTGTTGGAGCAGGATGTGGTCGTTACACTTTGAATCTGGGATCACTCGCTAAACCGCCATCGGGGGCAAGCCCCCTCTCACATTGATCAGTGATCGACATGACAACTCGGTCAACTGTGGGAGGGGGCTTGCCCCCGATAGCATTAGCCGCCATCAGCCGATCTAGCGGTTTTGCAGCGACTCCAGCAACTTCACCGTCGGATACCCATCCGCCGGCCAGCCCAGTGCCTGTTGCGCCGCGCGAATGGCCTTGCGGGTATTGGCGCCGATGATGCCGTCCGGGTTGCCCGCGTCGTAGCCTTTAGCGCTGAGTACCGTTTGCAGCTCAATGCGCTGTGAACGGCTCAGGGGCAGTTCATCCTTGGGCCAATCGCCACGAATCACACCGCCACCGCCGAACCGTTCGGACAGCAGGCCAGCCGCCAGTGCATAAGACGACGAGTTGTTGTACTTGAGGATGGCGCGGAAGTTGTCCAGCACCAGGAACGCCGGCCCACGGTAGCCCGCAGGTAGCAGCAGGGCGGCGGACAATTGATCGACGTTGGGCGGCATGCTGGCGCCCGGCGGCAACTGGAGGCCCAGTTTCAGCCATTCGCCAACGGTCTTGCGCGTGCCGCCGTCGGCCAGGGCGTAATCGAAATTGCTTGGCAGTTGTTTGACCTCAAAGCCCCACGGCTGGCCTTTCTGCCATCCGGAGCTTTGCAGGTAGTGCGCGGTGGAGGCGAGGGCGTCGGCCGGGCTGTTCCAGATATCCCGGCGACCGTCACCGTCGAAGTCCACGGCGTGGGTGTTGTAGGTGGTGGGAATGAACTGGGTCTGGCCCATGGCCCCGGCCCAGGAGCCTTTCATCTGGTCGGCTGCGATATCGCCATGCTGGATGATCTGCAGGGCCGCCAGCAATTGTGCCTGGGCAAACGCCGGTCGGCGGCCTTCGTAGGCCAGGGTCGCCAGGGAGCGGATCACCGAGTTGTTACCCTGGAACTGGCCGAAGTTGCTCTCCATGCCCCACACCGAGACCAGTGCCTGACGGTCGACACCGTAGCGTTGCTCGATGCGTTGCAGAATATCGGCGTACTTGATCAGCAACGCCTGGCCATTGCGCACGCGCACCGGCGACAGGGCGCCGTCGAGGTATTCCCACACCGGTCGAGAAAATTCCGGCTGGCTGCGGTCGGCGCGAATCACCGCCATATCAGGCGTGACGTTGGCAAAGGCAGTATCGAAAACAGCGGGGGTGATACCGGCCTTTAGCGCCTCTGCACGGAAGCCAGCCTGCCATTCGGCGAAGGTCTGGGTCGGTTGGATATCCAGGTTGTCCACGGCCAGCGGAGCCACAACGGCGGGCGCTACCACAGGGGCGGGCTGAAGCGTCTGCAAGGGCTGGGCGTCGGCGGCGGTAGGTTTTTCCGCGCAGGCGACGAGCAGAATGAGGCTGGAGGCAGCGATCAATTGGCGCAGGTGCCAACGACGGGAAAGGCTAGAGGGCATGCACAGGTCCAGGGATTACAAATCAGGTGCAGACCTTATCATGCCAGAGGGGCGCTTGCCTTCAGGCAGCCAGAAAGTAAGAAGCCTCCCAGCTATTAGACTGGAAGGCTTCGCGGCGGTAGCTGCCTTTGCCCTTGCCGGCGCGTTCCTGACGGCTGCGGAACAGTGGCTGGGCGATGATGGATTTGGCCTTATTGGGGCCATGCTTGGATGGCTTTTTGCTCATGGTCGGTACTCTCGGTAGGTGGTTACAACGGCGCAAATCATCTGCCGAAGTTTGGCCGCTGTAAAGCCCGACAAGGGTTTTGAAATGTTAACGCGGTCAACAGATGGGAGGGCTATTCGGCGGGGAGTGTCAGGCGTTGCCCGGACATCAGCAGCGCTAAACGACTCAGGCTCATCCACGGCGAACCGGCCGCTTGTCCCTTGATTTGCGCATCGATGCGCTGTGCTTCGAGCAGAAGCTGCGCCCAGCGTTGCGCCGAGTGCCGTTGCAGGGCTTTGCTCATCAGGGGTTTGCGTTTGTCCCATACCGGTGGTCGTGCCTGGCTGAAACATTTGTCCAGCGGCGTACCTTGGCTGTATTGCAGGGAAATATTGGCCAGTACCCGCAACTCACGGGCCAGGGCCCAGAGAATCACCGGCGGCTCCACCCCCTCGCCGCGCAGCCCTTCGAGCATGCGCAGGGCATGGGCAGGTTCGCCGTTGAGAATCGCATCCACCAGCCCGAACACATCAAAGCGCGCGCTATCGGCCACGGCGCCCTGGACGGTTTCGACGGTGATCTGCCCGTCTTCGGCCATCAGCTTGAGCTTCTCGATTTCCTGGGCGGCGGCAAGCAAGTTGCCTTCAACCCGGGCAGCGATCAGCTCGACCGCGTCTTGAGTCGCCGCCAGGCCCGATTGGGACAGGCGCTGACGAATCCACTGCGGCAATTGGTTACTGTCCACCGGCCAGATCTGGATGAACTGGGTCTGCGCGCCTTCCACCAGCGCCTTGCCCCATTTGGTTTTCTGCGCACTGCCGTCGAGTTTGGGCAGGCTGATCAGCAACACCGTATCCTCGGCGGGGCGTGCACAGTATTCCATCAGGGCCGCAGCGCCTTTGTCGCCGGGCTTGCCTGAAGGCAGGCGCAGTTCCAGCAGGCGTTTTTCGGCGAACAGCGACATGCTCGCACTGGCTTGCAGCAAGGTGCCCCAGTCGAAGCTGGCATCCGCGCTGAAGACCTGGCGCTCATCGAAACCTTGCTGGCGGGCAGCCGTGCGAATGGCGTCGGCGGCTTCCTGGCACAGCAGCGGGTCGTCACTGCTGACAATGTAGACGGGCGCGAGGCCACCTTGCAGGTGTTTGGCGAGTTGGGCGGGAGCGAGTTTCATAGGCAGGGCGAACGGGGCGCCTGGGGCGCCCCATTTGGCTTACTCAACCGGTACCGGTACTTCGACAGGCGATTGTTTCGGCGTGTTGTCTTCGTACTCTTGTGCCGCTTTAAGCGCGTCGGCTTCTGCCTTGGCCTTGTCGTCAGCGGTGCGTTGCAGCACTTCCAGCTGCTCAGGTGTGAGCAGTTGCAGGCGCAACATCATGCGTTGAACCAGGTCGCGACGCATTTCCTTGCGCACTTGAATGACTTCCGAATCCGAACCCACCAGGTTGTTACCGTCGTGGCTCACTACCTTCTGGATCTGAATCTTGTCACCCATCAACGGCAGGTGATCACGGCCCTGCACCTCAAAGCTGAGCACGCTGCTCAGTTCGATGTCCGATGCACGGCCTGCGCTGGCGTAGCTCAGGTTACGTTGGGTTTCTTTCTCGTCCACCAGTACCAGCTTGTAGGGCGCGCCGGTGTAGACATGTACGCCGCTGTTTTCCAGGACCTGACGCAGTTGCGTCACGGTTTCGCCATAAGCGTTACGGGCGCTGACGTCCAATTCTTTGATGGACAGGTCATTGGTGCCCGTGCCGCGCAGCTGGAAGCCGCAAGCGCTCAGCAGCACGGCAAGGCCCATAACCAGCAAGTTGCGTTTGATCATTTTGTTGCTCCCCTTGAAACCAGGCGGGCCTTATCGCGGCCCTGAAGGTTTAGTTCGGCGCAGGGCTCAAGCCCTGCGCCCGATCCGATTAGCTGGCGACGATATTGACCAGTTTGCCTGGCACAACGATCACTTTGCGGATCGTCAGGCCTTCGGTAAAGCGCAGCACGTTCTCGTTGCTGCGCGCAGCCGCTTCGACTTCTTCGCGGCTGGCGCTGGCTGGCATGTCGATCTGACCACGCAGTTTGCCGTTGACTTGGATGACCAGTTGCAGCGTGTCCTGCACCAGGGCGCTGTCATCCTGTACCGGCCAGCGCGCATCGATGACCGCGTCGCTGTGGCCCAGGCGGCTCCACAGTTCGTGGCTGATATGCGGCGTGATCGGGGCCAGCAGCAGGGTGACCGTTTCCAGGCCCTCCTGTACCAGCGCGCGATCCTGCTCGGTAGCCTGCGGGGCTTTTTCCAGCACGTTCATCAGCGTCATCACCTGGGCGATGGCGGTGTTGAACTTGTGGTTCTGGCCCACGTCCTGGCTGGCTTGCTTGATGGCCAGGTGGATGCTGCGGCGAATGGCTTTCTGCTCGTCGTTCAGCGCGGCCACGTCCAGCTTGGCCGGCAGACCCTGGCTGACATGGGCATGGGCCAGACGCCAGACGCGTTTGAGGAAGCGATGCGAACCTTCCACGCCGGAGTCGGACCACTCGGCGCTCATGTCGGGCGGCGAGGCGAACATCATGAACAGACGGCAGGTATCGGCGCCGAATTGGTCGATCATCGACTGCGGGTCGACGCCGTTGTTCTTCGATTTGGCCATCTTCTCGGTGCCGCCGATTTCCACCGGCAGGCCGTCGGCGATCAGCTTGGCGCTGATGACTTTGGCTTTGCTGTCGCGTTCCAGCTCTACATCCGCCGGGTTGAACCAGGTGTAGGCGCCATTGGCTTCGCGGCGATAGTAGGTCTCGGCGATTACCATGCCTTGTGTCAGCAGGTTCTTGAACGGCTCGTTGGAGGTGACCAGGCCTTCGTCGCGCATCAGCTTGTGGAAGAAGCGCGCGTACAGCAGGTGAAGAATGGCGTGTTCGATACCGCCGATGTACTGGTCGACCGGCAACCAATGGTCGGCTGCGGTTTTTTCTACCAGGCCGCCTTCGTAGTGAGGCGAGGCGTAGCGCGCGTAGTACCACGAGGACTCGACGAAGGTGTCCATGGTGTCGGTTTCACGCTTGGCCGGCTGGCCGCATTTCGGGCAGCTGCACTCGTAGAACTCGGGCATGCGCGCCAGGGGCGAACCGGCGCCGTCCGGCACCACGTCTTCCGGCAGCACCACGGGCAGTTGATCTTCGGGCACCGGCACGTCGCCGCAGCTGGCGCAGTGGATGATCGGGATCGGGCAGCCCCAGTAGCGCTGACGGCTGATGCCCCAGTCGCGCAGGCGGAACTGGGTGCGTGAAGCGCCGAGGTTTTTCTTGATCAGCGCCACTTCGATGGCGTCGAAGGCGCCGGCGAAGTCCAGGCCGTCGAATTCGCCGGAGTTGATCAGGGTGCCGTGCTCGCCGTACGCGTCTTGCCATGGTGCCGGGTTGCTGTCGCCCGAGCTGGTGCGCACTACGGTTTTGATCGGCAGGTTGTACTGGGTCGCAAATTCGAAATCGCGCTCATCGTGCGCCGGCACGGCCATTACCGCGCCATCGCCGTAGTGCATCAGCACGTAGTTGGCGACCCATACTGGCAACTTCTCGCCGGTCAGCGGGTGCTCGACGAACAACCCGGTCGGCAGGCCTTTCTTCTCCTGGGTGGCGACGTCGGCTTCGGCCACGCTACCGCCTTTGCATTCGGCGATGAATGCCTGCAGCTCAGGGTTATTCTGTGCGGCCTGGGTGGCCAGCGGATGTTCGGCGGCCACGGCGACGTAGGTCGCGCCCATCAGGGTGTCGGGACGGGTGGTGAACACTTTGAGGGTGCCCGCTTCGCCGATGGAGTCGACGTTGTACGGGAACTGCACTTCCATGCCCTTGGATTTGCCGATCCAGTTGCGCTGCATGGTCTTGACCTGTTCCGGCCAGCCCGGCAGATCATCCAGGCTCGACAACAGCTCATCGGCGTAGGCGGTGATCTTGAAGTAGTACATCGGGATTTCGCGCTTTTCGATCAGCGCGCCGGAACGCCAGCCGCGACCGTCGATCACCTGCTCGTTGGCCAGTACGGTCTGGTCGACCGGGTCCCAGTTCACGGTGCCGCTTTTTTTGTAGATCACACCTTTTTCGAACAGGCGCGTGAACAGCCATTGTTCCCAGCGGTAGTAGTCCGGCTTGCAGGTGGTCACTTCACGGGACCAGTCCACGGCCAGGCCCAGGCTGCGCAGCTGGGTCTTCATATAGGCGATGTTTTCGTAGGTCCACTTGGCGGGCGCTACATTGTTTTTCATCGCGGCGTTTTCCGCCGGCATGCCAAAGGCGTCCCAACCCATGGGTTGCAGGACGTTTTTACCTTGCATGCGCTGGTAACGGGAAATCACGTCGCCGATGGTGTAGTTACGCACATGCCCCATGTGTAGCTTGCCGCTGGGGTAAGGGAACATCGACAGGCAGTAGAAGGTCTCCTTGCCTGGCTGTTCACTGACTTCAAAGGACTTCTGCTCGTCCCAGAAGGCTTGGGCGGCATTTTCTATTTCACGGGGCTGATATTGTTCGTGCATGGCTACTTTTTGAACTGAATAGGGGTGGCCTAATCCTCTTCGGTGCATTGTCCGGGTAGATCGACACCCAAAAGCGCCGCATCCGTGCCCAAACCCTGCGGGAAGTGGAGTTACAGGAAGCGCCGTAGCATACATGACCCCACTCTATCGAGGGAAACCCTGATTGCGCGGCCAAGGCCGTCTGTCGCGGCGCCGGGCAGGCGCAGCTACGGGGGCTACGCTGTTTATTGGGGAGCAAGTCTTTCTTCAATGAGGTGAGGGGATGGTTGAATCGCAGCGAATCGCAACGAAACCGGAAATCTACGAAGGACTTATCGACCGATTGGGTCGTGCATTGGATGCAGCGAGAACTGCGGGCCGATTGCGTGATGAGCGGCCTGTGGAGTTGGAACTGCGCGGTTTGAGCCGCGCGGAATTGGAACTGATCAAGGCTTATCTGGAACGCAACAAGTGCAGTGCGCCTCCCATGGCGGCAACCCCGCCAGTCAAGGAGCCCACGCAGTCTGCCAAGGTGGTGTGGCTCAAGGATTTGCCGGCCGGTCGTGGCCCGGAGAGATTCCGGTCCGCCCGCTGCAAGTAGTTCGCTCCCCCCTGAACAGCACCATTTAAACGTGCAACTTTCTAGATTGTCGCTAGACCCCGTTACACCTTAGGCTTCGGGCATCTGTGGAGATGCCCGATGCCTATTCGTTATTTCATCAAACAACTGCTCCTGCCGCCCGGCATTCTCTTGCTGCTGCTGGCGCTTGCCTGGTGGTTTCGCCGTAGCCGCCCGAAGTTGGCCGGCTGCTGCTTTGTCCTGGGCCTGGGCGGTATGTGGTTGATCAGCCTGCCCGTGATGGTGGAGTGGGGCGCCCGTGCGCTTGAGACCGAGCCGCCATTGGCTCGTGAGGACTGGTCAACCCTGGCCCAACGCGCCGACGCCATCGTAGTGTTGGGTTCCGGGCGTGAGCGAGGCGACCCCGCGTGGGGCGCCGATCAGCCTACGGGCATCGGGCTGGAACGCCAGCGTTACGCCGCGCGCTTGGCCAAGGCGTCGGGGTTGCCGGTACTGACTACCGGTGGCCTGCATTACGGCACGCCCCCCAGCGAAGCGCAGTTGATGGCGGTGTCGATGCAGGATGACTTTGGCGTCACGGTGCGCTGGAAGGAAGAACGCAGCCGTACCACTTGGGAGAACGCGCAGATGAGCGCCGAGATTCTATTACCCGAGGGTATCAAGCGCGTGGTCGTGGTCACCCAGGCCTGGCATATGCCGCGATCGGTCTGGAGTTTTGAAAAGGCCGGTTTCACCGTCGTACCGGCCCCGGTCGGTTTTTTGGGGGTGGACAATGCCCGTCCTCTGGGCGGTTGGATGCCGGAATTCAAATCGGTGTGGCAGAGCGGGCAGTTGATTAACGAAGCGGTCGGGCAGGTGGGGTATCGATTGTTTTATCGCTGAATTGCGTCATAAGAAATCAGCCGGTGGGCGGATTTAGAGAAGGTCAGTTTTCGGTATGAACGCAATGTTCTAACTGGCCTTATGGCGCAAGCGGTCAGGCGCATTCTTGCTTGTAGGATATGTAGTACATCCTAGTGCGCGCAGTACCTAAGATGCTGAGTGATGAATATAAATGAATAACTTTTTGTTGTTGTGTTGATTGATTGTTTATGGAGGTTCGTAATTCTTTGGTTGCGTAAATTTTCAATTAATTCGCGGTCAATTAAAAGTTGTTGTGTGAATAAGTGATTTTTGCTTGTGCGGGTTCGCTGCGTGCCGTAATTTTTTGTGCGTTGATAAGGTGGAATTTTTAAGAAGTTGGCTGCCACTAGTCTGGGCGAACACTGACGCTGCGCAGTGCGACAAATTAAACTTGTGGGATAAATTAATCGCTCCCCTCGTACGTTAAGTTGTCGCAAGTGTTTCCGTGGTGAACTATGTGCTAATTGACCTAGAGAGGCGCAGTTGTGTGAATATATTATCAACAGCAAATAATCACCGAGTAAGCCGGTTGGGTAATGCCTTTGCCGGTGAAGAGGCTCCTGCTACATCTGGAGCGGGAAACTTGTCAGCGAAACGAGGTGAGCATTTCACGGCTTACAGCCCTAACGTTCTTGGCCCTTTAAAACAGGACGACGCGCAATTAGGTCAAACGCTGACGACGTTGCTTTTGTTATTGAAAAACGTCACCGACAGCTTGAAACAGTTTTTGGATGCCGACGCGATATTGCCGGCGCCCGCGACCGACGTAGCGCCCAAACCGCGTAAACTCGAAGCTCTGCCAGCAGTTGATATCAAGGTCAGGCACCTCGTAGACCGCTTGCCTGTGGCTGACGAGGAGCTTGATCCGTTTGATGCACTGGACTTCGCTGATGGCAAGCATGGCGGCGCAGGCGTTGCACTTGAGGATTATGAATGGCGGCGGATATGGAGCGAAGTGATCAATGAAGACGATTGGGCGGTGGAGTTGTCTGGAAAACCCAAGGGGCAAAAACCGGATGATCTGAAAGCGGGGGTGTCCTGGCAATACAAGCCGTACCCGTGGTTGGGCCATGACAGCCGTGTTCCTTATTTGGAAGTCATTAAGTTGGCCATGTCGAAGTATGGCCAGAGTGTGGACAGTGTCCTGGAAAAAGTAACGGCCGTGCCTGGCGGGTACGACATTATTATGAAAGATGGTGTCGCGTTAAATATCACTCATAAAGAGTTGCACTTGGCGTCCAAGGCCTGTGGGTTTGTGGGCTTCGATGAAGGCATGGTGAACGATGCTTCGTTTTTATTTGGGGTACTGTGCAAGCGTATATATTTGACTGAGCAAGCGAAGCACTTCGCGGACAATGAACCTTGGACGCGCTCATCTGCTGAAAAAATTCCGAAAATGCGCACCTATGCCGGTGTATTAGCGCTCACGCCATTTAATACGAACAAACATGAAATTCTGGCGGCGCTTGGATTGCGCGACGCGATCAGCACCACTGAATTGGCCAAAGGTCCTCGTGAAAGAAAGGTACGGCAACATAATTACTGAGCCTCTGATGGAAGATATTTCAAGGGTTATTAGGGCTATCTGTTGATGAGTGCCGGTTAGTCTTGGCTGGCCGTGGCTGTTAATGAAAACCAGGGAGAAAGAGGTATGAGTCATTCGGTTGCCAGCCCCGTAAATGGTTACTACGGGCGTTATCAGGCTGAGGTGCATAAAAGTTATGTGGGTGCTGCGCCTGAAAGGCCGCACGGGGCAGGGGCGTTCGACAGGGTTGCGCGCCCCGATGGCGCAGCAGCCAAAAGTGCGGCCCCCCATGCCCAGGCTTCGTTCTCCGCGATCACTGACATGTTGCGCGAGTTAAATAACATGATCACTACGCTGTCCGCACGCATGGGTGGGCAGCAGCACAGGACATTACCCGCTACTAAGTTGATCCCTGATCAAACACGATCAGTGCATCAGCCCCATAGCCCGCCTTTGGAACGCTCGGCGCTCGGCGTAGATTCGCGTTCAGATGTTCCCGAGACGCCGCATCGAAAATTTATCCGGGGCAACGCGGAGAATGCCGGCATAAAACCGACCCATATTTGGGGGGCGTTCTCTCAGGAAGGGGTGGGTAACTGCGTCACCGTCAGTGCAATCAAGGCCGCCATGGCTAAGTTCGGCCATAACCCTCATGGCATCTACAAGCAAATCACCGAAGTTAAGGACGGTTTTGAAGTCACCATGCGGGACTCTTTTAAGTTGCATATTTCCTTTGAGGAATTGGAAGAGGCTCAAGAAGGTGCCGGACTTAGGCCGGGCCACTCGGAGGATGTTCTTATCAATGCGCAGTTTTTATACGCCGTCAGTGCCAAATGAGCGCAGCTTGAAAACAATGACGGAAACGCCGAAGAGAGCTTCGAGGATGCCATGGTGACGCTGGCCGATGGAGAGCTTGCGGGCGAGGGGCTTATTCGCCTGGGATTGCGGGCGCATATGGCGCCTACCACCGTGAGGGAACTGGCCGAGGGTGCCATCGGAGTTCTCTGCAATGGGCCGCACCAAATGGCGGTAGTCGATGGCGCGCTTGATATGTGGGGCACCAAGACCAGCGTCTATAAGGACTTTCATTGGCGTTATGGCGCCAAACTGATCTAAACCAATCAAGTAAGTAAGGAATACTGCTGATGAGCGTGTCCAGAGTCGCTAACAGTTTTTACGAGGGGCGTTACGGTCAGCCTGTCACCGCCCAGCGCAACAATAACGAAAACACCTATTCATCGTACCGGTCGCCTCTCAATAGACCGTCCGCAAACCAGGCGTATGCCAGCCTCGACAACGGAGCAGAGCCCGGCAATTCATTGATCAAGGGCGATGCGGATTCACCCAGCGTTATCCCCACGAATATCTTTCGCGATTTCTACCAGGGCGGCAGTGGAAATTCGGTGGTCATTTCGGCGATTAAACTGGCCATGATGAAGTTCGGCCACAACCCTCACCATATCTATAAAGAAATCGAGGCAACGGCTGACGGGTTCAATGTGAGGATGAGGGACGGCTATAAGCTCTTCATTACTCATGACGAAATCCGGCAGGCTGCCGCCGCTTCGGGATTTATAGGCGACGGCTCCAATGATGTGCTGGTTAACGCCCAGTTTTTATATGCGGTCAGCGCCAAACGCATGCAGCTCGACAAGTTTTACGAGCGCAGCAGTGAAACCTTTGCCTCGGCGCTGCAAATGCTCAGTTCAGGTGATTATCCAGGTGAGGCATTACGACGGTTGGGGCTGAAGCACCAGATGGTCGCCGCGTCGATGCGCGAGCTACGAAAGGGCGGAACGGGCTCGATGTATACCCCCGGCCATATGCTGGCCGTTGTCGACGGTCACATGGATTATTACGGGCGGCGCGTGAAACTGGCTGGGTCGGGCATGGCAATCACCGGCAGAATCGCCATGACGCTAAGGTAGGTGCAAGGGCTTTCTCCTCGGAGAAAGCCCTGCCTGCGGGTGGGGCTCTTGTCAGCCGATTTTCGACAGGCGGCCCGCCAGCAGCGCCCAGCCAAACAGCCCCAGACACACGATGATCAACGGCCACGAACGCCATTGCAGGTACGGCGTCAGGTTATGCATGGGAACTACTTCGCCATACAGGATGCCGCGTTCGAACTGCGGGATCTGCACGGTGATCTGTCCGAACGGGTTGATCAGCCCGGTCACGCCGTTGTTGGTGGCGCGGATCATCCAGCGCCCCGCTTCCAGCGCACGCATTTGCGCCATTTGCAGGTGTTGCAGAGGGCCGATGGAGCGCCCGAACCAGGTGTCGTTGCTAATGGTCAGCAACAGGTCGCTCTGGGCTGAAAGGCCTGCGGCAAACTCGGGGTAAACCACTTCGTAGCAGATGAACGGGGCGATCTGATAACCCTTGGCTTGCAGCATGGCCTGGTCGGAGGGGCCACGGGCAAAGTCCGACATCGGCAGGTCGAAGAACGCAATCAGCCCGCGCAATATGTCCTGCAACGGTACGTACTCACCGAAAGGCACCAGTTTTTGCTTCAGGTAGGTGCCGTCGCCTTCGCCCACTACGGTGATGCCGTTGAAGTAACGCTTCTGGTGGTGCACTTCCTGACGAATCGGCACGCCAGTAATCAGCGCGGTATGCCGGTCGGCCGCGAACCGCCCCATCATCCCCAGGTAACCCTCCACCGACTCCTTGAGCACCGGCACCGCTGTTTCGGGCCAGACCAGCAGGTCCACAGGCTTGGAGCTGAAACTCATGTCGCGGTACAGCGCCAATTGCGCATTGAGCTGCTGCGGGTCCCACTTCATGCTCTGTTCGATGTTGCCCTGGATCGCGGCCACCTTCAACGGAGCGCCGGATGGCTCGGTCCAGGCATGATGTTTGAGCGCCAGCCCGATGCCCCATGGCGCGACCAGCAGCACCAGGCCCGCGGCGACAAAGCCATTGCGTTTGGCGGCCAGCAGGCGCGGCAGGTTGCACAGCACGGCAGCCGTGAGCGCCAGGGCAAAGGAAATCAGCCACATCCCGCCGAGCGGGGCCAGCCCTGCCAGTGGGCCATCGAGTTGACTGTAGCCGGAATAGAGCCACGGGAAACCGGTGAGGAACCAGCCGCGAAAGGCCTCTTGACCCACCCATAGCGCTGCGAATGTCAGGGCGTCCGCCAGCGGCGCTTCGTTGCGGCGTAGCCAGCGTGCCCACAGCCAGGCGGGCAGGGCGAAGAACCAGGCAATGGCGGCCGTGAACAATAGCATCAGGAACCCCGCCAGCAGCACCGAAGCGCCGCCGAAGTGGTGGATGCTGTAGTAGATCCAGCTGGTGCCGGCACCGAACAGGCCGAAACCGAAGCACCAGCCACGCCCCAAGGCCTGGCGCGGTGTCAGCTCTCGCAGGCCGATATAGAACAGCCCGACGGCCACCAGCGCAAATGGCCACAAATCGAACGGCGCCAGCGCCAGGGTAGTGATGGCGCCGGCCACCACGGCCAGCAGGTTACCGGGCCAGCCGGGTGCGATAAGACGGCGCATGTCAGTCCTTAGCGGGCGATAGGTGTCAGGCGAATCAAGTGGATACGACGGCTGTCGGCATTCAGGATGCGGAAGCGATAGGCGCCGATTTCGGTGGTTTCGTTGCGCTTGGGCAGGTGGCCAAACGCGCTCATCACCAAACCGCCCACTGTGTCGAACTCGTCGTCGGAGAATTCGCTGTCAAAGAACTCGTTGAAGTTCTCGATCGGCGTCAACGCCTTGATCAGGAAGTCGCCGCTGGGCAGAGGCTTGATGTAGCTGTCTTCTTCGACGTCGTGTTCGTCTTCGATGTCGCCGACGATCTGTTCCAGTACGTCTTCGATGGTCACCAGGCCCGCCACGCCGCCGTATTCGTCAATCACGATGGCCATGTGGTTGTGGTTGGCGCGGAATTCGCGCAGCAGCACGTTCAGGCGCTTGGACTCGGGCACGAAGGTGGCCGGGCGCAGCAGATCCTTGATGTTGAAGCTGTCGCCGTTCTCTTTGAGGATCAGCGGCAGCAGATCCTTGGCCAGCAGCACGCCCATGACGTCGTCATGGCTTTCGCCGATCACCGGGTAGCGCGAGTGCGCCGAGTCGATCACGGCCGGGAGGAACTCCCGTGGGGTCTGGGTCGCCTTGATGCTGATCATCTGCGAACGCGGGACCATGATGTCCCGGACCTGCAGGTCAGCCACCTGGATGGCGCCTTCGACGATGGCCAGCGCTTCGCTGTCCAGCAACTTGTTCTGATGGGCCTCGCGCAGCAGCTCCAGCAGCTCCTGGCGGTTTTTCGGCTCGTGGGCAAAAGCCTGGGTCAGTTTACCCAGCCATGACTTCTGCCCGTTGCTCGATCGGTCTTCGCTCATAGCGATTACTCTGAATCCTTTGTTGTTACAGTTGAGTGTTTTTTAAGCTTCGTCATCGGCATAAGGGTCGGGATGACCCAATTGCGCAAGCAACGTTCGTTCCAGTGCTTCCATTTCCTCGGCTTCGTCATCGTCTATATGGTCGTAACCCAAGAGATGCAAGCAGCCGTGGATGACTAGATGGGCCCAATGCGCCTCAAGTTCCTTGCCTTGTTCCCTGGCTTCACGCTCGACGACTTCGACGCAGATCACCAGGTCGCCCAGCAATGGAATGTCCAGCAACTCGTCGGGAACATCGGCGGGGAAGGACAACACGTTGGTCGCGTAGTCCTTGTGGCGCCAGGTGTGATTCAGCTCGCGGCCCTCGGCCTCGCCCACCAGACGGATGGTCAGTTCCGAGTCGGCGCTGCGCTGGCGCAGTGCCAGTGCACACCATTGGCGAAACTGCTCCTCGCTGGGGGCTGGCGCGTCGGTAGCCAACTGCAGATCCAGTTCAAGCATCGCCGCGAACGTCCTTGGCCGGGGCACCATCGCGATGGTCGAAGCGCTCGTAGGCTTCGACAATGCGCTGCACCAGCGGGTGGCGCACCACGTCCTTGGGCATAAAGTGCGTGAAGCTGATACCCGGAACGTCCTTGAGTACCTCGATCACCTGGGCGAGGCCGGACTTGGTGCCCTTGGGCAGGTCGACCTGGGTGACGTCGCCGGTAATCACGGCCGTGGAGCCGAAACCGATACGGGTGAGGAACATCTTCATCTGCTCGACGGTAGTGTTCTGGCTTTCGTCGAGGATGATGAAACTGTTGTTCAAGGTACGGCCGCGCATGTAGGCCAGCGGAGCGATCTCGATCACCTGGCGCTCGATCAGCTTGGCCACGTACTCGAAGCCGAGCATCTCGTAGAGCGCGTCGTAGAGCGGGCGCAGGTAGGGGTCGATCTTCTGGGCCAGGTCACCGGGCAGGAAGCCGAGCTTTTCACCGGCCTCGACCGCTGGGCGTACCAGCAGAATGCGGCGTACTTGCTCGCGTTCCAGAGCATCGACCGCGCAGGCCACGGCCAGGTAGGTCTTACCGGTACCGGCCGGGCCGATGCCGAAGTTGATGTCGTTGCCGAGGATTTCCTTGACGTAGCGCTGCTGATTCAAGCCGCGTGGGCGAATCATGCCTTTCTTGGTACGCAGGGCCACGCTGGCTTCGGCTACAGGGTTGTTGGCCAGGTCTTCCACGGCCGACTCCTGCAGGTACAGGTGCACGGTTTCCGGTGACAACTCGCTGCCCTTCGTCTCGCGGTAGAGACGGCGCAGCAGGTTTTCTGCGGACGTGGTGTGCTGGGGGTCGCCAATGAGTTCGAACTGATTGCCGCGGTTGCGGATCTCGATGCTCAGGCGTTGTTCGATCAGACGCAGGTGCTCGTCGAACTGTCCGCACAGATTGGCGAAACGGCGAGCCTCAAATGGCTCGAGGAGAAAACGATGGGGTTCTGCTATGGGTGCGTTCAAGGTTGCTTTTAGCCGCCCTTTGGCTGTTTAAGTGAAAGAGAGGATAACGCCAGTGACGCGGGTACGAAAGCACTTACGTCATTGGAATGTTGCACGGTTCCAATGTGGGTGGGGGGCTTGCCCCCGATAGCGGTGTGTCGCCAATAAATGAGTGGTCTGATTCGCCGCCATCGGGGGCAAGCCCCCTCCCACGTTTATTGCACCAGCGAGCCGCGCAACGAATGCGGCTGCGCCGCATCGATGTGCACATCGGCAAACTGACCGATCAATGTTGGATTATCACAACGGAAATTGACGATCCGGTTGTTCTCGGTGCGGCCTTGCAGTTCGCCGGGGTCTTTCTTGGAATAGTCGGTGACCAGGATGCGCTGGATCGAACCGACCATTTGTCGGCTGATCTCGAAGCCCTGCTGATTCAGGCGGTGTTGCAGGGCATTCAGGCGTTCTTTTTTCACGGTCTCCGGGGTTTCGTCCACCAGGTCCGCCGCCGGGGTGCCGGGGCGTTGGCTGTAGACGAACGAGTAGGAGAAGTCGAAGCCGACGTCTTCGATCAGTTTCATGGTTTGCTGGAAATCTTTCTCGGTTTCGCCGGGGAAACCGACGATAAAGTCCGAGCTTATGCAAATCCCCGGTACGGCTGCGCGCAATTTGCGCAGCTTGGATTTGTATTCCAGGGCCGTATGGTTGCGCTTCATGGCCGCCAGAATGCGATCCGAGCCCGATTGAACCGGCAAATGCAGGTGTTTGACCAGTTCCGGCACTTCGGCGTGGGCCTGGATCAGGCTGTCGGAGAACTCCAACGGGTGCGAAGTGGTGTAGCGGATGCGCTCGATGCCGTCCACCGCCGCGACCACGCGGATCAGTTCGGCAAGGTCCGCCAGCCGCCCGTCGTGGGTCTGGCCGCGATAACCGTTGACGTTCTGACCCAGCAGGGTCACTTCGCGCACGCCGTTCTCGGCCAGATGGATGATTTCCGACAGCACATCGTCAAATGGACGGCTGACTTCTTCGCCACGGGTGTAGGGCACCACGCAGAACGTGCAGTACTTGCTGCAACCTTCCATCACCGAAACATAGGCGCTGGGCCCGTCGATGCGCGGCTCGGGCAAGTGGTCGAATTTTTCGATTTCAGGAAATGACACGTCAACCTGCGGCAGCTTGCTGGTGCGCGCGGCGTCGATCATGTCGGGTAGGCGATGCAGGGTCTGCGGGCCGAAAACCACGTCGACATAGGGCGCGCGATCGCGGATTGCAGCGCCTTCCTGACTGGCCACGCAACCGCCGACGGCGATCACCATGTCCGGGTTGGCCAGTTTCAATTCGCGCCAGCGACCCAGCTGCGAGTACACACGGTCCTGGGCCCGTTCGCGGATCGAGCAGGTATTGAGCAGGATCACGTCGGCATCTTCGGCGCGGGCGGTGACTTCCAGGGCCTGGTGTTCACCCAGCAGGTCTACCATGCGCGAGCTGTCGTACTCGTTCATCTGGCAACCGTGGGTTTCGATGTAAAGCTTCTTGGCCATGGGAATCGTCAACTGGTGGTAAAGAACCGCGCATTATAGGGGGCATGCCCATTGGTTCCTAGCGCTGTGCATCGGGTGCCATGCTATAGTTCGCGCCCTCTTTTATATCCCCGATGTGTTGTTCGCCCACCATGACCAAACGTGAAGCTCCAATCTACAAGGTGATTTTCCTCAACCAGGGCCAGGTGTTCGAGATGTACGCCAAGCAGATCTATCAAAGTGATCTGTGGGGCTTCCTGGAAGTGGAAGAGTTCGTCTTTGGCGAGCGCACCCAGTTGGTCGTCGATCCGGGCGAGGAAAAGCTCAAGGCGCAGTTCGAAGGTGTAGTGCGCAGCTTTGTGCCGATGCACTCGATCGTGCGCATCGATGAAGTCGAGCGCCTGGGTACACCGAAGATCAGCGAAGCACGGGGCATGAGCAATGTCATGCCGTTTCCGATGCCGATGCCTGAAAAGTAAGGCTCAACTATTTTGTAGGGCGTTTCTGATTTTGCCCTCTAGTACATAGACATTCTGTTTAAAAAATAGCAGATTTTGTTTATGTCTGGAGGGCGATATAACGATGCCAATAACAAATCACCTCAAGTCTCGCCGTAATAATGGGCCTGGATCTTGATGTTCTTGTTATTGAGCTGTCACGTTGATTCGACTTTAACAGGGTGAGTGTCTGAGTAGGTTGTCACCTCATTTATAAAGCCGTTAGTTGTCGCCGAGTTTCTTATAGCAGTCTTCAAAGAACGTATCCGTTCGGGAGTATCCCTGTGCGCGATTCACGCTATGACATTCTGTTTGAACCGGTCCTCATCGGCCCCGTTCGCGCTCCAAACCGCTTTTATCAAGTGCCCCACTGCAATGGCATGGGGCATGTACATCCATCGGCCATGGCCCGCATGCGCGGTATAAAAGCTGAGGGCGGGTGGGGCGTGGTCTGTACCGAAGAGTGCGAAATCAGCCCGTTGAGCGAGTTTTCTCCCTGCATTGAGGCGCGTTTGTGGGATGAACGCGACATTCCTGCCCTGGCGCGCATGTGCGAGGAGGTACATCAATACGGCTCGCTGGCCGGTGTGGAGTTGGCCTTCAACGGCTATGCGGCGCCCAATCGCTATAGCCGGGAAATCCCCTGGGCTCCCTCGAATACACCTGTGCGCGGGTACGACCCGGTACAGGCGCGGGCCATGAGCCTAGCCGATATCCGTCAGCTGCGCGCCCTGCACAGGGCTGCCGCATTACGGGCGCAAGCGGCAGGGTTCGACATCATCTACGTCTACGCCGGACATGACCTGAGCGTGGCCTTTCATTTTCTGACCCAGCGTAACAACCGGCGCACCGATGAGTACGGTGGTGTGCTGGAGAATCGCGTGCGCCTGTTGCGAGAGCTGATTGAAGACACCCGCGATGCGGTGAGAGGGCGTTGCGCCGTGGCGGTGCGTCTGGCCGTGGATGAGCAGATGGCTGGCGGCCTATGTCGCGAGGGCGAGGGGGCGGAGATTTTTTCGAGGCTGGCCGACCTGCCGGACCTATGGGACGTAAATGTCGCCGACTGGGCAAACGACAGTATGACGGCACGTTTCGCCGCGGAAGGTTATCAGGAAGCCTTCCTGCTGGGGCTCAAGGCGCTTACGAGTAAGCCGGTGGTGGGCGTCGGGCGCTTTACCTCCCCGGACACCATGGTCTCTCTGGTACGCCGCGGGGTGCTCGACCTGATCGGCGCGGCTCGTCCGTCGATTGCCGATCCGTTTCTGCCGCGAAAGATCCAAGAGGGGCGTGCGGACGAGATCCGTGAGTGTATTGGCTGCAATATTTGCGTGAGTGGTGACCACACCAGTACGCCTGTGCGCTGTACGCAGAACCCCACCATGGGCGAGGAATGGCGGCGCGGCTGGCACCCGGAGAACCTCCATCAAGTCCGTCAGCCCGGCCTTGCCCTGGTGGTGGGCGCTGGCCCCGCGGGGCTGGAGTGCGCGCGGGTGCTTGGCGCGCGTGGGATGCAGGTGGCGCTGGTCGACAGCCGGCGTACCCTGGGTGGGCGTGTAGCGCTGGAATCCCGGCTCCCGGGCCTGGCGAGTTGGGCCCGGGTCGTTGACTACCGGCTGGATGCGTTGAGCCGCCTGCCATCGGTCGACATTTACCGTGAGAGCCCCCTGCAGGCCCAAGACGTACTCGATTTCGCGGCCGAGCATGTGGTTATCGCCACCGGCTCGCACTGGCGGCGGGACGGTCTGGGCCGTGCTCTGCGCGTTGCATTACCGGGCCTCGAATGCCTCCCGGTGCTGACCCCAGACGATCTGATGGCTGGCGCAGTGCCGCCTTCACCGGTGCTGCTGTTTGACGATGATCACTATTATATGGGCAGCGTGCTGGCCGAACGGTTGGTGGCGCAGGGTGTAGAGGTGGTCTTCGTCACTCCGGCGGCGGATGTGGCGGCGTGGACGCACAACACCCTGGAGCAACACCGCATCCAGCGCCGTTTGCTGGAACTTAACATCACAATCGTCCCGTCCCATACGCTGGTCAATGCGGCACCGGAAGGTATGGAGGTTGCGTGTGTCTACACCGGGCGTACGCGCCGGCTGCCTGCCGCATCGGTGTTGCTGGTCACCTCGCGCGAGCCTGAGCAGTCGCTTTATCAGGCGTTGGCCAGCACCCCGGAAATTCTGCACGAGCGTGGCATTGGCACGCTCACCTTGGTTGGCGACAGCCTGGCACCTGGCACCATCGCCGCGGCTGTTTATTCGGGGCATCGGCATGCGCGGGAGTTTGATGCGCCAGCCCATTCTTTAGTTGTTCGTAGAGAAATTCCTTTTATCGAGGTGTAGTCAATCCGTCGTTAAATCAATCACGAGAGAAATACAACAATGAAAAAAATATGCCTGTTTCTTCTCATGCTTCTTTTTTTAAATACTTCGCTGTTTGCCAAGGAATATACCGTTATTCGTTTTGGTGTGGATCCTAACTATGCCCCGTTTGCTTATAAGAACAATGCGGGAAAGTTGACCGGCTTCGAAGTTGATATCGGCAATGCCCTTTGCAAACAGTTGAACGTTAGTTGCCGATGGGTTGAAAGCGATTTCGACGGGCTTATCCCCAGCCTGAACGCTGGCAAGATCGACGCGATTCTGGCGTCGATGACCGTGACCGATGCCCGGGGGCAGGTGATCGATTTTTCATCTGAAGTGTTTTCCAGCCCTACGGCCATGGTCTTACGCCCCGGCACCGAGCTGGGCAAGGGCATGGCCGTTGGCTATCTGCAAGGCAGTATCCAGGAAACCTACGCTCGCCAAGTGCTCGCCACCCAAGGCATGAGAGTCGTGGCGTATGCCGACCAGGAGCAGGTGTATGCCGACTTGGTCGGAGGGCGTTTGCACGCCTCCCTGCAAGATGCTCAGCAGGCGCAAAGTGGCTTCCTGCGGTTACCTCAGGGGGCCGGGTTCGTCATGGGACCGTTGATTGAAAGCGATTTAATGCCCTCCAAAAGCGCCATCGGCATCGCCAAGGGCAACCACGCCTTGAAAACCTTGCTGGATAAAGGGCTGGCCGCGCTGCACGCCGATGGCACCTACGCGCGCCTGCAAGACCAGTATTTTCCTGGTGTGAACATGTACAGCGGTCAATAACCGCCTTTCAATCGTCGACGAGGGCGCGAGCGATGCCAGTCACGTTCACTCATTTCATCTCGACGCTGGACGCGTATGCACCGCTTTTGCTGCTTGGCGTCTGCGTCACCCTGCAACTGGCACTGCTATCAGTGCTGTTGGGACTTCTGTTGGGCTTGCTCGGTGCGGCGGCCAAATTATCCGGCTTGCGTCTCTTGCGCCTATGGGCGCAGCTCTACACCACGCTGGTACGGGGTGTGCCAGACCTGCTGTTGATGTTGCTGATTTTTTATGGGGCACAAACCGGCTTGAGCCGCCTGACCCGCGCTTTGGGATGGGATTACATCGAAATCGACCCTTTGAGTGCTGGCGTGCTCACGTTGGGATTCATCTACGGCGCGTATTTCACCGAAACCTTTCGGGGGGCTTTGCTGGCTGTACCACGCGGCCAATTCCAGGCCGCCAAGGCGCTTGGTATGACGTTCACTCAGGGGTTTGTGCATGTGGTGTTCCCGCAAATGATGCGGCTCGCCCTGCCGGGGCTGGGCAATAACTGGATGGTATTACTCAAGGCCACGGCCCTGGTGTCGGTCATTGGTTTAGCGGATCTGATCAAAGTGGCTCAGATGGCAGGCAAGGGCAGCCAACTGTTGTTGCCTTTCCTGCTGTTGGCGGCGCTGATCTACCTGCTGCTCAGCAGCGTTTCCAACCTCGCCTTGCGTTGGCTGGAGCGTCGATACGGCGTGGGTGCGCAGGAGCCGTCACGATGATTGAGTTGATACAGACGTATTGGCGGCCGTTCATTTACTCCGACGGCCATCAACTCACCGGTTTGGCCATGACGTTATGGCTGACCAGCGCTTCGCTGTGTTTCGGGCTGATACTGGCGTTGCCATTGTCCATCGCCAGGGACTCTCCCCGGTGCTGGCTGCGTTGGCCGGTGCGTACCTTCACTTACCTGTTTCGCGGTACGCCGCTGTATATCCAATTGCTGATCTTCTACACCGGCATCTACAGCATCGCCGCCGTGCGAGAACAGCCGGTCCTGGATGCGTTCTTCCGCGAGGCGCTCAATTGCACGCTGCTCGCGTTCGCCCTGAATACAGGTGCTTACACGACAGAAATATTGGCCGGCGCCATTCGCGCGATGCCACGGGGTGAAATCGAGGCCGCGCGCTCCTTGGGGTTCGATGGGTGGAAGCTATACGTGCACTTGATTTTGCCCTCGGCACTGCGCCGATCATTGCCCTACTACAGCAATGAGGTGATCTTCATGCTGCATTCCACCACGTTGGCGTTCACGGCTACGGTACCGGACATCCTCAAAGTCGCGCGGGATGCCAATGCCGCGACCTTTCTGACCTTCCAATCCTTCGGCCTCGCTGCACTCCTTTACCTGTGTATTACTTTTGCGCTGGTCGGTTTGTTTCGTCTCGCTGAACGGCGTTGGCTGCGTTTTCTCGATGTGGGCCGATAGGAGGCTGTTATGCAAATTCAGACGCACGAATTGCTGGCGGCCGTGCCGGGTACGGTACGGCGGATCCATAGTTTTCATTACGGCCCGACCGCAGCGGCGGGCAAGGTTTACATCCAAGCCTCACTGCACGCCGATGAGTTGCCGGGAATGTTGGTGGTGTGGCATCTGAAGCAGCAACTTGCGCAGTTGGAGGCTGCCGGGTTGTTGCGCTGCGCTGTGGTGCTCGTGCCGGTGGCCAATCCGCTGGGGCTGGAGCAGGTGCTGATGGACGTGCCGCAGGGGCGTTTCGATAACGAGAGTCGGGAAAACTTCAATCGCTTGTTCTTGGATGTCAGCCAGCAGGTCGGCGACAGTGTGCAAGACATCTTGACCGAAGACCCTGTCAGCAACCTGCGCTTGATCCGTTCGACTCTGCTACGAACGCTTGCCAGCCAAGTGCCCGCCACACAACTGCATTCCATGCGCTTGATCCTGCAGACACTGGCCTGTGATGCCGACTTGGTGATGGATTTACATTGTGATTTTGAAGCAGTGCAGCACTTGTATCTGTCGCCGGATTTCTGGCCACAAGTGGAACCGTTGGCTCGTTACTTGGGCGCCGAAGCGTGTTTTTTGACCAAGCAGGCTGGCGGGCACTCTTTCGATGAGTGCTTTACGTTGTTTTGGGAGCAGATGCAGGAGAGGTTCAACGGGCGCTTTTGTGCGCCCGGTTTTGCAGTGACCGTGGAGTTGCGGGGTGTTGCCGATGTCGACCATCGGCTGGCACGCAGGGATTGCCAAGGGATGATCAACTTCTTGATGCAGCGCGGTGTCATTGAAGGCCAAGCGTTACCTATGCCGCCCTTGCTCAATCCACCAATACCCTTGGCGGGAGTGGAGCCCGTAAAGACTCCGGTGGGTGGGCTGATTGTGTTTTGCGCGCAGGTCGGGGAGTACGTGGAGGCGGGGCAAATCCTGGCCGAAATCATTGATCCGATCACAGACCGTGTGACACACGTGGCCTGCACGTACGCCGGGCTCTTGTACGTTCGGTCTATACGGCGAATGGCGACCGCGGGGATGACGATCGCGCATGTCGCAGGCGCACATGCCTATCGCCAGGGAGACCTCTTGTCGCCTTAGTTATCAAGGCAGGGGCGAGAAGGGCGAACGCCCGTCGGCGCTTTGCAATTCCAGCAGGTACTTGCGGAAGATCTGACCCAGTACCTGGGTAGCCACTTCCAGTTCATCGCGCTGCATGTGTTCGGCGACTTCGTCGGCGGTGTCCAGCGCGTCTTCGGCGCCGTTGACCGCCGCCATTTTCAACACGATGTAAGCCTGGACGTTATTGGCCGGTACACCTTCACCGTGGAAGAACATGTTACCCAGCTCGAATTGCGCCTGCGCGTGGCCCTGTAACGACGCTTTTTCGAAATAGCTCAGGGCTTTGTTGAGGTCGCGAGCGGGGTTTTTGCTGTCATGGTAGTACTCGCCCAACTCGTATTGCGCCTGGGCATCCCCGTCGTCGGCCTGTTTCTGGCACGCGCTCAGCGCTTCGGCCTGGCTGTCTGGCTGGGTATTGAGGGTGCAACGACCCATCGCTGGGATTAACAACGAGTTGCCGCCTGCTTGTGCATGTGCCAGCAGCGGCTGAAGGAGCAACAGGCAGCCCAGAACCAGGGTGCGGCCGGTGCGTTTCATGGGAATCGACTTACCTCTGACGGGGCGCGCGGATCCTCGTGGGATCCAATAAGCGCGCATTATGAAATAAGCAGGCCCCTGCTTACAAAGTCTTTACTCGTTTTTCTGCTGGTTGGGCAAGTTATCTGCCGGATTGCAGGTTATTTCTCGAAAAAACTCGGAAATATCCGTAGGCAAAGTAGTCCATCAGGCGCCACTGGGGTGGCGCCTACCGGTTTCAAATGTTTATTTCAGAGCGGCGAAGGCGCGTTCAGCGGCATCCAGGGTCAGTTTCAACTCGGCGTCGCCATGGGCGATGGAGGTGAAACCGGCTTCGAACGCGCTTGGCGCCAGGTAAACGCCGCCCTCGAGCATCAGGTGGAAGAAGCGCTTGAACAGGTCCGCATCGCTGCCCATCACATCGTCGAAGGTGACGATATCGTCGGCGCCGCTGAAATACAGGCCGAACATACCGCCGGCCTGGGTGGTGACGAATGGGATACCGGCCGCATCGGCACGCTGTTGCAGGCCGTCGAGCAGGCGCGTGGTGTAGTCGGTCAGTTCGGCGTGGAAGCCCGGACGGCTGATCAACCGCAGGGTGGTCAGGCCTGCTGCCATGGCCAGCGGGTTACCCGACAGCGTGCCGGCCTGGTACACCGGGCCCAGCGGGGCGATGTGCTGCATGATTTCGCGCTTGCCGCCGAAGCAGCCCACCGGCATACCGCCGCCGATGATCTTGCCGAAGGTGCTCAGGTCCGGCGTGACGCCGTAGTACGCCTGCGCGCCGCCCAAGGCTACGCGGAAACCGGTCATCACCTCGTCGAAGATCAGCACCACGCCATGTTTGTCGCATTGCTCGCGCAGGCCTTCGAGGAAGCCCGGCGCCGGCGGTACGCAGTTCATGTTGCCCGCCACCGGCTCGACGATGATGCACGCCACCTCCTGGCCGACTTCACTGAGCATGTGCTCCACGGCAGCGATGTCGTTGAAGGGCAGGGTCAGGGTGTGTTTGGCGAACGCCGCCGGCACACCGGCCGAGCTCGGTACGCCTTGGGTCAGCGCGCCGGACCCGGCCTTGACCAGCAGGCTGTCGGAGTGGCCGTGGTAGCAGCCTTCGAACTTGATGATGCTGTCGCGCCCGGTAAAGCCGCGAGCCAGGCGGATCGCACTCATGGTGGCTTCGGTGCCGGAACTGACCATGCGCACCATCTCCATCGACGGCACGATGGAGCACACCAGGTCAGCCATCTCGGTTTCCATGGCGGTCGGCGCGCCATAGGACAGGCCGTGTTCCAACTGCTTGCGCACGGCGTCCAGCACATCCGGATGGCTGTGGCCGAGGATCATCGGGCCCCACGAGCCCACGTAGTCCACGTAGCGCTTGTCGTCTTCGTCAGTGACGTAGGCGCCTTCGGCATGTTTGAAGAACAACGGCGTGCCGCCCACGCTTTTGAACGCACGCACGGGGGAGTTCACACCACCGGGGATGTGTTTCTGGGCATTGGCAAACAGGGTTTCGGAACGGGACATGAGCGGGCTCTCTAAACTTAAGATTTAAGAAGGTCGTTGAAGGCGCGGGCGCGGCGCGTCACTTCCTGGGTGCTGTCGGCACCGAACAGGCCGTGGACCACGGCGAGCAGGTCGGCGCCCTGGGCCACCAGCGGTTCGGCGTTCTCCAGAGTGATGCCGCCGATCACGCAGATGGGCACATGCAGGCGCTGATGCGCTTCGGCCAGCATCTCCAGCGTGGCGGCCGGGGCGCCGGGCTTGGTGTTGGAATTGAAGAAGCGGCCAAAAGCCACGTAACTGGCGCCTTCCTTGGCGGCCTGTTCGGCCAGTTCGATCTGGCTGTGGCAGGTGGCGCCGATAATGGCTTTGGGGCCGAGCAGCGCACGGGCCGGGGTGAGCGGGCCGTCGGTCTGGCCCAGGTGCACGCCGACGCCCAGGCGCGCGGCCAGTTCGGCGTCGTCGTTGATGATCAGTTGGGTCTTGTAGCGCGAGCACAGTTCTCGCAGCTTTTCGGCTTCGCGCAGGCGGCGCGCGTCATCGCTGCTTTTGTCGCGGTACTGCAGCAGGGTCACGCCACCGTCCAACGCCGCTTCGACGTAGGCTAGGAATTTGCCGGCCAACAGTTGGCCGTCGGTTATGGCGTAAAGGCCACGTAATTTCATCGGGCATGTCCCTTGAAGTGGCGAGCAGGCGCCTACGAGCAGAAATCCAGCGGCAGCCGGCGCGGTACGAACTGGCCCTGGCCGAGTTGTTCGGCGTCACGCAACGTGCGCCAAGTGTAGTTGAGGGCCGATTGCACGGCGCTGACCAGGCCCTCGCCCTGGGCGAGACGCCCGGCCAAAGCACTGGCCAGCGTGCAGCCCGAACCGTGATAGCTGCCCGGCAGGCGCTGACAGGTGAAGGTCTGGCGCGTGCCGTCGCGGCTATATAGGCGGTTGTGCACTTCATGCTCGTCGCCATGACCACCGGTGATCAACAGGTGTTTGATAAACGGCAGCAGCTTGTCGGCGCACTCGTCCGCCGTGCCTTCGGGCAGCTCGGCGAGGATACGTGCCTCGGGCAGGTTCGGCGTGGCGATCAGCGACAGCGGCAACAACCGCTCACGCATCGCGTAGCCCACTTCGTCCTTGCCCAGGCTACCGCCACCACCGGCGCGCAGCACCGGGTCGCAGACTACCGGCAGGTGCGGGTGCGCCTGCAGCAGCTCGACTACGGTGTCGACCATCGCGGTGGAGCCGAGCATGCCCAGCTTGACCGCCGCCACCTCGGAGTCGCTGAGCACGGCGTTGGCCTGGGCCAGCACCCACTCGCGGTCGAGCACGCGGAAGTCGCTGACGTTCACCGTGTTCTGCACGGTCAGCGCGGTGACGGCCGGAGCCGCATGGCAACCCTGGGCGAGCAGGGCTTCGATATCTGCCTGCAAGCCGGCGCCACCACTGGGATCATGGCCGGAGAGACAGAGGACAACAGGGCGAGAGCTGTAGATATTCATGGTGGGCGAGCTTACCACCAAACGCTTTTTGCGTGGCCTTCGGGCGGTGGCTGAATGTTGTCGCACCCGGCGAGTTTCTTTTGCTGCCTGAAACCCTGAAAAACAGCGCTGAAAGCCTTGATCTAGAGCCTTTCAAAAAATTATTTCAATGGTGTCCAATGGCCTGCAACGGCTATGCTAGAGTGGATTCAAACAACTTATCTGTACCGCCGGTGTACGTCTTCTCAAAAGGAATGGGGGGCTTTTGATATAACCGGACAGGCCACGCTGGGGCTCTATGCGCTATTTGCTGATTCTATTGTTGTGCGGGCTGCCGATGCTCGCCAGCGCCATTGAGTTCAACCAGGACACCCGAAGCCTGCCCCTGGGCCGAGCCCTGCAAGTGCTCGAAGACCCGAGCGCCGCCCTCACCATTGCCGATGTCAGCGCGCCTTCCGCGCTCGCGCAATTCAAGCTCCACGATAAGGACACCCTCAACGCCGGCTATTCGCGTTCGGTGTTCTGGCTCAAGCTCAATCTGCACTATGTGCCCCACAACGCCGAGGCCCGACGCACCTGGCTGCTGGAGCTGGCGTACCCGCCGCTGGACCATCTGGACCTGTACCTGCCCGACAGCACGGGCACCTATCGTTTGGTCAGGCGCACTGGAGATGCGTTGCCGTTCGCCAGTCGCGAGATCCGTCAGAACAACTACCTGTTCAAGTTGGATTTCACCCCGGGCGAGGATAAAACCGTTTATCTGCGAGTGCAGAGCGAGGGCTCGATTCAGGCGCCGCTGACCCTCTGGTCGAGCACCGCGTATCTGGAACAGCAGCCGCTGCGCCTGTATGTGCTGGGTCTGATCTATGGCGTGTTGCTGGGGATGCTGGTTTATAACCTGTTCATCTACCTCAGCGTGCGCGACACCAGCTACTTGTATTACATCTTCTATATCGCCTCGTTCGGTCTGTACCAGTTGTCGGTAAACGGCGCGGCGGTGGAATATTTCTGGCCCAACAACCCTTGGTGGACGAACGCCGCGACACCGTTTCTGATCGGCGCGTCGGCGCTGTTCGGCAGTCTGTTCGCGCGCAGCTTTTTGCACACCGCTCAACACAGTCGCTGGATCAACCGTGTGTTGCTGGCGCTGGTGGCGTGCGGGGCAGTGGTCATGCTGCTGTCGTTGATGACCAGCTACGCGCTGGCGTTGCGTCTGGCCACGGGCCTGGCGCTGGTGTTCACCGTGACCATCTTCGTCGCCGCCATCAAGGCCTGGTACTGCGGGCAGAGGGTGGCGCGTTACTTCATCATCGCCTGGTCGGCGTTCCTGCTGGGCGGGGTGGTCAACACCCTGATGGTGCTGGGTTATCTGCCCAATATGTTCCTGACCATGTACGCCAGTCAGATCGGTTCGGCGATTGAAGTGGCACTGCTGTCCCTGGCCCTGGCCGACCGCATCAATGCCATGCGCGAGCAGCAGGCGCAGATTCTGTTCGATGCCAGCCAAAAGCTCGAAGTGCTTAACTCCCAATTGGCCCGCAGCAACCGGCTCAAGGATGAGTTTCTCGCCACCCTGACCCACGAGCTACGCACGCCGATGAACGGCGTGATCGGTTCCCTGGAACTCATGCAGACGGTGCCCCTGAGTCACGATCTGACCCAATACCATCAGACCGCCGCCGGCTCCGCGCGGGACATGATGCGCATGGTCAATGGCATCCTCACCCTCACCGAATTGCAGGCCGGTCGCCTGAGTGCGCAACACCGCGTGTTCAGCCTGCGTGGCGTGCTCGACAGCCTGCGCCAGCAATTTAATACCAGCGCCCAGGGCAAGGGCCTGGCGTTTTCCATCGACGTGGCGGATGAGCTGCCGGACCGTCTGGAGGGGGACGTCGACAAGCTTATTCAGTGCCTGGATTGCCTGCTGGACAACGCCTTCAAATTCACCCACGAAGGTTCGGTACGCCTGCGCGTGGTGGGAGTGCCTCACCGCGACGGCGGCGTGCACCTGAGTTTTATCGTGACTGACACCGGCATTGGTTTTGCCTCCCTGGATGAGGCCACGCTGTATCAGCGCTTCTTCCAACTGGATGGCTCGACCACCCGCGAATACGGCGGGTTGGGCATCGGTCTGGCGATCTGCCGGCAATTGATCGAACTGATCGGCGGGCGCCTTACCCATCATTCCGAACCCCGCAAGGGCAGTCGCTTCCAGCTCGAAATGCAGGTGCGCTCGGTGCCGTCCGAAGCCAAGCCGTTGCCGGCCCGGCAACGAGCGGCGCAGGATTGCGCGGTGTTGTTGGTGGATGACAACAGCGTCGGTCAACTGGCCGTGCGCGGCATGCTGCTCAAGCTCGGCTATCGGGTCAAAACCGTGGACAGTGGCCCTGCGGCGTTGGAGGCGCTGCAAGCGCAGGCGTTTGACGCGGTTCTGTTGGACCTTCCCGAAGGAAGCTTCTCTGTGTGCTGTCAGATCCGCGCACTGCCTGGTGGGGGAGAATTGCCGGTGATCGCCCTGGGTACATCGTCGAATGTGCCTGAGCGAGAGCGGTGCCTGGGCGTAGGTGTCACTGAGCGTTTGACCAAACCGGTGCGTTTCGAGGCGCTGCAAGCGGTGATGGAGCGCTGCGTGCTAGGGGTTTTAGAGGGTGAAAGCGCCGCGCATTCGGCGCGTATGTCACTTTTTTAAGCGCGGTAGCGGTGCTTAACTGAAAAAACCGGCCTCAACTGAGCGTGGCCTTTTTTCCAGGACGCCCGTGATGAACCTGCATCAATTTGCCGAAACCCACGACGTGACCAACCAACCGCCCTCCCTGGACGGCGTCAACCTGTACCGCATCGACCTGCCCCTGCAAGAGTGGTCGCGACGTTTCGGCGCCGGTTGGGCGCACTCGCGCATCGATACCTATGGCGCATTGGCCGGCGGGCCGTTGATGGCGGCTGGGTTTCTGGCCAATCAACACAAACCGGTGTTCAACAGCCACGACCGTTACGGTCACCGCATTGATCTGGTTGAGTTTCACCCCGCCTATCACGAGCTGATGCGCACCGCCGTCGAACATGGCCTACCTTCGCTGCCCTGGGCTCATCCGCAGGCCGGCGCCCATGTGGCCCGCGCCGCCATGACCTACCTGCACAGCCAGGCCGAAGCCGGCAGCGGTTGCCCATTGACCATGACCTTTGCCTGCGTACCGGCGTTGCGGTTGCAGCCGGATTTGGCCAAGACCTGGCTGCCGAAAATCCTCAGCACCCAATACGACCCGCGCAACGTCGGCATCGCCCACAAGGCCGGTGCCACCCTCGGCATGGCCATGACCGAGAAGCAAGGCGGCACCGACGTGCGCGCCAACACCACCCGGGCTTATCCGGTGGGCGCTGGCGGCCCTGGGCAGGCGTATGAGCTGGTGGGCCACAAGTGGTTCTGTTCCGCGCCGATGTGCGATGGGTTCCTCACGCTGGCCCAGACTGACAAGGGCCTGAGCTGTTTCCTACTGCCAAGGCACCGCCCGGATGACACCCGCAACGAGTTCTACATCCAGCGCCTGAAAAACAAACTCGGCAATTGTTCTAACGCCTCCAGCGAAGTGGAGTTTCGCGGCGCCCTGGCCTGGATGGTCGGCGAAGAAGGCCGTGGTGTGCCGACCATCATCGAGATGGTGGCCATGACCCGCTTCGATTGCATGGTCGGCTCCAGCGCCCTGATGCGCCAGGCCCTGACCCAGGCCAGCCATCATTGCGCCCATCGCTCGGTGAGCGGCCGCGTGCTCAGCGAGCAACCGCTGATGCAAAACGTGCTGGCCGACCTGGCCCTGGAAAGTGAAGCATCCCTGGCCTTGAGCATGCGCATGGGGAGGGCGTTGGACCATTTGGATGACGAGCAGGAGAGTAAATTCGCACGGCTGGTGACGGCGGTGGGCAAGTATTGGATCTGCAAACGCGCGCCGGCCATGATCAACGAGGCCGCCGAGTGCATGGGCGGCGCCGGTTATGTGGAGGACAGCATCCTGCCGCGCCTGTACCGTGAGGCACCGGTGAATTCAACGTGGGAAGGCTCCGGCAACGTGCAATGCCTGGATGTGCTGCGTGCGCTGTCCAAGGAACCGGGCGTATTGGAGACGCTGTTTATCGAACTGGGCAATGGCCACGGCGACCGGCATTTGGCGCGGCATATCGAACAGCTAAAGTCAGCTTTTATGGATACCCAGGACATCCAATACCGCGCGCGGCAGTTAACCGAGGACATTGCCGTGGCCTTGCAGGCCAAGCTGTTGTTGGAGGCGGGGAATGCCGCGGTCAGCGACGGTTTTATTGCCAGCCGCTTGAGCGATTCCTCCGGCCGCGCTTATGGCGCCTTGCCGCGAGGTGTGGATGTGGCGGCGATTGTCGCCCGCTCAACGCCTTCTGTTTCTGAATAAGCCCGGTCCAAAGGGGGGAGGGGGCAAGCCTCTCCCACATTATTGAGTGCATTCCAACGCCACTGTTTCGGTGCGGCTGGGATGCAGGCAAGATACAGGCCTGCATGTCAGAACACAGGATGCTTACCGTGACCGAAGCTTTTGTTGTCGTTAAAACCGCCGAAGAAGCCGTGGACCGGCTGGCGGCTCTGCATGAGCGAGCTACCGGCGCGCTCAATCAGGCCCTCAAGCAATACCTCAAGGACCGCGTCGAACCCGACGCCGAGCAACGCGCGCTGTTCCGCTACCCCGAGCTGCGCCTGACCTACCACTGCCACGGCGAAGTCCCACAGACCACCCGCGCCTATGCCAAGGTGCAACTGCCGGGCACCTACAGCGTGACCGTCACCCATCCTGCGGCGTTCCGTAAGTACCTGCTGGAGCAACTGGTGCCGTTGATGCACGACTTCACCGTGACGGTGGAAGTGGGCGTCAGCCAACAGAATATTCCTTACCCGTATGTGGTCGAGCAGGGCGATGAACTCGCCGGCTCCGGCGTGACTGCTGCCACCCTGGCCCGCGTATTCCCGAGCACCGACCTGTCGGCCGCCACCGACGGCATCGCCGATGGTCTGTATGACTGGGAAAACACCAACCCACTGCCCCTGGCGCTGTTCGATGCGGCCCGCGTGGACTTTTCCCTGCGCCGCCTGGTGCATTACACCGGCAGCGACTGGCGCCACGTACAACCCTGGATTCTGCTGACCAACTATCACCGCTATGTCGACCAGTTCATCCTGCATGGCCTGGAACAATTGCGCAGCGACCCGCGTTTTATCCGCATGGTGCTGCCGGGCAACGTGGTGATCGACAAGAGCATGGATCACGGCGAAGCCTCGGCCATTGCCGCCGGCGTGGTCTGGCACCGCTACCAGATGCCGGCCTATCACTTGCAGGCCAGCGATGGTCACGGTGTGACCCTGGTCAATATCGGCGTGGGCCCGTCCAACGCCAAGAACATCACCGATCACCTGGCCGTACTGCGTCCGCATTGCTGGCTGATGATCGGCCACTGCGGCGGCCTGCGCCAATCCCAGACCATCGGTGACTACGTCCTGGCTCACGCTTATATGCGTCGCGATGGCATTCTCGACCGTGTGGTGCCGCCGAATATCCCGATCCCGGCCCTGGCCGAAGTGCAACTGGCGCTCCAGCAAGCGGCGGCCCACGTCACCGGTGAAAAAGGCGAACAGCTGAAAAAACGCCTGCGCACCGGCACCGTGCTGACTTACGACGATCGCAACTGGGAGCTGCGCTGGGCCCAGGAGCGACCGCTGATAAACCTGTCCCGCGCCGTGGCCGTGGACATGGAAAGCGGCACCATCGCCGCCCAGGGCTATCGCTTGCGGGTGCCGTACGGCACGTTGCTGTGTGTATCGGATAAACCGCTGCACAGTGAAATCAAA
The DNA here is from genome assembly GCF_019641515.1 of Pseudomonas sp. S5F11. NCBI lineage: Bacteria > Pseudomonadati > Pseudomonadota > Gammaproteobacteria > Pseudomonadales > Pseudomonadaceae > Pseudomonas > Pseudomonas sp. S5F11. Next base: position 4,435,910 of record NZ_JAIFJZ010000001.1, read on the forward strand.
TTGCCTGGTTCGGCCAACGCGTTCTATGAACGCGCGGTGAGCCAGCACTTGAAGATCGGCATCGAAGCGGTGGACCTGCTGCGCAACGAACTCAACTCGCTGCACTCGCGCAAACTGCGCAGCTTCGACGAGCCGCCGTTCCGCTAAGCGGTTGGGATGGTCATTTAACGGTCAGGCCACTAGCATTGTCGGTCCTGACCGTTAGATGTTGTTCTGCTATGTCTCGTCCCACCCGTCCCGATTCGCGCCGCCCTGGCGTGAAACCTCCGTATTCCGCTGCGCGTCGCGTTGCCAAGGCGCCGCCGGCCGAGCCGAAGTTGATCCTGTTCAATAAACCATTCGACGTGCTGACCCAGTTCAGCGACGAAGGCGGGCGCGCGACGCTCAAGGACTTCATCGACATTCCCGGCATCTACCCGGCGGGCCGTCTGGACCGTGACAGCGAAGGCTTGCTGCTGCTGACCAACGATGGCCAGTTGCAGGCGCGCATTGCCGACCCTAAGCACAAGCTGGCGAAAACCTACTGGGTGCAGGTGGAGGGCGAACCCACGGAAGAATTGCTGCAACGCCTGCGCGATGGGGTAGAACTCAACGACGGCAAAACCTTGCCCGCCGAGGCTCGGCGCTTGGACGAGCCCGCGTTATGGCCACGCAACCCACCGGTACGCTTTCGCAAAAACATCCCGACGTACTGGCTTGAACTGGTGATTCGAGAAGGGCGTAACCGCCAAGTGCGGCGCATGACCGCCGCCGTGGGCTTGCCGACCCTGCGGCTAGTGCGGGTGCGCATTGGCGATTGGACAATCGACGGCCTGGACCAAGGCCAATGGAAGGAAGTCCCGGCGCGTTTATAAAGCGCCGGATTCGATCAGGCCAATCACCACGCTCTTGATGATAAACGCCGCCACGCCCAGGCCCAGCACGAAGAACAGGATGAACGAGCCGAAGCGTCCGGCCTTGGATTTCTTCGCCAGGTCCCAGACGATAAAGCCCATGAAAATAATCAGAATCGTGACCAGGCCGGTCATCATCCATTCTTCAAACAGGGCGGGGTCGATGTTGTTCATGGGCTCTTCCAACGGGGCAGGCGGCGAGTATAGGGCAGTGTCACAAGCGCAACATTGACCTGGATCGAAGTGCAATCAAAATGTGGGCGGGGGTCAGCTATGGATAAGCTGACTGAAGTATTGCTATCGGGGGCAAGCCCCCTCCCACATTTGATCTTCATTGACCTTAGGTGCGTAGGTGGGTCAGTGGCAGCTCTGTGCTGTTGAGCACTTGGTTGAGTACAAAGCTTGAACGTACGCTGGTTACGCCTTCGATCCGGGTGAGGTGGCCCAGTAGCAGTTTTTGATAGTGATCCATGTCCGGCACCACCACCTTCAACTGATAGTCCGCATCCATGCCGGTGACCAGGCTGCATTCCAGTACCTGGGGCAGGGTGCGGATGGCGGCTTCGAAGTTTTCGAAACGTTCGGGGGTGTGGCGGTCCATGCCGATCAGCACGTACGCGGTCAGGCTCAGGCCGAGCATCTTGCGGTCGAGCAGGGCGACCTGGCGCGCGATGTAGCCATCGTCTTCCAACTGCTTGACCCGGCGCGAGCAAGGTGACGGCGACAGGCCGATGCGTTCTGCCAACTCCTGGTTGGAGATACGCGCATCGCGCTGCAATTCAGCCAAAATACTCAGGTCATATCGGTCAAGCTTGCTCATTGGGTTGGCCTTTGTCGTAACTATTGCGGCGAATTATCTATGAAGGGTTAAAAATTGCGCAAGCACTGTTTATTGACGCAATCTTCGCAATCATCTGTCGGGCTCTGGCGCGTATCGTTAGCAACAGAATCACCGCCTGGACAACAGTCCACTGCAGCTCGCCCAATCAGGCCCGCTGCGGCCGCCACCCCAGCAGGGTTGAGCCGGCCTCCAGGCTGCACACTGTCCACAAGACGGCGTGAGGTGAGCCAACGTCAAAAGCGTTGAGCCAGGACGAAATTCTCAAGGGGTGGCCGACGGGTCGCCCCTTTTCTTTTGCCTTAAGAAAATTGTTCTCGTGACTGATAACCTGTCTCAGAACCGGGCGAGGCTTTCCCAGTCTCATGTTCAAGCCCTGAATCGCAGTGAGGAAAAGCATGAAGCGCATCTGGCGTTTGGCAGGTGTTGGTTTGCTGGTGGTCGGTGTCGGCACGCAGGTATTGGCCGACGAGCGCGATAACGTACCTCGCGAAGGCCAAGGGCCGCAGGGCGGTGGGCAGCATGAGCGAGGCCCTGAGGGCGGGCGGCGGGCGGAGAACAGTCCACCGCGTCCCGAGAACCCTCAACCACGCCCGCAGAACGAGCATTTTGACCGCGGCGGCCCGAATGGCGGCGGTCAATGGCAGGCGCGGCCACAAGGCAATGAGCAGGCGCGCCCGGCGCCGCAGCCGTCGAATAACCTGCCGATCCAGGGGCGCCCCGATACCGTGCGCCAGACCCAGGAGCCGCGCCAGGGTTACTACCGTGACATACCTCGACGCAGCGACGACAACCGCCATTGGGAGGCCGGCGGACCCGGTTCGCGCCCCGGCTACAACGGGCATCCGGATGACCATCGCTGGCCTGGCCGCCCCGATGGCCACGGTAATGGCTGGGGCCCCGGCCCGCAGTACCGTCCGGGTTATGTGGTGGACCGCTTCCCCGACCGCAACTACCGCGTGCCCTATCGCGGCCAGGACTACTTCTTCTCCGGCGGTTACTGGTATCGCCCCCAAGGCCCACGCTACGTGGTGGTTGCGCCGCCGTATGGCATCCGCGTGCATTACCTGCCGGACTATGCGCGGGAAGTGTGGGTCGGCGGTTCGCTGCTGTTCCTCGCCGCCGGCGCTTATTACGCCTACGAAGAAAGCACCCAGCAATACGTGGTGGTGCAGCCGCCGGCAGCGGTTCCCGCGCCGCAGCCTGCGCCCCAGGGCAATGGTTATGACGTGGTGGCCTATCCCGCCAATGGCCAATCACCGGCCCAGGTGCAACAGGACGGTTATGACTGTTATCGCTGGGCGGTGCAGCAAAGCGGCTTCGACCCCCAGGCCGTCACCTACGCCCCCGACCCGGCGGTGGTGCAGACCTACCGCCAGGCCCAAGGCAACTGCCTGAGCAGTCGCGGCTATCAGGTGCAGTACTAATCCTTGGCGCCTGTGACCACTTCCTGCGGGTCGGCGTGTACCAACACTTCGGCGCGCGGGTAGGCGGCGTGAATGGCGTCGGCGGCCTGGTCGCTGATGCCGTGAGCTACTGACAGGCTCAGATCCCCCGGCAGTTCCAGGTGCAACTGCACAAACCAATGGTTGCCCGATACCCGCGTGCGCAGGTCATGGGCGCCCAGCACGCCGGGCACGCCACGGGCCAGTTCCAGCATGTGCTGGCTGACCTCCGGCGGCAATTCCTCGTCCATCAGCACCGCAAAGCTTTCCCGGGCGATATGGATCGCGCTCCACAAAATGTACGCCGCAATCCCCAGGCCGAACCAGGCATCCACCTGATGCCAGCCCATGGCCGCCAGCACCAACGCCAGCAGGATGCTGCCGTTGAGCAGCAAGTCCGAGCGGTAGTGCAATGAGTCGGCGCGCACCGCGTTGGAGCCGGTTTCGCGGACCACCCGGTGTTGCAACGTCAGCAACCCCACGGTCAGCAGCAGAGAGAACACGATCACACCGATGCTCAGCCACGGCGCCCCTACCGGTTCCGGATGCTGCAAGCGTTCATAAGCCTGCAATGCAATCAGCACCGCACTGCCACTGATAAACAGCGCCTGGGCCATGCCCGACAGCGATTCCGCCTTGCCATGCCCATAGCGGTGATCGTCGTCGGCCGGCCGCAGCGCGTAATGCACTGCGAGTAGGTTCAGCAGCGACGTCACGCCGTCCAGCAACGAGTCGGTCAAGCCCGCGAGCATGCTCACCGAGCCGCTGAACCACCAGGCGATAGCCTTGGTAACAATCAATACGCAGGCGACCGCCACTGACGCACGGGTCGCCAGGCGCAACAGGCGGGCGTGTTCGGGACTGCTGATCATGGGCAGTCCTTACGCGGCGGGTTGCAGGCCGAGGGCGGCAAGTTGCTGCACGCTGCCCTTGAACTGGATCAGGCGCGGGTCGTCCAGCGGCAGGCTGTGGCCGGTTTCTTTCTGGATGATGCTTTGCAGTTTGGCGTTGTCGACCTGGCCGTCGGCGCCGATGGCTTCGTGGAGTTTTTCCGGGGCGACCTGGGCAGTCTTGCCCGGTTCGAAATAGATCGCGCCCGTGGCGAAGTCGACGCCGAAGGCGATCAGGCCGGGGATCACATAAAACAGCAGGCCCACGGCATCGAGCGCGGCAATGGCCGGGTCGATCTTGCCGTCGATCTGACCACGGCGGTCGGGGTAGAAGATCGAACCGCAGGCGGTCAATTGGCTGAGCAGGGTGACGGCTAAAACACCGCCGATGACACGGGAAGCGATACGCATGGACAAGCTCCTCAACAGGGTTGATACGCGACTATATAACACCGGCCTTGAGACCAGCGTCGGCATCCGGCAGTTCGCCGTTATACTCGCCGCTCTGCTTTGGAGCCAGTATGAATTCGTTGCCCATCGATGATGTTTTACCCGCCCTGCGTGACGCTTTGGCCAATCGCCATGAAGCCGTGCTCGAAGCACCGCCCGGCGCCGGTAAAACCACCCGCGTGCCCTTGGCCTTATTGAATGAAACGTGGCTGGCCGGGCAGACCATCCTGATGCTCGAACCGCGGCGCCTGGCCGCCCGCGCCGCCGCCGAACGCCTGGCCAGCGAACTGGGGGAAAAGGTTGGCGACACCGTCGGCTATCGCATCCGCCTCGACAGCAAGGTCGGCCCCAACACGCGTATCGAAGTGGTCACCGAAGGTATTCTCACGCGGCGCTTGCAGGACGACCCGGCGCTGGAGGGCGTGGGCCTGCTGATCTTCGATGAATTTCACGAGCGCAGTCTCGACGCCGACCTGGCCCTGGCCCTGAGCCTGAACGGTCGTGAGCTGTTTCGCGATGAGCAGCCGCTGAAAATCCTGTTGATGTCCGCCACCCTCGAAGGCGAGCGCCTGGCCGGTTTGCTGGGCGACGCACCGATCCTGCGCAGCGAAGGGCGCATGTTCCCGGTGCAGATGCGCTGGGGGCGGCCGTACCAGCCCGGTGAATTTATCGAACCGCGCGTGGTGCAAACCATCCTTGAAGCCCTGCATGACGAAACCGGCAGCGTGTTGGTGTTCTTGCCGGGCCAGGCGGAGATTCGTCGGGTCAACCAGCAACTCGCCGACGCCCTGGGTGATCGCCCCGACGTGTTGCTGTGCCCGCTGCACGGCGAGCTGGACCTCAACGCCCAGCGCGCCGCTATCGACCCTGCGCCGCCCGGCAAACGCAAGGTGGTCCTGGCCACCAACATCGCCGAGACCAGCCTGACCATCAATGGCGTGCGTGTAGTGATTGACGCCGGGTTGGCACGAGTGCCGCGTTTCGACCCCGGCAGCGGCATGACCCGCCTCGACACCCAACGCATCTCCCGCGCCAGTGCGACCCAGCGCGCCGGCCGGGCCGGGCGTCTGGAGCCGGGGGTGTGTTATCGGTTGTGGTCCGAAGACCAGCATGAAGGCCTGGCCGCGTATGGCAGCGCAGAAATTCTCGCCGCCGACCTCGCCGGTCTGGCCCTGCAGTTGGCGCGCTGGGGCGTGACGCCGAACCAACTGGTGTGGTTGGATGCGCCGCCGAGCGCGGCCTATGCCCAGGCCCAGGACTTGCTGGTGCGTCTGGGGGCATTGAATGACGACACGCTTACCGCCCACGGCCAGAAAATGGCCGAATTGCCGGCCCATCCGCGCATCGCCCATTTGCTGCTGCGCGGGCAGGACCTGGGGCTGGCGGCGACCGCGTGTGACGTCGCTGCGCTGTTGGGCGAGCGCGATATCGTGCGCGGTGGCGGTGCGGACCTGCATAGCCGTCTGGCGTTGTTGTCCGGCGAGGAGCGCGCGCGCGGCAGCCAAGGTGGCGTGCAGCGGGCCAAGCAACTGGCGCGGCAATACCGCGGGTATCTGCGCGGCAAGCCGACCCAAGCGGTGGCCGATCCCGATCACCCGCGCTGGCTCGGCGCCTTGCTGGCGCTGGCTTACCCGGATCGCGTGGCCCAGCAACGCCGCCCAGGCGGAGCCGAATACCGCTTGGCCAACGGTCGCGCGGCGCTATTCGCGGAGGCTGATAGCCTGATGAAACAGCCGTGGTTGGTAATCGCCGACCTGGGTAGCCGCCAGGGCCAGCGCGAAGAACGCATCTACCTGGCGGCGGATTTCGATCCGACGTTGTTCGACACGGTGCTCGCCGAACAAGTCCGCAACGTCGATCAACTGGATTGGGACGAACGCGAAGGCGTACTGCGCGCCGAGCGTCAGCGCAAAGTCGGTGAGTTGGTACTCAGCCGCGAACCGCTGGCCGGCCTCGACGAAGCTGCACGCAGCCAGGCTTTGGTCAACCTGGTGCGGCGCAAAGGTCTGGAGCTATTACCCTGGACCCCGGAACTGCGCCAATGGCAATCCCGCGTGATGCTGCTGCGCCAGTTGGACGCCGGCAAAACCAGCGAATGGCCCGACCTCAGTGACAGCGCGTTGCTGGCCGGCCTGGAGCACTGGCTGATGCCCTACCTGGGTAAAGTCTCGCGCCTGAGCCACTTCGCTAACCTGGATATCTCCAGCTACCTGCACAACCTGCTGCCCTGGCCGCTGCCCCAGCGCCTCGATGAACTGGCGCCGCAGCACATCAAAGTCCCCTCGGGCTCATCGGTGCGCTTGGACTACAGCGAGCAGCCGCCGATTCTGGCGGTGCGTTTGCAGGAATTATTCGGCCTGGCCGACACCCCGCGCATCGCCGGCGGGCGCCAAGTGGTGAAGCTGCACCTGTTGTCCCCGGCAAGACGCCCGGTGCAAGTGACTCAGGACCTGGCGAACTTCTGGCGCAGTACCTATGCCGAGGTGAAGAAGGATCTGAAGGGGCGTTATCCCAAGCATTACTGGCCGGATGATCCGCTGATAGCCGAGCCGACCGCGCGGATCAAACCCCGAAAGTCGTAACCCTAAGCCTCCAAATGTTGGAGGGGGCTTGCCCCCGGTAGCGGTGGACCAGTTAGAGAGCTGACTGACATACCGCCATCGGGGGCAAGCCCCCTCCCACAGTTATTGCGCGGCGGGCAGCAGGAAGCGGGCAATCACCGGCAAATGGTTGGAAATGCGCAACGTATCCTCCTGCCGCACCTTGGCCTCCACCCGCTTGATACGCGAGCTGTAGAACAGGTAATCGACGGTGCGATCCGGGCCATCGATGCTTGGGTCATTGGGGAAGTAGGTCAGCCACTTCTCGCGGTCGATGCCGCTGGACTGGCTGTTGCTGGGGATCATCGGGTATTTATCCCACAGCAGATGCAGTTCGCTGTCCGGCGAATATTGCCCGCGTTTGCTGGCGTCCAGGCGCAGGAATTGCCCCAGCGGCAGCAGGTTGAAATCGCCGCCGATCAACCACGGCGTGCCACGCCCCTCGAATTTATCCAGCAGCTTGACCGTGGCCTGCACCTGTTCCTGTGCGACGCTGCGTCCCGGCATGTCGGCGCTAAGGCGCGTGTTCAGTACCGCCAGTTGGCCGCCGTCGCTTAGGGGTAAATACGTCAGCAGCAGAGCCGGCTTGGGCTGGAACTGGCGGCTGATCAAGCCGGCATCGGGCGCCGGCAGTTGCAGGCGCTCGGCGTGTTCGATCTGGTAGCGGCTGAGGGTGGCGAGCTTGCGGCCGACGCTGCCGAAGATATGCCGGTCGGGCACGAAATCGGCCTTCCAGTCGAACGTCTGGGCGCTGCACGGGTAGAGGTCCACCAAGCGCTCTTGCAGCAACGCGAGTTGATCCTGGTAATGGGAGGGCTTGGCGTTTTCGTCGAGTTCCTGCAACAGCAGGATGTCGGGTTGTTCGTCGCGGATCACCCGCGCCACTTCGTCGAGGCTGGCGGCCATGTCTTCTACGGTGGGGCGCTCATCCGGGCCGCTGCCGTCGGGGGTGTCATACCAGAACACGTAGTTCTTGCCGGCCAGGTATTGCACGTTCCACGTCATCACTTTGAGCGCCTGCCCGGGCAACAGGGTCGGCGCACGTGGCGCCACGCAGCTGACGGGCAGGGTCTGCTTGGGCTCGGGGCGCCAGGTCAGGCTGTAGATCAACGCGGTCAACAGGCCCGCGATCAACAACAGGCCCAGCAAGGTGATGCGCAATAAACGGGTCATCGGCTCGGCTTATGGCGTGTCAGGAGTGGCGGGGAGCATATCACCGTGCGTCGGCGTCGCCACCGATCAGCATGAATAAACGGAACAGCACCACACTGGTGAACAATTGCAGGAAGCTGTGGGCGCTGTCGATCAATACCCCCAGCAATGGCGCGGGTTCGGGATACGCCGCGACGCTTACGCCCTTGAGCAGCCACAGCGGCGTCATCACACACAGCAGGCACACCAGGATGCGCCAGAAGTGGCCGCGCGTCAGACGAAAACTTTCCTTCATCGCCTCCAGTGCCGGCATGTCGCGCAGCACCAACAGGTATTCGGCGAACGCCAGCACCACCATCAGCCACAGCCCCGGCAGAAAATACAGTGACAGCCCCAGCAGAATCAGCAGCGTACTCATCGCCGTCAGCAGCGCGAAACGCGGCCACAGGGTCAGCGCCATCGCCCACACATCGCGGGTACGCGGCGCCTCGCCACGGGTGCGGGCATCGAGGAACAGGATCAGGGCGCCGGTGTACAACGGGTACACCAGCAGCCCCACCACCACGCTGTAACCGGGGAAGGCATCCGCCCCCAGCGTATGGTCGAGCACCTGTTGCAGCACCGCTTCAAGAATCACCAAGGGCAGGCACAACTGAACGATGGCGCCCAGATTGCGCTGGGTAAAACGGAAGGAGTCGCGCAGTACGTCTAACGGATTCATCAGGTTCATCGCAGGCCTGTAAACAAGGGCGACACTTTAACCGATCAGCATCGCAGGGGCGCAAACGTAAACCTTGAGTAAAGACCATTGAAACAATTGGTAACAGCCCCATAACTAGCACGCACCTGGCCTGATCAAGGTCAGGACCATGATTTCTACCGGCAATCTAACGAGGTCGCCATGAACAGCGAAGAGCAAACCCTGATCGATGGACTGTTTTCACGGTTGCAGCAAGCCGAAACGGATTCAGCCCCCCGCGACGCCCAGGCCGAAGCGCGGATCAAGGAGCACATGACTCGCCAACCGGCCGCCGGGTACTACATGACCCAGTCGATTCTGGTGCAGGAACACGCACTCCAGAGCCTCGACGCGCAGAACAAGCAACAGGCGCAGCAGATCCTGCAGTTGCAGGAAGAGTTGCAGCGTGCCAAATCCGCGCAACCTACGGCCTCCAGCGGTGGCGGGTTCCTGTCGAGCATCTTTGGCGGCGGCTCCCGCGACGCACAACCGACCCAGAGCGCTCCGGCCTCCACGGGCGGCGGTTGGCGCGAACCGGCGCGGCCTTCCTTTAGCCAGCCCGCGCCACAACAGAACTATCAGCAACCACCCCAAGCGCCTGCCGCGCCCATGGGCAGCGGCTTCCTTGGCGGCGCCATGAAAACCGCCGCCGGCGTGGCCGGTGGTGTGTTACTGGCCGAGGGCATCAGCAGCCTGTTCCACCACAACTCGCAACCGCAGGTGGTGGAGGAAATCATCGAACAACCGGCGCCGGCCAGCGATCAAGGCGGTTGGGGCAACGATGACCAGAAATACGCCGGCGATGACAGCTGGGGCAGCAACAATGCCGACAGCTTTGCCGACAGCGATTATTCCGACGATTCATCCTCCTTCGGCGACGACGATTCCTTCGTCTGAACATAGCCAGACCGGGGCGGCATAGCGCCCCGGTCTGATTTTTTCCCGGAAACTTCCCGCTGGCTGGCATACTGGCGCCTTTGCGGACCCCCGTATGCCGGGTCCAAATGGCTGTCATGGGGAAGTGCGGTGAAGAAAATTGCAGTGTTCGCCGATGTACAAAACCTCTATTACACCGTGCGCCAGGCTTATGGCTGCCACTTCAATTACGCCGCCCTGTGGGCTGATATCAGCTCGCGCGGGCAGATCGTCGAGGCGTACGCCTATGCCATCGACCGGGGCGACAGCAAGCAGCAGCAGTTCCAGCAGATCCTGCGCAACCTGGGGTTCACGGTAAAGCTCAAGCCGTATATCCAGCGCAGCGACGGCTCGGCCAAGGGCGACTGGGACGTGGGCATCACCCTCGACATCATGGACGCCGCCGACCACGTCGACGAAGTGGTGCTGGCCTCCGGCGACGGCGATTTCGACATGCTGCTCGAACGCATCATCCACAAACATGGCGTTGAAGCCGTGGCTTATGGCGTACCGGGGCTCACGGCCAATTCATTGATACGCGCCGCCAGCCGCTACGTGCCGATCGAAGGCGCGTTGCTGCTCAAATAGTTGTTTTGACGGAGTAGGAACAGGTTTGGAACGTATAGCGGTCATCGACTTTGAAACCACCGGCATCACCCCGAGCAGCCATTGCCGGGCCACGGAAATCGCCGTGGTCATCCTTGAGCGTGGGCAGATCGTCGACCGCTACCAGAGCCTGATGAATGCTGGCGTGCGCGTGCCGGGCTTTATCGAACAACTGACCGGCATCAGCAACGCCATGTTGCGCAGCGCGCCACCGGCCGAGCGGGTGATGAACGAAGTCAACGAGTTCGTCGGCACCACGCCGCTGCTGGCGCACAACGCCGCGTTCGACCAGAAGTTCTGGGACTTCGAACTGGGCCTGATCCGCCGCACCCGCCTGCAGAAATTCGCCTGCTCCCTGCTACTGGCCCGCCGCCTGATGCCCTCGGCCCCCAACCATAAGCTCGGCACCTTGAATGCTTTCGCTCAACTGCCTCATACCGGCAAGGCTCACCGGGCATTGGCGGACGCGGAAATGGCCGCCAACCTGACGGCGCATTTGGCCAAGGAGTTGCGCGGGACTCACGGCTTGCGCGAACTGTCCCACGACCTGCTATGCACCTTGCAGAAAGTGCCGGCGGCGAAGATCAATGAGCATCTGAAGAAACATCGCGGGTTCTGACAGAACAACGCTGCTGGAAATGTGGGAGAGGGCTTGCCCCGATTGTGGTGTGTCAGTCACGGATTAGCTGACCGGTCTACCGCTATCGGGGGCAAGCCCCCTCCCACATTGGATCTGTGTTTACCTTCGGATTGCGCAGTCAACGCGGTCAAAACTGTGGGAGGGGGCTTGCCCCCGATGGCGATCTATCAGCCAAGCGTTTTCCCGTTGCCCTCCAACTGCCCCAACGGCACTCGCCGTTCTATCGCGCTCGATAGGATGATCGAGGTCTTGCTGAACCCAAACTTTGCAATCCGGTTGATCAAGTTTTCCAGCTCCTGCATCGACCCCACCGCCGCCTGCATGATCACGCAGGGGTCGCCGGTGACGCGGTGGCACTCGGTCAGTTCGGGGATTTCGGCGAGGGCGTCGTAGACCTTTTGATTACCGTGGTGGGTCAGGCGCAGTTCAATCACGCATTGAATCGGTAAGCCCACTTTGGACAGGTCCACCTTGGCCTGATAGCCGGTGATTACCCCGCTGGCCTCCAGCTTGGCCACGCGTTCGGCCACGGCGGGGGCGGAGAGGTTAACGATGCGCGCCAGTTGTGCGTAGGACGCGCGGCCGTCTTCAAGCAGGGCGTTGAGGAGCATGCGGTCGTATTTGTCCATAGAAAGGCTCCAATCACCGGTTGCTTTCGAAAACAAAGCTTATAGCCCCCATAACCCTGTTTTGAAAAGTGTATGGGCCGTTTAAACAGGTTTTGTAACTTATTTTTATCCTCCTGCCTTTCTAGAATAAGCCTCCCGTTTCCGTCATAGAGCCGCCCCATGCCTGGCCCACGTCGCTTTCCCTTACCGTTGATCGCTGCCTTCTTTGCCTTATATGTGATCTGGGGTTCCACCTACCTGGTGATCCGCATCGGCGTCGAATATTGGCCGCCGCTGTTGCTAGCGGGGATTCGGTTTTGCACGGCGGGGGCGTTGATGTATGGCTACCTCAGATGGCGTGGGGTGCCGGCGCCGACTTGGAAGCAATGGAAAGCCGCCGGGATGATCGGCATTTTGCTGCTCACCTTCGGCAATGGCGGCGTCAGCGTGGCCGAGCACACCGGCGTGTCGTCCGGGGTGGCGGCGCTGGCGGTGGCGACGGTGCCGCTGTTCACCCTGCTGTGCGGGTACTTCTGGGGCGCGCGCAATACGCGGCTGGAATGGGCCGGGGTGATCCTGGGGATCGTCGGCATCGCCATGCTCAACATGGGCAGCACCCTGCAATCGAGTCCGATAGGGGCCGCGTTGTTGCTGTTTGCGGCGGCTTCGTGGGCGTTCGGTTCGGTGTGGAGCCGGCAGTTGCCATTGCCCCAGGGCGCCATGGCCAGTGCCGCGGAAATGCTGGTGGCCGGTGTAGCGCTGCTGCTCGGCAGTGCGCTGTCCGGCGAACACCTGCAAGCCCTGCCGCCGCTGGAAGGCTGGCTGGCCCTGGCCTACCTGACCGTGTTCGGCTCGATCATCGCGTTCAACGCCTACATGTACCTGCTCAAGCACGTACGCCCGGCGGCGGCGACCAGTTACGCCTACGTCAACCCGGCGGTGGCGGTGTTGCTGGGGATTGTGTTCGTCGGTGAGAGCATCGGCCTGGAAGAAGCCTTGGCGATGCTGGTGATTATCAGCGCGGTGCTGTTGATCAGCCTGCCCCAGTGGCGCAAGCCCAAGCCGGAAATAAGGTAAACTGCCGCGCATTGCGACCTTGCGTTGATTTTTCCTACGGTAACTACATGACTTTCGCCACCCTTGGCCTGATCGAACCCTTGCTGCGCGCCCTTGAGACGCTCGGCTACCAGACCCCGACGCCGGTGCAGGCGCAAGCCATTCCGGCGGTGCTGGCCGGTCGCGACCTGATGGCCGCCGCCCAGACCGGCACCGGCAAGACCGCCGGCTTCGCCGTGCCGTTGCTGCAATTGCTGACCATTGAAGGGCCGAAAGTCGCCGCCAACTCGGCACGCGCGCTGATCCTGTGCCCGACCCGCGAGCTGGCCGAGCAGGTTCACGCCAGCGTCGCCGAATATGCGCAACACCTGCCGCTGACCACCTACGCGGTGTACGGCGGCGTGAGCATCAACCCGCAAATGATGAAGCTGCGCAAGGGCGTCGACATCCTGGTCGCCACACCGGGCCGCCTGATCGACCTGTTCCGCCAGAACGCGCTGAAACTCAACCAGTTGCAAACCCTGGTGCTGGATGAGGCCGACCGCATGCTCGACCTGGGCTTCTCCGAAGAACTGGCGAACATCTACCGCATGCTGCCGAAGAAGCGCCAGACCCTGCTGTTCTCGGCGACCTTCTCCGATGATATCCGCCTGCTGGCCGGGCAAATGCTTAACGACCCGCTGAGCATCGAAGTCAGCCCGCGCAACGTGGCGGCCAACACCGTCAAGCAGTGGGTGGTGCCGGTGGACAAGAAGCGCAAGCCGGAGCTGTTTGTGCACCTGATGCGCAAAGGCCGCTGGAAGCAGGTGCTGGTGTTTGCCAAGACCCGCAACGGCGTGGACGCACTGGTGGACAAGTTGCAGGGCCTGGGCGTGAACGCCGATGGCATCCATGGCGACAAACCCCAGGCTACGCGCCAACGCGCGCTGGACCGCTTCAAGTCCAGCGATGTGCAGATTCTGGTGGCCACCGATGTGGCGGCCCGTGGCCTGGACATCGAAGACCTGCCGCTGGTGGTCAACTTCGACTTGCCGATCGTGGCCGAGGACTACATCCACCGCATCGGCCGCACCGGCCGCGCAGGCAACACCGGCGAGGCGATTTCCCTGGTGTGCGCCGATGAAGTGAACATGCTGTCGGCCATCGAGATGCTGACCCGTCAGACCCTCACGCGCAAAACCGAGCCGGAGTTCGAGCCGGAGCACCGCGTGCCCGAAACCGACGCCAGCGGTCAGGTGGTGAAGAAGCCGAAAAAACCGAAGAAGCCCAAGGCGTCCGGTGGTGGCGGCAAGCGCAATTTGGGCAAGTGGGTGGACAGTGGTGATGTCGCACCGTCGGAGCCTTCGATCAAGCCGGTGCGTAAGGTGCCGGTATTCAATACCGGGCCGCGTAAGAAGAAGTGATTTTTTGGTGTGGCTGATGGCCTTATCGGGGGCAAGCCCCCTCCCACATTTTTGATTTGTGAATACAGTCAAATTGTGGGAAGGGGCTTGCCCCCGATGGGGTTTCAAACCCACCACACATCTCAACGATTAAGCCATTCCAGCACGCCCCGCCCAGCCGCCCGACCACTGGCAAAGCACCCCGTCAGCAAATACCCGCCCGTCGGCGCCTCCCAATCCAGCATCTCACCGGCACAAAACACCCCCGGCAATTGCTTGAGCATCAAGCGTTCGTCCAGTGCTTCGAACGGCACGCCGCCGGCTGTGCTGATCGCTTCATCCATGGGCCGGGTTTTCACCAGCGTCAGTGGCAACGCCTTGATATCCACCGCCAATTGCGCGGGATCCTGGAAATGCTCGGCTGGCGTCAACTCGCGCAGCAGCGCGGCTTTCACGCCATCCAGCCCCAGCTGACTGTGCAAATGCTTGCTTATCGAGCGTGAACCGCGCGGCTTGGCCAGGGCGGCCTGGACCTTATCCAGCGCCTTGCTCGGCAGCAAATCGATATGCACGGTGGCCGCGCCGTCGCGGTTGATCGCTTCCCGAATCGGCGCCGACAGTGCGTAGATCAGGCTGCCTTCGATGCCGGTGGCGGTGATTACGCATTCGCCCAGCCGCGGTTTGTCGTCCCCCAAGCCGATGGCGACGTTTTTCAACGGCGCGCCGGCGAATTTGCTGACCATCAAATCGCTCCAGGCCGACACTTCAAAGCCACAGTTGCTCGGTTGCAGAGGCACGTAGGGTACGCCCCGATCTTCCAGCAGCTTGAGCCATGCGCCGTCGGAGCCCAGGCGCGACCAACTGCCGCCGCCCAGGGCCAGCAACACCGCGTCGCTGCGCAGGGTTTTATCGCCGTCCGGGCTGTGGATAAGTAAATCGCCCTCGGCAGTCCAGCCGGTCCAGCGATGCCGGGTGTGGATAACCACGCCTTGTTCGCGCAGACGCTTGAGCCAGGCGCGCAGCAGCGGGGCGGCTTTCATGTCGGTGGGAAACACGCGGCCGGAGGTGCCGACAAACGTCTGGATGCCCAGGCCGTGTATCCAGTTGCACAAGTCGTCGGCGCCAAACCCTCGCAGTAACGGCGCCATCTGCGGCGCGCGCTCGGCGTAGCGGGCGATAAACGCCGGGTACGCTTCGGAATGGGTGATGTTCATGCCGCCCACGCCGGCCAGCAGGAACTTGCGCCCCACCGATGGCATGCCGTCGTACAGATCGACCCGCACGCCCGCCAGGCTCAGGACTTCGGCGGCCATCAAGCCGGCAGGGCCGCCGCCGATAATGGTGACGTGATGAGCAGAAAGGTCGGACATGGGCAGAGGCTACGGTCGCGGAAATAAGCCGAGCATTCTACCCGAGCGACGCAGCCTTGCCTGATCAAAAAATGTACAGCTTCCTACACGCTATACAGCTACTGGCTCGTAGACGCTTACGCTCAAGTTATCCACAGGCCGTTCCACAGGCATTGTGGGTAACGGCCCACGGTTCAATGACAGCCTGATGACGCCCATACCCGCTGCGCACTGTGGTGCAGGATGCCGTGGCGGCGGGCCAGGGCGGCGCGGTCTTTGCTGTAGCCGCCGCCGATCACGCCCATCACCGGGATGTCACGGCCCAGGCAGTGACGCATTACGCGTTCATCACGGTCGGCCAGGCCCGGGTCTGTCAGCTTGAGGTAACCGAGGGCGTCGTCCTTATGCACATCCACGCCGGCGTCGTATAGCACCAGGTCGGGCTGATACAGCGGCAGCAGGTAGTTGAGGGCGTCATCGACCACCTTGAGGTAGTCGGCATCGCCCATGCCCATGGGCAACGGGATGTCCCAGTCGCTATGGGCCTTGCGTGCCGGGAAGTTTTTTTCGCAGTGCAGCGACACGGTGATCGCTTCCGGTGTGTCGTGCAGGATGCGTGCAGTGCCGTCGCCCTGGTGCACGTCGCAGTCGAATATCAGCACGCGGTTGACCCGGCCGCTTTCCAGCAGGTAACGGCTGATCACCGCCAGGTCATTGAAAATGCAAAAGCCAGCCGGGTAATCGTAATGGGCATGGTGGGTGCCGCCCGCCAAGTGGCAGGCCAGGCCGTGTTCCAGGGCTTTTTCGGCGGTCAGAATCGAGCCGCCGACCGCGCGCACCGTGCGCCGGGCCAGGGCTTCGCTCCAGGGCAGGCCGAGGCGCCGTTGGTCTTCGCGGGACAACTCGCCGCTCATGTAGCGTTCGATATACCCAGGTTCATGGGCCAGGGCCAGAATCTGCGGCGGGCACAATGACGGGCGCAGCAGTTGGTGGTCTTCGGTCAGGCCGCTGGCCACCAGGTGGTCGCGCAGCAGGCGGAATTTATCCATCGGGAACCGGTGGTCTGCCGGGAACTCGGGGCTGTAGTCATCGTGGTAAATCAGTGGCAATGGCATGGAATTTTCTGACGGGAACCTGCGACGGATCTTAACAGCGCTGTACACTCACGCACATGGCAAGGGAGGGGGCCCCATGGAGCCGATACTGGAATTGGAAAGCGCGCGGCTGGTGCTGCGCCAGTGGCGCGACAAAGACCTCAAGGCGTTTGCGAGTATGTGCGACGACCCTCAGGTGATGCGCTATTTTCCGGCCCGGTTGAGCCATCTGGAGAGCGCCGCGTTGATCGGGCGCATCCGTGGGCATTTCGCCGAATACGGCTTCGGTTTCTGGGCCTTGCAGCGCAAGGACACTGGCGAGTTTATTGGCCTCACCGGGTTGCAGAACGTCAGCTTTGAAACCGGCTTCACCCCGGCGGTGGAGATTGGCTGGCGTCTGGCGCGCGAGCACTGGGGGCTGGGCTACGCCAGTGAAGCGGCCTGGACTGCGCTGCGGTGTGGCTTCGATCGATTGCAGTTGGATGAAATCGTCGCCTTCACCACCGAGGCCAATCTGCCTTCACAAAAAGTCATGCAGGCCATCGGTATGCATTACGATCCGCAAGCCGATTTCGAGCACCCCAAAGTCGCGGCCGACGACCCGCTGCGTCATCATGTTTTGTACCGCATCACCCGCGCCCAATGGTTGGACACGCTGCACGGATAAGCAGCCCGGAATGCCCTATCGTTTTTAGGAGTTGCTCAATGAGCCAAGTATTGGAAGATCTGGTGGACCTGCTGACTCTGGAGCCGATTGAGGAAAACCTCTTTCGCGGCCGCAGCCAGGACCTGGGTTTTCGCCAGTTGTTCGGTGGCCAGGTGCTCGGCCAGTCGTTGTCGGCGGCCAGCCAGACCGTCGAAGAAGCGCGGCATGTGCACTCCCTGCACGGTTACTTCCTGCGCCCCGGCGATGCGGGGTTGCCGGTGGTGTACTCGGTGGACCGCGTGCGCGACGGCGGCAGCTTCAGTACGCGCCGGGTTACGGCAATCCAGAAGGGGCAGCCGATTTTTACATGCAGCGCCTCGTTCCAGTACGACGAAGCAGGCTTCGAGCACCAGAGCACCATGCCCGTAGTGGTGGGCCCGGAAAACCTGCCATCGGAGCTGGAGCTGACACGCCAGCGTGCGCACCTGATCCCCGAGCCCATGCGCGACAAACTGCTGTGCGCCAAGCCGATCGAAGTGCGCCCCGTCACTGAAAAAGATCCCTACAACCCGCAGCCGTCCGACCCGGTCAAGTACGTGTGGTTTCGTGCCGACGGCGCCCTGGCCGATGCGCCGGCGCTGCATAAGTACCTGCTGGCCTACGCATCGGACTTCGGCCTGTTGACCACCTCGTTGCTGCCCCACGGCAAGACCGTGTGGCAGAAAGACATGCAGGTCGCCAGCCTCGATCATGCGCTGTGGTTCCACGCCGATCTGCGCGCCGACGATTGGCTGCTCTACGCCATGGATAGCCCGTGGGCCGGCAACTCCCGAGGCTTCTCCCGTGGCAGCGTGTTCAACCGCGCCGGGCAGTTGGTGGCGTCGGTAACCCAGGAAGGGCTGATCCGCCATCGCAAGGATTGGGCATGAGCCTGACGGACGTTAAGCACTGGGTCTTCGATATGGACGGCACCCTCACGGTGGCTGTGCATGATTTCGCCGCCATCCGCGTGGCCCTGGAGATTCCACCCGAGGACGACATCCTCACCCACCTGGCGGCATTGCCGGCCGAGGTGGCGGCGACCAAACATGCCTGGTTACTGGAGCATGAGCGTGAACTGGCGCTGGGCTCGGTGGCAGCGGACGGTGCGGTGGAACTGGTGCGCGAGTTGGCTGTGCGCGGTTATCGCCTGGGCATCCTGACCCGCAACGCACGGGAACTGGCCCACGTTACGTTGCAGGCCATCGGCCTGGCCGACTGCTTCGCCGCCGACGATGTGCTGGGCCGCGAAGACGCACCGCCCAAACCGGAACCGGGGGGCCTGCTGAAGCTGGCAGCGGCATGGCAGGTAGCGCCGGAAGAGATGGTGATGGTTGGGGATTACCGCTTCGACCTCGATTGCGGCCGTGCGGCGGGAACGCGGACCGTGCTGGTAAACCTGCCGGAGAACCCGTGGCCCGAGTTGACGGACTGGCATGCCGCAGACTGCGCGGCACTGCACCGGATGATCCAGCCCAGGCAATGACTATCAAAGGTGGGAGGGGCGATGTGCCGATTCGACCTGCCCCGATGACGGTAAGTCAACAACAGCTGGGTTAACTGACCCACTGCTAACGGGGCATGGCTCCCTACCCACCTTCAGTGAACCATCACCTCAGTAGATGAGGCTCTTGTGGTGAGCGGGCTTGCCCCGCGCTGGGCTGCGAAGCGGCCCCAAACTCAGGCACCTCGGAGTGTCAGTTGAAACCGCATCGCCTGGAATGGGGCTGCTTCGCAGCCCAGCGCGGGGCAAGCCCGCTCACCACAACAAGGCCAGGTCACCACAACGGTGAGTCAGCAACAGCTGGGCTGACTGACCCACTGCTAACGGGCATGGCTCCCTACCCACCTTCAGTGAACCGTCACCTCAGTAGATGAGGCTCTTGTGGTGAGCGGGCTTGCCCCGCCGCGCTGGGCTGCGAAGCGGCTCCAAACTCAGGCACCTCGGAGTGTCAGTTGAAACCACGTCGCCTGGAATGGGGCTGCTTCGCAACCCAGCGCGGGGCAAGCCCGCTCACCACAACAAGGCCAGGTCACCACAACGGTGAGTCAGCAATGGCTGGGCTGACTGACCCACTGCTAACGGGCATGGCTCCCTACCCACCTTCAGTGAACCGTCACCTCAGTAGATGAGGCTCTTGTGGTGAGCGGGCTTGCCCCGCGCTGGGCTGCGAAGCGGCCCCAAAGTCAGGCACCTCGGAGTGTCAGTTGAAACCACATCGTCTGGAATGGGGCTGCTTCGCAACCCAGCGCGGGGCAAGCCCGCTCACCACAGCAAGCCCGCTCACCACAACAAGGCCAGGTCACCACAACGGTGAGTCAGCAACAGCTGGGCTGACTGACCCACTGCTAACGGGCATGGCTCCCTAT
The DNA here is from genome assembly GCF_019641515.1 of Pseudomonas sp. S5F11. Classification (NCBI taxonomy): domain Bacteria; kingdom Pseudomonadati; phylum Pseudomonadota; class Gammaproteobacteria; order Pseudomonadales; family Pseudomonadaceae; genus Pseudomonas; species Pseudomonas sp. S5F11. The sequence goes on from NZ_JAIFJZ010000001.1 coordinate 4,455,622, forward strand.
CCACCTTCAGTGAACCGTCACCTCAGTAGATGAGGCTCTTGTGGTGAGCGGGCTTGCCCCGCCGCGCTGGGCTGCGAAGCGGCTCCAAACTCAGGCACCTCGGAGTGTCAGTTGAAACCACATCGCCTGGAATGGGGCTGCTTCGCAACCCAGCGCGGGGCAAGCCCGCTCACCACAACAAGGCCAGGTCACCACAACGGTGAGTCAGCAACAGCTGGGCTGACTGACCCACTGCTAACGGGCATGGCTCCCTACCCACCTTCAGTGAACCGTCACCTCAGTAGATGAGGCTCTTGTGGTGAGCGGGCTTGCCCCGCCGCGCTGGGCTGCGAAGCGGCTCCAAACTCAGGCACCTCGGAGTGTCAGTTGAAACCACGTCGCCTGGAATGGGGCTGCTTCGCAACCCAGCGCGGGGCAAGCCCGCTCACCACAACAAGGCCAGGTCACCACAACGGTGAGTCAGCAATGGCTGGGCTGACTGACCCACTGCTAACGGGCATGGCTCCCTACCCACCTTCAGTGAACCATCACCTCAGTAGATGAGGCTCTTGTGGTGAGCGGGCTTGCCCCGCGCTGGGCTGCGAAGCGGCCCCAAACTCAGGCACCTCGGAGTGTCAGTTGAAACCGCATCGCCTGGAATGGGGCTGCTTCGCAACCCAGCGCGGGGCAAGCCCGCTCACCACAACAAGCCCGGTCACCACAGCAAGTCCAGCTCACCACAACAAGGCCAGGTCACCACAACAAGCCCAGCTCATTACAAACAGCCGAGTTCACCACAGAGTTATTTCAGCCTTTGAGGGTTGTGTGGGTACCTATGGCTATCGGGTGCTAGTTCCTTCCCACAGGTTGGGCCGGTTTGTTCAGTTAAAGCTGGGGAAACAGTACTTTCTGGCCTTCGGGTGATCTGAGCATGCCATCGCCGTTATGCCCCACCCCTGGCACTTCCACCAGTTCTTGGCGCAGCTGCGGATGGCGTTGCTGGAGGTAGTCAAAATAGTTGTGCCCGCGAATCAGCCGATAGGCGCCCTGGGCCTCGGCCTCGCAGCCTTTATCCAGCGCGGGGTGGTTGGGGTTGGTGTCTTGTTGGCCGAGCAGATACGTGATGGTGCGTGACACATAGGTTTGCTCAAGTTGCGCGGCGTTTTGGCCGTTGGCGTAGGTCGGCAGTTTTTGCAGGCCGTATTTCCAGTCGTCGAAACCGGGGCAGGTCGCCGCGTCGAACGGCACGGGCCGTTGCGGGCTGAAGTAGGCGTAGGACGATGGATTGGCCACCACATAACGCAGGCGGATGCCTTCGTGATGCAAGGCCGGATGGTCATGACCGAGAAGGGCAAAGCGCTGCACCACTTGGCCGCCGCCGGAATGACCGGCGACCACGATTTCCTTGAGTGCCGGAAACAACCGGCGATCCCCCAGATGCTCGATCAGTTGGTCCAGCGCGCCGTAGGAACTGACGCGATCTGCGCCCGTGGACGGTTCGCCGGCCATCCACTCATTGCCTTTCCAGCGCAGCACCCTGTTGTCCAAGTGATTGCGCTGCGCATCGGCCTCGTTGAGAAACTGCGGGGCGATTACCAGCGTCGTATCGGCCTGGCCCGCCTGTTCGGCGGCGGCTTCGGCACTGTGCAGGTAGGTCTGCGCATTGCGCAGGCGACCGTGCACGACGATCAGCACGCGGGTGACATGGGGCAGCGGCTGGCCCCAGTCCTGGCTTACACCCAGGCTTAAGGCGCCGGCCTCCAGCTGGAAACGCTCAGGGCTGACTACCTTGACCCCATGCTCGACGGCCCCGGCGGTAGAGCAGGCCAGCCACATACCCAGCAGCAATCCTGATCGTTTATGCATTTACAGGCTCTTAGCGTTAAAGGTGTCGCACTGGCTGATCTGGCCTTGGGCGAAGCCGGCCTTGAACCAGCGCACCCGCTGCGCGGAGGTGCCATGGGTGAACGAATCCGGCACCACGCGACCCTGGCCTTGCTGCTGCAAACGGTCATCGCCGATGGCGTTGGCTGCGTTCAGGGCTTCTTCGATGTCCCCCGGTTCCAGCCAGTTCAGGCGTTTTTGTGCGCGGTTGGCCCACACGCCGGCAAAGCAGTCGGCTTGCAGTTCCTGACGCACCAACAGCCCTCCGTCGCCCTGCATTTGCAGGCCTTGCTGGCGCGCGGCCTGGATCTTCGCCGAGATGCCGAGCAAGGTCTGCACGTGGTGCCCGACTTCATGGGCGATCACGTAAGCCTGAGCGAAGTCGCCAGCGGCCTGGAAGCGTTGGGACATTTCTCGGAAGAAGTCCAGGTCCAGGTACACCTGCTGGTCAGCCGGGCAATAAAACGGACCGCTCGCCGAAGTGGCGCCACCGCAGGCGGAATTGACCCGGCCACGGAACAGAATCAGCTTGGGGTTCTGGTAGGTTTTGCCGTTCTCCTTGAACACCTGGCCCCAGGTGTCCTCGGTGTCGCCCAGCACTGCGCGGACGAAATCGGCCTGCTCATCGTTGGCCGGTGGCGCCTGGCGCGTCTGGGTGCTGACCGACGGCGCCTGCTCCATCTGACCGGTCAACTGGCCGAGGATCTGCATCGGGTCCTGGCCGGTCAACCAGCCGATACCGACAATCAGCACAATGGCCGTGAGGCTCAGGCCCTTACCGCCACCGAAGCGCATCCCGCCGCCACCGCCACTGTCATTGCGGGCATCCACCACGTTGTCGCTGCGTCGGCCTTTTTTCCATAGCATGGGGCAATCCTCTTGATGAACGGTCCTACAAAATATTGAGATGAGTATGGCCGTTAATCGCGGCAATACCCTTCGCCGGTCACCACAACCAGGCAGTCTTTCTTGTCCGCCAGCCATTTGAGGCCGGTCGCCGCGCCATCACCGGCGCGCAGCAGTTGCGGGCCGTCCGGACGGTTGAAGGCGATCCCGTCTTCGGCCGCCTCACCCTTGAAGGTGCCGCTGTCATCGGCGTCGAGGCCGTATTGCATGGTGAGGATGTAATGACCGCGGCCGATGCTGTCGTCCTTGGCGATGGTCAGGTGCAGGCCTTCGACGCCGACCCATTTGCCCACCCACTGATCGGTTGGTGGGGTTGGCGGAACCAGGGTCGCTTGCACCGACGCGGGCGCGGGTTTCGGCGCTTGCTTGGCCTCCTGGTTACAGGCGGCGAGCAAGGCGAGGGTGGAGAGAACAAAGAGAGTTTTTTTCATAGCGGCAAAGCCTTGATTAAAAAATGTGCAACGGGAAGGCGACGTGCAGGCTTGGACTCGATTCCCATGATTTAGTGCGCTGTTCGCCCGGTGTTTGGTTATGCTCTCGGGGCAGGCTGCGGCCCGCCTGCTAGATTACCGGGTTGAGCGCGGCCTCGTTCAGTGCTCAGCGTTAAGCCCGCCACGCAAGAGAATTCCATGACTGTCAGTACCCCGCTGTCCGGCGTCAACCATCCTTTCAAAGGCATCCTGCTGATTGTGGTGGCGACTTTTCTGTTTTCCAGCCACGACGCGCTGTCCAAATACCTCGCCGGGTTCTACCCGATTGTTATGGTGGTGTGGGCACGCTATGTGGTGCACACGGTGCTGATGGCCGGGATCTTCCTGCCGCAATCGGGGTTGCGCGTGCTGCGCAGCAAACGGCCGGGGATGCAGGTGGTACGCGCGTTGTGTCTGTTGGGTACCAGCCTGTTCTTTACCACTGCGCTGCATTACATCCCGCTGGCCGAAGCCACTGCGGTGAACTTCCTCGCACCGATTCTGGTGACGGCGCTCTCGGTGCCGCTGCTGGGTGAGCATGTGACACGCGGCCAATGGCTGGCGGTGATCTGCGGGTTTATCGGCGTGGTGGTGATCATCCACCCCGGTGGCGAACTGTTCACGCCGGCGGTGCTGCTGCCGTTGTGTTCGGCGATGTTCTTCTGCTTTTACCAGTTGCTGACGCGCATCCTCAGCCAATACGACACCCCCACCACCAGCAACTTTTTCGCCGGGCTGTGCAATACCTTGGTGATGAGTGCGCTGGTGCCGTTCTTCTGGCAGGTGCCGACCCTGTGGCACGGCGTGATGATGCTGGCCTTGGGCACCTGTGGCATGACTGCGCACTTGATGCTGACCCAGGCGTTCCGCTTTGCGGCGCCGGCCTTGCTGGCGCCGTTCGGCTATTGCCAGATCGTCTTCGCGGGTTTACTGGGCTGGCTGGTGTTTGCCCATACCCCCGATATGACCACGGTGGTCGGCATCGGGGTGATCTGCATGAGCGGGTTGGCCGCTGCCTGGCAGCAGCGGCGGCGGTGAGTCAAACGTCGACTTTGGGAATCTTGCGCGGCGCCATGAAGTACATCCAGGTCAGCGCGATGAAGTACATCGCCGGGATCAGGGTGAACAACACGGTGTAGTTGTTGTTAGTCACGGTCAGGATATGGCCGACGATCTGGGTCATAAACATGCCGCCGATGGCCGCGCACATGCCGCCAAAGCCGAACACCGTGCTCATCATGTGCTTGGGCGTGTAGTCCATCACCAGGCTCCAGATATTCGCGGTCCAGGCCTGGTGCGCACCGATGGCCAGGGAGATGGCAAACACCGCCACCCACAGCTGGCTGGAGCCGGCCGCCATGATCACGCCGACGATGCAGCAGGCAAACAGCAGCATCGACAGCAACCGTGCCTTGATCGAGTTCATCCCCCGGCCGATCAAGAACGAGGAGAGAATCCCCCCACCCACACTGCCGAAGTCGGCTGTCAGATAAATGATGATCAGCGGGATGCCCATCTGCGTCACGTTGATGCCCAGGTTGTATTGCTGGTTCAAAAACGGTGGCAGCCAGTACAGGTAGAACCAGAACACCGGCGCGGTCAGCGAATAGGCCAGGGCAAAGGCCCAGGTGCCACGCATGCGCAGGATACGGCTGAAGGGCACGCGCGGTTGTTCCGGTTCGGGTTCTTGTTGCACGTAGTCCAATTCGGATTGTTTAACCGTTGGATGATCTTCTGGGTTGTAGTACTTCAGGCCCCAGCACACCAGCCAGATGCCGCCCAGTGCCGACATGCACAGGAACGCCGCCTGCCAGCCCCATACGTGCAAGATCAGCGGCAGCAACATCGGCGTCATCATCGCGCCGACGTTGGTGCCGGCGTTGAAGATGCCGGTCGCCACTGCCCGCTCGCCAGCGGGGAACCACAGACGGGTGGTCTTGACGCAGGCCGGGTAGTTGGCGGCTTCGGTCAGGCCGAGGATAAAGCGGCAGACCATAAAGCCTACGGCGGAGGTGGCCAGGCCGTGGGCGCCGGTGGCCAGGCTCCACAGCAATACTGCGAAGAAGAACACGCGCTTGACGCCAACTCGGTCGATCAAGCGACCCTGCAGCACAAACCCGATGGCGTAGCCGACTTGGAACCAGAAGTTGATGTTGGCGTAGTCCATCGCCGTCCAGCTCATTTCCTTGGCTAGGATCGGCTGCATCACGCCCAGGGCGGCGCGGTCGATGTAGTTCAGCGTGGTGGCGAAGAACACCAGGGCCAGCATGCCCCAGCGGGTTTTACCCACGGCCAGGGCGCCGCGGATCTTGCTGCCGATGCCGGCATGCGGCATGCCTGGGCGCTCGGCCAGGACGGAGTTTTGCAGAGGCATGAGGTCGTACCCGTTTTTTGAAATTTTTATGGTGTGATCTGGGTCTTTTGTGAACGTTTGTTACCTGATCGATGGTGCGCAGCGGTTAAAAAATCGTCAATTCGCCAGAAGGGCATAGTGTTCGATAATCGCCCGAAAAACTAACCGGTTCGTACATTTTAATTGCTGCCGTTAGGCTGGGGGCGAATAATTTGCCATAAACAACCATTGCCGGGAGTTTTCCATGCAACGTTCCATCGCCACCGTTTCCTTGAGCGGCACCCTGCCGGAAAAGCTCGAAGCCATTGCCGCCGCCGGGTTCGATGGGGTGGAAATCTTCGAGAACGACCTGTTGTATTACGACGGCAGCCCGCGGGAAGTGCGGCAGATGTGCGCCGACCTGGGCATCGCTATCACCTTGTTCCAGCCGTTTCGCGACTTTGAAGGCTGCCGCCGCGACCGCCTGGCGCGCAATCTGGAGCGGGCCGAGCGCAAGTTCGATCTGATGCAGGAGCTGGGCACCGACCTGGTGCTGGTGTGCAGCAATGCCTCGGCCGATTGCGTGGGCGACGAATCCATTCTGCGGGATGACTTGAGCCTGCTGGCCGAACACGCCGGCAGACGAGGCTTGCGCATCGGCTATGAAGCCCTGGCCTGGGGCAAGCATGTGAACACCTGGCAGCAGGTATGGAACCTGGTGCGTCAGGTGGATCATCCGAGCCTGGGCGTGTTGCTCGACAGTTTCCACACGTTGTCACTCAAGGGCGACCCGAGCGCCATCGCGCAGATCCCTGGCGACAAGATCTTCTTCGTGCAAATGGCCGATGCGCCGATCCTGGCCATGGATGTGTTGGAGTGGAGCCGCCATTTCCGTTGCTTCCCGGGGCAGGGCGAGTTCGACCTGGCCGGGTTTCTGGCGCCGATTATCAAAAGTGGGTACACCGGGCCGCTGTCCCTGGAAATCTTCAACGATGGTTTCCGTGCCGCGCCGACCCGCGCCAATGCCGCCGACGGGCTGCGCTCGTTGTTGTACCTGGAGGAGAAAACCCGTCAGCGCCTGGCCGAGGAACAGCCGGCCGCACCGCTGGATATCCTGTTCGAAACGCCGCCCGCCAGCGAGTACGACGGCATCGAGTTCCTCGAATTTGCCGTGGATGAAAGCCTCGGCGCCAAGCTCTCCCACTGGTTGGAGCGTCTGGGCTTCGTCAAGGCTGGGCAGCATCGCTCCAAGGCCGTCAGCCTGCTGCGCCAGGGCGATATCAACCTGATCCTCAATTGCGAGCCGTATTCCTTCGCCCACAATTTTTTCGAAGCCCATGGGCCGTCGCTGTGCGCCACGGCGCTGCGGGTCAAGGACAGCGCCAAGGCACTGGAGCGCGCGGTGGCTTATAAAGGCCAGCCGTATCGCGGCCTGGTAGGGCCGAACGAGCTGGAGCTGGCGGCGGTGCGTGCGCCGGACGGCAGCCTGATTTACCTGGTGGACCCCAGCGAAGGCGGGCTTTACGACACCGACTTCAACCTGCAACCGACCACGGTCTCCTGCGGCGGCCTGCTGCGCATCGACCATATGGCCATGGCGCTGCCTGCCGACAGCCTCGACAGTTGGGTGCTGTTCTACAAGAGCCTGCTGGATTTTGAAGCCGACGATGAAGTGGTGCTACCCGACCCCTACGGCCTGGTGAAAAGCCGCGCATTGCGTAGCCGCTGCAGTTCGATTCGCTTGCCGCTGAATATCTCCGAAAACCGCAACACTGCCATCTCCCACGCGCTATCGAGCTATCGGGGCTCGGGGGTGCATCACATTGCCTTCGACTGTGCGGATATTTTCGCCGAGGTGCGCAGAGCCAAAGAGGCCGGCGTGCCATTGCTGGATATCCCGCTCAATTATTACGACGACCTGGCGGCGCGCTTTGATTTCGATGACGAGTTCCTCAGCGAGCTGGCGTACTACAACGTGTTGTACGACCGCGACGCTCAGGGCGGTGAGTTGTTTCACGTCTACACCGAGCCCTTCGAAGGACGGTTTTTCTTCGAGATCATCCAGCGCAAAAACGGCTATGCGGGTTACGGCGCGGCCAATGTGGCGGTACGCCTGGCGGCGATGGCCAAGTCGCGCAGTGGCGCGGTGCGCCAGGCGCGGCTGTGAACCCTGGCCGGGTGCTTCCTTCGGGGAGCGCCCCGGCCCATAATCGCGGCCTGCCTAACAACAATGGCCGTGAGCACCATGACGTCGAGTCCCGAACTCCCCGCAGTGTCAGACGCACCGCGCAAGAGTCGTAAGAACAATCCAGAAAAGACCCGCGAAAACATACTGCAAGAAGCCATTGTCGAGTTTGTTCAGCAGGGCTTGGCCGGCGCGCGCGTAGACGCCATCGCCGAACGCATCCACACCTCCAAGCGCATGATCTATTACTACTTCGGCAGCAAGGAGCAGCTGTACGTCGAGGTACTGGAAAAGCTCTACGGCGATATCCGCAATACCGAAACCCGCATGAACCTCACGGCGCTGGAGCCCCGTGAAGCGATCCGTCGGCTGGTGGAATTCACCTTTGATCACCACGATCAGAACGTGGATTTTGTGCGCATCGTCAGCATCGAAAATATCCACAACGCTGAATATGTGAAGCGTTCGGACTCGATCAAGGCCATGAACAGCAACATCCTCGAAGCCCTGGGCGCCACCTTGCGCCGAGGCGCCGAAATGGGCCTGTTCCGCGAAGGCCTGGAGCCGTTGGATGTGCACCTGCTGATCAACTCGTTCAGTTTTTACCGGGTGTCCAACCGCCATACGTTCAGTGAGATCTTTCAGATCGAACTGTCGGATGAGGCGGTTAAACAGCGCCACCGCGATATGCTCTGCGACTCGGTGATGCGCTACCTGCAAGCCTGAGGCCTCAGGTTGGAATGCATACCAAGTGAGAGGGGGCAAGCCCCCTCCCACATGGTGATCTGGTCTTGTCAGTCAGGTATTCATGCTTTTGAAGTGCGTCAGCATGCGTTGCGCATCCGGCACTTTACCGCTGAACAATTCAAATGCTTTCACCGCCTGGAACACTGCCATATTGCCGCCGTCCAGCGTGCGGCAACCCAGGGCGCGAGCATCCCGTAGCAGTTGGGTTTCCAGCGGGAAGTAGACGATTTCCGCTACCCACAGATGAGCGCGCAACAGCGCCGCCGGCACCGGTGTACCGGGAAGCTTGGCCATGCCCATCGGCGTGGTGTTGACCAGGCCATCGGCTTCGGCCATGGCGTTCTCCAGGCCGCCGCCGACTTGAGCGCGGCCGCTGCCGAAACGCTGTGCGAGGTTATCCACAAGGTCGCGGGCGCGGATGGCGTCCACATCGAAAACACTCAACTGCTCCACCCCTTCAGCCAGCAGTGCATGCGCCACTGCCGCGCCTGCACCGCCGGCACCCATCTGCACCACACGCTGGCGCGGCACGTCATTGAGGTTGCGCCGGAAACCTTCGGCAAACCCCAGGCAATCGGTGTTGTGGCCAATGCGTTTGCCGTCCTTGAACACCACGGTATTCACCGCGCCGATGCCTCGGGCTTCGTCGGACAATTCATCCAGCAGCGGCAGAATCGCCTGCTTGCACGGGTAGGTAATGTTCAGCCCGGTAAAGTGCATCAGCTCGGCGGCGCGTAGGAGGTCGGGCAGGGCCTTGATATCCAGGCCCAAGGGATCAAGGTCGATCAGTTGGTACAGGTAGCGTAGGCCCTGGGCATCGCCTTCCTGTTCGTGCAAAGCGGGTGTGCGGGAGGCCTGGATGCCAGCGCCAATCAGGCCGGCAAGAATGCGCGGTTTCATCAGGCACGTCCTTTGAGCAGATGGCTGAAATGTTCCAGGGCCAGGTGGTAGCCGTGGCTGCCAAAACCGGCCAATACCGCTTTGGCGATGGGCGACACAAATGAATGATGCCGAAACGCCTCACGGGTATGCACATTGGATAAATGCACTTCGATCACCGGCACCTCGCTGGCTACCAGCGCATCGCGGATTGCCACCGACGTGTGGGTCCAGGCGGCAGGGTTGATCACGATACCGGCGCAGCGCGCGCGGGCGCCGTGGATCCAGTCGAGCAGCTCGCCTTCGTGGTTGGTTTGGCGGAATTCGATTTTAAGCCCCAGTTGCTCGGCGCTGCGGCCGCAGAGGGCCGCCACGTCGGCTAGGGTTTCATGCCCGTAGGTGGCGGGTTCGCGGGTGCCGAGCAGGTTGAGATTGGGGCCATTGAGCACCAGCACGATGGGCGGCATGAGGGGGTATCTCCACAGTTCTTGTCGGTTGTGGAGATAAAATGTACCGGATGGTTAATTTGGTCAATTGCCAGCGCGGCATGTGTTCGATTATCTAACCGTTAATCAAGGAAGGGCAGGTATAGCCCACTGCGCGGCCGCTTAGCCAATGGCTCGGGCGGCCGCGCATGGAGCAATGGAACGTTCAGCGTCGGGTCAGCAACACACCCGATTCCATATGGTGCGTCCACGGAAACTGATCAAACATCGCACACCGGGTAATGCGGTGGGTGTCATGCAGTTGGGCGATGTTGGCCGCCAGGGTCTCCGGGTTGCAAGAGATGTACAGGATGTTGTCGAAACGCCGGGTCAATTCGCAGGTGTCCGGGTCCATGCCGGCACGCGGCGGGTCCACAAACACGCTGCCGAACTCGTAGCTTTTCAGATCGATACCGTGCAGACGGCGGAACGGGCGCACTTCGTTGAGGGCTTCGGTGAGTTCTTCGGCGGACAGGCGCACCAAGGTGACGTTATCCACCGCGTTTTCATCGAGATTGCTCAGTGCCGCGTTTACCGAGGTCTTGCTGATCTCGGTGGCCAGCACTTTGCGCACGCGGGTGGCCAGGGGCAGGGTGAAATTACCGTTGCCGCAATACAGCTCCAGCAGATCGTCCGGGCGATCGCCCAAAGCCTCGTAGGCCCAGTTGAGCATCTTCTGGTTCACCGTGCCGTTGGGCTGGGTGAACGCGCCTTCGGGTTGGCGATAGCTGAAGGTGCGACCGCCGACTTCGAGTTTCTCCACCACGTAATCGTGGCCGATCACATCGCGTTTGCCCTTGGAGCGGCCGATGATGCTCACGTTCAGGTCAGCGGCGAGCTGGTTGGCCGCCGCGTGCCAGTGCTCGTCCAGCGGGCGGTGATAGCACAGGGTGATCATTGCATCGCCGGCCAGGGTGGTGAGGAACTCCACCTGGAACAGCTTGTGGCTCAGGGCGGCGCTGGCTTGCCAGGCGGCCTTGAGTTGGGGCATCAGCTGGTTGATGCGAGCGCTGGCGATAGGGAAGTCTTCGATCAGGATCGGCGTGCGCTTATCGTCCTGGGAAAACATCGCGTAGTGGCGCTCACCGCCCTCGCGCCACAGGCGGAATTCCGCGCGCAGGCGGAAGTGCTGCAGCGGCGAGTCGAACACCTGCGGCTCGGGCGCATCGAACGGGGCGAGCAGGTCACGCAGGCGCGTGACCTTGTCTTGCAGTTGAGCGGTGTAGCGTGCGGCGTCAAAAGTCATGCGTTGAACCAGCCCAGCTTGATCACGAACAGAATCGACAGAATCACCAGCGCCGGGTTCAGCTCACGGTAGCGGCCCGAAAGCAGCTTGATGGCGGTCCAAGCGATGAAACCGAAGGCGATGCCGTTGGCGATGGAGTAAGTAAAGGGCATCGCCAGGGCGGTTATCACCACCGGCGCTGCCACAGTGATGTCGTCCCAGTCGATTTCAGCCAGGCCGGAGGTCATCAGCACGGCGACGAACAGCAGCGCCGGCGCGGTAGCAAACGCTGGAACGCTGGCGGCCAGCGGAGAGAAGAACAGTGCGAGCAGGAACAGGATCGCCACTACGATGGCAGTCAAACCGGTACGGCCACCGGCGCTGACGCCTGCGGCGGATTCGATGTAGCTGGTGGTGGTCGAGGTGCCCAGCAGCGAACCGGCCATGGCCGCGGTGCTGTCGGCGATCAGTGCACGGCCCATTTTCGGCATGTGTCCGTCCTTGCCCATCAGGCCGGCGCGCTTGGCCACGCCGATCAGGGTGCCGGAGTTGTCGAACAGGTCGACGAACAGGAAGGCGAAGATCACGCTGACCAGGCCGATATCCAGTGCGCCCTTGATGTCCAACTGCAGGAAGGTCGGGGCCAGGGACGGTGGCATCGAGGTCACGCCGCCGAATGGGGTGAAGCCCATCACAATCGACACGATGGTCACCGCCAGGATGCCGATCAGCACCGCACCGCGCACGGCCAGGGCTTCCAGCGCGACGATCAGCGCAAAGCCCAGGGTGGCGAGGATCGGCGCCGGTTGTTTCAAGTCGCCCAGGCCAACCATGGTGGCCGGGTTGCTGACTACGATACCGGCGTTGTGCAGGGCGATCAGCGCCAGGAACAGGCCGATGCCGGCAGCAATCGCCGAACGCAACGGCAAAGGGATGCTGTTGATGATCCACTCACGGATGCGAAAGATCGACAGCAGAAAGAACAGCACCGCCGAAATGAACACCGCCCCCAGCGCCACTTGCCAGGTATGGCCCATGTGCAGCACCACGGTGTAGGTAAAGAAGGCATTGAGGCCCATGCCTGGTGCCAGCGCGATCGGGTAGTTGGCGATCAGGCCCATCACGGTCGAACCGATGGCGGCCGCCAGGCAGGTCGCGACGAACACCGCGCCTTTGTCCATGCCGGTTTCACCGAGGATGCTCGGGTTCACGAACAGGATGTAGGCCATGGCCAGGAATGTCGTGATGCCCGCGAGAATCTCGGTGCGCACGTTGGTGTTGTGTGCTTTGAGTTGAAACAGCTTTTCCAGCATGCCGGCTCCCTGTGACGCTATTTTGCGTCGTGATTTGTTGACCTCTAAGTCAAAGCACAAACTGCGCCAAGCGCCTGTGGTTTCAGAGAGGATCGGAAAAAGCGGCGCATCATACCAGCAGCCGAGGCTGTGTGGCGCATGGGCTTGAGGCATACTGCGCCGACGTTCAATTCACGGTCATCGACAGCATGAAAAAAGCCAACGCGTGGAGTCTAGCTCCGATCACCGCTATCAGCCTGTGGCTCGGCGCGGCACCGGTGTGGGGCGCGACTGCACCGGCCTTGAGCGAGGTGCGCGTGTTTCAGGTCGAGTCGGCGCGCTGCAAGGAAAGCATCCCCGAACGCATCACCTCCACGCAGATGTGCACGCACCGTGGGCCCACCCAGGTGTCGGTGATGGAAGTGGGGCTGGGCAACAACCCGGTGGGGCTGTTCAATGGCGCCGTACTGAACGGCCAGCGCACGCCGGTGTGCCAGGTTGGCAGCATCAGCCAGGCGTGCAACGGCGCGGGGACGCTGATGGGCTACATCTATGTATTCGAAATGGATGTGCAGGCCCCAGGCTGGTTCGAATACAGCAACTCCTCGATCAACCCCCCGCGAAACACCTTGAAGACCCAGCTCAATATCCGCTGATCAATCATCTTGAACGCTCAAAACCCCGGGAAGTCGTACCCCTGAGACGGCGATTTTCCTGAACGCCGCGGATGCAGACCAACCCGTGAGGTGTTTATGAGCGCAACCCCCCAAGGCGCGGCGGCCCAGCCGTTTGCCCGCCACTCGATACGCCTGACCCTCAATGGGCAGGCCCGCCAACTGGACGTGTTGCCCTGGACCACGCTGCTGGACCTGCTGCGCGAACAACTGGATCTTGTCGGCAGCAAGAAAGGCTGCGACCACGGCCAATGCGGTGCCTGCACCGTATTGCGCGACGGCAAGCGCGTGAACGCGTGCCTGACCCTGGCGGTGATGTGCGACGGTGCCGAGTTGACCACCGTCGAAGGGCTGGCCAGCGGCGACCAGTTACACCCCATGCAACAAGCCTTCATCAAGCACGATGCCTTCCAGTGCGGTTATTGCACCCCTGGCCAGATCTGCTCCGCCGTCGGCCTGGCCAACGAAGGCCGTGCCCACGACAGCGCGCAAATCCAGGAACTGATGAGCGGTAACCTGTGCCGCTGCGGCGCCTACAGCAATATTCGCGATGCGATTGAAGAGGCCCTGCCGGCCTGCCGTCCGGCGGGAGGCGAGCAATGAACCCGTTCCAGTACAGCAAACCGTCCGACGTGCACGAGGCCGTGCACTTGAGCAGTGCCGCGTCGCGTTTTATTGCCGGCGGTACCAACCTGCTGGACCTGATGAAAGAAAACATCAGCCGCCCCGAGCACCTGATCGACATCACCGGCCTGCCGCTGCATGGTGTCGAGCCCACCGCCGACGGCGGCGTGCGCATTGGCGCGCTGGTCAGCAACGCTGATTTGGCCTGGCACCCCTTGATCGAACAGCGTTACCCGTTGCTGTCCCAGGCCATCCTCGCCGGTGCCTCGCCGCAACTGCGCAATATGGCCAGCACCGGCGGCAACCTGTTGCAGCGCACCCGTTGCTATTACTTCTACGACGCCAGCGTGCCTTGCAATAAACGCGAACCCGGCAGCGGTTGCCCGGCACGCACCGGGTTGAATCGCATCCATGCGGTCCTCGGCGCCAGCGCGCAGTGCGTGGCGACTCATCCGTCCGACATGTGCGTGGCCCTAGCGGCGCTGGAGGCGCGGGTGCATGTGCAAGGGCGCGGCGGTGCGCGGGTCATCGAGTTCGCCGACTTCCACCGTTTGCCCGGCGATGCGCCACAACGGGACAACCAGCTGGCCGACGATGAACTGATCACTGCCATTGAATTGCCTGCCGACCACCTGGCGCGGCACAGCCATTATCTGAAGATCCGTGACCGGGCGTCCTACGCGTTCGCGTTGGTGTCGGTGGCTGCCGCTCTGGAGTTGGACGGCGATGTGATCGTCGACGCGCGTCTGGCCCTGGGCGGCGTGGCCCATAAACCCTGGCGCGACCGCGCGGTGGAAGCGGGATTGATCGGGCAGGCCGTCAGCCGCGAAACCTTTAGCCTCGCCGCCGATGCGATGTTGCAGGACGCCGAGCCGCTGGAACACAACGCTTTCAAGGTCAAGCTGGCACGGCGCGCAATTATCCGCGCCTTGAGCGATGCCGCTGTCGCAGGAGAACGCCCATGAGTGCCGTCGGAAAACCCCTGGACCGTGTCGACGGTCTGCTTAAAGTCACCGGCCAGGCGCGCTATGCCGGCGAATTTGCGCAGCAGGGCCTGCTGCATGGCAGCGTGGTGTCCAGCACGATCGCCAAGGGCCGCGTGGTTCGTATTGATGCGTCCAAGGCTCTGGCTCTGCCGGGTGTGGTCATGGTGCTCGATCACAGCAACCGGCCGCGGCTGGCCAGCTATGACGACGCGTTTGCCGATGCCGATGCCGCCGATGGTTCGCCGTTTCGCCCGCTGTACAACGACCGCGTGCTGTACAGCGGCCAGCCCCTGGCCTTGGTGATTGCCGACAACCTGGAGCTGGCGCGACATGCCGGTTCCCTGGTGCGCATCGAGTACGAGCGCGATGAATTCGAGACCGATCTCGTCGCCCAGCAGGCCGAGGCCCATCCCTCGCCACAGACACCGCCCGCGCCGCGCGGGAATTTCCAGGCCGAGTGGACTGCTGCCGCCGTCAGCCTGGACGTGCACTACAGCACCCCCATCGAACATCACAACCCCATGGAACCCCACGCCAGCACCGTGCTGTACCAGGCGGACGGCACGCTGCATATCCATGACAAAACCCAGGGCCCGCAGAACTGTCAGGCCTATGTGCAGAAAGTGTTCGGCCTGGATAAAAGCCAGGTGCGGGTGTTCGCCGCGTTTGTCGGCGGCGCTTTTGGTTCCGGCCTGCGCCCGCAGTACCAGTTACCCCTGGCGGTGATGGCGTCGCTGGCGCTCAAACGCTCGGTTCGCGTGACCCTGACCCGTCAACAGATGTTCACCTTCGGCTACCGCCCACGCACCCTGCAGCGCTTGCAAATGGGCGCCGCCACCAACGGCCGCCTGCTGGCGTTGGGGCACACGGCGATTGGCCAGACCTCGCGTTTCGAGGACTTCAGTGAACACGTGGTGGAGTGGAGCGGCATGCTCTATCACTGCGACAACGTGCAGTTGACCTATAAGTTGGTGCCGCTGGATGTGTTCACGCCGTTGGACATGCGCGCGCCCGGCGCCGCCCTCGGGGTGATCGGCCTGGAGTGCGCCATGGACGAACTGGCCTGCGCCTTGGCGATCGACCCTGTGCAACTGCGCCTGATCAACTACGCCGAGCGTAACCAGAACGAAGACAAACCCTGGTCGAGCAAAGCCCTGCGCGAGTGTTACACCGAAGGCGCCGAGCGCTTCGGCTGGAGCCAGCGCAACCCGGAACCGCGCAGCATGCGCGACGGCCGCCAATTAGTGGGCTGGGGCATGGCCGGCGGGGTGTGGGAGGCCATGCAAATGAAGGCCAGCGCCAAGGCGCGAATCGATGCCGAGGGCAAGCTCGTGGTGAGCAGCGCCACCACCGATATCGGCACCGGCACCTACACGGTGATGACCCAGATCGCCGCCCAGGCCAGCGGGGTAGCCGTGGACGACGTGCGTTTCGTGCTCGGCGACTCGTCGCTGCCCACCGCGCCGTTGCAGGGCGGCTCGTTCACTGTTTCCTCGGTGGGCACCGCTGTGCAACAAGCCTGCGAAGCCTTGGCCGCCAAACTGTTGAGCGTGGCGCGGCAGACCTATCCGGTGTTCAAGGACGCTGAGACGGTGCGCTTTGAGGATGGGCAACTGCACGCGCGTGACGTGAGCGTGTCGTTGGCGCAGCTGGTCAAGGACAGCGGTGAGGATGCCCTGGAGGTGCAGGTAGACAGCGAGCCGGACAAAAAACGCGAAGGCTATGCTACCGCCACCCATTCGGCGGTATTCGTCGAAGTGCGCGTGGATGAAGACCTCGGCACTATCAAGGTCAGCCGCGTGGTCAGCGCAATTGCGGCCGGGCGCGTGGTCAACCCGAAGATGGCCCGCAGCCAGATCCTCGGCGGCGTGGTGTGGGGTATCGGCATGGCCCTGCACGAAGAGACCCAGATCGACCATCAATTGGGCCGCTACATGAACCACAGCCTGGCCGAGTACCACATCCCGGTGAATGCCGATATCGGCGACATTGACGTGGTATTCGTCGAAGAACACGACGAGATCGTCAATGCGCTGGGGTCCAAAGGCGTCGGGGAAATCGGCATCGTCGGCGTCGCGGCGGCAGTGGCCAATGCGGTGTACCACGCCACCGGCAAGCGAGTGCGGGACTTCCCGATCACCCTGGATAAGGTGCTTTGAAATGTGGGGGCTTGCCCCCGATGGCGGTGTTTCAGTCGATTTATGCTTCGACTGTTACACCGCTATCGAGGGCAAGCCCTCTCCCACATTGGACCTTATTGCCATAGTGGCTATGCGGTGGCTGTGAGGCCGGTGTGGGAGGGGGCTTATTGCCATAGTGGTTATGCGGTGGGCGTGAGACCGGTGTGGGAGGGGGCTTGCCCCCGATAGCAGTATTTCAGTCAATTTATGCTTCGACTGTTACACCGCCATCGAGGGCGAGTCCTCTCCCACATTGAGCTTGTTGCCATAGTGGCTATGCGATGGCTGTGAGACCGGTGTGGGAGGAGGCTTGCCCCCGATGGCGGTGTTTCAGTCAATAGATGCCTCGACAGTTACACCGCTAACGAGGGCAAGTGCTCTCCCACATTGACCTTGCTGCCATAAAGGTTAGGCGGTGGGCGGGGAAACCGGTTCTGGCACATGCATGCGATCCCGCTTGGCCAGGGTGGGGAACAGTTTGATCCACACCCCGGTCACCACCAGGGTGCCGATCCCGCCCATGACCACGGCGGGCACGGTGCCGAACCAGTGGGCGGTGATGCCGGATTCGAATTCGCCCAGTTGATTCGACGCGCCGATAAACAGGCCGTTGACGGCGCTGACGCGCCCGCGCATTTCGTCCGGCGTCTCCAACTGCACGAACGAGGCGCGGATCACCATGCTGATCATGTCCGCCGCGCCCAACACCACCAGCACCGCCAGGGAAAACCAGAATGACGTCGATAGGCCGAAAGCGATGGTCGCCACACCGAATACCCCGACGGCGGTGAACATCACGCGGCCGACATGTCGGTCCACCGAGAAACGCGCCAGCCACAACGACATCAGCAATGCCCCCACCGCCGGCGCCGAGCGCAACAGGCCCAGGCCCCAGGCACCGGTCAGCAGGATGTCTTTGGCGAACACCGGCAGCAACGCGGTGGCGCCGCCCAGCAGCACGGCGAACAGGTCCAGGGAGATGGCGCCGAGGATGTCCGGGCGGCTGCGGATAAAACGGATGCCGGCCAGCAGTGAATCCAGAGTGGCCTTGCCTTTGTTCAGCGGGGTCTGGCGGGCAGGCAGGTTGAGGGTCAGCGCGCAGGCGATCAGGTACAGCACCACGGTGGGGCCATACACCCACACGCTGCCAAACGCATAGAGCAGACCGCCCAGCGCCGGGGCGACGATGGTGGCCAGTTGCTGAGCCGACTGCGACGACGCCACGGCGCGCGGGAACAGCGTGCTGGGCACGATGCTCGGCAGCAGCGCTTGCGTGGTGGGCAATTCAAAGGAGCGCGCGGCACCGAGCAGGAAGGCGAGGATAAAGATCATCTCGCGGGTCACGGTGCCGGTCAGGCCACCAATGGCCAGGGACAGCGCGATCAACGCCTGTACGGTCTGGCAGATGGCCGCGACTTTACGTCGCTCATAGCGGTCGGCCACATGGCCGGTGTGCAGCATAAACAGCACGCGCGGCACGAACTCCACCAAGCCGACCAAGCCCAGGTCCAGCACGTTGCCGGTCAGTTGATAGAGGTTCCAGCCGATGGCCACGGTGAGCATCTGGAAGCCGCTGGCGGTAAAGATCCGCGCCAGCCAGAACGCGATAAAAGGGCGGTGGTGACGCAACAGCAACGCGGGTTCAGTAGGCATCGGGCATTCAGATCACGGCCGGAGGGAACCGCGAGATTAGCATCAAGCTGTAACAAATAGTTGCGAGAACCGGGGTGAGGCAGCCTGTCACGCGTCAATCGACCACACAACTGGACGCAGAAAATGGGACTACTCTTTGAGCTGTAATTGATCCAGATCAAATTTCTTCCAGGATTTGCTCTGGCGGGCCGTAAGGCCAGACTCCCTACGTGGTTGGTTAAAAAAAGAAACGAATTGAAATTCGCCACACTCCATATCCGTGGGGGCAGTGGGTGCAGGCTCCCGCCAGCAGCCGGTATTACCTGACAGAGGAAGACTTATGTTCGGTTTGGAGGCGCTAGATCTCGCCCGAATTCAGTTCGCGTTCACCATCTCATTCCACATCCTGTTCCCGGCGATCACCATCGGCCTGGCCAGTTACCTTGCAGTGCTGGAAGGGTTGTGGCTCAAGACCCATAACGACACCTACCGTGACCTCTACCATTTCTGGTCGAAGATCTTTGCCGTCAACTTCGGCATGGGGGTGGTCTCGGGCTTGGTTATGGCTTACCAATTCGGCACCAACTGGAGCCGCTTCTCGGACTTCGCCGGCGCCGTTACCGGGCCGCTGCTGACGTACGAAGTGCTTACGGCCTTCTTCCTGGAAGCCGGTTTCCTCGGCGTGATGCTGTTCGGCTGGAACAAGGTGGGGCGCAAGCTGCACTTCTTCTCAACGGTCATGGTGGCGGTGGGTACACTGATCTCCACGTTCTGGATCCTGGCTTCCAACAGCTGGATGCAGACGCCTCAGGGCTTTGAAATCATCGACGGCCGTGTGATTCCCACCGACTGGCTGGCGGTAATCTTCAACCCATCGTTCCCGTATCGCCTGATGCACATGGCCACGGCGGCCTTCGTGGCGACGGCGTTTTTCGTCGGCTCCTCGGCGGCCTGGCACTTGCTGCGCGGCAAGGACAACCCGGCGATCCGCAAAATGCTCTCCATGGCCATGTGGATGGCATTGATCGTGGCGCCTATCCAAGCGGTAATCGGTGACTTCCATGGTCTCAACACGCTGGAGCACCAGCCGGCGAAAATCGCCGCGATCGAAGGCCACTGGGAAAACAAAGGCAATGAGCCTACGCCGCTGATCCTGTTCGGCTGGCCCGATATGCAGGCGGAAAAAACCAAGTACGCCGTAGAGATTCCGTACCTGGGCAGCCTGATCCTGACTCACTCGCTGGATAAACAGGTGCCGGCGCTCAAGGAGTTCCCACCTGAGGACCGGCCGAATTCGACCATTGTGTTCTGGTCGTTCCGAGTCATGGTCGGGCTGGGTTTCCTGATGATTTTTACCGGTCTGTTCAGCCTGTGGCTGCGCCGGGGCGACAAGATGTACACCTCCAGACCGTTCCTGTATCTGGCGCTGTGGATGGGCCCCTCGGGGTTGATCGCGATCCTCGCCGGCTGGTTCACCACCGAAATCGGGCGTCAGCCTTGGGTGGTCTACGGGCTGATGCGCACGGCGGATGCGTCGTCTGGGCATAGCCTGGCGCAGATGACCATCACCCTGGTGTTGTTCGTGGTGGTGTACTTCGCGCTGTTCGGTGCGGGCTTGGGCTATATGATGCGCCTGGTGCGCAAAGGCCCTGTGACCCACGAAGGTACTGAACCGACCCACGGCGGCCCTGGCCAGAAACGCACACCGGCGCGTCCGTTGTCGGCGGCCGACGATGGCACCGACGACCACCACGACCACATCCAGCATAAGGGGAATTGAGATGGGTATTGATCTTCCGCTGATCTGGGCCGTGATCATCATCTTCGGCATCATGATGTACGTGGTGATGGACGGCTTCGACCTGGGTATCGGCATCCTCTTTCCGTTTATTCCGGGCAAGGTCGACCGCGACGTGATGATGAACACCGTCGCGCCGGTCTGGGACGGCAACGAAACCTGGCTGGTGCTGGGCGGCGCGGCGTTGTTCGGCGCGTTTCCGCTGGCGTATTCGGTGGTGCTGTCGGCGCTGTACCTGCCGCTGATCCTGATGCTGGTGGGGCTGATCTTCCGCGGCGTGGCCTTTGAGTTCCGCTTCAAGGCCAAAGACGCCAAGCGCCACCTGTGGGACAAGGCCTTCATCGGCGGTTCGCTGGCGGCGACGTTCTTCCAGGGCGTGGCGCTGGGGGCATTTATCGACGGCATTCCGGTGGTCAATCGCCAGTTCGCCGGCGGTTCGCTGGACTGGCTCACGCCGTTCACCGTGTTCTGCGGCGTGGCGCTGATCGTCGCCTATGCGTTGCTCGGCTGCACCTGGCTGATCATGAAGACCGAAGGCAAGTTGCAGGAACAGATGCACAACCTGGCGCGGCCGCTGGCGTTCGTGGTGCTGGCGGTGATCGGCATCGTCAGCCTGTGGACCCCGCTGTCGCACCCGGAAATCGCCTCGCGCTGGTTCACCCTGCCAAATCTGTTCTGGTTCCTGCCGGTGCCGCTGCTGGTGCTGGTGACCATGTACGGGCTGATCCGTGCGGTGGCCCGCAATGCGCACTACACGCCGTTCTTGCTGACGTTGGTGCTGATTTTCCTCGGCTATAGCGGTTTGGGGATCAGCCTGTGGCCGAACATCGTGCCGCCGTCCGTATCGATCTGGGATGCCGCCGCGCCGCCGCAGAGCCAAGGCTTCATGCTGGTGGGCACCTTGTTCATCATCCCGTTCATCCTGGGCTACACCTTCTGGAGCTACTACGTGTTCCGCGGCAAGGTCACCCACGAAGACGGTTATCACTAGGAGGGGCGTGACATGTCCGGCAAACCTTCGTTGCACGAGATCGAACAGGCGGAAAAGCAGCCGCTGTGGCGGCGCCTGGGGTGGTTGGCAATGATCTGGACCGGCAGTGTGCTGGTGCTGTTTGTTGTCGCTAGCCTGATGCGCATGTTTATGAATGCGGCCGGCCTGACCACTCACTGACATCCCATCCCGTTGCCTTGCGGCACGGTTTTTTGACCCTGCTCCTACATCTTGTAGGGGCGGGGTCTTTTTTATTTGCGCGCTTTGAGAATCACGAACTTGGGCGTGGCCGCCACTTGCTCGACGCCGCGGAACAACCGCGCCAGTTTGCTGTGATAACCCAAGTGACGGTTACCGACGATATACAGCGCACCGCCCACCACCAAAGCCTCGCGGGCCTGCTGGAACATGCGCCAGGCGAGGAAATCGCCCACCACCTGCTGCTGGTGGAACGGCGGATTGCACAGCACCACGTCCAGGGACTGCGGCTCTTGGCCGGCCAGGCCATCGGCGGCGCGCACGCTCACGTCACGTTCACCCAGCGCGGCCTGCCAGTTTTCACGGGCCGATTGCACGGCCATGTAGGACTCGTCCACCAGGGTGTAGTGGGCGTCGGGGTTGTGCAGTGCGCTGGCAATCGCCAATACGCCGTTGCCGCAGCCGAGGTCGGCAACGCGGGCGTTACCCAGGCCGGTGGGCAAGTGCGGCAGGAAGGCGCGGGTGCCGATGTCCAGGCCTTCACGGCAGAACACGTTGGCGTGGTTCAGCAGCTCGATGGCGGGTGTATCCAGGCGGTAGCGGGTCGGGTAGGGCGAGGCGGCGGCGGGGCGCTCGGCAACGGTGGCGATCAACAGGCGAGCTTTCTTCGCCGCCAGTGAGGCGTGCATCGGCCCGATGTAACGCTCCAGCAGGTCACCGGCTGCGCGTGGCAGGTGTTTGACCATCGCCCCGGCAATCACTTCGGCGCCCGGGGCCAGTTGGCCTTGTAAGCGGATCAACTGTTCCTCAAGCAGCGCCAGGGTTTTCGGCACGCGGATCAGCACGCGGTCGAACGGCCCGGTTGGGGTTTCGCTGGCGGGAATGAACGGCACTGCATCGAACGCCTTGGCGTTGCGCACCAGGTTTTTTTCCAGGCCCTGGGCCGCCAGAAACGAGTCGCCGCTGGAAATCACCTGCACCTGGCCTTGCAGACTGGCCGCCAAAGCGCCAAAGCTGTCATTGAGCACCAACACGCGGGTGTCGACGCTCGGCCGCTGGGCGGCCAAGTGGTTGAGCAGGTATTCGTCGGCGGCGTCGAAGGCTTGCAGCGGGTCGTTGTGCTGCTCGGGTTGGCGGATCAGATCGAGCTGAGCGAAGGGGCTGTCGAGCAGGGGCATGGGGGGAGAAAACTCTGGGTAATCGAACCATTGGGGTGAACGACGACGCGCCGGCGCGCGCCGCGTCATCACCCGGAACTGGTCGTAAATGTTACGGTTTTTTCATGCGGATTACATGCGATGTTTAAAGAAACCCAGCCTTTGCGGCCACCATCACGGCCGCGATTTTATTGTTGACCCCCAGTTTTCGCATCGAGCTGCAATTGTGAAAGCCGACTGTACGTTCGGACAAACACAGGATCTGTGCAATCTCGGCAGCGGTCTTGCCCAGTGCAGACCAGCGCAATACTTCGATCTCGCGGGGCGTCAGCTTGCTGCATGGTTTCGCGGCTGGCCCATCGGCGTACTTATTCGCCACCACGGTATGCATTGCATGACACAGCCAGAGCGCATTGCCGGCTTTTTCATACAGCTCCTCCGGTGTGATCTCACCTCTGCCACGACTTAGAGTTAGCATGCTGAAGACGCCCTGAGGCCCATGCAGTGGTTGAGTCCAGCCCAGATGAACGCCATAGGAGGTGGCCAGTTCCCACAAGTGAGGTGCGCTGTTAAATGCACTTTCTTTCCAGACAAAGGGCAGGACAGAGCGTTGGCAATGAGACATGACAGGATCAGTGCTGGAGAAATGCGCTTCTCGGTATAACGTGTTCCATTCGTTTGGATAGCTGTTCTTCTCGAAGATGACATTTTGACTGTTTTGATGTTGTGCACTCATCTTGAATGAGCAGAATTGGAAGCCGAGTGAATATGTTTCATTGATAACCATCTCGAAGACACTGGTGATCTCGTCCTCTTCTTCCAGTTTGGGGACCCGTGTATTGCGCCAGTTGACCATCGATAACTCTCCATGGGTGTATATGTGACTTGGGTACGTCCTGAATCCCAACGCTGCACGGAAAAGAGTGTAGGACATGGGCTATTTATTCGTATGAAAAAATCAGTATGTTAGGTGGCTATTTAAAGCGTTGGCCTTATACAAGAATCGGAATTCTGTGTAATTAATTTCGCCTTGCTTATGGCCTTCCCATTGGATTCAAGGGGGCTGCGCATAATATCAATTTGATATCTTTTGATTGGATGATAGGGAATGGTTTTAGTTTGGTAGTGGATTAATAGCCAAATAATTAGTGCGCGTTCATACAGGATTGCGGCGCTAATAACCTTAAATAGTTAGTGGTCTTTACAGCGTTAGAACATCACTTGCTCGCATATTGGGTCAGGAGATTTCAATCATCGGTGTTAGCCGGCGCCGCTTTGAGGGACACTAGCGCCTTCTGCAGAACGGAGTTCCCCATGACGGCCAGTGCTGAAAAATACACCTGTCAGACCTTGCTCGATGTGCAATCGCTGACCCCCAGCCTGTTCACCCTGCGTACCACCCGTGACCCCGGCTTTCGTTTTACCGCCGGCCAGTTTGTGCGCCTGGGCGTCACCAAAGCCGATGGCAGCACGGTCTGGCGTGCGTATTCGGTGGTGTCGGCGCCCTTCGATGAATATTTGGATTTTTTCTCGATTGTCGTCCCCGGCGGGGAGTTCACCAGTGAACTGAGCCGCCTGCGCGTCGGCGATACGTTGATGGTGGAGCGCCAGGCCACGGGTTACTTGACGTTGAACCGCTTCGTCGATGGTCGTGACCTATGGCTGCTGGGCACGGGCACCGGGGTGGCGCCGTTTCTGTCGATCCTGCAGGACTTCGAAGCCTGGGAGAAATTCGAGCGCATCATCCTGGTGTACAGCGCCCGCGAAGCCAAGGAACTGGCCTATCAGGCGTTGATTAAGGAGCTGGGCGAGCGCGAGTACCTGGCCGAGTACGCGCATAAGCTTACCTACTTGCCCATCGTCACCCGCGAGCAGCACCCTGGCGCGCTGAATGGGCGTATCACCACGCTGATCGAAAACGGCGAACTGGAGCGCGCGGCCGGCGTAGAGTTGAGCCCCGAACACTCACGCGTGCTGATTTGCGGTAACCCGCAAATGGTCGATGACACCCGTCAGTTGCTGAAAAAACGCGACATGAATCTGTCGCTATCCCGGCGCCCTGGCCAGGTGGCGGTGGAAAACTACTGGTAAACAAAAGGCGCCTGCTGGAGGCGCCTTTTTTCCAAACCGCTGCGGTTTAAAGCGGTTTGTCGTGCTGTGCCTTGAGCAGATCGCGGATCTCGCCCAACAACACTTCTTCCTTGGTCGGCGTCGGCGGCAGGGTCGGCGCCTTGGCCTCTTCGCGCTTGAGACGGTTGATCACCTTCACGCCCATGAAGATCGCAAACGCCACAATCAGGAAGTCGACCACGCTCTGGATGAACTTGCCGTAGGCCAGCACCACAGCCGGTGCGTCGCCTTGGGCTGCCTTGAGGGTGATCGCCAGATCACCGAAGTCCACCCCGCCGATCAACAGACCGAGAGGCGGCATCACCACGTCGCCTACAAACGAGGAAACAATTTTGCCGAAGGCGGCGCCGATGATGATACCGACGGCCATGTCGACCACATTACCTTTGACCGCGAAGGCCTTGAACTCACTGATCACGCCCATAGGTTATTCCTTGTTACAGATGAGAAGGGTGGGGCTCAGTGTAAGTCAGTCGTTGCGGGCTTGCGCGAAACAACTCTTAGCACTGTTGGTTTTTATCGACACATTAAAACGCAAATAGTTTGCAAAGTGCCATCAGTCGCGCGCGAAATACCCAGAATTTCAGTGGCTTACCAGATTATTTTGTTAATCGGGCTGGTACGGCTTTTCTATTTATCTTCTGACTCTTGGGTCACTAGCCTCTGGCAAGCACAACTGAATGTGCATCAAAAAAACCAGAGGAAACCTTGATGAAAAACTCACTCAGCCGCGGCCCGGTTTTGACGCGGCACGCGTTGATCCTGGCCACCGCCAGCCTGCTTTCCCTGTCTGTACACGCCGCCACCCTCACGCGTGACAACGGTGCCGCCGTTGGCGACAACCAGAACTCCCAGACCGCCGGCGCCACCGGCCCGGCGCTGTTACAAGACGTGCAACTGATTCAGAAACTGCAACGCTTCGACCGCGAACGCATCCCCGAGCGCGTGGTGCACGCGCGCGGCACCGGTGCCCACGGCACCTTCACCGTCACCGATGGCCTCAGCGACCTGACCAAGGCCAAAGTATTTGCTCCCGGCGAAACAACCCCGGTGTTCGTGCGCTTCTCCGCCGTGGTGCATGGCAACCATTCCCCGGAAACCCTGCGTGATCCGCGCGGCTTCGCCACCAAGTTCTACACGGCCGACGGCAACTGGGACCTGGTCGGGAATAACTTCCCGACGTTCTTTATCCGCGACGCCATCAAGTTCCCAGATATGGTGCACGCATTCAAACCCGACCCGCGCACTAACCTGGACGACGACTCCCGCCGTTTCGACTTCTTCTCCCATGTTCCCGAAGCAACCCGCACCCTCACCGAGTTGTACTCGGACTACGGCACGCCTGACAGTTACCGGGAGATGGACGGTAATGGCGTACATGCTTACAAGTTGATTAACGCCAAAGGGGAAGTGCACTACGTCAAGTTCCATTGGAAGAGCCTGCAAGGCATCAAGAACTTGGATCCGAAACAAGTGGTCGATGTGCAAGGGCGTGATTACAGCCACATGACTAACGACTTGGTCACCCATATCAACAAGGGCGACTTCCCTAAGTGGGACTTGTATGTGCAGGTGCTCAAACCGGAAGACTTGGCCAAGTTCGACTTCGATCCACTGGACGCTACTAAGATCTGGCCGAATGTGCCCGAGCGCAAAGTGGGGCAGATGGTACTGAACCGCAATCCGGCTAACGTATTCCAGGAGACCGAACAAGTCGCCATGGCGCCGGCCAATCTGGTGCCGGGCATCGAGCCGTCTGAAGACCGTCTGCTGCAAGGTCGGGTGTTCTCCTACGCCGATACCCAGATGTACCGCCTGGGCGCCAATGCCCTGCAACTGCCGATCAACGCCCCACGCGTGACCGTCAACAACGGCAACCAGGATGGCGCGATGAACAGCGGTAAAACCAGCAGCGGAGTGAACTATCAGCCAAGCCGCCTGGAGCCGCGGGAAGAGCCACAAGCCGCGCGCTACAGCCAGTTGCCGCTGACCGGCAGCACCCAGCAAGCGAAGATCCAGCGTGAGCAGAACTTCAAGCAGGCCGGTGATCTGTACCGTTCGTACAGTCAGAAAGAGCGTCAGAACCTAATCGAAAACTTCGGTGGTTCCCTGGCTACAACGGACGACGTGAGCAAGCACATCATCCTGTCCTTCCTTTACAAGGCTGATCCGGAATACGGCACCGGTGTGGCCAAGGTCGCCAAGGGTGACCTGGCCCGCGTGAAGGCGTTGGCCGACAAACTGACCGACTGATCCGTTGGTTCCGATCGGCGCCGGCCAGCGGCGCCGATCCCTGGCAGGAGAAAACCCATGCGTTTAACTATCGGTTTGCTGATCGCCCTGCTGGCGTTCACCGCCCAGGCTGAATCCCCCGATCCCGCCGCGCTCAAAGCGCAGTTGCAGGACTATTACTTCGACGCCGCCCGCCGTGGCGACCTCGATATGCTCAATACCTTCATCGAGTCCGGCTACAGCCTCAATACCCAGGACGACAAGGGCTACACCGCCCTGATCCTGGCCGCCTACCACGGCCAGGCTCCGTTCGTGGATCGTTTGCTCGCCGCCGGTGCCGATGCCTGTGTGCAGGACAAACGCGGCAATACCGCGCTGATGGGCGCAATCTTCAAGGGTGAGCTGAAAATCGCCCAGCGCTTGCTGGCCACCGACTGCAACCCCGACCAGCGCAACGGCGCCGGGCAGACCGCCGCCATGTACGCCGGGCTGTTCAAGCGCGTCGAACTGCTGGATGAACTGAAGGCCAAGGGCGCCGACCTCAACGCCGAAGACCCGGTGGGCAATAGCGCCTCGCGATTGGCCAGTGGTGAAATCCGGCCCCCAGCGTCGCGCTGAGCTATCATCGCGGTTTTTCGGTTGGAGGTTCTCGAATGGCAAAGGCCAAGCGCATGTACGGCTGCACGGAGTGCGGCGCGACCTTTCCCAAGTGGGCCGGCCAGTGCGGCGAATGCGGGGCGTGGAACACCCTGACGGAAACCATGATCGAGAGCGGCGGGGCGGCGGCGCCTACCGGTCGCGCCGGCTGGACCGGGCAACAGGCGCAGATCAAAACCCTGGCTGAAGTCAGCGTCGAAGAAATCCCGCGTTTTTCCACGGCATCCGGCGAACTTGACCGGGTGCTGGGCGGCGGCTTGGTGGATGGCTCAGTGGTGCTGATCGGCGGCGACCCAGGCATCGGTAAGTCGACCATCCTGTTGCAGACCTTGTGCAGCATCGCCAGCCGCATGCCGGCGCTGTACGTCACCGGTGAAGAATCCCAGCAACAAGTGGCCATGCGCGCCCGTCGTCTGGGCCTGCCCCAGGACCAGTTGCGGGTGATGACCGAGACCTGCATCGAAAGCATCATCGCCACGGCGCGGATCGAAAAGCCGAAAGTCATGGTGATCGACTCGATCCAGACGATTTTCACCGAGCAATTGCAGTCGGCGCCGGGCGGCGTGTCCCAGGTGCGTGAGAGCGCGGCGCTGCTGGTGCGTTATGCCAAGCAGAGCGGCACGGCGATTTTCCTGGTCGGCCATGTGACCAAAGAAGGCGCCTTGGCCGGGCCTCGGGTGCTGGAACATATGGTCGACACGGTTTTGTATTTCGAGGGCGAGTCCGACGGCCGTCTGCGCTTGTTGCGGGCAGTGAAAAACCGCTTCGGCGCGGTCAACGAGCTGGGCGTATTCGCCATGACCGACCGCGGGTTGAAAGAAGTCTCCAACCCTTCGGCGATTTTCCTGACTCGCGCTCAAGAAGAAGTCCCCGGTAGCGTGGTAATGGCGACGTGGGAAGGCAC
This sequence comes from Pseudomonas sp. S5F11, assembly GCF_019641515.1. Lineage (NCBI taxonomy): Bacteria > Pseudomonadati > Pseudomonadota > Gammaproteobacteria > Pseudomonadales > Pseudomonadaceae > Pseudomonas > Pseudomonas sp. S5F11. The sequence goes on from NZ_JAIFJZ010000001.1 coordinate 4,484,169, forward strand.
CCGGCCAATGTTGGTGGAAGTGCAGGCGCTGGTGGATGACAGCCATTTGGCCAACCCGCGCCGCGTCACCCTTGGCTTGGATCAGAACCGTCTGGCGATGCTGCTCGCGGTGCTGCACCGCCATGGCGGCATTCCGACCCACGATCAAGACGTGTTCCTTAACGTGGTCGGCGGGGTCAAGGTGCTGGAAACCGCGTCGGACCTGGCGTTGATGGCGGCGGTGATGTCCAGCCTGCGCAATCGGCCGTTGCCCCACGACCTGTTGGTATTTGGTGAGGTCGGCCTGTCCGGCGAAGTGCGCCCGGTGCCGAGCGGTCAGGAACGTCTCAAGGAAGCCGCCAAGCACGGCTTCAAGCGCGCGATCGTGCCCAAGGGCAACGCGCCGAAGGAAGCGCCGGCGGGGTTGCAGATCATTGCGGTGACGCGACTGGAGCAGGCGCTGGATGCACTTTTCGAATAAATCAGGACGGGCCGCTATGCAACGATCCAAGCACTGGGGCATTGCCGCCCTATTTGTCACCCTGACCGCCGCCTCCGCCATGACCTGGGCGGCGGCGCCGCCGGCGGGCTATCGCCTGGCGCAAACCCTGGCAACCGAGCAGGGCAGCCAGTTGCAGATCCTGGAAGACCAGCGCATCAGCGCGCAGATGCACAAGGACAGCTGGGGCAGCGGGCTGGATGAGGACTCGTTCGACGAGCCCGGCGATCTGGTCGACAACCCGTTGCTTGAGGCTCAAGTGCGCCTGGTGTCGGCTGCCGATCAGGTGATCGCGCAACAGGACCTCGGCTACCCACTGGCCGAGGTCAGCGAGGCCCCGCTCAAGGGTTTGCCCGAACCTGTGTATTTTTTGAGCATCGACATGACTGCGCCAATGGGCACTTACAGCGGCCCAGCCACCCAAATGCTGCTACCGGCCAAGCAGCAACTCACACCGCTGAGCTTCACCGGCGCGGACGGCAAATCCCAGCCGCTGACCCTGGCGCACACCGGAAAGGCTGACTGGCAGGTGGCGACGCCGGACAATGGCGGGCCGGATGAACTGTTGCAGGTATCGTCTTTTATGGACGGCGACGGTGAGGACGATTTCACCACGCGCTACCAGACGTATCGCTATGTCGACGGGCAATGGCAAGTCGCGTCGAGTCAGAAAAAGGGTTACTGGGACATGGAAAGCGAGTTTCCCGCTCGCGAGGCGTTTCCCTGAGCTTATACCTCCAATAACGCGCCCAACTCTCGCTCAAGTTCCGCTTGATCGCCGAGGTTCAACTCGATCAGCCGCCGCAAGTGGCTGATCGAATCCAAGTCGATCTCTTTGCACACAAAGCCCAGTTGGCCGTGATCGTCGTGGGTCAGCTTGACCTGCATTTTGATATGCGCCTTTGGGTCCAGACGGATATCGACGTCGAACGGCAGGGCTTTATTGCCCTTCCAGGGCTCCGGCCGTTTTACCGCCAGGCCCTTTAACGACAAGTCCACCAACTTTACCGGCCATTCCTCGCCGTTTTGTCGAAGTTCGGTTTTCGCATCCAGGGCGATGCGGCGGAAACAGCGGCGGTCGGACGGGTGATTGGTCATGGTGAAACCCTCTGGAGATGGATGGAGTGTAGCCCTGCGCCATCATTGGGCGGTTTTTTCTGCTTTTTTCCGCGTTGCAAGGCTCTAGACCAATGGAGGGGGGTGGCCTTTGAGGCCAACAGCGCTAAACTCCGGGTGGTTGTCCTTTCTGTCCACCCTGGCTGGAATATAAAAATGAAAAATAATAATAGCCTGCTACGCCACTTACCCTGGCTGGTGCTGGCAATCGTAGGAGCGTGCGCCCTGGGCGTAGTGGCCTTGCGCCGCGGCGAGGCGATCAACGCCTTGTGGATTGTGGTGGCCGCAGTGGCCATTTACCTGGTTGCTTACCGGTACTACAGCCTGTTCATCGCTAACAATGTGATGCAGCTTGACCCACGGCGGGCCACCCCCGCAGTGCTCAATAACGACGGTCTGGACTATGTGCCGACCAACAAACACATCCTGTTCGGTCACCACTTTGCGGCAATTGCCGGCGCAGGCCCGCTGGTCGGCCCAGTACTGGCAGCGCAAATGGGTTACCTGCCCGGCACGCTGTGGCTGATTGCCGGTGTAGTGCTGGCCGGTGCGGTACAGGACTTTATGGTGCTGTTCCTGTCCACCCGTCGCAATGGCCGTTCCCTGGGGGATATGGTGCGCGAAGAGATGGGGCGCATTCCGGGGACCATCGCGCTGTTTGGCTGCTTCCTGATCATGATCATCATCCTCGCGGTGCTGGCACTGATCGTGGTCAAGGCCCTGGCCGAGAGCCCATGGGGCATCTTCACCGTGATGGCGACCATCCCGATCGCGATGTTCATGGGCATCTACATGCGCTACATCCGCCCAGGCCGTATCGGTGAAATTTCCATCATCGGCGTGCTGTTGCTGCTCGGTTCGATCTGGCTGGGCGGGCAGATTGCCGCCGATCCGGTGTGGGCCAAGGCGTTCAGCTTTACCGGCGTGCAGATCACCTGGATGCTGATCGGCTACGGCTTCGTAGCAGCGGTACTGCCGGTGTGGCTGATCCTGGCCCCACGGGACTACCTGTCCACCTTCCTCAAGATCGGCACCATCATTGCCCTGGCAATCGGCATCCTGGTCACCATGCCCGAGCTGAAAATGCCGGCGCTGACCCAGTTTATCGATGGCACCGGCCCGGTGTGGAAAGGCGGGCTGTTCCCGTTCCTGTTCATCACCATCGCTTGCGGCGCGGTCTCGGGTTTCCACGCGCTGATCTCCTCGGGCACCACGCCCAAGCTGCTGGATAACGAGACCAACGCCCGCTACATCGGTTACGGCGGCATGTTGATGGAGTCGTTCGTGGCCATTATGGCGATGGTGGCGGCCTCGGTGATCGAGCCGGGTGTGTACTTCGCCATGAACAGCCCGGCCGCCGTAGTTGGCGGGGATGTGATGGCCGTGGCGCAGACGGTCAGCAGTTGGGGTTTTGCTATCACTCCGGAAGCGCTGCAGGCAGTGGCCCATGACATAGGCGAAACCACCATCCTGGCCCGTGCCGGCGGTGCGCCGACCCTGGCGGTGGGGATCGCGCAGATCCTGCACAGTGTGCTGCCGGGTGAAAACACCATGGCGTTCTGGTACCACTTTGCGATTCTGTTCGAAGCCTTGTTTATCCTCACCGCTGTCGACGCCGGTACCCGTGCCGGTCGCTTCATGCTGCAGGATCTGCTGGGTTCGTTCGTGCCGGCGCTCAAGCGTACCGAGTCGTGGACTGCCAACCTGATCGCGACCGCCGGTTGCGTAGCGATGTGGGGTTACCTGCTGTATCAAGGGGTGATCGACCCACTGGGCGGCATCAACACCTTGTGGCCGCTGTTCGGTATCTCCAACCAGATGCTGGCGGGTATCGCGCTGATGCTGGCCACCGTGGTGCTGATCAAAATGAAACGCCAGCGCTACATCTGGGTGACCATGCTGCCGGCGGTCTGGCTGCTGATCTGCACCACCACCGCAGGCTTCATCAAGCTGTTCGACGCCAACCCGGCAATCGGCTTCCTGTCCCTGGCCAAGAAGTACAGCGATGCCCTGGCCGGTGGCCAGATCCTCGCGCCGGCCAAGAGCATCGACCAGATGCAGCATGTGATCTGGAATGCCTACACCAACGCGACGCTGACGGCGCTGTTTCTGTTCGTGGTGTTCAGCATCCTGTTCTATGCGCTCAAGGTCGGCGTCGCCGCCTGGGGCAACAAAGAACGCACGGATAAAGAAGCCCCGTTCCAGGCCATACCGGACGCATGATCGAGGATTGCAGCCATGTTCAATGACATCAGTCGCCTGGGTAAATACCTCGGTCAGGCCGCACGCCTGATGGTCGGCATGCCCGACTACGACACCTACGTCGAGCATATGCAAACCAAGCACCCGGACAAACCAGTGATGGACTACAAGGCGTTCTTCCGCGAACGCCAGGAAGCCCGTTACGGTGGCAAGGGTGGGCCCAAGTGCTGTTGACCGGGTAATCCGGCTGACAGTGTTCCTTGTGGGAGGGGGCTTGCTCCCGACAGCAGTGTGTCAGGCACTTATCTGCCACTGACACGCCGCTATCGGGGGCAAGCCCCCTCCCACATTGTTTTGTGTTTCTTCAGCTATAAGGAGAATTGTTGTGTCCTCTCCCATTCCCGTTACCGTTCTCAGCGGCTTCCTTGGCGCCGGTAAAACCACCTTGCTGCGCCACCTGCTCAAAGCCGAACACGGCCTGAAAATCGCCGTGATCGAAAACGAATTCAGTGACGCCGGTATCGACACCCAGCTGTTGGGTGAGGAGCCGGTGCAAGTCATGACGCTGTCCAACGGCTGCGTGTGCTGCACCATCCACACGGACCTGACCAAAGCCCTGTACCTGCTGCTTGAACGCCTGGACAGTGGCGAAATCGCCTTCGACCGCCTGGTGATCGAATGCACCGGCCTGGCCGACCCCGCTCCCGTGGCCCAGACTTTTTTCATCGACGAGGAATTGCGCGAGCGCTACATCCTCGACGGCATCATCACTCTGGTGGACGCAGCCCACGCCGAGCACCACCTGACCCAGACCATCGCCCAGGCGCAGATTGGCTTTGCCGACCGCCTGCTGGTGAGCAAGCGTGATTTGGTGGATGACGCCACATTCGACGCCCTCAGCGAACGCCTGACCCGCATCAACCGTCGCGCGCCGATTCGTGTGGTCGACCATGGGCAGATCGATCTGGGCGAATTGCTCGACGTGCGCGGTTTCAATCTCAACGCCGGCATGAGCCTGCGCCCGGTGAGCGCCGCGCCTTCCGTGGACCGTATCTCCAGCCTGGTGCTGCGCACCGACCAACCGCTGGATATCGACCGCCTCAGCGAGTTTATGAACGAACTGTTGGAAGACCACGGCAAACAATTGCTGCGCTACAAAGGCGTGCTGAACATTGCCGGGGAAGATCGGCGCATGGTGTTTCAGGGCGTGCTGAAACTCTACGGCTTCGACTGGGACACCGAGTGGGCCGAGGGTGAAGCGCGGGAAAGTGTGATTGTGTTTATTGCCGATGAGTTGCCGGAAGACAAAATCCGCGAAGGCTTTGCCAAGGTCTACCAACCCTGAAAACAATGTGGGAGGGGGGCTTGCCCCACCCACAGTTGATCTCATTTCAAGTTGCAGAGCAGGCATAAAAAAGCCCGGCTCAAGAGCCGGGCTTCTTGTTCAAGCTACTGCGATCAAGCGCCGTATACCGGCAGCTTCTTGCAGATCGCCTTGACTTTTTCGCGCACTGCGTCGATCACGGCTTCGTTGTTCAGGTCAGCCAGGATGTCGCAGATCCAGCCGGCCAGTTCCTTGCACTCGGCTTCCTTGAAGCCACGAGTGGTCACCGCCGGGGTGCCGAAGCGCAGGCCGGAAGTGACGAACGGCGAACGTGGGTCGTTCGGTACCGAGTTTTTGTTCACGGTGATGAAGGCTTTGCCCAGGGCAGCGTCGGCATCTTTACCGGAGATGTCCTGCTTGATCAGCGACAGCAGGAACAGGTGGTTCTCAGTACCGCCGGAGACCACGTCGAAGCCGCGCTCGATGAACACGCCGGCCATGGCCTTGGCGTTCTTCACCACTTGTTGCTGGTAGGTCTTGAACTCAGGCTGCAGTGCTTCCTTGAAGCAGATCGCTTTAGCGGCGATGACATGCTCCAGCGGGCCACCCTGGGCGCCTGGGAACACGGCGGAGTTCAGCTTTTTCTCGATCTCGGCATTGGCGCGCGCCAGGATCAGGCCACCACGCGGACCGCGCAGGGTTTTGTGGGTGGTGGTGGTGACCACGTCAGCGTAAGGCACCGGGTTCGGGTAGACGCCAGCGGCGACCAGACCGGCCACGTGGGCCATGTCCACGAACAGGTACGCGCCCACTTTGTCGGCGATGGCGCGGAAGCGTGGGAAATCCAGGATCTGCGAGTAGGCAGAGAAACCGGCCACGATCATTTTTGGTTTGTGCTCGACTGCCAGGCGCTCGACTTCGTCGTAGTCGATCAGGCCATTGGCATCGATACCGTATTGAACGGCGTTGTACAGCTTGCCGGAGGAGGACACGCTTGCACCGTGGGTCAGGTGACCGCCGTGGGCCAGGCTCATGCCCAGGATGGTGTCGCCGCCTTGCAGCAGGGCCAGGTACACGGCGCTGTTGGCTTGGGAGCCGGCATGTGGCTGGACGTTGGCGTAATCGGCGCCGAACAGCTCCTTGGCGCGGTCGATGGCCAGTTGCTCAACCACGTCGACGTACTCGCAACCACCGTAGTAGCGCTTGCCTGGGTAGCCTTCGGCGTACTTGTTGGTCAGAACCGAACCTTGAGCCTCCATGACCGCGGGGCTGGTGTAGTTTTCCGAAGCGATCAGCTCAATGTGCTCTTCCTGGCGCACGGCTTCTTGCTCCATGGCGGCGAAGAGATCGGCGTCGAACTTGGCAATAGTCAAATCACGGCTGAACATGGCGGTCCTCAAGGATCGGGGGCAGAAAAGGAGGGCATTCTAACCCAATGGGTTTTAGATGGCATATGAAAGGACGTCATGTCGCGGACAAGCGGGATTCACTTCGGGATGGGTGGTGGCTGTGCCGGCCTCATCGGGGGCAAGCCCCCTCCCACCTTCGACTTGTGAATACATTCAAATGTGGGAGGGGGCTTGCCCCCGATGAGGCCTGTGGCCGCGCCACACCCTTCAATCGAACATGAACAGCGCATCATTGCTGAACTGCGCTTCGAACCGATGCGCCGGCATTGGCCGCCCGAACAGGTAGCCCTGTACCTCGTCGCAACCATGCTCGCGCAGGAAGTCCAACTGCTCGTGGGTTTCCACGCCCTCGGCGATCACCGCCAGGTTCAGGCTGTGAGCCATGGCGATAATGGCGCGGGCGATCTGGGCATCCTGCTCGCCGGACGGCAGGCCGTCGACGAAGGTGCGGTCGATCTTCAGGACATCGATGGGGAACTGCTTGAGGTAGTTGAGCGACGAGTAACCAGTGCCGAAGTCGTCCACCGCAATGCTCAGGCCCAGGTTTTTCAGGCTGTCGAGGATGTGCATGGCTTCGTTGACTTCGCGCATCAGGATACTTTCCGTCAGCTCAAGCTCCAGGCATGCCGGCGGCAGGCCGGTGTCCTTCAGAATGGTGGCGATGCGGGTGCCCAGTTGGCCATCGGAAAATTGCCGCGCGGAGATGTTCACCGAGACTTTCGGCACGCGGACTTTGTTCTGGTGCCAGGTCTTGAGCTGGCGACATGCCTCGGCGATAACCCAATCGCCCACGTCTACTACCAGGCCCAACTCTTCCAGCACGGGGATAAAGTCCCCCGGCGGCACCAGCCCGCGACGCGGATGGCGCCAGCGCAGCAGCGCCTCGGCGCCGGTCAGGCGTTTGCCGTCGCCGCTGAATTGCGGCTGGTAATAGAGCACGAATTCGTTCTGGTCGAGGGCGTGGCGCAGGTCGCTTTCCAGTTCCAGGCGTTCAAGGGCGCTGGCGTTCATGTCGGCCTGGTAGAACTGGAAGTTGTTCTTGCCGCGCTCCTTCGCGTGGTACATCGCGGTGTCGGCGTTTTTCATGAGCTGGCTCAGCTCGTTACCATCCTGCGGGCTCAAGGCGATACCGATACTGGCGGTCACAAAGAACTCGCGGCCCTCCAGCACGAACGGCCTCACCAGGCTCGCTAGGATTTGCTCGGCCACATGAATGGCGCGGTTGAGCGCCATTTCACGGTTGACCCGCGGTTGCAGCAACAGGGTGAACTCGTCGCCGCCCATGCGCGCCACGGTGTCGTCTTCGGCGACGCAACCTAGCAGACGGGTCGCCATTTCCTTGAGCATGCGGTCGCCGGCGGCATGGCCCAGGGAGTCGTTGATCGGTTTGAAACGGTCCAGGTCAAGGAACATCAGCACCACCCACGACTTCTGCCGTTCGGCCGACTGCAACGCAGTGTGCAGGCGGTCCTGGAACAATGTGCGGTTGGGCAGGTGGGTCAGGGCGTCGTAATAGGCCAGGCGGTGGATGCGCTGCTCGCTTGCCTTGCGCTCGCTGATATCGCTGAAAAAACACACGTAGCTGGCCAAATCGCCTTCATCGTCGAACACGGCGGTGATACCCACCCAAGCCGGGTAATGCTCGCCGTTGCGGCGCTTGAGCCACACTTCGCCCTCCCAGGTGCTGTGCTGATGCAATTGCTTGAGCACATAGCGCAGGTGGGCTTCCTGCTGCTCGTCGACGGTGAGCATGTTGGGTAACTGGTCGAGCACATCCGCCACTTCATAACCGCTGACCCGGCTGAACGCTTCGTTGGCCTGCACGATATAGCCCGCCGGGTCGGTGATCAGGATCGCCGACGTGGAGTGTTCGAATACCGTGGCCGCCATGCGCAGGTCTTTTTCCGCGCGGCGTTGCTGGCTGATGTCCCGACCGACACCGAGGATGCCCTCGAACGTGCCGTGCTCGTCCCACACCAGCACCACCCGCAATTCGATCGGCACTTTACGACCGTCGGCGCGCAGGCAGTCGAACAGAAACAGTTGGGTCTGCACCTGATCGCGCAGCTTGCTCAAGGCCTCCTGGTCGCCCAGGGCGCGGCTGACCTGTTCCACCAGGCTGTAAATGCCGGCCAGTTGCTGCGGGTTGGCGATGATCGATTGCCAGCCGTTCTTGAACACCCAGTCCACGTCATAGCCCAACACCGCGTTGACCGAAGGGCTGATGTAATTAAGGGCCAAATTGCTGTCGGTGGAGCAGATCACGTCGCTGATGCTCTCGGCCAACATGCGGTAGCGCTGCTCGCTGTCGCGCAGAGATTCGCTGGCTTCGATCTGGTCGGTAATGTCCTTGGCCACCCCGATAATGCGGGTGACTTGAGAGGTTTTGTCCCGGGCCAGGGCCTGTTCACGGATATCGAAACGTCGCCACTGGTTGTTGCGATGGCGAAAGCGCAGTTGGCAGTGCAGTTGGGTGGCATAACCGGTCTGGCGTTGCTGCTGGCGCAAGTCGTGATAATGCTCGGCGTCTTCGGGATGCAGCAGGATTTCCCAAAAGTACTCACCCATTTGCTGCAGTTCGACGCGGTTATAGCCTAGGGTCTGGCCCAAGTGGTGGTTGCTGAAAATCATGCGCTGGCTGATCACGTCCTGTACATACAGGTGGTCCGGCACTGTGCGCACCACGTCCGACCAGAAACTTTCGCGCTCCACCAGGGACAGTTCGATCAGCTTGCGACTGGTGATATCGCTGATACTGAGGATCACCGCCTTGAAATCGTCCTGCTGCTCTGGCAAGCGCATCACCAGCCACAGGTATTGATCGTTGCCGGCCACATCGTTGAGCTGGATTTCCAGCTCTAACTGGTCCTGTTGGGTCAGGACCGCTTCGAGGATCTGGTAACCGATGGAGGTAACGTTGTTCGGGCAATCGCTGATCAAGCGTTCCCAGGCGTCTTCGCACGAACCCACGTTGAGCAGGCGTACCGCGACCTGGTTGACTTCGGTGATGCGCAGCTCATCGAGCAGTTGGCGATAGTCGTCCGGGTTGGCATGCCGCCAGGCGTTCAATTGTTCGCGGCTGCGCAGGTGTGCGCGCTCAAAGAACGTGTTGAGGCCGGATAGGTCAAGCACGCACAGGGCCACGCCGGTGCCTTCGAAAATGTCCTGGTAACGGCGGCGTCCCTCATGCACCTGGCGCTGACGACGGCGCATGTTAAACAGAACGATCACGGGGACCAGCGAGAAGGCCAGGCCCAGGAGGCATTTGCCGATGAACGCCGGTAGCAGTTCCTCAAGCACGGCGCTGCGGTCGAACAGGCCGCGCAGTTGCCAATCGCTTTTGCTCAGAGGCGTGACCAGTACACTTTTGTTCAATTCGTCCGGGGTCAGGGCGCTGGTCCATTGGGCCGGCATGCCGCTGTCACGGCTGATCACGCGGTGGTTGAGGCGGTTCTCGATGGCCCACGCCGGGCGCTGGCCCGGGTTGTCCTGGCGGGTGAGGTTGGTCAGGTACTCCGGTGCCAGCCGCAACGCCCAGTACACCCTGGAACCGCCGCTTGGCTGGTGCAGCAACAGATAGATGAGCGAACCGTCGTCGTTGTTGCTCAGGTAATAGGCTTGGCCGTGGCTGCGCTGTACCAGATCTTCGAGCCAGGCGGCGTCCTGGCTATCGGGCGCGCTGTCGCTGATCATCGCGCCGCTGGGGGCGAGCAGGGCCACGCTGCGTAATTCCGGCAAGGAGCGTTGCAAGGTCAGCATCAGTGCCTGTTGCTGTTCGCGGTCGCGCGGTGCTTCGACCATCGGCAGCAGGTTCAGGGCGATCTTGGCGCTCAGGGCCATGTTCAGGCTGATCTGTTCGGCCAGGTCGGCGCTGTAGTCGATGGTGTATTGCTGCTGGTTTTTCTGGTTTTGCTGCAGTTGATCCAGCAACTGCCAGAACAATAAAGCGAGCAGCAGCAAGACGAGCGTCGCCAGTGCGCCTTTAAGAGGACCGTGCAGGGGCGCTCCCGGCGCTAAATGAGCGGCGCGCAAAGGAGTTGGCGGCGTGACTTTGGACAAGCTGTAATCCTGCGGTTTGGCTGGACTGGCGCGCGACGTGCACTATAAGCCGGACGCCCGGAGGGCGGCTAGCATGCCTTGTGTTGTGGCAAAGTGCCAGTCCCGCCTGGCTGGACTGACCAAGCGCATTCAGGTAGCTTTGCCGGTTACGCGGGGGCGTTCCAGCCCCAGATATTCAGGCTTTTTCCGCTCGCTGGCATTGATGATAGTCAAAGGCCCGCGCGGCGCATGGCCTGGCACGGGCTTCGCCCGCTCAATTCATCAGTCACTGACGCTAGGTTCACCATGGCTCAATACGTCTTCACCATGCATCGGCTGGGCAAAGTTGTCCCTCCGAAGCGGGAAATCCTGAAAAACATTTCGTTGTCCTTCTTCCCCGGCGCCAAGATCGGCGTGCTCGGCCTCAACGGCTCGGGTAAATCCACCCTGTTGAAAATCATGGCTGGCGTCGACACCGAGTTCGAAGGCGAAGCACGCCCGATGCCCGAACTGAACATCGGCTATCTGCCGCAGGAGCCGCAGCTGGACCCGGCCAAGACCGTGCGTGAAGTGGTCGAAGAGGCCGTCAGCGTGATCAAGGACGCCCAGGCGCGCCTGGATGAAGTCTATGCCGCCTATGCCGAGCCGGACGCCGACTTCGACAAACTGGCCGCCGAACAGGCCAAGCTCGAAGCCATCCTGCAGGCCGGCGACGGTCACAACCTGGAGCGTCAGCTGGAAGTCGCCGCCGACGCGCTGCGCCTGCCGGCGTGGGATGCCAAAGTCGAACACCTGTCCGGTGGTGAAAAGCGTCGCGTGGCCTTGTGCCGTCTGCTGCTGTCGGCCCCCGACATGCTGCTGCTCGACGAACCGACCAACCACTTGGACGCCGATTCCGTCGCCTGGTTGGAGCATTTCCTCCACGATTTCCCGGGCACCGTGGTTGCGATTACGCACGACCGGTACTTCCTGGACAACGTGGCGGGTTGGATCCTCGAACTCGACCGTGGCGCCGGCATCCCTTACGAGGGCAACTACTCCGGTTGGCTGGAAGCCAAGTCCGAGCGTCTGGCCGCCGAATCCAAGCAGCAATCGGCTCACGAAAAGGCCATGAAGGAAGAACTGGAATGGGTGCGCAAAGGCGCCAAGGCCCGCCAGTCCAAATCCAAGGCGCGTCTGCAACGCTTTGAAGAGATGCAGTCGCAGGAATTCCAGAAGCGCAGCGAAACCAACGAGATCTACATCCCGGCCGGCCCGCGCCTGGGTGACAAGGTCATCGAATTCAAGAACGTCACTAAAGGCTATGGCGACCGCGTGCTGATCGACAACCTGTCGTTCTCCATGCCAAAAGGCGCGATCGTCGGCGTTATCGGCGGTAACGGTGCGGGTAAATCCACACTGTTCCGCATGCTGATGGGCAAGGAAACCCCGGATTCGGGCAGCATCGAAATCGGCGAAACCGTGCAACTGGCCTGTGTCGACCAGAGCCGTGACGACCTGGACGGCAGCAAGACGGTGTTCCAGCAGATTTCCGACGGTTCCGACCAGATCCGCATCGGCAACTATGAAATCCCGTCGCGCACCTACGTCGGCCGTTTCAACTTCAAGGGCGGCGACCAGCAGAAGTTCGTCAAGGACCTGTCCGGTGGTGAGCGCGGCCGCTTGCACCTGGCCCTGACCCTGAAAGAGGGCGGCAACGTCCTGCTGCTCGACGAACCGTCCAACGACCTCGACGTCGAAACCCTGCGTTCCCTGGAAGAAGCCCTGCTGGACTTCCCAGGCGCCGCCATTGTGATCTCTCACGATCGGTGGTTCCTTGACCGCGTCGCGACCCACATCCTGGCGTACGAAGATGACTCCCAAGCGGTGTTCTTCGAAGGCAACTACACCGAGTACGAAGCCGATCGCAAGAAGCGCCTGGGCGATGCCGCTGCCCAGCCACACCGTGTACGTCACAAAAAACTGGCCTGATCCCGGGCCGGTTAAAAAAACGGTGCCTTCGGGCACCGTTTTTTTTGCACATTCCCCTGACCCACACCGATCAAATGTGGGAGGTGGCTTGACCTCGATAGCAGTTCCCTCGACGGTGCACACACCCAGCCTGGCAATCCCCTTTAAAGTGCAGAAAACTCCCGTTTCCCAGGTTTATTTACATCCAATGCACCATTTAAATTCACAAAAGCGACATTTTGCCCTGTCGCGGTGCGACATGAATTGTTAAAGTCCGGCCCAATCTCATTTAAAAACAATCAATTTGCCGAGACTTTTCATGATCGAATCCGTCGAATCCTTCCTCGCTCGCCTAAAGAAACGTGACCCTGATCAGCCGGAATTTCACCAGGCCGTAGAAGAAGTCTTGCGCAGCCTGTGGCCGTTTCTCGAAGCCAATCCGCACTATCTGAATTCGGGCATTCTGGAGCGGATGTGCGAGCCCGAGCGTGCGATTACGTTCCGGGTGTCGTGGGTGGATGATCACGGCAAGGTCCAAGTCAATCGCGGGTTCCGCATTCAGATGAACAGCGCCATCGGCCCGTACAAGGGCGGGCTGCGTTTCCATCCGTCGGTGAACCTGGGGGTTTTGAAGTTTCTCGCTTTCGAGCAGACCTTCAAGAATTCCCTGACCTCGTTGCCCATGGGCGGCGGCAAAGGGGGGTCGGACTTCGATCCCAAGGGCAAGAGCGACGCCGAGGTGATGCGTTTCTGCCAGGCGTTTATGAGCGAGCTGTATCGGCATATCGGTGCGGACGTCGATGTGCCGGCCGGTGATATCGGCGTGGGTGCCCGGGAGATCGGCTTCCTGTTTGGTCAATACAAGCGCCTGAGCAACCAATTCACCTCGGTGCTGACCGGTAAGGGCATGACCTACGGCGGTAGCCTGATCCGTCCCGAAGCCACCGGTTTTGGCTGTGTGTACTTTGCCGAAGAAATGCTCAAGCGCGACGGCCAGCGCGTGGAGGGCAAGCGTGTCGCGGTATCCGGTTCCGGCAACGTGGCGCAATACGCGGCGCGCAAGGTCATGGACTTGGGCGGCAAGGTGATTTCCCTGTCTGACTCCGAAGGCACCCTGTACGCCGAAAGCGGTTTGACCGAGGAGCAATGGTCGGCGCTGCTGGAACTGAAAAACGTACAGCGCGGCCGTATCAGCGAACTGGCCGAGCGCTTTGGCCTGGAGTTCCGCAAAGGCCAAACGCCATGGGCGCTGGCCTGTGACATCGCGTTGCCCTGTGCGACCCAGAACGAACTGGACGCCGACGCCGCCCGCACCTTGCTGCGTAACGGCTGCCTCTGCGTGGCCGAAGGCGCCAATATGCCGACCACGCTGGAGGCTGTGGATATCTTTATCGAGGCGGGCATTCTGTTCGCACCGGGCAAAGCATCCAACGCCGGTGGCGTGGCGGTGAGCGGCCTGGAGATGTCGCAGAACGCCATGCGCTTGCTGTGGACCGCCGGGGAAGTGGACAGCAAGCTGCACGCCATCATGCAGTCGATCCACCATGCCTGCGTGCACTACGGCGAAGAAAACGGCCGGGTTAACTATGTCAAAGGCGCGAATATCGCCGGTTTCGTCAAAGTGGCCGACGCAATGCTGGCCCAAGGCATCGTCTAGGCCTCGGTGTCGATGCGCAGCACTTCGATCAACTGATCGCCGACGGGGCGCTTCCAGAGCACCTCGTCACCGACTCGCGCACCGAGCAACGCGCGGCCAAGGGGCGAGCCCCAGTTGATCAACCCTGCACTGGCGTCGGCCTGGTCTTCACCCACCAATTGGATGCGCTGCTGCTCATCCTGCTCGTTGGCAAAGGTGACCCAGCTACCGATCTGCACCTGATCGGTGGACGTGGCAGGCGCCACCACCTGGGCGCTTTGCACCCGCTGGTTGAAATAGCGCAAATCCCGCTCAAGGTCGGCTTGGCGCTGTTTATCGGCCTGCTCGCCCTTGGCGGATTCGGCGCCATGTTCCTGCTGCAACTGCGCGACTTTGGCGTGCAACTGCGCCAGACCTTGCGCGGTCAGGCGGTTGGGTTGCTCACTGACTTGACGCTCCACCGGCTGATCGGCCTGGGCGGCGGCGTTGTCTTCATTTACAAAAGCACGGCTCATGATGATCTCCCTCTATGGAGCTTGGGCCATGTTCGCTGTGCTTTAGTTTCGATGGATGTCTGAAAGCGACCTATTGCGAACGATAGGCCCGGGCCGCATCGCGATCCTTCTCCTGCTGCCACTCGCGTTCGCGCTCATCCCAATGGCGCTCTTTGTAATCGCGCAGTTCTTCGTTCTCCCGCATCGCCTTGCACTGACGAAAACCGTCCTCCCAGCCCTCGGCGTACTCCCGCTCTTGCAGATAGCGCGGCACATTCTTGCGAAACTCCCCACTGATCACCCCAGCCGCCTGGCGACCGCTGCTGCAGCCATCGTCAAAGCCATCGGCGAAGGCCGGTGGATAACCCTTGGCCAACAATTCCTGATGGGTCGTCTGGCAACCCGCCAACCCCATTACCGCCCACAACATGACCGCATACCGCCACATGGCGTACTCCCTGGCCGTTTTACGGCTGATAGGGAAAGTCTAGAAGGGGTTTCGTCGGACGGATGTGAAGGGGGTGTGAGAAATGTGTTGGCCTTAACGGTAGAGGCCAAATCTTTGCTCAGCCCGCTTTAGGGGTTAGGTCGCCTGCTGCGTGGTCAGCGCCGCGTGCTCAGCCAATTCCTGCTGGATAAACGCCGCAATCATGGCGCGATAAACCTGTTCGGTGACTTGCGGATTGGCGCCCGCCACCTCCGCCAGGTTGCGCACTTTGGCGATCACTTGTTCGACCCGCTGTGGGGCCTTGACGCCATCGGCATCTTTTTTGAAGTGGGCGGCCTGGGAGACGTAGCGGCCGCGTTCGGCCAGAAGAGTGACGATTTGTTGGTCGAGGCGGTCGATATTGTTTCGAACTTCTTCAAGGGTGGTGCAGGTAACGGCCATGTCGAGTGAACTCCTGATGGTGCGGGCAATGCTAACAAATGGGGGAGGGTGCTTGCCCCTTCCCGCATTTTTGATTTTCGCCAGGCGTTGGTCAGTAGTGGTACCACTTCACTTCAAGCATCACTTCATTGACCGGTGAGGATAGATGGCTGTATTCGCGCTGGGCGCTCAGGCGCAGGCCCAGGTTGCGGGACAGTTCCCACTGTTGGTTGAGGCTGAGGCTGCGCCGCACTTCGCCATTGGTGAAGAAATCGCCTTTGGCTTCCAGGCTCAGGTTGCCCAGCGGGTTTTTCCACAGTACGCCGGTGTTAAAGCCAGCGGCCGGGGAGATGGCTTCGTTGAAGTCGTTGTTGTGTTCCACACGCACGGTGCCGAGGGCGAAGCCGAGCATGTCGTCGCGCAGTTGCCAGGTGCTGCCGGCGCCGCCGTTGACATGGGCGACCAGGGTTTCGTCGTCGTGTTTGCCCGGTACGCGTTCCAGGCCGCCGGTGACTTGCCAGGACCAGGGCTGCAGCAACGCGTTGCGCGGGGTCAGGGAGCGGATGGTGGCCAGGTCCAGTTGTTGCAACTGCCAGTGGTTGCCTTCGTACTGGCGCAGTTTCATTTGCAGGATTTCGATCTGCGCGCCGAGGGGGAAGCCTTCAGCGTTGTCGTTGAGGTCGTGGTAAGCCATGCGCAGGCCGTATTCGCCGAAAGCCTTGTCGCCACGGGTGCCGATACCGGCTTGCCAGGTGCGGGATTCATGGCCGTCTTCCGGCAGGCCGGGCGGCTGGATCTTGAGGTCGGGCGCAGGGTTCTGGTTGATCGCGCGCAGCAGCTCGAAGCTGCGTTGGGAGCGGACGGTGTCGCGTTCCAGGCCATTGGCGCGGTAGCGGCCCAGGCGATAAGCCGCGTCGATAATCAGGGCCTGACGCTCGCGGGGCAGGGCCTTGAAGGCCGGCTCCTGCAATTGCTTCTGGTCGTCGCTGATCTTGAGCACCCATTGCTGCTCGTCGCCATCCAAGGGTTTGGCGCGTTCAAGCAATTCGCGCTCGCGGGACGGGCGATAGTCGATTTTCTCTACAAGACCCGCCTCTTTCACGGCTTTGACTGTATCGGTGGGGATGGCGGTCAGCGGGAATTGCTCGGTCAAACGCAGGCCGGGGCGGGCGACTTGCAGCAGTTCCAACAGGCGATAAGAGCAGTTTTCGTCGAAGAAAAAGTAATCGAACTGGATCTGCTTGAGTTCCCACACATGCTCGACCATGCGCTCGGTCTCGACCTGGGTAAGGTTGAGGCGGTATTCCCACAGGTCGCGGTTCTCCAGGCTACGGTACTCGGAGAGTTTTTCCTGGTAGGGCACCAGCGCGAACAGGCCGGGGTAGCCGCCCATCAGGCCCTTCCAGGCGTAGAGAATGCTGTTGTCCGAGCCTTCGATATACGCGCCGAAATTAATCGCGTAGCTAAGCAGTGCGGTGTTGTTGCTTTGCACGTCGGCCTGGTCGATACGCAACAACGTGTGGCCGAACATCGACGACGGACTGTTGAGGTAGGCCGCCGGGAAGATCATCACCGCACTGTGGGGGGCGACGTCCTTGAACCATTGCTTGAATTCGGCGCAGTCCACGGCGGGCAGGTCGGTCAGGTGCAACTGATCCTTGAGCCAGCGGGTACGTGCGGGGTAGACGCATTGGGCGTGTTTTTCACCCAGGCCGGCGGGCGCATAGAGTGCGTCGACGGTGGCCTTGAGTTCCGCGTCCGGATGGTGAGCACCATCGGCCGCCAGGAAAAATTTCTTATCGCTGACATAACTGCGCCAGCCTTTGAGCTTGCCGGCTTCGTAATGGCCCAGGGAAAGCCAGAACGGATCGTTGGCCAATTGCTGCAAACGTTGATCATCAAGGTGCGGGGCCGCATACAGCGGGGCGCAGGCGAAGAGTGCCAGGCAGGCAATTCGTTTGAGCATAAAGGCAACTTAAGTCGGAAATAGAAAGACCCAAAGGGGAGGCGGGCCCAAAAATAAAACCCGCGCCTGGAGAGGCGCGGGTCGGTCGAGCTTAAGCCTGGGTCGCGTATTTCGCCAGACGGGCATCGCTTTTCAGTACAGCGAGGGTGTTGTTGTGCACGTCGTCAGCAGTGACGTCAGCTTTGCTGAAGATTTGCTGGAAGTGCTCGTGAGTCACGGCAGCGAAGTGCTCGCGATCTTCGGGCGCAACACCCAGTACCACGGCGTAGGTGGTCAGTGCTTCGCCATTACCCTTGGCCATGTCTTCGGACAGCTCGTTCATCATGCCATTCATGGCAATCCAAGACTTGCCGCCGTAGGTCAGCGCGCTGTTGGTGCTGCAACCATTGGTGCCCGAGGTCATGCCGAAGGTGGCGTTACCCGAGGTGCCGTTAGTGGTGGAAGCCAGGAAGTGAGCCGGAGTGCCGCGCTGGCCTTCGAACAACATGTTGCCCCAACCGCAGTTCGGGCCACCTGGTGCTTCTGCCATTGCATTGAGGGAGACGACGGTGAAGAGAGTACCGAGAAGGATCCGTTTCATAGCTTTGTTCTCTTTGTGTGCAAACCAATGGACAAGGGTTCAGGCACTTCATAGCGCCCTAGGGATCGGTTATTAGTCCAACCCGCGCAGTTTGGAGTTTAGGCACGTTCGAAGGGTTCCGTGGGTTTTTATAAAACCGTTGGCGATTTGATGAAATATTTGCTGGCCGCCTCCCGCGTCTATGCTTTCCCAGAGACCCGCCTTGCCAGAGCGCGCAAGGGGGAGCCAGAATGCCGCTATCTGCCCCGCCTGATGTAAGGAAGCCCGATGCCTGATCCTGTTGCTGCCAGCTTGCGTCTAGCGCCCGATGCGCTGACTCGCCCTTTCTCCGCTGAACAGTTCAGCTTCTCGACCACCAATGATTTGGAGCCCTTTCGCGGTGTGCTTGGCCAGGAACGCGCGGTTGAAGCCTTGCAGTTCGGTGTGGCCATGCCACGCCCCGGTTACAACGTTTTTGTCATGGGCGAGCCGGGCACCGGTCGCTTTTCGTTCGTCAAACGCTACCTGAAGGCCGAAGGCAAGCGCCTGCAAACCCCGTCGGACTGGGTCTACGTCAATAACTTCGATGAGCCCCGCGAACCGCGCGCCCTTGAGTTGCCCGCCGGGGGAGGCGCAGCGTTCATTACCGATATCAACGCGCTGATCGACAACCTGGTGGCCACGTTCCCGGCCGTGTTCGAACACCCTACCTACCAGCAGCGCAAGAGCGCTATCGACCGCGCCTTCAACCAGCGTTACGACAAAGCGCTGGACGTGATCGAACGCCTGGCCCTGGAAAAAGACGTGGCGCTGTACCGCGACAGCTCCAATATCGCGTTCACGCCGATGCTCGACGGCAAGGCCCTGGACGAGGCCGAGTTCTCGCAGTTGCCGGAAGCCGACCGCGAGCGCTTTCACACCGATATTTCCGAGCTGGAAGAACGCCTCAACGAGGAGCTGGCCAGCCTGCCGCAGTGGAAACGCGAGTCGAATAACCAACTGCGTCAATTCAACGAAGAAACCATCACACTGGCCCTTCAGCCATTGCTGGCGCCGCTGTCGGAAAAGTACGCGGAAAACGCGGCCGTCTGCGGTTACCTGCAAGCCATGCAGGTGTACCTGCTCAAGACCGTGGTCGAGCAATTGGTGGATGATGCCAAGACCGACGCCCAGGCCCGCAAACTGCTGGAAGAGCAATACTGCCCGAGCCTGGTGGTGGGCCATCCGGTCAACGGCGGCGCACCGGTGGTGTTCGAACCGCACCCGACCTACGACAACCTGTTCGGGCGTATCGAATACAGCACCGATCAAGGCGCGCTCTACACCACCTATCGCCAACTGCGCGCAGGCGCGTTGCACCGCGCCAATGGCGGGTTTCTGATCCTTGAAGCGGAAAAAATGCTCAGCGAGCCGTTCGTGTGGGACGCCCTCAAACGGTCCCTGCAGTCGCGCAAGCTGAAAATGGAGTCGCCGCTGGGCGAACTGGGGCGTCTGGCCACCGTGACCCTCAACCCGCAGATGATCCCGCTGCAGGTCAAAGTCATCATTATCGGTTCGCGTCAGTTGTACTACGCGTTGCAGGACGCCGATCCGGACTTCCAGGAAATGTTCCGGGTGCTGGTGGACTTCGACGAAGACATCCCGATGGTCGACGAAAGCCTGGAGCAGTTCGCGCAGTTGCTCAAAACCCGCACCTCGGAAGAGGGCATGGCGCCGCTGACATCCGACGCCGTGGCGCGCCTGGCCACTTACAGCGCGCGGCTGGCGGAGCATCAGGGGCGTTTGTCGGCGCGTATTGGCGATCTGTTTCAATTGGTCAGCGAGGCGGATTTCATTCGTCACCTGGCGGGCGACGAGATGACCGACGCCGGCCATATCGAACGCGCACTCAAGGCTAAGGCCACGCGCACCGGGCGGGTGTCGGCGCGGATTCTCGACGATATGCTCGCCGGGGTGATCCTGATCGACACCGCCGGTGCGGCGGTCGGCAAGTGCAACGGCCTGACGGTGCTGGAAGTGGGCGACTCGGCGTTCGGCGTGCCGGCGCGGATTTCTGCCACGGTGTACCCCGGCGGCAGCGGGATTGTCGACATCGAGCGTGAGGTCAACCTCGGCCAGCCGATCCACTCCAAGGGCGTGATGATCCTCACCGGTTACCTGGGCAGCCGCTATGCCCAGGAATTCCCACTGGCGATTTCCGCCAGCATCGCTTTGGAACAGTCCTACGGGTACGTGGACGGTGACAGTGCGTCCCTCGGCGAAGCGTGCACGTTGATCTCGGCGCTGTCGAAAACCCCGCTCAAGCAGTGCTTTGCCATCACCGGCTCCATCAACCAGTTTGGTGAAGTGCAGGCGGTGGGTGGGGTTAACGAGAAGATCGAAGGTTTCTTCCGTCTCTGCGAAGCCCGTGGGCTGACCGGTGAGCAGGGGGCGATCATTCCCCAGGCCAACGTTGCCACACTGATGCTCGATGAAAAGGTGCTGCAGGCCGTGCGGGCTGGGCAGTTCCACATCTACGCGGTACGCCAGGCCGATGAAGCCTTGAGCCTGCTGGTGGGCGAGGACGCCGGTGAGCCGGATGCCGAGGGGCAATTCCCGGAAGGCACCGTCAACGCCCGGGTGGTCGAGCGTTTGCGCGCGATTGCAGAAATGATCAGTGAAGACGACCTCAAAGAAGCAGAGAAGGAACTGGCGCAACAGGCGCTGGCCGAGGCCAAACCCGCTTCATAACAGCCGATGTCACTGAATGCACCGATTTTTGTGGTGAGCGAGCCGGCCTCGCGCGGGGCAAGCCCGCTCACCACAGGGGTTGGTGTGTTGCCACAGAACCTGAGTTGACTGCCGCTTTTCTCAAACGAAATGGCGCTGAAAATCCAAGCCTCTACCCCGATCCTTGTGGTGAGCGAGCTTGTCTCGCGCGGGGCAAGCCCGCTCACCACAGGGGTTGGTGTGTTGCCACAGAACCTGAGTTGACTGCCGCTTCTCTCAAACGAAATGGCGCTGGAAATCCAAGCCTCTGCCCCTATCCCTGTGGTGAGCGAGCCGGCCTCGCGCGGGGCAAGCCCGCTCACCACAGGGGTTGGTGTGTTGCCACAGAACCTGAGTTGACTGCCGCTTCTCTCAAACGAAATGGCGCTAAAAAATCCAAGCCTCTGCCCCGATCCCTGTGGTGAGCGAGCTGGCCTCGCGCGGGGCAAGCCCGCTCACCACAGGGGTTGGGGTGTTGCCGCAGAACCTGAGTTGACTGCCGCTTTTCTCAAGCGAAATGGCGCTGGAAATCCAAGCCTGTGCCCCGATCCCTGTGGTGTGCGAGCTGGCCTCGCGCGGGGCAAGCCCGCTCACCACAGGGATTGGGGTGTTGCCACAGAACCTGAGTTGACTGCCGCTTTTCTCAAGCGAAATGGCGCTGGAAATCCAAGCCTCTGCCCCTATCCCTGTGGTGAGCGAGCTGGCCTCGCGCGGGGCAAGCCCGCTCACCACAGGGGTTGAGGTGTTGCAACAGAACGTGAGTTGACTGCCGCTTTTCTCAAGCGAAATGGCGCTGGAAATCCAAGCCTGTGCCCGATCCCTGTGGTGAGCGAGCTGGCCTCGCGCGGGGCAAGCCCGCTCACCACAGGGGTTGGTGTGTTGCCACAGAACCTGAGTTGACTGCCGCTTCTCTCAAACGAAATGGCGCTGGAAATCCAAGCCTCTGGCCCGATCCCTGTGGTGAGCGAGCTTGTCTCGCGCGGCGCCAGTTCGCTCGCCGCAAGGTTGGCAGAAATGACAATAATTTGACTGGTGACTACAGGGGCCTACACCGTTGGTCTCTACGGCCTTGGTTTGTCGTGTTTTTCTTCTATCCTGAGGATTAGGGATATCCACAGGAGTCGCTGGACAGCAACAGCCTCGCCCACGCGCAGGGGCTGAACACCGAACTACCGAGGGTCGCCGCCATGTCGCGCAACCTCTGTCTTACCCGCCAGTACTTCGGACTGGCTACCCGTATCGAATGCGCCATTCGCCCTCTCGCTGGAGATAACGGGCTGTGGACGGTGCTGTTTGCCGCCGGGATGACCGGCGAGCAGCCGTCCGCGGTGAAGTCCCAGGGCCCATTTCGCGGCCCCTTCGAGGCAGCCCATCTGCTGGAGTCGATCGTCGAAAACCTGACTCGGCAGGGCTACGAAATGGTCGAGGACCCGCCGATCTGGTGCCTGCACTTGCAGGCTCATCTTCGACTGCTCAACCGCAACCACGAGCAGCTCGCTCTGTAATCCGCTTATTTGCTCTCGGGCTTATCCAGTTTGACCTCAAAGCCGTATTGCACGGTATTCAGCTCGGTACGCTGGTAGCTTTCCAGCGCGCTCGGCTGGCCGTAGAAGTAATGCACGTCGAATAACGCCGTGCCGTATTCCGCGGCGCGATGGCTGACGGCGAGGATTTCCTTGAGATAGTGGCCGCTGGCGTCCTTGGCATAGAAACGCCAGCTGTCGGAGGGGAAGGCTTTCTGGTCGACAACCAGCGCGTTGTCCTTAACCGACAGGCCCTTAGGCAACGTGCCCACGTCGATCTGGTTTTTCTCGATGGTCGCCAGGAACAACGGGATCGAGCCCACCACATAAGCGGGGTTTTCCGGAAACAGCGTGAGGTCGTAGGTGAGGGTGCCGCGTGCCGGGTTCAGCTCAAAAGCCTCGGTGGGCAATTCAATCGGTTCGCCGCGCTCGCCTTTTTCATCGGCAGTAAAGAAGGTCACCGGCGACTCAGTGCTATTACGCTCGGCGCCCACCAGATCGTCATTGAACGTGAAGGGGTGGTCGAACACGATAGTCGCGGCGCTGGCGTCTTCGACGGACTGGCTGATGGTGACGCTGTTTTTCAGCTGGTCTTCGGTCAGTGTGGCGTCCTTGAGCCAATCGGCGGCGCTGTCGTCATACACGGTGACCGGCATGGGCAAGGCTTGCACGGTTTTTTCCAGGCTGTTTTTGTCGAAGCGAAGCACCGGCAGGTCGAGGTCCTTGCGGGTCACCGTGGCCTTGGAAAAATCCAGCACGTTGACTTGCACGGTGTCGATCAGCCCATTGAAGTACACCTTGGCGTAATGGGTGTTCTGCTGGTGTTCGAAGGCTTTTTGCTCATCGCTGAGCTGTTTTTCCAAGGCGTCGGACCAGACTTTTTGCTTTTGCATCTCGGCCAATTGTTTCTGGTAGAACGCTACCTGAGCCGCGCTTTCATTGATGGATCCCGAGCGAGTAAGGAATTGCCCGGTGCTGTCGCGCGCCTGTACCAGCAGCGGGTTGGGGGACTCATCGCCGACTTGGGGCGCCAGGGGCTGACTATTGGTCAGTTCGATTTCGGCGTAGTTCTTCTCCAGACGCAGCAGATTGACGCTGATCGCGCCTTCAGTGCGCGGGTGGCCTACGTCCTTGGTCGACAAGTCAAACGTCAGCACATTGCCCGGCGCGATCACCTCCACCGTGCCCTTGAGGCTCACCGGTTGCGGCTGGCTTTTGTTTTCGGTCTCGATGCCGTCGATGAACGGGTAGGTCACCGTCAGATCATCGGGGTTGGTCAGGTTGGAGCTGCTGGGGCTCAGTTGGATGCCCGGATCGGTTTCCGACCATTCCGGCTGGAACGGAATGACTTTGTGGTTGCTCAGGGTGACCGACTGCCATTCCAGGCCGTGGGGAAACGGGAATTGGTCGGGCAGGTTGAAATTGAATGGGAAGACCGGCTGCAGATCGGTCAGGTAATCGGAGTGGGAGGTCTTGCGCAGCACGAACAGGCCATTGATGTAGGTGTCCACCAACGCCTGGGGCGTGGGGTAGTGCTTGAGCAGGGCCAGGGAGTCTTCACCGTACTCGGGCTCGATGGGCTTGTTGGCGAGCTTGAGTTGCGCGCGCTCCAGCAACAGCAGCGAGCCGCCGAGGTCAGCGATGGCGTCGCGCAGTTTGGGATCTTGGATGCTGTCCAAGGATTGTTCGAATTGCGCGGTTTTCTCTTCGAGGGTGGCCTGTTTTTTTTCATCGCTGGGGGAGCAGCCGCCCGCCAGCAGCAATGCTGCGCACAGGCCGAAACCGGCCAAAGGGGATCGCACATCCATCATCTGAGTTTCTTCCTGTCCGACATCATCGAGCCGAGTTGATGGGCTCGACACTAGCAGAAAAATTCTCTTACAGAAGCCGCCCAGGTCAGTTTTCTCGCGGTTACAGCGCGCTGATGGCGGCTGGTATACTCGCCGCCATTTCTAACCACGCTGTGTGAGATCCAATGGAACGCTTTATCGAAAATGCGATGTACGCCTCGCGCTGGTTGCTGGCGCCGATCTACCTGGGGCTGTCCCTGGGCTTGCTGATCCTGGCGTTGAAATTCTTCCAGGAAATCATTCACGTCATTCCCAACATCTTCACCATGTTGGAAGCCGAAGTGATCCTGCTGCTGTTGTCGTTGATCGACATGGCCCTGGTCGGCGGCCTGTTGGTGATGGTGATGATTTCCGGCTACGAGAACTTCGTCTCGCAGTTGGACATCGACGACAACAAGGAAAAGCTCAACTGGCTGGGCACCATGGACTCTTCGTCGCTGAAGATGAAAGTGGCGGCCTCCATCGTAGCGATTTCCTCCATCCACTTGCTGCGCATTTTTATGGACGCCAAGAACGTCGATCCTCAGCACCTGATGTGGTACGTGATCATCCACATGACCTTCGTGGTCTCGGCATTCGCCATGGGTTACCTGGACAAACTCACCAAACACTAACCTGCCGCGCCGGCCCTACTGCTCGACGAAGTAGTAGGGCTGGCGATTGATCGCCATTTCCTTGATCACCTTGACCGGCGTGCTCAGGCCGTCGGTACGGTCCAGCAACGCAACGTTGCCAGGCCTGGCGGCGAGATAACTGTGCAGTTGCGCGTCTGTCTGCAAGATCTTCAAGTAGCTCTGCAAATAAAACACGCTGGCCCCGGCGATACGTTCGTTGGGTTGAAACAACACCACTTCCTTGCCTTCGGCTTGCAGTGCCTGAACCTGGCGGATCACCGGCACGAACGACTGACGCACATCGGCTTTGGGCGCAAACCAGAACGCGGCCGTCAGGTAACACGCCACCGCTAGCGTGAACACGCCGCCGACCAGACGCCTGTGGTACTTGTAGAGTGACGGCTTATGCGCCTTCAGCCACTCCAGGATGACCCGCCCATACTCGGCGGCCAGCACCGCGGCGGCGGGTGTCAGGGCCATCAGGTACACCGTGCGTTTGCTTGAGGCCAACGTCAGCAACGTGAACTGCGCCACCAGCCAAACGCTGAAAAATAACCGGTAACGATTACGTACCAGGCTTTTGCGGAAATGCCACAGCCCCAGGTACACGAGGATGTTCCACGGTAAAAACGCTTGCGGCAGCTTCAGCAGGTAGTAATAGAACGGCTCGTAATGCCCAGCCTCGACGAATTCGCCGCTGAAGCGTCCGACGCTATTGGTCCACAGCACTTCGCCCACGGCCTGCAGGCCGCCGCGTTGGAATAGGAATGTCAGCCAGATCAGCAATGGAATTAGGGCCAGCAGGGTAAACGCCGCCGGCTTGAGCCAGTCCCCGAGGCGCAGGCGTTTATCCATCAAGCTGGTGCTGACCAAGTACACAAAAATCACCACGCCGGGCATCGCCAGGCCTAGCACGCCTTTGCTCAACGTGGCGATCACCATCCCGGCGGTAAACAACGCCCAGGCGCCGGTTGCCGAACCTTGACGATCCGGCCGCACCGCCTGGTAGAACGCCAACAGGGCGGTGGTCACGCCCAGGCTGAGCAACGCATCTTCGCCGACACCCCGCACATTGCTCCAGTAACTGGCCATGGTCGCCAGGATCAATGCCGCGCTGAACGCCAGGGTTTGCGGGCGTCCGAACTTGCGCAGCATCCCGTACAGCAGCATCACGCTGAACAACCCAGCAAAGGCCGACGCCAGGCGCACCGCCCAGGTGGTGCCGCCGAGCACGCGAATCGCGCCGGCGTCCAGCCACAGGCTCAGGGGTGGTTTTTCCAGGAACGGCTCGCGAAACAACTGCGGCACCACCCAGTCGTTGTCCAGGTGCATCGCCATGGCGATCCCGGCGACGCGGGCTTCGGTGGAGCCTTGCAGTTCGTGGTTATCCAAAGCAAAGAAAAACAACAGGCCAGCAAGCAGGAGCAGCAGAGAGGCGGGGCGCGTCATGGGTTGTGGATACCGGGGCAGGGGGCCGCTCGGGGGAGCGGCTCGCAGTCGGTCAGTATAGGGAGGCGATTCTTAACATTTCGTGAATGAACCTGCGGTTGATGAAAGGGACCGAGGGCAGCGGTTGACCGCCCCCGGCCGGGCCGCCGCGCTAGCTGGTTTTGACCTTGAAACGGCTCAGCCCTTGCTGCATGGCGTTAGCCCGTTCCGACAAGTTCTTGGCCGCCACCGCGCATTGCTGGGAGTTGTGCTGATTTTGCTGAGTCACTTCATCGATCTGCTCCAAGCCGATACTGGCCTGCTGCAACCCGGAGGCTTGTTCGCTCGAAGCCTGGTAGATCAGGGACACCAAGCTCGAAACCGCCGTGGTGCCATTAACGATATTGCGCAGCGAATCGGCGGTGCGTCCGGCGATGACCATGCCGCGCTGGGTCTTGGTCGACGAGTCGGCGATCAGCGCCGCGGTTTGCTGGGCGGCTTCGGCACTGCGTGCGGCGAGGCTACGCACTTCGTCGGCCACCACGGCAAAACCACGGCCGAGTTCGCCGGCACGCGCCGCTTCAATGGCGGCGTTCAAGGCCAGCAGGTTGGTCTGGGCAGCAATATTGTCGATGGTGGTGATGATGGCCGTGATGTCTTTGCCCGAGTTGTCGATCTCGGCCATGGCGGCGATCAGCTCGCTCATCAGCTGGTCACTTTCCCCCGCGTCCGCGCGTGATGCCTGTGACTGCTCATCGGCCTTCTTAGCGTTGGCCGCGTTGTCGGTGGTTTGCGCGGCCATTTGCGTCATGACCGCACTGATCTCGGTGATGGACGACGCGGAGTTGGCCGCACCCTCGGACAACGACTGACTCAACTCTGTGACCTGGCCCGAACTGCCGGTGATCTCGGTGGCGCTGACCTGAACCTGGGAGATCAGGTTGTTCAAGTTGCCGACCATTTTTTCCAGCGCCTTGCCCAAGGTGTCGTTGGGGGACGACAGACGAACCTCAAGGTCCAGGTCGCCTTCGGAGATGCGTTCGGCGACTTTGACCTGACGTTGCAGGCTGTCCGACATTTCGTTCAGGGCAAAAGACAACTGCCCGACTTCATCTTCGGATTTCTGAACCAGACGCTGGGAAAAATCCCCAAGACTGATGGTCGCGGCCAGGGTCGCGGCCTCACGGATCGGGCCGACGATTTTCGCGGTGGCAAACCACAACACCATCAAGGCCAGCACAGAAATACTGAGCCCGACGCCCACCTGCCAGATGCTGCTGCTCAGCCCGCGGGACTTCAGCTCCTGCTCCAGCGCAATCGCCTGGCTCATCACCACGGCCTTGGGCAAATGGATCAGGATCGCCCAGGGTTTGCCGGTGCGGCCCAGGGTGATCGGCATTTGCACCTCGATCTCCTCAGCTTCCTGGTTCATCCGACTGTCACCCTGGCCTTTCTGCACGTTGGCCAACACTTTTTCCCAGGTGTCGGGCAGCAATGCCTTCAATGGCTGGCCGATTAGTTCGGGGCGTTTACTGTTGGCCACCACCAAGCCTTGATGGCTCAATATCGTCACCGAACCTTTGCCGTCATACAGGGCGGCGGACATTTGCTCACTGAGTTTCTGAATAAACGAAATATCGAAGTCAGCACCGACCACACCGTAGAACTTGCCATTGGCGGTGATGGGCACCGAGAGCGTCGTCAGCCATACGTTTTTGCCTTGAACCACGTAGGGGATCGGGTCCAACACGCTCTCTTTCTGAGTGTCGCGGGGGCCGGAGTACCAGCCGCCTTTAAGGACACCATTGGGGTGACGCGCGTCGGAGTCGTATTCCACCAGCGGTTGCACGGCGATATGGCCGTCCGAGCTGCGGGTCCAATAGGGGGTAAAGCGACCCGTCAGCGGGTTGTTACCGCCCTCATTGTTACGAGAGGCTTGATCCTGAGCGTCGAGGGCATCCGGCTCCCAGCACGAGTAGGTGCCGTTGAAATCCGGGTTGTCCTTGAGCACGCTGAGCAACATTGTGTTGATTTGCTCCCGGCCCAGAGCGAGCGGGCTTTGCGCACTTTTACTGGCGCTCATGGTGTTGGCCATTGTGCGAGCTGAGTCCAGGGCGTTCTGCAATTTGGCTTGGATGGCATTTGCGCGCGATTCGGCAAGGTTCTGCACTTCGCGGATGGTCGAATTTTCGATCAGCGTAGAAACTTCGCGGCCCACATAAGTTTGATTCGCATTTGAAGAGTACAGCCCATATAAAACCAGGCTGGCGCAAGAGATGAATAAGCAGAGTCCTGCAGTAAAGCAAATTCGAGTCTGCAATGAGTTGAATTTCATGATGATTCCTGCCCGCGCTGATAGTTACCAATACCGCCGGATACTGGCATTCCAATGTTTTTGTGCACACAAGACTTAAGGCTTAATCATGGGCTGCTTAGGCAGTAGCGCCGATGCTTATCGTTTCATCGGTCAATACTGCATGACAGTTATCGCTGCTCAGTTGGACTCATTATCATCGAGCCACAAGTGCTCGGTGTTTTTAAAGCCATAACGTTGCGGCGGCACCCGTGCGATGATGCGATCGGTTTGAGCTGGGTCACTCAAATCGACAACTTTCGGGGTGATATAAATATTAAGAACCGGTAAGAAGAATAACTTGACCTTGGGCGTCAACAGCGAATCAGTATGTTGTTCAATGACCACGCCGATCGTGCCACTTTTCATTTGAACGATAGAGCCCACGGGGTAAATGCCGACGGCTTTTAGGAAGGCCCGAAATACTTCATCGTCAAAATGCCCCTGCCATGTGGACATCTGCTGAATGGCCACGGCTGGGTCCCAGCCTTGGTTGTAGGAGCGGTCGGAAGTCACCGCGTCATAGACGTCGCACACTGCGGCCATGCGTGAAAAAACACTGATTTGCTCACCCGCCAGCCCGTGAGGGTAGCCATTGCCGTCGACTCTCTCGTGGTGATGCAGGCATACGTCCACCACCATGTCGCACATCTGGGCGGTGCCCATCAGGGTTTTTTCGCCTTCCAGGGGATGGCGGCGGACCACTTGCAATTCATCGCTGCTCAAACGCCCGGGTTTATTAAGGATGGCGTTTGGAATAGCCATCTTGCCGATGTCGTGCAGCAGGCCGGCCAGCCCCGCGCGACGAATGAGCGCGGGCGGCAGCTTGAGTTGTACGCCCAGCGCGATCATCAGTGCACACACCGCCACCGAGTGCATATAGGTGTAATCGTCGATGCTTTTAAGGCGTGCCAGGCTGATAAAAGCGTCTGGGTGGCGGGCGATCGAGCTGGAAATGTCATCCACTAGCGAGCTGATGGGCTCAAGCTCCAGCGCACGGCCCATGCGCGCATGGCTGAACATTTCGACGACTGCGGCTTTGGCTCGGGTGCACACCGCCTGGGCGGCGATCAGCTCGTCTTTCATTGAGGTAGGGGAGATGGGCGTGGTTGTGGTGCCGGGTTCGCATGCGGAATTAGGCGACGTGGTTGCGCAGCCCGATGTGCAGGTATCCAGCGTGCCCTTCCAGAAAGGCCTTGCTTCGCCGTCTGGAGCCTGATGATAGAGCTCATTACACTTGGTCATGATATGGCCTCTACTGTTTCTTCTTTTTATGTATTGCCGCTCAGCCTCCCTGGCGTGAATGGTGTGGTGGTTGAATGGATCAGTTGGCGTTGGCCGCCTTGATGCGAGTGACGACCCGACCGGCCAAGTCATCCGGGCGGAACTTCGCCAGGAAGTCATCGGCCCCGACTTTCTTCACCATGGCCTGGTTAAACCCGCCCGACAGCGAGGTGTGCAACACAATATGCAACTTCGCCAGGCGCGGATCGCTGCGTACTTCAGCGGTCAGGGTGTAGCCATCCATCTCGGGCATCTCAATGTCCGAGATCATCATCAAAAACTCTTCCTGCGGATCGCGCCCTTCATCGAGCATGGCGCGAAGATAATCCAGAGCCTGACGCCCATCGTTCAGCGCAACCACCTCCACCCCGACGGTTTCCAGGCAACGCGTCACCTGCTTGCGGGCGACCATCGAGTCATCGACCGTGAGCACGCGCAGGTGCCGCGCCCACTGAGTCACCTGTTGATCCACCACACCGTTGGAAATCTCCTCCGACGTCGGAGAAATTTCCGTCAGCACCTTTTCCACATCGATGATCTCCACCAACCGATCATCCGCATGGGTCACAGCAGTCAGATAATTATTATCGCCACTGCCCTTGGGCGGAGGATGGATGTCCTCCCAATTCAAATTGACGATGTGCTCAACTGCATAAACCAGAAAGCCCTGAACGCGATTGTTGTACTCCGTAAGTATGATAAAAGCGCTCTCCTTATCGGTAATGCCCGGCAGCCCAGTGGCCATCGCAAGGTCTAGAACGGGGATAGAAGAGCCTCTGATGTTCGCTACGCCACAAATGTTGTTATTAGACTTTGGTAGTACAGATAACTTGGGGCAGCGAATAACCTCCCGCACTTTGAACACATTGATGCCGTACAGCTGGTGATCGTTGAACCGGAATAAAAGCAATTCCAGGCGGTTTTGCCCGACCAGTTGCGTACGGCTGTTAACGGAAGCCAGAAGACCTGTCATACACACTCCCGATCCGGGTTTGATAGCGGTGATGTCGTAATGACATTAGCATAAGTAAGGGTATGTGAAATACCTGTGAAATAAAAAACAGGGCGGTGTGGTTGGTTAAAGAGAGGTGTTATCAGATGGGGTTGAGTTCAGACGGTTGTTTTAAATTAGATAGGTGGCTAGCTTATTAAGTGTGTGGTGAGAATAAATGTGATTGGTAAGTTTTAGGGTGTAGACGGGGAGTTTTTTAGAATGATGAAGTCGCGTTGAGTGCGGCTTTATGGGTCTTGATCCTACGCCAAGGCTAGTCATCGTCAGTGAGGATGACGTCGTTTTCTGCTGTCTTCGTTGCCTTGGTTTGGCAGAAGGGAGTGGTGGGAAGCATTGGTGGGCATGCGGGCCACCTCTGACATCGTTTTGGTATTCCCAAAGCTTGGGATACCAAAACGCATGGAAGTCAAAAGGCCTCTGCGGAAGCCAAAGGCCCTGAAATCCTTGATTTCACTGGATTTCAGGCACAAAAAAAGACGTCCGTGGACGTCTTTAGTGCCGGGGTAATCTGAACAGAAGTTATAACTTATTGATTATAAAACAAAATATCGGTTTGATTTTTTTGTTGGAATGCCATTTGGAATGCCGATAGGATTTGCTTGGTCCTTGGGGGGCTGACAGTGTGCTATTGCTAGATCGTTCCTTCACAACCGCTTACCTAGGGTACGTCCGCGAATGTAGCTGACGTCACCCAGGTCGCAGAGCTGCTGCATGCGACGAAAACGCGGTGTACGCGGACGCCGGATATACCGGTGTCGAGAAGCGCGAGGAGCACAAAAGTCGTAAGGTGATCTGGCAGATCGCTGCCCGGCGCGGCACCTATTCCAAGCTCAACAAGCGCGGTCTGATCTACAAGGCCAAGCGTAAAATCGAGTATCTCAAAGCCCAAACGCGCGCCAAGGTCAAGCACCCGTTTCGGATGATCAAGCGCCAGTTTGGATACGTGAAAGTACGCTTTCGCGGGCTGATGAAAAACACGGCTCAGTTGACCACCCTGTTCGCTCTGTCGAACCTGCGGATGGCTCGAAAACACCTGATGAGTATGGGCGAGTCACGCGCTTAATACGGAGAACCGGGCAGAAAACGCCCTCGACGCACGCTGCGTCAGGCTGTTTTCAGCAAATAGCGCTGCTTGCCGAGCAGATTACGACTTGCCGTCACTGCGCAGCAAGTTGATCGAGGCATCCCGAGAGATCGGACTGGCTGATGTGCGCAATGAGCGAGAAATACTAGGTCACGGATTTTCTGGGGTGTCCGCCCGGCGCACAACAGACAGGCCGAACAGCTTGTACAAGACTACGTGGATTGTGCTGCATATGATGCTTTCATCTTTGTTCGCACAGTAGAACTCTGCAGGGCGGATTGGTGGGATTTGATCTGGATCCTGTCCGAATTGCGTCTTCCGGCGGTCGAGTTTCTACGTGAGCTTCTCACCTATACGGAGCGAATCGGTTGCTATTTCCTTATTATCGCAAGCCGGATGAGTGCATGACAGCAACGACATTGAGTCGAGGACCCGAACGCATGGGTAAGGACCGCATCGGCTTTTCAGCCCATGACATTCGCGCCAGCGCCTGGACCATGCTCAACTAGATGGAATCTCGCTCGGACGTGATCGAGCGTGAATTGGCGCATGCCGAGAGGAGCAAAATCCGGACAAGTTATAATCAGGCTAGATATCTCACCTAGTTGTGTCAGGTGATGCAGTCTTAGGCTTACATGGCCGACGCTATGATCATGAGTTATAAAGCGTTATTGATTTTTTATTTTGGTTGCATAAGGATTTCCTTGGTGGTTGATAACTAAATCCCTGGCGGCAAGTTGGCTTTCGCCCGACTGTAATGAGCTGGTCATGCAATTAGTATAAAGTTTCTTGACGCTTGCGAGGATATGTTGAAGGGTCAGTTGCTACCCTGAGGGTACTTACTTTGCGAGGTATTAAGAATTTGTATCTTTCACTAGCTGCTACCTGGTGATGTTTTCGCCGGTCCAGCCGGCCAAGTGCTGGATCTTTTTTGGCTGAAGTGGCCAATCAATCAAGAGCAGGTTTGGAAAGCTTTGACCGAGTTTTAGCTTTTGAGTATTTTTGGTCGTCTATAGAAAGATAGTCTTTGAGGGTTTTGAAAGGAATAAAAGTCGGGTCTAAGTAGTGTTGCCGAGTTCGCGGATCTTACTCCAAGACTACCTAAAGTGACGGTGCAGTATCTCCCGTAACAGACCTGACGGAATACTTCTGAAAACTTGGTTGTGGCAGAGGTGCTTTCCAAGTATGGGTGTGATTTGGTACCAGTGGCCAGGCTAGAAAAGTCGGTCAGAAGGTGCTGGGTGACACGCTAAAGTTTGGTCTTAGTGATTCTCCAAGTCGTATCTTCAGACGTATGAAGCCTCGGTTTAGTAAGTAAAGAATATCTAAGGTTGCTGGTGTAATTGCATTGTTATGCCGAAAATTAAAATTCATAACCAGTTAGGTATCAGACGGAAATAAAATACTGAGCGCAGGACGCGGTTTATCTTCCGATGATTTTTCGGTTGCAGTACTGATTGGGTGATTTTTAGGAGCTATTCATTTCTCCAGCTCCTGCTCAAGGTGGTGGATTGTTGGTTGTATCTGCCTTTCGTGTATGCGTATGGCTTCTCTTTTGATGATTGAACTTGATTTCAAGAGTGTTGATTTTTTCTTTCTGAAAAGATTTTCGATCTGGTCCTTATGTGGGGTTGGAAGACTTTTCGGGGTGGGGGTTAATGCTTCGATTTGAAGGGTTAATTTGCAGTTTTCGGTTAGAGATTCGCTTAGTTTTTCAGTGAGAGTGATAGCCGCTATTTGATAATCGTCGAGTTGTTTGCGGTGGGACTTGTTTAGCTCGTTGAGTTGGTCGCGGTATTGATTTTTTATTTCAACTCCATTTTTAATTAACCACTCCAGTGTTTCGGTTATGGTGCTGTGTCTTGATTTGGCTAAATTTTCCAGACATTTCTTTGCTGAATTCGAAAGTATAAAGTTGCTGGGCTTTTTCCCATTTAGGCTTTCTCTCAGTTTCTTTTGGCGCCAGGCGCCTTTCATCTTTTTTAAGAGCTCTCGTATTTCACTGCCTTCAGGCCATTTCTCAGATTCCCTTATAAGCCCGTCGTAGGTGATTTGCTCGGGAATACTTGCTCTGTGATTGTTTAAATATCGAATGGCCCACTTCAGCATGTCTTGGTTGTCTTTTTTTATCCATCCAAGTCTGTTTTGTGCCTTTTCCAAGGAATCCCTCGCTAATGCGCTTATTAGAATTAAAGGTTATATGGGGTAATTTTTAATGCGTCGTTACGGAGTGACGTTACGTAGTAGCATAGACTATTCTACATGTGCTTGAAACAGGGTGTTATTCTACGATTTAATGGCTGCCTTCCTGAAGAGGTGAGGGTGGGTGATGCACTGCGTTCTGTTGGGTCTTGGATTGGCTGGGGTGAGCCCTGAGGCGAAGTTTGTCCTTGTAAGGTTCGTGCAGATGTACGGGTTGTGGGAGTCGATCACAATCGGGGTTAAGGAGTTAGCCAAGGCCTCAGGTGCTACGGATCGTGTGGTATCTAGCGCTCTGGCTGAATTGGTGGCCGAAGATCTTTTGATACGCACACCTATCGTCTGCGGGCGGGGACGCCCCAAGAGTGGGTATCGGGCGTCAAGTAAGTTGTCTAGGTTGTTAGAAGACGAAAACAAAAAGCTCAATGTGATAAATAGACCGAGAATTGATCACGTACTGAACCCTTCTGCGGAAAATTGTAAGGGTGGCTTGAGTGTTTGTAATCGGTTGCTACTGTCCACTCTGCTTCTATACGCCGATCAATTTGGGGTTGTACGGGGAATCGGAGTATCCAGGCTGTCCCAGGCTACTGGTCTGAATCGAGATCGAATAAAGGCCCAGGTGCACAAGCTGATCGCTCTGAGGGTCATGAGAGGGGTGATTCCGGGTGTTGCAACATCTGTTGTATTGGGCGTTTCAAAGTCAGTTTACTTTATTAATTTTCATCATGGTTTTTTTCAAAAAGGTACTTCGGGAGCGATCGTGCTAACTTTCGTCTCGAAATCCAGTGGGGATTCGGGGGAGATGAGTGAGGTTGCAGTCATCATTGGCTCTGCGGGGCTTGGCAAAGGGCTGGAATTCGAGAGGCATAAAAAGTTTTCTGGAATACTGCCTGATAGCGATAGATTTAATGCGCTGGCGGGGTTGTTTTCTTCTTTAGCCAAGGATAGAAGCTCGTCGAGGGCGCTTCAGGTTAGATTGGAGGAGTACGCGTCAGGGCTACTGTCCAAGCATTGGAAAGCCTTGGAACTAGGTCAGTTTAATTCTGATGATGAATTGCAGCTGCGAATCAAGAAAGATTTCAGTAAAGGAACGGGCACAGGGCGAGATTTCAAGGATGATGGCCTTCGAAGCGAGCTGTTTTTTGAGTTCGTTTATGTAGTCGCTGTTTTGATGGCTCGGCGTGTGCAGAGTTTGGTTTTAAGTGCTAAGGGTTTTGCGTACGAAATTGCCGGGTTGCAGATCCTGCCGAGTTTTGAGCCCGGCACATACTTTGGGCGGTTTGCTGTTGGCCGGTCTCTGTTGATTGTTCCTGGTAATAGTTTTCGAGCAGGAGAGTGCTATGTCATGAATGAGAGCAATCTTGGCGAGCCTACGTGTGAGAGGTTTTCAAGTGAGGAGGAGATGCCTGAGATTGACCGTTATCGTTTTGGCCTTCTTTTTCAGGTTCATACTCCCACGCGCTATCGGTATCGGGGGTAAATCGCTCTGTATGCCAGTAATGGTCAGTAACTCTTTACCGGCCTCCTAGATCCTGTGTACGGATTTGAGGAGTTGGTCATGCGCATACTTCGAATGAAAACGGTTATTGAAATTACTGGTTTGGCCCGATCTACGGTGTATAAGTACGTTGCTGAAGGGATATTTCCGAAGCCTATTTCGTTAGGCGGGCGCTCTGTTGGCTGGTTGGAGTCAGAGGTTCATTCCTGGATTCAGTCTAGGCTAGTTGAGAGAAATTAGTAGGTATTGATAGGGTTGTTCTTGGCAGCTGGTCTGCTTCTTGTTTGCTTTATTTTCTTTCAATGAAAACATCATGTCCGGTTGACTCCCGGACATGATGTTTTTTTGCCGGACCTTTTGGTGGCGTTGTTTTTCTGGCTCTGAACAGGAATGCTTTAACTTTCTCTAGGGCTTATGCTTTTGGAGCTTTCGGTGCGGGTAGTATGCTTTAGTGTTCTAAGCGCTACTGTTTAATAACTCCTGCCTGTCACTCATGCAGGGCCTGATATTGAATCATTAGGTTAAGGTCATAGATGTCCCTCTAGCGGGTATCTATCATGAATGTCTACTTTATACCTTGCGGTTGGCAGTATGGTTTAGGTGATCGATATTGAACTTTGGTATCTGCGTGATGAGCTCGTTGAGGTCTAGCTCAATGGGTTGCGGTGAACGTGTAAATAACTACCAAGCCGACTGAAGATATGAACTTCAGTAGAGTAGGTAGTAACCATGCGTCGTTTTTCAGAGAACCGTAATCTTCGTTTGTACTCAGCAGATACTTTTCAGGGCCTGCCGATAATGGGTGAAAAAGGCCCTTTTATACTTGGATACCTTGAAGCCCTGAGTCGCACCATCAACCTTGCACTTGATCAGTATCCTAGGGTGATTGCGTTCAGGGTGGACCTGCGTCTTCCGCGTTTTGGGGGTATTCCGGATGATGCGTTGTCAAACCGTGTGATTAGTAGGTTCATCGAGTCGTTCAAAGCAAAAATTGAGCACAATCGTGAGAAAGCACGTGAGCAGAACAAGTACGCCCATGACTGCAGGGTGCGTTACGTCTGGGCGAGAGAGAGGAGCGAGGCAGGGCGACAGCATTACCACCTGCTGATCCTGCTCAACAGGGACGCCTACTACACAATCGGGCGGTTGCAGCCACAGAGGCCGAACATGATCAGCCGCATGCAGGAGGCTTGGGCCAGTGCGTTGAAGTGCGAGGTTGAGCAAGTGAGGGGCTTGGTACATATCCCGTCTAATGCGGAATACCGAGTAGACAGGGAGGTCCGGCCAGGGAATGTGGATTACTTACCTGATCTGTTTCATCGTGCCAGCTACCTTTGTAAAGCTGCGACGAAGCGTTATGGGGAGGGCGCTCATGGCTTCGGATTCAGCCGAGGATAGAGGGTAAGTAGCTTGTTCCCAGTCCAGCCCTCAGGTCAGTTTGCCTTCCTGAGGGCTTGGAGGGCTTTGTCACTGAGGACAAATTCGAGCCCCGAATTCAAATTCTTGTTGCGTTGACTTCCTACAGGCAAAGCATTCGCGCATATTCAAACGCGTGTGAACGCCTTCCACTCAGTGTAAGCAGCAAGCGGAATCACTTGGTTTTTCACCGGTCATCGCGGGATTGGAATGTGGTCTGCCTAAGCAACAACCGGATAACAAGCATCACCCCATAGCGTTTCCGGGTTATCCAACATCAGCAAAATAATCACAGGCACCAGCTTGCCGAGGAGGTTCGAGCAGTCACGCAGTTGATCCCGGTTCACACTGCTGTTCCAGGTTGCGCCCCCATGCATTACCTGGTTACGCAATGTATAGATTCGATTGAACAGAACACCGAGTACTGCTGGGGTATTGCGGTTGGCTAACGCTTGCTGCGCTGCTCGTCGACCGCTGGCAAACCGCTCGGTCCACTGTTGCTCGCTGATCTTGCCGTTCTGGTTGTCCCAGAAACTCTGAAATACGTAGGGGTTGTCCAGCAATGCGCGGATACTGCCTGAGAACTCGGACCAGACCAGGTTCTCGATCAGGTTGGCCGTGTCTAGCGCACAGAGTTTGTCCAGGAACGCCTTGAACGTGGACTGCTCGGAAAGTCGGAACTGCTCATCAATGTCCGTGGCATAGGCAGAGTTGAAGGCGATCCACAGAAAGATAAAGCGCCCATCAAGATCATCCGCCTGCTCGGCGCGATTCAGCCAGCTTAATGCGCGATGAACGCGCAAGGTGAGGTTGGGATGGTGGCCTTCACGTTCCTGGCGGTGACGGGCTTTGAGTGCTTGATGGTCCATGAAGTGCCGATCCTTGAAGTCGTGGGCGGTCGGTAAAGAGGTAGCGTGTGCCTGAAAACTTTACAGGTGGCCGGGCCAATCGCCGCTGGCGTTGAAAAGCGTCTATTCAGGGCATTAGAACCTGCTCAATTTGTTTACCTGTATGAACAGACAACGTGGACGTGGCCTGCCATTTTGCTTAGGGTATGGCCATTCGACATTGCCCGCAAGGCGGCTTGCATGAAGCGTGAACAGTTCCTGGCACAACCCGAAGTGGAATCTTTCGTTGCATGGCTGGCAGCCAACTTGCCGGCGCTCACGTTCAAGCTGCGCTTCAAGTCCAGCAAGTTTGTACCTGGCGGTTTGACGGTTGATGTCCAGGGGATTGAGCGGGTACTTGAGCACTATCGCTGGAAGGCAAGCTGGCACGACTCCAACCAGAGTGTGGTTGAGTCTGAAACCTGGGCTGAAACCCAACGCTCTTTGGGGCAACTGCGTGAGTGGCTGACGAGTGCGGTCAACGCAGGTGATGAGCAACAAGCGCTTCAGGCGTGTTTGCAGATTCTTCGTTGGGGCGGCGTGCGGGGCGCCATACCGTTCTTGCACCGGCTGGCGGCCAAAGGCGAGTTGTCGGGCTACCTGAAAAAGATGGCCGGACTCATGACGCTCGAGGGTGACAATGACCTGGATGACCTCGACGCTAGCAGTGTCGAGCGTTTCGATTCTGGACTGACCAAGATTCACGCCTTGCTCGATTTGTCCGGTTCTCCAATCTATGACAGCCGTGTGGGCGCTGCGATTGCCATGTTGTATTCGCTGTTTCGCCAGCAGTGGGCGGGGCGTGGTAAACCCTTGCTGATGTTCCCGTCCGGCGGCGCGCGAGGCAGCCAGATCCGCAACCCGGGAGCGTTCCTGAACAGCGTGGCGGCGCCGCAGTTTTCGACGATCGACTATGCCGAGTGGGCGCGTTGGCAAGTGCGCTTGGGCTGGATTATTCGAGCGCTGCTCGAGCGTACCAATTGGTTTGCTGGGCAAGGGACTCTCCCCGCGCGTTGCCATGCCCTCGAGGCCAGCCTGTTCATGCTTGGCTATGACCTTCGCTGCTTTGGTCTGGCGCTGGCGTCTAATTCCATAGCGGGTAAGCCAGAAGTCGAGGCGCAGGACTGCGAGCGTGGAGGCAATAATTGGGTGCCCACGGGGCATCCTTTCAGCCAGGTTCTCAAGGATTATCTGGCCTTCCGCTACAGCGGTGCTCTCGATAACAAAGCCTCGTTTGTTGAATGGCTGGTGGCCCAGCCGCGTGACGAGAAGCCGCTCACGCGTACCACTGCACAGGGCTACTGTTTCCCGTTTTCCATTGAAGAGTTCGACTTGTTCGGCCGACCGCTTGCACAGCTTGAGCGCATCGTCGCCGGTGGTGAGGACGGATTGCGTGCGGCCCTGGCTACCGAGGCCCTCGAGCCGTTCACAGTCGGTGATGAGCGCGTCAGTGTCTGCTTGGTGGATGTGTTGATCACGGGCAACGCGTATGCGCGAGCGACGACCGACAAGGATCGTGTCGACTACATCGTGAGTGCCGGCTATGCCGGTACCGAGAACTCTGCAAGGACACTCATGGCCCTGGGGCGTAACGTGGGCAAGCACTTCGGCCTGCTTGATGCGCAGCACTCGCCAACGAGTCTGTTCGAGCAGTTTTACCAGGACTGCTCGCTCGACGCCTGAGCAACACACGCAACATTTGCGCAGCACCATGTGCCCCTCGGCCTTTCACAGGGTGGAATACAACCATGCAAACCCGGAACGGCGTTCAGTTGTATTCCGCCTCAGACATCTGTGGTTTTCTGGAGTGCCAGCACCTAACGGCACTGGACCTTCAGCATCTTGTTGCCCCTATGGAAAAAGCGCCGGCAAGCGAGCAGAACCGCCTGATCCAGGGCAAGGGGCTCGCTCATGAAGCGACGTTTCTTGAACGACTCAAACGCGAAAATGCTCACGTAGTCGACATTGCCGAGGGCAATCCGAGTTTCGCGCGGCGGGTGGAACTGACCATTGAGGCCATGAAGGCTGGTGCGGACATCATCTTCCAGGCTTCGCTCCAGGAAGGTGCCTTTATTGGGCATGCCGACTTCCTGCGTAAGGTGCCGCGGGCGTCGACGCTGGGCGATCATAGCTATGAGGTGATCGACACCAAGCTGGCCAAGTCTGCAAAGGCCAAGTTCCTTGTGCAGGTTGCGCTTTACTCGCGAATGCTGATTGCAATCCAGGGCATACAGCCGCAGTTCATGTATGTCGTACTGGGTGATTCTGCGCGTACGGAGCAGGCGTTTCGGGTCGCTGACTACGCCGATTATCTGGAGCAAGTGCTGCAGCGTTTCACGGCGTTCGTGAACGGTGACGGACAACCTGTGACGTACCCGGAGCCATGCGGGCATTGCGGGTTTTGTGTGTGGCGCGATCGCTGTGACGAACAACGGCTGCAAGACGATCACCTCTCGGCAGTCGCCGGCATCAGCCGCTCGCAAATCAAGAAATTGCAGGCTGGTGGAGTGACCACATTGCAGCAGTTGGCGAACAGTACCGATGACTTGCGCATCCCCAAGTTGCAAGTGGAGTCGCTGGGCAAGTTGCGCCATCAGGCGCGTTTGCAGTTCCAGGGGCGTTCCAGTGATGGCCCGTTGTTCGAGTTTCTGCCGGTCGTGGGGAAAAGGCGTGGTTTTAGCCGAATGCCCACGGCGGTTGAAGGCGATCTGTTTTTCGACATGGAGGGCAATCCGCTGGAGGAGGGCGGCCTGGAATATCTCTTCGGTCTGTATATCGACGAAGGTGGCCAACAATCCTTCAAACCCTTCTGGGCACATAGCCGAGAGGAAGAAAAGATCGCGTTCGAGCAGTTCATCGACTGGGTCATCGCCCACCTCAAGCGTTACCCCAGCGCACATGTCTACCACTATGCCAGCTATGAAGAGACGGCCATCAAGCGCCTGATGAGCCAGCACGGTACACGCGAGGCACAAGTGGACTGGTTGCTGCGCAACGGCAAGCTGGTCGACCTCTACAAGGTCGTGCGCGAAGCGATCCGGGTGTCTGAGCCCAGCTACTCGATCAAGAACATCGAGCATTTTTACATGGGGCAGCGCGACGGCGACGTTACCAATGCCGGTGCGAGCATCGTGTTTTATGAGCGTTGGAAAGAGACTGGCGAGTCGGCGTTGCTCGAGCAGATCGAGCGGTACAACGAAGACGACGTGCTATCCACCTATCTTCTGCGCAACTGGCTTTTGAGCATTAAACCTTCGGATGCGAGCACTCTTTCCGAGCCTGAAGCAGAAAGCGAGAAAGCTGTAGCGGAACAAAAGGAGATCGAGGTTCGTCTGGAAAGCTATCGCGATCGTTTGCTCGCTGGCTTGTCCGCCGCCGAATGTGCTCTGAGCGAAGCGGATCAAGTCAGGTTGCTCACCTTCCAACTGCTCGACTTCCACCGTCGGGCAGACAAGCCGACATGGTGGCAGTTGTTCAGTCGTCAGGACATGACCACTGAGGAGCTGCTGGAGGATATCGAGAGCCTGGCCGGTTTGCGGCGTACAAAAACGCCGCCCGAACCGATCAAGAAATCATTTCTGTTTGAATACAGTTTCGAACCTCAAGAAAGCAAGATGCGCACGGGTTCCCAAGGCGTCATCACCGAGTCCCTGGCCAATGTGCAGTTGGTTAACCTGGACAGTCACGCGTGTCTGGCGATGTTCAAAGCCACCGCGAACAAAGCGCCACCGGATGACTTCGACATGATTCCCGGCAGGCCGATTCCATCGACTTCGCTGCGCGAGGCACTGTTTCGCTATGCCGACAGCGTCTTGGCCGGTGAGCAGCGCTTCCAGGCGGTGGCGGACTTTCTCCATCGACGCGTTCCACGGGTGAAAGACGTCCAGCCGGGTGCGCCACTGCTGGATCCACGCCTGACGACGACGGATGCCATCAAGCAGGTGGTACGCAACCTCGAGAACAGCGTGCTGTTTATTCAGGGGCCACCGGGTGCCGGCAAGACCTACACGGGCTCGCACGTCATTGTTGACCTGCTCAAAGCAGGCAAGCGCATCGGTGTGACCTCCAATTCGCACCATGCCATCAACAACCTGTTGGCTGCTGTTGAGTCTCGTGCACAAGCAGAGGGCGTTGCATTCAAGGGGTTGAAAAAGTCATCGGAGGGAGATGGCACTGAGTTCACTGGTCGCTGCATTCGCTCCATCGAAGACAAAAAGGATTTCCTTGATGCCTGGGGGCCGGGAATTGACCTGACTGCGGGTACCGCCTGGCTATTTGCCGACGAGACCTTCACCGAGGCGTTGGATTACCTCTTCATCGACGAGGCCGGGCAAGTGAGCGTGGCGAACCTGGTCACCATGGGCATTGCGGCACGCAACATCGTCTTGATGGGAGACCAGATGCAATTGTCGCAACCCGTGCAAGGCGTGCACCCTGGCCGTTCCGGTGACTCTATCCTCGATTATCTGCTGGATGGCACGCCCACCATTGCGCCTGACCGTGGGGTGTTTCTGGCGCAAACCTGGCGGATGCATCCGCACGTTTGCTCATTCATTTCTCATGCGGTGTACGAAGGTCAGCTGTCGTCGGCACCAGGAGCCGAGCGGCAGGTGTTGCGACTGGATGGCCAGCGCCCGGACGTACCGGGCAGCGGACTGATGTTTTGCCCTGTTGAGCACGACGGCAACGGCCAGAGTTCCGATGAAGAAGCCGCGTACGTCAAAGCGCTGTACACGTACTTTCTGCAGCAGCGCTTTGTGGATAACACCGGCGAGGAGCACGCGGTGTCTCTCGAAAACATCCTGGTCGTGGCGCCCTACAATTTGCAGGTACAGCTGTTGAAGCAAGTGCTGCCGGCGGGTGCGCGCGTCGGCACTGTGGATAAGTTTCAGGGGCAAGAGGCAGAGATTGTCATCGTCTCGATGGCGACGTCGAATGAAGACTACCTGCCCAGGGACATCGGCTTCCTGTACTCGAAAAACCGTTTGAATGTAGCAGTCAGTCGGGCGAAGTCGCTGGCTTGTATCGTCGCCAGTCCTGATCTGATGGCCATTCGTTGCCAGACGCCGCAAGACATGAACCTGGTCAACGGCTTGTGCATGGCGGTCAGGTTCGGAACGGTCGACGAAACCCGTCAATCCCAAGAGGTTGTGCTATGAAAAATCTGTTCGCAATTATCGGTGTCATCGTCGTTGCCAAGAAGGGCTACGAGTTTGTCCGTGAATACATGGAGATGAAACAGGAGCTGGACCGACGTGCCTCTGATTCGGCCTGACAAACGCCGATAACGTCGACAACTCCGTCCTTTTTCTGCTTCCAACGGGTGTCTGCTTGGGCCATGTTGGCGCGACCGTTCAGCTAAGGTCCCATTTCAACGCGAGGTTCGTGATGTGTAACGATCAAGAGGATGGTCACTCGGATGACCCAGCACCTGCGCAAGTTGAAACCGAGGGT
This sequence comes from Pseudomonas sp. S5F11, assembly GCF_019641515.1. Classification (NCBI taxonomy): domain Bacteria; kingdom Pseudomonadati; phylum Pseudomonadota; class Gammaproteobacteria; order Pseudomonadales; family Pseudomonadaceae; genus Pseudomonas; species Pseudomonas sp. S5F11. The sequence goes on from NZ_JAIFJZ010000001.1 coordinate 4,527,562, forward strand.
GAGGTCGAATACAGCGAGGAATTCGCCGCCATGATCCTGGAGCAGGAGGCGAAGGGCTGCTTCCAGGAAATTGACGTCGATGACATGCTCGCTCTGCTCGACTGCATGATCATCGAGGCCCAAGGCATGGGGCGGAAGCTACAGTGACTGGGGACAGCCCTGACTGTTGATACAGATGTCGCCAGCCGGTATGGCTGAAATCCTCGACGGTTGGATCTCTTCTTGGCTGGCCGTGGGTGAGTCGTCCTCCGAATAGGGTTGAGCAGATACACCCGCGGCTGAACGAGCATTAACTGGCCATCGACTCGGGGCGTCATGCCCCTCGTCTCAGGGATTTGAGCGTCAGTCATTCATCAGCCACGGCCTCAGTTCCTTGAGGTTGCTCACCACAATTTGCTGGGCCTCAGGGCTCGTCGCCAGGTTGCGCGGGTCGATCCGATAACGCATCAACACATACTTCACCAAGGCCCTGCGGCTGGGCACCACCAATTGTCCTTGCGTCATTCCGAAGTCGGTTTCAATGATTGCCTTCTGTGCCTCGTTCAATCGCCCATCGGGCTCGAAGATAACCGGAATCTCGACATTCCAGTCTTCATCCAGCTCCCGTGTGTTCGGCGATTCGTCGAGCAGGTCCGGCTGCCCGCGCAGGCGGCTGAGCACGAAGTCGCGGTACTGGCCATTCTTTTCGCAGTAAGCCCGCACATGCCAACGCATGCCGGTGTAGACCAGCGTGTGAGGGGCGATGAGGCGAACCTCTACGTTCGGGGTATTAAACGACACGTACTCGGTTTCCAGGCGCAGGCCTTCGCGGCAAGCCTTGAGCAAGGGGCGCAGGATCTCCGGCCGAATGGGGCGATCCGGCACTTCCAACACTTTGGTGTGCGCATAGGCCAGTGCCAGTCCGTCGATGTGCGGGGCACGCTCATTGTTCTGATAGAGCAGGTGCAAATAGGCACTGGCACTGTCGTCGATGAACAGGGGTTTGAACTGCTTGCTCGGCACATACCCTTTGAGCTGCTTGTCATATGTCAAGTTTTTGGGCGCATGCTCGCTGATGTAAGTATTGATGTCCTTGGACGCCTGCTGGCGGCTGATGCCAAAGCTCTGCATCAAGTGCCCCGTGGTCAGCCTGCCTTCCCACCAGGTAACGGTCTCGATCAAACGATAGCGAAGTGCCAGGTCCCAGCGTACCTGTTCAATGGATTGCTTGCGTTTCATACCCTCTCCATGTGCGCGAATACTTTACCTGTATAAGTCTACATTCTAGACCTGTCGTTAATCACTACATATCGTGTGTCTGTCTTCGAAATAAGTTGAAGTCACGAAAGGAAGTGGACATGACTATGTCTGAAGCGGTTTCGACAGGGGCGCTGGTGTTGATCGGGATGATCTTGACGGTGCTCCTGATGCAGTACCTGAGGTTGCGAGAAATCTGGCACGTGGCGCTCGCCTGTCGCAAGGACGCGCGTTGGGCGCGGATCTGGGAAATGGAAAACCGGGAGCTACGTTCGGCACTGCGTGCTGAGAAAAGGCACATCGAGCAGTTGCAAAGCAAGCTCATGATTTTGCAGAACTTGATCTGTGCAGAGCGATAAGAGAAGGGCATGAACAGACTTGAACGGATCAAAGGCTGCCTGCTAGGCGGTGCTGTCGGAGACGCGCTCGGCGCCCCCGTGGAGTTTCTTGAGTGGCCTGCCATCGAGGCCAGGTTCGGTCCGCAGGGCATCATTGATTTTGCCCCGGCTTACGGCATAACCGGTGCCATCAGCGACGACACGCAGATGATGTTGTTCACCGCAGAAGGTTTACTGCGCGCTTTTGTGCTTGGCAGTTCACGGCAGGCGTGCCATGTCCCGAGCGTTATTCACCACGCGTTGCTGCGCTGGCTGCTGACCCAGGATTACCCCTCGACGACACCGGTCGCCGCAGATGGCTGGCTGATCGAGCAGGTGGAGCTCTGGTCTCGTCGCGCCCCTGGCACAACCTGCCTGAGCGCACTCAAGGCCAGCGCGCAGCTGGGAGCGGTTGCCGAAAACAACAGCAAAGGCTGTGGCGCGTTGGTACGTGTTGCGCCCTGTGCATTCTTTGCCAATGCATTTGACTACGCAGCGCAATCTGGGCGCCTGACGCACGGGCATCCGACGGGCTACCTGGCGGCTGGGCTATTCGCAGACATTCTTCAGCGTGTTGTCGATCTACAAGACAGCCTGGAACACGCCGTGACTCAAAGTTTGGCCAAGTATGGGCAAGTGCCTGGTATGGAAGAAACGCGCAGCCTTATTGAACGGGTGCTGTTCTTCTTTTACGAGGGCTATAAGCCAACCCCGCAACGCATTTGCGATCTTGGCGGTGGTTGGGTCGCCGAACAGACGCTGGCGATTGGACTGTGGTGTGCGCTGACAGCACGATCACTCGAAGAAGGGGTGATCACGGCGGTGAATCACAGTGGCGATAGCAACAGCACAGGGCTTGTCGCCGGGCACTTGTTGGGTGCCCAGTATGGTGCTGCTGCCATTCCTGCCCGCTGGTTCGAACGCCTGGAACTGCGCCAGGTGATCGTGCAGGTAGCCGAGGATCTTGAGCGTGTTCCACGTGATTACTGCGGGGTTGGTGGCGCGTTCGACGAGCAGATCGAATTGGCTTATCCGGGCAGTTGAATGCACCGATGGCAATACATCAGCGAAGAGACCAAGGAGCTTTAGAATGCCCATCAAACCCAGGCCCTTCACCTTTGAATGTGAAGGATGCGGTTGGACAAAGACAGTGGCACCGCAAAGTGATGTGCTGATGCCCGGCGAGTGGTTTGACCAGTGCCCGAGGTGCGGGAGCAAGGCACTGAAGATGCGCACCGCCGGGTGGCTTGAAGGGGCGTTGGCGGAGTTGCTGGCGCGGCGGCGATTTTGAGCGCACAGGCCAGGGTTCAGCGCCCTGGCCAGCAACGGCCTGCCAGCAGGCAGGCCTGGGTTAGTAACACGCTGTGTGCCGGCGTTTAGCGGCGTATTCGAGTGCGAAGGAAGTCATCAGACTCGACAGAGGTTCTGGTGCGAACGAGTTCGCAAACCTCCAGGGCTTTTCGAGCGGCCAGCTTGAGCGTTCGACGAAGGCCTTCGCATTCATCAACGAGTTTTTCCAGCCCGGAAGAATCGAACATTTGCTCAGAGATGGGGAATGCTCGATCAATTCTGTCAAACAGCGCCGTTCCGCCTATTTCCAGTGCATCGAGCTTGAACGCATTGAACTCGCCCTTGCGGCCTTCCAGTTGCGCAATATCGGCCTGGATGGCCTGCTTGTAGGCATCGAATACGGTATCGAGCTTGCTGTTAACCTTGCCGACTACATCCACTTTACGGTTGATCGAGCGCAGGAACTGCTCGAACGTCAGGCCGCTGGAGGGGTAGTCTTTCTTGCGCGTGGACGAATAGGCGCACATGCCGGCGTACTCGATACCCGCGAAACTCAGGTCGTCGGCTACTTGCTCCATGATCTCGAGAATATCGTCCTGAGACTTCACATCCGCCTTGTTCAACACGATATACAGCGACTCTGCGCGGAACGGCGTGGACTCGATGAACTCGATGTCGGACTGGTCGATGGTCCCGGCCGGGTCAAGGCCGATGACCCAGACCAGCGCCGATGCCTGATTGACCAGGGAGGCTGCAGTGCTACGGTCGGAGGCCGCGGCCCCACCCGTGGTACCCGGGTTGTAGCCGGGCGTATCGATGATGCACAGGTTGCCGAACAGCTCCGGGTCCATGGGAACCTTGACGCTGATGAAGGGCAGGATGCGCCGCAGGTCGAAGCCGAAGGCCTGAACATATTCGTGGCACATCGACGCGTACAGGCTGGGCTCCAGGTCGATGGCCCCACCGTTATACGAATAACCCTTGATCCGGGTTTCTTCGGAGCACACCACGTAGCTGGGGACCACGGTCACCGGGTTGATGCCGGTCGCCAACTTCACGCTCGGGTTACGGATGAAGCTGTTGACGAACGCCGACTTTCCGCTGCTGAAACCACCCGCAATGCTCAGGATGGTTTTGCCGGCAATGCTCGGGAAGTTGTTCAGCATCTGCATCTCGGCGAGGATCGCCTGCATGTCGAGCACTGCTTGGGCTTCACCGGCCAACGACGATTCTCGGCTGGCGAATTCCATATAGTCGTGGTTGATCAGGTCGGCGAATTTGGCCAGCTCTTCATTACCGGGCGGTTGCTGGGCCAGGACTTTGCTCACCAGGGAAAATTTCTCGGTTAGCGACAGGTGCTGCTTGTTGATGTCGGCGTAGTTGTCTTCCAGGTGCTGCTGGGAGGCCTTCAGTTGTTCGGTCAGGCTTTCCAGTAGGTCGACGTTCTGCTCCGTGGAAATCAACTGGTTCTTATGTTCCTCCAGGTACGTCTCCAGCTCGGCAATTTGTGCCAGCGCCTGTGCCTTGCGTTCCTCCAGCTCGGCCGCATTGGCTCGTTCTGCCTGCAGCTGGGTTGTTAGCGCTTCATTGTCCGACTCCAGCGAGTCGATCTGTACAGCCTGCCCGGTGCACTGTTCGGCCAACTGCTGTTTGGCATCGTTCAGTGCTTCGATCTGCTGTTGCGCGTCCGAGAGGGTGTGCCCAAGTTCAGCGATACGCTGTTCTTTTTCCACCAGCGCCTGCTTGCGATCTGCTAGCTGCTGTTGAAGGGTGGCGATCTCGGCAAGCGCCTGGTCCTTGCGTGCTTCCAGCTCTGCCGTATTGGCCTGTTCTGCCTGCAACTGGTCGCTGAGCGTCTCATTGCGCGACTCCAGCGTGCGGATCTGCTCAGTCTGCTCGGCGCACTGCTCGGTCAACCGCTGTTTGACGTTGTTCAGCGCTTCGATCTGCTGTCGAGTATCGGCCAGGGTGTGCTGGAGTTCCTGAATGCACCGCTCTTTGTCGACAAGCTCCTGCTTGTGATCGGCAAGGTGCTCTTCGAGTCCTGCGATCTGGGTCATGGCCTGAGCCTGCCGCTCTTCCAGATCCTTGGCGTACACCTTGGCCTGGGCCAGTGCGAGCATAGCCTTCTGGAGCTTGCCCTTCTCCTGCGCTAACGCTTCGGAGGTCGAGGCCAAATTGGCTGTTTCAAGCTGCAACGAATCGACTAGCGAGCCGTTGCGCGATTTTAGCTCGCCGATTTCGTCGTTCTGGCCCGCGCACAGCGCGGACAATTGCTGATTGGTGCTGAAAAACGTGTCGAGCTGGCACTGGGCATCATCCAGGTGGCCCTGAAGTTCAGCTGCCAGCTTCTTGCGTTTGAACTGCCAGAAGCGGGACAGCGACTCCAGCGTCGAGCGTGCCTGTTCATGAATGGCTGGCGGGTTGCTCACAGGGTGACCTCTTCGGCCTTGCGTGCCAGACGTTCAAGCCGGTCAATGGTTTGAGCCGCGTTGTCGACCTGATCCTTGAGCACATTGATCCGGCGTTGAATCTCATCGACGAAGGAGTTGGAGATGGTGGAAGGTGCGTTGCGTTCAACATCGTTGATGAACGAACTGATCTTGCTTTTGACCTTGCTACCCAACGAGCCGATGAAGTCATCGGCGGCATCCTTGAAACGTTCGGCCTCGTAGCCCTTGAGCGTGCCGTTGCTTTTCAGGGAGTCAGGCAACGGAATGCCCAAATCAAAGTCATCGTCAGGAATCGATTGAATGATCGAAAGAATCGCGAGCTTGATCATTTGCGCATTGGCATCCTGTTCAAGCACCTCACGGATCTTGGGCGTGAGGGTCCGGGCCAGCTCTTCGTTCAACCCGCGATGAGAGCTTTCCACCTTGGCGCCCAGCTCATCCTGGATGTCGTTCATGAACTCGTTGATGGTGGAGATGACCTGGCTACTGATGATCTTGGCGCGGACGACCGTTTTCTCGGTAGTGCCGCCGCCCCAAAGCTTGCGGGCAAACCAGCTGCCAACCCCAGGGTTGTCGACGACAATGGTTTCACTGAAAGAGCCTTCCGCGTCTTTGACAGAGGACTGCGTCTCGCGAAGCAATTGCGCAGCTGTCTTGCGCATGTCGTCACGCAACTTCTGGCGGTAGTCGGCCATGGTGTATTTGAAGCTGACATCCAGTTCCAGCGAGAGATCCAGTCGTTTCGATTCCAGCGAAGCCAGTTGTTCGTCCAGCTGATCGACGTTGGCGTTCTTGATCTGGATGACCTGGTTGCGTGCCAGGGTGATGATCAGCGCCTTGAATGCCTCAAGGTTCTTTTGTTTGCGAACCATCAGGTTGGCGATTTTTTCCCGTGTGATCTCCGTTTTCTTCTCGCGCACCTGGGCAAGCATGGCGTTGATCGCGTCAATGTTTGCCAAGCTGTCCAGGCTGCTCAACGACAGTGCCTGGTTGTCACGAGTGAAGTAATCCGGGTAATCGGTGGACAGGTTGTCCCAGGTCACCTGCTCGTTCGAGTCCCAGGTTTCGGGCGTTTCGAAGCGGCGGTTGAGGCTGTGGCACAAGCCGGAGCTATGCAGCAGGTTACGGTGTACTGATCCGATCAGGTTGTCGAACACCGAGCCCACTTCCGGGCTGCTCATCTTGAGGTCTGCAAGGGTGCTCTGTGCCCGTGCCGACAGCTGGGCACGGATGGCTTCCACGGCATCGCTCAAGCGCGCGCGTTTTTCGCTGCCGTACAGTTGTGTGTCGATCTGGCTGGCCACCAGTACCAGTTCCTGAATGCCTTCCTTCTGGGTAATACGCCCCATCACCTCAAGGTCTTGCTCATTGAGGAACTGGCCAGCCGGGCTGACGATGAACACTACGTCGCAGGTTTTCAGCAATTCGACCGTGCGCTCTTCGCGCGACTGGACCGGATCGTTCATGCCGGGGGTATCGATGATGCAGATATCGCGCAGTGCCTCCAGCGGCATGGCGACATGAACCGTCTTGGTGAACGGCATGTATGTACCGTCGGCACCGACATAGTTATGCAAAAGCGCCGCCAGCTCTTTCGGGTTACCTGCCTGAATCTCGCTGTGCAGGTGCAGGGTGGCTGCATCGAGCTCTGACTTCTTCATGCGCTGGAACTGGTCGTATGCCGCGAACAAGCCTTCTTCGCGTTGCAGTTCGCTCAAGGCTTTTTTATCGGCCATGCTCGTCAGCTGCGCCATATCGAGGGGCGCGCCATTGGCCTGGGCGTTTCGACGCTTCACCAGTTCTTCCAGACATTCGCGCTTGCGCGTGGCCAGGCGTTGCTCGAACTGGTCCGATTTGAAGCGGATCGCGGCGATGTCCGTTTCGCTGTAGAACTCAACCTTGGCCTGGAACACTTCGCCCCAGGTAATGGTGGTCAGTGCAGCGGTCATGGGCGTTGCGGCCTTGGGCAGGATCGGCTCGCCATTAAAAATCAGCGCATTGAGCAGCGATGACTTTCCGGCTTTCACACGGCCAACGATACCGATGTTCATCAGCCGGTTCTGGTCCTGCAGCGTCTGGCACGCTTGCGCGAGCTGTTGCGGTTGGTCGATGCCGTTCAGCCGCTTGAACTGCTCGATTTCGCGCTCAAACAGGTCCTGGTTGCTTGCTGCCAGCGTGTGCAGGCTTTCGCTAAAAGCGACGAGTGATTGGTAATCCATTAGGTCGTTCGCCTTACTTGTAGAGGTGTTCGTTTGCAGCGGCTTTTACTGCGGTGGCAAGGTTTTCCAGCACAGCGGTCTTCTCGCTGATCTGCGCTTCAAGCTGCAGGCTTTCCTGTGCAATTGAGTCGATAACGTGCTTTTGCTTGGTGATCTGCTCTTCGAAACCGTCGCTGATTTTCTTCAGCATGGCGTTGAGCTGCTCGTCGATGATTGCCGGAATTTTCCCGCGCAGTTCCGCCTTGATGTTGGGGAACACTTCGCCGGTCAGCTTCTGGCGAAACTTCTCGCGCTCGTTACCGCCACCGTTAAACATCTTGAGAATTTCGGGCAAGAAGATGATCACCAGCTCTACCAGCGGATTGACTACGGTGGTGGTGACAGCGAGCACGGTAGAGAGGCTGCGGTAGAGCATGACGCCGCTGTTTTTGTCTTCCTCGGCACGATTGCTCAGGCGTGTCGACCAGTCGCTGAGCATTTCCGTGGTGCGCTCCAGCGAGAATTTGACCTTGTTGGAAAGCTCCTCGCTCCAGTTGCCGCTAATGTCCAGCACGGACATCTGGCTGCTGGTGGCACTGAGGTTGCTGGCAATTCGGTCGACCATGTTGGTGGAGATGTCCTGCACTTCAGATTTGATCGTGCTGGACAGGCTGCTGCGGATGATGTCGGAGAGTGCATTCGACAGGGCACTCGGGTTCTTACTGCTACCCAAGGTGACCAGCTCGTCGAGGGAGTCGTTGAGGGAGTTGTCTAGGCCGCGGAGGCTACGGTCGAGCATTTTTCCCGAGTAGCGATCCTTCAGGTCCGACTCGACGTCCTTGCGCTGCTCCAGCAGCTTGGCCAGGGCCTGTTCGAGTGCGCGTGCGGTTTGCTCGCTCTCGGCCTTGTCCTTTTTCAGCATGCTCAACGCCAGGTTGATCTGCGCCAGCACTTCGAAGTTCTGGTCTTTGAGAATGTCGATGAACAGACGCGAGAACAACGCGTCGGGCTGCAAGGCGGTCAGCGCGTGCGTCAGTTCCTCGCCACCCCGGTTGCCGAGGGGGATGCTGCGGTAATGCTCGCCGAAATACACCCCGAGCTGGTCGTCGATGTAGGCTTGTACGTCTTCTACCTGGTCGGCGGCGCGCAGGTTGCATTTGCTCAGTAGGAAGGTGAAGTCGGTGTTGTAGGTTTTCAGCTCGTCGAGTTTACGCAGCATCGACTGCGTAATGTTGCCGTCCTCGATACTGGTCAGCACCACGAAGTGCACACCGCGCGGCAGGTAGTAAGCAATGGCCTTGTTGTGGTTTTCCAGCGATGAGCCAAAGCCAGGCATGTCGACCAGCACCAGGGGCGCAATGGCTTTCAGCGCCTCACTGTCGAGGTACAGGCGCAAGTGAGAAAACTCGCTGGAACGACGGTTGATGGTACTCAGTGCTTCAACAGGCAAACGTTCCTGCACGCCGTCGGGCTTGATGGCCAGCAGATAAGGCTCGGAGGAATAACGAAGCTCGGTCGCCAGTTCAGTTTCTGGCGCAATCCCGACCGGCAAGATGTCCTTGCCCATCAGCGCGTTCAACAGCGAGCTCTTACCGGCACTGAAGGCCCCGATCACGGGCACTACAAGCTCGGTCTCCATCACTTTTGGAAGCAATGACTGATCGAATGAAAACGCTTGGTCATTGAGCAGCACCTGCATTTTCTTCAAGTAAGTGGCGAACTCTTTCTGGCTTTCGAGCATGGTGATATTCCTTTAAGTGTTGATGGTCTGCGCGAAGGCATGGCATAGGGTGCACAGAGGCTTATGCGCTGGGATATGCAAGTAATCGCTGGTCTTTTCCCGTCGTGCGAGAAGGGGGCCGGCCCGAGAAGGTTACAACCGCAGTTGCCGCATTCGGGTCGCGTTCAGGGCCGTTCACGAGGTCAGTGCGTCACTGCTTGGCACAGAAGCATTGAGTGCAATGGAAGGGGAGGGCAAAGGCATGCACACGTCCTTGTCTGTAGGGTGTTGATCGCGCATGCCCAATAAATGATGGCATATCGCTTCCTGGATGAGATTGCGTTGTGTGAAACCAATAGATCGGCGCAATCTGTTCTGCTTGTATGATGGCACTTTGACTCGGCATGGTAAACTGTCAACAAAACGCCCATATCCCGGGGGGTCTTCAGATGCAACGCGCATTTTCAAGGCCTTGCGCGGAGGTGCATGATTGAAAAATTTACCTGTATGTTTAACCAGTATTAAGCCGCTGTACGTGTAACTGCAAGCGGTAGGGATAGAACGAAAGCCGGCCAAGCTATTTTCTCGCCAATAAGCATTTGGCGAAGGCTTCATTTTTTAGTGGCGGCGAAATGTAATTAAAGCTTAAGGAATTTGAGGCCAGGGCGATAAGCACGGCGGACACCGAGTAATGGCGGGAATAAAATCCAGACTCAGATAAAGCATTGCTTGCGGCCTTTGCAGGCGACTCCCGTCTTCGAGCGGATGTATGCGAACCGTCGGGCTCCCAAGGCCCTCACCCAACTCCGCGGCACTTTGCTGCCGCGCCTGATCGCCGGCCAGCTGCGTTTACTGGAGGCGAAGTCGAATCTGGAGAACACCCTGTGAGCGATTTGGAAAGCAAGAAATTCAAGGACTGGATGATTGCAATGGGCAAGATGCCAAGTACCGCCACCGCCTATTTGTCCGGCGTCAACACAGTATCGAATCACTGTGGCAAGAAGGTCTTTGAGATCAACGATATAGACGAGCTGACTCAACTGTATCAGCTCTACGGACCGCAAGGTGAGCATGCGCGGATCGGTTCCAGCAATAGCAATAACGTACAGAATGGACTCAAACAATGGTTGGACTACTGCAAGTACCTCGCCCAGCAGAGCGGCGTTGAAGTTGGTACAAAGTTGGCAGATAGCTCGCCCTCCCTTGCATTGAACCAGATTCTCTTCGGCCCACCAGGCACCGGCAAAACATACGCCACCATAGACGCTGCGCTGGAAATTCTTGATCCAGAGTATTTGGCCGCCAACCGGGAGGATCGCGCAGCGCTCAAGGAGCGCTTCGACAACCTATCAACGGATGGCCGGATTCGCTTCGTGACCTTCCACCAGAGCTTCAGTTATGAAGACTTCGTCGAAGGTCTGCGCGCTGAAAGCGACGATGAGGACAAGCAGCTTCAGTACAAGGTTGAACCCGGGGTGTTCAAGCGCCTGTGCGATGACGCGCGCACTCAGGGAGACCAATCCGACATTGGCATACGCAGCAATCCACGTATCTGGAAGATTTCCATCAATGGCACAGGTAATTCACAGACCAAGACCTATTGCCTGGATCATGGCGAGGCGCGAATTGGTTGGGGGAAGACAGGCGATCTGCGGCAGGACCCAGAGCAGAACCAGTATTACCAGAAGCTGGGCTCGGGCGATAAAGGCACCCTGAGTTACTTCGCCGGAGAAATGGTCGTTGGTGACATCTTGTTGTGCATCCATTCGGCGGACCAGATCGGCGCCGTGGGCGTGGTCACCAGTGACTATCGCTACGAGGAGAAGGGGCCAGCCGGAATCATTGCGGATTATCAACACGTGCGTTCAGTGAAATGGCTGTACCGGGATGTGAAACAATCGATCCTGCCTCTTAATGACAACCGGCAGTTCACCCTCAAGACGGTCTATGCGATGGGGCGCTTCAGTTGGGCGGACCTGCTCAGCTACCTAGAAAAGCAGGGAGTAATGCCGCAGGAGCCTTCGATAGCCTCCAGTAGCGAGCGAAAACCCCATGTGCTCATCATCGACGAGATCAATCGCGGCAATGTTTCGCGTATCTTCGGCGAGCTGATTACCTTAATTGAACCCTCCAAGCGCGAAGGGGCGCCGGAGGCACTGAGTGTCGAGTTACCCTACTCGAAGAGGCCCTTCAGTGTGCCAGCCAACGTTTACCTCATCGGCACCATGAATACTGCCGACCGATCACTAGCCGGTCTGGATATCGCCCTGCGCCGTCGCTTCAACTTCCGTGAAATGCCGCCAAGGCCGACGCTGCTGGATGGCCTGACGGTCGAGGGCGTGAATATTGGCCAGCTGCTGCGGGTGATGAACCATCGTATCGAGGTTTTGCTGGACCGTGACCATTGTCTGGGGCATGCCTACTTTATGTCGCTAGAGGCTGGTGATCGCTTGGAAAGGCTGGCATTGATCTTCCGCAACCATATTTTGCCGCTACTGCAGGAATACTTCTTTGAGGACTGGCAGCGCATCCAGTGGGTGCTGAATGACCACCGTAAGGCTGCAGCCGATCGCTTTGTTTACCAGAGCCAGCGGGATGTCCAGTCGTTGTTCGGTACCGATGTGAAAGTTTCGGCGCACAACCTGCCTTGGGCAGTTAACGATGCCGCCTTCCATAGAGTTTCCGCCTATACCGGTATCATTGAGGTACGGGCAAAGGTAGAGGCTCCAGTAGACGCGTTAGAGGCTGAAGAAGCGTGATCACGCAGATCACCGTTCGCGAATACGCCCGGCTGACCACCGAGCCGGTCAAGCGTTCGCTGGACTGCGCCCAGGTAACGGTCAGTGCCTTCAACTGGCTGTGCGAGTTGAGCGCCTCATTCAGCAAGTCTGGCGCCACCTTGTTGCAGGTCGAGGGGCGGTGCTCACTCAAGCTGGACAACTACGTTGGTGTAATAGAAACACCCTGCGGCACACAGCTGGAGATTCTTCCCAAGCATACCGAGCGTATGGATTGCTTAGAGGGCAGTCGGGATCTGTTGCAGCGGATGATCCAGACGGCACTGAAGCTGCCCACACGAGAGGTAGGCGCGGCTGATCTGAAGCTCTTTGACGCGCCACTGTCGGAATGGGTCATGCGCCAGTTTCTAGAGGCGCTGGACTATCTGGCCAAACGCGGCATGCGTTTCGATTACCAGCGCATTGAAGAGGAACAGCGTTTTTTACGTGGTCAACTCAATTTCGTAGCGCAGGCGCGTCAACCACCGGGACGCCAGCATCATTTCCAAATCCGTCACGATGTATTCCTGCCTGACCGTCCAGAAAACCGTTTGCTTAAGCTGGCGCTGGAGCAGGTATGCAAGAGTACCCAGGAACCGGGTAACTGGCGGCTGGCTCACGAACTCCGTAGCCTGCTGCTGGAAGTGCCCGCGAGCCGCGATATGCGCAAGGACTTACAGTTGTGGCGCAACGACCGGTTCATGGCGCATTACCAGCCGATCAAACCCTGGTGCGAGCTTATCCTGGGCGAGCAGTCGCCATTGTCGGTGAGCGGGGATTGGCGTGGTATCAGCATGCTGTTTCCGATGGAAAAGCTGTTCGAGCATTATGTAGAGGTGCTGTTAAACAGACAGTTGCTTGCAGGCGCGCAGTTGTTGCCGCAGCGTGCAAGGCATTCGCTGTGTACACATCAGAAGGTACCGATGTTCAAGCTCAAGCCCGATCTGTTGCTCGAGTCTGAAAAGCAAACCTGGGTGATGGATGCCAAGTGGAAGCTGCTCGACACTTCGGATCGGTCCAGTAAGTATAGGTTGAGCCAGGCCGACTTCTACCAGATGTACGCCTATGGGCAGACCTACCTGAAAGGAACGGGCCAGATGGTGCTGATCTACCCAAAGACCGAGCGTTTCCCTGTTGCCCTGACTGAGCCGTTCATATTTTCCGAGCAGTTGAAGCTTTGGGTTCTGCCGTTCGATCTGGAGCAAGGCAAGTTGCTGGGGGGCGAGCTAGCAGATTTGCCGCTGGCGGAGCGGATCGCGGGGTCGGCCTGAGAGAACAATTCAACTTACTGTCTATGTCGTGATGACCCGCAGGGCCAGGCTGACTTTTTTACAGGACCAGCTACCACTGCACGGTAGCCACCAAGGTTTATGGAGATTGCCAGCATGGCTTCGGTGTGAGCCTGCTCTGACAGCCCTTTGCAATGTCTTTGGTGCTGAACTATTCCAGCAGAGTGGTTATCAACAACAACGGGAACGGGCAGTGGTAGGGGCGCCATCGGCATCGGTGATGCGCGCTAGTGAAATTGAGCAATCACGCTGCTGAGGAATTCGCAGTCTTCGAGGTGCTGGCATTTTTCTGAATCTCTGAGGAAAAAAATGCTGGATGTATGTACACTGACGCAACTGCACAGACATTTGCGTGGCGCCACCCTATGCGATTCACCGACACCAAGAGCGAAACCCTCAACCTGCGAGTCTCTCCGACCTTTAAGAAGGTCTTAAAGGAGGTCGCAGACCACCAACAGCGCAGTATGGTCAACATGCTCGAAGTGCTGCTGTGTGACTACTGTGACCGCAACGGCATCGCCTCTGAGGACAAAAAAAGCCATCCTCCTGCTTCCAAGCGGATGCGTCCAGGCCGTAAACCGCACGAGGGAGCAGTAGCATGACTTTTCGCTACATTGGTTCGAAGTCCAGGCTCATTGATCAGATAACGACCTATATGGGGCTCCCTAAACAGGGCGCCTTTTTTGTGGACGCTTTCTGTGGCACAGGGGTGGTTGCTGAAGCCGCTGCTGATCTGGGATGGGACGTGCGTATCAACGACAGTTTGCATTCAGCAGTGATTTCTTCAGGGGCTCGGTTAATCAGTGCTGATCAAGCGGCTTTCAAGAAGCTAGGTGGTTATACCCAGGCCATCGCTAAACTCAATGCGGCTAAGCCCAAGCATGGCTTTATGTGGCGCGAGTACAGTCCCGCATCGGTGGACACCTGTGGCCTTGAGCGACGCTACTTCACGCAGGAAAATGCGGCACGAATCGATGCTATACGGGCGCAGATCGCCGATTGGGCGGGAGCAGGCACTATTGATGAGGTAGAGGAGCGGTTGCTTATTGCAGACCTATTCGGCGCTTTGAATAGGGTGGCCAATATCGCTGGCACCTTTGGCTGCTTTCTTTCCAAATGGACAAACCAATCGCAAGACACAATCGCTATGCGCTGCCGTGATCTCAAAAAGAGAGGCGTGTGTGTTGAGGCTACTGTGGGTGATGTGTTTGATGTGCCCAACGCGGCGCATGATTTAGTTTATTTGGATCCCCCATACACTAAGCGGCAGTACGCGAGTTATTACCACATCCTTGAAACGGTGGCTCTGGGTGATGAACCTGAGGTAAAGGGGGTTGCAGGGCTTCGTCCTTGGAAGAAACTGGCTTCAGATTTTTGCTACAAGACTCGTGCTCTGCAAACGCTCTCACGTTTGGTGCAAGGCTTGAAGGCTCAAAAGGTTCTGCTCTCGTACAGCAGTGAAGGGCATATCTGCATGCAAGACATCGAGTCTGAGCTCTCAAAGATCGGCACGTCCACAATGCATCCCCTGGGAGCCATTGGTCGTTACCGTCCCAATAAGGTGGCTAGTAGCACTGCCTCTGACGTGAGCGAATTTTTGGTGGTGGTGGAGCGGCCTGCGGTACAGCTGCTCAAAGCTCAGCCCGAGGCAGTTAAAAAAACCATTAATCCCGTACTCCTGGAGAACTACGCATGAGCGCACCTCGTCCCGTTGAAGCGGAGTATCTGGCCTCAGCGGAGGCAGCTCTCACAAAGGCTGTTGGTAGCGCTCATGGCGCTGCCAGCTTCGAGCTTCGGCTTCAAGTTTTGGAGGCAGCATCAGCGCGTTTTGGTGGGTTTGACTTGGCGGCGTTTCACGAGACTTTTGGGGTCAGAAGCAAGAGCTCAGCGGCAGAGCTCTTGGAGCTTGCTGCACCTGTGGCAAGTGCCATCGAGCGTTCACCGATTCACCCTGCTTTGGCACTGAGTGTCCTAGCGCGAGAGGCCTTGCATGAGCAGGATCGAAAAAGCACGGGCGCCTACCATACTGACTTTCGTCTGGCTACACGACTGGCGAAGCTCGCTGCCCCCAAGCTCTCATACAAGAGCAAGGTGATTGATCCGGCCTGCGGCGCAGGAATTTTGCTGGCGGCCTTGACTCACGCAGTATGTGGGATGGACCGAGCCAAGACTGCGTATTGGTTAGCTTATGGTGTGTGTGCAGCGGATCTTTCGGGCAACTCTTTGCGTGCGGCATTACTTGCACTTGCGTCGTTCACTGATGATGTATCGATTCTTAAAGCTATGCGTGCACGTTGGTACTGTGGTGATAGCTTGATGGCAGATCGCAAGGTTTGGATTGCCATGGCTCCAGAGGGTTTTGATGCAGTGATCGGCAACCCGCCATGGGAGAAGGTCAAGCTCTCGCGGCACGAGTTCTTGAAGTCTTCAGGTACCAAGCGTCACTATGGGGCCCACATTCATGGGCTTGATGAGGAGCGATTTGCCCAGCAGCGCGATGAGGTAGCGAATTACTCTCGTCGCCTGCTGGCTCGCTATCCCGATTTGGGAAATGGAGAGCCAGACCTCTACATCGCTTTCACTGACCTCTTCTTTGAACTCTGTAAAGGGCAGGGTGTAGTGGTTGCACTAATCCCTGGGGGGCTCATTCGCTCGCAAGGAACCCGTGCCATGCGGCAGAAAATTTTTGATGCGAGCCAAAGCGTGTCCATGTCGATCATCGATAACCGTGCACGGTTCTTTGCCATCGACACGCGTTTTAAGTTCCTGGCGGTGGCTCTCACGAAGGCTGGCTCTCAAAAGAGCAAGCGTGAGCCCATTACCCTCATGCATGAGCGGGGCACCCCTACGAGCTTGGAGATCACGGGAGCTGCCACCATTGGGCGTGCAGCACTTGCGGGTATTCGGGGCGATTTGAGCCTGCCTGAGGTTCGTAGCGTATCTGAGTGGAAGCTCTTTTCGAAGATCAGCGAAGCAGGTGTTTCGTGGGACGAGCCTGGTTACGGCTGGATCCCGAAGTTTTGCCGCGAAGTTGATATGACCAAGGAGCGTCCTAAGTTCCTTGGGCGTGCCACGCCTGGCGCCCTGCCACTGGTGGAAGGGCGGATGGTGCAGGCACATCGTTTCGGTGTAAAAGGGCACGTGTCTGGCACTGGTCGCAGTGCGTTATGGGAGGCCTATGCCATTGGAGGGTCACGCGTTTCCCCCCAGTTTTGGATTTCGCCCTCTGACATGCCCCGTGCTAATAAGCACCGTGTTGAGGTGCTGCGTGCCGGCTTTTGCGATATCGCGGGACAGACGAATGAGCGCTCACTCATGGCCTCGTTAATCCCTGCAGGTGTAGTCTGTGGTAATAAGGTGCCTACGATTCTTTTTCCTGAGGACCCATCGGAAGAACGGCTGCTGGTGTGGGTATCGATCGCCAACAGTTTTGCCTTTGACTGGATGCTTCGCCGCGTGCTCACTACGACGGTGAATTACTTTCTGCTGCAAAGCGTGCCCATGCCAAAACTCGCCAAAGATGGCTTGCCTTGGAAGAGGCTGGTGAGTGCTGCACGCGAACTACGCACACTCGACAGTGCGGGGGCTACTCGTGAAACCTACGAGCGCTCAGCCCAGCTTCGTGGGGAGATTGATGCGGAAGTGGCTGTGGCATATGGGCTCGATTTAAAGGACATGGAGTTAATGTTCCAAGATTTCCCGCTTTTGGATCGGGGGCAGGTGGGAGTCCCTGGTGAGGACAAGTCCACAATTACCCGAGATAGTGCTTTGGCTGCAATGGCAAAACGCACAGGCAGCCAGTCTACAGTTTGGTCGCACCGTGCGGTGGAGGCACGTGCGTTGGGGGCTATTGCTTATGTCCCCTCTGAGCTCGCCCTAGGGGGCGAAGAAATCGAAGAAGAAGGATCCAAAATTCATGGCTAATGGAGCTGGGCATGTTGCTCGAATTCTGTACAAGGAAATTGTCCCTGGAGACCTGAGGAAAATTCTCGCCCAGTCCAACGATTCCGACACGGGCGGTGGGGCTCGCGATTTTCGTTTTGGCTCCTTTAAAACACTGCTGCCTGTTATCACGGAGATGTTTCCGAAGAAGACAAAGGAAAATCGTAAGCGCGATGGTGTGGTCGAAGAAATCGACGTGTTCCAAGGCGAGTTCTTTTGGCATGACGTTAGCGGCCAAGTTATGCGTAAGGACTCCTTCTTTGAGACTCCTACTGATGTGCGTCCATCAGAAGGTCGCATTGCTCGGGTGCATGAGTACGGCTGTTTTGACACGAGTCTTGTACCCAGGGGGGGTGTGGGCAACCGCATCTTGCTGCTACTGATTCAGTTAAGCGATGGATCTGTTTGGCCTTACTACGTTGAAGAAAAGACGCTGCGTATTGAGGGTAAATGGGACCCGGTGGTTGCTGCCGAGTTGCTGGGCTGTTTGAATGCCAAACGTGCTGCTAATCGCGCGGTGATCGGTTACCGAGATTTCACTAACGCGGGCAAGTACTGCAATGGCAAGTGACGACTGCAAGCAGGCATTAAAGCTGCTATCGCGTTCCCGCAACGTGCTGGTATCCGGTCCACCTGGCACAGGAAAATCGAAGCTCTTGGCTGAAGTCGCACTGGCCTTTGAAACGGGTTTTGGTGTCGCTCCCGCAGGTGGTCCACCACAGCTCAACCCTATGGGCGGTATACCGATTCCACCCGCTGCTGGGGCTGTTAAAGATATTCCTGCTCCCACGAAGATGGATCGCAAGGTATTTCGGACGGTCTTTCACCAAAACTCCAAGTACCGTGACTTTGTGTCGGGAATCACTCCGGCAGTTAACAAGCAAGCAGGAACCCCAGACTTCACCATCGTGAAAGGCACTCTGTATCGTGCCAGTGAGCATGCGAAGGGCGTCAATGGTGCTGCGCTTTTGATCATTGATGAGATCAACCGAGGCCCTGCGGTCCAGGCGTTCGGTGGTGCCATCGTCGCCATGGAGTCCGACAAGCGCTTGGCCCCTGATGGGGCCAGACGTGCCGAAACGCAGTTTTTTGAAATGCTCGATCCCATCTCTGGTGATGTGATCGAGTACGCATTACCTCATGACCTCTACATCCTTGCTGCGATGAATCAGGCCGATGCGTCTGTGGAACCCTTGGATGTCGCGTTTTTGCGGCGCTGGGAGCCTCTGCGTTTGGAGCCTGATGAAGAGGCTTTGCGGACGTTTTATGGACTGGGTGCCAAGAGTGCCAATCCATTGCCTGATGTGCTCACTAGCGTGAGCGATGCCTTGGAGGCTTCAGTTAGTGCCTGGGTTGCTGTAAACGCGCAAATTGCCCTGGGACGTGGCCCAGAGTTTCAGATTGGGCATGGCGTGCTGATGTCGAATGTGAGGCCGCAAACATTGGGTCTTAACGAGGCTTTAGGCACGCTGTGTGTAGGATGGGCCAAGGTGCGTGCACATGTGGAAGAGGTGTTCTTTGGGGACACCCGCGGCATCGCTGCAGCTCTTAATGCGCTCGATGGGCCGGTCTTCAATCCGTTCAAACTCACCGAGACGACTTTTGCGGACGATTTGCGATTTCTTCTTGAAGGACCTAAGAACTTTGCTGAGAACAATATTTACGCGGCTCTTAGGGCATTTGCCAGCCCTAGGGGGTAGCACGTGGTAACCCCCCGAACACGGCTGTCCCTTGTTGAGTACGGTTCACCTGTTGACCTAAGCCGTGCGATTGCTGATGCCATTGGGGTGGATCGCATAAAGGCCAACAGCCTTTTACTGGAGGCTGGGAACCGTGCTGCATCGAGCCTGAGGCTCAACTACAACCCTATCAGTGTTGATGCCAAAGGCACACGTGCCATCGATTTTGCGGGTCTCATTCGCCTGGCTCCTTCATTGGAACTGGAAGTTGCTCCCAAGTTTTTGGGGCTCGACGATACCGATACTGCGTGGCGCGAAGATTTCTTCTTTCTCTCCACGCTTTCACGCCACGGGCGACTCCTGGCTTCCGAGCGTTTATCGGCATCAGGAGGTACTCCAAGGGACTTGTCTACGCTAGTAGCTCGTTCCATCACGAGCATGTACGAGGCCCGTAAACGTAGGCCGCTACGTAGCTATCGTAGGGTGCGTGAAGCAGACTTCTTCATCGATGGTGATCCTGATCCGGTGGAGATCATCTTTCCTTCACCTGATGGTTTTGAGCAAGAGCTCATTCGTTTTGATCGCAAGAACGGTTGGAATGGGGACATCTTGGCAGCAGCCAAGGAGTTACTCCCTGAAGTAAGTGACCCATCGGCTGCAAGTTCATTGGTGCGTTTGATTGAAGACCTTTCGCCTCAGAACGTAGCTGCTAATCGTCGAAAACCCATTCCTGCACGGCACCGAGCGTGGAAGCCACTGCATGAGCTGTCCGTCGATGTTCTGGGAGGTTTAGGGCTTAGCTATAAGCAGGGCCAGTCCCATGCACCTGGTTATTTAGTGAATACCTGGCGTGTGTGGGAGGATCTGTTAACGGTGGCTGCACGATTGGGTTTTGGTCGTAGTGCCGTAGTGCCCCAACAGGGCTATCCCTTGGGCACCAAGATCAGAATGAGGACCGGTGCTTTGAGCAAACTTTCAGTGTACCCAGACTGCGTGATTGAGCAGGACGGAACAAGGCCAAGGATGCTGCTGGATGCCAAGTACAAGGGGCATGTGGAGAAGGGACAGCTTCGCATCAGTGAAACTGACATCTACGAAGCGCTAGCCTTCTCCAAAGCCACTGGATGTAACCTGGTAGCTCTGGCCTATCCAGCGCAGCCAGGTGCTGTTCCACAACCCGTAGGTGCGTGTATGGTCTTTGAAAAGGTTGTGGTGGACTCTGTGCAAATTGTAGGCATTCAGATTGAGACTCGCCTGATTTCAAGGGCGGGAGCGCTCAGGGCTTTTGCTGCAAATATGGCTGCTGGGTTGGTCACAGCTTTTTTGTGATTTATTAAGTACAACTGCTGGATCATAAAAAAATAAGTGACGGAGTACCGTGCCGATGACCGCCCTGGCATCAGCCAGGGGCAGTCCATCGGGCGGTGTGAACCTTAGGGGTTACAGGTAACCTCGTTCGGCCAACGACACACATCCGTCATGGCCAACCACCACATGATCCAATATGCGGGTGCCGACCATGTTCAGAGCGTTCTTGAGGGTGGTGGTCAGGGTCAGATCGGTTTGGCTGGGTTCTGGGTCGCCGGAGGGGTGGTTGTGCACCATAATGATGGCCGCAGCGTTGTGCTCCAAGGCGATCTTGACCACTTCTCGTGGGTACACGCTAGCCCCATCCAGCGTACCTCTGAACAGTTCTCTAAAGCCTATGACCCGATGTTTGGAGTCGAGCAGCAGCAGGGCAAAGACTTCATACTCGTGGTACTGCAGCAGTGTTTGCAGGTGGCTGAACACCTGCTTCGGCTCAGTCAGTGCCCTGCCTTTAGACAGACGACTCATGGCCAGTTGTTGCGCCATCTGCAGGATGTCGGCCTCGGTGACGGGGGACTCCATGACGTATGTGCCACTCGCTTCACCGGCTTTGAGCTTGTGATATTTCATGACAGTATTCCTGTAAGAATGGGGAAGGCTGGGGAGGTTGAGCAGAGCGTTACTGAACGGAAGGCCTAGTGCTGTGCTCGATAGCCTGAGCCTCCAGCTTCTGAACCAGTGAGGGCTTTGACGGCGCTGTCGGTTTGGCCTCTGCGTTGCTGGGTGGGGTTTCAGCAGCGGGAAAGAACTCCTCGACAATAACGCCACTGTCCTCCTCGCTGTCTTCAAAAGCGCCATTGTTAAAACCTTGCCGGGCTGCGTGATCCAAGGCGCTCTGGTCAAAGCCCGAGGCTTGCCGGGTCTCTTCCAGTTGTTTGGCGGCCAATAGGGCGTCTTCTAAACTCAGTCCACTGCGCACCGTGATATCGACGTAGAAGATCGGTGTGCCATGGCTCTGCCGGGTGGACTTACCGCGTAGACGCAACTCCAGCGGCAGGCAGGCCAGGCGATTGCCAGAGATGGCTTGCAGGTAATGCAGGCGCGCTGCCAGGGTGCGGATGCTATTGAATCCAGTGGTGCGGAAGACAAAACTGCCCAGTGGGTCGTCATCACCAATCACTACGTTCAGTCGACCGTAAGGTTTGCAGGCATTGCCTTGGGCCAGTGGGCAACCATCGGGTGAAGGGCAGGGCAGCGATTGGATGCCGTCCTTGGTCAAACGCTTGCAAGTTTCACCATTGCCGACGCACAACGGCCTGCCGGTCGTACGGTCGAACAGGCTGTAGTCCGCACGAAAGTTGAGGTCTGGTACGTTGAACAACAAGCGGATCGGAATGCTGCGCAGCTTGCCGTCCTGACCATTGCGCAGTTCTTCGTTGAGTGGATGCAGCAGCCAGCCGTCACGGCTCTGGACTTGCGACGTGATTGTGAACTGATCATCTTTCTCGGGCAGGCGCTTGCCGTTTTTCTCGACGACCTTACCGATGGAAATGCGCCCGAGTACCGGCGGAGTGATGGCTAAACCTTTGAGCATGGTGGTGCTCCTTGATCTGAAAATACAAAAGCCACCGGGACGTGAACGGTCCGGGTGGCTAGGGTGAGAAGGTTGTTTCAGGCGAGCAGGAAGCGACGAGTGCCTGCTTTGGCCTTGGGGTACCGAGCCTGCAGGTAGGGCTTGTCTTTGAGCATCTTTTCGACATCCAGACCAATGCTGTCCTTGGATTTCTTCCAGCTGATGTAGCCCTCAGCAAACTCTGCACGGGTGGCTTCCCCCATGGCCTGCTGCAGAATCTGCTTGAGCTGCGCCTCACGCGTTTCTTGCTGAGCAATGTTCTGACGAACTGACTTGAGCTCCAGGAACGTGCTGGTCAGCGCCGGGTGCTGGCTGAAGTCCAAGGTCTGTCCGTTATCCTCGGGATAGAGGCAGCGCAATGCCGCTTCCGCAGATGCTGTGCCATCGGCCGGTGGCGGGGTGTCACTGATGACGTAATCCCAGAACAGCCGTTCTAGATCAATCAGCCGAGCAATCAACGCCTCGTCGCGTGTGATGCGATGGATTTCCAGTTGCTGGCCACCGAGCAGCACCGCCACATCAGCGGCCTGCTTGCCTGTGACTGCAAGCTGGTGCATGACTTGCAACTGCACATATTCGGGCACGCCCTCTTTCCAGAGGCGCGCCCCGTTTATGCCGGCAGTTTTGCATTCGAGGATTTGCACCTCTGGAGCACCGATTACCTCGCGGTCGATATTGGCGAGCATCCACGGGAGCGCCGGATCGGGATGCTGTAGTACAGCGTTGATCCGTCGAACCTTGTTCTGGCTGCGTTTGCTGTAGTGCCAGGCCACGATGGGTTCCAGCACATTGCCCCAGTACAGCGGGCTTTCCTCATCGTGAGGATCGGCCTTCGGTAGCCCTGCATCGCGACCGGTCTTCTCTAGCCACAGCTCCAACTGCGACTTGTAGGGGTTCAGACCCACTGCAGCGGCGGCATCCGAACTGCCGATGCCTTGCTTGCGGATCTGCAACCAGTCCTCGCGGGGCAGCTCCTTGGTGTTGACCAGGCGCAGGGCAGGGCGTTTCTTAGGGGTGCTACTATTCAATGACGTTGCTTTCATCGTCTTTACCTGTTGGCATAAAAACGCCCGACCAGCACAAGGCTGACCGGGCGCGAGGATTGATGTGAGTGAGGGTTAGGCGGCGAGTTGCAGAGCGGCATCCAGGGCGCGTTGCTTGATCTGCGCCCCCTGACCGAACCATGCCGAGTCCAGGCGGTACTCGTTACTGCGGGCACGGCGCTCGTGGTCGACATACTCGGTCACGGCATTCAGCAGGCCCCAAGCGGTGCCGCGTGCCGACTCTAGCTGACTGCCCCGACCACGCCCTTCGTACAAGTCCTGCACCTTGCGCAGGGCTCGCTCATTGGGGAGTTGCTCCGGCAGAGCACCGGTTGGGCTGGTCTCACACATCACGTTCATGAAGAAACCCAGCGCCTCATGCCACTGCACCTTGCGTTCAGCCAAAGCCCTCATGCGATACATAAATTCGTCCCAGCCAGAGACGGCGATGCCCAGTTGCTTCTTCACCGTCTTCGGTTCAAAGCGAGTGTTGTGGGGCACCTTGATGGCGCGGCTGCTGCCGTCCAAGGCGATGGTCAGGGTGTTGTTGCACACCACACGCACGGTGGTTGGCGTTGCTGTGGTAGCCAGTGTGCCGTCACAGGAGGTGGCGAGCAGGAGGTAGCCGTTGACCTGGTCGTTACCCTTGAGCGTTGCGCCTTGCCCGGTGCGCGCCAGCGCCCAGAACTTGCGACCACCCTTGAGCACGCCGGCCGTTTCCAACTCGTAGCCGGAGACCTCGGTGAGATCGCGGTAGAACTCCAGCACCTCTCTCGGCTGCACGGTGTGGTAACGCTGCGAGACCACCGACAGAGGGGCCTTGGTGTCGGAGCGGTAGAGCACTTTCTGCTCGGGGAAGGAATGGATGGTGCCCAGGTGGCCAATGGCGTCAGACTTAAAATGGACCGGACTTTCCTGAATCTCCCAGTCCATGCCGGCTTCACGCTGCCAGACCTCAATAGGTTGTTTGCGGGGCAGGTTGTTGCCCAGGCCATGCCAGGGAGTAGCGCCAGCGTAGGCCATGGTTTCAACGAGATGAGCCATGAGAATGATTCCTTACGGATGAAGGGGAAAGAGCGTCGTTTCATCAACGAGCGACGCCCGTTCACAAAGGCTTAACGGTTGACGCTGAAGCTGTAACCGCACTCTAGACATTGGTAATTGGCCAGCACCTTGTCGTCGATCTGCTCGCCCAGCGTGGCCCCCGCAATGCCCCCCGCGGCCCCGCCGAACAGACCACCCAAAATCGCCCCGGCGATGCTGCCAATAGCAATGCCCACCGGCCCACCGACTACACCCAGTACCGCGCCGGCTTCCGCACCTGACAGGGCACCGGCGGCGCCACTGGCTGCACCACCTGCGGCGCCAATCAATCCACCCGTTTGTTTACCGATATTTTTAGTGATGACGCGTCCAGAGTTACAGCTTGGGCAAGGGGTAAACATGTGCAAATCCTCTCAAGTGATGAGCGTGCCGAGGTAGAAGCTGGCACGCAAAATCCCCAGCAGCAGTCCATACTGCGGGGCGTTCACAGAGGTGATATAGGTTTGAAATATTTTCGGATCCGATTTTTGATTGATTTATCGCTGTAGAAGAAACCGGATACTGGTCCTGAAGGCTTTGAGAGGGATGAGGAAGGGCGAAAATGACATTCTGAAGAATGTGGGACGCTGGCAGTCCTGAGCGAAAACTGATCCAGGTGAACCCACAGTACATGGGGCTATGGATCCCTACCGCGACCGGCTGGCAGGTCAAGAGACGCAGACAACGCATCAATCACGTCCCGTATGAAAATCGTCTTGATCTCGCCCATGATGAGACCTTCACCATCGGCAACCCTGTGAGGTGGCAGCATGTCCGTAGCTCGCTTCTGGCGAAGAGCTGACGTTGGGTCAACGTATCGAGACGACTTTTTTGTCTTGATTATCTCTGATAGCTGACACCGACAGGTTGCCTGTAGCAGCTTCCTGAATGTGGTCGCTCCACCACGCCATCATAGGGCGTCTGCGTTCTATGTAATCTGCTCGGTTGTACGCGCTACGTACCTCGTCTTTATCGACGTGAGCAAGCGCAACCTCAATCAATTCAGGATCCCAGCCGTGCTCGTTGAGAATGGTGCTCGCCATAGAGCGCATCCCATGGCTTACCAGGCGTCCTTCGAAACCCATGCGTTTCAGTGCCATGTTGGCGGTTTGGCTGTTGCAGTGGGTACGAGGGTTCCGGTCTGCGGGGAACACATGCTCCCGATGTCCACTGTAGGGCTTGATCGCTTCCAGGAGCGCGAGAGCCTGCTGCGTGAGCGGGACAATGTGCGTGCGGCGCTTCTTCATGCGCTCCGCAGGAATCGTCCAGATCTTCTTCTCTATGTCGATATCTGCCCAGCGGGTGGTTGCTGCCTCGACTGGCCGGGTCATGGTGTGGAGCTGCCACTCGATCAGGCAGCGGGTTGTCCTTTTTATGCTGGCATTGGCTATTGCCACCATGAGTTCTTTCAACTCATCGGGGGGCAGTGCCGCCATGTTTTTCTTTTTCGGTTTCTTGAAGACGGAGCGGATACCGCTGAGCGGGTTCGCGTGAATCAGTCCCGAGTTGACCCCGTAAGTCATGATCTCGTTGAGCCGCTGCGTCAGCCGCTTCACGGTTTCAAGGCTGCCCTTGGTTTCGAGTGGCCGGAGCAGGTTGATGACTTGAGGTGCGCTGATGGCTGAGATCGGTGTGGAGCCCAAGTCCGGGAATACGTGCAACGTTAGCGAGCGCCAGATGTCCTCAGCGTAGGCCGACGTCACAGCATCTTTCTTCAGCTCATACCAGGACGTCGCCACATTCTGGAATGTGTGTTCAGTTGCAGCTTGTTTAGCTTGCAGCACAGCATCCCGTTTCTCTTTAGGGTCGATGCCATGGGCAAGTGCTTCCCTCGCTTCAATGGAACCCTTGCGTGCTTGCGCTAACGAGACTTCAGGGAAGGTTCCCAGTCCCATGTTGATCCGCTTCTTCGTCACAGGATGTCGATAGTTGAAGTTCCACAGCTTAGAGCCATTGCTTCTCACTCGCATTTGAAGTCCGCCGCCATCAAATAGGACATAGTCCTTTTCAGCAGGCTTGGCAGATTTGATTTTGAGTTCAGTGAGGCGGGTAGCTTGTGCGCACATTGGCATTCCAGAATTGATTTTGGCATTCCAAAAATTAGCACCTACGGGCTTGGAATGCCATTTGGAATGCCAAAAGGCGTGGCTGCTCCTGGACGTCCGTGGACGCTGATAGCGCTGAAAGTCCCGTATTTACTGGGTTTCAGGCACAAAAAAAGACGTCCGTGGACGTCTTTAGATGATTATTTGGTGGAGCCGGGGGGATTTGAACCCCCGTCCGCCAATACTCCGCTGTCGGTACTACATGCGTAGCCGTGTCTATTAAGTTAACCCTTGGCGACCCGACGGGCAGGGTGCTTTGGGCGAGTTGTGTAAGTTTTAGCCGCTTCGTCCACAACGTACTGCACGGCGATTCTGTTCTATATGACAATCATTTTGGGTTTACAGACATCCCCTGATGATTGCTGGGCCCGAAGGCACCAGGAGTGCATGTCAGCTGCAATTAAGCAGCG
This sequence comes from Pseudomonas sp. S5F11, assembly GCF_019641515.1. Taxonomy (NCBI): domain Bacteria; kingdom Pseudomonadati; phylum Pseudomonadota; class Gammaproteobacteria; order Pseudomonadales; family Pseudomonadaceae; genus Pseudomonas; species Pseudomonas sp. S5F11. The sequence continues at coordinate 4,554,105 of NZ_JAIFJZ010000001.1, forward strand.
AGAGCAGCACCGTATTGGTCGTCATTGGCAACTATAAGAAGTTGCAACAGTGGATTTACGAGTTCTGTTACCAACTCGGCATGCACCTAAAGTTTCGCAACCGGCGTCGAATCCTAAACGGCCCCGTGCTTGTAACTCGTTGTTTCGTAGTGAGTGACAAGCCTGTGCAGTGTACGCCAAACCGTCACGGAAGGCCAACCCGAAGGTTGGCCTTAACGCTTACTCGCCACCTTTCTCGCTGTTTTGCAGGTCTTGCAGCGTCTTGGAGGTGATCTCGATGCACTTCTTGTCATCGCCTGCGGCGTGGGCCGCTTTAGCCTGGGCCACGGCGGTGTCGATTTCGCCGCTTTTGCCACTGGTATCGGTGGCGAGTAACGCTTTACCGTTATTGATTTTATCCAAGTTGATCTGGCATAGGTCTTTGTCGCCGGCGGCAAAGGCGGGAGAGGCCAGCATCGCAGCAGTCATGAACAAGCCAGCTAGAGCGGAACGCTTCATCGGGTATCTCCTTGCGCAAAAGGGCTCGACGCTGCTGGCGTACGGCTGCCAGCGACATCAGTGAGGGCCTCGATTGTCGAGGCCTATTCAGCTGACTACGCCGACGCGCAGGGGTTCTGTTTTTTTGCAGCGTTAATGGGCACGGGCCTGGGTGACCCGGTCCACCAGGTAGACCAGTCCGTGATAATCGATGCCGCCATGTTGGCTCAGGCCGATCTCGCAGGTGCGGCTGGTGGAAATGCCTTCGCTGCAAAATCGCACCGCGTCCTTGAGTGAGCGCAGCGAATGGGCATTGAGTTCCGGCGTGGTAAAGCCCTTGTCACCGGCAAAACCACAGCAATGAATGCCTTCCGGGATGATCACGGTGCTGGCGCAACGTCGGGCCAGTTCAATCAGCGCCTGGCTTTCGCCCAGGTGTTGGGTGCTGCAGGTGACGTGCACCGCGATCGGTGCTTCCTGCGGTGTGAAGTCCAGTCGATCCATGAGATGGGTGCGGATAAACCGCACCGGGTCATAGAGGTCCAAGCGGGTTTCGCCCAGGTCTTGCACCAGGCGCAGGGTGCAGGGGCTGGTGTCGCAGTAGATGGGGTCCAGGCCGCCGCGACTGGCGTGGAGCAGGGCGCCGATCAGTTCCTGGCGTTTGTGTTCGGCCTGTTCGGCGTAACCTTTTGAAGCGAATGGCTGACCGCAGCAGAGGTTGTCTTGATTCTCTGGGATAACCACTTGGTAACCGGCTTTTTCCAGTAGGCCACGGGTTTTGTCGTACAGCGACATCTGCTCTTTATCGCCGGCAGCTGGGCCCATTGCCCGCGACACGCATGCCGCCAGGTAGACGACGCGGGGCCTCTCGTCAGTTACAGGAGGACTGAAGCGAATGGCTTTTTCCGGCTGGGGCATGGCGTTTGTCCACTGAGGGATTTGCCCTTTCGACAAACGGGTTGCTGTGGCAGACAGCTTGGCCAGACGCGGCGCGCCCAGCAGCATGCGGGCGCCATTTGCCACATGCAGGGTAAAGCGCGCACCTTGCAACGCAGTGGAGAAATGGGTGGCCAGCCATTCGGCCGTTTTCGTACGGTCTGCGTTCCTGGCACGCAGTTTTTTCACCAGGTCGCCGGTATTAATTCCCACAGGGCAGCGCTGGGCGCAGAGGCCGGTGGCGGCGCAGGTGTCGATGCCTTGATAGTGGTATGCCGTTTCCAGTTCGGTGGTATCGACCCCGGCGCGTTTCTTGGCTTGTATATCGCGCCAGATCACAATGCGCTGGCGCGGGCTCAGTGTCAGCCCTTTGGACGGACACACCGGTTCGCAGAATCCGCACTCGATGCATTTATCCACCAACTCATCGGCGGCGGGCAGCGGCTTGAGGTGCTTGAGGTGGATCTGCGGGTCTTCGCTGAGCACCACGTCCGGGTTGAGAATGCCGTTGGGATCGAGCAGACGCTTGAGTTGCCACATCAACTGATAGGCATCGCTGCCCCATTCCAGCTCGACGAATGGGGCCATATTACGCCCGGTGCCGTGTTCGGCCTTGAGCGAACCGCCGAACTCCACTGCAACCAGCTGCGCGACGTCATCCATAAACGCTTGATAGCGTGCGACTTCCTCACTGCTGTTGAAGCCTTGAGTGAACACGAAGTGCAGATTGCCTTCCAGCGCGTGTCCGAAAAGGATCGCTTCGTCATAGTGATGTTTGTCGAACAGTTCGATCAGGCGGTTTACGCCGATAGCCAATTGCTCGACCGGGAAGGTCACATCTTCGATGATCACCGTAGTACCGGTCTTGCGTACGGCGCCGACGGCGGGGAAGGTGTCTTTACGAATGGCCCACAGGCGGGCGTTTTCCACGGGGTCTTCGGTGAAGTCGACCTGTTTTTCCACAGGAAAACGGGCCAGGGACGCCATGATCAGTGCCAGTTGTTCCTGCAGTAGCGAGGAAGTCGCCGCGCGGGATTCGATCAGCAGTGCGCAGGCATTTTCCGATAGGTGTTGTACGAACGCGGGCATGCCGGGTTTGTTCTGCACCGAACGCATGCTACGGCGGTCCAGTAGCTCTACGGCCGAGACTGGCTGAGTTTTCAGCACGGTGACGGCGTTGCAACAGGTCTCCACATCCGGGAACACAATCAATGCCGACGCCTTGTTCGGATGATCGACCACGGTGTTGTAGGTCACTGCACTGATGAAACCCAGCGTACCCTCGGAGCCCACCAGCAGGTGGCTGAGAATTTCCAGCGGGTCGTCAAAGTCCACCAAAGCGTTAAGTGACAGGCCGGTGGTATTTTTCAGGCGGTACTTATGGCGAATTTTCGCCGCCAACTCGGTATTTGCCCGCGTTTCGCGCCCCAGTGTTGCCAGGCGCTCCAGCAGTGCGCCGTGTTGCGCGCGAAAAGCGCTGACGCTGACAGGGTCTTCCGTATCCAGACGGCTACCGTCGGCCAACACCAAGCGTATGCCCGCCAGGGTGTGGTAAGTGTTCTGTGCGGTGCCGCAGCACATACCGCTGGCGTTGTTGGCAACAATACCGCCGATCTTGCAGGCGTTGATGGATGCCGGGTCCGGACCGATCTTGCGCCCGAACGGCGCGAGCCAGGCGTTGGCCTGCGCGCCGATCACGCCGGGCTGCAAACGGATCTGCGTGCCTTGTCCACGAATTTCGCGGTCGTTCCAGTTGTCGCCCAGTACGATCAGCACCGAGTCGCTGATCGCTTGCCCGGACAGGCTGGTGCCGGCGGCGCGAAAAGTAACGGGTACATGGTCGCGTTGGGCCCATTGCAGCAGCGTCACGACTTCGTCTTCGGACTCTACACGGATCACCAGTTGTGGGATCAATCGGTAAAAGCTGGCGTCGGTTCCGAACGCGAGGGTGGACAGCGGGTCGTCGAAGCGTCGGTTTGGTGGGATCAGCTGTGCGACGTCATTAAGGAAAGCGGCAGGCAGACTCATTCGTCCTCCAGAAATAGCGGACGCCGGAATAGTTACCCGGCGTCGGTTCTTACCCTATTACGTGCAGGTCTCAGTGCACCAGCATACCGGTGAACCAATAGGCCTGTGCCAACGTGATCAAGCCCACGATGGTGGCAAAGAACAGGCTGTGCTTGAGGGTGAAGCGGAACAGGTCGGATTCCTTGCCGACTAGGCCGGTAGCGGCGCAGGCCACGGCGATCGACTGTGGCGAGATCATCTTGCCGGTAACGCCACCGCTGGTATTGGCGGCAACCAACAGCGTGTCGTTGACGCCGATCTGGTGGGCAGTGGTGGCTTGCAGCGAGCTGAACAGTGCGTTGGACGAGGTGTCGGAGCCTGTCAGGAAAACCCCCAGCCAGCCGAGGAATGGCGAGAAGAACGGGAAAGCTGCCCCTGTCCCGGCCAATACCAGCGCCATGGTCGACGACATGCCGGAATAGTTGGTGACAAAAGCAAATGCCAGCACCATGCCGATGGACAGGATTGGCCAACGCAGTTCGTAAAACGTTTCTTTTAAAGTGGTCAGACCAGTTTTGACGTTGATCTTCAGCACCAGCATCGAGATCAGCGCGGAGAAGAAAATCGCCGTACCGGTGGCTGAAATCGGGTCCAGCTTGAACACCGCCGGGATTGCGGTGGGGTTGGTCACGATGGGGGCGACCTTGATCACCAGTTGATCCAGATGTGGAATCGCGAAGTTGAACACCCAGCTGTACATCGAGCCGCCGGCGGCGAACATCGCCTTGAACGGTTTGAGGGTCCAGATCGTCACCAACACCGTGAGAATCAGGAACGGCGACCACGCCTTGAAAATCTGCCCCAGGCTGTACGGCGATGCGACCGTGCTGCGCGGCTGGCCAAAGCCGCCGGCACTTGCAGTCACTACCGTGTTTGAGGTGGCGCCGGCAATTTGCGCGCCAGCGGTGCGCTTGGGTTGCCAGACTTTCAGGAACAGCGTCAGGGCAATCAGGCTGGCCAGCGCCGAAGTGATGTCTGGCAGTTCCGGGCCGATGAAATTGGAGGTGAAGTACTGGGTGATTGCAAAGCTCAAACCCGCAACCAGGGCTGCTGGCCAGGTTTCACGCACGCCGCGCAGACCGTCCATCATGAATACCAGCCAAAACGGTACGAATAGCGACAGCAATGGCAGTTGGCGGCCAGTCATGGCGCCGATCTTGAACGCATCGATGCCCGTCACTTGCCCGGCCACGATGATGGGGATGCCCAGTGCGCCAAATGCGACGGGGGCGGTGTTAGCGATTAAGCATAGGCCGGCGGCGTAAAGCGGGTTGAAGCCAAGGCCGACCAGCAGCGCGGCGGTGATGGCCACGGGTGCGCCGAAACCGGCCGCACCTTCCAAGAAGGCGCCAAAGCAGAAGCCAATCAGCAGCACTTGCAGGCGTTGGTCATCGGTGATCGACAGAACCGAGCTACGGATAATCTCGAATTGGCCGCTTTTAACCGTAAGTTTGTAAAGGAACACGGCCGCGACGATGATCCACGCGATAGGCCACAGACCATAGGCGAACCCGTAACCGGCAGCGGCGAAAGCCATATCGACCGGCATCTGGAAAGCAAAAATCGCCACCATGATCGACAGTGCCAGGGTAATGCTGCCGGCCACATGCCCTTTGAGGCGGAACACTGCCAGGGCCAGGAAGAAGAATACGATCGGGATGACTGCGGCGAGAGCGGACAAGCCGAGGCTGCCGAGTGGGCTGTAAAGCTGTTGCCAGGTTTGCATATGGGGTGGCCCCTAATTGTTGTTGGTCAGGCACTTTTTTGTCGATATGGACAATTGGTAATACCAATTTACAATCGATGTGAGCTAGGTTAAAAGCCTTCGTGGGATGTGTCAATTTGCCGCCTGCAAAACTTTGGTCGTAGTGGGATGGCTGAGGGGATCTGAGCGGCAAAATCGAAGGCACTCTGATGGGTGCTGGAACGGCGGCGATAGGCCAGAATAGAGGGCCCGGCGAGTGGTCGGGATGGTGGAGAGTGAGTTATGGCGTTTGATCAGGTGCGGCAGCGCCGTCTGTCTGACGATATTGTTGAGCAGCTTGAAGGAATGATCCTTGAGGGTACGTTGAAATCCGGCGAGCGTTTGCCGGCTGAACGTGCCTTGGCTGAGCAGTTCGGAGTCTCGCGTCCGTCGTTGCGCGAGGCTATCCAGAAGCTGGCGGCCAAAGGTTTGTTAGTCAGTCGTCAGGGGGGCGGCAACTACGTCGTCGACTCTTTGGGTTCGACTTTCAGCGATCCGCTCCTGCATCTACTGGAGAACAATCCAGAAGCCCAGCGTGACTTGCTGGAGTTTCGCCAGACTTTGGAGGCGTCATGCGCGTATTACGCGGCGTTGCGTGCTACCGAAGTCGACCGGGAACGGCTGACTACCGCGTTTGAAGCTTTGCAGGACTGCTACACGCGCGTCGATGAAGTCAGCCGGGCCGAGGAGGGGGCGGCGGATGCTCGGTTTCATCTGGCTATTGCCGAGGCCAGTCATAACGCGGTGCTGCTGCACACGATTCGAGGTTTGTTCGATCTGCTCAAGCGTAACGTGGTGACTAATATCGGTGGCATGTATCAGCAACGTACAGAAACCCGTGACATGCTGATCAATCAGCATCGGGATTTGTACCTAGCGATCATCGAGGGGCGGGCCGAGCAGGCAAGGGAGGTTTCTACACGACACTTGTTGTACGTGCAGGAAGTGTTGGAGGAAGTTCGTCAGGAGGTTCAGCGCGTGGCACGTGCGGAGCGACGCAAAGGGATGTAGCCGCGGGTGCTGGCCGAGGCTACATCGTTACAAGGTTATTCTTCCTTGCCCTTGTTGCGTACCGCGCGATGCAGCTCGCGATTGGAGTCGCGCTCGCGTTCGGTGTCGCGCTTGTCGTATTCCTTCTTGCCCTTGCCCAGTGCGATTTCGCACTTGACCAAGTGCTTGCTCCAGTACCAGGACAGGCAGACGCAGGCATAGCCCTTCTGCTGCACGGCCGCAGCAAGCTTGTCCAGCTCGCGGGCGTTGAGCAGTAGCTTGCGGGTGCGTACCGGGTCGGCAATCACATGAGTACTCGCGGTGGTCAGCGGGGTGATATGACTGCCCAGCAGCCACGCTTCACCATCCTTGAGCAGTACGTAACTGTCGACCAGCTGCAGTTTGCTGGCACGCAGACTCTTTACTTCCCAGCCGGCCAGGACCAGACCAGCCTCGAAACGATGTTCGATGAAGTAATCGTGTCGCGCCTTTTTATTTTGCGCGATGGTCCCTGTGGGGTGTTTCTTTTGTTTAGCCATAGGGGCGGCATTATAGGCAGTTGCGAGCTTGGCGGCTACGGTCAACCTGCGTGCTTGAGCGTGTTGGACGAATCCCGGACAATGCGGGCAGTTCTTTGGTTTTTTTCTCTCGCGGATCGGGCTGTTCCTTCGCGATGTTTGCCGCTCAGCTGTGGAAATAACGCACACATGACGACGCATATTCAACGTTCGGCGCTGCTGCCCTATCCGGCACAGGCGCTCTATGATCTGGTCAACGACGTGGCGCGTTATCCGGAATTCCTGCCCTGGTGCTCAACTGCCGAAGTGCTTGAAAGCAGTGCTGAGCACATGGTCGCCAGCGTGGGCGTGGCCAAGGGGGGGCTTAGTCAGCACTTCGTTACGCGCAATGTATTGGTGCCGGGTAAATCCATCGAAATGAATTTGCAGGAAGGCCCATTCACCCAGTTGCATGGCGTATGGATTTTTAAAGCATTGACGGACAAGGCCTGCAAAATCAGCCTGGATTTGTCGTTTGATTATGCCGGACCCATCGTACGAGCGACGCTTGGGCCGTTATTCAATCAGGCGGCCAATACCTTGGTGGATGCATTCTGTCAGCGGGCTAAGCAGCTGCATGGTTGAAATCGAAGTGGTGCACGCCGCTGTCGATCGTCAGGTCTTGCTTGCCGTGGCCGTGCCCTTGGGCACGAGTGTGCGCAAGGCGGTACAGCTCTCGGGAGTTCTGGAGCAGTTCCCCGGTATTGATCCGGCGACTTGTCCATTAGGGATATTCGGTAAGGCTATTTCTGACGCTGATGTGCGTGTTGTACAAGCGGGCGATCGAGTTGAGATTTACCGTCCCTTGTTGGCTGATCCCAAGGAAGTGCGCAGGTTGCGTGCAGCCAAGGCAGCGCTTGCCAGGCAGCAGAATACTTAGCTCCGCTAATCGGCAGATACGAAAAAGCCCGGCATGCCGGGCTTTTTTTCGTGTGCCGCACAGTTTTATTGTGGGCTGGTGTCCAACGGCTGAGGTGTCGGGACGGGAACGGTTTCCACGCCGTCGACATCCTTCTGGATTCTGTCCAGCAAGGAACCCGGCTTGGCTGGGACCTCCGACTTCGGCTTTTCCCCCTCTTGCGCGGGAGCCGTAACGTTCGCGCCATTATCTTTGCCAAGCAAAGCCTCATCACGGCTTACGCCGGGCATGAAGTCACCTGACAGGCTGACAAGCTGGTCACTGCCATTAAAAATGACGCTGACGCGCTCCTGCTGGCGTTCACCGCCACCCGGCTGAATGCTGTAGAGATAATCCCAGCGATCGGCATGGAAAGTGTCGGTCAGCAGGGGGTTACCCATAATAAACCGTACTTGCCGTCGGGTCATTCCGGGGCGTAACTGGTCTATCATGTCCTGCGTGACGACATTGCCCTGCTGGATGTCGATTTTGTAAACCCCGGGGAATGAACAACCGGCGAGTGCGAGCAGTCCCACAAAGGTGAAACTGGTTAGCAAGAGCTTGGTGTTTTGCATCGGTGGGCGACTTCCACTATCTTGGCTGGGACAACGTAAACGCCGATCATACCCGTATTAAGAGAAGCTGCGAAGCAGCATCCGCGAGAAAGCTAACCATGGTTGAAAATAGCGAACTACGCAAAGCCGGTCTCAAAGTGACTCTGCCACGAGTCAAGATTCTACAAATGCTCGATTCTGCCGAGCAGCGCCACATGAGTGCTGAAGATGTTTATAAGGCGCTGATGGAGTCTAATGAGGACGTTGGCCTGGCCACGGTTTACCGTGTGCTGACCCAGTTTGAAGCCGCAGGGCTGGTGGTTCGTCATAATTTCGACGGCGGTCATGCAGTGTTCGAACTGGCTGACGGTGGTCATCACGACCATATGGTGGACCTCGATACCAATGAGGTTATTGAGTTCACCAGCCCGGCAATCGAGAAGCTTCAGCATGAAATCGCTGAAGAACATGGCTTCGATCTGGTTGACCATAATCTTGTGCTGTACATCCGTAAGAAAAAGTAAAAAAACGCTACAGATGTACTTTGCAAACAGCACGAAGGCGACCCTTGGGTCGCCTTCGTGCTGTTTGCAAGAAAATTCCGGTTCATGCCTTGGCGGCTACGACCATCTTCTTCGCATGCGCCAGAGACTCTTTGGTCAGGTCTATCCCACCCAGCATGCGAGCCACTTCTTCCACGCGTTCTGACTTGTTCAATCTGGACACAGCTGTACGTGTTGCATCGCTGCCTCTGACCTTGTGTACAAACAAATGTTGATGCCCTTGCGCCGCGACCTGCGGCAAGTGCGTCACTGTGAGTACCTGGCCTCGCTCTCCCAGGCGGCGCAACAGTTGGCCGACAATTTCCGCCGTTGGCCCGCCGATGCCTACGTCCACCTCGTCGAATACCAGCGTGGGTACTCTGGAGGTCTGTGCGGTAATCACTTGGATAGCCAGGCTGATTCGCGACAGCTCGCCCCCGGAGGCGACTTTTGCCAGCGCTTTGAGAGGTTGCCCCGGGTTGGCGCTGACCAGCAGTTCTACCTGTTCCAGGCCATGGGGCTGCAATTCGTTACTGGTATTGGTGCGCAACTCAATAGTGAAGCGTCCGCCGGGCATGCCCAGGCGCTGAATTTCTTGCTCAACAGCCCCAGCAAGATTTGTGGCTGCGTGCTGGCGTAACTCGCTCAGTTCGCGGGCTTTCTCTTGATAATGCCGAGCATAGGAGGCCAGTTCGTCGCCCAGTCTTTCAATGGATTCATCGTTGGCATTCAGGGTTTCGATTTCATCCAGCAATTTCTGCTGCATCGCCGCCAGTTCAGTGGGCTGGATTCGATGTTTGCGGGCCAGGGTATAAATAGTGTCCAGTCGTTCTTCTATTTCCTGCAGGCGCGCCGGATCGGCATCGAAGTGGTCCAGAAACCTATTCAGCTCGCCGACTGCTTCTTCAACCTGGATCTGCGCACTGGTCAGCAGGGTTGTCGCTTCGCTCAGCGAGCCCGAGGCGTTATTCACGCTGGACAGGCGGTTGAGGCTGGCCGTGAGCGCGTTGAGCACATTTCCGGAATCGCTTTCGCTGCATTGCTCCACCACCTGACGGCAGATACCCAGAAGGGTTTCTGCATTGGTGAGGTTCTTGTGTTCCTGTTCAAGCTGCTCCAGCTCCATTTCGCCAAGACCCAGGCTCTCCAGCTCTTCGAGCTGATAGCTGAGTAACTGATGGCGAGCGCGTTGCTCATCGCCGGAATTGGAGAGTCGTTCCAGTTCCAGGCGTGTCTGGCGCCAGCGTTGCGCAGCAAGCTGCACTTGCCTGGATAGATCGGTGGCGCCAGCGTATTCGTCGAGCAAGCGCCGATGTGTGTCGGTTTTAAGCAGAGACTGATGTTCGTGCTGGCTGTGGATATCGATCAGCAATTCACCCAATGCTTTCAGGTCGCCAAGCGGGCAGGGCGTGCCGTTGATATAGCCGCGTGAGCGCCCTTCGGCAGTGATGACCCGTCGCAGGATGCACGGTCCTTCATGGCTAAGGTCGCGCTCAGCCAGCCAGGTTTCAGCTTCTGGAATATCCGCCAAGTCGAAAGTGGCCAGGATATCGGCCTTTTCTGCGCCTGGGCGCACTACGCCGCTGTCGGCGCGATCGCCCAGGGTCAGGCCCAGGGCGTCTAGCATGATCGACTTGCCGGCGCCGGTTTCGCCTGTGATTACGCTCATTCCGCGATCCAGTTCGAGATCCAGATGTTCAACAATGGCGTAGTTATGTACGGACAGGTGCACGAGCATGACGGCGGCTCCCAGGCTTTATGTCTGGTTATTTATACAGTGTTTTGTCAGGAGGTGACAATCCTGATGCTTAGTTCGATTTGCTTGGATCCATACTGTTTTTAGCGCAATCGGGAATTTGCGGGCAGGAATTAATCCTGACCCTCTGCGTGACTTTTGGTCATGCTTGCGCCCTTGAACCTGGAAATTGTGGCCCCATATACCGGAACAGAAGCGCGAGTTGAGTTCGCGCATGATTTTGAAAGGAGAGAATCTATGGCTGACGAACAGACGCAGGATACGCAAACTCCAGACGCCAATTCGGCTGTCGGTGATGAACTGGCAACTCGTGTGCAAGTGCTAGAAGAGCAATTGGCCGCTGCGCAGGATCAGTCTTTGCGTGTTGCCGCTGATCTGCAGAACGTCCGCCGCCGTGCCGAGCAGGATGTAGAAAAAGCGCATAAATTCGCGCTGGAAAAATTCGCCAGCGACCTGCTGCCGATTATCGACAGTCTGGAGCGCGGCCTGGAGCTGTCCAATCCGGATGATGAAAACATCCGTGCGATGCGCGAAGGCATTGAGCTGACCCTGAAGATGTTCCAGGACACGCTCAAGCGGTATCAGCTGGAAGCTATCGATCCGCAAGGCGGTGAGCCGTTCAACGCTGAGCATCATCAGGCTATGGCCATGCAAGAAAGCCACGACCTTGAGCCCAACAGCGTCTTGAAGGTGTTCCAGAAAGGATACCTGCTCAACGGTCGCTTGCTGCGCCCGGCAATGGTGGTGGTAAGCAAGGCGTCAGCGCCCGTTGCACCTTCTATTGATGAGCAGGCTTGAAATCCGCCGCAAGGCCCCCATTTATAAGTCAAGCGTTTAAGTGCTACCGCAGTTAGCCAAAACTGCTGCGGCAACAAAATTCAAGTTTCGGGAGAGTAAATCATGGGCAAAATTATCGGTATCGACCTGGGGACCACCAACTCGTGCGTCTCGGTCATGGAAAACGGCAAGGCCAAAGTTATTGAGAACGCCGAAGGCGCGCGCACCACGCCCTCGATTATCGCTTACGCCAACGACGGCGAGATCCTGGTCGGTCAGTCGGCCAAGCGCCAGGCGGTGACTAACCCGCATAACACTCTGTACGCGGTAAAGCGTCTGATCGGTCGCAAGTTCGACGAAGAAGTCGTGCAGAAAGACATCAAGATGGTGCCTTACAAAATCGCCAAGGCTGACAACGGTGACGCCTGGGTTGAAGTGAACGGCAACAAAATGTCCGCTCCGCAGATCTCGGCTGAAGTCTTGAAAAAGATGAAGAAGACTGCCGAAGACTATCTGGGTGAAGCTGTGACCGAGGCGGTGATCACCGTTCCGGCTTACTTCAACGACAGCCAGCGTCAGGCGACCAAAGATGCCGGCCGCATCGCAGGTCTGGACGTAAAACGTATCATCAACGAACCGACCGCTGCTGCTCTGGCTTACGGTATGGACAAGGCCAAAGGCGATCACACCGTGATCGTTTATGACCTGGGTGGCGGTACCTTTGACGTATCGGTGATCGAGATTGCCGAAGTCGATGGCGAGCACCAGTTCGAAGTGCTGGCTACCAACGGTGACACCTTCTTGGGTGGTGAAGACTTTGACATTCGTCTGATCGACTACCTCGTTGACGAATTCAAGAAAGAAAGCGGCATGAACCTTAAAGGTGATCCGCTGGCGATGCAGCGTCTGAAAGAAGCTGCCGAGAAAGCCAAGATCGAGCTGTCGTCAAGCATGTCGACTGACGTTAACCTGCCGTACATCACAGCAGATGCTACCGGTCCTAAGCACTTGAACGTGAAGATTTCTCGCGCCAAGTTGGAGGCACTGGTTGAAGACCTGGTTCAGCGCACCATCGAACCTTGCCGCATTGCATTGAAAGACGCTGGCATCGACGTTGGCTCCATCAATGACGTGATTCTGGTGGGCGGTCAGACTCGTATGCCGCTGGTGCAGCAGAAAGTCACCGAGTTCTTCGGTAAAGAAGCACGTAAAGACGTCAACCCGGACGAAGCGGTTGCCATGGGTGCTGCGATTCAGGGCGCGGTATTGGCCGGTGATGTGAAAGACGTGCTGTTGCTGGACGTCAGCCCGCTGACCCTGGGTATCGAAACCATGGGTGGCGTGATGACCGCGCTGATCGAGAAAAACACCACGATTCCTACCAAGAAATCTCAGGTGTTCTCGACTGCCGATGACAACCAGGGCGCCGTGACTATTCATGTGCTGCAAGGTGAGCGTAAGCAAGCCTCTCAGAACAAGTCTCTGGGCAAGTTCGACCTGGCTGATATTCCACCAGCGCCTCGTGGTGTGCCACAAATCGAAGTGACCTTCGACATCGACGCCAACGGCATTCTGCACGTAGGTGCGAAAGACAAGGCGACCGGCAAAGAGCAGAAGATCACGATCAAGGCCAACTCCGGTCTGTCTGATGAAGAAATTCAGCAGATGATTCGTGATGCTGAAGCCAATGCTGACGCCGATGCCAAGTTTGCTGAGTTGGCTGGTGCTCGTAACCAGGGCGATGCTCTGGTGCACTCGACCCGCAAAATGGTCGTGGATGCTGGCGAAAAAGTAACGGCTGAAGAGAAAGCTGCAATCGAGGCTGCCGTGGTTGCCCTGGAAGCCGCCGTCAAAGGCGATGACAAGGCCGCCATTGAAGCCAAGATTGAAGAGTTGTCGAAAGTCTCTGCGCCAGTGGCTCAGAAGATGTACGCCGAGCAAGCTCAGCCGGCAGACGGTGCTGCACAACAGGCAGAACCAGAAGCCAAGCATGATGACGTTGTCGATGCTGAGTTCGAAGAAGTTAAAGAAGACCAGAAGAAGTAACTTGGTCGCCCGGTTGACCGCTTTCAAGCGGTGACTGGTAGGATGTCGCCGCGCGGGAGCTAGCTCCCGCGTTGGCGTGTCTGGGGTATGCGAATTTTTACAGTGTGCGACAACAGTCGGATGCTGGCGGTGTGATCGGGGATGCTCCTGCTTTCCGAGGGTTTAATGCCGCGTTTTTGGCCGGGCGCCTGGCTGAAAGCAGTGATGACCAGGATCGTTGAATTGACGTGAGTTGGGTCCGGGCCTGTATTGGGGCTCAACGAGTTCGGCAAGGCTCAGGAGGGCCTGGCTGAACGTCCTTAAGAGTGCAAAGACTTATGGCAAAGCGTGACTATTACGAAGTTTTGGGTGTGGAGCGTGGTGCCAGCGAGGCAGAGCTGAAAAAGGCTTACCGTCGTCTGGCGATGAAGCACCACCCGGACCGTAATCCGGATAACAAAGAATCCGAAGAAATGTTCAAAGAGGCCAATGAGGCCTACGAATGCCTATGTGATCCCAATAAGCGTGCGGCCTACGATCAGTATGGCCATGCCGGTGTCGACCCAAGCATGGGGGGCGGCGGCGCCGGTTTTGGTGGGCAGAACTTCTCCGATATTTTCGGCGATGTGTTCAGCGACTTCTTTGGCGGCGGCCGCGGTGGTCAGCGTGGCGGTGCGCAGCGTGGCAGCGACTTGCGCTACACCCTGGAACTGAACTTGGAAGAAGCGGTTCGCGGTACCAGCGTCAATATTCGTGTGCCAACGCTGGTCAACTGCAAGCCATGCGACGGTTCGGGCGCCAAGAAAGGCTCTTCGCCCATCACCTGCCCTACGTGCGGTGGTATCGGCCAGGTCCGTATGCAACAAGGCTTCTTCTCGGTGCAGCAGACGTGCCCGCGTTGCCATGGACAGGGCAAGATCATCTCCGATCCATGCGATTCCTGTCATGGCGAAGGTCGTGTCGAAGAGTACAAAACCTTGTCGGTGAAAGTGCCGGCGGGTGTGGATACCGGTGATCGCATTCGCCTGTCGGGTGAGGGTGAGGCTGGCACCCAGGGAGGGCCAACGGGTGACTTGTACGTGGTGATCAACGTGCGTGAGCATGCGATCTTCCAGCGCGACGGCAAGCATCTGTTCTGCGAAGTGCCGATCAGTTTTGTCGATGCGGCGCTGGGTGGCGAGTTGGAGATTCCGACGCTGGATGGTCGCGTCAAGCTCAAGATCCCTGAAGGCACGCAAACCGGTAAACAGTTCCGTATTCGCGGCAAAGGCGTTGCGCCGGTACGTGGCGGCGGTGCAGGTGACTTGATGTGCCGTGTGGCGGTGGAAACACCGGTCAATCTGGGGCGTCGTCAGCGTGAGCTGCTCGAAGAGTTCCGTAGCTCGCTGGAAGGCGATGATACCCATTCGCCGAAAACCACTGGTTTCTTCGAAGGCGTGAAGCGCTTCTTCGGCGATCTGTAAGGAATTGAGTATGCGACGTATAGCCGTAATGGGCGCTGCCGGGCGCATGGGCAAGACGCTGGTTGAAGCGGTGCAGTTGCGCTCACCGGCCTCCGGGCTGACGGCGGCGATCGTTCGCCCGGGCAGCACGTTGATCGGCGCAGATGCCGGTGAGTTGGCCTCATTGGGGCGTATCGGCGTTTCGTTGTCGGGCAGCCTGGAGCAGGTAGCCGATGAGTTCGATGTGTTGATCGATTTCACGCTACCCGAGGTGATGCTCAAGAATCTGGCGTTCTGTCGCAAGGCAGGCAAGGCTATGGTCATTGGCACTACGGGGTTGAGTGCCGAGCAAAAGCAGTTGCTGGTGGAGGCAGGCAATGAGATCCCTATGGTGTTTGCCGCCAACTTCAGTGTCGGTGTGAACCTGTCGCTCAAGCTGTTGGACATGGCGGCGCGAGTGCTGGGTGATGAGGCGGATATCGAGATTATCGAGACCCACCATCGTCACAAAATCGACGCACCCTCGGGTACTGCGCTGCGTATGGGCGAGGCTATCGCTGATGCGCTGGGTCGTGACTTGTCAAAAGTCGCGGTGTACGGGCGCGAGGGGTATACCGGTGAGCGCGCGCGCGACACCATCGGTTTCGCGACTGTTCGTGGTGGGGACGTCGTTGGTGATCACACCGTGCTATTCGCGGCCGAAGGCGAACGCCTGGAGATCACGCATAAGGCTTCCAGTCGTATGACGTTTGCTAAGGGGGCGGTCCGTGCCGCGCTCTGGCTGGAGGGGCGTGAGCCTGGCCTGTACGACATGCGAGACGTGCTGGATCTGCACTAATCAGTAGCCAAAACGGGGGTTCAGGATTATCCTGAGCCTCCGTTTTTACCCGCTAAGCGACGTCCTGTCGCATTCCCCTGCCTTTAAGGCTCATTAGCGGTGGACCCAAAAAGCCTTTTTCTGTAAGCTACAGCTTTAGTGTGTCCACTAAAAGCGCGCAGAATAATTCAGTGAACAAGCGGGGTGACGTGTCCATACGTCACTCCGCTTTTTTACAACCTGCGATCGCCCTTTCAGGCTTTATTTACGGGAGGTCTTCTTGACTAAGCCAGCCATACTCGCCCTTGCTGATGGCAGCATTTTTCGCGGCGAAGCCATTGGAGCCGACGGTCAAACCGTTGGAGAGGTAGTGTTTAACACTGCCATGACCGGCTATCAGGAAATCCTTACCGATCCTTCCTACGCCCAACAGATCGTTACCCTGACCTATCCACATATCGGCAACACCGGTACTACGCCGGAAGATGTCGAGTCTGATCGTGTCTGGTCGGCGGGGCTGGTGATTCGTGATCTGCCACTGGTTGCGAGCAACTGGCGCAACACGATGTCACTGTCCGATTACCTCAAAGCCAACAATGTGGTGGCGATCGCTGGTATCGATACGCGTCGCCTTACGCGCATCCTGCGTGAAAAAGGCTCGCAGAACGGCTGCATCATGGTCGGCGACAATATTTCCGAAGAGGCGGCGATCGCCGCGGCACAAGGCTTCCCTGGCCTGAAGGGCATGGACCTGGCGAAAGTTGTCAGCGTCAAAGAGAAGTACGAATGGCGCTCCACGGTCTGGGATTTGAAGACAGATAGCCATGCGACCATCGATGCTGCCGAGTTGCCTTATCACGTGGTCGCTTACGACTACGGCGTCAAGTACAACATCCTGCGCATGCTGGTCGAGCGTGGCTGCCGCGTGACCGTGGTACCTGCGCAAACCCCAGCCAGCGACGTGCTTGCTCTGCAACCGGATGGCGTGTTCCTGTCCAACGGCCCGGGTGACCCTGAGCCTTGCGACTACGCCATCCAGGCCATTAAGGAAGTACTGGAAACCGAGATTCCGGTATTCGGTATCTGCCTCGGCCACCAACTGCTGGCTCTGGCCTCCGGTGCTAAAACCCTGAAAATGGGGCACGGCCACCACGGCGCCAACCACCCTGTTCAGGACTTGGACACTGGTGTCGTGATGATCACCAGCCAGAACCACGGTTTTGCGGTGGATGAAGCCACCTTGCCGGCCAACGTCCGCGCGATTCATAAGTCGCTGTTTGACGGTTCCCTGCAAGGCATCGAGCGCACCGACAAGAGCGCGTTCAGCTTCCAGGGCCACCCTGAAGCCAGCCCGGGCCCGAACGACGTAGCGCCGCTGTTCGACCGTTTCATCAATGAGATGGCCAAGCGACGCTGACTGAGCAGCCTGCGGGCGGCCCCGAAACCCGGTGGCCCTCGCGGGCTCTCTAAAGATTGTTCAAGACGGCTTGCCGACTGACCTGCGGATTTGAGTGACAAACCCATGCCAAAACGTACAGACATAAAAAGCATCCTGATTCTCGGCGCTGGCCCGATTGTGATCGGCCAGGCCTGCGAGTTCGACTACTCCGGCGCCCAGGCCTGTAAAGCCCTGCGCGAAGAGGGCTACCGCGTCATCCTGGTGAACTCCAACCCAGCCACCATCATGACCGACCCGGCGATGGCTGACGCGACCTACATCGAGCCGATCAAATGGCAGACGGTTGCCAAGATCATCGAGAAAGAGCGTCCGGACGCGTTGCTGCCGACCATGGGTGGCCAGACTGCCCTGAACTGCGCCCTGGATCTGGAGCGCGAAGGCGTTCTGGAGAAGTTCGGCGTAGAGATGATCGGCGCCAATGCCGACACCATCGACAAAGCCGAAGACCGCTCGCGCTTCGACAAGGCCATGAAGTCCATCGGCCTGGCCTGCCCGCGCTCCGGTATCGCCCACAGCATGGAGGAAGCCAATGCGGTCCTCGAGACCTTGGGTTTCCCATGCATCATCCGTCCGTCCTTCACCATGGGCGGCACCGGTGGTGGTATTGCCTACAACCGTGAAGAATTCGAAGAAATCTGCGCCCGTGGTCTGGACCTGTCGCCGACCAAAGAGCTGCTGATCGACGAATCCTTGATCGGTTGGAAAGAATACGAGATGGAGGTTGTTCGCGATAAGAAAGACAACTGCATCATCGTCTGCTCCATCGAAAACTTCGACCCGATGGGCGTGCACACCGGTGACTCCATCACCGTGGCGCCGGCGCAGACCCTGACCGACAAGGAATATCAGATCCTGCGTAACGCTTCCCTGGCGGTATTGCGCGAGATCGGTGTAGAAACCGGCGGTTCCAACGTTCAGTTCGGGATCTGCCCGAACACCGGTCGTATGGTCGTGATCGAAATGAACCCGCGTGTTTCCCGTTCGTCGGCACTGGCTTCTAAGGCCACGGGTTTCCCGATCGCCAAGGTCGCTGCCAAACTGGCCGTGGGTTATACCTTGGATGAACTGTCGAACGACATCACTGGCGGCAAGACCCCAGCGTCCTTCGAGCCTTCCATCGACTACGTGGTGACCAAGCTGCCGCGCTTTGCTTTTGAGAAGTTCGCCAAAGCGGATGCGCGCCTGACTACCCAGATGAAGTCCGTGGGCGAAGTGATGGCCATCGGCCGGACCTTCCAGGAGTCCTTGCAGAAAGCTCTGCGTGGCCTGGAAGTCGGCGTGTGCGGCCTGGATGAAAAGCTCGATCTGAGCAACCCGGAAAGCATGAGCGTGCTCAAGCGCGAACTGACCGTGCCGGGTGCCGAGCGGATCTGGTACGTCGCTGATGCATTCCGTGCCGGCCTGAGTGTCGAAGACATCTTCGGCATGAACATGATCGACCCATGGTTCCTGGTGCAGATCGAAGATCTGATCAAGGAAGAAGAGAAGGTCAAGACCCTGGGTCTGGCCAGCATCGACCGCGACATGATGTTCCGCCTCAAGCGCAAGGGCTTCTCCGACCAGCGCCTGGCCAAGTTGCTGGGTGTGACCGAGAAGAACCTGCGCACTCATCGCCACAAGCTGGAGATCTTCCCGGTCTACAAGCGCGTGGATACTTGCGCGGCCGAGTTCTCCACCGATACCGCTTATCTGTACTCCACCTACGAGGAAGAGTGCGAAGCGGCGCCGTCGGGTCGCGACAAGATCATGATCCTGGGTGGCGGTCCTAACCGTATCGGCCAGGGCATCGAATTTGACTACTGCTGCGTACACGCTGCTCTCGCCCTGCGCGAAGACGGGTACGAGACCATCATGGTCAACTGCAACCCGGAAACCGTTTCCACCGATTACGATACTTCTGATCGTCTGTACTTCGAGCCGGTGACCCTGGAAGACGTGCTGGAAATCGTGCGTGTCGAGAAGCCTAAAGGCGTGATCGTTCAGTACGGCGGCCAGACTCCGCTGAAGCTGGCGCGTGCCTTGGAAGCTGCTGGTGTGCCAATTATCGGTACCAGCCCGGACGCCATCGACCGTGCAGAAGACCGTGAGCGTTTCCAGCAAATGGTTGAGCGCTTGAACCTGCGTCAGCCGCCAAACGCCACCGTGCGTAGCGAAGATGAAGCGATTCGTGCGGCCAGCAAAATTGGCTATCCGTTGGTGGTGCGCCCGTCTTATGTGCTGGGCGGCCGAGCGATGGAAATCGTTTACGAAGAAGAAGAACTCAAGCGCTACCTGCGCGATGCTGTGAAAGTGTCCAACGACAGCCCGGTGCTGCTGGACCACTTCCTCAACTGCGCCATCGAAATGGACGTGGATGCGGTCTGCGATGGCACCGACGTAGTGATCGGCGCGATCATGCAGCACATCGAGCAGGCCGGTGTTCACTCCGGTGACTCTGCTTGCTCGCTGCCGCCTTACTCGCTGCCGGCGCACATTCAGGATGTGATGCGCGACCAGGTCAAGAAAATGGCTTTGGAGTTGGGCGTGGTCGGTCTGATGAACGTGCAGTTGGCGTTGCAAGGCGAAGACATCTACGTCATCGAGGTCAACCCACGAGCTTCGCGTACCGTGCCATTTGTGTCCAAGTGCATCGGCGTGTCCCTGGCCATGATCGCTGCGCGCGTGATGGCCGGTAAGACTCTGAAAGAAATCGGTTTCACCAAAGAAATCATCCCGAACTTCTACAGCGTGAAGGAGGCGGTGTTCCCATTCGCCAAATTCCCTGGCGTGGACCCGATCCTGGGCCCAGAGATGAAGTCTACCGGTGAGGTGATGGGCGTGGGCGACACGTTCGGTGAGGCTTTTGCTAAAGCACAGATGGGGGCCAGCGAAATTCTGCCGACCGGCGGTACTGCGTTCATCAGTGTTCGCGATGACGACAAGCCGCTGGTTGCAGGCGTGGCGCGTGATCTGATCAACTTGGGCTTCGAAGTCGTTGCCACCGCAGGGACTGCCAAGTTGATCGAGGCTGCCGGCCTTAAGGTGCGCCGCGTGAACAAGGTAACGGAAGGTCGTCCGCATGTGGTCGACATGATCAAGAATGACGAAGTCACTCTGATCATCAACACGACCGAAGGTCGTCAGTCGATCGCGGATTCCTACTCCATTCGTCGTAACGCCTTGCAGCACAAGATTTACTGCACCACCACCATTGCTGCTGGCGAAGCTATCTGTGAAGCACTTAAGTTCGGTCCAGAAAAGACCGTTCGTCGCTTGCAGGATCTACACGCAGGATTGAAGGCATGAGCATTACCAAATATCCAATGACTGTTCAGGGCGCTCGCGCCCTGGAAGAGGAGCACGCCCACCTGACCAAGGTCGTACGTCCGAAGCTGAGCCAGGACATCGGTACGGCCCGTGAGCTGGGTGACTTGAAGGAGAACGCTGAATATCACGCTGCTCGCGAGCAGCAGGGTATGGTCGAGGCGCGGATTCGTGATATCGAAGGTCGCATGCAAAATGCTGTGATCATCGATGTGACCACTATTCCGCACACCGGCAAGGTGATTTTCGGTACCACTGTCGAAATCGCCAACGTTGAGACGGACGAAAGCGTGACTTACCACATCGTGGGTGAGGACGAGGCTGACATCAAGCAGGGCAAAATCTCTGTCGGTTCGCCTATTGCACGTGCCTTGATCGCCAAGGAAGAGGGTGACGTGGTCGCCGTCAAAACGCCAAGTGGCGTGATCGAGTACGAGATTGTCGAAGTTCGTCACATCTGAAAGGCGGCGCCCGCTTCGTGCGGGCGCCATGCTCTGGCAACTCACTCAGATGTTGTGGGTGGGTGGTTTGTGGCTGCTCCATATTGGGGTGCTGCCGGCACTCGGTTTGATTGGCTTGGCGCCGTTGCTGATCGATGAGCTCGACGGAATGCTCAGTGCGTTGCTGGTGGGCTTTGCGGCAGCGTGCGTATTGCTTCAAACATTGGTGTTGATCAAGGCTGAAGGTTTGGAGAGTTTGTGGCGGGATATTCGAGGGCAACTGCTGCTGATGGCGCTGTATGCTTGCGCGATGTACTGCGTCGTGCATCTCTGGCTGCCTGAGGCGTTGCGCTGGCGGCTATTCAGCTATCTTGTGCTAGGTTTCTCGGGGCTCGTGCTAGTTGTGCAGCCTGCGCCGGGATGGAGTGGCGGGGCGCGCAAAGCACGCCCTTGACTCTTTTCTCATTTGAAGCGATGAACGTTCGACAGTTGCTTGTTGACGCTGAAATTCTTGCGATACAGCAGCGCCATCTTGCCGATAACCTGAACCAGATCTGCTTTGCCCACTTTGCACAGTTCTGCAATGGCGGCCAGACGTGCTTCGCGATCAAGGATGTTGACCTTGATTTTGATCAGTTCGTGATCGTTGAGTGCGCGCTCGAATTCGGCTAGCACACCCTCAGTCAAACCGTTGTCTGCCACAATCAGAACTGGTTTCAGATGGTGGCCAATGGATTTGTACTGTTTCTTCTGCTCTTGAGTGAGCGGCATAATCTGACCCCTGCGTCTGATCTTGTAAAAAGCGGCGGCCAGTTTACCCGAGCGAGTCCGGGACCGCCCAGTTAATCACGACCCGTTTTATTTTCGAGGTGGCCCGTGGCCCGTTCCAAAACCAGCCTTAACTGGCTAAAAGAACATTTCAACGATCCTTACGTCAAAAAGGCGCAGAAGGACGGCTACCGCTCCCGGGCTAGCTATAAGCTGCTGGAGCTGCAGGACAAGGATAAATTATTCCGGCCAGGCATGAGCGTTATCGACTTGGGGGCAGCCCCAGGTGGTTGGTCGCAGGTGGCCAGTCGTCTGATTGGTGGTCAGGGGCGGTTGATCGCGTCCGACATCCTGGAGATGGACAGCATCCCGGATGTGACCTTTGTTCATGGTGATTTCACTCAGGATGCCGTGCTGGCCGAGATCCTTGAGGCTGTAGGAAATTCGCAGGTGGACCTTGTGATTTCCGACATGGCACCCAATATGAGTGGATTACCGGCAGTTGATATGCCACGCGCCATGTTCCTGTGTGAATTGGCGTTGGATCTGGCAGGGCGTGTATTGCGCCCAGGCGGTGATTTCCTGGTCAAAGTCTTCCAGGGTGAAGGTTTTGACGAGTACCACAAGAATATCCGTAAGCTGTTCGATAAGGTGCAGATGCGCAAGCCGGACTCCTCAAGGGATCGATCCCGCGAGCAATATCTGTTGGCTCGAGGGTTCCGTGGCATCGAAGGCGCCGCGAGTGATGAGCGTCTTTGAAGGTTTCAACGGAGTCGATAGGTTTTTTTATATCGCTTTCGTCATGAAGCTTTACGAATATTGTGTAGTCAAAGTTTCACAAAGGGTTACAGACGGTGCCTGCCAGAGTTGTAGGTAATGTAGTAAGTTAGGTCGGTGAATATCATGCGAAGCGCGCGCCAGCAGCGGAGCTTGCTTCAGAGGGTAGTTAATTGAACGATATGGCAAAGAATCTGATCCTGTGGTTGATCATCGCGGCTGTCCTGGTGACGGTGATGAACAACTTCTCCAGCCCTAACGAGCCGCAGACCCTCAACTATTCCGACTTCATCCAGCAAGTTAAGGATGGAAAGGTTGAGCGCGTAGCGGTTGATGGCTACGTGATCACCGGCAAACGCACCGATGGCGACAGCTTCAAGACGATTCGTCCGGCAATCCAGGACAACGGTCTGATCGGCGATCTGGTGGACAACCATGTCGTCGTTGAAGGTAAGCAGCCGGAGCAACAGAGCATCTGGACCCAGCTATTGGTAGCCAGCTTCCCAATCCTGGTGATCATTGCTGTGTTCATGTTCTTCATGCGCCAGATGCAAGGCGGCGCGGGAGGCAAGGGTGGGCCGATGAGCTTCGGGAAGAGCAAGGCACGCCTGCTCTCCGAAGATCAGGTGAAAACCACTCTGGCCGACGTTGCCGGTTGTGATGAAGCTAAAGAGGAAGTGGGCGAGCTCGTCGAGTTCCTGCGCGATCCGGGCAAATTTCAGCGCCTTGGTGGGCGTATTCCGCGCGGTGTGCTGATGGTCGGTCCTCCGGGTACTGGTAAAACCTTGCTGGCCAAGGCGATTGCTGGTGAAGCCAAGGTGCCGTTCTTCACGATTTCCGGTTCTGACTTTGTCGAAATGTTCGTCGGTGTCGGCGCAAGCCGTGTTCGCGATATGTTCGAGCAAGCTAAGAAGCATGCGCCGTGCATTATCTTTATCGACGAAATTGACGCCGTTGGTCGTCATCGTGGTGCGGGCATGGGCGGTGGTCACGATGAGCGCGAGCAAACGCTCAACCAATTGCTCGTGGAGATGGATGGTTTCGAGATGAATGACGGCATTATCGTCATCGCCGCAACCAACCGTCCTGATGTGCTTGACCCCGCGTTACTGCGTCCAGGCCGTTTCGACCGTCAGGTCGTGGTTGGCCTGCCGGACATTCGTGGACGCGAGCAGATTCTGAAAGTTCATATGCGCAAAGTGCCGATGGGCGACGACGTTGCTCCTGCGGTGATTGCTCGTGGCACCCCAGGTTTTTCCGGTGCCGA
This sequence comes from Pseudomonas sp. S5F11, assembly GCF_019641515.1. Lineage (NCBI taxonomy): Bacteria > Pseudomonadati > Pseudomonadota > Gammaproteobacteria > Pseudomonadales > Pseudomonadaceae > Pseudomonas > Pseudomonas sp. S5F11. Next base: position 4,577,701 of record NZ_JAIFJZ010000001.1, read on the forward strand.
CCTTGCCAACTTGGTGAACGAGGCGTCGTTGTTTGCAGCGCGTACCGGCAAGCGCATTGTTGAAATGAAAGAATTCGAGCTGGCAAAAGACAAGATCATGATGGGCGCCGAGCGCAAATCCATGGTTATGTCCGAAAAAGAGAAGCAGAACACTGCTTACCACGAGGCTGGTCACGCTATTGTGGGGCGCGTTGTGCCTGAGCACGACCCGGTCTACAAGGTGTCGATCATTCCACGAGGCCGGGCACTTGGCGTGACTATGTTCCTGCCTGAGGAAGACCGTTATAGCCTCTCCAAGCGCGCGCTGATCAGTCAGATCTGTTCGCTGTATGGCGGGCGGATTGCCGAAGAGATGACTTTGGGTTTTGACGGTGTGACCACCGGCGCCTCCAACGACATCATGCGCGCCAGCCAGATTGCACGAAATATGGTGACCAAGTGGGGCTTGTCCGAAAAACTCGGCCCTCTTATGTATGCCGAGGAAGATGGCGAAGTGTTCTTGGGGCGTGGTGGTGGCGGTCAAAATGCCAGTTTCTCCGGTGAGACTGCCAAGCTGATCGATTCCGAGGTGCGCAGCATCATTGATCAGTGCTACGGCACTGCTAAGCAGATCCTCACGGATAATCGCGACAAGCTCGACGCGATGGCCGATGCTCTGATGAAGTACGAAACCATTGATGCTGATCAGATCGACGACATCATGGCGGGTCGTCCACCGCGCGAGCCTCGTGACTGGGAGGGTGGTTCAGGTACCTCGGGTACTCCGCCCGTTGTTCAGAATGAACGCCCTGAGACCCCAATCGGCGGCCCTGCGGCTGACCACTAAGGTTTGAAATGACTTCTGTGTTGTCCTCCACCCGGTTGCCTTGCGGCAACCGGGTTCTTGATTTGGCCCATACGCATGTCATGGGCATTCTCAATGTAACTCCCGATTCCTTTTCCGACGGCGGCCGATTCAGTCAGCAGGATGCAGCGTTGCGTCATGCCGAGGCGATGGTGGCGGCTGGTGCGACCTTGATCGATGTCGGCGGCGAATCGACTCGGCCTGGTGCTCGTATAGTTTCTCCACTTGAGGAGTTGGAGCGGGTTGCTCCCATTGTCGAGCGCATCGCACGTGAGCTGGATGTGATCATCTCCGTTGATACATCGACTCCGGCTGTCATGCGCGAAACCGCGCGACTTGGGGCTGGATTGATCAATGATGTGCGGTCTCTACGGCGTGATGGAGCCTTGGATGCGGCTGCGGCTACAGGATTGCCGGTGTGCCTGATGCATATGCTCGGTGAGCCCGGGAATATGCAGGACGACCCCCATTACGATGATCTGGTAGGTGAGGTAACGGGTTTCCTGGCTGAGCGAATCGCTCAGTGCGCGGCAGTCGGAATAGCGCCGGAGCAGCTCATCCTGGATCCGGGTTTTGGATTCGCCAAGACTTTGCAGCACAATTTAAGTTTGTTCAAACACATGGAGTCCTTGCATGCCCTTGGTCGTCCCCTGTTGGTCGGGGTGTCGCGCAAGAGCATGATTGGGCTGGCGTTGAATCGTCCTGTTGGCGAACGTCTGTATGGCGGCCTTGCACTGGCGGCGCTTGCCATGACCAAAGGTGCACGGATTTTGCGCGTGCATGATGTCGCCGAGACCGTTGACGTGGTGCGTATGATTGCCGCGGTAGAATCAGCCGAATAAGAATGATGGAGCACTTATGACTAAAAAATATTTTGGCACCGACGGTATTCGTGGTCGGGTCGGCGAGTTTCCCATTACTCCTGATTTTATGCTCAAGTTGGGGTGGGCGGCAGGCATGGCGTTCCGCAGTATGGGGGCGTGCCGCATCCTGGTGGGGAAGGACACTCGAATTTCCGGTTACATGTTTGAATCAGCGCTTGAGGCTGGTTTGTCAGCTGCAGGTGCGGATGTGATGTTGTTGGGGCCAATGCCTACGCCGGCGATCGCTTACCTGACGCGCACGTTTCATGCTGAGGCCGGTATTGTGATCAGCGCTTCTCACAACCCTCACGACGACAACGGCATCAAATTCTTCTCTGGGCAGGGCACTAAACTGCCGGACGAAATCGAGTTAATGATCGAGGAGTTGCTGGATGCCCCCATGACAGTGGTCGAGTCCAGTAAGTTGGGCAAAGTGTCACGTATCAATGATGCATCGGGCCGCTACATCGAATTTTGCAAAAGCAGTGTGCCAAGCAGTACTAATTTCGCTGGCCTTAAAATCGTTGTCGATTGCGCTCACGGTGCGACTTACAAAGTGGCGCCAAGCGTATTCAAGGAGTTGGGCGCTGATGTGACAGTGCTGTCGGCCCAGCCTAACGGTTTGAACATCAACGAGAATTGCGGTTCTACTCATATGGAGCAATTGCAGGCCGCAGTTTTGGCTCAGCATGCCGATCTGGGGATTGCCTTTGATGGCGACGGTGACCGTGTGTTGATGGTGGATCACACCGGTACTGTAGTAGACGGTGATGATCTGTTATTCATCATTGCTCGCGATCTGCATGAGCGTAACAAGTTACAGGGCGGTGTCGTTGGGACACTGATGAGCAATCTGGGCCTTGAGTTGGCTCTGGCGGAATTAGGCATTCCTTTCATTCGCGCGAATGTTGGGGACCGTTATGTGATTGCTGAGCTCCTGGAGCGAAATTGGCAGGTGGGGGGCGAGAACTCCGGGCATGTTGTCTGCTTCCAGCACACCACGACAGGTGATGCCATTATCTCTGCATTGCAGGTGTTGCTTGCGCTGCGGCGTCGTGAAGAGAGCCTCGCTCAAGCGCGTCAGGCCATGCGTAAATGCCCGCAGGTGCTGCTCAATGTGCGCTTTGCCGGTGGCGAAAACCCAATCGAGCACCCCGCTGTTAAGGAAGCGTGCGAGCGCGTGACCCAAGCAATGGCTGGCCGTGGGCGCGTGTTGTTGCGTAAGTCCGGGACCGAGCCTCTAGTGCGTGTCATGGTCGAAGGGGAAGATGAAATACAGGTCCGTGGCCATGCAGAAGACCTGGCGAAACTGGTAACTGAAGTTTGCGCCTGAATTCGGCTTGCCAGTGATGATGTGGTTGGGTAACATCTGCGCCCACTTTGACCGACGAGGTACAGCATGCGTCGCACTATGGTAGCTGGTAACTGGAAGATGCACGGTACCCGCGCCAGTGTCGCTGAGCTGATCAATGGCCTTCGTCACTTGGCTTTGCCTAGCGGTGTTGATGTTGCGGTTTTCCCGCCTTGCTTGCATATCACCCAGGTGGTTGATGGCTTGAAAGGTAAGTCGATTCAGGTCGGCGCGCAGAATTCTGCAGTGGAGGCCATGCAAGGTGCTTTGACTGGCGAGATTGCGCCAAGTCAGTTGGTCGACGCGGGATGTTCATTTGTGCTTGTTGGGCATTCCGAGCGTCGCCAGATGATGGGTGAGCGGGATGGCACCCTCAATCGCAAGTTCGCAGCAGCACAAGCATGTGGCTTGGTTCCTGTGTTGTGTATAGGGGAGACCCTGGAGCAGCGCGAATCCGGCAAGACTCTTGAGGTTGTCTCGCGTCAGCTTGGCAGCATCATTGAAGAGTTGGGCGTTGGCGCGTTTGCAAAGGCGGTCATTGCTTATGAGCCGGTCTGGGCCATTGGTACCGGGCTGACTGCTACACCGCAACAGGCGCAGGATGTGCACGCAGCCATCCGCGCTCAGTTGGCGGCAGAGAATTCTGAAGTCGCACAAGGTGTGCGTCTTCTATACGGCGGCAGCGTGAAGGCGGCCAATGCGGTCGAACTGTTCGGCATGCCGGATATCGATGGGGGGCTCATTGGTGGAGCTTCCCTGAATGCAGATGAGTTCGGTGCGATTTGTCGCGCCGCGGGAAACTGAAAAAATGCTGGAAACAGTCGTAGTCGTTTTTCATCTGTTGGCTGCCCTGGGCGTAGTTGCCCTGGTTTTGTTGCAACAGGGTAAAGGTGCGGATGCTGGTGCGTCTTTCGGTGCAGGTGCTTCAAATACTGTGTTCGGAAGCCAAGGTTCCTCTACCTTTCTTAGTAAGTTTACTGCTATACTTGCCGCCGGTTTCTTCATAACCAGCTTGGGGTTAGGTTACTTTGCTAAAGAGAAAGCTCATATGCTGACTCAAGTAGGTTTGCCAGATCCAGCAGTGTTAGAAGTACCTAAAGCAAAACCGGCTTCTGATGATGTCCCGGTGCTTCAAGAGCAAAAGTCGGCTACTCCAGCGACTGACGTACCTCCAGCTCAAGAGCAGAAGTAAGAAGGGTTTTAAACGCTGTATTGCCGAGGTGGTGGAATTGGTAGACACGCAACCTTGAGGTGGTTGTGCCCATAGGGTGTAGGGGTTCGAGTCCCCTTCTCGGTACCAATTATCAGGAGAGCCCGCTGTTGCGGGCTTTCTTGTAGGTGGAAGGTTACATTGACCCTGTAAGGGATCGGTCGTATACTTCCGCCCCAGCTTTGTCGCGGGGTGGAGCAGTCTGGTAGCTCGTCGGGCTCATAACCCGAAGGTCGTCGGTTCAAATCCGGCCCCCGCAACCAGTTTTAGCGGAGCCCCTTTTAAGGGGCTTTTTGTTAGCTGGACACTTTCAACGCCGCTGTTCGACGGCGTTTCAAGGATGGGCGTTTCGCCCATTTTTTTATTTTGCACAGCATGCACATACATGCACGAGGGGGTTCAGGTGTCGAGCAAGCTAGAAGAGTTGCAGGCCTTGCTGGCCCCGGTGGTCGTGGCCCTAGGCTATGAATGCTGGGGTATTGAGTTTTCGGCTCAAGGTCGCCACTCAATGTTGCGCGTTTATATCGATAAAGAGGGCGGCGTGCTGGTGGACGATTGTGCCATTGTCAGCCGTCAGATCAGTGGTGTGTTGGATGTTGAAGATCCAATTTCCGTTGAGTACACCCTTGAAGTTTCCTCGCCAGGCATGGAACGCCCACTGTTCACTCTCGAGCAGTTTGCTAAATATGTCGGTGAACAAGTGAAGATCAAGCTGCGATCTCCCTTTGAAGGGCGACGCAACTTTCAGGGCCTTCTACGCGGTGTAGAAGAGCAGGACGTCGTGGTGCAGGTAGAAGACCATGAGTTCCTGTTGCCGATCGATATGGTCGACAAGGCCAACATTATTCCCAGTTTTGACTGAGACGCGGATCCCGCGGATCCAATGGCTTGCGAAAGGCGAGGCGTACGATGAGCAAAGAAGTACTGCTGGTTGTTGAGTCGGTATCCAATGAAAAGGGCGTACCGGCAAACGTGATTTTTGAAGCGTTGGAGCTGGCTTTGGCCACTGCTACCAAAAAGCGTTTTGAAGACGAAGTTGATCTGCGTGTGGAAATTAACCGCCACACCGGTGCCTATGAGACTTTCCGTCGCTGGACGGTCGTCGAAGAAGCCGATCTTGATGATCCGGCCATCGAAACCTGGCCGAGCAAGGTTGCTGAAACGCACCCTGGCGCAAAGGTCGGTGATGTCGTCGAAGAAAAGATCGAATCGATTGAATTCGGCCGTATTGCTGCACAGACTGCTAAACAGGTCATCGTGCAGAAGGTTCGCGAAGCCGAGCGCGCTCAAGTCGTTGACGCCTATCGCGAACGCCTGGGTGAGATCATCTCCGGTACCGTTAAAAAAGTAACTCGCGACAATGTGATCGTCGACCTGGGTAACAACGCCGAAGCGTTGCTGGCCCGTGAAGACATCATCTCTCGCGAAACCTTCCGTGTCGGCGTGCGTTTGCGGGCGCTGCTCAAGGAAATCCGCACCGAGAACCGCGGCCCTCAGTTGATCCTGTCGCGTACCGCACCGGAAATGCTGATCGAGCTGTTCCGTATCGAGGTGCCGGAAATTGCCGAAGGTCTGATCGAAGTGATGGCTGCGTCCCGTGACCCGGGTTCGCGCGCCAAAATCGCGGTCCGCTCCAAGGACAAACGTATCGACCCGCAGGGCGCTTGTATTGGTATGCGCGGTTCGCGCGTTCAGGCGGTGTCCGGTGAGTTGGGCGGTGAGCGTGTGGATATCGTCCTGTGGGACGATAACCCGGCGCAGTTCGTGATCAACGCCATGTCGCCGGCTGAAGTGGCGGCAATTATCGTTGACGAAGATGCCCATGCCATGGACATCGCCGTTGGCGCAGACAATCTGGCTCAGGCCATTGGTCGTGGTGGTCAGAACGTGCGTCTGGCCAGCCAACTGACCGGTTGGACCCTGAACGTGATGACCGAATCGGACATCCAGGCTAAGCAGCAAGCTGAAACCGGCGACATCCTGCGCAACTTCATCGAAGAGTTGGAAGTCGATGAAGAATTGGCACAGGTTCTGGTAGATGAAGGTTTCACCAGCCTGGAAGAGATTGCCTACGTACCGTTGGAAGAAATGCTCAACATCGACGGCTTTGACGAAGATATCGTCAACGAGCTTCGCGCTCGGGCCAAGGATCGCTTGTTGACTAAAGCCATCGCTACTGAGGAAAAGCTGGCAGACGCCCATCCGGCCGAAGACCTGCTCTCGCTTGAGGGTATGGACAAGGATTTGGCGATGGAACTGGCGGTGCGCGGCGTAATTACCCGCGAAGACCTGGCCGAGCAGTCTATTGACGATCTGCTCGACATCGACGGCATTGACGAAGATCGTGCCGGCAAGTTGATCATGGCCGCCCGAGCCCATTGGTTCGAGTAACTAGGCGCGGCCTGAGGAGAGAAGTGCATGACGCAAGTCACGGTGAAACAACTGGCCGATGAGGTCAAAACACCGGTAGAGCGCCTGTTGCAGCAGATGCGTGAGGCAGGTCTGCCGCACACCGCCGCCGATGAAGGTGTGAGCGATAGTGAGAAGCAGTCTTTGCTGACTCACTTGAAGAGCAGCCACAAGGCGAAAGTGGAAGAACCGCGCAAGATTACATTGCAGCGCAAAACCACCAGCACCCTGCGTGTTGCGGGTAGCAAGAGCATCAGCGTTGAAGTACGCAAGAAGAAAGTCTTCGTACAGCGCAGCCCGGAAGAAATCGAAGCCGAGCGCAAACGTGAACTGGAAGAACGTCGCGCAGTAGAAAATGCTGCACGTCAGAAGGCTGAAGAAGAAGCCAAGCGTCGCGCCGAAGAAGAAGCGCGTCGCCAGCCTGCTGCTGCGCAACCTGCTGCCACTGAAGCGGTTGCCGCGCCAAGTGCACCTGTTGAAGCTGTGCGTGAGGCCGCTCCGGTTGCCGCTGCACCAGCCCCTGCAGCTGACCGTAAGCGTGAAGAGCCCCGTCGTCCGGACAAACCACGTGCCGACGATAACAATCGTCGCGGCGGCGGCGATGGCGAGCGTAAAAACGCTCCGCATCGTGCTTCGGTCAAAGAGAAAGCGCCTGCTCCACGCGTTGCCCCACGTACTACCGACGAAGAGAGCGATGGCTTCCGTCGCGGTGGTCGCGGCAAGGCCAAGCTGAAGAAACGCAACGCCCACGGTTTCCAGAGCCCAACCGGCCCTGTTGTGCGCGAAGTGAAGATCGGCGAGACCATCACTGTGGGCGATCTGGCCCAGCAGATGTCGGTCAAGGCTGCTGAAATTATCAAGTTCATGTTCAAGCTGGGCACGCCGGCCACCATCAACCAGGTACTGGATCAGGAAACTGCTCAACTGGTTGCTGAAGAGCTGGGCCACAAAGTGACCCTGGTCAGCGACACCGCCCTGGAAGATTCCCTGGCCGAGTCCCTGAAGTTTGAAGGTGAAGCGGTTTCCCGTGCACCGGTTGTGACCGTAATGGGCCACGTTGACCACGGTAAAACCTCCCTGCTCGACTACATCCGTCGTGCCAAGGTGGCTGCGGGTGAAGCTGGTGGTATCACCCAGCACATTGGTGCTTACCACGTTGAAACCGACCGTGGCATGGTGACGTTCCTCGACACCCCTGGTCACGCCGCGTTTACCGCAATGCGTGCCCGTGGTGCCAAGGCGACTGACATCGTGATCCTGGTGGTTGCGGCGGACGACGGCGTGATGCCACAAACCATCGAAGCCGTTCAGCATGCCAAGGCTGCTGGCGTTCCTTTGGTTGTAGCTGTGAACAAAATCGACAAGCCGGGCGCCGATCTTGATCGCATCCGTAGCGAACTGTCGGTTCATGGCGTGACTTCCGAAGAGTGGGGTGGTGACACTCCATTCGTACCGGTCTCCGCGAAAATGGGTACCGGCGTTGACGAACTGCTTGAAGCCGTTCTGTTGCAAGCCGAAGTTCTGGAACTGACCGCAACACCATCGGCTCCTGGCCGCGGTGTCGTGGTCGAATCCCGCCTCGACAAGGGCCGTGGCCCGGTTGCGACGGTGCTGGTTCAAGACGGTACCCTGCGCCAAGGCGACATGGTTCTGGTCGGTTCGAACTACGGCCGTGTACGTGCCATGCTCGACGAGAACGGTAAGCCAATCAAGGAAGCCGGTCCGGCCATTCCAGTCGAGATTCTCGGCCTGGACGGTACTCCGGACGCTGGCGACGAGATGAGCGTGGTTGCCGACGAGAAGAAAGCCCGTGAAGTGGCTCTGTTCCGTCAAGGCAAGTTCCGCGAAGTCAAACTGGCCCGTGCTCACGCCGGCAAGCTTGAAAACATCTTCGAGAACATGGGCCAGGAAGAGAAGAAGACGCTTAACATCGTCCTCAAATCCGACGTACGTGGTTCCCTCGAAGCGTTGAACGGCGCCTTGAACGGCCTGGGTAACGACGAAGTGCAAGTGCGCGTTGTCGGTGGCGGTGTCGGTGGTATCACCGAATCCGACGCCAACCTGGCACTGGCTTCCAACGCTGTACTGTTCGGCTTCAACGTGCGTGCCGATGCCGGCGCTCGCAAGATCGTCGAGCAGGAAGGCCTGGACATGCGTTACTACAACGTCATCTACGACATCATTGAAGACGTCAAGAAAGCCCTTACCGGCATGCTTGGCAGCGACGTCCGGGAGAACATCCTGGGTATCGCCGAGGTGCGTGACGTGTTCCGCTCGCCGAAATTCGGTGCGATCGCCGGTTGCATGGTTGTCGAAGGCACTGTGTACCGTAACCGCCCAATCCGTGTACTGCGTGAAGACATCGTTATCTTCGAAGGCGAGCTGGAATCCCTGCGCCGCTTCAAGGATGACGCTTCCGAAGTGCGTGCCGGCATGGAATGCGGTATCGGCGTCAAGAGCTACAACGACGTCAAGGTTGGCGACAAGATCGAAGTCTTCGAGAAGGTTCAGGTTGCTCGCAGCCTCTAACTCGCGCACTTCCGGAGCCACGCGGCGAGTGGGTATGCAAATGCCCCGCACCGCGTACGGACTCTAAACGCAACGCCCGGTCTGGCTTTTGTCAGGCCGGGCGTTTGCCGCTTTCAGACCCCACGGGTTTCACCGTGTGGCAGTAACAGGTAACAAGACATGGCAAAAGAATACAGCCGTACCCAGCGTATCGGCGATCAGATGCAGCGAGAGTTGGCTCAACTGATCCGTCGCGAAGTCAAAGACCCGCGCGTTGGCCTGGTCACCATCACCGCTGTTGAGGTGAGCCGTGACGTGGGCCACGCGAAGATCTTCATCACCGTGATGGGGCAGGATAACAGCGAAGAAATAGCGCAAAGCATCAAGGTGCTCAACGCTGCAGCAGGTTTCCTGCGCATGCAGTTGGCCCGTGAAATGAAGCTGCGCAGCGTTCCCCAACTGCACTTCCACTACGATGAAAGTGTGGTGCGTGGTGCGCATCTGTCGGCACTGATTGAGCGCGCCGTGGCTGAAGACAGCCAGCACCCGTCCGCACCTGAAGACGCCAAGGAGTAAGCGGTGGCTCAGGTCAAACGTATCCGTCGTAACGTCAGCGGCATCATTCTGCTCGACAAACCCATTGGCTTTACCTCCAATGCAGCGCTGCAGAAGGTCCGCTGGTTGCTCAACGCTGAGAAGGCCGGGCACACAGGTAGTCTCGATCCGCTGGCTACGGGCGTATTGCCGCTGTGCTTCGGCGAGGCCACCAAGTTCTCGCAATACTTGCTCGATTCCGACAAGGGTTACGAAACCCTGATGCAACTGGGCAAGACCACTACCACGGCCGACGCCGAAGGCGATGTTCTGCAGGTTCGTGACGTGACCGTTGGTCGTGCTGATATCGAGGCTGTTTTACCCGCTTTTCGTGGAGAAATCAGCCAGATACCGCCTATGTACTCGGCGCTCAAGCGTGATGGCCAGCCCCTTTACAAGTTGGCGCGTGCGGGTGAAGTAGTGGAGCGTGAACCGCGTTCTGTTACTATTGCGCGCTTGGAATTGCTCGCCTGTGAAGGCGATACCGCGCGTTTGGCCGTGGACTGCAGCAAAGGCACCTATATCCGTACCCTGGTGGAAGATATCGGTGAAAAGCTCGGTTGCGGTGCCTACGTTGCAGAACTGCGACGCACCCAGGCCGGGCCTTTCAGTCTGGCCCAGACGGTGACGTTGGAAGAGTTGGAAGCGGTGCATGCCGAAGGCGGTAATGAAGCGGTTGATCGCTTCCTGATGCCATCGGACAGTGGGCTGCTGGATTGGCCATTGCTGCACTTCTCGGAACACAGCGCGTTCTACTGGCTCAACGGCCAACCGGTACGCGCTCCGGATGCCCCGAAGTTCGGTATGGTGCGAGTACAGGATCACAACGGTCGCTTTATCGGTATCGGTGAAGTGAGCGAAGACGGGCGCATCGCGCCGCGTCGACTGATTCGGTCAGAATGACCGAACGAGTGTGGCTGTTAACAGGCATGGTCAACACTCATTTTTAGATACAGGGATTTGTCCCTGGCCTGTTGAAACTTCCCTTTGGGTGGTTTCCTGAAAAAAGGATTGCCTCATGGCTCTCGACGTTCAAGAAAAAGCACAAATCGTAGCTGACTATCAGCAAGCTGTTGGTGACACTGGTTCGCCAGAAGTGCAAGTTGCACTGCTGACCCACAACATCAACAAGCTGCAAGGTCACTTCAAGGCCAACGGTAAAGACCACCACTCCCGTCGTGGTCTGATCCGCATGGTAAACCAGCGCCGTAAGCTGCTGGACTACCTGAAAGGCAAAGATCTGGGTCGTTATCAGACTCTGATCGGTCGCCTGGGTCTGCGTCGCTAATAAGCGATTGCGCTAGAGGTTGGTTGTCTGCCGTGTGTCAGTGGAATCCCGCTGGCCCATGGCAGGCTCCCAGCCTCAAGTTTTATCTGGATACACGTTTTACCCTGGACGAGCGTCGGGCCGATTCCCGGCATTGCCCAAGAATTTCGCAAGAAGACAAGTTCCCCAAGAGCCACAAAGAAGGTAGGACACCGTGAACCCGGTTATCAAAAAATTTCAGTTCGGTCAGTCGACCGTTACCCTCGAGACAGGCCGTATCGCCCGTCAAGCCTCCGGCGCAGTGCTGGTTACCGTTGATGATGACGTTACCGTATTGGTGACCGTTGTTGGCGCCAAGACCGCTGACCCTAGCAAAGGCTTCTTCCCTCTTTCCGTTCACTACCAGGAAAAGACTTACGCTGCCGGTAAGATCCCTGGCGGTTTCTTCAAGCGCGAAGGTCGTCCTTCCGAGAAAGAAACCCTGACTTCCCGACTGATCGACCGTCCGATCCGTCCGCTGTTCCCTGAAGGCTTCATGAACGAAGTGCAGGTTGTCTGCACCGTCGTGTCCACCAGCAAGAAGACCGATCCGGACATCGCTGCGATGATCGGTACTTCGGCTGCCCTGGCCATCTCCGGCATTCCTTTCGATGGCCCGATCGGCGCTGCCCGCGTTGCGTTCCACGAAAGCACCGGTTACCTGCTGAACCCGACTTACGAGCAACTGAAAGCGTCGAGCCTGGACATGGTCGTTGCCGGTACCTCGGAAGCCGTACTGATGGTTGAATCGGAAGCCAAAGAGCTGACTGAAGACCAGATGCTGGGCGCTGTACTGTTCGCCCATGACGAATTCCAGGCCGTTATCAAAGCGGTCACCGAGCTGGCTGCTGAAGCCGCCAAGCCAACCTGGACCTGGGCTCCGCAAGCCGAAGCTACCGAACTGCTGGGCACCATCCGTTCTGAGTTCGGCGCTGCCATCTCCGACGCCTACACCATCACCGTCAAGGCCGACCGTTACGCTCGCCTGGGCGAGTTGAAGGATCAGGTGGTGGCTAAGCTGTCCGGTGAAGAAGGCCAGCCTTCCGCCAGCGACGTCAAAGCTGCATTTGGTGAAATCGAATACCGCACCGTTCGCGAAAACATCGTTAACGGCAAGCCACGTATCGACGGCCGCGATACCCGTACCGTGCGCCCGCTGAACATCGAAGTCGGCGTTCTGCCGAAGACTCACGGTTCGGCCCTGTTCACCCGTGGTGAAACTCAGGCACTGGTAGTTGCGACCCTGGGCACTGCCCGTGACGCACAACTGCTGGACACCCTGGAAGGCGAGAAAAAAGACCCCTTCATGCTGCACTACAACTTCCCTCCGTTCTCGGTGGGCGAGTGCGGTCGCATGGGCGGTGCGGGTCGTCGCGAAATCGGTCACGGCCGTCTGGCCCGTCGTTCGGTTCAGGCCATGCTGCCGGCTGCTGACGTGTTCCCGTACACCATCCGTGTCGTATCGGAAATCACTGAGTCCAACGGTTCCAGCTCGATGGCTTCCGTGTGCGGTGCTTCCCTGGCATTGATGGACGCCGGTGTGCCGATGAAGGCGCCGGTTGCCGGTATCGCCATGGGCCTGGTGAAGGAAGGCGAGAAGTTTGCCGTCCTGACCGACATCCTGGGTGACGAAGACCATTTGGGCGACATGGACTTCAAAGTAGCCGGTACCGCTAAAGGTGTTACTGCGCTGCAGATGGACATCAAGATCAAAGGCATCACCGAAGAAATCATGGAAATCGCTCTGGGCCAAGCCCTTGAAGCGCGCCTGAACATCCTCGGCCAGATGAACCAGATCATTGGTCAGTCGCGTACCGAACTGTCGGAAAACGCTCCGACCATGATCGCGATGAAGATCGACACCGACAAAATCCGTGACGTTATCGGTAAAGGCGGCGCGACCATCCGTGCGATCTGCGAAGAAACCAAGGCCTCGATCGATATCGAAGACGATGGTTCGATCAAGATCTTCGGCGAAACCAAGGAAGCTGCGGAAGCTGCACGTCAGCGCGTGCTGGGCATCACTGCAGAAGCTGAGATCGGCAAAATCTACGTAGGTAAGGTTGAGCGCATTGTCGACTTCGGCGCATTCGTCAACATCCTGCCAGGCAAGGACGGTCTGGTTCACATCTCCATGTTGAGCGACGCTCGCGTTGAGAAGGTGACCGATATCCTCAAAGAAGGCCAGGAAGTGGAAGTACTGGTACTGGACGTGGACAACCGCGGCCGTATCAAACTGTCCATCAAAGACGTAGCAGCGGCCAAAGCCTCGGGCGTTTAATTACCCCTAGTTCTCAAGCTAAAAAAGGACTCTTCGGAGTCCTTTTTTTATGGCTGCTGGAAAATGCCTAAAAATCAGACGGTTAATGAAAACCCGAATGCCGCAACTTGCATGCAGGTGTTGAGGGCTTCATGCAATATGCACGATTCCGGAAATGGTGTTGATTTGTAAGTCATTGTTTTTAAAGGTTTTAATAGCAAGAATAGAATTGGCACAGTGTCTGCAATATCCCTGTTAACGCTGCAGCATTGAGGTTTACACGCTGCAGACTTTTAATAAAACAGGAGTTACTCGTATGAAGAAGTTCGCTCTCGCTACCGCAACAGCTACCGCTCTGACCCTGGCTATGGCCAACGCTGCCTTCGCCCAACCTACTCAGGCGCCGATGACCCTGGCTGCTGGCGAGATGACCAAGGCTAAAGAGTCCACTTCGGATACCTGGATCACCACCAAAGTCAAAGCTGACCTGCTGACCGAAAAAGGCATTCCAGGTTCGGACATCAAGGTTGAAACCAACAAAGGCGTGGTTTCCCTGTCTTCCGATGTAGCAATTTCGGACTCGCAGAAGGCGACTGCCGTAGCTATCACCAAGAAAATCAAAGGTGTTACCGCTGTTTCCGCTGATGGCCTGATGGCTGGCGGCGCTGCAAAGGCTGACAACATCGACAAGTCCAAAGAAGCCACTTCGGATACTTGGATCACCACCAAGGTGAAAGCTGACCTGGTAACCGAAAAAGGCATTCCTGGCACTGACATTAAGGTCGAGACCAACAAAGGTGTGGTTTCCCTGTCGTCCGCTACCCCAGTGACCGAATCGCAGAAAGCCACTGCTGTTGCGATCACCAAGAAAATCAAAGGCGTGAAAGCTGTATCGGCTGATGGCCTGAAAGCTGAGTAACGCTCAATGGTTCGTCTGAGCTTAGCGGCGGCGGCGCGTGAGTTAGATATCCACTCAATGCACCTCTGAGATTCATGCGACCGACTACACGGATGTGGTCATTACAGGCCCCGGCACTTTGTGTCGGGGCCTGTTCTATTTTAAGGCCGACTGCAACAAGCGAGCCTATTGCACCGGGGGAGCTAGTATTGATTGTCCATAGCTATCTCGAATCGGCCTGCACCCACGTTCACGCAAGACCTTCTTCTTGCAACGCTTTTTGAACGGCAGGACGCACTTTAACCCGGTCATACCAGGCATGTAGGTTAGGCAAATTGTCGAAGTGAATGTCGGCTTTGTAATAACTGGTCAGCCACGCGGCCTGCCCCCAGCCTGTCAATGCGAACAAATAGGCATCTGCCACAGTGAAGGAATCACCCATGAGGTATGGGCGAGTACTCAACTGTTCGTCAATCCAGGCGAAGCGCTTCTCCAGCTTCGGCTTGGCAGTGTCTACGTATTTACCTGCGAGTGTGGAGTACAACAGCGGAATGAACCCCTTATGAATCTCAGACGCCAGGAAACTCAGCCACTCTTGAAGCCGGTATCGATCAAGGGTGCAATGGGGGGGAACAAGCCCAAGCTCCGGCCTCAGGTCACCCAAATATTGCACGATTGCTGGGCCTTCACGCAGGATAGTGCCGTCGTCCAGCTCGATTGCCGGCACATAACCAAAGCTGTTGACCTCGAAGTAATCGGCACCTGATTCGGTGAGGTGTTTCTTGTGATCGACTTTAACCAGCGTGGCGTCGAGACCAAGCTCATTCATGACGATATGGGGCGATAAGGAGCAAGATGCGGGGATGTAGTACAGCTTCATTTACAGACTCCAGAGCATGAGCGAGCGCTTTCAATTCCAACACAGAGGTGGTTTCAGCTCATTCTAGATGTCAGGTATAAAATAGGAAGAACGCACTATTTTGTAGTATAGGTACAAAAAATATACCTGCATGCGTTTAGGATTTTGACCATGAAAGACAATATATCTGGCTGCTCGGTCGAAGAAGCGATGCGTTTGCTCGGTGGTCGCTGGCGTCTGCTCCTTGCCTCATACCTGCTCGATGGGCCAAAGCGCTTTAATGCGCTTAGGCGGGACATCCCCGCTATTTCCCAACGAATGTTAACCCTCGATTTACGCGCTCTTGAGGAAGCAGGTCTCGTCAAACGTACAGTATTTCCCACCGTGCCCGTCACGGTTGAATATGAGCTCACACTCGACGGACGGCGGTTAGAGCCTGTGGTTGAGGTAATGAAACAGTTTGGGCTATGGGTCAAGAGCCGCCAGTGCGTTGATGGCGTCGGTCCAGCTTAACGTGCCTTAGTTAGTCGCCATTCCACGTAGGCTGCGGTAGCTGGCTGATCTTAATTACCGGCTGCGCCTGCAGCCGTTTGAGGGCTTCCTTCAAAGTACGCCAAGACTGTGACTTGGCGTGAGGTAGGCATCATCGTCTTTGGGGCCAGACGGACACTACGAGCACGGCCCCAGCCACAATGCGCCTAGATACGCCCCCTCACTACTCGGCATCCAGATGCATTGGCGTCACCACGCTACCGTCTTTTTCAGCCTGGCCTAACTGCGCATCAATGAAGTAAACCCGATCGTCTTCCAATTGCCCTTTATCCACCAAGTAGTCCTTGATAGTGCTGGCACGGTCTTGACCCAATTGGCGCAACAGCACATCACTGGTACTCCAGAACTTGATCACGCCGTCCTTAAGCTTCGCCGAACGCTCGTCTCGGCTCAGGTCTTTCCACTCCGCGGGCGGCTGCTGTTTCAAGCGGGTTCGGTAGATGCCTTCCAGCAGGGGCGCTTTCTCGCTTTCCGGTACTTGCAGCAATGAGGCCTGGGCCGGGACTTTGTCTCCCCGACGCTGCAGCATCTTGTAGTAGTTGTATTGGTATTCGCGCTCCAGACGTTGTTCAGCCAGGAATGGCCCGTCGCTGCTGGCGGCGGCAGTGCCTTCGATTTCCAGGCGCAGGGTAGGGCGTTCTTTAAGCGCTGTGGCCAGTTTATTCAGCGCGCCTTCGGCGTCCTTGCTCAATTCGCTGGAGCCCGGTGCGAACGAGACGTTGCCCAAGTCTTCGGCACCACCGCCGGTGACCAGCCCGCCAATGAATTTAAAAGGCGCCGTGGCGGCGCGAACCACCAGGTTTCGCAGGGTCTGCCAAACGATCGGCATAACGCTGAATTGGGGATTGTTGAGGTCGCCACTGACGGGCAGCTCGATGGATATCTTGCCGTCACTGTCTTTGAGCAGTGCGATGGCCAGACGAATCGGTAAATCCACCGCATCGGCACTGTCGACTTTTTCCCCCAATTGCAGCTGTTCGACCACTACTTTGTTTTCGGCTTTCAGTTGGCCTTTGGTGATCACGTAATGCAAGTCGAGGTTCAGGCGGCCCTTGCGGATACGGAAACCGGCGAACTTGCCTGAGTAAGGCGTGAGGGTGGTCAGTTCGACCCGCTTGAAGCTGGTGGCGATGTCCAGCGCCGCCATCGGATCGAACGGGTTGACACTGCCTTTGATCGTCACGGGCGCATAGCGGTCGACCTTACCCTTGATGTCGACGCTGGCAGGCTTGGCCTGGCGGCTGTCGATGGTACCGATCTGGCCGTTGAGCTGTTGAATCGCCGTGGCGAAGTTAGGCGTGAGGCTGAAGTCGGCAAAGTTGGCCGAGCCGTCGTTGATCGCAATCTGCCCAATGCGAATGCCCAGCGGCTTGTCTTTGCTCGCAGCCGGTTTGGCTGTCGACTTGGCGCCAGTGTCCGCCGGCTGCGGAATCAGCAGGTCATCAACGTTGGTGGTGCGATCATCGTTGATCATGAAACGGGCGTAGGGCTGCAGCAGGTTGACCTTATCGATCGACAGGCTTTGGCCATGTTGGTAATTCACGCCTTCGAGTACCAGACGCTGCCACTTGAGAAAGTCGCGGGTCTTGAGCGTATCGAGGGTGTGCAGTTGGTCGACCTGAGCCCGGCCAGTGACTTGGAGTGCCAGCGGTTCGGTGCTCTTGAGGTTGACGTCCAGATTGCTGCCGAGCATGCCGCTACGCAGTTCCAGGCGTATGAATGGGCTGATATAGGACTGGGCGACACGCAGGTCGATGTCCTGGGTCGTGACTTTCAATCTGGCGGTGACCGGGTTGAGGTTGACCTCACCACTGGCCTGCAGCTTGCCCTGTTTGCCCAAGCCGCTATCGATTTTCAGGTTGAAGGGGCTGCCGTTGAGGCTGTCGAAGTTCTGCATGTCGACGTTCAGCGGGCCCAGTTCCAGTGCGACCGCAGGCTTGGCCTGACGATCAGCCAGGTGCACTTGGTAGTTGCGCAATTGCACATCCTTGAGCAGCACTTGCCATGGCTTGCTGGGCGCGGCGGGTTCTGCCTTGGGCGAGTCGGCGGTGGCAGGGGCGCTGGCCGGCTCCGGTGCCTTGGCCGGTTTGCTCGGTTGGCTGGCGAACAGTTTTTGCCAGTCCAGTTGCCCGTCAGCCTCACGCGCGGCCCAGGTTTCGAGCTTATTGCTGCGGATTTTGCCGACGACCACTTGCTGTTTCGCCAGGTCCACGGTGGTGTCGCTGACGTCCAGACGCTCCAATCGCACCAGTGGCCGGCCGTCCGGCGCCTTGATGGCAAACGGCGCGATACTGGCGGCGGTGTTGGTGAGGTTCAGTTGGGTATCTTTGGCCAGGCTGAGGGTGTATTCGGTGCTGAAATTGAGTACGCCATCTTCAAGCACCAAGGGCAGTGCGTCGCGCACATACGGCCACCAGGCTTTCATTTTGCCGTCGGTGACCTTCAGGGTGCCCTGGGACGTGATCGGCACCAGGCTGAAATTGCCTTTCCAGTCGATATGCCCGCCCTCGGGGCCGGCCGCGACCAGGGTCATGTCGGCATTGTCCTCAGGCAGGGTGCTGAGGTTCTTCAGTTCGAAGTCGAGTTTGTCGTAGAGGAATTCGATGGGCTCGCTGGGGCGCAAGTCCTCAAAGTGCAAATAGCCACCGGCCAGTTTGATGTTGTCCACACGCAGCGGGAAGGGCTTGGCGTCAGGATCAGTCGGTGTTGGCTCACTGGGTGGTAGTTTGAACAACTGCGCCAGGTTCAATTGGCCGGATTTGTTGAACAGCAATTCGGTCTTGGGCTTGTCCAGTTGCACATCGGCCAGATGCAGGGCGCGGGTCCAAAGGCTGTCGACCTGAAGGTTGGCATACAGACGCTCGAAGCCCAGCTGCTCCTTGCCCGGGTCACCTATTTTCAGGCCCCAGACCGTCAGCTCAAGGCTGAACGGGTTCAGTTCGATCCGCTCGATGCGTGCCGGCACTGTGGCGTACTCGGCCAATTGTTGGTTGGCAATGCGAAGGCCAATGCCGGGGAGGATCAAAAAGCCCAGCAAGCTGTACAAGGCCAGGGCAGTCAACAAGGCGCCGGCGGCGCGGATCAATCCTTTGGGCATGGGTGACGCCATCTATGTCGAACAAGGAGTGCCTTGGAGTATGGCACGGGTTTTCGGTTCCGAAGAGCCGGGCGTTTGGGACGAATCTTACAGCTGCAGGATCAGCGTTTTCAGGGGCGGCTGTTGATCTTGCGATGGGAAATCCGCGCTCGGAGTCATCACTTTCCAATCACGTACAGGGCGCCCGGCTTTTTCCGCGCAGCGCAGCACCTGTTCACGCCAGTCGTCCATGCTGACCTTTGCCAAGTTATTGCAGCAGATCAGCACGCCGTTATCGGCGGTGGTGAGCAGGGCGGGTTTGAGCAGGCTTTGATAGTCGCGGAGCAGGTCGACGGTGCCGAAGGCGCTCTTGGCCCAGGCGGGTGGGTCGAGCAATACCAGGTCGTATTGGCGCTGCTCCAGGCGCGGGTAGCTGGGCAGTTTCTGCCCGCGACGCTGAGTGATCGGCAGGCCGGCCAATTGGCGAATGGCGGGGAAGTAGTCCGATTGCACGAAGTTCATCGTTTGCAGGTGGGGGTTGAGCTGGCCATTTTCGCGCCCGACCGCCAGGTTGCCTTCGGCGAAGTCCAAGTTGCACACCTCCCGAGCCCCCCCAGCGGCGGCGCTCAGGCCCACACCGCAGGTGTAAGCGAACAGGTTCAGCACGCTCTTGCCGGCGGCGTGTTCTTTGACCCAGCCACGTGTGTTGCGCAGATCGAGAAACAACAGCGGGTCCTGTCCGGCATGCCGTCCGCGCACACGGTAATTGAGGCCCCACTCGTGGCCGACCAGGTCTTGCAGAGCGACGGGGTCGGCGCGGTACACCGAGTCTTCGCGATCGATCCGCGAGTTGCCTCGGGAGCGGTCGTTGTACACCAGCAGCAACTCCATACCCATGTACTGGTTGATCTGTCGATGCAGGTCCAGCAAGTCGGATGCTTGCAGCGACTGATGGAAACTCTGCACCAGCAACTGCGGGCCATAGCGGTCGATGGTCAAGCCGCCGGCGCCTTCCTGGCTGCCATGAAACAGTCGGTAGCAATCGGTGCCTTGAGCATGCAGCTCGTGGATCAAGTCTTGGCGATGGTCGAGGGCGGCGCGCAGCGCCTGGTTCAGGGGAGACATAGAGCGCGCCTTGCTTTAGGTAAATGTGGGCAATGAGGGCGCGAAGTCTACCAGCTAAGGGATGCGGCCTACAGCAACCCCATCCGTCGATGGGCGCGCTGCACCGAACCATCGCGCATCGCCCAGCGTAGCAACGGTGCGCTGCGCTTGACCCCGGCTCGGATCATCCGGCGCTGCAGCGGGCTCTGATGCTGATCGAGCATTTCACTGGCCCAATCCGGCAGCAGGTCGATGCCGGCCTGCATCATCAAAGCGCCAAACGGCTTGGCCAAGGGGCTGGGCGCGGGCGCATTGAGCAGCAGGCGTAGCACTTCCCGGCTGCGCTCGTCGCATAGCAGTTCGGGGCGGATGCGCTCTAGATACTCAGAAATTTCCTGCCTGGAACGCGGTACGTTTTGCGCGCCCAAGCGTTCGGCGACCAGCGCAATCTCGCTGTAGTAACGGTCCTGATCGGCGCCTGAGAGGCGTGGGTTGCGGTAGCGCAGATGGGCGGCGAGAAAGTTGCTCACTTCCGCCACATGCACCCACGTCAGCAGCGCCGGATCGCTCGCCGCGTAGGGGCGCCCGTCCGGGGCGTGGCCGACCACTTGCAGGTGGATGGTGCGCACTTTCTCGATCAGCCAATCGGCGTCCTTGCGTGCGCCGAAGGTGGTGCCGGAAATGAACTGCGAGGTACGTCGTAGACGTCCAAGCATGTCCTGGCGAAAGTTCGAGTGGTCCCACACCCCGGCCAGGGCCAAGGGGTGCAGGGCTTGCAGCATCAATGCGCTGATCCCGCCGATCAGCATGCTGCTGAAGTCGCCATGCACTTGCCAACTGATCGAATCCGGCCCGAACAGGCCTGGATCGCCCTTGGGGTTCTCCAAGTCCAACTGGCCCAGTGACAGCCCCGTCAGACTCATCAACTGGCTTTCGATACGGCTGCGGATAAATTCCATGGCGACGTAAGGCTTCCTATCGGTTCAAGCGTTTGTCGATGAGGCCGTCCACTACGCTGGGGTCGGCCAGGGTTGAGGTGTCGCCGAGGCTGTCCAGCTCGTTGCAGGCAATCTTGCGCAGAATTCTGCGCATGATCTTGCCGGAGCGGGTTTTCGGCAGGGCCGGTGCCCATTGGAGCAGTTCCGGTTTGGCAAAGCTGCCGATTTCCTGGCTGACCAGTTCCAAAAGGTGTTTTTTCAGCGCATCGCTGGGCTCCACGCCGTTCATGGGCGTGACAAACGCGTAGATGCCCTGACCCTTCACATCATGGGGATAGCCCACCACTGCGGCTTCGGCCACTTGGTCGTGTAGAACCAGAGCGCTCTCCACTTCGGCAGTACCGATCCGATGACCGGAGACGTTGATCACATCATCGATACGCCCGGTGATCCAGTAATCGCCATCCTCATCGCGCCGCGCGCCGTCGCCGGTGAAGTAATAGCCGGGGTAGGGTTTGAAATAGGTATCGATCATGCGTTGCGGATCGCCGTAGACGCTGCGGATCTGCCCCGGCCAGCTGGCCTGGATTGCCAGCACGCCGCTGCCTGGGCCAGTGAAAGGGCGGCCGTGTTCGTCCAGCAGTACCGGCTGCACGCCAAACATCGGCTGGGTAGCGCAGCCGGGTTTGATGCGCTGGGCACTGACCAGCGGGCTGAGCATGATGCCGCCGGTTTCGGTCTGCCACCAGGTATCGACAATCGGGCAACGTTGTTCGCCCACGGCGTTGAAGTACCAGTCCCAGGCTTCCGGGTTGATGGGCTCGCCTACGCTGCCCAGCAGGCGCAGGCTGGCGCGGGAAGTGCTTTCCAGCGGGCCGTGTCCCTCACGCATCAAGGCGCGTAACGCGGTGGGGGCGGTGTAGAAAATATTCACCTGGTGCTTGTCGATCACTTGCCAGAAGCGCGAGCTGTCCGGGTAGCTGGGGACGCCTTCGAACATCAGCGAGGTGGCGCCGTTGGCCAGCGGTCCATACACGATGTAGCTGTGGCCGGTGACCCAGCCGACATCGGCGGTGCACCAGAAGACTTCGCCGTCGCGGTAGTCGAGCACGTACTTGAAGGTCATCGCCGCTTGCAGCAGGTAGCCCCCGGTGGTGTGCAGCACGCCCTTGGGTTTGCCGGTGCTGCCGGAGGTGTACAGGATGAACAGCGGGTCTTCGGCGTCCATGGGCTCGGGCGGGCAATCATCGCTGGCGGCGGCCAGGGTTTCTTGATATTTCAGGTCACGGCCGTCGCTCCAATTCACGGACGCGCCGGTACGTTGCACAACCAGCACGGTGCTCACACGCGGGCAACTGGCCAGGGCTTTGTCGACATTGTTTTTCAGCACCACCGGCTTGCCGCCGCGCACACCCTCGTCGGCGGTGATCACGGTGCGGCAATCGGCGTCCAGGATGCGGTCGCGCAGGGCATCCGGCGAGAATCCACCGAACACGACCGAGTGCACTGCGCCGATGCGCGTGCAGGCCAGCATGGCGTAGGCGGCTTCGGGGATCATGGGCATGTAGATGCACACCCGGTCACCTTTCTTCACGCCACGGCTTTTCAGCACGTTGGCCAGGCGGCAAACGTTCTGGTGCAGTTGGCGGTAGGTGATCTTGCTGGAGTTTGTCGGATCGTCGCCCTCCCAGATGAAGGCCGGCTGATCGGCGCGGTGCTGGAGGTGGCGATCGATGCAGTTATAGCTGACGTTCAACTGGCCGCCGGCGAACCAATGGGCGGCACCGGTGTTGATATCTGACAGTTGGACGGTATGCCATGGGGTTATCCAGTCGAGAAAAGCGCTGGCCTGCTCGGCCCAAAAAGTATCGGGTTGCTCGATGGATTGGCGGTAGAGGCGCTGATAGTCCTCTTGACTGAGTTGTGCTGCCCGGCGGACGGCATCGGCGGCGGGAAACGTGCTGATATCGAACATGAGCGGTCCTTATTCTTGTTGTCGGGACAAGGCATAAAGATGCACCCAGCGTGGGGAGGGGGGCAAGGCCAACGTCCAAACGGACGTTGGCCTTGCGGGCAGTGCGATCAGCCGCGGTGACGCCCGCGGAAGTAGTTGATCAGGCCCTGGGTCGAAGCATCCTCGGCCGAGGTTTCTTCGGCACCGGTCAGGCGGTTGTACACGCCCTTGCCCAGTTCTTTACCCAGCTCCACACCCCATTGGTCGAAAGCGTTGATACCCCAGATCACACTTTGTACAAACACTTTGTGCTCATACATGGCGACCAGAGCACCCAGGCGACGCGGGCTGATGCGCTCGACCACCAACGTGTTGCTCGGACGGTTGCCTGGGATCACCTTATGCGGCGCCAGCTTCTGCACCTCTTCCTCGGCGATGCCCTTGTCACGCAACTCGGCTTCGGCTTCGCTGCGGGTTTTGCCGAGCATCAGCGCCTGGCTTTGGGACAGGCAGTTGGCGTACAGCCACTGATGGTGATCGGACACAGGGTTGAAGCTGACAATCGGCACGATGAAGTCGGCCGGAATCAACTGAGTCCCTTGGTGCAGTAACTGGTGGTACGCGTGTTGACCGTTGCACCCCACGCCGCCCCAGATCACTGGGCCTGTGTCGGTGGACACCGGCGTGCCGTCCTGGCGCACGCTCTTGCCGTTGGATTCCATGTCCAACTGTTGCAAGTGCTTGGTGATGTTACGCAGATAGTGGTCGTACGGCAGGATCGCATGGCTCTGCGCACCCCAGAAATTGCCGTACCACACGCCCAAAAGGCCCAGCAGCACGGGCATGTTGGCTTCGAACGGTGCGTTCTGGAAATGCTGGTCCATGGTGTAGGCGCCGGACAGCAATTCCTTGAAGTTGGACATACCGATGGCCAGGGCGATGGGCAAGCCGATGGCCGACCACAGCGAGTAACGGCCGCCGACCCAGTCCCACATCGGGAAGATGTTTTCTTCGCGGATACCGAAGGCCACAGCTGCCGCGTTGTTGCTCGACACCGCAATAAAGTGGCGATACAGCTCGGCTTCCGAGCCACCCTGGGCCAGGTACCATGCGCGTGCGGCCTGGGCGTTCTTCAAGGTTTCCAGGGTGTTGAAGGATTTCGACGAGACGATAAACAGCGTGGTCTCGGCGCGCAGCTTCATGGTCAGTTCGTGGAACTCACTGCCGTCGATGTTCGCCAGGTAATGGCAGCGTACGCCCTTATGAGCGTAGGACAGCAGGGCTTCGGAGACCAGCTCCGGGCCGAGGAACGAGCCACCGATACCGATGTTCACCACGTCGGTGATCGGTTTTTCGGTGTAGCCACGCCACAAGCCGTCATGGATGCGGCCGACCAGATCAGTGATCTGATTCAGCACTTTGTGCACGTCCGGCATGATGTTCACGCCGTTGACCGACAACTTGTCGCCCACCGGACGGCGCAGGGCCGTGTGCAGGGCCGGGCGGCCTTCGGACGAGTTGACTGGGTCGCCGGCATACAGCGAATCGATGGCGCCCTTGAGATTGACTTCCTTGGCCAGGGCCACCAGCAGGTCACGGGTTTCGCTGGTGATCAGGTTTTTCGAGTAATCGAGGAAAAGTCCGCAGCTGCTCAAGGTGAATTGGGAAAAACGCTGGGGATCGGCATTGAACGCTTCGCGCATGCTGAAATCCTGCATGGCTTGGCGGTGTTGAGTGAGCGCTTGCCAGGCGGGCAGAGCGGTAACGTCATGAGGAGTGCGGTAGTACGCCATCGCTGCGGGTTTCCTTTTATTACGGGGACTGCCTTTAGGACACTTCAAAGCCCGGAACATCCAGTCTTTTATCAGGGGCTGGGTTCCAGATAGCGCTAACCATAGCGCAGGGCGATTACATTAAACCTAGCGTGGGCATATGTCTTGGCTTTGTCTGTGCTGTAGCCGGTACTTTTTTATACCGGCACAGCGGGCGGAGCAATGGCGGGGTGTCGGCAGGGTCAGTCGAGGGTCAGGTGCAGGTTGTCGATCAGGCGGGTTGCGCCCAGATAGGCGGCGACCAGAATCACCAGGTCACGGTCTTCGGCCGTGGCCGAGCGCAGATTTACGCCCTGACGCACTTCCAGGTAATCCAGGCGCAACCCGGCGGCTTCGATCTGCTCCACCTGTTCGGCGCGCAGCCTGGCGAAATCGCGATCGCCGGATTTGATCGCAGCGGCCATCTGGCTGAGGCTGCGGTACAGCACCGGAGCGATGGCACGTTGTTCATCGCTGAGGTAACCGTTGCGCGAGGACAGCGCCAGGCCGTCGTCGGCGCGTACGGTGGGTTCGCCGATGATCTGGATCGGCATGTTCAGGTCGCGCACCATGGCGCGAATCACGGCCAGTTGCTGGTAGTCCTTTTGACCAAACACCGCGATGTCCGGCTGAACCATATTGAACAGCTTGCTGACTACCGTGGCCACGCCCTCGAAGTGACCGGGGCGGCTGGCGCCACACAGACCTTCGGACAATTGCGGGACACTGACGCGGGTCTGGCCGGCCATTCCGTCGGGGTACATCTCTTCGACGGTCGGCGCGAACAGCAGGTTGCAGCCAGCCTGCAGGAGTTTTTCCTGGTCGGCGGCCAGGGTGCGGGGGTATTTATCCAGGTCTTCGCCTGCGCCGAATTGCAGTGGATTGACGAAGATACTCGCCACCACGAATTCGGCCTGTTGCGCGGCCTTGGTCACCAGCGTGGCGTGGCCGCTGTGCAGGTTGCCCATGGTGGGCACAAAGCCGATGCGTTTGCCGGCCTTGCGCGCATGGGCCACGGCCGATCGCAGTTCTCGTACGGTTTTTACGGTGTTCATGCAGAAAATCCGTGTTCGGCGCCGGGGAAGGTCACGCCTTTGACTTCGGCGACATAGGCGCTCAAGGCGGCGTGGATGCTGTCCTGGCCGAGCATGAAGTTCTTGACGAACTTCGGAACCCGGCCGCTGATCGACAGCCCGAGCATGTCGTGCAGCACCAGTACCTGGCCATCGGTGGCCGAACCGGCGCCAATTCCAATCACCGGTACTTTGACGGCCTGGGTGATTTCAGCGGCCAGTTCGCTCGGCACGCATTCCAGCAGAATCATTGCGGCGCCGGCTTGCTCCAGGGCGATGGCGTCGGCACGCATCTGTCGCGCTTGGGCTTCCTGGCGGCCTTGCACTTTATAGCCGCCGAGCAGATTGACCGACTGCGGGGTGAGGCCCATGTGTGCGCATACCGGCACGCCGCGCTCAGCCAGCAGGCGGATCGACTCGGCAAGCCATACGGCGCCTTCGACCTTGACCATGTGGGCGCCGGCCTGCATCAGTTTTCCGGCGTTCAGGAAGGTTTGTTCGAGGGTGGCGTACCCCATGAACGGCAGGTCGGCGATGATGAACGCACCATCATTGCCGCGCTTGACGCTGGCGGTGTGGTACGCCAGTTCATCCGTGGTCACAGGCAGTGTGCTGTCATTCCCTTGAAGAACCATGCCCAGGGAGTCGCCCACCAGCAACACCTCGACCCCGGCCTGGCAACTGGCGTGGGCGAAAGTGGCGTCATAGCAGGTCAGCATGGCGATTTTTTCACCTTTGAGCTTGAGGCTCTGCAAGGTGGTCAGGGTAATGTCTGGCATGAAAAGGGTCCTCGTTCAGGCGCTTGGAAACAGCGAGTAACGCGCGTGAGTCTTCGTTTATACAGGCGCACCGTCTTGAGAGCAGTGCTTATAAGGCCTGGATTGCGCCCTTTAGCGCCGGGTTGGCGGCAGCGGGACGCCTATAGTCGTGAGGAGGACACGGGAAGTCAATTGGATGTGTTACCGCATTGTTACGACGGCGGTGTTACCGCTGTTACTGACGCGATTCAGCAACTGGGAGCCGTTCCAGGCCGACAAACGGGCAGGCTTCGAGCAGGGCGCTGAGGCGTCTGCCATCCGGCAATTGCAATGCGGCGGGCGCCAGTTCGGCCAACGGGTACAACACAAACGCACGCAGGTGCATCTGGTAGTGGGGCACTTTCAGGCGCGGCTGGTCGATCAGGTGATCGCCAAACAGCAGGATATCCAGATCAAGGGTACGAGGGCCCCAGCGTTCGAGGCGTTCGCGGCCTTGGTCATTTTCGATAGCTTGCAGCGCGTCGAGCAGGTCCAGGGGCGCCAGGTCGCTGTCCAAGGCTGCCACTGCGTTGGTGTAACGCGGTTGCCCGGGCAATAGGGAGTCACTTTGATAGAAGGCGGACACCCCGGCGAGGGTAGTGCCGGGCAACCGCGCCAGCGCTTGGACAGCATTGCGCAGTTGTTGCTCCGGGGCCGCCAGGTTGCTGCCCATGCCGATGTAGATACGTTCCACGGTTACTCGCCTGCGGTGCCAGATGCATCGGCGGCGCTACGTTTGCGCTTGGCACCGCTGCGACGACGCTTTTTCGGCCCTTCGCCAGCACCATCGCCTTTGCTGCCCAGCTCACGGATCATCTCGCGGCGTTCGCTGTCATTGGCATCCTGGTAGTCGGTCCACCATTCGCCCAGGCCGTCGGTCTGTTCGCCGGCGCTTTCGCGCAATAGCAAGAAATCGTAGCCGGCGCGGAAGCGCGGGTTGTCCAGCAACAGATCGGCGCGTTTGCCGCTGCGGCGTGGCAGGCGTTCCTGCATGTCCCAGATCTCGCGGATCGGCAGGGTGAAACGTTTCGGAATTGCAATGCGCTGGCACTGCTCAGCGATCAACTCGTGAGCGGCTTCCTGCATGGCCGGAATCGGCGGCATGCCTCGTTCCTGCAAGCGCAGCACACGTTTTGGCAGGGCTGGCCACAACAGCGCAGCAAACAGGAAGGCTGGTGTCACCGGCTTGTTCTGCTTGATGCGCAGGTCGGTATTGATCAGCGCTTCGCTGATCAGCGTGTGGGTGTAGGTGGGGTTGTATTCCAGCGCCTCGGCACTGGCCGGGAACAGCGGATCGAACAACTGCAGGTCGACGAGCATTTCGAAGGTATCGGCCGCGTAACCCGAGAGGAACAGCTTGAGCACTTCTTCGAACAGGCGCGCCGAGGGGATTTCCCGCAGCATCGGCGCCAGGTCGCGAATGGGGGCGGCGGTGTGTTTCTCGATCCCGAAGTTCAGCTTGGCGGCGAACCGCACGGCGCGCAGCATGCGTACCGGGTCTTCTTGGTAGCGCTGGGTCGGGTCGCCGATCAGGCGGATCAGGTTGTTGCGAATATCGTGCACGCCGTTGGCGTAATCGAGGATGCGCTCGCTGACCGGGTCGTAATACAAGGCGTTGATGGTGAAATCGCGGCGTTGCGCGTCTTCTTCCAGGGTGCCGTACACGTTGTCACGCAGGATACGCCCGCTTTCGTTTCGGGAAGACTGGTTGGTGTCTTCCTCTTCATCGTTTTGCGGATGCCCGGCGCGGAATGTGGCGACTTCGATGATTTCTCGGCCAAAGTGGATATGCACCAGTTTGAACCGGCGACCGATGATCCGCGCATTGCGAAACTCGGCGCGCACTTGTTCGGGCGTGGCGCTGGTGGCGACGTCGAAGTCCTTGGGCGTGATGTTGAGCAGCATGTCGCGTACGCAACCACCCACCAGGTAGGCCTGGTAGCCGGCGTTCTGCAACCGTTCGACGATATTCACCGCATAACGGCTGAACTGAGCACGTTGCAGCGAATGCTGGCTGCTATTGAGCACTTCAGGCGTGCTGCGTTTGTGTTGCGTACGACGCAAGGGAGAACGGAATGACTGGAACAGCTTCTTCAGCATGGGATGCACTGTTTGAAGGAATGTTCGGCCAAAACGAAGAATGACCGCATGATGGGCCGGGATTCTAGCATTTAGTCAGGGGATGGTGTAGGAACAAGCTGCAGGCATTGCGCCATAAGCTTTGGAAGGTCAAATCGCGGAAACTACAAGGGGAGCCGAAGCTCCCCCAGAAGTAGTTGCGTGCTCTATTTTTATTATTGATTTCGGGCTTCTTGTTTTTGTTGATCGCCCTCGCCATGAAGCTTCACCTTCATGACACTCCCAATCGGGAGTCAAGAGCAAACGGATTGCTTTGGTCGCTGTGTTGCTGATCTACGATCCAACCAGTTCAGGCTCTGCCTTAGGGCAGTTTTTGTTGTTCTCGGCCTGGTTGCGGGGCAAGCCCCAAATGCAACGCCTCTCCAAAAGAATCAGTTAGCTGCGCCTCCGCCGTGTTGTTTTTGTTATGCGTGAGTCGATTCGTCTTATTTTTATTGTCTTGTACAAAGCTTGTTATTGTTTTTGTACTAAGCATATAGCAGGGTGCGTGCCAACTTTTGTGTCGTCCAGCAAAACCGGGGGGTTGAGGAGGTTTCGGTTTTTTGACGGGCCAAAAAAAGCCGGGGCTTCGTTACCGTAAGCCCCGGCTTTTGTTACGCGGGTTGTCCGCGGTAACAGTTTTTTCACATTTGCCGGTGTTACCGGTGGGCGCGCCCTCAGCTCTCGCTGGCCACGCCGGTCTTACGCCGAGGAATGCCCAAGCGCTGACGGCGTTCCCACAGGCACTTGCGGCTCACGCCTAATTTGCGCGCCAGCTCGGTCTCGGTCATGTGGTCCTGATGCTCCAGGACGAAATGCTGGAAGTAATCTTCCAGCGACAGATCTTCCGTCGGCTCATGGCTGGTGTTACTGGCCGCGCCCTGTTGCGGCGCCAAGCCGATGAACTCGTCGTCTTCCAGGTCGCTGAGTTCGATGTCAATGCCCAGCAGCTCAGCGGAAATTTCCGGGCTTTCCGACAGAATCACCGCGCGTTCCACGGCGTTCTCCAGCTCGCGCACGTTACCTGGCCATGAGTAATGCCGAATGGCCTGTTCGGCATCCGGGGCAAACTTCAGGTCGGTACGGTTGATGCGCGCGCTCTGGCGCTGCAGGAAGGCATTGGCGATCTCGTTGACGTCTGCACCACGCTCGCGCAAGGCAGGCAGCTTGAGAGCGATCACATGCAAGCGATAGTACAAGTCTTCACGGAACTGGCCGATCTTGGCCAGACTCTTGAGATCGCGGTGGGTCGCCGCGATCAGGCGCACATCCACCTTTTGCGATTGCACCGAGCCTACACGGCGAATCTCGCCTTCCTGCAGTACTCGCAGCAGCCGCGCCTGTGCTTCCAGCGGCAGCTCGCCGATTTCGTCGAGGAACAGCGTGCCGCCGTCCGCCGCTTCGACCAGGCCCGCACGTCCAGCGCTGGCGCCGGTAAAGGCGCCTTTCTCGTGGCCGAACAGTTCGGATTCAATCAGCGATTCTGGGATCGCCGCGCAGTTCACCGAAATCATCGGAGCTTTGGCGCGCTTGGAGAGGTTATGCAGGGCGCGGGCCACCAGTTCCTTACCAGTCCCGGATTCACCCTGGATCAGTACATTGGAGTCGGTGGGGGCGACTTTGCGGATCTTGCCGTAAAGGTCCTGCATCGGTGGGCAGGAGCCGATGATGCCGATCTCGCCGTTGCTGTTGTCGACGCCAGGCTTTTCTGAGCCGTTGGCAGCCTTGCCGGCGGGGCGCTGCTCGGCGGGAACGCTGCTGGCCGACTGGCGGTCGCGCAGTATGCGGGCCACTGCCTGGAGCATTTCGTCATGGTCGAAAGGCTTGGCGATGTAGTCCACCGCGCCCATCTTCATGGAGTCCACTGCTGAGCGCAGGCTGGCGTAGCTGGTCATGATCAGCACCGGGGTGCCTTGGCCGAGTTTGATCAACTCAGTGCCGGGCGCCCCGGGCAGGCGCAGGTCGCTGACGATCAAGTCGAACGTGGGAATGCTGAAGCGCTCCTGGGCTTCCTGCACCGAGCCGGCTTCGCTGACTTGATACTGATTGCGTTCAAGCAGGCGACGCAAGGCAGAGCGGATAATGGTTTCGTCTTCGACGATCAAAATGTGCGGCATTGATTCAATTCTCTCGACGGTCTCAGTTCACAGCGGACGTCGCTTCGACATGACGCGGTAAAGTCACCCGAATACGGGTGCCGCGTTGGCTTTCGGTGTCAGCCGGGCTGTCGATGGTGATTTGTCCATAATGCTCTTCAACGATGGAATAGACCAGTGCAAGGCCCAGACCGGTGCCTTCACCTGGGTCCTTGGTAGTGAAGAAGGGTTCGAACAAACGGTCCATGATGTTCTGTGGAATGCCGCTGCCTTCGTCTTCCACGATCAGGTCGATCGTATGCTCGAAAGCCTCGCTCTTGACGCGTACCGCACTGTGGGGTGGCGAGGCGTCGCGAGCGTTGGACAACAGGTTGATCAGGACTTGGGCCAGGCGTTGCGAGTCGCCGTCGACCCAATGATCGGGATCGCACAGGTTGAAGAACTGTACTTCGAAATTGCGTCGGTTCAAGGCCAGCAGCCCGATGGCATCCTGCGCGACCTCAGCCAAGCACACCGCCTCGTCCTGATTCTGATGAGCGCCGGAATGGGCAAAACTCATCAAGGACTGCACGATGCGCGATACGCGCTTGGTCTGTTCAAGGATCTGCCCGCTGATTTCAGTGATTTCACCGTCTTCTTCCCGTTCTTCGCGCAGGTTCTGGGCCAGGCAGGCAATGCCGGTGATCGGGTTGCCGATCTCGTGGGCCACACCCGCAGCCAGGCGACCAATGCTGGCCAGGCGCTCGGAATGCACCAGTTTGTCTTCGAGCATCTGGGTTTCGGTCAAATCTTCCACGAGTAACACCAAACCGCTGTTGCCGGGGGCCAGGGGCTCGTCGATGGCGGCTTTGTGCAGGTTGAGCCAGCGGGTCTGGCCATCGAGGGCCAGGTGCTGTTTGTGCAAGTGCTCATCAGGCAGGTTGATAAAACCCTGCAGCAACTCTTTCCACGGTTCGCCCAAGGTCGTGAGGCGCGAGCCCACTACGCGCTGCGCGGCGATACCGGTCAGCTCTTCCATGGCCTTGTTCCACATCAGAATCTCTTGATCCTTGGCCAGGGAGCACACGCCCATGGGCAACTCCTGCAGGGTCTGGCGGTGGTAACGGCGTAACGCATCGAGTTCGGCGGCCAGGCCGGTGAGGCGCGAGTGGTAGTCCTCCAGGCGGCTCTCGATAAAGTGAATGTCTTCGGTCACGTAGTTTTCGCCGCCGGCCTTGTAGGGCAGAAAGGTTTCGACCATGTCTTGGGAAACGCTGGGGCCCATCAGGCCGGACAGGTTGGCTTCGATACGGTCGCGCAGGCGGCGCAACGCATACGGGCGGCGCTCGTCAAAGGGCAAATAAAGATCGCGCAGCGCTTGCTCGACTTCCTTTTGTGCGGCCTTGGCGCCCAGGGGTTTGGCAAGTTGCGTGGCGAACTCCTGGGGCGAGGCTGCGTGCAGTTCGCGGCGTTGCGGGCGGCGCACGTTGTCCACTGCGCAGGCTTCGGCGGCGCTGGTTTCCTCGGGGCTGGCGTTGGTGAACAGCGAGATCAGGGTAAACATCAAAACGTTGGCGGCCAGGGAGGCAATCGCGGCCATGTGCCAACTGGTGTCGTCCAATACGTAAATCATATTCAGCAACGGGATGTAAAAGCCCTGGAGGTTGCCGACCAGTGGCAGCAGCATGGTCACGACCCACACCAGAATCCCCGCGAGCAGCCCCGCGATAAAACCACGACGGTTGGCGGTCGGCCAGTACAGCACCGACAGCACCCCCGGCAAGAACTGCAAGGTGGCCACAAACGCCACGATGCCGAGGTTGGCCAGGTCTTGCCCAGCGCCGAGCATCAGGTAGAAGCCGTAGCCGGCCATGATGATGGCGACGATCAGCGCACGGCGTGTCCATTTCAGCCAACGGTAGATATTGCCTTCCGCCGGTGGCTGGTACAGCGGCAACACCAAGTGGTTGAGCGCCATGCCCGACAGCGCCAGGGTCGTGACGATAATCAGGCCACTGGCCGCCGACAGACCGCCGACATAGGCCAGCAATGCAAGGGCCGGGCTATTGGCGGCCATGCCAATGCCGAGGGTGAAGTATTCCGGGTTGGTGGTAGCGCCCAGTTTTAGACCTGCCCAGAGGATCAGCGGTACGGCGAGGCTCATCAATAGCAGGAACAGCGGCAGGCCCCAGCTTGCACTCACCAGCGCGCGGGGGTTGAGGTTCTCGGTGAACGTCATGTGATACATGTGCGGCATCACGATTGCCGACGCGAAGAACACCAGCAGCAATGTGCGCCACGGGCCTTCCTGCAAAGGTGTGTGCAGGGCAGCGAGGGCAGTCTGGTTCTGCAGCAGCCAAAGCTCTAACTGTTGTGGGCCATCGAACACGCCATAGAGCGCATAGAGGCCGACGCCGCCGATGGCGATCAGCTTGATCACCGATTCGAAGGCTATCGCGAATACCAGCCCCTGGTGCTTTTCGCGGGTGGCGATGTGGCGTGAACCGAAGAAAATCGTGAACAGCGTGATCAGCGCGCAAAAGGCCAGGGCCACGCGATGCTGCACCGGCTCATGGGTAAGGATGCTGATGGAGTCGGCCACCGCTTGGATCTGCAAGGCCAGCAAGGGCAACACGCCGATCAACATGAACACAGTGGTTAGCGCACCGGCCCAGGTGCTGCGGAAGCGAAACGCAAACAGGTCGGCCAGGGACGACAGCTGGTAAGTTCGGGTGATTTTTAATATGGGGTACAGCAGCACCGGCGCCAGTAGGAATGCTCCGGATACGCCGAGGTAGCTGGACAGAAACCCGTAGCCATACTGATACGCCAGGCCCACCGTGCCATAGAACGCCCAGGCGCTTGCGTAGACCCCAAGGGACAAGGTGTAGGTCAACGGATGGCGAATGATCGCCCGCGGGATCATCCCGCGCTCACTGATCCAGGCGACGCCGAACAGCGCGGCCAGGTAGGCGGCGCTGATCAGCAGCATCTGAGTGAGGCTAAAGCTCATCGGCATCTTTTTGGCTCTGCAGGATGAAGGTCACGACGATCAGGATCAGCCACAGCAGATACGGGCGATACCAGGCGCCGGTGGCGTCGATCCACCAATCCATGATGGCGGGGGAAAACAGGTAGATCCCGACGACCAACAGCAGGACCAATCGATAGATGTACATGTTGGCCTCTGAGTTAAAAACTGCCGCGATGGTAACGGATGGCTGGCAAGCTGCAAGCGCCTTCAGCTCAATTGCGCTTCTGCCAACGTGAGCGCGCGCGGGATGCGGTTGGCATCCCAATGCCGGACGCCCCAATCGAGCAGCTCGCGCGCGCTGGCGTAGAGCAGTTCGCTGCCCGTTTGTTGGCCAAGGGCACGCAAGGCTCTTAACAGCAAGGGCGTGGCTTGGTCGGGTGTCAACGGCGGTGAGCGATAGGACTTGCCCAATTTGTGGCCGTCCGGCTGAACGATCAACGGTACATGCAAATAGCGCGGTTGGCGCAGGCCCAGCAGTTCTTGCAGGTACAGCTGGCGTGGCGTGGAGTCCAAAAGGTCGGCGCCGCGCACGATGTCGGTTACGCCTTGCCAGGCATCGTCCAACACCACGGCCAACTGGTAGGCGTAGAGGCCGTCGCGCCGACGGATAACAAAATCGCCGACCTCACGGCCCAAGTGCTGTCGGAAATGGCCCTGTGCTCGGTCGGTAAAGTGGTATTCCAGCTCAGGAACACGCAAACGGATGGCTGCGTCGTGCGGGTCATGACCGGCGTTACGACAAAGGCCCGAGTAGATGCCGTTGTAAGGCTCCAGCTGTTTGCGTGAGCAGGTGCAGGCGTAGGCCAGGCCGTGGTTGAACAGGTCGTTCAGTACTTTGGCGTAGGCATCATGCCGTTCGCTTTGTCGGACGAGTTCACCGTCCCACTCAAATCCATAGCTCTCCAAGGCATGAAGAATCGCCGCCTGGGCGCCGGGCTCTTCGCGGGGGGGATCCAGATCTTCCATGCGCATCAGCCAGAGGCCTTGATTGGCGCGGGCGTCGAGGTAGGAGGCGAGGGCGGCGACCAGGGAGCCGAAATGCAAATGGCCGCTGGGCGTGGGGGCGAAACGCCCGATATAGGTAGAGGCTGTCATGGGCCGGATACTACTGGAAAATCGGCAAGCGCCAGAAACAAAAATGGAGCGTTCGCACGCCCCATTCGATCAGCCCGGCAGGATTATTTGCCGACCTGTTTTTCCTTGATTTCGGCCAAGGTCTTGCAGTCTACGCACAGGTCCGCGGTTGGGCGGGCTTCCAGGCGACGGATGCCGATCTCGACGCCGCAGGATTCGCACCAGCCGTATTCTTCGTCTTCGATCAGTTGCAGCGTCTTGTCGATTTTCTTGATCAGCTTGCGTTCGCGATCACGAGCGCGCAGTTCGAGGGCGAACTCTTCTTCCTGGCTGGCACGGTCGGCCGGGTCCGGGAAGTTGGCGGCTTCGTCCTTCATATGGTCAACCGTGCGGTCGACTTCCTGCATCAAGTCCTGCTTCCACTTTTGCAGGATCTTGGTGAAGTGCTGGCGCATGGGCTTGCCCATGTACTCCTCACCCTTCGTTTCGACGTAAGGTGTGAAGCCGCTGAGGCTCTGCTGCTGTTGCTTTGCTTGGGTGGACATGAATAGACCGCCTCTCACTCTTCTAATCCATTGCGCAGGATTGCAACGTCACCGACACCTGCCGGCCCTGCGGCTGCAAGCGGGCGAACTTACCAGATAGATTCAGGGTGCGCCACTCCCGGTTGTCGAAGCCCTTCGCTCAGGGGTTGCAAACTGCAGCAGCCCGCTGTGGCTGGGTATGGATCGCCTCGAATGTTGATTTTAGTCGTTTTGCTGGCGCGTGCCGGGTTCATCACGAACGACCGAGCAGGCAATAGAGCATGTTTTACCGCGAGGGTTCGGTAGAATCCTGATTTTGTCCTCACCGTTAAGGAAGGCTAATGGCCCAGCCCTACAGTGCGCGCAGTCGCGCCATCGAACCTTTTCATGTCATGGCGTTACTGGCGCGTGCCAATGAGCTGCAAGCGGCCGGCCATGATGTGATCCACCTGGAAATCGGCGAGCCGGATTTCACCACGGCCGAGCCGATTATCCAGGCCGGCCAGGCCGCGCTGGCCAATGGCAAAACCCGCTACACCGCCGCCCGTGGCCTGCCGGAGCTGCGCGAAGCCATCAGTGGGTTTTATCAGCAACGCTACGGCTTGAATGTCGATCCGGAACGCATCCTGATCACGCCAGGCGGTTCCGGTGCGTTGCTGCTGGCCAGCAGTTTGCTGGTTGACCCGGGCAAGCACTGGCTGCTGGCAGACCCAGGTTACCCATGTAACCGGCATTTTCTGCGCTTGGTCGAGGGCGCCGCGCAACTGGTGCCGGTAGGGCCGGACATGCGCTATCAACTGACGGCCGACTTAGTAAACAAGCATTGGAACCAGGACAGTGTGGGCGCCCTGGTGGCATCGCCGGCGAACCCGACCGGCACGATTCTCACCCGTGACGAACTGGCCGAGCTGTCGAGTGCAATCAAGGCGCGCGATGGCCATCTGGTGGTGGATGAGATTTATCACGGCCTCACCTACGGCACCGACGCCGCCAGTGTGCTGGAAGTCGATGATGACGCCTTCGTCTTGAATAGTTTTTCGAAGTATTTCGGAATGACCGGCTGGCGCCTGGGCTGGCTGGTGGCGCCGCCCGCAGCGGTGGGAGAGCTGGAGAAGCTGGCACAAAACCTCTATATCAGCGCGCCGAGCATGGCTCAGCATGCGGCGCTGGCGTGTTTCACTCCGCAAACATTGAGCATTCTGGAGGAGCGCCGCGCCGAGTTCGGTCGCCGTCGCGACTTCCTGCTGCCGGCGCTACGGGAGCTGGGCTTTGGCATTGAGGTCGAGCCGGAAGGGGCCTTCTATCTATACGCCGATATTCGCGCGTTTGGCGGCGATGCGTTCGCATTTTGTCGTCATTTCCTGGAAACCGAGCACGTTGCATTCACGCCCGGTCTGGATTTTGGCCGCTATCAGGCCGGCCATCATGTGCGCTTTGCCTATACGCAGAACATCGAGCGCCTGCAGGAGGCGGTGGAGCGCATCGCCCGTGGTCTACGGAGTTGGCAAGGCTGATGCGTTTTTATCCTCCCCTTGAAGAAGGCCGCTTGATTCGCCGTTACAAGCGTTTTCTCACCGATATCGAAACCGTTACCGGCGAGTTACTCACGATTCACTGCCCGAACACCGGTTCCATGCTCAATTGCATGGTCGAAGGCGGGCAGGTCTGGTTCAGCCGCTCCGATGACCCCAAGCGCAAGTTGCCCGGCACCTGGGAAATCGCCGAAACGCCCCAGGGCCGGCTGGCCTGCGTGAATACGGCGCGCGCCAATCAATTGGTTGAGGAGGCGCTACGCGCTGGGGTGATCGCCGAGTTGGATGGCTTTACCGCGTTGAAGCGCGAAGTCCCCTATGGCCAGGAGAAAAGCCGTATCGACTTCAGTTTGGACTATCCCCATGGCGCGGCCTACGTTGAAGTTAAAAGTGTCACCTTAGGTTTCGATGATTCCAGAGTGGCGGCCTTTCCCGATGCGGTAACCCAGCGCGGAGCCAAGCATCTGCGGGAGTTGGCTTACCTGGCGCGGGATGGCGTGCGGGCGGTGCAGTTGTATTGCGTCAATCTTTCGGGGATCGATGCGGTGCGCCCGGCCGTGGAAATCGATGCGGCCTATGGCGCGGCGCTGCGCGAGGCCAAGGCGGCGGGGGTGGAGGTGCTGGCCTATGGCGTGCGTGTCACGGCCGAAGAGATTTGCGTGGATCGCCGCTTGGACGTGCTGCTCGACTAGAGGTCCACCCACAGGCCCTGTGCGTCTTCGCGGCCGGGCAGGGCGACCAGACTTTTACCGGCACAGGGTCCGGCGATGCACTCGCCGGTTTCAATCAGGAACAAGGCACCGTGGGTCGCGCACCGGATCAGGCTGGCGCTGTCGTCGAGGAATTGGCCGGGTTGCCACTCCAGTGCAACACCGCGGTGGGGGCAACGGTTGATATAGAAGTAGGCAATGCCATCGCGGCGCACAGCCAATAACTTGCACCCGTCGATATCAAAGCCGAGGCTGGTATTGGGTGCCAGTGCGGCGGAGGAGCAGAGAAACTTCATTTCAATCCTTAAGT
Source organism: Pseudomonas sp. S5F11 (assembly GCF_019641515.1). Lineage (NCBI taxonomy): Bacteria > Pseudomonadati > Pseudomonadota > Gammaproteobacteria > Pseudomonadales > Pseudomonadaceae > Pseudomonas > Pseudomonas sp. S5F11. Next base: position 4,615,485 of record NZ_JAIFJZ010000001.1, read on the forward strand.
ACCTTGACGTTCAAATGCAAACAATTATCAAATGCGGGCTTCGCTCGTCGGCTGACGGGGCGCTACGTTCGATGCCTGGCAGGGCCAATCTGTCTCCTCGAAAAGCGTTCTGAGACCCAGCCCCTGGAAGGAAACCCTGTTATGCGCCTGAGTACCAGCGCTATTGCGCTTGTTGTTGGTTTGCTCATCAATCACGGGGCAATGGCCTCTGAACTACCACAACGCTGGGTGAGTGCCGGTGGCGCGCTGTCGGAGTGGGTCGTGGCCTTGGGGGGCGAGCCAAAACTGGTGGGTGTGGATACCACCAGCCAGCATCCCGCGACACTCAAAACGTTGCCGAGTATTGGCTACCAGCGTCAATTGTCGGCCGAGGGCATTCTCAGCCTGCGTCCGCAGGTACTGGCGGGCACCGAAGAAATGGGGCCGCCGCCGGTGCTGGCGCAGATCCGCAGCGCGGGTGTGCAAGTGGAGATGTTTTCCGCACAGCCAGATTTACAGGCGCTGAAAAGCAACCTTGAGCACCTGGGGACATTACTCGGTAAGGCGGCTGAGGCGCGCGCACTGTTCGGCGATTATGAGCAGGCGCTGCAACGGCAGAAAAACCGCCTCGTGAAGATCCAGGCGACTCGGCAGGCGCCGGGTGTGTTGCTGCTTGTTGGCAATGCCGGTGGCAAGCCGCTCGTTGCTGGCCAGGACACGGCAGCGGACTGGATGCTGCGCCAGGCGGGTGGCCACAACCTAGCTACGCACACGGGGTATAAACCCTTTTCGGCAGAGTCGCTGGCGGGGCTGAGTCCGCAGGTGCTGGTGTTTGCGGATCGCGCATTGACAGGGGCGGCGGCGCGTGCGGCGCTGTTCAAGGAAAACCCGATTTTGGCGTCGACGCCAGCGGCCAAACAGGGCCGGGTGCTTGAAGTGGACCCCACTCTGCTGGTTGGCGGATTGGGGCCGCGTCTGCCGCAAAATCTGGAAGTATTATCGGCTGGGTTCTATCCGACTTCGTCTGAAGCTACACCATGACCACACTGGTAAAGCCACGAACGTTGTTTATCGGCTTGACGCTCTTATGCGGGTTGGCCACCTGGCTGTCATTGGCTTTAGGGCCCGTCAGCCTGCCGCTGGGGGATACGCTTCGTGCAGCTTTGCGCTTGATGGGCCTACCCATCGATGCCCACGGCCTGGAGCAGGCTGAGCTGATCCTGGGGCAGATCCGGCTGCCGCGCACCTTGCTGGGCCTGGCGGTCGGCGGCGTGTTGGCGTTGTCGGGGGTGGCGATGCAGGGGCTGTTTCGTAACCCGTTGGCGGACCCGGGATTGGTTGGGGTGTCCAGCGGTGCGGCCTTGGGGGCGGCGGTGGCGATTGTCGGCTCTGCGTTCCTGGGCGGTTTACCGGATGTGTTCGGGCCCTATGTGCTGTCGTTGTGCGCGTTTGCCGGTGGGCTGGGGGTGACTGCGTTGGTTTATCGCCTGGGGAGGCGTGATGGTCAGACCCATGTGGCCACGATGCTGCTCGCGGGCATTGCGCTAACGGCTCTCTCCGGTTCGGCAGTCGGTTTGTTTACCTATCTGGCAGATGACGCCACGTTGCGCACACTCACGTTCTGGAACCTGGGTAGCCTCAACGGTGCCAGCTATTCAAGGCTATGGCCGTTGTTGCTGGTAACTGCGGGGGTGGCGCTGTGGTTGCCGCGGCGGGCGAAGGCGTTGAATGCGTTGCTGCTTGGCGAGTCTGAAGCGAGCCACCTGGGCGTTGATGTCGAAGGGCTTAAACGTGAACTGGTGTTTTGCACCGCCCTGGGTGTAGGGGCGGCGGTGGCTGCGGCGGGGATGATCGGATTTGTCGGCTTGGTGGTGCCGCACTTGGTGCGATTGCTCGCTGGGCCTGATCATCGCGTGCTATTGCCTGCGTCGGTGTTGGCGGGCGCGAGTTTGTTGCTGTGTGCCGACCTGATCGCACGGCTTGCCCTGGCGCCTGCCGAATTACCGATCGGCATTGTGACTGCATTTATCGGCGCGCCGTTTTTTCTGTACTTGTTATTACGAGGACGCGCCTGATGTTGCGGGTGGAAGGGGTGCAGGTCCGTCGTGATAGCAAAATCGTATTGGCGGACATAACCCTCGATCTGCTGCCAGGTGAGGTGCTCGGCGTGCTGGGGCCCAATGGCGCCGGCAAAAGCACACTGTTGAGTACCTTGAGCGGTGAGTTGCAAGAAGATCAGGGCAATGTCTGGCTGGATCAGCAGGCTTTGAGCGCATGGAGCGGGGCACAGCGTGCTCAGCGCCTGGCAGTGTTGCCGCAAACCTCCACCCTGGATTTTGCTTTCCGTGTCGAAGAGGTGGTGGGGATGGGGCGACTGCCCCATCAGACCGGCAAAACCCGTGATGAGCAGATCATCGCTGCGGCGTTGCAGGCGGCGGATGTCGGGCACCTGAGCGGTCGCAACTATCTGGCCTTATCGGGCGGTGAGCGCCAGCGCGTGCACCTGGCACGGGTATTGGCGCAATTGTGGCCGGGTGAGGCGGGGCAGACATTGCTGCTGGATGAGCCCACATCGATGCTCGACCCCTTGCACCAACACACCATCCTGCAGGCAATACGTGCCTTTGCTGACCGCGGAGCGGCGGTGCTGGTGATCCTGCATGACCTGAACCTGGCGGCGCGTTACTGCGACAGGATGCTGCTCCTGGAGCAAGGGCGTCCCTACGCCTTGGGCACGCCGACCCAGGTGCTGCAGCCTGAGATCGTCAAGGCAGTATTCGGCCTTGAAGTGTTGGTGCAGCCGCATCCGGAGCGTGGGCATCCATTGGTCATCGCGCGCTGAAATGGGATTTCTATCAGGCAAAAAAAGACCCGGCAAAAGCCGGGTCAAATAACCGTGATTAGCCTGATGAGGAGATAATCTGAGAGTCCGAACCAAGGGCCTTTCAGTTATCGGCTGATCTCGCGACCAGTTGTGATAATCATAACGATTCTCATTTGAGAGTCAACCGTTGTTTGTGCGGCTTCCTGAAGTTTTCTCAAACGCTCGTTCGAAACGCCGAGTGGCGAGATCTAGCCAGGCTCAACTCTTAGGGCGAGACGACACGGCCTCCAGCTGGCGATTCAAGGCTTCCTTGCGTTCGGCAGGAATATCGTTCCAGTGCACATCCAGCAAAGCCCCTTCGATCGCATACAGCAACACTTTCGATGCCCGAAATCCGCGAGTCCTTACTGCTCGATAGGCATCGACCGCCCCCAGGCGGCGCAGGTCGGATGCACTGTGGATGCCCACTGCATGCAGCCACTGCGCTGAGGTCTTGCCGAGGTTTTTCAGGTGTTGCAGCTCATCGTTCATCAAGCCTCCTTGCGACGGCCGAACGGTGCGGTGGGTATCGTGACCAGACAGGCCTGAAAAGGAGTGTAGCGTTCAGTAGGAAAAGTGCAGTTCTTTGCTCTGATACGGCTCAAAAGCTTATAAGCCTGACGCTGTAACTTTGACGCGCGCAGTCCCAAGGCCCAGGTTACGCTGGCGCATAACCGGGGCCTGGACCTTGAGGTTCACTTGGTGCGGTAACGCAGGCGAGTGCCGAAGTTGACCGACATCAGGATCTCATCGGCGGTCAGTTCAGGCGGGAAGTACGTGCCGGAAATCTGCGCATGGGCAAGGCTGGCGCCTTCCAGCGAACAGCCGCGCAAATCCAGACCGCGCAGGTCGGCAGAGCGGAAATACCCGTCGGTGAAGTCCACGCCGGTGGCGTTCAGGTCGCGCAGGTCCAAACCGCGGAAATCGCCTCCGCGCATATCGATGACACCTTCGGTAGGGCGCTCTTGGTTGAAGCCGCGGATATCGTCTTTGTGCAGGAGCGCGTAGAGCGGTGTATCAAGAAGCTTAGGCTTACTCATGAAAACGACTCCTGTTGGACTTATGACGCCATTATAGTGCCACTATTGTGCGGTCGCGCGTTTAAGTAGACGACGCGACCAATAAATTTTTCTTACAAGCCTGGCAGACGCTGACGAATTTGCGCGACCAGTGCATCCAGGGTTCCGCTTTGATTGGTTTCCACCCGCTTGCTCTGCAATAACTCTTCCGGCGTGAGGGGATCGCGATGGGCCTGCTGTTCCTCGATAACTGCCAGGGTCGCGTCGGACGGGTCGTTTTGTTCCGCCTGGCGTTGCGCCAACCAACTGGCGATGACCGCTTGTGGCGCATTGCAATCCAGAATCAGAAACGGCGCACCAGTGGCTTCGGCGACCTTGGCGGCAGCATCGCGTTGTTCACGTTTGAGGAACGTCGCGTCCAGCACCACCGGGAAACCGGCGCGCAGCACGATGTTGGCGATTTCATTCAGGCGTGCGTAGGTCTTGGTGCTGGCGTCGGCGGCATAGATGCCCGCCTGAGGTGTGTTTTCTACCTGCTGTTCACCGAACAGGCGTTTGCGTTCTACATCCGACCGCAGGCGCACAGCACCCAAGGCTTCCACCAGGCGCATGGCGACGTGGCTTTTGCCGACGGCCGAGACGCCGTGGGTGATCGCCAGAAAGCGCGATGGAATGGTGCTGTAGCTTTCCGCCAGATTGGCGTAGTTGCGATATTGGCGCAGGGTGGTGGCCCGTTGCACCGGGCTGGCTTCGCTCGGCATGCTGAACAGCGCGACTTTGGCGCGGACCAGGGCACGGTAGGCTTTGTAGAAATTCAGCAACTCAAGGCCCTGGTAGTCGCCGGTCAGTTCCAGATACTGACTGATGAAGCGGCGAGCCAGGGACTTGAGGCCGCGGTCTTCCAGGTCCATGGCCAGGAAACCGGTGTCGGCGTAAACGTCGGTGAAGCGAAACGGTTCGTTGAACTCAATGCAGTCGAAGATCACCACTTGCCCATCGATCAGGGTTGCGTTGCCCAGGTGGATGTCACCGTGGCACTCGCGGGTGAACCCATCGAGCTTGCGCTGCGCGATTAGCGGCTTGAGGCGTTCGAAGCTGCTTTCGGCCCAGGCTTGCAAGGCGTCGAGTTGAGCCAGGTCGGCCTTGTCGCTGAGGAACGGGCGGATCTGCTCGAAGTTCTGTCGCACCGGCGCCATCACCTCGTCCGGGGTCCCGGCGGGGTGAGCTTGCGGTACATGAGGGGCGCTGAGGTGAAAGTGCGCGATCTGCCGGGCCATTTCATCGATGTGCGCAGCGGTCAGTTCGCCATTGGCCTGCAAGGTGCTGAGCAGTTGGCTTTGGGGAAACTGACGCATCTTCAGCGCGTATTCGATCACAGGGCCGTCACCGCCCAGTTGTGGCGATTCGGCGGTGCCGGTGATCGGCAGTACTTCCAGGTACAAATCCTGGGTCAGGCGTTGGTTGAGGCGCAATTCCTCGTTGCAGAAATGCCGGCGATCTTCCAGGGCGGTGAAGTCCAGAAAGCCGAAGTTCATCGGTTTCTTCAATTTATAAGCAAAGGGGCCGGTCAAAATGACCCAGGAGATATGGGTTTCGATGACTTGGAACGCTTCTACCGGATGGGGGTACAACGCCGGGTCTTGCAGGGCTGCGATCAGGGACTGGCTCACGGGCGATCCTTCAGAGTCTTGGGGAAATCATGTCGGGCATTATGGCCGCTGTAGGCGGTCGTGCAAACCGCTGTCCGGCTCATGTTGATCATCGATAAAATGCGTATAATCCGCCGCCATGACTCGAACCCGATCTCCCCGCTCCCGTAAAAAAACACCTTCCCGCAGCCTGCGCCCCTGGTTGGGCTGGGCGCTCAAGCTCGGCCTTGTCGGTCTTGTAGTGCTCGCCGGCTTTGCGGTGTACCTCGACGCTGTGGTCCAAGAGAAGTTCTCTGGTAAACGTTGGACTATCCCGGCCAAGGTCTACGCCCGCCCGCTGGAGCTGTTCACTGGCCAGAAGCTGAGCAAGGATGACTTCCTCACCGAGCTCGACGCGCTCGGTTATCGCCGTGAGCCGGTCAGCAATGGCCCGGGTGCCGCCGCCGTCAGCGGTAATACGGTTGACTTGAACACTCGTGGCTTCCAATTCTATGAAGGCCTGGAAAAGCCTCAGCCGGTACGCGTGCGCTTCTCCGGCGATTATGTGGCCGAACTGTCGTCGCTCAATGGTTCCAAACTGCCTGTGGTTCGTTTGGAACCGCTGATGATCGGCGGTATTTACCCTAAAAACCTTGAAGATCGCATCCTGATCAAGCTGGATCAGGTGCCGCCTTACCTGCTGGAAACCTTGGTTGCAGTAGAGGATCGCGATTTCTACAGCCACTGGGGCGTCTCGCCCAAGTCGATTGCCCGCGCGATCTGGGTGAACACCTCTGGCGGCAAAATGACCCAGGGCGGCAGTACGCTGACGCAACAATTGGTTAAGAACTTCTACCTGACCAACGAGCGCAGCCTGACCCGTAAGCTCACCGAAGCCATGATGGCGATGCTGCTTGAACTGCATTACAGCAAGCAGGAAATCCTTGAGGCATACCTTAATGAGGTGTTCGTCGGCCAGGATGGTCAGCGCGCAGTGCACGGTTTCGGCTTGGCCAGTCAGTTCTTCTTCGGCCAGCCGCTGTCCGAATTGAAGCTGCACCAGGTAGCGCTGCTCGTCGGCATGGTCAAAGGGCCTTCCTATTACAATCCGCGTCGTAATCCGGAGCGTGCGCTGGAGCGCCGCAACCTGGTACTGGACGTGCTGGAGCAGCAGGGCGTTGCTAACGCCGAGCAGGTTGCCGCGGCCAAGAAAATGCCATTGGGCGTGACCTCCCGCGGCAAGTTGGCGGACAGCTCATTCCCAGGCTTTATCGATCTGGTCAAACGCCAGTTACGTGAAGACTATCGCGACGAAGACTTGACCGAGGAGGGGCTGCGAATCTTCACCAGTTTTGACCCGATCCTGCAGATGAAGGCTGAAGCGTCGGTCAACGACACCTTCAAGCGTCTGACCGGGCGCAAAGGTTCCGACGAAGTGGAAGCGGCAATGGTGGTGACTAACCCTGAAACGGGTGAAGTGCAGGCCATGATCGGCAGTCGTCAGGCCAGCTTTGCCGGGTTCAACCGCGCCTTGGATGCTGTGCGCCCGATCGGCTCGCTGGTTAAACCGGCGGTGTACCTGACCGCACTGGAAAAGCCGAGCAAATACACGCTCACGAGTTGGCTCTCGGACGATCCGCTGTCGGTCAAGGGCGGGGATGGTCAGGTGTGGACCCCGCAGAACTTTGATCGCCGCTCCCATGGCACGGTATTCCTGTACCAGGGCTTGGCGCATTCCTACAACATTTCCACCTCTCGCCTCGGTCTGGAAGTGGGGGTGCCGAATGTGCTCAAGACATTGGCGCGACTGGGCATTACTCGTGAATTCCCAGCGTTTCCATCCATTCTGCTGGGCGCTGGCGCGATGACGCCGATGGAAGTGGCAACGATGTATCAGACCCTGGCCAACGGTGGCTTCAATACGCCGATGCGGGGCATCCGCAGTGTATTGACCGCCGAAGGGGAGCCGCTCAAGCGCTATCCTTTCCAGATTCAGCAGCGTTTCGACGCGGGTTCCATCTACCTGATCCAGAACGCCATGCAGCGCGTAATGCGCGAAGGTACTGGCAGTTCGGTCTATAAGGTGCTGCCGTCCAATCTGACGCTGGCGGGCAAGACCGGCACCAGTAACGATTCGCGGGACAGTTGGTTCGCCGGTTTTGGTCAGGATGTATTGGCCGTTGTATGGCTGGGGCGCGACGATAATGGCAAGACACCGTTCACCGGTGCGACAGGTGCGTTGCAGGTCTGGACCAGTTTTATGCGCAAGGCTGACCCGCTCCCGTTGAACATGCCGCAGCCGGATAACATCGTGCAGGCCTGGATCGATCCGCACACCGGTCAGGGCTCTGATGCCAACTGCCCGGGCGCGGTGCAGATGCCGTATATTCGCGGCAGCGAACCACCACCCGGTGCTGCGTGCGGTGGCGGTGCCCCTGCTGACGCAGAATCGGTGATGGACTGGGTCAAGGGCTGGATGAACTAAGCAAAGAGGGTTTCAAGTGAACAAGTGGTGGTTTCCAGCTATTACAGCGCTGGCTTTGCTCGGCGGTTGCTCCAGCGTGCAACGCGGTTCCATTCCAGTGGTGGACTCGAGCACGGCCGTTTCCAATAGCGACCGGATCTCGGCCAATGGCGGCTTCCGCCAAACCGTGACCAAGCGTCCCGTCCAGGCCGCAGCTCAAGCGGTGCCGCAGGACTCGGGCGTGGTGGTGATGGTGCCCGGCGGCGGTGCCGCGACTTCGGCGCCGATCAGTGCCGAGCCGTGGACACCAGGGCCAAGCACTTCCGGCCCGATCGACGCCACGCCGATTCAAACGGCGCCGGTCAATCAAGGCACCTATAACATGCCGTCCTCGCCGAGCGGCATTCCGTCGTCTTCCAATGCAGGCGGCTTGTCGGCTGACGAGCAACTGGACGGGCCGGTGCTGGCTTTGTTGACCACTGCTCAGCAGCAACAGGCGGGTGGCGATTTGAACGGCGCGTCCTCAAGCCTTGAACGCGCGCAACGTGTCGCACCCCGAGAACCTCAGGTCCTGTATCGCCTGGCGCAGGTGCGCATGGCTCAGGGCGACGCGCCGCAGGCCGAACAATTCGCGCGTCGGGGTTTGAGCCTGGCCAATGGTCGCCCAGACCTGCAAGCCAGCCTGTGGGCATTGATCGGCGACGCGCGCGCCGCGCAGGGCGATGCCGCCGGCGCCGCCCAGGCCCGCCAGAAAGCCAAGGTCAACCTCTGATGGATGGGCGTTTTCCTGCGATTGCCGAACAGTTATTGCTGATTGAGCGAGAGCTGCGCGTGCAAGGCTGGTGGGAAGAGGTTCCCCCCAGCTCTGAAGCACTCAGCAGTGTTGAGCCGTTTTCGGTGGATACGCTGGATTTCCACCAGTGGCTGCAATGGATCTTCCTGGCGCGCATGAAGCACATCCTTGAACAGGATCTGCCTTTGCCACGCGCGTCGGGGATTCTAGAAATGGCCGAGATGGTCTATGTAGACCGGCCTCAGGAAAGCCTCGGATTGCGCAACGCGCTGAAAAAGTTCGATCAATTGATCGTCGACGCTCGTTAATTGCCTGACTGCCGGCTTTTTCGGCAGTCTTGCGCATATTTCTACCGCTTCACGACATTCAGGCGAGTTTTATCCCTCCTCACGGCCCTTTCTTCTACGTTCTCATGCGCTTAGTTGGAAAAAAGCGCAATTATTGCTTGACTTGAAGGGCCTGAAACAGAAGAATCCAAAGTCCGCTGTATCGGGACTGCCAGAAGCAGGCCCGCTCAGCAGATCATGAGGCGCACATCCGCGCCGACCTGTTACACCCGCAACGCGTTACCTCGCGCTGGGTGGGAAAAGCCCGCAACACTTGGGACGATCCCAATACTTGCTCAGTCAGTGCTGACGTAGTCGGCGACCACCGTCGCTCATGCTCTGTTGAGAAGTAAACCTATTAAGACCCGTCGGTTTTTAACGGACGGTATTCTGGCGTTTTAGAGGTGAACAACGTGGAGCTTTTATCTGGTGGTGAGATGCTCGTCCGCTTTTTGCGTGACGAAGGCGTCGACTATATCTACGGGTACCCAGGTGGTGCTCTTCTGCATGTTTACGACGCGCTGTTCAAGGAACCGGCTGTTACCCACATCCTGGTTCGCCACGAACAAGCCGCGACCCATATGGCTGACGGTTATGCCCGCGCCACCGGTAAAGCCGGTGTAGTGCTGGTAACTTCCGGCCCAGGCGCAACCAATGCTATTACCGGCATTGCGACGGCCTATATGGACTCCATCCCGATGGTGATCATTTCCGGCCAGGTGCCCAGCACCATGGTGGGAACCGATGCGTTCCAGGAAACCGACATGATTGGTATTTCCCGGCCGATCGTGAAACACAGCTTCATGATCAAGCATCCGTCGGAAATCCCGGAAGTCATGAAAAAGGCCTTCTACCTCGCACAGTCCGGTCGTCCGGGCCCTGTCGTTGTCGATGTTCCGAAAGACATGACCAACCCGGCGGAAAAATTCGAATACGTCTTCCCCAAAAAAGCCAAGCTGCGTTCCTACAGCCCGGCGGTCCGTGGGCACTCAGGGCAAATCCGCAAGGCCGCAGAGATGTTGCTGGCGGCCAAGCGCCCAGTGCTGTACTCGGGCGGTGGTGTGATCCTGGGCGGCGGTTCCGCACCGCTGACCGAACTGGCCAAGCTGCTCAACTTGCCGGTGACCAACACACTGATGGGGCTCGGTGCGTTTCCGGGTACGGACCGTCAGTTCGTCGGCATGCTCGGTATGCACGGCAGCTACACCGCTAACCTCACCATGCACCACGCGGATGTCATTCTGGCGGTTGGCGCACGTTTCGATGATCGGGTTATCAACGGCGCGAGCAAGTTTTGCCCAAATGCCAAGATCATCCATATCGACATCGATCCGGCGTCCATCTCCAAGACCATCAAGGCCGACGTGCCGATCGTGGGTCCTGTAGAGAGCGTGCTGACCGAAATGGTCGCCGCGCTTAAGGATATCGGCGAGACGCCTAACAAGGAGTCGGTGGCCAGTTGGTGGAAGCAGATCGATGAGTGGCGCGGTGATCGCGGCCTGTTCCCTTACGACAAGGGTGACGGCAGCATCATCAAGCCACAAACCGTGATCGAAACCCTGTGCGAAGTGACCAAGGGCGACGCCTTTGTGACCTCCGACGTGGGCCAGCACCAGATGTTCGCCGCGCAGTACTACAAGTTCGACAAGCCGAACCGCTGGATCAACTCCGGCGGCCTGGGCACCATGGGCTTTGGTTTTCCCGCCGCTATGGGGGTGAAGCTGAGTTTCCCGGACGCCGATGTTGCGTGCGTCACCGGTGAAGGCAGCATCCAGATGAACATCCAGGAACTGTCGACGTGCCTGCAGTACGGTTTGCCGGTCAAGATCGTCTGCTTGAACAACGGCGTGCTGGGCATGGTGCGTCAATGGCAGGACATGAGTTACAACAGCCGTCACTCCCATTCCTATATGGAGTCGCTGCCAGATTTCATCAAGTTGGTAGAAGCGTATGGCCACGTTGGCATTCGCATCACTGATCCGAAAGATCTGAAGCCGAAGATGGAAGAGGCGTTCGCCATGAAGGATCGTCTGGTGTTCATCGATATTCAGGTGGATACCAGCGAGCACGTCTACCCGATGCAGATCAAAGACGGCTCTATGCGCGACATGTGGCTGAACAAGACGGAGCGTACGTAATCATGCGGCATATCATCTCCCTGCTTCTTGAGAACGAACCCGGCGCTCTGTCTCGTGTTGTCGGCCTGTTTTCGCAACGCAACTACAACATCGAAAGCCTGACAGTGGCGCCGACCGAAGACCCGACTCTGTCGCGTCTGACATTGACAACCGTAGGCCACGATGAGGTGATCGAGCAGATCACCAAGAACCTCAACAAGCTGATCGAAGTGGTCAAGCTGGTCGACCTGTCGGAAAGCGCTCACATCGAGCGCGAGCTGATGCTGGTTAAAGTCAAGGCCACGGGCGCCCAACGTGCTGAGATCAAGCGGACTACCGACATCTATCGCGGGCAGATCGTCGATGTGAGCGCCAGCGTTTATACCGTTCAACTGACTGGTACCAGCGACAAACTGGACAGCTTCATCCAGTCGATCGGGACAGCCTCGATTCTGGAAACCGTACGCAGTGGTGTCACCGGGATTGCCCGTGGCGACAAAGTACTCAGCATCTAACCCAAATTAGCGAATGGCCTTAAGGCCTGGATATATAGAGGAACCTCATGAAAGTTTATTACGATAAAGATTGTGACCTGTCGATCATCCAGGGCAAGAAAGTCGCCATCATCGGCTACGGCTCCCAAGGTCACGCGCAAGCCTGCAACCTGAAAGACTCTGGCGTTGACGTGACTGTTGGTTTGCGCAAAGGCTCGGCCACCGTAGCCAAGGCTGAAGCTCATGGCCTGAAAGTGACTGACGTTGCTTCCGCGGTTGCTGCTGCCGACCTGGTCATGATCCTGACCCCGGACGAGTTCCAGTCCTCGCTGTACAAGAACGAAATCGAGCCGAACATCAAAAAAGGCGCCACCCTGGCCTTCTCCCACGGCTTCGCAATTCACTACAACCAGGTTGTGCCACGCGCCGACCTGGACGTGATCATGATCGCGCCGAAAGCGCCGGGCCACACCGTACGCTCCGAGTTCGTCAAAGGCGGCGGTATTCCTGACCTGATCGCGATCTACCAAGACGCATCGGGCAACGCCAAGAACGTTGCGCTGTCCTACGCTGCTGGCGTGGGTGGCGGTCGTACCGGCATCATCGAAACCACCTTTAAAGACGAAACTGAAACCGACCTGTTCGGCGAACAAGCCGTTCTGTGCGGCGGTACCGTTGAACTGGTAAAAGCTGGTTTCGAAACCCTGGTTGAAGCTGGCTATGCGCCGGAAATGGCCTACTTCGAATGCCTGCACGAACTGAAGCTGATCGTTGACCTCATGTACGAGGGCGGGATCGCCAACATGAACTACTCGATCTCCAACAACGCCGAGTACGGCGAGTATGTGACTGGTCCGGAAGTAATCAACGCCGAGTCCCGTCAGGCCATGCGCAACGCCCTGAAACGCATTCAGGACGGCGAGTACGCCAAAATGTTCATCAGCGAAGGCGCTACCGGCTACCCTTCGATGACCGCTAAGCGTCGTAACAACGCTGCTCACGGTATCGAAGTCATCGGCGAGCAACTGCGCTCCATGATGCCGTGGATCGGTGCCAACAAGATCGTCGACAAAGCCAAAAACTAAGTCGTACGCATCAAAGAAAAACGCGGCCTAGGCCGCGTTTTTTCGTTTGGCTGGCCGGTTCTGGTATAAAGCTGCATCGTTTGCTGGCGAACACTCGCCGCAAGTCTTTGTCGAATTTTTCAAACTGTTGCAAGGTAAAGTCCATGAGCGAACGTCCCGAAGAGCCAAACCAGGCTTCCGACGCCGAAAGCATGCTGCCGATTGATGAGCATGTTGAAGAAGGGCATGACGCGGAAGGCCGCAAGGTCCGGCATCGTGGCATCTATCTTCTGCCTAACTTGTTTACCACCGCGAACCTGTTCGCCGGCTTCTACTCGATCATCAACTCCATGAGCGCCCAAAGTGCACTGGCGGCGGGCGACGCGGCGAGTGCCAGCAAATATTTCGGTTTTGCTGCTATCGCGATTTTTGTGGCCATGGTGCTTGATGGTCTGGATGGTCGTGTAGCGCGGATGACCAATACGCAAAGTGCATTTGGTGCCGAATACGACTCGCTGTCGGACATGGTGGCATTCGGCGTCGCCCCTGCATTACTGGCGTTTGCTTGGGCGCTGGGTGATATGGGCAAGGTTGGCTGGATGGTTGCCTTTATCTATGTCGCGGGTGCCGCTTTGCGTCTGGCGCGCTTTAATACCCAAGTGGGTACCGCGGACAAGCGTTACTTTATCGGCTTGGCCAGTCCGGCTGCTGCGGGAGTGGTGGCGGGTATTGTCTGGGCGTTCAGTGATTACGGTATCCAGGGGTCGAAAATGTCGTTCCTGGTGGCCTTGATGGTGGCGGCTGCCGGGATGTTGATGGTCAGCAACATCAAATACAACAGCTTCAAGGAGCTGGACCTCAAGGGGCGTGTGCCTTTCGTGGCGATTCTTGTCGTGGTGCTGGTGTTCGCCGTGGTGTTCAGCGATCCGCCGCGGATTCTGCTGCTGGCATTCCTGGTTTATGCCGCGTCGGGCCCGATTCAGTATTTGCTGCGTCTGCGTCGGGACAAAACGTTGCCTTAATGTAATTTCCCCCATACTCCACAGTCTATTGGTGCATCAGTCCTCCAATGCTGCGGAGTTGCCATGTTAATCAAATTGCCTAAAGCGTCCGATTCCCATGAGTCGGACGTCACGCCTGAATCATTTTACCTCTCTCGTCGCAGCCTGCTCGGTGGCGCACTTGCCGGCATTGCCGCCACCAGTCTTCCACGTTGGGCGAGTGCGGAGGATGCTGCGCGTTATGCCGACGTCGAACCGGGTAGGGCGCCTGGGTGGTTTACCGAAAAGCTGCCTGCTACAAAGTGGCAAGCGGTAACGGTCAAAGATGAGGCAGTTACTCCATTCAAGGACGCAACCCACTACAACAACTTCTATGAGTTCGGTACCGACAAGGGCGATCCGGCAAAAAATGCCGGTGCGCTCAAGACTGAGCCCTGGAGTGTTGTGATCGATGGTGAGGTGGCGAAACCTGGGCGTTATGCCCTTGAAGACTTCATGAAACCTTATCAATTGGAAGAACGAATCTACCGTTTACGCTGCGTCGAGGCGTGGTCGATGGTTATTCCATGGATAGGGTTTCCGATTGCCGCTTTGCTTAAGCAGGTCGAACCGACGTCCAAGGCCAAGTACATCCGTTTCGAGACTTTGCAGGACCCAAAAAGCATGCCGGGTCAGCGTTCTAGCTTCGCTCTGATCGATTGGCCTTATGTGGAAGGCTTGCGTTTGGATGAGGCGATGAACCCTTTGGCGATTCTTGCCGTGGGCATGTATGGGCGGGAGCTGCCTAACCAGAATGGCGCGCCGTTACGTTTGGTTGTGCCGTGGAAGTATGGCTTTAAGAGTGTGAAGTCGATTGTGCGTATCAGCCTGGTCAGTGAGCAACCGAAAACCACATGGCAAAGCATCGCTGCGGATGAGTATGGGTTTTATGCAAATGTGAACCCCACTGTCGATCACCCTCGTTGGACTCAGGCGCGGGAGCGTCGGCTGCCAAGTGGCCTTTTCAGTCCTAACGTGCGTGAAACGCAGATGTTCAATGGATACTCGGAAGAGGTGGCTTCTCTTTATACGGGCCTTGACCTGCGGAAGAACTATTGATGCGTCATCCTATCTGGCGTGTCGGCGTTTTTATCGCCGTAGCGATATGGCCGTTGTGGTGGTTGTATCAAGCATGGAGTTTTGCGCTGGGGCCTGATCCGGGCAAGGTGTTGGTTGATCGCTTGGGGTTGGGCACGTTGGTCCTGTTGCTGATCACTCTGGCAATGACGCCGATGCAGAAGCTCACTGGGTGGTCGGGGTGGATAGCGGTGCGTCGGCAGTTGGGGTTGTGGTGCTTTGCTTATGTGGTGCTGCATTTGGCTACTTATTGTGTCTTTGTCTTAGGGTTGGACTGGTCACAACTGGGAGTGGAGTTGCGCAAGCGACCTTACATTATCGTCGGAGCATTCGGGTTCCTGGGCTTGTTAGCCTTGGCCGTGACTTCGAATCGCTATAGCCAGCGTCGGCTGGGTACTCGTTGGAAGAAGCTGCATCGCTTTGTGTATGTGATTCTTGGTCTTGGTTTATTGCATATGTTGTGGATCGTGAGGGCAGATCTGAAGGAGTGGGCAGTCTACGCCTTTATAGGGGCGCTGCTTTTGGCGTTGCGGGTACCCCCATTAATGCGCCGTATCCCCCGACTTATGGCGAAAAAGCCATCTTCTGCGGAAAAGGTGTAATTAACGCTTGACGGCAGATTCCAGAAGTCTATAATTCGCCCCACTTCCGGCGCAGTCGAAACGGAAAACTCCTTGGTAAACAAAGAGTTACGCAAGATTCGACAGCGGATCGCTTCAGTTCATCGAAGCCCAGAAGGAGTTGGTAGAGCAGTGTTGTTTGGCTCTATTAACGTTTCGATCTTCTCGATCGAAAGCGGAGAAAAAGAGGTGTTGACAGCAGCGTGTAACGCTGTAGAATTCGCCTCCCGCTAACGAGAGATCGGAAGCGCAAGTGGTTGAAGTTGTTGAGGAAATCTTCAAAAACTTCTGAAAATAATCACTTGACAGCAAATGAGGCTGCTGTAGAATGCGCGCCTCGGTTGAGACGAAAGATCTTAACCAACCGCTCTTTAACAACTGAATCAAGCAATTCGTGTGGGTGCTTGTGGAGTCAGACTGATAGTCAACAAGATTATCAGCATCACAAGTTACTCCGCGAGAAATCAAAGATGTAACCAACGATTGCTGAGCCAAGTTTAGGGTTTCTTAAAAACCCAAAGATGTTTGAACTGAAGAGTTTGATCATGGCTCAGATTGAACGCTGGCGGCAGGCCTAACACATGCAAGTCGAGCGGTAGGGAGAAGCTTGCTTCTCTTGAGAGCGGCGGACGGGTGAGTAATGCCTAGGAATCTGCCTGGTAGTGGGGGATAACGTTCGGAAACGGACGCTAATACCGCATACGTCCTACGGGAGAAAGCAGGGGACCTTCGGGCCTTGCGCTATCAGATGAGCCTAGGTCGGATTAGCTAGTTGGTGGGGTAATGGCTCACCAAGGCGACGATCCGTAACTGGTCTGAGAGGATGATCAGTCACACTGGAACTGAGACACGGTCCAGACTCCTACGGGAGGCAGCAGTGGGGAATATTGGACAATGGGCGAAAGCCTGATCCAGCCATGCCGCGTGTGTGAAGAAGGTCTTCGGATTGTAAAGCACTTTAAGTTGGGAGGAAGGGCCGTTACCTAATACGTGATGGTTTTGACGTTACCGACAGAATAAGCACCGGCTAACTCTGTGCCAGCAGCCGCGGTAATACAGAGGGTGCAAGCGTTAATCGGAATTACTGGGCGTAAAGCGCGCGTAGGTGGTTTGTTAAGTTGGATGTGAAATCCCCGGGCTCAACCTGGGAACTGCATTCAAAACTGACTGACTAGAGTATGGTAGAGGGTGGTGGAATTTCCTGTGTAGCGGTGAAATGCGTAGATATAGGAAGGAACACCAGTGGCGAAGGCGACCACCTGGACTGATACTGACACTGAGGTGCGAAAGCGTGGGGAGCAAACAGGATTAGATACCCTGGTAGTCCACGCCGTAAACGATGTCAACTAGCCGTTGGGAGCCTTGAGCTCTTAGTGGCGCAGCTAACGCATTAAGTTGACCGCCTGGGGAGTACGGCCGCAAGGTTAAAACTCAAATGAATTGACGGGGGCCCGCACAAGCGGTGGAGCATGTGGTTTAATTCGAAGCAACGCGAAGAACCTTACCAGGCCTTGACATCCAATGAACTTTCTAGAGATAGATTGGTGCCTTCGGGAACATTGAGACAGGTGCTGCATGGCTGTCGTCAGCTCGTGTCGTGAGATGTTGGGTTAAGTCCCGTAACGAGCGCAACCCTTGTCCTTAGTTACCAGCACGTAATGGTGGGCACTCTAAGGAGACTGCCGGTGACAAACCGGAGGAAGGTGGGGATGACGTCAAGTCATCATGGCCCTTACGGCCTGGGCTACACACGTGCTACAATGGTCGGTACAGAGGGTTGCCAAGCCGCGAGGTGGAGCTAATCCCATAAAACCGATCGTAGTCCGGATCGCAGTCTGCAACTCGACTGCGTGAAGTCGGAATCGCTAGTAATCGCGAATCAGAATGTCGCGGTGAATACGTTCCCGGGCCTTGTACACACCGCCCGTCACACCATGGGAGTGGGTTGCACCAGAAGTAGCTAGTCTAACCTTCGGGGGGACGGTTACCACGGTGTGATTCATGACTGGGGTGAAGTCGTAACAAGGTAGCCGTAGGGGAACCTGCGGCTGGATCACCTCCTTAATCGACGACATCAGCTGCTCCATAAGTTCCCACACGAATTGCTTGATTCATTGAAGAAGACGAAAGAAGCAGCCCGAAATTGGGTCTGTAGCTCAGTTGGTTAGAGCGCACCCCTGATAAGGGTGAGGTCGGCAGTTCGAATCTGCCCAGACCCACCAATTTTGTGTGGGAAACGCCTGTAGAAATACGGGGCCATAGCTCAGCTGGGAGAGCGCCTGCCTTGCACGCAGGAGGTCAGCGGTTCGATCCCGCTTGGCTCCACCACTACTGCTTCTGTTTGTATAAAGCTTAGAAATGAGCATTCCATCGTGTCGATGGTGAATGTTGATTTCTAGTCTTTGACTAGTTCGTTCTTTAAAAATTTGGGTATGTGATAGAAAGATAGACTGAACGTTACTTTCACTGGTAACGGATCAGGCTAAGGTAAAATTTGTGAGTTCTCTTAGTTGAGAAATTCGAATTTTCGGCGAATGTCGTCTTCACAGTATAACCAGATTGCTTGGGGTTATATGGTCAAGTGAAGAAGCGCATACGGTGGATGCCTTGGCAGTCAGAGGCGATGAAAGACGTGGTAGCCTGCGAAAAGCTTCGGGGAGTCGGCAAACAGACTTTGATCCGGAGATGTCTGAATGGGGGAACCCAGCCATCATAAGATGGTTATCTTGTACTGAATACATAGGTGCAAGAGGCGAACCAGGGGAACTGAAACATCTAAGTACCCTGAGGAAAAGAAATCAACCGAGATTCCCTTAGTAGTGGCGAGCGAACGGGGACTAGCCCTTAAGTGGCTTTGAGATTAGCGGAACGCTCTGGAAAGTGCGGCCATAGTGGGTGATAGCCCTGTACGCGAAAATCTCTTAGTCATGAAATCGAGTAGGACGGAGCACGAGAAACTTTGTCTGAATATGGGGGGACCATCCTCCAAGGCTAAATACTACTGACTGACCGATAGTGAACTAGTACCGTGAGGGAAAGGCGAAAAGAACCCCGGAGAGGGGAGTGAAATAGATCCTGAAACCGTATGCGTACAAGCAGTGGGAGCAGACTTTGTTCTGTGACTGCGTACCTTTTGTATAATGGGTCAGCGACTTATTTTCAGTGGCGAGCTTAACCGAATAGGGGAGGCGTAGCGAAAGCGAGTCTTAATAGGGCGTCTAGTCGCTGGGAATAGACCCGAAACCGGGCGATCTATCCATGGGCAGGTTGAAGGTTGGGTAACACTAACTGGAGGACCGAACCGACTACCGTTGAAAAGTTAGCGGATGACCTGTGGATCGGAGTGAAAGGCTAATCAAGCTCGGAGATAGCTGGTTCTCCTCGAAAGCTATTTAGGTAGCGCCTCATGTATCACTGTAGGGGGTAGAGCACTGTTTCGGCTAGGGGGTCATCCCGACTTACCAAACCGATGCAAACTCCGAATACCTACAAGTGCCGAGCATGGGAGACACACGGCGGGTGCTAACGTCCGTCGTGAAAAGGGAAACAACCCAGACCGTCAGCTAAGGTCCCAAAGTTATGGTTAAGTGGGAAACGATGTGGGAAGGCTTAGACAGCTAGGAGGTTGGCTTAGAAGCAGCCACCCTTTAAAGAAAGCGTAATAGCTCACTAGTCGAGTCGGCCTGCGCGGAAGATGTAACGGGGCTCAAACCATACACCGAAGCTACGGGTATCACGTAAGTGATGCGGTAGAGGAGCGTTCTGTAAGCCTGTGAAGGTGAGTTGAGAAGCTTGCTGGAGGTATCAGAAGTGCGAATGCTGACATGAGTAACGACAATGGGTGTGAAAAACACCCACGCCGAAAGACCAAGGTTTCCTGCGCAACGTTAATCGACGCAGGGTTAGTCGGTCCCTAAGGCGAGGCTGAAAAGCGTAGTCGATGGAAAACAGGTTAATATTCCTGTACTTCTGGTTATTGCGATGGAGGGACGGAGAAGGCTAGGCCAGCTTGGCGTTGGTTGTCCAAGTTTAAGGTGGTAGGCTGAGATCTTAGGTAAATCCGGGATCTTAAGGCCGAGAGCTGATGACGAGTGTTCTTTTAGAACACGAAGTGGTTGATGCCATGCTTCCAAGAAAAGCTTCTAAGCTTCAGGTAACCAGGAACCGTACCCCAAACCGACACAGGTGGTTGGGTAGAGAATACCAAGGCGCTTGAGAGAACTCGGGTGAAGGAACTAGGCAAAATGGCACCGTAACTTCGGGAGAAGGTGCGCCGGTGAGGGTGAAGGACTTGCTCCGTAAGCTCATGCCGGTCGAAGATACCAGGCCGCTGCGACTGTTTATTAAAAACACAGCACTCTGCAAACACGAAAGTGGACGTATAGGGTGTGACGCCTGCCCGGTGCCGGAAGGTTAATTGATGGGGTTAGCTAACGCGAAGCTCTTGATCGAAGCCCCGGTAAACGGCGGCCGTAACTATAACGGTCCTAAGGTAGCGAAATTCCTTGTCGGGTAAGTTCCGACCTGCACGAATGGCGTAACGATGGCGGCGCTGTCTCCACCCGAGACTCAGTGAAATTGAAATCGCTGTGAAGATGCAGTGTATCCGCGGCTAGACGGAAAGACCCCGTGAACCTTTACTATAGCTTTGCACTGGACTTTGAATTTGCTTGTGTAGGATAGGTGGGAGGCTTTGAAGCGTGGACGCCAGTCTGCGTGGAGCCATCCTTGAAATACCACCCTGGCAACTTTGAGGTTCTAACTCAGGTCCGTTATCCGGATCGAGGACAGTGTATGGTGGGTAGTTTGACTGGGGCGGTCTCCTCCTAAAGAGTAACGGAGGAGTACGAAGGTGCGCTCAGACCGGTCGGAAATCGGTCGTAGAGTATAAAGGCAAAAGCGCGCTTGACTGCGAGACAGACACGTCGAGCAGGTACGAAAGTAGGTCTTAGTGATCCGGTGGTTCTGTATGGAAGGGCCATCGCTCAACGGATAAAAGGTACTCCGGGGATAACAGGCTGATACCGCCCAAGAGTTCATATCGACGGCGGTGTTTGGCACCTCGATGTCGGCTCATCACATCCTGGGGCTGAAGCCGGTCCCAAGGGTATGGCTGTTCGCCATTTAAAGTGGTACGCGAGCTGGGTTTAGAACGTCGTGAGACAGTTCGGTCCCTATCTGCCGTGGACGTTTGAGATTTGAGAGGGGCTGCTCCTAGTACGAGAGGACCGGAGTGGACGAACCTCTGGTGTTCCGGTTGTCACGCCAGTGGCATTGCCGGGTAGCTATGTTCGGAATAGATAACCGCTGAAAGCATCTAAGCGGGAAACTAGCCTCAAGATGAGATCTCACTGGAACCTTGAGTTCCCTGAAGGGCCGTCGAAGACTACGACGTTGATAGGTTGGGTGTGTAAGCGCTGTGAGGCGTTGAGCTAACCAATACTAATTGCCCGTGAGGCTTGACCATATAACACCCAAGCAATTTGAGTCGAAAGGCCAGATTGCGGTGTGTGAAGACGCAATGAACCGAAAGTTCGATGCTCACAAAACACCGACAGCTGTCACATACCCAATTTGCTGAAGCGAGGCCAAAAGGTCACGAGTCAGTACCCGAATTTCTTGACGACCATAGAGCATTGGAACCACCTGATCCCATCCCGAACTCAGAAGTGAAACGATGCATCGCCGATGGTAGTGTGGGGTTTCCCCATGTGAGAGTAGGTCATCGTCAAGATTAAATTCCGAAACCCCAATTGCGAAAGCAGTTGGGGTTTTGTTTTGCGCGCTCGAAAAGCCGTGGGCATCATCAGCGCCGACTTCGGTGCTAAAGTCCATACCCCCGATTTTGCTTTCCCAAGGAAGCTGTTATGCCGGATGCGATGTCCCTCAGCGCTGGATTCATGGTGGTTCACGGTAACCGCTTGGATGAGTTGCGCAGCCTGGTGGTTAGCTGGATGCGCCGGTATCCCCTAGCGCCCCTGGAAAATGAAATTGCATTGGTACAAAGCAACGGTATTGCCCAGTGGCTCAAGCTGGCATTGGCTGAAGATCCGGAAGACGATGACATGGGCGGCTGCGGCATCGCTGCTGCCATCGACGTACAACTCCCCGGCAGTTTTATGTGGCAGCTCTATCGCATGGTCCTGGGGCGTGACGAAATCCCCCCCAAATCCTTGCTCGATAAAGCCCCACTCACTTGGCGGTTGATGCGCCTACTGCCCGAGCTCATTGACCAACCGCACTTCGAGCCGCTGCAGCGCTTCCTAACCCACGACACCGACCTGCGCAAACGCTACCAATTGGCCGAACGCTTGGCCGACCTGTTCGACCAATATCAGGTCTACCGCGCCGACTGGCTTGAAGATTGGGCCGCCGGTCGGCATCAACTGCGCAATGGACGAGGTGAGGCCAAGCCCCTCAGTCCGGCGAACTGCTGGCAAGCCGAGTTATGGCGTGCATTGCTGCTGGATGTGGGTGAGGAGGGCATGGCCGAAAGCCGTGCCGGCGTGCATCAGCGCTTTATCGAACGCATCAATACCCTCGAGGAAGCTCCACCCGACCTCCCTTCACGGGTCATCGTGTTCGGTATTTCGTCATTGCCCGCCCAGGCTCTCGAAGCACTCGCCGGTCTGGCTCGTTTCAGTCAAGTTCTGTTATGCGTACACAACCCCTGTCGCCACCATTGGTCCGACATCGTCGCCGACAAAGACCTGCTTCGAAACGAATACAAACGCCAGGCACGTAAAGCCGGCATGCCGATCAGTATCGACCCGCAAACCCTGCACCAGCATGCCCATCCGCTGTTGGCTGCTTGGGGCAAACAGGGGCGCGACTACATCAGCCTGCTGGACAGTTACGACGATCCCAATAGCTACCGCGCCGCATTCCGCGATGGACGCATCGATCTGTTCAGCGAGAGCACCCCGACCACACTGCTCAATCAGTTGCAGGACGATATCCTCGAACTGCGCCCACTCAATGAAACCCGCGATCTATGGCCCGCTGTCGACTTGGAGCATGATTCGTCTATCCGTTTCCACATCGCCCACAGCGCGCAACGTGAAGTCGAAGTGCTGCACGACCAACTCCTGCAGCGCTTCAGTGCCGATCCCACGCTGCGTCCTCGTGACATCATCGTTATGGTCCCGGATGTCGACAGCTACGCGCCGCATATCCGTGCTGTGTTCGGTCAGCTTGAGCGCAACGATCCGCGCTTTATCCCGTTCACCCTGACGGACCAGGGCCAACGCGGCCGCGATCCGTTGCTGATCGCAGTCGAGCATCTACTTAAACTCCCCGACAGCCGCTTCCCCGTCAGCGAAATCCTCGATCTGCTCGACGTTCCCGCCCTGCGCGAACGCTTTGCAATCAAGGAACGCGACCTGCCGACGCTGCATCGCTGGATCGAAGGCGCCGGTATCCGCTGGGGGCTCGACGCGCAACAACGTGCCGGCCTGGGCCTGCCTGCTGAGCTTGAACAGAACAGCTGGCGATTCGGCCTGCGCCGCATGTTGCTGGGGTATGCGGTGGGCAGTGGCGCGGCCTGCGAAGGTATCGAACCTTACGACGAAATTGGCGGCCTCGACGCGGCGCTGATTGGCCCGCTGGTTGCCTTGCTCGATGCGCTGAGTGACGCTCATCAGACCTTGTCCGAGCCAGCAGCGCCGCAGCAATGGGGCGAGCGCTTGCAAGACTTGATGCAGCGGTTCTTCCTGGCCAGTAGTGAACACGATGACTATCTGCTGAGCCAACTGGAACAGCTGCGAGAAACCTGGTTGGAAACCTGTGAGTCCGTCGGCCTGCAGGACGAGTTACCGCTCACCGTGGTCCGCGAAGCCTGGCTCGCCGGTCTGGATCAAGGCCGACTGTCCCAGCGTTTCCTCGCCGGAGCTGTCAATTTCTGCACCCTGATGCCCATGCGTGCCATTCCCTTCAAGCTCGTCTGCCTGCTGGGTATGAACGACGGCGATTACCCTCGCGCCCAGCCACCGCTGGACTTCGACCTGATGGGCAGCGACTACCGCCCAGGCGACCGGTCCCGTCGCGAAGACGACCGTTACTTGTTGCTCGAAGCCCTGCTCTCTGCCCGAGACCAGCTCTACATCAGTTGGGTCGGCCGCAGCATCCGCGACAACAGCGAGCGTCCGGCTTCGGTGCTGATCGGCCAGTTGCGCGATCATCTCGCCAGCGGCTGGAAACACGCGGCAAACGACGCCCCCGTCATTGACGCGCTGACCCAGGAACACCCATTGCAGCCGTTCAGCGCCCGCTATTTCCACGCAGGCGATCCGCTGTTCAGCTACGCCCGCGAATGGCAGGTATTGCACGAGGACGCGCCCATCACCGGCACGGAGCCGGAATTGGCGCAGCATCAGCAAGAAGAACCTCTAAGTCTCGGTCAGTTACAGGATTTCCTACGCAACCCGGTTAAACATTTCTTCAGTCAGCGTCTGAAAGTGTTCTTTGAGGCCGCCGAAGTACCTCTGGCCGATGAGGAACCCTTCGTCCTTGATGCTCTGCAACGCTACAGCCTGAGCGACAGCCTGCTCAATGCCGCGCTGAGCCAACCGGAGCACCTCGACCAGGCGCTCAAGGCCCAGGCCCAGCGCCTACAAGGTAGTGGCCTGCTGCCCATGGTTGGTTTCGGCGAATGTCTGCGCAACGAACTGATCGAGCCTTTGCCCGGCCTGCTGCAACGCTACCAGCAACTACTGGCCCTATGGCCAATCCCGCATACCGCGACGGAACCGGTCAGTTTTGAGCATCAGGGGATCAGGTTGGAAGGCTGGATCAGTGGGCTGCATCGGCGCAGTGATGGCGGGTTGCTCAGCGTCAGCACCATTCCTAATAGCATCGGCTCGATCAAGACACGCAAGTGGCATCGTCTGATCCGCCCGTGGGTCAATCATCTGGTGGCCTGCGCTTGCGGGCTGCCGTTGAGTACCGGCCTAGTGGCCAGTGATGACACCTTGCTGTTGGCCCCGCTGGACCCAGCGCTCGCCCAGGATATCCTCGGCCACCTGCTCCTGGCCTGGCGCAGCGGCATGCGCAAGCCGCTGCCGGTGGCGGTCAAGACCGCATTCGCCTGGTTGGGCCAGACCGATCCGGCCAAAGCCCATGCCGCGGCGAGCAAAGCCTACGAAGGCGACGGGCTGACCACCGACGGCGAACGCCGGGAAACCCCCGCGCTCACGCGCCAATTTCCGGATTACGCAGCCTTGGTGGCCAGCGAAGAATTCGAAGGTTGGTGCGAAACACTGTACCGACCCATGCTTGATGCGCCGTGGCGATCACTTACTGGCGAGGAGGCCCGCGCATGAGCAGCACACCTTTGGCCCTGGCCTTCCCACTCAAAGGTAGCCAGCTGATTGAAGCCAGCGCCGGCACCGGCAAGACCTTCACAATTTCCGCCTTGTACCTGCGCCTGGTGCTTGGCCACGGCGGCGATGCGTGGGGTTTTGGTCGTGAATTGCTGCCGCCGCAGATCCTGGTGGTGACCTTCACCGACGCCGCCACCAAGGAGCTGCGTGAGCGTATCCGCATTCGCCTGGCTGAGGCCGCGCGGTTTTTCCGCGATGAGATCCCGTCGCCCGACGCTCTGATCGCCGACCTGCGTGTGCACTATGCGCCTGAGCAGTGGCCCGCCTGCGCTAACCGCCTGGACATCGCTGCCCAGTGGATGGACGAAGCGGCTGTGTCCACCATCCACAGTTGGTGTCAGCGCATGCTGCGCGAACATGCGTTCGACAGCGGCAGCCTGTTTACCCAGACATTGGAAACCGATCACAGCGACCTGCTCGGCGAAGTACTGCGCGATTACTGGCGGCTGTTCTGCTACCCGATGCACGACGATGCCCTCAACTGGGTGCGCACTCATTGGGGCGGCCCCGCTGCGCTGATGCCGCGCGTGCGCGCGCTGTTCGGCAGCGAGCGTCCCAGCGACGAAACCCGCGATCCCGCCGAGTTGATCAACGCCTGTTTGCAGGAGCGCCGCGAAGCGCTGGTCGCCCTCAAAGCGCCCTGGCAGCAATGGGCCGCCGAACTGCGCGATCTTTGCCTGCAGGCCGTGGCTGCCAAAGCCGTCGACGGTCGCAAGATGCAAGCGCGCTATTTCGAGCCCTGGTTCGAAAAAATCAGTGCCTGGGCAAGCGACGAAACCCAGGAGCAACTGGACATCGGCACCGGCTTCACACGCCTTACGCCCGAGGGCATGGCCGAAGCTTGGAAAGGCGAGCCGCCCCGGCATCCCGGTATCGATGCCATGGCCAACCTCAAAGCCAGCCTTGACGCGTTGCCCACCCCGGACGCCGCCGTGTTGCAACACGCCGCCGCCTGGGTGGGTAAACGCTTCGAAGAGGAAAAACGCCGACGCGCCGAAATGGGCTTCGATGACATGCTGATCCGCCTCAACGCGGCCCTTCAAGCAGAGGGCGGCGAGCGCCTGGCCAGCGTGATCCGCGAGCAATTCCCGGTCGCGTTGATTGATGAGTTCCAGGACACCGACCCGGTGCAGTACAGCATCTTCGACAGCATCTATCGCATCGAAGAAAACCACCTGGATAGCGGCCTGTTCCTGATCGGTGACCCCAAGCAAGCGATCTACGCTTTCCGTGGCGCCGACATTTACACCTACCTGCGCGCACGTAAATCCACACTCGGCCGCCATCACACCCTGGGCACCAACTTCCGCTCCAGCCATGCCATGGTCGACGCAGTGAATCATGTGTTCCAGCGTGCGGAGTCCGGGCGCGGTGCGTTTCTGTTCCGCGAGCCGAATGGCGATAACCCGGTGCCGTTCCAGCCGGTATTGTCCCAAGGCCGCAAAGAGACCTTGCTGGTCGACGGCCAGCCTGTGCCGGCGATGAACCTCTGGCACTTGGCAACCGACCAGCCGATTTCCAACGCGGTGTACCGCCAGCAGCTGGCTGCTGCTTGTGCTACGCAGATTGTTGAGCTGCTCAATGCCGGGCAGCAAGGCAAGGCCGGTTTCCTACAGCCGGACGCCAGCTTCAAAGGTGTATTGCCGTCGGATATCGCCATCCTGGTCCGCGACGGCAAGGAGGCCCAAGCCGTGCGTGCGGAATTGGCCGCTCGGGGTGTGCGAAGCGTGTACCTGTCCGATAAGGACTCGGTGTTTGCCGCCCAGGAAGCCCATGACCTGTTGGCCTGGCTCAAGGCCTGCGCCGAGCCGGATATGGAGCGCCCCCTGCGTGCCGCCCTGGCGTGTGTCACGTTGAATCTGTCGCTGCCCGAACTGGAGCGTCTGAATCAGGACGAATTGGCGTGGGAAAGCCGCGTTATGCAGTTTCGCGGTTACCGTGCGATTTGGCGCACCCAAGGCGTGCTACCGATGCTGCGGCGTTTGCTGCACGACTTCAAATTGCCGCAAACCCTGATCGCCCGCAGCGACGGCGAACGTGTGTTGACCAACCTGTTGCACTTGAGCGAACTGCTGCAACAGGCCGCCTCGGAGCTGGACGGCGAACAAGCGTTGATCCGCCACCTGGCCGAGCATCTGGCGCTCTCGGGTCAAGCCGGTGAAGAGCAGATCCTACGCCTGGAAAGCGATGAGCAATTGGTCAAAGTGGTCACCATCCACAAATCCAAAGGTCTGGAATACGACCTGG
Source organism: Pseudomonas sp. S5F11 (assembly GCF_019641515.1). Lineage (NCBI taxonomy): Bacteria > Pseudomonadati > Pseudomonadota > Gammaproteobacteria > Pseudomonadales > Pseudomonadaceae > Pseudomonas > Pseudomonas sp. S5F11. The sequence goes on from NZ_JAIFJZ010000001.1 coordinate 4,642,596, forward strand.
TGTTTCTGCCGTTTATTTGTTCGACCAAACCCGTGGACGGCAGCCGCCTGCCGCTGCACTACCACGATGAACATGGCAAATCCCAGGTCAGCCTGCGCCCGACCGCCGAGCTGATTGCCCAGGCTGACGACGAGCGGCTGGCCGAAGACCTGCGCTTGTTTTATGTCGCCCTGACCCGCGCCAAGCACGCGTGCTGGCTGGGCATCGCCGACCTCAAGCGCGGCAACAGCAGTAGTTCGGTCCTGCACTTGTGTGCGCTGGGCTATTTGCTTGGCGGCGGCAATGTGCTGCGCGAGTCGGCGGGCCTGGCCCGTTGGCTGCTGGATTTGCAGGACGGTTGCCCAGCCATCCATTACGCCCAAGTGCCTGAGGCGCAAGAGGTGCTGTTCCACCCGCCGCGCAACCAGGCCACGCTGCTCGCGCCGTTGTTGCCCAGCCGCAAGGCGGCGGAAAACTGGTGGATTGCTTCCTACAGCGCGCTGCGTATTGGCGACAGCCTGAGCAGCCCGACCCTCGAAGCGCCCGAAAACCCACAAGCGCAAAAGCTGTTCGATGACGAGCGCCTGGACCCGGATGCACCGCGTGAAGTGGCAGCGTCTGGTGGCGACATTCACCGTTTCCCACGCGGCCCCAACCCCGGTACCTTCCTGCACGGTTTGCTGGAATGGGCGGGTGAAGAAGGCTTCAACGTGACGCCGCAGGCCATCGAACAAGCCGTCGGCGCGCGTTGCAATCGGCGCAACTGGGAGGGGTGGATCGTTACCCTCAGTGCCTGGCTGGGCCATCTGCTGCACACGCCACTGCCTGTGGATAACGGTCGCGTGGCCTTGAGCGGCTTGCGGCACTATCAGATCGAGATGGAGTTCTGGTTCGCCAGTCATAAGGTCGATGTGCTCGCCCTGGATAAACTGGTGTGTCAGTACACCCATGACGGCGTCGCCCGGGTGGCTGCCGAACCAGTGCTGCTCAACGGCATGTTCAAGGGGTTTATCGACCTGACGTTCGAACACGATGGCCGCTACTACGTGGCCGACTACAAATCCAACTGGCTCGGGCCTGACGATTCGGCCTACACCCCGCAAGCCATGGAACAGTCGATCCTTGAGCATCGGTATGACCTGCAATATGTCCTCTACCTACTGGCCCTGCATCGCCAGCTCAAGGCACGGTTGCCCGACTACGATTACGACCGCCACATTGGCGGCGCACTGTATCTGTTCCTGCGCGGCACCCAGTCTTCCAGCCAAGGCGCGTATTTCACCCGGCCGCCACGGGCGCTGATCGAAGGCCTGGACCTGTTGTTCCAAGGCAAACCGCTGCCACCCAAAACTGAGCCGGCCTGGGAACAAGGAGTGCTGTTATGAGCCTGTCGCCATTACCGCTGGAGGCACTAGCGCCGCTGGAACGCTCCGCCGATCTGGTGCAATTACTGGAACGCTGGGTCGAGCGCGGCTGGTTGCGGGCGCTGGATAAGGCTTTCGTTGGCTTCCTGCACGAACTCGATCCCCAGGCCGATCCTCTAGTGTTGCTCGCGGCGGCGTTGACCAGCCACCAATTGGGTCACGGGCACGTCTGCCTTGATCTGTTCGAAACCCTAAAGGCGCCGGATTTTGCCCTGTCCCTACCGCCCGAAGGCGACCTGCAGACCGGCGCGATGTTGCTTCCGTCGCAGTTGCTCGATGGCCTCGATGGCGCCCATTGGTGCCATGCACTGGCCGCCAGCTCGTTGGTCGCCCTTGCACTCGACGGCAGTGAAGCGGCACAAAGCCGGCCCCTCGTGCTGTCGGGGAAACGTCTGTACCTGCGGCGCTACTGGACCTACGAGCGACGCATCGATTCCGCATTGCGCCAGCGCCTGGCGACACAGGAAAACTTCACCGCCGATTTGCCCGAGCGGCTCAATGGCCTGTTCGCTCAACCCGCGCCCGACGGCGTAGTGGACTGGCAGAAACTCGCCTGCGCCCTGGCTACCCGAGGGGCGTTCAGCATCGTTACCGGCGGCCCCGGCACCGGCAAGACCACCACTGTGGTGCGCCTGCTCGCGCTGTTGCAGGCGCCGGCCGTGGAATCCGGCAGCCCGCTGCGCATTCGCCTGGCCGCTCCCACTGGCAAAGCGGCGGCGCGCCTGACCGAATCCATCAGCCAGCAAGTGCTGTCGCTGAGTGTTCCCGATACGGTGCGGGAAAAGATCCCGACCCAAGTCACCACCGTCCACCGTTTGCTGGGCAGTCGCCCTGGCACTCGGCATTTCCGTCACCATGCGGGCAACTTGCTGCCCCTGGATGTACTGGTGGTGGATGAAGCCTCGATGATCGACCTGGAGATGATGGCCAATCTGCTGGACGCGCTGCCGCCTCACGCCCGTCTGGTATTGCTGGGCGACAAGGATCAACTGGCCTCGGTGGAAGCCGGTGCCGTGCTCGGCGATTTATGCCGCGACGCCGAAGCCGGTTGGTACAGCCCCGACACGCGCCAGTGGCTACAAGCCGTCAGCGGTGAAGACCTCAGCACCAGCGGCCTGAGCGAAGACCTGGACCACAGCCACCCCCTGGCGCAACAAGTGGTGATGCTGCGCTATTCGCGGCGGTTCGGCGAAGGTAGCGGCATCGGCCAACTGGCGCGCTGGGTCAACCAGCAAAAAGCCGAAGAGGCCCGCAAGCTGCTGGCCGCGCGCAGCCACAGCGACCTGTTCTGCGTCAGCCTCAAGGGCGAACACGACCACGCGCTTGAGCGCCTGGTGCTGGACGGGCAGGGCGGCGGTGCCGAGGGCTATCGCTATTACCTGAACCTGCTGCAATCGGCGCGTCCGTCACCCGCCACCCCCCGTGACGACCACGCCTGGACGGCCTGGGCGCAGCAATTGTTGCAGGCCTTCGACGCGTTCCAATTGCTCTGCGCCGTGCGCAAAGGTCCGTGGGGTGTGGAGGGGTTGAATCTGCGAATCACCGCGGCGCTGCGTAAAGTGCGGCTGATCGAGGGTGACGAGCAATGGTACGAAGGTCGCCCGGTGCTGATGACGCGCAACGACTACGGCCTGGGCCTGATGAATGGCGATATCGGCATCGCCCTCAAACTGCCCGAAAGCGACGGTGGCCCTCAGGTGCTACGGGTGGCTTTCCCACGTAATGACGGCCAGGGCGGCGTGCGATTCGTGCTGCCCAGCCGCCTGAACGATGTGGAAACCGTGTACGCCATGACCGTGCACAAATCCCAAGGCTCGGAATTCACCCACACTGCGCTGATCCTGCCCGACGCCCTGAACCCGGTGTTGACCAAAGAATTGATATACACCGGCATCACCCGCGCCAAGCGCTGGTTCAGCCTGATCGAGCCGCGCGGCGGTGTGTTTGAGGAAGCGGTGCGGCGCAAGGTCAAGCGCTTGAGTGGGTTGATGCTGGAGTTGGATCAAGGCGCCTAAAAAATTGACTGATAGGTCATCTAATATTTCTGATTCTACTGCCTGAATTTTCTGAAAAAATAGCGGACCTCGCGAAGGCACTGCCTCGCGGGGTTTTCCGCCGCTGTGCTATCGTTGCGGCATCACCCCACGAAAACACCTGAGAGAATCGCAGCATGAACGTGGCTGTCTCGCCCACAGAGTGCCGTTGGAGCTGGAGACGCCTGCTGCTGATGGCGCTGCTGTGTGTGCTGGCGCCGCACGGGTTTGCGGACGTCCCGGCCACCGAGGGTATGGCCGCGCAGCGTGCCCAGGCGGTCACTCAGGTGGTTCTCGGTATTCTCAGTTACGCGCGCTGGCCGGTGGAGCCGGCGCAATTGCGCCTGTGTATCGTCGGGCCCACCCAATACACCGATGACCTGATCAAAGGCACCATCCAGGCGACCGGTCGTCCGGTTGTGGTGCAGCGCCTGTTGGTCAACCATCCCGATATCGTCAACGCCTGCGACGCGGTGTACATCGGCAAACTTACCGCCGATGAGCGCAGCCAATTGTTTGCCTCGTTGATCGGCCACCCGGTGCTCAGCATCAGCGAAGGCGGCGACCAGTGCACCGTCGGCAGCTTGTTTTGCCTGCGCGTAAGCGATGAACAAGTGTCGTTCGAGGTCAACCTCGACTCGGTGGCACGCAGCGGCGTGCGCATTCACCCCAGCGTGCTGCAACTGTCCCGCCGCCGGGCGCCTGCTCCATGACCCATGTGAAAGTGCGACCTAGCCTGCGCTCGGTTATCGGCCGTGGTCATTTGATCCTGGCTCTGGTGGCGGTAACCCTGGCCAGTGTGTCCCTGACCCTGCTCGGCGTGCTGGCGCTGCGCGTCTATGCCGAACACAACTTGCACCTTATCGCACGCTCCATCACTTACACCGTGGAAGCTGCGGTGGTGTTCAACGACCGCGCCGCAGCCACCGAGGCACTGAGCCTGATTGCGTCCACCGAAGAGGTGGCCGATGCCGACGTTTTCGACGCCAATGGCAAGTTACTGGCCCACTGGGCACGCCCCGAAACCGGCATGCTCTCGCGGGTGGAACTGGCACTGGCGCATGCCCTGCTTGAACAGCCGATCAACCAACCGATCCTGCACCAAGGCCGTACCGTCGGCAGTATCCACCTGACCGGCCACGGCGGCAGCCTGCTGCGCTTTCTGCTCAGTGGTCTGGCCGGGATTCTGATCTGCACCGCCCTCAGCGCCTGGGTCGCATTACACCTGGCCCGGCGTCTGCTGCGTGGGATCACCGTGCCGTTGCAAAGCCTGGCCGCCGTAGCTCACGCTGCCCGCAGCGAGCGGGATTTTGATCGACGTGTGCCGCCCGCGCGCATCGCCGAACTCGACAGCCTGGGCAGTGACTTCAATGCCTTGCTCGGCGAAATGGAAGCCTGGCAAAGCCACCTGCAAAGCGAAAACGAAACCCTGGCTCACCAGGCCAACCACGACAGCCTGACCGGCCTGCCCAACCGGGCGTTCTTCGAAGGTCGGCTGATTCGAGCCCTGCGCGGCGCGGCCAAGCTCGACGAGCGGGTCGCGGTATTGTTCCTCGACAGCGATCGCTTCAAAGACATCAACGACAACTTCGGCCACGCCGCCGGCGACGCGGTGCTGGTGGCTGTCGCTGCCCGTGTGCGCGCGCAACTGCGTGACGGTGACCTGGTGGCGCGCCTGGGCGGTGACGAGTTCGCCATCCTGCTTGCGCCGTTGCACAAGGCCGAGGACGCGCAACGCATCGCTGACAAGATCATCGCCAGCATGGACATGCCGATTGACGTGCCGGGTGGCTCTCAAGTGCTGACGTCGCTCAGCATCGGCATTGCCATTTACCCCGAGCATGGCGCCACACCCGGCACCTTGCTCAATGCCGCCGACGCGGCGATGTACCAGGCCAAACGTCTGTCCCAGGGCGGCCAGCACACGGCGGAGTCGGAGCACTCTGCTGTTAACGTTCAACACAGGAGTTGATCCCTTGTTCTCGACTGCACGCGTTCTGTTTCTTACTGTGCTGGTGGCCTTGTTGGCCCTCGGCGGCTGTCAGACACAACCCCCTAAAGGCCTGACCCCGGCGCAAGTCGCGGTACTCAAACAACAGGGCTTTGAACTCACGGATGACGGCTGGGCATTCGGTCTGTCGGGCAAAGTGCTGTTCGGCAGCGACATCGAAACCCTCAACCCGCCGAGCACCGCGATCGTCCAACGCATCGGCAAGGCCCTGCTCGGCGTGGGCATAGAGCGCGTACGCGTGGACGGCCATACCGACGCCTCCGGCAAAGAAGCCTACAACGAGCAACTCTCCCTGCGCCGCGCCAAAAGCGTGGCCACGGTGCTGACGGGCGTCGGTATGAAAGAAGAAAACATCCAACTGCGCGGCTTGGGCAGCAGCCAGCCCGTGGCATCCAACGATACAGCCGCAGGGCGCACCGAAAATCGGCGGGTGGCGATTGTGGTGATTGCCGACTGAGCGGTTTCACGTGCTTCAACCTGAATGCCGATCAAGTATGAGCTTGCCCCCCAATAGCGGTGGGTCAGCAACACAGGTAACGACTGAGCAGGCCCCATCGGGGGCAAGCCCCCTCCCACCTCGAATGCATTGCAGGTTGAATACCTGGCTGACGAAACCAGATCAAATGTGGGAGGGGGCTTGAACCCGATGGCGGCGTGGCTGACCCACGGCGAGTCCCTGCCCACCGGTTGGTTTGGTTTCGGCCGATTAATTCGCAAACCGCATCTCCCGCGTTTCCCCCATCAACAACCCCCGGTTCTGCTCGGTCACTTCCCGGATGTAGTCCCACAACAACGTAATCCGCTTCAGCTTCCTTAAGTCCTCCCGGCAATACATCCAAAACTGGCGCGTGATCGTGATTTGCTCCCCCAGCACCGGCAACAAGCGTGGGTCTTGTGCCGCCAGGAAGCACGGCAGTATCGCCATCGAGCGGCCCTGTTGTGCCGCGACGTACTGGGCAATCACGCTGGTGCTGCGCAGGCTGGCGCTGGCGCCGGGGACTACGTTGGCCAGGTAGAGCAGCTCGGAGCTGAAGGCCAGGTCATCGACGTAACTTATAAACGGGTGGGTGGCCAGGTCCGCCGGGCGTTGGATCGGCGGATGTTGGTCGAGGTAATCCTGGGTGGCGTACAACTGCAGGGTGTAATCGCACAGTTTGCAGCACACGTACGGCCCGTGTTCCGGGCGTTCCAAGGCGATGACGATGTCGGCTTCGCGCTTGGACAGGCTGATGAAGTGGGGCAGGGGCAGGATGTCGACGGAGATCGCCGGGTAGGTGCCGACAAAGTGGCTCAACTGCGGCGTGACGAAGAAGCTGCCGAAGCCTTCGGTGCAGCCCATGCGCACATGCCCGGACAGTGCGACACCGGAGCCGGACACCTGCTCGCAGGCCATGTGCAGGGTGCTTTCAATGGACTCTGCGTAGCCCAGCAATCGTTGGCCTTCGGGGGTGAGTACAAAGCCGTTGGTGCGGGATTTTTCGAACAGCAGCGTGCCCAATGACACTTCCAGCGAACTGATGCGCCGCGACACCGTGGTGTAGTCCACCGCCAGGCGCTTGGCGGCGACGCTGGCCTTGCGGGTGCGGGCCACTTCGAGGAAAAACTTCAGGTCATCCCAGTTCAGGGAGCCCAGCGACGTGATGTTTTTTTGCATATTGGTCCGGCTTTTATGTGCGTTCTTATTAGAGATTTGCACATCTATACTCCAAAAACAGTCCGAACGCCTCATTCTTCAAGGCGGTTCAACGCCTTGGTTCTCTGCATATAAATAAGAATTGGAGACCACATGAACGCATCTGCCGAAATTTCCGTACAACCGGTCAAGTTGCTGATCAACGGTGAGTGGGTCGAGTCCAAGACCACCCAATGGCAAGACATCGTCAACCCCGCCACTCAGCAAGTGCTGGCCAAAGTCCCGTTTGCCACCGCCGATGAAGTCAACGCCGCCATCGATGCCGCCCATCGCGCCTTCCAGACCTGGAAGCTGACGCCGATCGGCGCGCGCATGCGCATCATGCTCAAGCTGCAGGCGTTGATTCGCGAACATTCCAAACGCATCGCCGTCGTGCTCAGCGCCGAGCAGGGTAAGACTATTGCCGATGCCGAGGGCGATATTTTCCGTGGCTTGGAAGTGGTGGAGCACGCCTGTTCCATCGGTACCCTGCAAATGGGCGAGTTCGCCGAGAACGTCGCCGGTGGCGTCGATACCTACACCCTGCGCCAGCCCATCGGCGTGTGTGCGGGCATTACCCCGTTCAACTTCCCGGCGATGATTCCGCTATGGATGTTCCCGATGGCCATCGCCTGTGGTAACACCTTCGTCCTCAAACCGTCCGAACAGGACCCACTATCGACCATGCTGCTGGTGGAGCTGGCGCTGGAAGCCGGCGTACCGGCCGGTGTGCTCAACGTGGTGCATGGCGGCAAGGACGTGGTAGATGCACTGTGCACCCATAAGGACATCAAGGCGGTGTCCTTCGTCGGCTCCACCGCCGTCGGCACCCATGTGTATGACCTGGCCGGCAAGCACGGCAAGCGCGTGCAATCGATGATGGGCGCCAAGAACCACGCCGTCGTGCTGCCGGATGCCAACCGCGAACACACCCTCAATGCCTTGGTCGGCGCCGGTTTCGGTGCGGCAGGCCAGCGCTGCATGGCCACCTCCGTGGTGGTGCTGGTGGGGGCGTCCAAGCAATGGCTGCCGGACCTGAAGGCGCTGGCACAGAAGCTCAAGGTCAACGCCGGCAGCGAAGCCGGCACCGATGTCGGCCCGGTGATTTCCAAGCGCGCCAAGGCACGCATCCTGGAATTGATCGAAAGCGGTGTACAGCAAGGCGCCAAGCTCGAATTGGACGGTCGCGACATCCAGGTACCGGGTTTCGAGCAGGGCAACTTTGTCGGCCCGACCCTGTTCTCGGGCGTGACCACGGACATGCGCATCTACACCGAAGAAATCTTCGGCCCAGTGCTGGTGGTGATTGAAGTCGACACCCTTGATGAGGCCATCGCCCTGGTCAACGCCAACCCATTCGGCAATGGCACCGGCCTGTTTACCCAGAGTGGGGCGGCGGCGCGTAAATTCCAGAGCGAAATCGACGTGGGCCAGGTGGGTATCAACATCCCGATCCCAGTGCCGGTGCCGTTCTTCAGCTTCACCGGTTCCCGTGGTTCCAAGCTCGGCGACCTCGGCCCCTACGGCAAGCAAGTGGTGCAGTTCTACACCCAGACCAAAACCGTCACGAGCCGCTGGTTCGACGACGACACGGTCAACGATGGCGTCAACACCACCATCAACCTGCGCTGATTCCGGGAGACCCTCATGAAGATTGCATTTATCGGTTTGGGCAACATGGGCGCGCCCATGGCCCGCAACTTGATCAAGGCCGGCCACGCGCTGAACCTGTTTGACCTCAACCAGACTGTGCTCAAGGAACTCGCCGAATTGGGCGGTACCATCAGCGACTCGCCACGCCATGCGGCCCAGGGCGCGGAGCTGGTGATTACCATGCTGCCCGCCGCCGCCCATGTGCGCAGCGTGTGGCTGAATGACGATGGCGTACTCGCCGGTATCGGTAGCGGCGTGCCGGCGGTGGATTGCAGCACCATCGACCCGCAGACTGCTCGCGACGTGGCCGCAGCGGCAGCCAAACACGGCGTGGCGATGGCCGACGCGCCCGTCTCCGGCGGCACCGGCGGCGCCCAGGCGGGTACGCTGACCTTTATGGTCGGTGCCACCCCGGAACTGTTCGCTACCCTGCAACCGGTGCTGGGGCAAATGGGCCGCAACATCGTGCATTGCGGTGAAGTAGGTACTGGTCAGATCGCCAAGATCTGCAACAACCTGTTGCTGGGCATCAGCATGGTGGGCGTCAGCGAAGCCATGGCTTTGGGCGATGCGCTGGGGATCGACACCCAGGTGCTTGCGGGCATTATCAACAGCTCCACCGGGCGCTGCTGGAGTTCCGACACTTACAACCCGTGGCCAGGCGTGATCGAAACTGCCCCGGCGTCTCGCGGCTATACCGGCGGTTTCGGCGCGGACCTGATGCTCAAGGACTTGGGTTTGGCCACCGAAGCTGCCCGCCAGGCCAAGCAACCGGTGATTCTGGGCGCTGTGGCCCAACAGTTGTATCAATCCATGAGCCAGCGCGGGGAGGGCGGCAAGGACTTCTCGGCGATTGTTAACAGCTATCGCAAGCCTAAGTAGATCCTACGCAAAGGAAACTGCGTGGTGAGCAGGACCAGCCCGCTCACCACCAGCCTGCTCAAGCCCCCATAAGCGGGGTGATTACTCAGGCGAACACAAAATACTTACGCACCGTCTCGACCACTTCCCACGTCCCCTTCATCCCTGGCTCCACCACAAAGATATCCCCAGCCCGCAAGTGAATTGGCTCCATCCCCTCAGGCGTGATCACGCAGTAGCCTTCTTGGAAGTGGCAGTACTCCCACTTCACGTATTCCACATACCACTTGCCTGGGGTGCAGATCCAAGTGCCCATGATCTTGCTGCCGTCTTCGCTGGTGTAGGCGTTAAGGTTGACGGTGTGCGGGTCGCCTTCGAGCTTCTCCCATTTGCAGGCATCCAGGACCGGCAAGGGATGGGTGTCGCGCAGTACGGTAATGGGCTTGGACATGATGACTCCGAGGCAAGGGAACGAGAGTCGAACCCTATAGCGTCGCCAGCACCCTCAGTGGTCTGAACTCGACATCGGGATGTCCAGAAGCGCAGATGAATAGGGGGTTATTGGCACGGCGAGGTCAGTGTGGGAGGGGCTTGCCCTCGATGGCGGCGTCACAACGGGCACCTGGATCAACTGGCCCACTTAACCGGGGGCAAGCCCCCCTCCCACATCAGGCGACATATTCGAGCGTGAATAAGCCTTTTTCTCGCAGTAAGTGCGAAAGAACTCCCCTCTTACGCCAGAATTTGCAAGAAAATTCACAGCAGGCCCTCGTATCATTCACCCCAGTAACGACCGAGAGCCTTGAGCATGAACCCAATAAAAACGTGGTGGGACATCAGCCCGCCCTTGAGCGCGGCCACGCCCACCTGGCCGGGCGATACGCCGTTTCAGGAAGAACGCGTATGGCAGTTCGGCCCGGAGTGTCCGGTGAATGTCGGGCGCGTGACCTTGTCGCCGCATACCGGCGCCCATGTGGATGCACCGCTGCACTACAGCGCCGACGGCGCGCCGATTGGCGAGGTGTCGCTGGATGTGTACATGGGCCCTTGCCGAGTGCTGCATTGCCTGGACAGTGGCGCGCTGGTGCAGCCTCATCAGCTCGACGGTCGTGTGGATAACTTGCCCGAGCGCGTATTGCTGCGTACTTATCCACAAGCGCCGCTGACCGAGTGGGATGAGAATTTCACCGCCATCGCCCCGCAAACCATCGAGCGGCTTGCCAGCCTGGGGGTGCGGCTGATCGGTATCGACACCCCGTCCCTGGACCCGCAACAGTCCAAGACCATGGACTCTCACAACGCCGTGGCCCGGCATGGCATGGCGATTCTCGAAGGCATCGTGCTCGACGACGTGCCGGAGGGCGACTACGAGCTGATCGCCTTGCCGCTGCGCTTTGCCCACCTCGACGCCAGCCCGGTCCGCGCAATCCTGCGCCCGCTCAAGGAGCCCACGCGATGAGCCAATGTCCCTTTTCTGCCGACTACCAAGCCCCGGAAGAATGGCATAACGCCGAGCTGAATTTTTCCGAGTCCATGAGCTACGGCGACTACCTGGACCTGGGCAAAGTGCTCAGCGCCCAGCACCCGCTGTCGCCGGACCACAACGAAATGCTGTTTATCATCCAGCACCAGACCTCCGAGCTGTGGATGAAGCTGATGCTCCATGAACTCAAGGCCGCCCGCGAACACGTGCGCCTGGGCGAGTTGCCGCCGGCGTTCAAGATGCTGGCGCGGGTGTCGCGAATCTTCGACCAACTGGTGCATGCCTGGGCCGTGCTGGCGACCATGACACCTTCGGAATACAAGGCCATTCGCCCGTTCCTGGGGCAGTCGTCGGGGTTCCAGTCGTTTCAGTACCGTGAGATCGAATTTATTCTCGGCAACAAGAGCCCAGCGTTGTTGCGACCCCATGCCCATCGACCGGAATTGTTGCAGCAACTGCAAGTGGCGATTGCCACGCCGTCGCTGTATGACGAGGCGATCAATTTGATGGTCAAGGCCGGTTTGGCGATTGACCCGCAACGCGCCGAACGCGACCCAACGGCCGCGACCGTACACGATGACTCGGTGGAGGCGGCATGGCGCGAGGTGTATCGCGATCCGAGCCGTTACTGGGACCTGTACCAGTTGGCCGAAAAGTTTATCGACCTGGAGGACTCGTTCCGCCAGTGGCGCTTCCGCCATGTGACCACGGTGGAGCGCATCATCGGCTTCCAACCGGGCACCGGGGGAACCGAAGGCGTGGGTTACCTGCGCAAGATGCTCGACACGGTGTTGTTCCCCGAGCTGTGGCGAGTGCGTTCCACGCTGTAAACAAATATGGGAGGGGGCTAGCCCCCTCCCATATGGCTATCACTGCGCAGCGGCGACCGCTTTCGCCTTACTCATTCGCAACCGGTAGGCCACATAGATCACCCCCACCCACACCGGCATCGCAAACACCGACTCGCGAATCCCCGGAATGGCCAGCATCACGCTGACGATCATCAGCATGAACGCCAGGCACAGGTAGTTGCTGAACGGGAACCAGAAGGTCTTGAACGACGGCTCCACGCCTTGTTGGCCCATGGCCTTGCGGAACTTGATATGGGTAATGCTGATCAGCGCCCAGTTGATCATCAACGAGGCAACCACCAGGGCGAACAGCAACTCCAGCGCGCTCTGCGGCGCGACGTAGTTGACCACCACGCACAGCATCGTCACCAGCGCCGAGATCGCCAGGGCTCGCAGCGGCACGCCTTGCTTGTTGAGCTTCATCAGCGCTTTGGGCGCATCGCCTTGCTCGGCCAGGCCGAACAACATGCGGCTGTTGCAGTACACGCCGCTGTTGTACACCGACAGCGCCGCGGTCAGGACCACGAAGTTGAGGATGTGCGCAGCGGTGTCGTTACCGATCAGCGAGAAGATCTGCACGAACGGGCTGCCGCTGTAGGCGTCGCCCGACGCGCCGAGGGTTTGCAGCAATTGGTCCCATGGATACAGCGACAGCAGCACGGTCAGCGCACCCACGTAGAAAATCAAGATGCGGTACACCACCTGATTGATCGCCTTGGGGATCACCTTGCGCGGTTCGCTGGCCTCGGCGGCGGTGATGCCCACCAGCTCCAGGCCACCGAAGGAGAACATGATGAACGCCATGGACATCAACAGCCCCATGCCGCCATTGGGGAAGAACCCGCCGTGGCTCCACAGATTGTCGATTGATGCCTGGGGGCCGCCGCTGCCGCTGAACAGCAAGTAGCAGCCGAGCACGATCATGCCGACAATCGCCACCACCTTGATGATCGCGAACCAGAACTCGGCCTCACCGAAGAACTTCACGTTCAGCGTATTGATCAAGTTCACCGCGACGAAGAACACCAACGCACTGACCCAGGTCGGAATCTCCGGCCACCAGAACTGGATGTATTTGCCCACCGCCGTCAGTTCGGCCATGCCCACCAGCACATACAGCACCCAGTAGTTCCAGCCCGCCAGGAAACCCGCGTAACCGCCCCAGTATTTGTGCGCGAAGTGGCTGAAAGAGCCGGCCACCGGCTCTTCGACGATCATTTCGCCGAGCTGGCGCATGATCAGAAAGGCGATGAAACCGGCGATCGCGTAGCCGAGGATCATCGACGGCCCGGCAGACTTGAGCACCCCGGCCGAGCCGAGGAACAACCCCGTACCGATGGCGCCGCCCAAAGCGATCAGCTGAATATGCCGGTTCTTCAAGCCACGCTTGAGGCCCACCGGGTTAACCATGTCATCCGCCATTAACGTTCCCTTCTACTTGTTTTTCTTAAGGGGGAGTGCAGGCCGCATCAGCCCCTCAGAAGTGCTGGGGTCAGATATTACTCTGCGTGAACTGTTCGTAATACAGCTGAACGCCATCAAGTGCCTGATCCAACAGCCATTGTTGGGCGGATTCCACCATTGTTGAGGTCGCCGTGCTTGCCGGGTCAACTCCCTCTCACATTTGAATGGGGGCGTGGCTGACTATTTACGCACGACCAGATCCAACACCTCATCCCTATCCTTGATTTTCTGCAGCACGATCTCCGAGCGAATATCCGTCACCCCTGCCGTGCGGTTCAGGTGGTTCACGATAAAGTCCGAAAAATGCTTGAGGTTGCGCGCCTGTACCCGCAGCACATAGTTGCTGGCGCCGGTGATCACATAGGCGCTGGCCACTTCCGGCCAGCCTTGCACTTTCTTGATGAACGTCTCGTGCCAATCCTCCACGTCCTGGCGCAAAGACAGGTGAACGATGGCCTCCAATTCGATCCCCAGTTGCTCGGCATTCAGCACCGCCCGGTAGCCGCTGATCACGCCTTCGCTCTCCAGCAGGCGTAAGCGGCGCAGGCAGGCTGAGGGCGACAGGGCGACTTTTTCCGCCAGTTCCTGGTTGCTGATACGGCCATCCTGTTGCAGGAAATGCAGGAGGCGCAAGTCGGTGGGGTCGAGAATCATGCTTAGAATAATTCCGCGTATTTAGAGGTTTAATTCGAATTTCCTACAGCTTAATTAGCTTGTTGCCCACCACTTTGCACGAAAATTCTCTAAAGCTTCGTTAATAATTTGGCTCATCTTCTCTTATAAAAACCAGGATCGCCCATGCCCCTTCGAAGCCATTGCCAAACCCTTGATGCCCAGGACCCATTGGCGCCTTTGCGTGAGCAGTTCGCTCTGCCCCACGGCATGATCTATCTGGATGGCAACTCCCTGGGCGCCCGCCCCGTGGCATCGCTGGCACGGGCGCAACAGGTGATTGCCCAGGAGTGGGGCGACGGTTTGATCCGCAGTTGGAACAGCGCGGGCTGGGCGGACCTGTCCCTGCGCCTGGGCGACCGGTTGGCCCCGCTGATCGGCGCACGCGATGGCGAAGTGGCGATCACCGATACCACCTCGATCAACCTGTTCAAAGTGCTCAGTGCCGCGTTGAGTGTGCAGCGCCAGCGGGCGCCGGCGCGCAAGGTGATCGTCAGCGAGGCCGGCAACTTTCCCACCGACCTGTACATCGCCGAAGGCCTGGCCGAGTTGCTGCAACAGGGTTATTCGCTGCGCTTGGTGAACAGCCCCGACGAGCTGACCCAGGCCATCGACGCCGACGTGGCCGTGGTAATGCTCACCCACGTCAACTACAAGACCGGCTACCTATACGACATGCAGGGCGTGACCACCCTGAGCCACGAGTGCGGTGCGCTGACGATCTGGGACCTGGCGCACTCGGCGGGCGCGGTGCCGGTGGACCTGCATCGGGCCGGCGCCGATTACGCGATTGGCTGCACCTACAAATACCTCAACGGTGGCCCCGGTTCCCAGGCGTTCGTGTGGGTCAACCCGGCGCTGGTGGACCTGGTGCGCCAGCCGTTGTCGGGCTGGTTCGGGCATACGCGGCAGTTCGCTATGGAGTCCAGCTATGCGCCGAGCGCCGGCATCGCTCGTTACCTGTGCGGCACCCAGCCGATCACGTCGCTGGCGATGGTGGAATGCGGTCTGGAGATTTTTGAACAGACCGACATGGCCAGCCTGCGCCGCAAATCCCTGGCGTTGACCGATCTGTTTATCGACTTGGTGGAGGCTCGCTGCGCGGCCCATCACCTTATGCTGATTACCCCGCGTGAACACGCCCGGCGTGGCAGCCATGTGAGCTTCGAGCATCCTGAAGGCTACGCGGTGATCCAGGCCCTGATCGCCCGAGGCGTGATCGGCGATTACCGCGAACCGCGCATCATGCGTTTTGGGTTTACCCCGTTGTACACAAGCTTCACCGAAGTCTTCGATGCCGTGGAAGTCCCCGGTGAGATTCTCGATAACCGCACCTGGGACCAGCCGCAATTCAAGGTCCGCCACAGTGTCACCTGAAATGTGTGAGGGCGCTGGTTCCCGATAGGTCGGTTAGCCCATCTGTCACTGACGTACCGTCTTCGGGGGCAAGCCCTCTCCCACAGGGGATCTGGCCAGCGCATCGAACAAGGCTTTAGCGTAACCCGGCAGTTGTTCGAACGAGCGCGCGCATAACAGCAGTCGCCGACAGGCCCAGTCCTCGCGCAGGGGCTGGGCTTTAAAGTGATGCTCCCCCGGCCAGCGGTCCAACGCGGCCTGGGGCACGATCCCCAGGCCGGCGCCGCGGGCGACCATGCGCATCACCCCGTCAAAGCTCTCGGCGCGGATGCGCGCGTGCAGGCGGAAGCCGGCGTGCAGCGCCTGTTCTTCCAGGTACACCGCCAGCGCACTGTGGGCGGCCAGGCCGACGAAATCGTGTTGCAGGCTGTCGACAAAACTGACCGGGCCTGACGCCAACGTATGCTCCGTCGGCATGATCAGCACCAGTGGGTCGTCGCGAAAGGGCAGGGTCTGCAAGCCGTGGGTGTCGACGGCGTCGGAGATAATCCCCAAATCGGCAGTGCCCTGGCGTAACGCCTGGGTGATGCGCAGGCTGGGCAGCTCCTGCACATCGATATCCAGGTTGGGATGTTCGCGCAGTACATCCGCCAGCAGTTCAGGCAGGTATTCACTCAGTGCGGTGGTATTGCAGAGCAAGCGCACCTGGCCCTTGACGCCGTTGGCGTAGGCGGCCAGGTCCTGTCGCAAGTGATCGGCCTGTTGCAATAACAGCCGCGCGTGGCGAGCCAGGGCTTTGCCGGCGGGCGTTGGGCTGACGCCGCGGCGACCGCGTTGCAGCAGCTCGATGCCCAGCGACGCTTCCATGGCCCGGATGCGCGCGCTGGCGGCGGCCAGGGATAAATGGCTGCGGGATGCGCCAGCGGTGATATTGCCGGCGTCCAGGGTGTGCAGGTAGAGACGCAGGTCGATCAGGTCAAAGTGCATGACTGGTTTCTCGGGTGGCTCAGCGGGCCTAATCGGGGGCAAGCCCCCTCCCACATTGGAGTTTCGAGGGGCGCTAAGCCTCAAGCTAAACAAGAGGCTGGCTCAGTATATGGCGAATTTTCGAGCCCATCGGAAAACGTCACTATTGACCAATGACGACTTTCCTTACGTTTTACCAAAATATCGGCCTGGCCTTGTCTTTGCTGGTGATCGGCACCTTTATGCTGGCGGGTACCGTCAAAGGGGTGATCGGCCTGGGCTTGCCCACCGTGGCCATGGGCCTGCTCGGCCTGGCTATGTTACCGGCGCAGGCTGCGGCGTTGCTGATCATTCCTTCAACCGTTACCAACCTCTGGCAATTGGCGTTCGGCGGCCATCTGAGTGCTCTGTTCAAGCGCTTGTGGCCGATGCTGCTGCTGATTTTTCTCGGCACCGGGCTCGGTACTGCGTGGCTGGGCATGGACGGCGGCGGCTGGATGGTGCACGCCTTGGGCGCAGCGTTGCTGATGTATGCATTGAGCGGGTTGTTCTTGCCCACATTCAACGTCGGCTCGGCGACGGAACGCTGGCTGGGCCCGTTATGCGGATTGCTCACCGGCATCGTTACCGCCGCCACCGGAGTGTTTGTGATCCCCGCCGTGCCGTATCTGCAGGCGCTGGGGTTACAGCGCGATCAACTGGTGCAGGCGTTGGGGCTGTCGTTCAGCGTGTCTACCCTGGCTTTGGCTGCCGGGCTGGCCTGGCGCGGCGGGCTGGGCGGCGCCGAACTGAATGCCTCGCTGCTGGCGCTGGTGCCGGCGTTGTTGGGCATGTGGCTGGGTCAGTGGGTACGCCAGCGCATCAGTGCCGTGGTGTTCAAACGGGTATTTTTTGTTGGTATGGCTTTTTTGGGCGGGCATCTGCTGATCAGCGGTTAACAATGGCTGCGTATTCGTGCCTTTAGGTCAAATGTATTTTGCCGGTTTGTGGCTTATTCAAGGGGAGCCAGATGGATAGTCTGCGTCCAGACCTTTCAACCTTCTGGAATCTCCCATGAAAAAAGTCCTATTGCTCAACGGCGGTAAACAATTCGCCCACTCCGATGGCCGCTACAACGCCACCCTGCATGACACCGCAGCGGCGGTGCTGGACCGTGCCGGTATCGACGTCAAGGTCACCCATATCGACGCCGGCTATGACGTGGCCGAAGAGGTCGCCAAGTTCCTATGGGCCGACGTGATCATCTATCAGATGCCCGGTTGGTGGATGGGCGCGCCATGGATCGTCAAGAAGTACATCGACGAAGTCTTCACCGAAGGCCACGGCAGCCTGTATGCCAGCGATGGTCGCACCCGTTCCGATGCGTCGCAGAAATACGGCAGCGGCGGCCTGATCCAGGGCAAGCAGTACCTGTTGTCGCTGACCTGGAACGCACCGCAGCAAGCCTTCGACGACCCCAGCGATTTTTTCGAAGCCAAGGGCGTGGACGCGGTGTACTTCCCATTCCACAAGGCCAATCAGTTCCTTGGCATGACCGGCCTGCCGACTTTCCTCTGCGTGGACGTGATGAAACGTCCAGCCATCGAGGCGGATGTGGCGCGCTATGAGCAGCATCTGGCGCAGGTGTTCAACCTCTCGGTGTAAGCTGCCCCTCAAGATGAGAGAGGAGCGCCCGTGAAAGCCCGGTCCGATGAACTACAGATCTTTGTCAGCGTGATCGAGTGCGGTTCGATTTCCGCGGCGGCGGAGCAGGCCGGGCAGACGCCGTCGGCGGTCAGCCGTACCTTGTCGCGCCTGGAAGCCAAGCTCGACACCACGCTGATCAACCGCACCACGCGACGCATGGACCTGACCGAAGAGGGCAAATACTTCTTCGAACAGGCCAAGGTGATTCTGGCGCAGATGGATGAGCTGGAAGAACGCTTGTCCTCGCGCCAGCAAACACCGGCCGGACGCTTGCGCATCAACGCGGCGGTGCCATTCATGCTGCACGGGATCATTCCGTACATCGCCGAATTCCGCCGCCTGTACCCGCAGATCCAGCTGGAGCTCAACAGCGATGACCTGATCATCGACCTGCTGGAACAGAGCACCGACATTGCGATTCGCATCGGTGCATTGGCCGATTCGAGCCTGCATGCGCGTTCCTTGGGCTGCACGCCGTTGCATATCCTCGCCAGCCCCGACTATTTGGAACGCCACGGCACCCCGCGCACGGTCGCTGAACTGGCGAGCCACACCTTGCTGGGCTTCACCCAGACCGAAACCCTCAACCACTGGCCGTTGCGCCACGCGGCAGGCGACCGCTGGTTGATTCAGCCGAGCATCGCCGCCTCCAGTGGCGAGACCCTGCGTCACCTGGCATTGGAGGGGCAGGGCATTGCGTGCCTGTCGAACTTCATGACCTTCGACGATATCGACGCCGGGCGCCTGGTGCCGCTGCTGGAAACGTTCTACAGCGGCTACCGCCAACCGATCCACGCGGTGTTCTATCGCAACTCCCAGTTGGCGCTGCGCATCCAGTGCTTCCTGGACTTTATCCAGGCCAAGCTGGCGCGGTATGCCTGCTGATTCGACTCCCACAGTCATGGGGGAGGGGGCTTGCCCCCGATGAGCCCCACTCGGCCTTCAAGACTAGCCCCACCCCGCTCAATTCCGTACCATTCCCGGCCTTATTCCCCGCAATACCTTGGTACTTCATGAACCTCACCCGTCTGCGCGCCGATACCCTGGCCGGCCTCACCACGTCCTTTGCGTTGCTTCCCGAGTGCATCGCCTTCGCTCTGGTCGCTCACCTCAACCCGCTGATGGGCCTGTACGGCGCTTTTATCATCTGCACCCTCACGGCGCTGTTCGGCGGGCGGCCGGGGATGGTGTCGGGGGCGGCCGGTTCGATGGCCGTGGTGATCGTCGCGCTGGTGGTGCAGCACGGCGTGGAATATTTGCTCGCCACCGTGCTGCTGGGCGGGCTGATCATGGTTGCCTTCGGCCTGTTGCGCCTGGGCAAACTGGTGCGCATGGTGCCGCACCCGGTGATGCTGGGGTTCGTCAACGGCCTGGCGATCATCATTGCCTTGGCGCAGTTGGAACACTTCAAGAACGGTGAAGCCTGGCTCAGCGGTACGCCGTTGTATGTGATGACCGGCCTGGTGCTGGTGACCATGGCGATTGTCTATATGTTGCCGCGCATCACCCGCGCAGTGCCGCCGGCGCTGGTGGCGATCCTCGGCGTGGGCCTGGCGGTGTACCTGCTGGGTTTGCCGACGCGCACCCTGGGCGACATGGCCCACATCGCCGGCGGCTTGCCGAGCTTTGCGCTGCCGCAGGTTCCCTGGACCCTGGAAACCCTGGGCATCATCGCGCCCTACGCGTTCCTGATGGCCATGGTCGGTCTGCTGGAAACCCTGCTGACCCTCAACCTCACCGACGAAATCACCGAAACCCGTGGCTACCCCGACCGCGAAAGCGTGGCCCTGGGCGCGGCGAATATGGTCTCGGGTCTGTTCGGCGGCATGGGCGGTTGCGCGATGATCGGGCAAACCGTGATCAACCTCAGCTCCGGCGGGCGCGGGCGTTTTTCCGGGGTGTTTGCCGGGGTGATGATTCTGTTGTTCATTCTGTTTCTGTCACCGCTGATCGAGCGGATCCCGTTGGCGGCGCTGGTGGGGGTGATGTTCGTGGTGTCGCAGCAGACCTTCGCCTGGGCGTCGCTGCGGGTAATCAATAAAGTGCCGCTCAACGATGTACTGGTGATTATCGCGGTGACGGTGATCACCGTGTTCACCGACCTGGCCACCGCCGTACTGTGCGGGATCGTGATTGCGGCGCTGAATTTCGCCTGGCAACAGGCCCGCGAGTTGTATGCCGATGAACACCTGGAAGCCGACGGCAGCAAGCTCTATCGCCTGCACGGCACCTTGTTCTTCGCCTCGACCACGCCGTTTCTGAACCAATTCGACCCGGCCAACGACCCGGCCCAAGTGACGCTGGATTGTCGCCACCTGAGCTTCGTCGATTATTCCGCGATTGCCGCGTTGATGACCTTGCGCGAGCGCTACAGCAAGGCCGGCAAGCACCTGCGGGTGCTGCATTTGTCCGAGCGCTGCAAGAAACTGCTCAAGCGCGCGCGGGTGCATCATGACTGACCTTCGACTCTGATCGAGGGGTTATGGCCCGACCAGGTCTTCGAGTTCCTGGGCGCGGGTCTGGGTCATGTCCAGCACGCAGCCGGAGCCGTTGACCCGATCGATGGAACCACCGGTTGCCGAACCGGCGAAGGCGCAATTAGCGTCGCGATACTTTATCCACAGGCGCTGCACGTCCTGCAGTTGCTGTTTACGCGGGCCTTCTTGGGCGGCGAGGGCGGTTTTGTAGGCGCGGTTCAGGCGCTCGTCCTGAACCTTGGCCTCTTTGGTGTTGCAAGTGACCATGTCGAGCGTGGTGTTGGCGCTGTCCATGCATTTTTCCAGCGCCGCGTTATCGGCAGCCGATGCGTGGCCGCACAAAGCCAGAAGCACGGCGCCGGTGGCGAGAGAGCTACGAATCATCATCGATTTTCCTGGGCATGAGTGGATGCGCATTCTAAGACCCAGCGGCGCGGTTTGAGTTTCCGGCAGCGTCCGATCCTCATGTAAGAACACCCCCCTGATTTTCATCCGATGGCGCCGGGCATGCCCGATGGCGACAGCGCTTATCCGTGGGCGAAAGTTACTTTCATGCAGTTTGAAAATGCCGTGCGGAAATGATTTATGACTTTCACAACCAATTCGACGTGACCCTTTCCGAGGAGTACCGCATGGCCGCATCACCGGGCTTCGGGCTGTTGGCATACGCTGCCATCGCCATCATTGCTTTGATCGTGCTGATTGCACGTTACCGACTCAACCCGTTCATCGTTATCACTCTGGTGTCCATCGGCCTAGCGCTGATGGCCGGGATGCCGGCGGATACCATCATGGGGTCCTATGAAGCGGGCGTCGGCAAAACCCTGGGGCACATCGCCCTAGTGGTGGCACTGGGCACCATGCTTGGCAAGATGATGGCCGAGTCCGGCGGCGCCGAGCAGGTGGCGCGCACGTTGATCCATCGTTTCGGCGAGCGCAACGCGCATTGGGCCATGGTGTGTATCGCGTTCCTGGTGGGGCTGCCGCTGTTTTTCGAGGTGGGCTTTGTGTTGTTGGTGCCCATCGCCTTTACCGTGGCGCGGCGCGTGGGGGTGTCGATCCTGATGGTGGGTTTGCCGATGGTGGCTGGGTTGTCGGTGGTGCACGCGCTGGTGCCGCCGCACCCGGCGGCGATGATGGCGGTGCTGGCGTACAACGCGTCGGTGGGGCAGACCGTGCTGTATGCGATTCTGATCGGCATTCCGACGGCGATCATTGCCGGTCCCGTCTACGCCAAGTACATCGTCCCGCGTATCCACCTGCCAGCGGAAAACCCGTTGGAGCGCCAGTTTATCGAGCGCGAACCGCGTAGCCGTCTCCCGAGTTTTACCCTGACCATGGCCACCATCCTATTGCCGGTGGTACTGATGATGATCGGCGGTTGGGCCAACGTGATTTCCACGCCGGGCACGGGGTTCAACCAGTTCCTGTTGTTTATCGGTAACTCGGTGATCGCGCTGCTGGTGGCGACCCTGGTGAGTTTCTGGACCCTGGGCCTGGCTCAAGGCTTCAATCGCGAGTCGATCCTCAAATTCACCAACGAATGCCTGGCACCGACCGCCAGCATCACGCTGCTGGTGGGGGCGGGTGGCGGTTTGAATCGCATTCTGGTGGATGCCGGCGTGACCAACGAGATTCTTGGCCTGGCCCATGCCTTCCATCTGTCGCCGCTGGTGATGGGCTGGTTGTTCGCCGCATTGATGCGCATCGCCACCGGCTCGGCGACGGTGGCCATGACCACTGCCTCCGGTGTAGTGGCGCCGGTGGCCCTGGGCCTGGGTTATCCACACCCGGAATTATTGGTGCTGGCCACCGGCGCCGGTTCGGTGATCTTTTCCCACGTCAATGACGGCGGCTTCTGGCTGATCAAGGAATACTTCAATATGACGGTGATCCAGACCTTCAAGACCTGGACCGTGCTGGAGACCCTGATTTCGGTGGTTGCCTTCGGTCTGACCTATGGTCTGTCCTGCCTGCTGTAATTCGGAGACGCCATGGACATCCTCTACCAGATCCGCGCCCGCCAGGCGTCCTTCAGCGCCGGCGAAGGGCGCATCGCCCGGCTGATGCTGGAAGACGTGGGGTTTGCTGCGTCGGCCAGCCTGGAAGCGTTGTCCCAACGGGCGGAGGTCAGCACCGCCACCTTGTCGCGCTTTGCCCGCAGTGTGGGGTGTCGCGACCTGCGTGATCTGCGCCTGCAATTGGCTCAGGCCAGCGGCGTCGGCAGTCGCTTCCTGGACCCGGCGGGCACGCCGGAGCAATCGGCGTTTCACCGGCAGATCCTGGGGGATATCGAAACCACTCTGCGTCAGCACCTGTCGGGCTTCGATCAGGCAGGTTTCGCTGATGCCGTCAGCCTGTTGAGCCGGGCGCGCATGGTGCACGCGTTTGGCATGGGCGGGCCGTCGAGCCTGTGCAGCGACGAGTTGCAAGTACGCCTGGTGCGCCTGGGTTTTCCGATTGCGGCCTGTCATGACCCGGTGATGATGCGCGTCACCGCCGCCACGCTGGGCCCGCAGCATGTATTGATCGTCTGCTCGCTGACCGGCCTGACGCCCGAGTTGCTCGATGTGGTGGCACTGGCCCGCAACTACGACGCACGCGTTATCGCCATCACCCTCGCCGACTCTCCTTTGGCGCGCCTGGCCGACGTCGTGCTGCCGCTGCAACCGGCCGAAACCAGTTTTATCTACAAACCCACGGCGGCGCGCTACGGCATGCTGTTGGCCATTGACCTGCTCGCCACCGAGCTGGCGCTGGCCATGCCAGACGATAACCAGGAGCGCTTGCGCCGCATCAAGCTGGCCCTGGACGACTACCGCGGCGGCCCCGATGCCTTACCGCTTGGAGATTGAAATGAAGTACGACACGTTGATCCGCCAGGCGCTGATTATCGATGGCAGCAACACCCCGGGATATGTCGCCGATGTAGGACTGTTGGCCGGGCGCATCGAATCGATCGGTGACCTGTCGGCTGCCGTGGCCGAGCATCACATCGAGGCTGCCGGCCGCGTGCTGGCACCAGGGTTTATCGACGTGCACACCCATGACGACACTGTGGTGATCCGCCAACCGCAGATGCTGCCCAAACTCAGCCAGGGCGTGACCACGGTGATCGTCGGTAATTGTGGCATCAGCGCCGCGCCGGTCAGCCTGCGCGGCGATCCGCCGGACCCGATGAATCTGCTGGGTCGGCGCGACGCCTTTGCCTACCCGCGCTTTGCCGACTATCGCCAGGCGGTGGAAAACGCCCACCCGGCGGTTAACGTCGCGGCGCTGATCGGCCACACGGCGCTGCGCAGCAACCATTTGGATGACCTGTACCGCACGGCCAGCCCGGCGGAAATCGCGGCCATGCGCGCGCAGTTGAAGGAAAGCCTTGAGGCGGGCGCTCTGGGTTTGTCCACCGGTCTGGCCTACGCCAGCGCGTTCAACGCCGAGACCGATGAGGTGCTGCAATTGAGCGAAGAACTCACCGCCTTCGGCGCGGTGTACACCACTCATTTGCGCAGCGAATTCGAACCGGTGCTGGAGGCCATGGACGAGGCGTTCCTGATCGGTCGGCATGCCCAGGCGCCGGTGATCATTTCCCACCTCAAATGTGCCGGCGCGGGTAACTGGGGGCGTAGTCCGCAGTTGCTGGCGTCCTTGGAACACGCCGCGAAAACCCATCCGGTGGGCTGCGATTGCTACCCCTACGCCGCCAGTTCCTCGACCCTGGACCTCAAGCAAGTCACCGATGCTTTCCCCATCACCATCACCTGGTCGACGCCGCACCCGTCCATGGGCGGGCGCGACTTGCAGGACATTGCCGCCGAGTGGGGCGTTTCGCTGCTCGACGCAGCACGTCGCCTGCAACCGGCGGGGGCGGTGTACTACGGCATGGACGAGACAGATGTGCGGCGCATCCTCGCGCATCCGTTGTCGATGGTGGGCTCTGACGGTTTGCCGGAAGACCCGTTCCCCCATCCGCGCCTGTGGGGTGCGTTCCCACGAGTGCTCGGGCACTTCAGCCGGGATGTGGGGCTGTTCCCACTGCATACGGCGGTTCACAAAATGACGGGCTTGTCGGCGGCGCGGTTTGGTTTGTCGGAGCGCGGGCAAATTCGTGAAGGGCACTGGGCAGATCTGGTGTTGTTCGATCCTCTGCGGGTGCGCGACGTGGCCGATTTCAAAGCGCCGCAGCGGGCGGCAGAAGGCATCGAAGGGGTGTGGGTCAATGGCGTTTTGAGCTACCACGATGGGCAGGCCAACGGTCAACGACCGGGTCGCTTCCTGGCGCGCAGCGGGGATTTGCGCGGTGGCTTTTCGTCTTTATAGTGGGCGCCTTCATACACGGAGCGAGCGCCATGCACTTAGGAAAAGTCACCCCCATCCTGCGGATTTTCGACGAGGCCAAGGCCTTGGAATTCTACGTCGACTTCCTGGGTTTCAAGGTGGATTGGCAGCACCGTTTCGAGGCCAATTATCCGTTGTACCTGCAAGTGTCACTGGGCGAGTGTGTGCTGCATTTGTCCGAGCACCATGGCGATGCCTCGCCTGGCGCCGCTGTGCGTATCCAGGCACAAGGCGTGGACGGTTATCAGCAGCAATTGTTGGCCAAGGATTATTGCTACGCTAAGCCGCAGGTCGAGGAAACGCCATGGGGCTCGCGGGAGATGAGCATCAAGGACCCGTTCGGCAATCGGCTGGTGTTTGTGGAGGAGAGCGAGGGCTGAGCGGTAAATCGCAGGCAATAAAAAACCGTCTTGGTTAAGACGGTTTTTTTGCAATCCCAGTTAGTGGCTGGAATTACTAGCTCACTGAAAGCGCTGACCCACTTTGCGGATATTAATGCCGACTATCCTTTCGTGCAAGGCTCGATCATGCTCGGCCTTCTTTGTTGATCTACAAAAAATGGCGGCAAAACTTTGCAATGAATCGGTTAGTTTTTGCTGCCGTTTTTTCGTCACCTGTCACACCTTCGGTCAGGATGTTAGTTAGTATTACCCCCGTTCCAAATATGTCGTTTCGTAGGTGGCTGGGTATGCGCGCGGAATTATGGACCGAACGCCACGGGCTAGTAATCCGTGCCGGATTCATGCGGGAGGAACCAAAGCCCGGCCGCCTCACTGGAAGCGCTGACCCGCATCCGAAGGCCCACATGTTCCGGTAAGTGCGCTGGAGGTAAGGCCCAACTCACGGAGGGCCGAGTATGTCTAAGTTTGCACGACGTATGTGGAACCTCGTAGTGAACTGCCTGCGTGCTTATCACGTATGGAAGTTCCTGCGAGACAGCTTCGATGACCGCTAAGGTCTGAAAAGCGGAGCCGCCTCGGTGTATGCCGAGGCGGCTTTTTGGTTTCTTATACCCGGAAGTGACTCACCATCTGCTGCAACTGGCTGCCCAGTCGGGCCAGTTCCACGCTGGATTTGGCGGTCTCCTCACTGGCGGTGGCGGTCTGCTCCGATACATCACGTACGTTGACGATGCTGCGGCTGATCTCTTCGGCCACGGCGCTCTGTTCTTCGGCGGCAGCCGCGATCTGCTGATTCATCGATTGGATGTTGGACACCGTCCGCGTGATGTTCTCCAGCGACACTCCGGCCTTGCGGGTCAGTTCCACGCTGCTGTCGGTGAGGCTGCGGCTGTTGTTCATCACCGTGGCCACTTGCTGGGTGCCGTTCTGTAAACCGGCCACCAGACCTTCGATTTCTTCAGTGGATTTCTGTGTGCGCTGGGCCAGGCCACGTACTTCGTCCGCGACCACGGCAAACCCGCGACCGGCTTCACCGGCACGCGCTGCTTCGATGGCGGCGTTGAGAGCCAGCAGGTTGGTCTGTTCGGCCACGGCCTTGATCACGTCCATGACGCTGCCGATCTTGTTGCTCTCTTGCTGCAGGTGCGTCATGGCGTCGGTGGAGCGTGCCACTTCGGCGGCCAGCCGCTCGATCTGGGCGATCGCCTCGGCCACCACCTTGTCGCCTTCACGGGCCTGGCCATCGGCATCGGACGCTGCTTGGGAGGCCTGCTCGGCGTTGCGCGCCACTTCCTGCACGGTGGCGGTCATTTCGTGCATCGCGGTGGCGACCTGGTCGGTCTCGATTTTCTGGCTGTTCACGCCGGCGCTGGTTTGCTCGGTCACGGCCGACAACTCTTCGGCGGCGCTGGCGATTTGCGTGACGCCGTCACGAATCCCGCTGATCAGTTCACGCAAGGTCGTGCCCATGCGCTGGATGCCTTGTTGCAGCACGCCCAGTTCGTCGCGACGGGTGACCTGGATGTTATGGCTCAAATCACCGGAGGCAATACGTTCCACTACGGCCAGGGTGTCCTGGATCGGGCGGGTGATCTGGCGGGTAATCACCAGCGCGGCGATGATGCCAACCAGCAGTGCCAGCAAGGTGCTGATCAATTGCAGGCTGCGGGCCTGGGCGCTTTCGGCGTCGCGGCGCTCAAGCTGAATATCGTAGAGCTTGTCGCTGATGGTGACGATATCGGCACCCTGGGTGGTCATCTCGGCCCGGGCGGCGACGATGTTGGCGTTGGCGGCCTTGTAGTTCTGCACGGCACTGCGATAGGCGCTCAGTGCGGTTTCCAGCGCGGTCAATGCGCTTTGCTGGCTGCTGCCGAACACCGCGCTCAAGCCTTTCAAGCCGTTGATGGCTTTCTCGATTTGCGCCGCAGCGCGGGCTTCGGTGTCGGGGTTGACGTTATTGGTGTAGCCGCGCACTTCGTAGCGCGCCAGCTGAAATTCTTGCTTGGCATTGGTCAGCGCCTGGAACTGCGTGAAGCGTTCCGGGCTGTCCGGCATCTGCTGCACATTGGTGTCCAGTGCTTCGATCTGAGCGTTGGCAATGTCGGCCTTGTCGCCCATGACCTGGCGTGAAGCGTTGCCGTTGCGGTAAGCCTCGCGCATTTTGTTCAGGGACTGCTGATAGGCGGTGATCACGGCCTTCTGGTCGGTCAGCAGCTTGACGTTTTCCGGGCTCTTGAAGCTGTCCAGCAGCTTCTGTTGTTGCGCGGCGAACGCATCCAGGCTGGTCTGCACATTCTGCGCAACGGCTTCGTCGCCGTTGGCCAGCATGTACTGCAAACGCACGATGCGCAGTTTGGTCAGCGACGAGTTGAGCTGAGTGATATCGCTCATCCAGTTACTGCGGTCGATCAGGCTGCCGAGGCTGGTCCAGCCGGTGAGGGCCAGGATCGAGGTGAGAACCAGCACCAGGCCGAAGCCCAGGCCGAGTTTGAGGTTGACGCTGATGTTACCGAACCAGCTGTTCATCGAATGCTCCGCAAAAGTGATTTGTCTGCTGGACGGTGTTGTTGTTTGAGCCAGCCAAGTTGAGAAGGAATGTATCGGCGGCAAAAGACGATTCTGTAGTGCTTTTATTGCGCGGGACGACGAAGGGTCACCATCGCCAGGCAGCGATGGCGCCCTTGTGCGTTTACGCGGTGGTGACGGTGGACACGATGGTCAGCCTCAGGCAGGACGCGGCGTCGCGACTCAGGTGCAGGGTATTGCGCGCTACCCGTGGGTGGTTAGCCTGGCCGCAGGGTTCGCCGCTATTGGGGTTGACGTCGAAGCGCGGGAAGTTACTGCTGGCAATGTCCAGGCGAAGTCGGTGGCCACGCTTGAACAGGTTGCAGGTAGCGAAAGGCTCGATCAGCACCTTGACCCGATCGCCCGCTGTGAGTGGCTTCGGTTGGGTCCACGAATCGCGATAGCGACAACGCCGGATGCCGTCGGTGATGTTCATCGCGAAGCCCTCGGGGTAATCGGCGCTGGGCGGGTATACATCGATCAACTTGGCGGTGAAGTCAGTGTCGGGGGCGTCGCTGTCGATCCACAGCTCAATCTGTACGTCACCGGCGACGATCAGGTCTTCCTCCAGAGGCTCGGTCTGGAAACTCAGCACATCGTCGCGTTCGTTCAAGGGGCGGTCGTTACCACAGGTGCCGAAGAAGTCCGCGCGTTCACGTTGGTCGAAAGCCCCGCCCACGAACACCGGAGCGCCGGAGGTCAGCGCGCCGCCGATGGTCGGGACCGGGTGCGCCGGGTCGGCAAGGTAGCTCAGGCTCGCGCTGTCGGCCTCGGGTGCTGTGTGGCTCAACTGCCCGTGGGCATTGAGGTATAAGGTCAGCACCTGGCTGTCCGGCAGTGGCCATTGCGTCGATTGCAGCCAGCGCCCGCCATGCTCCAGGCGGCCGTTGCGGTCGCGATGACCACTGCCGCCGCCCATCAAAAATACCTGCACGCGGGTCTGCGCTGCTTGGGCCGAGGCGTTGAGGGTTTGCTCGAACCATGCCAGGCGGCAGCTCAGCCAGTCCTGCTCGACCTGCCCGTCAAACACTGCGGTGGGTCCGAATTCCACGTCGCCGCTGTGGCTGATGTTGCGATCACCATGTAGCCACGGTCCCATGACCAGTCGGGACTTTGCCGTGCCGTTTTGCAGGAAAGCACGGTAGTTGGCCAGGGTCGAACTGACGTAGGCGTCGTACCAACTGGACATGAATAGCACCGGAATATCAGGCAGCCGGCCATAGTGGCCTTCGGCATAGAGACCGTTCTTGCGCCAATATTCGCTGAAGCTGCCTTGGGCCCACTGGTCCAGTAAGTACGTCTCGTATTCCGGCACATGGCGCAAGGGCGATTGGCCGGGTTGCCACGGCATGCGTGTGAACCACTGAAGAATGTCTTCCTGCTCCAAGGCCTGGCGAATTTGCGGATCGGCCAGTGCCGTGGGGCTTTCCTTGGCCTGGCGAAAGGCCCAAGTGGCTTGCTTGAGTTCGAACGCGCCACCCTGGCGTATCCCGCACTGATAGGCGTTGGCGAAGCCGCCGCTGTCGAGCGCCATGCTGCTCAAGCCGGGCGGATGCAGGCACGCCATCGCCAGTTGGGTATGGGCCGCGTAAGAAAGACCCATGCTGCCAATCTTTCCGTTGCACCAGGGCTGCCGGACGATCCAGGCCAGGCTGTCGAAACCGTCTTGGCCCTCGGCGGTGTATTTGGTGAACACCCCTTGCGAGGCATAGCGGCCACGGCAGTCCTGAAAGATCGCGACAAAGCCTTGATCGGTAAAGCGCGCGGCCATTTGCTCGCGGGAGATGTGTTGGCCGTCGAGCTGTTTTTCCGAGCGCGAGGGTTTGCTCTTGTCGTAAGGCGTACGTTCGATGACTACCGGAAAAGGCCCCTCGCCCTGTGCGGGCAAGTAGATGTCGGTGGCCAGGCAAATGCCGTCGCGCATCGGGATCATCTGGTTAAGCAGGGTTTGCATGGGGGAAATACGTCCTCGCAAAGCAGTCATTGACTCAGTACCCACTCGTGACCGCGATGGCCAGCAGCACCATCGCCAGCACGGCGTAGATCAGGAACAGCGGCAGGATGTAGCGCGCCCATTGGCCCCAGCCGACATTGGCCGTGGCCAGCAGCACCAGCAAGCCGCTGGAGGTCGGGGTGATCATGTTGGTCAGGCCGTTGCCCATCAAGAACGCGAACACCGTGGTTTGTGGACTAACGCCGGACAGTTGGCCCAACGGGCCGAAGATCGGCATGGTGACGGCGGCCTGGCCTGACGTGGAGGGGATCAACACATCCAGTCCCAGTTGTGCGAAGAACATGCCGTAGGCCGACACAATCGGGCCGTGGTCACCCACCAGATTGGCCAGGCTGTTGACGATGGTGTCCAGTACCTGGCCGGTACTCAGGATGATTTCCACGGCGGTGGCCAGGCCAATCAGTACGCCGGCGATCAGGACTTTTTTCATGCCATCGACGAAGGCGCTGGCGGCGACGCTTGCCCCCAGCCCAGCGACAACGCTGAACACCACCGTCAGGAGCAGATAAAACGCCGACAGTTCGTGGTATTTCCAGGCCCAGCGGTTGGAGGCATACACCAGGAAACCGATGCCCGCCATCAAGACGATCAGGTTGATCAGGTGGCGTATGGGCAGGGGTTTGCGTTCGAACGTGATTTGCGCGCTCGCATCGAAACCGTGCTTGCGAATACTCCACAGCACGAAGGCGATCCCCACCAGCAGGAAGCTACAGTAGGCGAGCACGCGCATGCTCAGCCCGCTGAATATCGGCAGCCCGACCATTGGCTGGGCGACGGACAACGCCACCGGGTTAGAGATCGACGCGAGGTAACCGATCTTCACGGAGATTGCGACGATTGCCAGGCCGATCAGGTTCGACAGTCCCAGACGATTGGCCATGGCGACCATCAGCGGCACGATCAGAATGAATTCCTTGGCCAGCCCCATGAACGTGCTGCCGGCGGAAAACACCAGCATCAGGCTCGGCACCAGCACGTAGATATTGCCTCGAGTCAGCCCCAGCAGGCGCTCCAGCCCGGCGTCGATCACCCCGGCTTTGTTGAGCACGCCGAACATGCCGCCGATGAACAACACCATGAAGATCAGCGCCGCACGTTTCTCGATGCCCTGGGGAATCGCCATGAAACCTTCCACCAGCGACACCGGGCGGGCCACCGGATCGCTGACCTTGCGCGGCTCCAGTGAAAACAGTTGGCCCAACGCATCGTGTTTTTCCAGCACTTGGTAGGACCCCGGTACCACCAGGCCGTTCTGGCGCTCGAACTTGCCCGCGTTCACCGCGTAGGTGAAGGCGACCGCGAGCAAGACGATGCATAGGAGGATGATGGTCGGGTTGATCTGTTTGCGCAGTGTCGGTTTTTCTACCCCTGCTTGAGGGGAGGTGATCTGTGGTTCGCTCATGCTGGCTGCCCCGGCGTTCGCCGTTTTTGTTATGGGGGAGTGACGTGTGTTGGGCGGACACTAGGGCAAAGTTTTTGCGCCGACAACGTTATGCGCAGGGTGGGTTGGGCTATGCGTTTTGTGGCGCCAGGCGCTGTTTGAGATGCTCGGCGAACGCGGTCACCACTCGTGAGCGGGGTTCGTTGACGCGGTAGGCCAGGCCGAATGCGTAGGGCAGCGCCGGCCGAAAAGGTCGTGTGACAATCGGCAAATGCAGGAAGTGGCTGGCCAGCAGACCATTGACGATGGACACCCCCAGACCTTCGGCGACAAAGCTGCACGCCGCGCCTACGGAATGCACTTCGACACGCACTTGGGGGGTGAGGTTGGCGGCGCGGAACACCTGGTTCAGTTGCGCCCGTAAAGCGCGTTGCCGGCCCAGCATCACCAGCGGCACATTGCGCAGGTGCTGCACTTCGATGCAGGCGTGACGAGTCAGAGGGTGGTCGGCCGGCATCACGCAGACGCCTTCGGTTTGCAGCACCGGTTCGATGTCGAAATCGGGCATTTCCGTCGGCAGGCGTACGAAGCCCAGGTCGGCGGAACGGTCGAGTACGGCGCGCTCGATGGTGTCGTAGGAACCAGTCAGCAGCTCCACGACGATGTCCTCATGGTCTTTGAGAAACTCCGCAACGATAGGTGGCAACAGCTCCTGGGTCATGCTGGTGGGCACCCCGACCTTGAGCAGGCTCTTGCGCGAGCGGCCTACGCGCATTTCGTCGGCCAGGCGCTGAATACGCTGCATGCCGTCCACCAGGCCGGTGACCTCCATCAGCATTTCTTCTGCTTCCGGGGTGGCTATCAGGCGGCCTTTCTTGCGTAGAAACAACACGAACCCCAAGGCTTCTTCCAGTTGGCTCAGCAGACGGCTGACCGCAGATTGCGACAGGCCCATACGCGTTGCGGCGCCGATGGTCGAGCCGGTGGACATGATCGCCTTGAAGGCTTCGAGTTGCTTGAGATTCACCATGGTTTTCCTGGCGGTTGCGAGCGGCAATTGCTGCTTTGCGCATAGCCTGATGCGCATCTCGCATAACGTTGTAGGGCTTTCGACGAGCCGTTAGTGTCCGCTCCATCGCGACATTCCGTCCAGTGTGTCGCGCCATCGAACTGCCCATAAAAAAGCCATAAAAAGGCATTGAGGAAGCGGCCATGCGCAGACTGATCAGCAGGGGAAAAATAGTCTCGGCGAGCCTGATGGCAAGCCTGTCACCGGCGCTTATGGCGCAAGGCTTCTGGGAGGATTCCCACGGGCGATTGACCCTGCGCAATTTCTATTTCAACGACGGTTACCGCGATGGCGGCGAAGATCGCAAAGAGTGGGCGCAGGGTTTTCTGCTCAACCTGCAGTCCGGCTATACCGAGGGCACTGTGGGGTTTGGCCTGGATGCACTCGGCCTTGCCGGGCTGCGCCTTGATTCCAGCCCCACCCATGCCGGAACCGGCCTGTTGCCGGTGCACGACGATGGCCACGCGGCCAGTGAATTCTCCAGCCTGGGCGTCACCGCGAAGCTGCGCTGGGGCGATGCGGTGGTGAAAAGTGGCACGTTATTGCCCAAGATCCCAGTGTTGGTGCACAACGATGGGCGCCTGTTGCCGCAAACGTTCCAGGGCACCCAGTTGGAATACACCGGCATTCCTGACCTGTACCTGCACACCGGGCATCTGGATCGGTTCAAGCAGCGCAACTCCACCGACAGCGTGGCTATTTATCCTCAGGGCTACACCGGCAACCGTGGCAGCGACTTCGACTTCGCCGGGGCCACCTATGCTTTGACGCCGAGCCTGAGCGCAACGTGGTATTACGGCGAGATGCGTGAGTTCTATCGCCAGCAATTCTTCGGCCTTGTCCATAAACAACCGGTTGGACGTGGCTCGCTGACTAGCGACGTGCGCTACTTCATCAGCGGCGAGGCGGGGGAGGCGCGTAATGGCAAGGTCGACAGTGACCTTTTCAGCGGGCTGTTCACTTACCGGCTGGGCGCACAAGCGTTCGGCGTCGGCTATCAGAAGGTGCGGGGCGATACTGCGTTGCCGTATGCCAGCGTATCGACGGTGTATTCCTTCAGTAATGCCGGTGTGGGCAAGTTCATCCAGGCGGGTGAGCAAACCTGGATGCTGCGCTACGACTACGATTTTGCCGACGTACTCCCCGGCCTGAGCTTTATGACCCGTTACTACAAGGGTGAGAACGGTGACTACAAGGGGCGTGAGGCCCGCGAATGGGAATCCGACACCAATCTGCGCTATGTGATCCAGGACAGCACTTTCAAAGGTCTTGGGGTGGAGGTGCGCAAGGCGACCTATCGTTCGACCTACGCCAGTGACCGGGACAATTATCGGCTCTATCTCACATACGACCTGGCACTCTGGTAGTCGGGGCGGGGGCTGATCACAGGGCTGTCTTGTGTGCTAGTCTGCTGGCCCTTTTAGTTTTGGGCGGTGCGGGAGACAGTGTTTTCGGTACCGTCCTACAGCGGAGCCTCTTCATGTCCGAAGTTAATCTGTCCACCGACGAAACCCGCGTCAGCTACGGTATCGGCCGTCAGTTGGGCGACCAACTGCGCGACAACCCGCCACCGGGCGTGAGCTTGGACGCGATCCTGGCCGGCCTGACCGACGCTTTCGCGGGCAAGCCAAGCCGTGTTGATCAGGAACAAATGGCTGCCAGCTTCAAGGTGATCCGCGAAGTCATGCAAGCTGAAGCAGCTGCCAAGGCTGAAGCGGCCGCCGGTGCCGGCCTGGCCTTCCTGGCTGAAAACGCTAAGCGCGAAGGCATCACCACCCTGGCTTCCGGCCTGCAATTTGAAGTGCTGACCCAGGGCGACGGCGCCAAGCCGACCCGTGAAGACCAAGTGCGTACCCACTACCACGGCACCCTGATCGACGGCACTGTGTTCGACAGCTCCTACGAGCGTGGCCAGCCAGCCGAATTCCCGGTCGGCGGCGTGATCGCCGGTTGGACCGAAGCTCTGCAACTGATGAATGCCGGCAGCAAATGGCGCCTGTACGTGCCGAGCGAGCTGGCTTACGGCGCTCAAGGCGTTGGCAGCATCCCGCCGCACAGCGTTCTGGTGTTTGACGTCGAGCTGCTCGACGTTCTGTAAGACTGTTGGCTGATCACCTGTAGGAGCGAGTTTGCTCGCTCCTACAGTGTTGGGTGGCGTAGCTCATGGATGAAACTTGCCATTGAGCTCAGTGGTCGGGCGCAAGGCTCGGGCATAGCAGAACAAAAACAGGTTACGCACCACCTCCTTGAGCACACCGGGTTCGCTCGAACTCAAGCCGTTTACGTCCAGGTCGCCCTGGTCTTGCAGTTCATTCAACGCTTCTTCTTCAAGCACCGCGCAGACTTCGCCGGTTTCCCGATGCAGGATCCGCAGGTAAGGGTGTGGGCGATCCAGCCAGGCGTCGATCAAATAAGTCATGGTCAATTCTCCTTGATGAGTTTCAATGAGAATAATTCTTATTCGCTGAATAGCAAGTGCCTATTGGCGATTTTCTGTTTTTTCTGGAAGGGCATTGCGTTCGGTCAACGCAGAGGGCGAAACGCCATCCCGCGGCGGGCGCGGGATGGAAGCAGCAGATTCAGACTTTGCGCACGAACTCGGACTTGAGTTTCATCGGGCCGATGCCGTCGATCTTGCAATCGATATCGTGGTCACCGTCGCACAGGCGAATGTTCTTCACCTTGGTGCCGACTTTTACTACCAGCGAGGTGCCCTTGACCTTGAGGTCTTTGATCACGGTGATGGTGTCGCCGTCCTGCAGCACGTTGCCCACGGAGTCCTTCTTAACGGTTTCATCGCCGGCTGCTTCGGTCTCGCCATTGGCGGACCACTCATGGGCGCATTCCGGGCAGATCAGTTGAGTGCCGTCTTCGTAGGTGAATTCGGAATTGCATTTCGGGCAGGGTGGCAAAGTGCTCACTTGCGCTCCTTAAAGGTCAGGATGGCTAAAGTCGCACATTGTATAGGGATTTATGGTCTTACAGGTTGAATGAAATCTAAATGTGGAAGGAGACAAGCTCCTCCCACATTGGAATGACCTAGTGCGTACGGGCTACCGCGAACTCACTCAGCTCAACCAGGGCGTCCCGGTATTCGCTGGCGGGCAGGGCGTCCAGGCACTGGATGGCACGGGCTACGTAGTCACGGGCCAGTTGCGCGGTGTATTCCAGCGAACCAGACGCCTCGACGGCCTCACGGATGCTTTCCAGGTCTTCGATCCCGCCTTTCTGGATGGCTTTGCGCACCAGGGCAGCCTGCTCCGGCGTACCTTCGCGCATGGTGTAGATCAGCGGCAGGGTGGGCTTGCCTTCGGCCAGGTCGTCGCCGACGTTCTTGCCCAGGGTTTCGGCGTCGCCACGGTAGTCGAGCAAATCGTCCACCAGCTGGAATGCCACGCCCAGATGATCGCCGAACTTACGCAAGGCTTCGGCCTGCTCGGCGGTCGCGCCGCACAAAGCGGCGGCGCTGTGGGTGGAGGCTTCGAAGAGCATCGCGGTTTTGCCGCGAATCACTTCCATGTAGGTTTCTTCGGTGGTGCTGGCGTCACGCACCTTGGACAGTTGCAGCACTTCGCCCTCGGCGATGATGCGCGTGGCCTGGGACAGGATTTTCATAACCGGCATTGAGCCCAGCTCGACCATCATTTCGAACGAGCGCGAATACAGGAAGTCACCCACCAGCACGCTGGGCGCGTTGCCCCACATGGCATTGGCGGTCTCGCGGCCACGGCGCATGCCGGACATGTCGACCACGTCGTCATGCAGCAGGGTGGCGGTGTGCAGGAATTCAATGGTGGCGGCCAGCAAGCGCAGGTCATCGCCTTCGCGGCCCAGGGCCTTGCCGCACAGCAACACTAATAAAGGACGCAGGCGTTTGCCGCCGGCCGACGTAATGTAGTCGCCAATTTTGGAGACCAGCGGCACTTTAGATGTCAGCTGCTGCTTGATGATGCCGTCGACGGCGCTAAAATCGTCCGCGACCGCGCGGTAGAAAGCTTGGGGTTGCATCAGCGACAGTCGCTCCAGAAGGGTTGCGCGGCATGCTAGGACCCAGGCCCCGCAGTGTCAAGGCGCGATGGACGGCCTCTTGCAACACCCATTTACCTTGCGTACAATCGCGCACCCTGAACTTCCTGGGCAGCACCTGCCTTACGCAATTGCATTCGGGACGTCCATCCCATGCAGCCATGCCAGCCAATACCTCTTCTTATAAAGCGCTGGGTGAGCAGGATTATCGGAGAAATACCATGTCGTACGCAGTAATTGTTACTGGTGGCAAGCAATACAAGGTCGCCCCAGGTGAATACCTGAAGATCGAAAAACTGGAAATCGCTACCGGCGAATCCGTGACTTTTGATCGCGTTCTGTTGGTCGCCAATGGCGATGACGTGAACATCGGCGCTCCAGTCGTTGCTGGCGCTACCGTTGTGGCTGAAGTGATCTCCCAAGGTCGTCACGATAAAGTCCGCATCATCAAGTTCCGTCGTCGTAAGCACCACATGAAGCGTATGGGCCACCGCCAGTGGTACACCGAGATCAAAATCACCGGTATTCAGGCTTAATTTCAGCCTAATTCCTCACTAGGAGAATTGACTCATGGCACACAAAAAAGCTGGTGGTAGTACCCGTAACGGTCGCGACTCAGAAGCCAAACGCCTTGGCGTGAAGATGTATGGCGGCCAGAAAATCATTCCGGGCAACATCATCGTGCGTCAGCGCGGCACCCAATTCCACGCTGGCTACGGCGTTGGCATGGGTAAAGATCACACCCTCTTCGCTAAAATCGAAGGCGTGATCAAGTTTGAAGTAAAAGGCGCGTTCAACCGCCGTTACGTGAGCGTTGTCGCAGCTTAATTGCGAGATCGCTGGAAAAGCCCTGTCTTGCGACGGGGCTTTTTCGTTTGTGGAGTGAGTCTCTTGCAAAGCTGTTTGTGATGGGCAAGAGCAGCGGATTTTGCGGATGTTGCTTGAGGTCGCTGCGCTCATTTTTGCAAGAGTCTTATGTCTTGGTTTCTTAAGCTCGTCCATGCGACGAGAGGCGTTTTGTTATGAAGTTCGTTGATGAAGTTTCCATCCGAGTAAAAGCAGGCGACGGCGGTAACGGTTGCATGAGTTTCCGTCGCGAAAAATTCATCGAAAACGGTGGCCCCAACGGCGGCGACGGCGGTGACGGCGGTTCCATCTACATGATGGCCGACGAAAACCTCAACACCCTGGTCGACTACCGTTACACCCGGCACTTCGATGCCGAGCGTGGCTCCAACGGCGGCAGCACCGACTGCACCGGTAAGAAGGGTGAAGACCTGGTCCTGCGCGTACCCGTAGGCACCACGATCATCGACTCGGCGACCCAGGAAGTGATCGGCGACCTGACCAAGGCCGGTCAGAAACTGATGGTGGTACAGGGCGGCTGGCACGGTTTGGGTAACACCCGATTCAAATCCAGTACCAACCGTGCGCCGCGCCAGACTACGCCGGGCAAGCCGGGCGAGCAGCGTGACCTCAAGCTGGAAATGAAAGTACTGGCGGACGTGGGCCTGCTGGGTCTGCCGAACGCCGGCAAGAGTACCTTTATCCGCTCGGTATCGGCCGCCAAGCCGAAAGTCGCCGACTACCCGTTCACCACCCTGGTACCTAACCTGGGCGTGGTCAGCGTAGACCGCTGGAAAAGCTTCGTGATCGCCGACATTCCCGGCTTGATCGAAGGCGCTTCCGACGGTGCTGGCTTGGGTATTCGCTTCCTCAAGCACTTGTCCCGCACCCGTTTGCTGCTGCACCTCGTCGACATGGCGCCGTTGGATGACACCAGCGCGCCGGACGCCGCCGAAGTGATCGTCAGCGAACTGACCAAGTTCAGCCCCTCCCTGGCCGAGCGTGATCGTTGGCTGGTGCTGAACAAGTGCGACCAGATCCTCGAAGAAGAACACGAGGAACGCGTCAAGGAAATCGTCGATCGCCTGGAATGGACCGGTCCGGTCTATGTGATCTCGGCCATCGCCAAAGAAGGCACCGAGCGCCTGACCCGCGACATCATGCGCTACCTGGAAGACCGCGCCGACCGCCTGGCGGCCGATCCAGTGTTCAAGGCCGAACTGGCCGAACTCGACCAGCGCATCGAAGACGAAGCCCGCGCCCAACTGCAGGCCCTGGATGACCAGCGTGCCCTGCGCCGTAGCGGCGTGAAGTCGGTCCACGACATCGGCGACGATGATTGGGACGAAGAAGACGTGGATGACGAAGACGGTCCGGAAATCATTTACGTGCGCGACTGATTCGTTGCAGTAAACTTAAGCGCCGCTCACTTGAGCGGCGTTTTGGTATCTGTAGTCTTTAAAGTAGCCACGAATAACGTTATGGGCCGCGCTGGGTCGCGCAGCCCTCACTCTAAGGTTGAAGATGATGCGGAGCAAAGTGACAGGCGCGCAGCGCTGGGTCGTAAAGATCGGCAGTGCGCTGCTGACGGCGGATGGCAAGGGGCTGGATCGCGCAGCCATGAGCGTCTGGGTCGAGCAGATGGTGGCCTTGCATGAGGCCGGTGTTGAATTGGTGCTGGTGTCGTCCGGGGCGGTTGCCGCCGGCATGAGCCGCCTCGGCTGGACCGCGCGACCCAGCGCGATGCACGAGCTGCAGGCGGCGGCCGCCATCGGCCAGATGGGCCTGGTGCAAGCCTGGGAATCCAGCTTTGCCGAGCACGGCCGTCACACCGCGCAGATCCTGCTGACCCACGACGACCTGTCCGACCGCAAGCGCTACCTGAACGCCCGCAGCACCTTGCGCGCCCTGGTGGAGCTCAAGGTGATCCCGGTGATCAACGAGAACGATACCGTGGTCACCGACGAAATCCGCTTCGGCGACAACGACACCCTGGCCGCCCTGGTGGCCAACCTGGTGGAAGCCGATCTGTTGGTGATCCTCACCGACCGCGACGGCATGTTCGACGCCGACCCGCGCAACAACCCCGATGCCCAGCTTATTTACGAAGCGCGCGCCGATGACCCGGCGCTCGATGCCGTGGCCGGCAGTGTCGGCGGTGCTTTGGGCCGTGGCGGTATGCAGACCAAGCTGCGCGCTGCGCGCCTGGCGGCGCGTTCCGGCGCGCACACCATTATCGTCGGTGGCCGCTTGGAGCGTGTGCTGGACCGTCTCAAGGCCGGCGAGCGCATCGGCACCTTGCTGTCGCCGGAGCGCGGCATGTTGGCGGCACGCAAGCAGTGGCTGGCGGGGCATTTGCAAACCCGTGGCACTCTGGTGCTGGACAACGGCGCTGTGGCGGCGTTGTCCCAAGGCAACAAAAGCCTGTTGCCGGTTGGCGTCAAGCAGGTTCAGGGCAGCTTCCGCCGTGGCGAGATGGTGGTCTGCGTGGCGCCGGACGGTCGTGAGATCGCCCGCGGCCTGGCCAACTACAGCGC
The DNA here is from genome assembly GCF_019641515.1 of Pseudomonas sp. S5F11. Taxonomy (NCBI): domain Bacteria; kingdom Pseudomonadati; phylum Pseudomonadota; class Gammaproteobacteria; order Pseudomonadales; family Pseudomonadaceae; genus Pseudomonas; species Pseudomonas sp. S5F11. The sequence continues at coordinate 4,682,361 of NZ_JAIFJZ010000001.1, forward strand.
TCTGGAAGCGCAAAAAATCATCGGGCAGCCGTCCGACGCGATTGTCGGTCTATTGGGTTACATGGCGGAGCCGGAACTGGTGCACCGCGATAACCTGATCCTGGTTTAACCAAAGGAATACACGATGCGCGTAATGAAAGGATTGCTCGGCCTGCTGTTGGCCATGCCGCTGCTGGCGTCTGCCGAGGAAGTTGGCCAGGTGTCGACGGTGTTCAAGTTCGTCGGCCCCAATGACCGGATTGTGGTCGAAGCGTTCGATGACCCCAAGGTCGAAGGCGTGACCTGCTACCTCTCGCGCGCCAAGACTGGCGGCGTGAAAGGCGGCCTTGGTCTGGCCGAAGACCGCGCCGAAGCCTCGATCGCCTGCCGTCAGGTCGGGCCGATCCGCTTCAAGGGCGAACTCAAGGATGGCGACGAAGTGTTCAAGGAGCGCACGTCGCTGGTGTTCAAGACCATGCAGGTGGTGCGTTTCCTCGACAAGAAGCGCAATACCCTGGTGTACCTGGTCTACAGCGACCGCCTGATCGAGGGCAGCCCGCAGAATGCCGTCACGGCGATTCCGATTTTGCCGTGGCCGACCGCTCAGTAACCCGCAGGCGGGTTTTTTAATCGCCGTCTATGATTGCAGGCTTGCGGTCTGTACTCTCGAACAGCCGCATTGCATAGAACATGGGATATCTGGAGTTCGTCATGAGTGCTTTCCACGACCTGAAACTCAAAGCTTTAGACGGACAGGAGCTGCCGCTGGCGCCTTTCAAGGGGCAAGTTGTGCTGGTGGTCAACGTTGCGTCCAAATGCGGTTTGACCCCGCAATATGCGGCGTTGGAAAACCTCTACCAACAGTACAAAGGCCGCGGATTTACCGTGCTGGGCCTGCCGTGCAACCAGTTTGCCGGCCAGGAACCCGGCAGCGAGGAAGAAATCCGCGCGTTCTGCAGCCTGAACTACGGCGTGACCTTCCCCCTGGGTAGCAAACTCGACGTGAACGGCCCTGAGCGTCACCAGTTGTACCGCCTGCTGGCGGGCGAGGGTGCTGAGTTTCCTGGGGATATCACCTGGAACTTCGAAAAATTCCTGCTGGGTAAAGATGGCCGCGTGCTTGCGCGTTTCTCGCCGCGCACGGCGCCGGATGATCCGACGGTCATTCAGGCTATCGAAAAAGCCTTGTCCTGATCCCCCTCACCTGCAGGCGCAAGCATGTTCGCGCCTGCAGGTGTTCGGCGTTTCTAAGCCTTAATCACTCAGATCAATAGTGCTACTCGGCACGCAGCGCTGGCCATATTATCCGCATCATAAATCCAGCCCTTCGTGGAGTGCTCCCATGCCTGCCCAAGCCTTGTTCAAACCGTTCCAGCTCGGTGCGCTGCACTTGCCGACCCGTGTGGTCATGGCGCCGATGACCCGTTCGTTCTCGCCCGGCGGCGTGCCCAATGCCAAGGTCGTCGAGTATTACCGCCGCCGTGCCGCCGCAGGCGTGGGCCTGATCATTACCGAAGGCACCGTGGTCGGGCACCAAGCCTCCAACGGCTACCCGAACGTCCCGCATTTCTATGGCGAAGCTGCTCTGGCCGGCTGGAAGAAAGTGGTGGACGCCGTGCACGCCGAGGGTGGCAAGATTGTCCCGCAGTTGTGGCATGTAGGCAGCGTACGCCGCATAGGCACCGAGCCAGACGCTAGCGTACCGGCCTACGGCCCGATGGAAAAACTCAAGGATGGCAACGTGGTCGTCCACGGTATGACCGCCCAGGATATCCAGGACGTCATCGCCGCCTTCGCACAAGCGGCTAAAGACGCGCAGCGTATCGGCATGGACGGCGTGGAAATCCACGGCGCCCACGGCTATCTGGTAGACCAGTTCTTCTGGGAAGGCAGCAACCAGCGCACCGACGAGTACGGCGGCAGCCTGGCCAACCGCTCGCGGTTCGCCATCGAGCTGATCCAAGCGACCCGCGCCGCTGTGGGCCCGGACTTTCCGATCATCTTCCGTTTCTCCCAGTGGAAACAACAGGACTACACCGCGCGTCTGGTACAAACCCCCGAAGCGCTGGGTGAGTTTCTCAAGCCGCTGTCTGAAGCAGGTGTGGATATCTTCCACTGCTCCACGCGGCGTTTCTGGGAGCCGGAGTTCGAAGGTTCCGACCTTAATCTGGCCGGCTGGACTCGCCAGCTCACCGGTAAACCCACCATCACCGTCGGCAGCGTCGGCCTGGATGGCGAGTTCCTGCAATTCATGGTCAACACCGACAAGGTCGCCCAACCGGCCAGCCTGGAAAAACTGCTGGAGCGTCTGAACAACGACGAGTTCGACTTGGTTGCCGTAGGCCGTGCGCTGCTGGTGGACCCGGATTGGGCCGTCAAGGTGCGCGAAGGCCGCGAAGCGGACATCCTGCCGTTCAGTCGTGAGGCGTTGACGACCCTGGTGTAAGCGGCGACAGGGCGGGTGCCAGGTGTCCGCTCTCGCAGACACCGCGCAATTGGCGCTCGAACTGTTCGATGATCGCCGGCCAGCCCTGGCGGCTCGCATGCTGGCGTGCATTCAAGCGTGCCCTGCGCAAACTTTCGCTTTCTTCGAGTAGCCAGTTGGCCGCATCGCAGAACGCGTCCTCATCTCCAGGCATCGCCAGCACACCGTTATAGCCATGGCGGATGTGCTGGGTTGCGGCGGCCTGATCGTACGCCACCACGCCCAATCCTGAGGCCATGGCTTCCAACACTACATTGCCGAAGGTTTCTGTGAGGCTGGGAAACAGGAACAGGTCCCCCGAGGCATAGTGCCTGGCCAGGGTCTCGCCGCGCTGGGTGCCGCAGAAGATTGCGTCCGGAAGGTCGCGCTCCAACTGAGGCCGCTGTGGGCCGTCGCCGACGATGATTAATTTCAGTCGACGCTGTGGATAAGTGGTTTGCAAGGACTCGTAGCAACGTTTGAGCAACCCTAGGTTTTTTTCCTGGGCCAGTCGCCCGACATGCAGCACCGCCACGTCTTCGTTGCCCAACCCCCAACTGTCGCGCAGTGCATTGTCGCGTTTGGCCGGGTGGAAGAGTTGGCTGTCGACGCCGCGCGACAGCATGCCCAGGCGCTCGAAATGCCGGCGTTCCAGTTCCAGGCGTTGGCTGGCGCTGGGCACCAGCGTCAAACTGGAGCGGTTATGGAACCAGCGCAGATAGTGGGTGACCATCCGGCTTAACAGGCTCAGGCCATATTGGTTCGAGTACTGCTGGAAATTGGTGTGGAAACCACTGACCACGCTGATCCCCAAACGCCGCGCCGCCCGCAACGCCGACAACCCCAAGGGGCCTTCGGTGGCGATGTACAGCACATCTGGGCGCTGACGTGTCCAGCGTCGTAGCAACTTGTGCATCGACGATTGGCCCCATTGCAGCCCCGGATAACCTGGCAGCGGCCAGCCACGGCACAGTAGCAATTGGGCGTCGCTCGGGCGGCTCTGGTCTACGCCCTGGCGCGGGCGCACCAGTTCGACTTGATGGCCACGGGCGCGCAAACCATCGCACAAGCGGCCGAGGGTATTGGCCACCCCGTTGATCTCTGGCGGGAAGGTTTCGGTGATCAGGGTGATGTGAAGCGAAGCTGTCGTCATGACCCACAGTCTCACTGTGGGCCATGTCGTCAATGTGTCATCGGGATGATGGATTTATGACGGGTGTCGCTTTGTGTTGCTGCGCCATGGCCTCGGCCCCTTGTTCACGCACCCAGAACAGCGTCGCGCCGGCCACCGCCGCCGGCATCATCAACAGGTTGACCACCGGCACCAATAGCACCAGATAGACGACGCCGCCGAAGCTCATGCTCTGCCAGCGTTTCTGGCGCAGCCAGGCGAGCATTTCGTTCCAGCCCAGTTTGTGGTTGTCCGCCGGGTAGTCGATGTACTGGATCGCCATCATCCATACGCCGAACAGCAGCCACAGCGGTGCGGCGACCAGGTTGACCACCGGAATGAACGACAGGATAAACAGGCCGATGGCCCGTGGCAGGAAGTAACCCAGCTTGCGCATTTCCCGGGCCAGGGTGCGGGGAACCATGGCGATCAGTTCGCCCCAACTGAAGGGTGGGAAGTCATCGGTGCCCCGCACCACCACTTCGACCTTCTCCGCCAGGAAGCCATTGAACGGCGCCGCGATGATGTTGGCGAGCATAGTGAAGGTGAAAAACACCATCAGCACCACCAGCACCACAAACAGTGGCCACAGCAGATAATTGAGAAAACTCAGCCAACTGGGCAGGGTCGGCATCAAGTGATCGACCCACAGGCTGAACTGATGGCCGGCAAAATAGATCAGGCCGACGAACAAGATCAGGTTGATCGCCAGCGGCAGCAGCACAAACAAACGCAGGCCGGGGCTCAACACCAGTTTGAGGCCCTCGCGCAGGTATTGCGGGCCGGAAAGAACAGGGGCGGGCATGACGAACTCCGAGCAGAATGACGAACGCGCCGACCTTACCGGCTTTGTCTTCAGGGCGAAAGCGTGGTCAGCGCGACGACATCAAAGGTAACAAACGCGTCGATCAAGGGCGCCGACTGCATAGAGACCGCCTATGAGCTGGATTGTTAATCCGTATTTCCTTAATCTTGCCCCCCTCTATACGCTGCACCCATTATTTTTCAGGATCTGCGAGTTCAAGCCTTCCCCAAGTGCTTCGCGGTCCTTTTTTATTCCAGCCGTCTTGTGGTTCGGGCGGTCGATAGGAGCGAGTCATGTCTGATACCCGTCATTCGCGAGTGATTATTCTCGGTTCCGGCCCTGCCGGTTACAGCGCTGCCGTCTATGCGGCCCGCGCCAACCTCAAGCCGCTGCTGATCACCGGCATGCAGGCGGGCGGTCAACTGACCACCACCACCGAAGTCGACAACTGGCCGGGCGACGTCCACGGCCTGACCGGCCCGGCGTTGATGGAGCGTATGAAAGAACACGCCGAGCGCTTTGAGACCGAAATTGTTTTCGACCACATCAACCAGGTCGATTTCTCGAAGAAGCCTTACAGCCTGACCGGCGACAGCGGCGTGTACACCTGTGATGCCCTGATCATCGCCACCGGTGCCAGCGCTCGTTACCTGGGCCTGCCGTCGGAAGAAGCGTTTATGGGCAAGGGCGTGTCCGCCTGCGCCACCTGCGACGGTTTCTTCTACCGTAACAAGCCGGTCGCCGTGGTTGGTGGCGGCAACACTGCCGTGGAAGAGGCGCTGTACCTGGCCAACATCGCCAGCACCGTGACCCTGATCCACCGCCGTGAGACCTTCCGTGCCGAAAAGATCCTGATCGACAAGCTGCACGCCCGCGTCGCCGAAGGCAAAATCATCCTCAAGCTCAACGCCACCCTGGACGAAGTCCTGGGCGACAATATGGGCGTGACCGGTGCTCGCCTGAAAAACAACGACGGCAGCTTCGACGAGCTGAAAGTCGACGGTGTGTTCATCGCCATCGGCCACACCCCGAACACTTCGCTGTTCGAAGGCGTATTGGAAGCCAAAGACGGTTACCTGGTGGTACAGGGCGGCCGTGAAGGCAACGCCACCGCCACCAACATCGAAGGTATCTTCGCCGCCGGTGACGTGGCTGACCACGTATACCGCCAGGCCATCACCTCGGCCGGCGCCGGTTGCATGGCTGCCCTGGATGCCGAGCGTTACCTCGACGGTTTGAAGGATGCTTCGTTCTAAAGTGCCCATATAAAAAAACCGGCTGCGAGGCCGGTTTTTTTTGGACACCGCTATCGGGGGCAAGCCCCCTCCCACACTGAATCTGCGCTTGCCTTCAACTTGTCGCATTGTGGAGGCATGGACCCGATCAAAATTGTGGAAGGGGGCTTGCCCCCGATGCAGATGTACCCGCTGTTGAATAGTTGGCTGACCCGACACTATCTGGGCAAGCCTATTACCTGCATCTGACTCAGGACTTGCGCGTCAGGGGCTGTGCCGCAAATCTCACCCCGGCCAACCCATGGGCCATCAACGCGCGAATATTGCCATGGTCACTGCCCTCCGGCGTGGCCACCACCGCACGGTAGTGCTCCCCAAACGCCAGCAGCGCTTCCTGATCGCTCAAGCCTTCCAGCAGGGCCAATCCCAGGGTCTTGCACGAACCTTCGTTCTGCAAAGCGGCGTTTTCCACGTTGCCATTGGTGAACGCTTGGGGCTGGTAATCGTAACCGGCCGCGACAAACGCCAGGGTATCGGCAAAAGCGTGCTCGCCACTGTTAAGGCTGGCGCGCAGATTGTTCAGATCAGTCATGGGATTTTCCTTGGGCGAACGCGGCCTGTTGCTCGGCGCTGGCTTCTTTCTGGTATTGGGCTTTCCACTCGGCGTACGGCATGCCGTACACCACTTCACGGGCGTCATCGAGGCTCAGCTCGATCTGGCGCTCATCGGCCTCGGCCTTGTACCACTTGGACAGGCAATTACGGCAAAAGCCGGCGAGGTTCATCAGGTCGATATTCTGCACGTCCTTGCGGCTGTCCAGATGCGCTACCAGTCGGCGGAAGGCGGCGGCTTCGAGTTCGAGGCGTTGTTGATCGTTCATCGTGGGGCTCTTCGAGGCAGCTTCAAGCGGATGAGCTTCAAGCTGCAAGTTGGAATGGGGTTGGCCAATAGCTTGCAGCTTGTAGCTAGCGGCTTGCAGCTAACGTTATCGACACCGACTCGGCAAACCGCAGCGCGTGGGGCTTGTCCACTTCGACTTCGGCATACAGCACCGATGCGTTGCTCATCACCAGGTCCAACAGCTCCTGGGTCAGGCGCTCCAGCAGGGCAAAGCGGTTGCCCTCCACATGGGCAATGATGGCCTTGGTGATAGTGCGGTAGTTCAGCGCGTGGTCGATGTCGTTGTCGCGCACGGCTTCCTGGGCGGCATACAGGATGGTCAGGTTGATCAGCACGTCCTGCTTATTGAGGATTTCGTCCTCATTGATGCCGATATAGGTACGCAGGCACAGGTCCTTGACCCGGATGCGCGCCATGCCTGGTTGAAGTTGTGGCATTGCTACTTGCTCCGTCCAATCAGTTGCAGGAACTCCATGCGCGTGGTGTTCGACTCGCGAAACGCGCCGAGCATCACCGAGGTGTTCATGGTTGAATTCTGTTTCTCCACGCCGCGCATCATCATGCACATGTGCTGGGCCTCGATCACCACAGCCACGCCAGCGGCCTGGGTGACCTCCTGGATCGCATCGGCGATTTGCCGCGTGAGGTTTTCCTGGATCTGCAGGCGTCGGGCGAACATGTCGACGATGCGCGCCAGCTTCGACAGGCCCAGCACGCGGCCGGTCGGGATATACGCCACATGGGCTTTGCCGATAAAGGGCAGCAGGTGGTGCTCGCACAGCGAATACAGCTCGATGTCCTTGAGGATCACCATCTCGTCATTGTCGGAGGCGAACAGCGCGCCATTGACGATCTCTTCCAGGTTCTGCTCGTAGCCATGACACAGGTATTGCATGGCTTTGGCGGCGCGCTTGGGGGTATCGAGCAAGCCTTCGCGTTCCGGGTCTTCGCCCAGGCCCATGAGGATCTCGCGGTAATGGTGGGGCAGGGAAAAGGTCATACAACATCCTCAAAACGGCTTACTTGATATGCCGCCCGCCATTGACGGTCAGGGTGGTACCGGTGACATAAGGGTTATCCAACAGGTAACGCACGCTCTGGTAGATCACGTCGGGGCCGGGCTCGATGCCCAGTGCCGATTTGGCCAGGACTTTGGCGCGATAGGCCGCGTCATCACCCTCGTTGAACATCACCATGGCCGGCGCAATGCCGTTGACCTTGATCCGCGGCGCGAACTGCGCGGCGAACGACAGGGTCAGGCTGTCGAGCCCGGCCTTGGTGGCGCAATAGGCGATGTGCTGGCGGCTGCCCTTGCGCACCACGTCATCGCTGATATGCACGATATCGGCGGGTGAAGAGCGTTGCAGCAAAGGTGAACAATGCAGGTTGATCAGGTACGGCGCAAGCATGTGCACATTGAACATGTCGATAAACGCGCGGCTTTCGTCGCCCCGGGTTTCCGCGATCCAGGCCGAGGCGTTATGAATGATCGCGCGCAGGCTTTGAGTGCGGGTGTGCACTTGCGCGATAAACGCCAGCACCCCGGCCTCGCTGGAGAAGTCAGCGAAGATGTCGATCGCGCCGCGTTCGCGCAAGGCCTGCACGCCGGGGCGTTCGCTGCGGTAACTGAAAATAACCGGTTGACCCTCGTCCAGCAGGCGATGGGCGCAATGCAGGCCGACACGCTGGCCGGCGCCGGTGATCAGGATCGGGGCGTTCGTTGCAGTCATGGGAGGCTCGCGTCGCTGGCAGGCTCGAATCATACCAGCGACACGCCGCCTCTGTACTCACGCCGCCGCTTCGGTGGCCTTGCGCGGTGGCGGGGTGGGGTGCAGCCAGTTCGCCAGCAGGTGGGTCGACAGCGGGATGAACAGGTAAACCATCAGTGGCGTCAGCGCCAGGGTACTGACCAGCACCCGAGGCACCAGCTCCAGCCCGTTGAGCAGCGGCCCCAACACAAAGTTGAACAGCAGCGACACCGGGAAAAAGGCCAGCCAGATCGCCACGGCCTGCTTCCAGCGCGGTGGACGCGCACCCACTGCGCCGAACCAACCGTCGATGCCACGCACACGGTGCTCGGACGGGTCGGCAAACAAGTCGCTGCCACGGCTCAGCCAGGCACTGCGCGACGCCGAAAACTCCCAGGCGTGCAGGGTCTGTTCATCGGCAAACCGGAAAATGATCTGGAACTCATCGTCGTTGGGCGGTGGCGCGAGTACGCCCGAACCCAGGTAACCGGGGAAGTCAGTGGCCAGTTGCTCGCCTTCGCGCAGCCAGGCCATCAGTTCTTCGTAGCGTCCCTTAGCCACACGGCGGGCGACCATCAGGGTGACGGGAGAGGTAGACATTGTGTATCTCCAAATAGACAGGTGCGCTTGACCGGGTAGGTGGCACACAGACGAGGCTGCGGGGTAATGCAGCGACGTGGAAAAAACAGGCAAGGATTATTCCTGAATTCAGCCAATACACCAGCGACATTGGTCTGAAAAGCACAGGTCTTGAAATAGACAGCTTTAAAGGCGTTAAATGAGGCCCCGTTTACCGTTGGTTCTTGGTCTTAAATGCCTTTGATCATTGCCCCCGTTGATAGTATTTCGCATTCAGACTCGACGGATTCTCAAGAGCTGTTTCCGATCCGCGAAGTGTCCAGAATGACAGGCATCAACCCCGTCACCCTGCGTGCATGGGAGCGACGCTATGGTCTGATCCAACCGATGCGCACTGAAAGCGGGCATCGGTTGTACTCCCGGCACGATATTGAGACGGTCAATCGCATCCTCAGTTGGATCGAGCGTGGCGTGGCGGTCAGTAAAGTGGGCAAGATTCTCGCCCGGGATGCTCGCCAGGCTGCAGCGGTCCGCGCCGAAGGGGTTGCGCCGCAGGAGAATGAATGGCTGCAGTTACAGGCACGGCTGAGACAGGCCATCAGTGGTTTCGATGACCGCCAACTGGAGAGCCTGTACGGCCAGGTGCTTGCCACCTACCCCGTCAGCGTCGCATTCCAAGACGTCCTGATGCCGTTGTGGAATGAGCTGCTGCGCCATCAAGGACGCTTCGGCCAGGCCAGTGAATGGTTGTTCTTCGACGCCTTCCTGCGCATGCAAGTATCGCAGCGTCTGCAACTGGCAAGCGCCGCAGCACCGCGTCGAGTTTTACTGGCGGCTCTGCCGGGCGAATGCCGTAAGTTGGAATTGCTGGTGGCGGGCTTGCTGATGGCGCGCGACGGCCTAGCCGTGACGGTGCTCGGGATGGGCCAGCCTTTCGACGAGTTGACGCTGGTCTGCCAGAAGATCCAGCCCCAGGCGCTGGTGATCTTCTCCAATCATGCCCATAACCACGACCTGGCTGCGCGGTTGAACCGCCTGGCGCAAACCCTGGATTGCCCGCTATTTATCGCCGGGGATGCTTCAGACCTGGCCGAAAACGACCTGGCGGGTTCTTCCATCGGCTGCTTGGGCAGTTACGGGCCGGTGATGCAGCGCCGTTTGCAGCAGTTTCTCAGCGGCAGCCTCGATACCTGATTTCAGGCATGCACGTGCGGGTGAGCCAAGCGGTGCTGGTGCAGGATGAAGTGGCGCAGGCGTTCGGTTTCGTCCACGTTGCTCTGGCTAATGCGATAGGCGAACAGGCCCCGCGCGGTTTCCCGTTGCAGCGTGCCGCGCAGGGCGATGCGCTCGTAGCCGGAAGGGCTGAACCACAACGCGAAGGTTTTCGGCGGCTTGAAGCGCCCGCGGATTTCCACCAGCACGCCTTTGAATGACACCTCATGCACCCACAGGGCGCCAGGGATGCCCCGGATATTCTCCAATGCCACCGGCGTTTCCAGTGCCAGCCGCCACGGGCGAATCATGGGCCCGTCTTCGAAAATACTCGGCACGCCTAGCCGCAGATGCACCGCATTGAACTCGTCCTCTACCAACTGCAAAGGGAAGGTCAGTTGCTGGTTGTCGAACTGCGCCTGGATGGTCACATGGTCATGAGCCGCGAGGCGGGTGAGTAGATCGCGAATCTGCGCGCCGCCGTTGACGGTCAGGCTCGACGAAGAATCCCGCAGGTTGAGTTGCGGGTTGTGCTGCATGTTCTGAATGAAGTCCAGTTCATCCTGGGTCAGAAGTGCGTTGCGTGGCATCGCCGTTGCTCGGTAGGAGGTGCTAAAGCGCCATTATCCCCTTTAGTGACCCTGTTTTCTAAATTTTGTTTGTTCCGCTGGTCGCGCGAAGGGCAGCAAGCTCGGCCTTGACCTGGGCCAGTTCGGCTTCCAACTGGGCCACGCGCTGTTGGGCCTTGACCTGCTGGGTAACATCCTTTTGCACACCGACAAAATACGTCTGCTTGTCGGCCTCGTTATAAACCGTCGACAGCGACAGCTCATTCCAGAAATGACTGCCGTCCTTGCGGTAATTACGCAGGATTTCTCGGCAGGCGCCGCCGCTTTCCAGTATGTCGCGAATGGCCATCAGCGCGGGTTGGTCGCGATCGCCCGATTGCAGGAAGCGGCAGTCCTGATAGAGGATTTCATCCAAGGTGTAACCGGTCAGCCGTTCGAATGCCGGGTTGACGTAAATCAGCGGTTTGTCTTTGCCTTCGCGTTCGGCGACGACGATACCGTCGTTCGACGCATTGATGACCAGTTGCATCAGCTTGGCATTAATCATTGAGCGGTCCATGGCATGTCGGTGGAATGTGCAGTTTATGGCAAGTGCTGAATCTTGCACTGGGCACCGCGAAATTTTTGCGCCAGCTGTTAATATCCCAGGCTTTCGCTCAACTACAGGATCAGATTGATGAAAGTCGCCATCCTTTCCGGCTCGGTGTACGGCACCGCAGAAGAAGTGGCCCGCCACGCTGTCGGCATCCTCAAAGCCGCGGGCTTCGAGGCCTGGCACGATCCTCGCGCCACCCTGGCGGACGTGCAGGCGTATGCCCCCCAGGCGCTCGTGGCCGTGACGTCCACCACCGGCATGGGTGAATTGCCCGACAACCTCCAGCCTCTGTACTCGACACTTCGCGATCAACTACCCGCTGCCTTGCGCGGTTTGCCTGGCGCGGTAATCGCTTTGGGCGACGCCAGCTACGGCGATACCTTCTGTGCCGGTGGCGAGCAGATGCGCGAGCTGTTCGGCGAGCTGGGCGTGCGCGAAGTGCTGCCGATGCTGCGCCTGGATGCCAGCGAAAGCGTGACCCCGGAAACCGACGCCGAACCGTGGCTGGGCGAGTTGATCACGGCACTGCGCGGTTGAGTGGGTACTCACGCAACAGCGCCAGCCAGGCTTGGGCGGCTTTCGACAGATAAGCGCCGTCGCGCCAGATAAAAGCAATGTCCCAGCGCAGATAATCCGGCGCTTGCAGGGGCACGCGCACCACCCCTGGACGCACCAGCCCACGGGCGACCACGCTGGGCAGCAGCACCACGCCCTGGCCGGCCGCGACCAGGGCCGCAAGGAAATCCGCCTGGCCGCTGCGCCCGGCTTCCTTGGGGGTAAAGCCCAGGCTTTGGCAGGCTTGCAGCAGCCGATCATTCAACACGAAGCTGCGCTGATACATCAGGAACGGTGTGTCGGCCAGCGCCTCCAGGCGTACCTGTGGTTGTTGCGCCAAGGGGTGATCCACGGGCAGCAACGCGTCCAGCGGTTCATCGCAGAACGCCTGCCAGGCAAACGCCGGATCGCTGGGCATCAGGCTGCCGCCCACTTCCAATTCGCCGTTGAGAATCGCCTGTTCGATGCTGCGCGTGCCGCCTTCCAGCAATTGGATGGTCACGTTGGGGTAGCGTCGGCGGTATTCGGCAAATAGCTCGGCGAACAAGGTATCGCCGCCTAGCTGCGGCAGGCCCAGGCGTAACTCGCCACGGGTGAGCTGTTGCATGTCGTCCAGTTCGCTCTGCAGTTCGCTTTGCAAGCGCAGCATGGCTTCGGCGCGTTGCAACACGACGCGGCCGGCGGCGGTCAACCGAATGTGCGAACCGGTGCGCTCCAGCAGCGGCGTGCCGAGGCTGTATTCCAATTGTGCGACCTGCTTACTGACCGCCGATTGGCTGATGTGCAGGGTTTTACCGGCCTGGGTAAACCCACCGCGATGAACCACTTCGACAAAACTGCGCAGCTGTTTGAATTCCATGGGTCCGATTCCAGTCTGGAATGGCTGGCAGTCTAACAATTCGCTTCGGGGATAGGCATGGCCTCTTTAAAATAGAAGCCCTGCGAGGACCCCAACCATGAATCGTCTTACCTTTAAACCCCTTGGCCGCCTGTTGACCGAACTGGTGGTGCTGCTGGCTATCTACCTGCTGGGATGCCAATTGGCCGCCTGGCTGGCCTGGCCGATTCCCGGCGGCGTGGTGGGCCTGGGCTTGTTGCTGGTGGCCTTCGCCAGTGGCTTGGTGCAACCGGCCACGCTGCAATTGGGCGCCGGTGTGTTAATGGCGGAAATGCTGCTGTTCTTTATTCCTGCATTGATGAGCCTGTTGGACTACGGCGGCCTGGTACGCAACGAAGGCTGGCGCATCCTGCTGGTGATCGGTTGCAGCACCTTGGCGGTGATGCTGGTCACGGCGTTTACCGTGGAGCTGGTGTGCCGCTGGAGGTTGCGCCATGAAGCTTGAACTGATGCCGGTGTTCTGGCTTGCGCTGACCCTCGGCGCCTATGTCTTCAGCCGTTGGTTGTATCGACGCACCGGGCGTTATCTGTTGTCGCCGTTGGTCCTGGTGCCGGTGTTGCTGCTGGCGGTGGCGGTGCCGATGCATACCGCCTATGCCGAATACGCCACCGACACCCACTGGTTGATTGGGGTGCTAGGCCCGGTCACCGTGGCGTTCGCGGTGCCTATATGGCAGCAGCGCCGTTTGTTGGCGCGCCACTGGTCGGCGTTGTTGCTGGGGATGGTGGCGGGCAGCGCAGCCTCCATCGCCACCTCGTTTGGCCTGGCCAAAGCGCTTGCGTTAGACAGCTCGGTGGCGTTGTCGCTGGTGCCGCGCTCGATCACTACGCCGTTCGCGATGCCGGTGTCATCCGACCTGGGCGGGGTGCCGGAACTCACGGCTGTATTCGTGATGTTCACCGGGGTGATCGGCGCCATGCTCGGCGGCGTGTTGCTCAAATGGCTGCCTTTGCGCACGCCGTTGGCGCGTGGCGCGCTGTTCGGGGTAGGCGCCCATGGTGCGGGTGTGAGCCGCGCCCATGAGGTGGGTGGCGAAGAAGGCTCGGTGGCTGGCCTGGTGATGGTGCTGACCGGCCTGCTCAACCTGTTTGCCGCGCCTTTATTGGCGGCGCTTCTCTGACGGCGCCTGTACGAATTTCAACTATTCTCAAAGCTGACTCGCACAGTCATCAAGCTGGCTGCCAAGGCGACTCCGCCAGCCAAGCCGCCTGACTAGACTGGCCCATCCCTCAAAAAAAACAATAAGAACGTGCGCCAAGGAGGTCATCACCGTGAGCCTAGCCCCGGTTGTATCGCCACACAATGTCCAGGCCCAGGTCAGCGCGGCCGAGTGGCAAACGCGTGTCGACCTTGCCGCGTGCTATCGCCTGGTGGCGATGCATGGTTGGGACGATCTGATCTTCACCCATATCTCGGCCAAAGTGCCGGGCACCGACGATTTCCTGATCAACCCCTACGGCCTGATGTTCCACGAGATTACCGCGTCGAGCCTGGTCAAGGTCGACCAGGCCGGCAACAAGCGCATGGACAGCCCCTATGACATCAACCCGGCCGGCTACACCATCCACAGCGCCATCCATGAAGTGCGCCACGATGTGACCTGCGTGCTGCACACCCACACCGCCGCCGGTGTCGCCGTGGCTGCGCAGAAACAGGGCGTATTGCCCATCAGTCAGCAATCGATCTTCGTGCTCTCCAGCCTGGCCTATCACGCTTACGAAGGGGTGGCGCTGAACCACGAGGAAAAGGCCCGCCTGCAAGCCGATCTGGGCGACAGTCAATTTCTGATGTTGCACAACCATGGCCTGCTGACCTGTGGCGCCAGCATCGCCGACACGTTCCTAATGATGTTTATCTTCCAGCGCGCCTGCGAAATCCAAGTACTGGCGCAAACCGGCGGCGCCGAGCTGATTGGCATCGAGCCGCAGATTCTCGCGGGAGCGAAGGCCATGAGCGCGGCCGTCACCAAGAGCGCTCAAGGCATGGGCGGCGCGCTGGCCTGGCCGGCGTTGTTGCGTAAGCTGGACCATCAAAACCCTGGGTATAAAACCTGATGCCAATCGCCGAGATCCCGCTTCGAGCCTGGCGCAAGCGTGGCCAGGATTTCGACTTTCATGGCCGTACCATCCGCTACTGGGTAGCGGGGCAGGGCGAGCCGCTGTTGCTGATCCACGGTTTTCCCACGGCCAGTTGGGACTGGCATTACCTGTGGCAAGCCCTGGCCCAGCGCTACCTGGTGATCGCCTGCGACATGCTCGGTTTCGGCGATTCGGACAAGCCCATGGACCATGGCTACTGCCTGCTGGAACAGGCGGATTTGCAGCAGGCCCTGCTCGACCACCTGCGTGTGGGTCAACCGGTGCATGTGTTGGCCCACGACTATGGCGACAGCGTCGCCCAGGAACTGCTGGCGCGGCACTATGAAGGCCGCTTCCGGATGGCCAGCGGGGTGTTTCTCAACGGTGGGCTGTTTCCGGAAACCCATCGCCCGGCGCTGGTGCAGAAACTCCTTCTCAGCCCATTGGGCTGGATGATCGGGCGGGCCTTCGGGCGCAATGCCCTGTCGAAAAGCTTCAGCCAGATTTTCGGCCCCTCCACCCGCCCCAGCGAAAGTGCCCTGGATGATTACTGGAGCCTGATCAGTTGCAACGATGGCCCGCGCATCTTGCACAAATTGATCGCTTACATCCCCCAACGTCGGCGCCTGCGCGATCGTTGGGTGCAAGCCATGCAAAGGGGAGGCGTGCCGTTGCGGGTGATCGACGGCGAGATCGACCCGATTTCCGGTGCCCACATGGTGGAGCGTTACCAGCAGTTGATACCGAATGCCGACACGGTGCTGCTGGCCAATATCGGCCATTACCCACAGGTCGAGGCGCCGGTGCAGGTGCTCAAGCACTACCTGGCATTTCGTGATCGGGTCGGGCGGCCCGCGTCGCAGGTGGCCTATTCCTGAGGCACGCAATATCCCTCAGCCTTATCGCGCACCATTCAGCCGCGACCGTATTTATTGTGACCAAAGGCCCTGTGCCTGACACTCCAGCCATTCCCATTGTCGCCATTGGAGTTCGGTATGAGTGAGTCAGTGCAGTTTCAGGATAAGGTCGTGATCGTCACCGGTGCCGGCGGCGGCTTGGGCCGGGCCCATGCGCTGTTGTTCGCCCGGCATGGCGCCAAGGTGCTGGTCAACGATCTCGGCGGTTCGACCCAGGGCGAGGGCGCCAGTGCGTCGGCGGCTGACCGTGTGGTGGCGGAGATTCGTGCGGCGGGCGGTATCGCCGAGGCCAACCATGACTCTGTCACCGACGGTGACAAGATCGTGCAGAACGCTCTCGATGCGTTTGGCCGTATCGACGTGGTGGTCAACAACGCCGGCATTCTGCGGGACAAAACCTTTCATAAAATGAACGACAGTGACTGGGACCTGGTTTACCGGGTGCATGTCGAAGGCGCCTACAAAGTCACCCGCGCCGCCTGGCCCCATCTGCGCGAGCAAGGTTATGGCCGGGTGATCTTCACCGCGTCCACCTCGGGCATCTACGGCAACTTCGGCCAGTCCAACTACGGCATGGCCAAGCTCGGCCTGTACGGCCTGACCCGCACCCTGGCGCTGGAAGGCCGCAAGAACAACATCCTGGTCAACGCCATCGCCCCGACCGGCGCCACGCGCATGACCGAAGGCCTGATTCCGCCGCAGGTGTTCGAACGCCTCAAGCCGGAGCTGGTCAGCCCGCTGGTGGTGTACTTGGGCAGTGAGGCCTGCCAGGAAACCTCGGGGCTGTTCGAAGTGGGCGGCGGCTGGATCGGCAAGACCCGCTGGGAGCGCAGCCTGGGCGTGGGCTTCGACCCCGAAGCCGGGTTCTCCCCGGACGACGTGGCCGCCCATTGGGCGCAGATCTGCGACTTCGAAGGCGCCGCGCACCCCAAGGACAATATCGAAGCGTTGAAGGAGATGATGGCCAACTTGCAGAAATACAGCCTGTGATCATTGCCTGAACATGCTTGAATCCCACGGGGCGCTGATGGCGCCCCGTTTGTTTCGCGCATAAAAAAGGCCGCTGCACAGGCAGCGGCCGAAGTAAGACGTTTGATCAAGGAGCAACAAATCAACGTCAGTGAACACCGGTAACAGATTGAAAGAAGGCATCAATCTATTGAACTTGAGCTTGTCTTCCAAACCTGGAAGCGGGCGGTTTGCCCTGAAAGCCCGGGCAGAATAGCGGTTTGTAACAAGATGAGTAATAGCGGTTCAGGACAAGGACTGTTACGTATCCGGCAACAGTCTTAAGTTCGCCATCCATGCTCCTGATAGTGCGCCATCCACCCGGCGCATACCCGCGCCCGCACCCAGCCAGAGCGGCCTGTAATCCTTTCGAACGACAACACGAATCCCTCCTTGGTGCGCTTATCGCTCCTGATGCGCGGCAGTAGGGTGGGGCCTTCTGTCACTCACCGGGGAAGACGCATGACAAAAACAACAATGCGCGCCATCTTCACGCCACAGGCGCTGGCTGCTGCGGTTGCGTTGGGTTGCTGTGCTCAGGCGCAGGCTGTTTCGTTCAACATTGGCGAGATCGAAGGGCAATTCGATTCGTCGCTGTCGGTCGGTTCGAGTTGGGGCATGCGCGATGCCGACAAGAAGCTCGTGGGCACCGTCAACGGCGGCACGGGCCAGGCTTCCACGGGGGATGACGGACGCCTCAACTTCAAGAAGGGCGAGACCTTCTCCAAAATCTTTAAAGGCTTGCACGATCTGGAGCTGAAGTACGGCGATACCGGCGTGTTCGTGCGCGGCAAATACTGGTACGACTTCGAACTCAAGGACGAAGACCGCGAGTTCAAGCCCATCAGCGACCACAACCGCAAGGAAGGCGCCAAATCCAGCGGCGCAGAGATCCTCGATGCGTTCGTCTACCACAACTATTCCCTGGGCGACCTGCCGGGCACCGTGCGCGCCGGTAAGCAGGTGGTCAGTTGGGGCGAAAGCACCTTCATCGGTAACTCCATCAACAGCATCAACCCGATCGACGTGTCGGCGTTTCGTCGGCCGGGCGCCGAGATCAAGGAAGGCCTGATCCCGGTGAACATGCTGTTTGCGTCCCAGAGCCTGACCAACCAGCTGACCGTGGAAGGTTTCTATCAGCTGGAATGGGACCAGACCGTGTTGGACAACTGCGGCACGTTCTTCGGTGGCGATGTGGCGGCGGACGGTTGCACCAATAACTACACCGTCGGCAACCCGGCCATCCGCCCTTTGCAACCGGTAGCGGCGGCGTTCGGCCAGGGTTTTAGTGTGGCCAATGAAGGGGTGATCGTACGGCGTGCCGGCGACCGCGATGCGCGGGATTCCGGCCAGTTCGGCGCCGCGTTGCGCTGGTTGGGCGACGACACCGAGTACGGCCTGTACTTCATGAACTACCACAGCCGTACCCCGACCGTGGGCACCATCACCAACAACACCAGCCTGGCCACCCTCGGCGCCATCGCCGGCGCGGCCAATGGCCTGGCACCCGGCTCCGGTGCGGGCCTGGTGCAAAGCCTGATGCTCGGGCGTGGCCAGTACTACCTCGATTACCCGGAAGATATCCGACTGTTCGGCGCCAGTTTCTCCACCACGTTGCCCACCGGCACGGCCTGGACCGGGGAGATCAGCTACCGGCCGAATGCGCCGGTGCAACTGAATACCACCGACCTGACCCTGGCCTTGATCAACCCGGTCGCCGGCCAGGCGGCCTCGCCGATTCGCAGCAACTTCGGGGATGACAACACCGGCTACCGCCGCAAGGAAATCACCCAAATCCAGAGCTCCATGACCCAGTTCTTCGACCAGGTGTTGGGCGCTGAGCGTCTGACGGTGGTGGGCGAAGCGGCCGTGGTGCATGTGGCGGGCCTGGAAGACAAATCCAAACTGCGTTACGGCCGCGACTCGGTGTATGGCGCTTACGGATTCCAGGGCGACACCGACGGTTTCGTCACCTCGACGTCCTGGGGTTACCGCGCGCGGGCGATCCTGGACTACAACAACGCGATTGCCGGGGTGAACCTCAAACCCAACCTGTCCTGGTCCCATGACGTTGCCGGCTACGGCCCCAACGGCCTCTTCAACAAAGGCGCCAAGGCCATCAGCGTGGGCGTCGATGCCGACTACCGCAGCACCTACACCGCCAGCCTCAGCTACACCGACTTCTTCGGCGGCGACTACAACACCCTGACCGACCGTGACTTCCTCGCCCTCAGCTTCGGCGTGAACTTCTGATTTGGCTTAGAGAAGGACAAGAACGTATGCGTAAGACAATTGCAGTGTTGGCCCTCAGCTTGTTGGCCGCCAACGTATGGGCCGCGGTTTCCCCGGAGGAAGCCGCCAAGCTTGGCACCACCCTCACTCCGGTGGGCGCGGAGAAGGCTGGTAATGCCGACGGTTCGATCCCGGCCTGGACCGGTGGCATCCCCAAAAATGCCGGCGCGGTGGACAGCAAAGGCTTTCTGGCTGACCCGTTCGCCAATGAAAAACCGCTGTTTGTGATCACCGCCGCTACGGTGGACAAGTACAAGGACAAACTGTCCGACGGCCAAGTGGCGATGTTCAAGCGCTACCCCGAGACCTACAAGATTCCGGTCTACCCCAGCCACCGCACGGTGAACCTGCCGCCTGATATCTATGAATCAATCAAACGCAGCGCGCTGAACGTAAAGGCGATCAACGACGGTAACGGCCTGGAGAACTTCACCGGCAATCGTTACTACGCGTTCCCGATTCCCAAGAATGGCGTGGAAGTGCTGTGGAACCACATCACCCGTTATCACGGCGGCAACCTGCGTCGCATCATCACCCAGGCCACCCCACAGACCAATGGCAGCTACACGCCGATCCGCTTCGAGGAAGAAGTGGCGGTGCCACAGGCCATCCCGGATATCGACCCGGCCAAGGCGGCCAACGTGTTGAGTTACTTCAAGCAATCGGTGACCGCGCCGGCGCGCCTGGCGGGTAACGTGCTGCTGGTGCACGAAACCCTCGACCAGGTGAAAGAGCCGCGCCTGGCGTGGATCTACAACGCCGGTCAACGCCGCGTGCGGCGGGCGCCGCAAGTGTCCTATGACGGGCCGGGCACCGCGTCCGACGGCCTGCGCACCACCGACAACTTCGACATGTTCTCCGGCGCGCCCGACCGCTATGACTGGAAGCTGGTGGGCAAAAAAGAGATGTACATCCCCTACAACAGCTACAAGCTCGACTCGCCGTCGCTCAAGTACGACGACATCATCAAGGCCGGCCACATCAACCAGGACCTGACCCGCTACGAGCTGCACCGCGTATGGGAAGTGGTCGGCACGGTCAAGCCGAGCGAGCGCCACATCTATGCCAAGCGTCACATGTACATCGATGAAGACAGCTGGCAAGTCGCGCTGGTGGATCACTATGACGGCCGTGGCCAACTGTGGCGGGTTGCCGAAGGTCATTCGCAGTTCTACTACGACCATCAGGTGCCGGCGTATACCGTCGAGACCCTGTATGACTTGATCGCCGGGCGTTATATCGCGCTGGGGATGAAGAACGAGGAGAAGAGCAGCTTCGTGTTCGGGTTCGCGGCCAAGGCGGCGGACTACACCCCGGCGGCGTTGCGAGCCGAAGGCGTGCGCTGATCCCGGAGCAAAGGTGGGAGGAGGCTAGTCCCCTCCCACCTTGGGTTTTATGCATGGCCTTCAATCACCCCGCTGAATACTTCTTCAACAATCGCCCGCCACGGGTCTAGGGTACGCGTCAGGTTGCATAACAATAAAAACGCAGGATGCAGCAATGACCGCCATGACTCGCTGCCTGGACCGTCCTGGATTCATGCCTCGGCTGTCCGCCCATCATCTGCTGCGCCCGCGACTGGCTGAGCCGTTGCTGGCGTCTGCCGCGCGGGTAAAGTTGGTGTGCGCCCCCGGCGGCAGTGGCAAGAGCGCGTTGCTTGCCGAGTGCGCATTGCAGGCGCCCGAAGGCTGTCAGGTGTACTGGTTGCCGCTCAATGGCGTGGCGCTCGACCCCCTCGATCTCTGCCAGCGCTTGGCGCATAACCTGGGGTTGCCCTTTACCGATGAAGCCACGTTGCTACAGGACCTGGGTCGCTGGCAGGCGCCGGCGTGGTTGTTCCTCGATGACTTTTGCCGCTTGCCCGCCCCCGCAACCGATGCCTTGCTCGACCGCCTGTTCACCGCCAGCAGCCCGGCGCTGACCTGGTGGCTAGGCGCGCGGCGGCGGCCGGCGTGCAATTGGCCGCGGCTGCTGCTGGACGACGAACTGCTGGAATGCGGCGCGGAGCTGGCCTTCAGCGCCGCAGAGATCCAGGCGCTGCTCAGCCATGCGCCGGGGCAGTCCGTCGAGGGCGTACTGCAATTCAGCGCCGGCTGGTGCGCCGGTGTGCGCATCGCGTTGCTGGGCGACGGGCATCCCGACAAGACCCTACTCGATTACCTGCAACACGAACTGTTCAGCACGTTGCCCCCCGAACTGGCCGACGCGTGGCGCGTGCTGGCCCACCTGCCGCGTTTCAACACCGGACTGTGCGAGCACCTGTTCGGCGCGGGCGACGGTGATCAGTACCTGCGTGACCTACAGGCCCTCGGCGCGTTTATCCAAGCGTGGGAAAGCAGCGATTGGTTGCAGGTGTTCCCACCCCTGGCACGCTTGATACGCGACGAGCCCTGGCCGACCAAGCGCTCCTGGCACCGTCGCGCCTGCCAATGGTTCACCGCCGAGCAGGACTGGCAGGCCGCCTTCGAACAGGCGCTGCTGGCCGAAGAATACGAAGTGGCGGTAAGCCTGTTGCAGCATTTCAGTTTCGAAGACCTGTTCCGTCAGCAGAACGCGGTGTTGCTGTTGCGCCTGCACGAGGAGCATGGCGACGAACTGATGCTCGGTTCAGCGCAGTTGGTGGGGCTGGTCACGGCGGCGCTGCTGTTTGCCGGGCGCTTCGAGCAGGCGGCGGTGTGCATCGACCAACTTGCGCGTTTCGCCCCGCAACCGACGGCGGCGCAACAGCGCCACTTGCTGGCGCGCTGGCAGGCACAGTGGGGGTGGTTGCTGCATTTGGACGGCGACGCCGAGGGTTCGCGCGCGCACTTTATCGAGGCCTTGCAAGCCTTGCCCGACAGCGCCTGGACCTCGCGGTTGATGTGCCTGTCGGGACTCACTCAGCAAGCCTTGCTGCGCGGTGAATTGGACGTGGCACAAACCCTCAACCGCGAAGCCCTGTGCCTGGCGCGCGCCCATGGCTCATTGCTGTTGGAAGCGTTGTTGGAGCTGGATCACGCGCAGTTACTGGAACAGCGCGGCGCGCCGCATCGGGCACAGAGCCTGCTGGAGCATATGCAGACGATGTTGCTCAAGCAGCGGCTCAAGGCCGGACCGTTGCTCGGGCGTATCGCCTTGCGCCGCGGGCACCTGGCGTTGCGCCAGGGGCAGGATGCCTTGGCCGAGGAGTGTTTTGAGAGTGGCTTGCCCCTGTGCCTGCACAGCCAGGACAAACGCGTGCTCTACGGGTTTCTTGGCCTGGCGCTGCTGGCGGCCAACCGAGGCGATTACGCCCAGGCATTCATTCAACTGCGCGAGGCCGAACGGCTGATGCAGCAACGCCAGGTGCCGGACACCGTGTACCGCGCAGTGTTGCTGCTGGTCAGCGGGCATTTCTGGTTGCAGCAGGGCCGCGCCGAGTTGACCGTGGAAGCGCTGCGCCGCGTGCTGCGCCACTTCCGTGGGCCGCTGGCCAAACAAGCGCCGCCGGCCACCCTGGAGTTGATCCCGCGCCTCGAATACTTATTGGTGCTGGCCGAGGTAAAACTGGGTTGCGCCGAACAGCCGCTGGCACGCCTGCAAGCGCTGCTGGACGCCACCCACCAGCGCGGCATGCTCTGTCTGGAAACCGAATTGCATCTGGTGCTGGGCGAAGTGGCTTGGCAACTGGGCGATGCCGGCCTGGCGCGTCGTTCATTGCACGCCGGGCTTGAATTGGCGGCGCGCTGCCAGGTGCAGCAAGCGATTCGCGAATTGCGTCTGCGCTCGCCGGGGCTGTTGAGCGAACTGGGGATGGAGCCCCAGGCCTCAAGCCCGGGCACGGTGGAAAACCCACTCAGTCAGCGCGAGTTGGAAGTGCTGCAATTGATTGCCCTGGGCAACTCCAACCTGGAAATCGCCGACCGATTGTTTATCTCCCTGCACACCGTCAAGACCCATGCACGGCGCATCCACAGCAAGCTCGGCGTGGAGCGGCGTACCCAGGCGGTGGCCAAGGCCAAGACGTTGGGCTTGATGACCTAGGCGCAGAACGCCTGGCGATATTCCCCAGGCGTGGCGCCCATGGCCTGGCGGAAGCGGTGAGTGAAATGGCTGGCGCTGGAGAAGCCGCATATCAGCGCAATCTCGCCAAGGGGCAGGGTGCCGCCCCGCAACAGACTCTGCGCACGAGCCAGGCGGCGCGCCAGCAGGTATTGATGGGGCGGCAGGCCGAAGCTTTGACGGAACATCCGCGCAAAGTGGTATTCCGACAACGCGCACAACCCGGCCAATTGGCCGAGGCTGAGCGGAGCCTCCAAGTGGTAATCGATGTAGTCCACCAACAACCGGCGTTGGTGCGGCGCCAGTCCGCCCTTCAAACGCAACCCGTCGCGCAGGCCGACCTGGCTGAGCAAAGTGTGGTTGAGCAGTTCGTGGGCCAGGCTGCTGGTCAGCAAACGCTCGGCGGGTTCCTGCCAGTTCAGGGCGATCAACTGGTGAAAGCGTTGGGCTTGCCTGGGGTCTTCCACAAACGTGCTCTCGTGCAACTGCACAGTGCGTGGTTCGCGGTCGAGCAGGGTCACGCAACCGAGGGCAAATTGTTCCTGGCTGAAGTACACATGGGCCAGGCGGATTTCGCCGTTGATCACCCACCCGGACTGATGCTCGGCGGGCAGGATGCACAGCTTGTCGGGGCCGCCCTTGGTGTCGGGCCGGTCGCGCCGAAACGTACCGGTGCCGCCGCCCACATAGCACGACAGGGTGTGATGCCCCGGCGCTTGGTAGTCCTGGGAGTCATGATGATTGCTCCACAGCGCCGCGGCGAGGCCGTCACCCAGCTCGGCGCAGGCTTCCAGGCGGGCGTGGGGCGAGCGGTTGAGGGCTTGGAAGACTTGCAGGGATTCCAGATCTGACATGGCGTGTACTCTCCGACGCCTTGCATCCTACTCCGCACTGCCGGCGCTGTGCGCTGCGCACCCGACAAAAGCGCAAGAATGTGCAAGAGCCGGGCGCGCCTTGGGGGCGACACTGAGGCTCAATCGATGGAGCCTGTCATGAACCTTTTCCTGTACTTACTCACCGTGCTGATCTGGGGCACCACCTGGATCGCCCTCAAGTGGCAACTGGGCGTGGTAGCGATTCCCGTGTCCATCGTCTATCGCTTCGCCCTGGCGGCGTTGGTGTTGTTTGCGTTGCTATTGCTCAGCCGCAAGTTGCAGGTGATGAACCGGCGCGGGCACCTGATCTGCCTGGCCCAGGGGTTGTGCCTGTTTTGCGTCAACTTCATGTGCTTTCTCACGGCCAGCCAATGGATCCCCAGCGGGTTGGTGGCGGTGGTGTTTTCCACCGCGACGCTGTGGAACGCGTTGAACGCGCGGGTCTTTTTCGGCCAGCGCGTGGCCCGCAACGTGTTGATGGGCGGTGGCCTTGGGTTGGCAGGGTTGGGGTTGTTGTTCTGGCCAGAGCTGGTGGGGCACACCGCCAGCCCGCAGACCTTGCTGGGCCTGGGGTTGGCGCTGTTGGGGACGATGTGTTTCTCAGCCGGCAATATGTTGTCGAGCTTGCAGCAGAAGGCCGGGCTCAGGCCACTGACCACCAATGCCTGGGGCATGGCGTATGGCGCGGCCATGCTGGCGACCTGGTGTGTGCTGCGTGGCATTCCGTTCGAGATGGACTGGAGCGCGCGGTATATCGGCGCGTTGTGGTACCTGGTGATTCCGGGGTCGGTGATTGGGTTTACCGCGTATTTGACGCTGGTCGGGCGTATGGGGCCGGAGCGTGCGGCGTATTGCACGGTGTTGTTTCCGGTGGTGGCGTTGAATGTGTCGGCGTTCGCCGAGGGCTATCAGTGGACCGCCCCGGCGCTGGTGGGGCTGGGGTTGGTGATGGCGGGGAATGTGTTGGTATTTCGCAAGCCCAAGATTGTGAGTCCGGTCTTGAACACGAGAACAGTCTGAACAGGGGGCAAGTCACTGATGCCCATCAGTAAAGGACTCAGTGAATGAATTTCTGTCCTGGACGGGACCAAATGTGGGAGGGGGCTTGCCCCCGATTACAGTGTGACAGTCAGCCCAGCTATCACTGACGCACCCTTATCGGGGGCAAGCCCCCTCCCACTTTTGATAGTCATTGCCTGGGGTGGGTCTGACTGGCCTCAGGACTTACCCCCTCGTTTCACCGAGTTCAGCGAGCTATTTTATCCCCAGGCGCTTGGCCAGGCGGGCGAGGTTGGCGCGGTTGAGGCCGAGTTCGCGGGCGGTGCTGGCCCAGTTGTGCTGGTGGCGTTCCAGGCAGGTGTTGATGATTTGCCGTTGGTAATCTTCGGTGGCCTGGCGCAAATCGCCGGTGATGGGCGTCGATGGTAGCTGGGCTTCGATTAGCGGCGCGCTGACGTCGGGCAGGTCGAGGTCGGCGGCGCTCAGGCTGAGAATCCTCGGACGTTCGCGACAGTTTCCCAGGGCCTTGAGCGCGCTGCGCCCGATCAAATGTTCCAGCTCCCGCACGTTGCCTGGCCAGTTGTAGGCCAGCAAGGCTGCCTGGGCATCGCCGGTCAGGCGCAGACTGCCCAGGCCCATGCGTGAACGGTTCTGTTCGAGGAAGAAACCCGCCAGCAGCAGCACGTCGCGACCGCGTTCGCGCAGGGCCGGTACTTGCAGCGGGTAAACACTCAGGCGGTGGTAGAAGTCGGCGCGATAGCGGCCATTGCGCACCTCATCGGCCAGGTCGCGGTTGGTGGCGGCGATCAGGCGCACATCCACGTGGTGTTCCTTGTCCGAGCCCAGGCGCTGCAGCTGACCGCTTTGCAGCACCCGCAGCAGTTTGGCCTGCACCGTCAGGGACAGCTCGCCCACTTCGTCGAGAAACAAGGTGCCGCCGTTGGCCAGCTCGAACTTGCCCCGACGCTCGTTCAGCGCGCCGGTGAAGGCGCCACGCACATGACCGAACAGCTCGCTCTCCACCAGGGTTTCCGGCAGGGCCGCGCAGTTGAGGCTGATCAGCGGTTTGTCGGCACGCGCCGAAGCGGCGTGAATCGCCTGGGCCACCAACTCCTTGCCCACCCCGGTTTCACCGGTGATCAGCACGGTGAGGTCGCTGCCGCCCACCAGTTTGATTTCTTCCACCAGGCGCTTGTGGCTTTTGCTCTGGCCGATCATTTCCTTGTGTTGTTGGCCGCTGGCCTGACGGTAGATTTCGGCGCGTTGGTGTTCGTCTTCGGCGCGCAGGGCCAGGCGTTCGATGCGTTCGGCCACATTGACGGTGGCGGCGGCCAGGCTGGCGAAGGCTTGCAGGGCGTCCAGCTCGACCCGTTCGAAGCGCTCGGTGTCGAGCGCATCGAGGGTCAGCAGGCCCCAGGGCCGGTCGTCGACAAACAACGGGCAGCCCATGCAGTCATGCACTGGCAGGTGCCCGTGCAGGCCGTCCACCAGGCCGTCATACGGGTCGGGCAACTCGCTGTCGCTGTCGAAGCGCGTGGGGCCGGGGCTGGCGAGCAACACCGCAAACCGTGGGTGTTCGCTGACCTTGAAGCGTCGGCCCAGGGTATCGGCGCTCAGGCCGTCCACCGCCAGCGGCACCAGCGCTTCACCGTCCAGGCGCAACAGCGCGGCGGCGTCGCAGGGCAGCAGAGTGCGCATGGCTTGCAGCAAGCGGCGGTAACGCTCGCCCTCCGGCAGATCGCGGGACAGGTCGGCCACTAAAGGCAGGAGGGTGGTGAGCAGTGAGTGCGCAGTCATAATGACTCCTTGTAGTCCTTATGACTCTAGCGTGTAGGAAGTCATACTGACTACATCTATTTCAAATAGCTGATAAATAACGAATTTTTAGTTGGCACGAATGCTGAGTACTCAAGGGTAATCCTTAAAGAAGCCCTGGAGGCTCTCATGCTTAGTGCCCAAGACCGTGCCATCGTCAAATCCACCGTGCCTCTGTTGGAAAGTGGCGGCGAAGCGCTGATCACCCATTTCTACCGCATGATGCTGTCCGAGTACCCCGAAGTTCGCCCGCTGTTCAACCAGGCCCACCAGGCCAGCGGCGATCAGCCCCGCGCCCTGGCCAATGGGGTGCTGATGTACGCGCGACATATTGACCAGTTGGATCAACTGGGCGATCTGGTGGCCAAGATCATCAATAAACATGTGGCCTTGCAGATCCTGCCGGAGCATTACCCGATTGTGGGCGCCTGCCTGCTGCGGGCGATTTCTGAAGTGCTGGGCAGCGAGATCGCCACGCCGGAGGTGATGAATGCCTGGGGCGCGGCCTACGGGCAATTGGCGGATATCCTGATCGGCGCCGAAGCGGCCATTTACGACGAGAAAGCCCAAGCCCCTGGCGGCTGGCGCGGTGCGCGGTCGTTCACGCTGGTCAAGCGGGTAGAGGAGAGCGCCGAGATCACCTCCTTCTATTTCACCCCGGTGGATAACGGCCCGATCCTGGCGGCTGCGCCAGGCCAGTACATCGGTATGACGCTGGTGTTGGACGGCGAAGAGGTGCGTCGCAACTATTCCCTCTCGGCGTTGAGCGATGCTGGGCAGTACCGTATCAGCGTCAAGCGTGAAGCCGGCGGGCGAGTGTCCAATTACCTGCATGATGAGTTGCAGGTGGGCGCGACCCTCGACCTGTTCCCGCCGGCGGGAGAGTTCACCCTGGCCGCCAGCGATAAGCCGTTGGTGCTGATCAGCGGCGGCGTAGGCATCACCCCGACCCTGCCGATGCTCGAAGCGGCGCTGGCCACCGAGCGCCCGGTGCATTTTATCCACTGCGCGCGTAACGGCGGCGTGCATGCGTTTCGCGACTGGGTCGACGCCCTGGCGGTCAAGCACCCGCAGCTCAAGCGTTTCTATTGCTATGCCGAAGACGACGGCGTGAGCCCGGCGGCGGACAAGGTCGGCCTGCTCAGCCAGGAACAACTGGCCGCATGGTTGCCTGAACAGCGCGACCTGGATGCTTACTTCCTGGGACCTAAAGGCTTCATGGCCGCGATCAAACGCCACCTCAAGGCCTTGGGCGTACCCGAGAAACAAAGCCGCTACGAATTCTTCGGCCCGGCGGCGGCCTTGGAATAGGACCTATAGGTCAACAATGTGGGAGGGGGCCTGCTGTGGTGAGCGGGCTTGCCCCGCGCTGGGCTGCGAAGCGGCCCCAAACCCAGGGACCTCGATGTGTCAGGTGAAATTTACATCGCCTGGAGTGGGGCCGCTTCGCGCCCCAGCGCGGGGCAAGCCCGCTCACTACAAGAACGTCACTTTCTGTTTACAGCGAAGATGTGTAGATGTCTCTGCCCAATACCTCTGCGTCCGATAGGGGTGCATCAGCCAGTCCCCCTCCCACATTTGGTTTTCCATTTCTCGCGATTAATCCGCCGTTAACCCGTCTCTGTTTAAACCACTGCCTGTGTGTAAACTCGCGCCTACAGGCACAACCAAACAAAGGGAAACGGAGATGAGTGACGAATTGCGTTTAGGCAGGGAGCGGCGCTTTCTGGTGTTGCTGGGCATCATCTGCCTGGCGTTGATCGGCGGGGCCTTGTACATGCAGGTGGTGTTGGGCGAAGCGCCTTGCCCACTGTGCATCTTGCAGCGTTATGCCTTGTTGTTGATTGCCATCTTCGCCTTTATCGGCGCCGCCATGCCCCGCAAAGGCGCCCTCACGTTTTTCGAAGGCTTGGTGATCCTCAGCGCCCTCGGCGGGGTCGCAGCGGCGGGCCATCATGTGTATACCCAGTTCTTTCCCCAGGTCAGTTGTGGCGTCGATGTGCTGCAGCCCATCGTCGATGACCTGCCGCTGGCCAAGGTCTTCCCGCTGGGCTTTCAGGTCGATGGTTTCTGCAGCACGCCTTACCCACCGATCCTTGGGCTGTCCCTGGCGCAATGGGCGCTGGTGGCTTTTGTGCTGACCGTGATCCTGGTGCCGCTGGGCATTTACCGCAATCGCCGTCACACGGCCTGAGCCCCTACACGAAAACGCCCCGGTTCCTCCGCTGGAGGGCCGGGGCGTTTTCGCAGGTAGGCTTTTATGAACAGAGCATGACGTCGGACAATTTCCGCTGCGCGCAGTGTGCGACATGTTGTCACACGGAAGCTGTCGCAGGACATTTCTGATCCCCCGCAACCCCGCTTAAATTTGCACCGAACGGTCAAATTGTGCTGTCACTTCATCGTCTGGCCTATGTCAGGAACTACGCGCCGTCCGCGCCATTCGATGATGTCCGAATGCCTTGTTTTATGGGGACTTGGATGGCTTTGGCAAGCCCTTACAGAGGGTAAGGGATGTGGCGGATTGCCCTATAACACGGCAATTTTTGTGGTTTTTGTTGAGAATCGAACACGATAAGATCCCCGACCTTTGCAATTTTGGTGAAGGATTATTGCTGCTTTCGATAAAAATTATTTCTTTATAAGACATGGTTTATACATCGCTAGCTAACTACAATCGCCCGCACTGAATGTCCGGTGCTGTTCAATATTTGAGCATTGGAGCGGTCGAGGGGCAGATGGATGGCTCTGTGCGACCCCAGGTTCCGGCAGCCTTTCAACTATCCGCACCAAATGGAATTGGTCTGTAACAAGGCCTTTAACCACGAAATCGAATAAGAACTCACCGCAGGCTCGTAAATCGTCCATTCATGGCGTGCGAGCAGGCTCTTATTCAATCGAAGAGAAATGCCAACCCTTGGCAGGGTGAAGTGTTGGCGATCAAAACCCAACTGCATTGCGCAAGCTGCTTTAGAGGTCGTGAGATGAGTAAAAACAGGTACCCCCGATTACTAGGCTTTTTGCCGCTGCTTGGCATGATGTTAATGCTGGGAGGCTGCAAGTGGACCTTGCTCGACCCAAAAGGACAGGTCGGTCTGGATGAACGAAACCTGATCATCACCGCCACCCTGCTGATGCTGCTGGTCGTGGTCCCTGTGATCATCATGACCTTCGCCTTCGCCTGGAAATACCGCGCGTCGAACACCAGCGCCACCTACGCGCCGAAGTGGTCGCACTCCACCAAGATCGAAATCGCGGTGTGGCTGGTTCCGATCCTCATCATCATTGCCCTGGGTTATGTGACCTACAAGTCCACCCACGCGCTGGACCCGTACCGTCCGCTGGAATCGGACGCCAAGCCGATCAATATCGAAGTGGTCGCGCTGGACTGGAAGTGGCTGTTCATCTACCCGGACCTAGGTATTGCCACGGTTAACCAGATCCGCTTCCCGGAGCACACTCCGCTGAACTTCAAGATCACCTCCGACGCCGTGATGAACTCGTTCTTCATCCCAGCCCTGGGCGGCCAGATCTACGCGATGGCAGGCATGCAGACCAAGCTGCACCTGATCGCCAACCAGAAAGCTGAAATGGAAGGCATCTCCGCCAACTACAGCGGCGCTGGCTTCACCGGCATGAAATTCAAAGCGATCTCGACGAGCCAGGAAGACTTCAACGCCTGGGTAGCCGAAGTCAAGGCCGCACCTAAACAGCTTGATCAAGCTGAATACGACGCCCTGGCCAAACCAAGCCAGAACAACCCTGTCGCGCTGTACTCCTCGTACGAGCCGAACCTGTTTCAGAAAATCGTCGACAAGTACGAAGGTATGAAGCCAGGCAAGCCGGTCAAGCACGAGAAGAAAGAAGTGGCCGCGGTTGAAGGTTCTGAGACGGGCGCGCATTCAACTGCTGGGGCAGAGGAGTAAACGATGTTTGGTAAATTAAGTTGGGATGCGGTCCCGTTCCACGAGCCGATCGTGATGGTGACCATCGCCATGATCGCGCTGGGTGGTCTGGCACTGTTCGCGGGTATCACTTACTTCAAGAAGTGGACCTACCTGTGGACCGAGTGGCTGACTTCAGTCGACCACAAGAAAATCGGCGTGATGTACATCATCGTCGCCATGGTCATGCTGCTGCGCGGTTTTGCCGACGCCATCATGATGCGTACCCAGTTGGCCATGGCCACCGAGGGTTCGCCTGGCTACCTGCCACCTGAACACTATGACCAGATCTTCACCGCTCACGGTGTGATCATGATCATCTTCATGGCGATGCCATTCTTCACCGGCCTGATGAACCTGGCAGTGCCGCTGCAGATCGGCGCGCGTGACGTGGCCTATCCGTTCCTGAACTCCCTGAGCTTCTGGCTGCTGGTTTCCGGCGTGGTGCTGATCAACGTATCCCTGGGCGTCGGCGAATTCGCCAAGACCGGTTGGGTTGCGTATCCGCCGCTGTCGGGCATTCAGTACAGCCCTGGTGTGGGTGTGGACTACTACATCTGGGCGCTACAGCTATCAGGGCTAGGGACGACGCTGACGGGGGTCAACTTCCTGGCCACCGTCCTGAAAATGCGCGCTCCTGGCATGAAACTGATGGACATGCCGATCTTCACCTGGACCTGCACCTGGGCAAACGTCCTGATCGTGGCTTCGTTCCCGATCCTGGCCGCAACCATGGCGCTGCTGTCGCTTGACCGTTACCTGGATTTCCACATTTTCACCAACGAACTTGGTGGCAATCCAATGATGTACGTGAACCTGTTCTGGGCATGGGGTCACCCTGAGGTGTACATCCTGATCCTGCCAGCGTTCGGTATCTTCTCCGAAGTGATCTCGACCTTTACCGGCAAGCGCCTGTTCGGTCACCACTCGATGGTTTACGCATCGGGCGCAATTTCCGTACTGGGCTTCATGGTGTGGCTGCACCACTTCTTCACCATGGGTTCGGGGGCCAGCGTCAACGCCTTCTTCGGCTTGGCAACCATGCTGATTTCCATCCCGACGGGGGTGAAGCTATTCAACTGGCTGTTCACCATCTACCACGGCCGTCTGCGCATCACCAGCCAGGTGCTGTGGACCCTGGGCTTTATGGTGACCTTCGCCATCGGCGGCATGACCGGCGTACTGCTGGCCATCCCGGGTGCTGACTTCGTGCTGCACAACAGCCTGTTCGTGATCGCGCACTTCCACAACGTGATCATCGGCGGTGCGGTATTCGGTTACATCGCCGGTTTCAGCTTCTACTTCCCGAAAGCGTTCGGCTTCAAGCTGCACGAAGGTTGGGGCAAGGCTGCGTTCTGGTTCTGGATCTCGGGCTTCTTCGTCGCGTTCATGCCGCTTTATGCACTGGGCTTCATGGGCATGACCCGTCGTCTGAACGCCACCACCAACCCTGAGTGGGTGCCGTACCTGTACGTCGCCATGTTCGGTGCGGTGATGATTGCGGTGGGTATCGCCTGCCAGCTGATCCAGCTGTATGTCAGCGTGCGTGATCGCAAGCAGAACATGTGCGAATCCGGCGACCCATGGAACGGCCACACCCTGGAATGGTCGACCTCGTCGCCACCACCGTTCTACAACTTCGCCGTGATCCCGACTGCGAACACGATCGATGCGTTCACCGAAGCCAAG
This sequence comes from Pseudomonas sp. S5F11, assembly GCF_019641515.1. Classification (NCBI taxonomy): domain Bacteria; kingdom Pseudomonadati; phylum Pseudomonadota; class Gammaproteobacteria; order Pseudomonadales; family Pseudomonadaceae; genus Pseudomonas; species Pseudomonas sp. S5F11. The sequence goes on from NZ_JAIFJZ010000001.1 coordinate 4,714,710, forward strand.
GAAGACGGTACTGCGTACCAGAAGCCTAAACACTACGAACCGATCCACATGCCAAGCAACACCGCCACTGGCGTGGTGATGGGTGCGCTGTTGACCGTGTTCGGTTTCGCGATGATCTGGCACATCTGGTGGCTGGCGATCGTGAGCCTGGTGGGTACCATCGGTTACTTCATCGTCCACGCCGCACGTGATGATCAAGGCTACATGGTGCCGGTCGAAACGATCGAACGCATCGAAGCCGAGCAGCACGCTCGCCTGGTCGCCGAGAAGAAAATCCCGGCCAACCGTGTAGAAACCTCGTTGGAACAGGCTTAAACCATGTCGAACTTAGTGACCAATGCTGGACACGCCCATGTCGATGACCATGGGCACGATGACCATCACCACGACTCGGGGCCAATGACCGTCTTCGGTTTCTGGCTCTACCTGATGACCGACTGCATCTTGTTTGCGTCGATCTTCGCGGTGTACGCGGTACTGGTAAACAACGTAGCGGGTGGCCCGTCGGGCCACGACATCTTCGAACTGCCTTACGTGCTCGGCGAAACCGCCTTGCTGTTGTTCAGTTCGATCACCTACGGCTTCGCCATGTTGGCCTTCTACAAGGGCAACAAGAAAGGCGTGCTGAGCTGGTTGGCGCTGACCTTCCTGTTCGGCCTGGGCTTTATCGGCATGGAGATCAACGAGTTCCACCTGCTGATCTCCGAAGGCTACGGCCCGCACCGTTCCGGTTTCCTGTCGGCGTTCTTCACGCTGGTCGGCACCCACGGTCTGCACGTCTCGGCCGGTCTGCTGTGGATGGCGGTGATGATGTATCAGGTCAATAAGCACGGCCTGACCAACACCAACAAGACCCGCCTGAGCTGCCTGAGCCTGTTCTGGCACTTCCTGGACGTGGTCTGGATCTGCGTATTCACCGTTGTCTACCTGATGGGGACTCTGTAATGGCTAATGCACACTCCCATGACAGCCACGATGCAAGCCACGGCAGCGTCAAGTCTTACGCTATCGGCTTCATCCTGTCGGTCATCCTGACCCTGATCCCGTTCGGCCTGGTGATGTACCCGACCCTGCCGAAGTCGATCACCTTGATGATCGTCCTGGCGTTCGCAGTGATTCAGGTACTGGTTCACCTGGTGTACTTCCTGCACCTGGACCGCTCCGAGGCCCAGCGCGAGAACGTGATTGCGTTCGTGTTCGCCGGCCTGGTGATCGTTCTGCTGGTTGGTCTGTCGCTGTGGATCATGTTCAGCATCCACACCTACATGATGGCGAAGTGAGGTAAGACCCGATGTCGCTTAAGCACTTTATCCAAATCACCAAACCGGGGATCATTTTCGGTAACGTGCTTTCTGTGGCGGGCGGTTTCTTCCTGGCCTCCAAGGGACATGTCGATCTGGCCATCTTCCTGGCTGCAATGATCGGCACATCCCTGGTGGTAGCTTCCGGTTGTGTCTTCAACAACTGCATCGACCGTGACATCGATATCAAGATGGAACGCACCAAGAACCGTGTGCTGGTGCAGGGCCTTATCTCCCTGAAACTGGCACTGGTCTACGCGACCGTCCTGGGTGTTGCCGGTGTGGCCCTGTTGTACAAGGTGGCCAACCCGTTGGCGGCGTTGTTTGCCGTGATCGGTTTTGTCATCTACGTCGGCCTCTACAGCCTGTACCTCAAGCGCAAGTCGGTTCACGGCACGCTGGTGGGCAGTCTGTCGGGGGCGATGCCGCCGGTGATTGGTTATGTGGCTGTGACCAATAGCTTCGACATGGCCGCGCTGACGCTGCTGGTGATGTTCAGCCTGTGGCAGATGCCGCATTCCTACGCCATCGCGATTTTCCGCTTCAATGACTACCTGGCTGCGTCGATCCCGGTTCTGCCGGTAAAACGTGGCATCCAGGTGGCCAAGAAACACATCTTGCTCTACATCCTGGCCTTCCTTGTGGCGACCTTGATGTTGACCTTCAGCGGCTACGCCGGCATGAGCTACCTCGCCGTCGCCGCCGCCATGGGCATGTACTGGTTGTACATGGCGTGGACCGGCTACAAGGCGGTGGACGACACCGTCTGGGCGCGCAAGCTGTTCGTGTTCTCGATCTTCACCATCACCGCGCTGAGCGTGATGATGTCCCTGGATTTCCAAGTACCGAAAGAGCTTTTGCTGACCTACGCCCACTGAGTGGTCCGAGCAGTAAAAGGCCCCGCCTTCGCAAGAAGCGCGGGGTTTTTTATGGCATGGCCTCTAAACTATCCCCCATTCCACGCATCCAGGAAGCACAGCGATGAGTAAAAAAGCCGTAATGGTGTTCAGTGGCGGGCAGGACTCGACGACCTGCCTGATCCAGGCACTGGCGTTGTATGACGAAGTGCACTGCATCACGTTCGATTATGGCCAGCGCCATGTGGCGGAAATCGAAGTGGCCCGCCAGCTAGCCAAGCAACTGGGCGCCACGGTGCACAAAGTGATGGATGTGTCCCTGCTCAACGAGTTGGCCATCAGTAGTCTTACCCGCGACAACATCCCCGTGCCCACCGTGAACAGTTCCGGCGAAAGCCTGCCGAGCACCTTTGTACCGGGGCGCAATATCCTGTTCCTGACCCTGGCGGCGATCTACGCGTACCAGGTCAAGGCCGAGACGGTCATTACTGGCGTGTGCGAAACCGACTTCTCGGGCTACCCCGACTGCCGCGATGAGTTCGTCAAAGCCCTGAACCAGGCGCTCAAGCTGGGCATGGAGTACGACGTACGGCTGGATACGCCGCTGATGTGGCTGAACAAGGCCGAGACCTGGGCCCTGGCCGATTACCACCATCAGTTGGATCTGGTGCGCGAACACACCTTGACCTGCTACAACGGCGTGATCGGCACCGGCTGCGGCGAATGCGACGCCTGCAACCTGCGCGCTCGCGGCCTGAACGAATACCTGCAGAACAAGGCGCAGGTCATGCACAGCCTCAAGCATAAGTTGCAGCTCAACTAGGGCTATTCGGCCTTAGCGTGGGGGAGGGTGCGCAATGCTCCTCCCCACTGCGACCCTGTTCCTGCTCTGCGGTGATGTGGGTTTTTCTCGGGCGTCAGGTTAAATCTGCCCACGCTTATCTCGTCATACCCCTCTGTACGCACTGTGCGAATCCATCACCCGCCTACAAGGAGTAGTCACCATGGTCAGCGTGAGTCGTCGGTCCCTTCTCGCCTTCAGCGCCGCCTTGCCCTTGCTGGGGCGCTTGGACTGGGCGGTCGCGGCGACGCCGCCGGCCAAGGCCGACAAGGTCCGTCTCAACTACAACGAAAGCCCCTACGGTCCAGCCCTGGCAGCCCGTGAGGCGATGCAGCGCGGCATCGCCACTGCCGGGCGCTACCCGTACAACCACATGTATGCATTGGCCGCATTGTTCGCTCAGCAACAGGGCATTGCCGAAGAACAGGTGGCGGTGTTTTCAGGCTCCATGGCGGCGTTGCGTTATGCGGTGCTGGCGTTCACCAGCGATACCCGTGGCCTGGTAATGGCCACGCCATCCTACGAAGTACCGCGCCAGGCCGCCGAAGCGCACAAGGCGCCGGTGCATGAAGTGAACCTCGACGCCCACCACGCCCACGATATCCCCGCCATGCTCGCCGCCGCCCCCCAGGCCGGCATGCTCTACCTGTGCAACCCCAACAACCCCACCGGCACCCTGACTCCCACCCAGGCCATTCGCGACGCACTGGCGAACAAGCCCAAGGGCAGCGTGCTGGTGGTGGACGAGGCTTACATCGACTTCGCCGACGCCCCGAGCGTGGTCAGTTGGGTCAAGGACCACGACGACCTGCTGGTGCTGCGCACCTTCTCGAAAATCTACGGCATGGCGGGCGCACGCCTGGGCCTGGCCATCGGCCACCCGACGTTGCTGGAGCGGCTGGCGGTGTTTGGCGGCGACAATGTGCCGGCGGGCTCGTCGTTGCTTGGCGGCCTTGCCAGCCTGGAGGACGTCAAACTGCTGCCCCAGCGTAAAGCCCTCAATGCCCAGTTACGCGATGAAACCCTGGCCTGGCTCAAGGGCCGTGGTTTCACTTGCACCGCTTCCCACAGCAATTGCTTCATGATCGACGTCAAGCAGCCCGCGCAGCAGGTCATCGAAAAGCTCGCCGCCGAAGGCGTATTGATCGGCCGGGTGTGGCAGAACTGGCCGCAGTGGGTAAGGGTGACAGTGGGGAACAAGCAGGAGATGGCGCGCTTTCGTGAGGTGTTTGCCGCGCGGGTTTAGCGCAGGACTCCATGAGGGAAGGGCGACGCTCCTCCCTCAATGAAGTCCCAGGTGTTATTGCTGCGCGATGCTGTACCCATCAAATGCGGTCTTCTGTTGCAAGGCATTCACCACGTTCTTGCGGTTGACCGGCAACTCGGCGCCGTTGTTGTCGGTGAACGACTCACGTTCCAGCTCGGCGTCATCCCCTTCGCCCACAAAGCTGAACCCTAGAAACTCGAACGCTTCACGGTCCACGTTCAGCTTGGAGCGTGGCGTGCGCAGCGGCAGGGTGACGCTGATGCCGTCCTTGCTGATCACGAACACTTCGGCGTCTTTCTTGGCGCGTGCCGCCTTGCCCTTGCCGGCGCTCGGGTTGCTGATGGCTTGATGGGTCTGGTTCAGCACCTTGAGGGCCAGGCCGTAGACCAGTTCCTGAAACTCGGGGTCGTCCTTGAAGCTGGACAGGATGCGGCTGATGGAGAACTTGCTGCTTAAGTCTTCCAGGGCCAGGTTGTCGGCGGCTTCGGCGTCCTTGAGTTGCTTGAGCTGGCCCATCAGGTCGTAGGCCTTGTCGTCGTCGAACGCATCGTGGGCCTGGCGGATGGCGACGCGCAGTTCGCGGATCTGGTCGCTCTCCTTGGAAGTGTGAAATGCGTCCAGCACCATCTCGCTGATGGTCTTGGCCGCTGGCACATGCTGTGAAAGATTGATGGCGTTTTCGTATTCAGCTTTGGAGGCCAAGGCGACGACGGATTCTGCGGTGTAGGAATCGGACATTAATAGTTCACTACTTCAATAAACGGAGACAAAAAAGCGTCGCGCATTTTCAAGGGGCAGGTCAGTCAGGTCAAGGCGGCACACTGCCTTCGGCGTTCCGCTGATCCATATCAAAAGGCCATGCCGGAGAGTGGTTTACAACAACCTTGGGGCTGATTGCGCCCCCGACTATTTGCCTGAGAACGCATAAAAACAATTGCAGACCTGCGCCGAGGAGACCGCTCCACGCCAGGTTCTTAAAGGACTATTGCGATGATGTTTGCCCTCTTACGCGTCAGCTTCGTGGGGATGCTGATGTGCCTGTCCCTCTCGCTGCACGCCAGCACGCCCGACACCCCTCTGCTCGAACGCGGCCACTACGTCGCCCAACTCGGCGACTGCATTGCCTGTCACACCGCCAAGCCAGGCGCGCTGATGGCCGGCGGACTGGCGTTGAGTACGCCGATGGGGACGATCTACTCCAGCAATATCACGCCCGATGCCGAGACAGGCATCGGGCGCTACACCTTCGAGCAGTTCGACCGCGTCATGCGCGAAGGCGTTACCCCCAGTGGTATGAACTTGTACCCGGCGATGCCGTATCCGTCCTACGCGAAGATCAGCGAAGAGGACATGCGCGCGTTGTACGCCTACCTGATGCAGGGCGTGCCGGCGGTCCGCCAGGACAACCTGCCGGCGGACATGGGCTTTCCGTTCAATCAGCGCTGGGGCTTGGCGCTGTGGAATTTCGCCTTTCTCGACAAGCAACCCTTCCAACCCGATCCGGGCCGCGACGCGGGGCTCAACCGTGGCGCCTACTTGGTTCAGGGCCTGGGGCATTGCGGCTCGTGCCATACGCCGAGGGGCATCGCGTTCCAGGAAAAAGCCATGAGCGATACCGAGCGCGGCGGCCAGCACTACCTGGCGGGGGAAACCGTCGAGCATTGGCGCGCCTTGAGCCTGCGCAACCTGTGGACCGTTGACGACACCGTGCAACTGCTCAAGACCGGGCAAAACCGTTTTGCCACAGTGTCGGGCAACATGGCCGATGTGATCCATCACAGCACCCAGCATTTCAGTGATGACGACCTGATTGCCATCGCCCGTTACTTAAAATCCCTGCCGGCGGGCCAGGAGGATCTGCCGATGCCTGCCGTGGCCAAAGCCCCGGCTGCCGTGCCTGACGACCTGTTCAGCAGTCGTGGCGGCCTGGGCTACATGCAGTTCTGCAGCGACTGCCACCGCAGTGACGGTGCCGGCGTGAAGGGCCTGTTCCCGCCGTTGGCCGGCAACCCGAGCGTGGTCGCCGCTAACCCAACATCTCTTTTGCATATCACCCTCACCGGCTGGGCAACCGCGCAAACCGCCACCCATCCGCGGGTCTACACCATGCCTGGGTTCGCGCGGCTGGCCGACCAGGAGATCGCCGAGATCCTCAGTTTTGTGCGCACCCACTGGGGCAACCAGGGCACGCCGGTCAGCCCCGCGCAGGTGAAAACCCTGCGCGAGCAGCTCAACCCGGCCAGCAGTGACATGTCCGCGTTCCAAACTCCGCGTCTGGCCGAGTTGCTGGCCGCGCCGAATGCCGACCAGGTGCTGCGTGGCATGCGGTTGCATCTGCAGACCAAGGCACTGCTGCCGGACAATGTCGGCAACGCGCTGAACTGCACCAGTTGCCATCTCAACGCAGGCACGGTGGCCGATGGATCGCCGTTCGTAGGGGTGTCGGCGTTTTTCCCCGGTTATGCCCCGCGTGCCGGCAAGGTGATCACGTTGGAGGAGCGCATCAACGGCTGTTTCCGCCGGTCCATGAACGGCAAGCCGCTGGCGCCGCAATCGGCGGATATGCAGGCGATGGTGGCGTATTTCGACTGGATGAAAAACAACACCCGCCCGCAGGACAAAGTCGCCGGGCGCGGCGTGGGTAAGGTCGACCCGACGCTCAAACCCGACCTGGCCAATGGCAAAGCGGTGTACGCCAAGCAATGCGCGGTGTGCCATGGCGACAATGGCCAGGGCCTGACCCGTGCCGACGGTGAATGGATCTACCCGCCGCTGTGGGGCGAGCAGTCGTTCAATATCGGTGCGGGGATGGCGCGCACCTACACGGCCGCCGCGTTCGTCCAACGCAACATGCCGATTGGCTTCCACGAGCGCTTCCCGCTGGGGCAGGGTGGCTTGACGGAACAGGAAGCGGTGGACGTCGCGGCGTACTTTTCCGGGCAGCCGCGTCCGGACTTCCCGGACAAGGTCAAAGACTGGCCGAACGGCGGCAAACCGGTAGATGCGCGCTACTGATCCAGGCGCTTGAAGCAGGCTTCAAGGATATCCAGCCCTTCTTCCAGCACCGCCGGCTCTGTGGTCAGCGGTGCCAGCAGGCGGATGATGTGCCGCGCCTTGCCGCTGGGCATCAGCAGCAACCCGGCGTCCCGCGCCAGGCCGAGCAGTTGCGTCAATTGCCGGGGCGCCGGCGTGCCGTCGGCGTTGGCCAGTTCGATGCCGCGCATGGCGCCGACGCCGGTCATGCGCCCGAGGTAGGGCGACAGCGCTTGGTCGCGCCAGGTCGCGTAGCGGCGGACAATCGCGGCTTCCTGCTGCGCGCCCCACGCGTGCAAGTTTGCGTCCGTCATCACCTCCAGGGTGGCCAGCGCCGCCGCGCAGGCGATAGGGTTGCCGGAGTACGTACCGCCCAGGCCGCCTTTGGGCAAGTTGTCCATCAGGTTTTTGCGCCCGACCACCGCCCCCAGCGGTACACCGCCGGCAATGCTTTTGCCCAGCAAGATCAAGTCCGGCTCAATGCCCAGGCGCGAAAACGCGAAGCGTTGACCGGTACGGCCGAAGCCCGATTGGATTTCGTCGGCAATCAGCAGGATCTGTTTCTCGTCGCAGAAACGCCGCAGCGCCTGGGCAAATTCGACGTCCAGGGCCAGGAAGCCGCCTTCGCCCTGCACCGGTTCGATGATGAAACAGGCGACGTCTTCCACATCGATTTCCACGCTGAACAAACGCTCCATGGCCTTCAGTGCGTCGGCGCAGGTCACGCCGTTGTCGGCGCTGGGATACGGCAGGTGATACACCGGGCCGGGCAGTACGCCGACCTTTTGCTTGTAGGGCGCGACCTTGCCGTTAAGGTTCAAGGTGGCCAGGGTGCGGCCATGGAAGGCACCGTCAAAGGCGATCACCGCAGTGCGGCCGGTGGCGCCGCGCACGATCTTCAAAGCGTTTTCCGCCGCTTCCGCGCCGCTGTTGGTGAGCATGCCGCTGACCGGGTAGCTCACAGGGATAAAATCACTCAGGCGTGCCATCAGCTCGATGTAGGGCGCGTGCGGCGCGGCGTTGAAGGCATAGTGCGTGAGCCGAGTAGCCTGCTCGCGAATCGCCTCGACTACCTGCGGGTGGCAATGGCCGAGGTTGAGCACACCGATGCCGCCGACGAAGTCGATATAGCGCTTGCCTGTGGTATCCCACACTTCGGCGTTCTTGCCGTGGCTGAGGCTGATGGGGTGGACGATGGAAATCGACTGGCTGACGGTGGCGTGGCTCATGAATCCGGGACTCGGCAGTGGCGGGGCGTTTTTTATCTAAGCCGCCCGCCGGGGCCTGTCGCAAACGAAATAAAGTCTTTGGGTCATTCCAAATCGGAAGGAGCTACTGCCGAAGGGGGGGCGGATAAACCGGTCGACACTGCTCAAGTGCGCGCCGCTGCGCTGACGCCTCCGGTTATTCCGACACCCCGGCCTTGCCCGCGGCCTTGGCGCGATACAACGCTTGATCGGCGCGCTCCATTAGGGCAGCGGGAGATTCATCCGCGTGGCGCTCGGCCACGCCCAGGCTCAGGGTGACGGCGAAGTCGCCGGGTGCCTGTATGGTGCGTATCTTGCGGCAGATCTGCTCGGCCAACGCCTTGGCCGTTTCCAGGGTGCTTTCGGGCAGGATCACCATGAATTCATCGCCACCCCAGCGTGCCAGCAGATCACACGGGCGAATGCAGCTCTCCAGGCACTCCACCACCCGCACCAGGGTCTGGTCGCCAGCGCCGTGACCATAGCGGTCGTTGATGGGCTTGAAGTCATCGATGTCCATGGCGATCAGGGCCAGCGGCAGGCGGAAGCGCTGGGCACGTTCGCACGCTTGCAGCAGGGTTTTTTCCAGGCGATAGCGGTTGGCAACCAGGGTCAAGGCGTCCCGCTCGGCCAAGGCGCGGTTTTCGTCCAACTGCAATTTGAGTTGCTGGTTGACCCGTGCCAGTTCACGGGTGCGTTCGGCCACCAGCGCTTCCAGCGACTGGTTGCGTTGTTCGAGTTGGGCGACTGAATATTTGCGCGCTTGAATGTCGCGATGGGCGCCGACCATGCGCGCCACCGAACCGTCGGGGTTACGCGCGATCACGTAGCCGCGGTCCTCGATCCATAGGTAGCTGCCATCTTTTTTTCGGCAACGGTATTCGGTTTGGTAGTGCGGCGCGCGGCGGTTGATGTAGTCATCGAACAGCGCCATCACCTGGGGGTAGTCCTCCGGATGAATGATGTTTTCCCAGGTGAACAGCGTGTTCTCCAGCGCATGCCGCGGGTAGCCCAGCATTTCGTACCAGCCCGGATTGCGGTAGACGAACCCGGTGTTGGCGTTCCAGTCCCAAATGCCGTCGCTGACCAGCTCCAGGATGGTGTGCAGCATGTCGGCGTTGAGGTGCGAGAAATCCTGCTTCGCCGGGTTGCTGCCTGAGGTATCGCCCATTGCTTTTGCTCCTTGCATGCGCGCTGTGTGCGCCGCCGCGCGCTATGGCGTGGGCGCAACCATCCGTGTGCGAGCCTTCCCATTCGCATTGTGTTGGTAGATTGCGTCCGGTTGACCTTGTTCGTTGAAAAACACCTGACCGATGCCCGCCGAGTTCCATAACCGTTCGCCGGCCTCGGCATGTTCCGGAACATGCGGTACGACCTGCATGGTGCGACGGCGTGTGAACCAGTTGAGCGGCGAACGGGGTGAGTATAGCCAGCGGTTGAGACGGTCGAACCATTCCAGCAGGCGCCGGGGAAATTCGTTCTTGATGCCGCTGCTGGTGATCTGCCAGATCCGGGGGCCGGCATTGCGGTGGCGGATCAGCACGGCATAGACGAACGAGTAATGCACGTCACCGGAGAGAATCACGTAGTTACCCGGCGTACGCGAGTGGCGGAAAATATTGAGGATCACCTGGGCGGCGCCCCGGTGGGCCATCCAGTTTTCCGCGTCCACCAGCAGCGGGTGGCCGCACCAGCTGAAGACCTTCTGCACTGTCTCGATCAGCTTGACGCCGAAGATCGGCGCAGGCGAGACGATGATCGCCGACGGGTGGTCCAGCAGTTCCTGTTGCAGTTCGCTCAAAGCTTCCCAGTCCAGCAGGCCGGAGGGTTGCTTGAGGGTGAACTCACTGCGCCAGCGCCGGGTGCGGGTGTCGAGCACCACCAAGGCGGGCGTGCTGGGCAGCACGTAATGCCATTGTTGAAATTTGAGCAACGTGGCCAGCAAGCCATCCTGGGCGGCGGCGTCGAGATGGTTGTCGGGGACGTGAGCGGTCAGCGCCTGGATGGGCGGCACCAGTTCGACAAAGGCATCCGGGTGGTTGCCCCAACCCTGGCACAGCAGATAGGCGAGCAGGGCATTGCCGATGATGCGTTTGGAAAACGGGTGGCCGTAGGCGGTTTCTTCCCATTGGGCGCTGAGGTTCCAATCGTCGGTGATGTCGTGATCGTCAAAGATCATCAGGGTGGACAGGTGCGCGAAGACTCGCGCTACGCCGGGCAGGCCGTCGCGAAAGCGCTCGATCGGCACGTGCTCGCGCGCATAGCGCGCCGATTCGTCCGGGCTAAGTGGCGGCGCTTGGGTTTCGATCAAGGTCCAGGGCGTGGGGGACCACACCAGCAGGTACATCGCCATGACTTCGGCAAAGGTGACCAGATGGTTGTCGGCGGTGCTGCTGGTGAAAATCGGCTTTTTCACGCCGCCGAAGAAGCGCTCGCGCAGGGTCTGATTGCTGTCCAGCGCCGGCAGCAGGTCCGCGCGATGGTAATAGCTGGCGCGGTGCCCGTAGAGGCTGGCGCTGTCGTCCACCACGGCGCCTTCCAGATGTTCGTCGAACAGGCCCAGGCGCGCGATCAGTGCGTGGATCGCCCTAAGCATCGGCCCGGCCACATCGTCGGCGTAAACCTGGTCGCCGCTCATCATCAGCAAGGCTGGACGCTCATCGAGCGTGTGCGCATCGTCGAGCAGGCGATCGACGCAGAGCAGGCCGTCTTCGGCGGCGTGGTGAGGTTTGCGGCAGGAACCGTGCACGAGCTGGTGGATGCGACTGTGCAGGACAAAATGTGGTGATGGCGCGTCGGCATACAGCAGATGCGCCGCCCAATGGGCGATACCGAGGCCGTCGATCAGCAGGTCGTAGTGGATGACCTCGTCCTGAGGCAGCGCTTCGTCCAGCGGCACATCGATCAGGTGCACAAAGGCCTGGCGGCCTATGGGAATGACTTGGCACTGGCCTTGATCCAGCGGGATGTGCAGCGTGTGTCCGGCCCATTGCAGCTTCAAGGTCAGGTCCAGGGGACGACTGCCAGTCAGCCACAGCACCAGGCGCCTGGGTTCGAGACGTCGTAGCAAAGGGCCGGCAAGTACGGCGGGCAGGTTGTCGGGGTGCAGCATGCAGGGATGGGCTCCGGCCAGGCTAGAACCGGCAAGGTTAGCGCAATGAATGTCAGTGTTTTGTTAAGGCATGGGGTGTACGAAGGGCAGCGGGCTGCCCTCCGTAGGCCGCTCTAGAGCAGGTTGCCCTTGCCGAGGCTGTCCAGGCTGCCGCTGCCTCGGCGCCGGTTGTGACGTGGGGCGTTATCGGTTTGCTGGGTATCAAGCGGGAGTGAGTGGCTGTCCAGGCTGCGCTTGTTGCGTTGCAGGGCTACATCATCGTGTTGTGGGGTGGGGAGTTGCAGATGGCCTAGGAACGGACTGATAGCTCCAAGCATAAAAATATCCTTCTGTAAGTTAGATGGGCTCCGCGTCTGCGAAGCCGGGCCAAACTTATAGAGGCGCGAGGTGCTGGAGCTATAAACACCTCATGGCAACGTGTAACGGCAATGGCGGTTTAGGCCCATCGAGCCCTACAGCCGGACCGATCAGGTATGGGCATCCTGCATCACCTTCGGCACTGTGAATCGGAACTCACTGCCACGGCCCACTTCACTTTCAGCCACGATCTTGCCGCCGTGGGCCTGCACGATGCCTTGGGTGATATACAGCCCCAGCCCGCTGCCGGTGGGATTGTTTTCGGTCTGTGTCCAGTAGCGGTCGAACACATACGGCAACAGCTCTGGGGCAATACCTTCGCCGGAGTCGCGCACCGAAAACACAATTTCCTCGCCGTTGCTCATGGCACTGATGCCGATATTGCCCTGGCGCGGGGTGAACTTGATGGCGTTGCCGATCAGGTTCGACAGCACTTGGAACAAGCGCTCAGGGTCGCCTTTAATCTGCAGGCCAGGTTCGGCGTTGAATGACAGGTCGATGCCTTTTTCCATCGCCAACGGTGCCAGCAAGGAGTACGCCTCCTCGAACATCTGGTTCACATCCAGCGCCACGGGCTTGACCACATAGCGGCCGGCCTCGATTTTCGAGGTGTCGAGCAGGTCTTCCAGCAACACATTCATGCGCCCGGCGGCTTGTTGCATGGTGTCGATGGCCGAGGAAATACGTCGTGAGGTGTGTGGGCCTTCGGAGCTGAAGGCTTTTTGCATCATGCCGCAGAGCATCGAGATGACAGTCATCGGGTTGCGCAGGTCGTGGGACACCACCGCCACCAGGTCATCACGGGCGCGCACGGCCTGTTGCTCGCGCTCGACCTGGCGGGCCAGGTCGTTTTCCAGGGCGGAGCGGCGCAGGTCGTTGGCGGCGAACAGGTCGCCGTGGCTCCACTTGGTGGAGATGCCGGCCATTTCCACTTTCCAGATTTCAAACGACGTGCGTGGGCGCAGGCGCATACCAGCGTCGGAATTTTCCAGGTCCAGCGGTTTTTTCGGGTCGCCGCTCCAATTGATATTCTCTTTGACCTCGGGGCGGAACCACAGCACACCGTTGTCCACCGGCTTGGGCAGGCCCATGGCCAATACGCCGCTGGCCACTTGCTGAAACTCCGCCGCCGGAGGGTAAACCGAGGCCAGGTTATGGCTGGCGAACACCGGTTCGCCACTGGCTTGCAGCCACTTGTGCAACGCCCGGATCTGCGCCGGTTCCGGGCAGTTGCCGTAGCGGTGCAGTTGTTTGTCTTCGATGATCGCCACGCCGCCGGCCAGGGTCAGGTCCATGAGCAAGCGCGGTTGCTTGGCCAGGCCGTCGAACACGTTGTGGTCCGAGGCTTTCATGGCTTTGTCCAGTTGGGCCAAGGCTTCGACTTTTTCTTCGCGCTGGTGGCTCAGGTCCAGAGCCTCCATGGCGCTGATCTGCAGCGAGAGTACCTGGCCGATGGTCTGGCAGGCGGTACGCAGTTCGTTCGGTACCAGCAGCGGGGTGCGGTTGCCGCAACTGATCAGGCCCCAGAGTTTGTCGCCTTTCATCAGCGAAATGCTCATGGACGACAACACGCCCATGTTCTGCATGTACTGGCAATGAATCGGCGACACACTGCGCAGCGTCGCAAAACTCAGGTCCAGCGGTTCGCCGGTATCTGGGCGCAATTTGGGCACCAGCGGCACCGGCGTGTAATCGGCGTTCGGGATAATCCGCAGCCAGTTGGTGCGGTACAGCTCGCGAGCCTGTTCGGGGATGTCAGACGCAGGGAAGAACAGCCCGTTGAACAATTCCATGGACGGAGCGGATGCTTCGGCAATCACCTGACCATGGCCTTCTTCTTCGAAGCGGTAGATGAGCACCCGGTCATAACCGGTCATGGCCTGGATTTCCGTGACGCTGATGTCGTACAGCGCCGCCAGGGTTTTTGCCGACTGCAAGCGGCGCAGCATCTTGCCCAGATCACTGGTGCGACCGTTCAGGGCCCGTGGTTGAAAATCCTTGAGGTGGGGTTCGAATTCCAGCACCAGCACATTTTGGTGGCGGTGCAACAAACCTTCGAACTCAGCGCCGTTGAGCGTCACGTGCAGCGGCGGCGCATCGGTAAAGGTGTTGAGTTCGGCCATGGCCTGCACGGCCTGGGCGTGTTCGGTGCCGATCAGGCTGTGCAGCGGCTGGCCCAACAGCGCCTCGGGCGTGCGGTTGAACAGCGTAGCGACGTTGGCGCTCACTTGGATGATCTTCAGGTCTGGCTCGGACAGCGTCAGCAGCACACCGTGAGGCTGAATCGCCCCAGGAAAGCGAATGGGTTCGTCGGCGCAGTTGGCAAGCAGCTGTTCAAAATCTTGGGGTTTCATAGCAGTACCTCCTGGCTGTCGAGCCATCGCTCAAAGCCGCTGAATGTCGAACGGGCGGCATGTACCGCGAGCTGTTGGGCTTCGGCGTCTAGCGCCTGAATGCCCAGATAATCGAGAAAGTCTTTCCAGCGCCGGCCCGTCTCAGGGCCATACACATCAAGAAACGCGCCACCGTTGGTGGCATCGATGCCAAAGCGCTGGGCCATTTCCCGGCGCAGCACCTGGCCGCCCAACGTTGCGCCTTCGAGCACATACAACACACCGAGGCACGCCGCAGGGGTGTCGAGGCGCGGCAGGGCGGTGCAGTGGGGCAGGGCGTTGATAGCGGCGTCATCCAGGCCAAGACCGTGCAGGTCGCTGACCAATGTTGGCGTTTTCACACGCAGGGCAGTATCGAATCCCGCCGGGATCAGCCCACTGGCATACAGCGCCGCTTCAATGGGGGCGTAAAACCCGTGATAGGCCTGCAGCAGGCGCCGGTAGCCGTCGGCATCCAGGCGCTCGGAAAAAAATGGCAGACGCTTTTCCAGCGCAACGTGCAACAGGCTGGTGCCTGTGCGTAACGCGTCAAGCAATGAGGGCGCACCAACGTCATGGGCCTTTGAAAGCATGCAAATAGCTCGAGCTGTGGGCCTGCCGGCCATGAATGACGCGTGGAAATGGGCGACGATTCTACACAACTCATGGCCATTGACTGTACGCACAAGGCGAAAAGCCTGACCAGCGGATCAGAAAAGTCGCTCCTTGCCTTATGACTGACCTTACAAAGTACCGTGAAGTTCGGTTGAGGTGATATTGCGGCGCTATCAGTGCAGAGACGAACCTTGCTGGGTCAACGCTGTTTGCACGC
Organism: Pseudomonas sp. S5F11; assembly: GCF_019641515.1. Classification (NCBI taxonomy): domain Bacteria; kingdom Pseudomonadati; phylum Pseudomonadota; class Gammaproteobacteria; order Pseudomonadales; family Pseudomonadaceae; genus Pseudomonas; species Pseudomonas sp. S5F11. The sequence goes on from NZ_JAIFJZ010000001.1 coordinate 4,729,929, forward strand.
ATTCGATCAGATGCTCAGTGCTCCATGGCTTGGGCAGGAAACGCACGGAACCGCCGAGTTCTTCAGCCATTTTTGTATTGCCCGAGGTCAGCAGCACCCGCACTGATGGCCAGCGATGGGCAACCACTCGGCTCAAGTCATAACCATTGAGCAGGCCAGGCATTTGTATGTCGCTGACAATCAGGTCCACGGGGTCGTCCTCGCGTTCCAGGTAAATCATCCCTTCATCCGCTGAGGGAAACGACGTCACAATCGCGCCGAAATCCTCCAGTACATCCACCATCAACGCCCGAATAATTTCGTCGTCTTCCAATACCAAAATCGATGGCTGAGCCATGATCCTTACTCCACCATCAGGGTTCAGTTAGGTGGAGTGGAGCGCAGCGGTATAGGTTCGATTGGATGTGTCCCAGGCGATGGGTGGTCGTTCAGGGTGTCTAGGTTGCGTGTTTGCACCGATGGTATTGCAGGCGGCGGTGATCCGGATGGAGATGCCAGGCATAATTCCCGCAACCGTCGATGTGGAGTCGCCCATGAAGTACGCCTTACTGACCCTCGCCCTGATTCTCAACACCGCCCCAGCCTTCGCCGCCGGCGATGCCGAAGCCGGCGGTAAGCTCTTCACCAAGACCTGCGGCGGCTGCCACAGCATCGGCGAAGGCGCGCGCGGCGGTTTCGGCCCGCAACTCAATGGCATCATCGACCGCCCCGCCGGCACCACCGATGACTACCAGTATTCCGACGCGATGAAAAACTCCGGCGTGGTCTGGACCCGCGAGAAACTCGCCGCGTACATCGAAGACCCCAAGAAGGTAGTGAGCGGCACGCGGATGATCTTCTGGGGTATCAGCGATCAGGAGAAGATAGAAAATATCCTGGCGTATCTTGAGACGTTCCCGTCCAAGTAAGCACTCCTTCGCCAGGCGATACTTCTGGCCGATTGATCACGTCAGCAAATGCTTGGAAATCAGCCGCGAGATTTCCACAATCGAGGTCTTCCCAGTGAACTCGAATTTCACTTTGCCCAGGGATGAAAAGTAAATCTCCAACTCCGAATCCAGGTCGAAGGTCCCGGACGTTTCCACCGAATACGCCACGATGTTTTTGTACGGCAGTGATGTGAAGTCCTTCTTACTGCCGGTGATGCCTTGCACGTTCACCGCGATGATGCGTTTGGTGGTGAATACCACGCCGTCGCGCATGGCCTTGTAGGCATCCACCACTTCTTCGCCATCGAGCAGCAGGGCCGAGACGCGTTCGGCGTATTCATTGTTTTGTTTGAGTTTGAAGAAGCCTTTGTTGTTGAAGTCGATCATGTAACGGTCCTTGTGGTCGGTCTGTGACGCCGCATAAGTTGACACTCATCGCGGTCAGGCGCGTTCCTTCAATGGAAGGTGTCACTGGATAGCTTTGAGGTAATGCTTGAGTGCGTCGAGCGGGGCATCGAGTTCCTCCAGGGTAGAGGCTTTTCGAGTGTCGGCGGCCAGTCTCTCCAACTCACGCCCCAACACCGTCTCCGTTCCGCCCAACGCCTGCAGCGCCTGCATCACGCATTCATCGAGCTTACGTTGAATCAGGCGCAAGTCCCCTTGGCGCACCAGCAATCCAAACACTTCACGCTCATACGCGGCCATCGCCGGGTCGTCGCGCAATACCGGGCTGCCGCCGTCGGTTTCATGCACCAGTTTGAGTGCGAAGAGCGCAACAGCTTCCAGCGTCAATTCCATGGTGGGGCTTCCTCGGTGTGCGGGCGGAGCGCGATGATCACTGTTCTGCGGCTGAAAAAAAAGACCTCAAACGCTTGCACCTCAAGCGCTCCGCGGAACGATATTAATTAGCCATGTTCCAACCCGCCGTGCCCAGCTCGCGCAGCCAGCCAGTGGACCGGTGCGATGTTGAATCGGCACGTTTGACTCACTTACAGGGACGCAAGTACTTATGCAGCCATCCTCCACACCTGATTCATCCGCCACCGGCGAGCTGATCGCGAGCTTTCGCCATGGCAAAGGTTTTCTCATTTTCAGCCTGATACTCGGCGTTGCGCTGTTGGCGCTCGCGGGATTTGTGCTGTATCTGGGTACGATCCTGCCGCCGGGTAATGAAGGGCCTATCGGTGTCACAACGTCCCGGGGCATGACGATCAACTTCAGCAGCGGGCAGTCGCTGATCAATCTCACCAGTGGCTTTCTGGCCATTCTTGGGCTGTGTGTATTCGGCCTTTACGCCTGGCATAAGAAATTGCGCAGTACCGCTTACGATGTGTACGAGCATGGCATCGCACGCATCAACCAAGGCCAGCGCGACTACACCCCGTTTATCGAGATCCAGGACTTGTATCTGTTCAGCTCCGGGCAAACGGTGATGACAGGCTTGATCACCAACCTGGCCTACCGTCGCACGGCCGCCGAGCCGTTTCATCGCGTGATTGAAAGCCTCAAGGGTTTTCAAAAATTCCAGCAATTGGTGCGCGAACTGCACGTCCGCGCGCGCATGCCGGGAGTGCTCAGTGTGCTGGAGTCGGGCGGGGCGGTGACGTTCAATTGCATCAGCTCCGGCCAAGTGTGGGGCAAGCGCATGAGCGGTAATTTCCTCAAGATCACCACGGCGCCCATCCTGGTGAGCGCTCAGTGCCTGGAATACCAGGGCCGTAAGGTGCCGATGTCGTCATTGCGCAGCGTCGACCTCAACGCCTGGAGCGAAAAAGTGGTGATCAAAGACGACAGCGGCCAACCGGTCCTGTCGACCATCGCCACCGGCATCCTGAGCCACGACCTGTTCCTGCATGCGCTCGACGCAGTGCTCACGGCTCAAACCCAAACGCGCGAGCTGGCGTGAACCGCTCGCGTAATCGTTGATTGTGCATAAAGGGATTAAACGATGATCTATCGCGGCGCAGGCTGGCTGACGCTGTTCACACCGGTTGCCATGATTTTGTTGCTGATGGTGTTGTGGCCCGACCCCAGCGTCAAGCCGGGCAACACCTCGTTGACGCAACTGCTGATGGGCGTGGGGATCGGCTCGGCCATCAACACGGTGCTGGGTTTTGTGCTGAATAGGGAAGTGCATGAAGATGGCGTGCGCCACCATTTCTTTTTCTTGCCCATGCAATGGCCGGCACTGGCGATCACACTGGCGTGCGTGGTGATTGCGCTGTTCAAGTAAGTTTACCGGCCGCCCGGCAAGGGCGGCCGGTTGTGTAATCGGGGCCGATTACGACTTTCCCCTCTGCCGCTTCGAGCCTAGCTCCTACAGTGAACTGTGTTTCAGCTGAAAGAGGCGCTGAGCAATAAATCAGCAGACTGCCCACTTTTCGACAGGCGAAAAAAAAGACCTTGAATTTCAAGGTCTTTTTTTAAGATGGTGCCCCGAGGGAGACTCGAACTCCCACTCCTTTCGAAAACGGATTTTGAATCCGCCGCGTCTACCAATTCCGCCATCAGGGCTCAATGGCGGCGAAGTATAGAGAGGTGATTACCGTTGGTCAATCACGTTTCATGGTCAATTTTGACTATTTCCGCTAGACTTCCCGGCCCTGCTAGACGAACCCCATCATGCGCGTTGCTGACTTTACTTTTGAGCTCCCTGATTCGCTGATCGCTCGCCACCCTTTGGCCGAGCGGCACGCCAGTCGACTGCTGACCCTGGACGGGCCAAGCGGTGCCCTCGCACACCGTCAATTCACTGATTTGCTTGAGCATTTACGCCCAGGTGATCTGATGGTGTTCAACAATACCCGGGTGATTCCGGCGCGGCTGTTTGGCCAGAAAGCCTCCGGCGGCAAGCTGGAAATTCTGGTGGAGCGGGTGCTGGACAGCCATCGCGTGCTGGCCCATGTGCGCTCCAGCAAGTCGCCGAAACCGGGATCGAGCCTTCTTATCGATGGCGGTGGCGAAGCCGAGATGGTGGCGCGTCATGATGCGCTGTTCGAGCTGAAGTTCGCCGAAGAAGTCCTGCCATTGCTGGAGCGCGTCGGCCATATGCCGTTGCCTCCTTATATCGACCGCCCGGATGAAGACGCTGACCGCGAACGCTATCAGACCGTGTATTCCCAGCGCCTGGGTGCGGTGGCCGCGCCTACGGCCGGGCTGCATTTCGACCAGCCGCTGCTGGAGGCGATTGCCGCCAAAGGCGTCGAGACTGCCTATGTGACCCTGCACGTGGGGGCCGGCACGTTTCAGCCGGTGCGTGTGGAGAACATCGAAGACCACCATATGCACAGCGAATGGCTGGAGGTCACTCAGGATGTGGTGGACGCGGTCAACGCGTGCAAGTCGCGCGGCGGGCGGGTGATTGCGGTGGGCACCACTAGCGTGCGCTCCCTGGAAAGCGCGGCGCGCGACGGCGTGCTCAAGCCGTTTAGCGGCGACACCGATATCTTCATTTACCCAGGCCGACCGTTCCATGTGGTCGATTGCCTGGTCACCAACTTCCATTTGCCGGAATCCACGCTGTTGATGCTGGTGTCGGCATTTGCCGGTTATCCCGAGACCATGGCCGCTTATCAAGCCGCCATCGAAAATGGATACCGTTTTTTCAGCTACGGTGATGCGATGTTCATCACCCGTAACCCGGCGCCGCGCGGCCCAGAGGAACAACTATGAGTCGTATGTCGTTTGAATTGCTGGCCACCGACGGTAAGGCCCGTCGCGGTCGCCTGACGTTCCCGCGTGGCACCGTGGAGACCCCGGCGTTTATGCCTGTCGGCACCTACGGCACCGTCAAGGGCATGCTGCCGCGCGATATCGTCGCCACCGGCGCCGAGATTATCCTCGGCAACACTTTCCACCTGTGGCTGCGCCCGGGCACGGAAGTGATCAAGAAGCATGGCGACTTGCATGACTTCATGAAGTGGCAGGGCCCGATCCTCACCGACTCCGGTGGTTTCCAGGTGTTCAGCCTGGGCGCCATGCGCAAGATCAAGGAGGAGGGCGTAACCTTCGCCTCGCCGGTGGACGGTTCCAAAGTGTTCATGGGGCCGGAAGAGTCGATGCAGGTGCAGCGTGACCTGGGTTCGGACATCGTGATGATTTTCGACGAGTGCACGCCGTACCCGGCCGACGAAGACGTCGCGCGGGTGTCCATGGAGTTGTCGCTGCGTTGGGCCCAACGTTCGAAAAACGCCCATGGCGATAACACCGCGGCGTTGTTCGGTATCGTCCAGGGCGGCATGCATGAAAGCCTGCGCAAGCGCTCGCTGGAAGGCCTCGACAAAATCGGCTTCGACGGCCTGGCCATCGGCGGTCTGTCCGTGGGCGAGCCCAAGCACGAGATGATAAAGGTGCTGGATTATCTGCCGGGCCTGATGCCGGCTGACAAACCTCGTTACCTTATGGGCGTTGGCAAACCGGAAGATCTCGTAGAGGGTGTGCGCCGCGGTGTGGACATGTTCGATTGCGTGATGCCAACCCGTAATGCCCGCAATGGGCATCTGTTCATCGATACAGGCGTGCTGAAGATCCGTAACGCGTTCCATCGCCATGATGATTCGCCGCTGGATCCCACCTGTGATTGCTACACCTGCCAGAACTTCTCCCGTGCTTATCTGCACCATCTGGACAAGTGCGGAGAAATGCTGGGTAGCATGTTGAATACCATCCACAATTTGCGTCATTACCAAGTCCTGATGGCTGGTTTGCGCGAGGCTATTCAACAGGGTACATTGGCCGCCTTCGTCGATGCCTTCTATGCCAAGCGCGGGCTCCCTGTGCCGCCCTTGGACTGAGTTTCCCGACCCTAAGATTCACTATTTGCAACTGGAGTGCTAAATGAGCTTTTTTATCTCTAACGCCATGGCCGACGCCGCTGCGCCTGCCGCTGCGGGCCCTATGGGCGGTGGTTTCGAGTGGATTTTCCTGGTCGGCTTCCTGGTCATCTTCTACCTGATGATCTGGCGTCCACAGGCCAAGCGTGCCAAAGAGCAGAAGAACCTGCTCAGCAGCCTGCAGAAAGGCGACGAAGTGGTCACCACTGGCGGTATCGCCGGCAAGATCACCAAGGTTTCCGATGCTTTCGTGGTACTGGAAGTCTCCGACACCGTTGAAATGAAGTTCCAGAAGGGCGCCATCGCCGCCACGCTGCCTAAAGGCACGCTCAAAGCGATCTAAGTAACAACCTTTACCAATCGACGGGGCGCGCAAGGCGCCCCGCGTTATAAGCGGGCGGCGTGATGCTGAACAAATACCCTCTGTGGAAATACGTACTGATCCTGGCGGTGCTGGCGATCGGTTTTATTTATTCCGCTCCCAATCTCTATCCTGATGACCCGGCGATCCAGATCACTGGCGCCAGCACTTCGCTGCAGGTCAATCAGGCTGATCTGGACCGCGCGAGCAAGGCGCTCACCGATGCGGGTATCCAGGTCAAGGCGGCAACATTGGCGGCTGGTGCGAAAGGCGGCTTGTTGCGCCTGACCAAGCAGGAAGACCAATTGCCGGCCAAGGATGTTGTGCGCAAGGCCATGGGCGACGACTATGTGGTCGCGCTCAACCTGGCGCAAACCACACCGCAATGGCTGCGCAGCATTGGCGCGCACCCGATGAAGCTGGGTCTGGACTTGTCCGGTGGCGTGCACTTCCTGCTGGAAGTCGACATGGACAAAGCCCTCGACGCCCGCCTCAAGGTCTACGAAGGCGACGTGAAGAGCCTGCTGCGCAAAGAAAAGCTGCGTTATCGCAGCCTGCCGCAGCTCAACGGTGCCATCCAGCTGGGCTTCTCTGACGAAGCGTCCCGTGAACAGGCCCGTGCGCTGATCCGTAAGAACTTCAACGATTTCGACATCGTACCGGCCGACCTGAATGGTCAACCTGTACTGCGTCTGGCGATGAGCCCGGCCAAGATCGCGGAAATCCGCGAATACTCCATCAAGCAGAACTTGACCACGGTGCGTAACCGCGTCAACGAACTGGGTGTGGCCGAGCCGATCGTACAGCGCCAGGGCGCCAACCGTATCGTGGTTGAGCTGCCGGGTGTGCAGGATACCGCTGAAGCCAAGCGTATCCTGGGCAAGACCGCCAACCTGGAATTCCGTTTGGCGGCTGAGCCGGGCGCTACCCGTGCTACTGCCGAAGAGTTCGAGTTCCGCGAAGGCAACCGTCCTCCGGCGCTGATCGAGCGTGGCTTGATCATCACCGGTGATCAGGTGACCGACGCCAAGGCCGGTTTCGGCGAGCACGGCACTCCTGAAGTGAACATCCGCCTGGATGGCCATGGCGGTGAACTGATGAGTCGCGCCACGCGCAGCAACGTCGGTCGCAGCATGGCGGTGATCTTCATCGAGCAACGCCCGATCACTACCTACACCAAGCAAATGGTCAACGGCGTCGAGAAAGACGTACCGGTGCAGTCGTTCAAGGAAGAGAAGAAAATCATCAGCCTGGCGACCATTCAGTCACCGCTGGGTGCTCAATTCCGCATCACCGGCCTGAACGGCCAGGGTGAATCTTCCGAACTGGCGCTGCTGCTTCGCGCCGGTGGCCTGGCCGCGCCGATGTACTTCGCCGAAGAACGTACCATTGGCCCGAGCCTGGGTGCGGACAACATCACCAAGGGTATCGACGCAGCCTTGTGGGGCATGCTTTTCGTATCGCTGTTCATCATCGCCATCTACCGCTTCTTCGGTGTCATCGCCACTGTGGCCCTGGCGGGCAACATGGTGATGCTGCTGGCTTTGATGTCGCTGCTGGGGGCAACGCTGACCCTGCCGGGTATCGCCGGTATCGTACTCACCATGGGTATGGCGGTGGATGCCAACGTGCTGATCTTCTCGCGAATTCGTGAAGAGATCGCCGCTGGCATGACGGTGCAGCGCGCAATCAACGAAGGCTTCGGCCGGGCATTTACCGCGATTCTCGACTCCAACCTGACCACATTGCTGGTCGGTGGGATTCTCTTTGCCATGGGCACCGGCCCGGTCAAAGGTTTTGCGGTGACCATGTCCCTCGGTATCTTTACCTCGATGTTCACGGCCATCATGGTGACCCGCGCAATGGTCAACCTGATCTTTGGCGGACGTGACTTCAAGAAGTTGTGGATTTAAGGGGCTGCCATGTTACGTACAATCAACTTCATGGGCGTTCGCAACATTGCGTTCGGCGCCACAGTGCTCCTTACCGTTCTGGCATTGTTCAGCTGGTTCCATAAGGGCCTGAACTACGGGCTGGACTTCACCGGCGGTACGCTCATCGAGCTGACCTACGAGAAGCCGGCCGACGTCACCCTGGTGCGCAACGAACTGGTCAAGGCCGGTTATCACGAAGCCGTGGTGCAGAACTTCGGCGCTACCACCGATCTGCTGGTGCGTATGCCTGGCGAAGACCCGCAACTGGGTCACCAGGTGGCCGAGGCTTTGCAGAAGGTCGGCGGTGATAACCCGGCGTCGGTCAAGCGCGTCGAGTTCGTGGGCCCGCAAGTGGGTGAAGAGCTGCGCGACCAGGGCGGCCTCGGCATGCTGATGGCGCTGGTCGGCATCATGATCTACCTGGCGTTCCGCTTTCAGTGGAAATTCGGCGTCGGCGCCATTGTGTCGCTGATCCATGACGTGATCGTAACCGTAGGCATCCTGGCTTACTTTCAGGTCACTTTCGACCTGACGGTGCTGGCGGCGGTGCTGGCGATCATTGGTTATTCGCTCAACGACACCATCGTGGTATTCGACCGGGTTCGCGAGAACTTCCGTGTACTGCGCAAGGCGACGTTGATCGAGAACATCAACATCTCCACCACCCAGACCCTGCTGCGGACCATGGCCACGTCGATTTCCACCTTGCTGGCGATCGCGGCGTTGATGATCTTCGGTGGCGACAACCTGTGGGGCTTCTCCCTGGCGCTGTTCATCGGCGTTCTGGCGGGTACCTACTCGTCGATCTACATCGCCAACGTGGTGTTGATCTGGCTGAACCTCAACAGCGAAGACCTGATTCCTCCGGCCATCACCGACAAGGAAGTCGACGATCGTCCTTGATGGGCGCTTGTTGATCGTTGTTACAAAGAAGGCACGAGTATTGAACTCGTGCCTTTTTTTTTGCTCCAAGGCTGGGTATAGCGCGGACCTTTCGGTTCGTTTGTGATGGTCAGGAGGTTCAACGTGAACAAGTCGTTACTGGTTGGTGCGGTATTGGGTGCTGTCGGTGTAACTGCCGGGGGTGCTGTCGCCACCTACAGCCTGGTAAAAAGCGGCCCTGAGTATGCGCAAGTACTGGCGGTGCAGCCGGTCAAGACCCAGATCAAAACCCCGCGTGAGGTCTGCAAGGACGTCACCGTGACCCGGCAGCGTCCGGTGCAGGATCAGCATCAAATCGCCGGTACCGTCGTCGGCGCCCTCGCAGGTGGCCTGCTGGGTAACCAGATCGGCGGCGGCAACGGTAAGAAACTGGCCACCGTGGCCGGTGCGGTAGGTGGTGGTTACGCCGGCAACAAGGTGCAGGAAGGTATGCAGAACCGCGATACCTACACCACCACGCAAACCCGTTGTAACACCGTCAACGACATCAGCGACAAGGTTGTCGGCTATGACGTACGGTACACCTTGGATGGCAAGGAAGGTTCGGTGCGCATGGATCGTGATCCAGGCGGCCAGATTCCGGTCGACAAGGAGGGTCGTCTCGTCCTCGGTCAAAACCAGCAGTAATACTCGTCCAGACGCAGATTCAATGGCGTGTGCAGTTCAGAATGCGGGAGGGGCTAGCCCCCTCCCGCATTTTATTTGTGGTGCTCTTGGCATTTAGGCTCGCACCAAATCCCAGGCACAAAAAAAGCACCCCGAAGGGTGCTTTTTTTTTGCTCGCTCGCTTAACGCTTCAGCGAGGCCGGCAGGTGCGGCTGGATCGCCGTCAGAACTGCCTTGAAGCATTTGGTGTTACCGGCAACGACGTGGCCTTTTTCCAGGAAGTCGTGACCGCCGGTGAAGTCGCTCACCAGGCCGCCTGCTTCTTGAATCAGCAGTGCGCCTGCGGCCATGTCCCATTCGGACAGGCCCGACTCCCAGAACGCGTCAAAACGACCGGCGGCAACGTAGGCCAGGTCCAGGCTGGCAGCGCCGGCGCGGCGGATGCCGGCGGTCTGGCCAACCAGGGCGCGGAACATGCCAAGGTAGTTTTCCAGGTTATCCATCTGGTCGTCACGGAATGGGAAGCCAGTGCCCAGAAGAGCGCCGTCCAGGCTGGTGCGACCGCTGACGCGCAGGCGACGGCCATTGAGCTGGGCGCCACGGCCACGGCTGGCGGTGAATTCTTCCTGGCGAACCGGGTCGAGTACAACCGCGTGTTCCAAGCGGCCACGGTATTTGCAGGCAATACTCACGGCAAAGTGCGGGATACCGCGCAGGAAGTTGGTGGTGCCGTCCAGTGGATCGATGATCCACAGGTAGTCTTCGCCTTCGCCGCTGCCTTTGTGCAAACCGGTTTCTTCGCCGAGGATGCCGTGGGTAGGGTAGGCCTTGCGCAGCGCATCGATGATTTTCTGTTCGGCGGCGCGATCCACCTCGGATACATAATCCTTGGCGTCTTTTTCGTCGACCTTGATGGTATCCAGGCGCTCGATGGAGCGGAAGATCAATTCACTGGCGCTGCGGGCGGCGCGCAGCGCGATATTCAGCATGGGCTGCATGGATGTGTCACCTAAGGTTGTTAAAGAAAGCCGGGCATTCTAGCAGAAACTTTCTTCAGGTGAAGGACGACGTTCGCTTTCATGGCATAACCTTAGGCTGTTCTGTAAGATTTGCTCCCCTTTCCTGTGTCCGAGAGCGCCTCCCTTGCTGCAAAACATTCGTGTCGTCTTGGTCAATACCAGTCATCCCGGCAATATCGGTGGGGTGGCGCGAGCCATGAAAAACATGGGGCTGACGCGCCTGGTGCTGGTCGAGCCGCGTGTGTTCCCGCACCACGAGGCTGACGCGCGCGCGTCGGGCGCCAATGACATCCTTGAAAAGGCCCAGGTCGTCGCCACCTTGGAAGATGCCTTGGTCGGTTGCAACCTGGTGCTGGGCACCAGTGCCCGCGACCGTCGTATCCCGTGGCCATTGCTGGACCCGCGAGAGTGCGGGACCAAGGTGGTGGAGGAGGCGGCCGGCGGCGCTGAAATCGCCTTGGTATTTGGCCGTGAAGATTCCGGCCTGACCAATGAGGAGCTGCAGCGATGTCACTTTCATGTGCACATTCCCTCAGACCCCGAGTTCAGTTCGCTGAACCTGGGGGCGGCGGTGCAGGTATTGAGCTATGAAGTGCGCATGGCCTGGCTGGCCGCCGAAGGGCAGCCGAGCAAGGTCGAGAAGGATGAAGTGGCGTCCACTAAAAGTGGTGAGTTGGCCACCATGGACGAGCTGGAGCGATTCTATGAGCATCTGGAACATACTCTGGTGGCCATCGAATTCCTCGATCCTGAAAAACCGCGGCACTTGATGGCGCGCCTGCGCCGCCTGTACGGGCGCAGCTCGGTCAGCCGGGCGGAAATGAATATATTGCGTGGCATCCTCACGGAAACCCAGAAAGCGGCCCGTGGCGAACTCCTCAAGCGGAAGGATTAAAAATGTTCGAGCGTTTGCGAGAAGATATCCAGAGTGTTTTTCACCGTGACCCGGCTGCACGCAACGCCTTTGAAGTGCTGACCTGCTATCCGGGCATGCACGCGATCTGGATCCATCGTCTGTCCGGTGCTTTGTGGAATATGGGCTGGAAATGGCTGGCGCGGCTGGTGTCGAATTTCGGTCGCTGGCTGACCGGGATCGAGATTCATCCGGGCGCCAAGGTGGGGCGGCGCTTCTTCATTGATCACGGCATGGGCATCGTTATTGGTGAAACCGCTGAGATCGGCGACGACGTGACGCTTTATCAAGGCGTGACCCTGGGCGGCACCAGTTGGAATAAAGGTAAGCGCCACCCTACGTTGGGCGATGGTGTGGTGGTCGGGGCGGGCGCCAAGGTGCTTGGTCCGTTCACGGTCGGCGCTGGTGCCAAGGTGGGCTCCAATGCTGTGGTGACCAAGGCGGTTCCGCCTGGCGCCACGGTGGTGGGTATTCCGGGGCGCATCATCGTCAAGCCGGAAGTCGGTGATGAGCAAGAGGCCAAGCGCAAGGCCATGGCCGAGAAAATCGGTTTCGATGCGTATGGCGTCAGCGAAGACATGCCCGACCCGGTCGCACGCGCCATCGGCCAGTTGCTCGACCATCTGCAAGCGGTGGATGGAAAGTTGGATGGTATGTGCGGTGCACTGAAGGAGCTGGGTAGCACTTACTGTGCGAAAGATCTGCCTGAGCTGCGTGAAGAGGACTTCGCCGAAATCAAGGACGAAGCTGTCACGAAGGCCGGCTGAAGCCACCAAACCCCATGGGAGGGGCGAGCCCTCCCAGTTTTTGGCTCCATTGGTCTCGCAATTCCTGGTCGATCCTGTTCTCGCTGTTCGATCCAACCCCATCCTGCTATGATTCGCGCGCCCTTTTTACGGGTAATCCTGACTAAAGTACTAGGTCTTATAGTTGACTTAAATACTCGGGAATCGCATACTTGCTCCCATTCTGAAACACCTTGGTACTTGTCCATGAGACTGACTACAAAAGGCCGATACGCGGTGACTGCCATGCTCGACTTGGCCTTGCACGCGCAAACTGGGCCGGTGTCCCTGGCCGATATCTCCGAGCGTCAAGGCATTTCCCTGTCCTACCTTGAGCAACTGTTCGCCAAATTGCGCCGCAGTAATCTGGTCTCCAGTGTGCGTGGGCCGGGCGGTGGCTATCAATTGTCCCGCGATATGCAGGGCATTCAGGTAGCCCAGGTAATCGACGCGGTCAACGAATCGGTCGATGCCACAAAATGCCAGGGGTTGGGTGACTGCCATGCCGGCGATACCTGCCTTACACATCACTTGTGGTGTGATTTGAGCCTGCAGATCCATGAGTTTTTGAGTGGTATCAGCTTGGCTGATCTTGTGACTCGCCGTGAGGTTCAAGAAGTAGCCCAGCGTCAGGACCAGCGCCGTTGCAACACCAAGGCGCCGCGTCTGGACAAGATTGAAGCGTCCGCCGTCGAGTGACAGCCGCAGAGCTAACGGCACGCCAGCCAGCCTGATTTAGGAGAAAGTCCATGAAATTGCCGATTTACCTTGATTACTCAGCGACCACCCCGGTTGATCCGCGTGTCGCGCAAAAGATGAGCGAATGCCTGCTGGTTGACGGAAACTTCGGCAACCCGGCCTCCCGTTCCCACGTTTTCGGCTGGAAAGCCGAGGAAGCGGTCGAGAACGCTCGTCGCCAGGTTGCTGATCTGGTCGGCGCCGATCCGCGTGAAATCGTCTGGACCTCCGGTGCCACCGAGTCCGATAACCTGGCTATCAAGGGTGCCGCGCATTTCTACGCGACCAAGGGCAAGCACCTGATCACCACCAAGATTGAGCACAAGGCTGTCCTCGACACCATGCGCCAACTGGAGCGTGAAGGTTTCGAGGTGACTTACCTGGAGCCGACCACCGACGGCATCGTCACTCCGGCCATGATCGAAGCCGCGCTGCGTGAAGACACCATCCTGGTTTCCGTGATCCACGTTAACAACGAAATCGGCACCATCAATGACATCGCCGCGATCGGCGAGCTGACCCGCTCCAAGGGCGTGTTGCTGCACGTCGATGCGGCGCAGTCCACTGGCAAGGTCGATATCGATCTGTCGAAGTTGAAAGTCGACCTGATGTCGTTCTCTGCGCACAAGACTTACGGCCCCAAAGGCATTGGCGCGCTGTACGTGAGCCGCAAGCCGCGTGTGCGCATCGAAGCCACCATGCACGGCGGCGGTCACGAGCGCGGTATGCGTTCGGGCACCCTGGCGACCCACCAGATCGTCGGCATGGGTGAGGCGTTCCGTGTAGCCAAGGAAGACATGGCTGCTGAAAACGTGCGCATCAAGGCGTTGAGCGATCGCTTCTTCAAACAGGTCGAGAACCTTGAAGAGCTGTACATCAACGGCAGCATGACCGCCCGCGTACCGCACAATCTGAATTTGAGCTTCAACTACGTCGAAGGCGAGTCGCTGATCATGGCGCTCAAGGACCTGGCGGTTTCCTCCGGTTCGGCCTGCACCTCGGCTTCCCTTGAGCCGTCCTACGTGCTGCGTGCCCTGGGCCGCAACGACGAACTGGCGCACAGCTCGATCCGCTTTACGTTTGGCCGTTTCACCACCGAAGAAGAAGTCGATTACGCCGCGCAGAAAGTCTGCGAAGCGGTCAACAAACTGCGTACGCTGTCGCCGCTGTGGGACATGTACAAAGACGGTGTCGACATTTCCAAAATCGAGTGGGCGGCACACTAACTATAGAAGCCGCCACCCCAGCTCTGTAGGAACGTGGCGGAAAACGCAGGCGTTTCTACAGGGTTCCAGAGCGGCCCTGATGAGTGAGGATTCAGTACCATGGCTTACAGTGAAAAGGTCATCGACCACTACGAAAACCCGCGCAACGTCGGCAAGATGGACGCGCAAGACCCGGATGTCGGCACCGGCATGGTCGGCGCTCCCGCGTGCGGCGATGTGATGCGCCTGCAGATCAAGGTCAACGACGCTGGCGTGATTGAAGACGCTAAGTTCAAGACCTACGGTTGCGGTTCGGCCATCGCCTCCAGCTCCCTGGCGACCGAATGGATGAAAGGCAAGACCCTGGATGAAGCTGTCACCATCAGCAACACCCAGCTGGCTGAAGAGCTGGCGCTGCCGCCCGTGAAAATCCACTGCTCCGTGCTCGCTGAAGACGCCATCAAGGCCGCCGTTCGCGACTACAAGCAGAAGAAAGGCTTGATCTAAGCATTTGGCGACGAGTAAGGAGTCAACGATGGCTATCAGCATGACAGAAGCGGCTGCGCGGCACGTGCGACGCTCCCTGGATGGGCGCGGTAAAGGTGAGGGGATTCGTCTGGGTGTTCGCACCACAGGCTGTTCCGGCCTTGCCTACGTGCTGGAGTTTGTCGACGAGGTAGTGGCGGAAGACCAGGTGTTCGAGAGTCACGGCGAGAAGGTGATCATCGATCCTAAAAGCCTGACCTACCTGGACGGCACCGAACTCGATTTCGTCAAGGAAGGGTTGAACGAAGGCTTCAAGTTCAACAACCCCAACGTTCGCGGTGAATGTGGCTGCGGCGAAAGCTTCAACATCTGAGGCTACTCGTGGGTACTCCTTGTCATTTCGCTTTATTCGAGTTGCAGCCGAGCTTTCGGCTCGACCTTGAGCAGCTTGCCACGCGCTATCGAGAGTTGGCGCGTGGGGTGCATCCGGACCGCTTTGCCGACGCTTCCGAGCGTGAGCAGCGCCTGGCGCTGGAGCAATCGGCCAGCCTCAACGAAGCCTATCAGACCCTCAAGAGTCCGCCGAAACGCGCGCGCTACCTGCTCGCGATGAACGGGGGCGAGTTGCCGTTGGAAGTCACCGTGCATGACCCCGACTTTCTGATGCAGCAGATGCAGTGGCGCGAGGAGCTGGAAGACTTGCAGGACGACGCCGATCTGGCGGGCGTCGCGGTCTTCAAGCGACGCCTGAAAACGGCCCAGGATGAGCTCAACGAAAGCTTCGCAGCCTGTTGGGATGATGCAGCGCAACGCGAACAGGCCGAACGCCTGATGCGGCGCATGCAGTTTCTCGACAAGCTCTCCTACGAAGTGCGCCAGCTAGAAGAGCGCCTCGACGATTAACCCAGTGCTGCCCCGTTGCACGCCTGATAGACAGATAAGACCTGATTACCATGGCTCTACTGCAGATCGCCGAACCCGGCCAAAGCCCACAACCGCACCAGCGACGCCTGGCGGTGGGGATTGACCTGGGCACCACCAATTCCCTGGTCGCTGCCTTGCGCAGCGGCCTATCTGAGCCATTGCCCGATGCCGATGGCCAGGTGATCCTGCCGTCCGCCGTGCGTTACCACGCTGACAGCGTCGAAGTAGGCGAATCAGCCAGGCTCGCGGCCTCGGCCGACCCGCTCAACACGGTGCTTTCTGTTAAACGCCTGATGGGCCGTGGGCTATCCGACGTCAAGCAATTGGGCGATCAACTGCCGTATCGCTTTGTTGGCGGCGAGTCCCATATGCCGTTTATCGACACCGTCCAGGGCCCAAAAAGCCCGGTGGAAGTGTCGGCGGAAATTCTCAAGGTGCTGCGCTTGCGCGCGGAAACCACCCTGGGTGGCGAGCTGGTTGGCGCGGTGATTACCGTGCCCGCGTACTTCGATGACGCACAGCGCCAAGCCACCAAAGACGCGGCGAAGCTCGCCGGTCTGAATGTGCTGCGTTTGCTCAATGAGCCGACTGCGGCCGCAGTAGCCTATGGCCTGGACCAGCACGCCGAAGGCCTGGTCGCTATTTATGACCTGGGTGGCGGCACCTTTGATATCTCCATCCTGCGCCTGACCGGTGGTGTGTTCGAAGTGCTGGCCACCGGCGGCGATAGTGCCCTGGGCGGTGATGACTTCGATCACGCCATCGCGGGTTGGATCATCAGCGGCGCGGGCTTGTCCGCCGATCTCGATCCGGGCGCGCAGCGCAACCTGCTACAAACTGCCTGTGCGGCGAAAGAGGCGTTGACTGACGCCGCGTCCGTTGAAGTTTCCTACGGCGACTGGTCGGCTCAACTGACTCGCGAGACCTTCGATGCGCTGATCGAGCCGATGGTTGCCCGCAGCCTCAAGGCATGCCGCCGTGCCGTGCGCGACTCCGGTATCGAGCTGGAAGAAGTAGGGGCTGTGGTGATGGTCGGTGGCTCCACCCGTGTGCCGCGCGTGCGAGAGGCCGTGGCTGAGGCGTTTGGTCGTCAGCCGTTGACTGAAATCGACCCGGATCAGGTAGTTGCCATCGGTGCAGCCATCCAGGCCGATACTTTGGCCGGTAACAAGCGCGATGGCGGCGAATTGCTGTTACTCGACGTGATTCCGTTGTCGCTGGGTCTGGAAACCATGGGCGGCCTGATGGAGAAGGTGATTCCACGTAACACCACCATCCCCGTTGCCCGTGCCCAAGATTTCACCACGTACAAAGACGGCCAAACGGCCATGATGATTCATGTGCTGCAAGGCGAGCGCGAGCTGATCAGTGACTGCCGCTCCCTGGCGCGCTTCGAACTGCGCGGCATTCCGGCGATGGTTGCCGGTGCGGCGAAGATTCGCGTGACGTTCCAGGTCGACGCCGATGGATTGCTCAATGTGGCCGCGCGCGAACTGGGCTCGGGTGTTGAAGCCAGCATCCAGGTCAAGCCGTCCTACGGCCTGACCGACGGCGAAATCGCCAAAATGCTCAAGGATTCGTTCCAGCACGCCAGTGACGACAAGGTCGCCCGGGTGTTGCGCGAACAGCAAGTGGACGCCCAGCGTCTGCTCGAGGCGGTGCAGGGCGCCCTGGATGTCGATGGCGAACGCCTGCTGGACGCTGAAGAACGCATGGTCATTGACTTGCAGATGCAGGAATTGGCCGAACTGATGAAAGGTAACGATGGTTATGCCATCGAACAGCAGACCAAGCGCCTGTCGCAAGTCACCGATGCCTTTGCCGCCCGCCGTATGGATCAGACGGTTAAAGCCGCGCTGGCGGGCCGCAACCTGAATGAAATTGAGGAATAACTGATGCCGCAGGTCACTTTTCTACCGCACGCCGAGCATTGCCCGGATGGCATGGTCGTGCAGGCTGAGACCGGCAAGTCCCTTCTTGAAGTTGCCCATGACCACCACATCGAGATCGAAAGTGCCTGTGGTGGCGTGAACGCCTGTACCACCTGCCACTGCATCATTCGTAAAGGTTTTGATAGCCTCAACGAGGCCGACGATCTGGAAGAAGACTACCTTGACAGGGCGTGGGGCCTTGAGCCGACATCGCGCCTGAGTTGCCAGGCGAGAGTGGGAACTGAAGATCTCACTGTGGAAATCCCGAAATATTCGCTCAACCATGCAGCCGAAGCGCCGCATTGATTCAAGGAAATGTCATGAGCCTGAAATGGGTTGATGTACAAGAAATCGCTATACAACTTGCTGAAGCTCACCCTGAGGTCAATCCTCTAACGGTCAACTTCGTCAAGTTGCGTAATTTGGTATTGGAGCTGCCTGACTTTGACGACGTCCCGGACCGGGGCGGCGAAAAGGTTCTGGAGGCGATTCAAGGCCTGTGGATCGAAGAAGCAGACTGAACCGCCTTTTTACGCAGTTAGGCAATACCCAATAACCCGCGTATAATTCGCGGGTTTAATTTTTCGTAAATTACCGTTTCTGGAGTTACACCATGGCTGTTCAACGCACTTTCTCCATCATCAAGCCTGACGCTGTTGCAAAAAACGTCATCGGCGAGATCACCACTCGTTTCGAAAAAGCCGGCCTGAAGGTGGTAGCTTCGAAACTCAAGCAACTGTCCAAAGCTGAAGCTGAAGGCTTCTACGCTGAGCACAAAGAGCGTGGTTTCTTCGGTGACCTGGTTGCTTTCATGATCTCCGGTCCTGTTGTCGTTCAGGTGCTGGAAGGCGAAAACGCTATCGCTCTGAACCGTGAGCTGATGGGCGCTACCAACCCTAAAGAAGCAGCTGCCGGCACCATCCGTGCCGATTTCGCTGAATCCATCGACGCCAACGCTGTACACGGTTCGGACTCCGAAGCCGCTGCCGCTCGCGAAATCTCGTACTTCTTCGCAGCTACTGAAGTAACCACTCGCTAAGCATCGGCTTAAGAGTGAAGGTGAATCCATGACTACATCGACTGTAAAAACCAACCTGCTGGGTCTGACTCAACAGGAAATGGAAAAATTCTTCGACTCAATCGGGGAGAAGCGTTTCCGTGCCGGTCAGGTAATGAAGTGGATTCACCACTTTGGCGTCGACGATTTCGACGCCATGACGAACGTCAGCAAGGCCTTGCGCGACAAGCTCAAGGCCATTGCTGAGGTCCGTGGTCCCGAAGTGGTCAGCGAGGACATTTCCAGCGACGGCACCCGTAAGTGGGTGGTGCGTGTGGCGTCCGGCAGCTGCGTCGAGACCGTTTACATTCCCCAGGGCAAGCGCGGCACATTGTGCGTTTCGTCCCAGGCAGGCTGTGCCCTGGATTGCAGTTTCTGCTCCACCGGCAAGCAAGGCTTCAATAGCAACCTCACGGCCGCCGAAGTCATCGGCCAGGTGTGGATTGCCAACAAATCCTTTGGCAGCGTCCCGGCAACCGTCGACCGTGCCATCACCAACGTGGTGATGATGGGCATGGGTGAGCCGCTGCTGAACTTCGACAACGTCGTTTCGGCCATGCACCTGATGATGGACGACCTGGGCTACGGCATCTCCAAGCGCCGTGTGACCCTCTCGACCTCCGGCGTGGTGCCGATGATCGATGAGCTGTCCAAGCACATCGACGTCTCCCTGGCGTTGTCGCTGCACGCACCCAATGACGCATTGCGTAACCAATTGGTGCCGATCAACAAGAAGTATCCGCTTAAGATGCTGCTCGAATCTTGCCAGCGCTACATGTCGTCCCTGGGCGAAAAGCGCGTGCTGACCATCGAGTACACCTTGCTCAAAGACATCAACGACAAGGTCGAACACGCCGTCGAGATGATCGAGTTGCTCAAGAACATCCCGTGCAAGATCAACCTGATTCCGTTTAACCCGTTTCCCCATTCTGGCTACGAGCGGCCGAGCAACAACGCCATCCGTCGTTTCCAGGATCAACTGCACCAGGCCGGCTTCAATGTCACCGTACGCACCACCCGTGGTGAAGACATCGACGCCGCCTGTGGCCAATTGGTAGGACAGGTGCTGGATCGCACCCGTCGCAGCGAACGTTATATTGCGGTGCGCGAACTGAGCGCCGCCGACGATATGCCGCAAAGCGCTGTGAATCGAACCTGAGAGAGGATCTCTATGCCCTTGCGCCTTGCGCTGCTTCTGCTGATTACCGGTATCGCCGGGTGTGTTTCATCGGGCCATGACCACCCTTTGCAAACCGGCAAGGGCCGTGACGAAGCGCGAGTCGCTTATGTGCAGTTGGGGTTGGGCTATTTGCAGCAGGGCATGAGCGAACAGGCCAAGGTGCCGTTGAAAAAGGCCCTTGAGCTGGACGGCGATGATGCCGATGCTAATGCAGCGTTGGCGCTGGTCTTTCAAGCCCAGGCCGAGCCGGAGCTGGCTGACGGTTATTTCAAGAAGGCCCTGGCTGCCCGTCCTGACGACCCACGGTTGCTGAACAACTACGGTAGCTTCCTGTTCGCGCAGAAACGATATGAGCAGGCCGCCGATTATTTCCAACGAGCAAGCGTTGATACTCTCTACCCTGAGCGCTCGCGGGTATTCGAAAATCTCGGGGTTACTGCGGTGCGCCTCGGCCAGCGTGAAGACGCCCGCCGGCATCTGGAAAAGGCTCTGCATTTGAACGCTCGCCAGCCGCGTGCCTTGCTCGAAATGGCTGAGTTGTCTTATGAAGACAGGCATTATGTGCCGGCCCGCGACTATTACGAACGTTTTAGCCTGCTCAGCGGGCAAAATGCACGTAGTCTATTGCTCGGCGTGCGCCTGGCGACGGTTCATGAAGAACGCGACACGGCCGCACGGTTTGGCCAGCAACTCGAACGACTCTATCCCGGTACCCCGGAATATCAGCAATACCTGTCGGAGCAATGATGAAAGCGGCGCACCCGGAAGTTGTAGCAGCTAATCGCGTAAACCCAGGCGAGACCTTGCGTCAGGCCCGCGAAAGCAATGGTTGGTCGCTGGCGGAAGTGGCCCTCAAGCTCAATTTGACCACTACGTCCCTGTCTAACCTTGAAGCAGGCGCGTTCGACAAGTTGCCTGGGCATACCTTCGCCCGTGGCTATATCCGCGCTTATGCCAAATTGCTCGGTATCGACCAGACCGTATTGGTTCAGGAGTTCGACCAGTACACCGGCACCGACTCCCAAGGCAGCAGCGTGCATGGCCTGGGACGTATCGAAGAGCCGGTACGCGTTTCTCACACTATTTTGCGAATTGTTAGCCTTTTGCTGCTGATCGCCGTAATTGGCGGCGGTTTTGTCTGGTGGCAAGACCAGACCTCCCAGCGCACCAAGGACATGACCAGTAACGCCATGGAGCATGTCGAAGTCGAAAGCGCCGATGGCACCACCCAGATTCATCCGCTGGATGAGCCGGAAGACCAGGCCGTTGTCGAGGGGCAGACCACGCCTGAGGCGCCGTTGGCCACTGAGCAACCGCTCGCATCGGAAACCGCTCCGGCTGCGACCGCGCCTGCGGCCCCCGCAACACCGGCTGCGCCTGCCGCTCAAGCCCATGTGCCTGCCGTGCCCGCACAGGCTCCAGCAACCGCCGCCCCGGCTGCTCCGGCCACCCCGGCGATTTCGCCGCCCACCACGCCTGCGTTGATTGCCGGTGACGGGCGCGTACAGATCACTTTCATCGCTGATTGCTGGACGCAGCTCACCGATGGCAATGGCAAAGTGCTGTTTAGCGGTCTCAAGCGCAAGGGCGATACGCTGGACCAGGGCGGCAAGCCTCCTTTGACGCTGCGTCTGGGCTACGCCCGAGGCGCACAAGTGGCCTATAACGGCCAGCCTGTGGACGTGGCGCCGTTCACCAGTGGCGAGACCGCTCGCCTCAAGTTGGGACAATAGTCATGCACGGCGAATCTCCAATCAAACGTCGCGTATCGCGCAAGATCTGGGTCGGCTCGGTGCCGGTGGGCGGCGATGCTCCCATCGCGGTGCAGAGCATGACCAACAGCGACACCAATGATGTGGCC
This sequence comes from Pseudomonas sp. S5F11, assembly GCF_019641515.1. Classification (NCBI taxonomy): domain Bacteria; kingdom Pseudomonadati; phylum Pseudomonadota; class Gammaproteobacteria; order Pseudomonadales; family Pseudomonadaceae; genus Pseudomonas; species Pseudomonas sp. S5F11. Next base: position 4,751,632 of record NZ_JAIFJZ010000001.1, read on the forward strand.
GCAACCGTTGCCCAGATCAATCGCCTGGAAGCTGCCGGCGTGGACATCGTGCGGGTGTCCGTGCCGGACATGGATGCCGCTGAGGCATTCGGTCGTATCAAGCAATTGGTCAAAGTGCCGTTGGTGGCCGACATTCACTTCGACTACCGCATTGCGTTGCGCGTTGCCGAGCTGGGTGTGGACTGCCTGCGCATCAACCCGGGCAACATCGGTCGCGAAGACCGCGTGCGTGCGGTGGTGGATGCCGCGCGTGATCGTGGGATCCCTATCCGTATCGGCGTCAACGCCGGTTCCCTGGAAAAAGACCTGCAAAAAAAATACGGCGAGCCAACCCCGGCGGCGCTGGTTGAGTCGGCGTTGCGCCACGTTGAACATCTGGAGCGCCTGAATTTCCAGGACTTCAAGGTCAGCGTAAAGGCCTCCGATGTGTTCATGGCGGTAGAAGCCTACCGTTTATTGGCCAAGGAAATCGTGCAGCCGCTGCACCTGGGTATCACCGAAGCGGGCGGTTTGCGCTCAGGCACAGTGAAATCTGCTGTGGGTCTCGGTATGCTGCTCGCCGAAGGGATTGGCGATACCATCCGCATCTCCCTGGCGGCAGACCCGGTAGAGGAAGTGAAAGTCGGCTACGACATTCTCAAATCCCTGCATTTGCGTTCCCGAGGCATCAACTTCATCGCCTGCCCGAGCTGCTCGCGGCAGAATTTCGACGTGGTGAAAACCATGAACGATCTGGAAGGGCGCCTCGAAGATCTGCTGGTACCGCTGGATGTCGCGGTGATCGGTTGTGTGGTCAACGGGCCGGGTGAAGCCAAGGAAGCCCATATTGGCTTGACCGGCGGTACACCGAACCTGATTTACATCGACGGCAAACCGTCGCAGAAGTTGACGAATGACAATCTGGTGGATGAGCTTGAACGGCTGATCCGCGAGAAAGCGGCCGAGAAGGTCGCGGCTGACGCAGCGCTGATCGCACGCGGCTAAGAACGAATTTAAGGATTTGATGTGAGCAAGTCTCTGCAAGCCATTCGTGGCATGAACGACATCCTGCCCGACCAGACGCCACTGTGGCGCTATTTTGAGGGAACTGTCGCGCGCCTGCTGGATAACTACGGTTACAAGCAGATCCGCATGCCAATCGTCGAGTTCACCGAGTTGTTCAAGCGCTCCATCGGTGAAGTGACCGACATCGTCGAAAAAGAGATGTACACCTTCGAAGACCGCAACGGCGACTCCCTGACCCTGCGTCCGGAAGGTACTGCCGCCTGCGTGCGCGCAGTACTCGAACACGGCCTGACCGGTGGCGGCCAGCCGCAGAAACTGTGGTACATCGGCCCCATGTTTCGTCACGAGCGTCCGCAGAAGGGCCGTTATCGCCAGTTTCATCAGATCGGCCTGGAAGTGTTCAACCTCGATGGCCCGGACATTGACGCCGAATTGATCGTGCTGACATGGCGCCTGTGGGGCATGCTGGGCATCCGCGATGCGGTCAAGCTTGAACTCAACAGCCTGGGCACCAGCGAGTCCCGTGGGCGCTATCGCGAAGCCCTGGTTGAATTCCTGTCCGCGCGCGTGGATCAGTTGGATGAAGACAGCCAGCGCCGTCTGAAGACCAACCCGCTGCGCGTGCTGGACACCAAGAACGCCGATACCCAGGCGGTCCTGGTCGATGCGCCGAAAATGGCCGATTACCTGGACGACGAATCCCGCACGCACTTCGAAGGCCTCAAGGCTCGCCTCGATGCGGCCGGTATTCCCTACGTGATCAATCCGAAATTGGTACGTGGCCTGGATTACTACAGCAAAACCGTATTCGAATGGGTTACCGACAAGCTCGGCGCCCAGGGCACCGTGTGTGCCGGTGGCCGTTATGATGGCCTGGTCGAGCAGATGGGCGGCAAGCCGACCACCGGCGTAGGTTTTGCCATGGGCATCGAGCGCTTGATCCTGCTACTGGAAACCCTGGAGCAGGTGCCGGAAGAAATTTCCCGTCAGGTGGATGTGTACCTGTGCGCCTTTGGCGAGGCCGCCGAGTTGGCTGCACTGGCCTTGAGCGAAAAGGTGCGCGACCAACTGCCAAACCTGCGCCTGCAGATCAACGCCGGCGCGGGCAGCTTCAAGAGTCAGTTCAAGAAAGCCGACAAGAGCGGTGCGTTGTACGCATTGATCCTGGGCGATGACGAGTTGGCCCAGCAAGTGATAGGTTTCAAACCCCTGCGTGGCCAGGGCGAGCAACAGAATATTGCCTTTGATGCGCTCGCAGCGCACTTGGCCACCTGCGTCGTGCAGGGTTGAAGCTGTCGAACAGCCGAATTTAGCGATTAAGGAGTATTGGGGTGTCGAGTACTGATGATGAGCAGTTGGCCGAGTTCAAGGACTGGTGGCAGCGTAACGGCAAGCCCCTGGTTACCGGCGGTCTGCTGGCTTTAGTGGTGGTGTTCGGCTGGCAAGCCTGGACCAAGTATCAGGCCAACCAATCCCAAGGCGCCTCGATCGTTTATCAGCAATTGCTGGAAACCACCCTGACACCGGACGGTAAGCCCGATCCGGCGCGCGTGGCCGACCTGGCCGGCAAGCTGAAGAACGAATTCGGCGGCAGCACCTACGCCCAGTACGGCAGCCTGTTCGTCGCGAAAGTCGCGGTCGATACCGGCAAGCTGGATGATGCAGCCACCGAGCTGAAAGCCATCGTCGACAAGCCGACCAACCCGACCCTGGGTGAAATCGCGCGTCAGCGCCTGGCTCAGGTGATGGCGGCACAGAACAAAGCTGACGAAGCACTCAAACTGCTCGACGGCGATGCTGACAAAGCATTTGTAGCCACTCGCGAAGAGCTCAAGGGCGACCTGCTGGTCCAATTGGGTCGTACCGACGAAGCGAATGCTGCGTACCAAAAAGCCAAGGCGGCGCTGTCTGATGAAGCGGCGGTCGGTGGCTTACAAATCAAGCTGGACGACTTGGCCAAAGGGGATGCGTGACGTGATCCGTTGGAAACATGCAGCATTGCTGGCTCTGGCCGTTCTGGCCGCGGGTTGCAGCAGCAACAGTAAAAAAGAACTGCCTCCGGCCGAGCTGACCAGCTTCAAGGAAGAAGTGGTCCTGCAAAAGCAGTGGAGCCGCTCCATCGGTGACGGTCAGGGCGAAACCTACAATATGTTGGTGCCGGCTATCGACGGTGAAAACATCGTTGCCGCTGACGTGACCGGCGTTGTGATCTCCATGGATCGCATGAACGGCGACGTCAAGTGGAAGAAAGACCTGGAACTGCCAGTGTCCGGCGCCGTTGGCGTGGGTTATGGCTTGGTAATGCTGGGCACGCTCAAGGGCGAAGTCGTGGCGCTGGATTCCAGCACCGGTGAAGAGAAATGGCGCGCTCGCGTGACCAGTGAAGTACTCGCACCCCCTGCCACCAATGGCAATGTGGTCGTGGTGCAGACCCAGGACGACCGTGTGATTGGCCTGGACGCCAGCACCGGCGAACAGCGCTGGTTGTACGACAGTACCCCGGCGGTGTTGACCTTGCGCGGTACCAGCGGTCCGGTAGTGACCAATAATCTTGCCGTGGTAGGTCTGTCGACCGGTAAAGTGGTCGCGCTTGATACGCTTAACGGCGTACCGGCCTGGGAAACCCGCGTGGCCATCCCACAAGGTCGTTCCGAGCTGGACCGCGTTGTGGATATCGATGGCGGCTTGCTGCTGTCGGGCGAAACCCTCTACGTCGCCACTTACCAAGGCCGTGTCGCGGCACTGGACCTGCAGACCGGTCGTGTGAACTGGCAGCGTGATGCTTCCAGCTACGCCGGTGTCGCGCAGGGGCTTGGCAGCGTCTATGTAAGCCTGGCGTCGGGAACCGTGGAAAGCGTCGACGAGCGTACTACCACTGCGTTGTGGAGCAACGACTCGCTGGCTCGCCGTCAGTTGTCGGCGCCGGAAGTATTCTCCAGCTATGTGGCGGTCGGCGACTTCGAAGGCTACCTGCACCTGCTGAGCCAGGTGGACGGTCGTTTTGTCGGTCGCGAGCGTATCGACAGCGACGGCCTGCGTGCGCGTCCGCTGGTGGTGGGTAACATGCTTTATGTGTATGGCAACAGCGGCAAGCTGGAAGCCCTGACCATCAAGTAAAGGTTTGACTATGCTTGGGGTCACCCCCAGGCGGCCCTGCTTCGGCAGGGCATGCGGCATGAATATGCTGCCCCGAGCACCAGCCGCTGCCCTGCAGCGGCTTTTGTATTTTCTGAAATAACGAAGTGGAGAGCCGCATGGTTCCCGTAATCGCCCTGGTGGGCCGACCTAACGTCGGCAAGTCCACCTTGTTCAACCGCCTGACCAGGACTCGCGACGCCATTGTCGGCGACTTGTCCGGTCTGACCCGTGATCGCCAATACGGTGAGGCAAAGTGGCAAGGGCGCTCCTACATTATCGTCGACACCGGTGGTATCTCCGGTGACGAGCATGGCATGGACGAAAAAATGGCCGAGCAGTCGCTGCTAGCCATTGAAGAAGCCGATGTCGTGTTGTTCCTGGTGGACGCCCGCGCGGGCTACACCGCTGCCGACCAAATGATCGGCGAGCACCTGCGCAAGCGCAACAAACGCTCCTACCTGGTCGCCAACAAGATCGACAACATCGATCCTGAGCAGGCCCGTGCCGAATTCAGCCCGATGGGCCTGGGTGACGCGATCCCGATTGCCGGTGCCCACGGTCGCGGCATCACTCAGATGTTGGAAATCGCTCTGCGCGACTTCCCGAAAGATGATGTCGAGGAAGAAGAGGGCGAAGAAGAGATCGTCGCCGAAGGCGAGGAAGCCAAGCGCATTCCTGGCCCGAGCGAAAAAGACGGTATCAAGATCGCCATTATCGGCCGCCCCAATGTGGGCAAGTCGACCCTGGTCAACCGCATGCTCGGTGAAGACCGCGTTATCGTCTATGACCAGCCAGGCACCACCCGCGACAGCATCTACATCCCGTTCGAACGCAACGACGAGAAGTACACGCTGATCGACACCGCCGGTGTGCGCAAGCGCGGCAAGATCCATGAGGAAGTTGAAAAATTCTCCGTGGTGAAGACCCTGCAAGCCATCAAGGACGCCAACGTGGTGATCTTTGTGATGGACGCCCGTGAAGGCGTGGTGGACCACGACCTCAACCTGCTGGGCTTCGCCCTGGAGGCCGGTCGGGCACTGGTGATCGCGATCAACAAGTGGGACGGCATGACGCCGAGCGAGCGCGACTTCGTCAAGGTCGAGCTGCAGCGTCGGCTGTTCTTCGTCGAGTTTGCGGATATCCACTTCATCTCGGCGTTGCACGGCACTGGCGTGGGTAACCTGTATGCCTCCGTACAGAACTCGTTCAAGTCCGCGGTCACCCGTTGGCCGACCAACCGTCTGACCCAGATCCTGGAAGACGCAGTGGGCGAGCACGCGCCGCCGATGGTCAACAACCGTCGGATCAAGCTGCGTTACGCCCACTTGGGTGGTGCCAACCCGCCGATTATCGTGATCCACGGTAACCAGATCGAGAAGGTGCCCAAGTCCTACGTGCGTTACCTGGAAAACACCTACCGCCGCGTCTTGAAACTGGTCGGTACGCCGATTCGTATCGAGTTCAAAGGTGGCGAGAACCCATACGAAGGCAACAAGAACACACTGACTGACCGTCAGGTGAACAAGAAGCGTCGTTTGATGACTCACCACAAAAAAGCCGACAAAAAGCGCCGCGACAAGCGCTGATATCGACTTCGCAGAAAGGGCTCTTGATGAGCCCTTTTTTGTGCGCGCCGGTTTGTGCCTTGACCCAACCGGGTTGGCAGCTTAAAACTTGGGGCTCATCCGCAGGGGCCTTCGATGATCACCAGCAAGCTGCCAACGGTCGGCACGACCATTTTTACCACCATGTCGCAACTCGCCGCTGAAACCGGCGCCCTCAACCTGTCCCAGGGTTTCCCCGATTTCAACGGGCCTCAAGGTTTGCTCGACGCGGTGGGCAAGCATGTTGCCGCCGGCCATAACCAATATTCGCCTATGACGGGTTTGCCGGCTCTGCGTCAGCAAGTGGCGGCCAAGATCGCCCGTAGCTATGGGGTTACGGTCAATCCCGACACCGAAGTGACCATCACGCCTGGCGCGACTGCCGCGATCTTTTGCGCCATCCAGGCAGTGATTCGCAGCGGCGACGAAGTCATCGTGTTCGACCCGTGCTACGACAGCTATGAACCCTCGGTGGAGCTGGCCGGCGGCCGTTGCGTGCATGTGCAACTGAGCCTGCAAGGCTTCGCGCTGGACTTTGAACGGATCAAGGCGGCGCTTTCGCCGCGCACGCGCATGATCATCCTCAACACCCCCCACAACCCGACCGGCGCGTTGATCAGCCGTGCTGAGCTGGACCAATTGGCTGAACTGATCCGCGATCGCGATATTTACCTGGTCAGCGATGAGGTTTACGAGCACTTGGTATTCGACGGGGTCTCTCACGTCAGCGTGTTGGCCCATGAGGAGCTGTACCAACGTGCGTTCGCGGTCAGCTCCTTTGGCAAGACCTATCACGTCACCGGCTGGAAAACCGGCTATGTCGTCGCCCCACCGGCGCTGACGGCCGAACTGCGCAAGGTGCACCAATACGTCAATTTCTGTGGTGTGACACCGTTGCAGTGCGCATTGGCTGACTTTATGGCCGAACACCCGGAGCATGTCGACGAACTGCCGGCGTTCTATCAGGCCAAGCGCGACCTGTTCTGCGACTTGCTGGCGCCGTCGCGCTTGAGCTTTACCCGGGTGACCGGTACTTACTTCCAATTGGTGGACTACTCACAGATACGCCCGGATCTGGATGACGTCGCCATGTCGCTGTGGATGACCCGTGAACATGGCGTGGCGAGCATTCCGATCTCGGTGTTCTACCAGCACCCACCCCAAGGCCAGCGCCTGGTGCGCTTGTGCTTTGCCAAACGTGAGGACACGCTGCGCCAGGCAGCCGAAAAACTATGCGTGATCTGACTGCACTGCCCGATCTGACGATTGCCCTGATCCAGACCACCCTGGCCTGGCACGACCGCCAGGCCAACCTTGAGCATTTTGAACTGCTGCTGGAGCAGGCCAGGGGAGCCGATCTGATCGTACTGCCCGAGATGTTTACCACGGGTTTCTCCATGGAGTCCCAGGCCCTCGCCGAACCGGAACACGGTCCCACCCAGCAGTGGTTGCAATCCCAAGCGGTCAAATACGACGCAGTGATCACCGGCAGTGTGATCATCCAGGCCGCCGATGGCAGCCACCGCAATCGCTTGCTATGGGCACGGCCGGATGGCGAGGTGTTGCACTACGACAAGCGCCATCTATTCCGCATGGCCGGTGAGCACAATCACTACACCCCCGGCGAGCGCCAAGTGCAGTTCGAATTTAAGGGCTGGCGTATACGCCCGTTGATTTGCTACGACCTGCGCTTCCCGGTATGGAGCCGCGACGCCCAAGACACTGACCTGCTGTTGTACACGGCCAACTGGCCCGGCGCCCGGCGCCAGCACTGGAACCGCTTGCTACCGGCGCGGGCCATCGAAAACCTGTGTTATGTAGCCGCGGTGAATCGGGTCGGCACCGACGGTAAAGGCTTTGCCTACACCGGCGACAGTCAGGTGCTGGACTTCCAGGGAGAGACACTGCTCAGTGCGGGGGAGGCTGACGGGGTGTTTCAGGTGAAGCTGGAGGCGGCGGAGTTGGCGGCGTATCGCGCCCGGTTTCCGGCGCATCTGGATGCCGATAGTTTTCAGTTCGTCTGACTGACAGTTATCGGGGGCAAGCCCCCTCCCACATTTTGTGTGTATTCACAAATCAACCTGTGGGAGGGGGCTTGCCCCCGATGAGTCCCTGACAGTCAACCCAAATCTGACGCTCAATAAAAAGGCCCCTGGATTCACACCTAGGGGCCTTTGCCACTCAGCGGTCGACGTTTACGCCGCCTTAGCTTCCAACTGGCTCAACGAGCGGTTCAGTGCACTGAACAATGCCTTGAAGCTGGCCGTGGTGATGTTTTCATCGATGCCCACGCCATGCACCGGGCGTTCGCCGTTCACGCGCAGTTCGATATAGGCCGCAGCCTTGGCGTTGGTGCCCGCGCCGATCGCGTGTTCGTTGTAGTCCATGATCTCGACCGCCACCGGCAGGCCGGCCACCAAGGCTTCCAGCGCGCCGTTGCCTTTGCCTTTCCAGTGCAGGTTGGTTTCGCCCTGGCCTTTGCCGGAGACTTCCACCTCGACGAAACTGTTGCCGTTCTCTTCCTGCAAGCGATGGCTGACCAACGCATACGGTGTGTTGGCTTGCAGGTATTCACGCTGCAGCAACGCATAGATTTGCGGTGCGGTCATCTCCAGGCCCACGCGGTCGGTTTCGGCCTGCACGACTTGGCTGAACTCGATCTGCATGCGACGCGGCAAGCTGATGTCGTATTCCTGTTCCAGCAGGTAGGCGATGCCACCCTTGCCTGACTGGCTGTTGACGCGGATCACGGCCTCGTAGCTGCGGCCGATGTCTGCAGGGTCGATCGGCAAGTACGGGACTTCCCACAGCGCGTCGGATTTCTGCTGGGCAAAGCCCTTGCGGATCGCATCCTGGTGGGAGCCGGAGAACGCGGTGTGAACCAGGTCGCCGACGTACGGGTGACGTGGGTGGACCTGGATCTGGTTGCACTCTTCAACGACTTTACGCACGCCGTCGATATCGGAGAAATCCAGCTCAGGGTCCACGCCCTGGGTATAGAGGTTCAGGGCCACGGTGACCAGATCGACGTTACCGGTGCGCTCGCCGTTGCCGAACAGGCAGCCTTCGACACGGTCGGCACCGGCCATCAGGCCCAATTCGGTGGCAGCCACGCCGGTACCACGGTCGTTGTGGGTGTGCAGGCTGATGATCACGCTGTCACGGCGGTTGATATGACGACCGAACCACTCGATCTGGTCGGCATAGATATTCGGCGTGGCGCACTCCACGGTGGCCGGCAGGTTGAGGATGACCTTGTGCTCCGGTGTCGGGTTCCACACCTCGATCACGGCGTCGCAGACTTCCTTGGCGAACTCCAGTTCGGTGGCGCTGAAGGTCTCAGGCGAGTACTCGAAAGTCCACTGGGTTTCCGGTTGCTGGGCGGCGTATTTGACGAACAGCTTGGCGGCGTTGACTGCAATCGCCTTGATACCGTCCTTGTCCTGGTTGAACACGATGCGGCGGAACGACGGCGAGGTGGCGTTGTACAAGTGCACGATGGCCTTCTTGGCTCCGCGCAGAGATTCGAAGGTACGTGCGATCAAGTCTTCACGGCCCTGGGTCAGCACCTGGATGGTGGTGTCCTCGGGGATGTGGTTGTCTTCGATCAGGGTGCGCACAAAGTCGAAGTCGGTCTGCGAGGCCGCCGGGAATGAGGCCTCGATTTCCTTCACGCCCACTGCGACCAGGGTTTTCCAGAAGCGCAATTTTTTTACCGCATCCATCGGTTCGATCAGCGATTGGTTGCCATCACGCAAGTCGGAACTGCACCAGATTGGCGCGGCGGTGATGGTTTTCGATGGCCAGGTGCGGTCCGGGATATCGATGGTCGGGAACGCGCGGTACTTCGAAGACGGGTCTTTGAGCATGCTCATCGGGAAATCCTTTGTGTAGGGGCCGAGAAGAGGCGGCCTGCCGTGGAACTGTTATTGGGGATAAAGCACAAGACGAGGCAGATCGATTCAGCCTGGCAGTCGTGCGCTGACAAGGCACAGGCTGCGGTGCTGGCGGAGCTGAATGAGGGTGTGAGAGGTTTTCATAGGTCCAACCCTAACCGCCGAGGTGAATGATGGCAAGCAGTCGAAAAAAATTGATAGAAGTTCTTTATTGTGCAGCCTGATCGAGATTTTCTGCCAATTATTCGGGTGTGATGTGGTTTTTATTGCGCGCCAATTCTTAGGCGCGCAATCGCGGATATCAAGGTTGGAATGCGCCAATAAAGATCGCTGGGTCCACCCGCGCATCGTTAAGGCTGACGTTCCAGTGCATGTGCGGCCCCGTCGCGCGACCGGTCGAGCCGACCTTGCCCACCACCGCGCCTCGCACCAGTTGCTGGCCGACCTTCACGTCGATCGTGGACATGTGGCAGAACATGCTGATAAAGCCTTGGCCATGATCGACGAACACGGTATTGCCGTTGAAAAAGTAATTGCCCACCAGAATCACTTTGCCGTTTGCGGGCGTTTTGATCGGCGTGCCGGCGGGCACCGCGAAGTCCAGGCCCGAATGCGGGTTGCGCTCTTCGCCGTTGAAAAAGCGGCGCACGCCGAACTTGCTCGACAGCGGACCGTTGACCGGTTTGTCCAGCACCAGATTGCTCGGCAGGTTCGGGCTGAAACTGCGGTAAGCCTTGATCTGTACCGCCAGCTCGGCCTCGATGCGCTTGAGCTGCGCCGGGGCAGGGTTGACCTGGCTTTTATTCTTCAAGGTGATGCGCTGTTCCGGGTACTTTTTATAGCCGACGATAAAGGGCAGGCTGCGGCCGCCGCTGCTGATGCGCTCGTTGCCGGGTTTGACCGTCAGCGGAATGCCGACGATCGCCAGCCAATTGTCCTGTTCCTTGACCACCAGCACCGGCTTGCCTTGATACGTGGCTTTGGGCGCCGTTGCCGAAGGGCCCAGCTCGACCACTGCTACGCCGCCCGGCACCGGTTTGTTCAGGGTGCGGCTGATGTAACTGTCGGCGTGGGCGTTAAAGGTCAGGCATAGCAGCATCAACAGGCTAAAAAGACGTGGCATCGATCAATCCAGTAACGAAAGGGTAACGGGTGTCAGGTGGTTGTCTTCCACCCGCACTTGCAATTGGCCTTCACCGAGTCGCGCGGTCAGACGCTGGCCGGTGTGGGTCTGCGCGGCATTGCGAATGGCTTGGCCACGCTCGTCCAGCAGGATGCTGTAGCCGCGGCCCAGGGTGGCCAGCGGGCTGACCACCTGCAGCGTCTGCACCTGGCTTTGCAATTGCAGACGACGCGCCTTGAGGCCTTCGCGCATGGCGCGCGGCAGGCGTTCGGCGAGGCTGTCCAAGCGCTGGCGCAATAGGGCCAGTTGGCGTCCCGGATGCTGGCCGGCGAGGCGGGTTTCCAGGCGGATCAAGCGCTCGCGACGGGTGTTGAGGCTACGCTCGAAGGCACGGCGCAGGCGCATGTCCAGGTCGTCCAGGCGTTGGGCCTGTTGGCGCAGACGTTCGCCCGGATGACGCAGGCGGCGGGCCATGCCCTCAAGTCGCAAGCGGTCGTGCCGCAGGCGGTTGCGCATCAGCATCACCAGGCGCCGATGCAGGTTCTCCACTTGGCGCACCAGATGGCTTGAATCCGGCGCCAGCAGCTCGGCGGCAGCGGACGGCGTGGGTGCGCGCACGTCAGCCACGAAGTCGCTGATCGACACATCGGTTTCATGGCCGACGGCGCTGACAATAGGGGTTACGCAGGCATCCACCGCACGGGCCACGGCTTCTTCGTTGAAGCACCAGAGGTCCTCCAGCGAACCGCCGCCACGGGCCAGGATCAATGCGTCGAAGCCGCGCGCATCCGCCAGTTTCAGCGCCCGTACAATTTGCGGGATGGCTTCGCGGCCTTGCACGGCGGTGGGGATCAACGTCAGTTGCACCTGCGGCGCACGGCGACGGAATACGCTGATGATGTCGCGGATCACCGCGCCGGTGGGTGAGCTGATGATGCCGATGCGCTGCGGGTGGGCCGGCAGCGGCACTTTGCGCTCGGCGCTGAACAGACCTTCGGCGCTGAGTTTTTCTTTCAGCGCATCGAAGGCCAAGCGCAGCGCACCGTCGCCGGCGGGCTCCACGGTGTCGAGAATCAACTGGTAATCACCACGGCCCTCAAACAACGAGACCTTGCCGCGCACCTTCACCGCCAGGCCATCCTTCAAGGCCTGCCGAACCCGTGCGGCGTTACTGCGAAACAATGCGCAGCGCACCTGGGCGCCACTGTCCTTGAGGGTGAAATACACGTGGCCGGACGCCGGGCGGGCGAGGTTGGAGATTTCGCCTTCGACCCAGATATTGGCGAACACGTCTTCCAGCAACACCCGCGCACGGCCGTTGAGCTGGCTGACAGTCAGAACTTCCCGGTCCAGGCCCAGACGGGCAAACGGGTCTTTAATCATGGCAACAGGTCTTTAATCATGGGCGGCAGTTTATAGGCATTCGCTTAGGGTTTGGCAGAATTGCTCGACCAGCGCGCTCGGCCATTGCGCGCAGGCCAGGGCCACGGTGCTGAGGCAGTCCGGCTCGGCCAGGGGTAAAAAACGCAGGTTGGCAGGTGCAATGTCCTGCATGGATTTTGGTAACAAGGCAATACCGAAACCGGCCTGGATCAACTGCAACTGCGTGGTCTTGCGCGACATCACCCGAGCCGCCTTGGGGAAGAAACCGGCGCGCATGCACAGCTCGGCGGACAGATAACTCAAACCGCCGCGCTGTGGATGGGGGATCGAAATAAACGCCTCATCCCGCAGCTGCGCCAGCTCAATGGGCGCATCACGGCCAGCCAGCGCATGGTTCGGCGGCACCGCCAGCATCAAGGGCTCGCTGTATAAAGGCTGTACACGCACGCCTTCGCGCTGGCGCAACACCGGCAAGCGCAGCAGGCCGATGTCCAGGCGGCCGTCGGCGATCTCTTCCAGCTGCGCTTCGGAGGACATCTTGGCGATATCCACCGACACCCCAGGGCAGCGCTCCAGCCAGGCACTGATGCCGCGCAGCAGCACGCCGCTCATCGGCACGGTGCTCGAATGGCTCAGACGCAGGGTGCCGACCTGGCCGCTGCCGATCTGGGTCGCCACTTCACTGGCCTTATGCAGTTCGCTCAGCAGGTTGCGCGCCCGAGGGTAAAACGCTTCGCCCGCCGCGGTCAGCTTCGGTTGACGCGCCGTGCGTTCGAACAGCGGCGTTTGCAGTTGGTGCTCAAGCGCCTTGATTTGCCGGCTCAAGGCCGATTGCGCGACGAACAGGCGCTCGGCCGCGGCACTGAAACTGCCGCTGTCGGCGATTTCAACGAAGTAGCGCAATTGACGGGTGGAGATCACACGTTATGCCTTTTTAAGATGGCTTGAAGGATTTGAAGATATTAGTCGCAACGCTCGTCGATGGCTAAAGTGAACGCCATCTCTTGCAAGGAATCACCCATGGGCCCGGTTGAGCTGATGAGTCAGTGGTCGTTTAGCGGTTTGGAATGGCTCGTGATCGGCGTGGGCGTGGCCGTTGCCTATATCGTGTTCGGCATCGCCGGCTTTGGCACGGCGCTGGTGGCCGGGCCGGTGTTGATTTTGTTTATGCCGCTGTCGAAGATCATCCCGCTGCTGGTGCTGTTGGATTTTGTCGCGGCATTTGGCGGTTTGCTGCAAACCCGACGAGACGTGAGCAAGCCCGAGTTATTGCGCCTGCTGCCGTGCATGGCCGTCGGTTGTACCTTGGGCGTGGTGTTTTTGCTCAATCTGCATTCCGACCTATTGCTGCTGTTGATGGGGTTGTTTATCAGTGCCTACGCCCTTTATAGCCTGGCGATAAAGGCCCGCCCGACGCAGTTGGCTGCGGGTTGGTCGATCCCGATGGGGACGATCGGCGGGCTTTTTGGTGCGCTGTTCGGCAGCGGCGGTTTTTTGTATGCGATCTATCTGAACAGTCGTCTGCCCAAGGACGCGGCGCGCGCCACTCAAAGTGCGTTGATCAGTTGCAGCACTGTGGTGCGCTTGAGTCTGTTCCTGATCGCCGGCGTGTATGCGGACTTACCGCTGTTGCTGCTCGCTGTGTGCTTGTTGCCGGCGATGGCTGTGGGGTTGTGGGCAGGGCGCAGGTTGACGATGCGCCTGTCGCGGGAGGCATTCGTGCGCTTGGTGACTTGGCTGGTGCTGGCCAGCGGCATTGCGTTGATTGGACGGTATTTGAATACTTGACCTGATTTCTTCAGGGATTAAGCTGCCGTCCTCCCAGGCGTCAGAAGCCACACCGCAGGACTCCCATGAATTCCCAAAGCATCCTTGTTCCGAAAATCTCCACTTTGCCCGTGCACGAACCCCGCGCTCGGGCAATCGTGCGCTGGCTGGTGCGCAAGAATATCGTCAAGGAAGAACTGACCACCTGCGGCCGCACCGGCAACCGCATGGGCTATGCCCTGGCCGACGGCGCCCGCGCCGTGGTGTTGTATCCCGAAGCGCTACCGTTCAACGAGCCGGTCAATGGGCTGGAAATTATCTATAAACGCTGTATCTACACGCCCGCCAAAGGCTTTCTTGGCGAGGCCGGCTGCCCGGAGTGTCGGCGGGAAGTGGGGGAGGCGTTGTTCGAAAGCCTGGAAGACTGGATGCCCGGCCACACCGACAACTTCACCTGCCCACTGTGCGGGCATGAAGATGACATCAACGGCTTTCTGTTCTTGCAGGAGTGCGGGTTTTCCAACCTGGGATTTATCTTCAATAACTGGGCCGAAGCGGGCTTCAAGCAGAGCTTTATCGACGAATTTGCCGATTGGCTGGACCAGAAGATCAGTTGGGTCAAGGTCGAACTTTAATCCATCTATCAGTATTACCAAGTTTGTCAGAGTTTTACATTGAGCCAGGCAGGGTGCATGTATATAATGGCGCGCTTCCATTTTCCCGCTCGGGAGCCCCCGCGATGCTGCGTATCAGCCAAGAAGCTCTGACATTCGACGACATTCTCCTAGTGCCTGGTTATTCCGAGGTGCTTCCTAACGAAGTCAGTCTCAAGACCCGCCTAACCCGTGGCATCGAGCTGAATATTCCCCTGGTCTCCGCTGCCATGGACACCGTCACCGAAGCCCGTCTGGCCATTGCCATGGCTCAGGAAGGCGGCATCGGCATCATCCACAAGAACATGACCATCGAGCAGCAAGCTGCCGAAGTGCGCAAGGTCAAGCGTTACGAAGCCGGTGTGGTGAAGGATCCGATCACCATCGAAGCCGACGCTACCGTGCGTGACCTGTTCGACCTGACCCGCCTGCACAACATCTCCGGCGTTCCGGTACTGCACGATGGCGACCTGGTCGGCATCGTTACCTCCCGTGACGTGCGTTTCGAGAACCGTCTTGAAGTCACCGTCCGCGAAGTGATGACGCCTAAAGAGCGTCTGGTCACGGTCAAGGAAGGCGCCGACAAGAACGACGTGCGCGAATTGCTGCACAAGCACCGCATCGAGCGCGTGCTGATCGTCGACGACAAATTCGCCCTCAAGGGCATGATGACCGTCAACGACATCGAAAAAGCCAAGGCTTACCCGCTGGCGAGCAAGGATGACCAAGGTCGTCTGCGCGTCGGCGCCGCCGTCGGCACCGGTAAAGACACGGGTGACCGCGTTGCGGCCCTGGTCGCTGCCGGTGTGGACGTGGTGGTGGTCGACACCGCCCACGGTCACTCCAAAGGCGTGATCGACCGCGTACGTTGGGTCAAACAGAATTTCCCTGAAGTGCAAGTGATCGGCGGCAACATCGCCACCGGCGCTGCCGCCAAGGCTCTGGCCGAAGCGGGCGCGGATGCGGTCAAGGTCGGTATCGGCCCTGGCTCGATCTGCACCACCCGGATCGTCGCTGGTGTGGGCGTGCCGCAAATCAGCGCCATCGCCAACGTCGCCGCTGCCCTTGAAGGCACTGGCGTACCGTTGATCGCCGACGGCGGCATCCGTTTCTCCGGTGACCTGTCCAAGGCCATCGTCGCCGGTGCCTCCTGCGTGATGATGGGCTCGATGTTCGCCGGTACCGAAGAGGCGCCGGGCGAAATCGAACTGTTCCAGGGCCGTTCGTACAAGGCTTACCGCGGCATGGGTTCGTTGGGCGCCATGTCCCAGGCGCAAGGTTCTTCCGACCGTTACTTCCAGGACTCCTCGGCTGGCGCTGAGAAGCTCGTTCCGGAAGGTATCGAAGGCCGTGTGCCGTACAAGGGCACCCTGAGCGCCATCATCCATCAACTGATGGGTGGCCTGCGTTCCTCCATGGGCTACACCGGCAGCGCCAACATCGACGAAATGCGCACCAAGCCAGAGTTCGTACGGATCACCGGCGCCGGCATGGCTGAATCCCATGTCCACGACGTGCAGATCACCAAGGAAGCGCCAAACTACCGCGTAGGTTGAAGCTTCCAGCAAAATGTTAAGTAACCGGGGCTGTTCTTCAGCCCCGAGTTGTTTCTGATTCATTAGACGAGACTGACTTCATGGCCCTCGACATTCACGCCCACCGCATCCTGATCCTCGACTTCGGTTCCCAGTACACCCAACTGATCGCCCGCCGCGTGCGTGAAATCGGCGTGTATTGCGAACTGCATCCGTTCGACATGGACGACGAAGCGATCCGCGAATTCGCCCCTAAAGGTGTCATCCTCGCCGGCGGCCCCGAGTCCGTGCACGAAGCCAACAGCCCGCGCTGCCCACAAGCCGTGTTCGACCTGGGCGTGCCGGTCTTCGGTATTTGCTACGGCATGCAGACCATGGCCGAGCAACTGGGCGGCAAGGTCGAAGGTTCTGAGTTGCGTGAGTTCGGTTACGCCCGTGTGGACGTGGTCGGCAAGAGCCGCCTGCTGGACGGCATCGAAGATCACGTCGACGCCGACGGCCTGTTCGGCCTCGACGTATGGATGAGCCATGGTGACAAGGTCACCAAGATGCCGGAAGACTTCCACATCCTGGCCAGCACCCCGAGCTGCCCGATCGCCGGCATGTTCAGCGACGAGCGTCGCTACTACGGCGTGCAGTTCCACCCGGAAGTGACCCACACCAAGCAAGGCGGGCGCATTCTGTCGCGCTTCATCCTCGATATCTGCGAGTGTGAAGCCCTGTGGACCCCGTCGAAAATCGCTGAAGACGCCATCGCCCAAGTACGCGCCCAGGTCGGTACCGACAACGTGCTGCTCGGTCTGTCGGGCGGCGTTGACTCCTCCGTGGTTGCTGCGCTGCTGCACAAGGCCATCGGCGACCAACTGACTTGCGTGTTCGTCGACAACGGCCTGCTGCGCCTGCACGAAGGCGAGCAAGTGATGGCCATGTTCGCCGAGAACATGGGCGTCAAAGTGATCCGCGCCAACGCCGAAGAGCAATTCCTGAATAACCTGGCCGGCGAGTCCGACCCGGAGAAGAAGCGCAAGATCATCGGTCGCACCTTCATCGACGTGTTCGATGCCCAGTCCAGCAAACTGGACAACATCAAGTACCTCGCCCAGGGCACCATCTACCCCGACGTGATCGAGTCGGCCGGCGCCAAGAGCGGCAAGGCCCACGTGATCAAGTCCCACCACAACGTGGGTGGCCTGCCTGAGGAAATGAACCTCAAGCTGGTCGAACCGCTGCGCGAACTGTTCAAGGACGAAGTCCGTCGCCTGGGCCTGGAACTGGGCCTGCCGTACGACATGGTCTACCGTCACCCCTTCCCAGGCCCGGGCCTGGGCGTGCGTATCCTTGGTGAAGTGAAGAAGGAATACGCCGACCTGCTGCGTCGCGCCGACCATATCTTCATCGAAGAACTGCGCAAGGCCGACTGGTACCACAAAGTCAGCCAGGCGTTCGTGGTGTTCCAGCCGGTCAAGTCGGTTGGCGTGGTCGGCGATGGCCGTCGTTACGCCTGGGTCGTGGCCCTGCGCGCAGTGGAAACCATCGACTTCATGACCGCCCGCTGGGCACACCTGCCGTACGAACTGCTGGAAACCGTCAGCGGCCGTATCATCAATGAGATCGAAGGTATCTCGCGCGTGACGTATGACGTGTCGAGCAAGCCGCCAGCGACCATTGAGTGGGAATGATTGGACGTCCGGCATTGTCCGGCACCCACTAGCAAAAAATGCCCTGGAGCCCGCGTAACTGCGGGCTTTTGGCTTTTTGGGGTTGGCAAATTCTGGCAGCTTTGTGCATCGCCAGGCAGCGTGTCTGTGTGACGTCAGCTCCGGTCGTTACGGCTTAGGCGGAATCACCCTGGCTCAAGCGTGTGAGCGTCTAGGGGAGGCGAAGAAGATGATCGCCGCGGGCAAGTTCTGTTCCCTTCTTTGCTTCGTCGAGCAGCCATTGAGCAAAAGCTTGTATTGGCTCTCTACCCAATTCGATGGGCTCAGGGAGGATGAGGCAGAAGGTTTTAGAGATGGTTTTTCCGTCCGGCCACGGGGCGATCAGGCTTCCTGACGCCAGTTCGGTCTCAACGTACAGGCGCGGTACTAGCGCAACGCCGAGGCCGGCCAATGCGGCTTCTATCAACATTCCATGGAGATCAAAGCGTGCGCCAATTGCAGGATTGGTCAGCGGGCTTCCCACCTCTTGGGAGTAGTGTTGCCAAGCGTCAGGGTTCTGTCGTCGGTGAAGGCGCGGTAATTCGTCCAATGCGGTTGTTCGATTGCGTCCTGTCAGAAGTCCAGGATGGCAAACCGGAACCAGCACTTCATGCAAAAGTTGGTGAGTTTGCATGCCCGTCCACGCCGGGTGTTCGAAATGGATGGCAGCATCGAATCCGCTGCCGGCCAGGACGAAGGGCTCCATGCGCTCGGCCAAATGCACAGTAATGTTCGGATGCTTCTGCTGGAAGCGTCCCAAGCGAGGGATGAGCCATCGCATCGCGAACGTTGGGATAGTGGCAATGTCCAGGCTTGCGCCATCGTTCGGCTGCCCCATTAAGTACTGACTGTCCCGATCCAAGCGGTCAAGTGATTCGCGAACCTGCGCCGCGTAACGCTCTCCGTTAGGAAGGAGTCGGACACGATTGCCGATCCGCTCAAACAGCGTGACCCCGAGGAAGGCTTCCAACCGGCCGATCTGGCGACTGATAGCTCCTTCAGTCAAAGACAGTTCCTCTGCCGCGCGCGCGAAACTGCCGTGGCGGGCGGCGGCTTCAAATGCTGTCAGTGCCGTGCTGCTGGGGATCTTCCTTCGCATGAGCGTTCCCGTTCTGATGATGGCGATCCAGCTTAGCTTGATCTTTCGTCACTGAAGCATACCGAATAATCGTTTTATACGCCGTGATCAAGGTCATAGCATGACTAGACATCAACACGGAGGGCCGGACCTACGAAAAGGCCGGTAGCAAGCTATCCATGATCTATACCGTCGAGTGCAGCTTTGCCGACCCAGTCAGCGAAGCACAGTGGAATGATTTCTATAGCCTGGAAAAGCTACCCGCGCTTATTTCCGTGAGTGGGTTCCATACTTCGCAACGCTTCAAAGCGATTAGCGCTGGTTGCCCTGTGTACCTGGCCATGCACTCGATCGACGGTCTGGCTGTGCTTGAAAGTGATGAGTATCGCCAGAAGGGCGGGGGCAACTTCGCACGCTGGCAGCAGTACATTACCGATTGGCACCGCAATCTTTACGGCGGCCCTGAGCGCGCGCCTGCCATCGGTGAAGGCGAGTATCTGATCGTGAGCGCAGTCGGTCCCGAGCCGCTCATCGAGATGGGGCTTACGCCTGAGCAGATGTGGGCGGTCGCACTGGAGAAATGTCCTGAAAACAGGTGGCTGGCGAAGCTGGATAGCGCCATTAGTCTTGGTGCAAATACCCTTCCAAAGAACGTACACCTCTATGCCCCGATGGCTGCGCAATTGACCAGTGGTAATGGAGCAGCGCCCCAGACGCAGGGGCAGAATCGATATGCCTAACCTGACGATCTTTATCCAGGCGCAAAAGATGCCGCCCGAAGCGAATCTGGCGGAACTCACCGAACGATGCACCCGGCTTTGCACGGACGTCCTCCAGGCTGCGCTGGACAACGTGCATGTCATCTATGTCGCTGCTCGCCAGGGGCGTGGGCATCCTGCTTACGCGCAAATCAAGTACCGCCTCGAACCGTTCAGAACGCCATCGGTCATGGACGATTTCATGGCGCGACTGGATGAGGCAATAAAACGCCATGCCGGGCTCACGGCACACATCCGTTGCTTCGGCTATCCAGCCGATACCCTCTACGCGCGGAACTGATGATTCGCAAGGAGTGCCGCAATGAACGACATGAAATTTCCGGGCCAGCAGATCGGCGACTTTTCGATTACGGCCATCAGTGATGGATACCTTTGCGCAAGTCTGGATCTTCTCTCCAACATTAATTCTACGCAGGCTTACAAGTTGCAGCAGGACGCAGGTGTGAGCGACCCATCCTCGATTCACATCAACTGTTACCTGGTGCGTGGAAGGGGCCGCACGATCCTCATCGATGCGGGGGCTGGTGGTTTCAAGCAGTGGGGCGGAAAGTTAAAGGCGAATCTCGCGCTTGCTGGGGTGCAACCCGCTGACATTGACACCATTCTTCTGACCCATGCACATCCCGACCATGTTGGTGGCCTGCTTGACTCTTCAGGGGAAGCAGCCTTTCCCGATGCAGAGTTAGTCGTCCACCAGCGCGAGGTTTCTTTTTGGAAGGATGATGGCAACCTCAGCCGAGCGAGTGAGCGGGCTCGTGGCAACTTTCTGTTTGCTCGCAAGGTGTTCGATCAGTATCGGGAGAAGACGCGCACGTTTACTGATAACGAAGTTCTGCCTGGCATCAGTGCGATGCCTCTTCTGGGGCATACCGCAGGACATTGCGGTTATCGTCTCGATTCCAATGATCGTAGTCTGCTGGTTTGGGGGGATATCGTTCATTTCCCCCAAATTCAGATTGCTCGTCCCGATGTGTCCATTGCATTCGACCAAGATCCGCTTCTTAGCGCCGAAACACGATCCAAACTATTGAGTGTTGTTAGCTCGGATAAGATTGTTATCGCGGGTATGCACCTTGGCGAACTCGGGTTTGCACGTGTCGAACGGCTAGGCAAGACCTACAAAATTTCCTACGAAACTTAGCAGCTGTTGGCGATGCCTACGATGCGTCGGCTACGGCGCCCACCCGCCGCAAACCACCAGCCTGAAACAACAAAACCCGCATTGGCGGGTTTTGTTGTTTCTAGCGAAGGGGTTTATCAGAAGTCGTAACGCACGTTCGCACTGAAAGTGTCGGCGTCGAAACCACTGCTGGTCAGGTAGTTGTATGTCCCTCCCACGCTCCAAGCGCCCACTCGGTAGTTTGCACCCAGGCCCAGCTCGTAGCTGTCGCGCGCTGGTGTGGCGCCGGTGGTGGTGAATGGGGTGCCGCCGAGTACGAAGGTGGAGGTGGTGCCGGCCTTGTCGCCGATGAAGTCGTGCCAGGCCATCAGCTTGGCTTCCGGTTCCAGGCTGCCTGCACCTAGGTCAAAAGCGGCCGCCAGGCGAGCGCCCAGGCCCATTTCGCCGATTTCATAGCGCTGGCTGCCGACGTTGAGGGCGGCTGAGCTGCCTTTCTCGTGGTACGAATCCATCGACACATTTGCATAGCGCGCACCGACCTGAGGTTCCAGCAGCCACTGCTTGTTGAGCTGGAACGTGTAGCCGGCCAGTGCGTTGACGCCAAAGATCTCACTGTCGTAGTCGGCCTTGGCACGGGTGCCGGCGATGTAGCGTTTGGATTCGTTGTCGTTCCAGCCATACATCAGCGAGGTGTCGACAAAGAAGTTGTCACGGGCCCAGTTGCCGTACAGGGTCAATGCGTGGCCGCTGACATCGGTTTTGTTGCCCAGGTCGGATTTGACGTCGCTGGTCAGGTAGCTGTAAGCCAGGCCTACGGTGGTCTCGGCGTTGACCTTGCCGTCGGCGCCCACGGCGATGCCGTTGGTGTTGGCGTCGTAGCCTGCGACACCGTGGCGACTGTCTTGGTCGGCATCGCTGGACAGCGCTTGCAGCCATACGCCTTGTTCTGCCAGCACGTCACCGGAGGACAAACCGCTGCGCGCTTTGCTGGCACGACGGTTGATGGCGCTTGCGACCAAGTTCTGGCTGTTGGTGGCAGCGTTGATCGCCCCACGGCTGACATCCGGCGTCAGGGTTTCGGCCAGTTTGGCCAGCTCTTCGGCGGTGGCGGCGTTGGCGAAGCTTTGGAATACCGGGTCGCTTTCGTCCAGTTGGCCCATCACCGTGTTCTTGAACGGCTTGATGGCATTCACCGCATTACGCGAGCCGTGGGCACCCAGCAGGTCTTGTGTGACGACTTCATCATTGCGGGTGGCAACCAGTGCTTTCACGTCCTGGCCTTCAATGCCGAAGTTCTTCACTTCAAGCAGGGCCGAGGAGGAAACCACGGACAGGTTCTCCGGGTCTTCCCACGTACCGGAATTGATAAGGGTGTAGCGGTTGCCCGCGGCCGAGGTGCGGAAGTCATCGGAGCGGGCCTGCAATTCGATCTGGCTGCCTGCAGAGAAGAAGGTATTGCCGGTGACTTTCAGGATCGGCGCGTTGGGCAGCGTGTCGTTATCAAGCAGCAGACGCAGGCGCGCAGTGTCGCTGTCCATGTCGAGGTCGCCGACGATGGTGGTCTGCGGGCGAAGCAGCGTCAGGCGGCCACCGTCGATATCAACGAAACCGGCGCGGATGGTCGAGCCATCGAACATCGCCTCGCCTTGCACCAGCACGCCACTGAGGCCCAGCAGGTCACCCTTGACCTGACCACCTTGCCAGTAGAAATACGAGGGTGAGGCGTTGTCGTTCACCAGAATTGCCGCAATGCCGCCTTCGATCAGGCCACCTGTCTGCCTGATGGAGAGGGTGTCGAAGCCGCCGGAGGTGTCGAGGTTGACGAAGTGGATACCCATGCCTTCGCCGGAGATAGTCCCGCTGTTGTTGATATCGCTTGTGAAGGGCGCGCCTGTCATCTGCCCGGTGAAGCGCGCGTTCTCGATCTCGATGCCCGCTGAATCGAGGCCGCGAGCGGTGATCGTGCCCGAGTTATTGATGCGCGCCTGAGTCGAGGTGATCATCATGCCGTTGGCGTTTTGGCCAGTCACACTGATCTTGCCGTTGTTGTTTACGTTGCCCGCGATATTCGCCTGATACAGGTCCAGCCCCATCGCGCCGTTGCCGCTCACCGTAATGTCGCCGTTATTGACCAGGTCGCCCGCGATGTTGGAATTAAGAAGTACGGCGATGCCGGACGGGACGTCGCTGGGGCTGGTGGTCGTCAGGTTGATGTTGCCCTGATTGATCAGATTGCCCGCCAGGGTCACGTTGAGCAGGCCGACACCTGCGTTTTGCGAGGTCCCGGCCAGGGTGGCGTTATTGAAAACATCGCCGTCGCTGTTGTAGGCCCCGTTGCTCAGGTCATAGTTGAAGTCGGGTGCGGGTGCGGCATGGACCGTGGCAGTGGCAGTGGCAGCCGCAACGGACAGCGCCAACAACGAGCGGCGCAGGTGGGAAATGTTCAAGGCAGTATCCTTACAGGGCGGAAACTGACAGGGAATAACGCGCGCGTCAGCGTCCGTCTTTTAGGCATCCCTGCCAGCTTGTCAGTGAGTGCTGATTCAAGCGCGGCCGAATTTACACGATGCGTGTAGGACAATTCATCAAGAAAATGACTAAGGCCGGGAAAAAAGCTAAAAAATGCGACGTTTCAGTTATTTTTTTAAACTTTACGGAATTAATCAGCAATAGCTGGAACTTCAGGGTCATTGGCGCTGTCACGGGCCGCGCGGAGCCTGATGGGGGAGGTAGTGGGTTGTTTCAAAGGGATCTGCCTACTCTCAGTCTCAAGACGCTGATGCGCCAACGGAGTTTTAGCCCATCGGCTCCATGCCGCTTCCCACCCCTCATCATGACTTGCCCCTGGTACATGCACGCATTGGGAGAGGGGCGAGCCAAGTGCCTGTTGGTACTGATCGGCTAAATGACTCGGAATGATTGAGTCAGCTTCTGCGATGAAATGACGCTGGGGTATTAAGACGAGTCGATCACGGTAGTCCAGCGGTTCCAGTGAACCGTCGAGCGGGGACAACCCTTTCATCGCCGCCCACAGACGTGGGCTGAGATTGCCGGCAAGGGTTTGCACTTGGGTCACATCATTGCGCTGCGCCGCCAGCAATAATGCCAGAGCGGCGCCTCCTGAATACCCCACCAGTTCGAACTCACGATTGCCATATCGCTGTTTCAGTTGGTCCATGGCCTGGCTGAGACGGTCGACCACTGCCTGAGAAAATCGTCGATCGGTCCAGAGTGAGGTTTGACAGGTTGCGGCCATCACGAACTGGCAGGGGCGTGCCAAGTAAACGTTCGGCGTCGGATCGTCGACCGCCAACCGTGGCACCAAGAGATTATGCGGGCTTGGGTCCAGGCTGGGTTGTGTGGCCGTGGCCCAGGAATGCCCATCGCCTTCCAAATAGACACGCAGGCGAGTCATTTTTTCGGCAGTTCGCGGTGCAAGGATGAAGAGGGGGAACGCATGTCCCGGCAAGACCTCCCAGTGTCGGCCATGCTCTTGAGCTAGTTGTTGCAGCGCCTCACGCGGCGTCTGGCAGGCGATGAGAAGCGCGCTGAGCATCACCAACCAGGCTTTACAGACGCCGGCCAATGGCCGACGGCAGGAAAAGTCTCTACTCAACATAGGGGGAGTTCGCAGCAGATGACTTAACGCCATTGCTTTTTCCTGACTCGGCTCACCGCCGCGCAATATCCGAAAAGTAAAACTTATCCAGCGTATGCCGCGACTCGGTGTACTCGAACTGCCGTCCATCCTGGAAGAATGTCTGGTTGCTCACCACGATCACATGGCTCTGGCCGTCGAGGTCCAGGTGGGCCTGGTCGTCTTTGCTGCGTGGCAGGGCTTTGATGGTGCGTTGGGCGTAGCTGATTTGCAGCTGCAACGTCTGTTCGATGAACGCGTAGATCGACTGCTCGGCAATGGTGCGGTCCAAGCCTGGGATCAGGTCGGCGACGAAGTGGTTGATGTCGAGGATCACGCGTTTGCCATCGATGTGTCGTACCCGTTTGATGCGGGTGATCAGCGTGCCGGGTTCGGCTTCGATGTGTTGCAGCAGCGAACCCTCCAGCGGGATCTGGGTGAATTCGACCACTTCGGTCAGGACGTCATCGCCGAGGTCGGCGTGGGTTTCGTGGAAGCTGACAATGCCGCCCAGCTGAAACTCGATCGGGTTGGGCGACAACACAAACGTGCCCTTGCCGTGGATCTTTTGCGCAAACCCACGCTCCTGCAATTGTTCGATGGCGCGGCGCACGGTGCCTCGGCTGGCCTGGTAGCTTTCCATCAATTCGGTTTCGGAGGGGAGGCGCGTACCACGTTGCAGGCGTTCAGTGGTGATGCTGGCAAGCAGATCGCTATAGATCTGGTTGTATTTGCTCATGGGGATGGCTCTGTGCCCGGCTTATTCAGGCTCGAACCTTAGTGCTACCGATAGGGTTTGTCCATTGAGCCCTTGGTTGCTGCGGCTTCCATGGGGCTCAGCAGATTCCTACAGAAAATCAGGAAAAAACAATTTCAAACTCGTACAGACGAGTTGTTGCTTTAACTCGTCTGTACGAGTACTTTTGCTTTCGGCGTGCTGCCAATGACTGCCCCCAAATAAAAAAACCAAAGTGGAAACCAAGCATGAGCCACGACTATTCGAATATCGCCCGCGAGATCCTCGAGCACCTCGGAGGCAGCGACAACCTGGAGCAAGCCGCACACTGCGTGACCCGCCTGCGCCTGGCGCTCAAGGACCCCAGCCGGGTCAATGGCAGCGCGCTGAACCAGGTCGATCTGGTCAAGGGTTCGTTCTTTACCGGCGGCCTGTTTCAAGTGGTGATCGGTCCGGGTGAAGTGGAAAAGGTCTACGCCGCCCTGCGCGAGCAAACCGGCCTTGCCGCCTCGACCATCGCCGACGTCAAGAAAGCCGGCGGCGACAAGACCAACCCCATGCAGCGCCTGGTCCGCGTGTTCTCCGATGTGTTTATGCCGATCCTGCCCGCGCTGATCATTGCCGGCCTGCTTATGGGCATCAACAACCTGATGGGCGCCAAGGGCATGTTCATCGAGGGCAAGACGCTGCTGGAGGCCTATCCGAACCTGGATGGCCTGTGGAGCCTGATCAACCTGATGGCCAATACCTCGTTCGTGTTCCTCCCGGCGCTGGTGGGTTGGTCGGCGGCCAAGCGTTTCGGCGGCAGTGAAATCCTCGGCATCGTACTCGGCTTGATGCTGGTGCATCCGGACCTGCTCAACGCCTGGAACTACGGCAAGGCCGTCGCCGGTCTGGATGGCCAGAGCCTGCCGTACTTCGACATTTTCGGCTGGTTCAGGATCGAAAAAGTCGGCTACCAGGGGCAGATCCTGCCGATCCTGATGGCCGCCTATGTGATGAGCGTGATCGAGAAGTGGCTGCGGGCACGGGTGCCCAATTCGATTCAATTGCTGGTAGTGCCCATCACCACCATCGTGGTCACCGGTGTGCTGGCCTTGGCGATCATCGGCCCGGTGACCCGTCACCTTGGCATCCTGATCACCGAAGGCGTGGTCACCCTGTTCGACCTGGCGCCGATGGTCGGTGGGGCGATTTTCGGCCTGCTGTATGCGCCGCTGGTGATCACCGGCATGCACCACATGTTCCTGGCCGTGGACCTGCAACTGATCTCTACCCAGGGCGGCACCTTTATCTGGCCGATGATCGTGATGTCCAACCTGGCCCAGGGCAGTGCCGCACTCGCCGTGTTCTACACCACCCGCAATGCGCGGGACAAAAGCATGGCCTCCACCTCTGCGATTTCCGCGTATTTCGGCATCACGGAACCAGCGATGTTCGGGGTGAACCTGCGCTTCAAGTTTCCGTTTTATGCGGCGTTGGTGGGGTCGGCCCTGGGCAGCATTTTCCTGTCGCTGAACAAGGTGCAGGCCTCGGCCATCGGGGTGGGAGGCTTGCCTGGGTTTATTTCGATCGTGCCGCAATCCATCGCGGTTTTTGTGATCGGGATGGTCATCGCGATGGTCGTGCCGTTTGTTTTGACCTGTGCGTTGAGCATGAAGATTGTTCGGCCGGGTTATCGCGTCGCCTGAACTATCGCTATCGGGGCAAGCCCCCTTCCCACAGTTGGAATGCTTACACCCTGTGGGAGGGCGGCGCGACGGTTCGACGTGCTCCCGATGAGGCCCGAGAGGCCAGCACAAAACCCTACTAAAGGAACCCACCATGCAAGACTGGCAACACTCGGTGATCTACCAGATCTACCCCAAAAGCTTCCACAGTCACGCGGGTAACGCCACCGGTGATCTGCTGGGCATCGTGGACAAGCTCGACTACCTCCAATGGCTAGGCGTGGATTGTTTGTGGATCACGCCGTTCCTGCGTTCGCCGCAACGGGACAACGGCTACGACATCAGCGACTACTACGCCATCGACCCCAGCTACGGGACCATGGCCGACTGCGACTTGCTGATCGCCGAAGCGGCCAAGCGCGGCATCAAGTTGATGCTCGACATTGTGGTTAACCACACCTCCATCGAGCATGAATGGTTCCAGCAGGCACGCAGCAGCCTCGACAACCCCTACCGCGACTTCTATATCTGGCGCGACCAGCCGAACAACTGGGAATCCAAGTTTGGTGGTT
This sequence comes from Pseudomonas sp. S5F11, assembly GCF_019641515.1. Classification (NCBI taxonomy): domain Bacteria; kingdom Pseudomonadati; phylum Pseudomonadota; class Gammaproteobacteria; order Pseudomonadales; family Pseudomonadaceae; genus Pseudomonas; species Pseudomonas sp. S5F11. The sequence continues at coordinate 4,779,025 of NZ_JAIFJZ010000001.1, forward strand.
CGGCCTGGGAGTACGAGGCGCAAACCGGCCAGTATTTCCTGCATCTGTTCGATCACACCCAGGCGGACCTCAATTGGGACAACCCCAAGGTGCGCGCCGAAGTGTTCAAGCTCATGCGCTTCTGGCGTGACAAAGGCGTGGGCGGTTTCCGCCTGGATGTGATCAACCTGATCTCCAAACCCGCCGATTTCCCTGAAGACAGCAGCGACGGCCGCCGTTTCTACACCGATGGCCCGAACGTGCACGCGTACCTGCAGGAAATGCACCGCGAAGTCTTCGAGGGGCATGACTTGATCAATGTCGGCGAAATGTCGTCCACCAGCCTGGAACATTGCATCCGCTACTCTCGGCCCGAGTCGAAAGAGCTGTCGATGACCTTCAACTTTCACCACTTGAAAGTGGATTACCCGAACCTGCAAAAGTGGGTGAAGGCCGACTTCGATTTCCTGCAACTCAAGCAGATCCTTTCCGACTGGCAACTGGGCATGCAGGCCGGCGGCGGCTGGAACGCGCTGTTCTGGTGTAACCACGACCAGCCGCGAGTGGTCTCGCGCTTCGGTGATGACGGCGAGTACCGCGTGGTCTCGGCCAAGATGCTCGCCACTGCGCTGCACTTTCTCCAAGGCACGCCGTTTGTGTACCAGGGCGAAGAACTGGGCATGCCCAATCCGGGCTTCGACAGGATCGAGCAGTACCGCGATGTGGAGACCCTGAACATCTTCCGCCTCAAGCGCGATGCGGGCGAATCCGAAGCGGCGAGCATGGCCGCGATCATGCAGAAGTCCCGCGACAACGGCCGTACGCCCATGCAATGGAACGCGCAGCCAAATGCCGGTTTCAGCAGCGGCGAGCCGTGGATCGGCATCCCGGCCAGTGCGGCGCACATCAATGTCGAACACCAACTCGACGATCCCGACTCCGTGCTGCACCACTACCGCGCGCTGATCGCCTTGCGTCGTCACGAACCGCTGATCCAAGAGGGCGTTTACCGGCCACTGCTGCAAGACCATTTGCAGGTCTGGGCCTACCTGCGCGAAGGCCTCGGCGAGCGCCTGCTGGTGCTGAACAACTTCTACGGCCAGCCCTGTGAGATCCAACTGCCTGACGAGGTGATTGGTGCGGCGACCGAGCAACGCCTGCTGATCAGCAACTACCCCGACTGCCCGCAACGCACCACCACGGTGGTGTTGCGTCCGTACGAATCTTTTGTGCTGCATTTGAAGGACTGAGACCCGCTGTAACCCCTGTATGGGAGTGCAGGGGCGCTGCAAAAAAACATAATAAAAATATTGGAGTGCTTCATGAAAACCACCGTAAAGCTCGGCCTCGTTGCCTCCTGCCTGAGTCTGCCATTCGGCGCCCAGGCCCTGGAATTCGCCGGTTACCTGCGCAGTGGCGCGGGGACTTCCACGGGCAGTGGCCCACAGCAGTGTTTCCAGTTGCCGGGGGCGCAAACCAAATACCGCCTGGGCAACGAATGCGAGCAGTACGCCGAACTGGAACTGCGTCAGGACCTGTTGACCTTCGACGATGGCTCGGTACTCAGCGTCGATGCGATGGCCTCGCTCTACAACAAGTACGACCGCGCCCTTAAATTCCAAGGCGAAGACAACGGCTCCGCGCGCATGCCGCAGATGTATGCGCAATGGTCGAACCTGCCTGCCCTCAACGGCGGTTCGCTGTGGGCCGGTCGGCGTTACTACAAACGTAACGACATCCATATTTCCGACTTCTACTACTGGAACCAGAGCGCCACGGGCGGCGGTATCGAGGACGTGCTGATCGGCGACCTCAAGTACAGCTATGCAATTTCCCGCAAGGACAACCTGTACCAGAAGGAATACGCCACCCGTCACGATTTCAACGTCGCGGGCTTCAAGACCAACCCCGGCGGCGAGCTGGAGCTGGGCTTGAGCTATATCGAAAAGGCCGGTGGGCGCGATACCCACAGCGGTTGGGCGCTGACCGCGCAGCATGTGCAAAAACCCTTCCTGGGCGGCAAGAACAAATTCGCCGTGCAGTACGGCGAAGGCCCCGGCACCGGCCTGGGCTACACCGGCAATACCTTCCTGGACAACAGCAGCAAAAGTTATCGCGCCGTGGAGTTTTTCGACTGGCAGGTGACCCCGCGTTTCGGTGGGCAGATCGAGGCGGTGTACCAGAAGGACATTCGGCCCGGCAGCCAGGATCAGACCTGGATGTCCATCGGCGTACGGCCTGCGTATGCGCTCAGCGAACAATTCAAACTGGTCACCGAACTGGGGCACGATCAAGTCGACGCCACCGGCGGCACGCGCAAACTGAGCAAATTTACCTTCGCCCCGACCTGGTCGCCCAAAGGCCCGGATTTCTGGGCGCGACCGGAAGTGCGCTTGTACTACACCTATGCGACCTGGAACGAAGCGGCCAAGCGTGCGGCGAATGAATTGGCGGCGGGCTCGGCGTTGTCCGACACCGGTTCCTATGGCACGGCGCGGCATGGGTCGAACGTGGGTGTGCAGGTTGAATACTGGTGGAAGTAAGACACCCCTGGCATACGCATCCACCCCGTGATTTTTACAGAACAAAACAGCAGGTGAAGTCATGATCGCAACGCAAACCCTGGAATTGCGGGCGCCCTTGTCGGGTGTACTGCTGGCGCTGGACAAGGTGCCCGACCCGGTATTCGCCAGCCGCATGATCGGCGACGGCCTGTGCATCGACCCAACATCGCAGACCCTCTGCGCGCCGCTGGCCGGGGTGATCAGCAATATCCAGGATACTGGGCATGCGGTCAGCATCACCGATGACAACGGCGTGCAGGTGCTGATGCATATCGGCCTGGACACTGTAAGCCTGGCCGGCAAGGGCTTCATCCGTCTGGTCGAGGAAGGCCAGCGGGTGGAGGCGGGGCAAGCCCTGATCGAATTCGATGCCGACTATGTGGCGCTCAACGCGCGCAGTGTGCTGACCCTGATGCTGGTGGTCAGCGGCGAGCCCTTCACGCCTCTGGCAAGCGGCCTGGTGGAACTGGGCCAGCCCGTGTTGCAGGTAGCCCCTGGCAATCGGATAGAAGAGGCCGATGAGGAGGAGGGCGACGCCCTGTTCTCCAAGCCGCTGACCTTGCCGAATGCCAACGGCCTGCACGCCCGCCCGGCGGCTGTATTGGCCCAGACCGCGAAAGCGTTTAGCGCAAGCATCTACCTGCACAAGCAAACCCAGAGCGCCAATGCCAAATCGCTGGTGGCGATCATGGCCCTGCAAACCGTGCAGGGCGACAGCGTGCAAGTGAGTGCGGCGGGGGAAGACGCCGAGGCCGCGATCGCGGCGTTGGTTGCGTTGTTGACGCAAGGCTGTGGCGAGGCCGTTACGACACCGACAGCACCGGAGCAACCGGTGTTGCCGGCCACGCTACTAAGGGGCGTGTGTGCATCGCCGGGGGCGGCGTTCGGCCAAGTGTTTCAAGTGGCCGAGCCTGTGTTGAACATCACTGAGCAGGGCGCCGGGCAGGCCGTTGAGCAGGCAGCGTTGGCCCGTGGTCTGGCGGCCGCGACCCAAGCGCTTCAAGCCTTGCAGGACGATGCCGTCGGCAGTGCCCAGGCGGAGATCTTTCGTGCCCATCAGGAACTGCTTGAAGACCCGACATTACTGGAACAAGCCCACGGATTATTGGCCGAGGGCAAGAGCGCAGCCTTTGCCTGGAACCGTGCCACCGCCGCCACCGTGGAACTCTTCCAGGGCTTGGGCAATGCGCTGATCGCCGAGCGGGCCGCGGACCTGGCGGATGTCGGCCAGCGTGTGTTGAAACTGATCCTAGGCATTCAAGACAGCGCTTGGGACTTGCCCGAGCGCGCGATCCTGATCGCCGAGCAACTCACCCCTTCGCAAACCGCCAGCCTGGACACGCGCAAGGTGCTGGGCTTTGTCACGGTCGGCGGTGGCGCCACCAGCCATGTCGCCATCCTCGCCCGGGCCCTTGGCCTGCCGGCGATTTGCGGCGTGTCGCCTGAAGTGCTGGCGCTGGCCAATGCTCGGTATGTCTTGCTGGACGCCGATCAGGGTACGTTGCAGTTGGACCCGGACCTGGCGCAAATCGAGCAGTTGGAAACGGCGCGCGCGCAACAGCTGCTGCGTCATCAGCGGGACATGGCGCAGGCCGGTGTTCCTGCAATCACCCGCGATGGGCATCATGTCGAAGTCACCGCCAACGTTGCTTCGTTGCCGGAAGTGGAGCAGTCCCTGGGCCTGGGCGGCGAAGGCGTCGGCCTGCTGCGTTCGGAATTTCTCTACCTGGACCGCAACCGCGCCCCCAGCCCCGACGAACAAGCCGCCACCTACACCGCCATCGCCCGTGCCTTGGGCACCGAGCGCAATCTGGTGGTGCGCACCCTGGATGTCGGCGGTGACAAACCTTTGGCCTATGTGCCGATGGACGCCGAGAACAACCCATTCCTCGGTCTGCGCGGCATTCGCCTATGCCTGGAGCGGCCGCAATTGTTGCGCGAACAGTTCCGCGCGATCCTCGCCAGCGCCGGTTTCGCACGGCTGCATATCATGCTGCCGATGGTCAGCCTGCTCTCTGAGTTGCACCTTGCTCGGCGGATTCTTCAAGAAGAAGCGTCGGCGCTCGGGCTCGCGACGCTACCGAAACTGGGCATCATGATCGAAGTGCCGTCCGCTGCATTGATGGCGGACGTCTTCGCTCCCCATGTGGACTTTTTCTCCATCGGCACCAATGACCTGACCCAATACACCCTGGCCATGGACCGTGACCATCCGCGCCTGGCCAGTCAGGCCGACAGCTTCCACCCGGCGGTATTGCGGCTGATCGACACAACGGTCAAGGCTGCCCATGCCCACGGCAAGTGGGTGGGCGTGTGCGGTGCGCTGGCGTCCGAAGCGCTGGCGGTGCCGGTGTTGATCGGGTTGGGGGTGGATGAGCTGTCGGTCAGCGTCCCGTTGATCCCCACTATCAAGGCCACGGTGCGCGAACTGGACCTGGCTGACTGCCAGATCATCGCCCGTCAGGTCCTGGGCCTGGAAGAAGCCGCCCAAGTGCGCGAGGCATTGCGCATGTACCAGGCGGCCACCGTTGAAACCTCACCTGTCGTGGAGCTTTGAGCATGTTCGAGAAATTGCAGCGGGCGTTCTGGAAGGCCCTTACTCCGGATCTGGTGGCGGAAACCGTAGCCGCGCCAACGCAGAATGAGTTGTCGGCCGCGGTGCTGAGTGCGTTGGGCGGGGCGGATAACCTCAAGTCGCAACAGCGCGTGGCACTGACGCGGGTGCGGGTGCAATTGGAGGATGCGGGGCGGCTGGATGAGGCGGGGTTAAGGGCGTCGGGTATTGCTGGCGTGATGGTGTTACCGGGCGGCGTAGTCCATCTGCTCACCGGCCTTTGAGCCAAGTAAAGCCAATTGGCGGCGTCTGAAATATTGCGCTCAGAGTGGCGGGGTGTCTTCCGGCGGCTTGGTCTTGTCGATACCCGGCACATGCAGGTTGCCTTCGACCACCTGGTTGCCTTCCAGCTGCGGCTGGGTCACCCAGGTGAGAATGTCGTAGTAGCGCCGGATGTTCGCCACGAAGTGCACAGGTTCGCCGCCCCGCGCGTAGCCGTAGCGGGTTTTGCTATACCACTGCTTCTGGGACAGGCGCGGTAGCATTTTCTTTACGTCCAGCCATTTGTTCGGGTTCAGGCCTTCGCGCTTGGCCAACGTGCGAGCGTCTTCCAGATGGCCGGTGCCCACGTTGTAGGCGGCGAGGGCGAACCAGGTGCGGTCCGGTTCGGCGATCTTGTCGTCCAGTTCGTCCTTGATCTTGGCCAGGTACTTGGCGCCGCCCATGATGCTTTGCCGGGCATCCAGGCGGTTGGACACGCCCATCGCCTGGGCGGTGTTCTGGGTCAGCATCATCAGGCCGCGCACGCCGGTCTTGGAGGTGACGGCCGGCTGCCACAGTGATTCCTGGTAACCGATGGCCGCCAGCAGGCGCCAATCGACCTTTTCTGCCTTGGCATATGCCCGGAAGTGCTTTTCATATTTGGGCAGGCGTTGCTGCAAATGCTGGGCGAAGGTATAGGCGCCGACGTAACCCAGTACGTCGACATGCCCGTAATAGCGGTCTTTTAGCCGTTGCAGGGTGCCGTTCTTCTGCACCTTGTCGAGGTAACTGTTGACCTCGTTGAGCAGGCTGTTGTCATCCCCGGCGGCCACGGCCCAGCTCTGGTTGCTGGCATTGCCCAAGTCGAAGGCCACGCGCACATTGGGGAAATACACCTGGTTCATCGCCACTTCGTTGGAGTCCACCAGGGTCAGGTCGATTTGGCCCTCGTCCACCATGCGCAGCAAATCGACCACCTCGACCGCGTCGGATTCTTCGTATTCGATGGCAGGATTTTGCTTTTTCAGATCGGCCAGTTGTTCGGCGTGGGTGCTGCCCTTGAGCACCATGATCTTCTTGCCCACCAGATCCGCCGCGTTGGTCGGCCGCGATTGGCCGTTGCGGTAGATGATCTGCGGAGTGACTTCCAAATAAGGATGGGAGAAACGCACCTGTTGCTGACGCTGTTCGCTGCTCACCAGGCCCGCGGCGGCGAGCACCGGGCCGTTGGGTTTGCCCAACTGGCCGAACAGGTCGTCAAGGTTGTCGGCGGTCTCGATTTCCAGCTTCACCCCAAGATCATCGGCAAAGCGCTTGACCAGTTCGTACTCGAAACCGGTTTCACCGTTGCGGTCCTGGAAATAAGTGGCTGGACTGTTTCGAGTAACCACCCGCAATACGCCATCCTCCTTGATTCGCTCGAGCGTGCTGGGTTTATCAACACAGGCGCTGAGCATCAGGAAGAGTCCGGTTGCGATGAGCCATCTGGCGCATCGCGGGCGCAAAGCAGTTGGGGAGAACATCTGCGCAGTATACGCAAACGGCCCACGGCGCCATATCTCGACAGCGCAGGACTTGTCTGCTAGCGCCGCCAAAACTGTGCTGCAGCCCGCAGAAATGGGCGTTGGCGGGCGTTTGTGACGGTTAAAATAACTGCGCGGAATGCAGCGGATGACGCCGCGATAAGGTGCAATCGCGGCCAACTGACGTTCGGCAGCGGCCAGCGATACCGTTTCGGGTGCCGTTGGCGGCGGTTTACGCTAGAATGCACGGCCTCAAAGCACACCCCTTCCCGAGGCTGTCCCGAAGATGTTGATCCTGCGCGGCGCTCCTGCCCTTTCTGCCTTTCGCCACAGCAAACTCCTTGAGCAACTGAGCCAGAAGGTTCCAGCTGTTACAGGCTTGTACGCTGAATTTGCTCACTTCGCCGACGTGAGCGGCGTTTTGACCGCCGACGAACAGCAAGTGCTGGCACGCCTTCTGAAGTACGGCCCAAGCGTTCCCGTTCAAGAGCCGACCGGCCGCTTGTTCCTGGTTCTGCCACGGTTCGGCACCATCTCGCCCTGGTCGAGCAAGGCCAGCGACATTGCCCGCAACTGCGGCCTGTCGAATATCCAGCGCCTGGAACGCGGTATCGCCTTCTACGTCGCCGGGCAGTTCAGCGAGGCCGAAGCCGAGCTGATCGCCAGCAGCCTGCACGACCGCATGACCCAGATCATCGTCGGCCAGTTGGAACAGGCCGCCGGTCTGTTCAGCCATGCCGAGCCCAAGCCGCTGACCGCGATTGATGTGCTCGGCGGTGGCCGCGCCGCCCTCGAGAAGGCCAATACCGAACTGGGCCTGGCCCTGGCCGAAGACGAGATCGACTATCTGGTCAACGCCTTCAACGGCCTCAAGCGCAACCCCCACGACATCGAACTGATGATGTTCGCCCAGGCCAACTCCGAGCATTGCCGCCACAAGATCTTCAACGCCAGTTGGGACATCGACGGCGAAAGCCAGGAAAAAAGCCTGTTCGGCATGATCAAGAACACCTACGTGATGCACAGCGAAGGCGTTCTTTCTGCTTATAAGGACAACGCCTCGGTAATCGTCGGCTCCGTCGCCGGCCGTTTCTTCCCGGACCCCGAGACCCGCCAGTACGGCGCGGTGCAGGAGCCGGTGCATATCCTGATGAAGGTCGAGACCCACAACCACCCGACCGCGATTGCCCCGTTCCCAGGCGCAGCCACCGGTTCCGGCGGCGAGATCCGCGACGAAGGTGCTACCGGTCGCGGCGCCAAGCCCAAGGCCGGCCTCACCGGTTTTACCGTCTCCAACCTGCAGATCCCGGGCTTCGAACAGCCGTGGGAAGTGCCGTACGGCAAGCCCGAGCGCATCGTCACCGCGCTGGACATCATGATCGAAGGCCCGCTGGGCGGTGCCGCGTTCAACAACGAGTTCGGCCGTCCGGCCCTGACCGGCTACTTCCGTACCTTTGAACAGTCCATCACCACCCCCCGTGGCGATGAAGTGCGCGGTTACCACAAGCCGATCATGCTGGCCGGCGGTATGGGCAACATCCGTGAAGAACACGTCAAGAAAGGCGAGATCCTGGTCGGCTCCAAGCTGATCGTGCTCGGCGGCCCGGCGATGCTGATCGGCCTGGGCGGCGGCGCTGCTTCCTCCATGGCCACCGGCACCAGCTCGGCGGACCTGGACTTCGCGTCCGTACAGCGCGAAAACCCGGAAATGGAACGCCGTTGCCAGGAAGTCATCGACCGTTGCTGGCAACTGGGTGACAAGAACCCCATCAGCTTTATTCACGACGTCGGCGCGGGCGGTCTGTCCAACGCCTTCCCGGAGCTGGTCAACGATGGCGACCGTGGCGGCCGCTTCGAACTGCGCAATATTCCAAACGACGAGCCGGGCATGGCCCCGCACGAAATCTGGAGCAACGAATCCCAGGAGCGTTACGTGCTGGCCGTCGGCGCCGACGACTTCGCGCGCTTCCAGGCCATCTGCGAGCGTGAGCGCTGCCCATTTGCCGTGGTCGGCGAAGCCACTGCCGAACCGCAACTGACCGTCACCGACAGCCACTTCGGCAACAGCCCGGTGGACATGCCCCTCGAAGTGCTGCTGGGCAAAGCCCCGCGCATGCACCGTTCGGCGGTACGTGAAACCGAACTGGGCGATGATTTCGACCCAAGCAAGCTGGAACTGGCCGACAGCATCGAACGCGTGCTGCATCACCCGGCCGTGGCGAGCAAGAGCTTCCTGATCACCATCGGCGACCGCACCATCACCGGCCTGGTGGCCCGTGACCAAATGGTCGGCCCGTGGCAGGTCCCGGTGGCTGACGTGGCCGTCACCGCCACCAGCTTCGACGTTTATACCGGTGAAGCCATGGCCATGGGCGAGCGTACCCCGCTGGCCCTGCTGGACGCTCCGGCGTCGGGCCGCATGGCCATTGGCGAAACCCTCACCAACATCGCCGCATCGCGCATCGGCAAGCTGTCTGACATCAAATTGTCGGCCAACTGGATGTCCGCCGCCGGCCACCCGGGTGAAGACGCGCGCCTGTACGACACCGTGAAAGCCGTCGGCATGGAGCTGTGCCCTGAGCTGGGCATTACCATCCCGGTGGGCAAGGACTCGATGTCCATGGCCACCCGCTGGAACGAAGACGGCACCGACAAGAGCGTCACCTCGCCGCTGTCGCTGATCGTCACCGGTTTTGCGCCGGTTACCGACATCCGCCAGACCCTCACCCCGCAACTGCGCATGGACAAGGGCACCACTGACCTGGTGCTGATCGACCTGGGCCGTGGCCAGAACCGCATGGGCGCCTCGATCCTGGCGCAGACCCACGGCAAGCTCGGCAAGCAGGCCCCGGACGTCGACGACGCCGAAGACCTCAAAGCCTTCTTCGCCGTGATCCAGGGCCTTAACGCCGACGGCCACCTGCTGGCCTACCACGACCGTTCCGACGGCGGCTTGCTGACCAGCGTCGTGGAAATGGCCTTCGCCGGTCACTGCGGCCTGAACATCGTGCTCGACAGCGTTGCCGAGGATGCGTCCGAGATCAACGGCATCCTGTTCAACGAAGAGTTGGGTGCAGTGATCCAGGTCCGTCAGGACGCCACTCCGGATGTGCTGGCTCAGTTCAGCGCGGCCGGCCTGGCCGATTGCGTCGCGGTGATCGGTCAGCCGATCAACAACGGCGAAATCAATATCTCCTTCAACGGCGACACCGTGTTCAGCGGCCAGCGTCGTCTGCTGCAACGCCAGTGGGCCGAGACCAGCTACCAGATCCAACGCCTGCGCGATAACGCCGACTGCGCCGAGCAGGAATTCGACGTGATCCTGGAAGAAGACAACCCGGGCCTGAGCACCAAGCTCAGCTTCGACGTCAACCAGGACATCGCCGCGCCGTACATCAAGAAAGGCATCCGCCCACAGGTGGCGGTGCTGCGTGAGCAGGGCGTCAACGGTCAGGTGGAAATGGCGGCGGCGTTCGACCGCGCCGGCTTCAATGCGATCGACGTGCACATGAGCGACATCCTCGCCGGTCGCGTCGACCTCAACGAGTTCAAGGGCCTGGTGGCCTGCGGCGGTTTCTCCTATGGCGACGTGCTGGGTGCCGGCGAAGGCTGGGCCAAGTCGGCGCTGTTCAACAGCCGTGCCCGCGATGCGTTCCAGGGCTTCTTCGAGCGCAACGACAGCTTCACCCTGGGTGTGTGCAACGGTTGCCAGATGATGTCCAACCTTCACGAGCTGATCCCGGGCAGTGAGTTCTGGCCGCACTTTGTGCGCAACCGCTCCGAGCAGTTCGAAGCCCGTGTCGCCATGGTGCAGGTGCAGGAGTCCAACTCGATCTTCCTGCAAGGCATGGCCGGTTCGCGCATGCCGATCGCCATCGCCCACGGTGAAGGCCATGCCGAGTTCGAAAGCGAAGAGGCACTGCTGGAAGCCGACCTGTCCGGCACCGTGGCCCTGCGTTTCGTCGACAACCACGGCAAGGTCACCGAGACCTACCCGGCCAACCCGAACGGCTCGCCGCGTGGGATCACCGGCCTGACCAGCCGCGACGGCCGCGTGACCATCATGATGCCGCACCCGGAGCGCGTGTTCCGCGCGGTGCAGAACTCGTGGCGTCCTGAAGAGTGGAACGAAGACGGTGCCTGGATGCGCATGTTCCGCAACGCGCGCGTGTGGGTGAACTGAGGCGGTGTACAAGCTCAGCTTCTTTGTGCCCGACAGCCATGTGGAGACGGTGAAAACCGCCGTCTTTGCAGCTGGCGGCGGGCGCATCGGCGACTACGACAGCTGCGCCTGGAAAGTACTGGGCCGCGGCCAGTTTCGCGCGTTGGACGGCAGCCAGCCGTTTCTCGGGCAAGTCGGCGAGGTTGAAGTGGTCGATGAGTGGAAAGTTGAGATGGTGGTGGCGGACGATTTGATCGTAGCCGCAGTGGCTGCGTTAAAGGTCAGCCATCCCTACGAAACACCTGCGTATGAAGTGTGGTCGTTGGCGGATTTCTGATCTGCCGGCAGCCACTCCAAGCAACCCGCCGAGCCTTTATGGTCGGCGGGTTTTTTGTGGCCGGTGTTCAGGGGGCCGGTGTCAGTTTCACCTCTTCCCTCAAGGCTTCGATCAGGGTGTTCTGGAACTCGAAGCGCTGTTCTTTCATGTTCCAGCGGTCGATGAAAAACAGCCCGTTGTCATCCACCTGGATGGGCGTGGAAACGATCTCGCCGCTACGGGAGCGGTGCAGGATGTTGGTTTCGGCAGCTGATGGGCGTTCCACCAGAAAGAAACCGGGTCGAGTCAGTTTCGAGCGGTCAGCGGCAGGAAAGGGCAGGGGCGTCTGGGTGCCTGCGATACCGACGTCCAGCTTGAAGTCGCTACGCACGGCAATCCAGTAGGCGCCCTGAATGTCCGTCTCCCAATAACCGCGATGCAGGCTGCGCGACAGGGTGGGCGCGACGTCGCGAATATGCAGGCTGATGGCGCCCTGCAATTCGGCCAGCCCCGGCACCCCGAGCTGGGTATTGGTGTGGCCGCTACCTACGAACGCCACCCATTTGTGCGGGCCATGGGCCGTCTGGTCGGCCTTGATTACCTGAGCGGCAAAATAGCTGAACAGTTGATTGCGATCGGTGATGCCCTCCAGGCCTTTGACGTGATAGCTGGCGGTGCAGTCCAGGGCGCGAACGCGAATGCCATATTTGCCGGCGGCCTGAATCACTTCGGAATAACTGTTAGGGCCTCGGTACAGCGGCATATGCCCGCTGTCCTGGCGCTTGAGGTAAGCCTTGAGTTCGTCGGGCAGGCGCTGGGTGCGATGGAACAGGTCCAGTTGTGCCTGATGCAGGTCGGTCAGCAGGTGCTCGACATATAAGGTTTTGAAGCCTTGTTGCTTGAGGGTCTTCATCTGTTTGCGCAGGAACGCTTTGCTGGCCTGGGCCGAGTGGGCTTCGCCAATCACCAGCCCCGAGAACGTGCTGTCACTGACCTGCTTGAGGAAAGCTTCCGGTGTGGTGTCCGTTCTCAGGTGCGGCAGTTCCGGTCGGGGCGTGGCGTGATAGTCGGCAAAAAACGCTCGGGCCTTGGCCTTCAACTGCGTGCGTAGCGCCACAAAGGCATCGAATGCTTCACGACTGCGGGCACCGCTGGGGGCGTAACGCGTGTCCAGGCCCCTGGGGTGTTCGGCCAGGCTGGCGATGTCGTCCCTGAAGGTCGGCGCAATGTCGAACTCACTGAAGTGACCGGGCTGGGGTGCACTCTCCGCGATACTGGGTTGGGGGGCTTTGTAGCCGGTGTGCAGGGTCATACGGTAATCGGCCTTGGCCAGTCCATCGCCGGGAATCGCGCCGGGAGTATCCAGCCAAAGGCCGACAGGTTGGTTCGCACCCACGTCGTCGATGCGCAACGCCACCGCATTGTGCAGGTCGGCCAGCCCCGGGGTTTGATTGAAGCTGCGCATCCGGGACGGTTCGACCAAGGCCACCCAGCGTTCATCCATGGCGTCGACGCTGTCGGCTTGAATCACTTTATGGGAGTAGAAGTTTCTCAGGTCATTGCCCCGTGGCGTGGTGGACGGCGTATTACCGAGCAGGGTCAGCGAGTCTTCGAGTTGATAGGACGTCGTGGCATCAAGGGCGCAGATTTTCACCTTTTTTTCCTGCGCTTTACCTAGCAGGGCAGCGTAGGAAAACTCGGCGTCGTCGGCGATGCCGAAGGCGCTGTCGATACTCCGCATATGCTGTTGGATGTGCCGCCAGGACTGGCCCTTGTTGAATTTCTCCAGTTTCGGCCGGAACACGTCCCCCGGCAGGTATTCCACGTACAGGCGCTTGAAGCCTTTTTCGATCAGGGCGTCCATCTGTTGCATCAGCACCTGTTTACTGGCGATGGAGCCGGGTACCGCCCCAATGACCAGGTTCTTGTTGCCGGCGAACACATCGCTGTCGAGCAGTTGCCTGAAGGTTGTGCTCGCCTCTTTGGGGGGCGCGGGCGCGCGTGTGGGGATCGGGTCGAGGAATCGGAAAAAATTGCGCGCATCCTTGATCAGCTGCTCGACTTTTTGCACGTAAACCGGCTGCAAGTGTTTCACGCTGTCGGCCGCGGACGACAACACCGTATAGGCCGGCACGTCGCGTTCGCGGCCCAGCCGTATGAGTTCTTCGCGCACGTTCGGGTTGATCACCGTCGTCAGGTCGCGCCAGTGTTTCTCCGGCATTTCATACTGGGCAAACGGTTGTGGTGTCTCTGGCAGCGCTTCATATTTCGGGCCGCCGCCGGCCACTCCGGTACGACGCCAGACGCCCTCGGCATTGGGGGCGGCCACGCGGGTGGTCGAGACCAACTTGCCGCTGAGCGGATCGAGCCGATACAGCAAATAGCGCCCGATCACATCCGGCGTACGGCTCGCCCACAAGGCTTGCCCTTCGAACATCACCGGCTGCATGTTGGCGGGCACCGCAGGGGCGGGCTCCAGTTGCCGGATCAATTTCATGGCGCGCAGGTGTTCGTTCTTGGCTGCGGCCAGACGCAACGGTTTGCCAGTCGGCTTGAGGCCGCGCAATACCGGGCGCAAGTCGGTGAACACCGCGCCGGCGCTGTTGAACAGGTACCCGGCTAGGTGTTCCAGTGTCGCGCCGGTGTCGCCCTGGTGATAGGCGTGCAGGGCGAGCATGGCGTCCTTGAAAGCCAGCAACATCCCGGTACTCAGGCTCAGCACCGGGTAGGGCGCGGTGGCGATAGCGGTGACCCATTCCACACAGGTCCAGAGAATGCCGGTCACCATTTGCGTGCGGTTGACCGTGGTGCCCGTGACGTTGTCGATCTTGCGTTGCAGTTTCATGTTGTACAGCAGCTGACGCAGGTCGGTAACAGGCGGCACGCCGGCTATGGGGTCGTAGCGCGCCGGACTGAGGCCGGTTCTATCCAAGTGCGCGGGCAGTAGGCGCCGCGCTTCTTCCAGAAAGCTGCGTACTCGCGCCTGGGATTGAACGCCGACCCGGTTGACCAGGTAGCCGATCCAGCCGGGCTGGGTCTTGAGCAGGTAATTGAACAGCCGAGCCTCGCGAAAGCTGATGCCGTCGGGCGCTTGCGGGGTGTACAGCAGGACCGGGTTGTCGGCGTGGCTGAACAGGTAGGTGTCGATCACCCAATCGCCATCGATCATCAAGCGGTGGATGGCGTAGGTCTTGCGGGTTTGCACGGTGGTGTCGCCCAGGCTGGCGATGCTTTTTTTCAGCCAATTCAAGTCCACCCCGGCGATGTCGCCTTTGAGCTGCGCCTCGATGGCGGCACTGAGCAACTGGCGTTGGGTGATGGCCAGAATGGCATTGCGCCGGAAGTCATAGGCCGGGCTGTCGGCATTCAGCAGCTCGCGTCTGACTTTGTCTGTATAGCGCTGACCGATCCACACCCCTGTGACCGAGCGCGCGACCTTTTCGGCGGTCAGTGCGCTCAGGTCGATACCCTCCGGGCCCCTGAAGGTGGCCGAGCGGGAAAATTTCTCATCGAGAAAGCCCACCCCGTCGGCGTAGCCGTCGCGAAACAATTGGGTGTAGGTCAACGGTTCGGGGCGCGAGGCAAGAACTAATGTCGGCGGGGCATAGACCCAGACGGTATCCGGGTCGACGTCATTCCCTGGGCGGCCCAGCAGGCCATTCAAGCGTTGTCGGGCCTGGTCATGGAGGTAGGTGTTGAAGCTGTGGAAATTAGCCTCCGAGAGCGGATGTTCGTGGTAGGCCTGCAGCGCCCCTTCGGCGTCCTCGGCGGCGGTCACCAGTTGTTTGCGCACCTCATCGGTGGTCGAGCGGTACCAGTTCGGGGTGCTGAACGCATAGTCGTCGATACGCGCCGACAGCACATGGCGCGACATCGCTTGCAGGCATTCGGCGTGGCTGGCGGTGGTGCTGAAGGTGACCTCTTTGTATTCCTCGGCGTGGTATTTGAGGCTCAGGTTGCTTAATACGTGCTGCATGGCCGCGCGAAAACGCAGCGGCACGCGGGTGATCAGGTAATCGGTCATGCTCCCCGGCGCGGCCTTCAGGCCGTTGTCCAGGGTCCAGCCGAGGATATGTTGCTGGCAGGCCCGTTCCGTGTCGAAGGCCTTGAATTGCTGGTCGCGTGGCGCTTCAGGGGTGCACAGCAGCACGCGGTCCACGACGCCGCTGGCGTTCGTACGGCGCAGCACCCACAGGTCCTGAAGCTGTGCGCCGTGCAGCGACAGGGTATTGGCCCCTACGGTGGCGGCGCTGAGCTGCGGGTCGGTGCCTTCGCGCAGACGCTCAAGCAGTTGCAGGTCGCTCTCCAGCAGATGACCCTGCAGGTGGGCGATATACGCCAATGCGACGATACGTTGATCGAGCATGTGCTCAACCGCGCGCCGCACTTCTGCCCGGCCATGCAAATCGCGTTGTGCATCGGCGAAGTCCAGGCGCGGTTGCAGGGTGACCATTTGCTGCGCCAGCCAGGCGACGTTCAGATCCTGATAGGCCGCTGGCAGGGGCGCATCCTGGTAGGTGAGGACGGTGTTGGCGAGGAAGTCGGAGCCCGGCTTTTCATCGTCGGTGTGCAGGCCGCGCAAGGCCAGCTCGATCAGCGTGCGGTCGTGATCGTAATGGCCGACATTGGGGACGAAGCGTCGGGTGCTGACCAGCAGGTGCTGGGGTTCCAGGTCGTGGATGTCCAACTCGTCCGCCAGCCGTTCCAGCCATTGATAGCGTGCCAGCGTGCGGGGGGTGGTGGCCGGGTTCAACACCTCCAGCATTGCCCGGCGCGCCTGATCGTAGCCCTTGAGGCGCTCGGCCAGGGTGCTGCGCGCAACCTCGCTGGCGCTGCGGTACCAGTCCGGCGCGCTGTAACGCAGGCAGCGTTCGAGCAGGGTCTGGGCTCGCAGTTCAAGGCGGGCGGTGAGGTCGGGCAGGGCGGCCTCGATGGCATGCTCGACAGCCTCAATGAGTTGCGCGGCGTTCTGGTCCGGGTTGTCCACAAGGCTTAACGCGCGCTCGATGTCCAGGGTGCGCCGGTCGATCAGCACTTGGTTGACGTGCTCGAACAGCGGCTTATCGCTGATGGGCGACAGCGTCAGCGGCCAGATTCCACTGCTGCCCAATGCTTGGTAGCGCACTGGCAGCAGCGCCCTGAATTCCTCGGTGCTGGCGGGGTGTTCGAACTGCTGGTGCAGGCGTCTGTCCAGCAGCGCCAATGAATCGAATGACTCGACGCCCCGCGCTGGAGTGAACAGCAGCACCTGGCCGACATCCTGCGGGGCGGTGAGGCTGCTCGGCAGGGGATGGTTTTTTTCGGTCACCACAAACGCACCGGCCAGCTCGACGGTCTGCTCCTGATAGCTGAAGCGCAACGCATACAGCCCCGGGCGCAGGGTCGGGTACAGCGATACCTTTTCCAGCATCGCGCCTTCTTGCGGGTGCAACAGCCGATCCTGCACGCCGAGCTTGGCTTCGTGGGTCAGGGCGATGAAGCCGGCGTCGAAGGTCATAAAGGATTTGCGCGGCTTGCCGTCGATCTGGTGGGCCAGATCCAGTTGTCGCAACCGGGTATCGAGGTTGGCCTTGAGGGTGGCGAGCAAGGCTTGTCCTGCTTCGCTGCGCAGATCGCTGTCGCGCAGTGTTCCGTAGTGGACACGCGCATGTTCAAGGTATTGCCGGCGG
This sequence comes from Pseudomonas sp. S5F11, assembly GCF_019641515.1. Taxonomy (NCBI): domain Bacteria; kingdom Pseudomonadati; phylum Pseudomonadota; class Gammaproteobacteria; order Pseudomonadales; family Pseudomonadaceae; genus Pseudomonas; species Pseudomonas sp. S5F11. The sequence goes on from NZ_JAIFJZ010000001.1 coordinate 4,796,053, forward strand.
GCACCACGGATCAGCCCGTTCAAGCGTTCGAGATAACGCAGGTCGGGCGAGGGGGCTTTCTCCGGGATCAACAGTGTGGGGGATTCGAGCAGATGCTGGCCGATTTGATTGAGGTAGGCCTTTATCTCATCGAACGTCGGGGCAATAGGGGGGCTGGACGTGCTCACGGGCACATTCTCCATGCTGAGGGAAAGAACCCTTAGCTTGGAGAATGGCGCCGTGAACGGGCTGTAGATAAGTCAGTGGTGCCCCCCGCCGGTCAGGCGTTGAGCGGGCGGGTCAGGCGTTCCAGCGCCTCGCCCAATCCGGCTGCCTTGTCACCGACCAGCAGGTGCCAAACGCCGCTGTCGAGCTGGCTGATGCCCTGGCAGCCCAGCGCCGTCAGTTGCGCTTCGGACAAGGCTGAATCATCGCCCAGCACCACCCGCAGGCGGGTCATGGCCAGCGCTTCCAATTGGCGCACATTCGCGCGTCCGCCCAAGGCGTTCAGCCATTGCTCGGCGTGCTGCTCATTCACGGCTTTCGGTTTATCCACAGGTGCCGCTGCCACCGGTGCGGTAGCGACGAATGACGGCATGGCCAAGCGAATTTCATCGGCGATGCTATCGGCCATCGGCCCGACCACCACCTGCAGGCTGCCACCGTTGCCGGGGCGCACCACGGCCATGGCGCCCAGCGCCTTGAGGTCGGCATCCAGCGCTTTGTTGCGATCCACCATGTCCAAGCGCAGGCGGGTGGTGCAGGCGCCGACGCTGAGCAGGTTGTCCGCGCCGCCCAGGGCGCGGATGTAGGCGCTGGCGCGTTGGTCGTCGGTCAGGTTTTGCGTCGGCGCGGCTTGGATATCTTCACGCCCCGGCGTTTTCAGGTTGAAGCGGCGGATGCAATAGCTGAACACGCTGTAGTAGATCAGCGCATACGCCAAGCCGACCGGGACCACCAACCAACCATTGGTGGACTTGCCCCAACCCAGCACCATATCGATAAAGCCACCGGAGAAGGTAAAGCCGAGGTGGATGTTCAACATATTGGTGACGGCCATCGACAGACCCGTCAGTACCGCATGGATCAGGTATAAAAATGGCGCGAGGAACATGAAGGCGAATTCGATCGGCTCGGTCACCCCGGTCAGAAACGATGTCAGGGCCATCGACAGGAAAATCCCGCCCATGACCTTGCGCCGCTCCGGCAAAGCGTTACGGTACATCGCCAGGCACGCGGCGGGCAGGCCGAACAGCATCACCGGGAACATGCCGGTCATGAACTGGCCGCCCTTGGGGTCGCCGGCAAAGTAGCGGGTCAGGTCGCCCGTGACCACCGCGCCGGTGGCCGGGTCGGTAAAACTGCCGAACACGAACCAGGCCATGTTGTTGAGGATGTGGTGCAGACCGGTGACGATCAGCAGGCGGTTGAACACGCCGAATACGAATGCGCCGAGGCTGCCGCTTTCCATCAGCAGTACGCCGAAGCTGTTAATGCCATGCTGGATCGGTGGCCAGATCAGGCCGAACACCACGCCCAGGCCCACGGCAGAGAACCCGGTGACAATCGGCACAAACCGCCGGCCGCCGAAAAACGCCAGGTACTCCGGCAGCTTGATGTCCTTGAAGCGGTTGTACAGCGCCCCGGCCATCAAGCCGCTGGCGATACCGGCGAGCATGCCCATGTTGATCGTGGTGTCCATCACCTTGAGGGTGGAGATCATCACCAAATAGCCGATGGCCCCGGCCAAGCCGGCGGTGCCGTTATTGTCGCGGGCAAAACCCACGGCGATACCGATGGCGAAGATCAGCGCCAGGTTGGCGAAAATCGCCTGACCGGCATCGTGCATCACCGCAATGTTCAGAAGGTCGGTGTCGCCCAGGCGCAGCAGCAGGCCGGCGATCGGCAGGATCGCAATTGGCAGCATCAGTGCACGGCCCAGGCGTTGCAGGCCTTCGATAAAGTGCTGGTACATGGCATGTCTCCCTTTTTCTTGTTGTTGTCAGCTCAGCGGCCAGTGGCGTTGACAGGCTTGGCGAACGGCCGCGGCACTGCTCAGGTCGAGCAGCCCTTGGCTCAGTTGCCGGCAGTGCGCCGCCTCCAGATGGCGGACGCGGTCTTTGATCTCGGCTATTTGAAGCGGGCTGACGGACAGCTCGCTGACCCCCAGCCCCACCAGTACCGGGGTGGCGAGCGGATCGGAGGCCAGGGCGCCGCACACGCCGACCCAACGCCCGTGCTTGGCCGCGCCGGCGCAGGTTTGGGCGATCAGGCGCAACAGCGCCGGGTGCAGGGCATCAACGCGGGCCGCGAGCCCCGCGTGGTCGCGGTCCATGGCCAAGGTGTACTGGGACAGGTCGTTGGTGCCGATGGAGAGAAAATCCGCATGCCGGGCCAGTTGCTCGGCCAATAGCGCGGCGGCAGGCACTTCGATCATCACGCCCAGTTCCGGACGCACGCTCAGTTCCAGCTCCATACACAGTTGGTCGAGACGCTGGCGGATGTGCAGCAGTTCGTCGACTTCGCTGACCATCGGCAGCAGGATGCGGCAACGCTCCAGCGGCGTGACTTGCAACAGCGCGCGCAGTTGTTGATCGAGCAATTGGGGCCGTACCTGGGCCAGGCGAATACCACGCAAGCCCAGCACCGGGTTGGCTTCCGCCGGCAGCGGCAGATAGTCGAGCTGTTTGTCACCGCCCACATCGATGGTGCGGATGATCACCGATTTGTCGCCCATGGCATCCAGCACCGCTTGATAGGCCTGGCGTTGCTCCTGCTCATCCGGCGCGGTGCGACGGTCGACGAACAGGAATTCGGTGCGCAGCAGGCCGACGCCATCGGCACCGTTCTCGAACGCTACCTGTGCCTCGGCGCTGGAGGCGACATTGGCCGCCACTTCAATGCTCACCCCGTCGCGGGTCTGCGCCGGCTGGTGTGCCTGGGTTTGTTGCTGCTGGCGCCGCCGTTTTTGCGCGTCGCGAATCCGATGCACTTCGGCGTGACGTGCCTCGCTGGGCGCCAATTCGAGGCGCCCATTGGCCGCGTCGAGCACCACCCGTTGGCCTTGGGGCACGTCGAGCACTTCAGCGCCGAGGGCGACCACACACGGCAGCCCTTTGCCTCGGGCGAGGATCGCCACATGGGAGGTGGCGCCGCCTTCGGCCATGCATAGGCCCACCGCGTGTTGTGCACTCAATTGCAGCAGGTCCGATGGGGTCAGTTCATGGGCGCTGACGATGGCCCCGGCGGGCAGTTCGAACTGCCAGGCTTCGCCAAGCAATGCACGTAGCACCCGTTGCTGCAGGTCGCGCAGGTCATTGGCGCGTTCGGCGAACAGCGGCTTGCCCAAGCCCAGCAACACCTGGCACTGGGCCTGGATCGCATCGCGCCAGGCGTGGGTGGCCGCGCTGCCGCGTTCGATGGCGGCGTTGGCGGCGTCCAGCAACGCGGGGTCTTCCAGCAAGGCCAAATGGGCGGAGAAGATCTCTTCTTCCTCCACGGCTTTACGGTGGCGGGCCTGTGCCAGGGTGGCGCGGATTTCTCCGCGCACTTGTTCCAGCGCCGCGTCCAGGCGCTGCAGTTGTTCATCGGCTTGATGATTGCCGGGATCGGGCGCCAGCTCCACACCGGCCATGCGCAACAGCGGCCCGCACACCAGCCCGGGCGCCGCGCACACGCCTTGCAGCACGCCGGCCTCGGCAGTGACCCGCACGGGCGCGGCGGCGGCTGGCGCGTGAGGGGCATCGCCGATGGGCTGGGACAGCGCCGCCACCAACGCTTGCAGTGCGGCTTCGCAATCCTTGCCGCGGCATGTCACGCGCACCTCGTCGCCTTCTCCCACGCCCAGCCCCATCACGCCCATCAAGCTGTCGCACGCCGCCGAGTGCCCGGCAAAATGCAGGCGTGACTGGCTGCTGAACCCCTGCGCCGCCTTGCGGATCAGCGCCGCCGGACGCGCATGCAAACCGCCCCGATGCGTGACGCGCACCTGGGCGCTGGCTTCAGCGTCGCTGTTGTCCACAGCCGTGCGCACCGAAGCGGCCGCGCGCGCCGTAATCTGCATCAACGGCTCGCCGACCTTGACCGAATCAATCCCCAGCGGATGCAATTGGAAGTGCTCGCCATTGGTGAGGATGATCAGGCTGATCAGGCTTTTGCAGTGGCGTGCGACGCGGTCCAGGTCGAACTGCAGCAACACCTGGCCCCGGCTGACCCGCGCGCCCTGTTCTACGCGCAGGGCAAAGCCCTGGCCGTTGAGCGCCACCGTGTCGATGCCCACGTGCATCAGTAGTTCGGCGCCGTTGTCGGCTCGGATCGTCAGCGCATGGCCGGTGCGGGCTACTTGGATGATCTCGCCGTCGCACGGCGCGTGCAGGCAATCGTTCAACGGATCGATGGCCAGGCCGTCGCCCATGGCACCGCTGGCGAATACCTCGTCGGGCACATTGCGCAGGGCCAGCACCGGCCCGCTTAAAGGGGCGCTGAGGGTCAGGTCATTGTTGTTATTGGACATGGGCACGGTACTCATCAGGAAAACACGGCAAGCGACTCAGTGGGTGCGGGTGACTTTGCTCAGGTGGCGCGGCTGGTCCGGGTCCATGCCTCGCGCCACCGCCAGGCCGGCCGCCATCACGTAGAAACTCTGGATCGCCAGGATCGGGTCCAGGCTCGGGTGTTCGGCGCGGCTCAGGGTCAGGTCGCGTTCGGCGATATCGTCCGGCGCGGCCAGCAGCACGCGGGCGCCGCGTTGGCGCATGTCGGTGGCCAAGCTCAGCAGACCAGCCTGCTCGGCGCCGCGCGGGGCGAACACCAACAGCGGGTAGTTGTCATCGATCAAGGCCATCGGGCCGTGACGTACTTCGGCGCTGCTGAAGGCTTCGGCCTGGATCGCCGAGGTTTCCTTGAGCTTGAGCGCGGCCTCCTGGGCAATGGCGAAACCGGCGCCACGACCGATCACCATCAGGCGTTGGCTGTCGCGCAGGGCGTTGATGGCGGGGGTCCAATCCTGCTTGGCGGCGGCGCGCAATTCATCGGGCAATGCGCGGCAGGCGCGCAGCAGCTCGGCTTCCTGGTTCCAGTGGCCGATCAACTGCGCCGTGGCGCTGAGGGTGGCGATAAAACTCTTGGTGGCGGCGACACTCAGTTCCGGCCCGGCGCACAGCGGTACGTGGAATTCGCACGCGGCTTCCAGGGGCGAATCTTCGGCATTGACCAACGAGATGCTCAAGGCGCCACGCTTGCGCAGCAGGCGCAGGCTGTTGACCAGATCCGGGCTCTGGCCCGATTGGGAAAACCCGAACGCCACCTGGCCACTGACCTTCAACGGCGCTTGCAGCAACGTGACCACCGACATCGGCAACGACGCCACCGGCACACCCACATGCTGCATGGCCAAGTAGGCGAAGTAACTGGCGGCATGGTCGGAGCTGCCGCGGGCGATGGTCATCGCCACTTGCGGCGGCTGGCGACGCAGGCGACCGGCAATCTCTTCCAGCAACGGATCCAAACGTTGCAACTGCGCGGCAACCGCGTCAGCGGAGGCCAGGGCCTCTTCAAGCATTTTTGAAGTCAATGGTGTCTCCTTCGACCATTACGTCAGTGAGGTGCAGGGAACGGTCCAGGCGCACGCAGTCGGCAAAGCTGCCGGGTTGCAGGCGGCCGCGTTCTTCCAGGCCCAGGTAATCCGCGGGGAATTGCGACAGGCGCTGCGAGGCTTCGTGAAGCGGCAGGCCGATCTTCACCAGGTTGCGCAGCGCCTGATCCATGGTCAGGGTGCTGCCGGCCAGGGTGCCGTCGGCCAGACGCACGCCGCCCAGGCATTTGGTCACGGTGTGGCTGCCCAGCTTGTATTCACCGTCGGGCATGCCGGCGGCGGCGGTGGAGTCGGTGACGCAGTACAGGCACGGGATCGACCGCAACGCCACGCGGATGGCGCCGGGGTGTACGTGCAGCAAATCCGGGATCAATTCGGCGTAGGTGGCATGGGCCAGCGCGGCGCCGACAATGCCGGGTTCGCGGTGATGCAGGGGGCTCATGGCGTTGTACAAATGGGTGAAGCTGGTAGCGCCGGCGGCTAGGGCCGCAACGCCCTCTTCATAGCTGCCCAGGGTGTGACCGATCTGCATGCGCACGCCGCGTTGGCTGAGGGCGCGGATCAGGCCGTCATGGCCGGCGATTTCCGGAGCAATAGTGATCACCCGGATCGGCGCCAGTCGCAGATAGGCTTCCACTTCGACCATCAGCGCGGTGTGGGCGAAGTTGGGTTGGGCGCCGAGTTTTCCCGGATTGATGTAGGGCCCTTCCAGATGCACCCCAAGTACCCGGGCGCAGCCAACGGGGCGTTGCTCGCAGAACGCGCCGAGCTGGCCGAGGACACTGGAGATTTCATCCACCGGTGCGGTCATGGTGGTGGCCAGCAGCGAGGTGGTGCCGAAGCGCACATGGGTGCGGGTGATGGTCTCGAAGGCCGTGGCGCCTTCCATGATGTCCTTGCCGCCACCGCCGTGTACATGCAGGTCGATAAAACCGGGCAGCAGGTAGGGCAGGTCGTTGTCGGCCGGGTCGCACGGCTGGCCGTGGACGGCGACGACCTTGCCGTGCTCGTGCACCAGGCGGCCGCGCACCCAGCCTTGGGGCGTAAGGATATTGTCTTCGGACATGGGCAGTTCTCTGTGTCTCGCAAGGGGTCGCAACGTCAGCGCCGCAGGGCGTTTTAACGTCGAAGTTCGGCGACGAAGTCGTAGTAGTCGTTGCGACAGTAGGTGTCGGTGATTTCGATCGGTGTGTTGTCGGCGGTGTAGCCGACCCGGGTCATCAGCAGCATGGCGGTGCCGGGGGCGATGCCCACCAGGGTGGCGAACTCGTCCGAGGCGTTGATCGCCTGAATATGCTGCAGCGCGCGCATGATGGGTTTGTTGACGCCGTCCAGGTATTCGTACAGCGAGTTGCCGACGGACTGCGGCTGCGGCAGTACGCTGGCGGGCAGGGTGGTCATCTCGATCGCCATCACCGTGTCATCGGCCTTACGCAGGCGCTTGAGCCGCGCGACTTTGTCGGTGGGCGACAGGCCCAGGCGGATCAGTTCTTCATGGGTCGGCGGGGTGATCTCGCGCTCCAGCCACTGTGAGCTGGGCACGAACCCCTTGAGGCGCAACATCTCGCTGAACCCCGACAGGCGCGACAACGGCTGCTCCAGGCGCGGCGTGATAAACGTCCCGGAGCCCTGGCTGCGGCGGATCAGGCCCTGGCTGAGCAACACTTCCAGCGCCTTGCGCGCAGTAACCCGCGAAATGCTCAACTGCTCGCTGAGTGTTCGCTCCGACGGCAGGGCTTGTTCGGACGTCCATCGACCGGCATGAATGGCGGCCTCCAGATTGCGCGCCAATTGCAGGTACAGCGGCGTGGATTGTTTGTCGTCGGGGCGCAGGGTGAGGATGTGGTTCATTTGTGAGGTGTCCGATGCGGTTATTGGTGTTTTGGCACTCGGTATGGGGCGCAAGCTAATACCACTTAGATACCATGTCAATGCTGCCAAAACGGTGCGAATCCATGATTTAGGGCGCGATATTGGTGCTGTTTGGTAAGTGGTATTAGAGAGGTCTTTGTGGCGCGCAGAAATGCACAGGCCCGCGCGGTGAACTGGTATTCACCGTTAGGCCTCGCCAGGGGCGATAGAAGTTTTTGAATTATTTTACGAGCGGTCGACGGTTACGGCCGGATCTCGATCAGGGTGCCGTCTTTGACCAGGTTCCAGACTTCGCGCATGTCGACGTTGCGCATGCCGATGCAGCCGTCGGTCCAGTCCAGGGTATGAAACCACTGCTCCGGGTAGTCCTCGGTGTCGGGGGTGCCGTGGATCATGATCATGCTGCCGGGCTTCACGCCTTCACGGCGCGCGTGTGCGGCATCGCTGATATTGGGGTAGGAAATGTGCATGGCCAGGTTGAAGCGCTCGCTGGTCTTGCGCCAGTCGATCCAGTACAGCCCTTCGGGGGTACGGCGGTCGCCTTCGATCAGTTTGTGGCCTTTGGGGTTTTTGCCCAGGGAAATGCGATAAGTCTTGAAAGGCTTGCCGTCATTGATCAACTGCAATTGATGAGCGGACTTGAGCACCAGCACCTTCTCGACCGTTTTACCGCTCGCGGTTTGCAGGGTGGAGGCTGACGACAACATGGCGAACGACAGGCAGAACAGAGCAAGCAACCAACGCATTGAAACGATTTCCCTTTGAAGGCCGTCTGCCGTTGTTATTGGGCGGGTTTGGCAAGTGGCGGCACCGACTCGCTGCGCACTGGGTAGGCGTGCTGGCGGCGGTCAGCGAAGAAGCATTCTAAGGTACGCCCGACGGTGCGGAAAGCCAGCTCGGACCAAGGGATGTCAGCCTCGGCGAACAGCTTCACTTCCAGGCTTTCGGCGCCGGCGGCGAAGTCCAGGTCGATCAGCTCGGCACGGTAGAAAATATGCACCTGGCTGATATGCGGCACATTGATCAAGGTATAGATGCTCAAGTCCCGTACGCGGGCGCAGGCTTCCTCCAGGGTTTCGCGCATAGCGGCCTGTTCCACGGTTTCGCCGTTCTCCATGAAACCGGCGGGCAGGGTCCAGTAACCCAGGCGCGGCTCGATGGCGCGGCGGCACAACAGCACTTGATCGCCCCACACCGGCACGGTGCCGGCGACGATGTTGGGGTTCTGATAATGAATGGTCGAACAGTGATCGCACACATAGCGCAGGCGCGCGTCGCCGTCGGGAATGCGTTGGGTCACCGGTTTACCGCACTGGCTGCAGAATTTCATGCTGGGGTTCCTGGAAAGTCCATCCATCTTGGCTTGGGGTCAGGCGTTCCTGCAAGTTGTCGTTTCGCGACACGGTCATGGTTTTGGGGTTGGGCGCCTGCACGCTTTGGTGCATGATGCCAGGTAGCCAACAGATCGAGATGACTCATGCTGGACGAGCTACTTCGCCGGGTAAGCAACCACACGCCGCACACGTTGGAGACCGACGGACGTTTCCCCGAGGCCGCCGTGCTGGTGCCGATTACCCGCAGTGACGAACCTGAGCTGATCCTGACCCTGCGCGCCAGCGGCCTGTCGACCCATGGTGGCGAAGTGGCCTTTCCCGGCGGGCGTCGCGACCCGGAAGACCCGGACCTGGTCTTTACCGCCCTGCGTGAAGCCGAAGAAGAAATCGGCTTGGCGCCGGGCCTGGTGGAGGTCATCGGGCCACTCAGTCCGCTGATCTCCTTGCACGGTATCCGCGTCACCCCCTACGTAGGTGTGATTCCGGATTACGTGGAGTACCTGGCCAACGATGCCGAGATTGCCGCGGTCTTCAGCGTCCCGTTGGATTTTTTCCGACAGGACCCGCGGGAGCATACCCACCGAATCGATTACCAGGGCCGCAGTTGGTACGTGCCCAGCTACCGTTTCGGTGAATACAAGATTTGGGGGCTGACGGCGATCATGATCGTCGAGCTGATCAACCTGCTCTATGACGACGCGCAGATCAGCCTGCACCAGCCGCCCAAGAGCTTTATCCATAAATAAGCCATCCATTCAATGGCAACGCCGTGAGGGAACACCATGAAATACCGCCTGGGCGATGCCCGCGTCGAGACCCATCCACACAGCTGGGTGGCGCCCAACGCCACGCTGGTGGGCAAGGTCAAACTGGAGGAGGGCGCCAACGTCTGGTTCAACGCGGTATTGCGCGGCGACAACGAACTGATCCTGATCGGCAAGAACAGCAACGTGCAGGATGGCAGCGTGATGCACACCGACATGGGCTACCCGCTGACCCTCGGCACCGGCGTGACCATCGGCCATAACGCCATGTTGCACGGCTGCACCGTCGGCGATTACAGCCTGATCGGCATCAATGCGGTGGTGCTCAACGGCGCGAAGATTGGCAAGCATTGCATCATCGGCGCCAACTCGCTGATCGGCGAAGGCAAGGAGATTCCCGATGGCTCGCTGGTGATGGGGTCGCCGGGCAAAGTGGTGCGTGAGCTGACCGAGGCGCAGAAGAGGATGCTAGAGGCCAGCGCCGCGCACTATGTACACAATTCGCAGCGTTATGCCCGTGACCTGGCTGAGCAGGAAGAATGAGTGCAGTTGAACGACCTGTTGCATCGCCCTGCGTGAGCATTTGCGCGCTGGATGATGACGACATCTGTACCGGCTGCCAGCGCACCGTGGATGAAATCACGCGTTGGAGTCGCATGGCTAATGCCGAGCGCCGGGTAGTGTTGGGCTTGTGCCATGAGCGGGCCTTGGCGAATGGGTTGGTGTTTATGGCTTCTGGTAAATCTGGCGCCTGAACTATTGCTATCGGGGGCAAGCCCCCTCCCACATTTGAAAGCGTGTGGGAGGGGCTTGCCCCCGATAAGGCCCCCCAGACGACATCTGTCTTAATGTGAAGTACCCTGTGCCCCTTATACACAGGGCCCATCCCGCCATGCTCTTCCTGATCGCCTATATCAGCAGCGTCGTGCTGATCAACTTCGCCTTCTCCACCGCCCCTCACCTGGATGTGATCTGGTCCGCCTGGGGTGGCCTGGTGTTTATCCTTCGCGACATGGTGCAAACCCGCTTCGGCCACGGTGCGATCATCGCCATGCTGGCCGCGCTGGTGCTGTCCTATATCACCTCCGACCCGTCCATCGCCCTGGCCAGTGCCACGGCATTCGCGGTGTCCGAGTGCATCGACTGGCTGGTATTCACCATCACCAAGCGCCCGCTCCACGATCGCCTGTGGATAAGTTCGGCGCTGAGCATCCCCCTCGATACGTTTATCTTCTTCGGCCTGATCGGCGCGTTGACGCCGATGGTGGTGGGCACCGCGCTGGTGTCGAAATTCGCCGGGGTCACTGCGGTGTGGCTGATCATGGCCTGGCGCGTGCGCAAACGGGCGGTCGCCAACTGAGGCCAATTTTTACAGTTCATGTAAAATGCCGGCCTTTCTCCCCATGATCCGCTCCCCTGAGGACCTGAGATGACCCGAATCGGAACTCCATTGTCGCCAACCGCGACCCGCGTTTTGCTGTGTGGCTGCGGTGAACTGGGCAAGGAAGTGGTAATCGAACTGCAACGCCTGGGCGTTGAAGTGATTGCCGTGGATCGTTACGCCAATGCGCCGGCCATGCAGGTGGCCCATCGTAGTCATGTGATCAACATGCTTGACGGCGCCGCCTTGCGTGCGGTGATCGAAGCGGAAAAACCGCACTTCATCGTGCCGGAAATCGAAGCCATCGCCACCGCTACCCTGGTGGAGCTGGAGGCCGAAGGCTTCACCGTGATCCCGACCGCACGCGCCACGTCGCTGACCATGAACCGTGAAGGCATCCGTCGCCTGGCCGCCGAGGAGCTGGACCTGCCGACCTCGCCGTACCACTTCGCCGACACCTTCGAGGACTACAGCAAGGCCGTTCAGGACCTGGGCTTCCCGTGTGTGGTCAAGCCGGTGATGAGTTCGTCGGGCAAGGGCCAGAGCCTGTTGCGCAGCGCCGATGACGTGCAGAAAGCCTGGGACTATGCCCAGGAAGGCGGACGTGCCGGTAAAGGCCGGGTGATCATCGAAGGCTTTATCGATTTCGACTACGAAATCACCTTGCTGACCGTGCGCCATATCGGCGGCACCACGTTCTGCGCGCCGGTTGGTCATCGTCAGGAAAAAGGCGACTACCAGGAATCCTGGCAGCCACAGGCCATGAGCCCGATTGCCCTGGCCGAATCCGAGCGCGTGGCCAAGGCCGTGACCGAGGCTCTGGGCGGACGTGGTTTGTTCGGCGTGGAATTGTTCATCAAGGGCGATCAAGTGTGGTTCAGCGAAGTATCGCCGCGCCCGCATGACACCGGCCTGGTGACCCTGATTTCCCAGGACCTGTCGCAATTCGCCTTGCACGCACGCGCCATTCTCGGCCTGCCGATCCCGTTGATCCGTCAGTTCGGGCCATCGGCGTCGGCGGTGATCCTGGTGGAAGGGCAGTCGACCCAGACCGCTTTCGCCAATCTCGGCGCGGCTTTGAGCGAGCCGGATACGGCATTGCGTCTGTTCGGTAAGCCAGAAGTGAATGGCCAGCGCCGCATGGGTGTGGCGTTGGCGCGGGATGAGTCGATTGAAGCGGCTCGGGCCAAGGCTACCCGTGCTTCCAAAGCGGTTGTTGTAGAACTCTAAAAGCATCGGGGGCAAGCCCCCTCCCACATTTGACTGTATTCACAAATCAAAGTGGGAGGGGGCTTGCCCCCGATAGCGGCCTATCAGCCCACCCTGTTCAAATCGTTATCCCGCGTCTCCTTCAGGCACAGCACGGCAATCAAACTGAGCAGTGCCGCTGCCGACACATATCCACCGACATAACTCAGCCCGCCCATCGCCACCAGCTTGGTCGCGAAAAACGGCGCGGCCGATGCGCCAACGATGCCACCCAGGTTATACGCCGCCGAAGCCCCGGTATAACGCACGCGGGTCGGGAACAGCTCCGGCAGCAAGGCGCCCATCGGTGCGAACGTCACGCCCATCAGAAACAGCTCCAATGCCAGGAACAAGGCCACGGCCCAGGTGGAACCATGGGTCAGCAGTGGTTCCATGGTGAAACCGGACAGAATCGCCAGAATCGCACCGACGATCAGCACGGGTTTGCGGCCATAGCGGTCGCTGGCCAAGGCGGCAATCGGCGTGGCCAGGCCCATGAACAACACGGCGAAGCACAGCAGGCCGAGGAACGTCTCGCGGCTGTAACCCAGGGTGGAAACACCATAGCTCAGAGAAAATGCGGTGGTGATGTAGAACAGCGCATAGCACACAACCATCGACGCGGCGCCCAGCAGCACTGGCAACCAATGCTGGCTGAACAGCTCCACCAGCGGCACTTTCACTGGTGCTTGCTTGGCTACGGCCTTGGCGAACACCGGCGTTTCATGCAGCTTCAGACGCGCATACAAACCGACCATCACCAGCGCGGCGCTGAGGATGAATGGGATGCGCCAGCCCCAACTGCGGAACTGTTCGTCGCTCAGGCTCATGGCCAGGATCAGAAACAGGCCGTTGGCTGCCAGAAAACCAATGGAAGGGCCTAGTTGCGGGAACATACCGAACCAGGCGCGCTTACCCTTGGGCGCGTTCTCGGTGGCCAGCAGCGCCGCGCCACCCCATTCGCCGCCAAGGCCCAGGCCTTGCCCGAAACGCAGCACACACAACAGGATCGGCGCCCAGGCTCCAATGCTGTCATAGCCGGGTAGCAAGCCGATCAGCGTCGTACACACGCCCATCAGCAGCAACGAAGCCACCAGTGTGGACTTGCGGCCGATGCGATCGCCGAAATGGCCGAACAGTGCCGAGCCCAGCGGGCGGGCAATAAAGGCGATACCGAAAGTGAGGAAAGACGCCAACATCTGCGCGGTGCCCGAACTCTGCGGGAAGAACACCGGGCCGATCACCAGTGCCGCAGCGGTGGCGTAGATATAGAAATCATAGAACTCGATGGCAGTGCCGACGATGCTCGCGGTAGCGACCCGTGCGGTGGAGTTGCTCGGGGCGGCTGTTGCGGCCTCGTTATAGGTGGTGCTCATGGCGGTATCCCTGACGGTCGTTGCGCGTTTGGACGCGGATTATTATTGGTCGAACACCCATGGATCAGGGTTGCACGCGGGGCGGCTCGGGATGGGAGCGAACACCGGTCGGACATGGTGAATCGATGCCTGGACGCGCTGAGTGCGGGTAGCACGCGGTCTGGCAGAGCTTGGATAAGCCGCAGGGATTATAGGAAGGGGCGTGGAATTGTAACAAGGCCTGACACGGTGCAAATCAACCTGTGGAGAAGGGGCCCACGTTTAATTTTGGTTGATCAGAAGTTATGCGGCGACAGGCATTCTGCTGGTATGCCAGATCAACACCTTGCTCACGCGGTTATCTTCGGTCTCGAGGATTTCCAGGCGGTAACGCCCGATCTTCAGGCACACCGCGCAATCCGGGATGGTCTCCAGTGCTTCGGTCACCAGGCCGTTGAGGGTTTTGGGGCCGTCGCTGGGTAAGTGCCAGCCCAGGCTTTTGTTCAGCTCACGGATCGAAGCGGCGCCGTCGATGATGTAACGACCATCCGGCTGGGCCTGGATGTGCGGGTTATCCGCGTTTTGCTCGCTTTCGAATTCGCCGACGATTTCTTCGAGGATGTCTTCCAGGGTGACAATCCCCAGCACTTCGCCGTACTCGTCCACCACCATGCCCAGACGACGCTGCTGCTTGTGGAAGTTCAGCAGTTGCAACTGCAGCGGCGTGCTTTCCGGAACGAAGTAGGGGTCGTGGCAGGCGGCGAGCAACGCCTCTTTGGTCAGGCTGGCGTCGGGCAGCAAATGCTGGATCTGCCGCGTATTCAACACCGCCTGCACCTGGTTGATATCGCTGTGGAACACCGGCAAGCGCGTACGCTCGGAGGCGCGCAGTTGTTCGATGATCGCTTCGATCGGTTCGTCCAGGTTGATGCCGTCGACTTCACTGCGCGGCACCAGGATGTCATTGACCGTGATGTTGTCCAGGGCGTGGATGCCGGGCATGCCGTGGGCTTGGCTTTTATCGGTTGCCTGCTCCGGTTCGTCATCGTGATCGGGCAGCGGCTCGTCGCTTTTTTTGACTGCGCCAGTCTTGCGGGCGAAGGGACGCAATAGCATCAGGCTGATGCCATTGAGCAGCCAGGCCAGGGGATAGAGGAGCTTCAGTGGCACGCCCAGCAACGTATTGCCAAAGCCGAGCACCGCTTGCGGATGACGGGTAGCCAGGGCGCGGGGCAGGTAGTCGGCCAGCACCAGGAGGACCGCGCAAGAAATCAGCCAGCCCAGCCAGGGACCGTTTGCCGCCCAGGCGTAAATCGCCAGCAGCGTACACAGGATGACCACCACCCCACGGCACAGCGTATTGCACAGGATCAGGCTGTCACGCGGGAAATTCAGGCGGGCGGCGGCCTTGTCGCCCTGGCGCGTGCCAGGGCGCAGGGCCAGCAGGTGTTGCTGGGCGGCTTCTATGGCGGTAAACAGCCCGGCCCATAACACCAGCAGGGCGATTACCGCGAGCATCGGCCCCAGGGGCAAATTGTCCATGATCGCTGCCCGTCAGATATGCAGGATGTATTCGCGAACCAGCTTGCTGCCGAAATAGGCCAGCATGAGCAAGCAGAAACCGGCCAGGGTCCAGCGGATTGCCTTATGCCCGCGCCAACCGAGACGGTTGCGGCCCCACAACAACACGCTGAACACCACCCACGCCAGGCAGGCCAGCAGGGTTTTGTGCACCAGGTGCTGGGCGAACAGGTTCTCGACGAACAGCCAGCCGGAAATCAGCGACAGCGACAGCAGCGTCCAACCGGCCCACAGGAAGCCGAACAGCAGGCTCTCCATGGTTTGCAGCGGTGGGAAGTTCTTGATCAGGCCCAATGGGTGTTTGTGCTTGAGCTGGTGGTCCTGCAACAGCAGGAGCAGGGACTGGAACACGGCAATGGTGAACATGCCGTAGGCCAGGATCGACAGCAGGATGTGGGCGAGAATGCCGGGTTCTTCGTCGATCACCTGCACGGTGCCGGTGGGTGCGAACTGCGCCAGCAGCACCGTCAACATGCCCAGCGGGAAGAGCAGCACCAGCAGGTTTTCTACGGGAATGCGGGAGCAGGCGAGCAGCGTCAGGGCAATCACCGCGGCGGCGATCAGGCTGGCGGCGCTGAAGAAGTCCAGGCCCAGGCCGACCGGCGTCATCAAATGGGTGAACAGGCTCGCGGCATGTGCCAGCAGGGCGAGGACGCCCAGGCCGACCAGCAGGCGTTTGTCGGCCTTGGCGCATTGGGCCAGGCGGGTGCCCTGGTAGAGAGTCGCAGCGGCATACAAAAGGGCGGCGGCGAGGCTGGGTAGCAAACTGGGTGGCAAAGGGAGCATAAATCCTGTTAGGCAAGCCCGAAAGGCGCTGAGTTTGGCATACACCTGCGTTCCACGAAAGACTCCCGCGCCAGACAGCGGGTGTGCATGGGCGCAGTCTTCGCTATAATCCGCGACCTGCCCCCGCCGCAGGCTCGCCGGCCGCTGTTTCTAATAGCGATTTACCACAGCCTGGGCCGCCATTACCTCGGTCTACCATAGGGCCTGAAAGGATCGCGCATGTTTGAAAACTTGACTGACCGTCTCTCGCAGACGCTGCGCCACGTTACCGGCAAGGCCAAGCTGACCGAGGACAATATTAAAGACACCCTGCGCGAAGTGCGCATGGCACTGCTGGAAGCCGACGTCGCCTTGCCTGTGGTCAAGGACTTCGTCAACTCGGTCAAGGAGCGCGCAGTCGGCACCGAAGTGTCCCGCAGCCTGACTCCGGGCCAGGCGTTTGTGAAAATCGTCCAGGCCGAACTCGAAAGCCTGATGGGCGCTGCCAACGAAGACCTCAACCTCAGCGCCGTGCCACCGGCCGTCGTGCTGATGGCCGGTCTGCAAGGCGCGGGTAAGACCACTACCGCCGGCAAGCTGGCGCGCTTCCTTAAAGAGCGCAAGAAGAAGTCGGTGATGGTGGTGTCGGCCGACGTGTACCGTCCGGCGGCCATCAAACAGTTGGAAATGCTTGCCGGCGAAGTGGGCGTGACCTTCTTCCCGTCCGACCTGAGCCAGAAGCCGGTCGACATCGCCAACGCTGCTATTAAAGAAGCCCGGCTGAAGTTCATCGACGTGGTTATCGTCGATACTGCCGGTCGTCTGCATATCGACGAAGAGATGATGGGCGAGATCAAGGCGCTGCATGCCGCGATCAACCCGGTCGAAACGCTGTTCGTGGTTGACGCCATGACCGGCCAGGATGCGGCGAACACCGCCAAGGCATTCGGCGATGCGCTGCCACTGACGGGCGTGATCCTCACCAAGGTCGACGGCGATGCCCGTGGCGGTGCTGCTTTGTCGGTGCGCTCGATTACCGGCAAGCCGATCAAGTTCATCGGTATGGGCGAGAAGAGCGAAGCGCTCGAACCGTTCCACCCTGAGCGTATCGCCTCGCGCATCCTCGGCATGGGCGACGTGCTCAGCCTGATCGAGCAGGCCGAAGCCACTCTCGACAAGGACAAGGCCGACAAGCTCGCCAAGAAACTGAAGAAGGGCAAGGGCTTCGACCTCGAAGACTTCCGCGACCAGCTGCAACAAATGAAGAACATGGGCGGCCTCGGCGGCCTGATGGACAAGCTGCCGAACATCGGTGGTGTGAACCTGGCGCAGATGGGCAATGCCCAGGGCGCGGCAGAGAAGCAGTTCAAGCAGATGGAAGCCATCATCAACTCCATGACCCCGGCCGAGCGCCGCGACCCTGAGCTGATCAGCGGTTCGCGCAAGCGTCGGATCGCCATGGGTTCCGGCACTCAGGTGCAGGACATCGGCCGCTTGATCAAGCAGCACAAGCAGATGCAGAAGATGATGAAGAAGTTCTCCGCCAAAGGCGGCATGGCCAAGATGATGCGCGGCATGGGCGGTATGTTGCCCGGCGGCGGCATGCCGAAAATGTAAAGAATTCGAGCAAGGGCTCGCTCTTGCTCCGCCCCACAGGGATGTGGGATCTCCAGCAAACCCGCCGTTGGCGGGTGCTGACTCGCTGTTTTAACCGACGGCTCTCCAGCAGATCTGAGTGGTACGCCCATAGGCGCCAGAAAAAGACATTTGCAAAAGTCCGGATATTCCTTAGAATATGCGGCCTTTCGGGCACCTATGCCCGCTGTGCATTTAGATTTGCAGCACCGACTACAGGAACGATGTTCACATGCTAACAATCCGTCTTGCCCTTGGCGGCTCCAAAAAGCGCCCGTTTTACCACTTGACCGTAACTGACAGCCGCAACCCACGTGACGGCTCTCACAAGGAACAAGTTGGCTTCTTCAACCCGATCGCTCGTGGTCAAGAAGTCCGCCTGTCCGTGAACCAAGAGCGCGTAGCCTACTGGCTGAGCGTTGGTGCACAGCCTTCTGAGCGTGTTGCCAAGTTGTTGAAGGACTCGGCTAAGGCCGCAGCCTGAGCAATATGAGCGCGACGCCAGCGGTTGCTGATGATTTGATCGTTATCGGCAAGATTTATTCTGTTCATGGCGTTCGCGGCGAAGTGAAGGTGTATTCCTTTACTGATCCGACTGAAAACCTGTTGCAGTACAAGACCTGGACGCTCAAGCGCGAAGGTAGTGTGAAACAGGTCGAGCTGGTCAGTGGACGCGGGAGCGATAAGTTCCTGGTCGCAAAGCTCAAGGGTCTTGATGATCGTGAAGAAGCGCGTCTTCTGGCCGGTTATGAGATCTGCGTGCCGCGCAACCTGTTCCCTGAATTGACCGACGGCGAGTACTACTGGTACCAGCTGGAAGGTCTGAAGGTTATTGATCAACTGGGGCAAATGCTCGGGAAAATCGATCATCTTCTGGAAACCGGCGCCAATGATGTAATGGTGGTCAAGCCTTGCGCTGGCAGCCTGGATGATCGCGAACGCCTATTGCCCTATACCGAGCAATGCGTGTTGGCCGTCGACCTGGCAGCGGGCGAGATGAAGGTGGAATGGGACGCGGACTTCTAAGCGTGGCTAATTTGCGCATTGAAGTGATCAGTTTGTTTCCCGAGATGTTTTCCGCCATCAGCGAGTACGGCATCACCAGTCGGGCGGTGAAACAGGGGCTGTTGCAGCTTACCTGTTGGAACCCGCGAGACTACACGACGGATCGACATCACACTGTGGACGATCGCCCATTTGGCGGTGGCCCGGGCATGGTGATGAAGATCAAGCCCCTGGAAGACGCGTTGGTTCAGGCCAAGGCAGCAGCCGGGGAGAAGGCGAAGGTAATTTACCTGTCCCCTCAAGGCCGTCAGCTGAAACAGGCGGCGGTACGCGAACTGGCGAATGAGGAAGCATTGATCCTGATTGCCGGTCGCTATGAAGGCATTGACGAGCGGTTTATTGAAGCTCATGTCGATGAAGAGTGGTCGATTGGGGACTATGTTCTGTCTGGCGGCGAGCTGCCGGCGATGGTCCTGATAGATGCGGTTACACGACTGCTGCCTGGAGCTTTAGGGCATGCGGACTCCGCGGAGGAAGATTCCTTCACGGATGGTTTGCTGGATTGCCCGCACTACACCCGACCGGAGGTGTATGCGGATCAGCGTGTTCCCGACGTATTGCTAAGTGGCAATCACGCACACATCCGGCGTTGGCGTTTACAGCAGTCCCTTGGTCGGACCTATGAACGACGCGCCGATCTTCTGGAAAGCCGCTCGCTTTCTGGAGAAGAGAAGAAGCTGCTCGAGGAATACATCCTCGCGCGGGACGATAGTTAACAACGTATCGATGGTAGGTCCATTGACTTACCTTAGGAGCACAGCATGACTAACAAAATCATCCTTGCACTCGAAGCAGAGCAGATGACCAAAGAGATCCCTACCTTTGCCCCGGGCGACACCATTGTCGTTCAGGTGAAAGTGAAGGAAGGCGACCGTTCGCGTCTGCAAGCGTTCGAAGGCGTGGTAATCGCCAAGCGTAACCGTGGTGTGAACAGTGCTTTCACTGTTCGTAAAATCTCCAACGGTGTTGGCGTAGAGCGTACTTTCCAGACCTACAGCCCGCAGATCGACAGCATGGCCGTTAAGCGTCGCGGTGACGTACGTAAAGCCAAGCTGTACTACCTGCGTGACCTGTCCGGTAAAGCAGCTCGCATCAAGGAAAAACTGGCTTAAGTCCAGCTTCCGATGCAGAAAAAAGCAGCCTACGGGCTGCTTTTTTGTGCCTGCGATTTAAGGTCCGCGCTAGGATCTCTTTTCTATCTATTTTCCTGTTCGAGCCCCCATGTCTGCCATTGACCACCCTCTGATCGACCGTTTCCTCGACGCCCTTTGGTTGGAAAAAGGCCTGTCGGATAACACTCGTCAGGCTTACCGCAGTGACCTGGCTCTGTTCAATGGCTGGCTGCAGGAAAAGAACCTCGAACTGATCAACGCCGGGCGTGAATTGATCCTTGATCATTTGGCCTGGCGCTTGGAGCAGAACTACAAGCCGCGCTCCACGGCGCGATTTCTCTCGGGCGTGCGAGGTTTCTATCGCTATCTGCTGCGGGAAAAACTCATCGCTCTCGACCCGACCTTGCAAATCGATATGCCGCAGTTGGGTAGGCCGCTGCCTAAATCCCTGTCGGAAGCCGACGTGGAGGCCTTGCTCAATGCTCCTGATCTGAGCGAAGCCATCGGCCAGCGCGACCGCGCGATGCTGGAGGTGCTTTACGCCTGCGGTCTGCGGGTGACCGAGCTGATCAGTCTGACCTTAGAGCAGGTCAACTTGCGCCAGGGCGTGTTGCGGGTGATGGGCAAGGGCAGCAAGGAGCGCTTGGTGCCGATGGGGGAGGAGGCGATTGTGTGGGTCGAGCGCTACATGCGTGACGCGCGCAGTGAACTGCTCGGCGGGCGGCCCAGTGATGTGCTGTTCCCCAGTCAGCGTGGCGAACAGATGACCCGTCAGACGTTCTGGCACCGTATCAAGCACCAGGCCAAGGTCGCCGGGATCGGCAAGGCGTTGTCGCCCCACACGTTGCGCCATGCTTTCGCCACGCATTTGCTCAATCATGGTGCGGATTTGCGCGTGGTGCAGATGCTGCTCGGCCACAGCGATTTATCCACAACCCAGATCTACACCCATGTGGCGCGTGCGCGCTTGCAGGATATGCACGCCAAGCACCATCCGCGCGGCTGAAAACCGCCAATTTATTCCGCCACGGGCTGCCCTGCGGCCCAACTGTGGTAGGCTTTGCCGGTTAGCAAAGGGGACGGTCCCGGCCCGTGTTTCCAGATCGGTGTTCCTTCCCGTCCCTGCATCTGCCTTCAGGAGTTCCCATGCGCTTGACCCAGATTATTGCCGCCGCAGCCATTGCGTTGGTTTCCTCGTTTGCCTTCGCTGATGATGCTGCCGAGCAGACCATTCGCAAGAGCCTGGCCAATCTGCAGCTCGACACACCGATCGAAAGCATCAGCGCCAGCCCCATGGCCGGTCTGTACGAGGTCAAGCTCAAGGGCAGCCGCGTGCTGTACGCCAGCGCCGATGGTCAGTACATCGTCCAGGGCTACCTGTTCCAGCTCAAGGACGGCAAGCCCGTCAACCTGACCGAGAAAGCCGAGCGCCTGGGCGTGTCCAAGCTGATCAATGGCATTCCCGTGGCTGAAACCGTGGTCTACCCGGCCATCGGCGAAACCAAGACCCACATCACCGTGTTTACTGACACCACCTGCCCGTACTGCCACAAATTGCACGCCGAAGTGCCTGAGCTGAACAAGCTGGGTGTGGAAGTGCGCTACGTCGCGTTCCCGCGTCAGGGGCTGGGCTCGCCGGGCGATGAACAATTGCAGGCCGTGTGGTGTTCAGCCGACAAGAAGGCGGCGATGGACAAGATGGTCGACGGTAAGGAAATCAAGGCCGCCAAATGCGCCAACCCGGTATCCAAGCAGTTCGCTCTCGGCCAGTCCATTGGCGTGAACGGTACACCGGCCATCGTATTGGCGGACGGTCAAGTGATTCCGGGCTACCAGCCGGCACCACAAGTTGCCAAACTGGCGCTGAGTGCCAAATAAACCAGCATCGTCGAATCTTTGACGATCGTGGTCCGCCGATGAGTCGACGGACCATTAATTGAAAGCCGCAGTTGTGCGGCTGTTTTCCACGGCCGACCTAGCGTCGGCCGTTTCATGGGGAGTTCTTCAGTGAAACCGGTCAAAGTAGGCATCTGTGGGTTAGGGACCGTCGGTGGCGGCACCTTCAACGTCCTTCAGCGTAACGCTGAAGAAATTTCGCGCCGTGCAGGGCGTGGAATTGAAGTGGCGCAAATTGCCACGCGTTCGCCAAAGCCTCAGTTCCAAACGACCGGTATTGCGATTACCAACGATGTCTTCGCCGTGGCCACCAACCCTGAAATCGATATCGTCATCGAGCTGGTCGGGGGCTACACCGTGGCCCGCGAGCTGGTGCTCAAAGCCATTGAGAACGGCAAGCATGTGGTCACCGCCAACAAGGCGCTGATCGCCGTGCATGGCAACGAAATTTTCGCCAAGGCCCGCGAGAAGGGCGTGATCGTGGCGTTCGAAGCCGCAGTGGCCGGCGGTATCCCGGTGATCAAGGCGATCCGTGAAGGCTTGTCTGCCAACCGTATCAACTGGGTGGCCGGCATCATCAACGGCACCGGTAACTTTATCCTCACCGAAATGCGCGAGAAGGGCCGCACCTTCGAAGACGTGCTGGCCGAAGCCCAGGCTCTGGGCTACGCCGAAGCCGATCCGACCTTCGACGTGGAAGGCATCGACGCGGCGCACAAGCTGACCATCCTGGCGTCCATCGCCTTTGGTATCCCGCTGCAATTCGACAAGGCCTACACCGAAGGCATCACCAAGCTGACCACCGCCGACGTGAATTACGCCGAAGCCTTGGGCTATCGCATCAAGCACCTGGGCGTGGCTCGCAGCACGCCGGCGGGTATCGAGTTGCGTGTGCACCCGACGCTGATCCCGGCCGACCGCCTGATCGCCAACGTCAATGGCGTGATGAACGCGGTGATGGTCAACGGTGACGCCGCAGGTTCGACCCTGTTCTATGGCGCCGGCGCCGGCATGGAGCCTACGGCTTCGTCAGTGATCGCCGACCTGGTGGACGTGGTTCGCGCCATGACCAGCGATCCGGAAAACCGTGTGCCGCACCTGGCCTTCCAGCCGGACTCGCTGTCGGCCCACCCGATTCTGCCGATCGAGGCTTGCGAAAGCGCCTACTACCTGCGCATCCAGGCCCAGGATCACCCGGGCGTGTTGGCTCAGGTGGCCAGCATCCTGTCGGAGCGGGGCATCAACATCGAGTCGATCATGCAGAAGGAAGTCGAGGAGCAAAACGGCCAAGTGCCAATGATCCTGCTGACCCACCGTGTGCTCGAACAACACATTAACGATGCCATCCAGGCACTGGAAGCGCTCCAGGGTGTAGTTGGGCCGGTTGTACGGATTCGCGTCGAACATTTGAATTAATCCAGCTGCAAGCTATTAGCTGCAAGCTGCAAGTAAAAGCCGATCAGCTTTAACTTGCCGCTTGTAGCTTGAAGCTTGAAGCTCAAACCAAAGGTTTGCTTTTATGCGCTACATCAGCACCCGCGGCCAGGCACCGGCCCTGAATTTCGAAGACGTTCTGCTGGCAGGTCTTGCCACCGACGGCGGTCTGTACGTGCCGGAAAACCTGCCACGTTTTACCCAGGAAGAAATAGCCTCCTGGGCTGGCCTGCCGTACCACGAGCTGGCGTTTCGGGTGATGCGCCCGTTCGTCACCGGCAGCATTCCGGATGCGGACTTCAAAAAGATTCTAGAAGAAACCTACGGCGTGTTTTCCCACAGCGCCATCGCACCGTTGCGTCAGTTGAACAGCAACGAGTGGGTCTTGGAGCTGTTCCACGGCCCGACCCTGGCGTTCAAGGACTTTGCGCTGCAACTGCTGGGTCGCCTGCTGGATTACGTGCTGGCCAAGCGTGGCGAGCGCGTGGTGATCATCGGTGCCACCTCCGGTGATACCGGTTCGGCGGCGATTGAAGGCTGCAAGCACTGCGAAAACGTCGACATTTTCATCCTGCATCCGCACAAGCGGGTGTCGGAAGTGCAGCGCCGTCAGATGACGACTATCTTCGGCGACAATATCCACAACATCGCCATCGAAGGTAACTTCGATGACTGCCAGGAAATGGTCAAGAACAGCTTCGCCGACCAGAGCTTCCTCAAGGGCACGCGTCTGGTGGCGGTGAACTCGATCAACTGGGCGCGGATCATGGCTCAGATCGTCTACTACTTCCACGCAGCCCTGCAGTTGGGCGGCCCAGCGCGTTCGGTGTCGTTCTCGGTGCCGACCGGCAACTTCGGCGACATCTTCGCCGGTTACCTGGCGCGCAACATGGGCCTGCCGATCAACCAGTTGATCGTCGCCACCAACCGCAACGACATCCTGCACCGCTTTATGAGCGGCAACCAGTACGTCAAGGAAACCCTGCACGCGACCTTGTCGCCGTCCATGGACATCATGGTGTCGTCGAACTTCGAGCGTCTGCTGTTCGACATGCACGGTCGCAACGGTGCGGCTATTGCCGGTTTGATGGACAACTTCAAGCAAGGCGGCGGTTTCAGCGTCGAGCAAGAGCGCTGGACCGAAACCCGCAAGTTGTTCGATTCCCTGGCCGTGGACGATGCACAGACCTGCGAAACCATCGCTGAAGTCTATGCCCAGACCGGCGAGCTGCTCGACCCGCACACTGCCATCGGCGTGAAGGCCGCACGGGAGTGCCGTCGCAGCCTGGACATCCCGATGGTGATCCTGGGCACCGCCCACCCGGTCAAGTTCCCGGAAGCGGTGGAAAAGGCAGGCGTTGGCAAGGCACTGGAATTGCCGACGCACCTGGCGGACCTCTTCGAGCGTGAAGAACGCTGCACCGTGCTGGCCAATGACCTGAAGACCGTGCAGGCGTTTGTCAGCCAACACGGTAACCGAGGCAAGCCGCTGTAAGGCAGATTTGCCCGCGTAGAAACGCCGCTTTCCCATTCTTGGGGCAGCGGCGTTTTTTTTTCGTTCGCCTCCGATGAACCCGCCAACACCCGCCATCGCGTGATCAGCGATGAGCCGCCGTTTTTTGTCTGTCATGTTCCAAGCGCAAGCTGAACTGAACACCCCGGATGTCCATAGCGACGAAAAAAGCGAACTTTCCTACATGGCAATCGGTCATTTAGAAAAGACGCAGCGCTCGTTGAAACGATTGTTCCCGAACTATTGAATGGTGATCGAGATGGAAAGTATCAGCCTATTGCTCGAAGAAGCACTGAGCCCTTACCGGGTTACGCTGACCACCGTTGGCGTGCAAGGCGAATGCCTGGTAACCGTGAAGAATCCTGCCGGCGCTATCGTGGTGGAACGTGAAGTCGACCGCGCTCAGTTGATGGATAAGCGGGTGCTGGTGGATGTGGTCGATTGCCTGCTGCGTGACCTGAAAATCGCTGAAGGCCGCTTGGAACCTTCCGTGATCGCTGCTCTTCGCAATGCCGCCCAAACCCGGGGCGCTGCCTGCGCATGAAGAATTATTCACTCATGGAAACTTCCTACTGCATGCCCGGTCAGATTTCGTAACAGCAAGAGCGAACATTGTGCTCCGGTGTTTGTGGCTTG
The DNA here is from genome assembly GCF_019641515.1 of Pseudomonas sp. S5F11. Lineage (NCBI taxonomy): Bacteria > Pseudomonadati > Pseudomonadota > Gammaproteobacteria > Pseudomonadales > Pseudomonadaceae > Pseudomonas > Pseudomonas sp. S5F11. The sequence goes on from NZ_JAIFJZ010000001.1 coordinate 4,821,216, forward strand.
CTGTACTGGTCTTTAGATAGGCCACGTTTAACCCCGAAGTGTCTCCCCACTCTTCGGGGTTTCTTTTTGCCTGCGATTTGTCAGGGCTCGTTCCAGTCTTGAAAAAATACCGGGTTGTCGCGCAGGTAATCCTGACGCATCAGTGGGTCCAGCCAGGCGGCGTAGGCTTGTTGTATCTGCTCCTGCGGGATGTCACGCACCGCTTGATTGATGCGGGTGATGGCCTGGCGCCCTTGGGGGGTGTTCGAGCAGCCGATATGGGTGTGCTGATAGGGTGGGGCGCCTTTGATCGGGTAGAAACTCAAATTGTCAGGGGCAATGCCTTGTTGCTGGGCGTGATAGCGGATCTCCGGCCAATAGCCGAGCACCGCTTCCAGTCTGCCCAGACGTTGCATTTGCAGCAGGCTGCCCATGGCATCGTTGCCGTAGTGCAGGGCCAGGTGCTGGGTGTCGGTCTGCTTGAGTGCTTCATCGATATTTGGTCCATAGCTTCGTTCCGCAACAGCGCCTACCCGAGCTTCATGGGCAGCCAGAAACGCCTGCAGGTCCAACTGACCGTGGCTGATAAATCGCGCCAGTTGCTCACCCTGGCTGCTGCGAATGGCCGCGCCATTGCTGGCGACGACAAAGGCCTGTTTGGAAAACGCAACGTATGCCGCACGCTTCGCTGTCCATAGCAACGAGGGATCGCAGATGAGCGTCCCCTCGCGCAGCATTTGCGTTCCGCGTGCGCGATTGACGTGCAGCACTTCGTGGCGATAGTCCGGCAGGCGCTCGATCAGCAGCGGCAGCAACTGATCCAAGGCGCCCTGGCCTTTGCCGGGGCCGTCGAAAATCGTCAGTGGCGGCAAATCACGCAGCAGCCAGATCAAGGTGTCTTGCGCGTGAGCCGATGCAGGCCACCCACCGGCCACTGTTGTCGCCAGGCAGAGCTGCACCAGCCACTGTTTGCACCGATGGCGCATCAGATTGCGCCTGCCTCACGCAAGCGTACAATCGCTGCGGCGTCATAGCCCAGCTCACCCAGTACAGCGCCGCTATGCTCGCCCAGTTGCGGGCCCACCCACTCGCAACTGCCGGGGGTATCCGACAGTTTGGGCACGATGCCGGGCATCTTGAAATCCTTGCCACCCGGAAGCTGCGCCTTGAGGAACATCTCGCGGGCCAGAAATTGCGGGTCGCCCAGCATGTCCTCAGCGCTGTAGATGCGGCTGGCGGGCACCTCGGCGCCATTCAATTGCTCGATCACCTGCTCCAGTGGCAGCGAATTGACCCAGCGATCGATTACGCCGTACAGCTCGTCACGGCGGCTGTCGCGCCCGTCATTGCTGGCCAGTTGTGGATCGTTAGCCAGGTCTTCGCGGCCGATGGCGGCCATGAAGCGCTTGAAGATCGCATCGCCATTGGCGCCGATCTGCACATGCTTGCCGTCCGCACTGGTATGGATCGAGGAGGGCGTGATACCCGGCATGATGTTGCCGGTGCGTTCGCGGATAAACCCGAACACGTCGAACTCGGGAATCATGCTTTCCATCATGGCGAAAATGGCTTCATACAGCGCGACATCGACCACCTGGCCCAGGCCGCCGTTAACCTCACGATGCCGCAGCGCCATCAGCGCACCGATCACCGCCCATAGCGCTGCAATGGAATCTCCGATGGAGATCCCGGTACGCACCGGCGGGCGGTCCTCGAAACCGGTGATGTAACGCAGCCCGCCCATGGACTCGCCCACGGCGCCAAACCCTGGCTGGTCCTTCATCGGCCCGGTCTGGCCAAAGCCCGAGAGGCGCACCATGACCAGTTTCGGGTTGAGCGCGTGCAGGGTTTCCCAACTCAGGCCCAGTTTTTCCAACACGCCGGGACGGAAGTTTTCGATCAAGATGTCGGCGTCCGCCAGCAGTTGCTTAAGAATGGCCAGGCCATCCGGGTGCTTGAGGTTCAGCGTGAGGGATTTCTTGTTGCGCGCCTGCACGAACCACCACAGCGATGTGCCTTCATACAGCTTGCGCCATTTGCGCAGCGGATCGCCGCCGTCCGGGGATTCGACCTTGATGACCTCGGCGCCGAATTCTGCGCAGATACGTGAGGCGAACGGGCCCGCGATCAGGGTGCCGAGTTCGATGACTTTCAGGCCGGCAAGCGGTTTGGCATTAAACGACATGGGGATCCTTGGCTGCGCAGAACAGGTGTGTGATGCCTTTTAACATAGGCGAGGGGCCCAGGGATAAGGGTGATGCAGCGCAGGATTCGTTGATTGGCCTCGCCATCGGTTAGACTGGCCGCCTTTCCTTGTCTCTAGAAGCCCGTTCATGGCCCAGCCGTCCACGACATACAAATTCGAACTCAACCTCACCGACCTCGACCGTTCGGTGTACGAGAGCGTCAAACAGACCATCGCCCGCCACCCGTCGGAGACCGAAGAGCGCATGACCGTGCGTTTGCTGGCTTATGCCCTCTGGTACAACGAGCAGTTGTCGTTTGGGCGTGGTTTGTCAGATGTAGACGAACCGGCCCTGTGGGAAAAAAGCCTGGATGACCGGGTTTTGCACTGGATTGAAGTCGGCCAACCCGATGCCGATCGCCTGACCTGGTGCTCGCGCCGCACCGAGCGCACCAGCCTGCTGGCCTACGGCAGCCTGCGCGTTTGGGAAGGCAAAGTGGTGCCGGTCGCCGCTAACCTGAAGAACGTGCACATCGCTGCTGTGCCGCAGGAAGTCCTCGAAACCCTGGCCAAGGACATGCCCCGGGTGATCAAGTGGGATGTGATGATCAGCGAAGGCACGATGTTCGTCACCGACGACCGTGGCCAGCATGAAGTGCAGCTGCAGTGGCTGGTCGGCGAGCGTGGTTGAAACGGTCGGAAGGGGCCTGCCCCTCCCACGTTGCCTGTCAGTTGATTTCAGCCTTGCCGTTTAACCGTCTTATTAAAGAGAAGTTTCCTTCACCCCATGCGTATCGATCCTCGTCCGTTGCCCGCCGTCCTGCCGTTTCTCGGTGAATTGCCGCCCCTGTTGACCCGCCTTTACGCCGCGCGCGGGGTGCAGTCCGAGGCCGAGCTGGACAAGAGCCTGGCGCGGTTGATTCCCTACCAGCAGCTTAAGGGTATCGATACCGCGGTGGACTTGCTGGTGACTGCGCTGGAGCAACGCCAGCGCATCCTGATCGTGGGCGACTTCGATGCCGATGGCGCCACGGCCAGCGCCGTCGGCACCCTGGGCCTGCGGTTGCTGGGCGCGGCCCATGTCGATTATCTGGTGCCCAACCGCTTCGAATACGGTTATGGCCTCACGCCGGAAATCGTCGCCGTGGCCCTGCAGCGCGAGCCGCAATTGCTGATCACCGTAGACAACGGTATCTCCAGCGTCGAAGGCGTGGCGGCGGCAAAAGCGGCGGGGCTCAAGGTACTGGTGACCGATCACCACTTGCCGGGGGATGAGCTACCAGCGGCGGACGCCATCGTCAATCCGAACCAGCCTGGCTGCACGTTCCCCAGCAAAGCCCTGGCCGGTGTCGGCGTGATTTTCTACGTATTGATGGCCCTGCGCGCGCGCCTGCGCGAGTTGGGGTGGTACGCGAACACACCACAGCCCAATATCGGCGACCTGCTTGATCTGGTAGCCCTGGGCAGCGTCGCCGACGTGGTGCCCCTGGACGCCAACAATCGCATCCTCGTCCATCAGGGGCTGGAGCGTATTCGCGCCGGGCGCGCGCGACCGGGGATCAAGGCAATCCTGGAAGTGGCCAAGCGCGATGCGGCGCGAATCACCTCCACCGATCTGGGCTTTATCCTCGGGCCAAGGCTCAACGCCGCCGGGCGCCTGGACGATATGAGCCTGGGTATCGAGTGCCTGCTGACTCGCGATTTCGCTGCGGCGCGTGAGATGGCCGCGCAACTGGACGGCATGAACCAAGACCGTAAATCCATCGAGCAGGGCATGCAGCGCGAGGCCCTGGCCCAGCTCAAGGACTTGCCAGTGGACTCCATGCCCTATGGCCTGTGCCTGTTCGATCCGGAGTGGCATCAGGGGGTGATCGGCATCCTGGCGTCGCGCATGAAAGAACGCTATTTCCGCCCGACCATCGCCTTTGCCGACGCCGGTGACGGCCTGCTTAAAGGCTCAGGGCGATCTGTGCCGGGTTTCCATATCCGTGACGCGCTGGCCGTAGTCGCTAGCCAGCATCCCACGCTGATCGCGAAATACGGCGGACACGCCATGGCGGCGGGGCTGACGTTGCCTGAGGAAAATTTCCCGCTGTTCGCCGAAGCTTTCGATGCCGAAGTGCGTCGGCAATTGCGTGAAGAAGACCTCACCGGGCGCCTGCTGTCCGATGGCACCTTGGCGGTGGAGGAATTCCACCTGGAACTGGCCCGTGCTCTGCGGCATGCCGGCCCTTGGGGCCAGCACTTTCCCGAGCCGTTGTTTCACGGGGTGTTCCAGTTGGTAGAGCAGCGGGTGGTGGGGGAGCGGCACCTGAAGGTGGTGCTCAAGAGTGAGTGCGGTTCGGTGAAGCTCGACGGCATCGCGTTCGGGGTGGATCGGGAAGTCTGGCCGAACCCGACGGTGCGTTGGGTGGAATTGGCCTACAAGCTGGATGTGAACGAGTTTCGTGGGAATGAAACCGTGCAACTGATGATTGCCCATATCGAACCGCGCTAGATTTTACTAAGACCGCAAAACAACTGTGGGAGGGGGGCAAGCCCCCCTCCCACAGTTTGTTTGGCGTACAGCCCGGAATTACTCGGACTTGGCCTGGTGCTTGACGATGATATCCACCAGGCGTTTGGCCAGTGCCGGGTAGTTCTCGTCGAAGTGATGGCCGCCCGGCAGCTTCAAGGCTTCGCCCACGGCAGTCTTATCGGTGCAGCCGCTCTCATCGACTTCTTCGGCACCGTAGATGCATACCACTTTGTCCGCTGGCAACTTGGCCATTTCCGGCCCGGTGGCGGCCTCTTTGCCGGCGTTACCCAGCCAGCCTTCCACTTCGATTTCAAAGCTGCCGGTGCGGGCGAAGGCCAGCAGGATGATCGCATCGACCCGCTGTTGCTCGTTTTCCGGCAGGCGGTTGTAGATAGCGGGCAGGACGTCGGCGCCGAATGAGTAGCCGGTCAATACGAAACGTTTGGTGCCCCATTTCTGCCGGTAGTGCTGCATCAGCTCGGTGAGGTCCTTGGCGCTTTGTTCCGGGGTCTTGTGCTGCCAGTAGTAGCGCAGGGTGTCGATGCCGACCACCGGGTAACCGATCTTAGCCATCTCGCTGGCCACATCGCGGTCCAGGTCGCGCCAGCCGCCGTCACCGGAGAGAAACAGCGTGACGGTGTCCTTGGCTTGCCCGGCCGGCACTTCAACCACCGGGATCGCCAGGCCGCCGTTGTCCGACCCCACCAATTGCTTGCGCAGCTCGTTGTTCAGCACCTGCGGGTAATGAATGTCGTAGTCGCTGATGCTGGTAGTGGCGCGCGGCGTATCGCGTACGAAACTGGCGCTTTCGTCGTCAGGGTTGTCATTCCAGGCCACCAGCCAGTTGCCGTGGGCGGCGGTCTTCGGCAGCGGATCCTTGCAACCTTCCTGCACCAGGGCAAAGCCTACGGAGATGGCATTGGCCTTATCGTCGTTCTGTGTGGCCAGCCAGCGCCACGCGAGGGCTGCGCCGGGGCCGATGCCGCTGACCAGGGTCGCTGGGCCTTTGAGCTGCGCCAGAGCGCCTTGCAAGGCTTGTTCTTGTAGCTTGCAGTCGTCCTTGGGCAGCACCACCTGCACGATCTGCGCTTTACCGCCCTGGCTCAGGGCAAGCAATTGACTGTCGGCCAACATGTCGTCGGCCATCACCGCCACGATCACACGGGCTTTGGCATTGCCGTTCGGGGTCACGCGGGTCATCGCCGCGCCATCGGCCTGGGGCAACTGCTCCAGGGTGGGCTGCGGGGCAGGGCGGTTCCAGTACCAAAAGCCGCCACCCAGGATCAGGGCGAGCAGCACTACAAAGGCCAATACATACCGCCAGGAGCGTCGAATCATCAGCGTTTCACCAATCCAGTCAAGCCGCCCGCAATCAGGGCGGCGGTATCGGCCAATGCCACCAGCGGATCGAGTCCTGCGGGCACGGCCATGTAACGAGGTTCCCAGTCGGGCTGGAACTTGTCTTTGAAGCGGCGCAAACCTTGGAAGTTATACAGTTGCTCGCCACGGCGGAACACCATCGAGCCCAAGCGCTGGGTCAGCGGAGCGCCGCGTCGCGGTTGCAGGCCCGACAGCGGCACCATGCCGAGGCTGAAGCGGGCGTAGCCGTGGGTTTTGTAGTGTTGAATCAGGCCGACCATCATAAATTCCATGGTCAATTTGGGCGCGTCCGGGTGCGCGCGCATCAGGTCCAGGCTGGCCAGGTCGTGGCTGTACGTTTCGAGCAGGTTGGCAAAGGCCACCGGGCGCCCTTCGAAGCGAATAATCGCAATGCGAAAGTGCTTAAGGTAATCGTCGCTGAAGCGCCCCAGGGAAAAGCCTTTTTCCCGCACGTTCTTACCGGTCAGCCAGGCATCGGAAATGACCTTTAGCTCGTCCATCGGCGCCGTGCCCGGTTCGCAGATCTCCAGGGACAAACCGTCCCGGGTGCCGCGGTTCCAGGTGTAGCGCAGATCCTTCATCTCTTTGCCCTTGGCTTCCAGGTCAAAGCGCTTGAGGTCGACGCGGGCTTCTTCGCCCAACTTGATCGCGGTCAGGCCGATGTCCATGTAGTACGGCAGGTTCTCCGCCCGCACTTGGTAGAACACCGGACGCGCATGGTGGATGTCGCACAGGTCGCGGAACTGCCAGATCATCTCGGCCCGTTGTTGGGTCGGGCCGATCGGGTCGTACAAAGCCACCAGGCTGCGCCCGCGTCGGGCGTACATCAGAAACGCTTCGTCGTTGGGGTGAAACAGCAGGGCTTTGTCGCCGGTCAACGCCAGGCCGCCGTCGGGTTGGGACGAAGCCATTAAAATCTTGGTGGCGCGCTCCAGCTCTTCCGGCGTCGGTAAATGGATCACCGGACGCGCGGTGCGCAGCAGCCAGGTCAGCGACACAATCACCAGCAACACCGCTGCGCCCAGCAACGAGCGCAGGCCACGCGGCGCGTTGGCGTCGAGGGTGAACTGCCACCACAGTTGATGGCTGTAGGGGACATCTTGATAGGCAAACAGCAGCAGCCAGATTGAAGCCCCCAGCACGCAGACGCTGGCCACCAGGTATAGCGGCGAAAACGGTAGCTCGGTCAGTCGGCTGGCGCGGTAGAACGAGCGCCGGAAGATCGCCAGCAGCACCGCAGTCATGGTCATCAGGGTGGCTTCTTCCCAGTCGAAGCCTTTAAGCAGCGAGAGCAGGGCGCCCACCAGCAGCAGCACCATGGTCAGCATCCAGGCGGCCGACAAACGTCGACGCAACCCTTGAGCGAGCAGCAGGCACAGCACGCCGATCAGGCTGGCGCCGAAGTGGGACGCGTCAATCAGGCGGTGGGGAATCAGGAAGCCGATGTTTTCCAGGCGTGAATCGATTTCCGGCGTGGCGCCGGAAAACAGCAGGACCACGCCGGACAAAAAAACCAGTACGGCCAACACCGGTGCCGCCAGACCCGAGGCAACCCGCAGGCTCTGCTGGGTCTGGAACAGGCGCTGGGCCTCGTTGACCAGCAGGAACACACAGGCAATCAACAGCGGCAGTACCACATAGATCATGCGATACAGCAGCAGCGCGGCCGCCAATGGCGCGGCGCCGAGCTTATCAGCGAAGGCGGCGAGCAGGATCGCCTCGAACACCCCCACACCGCCCGGTACATGGCTGAGCACGCCCGCGGCCAGGGCCAACAGGTACACCAGCAGGAACGGCCCGAAAGGCGGCGCTTCCGGTAGCAACATATAAAGGACGGTGGCTGCGGCGGCGACGTCCAGCGCGGTGATGATCAGTTGCAGGAAGGTCAGGCGACGCCCGGGAAGCCGCAGCGTGCGGCGGCCGACTTTGACCAGCAGGTTGTCAGCAAACGGTTGTTCCGGCAGGCGACGGCGATAAATGCCGATGCACAGCACCGTCGACAGCAACAGCACGGCGCCGGCTATGCCGCCGAGCAGTATCTGCGGCAGATGCAGGTAGGTGGCGGCGGCCGGCAGGTTGCTCAAGGTCGCCAGAGCGGCCAACGGTGGCAGGGCAGTGCCCAGGGCCAGGCTGGCAAACACCGTCATTCGAGCCACTTCCGAGGCCCCGATGCCGTGGCGGGCATAGAGACGGTAACGCACCGACCCGCCCGAGAGCATCGACAGGCCAATGGCGTTGCCGATGGCGAATGCGGTAAAGCCGCCGAGGGCCAGAGTCTTGGCGGGCAGGTTCACCCCTGCATAGCGGGCGCCGGAAAATTCATAGCCCAGCAGGATCACAAAGCCGGCAACGGCCGCGGCGAAGGCTCCCAGCAAAGCTGGCTTGGGCACTTCCAGGATGGAGTCGTGGAGAGCGTAGAGATCCAGCTCCAGCAACAGGTGTCGACAGGCGATCAGGGCGATTGCAAACAGCAACAACGTAACGGCCAGGCCGATCGGCTGTCGGTATTTGCTCAATAGATCGAGCCAACGCAAACGGGTGGGGGCGATCGGTTGGGTTGCAGTCACGGAGTCTTGTGGTTCAGACGAGTTGGCGCGCATCAATCACCTCTAGGATTGTGCGCGACAGGATGGGGGTATCCAGCCAAGTTACCAATCCCTATGGACAAAATAATTACAAATATTAACGCGTATCACCGGGGGCGGCGACTGCGACCATGGGTCGTAGAGGAGTAAGCATAGCGTGTGCTGAGATGGACTCCACAAACCCTGTACGGTTTCATGAAAGATGCCATGTCATTGTTTCAGAAGAACTTTTTCGCCAGATACAAAAAAGGCCACTCTTTCGAGTAGCCTTTCTTGATGTTTGGTTGCGGGAGCCGGATTTGAACCGACGACCTTCGGGTTATGAGCCCGACGAGCTACCAGACTGCTCCATCCCGCGTCTGTGGGCGGCATTCTACAGTCAGACGGCGAGGTGTCAACCGTTAATGACCTAATGGGTCAAATAAGTGTGAATCGATGGCCTTGCCTGCGCTTCGCACGGTAAGTCTACGGTGGGTAAAGATTTTTTTGTCTTACAATTTCCATACATGTCAAAACAGACGCGCACAAAAAAGGCCACTCTTTCGAGTAGCCTTTTTTGATGTTTGGTTGCGGGAGCCGGATTTGAACCGACGACCTTCGGGTTATGAGCCCGACGAGCTACCAGACTGCTCCATCCCGCGTCTGTGTGGCGGCATTCTACAGAGGAACGCGAGTGTGTCAACCCGTAAGTCCAAGAAAAGCGCTTTGGGTTCAATTGGTTAGCGTTCTGTGAGGTGCGCCGCAAACACCGCGGGCCCAGTCAGGCCGAGGCTTTCAGCTCTATCGAGGTGGTAAATTCGATTAAGAAAATAAATCCATAGAGGAGAATTCCTACCGTTCAGACGGAAGATTCAAACTACTGGTGCTATATACAGGGGTGAATGCGATACTGATCGCCCGTTGAATTGCCCCTTCTATTTATGACGCAGCGCAAAATCATCCACGTTGACTGTGATTGCTTCTACGCCGCCATCGAGATGCGCGATGACCCAAGTCTGGCGCAGAAGCCTCTGGCGGTCGGTGGTTCAGCCGAGCGTCGAGGGGTGATTGCCACCTGTAACTATGAAGCGCGGGCCTACGGGGTGCGATCGGCGATGTCGTCACGGCATGCCTTGAAGCTATGCCCGGACCTGACCATCGTCAAGCCGCGCATGGACGCTTATAAAGAGGCGTCGAAGGAAATCCAGACCATCTTTCGCGACTACACCGACCTGATCGAACCGTTGTCGCTGGATGAAGCCTATCTGGACGTTTCCGACAGCCCGCATTTTGGCGGTAGCGCCACACGCATTGCCCAGGACATCCGTCGTCGCGTCTCAAACCAATTGCACATCACCGTGTCCGCTGGCGTGGCACCGAACAAGTTCCTGGCCAAGATCGCCAGCGATTGGAAGAAGCCCAATGGCCTGTTTGTGATTACGCCGGATCAGGTCGAAGCGTTTGTCTCGCAGTTGCGCGTCAGCAAGCTCCACGGCGTGGGCAAAGTTACCGCTGACAAACTGGCGCGCTTGGGCATTGAAGACTGCCTGCAACTGCGCGAATGGAACAAGCTGGCGCTGGTGCGGGAATTCGGCAGTTTTGGCGAGCGACTCTGGAGTCTGGCCCGTGGCATCGATGATCGCTTGGTACAGAACGACAGCCGTCGGCAATCCATCAGTGTGGAAAATACCTACGATGTGGATCTGCCGGATCTCTCAAGCTGCCTGGCTAAATTGCCCGAACTGATGGAAACCCTGGCCGGGCGTATGGCACGCATCGACAGCAGTTATCGCGCGGGCAAGCCGTTCGTGAAGGTGAAGTTTCATGACTTTACCCAGACCACCTTGGAGCAGGCCGGGGCAGGGCGGGATCTGGAGAGTTATCAACAATTGATGACCCAAGCGTTCAATCGCGGCGGCAAGCCGGTGCGTCTGCTGGGGATCGGGGTACGGTTGTTGGACCTTAGTGGCGGTAACGAACAACTAGAGTTCGCCTGGTAGAAACCGCCAATCAAAATGTGGAAGGGGCTCCTCCCACATTCGATCTCCAACCCTTTGAGCGTCTCAGCGTGCGCCTGGATCCGCTACGAGTCGCCCCGCATCCTTGGTTAGCGCTTGCAGGAATTCCTGCTGCAACTCCGGATCATTGCGGGTCAGTTCGATCAGGCTTTGTTCCAGCTCGCTGGCTTCTTCTTCCAGACCCAGCTCCGACAGGCGCTTGACCCGGTGTACCCACTGGCTGACTTCGTCATCTTCCAGATCGTCGTAGATCAGGCCATGGGCTTCGAGCAACTTACCGCGCAGGGTGTTGCTGATGGCCAGGGTCGAGTCCGAGTGCACGTCGTCCTGGCCATCCTCCACGCTGATCTTCAAGGTGGTGACATGGTTAAGGTCCTGCTCGGCGAACGGACTGTCCAATAGGTTCAGGCGCAGCACGCCGTTACGGTCGGTAGTCAGCTCGTGGGTGTGTTTGCCGGCGGTGACTTGCACGGGACGCTCGCTCCACGGCAGGCTTGAATACTCCAGGCGCTTGTCGCGCTGAACTTCATCGATACCCGCCAGGTTCTGTTGCGCGCGTCCATGGGATTGCACGTTCATGAACGGGTTAAGCCCGTCTATGCCGTAGATCAGCCAGTCGTGGGTCATGCTTGAAGGCAGGTTGCCGAGGGCGAAGATGTTCGCCACATTGGCGCCCGCGCCCGCCACCAGTGCCACCGCGCCCAGGGGCATCTCGTAGACTTTGCGCCAGGGCTGATAGGGGGTGTAGCGGTCGTAACGCCGGGTGACTTCGAACTCGGTGACCTCGAAGGTCTTCTGCTCGTGAATGCGAACCCGGCGTTGCGGCAGTTCCAGCACTTTGGGTTCGCCTACATCAATCTGCAGACTGTGATCGAGCAATTTGCGCTCGACTCGCTCCTCGTGCTCACTGCGTTGCGACATATGATTGGCGCAGCCGCTGACCAGCAGGGCGCCGCACAAGGCGGCGCCCCCCAGGGCTCTGGTGTTTCGCTTGAACATGACTTCTCTTGATCTGGTTTTCAGCGACGAATACGCGCCTGAAGGAAAGACAGCACGTCAGCCACCGGCAACGGTTGGGCTTCGGCTTCGGTCCGGCTCTTGTATTCCAGATTGCCATCGGCCAGGCCGCGGTCGCTGACCACGATCCGGTGTGGGATGCCAATCAGTTCCATGTCGGCGAACTTGATGCCAGGGCTGGTTTTCTTGTCCCGGTCATCCAGCAGCACTTCAAAACCGGCGGCCGTCAACTCGGCATACAGTTTGTCGGTGGCTTCGCGTACTTGCTCGGTTTCGTAGCGCAGCGGTACCAGCGCCACTTGGAATGGCGCCAGGGCGTCGCTCCAGATGATGCCTTTCTCGTCGTTGTTCTGCTCGATGGCAGCCGCCACTACGCGGGATACGCCAATACCGTAGCAACCCATTTCCAGGGTGATCGGCTTGCCGTTCTCGCCCAGCACTTCGCACTTCATCGCCTTGCTGTACTTGTTGCCCAGCTGGAAGATGTGCCCGACCTCGATGCCGCGCTTGATTTCCAGGGTGCCCTTGCCATCCGGGCTTGGGTCGCCGGCCACCACATTGCGCAGGTCGGCCACGGTCGGAACCGGCAGGTCACGCTCCCAGTTCACGCCGAAGTAGTGCTTGTCGTCGATGTTCGCGCCGATACCGAAGTCGCTCATCAGCTCGACCGAGCGGTCGATGATGATCGGCAGCGGCAGGTTCAGCGGGCCCAGGGAACCGGCGCCGGCGCCAATGGCGTCGCGCAGTTCGGCATCGCTGGCCATGACCAGTGGGCTGGCCACGCCTGGCTGCTGGGCTGCCTTGATTTCGTTGAGTTCGTGGTCGCCACGGATAACCAGGGCGATAAGCTTGCCTGCTTCCTCAGCGTGCACGATCAGGGTCTTGATGGTCTTTTCAATCGGCAGATTGAATTTCTCCACCAGGGCCGCGATGGTCTTGGTGTCCGGCGTGTCCACCAGGCGCAGTTCTTCGGTCGGGGCAGGGCGCGAGGTTTCCCGTGGCACGGCCTCGGCTTTCTCGATGTTCGCCGCGTAGTCGGAACCGTTGCTGAACACGATATCGTCTTCGCCGGACTCGGCCAGTACGTGGAATTCGTGGGAGCCGGCGCCGCCGATGGAACCGTTATCCGCTTCAACCGGGCGGAATTTCAGGCCCAGGCGCGTGAACACATTGCAGTAGGCCTGGTGCATGCGGTCGTAGGTGACCTGCAGGGACGCGTGGTCGGTGTGGAACGAATAGGCATCCTTCATGATGAATTCACGGCCGCGCATCAAGCCGAAACGTGGGCGGATTTCATCACGGAATTTGGTCTGGATCTGATACAGGTTCAGCGGCAACTGTTTATAGCTGCTCAGCTCGTTGCGCATCAGGTCAGTGATAACTTCTTCATGGGTCGGGCCAGCGCAGAAGTCGCGGCCATGACGATCCTTGAAGCGCAGCAACTCAGGGCCGTACTCTTCCCAGCGCCCGGATTCCTGCCACAGTTCAGCCGGTTGGGTGCTCGGCATCAACACTTCCAGGGAGCCGGCGGCGTTCATTTCTTCACGAACGATGGCTTCGACCTTGCGCATCACCTTCAAGCCCATGGGCAGCCAGGTGTAAAGGCCGGAGGCCAGCTTGCGAATCATGCCGGCGCGCAGCATCAGCTGGTGGCTGATCACGACCGCATCGGAAGGCGTTTCTTTCTGTGTGGCGAGCAAATATTGACTGGTACGCATGGTAGGCCGTTGTCGGTTGCTTGGACTTGAAATGACTTGGGATTGTACGGGCGCGGGCTGCAGGAGTACAGGCATCAGAATGCAGAGGGGCATGTGGGATGGGGCTTGCCCTCGATAGCAGGGTGTCAGGCGCTAATGTGTTACTGAGCTACCGGGGGCAAGTCCAATCGTCGCAATGCCCCTCCCACATTGTCAGTCTTCAGCGGGTGGACTCAACCGAATCCGCCGATTTTCCTGGAACCAGTGCAACGCAATCAGCAGCAGCGTCGGCACACCCAGCATGCAGGTGATCAGGAAGAAGTTGTGGTAACCGAATTTCTCCACCATCACGCCCGAGTAGCCGCCAATCAAGCGCGGCAGCAGCAGCATGATCGAGCTGAGCAACGCATATTGGGTGGCGGAGAACTTGAGGTTGGTCAGGCTCGACAGATAGGCCACGAAGGCCGACGTGGCCATGCCCGAGCTGAAGTTATCCAGGGAGATGGTGAAAATCAGCATCTGCAGGTCCGGGCCCATATCGGCGAGCATCACGAACAGCAGGTTAGTGCCGGCCGACATGACGCCGCCGATAAACAGGATCGGCAGGATACCAAAGCGCACGATCAGCAAGCCGCCCATACCGGCGCCGAGCAGGGTCATGATCAGGCCGAAAATCTTGCTGACGCCCGCAATCTGGTCCTTGGTAAAGCCCTGGTCGATGTAGAACACGTTGGCCATCACGCCCATCACCGTGTCGGACATGCGATAGGTGGCGATCAACCCGAGCAGCAGCAGGGCCTGCCAACGGTAGCGCAGGATAAAGTCGTTGACTGGCGTCAGCACCGGCGCCAGGCCACGGCGGCCCATGGTCGACAGGCACAGGCAGGTCAGGGTGATATAGAGGATTGCGCGCAGGAAGGCGCGGTCTTCCATCAGCAAATCCCACAGGCTGACGCCCTGGAAGAGCACGCTGGCGAAATCGGTGTTGTACAGCTGAGTGAACATCGCCGGCACTGACACCAGCAGTACGATCAGCACGAACACCGAGGCCAGTTGATGCACGAAGCTGTAGCGGCCCGCCTGCAATTGGGTACGCAGCGGCACATTGGGCTCACGCATGAACAGCGTGGTCAGCAGGGCAGGGATCATCAGCACGCCGAACAGCACGTAAGTGCCGGTCCATGCCGAGTGTTTATAGTTGAAACCGGTGGAGCCGAAACCTTCGGCAAAGAACAGCGCGCCTGCGGTGGCCAGCAGCGCGGCGATCCGGTAGCCGGACATATAGCTGGCGGCCAAGGCCGCCTGGCGGCTGTCGTCGGCGATTTCCAGGCGATAGGCGTCAACCGCGATGTCCTGGGTGGCGGAGGCAAAGGCAACGATCACAGCAATGGCTATCAGCCAGGACAAATGCTTCTGCGGATCGCAGAACCCCATGCCGATCAAGCCCAGGATGACCAGCGACTGGGCGAGCACCAGCCAGGAACGGCGGCGCCCGAGCCTGCCCAGCAGCGGCAGGCGCCATTGGTCGAGCAGCGGCGACCAAACCCACTTGAAGGCGTAGGCCAGCCCGATCAGGCTGGCATAGCCGATGGTTTCGCGGGCCACACCGGCTTCGCGCAACCACACCGAAAGCGTCGAGAACACCAACATGTAAGGCATGCCGGCGGCGAAGCCGAGCAACAACAGCACTAACGTCGAGGGGCTGGCATAGGCAGCGAGCGCGGCGCGCCAGGTTTTACGGGGCATGGGCTGGAGTCTGCCTCAGATTCACGGAAACAAAGCGCGCACTCTAACCGCTGTGCTCTACCGGGCGCCAGCCATGGCGCTGAATATCAACGCGATTGTTCAGGATGCTGACACCTTCGCTGCGCAAACGCGCACGTTGTTCGTCACCCGATGCACTGCCCGCCGGCAGACTTATCCGACCGCCGGCACCCAGCACGCGATGCCAGGGCAGCCGCGTGTCCTCTGGGAGCTGGCTCAAGGTCCGCCCCACCCAGCGCGCCGCCCGCCCGAGACCGGCCAAGTGCGCCAGCTCGCCGTAGCTCACCACGCAGCCCTCGGGCACTTGCGCCAAGGTCAGGTACAGCGCGGTGCGGCGCATATCGGCAGCGGTTTGTGGTGTATCGACAGGCAATTTCACTGTGGGACTATCCGTTGAATATGTCGGCATTTTTGCAAGAAACGGCTGTAAACATGGCGGTGAGAATTGAACTCATCTGCGATCCCTGAGTCAGTCCTTGCTAAGACGTTATCTAACACGATAATGCCCTCTTTTTCGCCAAGCCCGAGCCTCGAATCCGCTTATGTTGTCCAGAACCTTGCTGTGCCTTGCTGTTTTAAGCGCTTCCACACCCTTGCTTGCGGACACCGTCTGGTTGAAGAACGGTGACCGCCTGACCGGCAAAATCAAGGTCTTCGACGGCGGCAAATTGCTGATCCAGACCGCGTATGCCGGTGCGATTCCAGTGGACTGGAAGCAAGTCAAAACCCTGGAAAGCGACCAGGAGCTGCTGGTTAAGCAGGATGCCTACAGTGGCGAGAAAGCCAAGTCCCTCCAAGCGGCAGAAGACGGCAAAGTGGTGCTGGCCAATGGCGAAGCGCCCAAGACCGTTGAACTGGCAAGCATCCAACAGATCATCAAGCCTAAACCGGTGATCGAGGACCTGGTGTGGAAGGGCAATGTCGATCTGGCGCTGGACTACAAGCGCGCCGAAAAAGACACCAACGACTACGACGTCGACTTCAAGACCACAGCCCGCCATGGCCAATGGCGCCATACCGGGCAGGGCGAGTACAACCGCGAATTCCAGGATGACGTGACCACCACCGACAACTGGGCCCTGGAGTACGATCTGGACCGCTTTATTACCGAGCACTGGTTCTGGCAGGGGCGCCTGACCTACAAGCGCGACAAAGTCGAAGACCTGGCGCGTCAGCGCACCGTGGGTACTGGCCCTGGCTACCAGTTCTGGGATGACGAGCTGGGCGCTTTCTCCCTCGGCTCGCTGGTCAACCGCACCGACTATGAATATGCCGACGGCGGCAAGGACAACTTCTATTCCCTGGCCATGAAGTGGAACTACAACCGCTATCTGGTGGGCAAGACCATTGAGTTCTTCACCAATGGCGAACTCGGCAAGCCTATCGATGCGCCAGCCGAGTACTCCCTGGATGCGGAAATGGGTCTGCGCTACAAAGTCACCGAGTGGGCATCGCTCAACCTCAAGGCCGAGCGTGACGTGATCAGCGGCGATTCGGAGAGCAGCCTGAGCAAGACCCGTTATACCGCCGGTTTCGGGGTGGCTTGGTAGTCGCGTCCCTGGCAACCGCTGCTTATATTGATTACCTTGTGTTGAGATCCATTCCCATACGTTATGGGCGGCTGAATACCCGAGGAGTCATACGTTGAGCGCACAGGTTGCCAAGAACGCCCGAGAGCTGTTGCTCAAGGAATACCGTGGGGCTCTCTCCACATTGTCCAAAGCCATGCCTGGCTTTCCATTTGGATCGGTGGTGCCGTACTGCCTGGACGAGCAGGGCCGCCCGCTGATCCTGATCAGCCGCATCGCCCAGCACACCCATAACCTGCAAAAAGAGCCCAAATGCTCGCTGCTGGTCGGTGAGCGTGGGGCGGACGATGTGCAGGCGGTAGGGCGTCTCACCTACCTGGCCGAAGCCGAGCAATTGCATGACGATGCCGCCATCGAGGCCGCAGCCGAGCGCTATTACCGCTACTTCCCCGAATCGGCCAATTACCACAAGGCCCACGATTTCGATTTCTGGGTGCTCAAGCCGGTTCGCCACCGCTACATAGGCGGATTCGGCGCGATCCACTGGCTCGATCAAATGACCCTGGCCAACCCCTTCGCCGGCGCGGCAGAGCGCAGCATGGTCGAACACATGAACAGCGACCATGCCAAGGCGATTGCCCATTACGTCGACCTGGCCGGTTTACCCGTCAACGAGCCTGCGCAATTGGCCGGCATCGACAGTGAAGGCATGCACCTGCGGATTGGCCAGTCGCTACATTGGTTGCCATTTGCCGCGCCTTGCAACACGCCGACACAAGTGCGCGAAGCCTTGGTTTCACTGGCTCACGCCGCAGCCTGGCCGAAAAAAGCGGCGGCTGACGCTTGAATTCACGAAACGGCGACGTCATCTAAGGTGGACTGGCAAGGCATTCTTGCGTTGAGGAAACATTTGATGCGCCCTTTTTTATTGCTCTTTCTGCTGTTCCCGGTGTTGGAGCTGTTCGTCTTCGTTCAAGTCAGCGGTGCGATCGGGTTCTTCCCAGCATTGCTGTTGATTATTCTGGGCTCGATGCTCGGCGTTCTGGTGCTGCGCGTCGCGGGCCTGGCCACGGCACTGCGTGCCCGTGAAAGCCTGAATCGCGGCGAATTGCCCGCTCAGACCATGCTCGAAGGTCTGATGATGGCCCTGGCCGGTGGCCTGTTGATCCTGCCGGGTTTCATCAGCGACGTGGTGGGCCTGGTGATGCTGCTGCCGGTCACCCGCAGGCTGCTGGCCGGCAAGATGCGCCAGCGTGCCGAGGAGGCAGCTATTCGTCAGCGCGCGTTTGCCGAAGACCTGCAACCCCGTGGCGGCCCGGCTCCGCGCCAGCCCCTGGGCCGTGAAGGCGATGTGATCGAAGGCGAGTTCGAACACCGCGACAGCAAATAACCGCTCCAATGGCACGGCACCTTCGGGTGGCGTGCTGCGTTTACCCGCTCCCGGACATAAAAAATTTCATTTGCCGCCCCTTGTAATAAGCCCAGGCGCCCTTATGTAACGGTCACCGCAAGGTTTCTGGTGGTGACACTAGACAGACTTCCGCGTTTCGCTCAGCGAACCGCGACCGGCACCGCCGGAATTTAACCCGCCGGAATTGATACCGGCCGATGAAAAACACAATTAGGAGAGATCGACAATGAGCAAGCTTCGTCCTCTGCACGACCGCGTCGTCATCCGTCGCAGCGAAGAAGAAAAGAAAACCGCCGGCGGCATCGTGCTGCCAGGTTCGGCTGCTGAAAAAGCCAACCACGGTGTGATCGTCGCTGCTGGCCCAGGCAAAACCCTGGAAAACGGTGAAGTACGCGCGCTGGCCGTGAAAGTGGGTGACAAGGTTGTTTTCGGCCCTTACTCCGGTAGCAACACTGTGAAAGTCGACGGCGAAGACCTGCTGGTAATGGCTGAGAACGAAATTCTCGCTGTACTGGAAGGCTGATTTCCCGCTCATTTTCCCGTTACTTCAAAGTATTTAAGGAATATCGATCATGGCTGCTAAAGAAGTTAAATTCGGCGATTCCGCCCGCAAGAAAATGCTCACCGGTGTCAACATCCTGGCTGATGCAGTAAAAGCGACCCTGGGCCCGAAAGGCCGTAACGTGATCATCGAGAAGAGCTTCGGCGCTCCGACCATCACCAAGGACGGCGTTTCCGTAGCCAAAGAAATCGAACTGGAAGACCGTTTCGAAAACATGGGCGCGCAGCTGGTCAAAGACGTTGCCTCCCGTGCCAACGATGACGCAGGCGACGGCACCACCACCGCCACCGTTCTGGCTCAGTCGATCGTCAACGAAGGCCTCAAGGCCGTCGCTGCCGGCATGAACCCGATGGACCTCAAGCGCGGTATCGACAAGGCGACCATCGCCATCGTTAAAGAGCTGAAGAACCTGTCCAAGCCATGTGCCGACACCAAGGCCATCGCTCAGGTGGGTACCATCTCGGCCAACTCCGACAACTCCATCGGCGACATCATTGCCGAAGCCATGGAAAAAGTCGGTAAAGAAGGCGTGATCACCGTTGAAGAAGGCTCGGGCCTGGAAAACGAACTGTCGGTTGTTGAAGGCATGCAGTTTGACCGTGGCTACCTGTCCCCGTACTTCGTCAACAAGCCAGACACCATGGTTGCCGAGCTGGACAGCCCGCTGATCCTGCTGGTCGACAAGAAAATCTCCAACATCCGCGAAATGCTGCCGGTGCTGGAAGCGGTTGCCAAAGCCGGTCGCCCACTGCTGATCGTGGCCGAAGACGTCGAAGGCGAAGCCCTGGCGACTCTGGTTGTGAACAACATGCGTGGCATCGTCAAAGTCGCTGCCGTCAAGGCGCCAGGCTTTGGTGACCGTCGCAAGGCCATGCTGCAGGACATCGCCGTTCTGACTGGCGGTACCGTTATCTCCGAAGAGATCGGTCTGAGCCTGGAAAGCGCCACCCTGGAAAACCTGGGTAGCGCCAAGCGCGTGACCCTGTCCAAGGAAAACACCATCATCGTCGACGGTGCTGGCGTTGAAGGTGACATCGAGTCGCGCATCGCTCAGATCCGCGCCCAGGTTGCCGAGACTTCCTCGGACTACGACCGTGAAAAACTGCAAGAGCGTCTGGCCAAGCTGTCCGGCGGCGTTGCAGTGATCAAGGTTGGCGCCGGTTCCGAAGTTGAAATGAAAGAGAAGAAAGCCCGCGTTGAAGACGCCCTGCACGCAACCCGTGCAGCCGTTGAAGAAGGCGTGGTACCTGGCGGTGGCGTTGCGCTGATCCGTGCTCTGGAAGCCCTGACTGGCCTGACTGGCGACAACGCCGACCAGAACGTCGGTATTGCTGTACTGCGTCGCGCTGTAGAAGCACCACTGCGCCAGATCGCTGCCAACTCCGGCGACGAGCCAAGCGTTGTGGTCAACGAAGTCAAGAACGGCAAAGGTAACTACGGTTACAACGCCGCCACTGGCGTCTACGGCGACATGATCGAAATGGGCATCCTGGATCCAACCAAGGTTACCCGTTCCGCTCTGCAGGCAGCATCCTCCATCGGCGGTCTGATCCTGACCACCGAAGCGGCCATTGCTGACAAGCCGAAGGCTGAAGGCGCGGCTGGCGGCGGTATGCCAGACATGGGCGGCATGGGTGGCATGGGCGGCATGATGTAAGCCAGCCTTACCCCCGTACTGAAAAGCCCCGCCTGCAGTGATGCAGGCGGGGCTTTTTATTGCGCGTTCGATAAAGAACGTACCTAGCGCTCGGTCAGCCGTGGGCTTGCCTCCTTGGGCGCTTTCCAACTCAATAACTGCTGTTTGAAATCATAGCTGGCGGCCTGGTAGTAGGTGATCGCCCGCTGAATCAACGGATCATCGCCGCCCACTCGCGATTCCTGACTCTCCGCCAACGCCTGATCGTGGCGACGCAAGCCCAGGCGCGGACTGAGAATGGCCAAGTCCTTGCCGTCGAACAGCCCCAGGTGCTGGTAGTTGCCGACTACCACGCGCGGCGGTAGCGGATTGTCCTGAAGCAGGTCGCGGCCGAAGAACGTCGATTCGTAGCTCAGGTTGATCAGGCCCAGCAGGGTCGGCGCCAGGTCGATCTGACTCGCCAGTTGCGCGGATTCCCGAGGGGCGATCAGCTTGGGGGCATAAATGAACAATGGAATCTGGTAGTTGGTGATGGGCAGGTCCTCTTTGCCCGCGCTGCCGGCCGTGTGGTCGGCGACGAACACAAAGATCGTGTTATCGAACCAAGGCTTCTGGCGTGCCGCATCGAGGAATTCGCCGATGGCATGGTCGGTGTATTTCACCGCACCGTCGCGGCCATTGCCGGATTTGATATCGATACGCCCATCCGGGTAGGTATAAGGGCGATGGTTGGAGGTGGTCATCAGTTGTAGCAGGAATGGCTGCTGCTTAGCGTAATCGGCATCGGCCAGTTTCAGAGTTTGTTTGTATAGATCCTCGTCGGCCATGCCCCAGGCGTTTTTAAACGAGATTTCGGTCTCGGGCACGCTGCTCTGATCGACCAGGCGATAGCCGTTGCCGCTGAAAAACGCGTTCATGTTATCGAAGTAACCGCGCCCACCGTACACGAACACGCTGTCATAGCCGACCGCGGAAAGCTGTTGCCCGAGGCTGGCAAAACCGCTTTCACGACCGATGCGTTTGACGATTGAGCGCCCGGGTGTAGGGGGAATCGCCAGGGTGATCGCTTCCAGGCCGCGGTCGGTTCGGGTACCGGTGGCGTAAAAGTTATTGAAGTACAGGCTTTGTTGGCGCAGCGCGTCCAGATTGGGTGTGAGGTTACGCCCGTCGCCGTTGCTGCCCATGTATTTGGCGCTGAAGCTTTCGATGGTCACCAGCACGATATTGGGCGTGCGCAGCGGGCCCGGGTGGCTGATGGCGCGACGGATATCCAGTGGGTCCTGGCCGATGAAGCGCGCGTTGGGCTCGCTGAGTTCGGCGCGCAGTTGCTTGGCGACAACTTCGGTCGGCAGGCTTTTATAGAATTGTGCGTAATCCAACTCGTTGTTACGGAAGGCTGCGAAAAACTGATAAGGGCCGTTGCTGGCCAGTTCGTTTTTGTAGGCGTTACCGCCTTGGGTGCGGGGGCTGTCCTGACTAATCAACTGCAGGCTGAGGCCGACGGCCAGCACCAGCACCAGTGCATTGAGCAAACGGCCACGCAACGGCGGCAACGGGGCGTCGATGGCGGCGTTGAACGGTTTGCGCAACACCAGGCTCAACACAACGGCCAGCATCGCCAGCAAACTGAGCAGTTTGCCGATCGGGTAAGACTCCAGCAGGTTGTTCAACACTTCATCGGAGTACACCAGATAGTCGACGGCGATAAAGTTGAAGCGCACACCGAACTCGTCCCAGAACAGCCATTCGGCCACCGAGGTAAACAGCATCGCGAAAACGCTGACAGTGAGTACCGCCTGCAAAAACCAGCGGTGGCCGCGACGGCGCCACAGACCGGGCGGGCAAAGCAGCACATACAGGCCCAGCGGTAACGCTGCGTAGGCCAGGAAACCCAGGTCGTAAACCAGGCCCACCCCGAACACCGGCAGCAGATTGCCGCCGACTTCGTCTAGGTGGGTGAGCAGCAGCACGGCGCGCGTCAGCAGGAATATCAATAACCAGGCACCGGTTATCAACAGCAGATAGCGCATTGGCGCTGTTTTGACGAAACCCATGTCTATGTTCCTTATATAAATGGGGGGCGATATTCGTCCTGACACTGTAGTCAGTTTGTGAAGCTATAGTGAAAAACTCGTTGCCCTGGCTATTTGATTGAAAACCTTGATCCACGGGCCTTTCAGGTCTATCCCTGAGCCCCACTTGGCCTTAAGCTGCGCGAGCCAACACGGCCGTTACCGCGTACGGAGATACTGCCCATGCGAATTCTATTGGTTGAAGACAACCGCGATATTCTGGCCAACCTGGCCGATTACTTGGGGCTGAAGGGCTACACCGTCGACTGTGCGCAGGACGGTCTGTCGGGCCTGCATCTGGCCGCAACCGAACACTACGATCTGATCGTGCTCGACATCATGCTGCCTGGCATAGATGGCTACACCTTGTGCAAACGCCTGCGCGAAGATGCGCGGCGCGATACGCCGGTGATCATGCTCACCGCGCGCGACCAGTTGGACGATCGGCTGCAAGGCTTCAAGTCCGGCGCCGATGATTACCTGCTCAAACCCTTCGCCCTGTCGGAACTCGCCGCGCGCATCGAAGCGGTGCTGCGTCGTGCCCAGGGCGGCGGGCGCCGGGCGTTGCAAGTGGGCGATCTGAGCTACGACCTCGACACCTTGGAAGTGACCCGTGAAGGGCGCCTGCTCAAACTCAACCCGGTCGGCCTGAAGCTGCTGGCGGTGCTGATGCAAAAAAGCCCCCATGTGCTGCGCCGAGAAATTCTCGAAGAGGCATTGTGGGGCGATGACTGCCCGGACAGCGACAGCCTGCGCAGCCATGTCCACCAGTTGCGCCAAGTGATCGACAAACCTTTTGCCAAACCGCTGCTGCACACGGTGCACGGTGTGGGGTATCGCCTGGCCGAGGGTCGAGATGGAGTTTAAGCAGAGCCTTGCCCAGCGGATCATCATTGCCTTTGCCTTGATGAGTGCGCTGGTGGCGGGGGCTTTCGCCATGGGCATCGTGGCAACGGTGCATCTGGTGGAAGAGAAGCTGATTTCGGCGGGCCTCGGCGGCGATTTGCAACGCTTGCTGCTGATGGACAGCGTCGAAGACTGGAGCCATCGACCTGAGCCGGATCAGCTGTTCTATTTCAGCGGCGGCCGTGGCGATTTCGAATTACCCAAAGATCTGCGTCACCTGGAGCCTGGCTTTCACGAGGTATTCCGTGAGTCGCTGTCATACCACGCCATGGTCGAAGTCATAGACGGGCGGCGCTACGTGCTGCTGCAGGATCAGAGTGACTTCGAAGAGCGTGAGCGCGTGCTGTTCGCCGTGGTGCTGGTGGGCTTCGTGCTCAGTCTGGCCCTGGCCGTGTTCCTCGGTTGGGTGCTGGCGCGCAAAGTGATGGCCCCAGTGGTGCGTCTGGCCCGCCAGGTGCGCCATCGTGACCAGTTGCTGGGCCTGGCGCCGCCTTTGGCGCCGGACTACGCGGCCGATGAAGTGGGCGAATTGGCGGTGGCATTCGACGCCACATTGGGCCGTCTGCGCCAGGCATTGTCCCGCGAGCAATTGTTTACCAGCGATGTGAGTCACGAATTGCGCACGCCGTTGATGGTGCTGGCCAGTTCTTGCGAACTGCTGCTGGAAAACCCGGCCATCGACCAGCGCGGGCGTAACCAGGTGCTACGCATTGCCAGGGCTTGCGAAGAAATGCGCGAGCTGGTGCAAACCTTCCTGATGCTGGCGCGGGCCCAGCACAACGATGCGGTGATGTCGCCTCAGGTCAGCCTCACTCAAGTGGCGGAGGACCTGTTGGGAATCTGGCGTGAGCCTATCGAGCAGAAGGGCCTGCAACTGATCTATCAACCGGGCAACCCTCTGGACGCGCGCTATAACACCACCTTCCTGCACGCGGTAATGGGCAACCTGCTGCGCAATGCGTTGCACTACACCGAGCAGGGCTTTATCCGCCTGACGCTGGAACCGACCGGTTTTGTCGTGGAAGACAGCGGCGTCGGCATTCCCGAAGAAAAACGCGAAGCCATGTTCGAGCCGTTCGTACGCGGTAGTGAGAAACGTGGCGAGGGCCTGGGGCTGGGCCTGTCGCTGGTACAGCGCATCTGCGAGAACCAGGGCTGGAGCGTCAGCCTCAGCACCATGGAGCCCAATGGTTGCCGCTTTCATGTCGAGTTGAGTCAGGTCAAACCCTGACTCCATCCCCTGCCGCTATCCTGCCAATGGTCGCCGTAATTCGGCGAATATGGCCCGTTGATACTATTTGTCTTTGTAAAGTCTTGAAATGTATGAGATTGGACAGGACAAGTTTTTCACAACGAGTTGACCTATTGATCACGCGGCGCTGAATAGTTTGTAGGCATCAGTCATTGGAGACCTGTTGATGCCTACCCCGATCAAGCTCGAATTTTCCGAAAAGTACGACGATCAGCACGCAGAGAAATATTTGCTCAAGCATCAGGACAATCTGGCTCGCCGGTTGTCCCACAAACGCGACGAGCAATTGGCCCGTGGCGCGCTGGCCATGGCCGGTGAGCCTGGGCTGGTGTTGGACCTGCCGTGTGGTGCCGGTCGTTTCTGGCCGCTGCTGGCGGAAAAGCCCAACCGCGTGATTATCGGTGCCGATAATTCCGCGTCGATGCTGAAGGTGGCCACCCAGGCGCAGCCGGCAGAGGTGGTGAAACGGGTACGTCCTTTGCACACCTCTGCCTTTGATATTGATTTGCCAGATAACGCGGTCGACAGCATTTTCTGTATGCGCCTGCTGCACCATATTGGTGATCCGGCCCATCGTCTGGCGATATTGCGCGAGTTTCAGCGAGTTACCCGTGACAGTGTGATTATTTCTCTGTGGGTCGATGGCAATTTCAAAGCGTGGAAGCGCAAGCGCACCGAAGATCGACGTCGTAGGAAAGGTGAGCAGGACGGTTACCAAAACAGGTTTGTGTTACCGGCTGCTACTGTAGAAGCAGAATTCGAGCAGGCGGGTTTTCGTGTTCAGGACGCTCTGGACTTCATACCGCTCTACGCCATGTGGCGAGTATATGTATTACGCAAGAGGTAACAGGATGGCAGTTGAGTGCGTAGCAGGCAGTCACGTAGCTCCAGAAGAACGATTCGACTATTTCTGGCGTCAGCAGGGCGAATGGGTGGAAGAGCCCAATCGTCGGCGCGGCGGCGAAAGCGGTGTACAGCGGGTCATGAGCGCCAGCGGGCGTTTGCTCTATTGCAAGCGGCAGACCGGGCATATTTACCGCAGTTGGCTGCACCCGTTCGGGCGTCCTACGGTGCTGCGCGAGCGTGATGCGCTCAAGGGGCTTCGCCTGCTGGATGTGCGAGTGCCGGAAATGGTGTTCTGCGAAGCGCGTCGTGATCCTGAACACCAGTGGAAAGCCATATTGGTGACGGCTTCTTTGGATGGTTTCGACGAGATCGAAAAATGGTACGCCGCCGGCGGCCGTGAGCAGTACGGTGAACAGGTGCATGAGCGTCTGCTCAAGGAAGTGGCGACCACCCTGGCACGTATGCACAAGGGGCGCTGGCAGCACGGCTGTCTGTACATCAAGCATATTTTTGCGCGCGTGACGGGCGAGGGTGACTCGGCCACCGTCGAAGTGGCGTTGCTGGATTTTGAAAAATGTCGGCAGCGCCTGACCGCTTATCGGGCGGCTTCCCACGACATGCTGCAACTGCGGCGCCATTCGTCGTGGAGCAGCGCTGACTGGGAAAAACTCAGCTACTTTTACGAGACGGCGTTTGGCAGCGCTATCAAGGGTTTAACCAGATGAAGCTAGAAATAGCACGAGGTTTTTTTTTGGTGGGAGCGTTAGGCGTAGCAGCCTTAGCGCTGGCCGCCTGGGAGCAGCCTCGTACCCAGGTACTCAGCGCGTCGCAGGGCGGCGCGCAATGCCTGTTGCCGCGTGTCGCCAAGGCGAGCACCGCGGCCAAGCCCGATCATGAACTTTTGCTGTTCATGTTCGGAATGTCTCAAGGGATGAGGCCGCAAAGTTGAAATCTTTAAACCTCCCGAACAGGGCCTTGCGATGCGAGGCCCTTTTTTTTGCGGATTTTTCAGTCTGTCAGCGGGCGTTTATGCCAGATGCAGATGGTTATCCCAAAGCCCGGCCGGCAATTCCAACGGTTTAGCGACCAACTGTTTCTGTCGGCAATCGTAGAAGCGGCAACGGCCCTGGCCCGAGGTGACCACAAACCCATCCGCCACCGCTCCCACGCCCGCGCAGTCGGGCAGTGGGCCGTCCAGGCGCAGCTCACCGCTGTCCATGTCCCAGATAAAGAAGCGATTGCCGCGCGGGGCCGTCAAGGCGACCAAGCGCAGTTCGCTGTGCACGGCTACGCTGGCGGTGTAATGCCCCATGGCTTGCAACTGCGCATCGGCCACCGGAAATGCCACGAACGGTTGGCCGGGACGCTTGATGGCCAACAGTTCGGAGCGCTCCTGGGAAGGGCCCATAAACTGTTGGCCGGTAAGGATCGTGCCATCGCTGGCAATACCCATGTGACGTACGCTGTTCATCTGCTGGCTCAGGGTTTCCTTGCTGATCAGCGCGCCGTCGCGACGCATCAGCACCAGGCTCGGCTCCATGGCGTTGAGGTTCATCTCCACGCGGCTTTCCGCTTCGGTGCGGATGCCGCCATTGGCCACCACCAGGGTTTCGCCGTCGGGCATCCACGACACTTGGTGCGGGCCGATGCCATGGGTGGACAGCTCGCCGCTATGCACCAGGCGCTCACCCTCGAACTTGTACACACCGAGCAGGCCGCGGCCGGGGTCGGAGGTATCGTTTTCGGTGGCGTATAGCCACTCGCCACTCTTGTGGATGACCGCGTGGCCATAGAAGTGGCGATTGGCGTTTGAGGAGATGGTTTGCAGCAGCGCGCCATCGCGCAGGTCGATCAGGTAGCTCTCGGTGCCCGGACGACGGGCCACAAACAGCGCAATCGGCAGCGTCGGGTGGTTGATGATGTCGTGGCAGCGCTGGCCGACCTGGGTGGCGAACACCCGCGTGCCGTCCAGGCGATAGCCCACGGCGTAGTGCTTGCCGTCCCCATCATCCCGCGCCGACAGCAGCAACGGTCCGTTGTCCTTGTGCTTGAACAGCGTCCAGCCGCCCAGAGTGAGCGCGCTGAGCAGCACGCTGCCAATCGCCAAAGCCTGTCGCCTGAGCATCATCAGTCACCGTCGTTGGCGTTAAAGCCCAGTTGGATCCCCAGCGCCTTGGCCAGCTCACCTTCATGCAGGCGATGCACCACGTTGAGGCTGTCGTAGAGGTCGTTGAGTTGCTGACGCCCGGCGTCGTCGTTCAACAGTTCGTTGAGGCTGCGCTGGTTGCTGGCGAACAGTTTCAGGGACGCTGCATAGGCGGCGTCGATCTTGTCGGCCAAGGCTTTCTGATCCGACGGCAGCAAGCCACGCAAGCCTTTATTGTCGACGCCGACCCACACGGTCTGGGCGGCGGCGAGGCTGGCCTCCAGGCTTTGCAGCGACGACTGGCTACGCCAGGCATCGGCCTGGAACGGTTGCGGGATGCCTTTGGTCTGGCGGCCCATGGGCGTGCCGAGTTTTTTCTTCAGGGTGTCCAGCGCGGTCACTTGCACACGCAGCAGATCGGCGATCGCTTCGTGGGAATCGGCATAACGCTGGTTCGGAAATTTGCTCATCTGCGCGAGCATACCGTCGGTGCTGTTCCAACTGGCCAGGATCTCTTCAGCCAGGGCTTTCTGGCGCTCACCGATGGCCATTAGCAGCGGGCAATAGCGGGCTTTCTGGGCGCTGTCGGCGAGGTCGGTCTTGGCGTCGTAGAGGATGTATTCGTAGGCCGACAGGCCTTGCACAACCACGCTGGCCTTGGCCAGGGCGGCGCCGTCGATCTGCGGCTGGGCTTCCACCAGTTGCTCGACCTGGCGACCCACCAAGTTCTTTTTGTCCGGCCAGAACTGCACTTGCCACGCGCGGTTGCCTTCGGCCAACGGGCCGATCAGCAGCGGTTGCAGCTCGGCCCAGGCTTTTTGTGCGTGCAGGAAATCGGCGCGGGCGGTGTCCAGGCTTTCCTTGCCTTGGCAGTAGGCCAGCGCGCTGACCGCCAATTGGCGATCGGCGTCGACCCAGCGGCTGTAGGTAGGCAGGATCACTTGCTTGGCGATGGCCGCCGAGGTCACGGCTTGCGGGTCCTGGGGCGAACAGGCGCCAAGGGCGAGGGCGGCCAGGCTGGTGAACAACAACTTGGGACGGAACATGTCGAGCTCCCTTCTGTAATTGGGGCGAAGCTTATAAAGAGTTCAGAAACGCCAGCAACGCAGCGCGCTGCTCGGCATTGAAAGACAGCACATGCTGCTGCGCCGCCTGGGCCTCGCCGCCATGCCAGAGCACGGCTTCGAGCAGGTTGCGGGCGCGGCCGTCATGCAGAAACTGGGTATGACCACTCACGGTTTGCGTCAAACCGATGCCCCACAACGGCGGCGTGCGCCAGTCACGGCCACCGGCCTTGAATTCGCTGCGGTTGTCGGCAAGGCCTTCGCCCATGTCGTGCAACAACAAATCGCTGTATGGACGGATGGTTTGATTGGCCAATTCAGGCTCGGCGGCGTCGGCGGCGGTGGTGAACGTCGGCTTGTGACAACCCTGGCAACCGGCCTGATAGAACAGGTTTTTCCCGGCCAGCACCTGCGGTGCGTCGACATCGCGGCGCACCGGCACGGCCAGGTTGCGAGTGTAGAACAGCACCAGGCGCAGAATGTTATCGCTGACTTCCGGCTCGCCGTCGGGGCCATTCCCGTTGGGCGCCTGTTTGCAGGCGACTTGGGCGTCGGTGCAGTCATCGAAAGGTCTCAGGGTGGTGGTGAGGCCCATATCACCAGAGAACGCGTGAACATTTTGTTGATTGAGCGTGGGTTGCCCGGCTTTCCAGCCAAACCGGCCCAGCACGGTTTTCTGCTGGGCGTCGTCCCAGACCCAATTCGGCCGACCGACAATGGCGTCTTTGTCGGCGGTTTTCGGGTCGGTGTTGCGCAGGATATCCGCGTCGCTGATGGCTTCGAGCAGGCCCAGGCCGATCATCGGTGGCGCAATGCGGGCGGAGAAACGCGTGTCGGGGTGCATCGGGCCGTAGCCCAGTTGGGTGATTTGCAGGTTCGGCTTGCGCAGCTCGACCACGGTGCCGTCTTTGAATGTCACCTTGACCGGGGTGTAGTCGACCCGCACCTTGCCTTCCGGCACCACGCCCGGTACGGCCATGTCCTGCAATTGCCCGCCGTACACCGGCTCCGGCACCACGCCGAGTTGTTCGATCAGCTTGGCGTAGGGCGGTGCATCCGGTATCGACAGGCGCACCAGCATGGACACTGCGTTGGGCGCATCGGCCAGCGGCGGGTGCCCGCGACCGTCCTTGATATGGCAGTTCTGGCAGGCATTGGTGTTGAACAGCGGGCCCAGGCCATCACGGGCGGTGGTGGTGGACGGTGCAATCACCCAGGGGCTGCGGAAAAAACTGTTGCCGACGCTGAAGTCCAGGCGGCGCGTGGGTGACAGGTTGGCCGAGGGCAGGGAAAACGCGTTCTGGTCGCCTTTGTTTACAGTCGTCGCACCGCCGGCGCGCGCTTCACCGGGCTCGGCCTGGGTAAAGCGCGGGGCGTTGTCGCACGCAGTCAGGCCCAGGGCCATACATGCGACAGACAGACGAAAAAGCGAACGGAACATCGAGTTTCCTGAACGAATGCGAAAAAGGTGGGCGCAAAGTCTAACAGGGCGGGGCGGATTGAATAAGAGCAATTATCGTTTGATGGACTCACGGTTCATTCCCGCTAGAATGACCGCACATTTTTTTCTGGAGGTGGCCAATGCAGGCTCTCGACGCTTTGCTCAACCGTGTTTCCGTGCCGCGTTTGCTGGAGCCGGCACCGACCCCGGCGCAGCGCGAGGTGCTCTTCGCCGCCGCCATGCGCGCGCCGGACCACGGTCAACTGCGTCCGTGGCGCTTCCTCACCGTTGAAGGCGCGGCGCGTGAGCAAATGGGCACGCTGCTGGCCGAAGCCGCGCGCCTGCAAGACCCCCAAGCCCCGCAGGCCGCCATCGACAAGGCCCAGAATGGTCCGTTGCGGGCGCCGCTGGTGGTGGTGGTGATCGCGCGTCTGCAGGAGCATTTCAAGGTGCCAAAATCCGAACAACTGCTGGCAGCCGCCTGCGCCGCCCACGGCATTCTGCTGGCGGCTTATGCCCAGGGAATCGGTGCGGTGTGGCGCACTGGTGAATTGTCCTACTCGGCCCACGTCGCCAAGGGCTTGGGGCTGGCGGCGAATGAGGAAGTGATTGGCTTCCTCTATTTGGGCACACCGCAGAACCCGCCGCGTACGGCACCGAAGGAAGATGTGGCGGCGTTTGTGCAGGCTTGGCCCGGTCTTTGACAATGTGGGAGGGGGGGCTTGCCCCCGATAGCGATGTGTCAGCTACAGATGAGTTGACTGACACACTGCAATCGGGGGCAAGCTGAACTGGCCTAATGATTTTGGACACTTCAATCGGGCGCTATGATGGCGCCCAAATCTGAGGTGTTTGGATATGCGTAAATCTTATTCGAGTGAGTTCAAGCTCAAGGCTGCCAGCATGGTGCTGGACGAAGGCCAGCCGGTTACCGAGGTGTGTGCCAGTTTGGATATAGGCCCTACCGCCTTGCGTCGTTGGGTTGATCAGGTACGCAAAGAGCGTTTGGGCTCGACGCCGGTAGGCGCCAAGGCGATTACCGCCGACCAGCGAGAAATTCAGAGGCTCAAAGCCCTGCTCAGGGAGAAAGACCTGGACATCGAAATCCTAAAAAAGGCCAGTGCTCTCCTGCTTTTGGACGCCAAAGATCATTCACGCTGATCGATGAGTTGGACGAGCAGTACGGCGTTAATCGGTGTTGCCGGGCGTTCGGCGTCAACCGCAGCAGCTTTTACGCTTGGCGTCAGCGCCAAGGTAAGGCTAACCCTCAGCGAGAGCAGCTTAAAGCCGCGCTGGTCAAGCATCACAAGGCATCGCGAGCTTCTGCGGGAGCGAGGACTTTGGCGAAGGAGCTGCAAGAGAAAGGGCATCGCATCGGCCGGTACTTGGCTCGCAGTTTGATGCGCGAAGCGGGGATCGCCAGCCGCCAGCGCCGACGCCATAAGTACAAATCGTCCGGCGTAGAAGCTTTGGTGGCACCGCACGTGCTCAAGCGTGAGTTTGATGTCACGGCGGTCAATCAGGTGTGGTGTGGCGACGTGACGTACATCAAGGTCGGCAAGCGGTGGCTGTATTTCGCTGCGATTCTGGATTTGTTCGCCCGTCGGATCGTGGGCTGGTCGTTTTCGATGATTTCCGATGCCACGCTGACCTGCGAGGCTTTGCGGATGGCGGTTGAGCTCAGAGGTCGTCCTAAAGAGGTGCTGTTTCATTCAGACCAAGGCTGTCAGTACACCAGTCATAAGTTCAGGAATGAGCTGCTGGCGCATGGCCTGCGGCAAAGCATGAGCCGTAAAGGTGAATGCTGGGATAACGCTCCGATGGAGCGTTTCTTTGGAAGTTTGAAATCAGAGTGGGTGCCCGAGACGGGTTACGCATCAGAACATGAGGCCCGAGCAGACGTGCAGCGTTATGTCTCGCGCTACAACATCACCAGGCCCCACAGTTACAACGATTACCGGTCGCCGGTCATCAGGGAGAGACTGGCGGCATGAACCTTAAATGGTGTCCAAGAATACTTGACCAGTTCAAGCCCCCTCCCACATTGGCCCCGTGGTGTTTGTTAAACCTTGAACTGATCCATGAGTTTCATCTGCTGGCTGGCCAACGCATTGAGCTGGCTGCTGATGGCCGCCGATTCGGTGGCCTGGCCGGTAAGGGTTTCGGTCACGGTGCGGATCGCCGAGACATTGCGGTTGACCTCTTCGGCCACCGCGCTCTGCTGCTCGGCGGCGCTGGCGATTTGCAGGTTCATGTCGCTGATCACCGTAACTGCGTCGCTGATCTTGCCAAGAGCCTGCACGGCCTGATGGATCTGTCCGGCATTGCTCTGGGCTTGGCTTTGGCTGGAATGCATGGTCGCCACCACGCCACGGGTGCCGCTCTGGATGCGTTCGATTACCTGGCGGATTTCCTCCACCGAATCCTGAGTGCGTTTGGCCAGGTTGCGTACTTCGTCGGCCACCACCGCGAATCCGCGTCCGCTTTCCCCGGCGCGCGCTGCTTCGATCGCCGCGTTGAGCGCCAGCAGGTTGGTCTGCTCGGCGATGCTGCGGATCACCTCCAGCACTGAGCCGATCTGCTCGCTGTTGACCGCCAGCGCTTCGACTTCACCCACCGCCTTGCTGACTTCGTCGGCCAAGGTGGTGATGTCGCGGGTGCTCTTCTCGATAATCTGCATGCCTTCACGGGCCGACTGGTCGGCGCCGCGCGCCGCACTGGCGGCGTTGGAGGCGCTGTTGGCGACGTCGTGGGCCGTGGCACTCATCTCGTTGGAGGCGGTGGCCACCTGGTCGATTTCGCGGAACTGCACTTGCATGCCTTCACTGGTCTGGCGAGCAATGGCCGACGATTGATCCGCTGTGCCCCGGGCTTCGGTGATGCTTTGCTTGATCTGTGCAATGGTCGGCTGCAGCTTGTCGAGGAAGCGGTTGAACCAGTTCACCAACTCGCCTAGTTCGTCCTTCTTGGCGTAGGCCAGACGCTGCGTAAGGTCGCCTTCACCGCTGGCGATGTTCTTGAGCATGGCCGCCACGCTGTTGATCGGGCGGGTCACGCCGGTGGCGGTGAGCCAGATCAGCAGCAGGCCCAGCAGGCCGGCAGCGGCCCCTACCAGTAGCGCCTTGATTGTGCCGCTGGCCTGGGCTTCGTCGAGTACCGCTTGGAGCTTGACGTTATCGGCCAGCATCACGCTTTTGGGCAGTTTGATCACTACGCCCCAAGGCTTGGCATCGGGGAGTGGTTTGACCGGGTACACCGCGCGGATGGTGTCGCCCTGTTCGCGGATCATGCGGCTGTCACTTGCCAGCAACTGCACGATCTCCTTGCCTTCTTCACCCAGGGTGTCGATCAAATTCTTGCCGACCCTGGCCGGTTCGCCGCTGTAGGCCGCAATCAGACCGCTGCTGGAGAGAATCTCCAGGTGCGCAGCCCCGTTGAACAGGTCTTTTTGTGCGACGTCGGTGGTTTCCTGCAAGGCGGTCAGCGCAATGTCCACGCCGACGACGCCGATAAGCTTGCCCTCTACAATCAACGGCGATGCGATGGTGGTCATCAGTACCTTTTTGCCACCTACCGTATCTTCATAGGGTTCCAGCAGGCAGGTATTGCGGGTGTCGCGTGGGCACGTGTACCAGATGTTGTAGGGCGTACCGTTGAGGGTGACGGTGGTCTTGTTCAGGTCCTCTTCAACCATGATGGTGTTCAAGCTTTCGCCGCCGGCACGGCTCCAATAACTGGAGAAGCGCCCTTTCTCATTGGAAGCGCGGGCCTTGTCATCAAGGAATTCGCTGTCCTTGCCGTCCAGAGCGTTGGGTTCGAACGACAGCCAGAAACCCAATACTTTGCTGTTGCGATCGAACGTGGTTTTCATGCTCTGATTGAGGTCCTCGCGCAGCGCACCGGCTTCCAGGCCACGTTTGTTGGCCATGATGCGCAGGTCCTTGATCTGGTCGGCCAGTGCGGTCAGCGCCAGCAGGCTGTCGCCGAATGTTTCCTGCAACTGCACCGCCTGTTCGGCCGCCTTGGCCTGCAGCAACTGTTCCACGCCGTCAGTGAGCATGCGTGAGCTTGAGTCACTGACCAGTTGATCATTCTGGTTGGTGTTGTAAATGTTGATGCTGACCACCAGCGCAATCACCCCTAACAGGCAAAGCCCGGACAGCAGCACGATTTTCAAGCGGATAGAGAGGGTGTCGAACATAGGTTCACTCACGAATGGACGTAGTGGTGGGCAAGGCACGGCCAAGTCCATTCAGCGCTATGTCTGCAACATCGGCGCAACGGATCGATTCATGAGCAGAAGGCGATAAGCGGTAGGAAAACAACTACAGCCTTTGTTACGCGGGGGCTGGCAGCCTTTCGGGGCGCGACCAGATCCACAGGTTGCCCAGGCTCATGCCGACGATTGCCAGGTACACCGGCCAGCCATGGTCGAGCATCACCAGCATCAGGATCGCGCACAGCAACATGCTCACGGTGGCGCTGATTTTGGCGCGACGGGCGATGATCTTGCCGTTGCGCCAGTTGAACAGGATAGGTCCGAACAGGCGGTGGTTCTCCAGCCACGCGCTCAGGCGCGGTGAGCTTTTGGTCGCGGCCCAGGCGGCCAGCAGGATAAATTCGGTGGTGGGCAACCCCGGCACCACAATCGCAATCAAGCCGATGCCCAGGCTCACATAAGCCAGCAGGCCGAAGAGGAGCTGGGCGATTTTCGAGGTGGATTGGGTCTGGCGGGTCATGGGATATGCAGATTCGGGAAAAAACAAAGACAAAGGTGGGAGGGGGCTTGGCCCCGATTGCAGTGCATCAGCCAACAAATAGGAAACTGACCCGCCGTCATCGGGGGCAAGCCCCCTCCCACAGTCGATTGCATTTCAAAAGGGGGGATCAGGCCAGTTCTGGGGCGCTAGCGTACGCCTGTTCCAGCAAAACGGTGAAGCGTACAAACGCGTCAATCGCGCCTTTTTCCGCTGCCGCTTCTTCTTCGGCGCTCAATTGCAGTGCATCCAGAGTGCGGGTGAAGCTTTTCCAGCCTTCGGCGCGTCCGCCGGCCGGCTCACCCAAATGGCGTGCGCCAAAGGTGTCGCTCAGTCCCAGGCCCACGGCACGCTTGATCAGGAACGCAGCGCCCAGCTTGGAGCCTTCGGACACAAACAACCAGCCCAGGGCTTCGGCCTTGCTTGGGTTTTTCAGTGCGCCCGGGACCGGGGCTGGCACGTCGGTCTCCAGGTCGGCCAGGTCCAGCCTGGCGGCTTCGGCGCGGCAGCGTTCGGCCAGGTCCGGCACCAGCTTGATCAGCTCGGGATCGGTGTACAGCGCCACCAGTTCCGATTGGAACAGGTACTGCGCCACCACGAACCGCGCGAAGTTGGCCTGGGTCTCGAATGGGGCATGGGCCTTGACCAGCGCGTCGAGCTTGGCGTGCGGGGCGTGGGTGATCTGGTTCAGACGCTGGGAGCGCAGGCTTGGGCGTTCTGCGGTAGGGGAAGCGGTCATGAGAAAGTCCTTGAAAGGGGGGGCGCCGGGTTGTTCTTAAAGAGAGTGGTTATCAACTAGACGAACAAGAAGACGCAGCACAGTAAAAAATCCTCACCTCGCCGCTGACATTTCGGCGAAGTGAGGTCGATGCGGTCAGATATCCCAGATCACATTGACGGCAAAGTTGCGGCCGGGCTGGGTCAGGCGGTCGAGGTTGGCCGGACCGGTCACAGCCGCTTCGCCGACGCTGTCGTAGCTGCGCACGTCATCCCAGTTCCAGTATTTCTTGTCGGTGAGGTTGTAGACGCCGCCGTTGATGGTCACGTCGTCAGTCACTTTGTAGAAGGCCGTCAGGTCGACCACGCCGAATCCTGGGGTTTTGAACGGGCCGCTGGTATCGCCGTCCGGCGCGTGGAAAGTACTGCTGTCAACGCGGTTCTGTTTTTTCACCAGGGTCCAGCTCAACAGGCCACCGTAGTTGTCCTGGTCATAGCCCAGGCCGAATACGCCCTTAAGCGGGTTGACGCTGTTCAGCGGCTCGCCGTTATCGTCGTTGCGGCCGTAGGCATAGGAAACCGCACCCTGGGTATAGAGGCCTTGCGGGGCGCCGAAGGCATCCAGGTTCAGGCGACCTTTGGCTTCCGCACCTTTGATGGTGGCGCGCTTGATATTGACCGCCTGGAACTGTTCAACCGTGCCCCCGACGACGGCATTGTCTTCGTCGATAAAGTCGCGGTATTTGTTGTAAAACAACGCGATTTCAAAAGAGCCCTCGTCGAACTTGCCGCGAATCCCGGTTTCAACGCCTTTGCTGGTTTCTGGCTTGAGGTCGGGGTTCGGTTCGACCGTGTAGCCCAGGTTGAGGTTTTCAAAGCGCCCGTACAGGGCCTTGGCTGACGGTGTACGGAAACCTTCGGCGTATTGGCCGAACCAGGTGTATTGATCGGTCAGGGCGTACGTCAGGCCAAACTTGGGCGTTATACGGTGCCAGGTTTTTTCCTTGTCACTCACCGGGTCCGCGCCGGTCGGGTTGACGGTGTTGAGGAACTCTTGGGTCAACTTGGGCTTGAGCCGGGTGTAGTCGTAGCGCACGGCCGGCAGGAAGGTCCATTTGTCCCAGGCGATCTGGTCCTGGGCGAACAGCGAGTAGGTGTTGATGGTCGGGTCGGGAAAGTCGCTGGACTTCTTCACGCTGTCACTGGCCATCGGGCTGGGCGCGCCGATGGCGGTGCAACCGCTGCCGACGGCCAGGCACGTCGCGCTGCCCTCCCGCGAGCCGGTGACCTTCTGCTGCTTGAGGGTGGTGCCGTAGGTCACTTGGTGATCGGTGGCACCCAGGCTGAATGCTTTGTCCAACTGCGCATCGAAAACCCACTGTTTTTCCTGGTACAGGGTGTCGCGCGTGCGCAGGACGCGACGGCCTGACTGATAGATCTCGGCGGTGGTCTGGTCGGTCTTGGCGATCTGGTAATTGAGGCTGGTCTTGATGCGATCGGCAATCGGCGACTCAAGCGCGAAGCTGTTTTCCAGGCCGAAACGCTCGCGGGTGATGGTGTCGTTGCCTCGACGATCACGGTAGAGGTTGAACCCTCGGCCACCGATGAACGGACCACCCACGGCGTTCTTCAAGTTGACGTCGCGGTCATCCTTGTACTTTTCGTAGGTCAGGCCCAGGCGGTTATCCTCGCCGTAGTTCCAACCGAGCTTGGCCAGTACGTTGGTGGTGCGTGCGTCTTCCGGGTTGGCGCCGGTGCGGGCCAGGCCGGTGGCGTTGCTGCCGTTGTAGGATTCGGTTTCATGGCCGTTGCGCTGGCTCAGGTGCAGCAAACCGTCGACGTCGCCCACGCGGCCGGCGAAGGTGCCGGAGGTCAGCCAGCTCTCGTCGGCGGAGCTGTAGCCGGTCTTCAGGCGCGCACCGACATCCTGGCCGGGCTTGATGATGTCGTCCGGGTCGAGGGTGAAGTAACTCACGGCACCGCCGATGGCGCTGCTGCCGTACAGGGCGGAGGCCGGGCCGCGCAGGATTTCCACGCGCTTGACGATTTCCGGATCGACGTAGTTGCGGCGCGTCTTGGCGTAGGGGCCGTTGAAGAAGTTGTCCGGCACTTCCACGCCGTCCACCTGGGTGAGGATGCGGTCGCCGTCGATGCCGCGGATGTTGAAACCGGCATTGCCCGAACGGGTGCCGGCGCCGCCCACCGAAACCCCAGGTTCATAGCGGGCCAGGTCGCGAATGGTGTTGACGTTCTGGCGGTCGAGTTCCTCGCGCTCGTGCACGCTGACGGTGCTCGGTACGCTGTCGACGTCCTGGGCGTTGCGGGTGGCGCTGATGGTCACCTGTTGCAGGTTGAGGGTGCTGCCGGCGGCGCGTCTCTCTAGAACAATGTTGTTATTGCCCAGTTTGCGATAGCTCAGGTTGGTCCCCACCAACAGCCGATCCAAGGCTTTTTCCGGCGGCAATGGGCCGCGCACGCCCGGAGAGGACACGCCCTGGCCGAGTTCCGCCGGCAGGCCCACTTGCCAGCCAGTCACCGCGGTAAAGGCATTGAGGGCCGAGACCAGCGGCTGTTGTTCGATGCTGAATTGATAATTGCCGTGGCTGCGCGGCGCCGGTTCGGCGGCCGTGGCGCTGACGGCGGGTATGCCGGCCAACAGGATGGCGGCGGTGAGCAAGGACAGAACGGGCGAAGAAGACCGGCGGTTGAAACGAGAGGACATCGAGAGCGCTCCGGGGTACGAATCTTATAGTTGCAAACCTTTCCAAATAGGAATTAGTTGCATTGGCTAAGACGAGACGTACCACCGCCGGCTATCGAGTAAAAATAATTCTCATTTAGTTCAATATCACCAAGGCGGGGTATTCCGAGAGCGTGGCTGAAGTGATGTGGGCCAGTGAGCGCACAACATCCAGAGGTTGGTCGAGGCGGTAATTACCGGTGACGGCCACACTGGCGAGTTGCTCGTTGGTGTTGACGATCCAGCCGGGGTAGTAGCGACGTAGTTCGGCAAGCACCTCGCTCAAAGGGCAGTTTTCGAAAATCAGCCGGCCCCGCACCCAGGCCAGGTCTTTGTTGGCATCCAGCTTGGCCGGCTGGCCGAAGCCCTTGGGGCCGATGCGGATACTTTCCCCTGCGCTCAGGCGCACCCGGGCGTCGTCGAAGGTGTTGCTCAGGTCCACATCGCCGCGTTGCACCTGCACTTGTGCCTCGCCATTGAGGTAGCGCACGGCGAACGCGGTGTCACTTACGCTGGCGCGCACCGGGCCGGCATCGATTTCCAGGGGCAGGCCATGGGTGGCCGCCACGTCGAAAAACGCTTCGCCCTGATAGAGGCGGGCGATGCGCTGGTGGTTCTGAACGCGGCTGGAAAACGCCGAGTTGGTGTTGAGCAACACGTTGGCGCCTTCGTCCAGTTGCAGGCGCTGCCGTTCACCGACCACGGTGAGGTGGTCGGCTTGCAGGCGCATCGGCAGACTGCTGAAGCTGAACAGCCCGATCACCAGCACGGCGGCGGTAGCCAGGGGTTTCCAGTGCGGTTGGATACGGCGCCAGGCGCTCGGTTTGCGCGGCGCGGCCAGGGCCACGGCGGCGCTGTGTACCGGCGCGCCGCCCCAGGCGGCTTGGGCTTTATCGAAGGCGTGAGCATGGGCCGGATCGCGGGCCAGCCAGGCTTGGAACTCAGCCTGCTGGCCGGGCTGCGGGCACTGCAGGGCGATCAGCCAATCGAGGGCCTGGTCCATCGCCGGGTCTTGCAGCACCTCATGCGCCAGCGCTTCGGGGCGCGGGTTATTCGGGTCGGTCACGGGGTTCCTCGGGTCTTCGCCACGTTTTTATTCAATTTTCCTACGGCCTGCGTCGACACTTCTGTGGGATGCAGCTTAAGACTGATCCAGCCGTTCGGCCACACCTACGCAGATGGCCATGATCAATTTCAGTTCCTTCTGCACCGTGCTCAAGGACACACCCAACTGGTCGGCAATCTCCTGATAGCTGCAACCGTGCAGGCGACTGAGGATGAAAATCTGCTGCTGACGCGCGCTCAATTGGCCCAGGCTGACGCTCAGGTGCTCCAGCAGTTGCTCGGCCTGGGTCGCGTCCTCGGGGGTGGTGGTGGGGGCGACGACGCTTTGCAGAATCTGCAGCGGTACGTCTTCTTGTAGGGTGCGGGCCTGGATTTTGCGCGCGCGTAGATGATCCAACGCCAGATTGCGCGCTGTTTGATAGACGAAAGGTTCGAGGTGATCGATCGGCCGCTCGTTCAGGGCCCGGGTCACGCGCAGGTAGGTTTCCTGCAGCAAGTCTTCGGCGGTGCTGTGGTTATGCACCATGCGTTGCAGGGTGCGCAGCAGAATCGCCCGTTGAGTGAGGAAGACGTGGTTGAAGCGAGATTGGCTCACAGTGACACCAGACCGATAGGCAGTTAATGATAATGCTTATCATCAACGCAAATGGCAAGTGGCTATTCCTCTGTTGCTCAATACAAAGCCAATGCGGGAGGAGGCTTGCCCCCTCCCGCACAACCCCCATTACTCGGCGTTGCAGAGTGCCAGGCAGTTATCCAGCATACGGTTGGAGAAGCCCCACTCGTTGTCATACCAGGCGAGCACTTTCAGCAATTTACCGCTGACCTTGGTGTGATTGGCGTCAAAGATCGACGACAGCGGGTTGTGGTTGAAGTCACTGGAAACCAGCGGCAGGGTGTTGTAGCCGAGGATCTTGGAGTGCTGGCTGGCGTCCTTGAGCAGCGCGTTGACTTGCTCTGCCGTGGCTTCTTGCTTCAGTTGCACGGTGAGGTCCACCAGGGACACGTTGATCACCGGCACGCGCACGGCCATGCCGGTCAGTTTGCCCGCCAGTTCCGGCAGCACCAGGCCGACCGCTTCGGCAGCGCCGGTCTTGCTTGGGATCATGTTCTGGGTGGCCGAACGCGCGCGGTATGGGTCGGTGTGGTAAACGTCGGTCAGGTTCTGGTCGTTGGTGTAGGCGTGGATCGTGGTCATCAGGCCGCTTTCGATGCCCAGCTCACGGTGCAGCACCTGGGCCACCGGCGCCAGGCAGTTGGTGGTGCACGAAGCGTTGGAGATGATCTGGTGGGATTGGCGCAGAATGTCATGGTTCACGCCGTAGACCACGGTGGCGTCCGCGCCCTTGGCCGGGGCGGAGATGATCACCTTGCGCGCGCCGGCGCTGATATGGGCGGCGGCTTTGGCGCGGTCGGTGAACAGACCGGTGCATTCGAACACCACGTCGATATTCAGCGCGGCCCACGGCAGCTCGGCCGGGTTGCGAATGGCACTGACGGCGATCCGGTCACCGTTGACGGTCAGGCTTTCCTGATCGTGGGCGACCTCTGCATCGAAAGTACCGTGTACGGTATCGAATTTGAGCAAGTGGGCATTGATCGAACTGTCGCCCAGATCATTGATGGCGACGATCTGCAAATCCTGGCGGTAGCCTTGGGTATACAGTGCGCGCAGGACATTGCGGCCGATACGGCCAAAACCATTGATTGCGATACGAAGAGTCATTGGAAAGTGCCTGTCGTCGATTTGTTGTAAGAATTACAAGATTATTCGCATAAAAATAGAAAACAAGCCTTTTTAGTGGCAATATTTTGTTCAATCTACAACGAGTGACCTGAATCAACTGGTCCGATGATCCAAACGACACCCTGCCATCCCATGCGCTGTGGGCGTTTGATCAGCATAGACACTCAGGTCGCCACATCCGTTAGCCTGGAGTTCTACACATGCACCCCCGCGTCCTTGAGGTCACCGAACGGCTTATCGCCCGCAGCCGCGCCACCCGCGAGGCTTACCTTGCGCTCATCCGCGGCGCAGCCAGCGACGGTCCGATGCGCGGTAAGCTGCAATGCGCCAACTTCGCCCATGGCGTGGCCGGGTGCGGCACCGAAGACAAACAGAGCCTGCGCATGATGAATGCTGCCAACGTGGCAATTGTTTCTTCATATAACGACATGCTCTCGGCGCATCAGCCCTACGAACATTTCCCTGAACAAATAAAGAAAGCCCTACGTGAAGTGGGCTCGGTCGGCCAATTCGCTGGCGGCACTCCGGCGATGTGCGATGGTGTGACCCAGGGCGAACCGGGCATGGAGCTGAGCCTGCTCAGTCGTGAAGTCATCGCCATGTCCACGGCGGTGGCGCTGTCCCACAACATGTTCGATGCGGCGCTGATGCTGGGCATCTGCGACAAGATCGTGCCTGGCCTGATGATGGGCGCGCTGCGCTACGGGCATTTGCCGATGATCTTCGTGCCGGGCGGGCCGATGCCGTCGGGCATCTCCAACAAACAGAAAGCCGATGTGCGCCAGCGCTACGCCGAAGGCAAGGCCAGCCGCGAGGAGCTGCTGGAATCGGAGATGCAGTCCTACCACAGCCCCGGCACCTGCACCTTCTACGGCACCGCCAACACCAACCAACTGCTGATGGAAGTGATGGGCCTGCACCTGCCGGGCGCGTCGTTCGTCAACCCGTATACACCGCTGCGCGATGCGTTGACCCGCGAAGCCGCGCACCAGGTCACGCGGCTGACCAAGGCCAACGGCAACTTCACACCGATCGGCGAGATCGTCGACGAAAAATCCATCGTCAACTCCATCGTGGCCCTGAATGCCACCGGTGGCTCCACCAACCACACCCTGCACATGCCGGCCATCGCCATGTCGGCGGGCATCATCCTGACCTGGCAGGACATGGCCGACCTCTCCGAGGTGGTGCCGACCCTGTCCCACGTTTATCCAAACGGCAAAGCCGATATCAACCACTTCCAGGCAGCGGGCGGTATGTCGTTCCTGATCCGTGAACTGCTGGAAGCCGGGCTGTTGCATGAAGACGTCAACACCGTGGCCGGCAAAGGCCTGAGCCGCTACACCCAGGAACCGTTCCTGGTCGACGGCGAGCTGATCTGGCGCGACGGCCCCATCGAAAGCCTCGACGAAGCCATCCTGCGCCCGGTGGCCCGTGCGTTCTCGCCCGAAGGCGGGCTGCGGGTAATGGAAGGCAACCTCGGTCGTGGTGTGATGAAAGTCTCCGCCGTGGCCCTTGAGCACCAGATCGTGGAAGCGCCGGCGGTGGTGTTCCAGGACCAGCAGGACCTGGCCGACGCGTTCAAGGCCGGCGAGTTGGAAAAAGATTTCGTGGCGGTGATGCGCTTCCAGGGCCCGCGCTCCAATGGCATGCCGGAACTGCACAAAATGACGCCGTTCCTTGGCGTGTTGCAGGACCGTGGTTTCAAAGTGGCCTTGGTAACAGATGGGCGCATGTCCGGCGCGTCGGGTAAGATTCCCGCCGCGATCCATGTGAACCCCGAAGCCCAAAGCGGCGGGCCGCTGGCGCGCGTGCGCGATGGCGATATCATTCGCGTGGATGGCGTCAAAGGCACCCTGGAGCTTAA
Organism: Pseudomonas sp. S5F11; assembly: GCF_019641515.1. Taxonomy (NCBI): domain Bacteria; kingdom Pseudomonadati; phylum Pseudomonadota; class Gammaproteobacteria; order Pseudomonadales; family Pseudomonadaceae; genus Pseudomonas; species Pseudomonas sp. S5F11. The sequence continues at coordinate 4,864,096 of NZ_JAIFJZ010000001.1, forward strand.
GGTGGACGCCGAAGAATTTGCAGCGCGAGCGCCTGCCACGGGCCTGTTGGGCAATAACGTGGGGGCCGGTCGCGAGCTGTTTGCATTTATGCGCTTGGCCGCAAGCTCCGCAGAGCAGGGCGCCAGCGCCTTTACCTCTGCCCTGGAGACGCTTAAGTGAAGTTAGCGCTGGTCGGTGACATCGGTGGTACCAACGCCCGTTTCGCGTTGTGGCGGGATCAAGCCCTGCATTCGATCCGCGTGCACGCCACGGCGGATCACGACAGCCCTGAGGCGGCCATCCAGGTCTACCTCAAGGAAGAGGGCCTGAGCGTCGGCGACATCGGCGCGGTGTGCCTGTCGGTGGCGGGGCCGGTGAGTGGCGATGAGTTCAAGTTCACTAACAATCACTGGCGCTTGAGCAAGACCGCATTCTGCAAAACGTTGCAGGTGGATGAACTGCTGCTGGTCAACGATTTCTCGGCCATGGCTCTGGGCATGACGCGCCTGCAACCCGACGAATTCCGCGTGGTTTGCGAAGGCACGCCCGAGCCGTTGCGCCCAGCGGTGGTGATCGGCCCAGGCACCGGGCTGGGGGTCGGCACCTTGCTGGACCTTGGCGCCGGCCGGTTCGCGGCGTTGCCGGGGGAGGGCGGCCATGTCGACCTGCCCCTGAGCAGCCCACGGGAAACCCAGCTGTGGCAGCACATCTGCAACGAGATCGGTCATGTCAGCGCCGAAACTGCCTTGAGCGGCGGCGGCTTGCCGCGTCTGTATCGGGCGATTTGTGCGGTGGACGGCCATGTGCCGGTGCTGGACACGCCCGAAGCCATCACGGCGGCGGGCCTGGCCGGCGATCCGATCGCCATGGAAGTATTGGATCAGTTCAGCATCTGGCTGGGTCGTGTGGCCGGTAACAACGTGCTCACCACCGGCGCGCGCGGTGGCGTGTATATCGTGGGCGGGGTGATTCCGAGATTTGCCGACTTCTTTATCCACAGCGGCTTTGCCAAGAGCTTTCGTGACAAAGGCTGCATGAGCGAGTACTTCAACGGTATTCCGGTGTGGCTGGTGACGGCGCCGTATTCCGGCTTGACCGGGGCGGGGGTGGCGTTAGAACAGGCATTTGCTTAGGCAGTGATAGCCACCCTCAGCCGTGTGGAAGGGGGCTTGCCCCCGATGAGGCCAGCAACAACACCCCATAACAACAAGGAGGCCCCTCGTGAGCGTTATCAGTAAATCCATTCTCCTGGTCGACGACGACCAGGAAATCCGCGAATTGCTGCAAACCTACCTCAGTCGCGCCGGCTTCCAGGTGCGGGGCGTGGCCGATGGCGCGGGGTTCCGTCAGGCGATGAACGACGCGCCGTGCGATCTGGTGATCCTTGATGTGATGTTGCCGGACGAAGACGGTTTCAGCCTGTGTCGCTGGGTTCGCCAGCACCCGCGCCAGGCGCAGGTGCCGATCATCATGCTCACCGCCAGCTCCGACGAAGCCGACCGCGTGATCGGCCTGGAGCTGGGCGCCGATGACTACATCGGTAAGCCGTTCAGCCCACGTGAGCTGCAAGCGCGGATCAAAGCGCTGTTGCGCCGTTGTCAGTTCGGCCAGGAGCGCAATACTGGCGGCGACGTGGTGGTGTTCGACGAGTGGCGCCTGGACATGATCAGCCACCGCCTGTTTCACGTCGATGGCGAAGAAGTGATTCTGTCCGGCGCCGACTTTGCCCTGCTCAAATTGTTTCTCGATCATCCCCAGGAAATTCTCGACCGCGACACCATCGGCAACGCCACCCGTGGCCGCGACCTGATGCCGCTGGACCGTATCGTCGACATGGCGGTCAGCCGTCTGCGCCAACGCCTGCGCGATACCGAAAAGCCTCCACGGCTGATCCGCACCGTACGCGGCAGCGGCTATCAACTGGCAGCCAACGTGGTTGCCGGCAATGCCCACTGAACCAGTAGCCGAACGTCGCCGCCGCTTTCCGGTGCCACGCTCGCTATTGGGGCGCATGTTGTTGCTCACGTTGCTGGTGGTGATGTTCGCCCAGGCGCTGTCCAGCGTGATCTGGGTCTCGCAATTGCGCGCCACCCAGCTCGAAGGCCTGGTCACCAGCGCGCGCAGCCTGGCGCATTCGATGACCGCCAGCGTGAGTTACTTCCGTTCCCTGCCGGTGGCCTATCGCCCATTGGTGCTCGACCAACTGCGCAGCATGGGCGGCACTCGCTTTGTGGTGACCCTCAACGATCGCCCCCTCGACATGCAAGTGCTGCCTGAAACTCCGCGCAAACAAGCGGTGCTGGTAGCGGTGGATGAAGTGTTGCGCCAGACCCTGGGCGCTGATGTGCACATCTCAGTGGAATTCGTCAGCGCCGAAGACCTGCGGATTTTCAACGCGGGCCTCAAGCTCGATGAATTGCCACGGTCCTGGGCCCATTACGCGCTGACCCTGGAGCCGGTGAACCCGCCAGTGCTGGTGACCCAGATCCAACTGGCGCCCGGCGAATGGCTGTATATCGCTTCGCTGCTGCCCGAACCCTACACCAGCCTCGAAGAACAGGGCCTGCCGTCTCAGCAGGTGTGGTTCATCGTGTTGACCAGCGGCCTTCTACTGCTGTTTATCGGTTTGTTGGTGCACTGGCAGAGCCGGCCCCTCAAACGCTTGGCGCGGGCGGCGCGGGACATGTCCCTGGGCGCCGACGTCGAACCGGTAGCCGAAGGCGGCGGCAGCGAGGTGGTAGAAGTGGGGCGTGCATTCAATGCCATGCGCGAACGCATCAGCCGCTACCTGACCGAGCGCAGCCAGTTGTTCAGTGCAATTTCCCACGACCTGCGCACGCCGATCACACGTCTGCGCCTGCGCGTGGAGCTGCTTGAAGATGAGAACCTGCAAGCCAAGTTCGGTCGCGACCTGGATGAGCTGGAACTGCTGGTCAAGGGTGCGCTGCAATGCGTGAAAGACACCGATATCCACGAGAACATCCAGCCGGTGGACCTCAACCATGTGCTCGAATGCCTGGTGGAGCCCTACGTGGCGCCCAGCGGCAACGGCCGCGTAACCCTGGACGGCATGGCGCTGGCGACGTACCCGGGCAAGCCGCTGGCCCTCAAGCGCTGCATCGGCAACCTGATCGACAACGCGTTGAAGTACGGGCAAAACGCTCATCTGCATATCGAGGACGATGGCGTGCAGTTCATCCTGCATGTGGACGACGAAGGCCCCGGGGTGCCGGAGCAGCGTCTGGAGCAAGTCTTCGAACCGCACTTTCGGCTCGCCGGCCAACAACAGGGCTACGGCCTGGGGTTGGGTATCGCACGCAACATCGCCCACAGCCATGGCGGCGAAGTGAGTTTGCAGAACCTGCGCGAGGGCGGCTTGCGCGTCACCCTGCAACTGCCCCGAACCCTGGACTGATAAGACTATCGGACAAATATGGGAGGGGCGGTGCGACGATTCGACTGGCCCCCGATAGCAGTGGCTCAGTCAGCCCATTTGCCGCCGACGCACTGCTATCGAGCACACCCTCGGCTGCAATGGTTTTCTCTGGTGTATCAGATGCTTTGGCGCAGCCGCGCCAGATCCCGCAGCGGTGGTGCGCCGAACAAGCGGCTGTACTCGCGGCTGAACTGCGATGGGCTTTCATACCCCACCCGATAGCCTGCCGCCGACGCTTCCAACCCTTCGGCGATCATCAGGCGTCGCGCTTCCTGTAAACGCAGCTGCTTCTGGTACTGCAGCGGGCTCATTGCCGTGATCGCCTTGAAGCGATGGTGCAAGGTCGACACGCTCAGGTTCACTTCCTTGGCCAGGTCATCGATGCGCAGGGGTTGCTCATAGTTGCCGTTGAGCCATTTGATCGCCTGGCTGACTCGATGGCTCTGGCTGTTGGCCACGGCAATTTCATACAGCCGATAGCCCTGCGGCCCACGCAGCAAGCGGTAGAGGATCTCCCGATTGATCAACGGCGCGAGCATGGCGATATCTTTGGGCGTGTCCAGCAAACGCGCCAGGCGCAGCACGGCGTCGAGCAGCTGGGTGTCGATGCGGTCCACGTACATCCCGCGGGAGGTCGGGCGCGTGGGCACGCCCATGGGGCCGGCTTCGGCGATCAGGGCGGTCAACAGGGCCGGGTCGATATTGATACGCACCGACAGGTTCGGGTCCTCGGGTGTGGCGTCGATGATCCGCCCGGCCACTGGCATCGCCACCGAGAACACCAAGTAATTGAGGGGGTCGTAGGCGAAGACCTCGTCGGCCAGGCGCACTTCCTTGCTGCCACTGGCGAGGATGCACAGCGCGGGCTCCACCAGCACCGGCGCGAAATCCCGCGGCGTGTTGTGGCGGTTCATGAACAGCGAAGTAATTGCCGTGCCGTAAGAGCCGTCTTCCCAGGTATGCCGATGCACGATGCTGGCGAGTTCGGCACGCTGTTTTTCCATCTCGGCATCGAGGGGCGGGGAGAGGTGGTCGAGCGACGGCATGGGATGTCCTCTGGGCGGTGCTTGGATGGAGCTCAGCTTAGTGGCGGCTATTGAAAAAGTGTTAGGTCGATTCTGCACAATCCTTGCCTGATCCTGCGGCCTGTCGTGAATCAGGCAAGCCCGTTACCGGTCACGGGCCTGTAATACGGCGTTCTTGCTTTGCCTGAAACCGCGGGTCTGCACAGCGGTTTCAGGCTTCTCGCAGGATTGTGCAATAAGCCGGCAGGAATCGACTAACCGACTGCGCGCCCGCGCCGCTATTGTTGATCCTGTGGCAACACGCCCCTCACGGTGCTTGCCGAGCATCACTTCTCAACGGGAGAGTCGAATATGTCCACCCCCATTCCCGCAAGCCATATGGCCTTTATCCGCGCCCGCAGCGGGTGCAGCACCGAACTGGGTGCACGCTTGAGCAGTTTGATTGAACCGGGCCGTCAGGCGCAGGGTTGTCTGCAATTCTCCTTGCAGCATTCCCAGGTCGACCCCGATGTGTGGCTGGTCTCAGGTTTTTGGAGCAGTGAGCAGGCGATGAGCGCCTACTTCAACTCGCCGGCCCTGATGATCTTTACCGAGCTGTTGAACGACATGGTCGTGCGCAGCATGGACTTCCAGACCTTCACCGATGCGTCCGCCGCCCACGCCTATGGCGAGTACCTGCAACTCGCCGGTTGAAGCGGTTTAGAATGGCCGACTTTTCATTGGCCAGGACCTGCAATATGGCACGTAAACAATTTGCCCATCACGAAGCCGTTTCCGCTGTTGTACCGGGGGAAGGGGGCTACAGCGCCGCCGTCGCCGTGAAGGCGCTGGACGGCATGGGCGCCCCACGGTTTCACAAGATCCTCGACGGGCAAACGTTCAAGACGGCTTCGGATGCCGATGATGCGGCCGTCGTGCAGCTTGAGCAGTTGGTCGATGTCGATGAAGAGGGTCAACTGACCTGGGCGAATGCCGCCAGCTGAAACTGCGGCAGGGGCCTTCGGTTATTTCAGTCAGGGTTTGCTGGCGCCTGGGCGGTACATCTTGAACAGCGCCTCCGGCCCTAGCTGGAAGTAGTCCGCCGGGCCTCCGCCGCGCAGAATCGGCTCGGCCGCGGCGGTGTCATAGATGCCGTCCTTGAGCAGCCATTTGGCGATGTGCACCGCAACCACTTCGCCCAGCACCAACCAGCTCGGTACCAGGGTTTGATCGGCGCGTTGCAGCTGGATGATCTGGGTGACTTTGCATTCGAACGACACCGGGCTTTCACCCACCCGTGGCACGCTGACGATCTTCGACGCCACCGGTGTCAGGCCGGATAACGCAAATTCATCCACCTCGGGCGCCACCGCCGCGCAGCTCTGATTCATCTGCTCGGCCAGCGGGCGAGTCGCCAGGTTCCAGACGAACTCGCCGGTCTGTTCGATATTGTTCAGGCTGTCTTTGCGCCCAACGCTGGAGAACCCAATGATCGGCGGAACGTAATTGAACGCATTGAAGAAACTGTAGGGCGCCAGGTTCAGGCGGCCTGCTTGGTCGTGGGACGAAATCCAGCCAATCGGCCGGGGACCGACGATGGCATTGAACGGATCATGAGGCAGGCCGTGGCCGTTGGCGGGTTCGTAGAAGTGGATATCGTCAGGCATGGCCGGGTTCCTGCTGCGGGGGTTCTGGAAGGCAGCCATAGTGCAATCCATAGCGACGAATTTCCATCCGCCCATAGAATTTTCATTCAGCGTCCACCTCTTTTTCACAGCGGCCCGTTCAGTCTGCGCCAAGGTCGACACCCCTTATAAGACTGAGCCTCGGAGCTTCTACCGCATGAATAAACTTCCTCAGATCACCCTGGCGTTCTGGGTCATGAAAATCTGCGCAACCACCCTGGGCGAAACCGCCGGTGACTTGCTATCGATGACCCTCAACGTCGGTTACGCCCTTAGCTCGATGATTTTGATCAGCGTGTTCCTGGTCACTCTGGTGACACAACTTTGGTCGAAAACCTACAACCCGGTGCTGTATTGGATCGTGATTTTATCCACCAGCACTGCAGGCACTACCATGTCCGACTTCATGGATCGCACCCTGGGCCTGGGTTACGCCACCGGTTCGATGATTCTGATCGTGATACTGATGATCATCTTCGCCCTGTGGCACCTCAGTGGCGACTCACTGAACGTGAACAAGGTGCAGACGTTCCGAGGCGAGTTGTTCTATTGGATGGCCATCCTGTTTTCCAACACCCTGGGCACGGCCCTGGGCGACTTCCTGGCGGATGATTCGGGGTTGGGCTTCGCTGGCGGAGCATTGCTGATTGGCTCGACCATCGCAGCGGTGGTAGCGCTCAAGTACTTCACCCAAATCTCGTCGGTGCTGTTGTTCTGGGTGGCATTTGTGTTGACCCGGCCGTTTGGTGCGACCTTGGGCGACTTCTTGACCAAGCCCTATGAAAAAGGCGGCTTGGATTTCGGCACCATTGGGGCCTCGGCGGTATTGGCGGCGGTGCTGGTGGTGATGATTGCTGGGGCGTCGTATGCACAGCGGCGGTATGGCCGGAGCCCAATAGCAGAGGTGTCCTGACTCAAAATAATGAGATGGTCACCTTGCAGAAAAGGCGGGAACCCTAGATGTGGGAGGGGACAAGCCCGCTCCCACATTTGTTACTGCACGCAACCGTTAGTTCGTAGTAATCCGCGAATGTTTGCGAGTGTCTTTCATGGTCACGTAGACCATCAGCGACACCGCGATGCAGGCAGTCACGTACCAGTAGTAACCGGTTTCCATGCCGATGCTCTTGAACCACAGCGCGATGTATTCCGCAGTCCCGCCGAAGATCGATACGGTCAGTGCATACGGCAGGCCCACGCCCAGGGCGCGGATTTCGGTGGGGAACAGTTCGGCTTTGACCACCGCGTTGATCGAGGTGTAGCCGCTGACGATGATCAGCGCCGCCATGATCAGGAAGAACGCTCCCCACCAGGTTTGGATGGTGTGCAAGGTGGTGAGGATCGGCACGGTGAACAGCGTACCGAGGATGCCGAAGGCGATCAGGATGGGGCGGCGACCGATCTTGTCCGACAGCCCGCCGATGATAGGTTGCAGGCACATGAACAGAAACAGTGTCGCCGCCGAGATGGTGGTGGAGTCGGAAATGCTCATGCCGACGGTATTCACCAGGTACTTCTGCATGTAAGTGGTGTAGGTGTAGAAGGCCAGGGTGCCGCCCATGGTCAGGCCGACCACGGTCATCAATTCCTTGGGGTGACGCAGCAAGGTGCGCATGGCGCTTTCCTTGGCTTTTTCCTTCTTGGTAAACGACTCGGTTTCTTCCATGCCACGACGCAGGTACAACGCAACCACGGCACACAGGGCGCCGATGGCGAACGGAATACGCCAGCCCCAGGCGTAAAGTTGTTCGGTGGTCAGCACTTGTTGCAGCACGATCAACACCGCCAGCGCGATGAGCTGGCCGGAGATCAGGGTTACGTATTGGAAGCTTGAGAAGAAACCACGGCGTTCCTTGGTTGCCATCTCGCTGAGGTAGGTGGCCGAGGTGCCGTATTCGCCACCCACCGACAAACCTTGCAGCAAGCGGGCAAACACCAGCAGGATCGGCGCGCCGACGCCGATGGTTTCATAGCCGGGGCTGAGGGCGATGATCAGCGAGCCGAAGCACATCAGCAGCACCGAGGCCATCAGCGCGGCCTTGCGCCCTTTGTAGTCCGCATACAAGCCCATCAGCCAGCCGCCGATCGGGCGCATCAGGAAGCCCACGGCGAAGATCGCGGCGGTGTTGAGCAATTGGGCGGTGGTGTCGCCTTTGGGGAAGAAGGCTTTGGCGAAATACAGCGAGAAGGCGGCATAGACGTACCAGTCATACCACTCGACCATGTTGCCCACCGAGCCGCTGAAGATCGATTTGATCCGGCTGGTGGTGGTGCGTTCTTTGGCCGGCGAAGCCGCCGACCCCGCAGGCAGGGTGTTGGAGTTATCCATCGAAGGATCCTTCATCTAGTTGTTTTTATGGAGCAGCGCGAGCGTTGCCTGGCTGGGGCTATAGCATGAGCTGTGCCAAGGGGATGAAGGCCCGGTTTAGAAGGGTTTGAGGAGAATTTTGAGCGAAAAGTCGCTGATGATTTTGGTGGTGATGAGCGGAAATCCGCTCACTCGTCCGGCAGAAACATTTCTCGGGTCAGGCCGTGGCGCTGCATTTTTTCATTGAAGGTGCGTCGCGGCAGTTGCAGTTCCGCGAGCACCGCTTTGATATCGCCCTTGTGTCGGGTCAACGCAGCTTTCAGGCACTGCGCTTCAAAGGCTTCCTGCTGCGCCGCCAGGGATTGCCCGGTTTCGACAGTGTCCGGTTCCGGCTCGCCCAGGCCCAGCACCTGGCGTTCGGCAACGTTGGCCAACTCTCGCACATTACCCGGCCAGTCATGGCTGAGCAGACGCCCCAACTGCGCGCCGCTCAAGGGCTCAACATGGCGCCCAAGGCGCTCGGCGGCGCTCTGGGCGAAGTGCTCGTAGAGCAGGGGAATGTCTTCGCGCCGCTCGCGCAGCGGCGGCAGGCGCAACTGTGCGACGTTCAGGCGATACGCCAGGTCTTCGCGAAAGCGTCCGGCGCGGGCCTCTTCCAGCAAATCGGGTTTGGTCGCGGCGATGATGCGCAGGTCCACAGGGATGCTCTGGTTGGAGCCCAGGCGCTCCAGCTTCTGCTCTTGCAGTACCCGCAGCAGTTTGACTTGTTGGGCCAGGGGCATGCTTTCGATTTCGTCGAGAAACAGCGTACCGCCGTGGGCGTATTCCAGTTTGCCGATGCGTTTGCCCTGGGCCCCGGTAAAGGCGCCGCTTTCGTGTCCGAAGAGCTCGGCCTCAAACAGCTGCTCGGGGATCGCCGCGCAGTTGAGCGCCACGAACGGCTTTTTCGCCCGTGGACCGAAATCATGCAGGCAGCGCGCGACCAGTTCCTTGCCGCTGCCGGTCTCGCCACGGATCAGCACATTGACCGGCAGCGCCGCCAGATCCAGCACTTGGCGGCGCAGGTTCTGTAACGCGCGGGACATGCCGAGCAAGCTCGATTCCAACTGCGCGCGCTGCCCGGCCTGCTGGTGCAGGCGGCGGTTTTCCAGGACCAGCCCGCGCTTGTCCAGGGCGCGGCGCAGGCTGTTGAGCAAGGCGTCGGGGCTGAAGGGCTTTTCCAGGAAGTCGTAGGCGCCGTCGCGCATGGCTTCCACGGCCATCGGCACATCGCCATGGCCGGTGAGCAGAATCACCGGCAGGTCCGCATCGCGCCGCTGCACTTCGGCCAGCAGTTCCAAGCCGCTGAGCCCGGGCATGCGCACGTCACTGAGGATGACTCCGGCAAAGTCCCTGGGCAGTTGTGCCAGGCATTCCTCGGCGCGACTGAACAATTGCACCTCAAAACCGGACAGGCTCAACCATTGTTCGACGGCCGTGCGGATACTGGCTTCGTCGTCGACCACAATTACCGCGTTCAACATAGGTCCGGCGTCTCCAGCGCGATGGGCAGGGTCAGGGTGAATACCGCGCCGTCGCCTCGGTTAGCGGCGATCAGGCGTCCGCCGAGTTCGTGCACGATGGCGTAGGACACCGCCAGCCCCAGGCCGAGCCCGTCGCCCACCGGTTTGGTGGTGAAAAACGGGTCGAACACACTGTTCAAGTGTTCTTCGGCAATGCCGCCGCCGCTGTCGCTGACGGTCAACTGCCACAGCTGCTGGTCGGCGTGCAGGCGGATTTCCAGGCGCTTGCGCGGTTTGTCGGCCATGGCATCCAGAGCGTTGCGCAGCAGGTTGATCAGCACCTGTTCCAGGCGGATCGCGTCGCCGCGTACCCAGGCAGGGCGGGTCAGGTCCAGCACAGTGCCGATGTTCTCGTCGCGCAGGCGCGCGTCGAGCAAGTGCAGGGATTGGTCGACCACGGTGGCCAGGTCCAGGCGTTCGCGCAGGCCGCTGGGGCTTTTACGCGCAAAGGTCTTGAGATGGCCAGTGAGCGCGGCCATGCGCGTGAGCATATCGTCCAGCGGCGCAAGAGCCTTGTAGGCGTCGTCCACGCGGCCATGGTCGAGCAGCAGGCGCAGGGTGGCCAGTTGCATGCGCTGGGCTGTCAGCGGCTGGTTGATTTCATGGGCCAGGGCCGCCGACATCTGCCCCAGGGCCGCCAGCTTGGCGGACTGCACCAGGCCATCCTGAGCAGTGCGCAGGGCTTGGGTGCGCTCTTCCACCAGGCGCTCCAGCTCTTCGCGACTGCGCTGGCGCAGGCGTGCCAGGCGCCAACGCTGGGTCAGGAACAGCACCAGAAACACCAGCGCCAGCCACGAACCGGCAGCAGCCAGACCGGCATTGCGTTGGTCTTCGAAAGCGAACTGGGGTTTGCGCAACAGGTGCAAGGTCCACCCTTCGGCCTTCAGCGGCAGGGATTCCCAGATGTAATTGGCACTGCCGTCTGGGCCGTTGACGCGCATCAGGTGACTGTTTTCGTCGAAGCGTTGCAGGGGCTGAGTGTCCAGCGGCTGCAGCTGTTTCTTATCGTATTGGCGGGTGGCCTTGAGTTCGGCGAGGTCGCTGTCCGACAGCGGTCGCAGGTTGCGGTAGCGCCAGCCCGGCTGGTTGGCGATAAATACGATGCCACGCGCATCGCTGACCAGCAGCAGATCATTGCCCTGGGCCCATTCGCGCTCAAGCTCGGGAAACTCCAACTTGACCACCATGGCGCCGAGGAACTGCTCGTGCTCGTCCAGTACCGCGCTGGACAGGAAATAGCCGGGAATGCCCGTGGTCACCCCCACCGCATAAAAACGCCCGGTGCCCTGGCTGCGGGTCTGGCTAAAATAAGGCCGGAATGCGTAGTTGTGGCCAACATAACTGCTCGGCAAGTTCCAGTTACTGGCCGCGACGGCCAGACCGGTGCGATCCATCAATTCCAGGGTGGACGACTGCGCGGCGCCGTTGATGCGTTCCAGCTTGCGGTTGAGCAAGTCCTGGGTGGCGCCGTCCAGCGGACCTTTCAAGGCGTTGATCATTTCCGAATCCAGCGCCAGCACCGCAGGCAGGGCGCGGTAGCGTTCGATCAGGGTGTGCAGGGAGTTGGCATACAGCGCCAATTGCTGATTGGCACGGGCGGCATCGTCCACCAGGGCTTGGCGTTCGGCATGCCGCGTGGCCAGGGCGGCGGCCAGTACCGCACCGGCGATGATCAGCAGGGAGTAGAAGGTCAAACGCAGGGGGCGAGGGATCACGATCATACGGTGATGAACAGGCACGGTAAGGGGAGTGCACCATAGCATGAGCAGCAGCGGTCTTGGGGTGCGCCAGGTCATTGTAAATGGGCAGGTTGCGCAGGTTTTGCGGCAAGCCCGTCATTGAGAAATCGGCAGGCAATAAAAAAGCGACCGTGCTGATCGCAGCGGTCGCTTTTTCTGTCGCTCAGGCAGTGCTTATTGCACTTCTACCGCCAGGCTTTCACTGATCTTTTTCTGCCAGATGGCAGGACCGGTGATGTGGACGGATTCGCCCTTGCTGTCCACCGCCACGGTGACCGGCATGTCTTTGACCTCGAACTCGTAGATCGCTTCCATGCCCAGTTCGGCGAAGGCCACCACGCGGGACTTCTTGATAGCTTGCGCCACCAGGTAGGCAGCGCCGCCCACGGCCATCAGGTACACGGCTTTGTGGTCCTTGATCGCGTCGATGGCGGTCGGGCCGCGTTCGGATTTACCGATCATGCCCAACAGGCCGGTCTGATCAAGGATCTGACGGGTGAACTTGTCCATCCGCGTGGCGGTGGTCGGGCCGGCTGGGCCGACTACTTCTTCGCGCACTGGATCAACCGGGCCGACGTAGTAGATGAAGCGACCCTTGAGGTCCACTGGCAGGGTTTCACCCTTGTTCAGCATCTCGACCATGCGCTTGTGCGCCGCGTCGCGACCGGTGAGCATCTTGCCGTTGAGCAACACGGTTTCGCCCGGTTTCCAGCTCTGCACGTCTTCCGGGGTCAGGGTGTCGAGGTTGACGCGGCGGGCAGACGGGCCGGCCTCCCAGACGATTTCCGGGTAGGCGTCCAACGGTGGTGCCTCCAGCGACGCCGGGCCCGAACCGTCGAGCACGAAGTGCGCGTGACGGGTGGCGGCGCAGTTGGGGATCATGCACACCGGCAACGAGGCTGCGTGGGTCGGGTAATCCATGATCTTCACGTCGAGCACGGTGGTCAGGCCACCCAGGCCCTGGGCGCCAATGCCCAGTTGGTTGACCTTCTCGAACAGCTCCAGGCGCATCTCTTCGATACGGTTCTGCGGGCCGCGTTTTTTCAGCTCGTGGATGTCGATGGATTCCATCAACACTTCCTTGGCCATCACGGCGGCTTTCTCGGCGGTGCCGCCGATGCCGATGCCGAGCATGCCAGGTGGGCACCAGCCGGCGCCCATGGTCGGAACGGTCTTGAGCACCCAGTCGACGATCGAGTCGGACGGGTTGAGCATGGCCATTTTCGACTTGTTCTCGGAGCCGCCGCCTTTGGCCGCCACGTCCACTTCCACGGTGTTGCCCGGAACGATGGAGTAGTGGATGACCGCAGGGGTGTTGTCCTTGGTGTTTTTACGCGCGCCGGCCGGATCGGCGAGAATCGAGGCACGCAGGACGTTTTCCGGCAGGTTGTAGGCGCGACGCACACCTTCGTTGATCATGTCGTCCAGGCCCATGGTGGCGCCATCCCAACGTACGTCCATGCCCACGCGCACGAACACGGTGACGATACCGGTGTCCTGGCAGATCGGGCGATGGCCGGTGGCGCACATGCGCGAGTTGATCAGGATCTGGGCCATGGAGTCACGGGCCGCTGGCGACTCTTCGCGCAGGTAGGCTTCGTGCATCGCCTGGATGAAATCCACGGGGTGGTAGTAGGAAATGAATTGCAGGGCGTCGGCAACGCTCTGAATCAGGTCGTCTTGCTTGATCACGGTCATGAGTCGCGCTCCTCTATAAGACGGGAACATTCAATAAAGGTGGCATCAGTGGGGTGCATCGGTCGGCTGAGGCCACCTTTCCAAGGCACGCCAAGTGGTGCAGGCGCGACGCTAAAAAGGCGCGGCAGTATAACCCGGCGCGGTGGCCGATACACCCGACTATGGTCAAACTGTGCCGAGCGTGATTCCCTGTGCACGCCTTTTGATGCGAGATGTTCCATGCCTGAACTGCATGTCGGCGAACGCCATTGGTCGGTACCCACCGGCAGTAACCTGTTGGATGCCTTGAACCAGGCGGGCGTGGCCGTGCCTTACAGTTGCCGGGCCGGCAGTTGCCATGCGTGCCTGGTACGGTGCGAGGGTGAGGTGGATGATCGCCAGCCGGAGGCTTTGAGCCCTGCGCAACGCCAGGACGGCTGGCGCCTGGCGTGCCAATGTCAGGTGAGCGGGGACGTGCAGGTCGAGACATTTGATCCGCTGCGCGATGGCGTAACGGCCGAGGTCGTGGCGACGGATTGGTTGACCCCGAGCGTTTTGCGCCTGCGCGTGCAAGCGCAACACAACCTGCGTTATCGGGCCGGGCAGCACCTGGTGCTGTGGGCGGGGCAGGTGGCGCGGCCGTATTCCCTGGCGAGCTTGCCCCAGGAGGACGGGTTCCTGGAGTTTCATCTCGATTGCCGCCAGCCCGGTCAATTCAGCGATATCGCCCGCCGGTTGCAGGTCGGCGAGCGTTTGGTCCTGGGCGAATTGCGCGGCGGCGCCTTGCACTATGACCCTGATTGGCAATCCCGGCCGCTATGGCTGTTGGCCTCGGGGACAGGGCTGGGCCCTTTGTGGGGCGTGTTGCGTGAGGCGTTGCGCCAGGATCATCAAGGGCCCATCCGCGTGATTCACCTGGCCCATGACGCCGCCGGCCATTATCTGGCCGAACCCCTGGCGGCGCTGGCCGCCCGTCACCCGCAGTTGACCGTGGAGCTGTGGACCGCGGCTGAGTTGACCCAGGCATTGGCGCAACTGCGGCTTGTTTCCCGGCAAACCCTGGCCTTACTCTGCGGGAGCCCTGCCAGTGTCGAAGCGTTTTCCAAGCGTCTGTTCCTGGCCGGACTGCCGCGCAATCAACTGCTGGCCGATGTGTTCCTGCCCCGTGGTTGAGCGCTAAATTCCACCGCCGCGAGACTCGCCATGACCGACGCCATCCTCCAGCAACGTGACGGCGGGCTGCTGACCCTGCAGCTCAATCGCCCGGACAAGAAGAACGCCCTGACCCGCGCCATGTACACCCGCTTGGCCGAGGCGCTGGAACAGGCCGATGCTGACCCGCAGATCAATGCCGTACTGATCCAAGGCAGCAGCGAATGCTTTACCGCCGGCAACGACATCGGCGACTTTCTCGACCAGCCGCCCAGCGACTTGGACACCCCGCCGTTTCACTTTATGAAGAGCCTGCTCAACTGTCGCAAACCGGTGATCGCCGCCGTGGCCGGAGCAGCGGTAGGCATCGGTACGACCCTGCTGCTGCACTGCGACCTGGTGTACGTCAGTCGTGATGCGCATTTGCGCATGCCGTTCGTCAACCTGGGGCTGTGCCCTGAGTTCGGTTCCAGCCTGATCCTGCCGCGATTGTTAGGGCACGCCAAAGCCGCCGAGCTGTTGCTGTTGGGCGAAGGTTTTACCGGTGAGCAGGCCGCGGCATGGGGCATCGCCACCGAAGCCTTGGGCAGTGGTGAGGCGACGTTGGCCAAAGCCAGGCAAATCGCTGAGCGTTTCGACACCTTGGCGCCGGGGGCAGTGCAGATCACCAAGCAACTGATGAAAAGCGTGGACCGCGAGCAGTTGCGTCAGGTGATCGAAGAGGAGGGGGCGTTGTTTACCCAACGGTTAAGGTCGCCGGAGGCGATTGCGGCGTTGTCGGGGTTCGTCACTCGACGCTGATCGTAAGCAAGGCCTTCTATCACGAAAAGCAAAAAGCCCCGTCACTTGCATGACAGGGCTTTTGTTTTCAGCGATCGATCACTCAGACCATTGGGTCGCCAACGTGCAGGATCTTCATGCCGTTGGTGCCGCCGATGGTGTTGTAGCTGTCGCCCTTGGTCAGGATGACCCAGTCGCCTTTCTCCACAACGCCGCGCTTGAGCAGCTCGTCGATGGCCGCCTGGCTGACTTCATGGGGTGGCAACGACGCCGGGTCGAACGGTACGGTGTAGACACCCCGGAACATGGCCGCGCGGGCCTGGGTTTCGCGGTGCGGGGAGAACGCGTAGATCGGAACCGACGAACGGATGCGCGACATGATCAACGGTGTGTAGCCACTTTCGGTCAGAGCGATGATCGCTTTCACGCCTGGGAAATGGTTGGCGGTGTACATCGCAGCCAGGGCGATGCTCTGGTCGCAGCTTTCGAACACTTTGCCGATGCGGTGGCTGGAGGTCTTGCTGGTCGGGTGCTTTTCGGCACCGACACAGATACGCGCCATGGCCTGGACGGCTTCCAGCGGGTACGGGCCGGCGGCGCTTTCGGCCGACAGCATGACGGCGTCGGTGTAGTCCAGCACGGCGTTGGCCACGTCGGACACTTCGGCGCGGGTCGGCATCGGGTTCTGGATCATCGACTCCATCATCTGGGTCGCGACGATCACCGCTTTATTGTGGCGACGTGCGTGCAGGATGATTTTTTTCTGGATACCGATCAGTTCGGCGTCGCCGATTTCAACGCCCAGGTCGCCACGGGCAACCATCACGGCGTCGGAAGCCTTGATCAGGCCGTCGAGGGTTTCGTCATCGGCCACCGCTTCGGCGCGTTCGATCTTCGCCACCAGCCAGGCGGTACCGCCGGCCTCGTCGCGCAGCTTACGGGCGTATTCCATGTCAGCGGCGTCGCGTGGGAAGGACACTGCGAGGTAGTCCACTTCCATTTCGGCGGCCAGCTTGATGTCGGCTTTGTCTTTTTCGGTCAGGGCCGGTGCGGTCAGGCCACCACCGCGACGGTTGATGCCTTTATGGTCGGACAGTGGCCCACCGATGGTCACGGTGCAGATCAGCTCAGTGCTGGTGGCGGTGTCGACGCGCATGACCACGCGGCCATCATCCAGCAGCAGCTCGTCACCGACGCCGCAGTCTTTGACCAAGTCCGGATAGTCGATACCCACGACTTGCTGGTTGCCTTCGGTCAGCGGGTGGCTGGTGGAGAAGGTAAAGGTGTCGCCGATCTTCAGTTCGATTCGCTTGTTGGCGAATTTGGCGATACGGATTTTCGGGCCTTGCAGGTCGCCCAGCAACGCCACGAAACGGCCGTGCTTGGCGGCGAGATCACGCACCAGCTTGGCGCGAGCCTTGTGCTCGTCGGGGGTGCCGTGGGAGAAGTTCAGACGGGCAACGTCCAAACCAGCCAGAATCAGCTGTTCGAGGACTTCCGGCGAATTGCTGGCCGGGCCAAGGGTGGCGACGATTTTGGTACGACGGACGGACATGCACGGACTCCTGAGTTCAAGCGCTGAGGAAGGCTACTATGCTCTTTCGTTGTAGTCATTGTTCGTTTGCACTACTTATCGAACATTCACTTGTTTTGGCGGCGGGCTAAAAGATGAACGACCTTGAAGATTTTCGACGAAGGGTCGATACACTCCACAAGACAGGAGAACCCTCATGCGAATTTTGCTCGTTGCTGCCCTGGCCGTCAGTGTTGTCGGCTGCACCCGCTGGTCGATGGACCATCATTTGAATAACGCCTACCGGGCTTATGGGGTCGGTGATTGCCAGCGCGTCACCCTGGAATTGTCCCAGGTGGACCGCGAAAGCCGCAGCCGTCGGTATGTGCAGCCGGAGGTCTCGATGTTGCGTGGGCAGTGTCTGGAACGGCAGAAATTGTTCGTTGATGCGGTGCAAACCTATCAATTCATCATTACCCAGTACCCCTCCAGTGAGTACGCCTACCGCGCCCGCGCGCGTCTCGACACCCTGCAACAACTGGGGCACTACCGAGGCGCCAGCGCTGCTCAACCACGTCCTGCCTCTTTATAAGGATATTTGCTATTGGTTAACTGGCCCGTTGCCAGTCTTGGGCTATCCTTTGGATGATCGTTTGTACAAGTTTCTATTCGAACGAATGAGGGGCCCGGATTCGGCGGCTGTCTAGTGTACAACGCAATGTGTTGTCACACCGAGATCCAGGGAGAGCGAGCGTTTATGCTCGTTCCGAATCACTGGCACGGCCAGAGTCATGGCCACTGGATGGCGATCTCACCATGTTTACCGACCGACGGATCGAGCGGCATCAATTACCGAGTTTCTTGCAAGTGTTTAACCGTCTTACCGACAAGCCCATTGGTTTTCTGGGCAATGCCTCGGAAGACGGACTGATGTTGATCAGCCTATTGCCCATGATGATTGATGTGGATTTTGAGCTGCGGTTAAAGATTCCTGCGGCGGATGGCGACTTTCATGCCATTGATCTCACCGCGACGTGTTTGTGGAGTCACGAAGACATCAACCCGCAGCACTACGATTCCGGCTTTCGCATCATCAGCGCCAGTGAGGAATATGGGCAATTGATCAGCGTTTTGGTGCATTACTTCAGCTTTGATCCTTTGCAGGCGTCTGCCTAGCATCAAGCGTTGTCGACTCGGCATGGGCTTCAGAGCCCCTGTCGTGCCGAGCTCAGCTTTTAGAACACACCAGCTTTCTTCCAACCCAGATAACGAGTCACCAGGGCCGCGCCCATCTCCGAAGGCAAGGTATCCAGTACTGACAGGCCATGTGCGCCCAGCCGGTCATGCAATTCGTCGCGTCTGGTGAGGTAATCCACCGTGCCGCTGTAAACCAGGGCCTCAGGTAAGGTTTGCACGGGGGACTGCCGCAATTGGTCCAATACCTCCTCGCGCAAACTCGCCACCAGCACTCTATGTTGGCGGCCGATACGTTTGACGGCCGCCAGCAGCGCTTCATCGTCCTCATCCCGCAGGTTGGTGACGATGATCACCAACGCCCGACGCTTTTGCCGAGCCAGCAATTGGTTCGCCGCTGCGAGGTAGTCGGCCGACCGGCGAGTTGTGTCCAGGTCGTATACCGCGTTCAACAACAGACTCAACTGGCCGCTGCCTTTAACCGGTGCCAGGTAGCGGGGCTGATCGCCAGCAAACGTGCATATCCCCACCGCATCGCCCTGGCGCAAGGCGACATAGCTAAGCAGCAGGCAAGCATTGAGGGCATGGTCGAAATGGGACAGTTCATCGTCCTGGCTGCGCATGCGGCGGCCGCAATCGAGCATGAACACGATCTGCTGGTCGCGTTCGTCCTGATACTCCCGGGCGATCGGTGTGCGTTGTCGCGCGGTGGCTTTCCAGTCGATCTGACGCAGGCTGTCGCCTTCGCGAAATTCACGTAATTGATGAAACTCCAACCCCAGGCCGCGTCGTTGACGCTGGCGAACCCCCAGCTGGCTCAGCCAGTTATCCACACCCAGTAATTGGGCGCCGTACAACCGGGCGAAATCCGGGTATACGCGGGTGACATCCTGGGTTTCGATAAAGCGCCGTGCCGACCATAACCCCAAAGGGCTGGGGATATGGATTTCACAGCGGTCGAATGGGAAGTGGCCACGGCGCAAGGGGCGCAGGCGATACCCCAGTTCACTGCGTTCGCCGGGACGTAGTTCGATGGTTTGCGGCAGGTTATCGACGTTCAGCCCATCGGGAACATGGTCGAACACCTGTACCTTCAGTGTTTGTGCAAAAGCGTGTTCCAGGCTCAGGCGAACGTCGCCCCAGCGTCCTAGCGCCAGACTGCCGGGCATTTGCCGTTGCAATCGCGGAGTAGGCCGGTGGCGCAGGCGCAGGGCATCCAGCACGGCCAGCAGTAACAATGCTAGGAGCAAGCCCCAGGCCACCGAGTGCAGTGTGTCGGGCACCTTCAGGTGCAGCGCTGCCGTGGCGCCCAGCAGAATGCTCAGGCCCAGCAGCACGCTGAGCCAGGTTAATAGCAGACGGGTCGGTTTCATGGGCGATTCATTGCCGCGGAGCCGGGATCTGGTCCAGCAGTTGCTTGAGTACCTGGTCGACTTCCAGCCCGTCGATATCCAGTTCTGGCGCAATACGTACCCGATGCCGCAACACCGCCAGGGCACATCCTTTGATGTCATCCGGAGTGACGAACTCGCCGCCGCGTAGCAAGGCTCGGGCACGGGCGCCACGCACTAGCGCGATTGAGGCTCGCGGCCCCGCGCCGATGGCCAGCCCTGGCCAGCTTCGGGTCGCTCGCGCCAGGCGCACGGCGTAGTCGAGTACGTGTTCGTCCAGGGCCAGTTCGCTGGCGATCTGTTGCAGTTGCATGACATCGTCGGCCTGCAGCACGGTGCGCAAGGGTTGCACATCCAGCATATCGGCCCGGGATGAACGCGTAACCTCGCGCACCATATCCAATTCCTGCTGCGCTTCTGGATAGTCGATGCGCACTTTGAGCATGAAGCGATCCAGTTCCGCCTCCGGCAGGGGATAAGTCCCTTCCTGTTCGATGGGGTTCTGGGTGGCCAGTACCATGAAGGGCTGACCGATGGGCAGCGCCTCGCCTTCCAAGGTCACTTGCCGCTCTTGCATGGCTTCGAGCAGAGCGGCCTGGGTCTTGGCCGGGGCGCGGTTGATTTCGTCGGCCAGTAACAGGTGGGTGAAGACCGGGCCTTTGCGCAGCTTGAATTGTTCGGTGTGCAGGTCATACACGGCATGGCCGGTGACATCGCTGGGCATCAGGTCCGGCGTGAATTGGATACGCGCGAAATCGCCATCGAAGCAGCGTGCCAATGCACGTACCAGTAAGGTCTTGCCGAGGCCGGGTACGCCTTCGAGCAATACGTGGCCGCCGGCGATCAGGGCGGTGAGCACATCATCAATGACCTGATCCTGCCCAATAACGGCCTTGCGCAGTTCGACGCGTAAGGCCTGGGCCTGTTGGCTGGCGCGATGCAGGGTTTCGCCGGTCAGGGCGGTGGGGCTTGGAAAATCGCTCATAGGGCATTCCTGAGGGTTTGCAGGCATGCCACCTGCCGGCTGAAATCGGCGCTGGAAAGCCGCTTTTCCGGGAGTGGGCCGAGGGCCTGGCTGATGACATGAGAAGGTTGATGCGTCAGGTGTTCGAGCACCTGCCACTGTTGTGCATCATCAAGGTGTTCGAAGCCGGGATGGCGACGCCTGGCGGCGCGCAGGATATCCCGTTGCAAGGCCTGCACCAGCGTGCGTTGGCCATTGCGGCGCAGCAGGAAGTCGGCGCTGGCTTTCAGATGTTCCTGCAGTTGCCGACGAGCCTTGGGCGCGGGTGCCTGGATAGGTCCCTGGTGCATAGCCGCGTGCCACAGGGCCAGGGCGATCAAGGCCGTCAGCGCTACCAGTGCCTGGGGGAAATAGCGCAGCAGCAGGCTGAGCAGATCGTCCACATCGCTGTTGACCAAAAGGGTCACAGCCGTGCCCTGGGTCAGGTACCACAGCAGCCAGGCATTGTCGTGCTTACCGATATTTGCGGTTTTCCACAGGTCACTGTCGGTGATCACGCTCACACGACCCTCTCCGAGGTCGAGTTGCATCAGATGACTCGACTGGGCGCTGTTGGCGGAAAATTGCGCCAGATGCTTGGGGTCGGTGAGGTTGAAAGCGGTATCGAAACCGAAATAGGCCGGGGCGGTTTCATTATCGATATAGAGCCTGGTCAGGTCGGGTGTTTTCTCTTTGCGCGCTGGCGCGGGCTCTTCGGGCTCGTCGCTGAGCACTTGGCGTATCTGCAGGCGGTCGAGTAAGAGATCGCCACTTTTGCCGGTTTCTTCATCCCACAGGGCTTCTGCTACCACCAGCAGGTGGCCGCCGGAGCGGGTCCAGTCCAGCAACTGCTCAACCTGACGGGGAGACATATTGCTGCGCTCCGTCAGTAGCAGAAGACTATGGTGTTCAGACGGGAGGTCGGCCAGGCGATCAAGGCCAAAGGCATGGTCCACGGGCAGGCCCTGCTTACGCAGAAAGTGCTCGGCGGCCAGATAAGGGTTGGCCTGCGCTTCAGGGGAAGGCCCGCGGTCGATTACCTCGTCGTAGGGCGTGGCTTTGCTCCAGGCATAAAAACCAGCCGCTGCGAGTAAACACACCAGCAGTAGCCCTGCCCACATTAAAAGCCGGTTCATTGGGCTCCCCCCGAACTGAACAGGGCACGCCAATCGCTGCAGAGTTTTTGCTGGATCGTGGTGGGTGGAAGGCGGTGGCCGTAAGCGAGGTTCTGCCAGTGCCGGGTCAGTTCATCACTGAAGGCCAGCAATTGCGGCTGTTCCAGTTGGTGAACGCGTTCCAGCACTTGCCCTTCGGTGTCGGCACTTTTAAGGGGGAGATTGAAATCATGCAGTAAACGGCTCAATAGGCCGCGATAAAGCAGACCGAGAGCTTCCCTGGGCTGGGTGGCCCAAAGTTGCTCGGCGGTGCTGGCAATATCCGTGGGCAAGGTCTCGGCGCCCAGCGCCAGGCCGAACAGTTGCGTGGGGGCAGGCTTGAGGACTTTGGGGCTGGCAGGCGCGCGCCGGCTGACAAAAGTGCGCAGCCAGTCACGATAGCGCCACGCCAGTAGGGCCAGGCCGCCAATCAGCAGGCTCCATAGCAGTACTTCCAAAGCCTGGGCAAAATGCTTGAAGGTATCGCTGTTAAGGTTGTCCAGAAGCGTCTGTAGCCACGCTGGAAGTTTGCTATCACCACGGTCCTTGTTCTTTACGGTGGGTTTGTCATCGCCAAAGCGATAACGGGTGACGGTTTCCGGGTTCTTGAACGGGGGCTTGTCCAGCAGCGCCTTGACTGACTGGCTTGCACTCTGAGTGCTCAGCGGCGTCGATTCATCGGCCATGGCGGGCGGATTGATGGGCAGCAATGTCAGCCCGATCACCAGCAATAGCAGAGGGGTCGCTGTGCTCAGCCGTTGGCGCAGACGCCTGAATACCAGTTCCAGATCCCAAGCCTCCAGCACGGTGCGGCGGTTGAGATAGAGGCTGAAACCACAGGCCACATAGATCGGTTCCCAGAACACCAGTATCAGGGCATAAAACGCGTTACTCAGATGCTCCAGCCACAGCCCTTCAGAGCTGGTGGCCAGTATCAGCCGCTGCCAATCCCAGCTCTGTTCGACGTTTTGCGGAATGAAGAGATAGAACAGGGCCATGCAACCGAACCAGAGCCCGATTTCCAGATGCACTCCAACGGTGGTCAGCCAGCGCGCGGCGCCGGCGTCACGCTGTTGCAAAACGCCCAGGCGCTTTTGACGCGCCTGGCCATCCAGACCTTCCAACTGGGTGACCGGCATGACGAAGCTGCGGCTGAGACTGAGGCGGCGCCAGGTCAGGCTGGCCAACAATTGCCCCTTGAGCAGACGCGGCCACTGGCGTACCGCCTGTTTAAGGCTGGGCGTGTCACCGAACAGCGCCTTTGACAGGATATAGAGCGGCAGGCGATCGAATGCCGGCTTGAACCACCAGAACAGGAATATGGCGGTGGAGGGGTATTTCCACAGCGCTGCGCTGAGCAGAATGAACACCGGCAAGGTCACCAGCGCCCAACTGGCCGTTAGTAATAAACGATGTTCCCTGGCCATCAGGACACCAAGGTCCATGGCTTCCCAGGCGGTACGCGGACGAATCGCCACGCTGGCATCACTCAGGCGCATGTTGAGTCCGCCCTGCAAAGATAAGGTACGCCGCGACCAGCAGCCACAATACGGCGCCCACCAGGTATTTGACCCATGCCGCAATGACCGTGGTGGACGACCAGTAGGCTTCAATGAACGCGGCAATCAGCAGGAAGACCATGACACCACAGAGCAATTGCACGCTCTTATGTGCCGCGAGCCTCAAGGATTCGCCCCGCGTCAGTCGCCCCGGCGAGATCAGTGCCCAGCCCAGTTGCAAACCCGCTGCCCCGGCGAGGGCAATGGCTGTCAACTCGAATGCACCATGACCGACGACGAATGACCAGAAGGTCTGCCCGTAACCGATCTCGGTCAGGTGTCCGGACACCGCGCCGATGATCAGCCCGTTGAAGATCAGGAAGAACACGCTGCCCAGGCCAAACAGCAAGCCGGCGGCGAATGTCTGGAAGGCGATGCCAATGTTGTGCATCACGTAATAGCCGAACATCATCCAGTCCTCGCTCGATGCGCGCTCGGCGGCGCGGCCCAGGCGACTGGCATCGGGGTCGTACATGTCCTGCATCTCAGCCACCTGCTGGGGGCTGATGATGCTGTAGATCAGTTCGGGAAACAGGTAGACCAGCAGCGCTATGCCCAGCAGGCTGCCAAAGAACAGCACGCTGGCCACCGCTACAAAGCGCCACTGTTCGCGTACCAGCCGCGGAAAACCGGCCAGGACAAAACCCAGCACGCTGGCGCCCAGTTGGTTGCGATGACGATAAAGTTGCTGATGTCCGCGCAGGGCCAGTTGCTGCAGCGGGTCCACCAGATAGCTGCTGTAGCCGCGCTCCTGAGCCAGCGCCAAGTGCTGGCAAAGGCGCCGGTATTGATGAGGGAAGTCGGCAACATCGCTCGCTTTAGCCGTGCCTTGTTCCAACCGATTGAGTTGTTCGGCAAAAGCTTGCCATTGGGGCTGGTGACGGCTTTCGAACAGGCTCTGCTTCATGTTGGCCCCAGGAGGCCGCGGGCCACGCCGTTGAGTTGTTGGGCCGCGCGAGCTGGGGAAACCTGCAGGGGCGGCGCGAGGATAGCGGCCAGTTCGTGTACCCGTTCAGCGGACAATTCACCCTGGCGTTCGGCAAAACCCAGAATGGCCCGTTGTTCATTCAGGTCCAGGGCAAAGGGCAGGCGCAGGGCTGCCGCCTGAGGAATCTGAGGACGTGGTAGAGGGCGTTCGCGGTAGACCACCAGTGTGCCGGCGGCGAGGTCGCCGAGGCGTTTGAAATGGGGATGTTGCAGGCAGCTGATGGCGCCAAGAAAGTAGCCAAAAGGCAGCATGTCGACAAATCGGAGTAGGTTGCGGATCAGCGATGCCGACCAGCCGACGGGTGTACCGTCGTCCTGTACCACGCGCAATCCCATGACTTGCTTACCCGGCGAACACCCTTGGTTAAGCACTTCGAACAGCACCATGTACCACCAACTGACCAGGAACAGCAGCAACGCGCCGAGGCCGAGACCTACATTGCCGAGCAACGCCAGCGGCACCATGAGCACGCCCATGATCACGCCGCGCGCCACCAGGTCGAAGGCAAAGGCCAAGACCCGGGGTACCAGGCCGGCCGGGCGCAACGGTAGGTCTATACCTTCCGGGGTTTCGATCTGGTAGCGCGTATCCAGTGGGGTTGATGGCATTGCGATCCTTGGCAGTGCAGAGCGGCTGGGAGAGACGGATGCTAGCAGTGTCGGCGATGGAAGCAACCATTCAAGATTTTGCTGGATGTTTATACAGTTAAATTGCTGCTGGCCGCGGATGTGGTTCCACGCCTAGACTTTGTCGATCTTCAGTACAGGAACAGCCCGTGACCTCCATTTTCTGGTACGACTATGAAACCACCGGCATCAATCCGCGCAGTGATCGCCCTCTTCAGGTAGCCGGAATTCGTACGGACCTCGAACTCAACGAGATCGGCTCTGCGCTCAATATTTATTGTCAGCCCGCCGACGATATCCTGCCTCATCCCGCCGCCTGTGCGATCACCGGTATCACCCCGGCGATCCTGGCGCAAAAGGGCTTGGCCGAGGCCGACTTCATGACCCGCGTGCACGCCGAGCTGGCGGCCCCGGGGACCTGCGGTGCCGGCTACAACACGTTGCGCTTCGATGATGAGATGACGCGCTACAGCTTGTATCGCAACTTTTTCGACCCTTACGCCCGCGAGTGGCAGGGCGGTAACAGCCGCTGGGACCTGATCGATGTGGTGCGCACCGCTTACGCTTTGCGCCCGGACGGTATCGAGTGGCCGCAGCAGGACGGGCGCGTGACGCTCAAGCTGGAACGCCTGACTGCAGCCAATGGAATCGATCATGGCCAGGCCCACGATGCGTTGTCCGATGTGCGCGCCACTATTGCTCTGGCACGGTTGGTCCGCGAGAAACAGCCCAAGCTCTATGATTGGCTCTTCCAATTGCGCAGCAAGCAACGGGTGATGGATCAGGTGCGCCTGTTGCAGCCGATGCTGCACATCTCCGGGCGGTTCTCCGCCGAGCGTCATTATTTGGGCGTGGTATTGCCTTTGGCCTGGCATCCGCGCAACCGCAATGCGTTGATCGTCTGCGACCTCGGGCTCGATCCGCAGGGGCTGCTGGACCTGGATGCAGAGACCTTGCGTCAACGCCTTTACACCCGCCGGGATGAGTTGCCCGAAGGTGAGCTGCCGGTGCCGCTCAAGCTGGTGCACATCAACCGCTGTCCAGTGGTCGCTCCGCTGAGCGTGCTGCGGGCCGAAGACCGTGAGCGCCTGCAACTGGACTTGGAGATCTGCCAGGCGCGGGCGCTGCGGCTATCTGACGCACAAGAAGTTTGGTGCGATAAGTTGGCGGCCATTTATGCGCAGGAAGAATTTTCTTCGACGACAGATCCGGAACAGCAGCTGTATGACGGTTTTATCGGTGATCGTGATCGGCGGTTATGTGAACAAGTCCGCCTGGCTGAGCCTGCTCAATTAGCGCGTCAGCAGTGGCCGTTCGATGATCAGCGTTTGCCTGAATTATTGTTCCGCTACCGTGCGCGTAACTTTCCCGACACCTTGAACAATCAGGAGCAACAGCGCTGGAAACTTTTCTGTCAGCAACGTTTGTCTGACCCACAATGGAGTGCGCCAATTACCCTAGAGGCATTTAAGCAGGCCAGCCAGGAGTTGGCTGTTAGTGCGACACCGTTTCAGCAGCAGGTGCTGGCACAGTGGCAGGAATATGCCGATTCTTTAGCGGCTCGTGTGAACCTGTAGTCGATTTTGCGCAATAACACGGGCAATAAAAAACGCCAGCAAGCTGGCGTTTTAATGTGCTGCGTAGCAGGGCACGGGCCCGGTGAGCTTAGCCCAGCAGGGTAGCCCAGCCTTCAACCACGTCACCGCCCCACTTGGCTTTCCACTCTTTCAGCGTTTTGTGGTTGCCACCTTTGGTTTCAATCACTTCGCCGTTGTGCGGGTTCTTGTATTGCTTGACCTTGCGCGCACGCTTGGTGCCGGTAGTTTTCACGGCGCCGCGAGGAGCTTTAACTTTCGAATCCGGATCCAGCAGCGCGATGATGTCACGCAGGGATTTGGAGTATTCGCCCATCAGGGTGCGCAGCTTGCTTTCGAATTCCATTTCACGTTTCAGGCTGCCATCTTTTTCCATTGCTGCCAATTGGGCTTGCAGCTCTTTGATGGCTTCTTCTTTAGCACGGTATTGGGTGATCAGAGACATATGGCTACCTTATGTAGAGCGCTGATTGACAGGGATAATGGCCCAATAATAGTCAGGCGGTTTGTCCAAGTAAACATTTAAGCATGCATTTATGTGAATTACTTTGAATGTTTGTAGTGATGCCCTGCAATCGACTTAATTACAAGGGCGCAATGCTACATATCAATCCCGCGAATTCTTGACGGCGCTCCAGATGTAGCCCTTGATTCATATAAGGGTGGTAAAACCATAGGGCATTAAGGGGCAAAGCCAGGCCGACCATCAGAATAAACGTTAACCAATACTGCAGTTTTTCTTCGCAATCGCTAGAATGGCGGCCTTTGCGAAGTTCTGGAGTTCCCCCCTAATGCGCACTTTTCGGCTGGTGATTGCTTGCCCGGACCGGGTCGGCATCGTTGCCAAAGTCAGTAACTTTCTGGCCTCCCATAACGGTTGGATCACCGAGGCGAGCCATCACTCGGATAACCTCAGCGGTTGGTTCTTCATGCGTCACGAAATCCGTGCCGACACGCTGCCCTTTGGTCTTGAAGCCTTCCGCGAGGCCTTTGCGCCGATCGCAGAAGAGTTTTCGATGACTTGGCAGATCACCGACACCGAGCAGAAGAAACGCGTGGTGCTGATGGCCAGCCGCGAATCCCACTGCCTGGCGGATCTGCTGCATCGCTGGCACAGCGACGAGCTGGACTGCGAGATCGCTTGTGTGATCTCCAACCATGACGACCTGCGCAGCATGGTCGAGTGGCATGGCATCCCTTATTACCATGTGCCGGTCAACCCGCAGGACAAGGAGCCGGCGTTCGCCGAAGTGTCGCGCCTGGTCAAGCATCATGACGCCGATGTCGTGGTACTGGCGCGTTACATGCAAATCCTGCCGCCGGAACTGTGCCGCGAATATGCCGGCAAAGTCATCAACATCCACCATAGCTTCCTGCCTTCGTTTGTCGGGGCCAAGCCTTACCATCAGGCGTCCCTGCGGGGGGTGAAGTTGATTGGCGCAACCTGCCACTACGTCACCGAAGAGTTGGACGCTGGTCCGATCATCGAGCAGGACGTGGTGCGCGTCAGCCATAGCGACAGCATTGAAGATATGGTGCGGTTTGGTCGCGATGTCGAGAAGATGGTTCTGGCCCGTGGCCTGCGCTACCACCTCGAAGACCGCGTATTGGTGCACGGCAACAAGACCGTTGTGTTCTGATTCAAGCGCGCGGATTGAATATCGAAGGGTCTGGGCGTTAAATCGTTCCAGGCCCTTTTTATTTATCCGCACGTCAGGACTGCACCATGACCGACCCACTCGATAAAGCCACCTCCAAAGCGCCTGCGACGTTGGGCGAGGGATGCTTGAGTCGCTACGATCCTGATGCGCTGGATGCCGAAGACGGTACAGAGTTTCCAGGGGCGGCTCAGTTGTGGGAACAGATGCAGGAGGCAGAGAAGCTGCCCGCTTCTGATCAGCAAGATTCTTGAACACTCGTCCCGTCGCCATGGCGGGGCATTACGGCTGGGTTGCGAGCCAGTCCACTTTGGTCAATGGCGTACGCCCCGTCTGCAGTAGGTGTTGCAAGGTATCGAGCCAATAGCGACGAGCACCTTCGTGACGCAGGTCGACCGGATGCACGCCTAGGCGAATGACCGGTGCCGACCGCCAGCGCCGTTGCCTTTGATCGCTGAGATGTTTGGACAGGCTTCGGCGCCAAGCGCTGCGGGCGCTCCACACCAAACCTGGGGCGCCGACGCGGGTAAAGTCGGGCAGCCGATAAAGCTGCTGCGGGTCGCTGGTATAGCTCAGCGGCAACTGGCGCAAGGCGTCCTTGGTACCCTGGCTCATCAGCCAGGCCGGAGCGACGAACCCATGCAGCGGCCAGTCATTGCTTCGGAAGACCTCGATGCCGTCGCTTAACCGCTGCAGAGCCTGGGCCTCTGACAACTGGTAAAACTCTCCCTCATGGGTATAAACGCGGCGCATGAACCAATCTTTGGGCGTACGCGGTGGCGGCTGGTCGTCGCTATGGAAATAGCCGTGCAAGGCCAATTCATCGCCCTTGGCCACGCGGCGGTCCAACAGGCGGCGAAATTCGGCGTGGTCGGCCAAGGTGCCGCGATGATGGAAATCCGGAACCACCAACCAAGTGATGGGGATGTCGCCCAGAGCGTCCACCGCCTCCACAAAGGGGCGATAGTCGGACCAGGTTTGCGGGGCCACATCGTGCAATACCAGCACTACCGAGCGCTTAACCATGGGCAAGCATCGGTTTGTGGCTATCGAGCACTGCGTAGTAATGGCCCAGCAGGCTCTCGACCACGGTGTCCCACGCATACTGCTGCTCCACATGGCGTCGAGCCTGTACGCCGAGACGCTGAGGATCGCGGCTGAACAACTCGCGCACCGCATCGGCCATCGCTCGTGGATTGTTGGGCGCGCAGAGCAAGCCGCAATGCTCGTCGACGATTTCAGTGAAGGCACCGGCGGCCACGGCGACCACTGGTATGGCGCAAGCCATGGCCTCAAGGATGACCAGGCCGAACGTTTCCTGATCGCCGCCATGCAGCAGGGCATCGGCACTGGCCATTAAACGCGCGACTTGCGATGCCGGCTGGAAGCCGTCGACCACGGTGACATTCTCCGGCACCTTAGCCGGCATGCCGGACCCTACCAGCAACAGGTGATACCGATCTCCCAAGCGCTTCATGCACTTAAGCAGCACCGGCAGGTTCTTCTCCTTGGAACCGCGCCCGGCGAAGATCAGCAGTCGCGTATCCTCAGCGATTCCCAACTCAGCGCGTAAGCCGGGGTCGCGTACCTGCGGGGTGAACGTCTGCAGGTCCACACCCAGCGGCTGTACAAAGACGTTTCTGACGCCCAACCCCATGAGCTTGTCGGCCATAACCTGACTAGGCGCCAGTACTCGGTCAAAACTCCCATAGAGTTTGCTGACATAGGCTTCAACATTTGGCGTGAACCACGGCCCCATACGGTTGCTTACCAGCAACGGCAAGTCGGAGTGATAAAAGCCGATAACCGGAACATCAAGCTGGCGCCTGGCATCCAGAGCGGCCCAGGCCGTGAGATAGGGATCGCCGACCTCGATCAGATCGGGCTGTAAATCGTGCAGGACATTTCGCCATGGCGTCAGCCGCAGCGGGAATCGATAACCTTTGCCGAAGGGCAGGGCAGGTGCGGGTACCTTGAACACCCCATCCTGTTCGCTCAAGTGGGCGCCAGGGATCAACAGGCTGTGGCGAATGCCCGGCTTGAGCGTCAGGCGCCGGTGCTTGGCGTCCAGGTAAGTGCGTACGCCGCCACTGGCCGGGGCGTAGAACATGGTGATGTCGGCGATATGCACGATGAACATCCCTCCTATCCAGGCTCTCCTAACGTGGACATTAGGCAAGAATAGATGTTCGGTCGGGATGTCGGGTGCGGCGTTTTGCCTTGCTGCCGCCCTGGGAGGCGGTATGAGCCGCTGCCCAGGGCGAGAGCTGTCAGATGCGGAAACTACCGACCAAATGCTTGAGCCGTGCGGCCTGTTGCTCCAAGTCGGCGCAGGCGCGCAAGGTCGATTGCAGGTTTTCCACGCCTTCCTGGTTGAGGGTGTTGATCTCGGTGATGTCCATATTGATCGACTCCACCACCGACGTCTGTTCCTCGGTAGCGGTGGCGACCGATTGGTTCATACCATCAATCTCGCCGATGCGCTGGGTCACGCTGTTGAGACGCTCGCCGGCCAGGTTGGCGATTTCCACGCTGTCATGGCTGTGGCGCTGGCTTTCGCTCATGGTGGTCACCGAATTCCGCGCGCCCACTTGCAACTCTTCGATCATGGTTTGCACCTGTTGCGCCGATTCCTGGGTGCGATGGGCCAGGTTGCGTACTTCATCGGCTACCACGGCGAACCCGCGCCCGGCCTCTCCGGCACGGGCGGCCTCAATCGCGGCGTTCAACGCCAGCAGGTTGGTTTGTTGAGAGATGCTGGTGATCACCTCAAGAATCTGACCAATATTCACGGTTTTGCTGTTAAGTGCTTCGATATTGCTGCTGGATGCGCTGATCATCGTAGAAAGGTCAGTCATGGCTTTGATGTTCCGTTCCACCACCTGCTGACCGTCTTCCGCCAACTGCCGCGCATCGCTGGCCTGGCTAGAGGCCTGCGCCGCATTGCGGGCGATTTCCTGGGCGGCTGCACCCAGCTGGTTGATGGCGGCCGCTACGCTATTGGTGCGGTTGGCCTGCTCGTCGGAGTTGACCATCGATGAGTTGGAGGCACTGACCACCCGTAGCGCCACTTCGTTGACATGTTCGGTGGCCGAGGACACTTCGCGAATCGATGTGTGAATCCGCTCCACGAAGCGGTTGAATGCATTACCCAGAGTGCCGAATTCATCGTGATTCTGGATGGTCAGACGTCGTGTCAGGTCACCCTCGCCGTCGGCGATATCCTGCATCGCGCGGGTCATCACATGCAGCGGTTGCAGCAGCACGCGGATCAGCATGCCAAGCAGAGCGATGATGATGGCCACCGCAATGAGGGTGGCGATCACCGCCGACGTGCGGAACTCGCTGAGCATGGCGAAGGATTTGTCTTTATCCACCGAGATACCCAAGTACCACTGCACTGACGGCAAGCCTTTGATCGGCGTGAAGGTCACGATGTTGTCTTTGCCGTTGGCTTGGACTTCGCTGAAGTCGCGGCTGATCTTGGGTGTATTTTTCGGATACAGATCGGCCAGGGTTTTCATCACCAGGGTTTTGTCCGGGTGCACCAGCACTTTGCCGTCGGCGCTGACCAGGAAGGCATAGCCCATGCCGCCGAAGTCCAGTGCGCCAATGGTATCCACCAGGGTTTGCAGGCTCAGGTCGCCGCCGACCACGCCGATGCTTTGGCTGCCCTTGCTGCTGGGGGTGGCGATGGAAATGATCAATTGCCCGGTCGCCGCGTCGATATAAGGCTCAGTCAGGGTTGAACCGTTGCTGCTTTGCGCGCCTTTGTACCAGGGGCGCACACGTGGGTCGAAGCCATCTGGCATTTTGGTGTCGGGGCGGATGGTGAACGCGCCCTGGCTGTCGCCCACGTAGGTGGCCATGAAGGAGGACGTCAGGGCTTTCTGTTCCAGCAGGCTGGCGACGACACCCGGTTCCGGGTTGATCGCGATGTTCTGGGCGGCGTTTTCGACCAGGGCAATGCGCCCGGTCAGCCAGGTTTGGATGTTGCTGGCGGTGACATCGCCCATTTCATGCAGGTAATTGTTCAGATCGTCGCGAATGGCGTTGCGCTGCAAGTAGTCGTTGTACAGCGTGAATAATGCAAAAGCGGCGATGACGATAAGGGAGGCCGCAAGCAGGATTTTGTGGCTGAAACGCAGATTTTTATTCATGGCTTGTAGGGTCCGCTAAGGTCTTTATATCCAAAGCGCGTCCTCATGGGATGCGCGAAATGACAGTAGGAAAAAAGGTGTGCTATTTGTTGTCGCAGTTCCGTGGTCCCTGTGGGAACTATCTGACCTATTTTTCGACTTTATGGGTCTCACTCTGTCTGTATCGACCTTGCCGCATTAAAGATTAACCATGGGTGACGAAATGCCTGACTCCACGCAACTTCTTATCGGCGCTGACCTGTCCGGCGATCCTATTGCCCAGGCCATGCGCCTGGCTAACCGCCACGGGTTGATTGCCGGCGCTACCGGCACGGGCAAGACCGTCACATTGCAGCGCTTGGCCGAAGCCTTCAGTGATGCGGGGGTTGCGGTATTTGCCGCAGACATTAAGGGCGACCTGTGTGGCCTGGGCGCGGCGGCAAACCCTCAGG
The DNA here is from genome assembly GCF_019641515.1 of Pseudomonas sp. S5F11. Lineage (NCBI taxonomy): Bacteria > Pseudomonadati > Pseudomonadota > Gammaproteobacteria > Pseudomonadales > Pseudomonadaceae > Pseudomonas > Pseudomonas sp. S5F11. The sequence continues at coordinate 4,896,691 of NZ_JAIFJZ010000001.1, forward strand.
GCAAGGTGGCCGAGCGTATCGCCGGCATGCCCTTCCTTAATTACACCGCTAAGGCTTATCCGGTAACGCTGTGGGACATCCACGGTCAGTCCGGTCATCCTTTGCGCACCACTATCAGCGAAATGGGCCCGTTATTGCTCGGCAGCCTGCTGGAACTCACCGACAGCCAGCAATCGGCGTTATACGCGGCGTTCAAAGTGGCGGATCGCGAAGGCTTGCTGCTGCTGGATCTGAAAGATCTGAAGGCGCTGCTCAACCACCTGCGCTATCACCCCGAGCTGTTGGGCGAAGACGCGGCGCTGCTGACCACCGGCTCTAGCCAGGCCCTGTTGAGGCGTCTGGCGGTGCTGGAACAGCAGGGTGCCGAAGCATTATTTGGCGAGCCGGCGTTGCAGCTTGAAGACATCCTGCAACCCAATGCCGATGGGCGCGGCCGCATCCATCTATTGGATGCCAGCCGCCTGGTGCATGAGGCGCCCAAGGTGTACGCGACATTCCTGCTGTGGCTGTTAGCCGAGTTATTCGAGCAACTGCCGGAGCGCGGCGATGCGGACAAGCCGCTGCTGGCGTTGTTCTTCGATGAAGCGCATTTGCTGTTCGCCGACACACCCAAGGCCTTGCAAGAGCGTTTGGAACAGGTGGTGCGGCTGATTCGCTCCAAAGGGGTAGGGGTGTACTTTGTCACACAATCCCCAGGCGACCTGCCCGACACCGTGCTCGCACAACTGGGCCTGCGGATTCAACATGGATTGCGGGCGTTCACCACCAAGGAGCAGAAGTCCCTGCGGGCGGTGGCGGAGGGCTTTCGACCCAACCCGGCGTTTGACGCTTTGTCGGTGTTGACCGAGTTAGGTACGGGTGAGGCATTAGTAGGCACCTTGCAGGAAAAAGGCACGCCGGAAGTCGTCCAGCGCGTCTTGGTGGCGCCGCCGCAATCGCGGATCGGCCCACTGAGCGAGGTAGAGCGCGCAGCGCTGGTCGCCGCGTCGCCCCTACAGGGTCGCTACGATAAACCGATTGATCGCGAGTCGGCCTATGAGGTGCTGATGGCGCGCAAAGAGCTGGGCCCGACCGAAGGCGCCGGCCAGGCCGCTGAAACGCCGAGTTTTACCGACAGGGCAGGGGCGTTTCTCGGCACGGCGGCAGGTAAGGCGCTCAAATCGGCTATGCAGCAGGCGGCCAATCAGATGGGGCGGCAGTTGGTGCGAGGGTTGCTCGGCTCGCTACTGGGGGGCAGCAAACGCAAATAGACGGTCAGGGTTTGGGCTTGGCGTGGGCAGCCAACCGCTCAAGGGCGCCGCGCAAACCCGGATCGCGGATCCCCTCGGCCGTGGCCTGAATGCTCTCGGCCGCGTTCACCGACAGGTCGTGCGAGTGCACGGCAGTACTTGGCTGGACAGTCGGCGGTTGTACTTTGAACTGGATGCGCGTCAGGTTGGCGAACTCATCGAACGCCATCAACTGACGCTGCAGGCGTTTTTGCTGATAGCGCAAGCGAGTGGCCCAATGGCCATCAGTCACGATCAGCAGCAGATTGCCTTCGCGCCAAGAGGCGACACGGCAGTGCTCGCGCGCAGCCGGTTGCAATTGGCTTTCCAGCAGACGTTGCAACAGGCCCAAGCGTTGGGCATGGCCGAAAATGGCTTTCAACGGTTTGGCTTCGCGAAGCAACACGCCGGGGGCGCGGGCGGCGACAGGGCGAAATGCCATGATTGGACACCTAAAGTAACAGAGCCGCCATCTTAGCAGAAAGCGCCGGCCGGCCCTCAGGCCCTGCGTCGACGACACTTAGCCAACGAAATCAGTCGGTAACTTCTGCGCCCGATGGGTTGAAGTTCGCGTAAAAGCCCTTATTTTAAACAAGCCCTCTCACCGCCCCATGCCTGCATCGGGGAACAACGCCACTTTCCTCACCCACGATTCCGGGTAGAATGCGCGTTCGCATGCGGCCGTGAGGGCTGCTCGGGCCACTGACGGTGCGCCCTCCATCCCTATGTGTGGAAGAACCTGCCGATATGTTTGCGCCTTTGTTAAAGAAACTTTTTGGAAGCAAGAATGAGCGCGAAGTCAAACGCATGCTCAAGACGGTGCAGCTGGTCAATGCCTTCGAAGAGCAGATGGTTGCCCTTTCGGACGAGCAATTGCGCGCCAAGACCCAAGAGTTCAAGGCCCGCATAGCCAAAGGTGAAACCCTCGACAAACTGCTGCCCGAAGCCTTTGCGGTTGCCCGTGAAGCCGGTAAGCGCGTCATGGGCATGCGCCACTTCGACGTCCAGTTGATCGGTGGCATGACCTTGCACGAAGGCATGATTGCCGAAATGCGTACCGGTGAAGGCAAGACCCTGGTAGCGACCCTTGGCGTTTACCTCAACGCACTGTCCGGCAAGGGCGTGCACGTTGTGACGGTGAACGACTACCTGGCTCGCCGGGACGCCAACTGGATGCGCCCGCTGTATGAATTCCTCGGCCTGACCGTCGGCGTTGTAACGCCGTTCCAGCCGCCGGAAGAAAAACGCGCCGCCTATGCCGCCGACATCACCTACGGCACCAACAACGAATTCGGTTTTGACTACCTGCGCGACAACATGGCGTTCAGCATGGAAGAAAAATTCCAGCGCGAACTCAATTTTGCCGTGATCGACGAAGTCGACTCCATCCTCATCGACGAAGCCCGTACGCCGCTGATCATCTCCGGCCAGGCCGAAGACAGCTCGCGCCTGTACACCGAAATCAACAAGCTGATTCCGCGTCTGACCCAGCACATCGAAGAAGTGGAAGGCGTGGTGACCAAAGAAGGTCACTTCACCATTGACGAAAAGACCCGCCAGGTCGAACTCAATGAAGCCGGTCACCAGTTCGTCGAGGACATGCTCACCCAGATCGGCCTGCTGGCCGAGGGCGAGAGCCTGTACTCGGCGCATAACCTGGGCCTGTTGACTCACGTCTACGCCGGTCTGCGTGCTCACAAGCTCTTCCACCGCAACGTCGAATACATCGTGCAGGACGGCCAGGTCGTACTGGTTGACGAACATACCGGCCGTACCATGCCGGGTCGCCGTTTGTCCGAAGGTTTGCACCAGGCCATCGAAGCCAAGGAAATGCTCAACATCCAGGCGGAAAGCCAGACGTTGGCGTCCACCACGTTCCAGAACTACTTCCGTCTGTACAACAAGCTGTCCGGCATGACCGGTACGGCCGACACCGAAGCGTTCGAATTCCACCAGATCTACGGTCTTTCGGTGGTGGTCATTCCACCGAACAAGCCATTGGCACGTAAAGACTTCAACGACCTGGTGTTCCTGACCGCCGAAGAGAAATACGCGGCGATCATCAACGACATCAAGGACGGCATGGCCAAGGGCCGTCCGATCCTGGTGGGTACCGCCACCATCGAGACTTCCGAGCATGTGTCCAACCTGCTCAATAAGGAAGGCATCGAACACAAGGTGCTCAACGCCAAGTTCCACGAAAAAGAAGCCGAAATCATCGCCCAGGCCGGTCGCCCAGGCGCACTGACCATCGCCACCAACATGGCCGGTCGTGGTACCGACATCCTGCTGGGCGGCAACTGGGAAGTGGAAGTGGCATCCCTGGACAACCCAACCCCTGAGCAGATCGCCCAGATCAAAGCCGATTGGCAGAAGCGCCATCAGGCGGTACTGGAGTCTGGCGGTCTGCAAGTGATCGCTTCCGAGCGTCATGAATCGCGCCGTATCGACAACCAGCTGCGTGGCCGTGCCGGTCGCCAGGGTGACGCCGGTTCGAGCCGTTTCTATCTGTCCCTCGAAGACAGCCTGATGCGCATTTTCGCTTCGGATCGGGTGAAAAACTTCATGAAGGCCCTGGGCATGCAGTCCGGTGAAGCCATTGAGCACCGCATGGTGACCAATGCCATCGAGAAGGCACAGCGCAAGGTTGAAGGGCGCAACTTCGACATCCGTAAGCAACTGCTGGAGTTCGACGACGTCAACAACGAACAACGTAAAGTGATCTATCACATGCGTAACACGTTGCTGGCCGCCGACAACATTGGCGAAACCATCGCCGATTTCCGCCAGGACGTGCTCAACGCCACCGTCAGCGCGCACATTCCACCACAATCGCTGCCTGAACAGTGGGATGTGGCCGGTCTGGAAGCTGCATTGAAGAGCGACTTCGGTGTGGATCTGCCGGTCCAGCAGTGGCTCGACGAAGACGACCACCTGTACGAAGAAACCCTGCGCGAAAAACTGATGGCCGAGTTGCTCGCCGCGTACAACGAGAAAGAAGAGCAGGCAAGTGCCGAAGCACTGCGTACCTTCGAGAAGCAAATCGTATTGCGCGTGCTGGACGACCTGTGGAAAGACCACCTGTCGACCATGGATCACCTGCGTCACGGCATCCACCTGCGTGGCTACGCCCAGAAAAACCCGAAGCAGGAGTACAAGCGCGAGTCGTTTACCCTGTTCTCCGAGCTGCTGGATTCGATCAAGCGCGATTCGATTCGCGTGCTCTCCCACGTCCAGGTACGCCGCGAAGACCCAGCCGAGGAAGAAGCACGCCTGCGCCAGGAAGCGGAAGCCTTGGCCGCGCGCATGCAATTCCAGCACGACGAAGCGCCAGGCCTCGATCAGCCGGAAGCGTTGGGTGAAGAGGTCGAAGTGGCCTTGGCGCCAACGCCGGTTCGCAATGAGCAGAAGCTGGGCCGCAACGAGCTGTGCTGGTGCGGTTCGGGCAAGAAGTTCAAACACTGCCACGGCGAAATCAACTAAGATTTTTGCCTGACGCTGCAGCACCCCGCGCCGCGACCGGCCTTTGCCGTCGCGGCGTTTTGCCATTAATTCCCACCGTCGATAGCGACGGCACAGACATCACCTTATTTTAGGAGCGCATTCATGGCTGTTGGTCTTGGTCCTTTGCCCACATTGCACCCGGTTGCCGGTTTTGAACTCGGCATCGCTTCGGCCGGTATCAAGCGCCCGGGCCGCAAGGATGTGGTGGTGATGCGCTGCGCCGAAGGCTCGACGGTGGCAGGTGTGTTTACTCTCAATGCGTTTTGCGCCGCGCCGGTGATCCTGGCCAAGCAACGCGTTGCCGGGCCGATCCGTTACCTGTTGACCAACACCGGCAACGCCAACGCGGGTACCGGTGAGCCTGGCCTGGTGGCCGCCGCGCGCACCTGCGCCAAGCTGGCCCAACTGACCGGCGTGGACGCCAGCCAGGTGCTGCCGTACTCCACGGGTGTGATCGGCGAGCCTCTGCCTGTGGAAAAAATCGAAGGTGCCCTGCAAGCGGCGCTGGATGACCTGTCTGTGGATAACTGGGCCGCGGCCGCCACTGGCATCATGACCACCGACACCCTGCCAAAAGGCGCGAGCCGTCAGTTCGTGCACGACGGTGTGACCGTAACCGTGACCGGTATCAGCAAGGGCGCGGGCATGATCCGACCGAACATGGCGACCATGCTGGGCTACATCGCCACCGACGCCAAGGTTTCGCGCAGCGTGCTGCAGAATCTGATGCTGGACGGTGCCAACAAGTCGTTCAACCGCATCACCATCGATGGCGACACTTCGACCAACGACTGCTGCATGCTGATCGCCACCGGTAAGGCTGATCTGCCGGAAATCATCGAGGCCAGCGGCGCTTATTTCGCCGCCCTCAAGCAAGCAGTGTTCGAAGTGTGCATGGACGTGGCCCAGGCCATCGTGCGTGACGGCGAGGGTGCTACCAAGTTCGTCACCGTGCAAGTCAACGGCGGCGGCAACCACCAGGAATGCCTGGATGTCGGCTACACCGTGGCCCATTCGCCGCTGATCAAAACCGCACTGTTCGCCTCGGACCCGAACTGGGGACGTATCCTGGCCGCTGTTGGCCGTGCCGGTGTGCCAGACCTGGACGTGAGCAAGATCGACGTATTCCTCGGCGACGTGTGCATCGCCAGCCGTGGTGCCCGTGCTGAAAGCTACACCGAAGCCCAGGGTTCGGCGGTGATGCAGCAGGAAGAAATCACCATCCGCATCGAGCTGGGTCGCGGCGATTGCAGCGAAACCATCTGGACCACCGACCTGTCCCACGAATACGTGAAAATCAACGCGGAATACCGCACCTGATAGCCGGAGGACACACACGGTGAAACGCGTGCATGTAGCAGCAGCGGTGATCCGCGGCGGCGACGGCAGAATCCTGCTGGCTCGACGTGCCGACACCCAACACCAGGGCGGCCTCTGGGAGTTTCCCGGAGGCAAGGTGGAGGCCGATGAATCGGTCGCCGCCGCGTTGTCCCGCGAGTTGCAGGAAGAGTTGGGTATCCAGGTCACCACGGCGCGTCCGCTGATCAACGTGCAACATGACTATCCGGACAAGCAGGTGTTACTGGATGTCTGGGAAGTCTCGGCCTTCACCGGCGAGCCCCATGGCGCCGAAGGGCAACCGTTGGAGTGGGTGGCCCCGCGGGATCTGCTCAACTATGAGTTCCCGGCGGCCAACGCGCCGATCGTTGCGGCCGCACGGTTGCCGGCTGAATACCTGATCACCCCCGGCGAGCTGGACGCAGCGCCCCTGTTGCGCGGTATCCAAAAAGCCATCGCCGGTGGGATCAAGCTGGTGCAACTGCGTGCGCCTAATGGCTACGACCCCAAATACCGTGACCTGGCGGTGGATGCGGTGGGGCTTTGCGCCGGCAAGGCGCAATTGATGCTCAAAGGGCCGTTCGAGTGGCTGGGGGATTTCCCTTCCGCCGGCTGGCACATGACCTCGGCCCAACTGCGCAAATATGCAAGCAAGGGCCGCCCTTTGCCGAAGGATCGCTGGTTGGCGGCTTCGTGCCACAACGCTGAAGAACTGGCGTTGGCTGAATTGATGGACGTGGATTTTGTCACCCTGTCGCCGGTTCAGCCGACCCAGACCCATCCCGATGCGCAGCCATTGGGTTGGGAGCAGGCGATGGAATTGATCCGTGGGTTCAACAAGCCGGTATTTTTGCTGGGTGGGGTCGGGCCTGCGGAGCGGGAGCGGGCTTGGGAAGCCGGTGCCCAGGGTGTGGCGGGTATCAGGGCGTTCTGGCCGCAGGCTTGAGGTTGCTCCGGCGGGCCTTATCGGGGGCAAGCCCCCTCCCACATTGGAATGTTTTTACAGATCAAAGGTGGGAGGGGGTTCGCCCCCGATAAGGCCCTCCCGGTCACCGAATCATGATCAATGGGGCTTCGCCGCAGCCTGCCACAAAACCTCCGCGACACCCTGGCGCTTGGCGATCACCCGCGCTGCCACAAACAGCAGATCCGACAAACGATTGATATACGCCAACCCCACGCCTTCCAGCGGCTCGATAGCATTCAGGTGCTGACACCGTCGCTCGGCACTGCGGGCCAGGCTTCGGCACATATGGGCCTGGGCAATCAGCGCGGAACCACCCGGCAAGATAAAGTTTTCCAGCGGCCCGACTTCCTCGTTCCAGCGATCGATCGCCGCTTCCAGGCGATCCACTTCCGCCGCATTCAGCGCTTTGTACACCGGCATCGCCAGCTCACCACCCAGGTCGAACAGCCGATGCTGGCACGGCGCGAGCACTTCGATCACATCATTGAGCGCCGGATGCTGCCCGCTCTGCTCTTCAAGGCCGGCCAGCAGTAATCCCAACTGGCTGTTCAGCGTATCGACTTCGCCAATGGCTTCGACACGTGGGTGGTCCTTGGGAACGCGGCGGCCGTCGCCCAGGCCGGTTTCACCTGTGTCGCCGGTGCGGGTATAGATTTTCGACAGGCGAAAGCCCATGGTCATTGCTCCAGTGGGGTCAGTTCGTGGGCCGGCAGTTGGCTGCCGGCCAAGGGGAGGCGCAGGGTAATACAGGTGCCTTGGCCAAGGGTGGACTGCACTTCCATCTGGCCTTTGTGGTTGTTGGTGATGATGAAGTACGACACCGACAGCCCCAGCCCGGTGCCCTGGCCGATTTCCTTGGTGGTGAAAAAGGGCTCGAACGTGCGTTTGCGCACGTTTTCGCTCATGCCGATGCCGTTGTCTTCCACCTGGATCTCGGCCCAGGGCGGATTCAGGCGGGTGCGCAGGATGATGCGGCCCGGCTCGCGGTCATCCTCACGCAGGTGAATGGCTTGAGCTGCGTTTTTCAGCAGGTTGAGCAGCACCTGTTCCAGTTCGTTGGCAGTACCGGGTACCGGGCCCAGTTGCGGATCGAACTGACGGATGATCGCCTGGCCCTTGAAGTCAAAGCCGATGGTCAAGTCGAAGTCATTGCCGGCAATTTCCACGGCCTGATCGATCAGCGCCGGCAAATCGCAAGGGGCCATCTGTCGATTGCTGCGGCGGCTGAAACTGAGCATATGGGTCACGATCTTCGCCGCCCGCGCGCCCGCTTGCTGGATGCCATCGAGCAACTGCGGCACTTCGCGGCTTTGCAGGTAACGGTTGACCATGGCCAGCTCGACGCCGACCTGTTCGGCGTGTTCCAGGTTCTTGGGCAAGTCCGCAGACAAGCGGCGCCGGATGTTCTGCACGTTATGCAGGATCGCACCCAGCGGGTTATTGATCTCGTGGGCCATACCGGCGGCAAGCCCGCCGACGGAGAGCATTTTTTCCGACTGCACCATCATTTCTTCAAGGGACAGGCGCTGGGTGATGTCATCGATACGGATCACGACGCCACGACCGGCACCGCCTGTCAGCGGGTAAAAGGTCAGAGCGTAATGTTTGGGCTCATCGTCCTTGACCCAGGTCACCCGTTCGATGCGCTCCACGGTGTGTTGCTCGACCGTGGCCTTGATCTGCGGCAGGAACGGTTTGAGCGGCTGAAAGGCCAGGTAGATCGGCTGGTTCAAGGCTTCATCCAGCCGCGTACCGGAAAGTGCGCTGGCTTCCTGGTTCCACTGGGTGACGTAGAGCTGTTCGTCCAGGGCAATCAGCGCCGAAGGCATCGAGTCGATGATGCTGTTGAGGTAATTCTGGAAGCCGGTGAGTTTTTTCTCGATCTTGCTGCGTACCTGGACTTCCAATTCCAGTTTGCGATTGGTATGACGCGTCTCTTCCGCCAGGCCTTGGGCTTGATCGTAGGCGGCCTGGGAATCGTCGCGGGCACGCTTGAGTTGTTGCTCGCGGGCTTCGATGCGCGAAAGCATGGTATTGAAGGCTTCGGCCAGGCTGCCGATCTCATCGTGATTGCCACGCCGGGCGCGCAGGGAATAGTTCTCTTCCCGGGTCACTTGGCGCGACAGTTCTTCCAGTTCGTGGATCGGTTTTGTGATCAGGCGTTTGATCTGACGCGCGATGACCAGCCACAGCAGCACACTGAAAATCAGGATGCCCAGGCTGGCGGTCAGCGTGCCGGTGTAAAACGCTACAGGCAGTTCGCTACTGGCGACCAGCAGCAGATGCCCGGATGGCTGCCCAGGGCGGGGCAGGGTGATCACTTGGTTAGTGCGAAACTCAGTCACGCGCCAGGCTTCGATATGCCTGTAATTGTCCGGCAGGTGCAGGCGATCACCGTGTTGCATCTGTGCCAGGCGGTTGCCTGCGCTGTCATATAAAGCGGCGGCGCGCAAAGGTGAGTAGCTGGTCAACTCATTGAGCAGGGCATTGGCCTTTTCTGGAGATTCGAGCGCTTCGGCGGCCAGCGCCGGGTTGGAGACCAGTCGCCCGATAGCCTGCAAGGCCTGGGGGGCCATGCTTTCCTGGGAGATCCAGTAGGCGGCGCTGATAAAGGTCAGGTTGGCCACCAGCAGGACGGTGGTCAGCAGCACCAGCAAGGCCGCCAGCAGTTTCTGCCCGACTGGTAGGTTTTCTAGACGCTGGCGCAGCGGCATCAGGTTTTTTCCAGGAGATAGACAGGCGGGCAGGGTAGCGCGTGGTTCAGTCGCGGGGCAATCCGCGCGCGCGCAGCTCGTCGACCAGACGCTCGTACAACTGCTGCAAGTGAGGAAGGTTCAATTGATGACGGGCTGCCGCCTGGCAAGCATAGCCCAACAGATAGCTGATTTCGGTGCGTCGGGCATTGGCGACGTCCTGATACATGGACGAATAATTGGCGGCAGTGGCGTGAATCACCCGCTCCACTTCATCCTGTAAATCCAGGGCTGCGGCAGGCTGGCCAGCGCATTTCAGCAGTTCGCTCAACTCCCTGCACAAGGTTGCCACTTCACAGCGATGGTTTTGCAGGCCGCCGTTACGGCATTGGTAAAGCACGGTCAGTGGGTTGATCGCGCAGTTGAGCGCCAGCTTGCGCCACAGGCGCGTCAGGATATCGGTGCTCCAGGCGTGGGGGATGCCGGCGATGTGCAGGTCATCCAGCCAGAGCGGGGGCGTCGGGTGGCGGGCGTCTCCCAGCCAGGTGTAACCATGGCCGGCGAATACCACGCGCCAGTCGCCGTCGCGGAAAGCACCCTCGGTGCTGGAGGCAAAGATGCAACGCGCCAGGGGCAACTGCGCGGCCACCGCGTCCTGACTGCCCAGGCCATTCTGCAGCAGAATCAACTCGGCATCCGGTACCAGGCGCGGTTGCAGCTGTGCGATTGCCGCTTGGGCGTCGTAGGCTTTGCACGCCACCAGAAGGCGATGGATCGGCGTCGAGCTGTCGGGCGTTTCACCAATCACCGGGTAGGTATGTGCTTCACCATGCTCCACCAGGGTCAGCCCGTTGCCCGCCTGATAACTGGCCAGGCGCGTCTCGTCGCGCAGGATCAAGCGCACAGGCACGCCCGCGCGCGCCAGCCGTGTGGCCCAGAGTGTGCCCAGGCTGCCGGCGCCGAGAATATGCCAGGTGGTCGACATCAGTTTGTACTCCGCAAGGTCGCTCACAGTGAACGGGACGAAAGAACCGCTATAATGCCCCGGCATTTTAGCTCGGGCGCGCTCCATCTCTACTGAACCCGCCCCTTATATTGGAGAAATCACATGCCTTCGTTCGACGTGGTATCTGAACTGGACAAACACGAAGTCACCAACGCCGTCGAGAACGCCGTCAAGGAGCTGGACCGTCGCTATGACCTGAAGGGCAAGGGCAGCTTCGAATTCAAGGAAAAGGAACTGACCGTCAACCTGACCGCTGAAGCCGATTTCCAGCTGGAAGCGATGATCGAGATCCTCAAGCTGTCCCTGGTCAAACGCAAGATCGACGCGCAGTGCCTGGAAATCAAGGACGCCTACGCCTCTGGCAAGCTGATGAAGCAGGAAGTCATCCTCAAAGAAGGTATCGACAAGGAGCTGGCGAAGAAAATCGTCGCGCATATCAAGGACGCCAAGCTCAAGGTCCAGGCCGCCATCCAGGGCGAGCAGGTACGCGTCACCGGTAAGAAGCGTGACGACCTGCAAGAGGCCATCGCGGCCCTGCGCGCCAAGTCCTTCGACATGCCGCTGCAGTTCAATAACTTCCGCGACTGATGGCTGCCTGGGGAACCCAAGGGCGTTTTGGACGTCCCACCCCCCAATAATTGCGCCTACTCTTGAGCCCTACGGGGCTCAATTGCTTTAAGCGCCGACCGTCCATAAATAGGAGAACAGCAATGGACTTGAACGCTGAAGTGGATCGTCTGGTCAAGACTTCCCAGTCCTGGATCCCGATGATCATGGAATACGGCAGCCGGGTTCTGCTCGCCGTTATCACCCTGGCCATCGGCTGGTGGCTGATCAATAAATTGACCCATCGCGTGGGCCGTTTGCTGGCGGTACGCAACGCTGACCTGGCGTTGCAGCATTTCATCACCAGCCTGGCGAACATCGTGCTCAAGGTGATGCTGATTGTCAGCGTGGCCTCGATGATCGGTGTAGAAACCACCTCCTTCGTTGCCGCTATTGGTGCCGCCACCCTGGCCATTGGTCTGGCGTTGCAAGGCAGCCTGGCGAACTTTGCCGGTGGGGTGCTGATTCTGCTGTTCCGCCCGTTCCGCATCGGCGACTGGATCGAAGCCCAAGGTACCTCTGGCACCGTCGACAGCATTCAGATTTTCCACACGGTGCTGCGTACGGGCGACAACAAAACTGTCATCGTGCCGAATGGCATCCTGTCCAACGGGATCATCACCAACACCAACCGTCAACCGACCCGCAAGGTGGTGTTCGACGTCGGTGTGGACTATGAAGCCGACCTGCAGAAAGCCCGCGACGTTCTGCTGGAGCTGGCCAAGGACCCACGCGTACTGGAAGACCCAGCCGCTGTAGCCGTGGTTTCCACCTTGGGGGATAGCTCGATCACCGTTTCGCTGCGCTGCTGGACTAAAACGGCGGATTATTGGGATGTGATGTTTATGCTCAATGAATTCGCACGTGACCGTTTGAAAGCGGCGGGGATTGATATTCCATTTCCGCAGCGGGTTATTCGTGTAATGCAGGAAGCGGCGCCGAAGTAATAAAAAGAGCGAAAGTTTAACTTGGCCATTCGGTCAGGTTAAACGTCTCACCTTAATCTCGTTAGTTAGCTTGCTAGTTATTTTTCCGATGTAATAATTTTGCAAAAAAAAGCCGGCCTTCTGGAAACAGAAGGCCGGCTTTCTATTTTACGGCCGAGGCCTTAAGTCATCGTTGTAATTAAACCGACAATTACAAGATGTTCAGCGGGTATTGCGCGATCAGACGCAGTTCGTCGAGAGAGCCCGAGTAAACCTGATCAGACGAGCGATAGGTCGCTTGACGTACGCGCAGGCTCAGGTCTTTGGCTGGACCGCTCTGGATCACGTATTTGGCTTCGATATCGCGTTCCCACTCTTTACCATTGTTAGTGGTCGAGGTGTTGGCGCCAGTACCTTTCACATAACGAGTCATGAAACTCAGGCCTGGGATGCCAAAGGTCGCCATGTTCAGGTCATAGCGAGCCTGGTAGGACTTCTCGTCTTCAGCGTTGAAGTCGGAACGGGCGATGGAGTTGGCCAGGAAAATCGTGCCGCCGCCGTCTACGCCGTAACCGTACTGGCCGTCGCCGCTGACCTTCTGTGCTGCCAGGGTGAAGGTGTGAGCGCCAATGGTGTACGCGCCTTGCAGGCTGAACGCACGGTTGTCGAGCTTGGTGGTGCTGTCTTTGTCAGCACGTACCAGGCCGGCGCCGTCGCTCTTGGTGTCGTAGATGTTGAAGTCGACAGCCACGGACTGGTCGTCGCTGAGCGCGTGGGTCCAGTTCACGTTGGCGTAGATCTTCTTCCAATAGTCTTCCACTTTGGAGTAGTAGAGGCTGGTGGTGACCTCAGGGGTCCAAGAGTACACGCCGCCCAAGAAGTTGGCATCGCGCAGGCCGCGTTTCGAGCCTGGTTCAGAGCTGGCGATACTGTCGCGATAGGTTTGATCCTGCGCAACGATCGAGGTGAAATGACCGGCTTCCAGTTTCAGATCTTTGATTTCGTTGCTGGTGATGGAAACGCCCTGCGGCAGTTCCGGCAGCAGGCGGCTGTCATCGGAGGCGAATACTGGGGCGGTAGTGTATTGATCACCAACCTTCAGGACGGTGTTGGAAATACGGAATTTCACGGCAGCGCCGGCTTTGGAGTAGTCATCTTGCGAACGACCGTCGGACCCTTCTGGGAAAAGGCCGGTACCTGCACGACCTTTGCCGCTATCGAGCTTGACGCCCAGCAGGCCGATGACATCAACACCAACACCGATGGTGCCTTGGGTGTAGCCTGAGCTGAACAGACCATGGAAGCCCAGACCCGTTTCTTCGATACGGCTTTGCTCAGCATCGTGGTTACGGCGGTCACGGCTGAAGTACAAAGCACGCGTCAGAATGCTTGCTGTACTGTCTTCGATAAAACCCTTGGAATCGTCCTGGGCGGACGCCATTGCGAACTGCGAGGTACCGGCTGAAACAGCCAGTGCGATCATGCTCCACTTCATCACGCGCATCGTGATTTGCTCCTTTGGTTTTCGGAAGAGTACTGCCGTCCCACCTGTATTTTTATCTGGGCGGCTCTTTCTTTTTTGTGTCGGCGCAAAGTTATATCACGCAGACCCTATTGACGATACTTACCCATCTTTCCTTTCAGCTTCTTTACGAGGCTGTCGTAAATTGCTAGCTCCATGTCGCAAATTCACAGCCCAAAATGTATCTGGACTGACAACTTCAGTACTGTTTCAAAACTCCCTTCGAAGTTCGAATGCATCCTTGCCTTGTACTGACTCGCTGTTGTTTTTTATCGCGAAACACCGGTCTCCGAACCCGTGCCGTTGCCGACGATGTGGGTGTGAATGCAACAAGCGTGCTCAAAGCGGTAACCCAATGTCATTTTTTCGTGAAAAAAGTTCCGTAGCTGTAAAAACCGCATAAACACAGGCTTTTTACGCCGTTTGGTTAGGGCTTGACCTCTCTGTGGAATGCCTGTTGCCAGGTGTAAAAAATCCGTTCATGTGTGAAGCGTTACCGGTTCACCCCGATAAGTGGGTAATCGGCGGATCCCTTTGAGGCACGGGTGGGTCATTTTGGTGCGTCTCGGCAGGGCCCGTTCTAGCGTAGCTCAAATATTTACCTGCATCGAAAGGGTGCAGGTTTTTTAGCCGGCTGCCTCGCGGGCTTATCTTCAATCGTTGTGAAGCGGCCGGCATTCGAAGGTATGCTGGGGCCTGATTCTGACTTGCCGAATGGAGTGCCCGCGGTGTTCGCCCTAGATCAACGCCTGCAACAAGACACACTGGTCATCGGGGACTTCCCGTTATGCCGCCTGCTGCTGTCCAATGACTCGAACTACCCCTGGTTTATCCTGGTCCCACGCATCAACGGTATCAGCGAGGTGTTTCACCTGGATGTCGCAGATCAACAAAAGCTCTGGGAAGAGACGACCGGTCTGGCGCAGTTGCTCAACGATGGTCTGGGCGCGGATAAAATGAATATCGGCGCGCTGGGTAACGTCGTCAGCCAGTTGCATGTGCATGTGATCGTGCGCAAACGCGACGACACCGCCTGGCCTGCTCCGGTATGGGGCAAGCATCCGGCTCGTCCTTATACGGAAGAACAGGTGGTGGCCTTGCGTGCGCGTCTGCGCGAGCTGCTGCCTGCCGATTTCAATTTTGCCCAGGACTGAATCATGGACTTGCAAGACCGTGTTACCGACCTGGAAAGCCGCCTGGCCTTTCAGGATGACACCATCGAGACCCTTAACGACATCCTGGTCACCCAGCAACGCGCGGTCGAGCGTCTGCAGCTGCAGATAGCCGCGCTGCTCAAGCGTCAGGAAGAGATGGGCGGCCAGTTCGAAACGTCCGAAGAGGAAGCGCCACCGCCTCACTATTAAAGAGGGGCCATGAAAAAACCGCGACTCAGCCAGGCTGGATCGCGGTTTTTTTTGCTGCCAGGGCTGGAGTCAGCGGCGCGGCAGTGCAGCGATCACGTCTTCGGCTTGCAAGCCTTTGTCGCGATTCATTACGGAGAACTCCACGCGCTGGCCTTCCACCAGGACGCGATGGCCTTCGCCGCGAATGGCCCGGAAGTGGACGAAGATGTCGTCGCCCGAATCGCGGGAAATAAAGCCGAAGCCTTTGGAGGTGTTGAACCACTTGACGGTACCGGTATCCCGATTGGTCATGTCGTAGGTTTGCGACGCGGCCGCCGGAGATGCACGGTAGAAGCTGATGGCCAGATGAAGAGCGATGGCGACCACAGCAATGACCAGGCTGAGCAGGATGGCCGGGTGGCCGCCCACTTCAGGCATGGGTGCCAGGAGGGTGAGGGTTTGTACGACAACGGTCAGAACCAACAGCGCGCTGACCAGGTTTTGCAGTTGATGACGAGTGCCCTTGTTCCAGTAAGGGACCACGGGTGCCAACGTCAGGTTAAGAAGGCCGAACAGTGCCAGGTACAGCGCGTCGTGTTGTTGCAGGTACGGCAGGCTCTCTGGTTGCAGGCTCGGTATAAAGGACAGCAGCAAAGCTGCAACGCCCGTTAGCAGGTGGACGATTTTCAACATTTTGATTAACTCACGTTAAGACGGATCACTAGGAAGAGCTGACTGGCACGGTTCGCTTCTGAACAATGGGAGGCGTTGGGCACGTGCGCGGGTATCAGCCTATGCCGGCCATCGCAGACATTAACGATGGCGACACGCTGCCTATTTAACAGCAAAGGCCGTGCCTTCTCAAATCAAGCATTTCGGGGTGTTGCAAGGGGCGGGGCATTTCCTTGGCAAACGCTTGTCCTAGACAGGTGTGCTTGTTTTGGAATGGCTTTTTAGGATATTTCCTACCTTGATTGGCGAATTACCACTCAAGGGCGATTTGTCGCACCTCGCTCGCTGCGCGTCACCTGTGCGCTTGCTAGAGTGGTGTTGCACCTGATCAATGAATGCTTGTCAATTGAAGGGGATAAACATGGCAATCGATATCGGTATCAGTGAAGAAGATCGTAAATCCATCGTCGATGGGCTTTCGCGGCTGCTTTCCGATACCTATGTACTGTACTTGAAGACCCACAACTTCCACTGGAACGTTACGGGCCCCATGTTTCGAACGCTGCACCTGATGTTTGAGGAACAGTACAACGAGCTGGCGCTGGCGGTGGACTCCATTGCCGAGCGTATCCGCGCATTGGGCTTCCCGGCGCCGGGCGCTTATTCGATCTACGCTCGTCTTTCTTCGATCAAGGAGGAGGAGGGCGTGCCGAGCGCCGAAGAGATGATCCAGCAACTGGTGGCGGGCCAGGAGGCCGTTACGCGTACTGCCCGCGGCATCTTTCCGTTGCTCGACAAAGTCAGCGATGAGCCGACTGCGGATCTGTTGACCCAACGTATGCAGGTCCACGAAAAGACCGCGTGGATGTTGCGTTCCCTGCTCGAAGCCAAGTAAGTCGAGTCTGAGCGGCGCCGTCCTGGCGTCGCTCGCTCGTTTCTGCACGCTTCCTGGCGTTGTCCTACAGGTATCAACTCCCTGTCTTCTGGCTGAGCCCGCGCTTCCTGCTGTTTGATAAGCCCACTGTCCAATGGGAGCGACCCATGGGCTGCTGTTTGGCAATGGAGTGTCAGGTGTATGTCACGCGCAGTGAGTAATGGAGTCATGGAATCCTGTGGCTTTCATCAGATAAAGATCGATCCCTTTGCCAAAGGGTTCGATATGGGGTTGGCAAGGCCATTGTCCCGATCAGTCAGGCTCAACGGGTTTTCGACGTGCCTGCGGCTTGAGCAGATCTATTGGAATATCCTTACGGAAATCGCCAGGATCAACGCCTGTTCAGTCAGTGCGTTACTGTCTTACGTCGATCGGGAAGTGCACTTGCGTTATGGAGGTGTGAAAAACTTCAGTGGTCTGGTCAGGGTGGTGTGCGTGGTTCACCTGTTAAAAGGCCGTACGGCTGCGCCCGACCCGGAGTAAACAAAGGTGCCCAGGGTCGGCTCGCTGTGTTGGCGGGCTGGCTCCCGGGCAGAAAGCCGGCTGCGCTGGCTCGATTTACCAGATATAATCCCGCGCTTTGCTGCGCAGGCCGGGGCTTACCCTTCGGGCAGGCGTGGCGCAGTAACGATCTGTTCGCCGAGACATCGCCATGCCCATGTACGACTATCAATGTGCTTCCTGTGGTCATCAGTTGGAAGCCATCCAGAAGATCAGCGCCGCGCCGTTGGTCGATTGCCCGGCCTGTCAGGCTCCTGAACTCAAGAAGATGTTGTCCATGCCGGGCTTTCGCCTCAGTGGCAGCGGCTGGTACGAGACCGATTTCAAGACCGGCGCCAAGAAGAATCTGGCGGGCGGCGACAAAGCAGACTGAGTTGAACTCTACGCGCAGGCTCCTGCATTATCCGTCACCTGGCTTATATGAACGGTGACGAGGCAGGCCTCCACCGAATTTCGAATTACGAGAAGTGAAACCACGACCATGATGCGCAGCCACTATTGCGGCCAACTGAACGAGACCCTGGAAGGTCAGGAAATTACCCTTTGCGGATGGGTTCACCGTCGCCGCGACCACGGCGGGGTGATCTTCCTCGATATCCGTGATCGTGACGGTCTGGCCCAAGTGGTGTTCGACCCGGACCGCGCCGAGAGCTTTGCCGCCGCCGACCGCGTGCGCAGTGAGTACGTGGTGAAGATCACCGGCAAGGTGCGGCTGCGTCCGGCAGGTGCCGTGAACAAGAACATGGCCTCCGGCGGTATCGAGGTGTTGGGCTACGAACTGGAAGTGTTGAACGAGTCGGAAACCCCGCCGTTCCCACTCAACGAATACTCCGACGTCGGCGAAGAAACCCGCCTGCGCTACCGCTTCCTGGACCTGCGTCGTCCGGAAATGGCCGAGAAGCTGCGTCTGCGCTCGCGCATGACCACCAGCATCCGTCGCTTCCTCGACGAGAACGGCTTCCTCGACGTTGAAACGCCGATCCTGACCCGGGCCACCCCGGAAGGCGCGCGTGACTACCTGGTGCCTAGCCGCACCCACGCCGGTAGCTTCTTTGCCCTGCCGCAATCGCCGCAGTTGTTCAAACAGTTGCTGATGGTGGCCGGCTTCGACCGTTACTACCAGATCGCCAAGTGCTTCCGCGACGAAGACCTGCGCGCCGACCGTCAGCCGGAATTCACCCAGATCGACATCGAGACCAGTTTCCTCGATGAAAAAGAGATCATGGGCCTGACCGAGCAGATGATCCGCAACCTGTTCAAAGAAGTATTGGGCCTGGAATTCGGCGAATTCCCGCACATGACCTTCGAAGAAGCCATGCGTCGCTACGGTTCCGACAAACCAGACCTGCGTAACCCGCTGGAACTGGTGGACGTGGCCGATCAGCTGAAAGAAGTCGACTTCAAGGTGTTCAGCGGCCCGGCCAACGACCCTAAATGCCGCATCGCTGCCCTGCGCGTGCCTGGCGGCGCGAGCATGCCGCGCAAGCAGATCGACGACTACACCAAGTTCGTCGGCATCTACGGTGCCAAGGGCCTGGCGTACATCAAGGTCAACGAGCGCGCCAACGGCGTTGATGGCCTGCAATCGCCCATCGTGAAGAACATCCCGGAAGCCAACCTGAACGTGATCCTCGATCGCGTGGGTGCGGTCGATGGCGACATCGTGTTCTTCGGTGCCGACAAGGCCAAGATCGTCAGCGAAGCGCTGGGCGCGCTGCGGATCAAGCTGGGCCACGACCTGAACCTGCTGACCTGCGAATGGGCGCCGATGTGGGTCGTTGACTTCCCGATGTTCGAAGAGAACGACGACGGCAGCTTCAGCGCCTTGCACCACCCGTTCACCGCGCCGAAATGCTCCCCGGCCGAGTTGGAGGCCAACCCGGCGGGCGCACTGTCGCGCGCTTACGACATGGTGCTCAACGGCACTGAGCTGGGTGGCGGTTCGATCCGTATCCACCGTAAAGAGATGCAGCAAGCGGTCTTCCGTCTGCTGGGCATTGATGAGACGGAGCAGGAAGAGAAATTCGGCTTCCTGCTCGACGCCTTGAAGTACGGGGCCCCGCCCCACGGTGGCCTGGCCTTCGGTCTGGACCGTCTGGTGATGCTGATGACCGGTGCCCAGTCGATCCGTGAAGTGATCGCCTTCCCGAAAACCCAGAGTGCCGCGGACGTCATGACCCAGGCGCCGGGCGTAGTGGATGCCAAGGCATTGCGCGAGCTGCATATCCGCCTGCGCGAGACGCCGAAGGCTGAGTAAAGCCGCTGCGTGAAAGCGCACTGAGGTTTACGCGGTCTAAAAAGGCGCATCTTCGGATGCGCCTTTGCGTTACAAGGGTTGTGTTTTTAAAGAGAAAGGTCCGGCCTGGGGCGGGATTGATCAGGTTTCTAGAGAATTCGGAGTTGTGTTATGGCTGGCCATTCCAAGTGGGCGAACATCAAGCACCGCAAAGAGCGTCAGGATGCCAAGAAAGGCAAGATCTTCACCAAGTGGATTCGCGAATTGACCGTCGCTGCCCGTCAGGGCGGCGGTGATCCGGGCTCCAACCCGCGTCTGCGCCTGGCGTTGGATAAGGCGCTGGGCGCCAATATGAGCCGCGACATTATTGATCGCGCCGTGGCCCGTGGTGCCGGTGCTGCCGATACCGACGACATGGTCGAGCTGACCTACGAAGGCTACGGCCCGGGCGGCGTGGCGGTGATGGTCGAGTGCATGACCGATAACCGTAACCGCACCGCGGCTGCCGTGCGCCATGCGTTCAGCAAGTGCGGTGGCAACCTCGGTACTGACGGGTCGGTGGCGTACCTGTTCGAGCGCAAGGGGCAGATCACCTTCGCGCCGGGCACCGATGAAGACGCGCTGATGGAAGCGGCGATGGAGGCGGATGCCGACGACGTGGTCACCAACGACGACGGTTCCATTGATGTTTTCACCTCGTTTGCCAGTTTCTACGCTGTGCGCAATGCGTTGGAAGTTGCCGGCTTCAAAGGCACCGACGCAGAAATCGTGATGCTGCCGACGACCAGTGCCGAATTGGACCTGGAAGGCGCGCAGAAAGTGTTGAAGCTGCTGGATATGCTTGAAGATCTGGACGATGTACAAAACGTCTATTCGAATGCCGATATTCCAGAGTCAGTGGCCGAACAGCTAGGCTGAAGCACGATGTGGATTAATTGTGGGAGGGGGCTTGTCCCCGATAGCGGTGTATCAGTCGCTGTATGTGGCGACTGATACTCTGCAATCGGGGGCAAGCCCCCTCCCACATTGAATCTTCCCTGTATCAAAAAATGTGTTTAACCCAACCCGCAGGCGTTATGACTTTAATCCTAGGTATCGACCCCGGTTCGCGCATCACCGGTTTTGGCGTGGTGCAGCAGACTCCGCGTGGCTGCGTCTACGTCGCGTCGGGTTGTATTCGTACCGGTTCGGGGGAGTTGGCCGAGCGCTTGCAGATCGTCTATCGCGGCGTGCGTGAAGTGATCCAGACCTACGGGCCGGTGACCATGGGTATCGAAAAAGTGTTTATGGCCAAGAACGCCGACTCGGCGCTCAAACTCGGCCAGGCCCGTGGTGCGGCCATTGTTGCTGGCGCGGAGGAGGGCATGGAGATCGCCGAATACACCGCGACCCAAGTCAAGCAGGCTGTGGTCGGTACTGGTGGTGCCAATAAAGAGCAGGTGCAGATGATGGTCATGCACATGCTCAAACTCACGGCTAAACCGCAAATCGACGCCTCCGACGCCCTGGCCATTGCCATCTGCCATGCGCACACCCGTTCCAGCCTGCTGCCTCATGGCCTGGGTACGGCACGCAGTCGTGGCGGTCGCCTGCGTCTCTGATAGCATCAGCGCAATCGTGATTTCCGGTCAGGCTTTGATCTGACCCTAAGTGTTAAGGATCTGTACCGTGATTGGACGTTTGCGCGGCACCCTGGCTGAAAAACAGCCGCCGCACCTTATTTTGGATGTCAACGGGCTGGGCTATGAGCTGGAAGTGCCCATGACCACTCTGTATCGCCTGCCGTCGGTCGGCGAGCCGCTCACGCTGCATACCCATCTGGTGGTGCGCGAAGACGCGCAATTGCTCTATGGTTTCATTGGCAAGCGCGACCGTGACTTCTTCCGCGAACTGATCCGCCTCAATGGCGTGGGACCGAAACTGGCGCTGGCCTTGATGTCGAGCCTGGAGGTGGATGAACTGGTGCGTGCCGTCTCGGCGCAGGACACCTCGGCCCTGACCAAGGTGCCAGGCGTCGGCAAAAAGACCGCCGAGCGCTTGCTGGTGGAACTCAAGGACCGCTTCAAAGCCTGGGAAGTGGTGCCGAGCATGTTTGCCTTGGTGCCGAACCAGCCTGATATGCCGGCGTCCCAGGTTGCCAGCGCCGAAAGCGATGCAGTCAGCGCGTTGATTTCCTTGGGCTACAAACCCCAGGAAGCGAGCAAAGCGGTATCGGCCATCAAGGATAAGAACCTGAGCAGTGAAGACATGATCCGCCGCGCCCTGAAGGGAATGATTTAAGTGATTGAAGCTGATCGTCTGATCGCGGCCACCGGCCCGCGCGACCGTGAAGAAATCCAGGACCGGGCCATCCGCCCCCTGAGCCTGGCTGAATACATCGGCCAGCCCACCGTGCGCGAGCAGATGGAGCTGTTCATCCAGGCGGCGCGCGGGCGCAGTGAGTCCCTGGACCACACGTTGATCTTCGGTCCGCCGGGGCTGGGCAAGACCACCCTGGCCAACATCATTGCCCAGGAAATGGGGGTGTCTATTAAGTCCACCTCCGGTCCGGTGCTGGAACGTCCCGGTGATCTGGCAGCGTTGTTGACCAACCTAGAGCCGCATGATGTGCTGTTTATCGACGAAATCCACCGGCTTTCGCCGATCGTCGAGGAAGTACTTTACCCGGCAATGGAGGATTTCCAACTCGACATCATGATTGGCGAAGGCCCGGCGGCTCGCTCGATCAAGCTCGATTTGCCGCCGTTCACTCTGGTGGGCGCCACCACGCGAGCGGGGATGCTGACCAATCCGCTGCGAGACCGTTTTGGGATTGTTCAACGTCTGGAGTTCTATAGCACGGCGGATCTGGCCACGATCGTCAGTCGTTCGGCGAGCATCCTTGGCTTGCCGCTGGACCCTGAAGGCTCGTTTGAAATCGCGCGGCGTGCCCGGGGCACACCGCGTATCGCCAACCGTTTGCTGCGTCGTGTGCGTGACTTCGCCGAAGTGCGCGCCAAGGGGCACATTACCAAGGCGGTGGCTGACCTGGCGCTCAACCTGCTGGATGTGGACGAACATGGCTTCGATCATCAGGATCGGCGTCTACTCTTGACCATGATCGAGAAGTTCGACGGTGGCCCGGTAGGCGTGGACAGCCTGGCCGCTGCCATCAGCGAGGAGCGCCATACCATCGAGGATGTGCTTGAACCGTACCTGATCCAGCAGGGCTATATCATGCGCACGCCAAGGGGGCGGGTGGTGACGCGTCATGCTTATCTGCATTTTGGATTAAACATTCCGTCACGATTGGGCGAAATGCCCGTAGTAGACGAATTCCTCGATGCAGTGGACGATTAAAAGCGCTTGGCTCGACGATTTATTCGAGGTTTGTGCTGTCCCAGTGACTGGCGTCGTCATTCTGTCAGTGAAAATGTTTCAGAGAATGAAAAAACAGTTGCCTGGCCGGATTGGCAACCTCAGGAGTAAGCACTAGAGTATGCGCGCGCAAAACGGGGATCAGTCGTTCGCACATCGCTGTCGCGTTTATTACGAGGACACCGATGCCGGCGGCATCGTTTATTACGTCAATTACCTTAAGTTCATGGAGCGGGCTCGAACCGAGCGGCTACGGGAGCTGGGCTTTGCCCAATCCCAGCTGGCAGGGGAGGACCTGTTATTCGTCGTGCATTCCAGCGAGGCGCGTTATCACGCCCCGGCGCGACTGGATGATGAACTGCTGGTTAGCGCTGAAGTCATCGAATTGAACCGTGCCAGCCTGCGCTTCAAACAGCAGGTCAGGCGGGCAACGGATGCAACGCTGCTCTGTGAGGGGCAGTTTTTGGTGGCGTGTGTACGCACCAACAGTTTGAAACCTCGGGCCATTCCCGAAACTCTACGTGTGGCCTTTGCCGCCGTGAGCGGCGCGGGTAAACAATCAAAGCAGGAGATTTAGCGTGGAACCTACCGTCGTCGACCATTCCTCCATGTGGAGCCTGGTCAGCAATGCCAGTGTTGTGGTTCAACTGGTCATGCTGACCCTGGTAGCCGCATCGGTTACCTCTTGGGTCATGATTTTTCAGCGCAGCAACCTGCTGCGTGCCGGTCGACGTGCCCTGGAGAGCTTTGAAGAGCGCTTCTGGTCGGGTATCGACCTGTCCAAGCTCTATCGCCAGGCCGGCAGCAATCCGGACCCGGATTCGGGTGTGGAGCAGATCTTCCGTGCCGGCTTCAAGGAATTCTCCCGTCTGCGCCAGCAGCCTGGTGTAGACCCGGAAGCGGTGATGGAAGGCGTGGCCCGCGCCATGCGCGTCGCCATTTCCCGCGAAGAAGAGAAGCTTGAGCAGAGCCTGCCTTTTCTTGCCACCGTTGGCTCCGTCAGCCCGTATATCGGCCTGTTCGGTACGGTGTGGGGGATCATGAACTCCTTCCGTGGTCTGGCCCAGGCTCAGCAAGCGACCCTGGCCACCGTGGCTCCCGGTATCGCCGAAGCCCTGATCGCCACTGCGATCGGTCTGTTTGCCGCCATCCCTGCGGTGATCGCCTATAACCGCTTTGCCGCACGCGGCGAGAACCTGATTGGCCGTTACTACACCTTCGCCGATGAATTCCAGGCGATCCTGCACCGTAAAGTGCACACCAGCGAAGAATAAGCAGGTACCTCCCGATGGCTTTAATCACTCGAGCTCGAACCAAGCGCAAGCCGGTCGCCGAGATGAACGTAGTGCCTTACATCGACGTGATGCTGGTGCTGCTGGTGATCTTCATGGTGACCGCGCCGATGCTCAACCAGGGTGTGAAGGTTGATCTGCCCAAGGTTTCCAGCGAAGCCTTGCCGCAAGACAACAACACTCAGGTGCTGACCATTTCGATCAAGTCCGACAAGACCTATTACTGGAACCTTGGCAGCGAAGTCGACACTCAGAAGCAACAGGACAAGGCCCTGACGTTGCCGGCGATGACCGATGCGGTGACCAAGATCATTCGCGCCGGTAACGAAGGTGGCAAGCACACCCAAGTATTCATCCGCGGTGACAAAGCAGTCGACTATGGCTCCGTCATGGGTGCCATGGGCGGGCTGCAGAAGGCCGGCGTCGGTAATGTTGGCTTGATTACCGAGGCGCCCTGATGCACCAACAGCGAGAGCCGTCCGCCTCGGAAAGCTACTTCTGGCCTAGCGTTTGGGCGATTGCCCTGCATGTGCTGGTGTTTGGCATGTTGTTCGTCAGCTTTGCCATGACCCCGGACCTGCCGCCAGCCAAGCCGATCGTGCAGGCGACCCTGTATCAGCTGAAATCGAAAAGTCAGGCCACTACCCAGACCAATCAGAAGATTGCGGGTGAGGCTCAGAAGTCGGCTGCGCGCCAGACTGAAGTCGAGCAGATGGAACAGAAGAAGGTCGAGCAGGAAGCGGTGAAGGCTGCTGCGGAACAAAAGAAAGAAGAGGCGGCTCAAAAGGCCGAGGAATCGAAAAAGGCTGACGAAGCCAAGAAGGCCGACGAGGCGAAAAAGGCTGATGAAGCCAAGAAAGCCGAGAAAGCTGCCGAAGCTAAAAAGGCTGAAGAGAAACAATTGGCTGATATAGCCAAGAAGAAATCTGAAGAAGAAGCCAAAAAAGCTGCCGAAGAAGAGGCCAAGAAAAAGGCCGCTGAGGAAGCTAAGAAGAAGATAGTCGAGGACGCGAAGAAGAAAGCCGCCGAAGACGCCAAGAAAAAAGCTGAAGCAGACGAGGCGAAGAAGAAAGTCGCCGACGACGCGAAGAAGAAAGCTGCCGCCGATGCCCAGAAGAAAAAGGCTCAGGAAGCAGCGCGTAAATCCGCCGAAGAGAAAAAGGCCCAGGCCTTGGCAGATTTGCTTTCCGACACGCCGCAGCGTCAGCAAGCCTTGGCCGATGAGCGTGGCGATGAAGTCGCGGGCAGTTTCGACGACCTGATTCGGGCGCGGGCGGCGGAAGGCTGGACACGTCCACCTTCGGCACGCAAAGGCATGACAGTAGTGCTGCAGATCGGCATGTTGCCGGACGGTACGGTGACTTCGGTCAGCGTAGCCAAGTCCAGTGGTGACGGTTCGTTCGACAGTTCGGCGGTTGCCGCGGTCAAGAACATTGGCCGGTTGACCGAGATGCAGGGAATGAAACCAAGCGACTTCGCTCCCTATCGTTCATTCAAGATGACATTCACACCTGAGGATCTAGCCTTGTGAGAAACCTTCTTCGAGGAATGCTTGTCGTTATTTGCTGTATGGCAGGGATAGCGACGGCGGATGAAAAGAACATCCTGGTTACCAGCGGTAGCGATCGGGCCACTCCGATCGCGGTAGTGCCGTTCGGTTGGCAAGGCGGCAGTGTATTGCCGGACGACATGGCACAGATCGTCAGTGACGACCTGCGCAACTCCGGTTATTACGCGCCAATTCCAAAAGGCAACATGATCAGCCAGCCAAACCAGGCCAGCGAAGTCGTGTTCCGTGACTGGAAAGCCGTTGGCGCCCAGTACCTGATGGTCGGCAACATTGTGCCGGCTGGCGGCCGCTTGCAAATCACCTACGCGTTGTTCAACGTGGCCACCGAGCAGCAGGTCCTGACCGGCAGCGTGTCGGGCACCACCGAACAATTGCGTGACATGGCCCACTACATTTCGGACCAGTCGTTTGAAAAGCTCACCGGCATCAAAGGTGCTTTCTCTACGCGTCTGCTCTATGTAACGGCTGAACGCTTCTCGGTAGATAACACTCGCTACACCCTGCAACGTTCGGACTACGACGGTGCGCGGGCAGTGACCTTGCTGCAATCGCGCGAGCCGATCCTGTCGCCGCGCTTTGCACCGGACGGCAAGCGTATTGCCTATGTGTCCTTCGAACAGAAGCGCCCACGTATCTTTGTGCAGCATATCGATACCGGTCGCCGTGAGCAGATCACCAACTTCGAAGGCCTTAACGGCGCGCCTGCCTGGTCACCGGATGGCTCGCGCCTGGCGTTTGTGCTGTCTAAAGATGGCAATCCGGATATCTACGTGATGAACATGGCTTCGCGTCAGATCACCCGTGTTACCAGCGGCCCGGGCATCAATACCGAACCGTTCTGGGGCAAGGATGGCTCGACCATCTACTTCACTTCCGACCGTGGCGGTAAGCCACAAATCTACAAGTCCAGTATTGGCGGTGGCGGTGCGGAACGAGTGACCTTTATCGGTAACTACAACGCCAACCCTAAACTTTCGGCTGATGAAAAGACGTTGGTGATGATTCACCGTCAGGATGGTTTCACTAATTTCCGGGTTGCGGCCCAGGATTTGCAGCGCGGAACCGTAAAAATCCTTACAGATACCAACCTTGATGAGTCAGCTACTGTTGCGCCCAACGGCACCATGGTAATCTACGCCACCCGCCAGCAGGGCCGGGGAGTCTTGATGCTCGTGTCCATTAATGGACGCGTAAGGCTCCCGCTTCCTACCGCACAAGGCGAAGTCAGAGAACCATCCTGGTCCCCTTACCTGAACTGACGCGGCGCTACAAAAAGATTTGCTTAACACACTGGGGTTCATTAGGAGTTTCACGATGGAAATGCTGAAGTTTGGTAAGTTTGCTGCTCTGGCTCTGGCTCTGTCCGTAGCCGTTGGTTGCTCGTCCAAAGGCGGCGACAATGCCGGTGAAGGCGCAGCTGTTGATCCAAACGCTGGTTATGGCGCTAACACTGGTGCAGTTGACGGCTCCCTGAGCGAAGAAGCTGCTCTGCGCGCGATCACTACTTTCTACTTCGAATACGACAGTTCGGACCTGAAGCCAGAAGCCATGCGCGCTCTGGACGTTCACGCGAAGGACCTGAAAGCTAACGGCGCTCGCGTTGTTCTGGAAGGTAACACCGACGAACGTGGTACTCGTGAGTACAACATGGCACTGGGCGAGCGTCGTGCTAAAGCCGTTCAACGCTACCTGGTCCTGCAAGGCGTTTCGCCAGCTCAGCTGGAACTGGTTTCCTACGGTAAAGAGCGTCCAGTTGCTACTGGCCACGACGAGCAGTCCTGGGCTCAAAACCGTCGCGTCGAACTGCGTAAGTAATTCGTCATGCGAACGTGCCGTCGTGCTCTAACTGTATTGGCTCTCAGCTTCGCACCGCTTGCGGTGTGGGCTGCGGTTCCTGTGGAAGATAGCAACTCTGGCTATAACAATAGCGGGAGCAGTTATCCGCCAGCGGGTTATGGCACGAACGGCGCCTATGCTGGGGGGGCGGCTACGTCCGCGCCCTCGGCACAGGGCGAACTGTTCAATCAGCTGCAACGCATGCAGGATCAACTTGCGCAGCAACAAGGCGCGATTGAAGTTCTGCAGAATCAAGTGAACCAGCTCAAGCAAGAAGGCCTGGAGCGATACCAGGATCTTGATCGACGTATAGGAGCCGGAGTTACACCTGCCGCTACTCCTGATAATTCTTCTGCCGGTGGCGCGCCAAGCGCTGCTGCCGGTGGTGCAGCAGCCGGGGCGGCCGCTAGCCAAGCCCCCGCCGCCAGCAGCGAACCGGGTGACCCAGTGAAGGAAAAGCTCTATTACGATGCTGCCTTCGACCTGATCAAAGCCAAGGACTTCGATAAAGCCAGCCAGGCTTTTACCGCATTTCTGCGCAAATACCCCAACAGCCAATATGCGGGCAACGCTCAATACTGGCTTGGCGAAGTCAACCTCGCCAAGGGTGATTTGCAAGGTGCCGGCCAGGCATTTGCCAAGGTCAGTCAGCTGTACCCCAAGCACGCCAAGGTGCCGGACTCGCTGTATAAGCTGGCTGACGTAGAGCGCCGCCTGGGTCATACCGACAAGGTCAAAGGCATTCTGCAGCAAGTAGTGGCCCAGTATCCGGGGACGTCTGCTGCCCAGTTGGCTCAACGCGACCTGCAACGCTTGTAAGCGAAGCTGCCCGTTTAGAAGAAACCCGCGCCTGGCGCGGGTTTTTTCGTTAGAATCCACGCCCTTTTATGAAACACGCTTCTTGGGGTCTACGCGTTGGCGGGGTTCCTAGAAGTGCCTGACGGAGGCGGACAGCCTGTTTAGCTGTTACGCCCGTGGCGATTATGCAAGACACATTACGTATTACCGAAGTTTTTTACTCGTTACAGGGTGAAACGCGAACCGCAGGCCTGCCTACTGTATTTGTACGGCTGACAGGTTGCCCTTTGCGTTGCCAATACTGTGACAGCGCTTACGCCTTCAGTGGCGGCACCGTGCGTACCCTCGACGATATCCTGGAGCAGGTGGCAGGTTTCAAGCCCCGTTACGTCTGCGTGACGGGCGGTGAGCCCCTGGCACAGCCCAATGCCCTCCCGTTGCTCAAGCAGCTGTGTGACGCAGGTTATGAAGTGTCTCTGGAAACCAGCGGCGCCTTGGACATCTCTGCGGTAGACCCTCGCGTGAGCCGCGTGGTCGACCTCAAGACCCCGGATTCAAAAGAGGCGCATCGCAACCGCTACGAAAATATGGATCTGCTGAGCGTCAACGATCAGGTCAAGTTCGTGATTTGTTCTCGTGATGATTACGACTGGGCAGTATCAAAGCTGATTCAGTATGGTCTTGAGCGGCGCGCAGGTGAGGTGCTGTTTTCCCCAAGCCACCATGACCTGAATGCCCGCGACCTGGCCGACTGGATAGTGGCAGACAATCTGCCGGTGCGCTTGCAGCTGCAGCTCCATAAATACCTGTGGAACGACGAGCCGGGTCGTTGAAATTCAGCTTCTCGGACTCGGCCTTGGTGGGTTGTATGGGGCTTGCAAATAGCCTGAATCACGGCGATAAGGTGTTTTTTCTGATTTATTTTAAATAAAGTGTTGAATAGTCCTTAGAAATCAGTATTATACGCGCCACCACACAGCGGGTCGTTAGCTCAGTTGGTAGAGCAGTTGGCTTTTAACCAATTGGTCGTAGGTTCGAATCCCACACGACCCACCATTTTTAGCGGTTTAGAAAATCCGGAAGGCCCACGTAAGTGAGGATTTCCGGGTTTTTTTTTGCCTGCCATTTGGGGGGCGGACGGAGTCGGAAGGGTTTGAAAGACGCCTCGGGCAGTACTACAGCGATGATCCCGGAGGTTCCCATTTTTTACCCGACAGGCACCCCCGCGAATACCAGATTAGGCTTTTGAATCCATTCGATATTCTGTAGCCTTGCCCAGCTTCAGTTTCACCCGTGCTTGATGAACACAATCACTTCGTCCGGCGGTGCCCGAAGGGCTCCAGAGCCGGTGGTACACTCGACTTTCGCGCTTCTGCGCCTGCAGGTCTTGCGAACATGACGCACATTTCCGAACGCTTACTGGTTCAAGCCCATCTCGACGCCAAGCAGCCTAAGGCTCTCAGCGCCGAGGAAGAGGCGAGCCTGCGTACCGCCATCGCCGCTGAGCTCAAAGCTCAAGACGCGGTGCTGGTAGCCCACTTTTATTGCGATCCGGTGATTCAGGCCCTGGCCGAAGAGACCGGTGGCTGTGTCTCCGACTCCCTGGAAATGGCTCGCTTCGGCGCCGCGCACCCGGCCAAGACCGTGCTGGTTGCCGGCGTGCGTTTCATGGGGGAGACGGCCAAGATCCTTACACCTGAAAAACGCATTCTCATGCCTACGCTTGAAGCGACCTGCTCTTTGGACCTGGGCTGCCCGGTAGATGAGTTTTCGGCGTTTTGCGATCAGCATCCCGAGCGTACCGTGGTGGTGTACGCCAATACCTCGGCTGCGGTAAAAGCGCGGGCTGATTGGGTGGTGACGTCCAGCTGTGCGCTGGAAATTGTCGAGAGTCTGATGGACAACGGCGAAACCATCATCTGGGGCCCGGATAAACACCTGGGCACCTACATCCAGCGCCAGACCGGCGCCGACATGCTGCTGTGGGACGGTGCCTGCATCGTCCATGAAGAGTTCAAGTCCAAGCAGCTGGAAGATATGAAGGCGCTGTACCCGGATGCAGCCATCCTGGTGCACCCGGAGTCTCCCACGTCGGTGATCGAGCTGGCCGATGCGGTGGGCTCCACCAGCCAACTGATTGCCGCAGCGCAGCGTTTGCCGAACAAGACTTTCATCGTGGCGACCGACCGCGGGATCTTCTACAAGATGCAGCAGCTATGCCCGGACAAGGTCTTCGTAGAAGCGCCTACGGCCGGCAACGGTGCGGCATGTCGCAGTTGCGCACACTGCCCGTGGATGGCCATGAATACGCTGGAGCGCACGCTGCAGTGCCTGCGTGAGGGCAGCAACGAGATCTTCGTCGAACCCTCAGTGATTCCACAGGCTGTGAGACCGCTTAAGCGCATGCTGGATTTTACTCAGGCTGCGCGCCTGAAGCTGGCCGGTAACGCATAGTCGAGTGCGGTAAAAAGCGTGGGAGGGTATGGCCCTCCCACATTTTGATCTGTACCAGGCACGGGGTTATTTTTTCTGCTTCGGAATCCGCACCAACTGCGTATCCGAGTAGATGTCATGCCAGCTGCGTTTCTGCTTGTCGAACAGCGACCAGAGAAACCCTAGCCCCACGCACAGCCACGACGCAATTGACACCACAAAGCGCAGCAGCGCTTGCCACAGGCTGATCCGCGAGCCGTCGGCGTTCTGCACGCGTACGCCCCACACCTGCATGCCCAAGGTCTGGCCGGAATGGGTCCAGAACTTGGCGAAGAACCCAAACAGTACAAACAACAGAATCGTCGACAGCAGTGGGTCGCCATCCAAGGCGCCCGATTCGGTCAACGTGCGCATCCTGGCTTCGCCCACGAACGCGATCCAGATCAGTTTGTAGATAAACGCAGTGACGATCATCAGGGCGGTGCACAACAGGAAGTCATAGAACATCGCTGCCAAACGACGACCCAGGCCAACGGCGGGAAATTCGCCTTGGGGGCTCAGCAGGGGTTTGGACATGGCAGGGCTCTCGGAAGGAAAAAGCCATTTTACGGAATTGCGCCCATAAAAAAGCCCCTGATGTCATATCAGGGGCTTTTTGTCGCAGAGGAATCAGCCTTCTGCTTGAACTTCGTCAGCCTGCATGCCTTTTTGGCCTTGCACCGCAACGAAGGTCACTTTCTGGCCTTCTTTCAGGCTCTTGAAGCCGTTGCCCTGAATAGCGCGGAAATGCACGAACAGATCCGGACCGCTTTCTGGAGTGATAAAACCAAACCCTTTCTCGTCGTTAAACCACTTGACGGTACCGCTCTGACGTTCAGCCATTTTCTTATTTCCTTGACGCTAAAAAATTAATGACAGCCCCTTTCACGCGAAAGAGTACTGGGCTGGGTTGCAGGAAAGTAAGAGACGTCGAACGGGTTGTAGCAAAACTACTTCAGCTACTGCCCAGGTCCAGGTTCCAAGCGACCCATGCAAACACAGTGGGCAAACTCTACGCCAACTAATACGATAAAAACAAGCCCTGCCGGACGCCCCGCATTGCGCGGGCTGATGACACTTCGTTGAATATAATGGAACTGACTTATTCGATAGTCCTAATCACTTGATATAGGCAGCCGCCAGTCATATTAACTATCGTAAATGCACTGTTTTATGGCGGTCGCGTTACAGTTTAGTGCGCCTTGGCGCGACCGCGTTACTTATAGGAACAGTCAATCAGCCACGGTAGTAACGCTGTGGCACAAATGGCATTTTACTTACACGAAGTGGCACCTTTTTCCCACGCACCAACGCAGAGACTTCTGTATCCAGAGCGGTAAAGGCGCTGTCGAGGTAACCCATGGCCAGTGGGCCGCCCAGGCTTGGGCCGAAGCCGCCGCTGCAGACGCTGCCAATCACGCTGCCGTATGCGTCGACGATCTCAGCGCCTTCACGTACTGGCGTGCGTTCCTGGGGCAGCAAGCCCACGCGCTTGCGGCTCACGCCAGTCTGTTGCTGGGTGAAGATCCGGTCCGCCCCCGGGAACCCCCCGGCGCGGGCACCGTCGGCGCGGCGTGCCTTGGAGATGGCCCATAGCAGGCTGGCCTCGATAGGCGTGGTGTCCGTGTTCATGTCATGACCGTACAGGCACAGGCCGGCTTCCAGACGCAGGGAGTCGCGGGCGCCCAGGCCGATGGGTTGTACTTCGGTTTCGGCCAGCAGGCTGCGGGCCAGGCTTTCAGCGCTGGCCGCAGGCACGGAAATCTCAAAGCCGTCCTCGCCGGTGTAGCCGGAGCGGCTGACGTAGCAATCCACACCCAGCAGGCGCACGGCGGCGAACTGCATGAAGGTCATCTTGGTCACTTCCGGCGCCAGGCGCGCCAGCACCTTCACCGCTGCAGGGCCTTGCAGCGCCAACAGGGCGCGCGCTTCGAACAGCGGCTCGATGGTGCACTGATCACCGATGTGTTGGCGCAGGTGGGCCAGGTCTTGATCCTTGCAGGCCGCATTGACCACCAGGAACAGCTCATCGTTACCCAGATTGGCCACCATCAGGTCATCGAGGATGCCGCCCTGATCGTTGGTGAACATCGCGTAGCGCTGCATGCCCACCGGCAGGTCGATGATGTCGACCGGCACCAAGGTTTCCAGGGCCTTGGCAGCATTGGCGCCACTCAGACGGATCTGACCCATATGGGACACATCGAACAACCCGGCCTGATCACGGGTGTGCAGGTGCTCCTTCATGACACCGAGCGGGTATTGCACCGGCATGTCGTACCCGGCGAAGGGCACCATGCGTGCGCCCAGCTCGATATGCAGGGCATGCAGCGGGGTTTTCAATAGGGTTTCGGTGGACATGTTCAGCTCCTGAAAAAACGTGCTGGCGCGCCTTTAGGCGTCAGCACTCGATAATGTTGACCGCCAAACCGCCACGGGCGGTTTCCTTGTATTTGCTTTTCATATCGGCGCCGGTCTGGCGCATGGTGCGGATGACCTTATCGAGGGACACGAAGTGCTGCCCATCACCACGCAAGGCCATGCGCACAGCGTTGATCGCCTTCACCGAGCCCATTGCGTTGCGCTCGATGCAAGGCACTTGCACCAGGCCGCCAATGGGGTCGCAGGTCAGACCGAGGTTGTGCTCCATGCCGATCTCGGCGGCGTTTTCCACTTGCGAAACGCTGCCGCCCAACACCTCACACAGTGCGCCGGCGGCCATGGAGCAAGCCACGCCGACCTCACCTTGACAGCCCACCTCGGCGCCGGAGATCGACGCATTTTCCTTGTAAAGAATGCCGATGGCGGCGGCGGTGAGCAGAAAACGCACCACGCCGTCTTCGTTCGCTCCTGGGATAAAGCGCATGTAGTAATGCAGCACCGCCGGAATGATCCCGGCCGCACCGTTGGTGGGCGCTGTGACCACGCGCCCGCCGTTGGCGTTTTCTTCGTTGACCGCCAGGGCGTACAGGTTGACCCAATCAAGCACCGACAACGGATCGCGCAACGCCGATTCCGGGTTTTTGCACAGTTGACGATGCAGGGCCGCGGCGCGGCGCTTGACCTTCAAACCACCGGGCAAAATGCCTTCGTTGCGACAGCCCGCGTCGACACAGTCTTGCATGACCTGCCAAATTTTCAGCAGGCCGGCCCGGGTTTCCGCCTCTGGACGCCATGCGCTTTCGTTGGTCAGCATCACTTGGCTGATGGACAATCCGTACGTCGCACAATGCCCAAGCAGGTCCTTGGCGCTCTTGAATGGAAAGGTCAGGGGCGTGGCGTCTTCGACAATCCGGTCAGCGCCGGCGGCACCTTCATCCACCACGAAGCCACCGCCGACTGAGTAGTACTCGCGGCTGCGGATCTGCAGGCCGGCGGCGTCGAAGGCGCGGAAGATCATGCCATTGGGATGATAGGCGAGGGGCTTGCGGATCATCGCCAGGTGTTCTTTCTCGTTGAACGCAATGCTGTGTTCGCCGAGCAGGTTCAAGCGACCGTCGCTGCGCATCTGCGCCAGGCGCGTGGCCACGGTTTCGGTGTTCACGGTGTCCGGGTGTTCGCCTTCCAGGCCCAGCAGCACGGCTTTGTCGCTGCCGTGGCCTTTGCCGGTGGCGCCGAGGGAGCCATAGAGTTCCACCTTGACGTGAGTGGTGGCGCTCAACAGCGCGTCACGCTTGAGCCCCTCGACGAATCGAGCGGCGGCGCGCATCGGGCCGACGGTATGGGAACTGGAGGGGCCGATGCCAATCTTGAACAGGTCGAACACGCTTAAAGACATGAGTGGTTCTCCGGTTTCTTGTTATAGGAGCAGCGGCAAGCTCCAAGCCACAAGCGGTAAGAAAGAGCCTCTCGGCTTTTAACTTGCAGCTTGTAGCTTGCCGCTTCCAACTGCTTTAGGCATAAAGCTCTATCGACGGGCACGCACACACCAGGTTGCGATCGCCAAACACGTTGTCGACCCGGCCCACCGGCGGCCAGTACTTGCCTTCGATCAACGATGCAACCGGGTACACCGCCTGTTCACGGCTGTACGGATGGCTCCACTCACCCACCAGTTCGGCGGCGGTGTGCGGGGCGTTTTTCAGTGGGTTGTCGTCTTTATCCAGGGTGCCGTTTTCCACCGCGCGGATTTCTTCGCGGATGGCAATCATCGCGTCGCAGAAGCGGTCCAGTTCTTCCTTGGATTCGCTCTCGGTCGGTTCGATCATCAGGGTGCCCGCCACCGGGAACGACATGGTCGGGGCATGGAAGCCGAAGTCGATCAGACGCTTGGCCACGTCATCCACGCTGATACCGCTGCTGTCCTTGAGCGGGCGCAGGTCCAGGATGCACTCGTGTGCCACCAGGCCGTTGCTGCCGGTGTACAGCACGGGGTAGTGCTCTTCGAGGCGACGGGAAATGTAGTTGGCGTTCAGGATCGCCAGTTGCGACGCGCGCTTGAGGCCCGCGCCGCCCATCATGCTGATGTACATCCAAGTGATCGGCAGGATGCTCGCGCTGCCGAATGGCGCCGCGCACACCGCGCCTTCCTTGCGCTCCATGGCCGCATGGCCCGGCAGGAAAGGCGTGAGGTGCGATTTGACACCAATCGGGCCAACACCTGGGCCGCCACCGCCGTGGGGGATGCAGAAGGTCTTGTGCAGGTTCAGGTGGGACACGTCGCCGCCGAACTTGCCCGGTGCGCACAGGCCCACCATGGCGTTCATGTTGGCGCCGTCGATGTACACCTGGCCGCCGTTGTCGTGGATGATCCCGCAGATTTCGCGGATGCCTTCTTCGAACACGCCGTGGGTGGACGGGTAGGTGATCATCAGCGCGGCCAGGTGCTCGCGGTGCTCGATCGCTTTGGCGCGCAGGTCTTCGATGTCCACGTTGCCACGGGCGTCGCAGGCGGTGACGACCACGCGCATGCCGGCCATGTTGGCGGTGGCTGGGTTGGTGCCGTGGGCGGACGAGGGGATCAGGCAGATATCGCGACGGGCTTCGCCACGGCTCTGGTGGTAAGCACGGATCGCCAGCAGGCCGGCGTATTCGCCTTGGGAACCAGCGTTCGGTTGCAAGGAGATGGCGTCATAACCGGTGGCCGCGCAGAGCATGGCTTCCAGGTCGGCGGTCAGTTGCTGGTAACCGGCGCTTTGTTCGGTTGGGGCGAACGGGTGCAGGGCGCCGAACTCGGCCCAGGTCACCGGGATCATTTCGCTGGCGGCGTTGAGCTTCATGGTGCACGAGCCCAACGGAATCATGGTGCGGTCCAGCGCCAGGTCCTTGTCGGCCAGTTTGCGCAGGTAGCGCATCAGCTCGGTTTCGGAGTGGTAACGGTTGAACACTGGGTGGCTGAGGATCGGCGACTGACGCAGCAGCGTCGCCGGCAGGCAGCTGTCGGCTTGGGCGTCGAAGGCGGGCAGGGCCTTGCCGTCGGCGAAGATCGCCCACAGGGCCTGAATATCGGCCTGGGTAGTGGTTTCATCGACCGACAGACCAACCCGCTCAGCGTCGACCACGCGCAGGTTGATGCGCTGGGCGCGGGCCTTGTCGTGCAGGGCAGCGGTGGCGGCGCCGGTGTTGAGGGTCAGGGTATCGAAGAACTGCGTTTGCTCGACCTTCAGGCCCAGCGCGCTCAGGCCTTTGGCGAGGATGGCGGTCAACTGATGAATGCGTTGGGCGATCTGCGTCAGGCCTTTGGGGCCGTGATACACCGCGTACATGCTGGCGATGTTGGCCAGCAGCACTTGGGCGGTGCAGATGTTGGACGTGGCTTTCTCGCGGCGGATGTGCTGCTCGCGGGTCTGCATGGCCAAACGCAGGGCCGGCTTGCCGAAACGGTCAACGGACACGCCCACCAGACGGCCTGGCATATCGCGCTTGAACGCATCTTTGGTGGAGAAATAGGCCGCATGCGGGCCACCGAAGCCCAGCGGCACGCCGAAGCGTTGTGCGCTGCCGATGGCCACGTCTGCGCCGAATTCACCCGGTGGGGTCAACAGGGTCAGGGCCAGCAGGTCGGCGGCCACGGCCACCAGGGTGTTGGCGGCATGGAAGCGCTCGGTGAGTTCGCGGTAGTCGAACACATCGCCATTGCTGGCCGGGTATTGCAGCAGGGCGCCGAAGAATGGGCTGAAGTCACTCAGTTCGCGCTCATCGCCCACCACCACATCGATGCCCAATGGCTCGGCACGGGTGCGCAACACGTCGAGGGTCTGCGGGTGGCTGTGGATCGAGGCGAAGAAGGCATTGCTGCCTTTGTTCTTGCTCAGGCGTTTGCAGAAAGTCATGGCTTCGGCGGCGGCGGTGGCTTCGTCGAGCAGGGAGGCGTTGGCAATCGGCAGGCCGGTGAGGTCGCTGATCAGGGTCTGGAAGTTCAACAGCGCTTCCAGGCGGCCCTGGGAAATCTCCGGCTGGTAAGGGGTGTAGGCGGTATACCAGGCCGGGTTTTCCAGGAGGTTGCGCAGGATCGGCGCCGGTGTGTGGCAGTTGTAGTAGCCCTGGCCGATGTAGGTCTTGAACAGTTGGTTCTGGCTGGCGATGGCTTTGATTCGCGCCAGCGCCTCGGCTTCGCTCATGCCGTCTTCCAGGCCGAGCACGCTGGTGCCCTTGATGCTTTCCGGGATCACGCTGGCGCTCAGGGCTTCCAGGGAGTCAAAGCCCAGGCTGGCGAGCATGTGTTGCTCGTCTGCCTGGCGCGGGCCGATATGGCGGGCGATGAATTCGTTGGCGGTGGTGAGATTAACGGTCATGGCGTGCTCCTCAGGCTTCGGCGTTGGCTTTGATCAGGCGGTCGTACGCGTCCTGATCCAACAGCGTAGTCACTGCATGTGCATCGGCCGGTTTAAAGCGGAAGAACCAGCCATCGCCCATCGGGTCTTCGTTGACCAGCTCCGGGCTTTCGCTGAGCTTGTCGTTCACTTCGAGCACTTCACCGTCCAACGGCATGTACACGCCGCTGGCGGCTTTGACCGATTCCACGGTGGAGGCTTCGTCGCCCTTGGTGTAGGCCTGCAGCTCTGGCAGTTGCACGTAAACTACATCACCCAGTGCGTTCTGTGCGAAAGCGGTGATGCCCACGGTGACGCTGCCGTCGGCTTCGGCGCGCAGCCATTCGTGATCTTCAGTAAAACGCAATTCGCTCATGCAAACTCCTCAGGGCCAGAATTCGTCTGGTGGACGGAATGGAAACAGTGGCAGTTGCTTAGCAAAATCGCGGCCAATGTTATTTAAGTCATATGAATCAATGGGTTATAGAAAATTGACGATATGAGGTGTGCGTGAGGTGTAGCGATTTCGCTACAGTCGAGCGGCTGAAAAAAAGCCTATGTGGATCAAAGCCTTGCATGGCGCGTAAAAAGCAGGGCTGTAGCGATATCGTTACGCTGTAGCGCTTTCAGTACAGTGGATGTCGTTCTCAGACCAAACGTTGGCAGTGCATTCAATGTGAGAGGGGGCTTGTCCCCGATGACTACCGATCAGCCAACTAACCTGTGACTGACCCGCCGCCATCGGGGGCAAGCCCCCTCCCACATTGTCTGTGTTCCATAGTCAGATCCCATGGACCTGTTCAGGGCTTGTTGGGAATACCGTACTTACGCAATCGATGGGCGATGGCCGTGTGCGAGGTGTGCAGACGGCTGGCCAGTTGGCGAGTCGAGGGGTAGCTGGTGTAGAGCTTTTCCAACAGGTCGCGCTCGAAGTCTTCCACGGCCTGTTCCAGGCTGTCGATTTCCACGTCGCTCTGGCGCGCCACCGAGGTGCCGGCGATGTCCAGGTCGCCGATGTCCACCAGGCTGCTTTCGCAAATGGCTGCGGCACGAAAGATCACGTTCTGCAATTGGCGTACGTTGCCCGGCCAGCGGTTGCCCAGCAGCGCCGGGTAGGTGCCTGGCGCCAGGCGGCACACTGGGCGCTGGATCTGCGCGCAGGCCTGCTGCATAAAGTAGCGCGCCAGCAGCAGGATGTCCTGGCCGCGCGCGCGCAGGGGCGGCACTTCCACGTTGAGCACATTGAGGCGGTAAAACAGGTCTTCACGGAAGGTGCCTTCGCTGACCATTTTTTCCAAGTCGCGGTGGGTGGCGCTGAGGATGCGCACGTTGACCTTCACCTCACGGTCACCCCCGACCCGGCGGAAGCTGCCGTCATTGAGAAAACGCAGCAATTTGGCCTGCAGATACGGCGACATTTCGCCGATCTCATCCAGGAACACCGTGCCCTGGTTGGCCAGTTCCATCAGGCCCGGTTTGCCGCCGCGTTGGGCGCCGGTAAAGGCACCCGGTGCGTAACCGAACAGCTCGCTCTCGGCGAGGTTTTCCGGCAGCGCCGCGCAGTTCAAGGCCAGGAACGGTGCACTGGCGCGTGCGCTGATGGCGTGGCAGGCGCGGGCCACCAGCTCTTTGCCGGTGCCGGTTTCACCCTGGATCAGCAACGGAGCATCCAGCGCCGCCACCCTTTGCGCGCGGGCCTTGAGGGTGCGGATCACCGGGGACTCGCCCAGCAGCGCATCGAAGCCCTCTGCATGGTCGTGGTGCAGGGCCGACAGCTGTTCGCCGATACGGTTGGGCTGGTAGAGGGTGAGCAGAGCGCCGGCATCGGTGATCGGCGTGGCGTCGAGCAACCAGGTCTGGCCGTTTACGCTGATCTCGCGCAGCGGCAGGCGAAAGCCCTGTTCCAGCAGGGTTTCCAGCAAGGCCGGGTCATTGAATAGCGCGCTGATGCTTTCGCCGGCCGGTTCGCGGCCGTACAGCGCGATCAACGCCGGATTGGCCAGCAGGATCTTGCCCGCACTGTCCACGGCCAGCACTGGGTCGGTCATGGCGGCCAGCAGGGCATCTAATTGCAGGTGGCGGCGTTGGCCAGGGAGGATGTCCACCACGGTCACCGCCTGCACGCCGTGCACGCTGAACAGGGCGTCGCGCAGTTCTTCCAGCACTTCGGCGCTCAACGTCGGTGCATCGATATAGACGTTGGGCGGCGCCATCTCCACCGCATCCAGATTCAGATTGCGCCCACCCAGCAGGGCCAGGACTTCCTGGGTGATGCCGACGCGGTCGATGAAGCTGACGTGGATACGCATGGGATGGCGTTGGGTTCTGGGGGGCGGAGGGTGCCAAGTATGCCTTGCAGGCGATAGAGATCAAACTGTGAGAGGGGGCTTGCCCCCGATCACGACGTGTCAGCCAAGGTATCGGTGGCTGATTCGCCGCTATCGGGGGCAAGCCCCCTCCCACAGTTTTAACGGTAGTGCGTCCGTGTGACCGGATTATGCCAGGTGTTCGGGTTTGACCGGGTCGCCCGATTTCACATCCAGCTGGTGCCGCACATCCTCGAACATCAGGTCGTACTGTTTGTGCATCGAGCCGTTCAATACCGCGACCTTGGGCATGCCGTATTTCTGCGCAATATTCATCGCATGACGGGCAAAGTCGAATGCCTGGTCCTTGGGCAGGAAGAACGTTTCCTTGAGTTCATTGCCCTGTACCGAGCCATGGATCGTGAACCGCATGCCCTTGCCTTCCTTCGGGTCCTGCTCAACCTGATAGTCGATACAGAGGTTGTAGCTGTAGTCGTCCTTGTTCAGCGCATGTCGCTCGATATGCAAGTGACCGGATTCAAAGGTGGCCATAGGCGAATCTCCTCTACTTCACAGATAGGTGATGCCAGGTGTTGCCGTGCTGATGCGTGTGCCGGCGGTGCCCTGGACGATCGCTTCGATGTCCGAGAGTGAACCGATCACGGCGGTTTTGCCAGTGCGGCGGGCGAACTCGCAGGCGGCCTGAACCTTGGGCCCCATGGAACCGGCGGCGAAGCCGAGTTTTTCCATGTCGTCGGGATGGGCCTGGCCGATGGCCTTTTGCGTGGGTTTGCCATAGTCGATGAAGGCGGCGTTGACGTCGGTGGCAATCACCAACAAGTCGGCGTCCAGTTGCGAGGCCAGCAGCGACGAGCACAGGTCTTTGTCGATCACGGCTTCGATGCCCTTGAGTTTGCCGTCTTCGCCATACATCGTTGGGATGCCGCCGCCGCCGGCGCAGATCACGATGGCGCTTTTTTCCAGCAGCCACTTGATCGGGCGAATTTCAAAGATGCGTTTGGGCCGTGGGCTGGCGACTACGCGGCGGTATTTATCGCCGTCCGGTGCAATCGCCCAGCCTTTTTCAGCGGCGAGTTT
Source organism: Pseudomonas sp. S5F11 (assembly GCF_019641515.1). Taxonomy (NCBI): domain Bacteria; kingdom Pseudomonadati; phylum Pseudomonadota; class Gammaproteobacteria; order Pseudomonadales; family Pseudomonadaceae; genus Pseudomonas; species Pseudomonas sp. S5F11. Next base: position 4,937,688 of record NZ_JAIFJZ010000001.1, read on the forward strand.
TTCCGCTTCGTCCTTGGAGTACACCGGGCCGATGGGCTTGGTGGGGTGCTTGAACGCTGGGTCGTTGGCGTCCACTTCCACTTGGGTGAGCAAGGTGGCGAACGGCACTTCAAAGTCCAGCAGGTTGCCTAGTTCCTGTTCGATGATGTAGCCGATCATGCCTTCGGTCTCGGCGCCCAGCACGTCCAGCGGGTAGGGCGAGACGCTGGTGTAGGCCGCCGCCTGCAATGACAACAGGCCGACCTGCGGACCATTGCCGTGGGCGATTACCAGTTCGTTGCCAGGGTGGATCTTGGCGATCTGTTCGGTGGCGATGCGGATGTTGGCGCGTTGGTTGTCCGCGGTCATGGGTTCACCACGGCGGAGCAGGGCGTTGCCGCCCAGGGCTACGACGATGCGCATAAAGAATGTCCTTCTAGAGTTCGATGATGCGAACACAGGACCAAATGTGGGAGGGGGCAAGCCCCTCCACACTTAACCCGTGTAGCCTTTAGATATCCGCCAGCGCCGATACCAGAATCGCCTTGATGGTGTGCATGCGGTTTTCCGCCTGCTCAAAGGCAATGTTGGCCGGCGACTCGAACACCTCTTCGGTCACCTCCACACCATTGGCCAGGTTCGGGTAGCGCGCGGCGATATCTTTGCCGACCTTGGTTTCGCTGTTGTGGAACGCCGGCAGGCAGTGCATGAATTTCACCCGAGGGTTGCCCGAGGCTTTCATCATCTGGGCGTTGACCTGGTACGGCAGCAGTTGCTCGATGCGCTCATCCCATGCCTCCACCGGTTCGCCCATGGATACCCAGATATCGGTGTGGATGAAGTCCACGCCTTTCACAGCTTCTTTGGGGTCTTCGGTGATGGTGATGCGAGCGCCACTTTCTTCAGCGAAAGCCTGGCACTGCTTGATGAAATCTTCATGCGGCCACAGGGCCTTCGGTGCGCCGATGCGCACATCCATGCCGAGCTTGGCGCCGATCATCAGCAACGAGTTGCCCATGTTGTAACGCGCGTCGCCCAGGTAGGCATAGCTGATGTCATGCAGCGGTTTGTCGCTGTGTTCACGCATGGTCAGGGTGTCGGCGATCATCTGGGTAGGGTGGAACTCGGCGGTGAGGCCGTTGAATACCGGCACGCCAGCGAACTTGGCCAGCTCTTCGACGATTTCCTGTTCGAAGCCACGGTACTCAATGGCGTCGAACATGCGGCCGAGCACGCGCGCGGTGTCTTTCATGCTTTCTTTGTGGCCGATCTGCGACGAGACCGGGTCGATGTAGGTGACGTGGGCGCCCTGGTCATGGGCCGCCACTTCGAACGCGCAGCGGGTACGGGTGGAGGTTTTTTCGAAAATCAGCGCAATGTTCTTGCCTTGCAGGTGCGGACGCTCGGTGCCGGTGTACTTGGCGCGTTTGAGGTCGCGGGACAGGTCCAGCAAGTAATGCAGCTCACGGGTGGTGTGGTGCATCAGCGACAGCAGGCTGCGGTTGCGCATATTGAAAGCCATGATGGATCTCCTTCTGTTTAGGTTATCCCCATGGCCGACGCCTTATGAGCGGCGGCCATGGCTTGAAAATTAGTAGTCGATTGGGTCGCGGATGATCGGGCAGGTCATGCAGTGGCCGCCGCCACGGCCGCGGCCCAGTTCACCGGCGCTGATGGTGATGACTTCCACGCCGGCCTTGCGCAGCAGGGTGTTGGTGTAAGTATTGCGGTCGTAGCCGATCACCACGCCCGGCTCCACGGCCACCACGTTGTTGCCGTCGTCCCACTGCTCGCGCTCGGCGGCGAAGCTGTTACCGCCGGTCTCGACCACGCGCAGGGCCTTGAGGTTGAGCGCCGCGGCCACGGTGTCGACGAAGTTGGTTGTTTCCCGTTGGATATCGATGCCGTGGGGCTTGCTCTCGTCGGGGCGCAGGGTGAACGGCACGATCTGGTTGACCACTTCGGGGAAAATGGTGACCAGGTCGCGGTCGCAGAAGCTGAACACGGTGTCCAGGTGCATTGCGGCGCGGGACTTCGGCAGGCCGGCCACGATCACCCGTTCCACCGCTTTGTTTTTGAACAGGTTGCGCGCCAGTTGGCCGATGGCCTGGTGGGACGAACGCTCGCCCATGCCGATCAACACCACGCCGTTGCCGATTGGCATTACGTCACCGCCTTCCAACGTGGCGGCGCCGTGTTCCTGGTCGGGGTCGCCGTACCAGATCTGGAAGTCGGCGTTGGTGAACTCGGGATGGAATTTGTAGATGGCGCTGGTCAGCAAGGTTTCCTGGCGTCGCGCCGGCCAGTACATTGGGTTGAGCGTCACGCCGCCGTAGATCCAGCAAGTGGTGTCGCGGGTGAACTGGGTGTTGGGCAGCGGCGGCAGAATGAAGCTGGAATGGCCGAGGAAGTCGCGGAACATCTCGATGGTTCGGCCGCCGAAACTGCTTGGCAGGTCATCGGCGGACACGCCGCCGATCAGGAATTCGGCGATCTTGCGCGGCTCCAGGCTGCGCAGCCAGGAATTGACCTCTTCGACCAGGCCCAGGCCGACCGTGTTGGCGGTGATTTTGCGCGCCAGGATCCAGTCCAGCGCTTCGGGCATCGCGACGATATCGGTCAGCAGGTTGTGCATTTCCAGCACATCAATGTCCCGCTCGCGCATCTTGGTGACGAAATCGAAGTGGTCGCGCTTGGCCTGGGCCACCCACAGCACGTCATCGAACAGCAGTTCATCGCAGTTGTTGGGGGTCAGCCGCTGGTGGGCCAAACCTGGGGAGCACACCATGACTTTGCGCAGTTTGCCGGCTTCGGAGTGGACGCCGTACTTCACTTTTTCCGTGGTCATTTCAGATCCTCCAATGAACAACAATTACAAGGTCAGGAAGCCGTCGTAGAGTCCATAGGCCGCCACCAGGGCGCCAATGACTACCGCGGCGAAAATCAGCTTCTCGACGTTGGTGAAAATCGGTTTGCCCAGTTCATGCTTGGCCTTGGCGAACAGAATCGCGCCGGGTGCATAGAGCAGGGCGGACAGCAGCAGGTATTTGGTACCGCCGGCGTAGAGCAGCCAGATCGCGTAGATCAGCGCGATGGCACCGATAAACAGGTCTTTCTTGCGCTCGGCCAGGGCGTTTTCGTAAGTTTCGCCGCGCACCGCCAGCAGCAGGGCATAAGCGGCCGACCACAGGTAGGGCACCAGAATCATCGAGGTGGCGAGGTAGATCAGCGACAGGTAAGTACTGGCCGAGAACAAGGTGATGATCAAGAACAGTTGCACCATCGCGTTGGTCAGCCACAGGGCGTTGGCCGGTACGTGGTTGGCGTTTTCCTTGCGCAGGAACTCCGGCATGGTGTGGTCCTTGGCGGCGGCGAACATGATCTCCGCACACAACAGTACCCACGACAGCAATGCCCCCAGCAGCGAGATGATCAAGCCGACACTGATCAACACCGCGCCCCAGTGGCCCACCACGTGCTCCAGCACGGCAGCCATCGATGGGTTCTGCAACTTGGCCAGTTCCGGTTGGGTCATGATGCCCAGGGACAACACGTTGACCAGCATCAGGAACAGCAGCACGGTGATAAACCCGATCACTGTGGCCTTGCCCACATCGGTGCGTTTTTCCGCACGGGCCGAGAAGATGCTTGCGCCTTCGATGCCGATGAACACCCATACGGTGACCAGCATCATATTGCGCACTTGGTTCATCACGCTGCCCAGGTCCGGGTTTTTCACGCCCCAGATGTCAGCGGTGAAGATGTCCAGCTTGAACGCGAACAGGGCGATCAACACGAACAGCACCAGCGGCACCACCTTGGCGACGGTGGTCACCAGGTTGATGAACGCCGCTTCCTTGATGCCGCGCAGCACCAGAAAGTGCACGGCCCACAACAGCACCGAGGCGCCGATTACCGCAGCCGGGGTGTTGCCTTCGCCAAAGATCGGAAAGAAGTAACCGAGGGTGCTGAACAGCAGCACGAAGTAACCGACGTTGCCCAGCCACGCACTGATCCAGTAACCCCAGGCTGAGGAGAAACCCATGTAGTCGCCGAAACCGGCCTTGGCGTAGGCGTACACACCGCCGTCAAGGTCGGGCTTGCGGTTGGCCAGGGTCTGGAACACGAACGCGAGGGTCAGCATGCCGATGGCCGTAATGACCCAACCGATCAATACCGCACCGACATCGGCGCTGGCGGCCATGTTTTGCGGTAATGAGAAAATGCCGCCGCCGATCATCGAGCCGACGACAAGTGCAACCAAGGCGCCTAATCGAAGTTTTCCGGGAGATTCAGACATTGCATAACTCCAATGCAGGAGAAGAGAGACCACAGAATAAATCCGTGCGCTAATCAAACAGCTGACTCAGATCACTTCATTGGCACATTCCATTGTGAATTAATGACTTAAAGGCAAACCGATGAACCTTGGCTTGCCCCGCAAAAGCGCTTTCTAGAGCGCTCTGTACGTGTGGTTAATCATTTGTTGCGATATATGAACGTTTGAAGCTAGACCGGATTCCTGAATGTGCAAACTTTTTCAGAGCCGCCTGCGAACTAGCGAGCAATACTTGGTGTGCCCAGTCGTATTTAAATTCTAAATAAGCCTAAACTCTATTAACTGTCATGCCTTTGCGTTATGAGCATGGCGGTTAAATTACGCTCGGTAATAAGCGCTACACTCGAACGATTAAATAAGTTGAGTGCACAGTTGTTGGCTCAAGTGGTTTCAGTCAGGAGTACTCATGTCTCAAACAACCCAGAAGCTTCGCCTCAGTGGCCTGATCGCTTTGGTGGTGGGGTCTATGATCGGTGGGGGGATTTTCTCGTTGCCCCAGAACATGGCCGCACGCGCCGAAGTCGGCGCCGTATTGATCGGTTGGGCGATCACTGCCGTAGGCATGCTGACCCTCGCGTTCGTGTTCCAGACCCTGGCCAATCGTAAACCCGAGTTGGATTCCGGGGTGTATGCCTACGCCAAGGCCGGGTTTGGCGATTACATGGGCTTTTCGTCGGCCTGGGGTTACTGGATCAGTGCGTGGCTGGGCAACGTCGGTTACTTCGTGCTGCTGTTCAGCACCCTCGGTTACTTTTTCCCGGTCTTTGGCCAGGGCAATACTCCGGTGGCTATCGGCTGTGCCTCATTGTTGCTGTGGGCTGTGCACTTTCTCGTGCTGCGTGGGATCAAGGAGGCGGCGTTTATCAACCAGGTCACCACCGTCGCGAAAATCGTACCGCTGCTGATGTTTATCGTGATTGCCGCCGTGGCATTCAAGGCCGACGTGTTCACCCGGGATATCTGGGGCCTGGGCAACCCGCAGATCGGCGGGGTGGTGGAGCAGGTGCGTAACATGATGCTGGTCACCGTGTTTGTGTTTATCGGCATCGAAGGCGCCAGCGTGTATTCAGCGCGGGCCGAGAAGCGCTCAGACGTCGGCCGGGCCACGGTGATCGGCTTTCTCGGCGTGTTGGCGTTGCTGGTGCTGGTGAATGTGTTGTCCTTGGGGGTCATGAGCCGGCCGGAGTTGGCGGGGCTGCAAAACCCATCGCTGGCCGGCGTACTCGAGCGTATCGTCGGGCCGTGGGCGGCGCTGTTGATCAGCGTCGGGCTGGCGGTGTCGCTGCTCGGTGCGTTGCTGTCGTGGGCCTTGTTGTGCGCGGAAATTCTCTACGCCACCGCCCATGACAAGACCATGCCGGCCTTCCTGAAAAAGGAAAACGCCAACCAGGTGCCGGTCAACGCGCTGTGGCTGACCAATCTGATGATCCAGGCTTTTCTGGTGATCACGCTGTTTTCCCACAGCACCTACACCAAGCTGATCTACTTGGCGTCGTCGATGATTCTGGTGCCTTACCTGTGGTCGGCGGCGTATGCGGTGTTGTTGAGCGGGCGCGGCGAGACCTACGAAGGCGCCCACCGCCAGCGTCTCAAAGACTTGCTTATCGGCCTGGTCGCCCTCGGCTACGCGGTGTGGCTGCTGTACGCCGGCGGGTTGAAGTACTTGCTATTGTCGGCGCTGCTGTATGCGCCGGGTGTGATCCTGTTCGCCCTGGCCAAGCGCGAACAGGGCCTGCCGTTGTTCACCCATGTGGAAAAAGGCATTTTCAGCTGCGTGATTGCCGGCGCGGGGCTGGCAGCCTATGGGTTATACAGCGGGGTACTGTCGTTGTGACAGTGAGCAGCGCGGCGCAGCCCTTATCGGCATCTCGACAAGGGCAGACGATCACCACTGTGGCCGATGTGAACCCAGTTCTCCGGCCGGCAGATCCCACTGCAACGGTGTGCCGTTGATGCTGACGGGGGGCAGCAGCCGATGCGCCGGGCCCCAGGCGGTTTGTTCAACCAGCAGCCCTTGATCGTCAGGCTCCTCGGGCCTCAGCGCCGGTTGCTGCGGCGCCTGCCCGGCGTCTACCAACAGTTTCGCCGTGCGCGCCAGGGACAAGCGCGCCGATCCACCCCGGCCGGACTTCAAGCGTTCGCTCAAGGCTTGTAGCGCGCTGGCGGCCATCAGGTAACCGGTGGCATGGTCCAGCGCCTGCAAGGGAAGCGGCACCGGTTTGTCGGCCTGCTGCCAGGCCATGCCCGCCTCGGCGATGCCGCTGCTCATTTGCACCAGGCTGTCGAACCCTCTGCGGTTGCGCCATGGGCCGCTCCAGCCGTAGGCATTGAGGCTGACGTCGATCAGACCGGGGGCGATGCGTTGCAAGCCTTCGGCGTTATAGCCCAAGTGTTCAAGGGCGTCGGCGCGATAACCGTGGAACAGGAGGTCGGCGTCCTTGAGCAAGGCTTCGAACCGCTGCCGGCCTTCGTGGGTTTTCAAATCCAGCCGAGCGCAACGCTTGCCCAGGGTCATTTCCGGCACCACACCCGGCTCGTCCCAGGTCGGCGAGTCGATGCGCAGCACATCCGCGCCCAGCCCGGCCAGAAAACGACTGGCCACGGGGCCAGCCAGCACGCGGGTCAGGTCCAGCACCCTGAGCCCGGCCAGTGGCCGTGCCACCGAGCCAGTCCAGGGTTTATTGATGGTGGTTGTGAAGGTCTGGCGCTGCACGAGGGCCTCGGCATTCACTGCCAGGCCTTGGGGATGTTGCTGCCAGGCCGGCCAAGCACGCATCTGCGCGGCACAACCGCCGGCCTCCACAACCGCCTGTTCCAGATCGGCGGCCTTCCACGCCGCGACTTTGTTGGCCATCTCTGTGCGATCACGGACTTTACCCAGCACCTGCTCGGCGGCGGCGCGGTGATGGGGGGCGTTGGTGTGCAGGCGAATCCAGCCGTCGGCGCTGGCGTAGTCGCCGGCTACCGGGTCCCACAGCGGCGGCACTTGCCAGCCCAGCGGGCGGATCGAGGAGGAGAACCACCAGGACGCCAAACGTCGGTCCACGCTGACGGCGGGCAAGCGTTCGGTCTGTTGCCGGATCAGCTCAGCCACGGCCTGGCCGGCGGCGCCGATGCTGGCGCAGGCCAGATCGGTCACGGCAAAGGCCGAGGGCAGGGCGCCGGCACCCGTCAGAGGCAGCGGTGTTTGCGGCAGATCGAGTGCGGCTTGGATGGGAGTCAGCAGATCAGTCATCAAAGGCCCTCCTTTTTGAGAAGAGCCACTATAGAAGATCAGCCGGCGGGAGTGACAACCCCGGGTTGCAACGGCAGGTCGAGGCTGGCGATGAAACCGCCACTTGGATGGTTGGCCAGGCTTAGGCTGCCGCCGTGGCGTTCCGCTGCGCGCCGGGCAATCGCCAGGCCCAGGCCGTGACCTTGGGCGGTCTGGCCCGGCGCGCGGTAAAACGGCTCGCCCAGTTGGCTCAAGTGTTCGGCATCGACGCCGGGGCCGTGGTCGCGCACGCTGATCACAATGCGTTCACCCTGACGCTGGGCTTGCAACTCGATGGGCTGGCCCGGTGGGTTGAAGCGCTGGGCATTGCGCAGCAGGTTATCCACCGCCCGTTCGATCATGGTCGGCCAGCCCTTGAGGTGCAGGTCGGTGTCGGCGCTCAGGTGCACCACTTGGTCCGGCGCGCTGAGCTGGGCGTCTTTTTGCAAGGTTTTGAGCAAGGGGTTGAGGTCCACCTCCTCAGCGCTGGCGTTGTCGGCGTCAACGCGGGCCAGTACCAAGATCTCGCTGATCAGCGCCTCCAGACGGTCGCATTCGCGGGTCAGGCGTGGCCAGAGTCGTTCCCGTTCATCGGGGCTGGCGCGTTCGGCCAGGGCTAGAGCGATGCGCAGACGCGCCAGAGGCGAGCGCAGTTCGTGGGACACGTCGCGCAGCAACTGGCGCTGGCTGCCGATCAAGCTTTGCAGGCGGGCGCCCATGCGGTTGAAGTCGGTAGCCAGTACGCCGAACTCGTCACGCCGATTGGCCAGGCGCGCCAGACTGTTCTGCTGGTAGGTGGCCTGGCCCAGGTCATGCACTGCGCCGCGCAGGCGGCTGAGCGGGCGGGTGATGGACAAGGTGACGAACAGGCTGAACAGCGTCAGCACCACCAGGGCGATAGCCAGCGCGCTCAAGGGCCAGGCCAGGCTGCTGCGGTGCCAGGCATCGAGTTCCGGGTGGGGGATACGATAGATCAGCAGGTAGGTGTCGCCGGTTTTTTCGCTGGTGTATTCGGCGGTCAGTCGGCGCCAGGGCAGGTGGCTGTCCTTGTTGTCGTTCTGGCGCGCTTCAAACGCGGCCGCACGGCGTGGGAAGGTGCCGCGCACCACAGGTTCACCGCTTTCATTCAGCACTTGGACGTCAATGTGGTACTGACGCTTGCGCTGTTGCAGCAAGTCTTGAGCCGCGTCCTCGCCCTGGGCTTCGTAGAGTTGGGTCCACTCTTGAGCCAGGTTACTCAGGCCGGGATGGCGACTCAGAATCCACGCATCTTGATTGAGCATATGCCCCAGCAGGATCGACAAGCCGGCAACCAGGGCGATGGCTAGCCAGAAACTTGCCAGGATTCGCCAGAACAATGAACGCACAGGACACCCTCAAACAGGAAAAGCCCAGTGGCGTTGGCCACTGGGCTGGGGGATTAACGCGGACGCATTATTGCGCTTTTTGCGGCTGTTGGGCTTTCCACGCCTGGAACTGCTGCCACTCGGCACGACGCTCGGCTTGCTTCTTGACGATCTCGTCGTACTTCTTCTGCTGGTCCGGCTTAAGTACTGCGCGGATATCCGCCTGGGTTTTCTGGCGGCCGGCGGCGATTTCATCCTGCATGGCTTTCTGCTCGGCAGGCGGCAGTTTGTCCAGGTACTTTTTGACCAGATCCTTGCGAGCGTGCCATTGGTCGCCCATCAGTTTGCCGATCTGCTCGCGCTGTTCTTTGCTCAGGTCCAGTTGGCTGAACGGGCCGCCTTTGCCGCGCGGACCGTGTTCGCCGTGACCTGGGCCACCCATCATATGGCCTTCAGGACCGCCCATTGGGCCTGGGGTCGGGCCTTCTGGCATGGCCATGGCGACGGTGGGCAGGGCTGCGGCGAACATCAAAGCGATAAGGGTCTTGCGCATGGTGATTCTCCTGTCTCTATTCCGGTGAGTCCGGATGTGAGTAGGTTACGCAGATCAAGGTCAGCGGCGGTCAGGTGTGAGTAAAGCTTCGGTAAAGAGGGTTTTGTCCGGCGCTGACAAAACCCGGCAGCCAGGTCAGAGGCTGTAGTAATAGCCACGACTACGCAGCGCCACGATCCGGGGCCGGCCATCGGGGTGGGGGCCGATCTTTTTGCGCAGGTTGCTGACGTGCATATCCAAGCTACGGTCGTATAGGGTCAGCTTGCGACCCAGGGCGATTTGCGCCAGTTCCTGTTTGTCCAGTGGCTCGCCGGGCTGACGCAGCAGGGCTTCGAGCAGGCGGCTTTCGGAGACAGTAAGGGCGAATTCCTGTTCATCGATGCTGACCACGCCGCGCACCGGGCTGAAACACAGATCTCCCAGTTCGAGCTGGGTCGACACGGCCGTCGGGTGACTACGGCGCAGCACAGCGCGCAGGCGTGCGGTCAATTCCCGAGGATCGCAAGGTTTGGCCAGGTAATCGTCAGCGCCCAGTTCCAGGCCGAGGATGCGATCCAGCGGTTCGCCGCGCGCCGAGAGCATCAGCACGGGCAATTCCGGGTGGTCGGTGCGTAACTGCTTGAGTAACTCCAGGCCGCTGCCGTCGGGCAGCATCACGTCCAGCACCACGGCGGCGGGGGCACTGTCGGCCAGGGCCTTGCGCGCACTCAGGCCATCGTGACAGGCACGCACCTGGAAACCTTCCTGGCTTAACCAACTGGTCAGCAGCTCGCAGAGCTCCTGGTCATCATCTATCAGTAACAGCTCGCTCATGACTCACTCAATTTAGCCATTGTCGACGGCGACGGTGCCCCCCGCTGGCGAAGATCCCACACAACAGGGCAATCAAAGCAACGGCGCCACCGGTGACGAACCACTGCTGTTGCTCGGTCAGCCATCGGGTCAAGCCGCCGCCCTGTGCGTCTTTGAGTTGCTGGGCCAGGCGTTGGTTCTCTTGGCGAAGGCGACTCAATTGGGCGCTCTCGCGGGTCGCATCCGCGCTTTGCAGTTGCTTGCTCAGTTCTTCACGTTGCCGTTCGCTGTCTTTCAAGCGTTGCTGCAACTCGGTGATCTGGGCGCCGGCACTCAAGGACAGGGGCGTGGAGCTGCCGGTGTTCGAGGGTTCTTCAGCGTGGGCCGTAGCCCCGATCATTAACACTGCCAACAGACACAACTGACGTAAGCGCATCGGAACTCCTGATTCCACACGAATATTCAGAAGGTTGTCGGCAGGTTACCGGGAATAATGAGCCATTAGGAGTGTGCCGAACGCAATAGGTTCGGCACGCCTGCGGGTTAAGGCAGGACTTGCTTGAACGGTTTGATCACCACGTTGGCGTAGACGCCTGCTGCCACGTACGGATCGGCGTCGGCCCAGGCTTTGGCTTCAGCCAAAGATGGAAATTCGGCGACGATCAGGCTGCCGGTGAAACCAGCCTCGCCCGGGTCATCGCTCTCGACGGCAGGGTGCGGCCCGGCCAGCACGATGCGGCCTTCGGCCTGCAGCTGCTTGAGGCGTTCGACGTGCGCCGGGCGCACGGACATGCGCTTTTCCAGGGAGTGGGCAACATCGGTGGCAATGATGGCGTAGAGCATGTCAGTCCTCGGTCTTCGGCGTGGTGGGGTCGGTGTCATGCAGGTGGCGCGACAGGTAGATACCTTGACCGATCAGGAACAACACGGTCATGCCCAGGCTACCGAACACTTTGAAGTCGACCCAGTAGTCTTGAAAGGTAAAGGCCACAAACAGGTTGGCGGCCCCGCAAAAGATAAAAAACGCGATCCACGCCACGTTCAAGCGGGTCCAGACAGGCTCCGGCAAAGTCAGCGCATGGCCCATGATCCGCTTGATCAACAGGCGATCACCGATGAAATGGCTACCGATGAAAGCCAGGGCGAACAGCCAGTTCACCACCGGGGCTTTCCATTTAAGGAAGGTTTCGCTATGGAAGGCCAGGGTCAGGCTGCCGAAGACCAGGCACGCGACCAGGGTCAGCCATTGGCTTTTTTCCAGTTTGCGCTGGGAGATGAAGAGGGCGCCATAGACCACCATAGAGCTGATGATCAGCACTGCGGTGGCGCTGTAGATGCCTCCGACGGTCAGCTCATGGCCGGCGATATCGATGACCCTGGGGTCGAGTTTGTAAACGATGAAAAACAGCAACAGCGGGATGAAGTCGATGAATTGTTTCACAGTAAGAGCCAGAAGCTGGATGTGTCGGCATAATAACAAACATCCTTGGTAGCGAAAGCGCCAGCTGACTTGAGGTTACAACCCCCCGTGAATGTTGATTTGCACTGCCACAGCACAGCCTCCGACGGCGCCCTGGCGCCCGCGGCACTGGTTGCGCGAGCGTTTGAACACGGCGTGCGAGTCCTGGCGTTGACCGACCACGACACCCTAGAAGGCCTGGACGAAGCCCGCGCGGCGGCCCAGGCCCTGGGCATGCAACTGGTCAACGGTGTGGAATTGTCCTGCACCTGGGGCGGCGCCACTATTCATGTGCTTGGCTACGGTTTCGACCAAAATGCCGCGCCGCTGGTCCGGGCCATCGCCGATTTGCACGATGGGCGTTGGCTGCGGTCCGAAGAAATAAGCCGCAAGCTTGGCCTTAAAGGCATGCCCAACGCCCTCGAGGGTGCGCGGGCCATCCAGCAGGAGCTGGGCGACAGCGGCAACGCGCCGGCCCGTCCGCATTTTGCCGACTGGATGGTGCGCCAAGGGTTCGTGCGGGACCGTGCCGAAGCTTTTCGCAAATGGCTGGGCGCCGGCAAGCTGGGTGACGTCAAGCAACACTGGCCGAGCCTGGAGGACACCGTCGAGACCCTGCGGGCCTCCGGGGCCTGGGTCAGCCTGGCGCATCCCTGGCATTACGATTTCACCCGCAGCAAACGTCGCAAGCTGATCGGCGACTATATTGGAGCGGGAGGCCACGCTATCGAAGTGGTCAACGGGCATCAACCCGCCGAGCAGGTTGGCAGTCTGGCGATTCTTGCCCGTGAATTTGGTCTGCTGGTCAGTGCCGGCAGTGACTTTCATGGCCCAGGCGGCTGGTCCGAGATCGGTGAGTATCGTCCGGTCCCGGAAGATTTGCCGCTCTTGTGGGGGCGATTCAAGCATGACCCCATTATTGCCACCGTCTGAACAGGTAGAGCACGTGAGTCAATTCTTCCAGATTCATCCGGAAAACCCCCAGCCACGCCTGATTAAACAGGCCGTGGAGATTATTCGCGCCGGCGGCGTGGTGATCTACCCCACCGATTCGTCCTACGCCATCGGTTGTCAGATCGGCGATAAAGGCGCGGTCGAACGGGTCAGACGTTTGCGTCAGTTGGACGACAAACACAACTTTGCGCTGATCTGCAGCGACCTGTCCCAATTGGGGCTGTTCGCCAAGGTCGATACCGGCACCTTCCGCCTGCTCAAGGCCCACACGCCGGGGCCTTACACCTTTATTCTCAACGCCACCCGCGAAGTGCCGCGCCTGCTGCTGCACCCCAAGAAGCGCACCATCGGCCTGCGCGTGCCGGAGCATCCGATTGCCCTGGCGCTGTTGGCCGAGCTGGGTGAGCCCCTGATGAGTGTGTCGCTGATCATGCCCGGCGAGACCGAGCCGCTGGAAGATCCGTACGAGATGCGTCAGCTCTTGGAAAAACAGGTGGACCTGATCATCGATGGCGGTTTCGGCGGCGCCAAGGCGTCCACCGTGATCAATCTGGCCGATGGCGAGCCGGAAGTGATCCGCGTCGGTTGCGGCGACCCCGCGCCCTTTATGGCCGAGGCCTGAATGTCCGCTGTGGAATCCGTCGATCCCCAGGCAGGCGCCCAGCAGGAACTGCCGTTCGCCATGGTCTACGGCCAGGCGGTCATGGAAATGCCGCTGGACCTGTACATCCCGCCGGATGCGCTGGAAGTGTTCCTGGAAGCGTTCGAAGGCCCGCTGGACTTGCTGCTGTACCTGATCCGCAAACAGAACATCAATATCCTCGACATCCCCGTGGCGGAAATCACCCGCCAGTACATGGGCTATGTCGAGCTGATGCAGTCGGTGCGTCTGGAGCTGGCCGCCGAGTATCTGGTGATGGCGGCCATGCTTGCCGAGATCAAATCGCGCATGCTGTTGCCGCGCTCGGAGACGGTGGAGGCCGAAGAGGATGACCCGCGCGCCGAACTGATCCGACGCCTGCAGGAGTACGAGCGCTTCAAGGCCGCCGCCGAGGGCATCGACGGCTTGAGCCGCGTCGGTCGTGATGTGGTGGTGCCCAAGCTCGACGCCCCCGAGGCCCGCGCGCGCAAGTTGCTGCCGGACGTGAGCCTGGAAGAATTGCTGATGTCCATGGCCGAGGTGCTGCGCCGGGGCGATATGTTTGAAAGCCACCAGGTCAGCCGCGAAGCGCTGTCCACCCGCGAGCGCATGAGCGATGTGCTGGAGCGCCTCAAGGGCGGCGGGTTTGTGCCGTTTGTCGAGCTGTTTACCGCCGAAGAAGGGCGCCTGGGTGTGGTGGTGACGTTTATGGCGATCCTCGAACTGGTCAAGGAATCCTTGGTCGAGCTGGTCCAGAATGAGCCTTTTGCGGCTATCCACGTGCGGGCGCGAGCCGAATAAAGAGCTGACACCATGAATCTGACTGAACCTCGCGAACTGGCCCCCTTGCTGGAGGCTTTTCTTCTGGCCTCGGGCAAGCCGCAGTCCCTGGAGCGCCTGTTTGAGCTGTTTGAAGAGGCCGAGCGTCCCGAGCCGCCGGTGTTCAAGAAGGCCCTGGAGATCCTGCGTAAATCCTGCGACGGCCGTGCCTTTGAACTGCGCGAAGTAGCGTCGGGTTATCGCTTGCAGATCCGTGAGAAATTTTCCCCTTGGGTGGGGCGTTTGTGGGAAGAACGTCCGCAGCGCTATTCGCGGGCGATGCTGGAGACCATGGCATTGATTGCCTATCGCCAGCCGATCACCCGGGGCGAGATCGAGGATGTGCGCGGCGTGGCGGTCAACAGCCATATCGTCAAGACGCTGCTGGAGCGTGAGTGGATCCGCATCGTCGGCTACCGCGACGTGCCGGGCAAACCGGCGATGTTCGCCACCACCAAAGTGTTCCTCGACCACTTCAACCTGAAAAACCTCGATGACCTGCCGCCACTCGCCGAATTGCGCGAAATGGAGGCCGAACCGGTACTCGATTTCGACGACGCGCCGGTTCCGGCGGGGTTGCAGGAGCTGGCCGACGCCAGCGCCGAGCCGGAGGAGCCGAAGGACGAGACCAGTTTCCACACCCTGTTGCTGGAACTGGACGACATGGAGCAGGGCATCAAGACCGACTTCGATGACTTGCTGCGCGATGGTGAGGCCGAGCCCGAAGCCCCGGTCAGCGTGGAGGTCGAACCTGAACCTGAGGACGATATCCTCGGCGTTGCCGAAGCCCGCGAAAAACTCCTGGCCGCCGTCGCCGCCCTCGAACAACCGCCCTTGAGCGACGAAGAAGACGAAGCCCGGGCCCTGGCCGAAGCCATCGAGAACGAACGCCGCCAGTTCGAAGACTGACGCAGTCCAATGTAGGAGGGGGCTTGCCCCCTTCCACAAGGGTTCAGCGGTGCCTTGGGCATCACCGGTCGGCGGAAAAATCAATGACCTGGCGCTTATCGACTACTCTCTGATGCGCAACGCGCGCCTTGCGCGTATGATTCGCGACCCTTTGCCGAGCTATTCGGCCAAAGCCCCGCTTTCAACACTCTTCAGGCCACGCCTGAATCGACCCACCGGGAGGTGCTTAAGATGAACGATAAAGACCAGAACGACAGCCAGGAAATCGGCCCAGCAGGCGAAAAGCTGCAAAAGGTGCTGGCGCGTATCGGCGTGGGCTCGCGCCGCGACGTCGAAGCCTGGATCACCCAGAAGCGCATCAAGGTCAATGGCGTGGAAGCCACCCTTGGCCAGCGCGTCGATCTGCATGATGCAATCACCATCGATGGCAAGGTCATCAAGCGCGAAGAGGCCGCCGAATCGGTGCGCCGCGTGATCATGTACAACAAGCCCGATGGCGAAATTTGCACCCGTGACGACCCGGAAGGCCGTCCGACCGTGTTCGACAAGATGCCTAAGCCGAAAGAAGGCCGCTGGATCAATATCGGTCGTCTCGACATCAACACCACCGGCCTGCTGATGTTCACCACCGACGGCGAGCTGGCCAACCGTCTGATGCACCCGTCCTACGAGATGGACCGCGAATACGCCGTGCGTGTACGTGGCGAAGTCGACGACGAGATGATCGAACGCCTCAAGGCCGGTGTGGTGCTGGAAGACGGCCCCGCCAAGTTCACCGACATCAAGCAGGCACCGGGTGGCGAAGGCTTCAACCACTGGTACCACTGCGTGGTGATGGAAGGCCGTAACCGCGAAGTGCGCCGTCTGTGGGAATCCCAGGGCCTGGTGGTCAGCCGCCTCAAGCGCGTGCGTTTCGGCCCGGTGTTCCTGAATTCCGACCTGCCGATGGGGCGCTGGCGCGAAATGAGCCAGTACGAAGTCGACATCCTCAGTGCCGAAGTGGGTCTGACCCCGGTGGCGATGCCGCAGATGAACGCCAAGAGCAAAGACAAGCTTGAGCGGATGCAGCGTAAATCGTCGCGCCCGGTAGCCCGTACCGAACGCGTTGCTCGCACCCTGCGCCCGGCCCTGAATGCACCGGCGACTGGCGGGCGTATCTCCCGCGAACCGCACATCGAAGGCGAGCGTCGCCCGACCGCGCCGTCGCGTCAGGAAGGCGAACGTGCGCCACGCGCTCCGCGACCTGCACCGACCGGTGGCCGCAGCAACCGGGGTGAAGCCGATCGCCCGGCCGACAGCGCCAGCACCAAGCGCCCAGCCAAGCCGGCGGCGAACAAACGCCCTGGCCCGAAACTGGTCGCGGACGAGCCATCGGGCAAGCGCCGTGGCGCTCCGGGCGGTTCCGGTCAGCGTCCAGGGTTTGGTCGCAAGAAGCCTTAAGAGCAGTGGTAAGTTTTTAGCTGCAAGCTGTAAGAAAAAGCGCTAGCCCTCACGGGTTGGCGCTTTTTTTTGTTTGTGGCTTGCGACTGGTAGCTGGCGCTAGAACGCAAACCTGCCATCGAACACGGGCTTGTCATCCAACGCCAACACCCCACTGGCAAAGATCAAGTCCAGGTGATGACTGCCTTTCTGCCCGCCCCCCAAGCCTAGATGCAGACCGCAATGGCGCTCCTCGAAGCCGGCATTGCGTGCGTATAAATCCTTGACCCCTTCATTGGTGCCGATGCCCAGTTCCTCCACACGGCGGTTGGACGGGTTGGCGTTGAGGTATTTGTTGAAGTCATCGGCCAGCCCCGGCACGTCGCTGGCCACGCTGCAGATGGTCGAATTCTCGATCCACAGCTCCAGCGGTGATTGCAGCACGCCGTATTTACGCGCGAAGGGGATGGTGCTGAGGAATGTGCCGACAAACCGCACCTGACCACTAATCGCTTCGCTGTGGGTGGCGATCTCGCCGGGAGCCAGGTCGTGGTTGCCGACGCCGTTGATATTCGTCCACTTCTTGATGCTGCTCAGGGGCGCCTGAAGGCGTGAGCCGTGCTTGTCGGTGAAGCTCAGCACCGTGGCCTGGCCCATGCGTCGGATCAGCGTGGCGTTGAGGTCGGCGATGCGTTGTGGCTCGACGCTGAACGTATCGTAGAAATAGTCGCCGTAATCCTTGAACAGCAGGGACTTCTTCCAGTGTTCGGCCATCACCGCTTGCAGGGCGCGGATAAAGTCCGGGCCTTCGGCGCGTGGGTTGGGCAGCGTGGAGGAATCGTAGAGGAACAGGTACAGGTCGCAGGCTTCGATGGCCTGGGCCATGGCATCGCTGGCGGTCAGGTCCAGGCGCTGTACTTGGAAATTGAAGCGACCGGCGCTGCCTTGGGTAATGGCGCGGGCGATAGCGTCATAGCGCTCGGTATAGCCCAGTAGCACGGTCGGGCAGCTCAGGCCGTTGAGGGCCGGATGATGAGCCAGGTAGTAGAGGAAATGTTCGACGGCGCGGGCCTTGTCCATGACGGATGTCCTTGTGTGTCTTGGGTAAGGGAGCGGGTGCCGTGCACAGCACCCGCTGGATGCCTGTCGTGGGTTAGAAAGGCCACATCGCGGTGCCAAACGGCACAACGGCATCGGCTTGCATCATTTCTACGGCGGCCTCATGGGTCGGCGCTTCAAACCAATCGTCGAGTTGCAGTTCGGTTTCCAGGTCGTTTTCCAGTACTTGCATGGTGTATCTCCTAGAGGACGTTGTTTGAGAACGGCTTGCCAGCGGTCTCGCTGGGCAAGTGGGAAACCTAGGTGAGGGTGTTTCAGAATGCAAAATTTTTATTGACACGGTCTCATTTGGATTTTTTGTTCTGATTTTTTGCGCGAATTTTTTTCCAAGGAAATTCAAGACACTGAGGATGGCCATCATGAAGGAAATTTCTGAGCGTCAATTTTCCCGTGAGTTACAGCTGTAACGAGGATTTTCCGCGCTGTAACGATTAATTTACGACTTGTTCGCGGCATTATTGAGTTATTCGGCGCTGTAAGGAATGCCTGACAGATCGTCGCACGCCCGCTGCAATGGCCGCCCCAGGCTGTCGAGCGGTGTACAATGCGCGCGTTTTACTGTGACCCCCCTTTGCGTACCTGCGCAAAAGGCCAAAACCTGGGGTTAGCCACCCCGATCACTCCGCCCGGCCACGAGCCGGACGGGTTCGATTTCGTCACAGATAAAAACAAACAGGTGACGCATGACCCTTAGAAAGACGCTGTATTCCTGGTGCCTGCGCTGGGGTTTGAGCGGCGCTGCTTGAGCAGAGATTCAAGACAGCAACGTGCATTCAACATCATCAAACCTTGCGTGAGACCCTTTCCATGAGTGGACCCGATTCCTCTTCAGGCGAACTGAAACGTGGCCTGAAAAACCGTCATATCCAGTTGATCGCCCTCGGTGGCGCCATCGGCACCGGCTTGTTCCTGGGCTCGGCCGGCGTGCTCAAGTCCGCCGGCCCGTCGATGATCCTGGGTTATGCCATCTGCGGCTTCATTGCCTTCATGATCATGCGCCAGCTTGGCGAAATGATCGTCGAAGAGCCGGTTGCCGGTTCCTTCAGTCATTTTGCCCACAAGTACTGGGGCGGTTTCGCCGGCTTCCTGTCGGGCTGGAACTGCTGGATTCTATACATTCTGGTGGGCATGTCGGAGCTGACGGCTGTCGGCAAGTACGTGCACTACTGGTGGCCGGAGATCCCGACCTGGGTCTCTGCGGCGGCGTTCTTCGTGCTGATCAATGTGATCAACCTGGCCAACGTCAAAGTGTTCGGCGAAGCCGAGTTCTGGTTCGCCATCATCAAAGTGGTGGCGATCGTCGGCATGATTGCCCTGGGCAGCTACTTGTTGGTCAGCGGCAGCGGCGGCCCGCAGGCGTCGGTGAGCAACCTGTGGGACCACGGCGGCTTCTTCCCCCACGGTGTCGGCGGCTTGGTGATGGCCATGGCGATCATCATGTTCTCGTTTGGCGGCCTGGAAATGCTCGGTTTTACCGCTGCCGAAGCCGATCAGCCGCGTACCGTGATCCCCAAGGCGATCAATCAGGTGATCTACCGCATTCTGATTTTCTACATCGGCGCCCTGGTGGTGCTGTTGTCGCTGACGCCCTGGGACAGCCTATTGACGACCCTCAACGCGTCCGGCGATGCCTACAGCGGCAGCCCGTTCGTGCAGGTGTTCTCGATGCTGGGCAGCAACACCGCGGCACATATCCTCAACTTCGTGGTGTTGACGGCGGCGCTGTCGGTGTACAACAGCGGCACGTACTGCAACAGCCGCATGCTGCTGGGCATGGCCGAACAGGGCGATGCCCCGCGGGCGCTGGCCAAGATCGACAAGCGCGGCGTGCCGGTACGTTCGATCCTCGCCTCGGCGGCGATCACCCTGGTGGCGGTGCTGATGAACTACCTGATTCCGCAGCACGCGTTGGAACTGTTGATGTCGTTGGTGGTGGCCACGCTGGTGATCAACTGGGCGATGATCAGCTTTTCCCACTTCAAATTCCGCCAACACATGAACCGCACCGGCCAGGTGCCGTTGTTCAAGGCGCTGTGGTACCCGTACGGTAATTACATCTGCCTGGCGTTCGTGGTGTTTATCCTGGTGGTCATGCTGATGATTCCGGGCATCCAGGTGTCGGTGTATGCGATCCCGGTGTGGGTGGCATTTATGGCCGCGTGTTATTGGATCAAGAACAAACGCAGTGCGCAGCAGCGTCTGGACTTGGTCGCGTCTGCGCTGAAGTAAGGATTTTCTGCAGTCGAGCAAACCCGGCCATGCGCCGGGTTTGTCGTTTTAGGGCATAGGCTGAGCGCATTCGCGTATCCTTGGCCGCCCCCCAGAGGAAGCCATTGCCCATGCTGGTGATTTCCAACAACGTCCATCTGCCCGATGCCGAAATCGAGTTGACTGCCATCCGCGCCCAGGGTGCTGGCGGGCAGAACGTCAATAAGGTGTCGAGCGCGGTGCACCTGCGATTCGATATCCCTGCGTCGTCGCTGCCGGAGTTCTACAAAGAGCGGCTGCTGGCGCTGCGTGACAGTCGCATCACCAGCGACGGTGTGCTGGTGCTCAAGGCTCAGTCGTATCGGACCCAAGAGCAGAATCGCGCCGATGCGCTGGCGCGGCTGGTGGAATTGATCCAGAGCGCCACCAAGGTGGAGAAGAAGCGTCGCCCGACCAAACCGACACTGGGTTCGAAGAAGCGTCGCCTGGAATCCAAGACCAAGCGCGGCAGCATCAAGGCCGGGCGCGGCAAGGTCGATTTCTAGGCGTCGCGTGCTTCGCGGGCTTTGGGCGCCTGACGGTACAAGTACAGGCTTAGCAGCAAGCCACCGAGGGCGGCGAGGGCGGCGAACAGAAAGATCGAGGCAAAGCCGAAGCCTGCCGCCACGGCGCCGGCCAGCGGGCCGGTGACGCCCAGTGATAAATCGATGAACAACGAATAAGCCCCCACCGCCGAACCACGGCTGGAGGCCGGCACCAGATTGACCGCCTCCACCCCCAGCGCCGGAAACACCAGGGAAAACCCGAAGCCGCTCAACGCCGCGCCCGCCAGGGCCAGGTTGGCGTCCGGGGCCAGCCACAGCAACAGTAGACCGAGGATCTCCACCGAAAGGCAGGCGATTGCTACGCGAAAGCCGCCGATGCGGTTGATCAGGTTGCCAAACAACAGGCGCGCCCCGATAAAGCTGGCACCGAACAGGCTCAGGGCCCACACCGCGTTATCCCAGTGCTGGGTGGTGTAATACAAGGTGATGAACGTGGCGATAGTGCCAAAGCCGATAGAGCCCAGGGCCAGCGCGCAGCCGTGAGGCAGCACGCGCCCCAACACATTCATAAATGGCAGACGCACACCGCTCACAATCGGCGCCGCGACTTTGTTCCACGCCAGCAACAGCCCCACGGCGGCCAGCAGGATGATGCTCATCCCCATGCTCCACAGCCCCAGATGGCTGACCAGCAGCACCCCCAACGGCGCGCCGACGGCCAGCGCGCCATAGCTGGCGATACCGTTCCACGAGATGACTTTGGCGGTGTTGGCCGCGCCTACGCGGCCGATGCCCCAACCGATGGCGCCCGAACCCACCAGGCTCTCAGCGCTGCCCAGCACTAGGCGGCCGATCAGCAGGCTACCCAGGCTCAGCGCCGGCAGGCTGGAAAACCACGCCGCCAGTAGCATGAACACACCGCTCAGGCCGCAGCCCGTCAGGCCGATCAGCACGGCGCGCTTGCTGCCCAGGTTATCGATGATGCGCCCGGCGTACGGGCGGCTCAGCAATGTGGCCAGGTATTGCACGCTGATCACCAGCCCGGCGATCACCGCGCCAAACCCCAGTTCGCTGTGCACATAGCCTGGCAATACGGCCAGGGGAATGCCGATATTCAGGTAACCGATAAAGGTGAATAAGACGATGGAAACAACTTGCAGCGTGACCGCCATGGGGCGCTGGGTATCGGGCATGGGAAGGGTCCACATTCGCAGCAGGTAAAGATAGGCTGCTAATGATACCGGTGGTTTGGCCCGCGCAGGGCGGCAATCCACAAAAAGCTCAGTTCAAAAAGCTCAGGCTTGGGCAGGGCTCAGCAATTGCGTGGTCACCAGAGCGGCCAGGGCGTTTTCCTGGGTGCCGAAACGCTTGAGCAGCATGGCTTGCTTATCGGCGCTCAGGCGATTCCACACCTCGACCATCTGCAAGGCCGCATCGAGGATGGCTGTGTCCGGGTTGTCGGGGAGGGTGTCGGTCATAGGAAAATCTCTTGGTTTCAGGCAGTGTGGAAAGCGCTCGATGGTGCGCTTTCCACACGGTCTGGTACGGCGTCAGTCGTGGCGTTCGCTGTCGACTGGTTTGGCTTCTTTGGCCTCAGGCTGCTTGTCGCTGGCCTGTTGCGGGGTTGGCTGCTCAGTTTCGTGCAGGCTTGGGAAGGGGAGATTAGGGATCTCGTGCATTGTCGTCGCTCCTCGCAAAGTCTGTTTTTTTCAATCGCAGGTGATTCCGCGCTTTCAAAAAGCTTTCGCAGGATACAGCACTGTAAATGACAAAAAGATTTTTATATCCACATGACCTAGAACGGCACCTTGCCCAGAATCATGTCGCGGTACATCACAAAATCCCCCAGCAGGCTGTAGAACGGGTGCTGAAACGTCGCCGGACGGTTCTTTTCGAAGAAGAAGTGGCCAACCCAGGCAAACCCGTAGCCGGCGATCGGCACCGCCAGCAGCAAGCCAAGTGAACCTCGGCCAATGGCATACGCCAGGATGGCAATCACCAGCGTGGTGCCGATAAAGTGCAGGCGGCGACAGGTGCTGTTTCCGTGTTCCTGCAAGTAGTACGGGTAGAACTCGGCGAAGCTGCTGAATCGCTTGGTATTTTCCACGGTGACCGGCCCTTTGATTGTTATGCCGCCCAACAGATGTTCGGCGGGGAGCTTATTTGAGTCTAGAGTGATCACTGGTAACAGCCAGTGACAATAGATGCCACTTTAGTATCCTTGCCTTCCTGGCTGGCGTTGAGCCTGCTTAATTAAGAAGACGCCATGAGCGAACGAACAACTTCTGCAAGCTGGGCGATGGGGATAGTCAAGGCATTGGAAATGGACGGCCTCGATTGCCAAGCCCTGTTCAAGCAACTGGGTTTGGACTACGCCGCCTTGAGCGATCCCGACGCGCGCTTCCCGCAGGACTCCATGACCCGGCTGTGGCAGCGCGCGGTTGAGCTGTCAGGCAACCCGGCGATTGGCTTGAACATGGGCAAAGTGGTGCGCCCGGCGTCGTTCCATGTGGCTGGCTATGCGCTGATGTCCAGCAACACCCTGGCCGAAGGCTTTATGCGGCTGGTGCGCTATCAGCGCATCATTGCCGAAAGTGCCGACTTGAGTTTCCGCCTGTTACCCGAAGGCTATGCGCTGATTCTGACGGTGCATGGCGACCATCTGCCTCCAACCCGACAAAGCGCCGAAGCCTCCCTGGCCTGTGCGCTAGCGCTATGCGGCTGGTTGACCGGGCGAACCCTGCATCCGCGCAAAGTCCTGTTACAAGGCGAACCACCGCTGGACCTGGCGCCCTACAAGCAGGCGTTCCATGCGCCGCTGGAATTCAATGCGCCCTATGACGCGTTGATCTTCGAGCGTGCCGATATGGACACACCGCTGCCCACGGCCAATGAAGCCATGGCGCTGCTGCATGATCGCTTTGCCGGCGAATACCTGGCGCGCTTCTCGGAAAGCCGTGTGACCCACAAGGCGCGTCAAGTGCTCTGCCGCTTGCTGCCGCAGGGTGAGCCCAAGCGCGAGGTCGTGGCCCGGACGCTGCACCTGTCCCAACGCACCTTGCAACGGCGTTTGCAGGAAGAGGGCACTAGTTTCCAAACTTTGCTCGACGACACACGGCGCGAATTGGCTGAGCAATACCTGGCGCAGCCGAGCATGACCCTGCTGGAAATTGCCTACCTGTTGGGGTTCGCCGACCCGAGTAATTTCTTTCGCGCGTTTCGCCGTTGGTTCGATGCCACGCCCGGTGAGTACCGGGCGCGGTTGCAGGACGCGTCGACGGTCAGTGACGCCAGAACGCCGGGATACACAGAACAAAGACTGTGATGATCTCCAGTCGGCCCAGCAGCATGCCCAGGGACAGGATCCACTTGGCCGCGTCCGGCAGGCTGGCGAAGTTGCCGGCCGGGCCAATGGTCTCTCCCAGGCCCGGGCCGACGCCGGACACGGTGCTGGCGGCGCCGGTCAGGGCGGTCATCCAGTCCAGGCCCAGCAGCGACAGGGCCAGGGCGATGGCGCAGATGGTGATGGCGAAGAAAAACGAAAAGGTCAGGATCGAGCGCACGATCTCTTCGTCGAGGCGGTGGCCGTTGTACTTCTGCTTGATCACCGCGCGTGGGTGAATTAATTGGTTCAAGTTGGCCTTGAGCAGGATGTAAGCCACTTGAAAGCGGAAAATCTTGATGCCGCCCGCCGTGGAGCCCGAACAGCCGCCGATAAACCCCAGGTAGAAGAACAGCATCAGTGAGAAATTGCCCCACAAGCTGTAGTCCCCCAGCGCAAAACCGGTGGTGGTCACTACCGATGTGACGTTCAGCGCGACGTGGCGCAGCGCCTCCAGCCAGTGCAGATTGGTGGTCCACCAGTACCAGGTGCCGAGCACCAGCCAGGTCACCAGCAGCAAGCCGAGCAGACCTTGCACCTGCTGATCCTTGATCAACGCCCGACGGTTGCCGCGCAACGTGGCGACGTACAACGTGAACGGCAGGCTGCCGAGGATCATCACCACCACCGCCACCCAGTGCACCGCCGGTTGCTCCCAGTGGGCCAGGGACTGATCGGAGGTGGAGAAACCACCGGTGGAAATCGCCGACATCGCATGGTTGATCGCGTCGAACAGGCCCATACCGGCCCACCAGAACGCCAGGCTGCCGAGGATGGTGATGCCCACATACGCGGCTACGATCAGCCGCGCCACCATGTGCGAGCGCGGCATGACCTTTTCCGAACGGTCCGAGGATTCGGTCTGGAACAGACGCATGCCACCAATGCGCAGCAGCGGCAGGATCGCCACCGCCATGCCGATAAACCCGATGCCCCCCAGCCAGTGCAGCAACGAGCGCCACATCAGGATGCCCGGTGACATGTTGTCCAATCCGCTCAGCACCGTGGACCCGGTGGCGGTGATGCCGGACATGCTTTCGAAAAACGAGTCGGTATAACTGATGTGCTGGGTCAGCAGAAACGGCAACGCGGCGAACACACACACCACCAGCCAACTGCTGACGGTGAGCAGGTACATGTCCCGCGGGCGCAGGTGCACCTGCTCGGGGCGACCGGGGATAACCAGCGCCAGGCCGGCGACAAACGTGATCAGGCTGGCCCATAAAAAGGAGGGCAGGTCGCTGGTGCGTTCGAAAATGACCAGAGTGGCCATGGGCACGACCATGGCGATCGCAAGGGTGATCAGGAAGATGCCGATGATGAATCCGATGATGCGCAGGGTCGGCAACGCCATGAAGTTCGCTCGAGATAGGGCAGAGGCGCCATTCTACCTGGGGTGCAGGGCATGTAAACCTGCGTAGCCGGGAACGCCGTGACTCAAATGTGGGAGCGGGCATGAACCCCGATGGCGGTGAGGCAGCCGATACCGCCCTCACTGACACACTGCCATCGGGGGCAAGCGCCCTCTCACATGGTTTTGTGTGGCTATAAAAAAGGCGACCCGAAGGTCGCCTCTTTCAACTCGGCACTGATCAGAACTCGTGATCGGCGCTATCCGGGTTCAGGTCGCTGATGCCCAGCTTGCCCGCTGCGGCTTCGATCGATCCGGTTTGCTTGACCAGGGCGGCGATGGCGTCGCGCACGATCTGGTTACCGGCGTCGTTACCGGCGGCGATCAATTGGTCATAGTGCTCGCCCTTGTTGGCGTGGTCGACCATGACCTGGATCTTCGCTTCGGTGGTCGCCAGGTCCGCTTTCAACGCGGTATCGGCAGCCGGGTCGGCCTTGGCCACCAGGGAGGACAGGCTGGCGCCGGTCATCTTGGTGCCGTCCACACGGGTGTACTCGCCCAGATAGACGTTACGGATGCCCTTGGCGTCATAGAAGTGCGAGTTGTGGGTGTTGTCGCTGAAGCAGTCCTGCTCGTCTTCCGGCGAGTTGGCTTCCAGGGATACTTTCATCCGCTCGCCAGCCAGTTCGCCCAGGGACAGGCTGCCCATGCCGAACAGCATTTTGCGCAGGCCGTCGGTAGCCGGTTCTGCTTCCAGCGTGGCGCGGTAGTTGTCTTCTACGTTGGGTTTCCAGTTGCCGACCATTTCTTCCAGATCGCTGACCAGCAATTGGGTGACCGCGCTCAGGTAGGCACGGCGACGCTCGTTGTGGCCGCCGGTAGCACCGGCGCCGGTCAGGTAGTCCGAGGCCGGGCGGTTGCCAGCGCCTGGGCCGGTGCCGTTGAGGTCCTGGCCCCACAGCAGAAATTCGATGGCGTGGTAGCCGGTGGCCACGTTGGCCTCGGAACCGCCCAGCTCATTTAGGCTGGCGAGTTTTTCCGGGGTGATGTCTTTCACATCGACCTTGTCTTCGCCGACCTGAACCTGGGTGTTGGCGATGATGTTGGCGGTGGCGCCGGGGTTACCCAAGGCGTGCTCGTAGGACTTGTCGACGTAGTCGATCAGGCCTTCGTCCAGGGGCCATGCGTTCACCTGGCCTTCCCAGTCGTCGATGATGGTGTTGCCGAAACGGAACACTTCGCTCTGCAAGTACGGTACGCGCGCGGCGATCCAGGCGGTGCGCGCGGCTTTCAAGGTTTCATCGTTGGGCTTGGCGAGGAACGCGTCGATGGCGGTCTGCAGGGTTTTTGCGGTGGATTCGGCATCGCTGTACACCGCGAACACCATGTCGGCGTAGTGCGCGACCACGGCCTTGGCGGCAGCTTCGTCGACTTTTCCGGCAGGGGCGGGCGCCGCTGGCGCGGCAGAGCTGGCCGCCGGGGTCGGCGCCTGGGGCGCGGCGGCTTTGTCTTTACCTTCGCCGCAGCCGGCGAGAGAAATGGCAATGGCCAGCAGACTGGCGGTGGCCAGGGGCATACGAATCATGGCGAACATCCTGCTTCGGTTGTTGAGAGGGCGCGCGGGAGCCGCGCAAAACTGCAACATAATGCGAAAGATTTGCATTTTGTGTAAAGGGTTATACGCGGGAAATATTCAGTATCGTTTCGCCAGGTCAAAGAATGGCCGCGTTATTGCGCTCGACTTGCTTCAAAAAAACCGCCAACTCCCGTGCTGGTAAGGGTTTGCTGTAGTAGTAACCCTGACCCTCGTGGCAGCCCTCGGCGATGATATAAGCCTCCTGCTCTGCGGTTTCCACCCCCTCGGCGATCACCTGCATGCCCAGGCTCTTACCCAGTTGAATGATCGCCCGCACGATGGTGGCATCGTCATCATCGTCCAGCAGGTCCTGGACGAAGCTCTTGTCGATCTTGATCTTGTCCAGCGGCAGGCTTTTGAGATAACTCAGGGAGGAATAACCGGTGCCGAAGTCATCGATAGCGATCAGGGCACCAGAACGGCGCAGGCTCAGCAGGTGCTGGGCGGCAGTGCTGATGTCTTCCATCAGGCCGGTTTCGGTGACCTCCAGCTCAAGGCTGCGTGGCGGCAGGCGGTAGATTTGCATCAGATTGTTGACCACCCGTGGCAGCTCGGCGTGGTGCAGCTGCACCGTCGAGAGGTTGACCGCCATGCGCAGTTGGGTGAAGCCCTGGTCATGCCATTCGCGTAATTGCCGGCAGGCATGATCCAGCACCCATTCGCCAATGGGAATAATGGTGCCGTTCTGCTCGGCCAGGGGGATGAACAGGTCCGGCGGTACCAGCCCGTGCTCGGGGTGCTGCCAGCGCAGCAAGGCTTCGACGCCGACCACACGTTGTTCGCGATAGCTGACCTGCGGCTGATACACCAAGTGAAACTGCTCGCGGCTCAGGGCGTCGCGCAGGTCTTTTTCCAGCTCGCGGCGCCGGCGCATTTCGCTGTCGACGCTGGCGATATAGAACTGGTAACGGTTGCGTGAACGGCTCTTGGCCAGGGTCATGGTCTGTTCGGCTTTTTGGAGCAACTTCTCCGTGCTGTCGCCATCTTCAGGGAACAGCGTGATACCGATGGTGGCGCGCAGACGGATTTGTTCGTGCTCGAAGGCAAATTCCGCTTCGAGGTCATCCAGGATACTTTGCGCCAGTTCGGCGGCCTCGTAGGGCTGGTCGATATCGGCCTGCACGAGGGCGAACTGATCGCCCCCCAGGCGGGCCAGGGCGCCGAGCCGGCCGCTGTGGGCGCGCAGGCGGTCGGCCAGGGCCAGGAGCAATTTGTCGCCGGCCTGGTAAGTGAACTGCTCATTGACGCTTTTAAAATCGTCCAGCCCCACACACAGCACCGCGACACGGCGCTGACGACGGCCGGCGTCGATCAGGATTTTGTCCAACTGCTCCTGCAGTTTCTGGCGGTTCGGCAGGCCGGTGAGAAAGTCATACTGAGCCATGCGCAGCAGGCTGGATTCGGCTTCGTGGCGCAGGTGGGTGTTGCGTTCGATGGATTCGAGCAACTGATTGGCGGTATTGATCCACAACCCCAGTTCGTTGCGTTCGTGGCCCTTGAGCTGTGGGATTTTGTGTTCGCTGGGACGGTCCGGGTTGACGGATGTGAGGTGCTCGATAATCCGCGACAGCGGTTTGGTCAGCAACCAGTGATAGACCAGATACAGCACCAGCCCCATGGCCAATGCGCGCAGCACCCCGGAAATGAAAATAATCACCGAATTGACGATAAATCCCTCACCGTAGGTGGCGGTGTCGAGGGTAATGCTCAGATCGCCGTAGTACTCGCTGTAAGGGCCCTTGCCCACCAGGGGCGTGGTGAAGGTGCGTTCCTGGCCAAGAATGAGGTCGGTCAGCCAGCGGCTTGGGGCGTGCTGCAACGCGCGGCTTTTTTCCGCCAACATGGTTTCGTTGGGATGGCCGATGGAGGCCATGCGCACCGCGTCGTCCTGAAACAGCCCCTCGATTACCTGCATGCCCATCTCGCGGTCCAGGCTATACACGGCCTGCGTAGAGGGATCGCGAAACATATCGAGGATACGCTGGGCATCGCTGGCCACGGCCTGGCGCGTCTTGTAGGCGTCATACACGATCTGCGCCACGCTCAGCGCCACGCCCACGACCAACGCCGACAGCAGCACAACCCGTAGCAACTTCACCGACAAGCTGTTCTTGAGTTCCAGCTTCAAAGGGGCATTCCTTGTCTCATGCGGGTGGCCTTCAATATGCCATGAGTATTGGCAATCTGGTGATGGCAGTCAAAGGGACATTAGGGGCTGAGATAAATTGAGGGTTTTGCTGGATGAAAGAGCAGCGGCGACAACTTATGTCGGGACTTTCAGAAGCGGGCAAAGGGGCAGCACATGCGCCGCAGACCGGGCGGGAGAAGGCGGAGGAGATCCGCCTTCCAGTTCGACGATTTTCTTAATAATTAATCTTGCTCTCTGGCTGGGGGGCTTCCCCGCCGATCTTGGCGCCCTGAGAGGCCATGTCTGCGAGTTTGTTCGCCAAGTCCATACCGCTATTTGCAAGGTCCAGGCCCTTGTCGAGCAGGCCCATTCCGATGGGAAGTGCGCCCAAGATCGCTGAAATAGGGTCCATCGTCATTCTCCACATTGATTGAGGAGGTTCATTCCTCCTGATGTCTATGTGGTTAATTATTACCGGCGGGTTCCTGTATTTCTGGCATGGCAATCATAGCGGCCAAGAAAAAGCCCGGCGATTGCCGGGCTCTTCATGCTGCAAGCGATGCTCAGGCAGTAAACGTCTTGCCTTCGAACTGCTCGGCGACGAACTTCCAGTTGACCAGGTTCCAGAACGCTTCCACATACTTTGGACGTACGTTGCGGTAGTCGATGTAGTAAGCGTGTTCCCACACGTCGCAGGTCAGCAACGGGGTATCGCCGCTGGTCAGCGGGTTGCCGGCGCCGATGGTGCTGGCCAGAGCCAGGGAACCGTCAGCCTTTTTTACCAGCCAGCCCCAACCGGAACCGAAGGTGCCGACGGAGGTTTTGGTGAACTCTTCCTTGAACTTGTCGAACGAACCGAACGCCGCGTTGATGGCTTCAGCCAGTGCGCCGGTAGGTTGGCCGCCGGCGTTTGGCGCCAGGCAGTTCCAGTAGAAGGTGTGGTTCCAGACCTGAGCGGCGTTGTTGAAGATGCCGCCCGAAGAGGATTTGACGATCTCTTCCAGGGTCTTGCCTTCGAACTCGGTGCCAGGCACCAGGTTGTTCAGGTTCACGACATAGGTGTTGTGGTGCTTGTCGTGGTGGTACTCCAAGGTTTCCTTGGAGATGTGCGGCTGCAGGGCATCGTGTGCGTAGGGCAGCGGCGGCAATTCGAAAGCCATGATGATTCTCCTAATCAGGTCAGTTGCGGTGAGCGCAAGGCCGATCACGGGCGGCCAAACATGCGCCGGGGAGTTTGTACTCTTTGCGGCGCAGGGGCAGGATCATAGCACCGGGGGTGTGGCAAAACCACGCAACAACTGTGTGGGATAGAGGTTCCAGAGCGTTTTGGAATATTGCTCACGCGCTGATCAATTGATAGGCCACGCTGAACATCATGATCGCCACCAGCAGGTCCAGCAGGCGCCAGGTCGATGGACGCGCCAGCCACGGAGCCAACCAGGCCGCGCCGAGTGCTAGAGTGGCGAACCACAGGAACGACGCGCTGGCGGCGCCGGCGACATAGGCGCCAGGCTCGGTTTGCTGAGCGCCCAACGAGCCGATCAGCAACACGGTATCCAGATACACATGGGGATTGAGCAATGTCACCGCCAGTGCGCTCAGCAGCACCGCGCGCAATGAGCGGACCTTGAGACTGCCGCCTTGCTCCAGGCTCTGCTTGGAAAACGCCCGGCGCAGCGCCAAAGTGCCGTACCACAGCAAGAACGCGGCACCGCCCCAGCGTGCAATTGCCAGCAGCAGCGGGTTTTGCGCCAGCACTGTCGCCAGGCCAAACACCCCGGCGGCCACTAGAATTGCATCGCAGACCACGCACAGTGCCGCCACGGGCAAGTGATGTTCACGGCGCAGGCTCTGCGCCAATACAAAGGCGTTTTGCGAGCCGATCGCCATGATCAGCCCCAGCGCGACCAATAGACCGTTCAGATAGCTTTGCCACATAAGGTTTACTCCGCGGTCGCCGCCAATTGGCGCAGTACAGCCATGGCGCGCTCGGCATCGGCGCGGCCGACAAACAGGTGATCGTGGTAATAGCCGGCAATCACGTTGCAACTGATGCCGGCCTTGCCCAGGGCGCTGGCGAAAGCGGCGGTCAGTCCTACGGCTTCCAGGGCCGAATGCACATTCAAGGTGATCCATGCGGCGACGTACTCGAACGCCAGCCCGGCCTGTTCTGCCTGCTGACGTTCGACGATGAGGGTCAGGCCCTCCTGCTCACGGAAACTGCCGATGACCTCGCAGGCTGGCGGGATACGGCCGTCGGGCAGGGTACAAAATACGTAGTCACCCTCATTGAGGTGTGGGCTCATGCTGCGCAGCAGCGTTGCCAGTGCGGTTTCGCCGGCCATAGGCGGGGTTCCTTATAAAGAGAAGCAATGCTGGCTATTCTCCCGGCGCAAGCTGTATAAGAAAAACCAATATTGCTGATCGCTCATTAGAGAAACTGATGTTCGACTATAAATTGCTCTCTGCCCTGGCGGCGGTGGTGGAACAGGCTGGCTTCGAACGCGGTGCGCAGGTGCTGGGGGTGTCGCAGTCGGCGATTTCCCAGCGCATCAAACTGCTGGAGGCGCGTATTGGCCAACCGGTGCTGGTGCGGGCTACGCCGCCGGCGCCCACGGAGATCGGCCGTCGCCTGCTTAACCATGTGCAACAGGTGCGTTTGCTGGAACGTGACCTGCAGAGTCAGGTGCCGGCGCTGGACGAAGAGGGCATGCCCGAGCGCCTGCGTATCGCCTTGAATGCCGACAGCTTGGCCACTTGGTGGGCTGAGGCGGTCAGTGGGTTTTGCGCCGAGCAGCACTTGCTGCTGGATCTGGTGGTGGAAGACCAGGCGGTCAGCCTCAAGCGCATGCGCGCCGGTGAGGTAGCGGCCTGCATCTGCGCCAGCGAGCGTCCGGTGGCCGGCGCGCGTAGCCTGTTGCTGGGCGCCATGCGTTATCGCGCACTGGCAAGCCCGGCCTTTATTGCGCGGCACTTTGCCGGCGGTGTGCGTGCCGATCAGTTGGCCCGCACCCCGGCGCTGGTGTTTGGCCCGGATGATTTCCTGCAACACCGTTACCTGGCGTCGCTCGGTGTGGACGGCGGTTTCGAACACCATTTATGCCCCTCGTCCGAAGGTTTTATCCGCCTGACAGAGGCCGGGCTGGGCTGGGGCCTCGTCCCCGAATTACAGGTGCGCGACCAGTTGCAAAAAGGCGTGTTGGTGGAGTTATTGCCAGATAAGCCGATCGATGTGCCGTTGTACTGGCATCATTGGCGCAGTGGCGGGCAATTGCTGAACTTGTTGACCGACCATCTGGCCCACGCGTGCGGCCAATGGTTGGTGCCGTTGGACTGACGGCGTGCGTCAAGGCAACCGCGATGAAAAATGAAAGAACACGGGGTAATACATGAAGATTCTGGTCACCGGCGCAAGCGGCTTCATCGGCGGGCGCTTTGCGCGTTTTGCCTTGGAGCAGGGCCTGGACGTGCGGGTCAACGGGCGACGCGCCGAAGGTGTAGAGCACCTGGTGCGGCGTGGCGCCGAGTTTATCCAAGGTGATCTGAATGACGCCGACCTGGTGCGCGACCTGTGCCGAGACGTGGAGGCCGTGGTGCACTGCGCCGGCGCCGTGGGGCTGTGGGGCAAGTATCAGGACTTCCATCAAGGCAATGTGCTGGTCACCGAAAACGTGGTCGAAGCCTGCCTCAAGGAGCGGGTCCGGCGTCTGGTGCATTTGTCCTCGCCGTCGATCTACTTTGACGGCCGCGACC
This sequence comes from Pseudomonas sp. S5F11, assembly GCF_019641515.1. Taxonomy (NCBI): domain Bacteria; kingdom Pseudomonadati; phylum Pseudomonadota; class Gammaproteobacteria; order Pseudomonadales; family Pseudomonadaceae; genus Pseudomonas; species Pseudomonas sp. S5F11. Next base: position 4,970,272 of record NZ_JAIFJZ010000001.1, read on the forward strand.
ACTTGGGCCTGACTGAAGAGCAAGTGCCCAAGCGCTTCAAGCACCCCTATGCCGCTACCAAATACCTGGCGGAACAAAAAGTGTTCGGCGCCCAGGAGTTCGGTCTTGAGGTGCTGGCGCTGCGCCCGCGCTTCGTGACGGGGGCCGGCGATATGAGCATCTTCCCGCGCTTGCTGAACATGCAGCGCAAGAACCGCCTGGCGATCGTCGGCGACGGCCTGAACAAGGTCGACTTCACCAGCGTGCACAACCTCAATGAAGCGCTGCTCAGCAGTTTGCTCGCCACCGGATCGGCACTGGGCAAGGCCTACAACATCAGTAATGGCGCGCCGGTGCCGGTGTGGGATGTGGTGAACTACGTGATGCGCCAAATGCAGTTGCCCCAGGTCACACGGTATCGTTCCTACGGTTTGTCCTACAGCGTGGCAGCGTTGAACGAGGCATTTTGTGCGATCTGGCCCGGTCGACCGGAGCCTGCCTTGTCGCGCCTGGGGATGCAGGTCATGAACAAAGATTTCACCCTCGACATCAGTCGGGCCAGGCATTATCTGGACTATGAGCCCAAGGTCAGCCTGTGGACCGCCCTCGACGAGTTCTGCGGCTGGTGGAAGGCTCAGGATCCGGGCACCCGGTAAGGTCACAAGCGGCAACACACCGGGAACCGAATGTGGGGTTCCCGGTCGATCAGTGCGGCGGGGCGGCGGTTTATACTGCCGCCGCTCGGCGTTCCAGCCAGCCATTTCAATGATTCAGGGTTGATCCATGCGTAACGATGCCAACGACGATTTCGACAACGTTCCCAGCCTGCGGGCCGACCTTGGGGACGACGATGATTTCGAACCCACCCCGGCCACCTCGGTGCGTTCGCGCACGACGCCGGTGGTCAAGGTCAAGAGCGCCAATACCGGGCCGTTGTGGGCCTTGATCGGCGCGCTGCTGATCGCCTTCGCCGGCCTGGCCTGGTGGAGCTTCCAGCAGATTTCCCTGATGGGCCAGCAATTGGTTGCCACCCAGGAGAGCTTTGCGCGCATCAGCGAAGAAGCGGCCGGGCGCTTGCAGGACATTTCCGGCAAGGTCGTGGCCAGTGAAGCCAATGTGAACAACGGCAGCGAAGCGTTGAAATTGCAGATCCAGCAGTTGGAAAAGCAATTGCTGGAGCAGGGCAAGCAGCAACTCGGCGTGGCCGGCCAGGCCACCGAGCTGGACAAGCGCCTGGCTCAGATGACGGCCAGCACCACCGACTTGTCCAACGCCAATGCCAAGTTGCAAGGCCAGGTGCAAGCCCTCACCGACGCCGTGGCGACGCTCAAGGCCGCCCAGGGCGATACCGCCAAGCGCGACGCCGAGATCAAGGACCTGGTCGCCGACGTTGCCGCGCTGAAAAAGCAGGGTAACCCAAGCGCCGCCATTGCCCGCCTTGAGCAGGACCTGGTGGTGCTCAAGAGTGCGCAGGAGACTCAGCCACTCAACAGTGATGCGCCCACCAACAAGGAATTCGATGTGTTCCGCATCCAGACCACGCGCAATATCACTACCCTGCAAAGCCAGGTGCAGAACCTGCAGCGCCAGATCGCCGCACCGACGCAATAATCGCTTGAGGAAATGTCACCGTCCGGTGACATTTCCTATCCCCTTCGTTACATGCCCCCGCAAGGCCCTTGTTTAGACTCCGGTCATCCCACAAAAAACAATAAGGGCCGCCCCCATGACCACCCAACCACTGCCCGCCAGCAGTTGGCTGAATGCACCTGCCCATTACGCTTGGCTCGCCGCCGAAGGCCAGCGCCTGCTGACATTCGCCAAAGCCTCGCGGCTGCCCGACGGCTTCGGCAACCTGGACGCCACCGGCCGATTGCCCGCCGACGCTCACGCCGAAACCATGAACACCGCCCGCATGACCCACAGCTTCGCCATGGCCCATGCCATGGGCTTGCCCGGTTACGCCGAGCTGGTGGCTCATGGCGTTGCGGCCCTCAGCGGCCCGTTGCGGGATCCTGAACACGGCGGCTGGTTCGCCACGCCTCGTGCATTGGATGGCAACCGAGGTAAAGCCGCCTACCTGCACGCATTCGTGGCGCTGGCCGCCAGTTCTGCGGTGGTGGTCGGTGCGCCCGGCGCGCAGCAGTTGCTCACCGATGCTATCCATATCATCGACCAGTTTTTCTGGAGCGAAGAGGAGGGCGTGATGCTCGAATCCTTTGCCCAGGACTGGAGCGGGCTGGAGGCCTATCGCGGCGCCAACAGCAATATGCACGCTACCGAAGCCTTCCTCGCCCTGGCCGATGTCACCGGCGATACGCGCTGGCTGGACCGCGCGCTGCGGATCGTCGAGCGATTGATTCACCAGCATGCCGCCGGCAGCCAATTCATGGTGATCGAACACTTCGACGCCCATTGGCAACCCCTGCTGGCCTACAACGAAGACAACCCCGCCGATGGTTTCCGCCCCTATGGCATCACCCCCGGCCATGGTTTCGAATGGGCGCGGCTGATGCTGCACCTTGAGGCCGCGCGCCTGCATGCCGGGTTGCCCACCCCCGCGTGGCTGCTGGGTGACGCCAAGGGCCTGTTCGCCAGTGCCAGCGAATACGCCTGGTCTGTGGACGGTGCGCCGGGAATTGTCTACACCCTGGACTGGAACCATCGCCCGGTGGTGCGCGAGCGCCTGCACTGGACCCACGCTGAAGCCAGCGCCGCCGCCCAGGCCCTGCTCAAGCGCACCGGCGAGTTGCACTACGAAACCTGGTACCGGCGGATCTGGGAATTCTGCGACAGCCACTTTATCGACCGCGTGCAGGGCAGTTGGCACCACGAGCTCAGCCCACAAAACCAACCCAGCAGCAAGATTTGGGGCGGCAAGCCAGACCTGTACCATGCCTGGCAAGCGGTGGTGCTGCCTGCGCTGCCGCTGGCGCCCAGCATGACCAGCGCCTTGAACGCCGGGAGCTATGTCACCAAGTGGTGACGTTTGTGCATCCCTTTGTTACCTGCGCCCCAAAAATCCATGTTTAAACTCCGTGCAGCGCAAGCCTAAGACTTGCATGCATAACAACAAAAAAAGGTACTCAGATGAACGCGATTAATCGCCTCGCCGTTGCTATTTCCGTTGCCTCGTTGTTCCCCCTCAGTGCATTTGCCGCCGACTCCAAAGGTACGGTTGAAGTGGTGCATTGGTGGACCTCGGGTGGCGAAAAAGCGGCTGTGGATGTCCTGAAGGCCCAAGTTGAGAAAGACGGTTTCACCTGGAAAGACGGTGCCGTCGCCGGCGGTGGTGGCGCGACTGCCATGACCGTGCTCAAAAGCCGCGCCGTCGCCGGCAACCCACCGGGCGTAGCCCAAATCAAAGGCCCCGACATCCAGGAATGGGCGTCCACCGGCCTGCTCGACACCGACGTGCTCAAAGACGTCGCTAAAGAAGAAAAGTGGGATTCGCTGCTAGACAAAAAAGTCTCCGATACCGTGAAGTACGAAGGTGACTATGTTGCCGTACCGGTCAATATCCACCGTGTGAACTGGCTGTGGATCAACCCGCAAGTCTTCAAGAAAGCCGGCATCACCAAGAACCCGACCACCCTCGAAGAATTCTACGCAGCGGGCGACAAGCTCAAGGCCGCGGGTTTCATTCCGCTCGCCCACGGTGGCCAGCCTTGGCAGGACAGCACCGTGTTCGAAGCCGTAGTCCTGTCGGTGATGGGCGCCGATGGCTACAAGAAAGCTCTGGTCGACCTGGATAACGCTGCGCTGACCGGCCCGGAAATGGTCAAGGCCCTGACTGAGCTGAAGAAAGTCGCGACCTACATGGATGTCGACGGCAAAGGCCAGGACTGGAACCTGGAAGCCGGCAAAGTCATCAACGGCAAGGCCGGTATGCAGATCATGGGTGACTGGGCCAAGTCCGAATGGACCGCCGCCAAGAAAGTCGCCGGCAAGGATTATGAGTGCGTAGCCTTCCCAGGTACCGACAAAGCCTTCACCTACAACATCGACTCCCTGGCGGTCTTCAAGCAGAAAGACAAAGGCACTGCGGCCGGTCAGCAGGACATTGCCAAAGTCGTGCTGGGTGAAAACTTCCAGAAAGTCTTCAGCATCAACAAGGGTTCGATCCCTGTTCGAACTGACATGCTCAATGAAATGGACAAGCTCGGCTTCGATTCCTGCGCCCAGACCGCGGCCAAGGACTTCCTGGCTGATGCCAAGACCGGCGGCCTGCAACCAAGCATGGCCCACAACATGGCCACCACCTTGGCTGTGCAAGGCGCGTTCTTCGATGTCGTGACCAACTACATCAACGACCCGAAAGCCGACCCGGCCGACACCGCCAAGAAACTCGGCGCTGCGATCAAGTCTGCCAAGTAGGAACTAGCTACAAGCTACAAGCTGCAAGCTGCAAGCGGGGCGGTATGTCTTGACGCTTGTCGCTTGTAGCTGCCTTCAGTCTTATTATTGGATTTCCCCATGAGTTCTGTTGCTGTGTTCAGCAAGGCCTCGCCGTTCGATGCATTGCAGCGCTGGCTACCTAAACTGGTGCTGGCGCCCAGCATGTTCATCGTGTTGGTCGGCTTCTATGGCTACATCCTTTGGACGTTTGTGCTGTCGTTCACCACGTCCACGTTCCTGCCCAACTACAAGTGGGCCGGTCTTGCCCAATACCAGCGTCTGTTCGACAACGACCGGTGGTGGGTGGCGAGCAAGAACCTGGCCGTGTTCGGTGGGATGTTCATCGGTATTACCCTGGTGATCGGCGTGCTGCTGGCTGTATTCCTCGACCAGCGTATCCGTCGCGAAGGCTTTATCCGCACCATTTACCTGTACCCGATGGCGCTCTCGATGATCGTCACCGGTACGGCCTGGAAATGGCTGCTCAACCCGGGCATGGGCCTGGACAAACTCCTGCGTGACTGGGGCTGGGAAGGCTTCCGTCTGGATTGGCTGATCGACCCGGACCGCGTGGTCTACTGCCTGGTCATCGCCGCCGTGTGGCAAGCCTCCGGTTTCATCATGGCGATGTTCCTCGCCGGCCTGCGCGGTGTTGATCAGTCGATCATCCGTGCCGCCCAGATCGACGGTGCGAGCATGCCGCGTATTTATTGGAGCGTGGTGCTGCCGAGCCTGCGCCCAGTGTTCTTCAGTGCGGTGATGATCCTGGCGCACATTGCGATCAAGAGCTTCGACCTGGTGGCGGCCATGACCGCCGGCGGCCCGGGCTACTCGTCCGACCTGCCCGCGATGTTCATGTACTCGTTCACGTTCAGCCGTGGCCAGATGGGCATGGGCTCGGCCAGTGCAATCCTGATGCTCGGTGCGATCCTCGCGATCATCGTGCCGTACCTGTACTCCGAGCTGAGGACCAAGCGTCATGACTAGTCTCGCTGCCAAACCTTCCATCAGCCTGAGTCGCATCGCGATCTACGCGGTGCTGATCCTGGCGGTGCTGCTGTACCTGGTACCGCTGGTGGTGATGTTGCTGACCAGTTTCAAAACCCCCGAAGACATCAGCACCGGCAACCTGCTGAGCTGGCCCACCGTGGTCAGCGGTATCGGCTGGGTCAAGGCCTGGGCCACCGTGGATGGTTACTTCTGGAACTCGATCAAGATCACCGTGCCTGCGGTGCTGATTTCCACCGCCATCGGCGCGTTGAACGGTTACGTGCTGTCGATGTGGCGCTTCCGTGGTTCGCAGTTGTTCTTCGGCCTGTTGCTGTTCGGCTGCTTCCTGCCGTTCCAGACCGTGCTGCTGCCGGCGTCGTTCACCCTGGGCAAGATGGGCCTGGCCAGCACCACTACCGGTCTGGTGTTCGTGCATGTGGTCTATGGCCTGGCGTTCACCACACTGTTCTTCCGTAACTACTACGTCAGCATTCCGGATGCACTGGTGAAGGCAGCACGCCTAGACGGTGCGGGGTTCTTCACGATTTTCCGTAGGATCATTCTGCCGATGTCGACGCCGATCATCATGGTCTGCCTGATCTGGCAGTTCACTCAGATCTGGAACGACTTCCTGTTCGGTGTGGTGTTCTCCAGCGGCGACTCCCAGCCCATCACCGTGGCGCTGAACAACCTGGTCAACACCAGCACCGGGGCCAAGGAATATAACGTGGATATGGCGGCGGCGATGATCGCCGGGCTGCCGACCCTGCTGGTCTATGTGATCGCAGGCAAGTATTTCGTGCGCGGCCTCACGGCCGGCGCGGTCAAGGGGTAATCATGGCTACGCTCGAACTTCGCAATGTAAACAAGACCTATGGCCCCGGCCTGCCCGACACCTTGAAGAACATCGAACTGTCGATCAAGGAAGGCGAGTTTCTGATCCTGGTCGGCCCATCGGGTTGCGGTAAATCCACGCTGATGAACTGCATCGCGGGCCTGGAAACCATCACCGGTGGCGCGATCATGATCGGTGATCAGGACGTCAGCGGCATGAGCCCCAAGGATCGCGACATCGCCATGGTGTTCCAGTCCTACGCCCTGTACCCAACCATGAGCGTGCGCGAGAACATCGAGTTCGGCCTGAAAATCCGCAAGATGCCCCAGGCCGATATCGACGCCGAAGTGGCGCGCGTGGCCAAGCTGCTGCAGATCGAACATTTGCTCAACCGCAAGCCGGGCCAGCTTTCCGGCGGCCAGCAACAGCGCGTGGCCATGGGCCGTGCCCTGGCGCGTCGGCCGAAGATCTACCTGTTCGACGAACCGCTGTCCAACCTCGACGCCAAGCTGCGGGTTGAGATGCGCACCGAAATGAAGCTGATGCACCAGCGCCTCAAGACCACCACGGTCTACGTGACTCACGACCAGATCGAAGCGATGACCCTGGGCGACAAAGTGGCGGTGATGAAGGACGGCATCATCCAGCAATTCGGCACGCCGAAGGAAATTTACAACGACCCGGCTAACCTGTTTGTGGCAAGCTTTATCGGTTCACCACCGATGAACTTCGTTCCTATGCGTCTAAAACGCAAAGACGGGAAGCTTGTAGCGCTGCTCGACAGCGGCCAGGCCCGTTGCGAATTGCCGCTGGGGATGAACGACGCCGGTCTGGAAGACCGCGATGTGATCCTGGGCCTGCGCCCGGAGCAAATCGTGCTGGCGGCAGGGGAGGGCAATGGCTCGTCGAGTATTCGCGCCGAAGTCCAGGTTACCGAGCCTACCGGCCCGGACACCCTGGTGTTCGTGCAGCTCAATGACACCAAAGTCTGCTGCCGCCTGGCACCGGATGTGGCACCGCAAGTGGGGGAGACCCTGACCCTGCAGTTCGACCCGGCCAAGGTGCTGCTGTTTGACGCCAACACTGGCGAGCGTTTGGGCACTGCCGCCGCGTTGCCTGCTCAGGTGCCTGCCGACAACGTGACCCAGTTCAAGGGCCGTTGATCGAGATAAGTTGTTGTTTTGGTTAAAAAATGTAACCCGCGTTAGATAAAAACAGTTTAATAACAATAAAGACGAGGATGTAGGGATGAAAAAGCAACACAACAACACTCGGCTGATCTGCCAACTGTCAGCAGCAGCAGCCCTGGTATTGTCCGCCAATGCGATGGCGGCCGATGCATTCAGCGCCGATTCCAAGTGGATGACCGGCGACTGGGGTGGCGAGCGTACTAAGCTGATCGAGCAAGGTATCGACATCAAGGCCGACTACGTCGGGGAAATGGGCTACAACGCCCACGGTGGTTACAACAACGACAAGACCGGTCGCTACTCCGACCAGTTCGGTCTGGGTGTGGCGCTGGACCTGCAAAAACTGTGGGGCTGGGATAACACCCAGGCCAAGATCCAGTTGACCAATCGTAACGGCCAGAACATCTCCAACGACCGTATTGGCGACCCGCGTGCCGGCACGCTGAGTTCGTCCCAAGAAGTGTATGGCCGTGGCCATATGGTGCGTCTGACCCAGTTCTGGATCCAGCACCAGATGTTCGACAACAAGTTGGACGTGAAACTGGGCTACTTCGGTGAAGGCGAAGACTTCAACACCTTCCCATGCGACTTCCAGAACCTGTCGTTCTGCGGCTCCCAGGTCGGTAACTACGTCAACACCTGGTACAACTGGCCAGTCAGCCAGGCGGCTATCCGCGTCAAGTACAACATCACCCCTGAGCTGTATGCCCAGATCGGTGCCTACAACCAGAACCCGTCGCAGCTTGAACACGGCAATGGCTTCAAACTCAGCGGCAGTGGTACCAAAGGTACTGTGATCCCGGTGGAATTGGTCTGGTCGCCGAAAGTGAATAACCTGCCGGGCGAATACCGTGTGGGTTACTACAAGAGCGCCGCCGATGCTCCGGATGTGCGTAAAGACGTCAACGGTGGCGATGCGGTCCTCAGTGGTGCTGACTTCCGTACCCGCAGCAGCAAAAAAGGCTACTGGTTCGTTGCGCAACAGCAACTCACCACCCATAACGGCGACGCGTCGCGCGGCCTGAACATCGCAGCCAACGCGACGTTCCACGACAAGGAAACCAACCTGGTCGACAACTATCAGTCGCTCATGCTGGTGTACAAAGGCCCATTCGATGCGCGTCCAAAAGACGACGTCGGTATTGGTGCCGCGCGCCTGCATGTCAACAATGACGTCAAGCGCAACTCGGAACTGCTCAATGCCGCTAACGGCGTCAGCGACTATGACAACCCGCTGTACACGCCGATTCGTGAAACCGAATACAACTTCGAACTCAACTACGGCTTCCACGTTACCAACTGGCTGACCGTACGTCCCAACCTGCAATACGTCGTGCAGCCTGGCGGCGTGGACAAAGTCGACAACGCGCTGGTAGCGGGTCTGAAAATTCAGTCTACGTTCTAACGCTGTTGCGATAAGCTCCTTCTCTCTGTGCGCATTTGCGGATAGCCATGGCTATCCGCTTTTTTTTGCGCAGCACTGTGATACAGGACCGTGGCACATGCATGAGCATCCGCTGCAACGCTTTTTCAAATCCCTGCGCGAACGTCCGGTGTTCGCCTGGGAACGCTTTCAGATGCGCGACGTGTTGGTGATCGATCATCCGCTGTGCCAGGCGGTATTCAGTCGCCAGGGCGCGCAACTGTTGCATTTTCAGCCGCGTGGTCAGAAGCCCTGGCTGTGGTGCGCGGCCAAGTGGCCGCAGGTCGGTGCCATTCGTGGCGGCGTGCCGGTGTGCTGGCCATGGTATGGCCGTCACCCAAGCGAAAACGCCTGGCCGTCCCATGGCTGGGCGCGCCTGATCGACTGGAAACTGCTCGATAGCTCCAGCGATGACGAAGGCGTGAACCTGCACTGGCAACTGCAACTGTGCGACTGGCAGGTGGACCTGCACGCGCACCTGGGGGCTACCTTGGAATTGCGCCTGAGCACCGAGCATCAGGACGAACTGCCGTGCCAGTTGAGCCATGCGTTGCACGCTTACTGGCGTATTGGTCACGTTGATGAGGTAGCGCTGTCTGGGCTCGAAGGCGCGCAAGGTTACGATCAGCTCAACCGCCAGATGTGCCAGCAGGAGGGCGAGTTGCGCGTAGAGGGCGGATGCCAGCGGGTGTTCCAGCACGAAGGCGAACTGCACCTCAAGGATCACGCCTGGCAGCGCGAACTGTGCATCGACACGGGCGAGAGTGCCGACACTGTGGTGTGGCATCCGGGCAGCCGACCGCTATTGGGCGTGAGTTTTAACGAGGCGTCGGGGTTTGTGTGTGTGGAGTCGGCGATGGCCGGGGCCAGTTTGGCGCCGGGGGAGCGGGCGCACCTGAGTTTGCAAGCTCGGGCTGGAGTTTAGCGTTGTTGCTTGTGGCCTCATCGCGGGCAAGCCCCCTCCCACATTTGCAACGCATTGCCCTGTGGGAGCGGGCGCACCTGAGTTTGCAAGCTCGGGCTGGAGTTTAGCGTTGTTGCTTATGGCTTCATCGCGGGCAAGCCCGCTCCCACATTTGCAACGCATTCCCCTGTGGGGGCGGGCGCACCTGAGTTTGCAAGCTCGGGCTGGAGTTTAGCGTTGTTGCTTGTGGCCTCATCGCGGGCAAGCCCCCTCCCACATTTGCAACGCATTGCCCTGTGGGAGCGGGCTTGCTCGCGATGGCGGCGGTACTGCTGGTAGAGATTCGAGCTTAGTTAAACTCATCCCCCACCGGATACCGGCTGTCGTTCAGACTCTCTTTGATCTTGCGCAAGTGCGGCTGGAAATCCACCCCGCGACGCAATGTCATGCCGGTGGCCAGCACATCCAGCACGGTCAGTTGGATGATCCGCGACGTCATCGGCATGTAGATATCCGTGTCTTCCGGGAGTGGAATATTCAGGCTCACCGTACTGGCCTTGGCCAACGGTGAGTTCTCGGCGGTCACGCCCAGCACCGAGGCGCCGTTACTGCGTGCGATACGCGCCACTTCCACCAGCTCGCGGGTACGCCCGGTGTAGGAAATGATCACGAACAGCTCACCGGTATGGGCCACCGAGGCGATCATGCGCTGCATCAGTACGTCGGCGTGGGCGGTGACCGCCAGGTTGAAACGGAAGAACTTATGCAGGGCGTCCATGGCCACCGGGGCCGAAGCACCGAGGCCGAAGAAGTGGATCTGCCGAGCCTGGATCAGCAGGTCCACGGCCTTGCTGATCAGGTTCGGGTCCAGGGCCTGGCAGGCGCTGTCCAAGGAGGCGATGGCACTGCCAAAGATCTTCTGCGTGTAGGCCTCCGGGTTATCATCGGCCTCCACGGCGCGGCTGACATAAGCCGCGCCACTGGCCAGGCTTTGCGCCAACTGCAATTTGAGTTCAGGGTAACCGCTCACGCCGAATGAACGGCAGAAACGGTTGACCGTCGGTTCACTGACCGAGGCGGCCTGGGCGAGGGCGGCGATCGAGAAGCGTGTGGCCTGCTGCGGGTTGAGCAGGATGACTTCAGCGACTTTGCGCTCTGCCTTGTTCAAGTCTTCGAGGCGGCTCTGGATCTGCTCCAGAAGATTTCGCACGCGGTCCATTCAGTCTTTCCTTCGGGCGACGATGCAAATTAAGGGCGGCAAGCAATCGACGAGCGGCCTTTTGCGGTGGCCTATCCTACTGAGGGTAGCTGAACACCACCACTCGCAATGCGTATTTCGGGAAAATGTTGTGGTTATTACTACATTTTTCCTTGAGTGATACCTTGAAAAAGGGTATTTGTAGCTTAACTTGATAAAAGAACAAACATCATGCCTTCGATAACCGTGGAACCCTGCACCTTTGCCCTGTTTGGCGCCTTGGGTGATCTGGCGCTACGCAAGTTATTTCCTGCCCTCTATCAGTTGGATGGTGCAGGTCTGTTGCACGAAGACACGCGCATCCTGGCCCTGGCCCGTGAAGCCGGCTCCGAGCAGCAGCACCTGGCCCATATCGAAAAAGAACTGCGTAAATACGTCGGCAAGGAACTGGACGACAGCATCGCCCAGCGTTTCCTGGCGCGTCTGACCTACGTCCATGTCGACTTTATGAAAGCCGACGACTACGTGGCCCTGGCTGAAAAAGCCGGCACCGAACAACGCCTGATTGCCTACTTCGCCACTCCGGCGGCGGTGTATGGCGCGATCTGCGAAAATTTGTCCAAGGTCGGCCTGGCGGACAACACCCGCGTGGTGCTGGAAAAACCCATCGGTTCGGACCTGGAGTCCTCGCGCAAGGTCAACGACGCCGTGGCGCAGTTTTTCCCGGAAAACCGCACCTACCGCATCGACCATTACCTGGGCAAAGAGACCGTTCAAAACCTGATTGCGCTGCGTTTTGCCAACAGCCTGTTCGAGACCCAGTGGAACCAGCACTACATTTCCCACGTAGAAATTACCGTGGCGGAGCAAGTGGGCATTGAAGGTCGTTGGGGTTATTTCGACAAAGCCGGCCAGCTGCGGGACATGATCCAGAATCACCTGTTGCAGCTGCTTTGCCTGATCGCCATGGACCCACCGGCCGACCTGTCCGCCGACAGCATCCGTGACGAGAAGGTCAAGGTGCTCAAGGCCCTGGCGCCGATCAGCCCGGACGGCCTTACCACCCAAGTGGTGCGTGGCCAGTACATCGCCGGCTACAGCGCCGGCAAGCCGGTGCCGGGATACCTGGAAGAAGAAAACTCCAACACCCAGAGCGACACCGAAACCTTCGTCGCCTTGCGTGCCGATATCCGTAACTGGCGTTGGGCCGGTGTGCCGTTCTACCTGCGTACCGGCAAGCGCATGCCGCAAAAGCTGTCGCAGATCGTTATCCACTTCAAGGAACCGTCCCACTATATCTTCGCCCCCGAGCAGCGCCTGCAGATCAGCAACAAACTGATCATCCGCCTGCAACCGGACGAAGGGATTTCCTTGCGGGTAATGACCAAGGAGCAGGGCCTGGACAAAGGCATGCAACTGCGCAGCGGCCCGCTGCAACTGAATTTTTCCGACACCTACCGCAGTACGCGCATTCCTGATGCCTACGAGCGTTTGCTGTTGGAAGTGATGCGCGGCAATCAGAACCTGTTTGTTCGCAAAGATGAAATCGAAGCCGCGTGGAAGTGGTGTGACCAGTTGATCGCCGGTTGGAAAAAATCCGGTGATGCGCCCAAGCCGTATGCGGCGGGCTCCTGGGGGCCGATGAGCTCCATTGCACTGATCACGCGGGATGGGAGGTCATGGTATGGCGATATCTGAATTGAAACTGCCGCAGGGCGTCAGCGCCCATGAGTACCGTACGCCTGCGTTGCTGGCGGACGGTTTGGCCAACGATGTGGCCGAACAATTGCGCACGGCCATCAGCGCCCGTGGCGAAGCGACGCTGGTGGTGTCTGGTGGGCGCAGCCCGGTGGCGTTTTTCCAGAACCTGGCCAAGCAGGGCCTGGACTGGTCCAAGGTCACCATCACCCTCGCCGATGAGCGCTGGGTGCCGGTAGAGCATGCCGACAGCAATGCCGGCCTATTGAAGAAATATCTGCTGCAGGGCCCGGCCGCCAAGGCGCGGTTCCTCAGTTTGTACAGCGCCACCGCGAACCTGGAAGAGGCTGCCGAGCAGGCCGATCGCCTGCTGGCCGAACTGCCCGCCATCGATGTGCTGGTGCTGGGCATGGGCGATGACGGCCACACCGCGTCGTTGTTTCCAAACAGCCCGAACCTGAACGAAGCCCTGCAGCCCGACGGTACCCGCCGTTGCTGGCCCATGCTGGCGCCGACCGTGCCGCACCAGCGCCTGACCATGAGTCGCGCGTTGCTGGCCACGGCCCGCTACACCGTGCTGTCGATCTCCGGCAGTTCGAAATTGACCACTTTGAGCGCCGCGCTGGCCAGTGACGACGTCGCCGCCATGCCGATTCGCGCGTTTCTGCAACCTACTTTAGAGATTTACTGGTGCCCATGAGCCAAGGATCAGCCGCTATGAAAAGCCCTCAACCGACCGTGTCCATGGCGGATAAAGTTGCCTTGATCGACAGCCTCTGCGCCAAGGCGCGGATCCTGCCGGTGATCACCATCGCCCGCGAACAGGACATTCTGCCCCTGGCCGATGCCCTGGCGGCCGGCGGCCTGACGGCGCTGGAAGTGACCCTGCGTTCGGAGTTCGGCCTCAAGGCCATTCAGGTGCTGCGCGAGCAGCGCCCTGAACTGTGCACCGGCGCCGGCACCGTGTTGGATCGGCACATGCTGGAGGCCGCGGAAGTGGCCGGCTCGCAGTTTATCGTCACCCCCGGGATTACCCGCGACTTGCTCGAAGCCTCGGTGCACAGCCCGATCCCGCTGTTGCCGGGTATCAGCAATGCGTCCGGCATCATGGAAGGCTATGGCCTGGGCTACCGTCGTTTCAAATTGTTCCCCGCTGAAGTCAGCGGTGGCGTAGCGGCAATCAAGGCCCTGGGCGGCCCGTTCGGCGAAGTGAAATTCTGCCCGACCGGCGGCGTCGGCCCGGCCAATATCAAAAGCTACATGGCGTTGAAAAACGTGATGTGCGTGGGCGGCAGCTGGATGCTCGACCCAGAGTGGGTCAAGAACGGCGACTGGGCACGCATCCAGGAAGTTACCGCCCAGGCCCTGGCGCTGTTGGATTGATCTGATTTACCGAATCGTTGTTGCTGTGCTTAACGGCATTTTTGCGGTGCACTTGGTCGGTGTACCGCTTTTTTTTGCCTGCAATAAAACTGCGCCTGCTTTTATAGAGGGCTGCGGTGCAGTTCGGTGATGGCATTGGCCAGATGATGGATGTCCGCCACCGAGGTGACCAACCCGGGGGTGATCCGGATACACGTCCCGAACGAGGCCCCGACACGGGTCGTGGTGAAGACGTTGTAGTCCTTGAGCAAACGGTCCGCCATCGCCTGCTGGTCCCGACCGCTGAATTTGAAAGCACTAATCCCGCAATACAGCCTCGGGTCATCCGGCGTCAGCACCTCGATCCCCGGCAATGACCGTACCTGGCTCACCCATGTATCCCGCAGGTAATTGACCCGCGCACCTTTGGCAGCCGCGCCACCCAGTGCGCGATGCTCATCCAATACCAGTGGCAAGGTCATCAGCGCCGGAAAATTCGGCGTGCTGTAGGACGTCCGCGCGCGTACATCGGTGATGGGGTAGTGGAACTCGCCCATGTCCGGGTCGATATCGGCCAGGCGCTCGGGGGCGATATACAGGAAGCCCAGGGTCAACGGTGCGCCGATCCATTTGTGCAGGTTGAACCCGGCGAACTGGATGCCCAGATCGGCCAAGTTGAAGTCGATCTGGCCAAGGGCGTGGGCACCGTCGAGGATCACGTCAACACCGTGCGTCCGTGCCGCCTGAGCAATGGCGGCCACTGGCATTACCAGCCCGGTGCGATGGGTAACGTGGGTCATGGCCATCAGCTTGAGACGCGGGTATTGGGCGAAGGCATCACGATAGGTCTGTAGCAGGCTGTCGAAACTGGCCGGATGGGCGTGGGACAGTTCGATAACCTCCACACCGCGATGCGCCGCCAGCCAGCGCATCGCGCCCTTGACCGTGTCGTACTCCAGATCGCTGATCAGCACTTGGTCACCCGGTTGCAGGCGGTTGTAGTTGCGGATCAGCGACTGCAAGGCTTCGGTGGCGTTGCGGGTGAATGCCACCGACTCGGGTTCCACCTCTATCAAGGCGGCGAGCTGGCGCCGGATCTCGATGTTTTCGCCCTGTTCGAAACGCTGGCGCACATACACCGCATTGCTGCGGTTGATAAACGCCACATGCTCCAGGTACTGGGCCTGCACCGCGCGGCTCATGCGGCCGAAGTAACCGTTCTCAAGATTGATAGGGCCTGGCTCGCAGTCATAGCGTTGAGCGATGGCTTGCCAATGCGCTTCGTTTTGGGCGTTGCTGGGCATGGGTGGGCTCTTAATGGCGTGGGGCAGGCTTGCCGTGTTTGGCGCGCAGCGGTTCGAGCAGTTCTGACAGACCGTTGTGGTCAATTTCCTGCATCAGCGCCAGCAGACCACCCAATTCGCCGTGGGGGAAACCTTCGCGAGCGAACCAGTTCAGGTAGGGGCCTGGCAAGTCGGCAATGATCCGCCCTTTGTATTTGCCGAAAGGCATTTCGCGGGTGATCAACAGTTCGAGCTTTTCCGGGTTCATGAACGTCAGACGGTTACGAGAGGAGCTTGGAAAATACAGGCATTCTGCATGAAGGCCAAATGACAGATCATGCAAATAACGTACATACAGATGGTTAAATATTTCGTAAATGATTGAATTTAAACAATAAAGTTATTTTTTAAAACCTGGCACGGGCGCTGCAATCATTAAGACAACCTTTCTCAACCCACATAAGGAATTGGAAAATGACTGACATCAACAAAGAATCGATCTCCGTACTTAACGACCTGATCGAAACCAGCATCGACGGCCAAAAAGGCTTTAAAGAGTGCGCTGAAGATATTAAGCACCCAGAACTCAAGGCGCTGTTTGCTAAGCGTTCTGCCGATTGCGCCACCGCTGCCGCCGAGCTGAAAACCGCCGTGCGTGCCTTGGGTGGCGATCCGGAAGATTCCGGCAGCGTTGCCGGCGCACTGCACCGTGGCTGGGTCGACGTGAAGTCGATGGTTACCGGTAAAGATGAAGAGGCTGTGCTGAACGAAGCCGAGCGCGGTGAGGACCACGCACTGAAGGCTTATCGTGAAGCGATCGAGAAGATCAACAAGCACAACCTGCTGGGCATTCGTGACTTGGTTGAGCGTCAGTACCACGGCGTGCAACGCAATCACGACCAGGTTAAAGCCCTGCGTAACCAGGCTCGCGCTCAGTCGTAAGCTTACCGCCTAGTCAATGTGGGAGGGGGCTTGCCCCCGATAGCAGTGAATCAGTCGATGTTTGAATGACTGACTCACCGCAATCGGGGCAAGCCCTCTCCCACATTTGTATTCAGCCGATGCTGATCGGCGGCAGCTCGGTCAAGGTCACCACCTGCTGTTTACGCGGCGCAAGAATCTCTGCCTCGCCATCCACTACCAACTCGTCGCGCTGGTTGAACACGCGAGTGGCAATCCGCACGCGGAACTTGGGCAGTTTCTCCAGGATTTCCAGGCGCACCGTCAGGGTGTCGCCGATCTTCACCGGCTTCTGAAAGCTCATCTGCTGACCGATATAAATCGTGCCCGGCCCAGGCAGTTCGCAGGCTACGGCTGCGCTGATCAAAGCGCCGCTGAACATGCCGTGGGCGATACGCTCCTTGAACATCGTGGCCTTGGCGTATTCGGCGTCTAGGTGCACCGGGTTGTGATCGCCGGACATTGCCGCGAACAGCTGGATGTCGCGCTCTTCGACAGTCTTGCTGTAGCTGGCGGTCTGGCCGACTTCAAGGGCTTCATACGGGGTGTTGGTTACCTGGGTCATCTAAGAGCGCATCCTGTGGCTAATCGGTAATTTAATTTGCTGATTTTAAAGGAAAATTTATTCGCAGCGGGCAGGCCGTTGCAAACTCAGGGCGTGATCCAGCCATGTCACCACATCCGCCGTGACTTGCGTGCGGTTGGTTTCATTGAACACTTCATGGCGCGCCTGGGGGTAAATAGTCAGTTGCAGGTGCTGGCAGCCGGCCGCTTGCAGGGCTTGAGCCAGATGGGTGAGACGCTTGCCCTCGCTCACCGGATCACATTCGCCGCCCATCACCAGAATCGGCAGGCCTGGATCGATCTGCGCGAGGTTGGACGCTTTGCTGATCTGCTGCAAGCCGCCTAGCAAATCCACCCACAGTTGGTTGGTGCAACGAAAACCGCAGAGGGGATCGTTGATGTACTTATCCACCTCATCCGGGTCGCGACTGAGCCAGTCGAAGGCCGTGCGGTTAGGTTTGAACGCTTTGTTGAAAGAGCCAAACGACAGGAAGTCGATCACTGCGCTGCGCCCCCGCAGGCCCTGGCGCAGGCGTTCGGCGCGAGCGATCAGGCGCGCGGCGCGGTATAGCGCCACCGGCTGGAAATTCGACCCGCTGAGAATCGCCCCATGCAGGCTGGCACTGTGGTGCAGCAGATAAGCCTGGGCGATATAACTGCCCATGCTGTGCCCCAACAGTACGATCGGCAGCCCCGGATGCTGTTGGCCGATGTGTTGGTTGAGGCTGGCCAGGTCGCCTACCACTTTGTTCCAGCCATCGTGCTCGGCGAACAACCCCAGAGTGCCTTCATCGGCGGTCCGTCCATGGCCTCGCTGGTCCAGCGCGTACACACCGTAGCCCGCATCGCACAGGGCCTCGGCCAGGCGGGCGTAGCGCCCACTGTGCTCGGCCATGCCGTGGGACACCATTACCACAGCCTGGAGCGGCCCCTGTGGCAGCCATTGGTTGACGTATAGGCGGGTATGGTCGTTCGCAGTCAGCCAGAAGGTGCTGTGGTTCATGGCGGTTCCTTTGCTCGGTGTCGTTGCAGTGTATCGCTGATCTTCTGGCAAGCGGCTGATCAGTACAGGCCCTTGTAGGAAGATTCACGCAGTTGATGACACTCTTTCCTGTATTTGCCTGATTGGCCATAGCTGCTAACGTCCCCAAAGCTCCGCTTTCCATCGCAGCATAAAAGCGGCCGGACACACTCAGGTACAGAGGACAAGAATAATGCAACCTGATTTCTGGAATGACAAACGCGCGGCGGGCGTTCCCAATGACATCGACCTCACCACCTACAAGTCGGTGATCGAAGTCTTCGAGCGTTCCTGCAAAGCCTTTGCCGACCGTCCGGCATTCAGCAATATGGGGGTGACCCTGACCTACGCCGAGCTTGAGCGCCAGAGCGCGGCGTTCGCCGGTTACCTGCAGCATCACACCGACCTCAAGCCCGGCGAGCGCATCGCCGTGCAGATGCCCAACGTATTGCATTACCCCATCGCGGTGTTCGGGGCGCTGCGCGCCGGGTTGATCGTGGTCAACACCAACCCGTTGTACACCCCGCGGGAAATGCGCCACCAATTCAAGGATGCCGGCGTGCGGGCGCTGGTCTACCTCAACCTGTTCGGATCGCGGGTGCAGGAAGTGTGTGCCGACACCGAGATTGACTACCTGATCGAAGCCAAAATGGGCGATTTCTTGCCCGCCGCCAAAGGCTGGCTGGTCAACACCGTGGTCGACAAGGTCAAGAAGATGGTCCCGGCCTATCACCTGCCACGCGCGGTTTCGTTCAAGCGTGCCCTGCGCATGGGCGCGGGCCTGGGTGTGACCCGCCACCCGGTGACCCTGGATGACATCGCCGTGTTGCAATACACCGGCGGCACCACCGGCCTGGCCAAGGGCGCGATGCTGACCCACGGCAATCTGGTGGCCAATATGCAGCAGGCGCGGGCGTGCATGTCCCAGGTCAGCGATAACGGCCAGCCGCTGGTACGGGAAGGGCAGGAAGTGATGATCGCGCCGCTGCCGCTCTACCATATCTATGCCTTTACGGCGAACTGCATGTGCATGATGGTGACCGGCAACCACAACGTGCTGATCACCAACCCGCGCGACATCGGCGGGTTTATCAAAGAGCTGAAAAAGTGGCGGTTTTCCTGCCTGCTGGGGTTGAACACCCTGTTTGTCGCGCTGATGGACCATCCGGATTTCAAGACCCTGGATTTCTCGCACCTCAAGATCACCAATTCCGGCGGTACCGCGCTGGTCAAGGCCACCGCCGAGCGCTGGGAGGCCCTGACCGGCTGTACCATCGGCGAAGGCTACGGCCTGACCGAAACCTCGCCGGTGGCCAGCACCAACCCCTACGGTAGCCAATCGCGGCTGGGCACCGTGGGTATTCCAGTGCCGGGTACGGCCATGAAGGTGATCGATGACGAAGGCCGCGAATTGCCCCTCGGGGAGCGTGGCGAACTGTGCATCAAAGGCCCACAGGTGATGAAGGGCTACTGGCAGCAACCGGCGGCAACCGCCGACACCCTGGATGCCGAAGGGTGGTTGAAAACCGGTGATATTGCGGTAATCGACACCGATGGCTTTGTGAGCATTGTGGACCGCAAGAAAGACCTGATCATCGTCTCCGGCTTCAACGTGTACCCCAACGAAATCGAAGACGTGGTGATGGCCCACCCAGCAGTGGCCAGCTGCGCGGTGATCGGCGTGCCGGACGAGCGCACGGGGGAGGCGGTGAAGCTGTTCGTGGTGGCGCGGGCTCAGGGGGTCAGCCTTGAAGAGCTGAAGGCGTACTGCAAGAGCAACTTCACCGGCTACAAGGTGCCCAAGCACATCGTGTTGCGTGAGTCGTTGCCGATGACGCCGGTGGGCAAGATCCTGCGCAGGGAGCTGCGCGACATCGCCTGACCCTGAAGTGAAGTGCAATAAAAATGTGGGAGGGGGCTTGCCCCCCGATGACAGCGCAACAGTCACCATTTGTATCGACTGTTTAATGCCATCGGGGGCAAGCCCCCTCCCACATTTGTCTGTGTTTAATCTGTTAAACCTTGTTCTAGAGCCTTTTTTGCGGATATAGAATCTTTGCTCTAAAAATGACCATTGGATATTCATGAGTCATGTTTATGACTGTAGGGCCCTCTTTTGGCTCTAGTCGGCCCTCGGCAAAGCTGCTACTCTCGGCGCGCTTTGTGACCTCTCGGCCTGCTTGAACGCGCCAGACTCACCTTAAAACTTAAAAAACATACACCAATAATAATCGCATCAAATGCGATGATGAATTCGCGTCGCTGAGGAGTGGGCTTCCATGAACGAAGACTTTTGGAAGGATAAGTACCCCGCCGGGATTGCTGCAGACATCAATCCAGACGAGTATCCAAATATTCAGGCGGTACTTAAACAGTCCTGCCAGCGCTTCGCTAACAAACCGGCGTTCAGCAACCTGGGCAAGACAATCACCTACGGTGAGTTGTACGAATTGTCCGGCGCCTTCGCCGCCTACCTGCAACAGCATACCGACTTGAAGCCTGGCGATCGAATCGCCGTGCAACTACCCAACGTTCTGCAATACCCAGTCGCTGTGTTCGGTGCCATCCGCGCCGGCCTGATTGTGGTCAACACCAACCCGCTGTACACCGCGCGGGAAATGGAACACCAGTTCAACGATTCCGGCGCCAAGGCGCTGGTCTGCCTGGCCAACATGGCTCACTTGGCGGAAAAGGTCGTGCCCAAGACCGCCGTCAAGCATGTGATCGTCACCGAAGTCGCGGACCTGCTGCCGCCGCTCAAGCGCCTGCTGATCAACAGCGTCATCAAGTACGTGAAGAAAATGGTCCCGGCGTATCACTTGCCCCAGGCGATCAAATTCAATGACGTGCTCGCCAAGGGACGCGGTCAACCGGTCAGCGACGCTAACCCGGTCAGTAGCGACGTGGCCGTGCTGCAATACACCGGCGGCACCACCGGCGTCGCCAAGGGCGCAATGCTGACCCACCGCAACCTCGTGGCCAACATGCTGCAGTGCAAGGCGCTGATGGGCTCCAACCTCAATGAAGGTTGCGAGATCCTGATCACACCGCTGCCGCTGTACCACATCTATGCGTTCACCTTTCATTGCATGGCGATGATGCTGATCGGCAACCACAACATCCTGATCAGCAACCCGCGCGACCTGCCGGCGATGGTCAAGGAGCTGTCGAAGTGGAAGTTCAGCGGCTTTGTCGGCCTGAACACGCTGTTCGTAGCGTTGTGCAACAACGAAGCCTTCCGCAAGCTGGACTTCTCCGCGCTGAAGGTCACCCTCTCCGGCGGTATGGCCCTGCAACTGGCAGCGGCCGAGCGTTGGAAAGCCGTGACCGGTTGCGGTATCTGCGAAGGTTACGGCATGACCGAGACCAGCCCGGTGGCCACCGTGAACCCGATCCAGCATATCCAGATCGGCACCATCGGCATTCCGGTGCCTTCGACGGTGTGCAAGGTCATCGCCGACGATGGCACCGAGCTGCCGTTGGGTGAAACCGGCGAGCTGTGCGTCAAGGGCCCACAAGTGATGAAGGGCTACTGGCAGCGCCAGGATGCCACCGACGAGATGCTCGACAGCGACGGTTGGCTCAAGACCGGCGACATCGCGATCATCCAGCCCGATGGCTATATGCGCATCGTTGATCGCAAGAAAGACATGATCCTGGTCTCCGGCTTCAACGTGTACCCCAACGAGCTGGAAGACGTACTGGCGGGCCTGCCGGGCGTGTTGCAGTGTGCAGCCATCGGCGTGCCGGACGAGAAGTCCGGGGAACACATCAAGCTGTTTATTGTGGTCAAGCCGGGTGCGACCCTGACCAAGGAGCAGGTGATGGAGCACATGCGCGCCAACGTCACTGGCTACAAGGTGCCCAAGGCGGTGGAATTCCGCGATGCCTTGCCGACGACCAACGTCGGCAAGATCCTGCGTCGCGAGCTGCGCGATGAAGAGCTGAAGAAGCTCGGTCTTAAAAAGTAACGCAATTCAAATGTGGGAGGGGGCCAAGCCACCTCCCACATTTTTTCTGACCGCGGCTCTTACAGGGCAAACTGCGCGAAGTTCACACCCGCACCCGCCGGGCGCACATCTTTCAAGAACGAATCCTTATCCGCGCTCAGCTCCAGAGTGATCTCCGGTTTGCGCTTGCCCGCATTACGCACCACCAGCCCTTCGAGTTTCTCGCGCAGAAACACCGTCGGCACCTTCAGATGCAACAACTGGTCGGTCTCGGCGTTGTGCATCAGCAGGTGAATCCACTCGTACTGGCCCACCGCAATCCGTGCCACCGGCAGATCGAACCACCAGATGTTGCGTTTGCGGTCCAGGTCGGTGAAATGGCAGTTGTTGACGCCGAGTACGGCTCCGCCCAGTTCCTGGTTTCTGCGAGCAATGGCCTGTGCTTTATTGAGTTTCATAACCTTCCTACGGGATCTGTTATTCAGCCTTATAGCCTGAATGTGCCGCGCATTCTCATGGGTTGGCCGCAAAACATAAAGCCCAACCTGTGCGCACCGATCAAATGCACCCTGAAAATAATTGAAACTCTGCCGAATCCGCTCCGGTCAATCTTCATGTAACGACCAATAACCCTTGATTGTTCTTTCGGAGAAATACCATGGGCAGCACAGCGGATAAGGCAAAAGGCTTGGCCAACGAAGCGGTCGGCAACATTAAGCAAGGTGTCGGCAAAGCCACCGATAACGACAAAATGCGCGCTGAAGGCGTCGTCCAAGAGAAGAAGGGCGAAGCTCAGCAGGCGGTCGGCAAAACCAAAGATGCCGTTAAAAAAGCCACCAAGTAACGCTGGCTTTGGCGGGTGTGAACTCGCCGTCCTGCGGCCATCCACGGATGGCCGTTTTTGTGTCGCCTGCTGCAACTAAAGTTTGGAAATTGTTTCAAAGTCGCCAGATGGGCTACTTTGATGTAGAAAACGGCCCTTGAGTCGCCCATGACCTTATCCTCTTTGCGGCGAAAGGAGACGCTATGATTTTTCCTGTACTTGATGGTCTCAAGCTGCACAAAGTGCTGTTGCGCACCGTCAAGGAATTCGTCGACGACGAAATGCCCACCTATGCCTCGGCGCTGGCTTACCAGATGCTGTTCTCGCTGTTTCCGTTCCTACTGTTTTTGATTGCGCTGATTGGTTTTCTGCACCTGCCGGACTTCTTCAGTTGGCTACGCCTGCAATCGGAGCTGGTGCTGCCGCCCCAGGCGTTGGAGCAGGTCAATCCGGTGATCGACCAGTTGCAGCAATCCAAGGGTGGCCTGCTGTCGGTGGGTATCGTGATCGCGCTGTGGACGGCCTCGGCCGGCGTGCGCCTGATGATGAGCGCCATGAACGCTGCCTACGATGTGGTTGAAGGTCGGCCGATCTGGAAGCGTTTTCCGCTGTCGATCTTTTACACCGTAGGCATCGCCGGGATGTTGCTCGCCGCCGCCGCGCTGATGGTGCTTGGCCCACAGGTGATGGAGTGGCTGGCCGGGCAGATCGGCATGCAGGAATTCGTGGTCACCCTGTGGACCATCGTGCGTTGGCCGCTGATCGTGATTCTGCTGATGTTCGCCGTGGCGCTGATGTACTACGTGATGCCCGATGTCGAACAGAAATTTCGCTTTATCACCCCCGGTTCCGTACTGGCGGTGGTGGTGTGGATCATTGCCTCGCTGGGGTTTGGCTACTACGTCAAGACCTTCGCCGATTACAACGCCATGTACGGCAGCATCGGTGCGATCATCGTGCTGCTCCTATACTTTTACATCTCATCCGCCGTGCTGTTACTGGGTGCGGAGATGAATGCGGTGATTGAACACATGTCAGCCGAAGGCAAGGAACCGGGGGCCAAGGATTTCGATGAGCCGCCGGTCCATGAGAAACAACATGTTTCCGGCCTTGGCCGTGACCATTCCATTAAGCCCACTACTGACGAAGCCTGATTAATGATCCGTGAAATCCTGAAAATGGGCGATGAACGCTTGCTACGCATCGCCCCTCCGGTTCCGCCGGAAATGTTCGACAGCCCCGAACTGTGGCAACTGATCGATGACATGTTCCAGACCATGGAGCATGTGGGCGGTGTAGGCCTTGCCGCGCCGCAGATCGGCGTGGATCTGCAATTGGTGATCTTCGGTTTTGAGAGCAGCGAGCGCTACCCGGACGCGCCGGCCGTGCCCCAGACCATCCTGATCAACCCACTGATCACGCCACTCAGCCCGGTGCTGGAAGAGGGCTTCGAAGGTTGCCTGTCGGTGCCTGGCCTGCGCGGTGCGGTGAACCGCTACCAGCAGATCCGTTATGAAGGTTTCGATCCCAAGGGCGAGCCTATCGTGCGCTTTGCCGATGGCTTCCATGCGCGGGTGGTGCAACACGAATGCGACCATCTGATCGGCCGGTTATACCCATCGCGCATCACCGACTTCAGCAAGTTCGGCTTCATCGACGTGATGTTCCCGGAGTTGGATCCCGCCACGGCGGATTAACCAAAGAAATGCCGATCAGCATGTGGAAAAAGGGGCTTTCCCAATAGCCTTAGTTAGCTACACAAAATCCAAGCCTGCGCACCACAGGGGATCGGCCCATAAAGTGGTTGTGGTGAGCGGGCTTGCCCCGCGCCGGGCCGCGAAGCGGCCCTCTCTCCAGACACCGCGGTGTGCCAGACAAAAAGCATGGGCCCATTCCCTCTCGGTCACCTGCTATCCGAGGGCGGCCTCACTCCCGATTCCAAGCCCATCGCGATCATCGGTTTGTTGCGCTTGTAACGCACCAGCCGCTCGCCGAGGGACTGCGGCAATCGCGTGTCCTGGGTAAAGCCTATCCGCTGATACAACCGCTCCAAGTCAGGATGGCACAACAACCATACCGTGCCCTCGGCTGACGCCACTGCCTCAAGGATCAACCGCGTCGCCAAACCCTGGCTGCGATAATCCGGCGCCACAAACACGCCCGTCAGCCACTGCCCGCCCACCACGGGTGTCAGGCACAACCCGGCGACAATGTCGCCATCGCGCGCCACCCATAAACGCCCGCCCTTGAGCGCCTTCATCGATGAATCGTGGCGGCGGTAAAACTTGTTCAGCAGCGGCCATAGGGGCTCTGGCAGTGGATCAATGGGCAACTCGGGCATGGTATTCAAGCAGGCGTCGTGATGGGGGCCAAGATTATAAGCGCCTTCTGCCGGGCAATAGGTGGTATACCCAATGCTGCATCCCTTCACAGTGGAGTACGCAGCATGGCTAAAGGCATGGATTCAAAGAAAGCCGCGAAGAAAAAACCGGCAAAGACCGCCGATGAAAAACGCGCAGACAAGAAAGCCAAGAAATCCGAAACAGGTCTGTTCGGGCACTAATCAGCAAACGCCTGCTCGCTCAGGTGCGAGCAGGCTCGCGAAGCCATTCGACGACACGATCATCCTGGATGAACGCAGCGTTCTTGGAGGCTTCGCGAGCAGAAAACTCGCGGCCAGTGACGTCAGATGGCCGCCAGGGTTTCTTTCAACGTTCGCGCCTGAGGCTCAGCTGTCTTTGCCGCTACTTGTTGTTCCTGTTGCTGCTTCAAGCGTTCAGCCACTTGCTTGGAAATCGCGTCCTGCTTTTCCTGGGACATATTCTGCACATCCGCCTCGGTCAGCCCTTGTTCCTTGAGCAATTGCTCGCGGATGCGTTCGGCAGGGGATTTGCTCATATAGTCAGTGAATTCCGCGCGAGCCCCGGAAGCCGAGTTGGTTGCCGGTACTTCACTGGCGGTACTGGCTGTCTGTAATTGCACGCGGGTCTTGGCGAAAGCTTCATCGATACGGTCGGCGGCCTTGTCCAATTCCTTCTGCGCGGCCGGTACGGTCACGCTTTGCTGCGCCGCTTGCAGGGCGCCGCTGTACAGCGCGCTGGCGGCGGCGTTGGCGGGGTCCATGTCGGGTCGCTTGATCTGTTGAACGGTCGACACGGCTTGGGTGTTGTTGTTTACCAGCATGATCGGTCACCTGTGTAATGTTCGGTGCCACAGCTGGAGCAAATAACATGCCGAGTGCCAGACCCCCGGTTTTGCTGGGTCGGCGCGCCATCGGCGGCAACACTTATCCCGCCAACGGCCAATCGTTGCCGTCAATGGGCGATATGTTCCAGGGCCAGGTTGCGCGTGCGTGGTCCGAACCAACTGATGGTGATCATCACAATCAGCATGCTGCTGGCGATAAATGCCAGCACCCCCGGTGTGCCCAGGTGTTCGAGGATGAACCCGATCAGCAGGCTGCTGAACACCGTCGACAAGCGGCTGAACGAGTAACAGAACCCCACCGCCCGCGCACGGATATTGGTGGGGAACAGTTCGCTCTGGTACGAGTGATAACTGAAGCTCAGCCAGGCATTGCAGAAGGTGATCATCACGCCGCAGAACACCAGCCCTACCGCCGTGGTCTGTAGTGCGAACAGGCTGCCGAAGATTACGGCGCCCATGGCCGAGCCGACGATCTGCCACTTGTTTTCAAAGCGGTTGGCCACCTTCACGAACAGCAATGGCCCCAGCGGGTAGGCGAGGGTGATGATAAAGGCGTACAGCAGGCTGTGGGTCACACTCACGCCCTGACCCGACAAGAGCGCCGGCAACCAATTGCCAAAGCCGAAAAAGCCGATGGCCTGGAACACATGGAACACGATCAGCATCAACGCCCGGCGCCGATACGGCGGTTGCCAGATATCGGCAAAGCGCCCGCTGCCCTGCACGCTGACGGCCTCTGGCTCGGGCTCGTCCAGCGGTTTACCGTGATCCTTGCGGCAGCGCGCCTCCAGGCTGTCCATGATCTGTCCGGCCTCGTCGAAGCGGCCTTGTTGCGCGAGCCAGCGCGGTGACTCCGGCAAGCGCTTGCGCAGTTGCCAGATAAATAACGCAAACACCGCGCTGCTAAGCACCACCCAGCGCCAACCGGCGATGCCGAACGGCGCCTGGGGCACCAGCCACCACGACATCAACGCCACCGCCGGGACCGACAGAAACTGGATAAAAAATGCGAAGGCAAACGCCGAACTGCGCATGCGCTTGGGCACCAGTTCCGAAAGATAAGCGTCGATGGTCACCAGTTCGATGCCCAGGCCGATCCCCACCAGAAAACGCATGCCGATAATGCCCAGGGCGGATGTTTGGATACCCATCAACACCGTGGCCACCGTGTACCAGATCAGCGCAAAGGTGAAGATCGCACGACGCCCGAAGCGGTCGGCAATCGGGCTGAGCAGGCTGGTGCCAAGGAACAGGCCCAGAAAGGTCGCCGAGGCGAATGCGGCCTGGTCGGAGAAACCGAACACGCCTTCACTGCCGGTGTGAAAAATCCCATCGCTGATTAGGCCGGGGCTGATATAGGCGGTCTGGAACAGGTCATACAGCTCAAAAAAACCACCGATGGACAGCAGCGCCACCAAGCGCCAGACGGTAGCGACGGCGGGCAGGCGGTCGATGCGTGCGCTGATATGGGCGGCACGCAGCGGGTCGATACCGTCTGTGGTTGAAGCGGCGAGTGTGGACATGGTGAGCGATTCCAGGTGCAGGACCTGGAATCTTAGCTGGCTAACGGAAATCGCTGCTTGTTAAATGGCAGGGCACGCCGGGCATATTTGGCGATTTATTGCGTTTACCGCTTATGGCTCAAGATTTTATGGCGCAACAATCAATTATGCCCGTCCAGGGCGAACGCCTTGAAGCCCGCATGCTGGCTGAGCCTTTCGTAATAGGCCGCCACCGCCGGAAAATGCGGATGCTCCATCGGCGTCATGCGCCAGCGGTGCACCGACAGGCCGATAAGGATGTCGGCCAGGGTGAACTCATCGCCGGCGACGTAGGCCTGCGTCTTGGCCAGCTGCTGTTCGAGGATGGCCATCTTGTCGTTCCAGCCCTGCACGCCGGCCTGGATACGTTGCGGGTCCTGATAGTCCGGGTTTTTGCGCACCAAGGCGTGGAACGCGTAGCCCCATGACGGGTTCAGCTCGGTGGCCTGCCAGTCCATCCACTGCTCCACCCGGGCCCGGGGCGCGGGCTCGGCGGGCAGCAGATCATGCCGTTGGTAAAGGCCGACCAGGTAACGGCAAATGGTGTTGGATTCCCACAACACGCCGTGGTCATCGATCAGCACCGGCACCTGGGCGTTGGGGTTCAGGGCCATGAACTCAGCGGATTGGGTGGGTGTGTAGCCGATGCCCCAGTCTTCACGCACGTAGTCGATGCCCAGTTCCTGGCAGGTCCAGAGCACTTTTCGCACGTTGATGGAGGACGTGCGGCCCAAGATTTTCAGTGAGTGTCCCATGGTGCTTTCCTGGCGATGGAGAGAAGGACAATCTAGCAGGGGCGGCAGGTTACGGCGATATTTCCACGCGGACACGGTTGAAAGGGTGAGAGGAGCAAGCCCCTTCCCACCGGCTGAACGGTTAAGCGCTCAACAGCGCGGGGTATGCTGATCCATGGCTTTGCCGACCAGCAATACGCTCAGCTCACTCAATTGATAAATGGCCAAGGCGATATCGCGGTGTTTGCCGGTGAGGTCATCGGACAGGTTGAGCAGCAAGGTGCTGACGGAACAGACGGTTTCGTAACTGTTGATCAGCAGGGTTTCGGTGGGGGCATCGGGGGTGACGGTGAAAAGCGTATGCGCGGGATGTGGGCTTGGCATGTTGAAGAACCTGATATGGGCTGATACCTCATCGCTACTAAACGAGGGTGGCAGCTGTACGCAGGTTAGTAGACCGGTATCCCACACAACCCGGCGCACCCGAAGGCGCCCTGCGCACAGCCACCATCAAGCATCGATTGGCTCATGCATCTTGTGTTGGGAAGCGCGGGCTACTAAACCCGATCACCGAGAAATTCAGCGACCGGCAAACCTTAAAGACCGCCCTCCAGGCGCACAAGCCGGCGGATTCTGGCGTAAGCGTAGGCAACCGGGCAAGACGCTTAACGCAATGTCAGCCGCTTCCTACACCCGTCCTACGTACTCTCCCGCACCCGCAACTCAAACCCCATATCCACCACCGGCTTGGCGATCTTGTTGCCCGCCATGATCGTCAATAAATGCTCCGCCGCACGCCGGCCAATCGCTTCGCGCGGGGTGCTGATGCTGCTCAGGCGCGGCACCATGAAGGACGAGGAGGGCAAGTCGTTGAAGCCCAGCACTGCCACGCGTTCCGGCACTTTGATGTTATGGCGCAGGGCTTCGAGCAAGGCGCCCTGGGCCAGGTCGTCGTTGCCGAAGAAAATCGCGTCCACCTCCGGATGGCTGGCCAGCAACTGCAGGAACAATTCGCCGCCCAGGCCCACAGAGGAGGGGCGCGGAGTCAGCAGTTCCAAGGCGGGGTCGTACAGGCCGGCCTGTTGCAGCGCACGGCGAAAGCCTTCGCCGCGCAGCAGGGTGCGTTGGTCCAGCTGCGCGCCGATGTAGGCCAGGCGCTTGCGCCCACGGGCGATCAAGTGCGCCGCCGCCGTTTCGCCGGCGGCCAGTTGCGAGAAACCCACGCAGTTCACGCCGGCATTCGGGTCCAGGTCCATCATGTAGACGCAGGGCACGTTGCTGGCCTCGACCATCCGTCGGGCGCTTTCGGTGCGGTCGAAGCCGGTCAGCAGCAAGCCACGGGGCTGGTAAGCCATGTAATTGCGCAGCAGGTTTTCTTCTTCGTCGCGCGAGTAGTGGGAGTTGCCGATCAACACTTCGAAGCCTTTGGGCCGCAGCACCTGGTGGATGGCTTCGAGGGTTTCGATAAACAGCAGGTTGGACAGCGAGGGCACCAGCACCACCACCGAATGGCTCTGGGCCGAGGCCAGTGCGCGGGCAGCGGGGTTGACCACGTAGTTCAATTCAGCAGCGGCCTGTTGGACTTTCTCCACCAACTCCGTCGCTACGGTGCTGATGCCGCGCAGGGCGCGTGAGGCGGTAATGGGGCTGACGCCGGCCAGGCGGGCGACTTCGTTGAGGGTGGGGCGCCCTGTGGTGCGTAGTTTTTTATCGTTCTTAGAGGTCATCAGGCGGCTTGCCAAACAAAAATCGAGGCACTAAGGTAGCGCTGTCTCCAAAAGGCTGCAAATACTTGAACGTTGGGTTGCCTGATCCTGTTCAAACCGTTGGAGCGGATGCACGCGTCACTCCATAAAAAAAGACAAGACGGCGCGGGAAAAGCCTGTTTTTGCACTAGCCTTACAGCGTGCAAAGGTAGCGCTATCTGCGTCCTGAGGTGTTTCATGAGTCAACCTGTTACCGCCCTGGTCATCATGGGTGTTGCCGGCTGCGGCAAGACCAGTGTCAGCGAGGCCGTGTGCCGCCTCAACGGCGCCACCGCCATTGAAGGCGACAGCTTTCACCCTGCCGCGAACATCGAAAAGATGAGCGCCGGCCACCCCCTCAACGACGACGACCGCGCCGGCTGGCTCGATATCCTCTGCGATGAGCTGCGCCGCTCGCTCAAGGCCGGTCAACACCCGGTACTGACCTGCTCGGCCCTTAAGAAAAAATACCGCGACCACCTGCGCGAAGCCGCGCCGGGCCTGGGTTTCGTGTTTCTGGAACTGACCCGTGAAGTGGCCGCCGACCGCGTGTCCCACCGCCCCGGCCATTTCATGCCCGCCAGTCTGATCGACAGCCAGTTCGCCACCCTCGAATCGCCCATAGGCGAGCCACTGACCCTGGCCCTCAACGCCAGCGACGACAGCGTCGAGCAACTGGCCGAGCAGACCGATGCCTGGTGGCGTCAGCACGGTTTTGAACCATCCAAATAATTTTTTGCCGGACAAGATAGCGCTATCCCCGGCAGCGAATTCAACACCCGCTTTAATAACAACAACAAACAGGAGAGACCCCCATGTTTGGCATGTCCCACGAGTCCTACCTACTGCTTGATGCAGTAGTCACTATTATCGGGTTGATCGTATTGATCACCCGGTTCAAGGTTCACCCCTTTATTGCGTTGATCATCGCGGCGGGCTTTCTTGGCCTGACCTCGGGCATGCCCGTGGACAAGATCATCAAGGCGTTCCAAGACGGTTTCGGCGGTGTGCTCGGCTTTGTCGGCATCATCCTCGCCTTGGGCACGATGCTCGGCAAAATGATGGCCGAGTCCGGCGGTGCCGATCAGATCGCCCAGACCTTGATCCGCGCCTTCGGTAAGGAAAAAGTCCAGTGGGCCATGATGTTCGCCGCGTTCCTGGTGGGCATTCCGTTGTTCTTCGAGATCGGCTTTGTACTGCTGATCCCGCTGGTGTTTATCGTCGCGCGCCGCACCGGTGTGTCGCTGATCAAAATCGGCATCCCGCTGCTCGCCGGCCTGTCAGCGGTGCACGGCCTGGTACCGCCGCACCCGGGCCCGCTGCTGGCCATCGGCGTGTTTGGCGCGGACATCGGCAAGACCATCCTGTACGGCCTGATCGTCGCACTGCCGACCGCCATCATCGCCGGCCCGATCTTCGGTACGTTTATCGCCAAGTACATCCCGGGCAACCCGTCCCAGGAACTGGTGGATCAACTGGCCCGCGAGCCGGAAAGCAAAGACCTGCCGAGCTTTGGCATCACGCTGGTTACCGTGCTGCTGCCGGTGTTCCTGATGCTGCTCAAAACTTTTGCCGACATCGCCTTCGCCGAAGGCCACGTCGTGCGTAACTGGATGGACATGATCGGTCACCCGATCACCGCGTTGCTGCTGGCACTGTTGCTGTCGTTGTATACCTTCGGTGCGCGTCAGGGCATCCACTCCAAGCAGATCCTCAAACTGCTCGACGCCAGCCTTGCGCCGACCGCCGCGATCATCCTGATCATCGGTGCCGGTGGTGGCTTCAAGCAGATGCTGGTGACCAGCGGCGTGGGCGATGTTATCGGGCATATGGCCGTCACCGCGCAGATCAACCCGATCCTGCTGGCGTGGCTGGTGGCGGCGGTGATTCGCGTGGCAACCGGTTCGGCCACCGTGGCCACCATTACTGGCGCCGGCATTGTGGTGCCGGTGGTGGGCATGATTCCGGGGGTTAACCGCGAGTTGCTGGTGCTGGCGACGGGGGCGGGTTCGTTGATCCTGTCTCACGTCAACGATGCGGGGTTCTGGCTGGTCAAGCAGTACTTCAACATGACCGTGGCCGAGACGTTCAAGACCTGGACCGCGATGGAAACCATCCTGTCCGTAGTGGCGTTGATCTTCATTATGTTGCTGTCGTTGGTGGTCTAACAGGCACACCACAAGGCAAGGGTGAAAACCCAATCAAATGTGGGAGGGGGCTTGCCCCCGATAGCGGTGGATCGGTCACTTGATGCAGTGACTGACACTCAGCTATCGGGAGCAAGCCCCCTCCCACATGTTTAACTCATTTCTGCAACAGAATGGCTCAGGCTTTCTGGATCAACCCATCCGCCCGGAACATCCCGCGAATCCCACGCACCGCTTGGCGAATGCGGTCCTGGTTCTCGATCAGCGCGAAGCGCACATGATCATCCCCATACTCGCCAAAGCCGATCCCCGGTGACACGCACACCTTGGCTTCCAGCAGCAGCTTCTTGGCAAATTCCAACGAGCCCATGGCGGCATACTGCTCGGGAATCTTGGCCCACACGTACATCGACGCCTTCGGATTCTCTACCATCCAGCCCAGCTCATGCAGGCCCTTGACCAGTACGTTGCGGCGCTGACGGTATTGCTCGGCGATGTCTTTCACACACTGTTGGTCGCCTTCCAATGCCGCAATCGCCGCCACTTGCAGCGGGGTGAAGGTGCCGTAGTCGTGGTAACTCTTGATCCGCGCCAGGGCGTTGACCAGTTCCGGGTTGCCCACCATAAAGCCGATGCGCCAGCCGGCCATGTTGTAGCTCTTGGACAGGGTGAAAAACTCCACCGCAATGTCCTTGGCGCCCGGTACCTGCATGATCGACGGAGCTTTCCAGCCGTCATAGACGATATCGGCGTAGGCCAGGTCATGGATCACCAGCACGTCGTACTGCTTGGCCAGAGCGATGACCCGCTCGAAGAAATCCAGCTCCACGCACTGCGCGGTGGGGTTGGACGGAAAGCCGAGGATCATCATTTTCGGCTTGGGGATCGAGCCGCGGATCGCCCGTTCCAGCTCGGCGAAGAAATCCACGCCAGGCACCAGCGGCACCGAGCGCACCTGGGCGCCGGCAATCACGGCACCGTAGATGTGAATCGGGTAGCTGGGGTTGGGCACCAGCACGGTGTCGCCTTGATCCAGGGTGGCCAGCATCAAGTGCGCCAGGCCTTCCTTGGAACCAATGGTGACGATGGCTTCGGACTCGGGGTCGATGTTCACTTCATAACGGTCTTTGTACCAGCGCGAAATCGCTCGACGCAGGCGCGGAATGCCTTTGGAGGTGGAGTAACCATGGGTGTCTTCACGCTGGGCCACTTGCACGAGTTTTTCAACGATGTGCGGCGGCGTGGCGCCGTCGGGGTTACCCATGCTCAAGTCGATGATGTCTTCGCCGCGCCGACGCGCAGCCATCTTCAGCTCGGCAGTGATATTGAACACGTAAGGGGGGAGTCGATCGATGCGCGCAAAGCGGCGCGGCGAACCTTGTTCGGCCATTGTTGCCTCGAGAGTACGTAAGCGCCCGGAACCGTCCGAGCGACGTTGGCCACTGCGGTGGCCTGCGGG
The DNA here is from genome assembly GCF_019641515.1 of Pseudomonas sp. S5F11. Lineage (NCBI taxonomy): Bacteria > Pseudomonadati > Pseudomonadota > Gammaproteobacteria > Pseudomonadales > Pseudomonadaceae > Pseudomonas > Pseudomonas sp. S5F11. The sequence goes on from NZ_JAIFJZ010000001.1 coordinate 5,003,683, forward strand.
GCAGACAATACGGTCGGTGATGGCAAGTTGTCCAGATCCGTAGGAAAATTTTCTGCATGGAGTACAGTCCGGGTATGCCCCTATACTCGATGCGGGTTTGTTCCCTCATAAGAAGGAGACTGTTCGTATGGATCAGCAGACAAAACAACCGTTGGAACCGCGCATGGAAGAAGGCAATGCCATGGTGATCGCAGGGGTGCAAGGGCGGTATTCCAAGGCGACCGTGGGCGATATTCCACGCTTGTGGGAGTTATTCGACAGCTGCATCAAAGAGATCAAGCGACGTACCGGTGGCGTGACTTATGGGGTGTGTCACAACCCCCACCACGATGAGTTCGATTACCTGGCCGGGGTGCAAGTGCCGAGCAAGGATGACGTGCCGAGCAACTTCAAGTACGTCGAAATTCCGGCCCGCCGCTACGCGGTGTTCCCGCATTACGGCGCGGTTCAGGCGCTGGCGCAAACCTACGAACGCATCATGTTCGAATGGCTGCCACATTCCGGGTTCAAAGTGGCCGGCGCGGATTTCGAGCGCTACAGCGCCGATTTCGATGTGAAAAAAGGTACGGGCACGGTGGAGGTCTGGGTGCCGGTCGAAAAGCGCGGCTGAGTTGAGCGCCCCTGTCGCGTAAACATAACACACGCGTCTGAACGGCATGTTTACGTGACATCCATTACTGCGGATTAAAGTGCAAGGCTCAATCTGCGCTCATAGCCAACCCGCCCCTTGTACGCCTCACCGCTGTCTACCCAGCCGAGCCCCAAATACAAGCCCATCGCCGCCACGTTGTCCGTGTCCACCGACAACTCCAACCCCTTGATCTGCGGCCATGCTTCAAGCGCCGCCGCCGGCAGTGCCAGCAGGCACGCCTTGCCGAACCCACGGCCCTGTTGCCGCCGGTCCACCTGCAAGGCATGCAGGGTGGCGCTGTGTGCGTCGGCCCAGTGGGGCAGACAGGGAGGGCGTTTAAGCAACAGGAAGGCCACCGGGACGTCGTCGGCCAACAGTGCAAAGCCTTTCACGCCAGGGCTGGGTTTAGCTAACAGGCTATTGAGTGCGCAATACATATCGCCGCAAAACGGCAGTTGCTCAGGATGAACTTCGATGGCATTGAGCTGCTGTTGTTGCAGGTCAGTCAGTGCCCCATAGGCGACCAGGCGGGTATGCATCGAGGGTATCCGGAGGGCTGCAAGTAGGGCCGCAGTCTATCGGGTTTGATGGGGGCGAAATTATTTTTCAGCAGGCTGTCGATTTGCCCCCTGCGCGTTCGACTAAGGGTGACTTTCGGATTTTCCACCCCAAGGAGTTATCGCCATGAGCACCGCAATCAACAGCCTGATCGAAGAATGGAAAAATGCCGTCCTAAGCCGCGATATCGACAAAATTGTCAGCTATTACGCCGACGATATCGTCTCATTCGACGCCGTTAATGCTCTGCAATTCAAGGGTAAAGCCGCCTACCGCGCCCATTGGGAAGAATGCATGAAGCACTGCCCAGGCCCGGGGATTTTCGAGTTTCATCAATTGCGCATCGTCGAGGCGGCCGACAGCGCGTTTGCCCACTGGCTGGCGCACTGCGGCGGGACCGGCCCGGACGGTGAGTTGAAGGCCTGCTGGATGCGCGTCACCGCCGGTTATCAGCGCATCGCGGGCCAGTGGAAAGTGGTGCATGAGCATTGGTCGGCCCCCTTCGATATGGAGAAAGGCACCGCACTGTTCGACCTGAAACCTTGAGCTGCGCGAACTATAGTCAGCATTCCGACAACGGAGATATCCATGAAATACCTCTGCCTGATCTACAGCGACGAAACGTTGCTGCATAGCTCACCCGACAGCCCAAAAGATCCGGAGTGCCTTGCCTACGCCCAGGCCATTCAGGCCAGTGGTCGCATGCTGGCCGCCGAGCCGCTGCAACCTGTGGCCAGCGCCACCACCGTGCGTAAGCGCAATGGCCACTTATCGATCACCGACGGGCCATTCGCCGAAACCAAGGAGCAGCTCGCCGGTTTCTACCTGATCGAAGCGCGGGATTTGAACGAAGCGCTGCAGGTGGCCGGTGGCATTCCGGCGGCACGGGTCGGTAGCGTCGAGGTGCGGCCCGTACGCGAGTTGGCGCTCTGAACAGCCACTCTATCGAGGCCCTCTATCGCAGCGAATCGCGACGCGTCCTGGCGACGTTGATTCGCCTGCTGGGGGATTTCGACCTTGCCGAAGAAGCCCTGCACGAGGCGTTTTCCGTCGCGCTCGAACGTTGGCCCCACGACGGTCTGCCCGACAACCCACGGGCCTGGCTGATCTCCACCGGCCGTTTCAAAGCAATCGATCGCTTACGCCGCCAGGCGCGTTTTACGCCGTTATCGCAGGCGCAGGCCGACGCGCTGGAAGCGGCTGAGTGGAGTGTCGAAGACGTGGAAGACGACCGCCTGCGCCTGATCTTCACCTGCTGCCACCCGGCGCTGGCGCCGGATGCCCAGGCTGCGTTGACCTTGCGCGAGATCTGCGACCTCACCACCGAAGAAATCGCCCGAGCCTTCCTGAGCACACCCACCACCATCGCCCAGCGCATCGTGCGGGCCAAGGCCAAGATCCGCGAGGCGAACATTCCTTATCAGGTGCCATCCCTGGCGGAACTGCCGGAGCGCCTCGACAGCGTGCTGCGCGTGGTTTACCTGGTGTTCAACGAGGGCTATTCGGCGTCCATCGGCGCAAACCTCACCCGCGACGAATTGAGCGGCGAAGCCATTCGCCTCGGGCGGCTGTTACTGGCGTTGCTGCCGGAGCCGGAAGTAATGGGCTTACTGGCGTTGATGCTGCTGCACGAATCCCGCCGTGCGGCGCGCACCTCGGCGAGTGGCGAGCTGGTGTTGCTGGATGAGCAGGACCGCACGCTTTGGGACGCGTCGTTAATCACCGAAGGCTGCGCGCTGGTGCAGCGAGCGCTGAGCACCCGAGGGTTTGGCCCGTATTGCCTGCAAGCAGCGATCGCTGCCGTACATGCCGAAGCGCCTCACGCGGCTCAGACGGATTGGCCGCAGATCGTCGGGCTGTACGACGTGTTGCTGGGCCTGCTGCCGTCGCCGGTGATTGCGCTGAATCGGGCGGTGGCGGTGGCCATGCGCGACGGGCCGCTGGCGGGGTTGCAGCAGGTCGATGGGATCCTGGCGCGCGGGGAGTTGCAGGATTATCACTTGGCGCACGCGACCCGGGGCGAGTTCTGCCGGCAACTGGGAAGGTTGAAAGAAGCGCGGTCTGCGTATGAAAAAGCCCTGTCACTGACCCAACAGGCCCCCGAAAAGGCCTTCCTCGAACAACGCCTGGCTCAACTTGTCAGCGCTTCAATGCCCTAGAAATATCATTCGAGCATCTTGCCCAACAACCAACTCCCCGCCGGCCCTGGCGGATGGTGCCGCGACCACAACGCATCTACCGCCACTGAGCGCGGCCAGCCGCGTGCCTTAAGTTCCACCAATTGCCCGCCGCCAAACCGCTCCACCAACCAGCGCGGAATCGGTGCCCAGCCGAAACCCAACTGAGCCATTTCCAGCAGCATCAGGTAGCTGGGGGCCGACCAGACACGTCCGCTGGCGCGGGTTTCATTCGGATTGATGATGCTTGCCAGGCGCAGTTCGCGATGCTGTTGCAGGGCGTGCGCGGTGAGGGTGTCGAGGCTGGCCAACGGATGCTTGGGGGATACGAACAGGGCGATTTCCGTGCGTTCCTCCACGGGCGCGCAGGTCAGGTCCGGCGGGTACAGGTCCTGGTGTTCAATAAATGCGATCTGCGCACGGCCGCTCTGCACCAAGGCGATCAGGTCTTCGCATTCGGCGATCAGGCATTCCAGCTCAAGGTCGGGGTAGCGTCGTTCGAACGCGCTGAGGGCGGCCTCGAAACGGTCGGACTGGTAGGTGTCCGACATGGCGATACTCAGCTTCGGCTCCAACCCCTGGGCCAACTGACTCGCCGTCAGGGCCAGCCGGCTATTGGCTTCCAACACCTGCTCGGCGCGTTGCAGCAACACATGGCCCGCCGGGGTCAGTGTGGGTTTGCGACTGCTGCGGTCGAACAGCTCCACATCCAGGTCGATCTCCAAGCTCGCCACCGCTGCGCTGACGGTGGACTGGCTCTTGCCGAGCTTGCGCGCCGCTGCCGAAAACGAGCCTTGGGTCGCCGCCTGGACAAATGCCTGCAGCACTTCATGTGAAGCCATGACTATCGCCTTGATCGATGGTTATTGGTTATGAAGTATCGATCCGCTGAGTAACCATGGCAACTCTCGTTACGCACGGAGCCGGGTTATGCACCCCACCAAATCGATGACTGAACGTGTTGGCCAAGCCTTGGGCTTTGAAGGGTTGGCCTTGTTGATCTGCACGCCGCTGCTGGTCTGGATCACTGGGCGACCGGCCTTGGAAATGGGCACGGTGACCTTGGGCCTCAGCCTGCTGGCGCTGAGCTGGAACATTGTGTTCAACAGCCTGTTCGACCGCCTCAAAGCGCGCCTGCAACTGTCGGGCGGCGCTTGGACGCGGGTGCTGCATGCGCTGCTGTTCGAAGGCGGGCTGATTGTCGTCGCGGTGCCGTTGATTGCGGCGTGGCTGAATATCAGCCTGATGCAGGCGTTGATGCTGGACATAGGTGTACTGCTGTTTTTTTTGCCGTACACCTATGTGTATCACTGGGGCTATGACGTGCTGCGCGAGCGTTTCTTACAGAAACATGCCGCCCGACGCCTCGATCCGCTGACCGGTGATCCAATGACTACCGTCGGCAAGCAGGCTGGCAATGGCCCCGCCGATATCGTCCGGTAAGCCCGCGCGGCCCAGGGCGGTGTTGCTGGCGACCATTGCGTTGAGGTCAGCGTTATCGCGCACGGCACCGCCGCCGAAGTCGGTTTCAATGGCGCCAGGGGCGAGGATGTTGACGCTGATGCCACGGCTGCCCAACTCCTTGGCCTGGTAGCGGGTCAGCACTTCCATGGCGCCTTTCATGGCCGCGTAAGCCGCATAACCGGGCAGGCTGAAGCGCGCCAGGCCGCTGGACACGTTGAGGATGCGACCGCCGTCGCGGATCAATGGCAGTAGCTTCTGAGTCAGGAAAAACGGGCCCTTGAATTGGATCGCCAGCAGTTGGTCGAACTGTGCTTCGGTGGTTTCGGCGAAGCTGGCGTGGATGCCGATGCCGGCGTTATTGATCAGAAAATCAAAGCGATCCTGTGCGAAAACCTCTTTCAGCACGCCAGCCACATCGCCGACAAAATCACCGAACGTGGCACTCTGGCTCACATCCAGCTTCAGCATCGCCGCGCGCCCGCCCAATTGTTCGATCTGTGCCACCAGTGCCTGGGCTTCGTCGGCCTTGCTGTGGTAAGTGCCGATGATGTCGACGCCCTGGGCGGCCAGGTGCAATGCTGCGTTTTTACCCAGGCCTCGGCTGGCGCCGGTGATCAATGCGATTTTACGGGTCATGGTGCAATCCTCTGATGTGATCGAGGGAAGAAGTGTATTTGTCCGGTAATAACGTGATAAACAGCGCTATATCGGAAACACTGGCCGGATAAGGCGAACAATCCCATGAACAAACTTGAGCTGCTGCGCACCTTCGTGCGCGTCACCGAACTGTCGAGTTTCACCGGCGCCGGCGAGAGCCTGGGCCTGCCGCGTTCCACGGTGTCCGAGCATGTGCAGGCGCTAGAGGAGCTGCTCGGCGCGCGCTTGTTGCAACGCACCACGCGCAAGGTCCAAGCGACTCAGGACGGCCGCGTGCTGTACGAACGCAGCAAGGATTTACTGGCGCATATGGAGGAACTCGAAGGCTTGTTTCGCCAGGACGAAGCCCAACTGGCCGGGCGTATCCGCGTGGACATGCCCAACGCCCTGGCACGGGAAGTGATCCTGCCGCGGCTGCCCTCGTTCATGGACGCCCACCCGCTGATCGAGTTGGAAATCAGCGCTACCGACCGTCAGGTCGACCTGCTAGCCGAAGGGTTCGATTGCGTATTGCGCATCGGCGCGCAGCCGGATCAAACCGTGGTGGCCCGCGCGCTGTGCAGCCTGCCGATGATCAACTGCGCCAGCGCCACCTACCTGCAACGCTTCGGCGTGCCGCAGACCTTGGCCGATTTGGCCGACCATCACCTGGTGCATTACGTACGCCCGCTGGGGTCACGTTCGGCGGGTTTCGAGTATCTGCAAGGCAACAAGGTGCAACGGATTCCCATGGCGGGGCGGGTGACGGTCAACAGCACCGATGCGTACAAGTCGGCCTGCCTGGGTGGTTTCGGGATTATTCAGGTGCCGACCCTGGGCATGCTCGACGAATTGGCGCGCGGTGAACTGGTAGCGATCTTGCCGGACTACTCGCCACCGCCGTTGGAGGTGGCCCTGCTGTACGCCGGGCAACGGCATTTGCCGTTGCGTGTTCGGGTGTTTATGGACTGGTTGGCCGCCATGGTGCAGACCCACGTTTAATCCCGGCTCCACCCTGGTGGGAAGGAGGTTGCTGTGGTGAGCAAGCCTGTTTGGGTGAGGGGGGCTTTGTGGTGAGCGGGCTTGCCCCGCGCTGGGCTGCGAAGCGGCCCCATTCCAGACGATATGGTTTAGCTGAGACACCGAGGTGCCTGGATTTGGGGCTGCTTCGCAGCCCAGCGCGGGGCAAGCCCGCTCACCACAGCAAGCCTGTTTCCCACAGCAGTACCACCCACAGGTTTGCTCAAGGTACGTCAGAACAGGTTGGTAAACAGCCAGTACAGGCTGCCGGACAACACAATCGCCGCCGGCAGTGTCAGTACCCAGGCCATCAGCAAATTGCGGATGGTCTTCATCTGCAAGCCGCCGCCATTGGCGACCATGGTGCCCGCCACGCCGGAGGACAACACATGGGTGGTCGACACCGGCAAGCCATACATGTCTGCCGCGCCGATGGTCAGCATTGCCACGGTTTCCGCCGCGGCGCCCTGGGCGTAGGTCATATGGGTCTTGCCGATCTTTTCACCCACCGTCACCACGATGCGCTTCCAGCCGACCATGGTGCCGAGGCCCAGGGCAATGGCCACGGCGATCTTCACCCACAGCGGAATGAAACGCGTGGAATTGTCGATCTGCTGTTTGAACAGTTGCAGCTTGTCTTGGGTGTCGGCATCGAAGTGACCGACTTTGCCCTTGTCCATCAAGCGGATGGTTTCGCTCGCCAAATACATGTCATTGCGTACGTTGCCGACCGCTTCGGCGGGGACTTTGGCCAGGGAGCCATAGCCTTTGACTTCATCGCCGATATGACCGGTCAGGGCGGCGAGGGCGGGCACCAGTTCCGGGGTGGCTTCCTTGGTGCGCACGTACACAGAGAGCACTCCACGCGGGTCGCCGGTCAGCGGCTGTGGCGCGGATTTGACCAGTGCGGCCTGGGTCACTTCGGCCACCGCCGCAAACTGCAACGATTGCTCGGCGGGCATGGCGCGGTTCAGGGCATAGGCCATCGGCAGGGTGCCGACCAGGATCAGCATGATCAGGCCCATACCTTTCTGGCCATCGTTGGAGCCGTGGGCGAACGACACCCCGGTGCAGGTGGCGATCAGCATGCCGCGGATCCACCACGGCGGCGGAGTGTCGCCTTTGGGCGCCTTGTACAGCGCGCGGTTCTTCACGAAGGCGCGCAGGGCCAGCAACAGCAACGCGGCAAACACAAAGCCGATCAGCGGCGAGAGCAGCAAGGCGTAACCGATCTTGATCGCCTGGCTCCAGTCCACCCCGCTGGTGCCGTCACGCCCGTGCATCAAGGCGTTTGCCACGCCCACGCCGATGATCGAACCGATCAGGGTATGGGACGACGACGCCGGTAAACCCAGCCACCAGGTGCCCAGGTTCCACAGGATCGCCGCGATCAGCAGGGCGAAGATCATGGCGAAACCGGCCTTGGAACCCACCTGCAGGATCAGCTCCACCGGCAGCAGGGCGATGATGCCGAACGCCACCGCGCCGCTGGAAAGCAACACGCCGAGAAAGTTGAAAAAGCCTGACCACACCACCGCGAAATGCGGCGGCAGCGAATTGGTGTAGATCACCGTGGCCACGGCGTTGGCGGTGTCGTGGAAACCGTTGACGAATTCGAAACCCAGGGCAATCAGCAGTGCCACGCCCAACAGGAGGAAAGGCGTCCAGGTGGTGAGCTGTGCGCCCATTTCATGCATGTCGTGCATCAGGCTATAGGCGGTGAACAGCAAGCCCATGGCGAGCACGGCGAAAAAGATGATCACGGTCAACAGGCTGGGTTTCTTGTCCAGCCGAGGTTTGGGGTCTGCCGTTGCGGTGGACAGCGAGGCAGTCAGGGAAGGGGTGGCCATGCCGGAGCATCCAGATTAAGGAGGATGTCGCCCATGATCATTGCAGAATGTTACAGAGATGCTGCGTCAAGTCATGGTTTAAGCAATTGAGGCCACCGTCGGTCTGTTCCTACGGCGGGATTACTCGTCTCAGTAGTCTTTACGCTTGCGGAATGCCCAGCGCCCGGCAATCAGGGTGAACGTCGCCACCAGCGCCACCAGGATCCAGAAGCCCTCCGGGTCTTGGGAAAGCGGCACGCCGCCCACGTTCATGCCGAAGAAGCCGGCGATGATATTGATCGGCAGCGCCAGCACCGTCACCACGGTGAGGGTGAACAACGTGCGGTTGCTCTGCTCGTTGAGGTTGGCGGCGATTTCTTCCTGTAGCAACTTGATGCGCTCACCCAGGGCCGTCAGGTCGTTGATGATCAGCGCGAACTCCTCGGTGGATTTACGCAGCTCTTTCACGTCTTCCTTCTGCAACCACTGCGGCGGGCGATTAAGCAGGCGCAGCAGCGAGCCCGGCTCCAGCGCCAGCAGGCGTTGCAGGCGCACCAGTACCCGACGCATGGCGCCCAGTTCGGCGCGGTTGGTAGACAGACGCGAGGAGAGCAACTGGTCTTCGATATGGTCGACGCTGATGCTGGTTTTGCGCACGATCTGCGTCAGCACCTCGCCTTGATCGCGCAGCAGATGCACCAGCAATTCCAGGGGCGAACGAAAGCGCTCGCCGCCTTTGACCGACGAACGCAACTTGTCCACCGAGTGCAGCGGTTGCAGGCGCGCACTGATCAACAGGCGGCTGCGCGCACATACCCACAGCGTGGAAATATCCGACGACACCATGCTGCTGAAGTTGAACACCACGTCGTTGACCACGGCCAGCAACGCCGAGTCGACATGTTCGATCCGTGTGGAGCGGGAGCCTTCGTGCAACGCCTCAAAAAACTCCTCGGGCAATTGCAGATGCGCTTTCATCCAGCGCTCGCAGGCGGCGTGCGCCAGGTTCAGGTGCAGCCATAGGAACTCATCCGGATCGGCCGGTTGCTGCAACGCTTGCAAGGCCGTGGCTGAATCAATCTGTTCGCCTTTTTCACCTGGGCGAAAACGAAAACCGTAGAGCAAGCCAAACAGATCGGAATCCTGGTGGCTGTGGTCGATGCTGTGGTTCATGGGGGCTCGCAGAGAAAGCGCCTGTAGGACGTTTCACAGGTTCGCGTGGGCGAATCATTGCAAGGCTGTATGACGCGGACATTACGGTTTGAAGGCGCCCATAAAAAAGCGCCACCCGAAGGTAGCGCGTTTTTAAAGGGGTAGATCAATTGTCTTGCTTGTCTTCCAGCACCGCGCCGGTTTTGGCGTTGAGGGTCACGTCCCACTTTTTACCGGCGGTGTCGGTCATTTCGACCTCGTAGACCAGTACGCCGTTTTTGTGGTCCAGCTCGGTATCGGTGATGCTGGCGCCGGCATGTTTGGCCACGGCGGCGGCGTTGAGTTTTTCGAATGGCATCACTTCGCCGGACTTGAGCAGGCCTTCAATCTGGTCCGGGCGAACGTCCGCCTGGGCCAGGCCGGCGGTCAACGTCAGGGCAGTGGCAGCGAACAGGGCAGTCAGGGTTTTCATGGTGGGCTTCCTTCTCGGTTGAGCTGTTTAAGTGGCGCCAGATTAACCGGCGCAACTTAACTCATCCTTAAAGGCGCACTCAGTACTTATAGTCGTTGAGCAGATCCTGCACGCTCGACGACGGCCAGCGCTTGTAGAACTTCAGCAGTTCGGCGGCGCGGTTGGTGAAGATACCGTCGACGCCGGCCTTCATCACTTTGTCGAAGTCCACGGGCTCATCCACCGTGTAGACGTGGACCAGCAGGCCCTTATCGTGGGTCAGCTTGTTCATTTCCGGCTTGACCAGGTCGGTGTAGCTCTGGTCGCCCAGGTTGGTCAGCTGAGCCGATGGGCCGGTGCCGATAGCGCCGAGGCTCTTGGCCTGATCCACCCACTTTTCAAATTCGGCGGCGTCCTTGGGTTCTTGCTTGGCGTAATACGCGGCCTTGGTTGGCTCGCCGGATTCGGCAAAGGTCTGCTTGGACTTCGGCTCGATGCTGCCTTCGCCTACCCACAGCAGCAGGATCTTCGGCGTGTTCGGCATTTCCTTTTGCAGTTCTTTGAGGCTGGCGGTTTCAAAGGTTTGCAGCACTACGCGGCCCTTGCCCTGACCCACGCCGGTGTTGCTCTTGCCCAGCTTGGAACCGGCGGAACTCAACCAGCCTTTATCCAGCAGCTTGTTTTTCAGGTCGGCTTCGATGCCAGGGAATTGCTGGGGCTCTTTGGTTTCGATGTACAGCCCGGGTTTGTGCTGCGGGTTGCCCTCGGCGATCTTGATGATGTCGTCCAGGCTGAGGATTTTCAGGCCGACGAACCCCGGCCGCGCGCGGTCCGGGTAGGCAGCGTTGAACCAACTGCCGGCATCGAGGGTTTGCAGTTCTTTCCAGGTGAATTCATTGGCCGGCGCGTCTTTGCGCTCGGGGAACTTGGTGGCCACATCGGTGGTGCGTTGCAGGTTGTTGTCGTGCAGGGCGAACAGTACGCCGTCCTTGCTGCGTTGCAGGTCCAGTTCCAGGTAATCGGCGCCCAGGTCGCGTGCGACTTTGTAAGCGGCGGCAGTGGATTCGGGAGCATCGTAGGACGCGCCACGGTGCGCGATCACGGCGGGGTATGGAATGCCTTCGTTGGTTGCCAATTCAGCCGGGCTGATCGGTTCGGCGGCCTGTGCGTGGCCCAGGCCGAGCATCAGGGCGAGCAGCAAGGCGCTCTTGGTGAACGTGGCAGGCATAGGCGAAGTCCTTTCTTGGAGGTAGCTTTGAGAAGGGCTCCTTTTTAACAATTGATTGCGAACGGCGCTATCACCAAACCGACATTAACGTGCGCTCGCGCCAATTTTCTGCGCATTTTTACCCTGCATTGCAGTACTCTTGCCCGCAGCTGCCCCGTCAGAGGACAGCAACTTCTGCCACGCGTGTAAACCATCTTTCCAGTCCCTGTGGGACTTTTCAGTGAGGTTTAGCATGCGCATCACTTCCGAGCTTATCTGCCAGGCCGCCGACCAACTCAACGGTTTCGTCGGCCTTAACCGCAAAACCGGCCAGTACATCGTGCGTTTCAGCGAAGACTCGTTCGGCATGGACGTGGCCGATGACGGCATTATCCCCTGCGCCGAATTTGTCTGGCTGCCGGCTCCGGGGCAAACCATGACCCTGTCCCGCGAGCGCATTCAGTTGCTGCTCGATCAGAACATCGACGATCGCATCAACATCACCGAACCGCTGCGGGTGTATATGCGCCGGGTGGAAATTCCGCAGATCAGCGCCATGCGCAGTCTGGTGCAGGCCCAGGCTCGCGCCTAAAAGGTGTAGTCCCGTTCTACCTTGCACACCCGCGTGTGAAACGCCGAGTACCAGGTGCTACGCCCTTGCTCACGCACCGCCCGGTGTTCGGCGTGATGTTTCCAGGCCAGGATCGCTGCTTCGCTGGCCCAATACGACACGGTGATCCCCAGGCCGTCCTCTCGCGCTGACTCCACCCCGAGAAACCCCGGTTGTTCACGAGCCAGTTCGAGCATGCGCATGGCGGCCTGGCTGTAGCCTTGATCGCCTTCGGTGCGCAGCGAGGTGAAAATCACCGCGTAGTAGGGCGCCGCCGGTGTGTCAGCGATCATGCCGACACCGCCTGGCAGGCCTTGAGCAGTGCTAGCGCCAGCGGCGGTGGGGTGCCTTTGAGCGCTGCACGTTCGGGCTGGAACAGGGTGGCGACAAAGAACGGATGATCCAGTAGCTCCACCGCGCGCAGGTCCCCGGCCGAATCGTGCCCGGTAGGGATCAGGTCGCCTTCGAATAGGGCCTGGGCGAAGTCCGGGTTCACGCCGTAGCGGCAGCGATAGCCTTCTTCGATCTCCAATTGGCCGTAGGCGTCGGCGATACGGGTGTAGGACGCTAACCGCACGGTATCGGTGGCCTCCACCAACGAGCAACTTAACGGTGTGATCACCACGCGGGCGGCGTGGGGCGCCAGCTCGCCGTGTTCGGCATCGACCCAGCCCAGTACATTGCGGGCATATTCGAGCACGGCATGTTGAAAGCCGCCGCAGGTGCCGAGGAATGGACGCCGCTGTTCGCGGGCAAAGCGGATGGCATGCAAGGCGCCTTCGGTATCACGGTAGGGGCTGGCGGGCACGCACCAGAAACCGTCGAAGCGGTGCAACTGCGAACCGGCTGTGAGGGTGTCGGTGTCGAGCCACTGCGGATGGACCTGCACGCCGAGGCGGTCGGCAGCCTGTTGCAGCGCGACGGGAATCGCCTGGTGCGCAATCACATCGGGGTTGTAGTCGCCGATCAAGGCGAGGTGCAAGTGCTTGGCTTTCATCGTGGGCGTCCCATGGCTTGTGGTGTCCTGGCGTGCACTATAGATTGGCGCCCACGCAATCAATATTGGCGTTTGAACACATGCTCAATGCAGTGATGCACTATCAGCTCGACTATGCCGACCTCTCTCTGATCCTCGCGCTGGTGCGCGGCGGCAGCCTGGCGCGGGCGGCGGCGCTGCTGCGGGTGGATGTGTCCACGGTGTTCCGCGCCGTGCGGCGACTGGAGGCGGCGCTGGGCCAGACGCTGTTTGAAAAGAGCCGCGCCGGCTACCTGCCCACCGGCCTGGCCAGCAACTTGGCGCAACAGGCCGAACGGGCGGAGCAAGCGTTGGAAGCGGCGCGAATCGGCGTAGAGCAGGGCGGTGAAGTGATCAGCGGCACGGTGCGCCTGACGTGCACCGACTCCGTGCTGCAAGGTTTGCTGCTACCGGCGCTGGCGCAGTTCATGCCGGACTACCCGGCGCTGAGCCTGGAACTGACTACCTCCAATGACTTCGCCAACCTCAGCCGCCGCGATGCCGACATCGCCCTGCGCCTGACGCGCACGCCGCCGGAGCATCTTGTTGGCCGTTGTCTGGGGCGTGTGTCCTACCAAGTCTGCGCCAGCACCGACTATGCAGCCCACCACGCAGGCTGTGAGTTGGCGGAACTGGCCTGGATCGCACCGGATGATTTTCTGCCCGATCACCCCACCGTCGTCTGGCGCCGCCAGCACTTGCCGGGTGTACGCCCCAGCTATCGTTGCAACAGCATGTTGTCGGTCACCGAACTGGTGCGGGCGGGGCTTGGGGTGGCGGCACTGCCGGACTTTCTGCTGGGCAGCGGCCTGCAAGCGCTTGGCCCGGTGCTGACCGGGCATGACACCGCGCTGTGGCTGCTCACGCGCCCCGATTGCCGGGCCTTGCGCTCAGTGGTGACGCTGTTCGATGAGTTGGGAAAACAGGTGCGCTTGCCGCAAGGTTAAGTCTTGCGCACAAAGTGCTCATGCATTTCGCACGTCAGGCTGTCGATGTGCTCCGAGAGCTGTTTGGTGATTTCCGTCAGCCGGGTGTTCTGCTCCAGCAATTCCAGTAGCTGCTTGGTGGTTTGCTCGGCTTGGGCCTGGCGCTCGCTGTTGGCAATGGCCAAGGCTTCGCGGTGTTGGGCGTCGGCATCGGACTGGGCCTTGTCCCGTGCGGCCTGGCGCGTCTGGGCCAGCAGGATCAACGGTGCGGCATAAGCTGACTGCAGGCTGAAAGCCAGGTTGAGCAGGATAAATGGGTAGACGTCGAAGTGGGTGATACCACTTACGTTGAGGGCCACCCACAGGATCACGATCAGGGTTTGTGCACCGAGAAACGCGGGGGTGCCGAAGAACCGCGCAAACGCTTCGGCTTTGAGTGCGAAGGCGTCGTTACCGAACGTCGGCGCCAGGTGGGCGTTGCCTCGGTGGAAACGCAGGTGGTCGACAGGTTTTTTTTGAGGGGCATCTGGGGTCATGGCAGGCTCGGATCATCAACGGTGAGACAGTGGTTCACTATAGCTCTGGCCGACTGTCTACTGCATGAATGATCCGAGCCCCGGCTCAGTGAGCCCCCCGCACGTTGGCAAACGCACTCACTGCCTGCACCGCCTCGCTGGTGCCCTCACGGATCTGCACGATCACCGCGCCGGCGCGGTTGGCCAGGTCTACCCCCAGCGCCGCACGGTCACGGGTGCCGTCCATGCTGGTGATGGCCTGGCGGGTTTCGTTCTGGATCATCGCGATCATGCTGGATATCTCGGATGTCGAGCCACTGGTGCGCGCCGCCAATTGCCGAACTTCATCGGCGACCACAGCGAACCCGCGTCCTTGCTCACCGGCCCGGGCCGCCTCGATGGCGGCATTGAGCGCGAGCAAGTTGGTCTGGTCGGCGATCGCGCGAATGGTGTTGACGATGGCGGTGATCTGTTCGGAGCGCTCGCCCAATTTGGCGATCAAGTGCGAAGAACCGTCGATATCGACGGCAATGTCGCGCATCCCGCTGGCACTTTGCTGAATCACCTCGGCGCCTTTTTCGGCAATGTCCCGTGTGGTCATGGAGATGTGATAGGCCTGGGCCGCGCTGGCGGCATCGGCGGCGTGCTGCTGCACTCTGGCCGTTACGTCCGAGGCGAATTTGACGATTTTGCACAGGCGCCCGCCTGCGTCGTAGACCGGGTTGTAACTGGCTTCGAGCCATACGGTGTTGCCGTGTTTATCCACGCGTTCGAACTGCCCGCTGAACAGTTCGCCCTGGTTCAGGCGCCGCCAGAAATCGCTGTAAGCCTGGGTGCCGGCGGTGTTCGGGGCGCAGAAAATACGGTGATGCTGGCCCTGGATCTGCGCCAGGCTATAACCCATGCGTTGCAGGAAGTTTGTATTGGCTGTGATTACCGTGCCGTCCAGGTTGAACTCGATCACTGCCATGGCCCGACCGATGGCTTCGAGTTTGCCGTTGGATTCGCTTTCGCTTTGCAGGCGCGGGGTGACGTCCATGGCGTACTTGACCACTTTGATCAGGCGGCCGGTGTCATCGCATACTGGGTTGTAGCTGGCTTCCAGCCACACCGACTGGCCGTCGCCAGCCACCCGTTCGAACGTGCCGGACTGGAACTGGCCGCTGCGTAGGTTCGTCCACAACTGGGCGTATTCGGCGCTGCGGGCGAATGCGGTGGTGCAAAACATTCGATGGGGTTGGCCCAGCACTTGGTCGGCTCGGTAGCGCAAGGTTTTGAGAAAGTTGTCGTTGGCCCGCAGCACTTGGCCTTGCGGGTCGAACTCGATCACTGCCATGGAGCGTTCCATGGCGTTCAGCAGGCTGTTCTGTTGATTGAGGGTGTGTTGCAGGGTGTCGATCGTTTTCTTATGAGTGTTGAAAAACATGATGGTGTGCTCGAGCAAGCAAGCGTCTGAGGTTATCCGTGGTTATGCGCCTGCCCCCGTAAGGCATAGGCCCTACGGCTGACGTGCTCATTGCCAGCCTCCGTGTGCTGGCAGTGTGGGTGGAACAACCGGTTCAGAGTGATCAGCCCGACCAGAAGTTCGTTCCAAGGACAGGACCTTTGTTAGGCGGCCGAACAGTAATGGCATTATGGTATCTCTGCGGGAAAGCGCGGATATTTCGGACGAGATGTCATTGCGCCACTATCAGGCCGAGCGCGCTAGCCTGTCGGTGTTGGTGCAGACCCGGTTGCGGCCGGTGTGTTTGGCGGCATACAGGGCACGGTCTGCCGCATTCAGCCAACTGGCTGCATCGTCGTAGACCGGCTGGAAATCCGCCAGGCCGATGCTCAGGCTGACCTTAAGCTCCGGAAGGTGAGGGATGCGATAGTTGCAGAAGGTTTCCCGCAGGCGTTCCATGCGCTGCGCTGCCTTTTCCAGTGACATTTGCGGAAGGATCACACAGAACTCATCGCCTCCATATCGCCCGGCCAGGTCGTTATCCCGCAGGTTGCGCCGTAGCTCCAGGCTCAATTGCCGCAGCACCGTGTCGCCGACGATATGGCCGTGGGTGTCGTTGATTTGCTTGAAGTGATCGATATCGATCAGCGCGATGGTGGCGTGGCTTTTCTGATGCTGGCACTTGTGGAACTTGAGGTTCAGCAAGTCTTTCCAGGAACCGTGATTGAGCAGCTCCGTGAGGCTGTCGATACGGCTCAGGGCGCTGAGCGTGCGTTTGTGGTCCGACAGTTTTATCGCCAACTGATAGCAGACCATGCCGATAGCCATGGGGTAGAGCGTCAGCATCGGCAGGCAGGCGTACACCTCTATCAGCCTGACATTGAGGTTCAGTTGCACGCCAAACAACACCCAGGCCAATCCTGCTCCGAACAATTGGGCCAGCAGCCCGCCTAGCAACAAACGCTGGCCGCCGGCGGCCACGTTGTTCATGGCTACCATCGACAGCAGGGTGACGCTGGTCAACGGCGTAAATTGCAGCGTTGCGGTCCAAAACCCGCTGAACAGGGCATCAAACAGCAGGTTGCGCCGTTCAGCGTTGTAGGGAAACTTGGCCCGGATAGCCAGTTGATACGCCACATGAGGCCAGACAAAACCATTGACCAGCAGCACCGCCCAGACCCACGCAGGCATCCCCAGCGGGTAGAGCGCGGCGGTGACGCTGAGGCAGCACATGGCCGCGCCGATGATTCTTGGCTTGTAGATACGCCTGGCAAACGAGATCCCTTTGCCTTGTCGGTTTTCCATAGATACCTGGGTTAGCTGATTTTTTTGTAGATATAAAGGCACGCATTCTGGGGAATTACCGTTGATCGGATAACTCCCGTGAATATTGTCAATTATTCAGGTAGGAATAATCAGTGTCCTTCCAGGCCATTTCCGCAAAAAGGGTGACAGATGCGTCAAAAGCGACCAGGAATGTCGCTGTTGCAACAGTCGTTATGGCTGTGTGCTGGGCTTGATTTCGTAGCCGGCCAGAAACAGGTCGATGGCGGACTCAATCACGCGGGCCTGGGTGGCCGCGTCGAGGGTGGGTTGGCCCAGCGTAATCTGCGGCCAGAATGCAAACGCCTTGAGCAGGCTCTGGATCTGGTGAGCGGCAAAGGCCGGGTCGTTGCCGGATAGCCGCCCGTCTTCTTGAGCCGCGCGGACCCATTGGGTAAAGCCTTCTTCCCGTTGGCTCAAACGCGTGACCATATCCTGCGCGCGTTCTGGCGAATGGATCGTGGCGGCAATGGCAACTCGGGCCAGGTCGAGAAAGTTGTTATCCGACATCATCTTCATCTTCGCCTCCAACAACCCGCGCAACTGTTCGCGCAACGGGCGGTCGCTGCTGTAGCAGACGTCTAACTGCGCGACCGTGCTGGCCCAGAGTTGATGAAGTATCTCGGCGAACAATTCTTCTTTGCTCGGGAAATGGTTGTAGACCGTGCGTTTAGAGACCCCGGCAGTGGCGGCGATCTTGTCCATGCTGGTGACCTCGAAACCGTTTTCGCGAAATTCGCTGATCGCCGCGCTCACGATGGCTTCGCGTTTGCGGTCGGTAAGACGTTGAGGGGCAGTCATGGTTGGCGGTCGGCTCTCAGGAGGGAAATTACACTCGGTAGTTTACTTGCTACGGGTTTTGTTGCAATCTTGAAACTACACTGTGCAGTGTAGTTTATGAGCGGACTGTAGGAGTCACTCTGTCATGGCCATGATTTCATCCCGTGTCGTCCCTTCAGCCAAACCCGCCGAGCAGGGTAAAGGCGCTTTCAGCAACGAAGCCCCCGTGCAGCATGGCGGTTTCGGCAAAACGTTGCGTATTTTCTGGAACATGCTGTTTAACAAACCCCGCACAACGCGGCCGGTAGGGGCTATACCCGTCGAACCGCTGACCCGCGACCAGTTATGGAATGCGCCGGACCACAGTGTGTTTCGCCTGGGACATTCCACCGTGCTGTTGAAAATGCGCGGCAAGTTCTGGGTGACCGACCCGGTCTTCGCCGAACGCGCTTCCCCATTCAGTTGGGCCGGCCCCCAGCGTTTCCACCAACCGCCGATTAGTCTGGATGAACTGCCTGACCTTGAAGCGGTGATTCTTTCCCACAACCACTACGACCATCTGGACCGCAATGCTGTCATCCAACTGGCCGACAAAACCCGGCATTTCCTCGCGCCGCTGGGCGTGGGCGACATCTTGGTCAAGTGGGGGGTAGATGCCAGCAAAGTGCGTCAATTGGACTGGTGGCAGGGCACCGAGGTGGATGGCATTCGTTTTGTCGCCACCCCCGCCCAACATTTTTCCGGGCGCGGCCTGTTCGATGCCAACCACACCCTGTGGTGTTCATGGGTCATGATCGACGGCTCACGGCGAATTTTTTTCAGCGGCGACACAGGCTACTTCGACGGCTTCAAACGTATCGGTGAACACTACGGCCCCTTCGATCTGACACTGATGGAAACCGGTGCGTACAACGTCGACTGGCCCCATGTTCACATGCAGCCCGAGCAAACCCTGCAGGCCCACATCGACCTTAAAGGCCGTTGGCTGCTGCCGATCCACAACGGCACCTTCGATCTGGCGTTCCATGCCTGGCACGAACCCTTTGATCGCATCATGGCATTAGCGTGGGAGCGCAATGTGTCGATTGCGACGCCGCCAATGGGACGGGCATTCAGTTTGAATCAGCCAGAGCGTGGGCATGCCTGGTGGCTGGACGTGGAAACCCATGGTGCTCGGGAGCATCTGGCGAGCTGACGAAAGCGCCGTCGAAAAAGGAGTTTTCAAGCTGTTTCAAGGCTGCGACAGGTGCCAGTCAAGGGTGCGATCATCCCCCGGAAAATCATCGCAGGGGGCCATCCGATGGAAAAGGATTACAGGAAACCGTGTTCAAAAACAGTCGTTTGCCCAGTGTCGTCACTGGGGCTGGTGCAGGGCGAATCGACAAAACCCGCCTGCGGTCCGCCTCAGGTCTCCACTGACGCTGGAGGCGCAAAAAAGGGTATTGCTTTCGATACAGCCCCCCAAGCTCGTATTCACCTGGAAAGTCATATGCCGATTCCCGGTTTCAGCGCGCCCAGCCTGCCTGCAAAACCCATGCGGGATCCGTCGCTGTCACTCATCGCGTTAAGCGGCGTGGACCCTACCGAGCCGGTGATGGTGGAAGTGCCATTGGTGCAAAACGACACCACCCGCACGGTTACCTCATTTTTGGCTGGCAAGCGTGTAGGGTTTGCCGACCGCTACCAGCAGGGCGATGCCCACGCCTCCATCGAGCACTCCGCATCCTTCATGCGCGCACTGGAGAGGCTGCGCCGGGGAGGGGCGTTGCTGTTTCCAGTGTCTGCGCAGCGGTTGGACGCCAGCCTGCAATTCGACCTGCATACCCGCAATGAAATCGATGATCTGATAAACCAATACCGTCTGGATGCCCTGGTGTCGGACAGCCGCAGCGGGGCATTCCATGCGGCTTGCTGGGCTGGTTACCCCAAGGTGGGCGAACCCCTCGAAGATGGCGCCACGTTATGGTTTTACGGCGCGCGATGGTCCAGGGACTCTCTGGCGGCGCTGGCACAGGCCTATCGCAACGCCGCTCGGCTGACATCTTCATAACCGACGTAGGCACGGAATAGGCTGAGTGGCTAAGCTCCATTGGCGTGAGGCGTGGTCGAGTCCATGGCTGCCGCGGTGGTGCCCATCAGCCGTGCAATCATGCTCTGGGGGGCAGGTTCGGTGGGGCTGGCGGCCCACTTGCGAGCGGTCATACCCCATCCCGGTGCGAAGCCCGGGAAGAATACCAACCCTTCAGCCTCCAGCCGAAACGCCAACGCCAGGCGGGTTTCGTCATCGGCCTCGACGTGCTGCTCAAAGCGTTGCACGGCGTCGACCGTCACACCTGCCTGGCGTGCCAGCTCTTCCCGGCTCCAGCCCAACATGGCGCGGGCCTGCACGCAGTGCTTGGCGGTGAATTGGTGCAGCAGGATCTGTTGGTCTACGAAAGAACTGATTGCCAGAGAGGACATGGAATTTCTCCAGGGTTCGACGAGTGAAGGCAAACTATACTGTGTTTTTGTACAGTTGTTTTGACCGCTCATCAACTTGTGCCGTCTCTTGGCGTTGAGCCACCTGCTATTGCACCCCTGGCGCCTCGCGAATGATCAGGTGGTCCAGGTTCTCGATATCCGCGCTGAACACCCCGAACGTCTGTTCGGGGTTTTTCTTGCTCGGCACCTGTTTCAACTCCGGGGTCACGCCGTAAAAGAAGCAATATAGCGTGCGTTCACTGTCGACAGCCGCTTTGATCTGCTCCAGGAATGCCTTGCGTTTGCGATAGTTCTCGATGAGTTTTTTGCTCAGGTAGACATTCACCGAATAGGGTTTCTTGTCCAGCCATACCTTCTTTTCGAAGTCGATGCGAAAGCTGTTGGTGTAGTCCTTGATCTCTTTGATCTTGCCCCAGTAAATCAGGCCCTTGTTGTCTTGCAGGTATTCGATTTTCTTGAAAAACGTCCAGTAGGTCGCGGTGTGATCGCCGATCTTCAACGGCATGCTTTTCAGCTTGTCCTTGTTGTCGATGTTCGACACATAGCACTCCACCGGATGGGCGAACACGCTGGTTTTGTCCGGTGCGCTTTCGTGGGAGCTGGCGGGGGAGCCTACGCGTGTTGAAGGCGACTTCGTCGGATCTTGTGGGATCTTCTCTTCGTGACCGGGCAGTGCGGGGTTGCGTGGGTAAGTACGTCGCGTCAGTACAAATTCCGATGGGAAATTGTCCTCTCGCTCGTCGTCGCTTTCGCCGGCAGCGCCCTTGTGCGTGCTGGCGTAACGGCAGCCGTCGATATGCTGGGTGGCCGGGGTGTTCTTGAAGTGTGGCGTGCGCAGGTAGTTGACGTTTTTCGCGTTGAAGGTGGTCAGCACGTTGCTCGCTTGGAACGCAGCGCGGCACACGTCGTTGGGGCACAGAAAGCTGTCCTTGTCAGAATCGAAGGCGACGGTTTCGTCGAAATTCAGCTCGCGCACATCATAGATCGATAGCTTTTCGTCGAGACTCAGGCAGTAGGCCGTGTCGAATTTCATGGGGCTCGGGTCCGTGAGAAAGTTCGCTATTAATAGCCGGATCCTAGGTAAATATCAGCAAGAACCTGCAACCCGCCGTCCACTCAGAAAACACAAGGTGCCGCCCAGCGCGGTCAACGCACCCAGGGCGTAGAACATGCTGGTGGGCGCTGCGTTGATCAACAGATAGCCGCAGATCACCGGGCTCATCGCGCCGCCGAACGCCGCCAGGTTCTGTGCGCCGTAGTAACTGCCACGCAGCGCTTGCGGGGCGATGGTGTCGATAAACAGGAACTCCGATGGGTAGATGATCATCTCGCCCAAGGTGAACACGAACATTGCCACGCACCAGCTCAGCAGACCGTCCGCGAGGCTGAAGCCAACCAATCCGGCGATGAACAGCGTGGTGCCCAGCACGATCCAGTAGCGCAATTGCTCACGCTTGAGGAAGCGGCCGATCTGGTATTGCATGGCGATCACGGTAACGGCATTGCACGCCAGCACCGCTGACAGAATTTTCAGCGCCTGCTCCGGCTTGTAGGCCACCAGCAGAAACTGTGACAGATAAAGCGTATAGCGCCCGTGGACAATGGTGCTGAACAAGCTGCCGCTGGTGAACAGGATCAACGTGCGATCACTGCGCAAGGTACGCAGCGTGCTGAGAAAACTCAGTGGCTTGACGCTTTCGTCGCGTTGAGTGGGCGGGATGCCGATCATCAGGAACACACTGCCCAAGGCAATCGCGCTGGCGATCAAAAACGGCGCCAACGGCATTTGCCCGGCTATCACTACGCCCACCATGGGGCCGGTGGCGTAGCCGACGTTGGTCAGGGTGTAACGCAGGGAAAACACCTTGGCCCGTTCCCCCACCGGTAGGTTTTCGCTGATGATTGCCTTGGAGCCGATCAAAAACAGTGCCGAGGCGGCTTCGGTGATCACCAGGGTCAAGGTGGTGAGGTAGAGGTTGCTGGCAAAGGTCAGCAACAGAAAACCGATGGAGCTGGAGAGCATCGCCAGGATCAACAGCTTGCGTTTTTCCAAACGATCGATGATGTAGCCGCCATACAAGCCCAGCAGCGTGGCGATAAACACCGCGACGCCCATCAACAGGCCGATGTCCTGCTGGTTGAGGCCCAGGCGGGTGCTCAATAGCAGCGCCAGCAACGGGCTGGTCATGGCGCGGCTGACCACGATGGTGACCGAGCAGATCATCAAGCGGCGGATTACCAGGGAGTAGGTGGCCACGGTGAAGGCGAGCGTCCTAAATAGTACTTAACGACAACATAGATCAAAGGTGGGAGGGGGCTTGCCCCCGATAGCGGTGTATCAGACAAGCATCAGTTAACTGAACCACTGCTATCGGGGCAAGCCCCTCGCACATTTTCAGACCGTGTTGTTACTGGCCGGCATTGATGGTGATTTTCTCGACCGCCCCTTGCTCCAGGTCCCACTTCTTCAGAATCTTGCTGTAGGTGCCGTCATCGATCATGGCCTGCAACGTCTCACTGATCGCCGTGACCAGCTCGGTGTTGCTCTTCTCGATGCCCAGCCCGGTGAATTGCTTGGAAATCGCCAGGCCCACCGGCTTGTACTTGCCCTTGTCCAACGACATCAGATACGGAATGGTTTCGCTGCCCTGCATCGCTGCATCCAGGCGGTTCTGCTGCAACTGCGCTCGCGCGTCCGCCGAACCTTCGGTACCGATCACTACGATGCCTGGCTTACCCGCCGCTTCGCAGTGTTCCTTGCTCCATGCGGTAATCTCCGACGGCCAAGTGGTGCGGCGGCTGGTGCCGACTTTTTTACCGCACAAGTCAGTCAATTCCTTGATCTCTTCACGCTTGGCCAGGGTGTACAGCTGTGGGCCGCTGGTGAAGTAGTCGATAAAGGTCACCGATTTCTGCCTTTCGGCGGTGTCGGTCATGCCTGACAGCACGATGTCCACGCGCTTGGTGGTCAGGCCGCTGAGCATCTGCTCGAAGCCGGTTTCCTGCCATTTGATCTTTACACCCAGGCGCTCGGCCAACGCATTGCCCAGGTCAAAGTCAAAACCGGTGAGTTTGTTGGTGGCCGGGTCTTTGAAATCCATCGGCGGGTAGTTCGGCACGATGGCCGCGCTGATTTCGCCTTTGTCCTTGATGGCCGCCGGCAAGGCGAACACAGCAGTGGAGGCCATCAGGCCGGCGAGCAGGGTAGGGATAAACAGGTTTTTCATGGGGACGTTCTCGTTAGTTATTTAGTTAAGTGCGAACGGCAGAAATAAAGCTTTGGGTACGCGGGTTTTGTGGGCTTATTAGAATTTCTTCGGGGCTGCCGGCTTCCACAATCTGGCCGGCGTCCATAAACACCATGCGGTTGGACACTTCACGGGCGAAGCCCAACTCATGGGTGACCACGATCATGGTCATGCCGGTGGTGGCTAAATCGCGCATCACCGACAGCACTTCTCCTACCAGCTCCGGGTCGAGGGCCGACGTGGGTTCGTCAAACAGCATCAACTTGGGACGCATCGCCAGGGCGCGGGCAATCGCCACACGCTGCTGCTGACCGCCGGACAATTCCACCGGATAGGCATTGCGCTTGTCCGCCAGGCCGACGCGGGCCAGCAGCTCCATGGCATCTTCGATGGCCTCTTTGGGCGAGCGTTTGAGCACCTGGCACGGGCCTTCGATGATGTTCTGCAGCACGGTCATATGCGGGAACAAATTAAAGCGCTGGAACACCATGCCGGTGGCCAGGCGTTGGCGGGCGATCTGCACTTCGTTCATCT
Source organism: Pseudomonas sp. S5F11 (assembly GCF_019641515.1). Lineage (NCBI taxonomy): Bacteria > Pseudomonadati > Pseudomonadota > Gammaproteobacteria > Pseudomonadales > Pseudomonadaceae > Pseudomonas > Pseudomonas sp. S5F11. The sequence goes on from NZ_JAIFJZ010000001.1 coordinate 5,027,684, forward strand.
CGTGCAGCTTGTTGCCGACCACCCGGTAACCCACCAGCTCGCCGTCGACCCATAGGCCGCCCTTGTCGATTTTTTCCAGTTGATTGACGCAGCGCAGCAGGGTGCTTTTACCCGAGCCGGACGGGCCGATGATGCACATCACCTCGCCTTGCTCGACCTCGATATTGATGTCGCGCAGCGCGTGATACTGGTCGTAATACTTGTTCAGGTTGACGGCCTTGACGATGCTTCTCATGGGCAAATCTCCTCAACCCAGACTTACGAACGCTTGCCGGCGCCGCGGGCAAAGCGACGCTCCAGGCGGCTTTGGCCAAATGAAAGAACGGTCACCACCGCCAGGTACCAGATGCCCGCGACGATCAGCAGCTCCATGACCCGCGCGTTGGCGTAGTAGATGTTTTGCGCGTTGTGCAGCAGCTCCGAGTACTGGATCACACTGGCCAGGCTGGTCATTTTCACCATGCTGATGAACTCGTTGCCTACGGGCGGAATAATCACGCGCATGGCCTGCGGCAGAATGATCCTACGCAGCGCTTGCAGACTCGGCATGCCGATGGATTTGGCCGCTTCGTACTGGCCGGTATCCACCGACAGCAAACCGGCGCGCACCACCTCCGCGGTGTAGGCACCCTGGTTGATGCTCAGGCCGAGCAGGGCGGCCACGAATGGCGTCATCAGGTCGACGGTGTCGATGCTGAACAGGCCGGGAATCGCGATCACCGGGAAGATCAACGCCAGGTTGAACCACAGCAGCAGTTGCAGAATCAGTGGCGTACCACGGAACAGCCAGGTGTAAGTGATGGCCACGTAGCGCAGGATCGGGTTGGCCGACATGCGCATGATCGCGGTGATCACGCCGATCACCACGCCCAGCGCCATGGCCAGAATCGACATGACGATGGTGTTCACCAGGCCCCACAGAATGGCCTCAGACGTGAGGAACTGACCGATGTAGGACCATTCGATCTGGCCATTGGCGAATGCGCGCAACAGCGCGGCCAGGACGATCACAATCAACGTGGCGAAGAACATGCGCCCGTAATAGCGCCGCGGCACATGTTCGTACTGGGTGATATCGAACTGGTTCTCGGACTGCTTGCGCTCGGCTTGCAAGCGCTCGGCAGGGGTTGGGTTCATGGTGATTCTCCAAAAAAGCGATTACCGCTGTACTCGGTGCAACTGTTGAAATGCGGTCAAAATGTGGGAACTGGCTTGGCTGCGAAAGCGTCAATGCAGGCACCACCTATTCCAGTGGCTCAAAGCCGAAACCCCAGGTAACTCTCAGCCCATTTCTGCTGCTCAGCCAACGCCACCTTCAACCGCCCGATCTGCTCGCGCACTCGCTCCGGCGCCGTCCCACCCCAGCCACTGCGCGCAGCAATCGCCGCTTCCAGGGTCAGGCAATCGCGCACATCAGGGGTCAACCGCGCATCCACCTCGGCCAGCATCGCCGGCGAGGCTTCCCACAATTCGATCTCATGCTTCTCACAGGCCTGCACCAAAGCGCCGGTAATCTCGTGGGCCTCCTTGAACGGCACGCCACGGGTGGCCAACCAATCGGCCACTTCGGTCGCCAAGGTAAAACCCATGGGGGCCTGGCGCCGCAGCTCTTCCACCTGCACCTTCATGGTCGCGACCATCCCGGCCATGGCCGGCAGCACCAGCAGCAGAGTGTCGACGCTGTCCAGCACGCTGTGCTTGTCTTCACTCAAATCGCGGTTGTAGGAGAGTGGCAACGACTTGAGCGTCGACATCAACCCGGTCAGGTTGCCGATCAAGCGCCCGGCCTTGCCCCGTGCCAATTCGGCAATGTCCGGGTTCTTTTTCTGCGGCATGATCGAGCTACCGGTGGCGTAGGCATCGTCCAGCACGACCCAGCGAAATTGGCGCGACGACCACAGGCAAAACTCTTCGGACAGCCGCGAAATATTCACCCCGAGCATGCCCGCCACAAACAAAAATTCCGCTACATGATCGCGGCTGGCCACGGCATCGATGGAGTTTTCGCAGGGTGCGCTGTAGCCCATTTCCTCAGCCGACTGCTGCGGTTGACGCGCAATCGCGGAACCTGCCATCGCCGCCGCGCCCAACGGCGACAATGCCGTGCGCGCATCCCAATCCACCAGGCGCTGTACGTCACGCAACATCGACTGGGCGTGAGCCAGCAAGTGGTGGGCGAACACAATCGGCTGGGCCTGCTGCAAGTGGGTAAAGCCCGGGCAGATACTCTCGATATGCTGTTCGGCTTGGGTCACCAATGCCTGCTGCAACCCCAGCACCTCGGTGGCGATGGTGCGCGCATGGTCCCGTAGGAAAAGGCGTAGATCATTGGCCGTCTGATCGTTGCGCGAACGCCCGGCGCGCAGCTTGCCGCCCAGGGCGCCGAGGCGCTCGGTCAGGACGCGTTCGATAAAGGTGTGGACGTCTTCGTCATCCAGGGTCGGATGCAGGCGGCCGGCGGCGAAGTCCTCGCCGATAGTGTCCAGTGCCTGCAGCGTGCGCTGGGTCTCCGATTCGTCCAGCAGCCCGGCGCGCTGCAACTCACGGGCATGGGCGCGGGAGCCAGCCAGGTCGTAGGGCGTCAGGCGGAAATAACGCTCAGGGCAACGGGACAGCGCCGCCAATGCCGCGGACGGGCCACTCTTGAAACGCGCGCCCCAGAGGCGGTCGGTAGGCTGAGACATAGGTGTTCCTCACGCTTGTTTTTAGAAGAGTCGGAGGCAGTAAAAGTAAGTTTTCAATCGGGTTGAACCGGCGTCTGACGCACCGTATTCAAGGTTGCCAAGGGCGGTTGTTTATGTTCATTATCGCCGCCTGGCTGTATTCAAGGATTGGGTCAAAGCCTGTTTGAATATGGCACTAGAGGTCAACGCGTATTATGGAAACCCCACTTTCCAATTCTGGAAACATAGCGCCGAAACCCGGCACTCGACCGCCTTTGCAACTGAGCGGCCTGGACTTCAAATTGCTCCGGGTATTTATGGCCGTGGTCGAGGCGGGAGGCTTCAGCGCCGCTCAAAACGAGCTGAACGTGGGCCTGGCGGCCATCAGCAAACAGATTTCCGACCTGGAAATCCGCATCGGCATGCGCCTGTGTACGCGGGGCCGCGAAGGCTTCGGGCTGACCGAAGAAGGCAAGTTGGTATATCAGGCCAGCATTGAGCTATTTGCCTCGGTGGACAGTTTCAGAGACAAGCTTAGTTCGGCGCAAAACGAGCTTATTGGTGACCTTAGTGTCGGAGTTATTGATAACACCGTCTCCGATGTTAATTCACCATTGATTAAAGCCCTGGGCGCCTTACATAGCCAGTCGCCAAAAATAAGATTGCGCCTACATGCCTCGCAATTGGATGAAGTTGAGCGCGGCGTAGTGGAAGGGCGTTTGATCGTCGGTATTGTTCCCGTATACCAGCGCCGCGAAGAATTCGACTACTTCCCGCTCTACGAAGAAAGGGCCCACGCCTACTGCGCCGTAGGACATCCGCTGTTCACTGCGAACGACATCACGCCTGAGGTGCTGCGCCAATATGAAGTGGTCAACCATCGGTATGCGATCCATCGCGATAAGAGCCATTTCGTCAACTACGACAGCCAATCGGCCTCAGCCTCCCAGGTCGAAGCCGTCGCCATCCTGATCCTTACCGGCCGCTTTATCGGTTTCCTGCCCGAACACTACGCCACACCCTTGGTAAAGGAAGGGCGCCTGCGCGCACTGTGTCCGGAGCAGGTTCACCTGAGCACGGCGTTTAACCTGATCCTGCGCCACAACGCGCCGAGAAGTCCGCTGGTAAAAGCCTTTGCCACCGCCCTGGGGGTAAATCTCAAAGCCACCCCATAAACCCTTCGCCGAACACAGATCAACGGGCTGAAAAACGTCAAATGTGGGAGGTGCCGAGGTTTAGCGAGGCTGCGATGGGACCGACTCGGTTTCCCTGTCGAACTTCTCCACCCGCATCACCGCTGCAACCGAGCGCGCTTTTTCTTCTTCGCATGAAAATGCCGAAAATGCGCATCCTGCGCCGCCGCCAACAACTCCCGATCCCCACGCGTATCGCCCCAGGCCCGCAGTCGATACTCCCCCAGATCCCCGTACACCGCCTCAAGCCGCAGCACTTTATTCTCACAACGGCAGTTATTGCCGGTGAGCTTGCCGGTCAACACCCCGTCGACCACCTCCAGCTCCGTGCCAATCAACTTGATCCCAAGCCGATCGGCAAATGGCTGCAGCACCAACGCCGGCGATGCCGAGCACAGCGTCACCTCCGCCCCTGAGCCCAACTCCTGCTCCACCGACAGCACCCCCGCCGGGCGCATCAGCCGCGCCCAATTGCGCTGGCAGTACTCTTCGGCTTTCTGCTGCACCCACGTCTTCTCCACCCCGGTCATAAAGGTGCGGATCAACTGTGCTTTCAACTCATCCCGGCTGATCTGCCGCACCAAAAAGCGCAGCCCCGGCACGGCCAGCTTGACCATCCGGCCATAGAACTCGCCGCTGCCGAAGGCAAACTTGAGGAAGGGCACGAAACTGTCGTGGTGGGTGAGGGTGCCGTCGAAGTCAAAGACGGAGAGTACTTTGGCATCAACGGGACCGGCTTCGAGCATGTCTGGGTTCACGGGTTGGCCTCGGTCCTATTTAGTATTTTTAAGCGTGCATCAGGTGTGACAGCAGGAGTCTACTCCCGTGCCAATCTTCCGATCTTGGCGTAAAGCGCTTCGGTGAAAGCATCCCGGTCGCTTGATCGGTGACAACGCTGATGGCAATTGGGGCACAAGGCTACAGCATTGGTGATGCGATCCGAACCCTTAGCATGCTGTAGGTCCGATCCTGAATTTTTGTCAAAAAAAAGAGCTGCGATTAGCAGCTCTTTTTTTTACTTGTAAATCAATCCCAGCTCAGCGCACCGCCGGTCTGGTACTCGATCACGCGGGTTTCGAAGAAGTTTTTCTCTTTCTTCAAGTCCATGATCTCGCTCATCCATGGGAACGGGTTGGTGGTCCCCGGATACTCTTCCTTCAAGCCAATCTGCGACAGGCGACGATTGGCGATGAACTTGAGGTAATCCTCCATCATCGCTGCGTTCATGCCGAGAACACCGCGCGGCATGGTGTCGCGCGCGTATTCGATCTCCAGTTGGGTCCCTTGCAGGATCATCTGGGTCGCTTCTTCTTTCATCTCGGCATCCCACAGGTGTGGGTTTTCGATTTTGATCTGGTTGATCACGTCGATACCGAAGTTCAGGTGCATCGATTCGTCGCGCAGGATGTATTGGAACTGCTCGGCCACGCCGGTCATTTTGTTGCGGCGGCCCATGGAGAGGATCTGGGTGAAGCCGCAATAGAAGAAGATGCCTTCGAGTACGCAGTAGTAGGCGACCAGGTTGCGCAGCAGTTCTTTGTCGGTGTCGACGGTGCCGGTTTCGAACTTCGGATCGGAGATCGAACGGGTGTACTTCAGGCCCCAGGCGGCTTTCTTCGCCACCGATGGGATCTCGTGGTACATGTTGAAGATCTCGCCTTCATCCATGGCCAACGATTCGATGCAGTACTGGTAGGCGTGGGTGTGGATCGCTTCTTCGAAGGCCTGGCGCAGGATGTACTGGCGGCACTCTGGGTTGGTGATCAGGCGGTACACGGCCAGCACCAGGTTGTTGGCGACCAACGAATCCGCAGTAGAGAAGAAGCCCAGGTTACGCATGACGATACGGCGTTCGTCGTCGGTAAGGCCTTCGGGGTTTTTCCACAGGGCGATGTCGGCGGTCATGTTGACCTCTTGCGGCATCCAGTGGTTGGCGCAGCCGTCGAGGTACTTTTGCCAGGCCCAGTCGTACTTGAAGGGCACGAGTTGGTTGAGGTCGGCGCGGCAGTTGATCATGCGCTTTTCGTCGACGGCGACGCGGGCGGAGGCGCCTTCGAGTTCGGCGAGGCCTTCGGCGATGTCGAGTTTGTCCAGGGCGGCCTTGGCGCGCACGATAGCGGCGGAGTCATTGGCGGTGACGGCGCGGGCTTCAATGGCGGCGGCGGCGCCGGCACCGTCGAGGCGGTCCATGTTGGCTTCGGTGGCGTGGCCGGCGTTGGCGCCTTTGGTGGCTACTTCGCCTTCATCTTCTTTGTCGAATTCGTCCCAGCTCAGCATGACGTGTCGTCTCCTGCGTGAGGGCTCCAAGGTGCCCGTGTGAAACCGGATGGTTGGGTATTCACACGGCCCGAGGGCCGCGGTGGATCTTAAGGAATCGTTTCTTGCAACAGCTCGCGCAGGCATTAAACGGAAATTGCGTAACGGGTGCGCTGCGTGAGGCTTGAGGGGCGGAGCGGTCGGTGCTGGCTCCGGCGATGGCCTCAGGTCTGGCTCTTCGTCCCTGTGTAAAGGGATATTGCAGGCCCGATTTACCCGCGCATTATAGGGAAAAAATCGGCTTTGTGTTGCGGCGGATGGTCACGATTGGCCGCTGTGAGGCCATGGTTTTCGGTCAAAGCGCGTGTTTGCAAGGCTTTGCTGGGGTAGGAATTTTTTGACGGGCGGTGGGATGTTTTGGGTAGGCGAGGGTGAGGGCGCAGAGTAGGGCTTTGTAAGGCAGGTTCTTGGCCGCAGAAACGATTTTCTGCGGCGGCCAAGATCCGAGTTTATATCTGAATAATTATGTTATTAGCCGTTAGAGCAGCCATTGCCCATTACATGGTAATTAAGAATATGACGCTGACCTTGGGAGTCTTCATATTCCATTTTTACCGGTACAACTTCGCAGACATTCGGCACGTTGCTCATGGACAGTACTTTGGCGATGTCCAAATGAGTGCTGTAGGTGTAGTCCTCGACAATCGGTGCGTTCTTGCCGGCCAGTTCGGTCGGGGCTTCGTCGGCCAGGGCGGCAGTGGCACACACGCTGCTGAGGGCCATCACTACTAACGCTTTCATTACTTTATTTACCTTCTTCAGGGCGAAAGGGGTCACGGGGCCCTTGTGAGGCCGCGTGTGTAACTTAAAAGTTGGGAAGTTCGGATTAACGTTGCCTTCGTGGGGGCTGTTGCGTTGTTAATCACAGTGCCTTGTTGGCGGAGTTGATTTTAGGCGTGCCGGTTATATTCATATACCCGTGCTTTTGATAAACACTTTTGGCGGTTTTTGTAACAATCGCCAGGTGAAGGATTTTTCATAGGCCGGTAAAGCCCCGTAGGCTGCGGGCCAGAGCGGTGTAAGGGGATAGCAGGGCAATTTGTAGGGTCTTGTTACTACCATCGTCGAATGGTTCTATAGGCTCACCCCGGCTAAAACAGGGGCCATACAAAAACAACTATTGTCACCGAGGTAAGAAAGATGAGTGCGGCTTCCCTGTACCCCGTTCGCCCCGAAGTAGCAGCCAACACGCTGACCGACGAGGCGACCTACAAGGCCATGTACCAGCAGTCGGTGGTCAACCCCGATGGTTTCTGGCGCGAGCAAGCCAAGCGTCTTGACTGGATCAAGCCTTTCACCACGGTGAAGCAGACGTCGTTCGACGATCACCACGTCGACATCAAGTGGTTCGCCGATGGCACCTTGAACGTTTCCTACAACTGCCTGGACCGTCATCTCGCCGAGCGCGGCGATCAGGCAGCCATCATCTGGGAGGGCGATGACCCTGCCGAGAGCCGTACCATCACCTACCGCGAGCTGCACGAAGAAGTCTGCAAATTCGCCAACGCCCTGCGTGGCCAGGATGTGCATCGCGGCGACGTGGTAACCATCTATATGCCGATGATTCCCGAAGCCGTGGTCGCCATGCTGGCCTGCGCGCGCATCGGTGCGATCCATTCGGTGGTGTTCGGTGGTTTTTCGCCGGAGGCCCTGGCCGGTCGCATTATCGACTGTAAGTCGAAGGTGGTGATCACCGCTGACGAAGGCATCCGCGCCGGTAAGAAGATTCCGCTCAAGGCCAACGTCGACGACGCCCTGACCAATCCGGAAACCAGCAGCATCCAGAAAGTTATCGTGTGCAAGCGCACCAACGGCGCGATCAAGTGGAACCAGCATCGCGACATCTGGTACGAAGACCTGATGAAAGTGGCAGGCGCGGTCTGTGCACCGAAAGAGATGGGTGCCGAAGAAGCTCTCTTTATCCTCTATACCTCCGGCTCCACCGGCAAGCCCAAGGGCGTGCAGCACACCACCGGCGGTTACCTGCTGTATGCGGCCCTGACCCATGAGCGCGTCTTCGACTACCGCCCAGGTGAGATCTACTGGTGCACCGCCGACGTCGGCTGGGTCACCGGCCACACCTACATCGTCTACGGCCCACTGGCCAATGGCGCGACCACGCTGCTGTTCGAAGGCGTGCCGAACTACCCGGACATCACCCGAGTGGCAAAGATTGTCGACAAGCACAAGGTCAATATCCTCTACACCGCCCCGACCGCGATCCGCGCGATGATGGCCTCGGGCACCGCCGCCTGCGAAGGCGCCGACGGCAGCAGCCTGCGTCTGCTCGGTTCGGTGGGCGAGCCGATCAACCCGGAAGCCTGGGACTGGTACTACAAGAACGTCGGTCAATCCCGTTGCCCGATCGTCGACACCTGGTGGCAGACCGAAACCGGCGGCAACATGATGAGCCCGCTGCCGGGCGCCCATGCGCTCAAGCCGGGTTCGGCGGCGCGGCCGTTCTTTGGCGTGGTGCCGGCGTTGGTGGACAACCTCGGCAACCTGATCGAAGGCCCCGCAGAAGGCAACCTGGTGATCCTCGACTCGTGGCCAGGCCAGGCCCGTACCTTGTACGGCGACCACGACCGTTTTGTGGATACCTATTTCAAGACCTTCCGTGGCATGTACTTCACCGGTGACGGCGCGCGCCGTGACGAGGATGGCTACTACTGGATCACCGGGCGCGTGGACGACGTGTTGAACGTCTCCGGCCACCGCATGGGCACCGCCGAGATCGAAAGCGCGATGGTCGCCCACCCTAAAGTCGCCGAAGCGGCGGTGGTGGGTGTGCCGCACGACATCAAGGGGCAGGGCATTTATGTCTACGTCACCTTGAATGGCGGCGAAGAACCGACCGAAGCCCTGCGCCTGGAGCTGAAAAACTGGGTGCGCAAAGAAATCGGGCCGATTGCTTCGCCGGATGTGATCCAGTGGGCACCGGGCCTGCCGAAAACCCGCTCGGGCAAAATCATGCGCCGCATCCTGCGCAAGATCGCCACGGGCGAGTACGACGGGTTGGGGGATATCTCCACCCTGGCGGACCCAGGTGTGGTGGCGCATTTGATTGAGACGCACAAGACCATGAACGTCGCGTAAAGCGGGGTAGATGGGAACAGCCCCATTCGGCGTAAGCCGAGTGGGGCTTTTTTATGATCTCTCAAAACCACTGAGAACCAATGTGGGAGGGGGCTTGCCCCCGATGCCGGTAGGTCAGCTAAAGATTAACTGAATGATAAGTTGCTATCGGGGGCAAGCCCTTTCCCACATTTGGAGTGCAGTTCAAGGCGGGCATGGCGGAGGGGCTGACGGCCCGACATAACCACCAGACCAATAAATATCGATTTATTGTGTAGGAGGTTTCTGAATGTTACCGAGTGGTGCAAATGTGTAACCCGCTGCCCACACCTGAGGCGAACGGCTACGCGAATGCCCCGAAAAACCGCGTTTTAGACACCCCTGGAAATAAGATTAACCGCTAGACTTGCCGTGCTAGAAGGGTTTGCGAATAATAGGCCCGCAATTTGCAGCATCAACAGGTTTAATATCTTTTGTCTCTGCATAAATTTCAGGGGCTGTCAATGAGCTGGAACCGCTTTCTCGGTGCTTCTGTAAATTGTTGTCGCATTGAGGAAATATCGGCTTCCGGCCTGTCGTTAGAATGCCGATCACTCGCTCGTCGTCGCAGGTAGTCACCGGCGTAGGACGCTGCAACGCTATTCGGTTTTACTCAATCGCATCATGGGCCATGGCTCATACTGCTGTTTCTGCCCTATACCGATGGAGTCCCAAGATGAAGAAACTCGTGCTGTTGGGCGCCCTGGCGCTGTCCGTGCTGTCCATGCAGGCTTTCGCTGAAGGCAAGCCACTGAAAATTGGTATCGAAGCAGCCTACCCTCCGTTTGCGTCGAAAGCGCCGGATGGCAGCATCGTCGGTTTCGACTACGACATCGGCAACGCGCTGTGCGAAGAGATGAAGGTCAAGTGCACCTGGGTTGAGCAGGAATTCGACGGTCTGATCCCCGCACTCAAAGTGCGCAAGATCGACGCGATCCTGTCGTCCATGTCCATTACCGAAGACCGTAAGAAGTCTGTGGACTTCACCACCCGCTACTACCTGACCCCAGCACGTCTGGTGTTGAAGGAAGGCACGACCGTCAGCGACAGCCTGGAAGAGTTGAAAGGCAAGAAGATCGGTGTGCAGCGCGGTTCGATCCACGATCGCTTCGCCAAGGAAGTGCTGGCCCCTAAAGGCGCCACCGTGGTTCCTTACGGCACCCAGAACGAAATCTACCTGGACGTGGCCGCCGGTCGCCTCGACGGCACCGTGGCTGATGCGACCCTGCTGCAGGACGGTTTCCTGAAGACCGACGCCGGCAAAGGTTTCGCCTTCGTAGGCCCTGCATTTACCGACGTCAAATACTTCGGCGACGGCGTAGGCATCGCGGTGCGCAAAGGCGACAAGGAAAACCTCGACCGCATCAACGCGGCTATCGCGGCGATCCGTGCCAACGGCAAATACAAGCAAATCCAGGACAAGTACTTCGACTTCGATATCTACGGCGCCGACGCCAAGTAAATCGTCGCAGCTGTCTGTCCAGAATGGCGCAAGCAACAGAATTCCTGCGGTTTGCGCCATTTTTTCATCCCCCTTTTCGAGGACCTGAATCATGTTGAAAGGCTACGGGGCCGTTATCCTCGATGGCGCATGGTTGACGCTTCAGCTCGCCTTGTCGTCCATGGCCTTGGCCATTGTTCTGGGTCTGATCGGGGTCGCCCTGCGCCTGTCGCCGGTGCGCTGGCTGGCTTGGCTAGGTGACTTGTACTCCACGGTGATCCGCGGGATCCCCGACCTGGTGTTGATACTGCTGATTTTCTATGGCGGTCAGGACCTGCTCAATCGCGTCGCGCCGCTGCTTGGCTTCGACGACTATATTGACTTGAACCCCTTGGCCGCCGGCATCGGCACCCTGGGTTTCATCTTCGGCGCCTACCTGTCGGAAACCTTCCGCGGCGCCTTCATGGCGATCCCCAAAGGCCAGGCCGAAGCCGGGCTGGCGTATGGCATGAGTTCGTTCCAGGTGTTTTTCCGGGTCATGGTGCCGCAGATGATCCGCCTGGCGATCCCCGGGTTCACCAACAACTGGCTGGTACTGACCAAGGCCACCGCGCTGATCTCGGTGGTGGGCCTGCAAGACATGATGTTCAAGGCCAAGCAGGCGGCCGACGCCACCCGCGAACCTTTTACCTTCTTCCTCGCAGTGGCGGCGATGTACCTGGTGATCACCAGCGTGTCGTTGCTGGCCTTGCGTTACCTTGAAAAGCGCTACTCGGTAGGCGTAAGGGCGGCTGATCTATGATCTTCGACTACAACGTCATCTGGGAGGCCATGCCGCTGTACCTCGGCGGTCTGGCAACCACCCTGAAACTGCTGGCCATCTCGCTGTTCTTCGGCTTGCTCGTGGCGGTGCCCCTGGGTTTGATGCGGGTGTCCAAGCAGCCGTTGGTCAATGGCGTGGCCTGGCTCTATACCTACGTGATCCGTGGCACGCCGATGCTGGTGCAGCTGTTTTTGATCTACTACGGTCTGGCCCAATTCGAAGTGGTGCGCGAAAGCTTTATGTGGCCGCTGCTGTCCAGCGCCACGTTCTGCGCGTGCCTGGCGTTTGCCATCAACACCAGCGCCTACACCGCCGAAATTATTGCCGGCAGCCTCAAGGCCACACCTAACGGTGAGATCGAAGCGGCCAAGGCCATGGGCATGTCGCGCTACAAGCTGTACCGCCGCATCCTGCTGCCGTCGGCCCTGCGCCGCGCGCTGCCGCAGTACAGCAACGAAGTGATCATGATGCTGCAGACCACCAGCCTGGCCTCCATCGTCACCTTGATCGACATCACCGGCGCCGCGCGCACCGTGAACGCGCAGTATTACCTGCCGTTCGAAGCCTACATCACTGCTGGCGCGTTCTACCTGTGCCTGACCTTTATCCTGGTGCGCCTGTTCAAGTTGGCCGAGCGCCGCTGGCTGAGCTACCTGGCTCCACGGAAGCACTGATATGCAACGTATCGATCACCTTTTGCCCTGGGGCCACCTGGGCTGCGAGCGCCAGTTGAGCGTGTTCCGTTTCGGCAGCGGCGAGCGCAAGGCTTATATCCAGGCCAGCCTGCACGCCGATGAACTGCCGGGCATGCGCGCCGCCTGGGAGCTGAAAAAACGCCTGACCGAACTGGAGCAGCAAGGCGCCCTCAACGGCGTGATCGAGCTGGTGCCGGTGGCCAACCCGATGGGCCTGGGCCAGTTGCTGCAAGGCAGCCATCAGGGGCGTTTCGAAGTGGGCAGCGGCAAGAATTTCAACCGCGATTTTGTCGAGTTGAGCGAGCCGGTCGCCGCGCTGCTGCACGGCAAATTGGGCGATGATCCTCACGCCAACATGCGCTTGATCCGCCAGGCAATGGATCAGGCGCTGGACGCACTGCCCGAGCCCAGCAGCCAGTTGCAAGGCATGCAGCGCGTGCTGCTCAAGCATGCGTGCAGCGCCGATATCGTGCTCGACCTGCACTGCGACGCCGAAGCCGCGCTGCACATGTACGCGCTGCCTCAGCACTGGCCGCAGTGGCGCTCACTGTCGGCGCACCTGAATGTCAAAGTCGGCCTGCTCGCAGAAGATTCCGGCGGCAGTTCGTTCGATGAGGCTTGCTCACTGCCGTGGCTGCGCTTGTCGCGGGCGTTCCCCGAGGCGCAGATCCCGCTGGCGTGCCTGGCGACCACCCTGGAGCTGGGCGGGCAGGCCGATACCGGTCGCGCTGAGGCGATCTTCCACGCCGAGGGCATACTCGCGTTCCTCGCCGAGCAAGGCCTGATCAAGGGCCAATGGCCGGCGCCACAGCACGAGCCGTGCGAAGGCGTGCCGTTCGAAGGCACCGAATTGCTGTTCGCGCCCCATGCCGGGGTGATCAGTTACCTGCGCAAAGCCGGGGACTGGGTCGACAAAGGCGAGCCGATTTTTGAAGTGATTGATCCCCTGACCGACCGCGTGAGCATTATCTGCGCGGGGACGTCGGGGGTGTTGTTTGCCGTTGAACGGCTACGTTATGCCCAAGCGGGTTTCTGGCTGGCCAAGGTGGCGGGGCGCGAAGCGCTGCGGCACGGGCGCTTGCTCAACGACTGACCACCTGTTTTTGTGAGAACCGACCGCATGTATAAGCTTGAAGTCCAAGACCTGCATAAACGCTATGGCAGTCATGAAGTGCTCAAAGGCGTATCCCTGGCCGCTGCCGCCGGTGATGTGATCAGCATCATCGGTTCCAGCGGTTCGGGCAAAAGTACCTTTTTGCGCTGCATCAACCTGCTGGAGCAACCCCACGCCGGCAAGATTCTGCTCAATAACGAAGAGCTGAAACTGGTGGCCAACAAGGACGGCGCCATGAAGGCGGCCGACCCCAAACAGCTGCAACGCATGCGTTCGCGCCTGTCCATGGTGTTCCAGCATTTCAACCTGTGGTCGCACATGACCGCGATTGAGAACGTGATGGAAGCCCCGGTGCATGTGCTGGGCGTATCGAAGAAAGAGGCCCGTGAAAAGGCCGAGCACTACCTGGCCAAGGTCGGCGTGGGCCATCGCAAGGATGCGTTCCCCGGCCACATGTCCGGCGGCGAGCAGCAGCGCGTGGCGATTGCCCGTGCCTTGGCGATGGAACCGGAGGTAATGCTGTTCGACGAACCCACCTCGGCGCTCGACCCGGAATTGGTCGGCGAAGTGCTCAAGGTGATGCAGGACCTGGCTCAGGAAGGCCGCACCATGGTGGTGGTGACCCACGAAATGGGCTTTGCCCGTGAAGTGTCCAACCAGTTGGTGTTTTTGCACAAAGGTATCGTCGAAGAGCGCGGCAACCCCCGTGAAGTGCTGGTGAACCCGCAGTCCGAGCGTTTGCAGCAGTTCCTTTCCGGCAGCTTGAAGTAGCCACTCCTTGTGAGCGCTGCTTTATGTGGGAGGGGGCTTGCCCCCGATAGCTGAGTGTCAGTCAGCACATCTGATTCTGATACGCCGCAATCGGGGGGCAAGCCCCCTCCCACATTGGATGTTCATCGTTTTTGAGATTTGTGTTCATTTACGGGCTAGCATTGGCCCACGGCTTCTTTCACTGTTTTTGCTTCGGATAGCCCTCCATGACTGCCCATCGAATTGGTTTCCTGATCTGGCCCAGCACAAAAGCACTCACGCTTGCGCTGGCTGAGGAGGCCTTGCGCGTGGCCCAGCGGGTTCATCCGGAGGTGGTGTACGAACTCTCGTTTTTGCAGGCAGAACCGCCAGTCGACGGTGCCTGGCAACTACCGGGTGAGCCCTGGGCCGGTAAGCTGGAGGGCTTTCAAAAGTTGTTCCTGCTGGCGGACGAGCCACCGGCCGTCATCGCTTCCCAACTCAGCACCGCCCTCAAGCAACTGGTGCGCACCGGCTGCGTGATCGGTGGGCTGTCGGCCGGGGTTTATCCATTGGCCCAGCTCGGCCTGCTCGACGGCTACCGCGCCGCCGTGCATTGGCGCTGGCAGGACGATTTCGCCGAGCGATTCCCCAAGGTCATCGCCACCAGCCATTTGTTCGACTGGGATCGTGACCGCCTGACCGCTTGCGGCGGCATGTCGGTGCTCGATCTGCTGTTGGCGGTGCTGGCCCGTGATCACGGCGCCGAACTGGCCGGTGCGGTGTCGGAAGAGCTGGTGGTCGAGCGTATCCGCGAAGGCGGCGAGCGTCAGCGCATTCCGCTGCAAAACCGCCTGGGCTCCAGCCATCCGAAGCTGACCCAGGCGGTGCTGCTGATGGAAGCCAACATCGAAGAGCCGCTGACCACCGATGAAATCGCCCAGCATGTCTGCGTGTCACGACGACAACTGGAGCGCATCTTCAAGCAATACCTCAATCGCGTTCCCAGCCAGTACTACCTGGAACTGCGCCTGAACAAGGCGCGCCAGATGCTGATGCAAACCAGCAAATCGATCATCCAGATCGGCCTCTCCTGCGGCTTCTCCTCGGGGCCGCACTTCTCCAGCGCCTACCGCAATTTCTTCGGCGCCACCCCACGCGAAGACCGCAACCAGCGCCGCAGCAGCAGCCCGTTCGAGCTGTCCTCGGTGCCGGCCGAACGCGGCTGAAAACTACCTCACGTCTCCATCGGCTCCGGTGTCCCCGGCGGCGGCAGCGGCACGCCATGCTCGTCGAACATCGCCGCTTCCACGCCGAGTTCGTAGCCAGTCTGCTGATAATACTGGCGCAGCAACTCGATGCTCTCGTCCGACAATGGGTTGCCACTCAGGTCGGAGTCGTCGTTAATCGGCAGAGGCATTTCCAGCAGATCGCTGGGCAGGTGCTCGATTAGGTTGTCGCTGGCATCCAGAATGCGCAGTCGCCCAAGGTTGAACACGCCGATTGGCACTTCGGTCAGGCCACAGTTGTGCAGGTAAAGGGTGGTCAGGCGCTGCAGGTTGCGCACATCCGGTGTGATGCCCAGGGTGTTGTCGCTCAAGTCCAGATAAATGAGATTTTCCAGACTGGCCAGTTGGCCCGCGCTCTGTGGGGTCAGGCGGATCATGTTTTCCGTCAGCGTCAGGTTACGCAGCGAATGCAAGGCGAACACCGGCGCGGGGATGTCGCCCAGAACATAGCGTTCGATCACCAGATGCTTGAGATTAGGGAAGCACCGCAACAGGCCGTCGACGCTTTGGCTGGTGCCTTCGCCGATCAATTCAAGCAAGGTGACGTGGCCGAAGTGGGCGCGCAGCGTCGGCAGCGGCCCGAGTAGCTGGCCGTGGAATACCAGTTTGTAAGTGTGATACGGCGGGACGTTGCCCGCTTCATCCGGCTCGACTTCCCGGCGCCAGCAGCTTTCCAGCAGCGCTTTGAAGTGCATGCGCCGCAGTTGTTCTTCGGCGCGGGCACCCACGTCCAGTACCGTATCGAGCAGCGGATCGCGGGTGGGCACATTGAGTGCCCATTCCTGCAACTGGCTGCGCAGCTGTTCGTACTCTTGGCCCAGGCGCGTGATCTGGTGAGCGGCGCCATCGATGTCGCCGGGCAGATCGAAATAGATGCGTGCTTGTTCGGTGTCCGAGATTGCCGGATATAGCGCCCTGATCCGTTGCAGGTCCTCGGCGGGCGGAGTCGCCAGCCAGAACTCTCCGGTGGCCTGGTAGTAGGCTTTGATGCGGCGCAACGCTGGGCGCGACAGCGGGTTGGCGGACAGATCGACCCTGGCCGCTACGTTGACGGGCAGGTTGAAGGCTTGATCCGGCAGGTTCTCCAGGGCGTTGTGGCTCAGGTCCAGATAGGTGCGGGGCGGCAGCGACAGCAGGTCGGCGGGAATCTCGGTCAGGCCGGTATTGCTCAGTGACAGTCGGCTGAGCCGCGTCAGACGGCGCGTATCGGGAATATGTTCGAGGGGGTTGTCGCTCAAATCCAGCTGTTCCAGGTTGACCATCCCCGACAGTGCATTGGCGGCCAATGGGGTCAGGCGCAGCCGCGTGCGGTTCAGGCTCAATTGGGTGAGCTGGCGCAGGTTGGTGATGCTCAAGGGCAGCGCGTCCAGGGAGTATTGCCGCATGGTCAACCGTTTCAACGCGGGGAAGGCTTGCAGGAACGCTCCCAGGCGCAGCTCGGCACCGGCACCGTGCAGGCTGAGCGCTGTGACGTGGTCGAAGGTGGTATGCAGGCTTGGCAGTGTGCCGCTGACCGGTTTGCGCAGGGTCAGTTCATAGCCGGTGGTAAGGCCCTGGTGCTGCGCATCGAGGGGGATTTCGCGCCGCCAGGCCGCCTCCACGTCCTGCAGAAACAGGTTGCGGTAGGTGCGCTCGGCCGTGGACAGCAGGGGCGCGTCGGCCCAGTCCTGCATGTCGCCACGGATGCCCAGGTACTCAAGTTCGAGACGGGTCAGGGTGATCCTGCCGGCCTCCAGATTGCCAGGCAGGGCAAAAATGAAGCGATTGATTTCGTCGCTGCTGAAAGTGGGGTACAGCTGTTGGGCCTGGGCCACATCCGCCGGATCGGCGCTGATGCCCCAGTGCCGGGCGGTGCGTTGGAAATGCGCCTTGACCCGCTCCAGCGACGCGCGCGACAGCGGGTTTTCGGACAGGTCGAGCTTGTCGCTGATGCGCGCGGGCGCATCGAACAGCTCGGCGGGCAGTGTCTGGATACGGTTGTGCGACAGCAGCGCCAGGGTCAGGTCCTGGCGAGTCAACAAGCCCGCAGGCAGCTCGGTGATGCCGGTGTGGTTGAGGTCAAGGTACTTCAGGTTCGGCATGTGCTCGACCGTGGGGGTGCGGCCCAGCGGGTTGTTGTACAGGTCCAGCGTGACCAGGCGGCTCAGAGCGCTGAGGCGGCCATAGGCTTCCTGGTTCAGACGCAATTGGCAGTCGCTGAGGATCAGCTCGTTGAGGTTGGGCATCGCGGCGATGGTTTCCGGAAGCCCCTCAAGCGCCAGGTGGCGAAGGGTCAGGTTGCGCAGCCGGGGAAACAGTTGCAGGAACGTATTGATCTGTAACGGCTGGCCGTCGCCGACCACTTCCAGGCGCGAGATGTGTTCCATGCGCGCCGACAGGCGCGGCAGTTCACCGATGATCGGCGCGGTCAGTTTGAGTACATGGCCGTTGCGCGACATGGCTTCGTAGTACTGATCCACCTCGGTTTCCTGGCGCCATGCGCGCCGGATTTCTGTGGCCCACAGCTCACGGTTGCGCCGCGCGTAGTCATACTCGGCTTCACTCATTGGGGCTTCGCTGACCGCGCGAAAACGTGGGGTGCTGGACACCCACAGCGACAGGCCGACATCCAGCCTCATGTATTCGTTTTTCAGCGTCACCAGGGTGGCCAACGCTCCGCCGGGTCGGTTCTCCAGGGTCTGTACCAGATCGCGTACCTGTTCGGCGGACAGCGTCGGCAGTAAGTCGTGGGCGCGTTGTTCGAGGGTCAACTCCTGGCTGGAGCCGGGTTGCGGCGCATCGGCGGGCCGATAGCCGTCCATGCCGCCACGCAGGCGCATAAAGGCTGGGTTGTAGGGTGGCTTGATCAGCGGATCTGCGTGCAACAGTCGGCGCAAGGGTTCGCGCCCGAGTGCGTGGGCGGCAATCGCCTGCTTGAGCCGTTCGCCTTGACCGATATGGATGTTCAGCGCGTCGCGGCGGGCGTCCGGCAGGGCCTGGAGGAGGGCGGTGTAAAAGTCGCTGCTGCCAAAGAGCGCGTTCTGCTGATCATAGGGAACGTAGTCGCCGTCCACGGTGTGCACCAGGACGCGGCGCACTTCGGCATCTTCGGGACCGATGGCGTCAAGCAGCGTGCCGTTGACCTGGTAGCGGCGAACTTCCAGGCGCGTACTGGCCTGCCATCCCGGCAGGTTTTCCAGGGAGTGCAGGGCCAGCCTGGGGGTGTCTGGGCTGTCGCTGGCTTCCAGGTACAGGCCTTCGTAGGCGCGGGTGGTCCTGACTTGCAGTTGCGCCCAGTCGGCCAGTTCTTTCAAGCGGGCGGGCACGGTGGCCCGGTCCAGTGCGCGCAGCTCGTCGCCGTCGGCACCGGCGAGGATTTCTTCGGCGACGCTGGTGGGCAAGCCGGGGTTCGGTGCGGCGTCGATGATGCGCTGCACGCGGGCATTGCGCGCGGTTTCCAGGCCGCGATAGTGGGCGTCGAACAGCGCAAAGCGCTTATCCCAGGCCAGCCGCGCGAGGCGTTTGCGCCAGACGTTCGCGCGGGTTTGCGCCGAAGACGGCGGCGTGCCGAATGGCTCCTCCAGCAGGCTTTTGCGCTCAGATTCGTCCAGGCTTTCGATCAGTACCCGCAGCAGGTCACCGTTCTCCAGTTGCGCCTGATGCACCTGCACCACGCTGGCCTCACCGTTGCGAGCAAACTCCCACAGGGTGTTGCCCCGAGGATCGAGGAATCGCAGGGTTCGGGTTTGCGGCCACGGTTCGTAGGTGACCACCAACTGCAGTTGGATACGCGGATCGGCCTGTCGATAGACCGCCGGGTCGTCGC
Source organism: Pseudomonas sp. S5F11 (assembly GCF_019641515.1). NCBI lineage: Bacteria > Pseudomonadati > Pseudomonadota > Gammaproteobacteria > Pseudomonadales > Pseudomonadaceae > Pseudomonas > Pseudomonas sp. S5F11. The sequence goes on from NZ_JAIFJZ010000001.1 coordinate 5,046,866, forward strand.
TGTTCATCTGGGTGACGAAGTCTTGCAGGCGCTGGTCGAGGGTGAAGCGCTTGAGGCTGTCGGCCAGCAGCGGCGGCGGGGGTTGCTGGTTGATGTGCATGTGGCGCAGCAGGTTGTCGTGGGTGGCGCTGATGTCCTGGGCCTGTTGCAGGCGCGTATCGCTGAGGTTGTCGACCTGATGACCCAAGCGCCTGAGCAGGGTGGGCGTGTCCCAACTCAGCGGGCGTTCCAGCTCGGTGAGCCAGGCGCCGTGGCCATTGGTCATGACGCTGGGGCGATAGGCGTCGGCGCGCGTGGGATGCTCAAGGGTATGGCGCCCGGATGTCGCGTCTGTGCGCAACTGGTAGTACCCATCGCCAAGGCGCAGCACGGGCTTGCCGTGGTGCCAAAGGATGCCTTGTGCGTCCGGGCGCAGGTCCTTGGGAATGCTCAGGTCATGGCGATAGGGCGCCAGGTCGGGCTTCCACAAGCGGGTATCGCCGCTGGGCCTGGTGACCGGACTGAGCGCGTCGATAAAGCCCAACACATTGGCCGGCAGGGACGCGCGCAGCAGGTCGGCTGCAATGGGCAGGCCGACGCCGAACATCCCCAGTTGCACCAGTTGCTCGGAAAACGACAACGCGTGGCCAAGCGCCTCGCGCCTTTGGCCTTCGGCCCAGTCGACAATTCCCTCAAACGCGTCGTCGAGTAGTTGATAGGCGCTGTAGCCCAGTACCAACGCTCCCAGCGGCGGCACGAACGGCGTGGCGATAAACGCGAGGATTTGCAGCAACGTGCTGCCGATCTTTTGCAGCACCGCCCAGCGTTCCCAGCGCGCTTGCTGATCGACACTGGCCGTGGACACCGCTTGGGTGCGCGCATCATTGAGCAGTTTATTGAGCTTGACCTGATACAGGTGCTCAAACAGATCGCCGGCGATGGGCATCGGACGAAACTGCAGGTTCGGCCGGGCCACTGCGGTTTCGCGCCAACTGGCCGCCGATTCGCCAGGGATGTGCGCATGCCAGGTGACCTGGGTAAGGCGTTGGTTGAGGTCGGCAAAGAACGTACCGAGGTCCTCGTGAGCGACAAAGCGGCTGAAAAAGCGCTGGTAATCCGGATCGCGCAATTGCTCGCACAGCGCGCGCATAAACGCCTGGCCGCTGGGGTAGTGCTTGATCGGGTGCTGCGGGTCATCCGGGATCCAGGCGATCACCGGCACTACGCTGCGGCTGGTCGCCAGATCGTCGGCGAACAGCACGATGCCGGCCAGTCGGGTGGACAGGATACTCAGCTCATACCGCAACAGAGGCTGGCAACCGTTAGCGCTGTGGGCTTGGCCATTGAGCAGGCCGATAACGCTGTCATAGCCACTCTGCGGCAGGTCTTGCTTGAGCAGGGCCATGTACAGCGCACGTTTCAGGGCGCTCATGTGGCTGTGTTGGAGACGTTGCCGCAGGCGGGCCTGGGCCACGGCGTTATCCAGGTCAAGGTAGTCGCGCAGGTAGCGCTGATACGCCGCGCCGATGTCGAGCTGGCGGCACAGCGCCGTGAATTGCGCGACTGTGATCTGCGCGGCTACCCCAGGCAGCGCTTCAAAGTGTCCGGCGGCCGTGGGTCGGGTGCTGAAGGTGGAGGCGCTGTCATAGGCATCGACTGCGGTTTCGCTGGCTTCAAAGTTGTGCAGCGCCGCCTCGATCAATGACACCGACCAGGTGCGCGCGGCGCCGGGTTTGACGGTGAAACCGGCGATTTTCAGCGGGATATAAAGCTGCAGCCAGGTGCTCCTCACGTCGATGCTCACGCCGTATTGCGCCTTGAGCGCCGCTTGCAGGCGCTCGGCGCCAAAGGCCTGGGGGCTTTTGAGCTGCGCCATGGCAGTGTCCACCGAGTTCTGGGCAATCCAGGCCTGATCATTGAGGCGCTTGAGCGTTCGATGCTGCGCCGCGCTGGCATTTTTGTACCAGTCGGCGACGATCGATTCGGGCTGGGCCAGGTCGCTGCGTCTGTCGGGTGTGATGTCGGCCAGCCATGGGGGCAGGGCGTTTTTCAGGATGTCGTAGTGGGGAACGGAGGAGGTGGGGAGTTCAGTCACAAGGGCTCCAGGGCAAGGTCAAGAAGCCCTCAGCAAACCAGTTCGCGTCGTGCAGCCTGTGGTAGCCGGTTAGGGCTGCGCGAAATTTGCCGATGGGCCGTGATCGAACCTGCCCACGGAGCGGGCGCACGGTTTAAACTGCGCCATTGCGACGCTATATGTCGCATTGCCGTAAACCCGCGTAAAACCGGGGTTGGCGCTATAAGAAGTTGTCGCTTGGCGGCAAGGTCGCGCTGAAAACTGTCCTTACAATCCCTGCATCGCCCGCCAGTTCCAGGCAGGCGTTCCTCTTCAGGAGACTCCGATGTCCGTTGAGCAAGCCCCGGTGCAACGTGCCGATTTCGACCAGGTCATGGTTCCCAACTACGCACCTGCCGCGTTCATCCCTGTGCGTGGCAAAGGTTCCCGCGTCTGGGACCAGGCCGGTCGCGAGCTGATCGACTTTGCCGGCGGCATCGCGGTCAACGTTTTGGGCCATGCCCACCCGGCGCTGGTCGGCGCGTTGACCGAGCAGGCCAACAAGCTGTGGCATGTCTCCAACGTATTCACCAACGAGCCGGCGCTGCGCCTGGCCCATAAGCTGATCGACGCCACCTTTGCCGAGCGCGTGTTCTTCTGCAACTCCGGCGCCGAGGCCAACGAGGCCGCGTTCAAGCTTGCGCGCCGCGTGGCGTTCGACCGCTTCGGCAGCGAGAAGTACGAGATCATCGCGGCGCTCAACAGCTTCCATGGCCGTACCCTGTTCACCGTCAACGTCGGTGGCCAATCCAAGTACTCCGATGGTTTCGGGCCTAAAATCACCGGCATTACCCACGTTCCTTATAACGACCTGGCTGCACTGAAAGCCGCCGTTTCGGACAAGACCTGCGCCGTGGTGCTGGAGCCGATCCAGGGCGAAGGCGGTGTGCTGCCGGCCGAGCTGGCCTACCTGCAAGGCGCCCGCGAGCTGTGCGATGCACACGATGCGTTGCTGGTGTTCGACGAAGTGCAGACCGGCATGGGCCGTAGCGGCCATCTGTTCGCCTACCAACATTACGGCGTGACCCCGGACATCCTCACCAGTGCCAAGAGTCTGGGCGGCGGTTTCCCGATCGCGGCGATGCTTACCACTGAAGCGCTGGCCAAGCACCTGGTGGTCGGCACCCACGGCACCACTTACGGCGGCAACCCGCTGGCATGTGCAGTGGCCGAAGCGGTGATCGACGTGATCAACACCCCTGAAGTGCTGGCGGGCGTAACGGCCAAGCACGCACTGTTCAAGGCGCGCCTGGAGCAGATCGGCAAGCAGTACGGCATCTTCACCGAAGTACGCGGCATGGGCCTGCTGATCGGTTGCGTATTGAGCGATGCATTCAAGGGCAAGGCCAAGGACGTGTTCAACGCAGCCGAAAAAGAAAACCTGATGATCCTGCAAGCCGGCCCCGACGTGGTGCGTTTCGCCCCGAGCCTGGTGGTGGACGAAGCAGATATCAACGAAGGCCTGGATCGTTTCGAGCGTGCGGTTAAAACGCTGACCCAAGCCTGATACACATCTGTCTGTCGGACCGGATCAAGTGTGGGGGGGGGCTTGCCCCCGATGGCGGTGTATCAGTCATAGATGTATCAACTGACAGACTGCTATCGGGGGCAAGCCCCCTCCCACACTGGAATATGCCCACTTGAGAATATGTGGTGTTCCTGACCTGTTCGGTATTTTTTTCTGTGAGTTCTAGAGTTAAGGAGTGACACCATGCTGGTGATGCGCCCCGCGCAAATGGCTGACCTGGGCGAGGTACAGCGTCTGGCTGCGGACAGCCCGATTGGTGTCACCTCCTTGCCGGACGATGTGGAACGCTTGAGCGACAAGATCGCCGCCAGCGAAGCCTCCTTCGCGGCCGAGGTGAGTTTCAACGGTGAAGAAAGCTATTTCTTCGTGCTTGAAGACACCGAGACCGGCAAGCTCGTCGGGTGTTCGGCTATCGTCGCCTCGGCCGGCTATTCCGAGCCGTTTTATAGTTTTCGCAACGAGACCTTCGTGCACGCCTCCCGCGAGCTGAAGATCCACAACAAGATCCATGTGCTTTCCCAGTGCCACGACCTGACCGGTAATAGCCTGCTCACCAGTTTCTACGTGGTGCCGGAGCTGGTCGGCTCGCCGTGGTCGGAACTCAATTCCCGCGGGCGCCTGCTATTCGTCGCCAGCCACCCGGAGCGCTTTGCCGATTCGGTGGTGACCGAGATCGTCGGCTACAGCGACGAGAACGGTGACTCGCCGTTCTGGGACGCCATCGGGCGCAACTTCTTCGACCTCAATTACGCCGCCGCCGAGCGTCTGTGCGGGCTCAAAAGCCGCACCTTCCTCGCCGAGCTGATGCCCCATTACCCGATCTACGTGCCGCTATTGCCGGACGAAGCCCAGGAAGCCATGGGCCAGGTGCACCCGCGTGCGCAGATCACCTTCGACATCCTGATGCGCGAAGGCTTCGAGACCGACCATTACATCGACATCTTCGACGGCGGCCCGACGCTGCACGCGCGGGTCTCGGGCATCCGCTCGATTGCCCAGAGCCGCGTGGTGCCGGTGAAGATCGGTGAGATGGTCAAGGGGGCGGGCCGCCAGTATCTGGTGAGCAATGCGCAGTTGCAGGATTACCGCGCGGTGATGCTGGAGCTGGACTACGCGCCCGGCAAACCGGTGACCCTGGACCTGGCCGCGGCCGAAGCCCTGGGTGTGGGCGAGGGCGCCAGCGTGCGTCTGGTCGCGGTTTAAAAGCAGAGTTTCGCGGGTGGCCCACGGCGGCCCGTTTGAGGAGATAGCATGATCGTTCGTCCCGTACGCAGCAGCGATTTACCGGCCCTGATTGATCTGGCGCGCAGCACCGGCACCGGCCTGACCACCTTGCCGGCCAACGAAGAGCGCTTGACCCACCGGGTGGGCTGGGCGGAAAAAACCTTTCGCGGCGAGGCCGGTCGCGGCGACGCCGACTACCTGTTCGTGCTGGAAAACGACGAAGGCCGCGTGGTGGGCATTTCTGCGATTGCCGGTGCCGTGGGCTTGCGCGAGCCCTGGTACAACTTTCGGGTGGGCCTGACCGTCAGCGCGTCCCAGGAGTTGAACATCTATCGCGAGATTCCGACGCTGTTCCTGGCCAACGACCTCACCGGCAACTCCGAGTTGTGCTCGCTGTTCCTGCACGCCGATTACCGCAACGGCCTCAACGGCCGCATGCTGGCCAAGGCGCGCCTGCTATTTATCGCGGAGTACCCGCAATTGTTCGGCAACAAGATCATTGCCGAGATGCGCGGCGTGTCCAACGAGGCCGGGCGCTCACCGTTCTGGGAAAGCCTGGGTCGACATTTCTTCAAGATGGAATTCAGCCAGGCCGACTACCTCACCGGCGTGGGCAACAAGGCATTTATCGCCGAGTTGATGCCGAAGTTTCCGCTGTATAGCTGCTTTTTGTCCGAGGACGCGCGCAATGTGATCGGCAAGGTCCATCCGGACACCGAGCCGGCGTTGAGCATGCTCAAAAGCGAAGGGTTCAGTTACCAGGGCTATGTCGATATTTTCGACGCCGGCCCGGCGGTGGAGTGCGAGACCACCAAGATTCGCGCGGTGCGTGACAGCCAGTCACTGGTGTTGGCCATCGGCACACCGGGGGACGACGCCACGCCGTTCCTGATCCATAACCGCAAACGCGAAGATTGCCGCATCACCGCCGCGCCCGCACGCCTGGCCGCCGGCACGCTGGTGGTCGACCCGTTGACCGCCAAACGCCTGCAATTGGTGGTCGGCGATCAAGTGCGTGCCGTACCGTTGTCCGCTGCTCGGGAGTCGAAATAATGAATTCGCTGTATATCGCAGGTAGCTGGCTGGCTGGCCAGGGTGAGCTGTTCGAATCACGCAACCCGGTGACCCAGCAAGTGCTGTGGGCCGGCAACGGTGCCACCGCCGAGCAAGTCGAGTCCGCCGTGCAGGCCGCACGCCAGGCGTTCCCGGCTTGGGCCCGGCGTACCCTGGAAGAACGCATCGCGGTGCTGGAAGCCTTTGCTGCCACCCTCAAGCGCCGCGCCGATGAAATCGCCCGCTGCATCGGCGAGGAAACCGGCAAGCCGTTGTGGGAAGCGGCGACAGAAGTCACCAGCATGGCCAACAAGATCGCCATCTCGGTGCAAAGCTACCGCGAACGCACCGGCGAGAAGAGCGGCCCGCTGGGCGACGCCACCGCTGTGCTGCGCCACAAGCCGCACGGCGTGGTGGCGGTATTCGGCCCGTATAACTTCCCCGGTCACTTGCCTAACGGGCATATCGTGCCGGCGTTGCTGGCGGGTAACACCGTGCTGTTCAAACCCAGCGAGCTGACGCCGAAAGTCGCCGAGCTGACCGTGCAATGCTGGATCGAAGCCGGGTTGCCGGCGGGCGTGTTGAACCTGCTGCAAGGCGCGCGGGAAACCGGAATCGCCTTGGCGGCCAATCCAGGCATCGACGGCTTGTTTTTCACCGGCTCCAGCCGCACCGGCAACCATCTGCACCAGCAGTTCTCCGGGCGCCCGGACAAAATCCTGGCCCTGGAGATGGGCGGCAACAACCCGCTGGTGGTGGATGAAGTGGCCGACGTGGACGCGGCGGTGTACACCATCATCCAATCGGCGTTTATTTCGGCCGGCCAGCGCTGCACCTGCGCCCGTCGCCTGTTGGTGCCGCAAGGCGCCTGGGGCGATGCGTTGCTGGCGCGGTTGGTGGCAGTGAGTTCGACCATTGAAGTCGGCGCGTTCGATCAGCAACCGGCGCCGTTCATGGGCTCGGTGATTTCCCTCGCCGCTGCCAAAGCCTTGATGGACGCCCAGGAGTTGATGCTGGCCAACGGTGCCGTGGCGCTGCTGGAAATGACCCAGCCCCAGGACCAGGCCGCCTTGCTGACTCCGGGCATCATCGACGTGACCGGCGTGGCCGAGCGCGAAGACGAAGAACTGTTTGGCCCGCTGCTGCAAGTGATCCGCTACAGCGATTTCGAAGCGGCGATAGTCGAGGCCAACAACACTCAGTTCGGCCTGGCCGCTGGCTTGTTGTCCGATTCCGAAGCGCGCTACCAGCAGTTCTGGCTGGAAAGCCGCGCCGGGATCGTCAACTGGAACAAACAGCTGACCGGCGCCGCCAGCACCGCGCCTTTTGGTGGGGTAGGGGCCTCGGGCAATCATCGCGCCAGTGCGTATTACGCGGCGGATTATTGCGCCTACCCGGTGGCATCGCTTGAGACCCCAAGCCTGGTGGTTCCGGCCACGCTAACCCCCGGCATTACGCTGATCTAAATGTGGGAGGGGCGTGCTCCCGATGGCGGTGTGTCAGGCACCTGATTTATCAACTGACCAACTGCTATCGCAGGCAAGCCTCCTGCCACACTGGATTTGCGGTGTGTTGAAGACTTTTGATGCCTATAAAAACAGATGTTCGTGGAGCCTCGCCGATGAAATCCTATGAAGTCAATTTTGACGGTCTAGTGGGGCCGACCCATAACTACGGCGGTTTGTCCTACGGCAACGTCGCGTCCCAGAGCAACAGCCAGCAGTCTTCGAACCCGAAGGAAGCGGCGTTGCAGGGCCTGCAAAAAATGAAGGCCCTGATGGATATGGGCTTCGTGCAGGGCGTGCTGGCTCCCCAGGAACGTCCCGACGTGGCCGCATTGCGTAACCTCGGTTTCAGCGGCAGCGATGCCCAGGTGATCCAGCAGGCGGCCCAGCAAGCCATGCCGTTGCTGGTCGCCAGTTGCTCGGCGTCGAGTATGTGGGTGGCCAACGCCGCCACCGTCAGCCCCAGCGCCGACACCGCGGATGGCCGTGTGCATTTCACCGCCGCCAACCTCAACTGCAAATACCACCGCAGCATCGAGCACCCGACCACCAGCCGCGTGCTGGGCGCCATGTTTGCCGATCCGCAGCACTTCGCCCACCACGCCGCGTTGCCGGCGGTGGCGCAGTTCGGTGACGAAGGCGCGGCCAACCACACGCGTTTTTGCCGCGAATACGGCGAGGCGGGCGTGGAGTTTTTTGTGTTCGGCCGCAGTGCATTCGACACCCGCTACCCGGCACCGCAGAAGTACCCGGCGCGCCAGACCCTCGAAGCGTCACAGGCTGTCGCCCGCCTGCACGGCCTGAAGGACGACGGCGTGGTCTACGGCCAGCAGAACCCGGCGGTGATCGACGCGGGTGTGTTCCACAACGACGTGATCGCGGTGGGCAACGGCGAGGTGCTGTTCTATCACGAGGATGCGTTCCTCAATACCGAACAGATGCTCGGCGAACTGCAAGCCAAGCTGGGCAAGTTGGGCGGCAATTTCCAGTCGGTGTGTGTACCGCGCGCCCTGGTCAGCGTCGAGGACGCGGTGCGTTCCTACCTGTTCAACAGCCAGTTGCTGACCCGCGCCGACGGCTCGATGCTGCTGATAGTGCCGGAAGAGTGCCGCGCCAACGAACGTGTCTGGCACTACTTGCAGGGCCTGACGGCCTCCGGTGGGTTGATCCGCGAAGTGAAAGTCTTCGACCTCAAGCAAAGCATGCAGAATGGCGGTGGCCCGGCGTGCCTGCGTCTGCGCGTGGCGTTGAACGAAACTGAACTGGCGGCGGTGAATCCAGGCGTTATCATGACCGCGCCGTTGTACGACACGCTGACCCAATGGGTCCACAAGCACTACCGCGACAGCCTGCGCGAATCCGACCTGGCTGATCCGCAATTGCTGCTTGAGTGCCGGACGGCACTGGATGAACTGACGCAAATCCTTAAACTGGGCGCGGTTTATCCTTTCCAGATCAATTAACGCCGCACGGCTGAGAGCATTTTATGAGCACCGATACCCTGAAACTGATCCTTGAAGACACCGACGGCACCCAGCTGGAAACTTCCTGCACCCGCGTTGCTGTGGTGTGGCAGGGCAAGGAGATCTGGATCCAGCACGACGGTCGCGGCCAACTGCTGATCGGTGTGGACGTCGAAGAAGGCGACGCCGAGTACGCCAACCTGCTGATGCGCCCATTGGCCACCAACCTGATGAGCCTGCAGCTGGAAATGGAACCGGCCGACATGGAAGGTGATGATGACGATCACGTCCACGGTCCTGGCTGCAACCACTAAGGAAGCTTGCGTATGCTCGCCCTCGGCAAACTGCTTGAACTGACCCTCGCCGGTCGCGAACCGGCGCAAAAAATTCAACTGACTGTCGACGGCGTGCAGATGCGCTGGCTCAGCGAGGGCGCGCTGGAAGTGCGTCCGCCGCAAGCCTCGGACAATGGCAGCGACCTGCTGCTGTCGTCCGGCATCCATGGCAACGAAACCGCGCCGATCGAATTGCTCGACCGCCTGTTGCATGGCATCGCCCGTGGGGAGATCAAACCCCGCACCCGTATTCTGTTCCTCTTCGGCAACCCCGAGGCCATGCGCCGCGGCGAGCGTTACCTCGAACTGGACATCAACCGGCTGTTCAATGGCCGTCATGAAAGCAACATCGGCCCCGAAGCCATGCGCGCCGCGGAGCTGGAACAACTGGCCCGTAGTTTTTTCAGCAAGCCCGAGCGCTCGCGCCTGCATTACGACCTGCACACCGCCATCCGTGGCTCGAAGATCGAGCAGTTCGCGCTGTACCCGTGGAAAGACGGGCGCCAGCATTCGCGACGCGAGCTGGAGCGGCTGCGTGCGGCCGGGATGGAAGCGGTGCTGCTGCAGAACAAAACGTCCATCACCTTCACGGCCTTCACCTACGAGCAACTGGACGCCGAGGCTTTCACCCTGGAATTAGGCAAGGCGCGGCCGTTCGGACAGAACCAGGGGGTGGACGTCTCACGCCTGGAGGCGCGCCTGACTCAGATCATCGAAGGCAGCGAGCCTGAGGCGGACAGCCTGGATGGGTTGAAACTGTTCGCTGTTTCGCGGGAAGTCATCAAGCACAGCGATGCGTTCCTGCTGCACTTGCCCGCGGACGTGGAAAACTTTTCTGAGTTGGAAAAGGGTTATCTGCTGGCCGAAGACGTGGCCAAGACCCGTTGGGTGATTGAGGAGGAGGGCGCGCGCATCATCTTCCCCAACCCGAAGGTGAAAAACGGTTTGCGTGCAGGGATATTGATTGTGCCGACCACGGACGTGGGCCTGGCATAGACCTGGACCGAATGTGAGAGGGGGCTTGCTCCCGATAGCAGTGTGTCAGTCAGCTCATCTGGAGCTGAGACACCGCCATCGGGGGCAAGCCCCCTCCCACATTTTGTTTTGCAGTATTGCTTAGACTGCTACCGCCCGTGGCTCGCTGCGGCGGATCGCCCGCACTTTGTGCAGGGTGTCGGCGCACGTACGCGCGGCTTCCTGACCCTTGTGCACGAAGTGCTCATAGAAGAATGTGGTGTGTTCACTGCCGGCGTGGAAGTGATGCGGGGTCAGGGACACCGAGAACACCGGCACTTCGGTTTCCAGCTGCACCTGCATCAGGCCGCTGACCACCGATTGGGCAACGAATTCGTGGCGGTAGATGCCGCCGTCCACCACCAACGCGGCGGCAACGATGCCCGCGTAGCGACCGGTCTTGGCCAGCAGTTTGGCGTGCAGGGGCATTTCAAAGGCACCGCCGACTTCGAAAAAGTCGATGTCCGATTCCTGGTAGCCCTGGGCGATCATTTCGGCGAGAAAGCCCTTACGGCTCTGGTCGACAATATCCTTGTGCCAGCAGGCCTGGATAAACGCGACGCGCTCGCCGTGATGGTTTTTGCTTTTGCTGTCGATAGCGGTGGGTTGCATGTTCTGACTCCTGTTTAAGAAAAAAACAGGGCGTTATGAATCGAATGGGATTTCAAGGGTATGCAACGCGTGGGCATGCGGGCATGCGGTCAACGTGCGGCCCTTGGGTGCCAATCCCGTTCTCTCTTCATCCGGACTATGACCGTCGGCCCCGGGATCACACCGGGTCTGCTGACCTTGCCGCCGGCCTGCGTAAGCAGTCCAAGGCGCCAAGCGCTCGCGGGCTATACACATTGCGTGTAATTACCGCCGGTGGGGAATTACACCCCGCCCTGAGAACGTTGCCGCCAGAACCCTGGCGGCGCAGAGTTTTTAACACGGTTTTTCAGAAACTGCACGGACGTCGTATCGATTAGCTATATCGGTTTGTTTGGTTGGTATTCGATTGAATGCACACGGGGCTTGATATTGCGCGGCTTTGCCCGCAGTAATCGTCAATACGACAAAACGCCCCATCTGCCCGAGGCCAGTTAGATGACCGTGATAGACCTTCGCAGCGACACCGTGACCCAACCCACCGCCGGCATGCGCGATGCCATGGCCAGCGCCGCCAGCGGCGATGACGTCTACGGTGAAGACCCTAGCGTCAATCGCCTGGAAGCCGAGCTGGCCCATCGCCTGGGGTTTGCCGCTGCGTTGTTCGTGCCCACCGGCACCATGAGTAACCTGCTGGCGCTGATGGCCCACTGCGAACGCGGCGAGGAATACATCGTCGGGCAGCAGGCCCACACCTACAAATACGAAGGCGGCGGTGCGGCGGTGCTGGGCTCGATCCAGCCACAGCCGCTGGAGGTGCAGGCGGACGGTTCTCTGGATCTGGATCAAGTGCTGGCGGCCATCAAACCCGACGACTTCCACTTCGCCCGCACCCGCTTGCTGGCTCTGGAAAACACCATGCAGGGCAAAGTGCTGCCCATGGAGTACTTGGCCAAGGCGCGAGCGTTTACCCGTGAGCATGACCTGGCCCTGCATCTGGATGGCGCGCGTCTCTACAACGCCGCGGTCAAGCTGGGGGTGGATGCGCGGGAGATCGCCCAGCATTTCGATTCGGTGTCGGTGTGCCTGTCCAAGGGCCTCGGCGCTCCGGTAGGCTCGGTGTTGTGCGGGTCTACCGCGCTGATCGCCAAGGCGCGCCGTTTGCGCAAGATGGTGGGCGGCGGCATGCGCCAGGCCGGTTCATTGGCGGCGGCGGGTCTGTATGCCCTGGATCATCAAGTGCAGCGCCTGGCCGAAGACCACGCCAATGCCCAGTGGCTGGGGGATGAGCTGCGCAAGGCCGGTTACAGCGTAGAGCCGGTGCAGACCAACATGGTCTATGTGCAGGTGGGCGATCAGGCCCAGGCATTGAAGGCGTTTGCCGCCGAGCGCGGGATCAAGTTGAGCGCGGCGCCTCGTCTGCGCATGGTCACCCATTTGGATGTTAATCGGGCGCAGATGGCACAGGTGCTGGAAACATTCGTCGAATATTCGCGTAAATGAACGTGCAGACCGTCTAATTGAACCTCTCTATCGCATAAACACGCTGTACCACCGGCAAAGGGCCGATATAATGCGGCCCTTTGCCGTCGCTCCGTCTGATGATGTTGCGCACTGGCCTTTGGCCGCAGCCTCCGTGGAAGAACCTAATGAAAAGCGCAGAAATCCGTGAAGCCTTCCTTCGCTTCTTCGAAGAGCAAGGTCACACCCGTGTCTCCTCCAGCTCCTTGATCCCAGGCAATGACCCTACCCTGCTGTTCACTAACGCGGGGATGAACCAGTTCAAGGACTGCTTCCTGGGCCAGGAAAAGCGCGCCTACACCCGCGCGGTCAGCAGCCAGAAGTGCGTGCGCGCCGGTGGTAAGCACAACGACCTGGAAAACGTCGGCTATACCGCCCGTCACCACACCTTTTTCGAAATGCTCGGCAACTTCAGCTTTGGCGATTATTTCAAGCAAGACGCGATCAACTTCGCCTGGACCTTCCTGACCGGCGTGCTGAAACTGCCGAAGGAAAAACTCTGGGTCACCGTCTACGCCAGCGATGACGAGGCGTACGACATCTGGACCAAACAAGTGGGCGTGCCGGCCGAGCGCATGGTGCGTATCGGCGACAACAAAGGCGCACCTTACGCGTCCGACAACTTCTGGACCATGGGCGATACCGGCCCATGCGGCCCTTGCACCGAGATCTTCTACGACCACGGCGCCGATATCTGGGGTGGCCCGCCGGGCTCGCCGGAAGAAGACGGCGACCGTTACATCGAGATCTGGAACAACGTTTTCATGCAGTTCAACCGCACCGCCGATGGTGTGTTGCATCCGCTGCCGGCACCGTCGGTGGACACCGGCATGGGCCTGGAGCGGATCAGTGCGGTGATGCAGCACGTTCATTCCAACTACGAAATCGATCTGTTCCAGAGCCTGCTGGCTGCGGCCGCCAAGGCCATCGGTTGCAGTAATGATGACCAAGCCTCGCTCAAAGTGGTGGCCGACCACATCCGTTCCTGCGGCTTCCTGATCGCCGACGGCGTACTGCCGTCCAACGAAGGCCGTGGCTATGTGCTGCGTCGCATCATTCGTCGCGCTTGCCGTCACGGTAACAAGCTGGGCGCCAATGGCAGCTTCTTCTACCAGATCGTCGCGGCCCTGGTCGCCGAGATGGGCGATGCCTTCCCGGAACTCAAGCAGAACCAGGCGCACATCGAGCGCGTGCTCAAGGCCGAAGAAGAGCAGTTCGCCAAAACCCTGGAACAGGGCCTGAAGATCCTCGAACAAGACCTGGCCAACCTGTCGGGCAACGTGGTGCCGGGCGACGTGGTGTTCAAGCTCTACGACACCTACGGCTTCCCGATGGACCTGACCGGCGACATCGCCCGCGAGCGCAACCTGACCCTCGACGAGGAAGGTTTCGAACGCGAGATGGAAGCCCAGCGCGTACGCGCACGCTCGGCCAGTTCCTTCGGCATGGACTACAACAGCCTGGTCAAGGTGGATGTGGCCACCGAGTTCACCGGCTACAAGGCCACCAGCGGCTCGGCCAAAGTGGTCGCGCTGTACAAGGAAGGCCAGTCGGTCGACGTGTTGAACGAAGGCGACGAGGGTGTCGTGGTGCTGGATCAGACCCCGTTCTATGCCGAATCCGGCGGTCAGATCGGCGACTGTGGTTTCGTCAAATCCAGCTCCGGTCGTTTCGACGTACGTGATACCACCAAGACCGGCGGCGCCTTCCTGCACCACGGTGTGCTGGCCTCAGGCAGTCTGACCGTAGGCTCCCCGGTGGACACCCAGGTAGACGCCGACGTGCGCCACGCCACGTCGCTGAACCACTCGGCCACCCACTTGCTGCATGCCGCCCTGCGCCAGGTGCTGGGTGAACACGTTCAGCAGAAAGGTTCGTTGGTCGACAGTCAGCGCCTGCGTTTCGACTTCAGCCACTTCGAAGCGATCAAGCCAGAGCAGATCAAGGCACTGGAAGACATCGTCAACGCCGAAATCCGCAAGAACACCCCGGTTGAAACCGTCGAGACCGATATCGAGACGGCCAAGGCCAAGGGCGCCATGGCATTGTTCGGCGAGAAGTACGGCGACAGCGTGCGCGTGCTGAGCATGGGCGGCGATTTCTCGGTGGAACTGTGTGGCGGTATCCACGCCAACCGTACTGGCGACATTGCCTTGCTCAAGATCATCAGCGAAGGCGGCGTGGCGTCCGGTGTACGTCGTATCGAAGCGGTGACCGGCGCTGCGGCCCTGGCATACCTGAACGCGGCGGAAGAACAACTCAAGGAAGCGGCCAGCCTGGTCAAGGGCAGCCGCGACAACCTGATCGACAAGCTGTCCGCTGTCCTGGAGCGCAACCGTGCCCTGGAGAAACAGCTGGAACAGTTGCAAGCCAAGGCTGCCAGCGCAGCGGGCGACGATCTGTCGGCTTCGGCCGTTGACGTCAAGGACGTGAAAGTCCTGGCCGCACGCCTGGACGGTCAGGACGGCAAGGCGTTGTTGGCCCTGGTCGATCAGTTGAAAAACAAGCTCGGCCGCGCAGTGATCCTGCTCGGCGGTGTCCATGAGGAAAAGGTCGTACTGGTTGCCGGTGTAACCAAAGACCTGACTGGCCAACTCAAAGCCGGTGATTTGATGAAGCAAGCCGCTGCGGCAGTGGGCGGGAAGGGTGGTGGTCGTCCGGACATGGCGCAAGGCGGTGGTGTAGACGCCGGTGCCCTGGATGCGGCCCTGGCTCTGACCGTGCCGTTTGTCGAGGCTGGCATTTAAGGCACTGTGAATCGGCCCGCGGTCTAGTCGCGGGCCTGATCAGTGCTGGTTGATTGGATATTTAGGCGCCCCTTTACGGGCTGAGGCGGCTGGAAATGGCTTTGATCGTACAGAAATTTGGAGGCACCTCGGTCGGCTCTGTCGAAAGAATCGAGCAGGTGGCCGACAAAGTTAAGAAATTCCGCGACGCTGGCGACGACCTGGTGGTGGTGCTGTCGGCCATGAGCGGCGAGACCAATCGCCTGATCGATCTGGCCAAGGCAATCAGTGGCGACCAGCAACCGTTGCCGCGCGAGCTGGATGTGATCGTGTCCACCGGCGAACAGGTGACCATTGCCCTGCTGGCCATGGCCCTGAACAAACGCGGCGTGCCGGCTGTGTCCTACACAGGCAGCCAAGTGCGCATCCTCACCGACAGCGCTCATACCAAGGCGCGTATTCTGCAGATCGACGATCAGAAAATTCGCGCTGATCTGAAAGCCGGGCGTGTGGTAGTTGTAGCGGGCTTCCAGGGTGTGGACGAGCAGGGCAACATCACCACCCTTGGCCGTGGCGGTTCGGACACCACCGGCGTGGCGCTGGCGGCAGCTCTCAAGGCTGATGAATGCCAGATCTACACCGATGTGGATGGCGTCTACACCACGGACCCGCGTGTGGTGTCCGTGGCGCAGCGCCTGGACAAGATCACCTTTGAAGAGATGCTGGAGATGGCCAGTCTCGGTTCCAAGGTGCTGCAAATCCGCGCGGTGGAATTCGCCGGCAAGTACAACGTTCCGCTGCGCGTATTGCACAGCTTCAAAGAGGGTCCGGGCACCCTCATTACTATTGATGAAGAGGAATCCATGGAACAGCCGATCATTTCCGGCATCGCTTTCAACCGCGATGAAGCCAAGCTGACGATCCGTGGCGTGCCAGACACCCCGGGCGTGGCATTCAAGATCCTGGGCCCTATCAGTGGCGCAAACATTGAAGTCGACATGATCGTGCAGAACGTTTCGCACGATAACACCACCGATTTCACCTTCACCGTGCACCGCAACGAATACGATGCGGCTGAGCGTATTCTGCAGAACACTGCAAAAGAAATCGGCGCCCGTGAAGTGGTGGGTGACACCAAGATTGCCAAGGTCTCCATCGTAGGCGTGGGCATGCGTTCCCACGCCGGCGTTGCCAGCCGCATGTTCGAAGCCCTGGCCAAGGAAAGCATCAACATCCAGATGATCTCCACCTCGGAAATCAAAGTCTCGGTGGTGATCGAAGAGAAGTACCTGGAACTGGCTGTACGCGCGCTGCATACCGCTTTTGAGCTGGACGCTCCGGCCCGACAGGGCGAGTGACGTAATGCCAGAAAGGCGCGGTTTACCGCGCCTTTCATTTTTTTGTGGGCTGCGTGTGTAGGACCTGTTCTTTTGCGCGCGCTCGACAATACTTAGGCGGGTAGGGCTATGGCTTTCGGGTTGTAGGTCGAAGGCCTTTTTTTTGCAGACTGTTGTTCCTGAACTGAAATGCGTGAGGAGAAAGGCATGCTGATTCTGACTCGTCGTTGCGCAGAAAGCCTGATTATCGGTGATGGAGAAATCACCGTGACCGTGCTCGGCGTTAAAGGCAATCAAGTGCGTATCGGGGTTAACGCTCCGAAAGAGGTAGCGGTCCACCGCGAGGAAATCTACCTGCGGATCAAGAAAGAGAAGGACGAAGAACCAAGCCTTTAATTTTTATCGTTTTTTATGTTTGCAAACGGGGATGAACGTGGTTAATATACGCCCCGTGTTGCGGAGAGCTGGCCGAGTGGCCGAAGGCGCTCCCCTGCTAAGGGAGTACACCTCAAAAGGGTGTCGGGGGTTCGAATCCCCCGTTCTCCGCCATTATTTGCTTAGTACGTTGCAATCTGGATTTATCGGTAAGTTGTTGAAATTACTCGAAAAAATCGCTTTACATAGAGATTGAACGGCCTATAATGCGCGGCAACAAATGCACTCGTAGCTCAGCTGGATAGAGTACTCGGCTACGAACCGAGCGGTCACAGGTTCGAATCCTGTCGAGTGCACCATTTAAGAGTTAGCTGCAGCGATGCAGGTAGCTTGGCTTCAACCAGTTGTGATCTGGTCTAAAAACACAATCTGCACTCGTAGCTCAGCTGGATAGAGTACTCGGCTACGAACCGAGCGGTCACAGGTTCGAATCCTGTCGAGTGCACCATACAAACAAAAAGCCCGCCTAGCGCGGGCTTTTTGCCGTCTGGGGTTTTATCTTTTTTCTCTCGGCCCATGTGTTTTCCTTTCCGTCTGCGTCGTCGCAGTTCATAGATGCGGCCAATACTCAACTTTGGCTCGCAAGCGCTTGTTCTTTCCAGTTTTTTAACGTTAAAAGCGGACGCAAGGTGTATCATTGCGCCCGTCAGCCCCGCCGGGGCTTGTGGAATACCTCCATGGACTTACCCAGTAGTTACTCAGTGCCCCGTTTCACCAATCATGAATTGACTGATTGATCCTTCCGGCGTGCCCCGCTGCTGGGAGTGGAGTTCGCCTATGACCGAAGTTGAAGTAAAGAAAACTCAAGAAAGCCTGCAGGATCGCCTTGCTCAAGTTATCGAGCTGCTGCAGCGCCAGCGTGTGGTCGAAGACCTAACGCACCGCCAGGAAGGTCCTCACCACGACCGCGTCGAAAACCTGGTGCACCGGCAAAACCTCGTCGAGCTGCAACGCAAGCTCGATGATCTGCACTCTGCCGACGTCGCCTACATACTTGAAGCCCTCCCGCTCGATGATCGACTGACCCTGTGGCAGTTGGTCAAGGCCGACCGTGATGGCGACATCCTGCTCGAAGTGTCGGACTCGGTGCGTGAAACCCTGATCGCCGACATGGACGATCACGAACTGTTGGCGGCGGCCAAGGAGATGGACGCCGACGAACTGGCCGACCTGGCGCCGGAATTGCCGCGTGACGTTGTCCACGAGCTGATGGAGGCCCTTGACGGTCAGCAGCGCGAGCGCGTGCGCTCAGCGTTGTCCTACGATGAGGATCAGGTCGGCGCCCTGATGGACTTCGAGATGGTCACCATCCGTGAAGACGTCAGCCTGGAAGTGGTACTACGCTATCTGCGTCGATTGAAAGAATTGCCAAGCCACACCGATAAGCTGTTCGTGGTGGATTACGAAGGTATTCTCAAGGGTGTGCTGCCGATCAAACGGCTGCTGGTCAACGACCCTGAGAAAAAAGTGGCCGATTTGATGGCTAGCGACACGGTGAGCTTTCATCCTGACGAAGATGCTTACGAGGCGGCTCAGGCCTTTGAGCGTTACGACTTGATTTCGGCTCCCGTGGTCGATAAGAACGGCAAGCTGATTGGTCGTCTGACTATCGATGAAATCGTCGACCTGATCCGTGAAGAGAGTGAGACCGAAGTCCTCAACATGGCGGGTCTGCGTGAAGAGGAAGATATTTTTGCCTCGGTTTGGCGTTCGCTGCATAACCGCTGGGCGTGGCTTGCAATCAATCTGATTACTGCGTTTATCGCATCCCGCGTGATCGGATTGTTCGAAGGCTCCATCGAGAAGCTGGTGGCGTTGGCGGCGCTGATGCCGATTGTGGCAGGCATCGGCGGCAACTCAGGCAACCAGACGATTACCATGATTGTGCGTGCGATGGCACTGGATCAGGTGAGTACTGCCAACTCCTCGCGATTGCTGCGCAAAGAATTGGCGGTGGGCTTGATCAACGGATTGGTATGGGGCGGCGTGATCGGCGTCGTGGCTTACTTGCTGTATGGCAGCTGGTCGCTTGGCGTAGTGATGACTGCCGCCATGACCCTTAACCTTCTGTTGGCGGCGCTGATGGGGGTGTTGATACCCATGACCTTGGCACGCCTGGGACGCGACCCTGCCATGGGTGCCAGCGTGATGATCACGGCCATGACCGACAGCGGCGGCTTCTTTATATTCCTGGGCCTGGCGACGATCTTTCTCCTCTAAGCCAACTCGATGCGCGGCTGCCCGGCCGCTACGCCGCAAGAGCGAGCAGACTTGCTCTTGCGGTTGTCTTCACAAATCCCACGCAAAAAAAAGCCAGCACTAGGCTGGCTTCTGCTTTCAGTTGCAATTCATTCGGCTTCTGCGGCCGCCTCAACGTCGTGCGCGATCAGCGAGACGAGAGCATTTTGCTGGCGATGGGAGAGCTGACGAAAACGCTGCAGCAGTTCGCGTTCGTGCAGCGACAGCTCAGGACTGTCCAGGCGCATGCTCAACTCTTCACCCAACGCACCTTCCTGAATAAGGCTCTGTTCCAGGCGCGCGATGATTTCGGAGTTCATGCTGCGGTGATGATTGCGAGCCACCTCGGCAATGCGTTCCCGCATTCCGTCTGGCAGACGTACGACGAACTTGTCAGCCGTACGGCTGGAATAAATTGCCTGTTTCAATGGGCGCATATATTTAACCGGTTAGTTCAGGGGAGCGGTTTCTGGAATTGGCCGCAAGATGAGTGTTAAGACAAGACTCACGACCAAAGTTCAACCCGAATTGCAAAGAGGCCGCATCATGCCTCACATTTGCCAGTTCCTTGGCGTCAATTCTGTGACAAATATTGAACTGCCTGGAGGCTTTATGCCAGCACTGATTTGCATTTTTGCGGACTGGTTGGAAAACATTCACTTGAGGGGCTACCCAGATGGAACTATCCCGAAAACCCAGTCGCAGCAGGGTTTGAGGCCGCACATCCTATAGCAAAGTGGCCTTTTGCCCTTATCCTTTAGACTAGTGGCAAACGGCCAAATGAGTAGGGTGAGGCGACGTAAGGTATGGGTGAATGAAAGGAAGAGGAGGAGCTGTCAGCGCAGGATCGGATCGAATTTGATCCGACGGCCTACGAAAAGGGTTAGTAAGAAAAAGCAGGCGGATATGCCGCTGATAATTAAAGCGGTGCTTTGCTCATCTTTTGTATACGTCTCTAAGCCATACAGGCCGGTGGCGGTGGTCAAGCACAAAAAAAGCCAGGCAGATTTGCTCATTATTAAATTCTCAGAAAACCCAGTGTTCGGATGTAGGTGCGGCCTGGGTGCCCTGGGTCAGGCGTACGGGAGATTGCGCGGTTGGCGTCATCACTGCCAGTTGCGGGCGTTGCTGCAAGTGGTGTGGAACAGCGTGTTGGCTGATCTGCGCTGGGTCCTGCGCATTTGACGATTGAAAGTGAAACATCACCAGTGCAGCCAGGGCGACAGAATTGAGAGCTAACAGAAGGGCGCTGTTCATGGGCATGTTCTCCGTTTACCGCCTGGCTGAGTGGTGGGGTATAAGAACAGTATTGCAGGTGTCGTGCCAAACCATTAACTCAATAAAATCAATGGCTTGTAGGCGTTTATGCTGCTTCTCAGGTTGCAATTTGCAACGCGACCAGTTTGGGGGAGTGCATTTTGCACGACTTAGACCAAGTGCCTATGTATACGGGGCGAAACCGAATTCGCTGTAGTCAGGATCGGCTTACGGGCAAAAAGCCTAAGGACGACATGACAAAACTCACCTCCGCCGTTAACATGCACGCCGTCCATCGCCGCCATGGCTTGATGGCTGTCATTAGTCCCAGTAGCTCAATTGGATAGAGCATCCCCCTCCTAAGGGGAAGGTTGGCCGTTCTTATCCGACATTGGTTTAACTGCATATTGAAAAGGTTCGCCTAGTAAGGGCTGCGCGCCAGTCAGCGTCCTTTTTACTGCATATTCAATGCACCTGAATCGTGGTCGGATCTCAGGATCGAACTTTCATAACCCGCTGTTTTTGCGTAAGATGCCGACGCTCAATGTCCTCTTAGTTCAACGGATAGAACGAGCCCCTCCTAAGGGCTAGATGCTGGTTCGATTCCAGCAGGGGACACATCATCCGCATTTCCTTCCCTTCCCAAGTCTTTTGCTACTCATCTGGCAACAAGCTACGCGACTGCGCACACGATGCGTCCTTCTTCAGTCGCTACCGTTCCCATCAGAAAGCTCGATCAACTAGAAGACGGTCTTGAGGGTGTTTGAGCCGAGGCACCACAAGGTTGCCGTCGGAGGAAGTTTCCCTTCCGTCGTTTAGGAATAGGCTTCTTAGCGATGCTGGCGATTGATAGAGCGCAGTCTTCTTCCGTCAGTTGATAATGTTTTGATGCCACAGCCGCCTTAAGGTGCTCTCTGGCAGTCCGAGCTCTTTCGCCGCTTGGGACTGGCTGAGCCCACGCTTCTTCAGCTCCTGCACCGCCAACCATTTCTTTCTAGCCTCCACGACGCTAGGCGCGGCCAAGGCTTGTGGCTCTGATGGGAGTAGGGCATCCGCTAGCCCTAAGCCTTCTGCTTCGGCCAGCGCAGCCAGGAGAGCTTCCCGCACTGTGCACTTCTCATGGGAGGCAGCAGCTAGTGCCAGCAAAGTTATTGGCTCTACTTTCAGCGCTGAGGCAAGTCGGGCACTCATTTCGATGGTCGCTGAGCTTCTACCGAGCTCTAGCTCGCTCACGTGGGCCTGTGTGAACGAGCCCGCGAGTTTTGCTTGAGACAAGCCTTTCCGAGTGCGAAGCAGTTGAACCACTGCTGCATAAGATTTCCGCAGCGACATTTCACTATCCCAATAAAAAGAGACGGTATGTCGCATTTGCCTGCCGCCGCACAAACAGATATATTTGTATTCGTGGCGGTATTATGCCTCAGCTGCTAATTATCGAATATTGACAGAGAGGGATTGGGCCGTGGATAGGATCATCGAAGACGGTCTGTTGGGCGATCTTGGTGTCAGCCTGATGGGTTCTGAGCACGGTCTTGAGGAAGCGATGCATGCGGCCAGAAAGCGCTACAAATGGATGCCCCTCTGCGCCGTAGAAGAGTGGATCATCCTAGACGCCATCGTCACCGACGCCGAGCGAGCGAAAGTTACCGCTGCAGGCTGCCAGCCAATGTTTATGTTTGCCCACAAGGTCGTGGATGACGAGCAGAGACGCTTTGAGCCGGGCCATTGGGTGCGCTCAAGCATGGGCACCGCTTTCAAGGAATGCTACCTATTCGAAACACGCAACACTGTCTACGTCTTGCTCGGCCCAGGCCATCGTAAGTCTGCTTCTATCGAAGCGATATTTTCCCTTTTCTGATTTCCCACGGTTCTGCTGGGCAACTGACTTGCTCCAGCAGTTTGAGGCGACACATGTTCAGAACCTTAGACAACGACCTGATAGGCGTCCCAGGAATGTTCGGGGAGGGCGTGTCCCATTGGCGCGGAGTCTCAAGGCTGCTCCGAACGCCTTGGTATCACTTAACCCTTAGCGTCGAAAACGAGGGTCGGCCCAGCGAATGCGCAGTGATGATTGACGACACCTACCAGCTTCAAAAAATGTTGGTAAGCCAAGGTGCGGATTTAGCTATCACCGAGATTATGGCTGTGACGCCATCTTGGATGAATAAGTCCGGAGGCTGGCAGATGGAGCGGTTAACCAGAATAACCGTAGGTGAGGACAGGTCTGGTTGTGAGGTTTGCTTGTTGGAAGTGGCTAAGGGGGCGGTGTATCACACGTCACACCAACGAGACTTCAAGATTGAAGCGCTAGCCAACCTGAGGCCCGTCTTTCTCTCAAGCATGATTCGATCAGCCTGAAAATTACCAGTAATCCCCCACGGTACCAGCGCGCCTGGTTGCGTGTGCAATTCTTGATAACTCCATACAGACAGCAACTGGAGCCCAACGATGCTGGACACATTAGATGTAAATTTTCATGGCAAGTGCCACACCGATTTCGACCTTTTGCGAATCTTAAAAGCTCACGAGCATGGCTTCGACATACCGGTCACTGCGTACCTTTGCGGCGTTTCCATCAGATCACGAGCAGGTATCGGTGTTGTTTTTGGCCACAAGCGTAAAGACCAGTATGGGCGGTTCGGAGACGGCCATTTGATCCGCACTTCTGACGTATTGAAAGTTGAGCGCGAAGGCAGATTCTGGGTTATGACGACGGAGAATAGCCGTTATGTATTAGCAACTTTTCAGCGCCAAAATGGCCGCGCCAGCTTGCGTGATTTTTTGCGTACCACTAATGGGCAGTACCATCCGACCCCTCGGATCTTGCAGTGATATTTCAGGAGGGAATGTCTCGGCCTACTGTTGTGAGTTTGGGATCAAGGTGGCTTCATGCTCCTGAGGAAAGGCGAGGTCGTCTCCATTGCTTCCGGTATCTTTGACGCCTACAGCCGGGAAGGGCCGTTTGTAGCGACCCAAGATTCGACCTTGGCGCATTCGTTGCCGAGACCGTATCTGCTGTTACGGAAACTTGGGAAATCACCGAATTGCTTTGGGAGCTTCCTCGGTTGCTTGTTGAGCAAGGTCTCCTTGTCGAGCTACCTTGTCGACGAATTCACTTGGGGTCTTTGGGTGACGTTGAACTGACGGAAGAAAGCCGACCCAGCGCTCTGTTGGGGATGGTACGAGTGGCGTAGGCAGAAAGTTATCCAGGCGCAGCCAAATGGGTCGCATCGAGCCATCGCTGCACTTGCCAACCATGTGCCTAAGCTGACAGTGGTGACTCAAAATGTTGATGACCTTCATGAACGCGCCGGCAGCCAAGATGTGATTCATCTACATGGCAGCCTGCACTCTCCTCGATGCATTGATTGCGGGATTGCGTATACGTTGCCCCTCACGACTGACGCGCTGCCTGAGGATGGAAGTCGGATTGAGCCGCCGCGATGCAGCGCTTGCAGCAGGTATGTTCGGCCTGGCGTCGTTTGGTTTTGTGAGATGCTTCCGGAGGACGCATGGAGTGCAGGTCTCGCAGCAGCAGAGGACTGCGATTTTTTCCTTTCGATTGGGACATCCGGGATTGTGTATCCGGCTGCCGAGCTACCGCTACGTGCTTTGGGGCACGGGGCGACTGTCGTTCACATCAATCCTGTGCGGTTTGATATCAGCAGTCAGGAGCACTTTCTTCAAGGCCCTGCCTCGATCATGATGGAGGGACTATTTCGCGAGACCTTCGGCGACTTTCCTACCTCGTAGTTCGAGGGGGATTCACGTTGCCTCTGCCTTGAGCTTGCCCCCTTGGGATACGGCTGGCGTGAACCAAACCCTGACTGCGTCAGGTTTTGGCCCTCCGGGCTTACATCCTCAAGCCTTTGGCCCGTCTGGCCGGAGCGCTCCGCTCGCACCTTTGGTCACAACGTGCGGCGTTATCTCGATGATTGTAGAAGCAAGCCTCACCTGCGTATTACTGCGCTAGAGGCTTTGTATTTTGACGCCGCCTCAATCGGGGGCAGAGTACCGTGTTTTATATTAGGCCCGAGGAGACTTCACGCAGAACGCTTCTGGATGAGATCCAGCAGCAACTTGCCATCGGGCATGGGTGACATGGTGCGCAAGAATACGACGTTTTTTTGCACCGTTTTCTTGATCTCAGCGGCTGAAATTGGCTTGTCCAGGATGGTGAAATCCATCAGTCGTTGAAAGTGGCACTCTCCGAGATAGCCGTGATGCTCACGCTTTTCAGTTTCACCAGTGCCTTGGCCGAATGCGACGATTCCTTTGCCGTTCTCGTACAAGAAGACCACATCGCCTTTCTGTATACGATCAATGTTGTACTTCCAGGGGCCATAAAAGGCTGCTGCGCTACCCTCGCTGAGCATGCGGTCATGGTCTTCCAATGAGTGACGCTTATTCGTATTTAGAAGGTGGAAGCTCGATGGTTCGAGTGACTCGATGTCTACCGCCGCTTGCTCTTCGTCATCAAGCTTAAGAGCAACCTTAGCGGCTTCAACCCCCTTCTCAAGCAGTTTAAGCATTGTCTCCTGGCGACTCAGATCAAGCTGATCAGCTAAACCTTCGATGAAGGAGTAAAGCTCCTTGGGCATGCGGATAGATGCGGACGCTAGGTCGTTCTTCGTCTTCGCGGCGTTTTCGATGAGCGAAATAATGTCGTTCATGGGATGGATCTCCTGTCAGATGTAGTAAAGCATCCCATGGTATAAAAATAAAATCAATTTGTGCTTTTTTAAAAAAGCAAAAAAAGAAGCTAAAAAAGTAAGCCAGGCGCTCCGATTTCATGCCCGCTTGAACACGCTGACCAGAGATCCTTCCATCGGACAGGTGATCCTGGATGGGGCATACGGAAGCCAATCGCTCCTTATGGGTGTATATTCATACAGTGATCATGTTATGCCCAGCGGAGGGCGCTGGCATAACGCTGGAAAGGTGCTTAGATCAATGCTTAATGTCATGTCGCCACCAGCAAGGAAGAGGATTTAACTTGGCCACTCTTACCGATAAAGAAATAGAAGCCCTGAAAATCGAGAACTTCATTTTTCACGTGGTGCATCATCGAGCTGATGATCCGATACTTTTTGACGATACTCCCTTGAGCACCTTCGAGCCGTTCTTCATTGACCGCATCAAAGAAACCCTCAAGGGCAATAAATTTTCTTTCGCTGAAATATCTCAAGTAAAGGCCAAATTGAATAGCTGGGAGAAGGGTGAGTCGAATTTTGTCGATATCTCCAAGAGCTTGGCGCGACAATTTCATCGCCTTGGCGATAAACGCATGAAGTCAGGCGTGTTGATTGTAATTGGCTTGGTTACAGGCGCTAAAAAGTTTTATTCTTTAATCAAGTATGACTCTGAAAAAGTTGTCACATTTGAAACCAAGGGCGCCCAGGCAATTCTTCAGGCAGTTACTAACAACTTTACTGAATCACCAAAAGCGTTGCAGAAATCAGCCCTTATTGATTTGGATTCCAAAGACTCAGAAGTGGTGATCATTGATAAAATGAGCCGCTCAGGAATCAGTGACTTCTTCAAGGAATTCCTGGGTGTAGAGCGTCTCCGGAACTCAAAGGAAATGACGGTAGATTTGGTGAAGGCAATCAAAAAAACTGTAAGGACACACCTGGGTGATCTACCGCCTGCTATCACATCAAAAGTCGCTGAGAAAGTCGTTGAGATTGCGAAAAAGCGTAAAGACTTTGAAGTCGACGAATTCTTCACAGATTTTTTTGGCATCAATGGCCAAGATGAAATTCGGGCGACCTTCGACAAAGAATTGGAAAGCCTAAATTTGACTGGTGAGGTGTTCTCCTATGATGAGGAAGAGTTACCTACCAATGAGGCAAAGAAATACGTAACAAGCGAAGGCATCACCATCAATATGCCTGCACGGGCAAAGGGAAGCTTAACTATCGAAAACGGAAAGGATGAAACTGTCATTACTATTCGTACAAGTCGCTTGCGTGAATCATGAAACAGCTAGCGCTGGAACTTCGCAGCTTCTTTGAGCGACTTGCGGCGTCGGGCGGTTCTGCGCAGATTGAGACTGCGCATATTGTTCGAATTGATGAAGTAAGCGTTACATCTTCTGAGTTTGTTCGAGAGTTGAAAGATCTTGCCCAGCGTGTTTGTTCTGATGGCATCGGAACGATAGAGCTTTTTGGAGAGGTTTCCGACAGCATCGAGATCAAGGATTTAGATTTGGAGGATGTAGAAAATGACAGACTAACACTAATCTTGGAGAAGCCAGCGGATGATGGTTGGTGTTATTTCCTCACTTTAAGAGGTTTCGAAAACTGGCTGAGAACAAATCAATTCTCAGCACATACCTCACAGAAAAAAATGTGTGTATGGGTTGCAGGTGAAACCTTTGAGTTTTCCACTCATCAGTTTCTAGTTAAAGAAATGGGTGGAGATAAAAGTTTACCTGCCGCCACTCAACATCCTGAAAAGCCTTGGAAAATGGTACGGGATCTTACCCACTCCCTTACCCCACCGTCGCTTGAGCCATGGCTGCTAACCGCTGAGCCAATTACTGAAAGCGAACCTTTTACAGCCTGGAAGCGCGTGGCGGTGGAAAAGCTTTCCTTTTGCTTGCCAGCCGAGATTCGCAAGGAAGATGATGATACTCATGTAATATTTCGAGGCGGGCGCTCACTCCCCATAGCTATAGACCAGCCTATTAACTGGGCTGATATCAATTTTGAAACACTTCACGACACCTGCCAGTGGATTTACTCCACCCCTAGGGAGTCTGAAACGAAATTCCAACTTTTCAATAACCACATTGCTATCAACTGGAACAGTGGGACGACGTGGCCCTCTGGCTCAACGCCACTCTTGAAAAATAGCCTCTCGGGGGCCAAGGAAGCGTTCGCCTTTCATCTTCAGGATCAGAGCAAGGAGGCTGTCAAAAGCCTGGGGGATCTGCGCAAGGGTTTGCAGGACGAGGTTAATAAGACACAAACCGCGACAAGGGATTTAATATCAGCTCTCTGGCGTGATTTCGCGGTGGCGGGTGTTGTCTTAGCTCTCAAGACTCCGATAGCGACTACAGGCGTAGCGGATACAGCTACCACGATTCTGTATCTAGGCGTTTCTGTACTTCTCATATTGAGCATGGTTATCAACACTCTATCAACCTTGCGTTTTAACAGTCTTGCTGACACCAGTAGAGAAGGATGGCGGAAGAAGATCTACAACTTTATGTCTGCCGACGACTGGAAGCGCTTGGTTGAAAAACCTATATCGTCCGGACGCACTGTTTACTGGCTTGCTTGGGCTGTGTGCTTCTGTCTATACGCAGCCATTGTCCACTACTTCCTATCGCTTGCGGCGCCTAGCTTTGTAGCGAATCACATCGATTATTATTTTTTCTACGCGTGGAACTACATCACCGCCTTTTTTTAATAAAACTATAATTACAACTACGATTAACTCTTTGTGGCAGCAGTGTTGCTGCACAGATATTTAGAAGCTATGCCAGGAACCGTCAGGGGCTTGCTTACGCATCAGAAGATAGTCTGGCTGAGGTAGAGGCTATAGCCATTACTGTCCGCATTCCGTTGCTCGCCCGTAATGTACCCAAATAGGGTCATTAAGCCTAAAAATGATGGTTAATGTGACTGATTTGGGACATTAAATATGTATCCCAGAGCAACGTACCACTGGCGTTCGATTCTAGGAGGGTAGTTGACTCTCGGATTCGCTCGCCTCCTGGCGAGCCCAGCGCAACACCGCTATCGACATGAATTGTCTAATAGCCAGCGCTCCCCGTTCATTTCTGGCTTTCGAGCCAGGCAGGGTCAGTGCTGCCTCTACCTTGGCACGACTCGCTTCGTACATTGCAAATGCGTTGAACTCAGAATCAAGCAGCACCAAGAGCACTGTATCGAAGGGTTGTCGTAGATCAATTGCACCCATACGGCCCGTAATCTTTTACGGGTTCAGGATACATCGCCCCTTGATCTGGATTCTCGCGACACCATCTTCCAGCGCCTCTGTAGCGTCGTAACCTGCCTGCCTTGCAGGATGTAGTAACAGGCCGAGCCTAACAGCAGCTTCGTACTCTGCGACCTCGCCGGTCACGCCCAGCGGCTTGCCGGTCAGGCGATAGAATCTACGCGCGAGCACCTTGGCCTCTTTCAGAGTCTCTAGGATTTCATCCTGGATCAATGCAGCCTGGTGAGGTTCCTGGCCATGACTCAGTTCAGTCATCTGCAAATGCCTCAAGCGCAGCCAGCAGCTTCGCTAGCTCAGCCAGGTTGGCCGCCGTCACGATGTCATATTCTCCTCGACTACTCAGCCGATATACCTCTCGAGCCTTTTTGACCCGTTCCAGTAGGGGAACAACAATGCCTGACGCTCTTTCAAGAAACTCGTTAATGTCTGCCCGTGTCTGAGGGATCTTGTAGCCTTTGGCCGCGCTTGTGATGATTACGTCCGCATCCCGAAGCTTGGCAATGCCACTGGATCGGATTCTCTGGCCGTTGACCTCTCCCAATCCACTGTCTTTTAGATGGGCCATGATCTCCGTAGTCAGTACGTAGTCCTTGGTGACAAATTCGCTCTGGAATCTCAAGAACCGCAAGATGCTTAGCTGCAGTCGCTCATCTTCATCGGGGTGGTCACCAACCCGCTCGCTAAAACGGTCGGCCTGGCGGAGAGCCTCCTGGTGTACCTGGTAGTCAGCATATCCAGACTCATTCGTAGGCGGTGGCAGAAGAGACTGGTACTTGGATGGCCACTCAAGCATTCCAAGAGTCAGGCTGCGTAGGATCTTTTTGTAGGCAAGAACTGCTTCTTCCGATGCTTTCTCTTCGTAGATCTGAGCGGCTGAGCCAGCAAAAAAATCTGCAACCTGAACCAAAACGTTGTCCTTACTGGCCATCGTCTGGAAGGCATCCTTATCGCCAAATAGGTCGTCCACGAATCGTTCTGCAACGTAGCTTTTGAGGCTCTCCTGAAATTCCTGGCCACCATGCTCGTCTACGATCATCTGGAGGTCAGGGTATGCGCGGAACAAACGTTCATAGAGCAACCCGTTCACGTATTTTATGAACGAGGTCTTGATACGGAGGCCGCCGTCTTTGTGAATTCGGGACTTATCAACGACGGTGAAATAGAGCTTGAATGGCAGCTCGGCGAGCTCATTTAGGATCCGGGCACGGCGATCTGAATCTTTGGGCTTCAGATTGCTGGATTTGATCTCGCCTGTTTGAAAATTACGTTCGCGGAGTGCTTCAGCTTGGGCATAAGCAGCTTCGAGGTCTTTCTCTGCCACCAGAATGGAGCACACGATGAAGAAGCCCGAGCTTCCTCCCTTTGACGTATCAAGGTCGGAATTCCCGGACTCATCCACGAAGGCATATGTTCTGTCCATGAGCTTGCTCCATCAACAACGTACTGAGCGCAGTGGGTCGCCCAATGGCAAGGTGGCGAACTTAGTTCGTCGCAGTGGTAGTGCCTGGAGCGGGGCCTTCGCTGAACGTGTAATTGATTACCACGTCATTGCGGATCAAGACGTCGAGGGTTTTCTGAGTGCCCGTAGTCGTTACCTTCATGGTGACCACGTAGCTTTGGGCGTGGGCTGAGCCATTGGTGTAGGTGTAGATCCACTTTTCGTCAGTCTCGCTGACAGCACTCTTGGCGTAGGGCTCACCAAACAGGGACTTCAACTCAGTAGTTGTCGTTTTGCCTTTGGTGATGCTCGCTACACTGGCCGACGGAAAGTCTCGTCCTGCGGTGTAGTGGGACGTAGCGCAACCGCCAAGTGCGACACAGATTCCCATTACTGCGATGAGCTTTTTCATATCCTTCCTTGATCGTAGAAAGCTCCAAATCTAGCTGGCATCGAGGCTAAAAGCCATCGTCTCCTTGATCACCTGTGCTCGCTCTCGCCGACAGGGCACCACACACATAAATAAATGCACTCGAGGCAGGGCAGACCATAAAAACTCCGAACCATTGAGCTCTAAATCGTGGGAGCAAGGGTGCCTTCATGTAAGAACGGTACTTTCGGTTAGCAACCGGCTGGTTTTCGTTTATGAGCATGTCTGCTACGGCTATATACGGCCAAAAGCGGTCATTTAGCTTCTTCGCGAAACAGGAGCAGTTCAACCGTATTGAAAAATACTGTACGCACTCAACCAGGAGGGTATCTTGATGAGCCAGTGTAATTCAACTCTCAGGCAGTGCCGCAATGATGCTATTCAATATGTCGTTGTAGCGGTCATAGAAAGGGCACTGATCGTCAGATAAAGCGAAATTACAGACTATGCATTTACACCCAATAAGCTTCAATGACAAAAGCTACCATTAAAGTAGCTTCTGCCAGCGACAAGCTATTTTTTTGTAGACTTGCTAGGCTTCAAGTCAGGATTGTTACTTGGTGTGTCTTTATTGTCACGACGACGCTTATCAACTTCGCCGGTTGATTTGGCAATCGGTTTGGGGCCTGGTTTAAGCGCCATAAAATATCTCCTTGATGTTAGTTTTATTTTAGTTGCTGCGGGATCATCCTATTGGTACGGACGGATACTTTCAATAGGCAAGAGATACTTGATTTTAGGTATGTGAAAACTCGAATTAGCTTTGGCTCATCTACTGGAAATCTAACGACAGGTAACGTGTTGATTTTACGTTCATTGATTACATCTTGAAGGTAGCACTGCACCTCCAGAATCATTCGAGCATCGCCAGACCGCACCTGTCTGCTACCTAGCCTTGACCGTCCACAACTGATCCACCTTCGTCGTGTAGCTCTGACTCTTCAGCTCCCTACGCATCGCCCATCCAGGTGCTGCAGGCACGCTGGCTAAACGCAGCACTCCCTTTCCCCAGCGGCCATTGATCTCATCCAGCACACCCATCACCTTGTCTGCCATTGCCGGCTGGGATTGCGCGAACAGGTCATCGGTGAATTCGCCAGGCTGGCGCAGATCCATCAGCAGCACTTCCGCCTTGCTGAACTTGTAGCCGGGACGGAAGAGACGATTGACCGCTTCGGTCGCAGCCTTCGTCATCAGCCGCACGTCGTTGGTCGGGTACGGTAACTCCACCAAGGCGCCATTGGCATATTTCGCTTCCTCAGGATTGAACATGCCGGTGCGAATGCTCACGCGGATCTTCTTGCACAGCGAGTGTTGCGCTCGGAGCTTTTCCGCTGCGCGCTGGGTGTAGGTGGCGACGGCCTCTTTGATTGGCTCAATCTGCGTGAGCCGGTTGCCGAACATCCTGCTGCAGCAGATCTCCTGCTTGGGTGGATCAGCTTCACCTAATTCCAGACAGGAGGTGCCGGCGAGCTCCCGAGCGGTTTTCTCAATCACCACGCTGAATTTCTGGCGAAGCATCCACGGGTCGGCTTTGGCCAAGTCCATGGCGGTCTTGATGCCCATCGTTTCCAGGTGCGCCTTCATGCGCCTGCCGATGCCCCAGACCTCGCCGACATCGGTGTTGCGCAGCGTCCAGTCCCGTTTGAACGGATCGCACAGATCCACCACGCCGCCAGTGATGTCCAGCAGCCGTTTGGCTGTGTGGTTGGCGAGCTTGGCCAGCGTCTTCGTGCGTGCGATGCCTACACCGACAGGAATGCCTGTGCGTTTTAGAAGCGTGGATCGCATGTGCCTTCCGAATGCAGGCAGATCGCCTGGGACGCCGGTCAGATCGGCAAACGCCTCGTCAATGCTGTAGACCTCAAGCGCAGGCACCAGCGATTCGATGATCGTCATGACGCGTTCGCTCATGTCGCCGTATAAAGCGTAATTACTGCTGAAGGCTACGATCCCATGCCGGCGTAGATGGTCTTTGATCTGGAAGTACGGCTGGCCCATTTTCACAAAAGGTTTGGCGTCGTAGCTGCGCGCAATCACACAGCCGTCGTTGTTGGACAAAACCACGAT
The DNA here is from genome assembly GCF_019641515.1 of Pseudomonas sp. S5F11. Classification (NCBI taxonomy): domain Bacteria; kingdom Pseudomonadati; phylum Pseudomonadota; class Gammaproteobacteria; order Pseudomonadales; family Pseudomonadaceae; genus Pseudomonas; species Pseudomonas sp. S5F11. The sequence goes on from NZ_JAIFJZ010000001.1 coordinate 5,079,091, forward strand.
GGGCGTCTTTGCCAGGTCGGGTCTGAACACTCGCTCGCAGCTCGCGTAGAAGCTGTTGCAGTCAATCAGGGCAAAGACGGGCTCACGTGTTGTCATGATCGCGCACGCTATATTTCACCACACCCCAGATCACCAGCTCATCACCCTCCATCACATGCCTTGCCGGATATTTTGGATTCTCTGACAAAAGCATCACGGCGTTCTCCCGCAAAAGCAGGCGTTTGCAGAATGGCTCGGAATTGAGCGCTGCGATGACGATATCGCCACTGACCGCTTCTATGCTCCGATCAACAACCACCAGATCCCCTGAATAGATGCCGGCGCCCTGCATGCTGTCTCCATCAATTCTCACCAGGTATACGTGCGGCGCGCGGATATCGAACAGCTCATCGAGGGAAATATGTTTTTCGATGTGATCAGCCGCCGGGGAGGGGAAGCCCGCCGGCACCCTGGAAGAATAGAGGGGCAGTTTCCTACCGCCAGACGCGAGTGGGCCGAGAATGGTGACGCTCATGATGCAAACCTTGTAGGTTAACTGTACATGCATACAGTTAACGATTTGCTTGGCTTGCGGTCAATCTCATAGGTATGACAATTCGACGGGTGACACCATGTGCGGACGCTACTCGATCTACGAATCGATGGATCACTACCTTAAGGAGCTTGCGCCTACGCAGCTGGTGATCAATGGCTATGACCTTTGGCCAGTCGAGCGGTACAACGTCGCGCCTTCTACGCGGGTGGAAATCATCCGGCCAGCGGTAGAGGGCTTGAGTGTCGATAAGGTCAAATGGGGGTGGGCGCCGTTCTGGGCGAAGGGAAAGCGTCCTGATCCAATAAACGCGAGAGTCGAGACCGTCATGACCGGGAAATTCTTCAGTCAGCTCTGGCCAAATGGTCGCATACTCGCGCCGGCGAATGGTTGGTTTGAATGGGTTAAAGACCCCGATGATGCAAAGAAAAAGCAGCCCTATTTCATTACGTTGAAAGAGCAGATTCCGATGTTCTTCGCCGGCTTGGCTGAAGTACACGAAGGCCTGGAGCCGGATGATCGAGATGGCTTCGTCATCATCACCGCCGCGAGCGATGAGGGTATGGTCGATATCCATGACCGGAAACCCCTTGTTCTGGCGCCTGAGCACGCTCGCGAATGGATTGATCCTGAGACGTCAGTTGAACGAGCCAAGGAAATCGCGATGGAACATTGCCGACCGGTTACCGATTTTCATTGGTACAAGGTTAGAAAGGATGTGGGTAACGTTCGTAATCAAGGCCCGCATCTGATTCAGCCCCTCTCACTGCTCGAAGACGTGGATGACTGACTTCAGCCGCAGTCTGAGAGCCGGCGTATCGGCAGTTGCACGCCAGCGAACAGAAGTATTGGCATGAAGAGGGGAGTAAGGCTTTTCCATGCGCGGCCATCTGAATGTAAAAGCAGTCAGATTAGTCATGTAATTCCCGTCGTCTATTCGTACTTGCCGGATTAAATCGTTGATTGTCCGCTATCAATCCGAGAGGTATTTTCACCACCATCTAGCCGGGTCACCTGCTGGCAGTTGGAACGACCCCCTGTGCCCGGAAGTCTACCTGTAACTGCTTATTGATAAGGTACAGAGCAATGGATAAGACAATCACCGCCGATCAACTGGCTACCACCGACCTAAGATCATTCAACGAGATATGGCTCGGCGAGACTCATACCCAGCTATGCCTATGGCGTGGTGAACAGGTCTTCACCCACGAGATGATGAGCGAGGGCACCCACGATCAGAATGTCCGACGCCTGTGCTTGCAATTGGTCAACCCTGACGATCAAGCCACAGTTGCCAGCGTTGAGTTGATCGTGCGCGAACAGCTAAAAATGATGGGGATGGTGGGGGAGTTTTATCCGGCTGAGGAGGCGAATACTCATCTATAAGAAAAGGCGCATCGGCCATTCACACGGAATCAATCCAAGACCTACTGTCGCTTGGAAACAGCTTTTAATATCGGCTGGCTGGGTGAAAGACCTCACGAGCAACTACTTGTAAGTGCGGGGCGTGATTTATGGTGTAACCTCTAGGTATTACTCACATCGAGAATTTCCATGTCCAAACTTGCCGAATTCCGCCAACTTGAAAAACACCTCGCCGAACAACTCCAAGCGCTTGAAGCTCTCAAGGGGGATGCTGGCCTCAAGAAAGAAATTGAGTTCGAAACGAAGCTGCGCGATTTGCTCGCAAAATATGGCTACAGCCTGAAGGACGTGATCAATCTGCTTGATCCGCAAGCGGGTCGTCGCGCTCCAGTAGCAGCGACGAAAGGCGGCACCCGGAAAGCTCGCCAGGTGAAGGTCTACAAGAACCCTCATACTGGCGAGGTTATTGAGACTAAGGGTGGCAATCACAAAGGTCTAAAAGAATGGAAAGCTAAGCATGGTTCCGACACCGTCGAGTCATGGCTGGCCAAGTGATTTTGGTTTGAGTACAAAAGGGCCTGAGAAGGCCCTTAGTTAGCTGGCGAGGAAGAGCGCTCGAACTAGAAAGCAGAGCGTTTTTCGCGGCCCCATACAATGACAAAGCCTATGGCTCAGTATGTTGGGGCTATCGGTTAAAGCGCTCGACCAACGAATATTGAGTTGCCGCTGTCTTGGTCAACTCCTTGCTAAGTTCTGCTGAGTGATGAGCTTGCTCCGATGTCTGATCCGCGAGTTGGGCAATGGTGGTGATGTTGCGGCTGATTTCCTCGGCGACGGCGGTTTGCTCTTCAGTGGCGGCCGCAATCTGCGTTGTCATGTCAGTGATGTGGGCTACGGCTTCACTGATTCCCACCAATGCCTTGTCTGCTTCAAGTACCCACGCCACACCTTCTTCGGCTTGACGATGGCCGCTCTCCATTGTCTGTACGGCAGTGTTAGAGGAAGTCTGAAGCTTGGTGATCAGGTCATGGATCTGCTTAGTGGACTCAGACGTGCGCTGTGCCAACTGACGTACCTCGTCGGCCACTACAGCGAAGCCTCGACCCATATCGCCAGCGCGCGCGGCCTCGATCGCGGCATTCAGTGCCAGTAAGTTGGTTTGATCGGCAATACCTTTGATTACGTCGACCACTGTTCCGATTTCGTTGCTGTCCTTGGCCAACTGCGCGACGGTCTCCCCAGTTTCACCCACCACTGCAGAGAGGCGCTGGATCGCTTCGCGGGTATCTCGGGCAATGTCGCGTCCGCGTCCGGTCAACAGATTAGCCTCCTGGGTGGCGTCAGCGGTGCGCTGGACATGGCTCGCGACTTCTTGTGTGGTCGCCGCCATCTGATTGACTGCAGCGGACACTTGCTCGGTCTCGACGCGCTGGCGATCAAGTCCACGTGAGCTGTCAGAGACCAGTATGTCGGATCTCCCGGCTAACCCACTGAGTTGCTCTGCGGTGTCTTGCAGGCGTGTGAGACAGGTCTTCAGACGCGCAGCCTGGCTCACAAAGGCTGTTTCCAAACGCGCTTGAGCCCCGTGCTGATCACTGTACATCTGTGCAATAAGTTGATCAGAAGTAGAGGGCTCAGCCATCTGCAACAGGCGCATTGTTCCTTGCTTTTGCCAACGAGAGGTCATCAGTCCGAGCGGAGCGGATGTGCCTATTGTGGCGACAATAGCTACGGATGCGTCGAGAAGTAGACCGCTCAAAGTGCCCACCAGACCCATAACAAGGTACGGCAGGTAGTCCAGCAGGGCAGGCAGCCACTTGTCTCGAGTGGGAATGGCGGGTTTTCCCTGGCTGATGCGCCGGTAAAGGGATTCTGCGCGTCGGATCTGCTCAACGGTCGGTTTGACTCTGACCGATTCAAAGCCAACGACTTGGCTGCCTTCAAAAATTGGTGTTACGTAAGCGTTCACCCAGTAGTGATCGCCATTCCTAGAACGGTTTTTGACAATCCCCATCCACGGGTTGCCTTGCTTAAGAGCGCTCCACATATGCGCAAAGACTGCAGATGGAACATCAGGATGGCGGACGATGTTTTGAGGGGCGCCAATCAGATCGCTTCGGTCGAAACCGCTGATCTCGACGAAGGAGTCATTGCAATAAGTAATAACTCCTCGGACATCTGTCGTTGAGATGAGCTTTTGTTGAGGAGCTAGCGCAATTTCGCGCTGCGTTACTGGTTGATTGTTTCTCATTCCCGATGCCTCTTATGTCCAATTAGAATGCCATCGGCAGATACTAGAAAAAGGTTAGTGGGTATCGCAAAAAAAACTTTAATAACAATAGGTTGTGTTAAGTGTATTGAGGTGTGGCCACCTCGAGCAGTTTGAGCTACACGAGCGATTTGTGATGTTCTATGTCCCGAATGGCGATACACGCCCTGAGGTACTAAAAAGGTCAATCAGATCAGTGATGATTCGGTAACTGATTGAAAGCCCCCGCTTTTAGGCTGCCTTTAACGGTGCCTTGGGAATCCCATGGGTTTGGCACAGTGCGGCTGCACGGTTAGGCATACGGATCATGATGTAGATCACTCCGGTGCCATGAGCATCGCGAGAGTCATATCGATGAAATCTTCGTTCTTGCTGATCGTTTCCAGCGTACTACGCCCATTGCTTCCAACCTAAACCGTTCCACGCTGCTTGACACATAGGGTGAGCTCCATGATGGCGGTCTCACGCGAATTGGTTTTGATTGATCTTGAATAGTAGGGAAGGGATCAGGAATGATTTGGCATCGCGAATCCTCCTGAAAGAGGTCGGCGTAGCAAAAGGTCTTGGTAGCCGGACGCGGCTCCGACAAGGTCAGTCTAGGTTGACTAAGTGATTTTAGTTTGATTACGAAAAAGGCCCGCCACGGCCTTTTTTGTTATAGATTTTTATTGAGTTCGAGGGCGATTTTGAAGCCCTATTCTGCTTGTAGAGGCGGCGTATTCCCCCCGTCACTTTGGCAAGATATGTGAACTTTAGTGATACGCGAATTTCCATTGCTTGAGAGTAAAGCCACCTAGCTATCAGCCCACTGATCGGCTGTCGCAACCTCAAGCCAGGAAGTTGAACGTGAAGACTACGCCCCCCAAGACCTCCCTGCGTCGCGCCGTCACTGGCCCTATGCTTTTTCTGTTTATTCTCGGCGATGTACTCGGGGCGGGCGTTTATGCGCTCGCCGGGACAATTGCGGGCGAGGTAGGTGGCGCAATATGGGTGCCCCTGCTCATCGCTCTGTTTTTCGCGATGCTTACTGCAGGTTCCTACGCAGAGTTGGTGACAAAATATCCTCACGCGGGCGCCGCATCGGTTTTCGCAGAAAAGGCGTTCCGGTCTCCGCTCATTTCTTTTCTCGTTGGCTTTTGCATGCTATCGGCAGCTGTTACGAGCGCGGCGGGTTTATCGCTGGCGTTTGCGGGTGATTACCTAGCGGCGTTCATCCGTGTATCGCCTCACATCGCAGCCCTACTGTTCCTTCTCGTTATCGCGCTCTTAAATGCGAGGGGAATTAGAGAGTCTTTGGGAGCCAACCTGGTGATGACAGTCATTGAGCTGTCGGGTCTTCTTTTGGTCGTTGTTGCCGCTGCTTGGTATTTCCGTACAGGCGAAGCGGAATTGGGTCGCAGCCTGGAGTTCAAGCCGGGGATCAGCCCGATGTTAGCCGTTTTGGGCGCGGCATTGATCGCCTTCTATTCTTTTGTAGGATTCGAAACATCCGCCAATCTCGCGGAAGAAATTCGAGACGTACGAAAAGTTTATCCGCGCGCATTATTTGCCGCATTGCTAACCACCGGAGTCGTCTACATGGCTGTCGGCGTCGCGGCATCTTCCGTACTGCCCATGGAAAAACTTGTGGCAACCTCGGCTCCTCTTCTTGAAGTGGTTCGGGCGTCAGGTTTAAACATTCCGCCTCGCGTCTTCGCGTTCATTGCACTGATCGCGGTAGCCAACGGCGCGCTGTTAACCATGATAATGGCGAGTCGCCTTACTTATGGCATGGCCTGTCTAGGACTTTTGCCGACCGCCTTGAGCAAGGTGCTGCCTCGGCGACGCACCCCTTGGATCGCGGTCATCGCTACCACCCTTGTAGCAATCGCACTCACGCTGACGGGAACGCTAGCTACATTGGCCGAAACCGTCGTCCTGCTCCTGCTGTTTGTATTTTTCAGCACTAATTTGTCCGTGTTAATCCTGCGCCGCGACGAGGTTGCGGAAAATCACTTTCGGGTGCCGACGTGGGTTCCGGTACTTGCTATCGTCTCGTGCCTGGTGCTGCTCAGTCAGCAAAGTCTGGAGACTTGGATGCGGGGAGGGGGCTTGATTCTGATAGGCATGCTGCTTTTTGTCTGTTCAAGAGTGGCACTGCCGGCGCCAGTGGAGCCTGGCTGATCTTGTAAGCGCTTCGCCGGTCTATCGCAGCGTAAAGCTCGTCGAAGTCATAGGAGTGCGGGCTGGGTGCAGTTGTATCAGGTGCGTCCAATGCCTAGGATCGTTGATTCTGAGGAACACTGGAACACCACCCGATCAATCGTCTGGCATGGCTGCATGCGTGAACATCGGCGCGAGCGGGGAGCACACCAACTCAATCCGCGTGCTCACAGATTGCTCACGGACGGGAAGCCACCTCGTCCAAGTGCCGCAGCAGTGCCAGAGGATCCTCGTAGACGCGGAGTGCCCCAGCGCGTTCAAGCTCTCCGGTGTCGTAACCACCAGAAAGCAGGCCTATACCGGTGGCCTTACAGCGGCGTGCGGCGAGCATGTCCCAGATGGCGTCGCCGATCACCAGGCAATCTTCTATGGGTACATTGAGTTTGCTTGCAGCGGCGAGGAAAAGGTCGGGGTCGGGCTTGCCGTACTTCACGTCATCACGGGTAATGAGATTGACCTCAGCGATATCCAAGCCCAATGCCTTCAGATTTATTGCTGCAGTATCCATCCCACCGCTGGTAGCGATGCACCATTTGAGCTGATTGCGGTTTAAGGTATCGAGAAGCTCTACAGCGCCAGGAAGAGCGGTTATCTGGCCTTGCAGATCCTTGTAGGCTTTATCATGTTTATCGCTCAGCCTTTTGGCCTGGTCTGATTTGATTTCCAAGCCGGTCTCACGGGCTAACGTCTTAAGCATCAGTCCACCGCTCATACCGATTTTTCTGTGAATACGCCACATGGCCAACGGTATGTCTTCTGAGTCGAGCGCGGTTTTCCACGCGAAAACATTCTGGTAAACGCTATCAGTCAACGTGCCATCCAGATCAAATATGAATGAGGTTTGCTGGCGCATACGTGACACCTCCGTTAAGCAAATTTCAGGTAGTAGATGTCGCGTATTGGAAATATTGGTCGCATCGAATACCTAGTGAGTTGACGTTAATCCTTAAGTCTTTCCAAGTCGGCTGGGCCGGGTTCCACACGTGGTTCGTCGCCAAGAAACTTATCTTCCCTAACGACCCGTTCGTCATCTGTTAAACCCGTTTTAGACACGTCTGAGACAAGAGCAGAATCCTCCAGTGCTTTGCTTTTTTTTGATGAAGCGGAGCTTCTTTCATTCATGAGATTTCTCCTCGACCCTCGAAATTTGAAGCGCTCAATTTTTCGAAAGCACATGGTCTGAGTCGTTCCTTCTTTCGCAGATCTCGAAGCGGAGAAACCGCAGCGCATGAATGCCGCTGTGGTTTCCATCGCCTTACTTCCGCCTTGAGCCGAGGGTTAATCAGACTTATGAAGCAAGCTGAACCATTCAGCATAAGGGGAGTTAGTGACCCGGAACCTATTGAAATCAGGACTGCCATCAGCCCACCAAACAGGGCCCCGCTCACCAAGTGCTACTTAGGCGAGTTGTACCTTTTCCCGAGCGGGCTTTAGCTGCGATTCGTCTTCCGAATCCTTTGCTCTCTTCACCTCGCGTCGAGCTGCCATGAGTGCATCGACAAGACGCTGGCGCACGTCCTCTTCCAATGACGGGTTTGAACAGCGCCACAGCAGCCCTTTGACAACGAAGTAACGACCGTCAGGTGTTACTGGATGCATTTCGTCACCTCAGATCTTTCCAAGGGCGCTTCTCCAGGGAGTTCACGGAGGACGACTACCTCAGCTTTCGAATGGGAAGGCGTTTAGCTTGTTTGACCCCAAACAGTATTCCCAGTAATAGCGCTGCGCCCGCCGCCAGGAGTATGGGATAGGGGTGTTTACCTGACATCCAGACGCCCTCAACTCCGTGTTGATCGCTTGGCGAAATAGGGCGATGTCCCGATGACGATGGATTACGACTGATCGGAATGTCATAGGGATCGATCTCTGCTTCGTAAGGCATTTCGTTTAAAGGTAAATGCGCACCGTCTGCGAGAATTAGGGTGAGATTTTCGACCGTGCCGGCGAGTCGATTGGGGAATACTGGCTCACCAGTGGGGTCAAGCTCATCGTAATAAAACTGCTGACCTTCCAGCCAGCCTATGGCCGTCATCAATTCGGGGCCAAGGTAATATTTCCCGTCGAGGAAGAAGCCTGGGAAATGTCGTGTGCGTTCGAGACTTTCTACGATGTAACGCTCGCCTGCCTTCATACCGGTTGCTGGGTTAATCATGATGAAGCCCTCAGATTCGCTGGTGTTGCGATAGAGGATGGGGTGTGGCGCAACGTTCCATCGAGATGACTGAAAGGCTGAGTGGCAGGGAGGTGACGGTCGGTAAGCCAATAAATCGAACACTCGAAATACAAACCCTCTCCAAGCTACATGCCCCCACCATTGAGGGTACTGAGAGGTGTGTATGAATAGCGATCCAAAGCTGCAAGGCGGGATGGGTGAGGATGACCCTATGCCGACATCGCCTGATCCACTGAGCCCAGGCCGCACCGAAGTTGATCCAATGAAAGAGGAAGGAGTTGACGAACTTCCGGATAACGAAGGTGAGCGCCCGCTTGATGATGACGACGTCGGGCTCGACCCTGAGCGTGTGCGGGAGGAGACGGATAATGCGGTGATGGACAATCAGCAGGATCCGCGCTAACCCTTGGACACCCCTTCCGCGATCCTCAAGTGAGTTGGCCTGGAGGGCGAACTCGGATGGATAGCATGCAGAGCTGGACAGTTGATTCCATATTTGGCGCAAAAAAAGACCCGCGATGGGGGGGCGGGCCGGGAATCACTAAAGGAGCTGTTACAACCGTACACCTGCAAATGTGAAATTATCGTGACGGGTGTTTCACCGTTTTTCAGAACCAAGATTATTCAATGATACGGGAGTGGCCTTCTGTAGCGAGCTCGGCAGCTGGCCTTCCAGTTCGGGGAGCGCTGCTTCTACAAGGGGCCACTTGGTCGCGAAGCTCTGATTTTCTGTCGGAGCAGAAAGCTTGTGATGCAGATATTCGATCTGCTGCTCTACAAAATGAGCTGAGTACGCTGCGGTTGAGATGACGCCTGCTACTCCTAGAATGGCAATCGTCCTGAAGGCTGACATGGCGCTTCCTTGTCTGGCTACATCGGCTCAATCATAGTTCGTCCCGAAAGCGAGGAACAAGATAAGCGAGAAGCAATTGACTTGTTCATGCTGGACGGACAGTTGGAACCGATGCCTATGACTGACGTAGCCGCAAGATTGCGTCCGTAATCCCCTGAGCGTTCCTGTCTAACGTTTCCATGGCAGTGAGGGCATTGATCGCAGAGTTCCCCGCTCCGTTGTTCGAAAGCCACGTCGTAACCTCTTCAATGGCCGCGCAAATTGCATGCTGGTTATGCAGAAGCAACGTAAGAGCGTCAGCTGCAGCTACGTTTGCTTGAAAGCTATCGTGCATGGACTCGTCCTTAAATGAAAACAGCTGAGCTTGCAGATTACGGGTGATTTTAGGATCTAACCGCTCATCTCCCATGAAGTCCAACAAATTTGAGATTACACCTTAGAACATCCTGTGTTGCAGTCATCAGAAAATGCTCCAGATGCGGTATGCTCAATTTCCTCACTTTCTCCATCAGCACGCGCAGCCAATGCATTTGATTCCTTTGAATTTGATCGCACTGATGCTGCTTGCCCTAATGCTGGAGTCCTAATGATTGCGCAACGTATCACTGATCCATGCGATTCGCCGGAACGTCTTGCCGTACTGCATGGATATGAGATCCTCGACACCCCGCGCGAGTCCGATTTCGACGAATTGGTAAGTTTGGCTGCTTCCATCTGTGATGCGCCTATCTCAGTGATAAACCTGATCGATAGCCATCGGCGGTGGTTCAAGGCGGAAGTCGGATTGGGGATAAGTGAAACGCCATTGGACGTTTCCATCTGTCGTCATGTCCTTCTCCTACCAGGTGTCACCGTCATACCGGATCTGCGAGATGATCCACGGATGAGTTCCAATCCTCTCGTGACGGCGGATGAAGGTCTGCGCTTCTACGCTGGCTGCTTATTGGAAACACCGGATGGCTATGGTCTAGAGACTCTATGCATCCTCGACCGTCAGCCAAGAGAGTTAACCCCGCAACAAAAGTTCGCCCTTGCAACGCTGGCGAAGCAGGTAATGGCTCAGTTGGAGTTGAGACGGTCGCTAAAGCAGAAGAGTCGACTTCTTGAACAGAAGGACATGCTTCTCAAGGAGATCAACCATCGAACGAAGAACCACCTGCAGCTGATCATTGGCTTGATTCAGTTACAGATACGCCAGTTGGCAGATCCGCAGGCGCGGGCAGCACTCGTCGATACCAGTAGAAGAATCACCAGCATCGCGGCAGTGCATGAAAAGCTGTATCAGGCTGATCAAGTGGAAACCGTGAACGCGGGAATTTACTTGTCTGAGTTGATAGACGGCCTACGTGGCTCAGCATCCCTCCATACGAGCTTCGCAATCGATATGGAGGACGTAATTCTGCCGCTGGATAGAGCAATACCTTTGGCTCTAGTCCTGAATGAGCTAGTCACCAACGCCCTTAAATATGCTTATCCAGACAAGGCAACCGGCGAGGTATTTGTTGAGTTAAAGGCGTCCACTGACCAGGTACTGTTGAGAGTGACTGACAGAGGGAGGGGACTTCCGGAAGGGTTCGATCTCAAAAAGCACTCGTCGGTAGGAATGAAGATTATCAAGTCGCTGACACGCCAGCTTCGTGGCGAAATTTCGATGCTGAACCAACATCCTGGACTGCAATGCTCTCTAGAATTTCCACGTTGAGGAGAGAGGGCGCTACACAGCTTTTGCTAACGACCAACCAGGCTCAATTATAAGAATGTTAGCGAAAATTGCTTACCTCACCGGTCGCTTTAGGGGCGGGCCGATTGGGCCCCAATCGATGAGGGTAACAAGAAGGCACTAGCTCAGTTGCTCTCTTTCCGCAGGCTACTTCAATGCCCTCACCTTTGCAGACCTCCAAGGTCAGAGTCAGGCGATTTAGATTGAAGAGGTATTTCAGCAGAAATCGTCTCATCCGTACCGGCAGTACCGAGATCGACCTGATCATTCTCACCTAGAGAGCTGTACTGATCCCGGAGCTTGCGTAGGTCTCTCGAGCCCATTTTATCAAGGCATAACGTCGCGTTTTGTGCGTCCTTAGTTGCCCGAATCAGTTCGTCGATCTTCAGATGTAGAATGTCATTGTCGCGGTTTTGCGTGTTCTGGATCAGAAACACCATTAGGAACGTGATGATGGTTGTCGACGTATTGATGATCAGCTGCCACGTGTCGTTGTAATGAAAATACGGCCCCGTGAGCGCCCATACTCCGATCAAAGCGATTGCTAGCAGGAAGGTTTTTGAGCTGCCTGCCCAGTTGGAAAGGGCTTGGCAGAATCGTGCGAATTTCATGATTGCTAACTCTAGTTGTAGGTAAGAACTAGACAACCGGTACGCCTGAAATACTTTATTACAATTCGACCTTTCGTCGGCATCTCGAACCTCCAAATCGTTTCCATGCACCTAAAATCTAGCGAAAGAAACGTCTGATATAGGAGCGCCGTAACCTAATTCCGCGCAACTTAGACGAAGGACTTTTGACGCTCATCACCCTCTTTGAACTCTAGCCTGAGCTGCCCCGTCCTTTGATATGAGGGGCTCAGGGCAATTCTGCTGTGTAGTCTCATTAAACGTTTTCACACGGAAAGCGAGGGGCCACATGAATACTTCAGACAGCAGGGCGGGATCCCAGGCCGACGATTCTGCAGACCTTAAACCAGGACAAGACTTTCAGCATTTGAAGGAGGATGTCACCGAAGCACTCGGTGGAGCTAGGGAGCAGGCCGATGCGCAGTTCGGCCAATATCGCGACACCGCTGCCGATCAAATCGAGGCATTGGCCCAAGGTGCGAAAAGCTTTGTCTCCGAGCTGGAGGACAAGGACACACTGGGCATGTCCGACTATCTCACCGATATGGCCGAGTCGATGACAGGCCTCGCCGGGAACCTGCGCGGCAAGAGCGCCGAGCAGCTCTTGCATGACGCCGCCGATCTGGCCCGCAACAACCCCGCACTGTTTATCGCCGGCAGCGTGGCCATCGGCTTCGGATTGTCGCGGTTTTTGAAGGCCGGCACCTCGGCGGCGGCCACCGTCAGTGCGGATCACCACGATCCAGCCGCAGGCCGCTCGACGCCGCCCTCGGGAGGTTATGGCGTGCATCGGCCCTATGAAACGTCCACCGATCCGAACCCGGGACTCGCGACCGGCATCACCCCTGCGTCCCCCGGTGAACACGACCATCCCACCGACTTTGCCGGTGCATCAGCGGCGGTTTCGCCCAGCACCAAAGGAGCATTGTGATGAACAGAGACGATCCTGATCTCCCGGGAACCAGACCCTTGGCGCCCACGGACGATGCTTCCGTGGTGGGCCTGTTGCGGCAGTTGTCCCGCGAAGTCCCCGCGTTGTTCACCAAGGAATTGGCGCTGGCCAAAGTCGAACTTCAGACCAGCCTCAACACACTCAAGGCCGGCATCGCGGCGGTGGCGGGCGGTGCGATTGTGTTCCTCGCGGGCTTCATCATTCTGCTGATGGCGGCGGTTTACGGCTTGAGCCTGTTCATGGCGCCGTGGCTAGCAGCGCTGATCGTCGGCGTGGTGGTGATGATCATCGGCTTCGCCATGCTGCAGTCGGGCAAAAAACAGTTTGAGCCATCCCACTTCAAACCTGACCGGACACTCGATGCCTTGAACAAGGATCAGGAAGCGCTGCGGAGGAAAGTCTCATGAACACTGAACTGGATATCGAATCGCAAAAGAGCCCTGAACAGATCGAGCGGGAAATCGACGCGCAACGCGCCAGTATCGGCAACATCGTCGACAAGCTGGAAAGCAAATTCACCCCCGGCCAGATGTTCGATCAAGCGTGGGGCATGATGCAGAACAACGGCTCAACCTTTATCAGCAATCTCGGCACCAGCGTGCGCAACAACCCGGTGCCCGCCGTGCTGACCTCGGTCGGGTTGCTCTGGTTGATGATGAGCCAGAACCGGCCACCGGTGCCGCAACCAACCTATCGCTCCGGGCCTGATCAGGACAAGGCCAGCGAGTGGGCCGATGGTTTGGCTGAGGGCTTGGGCAGTGCCCGCGAGCACATGCACCAGACCGCCGATTCGATTAAAGGGGGCTACCAGTCGCTCAAGGGCAAGGCCGCCCACTTAGGAGAAAACGTTGGCGCTGCGGGTGAAAATCTCAGCCACGCCATGCACGACGTCGGTGATCGGCTGACGCGTAATTCCCAGGTATTGGGGCAGCAATTCAACCAGTTGCTCAGGGAACAACCCTTGGTGGTGGCCGCTGCCGGTATCGCGCTGGGAGCCTTGCTAGGCGCAGCACTGCCGACGACCCAAACCGAACAACGCTACATGGGTCGCACCAGTGCTGGGCTGGTCGACAAGGTGAAAAAGCACGCGCAAGAGGGTTATGAAGCGGTACGCGACACAGTGACGAAAACCACTGATCAGCCGGGCGCGCAATCTGCGGCTGAAGAAACACGCACCACCACGTCGGCGAGCGCAGATCTTTCTCAAGGTTTGGGCACCTCCTAACCGCGCGGCATCGGGAGGCCCGCAATAGGCCTCCCACCTTTGTTTCAGGTCATGCGGTTTTTCGTCCGGCACGTTGAACCTTATTCAACTCCGGTTGCTCAACCGGGAAATGTTCGGGGTGAGCGAGATGAGCGCTTTTAAGAATCAACTGACATTTGCACAGGAAACTAAATTACTCGCTTTGGATGCCTGGCATCGCGCATTGGAAAATTTTGAATTGCGGATGGAATGCCCAGACGCCTATCACGATGAACTGCTGCGCCAGTCGGATGAAATGGATCGTTTGGGAATTCTGACTTGGGACGAGTGGCGCGACCTGAGACGAGAAGCAGACGACGCGTACCTGCGTGCTGTCGCTGGAGACGATTACCACTGAGGTTATTTAGGCCATGTCTATCGCCGGCGACACTGTTCAGTACCTGCGGGATCACGCATTGATGATCACAACAGCGGAATCGTGTACGGCGGGAAAAATTGTCACGCTGTTATCCGAGGTGGAGGGCAGCGGCGAATTTATTGAGTGTGGTTACGTCGTTTACTCGCCCCAAGCTAAAGAGCGTCTACTCCATGTCAGCCCTCAAACTATCGAAACCTTCAACCTCACCAGTGTCGAGGTGGCTAGAGAAATGGCTACGGGGGCCTTACGTGATAGCACCGCAAATGTCGCAATCGCAACTACCGGAATACTGGGGCCGAACGATGTTGATGGCATCCCTGCAGGCACAATCTGTTTTGCTTGGGCGTTTCAGGCGGATGATGACTGCTATGTCTTCAGTCATGAACACAGGTTCTCCGGAGGACGTTGTCAGGTTCAGGCAGAGGCGACGGAATATGCGTTGCAGTGGCTACCGCATTTTCATCGTCGTGCGCACGCTGGCGAGAAGGCTGAAGCCTAATGAACGAAGACTCCGATAACGCAGACCTGAGAAGCCGTGAACATCCGATTCGCGAGGATATGCCCTACCAATTGAAGGTCTGGCGTTTCGAGCGCGTTGGCTGGTACGTATTGGTTTTAGTCGTTTTGATGGGGTTGATGGGCGTCTTTTCCAGAGGCTTGCTCAGTTCAAGAGATGTCCGCAGTGAGGACGGTAAAGTCAGAGTGGAATATGAAATGTTCCATCGCAATGGCTCGACCAACTCGATGAAAATAACTTTGAGTTCGACGCCAGATTCTCAGGCGGAGCTGGAGCTCGCAGGTCAGCTATTGGAGGGCTTCAGTATCGAAACTCTACAACCCGAACCTCTGCGCTCAAGAAGTTCTTCACAAGGCATCAGGCTCTGGCTACAGACCGACCTTGATGGTCAAGCGACGCTATATATCACCCTGCGAGGGGATGGCCTTGGCTTCTACCGCAGTCAAGTCTCTTCACCGGGCACCAATGGCATAAAACTTGTGCAGTTCATTTTCCCTTAGGTGATTCATGGATTCGGTTTTGCGTGCTGGTGCGATGTATGTGGCTCTCATGGTGCTCTTCAAGATCGCTGGGCGGCGCTCCTTGGCGGAACTGACAACCTTCGATTTCATTCTGCTACTGATGATCGGTGAGGCGACTCAGCAAGCCCTACTGGGCGATGATTTTTCGCTCACTAATTCTGTGATCGTCATCGTCACACTTGTCGCCATCGATGTTGGCTTGTCCCTTCTTAAACAGCGCTCGCAGTGGATCTCACGGCTGATTGATGGCGAGCCGACCATAATCGTCGAGAACGGAAAACTTCTCCACGAACGCCTGCGTCGTGCGCGTTTGCTAGAAGCGGATGTGATGGAGGCTGCACGTTCCAGCCAAGGCATTGAGAAGCTGGAAGAGATCAAGTTCGCAATCCTAGAGCGCAACGGCAAGATCTCCGTCATTGCCCGAGAAGACTGAATCGCGTGCGTCAATAGGCACTTGCGGAATTACTTGAACACCTCTGGATTCGGGGGGCCTAATCATTATCAATCTGAGGAGGGCTTAACCATGTCGGAAGCTACCAGCTATTTCGCAATTGCCGTCGCGGTGATCATTTTGCTCGTTGATCTGTGGGCTATCGTAAGCGTGTTTCGCAGCGACAAGACGGTGGGAGTCAAAGCCGGTTGGGCTATCGGGCTCATCATCTTCCCAGTCATTGGTTTAATTGTTTGGGGTGTTGCGGGGCCCCGTGGGATCAAAGAAGGCCCTTCGTCGCCAGAACACAGTAAGGGGTAGTCAGCATCCGTCTGTCGTTAGCGCAGAAGGTTTTTGAAATTTACCCAGATGCATTTGCTTCAGATGATTGTGGGTTGGCATTCGGTCTCTTACCGAGTGAATCGCAGCCCGTATTCGCCTGAGGAGAATGTCATGTTTCTACATAACAAACGACTTCAATACACCGTGCGGGTTGCCCAGCCAAATCCTGGGTTAGCAAATTTATTACTGGAGCAGTTTGGGGGAGCTCAGGGCGAGCTTGCAGCCGCCTCACGCTACTTCACCCAAGCCTTGGCAGAAGATGATCCAGGCAGAAAAGATCTGCTTATGGATATCGCCACCGAGGAGCTCAGTCACCTTGAGATCGTCGGGTCGATCATCGTGATGTTAAACAAGGGTGCCAAAGGACAAATGGCTGAAGGTGTGGAGGAAGAAGGAGAGCTGTATCGCGCCATTAATGGTGCCGGCAACGACTCTCACATCACCAGTTTGTTGTATGGCGCGGGTGCTCCGTTGACTAACTCGGCGGGCGTACATTGGTCAGCAGCTTACGTCGACACCATCGGCGAACCCACAGCAGACATGCGCTCAAATATCGCCGCTGAGGCGAGAGCGAAAATTGTCTATGAACGGTTGATGAATGTTACCGATGATCCGGGTGTGAAAGAGGCCCTAGGATTTCTGATGACGCGTGAAATCGCCCACCAGTTATCTTTCGAAAAAGCGCTGCACGCCATCCAACCAAATTTCCCTCAGGGCAAACTGCCGGGCATGCCGGAGTTCACCAACGTCTACTTCAACATGTCAAAGGGCGAAGGCAGCACTCGCGGCCCTTGGAACGAAGGGGACGATTGGGACTTCGTGGAAGATCCGGCGCCTGCAGTGGATGGTGGGGACGGCACCGCCTCTGTGCAATTGAGCGCTGAGGACGAAACGCTGCTCATGGATATGAAAGCAAGGACGATGTCCGACCCAGACAGCAATCCGATCACAGGGGCGGACTTAGGGGCGGGGGTACAAGGCGAACCTCAACCTTGAAGAGCAGCCGCACGTCCTCTGGCGTGCGGTCTTCCATCTATTCAGAGGGGAATCACATCATGGTTAACAAAAAATCAGCGCGTCGGAATTTAACTGGCCCTGAGATGCTCTTTGCCACCAGCGTCGCTTACGAACGTGACGCGCAACGCGTATCCAGGCAGTTCCTACGGTCGCTTTCCGTATCTACTGAAAAGTACGATTCAAAAAAATAGGAGGTATCCGTGCCCGATCCGTTGACCTCATCAGGCGCATCGCCTCGCTCCTGGTTCGCCCGGGTCTCAGGAACTGGGTGGGGCGGGCGCGCCTTCTGGTCAATTTTGATTTGCGTAACATTGTTCTTACTCATATGCGGGTACGGCGCCTTTGTCGGCGCCAACAAACAAAATCTGCACTTCGCTTTTCTCGGTGGCATGTCAGGTTTCGCTGCGACGGCCATGGGAGCTGTCGTAGCGATTGCGTTACGAGACATCGCCGCCCGTACTCAAGACACCATACTGGGCTTCGCCGCCGGCATGATGCTGGCCGCCAGTTCCTTCTCGCTCATTCTCCCAGGGATCGAAGCAGCTCAAGCTCTTTGCGGAAACCAGTTACTCGCAGCATGTGTAGTTGTGGCGGGATTGGGATTGGGCGTAGCGCTGATGGTTGGCCTTGATCGTTTCGTCCCTCACGAACACGAGAAAAGCGGACGCAGGGGGCCGGACGCGCAGCGTATCAATCGTGTTTGGTTGTTCGTCCTGGCAATCACCCTGCATAACCTACCGGAAGGCATGGCTATTGGAGTGAGCTTCGCCAATGGCGATATGAAAGTCGGACTGCCGCTCACCACTGCCATCGCCATTCAAGACATTCCCGAAGGGCTTGCAGTCGCTTTGGCGTTACGCGTGACCGGTATCTCCGCACTGCGCGCGGCGCTGATTGCAGTGGGGTCTGGTTTGATGGAGCCAATTGGCGCCATCGTCGGCGTGGGTATTTCCAGCAGCTTTGCATTGGGCTACCCAATTGCACTCGGTCTAGCAGCGGGCGCCATGATTTTTGTGGTGTCCCATGAGGTCATTCCGGAGACTCATCGCAACGGTCATGAAACTCCCGCAACCTTGGGACTGATGCTCGGTTTCGGTGTGATGATGTTTCTCGACACTGCTTTGGGTTAGCTTCAGCCTTTTGTCTGTCCCCCGAAAAATATTCGGAACACGTCTCAAACGAGGTTGGTCATTCTTCATGCACGGCAAGTTTTGCAATGCATGTTGATCCCATGCGGACGCCCATCGGGCGACGCCAATACTGACCAGAAGGAAGTTTGGAAATGGCTAGAAAAACTGTCGAAGACTTGTTTATCCATGAACTCTCTGACGTTTACAGTGCGGAAAAACAAATTACCAAAGCATTGCCGCGCTTGGCGAAAGCAGCGACTAATCCACTGTTGGCAGACGCGTTTACGTCCCACTTGGAGGAGACCCATGGACAGATTGAGCGCATTGATCAGTTGGTCGAGCTTACCGGGATCAAGCTGAAGCGTATGAAGTGCGTGGCCATGGAGGGACTTGTCGAAGAGTCGAAAGAGCTGCTGGAAGAAATCGACAAAGGAGCCGTGCTCGACGCTGCACTAATCGGTGCGGCTCAAAAAGTGGAGCACTATGAAATTGCTGCCTACGGCACACTGATAGCGATGGCCAAGCATCTCAAACTCGATGACGCGGCGGCTCTTCTAGCTGCGACCCTTGCCGAAGAGAAAGGGGCTGATGAGAAGCTGAGCAAGATCGCAGAGCAGGGCGGTAATCAAGCTGCGACCTTGGAAAAGAAACGCTAAAAGGTTTGTAAAGATCCGCTGCTTGGTGACGGTGGCAACATCGTCACCTCTTTTTCCAAAGCATCGGCTTCATCACCTCAGGAACCATCCGATTTGCCGAGAATTTTGACCTCCCAATTGAGCGATACTGAGCTCACTGCGCGCGATGCGGAGATGTTCGGATCTCCTAAAGAGCGTCTGGATTTCTACCGTCGCGAGATTCAGTACGAGACAAGCATTCTTTCCAATCGAACGAACGCGTATCTGACTGCGCAATCCTTTCTGGTAATTGCTTTTGTGTCCTGCATGGCCAACGTAAATCCGGAATGGGGGAAGCTGTTTACCTTAGTAGTGCCTGCCTTCCTAGCGCTGCTAGGAATTCTTAGCTCACTGAATGCTTGGCCTGGGATTCGCGCAGCGTATGACATCATCGATCATTGGTATTACAAGCAAAGCGAGCTGCTGCGAAGTGAGCCAGTGATGGGGTTGGCGTATGACGAGTCGCCTTTGTTTTGCGAGCGCGAATCCACTCACAAGGGATACCGAAAGGCGCTACTTTTCTCAGTTCGTACGCCTTGGATTTTTGCGACGTTTTGGGTATTGCTCGCCGGCTGGGCAATCTATATCCAAGTCTCCAATCCTGGAGCATAACCCCCCACTACATCAGAATAGTGCGTTCGCCATGGCCCTCCATCTTCAATAAGGACATCGATCACATAGTAGGGATCGATCCCTTCGCAGACGGCATGATTGACCTCTATTCGGGGTACACCCATCTGATTGAGCATCTTAAGTCACTTCTTTGCGCAATTAGTCGCCAAGGATTTTGGCCTTGCGCAGCTAGATCTATGCCTCATTCCATTCCAAGATCGCGGTTTCGCGCCATTTAACTTCAGTCACACCGTAACGCTCAGCTTGAGGTTTTGACACGACCTTCAAGGGTGGTCGACCTGGTTTAGGAATTGGGGCCAGACCGGCATCGCAGCTTGCCCAATGCCAGGCATCCACATTGCGCATTGTTTTGGCGCGAATGACGAATGACTTTGGCTGCCCGTGGAGTTTGTAGTCGATGACAAAAATATCTGTTTGGCTCATGAGTACCTCCTTACGCTCATAGGCAAAAGAGTGATGCTCGCAAAAAAAATTCCAACGTTTTTCAGTTTTCCTCGGAGGACGGTTTTTTCGCCAGGCTATAAGCGTTCGAAGTCGCCTATTTTTTGCTAGGCACCCCGAACAGCGGCGATCTAGAAGGGTCAGAGCGAGGTGTATTTTTTTCTAGAATGCGTTGCAGCGCACACAGACAGGTGCAACGTTTCAGCAAAAGTAGTCTTAAAATGCGTTGTCAAATTGCTTCGGTGAGCATTTGACTCGCTCCGAATTTAGACAACAATCAATGAACACTGCCCTTAGGAAAAACGTAATGATTTCCGCTCTCGAGCTCCGACATATCATTGAGTGTGGCTTCCTACCATTGTCCTGCTCATGCACGACAAATGCGGATGGCTCATTGATGATTAAGGTTACCGATCCTTCAACAGGCAGTGTGGAGCTTTTGGTGACAGGGGTTTCGACTGCGGAGCTCACCTCAAGCAGAGCGATTGCCGCTCTAATTGGCGAGCTACGCAGTGAGATGACGGCACGCAAAACCAATTTCGAGTCGAGTGAGCTTAAAGCGCAGGGGCGTTGAGCAGATTGATGCACAAACGTAGCCGTCAAAAGCCGACTTTGATGTCAAATTGATATCGGTCATAATATGGCTTCATTTACATGGAGCCCGTCCCGTGTCCTCCGATAGAACACAGCAACTTGAGCAAGCACTTCTAGCCGTTATAGCGGCAGCCACAAAAATGGGGGTGAGCTGTGATGCACTATGTGCAGAAGCAGTTGGCGGCCTGATGGCAGATCGTTACTGGCAGTGGTCGCTTACGGAGCATAGAAACGGCGCTGCTGATGAGATAGAGGAGGCACTCACAAAGCTTCTGATGAGAGGAGTTACAAAGTCGAGCCCGACCTACCTCCGCATCTCCGATCCTGTAAGTCAGGCTTTGTGAATCGCGATGCCAGGTTGTAATAACGTCGCCATAGCTATCACGAAATCATCCAGCGACCACGGCTTGTGCAGATAGATGCTAGAGGCTGGAACCGCTTCTGGATCTATCAAATATCCAGAGGTCAGGATTGCTGCAATTGATGGCCATCGACTACTTACCATCTCGATGAATTCGATCCCCTGGATCTGGCCGGGTACGCCATGGTCTGCGATCACCAAACGACACTGTTCATGAGTTTGAAGCAAATAGGTTAACGCATCATCTGCAGTCTCAAAGGAGATCGCCTTCCCGCCGACCTCCGATACGATTTCTTCCATCAGCGCTCGCAAGGTCGGATCGTCCTCGATGACGATCACCGATCCTTCAATAGGCAAAAAACCTTCCCACTGTACGATCAATCCGAGATCCCTTAGCCGAGCGCACCTGTCGGCGTTTGATGAGTCAGTTTGTGAGTGTATTCGCATTTCAGGATTTTGTGGCCCTTTGCGAATCTATTGATGACCCAGATCACAGATCGTCTTCAGAACCTGAACGAGCTGGAGAGTCGAGGCCGACCAGGGTGGAAAACCGCTGCCTTTTTTTGGATCGCTCCCCCAAATGAAAAAAGGACGAGAGTTTTCGGTATAAAACCGAACCATCTCGTCCTTTTCACTTACCGGTAGACTTAGGTAGTCAACAGTGTTGCGCTGCTATCGCTCTCCGGAATATCGATGTGGCTATCTCCGGGTGTCAGAATGACTTTTCGGCAGTCCTCTTCTTTTTTATCAAAGATTTTATATCCCTCAGCGGCCTGTTCCAGTGACATGCGATGGCTGATGATGACTTCCGGTGAAAGACGACCTGTTTCGATATGGTCGAGGAGCTCAGGTAGGAAGCGATGCACATGAGTCTGACCCATTTTGAAGGTCAGCCCCTTGTCAAATGCGTCTCCGAACAGGAAGCCATGGATGAACCCTGAATAAACGCCAGGAACACTCACAATGCCGCCGCGTCGAACGGCGGCGATGCACTGACGTAAAGCCTTGCCGCTGCTGCCCTCAAGCTTGAGTGTCGCGAGAACGGTTTCCGTCGTACTACCTTTTGCTTCAAACCCCACCGCATCCACGACGCCATCAACACCCCGCATTCCTTTGGTTTGTCGAATAATCGTATCTGCGGGATCGTCGTCTTCATCGAAGTTGATCGGAATTACACCGTATGTTTTCTGCGCGTATGCCAAGCGGTAAGGATGGTGATCGACCATGAAAATTTGGTCGGCACCGAGCATCCTTGCACAGGCCGCACTCAACAACCCTACGGGGCCTGCACCATAGATGGCGATGCTGGAGCCATTACCAATCCCCGCATTCGTTACGGCCTGATAAGCAGTTGGAAGGATGTCTGACAGGAAAAGAACCTTTTCATCCGACAGCGTCCCCGGCACTTTAAACGGCCCGGTGTTGGCTTTTGGTACGCGCACGTATTCGGCTTGCCCGCCAGGCACCCCGCCGTACATGTGACTGAAACCGAACAGCGCGGCTCCTGGTGGTATGGCCTTTTTATTTATGATCGCTCCGCGCCCTGTATTTGTTGTTTCGCAGGCCGCGAACAGATCCATTGCGCAGAAGAAACAGCTACCGCAGGCGATTACAAACGGAATTACCACACGGTCGCCGGGTTGCACGGCGGTCACAGCTGAGCCTGCCTCTTCAACGATTCCCATAAACTCATGGCCGAAGATATCGCCATGCTCGACAGTTGGAATCTTTCCCCGATAGAGGTGGAGGTCAGATCCGCATATCGCCGTTGCGGTAACCCGAAGAATGATGTCATCACTTTCTTCAATAACCGGATCGGGAACCGTGTCGACTTTGACGCTGTGCGCGCCGTGATAGGTGAGTGCTCTCATGACGTCTTACCTACTTCAGCTGGATGGTAAGTGGGAGAGGAGGATCGGGGAAAGTAAGTTCAGAGCGATACAGACGCAAATGACTAGCGGTCGCCTATACACGCTCGCTTGTAATTTTTTAAACCTAATGGAGCGAAATTAGGTCGACTGCTGGAGTCTGTAACTCAGATAGTCGGAGGTGACGTTAATGATCGGTGTTGTCATACCTGCCCACGATGAAGAGCATCACATCTCTGCGTGTCTAACATCTGTTCTATCCGCCGCTGCACATCCTGCATTAGCAGGCCAGCGAGTCTGCGTAGTCGTCGTTTTAGACGACTGTGCTGATCAGACCGGACAGATCGTTGCAGCACACGATGTTAGCGGGATCGAGGTTTCCTTTCAGAACGTGGGCAAGGCGAGAGCAACCGGTGCAGATCATCTTCTAGCCGCTGGCGCGGAGTGGCTTTCCTTCACCGATGCTGACACCGTAGTGCCACATGATTGGCTGGCGCGTCAGATTGAGCTCAAGGCTGATGCAGTTTGTGGGACAGTCGAGGTGGATAGCTGGAATATCCATGGAGATTTGGTTCGGTCAAAGTACATGGAGCTTTACCAGTTTATCGAGAATCACCGGCACATCCACGGCGCCAATCTTGGATTGAGTGCCGAGGCCTACCGGAACGCTGGCGGGTTCCAGCATCTTACTGCACACGAAGACGTCCATTTGGTTGCTGACCTGAAGCGGGTTGGTGCTCATATCGTTTGGACAGCCACGAATCCGGTAATAACCAGCGCCCGCAAGGATTACAAATGTCGCGGAGGGTTTGGAGAGTATCTGGTCAATCTGGGTGCCTCACTGGGGTTGCCTGCGCTTGATCCACAGGTTAGCGCCGGCGTCTCTCTTTGAAAGTGTTGTGGGAAGGAGGTGGCAAGTTGGAGTACATCGATTACCTGCAATGGCCAGCCATGGTAGTGACGGTAGCCTCAGCGTGGTTCATCGGTTCGCAACGAGCGTATAGGCGCATGATCGCCTTTTGGGGATTTATCACCAGTAATGCGCTTTGGGTGATCTGGGGGCTTCACGCCGACGCTTACGCGCTGATCCTGCTCGAATGCATACTTTTGGGGATGAATGCCCGAGGCTTCAGGAAGAACCTCAATGCTTCCGAGTCATCAACCTAAGACATGTAGCTCGAATGACTTTGACCCTACGTAGCCCGAAGCGATTACGGATTAGTGTCCTGAGAGATCATTGTTCACGCAGGAACTCGATTATTTCTCTCGCGAGCTCGTCGGGCACTTCCTCCGCCATGTGATGCCCACAGTCGAGCCCACGACCACGTTGTCGTGTTGTCCACGGTTCCCACACGCCTAAAACATCGCCGTACAGAAGCTCAAGATCATCACGTAGCGACCATAAAATCATTGTCGGGCACTCGACCCTGCGGCTCTCGCGGCGGTCGACTTCATCGTGAATACGGTCGATTCCAAGGCCTGCTCGATAATCTTCGACCATGCCATGAACGGTTGCTGGATCATGTATAGCTGCTTGATAGTCTCTGTAGGCGTCTGCACCCATCGCCTCGGCTGTGCCGCCGTACCATCGATCAGGGTCGGCCAGGATTGCCTGCTCCGGTTTTTCGAGTTGCCCGAAGAAGAACCAATGCCACCAATTCGTCGCGAACTGGGCGTTACAGCGCTCGAGAGCTTCAAGTATCGGTACGCCGTCCAATATGCCTAGATGTGTGACGGCCTCGGGATGATCCATAGCCGTGCGAAAGGCGGTGTAACTACCTCGATCATGGCCAATCACGGCGAACCGCTGATAACCCAGATGTCGCATTAGGGCGATGCAATCCCGGGCCTTGGCGCGCTTGGAGGAGCCTGCATGATCGGATGTATCCTCAGGCTTTGATGACTGGCCAAAGCCTCTTAGATCAGGGCAGACAACATAATGATTTTTTGCCAAGAGTGGAGCAACGCGATGCCAGGTCGCATGAGTCCTAGGATGCCCATGGAGTAATAAGACGGGAGAGCCGCTCCCACCATGCCTGACTCTGAGGGTTGCCTCTGGGAGTTTTACGATATCGAGCGAAAAGTTATCGAACATTCCAATGTCCTTGGCGGTGTCCACTGCTCTTCGATTAGCAATGACCCTGCTGGCTGACTATGTCTCATTGAGGCTTGAGTTTTTCTTGAGCCCTCGAAGGTTCATCAGGAAAAGACAAACCTGTAATACGATCAATGCATATGCTCCTGCGTAAAATCCCCAAATCACCCACAAAACGTTGCTCACACTGAAGCATACAAATCCGATCATCCGCCGTCCTGGCCGCTGCGATCCGATTAGCCATGCGGCGAGAACCGTAACAACCATCGCTGGCCATTGAATCCAATCCAGATAAGCCAAGTCATTCCCCCTTTTCAGTTTGCGAAGTGAATCGCAAGGTAGATGCCACCCTAGTCACTCGGGCTTCTGATGGTTGGATGAGGTTTTCGATTTGCCGAGAATGTAGCAAGGGTGGAGCTGACCATTTGGGTGAGTGGTGACGACCACAGCTATCAATGACCAGCCTTCGTGAAGCTTAAGATTTGCTTCGTTAGCTGACAGCGCTTCCATGACTTGGATTGTGTCGGAGATATGCATTTCTTCTTTCTCAAATCGTAAGGTTCAACCATTAGGCGTCGAGCATGAATAAGGGTTCCTTTATCACGGCGTCGCACAGCTGGATCATTCGCGATAGCGCCTGGTCTACATTGAGACCATCGTTTGAGGGTGAACCAGTGAGCAAAATCATCTGCGCACATGACTTACAAATCGACCTTCAAGGTGCGAACGAAGCCGGGTTATTCAAATGGCTGCTTGCCAGTTTCCTGATGGGCAAGAGAATCCAGGGGCCAATTGCTGCCAACGCCTATCAAGTGATCGTCGATAAACACCATCGGGATACGCCGCACAAATTGGCGAGCTGCACTCACCGCCAGCTGGTCATGATGCTCGGTGAGGCTCACTACGTGCGTTACGACGAGACCACCGCGTCGCGGTTGTTGGCATTGGCTAACAAGATGAATGCTGAATATCACGGCAAGGTCAGCAACATCGTCGCGGCAAGCGCGGATCGTAAGGCCTTCGAAAAACGGCTATCTGAATTTGAAGGGATAGGGCCGAAAACCATCGAGATTTTTATGAGGGACGCGGCTGCGGAGCTCTTCGGAACTTCCCCCTAACTCTCACCAATACTGCCTCCCAACTGCGTGCTGCAAGGAGAAATCATGACAACCCACAGGCTAATAGCGAAGGGCTTGCAGTTGAATGTTTCAATCTGCGGTCAAGGCTCTCCGCTGCTTTTACTCAATGGTTTGGGTGGGTTGATTCGTACCTTCGATCCGCTGCGCGATGAACTCGACGACTTCATGACCATCACGCCGGATGTGCCAGGAGTCGGCAAGTCGCAAATGCCCCGTTGGCCCATTCGCCTGCCAAGTCATGCCGACGTGATTGCCGAGATGCTCCAGCAATTGGGAATCGACCAAGTGGATGTGTTCGGGGTGAGTTGGGGAGGTGCATTGGCTCAAGAATTCGCTCTTCGTTACCCGAGCATGGTACGCAGGCTGATTCTCGCGGCGACCTCTCCCGGCCCAGTGCTATTGATGAAGCCTGCTGACGTTATGGATTTTTTCCGCAAGAGTAAAAACGCCAAAGTGCGCAAGCAAGATAGCTCCCGCAATTCAATTCACACGCTGCTGCGGTTCGGTGTGATGAAAGGCATGCTCTCTGTTAATCCGCGAACGTACTATTTCCAGCTCGCAGCCTTGATTGGATGGACAAGCCTGCTCCGGTTGTCCCGGCTGCCTCAACGCACGCTGGTTCTTACCGGCGACCGCGATCCATTCATACAGCCGTACAACGCCCATATCCTGCGCCGCACAATTCGACGTTCAGAACTTCGCATTCTGAAGGGCGAGGGGCACTTCTTTGTGGTGACCAGCGCTAGACGAACTGCCGTCTTGATCCGCGAATTTCTTAGCCGACAGTATGAGGATGAAGAGATGGCACCGAGGTTCGCAAACCGAAAGGCCAAGGTTAGCCTGGAGCTCACCTAGGTCGGTTAATCCGCTCTTTGAAGTCGTTGTTAGGGGGGGGCTCACACGAGTCGTAGGCAGCATTGGATTCTTCGCCAATCCTTTCAAACTCTACAGATCGACGATGGTCAACCTTGTAGCTGTTGTTGATTAATCATGTCGAGGTGACCCATGGATAACTATCACATCACAAAAAAAGAAAACGCTTGGGAGCTTGTCAAAGAGGGCGCGCAACGTGCTTCCAAAACAGCCTCTACGAAAGCGGAAATCACTGAGATAGCCAGCGAATTTCTGCAGGGTAAAACAGCCTCTTTGAAAATTCACAAAGAGGATGGGACGATTCAAGAGGAACGTACTTTTCCTCGCGCCGCCGACCCTAGGCAAACCAAAGGCTGAGTCGAATCCAAAAGAATGGGAGGCCGCGAAGAAGACTTTCGATCCTTATCAAGGAAGTCAGGTTTAGCAGCAGTTCGCTTTCCATTCCCGCCGGCGCATGTCTCACCACAGGAACTCTTCAATGGTAATTGCATGTCTAGGATGGGGATCTCTGATTTGGAAACCTGGAGCATTACCGCTCGCAAGCAAATGGTTTTTGGATGGGCCCAATTTACCCATCGAATTTGCGCGAGTCGGTGATGGGGGCGAGCTCGCAACGGCGATCTGCGCGAATGCACATCCATGCACTGTTCTATGGGCAGTGTTGAATGTAAAAAACCTTGAGGAGGCATGCGAGGCCTTGCGTGTCCGAGAGCAAATTCCAGAGGACAGGGAGGATGGAATCGGTGTCTTTACCACCAGCAGCTCCCCAGTGGGAGTAATCGCCGAATGGGCACTCCTTCACCAATTGGACGCAGTTATCTGGACTGCGCTGCCGCCCAGATTCGAAGACATTGAAGGTTTGATCCCAACTGTTGATGACGCTGTTTCATATCTAGCTGGCTTGAGTGCAGATGCGCAGGAGCACGCGCGGGACTACGTTAGGCAGGTGCCGGCTCAGATCGATACGTCCTATCGAAGGGAAATCAATTCAAGGCTTGGGTGGCATCAATGAGTGCACAAAGCCAAGCTCAAATCGGCGTCATCTTTGATCAGCTGTTGGCTCTGCGAGAGAGCGTCAACCGTCTCCAGCAGATGGAGGATGAAAGAGTAGGTACGCTTCGCGGCCACCAGACCGTGGATGTGGACGGCGCTTTCTTATTGGTTTTTCAGAAGCTTCAAGACAACATCGCCAATATGGAGGAGGCTTTAGCCACCATTGCGGAAGCCACAGGCGATGCACCGAAGTTCTAGCGGATCGTCATTGAGGCAAAATCACCTGCCATGACGCTTGTTCCCGCCAGCGCGTTTTACACTACTTCGACCGAGGATCACTTCTCACAGCCCTCGCAGATCTTTCTCAGGTGGAGCGTGCTCGTGAATGCCACCAACCTGCGCTGAACGAGCTGCCTCCTTGGCCTCTTTGAGCCTCTCCTCAGCATGCATAGCCGTATCGTCGTCCAATACCAGTGGATAGCCTAAAAGTGAGAGAGCCTCGGCTCGCTCTTCGATGAGCAAGCGCTCAGGATCACGAGCGACTTGAAAGGCTCTGCCCGGCACCCGCGAAGCGGCACCCATTTGTGGCTCCTCGGCGGCTGTCCGGCTTACTCTCCATCCGGCTTCGTCGGCATTTTTCGATAGCACGTAACCACCACAGTTGGGCACGTGGTTCGCGATCTCATACTCATGCCAGTCCACCATAGCTCCGCCGTCAATGCCGAGCGGCTTGCGCTCAATCAGCCAGGCTACAGCGTTGATAACCTGACCATGCGAAAACGCTACGATGTCTTGAGCGGGATGTTCAGCAAGACGCTCCAGGAAAGAATGAGCTCTAGCTATGAAATCTAGAAATGACTCAGCGCCTTCACCATCCATGAAACCAGGATCTGCTTTGGCCCAATACGCCTCCACCCATTCGCGCCGATCAGCGACGGTTGTGCCAGTGCACCGCGCGGGTTCAAGGTAAGTGAATTCTTGGATGGGCCAAGTTTCAAAAGGGATATGAGGAAACACCGCTGCTGTCGCCTTAGCGGTTGAATGCGCTCGGGTGAAAGGCGAAGCAACGATCAGAGCCGGAGGATGGTTGAGCGACAGAGCCACCAGGTGCGCTTGCTCGAATCCTTTCGGAGTCAGAGGAATGGTCGAGTGATCTGAAGTGGCTTCGCCCGCGTTCGCAGCGCTTTCTCCATGTCGTATTAGTCTCACATGCTTCATTTACGAACTACTCGCACAGATTCGGCCAACATTTCTCTTAGATCCCCAAGGTTACTGGTACTCAACCCTCAATCAAGAAGCCTCGACAGCAATCCCTCAATCTGGGTGCCGGCATGCTTGAATTTCAGCTCTTCGAGCTTAGCTTCCCTTCGTTCGCCGGTGAGCAAGCTGAGTCCGTGAAGCGCATTAAGCAACTTCTGAGACTCACCAATTTCCGAACGCAAAGTCAGCCAGGTAGTGTTCACTCGACGAGCTAACTCGTCGGCCTCATGGCTCAAGCGTTGTGACTCAATAAGCTTGTTAGCGTTGGTGGTGGCCTTAAGATGACCTAAAGCCTGCTCAAGTTCGTCCAGTAGCTCGGTAACAGCCTCCGATTGGTCAAGTGATACGGGGCGCCCCTCCACATAAATCGTGTCCGCCTGAACGCAATAGACAGCTAGTGGCCCTTCACCCCCTCCGGTGCAATCAAGTGCAAGAACGTTCCCTAGCCGAACAGGCTCTGGAATCCAGGTGTGCCCCGTGCACACACGCCAGACCCCTTTGACACCTTCTCGATGGTGCTTTTTGATCCGCTCGCGCCCCCATAGCGCGATCTCTTCTACAGCAGGGATTGATATGTCTCGGGTGAACTCGACCCATGACATCCCGGCAGGGACATCAGCATGAACAACGCCAACCAAACCGCGAGGGGACTCGATTTCTATGACTGTGGGAAGGCTCTCGAGCTTCGCAATGACCATCTCTTTTGATTCGTCAGCGATGGTCGACCACCAGCCTGCACCATGAGCTACGTAACGAGCGCTGGGGTTTTCCCTGTAAGCCTTGATAAGCATCTGCTCATGGTTACCTTGAACGGTGAAGAACCACGGCTCACCAAGAAGCTTCAGACCGTCGAGGACTCCAGGCCCGCGATCTATGAGATCACCCACCCCAATGACTCGGTCGATAGTTTTGTCGAAACCGAGCTTCAATAATCCTTTGTAGAGATCAATCGACTTGAAGTGAATGTCACCGATAACGAAGTCGCGACCGACCTCGTTCCGGGGAAGCCTCAGGACTTTCTGACTCATGCGCGGATTCCTTCCTCAATGGCCACCTACCAAGTGACCAAACCCGTATTGTCCGCCCCGCGACTGCACCTTCCAACAGAAATCTGGACGGACAGGAGGACTACACTCTATTGCGCAGGGCTGAGGTATAACGAATTTCTTCCGTCGATGAAAATAACCAGAGCAAGCGGAGCGCGCAGGCCAGTAAGGCCGGAGACGCGAGGATGGAAGCCCAGAGGGCCATGACTTGGCGTCAGCCATGGCATGGTTTACGACAGCCGACCCGATAGGGCGCGCCATAAACCGCGATTTGCTTAGATTGCAGGATTGCTGATGTTCTGCAGGCTTATGTATTCCAATATTTTTGGACTGTGCTTCTCGCAACGCCGAGCTTTTCGGCGATTGTTTTCCTGTCGAAACCTTGCGCTTTCAAGGCTCGAATGTATTCCGCATTAAGCGGCTGCTTTGGCTTTCCCTGTGAGCGCTTGATGAGCCTTCCATCACGGAATTGCTCCTCTACCAACTGCCACCCTCCAGACATCTCGAATTCCCTGATTCGCAGGGCAGTACGTTGCAAAGCCTCGGATGGAAGGTCGTCACCCTGCGCAGCAATGGCGAGAGTGACCATAGTCAAAAGGTCGAGTCCTAGGTAGTCAGCGATCTCGTCCAGTTTCTCCAACGTCGCATTCGCTTTGGCTTGCTCAAGCTTCCCCACGTACGTTCTGTGCGTTGCCCCCGCCAACTCTTCGTAACTCAACCCCTGATGAGCACGAGCTCCACGCAACGCTCCTGCCAGCGCTTCTTTCAGATGCATGAGTCGGATCCTCAAAACTGAGGATAGAGCCACGGCAAGCGTGTTTCGATAAACAGACCATAGTGATATTATCGTGACATATGGTTTGCTAAGCGGTCGTTTGATCATAGCGGCGGGATGTTTGGATTGGTGATGGTTGGTCATGAGAGCAGCACCTAAAACACGGCCAGGGACGTCTCGATGGGAGACGCGCTCGTCAAGCCCGACGTATATGGCCCGCGCAAGCTCGCCTGCAATCGTCACTGAGCGACGTCTTAGCAAAAACCAGATCCACTTTTTGAGCGAAGGCAGGGATAGTGAGTGATGAAATTCGATTGTGTGAAAGTTTCAGGAAAAGTTGACTACGTTCGATCTGTTGATCGAATGAATGGCGGACATAAAGCTAAAGTCAGCATTGATGGTGCAGTTATCCCGAATTTGCAAGTGTCGAACAAGCTTTATGAAGAGTTAGAAGTCGGCGAGAGCGTAACTTTGTATGGGCTTTTTAAAAGAAGTAATGACAAGGAAAAAAACACAGGCATCTTGTACGGCCTGGCGAAGCAAAACGGCGAAAAGTCATTTGCAACTCAGTATAGATATCAAGTCCCGCTTTTCCTGACGGTTACTGCAGCCATCGCATTTTGCTTAACTTTCGTCGCCGGGTGGATCGGCTCGTTATTTCCAGTGCTTTTCTTATTTGGAGAAAATTCGGATTATATGTATACCACCACGGTATTTGCAGTAATTGAGTCGAGCTTGGTTGCGGCCTTTTTCCTGTGGAGGGCATTGGTGATGTTCAACGCTACGTCTGATCCTGAATCTTGGGAAGCTACCGAAGCCGCAGCTCTATCGAGTCGCTTCAGTAAGCTCCACAAGTAATAGTCCTGTACGTAGGGCACGATTACACCAGCCCGGCTACAGGATCGCTGCGCCAGACTTTCCTTTCCTAGCGAGTATCGGGCAAGCGGGGCGCGCAGGCGTGCTGGATGAGCGCCCAACGGGCTGAGACGCGGCGCAGCCGTCGCTCAGTTCTCGCCAGCCTTCCGCCGCAGGCGGCACGCCATAGCTACTGCCTGATATCAAATCAACAAGGATGCGGCTGAATGACCCACGATGAACTCCGTCAGCTTGAGGGCGCTAGGCGAAGGGCTCTGTGGGCACTTGCCAGCCTCCGTCTTGGTGATCCCAACGCATCCGACCTCCTTGCCATCCTCGATGATCTCGACGACCAAGAGCGAAATGACACCCCCTGTAGCGATAAGCCACTCGACCTCATTGAGGTTCGTAACTCTGTCTCGGTGATGCGCCATAACTCCGGCATCGACACCATTTTGGAGCAGACTATTCCGCAACCCTGGAGAGAGCGTTTCCACCAAGCAAGCATCGGGTCGACCAGAGTTCCTGACGGCCCCTACGCCACAGACTGGGATAAATTTCTGACTGAATGGCAGCGTGAGATGCAGCATGTGAAAAATCACCGAGCAGCACAGGCTGCTACCAGCTAGAGCGGCTGGTTCGAGCGATGGCGGCGCAAGCACACAAGCAGTCGGTGTAGCCTGGTGAAGTCGCACCCTCAAAACAGGAGCAGCAGAGTGGAACGGCCTTCTTTTTTTATCGATTTCGAAGCCTCAGGGATAGCCCCGGATAGCTATCCTGTCGAAGTCGCCGTCGTGTCGAATGAGACCGTCTACAGCTTGCTGATCAAGCCCGCTCGGTACTGGACGCACTGGTCGTTCGATGCACAAGACATGCATGGCCTCACTCAGGATCATCTGCTTCAGGAAGGTGATACCCCACACGCCGTGGCGAAACAGATGAATCAGCTGTTTTCAGGGCAGGTGCTTTGCAGCGACTCACCTCAAGACGGTTTTTGGTTCGATGTGCTTTTCGAGGCCGCAGATCTGATGCCGACCTTTGAGTTGAAGCCTTTGGAAGTTTTTGTCGGTCGGGAGGCGGCTAGTGACATTTATCGTCTACTGCCAACAACCAGGCGCCATCGAGCTCTGCATGACGCTACTGCTTTGATGGAGGCCTGCCGTGCTTTTTTTAAGGCTTGAATTTTCGAAGGGGTGTAACACCCCAGCCATACGAATGCATCGAACCCATTGAGCTTTGGATCTAGCTCAGCCTGAGTGTCCACTCGACCGAAGTCAGGTGATCACCGGCTGGATAAGCATGGTAAGCCGAGCGCGCAGGCGTGTGGGATGGACGCCCGAGGGCCGAGACGTAGACTCGGATTAACGACAGCCGCTCCCGAAGGGCACGCAACACCGCAATCTTCGCGTATCAGCCAAGTACGACAGACGATTCCCGCACAGTGTATTGCGACGTTCAAATGCCGCCTCGTCTGTGTGCGATTAAGCTCTCCACGGCCTCGCTGGCTGATAAACCTTCGTGCTTACGTGCGAGTAAAAAATTCTGGTCAAACACTGCCTGGTTGTTAGATATCAAGTCGTGGCATGTGGCAAAAAAATCTGGAGGCAAGCGCCCATCAACGGCGCGCGAACTTGAAGGCTCGATGACAGACATATCTCCATTGGCCCGTTCTAGAAGAGCTAACCAAAGCCCATGGGGGACAGTCGTACGATTCTCGTGTCGATTACGGTACGACAGTATCCGCAGCAGTTCAGGAACTCGGTTGATAACGACTTCGCAAACGATGCGCAGCGCCTCAAACGGAGCGTCACTCATGCCTATGATAGAGCTGTGATGCAGTTTGGATATAGATTGGTAGGGCTCTTCGATTTTGACCGGATAGTCGTAAGCTAACTGCAGAGCCAGAGCACCGAATCGGTCGGCACCTCGAAATGAGGCGAGGCGTTCGATAGCTTCGAGCTCATGTAGGTTTTTTCGTGTCAAAGCTATTAAGTTGCCCACGATTTCTCCGGTAGTTCGATAGCACTGTTCACTGAGTCGGTCTCCTGCTATCAACCATGCGATCTGGGATTAATCTTGCCGACAACCATCGATTTTATCCACATCCAGCCAGCGCAGCTAACGCATTTGAACATTACAGCAAGCGGAGCGCGCAGGCGTGTGGGATGGACGCCCGAAGGGCCGAGATGGCGGCGCTTGCGCCAAGGCTCGGTTTACGACAGCCCGTCCCCGAAGGGTACGGCCTAATGCCGGTCGTGGGAACAGAGGCCAAGACCATACTGCGAGGATTTTTCGATGGGAATGACAGACGATGACGACACTGTCTACTGCGACGTCCAGATGTCTTTAGCGCAGGGCCGCGAGCTGCTCCAACTGGTTAGCGCATTGAGGGAGTCAAAAGCCCATTCGACTCTCGACAGAGTTTTCGAGCGCATGCAAGACGAGCTCAGCGCATCGATTGATATCGCCGAAAATCCACCGACCTGGGGCCCTTGGGGTAGACGCACCACTTAGCACTAGCACCACGCTACATCCAGACTAGCGACTACCCTAGCTCAAGGTTTGCGTACGCAGCCACGCTTCCACTTTTTGCCATCGGCCAACCTTGCAAAGCTGTGACCTTGCTGTATCTAGAATCTCAAGCAGTCGCTGTCTCTCCGCACGAGAGGGAAACCAATCATCAATTTCGACGCTGCAGTGGTTGGACTCGCTCAGCGCCCATCTCACGATCATGTCCGCAGCGGCTCTGTAGTGATCGGCCATGAACAGGCGCTGGCCATCCACAGACCATCCACGCTTTGCTAGCTCATCGGTCACGTCGATGATGCCAAGGTCACCAAAGTAGGCTGTGGTGTCAGGATAATGGATACCTGCCAACGACACCTTAGTCACCCCCGATTCCCGATCAAAATAGGAAAGGAAATGCCATCCCCCTGTGCTGCTCCCAAGATAGGGGAAATTGATGGCAGCTTTCCCTGTTATGTAGTGCTGGTGCGAGACGCGTTTGAGGTCAAAGTCGAAAAGCGGCTTGTTCATGGGCAGGCTTGCCTCCACGTTTTTGCATTTGTTAATGCATCTCGCGCCACTTCTTTATGTGAGCATCTTATAGATATCAGTATTGAAGGAAGGGCGCTACTGCGTTCCCGAGTTCCGAGGATATAGAGATAAGCTGAAAATCTCCCGATGCCTATCCAAGGCCGACGCCGGCGGTGATCTCTCCGAAGACAAAGGCGCCGGCGGCTAAGTAGTTCTTTTACCGCTTTACTCGGCCTAGCGCTCTATCGATGAAATGACGCTCAAGCAAGGTCAGGCCTTGGAGTCGATTCAGGTTTTCACGCAAGATTCGAGAAGCGTCGTCTACGCTTGCCTCTTCTACAAATGGAAATAGTGTTCCGAGCTTATGAAGTAGTTGAACAGGAATTCCCATTTCTTCAAGTCCGGCCCAGGCCGGATGCAAATGATAGTTTTCGAAGATACTGCGCAGATGTCCATATGATGCCCGGAACTCTGTGCCCCTCTCTTCGAGCTTGAGGTTGACGATATCCTCAAGCAGGGCTAAAGCTTTGGGTATTGCATAACCAAATATTCGACTGGCAAAGTTCAGGGCATGGTTAATCTGATCGGATAACTCCTCGCTGTCGGTACTGGACGGTATGCGAGAAATTTGCTGCGCAATGTAACTTTCGTGGCTCGGTGCCATCAGGTAGGCAGAGATCCTGGCATTGATAACGCTGATGTTATTGATGAGTCCCAGCTTCTTAAGCGAGCCAGCGCATACGCGATCAACGAAGCGAGATAGGAAGTTAGCAAATCCTGTTTTTGGGACGCCTGAAAATAAACAGCTTTGGAATTCGCTTTCATCGCAGATTTCTATGAAGCTAAATGCCGCTTCAATGGTCTCAAATTTGAATGATGCGTGCTTCCTCAGAAAATCTTTACCTGCCTTGCTGGCTGATGTTCCGGCCTCAAATCTTGATTGGGAGAAGTCAGTCAAATGTTCTGGCTGAATGCCGGCGAGAAAATTTAATGGCAGTTCTTCGGTTTGCTTGCCTAGAGGTATCTCTACCTCAAAACAGTCGCTTTGCTTTGGTAGCTCTTCCATGCAAAAAACCTTGCCGACGAAATGCACGCCCATCCGTCCTGCTCGGCCTTTGATGTTGCCGTGAGTGAAACGATCAATGCTAAAATTTCCGGCCCGGTTGTCGTATATGAAAACGTTCTTGGCGACGGTGTTTACG
The DNA here is from genome assembly GCF_019641515.1 of Pseudomonas sp. S5F11. NCBI lineage: Bacteria > Pseudomonadati > Pseudomonadota > Gammaproteobacteria > Pseudomonadales > Pseudomonadaceae > Pseudomonas > Pseudomonas sp. S5F11. Next base: position 5,115,210 of record NZ_JAIFJZ010000001.1, read on the forward strand.
CCTTCAATAATAGTTGAGGTGCAGATGAGAAACGGCAACTCGCCACGATTGAACTTGTCAATCGTGTATTGCTGCATGGCCCTGGGAAGTCCTCCATAGTGTAGGCCGATTCCATTTCGAAATGCTCGCGTGTACTCCCATTTGGGGTGGTAGTGCTGATCCAGCCACGTTAGATAGTCATCTTCTATGGATTTTACATATCCAGATTTCAGAAGGAATTTAGCAACCTGTACCGCTCGGCCTGGTGACTTGCAGTAAATAATGGTAGGCCCATGGATTTGTTTGAGCGTTGTGGCTAAAGCCCTGTTCTTCTCATCGACACTATCAGGCTTGATGTTGAAGAACTCGACGTCAACCGCGACGGTATTGTAGTCAGTGGGAATGAATGTGTAATTGAGGTTGGTCGTAGGTAATCCGCTGACGCCATTGATAAATGGGCCTGTCATGAAAAATTGTTCGGAGCAACGTAGAAGCTTGCTCAGGGCTGAGTTGAGAGCGGGCACTCGTTCATCTTCATCGTCAATGTCGCCGTCTTTCTTGCGTTTGAAGGCTAGCTTGTAGAATTCATCAAGTACAAATAAATCAATGCTCTCGAGATCGTCTCGGTCATTTACGCGCTCTTGTGTAAGTACGTAGAGGATTTTCTCCTGCTCTGAACGCTGAGTGCCATGATGAATGATCTGAAATGTTTGACCAAATCGCTCTTCGAGTCTGCGTCGAGTTTCGTCTACCAAGGCGACAGTAGGAAGGACTATGACGAGTTTCTTAAATTTTCCTGATGCGATCAGCGAGTCCACGATAGCGCTCTTCCCCATGCTCGTGGGGGCGCTCAAGATCACGTTTCGGTTTTCTAGAAGTAGTTCGTAGATTTTGTATTGCATGGAGTGAAAGACGATATCAGTCGAGATAGGCGTCTGATAGGCCTCTAAGACACACTCTTCTGCAAGCGATAGATCTTGGAATTGTGTTTTCAGATACGGATAGAGTCCCGATTTTCGCACAAGGTGCCGTAATAATGCATGTACAGCCAAGAATCGGCTTCGAGAGTCCAGGGCCCGGATGACAAGTTCTCGTCCCGAGCTCCTGTACTTGGGGTTGGACAAAAGCTTATCAGCGATTTTTAGATAAGAAAAAGCCGAAAAGCTCTGTTGTTGGAGGCTTTGCAACGCGGATTCGTAGTTTTCAAGCACAAGCTTTCTCCGGTGCTTTTTTTACTTCGGATAGAAGCTTTTCCATGTCCGGCACAGGGTAGAGATGAAGCTCAATCAGCACCTCTCCGAATCCACTGGTGTTTAGATCTGACGCGAAATCGTCAAATAGTTTTTTGGTTTCTGTTAAAAGGTCAGGCTCGTACCCTGGTGTTTTGTGGTCGGTCATTAGGGCGGAGTTATAACCTAGGAAAACTATAAATCGGTATCTGTTCAGGTGTGTGTCGAAGGCCTGGCTGGTCTCAAGAAGTTCATCGATATCATGCTGGAGCAAGTAAGAGTCTTGTTTGATTTCAAGAATCTTGGATCGAGCTGAGTCGATGTTATCGGTAATGTCTGTGTAAAGAATGGTACGGAGGTTCTGAAGGCAATCAATTATGTCGGTGCCAGTATAGAGATGACTAAATCCTATCCAAAGCTCATCACCCCCTGAAGCTCGTGGCACGATGTGAACGTTCTCGAGAACTTTTACTTCAAACGGCTTTTCTATGTACAGCGAGGCAGGTATTGGCTGGCTCGTATGGAGGCTGCGGATGCAGGAGTGAAGTAAGACTTTGCCAAGAAAGTCTCCAAGCTCGGTCATGGAAGCTTTTAGTCGAGATAATAGTTTTCGGTATCGGTCAGCAGTAGAGAGCCCAGTGACGTCTGCGATTTCCTCAGGCATTAGCAGGACTTCGTCGATCCACTTTATGACACTGTCCGAAATGTAGCTATATCTATAGTTATTAATATTGTAATGCTGGTGCATTACCTTTCCGCACCTTGCGATGCTCCCACAGCTTGGCGTATGCGTGTGTAGGTGATTGAGGATAGGTTGCAATTTTTTGTTTGCGTATATCTTGGTTCTTGTGTGGGATGACTTCTCGTGAATCAAAATTTCGGATTTAAACCAGTCGATGAGGTTATCGCGGTGGTAGGTCTTATCGTCTTCGCAGTAAACCTTTCTAGAGAGTGCGCTTTTCTTGGTTAGCGTGTAGACGATGTCTCGCCAAATTGCCTCGGCGGCGGCATCAGAGCTCAGCGTTACCCCAACGACTTCTAGAGCAGCATTGCGAATGTTTTTAATGCCCAGTAATTCGATTTCGCGTTCCGACGCATATACCTGCCACCAGGTGGAGTCTACCCAGTGCCCAATATCATTTTTGGATGCGGCAACAAAGCTGGAGGTTCGCTGGTTGAGGTCATCGACTAACTCCTGCCTTCCTGGCCTGCCAGTTCGCGAGGTCGGTAAAACCCGAAGGTACTCCAGAAGGCCGGTTGGGCGCTCTGCGGAGACGATTCGGAACTTGCACTTGTCAATTGGGGTGGTTGCTTGCTTCATCGACTTATGCACCATCGATGAATCAGGTATGCGTTTTTTTCGCGGTTTGCCTACGGATTTGCTTTTGGTCGAGGCGACAGCAGTGCTTGTAGCGTTATCGGTAATCGTGGTCGGTGTCCATTTTTTCTCAGCGGCAGCCTTCACTTGGATGAACTCTGTGAAACCTGACCAAACGATATCAACATCGTCAACGGTCTCAACACGCACGGCACGCATATCCCTGTCCATGAGCATCTCAGTGGCAAGCCAGGCTGCGACGCAGTCCTGATAAAGGAAGCCGTACTTCGCTGCTACGCCTCCTGAGTCGGTTATTTCCATTTCGCTCATATTCCATGGCACTTTGCTATGCCCAGCGTATGGGATTGTGCTCTGCCAGTCTATGGCGGAATGGAGGCTCTCGTAGCCAGTAGAGACACGGCGCTAATCCGGATGGAAGGTAGCTGATTCCAGCCCGAGGAAGTAGCCTCGTTCAGGCACATCAAAAGCAACAAGCTTCGCTCTACGCTGTTTAGAAATGCTACCGAATTCACCCCGTTGCTTTCGTGCCAAAGCTATTACTTGGTTGTATACCAACCTTCATACTTTGCCTGCGTGGCTTGGAGGACTCATGAGTCCTGACGCTGAAGACTCTGGGTACTGCGACGTCCAGATGGCCCTTATCAAAGGGCGTATTTTTCGCAGTCGGTAGCTGAGGTACGAGCGTCAGGCCAGAATCCTGAGCTCGACTCAACCCTTGAAGAAATACAACACGAACTGAATTCCTGCATTGAGCTCGTTGAGGAGCCGCTCGTTGGTGTCGATGGATTTGGCCGACATTAACCCCAGCTTGTTCACAGCATACGTTTTAACCGCTTCGAAAAGATGCGGACGAGATTTGCACAGTTAGCCGCCGCAAGCGGTGCGCGCAGGCCGATAGGCCAAGAGGTGTGAGGATAGACGCCCGCAGCGCCGAAACGTGCGCCTCGCGGGCGGCTTGATTTACGACAGCCGCCCCCGTTGGGGCAATGGTGGGCCCAACACGGGCTCGTCTGTATAGGGACGAGAATGTCTCGCTCGTCGATACTTGAATTGGCAAAAGCCTCCTGGCTGCAGTCGCACGGGAGTATCCCTAGCTCGGCTCATCCTCACAGGTTGTACCTTGATCAGCAGGCCGCCATCTTGGAAACATCCAGTTGGCGATCAACCAGTCTTGCTGGAGGCTACCATCTTTGGCAAATATGTCTTTTCCTTCAGCTAGCCTAAAACTGAATGTCTGCAATTCCTCGCGATTCCCCGAAAAAACGGTGACCTTCAGAGCAGCTTCAGAGCCGTAGAGCTCGCCAAATTTTCGATTTACCTCACCGACAAAAAAGTTCTCGGTGATGGTAGATGGGTCTTCAGGGGTGGTGACGTGTATGTCTTTTAGGGTTTCCTCAGTCAGCCAAGTAGACAAGCCCTGTAGATGAATGCTCTTTGAGACCCGAACCCAAACACTCGCACCTGGTTCAACCTTGATAGGCGTGTTGGCGTTCGGGTTCTCGGACAATACGCACATTCCCGCTGCACCGGCTCTGCCGAGCTTTGCCGTATTGCTTTTGGTGACTTCAATTTGAGCCGACGTCAGGTAGACGGGATCCTTTCCATAGTTCCTCAGCTGCAGCTGAACAAATACGTCATCTTGGTTTTCAGGCATCACGGCGTTAATTCTGAAAGGCTTTAGCCTTGCTCGGACAACGGCTAGGGGCGCTTTGTCCTGTCCTCGCAACTGACTCACGAACGATATAAGGGAAGACCCGTCACTCAAAAAGCCAACGAAGGCAAAGAGGGCAACGACCGACAGCATATTTCGAATTGCGGGGCGGCTCCGGATTGATGACAAGGCTGAGACAAGCTTTTTTAACAAAATAAACTCCACCCTTTCAGGTTTTTCATTGCTGCACGGGATCTTTAAAATCGTCCACGCGCATATCTGTCGGCATGTAACGAGGAAATATTAATTGCATGGATTCCGATTTGAGCAGGAAGGCGCAATGATTACGACGGGGAGCCCACCAGTAGCGCTGGTAGCCTTCCCAGCGTGCCCTCTGTCGATACGCGCTTAGCGACTATCCAACAGCGGGAGGCAAGCGCGTGGACGTGCTGACGGCACTCAGATAATGTCTCAAACACGAAAACGCGCAGGTCGCGTGACGACTCATGAAAGGGATAGACGCGATGATTTATCAATGCAATGGATGCAATAGGACTACCTTCGAGATCGCATGCCCATGGTGCATGGGTTCTCAAGTTTCACCGTCATCAGAGCTCACGTTGCGACACCTTACGCCACTGGATCCTTCGTTTTATCCCGACTTTCAATACAGATCCAAAGGCTTGATTCAGGACTTCTTCGGGAAGAAGAAGGAGCAAGCCCAGCTCAACGATCTTTTGAACAACGTCTTGAGAAAGTACGCGGAGCTGAAGCAGCCATACTTCACGAACTTCATACACACCACTCGCGAAAGCGCAGGTACAAGCGATGAAGCAGGCGTGCCCGGCCCACGGTTGGATGGTGTGTACAGCGAGAGGGAGCTGTTCAGGGAAGTCTTGATTCGCAAAGGCTTTGACGAACTTGAAGGGCTTCCCTCTCTATTGGACAAGCTGCTACAGACCACAGCCTTCAACTCTGCCTATCTGGGCTTCTCCAGAGAATTGACCCGCCACATTCGGACTGACCTGGCCGACACATTACGTTCTTGGATTGAAGAGGCAGGAACGACATTCAGGTCTGACTTGGCTCTGTTCTATTACTACCTTTGGGAAAATGACGTAGCTTTCCCCAATGTTCAATTCAATCCCCAGGCGGCGTCGACATCTGGTGTGCCGCTCCTCCCGATACAGGTTTTCCGGAATGGCCTGAGCCTCTGCGAGGAGATTTATTTCGATATTCTCGTCGAACGTCTGGGATCTCAGCTGGAGCATTTTAATCCGAATCAGTTCATCACCATGTACCTGGTGGATGCTATGGACGGATTTCAGTTTGAAGCTTTCCTGGTTGAGATCTTCCAGACCATTGGCTATGACGTTAAGGAAACCAAGAAAACTGCTGATCAGGGCGCCGATCTTTTCGTTACCCGGTTCGGTAAAAACATGGTCATCCAGGCTAAGAACTATTCGGGCTCCGTAGGCAACGCTGCTGTGCAGCAGGCCATCTCTGCTAAAGCCTTCTACGGGTGTGCCGAGGCGATGGTCGTAACGAACTCCTACTACACGAAATCAGCAAAGGAGTTGGCCAGCACGGCGGGCGTGCGGCTAATCGACCGTGATGGGCTTCAGAGCTACCTTGATGACTACAATCAGAAGCTCATCGAGGTCTTCCAAGCCGAGGATGAAAGCGCCTAGGTCTGTGCCCGTCAGCGGTCAAGACGGCAATCGCCAAGGCATCATAAGCGTACAGATCTGAGGGAGCACCCGAGGTGTCAGGAGTAAGACAGCACTTCATTCCAAAGTTTTTGCAGAAAGGGTTCAGATCTCCAGGTAACGGCAAAATCGTCCGATGCTGGGTATACGAACAGAATAAGCCCCCCAGATCTGCAAATATTCAAGATGTAGGACTTGAAAGGCATTTTTATGCTATCGACGGCGAGCCGGATCTGGACGATAAAATCACCGACGAAGAGCGGGACGTTTACGTACCTTTGATAGACAGCCTACGGGCTGGCAACCTGAGCGAGGCGGTGGTCGAGAGGATTCCAGCGCTGTTATCTCACCTAGAAATCAGAAGCCGCCATGTTCGCCAGAATATGCAGTCGATGGTTGATGAGTGTGCCACTGGCATTCTTCGGTATCTTTCAGATCCCGCTACCCTCCGTGCGTTGACTCAAGATCATTTCAGACCAGGTTCCCCTGTCTTTGACAGTGCCTTGGCAAAGCAGGATGTTAGCCCGCAGCAGCTTCAGGCTTTGCTCACTATGGATGAATCACTCCTCGACCAAATCATCGAGCCGCTCGTCGCGATATTTGCAGCCCAGATGCCTGCCCTGTTGACGCGTATTAAGTCTTCAATACCCGACATGATAAAAGCCAGTCATGTCCGCATGCTCAACGAGTCTGTATCGCCAGCTGCCCGCGCCCTGCGTTTCAGCGCACTCCATTATTCGGTTCAAAGATTTGAGTCAGGCGATCTGCTTCTAGGGGATTCAGTCGTACTGTTCCGTGTGAGAGGCGAGCGCTCTTTCAAGCCCTTCATGGATAAGGATGATGAGCTTGTTCACGTAATTCTGCCGCTGTCGTCGGATCTGTATCTTCTTGGGGAGACGGATATCTCTCAGCCACCGCTTTCCCAAAACCTGCCGCTTGAAATCGCCCGATGCTCTATGAAGTATTTCATCTGCTCGCACCAGAGTGATCGTGCTGTTGATTTTCAGGCGCAGATAGGACGCAACGCTAGCTGGCTTTCGGCACGAGAAATGAGCGTATTACTCGAAGAAGTGCTTTCGGGGTTGATGGGGCAGAAGCTAACTTGACGCGGAACAGTCAAGGCGAGGTTACGCGAAGGGATCTTCCTGAGATGGTTCGTCGAGATTTAATCCTCATCATAACGCCTTCAGAAGCCGCTCAAGTGTCTGATGCTCCCATGTGCTAAGCAGAGCTATAGGGTCAGTCCCGTATCGATCTCCCGAGTCGAATGACCAACGCCGTCCATCGGTGCTGACGCATGCTTCGCAGTAATCGATCTCATCACAGTCGTTGAAGATCGTCATGCTCCATCCCTCGACGTCGACCATGAACATCCCGGCATAGAGCTCGTCCCAAGTCTGAGCACATACTCTGATCATCGTGCGTCGCCCAAAGATCGCATCGCGCAGTACCTGGCAAACCTCCCTTGCTGTGAGCGCAGGCGTAGGTTCGTCAGGGCAATAGGTTAAAGTCATAAAAGAAACCAGTCGGCTTTGGTCGTTTTGCCAAAGGTACACCGGCATGCATGAACCAGGTACTCACAGGGAGGAGCAGATGAAGCTATTTTTGGACTGTGAGTTCACACAGCTGAACCGAGATACGAAGCTGATTTCCTTGGCGCTCGTGTCCGAAGCCGGGCACGAGTTTTACGTCGAGCTCACAGATACATATCTAGTGGGGGACTGCAGCGATTTCGTGATCCTGAACGTGCTGCCTCAGCTCAACCTAGCGACGCACGGGCAAACCTTGGTCGAAGCCCAATCCTCACTGCTCGCTTTCCTGAGTGATCTGGAAGGCCCCCTCGAGGTTTGCTCCGATGCTCCAGAATGGGATTGGGATCTCTTCTGCCAACTAGCCTACGTAGATCATCGTTGGCCAGGTAATGTTGCCAATCGCGCGACTAACTTGATCCTGCTATTCAGGCATCTCGAAGCGGATGATCTCGGCAACGTGACGCTCCCGGAACTTCCACATCACGCGCTGCTGGATGCTCGCCTCTTAGCCGACCTTTATCGTCGACTGACTGCCGGTTCCAATCGAGGCGCTGAACATGGCTGATGATCTTCGTACGCTTGAGTCTGTTAGGCGCAAAGCCCTCTGGACACTTTTGCACCTGGTGCCGGGCGACCCACAAGCTGCCGCTATTTTGCATGTGCTTGACTACATTGAAGACCAAGAACGCGTCGACTTACACCAGAGTCATCCACATCTCGATATTGATGCTGTCCGCAAAGCAGTCCTGATTGAGCGCCACAGTTCCGGTATCAACATCGTTGACGAGGCCAGTATTCCACAGCCGTGGCGTGAGCGTTTTCTACAAGCGAGCATCGGCTCGACGCGCTTGGTCGATGGCCCGTACGCCCATGACTGGGACAAATTTCTGACTCAATGGCAGGCTGAAATGCGGCATTTAGATGCACATAGAGCTGCTAGACGACCGAGACATGATGACTCGTAGCATTAGCCAGCTTCTGAAGGTAAAGGCCTAAATCCTGAAACCCAGCCTCACGCAGTACCTCAGATACCTTCCCTGCGCGCTTCTCCGCTTTAGGCAGGAATATCGCCACCTGGTCAGTGTATGGACGAGGGAGATCCTTCCAGTAGTAGGTCGCCTCAAACCTCTGCATGGCTCGGTGAAAGTCCATTTGCTGTTTGCAGTGCCATGACAACACAAACATGTCGAAATCGCGTCTTAGGCTCGCCAAGGCGAGCTGATTAATTCCGTAAACCTTATACCGACCTTTGAGTGGAACGTTGACCCCGATGCGTTTCGCGATGTACTTAGCCGCTGCGAAGTGGTGGGAGCCTCCACTGTTGATCAAGAACACTCGTCCGTCCCATTCCCAAGTGGAGAAGTAATCGTGATCTTCTCTAGAGATGATCCGGATCTCGTCCCATCGGAGATTCTCTTCAAGCTTTTCTTGGGTAACAGGTGTGATCATTGGCTGCGAGTTGCGCTCAACCATGGCGTCCATGCTTTTGAACCTGCGCAGCTCTGACTTCGAGGCGGAAAAGCCGTCGACCTGCTGAATGTCACAGTTCCAGCGCTGGATCTCCCTAACTGTACCCAAGCTGAGAAGATCCTCTCTGACTAGGCTGGTCGAGCCGTAGTTTTGATAGGAGCCAGGGGAGCGTGTCCATCCATTGAGCCTCCGCCGGTACATTCGACTTGTCTCGTACCCCAAGTCGCCAAAGTCGTTCCAACGCACCACTTCGCTTGCGCTGATACCCTTTCGATGCTCGACCAAGTGCCTGTTCAGGCTCACGTCTGCACGGAGCAAGTTTATCAGGGTCGCCGGCTGGCCGAAGTCCTCCAGTAGAGAGTCGCGGAGAAATTTGATCGCTTTCTTAAGCATTGGCGCTTCCTATTGCCTACCCCGGCGCGATGCACGAGATGTCTCAGCACAGAATGTAGCACTGCGATATGGAAGGCTAACCGAAACATAGCTGCGGATTCCGGATGAGGTTGCTACGACCTTTAGCGCGAAAGGTTTATCTAGGCGACAGGATCAAATCTCTGTGTAAGCAGGGGGGAGGCAGACCAGTTTTCGGAAAGCCGCCTAGCTGTTCCTGCCGTGGTATGGCTTTAGGTCGTGGACGTTTTGTAGCTGACTCGCGGGCCTTTATCTGCACCGTTTGGTTGTTGATCCTTAGCGAAAGCTATTTCTTAACCAAGCCTTTATACAGCTCTCGGGCGGCAACAATCTGGTCTCGAATCTCTTCAGGGTCAATCCTCATGCCACCACGAGGCGTGACCTGAAGCGTCTTTAAGCGGTTCGCAGCCTTGATGAATTCCCGTTCTTCCGCCTGAACCCACTCGGGGCGCTTGTCTTTCCAAAATAGCCAACACATTTGCCCGGCCTCATCTTTGATCGGATGCTCAGCAGTATGTGGGAGCGGTAGCCAATGTCCAAGTAAGAAGGTGAGTCGGATCGCTCTGCAAGCGGAGCGCGCAGGCCAGGATGGTCGAAGAGCGTAAGGATGGAAGCCCGAAGGGCCGAGACCCAGCATAGCGGGGCTCGGTTTACGACAGCCGATCCCGAAGGGATACGCCCGACCGCCTTGATTAAAAGTTACCGAACAGCTCGTTGATCAAATGACCGAGGCGCTACGCCCAGCGCGCAAAGATCGTATGTTCTGCGCAATGCCACCTCGTCACCAGACGACACCCGGACATGGGTAAAGATCGTCGACAGAAAGCGTTTCCTTTCGCCGTTGCCGAGCTCAGACCAAATTCTAGGCTGTCCTTGTGCATCAGGAATCGCCAACCGGTCGAGGAGATACTCTTCCAGGCTGTGCAGACGTTGCTGACCATCGACCAGAATCTCGCTGTTCTCCGCCAACGCCCTGCCAGTGCTCGCCGGCTCGCACCAATCGTTTGTAAGGTAGCTTCCCAAGTCTGCCTCTGACCAAACAGCGCTAATAAAACGAGCCTGCTGGCCTACGTTCCACTCCAATCCGCGCGCCCACTTGGGTACGGGCATACCCATGACAAATCGTCCAGCCCATGGAAACCTATCGTGAGCGGAGGAGGAGTCAACCAGATACATTTCCCAGTGGCCTACCAGAACATCAATTGGGTAATGACTGACGGCTGTAGCCAGAACCCGCTGCGGCATCTGGATGCGTAATTCAGACGGTTCGTCGTCGGCAAAGCGTTGAAAAATAGAAGTCATGATTTTCCTGGCTAGCTCAGGTTGGTCGAAGTATTCGGATAAGTACGGGCGCATCGCCATGCATCCACCGTTGCAATGATCAGCAGATCCCGATCTGTCGAGATATTGATCTGGCCGCTGTCGGCCAAAGCATGTGCATAACCTTCGGCATAGGCTGACGCCTTATCGAATTCGGATGTGCAGGCTGAGGATTCGATGAAGCCGATCAGCCGCTCCCATGTGCGCCGCTGGCGGTTGCCGAGAATCGTGCAGGGTAACGTTAAGATGCTGCTTAAGCGCTGTGCGAAGTCATGTGTAGAGAGGGTCAAAGCTGTCGCTCAAAAAGGGTACTTACTCATCACAAACGGTTGGTTTCGGAAAACCTTGAGCGTGATGCGGAGATTTTTTGTGGAAGATGAGTGGCTCAGGTTTTACCCAAAATCACGACTGATCGCGCACCTGCAATGTGCGAATGCTCTAGATGATTCGTATTCTGGCACCGGGAGGGGAGGGACAAAGTAAGGAGGTCACGAGGGAGTTCTTAGGTACAACGCCTAGCTTTACAAGTCGACTGAAGGGATGCAACGTGACTGAAAAATATTATTAAAAATCTTCCGCCTTCGGTAAGTCTCTATTCTACAAGCAAGCGATATTAAATAAACCCAGATTGAAAGTCATGCTGTGAAACCACGATTGCACGGACTGCGCGCCTTAGATGTGTTTTTGATTTGCCTGCATGATATATAAGCAGTATTAAATGTAGTTATATCTATGTGTTGCTCGGATTTTATGAACAAGGAAGATTTCCTGTAATGCTTTGCGATTGTCAATATCTGCAAAATAAACAATGCCGGGCGCCTGGGTGGGATCGTTGTTTATCTTTGGAGGGTGGCTCAAATCTAGGGTGAGGGGAATGCTGCGCGGATTTAGCGCTGATGAGCAAAAGATAAAAGCTTCTATTGCGATCTTTTTCTATCATTGACAATTCATGGGTAAAGTTCTGGTAGGGGGCTTTTGACAATTAAACCTAAACTAAAATTCGTTATGGCCTGATGTTTGACTTTGGAGTTTTTCATGGTTAAGGTGCGCCACTTTTTTCGGGCGACGAAGTTATGAAAAACTTTAAATATCATAAAGTAATTATTGCGGGTCAAGCGGTGCGGGTTATTAAGTCCCTAGCCGGCGAATCTATTGAGTGTGTAGAAAGTTATGTTAGTAAATTGTTTTCAAGCAATGCACCGCTTGGGACGGTCAAAACGTATACCCCCTGTGTTTGCTGGTATCTTGATTTTACGGTCGAAGCCATGGCTCTGCTTTCTACCGAGATGGGGGAAGAAGCTGCTGAGCTTTCGGTCGTTGAGTTGTATTTCCAAGCGCTAAGCTTAGGAAGTGAGTCAGAACTCCAGATAGTCCGCGTCCTTGTTGAACGTTTGGGAATGGATGTAGCTAGCCCCGCAACTGTAAAACTCATACGTAACGCACTACATTTGTTTTTCCAGCTTTCTGAGAAATACTCTGCGGCAGCCACATTTAATGATGGTTCGGATTCTCCCGTTATGATCATTAGTACCGCTCCACCTATCTCTACTGTCTTTGATTACAAAACTAAAGGTTGGAGTAGTCGTAAGGTAAATTCATATTTGGCGGAATGTATAGCGGGTGGTGTAGGGGTTAATGCGTTAAATTATATTCCTCAGTATTTTACAGGTGGCTCCGCAAGAAACGTCCCGGAACTTAAACTTACTATCGCGGATGCGGTTAAGCTTATAGGTGATGTTGAGAGTATTAGAGATAAAACCTACTATGCTTTGTTGGCAGCAGGCGGTGCGCGCGTATCTGAAACGTTGCAAGTTTTAATGTCTGACATTGACGATAAACAGAAGATAGTTAAGGTCGTTGACCCCAAAAGCAGGAAGAAGTTATATAAATCTATGGGGTTGAGTATGTCGGAAATCAATTCCCTGCGATTTAAAGGTAGAGCGAATCAGCGACTTACGCTCATCGAGCCTTTTGCAACAATGTTCTGGGACGCACTGGAGGAACTCTATGTTTCACCTGAATTTCCAGCTACAGACAAAGATGGGTATTTTCTCACTCATGACTTTCTCTTCTGCGTACATCGAGGCCCAACTAAAGGTACCCCTTTATGTTTAGTCGACCAATCACCAATTTTACGGACATTCAAAGCTAACCTACGGCGGATTGGCGTAGACATTGGTCATCAGCATGATGTAAGGCATATGCATATCTCTTATCTCTGCAACGATATTCCAACTCCTGAAGGCCTAGGTTTAGGAGTTCAAGAAACTTCAAGGTGCGTTGGCCATATTAATATTGAAAGCACTGAGATCTACAATCATGTCGACTCTTCCAAAGCCTTGGCGGCAGCCGAAATGATGTACATCGAGAACGGCTATTACGATAGTATTCTGCTGGGTGAATTGCAATGAAGGTTAATTTTTCAGAAAAGCCTGTGTTTCTGGTAGATGAGGCACAGATCCACAGATCTGTACAAAAAAATATAAGAATCATTAGCAAGTACATTGACAAGACGTACGGGCCATGCAGGCTCAGTTATGATGCTATAAATTCAACGCCGGATAAAAGGTATTACTCGTTCAAAAAGTTTTTTGTTTATTCGCCAAATTTGTCTTCGCGCATATATGATGAATCGTGGGTTCTTTCTGTCTATGAATATGTTCTCATAGGTGACCTAGCCCCATCCCAGGAGTTGGTGAATAGAGTTCTGGGGGAAGACGCTCAACATTATTATAAGATCATGAAAGTAGATCTCAGAAGATCGCTTTGGCTATTGTTGGTTCTGCTGTTCAAAGATGGCTGCTTGTTGCTTACCCCATTAATGAAGGCCAATCAATTCAAATACAGGTCGACAGTGCATAAGGAGTTTGGTTTTGAACTCTATCCTGAGCTGATGGCGTTCACGCTCTCGGCGAGGGATAAAGTAGACCTTCCAATTTTTTGGGAAAATGTCGATCAACGGGTACGGGAACGCGTGGCCCAATACGGAACTCGTTTGTTCTGGATCATCGGGGCGATCAAGCCAGAAGATTTGACTGTTGAGAATTTAGTCTCAGTTCATAAAAAATATTACTACGAAAACGAGCGATTGACTGCTGAATTGCCTGTTCATACTATTGTTAATTATGTCTGTGGTTATTTTGGTGAGCGGGTCAATTTTGATTACGCGGATTTGTATCATGCTTTAAATGAATTGAGGCCTAATAAGTATAAATCCGGAGCTAGAGGGGAGCTCGCATCTATCGACTTTAATCCAGTTGTAGAGGCAGCAAAGTCTAGCGAACAGATCGTCGATTACTGCCGGCTTTTAGTGCGAACGAAGTTTATGCCAGAAAGCATATTGCAAAATCCAGTTATAAGTGATACTGGTTTTCATAATGCACCTGCTCTTTTACGATGGGTCGCCGTGCAAAAAACCTACCTGGAAATGAAAGGGTATGAGCAGGAGGCAAATGGGTCGTTAGGAAGTGGTCTCTTGAATATATATCTGTTTGTCTACCTCGACAAATGGTATTCCCTATTTGGTTCAGATGCGGATGTATCATATCCTGAATTCATCTCGCAATTAAGCATCAACTTTGTTGCTCCGCTGACCCAGGCTGTGAATTCGCCATTGCCACTTAAAAACTTTATTTACGAGCTCACGAGCGATGCGTTGACTATTAGATCAACTTCACTCCAGCAGCTCCGAGCCATGTTTGAGTGGATGGAAATGAAGGGTTTCAGGGATGATCTTGGAAGTTTCAAGAATTACCTGTCAAAGCTGGATATGCCGCCAAGTATGGCATTGCCGAATTCTGACAAACGACCCTTCAAAAGGGCTGAATATAGCCTTTCCATAAATTACTTATATTGTATTTTTCAGGCTCTTAAGGTGCTCAATGAAGATATACTTGAATCCAATTACACCGATATACTTTATGGTGATTTAGAACAAAGGGCATTGGCGTTAGGATGGAGCAATGAATTTTACCATGGAGGACGTAAGTACACTGTGAACGTGCTGCCGCGATGCTTCTTCAAGCGATGGTCTATTCCTTTGGCAAATGGTGCCTCCAAAACGATATTCAGTCCTCATATGATTGTTCATACGCTTTCAGCAGTGGAGAGCGGCTTGAGGCATCAATCAATCCAGTGGTTATCAACTGATTTTGACAAGCATGTGATTGGCGATGTTGAACTTAATAAGGCTTATTGGCTCCATGTAGTAATAGATAAGGTAAAAAAAACTCCGATAAGGACAATTGTGAGTGGCCAAACTATTTTAGCGTTGCGCTATCAACGTGAAGTCAGGGAGATGGTCTCTAGTCATGCGTTTAAGAAAACGAAGAGCTATGAAAATAGAGAGCCCAACGTAAGGGTGGACTATCTTCCATTATTCTCTAAGTCCATTGTGGATGGAGATCCATATAGTGATGGTTTGTATTTTACAACATATTTATCTTTCTTGGTTTCCTTTCAGTTTTTTTTGAAAGATCACGATGTGCAGTGTAAGTTCTTTGAGTTCAAACCCAATAGGTTCGGATATGGGGAAACGGTAATCGCCGGTGATGTGGTTGTGCTTAATGTTCATACCCCATATTGTCCAGTGCGAATAGTTACTGATATGACCCCACACCATACTAGGAATAGCACGGTTAAGGTGTGGCAAAGGATTATGAAGGATAGCGAGGTCGGTCGGTTCAAAACTGGTCAGGGTGTTCGTACTGTCCGATATTATGGGACGTTGATTGATGAAGATTACCAGGAAATCACAGAAAAAGTAGGTAGTGACCTAGCGAAAGTTTGGTCAGGAGAACGTATTGACGCTTCGAGCCCAAACTCGAATTTTCGTAAAGCATTGGCTGTTAATCCCTCGCAGGCTGTCCGTGACTTTGGATGTATCACAATGTCGCCTGAGTCATCATCGAGCAGGAATTCAGCACTTGATGATATGGTCAGAAAATATCACGACCGGCTTCGTCACCATTCAACCCATGTCTGCACTAAGGGGGATCAGTGCACTGAATCTATTGTCCGTGAAGGTCTTGAGAAAAGGTGTGGACTTTGCATTTTCTCTGTCAAAGGTATCGATCACATTCCAGCAATCGATGTGAAGATCTACAACCTTTCGGTAGAGGTTGAGGAATTGCATGCTTACGCGGATTCCCTTTCTGAGGAAAATACTCATGAGCTCGAGCGGGTTGATGAACTTCTAGAAAAAACTGTTGCTGATCTGCTCGGCTGGACATGGAGTCGTGACTATCTCATTGAATGTTACCGGCGGGACTCTAAATCAGAAAATAAACTAATTTCGATTCAGCCTCAGCTGATGAGAAAACAAATGTGCGAAGTTGAGATGGCAGATCAGTCTATACAGTATATTTTCTCCCGGCTTTACGAAAATAGTTTGTATCCTGAGCTGCAAACAGAGACAGTGCGGGCCAAATATAATTTCCTTAAGATGCGGCTTCAAGGAGCAAGTTCTGATATTCCCGGATTGTTTAAACCTGTGACGGCAGACTCAGCTAGCGTGATTGTAGGTCAAATTAAGACATTGCTGGAATCAAATAACATATCCTTGGATAATATTACGCAGGCGTTGGAATTCGGTGCTGATATCGCCCTAGGTGAATATACACCGCTAATTCTCATCTCTACAGAGTAAATATTATGGGAAGTAACTGTTCGCCATGGCAGAAAGGCAATGTGGCTGCACGTGTAGCTATTGTAAGGGAAGTCCTCGCGTCTTTGCGAGGTGGCAAGGGAGGGCGCCTTAATGTCACCGGACTGGCGGAGAGTATCTGTCGAACTATTAGGGCAGTAGAAATTAGGGAGGCGGAGAGTTTAGGAAAAAAATACAAGCCTATTCATAGTTCGACGCTATTGCGCCCCGACGGTAGTTATCGACCACTCTTAGATGCGTTTTTAATCGAAAGGGGTCTACGGTCGGCTAATCCCGAATCTCATGTGTCCAACCCTGTGGCGAAGCGATTACTTGCGTCTAAAGATTTGAAGATACGGAATGTGTGCGGGAAACTAGAGCGTGCGCTCAAGAAAATCGATTACTTAGATAAGCGGGGGCTGCACCTGAATAGTCCTGAAAATCCTGTGCACGCAGAGATCGACGCATTGGGAAGTGCGGCGGTTGTTTTACTCGATGTGATAATTGGAACTGGTCTCTTCAAACTAGACGAGGAAGCAGGAGACCTGCTTTATGTAACGCGCTCCCGAAAAGTTGCAATTGCGCGCTTACAGATTGCGCCAATTTTAAATTGGAAAAAACGTCGGTCGGCTACTCGTTCAGAAAATTGACTTTGCATGATTGTATGAAATTCCTTTAGTTAGGATGCAGGCAGGGCAGTGAGACGTTTGTTTCAGTTCCCCACGGTGTGCCAGTCTGCATATTCGCCTTACAGCCTTACAGCCAACAGCGTTACGCTGTTCGGTCTATCATGGTCGCAAGAGGCGCTTAGGATCGGCTCCGATGGAGCCCTAGGCGATACCGCGTTCAGTGAGCACCTAAGAACCTAAAGCGTTGCTTCAGCAAAAACCTGAATATCGAGATATCAAAAGCCCAGTGGTCTTCTGCTGCATGGACGCCAAAAGCCTTCTCATTGATGTGATGGCTGGACAAGCAGTGTCACGTTTACCGTTAGGCCGAGCAATTTGAAAAAGTGATAGCAGCTGTTATGACTGACCTCAGTGCTCTTGGAAAGTGAATCCCGAGCATGTGAAGCTCAAAGCCCTGCCGATCAAATATCACATGGTGTCGAGAGCCTTTGGGGGTCGACGAACGCTGGCCATCGAGTTGCAAGTGAAAACGTCACATTGGCCGCACTTTGATGCGCGAACCTGGCGTCACCAGTCATCGCTCACTTGACATCGGTGCGCGTCTCCCGGCTTGGAAGCGTGCTCCGCATACATTTAGGCGCGAGGATGGTGTCAAAATAGTCAGGCAGGTTTTGTGGACTGGTCGTTTTCTGTAATTTCTATTACCCATTTGACGCCTGGCGCTTTACGGATGCCGGTTGAGTTGAGGGGTAGACCTGAGACAACCGTTCACGGTGATGAGGCTTTCAGTACACCAACCATCTGCTCAGGAGCGATCTGCTGGAGCATGTTGATGTCAAAGTCTGAGCGGGAATGGTGCAACCGCAGGTTTGCTATCTCAATGAAATGGTTGCGGTTAGATGGCGTGATTAGCCAAGACGGTGGGACAGATTGTCGTCAGCCATGAGCACTCAAGGCTACGTGGTCGGTGCTCCCATGAGATTAGTTACTCGCCTGGAGCAATGGCAGGAGGCTGCGAACTGAGTCGCGCTGCTTTATCAGCGTGCAGTTACTGCACCTTGTAACCGACTGTATTTTATGATGATTTTCTATAATCTAGGAGGGGTAGTGTCGGATAGGAGTTCGAACCGGCCCTGGGACGCCATATTCAAAGCCCCGTACGGAATATCCGGCGGGGCTTTTTTGTGCGCGCTTGAACTTTTGCAACACGGGTCGAACCTTGGCGTCAATCGAGGTTCACAGCAGGGCTTAGCGTGTATTTGTGGCAACGGTGTACCTCGCACCCCACTGAGCATCGTCTGAACAGCAGTCAATTGTTTTGTAAAAATTTATCCCCGGAAGCTGCCTGTATTGCCTGTCCGGAACCGATCACCGGGGACTATCATGCCGATAGCCCTGTTTCTCACTGCAAGGAGCCGCTCGGAACGCCGATGCGACAGATCTGGAAATCTTTTCGAGCCCTTTATTTCGCCTCCTTGATGATGCTGATCGGCTCTGGCTTGCTCAGCACCTACCTGGCTCTGCGCCTGGCGGCTGATAACGTTGACAGCCTGTGGGTCGGTGCGCTGATGGCCGCCAACTATTTTGGTCTGGTGCTGGGCGGCAAGATTGGACACCGCCTGATTGCCCGAGTCGGGCATATCCGCGCGTATGCGACCTGTGCCGGAATTGTCGGTGCGGCGGTGTTGGGTCATGGCCTGGTCGATTGGCTGCCGGCCTGGATCGTGCTGCGGGTGATCGTGGGTCTGGGCATGATGTGCCAGTACATGGTCATTGAAAGCTGGCTCAACGAACAGGCGGACGCCAAGCAGCGTGGTGTGGTGTTCAGTGGCTATATGATCGCCTCTTATCTGGGTCTGGTACTGGGTCAGTTGATTCTGGTGATGCATCCCCAGCTCGGCCTGGAACTGTTGATGCTGGTCGCGTTGTGCTTTGCGCTTTGTCTGGTACCGGTTGCCATGACTCGGCGCATTCACCCGGCGCCTTTGCGGCCGGCTCCGATGGAGCCGCGCTTCTTCATCAAGCGCGTGCCGCAGTCGCTGAGTACAGTGTTGGGCGCGGGGCTGATCGTCGGTTCTTTCTACGGTTTGGCGCCGCTGTATGCGTCCCAGCAGGGGTTGACGACCGAGCAGGTCGGCCTGTTCATGGGTAGCTGCATCTTTGCCGGGTTGGTGGTGCAGTGGCCGTTGGGCTGGTTATCGGATCGTTATGATCGCGCGCTGCTGATCCGTTGCTTCGCGCTTTGCCTGGCCGTGGCGTCATTGCCGTTGGCGATTCTCACTCAGGTGCCGCTGGAGGTGTTGTTCATCGCCGGGTTCCTGTGCTCGTTGGTGCAGTTTTGCCTGTACCCGCTGGCGGTGGCGTTTTCCAACGACCATGTCGAAGGTGACCGCCGGGTATCTTTGACGGCCATGCTGTTGGTTACCTATGGCGTCGGCGCCAGTGTCGGGCCTTTGTTGGCGGGTGTGGTGATGAAGTTGTTCGGCAGTCAGATGCTGTACGCGTTTTTCACCTTGTGCGCGCTGATCCTGGTGTGGCGCATTAGGCCCAAGGCTGTCACTAATCTGCATCAGGTGGACGACGCGCCTTTGCATCACGTAGCGATGCCCGACAGTATGTCCAGTTCGCCGTTGGTCGCGGCGCTCGATCCGCGAGTGGATGAGCAAGTGGTGCAGGATCAGATGCAAACGAGCCCCGAGCCCGAAGTCGAGCCGCCGCAGCCGCCGGTCGAGGAGCCCAGTACCGAGGCGCCTGCCGAGCAGCCGGACTCCGACGAGCATCCCAACGGCTTGAGCGGGGCGCGTCCCTAACAACGAAAAACGGGCAGACCCCTGAGGGCTGCCCGTTTTTTATTGCGACGTGTGGCGCTTAAAAGTCGTCGTCTTTGTCGAAACGACGTGCTTCGCGCTGCAATTGGTAAACGAAACGCTCGACCTGTCGCTGCACCAGCCCGCTCATATTATGGAAGCGTACGCCGGCGAAAGTGGTGTTGATCTTCTCTTCGAAGTGCAGGTAGCGCAGTTCGACCGAGGTGGTCATGCTGCCGAAGGGCAGGGCGGCGATAAATCGGTCATAGACCTGGCCCAGTTGCAGGCGCTCAGTGATGTCTCCCTCGAAGCGCAATTTGCAGCCGGTGGCGGAAATATCCAATAGCTTGCCGTTGATCGGCGCCTTGAGCTTTTCACCACCCAGCTCGATGTTCACCAACTGTGCCAGCTTCAGGGCTGCACGAAAGGCATTCCTGCGTTGGTGATACACAACTTCATTGGGCATGCTGCCGGTGTAGATGCGGTGACCATTCTTTTCGCTGATGGTCATGCCACCGTTGCTTTCCCACGCGACGCGCACGCCATCGTGGAAGCCTTCGATGCGGAACGGCTCGCCATTTTCAAGATAGCGCTCACCGTCGCGGGGGATCATTTCGTCCATGACCAGCGTGTTACTGTCCCGATCGACATCCACCAGATAACTCTGGAAACGCTGGCTGCGCTCGTGAAACGTAATGATCAGCGGGTCATGGCTTTCTTGCAGCATTCGCAAGTTGCCGGCGATTTCCAGAGGCGTGGTGAGGACCTTGGGGGGCTGCGGAGCATCTTCCGCATTAAGAGCGTTGAACACGGTTCTTCCATCTCCAGACAAATACGACTACACGCAAGAACCGGCATTTTGCCAGCATGTAGCGCGCCTTGGATAGGGCGCGCGGTAAACCGGTGTCAGGCTTGGCTGCGGGTGCTGGGCTTGACCAGACGCGAGGTGGAGCCCTGAGCGTTATACAGCGCCGGTGGCTCGCCGCCGTGGAGTATACGCAACTGGTTGGCCGTCGTAGCTTGCTGAAGCTGAATCGACTGGCCGTTGAGTTGATTGGCTTCCTGGCACTGGCTGAGCAATTGATTGAGTGCTTTGCTCTGAGTGAGCAGATGGTCGCCCACCGAGGAGTGGCTGGCCAGCTGTGCCAGGCCGTCATGGTCTGCGGGCAGACCCAGGCTGATAAGGATCTGGCTGCGTTTCTTGCCATGCTGTTCCAGTAGGACGATCAGCGACTGCTTGCGCGCCAGGATTTCCTCAAGGAGCGGCATATCCCGGCCATAGAGCGCCAAGGATTCTTCTTTTAGCAGCTCGAGCAACTGTTGCGTCGGCGCTAGATCATCGATGATCAGTTGAAGCAGGGTTTCGTCGTGATGCATGGCTGGCCTTGGGTTTTAAGCGTCCAAAAGCCCGGCGCAGGCCTTTGCCTAGCGCTCGGCTTCGAAGTTAAGCAGCTTGCTGGCTACACGGTTGCTGTCGACTTTGTAGCTGCCATCAGCGATTGCCTGTTTCAATTCGGCCACGCGGGCTTTATTGACCACCGGTTGATCGCGCAGCGAGTCAGTGACCTTCTGCAACTGTTGAGCCTCATTGCTCAGGTGTACCGATTCCCCGCTCTGGCTGGCGCTGGTCTGTTCCGTCTTGGCAGGCGCTGGGGCCTTGGTTTCCGCACTTTCTTTGGCGCCCGTGGTGCGAGCAGTACCAGACGTTGCCGGGGAGTTATTTAAACGATTGAAATCAATGACCATGATAAAAAACCTCTGGGTATTTGGACGCTTGCCATGTTTTCGGCCATACCCGGATAAACTTTAGGCGCGAATGACAATAAATCTCCACACGGGACTTCTCGTGCACAGTGTAGGAAAACCCAGCGTCCTCTACCAGCGATCTATAAAGCCACCTCCACTTGTCCTGGGGCGGTCACGCGCGCTTTGATCACGCGGTTTGAATTGAGGTTCTTAACCCGGATCTGCTCGCTCATGCCGCCGTTGGACAGTGCTTCACCGGGCATTTTCACATTCAAGGCGCCGCTACTGGCTGAAATCACCACCTGATCGCCCTTACGGATAACCTCGGCCTGCTCTAAATGAACCAGCGTGAGAACCTGATCGGTGACCACTGGTCGGGTTAATCTCTGCCCGATGGCCTGGTCGACGCTCGTCAGATAGCCCTGACTGATCTGACTGATGTCACGTTCGCGTAAGACGACATCCTCAAAAGCGATGATCCCGGTGCGCTTCAGTGGCCTCGCCACCACCACCACATCGCGGAATAGTTTGACCTGCGCCGGCACAAACACGGTCCAGGGCGAGGCGCCGTCGCACCGGACCCTCACAGTCACACGGCCGATGGGCTGGGCAGGACTTTCCAGGGTGGCTGTCAATTCCTTGTCGCACATCGGCATGCGCAGGCGAGGGTCCAATTGGTTGACTTGGATTTCATAACGACCCAGCGTCTGTGTAGTTGCCAGATAATCTTCTACAGTGAACTCAAGAAAGCCTTGAGTGACGCCGATAAGGAGATCAGGCAAGGTGACGTTCTCTGCGCGGGCCGTGGTGCCCAGGCAGAAAGCCAGCAATGCCATCGAGACGCTGAGCAATCTGCGGTGGCGGGGGTGTCGGGAAACTGTCGTTTTCATATCCATAGCCAACAAATAGCAAAGCTCGTGCCGTTTAGTGTCGGGTGCGCGTCGTACCCCCGAAGGTTTTAGCGTAGGAGTCTGGGCATGGCAGGTGTAATGGATTCAGTAAACCAGCGCACACAGCTGGTAGGGCAGAATCGCCTGGAGTTGTTGCTTTTCCGCCTCGATGGCAGGCAGCTGTATGGCATCAATGTGTTCAAAGTGCGGGAAGTGCTGCAATGCCCCAAACTGACGATCATGCCCAAATCCAGTCCGGTGGTATGTGGTGTGGCCAATATTCGCGGCGCCACTATCCCGATTCTTGATCTGGCCCTGGCGACAGGCTCGTCCGGTCTTCAGGACCGTGAAAGTCCGTTCGTGATCATCACCGAGTACAACACCAAGACCCAGGGTTTCCTGGTGCGCTCGGTGGAGCGCATCGTCAACATGAACTGGGAAGAGATCCATCCACCACCCAAGGGCACCGGCCGCGATCACTACCTCACGGCGGTGACGCGGGTCGATAACCAGTTGGTGGAAATTATCGATGTGGAGAAGATCCTCGCCGAAGTTGCCCCTACCTCTGAGACCATTTCGGTGGGCGTGGTCGATGCCGAGACGGCGCACAAAGCGGTGTCCTTGCGTGTGCTGACGGTGGATGACTCTTCCGTGGCGCGCAAGCAGGTGACCCGTTGCCTGCAAACTGTCGGTGTGGAAGTGGTGGCGCTCAACGATGGCCGCCAGGCGCTGGATTACCTGCGCAAACTGGTGGATGAGGGCAAGAAGCCGGAAGAAGAATTCCTGATGATGATCTCGGATATCGAGATGCCGGAAATGGACGGCTACACTCTCACAGCCGAGATACGTAGCGACCCGCGTATGCAAAAATTGCATATCGTCCTGCATACTTCATTGTCGGGTGTATTCAACCAGGCCATGGTCAAAAAGGTCGGGGCGGATGATTTCCTGGCCAAATTCCGTCCTGATGACCTTGCATCGCGGGTTGTCGACCGGATCAACGCAGCAGATCACGGCTAAGGTTTAACCTTGGCGATCATACGATTTTAGAGGCGGTATCAGTGTCGACAGGTAATTTGGATTTTGAACAGTTCCGGGTCTTCCTGGAAAAGGCCTGTGGCATATTGCTCGGTGAGAACAAGCAGTACCTGGTATCCAGCCGTCTCAACAAGCTGATGGAGCAGCAGGGTATCAAGTCCCTGGGCGAGTTGGTTCAGCGGATCCAGAGTCAGCCGCGCAGTGGGCTCAAGGAGATGGTGGTCGATGCCATGACCACCAACGAAACCCTGTGGTTTCGCGATACGTATCCGTTTGAAGTGCTTAAAAGCAAGGTGCTGCCGGAGGCCATCAAGGCCAGTCCCGGACAGCGCTTGCGCATCTGGTCGGCGGCTTGTTCGTCGGGGCAGGAACCGTACTCGATTTCCATGGCTATCGACGAGTTCGAGCGGACCAACATGGGCCAGTTGAAGGCTGGGGCACAGATTGTCGCCACTGACCTGTCCGGGACCATGCTGAACAACTGCAAGACCGGCGAATACGACACCCTGGCACTGGGTCGCGGTTTGTCTCAGGAGCGTTTGCAACGTTACTTTGACTCCAAGGGAGCAGGGCGTTGGGCGGTAAAGGCGCCGATCAAGAGCCGAGTGGAGTTTCGCTCGTTCAACCTGCTCGACAGTTACGCCAGCCTGGGTAAGTTCGACATGGTGTTCTGCCGCAACGTGCTGATCTACTTTTCGGCCGAAGTGAAGAAAGACATCCTGTTGCGTATCCATGGCACGCTCAAGCGTGGCGGCTACTTGTTCCTCGGAGCGTCTGAGGCGCTTAACGGCCTGCCGGATCACTACCAGATGGTGCAGTGCAGCCCTGGCATCATCTACCAGGCCAAGTAAACAAGGCCTGTGCAGTCAAAAATGTGGGAGGGGGCTTGCCCCCGATAGCGTTGGATCGGTCACCTCTATGTGACTTGATACACCGCTATCGGAGGCAAGCCTCCTCCCACTTTTAGTTTTGCGGCAATCCCCCATTGCCGCTTTACTGGCGCCAAGCGGAAGCCGCTTGCCGCTTTTCTGGCATTGCCGCCGGTAATTTCTGCTTAAGTCCTTGATATATGGGGACTGAAAAAATTGGCATGCACCTTGCTATACCTCTGTCAACGAACAGCAGGTCAGCCTAAAGGTTTCCGCCATGAGCATCAGCTTCGATAAAGCGCTCGGTATCCATGAACAAGCCCTGGGCTTTCGCGCCCAGCGTGCCGAAGTCCTGGCCAACAACATTGCCAACGCCGATACCCCGAACTACAAGGCTCGGGATCTGGATTTCTCCGCCGTGCTCGCTGCACAGCAGGACAAGACCAAAAACGGCACCTTTGCCTTGAATATGACCAACAGCCGTCATATCGAAGCGCAAGGCCTGAGCAGTGGTGACGAGTCGCTGCTGTATCGCACGCCGATGCAGCCATCCATCGATCAGAACACCGTCGACGCGCAGCTGGAGCAATCTGCCTATGCCGAGAACTCGGTGAACTTTCAGGCCAGCTTCACCCTGCTCAACAGTAAATTCAAAGGGCTGATGTCAGCCCTGCGTGGAGAGTAAGCCATGTCCCTGTCCAGTGTTTTCAATATTGCCGGCAGTGGCATGAGCGCGCAGACCACGCGCTTGAACACCGTCGCCAGTAACATCGCCAACGCCGAGACCGTGTCTTCGAGCATTGACCAAACCTACCGCGCCCGTCACCCGGTGTTCGCCACCATGTTCCAGGGCGGCCAGAGCGGTGGCAGCGATTCGCTGTTCCAGAACCAGGACGCCGCGGGCCAAGGTGTGCAGGTACTCGGCGTAGTCGAGGATCAAAGCAACCTGGAAGCCCGTTACGAGCCCAACCATCCGGCGGCGAACGAAAAAGGCTACGTGTACTACCCGAACGTCAATGTGGTCGAGGAAATGGCGGACATGATTTCGGCCAGCCGCTCGTTCCAGACCAACGCGGAAATGATGAACACCGCCAAAACCATGATGCAGAAGGTCCTGACCCTGGGTCAGTGATAAGGGGCGCCAACCATGGCCATTGTCGATACGTCTAATAACACGGCGGTTCAAGACCTTTTCAACTCGAAGGTCAAGACGGCGTCGGACAACACTAACTTAGCGGATGCTTCCAAGGCCGCGACCGGCAGCCAGTCACTGGGCAAGGACGCATTCTTGCAGTTGCTGGTCACCCAGCTGAAAAACCAGAACCCGCTGTCGCCCCAGGACAACGGCGCGTTCGTTGCCCAACTGGCGCAATTCAGCAGCCTGGAAGGCATCAACACCCTCAATGACTCGGTGAATTCGATTTCCAGCAACTTCAGCTCCTCCCAGGCGCTGCAGGCTTCGTCTCTGGTAGGTCGTTCGATCATCACCCAGACCGACAAGGCTTTGGTCGATACCAGCAAGAGCATGACCGGTTCGGTGGCGGTGACGGCGGCGACGGGCAACGTCTCCGTCAAGATTACCGACAAGGACGGCAACGTGGTCCGCACCATCGATATGGGCGCCCAAAGCGCCGGCACGTCCGACTTCATCTGGGACGGCAAGAACGACAAAGGTGAGGTGGCGGCAGCGGGTACTTATACCTTCGCGGCCACGACCAAGAACGACAAAGGCGACTCGGTGGCCCTGGCGACTTCGCTGCCGGCAACGGTGACCAGCGTGACGCTGAGCAAGACCGGCGGCGAAATGCTGCTGAACCTGGCGGGCGGCATGGGCAGCGTCAAGCTGTCGCAAATTCAGACTATCGGTACATAGAGCCGGCTAAATACGGCAGAAGGAGAGAAACATGTCTTTTAACATCGGCCTTAGCGGCCTCTATGCAGCCAACAAACAACTGGACGTGACGGGCAACAACATCGCCAACGTCGCGACCACTGGCTTCAAATCCTCTCGTGCGGAATTCGCCGATATCTACGCTGCCTCCAAGCTGGGCACCGGTCAGAACAGCATTGGTAACGGTGTGAACCTGGCGGCGGTGTCACAGCAGTTCACCCAAGGTGACGTCAACGGCAGCGGCGGTATCCTGGATATGGCGATTCAGGGCGGTGGCTTCTTCGTGCAGAAGGGCAGCGACGGCTCGCTTGAGTACACCCGTTCCGGTGCGTTCCGTGCCGATAAGGACGGCTACATCACCAACAACACCGGCACCTCGCGTCTGCAAGGTTATGCAGCGGATGAAGACGGCAAGATCATCAAGGGCGGCCTGACCGACCTGCAACTGAACCTGTCGAATCTGCCGCCAAAGGCGTCCACCAAAGTGGACTCCACCAGTAACCTGAACTCCTCCGAGCCGGTGATCGACCAGACGCTCAAGCCGTTCAACCCTACCGATACCAGCACCTTCACCACCCAGTACAGCACTACGTTGTACGACTCCCAGGGTAATGCGCACCCGATGGTGCAGTACCTGGTGAAAACCGACGGCAACAAGTGGAACGCCTACACCCTGATCGACGGCCGCAACCCGAACGGTTCGGCGCCTACCGGCACACCGTCCACGCCGCCTGTTCCGTCGACCCTGAGCTTTGATGGCGCGGGCAAACTTACCGGTATTCTCACCGGGACTGTTTCCAGCACGACTCTGAACATCACCGGCTGGGTGCCAGGCACCGTGACCAATGGTGTGTGGAAGGCAAACGGTGCGGATGCCAACCCGACCGGTATCGCCATCAACATGGCCAACATCACGCAGTACAACTCCGCCACTTACCGTAACCCACCGGTGACTGACGGTTATGCGACTGGCCAGATCACCGGCCTGAAAATTGACGGCAGCGGTGTACTGTTCGCCACGTTCAGCAACCAGCAGAGCAAGGCCATCGGCCAGATATCTCTGGCCAGCTTCAACAATGAGCAGGGGCTGCAGCCTTCCGGCGGCACTTCCTGGCGTGAAACCTTTGCTTCGGGCCAACCGGGTTACGACACCCCTCAGGCCGGTACCTTGGGTTCGATCGTGGCCAACTCGCTTGAGAACTCCAACGTCAACCTGACCAACGAACTGGTAGACCTGATCAAGGCCCAGAGCAACTACCAGGCGAACGCCAAGACCATCTCGACCCAGAGCACCATTATGCAGACCATCATTCAGATGACCTGATGCCATGGCGTTATGCGTTTGACTTAAAGCCCCTCCATCGAGGGGTTTTTTTTTAATCAATATCATCTGGAACGCCCTACACCCCCAATACCACCCAGGAAGCGGCGAGCCGTTGAGTGTGTGATTTTGGTTGGGGGAGAGCGATGGGAAATCAGTGGCAGGTGGGTCTTGTCGGGACCGGAGCGCATTTTCCTGCTGGAGCGGCACCGCTTTATTTGAGCGAAAAAGGCGCGACAGTCAATATTAACGATGACGTGAGCGCAAATAAGAGCGCCGTCGCAACACTGCTCAAGGAGCTTGACGACGCGCAAATTACCGGCAAGAGCCAGACCGTCCGGGAGCTACGCGACAAACTTAATGAGAAGCGCAAAGCGCTTGGCGACGAGGAGTTCAAAAAAATCCTTGAGCAACTCAAGGAAGAATGGCCGAGACGGTGGCTGGATCTTTTGAAGATGCTGTTTCCGGATTTGTTCCCTGATGAGCCTTCTCCTTCTCCGCAGCCATCACCTGGTGGTGGTGGTGGTGGTGGCAGGGTCAACCCTACGGACTTCGGTCCCGTGCAGGCTATGACCAACAAGCCGTTTACTGAAGGCGCCAAGTACACTGATTATAAAATCGACAAAAGCAATCCGGGGCAAAAACCTGGCATGTCTAGAGAGGCCGGCAATATCTGGAGCGGTTTCAAGCAAGGTCCTGATGGGAACTGCACCACAGTGGCTGCAATAAAGGCTGCAATGATGAAGTTTGGTCAGAAACCCACCGATATTTTCAAGGACGTGACAGCCAATGGCGATGGTTGGGATATACAGATGCGAGATGGGTTCCAACTCCATCTAAGCAAGAGCGAACTGCAGCAGGCCGCCCAGCAGGCTCGGTTCATGGGTGATGATGCGGGCATGATGACCGATGCCAACTTCTTATACGCAGCAAGTGCAAAGCGGGCTCATATGGAGGGCAATCAGGGATGGGGATTTGGTAATGACGCTAATGCACGCAGAAGCTTCGCAGATGCCTTGGTCAGTTTGAATGACGGTGAAATGCTCTCCGAGGGACTTGATCGTCTCGGGTTGAAAGGTTTGTACCGGCAATCTTCAAGTTCTGAGCTTGCAAGCGGCGTGCTTGGCGTCGTGGCCTATGGCGGCCATGCGATGGCATCCATTGGCGGACATGTGGAGCTATGGGGCGGACGAGGCGGCCAGCCTCAGAATGGTGGCGAGGCGTATGCATTCAAATAATGGCAAAGACCGTTCAGGATTCGTGGCGCTGTAAAAACAAAAAAGCCCGTCAATCCAAAGGGATGACGGGCTTTTTAGTCATGAGCTCAGCTTATTGGCAAGCTTCGCAATCCGGCTCGTCGATAGCACAGGCCTTTGGCACTGGCGCTGGGCCGGCCGGGGCGGCGAGTACCGAATCATCACCGTGGTTGCCGCTGGACACTGCGTTCAGCTTACCGGTGTTGATGGTCGACTTCTCGGTGCTGGTTGCGGCCAGGGCGCGGAGGTAATAGGTGGTTTTCAGGCCACGGTACCAAGCCATGCGGTAGGTCACGTCCAACTTCTTGCCCGAAGCGCCGGCGATGTACAGGTTCAGGGACTGCGCCTGGTCGATCCACTTCTGACGACGGCTGGCAGCGTCAACGATCCACTTGGTGTCCACTTCGAAGGCAGTCGCGTAAAGCTCTTTGAGTTCTTGCGGGATGCGCTCGATCTGCTGCACGGAACCGTCGTAGTACTTCAGGTCGTTGATCATCACCGAGTCCCACAGGCCGCGGGCTTTCAGGTCGCGAACCAGGTACGGGTTGATCACGGTGAATTCGCCCGACAGGTTCGATTTCACATAAAGGTTCTGGTAAGTCGGTTCGATCGACTGCGACACGCCGGTGATGTTGGCGATGGTGGCGGTCGGTGCGATGGCCATGATGTTGGAGTTACGAATACCTTTCTGCACACGGGCACGTACCGGCGCCCAGTCCAGGGTTTCGTTCAGGTCAACGTCGATGTACTTCTGGCCACGGGCTTCGATCAGGATCTGTTGCGAGTCCAGCGGCAGGATGCCCTTGGACCACAGCGAACCCTGGAATGTCTCGTAGGCGCCGCGCTCGTCGGCCAGGTCGCAGGAAGCCTGGATCGCGTAGTAGCTGACCGCTTCCATGGACTTGTCGGCGAACTCGACCGCAGCGTCCGAACCGTAAGGAATGTGCTGCAGGTACAACGCGTCCTGGAAGCCCATGATCCCCAGACCCACTGGGCGGTGCTTGAAGTTGGAGTTCTGCGCCTGTGGCACCGAGTAGTAGTTGATGTCGATCACGTTATCGAGCATGCGTACGGCGGTGTTGACGGTGCGCTCCAGCTTGGCGGTGTCCAACTTGCCGTTGACGATGTGGTTCGGCAGGTTGATCGAGCCCAGGTTGCAAACGGCGATCTCGTCCTTGTTGGTGTTCAAGGTGATCTCGGTGCACAGGTTGGAGCTGTGGACCACGCCCACGTGCTGCTGCGGGCTGCGCAGGTTGCACGGGTCCTTGAAGGTCAGCCACGGGTGGCCGGTTTCGAACAGCATGGACAGCATCTTGCGCCACAGGTCTTTGGCCTGGATGGTCTTGAACAGCTTGACCTTGCCTGGGTACTCGGTGAGGGCTTCGTAGTACTCGTAGCGCTCTTCGAAGGCCTTGCCGGTCAGGTCGTGCAGGTCCGGTACTTCGGAGGGCGAGAACAGGGTCCACTTGCCGTCATCGAAGACGCGCTTCATGAACAGGTCAGGAATCCAGTTGGCGGTGTTCATGTCGTGGGTACGACGACGGTCGTCACCGGTGTTCTTGCGCAGCTCGATGAACTCTTCAATGTCCATGTGCCAGGTTTCCAGGTAAGCACACACAGCGCCTTTGCGCTTGCCACCCTGGTTAACAGCGACGGCGGTGTCGTTCACCACTTTCAGGAACGGAACTACGCCCTGGGACTTGCCGTTGGTGCCCTTGATGTACGAACCCAGTGCACGCACTGGCGTCCAGTCGTTGCCCAGGCCACCGGCGAATTTGGACAACATGGCGTTGTCGTGGATCGCATGGTAGATGCCCGACAGGTCGTCCGGCACGGTGGTCAAGTAGCAGCTGGACAGCTGTGGGCGCAGGGTGCCGGCGTTGAACAGCGTCGGTGTCGAGGACATGTAGTCGAAGGACGACAGCAAGTTGTAGAACTCGATGGCGCGGTCTTCTTTGTGCTTCTCTTCGATCGCCAGGCCCATGGCCACGCGCATGAAGAACACTTGCGGCAGTTCGAAGCGGATACCGTCCTTGTGGATGAAGTAACGGTCGTACAGGGTTTGCAGACCCAGGTAGGTGAACTGCTGGTCACGCTCGTGGTTGATGGCCTTGCCGAGCTTTTCCAGGTCGAAAGTGGCCAGGACCGGGTTCAGCAATTCGAATTCGATACCCTTGGCGATGTACGCAGGCAGGGCCTTGGCGTACAGGTCGGCCATTTCATGGTGGGTGGCGCTTTCGGCGACTTTCAGGAAGCCCAGGCCTTCGGCACGCAGGGTGTCCATCAGCAGGCGTGCGGTCACGAACGAGTAGTTCGGCTCGCGTTCAACCAGGGTACGGGCAGTCATCACCAGCGCGGTGTTGACGTCGGTCAGGGCCACGCCGTCGTACAGGTTCTTCAGGGTTTCGCGTTGGATCAGGTCGCCGTCGACTTCTTCCAGGCCTTCGCAGGCCTCGGTGATGATGGTGTTCAGGCGGCCGAGGTCCAGCGGCGCAAAGCTGCCGTCGGCCAGGGTGATGCGGATCGACGGGTGCGCTTGTACCGCTGCTTCTTCGGCGGGAGTGCGCACGGCACGTTCCTTGGCGCGCGAATCGCGGTAGATCACGTAGTCGCGGGCGACTTTCTGTTCGCCGGCACGCATCAGGGCCAGTTCGACCTGATCCTGGATTTCTTCGATGTGGATGGTGCCGCCCGAGGGCATGCGACGCTTGAAGGTTGCGGTGACTTGTTCGGTCAGGCGGGCAACGGTGTCGTGGATACGCGACGAGGCGGCAGCGGTGCCGCCTTCAACTGCAAGAAACGCTTTGGTGATGGCGACGGTGATTTTGTCATCGGTGTAAGGAACGACAGTGCCGTTACGCTTGATCACGCGCAGTTGGCCAGGTGCAGTGGCGGACAGATCCATAGTCGAATCGGCGGCCTGCGGCACGGAGCCCTGCGGGTTCTCGCGAGTTGTGTCGGTTTGCATGGGGGGGTGTCTCCACATTCTATATTTATTTGGGCACCATCACGGTGCCCACCGTTCCGTCCTGAAGCACTTACAGCAGGCCTGGGCCTGGCATAACAACTTCGGGACAGTAGGAAGGGGGCTGTTCGCGCCGCTTCCATGCCGAAGTCTTCGGTTCGGGGCTCAATGCCCGTGGCCGTATTCCTGGTAGGTGACAGTTGCCGGATTCAAGCACTGCAACACCCATACCGATTTACGCTGTTGAAGCTTGAAAACGGTCGCCATCCGCGTGCGCGGTTTGGGCTTTCAAAAATTGCTTTGGTTCAACCAAACGGGAGCAAGAAATGACTTGAGTTTCTTGTCTGATCTGTGTTTGGTGGTTTCGCTTAAAACCCTACATGTAGGGGTTTTTTAGCGCCGAGCTACAAGATAATGCGTTTTGGAGGGCTTAGCAACGCACGGCCTGTGGATAACGCTGTGGGTAAAATGTGTATGAAACGTGGAACGCCCGCGTAGGCCGCAGCACTGCTGGATTCAGCCGTTTGTCACTGAATATTCCAAGATGAAAACAGCCGGTTGGATTTTTGAGGGCGCGAACCCTATCACAAAAAAAGGTGATCACCGAATGGATTTCCTGGCTTGTGTTTGAAGGCTGGCCCATGGCTACAATCGGCGGTAGTTTGCCCTTGCCAGATGACAGCTGTAGGAGCGCGCCTTCCTGCAGACGAGCTCGGCGATCACCCTGGCATCTTGCATAGACGCGGGCCCCTTGGGCTTCTCCAACAATAAATACAACCGAGGTAGCGGATGGAGCATGACGCCTGGCAAATCCTGATCGTCGAAGACGACGAGCGATTGGCCGAGTTGACCCGTGATTACCTGCAAAGCAACGGTCTGAGGGTTGCGGTGGAAGGCAATGGAGCGCTGGCGGCTGAGCGCATCATCGACGAGCAACCGGACCTGGTGATCCTCGACCTGATGCTGCCTGGCGAAGACGGCCTGAGCATCTGCCGCAAAGTGCGCGAACGCTATGACGGCGTGATCCTGATGCTCACCGCGCGCACCGACGACATGGACCAAGTGCTCGGCCTCGACCTGGGCGCCGACGATTATGTGTGCAAACCCGTGCGTCCGCGCTTGTTGTTGGCGCGTATCCAAGCGCTGTTACGCCGCAGCGAGCCGGCAGAACCGGCGACGGTGGAGCTGCAACGGCGCCTGCAGTTCGGCCCGCTGGTGGTGGACAACGCCCTGCGCGAAGCCTGGCTGCATGACACCGGTATCGAGCTGACCAGCGCTGAGTTCGACCTGCTGTGGCTGCTGGTGGCCAACGCCGGGCGCATCCTGTCCCGCGAAGAAATCTTCATTGCCCTGCGTGGCGTCGGCTATGACGGCCAGGATCGCTCCATCGATGTGCGCATCTCGCGGATTCGCCCGAAAATCGGCGACGACCCGATCCACCCACGCCTGATCAAGACCATCCGTAGTAAAGGCTACCTGTTCGTCCCCGAAGCCGCCGCTGACATGCCGCTGTGAACTCGATCTTCCTGCGTATCTACGGCGGCATGTGCGCCGCGCTGATCCTGGTGGCGTTGCTTGGCGTGCTGGCGCTGCACCTGCTTAATGAGGTGCGCAGTGGTCAGTATCGCGAACGCTTGGCCCACGGCACGTTTGCCTTGATGGGCGACAACCTGCAGCCCATGAGCGCCATTGAACGTCAGCGCGCCCTGGCGGTATGGGAACGTCTGTTAGGCATTCCTCTGGAGTTGCGCACCCTCGCCGAAGCCCGCCTGGACCTCAGCCAGCGCACGCGCCTGCAACGCGGCCAAGTTCTGGTGGAACAGACCGGCCCCCACGCGGCGCGGGTGGTGCGCCTGGTCAGCGAGCAGGAACAACTGGTGCTGACCGGCGAAGTGCAGCAGATCAGCGAGCAATTGGCCCGCGCGACTATTTATTTACTGGCCGATGAGCTGGTGCGCTATCCCGAGGCCGAGCAGCCGCAGCGGCTGGCGGATATCAAAGAAGCCAAGGGTTTCGGCTTCGACATGCATTTGATGACCCTCGACCAGGCCGACATGGACGATGATCAGCGTCGGCGCGTGTCCGAGGGCGACACGGTGATGGCACTAGGCAAGGGCGGAGATTCGATCCGCGTGTTCGCCGGTATGGTCGGCACGCCGTGGGTGCTGGAAATCGGCCCGTTGTATCAAATGAACCCGTACCCGGCGCAATGGCTGATCCTGATTGCGTTGATCGGCCTGACCCTGATCGGCTTAATCGTCTATTTCTTAGTCCGTCAGTTGGAGCGCCGGCTCAAAGGGCTGGAAGCGGCGGCTACCCGTATCGCCAAGGGCAATCTGCAAGTGCGCGTACCGGCCCGTGGCGCGGACTCGGTGGGGCGCTTGGCGGCGGCGTTCAATGGCATGGCCGAGCACTTGCAGCAATTGCTGGCGATCCAGCGCGAACTGGTGCGTGCGGTGTCCCATGAACTGCGCACGCCAGTGGCGCGCCTGCGCTTTGGCCTGGAGATGCTAGGCGATGCCGCCACGCCGGAAGCGCGACGCAAGTACCTGGACGGTATGGACAGCGATATCCAGGATCTGGATGGACTGGTGGACGAAATGCTCACCTACGCACGCCTGGAGCAAGGCTCGCCGGCGCTGAATTTCCAGCGGGTGGACCTCAATGCGTTGCTCGATCAGGTGATCGGCGAATTGTCGCCACTGCGCCCGCAGATCACCGTCAGTCGTGGCATTTGTCTGTCATCGGTGCATTGGGATGATGCCTGGGTCGATGCCGAGCCGCGTTATCTGCATCGCGCGTTGCAGAACCTGGTGTCCAATGCCATGCGTCATGCCCAGGGGCAAGTGTTGATCAGTTATCAGGTGGGCCAGGTACGTTGCCGCATCGACGTGGAGGATGACGGCCCCGGCGTGCCGCAAAGCGCTTGGGAGCGTATCTTCACGCCGTTCCTGCGCCTGGACGACAGTCGCACCCGCGCTTCGGGAGGCCATGGTTTGGGCCTGTCTATCGTACGGCGCATCATTTATTGGCACGGCGGGCGGGCGTTGATCGGTAAGAGCAACAACCTGGGCGGGGCGTGTTTCAGCCTGAGCTGGCCGCGGAGCCAAGAAAAACCGGCAGATTGATCAATGGGGCTGTTTGGATACCGCCACGACGCTCAAGAGCTGACCATCGTCGAGCGCAAACTGCCCCTGCAACTCTTTGCCCTGGCACCACTCATGGGACAGGTCCGTCAGCAACCGCAGGCGCACCTGGCCTGTTTCGGACCACTCCAGCAACTCGGCGTGCTCAAAGTAAAAGCGCTTCTGCACAATCGGATAGAGCGCCTTGAACAGGCTCTCCTTGATGGAAAACGTCAAGGTCACCAGCAGGGCGACCTGCTCTGGCGCCAGGGCGACCATGCGTTGCAACTCATCGGCGGTCAGGATTTCCGCGGCCAGGCGTTGCGCCCGCTCCAGGCTCAGCAGGTTCTCCAAGTCCATCCCCAGGCCGCGCCACTGCGCCTTGTGCCCGACAATCGCGGCGGCGTGGCCGGTGCTGTGGGTGATGGAGCCGCTGATAGACGTGGGCCATACCGGCGCGCGGTCTTCGCCAATGGCCGGGATGCAGTCGTGGTGACCGAGCTGATGCAGCGCGGCGCGGGCGCACACACGACCGGCGAGGAACTCGGCCTGACGCTTGGCGACCGAACGCTGGATACTGGCCGGCGGCGGCACGGCGCAACGTTGGAAATCATCCGCTACCAGTGACGCAGGATCGAAGCGGGTGCTGAGGAATACCGTGCCCGGCAAGCGTTCGGGTAACGGCCAGCGAGCGTCAAGTGGGGTGCAGCAAGCGGGTAGAGGATTCATGGGCGCTATTTTGCCCAGTTGCCGCGCCACAGGATAGCCCGCGCCGGTTCAGGTTGGGTTCAGAGCCTGTTCAGGGGGAGTTCAGGGGCGCTTGCGTAGTCTGGCTCTACAGCCAAACGCGTATGAGGTAACACCATGACTGCGATCAAAAAGCTGATGCTGGCCTTGACCCTGCTGAGTGCCACCGCTGGCGCCCAGGCATCCGAAGGCGCTTTCGCCGAATTCGGCAGGGAGAAAACCAGGAAGCCCAGTAGCCTGATCCATCGTGTGAACTTCGAAGAGGTCAGCAGCCAAGCCTCGCCTTGGGGCCAACCCTTGGGCGCCACCGCCGCGCAGCCAGCCTACCGCGTCGGTTACGCGCACCTGACCGGCCAATTCAATGGCATTAAACTGCGCCCGCAAGACCTGCAGGGCCGCTATGATGTCACCCAGTCGGACAGTTGATTTGCTTTGGAGAGCCTTATGAAATTGCTGGTGGTGGAAGATGAGGCGCTGCTGCGCCATCACCTGTTTACCCGCCTCACCGACAGTGGCCATGTGGTCGAGGCTGTGGCCAACGCCGAGGAAGCCTTGTACCAGACCGGCCAGTTCAATCACGACCTGGCCATCATCGACCTGGGCCTGCCCGGCATGGGCGGCCTGGACCTGATTCGCCAGTTGCGCGCCAAGGGCAAGACGTTCCCGATCCTGATCCTCACCGCGCGCGGCAACTGGCAGGACAAGGTCGAAGGCCTGGCCGCCGGCGCCGACGACTACGTGGTCAAACCCTTCCAGTTCGAAGAGCTGGAAGCGCGGATGAATGCGTTGTTGCGCCGCTCCAGCGGGTTTACCCAGTCCACCATCGTCGCCGGGCCGTTGCTGCTGGATATCAACCGCAAGCAAGCCTCCCTCGACGAGCAACCCCTGGCGCTGACCGCCTACGAATACCGCATCCTCGAATACCTGATGCGCCATCACCAGCAAGTGGTGGCCAAGGATCGTTTGATGGAGCAGTTGTACCCGGACGACGACGAGCGCGACCCGAATGTCATCGAAGTGCTGGTCGGCCGCCTGCGCCGCAAATTGGAAGGCCCGGCCGGGTTCAAGCCAATCGACACCGTGCGTGGCCTGGGCTACCTGTTCAATGAGCGCTGCCGTTGATTCGCTCGTTACGTGTGCGCTTGATGCTGGCGGCCGCCACCCTGGCCGTGCTGTTTATGCTCGGTTTGCTGCCGGCGATGCAAGGCGCCTTCAGCCTGGCGTTGCAGGATTCCATCGAGCAGCGCCTGGCGTCGGACGTCACCACGCTGATCTCCGCCGCGCGGGTGGAAAACAACCACTTGCTGATGCCTGCGCAATTGCCCGATGAGCGCTTCAACCTCGCCGACAGTCGGCTGCTGGGTTACATCTACGACCGCGAAGGCCATTTGGTATGGCGCTCGCGCGCGACCCGCGAAGAAAACATCAACTACAAACCGCGCTATGACGGACGCGGCAATGAGTTTGCGCGGATTCGCGAAGACAACGGCCAGGAATTCTTCGTGTATGACGTCGAGGTCAAGCTGCTCGGCGGCAAGAGCGCGGCGTTCAGCATCGTGGCCCTGCAACCGGTGCGCGAATACCAACTGACCCTCGAAGGCCTGCGCGAAAACCTCTATCTGGGCTTCGGCGCGGCATTGCTGGTGTTATTGACTCTGTTGTGGCTGGGCCTGACCTGGGGCTTGCAGGCGCTACGGCGGTTGAGCCAGGAACTGGACCAGATTGAAGGCGGCACCCGCGAGAGTTTGTCCGAGCAGCACCCCCGCGAGCTGCTGCGCCTGACGGGCTCGCTCAACCGCTTGTTGCACAGCGAACGGGAACAGCGGGCGCGTTACCGCGACTCCCTCGACGACCTGGCCCATAGCTTGAAAACCCCGCTGGCGGTCTTGCAGGGCGTGAGCGAAGACATGGCTCAACGCCCTGCGGACCGCGACCAGGCCAGGGTGCTGCAAACACAGATCGAGCGCATGAGCCAACAGATCAGCTACCAGTTGCAACGCGCCAGCCTGCGTAAAAGCGGCCTGGTGCGCCATCAGGTGCGTCTGGAGCCGGTAGTGCAAAGCCTTTGCGATACCCTGGGCAAGGTGTACCGCGACAAAGCGGTGACGGTGTCTTTCCAGCTACCAGAGGAGTGTGACGTGCCCATCGAGAAGGGCGCCTTGCTCGAACTACTTGGCAACCTGCTGGAAAACGCCTACCGCCTGTGCCTGAGCCAGGTGCGCGTCAGCCTGGTGGAAAGCGACGACGGCACCGAGTTGTGCATCGAAGATGACGGCCCCGGTGTGCCGCCGGACCAACGTGCGCGCATCCTGCAACGTGGCGAGCGTCTGGACCGCCAACACCCGGGTCAGGGCATCGGCCTGGCGGTGGTCAAAGACATCATCGAAAGTTACGGCGCGCGCTTGACCCTGGACGATTCACCCCTGGGCGGCGCGGCGTTCAGGATTCACTTTCCGGCCGTGTGATCAGTTGTAGCTGGTTCGCTCGCCCGCATTTTTGATGCGCGAACCCGTACAAATGGGGAAGGGAGCTTGCTCCCGATGAGGCGCACCAACACCACCTCTCTAACTCTCCTGCTCGCGATAGGCGCCCGGCGTCAGCCCTGTCCACTTCTTGAACGCCCGATGAAACGCCGAGGGCTCGGAGAATCCCAACTGTTCGGCAATTTCCTGCAATGACAAGTCCGCCCGTCCCAAGTGAAAAATGGCGATGTCTCGCCGCAGTTCATCCTTGAGTGCCTGGAAACTGGTGCCTTCTTCGCGCAGATGTCGGCGCAGGGTCTGCGGGCTGATGTGCAGGTGCTGGGCAACCGCTTCAAGGTCCGGCCAAGGCGTGCGGTCGCGGCTCAGCAGGCGGCGCAACTGGCTGCTCAGGCTGTCGCCTTCGTCCGGGCGTGAGAGCAGGTCGGCGGGGGAGCGTTCGAGGAAATGCTTGAGGGTACGCTCGTCCTGCAGCAGTGGCAGGCTCAAATAGCGCACCGGAAACACCAGGCTGCTGTTCGGTGCACCGAATACCTGAGGGCACGGGAACAGCAGATCATATTCGCTGGCGTGGGCCGGTTTCGGGTAGGCGAAGGTGGCCTGGTGCAGTCGAATGCGCTGGCCAATCAGCCAACTGCCCAGCCGATGCCAGATGACCAGTAGGCATTCACTGAGGAAGTGGTCCGGGTCCCAGAGTTGGGTGTGGTCCAGGCTTAAGTGCGCCATTTCCCCTTCACGCATCAGCTGCCAGCGGGGCCCCTGCGGGAACAGGCTATAAAACAACAAGCCGCGTTCCAGAGCCTTCTCCAAGGTACGGCAGTGGATCAGCGCGTGGCACATCATGGCGAAGGTGCCGCGTTTGCTGGGGCCTTCAGCAAACCCCAGGTATTCGTCGTCCAGCGCCAACCAGAGCAATTGCAACAGTCGGGTAAATTGTTCCGGTGCGATGCGTGCGCGTGGTTCGCTCAACAGCTCCTGGGCAATGCCCACCTGCTGCAGCAGGGCCGAATAGTCGTAACCGACCCGCCGCGCACCGCCCAGGGCTGCGCGGGCAAAGTGGCTGGCGATGGTACGTTCGCGCATAGGGGGCCCTCGTCCATAGAACGGCCGATGGTAGCCACCACCTAGGGGGAGCGACAAGGCGGATATCCGCCAAATTGCAGGATGGTATCGGTCGGTACGGCGGAAATCCGCCATGTGCTCGTCTACTTGGAGGGGCCGCTTGTAAACGCAGGGCCCGCTGTCTTAAGGCATAAAGCGGATTTGCGCAAAGTGGCACGACGTTTGCGATAGGTAAGACAGCGCAGGACTTATCTCACAGCCCTCGCAAACAACAAATCCCTCCAGTGCAGGAGGGTTCGCAATTCAAGTGTCGTGGGCAATGGCGGATATTTGCCACACGGGACGATTGAGGAATTTTGCAATGACGACTCGTCAGCCACTCTACAAATCCCTGTATTTCCAGGTGATCGTTGCAATCGTTATCGGTATTTTGCTCGGTCACTTCTACCCGCAGACCGGCGTGGCCCTCAAGCCATTGGGTGACGGGTTCATCAAACTGATCAAAATGGTCATCGCCCCAATCATCTTCTGTACCGTTGTCAGCGGCATCGCCGGCATGCAGAACATGAAATCGGTGGGCAAAACCGGTGGCTATGCGCTGCTCTACTTCGAAATCGTCTCCACCATTGCCCTGCTGATCGGCCTGGTCGTCGTCAACGTCGTGCAACCGGGCGCCGGCATGCACATCGACGTGTCGACCCTGGACGCGTCCAAAGTGGCTGCTTACGTCACCGCCGGTAAAGACCAGAGCATTGTCGGCTTTATTCTTAACGTGATCCCGAACACCATCGTCGGCGCCTTCGCCAACGGCGACATTCTGCAAGTGCTGATGTTCTCGGTGATCTTCGGCTTTGCCCTGCACCGCCTGGGCGCTTACGGCAAGCCGGTGCTGGACTTTATTGATCGCTTCGCTCACGTGATGTTCAACATCATCAATATGATCATGAAGCTGGCGCCGATCGGTGCCCTGGGCGCCATGGCGTTCACCATCGGTGCCTACGGCGTGGGTTCCCTGGTGCAACTGGGCCAGTTGATGATCTGCTTCTACATCACCTGCGTGCTGTTTGTGGTCCTGGTGCTGGGCGCCATCTGCCGCGCTCACGGTTTCAGCGTGCTGAAATTGATCCGCTACATTCGTGAAGAGCTGCTGATCGTTCTGGGTACATCCTCCTCCGAATCCGCGTTGCCACGCATGCTGATCAAGATGGAGCGCCTGGGTGCGAAGAAATCCGTAGTAGGTCTGGTGATCCCGACCGGCTACTCCTTCAATCTCGACGGTACCTCGATCTACCTGACCATGGCGGCCGTGTTTATCGCTCAGGCGACCGACACCCATATGGACATCACCCACCAGATCACCCTGCTGCTGGTGCTGCTGCTGTCCTCCAAAGGTGCTGCGGGCGTGACTGGTAGTGGTTTCATCGTACTGGCTGCAACCCTGTCGGCCGTTGGCCACCTGCCGGTTGCCGGTCTGGCGCTGATTCTGGGTATCGACCGTTTCATGTCCGAAGCCCGTGCGCTGACCAACCTGGTGGGTAACGCCGTTGCCACCATCGTTGTGGCCAAGTGGGTGAAAGAACTGGATACCGACAAGCTGCACAGCGAACTGGCATCTGGCGGGACCGGTATTTCCGAAACCCGTGAACTCGATGACCTGGGTGTGGCCGAAGGTCCTGCACCGGTGGTCAAGTAAGCCGCTGATGGCGTGAACTGACGCCCCCAGCTCTGCGCAAACGCCCCGACTTGTTCGGGGCGTTTGCGTTTCTGGCGCGCGGCACCCGGGTTATTTTTTGGTTACAGTAAGCGCGATATTGCCCGCGGGAGGCTTGATGGACAGTGTGGATCTGAATGTGCTGCGCAGTGTGCTGGAGTGGCGTCGTGCCGGGCAGCGAGTGGTGTTGTACAGCGTGGTCCAGACCTGGGGCAGCGCGCCGCGTCCACCGGGCGCCATGTTGGCGCTGCGCGGCGATGGTATCGTCATCGGCTCGGTGTCTGGTGGTTGCATCGAAGATGACCTGATAGCCCGCTTGCACGACGGCCGCCTGACGGACGACGGGCCGCCGGTGCAGTTAGTGACCTACGGCGTGACCCAGGACGAAGCCGCGCGTTTTGGCCTGCCCTGCGGCGGCACCTTGCGCCTGACCGAAGAGCGAGTGCTGGACTGGCAATGGGTCGCCGACCTGCTGGCGCGTTGCGAAGCCCATGAGATCGTCGCGCGGGAACTGAACCTGGCCACGGGCGAGGTTACCTTGAGCAGCGCCACCAAGACCGATGGCCTGAATTTCGACGGTGAACGCTTGCGCGCCATCTATGGCCCGTGCTGGCGTCTGCTGCTGATCGGCGCCGGGCAATTGTCGCGGTACGTGGCGGAAATGGCGCGCTTATTGGATTTCGAAGTGCTTATCTGCGACCCCCGCGAAGAGTTCGTCTACGGTTGGGAGGCGCAACACGGGC
Source organism: Pseudomonas sp. S5F11 (assembly GCF_019641515.1). Taxonomy (NCBI): domain Bacteria; kingdom Pseudomonadati; phylum Pseudomonadota; class Gammaproteobacteria; order Pseudomonadales; family Pseudomonadaceae; genus Pseudomonas; species Pseudomonas sp. S5F11. The sequence continues at coordinate 5,156,774 of NZ_JAIFJZ010000001.1, forward strand.
GCTTCGTGCCCGGTATGCCCGATGAAGCGGTACTGTCTATCCAGACCGACGAGCGTACGGCCATCGTTTGCCTGACCCATGACCCGCGCCTGGACGATATGGCGCTGCTGACGGCGTTGGATTCCCGGGCGTTCTACATTGGCGCGCTGGGCTCGCGGGTCAACAGTCAGAAGCGCCGGGAGAACTTGTCGGCGCTGGGTCTGTCGGCGCAGGCGATAGCGCGGCTACATGGGCCGATCGGCTTGCATATCGGCAGTCATACGCCGTCGGAAATCGCACTGTCGCTGATGGCGGAAATTGTCGCGATCAAAAACGGTGTAGCACCGATGCAGAAAAAGCCGCTGCCGGTGGTGGCCGAATGACCGTCACCGCGATTGTGCTGGCGGCGGGGCAGGGCAGTCGTTTCCGCGCCGAGGCGGGAGCTGATCAGGATAAATTGCTGGCGCCTTGCCTGGGGCTGGACGGGGTGACGCGGCCGGTGATCGAGCAGGTGTTGGTGAATTTGCCGACGTGCGTGGTAGAGCGCTGGCTGGTGACGTCGCCGGAGCGTGCCGAGGTGATTCAGTTGGCCGAGGCACATGGGTGTAAGGTTTTGCAACTGACGTCGGCAGGCATGGGCGACAGTATCGCAGCGGCGGTAGCGGCCAGCGCTACGGCCGAAGGTTGGTTGGTGGTACTGGGGGATATGCCCTTTATCCAGTCATCCAGCATCGAGCAAGTGATTCAGGGGCTGCCGGAGCAGGGCATTCGCGTGCCAGTGCAGGATGGCCGTTATGGTCACCCTGTGGCGTTTGGGCGTGACTTCGGGCCGGGGTTGAAGGCGCTAGCGGGTGATCGAGGTGCCAGGCTCTTGTTTACACCGACGGCTGTGAGGGAGGTGCCGGTGAATGACCCAGGCGTGTTATGGGATGTGGATGTACCAGAGCGACTGAATTACCGCTGATCCGATATAAAAAAGCCCCGCCTGATCACTCAGGCGGGGCTTTTTAGTAGCGGTTGGAATCAGACGAGAGGTTTAGGCTCGTGTTCTTCTTCCTGAACTTTGCGCTCGGCCACTTCTTCGACAGCAGAGTGCTCAGTCACGGTTTCTGCAGCCGGGGCTGGCGCCTCGACAGCTTCAACCACAGCCGGTGCAGCAGCTGCCGCAGCGGCGGCCGCCTCGGCTTCCTTGCGACGACGACGCACTTCACGCGGGTCGTTCGGCGCACGGCCGTTTTCGGTCAAGGCGCTGGCCGGTGCGGCTTCAACTACCGGCGCGGCGACTTCGGCAACCACGGGCGCTTCAACCACAGGCGCAGGTTCAGCCACCGGAGCGGCCTCAACCACGGGGGCTGGCTCGGCAACCACCACTTCGGCAACCGGTGCCGGTGCTTCTTCCGCCGCCGGCGCAGGCGATTCAACCGGCGCAGCAGGTTCGGCGGTCCACTGGAAGGCGGTCTGTTCTTCACGAACTTCGCGCACTGCCGGGGCGGCTTCTTCTACAGCCGGCGCTTGTGCAGCGGCTTCAACCACGGGTTCAGGCTCAGCCACTGGCGCCACTTCAACCGCAACCACGTCGGTCACTGGCTGGGCGTCGCGAACCGGTGCGACTTCCACTTCCGGTACCACGGGGGCTTCGATCGGAGTTGTTGCTTCTACTACCGGCGCTTCAACTGCTGGGGTCTGCACCACAGGCGTTTCGGCGCCAACGGTGTCCTCGACAGCGGCGGTAGCGCGTTCAGCCTGCTGATGAGCCTGGGCTTCAGCCGGTGCACTGATAACCGAGCTGGCAACCGCTGCGGTAACGGCCAGACCTGCAGCCAGTTCGGTAGTGGTCGGCTCGCTGTTGGCGCCTTCGGCGTTCTCGCCGGTCTCTTCCGAGCCTTCGATCACATTGCCGTTGGCATCACGCTGACGCTCACGACGGTTGCTGCGACGACGCTGGCCACGGGAGCGGCGGCGTGGACGATCGCCTTCGGCGTTGTCCTGACCGTCTTCCTGCAGCTGCTCTTCGCCGGTCAGCACTTCCTCTTCGCTTGCGGCAGCGGCCTGCTCGGCGCGCGGTTGACGCTCTTCACGCGGGGCACGAGGCTGGCGTTCTTCTCGTGGCGCACGCTCTTCGCGAGGCGCACGGGCTGGGCGTTCTTCGGTGGCAGCAGCAGCGGCAACGGCCGGGGCGGCATCCAGAGGCTCGCGCAGTTCACGCACACGCTCTTCACGCTCACCGCGAGGCTTGCGATCTTCACGCGGGGCACGCGGCGTACGTGGCGCGCGCTCTTCACGCGGTGCACGCTCTTCGCGGGCTACGGTCGGAGTGTCTTCGCGGGCTTCACGAGGCTGACGCTCTTCACGCGGCGCACGTTCTTCACGCGGTGCACGCTCTTCGCGAGGCTTGCGCTCTTCGTCACGGCGACCGTTGCGGTTACGGCTTTGCTGGCGACCGTTGCGACGCTCTTCGTTGCGCGCTGGGCGCTCGGCGGCAGGTTTTTCGACGACGACCGGTGCGACAGGCTCTTCCTTGGTGGCGAACAAGCTAACCAGGGATTTCACCAGGCCTTTGAACAGGCTTGGTTCAGGCATCGCGGCTGGTGCGGCAACCGGTGCAGCGGCCTCAACCGGAACCGGTGCGTTGGCACGGGCTGGAGCGGTCTTCACGGCGGCTTCCTGGCGGACCAGGGTGCGGGTTGCGGCGGCTGGCTGGACTTCTTCCACCTCGGCAGCGGCAGCAGCGATTTCGTAGCTGGACTGACCGCTGTGGGCTTCCGGGCTGTCATCACGCAGACGCTGCACTTCGAAGTGCGGCGTTTCGAGATGGTCGTTCGGCAGGATCACGATACGAGCGCGGGTACGCAGTTCGATCTTAGTGATCGAGTTGCGTTTTTCGTTGAGCAGGAACGCGGCCACCGGGATCGGCACCTGGGCGCGGACTTCGGCGGTACGGTCCTTCAGGGCTTCTTCTTCGATAAGGCGCAGGATTGCTAGCGACAGCGATTCAACGTCACGGATGATGCCGGTGCCGTTGCAACGCGGGCAGACGATGCCGCTGCTCTCGCCCAGGGAAGGACGCAGGCGCTGACGGGACATTTCCAGCAGGCCGAAGCGCGAGATGCGGCCCACTTGCACGCGGGCACGGTCGGCTTCGAGGCATTCGCGGACTTTTTCTTCCACGGCGCGCTGGTTCTTGGCCGGGGTCATGTCGATGAAGTCGATCACGATCAAGCCGCCGATGTCGCGCAGGCGCAGCTGGCGGGCAATTTCTTCGGCCGCTTCCAGGTTGGTCTGCAGGGCGGTTTCTTCGATGTCGCTACCTTTCGTGGCGCGCGCCGAGTTGATGTCGATGGACACCAGGGCTTCGGTCGGGTCGATCACGATGGAGCCGCCGGAAGGCAGTTCGACCACGCGCTGGAAAGCGGTCTCGATCTGGCTTTCGATCTGGAAACGGTTGAACAGTGGGACGCTGTCTTCGTACAGCTTGATCTTGCTGGCGTACTGCGGCATGACCTGGCGGATGAAGGTCAGGGCTTCGTCTTGGGCTTCGACGCTGTCGATCAGCACTTCGCCGATGTCCTGGCGCAGGTAGTCGCGGATGGCGCGGATGATTACGTTGCTTTCCTGGTAGATCAGGAACGGCGCGGAACGATCCAGCGAGGCTTCCTTGATGGCAGTCCACAGTTGCAGCAGGTAATCGAGGTCCCACTGCATCTCTTCGCTGCTGCGACCCAGGCCGGCAGTGCGCACGATCAGGCCCATGTCGGCCGGTGCGATCAGGCCGTTGAGCGCTTCACGCAGTTCGTTGCGCTCTTCGCCTTCGATGCGGCGGGAGATGCCGCCGGCACGCGGATTGTTCGGCATCAGTACCAAGTAGCGGCCGGCCAGGCTGATGAAGGTGGTCAGGGCGGCGCCCTTGTTGCCACGTTCTTCTTTTTCCACCTGAACGATGACTTCCTGGCCTTCGCTCAGGACGTCCTTGATGTTCACGCGGCCTTCTGGGGCTTTCTTGAAGTATTCGCGGGAGATTTCTTTGAGGGGCAGGAAGCCGTGGCGCTCGGAGCCGAAATCGACAAAGGCAGCCTCAAGGCTTGGTTCGATGCGAGTAATACGGCCTTTATAGATGTTGGCCTTTTTTTGCTCGCGTGCACCGGATTCGATGTCCAGGTCGTAGAGGCGTTGGCCATCTACCAGTGCAACACGCAACTCTTCGGGTTGAGTTGCGTTAATCAGCATTCTTTTCATGTTGTACCGTCGGTTTCCGGGCTGCCGGAAACGGCGTTCGGCACACACGACTTCTCACGGTCGGTGTCAGGTGCGTCAAGAGTGGTTGGCCACTCCAGTGTCCAGCAAAACCTGCCAATTGGGCGGGAGTCGCGACGGACGCGTCCTGCTTGTTAGCGGCGGTGACAAAGGCACCGCTTCAACAAAAGCTAAGGTCAGGAGGAGGAATCAACCGGCGACTGTGGACGAGATGAAGCGTCTAAATATAAGCCTAGTGCTACACGGTCCGACGGTTGTGCATCTCCACCCTACACGTATCCCTGATAATTCGGGTGCTGCCGCGCGCAGAATCCGCAGCGGGTTGGCATTTACCGTGTTCTCCAATGGGGAGTCCACGCTCATGGCTAAACAGGCCTGAATGAAAACGACTGCGCTCTCACTCAGCTCTTAACAGGCGTTGTTTCCGAAGCATTCGCCATGGTCTGGCTCAAAACTGACTGCACTTTGTGAACTGGCCGTAAATATCGGCGCCAAACGCGAGTATTCACTCTGCTTTTGGCACTCGCTTCAGGCCTCATGTCACCTGCGCTTGTTACAACTTTGAGCTTTCCAGGGTGGCAAACGCCCCGTAGGACGGCCTCGCGTCCTGATGAATTGCGATGGTCAGGGCCGGCAGTCTGCCGCAAGTCCTCTGGCCAGGCCGCTTTTGGCGGCGTTCGCGACTATAGCAGTAATGATTAAGTGCTTCAATTCCATAAAAAATTGTTATCATCGCCGCCATGACAACTACCGCCCCCCCGACCCCCAGCGTTCAGCTGCTTGAGGTCTCGCCGGAATATGCCGGCCAACGCATCGACAATTTTCTCCTGGCCAGGCTCAAAGGCGTGCCCAAGACCTTGATTTACCGCATCTTGCGTAAAGGCGAAGTGCGCGTGAACAAGGGGCGGATCAAGCCCGAGTATAAATTGCAGGCGGGCGATATCGTCCGTGTGCCGCCGGTTCGGGTGCCTGAGCGCGACGAGCCGGTGCCGCTGGCACAAGGCCTGCTTCAGCGCTTGGAAGCATCGATAGTCTTCGAAGACAACAAGCTGATCGTGATCAACAAGCCCTGCGGCATTGCGGTGCACGGCGGCAGCGGCCTGAATTTCGGCGTGATCGAAGCCTTTCGTCAGTTGCGCCCGGATGCCAAGGAGTTGGAATTGGTGCACCGTCTGGACCGCGACACCTCTGGCCTGCTGATGATCGCCAAAAAACGCAGCATGCTGCGTCATCTGCATACCGCTCTGCGCGGCGATGGCGTGGATAAGCGCTACATGGCGCTGGTGCGGGGCCACTGGGCCAGTTCTATCAAGAGCGTTCGTGCGCCGTTGCAGAAGAGCAACTTGCGCTCCGGCGAGCGCATGGTGGAGGTGGACGAGGAGGGCAAAGAGGCGCTGACTCTGTTCAAGGTGCTGCGCCGCTTCGGCGACTTCGCCACGCTGGTGGAGGCCAAACCCGTTACCGGGCGTACCCACCAGATCCGCGTGCACACCCTGCACGCTGGTCACTGCATTGCCGGTGACACCAAGTATGGCGATGAAGATTTTTCCAAGGAAATTCGCGATCTGGGCGGTAAACGCCTGTTCCTTCACGCCTATATGCTGACCGTGCCGCTGCCCGATGGCGGTGAGCTCAAGCTGCAGGCGCCGGTTGATGAGATGTGGGCCAAGACCGTGGAGCGTTTGAGTGTCGCACCGTGACTACAAACTGCTGATTTTCGATTGGGATGGGACCCTGGCCAACTCCATTGGTCGCATCGTCGAATCGATGCACATGGCCTCGACCCGCTCGGGGTTCGAGCTGTGCAGCGACCGGGCGGTCAAAGGCATCATCGGCCTGGGCTTGCCTGAGGCGATTCGTACCTTGTATCCGCAGATCGCCGATCAAGAGTTGCTCGCATTCCGTGAGCACTACGCCGATCACTACATTGCACTGGAGGCCGAGCCTTCGCCTTTGTTCGAGGGTGTGCGCCAATCCCTGGAGGCGTTCCGTGCCGATGGCTACCACTTGGCTGTCGCCACCGGAAAGGCCCGTCGCGGTTTGGATCGGGTACTCAAGGCCCACGGTTTTGAAGATTATTTCGATATCACCCGCGCAGCCGATGAAACCGCCAGCAAGCCTCACCCTCTGATGTTGGAGGAGATTCTGGCCCATTGCGCTGTTTCCCCGCGTGAGGCGTTGATGGTGGGGGATGCGTCCTTTGACCTGATGATGGCGCGCAATGCGGGTATGGACAGTGTGGCCGTCAGTTACGGCGCGCAGTCGCCCGAGGCGTTGCAGCAGTACGAGCCCAGGGTCACGATCGATCATTTTTCTGAATTGCACGCCTGGCTCAATCGGGCTCAATAAGTCTTTGCTGGGGTTTATGGCATGAGTGACGAGTGGAAAGCGCCCGAAAAGGCTGAAAGCAGCGACGACAAAAGCTGGAAACTGCTGGAGAAAACCCTGCTGGCCAGTGTGCAGGAGCAGCGTCGCTCGCGGCGCTGGGGGATTTTCTTCAAGCTGCTGACCTTCACTTACTTGTTGATCATGCTGGCGCTGTTCAGTCCATTAATGGATATGGAGAAAAGCGCGACCCGCAGCGCCAACTACACCGCGCTGATCGAAGTGCGTGGGGTGATTGCCGATAAAGAGCCTGCCAGTGCCGACAATATTGTCAGCAGTCTGCGCGCCGCGTTCGAAGACACCAAGGTCAAGGGTGTGATCCTGCGCATCAATAGCCCGGGCGGCAGTCCTGTGCAGTCGGGCTATGTGTATGACGAGATTCGTCGTCTGCGCGCTCTGCATCCGGACATCAAGCTGTACGCGGTGATCTCTGATCTTGGCGCCTCCGGTGCCTATTACATTGCCAGTGCGGCTGACCAGATTTACGCCGACAAGGCCAGTCTAGTGGGCTCCATAGGCGTGACGGCGGCCGGTTACGGGTTTGTCGGCACCATGGAAAAGCTTGGCGTGGAGCGCCGTACCTACACCTCGGGTGAGCACAAAGCGTTTCTTGACCCGTTTCAGCCGCAGAAGCCCGATGAAACGCAGTTCTGGCAGAGCGTGCTTGATACCACTCATCGCCAGTTCATTGCCAGCGTCAAGCAGGGCCGAGGCGATCGTCTGAAGGACAAGGAGCACCCTGAGTTGTTTTCCGGCCTGGTCTGGTCCGGCGAGCAGGCGTTGCCGTTGGGGTTGATCGACGGCTTGGGCAGTGCCAGTTCGGTGGCGCGGGATGTGATTGGTGAGAAAGAACTGGTGGACTTCACCGTTGAGGAGTCGCCATTCGATCGGTTTTCCAAAAAGCTCGGCGCCAGCGTGGCTGAAAAACTGGCGCTCTATATGGGCTTTCAAGGTCCAACGTTGCGTTGAGATAGTCAGGCTGACATAGCCAAAATGTGGGAGGGGGAGGGCTTGCCCCTGATTGCTGTGGTGCTACAGACAGATTGGCTGATCCAATACTGTCAGGAGCAAGCTCCCTCTCACAATGGGTTTTGCGGTGTTCTTAAGGGACCTGCACGCCTTCGCTGAGCAGCATGTCCACCAGTCGAATCAGGGGTAAACCGACGAGGCTGGTGGCATCCGGCCCTTCGGTGCTCTGGAACAGGCTCGCGCCCAAGCCTTCAGCTTTGAAGCTGCCCGCGCAGTCAAATGGTTGCTCGATGCGCAGGTAGCGTTCGATGCGCTCAATGTCCAGCTTGCGCATATGCACTATAAAAGGCACGCAATCGACTTGGCAGCGCCCAGTTTCGCTGTTGAGCAATGCCAGTCCGGTAAGAAAGCTGACACGCTTGCCGCTTGCCGCCAGCAACTGCTCGCGGGCGTTCTCGAATGTATGCGGCTTGCCGATGATCCGGCCGTCGAGCGCGGCCACCTGGTCCGAACCGATAATCAAATGCCCCGGATAGCTGGCGGCCAACGCTCGGGCCTTCTCTTCGGCCAGGCGTTTGACCAGCTCCACGGCCGGCTCATTTGGACGATGGCTTTCATCGATATCCGGAGAGCTGCAGATGAACGGTAGGTGCAGGCGGTTCAACAATTGCTGGCGATAAACCGAGCTGGATGCGAGTAATAAAGGCAGCATGGGCGACTCCTCAGGGCAGGCCGGGATTCTAGCGGGGTGACCGGCTGACGCACAGGGCTGAATTTCCTTTGACATGGCCGGGTGCATCCCTATAATGCTGCGCCTATGTTGAATGACCCGATTCCACCTCACGTTGACCCGCGCAAATTGGCTGATCGTGGCACCTCCCTTCAAGGTGAAGTGCTGCTGGCCGATTTGGAGAGACTCTGCGACCCGCTTTCCGACACTGTCGGTACGGTGCAGGCCAAATTCGTTTTTGAACGAGATGAACGTAAATCTGTGGTAATTCACAGCTTTATCGACACCGAAGTCAAAATGGTTTGCCAGCGTTGTCTTGAGCTGGTCACCCTGCCGATCCACAGCGAATGCAGTTACGCCGTGGTGAAGGAGGGTGCGAATACCCAGTCGTTGCCGAAAGGTTATGACGTGCTGGAACTGGGCGAAGATCCTTTGGATCTGCATGCACTGATCGAGGAGGAGCTTCTGCTCGCCTTGCCCATTGTGCCTGCTCATCATCCGGAAGAATGCCAGCAGCCGGCGGGCCTCGATGACGAGCCCGAACCGAGCGAGGACGAGGTAACGCGGTCCAACCCGTTCAGTGTATTGGCGCAGTTAAAGCGTGACCCAAACGTTTAGGAGTTAATCAATTATGGCTGTTCAGCAGAACAAAAAATCCCGCTCCGCTCGTGACATGCGCCGTTCGCACGACGCTCTCGAGGCAAGCACTCTGTCCGTGGAAAAGACCACTGGTGAAGTTCACCTGCGTCACCACGTATCGCCAGAAGGCGTATACCGTGGCCGTAAAGTGATCGACAAGGGCGCTGACGAGTAATCACTTGTCTGCTCTCGTCATCGCGATTGACGCAATGGGCGGGGACTTCGGTCCCCGCAGCATTGTTCAGGCCTGCGTTGCCAGCCTGTCTGCAACACCCTCGCTGCACCTGACCCTTGTCGGTCAACCCTCCCTTCTTGAAGAACTGATTGCCAGCCATCCGGCGGTGGATCGCGCGCGCCTGAGCATTGTGCCGGCCAGCGAAACCATCACGATGGATGAAAAACCGGCGGCGGCCCTGCGCGGTAAACCTGACTCTTCGATGCGGGTGGCCCTGGAATTGTTGCGCGACGGCAAGGTGCAGGCCTGTGTCAGCGCCGGCAATACCGGGGCCTTGATGGCGTTGTCGCGGCATGTGCTCAAGACTTTGCCTGGGATCGACCGGCCCGCCATGGTGGCGGCGATTCCCACGCAAACAGGCTATTGCCAGTTGCTGGACCTCGGGGCAAATGTGGATTGCACTGCTGAGCACCTGTTCCAGTTCTCTGTGATGGGCTCGGTGGCGGCGGAGGCCCTGGGAGTGGCCCGCCCGCGCGTGGCGCTGTTGAACATCGGCACCGAAGACATCAAGGGCAACCAGCAGGTCAAGCTCGCCGCGGCCTTGTTGCAACAAGCGCGGGGCTTGAATTACATCGGTTTCGTCGAAGGTGACGGTTTGTACCGGGGCGAAGCGGACGTGGTGGTGTGCGACGGCTTTGTGGGTAACATCCTGCTTAAATCCAGCGAAGGGCTGGCGACTATGATTGCCACACGCATCGAGTCGTTGTTCAGACAGAGCCTGGTCTCGCGTCTGGTGGGCGTTTTAGCGCTGCCATTGATGCGTCGCCTGCAGGCTGATCTGGCGCCGGCGCGGCATAACGGTGCGAGTTTTCTGGGCTTGCAAGGCATTGTGGTGAAAAGTCACGGTTCGGCGGGGGTGGAAGGTTTTCAGAGTGCGATTGCCCGCGCGGTGATCGAGATCCAGGAAAACCTGCCGCAACGCCTGCACGGCCGTCTCGGGGATCTGTTGCCTTAGGCGAATTGGTCCAGGAATGCTTAAATGTGACCGACCAGTTCAATTGACCATCCAATCTGTCAGTTTCGTGCGCTCCCACCGTAGGAGCGATCATTTTCCGACGACCAGATCATTAGGGGCTTGTTACATGTCTACATCCCTCGCATTCGTCTTTCCAGGGCAGGGTTCGCAGTCCCTCGGCATGTTGGCCGAGCTGGGCGCGCAATACCCGTTGATCCTGGACACTTTCAAGGAAGCTTCCGATGCCTTGGGTTACGACCTGTGGGCACTGACCCAACAGGGGCCGGAAGAGCAACTCAATCAAACCGATAAAACCCAACCGGCGATTCTGACTGCCTCGGTTGCCCTGTGGCGCTTGTGGCTGTCAGAGGGCGGCGCGCGTCCCGCATTCGTCGCCGGTCACAGTCTGGGCGAATACAGCGCGCTGGTGGCGGCGGGCAGCCTGACCCTCGGTGAAGCGGTCAAGCTGGTCGAGCGTCGTGGCCAGTTGATGCAAGAGGCCGTTCCGGCCGGGCAGGGCGGCATGGCCGCTATCCTGGGTCTGGACGACGCGGTGGTGATCGAAGCCTGCGCCGAAGCCGCTCAGGGCGAAGTGGTCAGCGCTGTCAACTTCAATTCCCCTGGCCAGGTGGTGATTGCCGGTGCCAAGGCCGCCGTCGAGCGCGCCATTGAGGGTTGCAAGGCGCGTGGTGCCAAGCGTGCGCTGCCGTTGCCGGTGAGCGTGCCGTCCCATTGCGAGCTGATGCGTCCGGCGGCCGAGCGTTTTGCCGAGTCCATCGCTGCGATCAACTGGCAGGCGCCGCAGATCCCGTTGGTACAGAACGTCAGCGCAGCGGTAGTGGCCGACCTCGACACCCTCAAGCGCGACCTGCTGGAGCAGCTCTACAAGCCGGTGCGTTGGGTTGAGTCGGTTCAGACCCTGGCCGCCAACGGCGCCACCGAGCTGGTTGAGTGCGGTCCGGGCAAGGTCCTGGCTGGCCTGAACAAGCGCTGCGCCGATGGCGTCTCGACATCCAACCTCAATACCCCGGATGCCTTCGCTGCCGCTCGCGCGGCACTGGCCTGAACCCTGAATTCCGAACTTAGGAGAAGCCTGCATGAGTCTGCAAGGTAAAGTTGCACTGGTTACCGGCGCAAGCCGTGGCATTGGTCAGGCGATCGCCCTGGAACTGGGCCGTCAGGGCGCCGTCGTGATCGGCACCGCCACTTCCGCTTCGGGCGCCGAGCGTATTGCCGCGACCCTGAAGGAAAACGGCGTTCAGGGCACTGGCCTTGAACTGAACGTGACCAATGATGAGTCCGTGGCTGCTGTACTGGCCGAGATCACTGCACAGTTCGGTGCGCCGTCGATCCTGGTAAACAACGCCGGTATCACCCGCGACAACCTGATGATGCGCATGAAAGACGACGAGTGGTACGACGTGGTCGATACCAACTTGAACAGTCTGTTCCGCCTGTCCAAGGGCGTTTTGCGCGGCATGACCAAGGCGCGCTGGGGCCGAATTATCAATATTGGTTCCGTAGTGGGTGCCATGGGCAACGCAGGCCAAGTAAACTACGCAGCCGCCAAGGCCGGCCTGGAAGGTTTCAGCCGCGCACTGGCGCGTGAAGTCGGTTCGCGCTCGATTACGGTCAACTCGGTAGCCCCAGGGTTCATCGACACCGATATGACACGCGAACTGCCGGAAGCACAGCGTGAAGCCTTGCTGACGCAGATTCCGCTGGGCCGTCTGGGCCAGGCTCAAGAGATCGCGAATGTGGTCACTTTCCTGGCATCTGACGGTGCGGCATACGTGACTGGGGCTACAATCCCGGTGAACGGCGGGATGTACATGAGTTAAATTGTGACGGATCGCTTCAAAAAAATGTCATACGAGCTGTCTAAAATCCGTTATAAAGCTGCAACTTAATTTATAGGCAGAGGGTCGTTCGGGGTACAGGGTGAAGCTTTCAGTTGAAAAGCTGAAAAGGCTTTCTATACACTTACCCACTGGCCAGCTGCCTGAATTTGTCCATTAGGAGTGAAAACAAGGTATGAGCACCATCGAAGAGCGCGTCAAGAAAATCGTTGCCGAGCAACTGGGTGTTAAAGAAGAAGAAGTGACCAACAGCGCTTCCTTCGTTGAAGACCTGGGTGCCGACTCCCTTGACACCGTTGAGCTGGTGATGGCTCTGGAAGAGGAATTCGAGACCGAAATCCCGGACGAAGAAGCTGAAAAAATCACTACTGTTCAAGCTGCTATCGACTACGTTACTGCCCACCAGGCGTAATAGTTTGTAGTCGTCGCTTGCTGTCAGGGAAAAACCGCACTGCTGTAACGGCGTGCGGTTTTTTCTTTAGCTCCAATGAAAAGTGAGCGCTGAAGCAAAGTGTCGTCATCAAGAAAAAGGAGAGTGCTGTGTCGCGTAGACGCGTCGTAGTCACCGGTATGGGTATGTTGTCGCCACTGGGTACAGATGTGCCGAGCAGTTGGCAGGGCATTCTGGCTGGCCGCAGTGGTATTGGTCTGATCGAACACACGGACCTTTCTGCCTATTCCACCCGTTTTGGCGGCTCGGTAAAGGGGTTCAACGTCGAGGAATATCTCTCGATCAAAGAGTCCCGCAAACTCGACCTGTTCATTCAATACGGTTTGGCCGCTGGTTTTCAGGCAGTGCGTAATGCTGGCTTGGAAGTCACTGACGCCAACCGTGAGCGTATCGGCGTAGCCATGGGTTCGGGCATTGGCGGTTTGACCAATATCGAAGAAACCAGCCGCACGCTGCATGAGACGGGCCCACGTCGGATTTCGCCGTTCTTCGTGCCAGGCTCGATCATCAATATGATTTCCGGCTTCCTGTCCATCCACCTGGGCGCACAGGGACCCAACTACGCAATTGCCACGGCCTGCACCACGGGCACCCACTGCATCGGCATGGCGGCGCGCAACATTGCCTATGACGAGGCGGACGTGATGATTGCCGGCGGCGCCGAAATGGCCGCCTGCGGCCTTGGCATGGGTGGCTTCGGTGCCTCTCGTGCGCTGTCGACCCGCAACGATGAGCCGACCCGCGCCAGCCGTCCCTGGGATAAGGGCCGTGATGGCTTCGTGTTGTCCGACGGTGCCGGTGCCTTGGTATTGGAAGAGCTGGAACACGCCAAGGCGCGTGGTGCCACCATCTATGCCGAACTGATTGGCTTTGGCATGAGTGGCGACGCCTACCACATGACTTCGCCACCGTCCGATGGTGCTGGCGCCGCGCGCTGCATCACCAATGCGTTGCGTGATGCAAAGGTCAATGCCGACCAGGTGCAGTACATCAACGCTCATGGTACCTCGACCCCGACCGGCGACCTGGCGGAAGCCGAGGCCATCAAGTCGGTGTTCGGCGAGCACGCCTACAAGCTGGCGGTCAGCTCCACCAAGTCCATGACCGGTCACCTCTTGGGTGCGGCGGGCGCGGTTGAGGCGATCTTCAGCGTGATGGCCATCAAGGATCAGGTCGCACCGCCGACCATCAACCTGGATGAGCCGGACGAAGGCTGCGACCTGAACTTCGTGCCTCACGAAGCCCAGCCGATGCCGATCGATGTCGCCATCTCCAACTCGTTTGGCTTTGGTGGCACCAACGGCTCCCTGGTGTTCCGCCGGTTCGCCGAGTGATGCACTGCTGGGTCGACGGTCAGCCAGCGGACACCGTGCCCCTGAAAGACCGGGGCCTGGCATACGGCGATGGTCTATTCGAGACCATTGCCGTCAAGGCCGGGCGGCCCGTGCTGCTCGACCGGCATCTGCAGCGCCTGGAAGAGGGTTGCCGGCGCCTCGCTTTAAAGGTCGACCACCGCCTTGTGCGCAATGAAGTGCTGGCCTACGCCGCCGGCCTCGGCGAAGGCGTTCTCAAGTTGATTCTCACCCGTGGCGACAGCCTGCGCGGTTACGGCATGAACCCCGACGCAGCGGTGCGTCGCATTGTGCAGGGCAGCCCGCCCGCCTCCTATCCCCTGGCCCACGGAATCGACGGCATTCGTTTGTTTTCGTGTGCTACTCGTCTGGCCGAGCAACCGCTATTGGCCGGTCTCAAACACCTGAACCGGCTGGAACAAGTGATTGCCCGTGCCGAATGGCAGGACCCCGAGCATGCCGAAGGCTTGATGCTGGATATGTCCGAACGTGTCATCGAAGGCGTGTTCAGTAATTTATTTATCGTAAGCAACGGTTTGTTACTAACCGCCGATCTGAAGCGTTGCGGGGTTGCTGGCGTCATGCGTGCCGAGATTCTGGCTCAGGCCGAAGCGCTGGGCATCCCGGTGGCCGTGGCCGACATCAATGTCGAGCAGTTACGGCAGGCGGACGAAGTCTTCGTCTGCAACAGCGTTTATGGCATTTGGCCGGTGCGTGAGTGCGCGGCGATGAGCTGGTCGGTTGGCCCGCTCACCCGTAAACTGCAGGGCATTGTTCGCGCCCTATTGGATATTTGAGTTGATACGAAAACTGGTTGTACTGCTGCTGATCGGTCTGTTTTCCGCCGGTCTGCTGTTGGGCTTTTCTGCCTGGAAACTCGACTCTGCCCTCAAGCAGCCCTTGAAGCTGACCCAGGAGCAATTGCTTGATGTACCGGCCGGGGCAACCCCCACCGGTACCTTCAATCGCCTCGAAGCCGACGGTGTGCTCGACGACGCCTTTTGGTTGCGCTTGTACTGGCGCTTCAACCTGGACGGCCAACCGCTGCATAGCGGTGAATATCGCATGACCCCCGGCATGACTGCCCAGGGGCTGATCGGTTTGTGGCAGCGTGGCGAAGTGGTGCAATACAGCCTCACGTTGGTGGAAGGCTGGAACTTTCGTCAGGTGCGGGCGGCGTTGGCCAAGCACGAAAAGATCGTACAGACCTTGGCGGGCCTGACCGACAGCGAAGTCATGGATAAGCTCGGTCATCCTGGTGTATTCCCCGAAGGGCGATTCTTTCCCGATACCTACCGCTTTGTGCGGGGCATGACTGACGTCGAATTCCTGAAAAAAGCCTATAACCGCTTGGACGATGTCCTGGCTCAGGAGTGGAGTAAGCGCGCCGCTGATGCGCCCTACACCGATCCTTACCAGGCGCTGATCATGGCGTCTTTGGTGGAGAAGGAAACCGGCGTACCGGAGGAGCGCGGTCAGATTGCCGGTGTGTTTGTGCGCCGCTTGAAGATCGGCATGTTGCTGCAGACCGATCCCACGGTGATCTACGGCCTGGGCGAGCGCTACAACGGCAAATTGACCCGCGCCCATCTCAAGGAAGCCAACCCCTACAACACTTACATGGTGGCCGGGTTGCCGCCGACACCGATCGCCATGGTCGGCCGTGAGGCGATCCATGCGGCGTTGAACCCCGCACCGGGCAGTAGCCTGTATTTTGTCGCGCGTGGCGATGGCAGCCATATTTTCTCGGATGATCTGGATGCGCATAATGCGGCCGTGCGCGAGTTTCAGCTCAAGCGTCGGGCCGATTACCGCTCCAGCCCGGCACCGGTGGTGAAGCCGCCGGAAGAGGCGGCACCTCCGGCCGAGGCGGTGCCGGACACCGCCGCGCCGCAAAGCCCGCAATGACTCTGACTAAGGACCGCCTGTGACTGGCTTGTTTATTACCCTGGAAGGCCCGGAAGGCGCCGGCAAAAGTACCAACCGCGACTACTTGGCCGAGCGCTTGCGCACCGAAGGGATCGAGGTGGTGTTGACCCGTGAGCCTGGCGGTACGCCTCTGGCCGAACGCATCCGTGACGTGCTGTTGGCCCCGGGCGAAGAACAGATGAATCCGGACACCGAGCTGCTGCTGGTATTCGCCGCCCGCGCCCAGCATCTTGCCGAAGTGATCCGTCCGGCCCTGGCCCGCGGCGCCGTGGTGATCTGCGATCGTTTCACCGATTCGACCTACGCCTACCAGGGCGGTGGTCGCGGCTTACCCCTGGAGCGCATAGCCACGCTGGAAACCTTTGTACAGGGCAGCCTGCGCCCGGACCTGACCCTGTTGTTCGATCTGCCGGTGGAAGTGGGCATGGCGCGCGCCAGTGCCCGTGGCCGTCTGGACCGTTTCGAGCTGGAAGGCCAGGTGTTCTTCGACGCCGTGCGTCGCGCTTTCCTCGCGCGCGCCAAGGCCGAACCTGCGCGCTATCACCTGCTGGATGCGGCGCAACCGTTGGCCAATGTGCAACAGGCCATCGATGCGCTGTTGCCCGCGCTGCTGGAGCGCGCCCGTGGCTGAAGCCTATCCGTGGCAAGACAGCCTTTGGCAGCAGTTGGCCGGACGTGCCCAGCATGCCCATGCCTATTTGCTGCATGGGCCGGCGGGCATCGGTAAGCGCCATCTGGCCGAGCGCTTGATGGCCAGTCTGTTGTGCCAACGGCCGGTCAATCTGGAGGCTTGCGGCGAGTGCAAATCCTGCTTGTTGCTCAAGGCGGGCAGTCATCCGGATAACTACCTGCTCGAACCGGAGGAGGCCGACAAGGCGATCAAGGTCGACCAAGTGCGCGATCTGGTCAGCTTCGTGGTGCAGACCGCGCAGATGGGCGGGCGCAAAGTGGTGCTGATCGAGCCGGTGGAGGCGATGAACATCAATGCTGCCAATGCCCTGCTTAAAAGCCTCGAAGAGCCTTCCGGCGACACTGTTCTGTTGTTGGTGAGTCACCAGTCCAGCCGCTTGTTGCCCACCATTCGCAGCCGCTGCGTGCAGCAGGCTTGCCCTCTGCCAAGCGAGGCGATGAGTGTGCAATGGCTGGCGCAGGCCCTGCCGGATTGCTCCGCTGAGGAGCGCGTGGAGTTGCTGACCCTGGCGGCCGGCTCGCCATTGGCGGCCGTCAAGCTGCAGGCCCAAGGCGTGCGTGAGCAGCGGGCCCTGGTGGTCGATGGAGTGAAGAAACTGCTCAAGCAGGAGCTGTCCGCCACTCAGTTGGCCGAGACGGCCTGGAAGGATATCCCTCTGCTGCTGTTGTTCGACTGGTTCTGCGACTGGTCCAGTCTGATCCTGCGCTACCAACTGACCCAGGACGAAGCCGGCCTGGGTCTGCCGGATATGCGCAAAGTGGTGCAATACCTCGCGCAGAAAAGCCCCCAGGCCAAGGTGCTGACTATCCAAGACTGGATCCTTGCCCAGCGCCAGAAAGTCCTCGGCAAAGCCAACCTCAACCGTGTGCTGCTGCTTGAAGCGCTGCTGGTGCAATGGGTTGGCCTGCTCGGGCGCCGTTGATCCTTCGATGGCCGACGGGTGTATCGTTGGTCAGACATTTACCGTGACTTTAGTCGTACCTTCTTATGCTCGTAGATTCCCATTGCCACCTTGACCGCCTTGACCTCGCCCAGCATGCCGGGTCCCTTGACGCTGCGCTTGAAGCCGCGCGCCAGCGCGGGGTAGGGCATTTCCTGTGCATCGGCGTCAGCGCCGAAAACGCCGCTGATGTCAAAGCCCTCGCCGAGCGCTACGCCGATGTGGATTGTTCGGTGGGTATCCACCCGCTGGACCTCAAGCCTGGTGAAGCGCCAGCGCTCGATTGGCTGCTGACAGAGCTCAATCATCCACGCGTGGTGGCCATTGGCGAGACCGGCCTGGATTACCACTACGAGCCCGAAGCCGCCGAGTTGCAGCAGGCGTCCTTCCGTTTGCACCTGCAAGCCGCCCAGCAGACCGGTAAACCGGTGATCGTCCATACCCGTGGCGCCCGTGCCGACACATTGACGCTGCTGCGCGAAGCCGCCTTGCCCCAGGCCGGTGTGCTGCATTGCTTCACCGAGGACTGGGACATGGCCAAGGCCGCCCTGGACCTGGGTTTCTATATCTCCTTGTCGGGGATTGTCACGTTCCGCAATGCCGATGCCCTGCGCGACGTGGCGCGACAAGTACCGGCCGACCGTCTGCTGGTGGAAACCGACTCGCCGTATCTGGCCCCTATCCCCCATCGCGGTAAGCCGAACCTGCCGGAGTACGTACGTGATGTAGCGGATTACCTGGCGATGCTGCGCGGTGTGCCCTACGAGCGGTTCGCCGAACAGACCACCGAGAACTTCAAACGCCTGTTCCCGTTGGCTCATGTCGCCGCTTGAGGGACCAAATCCCAGGCAAAAAAAACCCGGGTTCTGGGGGGTGAATCCGGGCTAAGACCATTAGGAGTAAACAAGGGCACGCAGTCCGTCGGTACCCAGATCGGCGTTTCACTTGGGGGAGATGTCACGCCGACAGTTGAAGTATTGATCAGTATCCGATTCAGTCCAGTCGCCCCTGATCGTTTTTTAAACAGATTTGGAATACGTGCGCTTCAGTTGAGTTCTCATCGACGCCATGGTCATGGGTGCGTGTTGCGTATTATTTCTGACTGATAACCGCTGATTCGTTGGCATGCTGTCATTAAAGTGCAGAGTGGGTTCACATAGGCGTTGCCCAACGACCGTTCAGTCGGGATAATCCCTCGCATCGGCTAAATCGTATCGCCACGTATCCGTGGCCTTGCATGGCCCTCCCTCTACCGACCTCTGCAGACCTCTTCCTCATGCACAAAGAACCCCGTAAGGTCCGTGAGTTTCGCCGCCGAGAGCAGGAAATTCTCGACACCGCGCTCAAGTTGTTCCTCGAACAAGGTGAAGACAGCGTCACCGTCGAGATGATTGCGGATGCCGTGGGTATCGGCAAAGGCACCATCTACAAACATTTCAAGTCCAAGGCCGAGATCTACCTGCGCCTGATGCTCGACTACGAGCGCGATTTGAACGAGTTGCTGCATTCGGCCGACGTGGACAAGGACAAGGAAGCCCTGTCCCGCGCCTACTTCGAATTCCGTATGCGTGACCCCCAGCGCTACCGCCTCTTCGACCGTCTGGAAGAGAAGGTGGTCAAAGGCCATCAGGTACCGGAAATGGTTGAGGAGTTGCACAAGATCCGCGCCTCGAACTTCGAACGCCTGACCCTCCTGATCAAAGGCCGTATCAGCGAAGGCAAGCTGGAGGATGTACCGCCGTATTTCCACTATTGCGCCGCCTGGGCGTTGGTGCACGGCGCCGTGGCGCTGTATCACTCGCCGTTCTGGAGCAATGTGCTGGAAGATCAGGAAGGGTTTTTCCAGTTCCTGATGGATATCGGTGTGCGTATGGGCAACAAGCGCAAGCACAGTTCCGAACCGGCGCTTGAAGCCACGCCCGCCAGTCAAGATTAGCTGCCAGGCGCAGTAACCCAGGAATATACTCAGGCAAGGATCTTGCTAAAAGCTGATTTATAGGTCAGCTTTCAGTGCGCCCGAATTATCCTCTGCCGGAGTGATCCATGATCGTTGATCGTCAAGGCAGGCGTTTTCGCAATTTGCGAATCAGCCTGACCTCAGCCTGCAATTACGCGTGTACCTACTGCGTGCCTGATGGCAAGCGGCTGGTGGCTGCCCAGGACGAACTCTCGGCCGAGGCCATGGCCCGTGGCGTGGCGTACCTGATTGAAGCGGCCGGCATCGAGCGTTTGCGCATCACCGGCGGTGAGCCGCTGGTCAGTCCCAAGCTGGAAGCTTTCCTCGGTGCCGTGGGCCAGTTGGGGCTGGGCGATATCAGCCTGACCACCAATGGCCAACTGCTCGCTCGCAAATTGCCGCTGCTGGTGGATGCCGGCATCCGTCGTATCAACGTCTCCCTCGATACCCTGGACGCCGGCGCGTTCCGCAGCATTGCCCGTGGCGGCGACCTGGCCACCGTGCTCGATGGCATGGATCAGGCTCGCGCCGCCGGGCTCAAGATCAAGGTCAATATGGTGCCATTGCGCGGCCAGAACCTGGATCAGGTGATGCCGCTGCTCGATTACTGTCTGGAGCGCGGCTACGAGTTGCGCTTTATCGAGTTGATGCGCATGGGCCACCTGGCCAAGGATTCCAATGCCTTTCTGCAGCAGTTCGTCAGCCTGCAACAACTGTTGAGCCTGATCGGCGAACGCTACGAATACTTGCAAGCCAATGCCCCAGTGGACGCCACGGCGGTGCGCTATGAAGTGCCGGGCAAAGGCCATTTCGGCGTGATCGCCAACGAAAGCGTGCCGTTCTGCCGTACTTGCTCGCGGTTGCGGCTGTCGTCCACCGGTTGGTTGCATGGCTGCCTGTCGTCGAGCAACCGCCACTATGTCGGCGACTTGCTCGACAAGCCCCGTCATCAGGCGCTGCCGGCCTTGCAGGGTTTGTTGATGAAAGCCCTGGGTGATAAGCAGGAAGTGGCGTTCTCCGGCGGCGCAACCATCATGAAAATCATCGGCGGCTAATGCCGCATGCGCGCGCCTCCCCTGGCCCAGATTCTGCATCTCGTGCCCATTCGCCGGTTTTCCGTCACCGGCTTCTGGAGGAATAGGATGCGTAGTCTGGTTTTGTTGCTGGCGTCGTTGACGCTGAGTGGTTGCATGACCGTCAGCGATATGGCCGAAGGCACCCGCTATCAGATGAGTGACGCCGGGTTGCTGGATCACAGCGACACTCGCCGCACGGCGTCGATTCGTGTGCAGCCGGATTCCTTTATTTTTATCGCCCAGGGCGCGTTTGTGCCGCCGGGCAGTGCCTATCCGCGTCCGAACGTGGTGGCTGAGGAAGCCTTCAATGGTTTCGTCGAATATTTCCCCATGGTGCGTCGCGCCCGCCAACCTGAAGGCCTTGAGCAAGCCATGGCCGAAGCCCGTGCGGCGGGCGCTCATTACCTGCTGTACTGCCGCTTCGCCAAGGCCGACGACCGTATCGGTAATGCCGATGAGTGGGCCGATCAAGAGGCGCTCGACCGTGTTGGCCTGGACAGCGGCGTTATCCAGATCATGTTGATCGAGACCAGCACCCAATATTTGATTGATACTGCACGTATTCGCAGTCGTGGCGGTTTACTGACATTCCACGACAACAAGCCACAAGACCTGATTGCCCGCCCCCTGGCGCAGTACGCACGAGGCTTGCTGGGGATGAGTGATCAGTAGGTCCGGCACGTAAACAAGGGAGAACCCATGACCGATTCCGCCAAGGCCAACGATCTGTTGGCGCAACTGCCTAAAGGCAAGGGCCCGGCACCGGTGCATCTGTGGAACCCGGATTTCTGCGGCAATATCGACATGCGCATCGCCCGCGACGGCACCTGGTTTTACCAAGGTACGCCGATCGGGCGAAAGCCGATGGTCAAATTGTTCTCCAATATCATTCGCCGCGATGGCGATGATTACTTCCTGGTTACCCCGGTGGAAAAAGTCGGGATCGTGGTCGACGACGCGCCGTTCGTTGCGGTGACATTGGAGGTGGAAGGCGAGGGCGAAAGTCAGCGGCTGCGCTTGACCACCAACGTCGACGAGCAGATCGAGGCGGGGCTCGAACATCCCCTACGGGTGGTGATTGACCCGGTCACCGAAGAGCCCTCGCCTTATCTGCGCGTGCGCGCTAACCTCGAAGCCCTGGTGCATCGCAACGTGTTCTATCAATTGGTCGAGTTGGCGGTGAGTCGTCCGATCAACGGGCGAAATTGGCTGGGTGTGTGGAGCGGCGGGGAGTTTTTCCCGATTGGCCTGGAGCCCTGAGGCCGCTTATTACCAAGCCCTGACATAATTCGCTTGCCGCTCACCGGGCCTTTCGGTTATCAATTTGTACATGATTAGACATGTGCGATTCGATAAGAAAAAACGCGTCGTCGACGAACTCATCCGCCGCATTGAAGGTGGCATGATGGCCGACGGTTTCCTGCTGCCGGGCGAGCACCAATTGGCCGAAGAGTTCGGGGTCAGCCGAGGCACCTTGCGCGAGGCTCTGGCCGAGCTGAAGCGCCGTAATTACATCGCCACCCAGAGCGGGGTCGGCTCCATTGTCACCTTTGACGGCATGGTGCTCGATCAAGCCAGCGGCTGGGCGCAGGCCCTGGCCGATACGGGGGCGTTGATCACCACTGACGTCCTGCGCCTGGAAGCGGTAACCCGCCCGGACTTGCTCAACCGCTTCGGCAGCGATCAGTTCATCGCCCTCGACCGTCGCCGTCGGACCACCGATGGCACTGCCGTGTCCCTGGAACGCTCGTTTATGCCCGCCTCTGGCAGTCTTGAGAGCCTGCCCCGGGTCGGCCTGATCGACAATTCTCTGACCATTACCCTGGCGGCCTATGGCTATGTCGGCGCTGATGGCGACCAGTGGATCGGTGCCGAGCCATTGAGCGACGAAGACGCCGAGCTGCTGGGGCGCCCAGTCGGCACGGTGTTTTTGAAGGCGTCGCGAACCACTTTCGACCGTCGCGGACGTTTTATGGAGTACGTCGAAAGCGTGCTTGACCCTGTGCACTTTCGCCTGCACCTGCAATTCGGAACCGCCAAATGACCCCGCATAATCGCGCCCTCGGCGCCTTTTACGGCCTGGCCCTGGGCGATGCCCTCGGCATGCCGACCCAGTCCCTCAACCGCGAGCAGGTACGCGCGCGTTTCGGCGCGATCACGGCGCTGGTCGATGCCCACGCCGACCAACCCATCGCCCCCAACATGCCCGCCGGCTCGGTCACCGATGACACCGAGCAAGCGATTCTGGTGGGCGAGTTACTGGTGCAGGGCCAGGGCACGATCGAGCCTGCGATCCTCGCCCAGCGCCTTATCGACTGGGAAGCGAGCATGCGCGCCAAGGGCTCCCAGGACTTGCTCGGTCCCTCTACCAAGCGCGCGATCGACATGATCCTCGCCGGCCATACTCCAGAGGAATCCGGGCGTTATGGCACCACCAACGGCGCGGCCATGCGTATCACCCCCGTGGGCATTGCCGCCGATGTCAACGACTCGGTTCGATTTGTCCAGTCGGTGATTCAGGCGTGCCAAGTCACCCACAACACGACCCTGGGCATCTCCAGCGCGGCAGCGGTGGCTGCGGTGGTTTCGGCCGGTATCAACGGCGTGGATCTGGGCGAAGCGTTAAGCATCGGCACCCAGATTGCCCAACAAACCGAGAGCCATGGTCATTGGGTGGCGGGTGGGCGGATTTCCACGCGCATCAGTTGGGCCCGCACCTTGAGCGTTGGCAGCGGCGATACCGCGCTGTTCGCTGACCTGTTGTATGAGTTGATCGGCACCTCCGTGGCCTCCCAGGAGTCGGTGGTGGTGTCGTTCGCCCTCGCGCAGCGGGTAGCGGTGGGTGAGCTGACGGCGCTGGACGCGTTGTGCCTGGCCGCCAGCCTCGGCGGCGATACCGACACCATTGCAGCGATGCTGGGCGCCATGCTTGGCGCTTGTCTGGGCATGCAGTGCTGGCCACCAGCGATGATCGAGCAGGTCAAACGGGTCAATGGGCTGGATTTGCAACCCTTGGTCCAGGGGCTGCTCGCCTTGCGTTAAGCGCGCGTTGCGACGTGCGTTGCTGAACACAGTCAGGATGACGGGTTAACCCTTTAACTATTTGCCATCACCACAACAAATACAGGCACCAGGAGCAGCACCATGAGCAGCACGTCCGCCGGCCAAAACGCCGGGCAATTGGAAACACGCGGTATCGAACCGGTCCCCGAAGCGGAGTGCAATGGCCATCCGCTGCAGCTGTTCTGGGTGTGGTTCGCCGCCAATATCAGCATCCTCGGCCTGCCGCTGGGTGCCACGTTGGTGGCGTTTCGCGGCTTGGCGATCTGGCAGGCGGTGATCGTGGCGATCCTCGGCGCCGCCGGTTCCTTTGCTGTGGTGGGCATCATCTCCATCGCCGGCCGACGCGGCCGCGCACCCAGCCTGACGCTGTCGCGCGCCATCTTCGGCGTGCGCGGTAATATCGGTCCGACTTTGGTTTCGCTGATGTCGCGCCTGGGCTGGGAAACCGTCAACACCACCACCGCTGCGTTTGTGCTGCTGTCGCTGTGCTCAATCCTGTTCGGCACGGCGGTCGAGGCCAAAAGCGCGCCGGTGCTGACCCTGATCTTTATCGGCATCTTCGTGCTGCTGACCCTGGCGGTCTCCGGCCTGGGCCACGCCACGTTGTTGGTGATCCAGAAATGGGCCACTTACGTGTTTGGCGCGCTGAATATCCTAGTGGGTGGTTTTCTCTGCGCCACTATCGATTGGAACGCCGTGTTCAATGCCACGCCGGCACCGCTGAGCGCGATGATCATCGGCATCGGCACCATGGCGGCCGGTACCGGTATCGGCTGGGCCAACGCCGGTGCCGATATGTCGCGTTACCAGCACCGCAGCGTCAAGGCCGCGCGACTGGTGGCGTCCGCCGCCTTTGGCGCGGGCATTCCGCTGGTGCTGTTGATCACCCTGGGCGGCCTATTGTCGGTGGGCAATAACGACCTGGCGGCGGCCACGGACCCGATCATCGCGATCCGCGACATGCTGCCTACCTGGATGGCAGTGCCGTACCTGATCACGGCGTTCGGCGGGCTATTGCTGTCGAATAACCTGTCGGTGTATTCGGCGGGGCTGACCACCCTGACCCTCGGTTTGAAGGTCAAGCGCGTACATGCGGTGATCGTCGATATCGTGGCGATCTTCGCCGGTTCGATTTACTTCATGCTGATTGCCGACAGTTTCTACGGCCCGTTTATTACCTTCATTTCGCTGCTGGCGGTGCCGATTACCGCCTGGGTCGGCATCTTCGTGGTCGACTTGATCCACCGTCACTACTACAGCGCCCAGGATCTGCTGGACGTCAGCCCCAGCAGCGCCTACTGGTATCGCGGCGGCGTGGAATGGCGCGCATTCGGCGCGTGGGCCGTGGCGATCGTGCTGGGTTTTAGCTTCACCACCATCGGTACTACCGCCGACAACATCTGGTTCGCCGGGCCGTTGTCCGACTCCTGGCTGGGCCATAACGGTTTGGGTTGGATTGTCACGTTCTTGGTCGCGGGTGGGATCTACGCCGTGCTGGGTGGTGCATCTGATCGACGCCCGGCGCTGGTCGAGGGCGCACATGTCTAGATTGCTGCACACGGGGCAGGTCATCGTCGACCTGGTCATGGCCCTCGATACGTTGCCTGCCACGGGGGGCGACGTACTGGCCCAATCGGCCAGTTTCGAAACCGGCGGCGGCTTCAATGTGATGGCAGCCGCGCGACGCAACGGCATGCCGGTGGTGTACTTGGGGCGCCATGGCACCGGGCGCTTCGGCGATCTGGCCCGTGCTGCGATGCATGCGGACGGCATCGACATGGCCCTGGCACCGAGCAGTGGAAAGGACACAGGCCTATGCGTGGCCCTGACCGAGGCGTCCACGGAGCGCACTTTTATTTCACGCCTTGGGGCAGAGGGCGAACTGAGCGCCGAAGATTTGGCCTGCGTGGTGCCATGCGCCGATGACTACGTGTATGTCAGCGGCTACAGCCTGCTGCTGGAAGGCAAGGCCCAGCCGCTGATCGACTGGCTGCTGGCCTTACCGCGGTCCATCGCGGTGGTGTTCGATCCGGGGCCGCTGGCCAAGGGGCCGAATTCGGCACTGATGCTTGCCTTGCTGCCGCGCATCGATATCTGGACCAGCAACGGGCCAGAAGCGCTGGCATTCACCGGGGCGGCGGATATTTCGCAGGCGTTGACCGACCTCGCTCGCCACTTACCCGCTGACACGCTGTTGGTGATACGCGATGGTCCGAATGGCTGCTGGGTGGGGCGGGGGGCTCGGATCGAACATGTGCCGGGGTTCACGGTGCAGGCGGTAGATAGCAATGGCGCCGGGGACGCGCACGCGGGGGTGATGATTGCCGGTCTGGCCCAAGGCCTCGAACCGGTGGAATCGGCGCGCCGTGCAAATGCGGCGGCGGCGTTGGCGGTGACGCGCTGGGGCCCGGCCACTGCGCCGACCGGTGCTGAAGTCGACGCCTTCCTCAAATCATGACAACCAACGGTGGCAGGACGCGGACGTCCTCCCACCGTTGTCAGGCAGGGGTCAACTTGCCTTCTTCAACGCTTCGATCAACTGATCTTTACGCATGCTCGAACGCCCGCGGATATCTTTCGCCCGGGCTTCCTTGAGCAGGCTTTCCTTGGTCTGGGTGCTTAAGGACACACGGCTGTTGCGCGGATGCCCTTCTCGGCTGGCGGCAGCCCGCTTGGCCGAGTCGTGACGATCCTGGGCCTTCTTCGCCGGGGCCTTGCGCTGACCCGAGCCGCCGGCCTTTTCGCCCCCGCCGGACTGCTTGTTGACGGTGGCCCACGCACGGGCTTCGGCTTCGGATTTGGGCACGCCTTTGTCCTCGTAACTCTGTTCGATACGGGAGGCTTTGCGCTTCTGTGCGGCGGTGTATTTGGCTTTGCTTCCAAGAGGCATTGCGATACTCCTACTGGCCCTGTCGCCAGGGCCAGACCAGACAAAATGAATTACTGAGGGTCGGCACTTTCCAGCTTGCGCGCCTCATCGACACCCGACGCGGTCAGCTTGATCGGCAGGTTCAAGGCATATTCACCGGCAGCGTCGGTGGTCACGTGACCGTCCTTGATAAGCCCACGGTCTTGAAGGAACGCCAAGGCACTGGCGACTACTTTCTCGCCGCGGTAGTTGTCCAGTACCTCCTTGCCCAAACCATGGGGATGGGCGTGCAACAGGCGGGTGAGGACTTCTCTCTCAAGGTTCTTATCGACGTTCATGCGTACCTCTTCATGGGGAAATGATCGGGTGTTCGTCTCGCGTGCGATGAATCAAGGTGCAGTTTGTTTCGGCGCGCCCGGCAGGTTCGCGTCGTCGCCTTTATTGACTTTGGGCTCATCGACCGAGGGGCCCATCTTGCCGTTACCTACCGCAGCCGGTGCCTGGCGTTGGGTGTCATGGCCTTGAGTGTGCGGGTCGGCCGCGTTGGTGTTATCGATTACCGCGCCGCCATTGGTGTCCAGGCCAGTGCCCATGGACTTCTGCGACTCGGTGGTGGCGTCCGGGTTGGTCGGGCCGGTGGACGAGGTCGCGGCGAAGCTGCTCAGGGAAACCGCGGACAGCAGACCGGCGAGGGCGAGGGCAGCACATTTGGAATGGTTCATGAGGGTGTCTCCTTATGATTAATGTCCTTACCCTTTGTTGGTCAGCCGACGTTTATTGATCGTGCCTCGATGGCGACGAACGGTATCAAGTTGCCTGTAAAAATTTGTGTGTCAGCGCACCGGGCCACGTCGACGCCACGTCGTAGCCCATAAAATTGCGCTGCAATCAGTCATCAAAGCGCCTTAGTATGTGGGCTTTGACATTGCCAAGGCTCGCCCATGACCATCGAGATTCGTCCCGCCGTGCCCAGTGACGCTGCGCAGATCCTGACTTTTATCACCGAGCTTGCGGAGTACGAAAAAGCCCGGCATGAAGTGATCGCCAGTGTGGTGGACATCGAACGTAGCCTGTTCAGCGAGGGCGCCACCGCCCATGGTCTGATTTGCTCGCGGGACGGCGTGCCCATCGGTTTTGCAGTGTTCTTCTTCAGCTACTCCACCTGGCTTGGCAGTAACTGCCTGTACCTCGAAGACCTCTACATCAACCCGGAACAACGTGGCGGCGGGGCGGGCAAGAAGTTGTTGCGCCACCTGGCCAAGATCGCGTTCGACAATGGCTGCGGGCGCTTTGAGTGGAGCGTGTTGGACTGGAACGAGCCGGCGATTGCCTTCTACAAATCCATTGGCGCACAGCCGCAGGAAGAGTGGGTGCGGTACCGCATGGAAGGCGATGCGTTGCGTGACTTTGCCTTGGGTTGAGGCTGAAAGTCGTCCATGGCTTGATCAATAACCGGCATGAATGTGCCGGTTTTTTTACATCTGTTCTCACAATATGGGATGTAAATTTATATATTGAGATGTTTCAAGTTCTAGGTTTATAGTCGGCGGCATCAGCACTCACTACCAAAAATAAAACAGGTGAAGCGATGCAGGCACAACCGTTGTCGTTGCCCAGGGTGCCCGAGCCTACTTACGGCGAGCGTCTCAAAGGCAAGGTGGTCGTGATCACCGGTGCCGCCCAAGGCATTGGCGAGGCGATCGTCGCGTGCTTTCAAGCCCAGCAGGCGCAGTTGGTGATCGGCGATATCCAGGGCGACAAGGTCGAGGCCGTTGCCGCTCACTGGCGCGAACGCGGCGCCCAGATCCACGCACTCCCTATCGATATCACCGCCAAGGAACAGTGGCAGGCGCTGGTCAACCTGGCCATCGAGCGCTTCGGGCGTGTGGATGTGCTGGTCAATTGCGCCGGGGTCAATGTGTTCCGCGACCCGCTGGAAATGACCGACGAAGACTGGCGCCGCTGCTTCGCCATCGATCTCGACGGTGCCTGGTTCGGCTGTCGCACGGTGTTGCCGCACATGATCGAGCAGGGCATCGGCAATATCATCAACATCGCCTCCACCCATTCCAGCCACATCATTCCCGGGTGCTTTCCGTACCCGGTGGCCAAACATGGCCTACTCGGCCTGACCCGCGCTCTGGGTATCGAATACGCGCCCAAAGGCATCCGCGTGAATGCGATTGCGCCGGGCTATATCGAAACCCAGCTGAATGTCGATTACTGGAACGGTTTCCCCGACCCCCACGCCGAACGCCAGCGCGCCTTCGACCTGCACCCGCCCAAGCGCATCGGCCAACCGGTCGAGGTGGCGATGACGGCGCTGTTCCTGGCCACCGACGAAGCGCCTTTTATCAATGCCACCTGCCTGATGATCGATGGCGGGCGGTCTGTGATGTACCACGACTAGAACCTGCCGCTCTCCAATAACAACAAGAGGTGCCGTTCATGAAAAAAGCCTTACGTGTTCTCGCTACCGCCGTGGCGTTCAGCAGCCTCAGCTCCTTCGCCCTGGCCGCTGATGCAGTCAAAATCGGCTTCCTGGTCAAACAAGCCGAAGAGCCCTGGTTTCAGACCGAGTGGGCCTTCGCTGAAAAAGCCGCCAAGGACAAGGGGTTTGAGTTGATCAAGATCGCCGTGCCCGACGGCGAGAAAACCCTGTCGGCCATCGACAGCCTGGCCGCCAACGGCGCCAAGGGTTTTGTGATCTGCCCGCCGGATGTGTCCCTAGGCCCTGCGATTGTGGCCAAGGCCAAGCTCAACGATATGAAAGTCATGGCGGTGGACGACCGTTTCGTCGACGCCAAGGGCAAGTTTATGGAAGACGTGCCGTACCTGGGCATGGCCGCGTTTGAGGTAGGCCAGAAGCAGGGCGCGGCCATGGCCGATGAAGCGAAAAAACGCGGTTGGGACTGGAAAGAAACCTACGCGGTGATCACCACTTTCAACGAGCTCGATACCGGTAAGAAACGCACCGACGGTTCGATCGATTCGCTGAAAAAAGCCGGCATCCCCGCGGACCATATCCTCACCGCGCCGCTGAAAACCCTGGATGTACCGGGCAGCATGGACGCCGCCAACTCGGCGCTGGTCAAACTCCCAAGCGGCGTGAAAAACCTGATCATCGGCGGTATGAACGACAACACCGTGCTCGGCGGCGTGCGCGCCACTGAAGCGGCCGGTTTCAAGGCGGCCAATGTGATCGGGATCGGCATCAATGGCACCGATGCCATCGGCGAATTGAAAAAACCCGACAGCGGCTTCTACGGCTCCATGCTGCCAAGCCCGCATATCGAAGGCTACAAAACCGCCGAGATGATGTTCGAGTGGGTGACCACCGGCAAAGAGCCGCCTAAATACACCGCCATGGACGAAGTGACCCTGATCACCCGCGCCAACTTCCAGGAAGAACTGACCAAGATCGGGCTGTGGAAATGACCGCTGCGGCCTTGCGGTTTGACGGCATCGGCAAGACCTTTCCCGGGGTCAAGGCGCTGGACGGCATCAGTTTTACCGCCCAGCCCGGGCAAGTGCATGCGTTGATGGGCGAGAACGGCGCGGGCAAATCGACCCTGCTGAAGATCCTCGGCGGGGCCTATATCCCCAGCAGCGGCGCGCTGCAGATCGGCGCGCAGACCCTGGCCTTCAAATGCGCGGCCGACAGCATCGCCAGCGGCGTGGCGGTGATTCACCAGGAGCTGCACCTGGTGCCGGAAATGAGCGTGGCCGAGAACCTGTTCCTCGGCCATTTGCCCACGCGCTGGGGCGTGGTCAACCGTGGCTTGCTGCGCAAGCAAGCCCTGGCGTGCCTCAAGGGTCTGGCTGATGAAATCGACCCGGACCAGAAGCTCGGGCGTCTGTCCCTGGGCCAGCGCCAGTTGGTGGAAATCGCCAAGGCGCTGTCCCGTGGCGCCCATGTGATCGCCTTTGACGAACCCACCAGCAGCCTGTCGGCGCGGGAGATCGAGCGTTTGATGGCGATCATCACGCGCCTGCGCGACGAGGGCAAAGTGGTGCTCTACGTGTCGCACCGCATGGAAGAAGTGTTCCGCATCTGCGACGCGGTCACGGTGTTCAAGGACGGCCGCTACGTGCGTACGTTCGAGGACATGAGCGCGCTGACCCACGACCAGTTGGTGACCTGCATGGTCGGTCGCGATATTCAGGACATCTACGACTACCGCCCGCGTGAGCACGGCGAGGTGGCGCTCAAGGTCGACGGTCTGCTCGGCCCTGGGCTGCGCGAGCCGGTGAGTTTCCAGGTGCGCAAAGGCGAAATCCTCGGCCTGTTCGGCCTGGTGGGGGCCGGGCGCACGGAGCTGTTCCGTCTGCTCAGCGGCCTGGAGCGTGCCAGCGCCGGCAGCCTGGAGTTGGAGGGTGAGCCATTGCAGTTGCGCTCGCCGCGCGACGCCATCGCCGCCGGGGTGCTGCTGTGCCCCGAAGACCGCAAAAAGGAAGGCATCATCCCGCTGTCCAGCGTGGCCGAAAACATCAACATCAGTGCTCGTGGCGCCCACTCGCGGTTCGGCTGGCTGCTGCGCGAGGGCTGGGAAAAGGGCAACGCCGCGCACCAGATCCAGGCGATGAAAGTCAAAACCCCGAACGCCGCGCAGAAGATCCTGTACCTCTCCGGCGGCAACCAGCAGAAAGCCATTTTGGGCCGCTGGCTGTCGATGCCGATGAAAGTGCTGTTGCTCGACGAACCGACCCGCGGCATCGACATCGGCGCCAAGGCCGAGATCTACCAGATCATCCACAACCTGGCGGCGCAGGGCATCGCGGTGATCGTGGTGTCCAGCGACCTGATGGAAGTGATGGGCATCGCCGACCGCATCCTGGTGCTGTGCGAAGGCGCGCTGCGCGGCGAACACCCGCGCGAACACGCCACTGAATCCAACCTGCTGCAGCTGGCCTTGCCGCGCCGCGTGACGAACTGAGAGAAAACCATGACCACTCAAAACAACGCGCTGCCCACGGCACGCAAACCCCTGGACATGCGCGCCTTGCTCGACAACTGGGCGATGCTGCTGGCGGCCATCGCCATCTTCGTGTTGTGCGCCTTGCTGATCGACAACTTCCTCTCGCCGCTGAACATGCGCGGCCTGGGCCTGGCGATTTCCACCGTGGGCATCGCCGCCTGCACCATGCTGTTCTGCCTGGCCTCGGGGCATTTTGACCTGTCGGTGGGCTCGGTAATCGCCTGCGCCGGGGTGGTCGCGGCCATCGTCATGCGCGACACCGACAGCGTCATGCTGGGCATTGGCGCGGCATTGCTGATGGGCCTGGTGGTGGGGCTGATCAACGGCATCGTGATCGCCAAACTGCGGGTCAACGCGCTGATCACCACGCTGGCGACCATGCAAATCGTGCGCGGCCTGGCCTACATTTTTGCCGACGGCAAAGCGGTGGGGGTGTCCCAGGAGCAGTTCTTTATCTTTGGTAACGGCCAACTGTTCGGCGTGCCGGTGCCGATCCTGATCACCCTGGTGTGCTTCGTGTTTTTCGGCTGGCTGCTCAACTACACCACCTACGGGCGCAACACCATGGCCATCGGCGGCAACCCGGAAGCGGCGCTGCTGGCGGGCGTGAACGTGGACCGCACCAAGATCCTGATCTTCGCCGTACACGGCCTGATCGGTGCCCTGGCCGGCGTGATTTTGGCCTCACGCATGACCTCGGGCCAACCGATGATCGGCCAGGGTTTCGAACTGACCGTCATCTCGGCCTGCGTACTGGGCGGCGTGTCGCTGAGCGGCGGTATCGGCATGATCCGCCACGTGATCGCGGGTGTGCTGATCCTGGCGATCATCGAAAACGCGATGAACCTGAAGAACATCGACACCTTCTACCAGTATGTAATCCGCGGCTCCATCCTGCTGCTGGCCGTGGTCATCGACCGCATGAAACAACGCTGACTCCATGCCCCGTAAGGACTCAATGTGGGAGGGGGCTTGCCCCCGATAGCGGTAGATCAGAAACAAAAATGCAGACTGACACTCCGTAATCGGGGGCAAGCCCCCTCCCACAGTAAAGCGGTTCGATGTTGTTGCTGACAGCGGTGATCGAGCCCATGAAACAGCGATGAGCCCTGGTCATGTGAAATCAAAAGCTGGGAGGGGGATCGATGCTGGTGCTGGCAGCGGTGATCGAGCCCATGAAACAACGCTGAGCCTTGGTCATGTGAAATCAAAAGGTGGGAGGGGGCTTGCCCCCGATAGCGGTGTGTCAGACCCGGATGTTCAAACTGACCCACAGCCATCGGGCAAAGCCCCCTACATAGATATCCGCACTGTGTTGCCCTCGGGTATTTGCCATAATGGCGCCCGTTTTCGTACTTCCCAATAGGCCCGATATGCAGGAAAACGCCCACACCCCCGTCAAAGACGCCGCCCCCACCGGCACCCAGACCCTGTTGCGTGGCCTGGGGGTGGTGCAGGCGGTGGCGGCGGGTGCGCGGGATCTGAAAGAGATCGCCAAGCGCATCGGCACCACTCGCAGCACCACCCACCGCCTGGCCAGTTGCCTGGTGGACGAGCGTTACCTGCGTGTGGTGCCGCAAGTCGGTTACCTGCTGGGGCCGAAGTTGATCGAGTTGGGGTTCCAGGCGCGCGAAGAGTTGCCGCTGGTCACCCTGGCGGTGCCGTACCTGGACGAACTATCGGCGCTGACCGGCGACACCATCCACTTGGCCATCCGCGAACACGATGATGTGCTCTACCTGCACAAGAACCCTGGCCGCTACGGCCCGGAAATGCGCTCGCGGGTCGGCCATCGCATGCCGTTGGCGCGTACCGGGGTGGGCAAGGCGATGTTGCTGGATGATTCGGTACAGGAATGGCAACGCTTGTACGACGCCAGCCTGCCAGCAGGCGGGAAGAATCTGCAGTGGCCCCACCATCCTGAGCAATCCTGGGCGCAGTTCGAGCAACGCATGCACGAGTACGTGGCGGGCGGTTATGCGTTCGATCTGGAAGACAACGAACCGTCGATCCGTTGCGTGGCCGCACCGGTGCGCGATGCCAGCCGGCGGATCGTCGCCGGCATCAGCATCGCCAGTACCGTGCCCTACATGCCGCTGGAAAAAATGGCCGAGCTGATCCCTGTGATCAAACAGGTTGCA
This sequence comes from Pseudomonas sp. S5F11, assembly GCF_019641515.1. Classification (NCBI taxonomy): domain Bacteria; kingdom Pseudomonadati; phylum Pseudomonadota; class Gammaproteobacteria; order Pseudomonadales; family Pseudomonadaceae; genus Pseudomonas; species Pseudomonas sp. S5F11. The sequence goes on from NZ_JAIFJZ010000001.1 coordinate 5,190,224, forward strand.
GCACGGCTGTCGGCGGAGTTGGGCGCGAAGGCCTGATCAGACCTTGAGGGTCGCCATGTCGATGACAAAGCGGTACTTCACATCGCCGGCGATCATGCGGGTGTAAGCCTCGTTGATTTGGCGGATGTCGAGCATTTCGATATCGCAGGTGATGCCATGCTCGGCACAGAAATCCAGGACTTCCTGGGTTTCAGCAATACCGCCGATCAACGAACCGGCCAGCACTTTGCGCCCCAGCACCAGTTTGGCGGCATTGACGGGCGGGTCCACCGGCTCGATCAGGCCCACCAGAATATGCACGCCGTCAAAACGCAGGGTATCGAGGTAGGGGTTCAGGTCGTGCTGCACCGGGATGGTGTCCAGCAGGAAGTCGAAGTGCCCGGCGGCGGCTTTCATTTGCTCGGCGTCGGTGGACACGATCACATGATCGGCGCCCTGGCGACGGCCTTCTTCGGCCTTGCTCGCGGAACGGGTAAACAGCGTCACTTCCGCGCCCATGGCCTTGGCGAACTTGATGCCCATGTGGCCCAGGCCACCCATGCCGAGAATCCCGACTTTGTCGCCAGCCTTGACGCCGTAGTGCTTGAGCGGTGAGTAGGTGGTGATGCCCGCGCACAGGATCGGCGCAGCGCTGGCCAGGTCGAGCTTGGCCGGGATCTTCACCACGAAATGTTCGCTGACCACGATGCTGTCGGAGTAGCCGCCCATGGTGTTGCTACCGTCCACACGGTCGGGGGTGGCGTAGGTCATGGTCGGGCCTTCAAGGCAGTATTGCTCGAGGTCCGACTGGCAAGCCTGGCACTGGCGGCACGAATCGACCATGCAGCCCACGCCCACCAGGTCGCCGACTTTGTGCGCGGTGACGCTGGCGCCCACGGCGGTGACTTTGCCGACGATCTCGTGGCCGGGCATCAGCGGGTAGACGGCGATGCCCCACTCGTTGCGCGCCTGGTGAATGTCAGAGTGGCACACGCCGCAGTACAGAATCTCGATGGCCACGTCGTCGGCCCGTGGGCTGCGACGTTGGAAACTCATGGGGGCGAGGGGAGTGGTGGCCGACTGGGCGGCGTAACCGATGGCGGTGTACATGCAGAGAACCTCGCAAAAACAATGACAAGTGAGGCGGGCCATTGTCCCCATCGACATGGTTGGCGGCCATGGCGATTGCTCCGAGTCTTATGCCTAAAGCTCCGGGGGAGCAGCTAAAAGCAGCAAGCTACAAGCCGCAAGCTATAAACTGCGCGCTCTCTTGCAGCTTGAGGCTTGAAGCTTGCTGATGCTCAGATCTGAAAACTCCCGAGAACTGCTTTTATGCTATTGACCCGCCATCTCGACGCCAACGCCACGTTGGTTTCCTTGATCGAGGGCCTCACGACCCGTGACGGTTTCTCCCCGACCCACTTGCCTGGCGTACAGGTTTTGCGTGCCAGTTGTGATGTGGCACGCGGCCCGCATATCTACGAGCCGAGCCTGATGTTCGTGGCCCAGGGCAGCAAAGTCGCGTACCTGGGCCCACGTACGCTGGAGTACGGCGCCGGGCATTACTTGATCCAGGCGATGCCGGTGCCGTTCGAGTGCGAGACCTTTGCAATGGCGCCTGGCGCGCCGTTGCTGGGGGTGACGGTGGGGATTGACCGCGTGGTGCTCGGCGAGCTGGTCATGGCCATGGGTATTCAGGCCGGACCACCGCCCACTGCGCAGACATTGGCGTCGATGAGTTCGGTGGTGCTCGACGACGCGATGCGAGGTTGCGTCGAGCGACTGTTGCAGTGCCTGCACGATCCGCTGGAAAGCCGGATCATCGGCCCGTCGCGGGTGCGCGAATTGCTGTTTACCGCCCTGCGCGGGCCTCAGGCCGATGTGCTGCGCGCATTGGTGGAGCAGCAGGGGCAATTCTCGCGCATCGCCACCTCGCTAAATCATCTGCATGCCCATTACGCCGAGCCGCTGAATATCGAGACGTTGGCCGGTTTCGCGCACATGAGCGCGTCGACCTTTCACGAGCACTTCAAGCGCTGCACCTTGTTGTCCCCCGTGCAGTACCTCAAGCGTTTGCGGTTGTTGAAGGCGCAGCAGTTGCTGCTGGTGGACGGCATGGGCGTGGCGCAGGCGGCGCACAGCGTGGGGTATCAGAGTACGTCGCAGTTCAGCCGGGAATATAAGCGCTACTTTTTGCGCAATCCGGGTGAAGAGCGTGCGGCGTAGTGAGTTCAGGCGAAGACACAATCCAAAGGTGGTAGGCGGGCTTGCTCCCTTCCACACAGGACTGATGACAACTATAAAAAAGGCTCCCATGTGGGAGCCTTCTCTGGCTTACATATTCGGGTAAGTCGGCCCGCCCGCGCCTTCCGGCGTGACCCAGGTGATGTTCTGCGAAGGGTCCTTGATGTCGCAGGTCTTGCAGTGCACGCAGTTCTGGGCGTTGATCTGGAAGCGCTTCTCGCCGTCTTCCTGGGTGATCACTTCATACACGCCGGCCGGGCAGTAGCGTTGCGCCGGTTCATCGTAGAGCGGCAGGTTGGTGCCGATCGGGATGCTTGGGTCTTTGAGCTTCAAGTGGCACGGCTGTTCTTCTTCGTGGTTGGTACCGGAGATGAACACCGAGCTGAGTTTATCGAAGCTCAGTTTGCCGTCGGGCTTGGGGTAGTCGATCTTCTGGCAGTCCTTGGCCAGCTTAAGGCAGGCGTAGTCCGGCTTGGTGTCGTGCAGGGTGAACGGCATTTTGCCGCCCAGGATGTTCTGGTCGAACCAGTTGAAGCCGGCACCGATGATCGGGCCGAACTTGTGCATCGCCGGGCCGAAGTTGCGGCTGGCGAACAGTTCTTCGTACAGCCAGCTGGCTTTGAAACTGTCGACGTAGTTGGTCAACTCGTCACCGCCTTCGGACTCGGCGAACAGACGCTCGGCCACGGCGTCAGCGGCGAGCATGCCGGACTTCATGGCGGTGTGGCTGCCTTTGATCTTGGCCACGTTCATGGTGCCCAGGTCGCAGCCGATCAGCGCGCCACCCTTGAAGACCATTTTCGGCAGCGAATTAATGCCGCCCTTGGCCAGTGCACGAGCACCGTAGCTGATGCGCTTGCCGCCTTCCAGGTACTGGGCCAGCACCGGGTGATGCTTGAGGCGCTGGAACTCATCGAACGGCGACAGGAAGGTGTTGCTGTAGGACAGGTCAACGATCAGGCCGACGACCACCTGGTTGTTTTCCAAGTGATAAAGGAACGAGCCACCGGTGTTCTCGTTGCTCATGATATCCAGCGGCCAACCGGCGGTGTGCACCACAAGGCCTGGCTGATGCTTGGCCGGGTCGATTTCCCAGATTTCCTTGAGACCGATACCGTAGTGCTGGGCGTCGGCATCGCTGTCCAGCTTGAAACGCTGGATCAGTTGCTTGCCGATGTGGCCACGGCAGCCCTCGGCGAACAGCGTGTACTTGCCGCGCAGTTCCATGCCGGGGGTATAGACGCCTTCTTTCGGCTTGCCTTCGCGGTCGACGCCGAGGTCGCCGGTGATGATCCCGCGCACCACGCCGTTTTCGTCGAACAGCGCTTCCTGGGCGGCGAAGCCTGGGTAGACTTCCACGCCGAGGTTCTCGGCCTGCTGGGCCAGCCAGCGGCATAGATTGCCCAGGGAAATAATGTAGTTGCCTTCGTTGTGCATGGTCTTGGGCACAAAGAAGTCAGGCACCTTGGTCGAGGTATCGCTGCTGCGCAGTACATAGATGTCGTCGCGCACCACGGGGGTGTTGAGTGGGGCGCCGAGTTCTTTCCAGTCCGGGAACAGTTCGTTCAGGGCGCGTGGTTCGAACACGGCACCGGAGAGGATATGGGCGCCGACTTCAGAGCCTTTCTCGACCACGCAGACGCTGATTTCCTTACCGGCTTCGGCGGCCTTCTGCTTCAGTCGGCAGGCGGCGGACAGGCCAGCCGGGCCAGCGCCGACGATGACCACGTCGAATTCCATGTATTCGCGTTCCACAGGCTATCTCCTACTCAAGGCTCAACAGGCTTTTTTTCTAATGGATGGAGGTTCGGCATCGTCTTACAGCAACGGTAAGACCCACCGTTCTCTCTAGGTGGCGCATTATATATAGACCACTGTCAGCGTCCAATACAAACGTTTGTTTGAATTGCCCGCAGGCTAGGTAAATCAAAGCAACGCGGCTTATGACTGACCATTTTGCCGTATTGACCAGAATAGGCGTTCCGGTCAAGATACGGTCGGTTTTGCGCTTACCGTAGGCAGACAGCGGGTTTCAAGAGCACGTCCAAAAGCAACGCAACGGTAGAAACGGCAGGTACGCGTGCAAAGAATGGCGCGCAGTTTACACGCCGCGATTAGGAATGACCTCCCAGTCACCCCTGACGAACGGTCGCCACTTGCGTCGGTTTGCCGCTGCTGAGGTTTTTGGAGGTGCCCTTGTGTGCCGATGAGCATCAACCGCCAGGTTCGCCTAGGCGACTTTCTTTTCACCGGAGAGTAACGAGGAATCCATGAAGGTTCTTGTAGCTGTCAAACGCGTTGTCGATTACAACGTGAAAGTTCGCGTCAAGGCGGACAATTCCGGCGTCGATCTTGCTAACGTCAAAATGTCGATGAACCCTTTCTGCGAGATCGCTGTTGAAGAAGCAGTGCGTCTGAAAGAGAAAGGCGTTGCGACTGAAATCGTCGTGGTGTCCATCGGCCCAACCACCGCTCAAGAGCAGTTGCGCACTGCCCTGGCTCTGGGCGCAGACCGCGCCATCTTGGTCGAGTCTGCCGAGGACCTTACCTCCCTGGCCGTGGCCAAGTTGCTCAAAGCCGTTGTCGATAAGGAACAGCCTCAGCTGGTGATCCTCGGCAAACAAGCTATCGACAGCGACAACAACCAGACCGGCCAGATGCTGGCTGCACTGACCGGTTACGGCCAGGGCACCTTCGCTTCCAAGGTCGAAGTAAGCGGCGACAGCGTTGCCGTGACCCGCGAAATCGACGGCGGCGCTCAGACGGTTTCCCTGAAACTGCCGGCCATCGTCACCACCGACCTGCGTTTGAACGAGCCGCGCTACGCGTCCCTGCCAAACATTATGAAAGCCAAGAAAAAGCCGCTTGAGTCGCTGACTCCGGATGCCTTGGGCGTTTCCACCGCCTCCACCAACAAGACCGTCAAAGTCGAAGCGCCGGCTGCACGCAGCGCGGGCATCAAGGTCAAGTCGGTGGCCGAACTGGTCGAGAAACTGAAAAACGAAGCGAAGGTAATCTGAACATGACTATCTTGGTAATCGCCGAACACGACAACAAGGTGCTGGCTCCGGCCACCCTGAACACCGTGGCTGCCGCCGCTAAGATCGGTGGCGACATTCACGTACTGGTCGCCGGCCAGGGCGCGGGCGCCGTGGCTGAAGCCGCTGCAAAAATCGCCGGTGTGAGCAAGGTTCTGAACGCTGACAACGCCGCCTACGCGCACCAGCTGCCAGAAAACGTTGCGCCGCTGGTCGCCGAGTTGGGCAAGGGCTACAGCCACATCCTGGCCGCCGCCACCTCCAACGGCAAAAACATCCTGCCACGGGTTGCCGCGCAGCTGGACGTTGACCAGATCTCCGAGATCATCTCGGTCGAAAGCGCTGACACCTTCAAGCGCCCAATCTATGCCGGTAACGCCATTGCCACCGTGCAATCGAGCGCTGCGATCAAAGTGATCACCGTGCGTGCCACCGGTTTCGACCCGGTCGCCGCCGAAGGTGGTTCGGCCGCTGTTGAAGCGGTTGCGGCTGCCCACGACGCCGGCACGTCCAGCTTCGTCAACGAAGAATTGGCCAAGTCCGACCGTCCTGAACTGACCGCTGCCAAGATCGTCGTTTCTGGCGGGCGTGGCATGCAGAACGGGGACAACTTCAAGCACCTGTACGCCCTGGCCGACAAGCTGGGTGCTGCGGTTGGCGCTTCCCGCGCGGCCGTCGACGCAGGTTTCGTACCCAACGACATGCAGGTCGGCCAGACCGGCAAGATCGTTGCGCCACAGCTGTACATCGCCGTCGGTATCTCCGGCGCGATCCAGCATTTGGCCGGTATGAAGGACTCCAAAGTGATCGTCGCGATCAACAAGGACGAAGAAGCACCGATCTTCCAGGTAGCCGATTACGGTCTGGTAGCGGACTTGTTCGAAGCCGTACCTGAGTTGGAGAAGCTGGTCTAATCCAGTCGCTTCACTTATAAAGGGCCCGGTCGTATGACCGGGCTTTTTTATGCCCGGCTTTTTTGAAAATTGGAGAACCGTGCCATGGACCTGCGCCCTTGGACCGCAATGCTGGGTATCACACTGTTGCTGCCGACCCTATCGCTGGCTGCCGGTAAATGTGATCGTCTGGTGATTACCGGCAGCCCGGATGCACCGCCGCTCTTATGGCGCGACCCGCAGGACCCCACGCACCTGATCGGTGCCACTGCCGATGTGTTGCAGCAAGTCGCCAGTGACCTGGGGCTGAAAATCGACCTGCTCTACGGCGGCAAGCGCACCCTGGCTTCGGATGAAGCACGCAGCGGACGCATGGATATGCTGGCCGATGCACCGCTTAATCTGGCGGAGCTGGACCACTTCGACTATATCCATCCGGCCCTGATGCAGACCGATTATCTGGTCTGGACGCGCAAGGATTCGGCGCTGGCCTATACCACGGCCGCCGATCTTCACGGTCATAAAGGCGCCATTTCCGAGCGTGCGCGCCTAAGCCGTGAATTTGAAACCTTCGCCAATCAGCAACTGACCCTGCAACGCTTTCCCACGTTGACGCCTGCGTTTCAAAAGTTGTTGCTGGGGGAGGTGGAATATGTGCTGGCCGGTCGCTATTCCGGCACCGCCATGGCGCAGTCGCTGGGTATGAGCAGCGACCTGGTCGCCCGTGATGTGCCCGTCGATCAACCTGGCCTGTACCTGGCGATTTCCCACAACTCGGCCTGCAATGATCCATGGCTGCGCGGACAGCTGGCCAAAAAGATGACAGAATTGGCCGGGTCCGATGGGGTACAAGCCGCTCTGCAGCGCAATATCGAGCGCTGGAAGGCGCAACTGCAACAATCTGTCGGCACCCCAACAAAGTAGGGATTTTCAGTGACTCTTCGACCTCTTTTCGCGGCCCTCGCCGTTGTCGCTCTGGCGGGATGTGCAGCCGATCCTGCGCCGAATGAACAAATACGCCTCACCCAGCAAGCCCTGGAACAGGCCAGTGCCGTCGGCGCCAATGCCGATGAATCCCCCGAGTTGAAGCTGGCCGAGGACAAATTCGCCCAGGCCAAGGCCGATATGGCCGAGCAATCCTTCAAGGATGCGCGCATGCAAGCCGAACAGGCCGAGCTGGATGCGCGGCTGGCCGAAGCCAAAGTGCTGACTCGCAAGAGCCAGGAACAACTGAACGTGCTCAATACCCGTATCACGCGCCTGCGCAAGCAATTGCAATTGGGAGACGCCCAATGAGCCCGATGATCCGAGGTGTGAGCTGCGCAGTGCTGCTGGGCAGCGCGTTGCTGGGCGGATGTGCCAGCCACCCGAGTGGCGAGCAGGCCTTGCAACAGGCGGGGAGCGACTTTCAGAAGGTCAAGGAAGACGCCAATGTGTTGCGCATCGCGCCCAAGGACGTGATTCGCGCGGGTGAATCCCTGGCCCGCGCCGATCGCTTGTCCAGCTACTGGGGCAGCGGCGCCGACGTCGTGCACTACGCCTACTTGAGCCAGCGCTACAGCGCCATCGCCCGCGAACACACCGAACAGGCACTCAATGAAGAACGCGGCGCCAAGCTCGAACTGGAACGTCAGCGCCTGCAACTAGCCCTACGCGAAAGCAAACTGAGCAGCGTGCAGCAACAGGGCAAATGGCTCGAAGAGCAGATCGCCAGCCTGGCTACCACCCAGACCGATCGGGGCCTGGTGATGACCCTGGGCGATGTGCTGTTCGACACCGGCGAGGCGGAACTGAAAAACTCGGCCAACCGCACCGTGCTCAAGATCGTGCAGTTCCTGCAACTGAACCCCAAGCGCGTGGTGCGCATCGAGGGTTACACCGACAGTACCGGTGGCGAGCAGGAAAACCTCAAACTGTCCCGTGACCGCGCGCAATCGGTAGCTGATGTGCTGGTAGACCTGGGCATCGACGAAAAGCGCATTCAGGTCGAAGGCTATGGCGACCAGTACCCGGTGGAAGCTAACGCTTCCGAGCGCGGCCGCGCGCAGAACCGTCGCGTAGAAATCGTGTTTTCCGATGCCAAGGGCCAACTGGGCGCCGCCCGCTAAAGCCTTACGCTGGTTAAAAATGTGGGATGGGGGCAAACCCCTACCCACATTTTTTTTGCACGAGCCTGAATATCCTCAGCGCCACCCTTACAGTTTTTGCTATCACTGCCCGTCGTGCTCGACTATTGTGGCAACTGTCCCCGTACACTTCTAAACTGTGCCGGTATGTTTCACACAAAAATAAAATGCCCGTGAAATCGAGTGCTGCGACATGACCAATCTCTTGCTGTACCAACGTATCGCTCAGCAACTGGCTGAGGATATCCGGCGTGGTGTCTATCAACCGGGCGAACGCGTGCCTTCGGTACGTAAGATGAGTTCCCAGCTCAATGTGAGCCACGCCACGGTATTGCAAGCCTATGCCAACCTGGAGGACCAGGGGCTGATCAGGGCGCGACCGCAGTCCGGTTACTACGTGCATCAAACCCCCGCGCTCACCGCGCCCACGCCGGATATCGCACGGGTGGAGCGCCCGGGGCTGGTCACGCGCAGCAGCATTATCCAGCAGGTTTTGGGCGAGTCGCGCCGCGAAGGTGTGTTCCCGTTGGGCGCTGCGGTGCCGAGCGTCGACTACCTGCCGGTGCGCGCCCTGCATCAGCAATTGGCCAAGGTCACGCGTTTCCAGAGCCCGCGGGCATTCAGCTATATGTTCAGCCCCGGCTTCGAGCCGTTGCGCCGCCAGGTGGCGATCCGCATGCGCGATGCCGGCGTGGTGGTAGACCCTTCCGAAGTGGTGATCACCCACGGGTGCGTCGATGCGTTGCAGATGTCACTGCGTGTGCTGACCCGCCCCGGCGACCTGATCGCGGCGGAATCCCCCACTTATTACGGCCTGCTGCAACTGGCGGACCTGCTGGGCCTGAAGGTCATTGAGATCCCCAGCGACCCGGCCACCGGCATGAGCCTGGAAGCCCTGCAACTGGCGGCCAACCAATGGTCGATCAAGGCGCTGGTGCTCACCACGCGGCTGAGTAATCCCTTGGGTGGCACCATGCCTGAGGAGCGGCAGAAACACCTGCTGCGGTTGGCTTCGGATTTCGATATCCAGATCGTCGAGGACGATATCTACGGCGAGCTGATGTTCGAGCTGGGCCGCACCAAGGCCCTCAAAGCGTATGACCGCCTGGACCGGGTGATCTATTGCTCCAGCTTCTCCAAAACCTTATCCCCCGGCGTGCGTATCGGTTGGATGATTGCCGGCAAGTACCAGCAGGAAATCCAACGTTTGCAGATGTTCAGCACCCACTCGGCCTGTAGCGTGACCCAAATGGGCGTGGCGGCATACCTGGAGAACGGCGGTTATGACAGGCATTTGCGCTACATCCGCCAGGAATACCGCAAGAACCTCAGCGCCTTCCAGCTGGCGGTGCAGCAGTATTTTCCGGAAGGCACACAGATGACTCGTCCCACCGGCGGTTTTATCCTGTGGGTCAGTTTGCCCGGACGGGTCAATACCCAGGAACTGCATGTGCGTGCCTTGCAGCAGGGCATCAGCATCGCGCCCGGGTTGATCTTCAGTAACACCGAGCAGTTCAACCACTGCATCCGGCTTAACTGCGGTACGCCGTGGAACCGCGAGGCAGAGCGGGCGTTGATGACCTTGGGAATGCTGGCCAGTCAGTTGTGCCAGGAGACCGCCGCCGGATTTTAAGGCACGGCCGACATACACAATGGGCACATTGCCGATAGCTGGCTAATCACCGAGCTTGTCATGTTGCCCTCAACAGGCGAGCATGTGGCCTTCTGCCGTTAATGCTGTAGGCGATATGACCTCGATGTTCCGAGCTGTTTTGGTGATTGGCCTGTTAAGCCTGTGTAACGTCCCCACGCTGCTGGCGGCGACTCCCGTGAGCGAAAGCAAGCCCGCGGCGAGCGCACAGAACACTAAGCCGGCGCCGGCTAAGACGGCCGCTTCTGTGAAGAAAAACGCCGCCAAGAAACGCGCGGCGGCCAAAAAGGCCAAGTCTGCCCACGAAGTGGCCGAGACCAAACTGCCGCCGGCCCAGTTGGACCTGTCATTGCCTTCGGACATGGTCAGGCACTTGCAGCCGCTGGGCACCATGCCCCAGCCCAAGAGCGTGCCGTTGCTGCCGCCGATGTTCGCTGAGAAGCCCACCGACAATAGCGCTTTCCAGATTAACGGTCGCCTGCTCAGCAACGAAATGCGCCTGCAATTGCGCAACGAAGAGCGGCGTGATGTTGAGGGCGCGGCGCTGGATTTCGAATTCAAGCAGTAAACTTTTCCTACCAAGTGACTCGACGTTTCGACCATCTGTCGCAGACTGGTCAGTCACTTTCTTTTTGGGTGAAAAACCGCTGTTGGACCATTTTAAAACGGCTGTTTAAGGGCGTACTCTAGCCCGGCCATCCTATTGAGTCGTCGAGGACCTGCTGGTCATGAAATGCCGTGAAGGCTGTGGCGCTTGCTGCATCGCCCCCTCCATCAGTTCGCCGTTGCCCGGCATGCCCAATGGCAAGCCGGCGGGTGAACGCTGTATGCACCTGTCTGTCGAATTGCTGTGTCAACTGTTCGGCCAGCCGGAACGGCCGGCGGTGTGCAGTGATTTCAAGGCTGATATCGAGGTGTGCGGCACCGACCAGGCCGATGCGATCCGTTTGATCGGCTGGTGGGAACATATGACGGCGGCTTGATGGGCTTTACTCTCGGAACTTGAACAATAAGGAATACAACAATGGGTTCGCTGAAACGAATGGCTGTGGTGTGCGGCTTTACCGTGTTATTTGCGGCCACCGCCCAGGCTGAAGAATGGGTGACCGCCAAAGACGACGACGGCATCAAGGTATCCCTGAGCGAAGTTGCCGGCTCCAAATACAAGGCGTATCGAGGTGTAACGGTGATCAAGGCGCCCGTCGCCAAGATCCTCGCTATCCAGGAGGACGTGGTTGGCGCATGTGCCTGGATTCATGAGTGCAAGTCGCAAAAGCTGATCGACAGCAAAGGCGACGAGGCCTGGACCTACACGCAGTTCAACACGCCATGGCCTGTGACGCCGCGTGACTCTTATACCCATGTCACCTCCACCAAAGCGGCTGACGGCAGCGTGACCCGCAAGCTGGAAGGCGTGCCGACTTACAAGCCTGAGGAAAAAGGCTTCGTACGTGTGGCCCAGGTCGAAGGTTTCTGGAGACTGGTGCCAAAGGGCGCTAACGAAACCGAAGTGACCTACCAGGTGCACACCGAGCCAGGCGGCAGCGTGCCTTCGTGGCTGGCCAACAAGTTCGTGGTCGACGCGCCGTTCAACACCCTCAAGGCGCTCAAAGCCCGCGCGGAAAAATAAGCGCGATTGATCGGGTGCTTCCTGCCTTGGGTGGAACGTTTGGCGAACCCCCAAGGTCCAGATAAAGGTGAGCCCACACACGGGTTTTATCGAGGAGGCACCGATGCAAACGTGGCAAATTACCTTCGTTGATGATCACGGCGAAAAATCCGTAGAGCAGTTCACCTGCGAACAAAAGCCCAGCCTCGAAGACGCTGCGCATATGATTCGCAGCAAACTGGTGCCGGTTGCCGCCGAACTTGACCTCAATGACCTTGAGGGGCGCAAGCCAGAGCCGACGGTCAAGATCCTCAAAGACCAGAACAGTATCCAGATTCTCGACATTTCTCCCGCCGCCTGAATATTCCCTGTCCTCCACCCAAGCGCCTCTGGTGGAGGCGATTGCTTCGCGCTACTCTGCAAACGAGATCAGCGAATGAATCGCTAAGGTCTGGTCTTGTCAGCTACATGCTTGTTTTCCAGCGGTGAAACCATTGCCGTAGTTCCCGTGCCAGTAAGGCGCGGGCTTCGGGAAGCACGGAAAGTCTATCCATCGTATTGAGGAGCACTTTTCATGAGCACAGCCTATCAAGAAGACATCAGCACCCACGTTCTGCGCCGCATGAAAGAAGGCGGTTTCGATTTTTCACGGTTTCATCCCATTGAGTTCTACGCGATTTTCCCGGACGAAGAACGGGCGCGCAGAGCAGCGGGCGAATTTCGTGGCGAATCCCTGAACGCTCAGGTCAGCGCGCGCGATGATGGCGCCTGGTACTTGGAACTGAGCAAGATCATGTCTGCAACCTACGACGGCATAGGAGACTTCGAGCAAGACTTTGAAGCAGTGGTCGAGCCCTTGGGCGGCATTATCGAGGGCTGGGGCGTCAAGCAGGAGGTGCGGGGCCGGCCGATGTAATTGTGCGTCTTCCACATCGTTAGCAACGCAGCGTATCGGCTGACCTTCGGGTCGGCCGATTTTGTTTGCGCCGGCGCGAACCCCGGCGGAACTTGCGGGCTCTTTTCATGCACCAAAAAAAAGCCACCCAAGTAGGGTGGCCGAAGGGAAGAGCGGAGCGCTGAAGGTCTGTTCAGCAGATGGTGGCGATTATCCGCAGCTATGGCGGGCCAGTGAAATCAACTCTGACTATGCTCTTGATAGTCAAAGCCCGCATTACGATGAAGCGCGCCACGACACACCAGGCATTCGACGCACCAGGAAGGTGCGATTAACTGCCTGGGTCTATTCAACTCACTGATTTTTAAGTGTTTATGCCGATGGCACGGGCCTTGCGATGGTTCTTGCGTCCGGGTGACAAGGAGTACGGCATGATCCGCACTTATTACGACGAAATGTACGACGGGGCAGGGCAGGTCCGGCCCCATTACCGCGAGTTCGCCCGCTGGTTGGCCCAAACCCCAGATGAGCTGCTGGCCCAGCGCCGGCGCGAGGCCGATTTGCTGTTTCACCGCGCCGGGATCACCTTCACCCTGTACGGTGACGAACAGGGCACCGAGCGCCTGATCCCTTTCGACACCATCCCCCGCAGCATACCGGCCAGTGAATGGCGGATTATCGAGCGTGGCTGTATTCAGCGGGTCAAGGCGTTGAATATGTTTCTCGCTGACCTTTACCACGAGCAACGCATCATCAAAGCGGGGATCATTCCCGCCGAACAGGTGCTGGCTAACGAGCAATACCAATTGGCAATGCAGGGCCTGAACTTGCACGGCAATCTGTATGCCCACATTGCCGGGGTCGATCTCGTACGCGATGGCGACGGCACGTACTACGTGCTGGAAGATAACCTGCGTACACCCAGCGGTGTCAGCTACATGCTTGAAGACCGCAAGATGATGATGCGCCTGTTCCCCGAACTGTTCGCCGCCCAGCGCATTGCGCCGATCGATCATTACCCCAACCTGCTGCTCGATACCCTAAAAAGCGCCAGCCCCCTGGATAACCCCAGCGTGGTGGTGCTGACCCCGGGCCGATTCAACAGCGCGTTTTTCGAACATGCGTTTCTCGCCCGGGAAATGGGCGTGGAACTGGTTGAAGGCGCCGACCTGTTCGTGCGCGATGACCGTGTATTTATGCGCACCACCGACGGCCCCAAAGCGGTGGATGTGATTTATCGCCGTCTCGACGACGCGTTCCTCGACCCCTTAGCCTTCAACCCGGAGTCCATGCTCGGAGTGCCCGGCCTGTTGGCTGCCTATCGTTCGGGCAATGTGGTGCTGGCCAATGCCATCGGGACAGGCGTCGCGGATGACAAGTCGGTGTACCCCTTCGTCACCGAGATGATCCGCTTTTACCTGGATGAAGAGCCGATCCTGCAGAACGTTCCGACCTTTCAATGCCGTAAGCCTGACGAGTTATCCCACGTACTGGCTAACCTGCCGCAGTTGGTGGTCAAGGAGACCCAAGGCTCCGGCGGCTACGGCATGCTGGTCGGCCCGGCGTCCACGGCGGCGCAGATCGAGGCCTTTCGCGCGCGCATCATGGCCAAGCCCCATGCCTATATCGCCCAGCCCACGCTGTGTCTATCCACGTGCCCGACCTTTGTGGAAAACGGTATTGCCCCGCGCCATATCGACCTGCGCCCGTTTGTGCTGTCCGGCAAGGAGACGCGTGTGGTCCCCGGCGGCCTGACTCGTGTGGCCCTGCGCGAAGGCTCGCTGGTGGTCAACTCGTCCCAGGGCGGCGGCACCAAAGACACCTGGGTGGTGGAGGACTGATGCCATGTTGAGTCGAACTGCTTCGGATCTGTATTGGATGTCGCGCTACCTGGAGCGTGCGGAAAACCTCGCGCGCATGCTCGACGTGAGTTATTCGCTGTCGCTGATGCCCCAGGACGGACGCGGCGATGGCCTGCATGAACTGGCGATGCCGTTGTTGATCACCGGCACCCTGGAGGATTACCACGAGCGCCACGGCCAGTTGCACGCCGAGCGCCTGCTGCACTTCTTTGCCCTGGACGCAGCAAACCCCGCCAGTATCTACAGTTGCCTGGGCGCAGCGCGGGCAAGCGCCCATGCGGTGCGTGGGCGAATCACCGCAGACATGTGGGAAAACATCAATGCCACTTGGCTGGACATTCGCGATATCGCCCAGCAAGGCCTGAGCCGTTATGGCATGAGCCGTTTCTGCGAGTGGGTCAAGGAGCGCTCCCACCTGTTCCGTGGCGCGACCTACGGCACCATCATGCGTAATGACGCATTTCGTTTCATTCGCTTGGGGACCTTTATCGAGCGCGCCGACAACACGCTTCGTCTATTGGATGCGCGCTATGAAATGGCCGGCGACCACGCCGACGCCGTCACCGATGGCACGGCTCACGCCTACTACCAGTGGAGCGCGTTGCTGCGTGCTTTGTCCTCGTTCGAGGCTTACACCGAAATCTATCGCGACGCCCCCGGTGCCCGGCAAGTGGCGCAGTTGCTGCTGTTGCGCGCCGATGTACCGCGCTCGCTGCGTGCGTGCAGCGAAGAGATCGACCAGATCCTCGCCAGCCTGCCGGGCCTCAATGGCCGCCCGGCGCAGCGTCTGGCCGCCGAGATGGATGCACGCCTGCGCTTCACCGCCATCGATGAAATTCTTGAAGAAGGCCTGCATGCCTGGCTGACCGACTTTATCCCCCTGGTCCGCCAATTGGGCGATGCCATCTACCATTCCTACTTGGAGGCGGCATGAGACTTTCCATCAGCCACGAAACCACCTACCACTATGAAGACCAAGTGCGCGCCAGCATCCAGTACCTGCGCCTCACGCCCCACGACAGCGAGCGCCAGCATGTGCTCAGCTGGCAACTGGATCTGCCGCGCCCGGTGCGCGCGCAGGTCGACCCGTTCGGCAATATCCTGCATGTGCTGACCCTGGATGAGCCCCACGACGCCATCATCATCGGCGCCCGTGGTCAGGTGGATATCGATGAGTTGCGCGAGGCCGAGCACGAGCAACAGTCGGCCTATCCATTCCTGCGCGGCACTCGCCTGACCGAGGCCGATGAAGCCCTGCGCGGGTTCGCCCAGCAGCAGTGCGGCCAACGGCGCGACCGCAGCGCCCTGATTGATTTGATGCACGCACTCAACGAAACCATGGTCTACACGCCTGGCGCCACTGAAGTCGACACCTGCGCCGCTCATGCTTTCGCTGGCCGTGCGGGGGTATGCCAGGACCATGCCCATGTGTTCCTGGCTTGCGCGCGCAGCCTGGGGATTCCTGCGCGATATGTGTCGGGGTATTTGTACAGCGAAGACAGCACTCACTTGGCCAGCCACGCCTGGGCCGAAGCCTGGCTTGACGACGCCTGGTACAGCTTCGACGTGACCAACCGTCTGGCACGTCCGGAACGCCACTTGAAACTGGCCGTGGGCCTGGATTATCTCGATGCCTGCCCGGTACGCGGCATGCGCCGGGGTGGCGGGCATGAACAGATGCACGCCAAAGTGTCCGTGGCGCCGATGCCGGTCATTTCAGTCCAGCAGCAATAACCAGCCTCCACCGTGAAGCTCACCCGCCAAACGAAGGTGAGCGCTGAGCTTTACGGCTGCTTACGCCCCGCCATGTGCTTCAGATAGCCCACCAGCAGGTCCAGTTCATGGTCCGGCAACACGCTGGCGGTGAACGCGGGCATTTTTGCCTGTGGCCAATGCCGTAGGCTTTGCGGATCACGGATGTAGCGCTTGAGGAAATCGGCGGCGAAATATTCCGTAGGGTTGAAGGGAATATTCAGGTCCGGTCCCACCTGCGCATCCCCCGCGCCATTGAGGCGATGGCACGCCAGGCAGTTTTTCTGGAACAGTGCAAAACCCTGATTGATCGGGTCATCGGCTGCGAGTTTCGGGTCGGGTAGGAGGGCGGGAAAGCGCTCCGCCACGGTTTTCAACTGTTTGATGCTGGAAATTTGGAATGGCCACTGTTCGGGGCTGATAGGCCCGGCCTGTGGGTCGGTCCACACCAGATAGAACGGACCTGCGCTAGGCTTGCCGTCGGCCAGTGCCGGCCATGGCTGCGCGGGGTCTTCCACGGCCAGCCAGGCGCGGGCACCGTGGGTTTGCAGCAGTGGGCCAGCGCTCAGCTCGGCGGCGAAGCCATCCAGTGCAACGGCTTGCACATGGTGTTCCGGCTTAAGACCCGGCAGGAGTAGCGCCAGCGGCACTGCGCGATACGTCATGGTGCGCTTGTAGGAAACGTCATCAACGATATGCACAGTTTGCGCAGCCGGATGCTTGAGCAGGTCGGCGCTCTGCCAGGTCTTGCTGGCGTGGTCGAGTTCGATGGTCAGGGACGCCGCCGTGACCGGCAGGGCAAACAGCACGAGGAGAAGGGCGAAGATCGGTTTCAAGAGGAAGGCCCGGTAATAAGAAATGGCGAAAGCGCTCACGATACCGGAAAACCGCGCGTAAAAAGACAGCCCCTGCCATAGGATCGCGCACGGCGAAGTCCCGGCAGGTGCTGCCAAAAGCTGCAATCCTGATGCGATAAATGCCCAGAATTCGGGGGCTGAAGGGTCACCCAATCACCTTGGTGAGGTTGGGTAGGATCAGTATCAATGTGGTGGCGAAGAGAATAAGTCCCGCCTGACGTACTTTCGAATGCTTGAACATGGCTGACTGCCTTTTGTTGTTATTCCTGAGCGTCAAATGCGTGCCGTGGTCGTCCAGTATGGCGCTATGACGTGTCGCTTTTCTTACAGCCGCTCCGGCAAAACCCGGCAGCAACGTCTTACTGATTGAACCTTAGAGCCCTCGTTCTTCGTGGCTTAGATCCATTTCGTATCAGCTAATACGAATTCGCGCTTAAAACGACATGAGGCATAACGCCATCTTGGCGCCAATGCCTTGGCTAGACAGCTAAAACGATTAATCCGGCAATTAGCTTAGGCACCTACCGTTCGTCCGAGCATGAGGGTCAAAGGCAATGAGCGCATCCGTCATTGAAACCGTGTCAATCGGGCTTAAGGTAAGGGCACACACGCACGCGGTTCGAGGACGTCATGACCCAAGCTTTGATCTTTGATGCCATACGCACGCCCAGGGGCAAGGGCAAGGCCGACGGTGCCTTGCACAGTGTCAAACCGGTCAACCTGGCCGCCGGGTTGCTTACGGCACTGGCGCAACGCAACGACCTCGACACCCAGCAGGTGGATGACATCGTGCTCGGCTGCGTCACCCCGATCGGCGACCAAGGCGCGGATATCGCCAAGACTGCCGCACTGGTCGCCGACTGGGCCATCAGCGTCGCCGGCGTGCAGATCAACCGCTTCTGCGCCTCGGGCCTGGAGGCGGTCAACCTGGGCGCGATGAAAGTGCGCTCCGGCTTCGAAGACTTGGTGGTGGTGGGCGGCGTCGAGTCCATGTCCCGCGTGCCCATGGGCAGCGACGGCGGCGCCTGGGTTCTGGACCCGCAGACCAATCTGCACAGCCATTTCACCCCCCAGGGTATTGGCGCGGACTTGATCGCAACCTTGGAAGGTTTCACCCGCGAGGACGTCGATACCTTTGCCTTACAATCCCAACAGAAAGCAGCCAGGGCCCGTGCGGACGGTTCCTTCAATAAGTCGTTGATCGCAGTGCAGGACCAAAATGGCATTGTGCTGCTGGATCACGACGAATTTATCCGCGCCGACTCCACCCTCCAAGGGCTCGGCCAGCTCAAGCCCAGTTTCGAGATGATCGGGCAGATGGGCTTCGACGCCACCGCGTTGCGGGTCTACAGCCATGTAGAGCGGATCCAGCATGTGCACACACCGGGCAACAGTTCCGGCATCGTCGACGGTGCCGCGGTGATGCTGATCGGCTCAGAGGCCAAGGGCCGTGAGCTGGGCTTGCACCCACGGGCGCGGATTGTTGCCACTGCGGTGACCAGCACCGACCCCACCATTATGCTCACTGGCCCGGCGCCGGCCACCCGCAAAGCCTTGGTCAAGGCCGGTTTGCGCGTGGAAGACATCGACTTGTTCGAAGTCAACGAAGCCTTCGCCTCGGTGGTGCTCAAGTTCATCAAGGACATGGGTATCGACCCCGCGCGGGTCAACGTCAATGGCGGTTCGATCGCCATGGGCCACCCGTTGGGCGCCACCGGCTGTGCGATTCTCGGTACTTTGCTCGACGAATTAGAGGCACGCCAGCTGCGCTATGGCCTGGCCACCCTGTGTGTCGGCGGTGGCATGGGCATCGCCACTGTGATCGAACGTCTCTGAGCCCAAGGAATTAGTTATGACCGATGCCATTCGTTACGAAAAAGGCCAGGACCAGATCGTGGTGCTGACCCTTGACCTGCCTGGCCAGAGTGCCAACACCATGAATGCCGTATACCGCGAGGCCATGGCCGCCACCGTCGCACGTCTTGAAGAGGAAAAGGACCACATCGCCGGTGTGGTTATCACGTCGGCCAAGAAGACTTTTTTCGCCGGTGGAGACCTCAACGAGTTGATCGCCGTCGACAAGGCCGATGCCAAGGCGTTCTACGACGGCGTGCGAGTGCTCAAGGCGCAGTTGCGTCGCTTAGAGGCCCTTGGCAGGCCGGTGGTGGCCGCCATCAATGGTGCAGCGCTGGGCGGTGGCTGGGAGATTTGCCTGGCCTGCCATTACCGTATCGCGCTGGACGAGCCATCGGTGCAACTGGGGTTGCCGGAAGTCACCTTGGGTCTGCTGCCCGGCGGCGGGGGCGTGGTGCGTATGGTGCGTTTATTGGGCTTGGAAAAAGCCCTGCCGTATTTGCTGGAAGGTAAAAAAGTACGCCCGCAACAAGCATTGCAAGCCGGTTTGATCCATGCGCTGGCCACGGACCGCGACGCGATGCTGGCCCAGGCCCGCGCCTGGATTCTTGCCAACCCCGAGGCCAGACAACCCTGGGACAACAAGGGTTATCAGATCCCCGGCGGCACGCCGTCGCACCCCAAGGTCGCGCAGATGCTGGCGATTGCGCCGTCGATCCTGCGCAGCAAAACCCAGGGTTGTTTCCCGGCGCCGGAGAAAATCCTCTGCGCCGCTGTGGAAGGCGCTCAGATAGACGTCGACACGGCTCACCTGATCGAAACCCGCTATTTCACCGAATTGGTCACCGGACAAGTGGCCAAGAACATGATCGGCACCTTTTGGTTCCAGCTCAATGACATCAATGCCGGGCGTTCGCGCCCCGCAGGTATTGCACCTTATGTGACACGCAAGCTCGGTGTGCTCGGCGCGGGCATGATGGGGGCGGGCATCGCTTATGTCAGCGCCTGTGCGGGAATCGACGTGGTGCTCAAAGACATCAACCTGGCGGCGGCCGAGAGGGGTAAAGCGCACGCGACGGCGCTGCTGGACAAAAAGCTTGGCCGTGGGCAAGTGAGCGCCGAACAGCGCGAAAGCATCCTCGGGCGAATTTTTCCCACCCAGGACGACAGCGACCTGGCCGGCTGTGACCTGATCATCGAAGCAGTGTTCGAAGACCGTGAACTCAAGGCCAAGGTATCGGCCGCCGCCCAGCGCGTGGTGGGTGCCGATGCGGTGATCGCGTCCAATACTTCCACCTTGCCCATCACCGGCCTGGCCACGGCGGTGCCGGACCCCGCCAAATTTATCGGTCTGCATTTCTTCAGCCCGGTGGACAAGATGGCCTTGGTGGAAATCATCAAGGGCGCACATACCTCGGACGAAACCCTGGCCCGTGGTTTTGATTTCGTACTGCAGATCAAGAAAACCCCCATCGTGGTCAACGACAGCCGTGGTTTCTTCACCTCACGGGTGTTCGCCACCTTCACCAATGAAGGTATCGCCATGCTTGGCGAGGGCGTGGCCGCGCCGTTGATCGAGACTGAGGCGCGTAAGGCCGGGATGCCGGTGGGGCCGCTGGCTGTGTCCGATGAAGTCTCACTCAGCCTGATGAGCCATATCCGACAGCAAACCGCCAAGGATCTGCTGGCCGAAGGTCAGGCGGTGCTGGCTCATCCAGCCACGGCGGTGATCGAGCGGCTCGTCAATGAATTCAAACGGCTGGGCAAAGCCGCTGGCGGCGGTTTTTATGAGTACCCCAGTGGCGGGCAGAAATACCTGTGGCCAGAGCTGAAACAGCGCTTCGAGCGGCCCGAACAACGGATCTCGGCGCAGGACGTGCGCGACCGGTTGCTGTTTATCCAAGCCATCGAAACCGTGCGCTGTGTGGAGGAGGGGGTGTTGATGTCCACGGCGGACGCCAACGTGGGCTCGATCTTCGGCATCGGTTTTGCGGCATGGAGTGGCGGCGCATTGCAATTTATCAATCAATACGGCCTGAACGACTTTATCGCTCGCGCCCGCTATTTGGCCGAACAGTACGGCGAGCGGTTCACGCCGCCGGCACTGTTGTTGCAAAAAGCCGCGCGAGGGGAGAGTTTCGTATAGGTGTGGCGGGGGCTTGCTTTGCAGGTAGGTTTGCAGGCAGGCTTGAGGTGTTCGATATTCCCATCGCCGTG
Source organism: Pseudomonas sp. S5F11 (assembly GCF_019641515.1). Lineage (NCBI taxonomy): Bacteria > Pseudomonadati > Pseudomonadota > Gammaproteobacteria > Pseudomonadales > Pseudomonadaceae > Pseudomonas > Pseudomonas sp. S5F11. Next base: position 5,211,201 of record NZ_JAIFJZ010000001.1, read on the forward strand.
TCAGGTATTTTTTATGTCGCTACGCGTCTGCATCCTGGAAACCGATATCCTGCGTCCAGGCTTGATCGATCAGTACCAAGGTTACGGGCAGATGTTCAAGCGCCTGTTCGCCAAGCAGCCGATCCCTGCCGAGTTTGTGGTGTACAACGTGGTGAACGGGGAGTACCCGCCGGACGATGAGCAGTTTGACGCCTATCTGGTCACCGGCAGCAAGGCAGACTCCTTCGGCACCGACCCGTGGATCCAGACGCTCAAAACCTACTTGCTCGAACGTTACCAACGCGGCGATAAACTGCTGGGCATCTGCTTTGGCCATCAGTTGCTGGCGCTATTGCTGGGTGGTAAAGCCGAGCGCGCTACTCAAGGTTGGGGCATGGGCATTCATGATTACACACTGGATGCCCAGGCGCCGTGGATGAGCCCCGAGGTGCCTGAACTGACGCTGCTGATCAGTCATCAGGACCAGGTGACCACCTTGCCGGAGGGCGCCAAAGTCATTGCCTCCAGCGAGTTTTGCCCGTTCGCCGCGTACCACATCGGTGATCAGGTACTGTGCTTCCAGGGCCACCCGGAATTTGTTCAGGATTATTCGCGCGAGTTGCTGGAGATTCTTCAGACAACCTTGGGCGAAAAAGTCTACTCAAACGGTGTAGCCAGCCTGGCACGCGAACACCATGGCGTCACCGTAGCGGAATGGATGATGCGCTTTGTGGCGCACAAGCCCGAAGCCGAGGTTAAAGCCATCCCGACCGCTTGAAGCTGGCCCACAGGCTGGTGCACCCCACCGCGATCAGCCCGAGCACCGCAAAATAGCCGTAGTGCCATTGCAGCTCGGGCATGTTCTGGAAGTTCATCCCATAAATCCCCGCCACTGCGGTGGGGAACGCCAGGATCGCCGCCCAGGCGGCGAATTTGCGCTGCACTACACTCTGGCGCGACGCCTCCAGCAACACTCCGATTTCAATGGTCTGGCTGGCAATGTCGCGCAGGGTGGTGAGGTCTTCCATCTGCCGTGTGACGTGGATCTGCACATCGCGGAAATACGGACGCATGTTCTTGTCGATAAACGGAAAGCTCAGTTTCTGCAGCTCCTGGCTGATCTCTACCATTGGCGCCACATGGCGCTTGAGCCGCAGCACGTCGCGGCGCAGGCTGTGGAGGTTCTGGATATCGCGTTCGCTCAACGAACTGCACAGCACATTGCGCTCCAGCTCATCGATCTCGGCATGGATTGCCTCACTGACCGGCTGGTAGTTTTCCGTGACGAAATCCAGCAGCGCATAGAGTACGAAATCTTCCCCATGCTCCAATAACAATGGTCGCGCCTCACAGCGCTGACGTACAAAACCGTAGGACGCCGAGTGACCGTTGCGTGCGGTAATCACGTAGCCGTTGCCGGCGAAGATATGGGTTTCGATAAACACCAGTTTGCCGTTCTCGCGCACCGGCGAATACGTGACGATAAACAGCGCGTCGCCAAAGGTTTCCAGCTTGGGGCGGCTGTGTTTTTCCAGGGCGTCTTCGATGGCCAGTTCATGCAGGTTGAACTGGCGTTGCAGGTTGGCCAATTCCAGGGCGTTGGGCTCTTCCAGGCCGATCCACACAAAATGCCCAGGTTTGGCGGCCCAGGCCGCGCCTTCGTCGAGGGTGATATCGGTGACTTTCTTTCCGGCGCTATACACGGCGGCCGCAACAACTCTACCCATGATGCTGATCACTTCTTATAAGAGGAGACAGATGTTGGGCAGCTTAGCGTGAATGGCGTTCCGTTGTAGGAGCGAGCACCCTCGCTCCTATAAGGAAAAGGGAATCAGGCCCTCTTGAGCTGCGCATCCATGGCCTCGATGCAGGCATCCATTTGTGCCTGACATGCCTGCATCAAGGTGGGGATATCATCCGACGTCATGCCGCAGGTAGGAATCGGCGGCAGAGAGCGTATGAGCACATCACCGCTGTTCCAGCGATTGAGCTGCATATGAGTGACGTAATTGCTGACGCACACCTGCACGATGGGCACCCCGGCGGCGATGGCCATATGAAAGGCGCCTTTCTTGAATGGCAGCAGACCCTTGCCCAGGTTGCGCGTGCCTTCGGGGAACACCCAGATCGAGGTGTCTTTATGTTGCAACGTATCGGTGGTCGTAAGCATGGCGCGGCGCGCTTTATGGGCATTGCCGCGGTCGATCAACACATTGCCCGCCAGCCAGAACAACTGGCCGAACAGCGGCACCCACTTGAGGCTCTTCTTGGCGATGCACACGGTGCGGTGGGGCACCACGGTACCGAACACGAACAAGTCATAATTGGACTGATGGTTGGCGATAATCACGCAAGTGCCCGGCTTATGCCGCAGCGAGTCGACATCGGCTTTCACATTCAGCCCCAACAACCACATGGCGGGCACGGCGTATAGGCGGGCGCACAAGCGACTGTTATCCGGGTTGAACGGACGGCAAACGCCAATCAGCACACCCAACACACCAGCCACTATAAAGTGCAGGCCCATCAACACCATACGTAACAGAAAAAGCATCCACCTGGCCTATCGAAACAAAAGGTGGCGCAGTGTACGGTTGTGCACTGTATTCGGCAATTGGCGCTATAGAGGTAGGAGATGGGCGATGTTTAAGCGCATATTTCGGTATTTGCCAGAGCCCCCAGCCTAGAGCGACTAAGGCTTCTTCAGATATGGCTGTAAGAAAAAGCCCGGCGCAAGGTCGGGCTTTGGCACAAGCAAGGTTGGGCTTAACTAAGAATATGGCCCTGATCCTGGATGATTGCCTCGTCCAGAGCTTCCAGCAGCGCTTTGCGCACTTTCAATTTGGTGTGCTTGTGGGCGTTCATATTGATCTTTTTCAATTGCCGCGCCGCCTCCAGAGCTGCTGCGTGCAGTTCTTCGGGGGCGACCACTTTATCGAGGAAGCCGGCCTGCAATGCACCCTGAGGGTCGAACATCTCGGCATTGATCACCGAGCGATGGAACGCCGACTTGCGCAGACGATCCCGTGCCAGCTCGATCCCGGCGTGGTGCATGGTCATGCCGATCATCACTTCGTTCAGGCCGATGCTGAACGGGCCTTCCACCCCGATCCGATAATCCGCCGACAACAACAGAAAGGCGCCCTTAGCCACCGCATGCCCAGGGCACGCCACAATCACCGGGAACGGGTGCGACAACAGCCGCCGCGCCAATGTCGAGCCCGACGTCACCAGGCCGATTGCTTCTTTGGGGCCGGCGGTCATCACCTTCAAATCGTAACCCCCGGACAGAATCCCCGGCGTGCCGGTAATCACTACTACCGCCCGATCCTTCTCGGCCTGGTCCAGCGCTTCGTTAAACGCACTGACCACCGCCGGGGAAATGGCGTTGACCTTGCCGTTGCTCAAGGTCAGGGTGGCGATACCGTCTTCGAGGTGGTAGGCAATCAACTCACTCATGACGCGGTTCCTTGTAGGGCTTGTTATAGAAGAATGCAGCAGACGTTACCCACCACGCCCGGCTCGGTAAAGCGCTATGACTGACTACCCAGTCAGCCTTTTCCTGCATGCCCAAGCCTAGACGGCCTGCGGCGTGGCGCGACAAAGCCTTGAGACAGGCGCCAGCGGTGCCTGAGAATGGCACAATCACCACCCCTCGCCGGACATGCTCAGGCATAACCGGCTAACCGCATGAATATTCTGAAAAAAACCTTTGCCATCAGAAAGGCTTTCGACTACATTAGCGCGCCTCGACAGACTGAACTGGTTTGACGAGATACGGTGAAGTGTCCGAGTGGCTTAAGGAGCACGCCTGGAAAGTGTGTATACAAGAAATTGTATCGAGAGTTCGAATCTCTCCTTCACCGCCACATTAAAAAACGCCTGTAACTTCAACGAGTTACGGGCGTTTTGCATTCTGGGTTGTACTACTCAATTGTACTACTCGTCCTCAGCTTTCTCAGTCCGATACCGCCTTCTAATATCCGCCCCTCCAACAACACCAAAGCCCTCCAGTTATTCAGCAATCGCCACGCGCACTTTTCAATACCAAGCCATCCCGACCTACCAACTATTTTGTCACTAGTCAAGCAAAAATGAAGATTTATATTGACAGATAATCATTCTCATGGGATAATAACCGTAATGAGAGAACAAAAGTTTTCTCGTCCAGTCGCAAGGTATTCAGGATGCCTTTCCACAGTGCTTGCAGTCACTGGCGGCGCCAACTGCTCCACTTTCCTCTTGTATGCTGGCGCTCCTTCCTCCCTGTCTGGCATCCGATTAGCCCGTTAACGCGGGTTCTTTCTTCGATCACGCCATAGATGCTTAGCCGCTAGTGTCGTAATCAAGCACAAGTTGATCGTTTACGCGAATGGACGATGCAACTTACCCACAACTCTTAGCTTGGGTCAGGACTCCGACGGTAGTCTGTGGGGATATACCGTCAATAACTTCCTTCATCAGAGTCCTTAAATCGTAGGGGCTTCCTCCATGGCCTGATGACGGTTCCGCCAGTAACTGCTACGACAACTCGCACCCATTATTCAATGCACTTGAGGCATCCAGTTGCATCCCTTTAGGCCAGCTCTTTTGCTGGCCTCTTTTTGCTCGCTCACCAATCTTTCACACATTCACAAAAGGAACATATATGTCCAAACCTGCATCTCTTTTCACCCGTTGTGCTGCTTGTGGCACGTCTGTAGTAACTTCCTACATCACCAATGGCCCCCGGTACTGTAGCCACCGCTGCTATATGCGAGTGTGGCGCATGACACAGAAAGCCAAAACATTCGAACAAGCTCCACAGTCGCTTACTGAACAGTTCTAATAACTCGCAACCCCCTATTTCCAAACTCATCAATAAGGAAAACAAGCATGAACATCAACATCGAATACCTCACTGTCAATGTGACTATCCAGCTTCAAGAGCCAGTGCAAGAAACGCCAGTGGCCTCAATTAGACGCGCCCACCGTACCCAAGAAGAAATCCAGCAAAAGCATGAGAGCGCCAGACTACAGCAACTAGCTCTTCAGAAACGTGCAGATCGCCTTCAGTACAAACTCCGTGTAGCTGAAAGACTTCGTACGCTGTTTGGTGATGACGTTGCTAACAGCGTAATGGCAGGGAGCTTTTAATGCTCGCTATCTTCTGCATGTGCACATCCGCTGGTGCACTCGCCTGTGCTTGCCAAGCCTTTAATACTGCCATTATGGCCTTTAAACAAAACATCAAAAACAATGGAGACTCCCAATGACTGCAACATATGATCCAAAAGTTAACCGCCGTCACCTCAAGGCCGAACTGTCCGAATACATCAAGGCTGCCATCGAAGCTGCAAAGAACGGGCTTCCTCAACACGAAGGCAGTGGCAACCCAACATCCCGCGTAATCTTCTATGTAAGAAGCACCCACGAAGCTCTGACACGCTATGCCACTCTTGCATCTGAAGGATGGATTCTAGATACCGACGATAACTCCTGCCTAGTGCAAGAAGTTGGCCTGCCTCTATCCTTCACAGCCATCGCCCCTGAACACGTGTTCAATGAGCAGTTTCTTGAGAAGATCGTCAGACGTGCCGAGTATGATTATCAGAAAGAGATTGACGACCACAACAAGCGTGCGGAAAGACTCCGTGATAAAGACGCTGCCGTAGTTGCTGAAGAAGAACGCCTATTCGCTGAATGGAAAGCAGGTATGAAAGCCCAAGCTGAAGCGAACGTAAAAATTCAGAGTGGTCCTGCCGATTATGAACAACTCTACATGAGCGGCCCAACAGCCACTTGGGAGAACGCTCTATAAGGAGCCTACATTAAGGATAAAAAAAACCATGTCAATGCACGAGGAAATAGCCCGCCTTACGGGTACGTTAAAATTCAACGTTCAAGGGCTTCAGACCCTCCAACGCTTTAACCAATATTTGCAACAAGCTGCCCGCAAGATGGACGGTTTACAAGTCGCTGCCAATAAGTTGAACGCGGCGTTTAGCAAAACATTCAAAATCAAGGTGGACGCCAGTCAAGTGGATAAGGCTAAGGCCAAACTTGATAATGCTCTAAAACGTCAGGCACAAGCTGAAGCCGCGCTGGGTAACCAGCAACGCAAGACTTTCACCGCAGAACTGACTCAGCAGAAACTAAAGTATGCTGGCACCAAAGCGCAGAACCAGCTCAACAGTGCTTCTCTGCAAAGCCAGAAGGACGCCGCTGTTGTCGCAGCCAAGGCAGCAGCAAGCCAAGCTGCCGGTGGTGCAGCGTCTAAGGCTCAATTGGCGACTCAGAATGCGCTCGTGGCCTCCGTCGCTAAGCAAACCCGACTACAGGCTATTCAGCAGAAACTAGCAGCGAACACTCAGAAGGCAGCCAACAACCATTTGATGAGCCAAGGCAAGTTGCAACGTATTCAACAGCAAATCAACCATGCCCAGCAGCAAGCTCACATTCGTGCTCAACGCGCCGCCATTCAACAGGCAGCAGCCCAGCAGACAGCAGCGAACAAGGCACAGAACAGCACCCAGAGCGCTCAACGCTTCCAATGGGCACAACAGCGTCACCAAGCTTGGCAAGCCCGTCAGAACGCACCAGCGCCTGCTAATAATGGCATGTTCGGGTCTGGTATCGGCGGTGTATTGGCTCTAGGTGGTGCAATCGGTGGTATCGGGATTGCAGTGTCTGCCCTGAATGGCCTGATTGGTAAACTTGGGGAGCGCGTCGAAGAGCGGAAAGAGAGTGTTATGGATGCCGAAGCATTTAATAGCAACTTCACAGCCATCAGCCGTGACCCCGCTCAGCAGAAGATGTGGCGAGAGCAGTACATCAAAGCCACTAATGACAGTGGTAATACTGTTGACGTTGAGAGTGCAAAGGACTTCCGCAACTTTGTAATGGCCCAACAAGCGTATGGCAAGAAGCCTGACGATATTATGAAGGGTTACAAGCTCCGTCAACAAGCATTCGCCATTGGCGGTGCGTCTAGAGAAGATGCCAAAGAACTTAATAAGCAACTTGGTCAAATGTCCTCTGATGGAACTGGTGCAGCCAGTGACGCCAATATTATTAACGACCGCCTACCACTTCTTGCCCCATACTTGGCCCGTGCTTACGGTGAAGAGAAAGGGATTAAGGACGTTAAGAAAGCCCGTGTTCAACTTAACAAAGACCTAAAAGCAGGCAAGGGCGTTAAGTATGATTGGTACGAAAAAGCCATGGGGTACATGGTTGATGAAAATCAAGGGATGCTTGAAGACCGGAAGAAAACTGTAGGGTTCGCCAAGGCACAAGCTGATAACCAAGCTTTCCTAAACACCAATCAAGTTAACACCGATCAAAACCTTAGCTCTGCAATGAAAGACAATGTAAAGGCGTGGCAAGATGTTAATACAGACCTTGAGTCTACCCGTGTGGCACTCAAAGGTTTTGACGAAGGTCTGACAAATGCCCAGACCAGTCTACTGAGGTTCATGTTTGGACGCAACCTGGACGGCTCCACGAAATCGCAAGGCGATCAGATGGCAGACCGTATGACCACCGTTGATATGCCTGCCATGTTCAATTGGTTTAACACTCCAGAGTACGACAAGGTTGACCCACTCGGTAATCGAGACAAAGGATTTTATGACAACTTCCTAGACAAGATTTTTGGTGTAACTGAACGCAATGCTCAAGCACGTAAAGATCGTGACATGTCACTTGGCGAATTCAAGCTCCCTGAACTTGACTCCTCTACTCTGACGCCAAAGCCTACGATGGATAAGACTTACAAGATTCCTAACAGTATGTCGTCGCTTGCTGACACTTTCAGTGCGATGCAGAGTGCAATGTCTGACTCAGGGCAGATGCAGGCCGCTACAACAACAAGCCAAGTGTTCAATCAGCCTATCACCGTGAACAATCAAGTCGATGTCACAATTGCAGGTAGTGCAACCGAGAAAGACGCTCAAGAGTTCTTGACCAAAGTCAGGTCTGAGATCGGAACTCTAGAGGGTAAAATTCCTGGCCTGTCTGCTGATGCAGTTCGCAGTATGCTTGGACAGGCTAGGGCACAACAGGCAGAACGACAGTGACAGCTCTTTTAAACTTTATCAGGATGGTGGCCCTGTCACTCATCCTGATCTTCATTTTCTACACATATCAGTCACAGCAAAAACTTGCTAGAGATACGAGCCTCATGATTGACGAATCACGTCGATATGCAGATAACCGTATTCTTGAATCCCAGAACAGAGTGCTCGACACAGTGACGGAAGTATCCAAGGCAACGCGACTGCTAGCACTAATCATCTGTAAGCGAGAAAACAATGATCAGTTGTGCAACCTGCCACCTAGATAGGAGAATCCAACAATGAATATACAGTATAGCCAGATCAAGAATCACCGTGATCGGTACGAAGCCGCTTACAGCTACATTGCCGACACTTTCGGGCAACACACGCCATACATGATGCCTGATCTTGTTAGTCGTTTGGTAACGGCCATCACACGCGGCGTCCCTGAACATCAGTTCAGGACGGACGCCGAAACTATGTTCAGTGTGTGGAATGAGTCAGAGTGACCACTCCATTTAACCCACTATTACTGGATGACTTGAGGGAAGCCCTTGGCCTAACCGACCTCCGTGCAACCGAACATGTCTGGCTCGCACTTCAAGCTTTAAGTTTGAGCGGCACCGATATTGAGGTTGTTAGAGTCGAAAAGTCCGCCACAATCACGTCTGCCGAAAGAACTATCCAAATCCTCCAACAGAGGTTTGGCAAGAAATAAATCTTGACAAAGTTGCCCTGGAGGGTTGACGTGTGAGAGTTTAATGTTAACATTTAGATGTGAGAATTTCATTGTGTTCTAATCTTCAGTTTCATCCCTTTCTTGCTTTACCGCTACAAGTCCCGACAGTGCATTATGAGAGCTTCTTTGCTCTAAGTGCCACTACAGCACTGCTCAGCCTTTAAACTCTTCCTAGAACGTCCCTGACGAGCTTCTGGCTGGCCTGTTGCATCCTGTTTAAACACAAACACCCAACTCATCAAAATGGAGAACACCCTGTGTCCGATTACAACGATATCCAATGTGCCCCAGACGAAGCACAAGCCGCTAAACGATACCTCTCAAACTGGTATGGCGAACACGTCCCGGTCCTCTTTAAACCACTGATCGATCACTTGATTAGAAGTGTTATCGCAGGCAGAAGCGAAGCAGAGTTTCGAGACGATGCCTACACCATGTATGCCGTCAGGGAAATTCCCGGCCTACGCTCTCGCTACTGAAAAAATCATTCATCAAATGGAGAAACACTTATGAGTCTAAAGACTTCCACCTGCAAGAACTGCGGCCATGTGTTCGTAAGTAAACGAGTTCGCCCATTCTGCAACAACGAGTGCCGCCACACCTTCATGGCGAACAACCCACTTACCGCAATCCTGATTGGAGCAAACACACGTGACCAGAGCAACAAAACCGAGTAAGCAACATCGCCGCACTTGTAAGAACCCATCCTGCAAAGCTAAGTTCTCCACAACAGACAGCCGCAAAATCTACTGCTGCTCTAGTTGCCAAGCTGCAAAGAACATCACCACCAAGCGTAAGTCCACATACGAGATTCCCAAGACTAACCACTTCCTCATCTACATCAGCAAGGAAGTGCAACGTGCTGGAACTCTCCACGTTCTTGATAAACTGGTGGGCAGTGTCGAAGCCTTGGAAGCCCTCTATGGCGTTGTCCGTACACGTCTGGTCGCCAACGTGCTAACAGGCCCAACAATGTTTGCTGACGGTAAGCGTAGCGATCCTTTTCACGTTGGTCATATCGCCCCGGTGAAGCACGAATTCATTCTAGGGATGCTGTGTGCAGACAACCTGATCGTTCTGCCCGCCAAACTCAACCTTCACCATTCTAACGCCCACATCAACAACGCAGGCGTCTTCATGTATCGCTCTGACATGAAACTGGGCAACACCATCTTGGAATCTGACAAGGACGTACTTGAACGAGCCATTGCCTACATCGGCCTTGATACCGTCATTGCGTTCTGCAAGAAGGTGAAGTTGAACCCATCTCAACGCGCAGCAGCCTTAAAAACACTCTCCAGTCTGGTAAACCCTGCTGACGAATCTCACTCGCCATTCCTGGCCCTGCTGGCTGACAAGAAAGCCACAACGCCACAACTGGTTGCAGCAATCGAAACTATCCAGTGCAAGGCCCAGTTCAAACCCCTAATGCGTGGTGAAAGACTGTCGCCATCTGCAATGCTGATCCAAGAGTTGATTCGTCACTCTGGATTCAGACCAGAGCTTGAAGACTACGCAGACATCTGCCGTGAATACACGAAGGATGGCTTTCACCATGACTCGCTGTCTCCAGATTCACAGATCACGTTGAGCAAGCTGCTACACGGTCACTTCGAATATGACGATGTTATCGACGAACTGAAATTCGACCTGCGTTTGCCGACCCGTGCTGCACTGGCCCGAACAACCGTCATCAAAGCGAGAATGCAGGAACTCGCCCTGCAAGCCTTAGCTCAGCGTGAGGCGAACATGCGTGCGAACATCGAGCTTCTGCGTATGTGTGAGGCTAACGAAGCTGCTGGCTATGGATTCGTCCCGTTCTAACGATCGGAAACACACCCTGTCACTGCTCTTATCTTGAAATGAAGATTGAAGTGCTACCCCTCTGATAGCCACGGTTTACGTGGCCTCCAGCGTTTTCCACTCTGCAAGTTGTTTGCCCGGAGCGTGATAGAACATCCTCCGTGCAAGAGCGCGATAAGAACATCATCGATAGCCTTACGCTATCGAAAGTGCTTGACAGGAAGAGTGAATTAATGGACACTGCGTGTCCTCACGCGGTGTATGCTCCAACTGGAATTGCACCTGCGGAGCATCGATCCTCGCACCACCGCTGCTCTTCCTGACACCCCGCCCATACATACCAACGTCACTACGAAACCAAGCTTCTGCTCTTGATCTTGCTTCTGTCCGTTAGGACAAGTGTTAACCCTCTCAGAACGTCCGTTCTGGATAGCACCCCCTGTCGGTTACGACAGATTAATTTTCTCTCGTGATGTATGTTTATATAAATAAAACATCAAGAATACACCAGTAAAACTACGTTTTGATTATATGCACCCTCAAAACGATCAGCTTTCAGTTTCTCCCTCCCGGACCTCGGTCCAAGTAACTCCCCACCTTCAAGTCTGCCCACACCCCAAGCGGGCTAAGGCTTACAGCCAAGTGTGAACAATCTTGTATTGCAGAAGCACCAAGTTGTCGTGCGTAGCACATAGCTGGTTCTACTTGACTTTGCGCTTTCTCTCTCGCGGCGGCGGCAAAATTTCGCACTTTGGAGGGGCGGAACATCACGGGTGCGGCTTCCGAGCGTCTGAACTTCATTACCATTGACGATGTGTCACTGACTCTCTTGGGGCGCAGGTGCTTGGACTCTTTTTCAGCGGTCAGCGTGTGCAATAGGGCAGGGTCTAGGGCACACGCTCCGTGCATACGCCAGAACTAGCAGAATCGTGTGCATTAGGGTTGATTCTGGTAGTGCATACAGATAAGATGCACACATCTAGAGTCATAAGCACACGGGATGCCTGACATGACCAACATCGCCTACATTCGAGTTTCGACAGTTGACCAGAACACTGACCGTCAACTTGATGGAATGACGTTCGACAAAACATTCACTGACAAGCTGTCTGGTGCGACTACTGATCGTCCTCAACTGCTCGCCATGATCGATTGGGCACGTGCTGGTGATGTTGTTCACGTGCATTCGATTGACCGTCTGGCTCGCTCCATGTCCGACCTGCTCAAGATCGTTGCTGACATCAACGCCAAGGGTGCACACGTCAAGTTTCACAAAGAGAGTCTGACATTCACCGGCGACGACTCGCCCATGCAGAAACTGATGCTGAACATGATGGGCAGCTTCGCCCAGTTCGAACGTGAAGTGATGAAGGAGCGTCAAAGGGAAGGTATCGCCAAGGCTAAACAGAAGGGTGTCTACAAAGGTCGAGTGAAGTCAGTTGATGATGCTGCGATCCTGGCCCTGCTGGCTTCTGGCAAGTCTGTACGTGCTGTCGCTGCTGAACTGGATATCAACCCGTCCACTGTGCAACGTGCAAAGAAGAATGCCGCATAACGGGCCAGTAGTAGCCATTCTACCGGAATGGATTCGCCCCTAAGCCACGGTTTACGGGGCTCGTAGCCATTTTAAGCTGACGCGTTCTCACCTGCACCATCCCTGCCAAACACCTTCCACACACGCCCACAGCAGCCAGAATAGGCATGAGTGCAGCTAGACTTCGCTGACGATGGTGTCACTTATTTTAGAATCGTTCAGCTTTCAAAACAGGGTGCCTGTGTTCGCACTGAGAAGCTCTAGCGAAAACTCCACTTTCCTAAACACCGCTCTCATTATTTTCCTAGCCAAGAACCCAAACCCATGAAGCATGAGGCCGTTTTCCACGGCGGGAATTTGGAGATTGCACAGAAATCACCCTTGGGAACTACAATGTCCCTCACAGCCAAGGATGAAGATCATGACCACAAGCCAAGAAACAATGGCCGATGCCCTGGAACTGCTCTTGCTCAATCAGCATGCAATCGCTGCTGGTCTTGAAGAACTGGCCTTATGGATCGCGGCACGGGGCGGCTGACACACACCAGAATGTTGTCACCGAGTTGGAGCAACTTGATATGAACGCCAAAGGAATCACTGCTGCAATCGACAGGCTGCGTGAGGGGGCGGGGTATAAGGCTGTTTCTTGTAACCCTAGTGATTCGCCTTGCGGGCGGGACTCCAAAGCAAAGGAGTCCTCACCCTCTTTTATTTTCGGAGGAGGGGGGCAAGAAATTATTTCTTGTCGGAAATAGCGTTGACTGGGCGAACCTGAAACTTCTTGCTGTAGAGCGGCGATTTAAAGTACCGCCCAACCCGCTCAGCGGTTTCAATGAGGCGGTCCATAGCCTCTTCCAGACCTTCTTCCTTAAAAGCTATCGATTCCTCATTTGAGTGTATTCCCACATCATCATTGATGGTCTTGCACGGGACGAATGGGTGGGCAATCTCTTCAAGGTATTGGTAGAACGCGCTCTTTGCGATCACCAATCCGAAACGGCGCCATGCATACTTACGACCCCAGTAGTAGCCGTCTTTTGCACGGTGCTTCACTCGTGCGTCATTCTTGCCTTTATTTTCAGCCAGCTTGTCTATCGAGAAGTGTTTTGCCGCCGAATAGCTCAGTAGTTTGTTAGCGGTGTCAGCCTTTCCCAGGGCTGACGGCTCGATAATATTCCGTCCTGCTGCGTCTGCAATGAAGCCGATGTTGTAACGGTCTCCGTTCACCAGCTCCGCATTGCTGCTGTTGGTTTCGAATTGGTACAAGGTATCAGTGGTCAGCGGATTGAACTGGTGCAGAAATTTGCCTGAGGGCATTGCTGTGACCGTGTAGTTTCTAATGATCACATCGTGGATTGTGTACAGGTTCCTTGATTTCATAGAGTCGTCCTTGGGAATAAAATGAGCCTTCAAAATAGTGGCAATTTGATCTCAAGGCAATCAAGTTTTTGTAGTCTGTCAGACTGGAAGGCGAGGCATGCAGCCTAGGCAGTAGTAGGACGCTCCAACCTTAACGGCGATGAAGGCTGCGAGCCCTGCGAACAGAAGAGCATTTCGTGTGTGACCGTACCATTTGCCCCAACACAATAGCCGCTGACACTCGTCCTGATATTTGCTCTCCTTCCCAGCATTTTTTGGGGAAACAAGCTCGGCGTTCTGGTGATACACCTTCACGACAATGTTCATACGCATAAACCCGAGTGCCGCGCTAGTAGCAAAAATCAACATGCACCCAATCATAGCTGTACTGCGATTCATCCCAAGGGGAGTGTAGATATTACTCTGTGCAAGGTATGCACATATAGCTACTGTCGCACCCAGCAGAAACTGATCAAGTTTTGCAGATTCTTCTACAGCTTTGAGTGACATCTGGTCAGCGATGTGAAGCTCGGCGGTCATGTAGAATTCCTTCGACGGGTAATCAGACGTCTTTCAGCGATAGAGAGTTCGTTCTTAGGGATGAAGCCGGGAAGCTTCTCGCAACAAGGTCCCATGAAGGCGGCTCTAATAGTACGATAGCATTCAGTAGCCAGTAGTGGCTAAACGCCCCTCGGAGACAGGGCGGGCAGCTTAGAGACTGCCGCCAGCTTCTGTGCAGTGCTCGCACCCTTCGAATACACATCGTGCGTCACAGACCCCGTTTCGTGCCCAACCAACTCTTTCGCCAAGGCGTCAGGTACGTCAGCCCTGATCAGTTCGGTAACCACGGTATGACGGAAGCTGTGGAAGACGTGCAGCTTACTGAAGCCCGCTGCTGTGCGTAGCCTGCCAAACGCTTTGGAGATTGCGTGTGACCGCTTGCCATACTTATCGGCTGACTCTGCGGGGATGAGGAAGGTGTCTGTACTGTCCTTGCGGAGTCGATCCACAGTAGCAAGCAAGCCCGGATGAATCGGCACCACACGTTTGCTCGCCTTGCTCTTGCTCCTTGGGAAATCAAAGCACTGGATACCATCAATGGTTATCACGCTGTCCTTAGTCAGTCGGCAAAGCTCTTCGATCCTGGCCCCCGTGTACCAGCCCAAAGCGATGAGGTCTGCAAGCGGTTGGTCATCGTTATCCAGCGCGGCACGTTGCAGCTTGAGAGTGTCAGCCTTCGTATAGATTTCCCTGTCCTTGCCTGCTGTTTCCGCGCCCCCACCCTGGGGCAGATCGTGACCAACGAACGGATTCACCTTGTCCTTAAACTGGTCACGCCACCCGGCGTCATACTTCATCGCCCATTTCCAGAACGCTGTGCCAGCCATTAGATACTGGCTCAGTGTCGCGGGTGCTCTGTCTAGGGATTTCAGCCAAACGTCTACGGTGTCAAAGGTTAGAGGCAGGCCGTCTTTCTTCAGAAACTCCGACAGACGCTCCATCTTCCCAACCTGCTGATCAATGTGTTTCGGAGCGCCGCCCCGACTCTCCCTGAACTCTCTGAACGCCTTCAGGCGTGCTGTAGTGATTGGCGATCTGACCTTGTGGGAGGTGGGGTCAGCCAAAATGACTTGCATCTCTTCCGCCTCTGACGACGAAAAGTCATTGGCATGTGCAGTCAAACCGCCCCACGTTTCGAGCAGCATTTTATGTACAAGATCATGAATCGCAATCTCGCCCTCCAAGCCGTGCTTAGCATACACAGCGTCTGCTTCAGCTCGTCGCCGTCTCCCGTCTTCCGTGTCACTGAACACGAACTGCCGCAACTCTTCTAAGTGAGCCGGATCGATATCGAGATGCGTGGGTTTGGCTTCGCCAAGTGCGGTGTCAATTTTGAGTTGGCGGGTGATCTGGTTGAAGTCTTGAGCGTCTTGAGCGATTCGCTCTTTCCAAGCATCACCACGGTTGGTGCGCTTATCCCGTGCTGCCTGAAACTGAGCTTTCCACTTGGTAAGGATCGGAAGACGTGCGTCCATTGCTTCTTTACGCAGCCCAGTCTTCAACGACTGAATCAGCACCTTGCAGCCAATGGCTTTCTGTACATCGACAGGAACAGCCAGCCTGACGTACCAAGTGGATTCGCCTTTCTTCTGGATTAGATTGTCTGCCATTGAAGCGCCATAGAGCGGGAAGTGATACAACGGATTGTACTACTCATTTGTACTACTATGCACGCTGAAAGCCCCGTAATACGGGCCTCGTTGACCCGAGCACCCGTTCAAATCGAATCTCTCCTTCACCGCCACATTCTACAAACACAAACCCCCGGTTTCTTAACAAGAGCCGGGGGTTTGTGGTTTCTGGCGTTCTTAAATACAGGGTTGGACACCGTGCGCTGTGCCCAGCCCCGTCTGCGTCACCGACTTTTTACAATCATCCCGCGCATATAATCATTCAAATCCCGCAGGTCCTGAACGCTCCAAGCGTGCGCTGGCAGCTTTACACCGTTTTCCTGCAAGGTCCGGGGAATCAAGTTGCCGTTTGGGCGAAGGATAACCGACGACACAATAACGCCTGGGTAGTCATTTAAACGTTTCTTGAAAACCGGTGCGGTGAGATCAGGCGTAGGTGGGGTGCTTCTTGTCGCCAAAGGTCCTGTTGCTTTGAGGTCGGGTCCGTGGCATATGGCGCATCGTTGTAAAAAGAGGTTTTTGCCATTCGCAGTGTCCGCAAGGGCGATCGGGGTTTGGGTCAGCGATAGTATCCCCAGCGAAACGATGACGAGCATCTTCATGTTGGCGCAGCCTTGTTATGTCGAAGCAAACCTGAATTCCATTTTCTAACCGTCGGATGAATGCCAAGCTTGACTCGAGATGCCCGCATTTTACCGACATTCACTGACAATTCCCCGTAAAGGGCGACTTAAACGTTATCTTGTTCGTTGTACAACCTTCGCCTTGCCCGGATTGTGTAGATGACCACTCGACCGAAGCCCACGCTCAACCTTCGTAGTTTGATTCTTATTTTTGTACTGCTTTCTGCTGTTGCGACCCTGGTCAACAGTTTCTGGGTCATGTTCAAGATCCAGAAGCAGGAACTCATTGAAGGGGCGCTGGACGTCAATAAAAACTACGCCGCCCGTATCGCCCGCAGTGTCGAGCAGGTATTGGACGCCGATCTCGATAAATTGAAATATGGTGCAGCGGGTATTGGCAAAGCGTTTGGCGACAAAAGTGCTTTGACCCGTGAGGCCAAGCGCTTATTTGAGCAGGACGCCAGTTTCAACTCCGTACTGGTCGCCAGCGCGGACGGTACCATCATTGCTTCCGCGCCTGAAAACCTTCAACTCAATGGCCGCACGTTGCAGCACAAAGAACCTTTGACGCTGCGCACGCCGAAAATCAGCAACGCCTTCAGGTCGATCTCCGGCAATTTGGTGGTGTTTATCTCTCAACCCATATTCGGTACGGGCGGAGAGTATCTGGGCTTGATCGGCGGCACTATCCGGTTGGAGCAGAGCAACACCCTTCAAGCCCTCATGGACACGAATGTGCGCAAGGATGGCGCGCATTTCTACTTGGTCGACGCTGCGCGCCAGGTGCTCTATCACAGCGATCCTGCGCAGATAGGCAGTGTCAGGGGCACGGACCTGATCGCCAGCGCATCGCTCCGCGAGGCCTCAGGCACCTTACAGGCTAAGGATGAGCACGATGTGCAAATGCTCGCCGGTTTCGCTCGGGTGCCCAGCAGCGGTTGGGGGGTGATCTCGCAGCAGCCCTTGGAGAATATCCAGGCAGTTCTGCGCCGGACGATGACCAAAGTCGCTCAAGGTATAGCCCCGTTGGCGCTGTTCGGGATCGTTCTGATCTGGTGGTTGGGCGCAAGGATCTCGGCCCCATTATCGCGGCTGGCCGACTGTGCCAAACGGCTGGACATGCCTGACAGCTACGCGCGCATCAGCGCAGTGCCTGCGCGTTATTTCGAAAGTTGGCAGATCCGCCGAGCGCTGTTGCTGGGCGCGACCCTGTTGCAGGAAAAGATCGGCAAGCTCAATCATCAGGCCCATACGGATGCGCTGACGGGGCTGGCCAACCGCCGGGCCATGCAGGACGTTCTGGCGTTGTGGCAGGAGACAGGCAAAGCGTTTGCCGTGGTTTCGGTCGACATCGATCATTTCAAGCACGTCAACGATACGTTCGGCCACGGTGTGGGGGATGAAACGCTGCGCGCCATTGCCGAACTCATGCAGCAGAACTCACGCGCCAACGACATGCCTTGCAGGGTGGGGGGAGAGGAATTCGTCTTGTTATTGCCGGGCAGTTCGCTGCAAATAGCGGCCGATGTCGCTGAGCGGCTGCGCGCCTCAATCGAGGCGGCCAGCATCGAGACGGTCGGGCGTATCACCGTCTCAATGGGGGTGGCGCTGTGGCGTCCTGAGGTCGAGTCGATATCGGCCGTCCTTGAGAGAGCTGATCAACTGCTATACCAAGCCAAGCAAAGCGGCCGCAATCGCGTGGTGGTTGAGCAGGTGCCGGACTGAACTGCGACCAGCCGTCACGCCATTGGGCCCTCAATGCCTGTGGCGATGATGCACATCCGGAAAATGCGCGTGGCTATGCTTGATCGGGCTGTGCACGTGCACATGGCTGTGTGGCTGATTGGGGTCCCAATCAAACGCATGTTCATGCTGATGATGTTCGTCATGCACATGCCGGTGCCCGTGTTGCGTGGCTTCGTGCTGATGTTCATGGGCGTGGCGTTCGGTCAGGTGCAGCCACACGCCTACCGCCATTAACGCCGAGGCCACCCAGAACGCGATCGACACCGACTCGCCCATCGCCAGTACCGCCAGGGCGGCGCCGAGAAAAGGGGCGGTGGAGAAATACGCCCCGGTGCGTGCGCTACCCAGGCCGCGCAGGGCCAGTACAAACAGGACGAGGCTGATGCCGTAGCCGAGGAAGCCCACCAGCAGGATTGGCATCATTTGAACGGTGGCCGGCCATTGCGCGCCGAGGTAAACGGCCAGGCCGGTATTCACCAGCCCGGCGATCAAACCTTTGATGCCGGCGATAAATACTGCGTCCGAAGCGGAAACCTTGCGCGTCAGGTTGTTATCGATGCCCCAGCACAGGCAGGCCAGCGCAACTGCCAGCGGCCCGGTCCAGTCGCGACTGGCGCCGGCGCCGTCCGACCAGGACAACACCACACCGCCCAGCACAATCGCGATCATCCCCAGGACGATACGGCGGTCGGCGTTTTCTCGGAACACCAGCCAGGCGATCACGGCGGTGAGCACCGATTCCAGGTTGAGCATCAACGAGGCCGTTGCGCCGGCGGTGCGGGTCAGGCCGTACATAAGGGCGACGGGGCCGAGGATGCCGCCGAAGAGAATGGCGCCGAGCAACCAGGGCCATTCATGGGGTGTCAGCCCGCTGTGCTGCCAGCCGCGATCGCGGATCAGGCGCACCACGCCGAGGCCGAGGCCACTGCCGAGGTATAGCAGGCCGGCCAGCAGAATGGGCGAGAGGCCCAGGCCGAAGTGTTTTGCGAGCGGGGTGCTGGCGCCGAACAGGGCGGCGGCGCAGAGGGCATAAACGATGCTGAGGTTCATGGGCCATCCTCGGAGGGTCAGCCCATGATACGTCGCGGGCGCAGGGGAACGCCCGAGGGATTTACTGCGCGGTTTTCAGCTTGACCACATCACCGGAGATCTTGGTGGTGTAACCGCTGAGCACCCAGGCCCAGAACCATTTTTCCTGCACTTGGGTGTTGATCAGAGCGTCGCCGCCTTTTGCCTTGATGGCCGCTTCTTGTGCGCGGACGAAACGGCTGTTCTGACCGATCGGGATCACGCCGAACAGCATGATGCCGGTGGCGCTGGCTTCACTGTGACCCAGCACGGTGTATTGGTTGCTGTCGTACTGTGGGGATTTGATGGCGGTGCCGGTGCAGCCGGCCAGGGCGAAACCGAGTACTGCGGCTGCAACTACTTTGCTGACGTACTTCACTGTGTAACTCCATGGTCTAAAGCCCAAGATTCAATTCCTGGGGGCGCGTACTGTAATCGCTGCATAGACGAATTGAAACGAATCTGAACGATTAGGCTCGTTCACGCCGCGCGGCTAAACATGCAGCCACGCCAGCCCGCCCAGCACCATGGCCACGCCTGCGGCCGTATACGAAAGCCGCTTCAACCACTCCTTCCTCGTCAACAAGGTAATTGCCGCCAACGAAATCGCGATCTGAATCGCAGTCATCGCCTGGGCCCAGCGGTGGTGCCGATGCAGCGCCTGTTCGGATTTTTCATCCCACTCCCGTGAGGTGGCTTCAAGTTTTTCTGCCTGTTGGCGCACGGCCTCCTTCTGGCTTTTGTAGCGTCCGATCTCTTCCCGATAATGCGCAGCATCCACGCCGGGGATATGGGTGGCCAGCTCCGCCAGGTTTTGTCGGCTGGACTTGGCCTGGTAGTAATTCCACTGGTTGGCGGCTTCGGTCTTGATGATCGCGGCGTTGTTCTTGTCCATCGCCGCTTCACTCTCGGTGGAACCGGCCTGGTAGCTGAGCATGGCGCCGAGGGTGGCCATCAACGCGGTCATCACGGCGATGCGACTGGCGAAACTATCCCCTCGGGCGTGGGCATGTTCGGTGGTGTGTTCGATATGTTTTTCGTGGGGGCTGGGGACTTCGAAGGCTTCGGACATGGCGGCCTCTGTGAACGGCGTGAGGGATACTGATTCTTCACCAGCCAAGCTGTCGCGATCCTGTCCGCGACGCAGGATCAACCTCGCCCAAAGGGTTGCCCGCAGGTCAATGTGACCGCTATTGTGCTGAAACCTTTTAGTCCTTCCCCCAAGGATCCGTTGTGATGAATGCACCGCGTACCGCTGTCCCGATCAAGGCTGTGATTTTCGATATGGACGGATTGTTGCTGGACACCGAAGGCATCTACACCGAAGTCACGCAGATCATTGCCGAGCGCTACGGCCGTTCTTATGACTGGGGGATCAAGCAGCACATTATCGGGCGGGGTGCCCAGGACCTGGCCGAGTATGTGGTCAAGGCGCTGGAATTGCCGATCACCCCGGCCGAATTTCTGCGCATCCGCGAACCGTTGATGAGCGAGCGTTTTCCCAAGGCATTGGGCATGCCCGGCGCCGAAGCGCTGGTTCGGCATTTGAAGGCGCACAACATCCCGATTGCCGTGGGCACCAGTTCCTCGCGCAATTCGTTCGGTCACAAGACCACCTTGCACCGCGAGTGGTTTGCGTTGTTCGACACCATCGTTACCGCCGATGACCCGGAAGTCGGTGCCGCTAAGCCCGCGCCGGACATCTTCCTCACCGCCGCACGCCGTCTGGGGGTCGAACCCAAGGATTGCCTGGTGTTCGAAGATTCGCCGTTCGGCGTGACCGCGGCAAAGGCTGCGCAAATGACCGCCATCGCTGTGCCCGATGAAGCCATGGCCGACAGCAAGTACCACCACGCCGACCAGATCATCCGCAAACTCGCGGCCTTTGATCTGGCGGCGTATGGCTTACCGCCGATGTCCTGATCACGCACGGCCAAAACAGGGAAGGGGGCTTGCCCCTTCTCTGTTGGCTCAGGCGCTGAAACCACCGTCGATAGTCAGGCTGGCACCGGTGATATATCCGGCCTCTGGCCCCGCCAGATACGCCACAAAACTGGCAATCTCCTCCACCTGCCCGTACCGCCCAATGGCCATCAAGCCGATCAAGCTCTTGGCAAAATCGCTGTCGGCTGGGTTCATGTCGGTGTCCACCGGGCCGGGTTGCACGTTGTTGATGGTGATACCGCGCGGCCCCAGGTCCCGTGCCAAACCTTTGGTCAACCCCACCAGCGCGGCCTTGCTCATGGCATACGGTCCGCCGCCGCCGAAGGGCATGCGCTCGGCGTTGGTGCTGCCGATATTGATCACACGGCCGCCTTCGCTCATGTGCTTGGCGGCTTCTTGAGTGGCAATAAATACGCTGCGCACGTTGATCGCCAGGGTCTGGTCGAAGTCCTCCAGCTTGAAGTCTTCCAGCGGCGCAATGGCCAGCACGCCGGCGTTGTTCACCAGGATATCCAGGCGACCGAACGCCTTGACGGTGGCGCTGACGGCGTTGCGGATCGCGGTGGCGTCGGCGCTGTCGGCGTGGATGGCCAAGGCTTGGCCGCCTGCGCTGATCACGCTGTTTTGCAACGCCTCAGCCTTGGTCGCCGAGCTGACGTATGTAAAGGCGACGGCGGCCCCTTGGGCGGCCAGACGCTGGACGATGGCGGCGCCGATGCCGCGGGAACCGCCTTGAATCAAGGCGACTTTGCCGGTCAGGTTGTGTGCAGTCATGTCGATCTCCTGTCTGTTCAAGGCGGTATGCCCTGTTGTTGCAGCCGAGTATCGACCTGCCTCACCCAGGCCGGTAGACCGTGATTGCTATAGTCTGTGTAAACCAAAAGTTTAGGGTGAGGCGGTATGGAAAGCTTTGGCAGTATCGAATGCTTTGTGCGCAGCGCCGAAGGCGGCAGCTTTGCCGAGGCTGCGCGGCACTTGAGCCTGACCCCGGCGGCGGTGGGCAAAAGCGTGGCCAAGCTTGAAGCGCGCCTCGGCGTGCGCCTGTTTCAGCGCAGCACGCGGCGCCTGACCCTCACCGAAGCCGGCAAGCTGTTCCTCGATGAAGTCAGCGCAAGCCTTATCACCATCCAGAACGCCGTGGCCAACCTGGCCAGCGCCGAGGGGCGGCCGGCTGGCACACTCAAGGTGAGCATGGGCACGGTGTTCGGTAATCGTTATGTGATGCCGCTGCTGGGGCAATTCACTGAGCGCTACCCGGATATCAGCCCGGACTGGCACTTCGATAATCGCCAGGTGGACCTGATCGGCCAAGGCTTCGATGCGGCCATCGGTGGTGGCTTCGAACTGCCCCAGGGCGTGGTGGCGCGCAAACTGGCGCCGGCTCATCGGGTGTTGGTGGCGTCGCCGGATTACCTGGCCAAACGCCCGCCGGTGCAGGGGCCCGAAGACCTGGGGCGTTGCTTGGGTATCCTGATCCGCTCGCCGCAAACCGGCCGCGTGCGCACCTGGCAATTGACCGGTCCCGACCGCGAGCAACGCCCCTTGACGCTCAAACCGCGCATGACCTTGAGCGACTCCGAAGCCGCCTGCTGCGCCAGCGCCCAGGGCCTGGGCATTGCGCTGGTGAGCATGCCCATGGCCGTGCCGTTTCTGGACAGTGGCGCGGTGGTACGGGTGCTGCCTGAGTGGTATGTGGACGACGGCAATATTTCCATCTACTACGCCGAGCACAAGCTGCTGCCCGGCAAGACCCGGGCATTTGTGGATTTCATCATCGAGCAGTTTGCCGAGCAGCGCCTGGGGCAGCGCTTTAGCGCGGTTTAATCGAAGCGCGGCCCTAGCGCCCGGACATCCCCGGCCAACCGATCACTTTCTTCGGCCTTGGCGTGGCATAGGTCCTGATCTTCGAGGTCGACAACCCAAGGCGTACCAGCGATTCGGCAATGGTCACGGCCGCCGTTACGCCGTCCACCACCGGCACGCCGGTACGCTGGCGAATCTGCTCATCCAGCCCGGCCATGCCGCCGCAACCGAGGCAGATCACTTCGGCCTTGTCCTCGTGGATGGCCAGTTCGGCCTGGCGCACGATGGCTTCCATAGCGGCCAACGGGTTTTCTTCCAGTTCCAGCACGGCCATGCCACTGGCGCGTACCGAGGCGCAGCGCGCATAGAGGCCGGCGAGCTTCAGGCGGTCTTCGATCAACGGCACGGTGCGATCCAGAGTGGTGACCACCGAGTAGGCATGGCCAAGGAACATTGCGGTGCTGGCGGCCGCTTCGGTGATATCCACCACCGGCACGTCGAGCAACTCCTGCAGGCCTTCGCGCCCATGTTCGCCGTAGCCGGCCTGGATGACCGCATCGAACGGCTGGTCGTATGCCATCACGCGGTCCATCACGGCGATGGCGGCCAGGTAGCTTTCGAAATTGCCTTCCACCGATTCGGCGCCGAAATACGGGGTGAGCCCGACAATCTCAGTGCCCGGTGCGGCCACGGCCCGCGCCTGCTCGGCAATGGTGTCGGTGATGGAAGCGGTGGTGTTGACGTTGACCACGAGGATGCGCATGGGGTGTCCTTGATTAATGACTGACGTTATCGACTGCAATGCTTTCGCCGCTGACATCGGCATAGAAAGGCTGGCGCTTGGCGATCAGCCGGTACAGCAGCCCTGCAATACCGGCGCCAAACAACCAGGAAAAGGGCGAGACGCTGGCGAACCCTGGCAGCAGGGCCAGCAGAATGGCGATCACCGCCGCCGGAATAAACGCCGCCACCGCACGCAAATTGACCCCGCGGCTGTAGTAATAAGCGCCTTGCGGGTCTTCGCTGTAGAGCTGCGGTACGTTCACCTGGCTTTTTCGGATCAGCCAGTAATCGACCATGATCACGCCGTACAACGGCCCCAGCAGTGCGCCCAGGCCCGAGAGGAAGTACACGATCACCAGCGGGCTGTTGTAGAGGTTCCACGGCAGGATCAGCACCGCCACGGTGGCGCTGATCAGCCCGGCGCGGCGGAAGTTCAGGTACTTGGGCGCCAGGTTGCTCAGCACAAAGGCCGGCGCCACAAAGTTGGCCATGATATTCACCGCCACGGTCACGATCAGGAACGCCAGGCAACCGAGCACCAGGAACACGGTGTTGGGGATCGCTGCGATGATCTCGGTGGGGCTCTCGATCACGCGCCCATTGAGTTGAAACTGCCCGCCGCACAGCAGCACGGTGATGGCGGCGAACACTAGGATATTTACCGGCAGGCCCCAGAAGTTGCCGACCACGATGGTTTTGCGGCACGGCGAGGAACGGGCGAAGTCGCAGAAGTTGAGGATCAGCGTGCCGTAGATCGCCAGCCACAGCGCGCCGCCGGCAAAGATATTGCGCCACATCTCACCGCCGCTCAGCGGCTCCCGCACCGACCAGGCAATATGGCCGTCCACTTGGAAGTACATCCAACCGGCCAGCGCGGCCATGGTCAGCAAGATCACGGGGCCTGCGAACCCTTCATAGCGCCGCACCATTTCCATGCCGTAGGCCAGGATCACCAGCTGCACGAACCAGATCGCCACGAAACACACCCAGCCCAGGGTCGACAGGCCGAGGATCGAGTTGTGGTCGTAGTCGGCAAAGCCTGGGTGAATCGCCGTAAGCAATACGCGGAAAACCACCGAGGCCAGGTAGGTCTGGATACCGAACCAGGCAATCGCGATCACCGCACGGATCAGCGCTGGAATCTGCGCCCCGTGGATGCCGAAGCTGATGCGGCTGATCACCGGAAACGGCACGCCGGTTTTTTGCCCCATATACCCCGACAGGTTCATAAAGAAGTACACCAGCGCCGCGCCGATCCCCAGGGACAGCAGAATCTGCCAACCGCCCAGGCCCAAGGCGTATAGGCCGATCGCGAATGAATAGTTGGCGATGTTATGCACGTCATTGGTCCACAGCGCAAAGATGCTGTAGCGCCCCCAACGGCGACCTTGCGCCTTGGTCGGCGCCAGGTCCTTGTTGTGCAGGCGTGGGCTTAGTACGAGCGGGCCAGGATCTGGGGCCTGGTTATTCAGGGCGGAGGAGGGCAGATCCAGTGCGATGTTATTCGAGAGGCTTGTACGCATTCCGGCAGGCTCCAAGGCATCTGCAGCAACGCCGCGGATGGCAAAGTGTATGTAGGTTTTGTATTTATTGTATACAAAGCACTTTTCAGCTTAAGCCACATGCGTGCCAGTTTTTGGCATATCAAAACTGTAGGTAATTTCGTTTTTAGAGGTGGGGTAAATAACTGGCTGAATTCAAAGCAATATAAATTGACCGTTTGAACAGCTATTTATTTTTCTGTTGAAGAGGGGCTATTCGCCAGTACGCAGGATGATGCGGAGGAGGTGTTACGTTATGGTGCGAATTTATGAGGATTGCACACATAAATGGCACCTATGGTTACAGGTGTGTGTACATCTAGAAG
Organism: Pseudomonas sp. S5F11; assembly: GCF_019641515.1. NCBI lineage: Bacteria > Pseudomonadati > Pseudomonadota > Gammaproteobacteria > Pseudomonadales > Pseudomonadaceae > Pseudomonas > Pseudomonas sp. S5F11. The sequence continues at coordinate 5,236,680 of NZ_JAIFJZ010000001.1, forward strand.
TAAAACTCAAAACAAATGTGGGAGGGGGCTTGCCCCCGATAGCCCAGTGTCAGTCACCACTCAGTTGGCTGATCCACCGTTATCGGGGGCAAGCCCCCTCCCACCTATTTAACTGCGTCAGCCCTTAGGCTTTGCTGATGATATTCCCGGCGTGCAGCCCGCATTCTTTTTGCGTGGCTTCTTCCCACCACCAACGCCCTTCGCGTTCGTGCTGGTTCGGTAGCACCGGGCGGGTGCACGGCTCGCAGCCGATGCTGATAAAACCTCGCTCGTGCAAGCTGTTGTACGGCAGCTCCAGCATGCGGATGTAGCCCCAGATTTCTTCGCTGCTCATCTGCGCCAGCGGGTTGAACTTGTACAAGGTGCGCTCTGGCGTGGAGAACGCTGTGTCGATCTCCATCACCGCTACCTGGCTGCGTGTGCCGGGGCTCTGGTCGCGACGCTGGCCGGTGGCCCAAGCGCTGACACCGGCGAGCTTGCGCCGCAGCGGTTCGATCTTGCGGATGCCGCAGCATTCGCCGTGGCCGTCCTTATAAAAACTGAACAGGCCCTTTTCCTTGACGAAGGGTTCCAGCTTGCTCTGATCCGGCGAGATCAGTTCGATGTCGATCTTGTAGAACTCACGTACCTGCTCGATAAACCGGTAGGTCTCCGGGTGCAGGCGGCCGGTATCGAGGCTGAACACTTTGACGTTCTTGTTCAGCTTCCAGGCCATGTCCACCAGCACCACATCCTCGGCGCCGCTGAAAGAGATCCACAGGTCGTCGCCGAACTGGCTGAATGCCAGTTTGAGGATGTCCTGGGCGGATTTGTTGGCATAGGTCGCGGCGAGTTCAGCGACATCGAAGGCTTGGTTCATCAGCACGGTTCCTGCAGGTCAGTGGCGCTGAGCGCTCTATAGGTGGGCGATGGTATCAAAATCCGCCCTGCGTTGCGGCTTCGGGCTTGAATCGCTAGAGTTCGGCAGGCCTTTTGCTCGCTCAACCAATAACATCCAAATGGAGTGTCTTGTGGAAATTGCCTGTCTTGACCTGGAAGGGGTGCTGGTGCCGGAAATCTGGATCGCCTTCGCCGAAAAAACCGGTATCGAAGCCTTGCGGGCCACCACGCGGGACATTCCCGACTACGACGTGCTGATGAAACAGCGCCTGCGCATCCTTGACGAACACGGCCTGAAGCTTGCCGACATCCAGGCCGTGATCGCCACCCTCAAGCCGCTGGACGGCGCCGTCGAGTTCGTCAACTGGCTGCGCGAGCGCTTCCAGGTGGTGATTCTGTCCGACACCTTCTACGAATTCTCCCAACCGCTGATGCGCCAGCTGGGCTTCCCGACGTTGCTGTGCCACCGCCTCATCACCGACGAGACAGACCGCGTGGTGAGTTACCAACTGCGCCAGAAAGACCCCAAGCGTCAGTCGGTCCTGGCCTTCAAGAGCCTGTACTACCGCGTGATCGCCGCCGGCGATTCCTACAACGACACCAGCATGCTGGGCGAGGCTGACCAGGGGATCTTGTTCCATGCCCCGGACAATGTGATCCGCGAATTCCCGCAGTTTCCGGCGGTGCATACGTTCGAGGCGTTGAAGCAGGAATTTATCAAGGCGTCGAATCGGTCGTTGAGTCTTTAAAGCTTTGCAGCGCGGCTGAAGGCCCAATCGGGGGCAAGCCCCCTCCCACCTGAATGCAGCAGGTCCAGGAGAGAGGGGGCTTGCCCCGATGAACTTTCCAGCACCTACAACCCTTCCAACGTCCGCAACAACACCCGCACCTTGGTCAACGATTCCTGATACTCCGCTTCCCACTGCGAGTCCGCGACGATCCCGCCGCCGCCCCAGCAGCACACTTGCCCGTCCTTGACCAACAGGCTGCGGATGGCAATCGAGCTGTCCATCTCGCCGCGTACGTCCAGGTACATCAGCGAGCCGCAGTACAGGCCGCGCCGGGTCGGTTCCAGTTCGTCGATGATTTGCATCGCGCGGATTTTCGGTGCGCCGGTGATGGAGCCGCCGGGGAAGCTGCCGGCGATCAGGTCCAGGGCGTCCTTGTCGTCGGCGAGGGTGCCGATGACGCTGCTGACCAAGTGATGCACGTTGGGGTAGCTTTCCAGGCTGAACAACTCCGGCACGCTGACCGAGCCGGTGCGGCAGGTACGGCCCAGGTCGTTGCGCAGCAGGTCGACGATCATCAGGTTTTCCGCGCGGTCCTTGGGGCTGCTCAGCAGTTCGGCGGCGTGGGCGGCATCTTCTTCGGGTGTCAGGCCGCGTGGGCGGGTGCCTTTGATCGGGCGGGTTTCGACCCGGCGCGCGCTGATGTGTACGAAACGCTCCGGCGACAGGCTCAGCACCGCGCCGTGGTCGGGCAGGCTCTGGAACCCGGAAAACGGCGTCGGGCAGGCTTCGCGCAGCGCGCAGTAAGCCGCCCAGGGATCGCCGCTGCACGGCGCGCGAAAGCGCTGGGCGAAGTTGACCTGGTAGCAGTCACCGGCCTGGATATAGTCATGGATACGCACGATGGCCTGGCGATAGTCCTCGGCGCTGATGTCCGGTGTCATCGGCCCCTGCAAGGCAAAGGTGGCCGCAGCAGCCTTGGGTAATGAGTTGAACAGCGCAATCAGGCGCTGTCGCTCGCTGTCGGCCAGCGTGGGGTGGAACACCAGTTGGCTGGTCTGCGCCTGGTGATCACTGACCAGCGCCCAGGCGTACAGGCCGAAACGCGCGTCCGGCAGATGCAGATCGTCCACCGCCAGGTGCGGCATTTGCTCCAAATGCCGGCCGAAGTCGTAACTCAGGTAACCGATCAAACCGCCGGCGAACGGCAGCTCATATCCGGCCGGAAGCTCTGCCTTACCCAACAGCGCGAGGTTTTCCCGCAAGCGTTGCAGGAAATCGCTGCCGCTTTCATCAGGCGAAACCGTCAACGTGGCTTGCGGCCAAGCGCTGAGCAGGTCATAGCGGCCGCGGTCCGCAGCCGGGCGGCCGCTGTCGAGCAGTACCGCGCCGGGCGCGTGGCGAATCGCCGCGAAATACTCGGCGGGGTTGGCCCGGTAGGGCAGCGGGTAAACGGTGCAGGTCGACATGCGGGGTGGATCAGCCAGGGCGCGGGGGAGGGGATTGTAGTCCCCCGTAGGATTTGCTCCTAGGGGGGATGTCGGGGATAGACAGATGGAGCGTTCGGATCAGCCTTCCACCGGGGGAATATGCCCGAACATTGCCTGCACGAACTTCACCCGCTCTTCCACGGTTTCTGTCACGCCGGCAGCCTTGAGTTCTTCCAGGCGCGCTTCTACCGCATGGGTGCGCAAGGTCAGGCCGCAGTCGTTGGCGATCTGGATGTTCAGCCCCGGCCGCGCGTTCAGCTCCAGAATCAGCGGGCCTTTCTCCTGGTCGAGCACCATGTCGACACCGATATAGCCCAGCCCACACAGTTCGTAGCAGCCCGCTGCGAGCTTCATGAAGCCGTCCCAGTTGGGCAGTTGCACGCCATCCACCGCGTTGGTGGTGTCCGGGTGTTTGGTGATGATGTTGTTCAGCCAGGTGCCACGCAGGGTCAGGCCGGTGGCGAGATCGACGCCCACGCCGATTGCGCCCTGGTGCAGGTTGGCCTTGCCGCCGGACTGCCGGGTCGGCAGCCGTAGCATGGCCATTACCGGGTAACCCATCAGCACGATGATGCGGATATCCGGCACGCCTTCATAGCTGATGCTTTTGAAGATCTGGTCGGGCACCACGCGGTATTCGATCAGCGCGCGGTCGCGGTGGCCGCCCAGGGAGTACAGGCCGGTAAGAATGCTGGAAATCTGATGTTCGATTTCCTCGTGGCTGATGATCTTGCCGGACACCGTGCGGTAGCGCCCTTCAAAGCGGTCGGCCACCACCAGGATGCCGTCACCACCGGCGCCCTGGGCCGGCTTGATTACAAAATCGCTGCGCCCGCCGATGATCTCGTCGAGCTTGTCGATTTCCTTCTCGGTGGAGATCACCCCGTACATTTCAGGCACATGAATGCCGGCCGCCAGCGCCCGTTCCTTGGTGATGATCTTGTCATCCACGATGGGGTACAGGCTGCGCTTGTTGTACTTGAGCACGTAGTCGGCGTTACGCCGGTTGATGCCCATGATCCCCCGCGCCTCCAGGGCCTTCCAGGTCTTCCAGAAGCCGAACATTACGAGTCAGCCTTGAGGAAGGCCTTGAACCGCACCAGCTCGGTCAGGCGGTAGCCGCGATAACGACCCATGGCCAGCATGAAGCCCACCAGGATCAGCAGGATCGCCGGGAAGGTAAATACGAAGTAGATCAGCTCCGGCACGCTCATGATGATGTGCGCAAGGGATGCGGCAAACAGCGTACCGATCGCCACTTTCATCGCATGGCTGGCGCCGCGTTCTTCCCAGGTAATCGACAGACGCTCAATGGTCATGGTCAGGATCACCATCGGGAACAGCGCCACCGACAAGCCGCGCTCCAGGCCCAGCTTGTGGCTGAACAGACTGATCGCAGCGATCAACACCACCACGAACGTCAGCACCACCGACAAGCGCGGCAACATCTGCAGTTTCAAGTGTTCCAGGTACGAACGCAGGGACAGCCCCAGCGCCGTGATGATGGTGAACAGCACAATCCCGAAGCCCAGCTGTGTTTCGCGGAACGCCAGGGCGATCAGCACCGGGGTGAAGGTGCCCAGGGTCTGCAGGCCGATCAGGTTGCGCAGGATCAGGATCACCAGCACGCCGATCGGGATCATCACCATGATCATAAAGGTCTGCTGGGTCTGCAGCGGCAGGCCGTACAGCGAGTATTCGAGGAAATTGGCGTCGGTGTTCTCGTCGGTCAGCTTGGCCAGGCGAATGGCGTTCATTTCGCTGTTGTTGAGGCTGAAGGTGACCATGGCTTTCTTGCCGCCATCGACGGTGATCAGGTTTTCATCGCCGGTCCACCACAGCAGGCGGTCGGCGGGCAGGCCCTGTTCGCCGGTTTCCGGGTTGAAGTACAGCCAGTCGTTGCCGTTGAAGCTGCGCAGCCACAGTTCCGGGGTTTGCGGCTGGTCGGCGACCAGGCGGATGGTATGGACCTTTTCCACCGGCACATGGGCGATGGACAGCAGCAGTTCGACGATCTTGGCCTTGTGCGGCGTGGACGGGTCGCCTGCCAGCAGCAGTTTCACATTGTCGTCGTTGAGGTTGTTGGTGCGCTTGATGGCTTCGGTGATAAAGGTCTCGACGTCGGCCGAGTGCTGGCGGATCGGCGCCAGCAGGGCTTCGGCGGCGATTTTCTCCGGGCCTTCCACGGCGATGCTGTCACGGAAGGTCGGGCCTTTGATCTTGGTTTTTTCGCCGCTGTAACGCTTGGTCAGCACCAAACGGTAGTAGAGGGTCTGGTTGCCCTTGGCCCGGCGCGCCGACCAGGTGACCTTGCGGTTGCCGTCGATGCGGTTGACGCTGACCCCGTAGTTATTGGAGATGAAACTCTCGTTGAGGCTGACGAAGTCGCGGCTCAGGGGCGGCACGAACATCTGGATCTTGACCGGGTCCTTGGGGCTGGCCACGAACTCTACCTTGGCGTCGATGTTCCACAGGTCGTCCGTGGCGTCTTCGGTCACGGGGATGCCCAGCACGAAGATTTGGTAGGCGGTGACCGAAATGCCCAGCACCACCAAAAGGGTGATGAGGATTTTCAGGTGCAGGGTCAGAGAGCGCATTCGGGTTACTCGGCGGTATGAGCGTCGGCGGCGCAGGCGGGTTTGCCTGCTGCATATTTAAGACTGGGATCGACCAGCGCATCAAAGCGTTTGAGTGCTTCGGAGCCGATCAGCAGCGGGTATTGGAAAGCGCTGCGGTCAGTCAAGTTCACTTCGATGCTGCGTAAAGCAGTGCCCATGCAGATATCCAGGGCAATCACCGGGCGGGCGGTGTAGTTCTTGTCCTCATCGGGGTCGTAGTCACCGGCGCGGCGCTTGATTTTGCTGACCCGGGCCAGGGGGCGTTCGATGGGGTGGGAGTGGGCGGTGTCGATCGCCAGGTAGAAGCGCACCCAAGACTCACCGTTGCGCTTGAAGCGTTTGATATCGCGGGCGCTGAGGGAGGCGGTCTTGGCGCCGGTGTCCAGTTTGGCGGCGACTTCCAGGTCGATGCCGGCCAGTTGGGCGTATTCGTTGAGGCCATACACAGTCTTCTCGGCGGCAGCGCCAAGGCTTGGGATGGCCAGCAGGCAAAACAATAGGGGGAGGGGCTTGAGTGTCATAGATCCTGAGGCAGTGCAGTGCGATGTTCATTCATGGCGACTGGCATGACTGCGCAATCTCTGGTACGCCCTTTCATCAAAAGACGTCAGGCAAAGGCGGCGGGCATTCTAGCATGATGCTTTTCTGACGCCAGCGCTGGCAGCCGGCCATGTTGTGCGCAATCGCAGGGAGGTTATTAGACGATTGTCGACAATGTGCATTTATTCTTTGACTAGCTGCGGCCTATTGGCTAGTTTTTGCCGCACTGGTTTTAAAGGTGTTGACAATATGCGGGTTCAAGCAGAGCTTCCGACGGTGGCGTCGGACGACTCCCAAACAATGTCGGAGAACGTCTTTCGGCGTATCCAGGCCGCCATCGTCAAAGGTGAGATCGCCCCCGGCAGCAAGATCTCCGAGCCGGAACTGGCGCGCACCTATGGCATCAGCCGCGGCCCGCTACGTGAAGCGATCCATCGCCTGGAAGGCCAGCGCCTGCTGGTGCGGGTGCCCCATGTAGGCGCGCGAGTGGTTTCGCTCAGCCATGCCGAGCTGATCGAGCTGTACGAAATCCGCGAATCCCTGGAAGGCATGGCCTGCCGCCTGGCCGCCGAGCGCATGACCGACGCCGAGATCGAAGAGTTGCGCCAGGTGCTGCATACCCATGAGCGGGATGCGGCGTTCCAGGCCGGTGTCGGCTATTACCAGCAGGAAGGCGACTTCGATTTCCATTACCGCATCATTCAAGGCGCGGGCAACCGTACCCTGACCCAGATGCTCTGCGGCGAGCTGTACCAATTGGTGCGCATGTACCGCATCCAGTTTTCCGCCACGCCCAACCGTCCACGCCAGGCGTTTGCCGAGCACCATCGCATTCTGGATGCGATTGCCGACCGCGACGGCGAACTGGCCGAATTATTGATGCGCCGGCATATCGGCGCCTCCAAGCGCAATATCGCCCGTCATTTCCCCGACGGCGCCACCCAGACAGCCACTCAGCGAGGTGAGTCATGAGTTCCAACAATAACAGCACGCCAGGCCAGCGTTTCCGTGATGCGGTGGCCAGTGAGCACCCCTTGCAGGTGGTCGGCACGATCAACGCCAACCATGCGCTGCTGGCCAAGCGCGCCGGTTTCAAGGCCATCTACCTCTCGGGCGGTGGGGTGGCCGCCGGCTCCCTGGGCGTGCCGGACCTGGGCATCACCGGCCTGGATGACGTGCTGACCGACGTGCGCCGCATCACCGACGTGTGCGACCTGCCGCTGCTGGTGGACGTGGACACCGGTTTCGGCTCCTCGGCGTTCAACGTGGCGCGCACCGTCAAGTCGATGATCAAGTTCGGCGCGGCCGCCATCCATATCGAAGACCAGGTTGGGGCCAAGCGCTGCGGCCATCGTCCAAACAAAGAAATCGTGTCCCAGCAGGAAATGGTCGACCGCATCAAGGCTGCCGTGGATGCGCGCACCGATGACAGCTTCGTGATCATGGCGCGCACCGATGCCTTGGCCGTCGAGGGCCTGGAGTCCGCTCTGGAGCGTGCCGCAGCGTGCATCGAAGCCGGCGCTGATATGGTGTTCCCGGAAGCAATCACCGAGCTTGAGATGTACAAACTGTTCGCCGCGCGGGTGAAAGCGCCGATCCTGGCCAATATCACCGAATTCGGCGCGACCCCGCTGTACACCACCGAACAGTTGAAATCTGCGGATGTTTCCCTGGTGCTGTACCCGCTCTCGGCCTTCCGTGCCATGAACAAGGCCGCCGAAAACGTGTACACCGCGATCCGTCGCGACGGCACCCAACAGAATGTGATCGATACCATGCAAACCCGCATGGAGCTTTACGATCGCATCGACTACCACACCTTCGAGCAGAAGCTCGACGCGCTGTTCGCCGCCAAGAAATAAGCGCAGCGCCTCCCAGATAACTACAAAATTGGAGAAGAACCATGGCTGAAGCAAAAGTATTGAGTGGCGCCGGCCTGCGTGGTCAGGTGGCCGGGCAGACTGCACTGTCCACCGTGGGCCAGGCCGGTGCCGGCTTGACCTATCGCGGCTACGACGTGCGTGAACTGGCCGCCGACGCGCAATTCGAAGAGGTCGCCTACCTGCTGCTGTACGGCGAGCTGCCGAGCAAAACCGAATTGGCGGCCTACAGTGCCAAGCTGAGCAAATTGCGCGACCTGCCTCAGGCGCTCAAAGAAGTGCTCGAACGCATACCCGCCGACGCCCATCCGATGGATGTGATGCGCACCGGTTGCTCGTTCCTGGGCAATATCGAGCCGGAAAAAGACTTCAGCGCCCAGCGCGATGTCACCGACCGCCTGCTCGCTGCCTTCCCGGCGATCATGTGCTACTGGTACCGCTTCAGCCACGACGGCCAGCGCATCGACTGCGTGAGCGACGAGCCGAGCATCGGCGGCCACTTCCTGCACCTGCTGCACGGCAAGACGCCGAGCGAGTTGCACGTCAAAGTGATGAACGTGTCGTTGATCCTCTACGCCGAGCATGAATTCAACGCCTCGACCTTTACCGCGCGGGTCTGTGCCTCGACCCTGTCCGACCTGTATTCCTGCGTCACCGCCGCCATCGGTTCCCTACGCGGCCCGCTGCACGGCGGCGCCAACGAAGCGGCGATGGAAATGATCGAGCGCTTCGCCTCGGCCGAAGAAGCGGTGGAAGGCACCCTTGGCATGCTGGCGCGCAAAGACAAGATCATGGGGTTCGGCCACGCGATCTACAAAGACAGCGACCCGCGTAACGAAGTGATCAAGGGCTGGGCGAAGAAACTCGCCGATGAAGTGGGCGACACCGTGCTGTTCCCGGTGTCCGAAGCCATCGACAAGACTATGTGGGAGCAGAAGAAACTGTTCCCCAACGCCGACTTCTACCATGCCTCGGCATACCACTTCATGGGCATCCCGACCAAGCTGTTCACGCCGATCTTCGTGTGCTCGCGCCTGACCGGCTGGGCCGCCCATGTGTTCGAACAACGTGCCAACAACCGCATCATCCGTCCGAGCGCCGAGTACATCGGCGTCGAGCAGCGCAAGTTCGTGCCAATCGAACGTCGCTGAATGGGAACACCGACGATCTCGAAGTAGAAACCGGACCCAGTGTGGGAGGGGCAAGTCCCTTCCACATTGAAGTCGCATTTCAATTTTGGATCGGCGCAGGTCTTCCTTTTGCAATCACCGTGACCGAGTCCTGACCGATGAACACTGAATTTCGCAAACCGCTCCCTGGCAGTCGCCTGGATTACTTCGATGCCCGTGCGGCGGTCGATGCCATTCGTCCCGGTGCCTATGCCACGCTGCCTTATACCTCTCGTGTGCTTGCCGAGAACCTGGTGCGTCGCTGCGACCCCGCCACCCTCAACGCCTCCCTGAGCCAACTGATCGAGCGCAAGCGCGACCTGGACTTTCCGTGGTTCCCGGCACGTGTTGTGTGCCATGACATCCTCGGTCAGACCGCCCTGGTGGACCTCGCCGGCCTGCGCGATGCCATCGCCCAACAAGGCGGCGACCCGGCGCAGGTCAATCCGGTGGTGCCGACGCAGTTGATCGTCGACCACTCCCTGGCCGTCGAAGCGGGCGGTGCCGATCCGCAGGCTTTTGAGAAAAACCGCGCCATCGAAGACCGTCGCAACGAAGACCGTTTCCACTTTATCGAGTGGACCAAGAAGGCGTTCAAGAACGTCGACGTGATCCCACCGGGCAACGGCATCATGCACCAGATCAACTTGGAGAAAATGTCTCCGGTGATCCAGGTGCGCGACGGGGTGGCGTTCCCCGATACCTGCGTCGGCACCGACAGCCATACCCCCCATGTGGATGCCCTGGGCGTGATCGCCATCGGCGTCGGCGGCCTGGAAGCCGAGAGCGTGATGCTCGGCCGCGCCTCATGGATGCGCCTGCCGGAAAGCGTGGGCGTGGAGCTGACTGGCAAGCTGCAACCGGGCATCACCGCCACCGATATGGTGCTGGCATTGACCGAGTTCCTGCGCCAACAGAAAGTGGTTGGCGCCTGGCTGGAATTTTTCGGTGAGGGCGCGTCCAAACTGACCCTCGGCGACCGCGCGACCATCTCCAACATGGCTCCGGAGTACGGCGCCACCGCGGCGATGTTCTACATCGATCAACAGACCATCGCTTACCTCAAACTCACCGGGCGTGAAGACCAACAGGTCGCGCTGGTCGAGCAGTACGCGCGTCACACCGGGTTGTGGGCCGACGATCTCAAGGGCGCGCAATACGAGCGCGGCCTGACCTTCGACCTCTCCAGCGTGGTGCGCAATATGGCCGGCCCGAGCAACCCCCACGCTCGCGTCGCCACCCGCGACCTAGCCTCCAAAGGCATCAGCGGCCAATGGGACGAAGTGACCGGTCAAATGCCCGACGGCGCCGTGATCATTGCCGCCATCACCAGTTGCACCAACACCAGCAACCCGCGCAACGTGATCGCCGCCGGCTTGTTGGCGCGCAATGCCAACAAACTGGGGCTGACACGCAAGCCGTGGGTCAAATCGTCCCTGGCACCGGGTTCGAAAACCGTGGCCATGTACTTGGAAGAAGCCGGCCTGGGCCATGAACTGGAAAAACTCGGTTTTGGCGTGGTGGCGTTTGCCTGCACTACCTGCAATGGCATGTCCGGCGCGCTGGACCCGGTGATCCAGCAGGAAATCATCGACCGCGACCTGTACGCCACCGCCGTGCTGTCGGGCAACCGCAACTTCGATGGGCGTATTCACCCGTACGCCAAGCAGGCGTTTCTCGCGTCGCCGCCGTTGGTAGTGGCCTACGCGATTGCTGGCACCATCCGTTTCGATATCGAAAAGGACGTGCTCGGCCACGACGCCCATGGCAAGGAAATCCGCCTGCAGGACATCTGGCCAAGCGATGAGGAAATCGACGCGGTGGTTCAGGCGTCGGTCAAGCCGGAGCAGTTCCGCGCCGTGTATATCCCGATGTTCGCGGTGCACGAGGACACCGGCCCGAAAGTCGCGCCGCTGTACGACTGGCGCCCGCAAAGTACCTATATCCGCCGTCCGCCGTACTGGGAGGGCGCGCTGGCCGGGGCGCGGCCGCTCAAGGGCATGCGCCCGCTGGCGGTGCTGCCGGACAACATCACCACTGATCACCTTTCGCCTTCCAACGCGATCATGCTCGACAGCGCCGCCGGTGAGTACCTGGCGAAAATGGGCTTGCCGGAAGTGGACTTCAACTCCTACGCCACGCACCGTGGCGACCACCTGACCGCGCAGCGCGCCACTTTCGCCAACCCGAAACTGTTCAACGAAATGGTCGTCGAGAACGGCAAGGTCAAGCAGGGCTCCCTGGCGCGCATCGAACCGGAAGGCAAGGTCACGCGGATGTGGGAAGCCATCGAAACCTACATGGAGCGCAAGCAGCCGTTGATCATCATCGCCGGCGCCGATTACGGTCAGGGCTCGTCCCGTGACTGGGCGGCCAAGGGCGTGCGTCTGGCCGGTGTGGAAGCGATTGCCGCCGAAGGCTTCGAGCGTATTCACCGCACCAACCTGGTGGGCATGGGCGTGTTGCCGCTGGAGTTCCTGCCGGGCACCAACCGCCATACCTTGCAGATCGACGGCAGCGAAACCTATGACGTGGTCGGCGCCCGCACCCCGCGCGCGCAATTGACCCTGGTGATCAATCGCAAGAATGGCGAACGTGTCGAAGTGCCGGTGACCTGCCGCCTGGACACCGCCGAAGAAGTGTCGATCTACGAGGCGGGCGGCGTGTTGCAGCGTTTTGCCCAGGACTTCCTGGAATCGGCGGCCACCGCCTGAAGAGGATGAACATGGCACACGCACCGCAAATCAAAATCCCCGCCACCTATATGCGTGGCGGCACCAGCAAGGGCGTTTTTTTCAGCCTCCAGGACCTGCCCGCGTCGGCGCAGGTGCCGGGGGCCGCGCGCGACGCCTTGTTGCTGCGGGTGATCGGCAGCCCCGACCCCTATGACAAACAGATCGACGGCATGGGCGGCGCCACGTCGAGCACCAGCAAAACCGTGATCCTGGCCAAAAGCACTCGCCCCGAGCACGACGTGGACTATCTGTTCGGTCAGGTCTCCATCGACAAGCCATTCGTGGACTGGAGCGGTAACTGCGGCAATCTGTCGGCGGCGGTGGGCTCGTTCGCCATCAGCGCCGGCCTGGTGGACCCGGCCCGCGTGCCGCGAGATGGCGTGGCCGTGGTGCGCATCTGGCAGGCCAATATCGGCAAAACCATCATTGCCCATGTGCCGATCACCGACGGCGCGGTCCAGGAAACCGGCGACTTCGAGTTGGACGGCGTGACCTTCCCGGCCGCCGAAGTGCAGTTGGAATTCATGGACCCGGCGGCGGAAGAAGAGGGCGGCGGCGGCTCGATGTTCCCCACCGGCAACCTGGTGGACGAGCTGGAGGTGCCGGGTGTGGGCACGTTCAAGGCCACGCTGATCAACGCCGGTATCCCGACGATTTTTATCAACGCCGAAGACCTCGGCTACACCGGCACCGAACTGCAAGGCGCGATCAACAGCGACCCCAAGGCCCTGGCGATGTTCGAGACCGTGCGCGCCCATGGCGCTTTGCGTATGGGCTTGATCAAGCATCTGGACGAAGCCGCCCAGCGTCAGCACACGCCGAAGGTCGCGTTTGTGGCCAAACCCGCCGATTACGTGGCGTCCAGCGGCAAGGCGATCAAGGCCGGCGATGTGGATTTGCTGGTGCGCGCCCTGTCCATGGGCAAGTTGCACCACGCCATGATGGGCACCGCGGCGGTAGCGATCGGCACTGCGGCGGCAATCTCCGGGACGCTGGTCAACCTGGCGGCCGGGGGTGTCGAGCGCAACGCCGTGCGTTTCGGGCATCCGTCCGGCACCTTGCGCGTTGGCGCCGAGGCCACTCAAGTGAACGGTGAATGGGTGGTGAAGAAAGCCATCATGAGCCGCAGTGCGCGGGTGTTGATGGAAGGTTTCGTACGCATCCCCGGCGACGCTTTCTAAGCCCGGCACCCATCCTCTGTGGGAGGCGGCAAGCCCCTCCCACAGCCATAAGCAGGCACTCAGACCTGCGAAGCGATCAACCCTGACCCTGAGGACGGAGCAACCCCTAACCCACTGTGGAGAACTGCCATGAGCGCCAATGTCGACCAGAATAATCGTCCTGACTATGACCAGGTCTTGCAGGACATCGCCGATTACGTCCTCACCTACCGCATCGAGTCGCAAACCGCGCTGGACACCGCACGCTACTGCCTGATGGACACCCTCGGCTGCGGCCTGCTGGCCTTGCGTTTTCCGGAATGCACCAAGCATCTGGGGCCGATGGTGGAAGGTACGGTGGTGCCGTTCGGCGCGCGGGTGCCGGGTACTTCCTATCGACTGGACCCGGTCAAGGCGGCCTGGGACATCGGCTGCAGCGTGCGCTGGCTCGACTACAACGACACCTGGCTGGCCGCCGAATGGGGCCACCCCTCGGATAACCTGGGCGCCATCCTCGCCGTGGCCGATCACCTGTCGCAAAAACGCGTGGCCAATGGCGATGCGCCGCTGACGGTACGTGCGGTGCTGGAAGCGATGATCATGGCCCATGAAATCCAGGGCGTAATTGCCCTGGAAAATTCGTTCAACCGTGTCGGCCTCGACCATGTGCTGCTGGTGAAAATCGCCTCCACCGCCGTCAGCGCCAAACTGATGGGGGCCAATCGCGAGCAGTTGCTGTCGGCGCTGTCCCACGGGTTTGTCGATGGGCAGGCACTGCGCACTTATCGCCATGCGCCGAATGCCGGTTCGCGCAAATCCTGGGCGGCGGGGGATGCTTCCAGCCGCGGCGTGCGCCTGGCGGACATCGCGCTGCGCGGCGAAATGGGCATCCCCGGGGTGTTGAGCGCGCCGCAATGGGGCTTCTATGACGTGCTGTTCAGCCACACCAACCAGGACTTGGCCCTCAAGCCCGAAGACAAGCGGGCGTTCAGCCTGAGTCAGCCTTATGGCACTTACGTGATGGAAAACGTGCTGTTCAAGATCAGCTTCCCCGCCGAGTTTCACGCGCAGACCGCTTGCGAAGCGGCGGTGACGTTACATCCGCAGGTCAAGAACCGCCTGCACGAGATCGAACGCATCGTGATCACCACCCACGAGTCGGCGATTCGCATCATTTCCAAGGTCGGCCCACTGGCCAACGCCGCCGACCGCGATCACTGCTTGCAATACATGACCGCCGTGCCCTTGGCGTTTGGCAACCTGGTGGCCGAGCACTACGAAGATGCGTTCCACGCTGCGCACCCGATCATCGACGAGCTGCGCGACAAGATGGTCATCGTCGAAGACCCGCGCTATAGCCGCGAATACCTGGAGGCCGACAAGCGTTCGATTGCCAATGCGGTGCAGGTGTTCTTCACCGATGGCAGCTGCACCGAAGAGGTAGTGGTGGAGTATCCGATTGGTCATCGTCGCCGTCGGGTACAGGGCATTCTGTTGCTGGAAGACAAGTTCAAGGCCAACCTAACCACGCGGTTCAGCGCGCAGCGCAGTGCCGAAATTTTTGCGTTGTGTAACGACCAGGCACGGCTTGAGGCGACGCCGGTGAACCGGTTTGTGGACGCGTGGGTGATCTGACGGTGACTTTCGAGGCATAGCGAAGACGCTCTTTGAGAGTCATGTTTCCTACTTATGAGGAACCGTTTTCAGGTAGCTGCCAATCAGGTAGTCAGACGGCCCGCCACCGGGCCGTCTTGTATAACTTCTTGAACCTGAGAGATGCCTCATGACCAGTGTAAACACTCAACAGTACGCGCCTTATCACGCAAACTACGAAATGCCTCCTAAGCCATCGTCCGATCGGAATGAGGGCAATGCCGAAGTGCAGGAATCGCC
Source organism: Pseudomonas sp. S5F11 (assembly GCF_019641515.1). Taxonomy (NCBI): domain Bacteria; kingdom Pseudomonadati; phylum Pseudomonadota; class Gammaproteobacteria; order Pseudomonadales; family Pseudomonadaceae; genus Pseudomonas; species Pseudomonas sp. S5F11. The sequence continues at coordinate 5,251,772 of NZ_JAIFJZ010000001.1, forward strand.
AAGCAGCCATTCCCCTTCAGCGTCACCCCGGCATTCGATGTCGCCGCAACAACGCGGGCAGTTTTCTGCACATCGTGGCATCGTCAACTCGACTGCAGCGGCCACACAAGCTGATCCCGCCGCACTGCCGCAGCTGTCTAAAGAAAACCAAGAACTGCGTGCAAAGCTAGAACAAATGAGGACTGAGTTCTCGCCGCAAATTATCAAACTTAGCCAGCAACTGAATAATCTCCAGGAACAATTCGGCAAAAGCGGGGCGCCTGTACAAGAAGGTTCGCCATCGACGCCAGACGCTAGTAGCGGTTCCGGGAGCAGCGCACCGTCTGAAGTAGCAGCCCGGTCAGAAAACCCACCGGTGTCAGAGCAACAGACGCCGCAGAGTTTTCAGCAGCTGACGCTCGAAAATAAGCAACTGAAGGAAGCGGTTGTGCGCATGCAAACTCAATTCGAAGCGATCGTCACGAAGTTTCAAGAGCAAATACAAGCGTTGGCTGAGAGGCTGCACGAGGGCGGGGCTCCATCCAATCAGGTTGCTCCTCAAGGCTCGGACGCTCGGGGCACGACCCCCTCGGATCCTTCCGCGGTCGATGATACGCCAGACACGAATAACGCAGCTCCGTCCACTCAGGCAGCCAACGACACACCGTCCGAGAATCCCGGCGTCAATGATTACCTGCGTGAAAACCAGCAACTTCGTGCCCGTATAGAACAGATGTCCGTTCAGTACGGCAAGGTGCTCGAACATCTGCAGCGGCAAGTAGAGGAGCTCACTAATCTCCTAAAAGCCAAAGCAGCAAAATCTTAAGGCAACAATCAGGTCGATAGAGAGGAGGTCTATCCACCCCTCTATTGACCGCCACCTATGGGGCGTTTCATTCGAACCGCAAAATCACCCGGCGGTTGTGCTTGCTCTTCTTCTCGATCTTCTCGCAGAACACCCGCCCAATTTCCTCGGTGTTGAGCACATGGGTGCCGCCGCAAGGCTGGATATCGATACCGGCAATTTCAATAACTCGCACCGAGCCCTGCATCACCGGCGGTGCGACGGCCTGGGTACGGGTGATCTGCAATAAAGTGCTGTATTCCGACGCGGGCATCGACAGGGTGTTGACCGGGTGCGCCTGTTCGATCAGGGCATTGAGGTCGCGGGTGAGGGTGTCTTTGTCGAGGGTCATTTCCGGCAGGTCGAAATCCAGGCGGCCTTTGTCGGCGCTGATGCTGCATCCGGTCACTGGCGCATCGATAAGCGAGCACAGCAGGTGCAAGCAAGTGTGCATCTTCATGTGCTGGTAGCGCCGCTCCCAGTCCAGGCCGGCATCCACCTGCACGCCGGCGGTCAACTGTTCGGGCCGCTGCTCGACCTGGTGCCAGATAATCGAACGCAAGGCCGGGTCGCGCACGGTGCCGATCACTTCCACCCGGGTGCCGTCCGGCAAGGTGAAGTGCCCGGTGTCGCCTGGTTGGCCGCCACCGGTGGGGTAGAACAAGGTGTGCTCCAGCGCGATTCCGTGTTCGCTGACCGCAATCACCCGGGCGCTGAAGGCGTTCTGATAGGGCGCGCTGTCGAACAGCGCCAGGGTTTCCATGGTATGCACGGACATGTTCATCCTCCGACGATCAGTGGGCTGGCTTGCAATAGATGACGCACCATTGCACTCAAGCCAGGGGGAGAGAGCAGGGTGATCTCGAATTCCGGCCCGCAGACCTTGAGGTTCAGCGGCAGGCGCGGCAGGTGGCTGGCGGGTTCCACGCGGTGCAGACGAAACTGCAGGTGATGGCGCTCCTTGACTGTGGGCTCCAACATCAATCCCGGCAGCGGGTGGAAATCGGCATCGAGCACGGTGACCTTGTGGCTCGTATTGATCTCGCCGACCACATGCAGGCGCTCGTCCAAGGCGAACGCACCGAGGTACTTGCTGTTGTCCGACTCATCGTGCTTTTGCAGCTGGATCTGGTTGACCACCTTGACCTTGGTGCCGGCCGGCACGTCCTGGGTAATCACACAGGACGGGCTGATAAACACGTTGTCACCGATCAGTACATAGCCGAGCACGCGGGCCCCGGAGCCGACCTCGACGTTGTTGCCCAGGCGCGGATGGCGCTTGCCGTCGGGGTTGTTGGCAATGCCCCGGGCACCCAGGGTCACGCCGCAGAGGATGTAGCAGTCGTTGCCGATCTCGCAGGTTTCGCCAATCACCGTGCCGTAGCCGTGGTCCAGCACAAAACGCCGGCCGATACGGGCCGCCGGGTGAATTTCGGCACCCGAGAGCACCTTGCCCTGGTTGCTCAGTTTGAGGGCGATGCGCGAGAACATGCCGTTGGGGGTGTCGGGGAAATTCCACACCAGATGGGCCAGGCGGTAGTACAGCACCGCTTTGAACGACGCATAGGACTCCAGAATCAGCTCGCCCCGCCCACGGGATGCCGGGTCGCGATAGGCATAGGCGATCAAATCCTCGGCAATCGCTTGGGCGGCGTTCTGGATCAGCGGCGCCAGATGCGGCTCCAATTGCTTCATCTGCGCGGGCGTCAGGGTCTTGATGAGATGGGTGAGCAACTCATCGTGCAGGTGTTGCATGTCGATAAAGCCGCCCATGGAGGCATCCCCGCGTTCTGGAGGGTTGGAAAACCGGTTAGTCGAAACTGGGCAGGTAGCTGTCGGCATTGTCGTAGACCATGGTCAGCACCACCGTTTCGGGCGGTAATTCGGGAGCGAGCCTGGCGATGGCCACCATATTGGCGGCAGATGACAGGCCCAGGCTGATGGCATCGGTGCGCATGATGCGTTTCATCATGTCCTTGCAGTCCTGGTGCGACACCTTGAGCATGCCGTCGATCACATCCACGTTGAGGATGCTGGGGATCAGCCCGATCGACAGACCCTGGATATGGTGCGGTGCGTGTTGGTTTTTCAGCAGGTCGCATTCTTCCGGCTCCACGCCCATCACACGGATGGCGGGCCAGGCGGTCTTCAGGGTTTCGCCGATACCGGTGATATGCCCGCCGGTGCCGATGCCGCTGACGAAGTAGTCCACATGGCGGTCGCCGAAGGCGCGGATGATTTCCCGTGCGGTGGTGTCGCGGTGGGTTTGCGGGTTGGCGCCGTTGCGCTGCTGGTTGAGCATCACGTAGCTGGGGTTTTCCAGCTGTAATTCCATGCACTTTTCGCCATGGGAGTTGTTCCCGAGACGGCTGTCCGACAGCACCACCTTGGCCCCGTAAAGGCGCAGTAATTTTTGTTTTTCCGGGCTGTAATTGTCGGGAATCACCAGCACCACCTTATAGCCGAGCACGTTGCCGGCCATGACCAGGCCGATGCCGGTGTTGCCGCCGCTGGGCTCGATGATGGTTTGCCCGGAGTCCCGGATCAGCACGCCTCGGCGCTCGGCATCGAGGATCATGCCCAGGGCGATGCGCGCCTTGTGACTGCCGCCGGGGTTGAGGGATTCCAGCTTGGCGTAGACCTCGATGCCGAGGTCTTCGGAAAATTGCGCCAGACGCACGATGGGCGTCTGGCCGATGGCGTCGAGAATAGAGTTATGCAGCATGAGGTAGGAACCCATGGCCGGTGGTCAGTACAAAGGCATGTCGGGTTCGACGTCGCGAACCCAGTGCTTCATGCCGCCTTGCAGGACTTTGGTGTTGGCAAAGCCCGCCGCCAGCAACGTGCTGGCGGCCTGCTCGGCGCGGGTGCCGGCATAGCAGATCAGGTAATGGGTGTTGTCGCGGCTGAGGCGATCCAGCTGCCCATCCAGCTCCGCCAGGGGGATATGCACCACTCCCGGCAACTTGCATACCTCCAGTTCACTGGCGTCGCGTACATCCAGCAGTACGTCGGCGCTGCTGGGGTGTTCGATGACCTGTTTGAGCCCTTGGGGCTTGATGTAGCGTTCCTCGGCCAGTGAAGGTGCGCGCGGCATGGCATCGGCGCACACGGCCGGCGCTATTGCTTGGCTGTGACGCAGGTCCGAACAGCACGGGCAGTCGGCGCGGCGCTTGAAGCGGATCTCGCTGAATTTCATCGCCAGGGCGTCGAAGCGCATCAACCGGCCGGACAATGGTTCACCAATGCCGATCAACAGTTTGATGGCCTCGGTGGCCTGGATCATTCCGACCACTCCCGGCAGCACACCGATGACACCGCCGGCGCTGCAATTGGGCGCCAGTTCGGCGGGCGGTGGGCTGGGGAACAGGCAGCGGTAGCACGGCCCGCCCTGGTAGTTGAGCACGCTGATCTGCCCGTCGAAACGGTAGATCGCGCCGTATACCAAGGGCTTGCCCAACTGTACGCACGCGTCGTTGACCAGGTAGCGGGTGTCGAAGTTATCGGTGCCGTCGATCACCAGGTCATAGGCGCCCACCAGGTCCAGGGCGTTGTCGGCATTCAGGGCGGTGTCGTGGGCATTGATCCGGATATGCCGGTTGAGGTCCAGCAAGCGCTGTTTGGCTGATTCGACCTTCGGCAGGCCGAGAGTGCTGTTGCCGTGGACGATCTGGCGTTGCAGGTTGCTGCTTTCCACCACGTCGAAGTCCACCAGCCCCAGGGTGCCCACGCCGGCCGCCGCGAGGTACAGGCTGATGGGCGAGCCGAGGCCGCCGGTGCCGATGATCAGCACCTTGGCTTTCTTGAGGTTCAACTGACCTTCGCGACCCACGCCGGGGAGCGTGATGTGGCGCACGTAGCGCTGTACTTCTTCGTTGCTCAGGGTGTCCACGTCCATCCCACCGGACGTGGCGAGCAGCACTTCGATGCTGGCTTTTTCCGGCAGCGGGTCGTCGGCGCTGATCAGCTCTTGCTCGGCGGTAAACAGGAAGTGTTCCTTGAGCTGGTTGTTCTTTTCGTGGAACAGATGCGGACGCAGTTGCGGGTGGCTGCTGCAGAGGTTTTCAATGACTTCGCGCAATGTCGATCCGGTGCCCTCAAGGGTCGATTCCGGCAGCTTTGCCACGCGAACCAGAATGTCGGGGAAAGAGACAGCGTTCATGGACAACTCCGTGTGCAGGTCGTTGAAAGGGTTAAGAGCGAACTGTTTGCCATCCCAGGCAAACAGCTTGGAACCCAGGGCCTGGCCCTGGCGAACATCGACCACCAGGTAGCTGACCGGGTAGATCGGTTCGCCCATGAACAGTGCCTTGTCCTGGTCTTCGTCGCTGAAATAGGCGCCGACATCCGGGTGTGAGTGGTAGATCACTACCACCGGGTTGTCGCTGCGAAACGCCTTGTTCATCAGCAGGGTGTCGGCCACCGAGAAGGTGTAGCCATTGGCCGCGCTGCGCGGGTACATCTCGGGGTTCTTGCGGTGCAGCTCATTCTGGATATTGCTGCCCTGGTGCACACTGCCGTCGGCGAAGACGAAGCCACAGCATTCCTCTGGATAGGTGCGGCTGGCGTGGGTGTAGATCTGTTCCAGGGCGTCGGGGCGGAGCACGTCCATGTTTCTCTCGCGTGGTTGAAGGTGATGGGTCGGGCAGGTCAATTTTTCTTGGCCAGCAATTTTTCGATCGGCAGTTTGGTGATTGCAAAACCGGCCAGCAGGATGGCCGAGTACAGCATCAGGTCGCGGGAAATCGGCACGCCTTCGTACCAGGCGCCGATGATCACTGCGAACACCGGAAAAATGATGAACACAAACGACAGGATGATCGGGCTCAAGCGCTTGAGCAGCATGAAATACACGATGAACCCGCCCACCGAGGCCACCAACCCGAGGTAAACCAGCGCGCTCCATGAACGCAGGGTAATGGCATCGAAAGTCGGCGTTTCAAACAACAAACCGGCGATAAACAGCATCATTCCGGCAATCCCGATGGGCAGGGTGTTGTAGGTGATCACGCTGATGGCGCTGCCTTTTTGCTTGGTAATGACATAGCACAAGGCATGCATGATCGCGGCGGTCAGAATCGCCAACACCCCGAAGAACTCGGCGTGGTCCAGGTGCAGGCCCTGGCTGCGGATGATCATGTAGAGACTGCCGAAGCCGATGCCGATGCCGACCACCTGGGAAAAATAGATGCGCTCGCGCAGGAACAGCGCCGAGAAAATCAGGATAAACACTGGCATGCAGCTGAACAGCAGGGCGGTGAGGCCGGACGACACATGCATCTCACCGTAATTGAGCAGGTAGTAGGGCACGCTGAAGTAGGACAGGGTCACGAACACAAAGAACCAGCGGCTCTCGCGGGGAAACAGAATCGGCTCGCGACGGGCCATGGCAAAGCATAGGAACAGTGGAAAGGCGATCAGAAAACGCAGGCCCGCCGAGGTCAATGGCGGCACGCTCTCCACGGCGATCTTGATCCCCAACCAGGTGGTGCCCCAGCTCAGGCAAACGATCAGAAACATGACGCTGGTGACCAGCCCGGCCACCCACTGTTTCTGGGTTTTGGTTTTGGCGGTGTTTTCGAGGACGGCGGACATTGGCATCGTTTATTGCTTCCCTGAGCCGGAATTGAACTCTATATTGAACTTGTAATGAGTGGTTAAATTCGGCGATTGAACCCGTAAAAGCACACTATTAGGGCGAAAGATGGCTGTCAAAACAAATATTGACATGGTGTCAATTATGCGTGAGGGGCTGTCCAGCGGGCAGGGCGTGAAGTACAAGCGCCTGTCTGATGTGATGGAGCGAGGCATCCTTGAAGGCTTGATTGAACCGGGGCGAAAACTGCCGCCCCATCGGGTGCTGTCCGATAACCTGGGGGTGACTATCGGCACCATCAGCCGGGCTTACGGTGAACTGGAGCGCCTTGGGTTGGTGGTGGCTCGGGTAGGTGACGGCACTTTCGTGCGCAAGCGTGGGATGGAGCGCCAGCGCGATGAAGGGTTTCGCAACTTCAGTGAGGAACCGCGCCAGTACTTCGACATGAGCCGCAATATGCATATCCCAGGGCAGGAGACCGCCTTCCTGGCCCAGAGCTTTCAGACCCTGTCGACCAACGCTAAGTTCTTGCAGGACATCAGTGCCTACACCCCGGATGCCGGTCTGCCGCGCTACCGCGACGCGGGCGCGCAGTGGCTGGTGCAGCGCGATTTCCATCCGATTCCCGAACAGGTTATCTGCGTCAATGGCGGCCAGCATGGCTTGCTCTGCGCAATGATGGCGCTGTTGCGCGCGGGCGACACCGTGGTCACCGAACAACTGACTTACCCTGGGCTGATCACTGCCGCGCGTATGCTCGGCGTCCGCTTGATCGGCCTGGAAATGGACGACGAAGGGGTACTGCCCAGTGCGCTGGATGAAGTCTGTCGTAATCACCGGATTTCGGCGTTGTACTGCACACCGACGATTCAGAACCCGACCACCGCAGTGCTATCGGTGGCGCGTCGCGAAGCACTGGTCAAGGTGTGCCGCGAACACAACCTGTTGATTCTGGAGGACGAAGCCCATGGTGTGCTGGTGGAAGATCGGCCGCCGCCGCTGAGTTTCTTCGCGCCTGAGCGTACGATTTTGATCAGTAGCCTGAGCAAGGCCGTATCCGCGGGCCTGCGGGTGGGCTATGTGCATGCACCGCCGGCGTTGGTCAGCCGCATTTCGGCAGCGTTGCGTTCGACGTGCTGGATGGCCACGCCGGTTACCCTGGAACTGGCCACGCAGTGGATCGAAAATGGCACGGCGCAATACCTGCTCAGCCAGCAAATCAATGAGATCAGCCGGCGCAAAGCCCTGGTGCGCGACCTTCTGGAGGGGCTGGAGTACCGCACCCATCTCAACAGTCCGCACTTCTGGATTGAAGTCCCTGAGCCGTGGCGTGCTTCGGAAATCGAGGCGGAACTCAAGCAGAATAATTACCTGATCGCCACTGCCGAAGCTTTCGCCGTGGGGCAGACCGCCGTGCCGCAATTTATCCGGGCGAGTATCTGCAACACCTCGGGGGACGATCAGTTGTTGCGCGTGGGGTTCGATGCGTTGGCCACGGCCTTGGGGCAGGGAGGGGGGCGGTTTCAGCTGTAGTTGGGATAGCGACAAGCTGCAAGCTTAGAGCTGAGTGGCCGTGGCTTGCGGCTTCAACTTGCAGCTGCCTCACTTAAACCTACGCTCTACGCCCTTTTCCACCAGAATCTTCGCCGAGATCTCCTCCACCGAAAAATGCGTGGAATTGATGTGCGCAATATTCTCGCGGCGGAACAGATTTTCCACCTCGCGCACTTCAAACTCGCACTGGGCGTAGCTCGAATAGCGGCTGTTGGGCTTGCGTTCGTTGCGGATGGCGGTGAGGCGGTCCGGGTCGATGGTCAGGCCGAACAGTTTGTGCGAATGGGCGCGCAGAGCGGCCGGCAGGGTCAGGTGCTCCATGTCATCCTCGGTCAGCGGGTAGTTGGCCGCGCGGATACCGAATTGCATGGCCATATACAAACAGGTGGGCGTTTTGCCGCAGCGCGACACGCCCACCAGAATCAGATCGGCCTTGTCGTAGTAGTGGGTGCGGGCGCCATCATCGTTGTCGAGGGCAAAGTTCACCGCCTCGATACGCTCCATATAGTTGGAGTTATGCCCAATGGAATGGGACTTTCCGACCGAATAGGAGGAATGTTCGCTCAACTCCTGTTCCAGTGGCGCCAGGAACGTGGAGAAAATGTCGATCATGAAACCATTCGAGGTTGCGAGAATCTCACGAATGTCTTGATTGACGATGGTGTCGAAAATGATCGGCCGAAAACCGTCTTTTTCAGCCGCCAGATTGATTTGTTGTACCATGGCCCGCGCTTTTTCCACGCTGTCGATGTAAGGCCGCGTGAATTTGGCGAAGGTAACGTTTTCGAACTGCGCGAGCAGGCTTTGACCCAGTGTTTCGGCTGTAATGCCGGTGCCGTCGGAAATAAAGAAAGCAGATCGTTTCATTTGAGCCCTGGGCCTTAAGCTGATGACGAATCTTGGATATGATAGGCGCGATTTTGCCGTCCCACAGTGGGCCGCATTCTCACTTATTTTCCAGGTCCAGGCCACAAACGCTGGTGAATGCTCCCACGAGCAGCCGGCGTCCTGAGCTTTTCCAACACAGTTAGTGGAGAGATCACCTTGGTAGAGTACGTAGTTTCCCTCGATAAGCTCGGCGTCCATGATGTAGAGCATGTGGGGGGCAAGAACGCATCCCTCGGCGAGATGATCAGTAATCTTGCGGGCGCCGGTGTCTCGGTGCCGGGTGGTTTCGCCACCACGGCCCAGGCTTACCGCGATTTCCTCGAACTGAGCGGCCTCAATGCTCAGATCCACGCCGCGCTGGATGCCCTGGACGTCGACGACGTCAATGCCCTGGCCAAGACCGGTGCCCAGATCCGCCAATGGATCATGGAAGCCGAGTTCCCCGAGAAGCTCAACGAAGAAATCCGCACCGCGTTCGCCACCTTGTCGGCCGGCAACCCGGACATGGCCGTTGCCGTGCGCTCGTCGGCTACCGCCGAAGACTTGCCCGACGCTTCTTTCGCCGGCCAGCAGGAAACCTTCCTCAACATCCGCGGCGTGGAAAACGTGATCCGCGCGGCCAAGGAAGTATTTGCCTCGCTGTTCAACGATCGCGCGATTTCCTACCGCGTGCACCAGGGCTTCGACCATAAGTTGGTTGCCCTGTCTGCCGGCGTGCAGCGCATGGTCCGTTCCGAAACCGGCACCGCCGGCGTGATGTTTACCCTCGATACCGAATCCGGCTTCCGTGACGTGGTGTTTATCACCGGCGCCTACGGCCTGGGTGAAACCGTCGTACAGGGCGCGGTCAACCCCGACGAATTCTACGTACACAAGGGCACCCTCGAAGCGGGTCGCCCGGCCATCCTGCGCCGTAACCTGGGCAGCAAGGCCATCAAGATGATCTATGGCGACGAGGCCAAGGCCGGTCGTTCGGTAAAAACCGTTGAAGTCGACAAGGCCGAACGCGCGCGTTTCTGCCTGACCGACGCTGAAGTCAGCGAGTTGGCCAAACAAGCGATGATCATCGAAAAGCACTACCAGTGCCCGATGGACATCGAATGGGCCAAGGACGGTGACGACGGCAAGCTGTATATCGTGCAGGCCCGTCCGGAAACCGTGAAGAGCCGCACTTCGGCCAATGTCATGGAGCGCTACCTGCTCAAAGAAACCGGTACCGTATTGGTGGAAGGCCGAGCTATCGGCCAGCGCATTGGCGCCGGCAAGGTTCGCATCATCAAAGACGTCTCCGAGATGGACAAAGTCCAGCCAGGCGACGTGCTGGTCTCCGACATGACCGACCCGGACTGGGAACCGGTGATGAAGCGCGCCAGTGCCATCGTCACCAACCGTGGCGGGCGTACCTGCCACGCGGCGATCATCGCTCGTGAGCTGGGGATTCCTGCGGTAGTGGGTTGCGGCAATGCCACGCAGTTGCTCAAGGATGGCCAGGGCGTGACCGTGTCCTGCGCCGAAGGCGACACCGGTTTCATCTTCGAAGGCGAGCTAGGCTTCGATATCAAGCAAAATTCCATCGACGCCATGCCGGACCTGCCGTTCAAGATCATGATGAACGTCGGTAACCCGGACCGCGCCTTCGACTTCGCGCAGTTGCCGAACGCCGGCGTGGGCCTGGCCCGCCTGGAATTCATCATCAACCGTATGATCGGCGTGCACCCCAAGGCTTTGCTGAACTACGACGGCCTGCCGCTGGATATCAAGGAAAGCGTCGATAAGCGCATCGCCGGTTACAACGACCCAGTGGGTTTCTACGTCGAGAAACTGGTGGAAGGCATCAGCACTCTGGCGGCGGCGTTCTACCCGAAAAAGGTCATCGTGCGTCTGTCGGACTTTAAGTCCAACGAGTACGCCAACCTGATCGGCGGCAAGCTCTACGAGCCGGAAGAAGAAAACCCGATGCTGGGCTTCCGTGGCGCCTCGCGTTACATCAGCGAAACCTTCCGCGACTGCTTCGAGCTTGAGTGCCGCGCGCTCAAACGCGTGCGTAACGAGATGGGCCTGACCAATGTCGAGATCATGGTGCCGTTCGTACGGACCTTGGGCGAGGCGAGCCAGGTGGTTGACCTGCTGGCTGAGAACGGCCTGACCCGCGGCGAGAACGGCCTGCGTGTGATCATGATGTGCGAACTGCCATCCAACGCGATCCTGGCTGAAGAGTTCCTGGAATTCTTCGACGGTTTCTCCATCGGTTCCAACGACCTGACTCAGCTCACCCTGGGCCTGGACCGTGACTCCGGGATCATTGCGCACCTGTTCGACGAGCGTAACCCGGCGGTCAAGAAGCTGCTGGCCAATGCCATCCAGGCCTGTAACAAGGCCGGTAAGTACATCGGCATTTGCGGTCAGGGCCCTTCGGACCACCCTGACTTGGCCAAATGGCTGATGGAGCAGGGTATCGAAAGCGTTTCGCTGAACCCAGACTCGGTGCTGGAAACTTGGTTCTTCCTGGCGGAAGGCCAAGCGTCCGCCTGAGGTCGATCCGTGAAAAGTGCCGGTCAGCCGTGAGGTTGACCGGCATTCTTATCTGTACAGGGCGGGAATCCATGTGGACGCCGCCCTTTTTTGTGCAAGAACATTATGCAAAGCAGCAGCAACCTGTTTCCCGTCGCCTTGATCAGCGCTGAGCGTCGTGGCGACCTGAGTGAAGATGTGTATCGCCTCAAACCCGGCAACAGTCCGGACGGCAGCGTCGAACTGGCGGTGACCCGTTTGGGGCTGGCCGATGTCCCGGAAAACCGGGGCATCCCGGTTATTTTGTTGCACGGCAGTTTTTCCAATCGACGTTTCTGGTACTCGCCCAAGGGCATTGGCCTGGGCGCCTATCTGGCTCGTCGAGGCTTTGACGTGTGGATTGCGGAAATGCGCGGCCATGGTCTGTCCAAGCGCAATCAAGCATATGCGCGTAACCGGGTGGCCGATTATGCGCGTTACGACTTGCCGGCCATCGGCGCGTTCGTGCGTGAGCAAAGCGCGCAGATCCCGCACTGGATCGGCCATTCTCTGGGCGGCACGACCTTGGCGGCGGCCCTGGGCGGTCAGTATCTGGGTGCGCCGGCGGTGGCTTCGGTCGCGTTATTTGGCTGCCAGGTCAGCCGCACCTACTGGCCGTTGAAAATTCCACCAGTGGAGTGGGGCGGGCGCTTTATTCTCAAGCGAATGGCTGAAGTGTCCGGTGCGCGTTTCAAACGCGGGCCCGAAGACGAGCCGGTGGGGGTATTGATTGAAAATATGCGCTGGCACGGGCTGTTCGGGCGTTTCGGCGATGCCGAGCGTGACTGGTGGAAGGGCTTGGCGGACGTCGACGTGCCGTTGTTGGCGGTAAGTGCGGCGGGCGACCATCAGGACCCGGACTGGGCCTGCCGCAAGCTGTTCGAACAAGTCGGCACTGAGCATCGGCAATATGTGTGTCTGGGACGCAAGCACGGGTTTACCGAAGATTTCGGGCACGTCGAGATGCTGGTCAGCAAAGCTGCCCAGGCCGAGGTCTGGCCTCTGGTGGAGCAATGGTTGAAAGACCCTATAACACCTTTGTTCGGCGCCCCGGCGCAGGCTCTCGCCGCGGTTTGACCAAGCGCTCTACCAAGGGCGTTTCACTCCTGCGAGGTTGCGGCTAAGATATGACGCGCCGGACGCTTCTGGTCATATTCAGTCGCGTAGAGGCTATTGCGTTGCAGTGAAACCGATGGGATGTTTCCCACCCGTTTCGCCCGGTACTTCTTTGAAAGACACTTCTCTGGCAGAAAGGAATTTTTCGATGAACCATTACGTGACCCCCGACCTGTGCGACGCCTACCCCGAATTGGTGCAGGTGGTCGAGCCGATGTTCAGCAATTTTGGCGGCCGAGACTCCTTTGGCGGCGAGATTGTTACCATCAAGTGCTTTGAGGATAACTCGCTGGTCAAGGAACAGGCCGACCAACCGGGGACCGGCAAGGTGCTGGTGGTCGACGGTGGTGGTTCCCTGCGCCGCGCGCTGCTGGGCGACATGATCGCCGAGAAAGCTGCGAAAAACGGTTGGGAAGGGCTGGTCATCTACGGTTGCATCCGCGATGTCGACGTCATCGCCCAGACCGACCTGGGCGTACAAGCCTTGGCCAGTCACCCGATGAAAACCGACAAGCGTGGCATTGGTGACCTGAATGTGGCGGTCACGTTTGCCGGCGTCACCTTCCGCCCGGGTGAATACGTGTATGCGGATAACAATGGCGTGATCGTGTCGCCCAGCCCGTTGAAAATGCCTGAATAAATCGTAAAAGCCGACAGGGGTGAGGATGTTCGAGGAAGAAAACGCGCAATGGGGGCTGGTGCATGCCCTGGTGCTGGACTGTAAAGGCGGTGCGCGTTCGATTGCCCGGACTGAGCTGGATGACCTGCAGTTGCAGCCAGAGGAAAGTCTGTGGCTGCACTGGGATCGCAGCCATCCCCAGACGCAGACCTGGCTGCGCAAATCCAGTGGCTTGAGTGAATTCGCCTGCGACCTGTTGCTGGAGGAAAACACTCGCCCGCGCCTGTTGCCGCTGCCGGATTCGCAGCTGTTGCTGTTTCTGCGAGGGGTCAACCTCAATCCAGGCGCCGAACCGGAAGACATGGTCTCGGTGCGCATTTTCGCGGCGGCCAACCGGGTGATTTCCCTGCGTCTGCGCCCGTTGCGCGCCACCGATGAGTTGCTGGTGCAACTGGCGGACGGCAAGGGGCCGCGTACTGCGTCGGAGCTCATCCTTTATATGGCGCAGTACCTGACCAATAAAGTGCAGGATCTGGTCACGGATTTGTCTGAAATCGTCGATGCCGAGGAAGAAAAACTCGATACCGACGAACGGTATACCCCAGAGCATGGCAGCGTGTTGCAGATCCGCCGGCGAGCGGCCGGGCTCAAGCGATTTCTGGCACCGCAGCGGGATATTTTTGCCCAGCTCACGCGGATCAAACTGCCGTGGTTCTGTGACGACGATGCTGATTACTGGAACGAATTGAACAACAGCCTGACACGCTATCTGGAGGAGCTTGAATTGACCCGGGAGCGCGTGGGGCTTGTGCTGGAGGCCGAAGACCGGCGTTTGAGCGTACGCATGAACCGCACCATGTACCGCTTCGGAATCATCACTGGAATCTTCCTGCCGATGAGTTTCCTGACCGGTTTGCTGGGCATCAATGTGGGCGGCATTCCGTTCTCGGCCAGCCCCTATGGATTCATGCTTGCGTGCCTGCTGATGGTCTCGGTGGCGCTCGGGCAATGGTGGCTGTTTAGACGGTTGCGCTGGGTTTGAGCTGAATATGAGCTGAACGTAGGAAGGGTCTCATGTGACCCCATGAAATTTACCCTCGTCTTTTAAATCACTTGCGAGAGGTCTTTATGCACGATCCGTTCGAACAGTCTTTGCGTGACATGCTCAATGCTTCGCCGTCCAACCGCGATGACGATGCTTGCCTGGGGCGCGTGTTGAAAACCGCCAACCGTCAGGTCGGGGCGGGGGATCTGTTCGGTCTGCTCGGTCGTTGGCTGCCGGCCTTGATGATGGCGCTGAACAATGGTTCTGCCCATGTTTCACCGGTTTCCCGTCGAAAACCTCTTGCTCGCACTGCTGATAAGGCTGATTGAATATGGAACTTGATCTCTGGACCCAGAGCCTGGTCACCGCGATGACCGCATTGTGGACCAAGGTGGCGAACTTCATTCCCAACCTGTTCGGTGCGCTGGTGCTGGTGTTGCTGGGTTTTGTCGTGGCCAAGCTGCTCGACACCCTGCTGTCCAAATTGCTCGCGAAACTGGGCCTTGATCGCTTGATGGCAGGCACCGGCCTGACCAAGCTGCTGGGGCGCGCCGGGTTGCAAGTGCCGATCTCCACACTGGTCGGCAAGATCGTCTACTGGTTCGTGTTGCTGATTTTTCTGGTTTCTGCCGCTCAATCCCTTGGCCTTGAGCGAGTTTCAGCTACGCTCGACATGCTTGCGCTGTATTTGCCGAAGGTTTTCGGCGGCGCGCTGGTGCTGTTGGTAGGTGTTTTACTGGCGCAGTTGGCCAACGGGCTGGTGCGCGGAGCCGCCGAAGGCGTGGGGTTGGACTACGCTGCCGGCCTGGGGCGGATCGCCCAGGGGCTGGTGATCATCATCAGTATTTCGGTCGCGATCAGCCAGTTGGAGGTCAAGACTGACCTGCTCAACCATGTGATTGTGATCGTTTTGATTACCGTTGGTCTGGCCGTTGCGCTGGCCATGGGCTTGGGTAGCCGGGAAATTGCCGGTCAGATTCTTGCAGGAATCTATGTGCGCGAGTTGTACCAGGTGGGCCAACAGGTGCGTGTGGGCGAGGTCGAAGGGCAAATCGAGGAGATCGGCACAGTCAAGACGACCGTGTTGACCGATGACGGCGAGCTGGTGTCGCTGTCCAATCGCATTCTCCTGGAACAGCAGGTCAGTAGCCGCTAAACCGGCAAACCCTGCTAATGTACGCCGCCGCGAACCCGGGTGACCGGGCCGCAGCGGACATTGACCTGACTGTCGGCACGACTTGTTTTGAATAAAGCCCAATCGCTGTCCACGCGCTATGACCCCCGTGAGCTCTCTGATGAGGAGTTGGTCGCGCGTTCGCACACGGAGCTGTTTCACGTAACTCGCGCGTACGAAGAATTGATGCGCAGATATCAACGCACTCTGTTCAACGTTTGTTCAAGGTATTTGGGGAACGATAGAGATGCTGACGATGTCTGTCAGGAAGTGATGCTCAAGGTGTTGTACGGCCTGAAGAACTTCGAGGGCAAATCGAAGTTCAAGACCTGGCTCTACAGCATCACGTACAACGAGTGCATCACGCAGTATCGAAAGGAACGGCGAAAGCGTCGCTTGATGGACGCTTTGAGCCTGGACCCCCTTGAGGAGGCGTCTGAAGAAAAGGCGCCGGCACCCGAGGAAAAGGGCGGGCTCGATCGCTGGTTGGTGCATGTGAATCCGATTGACCGAGAAATTCTGGTGCTACGTTTTGTCGCAGAGCTGGAGTTTCAGGAAATCGCCGACATCATGCATATGGGTTTGAGTGCTACAAAAATGCGTTACAAACGTGCTCTTGATAAATTACGTGAGAAATTTGCGGGCGAGACTGAAACTTAGTGCGTGGCAAATATCTCTTACGTGTAGGCAAGTTCTGTTAGACTTGTCGCCGAGTTGTCCCCCGGTTTGTGGGACTGCTTTACAATCACCAGATGGGGATTTAACGGATGAAACTGAAAAACACCTTGGGCTTGGCCATTGGTTCTCTTATTGCCGCTACTTCTTTCGGCGTTCTGGCACAAGGCCAAGGCGCAGTTGAAGGCGAGCTGTTCTACAAGAAGCAGTACAACGATAGCGTCAAGCACATCGAAGACGGCTTCAATCCTGGCGCTCGCATCGGTTACTTCCTGACCGACGACCTGTCCTTGAACCTGTCCTACGACAAGACCAACCACACCCGTTCGAACGACGGTACTGGTAACCAGAAGATCAAAGGCGATACCGGCAGCCTGGTTGCCCAGTATCACTTCGGTCAAGCTGGCGTAGACTCCCTGCGTCCATACGTAGAAGGCGGTTTCGGTCACCAGAGCCGTACCAACGTACAGGCTGACGGTCACAGCGGTCGCGATCAGACCACTTTCGCCACTGTCGGTACCGGCGTTAAGTACTACTTCACCAACAACCTGTACGCTCGTGCCGGTGTTGAAGCTGACTACGGTCTGGACAACGGCAAGTGGGATTACTCCGCACTGGTCGGCCTGGGCGTGAACTTCGGCGGTAACGCTGGCGCAGCTGCTCCAGCTCCTACCCCAGCACCAGCTCCAGAGCCAACTCCAGAGCCAGAAGCTCCAGTTGCTCAGGTTGTTCGTGTTGAGCTGGACGTTAAGTTCGACTTCGACAAAGCCGTTGTTAAGCCTAACAGCTACGGCGACGTGAAAAACCTGGCCGACTTCATGGCTCAGTACCCATCTACTAACGTAGAAGTAGCTGGTCACACTGACTCCGTAGGTCCAGACGCTTACAACCAGAAGCTGTCCCAGCGTCGTGCTGACGCTGTTAAGCAAGTCCTGGTTAAAGACGGCGTGGCTCCTAGCCGTGTAACTGCTGTAGGTTACGGCGAATCCCGCCCAGTTGCTGACAACGCAACTGAAGCTGGTCGCGCTATCAACCGTCGCGTAGAAGCTTCGGTTGAAGCTACCGCTCAGTAATTACTGAGTTGTAGAAAAAACCCGGCTCAGGCCGGGTTTTTTTTCGCCTACCATTTGTGTCATGCGCTGGCGGCGGCTGCGACATATGCAGCTTGTTCTCTGGCGGCAACACGGCCAATGACCAGGATCGCCGGGCTTTTAAGGGCGAATGCGTGGGCATCCTTGTGCATGCGCGATAACAGGCTACGGTACTCGCGCTGCTGGGGCAGCGAGGCATTCTCGATCATCGCCACGGGCATATCTGCCGCCATGCCACCCTCCATCAACTGCTGACGAATCTCTTCCAGTTTTGCCACCCCCATGTACACGACCAGGGTAGTCCCGCCCTCGGCCAGGGCGCGCCAGTTCAGTTGGCTGTCATCCTGGGTGTGCGCAGTAACCAGCGTTACGCCACGGCTTACACCACGCAATGTCAGAGGAATCCCACAGTTGGTCGCGCCTGCCAGCCCTGAGGTGATGCCATTGACCAGTTCCACCTCAATGCCCCGATCCCGCAGCCACAGCGCCTCTTCGCCGCCTCGTCCGAAAATGCACGGGTCACCGCCCTTGAGGCGTACCACGCATTTGCCCTGGCGTGCGTAGCGCAACATCAGGCGGTGGATAAAGTCCTGAGGGGTGGAGCGGCAGCCACCGCGTTTGCCCACGGTGATCACGCGCGCCGCGGCGCAGTGGTCCAAAACTGCCGGGTTGACCAGATCATCGATCAACACCACGTCGGCTTCACACAGGGCGCGGACCGCCTTGAGGGTCAACAACTCCGGATCGCCGGGACCTGCGCCCACCAACCAGACTTTTGCATTCATAAGGTTGCCCTCGTGTAGAGATACTCAGTTATGAAGGAGTGCATACAGCAACACCAGATTGATCAGCACCGACAGCAGTGCCACGGTTTGCCAGACTTTTAGCGGTTCTCGCTCCAGCAAAGGCCTGGGGCGGACGCTCAGCTCGCGCCGGTCAGCCTGCTCCAGTACCAGTAGCCATTCTTCGGCGGTTTCGTAACGCTGCGACGGCTGGGCGGACACCGCCCGTTCCAGACTCAGCGGCAGCCAGTCCGGTAGGTCGGGGCGATAGCGGCTCGCGCTGACAGGCTGGGTGAATCTGGGCCGTTGGAAGGCTTCGATTTCGCCGTAGGGGTAATGCCCGGTCAGCAGGAAATACAAGGTGACGCCAACGCTGTATAAATCTTGCTGGGCGGTAGGCCCTTCGCCATTGAAGGCTTCGGGCGCGATAAAACTTGGAGTGCCCGGCAGTTGGTGGGCACGGTCTTCCGACAGGCCGGGGCAGTAAGCCAGGCCGAAATCCAGCACGCGCAACTCGCCGTCGTCCCCCAACAACAGGTTTTCCGGTTTGATATCGCGGTGCAGGATTTGCCGCCGGTGCAGCAGGCCCACGGCCCGCAGCAAGCGCTCGGCGACGGACTGCCATTGGGCCAGAGGCAGGGGCCCCTGAAGCTGGAACAGGGTGGCGAGGGTTTGTCCGGGATACTCGCGCATGACGTAATACAAGTGCTGCCGGCTACCGGCGCTGTGCACTTCTGGGAATGCGCGTCCGGCCATGCGCCGCAAAAACCACTCTTCGGCCAGCAAAGCCTGGCCGGCTTGGCTATCGTCGTCATGGCTCAGTGGCAAGGTTTTCAACAGCCAGGGCTGTTGCTGGGTATCGCGGACCCGGTAGAGCAAGGATTGTCGACTTTGCGCCACTAATGCTTCCACCCGCCAGCCTTCGAACGGTTGGCCGGGTTTCAATGGCGGTGGCAGCGGCCATTGCTGCAACTGCCCCAGGGCGTCGCCGAGGGTGGCGGCACCCAAGGCATCAACGCGTACCAGCAACGCGCTGGCATTGTCTTGGCTGCCGGCCAAGTGGGCAGTATTGACCAGGGTGCCCACGGCTACGTCCAGGTCCGCCTGCTCACGCAGGATGGTCTGGATGCTGTGCTCGGCCAAGGTTGCCCATACGCCGTCGCTGAGCAGCAGGAAGCACTCGCCCTCGCGCAAGTGGCCGTCTAGAAAATCCAGCACCACATGTTGATCCAGGCCCAGCGCACGTTTAAGGACGTGCTGCATGCCCGGCTGTTCCCAGACTTGATCCTCGCTGATGCGTTGCAGTTGGCCGTCCAACCAGCGATAGACCCGGCAGTCGCCGACATGGGCCAGGGTAAAGCGCTGGCCCCGAAACACCAGGGCACTTAGAGTCGTTAGCAGCGGCTGGCCACCACCGTTGGCTTGCAACCAGCGATTCTGGGCCAGCAGTAAACGTTCCAGTGCCTGGGCTACGCTCCAGGTTTGCGGCGTGGCGTAGTAGTCCATCGCCAGGGCTTGCAAGGTCGAGCGCGCGGCCAATCCGCCATCGGCACATTGGCTGACGCCGTCGGCCATGGCGCACAAATAGCCTTTGCTGGCCGCCAGTTCCGCCACGGGGGTGACCACCCGCAGCGCATCCTGGTTTTCCGGGCGCGGGCCGATGGCACTGGCCTGGGCGACGCTCAGTTGCAGGCTCATCAGACGCGTGCAGCCGTCACGGCGGCCGAGCCCCAAGTGGTTCTCCAGCGACGCTTGACGCCGTGCAGACCGAACCATGCCAATACGCCCAGGCTGGCGAACAACCACAGGGCCAGTTGATAGCTACCGGTGCTCTGTTTGATCGCGCCCATGCCGGCCGCGAGCGCGAAGCCACCGATGCCGCCGGCCATGCCGATCAACCCGGTCATCACGCCGATTTCACGGCGAAAGCGCTGCGGAACCAACTGGAACACCGCGCCGTTGCCTGCGCCGAGACCGAGCATGGTGCAGACGAAAAGCGCCAATGCTGCGTACGAACTGGGTAGGTTGAAGCCCACGGCGGCAATGCAGATGGCCGCGATGCTGTACATGCCCAGCAGGGTGCGGATGCCGCCGAATCGGTCCGCCAGAGCCCCCCCCAGCGGACGCATCAGGCTGCCGCCAAACACGCATGCGGCGGTGTAGTAGCCGGCAGTCACCGGGCTGAGGTGGTATTGATCGTTGAAATAGCCGGGCAATGCGCTGGCCAGGCCGATAAAGCCGCCGAACGTTACGCTGTAGAAAAACATGAACCACCAGCTGTCACGGTCGCCCAGGGCCTTGAAGTAGTCGGCCATGGATTTGGCTTTCGGCCGTTCAGGGGCATTGCGCGCCAGCCAGGCGAAGACCACCAGCGTCAAGATCAACGGAATCAGCGCAAACCCGAACACATTGCTCCAGCCAAACGCCGCTGCGAGCACCGGGGCCAGCAAGGCAGCGAATACCGTGCCCGAATTGCCGGCACCGGCAATTCCCATGGCTTTGCCCTGGTGTTCGGCGGGGTACCACTGTGAAGCCAGGGGCAGCGCCACGGCGAAGGACGCGCCGGCCATACCCAGAAACAGCCCCAGCAGCAGGGCCTGTTCGTAACTGTGGATGCCCAGTTTCCAGGCCCCGAACAGCGCGACAATCACGATCACCTGGCCGATCAGCCCGGCGGTCTTGGGCGACAGCCTGTCGGCCAGCATTCCCATCAGAAAACGCAGTACCGCACCGGCCAGGATCGGTGTCGCTACCATCAGGCCGCGTTGCTGGGTGGTCAATTGCAGGTCGGCGGCAATCTGCACCGCCAGCGGGCCCAGCAGATACCAGACCATGAAACTCAGGTCGAAATACAGGAACGCGGCAAACAGGGTCGGGGTGTGCCCGGATTTCCAGAAGCTTGATTTCATCACGCACCTCAACGGTTAGGAGTCTTGTAAGAAGGCCTGGTGATGGAACAGCCACTACGGCCGCCCCACCGGCCCCACACAGGGGCCAAAACAAAAAAAACGCCGCCACCGGGTTCGCGAGGGCAAACCGGATGTGCGACGTCTTTGTCGTGGAGGGGCAACCGCCGTTGGTTACCTGTGATGATTCATTAGCAAGAGCTGAGCCAAATCAACCGAGCAGCTCACTCATGGCGATGATCTGCTCCGCCACCTGGATCAATTTCTGCTGACGACTCATGGCTTGGCGGCGCATCAAGGTGTAGGCATCTTCTTCATTGCAGTCCTTCATTTTCATCAGCATGCCCTTGGCCAGCTCGATGCGTTTGCGTTCCGCCAGCTGTTGGTCCCGCGCCTGTAACTGCGCGCGCAAGGCCTGATCGCTCTCGAAGCGGGCCATGGCCACATCGAGGATCGGCTGCAGACGCTGGGCCTGGATGCCTTCCACGATATAGGCGCTGACCCCGGACTTGATGGCCTGGCGCATCACATTCGGGTCATGTTCATCGGTAAACATCACGATGGGGCGTGGCTGGTCGCGACTGACCAGCACCACTTGCTCCATCACATCGCGGCCCGGTGACTCGGTATCGATCAGAATCACGTCCGGACGCACCGTTTCGACGCGCGCCGGCAGGTCGATGGTCAGGCCGGACTCGTCGATTACCTCAAAGCCGGCCTCTATCAGCGCCGTACGCAGGCGCCCGACCTTGCGGGGTGTGTCATTGATCAACAGGATACGCAGCATGGCAGTTCTCCTGTCAGCGCAAGGCTTGGCGGTTGGCGTGATCGGCCAGCGCATGCAAGCGGAAGCTGCGGGCGTAGCCGCTCGGGTCCGAGCCGTCCCAGACTTTGCCGTCGATCAGCTGGCTGCTGCGCA
The DNA here is from genome assembly GCF_019641515.1 of Pseudomonas sp. S5F11. Lineage (NCBI taxonomy): Bacteria > Pseudomonadati > Pseudomonadota > Gammaproteobacteria > Pseudomonadales > Pseudomonadaceae > Pseudomonas > Pseudomonas sp. S5F11. The sequence goes on from NZ_JAIFJZ010000001.1 coordinate 5,273,510, forward strand.
GGTCCTGGTCCCCGGCGTTGAGGCCCAAGGCGGTGGCGGCCTCGCGATACAGCGCCAGTTGCTGCACCTGGCGCGCCACGCCCAGGTAATCCGGGTCGTCGCGCAACAGGCCCCAGCGGCGAAACTGGGTCATGAACCACATGCCGTCGGAGAGGTACGGCAGGTTGACCTGGCCACCCGCAAAAAACCGTAGCGCGTGAGGGTCCTGCCAGTGGTTGCCCAGGCCGTCGTCATAAGCCCCGAGTAAACGTGGCTCAATACAATCGAGTGGCGCGTCGAGGTATTCGCGGCCGCTGAGCAATTGCGCCGTGGAGCGCCGGTTCTCAATGCTCTGTTCAATGAAGCGGCTGGCTTCGAGGATGGCCATCACCAGTACCCGCGCCGTATTGGGGTATTGCTCGACGAACGCGTGGGTACAGCCGAGGACCTTCTCGGGATGGTTTGGCCAGATCGCCTGGCTGGTCGCCAGGGTAAAGCCCTGATCTTGCGCGACCGCGCTGGCGCTCCAGGGCTCGCCCACGCAAAACCCGTCGATCCGGCCGGCTTGCAGATGCGCAAGCATTTGCGGGGGCGGCACCACCACACTGTCAACGTCCTGCAACGGATGAATGCCTTGGCTCGCCAGCCAGTAGTACAGCCACATCGCATGGGTGCCGGTGGGAAATGTCTGAGCGAAGGTCAGTTTTGTTCGGCTTTGGTGCACATGGCGATCCAGTGCCTCAGGAGTGACCACCCCTTGTTGTTGCAGACCACGGGAAAGATTGATGCTCTGACCGTTTTGGTTCAGGCCCATCAACACGGCCATGTCGGTGGGCGCCACGCCACCGATACCCAGGTGTACGGCGTAGATCAGCCCATACAGGCTGTGGGCGGCATCCAACTCCCCACTGACCAGCTTGTCACGCAGGTTGGCCCAGGAAGATTGACGTTTGAGATTCAGGGTCAGGCCGTAGGGTTGTGCGAAGCCCTGGGTCGCCGCCACTACCAGCGAGGCGCAATCGCTCAAGGCCATAAAGCCCAGGTCGAGGCTGCTCTTTTCCGGCGCATCGCTGCCGTTCACCCACGCCAGCGCGTTGCTTATCGGGCCGTTGCCCACCGAATCTTTCATCCGCACCTACCTTTTCATTCAAAAAAAAGCGTCGCCCCCTCAGATGGCGATGCAAGGCCATTGCGGGTAACGACGCCTTTGTCCGTAAGCCCGTTCCGCCGTTGGTACGCGCTTTGATGCAGAGTTCATAGCAAGGCACATGCCACGGGGTAAGCGTGATGGGCGGCCGTTAACTTTCCATCAAGATTGAAAAGAGGCGGCCTCGCAGTATGGCCGCTTCCCTCTGCAGGCCCCAGGAACTTCCACGGTGTACGCTGACTTCCTCGAACGCATGTCCCGCCGCCGCCTTCGCCACTGGTGGCTGTGTGCCCTGCTGTGGCTGGCATGTGCAGTGGCCTGGGGCGAGACCTATCAGGCACAGGAGGAGAGCCTGCACACGGTGTTCACCGCGCTGTCGGTACCCTTGGGGCTGCCGATCGTGGTGAGTCGCGAGGTGGCGCGCAAACGTGTCAGTGGTCTGTTTGATTTGACTGCGCCGCAGCAGACCCTGGAAGAACTGGCGCAGCAGCATGGCTTGATCTGGTACAGCGACGGCCAAGGGTTTTGTCTCTATGACGCCAACGAAGCGAAAAGCTCGGCGGTGTCGCTGCGGCATATTTCCATCGATCGGTTTCGCAGCCTCATGCGTCGCGCTGGGTTGCAGGAATCCCACTTTCCCCTGCGTGCCGACGGCCCGCGAACGTTCTATGTGTCCGGCCCGCCGAGCTATGTCGACCGGGTGTTGCGGCTGGCGCAATTGATGGACCGCGAGCGCGCTGAACTGCGTGTGGGGGACCACGCCTTTGGGGTGGTTCAGGTACTCAACACCCATGTGGCGGATCGTGAGTACGCAATGGGTGAGGGCAAGGTCAGGGTCGCGGGGATAGCGTCGATAATCGAAGCGGTGCTGGCCAGTGAGCACAAGGGGTTGCTGACCGACAAAAGCCTTGCAGTCATTGCCTATCCGGATACCAACAGCCTGTTGATCAGAGGCAAACCGGCGCAGGTGCGGTTTATCGAACAACTGGTGGCGGAACTGGATACGCCCAGGCGAGCGGTCGAAGTGTCGCTGTGGCTGGTCGACCTGGGCCGCGATGAGCTGAAAAAACTCAACTTGGCTTTGGACGAAGATGCCAAAAACTCGACCACTCGTGTCATGGAGCCGCTGGAGGATAACCGCCTGATGGCGCAGATCGCTGCGCTGGAGCGCCGCCGTCGAGCAAAGGTGGTGACGCTGCCGGTGATTCTGACTCAGGAGAACGTGCCGGCGGTGTTTAACGACAACCATACGTTCTATCTGCCGGCCCGTGCGGATGACACCGCCGAGTGGAAGCCTGTGCATTACGCCACCCAGGTCAGTGTGCTGCCGCGTTTTGCTGAGGCGAACGAAATCGAGATGCTCCTGGATATTGAGGATGGTCGCCCCATGAGTGCCAAGGGGCAGCGCGATAAACCGGCAGGGGTCGGGCGGGTAGGGGTCAGCAGCGTGGTGCGCGTCTCACAGGGCAAGCGCCTGTGGCTGGGCGCATTCCCCCGTGACCCGCGCGAGCAGGGCCGTAGCACGGTGCCCGGAGGTTCGGCCGACGTTCGCCTGTTTGTGATTCAGGCCCGCGCTGCCGCAGCAGAGGCGAAAGACGCGGCCGCAGGCAGCGGGCCGCCTCCATTGACCGCGGCGCAATACGAGCGTGTGCAACGTGCGTTCGTGCGGCCAAATCGCGACGGTTCTCGTGAATAAAGGCATTGACCCATGCATTTGGAAATTCTTCTGCAGGAACAACTGATCAGCCGCAAGCGTCTGGCCGCTTTTGCGCCAGGGAAGGTGTTGCCGTTGGCGCCAGCGGTCATTCACTGCGTGGAAGTTCGGGTCAACGGCCAACTGCTGGCCTTGGGCGAGTTGGTGCAACTGGAGGACCGCTTGGGGGTTGAGCTGCATGAGGTTTATCGAGAGTGGGCCCCAGGTGCGTTCACGTTGTGAAACGCCCTACGCAGTGATCCCAAAAAACGCAGGATCTCTGAGCTTTTTCCTAGGGTGGGTTGTCAGGCGGGTTTTTATAGTCGTCGCGTGGGCGCAAGCGCCAGTCAAGGAAATAAGGACTTCAATGTCAGTTGTCGGATACCGAGGTGGATATGGGCGTCGTGAATGATGAATTGACGACGGTTTCCCTGGTTTTTGCCTGTTGGACCTTGCATGGCGATGGGCGCTTGACCGGTGAGGGCGCCGATATTCAATTGCCGCCCAAGGAGTGGCATGTCTTGCGATTGCTGCTGGTGTCGGGTGGTGCGCTGATGACTAAGGATCGCTTGCTGGAGCTGGTTTGGCCCCAAGGCGAGGTCGCCGAAGAATCCCTGACACGGTGCATCTACTCGCTGCGCAAACATTTGGGCGCCGACAAGGGGTTTATCAAGACGATCTACGGTAGGGGTTATCGCTTTAACTGTCCGGTCAAGGTGCGCCGAGACGGGCACACTCAAGGGGGGCAAGTGTGTTCTGCCTGCGGTCAGGTCCGACATGGATAAGCGTTGGAGCAAGGCGCTGCTCTTTGGTTGGTTGATGAGCGCGCATCCGGCGTTGGCCTACTGCTGGGAGGAAATTGCCGGTCGTTACGATATCGAACCGGAGTTATTGCAAGCCATCGCCGCGGTGGAGTCGGGCTATCGAGCTGACGCGGTGAACACCGCCAACAACAATGGCACCCGGGACATCGGCCTGATGCAGATCAACAGCATGCATTTGCCGCGCCTGCTCAAGTTGGGGATTACCGAGGAGCGATTGTTGAACGAGCCTTGCCTGTCGGTGGAGGTTGGTGCGTCGATACTCGCCGAGTTTATCCAGCGCTTCGGCTACAACTGGACAGCAGTGGGCGCCTACAATGCGGGGCCGGGTTCTGGGCCGGAGCGCGATGTACTACGCCAGCGCTATGCCGAAAAAATCTGGGCGCGTTATGAGGCCCTGGTCATGCAGCGTTAGCGGCGTTGGGCGGCACGCCTCGCCTGCGCGCGGTTACCCCGGCTATAATCGCCGCCACCTTCGTCGCCATCCGAGTCTAGCCCGCCCATGTATACCCTGGCCCGCCAGCTGTTGTTCAAACTCTCCCCGGAAACCTCCCACGATCTGTCCCTGGACCTGATCGGTGCCGGTGGCCGCCTGGGACTCAATGGTCTGGTGTGCAAGGCGCCGGCAAAAATGCCGGTATCGGTGATGGGGCTGGACTTCCCCAACCCGGTCGGGCTGGCTGCCGGCCTGGACAAGAACGGTGCGGCCATTGATGGTTTCGCGCAATTGGGCTTTGGCTTTGTTGAGATTGGCACCGTGACGCCGCGACCGCAGCCGGGCAACCCCAAGCCTCGCATCTTCCGCCTGCCGGAAGCCGAGGCGATCATCAATCGCATGGGCTTTAACAACCTGGGCGTCGATCACCTGCTGTCACGGGTCCAGGCCGCGAAGTACAGCGGCATTCTCGGCATCAATATCGGCAAGAATTTCGACACGCCGGTTGAGCGCGCGGTGGACGACTACTTGATCTGCCTGGACAAGGTCTATGCCCACGCCAGCTACGTCACCGTTAACGTCAGTTCGCCGAATACCCCAGGCCTGCGTAGCCTGCAGTTCGGTGATTCCCTCAAGCAATTGCTCGAAGCCCTGCGCCAGCGTCAGGAAGACCTGGCCGTTCGCCATGGCAAGCGCGTGCCGCTGGCGATCAAGATTGCGCCGGACATGAGCGACGAAGAAACGGTGCTGGTAGCCCAGGCCCTGGTGGATTCCGGTATGGACGCAGTGATTGCCACCAATACCACGTTGAGCCGTGTCGGTGTTGAAGGTCTGGCCCATGGTGACGAGGCGGGCGGCCTGTCGGGTGCGCCGGTCCGCGATAAAAGCACTCATATCGTCAAGGTGCTGGCCGCCGAGCTGGCGGGGCGCTTGCCGATCATCGCGGTGGGCGGCATCACTGAAGGCAAGCACGCGGCCGAGAAAATCGCCGCGGGTGCGAGCCTGGTGCAGTTGTATTCTGGCTTTATCTATAAAGGCCCTGCGTTGATTCGTGAGTCGGTGGATGCAATTGCGGCGTTGCCCAGAAAGGCCTGAACGGCGCCCATAAAAAAGGGCTCCATCAAGGAGCCCCCTGGGCCGAAGCCCGCCGCCCGGATGGGGCGCGCATGGTAAGTCGTTACAGCTTCAAAGGTGGTGTGTCGGAATTAAGTGCCCTGATTAGCCGACGGCGTGAAGTTCGTTGAGTCTGTGGATTCCCGCAGTGCCTGTCATACCGTCCCAGTTGTCGCCGCGTCCTTCGCGCCAGCCGTTGATCCAGGCTTGGCGTACCGACGGTAGAGTAAATGGGCAAAGCTCACGGGATTTGCCATGAACGCCATATTGATATCCGCGTAAAAACGCTCTTTCCAACGGATCACGCTTAAGTCTTCTCATAGGGTGTTTCCCTCACTTGTTGACTGTCTTGATATCCTTCGGCCTCGTCTGAGGCCGGGCAGAGTTTTTCTGCCGTTGGTGGGCTCGCTGCCGGCGTGGCGAGCCGATGTGTCGGCGTCGTTACGGCGCCAACCTGTGGTGAGTTCTAACCAATAGGTCACATGGATTCAATGATCGTTTTGTCATAAGCACGTAACTATAACGATGCTATAGCCATAAGCTGGGATGGCTTTACGCCCCATTTGTCTGGCAAAGCCAGCTATGATGCACCCCGCGTAGAGGAATGGTTTGATCCTTAAGTAAGAATGTCCGTCTGATGCAGTCGGTTATTATTCGACGAAGGGTCGGAATATTTCTTTTTGTTGCTGCACATTCTTTATCTGCCCCGTGAATAAAGGCCCAACGGCCTGGCAGCCGGGGTGGAACGGCACATTCGTGCCACGCGAGCACTCTTCAAGAAAAGTGCTTGATTGAAAACCGAGCCGGCGATGCGTCGCCCGTTCACTTATTGCTGAAAAGCCTGGAATGCCCCATGTCGGACCGTTTTGAACTCTTCCTCACCTGCCCCAAGGGCCTCGAAGGCCTGCTGATCGAGGAAGCCGTCGGGCTTGGCCTTGAGGAAGCGCGCGAGCACACTTCGGCCGTGCGCGGCATGGCCGACATGGAGACCGCTTACCGGCTGTGCCTCTGGTCGCGCCTGGCCAACCGCGTGCTGCTGGTACTCAAGCGTTTCCCCATGAAGGACGCCGAAGACCTCTACCACGGCGTGCTGGATATCGACTGGGCCGACCACATGGTCCCCGACGGCACTCTGGCAGTGGAGTTCAGCGGTCACGGCTCCGGTATCGACAACACCCACTTCGGCGCGCTGAAGGTCAAGGATGCGATCGTCGACAAACTGCGCACTCCGTCCGGCGAGCGCCCGTCCATCGACAAGATCAACCCGGACTTGCGTATCCACCTGCGCCTGGACCGTGGCGAAGCCATCCTGTCCCTCGATCTCTCCGGTCATAGCCTGCACCAGCGCGGCTATCGCCTGCAGCAGGGCGCGGCGCCGCTGAAGGAAAACCTGGCGGCCGCGATCTTGATTCGCGCCGGTTGGCCGCGTATCGCCGCCGAAGGCGGTGCGCTGACCGACCCAATGTGCGGCGTGGGGACCTTCCTGGTGGAAGGCGCGATGATTGCGGCCGACATGGCGCCCAACCTCAACCGTGAGCTGTGGGGCTTTACCACTTGGCTCGGTCACGTCCCGGCGCTGTGGAAAAAGCTGCACGCCGAGGCCAGCGAGCGCGCCGCGATTGGCATGAACAAAACGCCGCTGTGGATTCGAGGTTACGAAGCCGACCCGCGCCTGATCCAACCCGCGCGCAACAACATTGAGCGCGCCGGTCTCAGCCATTGGATCAAGGTGTACCAGGGGGAGGTCGGGACCTTCGAGCCGCGCCCGGACCAGAACCAGAAAGGCCTGGTGATCTGCAACCCGCCTTACGGCGAGCGTCTGGGTGATGAAGCCAGCCTGTTGTACCTCTATCAGAACCTCGGCGAACGTCTGCGCCAAGCCTGCATGGGTTGGGAAGCCGCAGTGTTCACCGGCGCGCCCGATCTGGGCAAGCGCATGGGCATCCGCAGCCACAAGCAGTATTCGTTCTGGAACGGCGCCTTGCCGTGCAAATTGCTGCTGATCAAAGTCAACCCCGACCAGTTCGTCACCGGCGAGCGCCGCACCCCGGAACAGCGCCAGGCCGAACGCGAGCAGGCTGCATACGACCAGGCCCCGACCGAGCCGCAAGAACGCCAGTACAACAAGAACGGTAACCCGATCAAACCGGCCCCGGCTCCCGTGGTCGAGCAGGCGCGCCTGAGCGAAGGCGGGCAGATGTTCGCCAATCGCCTGCAAAAAAACCTCAAGCTGCTGGGCAAGTGGGCCAAGCGAGAGGGCGTGGATTGCTACCGTGTGTATGACGCCGATATGCCGGAATACTCCATGGCCATCGACCTGTATCACGACTGGGTGCATGTGCAGGAGTACGCCGCTCCCAAGTCCATCGACCCGGAAAAAGCTTCCGCGCGCATGTTCGATGCCCTGGCGGCCATTCCCCAGGCGCTGAACATCGACAAGAGCCGCGTGGTGGTCAAGCGGCGCGAGCGTCAGAGCGGTACCAAGCAGTACGAGCGCCAGAGCGCCCAGGGCAAGTTCACTGAGGTGAGCGAGGGCGGTGTGAAGCTGCTGGTCAACCTCACGGATTACTTGGACACCGGCCTCTTCCTCGACCACCGCCCGATGCGTATGCGCATTCAGAAAGAGGCGGCCGGCAAGCGCTTCCTCAATCTGTATTGCTACACCGCTACTGCCAGTGTGCACGCGGCCAAGGGCGGTGCGCGCAGCACTACAAGTGTCGATCTGTCCAAGACTTACCTGGACTGGGCACGTCGCAACTTCTCCCTCAACGGTTTCTCCGACAAGAACCGCCTGGAGCAGGGCGATGTGATGGCGTGGCTGGAAGCCAGTCGCGATGAGTTCGACCTGATCTTCATCGACCCGCCGACCTTCTCCAACTCAAAGCGCATGGAAGGCATCTTCGACGTGCAGCGCGACCATGTGCAGTTGCTCGACCTGGCCATGGCCCGCCTGGCACCGGGCGGCGTGCTGTACTTCTCCAACAACTTCCGCAAGTTCCAGTTGGAAGACAATCTCAGCGAACGCTATGCGGTCGAGGAAATCAGCGACAAAACCATCGACCCGGATTTCGCGCGCAATGCCAAAATCCACCGCGCGTGGAAAATCACCGCCCGTTGATGACTGCATAAAAGGCCGCAAGCCAGGATATTCCAGGCTTACGGCTTTTTTGCGCTGGTCAAACTACTGGCCGATAGCTATAACTTAAGGCCAAGCCAAAGTGACACCCCCCGCACGCTGGCGTTGTGAGTGTTGCCTATGCCGTTGCAAGCCGTTCGCCCGAAAATCCTAGGCTTCATCAGTGAGCAGGCATCGGCTTGGCTGGTGGCATTGGTGGTGCTGTTGGCCGGTTGTACCTTGACGGGTATCGTCGCCTGGGCCACTCACGATCTGTATCAGCAGCAGGTGCGCCAGCGCTTTCAACTGCTGGTCAACGAGCGCTACACCCGTTTGCAGGAGCGCTTTGAAGATCAGGAACAACGCCTTAACAGCCTGCGGCGTTTTTTTGTCAATTCCTCCGATGTGTCCCGCGAAGAGTTCGATGGGTTTACCCAGCCGTTGCTTCTGCGCGCCCGCGCGTACGCCTGGGCGCCACGGGTGCTGCGTCAGCAACGCAGCGAGTTTGAACAGCAAGTGTCCCGTGAAAGGGGCGTGGATTTCGTGATCCGTGAGTTGAACCCGGCGGGTGAACTGGCCCCCGCGCCGGAGCGCGAGGAGTACGTACCAGTGCTCTACAGTCAAACCCAAAGCCTGTTGGGCTCGCCCTTGGGCTTCGATCTATTGGCCCAGCCCTTGCGGCGTTCGGCGCTGGAGCGCGCGCATAAAAGCGGCAAGCTGGCAGTATCTCAACCCATGCAGTTGGTGGGCGTGGAGCCAGCTTATGCAGCCGGCGTATTGCTGGTGGCGCCCGTGAGCCGTGAGGTGGGCGCAGAACAACCTTATGGCTACGTCATGGCGGTGATCAGCATGCGCCAGCTGATGGCCGACGGTTTGCCCAAGCCGGAGCGGGACAACCTGGTGATGCAGATTGTCGACACCTCCGACCAGCAACAACGTGTGCTTTATGAATCCAACAATGCCGTGGCCGACAGCGGCCTCGTTGGGGTGCGGCGCTTGACCCTAGGCGATCATGTCTACGCCTTGACCCTGCGGCCGAGCGAAGTATTCGCCCGGGCCAACCATTCTTCGCTGGCCGCTATCCTGACCATGGGCAGCTTGCTCAGCCTGCTGCTGAGCATCTTGCTGTATATGCTGGTCAGCCAGCGCCAGCGTGCTTTGAAGATGGTCGAGCAGCGTACTCAGCAGTTGCGTCTGCGTGAGCAGGAATTGCGCGGTGCGCACGGTCAATTGCGCAGTGTGCTGAACGCTGCCACCCAGGTTGCGATTATTGCCACTGACCTGCGCGGTGTGATCAACACGTTCAATGCCGGTGCCGAACAGATGCTTGGCTTCACGGCCGATCAAGTGGTGGGCAAGTTGACCCTGGAAAGCCTGCACCTGGCGACGGAGCTGGAAATGCGCTCTGTCAAACTGGGCGTGACCCTGGGTAAGCGCATCCCCGCGAGCCAGGCCATGTTGGTAGAAAGCCCCGACAGCTTGCACGAGGCCCGTGAGTGGACGTTGATTCGAAACGACGGCAGCCCGTTGAACGTCACCATGTTGGCCACCGTTCTGCTGGACGACCACGGCCTTTGGGTCGGGCATTTGGCGATCTACCTGGACGTGACCGAGCAAAAGCGCGCCTACGAAGCCTTGGCCGCGCGCGATCGATTGCTCAAAAAACTCAGCGCCCATGTCCCCGGTGGGATCTTTCAGTTCACCCTGGAACCTCAGGACAACTGGCGCTTCCTCTATGCCAGCGACGGCATGCGCGATATCTACGAAATTGAAACCGGGCTGTTGCAGCAGGATGCCAAGCGCGTGTTCGAACGCATCCATCCGCTGGACGCGGAGCGGGTGCGCGCCTCGGTGCGCTTGTCGGCGTTGCAACTGAGCCACTGGCGCGAAGAATATCGCGTGCTGTTACCGCAACGTGGCCTGCGCTGGATTCGTGGCGAAGCAACCCCGGAAGAGTTACCCGGCGGCGGCACACTGTGGCATGGGTATGTGTCGGATATTTCCGATCTCAAGCGGGTAGAGGAGGAGCTGCGCGCCTTGTCCATCACCGACTCGCTGACAGGCATTTATAACCGGCGCTACTTTCAGGATCGCTTGCGCGCCGAAATCGCCAGGCTCAATCGAACCTGCGGAGCGTTGTCGGTGATCATGCTGGATATCGATCATTTCAAGCGCATCAATGACAAGCATGGCCACGCGGTAGGCGATGGCGTGTTGCAGGAGTTGTGCTCGCGTATCAGCCAACGTCTGCGCCGCACCGATGTGTTCTGCCGTTTTGGGGGCGAAGAGTTTATGGTGTTGTGCCCCACCACCGATGGCGAACAGGCCTACAGCCTGGCGCTGGAATTGTGGCAGTCGTTGCGCAGTGCGCCGATGGAGCCGGTGGGGATCGTCACCGCCAGCTTTGGCGTGGCCAGCTGGCGGGGCGATGAAGGCATCGATGGGCTGCTGCTGCGCGCCGACTCGGCGGTGTATGTGGCCAAGCAGGCGGGCAGGGACCGGGTGGAGGCCGAAAGGGTTCAGGCTTGAAAGGCTGGCGGGATACTTAAAGGCTTACGCATGACTCGGTGGTGAGCAGGGCAAGCCTGCTCGCCAGTAAATCCCTTCCACAGGTGAACGATGGTGTGTGCTAGAGCACCGGTGCCGCCGCCGTCAGTTTTGGCTGGCGATACAGATCCAGCAGCACCTGGTCCAGTACCGACGACGCGCCCCATGGCTTCGGATCGTTGAGGATCGCCACCACAACCCATGAATTGCCGTTGTTGTCGCGGCTGAACCCGGCGATGGCGCGCACAGTGTTCAAGGTGCCGGTCTTGACGTGGGCTTCGCCGCGCATGGCGGTGGTCTTCAAGCGCTTACGCATAGTGCCGTCGGTGCCGGCGATGGGCATCGAGCTGATGTACTCCGCCGCGTAAGGGCTTCTCCACGCGGCTTGCAGCATGGCCGCCATCTCACGAGCGCTGACCCGTTCGGCGCGGGACAGGCCGGAGCCGTTCTCCATCACCAAGTGCGGCGCGGTGATGCCTTTTTTCGCCAGCCACTGACGCACCACGCGCTGCGCGGCCTTGGCATCGTCGCCGTCGGCATCGTTACGGAACTGCGCGCCCAGGCTCAGGAACAACTGCTGGGCCATGGTGTTGTTACTGTATTTGTTGATGTCGCGGATGATTTCCGCCAGGTCCGGCGAGAACGCGCGTGCCAGGACCTTGGCATCCTTGGGCACCGGCGCCTGGATATCGCGGCCCTGGATGCTGCCGCCCAGTTCCTTCCAGATCGCCCGCACCGCGCCGGCGGTGTAGGTGGCGTGGTCGAGCAGCGACAGGTAGGTCTGTGAACTGCAGCCGTCGGCCAGTTGCCCGCTGACGGTCACCGTCACGCTGCCATCGGCGGCGGTTACCGGGTTGTAACGAACATCGCCGGTGCATTGCTTGGCGTTGGAGACCTTGACCTGATTGTCGATACGAATGCTGGCAATCGGTGGCTCTACCGAAACGAGTACCCGTCCGCCATCGTTGCGCGTGACGAAACGCAGGGCCTTGAGGTTGACCAGCAGCGCATCGGGCTTGACCAGGAACGGCTTGTTCTCGTCATTGCCATCGTCGTTGAATTCCGGCAATTGCGGCGGGATAAAGAAGCCGCGATCCAGCACCAGGTCACCAGTGACTTGCTGCACACCGTTGGCGCGCAAATCGCGCATCAGCAGCCAGAGCTTTTCCATATTCAGCTTGGGGTCGCCACCGCCCTTGAGGTACAGGTTGCCATGCAGCACGCCACCGTTGAGGGTGCCGTCGGTATAGAACTCAGTTTTCCACTGGTGGTTGGGGCCGAGCATTTCCAGGGCCGCATAGGTGGTGACCAGTTTCATGGTAGAGGCCGGGTTCACCGAAACGTCGGCGTTGAATACGGTGGGCGTGCCGGGGCCGTTGAGCGGCAGCATGACCAGGGACAACGCAGTATTTTGCAGTTTGGCTTTTTGCAGGGCCTGCGCGACGTTGGGCGGCAGGGTGGTGTTGATCGGAGCGGCGGTGACGGAAAAGGCCAGTGGCAGAAGAAACCCGGCAAGTAACAATGGACGCAAAGATTTGATCATAAAGAATAAGACCCTACTGCTGAGGAGGGTGAAAAAGGCGAGGGGTAAATAGGAAAAATCCCTCAATGGTCAAGAAAGTGTCGGCATTATGCCCCAAGGCGCGGGCTCTTGTAGCTGAACGATAGCTGCTAATGCGCGTTTTTTTCCACACAAACCGCCGCCCGTCCCAGAGAGTCGGGCAATCGCCGTCTTAAACTGCTAAAGTGCCGGCCGTTATTACTTAAGAGGACTGTTCCAATGGCGACTAACCGTTCCCGGCGTCTGCGCAAAAAACTGTGCGTTGATGAATTTCAAGAGCTGGGTTTCGAACTGAACCTGGACTTCAAAGAAGGTTTGGACGATGAAGCGGTTGACGCTTTCCTCGAAGCATTCCTGACTGAAGCGATGGACGGCAATGGCCTGGACTACGTAGGCGGCGACGACTTCGGTCTGGTGTGCTCGGCCAAACGCGGTTCGGTCAGCGAAGAGCAGCGTGCAACCGTCGAGGCGTGGCTCAAGGCCCGCCCAGAGCTGACTCGCGTTGAAGTGAGCCCGCTGTTGGACGCATGGCACCCAGAGACGCCGATCAACCCGGTAGCCTGATGTGCTGAAACAGCGACCCGCCCGGGTCGCTGTTTCGTTTGGGGCTTTGAAAACTCAGGCCTTGCGCCCATTTAGAATCAACAGCGTCAACACCCCCGCCACGATCCCCCAGAACGCCGAGCCGATGGAAAACAACGTCAAGCCTGACGCGGTGACCATAAAGGTGATCAGCGCCGCTTCCCGTTCCTTGGGTTCGTTCATGGCAATGCTCAAGCCGTTGATGATCGAGCCAAATAACGCCAACGCCGCAATCGACAGCACCAGTTCCTTGGGCAAGGCTGCGAACAATGCCGCCAGTGTCGCGCCGAACACACCGGCAATGCCGTAGAACACACCGCACCAAACCGCTGCTGTGTAACGCTTGTTACGGTCTTCGTGGGCGTGGGGGCCAGTGCAGATGGCCGCGCTGATCGCCGCCAGGTTGATGCCGTGGGAGCCGAACGGTGACAGCACCAACGAGGCCAGGCCGGTGGCGGTGATCAGCGGCGAGGCCGGCACGTTATAGCCATCGGCACGTAACACCGCCACGCCCGGCATGTTCTGCGAGGTCATCGCCACCACGAACAGCGGAATGCCGATGCTGATGGTGGCTGCCAGCGAGAAGTGCGGGGTGGTCCACACCGGCGTGGCGACTTCCAGATGAAACCCGCTGAAATCCAGCAACCCCATCGCGCCCGACAACAGGGTGCCGATGATCAGCGCGGCAAGCACGGCATAGCGCGGTGACACGCGCTTGATGATCAGGTAGGTGAAGAACATCCCCAGCACCAGGCCGGTGCGATGCTGCGCCGCGACGAAAATCTCACTGCCGATCTTGAACAGAATGCCAGCCAGTAACGCGGCTGCCAGCGACGCCGGAATGCGCTTGACCAGTTTTTCAAAGCTGCCGGTCAGCCCGCACAGCGTCACCAGCACCGCGCAGGTGATATAGGCGCCGATGGCTTCGCCGTAGGTGACACCGCCCAGGCTGGTGATCAACAGCGCCGCGCCGGGGGTGGACCAGGCGATGGTAATCGGCGTGCGGTAACGCAGGGACAAGCCAATGCTGCACACCGCCATGCCGATGGAAATCGCCCAAATCCATGAGGAGATCTGCGCCGTGGTCAAACCTGCGGCCTGTCCGGCTTGAAACATCAGCACCAAGGAGCTGGTGTAGCCGGTCATCATGGCAATAAAGCCGGCGACAACCGCCGAAGGGGAAGTGTCGGCCAGTGGGCGCAGGGGCGCTTGGGTGGCGTCAGTCATGAACGCTGTTCCTTTTTACCTGGGGTTTGCCGGTGAAGGCGCAGATTCAAGCCTAAACTCAAACGTAACGACGCATTGCAATACAGCCGAGGCCGCAAACAGCCGTACAGTGTGTTGGCCTGTTGGGTTGTGTACAATGTGCGCTGTTTTTAGCGGATACTTGCCAGCGACCCGCTGTTGCCGTATTACCGTAAAGTCGCCGTATCACCGATAATTCGCCGCCGTTCTCCAAACCCGAGTGCCCATGAACGAACAGTTGCAACCTCTCAAGAAACAACCGCGAGCCGGCAAGGCCGGTCGCAGCGGAACCCAGGACGATATTGTCTATGCGCATATCTTCGAGGCCATCCTTGAACAACGCCTGGCGCCCGGAACCAAGTTGAGTGAAGAGGCACTGGGGGAAATCTTTGGCGTGAGCCGCACCATCATTCGTCGCGCCCTGTCGCGCCTGGCCCATGAAGGCGTGGTATTGCTGAGGCCCAATCGCGGCGCGGTGGTGGCCAGCCCGAGTGTCGAAGAAGCGCGTCAGGTGTTCCTGGCCCGTCGCCTGGTAGAGCGGGCGATCACCGAGCTGGCGGTGCAGCACGCCACCGCCGAGCAACTAGCCGAGTTGCGCCAGATGGTCAACGACGAGCGCGACAGTTTTTCCCGTGGTGATCGTGGTGCCGGTATCCGCCTTTCCGGCGAATTCCACCTCAAACTGGCCGAAGCGGCAAAGAATGCACCGCTGATCAGCTTCCAGCGCAGCCTGGTGTCCCAGACCTCGTTGATCATCGCTCAGTACGAAAGCGGTAACCGCTCCCACTGCTCCTACGATGAGCACACCCAGTTGATCGATGCCATCGAAGCCCGCGACGCGGCGTTGGCGGTGAACCTGATGATGCATCACATGGATCACATCGACAGCAAGCTCAACCTCGATGAAGAGAGCGCGTCGGATGATCTGCATGCGGTGTTCTCGCATCTGTTGCAGACCAAGAAGCCTGGGCGTTCCTCGATAAAGCTGTAATTTTCCTGGTTTGCCAAGGACAAAATGTGGGAGGGGGCTTGCCCCCCGATAGCAGTGGAACAGTCACCTCATGCAGTGACTGACACTCTGTTATCGGGGGCAAGCCCCCTCCCACATTGGTTTTGTGCTGGTGCCAAGATCAGCGTTGGTGCACCCGTTGGCCGGCGGCATAGGTCTGCAGCACGGTGCGGTCATCCCCCAGGGTCATCAATACAAACAACGTTTCGTCGATGCTGTTCGACTGCTTCAGGCGGTAGCTGAGCAGCGGTGTGGCGTTGTAGTCCAGCACCAGGAAGTCCGCATCCGTGCCCGGTTGCAATGTGCCGATCTTGTCTTCAAGGCGCAGCGCCCGCGCGCCGCCCAGGGTCGCCAGGTACAGCGATTTGAACGGGCTCAACCGCGCGCCCTGCAACTGCATGACTTTGTAGGCTTCGTTCAAGGTTTGCAGCAGCGAGAAACTGGTGCCGCCGCCCACATCGGTACCCAGGCCAACGTTCAGTTTGTGCTTCTCGGCCATCGGCAAGTTGAACAGGCCGCTGCCCAGGAACAGATTCGAGGTCGGGCAGAAGGCGACCGCCGAGCCGGTTTGCGCCAAGCGCGCGCATTCGTCGTCGCACAGGTGCACGCCGTGGGCAAACACCGAGCGCTCGCCCAGCAGCTTGTAATGGTCATACACATCCAGGTAGCCGCTGCGCTCCGGGAACAACGCTTTCACCCACTGCACTTCCTGCAGGTTCTCGCTGATGTGGGTCTGCATATACAGATCCGGATATTCCCCCAGCAGCTGCCCGGCCAGTGTCAATTGCTCCGGCGTGCTGGTGGGGGCGAAGCGTGGCGTGACCGCATAGTGCAGCCGGCCTTTGCCATGCCAGCGCTCGATCAACATCTTACTGTCCTGATAACTGGACTCGGGCGTGTCGGTCAGATAGTCCGGCGCGTTGCGGTCCATCATCACCTTGCCGGCGATCATGCGCAGGTCGAGTTTCTGCGCCGCTTCGAAAAACGCGTTCACCGATTGCGGGTGCACACTGCCGAACACCAATGCGGTGGTGGTGCCGTTGCGCAGCAGTTCCTTGATGAAAATATCCGCCACTTGCTCGGCATGGGCCTTGTCGGCGAACTGGCTTTCGCAGGGGAAGGTGTACGTGTTGAGCCAATCCAGCAACTGTTCGCCATAAGCGCCGACCATTCCGGTTTGCGGCAGGTGGATATGGGTGTCGATCAGGCCGGGGGTGATCAGCGCGTCCTGGTAGTGGGTCACGTCAATATCGGCCGGCAGTGTCGGCAGCAATTCGCTGGCGTGCCCGAGGGCGCTGATCTGGCCGTTATCAATCACCAGCAGGCCGTCTTCAAAATACTCATAGGACGCTTCGATGCCCACCTCGGCGGGGTCGGCAATGCTGTGCAGGATGGCGGCGCGGTAGGCTTTGCGGGTCAAAGGCATGGTCTTCTCAATGGGTCGCTTGGCTGCGGCGTGACACCGGCAGCAGTTTGGCAATCGGTTCGGCGCCGGCGTTGTGCTGGCCGAAATTGGCGTTGTAAGTGGCGATGATTTCGCCGGCGATGGAGATGGCGATCTCCACCGGTAATTTGCCCTTCACCTCGGTGAGGCCCATGGGGCAGCGCATGCGTTGCAGTTGGGCGGCGTCGAAGCCGCGATCGCGCAGGCGGTGTTCGAACTTGACGCGTTTGGTCTGCGAGCCGATCAGGCCGAAGTAGGCGAAATCGTTGCGTTTGAGCAACGCGGCGCTCAGCTCCAGGTCGAGTGCGTGATTGTGGGTCATGACGATGCAGTAGCTGCCCACCGGTAAGTCGGCGATTTCGTCGACGGGTTCTTCGCTGACGATTTTACGCACGCCCTCGGGGATCTGTTGCGGAAACTCCTGCTCGCGCGAATCGATCCAGCGCACCCGGCACGGCAGGCTCGCCAGCAACGGCACCAGGGCGCGTCCCACATGGCCGGCGCCGAATACCGCAATCTGCGCCTGCACCTGGCCCATGGGTTCGAACAGCAGCACGGTGACGCCGCCGCAGCACTGGCCCAAGCTCGCGCCCAGGCTGAAGCGCTCCAGATGGGTGTTCTGCTGGCCACGGGCGAGCATGTCGCGGGCGATCTGCATCGCTTTGTATTCCAGGTGCCCACCGCCAATGGTGTCGAAGGTTTGCGACGCACTGATGACCATCTTGGAACCGGCATTGCGTGGCGTGGAGCCGAGTTCTTCGATGATGGTCACCAGGACGCAAGGTTCGCCCTGGTTCTGCAGGTCGGCGAGGGCGCTGATCCAGTTGTTCATAGTCACCTCTAGTGATGTCTTTCAGGCCGCTATCGGGGGCAAGCCCCCTCCCACATTTGAAAGCATTCGCAGATCACTATGTGGGAGGGGGCTTGCCCCCGATGGCAGCACCTCGATCTAGAGCGAAGCCATCTCGGCTTCAGTCTCAACGGCTGTCGCCGCCTGCAACTGGCGCATCTGTTCGCAACCCCACAACACCCGCTCGGGTGTCGCCGGCGCGTCGATCTTCGGCTGATGGCGATAACCTGCAAGGCTCGCCACCGCATCCTTGATCGCGCACCACGAGGCAATGCCGAGCATGAACGGCGGTTCACCCACGGCCTTGGAGTGGAACACCGTGTCTTCCGGGTTCTTGCGGTTTTCCACCAGCTTCACCCGCAGGTCCAGGGGCATGTCGGCGACCGCCGGGATCTTGTAGCTGGCCGGGCCGTTGGTCATCAATTTGCCTTTGTCGTTCCACACCAGTTCCTCCATGGTCAGCCAGCCCATGCCCTGGATGAAACCGCCTTCCACCTGGCCGATGTCGATGGCCGGGTTCAGCGACGCGCCCACATCGTGAAGAATGTCCGTGCGCAGCATCTTGTATTCACCGGTCAGGGTATCGACGAGCACTTCGCAACACGCCGCGCCGAACGCGTAGTAATAGAACGGCCGGCCACGGGACTGGCTGCGGTCGTAAAAGATTTTCGGGGTCTTGTAGAACCCGGTGCTCGACAGCGAGACCTGGGCGAAGTACGCCTGCTGGATCAGCGCCTCGAAGGTCAGGATCTGCTCGCGCACCCGCACATGGCCATTGTGAAACTGCACATCCGCTTCACTGACGTCGTACTTGCGCGCAGCGAATTCCACCAGGCGCTGCTTGATGGTTTCGGCGGCATTTTGCGCGGCCTTGCCGTTCAGGTCGGCACCGCTGGAGGCGGCGGTCGGCGAAGTGTTGGGCACCTTGTCGGTGTTGGTGGCGGTGATCTGCACGCGGTCGATGCTGACCTGGAACACTTCGGCCACCACTTGCGCGACCTTGGTGTTCAGTCCCTGGCCCATCTCGGTGCCGCCATGGTTCAGGTGGATGCTGCCGTCGGTGTAGACATGGATCAGCGCGCCGGCCTGGTTGAGGAAACTGGCGGTAAACGAAATGCCGAATTTGACCGGGGTCAGCGCCAGGCCTTTTTTCAGGATCGGGCTATGGGCGTTGTAACGACGAATGGCTTCGCGGCGTTCGGCATATTGGCTGCTGGCTTCCAGTTCGGCGGTCATCTCTTCGAGCATGTTGTGCTCGACGGTCTGGTAGTAGTGGGTGACGTTGCGCTCGGTCTTGCCATAGTAATTGGCCTTGCGCACGGCCAGCGGGTCGAGCGCCAGATGGCGGGCGATGGCGTCCATCACTTCTTCGATGGCGACCATGCCTTGCGGGCCGCCGAACCCCCGGTAAGCGGTGTTGGAGGCGGTGTTGGTCTTGCAGCGATGGCCATTGACCGTGGCGTCGCCCAGGTAATACGAGTTGTCGGCGTGGAACATGGCGCGGTCGACAATCGAGTTCGACAGGTCCGGCGAGCAGCCGCAATTGCCGGCAAGCTCCAGATTGATGCCGTTCAGACGACCGGTGTCGTCGAAGCCCACGTCGTATTCGATATAGAAGGGGTGGCGCTTGCCGGTCATCAGCATGTCTTCGACCCGAGGCAGGCGCATCTTGGTCGGCTGGCCGGTCAGGTGGGCAATCACCGCGCACAGGCATGCCGGGCTGGCGGCCTGGGTCTCCTTGCCACCGAACCCGCCGCCCATGCGACGCATGTCCACGACGATTTTATTCATCGAAACGTCTAACACTTCGGCCACCAGCTTCTGTACTTCGGTGGGGTTCTGCGTGGAGCAATAGACGATCATGCCGCCGTCTTCGGTGGGCATCACCGAGGAGATTTGGGTTTCCAGGTAGAAGTGCTCCTGGCCGCCGATATGCAGCGTGCCCTGAATGCGATGTTGAGCCGCGGCCAACGCGCCCGCCGAATCGCCACGCTGGTGGGTGTGGCTGTCGAGCACGAAGTGTTTATTGCGATAGGCCTCGACCACATCCAGGACCGGTTCCAGGTCCTGGTATTCGATCACCGCCGCCATCGCCGCTTTACGCGCGGTCTCCAGGTCGCGGGCGGCGACGGCCAGCACCACCTGGCCGACGAACTGCACAGTGTCGATGGCCAGCAGCGGATCGCCAGGCAACAGCGGGCCGATGTCTTTCAAACCTGGCACGTCTTCATGGGTGATGACGATGCGCACACCCTCGAAGGCGTAGCAGGGGGCGGTGTCGATGCTGAGGATGCGGGCGTGGGCGCGGTCGGACAGCCGCGCGTACACATGCAACTGGTTGGGGAATTCCAGGCGGTCGTCGATGTACTGCGCCTCCCCCGATACGTGCTTGGCGGCGCTGTCATGCTTGACGCTGCGCCCGACTCCGCTGGTCAAGTCCTGGGCGAACAGTTCGGCCAGCTCGGCCTGGGTTTTTTCCACGGCGTGATGGTTAGACATAAGCGGTCACCCGAGTCTCGATATGCGGCGTTTGCAGCTCGATGAAATATTTGCGCAGCAGGTTCTGCGCGCTGAGCAGGCGGTATTCCTTGCTGGCGCGGAAATCCGACAGCGGGGTGAAATCCTCGGCGAGGGCGGCGCAGGCTTGCTCGACCGTGGCGGCGTTCCAAGTCGCGCCCACCAGCACGGCCTCGCAGTGCCGCGCGCGTTTGGGTGTGGCGGCCATGCCGCCGAAGGCCACGCGGGCGGCTTGGACCACACCGTTGTCGAGGGTCAGGTTGAAGGCGGCGCAGACCGCCGAAATATCGTCATCCAGACGTTTGGAGACTTTGTAGGCACGGAACAGCGTATGGCCCTTTGGCACGATGATTTTCTCGATGAACTCGCTGTCCTGGCGCGCGGTCACGCGGTAATCGATGAAGTAGTCCTCCAGCGCCAGGGTGCGCCGGGTGTTGCCTTTGCACAGCACGATCTGCGCGCCCAGGGCGATCAGCAGCGGCGGCGAATCGCCGATCGGCGAGGCGTTGCCGATATTGCCGCCCAGGGTGCCCTGGTTGCGGATCTGCAGGGAGGCGAAGCGGTGCAGCAGATCGCCGAAGTCCGGATACGCTTGGTGCAACGCGGCGTAGCAGTCGGAGAGCGGGGTGGCGGCGCCGATTTCCAGGCGGTCGTCGAACGACTCGATGCGCTTCATTTCTTCAATGTTGCCGACGTAGATCATCACCGGCAGCGTGCGGTGGAACTGGGTGACCTCCAGCGCCAGATCGGTGCCGCCGGCCAGTAAGCGGGCTTGCGGATAGGCGTCGTAGAGGTCGGCCAGGTCGGCTACCGTCAGGGGCACCAGGCAGCGTTTATCGCCACTGTTGAGTTCGCCGGTCTGGGTCGGGGCGATGGCTTTAAGGCGTGCAATGGTCTGGGCTTGGCGGCTGTCGAACTGGTCTGCGGGCTTGTTGCAGCAGGCCTGTTCGGCGGCGGCGAGAATCGGCCGGTAGCCGGTGCAGCGGCACAGGTTGCCGGCCAGGGCCTCATGGGCCTTGGCGCTGTCGGGGGCGTCGCTGTTTTTCTGCAGGGCAAACAACGACATCACGAAACCGGGGGTGCAAAACCCGCATTGCGAGCCGTGGCACTCGACCATCGCCTGCTGCACGCTGTGCAGTTGGCCTTGGTGCTTGAGGTCTTCGACGCTGATCAGTTGTTTGCCGTGCAATGACGAAACGAAGGTCAGGCACGAATTGAGGCTGCGATAGCGAATCTGCTCGACGCCCTGGGCATCGCTGTGCAGCTCGCCGACTACCACGGTGCAGGCACCGCAATCGCCGCTGGCGCAGCCTTCCTTGGTGCCGGATTTGCCCACATGCTCACGTAAATAGTTGAGCACGGTCAGGTTGGGGTCCAGGGCGTGCTCGCTACGGAGTTCCTGGTTGAGTAAAAACTGGATCACGGAAGGCCTCGCAGACTCATTATTGTTGTTAACCGCTGTGGGCCGAATCTAGTCATGTCTGACTTTTCGGTCAATTGTTTTCTGACCTAAGGGTCAAGAAAATGCGGTCACAACCCATTCAATTATGGTTCAGTCTTCTGGAACCGGCGTTTTTGGCGGCGTGTAGACAGGCAGAGCTGCTTATTTCATGCCAATTCGCGACAGTGGGCGTAGCGCCATCAGCGGGCCAATGCGCTACACTGCCGCGCTTGTACCGATAGACGATTTTGAAGGAAACCCATGACGTTCAAGGCGCCGGACAGTCTCGCCGAGCAGATCGCTCACCACCTCGCCGAACGTATCATTCGCGGCGATCTCAAGCCTGGGGAGCGCATCCAGGAACAGAAGGTCACGCTGGCACTCAATGTCAGCCGCGGCTCCGTGCGCGAAGCCTTGCTGATCCTTGAACGCCGGCACCTGATCGCGATCCTGCCGCGCCGTGGCGCCCACGTCACCGAACTCACCGCGCACAAGGTGCAAAGCCTGTGCACGTTGATGGGCGAGCTGTACATCCTGCTCGGCAATGCGGTGGCGCAGGGCTGGCAGACCCAGGCCGATATGGCGCCGTTCGTGCAGATCCAGCAGCGTCTGGTGAGCAATTTCGAACGTCAGGACATCCGCGCGTTCGTCGAAGAAAGCTTCAATGTGATGCGCGCCGCGTACCCCTTCGCTAACAACCCGTACCTGCAGGAAACCGTCGAAAACCTGCAACCGGCGATGAACCGCGCCTATTACCTGGCCCTGGACCAGCGCAAGGCCGAGATGAGCGAGTACCTGGCGCTGTTCGAGCAACTGCTTGCCGCCGTGCTGGCCCGTGACTTGCCGCAGATCCGCCAGGTGCTGTCGGCCTACGGTCAGCGCAGTTGCTCGCTGGTTATCGCAGCGTTGGCGGACGCCTAAACGTGCGGCTCAAGTGCATCAAACTGGCGGGGTTCAAATCCTTCGTCGACCCGACCACGGTGAACTTCCCCAGTAATATGGCGGCGGTGGTCGGGCCCAATGGTTGCGGCAAGTCGAACATCATCGACGCCGTCCGCTGGGTGATGGGCGAGAGCTCGGCCAAGAACCTGCGCGGCGAGTCGATGACCGACGTCATCTTCAACGGCTCCACCAGCCGTAAGCCGGTGAGCCAGGCCAGCATCGAGCTGGTGTTCGACAACTCCGACGGCACCCTGATCGGCGAATACGCGGCCTATGCGGAAATCTCCATCCGCCGCAAAGTCACGCGCGACAGCCAGAACAGTTATTTCCTCAACGGCACCAAGTGCCGCCGTCGCGACATCACCGATATCTTCCTCGGCACCGGCCTGGGCCCACGCAGCTATTCGATCATCGAACAGGGCATGATCTCCAAGCTGATCGAAGCCAAGCCCGAGGACCTGCGCAACTTTATCGAGGAAGCGGCCGGCATCTCCAAGTACAAGGAACGTCGCCGCGAGACCGAAAACCGCATCCGCCGCACCCACGAAAACCTCGCCCGCCTGACCGACCTGCGCGAAGAGCTGGAGCGCCAGTTGGAGCGTTTGCACCGTCAGGCCCAGGCCGCCGAGAAGTATCAGGAATACAAGGGCGAAGAGCGCCAGCTCAAGGCCCAATTGTCGGCCCTGCGCTGGCAAGCCTTGAACGATCAAGTGGGCCAGCGCGAAGCGATCATCGGCACCCAGGAAATCAGCTTCGAAGCGCTGGTGGCCGAGCAGCGCAACGCCGACGCCAGCATCGAACGCCTGCGCGACGGGCACCACGATCTGTCCGAGCGCTTCAATCTGGTGCAGGGCCGCTTCTATTCGGTGGGTGGCGATATCGCCCGGGTCGAGCAGAGCATCCAGCACGGCCAGCAACGTCTGCGCCAATTGCAGGACGATCTGAAGGAAGCCGAGCGCGCGCGCCTGGAGACCGAATCCCACCTGGGCCACGACCGCACCTTGCTGCTGACCCTCGGCGAAGAGCTGGACATGCTCACCCCTGAGCAGGAGATCACCAGCGCCGCCGCCGAAGAAGCCGCCGCCGCCCTGGAAGAAGCCGAAACCACCATGCACGGCTGGCAGGAACAGTGGGACGCCTTCAACCTGCAATCGGCCGAACCGCGCCGCCAGGCCGAAGTGCAGCAGTCGCGCATCCAGCAACTGGAAACCAGTATGGAACGTCTGGCCGAGCGCCAGCGCCGCTTGCAGGAAGAGCGCGTGCTGCTCGCCGCCGACCCGGAAGATGCGGCGATCATGGCGCTCAGCGAGCAACTGGCCGAAAGCGAAATGACCCTGGAAGAACTCGAAGCCAGCGAAGAGCAGCAAGTCGAGCGCCTGGAGCAACTGCGCCAGCAACTGCAACAGGCGACCCAGGCCCAGCAGCAGGCCCAGGGCGACCTGCAACGGCTCAACGGGCGTCTGGCGTCCCTTGAAGCCTTGCAACAAGCCGCGCTGGACCCGGACACCGGCACGGCCGAGTGGCTGCGCGACCAACACCTGGCCGAGCGCCCGCGCCTGGCCGAAGGTTTGAAGGTCGACGCCGGTTGGGAGCTGGCCGTGGAAACCGTGTTGGGCGCCGATCTGCAAGCCGTGCTGGTGGACGATTTTGGCGGCTTTGACCTCGCCGGCTTTGCCCAGGGCGATCTGCGTTTGCTCAGCCCCGCCGCGGATGGTGCGCGGGTGCCGGGCAGCTTGTTGGATAAGGTCGAAGCCGCGATTGATCTGTCGCCGTGGCTGGGCCAAGTGCGGCCGGTGGAGTCCTTGGAGCAGGCACTGGCCCAGCGCGGTCAACTGGCGGTCGGCGAAAGCCTGATCAGCCGCGACGGTTACTGGGTCGGCCGGCACTTTTTGCGCGTGCGTCGCGCCAGTGAAGCGCAAAGCGGCGTTCTGGCCCGTGGCCAGGAAATCGTCAATCTGAGCGCCGAGCGCGAAGAGCGCGAAGCCACCCTCGAACGCCTGGAAACCGAACTGCAAACCCTGCGCGCCACCCAGCGTCAGCAAGAGACCGGCCGCGAGCACCTGCGTCGGCTTTTGCAGGATGAGGCGCGCCAGCAAGGCGAACTCAAGGCGCAGCTATCGGCAAGCAAGGCCAAGGTCGAGCAACTGAGCCTGCGTCGCACCCGTCTCGACGAAGAAGTCGCCGAGATGGGCGAGCAACGCGCGCTGGAGCACGAACAAATCGGCGAAGCGCGCCTGCACTTGCAGGAAGCCCTCGACAGCATGGCTCAGGACACCGAGCAACGGGAACTGCTGCTGGCCCAGCGCGACAGCCTGCGCGAACGTCTCGACCGCGTGCGCCAGGAAGCGCGCCAGCACAAAGACCACGCCCATCAGTTGGCGGTGCGCCTGGGCTCGCTCAAGGCCCAGCACGCGTCCACGGCCCAGGCCCTTGAGCGCCTGGAGATGCAATCCGAGCGCCTGACCGAAAAGCGCGAACAACTGAGCCTGAATCTGGAAGAGGGCGAAGCGCCGCTGGAAGAGCTGCGCCTCAAGCTCGAAGAGTTGCTCGACAAGCGCATGACCGTCGACGAAGAACTCAAGACCGCACAGATCGCCCTGGAAGACGCCGACCGCGAACTGCGCGACGCGGAAAAACGCCGGACCCAGGCCGAGCAGCAGTCCCAGTTGATTCGCGGCCAGCTCGAACAGCAGCGCATGGAATGGCAAGCCCTGACCGTGCGCCGCAAAACCTTGCAGGACCAATTGCTCGAAGACGGCTACGACCTGCACGGCGTGCTCAATACCCTGACCGCCCAGGCCAACGAGAAAGACGCCGAAGAAGAACTCGAACGCATTGCCGCGCGGATTCAACGCCTCGGCGCAATCAACCTTGCGGCCATCGACGAATACCAGCAGCAATCCGAACGTAAGCGCTACCTGGACGCTCAGGACGCGGATCTGGTGGAGGCGCTCGACACCCTGGAAAACGTAATTCGCAAGATCGACAAGGAAACCCGCAACCGTTTCAAAGATACCTTTGATCAGATTAATGGCGGTTTACAGGCGTTATTCCCAAAAGTTTTCGGTGGCGGCAGCGCTTACTTGGAACTGACGGGCGAAGATCTACTCGATACAGGGGTGACGATCATGGCGCGCCCGCCGGGTAAGAAGAACAGCACCATTCATTTGCTGTCTGGTGGGGAAAAAGCCCTGACCGCCTTGGCGTTGGTGTTTGCCATCTTCAAGCTGAACCCGGCGCCGTTCTGCATGCTCGATGAAGTGGATGCACCGCTGGATGATGCGAACGTTGGACGCTATGCGCGGTTGGTCAAAGAGATGTCCCAGACCGTGCAGTTCATCTATATCACCCACAACAAGATCGCCATGGAAATGGCTGATCAACTGATGGGGGTGACGATGCACGAGCCGGGATGTTCGCGCTTGGTGGCGGTGGATGTGGAAGAGGCGATGGCGATGGTGGACGCCTGACGGCAAGCTTCAAGCGGTAAGTGAGTCAGCTTGAAGCTTGTCGCTCAGGGGCTGTGGTTCACAGTTGGCGTCTGCTGTAGGAGATTGCCTGCTACGCCTGAAAGCTGGCAATTCGACACATTTCGCGCCAACTGTGTAAAGTTATCTTTGGTCGTGCTAGTTTAATGTCAATTTTTCGTGTGCGTGGGCAAAACGTCAGTCAGAACATAGAGTTGGCGCCACGTTTTAAAGCGGTTTGCACGATGCTAAACCCCTTATTTTTCAGCATTTTTTATTAGAGGCACGGGATTACATGGAAATCGGTCTGCGCGAGTGGCTGATCGTCATCGGCATTATTGTCATTGCCGGTATTCTTTTTGATGGCTGGCGCCGCATGCGCGGTGGCAAGGGCAAGCTCAAATTCCGTCTGGACCGTAACCTGTCCAACCTGCCCGACGACGACGGCAGCGCCGAGCTGCTGGGGCCGCCCCGTGTGCTGGACACCCATAAAGAGCCGCAACTGGACGAGCACGACCTGCCGTCGATGAGCGCGCCGGCGCGTGAAGCCCGCGAGCCATCGTCCAAACGCGGCAAACGCAGTGGCGCAGCGGTTGCCGAACCCCATCAGGGTGACCTTAACCTCGACGTGGATGAAGGCCCGAGTTTCAGCAGCCGTGACGACGATTTCCCCGATGAGAACGCCGCCAAGAACGCGCCGCGCCAATCGGTCAACGATCAGCCGGCCGCCGAAGAAGTGCTGGTGATCAGCGTGATCTGCCGCGACGCCGCCGGCTTCAAAGGCCCGGCGCTGTTGCAGAACATCCTCGAAAGCGGCCTGCGCTTCGGCGAGATGGATATTTTCCACCGCCACGAAAGCATGGCGGGCAACGGCGAAGTGCTGTTCTCCATGGCCAATGCCGTCAAGCCAGGTACTTTCGATCTGGACGATATCGACCTGTTCAGCACGCCGGCGGTTAGCTTCTTCCTCGGCCTGCCAGGCCCGCGCCACCCGAAACAAGCGTTCGATGTGATGGTGGCCGCAGCACGCAAGCTGTCTCAGGAACTCAACGGCGAGTTGAAGGACGACCAACGCAGCGTCCTGACCGCCCAGACCATCGAACACTACCGTCAGCGCATCGTCGAGTTCGAGCGTCGCGCCCTGACACAGAAACGCTGAGGATTGGCCTCAAGCGTTGTCGATAGAATAAGCGCACCAACATTTGAGCAGCTTCGGCTGCTCTTTTGCTTTATGAGAGAACACCCATGACCGCCGCCCATACCCGCATCCTCGAACTGCGCGCTGAACTGGATCAGCACAACTACCGGTATTACGTCCTCGACGAGCCAAGCATCCCGGACGCCGAATACGACCGACTGTTCCACGAACTCAAGGCTCTCGAAGACGAGCACCCGGAGCTGGTCACGCGGGATTCACCGACGCAGCGGGTCGGTGGCGCGGCGCTGTCGGCGTTCACCCAGGTCAAGCATGAGATTCCGATGCTCAGCCTGGGCAACGCCTTCGATGAAGCCAGCATGCTTGAGTTCGATCGTCGCGTTACTGAAGGTCTCGATCTGCCTGTGGGCGATCTGTTTGGCGGTGGCGCGGCGGTGGAGTACAGCTGCGAGCCGAAACTCGATGGCCTGGCGGTCAGCCTGTTGTATCAAGACGGCGAGCTGGTGCGCGGTGCCACCCGGGGCGACGGCACCACCGGCGAAGACATCAGCGTCAACGTGCGCACCGTGCGCAATATCCCCCTGAAGCTGCATGGCAGCGGCTGGCCGGCGACCCTGGAAGTGCGCGGCGAGGTGTTTATGTCCAAGGCCGGGTTCGAGCGGCTTAACGCTTCGCAACTGGAAGTGGGCGGCAAGACCTTTGCCAACCCGCGCAATGCCGCTGCCGGTAGCCTGCGCCAGTTGGATTCGAGAATCACCGCCAGCCGCCCGCTGGAGTTCTGCTGCTACGGGATCGGTCAGGTCACGGCGGATATCAGCGACACCCATATCGGCAACCTCAAGCAGTTACAGAAGTGGGGACTGCCGATCAGTCACGATCTGAAGCTGGCCAAGGGGATTCAGGAATGCCTCGATTACTACCGTGACATCGGCGAGCGACGTAACAGCCTGCCGTATGAAATCGACGGTGTGGTGTTCAAGGTCAACAGCCTTGCCTCCCAGCGCGAACTGGGCTTTCGCGCCCGCGAGCCGCGCTGGGCCATCGCCCACAAGTTTCCGGCCATGGAAGAACTCACCGAACTGCTCGACGTGGAATTCCAAGTCGGCCGTACCGGCGCCGTGACCCCGGTGGCCCGCCTGAAACCGGTCAAGGTCGCGGGTGTGACCGTGTCCAACGCCACCTTGCACAACATGGACGAAGTGGCGCGCCTGGGCCTGATGATCGGCGACACCGTGATCATCCGCCGTGCCGGTGATGTGATCCCTCAGGTGGTCTCAGTGGTCACCGATCGCCGCCCGGAACATGCGCGTGCGGTGCAGATCCCTGAAAGCTGCCCGGTGTGCGGTTCCCATGTGGAACGCACGCAACTGGTCAAGCGCAGCAAGGGCAAGGAAACCGTCAGCGAAGGCGCGGTGTACCGTTGCGTCGGGCGCCTGGCCTGTGGCGCGCAGCTCAAGCAAGCGATCATCCACTTTGTGTCCCGCCGCGCCATGGACATCGACGGCTTGGGCGACAAAACCATCGAGCAATTGGTGGATGAACATCTCATCGCGTCACCGGCCGACCTGTACAAGCTCACGTACGAGCAGATCATCGACCTGGAAGGCTTTGCCGATATCTCCAGCAAAAAGCTGATCACCGCCATCGAAAACAGCAAATCGCCGACCCTCGCACGCTTTATCTACGCCCTGGGCATTCCCGATGTGGGCGAGGAGACCGCCAAGGTGTTGGCGCGCTCGCTGGCGTCCCTTGCGCGCGTGCAGCAGGCGTTGCCGGAGGTACTGACGTACTTGCCGGACGTGGGTCTGGAAGTGGCGCACGAGATCCACAGTTTCTTTGAGGACAGCCATAACCAGCAGGTGATCGGTGCGTTGCTTTCTCCGGACGAATGCGGCCTGCAATTGCAGGATCAGGGCGACCTGAGCGCGGAATTTGCCGCCAGCGCGACGTTGGGCGGGCTGCTCGACAAGCTCAATATCCCCAGCGTCGGCCCTGGCGCCGCGCAGAAACTGGCGGACAAGTTCGGCAGCCTTGACGGCGTAATCCAGGCCGACTGGCTGGACATGCGCCAGGCACTGCCTGAAAAGCAGGCCAAGGCCGTGCGCGACTTCTTCGATAATCCGCAGAACGCCCGCCGTGCACAGGCCATCGAGCAGCAGCTCAAGGATTTCGGCATGCACTGGCACAGCGCGAAGAAAGTCGTCGAAGGCTTGCCGGAAGCCGGCCACACCTGGGTACTGACCGGTTCGTTGGAGCTGATGAGCCGCGATGTGGCCAAGGACAAACTGGAAAGCCTGGGCGCCAAGGTCGCCGGTTCCGTCTCGGCCAAGACCCACTGTGTGGTGGCGGGCCCTGGGGCTGGTTCAAAGCTGGCCAAGGCCACCGAGCTGGGCCTGAAGGTGCTGGATGAAGAGGCGTTTGTTGCCTTTCTTGCCCAGCATAATGTGACTGTCTGATGGCGTGTGCCGGGCGCGGGCTTGCCGCGCGTCGGGCGGCGCTGCAACCCTACAGCAGCGAAGTGGAACGATCCCGAGCCCTGAATGATCTAGTCTGGGTCACCTAGGGAGAGATCGCCATGTTCCGCTATTTCGAGCAACTCAGTTCGCGCATCGCCGCACCGTTCATGGCCGACACTTCGCGTAACAGCAAAGTCTGGCAATGCCGCTGCGGCCAGCCGCTGTTCTTTCGCAATAGTCAGTGCCTGGCTTGCTCGGCGCTGTTGGGTTATCAGCCGCAGCAGAGCCGCTTGGCGTCCCTTCGGCCCGGGCCCGTTGCCGGAACGTGGCTGCAGGACGGCAATCTCGACGCCGGGGCCTTCCGCCGTTGCGCCAACCTCGACACCCCGGCGGCCTGCAACTGGCTGATCCCGGCCCACAGCACTGCGCCGTTGTGCGTGGCCTGCAGCCTCAATCGCACCATTCCCGACCTGTCCATCGTGGACAACCATGAACGCTGGCGCAAAGTGGAAACCGCCAAGCGCCGCCTGGTGGCGCAGTTGATCAGCCTGGGCCTGCAGGTGGTGCCCAAGAGCGTCGACGAAGAGACCGGCCTGGCCTTCGACTTTATCGGTGTCGACCTGGAGGGCAACGCGCCCACCACCGGGCATGCCAACGGCCTGATCACCCTCGACATCAAGGAAGCCGACGACGCCCACCGCGAAAAAGTCCGCGTGCAGATGCACGAGCCTTACCGCACCTTGCTCGGCCATTTTCGCCATGAAGTCGGCCACTACTATTGGGATCGCCTGATCGCCGGCAGCCACTGGATCGAACCGTTTCGCCAACTGTTCGGTGACGAACGCGCCAGTTACGCCGAGGCCCTCGACCGGCATTATCAGCACGGCCCGCGACCGGACTGGCAGGAAGCCTGCGTCAGCGCCTACGCCACCATGCACCCCTGGGAAGACTGGGCGGAAACCTGGGCGCATTACCTGCACATGATGGACGCCGTGGATACCGCCCTAGGCTTCGGCATGAGCGCGCGGGAGATGGACCTGGATTACCAACCATTCCCCCTTGCCACCCTCTACGATCCCGCGCACCCCGGCGGTCCGGCGTTTCTGGCGTTCGTCAATGCGTGGATCGAACTGGCCGGCATGCTCAACGAACTGTCGCGCAGCATGGGTCAACCGGATTTCTACCCCTTCGTACTGCCACCGGCGGTGATCGCCAAACTGCACTTTATCCATCTGGTGATCCAGGAAGAGGGCGGCCGTGCGGACGAGGTGCTGCAAGCACAATGATCAACCCATGTGGGAAGGGCATGCTGAGGGCCATGGCAAGTGCTTGAACCTCTTCATATTTTTAATCCGTAACCAACGGTTGTAACTTCCGATGAGATCGGTACAATGGCGCGGCTTGCCGAGAGGCCAGCGTCGTTATGGTGACCCCATCGGTCCCCCCGCAACGATTACCCGTTAACCTGGTCAGGCCCGGAAGGGAGCAGCCACAGCGGGAACATTGTGTGCCGGGGTGTGGCTGGTGGGGTTGCCTCCATAACGCAAGTCCTTGAATTCTCAAGGATTTCTCAGTCAAAAATCTCGAAGTGTGACGGCGTTTAGGTACACCTAAGTGGTGCACTGTGCTGGCAATCCTACCTTGTTAATTTTGTTCACACCAATGTAGCCACTCAGTGGGCGATTTCGCCTGTGAATCGCCACTACCGATAGCTGCTATGAGGCAATGCGAGCTTCGTTGACTCATTATTGCGTGCTCTAGCTGGGTGTTTAGCCTGTTGTATTGGCTGCCGCATGATGGCGCATGATAGCATTGCGACATCGAAGGAAACGCCTTTCAAACATTGTAAAAGGACTTACGCAAATGGCTCTGTCACCCACTCAAAAAACTCCTGCCCAACGTAAGGAGCTACTCGCTGCGATTGACTCGCTAGCTAAAAGGGGCGGTATAAGTCGTGATAGAGCCCTAGCTGCATGGTACGCGTCCACTCTTCTGGGGATTGACGAAGACGAGGCAATTGATGCTGCCTCGGTAGACGGCCCGGAAGATGCTGGTTGTGATTTTATTTACATCGACGATGACCAGCAGACTATTTATATTCTTCAAGGATATGTTTCCGAGAGAGCAGATAAAAGTGCTGGTTTGAAAAAATGGAATGCGCTAGTTGGTGCTGTTGCTAGCGTTAAAGACCCTATTATGTTTCAGTATGCGGGTCGAAATGACATATATGATAGATTGACTGAAGGAGATACAGACGGTTATAGCATGGTCTTTGGCTTGGTAACGCTCGCAGCTAAATCTGATCTTATATCAAGAAACAGAGAGGCAACTGTTCGTTCCAGAAGTTATGGTGATGTCTCTTTCTTCTACGAATACCAAGATACTTTGTATGATAAGTATCTAGTGGTGAAAGCTGCTGATCGTAATGTTCCGCAGGATAGCTTGCAATTT
Organism: Pseudomonas sp. S5F11; assembly: GCF_019641515.1. NCBI lineage: Bacteria > Pseudomonadati > Pseudomonadota > Gammaproteobacteria > Pseudomonadales > Pseudomonadaceae > Pseudomonas > Pseudomonas sp. S5F11. The sequence goes on from NZ_JAIFJZ010000001.1 coordinate 5,305,482, forward strand.
AATGGCGGTATTGCTGAGCTACGCGGGGAGTTTGGGTATTCAATAGTTGGTTCTGTATATGCTGGAGAGCTATTTCGACTATACAGCCAGTATGATAATCAACTATTTGAGGGTAATGTTCGGCTTTTTATCGGTCAGCGAAAGGGCGGTATTAACGAGAAGATAGTCGAGACCGCAGAAAATAGGCATGGTGATTTTTGGGCTTTGAATAATGGCATCACAATAGTTGCCGATTCATTTGAGGAAATCGCTGCGAATAAATACACAATCAGAAGCTTCTCCATTGTCAATGGTTGTCAAACCACAGTTAGCTTATCTAAAGCTATTGAAAATAGCCCCAATGCAGGGCAATCGCAGGTATTAGTGCGTGTGGTGGCGGCTAAGAAAGCATTGCTTACAGATATTGTTAGGTACAACAACACGCAAAACCCGGTTAAGCTTGCTGCTGTTCGATTGCTTGATCCTATTCAAGAAAGTTTGCGCACCACATTTTCTACTATCGACTATACGTATGCGCCCAAGCAAGAGGGTGCAAGAGTAATGAAAAACTCGAAGAGGATAGAGTTGGATAAAGCCGCTCAGTATTTGGCTGCTATGTCCGATGATACCATTCTCGAAGCTGTCACGAGAAAGATGGAGCTATTTGATCGCTTTTATAAAATGGTATTTCCGCGAGGGTTAACAGCAGAAAAAGTTTTCCTTGCGTGGTTGATAGCTCATGAAGTTGAAGTAGAACGAGCTGTATTGCTTAATGCAGCCGGTGTGCCTGACGATAAAGTGATGAAGGTTATTTTAGGTATACACGGTACTCCGTGGGGGATTTTTGTTACTAATTTCCTAATTGACCGTCTTGGTACTGACGTTTCGAAACTGACCTTAAGTAAGATGGTTGGCGATGATTTCAAAAATGCAGTAGGCAAGTACTCTAGAAAGGCGATGGAATTTTACTCCGAAATTGCAGTTAGTATTGTAAGTTCGGATGATGAGGCTGCGAGTGTTCGAAATGAAATTCGTGTAAAGCCTTTTCTAGACAAGTTGAAGAGAACACTTGCTCTGAAACTAAATAACTCCGCTCGATGGAAGTTACCAAGGCTTCATAATATTTCTAATTGATGTGGCTTTGCCCTCGTGTCAGTTGGAGAGCTGAAATGCAAGGGCATTCTATTTGGCAAAATTGAAGCTATAACGATTGCCGTGATGGATACTGCCAACTCATTGCAGTGTTGGTCAGGCGTGCTGAAAGTGGTGGTATACCTCCGGTGTTGCTGGGAGAGAATAAGCTGGGCAATTTCAAATCCCGCGCCGCGTAGGTCGAGCACTTGAGGTGCGTTCTGTAGTTCTGGTTGGAAAATATAAGCTAGGGTGTGCTGGATTCGAAAAGCTGGATTTAAGCGAGGGGTATCAAGCCACTGGCGAGCGCCCAAAGGGAAAGCGTCTACTTTTCTAAAATAACTCTGGGCACCTCTCCAGTCGGTGCTCTACGTCAGAAGGCCGTCCGCAGGGCGCTCATCAGGCGACGGTTGTTTCTTTCTTGATCCTGTACACAGTGGCAACACCACAGTCAGCCAGCTTGGCAATCTGATCAGCAGACATGGTTGGATGCTTAAGCATGAGCGACTGCACATCAGCCCACTTGGCTACGTTCCTGCCTTTGCCTGCTGGCTTCCACTTAGGATTAGCAGCTTTCTTGTTTTCCAATCCTTGCTTGATGCGCTCCACACGCTTCTCTTGATCCAATCGAGCCATAGTTGCCATCAAATCAATCAACATGTTGTTGATCACATCCATGATTTGCCCAGTAATTCCTTTGGCTTCAACCAACATGTGACTGGTAGGTAGATCAGCTACCACCAACCGAAGTCCCTTGGCCTTGATAGTGGCCTTGAGAGTGTCCCAGTCTGCTTGTGAGAGGCGGCTCAGGCGGTCTACGGACTCAACCAACAGCACGTCTCCAGCCTTGGCTTTACCAAGCAAGGCGAGCAGCTCAGGACGGTTGAGCTTGGTGCCGCTGATGTTCTCGGCATACACGCCAACGATGTTCAAGCCCTTCTCGGTAGCGAACGATTCCAGAGCAACTCTTGCACGGTTGGCATCTTGATCTTTGGTCGATGCTCGAAGGTACAAGTGGGTGTTCATGAGATGCTATCCTTTGTCATTAGATCTGATAGATAAATGATAATATGATCATATAGCTTTCTGCAATAGGCTATTGATAGTTATTTCCTGACAGCGCTTGGACTACCGTAAAGGTCTACTTCTTTGATAGTCAGCGATGGCAACATTCTGCCAGTATAGGTTGGATATCGAGAAATCCCGATATCTGGCTTGAAAGACAGACAATTGGCCCAATTTGATTTTGGGCATCCAAGGTGAGGGACCGTCTCAGCAACGCTGGTATGAGTTGGCCCGTCGCCCCCTACATATGAGGTTTGAGTGTGGCCGCACATCTAGACGAAGCTGAAAAACAAATCCTTGGTGCTTTGTTAGCGGATTTTTCCGACCGTGCACTGACCGCCGATCAATTGAGTTCAGGATATGAAGGCCCTCAAGTATCTGATCTCACGGCAGCAATCTGTGCAGGTGGAGATATCACACAGGTCGACTTTGACGTTGCTTTTTCCGATCTTGAAAAGAAGGAGCTAATTAAAACAGGGCCATTCGCATTATATAAGAACAAACCCGGCAGTGGGGTAGTGTTTATCGGGGGATACAGCAAGCGAGAATATGCTGGTTTGACTCAACTGGGGTACAAGACTGCTCGGCAATCGCCGAATAGACCGAGCAGGGTTCCTCGTATTGTGAATAACGTGCACATTTCTGGCGGCCAATTTTCTAACTTGCAGCTTGCCGCTGGCAACAACGTTACTCAAAAGATGGATTCGGGGTCAGGTGTGTACGGCGACATCTTAACGAAATTAGTTGCGATACTTGAGAAGCAAGGACAAGTGGTTTCAATAGATCAACGAAAAGATTTAGCATCAGCTATTGAGGAAGCGAGCGAGGGCAACGGGAAGCAGGCTAAAAGCATGCTTGAAAAGGTCTGCGGACCCGCATGGGAGTCCGTGCAGCCTGTGATGTGGCCGATTGTTGGCGAACTTATTAAGAAAAGCCTCGGGCTATAGGCGATTGAGAGCGATTATTGCCTAAGTTTGAGAATTCCAGCGGTGATAGCGGATGCATTCGCATCGAGAGCTTCCATCGCAGCGACGGCGTGCTCATGGGCTTCGCTAGAACCACTGGCTCTAGCCATAGAGCTACTTCTTCGATTGCAGCGGCTAGTGCGTACTGGTTGTGCAGCAGGAGGGTTAAGACGTCTGCTGCTGCTATGCGGGCATCTGTGGTTTCTGGCATAGAGGGTGTCCTTAATGGCGTGTGGGCGTCTCATGGCCCTCACGGTGCTGCTAGTTACCCTTTGGTTTCGTTGGTTTCTTCGGCGGTGGAATCGTCTCTACCGTCGTGGTGTTCGGACGCCGTTTTGCCTCGTCGATAGGGATAAAGTCCCCGGTCTTTGAATCCCTGCCACGCTTGTTAACCACGTGCTGTGCTCCTAATCGCTTACCGCCATTTTGGCGACATCATCAACGCTAGCTTAGGTTGCTAGTTCCGCAAGGGTTCAAGCTGACGAGGGGCTGTCGTTCTGTCGCTCCTCCCATAATGACTTTTCAAACTCTACGATCAGCTCGGTAAGACCAATCCCTAGGACTTCACACAAGTCGCGAAGCTGCACTATATCCAAGCGGCGTGTCCCATTCTCAACGTCACTCATGAATGACTGCGGACGCCCCAGAGCCTTTGAGCACTGTACTTGAGTCAGTCTAGCCGCCTTCCTATGTTTCTTCAGTAGGGTCAGCAGGACTGCGTGTTCGGGTTTGTAGATCGTTTTAGGCATGGCTGGATAACTGCGAGGTGAGCAGCCCCCAACCTATATCTGGTTTTCAGATATCTGAATTTGGGATATTATTGCCCTCTACCTACCGCACCAATGGAATCGCTTGATGAACACCATTTCTCGCATGCTGTGCCTGCTGCCCTTGATCGCATCTGCTACCGCTACGGCTGACACCTATCCTAAGCGGACACTCGTTGCCGGTTCGATGGTCTGCTTCAAAGCTGGTGACTGGACAAAGCTGGTAGAGGCTTCGCTTGATCAGGATGAAGATGAGGCTGAAAGCTTGATCGGCTCGGGAAAGTGCCGAACGATTTCAACTGCTACTAAGGTCAACTTCATCGAAGGTCCGAAAAATGGAGACAAGTCAGCATTGATTCAGCTACCAAGCGGCAAGACTGCCATGACAGCCAATGGTTGGTTGCGTTGATTTTACTCAATGGGCCAATAGGCACACCAACCACTGACCGAGTTAGGGCGGGGCATGAACGAAAAGCTGTTTGTACTGGCAACGCAGAAAAAGAAAACCAATCACATCCTCCACCTGCTGATGTGTATCCCCACTTGCGGGTTGTGGCTCTTCGTCTGGGGCATCACCATGCGGAGCAATGATGCACACAACAGGAGGCTCGACAAGCAAATCAATCAGATCATGCACTACAAGACGCAAGGCTTGAGTGATACCAGTACCTACCGACAAATCAAGAATGACCAACTGAACTCTGATGTCTATCAAGGGCGGGTGATATTTATGATTCTAGTTGTTGTGTTCCTCTACTTCTACCTGCGGTAACTGTTACGCTCGTAAAGCGGAGCTTTGAACATGATACCTTTCCAGCTCCGCTGAAGTGTATACGCACCAAAGTCTTTATACCGAAAACGTCAGTTTTCAACTGTACTCAGCTCCGGCGTGACCGCCGACATTCCTTCGGATGTAATTAAATAATAAAAAGAAGATCACACAAATTCAGCTCTTCGCTTGTGATCTTGCTCTTGATCTTTTTTTGCTGGTGCAGAAAGAACACCTTAGGTGGTCAGGGTTAACACGACAGGCTTGCCTGTCAGTAGTCATCTCTCTTTGAAGTTGCTTGGTATTATCTGTTTTTTATACTGAACGCTCTTCAAGTGAGTCAGCTTTGAACGGAATTTTCGAGAGGTATCAAGCTCAGTCGTACCGGCTGAAACATTCCACTCAATGTGTGAATGCTTAAACTTCATATCCGAGCGTAAATTCATTGTCGTGAAATCCCCTACCAAAGGTCGTTCGTTTCTCTCTCTCTTATCCGAGCGTAATTAAACGATAGCCAATTCTTGCAGGACATCCGCACTATCAGCATAGTACGACTCGGCAAAATCCACTTCGTACTGGAGTTGCTGGAGTACAGCCGGATTGCGTTCAAGGTAAAGTTCCATTCCGCCAATGGCGAGCCGTGCACACTGACAGACTCTACGTGCTTGCTGGTCGCTTATAGTGCGCAATCCTTCAAGGCGGATCACGCGCTTCACCGCTTCAACACTTATCTCATCCAGCAGACAAGCGCGTAGTACGTGTGATGGGCTCACGTTCAGTTTGCCGTTACTGACAAGACCTACTGTGGCGCTGCCACCAAAGACAAAATCGTCCATCCATCCACGATGTTCAGCGTGGGCTACCTTCAACAAGCTGGCGATCGAGTTGTATTTCACTTTGGGCTTTGGCCCGCGTTTAGCTCGTTGGGCGTCAAGGTCAATCACCCCATCTGGCAAACCTTCTACTTGAGCTTCGGTAACATTGGGGTGTGGCGTCGGATCAAGCTCAAAGTTCAGGTATACCGCTGAGGTCTTGCAGACCTGGGGCAATGGGTAATCGTAGGAAGATGGGGCTAGGGAGTGGGTGGTGTAGCTTCCCAGTAGTTGGCCTGTGGCTGGGTCAACGATGAATCCGTCAATGTTGTGCGTGCGCATACGTGCGATGTGTTGCATGGGTGATTCTCCTGTTCAATTTAATTTTTCATAGGCATGTGCCTCGTTAGTAGTGGTTGCCGCAGGCGTAGACCTGCGGTAGCACTTGGGGGATAAATCAGTCGCGGATGTGGGCCGACAGGTTCATAAGTCTGCTAATGACTCTCTCGTCGATCAGCCCGTCATAGAATTCGGCCAACTCTTGTCCATACGATTGCCTTGCCTGCTTGTAAGCCTCGAAGGCTGCAATAGGGGTATCGAAGTGGCCCAGGTCTTTCACACTGCCATACCTTGAAATCCGGACAACAAAGCCTGATCCGCTGGAGTGGACGTATACGCCACGCGGGAGTCTTGCTCGCAGTTTTCGAGAACCCTTGAAAATCAGATTTAGGCTCTTTGGGACTACCGTGCAGTGCTCGGGTGAGTACGTTGTGTTCAGCGGGTCCAAAATGTCTTTGTCCAGCTCGGCGTCAGCCTCGAACGCGTAGGGCTGCATGGAGTACCACGCTGCGAACTCTTGATAGTCCCACCACTTGATACAGACACTGCAACCTTCATAGGCAGCAGCCTTCTTGGGGCCGTAGGAACGCCGCATCATGTTGGACCAAGTTTTGTGTGGGGTGCCCTTGCCTGTCTTGAAGTAGGGCAGCCCCATGGCCTTGCGTCGATCCCGACTGTTGTAGCCGATGCCGTAGGTCAACTTCTTATCCTTCGGTGCTCCGAACAGCGGCAATTCTTCCCCGGGGGTGTAATCGAGTCTGTGTCCGGCAACGTAAGGGAGTACGAGGATGGTTCGGCTGACGTCATATATGCTTTGTTGTTGCATTTGTTACCTCCGTTTGGTTGAAAAATGGGCAATAAAAAACCGACTCAAGGTCGGCATCGGAGGCTCGTCATTCTTCTGTCTCGGAGGGGCAGGAATTTAGCTATTCGATGTCGTTAACCTCATGTTGGTATGCACTTGCTTTGCAATGGTCATGGCAATTCTCATGGTTTGCTGTGATCGCCAAATGGTGGTCAGCCAAATATCAGGCGTTAAAAAACCTCCTGCGGTTTCGTGCATTTTCAGCACTGGCCACGTAGAGGTCTCTCGGCGATCTGTTCTGCCCGCTGAGGCAGGTCACTAATACTACACGAATTCAGACGAAAAGCAACCCCTGCGGGTTGACATTTCCGTTTTCCGCGTTTTGAAAACTAGTTTCATGGCGAGGAACGCCTTTTGCTTAGCTCAGACCACCCACACGCCCCGTAAACATAGGGCTTGGTATAAAAGGCGAATAGGTGGCGTCGATTTGGAACCAATGTTTCAAGGAGGTTTACGGCGGGTTATTCGGGAGTTATTCAATGTGCCTCAATGCCTCGACCATCGCCTTGAGTGGCGTTCTGCTGCCGTAGATGCCAAAGGTCACGGAACTGTCTTCATGTCCCACCATCCGCTTGATCAGTGAGTCTTGCACGCCAGCATCACGCAGGTCATCGATGAAGGTGTGGCGGAAACTGTGGAAAGTTTTGCGTGGATCGGTAATACCCAGTTTCGCCTTGTAGCGTCCAAACCATTTGGATGGTGCGTGGCCCAGCTTTCCTCGCACGGCCCCCAGCTCGGGGAACAGTCGATCAGCCCCATTAACCCTGATTGACTCAGCGTGTTGCAACAATCCCTGTTCGATCAGGGAAGGATGCAGCGGAAGAACACGACGGCTGCTGGCGTTCTTCAGGTTCTGACCTTCACGGCTGTCGTCAATCCGAATGCATGGGATACCCTGTTGCTCAATGAAGTCATCGAGACGCAGTTGGCACAGCTCTTCCAATCGTGCTCCAGTGGCTCGCCCAAGCAGCGGCAACCAGTAGCGCCACGGATGCTTGCGAGCCTCCTTTCGCAGTCCCTCATGATTCAACAGAGCAGCTAGGTCATGCCGCTCAAAGGACAGTCGAGCTTCCTTCGCTGATCCCGTCATGACTTTCATGCCCGCCAGTGGGTTGCCAGTCACGTACCCGTTCGCCTTGCACCAGTTCATGAAGGCTGTGAGCTTGCGTAGGCGATTATTCACCGTCACGGCAGTGATGGTCTTGTAGGTACTGCCGGACTCCACCACCTGCTTCAGCGTCTTGCCCTTGAATTCGGGGCGTAAACCGAAGTACTGCGGACATAGGCTGAGCCGTTCCTTTAGCAGGCGTGCTTGGTGCGCATCGAAGGCGTTGGCGGGCATGTCACCCATCAGCTCGAACAGGTCGGATAAAGCTCGCTCGACTTCCTCGGTACTGACTTGTCGCCATGTGCCACCGCGTTTCCCTTCTTCTATGTACAGCTTTGAGAGTGCAGCGAGGGTCGGGCTGTCGCTGTTCCGTTTAGCTGTAACCGCCGTAGCACTCCTTGGAGCGGTTTGGATAGAGGGTATGGGTATTGAGTCCCGCCACTGCGAACACAACGCACGAAGCGTCTGAAGGTCTGTTAGAGGGTGCTCGTTGAGGTATTGATGAAGCCGCTGCACCAGTGATGTGGCAATGAACAAGGCGCTCTGACGATGCCGAATGCTCAGGCTCAATCGCAAAGTGTGACACCTCGGAAAGAGGTGCTTCGGCAGCTTGATATTCAGGTAATAGACGGCTTCGCGTCTGATGATGTAGGCCATGGGTGTGACACCAAAGTGTTACAGCAAAGTGTGACAGTGCTGGCTACACCCCGGAATTTTGACCGCCCGTGCTGAGTGTCGCACGGCAGATATGCTGCACCCTCATCAGCCTGAAACCCTTACCCCATAAGACCCGCAACGATTACCGAGCATGCTTGCATGCCACATGGTCAGGCCCGGAAGGGAGCAGCCACAGCGGGAACATTGTGTGCCGGGGTGTGGCTGGTGGGGTTGCCTCCATAACGCTCTTCTTTAGTTGTTCATCCCAATATCCAAAAAAACTGTTTGCGAACCATCTGCCCTTGAGCAGTCCATGGTGGCATTGTCGCGACGGCCAAAAACTCACGCCAGCTCGGCAGTTTATCGGTGGCATACTTCACTGCCTGGCAACCGGAGGCAGCGCAAGTGGAAAAAGTTGACGACCTCACACGAGAAAAACTGCGGGAATGGCAGATGCGGCGCTTGGAGATCAAGGACCGTATCCAGGCACACCCGGAGCAGACCCTGGCGTTGTCGAAGGTGTTGGACCTTATGGACGAGGAGCACGCCGAGATTATGAGCGGTGCGCAGTTTGTCCGTACTGCCGAGCCGAGCCCTGGGCCGAGCGTCGATCAGCCTCCACCGGTCACCGCTACCTACCAATTGCACTTGGACGTGTCCGCCCACAGCGCCGAAGACCTGCGGCGTTTGCTCGATATGGCCGTTCATGAACTGCAACGGCAGATTGAACTGGCCAGCGCCCCGGCCTCCACCGGGCCACGGCGTTACCCCGGTGGCATGGCGGGTTCTCTGGGTGGCTATCAATTCGAGGTGGGCGTCGGTCAGGATGCCTGACAGGCTTAGCCGCTGAATCCATTTGACTGACCTCATTCGGCCCCTGGCCGCGAGGATGTATGCAACCGGAACACTTCGATTTATCCAGCCCCGTTTTCCTGCCGGTTACCGACGACACCTGCAGCGCCTTGCTCGGTGCCGACGGTGCCACGCACCTGGACACCCTGACGGACCCGGAGCTGGCGGCGGTGCTGGTCATTCAGAATCTGGCGCAGGCCGCGCCAGCGGACCTCAACGGTGCCGCCGCCGAGCGTGTGCTGGTCAAGTTGATCGGTTGGGCGCTGAACACGCCGACGTCCGGCACGGCGGCGTTGCTGCCCGAAGCGCGGCGGTTGTTCGATCCGCGCAAGTTGTACTTCGGCATCAATGCGCTCAAAAACCTCAACCTGCGCCTGTTACTGGCCGAAGAGGTCGCGGCGCGTGATTATCTGCTGCCCGACGGCCAGTGGGATGTGACCTACAAAGTCCGCCAGCGGCGCAGCAACGATCCCTTCAGCCAGCAGATGATCACTCCCCGGCACCGCGAGCGTTGGCTCAGCCCGGCGCAGGACAAGCTGGTGCGTACCTTTCGCGCCAATCTCAATGAAGACCTGCACGTGCAAGGCTATGCCGGTATCGGCAAGAGCCACTTGCTGGGCGCGTTGCTGGAATGTCTGCGCCCGGAAAAAACCCTGATCCTGGCACGCACCGGAGCCAAATTGGCCACGTTGCGCGAGCGCATGGGGCTGACGCGGGACAGCAAGGCCGGTTCGACCTTCGCCGCGTTTGCCAAAGCGCTGTTACAGAACGGGCGGCCAACCGCAGACAAATCATCGGCCAGGTTGCCCAGTAAGCAGGCGGTGGCCCAAGCCCTGGATATCCTGGGTTGGCGCGGCCACGATGGTCAGGCGACGTTGAATGTGTGCCTCAAGGTGCTTGAGAACTACTGCGACTCCAGCCATCACAGCCTCTCGGCCCGACACTTTCCTCACTTCAAGCACGCCTTGTCCAGTCTGGATGCACAGGTCTTGCTGGAATACTCAAGCCGCGTGTGGACGTACCTGGAGCGCCATCCGCAGTGGGTCGTCCAGACCGAGTTCGCCACATTGTGGTTGATCAAGCGCGCCAGCCTGGAAGGCTGCGAAGTGCCGCCGCGGTTTACCCATGTGCTGATCGATGAAAGCCAGGACATCCCGGCCTCGTTGCTGCAGATCATCGAGCGCGGCCGTCAGGTGCTGATCACCCTGGGCGACGAATATCAGTTGGCCACCGGCGTGATGGTGCGGCGCAAGCGTGAAGTCCGGCACACCGATATCAGCTATTCGGTGCGTTCCGGCCGCAACGTCGAGCGCCTGGTCAACCCCTTGATCAGCGTACATTCTCAGAAGAGCAAGGTTCCGTTCGAAGGCGCGCGGGACGCCGATGTCGGCATCGAACATTACCCCCAGGGCTTCGTGCCGCCGGAAGGCTGCGTAGTGTTGACCGCGTCCCATTGGGACACGATGAAGTGGGCGATCCAGTTACAACAGGCCAATTGCCCGTTCGCCTTGTTCGACAGCGCGGCGCAGCGCGATCTGGAGCGTTTTATGATCAGCGCCATTGCGTTGTTCAAACCGCAGTTCTACAGCACCGAGCACACCGACAAAGGCCCCCACGCCTATTTCAGCGACCTGGCCGACTGGCAGCAGGTGCGTGAGGCCGGGCAGTTCGACGAAGCGTTCCTGTGGGTCGAGCATGAGCTGGAAAAAGGCTTCAACGTGGCCGATGTCACCCGCCTGAACCGCCTGGCCGGCGAGCCCGACAAACGCTGCCGGCTGATGCTGGCGCAAGAGGCCGGCGGCATGGAGTTCGACTGCGTGTTGCTCACCCCGGAATTGCTGAGCAACGTGAAGTTCAAGGATGCGTATGCCTTCGATCAACGATTGTGCGAGGTGTATATCGCGATTTCACGGGCCAGGCGCCAGCTCTATTTGCCTTACGATGTGGTCGAGTGGATCGATTACCACAAGTATCAGAAGACCCGTGAAATTCATGGTTATTAAGGGATTTAGTTCGGTTGTCTCACAACTTTTGAGCGCCCCTCTGGACAACCTAAAACTGCCTTGCTAGTTTCCGCCAGCCGCATGTTTCAGAATATGACAACAGTAACGCATTGATATTGAAGTGATATCACTTCTTTAACTAACAAGGATGTCTCTGATGAAAAGCCTGCAAGGGTTGCCCCGTCTGATCAGTGCTTCGGTGGGCGCTCCCGGTAAAGCCCGCAACTTGCCCGCCGATGTGCAGTGCATCCAGTATTTATTCAATCTGATCATTCCCAAAATGGGCTTTCCCCTGCCGGAAAACGGCAAGTGCGACGGCCAGTTGGTGCAGTGCATCAGCCAGTATCAGTTTCGCCACCTCAAGTACGCCCATCCCGACGGCGTGATCGACCCCACCGGTCGTACGTTCAACAGTCTGATCGAAGAGGCCGTCAAGGTGCCGGTCAAGGCCTCTCCGACGCTGCGCATTCCAACCTTCCTGAATGCCTTCGGCAATAACCACGGCGATGCAGTGCAGGCTACGGTGAATGTGTACTTGGACCGCATGCGCGCGATGATCGAGGCGGAGCGCCGCAACCGGCAACTGATGTTGCAGCCCACCTGCGACGGTGGCATGACCCTCTCCGACACTGATTTCCAGAACGCCGCCACCCAGTTGGGCAACGGCATTTCGGTCAATATCATCAAGGCCTTCGCCACCGTGGAATCCGGCGGGCGTTCGGGGTTCGGGCCGGCCAAGTTGCCGGTGATCGCTTTCGAAGGGCACCTGTTTCGCAAGTACACCAAGCGCATCTACGACCAGGCCCACCCGCTGCTGTCTTACCCCTACGTGAAAAAGGCCGGGCCGCAGTGGCAGACCAACAACAAGGACCAGATCAAAGCCTGGGAAACCATGGCTACTGCGTTTGCCTTGGATCAGGAAGCGGCCTTGATGTCGGCGTCCTGGGGCATGTTCCAGATCATGGGCTTCAACTTCGAATCGTGCGGTTACAAGACCGTGTTTGAATTCGCGGCCGCCTTGAAAGTGAATGCTGGCAACCAGCTCAAAGCCTTCCTGGGTTTCTGCAGCAAGAGCCCAGCGTTGATGAAAGCCATGAAGGCCAAGGATTTCACCGGCATGGCGCGTAATTACAACGGTGAGGACTACGGCAACTACGACGTCCTGATGAAGAAAGCCTACGAAAAACTTGAAGGGAAAAAATAGGATGACGCGTTTTCTGACGATGGGTGTGTTGTCGTTGTGCTTTGCAGTGCCGGCATTGGCCGCCAGCAGCGCTTTGCATTCGGGCAAGTATGAAGGCCTGATGCTGGCGGTCACGCCGCAGCAGCAGGTCGAAGGCTACTACGCCGAAGAAATGGGCGAGGGCGTCACCCGCGGCTGCACGTTTTACCTGCAGGGTAAACCGGGCGCGCTGACCACTTGGGGCCAGGAAGCTTATCCCGGCAGCATCGCAGCGTCTGGCGATGGCGTGACCCTGACCGTAGAACAAGGCCGCCAGCACCCCGGTTGCCTGAACGTGTTGATGCCGGAAATCGCCACCGGCCTGGACCTGAGCCAGACCGCCAGCAAAAACTGGATCGGCCTGGTCACGGTGTCCGCCGACAAGGCTTACTTGCAGAAAACCCCGGGTGCCAAGGTCGCTAAGCGCCCGTATATCGTCAAGCGTGACGTGGTCGGTGTGCTGGCGTACAAGGACGGCTGGGCCCAGGTCGAGTTCGTCAACGCCGAAGGCCGCTCGTTCATTGGTTGGATCAGCCAGGACCAGTACAGCCGTCTGGCTGCGCCCACCGCGCAAAACTGAGCCACAAAAAAACGCCGCCGTGTGTCTGGCACACGGCGGCGTTTTTTATGGGCGGGGTTCAGCCCTTATTGCGGCTGAACAACTTGCGGATACCGGCGAGCAACGCCACCACGCCGATGACCAAAAACTTCTTCGCCGCCAGCAGGAAAATGCCGATCTTGGCGAACAACCCGGCCTTGGCGGCGATCCCACCGGCCACCAGTGCCGCTAGGCCATAGGTGGCCATTTTGTCGGTGCTGGGGTTGAAGTCGGTGTACAGGTTGCCATCGGTGAAGTTGGTAAAGGCCAGCACCTTGGGCAGCTCTTGCTTGATGGTCGGCAGGTCGGCCATGGCGGCAACGGCATTGAGTTCCAGCACGCCTTCACGGCCCAGTACGCGGATGCTGTAGTTGAGGGTGTTCTGATCGGCGTCGTCGGCTTTCAGCTCGCGGGCCCAGTACATCTTGTGGGTGGTGTCGTCATAGTGCGGCGGCTCGGCCCAGCCCAGCAGATGCAGGCCGGCGTAGCCTTGTTTCTTGCGTTCCTGGTTCTCGGCCTCGTCTTCTTCCTGCATCTGCTTGAGCAGGTCGGCGTAGTCGATTTTCGCCGCGTCCTCGTCGGAAATATGCCCATCGGCCTTGTAGCTGACGATCACGCCCCAGCCACGCTCGGACAGCGGGCTAACGGCTTTGGGTACGATCATGCCCAGGGTCTTGAAGCCCGGTGGGTTGCCCCAGCCGTCGGTCAGCAGGCGTTCGGTATCGGCCGGGTCGAGGTAGTAGAACTCGTCGTTGAGTTTGAGGGTGGCGATGCCGCTGGGCAGGGTGACCGTGCCGGTTTTTTTCTTCAGCGAAGCCAGGAAATGTTCGGCGGTTTCAGCCGGTTCAGCGGCGGCGCTGGCTTCGACCGGTGCAGGTGTGGCGGCGGCGAAGGCGGGTACGACGGGCAGGCTCAGAGCAGCCGCCGCAAGCAACAAGCGGAAGTAATTCACGGTAGTCCCTTACATTTTGAATTAATTTCGCGGGAGGATAACGGAAAAACCTGCTACGGGCATCCAGATATGGCTTAGCCGAAGGTTTCGCGCAGCAAATCGGCAAACGCATCCCGCGCCAGGTGCCGCTGCGTGTCGGTGTGCCAGAACAGCAGATTGTCCACGGCCTCAAGCTCCTCGAACCGGTACGAAGCCAACTGACTGGCCTGCTCATAACGCGCCAGAATCCCTTCCGGCGCCAACGCCACGCCGATCCCGGCGCTGACGCAGCCGATGATCGTGCCCCAGCTGGCATAGGTGGCGATGCTCGGTGTGATGTCATGGGGTTTGAGCCAGTTTTCCAGTGCGGCGCGATAGGGGCAGCCACTTGGCCACACCAACAACGTGCGGCCCGCCAGGTCCTGTGCGCCGTGAATGGGCGCGCTGCACGCGCTGGCGATCAGCACCAGGCGTTCGCGGTAGACCACACTGTGTTCGAGTTTGGCCCGCCGGTTACCGGCGGCCACCAGGGCCACGTCCAGGCGATGGTGTTGCAGGTCGTCAAGCAATGGGCTCCAGGCGCCGGTCACCAGTTCCAGGCTGACTTGCGGGTAACGCCGGTGATACTCCGCCAGCAGCGGTGGCAAGCGGCCGCTGGCGCTGGATTCCACCGCGCCGATGCGCAAGGTGCCACGGGGGATGGCAGTGGCATCCACTGCGCGTTTGGACTCATCCACCAGCGCCAGGATGCGCTCGCAGTAGTCGAGAAAAATTTCACCCGCCGCACTGATCGCCAGCCCGCGTCCGGCGCGGATAAATAACGGCGTGCCCAGCTCGCTCTCCAGCTGCTTGATGCGCGTGGTGATGTTGGAGGGCACGCAATGCAGCTGCACGGCTGCCTGGGCCACGCTGCCCGTCTGCGCCACGGCGCGCACCATTTTCAGTTGGGCCAGTTCCATTGCTCAATTCCCGTGATTTCAGAAGTCAGAAACGCTTAATTGTCCTGCGCCGCGTCCGGGCCAAGACTGAAGGCCTTCTTTCGCGGTTTCCGGACGCTCTCGATGAACACACCGTCACGCCTGAAGCTTACGCTAGTCACCGCCAGCGTGATCCTCTGCTGGGCCTATTCGCCGATTGGTGTGCATCTGGGCCTGCACAGCTACAGCCCCGGCCAGCTGGCGTTGTTGCGCTTTTTGATCGCGTCGCTGTTTATGGCCGGGGTGGCGCTGGTACTGGGCATTGGCCGACCGCGCTGGCGGGACGTGCCCTGGTTGCTGGTGCTGGGGTTCTTCGGCGTGTTCCTGCACCACACATCCCTCAACTATGGACAGCAATGGGTCACGGCGGCGGCCTCCAGCGTATTGGCGCAGTCGGCACCGCTGTTCAGTGTGCTGATCGCGTTTTTGGTTTTGAAGGAGCGGGTGAGTGTGTGGCGTTGGGCGTGTGTGTCATTGGGGCTGGTCGGGGTAGGGGTGGTGATCTGCGGTGATCGGGGCATCGGCGAGATCGACCCGCGCGGCGTGCTGATCCTGCTGGCAGCGCTGTCCTGGAGTGTGTATTTCGCCCTTCAGAAACACTACGCCCATCGCTACAGCCCGCTGACCATGGCGTGCTACATGGTGTGGGCGGGCACCCTGATGCTCTGCGTGAACCTGCCGGGCCTGCCCGCGGCGGTGCTGAGGGCGCCGTTGACGGAGAACCTGGCGGTGCTGGTGCTGGGCATTTTTCCCAGCGCTCTGGCCTATCTGGCGTGGGGCTATGTGTTGAAACATGTGGAGGTCAGCCGCGCGTCGGTGGCGATGTACCTGATTCCGCCAGTGGCGATGCTGATGGCCGCCACTCTGCTGGGTGAGCAGGTGACGCCCTGGGTGGTGCTCGGCGCGCTGATCGTGCTGGCCAGCGTGGCGGCCATCAGCCTGGAGGGGCGCTGGCGCTTAGTCGTGCAGGCAGAATGCGCGCAATCGGTGGCCGTCGAGGTCCTCGGCGACGAAGGTATAGCCGAAGTCCAGATCCGTCGGTGACTGAATGATCGTGGCGCCCCGTGCCGACCACTGCGCGTGCAAGGTGTCTAGGGCGGTTTTGTCCGCCAGTGACAGCCCCACTTCCGCGCCGCCGCCCGTCAGCGTGGCGGCCGGTTCCACGGTGTGGCGCGACCACAGCCCCAGCTTGACGCCGTTATCGAGTATGAACAGGGCAAAGGTCGGGTTGAGTTCCACGGGCGGCTTATCGAGCAAGCGGCTGTAGAAATTCGCGCTGGTGGCGGGGCTGTCGACATACAGCAGGAAATAATGGGCGACGGTGTGCATGCAGGCTCCTTGAGGGCAGGCGGTTAAGTCAGCCCAGTCTAAAAGGTCGCACTGTCAGTTCTTGTCAGGAGCGTGGGGCACCGATGGAATCTGGCCGGTGTACAGCTGAATGATCTTGTCGATTTCCCCTGACATTTTCATGCGCTGCAACGTGTCCAGGATTTGCTGCACCGGCAAATTGGGATCGTTACGCACAATGCAGCCCAGGCTCAACTCATCGACCACGGCGACCTTATGCAGACGCCGACCAAGCGGCAGAGACTGGTTGAAGCGATCAACCGTCCATTCGTTGATGACGGCGTATTGAAAGCGCCCAGCCAGCAGTTTTTGCAACACCTGTTCCTCACTGCGCGCTTCGTCACGGGTCAGCCGTCCGCTGGCAAACAACGCGGCCAGGCCGATGTAGCGGTAATTGAGTACGGTGCCGATGGCCTGCGGGGCCAGGTTGCTCAGTGTGACCGGTTGTTCGTCGGTACTGACCAGGACGCTGCGCTGCGCCATCAGCGGCACGCTCCAGGCGTAGTCGCCGGGGAGGTCATCGAGCCAGGCCTGGGTGACATAACAGCGCACGTCGATGTCGCCATGGAGCAAGGCAGTGGCGATGCGCGCGCGTGCCAGCACTTGGAACCGGGCCGGTAGGCCGAGCTGTGTGGCCAGGCTCGCCATCACGTCATACAAAATGCCCTGGGTCGGCTGACCGTTCTCCACTTGCACCATCGGCATCGCCCAACTGTCGGAAATCGAAAAACGCAGCGGGGCAGGCGCCGCCAAGCTGGCCGTGGTGATCATCCATAAAGCGCCCAGGACTACGCGCATACACTCTCCAGGTTCAGGCCGTTTCGGGGGCCAGTCAGCAGAGCTTAGTCAGATTAGACGAGCGTGCCGGATGCAATTTCCCCCTTGCTCCGCTAGCATTACCGGCCTCTGCTTCCCAGTTGCGACGGTTTTCGATGAGTTATCAGGTTCTTGCACGTAAATGGCGCCCGCGCTCGTTCCGCGAAATGGTCGGCCAGACCCATGTGCTCAAGGCTCTGATCAATGCCTTGGACAGCCAACGGCTGCACCACGCCTACCTGTTCACCGGTACCCGGGGGTGGGCAAGACCACGATCGCGCGGATCATCGCCAAGTGCCTGAACTGTGAAACCGGGATCACCTCAACGCCCTGCGGCACCTGTTCGGTATGCCGGGAAATCGACGAAGGGCGTTTCGTCGACCTGATCGAGATCGACGCCGCCAGCCGCACCAAGGTCGAAGACACCCGCGAACTGCTGGACAACGTGCAGTACGCCCCGAGCCGTGGCCGCTTCAAGGTCTACCTGATCGACGAAGTGCACATGCTGTCCAGCCACTCCTTCAACGCCTTGTTGAAAACCCTGGAAGAGCCGCCGCCCTACGTCAAATTCATCCTGGCCACCACCGACCCGCAGAAACTTCCTGCAACCATTCTGTCGCGGTGCCTGCAGTTTTCCCTGAAGAACATGACTCCCGAGCGAGTGGTCGAGCATTTGACCCATGTGCTGGGTGTCGAGAACGTGCCGTTCGAAGACGACGCGCTGTGGCTGCTCGGCCGCGCGGCCGATGGCTCGATGCGTGACGCCATGAGCCTCACCGACCAGGCCATCGCCTTTGGCGAAGGCAAGGTCATGGCCGCCGATGTGCGTGCCATGTTGGGCACCCTGGATCACGGCCAGGTCTTCGACGTGCTGCACGCGTTGATCGACGGTGATGCCAAGGCGTTGTTGGAGGCCGTGCGCCATTTGTCGGAGCAAGGCCCGGACTGGAACGGCGTGCTCTCGGAAATTCTCAATGTGCTGCACCGCGTGGCCATCGCCCAGGCTCTGCCTGAAGGTGTCGACAACGGCCACGGCGACCGCGACCGGGTGCTGGCGTTGGCCCAGGCATTGCCGGCCGAAGACGTGCAGTTCTATTACCAGATGGGCCTGATCGGCCGTCGCGATTTGCCCCTGGCGCCGGATCCGCGCGGCGGTTTTGAAATGGTGCTGTTGCGCATGCTGGCGTTCCGGCCCGCCGATACGGCGGATGCGCCGAGACAGCCGCTAAAGCCAGTGGGGATCAGCCAGGCCACAGTTGATTCCGCCAAACCTGTGGCTGGCGCCGCCGTGGTTGCGCCAGTTGCCGCAGCGCCTGCGCCGGTCGCGCCTCCAGCTGAGGCGCCTGAGCCAGTAGTGGTTGCCGCGCCTGAGCCCGACCCTGTGGTCGACCTGCCGTGGAACGAACCGGCGGACGCCGAGCCCGAGCCCGAGTTGCAGCCTGCCGTGGAGCCCGTGCTGGAAACCACCGGCGAGCAACCCGAACTGACCCCGATGCCCACGCCGACGCCTGACAGCGTGGTGCCGGATGCGCCGGAGTGGGTGTCCGCGCCAGTGCCCGAGCCGACGGTCGCCCAAGTCGACGCGGCCACGCCGGGCATCGACCTCGACGACGAGCCGCCGCTGGACGAAGACTACATCGAGCCGGACATGGATTCGGCCTACAGCTACCTGGACGAATTGGCCAGCGAACACGCCGCCGAACCTGCCCCGGAGCCCGAGCCTGAACCGGCCGCGGCGCCGGCCACCGGTCTGGCTCTGCAGTGGCTGGAACTGTTCCCGAAATTGCCGATTTCCGGCATGACCGGCAGCATCGCCGCCAACTGCACACTGATCGCCGTCGACGGCGACCACTGGTCGCTGCACCTGGACCCGGCCCACAGTGCCTTGTTCAACGCAACCCAGCAGCGTCGCCTCAATGATGCCCTTAACCAGTACCATGGGCGCACGCTGACGATCAGCATCGAATTGATCAAGCCTGAGCAGGAAACCCCGGCCCAGGCCGCGACCCGCCGGCGTCTGAACCGCCAGCGTGAAGCCGAGGACGCGATCCACGCCGATCCGCTCATCCAGCAAATGATGCAGCAGTTCGGTGCGGTGGTGCGCCACGATACTATTGAACCTGTCGAAGCTCCGGTGCCCCAGGCGTCATGACACCGGGCTACTAACTTGATCCACGTACTTTTGAGGTGATTCCCATGATGAAAGGTGGCATGGCCGGCCTGATGAAGCAGGCGCAGCAGATGCAGGAAAAAATGGCCAAGATGCAGGAAGAACTGGCCAACGCCGAAGTCACCGGTAAAGCCGGTGGCGATATGGTCAGTGTGGTGATGACCGGTCGTCACGACATCAAGCGCGTGAGCATCGACCCGAGCCTGCTTGAAGGCGTCAGCGATGACGACCGTGAGGTGCTGGAAGATCTGTTCGCGGCTGCCGTGAACGACGCAGTGCGCAAGATCGAAGCCAACAGCCAGGACAAAATGTCCGGTGTGACCGCCGGCATGCAACTGCCGCCGGGCATGAAGCTGCCGTTCTGATCCGCAGGCTTTAGCTAGACTCCAATGCCAGGCATCGCGCCTGGCATTTTTGTTTATGCCGATCCGATCGAACCCCGGCACGGCACCCATGGTCTGCACCCTATACCGATGAATTCGATAAGGAGCCCTCTGATGCCTCACGAACCGACACTCAACCAGCGAATCGTCCTGGTTTCGCGTCCTAAAGGCGCACCGACCCCGGAGAACTTCCGCCTGGAGCGTGTGACTTTGCCGGAGCTGGCGGACGGCCAGGTGCTGCTCAAAACCCTGTACTTGTCCCTTGACCCCTACATGCGTGGGCGGATGAGCGATGCGCCGTCCTACGCGGCACCGGTGGAAATCGACGAGGTGATGACCGGCGGCGCTGTCAGCCGGATCGAGCAGTCGCGTCATCCGAAGTTTGAAGTGGGTGATCTGGTGGTCGGTGCGACCGGCTGGCAGAGCCACAGCATTTCCGACGGCCGCAACCTGATACCGGTGCCTAAGGGGCTGGCCAGTCCTTCCATGGCGCTGGGTGTGCTGGGCATGCCCGGCATGACCGCCTACATGGGCCTGATGGACATCGGCCAGCCAAAGGCCGGCGAAACCCTGGTGGTGGCCGCGGCGTCCGGAGCGGTCGGCTCGGTGGTGGGGCAGGTGGCTAAGCTCAAGGGCCTGCGTGTGGTCGGTATTGCGGGCGGCGCGCAGAAGTGCCGCTATGTGGTGGACGAGTTGGGCTTTGATGCCTGTATCGACCATAAAAGCGAGGACTTTGCCGACGAGTTGGCCCAGGCCTGCTTCAAAGGTGTGGACATCTATTTCGAAAACGTCGGCGGCAAGGTCTTCGACGCAGTGTTGCCGCTGCTGAACGCCAAGGCACGGGTGCCGCTGTGCGGCCTGATCGCCGGCTATAACGCCCATGAGGCGCCCAGTGGTCCAGATCGTCTACCGGCCCTGCAACGGACTCTGCTGACCAAGCGCGTGCGCATCCAGGGCTTTATTGTGTTTGATGACTACGGCGACCGTCAGCCCGAGTTCCTCAGCGCCATGGCGCCGTGGGTGCGCGAGGGCAAGATCAAGTTCCGCGAAGATGTGGTCGAGGGCCTGGAGCAGGCGCCCGAAGCCTTTATCGGCCTGCTCGAAGGGCGCAACTTCGGCAAGTTGGTGGTGCGCGTCGCGCAGGATTGATCATTTGACGCTAATCCGGGGCGCGGGTATAAACCGCGTCTCGTCGTTTTGTCGGACCCATGCCCCATGAGCTTCAGCCCCCTGATTCGTCAACTGATCGACGCCCTGCGTACTTTGCCGGGTGTCGGCCAGAAAACCGCCCAGCGCATGGCGCTGCAATTGCTGGAGCGTGACCGCAGCGGCGGCACTCGCCTGGCCCAGGCCTTGAGCCAGGCCATGGAAGGCGTTGGCCACTGTCGCCAGTGCCGCACTCTCACCGAAGAAGAGCTTTGCCCGCAATGCGCGGACCCGCGCCGCGACGACACTTTGCTGTGCGTAGTGGAAGGGCCGATGGATGTGTATGCGGTGGAACAGACCGGCTATCGCGGACGCTACTTCGTGCTCAAGGGCCACCTCTCGCCGCTCGACGGCCTCGGCCCGGAGGCCATCGGCATCCCGCAACTGGTGGCGCGTATCGAGGAACAGGGCACCTTTACCGAAGTCATCCTCGCCACCAACCCCACGGTGGAAGGTGAAGCGACTGCCCATTACATCGCCCAACTGCTGACCAACAAAGGCCTGATCACTTCACGCATCGCCCACGGCGTGCCGCTGGGAGGCGAGTTGGAACTGGTGGACGGCGGCACCCTGGCGCACTCTTTCGCCGGCCGCAAACCCATCGCCCTCTAGCCACCCCGGCTGTTGTAGTAATGGAATGGACGCCCCCTTCCTAACGGCATCTATGTGCCAAAGTTAAAGTGTTACCCACACTTAGCGGAAGGGAGCGTCCTCATGCAGCTTACGACTGTTTCGGTTGACTTGGCAAAAACCGTGTTTCAACTTCACGCGATCGATCAACAAGGAAGAACAGCGCTAAGGAAGCGGCTTAAACGTGAGCAGGTTGTCCCTTTTTTTGCCAACCTGGAGCCCTGCCTAGTGGGCATGGAGGCATGTGGCGGAGCCCACTATTGGGCAAGAAAACTGCAGGCACTTGGTCATACGGTCAAGTTAATGGCTCCGCAATTTGTGAAGCCCTACGTGAAGTCGAACAAAAACGATGTAGCTGACGCAGAAGCGATCTGTGAAGCCGTTACTCGGCCCAACATGCGCTTTGTGCCGATCAAGACGGTAGAGCAGCAAGCTATTTTGGCGGTGCATTGCGCACGGCAAGGGTTTGTAAAGGCCAGAACGGCACAAGCTAATTCGATTCGTGGGCTCCTTGGAGAATTTGGCGTGGTCTTGCCTCAGGGCATTCGACATATCGTCGAGCGTTTGCCGGATATTTTGGAAGATCATGAAAACGCTCTTCCTGGATCGTTACGCCAACTGATGCAGCGCTTGATGGAGCATTTCAAAGAGCTGGATCGACAGGTCGTCGAGTTGGAACGAGAGATTCAACAATGGCATCGCAGCAATGAAGGCAGCTGCCGCCTGGCAGAAATCCCAGGCGTTGGCCCGCTCACTGCAACCGCGCTAGTGGCGTCAGTGGGTGACGCGAAAAACTTCAGTAACGGTCGGCAAATGGCGGCATGGTTGGGGTTAGTGCCGCGACAACACTCCAGCGGAGGCAAGCCCACGTTGTTGGGGATCAGTAAACGGGGCGATGGTTATTTACGCACCTTGCTGATTCACGGCGCACGCTCGATGGTTCGAGTGGTGGAGAGCAAGACAGATCCTTCGGCGGATTGGCTGAAGGGGTTATTGGCTCGTCGTCACACCAACGTTGCTGTCGTTGCCCAGGCTAATAAAACGGCCCGGATAGCCTGGGCATTATTGGCCCATGGCACCAAGTTCCGACCCGACTACACCCCCGACGTAACGGTGGCGTAGCCGGCCCGGTGGAATGAAAAAGTGATGCGTTAGAAGGAGTACTTCCAAGGTTGCTCAGGCGATCATGACGTGATGGCAAGACAGGTAGGACCGGGATCGGGTAACTCTGCCCTGCTCACAGCGCTTCGAGCGCGTTGTAGTGATAAGAGCCCGATCAGCGAATTCCATCAGGGACAGAGGCACCGCCTCACTTAAAGTCCGGATGTATGGCTGCAACCTTATCCCGTCTGTGTTTTCACGAATTGAGTGCTTGGCATACTGGGGGCGTCCATGTATGAGCAGGCTTGCCCTGCGCTGGGCTGCGAAGCCGCCCCGCAACCTGGCAACCGTTTCCGCCTGACACACCGCAGCACCTGCAGACGGGGCCGCTTCGCGCCCCAGCGCGGGGCAAGCCCGCTCACCACTGCAAGCATGTGCGCCGCTCCCCGTGTAGTGAGCAGGCTTGCCCTGCGCTGGGCTGCGAAGCAGCCCCACAACCTTGCAACCGTTTCCGCCTGACACACCGCAGCGCCTGCAGACAGGGCCGCTTCGCGCCCCAGCGCGGGGCAAGCCCGCTCACCACTGCAAGCATGTGCGCCGCTCCCCGTGTAGTGAGCAGGCTTGCCCTGCGCTGGGCTGCGAAGCAGCCCTACAACCTGGCAACCGTTTCCGCCTGACCCACCGCAGTGTCTGGATACAGGGCCGCTTCGCCGCAACAAGTGTGTGGCGGGTTCAGTTCGGATTTCTTTGGCACTACGTTTTTTCGAATGCTTGTTAACCAAGCAAGCGCTTGGTAATTTCTCTCCACCGTTGCGTGGAGTTTGCCGATGTCTGCCTATCAGGATTACTTCGACCCCCATCACCAGCTGATCCGCGACAGCGTGCGTCGCTTTGTCGAGCGCGAGATGCTGCCGGGCATCGAGCAATGGGAGGAGGCGCAAAGTTTCCCCCGCGAACTCTACGACAAGGCCGGTGCGGCGGGGATCCTTGGCATCGGGTATCCAGAATCATTGGGTGGCAGTCACGAAGGCGATTTGTTCGCCAAGGTTGCGGCCAGCGAAGAGTTGATGCGCTGCGGCTCCGGCGGCGTTGTCGCGGGGCTCGGTTCGCTGGATATCGGCTTGCCGCCGGTCGTCAAATGGGCACGGCCCGAAGTGCGCGAGCGAGTGGTGCCGCAGGTGTTGGCAGGGGCGAAGGTCATTGCTCTGGCGGTTACCGAGCCGGGTGGCGGTTCCGATGTGGCCAACCTGCACACCCGCGCCGTGCGCGACGGCGACTGTTACCGCGTCAGCGGCAGCAAAACCTTTATTACCAGCGGCGTGCGCGCCGACTTCTACACCGTGGCGGTGCGCACCGGTGGGCCGGGATTTGCCGGTATCAGCCTGCTGTTGATCGAAAAAAACACCCCTGGTTTTACCGTCGGTCCACCACTGAAGAAGATGGGCTGGTGGGCGTCGGACACGGCTGAGTTGTTCTTCGATGACTGCCCAGTGCCCGTCGGCAATCTGATCGGCGCCGAGAACATGGGGTTCGCCTGCATCATGGGCAACTTCCAAAGCGAACGCCTGGCTCTGGCATTGATGGCCAATATGACCGCGCAGATGGCCCTTGAACAGAGCCTGCGATGGGCCGCTCAGCGTGAGGCGTTCGGCAAACCCATCGGTAAATTCCAGGTGCTCAAGCATCGCTTGGCGGAAATGGCCACGGCCGTGGAAGTCTCGCGGGAGTTCACCTACCGCCAGGCAGCGAAGATGGCGGCGGGCAAAAGTGTGATCAAGGAAATTTCCATGGCCAAGAACCTGGCCACCGACACCGCCGACCGCGTCACCTACGACGCCGTGCAGATCCTCGGCGGCCAGGGCTATATGCGCGGCAATCTGGTGGAGCGGCTGTATCGCGACAACCGCATCCTGTCCATCGGCGGGGGGACTCGGGAGGTAATGAACGAAATCATCAGCAAGCAGATGGGCTTGTGATGGTCAGTGCCATTAGCGTTCAGTCAATGAAAACTGCGTCAGGCAAAACGCCGGGATGCCCATGTCTTCCAAGCGCTGCGAGCCACCCAGCTCCGGCAGGTCGATGATTGCGGCGGCTTCGAACACCTTCGCACCCATGCGCCGTACCAGGTTCGCAGCGGCTATCAGCGTACCGCCAGTGGCGATCAGGTCATCGAATATCAGCACCGAGTCGCCTTCGCACAAGCTGTCGGCGTGCACTTCCAGGAAGGCTTCGCCGTATTCTGTCTGGTAACCCTCGGCCAGCACATCGGCCGGCAGTTTGCCTTGCTTGCGAAACAGGATCAGCGGCTTGTTCAACTGATAAGCAATGATCGAACCGATCAGAAAACCACGAGCATCCATCGCGCCAATGTGGGTGAACTCGGCTTCGACGTAGCGCTGGGCAAAGCTGTCCGCCACCAGGCGCAGGGCCTTGGGCGATTGGAACAGCGGGGTGATGTCACGGAAGATCACCCCAGGCTTGGGGAAGTCGATGACAGGGCGGATCAGGGATTTGATGTCGAACGAGTCGAAGGTCATCGTCGAGGAGTCCTGGGTGCGGAAAACGGACTCGAAGTATACCTGCGACCTTGCCGATTGGCGCGGCCGCAGGTGTCTGCATCAACCTTCTATGGAGCCACCGGCCAGCGCGCACAGCTGGATCGGGTCGAGGATATGCACTTCCTTGCCTTCGGCGGCGAGCAGTTCGTTCTGCTGGAAACGGGTGAACACGCGGGACACGGTTTCCACCGCCAGCCCCAGGTAGTTGCCGATTTCGTTGCGCGACATGCTCAAGCGGAACTGGTTGGCCGAGAACCCACGGGCGCGGAAACGGGCAGAGAGGTTAACCAGGAAGGTGGCGATGCGCTCGTCGGCGGTTTTCTTCGACAGCAGCAGCATCATTTGTTGATCGTCGCGGATCTCGCGGCTCATCACACGCATCAATTGGCGGCGCAGTTGCGGCAATTGCAGCGCCAGCTCATCCAGGCGTTCGAAGGGGATCTCGCACACCGAGGTCGTCTCCAGCGCCTGGGCCGATACCGGGTGAATCTCGGTGTCCATGCCCGACAACCCCACCAGTTCACTCGGCAGATGGAAACCGGTGATTTGTTCCTCGCCGCCGTCGCTCAGGCTGAATGTCTTCAACGCGCCGGAGCGTACTGCATAGACGGAATCGAACTTGTCGCCCTGGCGAAACAGAAACTCGCCTTTCTTCAGCGGGCGACCGCGTTTAACGATGTCGTCCAGCGCATCCATGTCTTCCAGATTCAGCGAAAGTGGCAGGCAGAGGGGGGCCAGGCTGCAATCCTTGCAATGGGCCTGGTTATGAGCGCGCAGCTTGACTGGCTCGGACATTACTAAAATCCTTGTGGGGAATCACACATAATGCGTAAGGGTAACGCACTGTGGGCAGTCAGGCCAGCCTGTACAAAAAAGCACCAATAGTATAGAGGTTAACGCAAGCCCGGCCCTCACCGCGCCGGGGCTTGCCCTTCAGATCACCCGCGAAAACCGCTGCCGGTTCTGGTGCTCCAAGTACGCATCGAACACCATGCACACCGAACGCACCAGCAGTCGGCCGGCCGGCAGCACGCGAATGCCGTGTTCGTCGAGGGCGATCAGACCATCCGTGGCCATCGCCTCCAGTTGCGGCCAGAGATCGGCGAAATACCCGCGAAAATCAATATTGAAAGCCTGCTCGACAGGTTCGAAAGCCAGGCTGAAATTGCAGATCAGTTGCTGAATTACTTCACGGCGCAAACGATCGTCCGTGGTGCAGACCAGGCCACGGCTGGTGGCCAGTTGCGCGCCAGCCAAGGTGTTCTGGTAGGTATTCAGGTCACTGCTGTTCTGGCAGTACAGATCGCCGATCTGGCTGATGGCCGACACCCCAAGCCCGATCAGATCGCAATGACCATGGGTGGTGTAACCCTGGAAGTTGCGTTGCAGCCGGCCCTCTTCCTGGGCGATGGCCAGCTCGTCGTCGGGCAGGGCGAAGTGGTCCATGCCGATGTAGCGATAGCCGGCCTGGGTCAGTTGTTCGATGGTGGTTTGCAGCATCAACAGTTTTTGCGCCGGGGAGGGCAGTTCGTCGCTGTTGATGCGGCGTTGCGGCATGAAACGTTCCGGCAGGTGCGCATAGTTGAACACCGACAGGCGGTCCGGCTGCAGCTTGATGACTTCCTCCACGGTGCGCGCGAAGTTGATCGGCGTCTGTTTAGGCAAGCCGTAGATCAGGTCGATGTTGATCGAACGAAATTGCAGGGTGCGCGCCGCGTCGATCACCGCGCGGGTTTCTTCCAGACTTTGCAGACGGTTCACTGCGCGCTGGACCTCGGGATCGAGGTCTTGCACGCCGATGCTCACGCGGTTAAAGCCCAGCTCGCGCAGCAGGCCCATGGTGGCCCAGTCGGCTTCGCGCGGGTCGATCTCGATGCCATAGTCGCCGGAGTCATCGTCTAGCAGGTTGAAGTGCTGGCGCAGGCAGGTCATGACCTGGCGCAGTTCGTCGTGGCTGAGAAAGGTCGGAGTGCCGCCGCCGAAGTGCAGTTGCTCCACCGGCTGCTTGGGGTCCAGGTGGCAAGCCACCAGTTGGATCTCCTGCTCCAGGCGTTGCAGGTAGGCGTGGGCGCGGCCTCGGTCCTTGGTGATGACCTTGTTGCAGGCGCAGTAGTAGCAAATGTTCGCGCAGAACGGCACATGCACGTACAGCGACAGCGGCCGTGTGGCCTTGCGGCTGTCACGCAGGGCGTGGAGCAAGTCGAATGTGCCGACTTGGCTGTCGAATTGCACGGCGGTCGGGTAGGACGTGTAGCGCGGCCCTGCCAGGTCGTAGCGGTTAATCAGATCGGTGTCCCAACGAATGGCGTCGAGCATGCGGGCGTCCCCCGGATAGGCTAGTGGGCCGAGTCTAGGGGTTGGCCGTAGGGGGCGCCTTGATTTGCGTCAACGGGGAGCGGCGCTATGCCACACGGCGTTTCAATGCCCCATCAACCAGTGCTGATGCGGGCCGGGCAGGGTCCAGATACCGAAGAGCACCACCAGCACACCGCCGGCCATGCGCACGCTGCGCTTGCGCAGTAAGGCAGTGACGCGTTCCGCCGCCAGCCCGGTGGTCAGCAACACCGGCCAGGTGCCCAGGCCGAACGCCAGCATCAGCAAACCACTGTCCAGCGCATTGCCTTGGCTGGCGGCCCAGAGCAGGGTGCTGTAGACCAACCCGCACGGCAACCAGCCCCACAGCGCGCCCAGCAACAACGCGCGGGGCAGGCTGGACACCGGCAGCAAACGGTTGGCAATCGGCTGGATATGCCGCCACAGGCCACGCCCGAGGCGTTCGATACGGGTCAGACCGCTCCACCAGCCGGCCAGGTACAGGCCCATGCTGATCAGCAGCAGACCGGCCAACACCCGCAGAATCATGGCCGCCGGGCTATTGGCCACGGCCCAGCCGGCCATGCCGATCAGCAGCCCGGCGCAGGCGTAGCTGAGGATGCGCCCCAGGTTGTACGCCAGCAGCAGACGAAACCGACGGCTGCGCTGCTCTTGAGGGATGGCCAGGGTCAGCGCGCCCATCAGTCCACCGCACATGCCCAGGCAATGGCCGCCACCGAGCAGGCCGAGGATCAGCGCGGAAACCAGTAACGGCGCCAGTTCAAGCATGGGGTGGTTCTTGGGGCTTGGGCGGTTGCTCGGGGCTGTTGGCTTCTTCGACGCCGGCCAAGTGGTTGGGGTCCTGGTCATCGAACAGCACGCTGTGGGCCGGGCCGTCGAGGTCGTCGTACTGGCCGCTGTCCACGGCCCAGAAGAAGATGTAGATGGCGACGCCCACTAATAGCAGCGCCGCCGGAATCATCACGTATAAAGCTGGCATCTGCACTCCATGCCCGCGCGGCTCAAGCCGGCAGCGGGCGGGTTACTTGAGGGGCGCTGGCGGCCGGCGCGCTCGGCAGGCGAGTCAGGCGCAGGGCGTTGAGCACCACGGTCAACGAACTGAGGGACATGCCCACCGCCGCCCAAATGGGCGTGATCCAGCCGAGGGCGGCGAACGGCAGCATAAGGCCATTGTATAGCCCCGCCCACACCAGGTTTTCAATGATCACCCGTCGGGTGCGCCGCGCCAGGCTGAAGGCCTGCACCAGCGCATCCAAGCGGTTGGACAGCAGCACCGCGTCGGCGCTGGTCTTGGCCAGGTCGGTGGCCGAGCCCATGGCCACACTGATATCCGCGGCGGCGAGCACCGGCACATCGTTGACTCCATCGCCGAGCATCAACACCCTGCGGCCTTCCTGGTGCAGGCGTTGCAACACTTGCAGTTTGTCGTCGGGACGCAGGCCGCCGTGGGCCTCGTCGATGCCCAGCTCAAGCGCGACGCTGGCGACCATCGGCGAACTGTCCCCCGAGAGCAGCAGGGTGCGCCAGCCGCGTGCCTGGCAGGCTTGCAGCAAGGCCGGTGCGTCGCTGCGCAGGCGGTCGTCGAGCACGAACCAGGCGAGCGGGCCCTGGCGGTCACCCAGCAGCAGCCATTGTCCGGCTTCGTCGGGTGAGGCGGGCAAGGCGCAGCCGCTGAGTTCACACACGAACCCCGGCTGGCCGATGCGCAGCAGGCGCTCGCCCACGCGACCCTCCAGGCCGAGGCCGGGGGTGCTCAGCACTTCATCGGCAGCCAGCGGCGCACGCCCGAAAGCACGGGCAATCGGGTGCTCTGAACGGTTTTCCAGGGCGGCGGCCAGGCCCAGGCAGGCATCGCTGTCCAACGGGCCCAAGGGGCGAATCGCTCGCAGCGCCAGGCGGCCTTCGGTGAGGGTGCCGGTCTTGTCGAAAATCACCGTGTCGATTTGGTTAAGACCCTCCAGCACATGGCCGCGGGTCAGCAGCAAACCGAGTTTGTGCAGGGTGCCGGTGGCGGCGGTGAGGGCGGTGGGTGTGGCCAGCGACAAGGCGCACGGGCAGGTCGCCACCAGCATCGCCAGTACGATCCAGAACGCCCGCGACGCGTCCAACTGCCACCACCACAGGCCGATCAGCGCGGCGGCGAGCAGCGAGCCCAGCAGGAACCATTGCGCGGCACGGTCGGCGATCTGGGCCAGCCGCGGTTTCTCGGCCTGGGCCCGTTCCAGCAAGCGCACGATGGCGGACAGGCGGGTGTCGTGGCCCAGGGCACGTACTTCAACGGTCAGCGCGCCTTCCACATTGAGGGTGCCGGCGGTGACGCTATCGCCCACCTGGCGCGCTTGCGGCAGGTACTCGCCGGTCAGTAGTGACTCGTCGATGCTGGACTGACCGTCGAGGATCACTCCGTCCGCCGGCAGCACCGCGCCTGGGTGTACGCGCACGCGATCGCCCACGGCCAGTTCGCTGAGCAGGATGCGCTCGCTCTGGCCATCGCTTTGCACGCGCAGGCACGACGCCGGCAGCAGGTTGACCAGTTGCGCAGTGGCGGCGGCGGTGCGTTCGCGGGCGCGGCGTTCCAGATAGCGCCCGGCCAGCAGGAACAGCGCGAACATGCCCACTGCATCGAAATACAGCTCGCCCACGCCACTGATGGCGGTCCAGATGCCCGCCAGGTAGGCGCCGCCAATCGCCAGGGACACCGACACATCCATGGTCAGATGGCGGGTGCGCAGGTCGCGCAACGCGCCTTTGAAAAACGGCGCGCAGCTGTAGAACACGATGGGGGTGGTCAGAAACATCGCTACCCAGCGCAGGATGACGTGCAGCTCTGGGCTCAGGTCGATATTGAATTCCGGCCAAGTGGCCATGGTTGCCATCATCGCCTGGAACCACAGCAACCCGGCCACGCCCAGTTGGCGCAGGGCCAGACGGTTTTCACTGGCCAATTGCTCAGCGGCGCGGTCCGCCTGATACGGGTGGGCGGCATAGCCGATATGGCGCAGTTCGCTGAGCACCTGGCTCAACGGCAGTTGCCCATCGGCCCAGCGGACCTGCAAGCGATGGTTGGACAGGTTCAGCCGTGCCTCGGCCACGGCGGGCAGGCTGCGCAGGTGTTTTTCGATCAGCCAGCCACACGCCGCGCAACTGATGCCTTCCATCAGCAGGGTGGTTTCGGCCAGTTCGCCGTCATGGCGCACAAAGGGTTTTTGCACGTCGGCGCGGTCATACAGCGCCAGCTCCTCCACCAGTTGTACCGGCAGCGCTTCGGGGTTGGCCGAGGCTTCGCTGCGATGCTGGTAATAGCTTTCCAGGCCCCCGGCCACAATCGCTTCGGCCACCGCCTGGCAACCTGGGCAGCAGAGTTCACGGCGCTCGCCGAGGATCTGAGCGGTGAACCGGCTGCCGGGCGGCACGGGCAGGGCGCAGTGGTAGCAGGGAAGCGGGGTGGTCATGGCTTGGAATCTTTAGGGGCTGGTAGGGCCTCGTCGCGGGCCAGCCCGGCTCTCGCAGGGAGGGGCGGGGCCGCGACGTGCGAAGCGCAGAGTGTTTACTTCTTCAGGTCTTCGGCGCCTTGCAAGGGCTCATCTCCCAGCAGTAAGTCTTTGTCGTGGCTGACTTCTTCTTCCTCGAACAGGCGCCAGGTCTTGTCGCCTTCCACACCCAAAAGCTCCACGAAACGGCGGCCTTCGACTTTATCGGTCACCTGACCCAGGTAGCGGCCCGGCTCGCTGTCGCTGCGGGTCAGGTTGATCTTGCGGTCTTTCTCCGGCTGGGTCGGTGAAATCAGGTTCAGTTGCAGGGTGTTGGGGTTGCTGTAGCCGGTGAGGTTCAGCTCGACCTCGCCGGTCAGTTCGTCCAGGTGCAGCTTGGCGCGCAACTGCAGGGTCTGGGCCAGGCGTTCACGATCCAGGGAGCGGTTGATGCCTTTGCCGGCCTCGTAGTAGTTGTCGTTGACCAGGTTGTCAGGGTTGTTCACCGCGATCGTCACCATGGACAAGGTCAAGGCCACCGAGCAGGCGAGGATACCGATGATGATCCAAGGCCAGAGGTGCTTGTACCAAGGGCTTGCGGCAGTGGCTACGGGCATTGTTCGGCTCTCTGTTTAACAACGTTGGGTTAACGGACCTGAGGGCCGATGAATCGGCTCTTGGCTTCGACGTGAATGCTCGGGTCATCGGCATCCTTGAGGATGAACGTCACCTCGTTGGTGCTCGATGGCACTTGTTCCGGCGCACTCGACAGTTCCACCGGCATGCTCACGATATCGCCGGCGGACACCTTGATCTCGCGGCGGCCCTGCAACTTGAGATCCGGCAGGCCGGCGGCATCGAGCACGTAGGTGTGGTCGCGCTGGTCCTTGTTCATGATCTTCAGGCTGTAGACGTTTTCGATGCGGCCTTCGGCGTTTTCGCGGAACAGCACGCGGTCTTTGCTGACGTCGAAGCCCACCAGCGAACGCATGAAAAACGCGGTGACCAACAGGCTGATCATCGCCAGTAATACCAACGCATAGCCGATCAGACGTGGACGCAGCTTGTGGGTTTTCTGGCCGGACAGGTTGTGCTCGGTGGTGTAGCTGATCAGGCCGCGTGGGTACTCCATCTTATCCATGATGTTGTCGCAGGCATCGATGCACGCCGCGCAGCCGATGCACTCGATCTGCAGGCCGTCACGGATGTCGATGCCGGTCGGGCATACCTGTACGCACATGGTGCAGTCGATGCAGTCGCCCAGGCCCTGGGCCTTGTAGTCGGCGCCTTTTTTACGTGGCCCGCGCAGTTCGCCACGGCGTGGGTCGTAGGAGACGATCAGGGTGTCCTTGTCGAACATCACGCTCTGGAAACGCGCATAAGGGCACATGTAAATGCACACCTGTTCGCGCAGCCAACCGGCGTTACCATAGGTGGCAAGGGTGAAGAAACCGACCCAGAAATACGACCAGCCATCGGCCTGGCCGGTGAAGAAGTCGAAGACCAGTTCGCGGATCGGCGAGAAGTAACCGACGAAGGTCATGCCGGTGACGAAACCGATGATCAGCCACAGGCTGTGCTTGCTGAACTTGCGCAGGAATTTGTTGGCGCTCATCGGCGCTTTGTCCAGCTTGATGCGTTGGTTGCGGTCGCCTTCGGTGACCTTTTCGCACCACATGAAGATCCACGTCCACACGCTTTGCGGGCAGGTATAGCCGCACCACACGCGCCCGGCGTACACCGTGATAAAGAACAGGCCGAACGCGGCGACGATCAGGATGCCAGACAGCAGGATGAAGTCCTGAGGCCAGAAGGTTGCGCCGAAAATAAAGAATTTACGTTCCGGCAAATTCCACCACACAGCCTGGTGACCGCCCCAGTTCAGCCACACCGTGCCGAAGTAGAGCAGGAACAGCGCGGCACCGCCGAGCATGCGCAGATTGCGGAACAGGCCAGTGAAGGCACGGGTGTAGATCTTCTCGCGCGCGGCGTAGAGATCGACCGTCTGGCTTGAATGTTTGGCAGGCGGGGTAACGTCATGTACCGGTATTTGGTCGCTCATCATTGCATCCCACGGCGGTGGAGATTTGCCTCGGCCAGTACGTGCCAACCGGGGTCAAATTAAGGATGTTGCAGTAGCGTAATGATACGCCCCCGATGGTACGCCAAGGGTGCGACCTTTGGTCGCGTTGGGGGAAATCAATTGATGGTGTACGTGATCTGGATCAATTGACTTGGGAAGTATGGACGGTTTTGCCGGTTCGACCTTCAAAAATGCCAGAGATGCAATGTGAGAAGGGCTGGCCCCCGATAGCAGAGTGTCAGTCAATAAAGGCATGACTGGCCCACTGCTATCGGGGGCCAGCCCCCTCTCACATGGGTTGTTTCTGTGTTGCTAAATAACGATCAGTCTCACTGCTCCGCGGCCTTTTTGTCTGCATGAGACAGGCTGTACACATACGCCGCGAGCAAGTGCACCTTGTCGTTGCCTTGCAGTTGTTCCTGCGCAGGCATCTGGCCCTGACGGCCGTAGCGGATGGTCTGCTGCAACTGAGCGAAGCTCGAACCGTAGATGAACGCGCCGGGGTGGGTCAGGTCGGGGGCGCCCATGGCCGGGGTGCCTTTGCCGGCGGGGCCGTGGCAGGCCACGCAGTTGGCGGCGAAGAGTTTTTCGCCGTTGGCCACGTCGGCCTTGGCCCCTTCAGGCAACTTGCGACCATCGAGCTTGGTCACCACAAAACCGGCCACATCGGCCACGCCTTGTTCGCCAATCACTTCGGCCCAGCCTGGCATCACCGCGTGGCGGCCTTTGAGGATGGTTTCCTTGATGGTGTTAGGTTCGCCGCCCCAGCGCCAGTCGGCGTCGGTCAGGTTGGGGAAACCATAGGCGCCCTTGGCGTCGGAGCCGTGGCACACCGAGCAGTTGGAGGCGAACAGGCGGCCGCCCATTTTCAGCGCTTGCGGATCCTTGGCGACTTCTTCGATCGGCATCGAGGCGAATTTGGCGAAGATCGGCCCGAACTTGGCGTCCGAGCGGGCCATTTCCTTCTCCCATTCGTGCGCGCCGGTCCAGCCGGTCTGACCGTTGGCGAAGGGGGTTTGCTTGTCGTTGTCGAGGTAGTTATAGCCCGGCAGCAGACCCTTCCAGTTGCCCAGGCCCGGGTACAGCACCAGGTAACCAAGGGCAAACACGATGGTGCCGACGAACAGCATGAACCACCACTTGGGCAGCGGGTTGTCGTACTCCTCGATGCCGTCGAACGAGTGGCCGACGGTTTCGTCGGTTTGCTCGGCGCGCTGGCCCTTGCGGGTCGACAGCAGCAGCCAGGTCAGGGCGAAGATGGTACCCAGACTGAGGACTGTGACGTACAGACTCCAGAACGTAGTCATTCTTTGTTACTCCTAGAAGCTTGCTCGACGTGCTTGATGGCTTCGGGGTCATCCGCAAAGGGCAGCATGGTTGCGTCGTCAAACTCCGACTTGCGCTTGGGGCTGAACACCCACAGCGCCAGGCCGACAAAGGCCACCATCACCACAACGGTGCCCAGGCCACGAATCATCCCGATATCCATGAAGAATCACCGTTTGCTTTTGATGATGGTGCCCAGGCCCTGCAGGTAGGCCACCAATGCGTCCATTTCGGTCTTGCCCTTCACGGCAGCCGCGGCACCGGCGATGTCTTCGTCGGTGTAGGGCACGCCCAGGGTGCGCAAGACTTCCATCTTCTTCGCGGTGTCCTTGCCGTCGAGCTTGTTTTCCACGAGGAACGGGTACGCCGGCATTTTCGACTCGGGCACGACGTTGCGCGGGTTGTACAGGTGCGCACGTTGCCAGTCATCGGAGTAACGCCCGCCCACGCGCGCCAGGTCCGGGCCGGTGCGCTTGGAACCCCACAGGAACGGGTGGTCCCACACGCTTTCGCCGGCGACCGAGTAGTGGCCGTAGCGTTCGGTTTCGGCGCGGAACGGGCGGATCATCTGCGAGTGGCAGCCCACGCAGCCGTTGGCGATGTAGACGTCGCGGCCTTCCAGTTCAAGGGCGGTGCGCGGCTTCATGCCTTCGACCGGCTTGTTGGTCACGTCCTGGAAGAACAGCGGGACGATTTGGGTCAAGCCGCCGATGCTCACGGCGATGACCATGAAGAAGGCCAGCAGGCCGATATTCTTCTCGACTACTTCATGCTTCATCAGTGGGCTCCCACAACGGCGATCTTGGCGGCGGCTTCAGCTTCTACGGGGTCCGAGGCCCGCACGGTGCGGAACACGTTGTAGGCCATGAACAGCATGCCGGCGGCAAAGAACGCACCGCCCAGGGCACGAACGATGTAGCCCGGGTGGCTGGCTTGCAGCGCTTCGACGAAGGAGTAGGTGAGGGTGCCGTCATCGTTGATCGCACGCCACATCAGGCCCTGGGTGATGCCGTTGACCCACATCGAAGCGATGTAGAGCACGGTGCCGATGGTAGCCAGCCAGAAGTGCGTGTTGATCAGCCCGACGCTGTGCATCTGCGCGCGGCCGAACAGTTTGGGGATCATGTGGTACAGCGCGCCGATGGAGATCATCGCCACCCAACCGAGGGCGCCAGCGTGAACGTGGCCGATGGTCCAGTCGGTGTAGTGGGAGAGCGAGTTGACGGTCTTGATCGCCATCATCGGACCTTCGAAGGTCGACATGCCGTAGAACGCCAGGGACACCACCAGGAACCGCAGGATCGGGTCGGTGCGCAATTTATGCCAGGCGCCCGAGAGGGTCATCATGCCGTTGATCATGCCGCCCCAGCTTGGCGCCAGCAGGATGATCGACATGGCCATGCCCAGGGATTGCGCCCAGTCCGGCAGCGCGGTGTAGTGCAGGTGGTGCGGACCGGCCCAGATATACAGGGTGATCAGCGCCCAGAAGTGCACGATGGACAGGCGATAGGAGTAGATAGGGCGTTCGGCCTGTTTCGGCACGAAGTAGTACATCATCCCCAGGAAGCCGGTGGTGAGGAAAAAGCCTACGGCGTTATGCCCGTACCACCACTGGATCATTGCATCCGTCGCGCCCGAGTAAGCTGAATAGGACTTGAACAGGCTGACCGGCAACGACGCGTGGTTGACGATGTGCAGCATCGCCGTCACCAGGATGAACGCGCCGTAGAACCAGTTGCCCACATAGATGTGCTTGGTCTTGCGCTTGATGATGGTGCCGAAGAACACCGCAGCGTAGGTCACCCAGACCACGGCCAGCAAAATGGCGATGGGCCATTCCAGCTCGGCGTATTCCTTGGTGGTGGTGTAACCCAACGGCAGGGTGACGATGGCGCCGATGATGACCGCTTGCCAACCCCAGAAGGTGAAAGCGGCGAGGCCATCGGAGATCAGTCGCGTCTGGCAGGTTCGCTGCACGACATAGTAGGAGGTGGCAAACAATGCACATCCGCCGAAGGCGAAAATCACCAGGTTGGTGTGCAGCGGGCGCAGGCGACCGAAGGTCGTCCAGGGCAGGTCGAAATTCAATTCCGGCCAGACCAGTTGCGAGGCGATGAAGACCCCGAGCCCCATGCCAAGGATCCCCCAGACCACCGTCATGATGGCGAACTGGCGGACTACCTTATAGTTATAAGCAGTCGGACTGATTGCTGTGCTCATTCTAAGGTTCCACGGTTTAGGTTTTTTTATAGGTAAAAATCGGCCGCAAGTATGTAGAAAGCGAGGGGTCATTGCAACGCAATGACTGACCTGTATCAATGCGTTCCACGCCAGATTCTGCGCCCTTTCCATGTTTGGCGTAAGGACAAAATCCGAAATGGAAAGCTGATCGAGTGGACAGGAAATTTTGCAGGTCGCAACGTGACTCGTCGCGTACACCAGGATCGGTCCACTGTGCAAGCAAGCGTAGACCCGAATGGGAGGAGGGGAAAGGTTTGCTTTAGACGGGTGCGACACTTGGTCGCGTAGGGCGGTCGGTGTGGGAGCGAGCAAGCCCGCTCCTACAGACGAAGCAGCGGCCGCCCCGGGCGGGGCGGCCTTGTGTGGTTATTGCGCTTGGCTTTCTGGCTTTGCGCCATCAGCGTTGTGGGACAGGCTGTACACGTAAGCCGCCAGTAGGTGCACTTTGTCATTGCCTTGCAGGGCTTCCTGCGCTGGCATCTGGCCTTGACGGCCGTGACGGATGGTCTGCTGCAATTGCGCCAGGCCGGTGCCGTAGATGAAACCGGCGGGTTCGGTCAGGTTAGGCGCGCCCATGGCTTCCACACCGTGGCCTTGCGGGCCGTGGCAGGCAACGCAGGTGGTGTTGAAGGTGGCTTGGCCAGCGGCCAGATCGGCGGTGCTATCGGCCGGCAGCGGCAACTTGGCCAGGTCGTGGCGCACATAGGCCGCGACGTTTTTCACGCCGTCTTCGCCCAGTACTTCACCCCAGGCCGGCATCGCCGCGTGGCGACCGTTCATGATGGTGGTCTTGATCGCCTCGGCAGAGCCGCCCCAGCGCCACAGGTTGTCGGCCAGGTTTGGGAAGCCGTACGCGCCCTTGGCATCCGAGCCGTGGCACACCGCGCAGTTGGAGGCGAACAGGCGGCCACCCATTTTCAGCGCTTGTGGGTCTTTGGCTACTTCTTCCACGGGCATGGCCGCGAATTTGGCGTAGATCGGCCCAAATTTCGCATCGGCCTTGGCCATTTCCTTTTCCCATTCCTTGGCCTGGGTCCAACCGCCTTCATAGCCCGGCAGCACGCCTTTCCAGTTGCCCAGGCCCGGATAGAGGATCAGGTAGCCGACCGCGAACACCAAGGTGCCGACGAACAGCATGAACCACCACTGGGGCAGGGGGTTGTCGTATTCCTCGATGCCATCGAAGGCGTGGCCCATGGTCTGGTCGACACTGCCTTTGGTCTCGCCCTTGCGGGTGGAGATCAACAGCCAGGTCAGCCCGATCAGGCTGCCGATGGTCAGTACGCAGATCCATGTACTCCAAAATAGGGTCATGGCCGAGTGCTCCTTATTGCAGGCTCTTCTTGAGCGTCGGATGGGGGGGCGGTGGGCTCGTCGGCGAACGGCAGCAGGCGCGCCTGCTCGAATTCCGCATTGCGTCGATTGTTGAACACCCACAGCGACAAGCCGATAAAGGCGATGGCGACCACCAGCGTGCCGAGGCCGCGGATGGTGCCCGCATCGAATTCAAATCCCATGGCTCACCTCTTGCTCTTGATGGCAGTGCCGAGCACTTGCAGGTACGAGACCAGCGCGTCCATCTCGGTTTTGCCCTTGAGGCTGGCCACGGCGCCCTTGATGTCGTCGTCGGTGTACGGCACGCCGAGGGTGCGCATTACGTTCAACTTGGTCTCGGTGTGGCTGCTGTCGACCGGGGCCGTGACGAGCCACGGGTAGGCCGGCATTTTCGACTCAGGCACCACGTTGCGCGGGTTGTACAAGTGCGCACGGTGCCAGTCGTCGGAGTAACGTGCGCCGACGCGCGCCAGGTCCGGGCCGGTGCGCTTGGAGCCCCACAGGAACGGGTGGTCCCACACGCTTTCGCCGGCGACCGAGTAGTGGCCGTAGCGTTCGGTTTCGGCGCGGAACGGGCGGATCATCTGCGAGTGGCATTGCACGCAGCCTTCGCGGATGTAGATGTCGCGGCCTTCCAGTTGCAGCGCGGTGTAGGGCTTCATGCCTTCGACCGGCTTGTTGGTCACGTCCTGGAAGAACAGCGGGACGATCTGGGTCAGGCCGCCGATGCTCACGGCGAGCACCATCAGCAGCATCATCAGGCCGACGTTCTTTTCAATCGTTTCGTGTTTCATCACTGACTCCTCAGGCCATCTGCGCGACAGGGGCGGCTTCGACAGGTTGTGCCGAGCGCACGGTGCGCCATGTGTTGTAAGCCATCAGCAACATGCCGCTGAGGAACACCGCGCCGCCCACCAGCCGCACGATGAAGCCTGGGTGGCTGGCCACCAGGGTCTCGACGAAGGAGTAGGTCAAGGTGCCGTCGTCGTTGATCGCACGCCACATCAGGCCTTGGGCAATGCCGTTGACCCACATCGAGGCGATGTAGAGCACGGTGCCGATGGTGGCCAGCCAGAAGTGCGCGTTGATCAGGCCAAGGCTGTACATCTGCTCGCGGCCGAAGACTTTCGGGATCATGTGATACAGCGCGCCGATGGAGATCATCGCCACCCAACCGAGAGCGCCGGCGTGTACGTGGCCGATGGTCCAGTCGGTGTAGTGGGAGAGCGAGTTGACGGTCTTGATCGCCATCATCGGACCTTCGAAGGTCGACATGCCGTAGAACGCCAGGGACACCACCAGGAAGCGCAGGATCGGGTCGCTGCGCAATTTATGCCAGGCGCCCGA
Organism: Pseudomonas sp. S5F11; assembly: GCF_019641515.1. Taxonomy (NCBI): domain Bacteria; kingdom Pseudomonadati; phylum Pseudomonadota; class Gammaproteobacteria; order Pseudomonadales; family Pseudomonadaceae; genus Pseudomonas; species Pseudomonas sp. S5F11. The sequence goes on from NZ_JAIFJZ010000001.1 coordinate 5,344,869, forward strand.
GAGGGTCATCATGCCGTTGATCATGCCGCCCCAGCTTGGCGCCAGCAGAACCAGCGACATCACCATGCCCAGGGACTGTGCCCAGTCCGGCAGTGCGGTGTAGTGCAGGTGGTGCGGGCCGGCCCAGATGTACAGGGTGATCAGCGCCCAGAAGTGCACGATGGACAGGCGATAGGAGTACACCGGACGCTCGGCTTGCTTGGGCACGAAGTAATACATCATGCCGAGGAAACCGGCGGTGAGGAAAAAGCCTACCGCGTTGTGCCCATACCACCACTGCACCATGGCATCCGTCGCACCGCCGTACAGCGAGTAGGACTTGGTCAGGCTGACCGGGATTTCCAGGTTGTTGACGATATGCAGGATGGCCACGGTGATGATGAACGCACCGAAGAACCAGTTACCGACGTAGATGTGCTTGGTGTTGCGCTTGGCCACGGTGCCGAAGAACACAATGGCGTAGGCCACCCAGACGATGGTGATCAAGATGTCGATCGGCCATTCCAGCTCGGCGTATTCCTTGGAGCTGGTGTAGCCCAGCGGCAAGGTGATTGCGGCGAGCAGGATCACCAGTTGCCAGCCCCAGAAGCAGAACGCGGCGAGCTTCGGCGCGAACAGCTGGGTCTGGCAGGTGCGCTGCACCGAGTAGAAGGAGCTGGCGAATAGCGCACAGCCACCGAACGCGAAGATCACCGCGTTGGTATGCAATGGGCGTAAACGGCCAAAGCTGGTCCAGGGCAAATCGAAGTTGAGCGCGGGCCAAACCAATTGGGCGGCGAGAAAAACCCCGAGCCCCATGCCGACGATGCCCCACACCACCGTCATAATGGCGAATTGGCGGACCACCTTGTAGTTATAGGCGGTACTTAATGTAGTGTTCATGGTTCCCCATCCACGGTTCAACCCAAGCCGAGCGGCACTTGGGCTGGAGTTATAGGCAGACTAAATAGCGAGGCAAGCATGGGCAAAGAGCACAAGGCCAGTATTGACGGGGATCAATGGGCGCAGTGTGCGCGGGAACATGGCTGGTTGTGGGATGTCGCGTCCAACGCGCCCTCGGGCGGGCCGATCACGCTGATCCTGGCCCACGGCGCCGGCGCGCCAATGGACTCAACCTTTATGAACGACATGGCTGCACGCCTTGCCGCACAAGGCGTGAACGTGTTGCGCTTCGAGTTTCCCTATATGGCTCAGCGCCGGCTCGACGGCGGCAAACGCCCACCTAACCCGGCACCGAAACTGCTGCAGGCCTGGCGTGAGGTGTATGCCGAGGTGCGGCGTCATGTCGCTGGGTCTGTGGCCATCGGTGGCAAGTCCATGGGCGGGCGCATGGCCAGTCTGGTGGCCGACGAACTGGGCGCCGATGGGTTGGTGTGCCTGGGGTATCCGTTTTATGCGGTGGGCAAGCCGCAGAAGCCTCGGGTCGAACATTTGGCCGAGCTGAAGACCCCGACCTTGATCGTGCAAGGTGAGCGCGATGCTTTGGGTAATCGGGCCGCGGTAGAGACTTATGCGTTATCGCCGAGCATCGAGGTGATGTGGCTGGAGGCGGGGGACCATGACTTGAAGCCGTTGAAGGCTTCGGGGTTTACGCATGAGCAGCATTTGGAGGCTGCGGCCGTGCAGGTGGCTGAGTTTCTCAGCGTCTGTTAGGGCCAATCGGGAGCAAGCCCCCTCCCACATTCGACCGCATTCCAAGGGATGTACGCGGTTAACTGTGGGAGGGGGCTTGCTCCCGATAGCGGTCTATCGGTTGAAACGTTCGACCAAGGAATACTGGCTATTAGCTGTATGGGTCAGGTCTTCACTCAATTGCGCCGAGTTCAGGGCCTGTTCCGAGGTTTGATCGGCCAGCAGTGCAATGGTGCTGATATTGCGGCTGATCTCCTCAGCCACCGAGCTTTGCTCCTCGGTCGCGGCGGCGATCTGGCTGGTCATATCGGTGATGTGCGCCACCGCTTCGCTGATGCCCACCAGCGCCTGATCCGCTTCCATTACCCGTGCCACGCCTTCTTCGGCCTGGCGATGCCCGGCATCCATGGTCTGCACGGCCGCGCTGGCGGTTTGTTGCAGCTTGGCGATCAAGGTATGGATCTGCCCGGTAGACTCGGCGGTACGTTGCGCCAGTTGGCGAACCTCGTCGGCCACTACGGCAAAGCCTCGACCCATTTCACCGGCACGCGCCGCTTCAATGGCGGCGTTCAGCGCCAGCAGGTTGGTCTGGTCGGCAATGCCTTTGATCACATCGACCACGCCACCGATTTCATCGCTGTCCTTGGCCAGTTGGGTCACGGTGACACCGGTTTCACCCACGGCGGTGGACAAGCGCTGAATCGCCTCGCGGGTTTCCCCGGCGATATCGCGGCCGCGACCGGTCAGGCGATTGGCTTCCTGGGTGGCATCGGCGGTGCGCTGCACGTGGCTGGCCACTTCCTGGGTGGTCGCGGCCATCTGGTTGACGGCGGTGGCCACTTGTTCGGTTTCGACGCGCTGGCGCTCCAGGCTGCTGGAGCTGTTATGCGCCAGGGTATTGGACTGCGACGCCTGATCGTTGAGGTGCTCGGCAGTGTCTTGCAAGCGGGTCAGACACGTCCTCAGACGCGCCTCCTGGCTGAGGATCGACATCTCCAGACGCGCCTGGGCGCCACGGCTGTCGGTGTACATCTGCGCGATCAACGGGTCGGACGTGGTCTGCTCGGCCAGGCGCAGCAGGCGCTTGAGGCCGCGCTGTTGCCAGCTCAGGCCCAGCAGGCCCAAGGGTACCGACAGCGCCGCGGCCAAGGCAAAACCCCAGTGGGAGTTAAGCCAGGCCCCAATCATAAAGCTCAACTGGCTCACCAGAATAAAAGGCACCCAGTCCTGAAGCACCGGTAGCCACTTGTCGCGCTGTGGAATCGCCGACTTGCCCTGGTTGATGCGTTGGTAGAGCGCTTCGGCCCGGCGGATCTGCTCGGCGGTGGGTTTGACCCGCACCGATTCGTAGCCGACCACCTGGTTGCCATCGAAAATCGGCGTTACATAGGCATTCACCCAGTAATGATCGCCGGTCTTGCAGCGGTTCTTGACAATGCCCATCCATGGCAAGCCTTGTTTGAGCGTCGTCCACATGTGCGCGAACACTGCCGCCGGAACATCCGGGTGACGTACCAGGTTGTGCGGGGCGCGCAGCAGTTCTTCACGGCTGAACCCACTGATCTCGACAAACGCGTCGTTGCAGTAAGTGATCACGCCCTTGGCATCCGTGGTGGAGATCAACCGTTGCTGAGCGGGGAAGGTACGTTCGCGCTGGGTAACGGGCTGGTTATTACGCATGATTGTTCAATCCGCAAGGCTTTCAGGGGGTATCGACCGGCACGGGGGTTTATTTAACTTATTTTTGCAACAATCAACCGGCCAGCATCGGATAGGTAAACAAGCCGAAGTGAAGCAGGTTCAAGCCAAAGTGCGTGGCAATCGCCGCCCCCAGGCCGCCAAACCGGTATGCCAAGCCGTAACCGACCCCGGCAATGCTCGCCAGCAGCACCCAGTGCCACCCCGCCCCCAGGTGCACCAGGCCGAATAGCAGCGACGCCAACAACAGCGCGAGGTTGTCGCCATAGGGCAGGTGCTTGAAGCGCCGGCTCAAGCCGCCTTGAATGTAGCCACGGAACAGCGCTTCTTCCACCAGCGTGACCAACAGCAGATTATTGAGCACCCACAGCCACGCCGGATCCGGCCATTTCGGTGCCCAACTGATGATGCCAAGCAGCGCCGCGCCGCCCAGGGCCGCGATGGCGGTGAGGGTCAAGGCCAGGGCGGTGACACAGATCGAAAGGCGCAACGCGCGCCGCGCCACGATCCAGGGGCAGGCCAGCAGCAGCCAGAAGCCGATCAGAGGTTTGTCCTGATTCAGGTACATCGAGAACGGCACTGCATCGGGGGTGAAGCGTTGCGGGTCGATCCCGCGGCCGTTATAGAAGCCCGGCAACCAATGCATCGCCAGGCCCAGCGCCAATACGATAAACAGGCCGTGGCCCAGGTAGCGCGCCCAGGGTGTGCGTTGTTGGCGCACGGCGTAGCCGGCGACCAGCAGCAGGGCGACTGACACCAACGCCAGTGCACCCAATTGTCCGTAAACCAGGGCCATTACATAGCCGATGGAAAGCAGTGCCAGGTACAGCCAAGGCAGGGTCAGCATTGGGGGGAATCCTTGAAAATACCGGGCGGCAGTATAACGACCGTCCCTGGCTCCCCGCATGAAACCTGCCTACAAGGTCTTGGCCAGTTTCCCTACCCGTAATACCAGCCACAGCGCGCCCGCGATCAACACCCCACCATATAGATGAGCCATGGACAGCGGCTCATCCAGCAATAAGGCGCCCCACAGCACGCCAAACGGCGGGATCAGGAATGTGGTGGTCATCGAGCGCACCGGCCCGATGGCCGTCAGCAAGCGGAAGTACAGCACGTAGGCAAACGCCGTACACACCAATCCAAGCCCCAGCAGCGATGCCCAGACCTGCCAACCTCCCCAGCTGGCAGGTGGCTGATATAGGGCACTGACGGCGAAGAATGGCAGTAGAAACAAGGTCGCGCCGAGCATGCTGCCTAGAGCGGCGAGGCGGCTGTCCAGGCCGCCGCGTCGATCCAGCCAGCGGCGTGCCAGGAACCCGGCAAAGCCATAACAGGTGGTGGCCAGCAGGCAGGCAAGGGCACCCATCAGCAGGGTCAGGTCGAACGCCACCGGCCCGGCGCGGGTCAGCACGGCCACGCCCAGCAGGCCCAGGCACACGCCGGCGATTTTCGAGGGGGTCAGGCGTTCGCTGAAGAACAACCCGCCGATCAACACGCCCATCAGCGGCGTGGTGGCGTTGAAAATCGCCGAATAGCCGGCCGGCAGCACTTGGGCGGCCACCGAGTACATGGTGGCGGGGATCCCGGAATTGATCACCCCCAGCAGCAGGACGGTTCTGAATTTACCCTGGAAATCCCATTTCACCCGCATCACGGCCAGCATTACCAGCAAGCCGGCGGCGGCGATCGATACGCGGAAGAACGCGGTGGGCAGCGTACCGATTTCCGGCGCAATGATGCGCATAAACAAGAAACTCGCGCCCCAGATAGCGGCCAGTCCCAGCAGGTAGAGGGTGTCGACAGGTCTCACGGAAAACTTCCTACGCGAATAAGCCGGCGAGTGTTGCCCAGCGGCCTGCGCGGCACAATCCCTGATTACAGTGACGGCAGGGTGCGCACTGGTTTTTTGTCTGATTGAATCCAACTGCGCCGAAAATCCTTCTTCTCCTGGGTTCCCGCACTGGCTAAGCTCAGGGCTTCCCGATGCCCGTTCGAGGTTTCCCGCATGTCGCAGCCCACGCCCGCCCTTGCCATCGCCCGCACCATCCTTGAGGGCTTCGATGACTACCGCGAACACTTTCGTCAGATCACCGATGGTGCGCGCGAGCGTTTCGAAAAGGCCCAATGGCAGCTGGGCCAAGCGGCATCGGCGGCGCGGATCAACCTGTATGAAGAAAAGGTCGGCGAAGTCACCACGCGGCTGCGCGCTGGGTTCGATGCCGCCGATCTGCTGGACATCGACCTGTGGCCTCTGGTGAAAAGCGCCTATATCGGCCTGATCGACCTGCGTTTCGACGATGAATTGTCCGAGACTTGGTACAACTCGATCTTCTGTGGCCTGTTCAGCCACGACCTGATCAGCGACGGCTGCATGTTTATCCACACCACCCGGCCCAGCCTGCGCCGCGCGCGGGCGGCGCAAACCCGTGTCTACGCGCCGGCCGGGCAGATTGCCGAGATGCTCGCGCAGATCGTCGAGGACTACCGCTTCAGCGAGCCCTACGCCGACCTGGCGGCCGACTTGCACCGACTCGAAGCCCAACTGCGGGAGAACTTGCCGGACTGGGTGTGCAAAGACCCGGACCTCAAAGTCGAGCTGTTTTCGTCGGTGCTGTACCGCAATAAAGGGGCCTACCTGGTCGGGCGCATCTATACCCGCGATGAGCAATGGCCGCTGGTGATTCCGCTGCTGCACCGCGAAGGGCAGGGCATCCGCATCGATGCGCTGATCACCGATGAGGCTGAGGTGTCGATCATCTTCTCGTTCACCCGTTCCTACTTCATGGTGGATGTGCCGGTGCCGGCGGAATTCGTCGGGTTTCTCAAGCGCATTCTGCCGGGCAAGCACATTGCCGAGTTGTACACTTCCATCGGTTTCTATAAGCACGGCAAGTCGGAGTTCTACCGCGCGCTGATCAACCACCTGGCCACCACGGACGACCAGTTCATCATGGCCCCCGGCGTGCGCGGCATGGTCATGAGCGTGTTCACCCTGCCGGGCTTCAACACCGTGTTCAAGATCATCAAGGACCGTTTCTCACCGTCGAAAAACGTCAACCGCGCCACCGTGATCGAAAAGTACCGCCTGGTTAAAAGCGTCGACCGCGTGGGGCGCATGGCCGATACCCAGGAGTTCGCCGATTTTCGCTTTCCTTTGAGTAAGTTCGACCCTGATTGCCTGGGCGAACTGCTGGACGTGGCCGCTGGTACCGTCGAAGTGGAAGGCGACACCGTGCTGATCCGCCACTGCTGGACCGAACGGCGCATGACCCCGCTCAACCTCTACCTGGAAAATGCCAACCCCGCACAGGTACGCGAAGCCCTGGAAGATTACGGCCTGGCCATCAAGCAGTTGGCGGCAGCAAATATTTTCCCCGGTGACATGTTGCTCAAGAACTTCGGCGTCACCCGTCACGGTCGCGTGGTGTTTTACGACTACGACGAAATCTGCTTTCTCACCGAGGCCAACTTCCGCCACATTCCCGCCCCGCGTACACCCGAGGATGAAATGGCCTCCGAGCCCTGGTACTCCATCGGGCCGCTGGACGTGTTCCCGGAGGAGTTCCCGCCGTTCCTGTTTGCCGATATCGGCCAGCGCAAGCTATTCAATGAACTGCATGGCGAGTTGTACAACGCGGATTATTGGAAGGGCCTGCAAGAGGCGATTCGGGCGGGGAAGGTGATCGATGTGTTTCCTTACAGGAGAAAGGGCCAGCCGTAAGTTTCAAGCGGCCCTTGCTGGCCGCTTGAAGCTTGCCGCTAACCCCCGCTTTTCTGCCACAATCGGCGCCCTGCATAAATAGACGGCCCTCACGTACCAGATGACTGACCAAGCGCCCACTATCGACCAACTGCTCAAAAACCTCGATCACGCCATGCTCGCCGACCGCCACCGCTTGCGCCGGCAGTTGCTTGAGCTGCGCAAGAAACCCGACGAGGAAAAGTTGGCGCAGTGGGTCGCGCGCATGCAGGCCTCCTGTGCCCAGGTGACGGCGCGGCGCGCCAGCCTGCCAGTGATCCGCTATGACGACAGCCTGCCCATCGCCGCCAAGCGCGATGAGATCAAGGCCGCGCTGAGCAAGCACCAGGTGTTGATCATTGCCGGCGAAACCGGCTCGGGTAAGACCACCCAACTGCCGAAGATCTGCCTGGAGATAGGTCGCGGCCAGTACGGCCTGATTGGCCATACCCAGCCACGCCGGATCGCCGCGCGTAGCGTGGCCAGCCGCGTCGCCGAAGAACTGGCCACGCCCCTCGGCGCGCTGGTCGGTTACCAGGTCCGTTTCGAAGACCAGAGCGACGCCAACACCCTGATCAAGCTGATGACCGACGGCATCCTGCTGGCGGAAACCCAGAACGACCGTTATCTGGAACGGTACGACACGATCATCGTCGACGAAGCCCACGAACGCAGCCTGAACATCGACTTCCTGCTCGGCTACCTCAAGACCCTGTTGCCGCGTCGCCCCGACCTCAAAGTGATCATCACTTCGGCCACCATCGACCTGGAGCGCTTCTCCAAGCACTTCGACGATGCGCCCATCGTGGAGGTATCGGGCCGAACGTTCCCGGTGGAGACTTGGTACCGCCCGCTGACCCTGGAGCAGGACGAGGAGGGTAACCGTGTTGAGGACGACCTCACCGTCGACCAGGCGATCCTCGCCACCCTCGATGAAATCGCCGCCTACGAGCGCAGCGAACGGCGTAGCCCCGGCGACGTGCTGGTGTTTTTGCCGGGCGAGCGCGAGATTCGCGACGCCGCCGACATGCTGCGCAAGGCCCAGCTCAAGCACACCGAGATTCTGCCGTTGTATGCGCGCCTGTCGCCGACCGAGCAGCAGCGGATTTTCCAATCCCATCCTGGCCGTCGCGTGGTGCTGGCGACCAACGTCGCGGAGACCTCGCTGACGGTGCCGGGCATTCGCTATGTGATCGACAGCGGCACGGCGCGCATCAGTCGCTACAGCTACCGCGCCAAGGTGCAGCGCCTGCCCATCGAAGCGATTTCCCAGGCCAGCGCCAACCAGCGTAAGGGCCGCTGCGGTCGGGTTGAGCCGGGCATCTGCGTGCGTTTGTACAGCGAAGAGGATTTTATCGGCCGTCCGGAATTCACCGACCCGGAAATCCTGCGCACCAACCTCGCCGCGGTGATCCTGCAAATGCTGCACCTGCGCCTGGGCGAAATTACCGACTTCCCGTTTATCGAACCGCCGGACGGCAAGGCCATCAGTGACGGTTTCAATCTGCTGCAAGAGCTGTCGGCGGTGGACCGAAACAGCCAGTTGACCCCACTGGGCCGCCAGTTGGCGCGCCTGCCGGTGGACCCGCGCATGGGCCGCATGCTACTGGAAGCGGCCAAGCTCGGCAGTTTGCAGGAAGTGCTGATCGTCGCCAGTGCCATGTCGATCCAGGACCCGCGCGAGCGCCCACCGGAGCGCCAACAGGCCGCCGACCAGGCCCACGCGCAGTGGAAAGACCCGGATTCGGACTTCGCCGGCTTGGTCAATCTGTGGCGCGGCTTTGAAGAGCAGCGCCAGGAACTGACCGCCAGCCCGCTGCGCAACTGGTGCCGCAAAAACTTCCTCAACTATTTGCGCCTGCGCGAGTGGCGCGATTCCCATCGGCAGTTGAGCCTGATTTGCCGCGATATGCAGTTGGCCATCAATAAAGACCCGGCGGACTACCCGAAACTGCACAAAGCCGTGTTGTCTGGTCTGCTCAGCCAGATCGGCCAGAAGACCGAAGACGGCGATTACCTCGGGGCGCGTCAGCGGCGCTTCTGGATCCACCCGTCCTCGGGCATCGGCAAAAAGCGCCCGCAATGGCTGATGACCGCCGAACTGGTGGAAACCACCAAGCTGTATGCACGCATGGTGGCCAAGATCGACGCCGACTGGATCGAGCCGTTGGCCGGGCACTTGATCAAGAAGAACCACTTCGAGCCCCATTGGGAGAAGAAGCGCGGCCAGGTCGTGGCCTTTGAGCAAATCACCCTGTTCGGGCTGATTGTGGTCGGCCGCCGGCCGGTGCATTACGGCCCAGTCGACCCGGTCGTCTCACGGGAATTGTTTATCCGCGAAGGTCTGGTGCGCGGCGAGATTCAGTCCCGCGCCAGGTGCCTCAGCGCCAACCAGCGCTTGCTGGAGCAGCTCGACGAACTGGAAGCCAAGGCCCGCCGTCGCGATATCCTGGCCGACGAAGAAACCCTGTACGCCTTCTACGACGCGCGCTTGCCGGCGGAAATCCACCAGACCGCGACCTTCGACAGCTGGTACAAGATCAACAGCCAGAAAGACCCGCAATTGCTGATCATGCGCGAGGAGGACGTGCTGGCCCGCGAGGCCAGCGAAGTCACCGCCGCGCATTACCCCGACACCTTGCACTTGGGCGATCTGGCCCTGGCCTTGAGTTACCACTTCGAACCCAACCACCCGCGCGACGGTGTGACCTTGCGCGTGCCGGCGCCGCTGTTGCCGGCGTTGCCCGCCGAGCGCCTGGAATGGCTGGTGCCAGGTTTGATCGAAGCCAAGTGCATCGCGCTGGTGCGCAACCTGCCCAAAGCGTTGCGCAAGAACTTTGTGCCGGTGCCGGACTTCGTCAAGGCCGCGCTGCAACGTATCGAGTTCGGCCAGGGCTCGCTGCCCCAGGCGCTGGGGCGCGAACTGCTGCGCATGACCGGTGCGCGGGTCAGTGACGAAGCCTGGGCCGAAGCGGCGCAGCAGGTGGAAAACCACCTGAAGATGAATCTGGAAGTGGTCGACGGCCAGGGCAAGTTCCTCGGTGAAGGGCGCGACCTGGCCGAACTGACCGCACGCTTCGCCGAAGCCAGCCAAGCCGCGCTCGCCGTGCCGCAGACCGCGAAAAGCCAACAACCGGTGGAGGCCAAGGTGTTCGCGGCGGTGGCCGAGAAGACCCAGCAGAACATCGCCGGGCTGTCCATGACGGTGTACCCGGCGCTGGTGGAAGAGAACGGCACGGTCAAGGAAGGGCGTTTCTCAACCGCCGCCGAGGCAGAGTTCCAGCACCGTCGCGCTTTGCAGCGCCTCTTGATGCAGCAGCTGGCGGAACCGGCAAAATTCCTGCGCGGCAAGTTGCCTGGTCTTACCGAACTGGGGCTGATGTACCGCGAACTGGGGCGTATCGACGCTCTGGTCGAAGACATCCTGTTGGCCAGCCTCGACAGCTGTGTGTTGGAAGGCGAAGCCAGCCTGCCGCGCGACGGCGCCGGCCTGGCGGCCCTGGCCGAGCGCAAGCGCAGCGGCTGGACCGAACACGCCGAGCGCCTGGCGCGCCTGACCCTGGATGTGCTGAAACTCTGGCACGGCCTGCAAAAGCGCTTCAAAGGCAAGATCGATCTGGCCCAGGCCGTGGCGTTGAACGACATCAAACAGCAACTGAGCAACCTGGTGTACCCAGGCTTCGTACGTGAAACGCCGGCGCAATGGTTCAAGGAACTGCCGCGCTACCTCAAGGCCATCGAATTGCGTCTGGAGAAGCTACCGAGCCAGGTACAGAAAGATCGAGTGTGGAGCGGTGAACTCAGCGGCCTGTGGACGCAGTACCAGAACCGCCTGAACAAACACACCCAAGAAGGCAAGCGCGACCCGCAACTGGAGCTGTACCGTTGGTGGCTGGAGGAATACCGCGTGTCACTGTTTGCCCAACAGCTTGGAACCAAGGTGCCGATTTCCGACAAGCGATTGAGCAAGCAGTGGAGCCTGGTCGAGGCCTGATCCCTTTTTCGGTCAGCCAGGCAGGCAGATTAAAATAGTAGAGGGGGCGTGGCGCCTCTCCTATTGAAACCCGCTGGCAGATGGCGCCAAATCCCGGTGTTTGTGGCAAACTTCGCCGCTATAAATGCCGGGATCGTCGCAGAAGTCTGCGGCGCGATGGAATAAAGCGATGCCAGTTTGGTGTCCGCGGTGCGGAATCGGACTACTTACAGTTTGGTACGACGGTACCAATATCTTCTGCCTGACAGATTTAGAGGAACGACCGTGCATAACGTCGTCATCAGCGGCACTGGCCTGTACACCCCGGCCAACAGCATCTCCAACGAAGAGCTGGTGCAGTCTTTCAATACCTACGTGCATCAGTTCAACAGCGACAACGCCGCCGCCATCGAGCGCGGCGATGTGCAAGCGCTGACCGAGTCCAGCGCGGCCTTTATCGAGAAAGCATCGGGTATCAAAAGCCGCTTCGTGATGGACAAGGACGGCATTCTCGACCCCCAGCGCATGACCCCGAGCCTGCCGGAGCGCAGTAACGACGAGTGGTCGGTGCTCTGCCAGATGGCCGTCGGTGCCGCTGAACAGGCCCTGCAACGCGCCGGTAAGACCGCCGCCGACATCGACGGTGTGATCGTCGCCTGCTCCAACCTGCAGCGCGCTTACCCGGCCATCGCCATTGAAGTCCAGGAAGCCCTGGGTATCGCAGGCTTTGGTTTCGATATGAACGTGGCCTGTTCTTCCGCTACGTTCGGCATCCAGAATGCCGCCAACAGCATCCAGCTGGGCCAGGCCCGGGCGATCCTGATGGTCAACCCGGAAGTTTGCACCGGTCACCTGAACTTTCGTGACCGCGACAGCCATTTCATCTTCGGCGATGCCGCCACGGCGGTGATCCTGGAGCGTGCCGACCTGGCCACCTCCGAGCATCAATTCGACGTGGTAAGCACCAAGCTGCTGACCAAGTTCTCCAACAACATCCGCAACAACTTCGGCTTTCTCAATCGCGCGGCGCCGGAAGGCATCGGTGCGCCGGACAAGCTGTTCGTGCAGGAAGGCCGCAAGGTGTTCCGCGACGTATGCCCGATGGTCGCTGAGCTGATTGGCGTGCACCTGCAAGAAAACCAGCTGAATGTGGCGGATGTGAAGCGCTTCTGGCTGCACCAGGCCAACCTGAGCATGAACCACCTGATCGTGAAGAAACTGCTGGGTCGCGAAGCCACGGTGCAAGAGGCGCCGGTGATTCTCGATACCTACGCCAACACCAGTTCGGCCGGTTCCGTGATTGCGTTTCACACTTACCAGGACGACTTGCCCAAGGGCTCGGTTGCCGTGCTCAGTTCGTTCGGCGCGGGTTATTCGATCGGCAGTGTCATCCTGCGCAAGCGCTGAATAACCGGAGTCTTTAATGGCTGCAGCGGACGACGCGCACCTGCTTGAACGCCTGCTCAAGGGCGAGCAGCAGGCTTACAAAGAACTGGTTAGCACCTATCAGAGCGCGATGCGGGCGGTGGCTTATGCCATCGTCGGCCAGCGCCATGCCGATGAAGTGGTACAGGACGCCTGGCTGTCGGTGGTGCGCAACCTGGCGAAGTTCGAGGGGCGTTCCAGCCTCAAGACCTGGTTGCTGACCATCACCGCCAATGCCGCCAAGGGCCGTTACAAGCAGAATCGTCGGGAGGTGCTGCTCGACGATTTGCCTTCGCCCCACGGCACCATCGGCGACGACCGTTTCAGCCCCGATGACGGTCACTGGGCCGTCGCCCCTTATGCCTGGCACCAGGACACGCCGGAGGCGTTACTCACCGAGGACGAGCTGCGCGACTGCCTGGAACATACGTTGCTGAGCTTGTCCGAGCTGCAAAGCAGTGTGTTGGTCTTGCGCGAACGCCAGGGCCTGGCGTTGGAAGAAATCTGTAATCTGCTGACCCTCTCGCTCTCCAATGTGCGAGTGCTGTTGCATCGGGCACGGCTTAAAGTCTTCGCCACGGTGGAGCATTTTGAGGAAACCGGCGAATGCTGACCTGTAAAGAACAAGTGGCACGTTCCAGTGATTATCTCGATGGGCAATTGACCTTTCGCGAGCGCCTGATGGTGCGTCATCACTTGATGTTCTGCGCGAACTGCCGCCGGTTTATCCGCCAGATGCGCCTGATGCAAGCCACCTTGAAGATGATGCCCGACGCGCCGGTCAAGAATGTGGATGCCTTGGCGCAGCGGCTCGCTGACGAGCGGCGCAAGGATCGCAAAGACGGGAAATAAACAGGCTCGCGTGGGTGAGCCGAACGGATGATGGGGATCGCCCCGCCCACGCCAGACTGTGACAACCACCTCGGGCCTTCCTGGCCCAAGGCTTACAACGCCTAGCTTCAGAACTTGGCTTCGGCATCCAACTGCAGGGTGTTGGTGTCGGCGTCGCGCTGGGTACGGCTGGAGAAATCCGCCTTGGTCAGGAAGTACGTGGCACCGACCGCGAAGTTCTTGTCGATGTCGTAACCCACTTTGAACTTGTGACCGCGCGAACCGGTGGTGCCGTTGGCGAAGTCCGAGTCGGTGAAGGCGCCGACCACGGCGTTACGCTGGGTGTCGCGGTAGTTGTAGTCCAGGTTGAAACCGAACACTTTGGACTTGGCGCCCAGCAACCAGGCGGTGTCCTGATCGGTGGAGGCGTCGTTGTTTTTCACGTATTGACCGTACAGCGACAGCGGTACGGCCAGGCCGCCGATGTCCAGTTGGCTGAAACCTTCGTACAGGCGGAACTCTTCGTTGGCCGAGTTACCGTTGACCGCCAGCGCGCACGGCGTGGTGGTCGTGGTGCAGCGGCTGTCCTCATCGTTCTGATAGGCGTAGACGCTGCCGCCCACGGTCAGTTTCAGGTTGTCGGTCAGCGAGAAACGCGAGCCCAACTGGCCGGCGGTCAGGCGCAGGTCGTGGCGGAATTGCACGCCGTCGCCGTCGACGTTGTCTTTGAGGTTGTAGTTACCGATGCTGCCGAACAGCTCGGCGCTGCTGCCCAGCGGGTACTTGTAGGTCAGGGCCAGGCCTTCAGGGTTGATATCGCTATCCCAGATCACATCGCCCATGTTGACCCACGGTTGCAGCATCTTGCCGCCGATCACGTGCAGGTTCTTGATCTGGTCGGGGTGGTAGTCGATGTAGCCCAGGTCCAGCCAGATCGACTTCTTGTCGAAGTAGCCATCCTGATCCTGATTGGTGGAGCGCGCATCGTCGCCGCCGCCGGTGGCGATACGGATGCCGGTGTCCACTTGCGGGTTGATCTCGGTGTAAGCGCCGAGGCGGGCACGGATGCGCTGACGATCCTTGTCACGCCCGCCGTTGTTGGGTTCGCCGTCGATCTTGATGGTTTCCTGGCGGAAGCGTACATCACCCTTGAACTGCGTCTTGGCGGCCCAGGCCAGCTTCTGGTCGAACACGCTCAGTTCGTTGGCTTTCTTGGCGGTGGCCGCGATCTGTTCGTTGGTCTCTTGTTGAGCTTGCCGTGCGATCTGCTGTTCTTTCTGGTCTTTGGCCAACTCGGTTTGCAGTTCGGTGTACTGCGCCGCAGTGATCTGGCCGTTGGCCTTGAGCATGTCGAGCAATTTAGCGTCGACTGCGGCGCTGGCCGGAACGCTCAAGGCCAGCAACAGGCCGCCACACAGGACCGCCGCAGTTTTAGTGGAAGCAAGACGCATATCAATCTCCGAAAGTGGGGAGGGATGGCAAACCATCCAGGACACAACCGACCGTTGACGGACGGAAAAAATAACCGCCTGCTAGAACCAGGCGCTCTAAAAACAGGCGTCAGTATCGCGGTGGTTTATGACGGAACAGTGGCAAAGTAATGTCATGTCGGTGACAAATTGTTCGGGCGTGGAACTATTGGTTTAGAGCCCTGTCCGGCGATTCAAGGGTGTGCTGGTCGCGGCGATAAGCGATACTCGCGAAGCTTTCACGCCATGATGTAGTGAGGATGCCGATGCCGTTGCAACGCCTGGACAGCCTGTCCGAAATCGCCCCGCAGACATGGGATGCGCTGCTGCCGAGCGCCCAGCCCTTTGTGCGACATGCCTTCCTCAGCGCTTTGGAGGACAGTGCCAGCCTGGGCCCGCAGTCAGGCTGGCAAGCGGAGCATTTGCTGCACTGGGAAGGCGATCGACTGGTGGCGGCGCTGCCCGGTTATCGCAAATGGCATTCCTATGGCGAGTACGTGTTCGATCACGGCTGGGCCGATGCCTGTGAGCGCGCCGGTATCGATTACTACCCCAAACTGCTGGTAGGCGTGCCGTTCAGCCCGGTAAGCGGCCCGCGTTTGCTAGCCGCCAGCGTCGAGGATGGTTTCGAGCTGCTCAACAGCCTGCCCGATTACCTGGAAATCGAAGGGCTTTCCAGCGCGCATATCAACTTTACCGACGGGTTGGCTGATGAGGCCTTGGCCGGCCAACCGGGCTGGTTGCAGCGCCTGGGTTGTCAATTCCACTGGCAGAACCGCGGCTACCGCGACTTTCAGGATTTCCTCGACGCCCTGAGTTCGCGCAAACGCAAGCAGATGCGTAAGGAACGCGAGCAAGTGGCGGGGCAGGGCATCGAGTTCGAATGGCTGCAAGGCCACGAACTGAGCGAGGCGCAGTGGGATTTTGTCTACGCCTGTTACGCCAACACCTATGCAGTCCGTCGCCAGGCGCCGTACCTGACTCGCGCCTTTTTCAGCCTGCTGGCCGAACGTATGCCCGAGGCAATCCGCGTGGTACTGGCCAAGCAGGGCACACGCCCAGTGGCCATGGCTTTCAGCCTGATCGGCGGCGACAGCTTCTACGGCCGCTACTGGGGCTGCCTGGCGGAATTCGACCGCCTGCATTTCGAAACCTGTTTCTACCAGGGCATGGACTACGCCATCGCCCAAGGCCTGCAACGTTTCGACGCCGGTGCCCAGGGTGAGCACAAACTGATCCGTGGGTTCGAGCCGGTGATCACGCGGTCATGGCACTACCTGCGGCATCCGGGCTTGAAAAAGGCGGTGGAGGATTTTCTCGAGCGCGAAGGGGTAGGCGTTTTGGCCTATGCCGAAGAAGCGAGGGCGGCGCTGCCGTATCGGCAGGCGTAAGCCGTTCGTCCGCGTCGCGGCAAACGAACTGTAAAATTGGCTATTTTGTATGTACAAAAGTACATACAGGCATTGCCATGCGTTTTGAATGGGATGAATCAAAAAACAAGGTCAATATTTCCAAGCACGGAATCGATTTCAATGACGTACCCGATATTTTTCGCCATCCGATGCTGGCCTTGCGCGATGATCGAGCGGATTATGGGGAAGAGCGTTGGATCTGTATTGGCTGGATAAAACGGTTAATGGGTGTAGTCGTATACACCGAGCGGTGTGGTGATGTGATTCGTATCATCTCCGTCCGAAAGGCAACTTAGAAGGAGGCCAAATACTATGACGCAAACATCCAAAACTGATTGGGAGCGCCTGGCCAAGATGAAAGATAAAGAAATCGATACCAGCGACATCCCTGAGCTGGACGCCGAATTTTTCCGACGTGCGGAGTTACGTGTGCCTGTAAAACAGGCGGTGACTATTCGGCTGGATGCTGACGTTCTTGAGTGGTTCAAAGGTCAGGGTACGGGCTACCAGACACGGATCAACCAATTGTTGCGTCAATACATGCAGGCCCATCAGGGTTAAGTCAGCCTCTATTGAATGCAGCCCTGCCCTGTATCGGCAGGGCTGCCCCGGCCCATCGTGGTATGGGGGCGTCAGGCTGGAGGCTCCTTACCCAACCATCCGTAAATAAAACCGCCGATCGCCGCACCCAGCAACGGCGCCAGCCAGAACAACCACAACTGCTGGATCGCCCACCCACCCACGATCAGCGCCGGGCCTGTGCTGCGCGCCGGGTTGACCGAGGTGTTGGTCACGGGAATGGAGATCAGGTGGATCAGGGTCAAAGCCAGGCCGATGGCGATGGGCGCCAGGCCCTTGGGGGCGCGTGGGTCGGTGGCGCCGAGGATGATCACCAGGAACATCGCCGTCATCACCAGCTCACTGACGAACCCCGCCGCCAGCGAATAGCCGCCGGGTGAGTGCTCGCCATACCCGTTGGCAGCCAGCCCCGACGCCAATTCGAAGCCTGGCTTGCCGCTGGCGATCATATACAACAATGCCGCCGCGACTACGCCGCCTATGACCTGGGCGATGATATAGGCCGGTAACTCCTTGGCCGGAAACCTCCCGCCGACCACCAAGCCCACCGTCACGGCTGGGTTGAGGTGACAACCGCTGATATGGCCGATGGCGACCGCCATGGTCAACACCGTCAGCCCGAACGCCAGGGAAACCCCCAGCAACCCGATCCCAACCGCTGGGAACGCTGCGGCCAATACCGCGCTGCCGCACCCACCCAACACCAGCCAAAACGTACCCAGCCCCTCTGTGACTGAACGCTTGAACAAAGACATGAAACCCGTCCTTGATAGATCGCTCTACCGAATCAGTAAATCAGTGATGCTCCCTGCAGATTTACTTCAGCGCCCGTCTGGGCACTGCACTGAATTACAGCATGGTCAGCGCAAAGTGCCAGGCGGACGGTGCAACTAGCGTTGTGTTCAGTCGATACCGACGAAGCCACCGGTTTGATGTTGCCACAGCCGCGCATATAGCCCGCCATGGGCCAACAGTTCGGCATGGCTGCCGCTCTCGGCGATCCGGCCTTTCTCCAGCACCACCAAGCGGTCCATGCGGGCGATGGTCGACAGGCGGTGGGCAATCGCGATCACCGTTTTGCCTTGCATCAGGGTTTCCAGGCTTTCCTGGATCGCTGCTTCTACTTCCGAGTCCAGCGCCGAGGTGGCCTCGTCCATGATCAGGATCGGTGCATCCTTGAGCAGCACCCGCGCAATGGCGATGCGCTGGCGCTGCCCACCGGAGAGTTTCACCCCGCGTTCGCCGACGTGAGCGTCCAACCCGGTGCGGCCTTCGGAGTCTGACAGCAGTGGGATGAATTCATCGGCGCGGGCTTTGTGGATCGCGCTCCAGAGTTCTTCATCGGTGGCGTCAGGCTTGCCGTAGAGCAGGTTGTCGCGGATCGAGCGGTGCAGCAGCGAGGTGTCCTGGGTAATCATGCCGATCTGCTCGCGCAAGGTTTCCTGGGCCACCTCGGCGATGTTCTGGCCGTCGATCAGGATGCGCCCACCTTGCAGGTCGTACAGGCGCAGCAGCAGGTTGACCAAGGTCGATTTGCCCGCGCCGGACGGCCCGATCAGGCCGATTTTCTCCCCGGCCTTGATGGTCAGGTTCAGGCCGCCAATGATCCCGCTCTGTTTGCCGTAGTGGAAATCCACCTGCTCGAAGCGCACTTCGCCATGGGGCACGCTCAGGCGCGGGGCGTTTTCACGGTCGACCACGGCCAGCGGTTGGGCGATAGTTTTCAACCCGTCCTGCACCATGCCGATGTTTTCGAAAATACCGTTGACCACCCACATGATCCAGCCGGACATGTTGACGATGCGGATCACCAGGCCCGTGGCCAGGGCGATGGCGCCCACCGAGATCAGCGACTGCGTCCATAACCACAGGGCCAGGCCCGTGGTAGTGACGATCAACAGGCCGTTCATGGTGGTGATCGCGATGTCCATGCTGGTGACCACACGGCTGGCCAGCTGGGTTTTTTCGGTCTGCTCGATGATCGCTTCCTTGGCGTATTGCTGCTCGTACTGGGTGTGCGCGAACAGCTTCAAGGTGGTGATATTGGTGTAGCCATCGACGATGCGCCCCATCAGTTTGGAGCGCGCCTCGGAGGAAATCACCGAGCGCTCTTTGACCCGCGGCACGAAATACCGCAGCGCCAGGCTGTAGCAGATGATCCACGTCACCAGTGGGATCATCAGGCGCCAGTCCGCTTCGGCAAACAGCACCAGAGAGCTGATGGCATAAATCGCGACGTGCCAGATCGCATCCACCGCCGCCACAGCGGAATCGCGCAGCGAGTTGCCGGTTTGCATGATGCGCTGGGCGATCCGCCCGGCGAAGTCGTTCTGGAAGAAATTCAAGCTCTGTTTGAGCACGTAGCTGTGGTTCTGCCAGCGGATCAGGCTGGTCATGCCGGGGCTGATCGTTTGATGCACCAGCAGGTCATGCAGGGCGCCGAAGATCGGGCGCAGCAACAGGGCGACCACGGCCATCCAGATCAGCTCGCTGCTGTGCTCCTGGAAAAAATTCGCCGGCGGCGTGCCCTGCGCCAGGTCGATGATGCGGCTCAGGTAGCTGAACAGTGCGACTTCGATCAGCGCACCGATCAGGCCCACCACCAGCAGGGCGGCAAAATGCGGCCACACTTGGCGCAGGTAGTAGAGGTAGAAGGGTAGGACTTTGTCAGGTGGTGCGGCGCTGGGCGCGTCGCGAAAAATATCGATCAGTTGTTCGAAACGACGATAGAGCATTGGGGTTGACGCCCGCCGAGCGGGCTCTCCTTTCAGGTGCGCGCACAGCCTTGTGGGCTGTGCGCGGAGCATCCTGCAGACGTCAGTCGATGCGCTTGGCCGACTTGATCACGACAGGGTCGATCGGCACGTTTTGCATGCCTTGCTTGTTGGTGGTCTGGGAGTTGACGATGATGTCGACCACGTCCATGCCCTTGACCACTTTGGCGAATACCGCGTAACCGGCGTCACGGCCTGGGTCGAGGAACGCATTGTCCGCCACGCTGATGAAGATTTGGCTGGTGGCCGAATCCGGGTTGGAGGTGCGTGCCATCGACAGCGTGCCACGCACGTTGTGCAGGCCGTTGCTGGCTTCGTTCTTGATCGGCGGCTGGGTGTCTTTCTGCTGCATCTGTGGAGTGAAACCCCCGCCCTGGACCATGAAACCCGGAATCACGCGATGGAAAATGGTGTTGGTGTAAAAGCCTTTGTCTACGTAGTCCAGGAAGTTTTTGGTACTGATCGGCGCCTTGACCGGGTCCAGTTCGACTTCAATGTCACCATTGGTGGTGGAGATCAAAACGTGTGGCGCCTTGGCCGGCTGGGCCGCCATCAGGTTGGCAGCGAACAGAACGGAACCGGCAAAGAAGGCGATTTTTTTCAGCATGGGTCAGTGATCCTGAGCAGTGGTGTCGACGGTCTTTAGAAATTCGAGCAGGGTTGCGTTAAAGACCTCGGGTTGATCCAAGGGCGTGGCATGGCGGGAATCTTCGATGACCACCAGTCGCGCATCGGGCAGCAGTTTTACATAGATTTGTTTTTGCGCCACAGGGGTGTAGTCGTGGTCGGCGCTGATGACCAGGGTTGGACAGGCGATGCTGGACAGTCGTTCCTGCACGCCCCAGCCCACAATGGCGTCGAAGCTGGCGAGATAAGCACGTTTGTCGTTTTTTGCCCAGCGTTCGGCCATCTTGCGCCGCAGGTCGGCCTGCTGCGGTTTGGGAAACAGCCGGTCACCGAGAGCCTTGCCGATGGTGTTCAGGCTGAGCACCCGGGCCAGCGTCCAGCGTTTGGTCCATTGCCAATAGTCATTGGCGCTGCGCACCTTGACCTCAGGCGCGCTGTTGACGATGCACAGGCTGCGGACGCTGCCGGGCTCGTCCACCGCCAACTGAAACGCAATCATGCCACCCATCGACAACCCCACCACATGGGCCGGCGGCAGGTCGAGGTGTTGGATCAGTGCGCTCAGATCGGCGCTGAAGCCAGGGATGCTGTAGCGTTCGCGGGGTTTGTCGGAGCGCCCATGGCCGCGTACATCTACCACGATCAGGCGGTAATGCCGGGACAGCACCGGCACCTGCAGCTCCCAGTCCTGGCTGCTGGAGCCCAGGCCATGAATTAGGATCAGTGGGGTGCCGTGGCCGTATTCCTCGTAGTGCAGGCTGCAGTCGTCATGGTCGAACCAGGGCATGCTTGAACTCCGTTTCAGGCTTGTCGAGGGGCGGCGAAAGGGGCGTCCAACGGAGCGGTGTCGAAGGTACGCAGCAATTCCACGAGGATCTGCGTGGCCGGCCCCAAGGGTTTGTCCTTATTCGAATACAGGTAGAACGTGGGATGGCGGCTGCCGCCCTGTTCCAAAGGTAGCTGCTTGAGCACGCCCTCGGCGAGTTCGCGTTCGATCATGTGCCGTGGCAACCAGGCAAAGCCCAGGCCGCTGCCTACAAAGGACGCCGCCGTGGCCAGGCTGCCGACGGTCCAGCGCTGTTCGGCGCCGAGCCAGCCCACATCCCGCGGCTGCTGGCGGCCGGAGTCGCGGATCACCACTTGCATCTGGCTTTCCAGGTCCTGGAAGCTCAGCGCGCGGTTCATGCGGTGCAGGGCGTGCTCGGGGTGGGCCACGGCGACAAACTCCACATCGCTCATCTCGGTGCCCAGGTAGCCGGGGATACTGAAACCGCAAATCGCCAGGTCGGCCACGCCTTCGATCAGCAGCTCTTCGACGCCGGACAGCACTTCCTCACGCAAGCGCACGCGGCAACCGCGGCTTTGCGGCATAAACGCACTCAAGGCGCGCACCAGGCGTGCGTTGGGGTAGGCGGCGTCCACCACCAGGCGCACTTCGGCTTCCCAGCCTTGCTCCATATGGTGGGCGAGGTCTTCCAACTGGCTGGCGTTTTTCACCAGTTGCCGCGAGCGGCGCAACAGCACTTCACCGGCGTCGGTGAGTACAGCCTTGCGCCCGTCGATGCGCAGCAGCGGCACGCCGAGTTGGTCCTGCATGCGGGCTACGGTGTAGCTCACCGAAGACTGCGAACGGTGCAGCGCTTCGGCCGCCTGGGCGAAGCCGCCATGGTCGACCACGGCTTGCAGCGTGCGCCATTGATCGAGGGTAACGCGGGGCGCTTTCAAGATGGGTTCCTCTTGTCCTAAGCTGGCGGTCCTTATTGGAGACTGCCGAATGAGAAAATTCTGTTGTGTGCTGCTGGCGCTGCTGCCGTTGAGCGCGTTCGCCTACCCTATCGATGTGAGCAAAAAGATCGACGGCGTGAGCGTGGACTACACTGCGACCGACGTGGATGCCGATATCAGTTCGATTCAACTGAATAACTACGGCACCAACGATGCCCAGTGCTCGGTAGTCTTCACCAACGGTCCGGAGTCGCCGCGTCGGCGTACCGTCTCGGTACCGGCCGGCAAGAGCACCAACACCACGGTCAAATTCAACCGCGCGATTATCAAGATGCGTATCGCCCTGACCTGCACCCCGAAATAACCCATCAGCGGAGCAGGCCAACAGGGATACTCCGCTTATCAACAAATTTCTAGATGGGTTATAGCAGTTTTTTGCGCTTTTTTATCGAATGAGCCCTGGTTAATCTTTTCTCCATCGACTTACAGCAGTTTCAGATGGAGCCTACATAGCCATGTCCAACGTTCTGATCATCGAAAGCAGTGCACGCCAGCAGGATTCCATTTCCCGCCAACTCACTCAACAGTTCATCAGCCAATGGCAGGCCGCCCACCCGGCGGACCGGATCACCGTGCGCGACGTGGCCCTCAACCCGGTTCCGCATTTGGACGCCAACCTGCTCGGCGGCTGGATGAAACCGTCGGAACAGCGCAACGACGACGAACAGATCTCTCTGGACCGCTCCAACGAATTGACCGATGAGCTGTTGGCCGCCGACGTGCTGGTACTGGCCGCGCCGATGTACAACTTTGCCATCCCCAGCACCTTGAAAGCCTGGCTGGACCACGTATTGCGTGCCGGCGTGACGTTCAAATACACACCCACCGGGCCCCAGGGCCTGCTGACCGGCAAGCGCGCCATTGTGCTCACCGCGCGCGGCGGCATTCATACCGGCGCCAGCTCCGATCATCAGGAGCCGTATCTGCGCCAGGTCATGGGCTTTATCGGGATTCATGAGGTCGCTTTTATTCATGCCGAAGGGGTGAACCTGAGCGGCGACTTCCAGGAAAAAGGCATCAATCACGCCAAAGCCCAGTTGGCCCAGGTGGTGTGAAGCTTTAATCGCCAGATAATCCCGCGGTGTTTATATCGCTGCACGCCAACCCTTCAAGTACGCGTAACGAACCTCCCTTTGCACTTGTGCTCCTGAGTGCTCCTGCCCGACTGACGCTTTAGCGAGGTCGGGTTTTTTTTGCCCCGAGTTTCGTCCCGCGGCGAAAAGCTTTAATGTCCCGCCCATTCGAAACGAGGCGCGCATGGGCTATCTACTGGTTGTCACCCTGATTCAGGCATTTTCCTTCAGCTTGATCGGCGAATACCTCGCCGGTCACGTCGACAGCTACTTCGCGGTGCTGGTGCGCGTGGTGCTGGCCGGGCTGGTGTTTATCCCGCTGACGCGCTGGCGTTCGGTGGAGCCGGCGTTCATGCGCGGCATGCTGGTGATCGGCGCGCTGCAGTTCGGCGTGACCTACGTGTGCCTGTACCTGAGCTTTCGCGTGCTTACCGTGCCGGAGGTGCTGCTGTTCACCATCCTCACGCCACTGCATGTGACCCTGATCGAAGATGCTCTCAACCGCCGCTTTAATCCCTGGGCATTGCTGGCTGCCCTGGTGGCAGTGGCGGGTGCGGCAGTGATTCGCTTCGACCAGGTCACCCCGCACTTCCTGATGGGCTTTTTGCTGCTGCAATTGGCCAACTTCACCTATGCCGCCGGGCAGGTCATGTACAAGCACCTGGTGGCGCGCTACCCGAGCGACCTGCCGCACTACCGACGCTTCGGCTATTTCTACCTTGGCGCATTGCTGGTGGTGTTGCCGGCGTTCCTGTTGTTCGGCAAAGCTGATTTTCTGCCGCAAGCGCCGCTGCAGTGGGGTGTACTGGTGTTCCTCGGCCTGGTCAGCACGGCATTGGGCCTGTACTGGTGGAACAAGGGCGCATGCCTGGTCAACGGCGGCACCCTGGCAGTGATGAATAACCTGCACGTACCGGTAGGGCTGTTGCTCAACCTGTTGATCTGGAACCAGCACGAGCCGCTGGGCCGGTTGGCCTTGGGCGGGCTGGTGATTGTGGGGGCGGTGTGGATCAGTCGGTTGGGCGTCAAGGCGCCCAACCGCTCGCTGGCTTAAACCGCCGGGTAATCCGGGGCTGCTAAATGACTGGCGCCCGCCACCGCCGGTAGCATGCCCGCCCGCAGATCGTTGCCACTGGGTTGCTGGTACAGGCTCAGGCCGAACTCCGGCAACACCGCCAGCAGGTAATCGAAGATATCGCCCTGGATTCGTTCGTAATCGGCCCACGCCGTGGTGCGGGTGAAGCAGTAGATCTCCAGCGGCACGCCTTGGGCGGTGGTCTGCATCTGGCGGACCATGCAGGTCATGTTCGGCTGGATGTCCGGGTGGCTTTTCAGGTAGGCCAGCGCGTAGGCGCGGAAGGTGCCGAGGTTGGTCATGCGCCGGCGGTTGGCCGACAACTGCGCGCTGTGACCCTGAGCTTGGTTCCAGGCCCTGAGTTCGGCTTGCTTGCGGCTGATGTAATCGGTGAGCAGGTGCACCTGGGTCATGCGCACTTCTTCGTCGTCACGCAGGAAGCGCACGCCGCTGGCATCGATGAACAAGCTGCGCTTGATGCGCCGCCCGCCCGAGGCCTGCATGCCGCGCCAGTTTTTGAACGATTCGGACATCAAGCGCCAGGTGGGGATGGAGACGATGGTTTTATCGAAGTTCTGCACTTTCACCGTGTGCAAGGTGATGTCCACCACATCGCCGTCGGCGCCGACCTGGGGCATTTCGATCCAGTCGCCGACCCGCAGCATGTCGTTGCTGGTCAACTGCACGCTGGCGACGAACGACAGCAACGTGTCCTTGTAGACCAACAGAATCACCGCCGACATTGCACCCAGGCCGGACAACAGCAACAGCGGCGACCGGTCGATCAGGGTGGCAACGATGATGATCGCGCCGAACACGAACAGCACCATCTTGGCCAATTGCACATAGCCCTTGATCGAACGGGTGCGTGCGTGTTCGGTGCGGGCGTAGATGTCCAGCAGGGCGTTGAGCAGGGCGCTTATGGCCAGCACCAGGAACAGGATGGTGAACGCCAGGGCCACGTTGCCGATGAACAACGTGGCGGTCTTGCTCAGGTCGGGCACCAGGTACAGGCCGAACTGAATCACCAGAGACGGTGTCATCTGCGCCAGACGATGGAAAACCTTGTTGTGCCGCAGGTCGTTGAGCCAGTGCAGGGCCGGTTGGCGCCCGAGCAGTTTGACCGCGTGCAGGATCAGGTAGCGCGCCACCCGACCCAGTACCAGGGCCACCACCAGCAATACCAGCAAGCCCAGGCCCGCATGCAGCATGGGATGTTGGTCGAGTGCGTCCCAAAGGTCTTGGACGTTGCGCCAGAGCTGTTTGATATCCATGAATAAAGCGATTCCTCGGTAAGACAAGTCGGGGGCGATTAGAGCACCTGAGTGCGACAAAGTTGACGTCGCCGACACAATCAAGCACAAAAAAACGCCTGATTGGGCCCGTTCGCGTAAAGAAACTCGGTTTGGACGCCCGAAACCGTTACCCTATGCAGCTGATATTTTGCATTTCTTCGAGGTAGCACCCGTGTTTTCCCAATTCGCCCTGCACGAACGCCTGCTCAAAGCCGTGGCCGAGCTTAAATTTGTCGAGCCTACGCCTGTGCAAGCCGCGGCCATCCCGCTCGCGCTCGAAGGGCGTGACCTGCGGGTGACAGCGCAAACCGGTAGCGGCAAGACCGCCGCTTTCGTCCTGCCGGTTCTGAATCGTTTGATTGGCCCGGCCAAGGTCCGCGTCAGCATCAAGACCCTGATCCTGCTCCCGACCCGCGAGCTGGCCCAGCAGACCCTGAAGGAAGTCGAACGCTTCTCGCAGTTCACCTTCATCAAGTCCGGCATCATCACCGGCGGCGAAGACTTCAAGGTGCAGGCCGCCATGCTGCGTAAGGTGCCGGACATTCTGATCGGCACGCCAGGGCGCATGATCGAACAACTCAACGCCGGCAACCTGGACCTCAAGGAGGTCGAAGTGCTGGTACTCGACGAAGCCGACCGCATGCTCGACATGGGCTTTGCCGACGACGTGCAGCGCCTGGTGGGCGAGTGCGTCAACCGTCAACAGACCATGTTGTTCTCCGCCACCACCGGCGGTTCGACCCTGCGCGACATGGTCGCCAAGGTGCTGAACAACCCGGAACACCTGCAGGTCAACAACGTCAGCGACCTCAACGCCACCACGCGTCAGCAGATCGTCACCGCCGACCATAATGTGCACAAAGAGCAGATCCTCAACTGGCTGCTGGCCAACGAGACCTATCAGAAAGCCATTGTGTTCACCAACACCCGCGCCGCCGCCGACCGCATCTACGGCCGCCTGGTCGCCCAGGAATACAAGGCGTTCGTGCTGCACGGCGAGAAAGACCAGAAAGATCGCAAGCTCGCCATCGACCGCCTCAAGGCCGGCGGTGTGAAGATCCTGGTGGCCACCGACGTGGCCGCCCGTGGCCTGGACGTGGATGGCCTCGACCTTGTGATCAACTTCGACATGCCGCGCAGCGGCGACGAATACGTGCACCGTATCGGCCGCACCGGGCGGGCCGGCAACGATGGCCTGGCCATCTCGCTGATCTGCCACGGCGACTGGAACCTGATGTCGAGTATCGAACGCTACCTCAAGCAGTCGTTCGAGCGCCGCACCATCAAGGAAGTCAAAGGCACCTACACCGGGCCGAAGAAGGTCAAGGCGTCGGGCAAGGCCGTCGGCGTGAAGAAGAAAAAGACCGACGCCAAGGGCGACAAGAAGAAAACCGGCGCCAAGTCGCCGACCAAGCGCAAGATCGCCAACCGCCCGAAGACCGACAACCTGTCGTTGGTGAGCAAGGACGGCATGGCCCCGCTCAAGCGCCGCAAACCCGAAGCGCCAGCTGCTGAATAAGCCTGGGGCGATATAAAAAAACCGGACGATGTCCGGTTTTTTTATGGGCTCAGTTTTCGGCCTTGGCGGCGGCCTCTTTCAGTTCTTTGAGGCGCGCGTCGATCAACTGACATTTGTCGGGGAACTCCGCGCTCTCGGTGTCCAGGTCCATTTTCTGCAGTTCGTCGTTCATCTCCTTGGCCTTGGCTGGGTTCTGTTCGGTGAGCCGGGTCACTTGCTTAGCCAGCTCCTCGCGCTTGGCGGTGGCTTCTTCCGGCGTACAGGCCCAGGTCGGCAGGGCGGTGAGCAGAGCGGCGGCGACGGTCAGATTCATCAGGGTTTTCATGGGGCGACCTCCTTGGCGTTTGTACGCAGTTGAGGGGGCGAACGTCTGGAAAGTTCAGAGAAATGACGCCCGTCCATTCGGCTGAACGGCTGCCGACGTGACAGGTCACACCTGCTGACGGGCCACTTTTGCTCACGCCCGCAGGAGGAATCAGGATGACGACTTACAACTGGGATTTGATCGAACGTTTGCTGCACGAAGTGCAGAACGGCGAGGGCAGCTTTGCCCCGCGCAAATATGCGGAGCAGGAAGCCGCCGACAAGGCCACGGCCGGTGAGTCCATCGGCAACCTGGATACGCTGAAAAAGACCGCTGCCGACTATGAAGCGTTGCTGTTCAAACGCGGCTTTATCGAATCGCGCCCGGAAGAACAGGGCGGTAACGGCGAGAATTTCATTTTGACCCCACGGGGAGCGAGCCTGCTGTCCCTGATTGACAGCTCCATTCCTGGCAACGCTCATCCGCGTCAGGTCATGGACGAGCAGGAAGACGCATTGGACCCTGAAACCTTTGATCGCGTGGCTTCCGAAGCGGCGATTGCGGGCGGCGCGATCTAGGATCGTTGTCGAGTTGCTAAGGCAGCCCGCATTTCAACGGGCAGCGGCCTTGAGGCACTTGAGTGCCTTGAAGTCGCTGCGCACGCCGTCGATTTTCTGGGTGAGTTTTAACCGCTGTTGCGGCGTGCTGTCGGCCATCAAGTCGACGATCAGGCTTCGCGCTTGCGCTTCAGTCTGGGCGTAGGCGGCACGGTATTGCGGGGTCCATAGGCTTTCACGGTCCACCAGCAGTTGCTGCATCTTTTGTGGGAAATCGGCACTGCGGCGTTGCTGGACCGCGTCGATAAACTGCGCCTGCCAATGGGCGCGGTTGCCGATCCACTGCTCATTCTGCTCACCCAGCGCGACCGACCAGGCCAGGACGCGGGCTTGCTGGCTGGGGCTGAGCGGGCCCATCCAGCTGTCCAGGCGCTTGCGCATGCGTTCGGCGCGCTCCTTGATCTGCTGTTGCAGTGGGGGCTTGAGGTATTCGTCCTGACGCTTGCGCAGGTCTTTGGCCAACGCGGCGTTCATGTCCTCGACCTGCTCATCGTCCAGCCCTTGCAGCAGCTCGATGGCCGACGGGGTGATTTCTCGTGCTACTTCGGCAATCGCTTGTTTGGCCTCGACGGTGCGGGTTTGCAGCGCGGCGTCCGTGACTTGATTGGCGTCCACCATCTGTTGCAGGCGGTCCAGCCAGTCCAGGTAACCCGGCAGTTGCGTGGTGCAATGCCAGGCCAGGTGTTCTTTGAGTGTGTCGTTGAACCAGCTCTTCTGCCCGGCGTTCATGTCCAGGTAGTCATTGAGGGTCCAGGGGATGATCACGTCCAGATTGCGATAGGCCAGGCCCACGCGATTGCAGCCGGCGAGCACCAGGCTCAGGGTCAGTACTACCACCAATAGTTTGAGCCGACGCAGCATGAGCGGATCCTTGCACAGAGGGGACTTGTGCATGTGAACCCTTGCCGGGTCCGACAGTTCAGCCCATCAATAAAACGAGCGCACGGCCTTGAGAGTCAGCAGGCCATCGCATTGCGCGTTGTGCCCGGAGTAGGCGGAGCAATTGCCGCCGCTGAGGCTGGAATCGCTGTAGATCAGGTCCAGGTCGATGCCCTTCCAGGCGCGGGAAAACTGCACCGACCAGTCGCTGAAACTGCTGATGGAGCCGCCATCCACCGACACTGGCGAGCCTAACTGATGGGTGGTGTACTTCATGCTTACCCCGATCCCGAACGGCTGTGTGCCGCTAAGGTCGGCAAAGAGGGTGCTGTCCTGGCGGTCCGGGTCGTTGCTGAAGGAAGCGCCGAAACGATTGCCGAGCAGGTTCAGACCTCCGTAGAACTCCTGGCTGTTGAGCGGGCTGAGGGTGGGGTAGCTGTAGTGGATCAAGCCGACTTCGTAGCCCAGGGTCTGATCGAAAGGGTGTTTGAAGCCCATATACGAATCGATTTCGAGGTTGCTGGAGGAGGATAGCCCCATGTTCGGCGAGAACTGGCCGAAGTACAGGCCGCTGTCGTGGCTCAGATCCAGGCCGCCGTGGAACGAGCCACTGCCCGGCGACGTCGGCTTGACCAGGCCCTGGGCCATGCTGCGGCTGGGGGTTGTACCCAGTTTCAGGTCGAAGTCGCCCAATTCGCGCTGGAAGATTTGCGCTTCGGCCAGAGGGCTGGCGACCAGGGCAGTGATCAGGAATATGCAGGGTTTAAACATGCTTCACTCCATGAAAAGCGAGGAGCAGTGACGGAAAAATCGGGCAGATGCCCGCGCTAGACGCGTGCAAGGATACCGGCGAATAGCGGTCGGTGAGGCCCGTTCGTCGATTAGGGTGCTATTGAATGCAATAAGAGGGTGGTACCGACGCTAGTCCTAGCGCCTTGAAGGCAAGGCGCTTAGGGACCAGGTGTGTTGCGAGAGTGTTACTTCTTGCCCAGGCTGATCTGCTTGGACGGGCCGAAAGTCTGGCCGCTTACGCCCTTGGCAATTTGCTGGATTTCGCCACCGGATTTAAGGAACGCAGCAATCTGGCTGTTGATCGATTCGCTGGTTTCAACGGCGGGAGCTGGCTTTGCTTTGCTGTTGGATGCTTTTACACGCATGGCGGCCACTAACCTGTAGAGAATTAACTTGGCCAGGCATCGTACATGAAATACTTGACAATTGCTTGGTAAATATCCCCTGAGAATAAAACGCCTGGTTGAAAATGGGCAAAGTTGGGCCGATGAATAACCCGCTAACTTACTGTTTTAACTGGAAAGCCCTGGAACGACTGGCCTGGCGCTCCTGGCAAAATTCATCGGGATGATCTGACGAGCGGGGCAGGGCCAGCAGAAAGCCACGCAACCCCTGGATTTTTCAGGCGTGCGCGCGTGGCGGGCACAACTCGGGTAGAATGCCGCCCACGTAACGAGGGGTTTGGAAATGGCTTTAGTCGGGCGCTACAACAGCTTGCAAGTGGTTAAACACACTAACTTTGGTTTGTACCTCGATGGTGCGCAAGACGGCGAAATCCTCTTGCCTAATCGGTATATCCCCAAAGATATTCCCAGTGAAGATGAAGACTGGCTTAACGTTTTTATTTATCTGGACAGCGATGACAAACTTATCGCTACAACTGAAAAGCCCAAAGTTCAAGTGGGCGAGTTCGCCAGTTTGAAAGTAGTGGAAGTCAACAGCATTGGCGTATTCCTCGATTGGGGGCTGCCCAAAGATCTGTTGCTGCCTTACTCGGAAGAAAAGCGTCAGTTGAGCGCGGGTGAGTATTGCGTGGTGCATGTCTATCTCGACAAGCACACTAAGCGCATCACCGCCACCGCGCGCCTTGATCGCTACCTGGACAAGACACCCGCCAACTATCAGGTGGGCCAGGAAGTCGATCTGCTGGTGGCCGAAGCCACCGATATGGGTTTCAAGGCGATCATCAACAACAAGCACTGGGGCTTGATCCACAAGAACGAAGTGTTCAAATTCCTGCGTCCCGGCAAGGAAGAGAAAGGCTTTATCAAGGAGATCCGCGCCGACGGCAACATCAGCCTGAGCCTGCAACCGGTCGGTCAGGAAGCGGCCTCCAGCCTGAACTCGAAGATCCTCGCCAAGTTGCGCGAAAACAACGGCACCTTGCCGGTCAGCGATAAAAGCGATCCGGCGGTGATCAGCAACTTGTTCGGCGTGAGCAAAGGCAACTTCAAGAAAGCCATCGGCGCGCTCTACAAACAGGGCCAGATCGTGATTCATGCCGATCGCATTGAACTAAGCTGAGGGCGTTTTGCTCTTCTGTAGGCGCTGACCGGCGCCTACAGAGGCTGTTTCCATGACCAAGAAAATCCTGTTTGCCTACCTGGGCACGTTGCTCGCCTTTTTGATTCTGGACGGCCTCTGGCTCGGCGTCCTTATGGGCCCCACCTACAAATCCCTGCTGGGCCCTCTGATGCTCGATCAACCTAGGCTGTTGCCCGCGGTGCTCTTCTATCTCTTGTATGTGCTCGGCTGCGTGGTATTCGTGGTGCTGCCCAGCGTCAGTTGGCAGCGCGCGGCGCGCTTGGGCGCATTGTTGGGGCTGGTGGCGTACGGCACTTATGATCTAAGCAACTGGGCCACGTTGCAGGGTTGGTCCGCTCAACTGGCAGTGATGGACATGGCTTGGGGCACCTTCCTCACGGCGGCCTGCTGCACGGTGGGTTACGTGTGTGCACATCGGGTGCACTGATGATTGTGTACAGGATAAATCTGCACCGTTGCTGAGCGAAGTGCCGCTGATTAAGGTTCGCTGATCCCCTTGGACTGCCGTAACACAGGGATTGTGTGCCATTGGCACGTATTCTGCTGACGATCTCGTATACAAACCATGCCGCCTCCCGTATGCACCCGCTACGGCAGCGCAGGCCGGTATGACGAGGAGCCAGCGATGACCGAACAATTGCCCAACGGCTACAGCCCACGCCTGTACAACCAGGACCTTGGTCCACTCCCGCAAAAGTGGACCTGGTACAACATCTTTGCCTTCTGGATGAGCGACGTGCACAGCGTCGGTGGCTACGTGTTCGCCGCCAGCCTGTTCGCGCTGGGGCTGGCCAGTTGGCAGGTGTTGATCGCCTTGCTCGCCGGCATCTGTATCGTGCAATTGATCGCCAATCTGGTGGCCAAGCCCAGCCAGCAAGCGGCAGTGCCTTACCCGGTGATTTGCCGTCTGGCGTTTGGGGTGTTCGGTGCGAATATTCCCGCGGTGATTCGCGGCCTGATCGCCGTGGCGTGGTATGGCATTCAGACCTACTTAGCGTCGAGTGCCTTGATCATCGTGGTACTGCGATTCTTCCCACAAATGGCGGTCTATGCCGAGCCGCATTTCGCGGGCCTCTCCTACCTGGGCTGGTTTGGTTTTCTCAGCCTATGGGTGCTGCAAGCCGCCGTGTTCTGGGCGGGGATGGAATCCATCCGCCGTTTTATCGATTGGGCGGGCCCGGTGGTGTACGCCGTGATGTTTATCCTGGCCGGCTGGATTGTGTGGAAGGCGGGTTGGGCGAATATCAGTTTCACCCTGGCGGAAAAATCCCTGTCGGGTTGGCAAGCGTTTGGCCAGGTGATCGTCGCCACGGCGTTGGTGGTGTCGTACTTTTCTGGGCCCACCCTGAATTTCGGCGATTTCAGCCGCTACTGCCGCAGCATGCAAGACGTGCGACGCGGTAATTTCTGGGGCCTACCGGTGAATTTTCTGGCGTTTTCCCTGGTCACCGTGGTGATTGTTTCAGGCACCTTGCCGGTGTTTGGCGAGATGCTGCATGACCCCATAGCCACCGTCTCGCGGATCGATAACAGCATGGCTGTTCTGCTCGGTGCCTTTGCATTTGTAACCGCCACCATCGGCATCAATATCGTCGCCAACTTTGTATCCCCGGCGTTCGACTTCGCCAACGTCGCGCCGAGCAAAATCAGCTGGCGCGCCGGGGGCATGATCGCGGCGGTGGCCTCGATCTTCATCACCCCGTGGAACCTGTTCAATAACCCGCTGATGATCCACTACACCCTGGATATTCTCGCGGCGTTCATCGGGCCGCTGTTCGGCATCCTGCTGGTGGACTTCTACCTGATCAAAAAACAACGGATCAATGTGGATGCGCTGTTCGATGACAGCCCGAGCGGGCGCTATTACTTCGACGGTGGTGTGAACTGGACAGCGGTCAAGGCGCTGGTGCCCGCGACGCTGGTGGGCGTTGCGATCACCTTCACCCCGGCATTGCAGGGCCTGGCCAACTTCGCTTGGTTCACTGGGTGTTTGCTGGGCGGCCTGTTCTTCCTGGTGCTGGCGCGACGCGAGCAGGGTCGCGTGCCGGTGCCGTTGGTTGCGAGCTGAGGACGATCCCGCCCGCCACTAACAGACCTGCACCGGCGATTACCAACGCCGGCTGCAAACCGCCGCTCAGATGGCTGCTGATCGAGGCCAGCAACGGGCCGCTCAATTGCCCGATGGCGAAACTGGCAGTGAGCAGCCCGGTGTTGCGCTGGTAGCCGTGGGGCGCGATCTCTCGCAGACGCGCCATCACCAGTTGCATGCATGCCAGGAACGGCCCGCCGCATAGCAGCACACCCAAGGCCAGGCCCCAGCCATTGCCCAGCAGGCAGGCGAACACCCCGGCCGCTTGCAGCCATAAGGTCGTCATCAGCCAACGGCGGGTAGTGTGCGCATCCTTGCGGCGCAGGCTCGCGGCCACCACGCCAAGGGCCGATGCCAGGCCAAAGCAGGGCCAGAACAGATCGGCCTGCCAGGCGCCCTTCAATTGTGCACTGGCCATTTGCGACAGAAAGGTCGCCGGGATGATGTAGCCCACGCCGTACAGCACGTAAACCCAGCACAGATGCGTGATGCTGCCATTGCGGCCAGCGCTGACGTCGGCCCCTGGCGCGGCGGTTGCCTTGACCGGCGGCAGGAACGGCAGAATCGCCAGCAGCATCACCAACGCCACGCCGCCATACACCCGCCACAGTATTGCGCTACTTTGCCCCACTTGGTTGGCGACCAGTGCCAGCACCCCCGTCAGCAAAATCCCCAGCCCCGGTCCGGCAAATACCAGTGCCCCCAAGCGCGGGCGGCCGGCGGCAAGCGCCAGGGGCTGGCTCAGGCTGGTGATCATCACCAACGCCCACGCGCTCGCCACTCCCGTGCCGAACCGGAGTAACAAATGCGCCCAAAAGCCATGGGCCCAAGACGAGGCCACGGTCAGCAGCACACACAGCCATAAGCCGCCGTACAGACGGCCGCGAATATGCTGATGGCTGCGGGCGAACATCGAATCCACTGCGCCGACGAAATAGCCCAGGTAGTTGGCGGCCGCGATCAGGCCCGCGTCAGTCAGGTCGATCTGGCCTTCATTCAGTAGGTGGGGCAGTTGCGGAGTGAGCGCGAAACGGCCAATGCCCATAGCCATCATCAAGGCGATGAAGCTGGCGAGTAAGCGGATTAACGGCGACATGGTCAGGGGTTCCTGCAAGAAACGTATGACGGTCAGCCTAAGGTGCATTGACTTTCTGCAAAAATGAATAATAGTGAGCAACTTGTTCAGTTTTGGAGAAAGGCATGGAGTTCAGTCAATTGCGCATCTTCCAGGCGGTGGCCGAAGAGGGCTCCATCACTCGCGCGGCCGAGCGCCTGCACCGCGTGCCGTCGAACCTGTCGACACGCCTCAAGCAGATGGAGGAACAGCTCGGCGTTGAATTGTTCGTGCGCGAACGTCAACGCTTGCAGTTGTCCCCGGCAGGCAAGGTGCTGCTGGACTACAGCACGCGTCTATTGGCCTTGCATGACGAAGCCCACGGCGCGGTGCAAGGCGGCCAGCCGGCAGGGGATTTTGTGCTGGGCAGCATGTACAGCACCGCGGCGATTCACCTGCCGACCTTGCTGGCGCGTTATCACAAGGCTTATCCGCAGGTGAACTTGCAGGTGCAGTCGGCGCCCAGTGGCGAATTGCTTGAAGGCCTGATCACCGGGCGCCTCGACGCGGCCTTGGTGGACGGCCCGCTGACCATCGCCTCTTTGGATGGCATCCCGTTGTGCGAAGAGCGCTTGGTGCTGATCTGTGAAGCGGACCATGCGCCAGTGCGCGGGCCTCAGGACGTGGCTGGTCGCGCAGTGTTCACCTTTCGCCGCAGCTGCGCTTATCGCGCGCGTCTGGAAAGCTGGTTTGCCCAGGATCGTGTGGCCATGGGGCGCGCTATTGAGATCGAGTCGTATCAGGGCATGCTCGCCTGTGTGATTGCCGGTTCGGGAGTGGCGTTGATGTCCGAATCCATGCTTGCCAGCCTGCCGGGCAGGGACAGTGTGTCCGTTCATCCGCTGATAGGGCAATTTGCCACTGCGACCACCTGGTTGATGTGGCGAAAAGGTATGCTCGGCGCTAACCTCAACGCATGGATCGACCTGCAGCAAACAGGCAAGGCCGAGTTGCTGCCAGACACCCGCGCCATCGCTTGAGCGATCCGTCAGGATTCAGACCTATTCGGTAATAGTTCGTTGTGGTTTGCCGCAAGCAATACGTAGTACTTAGGGCTATTATCAGTAGGAAGCGGCGATATTTTATGTAGGGCAATTCAGCTTCCGCCGATCCGCACTACCCTCAAAGGGGGCACCACCATGAAAGAGAAAATTCAAAACTGGCTCCATGACCTCGGCGTCGCCCTGGGCCTGATCGAGCCACCGCTGCAGCCGGTGCCGATTCGCACGGATGACGAACAGCGTCGCCCACGTCGCCGGTGAGCCGCGATTGAGGGAACATTGAGCACTTCGCAACTGTAGCAGCAGGCTTGTTAGGGCAAGTCTGCCACCACAGGTGTCTTAGTCTGCTCTGTGTCACACGTTCGTCTTTGAGTATCGGAATCGGACTACTTGTTTGTCAGATTTGCCTGGCTTAGTTAATCCGAAAAATCAGCGTAGAAAAAATCTCCAGCGCCTACATGAATCTGCTGGAGATAAGCCCATGACGCTCTCATGTGTCCCGCCCGTCGCCGCTTCACTGATCGCCACCCTCGACACGGTTTTACACATCGCCCCTGTCTCTAGACGCTGGAGGGCCGACGCCCCCGGCAACGTCGTGTTTCTTCCCCCCACCCTGGCCAAGCAGACACTGCTGTTGCAGATCGCACTGTTGCGGCCGTCCGCGTTGATTGTCGCGGACCAAGTCATCGACGCCGAAATCATTGAGCGCTGGCGCACAGCCCACCCATTTGGCGACCTGTGTCTGATTCGTAGAGGCACGAGCCTGGATAAAGTACGACTGGACTTGTGCGAAGCGAACGATATTCGAGTAATCAATACCCCGGGCATCAACGCGCCGCATGTGGCGGCGTATATGGCGCATTGGCTGACGCTTGGCGAGGGGGCCTTGCCCTCTGAAGTCGGCGTAGTTGGCTACGGGAATGTGGGCAAGGCGCTTGTCAGATTGTTGCTTGAGCGTGACCCCCATGTGCGAATCAAGGTGCTGGGTGAGCATCAGTCCCAAGAGACCGCCGACAGCAGAGTGACATTTGCGGTGGACCGGTTCGAAGCGCTGACGGGGGCCCATGCTGTCGCCCTATGCCCGACCCGGAATGACGAAACCACGCCCCGCATCGATGGGGCGTTGATTGAGTGTCTGCACCCACACGCCCGTCTGGTTTGCGTCGTCGAGCCAGACGTGTTCAGCGACGATGCGGTCCAGGCCCTGGCAGTGGCTGAACACCTTCAATTGGTGCTGGGCTGCGGGTCCGTCACATTGGGTGAGTTTCGCTCGCGCGCTCAACTGCTTGGCTGCAGTCTCGATACCTGGCGCAGGCCGGTGACCTTCACCATTCAAGCCACCTCCAGCGATGCCTGCCATGGCGACCTTGACCACGCCGTCTGCGTTCAGCAGAGCCTGATGGCCGTGCGCGGCCTGCTCAAGCGGTCCCTTGCCAAATCTTTCACTATCCCGACCGTGCAAACTGATGCCGCCGCGCCATGTGTGTCGATCGTCGGCAGGGGGATCAATAGCCTGTTTCAAGCCGTGATGTTCCGCTTGGCCAACTATCAGGTCACGGTGTACGGAACCGAACGACACAGCGATGATGCCCGCCTTAAGCACGTCAATACGTGGCCCATGTCAACAACGCAGCCGACAGCGGAACCAGAGCCCGACCACCGCTTGCCCGTTGAGTGTCACCGCGCAGGGCTAGAGCTGTTCGAAAAGCTGCTGGCGGACAACCCTTCGTTGGCACGACTCGCACACGGGCAGGCGACCACTGCGTTGTGGGATGAGCTTGAGGCGCTCTTGGGTGCCTCTGGGGTCCGGTTTCTGCCCCAGCAGTTGAGTCCGGCTCAAACTGCCGCACTGAGTAGGCGGCACTGCGTTGTGTCGGTCTTGGAGGGTGATGATCTCGAAGAACTATCCATCGTGTACCGCTGCGCCCACAACCGCATGGTCGCCGGCGGAACCTATGCCGCGGGCACCACGCAGGGGTTGCTGTGGGCTTCTCTGGTGCAGGAAATCATCCAAGCCAAAGCGCCTATGGTTTTGGCCATGAACGCCCAATAAAAAAAGCGGGTGCGACCTCCGACGTTGCACCCGCTGAAGAAACCGCTTTGTCTCACACCGCCCGAGCTGTCACGCCTTGTGGCTTGCGCGACAGCAGGCTCACCGCGACAAAGCTCACCAGCCCCACCGCCAGGCTGTAGTAGATCGGTGTGTTCGCATCCAGGCCATCCTTGAACATGAAGACCAGCGCCGTCACAAAGCCCAGGGCCATGGAGGCGATCGCGCCAGGTGTGCTGGCGCGTTTCCAGAAGATCGCGCCGATCAGCGGGATCAACATACCGCCCACCAACAGGTTGTAGGCCAGGGTCAGAGCGCTGATTACGTCGTTGACCACCAACGCAATGCCCAGCACTGTCGCGCCGGTCAGCAGGGTGAACAAGCGGTTGAGGCTCAGGCTCGACTGCTTGCCGCCGCGCAGGCGCGGCAGCAGGTCTTCGGTCAGCACGGTAGAGGCGGCCAGTAGGCCGGCGCTGGCGGTGGACATCATCGCTGCCAGCGCTGCGGCGATCACCAGGCCGCGAATGCCGTCTGGCAGCGACAGTTTCACGATAGCGGCGAAGGCGTTGTTGACGTTGTCCAAGTCCGGGATCAGCACATGGGCCGCCATGCCGATCAATGCACAGGCCAGCCCGTAGAGCACGCAGTAGAAACCGGCGAAGGTTCCGGCGTACTGCGCGACTTTTTCATCACGGGCGGTGAACACCCGCTGCCAGATGTCCTGGCCGATCAAAATGCCGAAGAAGTAGATCATGAAGTAGGTGATGATGGTGTCCCAGCCGATCGCGGTGAAGCTGAAACTCGACGCCGGCAGCTTGGCCACCAATTCGTCCCAGCCACCGACGCGATACAGGCAGATCGGCAGCAGGATAAACATCAGGCCGACGGTCTTGATCACGAACTGCACGATGTCGGTAAGGGTCAGCGACCACATGCCGCCGATGGTCGAATACACCACCACCACGCCGCCGCCCAGTAGCACCGACACCCAGAACGGCAGGCCGAACAGCACTTGCAGCACGGTGCCGATGGCCAGGATCGAGGTGACGCCGATCATCAACGCATACGCCAGCATGATCACCGCGCTGGCCTGGCGCGCCATGGGGTTGTAGCGTTTTTCCAACACCTGAGTGACGGTGAAGATCTTGAGCTTGAGCAGCGGCTTGGCCAGAAACAGATTCAGCGCAATGATCCCCATGCCCAGCGCCGCGCACAGCCAAAAGCCCGAGATGCCATGCACATAGCCCAGGCGCACCGTGCCGACGGTAGACGCGCCACCCAGTACCGTGGCGGCCATGGTGCCCATGTACAGCGACGGGCCCAGGTTGCGGCCGGCCACCAGGTAATCTTCGTGGGTCTTGGCGCGGCGCATGCCGTAATAGCCGAGCACGAGCATACCGGCGGCGTAGATGAGTACGACGAATAAATCCAAAGCCATGACGGCGAGTCTCCGATTATTGTTTTAGGCGGTTTGCACGCGGGTAGTGGCCAAAGCCCTGGCCGACTCGGTCGGTCCATACACCGACGCCGGCTCCGGGAACACCCGCAGCAGCGCCAGGTACACCACCGAAGCCAGCCCCAGGGTCACCGGCAGGCTGATGTCGATGCCGTCGGCCAGGTTGCCCAGCGGCCCGACGAACTGCCCCGGCAGGTTGACGAAGCACAACCCCACCAGCGCGCTGGGAATCCATGCCCCCAAACCGCGCCAGTTCCAGCCGTGGCTGAACCAGTAACGCCCGCCGGTCTCGCCGCGGGTGAACACTTGCAGGTCATCCGGGCAATAGAAGCCGCGGCGCACGATCAGGCCGATGATCATCATCACCATCCATGGCGTGGTGCAGGTGATGATCAGCACGGCGAAAGTCGACACGCTCTGCACCAGGTTGGCGGCGAAACGTCCGATAAAGATGAAGGCAATCGACATCACGCCGATCAGCAATGTCGCCCTGACCCGAGAGAGCACGCGGGGGAATACGCTGGACATGTCCAAGCCGGTGCCATACAGCGAGGTGGTGCCGGTGGACATGCCGCCGATCACCGCGATCAGGCACACCGGCAGGAAGAACCACGTCGGCGCCACCGCCAGCAGGCCGCCGACATAGTTGTTGGCCGCGATGTAATCCGGCGCCTTGACCGCCACGATGGTCGCGGTGGCCAGGCCGAACAGAAACGGAATCAGCGTGGCGATCTGCGCGGCGATCACCGCCAGCATGATGCGCAGTTTCGGCGTCTCGCGCGGGATGTAGCGCGACCAGTCCCCCAGGAACGCACCGAAGGAAATCGGGTTGCTCATGGCCACCAGTGCCGCGCCGATAAAGGCCGCCCAGAAGCCGCTCTGGCCTAAGGCCAAGCTGCCGGCGAAATGGCTGTCGAAGGTCGGTGCGAAGGCAAAGATGCCCAGTAGGAACAGTAGGCTGGCCGCCCACACGGCAATGCGATTGACCCACAGCATGAAACGAAAGCCATAGATGCACACCGTCAGCACCAGCAGGGCAAACATGCCGTAGGCCAGGCCAAGGGTCAGGTCGTTTTCCGGCAGGCCGATCAGACGTTTCGCTCCGCCGACCAGCGCATCCCCCGAACTCCACACCGACAGGGAGAAGAAGGCAATCGCCGTCAGCAATGACAGAAACGAGCCGACAATGCGCCCATGCACACCGAAGTGCGCGCCGGACGACACCGCGTTGTTGGTGCCGTTGAGCGGCCCGAACAGGCCCATGGGCGCCAGGATCAGCGCGCCCACCAGCACGCCCAGCACAATCGCCCACACACCGGCCTGGAATGACAGGCCGAACAGTACGGGGAAGGAGCCCAACACGGCGGTGGCAAAGGTATTGGCACCGCCGAAAATCAGTCGGAACAGATCCTTGGGGCTGGCGGTGCGCTCGTGGTCCGGGATCTGTTCGACCCCGTTGGTTTCTATGGTGCGAATACTTTTTTGGTTGTTTTTATTATTCATGATCAGCTCCGATCACATTGGCTAAGGGGGCGGCAGCCCTTCCGGCATAGCGGACAAATGTTCGTGACAGGCCAGCCACAGGCCTTGTTTTTGTTGTGTGCCAGACCCTTGCCGAATAAACACAATGGTCTCGCGTTCCTGGCTGGAGCAGTGCTCCCCATGCATGCGCAACTCGGTGGCCACGTCATGCATAAAAATCGCCACATCCCCGTGCAGGCTGACGTGGGCATTACTCGACGTGCAGGACAGCACCTCGAATCCTTCGTCCCTGCGCCAGCTGTCCCACAACGTCTGGTACGCGTCGCGACTCAGCAACGGCTCGGGCAGGGTATAAAACACAAAGCTGGCATCGGCGGTGAATGCGTCGAAGTAGGCGGCGCGGTCATTGCGTGCGAACGCGGCCACCAGGTCGGCGGCCGCTTGCAGCACCTCGTGCGCGATCATCAACGGTGCGCCACGCCAGGCAGCACGCAGAGCATTTCGTACAGCAGATTCGCGCCCAACAGGGAGGTATTTCCGGTGGTGTCGTAGGGCGGTGACACTTCCACCAGGTCGCAACCCACCAATTCCAGGCCCTGGCAACCGCGGATGATTTCGATCGCCTGAATGGTGGTCAACCCGCCGATTTCCGGGGTGCCGGTGCCAGGTGCCCAGGCCGGGTCGATGCCGTCGATATCGAAGCTCAGGTACACCGGGCCGCCGCCGACTTTTTCCCGCACTTCGGCCATCAGAGGGGCGAGGGAGTGGTGCCAGCATTCTTCGGCCTGGACTACGCGAAAGCCCTGCTTGCGGCTCCAGTTGAAGTCTTCGGCGGTGTAGCCCTGGGCGCGCAGACCGATCTGCACCACGCGGTCGCAGTCGAGCAGGCCTTCTTCCACCGCGCGGCGGAACGTGGTGCCGTGGGCGATTTTCTCGCCGAACATATGGTCGTTGACGTCGGCGTGTGCATCGATGTGCACCAGTCCGACCTTGCCGTGTTTCTTGTGGATCGCCCGCAGGATCGGCAGGGTGATGGTGTGGTCGCCGCCCAGGGTCAAGGGGATCACGTCGTGTTCGAGGATCTCGTGATACGCCTCTTCGATAATGCGCACGGCATCCAGCAGGTTGAAGGTGTTGATTGCCACGTCACCGATGTCCGCCACCGACAGCGAGTCGAACGGCGCGGCGCCGGTGGCCATGTTGTAAGGGCGGATCATTACCGATTCGGCGCGGATTTCGCGGGGCCCAAAGCGGGTGCCGGCGCGCAGTGAGGTGCCGATGTCCAAGGGCACGCCGATAAACGCGGCGTCCAGACCCTTGGCCGTTGGCAGGTGGGGCAGGCGCATCATGGTGGCGATGCCGGCAAAGCGCGGCATTTCGTTGCCGCCCAGTGGTTGGTGAAAAATCTTGTCCACGGGAGTGCCTCATCGTTGTTTTGGTTGTTGGGGGCCGATTCTGCGAAAAGCGCGGCGCCGGACAAATCGGCTGAGGCAAATACTTAGTTCAGATTTTTCTAAACTAAAGTAGGCAGGTAGACTGCCGCTCTCAACCCTCGGAGCCGCCCATGGCCAACGCCTTGCCAGACCTGAAACTCCTGCGCATCTTCGTCAGCGTCGTGCGGCACCAGGGGTTCGCCAATGCCCAGCACGAACTCAACCTGTCGACATCGGCTATCAGCACCTATATGAGCCAGCTGGAATCGGCGCTCGGCCTGGTGCTGTGTCATCGGGGGCGCGGCGGCTTCAGCCTGACCAGCAAGGGCGAGTTGTTCCATCAGGAAACCCTGCGCTTGCTGGCCGAGCTGGAAGGCTTCGAGCAGTACGCCGCCGCGCTCAAAGGGGAATTGCGCGGTACCCTCAAGCTCGGCGTGCTGGACTCCACGGTCAGCGACAAGGCGCTGCCGTTCGCTGAAGTGATCGGCGCCTACAGCCAGGAACACCCGGCGGTGCACCTGCATCTGTCGGTCATGAGTCCCTACGAATTGCAGCTTGGCGTGCAGGACAATCGCCTGGACCTGGCGATTGGCGCCTTTTCCAATCGCATGAGCGGGTTGATCTATATGCCGCTGTACCGCGAGCAGCACTGGCTGTATTGCAGCTCGCGCCATCCGCTGTTCGGCGAGCGGCGTATTCCGGAACAGGTGATTACCCAGCAGCGCATGGTTGGACGCGGCTACTGGAGCCAGGCGGAACTGGCGCGCCATGGTTTCAAACACAGCGCGGCGACCGTGGAAAGTATGGAGGCGCAGTTGATCCTGGTGCTGTCCGGCGCCTATATCGGTTACCTGCCGGAACACTACGCCCAGGCCTGGGCCGACAAAGGCGATCTGCGGGTGTTGTTGCCCGCCACCTTTGGTTATCAGGCACCGTTTTCGATGATCATGCGCCGGGGCCGCAGCCGCGAACCGTTGATCCAGACTTTCCGCGACTTACTTAAAGCTCAGCTCAATCAGGCCTGATACCAGCATGTCCAGACCCCAATGTTCCCGTTGCCTCAGGCCCGCAGCCCATTGCTTGTGCGCGCTGATTCCCCGTCTGGATAGCCGCACTCGGGTGTTGTTGTTGCAGCATCCGAGCGAGGTCAACCATGCGCTCAATACCGCGCGCCTGGCGGCATTAGGTTTGAACAATGCGCAACTGGTGGTGGGCGAGGTGTTCGATGATCTGCCGACCTTGTTGAACCCTCCCGGCTATCAGGCACGGCTGTTGTTTCCCGCTGACGACGCCCAGCCATTGCACGCTTATGGGCCCGACGCCCAGCCGCTGTTGCTGGTGGTCCCCGACGGCACCTGGCGAAAAGCACGTAAATTGCTGCACCTGAATCCGTTGTTGGCGGCGTTGCCACGGGTGTCGCTGGCCGAGGGCGGTGTGTCGCGCTATCGGCTGCGCAAGGCGCCCGGGCCGGGAGCCTTGTCGACGGTTGAAGCAATTGCGCAGGCATTGCAGGTGCTGGAGGCACCCACTTCTTTCGAGCCGCTGCTCAAACCTTTTGAAGCATTGATCGACGGGCAGATTGCGGCGATGGGGGACGAGGTTTTCCAGAAGAATCATGGCGGCGGGCATTGGGAGTAGGCGGGGGTCGTTGCAGCATGAAATGCGCTCACATGTGGGAAGGGGCTCGCCCCCGATAGCCCCTCACAGCTGCCCATTTCCCTCGCTTATTCCCATAAGCCATAAGTACCGCACTTTGCGTGATATGGCCCGCCGACCTTTCCCGGTATGATGTGCGCCCCGCAGTCTGGATTGCGAATACGCCATGACCTTGCAGTACCCCACTATCGCCGATTGCGTCGGCAACACGCCCCTGGTCCGCTTGCAACGCATGGCGGGTGAAACCAGCAATACCCTGTTGCTCAAGCTCGAAGGGAACAACCCGGCCGGCTCGGTAAAAGACCGCCCGGCGCTGTCGATGATCACTCGCGCCGAGTTGCGCGGGCAGATCAAACCGGGTGACACCCTGATCGAAGCCACCTCGGGCAACACCGGGATCGCCCTGGCCATGGCCGCCGCGATCAAGGGTTACAAAATGATCCTGATCATGCCCGACAACGGCAGCGCCGAGCGTAAGGCGGCAATGACCGCCTATGGCGCCGAGTTGGTGCTGGTGACCCAGGAAGACGGCATGGAAGGTGCTCGCGACCTCGCCGAGCGTATGGCCGCCGCAGGCCGTGGCCTGGTGCTCGACCAGTTCGCCAACGGGGATAACCCTGAGGCGCACTACACCAGCACCGGCCCGGAAATCTGGCGCCAGACCCAGGGCACCATTACCCATTTCGTCAGTTCCATGGGCACCACCGGCACCATCATGGGCAACTCGCGTTACCTCAAGGAGCAGAACCCGGCGATCCAGATCGTCGGCCTGCAACCGATGGAAGGCGCGGCTATCCCCGGCATTCGCCGCTGGCCAGAGGCCTATCTGCCGAAGATCTACAACGCCTCGCGGGTCGATCGCATCATCGACATGGCCCAGCGCGAAGCCGAAGACACCACCCGCCGCCTGGCCCGTGAAGAAGGCATCTTCTGCGGCGTTTCCTCCGGCGGTGCGGTGGCCGGCATGCTGCGGCTGTCGAAAGAAGTGGAAAACGCGGTGATCGTCGCGATCATCTGTGACCGAGGCGACCGTTACCTGTCGACCGGCATTTTCGACGAACCCAACTGATGGCCAAGCACGACAGAGGCCTGCGCTTCCAACCGACGGGCGGCAGCCGGGCCCCACAGATTCCGGTGGGCAAGAAACAACGCCTGACCATTGAGCGCCTGGCCAATGACGGGCGCGGCATCGTGTTCTTCGAAGGACGCACCTGGTTCGTCAATGGCGCCCTGGCCGGCGAAGAGGTCGAAGCGCGGGTGTTGGGCACCCACGGCAAAGTGGTCGAGGCCCGCACCGAGCGGGTGTTCAGCGCCAGCGAACTGCGCCGCCCTGCACCTTGCGCGCATTTCGGCCGCTGCGGCGGCTGCAGCGTGCAGCATCTGGCGCATGACGAACAACTCGCCCTGAAACAGCGCATGCTCGCCGAGCAACTGTCCCGTGTGGCCGGTATCGAGCCGTCGGAATGGGCGGCGCCGTTGAGTGGCCCGGAATTCGGCTACCGTCGCCGCGCCCGCGTGGCCGTGCGCTGGGACGCCAAGGCCAAGACCCTTGAAGTGGGTTTTCGCGCGGTGGCCAGCCAGGACATTGTTGCCATCGATGAATGCCCGGTGCTG
Source organism: Pseudomonas sp. S5F11 (assembly GCF_019641515.1). Lineage (NCBI taxonomy): Bacteria > Pseudomonadati > Pseudomonadota > Gammaproteobacteria > Pseudomonadales > Pseudomonadaceae > Pseudomonas > Pseudomonas sp. S5F11. The sequence continues at coordinate 5,389,810 of NZ_JAIFJZ010000001.1, forward strand.
GTACAGGCCTTGCAGCCGATCATGCAGCGCCTGCCGAACATGCTGCGCCGCTTGAGCAAACCTCAAGCCCTGGGGCATGTGGAGTTGTTCAGCGGGTCGTCCATTGCTGTGTTGTTGCGGCATATGGCGCCGTTGTCCGAAGCGGACCTGCTGGTGTTGAAAGAATTCTGCGCGTTCCATAACGCTCAATTGTGGCTCCAGGGTGAGGGGCAACCGGCACCGGTGGAGCCCGATCTGACCCTGGGATTTGGCCTGGAAGCCTGGGATCTGGAGCTGGCGTATCGGCCAGGGGATTTTGTTCAGGTCAACGCCGGGGTCAATGAGGCGATGGTGGCCCAGGCCCTGGAATGGCTGGCGCCGCAACCCGACGAGCGGGTGCTGGATCTGTTTTGCGGTCTGGGCAACTTCGCCTTGCCATTGGCGCGCCAGGTGCGTGAAGTGGTCGCGGTAGAAGGTGTGCAGACCATGGTGGACCGGGCGGCGCTCAACGCCGTCAGCAACAATTTGCATAATGCGCGGTTTTTTCAGGCCGATTTGTCTCAGCCTTTGACTGACGCAGAATGGGCCAAGCAGGGCTTTTCTGCGGTACTCTTGGACCCACCTCGCGATGGTGCTCAGGAGGTGGTGCGCAAGCTCGCCACCCTGGGAGCCAAGCGTCTGGTGTATGTGTCCTGCAACCCGGCGACGCTGGCGCGGGACACGGTTGAGTTGGTCAAGCAAGGCTACCGGCTAAAACGTGCCGGGATCCTCGATATGTTTCCGCAGACAGCGCATGTCGAGGCCATGGCGTTATATGAAGCGGGCTAGGATGCCCGTTTAATCCGACTGGCCTGCATTCTCCAGGGCCGTGATCCGCCAGGGAATCTGCAGGGTGAGCTTTAGTGATAAAGCAGGTTGGCGATGATTTTTGACGCATCGAAGGTGCGTCGTAGGGAAGGTAAGCAAGATGGTACAGGTGAGAGCACACCAGCCGATCAACACTGACGGCAGTATCAATCTCGAGGCATGGCTGGATCATGCGGTCAGTGTCGATCCGGCACTGGACCGTGAAGCCTTGAAGGCCGCCTGCGAGTTCGCCCGTGAGTCTGAGCAACAGGACAACGCGGCGAAGAACCTGTGGGCCGAAGGCACTTCAAGTTTTCGCACCGGCCTTGAGATCGCCGAGATCCTCGCCGATCTCAAGCTGGACCAGGATTCGCTGATCGCCGCCGTGCTCTATCGCGGCGTGCGCGAAGGGCATATTCCGTTGCCGACGGTCAGCCAGCGCTTCGGTGCGGTGGTGGCCAAACTGATCGACGGCGTGCTGCGCATGGCCGCCATCAGCGCCAGCCTCAGCCCGCGCCAGTCGATGGTGCTGGGTACCCAGGGCCAGGTCGAGAACCTGCGCAAGATGCTGGTGGCGATGGTCGACGACGTGCGCGTGGCCCTGATCAAGCTGGCCGAACGCACCTGTGCTATCCGTGCGGTCAAGAACGCCGACGACGAGAAACGCAACCGCGTCGCCCGCGAGGTCTTCGATATCTACGCGCCCCTGGCGCACCGCCTGGGTATCGGCCATATCAAGTGGGAGTTGGAGGACCTGTCCTTCCGATACCTGGAGCCCGATCAATACAAACAGATCGCCACGCTCTTGCACGAGCGCAGGCTGGATCGCGAGCGCTTCATCACCGATGTGATGAACCAACTGCGTTCCGAGCTGCAGGCCACCGGGGTCGAGGCTGACATCAGTGGCCGCGCCAAACACATCTATTCCATCTGGCGCAAAATGCAGCGCAAGGGCCTGGCTTTCAGCCAGATCTACGACGTGCGTGCGGTGCGCGTGCTGGTGCCGGAAATGCGCGACTGCTACACCGCGCTGGGCATCGTCCACACCCTGTGGCGGCACATTCCCAAGGAATTCGACGACTACATCGCCAACCCCAAGGAAAACGGTTACCGCTCGCTGCACACAGCGGTGATCGGCCCCGAGGGCAAGGTCCTGGAAGTGCAGATCCGCACCCATGCCATGCACGAAGAGGCAGAGCTGGGGGTGTGTGCGCACTGGCGCTACAAGGGCACCGACGTCAAGGCCGGCTCCAATCAGTACGAGGAGAAAATCTCCTGGCTGCGCCAAGTGCTGGAATGGCACGAAGAACTCGGCGACATCGGCGGCCTGGCCGAACAACTGCGGGTCGATATCGAACCGGACCGGGTCTACATCTTTACCCCGGACGGCCACGCCATCGACTTGCCCAAGGGCGCCACGCCGTTGGACTTCGCCTACCGCGTGCACACCGAGATCGGCCATAACTGCCGGGGCGCCAAGATCAACGGGCGCATCGTGCCGCTCAACTACAGCCTGCAGACCGGCGAACAGGTCGAGATCATCACCAGCAAACACGGCACCCCCAGCCGCGACTGGCTGAACCCGAACCTGGGTTACATCACTACATCGCGGGCGCGGGCCAAGATCGTCCATTGGTTCAAACTGCAGGCCCGCGACCAGAACGTCGCCGCCGGCAAGACCCTGATCGAACGCGAACTGGCGCGCCTGGGGCTGCCCCAGGTGGACTTCGACAAGCTGGCCGAAAAGGCCAATATGAAGATTGCCGAAGACATGTTCGCCGCCCTCGGTGCCGGCGACCTGCGCCTTGCGCAGTTGGTCAACCTGGCCCAGCAACTGGTGGAGCCGGAGCGCGGCAACGAACAACTGGAGCTGATCCCACGCAAAGCCACCGGCTACAAACCTGGCAAGCGCGGCGATATTCAGATCCAGGGCGTGGGCAACCTGATGACGCAGATGGCCGGTTGCTGCCAGCCGCTGCCGGGCGATGCCATCGTCGGCTACATCACCCAGGGTCGTGGCGTGAGCATTCACCGTCAGGACTGCGCTTCGGTGTTGCAGCTGGCCGGGCGTGAGCCGGAGCGCATCATTCAGGTCAGTTGGGGGCCGGTACCGGTGCTCACCTATCCGGTGGACATCATCATCCGCGCCTACGACCGTTCGGGGTTGCTGCGCGACGTCTCGCAAGTGTTGCTCAACGAGCGGATCAACGTGTTGGCGGTCAACACCCGCTCGAATAAAGAGGACAACACCGCGTTGATGTCACTGACCATCGAGATTCCCGGGCTGGATGCGCTGGGGCGGTTGCTGGGGCGGATTTCCCAGTTGCCGAACATCATCGAGACGCGGCGTAATCGCACGCCATCATGAGTAGCCCGATGTACAGCCTCGAAGACCTGCTGCACCTGATGAATCGCCTGCGGGACCCGCAATACGGGTGCCCGTGGGACATCAAGCAAACCTACGCGAGTATCGTCCCGCACACCCTCGAAGAAGCCTACGAGGTGGCCGATGCCATCGAGCGTGGCGACTTCGATCACTTGCAGGGCGAGCTAGGCGATTTGCTCTTTCAGGTGGTGTATTACAGCCAGCTGGCGCGGGAAGAAGGGCGCTTTGAATTTGCCGGGGTGGTCGACAGCATTACTCGCAAGCTGATTCGGCGTCACCCCCATGTGTTCCCCACCGGCGATCTGTATGCGCCGCTGGATGTCCCGCGACTCAGCGAAGAACACGTCAAGGAACGCTGGGAGCAGATAAAGGCCGAGGAGCGCGCGGAAAAATCCGACGCTCCGCAGCAGCTTTCACTGCTCGACGATGTGCCCAGCGCCTTGCCGTCCCTGTCCCGTGCCGCCAAGTTGCAGAAACGCGCCAGCCAGGTCGGTTTCGACTGGCCATCGGCCTTGCCGGTGGTGGACAACGTGCGCGAAGAGTTGGATGAAGTCCTCGAAGCCATGGCCGATAACGACCCGGCGGCCATTGCCGATGAAGTCGGCGACCTGCTATTCGCGGCGGTCAACCTGGCCCGTCACCTCAAGGTCGACCCCGAAACCGCGCTGCGTGGCGCCAATGCCAAGTTCGAACGACGCTTCCGATTTATCGAACAGGCATTGCGCGAGACCCAGCGTCCCATGGAAGATTGCACCCTCGAAGAGTTGGACGCCCTATGGGGCGAAGCCAAACGTCAGGAAAAGAACGTGTCCAGCTGCGGTTGAGCAGTTGCCTAAGTGAGTAAGCACCATGAGCCTTTCCCTTCGCGACCAGTTGCTCAAAGCAGGTCTGGTCAATCAAAAGCAGGCCAAGCAGGTCGGCAAAGAGAAACAGAAGCAGCAACGCCTGGTCCACAAAGGCCAGGCCGAAGCCGATGACACCCAGGCGCGCCTGGCCCTTGAGGCCAAGGCCGAAAAGGTCAAGCGCGATCAGGAACTGAACCGCCAGCAGCAGGAAAAAGCCGAGGCCAAGGCCCGTGCGGCCCAGGTCAAGCAACTGATCGAAACCTCGCGCCTGCCCAAGCTGACCACCGAGGACTACTACAACTTCGTGGATGACAAGAAGGTCAAGCGCCTGTCGGTCAACACGTTGATGCGCAACAAACTGAGCAACGGCTCCCTGGCGATCGTGCATCACGGCGGCGGTTACGAAGTGATCCCACGGGAGGCCGCGTTGAAGATCCAGGAGCGCGCACCCGAGCGCATCGTGCAGCTCAATATCCTCACCGAGAGCCAGGTGCCGGACGAGGATGATCCCTACGCGGCTTACCAGATCCCTGACGATCTGATGTGGTAACGAGCCGGCTTGTTGTGGTGAGCGGGCTTGCCCCGCGTTGGGCTGCAAAGCAGCCCCAAAACCTGGTTGAGATTCTGTCTGACGGAATGCGTTAGCCGTGCTCAGGGCTGCTCCGCAGCCCAGCCCAGGACAAGCCTGCTCACCACAACCCTCTACACGATTTCGGGTTTCAGGCGCTTTCTGCCTGGCGTCTCATCTCAAGCATTTCAAGCTCGTTCTTATAGTTCTGAGCGTCGCTTTCGTTATGAAACATGCCGACCAGCAGGTCTTGTTGGTGTACATCCCAGATGTGAATCCCATGGCCCAACGCTTCATGGGACATATGTGCATCGTCGCGTTCAGTTACTTTTACAGTCATCTGCTTGCTCCAATCTCTGGTGGATCTGCGGCAAGTCGTCGCAGGCTTTTGTTATATGTTTTGTTAGCTTGCTAAGTAAACCGGTTTTGCCTGCAACAATTCATTGCATGAAACGCAACAATGCTGCAGGCCCCGTAAACCGCGACATTGCGCCGCAGAGCCGTGGGTTTGATGACAAAAGTTTCATGTGAAAGGGCTTGCCGCACCCCTGTGCGAGCGAGAAAACAGGCGAAAAAAAGCCCCGCATTCGCGAGGCTTTCAGTCTTATCGATCGATCAGCTGCCTTTGACCGCTTTACCGTCAACGGTGCCGTCCTGCAGCATGATGTTGTATTCCTTACCGTCGGTCTCAACCTGGCGCAGGGCAACCAGAATGCCGCCCTGGTCCTTGGCAAACCACATCTGGGTAATGCGCTTGCTTTGCGTCGGATCACGTACGCGCTCGACCTTGATGGCGTCGATGGAGCCGACCTTGGTCTGGACCTTTTCCGGGCCGATCACGCGGAAGTCGTAGGTGTCGACATCAGTGCCTTCCACCACGTTGTAGCTCATGCTCTTTTTGCCGGCGGCGACATCGCGCTGCAAGGCCAACTGGTAGGTCGACTTATCGAGCATGCCGCTTTGCAGAGGCACATTCACGGCGTCTTTGTTTTCGAAGCCGGTGACTTTCTTGGCTGCCTGATCGAAGTCCAGGTTGATTTTCTTGGCTTTGCCCAGGCCGCCGCGTTCGAAGGTGTAGCTCTTCGGTTGCAGGCTGTCCTTGTCAAACAGGATCACGCTGGTTTCAGTCAGGCTGGCAATCATCATGGAAGCCTTGAAGTTCAAGGTCCACGTGCCGTCGCTATTCTTGGTCAGGCTGCGTTCGGCCGAACCACTCATGGGCAACTGTTTCCAGTCGGCGGTGTAGCTTACGGAGAAGGGATGAAGGTCTGCCGCTTGCACCGCAGGCAAGGCGAACAGCGCAAAAGCGAAGAGCAAGGCACGACGCATAAAATCTCCTAGGTTCGAATCAAGTGGCCGCTGGCCGCGAGTAACTGGCCGTCCAATAATGCACCCTGGTCACCGAGAATCAACCGCCCCTCGGCAAACCAGCGAACCGCCAGCGGGTAAATCCTGTGTTCCTGGGTGTGAACCCGTTGCGCAAGCGTCTGCGCCGAGTCATCCGACTCTACCGGAACCACTGCCTGTACGACCAGAGGCCCGCCATCGAGTTCCTCGGTGACGAAGTGCACGCTGCAGCCATGCTCGCGGTCACCGGCATCAATGGCACGTTGGTGCGTGTGCATGCCCTTGTATTTGGGCAGCAGGGAAGGGTGGATATTCAGCAGGCGCCCGGCGTAATGGCGCACGAAGTCAGCGCTGAGGATGCGCATGAAACCGGCCAGTACCACGAGCTTGGGATCGAAGGCGTCGATCAGTTCCACCAGGGCGCGATCAAAAGCCTCGCGGCCGTCGAACGCCTTGTGATCCAGGGCGCGGGTTTCGATTCCCGCGTCCCTGGCGCGTTGCAGCCCATAGGCGTCGCTACGGTTGGAGATCACCGCAGCGATGCGCACCGGGCTGTCGCCGGTGCGCGTGCTGTCGATCAGGGCCTGCAAGTTACTGCCGGTGCCGGAGAGCAGCACCACGACATCACAGGTTGCCGGCATCAGTGCGCCTTAAGGTTCTTCAGTTCAACCTGGGCCGCGCCTTCCGGAGCGGTGGCGATCTGGCCGATGACCCAAGGCTGCTCGCCGGCTTCGCGCAATACGTTCAGCGCGGTTTCCACATGTTCCTGCGCTACGCAGATGACCATGCCCACGCCGCAGTTCAGCACACGGTGCATTTCGGTTTCGTTGACGTTGCCTTTTTCCTGCAACCAATCGAACACCGCAGGACGCTGCCAGCTGGCGACGTCGACAATAGCCTGAGCGCCTTTTGGCAGGACGCGCGGGATGTTGTCCAGCAGGCCGCCACCGGTGATGTGGGCCATGGCCTTCACGGCGCCGGTGTCCTTGATCAGCTTGAGCAACGGCTTGACGTAGATGCGGGTCGGCGCCATCAGCAGGTCGGTCAGTGGCTTGCCGTCGAGCTGGGTGTTTTCGATGTCGGCACCCGACACTTCGATGATCTTGCGGATCAGCGAGTAGCCGTTGGAGTGCGGACCGGAGGATGGCAGGGCGAGCAGGGCGTCACCAGCGGCCACTTTGGAGCCGTCGATGATTTCGGCTTTTTCTACAACGCCGACGCAGAAACCGGCCAGGTCGTAGTCTTCGCCTTCGTACATGCCAGGCATTTCAGCGGTTTCGCCGCCTACCAGGGAGCAACCCGACAGTTCGCAGCCAGCGCCGATACCGGTGACCACTTGGGCGGCGGTGTCCACGTTCAGCTTGCCGGTGGCGTAGTAGTCGAGGAAGAACAGCGGCTCGGCGCCACATACCACCAGGTCGTTGACGCACATGGCCACCAGGTCGATGCCGATGCTGTCGTGCTTGTTCAGGTTCAGGGCCAGGCGCAGCTTGGTGCCCACGCCGTCGGTGCCGGACACCAGGACTGGCTGCTTGTAGCCGGCCGGGATCTCGCAGAGGGCGCCAAAACCGCCCAGGCCGCCCATGACTTCGGGGCGCGCAGTGCGCTTGGCGACGCTCTTGATGCGTTCGACCAATGCTTCACCGGCGTCGATGTCTACACCGGCGTCCTTGTAGCTCAGGGAGGGTTGCTTGCTCATGATCCAGGCCTTTAGGGGGGATTTCTGGGTAACGACCGAGCGGGCGGGGGCTTTTGTAAAGAGGCCCAGCCGTTGACGGTCTGCGAAGGCGCGCGATTTTATCAGGCTTGAGGGGCAGCGGCCATCCTCGGGCCGACGGGCAGGGCCATATCGGCTAAAAAAGGCGATTAAAAAAATGCTAATCGACTCGGCTTCAGCGCCTATTAAGGTATAGCCTTGAACCCGCTAGTACTGTGACAGTACGAAAACTTACCGAGACCCCGTGAATGTTTTACCGGTCGCCGTGGTCCCAGCCCAGGCGAAACCGAGTTCGCGCGGTCTGTTCCAGCCGCTAAATCTGTCGTTCGGGAATCTTTCATGCGTCTGTGTAATGTGTTTTTTGTGGGCTGTTTGTCGTTGGTCAGCCTGGCGAGTCATGCCGAAACCCTCAACGGCCTTTATCAAGTACTTGAACCGGTCAGCAGCCAGTCGCCCCAGGAGCGCGACCAAGCAACCCAGCGCGCGGTGCAGACCCTGGTGATCCGCCTGACTGGCGATGCCAAGGCCGCCGAAGGCCCGGGCCTGGCGGCGGTACGCAAAGATCCGCAGCAGATCATCAGCCAGTTCGGCTACGACGCCGGCCCGCCGGAAAGCCTGCAAGTGGATTTCGACCCGGTGAGCACCGATCGCGCATTGCGTGACGCCGGGTTGTCTATCTGGGGCAGTAATCGGCCCTCGATCCTGGGCTGGTGGCTGAATGATTCCACCGAGGGCAGCAGCCTGGTGGGCGACGGCCAGTCCGCCGCCCAAGCGCTGCGTCGTGCGGCGCAACACCGTGGCTTGCCGCTGCGTCTGCCATTGGGCGACCTGGAAGAGCAAGTAGTGGCCACCGCGCCGAACCTGGAGAGCGCCGATGCCACGCCGCTGCGGGCTGCGTCCGAACGCTACGGCGCCGATGCGTTGCTGGCGGTGCATGCGCGTCAAGAAGGTAATCAGTGGCAGGCCAAATGGCGCCTGTGGTTGGGCGACAAGGCTGATCAAGGCACCGCCGAGGGCGCAGACACCGCAGCGCTGGCGGATGCGGTGATGTTGGCCGTCAGCCAGAAGCTGGCGCCGCGTTTTGCGGTCAAGCCGGGTGTCAGCACCGAGCAGTTGCTGGAAGTGCAGGGCATGAATCTGGAGCGCTACGCAACGCTTGGGCATCTGCTTGAGCCGTTTGGCGGTCAACCGCTGCTGGTCGATGGCGACCGCATTGTGTATCGCGTGAACGGCAGCGCCGAGCAATTGCGTACCCAGTTGAACCTGGCCAAGTTGCAGGAGGTTCCAGCGGCTGAAGCCCAGCCGGTGACCGACGGAACGCCACCGGCCGCTGCCCCCGAACCCCAGGCGCAACTGCGTTTTCGCTGGTAAACGTTCTTCCTTATATAGATAGAAGCAAACAGATGGAGTGGTTTATGGCGGATACGCGTCGTTGGGTGTGGCTTGGCGGGATTGTCCTGCTGTGCGTTTTTGTGTTCTTGCTGCATTCGATCCTGACGCCGTTCCTTGTCGCGTTGCTGTTGGCCTACCTATTCGATCCCGTGGTGGATCGTCTGGAAAAGGCCGGACTTTCGCGAACCTTGGGCGTGGTAACGGTGTTCGCGCTGTTCACCTTGATCGTCACGGCCCTGGTCCTGGTGCTGGTGCCGATGCTGGTCAAGCAGCTGTATCGATTGTATGAGCTGGCGCCGCAAATGCTCGACTGGCTGCAGCACACGGCGATGCCGTGGGCTCAATCCAAGCTGGGGCTGTCGGATGGCTTCTGGAAGTTCGACAAAGTTAAGGCGGCCATCAGTGAGCACATGGGCCAGACCACCGATATCGTCGGTGTGGTGCTTAGCCAGGCCACCGCTTCCGGGCTCGCGCTGATCGGTTGGTTGACCAACTTGGTGCTGATCCCGGTGGTGGCGTTTTACCTGCTGCGCGACTGGGACATCATGATGGCCAAGATCCGCAGCCTGCTGCCGCGTGACCGCGAAGAGCGCATTGTGTCCCTGGCCGAAGAGTGCCATGAAGTGCTGGGCGCATTCGTGCGTGGTCAGTTGCTGGTGATGCTGGCCTTGGGCGTTATCTATGCCGCCGGGTTGATGGCCATCGGCCTGGAGCTGGGCCTGTTGATCGGGCTGATTGCAGGTTTGGCTGCGATCGTGCCGTACATGGGGTTTGTGATCGGGATCGGCGCGGCGTTGGTGGCGGGTCTGTTTCAGTTCGGCGGCGATCTTTACCCGATGCTGGGTATCGTTGCAGTGTTTATGGTCGGCCAGGCGCTGGAAGGCATGGTGCTCACGCCGCTGTTGGTGGGGGATCGCATCGGTCTGCACCCGGTGGCCGTGATCTTTGCGATCCTGGCGGGCGGGGAGTTGTTCGGTTTTACCGGCATCCTGCTGGCCCTACCGGTGGCTGCGGTGATCATGGTGCTGGTGCGCCATGTGCATGATCTGTACAAGGATTCGGATGTGTACACAGGGGTCGAAGACCCCGACCTGTAATCGCAGTGTCACAAGCCCGGCGCAACGCCGGGTTTGTTGTTTATTCAGGCGTGGCGTCAAACAATTCGCGTAAAACCAACAAGTTAACGCAAACCTTTGATTTTGCTTGAGGTCTGCTGCATTGTGCGCCCGACGTCACGGGTATAAACTTCGCAAACTTTTCACAGAGGCCACTAACGGTTCGATGGGAGCCGTTCAGTCAGCATGAAACCGATTCAGCTGCCCTTGGGTGTGCGTCTGCGTGACGACGCCACCTTCATCAATTACTACCCAGGCGCCAACGCCGCTGCACTCGGCTATGTCGAGCGGCTCTGCGAAGCCGACGCCGGGTGGACTGAAAGCCTGATCTATCTGTGGGGCAAGCATGGCGTGGGGCGTACCCACCTGTTGCAGGCCGCGTGTCTGCGCTTCGAGCAGATGGGCGAACCGGCGGTGTACCTGCCGTTGGCTGAGTTGATGGATCGCGGCGTCGGCATTTTCGACCACCTTGAGCAATACGAGCTGGTCTGCCTCGACGACCTGCAGGCCATAGCTGGCAAAGCTGACTGGGAAGAAGCGCTGTTCCATCTGTTCAACCGCCTGCGTGACAGTGGCCGACGCCTGTTGATTGCGGCCTCCACCTCGCCGCGGGAATTGCCGGTCAAGCTGGCGGACCTTAAATCGCGCCTGACCCTGGCGTTGATCTTCCAGATGCGCCCCTTGTCCGACGAGGACAAATTGCGCGCCCTTCAGTTACGAGCCTCGCGGCGCGGCCTGCATCTCACCGATGAGGTCGGGCATTTCATCCTGACCCGTGGCACTCGCAGCATGAGCGCATTGTTCGATCTGCTTGAACAGCTCGATCAAGCTTCCTTGCAGGCGCAAAGAAAATTGACGATCCCTTTTCTCAAAGAGACATTGGGCTGGTAACGCCTTGATTTTCAATGTTTCGGCACTTTTCAGGCGCCAGAAAACCTGCGTATGAGCCCGGCGAGCTACGCATTTTTGTCGATAAATGGAATTACGGCTTAGATGTCAGGGTCGAATCGGGAAGTCACAAAAGGCACGATTGAATTTGCAAATCGATGTGATAGAGGGCATAGTCGCGGCTTCTAAATCTATCAGCCACGGTCGTGCCCATGCTAAATCGCTTCGCACCCCTCGTGCCTCTCGCACTCGTCACCCTGTTGTTTGGTTGCGCGTCCCACCCTCAACAGGTGGCAGAACAGCAAAAACCACAGGTTCAAAACCAGGCAAAATTCGTCGCGGCGCAATCTTCCACTGTTTATGAGGAAGAAGTGGCGACCGAAAAAGAGCTGGCCGACTTTTCCGGCAGCAAGCCTTATCAACTCCCAGTTCTGGCCGACAGCATTCTTGAGCGCGGCATGTCCCTGATCGGTACCCGTTACCGTTTCGGCGGTACCTCCGAAGCCGGTTTCGATTGCAGCGGCTTTATCGGTTATCTGTTCCGTGAAGAGGCCGGCATGAACCTGCCGCGTTCGACGCGCGAAATGATCAACGTTAATGCACCGCTGGTCGCGCGCAACAACCTCAAGCCCGGCGATCTGCTTTTCTTCAGTACCAGTGGTCGTGGGCGCGTCAGCCACGCCGGTATCTATTTGGGCGATAACCAGTTTATCCACTCCAGCAGCCGTCGCAGCGGCGGTGTTCGAGTCGACAATCTGGGCGACAGCTACTGGAGCAAAACCTTCATCGAAGCCAAGCGTGCCTTGGCGATGGCTCCGACTACCGTTACCGCCAGCAAGTAAAGTTAAAGTGATACTTGAAGTTTGACGTGTAAGCGCTAGAATCCCTGGACATTGTTGTAATCGGTACGCGCGAGCTTTGCTTGCGCGTTCTGGTTTTCAGCGTTCGGCAGCGAAAGCCGCATCCAGACCAGGATTGTTCTGCACATGTCGACCTCGGCCCGCCTGATTCTTATCCTCTGCGCCGCGCTTATCAGCGCCTGCGCCAGCCGGCCACCGCCCGCGCCCGTCGCGGTCAAGCCCAAGCCGGTGTTCAACTATTCCACGCAAAGTTTCTCGCCTGCCGCCGAAGATGTGCTGTTTCGCGCGCTCGGCCTGGTCGGCACGCCTTATCGCTGGGGCGGCAACACCCCGGACTCTGGGTTTGATTGCAGTGGCCTGATCGGGTTTGTGTTCCGCGATGCCGCCGGCATCTCGTTGCCGCGCACCACCCGAGAGCTGATCGTGATGCGTGCCCAAGATGTGAGCGAGCAGAACCTGCAGACCGGCGACCTGCTGTTCTTCGCCACCGGCGGCGGCTCCCAAGTCAGTCACGCCGGTATCTATGTGGGTGAAGGCCGCTTCGTACACGCACCGCAAACCGGCGGTACGGTGAAACTGGACACCTTATCCAAAGCCTATTGGCAGAATGCCTACCTGAGCGCCAAACGCGTGTTGCCGGCTGAGCATTTGGCACGCAATCCTTAATCCAATGTGGGAGGGAGCAGTTCCCTCCCACATGGTTTTTGCGGTGTTTATTTAGCGGCCGACACCCGCCACACCTTGTTCCCCACATCATCGGCCACCAGCAAATCGCCTTGCTGATCAATCACCACGCCCACCGGCCGGCCCATGGCTTTTTCATCTTGATCGAGGAATCCGGTAAGTACATCCACAGGTTGCCCTTTCGGCTGGCCACCCTCGAACGGTACGAAGATCACTTTGTAGCCACTGTGTGGCTTGCGGTTCCACGAGCCGTGCTGGCCGATAAACGCGCCGTTGCTGAAGGCGGGTGGCAATTTGCTCCCTTGCGCAAACGTCAGGCCCAGTGAAGCGGTATGTGGCCCCACTGCATAGTCCGGGGCAATGGCTTTGGCCACCAAGTCCGGATTCTGTGGCGTGACGCGTTCATCCACGTGCTGGCCGTAGTAGCTGAAGGGCCACCCGTAGAAAGCGCCGTCTTTGACCGACGTGATGTAATCCGGCACCAAATCGCTGCCGATCTCGTCGCGTTCGTTCACTGCGGTCCACAGTTTGCCGCTCTGGGGTTCCCAGGCCATACCGTTGGGGTTGCGCAAGCCTGAGGCGAAGATGCGGTGCTGGCCGCTGGCGCGGTCCACTTCCCAGATCGCAGCGCGGCCTTGTTCGGCCTCCAGGCCATTTTCACCGACGTTGCTGTTGGAGCCGACGCTCACGTACAGCTTGCTGCCGTCCGGGCTGGCGATCACGTTTTTGGTCCAGTGGTGGTTCAGCGGTCCGCCCGGCAGCTCGACCACCGTGGTGCCTGCGGTCTTGATTGCAGTGGCGCCCGGTTGATAGGCAAAGCGCAGCAGTTTGTCCGAATCGGCGACATAGAGGTCGTTGCCCACCAGTGTCATACCGAACGGCGAGTTGAGATTTTCCAGGAACACCGTGCGGGTTTCCGCCACACCGTCGTGGTCGGCATCGCGCAACAGGGTGATGCGGTTCGGGCTGGGTACGCCGGCGCCAGCGCGGTCCATGACCTTTTCCATTACCCAACCACGAATGCCTTTGGCGTCATCCGGCTTGGGCGGCGCGTTGGTTTCCGCCACCAGCACGTCGCCATTGGGTAAAACGTACAGCCAGCGCGGGTGATCCAGGCCTTCGGCAAAAGCGCTCACCTGCAAGCCTGGTGCTGCCGTGGGCTTGGCGCCGTCGGGCCAGCCGATGGCCGGGGCGATGTTGACGGTGGGGATCAGGGTCTTGTTCGGTTGCGGTAAGCGCGGCGATGGCCCCGTGCCGTCGCTGATCTGCAAAGTGGAGCTTTCACCGCAGGCGGTGAGGCTGCCGGCGAGCATGATCAGTAAGGCGAGTCTGGTTTTATGCATGGTGTTCTCCTTGATACCTGTAGGGATAGAGGAGGGCGCGGGTGCGATGGTTCAAGAACAAGGCCGGCTTTAATTGACGCTCCACCCCCAACCCACTAACCTTCGCGGCTTGTTTCAGGTGCTCTGTGACCCACGGGTCGACGGAGTGAAACAGGGAAGCCGGTGAGTGAGCGCACTTGTACACAGTGTGGCCGCGATCCCGGCGCTGCCCCCGCAACGGTAAATGAGTCAAGACGCTGCCTTTGGCCACTGTATCCCAGCGATACGGGAAGGCGCAGCGTCGGTCTGTTCCTGGTTCGCCGGGAGCGGGCCACTTATGAGCCCGGAGACCGGCCTGGATCATTCAACAGCATCACGGTGGGCGATGCTTGGCTGTCTGATTGTGTTTTTTCCTGCCCGCCGTTTTTGTCCAGCCCCAACGGAGAGCTGCCATGACCGATTCCCCCGACCGCGACGAACGCCACCTGGCGCGCATGCTGCGCAAAAAAGCCGTGATCGACGAGCGCATCGCCAATTCCCCCAATGAGTGCGGTTTGCTGCTGGTGCTGACCGGCAACGGCAAAGGCAAGAGCAGCTCGGCCTTCGGCATGCTGGCCCGGGCCATGGGCCACGGGATGCAGTGCGGTGTGGTGCAGTTCATCAAGGGTCGCCACAGCACCGGCGAAGAGCTGTTCTTCCGGCGCTTCCCCGAACAAGTGCGCTTTCATGTCATGGGCGAAGGCTTCACCTGGGAAACCCAGGACCGCAAACGCGACATCGCCGCCGCCGAAGCCGCCTGGGCTGTGTCCCGCGCGATGCTGCAAGACCCGACTATCGGCTTGGTGGTGCTGGACGAACTGAATATCGCCCTCAAGCACGGCTACCTCGATCTGGATCAAGTGCTAAGCGACCTGCAAGCTCGCCCTCCGATGCAGCATGTGGTGGTCACCGGCCGTGGCGCCAAGCCCGAAATGATCGAGATGGGCGACACCGTCACCGAAATGGGCATGCTCAAGCACGCTTTCCAGGCCGGTATCAAGGCACAGAAAGGCGTCGAACTTTGAATCAGCCTCGTCATTGCCCGGCCGTCCTGATCGCCGCACCGGCGTCCGGCCAGGGCAAAACCACCGTCACCGCCGCGCTGGCCCGCTTGCATCGCAACCTGGGGCGCAAGGTGCGGGTGTTCAAATGCGGCCCGGACTTTCTGGACCCGATGATCCACGAGCGCGCCAGCGGTGCGCCGGTGTATCAACTGGACATGTGGATGGTGGGCGAGCAGGAAAGTCGCCGTCTATTGTGGGAGGCCGCCGGCGAGGCCGATCTTATTCTGATCGAAGGCGTAATGGGCCTGTTCGACGGCACGCCTTCCAGCGCCGACCTGGCGCGGCATTTCGGCGTGCCGGTGCTGGGCGTTATCGACGGCACCGCCATGGCCCAAACCTTCGGTGCCCTGGCCTTGGGCCTGGCGCGTTACCAGCCGGACCTGCCGTTCGCCGGGGTGCTGGCCAACCGCGTCGGTACGCTGCGTCATGCGCAACTGCTCGAAGGCAGCCTCACCGAGGGCCTGCGCTGGTATGGCGCGCTGTCCCGCGAAACCGGGATCGAGTTGCCCAGCCGCCACCTGGGCCTGGTGCAGGCCAGTGAGCTGAATGACCTCGACCTGCGCCTGGACGCCGCCGCCCAAGCCTTGGGCAGTAGTTGCGAAGTGGCGGTGCCGCCGCCGGTCACTTTCGCCGCGCCGAGGATCGTCGAAGCCGAACCGCTGCTGGCCGGTGTGCGCATCGCGGTGGCCCGCGACGAAGCCTTCGCGTTTACCTACGGCGCCAGCCTCGACCTCCTACGGGCTATGGGCGCCGAGTTGCACTTCTTCTCACCGATCCACGACCGCGAACTGCCCGACGTCGACAGCCTCTACTTGCCCGGCGGCTATCCGGAGCTGCATCACCAGGCCCTGGCGCAAAACACTACGATGCTGGCCGCCATCCGCGCCCATCACGCGGCCGGCAAACCGATGCTCGCCGAGTGCGGCGGCATGCTCTACCTGCTGGACTCGCTCACCGATGTCGACGGCAACCGTGCCGAACTGGTGGGCCTGTTGCAGGGCGATGCGGTGATGCAGAAGAAACTCGCCGCCCTGGCCCTGCAAAGCGTCGAATTGCCCGAAGGCGTACTGCGTGGCCATACCTACCATCATTCCCTGACCAGTACCGAGTGGCAGCCGATTGCCCGCGGCCAGAGCCCTAACGGTGGGCGCGGTGCCGAGGCAGTCTTCCGACAGGGGCGGATGACCGCCTCCTACGTACACTTTTATTTCCCGTCGAATCCGACGGCGGTCGCCGCTTTGTTCGCCCCGGACCGAGCTGAAACCCCCTCCACTGTGGGAGGGGGCTTGCCCCCGATAGGGCCATGACCGACAACGCTTTCCCCCAGGCCGACCGCGACGCCGTCTACCGCGCCATCGCCGAACGCCGCGATATGCGCCACTTCAGCGGCGGCAGCGTCGCTTGCGAGGTGTTGCAGCGCCTGCTCCAGGCTGCGCATCAGGCGCCGAGTGTCGGCCTGATGCAGCCGTGGCGCTTTATCCGCATCAGCGACCGCGTATTGCGTGGGCAGATTCAACAACTGGTGGAAGAGGAGCGAGTGCGCACCGCTGAGGCGCTGGGCGAGCGCTCTGACGAGTTTATGAAACTTAAGGTCGAAGGTATTAACGACTGCGCCGAAGTCCTGGTGGCGGCGCTGATGGACGATCGCGAGCGGCATATTTTCGGGCGCCGTACGTTGCCGGAGATGGACATGGCGTCGCTGTCCTGTGCGATCCAGAACCTGTGGCTGGCCGCCCGCGTCGAGGGGCTGGGCATGGGCTGGGTCTCGTTGTTCGAACCCCAGGCCCTGGCCGATTTGTTGGGGCTGCCTGCCGGTGCCAAGCCGCTGGCGGTGTTATGCCTGGGCCCGGTGGCCGAGTTTTACCCGGCACCGATGTTGCAACTCGAAGGCTGGGCCGAACCTCGGCCGCTGAGTGACATGCTGTATGAAAATGTGTGGGGAGTGAGTCGATGAGTGTGGCCTTGCTGTGTGTCGCCGCCGTGGCGCTGGATGCGCTGCTGGGCGAGCCCAAGCGTTGGCATCCGCTGGTGGCGTTCGGCAATTTCGCCGGGCGCATCGAGCAGCGTTTCAACAGCGGCGGGCGCGGCTGGCGCAGCCATGGCGTCACCGCCTGGTTTATCGCGGTGGTGCCGCTGACGCTGCTGGCCACCGCTTTATCGTGGGCGCCCTATATCGGTTGGGTGCTGGAGATTCTCGCGCTGTACTGCGCCCTCGGTATGCGCAGCCTCGGCGAGCATGTGTTGCCGGTGGCCCAGGCGTTGCGCGGGGATGACCTTGATGAGGCGCGCAAACGCGTGAGTTATCTGGTAAGCCGCCAGACCAGCGAATTGGACCGCACCGAAGTCGCCCGCGCCGCCACCGAGTCGGTCCTGGAAAACGGCAGCGACGCGGTGTTTGCCGCGCTGTTCTGGTTTGTGATCGCCGGTGTGCCCGGTGTGGTGCTGTACCGCCTCAGCAATACCCTGGACGCCATGTGGGGTTATCGCAACGAACGCTTCGAACGGTTCGGCTGGGCGGCGGCAAAAATCGACGATGTACTCAACTACATTCCCGCGCGTCTGGTGGCGTTGACCTACGCCGTACTCGGCAAAACCGGCCTGGCCCTCAAATGCTGGCGCACCCAGGGCCCGACTTGGGACAGCCCCAACGCCGGCCCGGTCATGGCGTCCGGTGCCGGCGCCTTGGGCGTTGAGTTGGGCGGTGCAGCGATCTATCACGGTGAACTGCACCAACGTCCGCCACTGGGCGAAGGCCCGGCGGCGGATGCGGATGCCATCGAGCGGGGCTGGCAACTGGTGCAGCGCGGCGTATGGTTGTGGCTGCTGATCCTGTGCGCGGGGGCGCAATTCTATGCTTGAACATGGCGGGCGACTGCGTAAGGCATCCATTCAATATGGGATCGCCGAAGCCAATTGGCTGGACCTGTCCAGCGGCCTCGCGCCCTGGCCTTGGCCGATCCCCGAAATCCCGCTGCGGGCCTGGGCACGCCTGCCGGAAACCGACGACGGCCTGGAGCAGGCCGCCAGCGAGTATTACGGCGCGCCCCACTTGTTGCCGGTGCCCGGCTCCCAGGCCGCGATCCAGTTGCTGCCGCGCCTGCGCCGCGCCGGCAAGGTCGGCGTGGTGTCGCCGTGCTACGCCGAACATGCCGAAGCCTGGCGCCGCGCCGGTTACGTGGTGCGCGAGGTCCAGGAGCAGGAAGTGGACTTTTACCTCGACGGCCTCGACGTGCTGGTGGTGGTCAACCCCAACAACCCGACCGGTCTGAGCTTGAGCCCCCAACGCTTATTGGACTGGCACGCGCGCCTGGCCCAGCGGGGCGGCTGGCTGGTGGTGGACGAAGCCTTTATGGATGTCACGCCGCATTTGAGCCTGGCGGGTCAGGCCCATCTCGTCGGCTTGATCGTATTGCGTTCGTTCGGCAAGTTTTTCGGCCTGGCTGGAGTGCGCTTGGGCTTTGTCCTGGCCGACCGTAAGTTGCTCAAGCTGCTCGCCGATCAGGTCGGGCCATGGGCAGTCAGCGGGCCGACGCGGGTGTTGGGCCAAGTCTGCCTGCGCGATGCCGAAGGGCAGGCACGCCAGCGTGCGCGTTGCCTGGAGGCCGGTGCGCGTTTGTATGCGTTGCTTGAACAGCGGGGGTTCCAGCCGCAAGGCGGCTGCGCGCTGTTCCAATGGCTGATCACGCCGCATGCCGAACGCATGCATGAGTTCATGGCCCAGCGCGGCATCCTGCTGCGCTTGTTCGTCCACAACAGCAGCCTGCGCTTCGGCCTGCCGGACACCGAGGCCGATTGGCTGCGCCTCGACGAAGCCCTGGTCGCCTATAAGGACGCCACATGAGTACGCTGATGGTGCAAGGCACCACCTCCGACGCCGGCAAAAGTACTCTGGTAACCGCGCTGTGCCGTTGGCTGATTCGTCAGGGCGTTGCCGTTGCACCGTTCAAACCGCAGAACATGGCGCTCAACAGCGCCGTGACCGCCGAAGGCGGCGAGATCGGCCGCGCCCAGGCCGTGCAGGCCCAGGCCGCGCGGCTGGCGCCCCACACCGACATGAACCCGGTGCTGCTCAAACCCAACAGTGACACCGGCTCCCAGGTGATCATCCATGGCCGCGCCGTGACCAGCATGAACGCCGTGGCCTATCACGATTACAAAGCCATCGCCATGCAGGCCGTGCTGGCCTCCCATGCGCGACTGAGCGCGGCCTACCCAGTGGTCATGGTCGAAGGGGCGGGCTCCCCGGCGGAGATCAACTTGCGCGCCAACGACATCGCCAACATGGGCTTCGCCGAAGCGGTGGACTGCCCAGTGTTGCTGATCGCCGATATCAATCGCGGCGGTGTGTTCGCTCACTTGGTGGGCACTCTGGAATTGCTCTCGCCCAGCGAGCAGGCGCGGGTCAAGGGCTTCATCATCAACCGCTTTCGCGGCGATATTGCGCTGTTGCAGCCAGGCCTGGATTGGCTGGAGGCGCGCACAGGCAAGCCGGTGGTGGGGGTTCTGCCCTATGTGATGGATTTGCACCTGGAGGCCGAGGACGGCATCGACCGGCGCCAGATCGACAAAGCCGCCCAGGTCCTCAAGGTGGTGGTGCCGGTGCTGCCGCGCATCAGCAACCATACGGATTTCGACCCGTTGCGCCTGCACCCCCAGGTGGACTTGCAATTTATCGGCCCGGGCCAAGCGATCCCGGCCGCCGACCTGATTATCCTGCCGGGCTCTAAAAGCGTGCGCAGCGACCTCGCCTACCTGCGCGGCAATGGCTGGGACAGTGCCGTGGCGCGGCACTTGCGCTACGGCGGCAAGGTGCTGGGTATTTGCGGCGGCCTGCAGATGCTCGGTGAGCAGGTGCACGACCCCCTGGGTCTGGAAGGACCTTCCGGTTCCAGCGATGGCCTGGGGCTGCTGGCCTTCAGCACGACCCTGGAAGAAGAGAAGCAATTGCGCAATGTGCGCGGCCGTTTGCTGCTGGAAGACGTCGAGGTCAGCGGTTATGAAATCCATGCGGGGGTAACGTCCGGCCGGGCTCTGGCGAGCCCAGCCGTGCGCCTGGACGACGGCCGCCATGACGGCGCGCGCAGTGCCGACGGGCAGATCCTCGGCACCTACCTGCACGGCCTGTTCGAAACGCCGGCCGCATGTAGCGCGCTGCTGCGCTGGGCGGGGCTGGCGAATGTGCAGGAGGTGGATTATCACGCCCTGCGCGAGCGCGATATCGAGCGTTTGGCGGATCTGGTGGAGCAGCATTTGGATACCGATTTATTGCGCAGCCTGTGTGGAGTGGCCCCATGCACCAACTGATCCTCGGCGGCGCCCGCTCCGGCAAGAGTCGACTGGCGGAAACACTTGCGGTCGACACGGCGTTGCCGGTCATTTATGTCGCCACCAGCCAACCCCAGGACGGCGAGATGAACGCACGGGTGGCCTTGCATCGCCAGCGTCGTCCGGCGCACTGGGGTTTGATCGAAGAACCGATCGAGCTGGCGCGGGTGCTGCGTGAACACGCCGCCGCCGACCGCTGCCTGCTGGTGGATTGTCTGACCCTGTGGCTGACCAACCTGCTGATGCTCGAAGATCCGCAGCGCCTGGCGCTGGAGCGCGACCACTTGCTGGAGACCCTGGCCACGCTGCCGGGGGAGATTATTTTTGTCAGCAACGAGACCGGTCTGGGTGTCGTGCCGCTGGGCGAATTGACTCGCCGCTATGTGGATGAAGCCGGTTGGCTGCATCAAGCCTTGGCCGAGCGGTGTCAGCGCGTGGTGCTGACGGTCGCCGGACTGCCCCTGACATTGAAAGGTACTGCGTTATGACTGACACCTGGTGGCTCAACCCCTGTAAGCCTGTCGATATCGAGGCGTACGAAAACGCCTTGGCACGCCAGCAGCAATTGACCAAACCCGCTGGCTCCCTCGGCCAGCTGGAAGCGTTGGCGGTGCAACTGGCCGGCTTGCAGGGGCGGGTCAAGCCTGCGGTGGATCAGCTGTGGATCGCGATCTTTGCCGGCGATCACGGCGTGGTGGCCGAAGGGGTGTCGGCGTTTCCCCAGGCGGTGACCGGGCAGATGCTGCACAACTTTGTCAGTGGCGGGGCCGCCATCAGCGTGCTGGCGCGGCAATTGGAGGCGTGTCTGGAAGTGGTCGACCTGGGCACGGTGACACCGTCCCTGGACCTGCCGGGTGTGCGTCACCTGAATATCGGCGCGGGTACGGCCAATTTCGTCGACAGCCCGGCGATGAGCGTCGCTCAGGGGCGGTTGGCGTTGCAGGCCGGACGTGACAGCGCACAGCGCGCATTGGAACATGGCACGCAGCTGTTTATCGGCGGCGAAATGGGCATCGGCAACACCACGGCGGCGAGCGCGCTGGCCTGTGCCTTGCTCGATTGCCGAGTCAGCGACCTCACCGGTCCGGGCACCGGCTTGAATGCCCAGGGTGTTAGTCACAAGGTGGCAGTGATTGAGCGTGCATTGGCACGGCATGCTGCCCAGCGCGGCGATGTGTTGCAGACGCTGTTCAACCTGGGCGGCTTTGAAATCGCCGCGTTGGTGGGCGCCTACCTCGCCTGCGCCCAGGCCGGCATCGTGGTGCTGGTGGACGGGTTTATCTGCAGCGTCGCCGCACTGGTGGCCACGCGTTTGAATGCGGCCTGTCGCCCGTGGCTGCTGTTTGGCCATCGCGGCGCCGAGCCGGGCCACCGTCATGTGCTGCAACACCTGGATGCGCAACCGTTGCTGGACATGGGCCTGCGCCTGGGCGAAGGCAGCGGCGCGGCGCTGGCGGTGCCGTTGCTGCGCTTGGCCTGTGCGCTGCACGGGCAGATGGCGACCTTCGCCGAAGCTGCCGTGGCGGATCGCCCGGCATGACCTTGCACCTGGACCTGCTGCGCCACGGTGAAACCGAGCTGGGCGGCGGCCTGCGCGGCAGCCTGGACGACGCGCTTACCGCCAACGGTTGGGCGCAGATGCGCGCCGCCGTGGCGCAACAAGGCCCGTGGGACCGGCTGATCAGTTCGCCCCTGCAACGCTGCGCGCGGTTTGCCGATGAACTGGGCGCCCAGCTCAACGTGCCGGTGAGTCTGGAAAAAGATTTGCAGGAATTGCACTTCGGCGCGTGGGAAGGGCAGAGCGCAGCGGCGCTGATGCAAACCGATGCCGAGGGGTTGGGGCGCTTCTGGGCCGATCCCTACCGGTTCACGCCGCCCGAGGGCGAGCCGGTTGAAGATTTTTCCCAGCGGGTTCTGGGTGCTGTCGCACGTTTGCATCAGGCGTATGCCGGTGAGCGTGTCCTGTTGATCAGTCATGGCGGGGTGATGCGTCTGTTGCTGGCCCGCGCGAGGGGGCTGCCTCGTGAGCACTTATTGAATGTCGAAGTCGGCCACGGTGGGTTGTTCAGCCTGCGTGTCGCCGCCGATGGCGCGTTGTGGGAAGGAAGCTGACGATGTTGCCGTTCTGGATCGCCTTGCAATTTCTGAGCAGCCTGCCGATTCGCCTGCCAGGCATGCCGCAGCCGCAGGAAATGGGACGCTCGTTGCTGTTTTACCCGGTGGTCGGTGGGGTGTTCGGTGTGCTGTTGTGGGGGCTGAGTATCGCATTGACGGGCGCGCCATTGCTGCTGCACGCGGTGCTGCTGCTGACTGCCTGGGTCTTGCTCAGCGGCGGCTTGCACCTGGACGGTCTGGCGGACAGCGCTGACGCCTGGCTGGGTGGCTTCGGTGATCGCGAGCGCACCCTCACTATCATGAAAGATCCGCGCAGCGGGCCGATTGCCGTGGTGACGTTGGGCCTGGTGTTGCTGCTCAAGTTCAGCGCGTTGGTCGCCTTGATCGAACAGCACAACACTGCGGCATTGATCCTCGCGCCGTTGATTGGCCGCGCGTCGATGCTCGCGTTGTTCCTGAGTACGCGTTATGTGCGTGCCGGCGGCTTGGGTCAGGCACTGTCGGAGCATTTACCAAGGGCTGTGGGGCAGCAGGTGCTGATCCTCAGCGGTCTGGCGTGCCTGCTGATCGGTGGGTTCAGCGGCGGGGTGGCAGTGCTGCTGGCGGCTATCGCCTTTGTAGGCCTGCGCCAATTGATGATCAATCGCCTCGGTGGCACTACCGGCGACACTGCCGGTGCGCTGCTGGAGCTGCTGGAAGTCGTGGTATTGGTCGGCTTGGCGCTGTAACACTTTCTTGCATTTGCTCAATCGCGGGTATATACACGTTCCATGCTTGCCTCCCAATGTTTATGCACCAACCTGCGACGTGCCGCCCGTGGCGTCAGCAGGCATTACGACGGCGCCCTCGACGGCTTCGGGATCAACGTTGCCCAGTATTCTTTGTTGAGCAACCTGCAACGCCTGGATCAACCGAGTATCTCCAGCCTGGCTGATGCGATGGGGCTGGATCGCAGTACCCTGGGCCGCAACCTGCGGGTGCTGGAAGGTGAAGGGCTGGTGCAACTGGTGGAAGGCGATGATTTGCGCAATCGCCTGGTGCAGCTCACCGCGGCCGGTGAAGCACGCCTGGCTGCCGCGTTGCCGGCCTGGGAAGCGGCACAGCAGAAACTGATCGATAAATTGGGCGCGCAAAAACGCGAAACCCTGTTGGCCTTGCTGGATGAACTCGCCTGAACGCGGGTTTGTTCGATGATAAGCGGGTATATACCCGCGAGCGGAGAATAAGAAATGACCTCGATGTGGCGCACCAGTGGCTGGGTTCTTTTGGGGAGTGCGCTGATCCTGGCGTTATCGTTGGGCGTGCGGCACGGGTTCGGCCTGTTTCTCGCGCCGATGAGTACCGAATTCGGCTGGGGCCGTGAAACCTTCGCCTTTGCCATCGCCTTGCAGAACCTGATCTGGGGCCTGGCGCAGCCGTTCACCGGCGCGTTGGCGGACCGCTTCGGCGCCACCAAAGCGGTGTTTGTTGGCGGTGTTTTATACGCGGCGGGCCTGGTGCTGATGGGCATGTCCGATTCAGCGTGGTCGCTGTCGCTAAGCGCGGGCTTGCTGATCGGGATCGGCCTGTCGGGCACTTCGTTCTCGGTGATCCTGGGGGTGGTGGGCCGCGCCGTGGCTCCGGAAAAACGCAGCATGGCCATGGGCATCGCCAGCGCGGCCGGGTCGTTCGGCCAGTTCGCCATGGTTCCGGGCACCTTAGGCCTGATCGGTTGGCTGGGCTGGTCCGCCGCATTGTTGGCGCTGGGCTTGATGGTGGCGTTGATTCTGCCGCTGGTCAGCATGCTCAAGGATCGGCCGCTGCCGGTCATGGCCGGTCAGCAGACCCTGGGTGAAGCGCTCAAGGAAGCCTGCGCTCACTCCGGGTTCTGGTTGCTGGCCTTTGGGTTTTTTGTGTGCGGTTTCCAAGTGGTGTTTATCGGTGTGCACCTGCCGGCCTATCTGGTGGACCAGCATCTGCCGGCAACCGTCGGCACCACGGTGCTGGCGCTGATTGGTCTGTTCAATATTTTCGGCACCTATACCGCTGGTTGGCTCGGCGGGCGCATGTCCAAGCCGCGCCTGCTGACGGCTTTGTACCTGCTGCGGGCGGTGGTGATCGTGCTGTTTCTGTGGGCGCCGGTCACAGAGATGTCGGCCTACCTGTTCGGCATGGCCATGGGTTTCTTGTGGCTGTCCACCGTGCCGCTGACCAACGGCACCGTCGCGACGCTGTTTGGTGTACGCAACCTGTCCATGCTCGGTGGCATCGTGTTTCTGTTCCACCAACTCGGTTCATTCCTCGGTGGGTGGTTGGGCGGGGTGGTCTATGATCGAACCGGCAACTACGATTTGATCTGGCAGGTGGCAATTCTGTTGAGCCTGCTCGCCGCGGCCCTGAATTGGCCGGTGCGCGAGCGGCCGGTGGCGCGTTTGCAGGCGCAAATGGAGGTGGCATGAGTTCGACCTGGTATTGGCTCGGCGGCGCAGCAGTCATGGCGCTGTTGCTGGCGCTGGCCTGGTGGGGCTGGCAGCGCGGCGGTCTGGCGTTGATGCAACTGGGCATGTCGATCTGTTAAGTTCGATCCCTGAATTCTTAAAAGGATATTTCCCCATGCAGATGCGCTGGCTTGCAGTACCCGTGCTGATGGCGGCCTTTGGCGGTGTGGCGATGGCCGCCGACTGCCCACCCTTGCTGGAGGGGCAATTGCCGAAGTTGCGCGCCAAGGAGTCCATCGATCTGTGCCAGCGCTTTGCCGGCAAGCCGCTGGTGATCGTCAATACCGCGAGCTTCTGTGGTTTCGCCCCGCAGTTCAAAGGTCTTGAGGCACTGTACCAACGCTACAAGGACCAGGGCTTGGAAGTGATCGGCGTGCCCTCCGATGATTTCAAGCAGGAAGCCAAGACCGGCGAAGAGACGGCCAAGGTCTGCTACGTCAACTACGGCGTGACCTTCACCATGACCGAGCCGCAGAAGGTTAAAGGCCCGGACGCGGTGCATTTGTTCAAAGTGCTGGCGCAGCAGAGCAATGCGCCGAAGTGGAATTTCTACAAATACGTGATCGACCGCCAGGGCAAAGTCATCGCCGATTTTTCCAGCCTGACCAAGCCTGACAGTCCGGATCTGATCGAGGCGGTGGAGCAGGCGCTGGCCTCCAAACCCTGATCAACCACCCATTGAAAAGCCCCGCCTCCTTTGCAGGAGAGCGGGGCTTTTTTACGCCTCGGTGAAATCAGAAGCGATAGGTCATGCCCAGGCCGAAACCATTGGCGCTGTTTTCGTACTTGGCGTTGTAGCTGGCCAATTGGTTGGAGCGCGCAATCTTGACGTCTTCTTCCTTCAGGTAGGAGTAGGCCACGTCGATGGTCATGTTTGGCATGACCTCGTAACCCAGGCCCAGGCTGAAGATGGTGCGGTCACCGGTAGGAATACGCGGCGAACGGTCAGTGTTGTTGGTAGGCGACTGGTCGAACGTCAGGCCGGTACGCAGTACCACCTGCTTGGTCAACTGATACGACGTGCCCAGGGCGTAGGCCCAGGTATCGTGCCAGTTCTGTTCTTCCTTGATGGTGCCGACCAGAGCGGGGGCCAGCGCGCCGCCCGTTGCGCCACCCACGACGCCTTCGTTCTTGACTGTGATGTCTTTCAGGCGGCTCCAGCGGGTCCAGGTGGCACCGGCATATAGTTTCCAGGCGTCGGTCAGGTCTTGAGTCACCGACAGGTCGTAGGACTCAGGGGTATCGATCTTCAGCGACGCGTCGTAGCGGTTGCTACGCAACAGGCCCGAAGTAGCGGCGGGTGCGCTCACCTCAGTGTGGCCGTCCAGCTTATAGCTGACTTTGGAGTGGTAGGTCAGGCCCACGCGAGTGGTATCGGTGGCTTGTACCAGTACGCCGACGTTGAAGCCCAGCGCGGTGTCATCACCTTTGATCTTGATGTTGGTGTCTGGCGCCGCTGGGTTGAACGACAGGTCCGATTCCAGGGTACCGGCGATGCGGTTGATGGTCGGGCCGAAACCGACCGAAACGCGATCATTGAAGGCGTAGCTGACAGTCGGTTGGAAAGTGATGACTTTCACTTCGCTGTTGCTGCCGAAGCTGCGGCCCTGGAAGCCTTTTTCGTAGTCGGTCACCAGGCCAAACGGTGCGTACACGCCAAAACCGACAGCCCACTGATCGTTGAGTTTGTTGGTGTAGAAACCGAAAGGCACGGCAGTGAAAGGCACCATATCGCCTTTGTTGCTGCCGCGGGAGCGGCCGCTGACGTCGCTGATATCGGTGGAGGCATCAATGGCTGCTACGCCGCCAGTGATTTGCTGGCCATTCAGGCGAGCCATACCGGCTGGGTTACCGTAAACAGTGCTTGCATCATCGGCAGTGGATGAACGACCTGCGAAACCCGTACCCATCCCACTGACACTCTGTTCGTTGAGTGCGAAACCACTTGCGAACAGTTGGGAGGAGGCCATGGCAACGGCGAGGCTAAGTGTGGTCTTGAGCATTACTTTTTTCATTATTAGAACTCCGTGGTGATCACCGCTGCGGAAAGTATCAATAAAATACACAACGCGCTACAGGCTGTAATACTGGAGATAGAGCTGTTTTGTAGGACAATCCGACCAAAATTCGCGTTTTTTGCCGAATCTTGCAAATTGCCCGGTCAACAGGCCATGTGTTTCTTGGGCGAAACACAGGTTTGCCAGGCTTGGGTGAAATCTCGCAGTCTCCCTTGAGGGTGAAAAATTTCTTTCCAGATACGCGCCATGCCTAAAACATCGCCGGGCGGTGGCAGGGCGGTGGCATGTTGTTCCACCAAAAGCCAAGCGATGGCGGTGGCGTAACGCAGGTTGACGGTGAGTTCAAGCTGAGGAGCGCTGAGAAACGCGTGCTGGCTGGCCAAGCCGCGCACCAGGCTGGCCCGGTCCGGGTCCAGCGCCAAATAGGTGTCCCACAACGCGCGATGGCACGGCTCGGTAATGCTGTACAGGCCGTGACCACGCCGATCATGCAGCGCCGAGCCCAATTCGGATTGGCTGGCGGCGATACCCAGCAGCAGGGATTCCGCGTTCGGGTCGTGACGGCCGAGGTACATCAAGGTCGGCCGGATCACATATCGACACAATTCGCTGGCAGCGATACCCATAAACGTCTCAATCCATAAAAGGGATAGGCGAGGCCTGAGACAGTAAGGGCTTGGCAGCGGTGGATCGGATCTCAGGCTCGCCGGAAGCGGATCATGCCGCTTGAGTTGAAGTGTAGTGTCATATTTGTGATGTAAAGGCCTGTTTTTAAAACATCTTATTCATTTAGTTATATCGTTTATATCTATTTGAACTTAACCGAAATCGGTAAAACAGTTATTTCGGGCAATAAAAAACCCTGTGGGTTAAACAGGGTTTTTTGTGTTTCAGCGACTCGGGTCGATCAGGCAACCAGTGCCTGGCGGGTACGCTCGATCACGGCCTGCAGCGGTTCTGCGCTGGAGTATTGATCGGGGTACAGGCGTTCGCTATGACGGGCGATGCCATGCTCGTTGACCAGGGTGAAGCTGAAGCAGCCTTTGCGAGCGGCCATGATCAGGCAGTTCATTGGAGCAAAAGCGTTGGTAAGGGTGCGAATGGCATCCTGAGTATGGATTTGAGTGGACATATTATTGGTGTTCCTACAAATGACACGGTTAAGAACCGTGCAACGTTAAAACGTTCCAGTGACGTTGATCACCATTGATCAAACGAAGAACCCGACTGGAACAAAGCAGCCAGTTTGAAGCGCTGTTCAATAAGGCGCGCTTGGGCTGGCAGGTAGGTACTTAGGAGGGCAGGCAACACGACAAGGGCAAAGGTTCTGGGCCCGGGGTGAAGATCCTGATCAATTTGCAGGTTGGTTCGGTCAGAGTATTGAAACTTCGCGGCACCCTTTGCTTGTTCAAAGGCAGTGTCGACGCAAGTGATACCTGGAAACCATCGAGGTGGTCGATCCCGTGTTGTTCAGGGGATTTGTTCGACCAGAATTGACTTTCAGCTTGGTACTAACGCCGCGGATAGTAACGGATTGAAACAGGTAAGGGAAGTGTGTTCGCCAAAAAACCAGTCAGCCTGTGAGCAGGCCGCGATAGACCAGCACCGTCGCGGCCGCCGCCAATGAGCAGCCCAACGCGTAGGCGGCCAGGGTCAGACGCAAGGATTGACCGGTTTCTACCACTGTAATCAGGCCGCTCATGTCGTTGATGCGTCCTTCTCCCAGCTCAATGCACAAACTAACCGCAGTGAACGTGGCAGACAGCAGAATTGCGATGGCAAACAAGGCTCCGTCTGGAGAAGGTAACGCGGCATTGATTCCTAAGGAGATGGCGCAGATGGCCAGTAACAACACGGCGAACAACAGCATTCCCTTCATCGACCCACCCAGCCTTGCATTGCAGGTCCGGCAGTGTGGACAGCCTGGGAGGATTTGAAAAGTCCTTAATGGGATAGGGCGGTAACAATTCTGACGCGTGTCGCTTAAAAAATCGCGGCGATATAACCGGCGCATGGTACTTGTGCACATTAGTTGCAGCGTATGTAACCAAGCCGTCAACTTCTGGAAAAGCCCGCCATTTGCCTGCATTGGAAATTTAAGTCAATGAAAAATCTGGCTTTTTTTTATTGGTGAAAAAATCGTCAGTTTGACTGCGAGCCCCGTTCCATGGGGCTTTGCGCCAGTTGAGGGCGGGTTGTCCACTGAGTTATCCACAGCTTCTGTGGATTGTCCCAAGCGCTTGCTCTAGCACGGGCGTGCACGGTTTTTTCAGCTTTACCTGTGCGAAAAAAAGAGTAGAGTGGCGCGCCTTCCGTTCTGTCCCACAGTGCTTTATGAAGTTTCGCTCAGTATCACCTGCCGTTACCGATACCCTCCAAACTGTTACCGCACCCAAGCGTTTTTCCTTGAAAGTCGCGCTGTGGCTGCTCGACAGCCCACGCCTGGGGCATAGCGCCAATGTCAAACATTTCGCCGGGCGCTTGCTCAAGCAGCCTGCCCGGGAAGGTGTAGTCGCTGCTCAGAGCCGTCTGGGTCAGTTGATGTGCCGCGAGTGCGGCAGTGCCCGCGACCGTCGCATCGGCCATGATCTGCTGCGCCAGGCGGCCCGTGCCGGCGACGTGCGGGCCCAGCGCGAATTGCGCCAGGTCGAAGACTGAGCTGTCCTCTGCCCCTGTGCTTGGTTAACCTTGCTCTTTTTCGGTGATGGCAGACATGGCGATGGCTTTTGACTGGACCAGTATTGCCCTGGGCCTTGCAGGCGCCGCAGTGCCGCTGTTGGCAGTGTGCTGGCAGCTTCAGCGGCGACTGAGCGCGCGTATGGCCGGCTGGGAAGTGCTCGAAGAACGCTTGGCCAACGCGCAGTTGGCCCAGGAAGGTCTCGCCGCGCAACTGGATGCCAGTCGCGATGAAATCAGCGACCTGAGCCAGGCCAACACCGCCAAGCAGGCCGATCTGGCGGCGCTGCGCCGCGAAGTCGAACTGTTGCAGATCGACCGCGACAATGCCCGCGATGCCGCCCACGCCTGGAACCTCGACCGCAGCGCCAAGGAGGCCGAATTGCGTCGTCTCGATGCGTTGGCGGCCGCGCTGAGCGCTGAACTGCGCGAGCAACAGGACAGCCATCAGCAACGCTTGGCCGATCTGCAAGGCTCGCGCGATGAGTTGCGTGCGCAGTTCGCCGAGTTGGCCGGCAAGATCTTCGATGAGCGTGAGCAGCGTTTCGCCGAGACCAGCCAGGAACGCCTGGGCCAGTTGCTCGATCCGCTGAAAGAGCGCATTCAGTCCTTCGAAAAACGTGTGGAAGAAAGCTATCAGAACGAAGCGCGCGAGCGTTTCTCTTTGGCCAAGGAGCTTGAACGCCTGCAGCAACTGAACCTACGTCTATCGGACGAAGCCACCAACCTGACCCGTGCGCTGAAGGGTCAGAAAACCCAGGGCAACTGGGGCGAACTGATTCTTGAGCGGGTGCTGGAGCACGCAGGCCTGGAGAAAGGCCGCGAGTACCAGACCCAGGTCAGCCTCAAAGGCCCGGACGGCGAACGCTTCCAGCCGGATGTGCTGATCATGCTGCCCGGTGACAAGCAAGTGGTGGTGGATTCCAAGGTCAGCCTGACGGCGTACCAGCAGTTCGTCGCGGCCGAAGATCAGGTGATCGGCCAGGCGGCGTTGAAACAGCATGTACTGTCCCTGCGCAATCACGTCAAAGGCTTGGCCAGCAAGGACTACAAACGTCTGGAAGGTCTGCACAGTCTGGATTTCGTGTTGTTGTTCGTTCCGATCGAAGCGGCTTTTTCCGCCGCGCTGCAGGCTGAGCCGAACCTGTTTCAGGAGGCGTTCGACCGGCATATCGTCATCGTCAGCCCCACCACGTTATTGGCCACGCTGCGGGTGATCGACAGCCTGTGGAAGCAGGAGCGCCAAAGCCAGAACGCCCGTGAGATCGCCGAACGTGCCGGCTGGCTGTACGACAAGTTCGTGCTGTTTATCCAAGACCTGGATGAAGTGGGCAACCGTCTACAGCAATTGGATAAAGCTTACAGCGCCGCGCGAAACAAGCTGACAGATGGACGCGGCAACCTGGTCAGCCGCACCGAGCAGCTCAGATTGCTCGGGGCGCGCGCCAGCAAAAGCCTGCCCGCGGATCTGTTGGAGCGGGCGATGACCGATGCGGACGGCGTGGCGCATCTGCCTGAATAATCACCCCGCACAAACTTGCCCTACAACGGCAGATGCCGACTCAACAGCGCCCGCAACGCCGCCGGTTTGACGGGTTTGGCCAAATAGTCCAAGCCCGCCGCATGCACTTCGGCCACGCTCTCCGGGCGCCCGTCGGCGCTGATGACTACGCCGGGAATCGGTTCGGCCAACTGCGTGCGCAGCCAGCCCATCAATTCCGTGCCGGTTTCGCCATGGTCCAGGTGGTAATCCACCAGCGCCAGTTGTGGGCGTACCCCCTCGGCCAGCAGCGCCGCGCATTCAGCCTGATCCCTGGCCGTCCACACTTCGCAACCCCAACGGGTCAATAGGCTGCGCATGCCGATCAGGATGCTCTCTTCGTTATCCACGCACAGCACCTGCGCGCCGCTGAGGGGCAAGCCGTTTTCCTGCGCTGGCTTGTGTAGCGGGCTGGCCTGGTTGCGCGCCAGCGGCACACTCACGCTGAACACGCTGCCCTTGCCGGGCCATGAGCGCACGCTCAGGCGGTGACCCAGCACGCGGCACAGGCCGTCGGCAATCGCCAAGCCCAGGCCCAGCCCCTTTTCCGCGCGGGTCTGGTGGCTATCCAGGCGTTTGAACTCTTCGAAGATCACCTTTTGCTTATCCGGCGGGATACCGGGGCCGCGGTCCCACACTTCCAGGCAGAGTTCGCCTTCGCGACGCCTTACGCCGAGCAGCACCGGGCCGTCGGCATAACGGAAGGCATTGGTGAGAAAATTCTGCAGGATGCGCCTCAGCAACTTGATGTCGCTGTCCACCCGTAAACGGCTGCCGCGCAGGCGGAACCGCAAACCTTGCTCCTGGGCCAACGCCTTGAATTCGGCGCCCAGGGTGTCGAACAGCTCGTTGAGAACGAACGGCTGGCGTTGCGGGTTGATCTTGCCGTTTTCCAGGCGCGAGATATCCAGCAGATCGCTGATCAGGTCTTCGGCCGAGCGCAGCGAACTGTCCAGATGCTGCACCAATTGCCGTGCCTCGTCGGAGAGTCCGTCGCTTTGGTGGGAGAGGGCGGCGGAGAACAGGCGCGCGGCGTTCAACGGCTGCATCAAGTCATGGCTGACCGCCGCCAGAAAGCGGGTTTTCGACTGGCTGGCGGTTTCGGCCACGCTCTTGGCGTCGGTGAGGGCCAGGTTAAGCTGCGACAGTTCATGGGTGCGTTCGGTAACCCGTTGTTCCAGGCCCTCGTTGGCCTCGGTCAGGGCCTGTTCGGCTTCACGGAACGCGGTGATGTCAGTGAAGCTCATGACAAAGCCACCGCCAGGCATCGGGTTGCCGATCAGTTCGATCACGCGGCCATTGGGAAACAAGCGCTCGGACGTGTGCGCACGGCCCTGGCGCATCCAGTGCAGACGCCGCGCCACATGCACCTCGGCTTCGCCCGGCCCGCACAGGCCACGCTCGGCGTTGTACCGGATGATGTCGGCAATCGGCCTGCCTACGCTGATCAGCCCCTCCGGGTAATTGAACAACTCCAGATAACGCCGGTTCCAGGCCACCAGTTTGAGAGACTGGTCCACCACGCTGATGCCCTGGGTGATGTTCTCGATGGCGCCTTGCAGCAGGGCACGGTTGAACTGCAGCACTTCCGAGGCTTCGTCGGCGATGCGTACTACGTCCTCCAGTTGCATGTCCCGACCTTCAATCGCGGCTTTTACCACCGCGCGCGTCGAAGAAGCGCCGAGCACACCGGCCAGCAGGCGTTCGGTGTGGGCGATCCAGTCGTTGTCGGCATTCTGGTTGGGGTTGAAGCCTTTGCCTTGGCGATAGGCAAAACGGATAAAGCTTTGCTGCGCGCGCTCTTCACCCACGAAACGCGCGGCCAGGCTGAGCAGGTCGCTGATCTGCACCGACAGCATCGAACGGGCGCTGGCACGCTGGCTGATTTCCTGGCCGATAAAGCGCCCGGCCTGCCAGTGCTCGGACACCCGCGTGCGCGACAGCATCGACACCCACACGAACAGCGTGAAGTTGCCCGCCAGGGAGAACACCGTGCCCAGGGTCAGCGAAGTCACGGACAGCCCTAGCGGGTGGGAATGCATCCACGTCAGCCCTGGGAACAGGCTTAGCGACCATCCCAGACTTTTCGCGGTAACCGGTAGGACCAAGGTGTAGAACCACAGGAACGTGCCTGCAGCGAGACCGGCAAACACTCCGCGCCGGTTTGCCTGCTTCCAATACAGCGCGCCGAGCATCGCCGGCGCCAATTGGGTCACGGCGGCGAAGGCGATCTGGCCGATGGTCGCCAGGCTCGCCGTGGAGCCCAGCAGGCGGTAACTGACGTACGCCAGCAACAGGATGATCACGATGCTCACCCGACGCACCGACAGCATCCAGTGGCGGAACACCTCGAACGGCCGCTCGGCGCTGGAGCGGCGCAACAGCCATGGCAGCAACATGTCGTTGGACACCATGGTGGATAACGCGATGCTCGCCACGATCACCATGCCGGTAGCCGCCGACGCGCCACCGATAAACGCCAGTACCGCCAGCGCTGGATGGGCTTCGGCCATGGGCAGGCTGATCACGTAAGAGTCCGGCAGTACCGAGGCCGGCAGCAGCATCTTGCCGCCGAGGGCAATGGGGATCACAAACAGCGCGGCCAGCACCAGATAGGCCGGAAACACCCACTTGGCCAGGCGCAGGTCCTGAGGCTCGATATTTTCCACCACGGTCACATGAAACTGCCGGGGCAGGCAGATGATCGCCATCATGGCCACCCCGGTCTGCACCACCATGGATGGCCAGTTAACGGTCTCTTGCCAGTATTCCTCCAGGCGAGGGGTGAGCATCGCCTGGTCGAGCAGGTCGCCGAAGCCGTCGTACAGGCCGTAGGTCACGAACGCACCCACCGCGAGAAAAGCGAACAGCTTGACCAGGGACTCAAACGCAATGGCCAACACCATGCCGCGATGGTGTTCGGTGGCATCGAGGTTGCGCGTACCAAACACGATGGTGAACAACGCCAGTACCAGCGACACGATCAGCGCGGTGTCCTGAGCGCGCGTGCCGGTGGTGTCGGCCCCGGCGCCGATCAACAGGTTGACCCCCAGCACAATGCCTTTGAGCTGCAGGGCGATATACGGCAGCACGCCCACCAGGCAGATCAACGCCACCACCACCGCCAGGGATTGGGATTTGCCATACCGCGCCGCGATAAAGTCGGCGATGGAAGTGATGTTTTCCTGCTTGCTGATCAGCACCATTTTTTGCAGGACCCAAGGTGCCAATACCAGCAACAGCACCGGTCCCAGGTAGATCGGTATAAATGCCCACAACTGTTCGGCAGCCTGGCCGACAGCGCCGAAGAAGGTCCAACTGGTGCAGTAAACTGCCAGCGAAAGGCTGTACACCCAGGCACGCATGCGCGGCGGCAGTGGCGCATGGCGACGGTCGCCGTAGAAAGCGATGGCAAACATAATGGCCATATAGGCCAGGGCGACGGTGGCGATCAGCCCACTGGACAGCGTCATGGGAACTCCGAACAAAAGAACACCCAGGCATTCCAGGCCCGGTGGGACAGTCTCGCATGATGCTCGGGGTTAGTCAGTGTCGACCAAGGTCGTGTGGGATCTTATGTCGCACACGGCGTTCAGCGCGGCGGCAGGGTTTTCTGGCGCAGGATATAGACAGTCACCAGCACGGCGCTGGTCAGCATGAACCCGCGTGCCCAAGGTAGTGGCACCAGATAGCAGGAAATACCGATGCTCAGCCACATCAGGCCGATGGCGTAGACCTTGCCCTTGAGCGGGATGCCATTGCCATCCAGATAGTCACGAATCCACGGGCCCAGGCGCGGGTGTTCCACCAGCCACTGGTAGAACCGCGGGGAGCTTCGCGCGAAGCAGGCGGCGGCGAGCAAGAGGAAGGGGGTAGTGGGCAGGACCGGTAGGAAAATACCGATCACGCCCAGGGCCACGCTCAGCCAGCCGATGGCCAGCAGTGCGTAGCGCAGCAGCGGCGAACGCTTGCCCATGGGTGTCACGGGCGAGCGACTCAGTGGTGACGTGGCTTGAGGATCGCCGGTTTTTCATCAGGGGCGTTGCACAGCAGGTACAGGGCGGTCAGGGCTTCCGGGATCTGTACGATCATGTCGTCCATCAGGTTGGCGTCGGAAGCGATGTCGGAAAATTCCGCCTCTTCTTCGAACAGGCCCGAACCGACCATGATCGGCAGCAGCATCTCGCTGACCTCTTCCTCGGCGGTTTCGAACCAGGCCGCTTCACGCAGGAACACGCCTTCCATGAAACCGATGCACCAGCCGCGCAGGTCGGAGTCGTCCGGGTCATCGCCCAAGTCCAGCTCGCACGGCAGCTCGAATTCCTCGTCGGATGCCAGTTGGCGACCGATATGGGCCTTCAGGGCCACCAGGGTGGACTCGATTTCTTCGCGCTGGGCGGCGTCGGCGTAGTGGGGTTCTTCGGCGAACAGCGCGTCGATCCATTCGCGGTCGGGCACGACCTCGGAGCAGATGGACAGGGCGGTCAGGTAGCCGTGGGCGGCTACATAGTCCAGCGCCTCCTCATGCAGCTCATCGGCGTCGAGGAAGGCTTGCAGGCGGGTTAGTTGCTCAGCGAAGGACATGAAGGACTACCTTGGGGATAAACGATGCTGAATTCTAGGCGTTCTTGCGCCCACAGGCCAGCCGCCATGCACATTTGCCCGGTTTTAAAGACGGGCTGCAATTCGTCAGTGGCGCCCTTTGCCGGATGACGCTCGGGTATACTGCCGCGTTTTGTGATGCCCCTACCGGCCAGGAGCCCGCCCGAGAAAACTTCGCTTACGGATTATTTTCCGAGGCCGCGTTTTTTTTCGGCCAGCCTATACGGAGGGTTTCGGCACTTTTTTGGAGTTCTACATGCTCGAGCAGGCTCAACGCGTCCTCAAGGACATCTTCGGCTACGACAGTTTTCGTGGCCGTCAGGGTGCGATCATTGAGCGCGTGGCCAGTGGCGGCGATGCCCTGGTACTGATGCCTACCGGCGGCGGCAAGTCGTTGTGCTTCCAGGTGCCGGCGCTGTTGCGCAACGGGTTGGCGGTGGTGGTATCGCCGTTGATCGCTTTGATGGACGACCAAGTGGCAACCCTTGAGGAACTCGGCGTGGCCGCTGCTTCCCTGAACTCCACCCTCAGCGCCGAGCAACAACGCGACCTGGCCGCGCGGATCAAACGCGGTGAAGTCAAAATGCTCTACCTCGCCCCGGAGCGGCTGGTGCAGCCGCGCATGCTGGCGTTCCTGCAGGGGCTGGAAATTGCCCTGTTCGCGATTGATGAGGCGCACTGCGTCTCGCAATGGGGCCACGATTTCCGGCGCGAATACCTGCAACTGGGCCAACTGGCGGAACTGTTCCCCGACGTGCCGCGCATTGCGCTGACCGCCACGGCCGACAAACGTACCCGCGAAGAAATCGTCGAACGCCTGCATTTGCAGAACGCCGAGCGCTTCCTGTCGAGCTTCGACCGGCCGAACATTTTCTACCGCATCGTGCCCAAGGAGCAGCCGCGCAAGCAGCTGTTGGCGTTCCTGTCCGAGCGGCGCAGCGATGCGGGTATTGTCTATTGCCTGTCGCGCAAGAAAGTCGACGAAGTGGCCGCGTTTCTGTGTGAACAGGGTTACCCAGCCTTGCCTTACCACGCCGGCCTGCCGAACGACCTGCGCGCCTATCATCAGAAGCGTTTCCTCAACGAGGAAGGCTTGATCATGGTGGCGACCATTGCGTTTGGTATGGGCATCGACAAATCCAACGTGCGCTTTGTCGCCCACATGGACCTGCCCAAGTCGTTGGAAGCTTATTACCAGGAAACCGGACGTGCCGGCCGTGATGGTCTGCCGGCGGATGCGTGGATGGTCTACGGCCTGCAAGACGTGGTGATGCTCAAGCAAATGCTGCAGAACTCCGAAGGCGATGAGCGCCACAAGCGCCTGGAACAGCACAAGCTCGATGCCATGCTCTCGCTGTGCGAAGAGACCCGTTGCCGCCGTCAGACGCTGCTGGCTTATTTCGACGAAGACATGCCCGAGCCCTGCGGGCATTGCGACAACTGCGTGGACGGCGTGCAGACCTGGGACGCCACCGAACCGGCGCGCCAGGGGTTGTCGGCGATCTACCGAACCGGTCAGCGTTACGGCGTGGGCCATCTGGTGGATGTGTTGCTGGGCAAGGACAACGAAAAAGTTCGCAGCTTTGGCCACGAAAAACTCTCGGTTTACGGCGTCGGCAAGGCCCGCGCCGAAGGCGAGTGGCGCTCGTTGTTCCGGCAAATGGTGGCCCGCGGCCTGGTGGACATCGACCTTGAAGGGTACGGCGGGCTGCGCCTTAACGACAGTTGCCGGCCACTGCTCAAGGGTGAAGTGAGCCTGGAACTGCGCCGCGATCTCAAGCCGCAGACCACTGCCAAAAGCAGCACCAGCCAAGCCAGCCAACTGGTGCGCGGGGAAGAGCGCGAGCAGTGGGAAGCCTTGCGCGCCCTGCGGCGCAAACTCGCACAGGAACACAGTGTGCCGCCGTACGTTATCTTTCCGGACTCCACCTTGCTGGAAATGTTGCGCGAGCAACCCGCCTCCCTGGCGGAAATGGCCCGCGTCAGCGGCGTGGGCGCGCGCAAGCTGGAGCGCTATGGCCAGGCCTTTCTCGAAGTGCTCGGTGGTCAGGCCGAGGCGCCCAAGGAAGTGGCCGACATTCGCCACGAATTGATCAGCCTGGCCCGCGCCGGAATGACCCCGATCCAGATCGCCGGCCAACTGCAATGCTCGGAAAAAAACGTCTACACCTTGCTCGCCGAATCCATCGGCAAGCAACAGTTGTCGTTGGAGCAAGCACTGGATTTACCGGAAGATTTGCTGGGTGAGATCCAGGACGCTTTCCTTGACGGCGAAGGCGAATTGCCAGCTGTCGCGGAGATCGCACCGTTGTTTACCGGGCGTGTGCCGGAGGGGGTTCTGTACTGCGTGCGAGCCGCTTTGCAGTCAGAATTCGAAATTTAATGTGTCAATTACGACAATGTCACAGATCAGTACTGAGCGGCGCTTGCCTAAGGGCAAGGCTCATGCTTAGCTGACTAATAATTAGCCACATTTTATTTTCAGTCTAAAACATGAGTTTTTTATGCCGTTAACCGATCAACACCGTTTTGGCATGCAGCTGGCGCAAATGTCCCGAGGTTGGCGCGCCGAGCTGGACCGCCGTTTGGCGGGGCTGGGCCTGTCCCAGGCGCGTTGGCTGGTGCTGTTGCACCTGGCCCGTTTCGAAGAAGCTCCTACTCAGCGTGAGCTGGCCCAGAGCGTCGGGGTAGAGGGGCCGACCCTTGCAAGGCTGCTCGACAGCCTTGAAGGCCAGGGCCTGGTGCAACGCCAGGCGGTGCTCGAAGACCGTCGCGCCAAGCGCATCCTGCTGTGCGACAGCGCCCGTCCTCTGATCGATCAAATTGAAACCATTGCCACCGAGTTGCGTCACGAGCTGTTTGCCGGCGTAAACGAGGCGGACCTGCGTGTGTGCATGCGGGTGCATGCG
Source organism: Pseudomonas sp. S5F11 (assembly GCF_019641515.1). Taxonomy (NCBI): domain Bacteria; kingdom Pseudomonadati; phylum Pseudomonadota; class Gammaproteobacteria; order Pseudomonadales; family Pseudomonadaceae; genus Pseudomonas; species Pseudomonas sp. S5F11. The sequence goes on from NZ_JAIFJZ010000001.1 coordinate 5,428,524, forward strand.
CATATTCTGGCGAATCTGGAAAAGTCCTGAGCTGCGCAGATGGCTGAGCCTGTTGTGATGAGCAGGCTCACCCCATCTTAAAAGCCTGCCGCATTGACCCTATGCGCGCAGGCTCCCTAGAAAGTCTGCCCCAGGTTCAGGTACACCGCCTTCTGGTTATCATCGTTGAAGCCATAACTGAAATTCAGTGGCCCCAGTGGCGTGTCGAACCCGAGGAAAACACTCGCGGCGTTGATATAGCCGCTGTCGAATTCATTGTCGTTGTTCCACGCCCGCCCACGTTCCAGAGACGCGCCCAGGTACAGCGGGAAATCCAGCGGCAAGTACGAACGCGGCGTCAGCCGGCGGTAGTACACGGCGCGCATCAGGCTGATGTTTTGCCCCGAGATCGCGTCCTGGCGAAAGCCTGACAGCTGTCTGGCACCGCCGAGCAGGAAGCTGGAAATCACCACGTCCGAATCGTCCAGGGTGCGCCCGTAACGTCCGCCCAGCACCAGAGTGTCCGGGCCGTGGCTCATGGCTTTGTCGAGTTTGAACTCCCATTGACGGTAGCGTTGATCCGAGCCTAACCCCGGTTCGAATTCGCGATAAGCCAGGCCGATGTCTTCACCGGAGTGGGGGAAGTACACGTTGTCCAGAGAGTCGAAGGAGTATTTCAGCTCATAGAAGCCTTCGCTGAAGCTCACGCTCGGCAGGTCGCGGTCGCCGATGCGTACGTCCGCCTGGCCCCAGGCTTCGCCGACACCGAAGCGAATCTCACCGCTGTTGCCGATCTGCCGCCCCACATTCAGGCCGAAGCCGTAACGTTCCAGGCGGTATTCGGAGATGGGGTCGTTATCCAGGATCAGCTCGACGTTCTGTGCCTGGGCGCTGATATAGGGCGCGACGAAGTAACGCGAACCGGCGTCCATCGGTTGGTAGAACTCGCTGTACAGCTCTTGGCGGTCGCCGATCTGCACGCGCGTCAGCCATTCCGCGCCAAGGCGGTTGATGCCGTTGATGCGGTAGCTGGCGCCCAGGTTGAAGGCACTGTCGCCGCGCATGTCATCCGACAGGTTCAGCCCCAGGCGCAGGTAGTCGGTGCCGCTGCGTTTGCCGTGGGCGCTGATTACAAGGGTGTTGTCCTGGCCTTTCTTGATCACGCGGTATTGCACCTGATCGAAGTAGTCCAGGCCATACAAAGTGCCCATGTCGGTTTGCAGGCGACCCAGATTGAGCGGTTCGCCCAAGGGTTGGCGGATGTAGTAGCGGATCACGTCGTCGCTGACTTTCGAGTCGTTCTCCACGGTGATGGCGGTGATGACCGGGGTGCGCTCGCCCGGCGTGCGCGCGGCCACCAGCTGCGGGTCGATCGGCTCAGCCGGACGCAGGTGCGCCAGGCGCACGTCGAGGGCGCGGGTGGCGCGGTAGCCGGCGTCGATCATGTCCTTGGCGCGGCCGAAATCGGTCACGCCATAGGCTGCCAGCGGCGGCTGGATCAGCACATCCCTGGGTTGCAGGGCTTTGAGTTGCTCTTCGGAATTGCGCCGGGTCATCAGGGTGATGGACTGGTTGAGTACGTCCACCACCGTGGCCAGTTGCTTGCGCGAGCGTAGCGGGGTGCCGATGTCCACCACGATGGCGATATCCACGCCCATCTCCCGCGCGACATCCAGCGGGATGTTATCGGTCATGCCGCCGTCCACCAGCAGCCGGCCGTCCAGCTCCACGGGGGCGAACACGGCTGGGATCGACATACTCGCGCGGATCACCTTGGGCAAGTGGCCCTTGCGGAACACAACTTTTTCACCGGTGGTGATATCGGTGGCCACCGCGCGGAACGGGATCGGCAGTTTGTCGAAATCGCGGGTGTTGCTGCTGTGGGCGAACATGCTTTCCAGCAGCAGCGCCAGGTTCTGGCCCTGGATCACCCCCAGCGGCAGGCCGAGACTGCCGTCATCGCGGAAACTGAGCTTCTGCTTGACCAGGAAGTCCCGGTCATCCTGCTTGCGGCGAAACGGCACGTCTTCGCGCGGCGGTGCGTCGGAGAGCGCCTGTTGCCAATCGATGTTCAATGCGAGTTTTTCCAACTCGTCGATCTTGTAGCCGGAGGCATACAGCCCACCAATCACCGCGCCCATGCTGGTGCCGGCGATCGCATCGATCTGGATGCCTTGCTCTTCCAGCGCCTTGAGCACCCCGATATGCGCCAGGCCTCGGGCGGCGCCGCCAGACAGCACCAGGCCGACCTTCGGGCGCGGAGCGTCCACGGCATGGGCAAGGAGGGGGAGCAGGCACAAAAACAGGCAGGACAGCAGGCGGCGCATCTTGAATCTCGGAGCTGGACGATAAAGGCCGCTATTATAGCCACCCGATCCTCCGCGTCCGTTATGCCAGGAACCTGTCAAATTATGTCGTCGATTAAACCCGAGGTCGTCATCACCTATTGCACCCAATGCCAGTGGCTGCTGCGTGCCGCGTGGCTGGCCCAGGAACTGCTGAGCACATTTGCCGATGACCTGGGTAAGGTCTCACTGGTGCCGGCTACCGGTGGCACGTTCCATATCACCTGTGACGGTGTGCAGATTTGGGAGCGCAAGGCCGACGGCGGTTTCCCCGAGGCCAAGGTGCTCAAGCAGCGGGTGCGCGACCAGATCGACCCGGCGCGCGATCTGGGCCACAACGACCGTCCCCAATGACGTCACCGCCCCGTGCAAGGGGCGGTGAACTGAGCGCTATCTGGCGTCCAACTTCTGTTTGATGAATCCGACAACCCAGGTCAACACCGCACCGCCCACGCCGCCGCCGAGGATATTGCCGCCAACGGCCGCCACATCCAGCGCTTCGCCGCCTGGAGTACCGGTCAATGCCGAGACAAGCTGACCCAGAACCAGCCCGCCGACACCGCCCAACATCGTGTTAAGCCCGGTACCCAGGCTTTGTTTGGTCATGCCGGCGATGTTTCCGCCAACAGCGCCGCTGACGATTTGAACCAACACGTTAATGAGCATTTCCATGATCAAGTCCTGCATAGCGTTAAGGGAGTGACCACTCGCTTGCAGCAACTGCGGAAAATGCCCTGGCTGTCGTCGAGGAGCCGTTATCCGTTGAACGACGACAGACTGTTGCGGATGCCCGGAGTATAGATCAGGCCGTTGCGGTCGGTTGTTTGGCCGGGCCGGCGCTGCTCATCAGGCCGGAAATCACGATGGCGACGATGATCAAGGCGCCCCCCAGCAGCATGCGCAGGGTCGGCGTTTCGGCAAACAGCAGCCACGCCATGGTGATGCCGTAGACCGGCTCCATGGCAAACACCACCGACGCCGTACGCGCCTTGATCACCGCCAGGCTGGCGACAAACAGGCTGTGGGCCAGGCCGGTGCAGAACACGCCGAGCAGGCCGATCCACAACCAGTCCAGCGCTCGCACATGCGCCAGGCCCGGTGCGGCCACCGGCAACAGGCACGCCGCGACTACCAGGTTCTGGCACAGCGCCGCCTGCACCGCCGGAATGCGCCCGGAGCCGGCGCGGTTGTTCAGCGACAACAGGGAAAACAACAAGCCGGAAAGGATGCCCCAGAGCAGGCCGCCGGTGGCTTCACTGGCCAGGTTGAAGTCGGGGGTCACCAGCACCAGGCCGATCGTGACCAGTACCACCAGCAGTACTTCGTTGGCGCGAATACGCTCGCGGAATATCAGCCCTTCCAGAATGACCGTAAACGCCGGGAACGCTGTGAACCCCAGAGTCGCGACCGCCACACCGGCCACCTTGACCGCAAGAAAAAATGTCACCCAGTGCGCCGCTAGCAACACGCCGCTGACCAGCAGCCGACGCCAGTCGCGCCGCTCCAGGTGCTTCCACGGAGCGCGGCTGGCGAACCGGGCGAACACCGCCAGGGCGAGCACGGCAAACACGGCGCGACCAAACACGATGATGGCTGGCGAAGCGGCCGCCAGTTTGCCGAATACGCCGGTAAGGCCAAACATCAATGCGCCGATATGCAGGGCGCCCAGGGCTGTGCGGGGAGTCATTGCGTTCCTTCAAACCACGAGAGTGACAGGCTCGCAGTCTAGTGGCTTGGGATGGCTGGCGTCTGTCGTGAGGCTCGCGCGTTTTAGCGCAGGACTCGCCCTAAGGCGAGCGCCGCAACGCGCCGGGAGACGCGCCGAACTCACGGGACATAGCGGCGGCAAACGCGCTCTGGGAGCTATAGCCGACCCGCTCGGCGACTTCACCGATGGGCAGCGCGGTATCGCGCAGCAGACTCAGGGCTTTATGCAGGCGTCGGCTGCGGATGTAGTCCATCGGCGTCTGCCCGCACTCGGCGACGAACCGCGCGTGCAGGCGCGCCACCGACAGCCCGGCGATGCGCGCCAGATCGGCCACTTGCAGGGGGTGCGCCACGTGCCGTTCGATATGGGCATTGAAGGCCGGATAGGGCAAGCGTCGACCTGGCACGGGCTGGGGTTGCGCAGAATTGAGGCTGGCCAGCAGCAACACCGAACCTTGCTGCACGATCAGCGGGTCGTCCACTGGGCTGTGGGCCAGCCACTGCACCAACTGGTGCTGACGTGCATCCAGGGCCAGGCGCGCGGGTTGGTCGAGCAGGCGTCGGCTCGCGTCAGCATGTTCGCCCAGGGACTGCAGCAGCCAATGTTCGGTGGGTACGTCCAGCACCAGGCAGCGGCTGCCATCGCGACTGCCGCAGGCGTGATGGGCAGAGAAGGGCAGTACCATCACGCTGCTTTCGCGCACTTGGCTGCCACGGCCATCGACCTCCAGATCCAGATGCCCGGACAGGCCGAACACCAACTGTGCATGCGCATGGCTGTGGGCGATGGGCGCTTCGAGGTAGTGGCGTAGGGTAAGGGACGGTCTCATCACGGTCTCCTGGGCGGCGAGGCGTCAGTCTACAACGCATCGTGGGCGCCGGTCGCTGTCATCAGACTGACCCACACTTGTCATGGGCCATTAACCGCCATGGCGCAAGCTCGCGAAAACACCGTCGAGGGATGCCCATGACCAGTGCCGAGTTCGCCAAGCCCAGCCGCAAACAACGGGTGCGTACCCTGTGGATTTCCGACGTGCACCTGGGCACCCGGGATTGCCAGGCCGACCATCTTTCGCAGTTCCTCAAGGGCTATCACGCCGATAAGGTCTACCTGGTGGGCGACATTATCGACGGCTGGAAAATGCGCGGCGGCATGTACTGGCCCCAGGCGCACACCAACGTGATCCGCCGCCTGTTGACCATGGCCAAGCGCGGCACCGAGGTGATCTATGTCACCGGCAACCACGATGAATTCCTGCGCCGTTATTCCAAGCTGATCTTGGGCAATATCCAGTTGGTCGACGAAGCCGTGCATGTGACCGCTGACGGGCGCCACCTGCTGGTGATCCACGGTGATCAGTTTGACGTGATTACCCGTTATCATCGCTGGCTGGCGTTTCTCGGCGACTCGGCCTACGAATTCACTCTGACCTTGAACCGCTGGTTGAACTACTGGCGTGCGCGCTATGGCTATGGTTACTGGTCGCTGTCGGCGTACCTCAAGCACAAGGTCAAGACGGCGGTCAGTTTTATCAGCGATTTCGAAGAAGCGATCGCCCACGAAGTGACCCGGCGTGAATTGCATGGGGTGGTGTGCGGGCATATTCACCATGCGGAGATTCGCAAAGTGGGCGAGGTGGATTACCTCAACTGCGGGGACTGGGTGGAGTCTTGCACGGCGCTGATCGAGCACTGGGATGGCAGTATCGAGTTGTATCGGCTGGCGGATGCCCAGGCCAAAGAAGCGCAACTGAAGGCTGAGGTGGCTCAGGCGCACCTTCTGTAACTTCAGATCGCCATCGGGGGCAAGCCCCCTCCCACATTGGAATGCGACCAAATGTGGGAGGGGGCTTGCCCCCGATAGCGGTGTATCAGTCAACCAGTCACTGACTTAGATGCGCAGTGTTCAGTTGCAGACGTCGGCAATAGCCTCGGCCAGCAACGCCAAGCGTGTCGCATCAATCCCCGCCACATTGGCCCGCCCCGAACTGACCATATACACACTGTGCTTCTCGCGCAGTTGCTTGACCTGCTCGGCACTCAGGCCGGTGTAGGAGAACATCCCACGTTGCACGCCAATGTGTGCGAATCGCTCGGATAAGCCATGGGGCGCCAGGGCCTCCACCAGCCCGGAACGCAACTGCGCGATGCGCCCACGCATGGCTTCGACTTCTGCGCTCCACTGCTGTTTGAGCTGGGCATCGCCGAGGATGGTCGCCACCACGGCCGCGCCGTGATCCGGCGGGGTCGACCACAGGTTGCGGGCGATATTCGCCAATTGGCTGCGCACATCCGTCAGCTTCTCGGCATCCGCCGCGCACACGATCAATGCGCCGACGCGGTCGCGGTATAAGCCGAAGTTCTTCGAGCACGAACTGGTGATCAGTACTTCCGGCAATTCGGCGGCAAACAGGCGTACGGCCCAGGCGTCCTGTTCCAGGCCATCGCCGAAGCCCTGGTAGGCGAAGTCGATCAGCGGCAGCAGGTGGCGTTCGCGCACGATCTGCAGCACCTGGCGCCAATCGTCGTGGGACAGATCGAAGCCGGTCGGGTTATGACAGCAGGCATGCAGCAACACCACATCGCCTTCCGGCACGGTGGCGAGGGTAGCCAGCATCGCCGCCACATCCAGGCGGTTATCGTCGCCCATGTAGGGATAATGGCTGACCTTGAGCCCGGCCTTGGCGAAGATGGTTTCGTGGATCGGCCAGGTCGGGTTGCTCAGCCAGACACCACGGCCTGGCAGGTTGGCGGCGATAAAATCGGCGCTCAAGCGCAGCGCGCCGGTCCCGCCCGGGGTCTGGGTGGCGCCGGCACGACGCCCGTGCAACAGCGCGGAGTCGGCGCCCAGCACCAGTTCGCTGATCAGTTGGCCGAACGCGGCGTCGCCATGACCGCCGATGTAAGTCTTGGTGGTTTGCTGGTCTACCAGGCGCTGTTCGGCGAGCTTCACCGACGGCGGAATCGGCGTCAGGCCCTGGTCGTCCTTGTAGACGCCTACGCCCAGGTCGAACTTGTGCGGGTTGGCATCCTGGGCGTACAGGTCCATCAACCCGAGGATCGGGTCGCCGGGCACGCGGCCAATGGCATCGAAATGCATTACTTGCGGCCCTCGGCGGTCTTGGCCACTTCGTCGGTGCGCGCGGCCATGATGAAGTCGTTGCGGTGCAGGCCCTTGATGGAGTGGCTCCACCAGGTCACGGTGACTTTGCCCCATTCGGTGAGCAGGCCCGGGTGATGGCCTTCGGCTTCGGAAATCTCACCCACGGCATTGGTGAAGGCCAGGGCGAATTTGAAATTCTTGAACAGGAAAACCTTTTCCAGCTGCATCACGCCGTCGCGCACTTCGATGTTCCAGTCAGGGATCTGCTTTATCAGTACCGGCAGTTCTTCATCGCTGACTTGCGGGGCATCGGCGCGGCAGGCTTCGCAGTGGGCTTGGTTCAAGGTGGTCATGTGGAAATGTCCTGAATTCGAATAAGTGAAGGTCAGTGGCGTCACCCTAAAGCAACGCGGCGCCAGGGAACAGACTCACCTGGCCTTAAAAGGCACGGTTCAAGCAGCCTTTGGTTTGGGCGGGAATTTCGGCGCGTGCAGACCCAGCTGCATGCCACGCTCGACCATGCCCATGATGTCTTCCTGCGCCACCTCGAACAGACGCTTGAGGTCGGGCAGCACGAAGTACAGCGGTTGCAGGATGTCGATGCGGTACGGCGTGCGCATCGCTTCCAGCGGGTCGAAGGCTTGATGCTCGGGCTCGGAGGACAGGCTGTACACCGTCTCCTTGGGCGACGACAGAATCCCGCCGCCGTAGATGCGCCGACCAGCCGGCGTGTCCACCAGGCCGAACTCGATGGTCATCCAGTACAGCCGCGCCAAGTAGACCCGTTGCTCCTTGGTCGCCGCCAGCCCGAGTTTGCCGTAGGTGTGGGTGAATTCAGCGAACCAAGGGTTGGTCAGCAGCGGGCAGTGGCCGAAGATCTCGTGGAAAATATCCGGCTCTTGCAAGTAGTCCAGTTCTTCGCGGGTGCGGATAAACGTCGCCACTGGAAACTGCTTGCTGGCGAGTAATTCAAAGAAGGTTTGGAAGGGGATCAACGCCGGCACGCGAGCGACTTGCCAACCGGTGGTCTCGGCCAGCACTTGGTTGATCTCGCCCAGTTGCGGGATGCGGTCCAGGGGCAAGCCCAACTTGTCGATGCCGTCCAGGTATTCCTGGCAGGCGCGACCTTCGATCACTTTCAACTGGCGCGTGATCAGGGTGTTCCATACCGCATGTTCTTCCGGCGGATAGTGGATAAACCCTTGCGCATCGGGCTCGCGGGCCACGTAGTGCGTCTGCTTCATACGGCTCTCCTGCTAGGCATTCGTTCTTGTTATGTCCTGCGATAGGCCTATTGATAACCCGATGGCGTGCGGATGCCAGCCACCTGTGGCAGTGCTACGTAGGAAAATTTACCGTTTTTTGTAAAGTATTCGTTACGATTGACGACCTGCTCTTAGTGTTGGGCTGGGAAAAGCAGTCCGGCTGTCACATAATCTTGACGACTTTCTGCGCCCAGCGACAAAAAGACGCGGCGCCTTCCCTCTTTTCGGGCCTCATTCATGCGTATCAAAGTGCATTGCCAGAACCGCATCGGCATCCTGCGGGACATTCTCAACCTCCTGGTGGAATACGGCGTCAACGTTGCCAAAGGCGAGGTGGGCGGTGAGCACGGCAATGCTATCTACCTGTTCTGTCCGAACCTGGTGAATATGCAATTTCAGGCGTTGCGCCCGCAGTTCGAGGCGATTGCCGGGGTGTTTGGGGTCAAGCGGGTAGGGCTGATGCCCAGCGAGCGGCGACACATGGAACTCAATGCCTTGCTGGGCGCTCTGGAGTTTCCGGTGCTGTCGATCGACATGGGCGGCTCCATCGTCGCCGCCAACCGTGCGGCGGCGCAGTTGCTGGGGGTGCGGGTGGACGAGGTGCCGGGCATTCCGTTGTCACGCTACGCCGAGGATTTCGATTTGCCGGAACTGGTGCGCGCCAGCAAGTCGCGGATCAACGGCCTGCGGGTCAAGGTCAAGGGCGACGTGTTCCTGGCGGATATCGCGCCGCTGCAATCCTCCGAACACGATGACAGTGAAGCCATGGCCGGCGCCGTGCTGACGTTGCATCGTGCGGACCGGGTCGGCGAGCGCATCTACAACGTGCGCAAGCAGGAACTGCGCGGCTTTGACAGCATCTTCCAGAGCTCCAAGGTGATGGCCGCCGTGGTGCGTGAAGCACGGCGCATGGCCCCGTTGGACGCGCCGCTATTAATAGAAGGCGAGACCGGCACCGGCAAAGAACTGTTGGCGCGCGCCTGCCACTTGGCCAGTCCGCGCGGGCAGTCGCCGCTGATGGCCCTCAACTGCGCCGGCCTGCCGGAGTCGATGGCCGAGACCGAGCTGTTCGGCTACGGCCCCGGCGCGTTCGAAGGCGCCCGGGCGGAAGGCAAGTTGGGGCTGCTGGAGCTGACTGCGGGCGGTACGTTGTTTCTCGACGGTGTGGGCGAAATGAGCGCGCGCCTGCAGGTGAAATTGCTGCGCTTCTTGCAGGACGGTTGCTTCCGCCGCGTCGGCAGTGACGAAGAGGTGTACCTGGATGTGCGGGTGATTTGCGCGACTCAGGTGGATCTGTCCGAACTCTGCGCGCGCGGCGAATTCCGCCAGGACCTCTACCACCGCCTCAATGTGCTGTCGCTGCATATCCCACCGCTGCGCGAATGCCTGGATGGCCTGGCGCCGCTGGTGGAGCATTTTCTTGACCAGGCCAGCCGCCAGATCGGCTGCCCGTTGCCCACGTTGGCACCGGCGGCGATGGAGCGCCTCCGCCATTATCACTGGCCGGGGAATGTGCGGCAGTTGGAAAACGTGTTGTTCCAGGCGGTGTCTTTGTGCGACGGCGGCACGGTGAAGGTCGAGCATATTCGTCTGCCGGATTACGGCGTGCGTCAGCCCCTCGGCGATTTTTCCCTGGACGGCGGTTTGGAGGCGATTGTCGGGCGCTTCGAGAAAGCGGTGTTGGAAAGCCTGTATGTCGAACATCCCAGCAGTCGACAGCTGGGCAAGCGCCTGGGCGTGTCCCACACCACCATCGCCAATAAATTGCGCGATTACGAAATCCTCAAGACCGATAAATAATCAACCGACACAACGTGGGCAAAAATGTGGGAGGGGCAAGGCAAGCCCTAATGCCAGTCAGTTAAGGCGCGAGGGGCAATGACTAAAAAGTCAGCGCCAATATGCGGATCCAAACGCCCTCCTCATTATTAACTGGAAGAACCGGCTCAAAATGTGGGAGGGGGCTTGCCCCCGATGGCGCTGGGTCAGTCAGCCCATCTGTCACTGACCCACCTCCATCGGGGGCAATTCGAATCGTCGCACCGCCCCTCCCCACATGGGTTCTCTGTCACCCGTAAGACGGCCCTTGCCGTAAGCGGCAGTAGTCCGCCGTTTTTTCGACTCTCTCCTTTCCTGGAAAATGTGAAGGCAGCCCGCAACCCCCCGTCCCGCCTGGATTTTCCTGACTTTTTAAAAGTTGGTTCGCTAATTGCTTAAGCCTCATCAGTACAGCGGTGGGCGGCAAGCGTCCGTCATAAAGAGGAAAGAGCGTGGACAAGTACCTTTATGTGGCAATGACCGGCGCCAGCCAGAATGCGCTGGCGCAGAAGGCCCATGCCAACAACCTGGCGAACATTTCCACCAACGGTTTCCAACGCGACCTGGAGCAGGCGCGTTCGATGCCGGTGTTCGGTGACAGCTTTCCGGCGCGGGCCTTCGCCCTGACTGAGCGTCCCGCCACCGACTTCACGCCTGGCGCGATGATCGAAACCGGTCGCGACCTGGATGTGGCTGTCAACGGCGACGGCTGGCTGGCCGTACAAACTCCGGATGGCGGCGAAGCCTACGTGCGCAGCGCCAGCATGAACGTGGACGCCCTGGGCGTGCTGCGTGCCGGCAACGGCATGCCGATCATGGGCAACGGTGGCCCTATCGCGGTGCCGCCGCAGCAGAAGATCGAAGTGGGCGCCGACGGCACCATCAGCATCCGTGCCATGGGTGAAGGCCCACGAGTGATGGCCGAAGTGGACCGCATCAAGCTGGTTCAGCCGGACCTGAAGAACATGAATAAGGGCCTGGATGGCACCATCCACACCAAGGATGGCCAGCCGGCTCAGGCCGACGCAGGCGTCAGGCTGACCTCGGGGTTCCTGCAGGCGAGCAACGTCAATGCCGTGGAAGAAATGACGGCGGTGCTGGCGCTTTCCAAGCAGTTCGAGCTGCACATCAAAATGATGAACAGCGCCAAGGAAGACGACCAGGCCATGACACGCGTCATGCAGATGAGCTGATCGCGGTTTCACTGAACCACTAATTTCGCAGCGCAGCGCCAACAAACAGGCGCACGAAGGAGAACAGCATGCTTCCGGCTCTATGGGTTGCCAAAACCGGTCTGTCCGCCCAGGACACCAACCTGACCACCATTTCCAACAACTTGGCCAACGTATCGACCACGGGTTTCAAACGTGACCGCGCCGAGTTCCAGGACTTGCTCTATCAGATCAAGAAGCAGCCGGGCGCTCAGTCGACCCAGGACAGCGAGCTGCCGTCGGGCCTGCAATTGGGTACCGGTGTGCAGATCGTCGGCACCCAGAAGAACTTCAGCGCCGGTAACCTGCAACAAACCGGTCAGCCGCTGGACATGGCCATCAACGGCCGTGGCTTCTTCCAGATCCTGCAACCGGACGGCACTACGTCCTACACCCGCGACGGTACATTCCACCTGGACTCCAACGGCCAGATCGTCACCGCCAACGGTTTTGCCCTGGAACCGGCGATTGTAGTGCCGGCCGATGCCAAGACCTTCACCGTCGGCAACGACGGCACCGTGTCCATTACCGTGGCCGGCAACCCGGCCTCGCAAGTGATCGGCAACCTGCAGACCGCCGACTTCATCAACCCGGCCGGCTTGCAGGCCATGGGCAACAACCTGTTCCTGGAAACCGCCTCCAGCGGCGCGCCACAGATCGGCACTCCTGGCCTGAACGGTTTCGGTACCACGCTGCAAAGCACCCTGGAAACCTCCAACGTCAGCACCGTGGAAGAGATGGTCAACATGATCACCACTCAGCGCGCTTACGAGATGAACTCCAAGGTGATCTCCACCGCCGACCAGATGCTCTCGTTCGTAACGCAGAATCTGTAATCAAGTCTATGGGGCGCCCTGAAAGCGTCTGCAACACCGTGAGGTAAGGGTCATGAATCGCTATGTTTCCGTTCTGGCATTGAGTGGGATTGCCGTGCTCGCGGGCTGTGTCGCCCCGACGCCAAAACCCAATGACCCGTACTACGCGCCGGTGTTGCCACGCACGCCGCTGCCGGCGGCGGCCAACAATGGCTCGATCTACCAGGCCGGTTTCGAACAGAACCTGTACAGCGACCGCAAGGCCTTCCGGGTCGGTGACATCATCACCATCACCCTGAACGAGAAGACCCAGGCCAGCAAGAACGCCAACTCCCAGGTCGGCAAGACCAGCAAGGCAGGCATTGGCCTGACCTCGTTGTTCGGTGCCGTACCTAACACCAACAACCCGTTGGGTGACGGCGATTTGAGCCTCAACGCTGGCTATAGCGGCGACCGTGCGACCAGTGGCAAAAGTGCGGCGGGGCAGGGCAACAGCCTGACCGGTTCGATCACCGTGACCGTGGCCGATGTATTGCCCAATGGCATCATCGCCGTGCGCGGTGAGAAGTGGATGACCCTCAACACTGGCGACGAGCTGGTGCGGATTGCCGGCATGGTGCGCGCCGACGATATCTCTACCGACAACACCGTTTCGTCGACGCGAATCGCCGATGCACGCATTACTTACTCGGGGACGGGTTCGTTTGCCGATGCTAGCCAGCCGGGTTGGTTCGACCGTTTCTTCCTCAGCCCGCTGTTCCCTTTCTAGGTGGCCACTTTGAAATTCAAACAGCTGATGGCGGCGGCCCTGTTGCTTTCCTTGAGCGCCGTCGCCCAGGCCGAACGCTTGAAGGACATCGCCAGCATTTCCGGCGTGCGCTCCAACCAGTTGATCGGCTATGGCCTGGTGGTGGGGCTCAACGGTACAGGTGACCAGACCACCCAGACCCCGTTCACCCTGCAAACCTTCAACAACATGCTCTCGCAGTTCGGCATCAAAGTGCCGCCGGGGTCGGGCAACGTGCAGCTTAAAAACGTCGCGGCGGTGTCGATCAGTGCCGACTTGCCGGCGTTCTCCAAGCCAGGCCAGGTGGTGGACATCACCGTGTCGTCCATCGGTAACTCCAAAAGCCTGCGCGGCGGTACGTTGCTGATGACGCCCCTCAAGGGTATCGACGGTAACGTTTACGCCATTGCCCAGGGCAACCTGGTGGTGGGCGGGTTCGACGCCGAAGGTCGCGACGGTTCCAAGATCACCGTCAACGTGCCGTCGGCCGGTCGTATCCCTGGCGGGGCCACGGTGGAACGCACCGTGCCCAGCGGTTTCAATCAGGGCAACAGCCTGACCTTGAACCTCAATCGCTCGGACTTCACCACCGCCAAGCGCGTGGTCGACAAGGTCAACGACATGCTCGGCCCAGGCGTGGCCCAGGCCATCGACGGCGGTTCGATCCGTGTGACCGCGCCGCTGGACCCCAGCCAGCGCGTCGATTACCTGTCGATCCTGGAAAACCTGGAAGTCGACCCGGGCCAGGCAGTAGCCAAAGTCATCATCAACTCGCGTACCGGCACGATCGTGATCGGCCAGAACGTCAAAGTCTCGCCGGCGGCGGTAACCCACGGCAGCCTGACGGTGACCATCACCGAAGACCCGATCGTCAGCCAGCCGGGGCCGTTGTCCAACGGCCAGACCGCAGTGGTGCCACGCTCGCGGGTTAACGCTCAGCAAGAAGCCAAGCCGATGTTCAAATTTGGCCCCGGCACCACCCTGGACGAGATTGTCCGCGCGGTGAACCAGGTGGGCGCGGCGCCCGGCGACTTGATGGCGATCCTTGAAGCATTGAAACAGGCCGGCGCCTTGCAAGCCGACCTGATCGTCATCTGAGGCCATGGCCATGGATATGCACAAAAGCGGCATTGTCAGTTCGGCAGACTCTGGCTCTTACTCCGACTTGAACCGGCTTAACCAGCTCAAGGTCGGTGCTGACAAAAACAGCGAAGGCAACATGCGCAAAGTGGCGCAGGAGTTCGAGTCGCTGTTTTTGAGCGAGATGCTCAAGTCCATGCGTTCGGCCACCGAGGCTCTGGGCAAAGACAACCCGATGAACACCCCGGCGGCCAAGCAGTACCAGGAAATGTACGACCAGCAATTGGCGGTCTCGCTGTCCCGCGAGGGCGGCGGCATCGGCCTGGCCGACGTGCTGATGCGCCAGATGCAGAAGAACAAGCCGGTGGACGCCCAGGCGGCCACCTTGCAGGGCCCGGCTGCGGTCGAGGCGGTCAAGAAAGTCGATGTGCCGACCGAGATCGCCGCCGGCACCCAGGCCGATGGCCCGTTGGGGCGCTCCAATGGTCAGCGTCCGTTGTGGGCGTTCCGTGTCGCCGAGCCTCAAGCCGGCGCCGCCGCTACCCACAGCAACGACATGGAGCTGATGAACCAGCGCCGTATCGCCTTGCCGAGCAAGCTGACCGATCGCCTGCTGGCCGGCATCGTGCCGAGCACCCAGGTCGCCACCGAGGCCAAGGCCGCGCCGCTGCGCAACAGCGCCCTGCAAGACAACGTGATCAACAGCGGCGCACGCAGTGTTGCCGCGGCCAACGGCAGCATGCAGGTCTATGGCCGCGCCGTGGCCCAGCCACCATTGGCGCCTGCCAAGAAAGCCTTCAGCTCCCAGGACGAATTTGTCGCCACCATGCTGCCGATGGCCGAAGCGGCCGCCAAGCGTATCGGCATCGATCCGAAGTACCTGGTGGCCCAGGCCGCTTTGGAAACCGGTTGGGGCAAATCGGTGATGCGCGCCGAAGACGGCAGCAGCAGCCACAACCTGTTTGGCATCAAGGCCGGCAAGAGTTGGCAGGGCGGCCAGGCCCGCGCGATCACCAGCGAGTTCCGCGACGGGGCGATGGTCAAGGAGACGGCGCAGTTCCGTTCCTACGACTCTTACCAGGACAGCTTCCACGACTTGGTGACGTTGCTGCAAAGCAATGACCGCTATAAAGAAGTGGTGAAGTCGGCCGATAACCCGGAACGCTTTGTACGCGAGTTGCAAAAAGCCGGTTACGCCACCGACCCGAACTACGCCAACAAGATCTCGCAGATCGCCAATTCGATGAACAGTTACCAGAACTACGCCGCCGCGGGCGCGACCACTCTTTTATAAGGTCTGAACCATGAGTTTGCTCAATATCGGGATGTCGGGGCTTAACGCCGCTCAAGGATCGTTGTCGGTCTTGAGTAACAACATCGCCAACGCCAATACCGCGGGTTATTCGCGTCAGCAGACTATCCAGAACGCTAGCGCGTCGAACCAGTTCGGCGGCGTATTCATCGGCAGCGGCACCACGCTGGCGGATGTACGGCGTGTCTACAACGAGTACCTGGACACGGCATACCAGAACAGTACGGCATTGAATAATGACGCCCGCGCCTACCAAGACCAGATCAGTGCGGTCGATAAGGTGCTGTCGGATAAGAACACCGGTCTGTCATCAGTACTCAGCACCTTCTTCGCCACGCTGCAGACCGCATCTTCCAACCCTAGCGATCTGTCGGCCCGCCAACTGCTGTTGAGTAATGCCCAGACCTTGAGCAATCGTTTCAACTCCATCTCCACCCAGTTGACGCAGCAGAAAGAAACCATCAACAGCCAGTTGAGTACCATGAGTGATCAGGTCAACCAACTGACTTCTTCGATCGCTGCGCTCAACCGGCAAATCTCTCAAGTGCAGGGTTCATCGAGCACCGCTCCGGCCAACCTGCTGGACCAGCGTAGCGAAGCTGTGCGTTCGCTCAATGAACTGATCGGGGTCACCGCCACCGAGAAGAATGGCCAGTTCAGTGTGACCACCGGCAGCGGTCAGTCGCTGGTTGAGGGCGGGTTGTCCAATACGATTACGGCAGTGCCGAGCAGCACGGATAACAGTCAATATACGATCCAGCTGAATGTGAGCGGAACGACACTGGATCTTGGCGCGGTAATCAGTGGCGGAAGCATCGGTGGCCTGTTGCGCTATCGCAGTGATGCCTTGATGCCGGCTATCAATGACTTGGGGCGTATCGCTATTGCGACAGCCGATACCCTGAACAATCAGCTCGGCCAAGGTCTGGATTTGAACGGTGACTTTGGTGTGTCGTTGTTCAACGACATCAATAGTGCAACTGCTATCGCCTCCCGTAGCCAGGCTACCGCCGGCAACAGCAGCGGTTCCGGCAACCTGAATGTGTCGATTGGCGACAGCAGTAAGCTCTCGACCTTCGATTACAAAGTGACCTTCAACGACAGCACCGACCTCAATAAAGCGACGGTGGTGCGTTCGGACGGCAAAGCCCTGGGCATTATCGATCTGTCAGCCACGCCGCCGACCCAGATCGATGGATTTACCTTGTCTCTGGACGGCAAGGGCCCTGTGGCAGTCGGAGACAGTTTCAAGGTCAGCCCCACCGCTACGGGCGCCAGTGGCATCGGCGTGGCGCTTTCTGACGCCAATAAGCTGGCGTTCGCCGGCCCGCTGTCTGGTACTCGTAGTACGACCAACAGTGGCACTGGCACGTTTACCCAGCCCACCTTGACTGTACCGTTGGATATTCATGGCGGGGCAGACACCGCACAGTTGCGCGCGGGTATCGAGAACTCGATGCCGGTCAAAATGGTGTTTGGCAAACCGGCGGCTGACGGCACTCAGCCCTATACCGTCAACGATGCGCAAGGCAACCCGATCGGCACCGGCAGCATCATTCCGGGGCAGGGCAACAAGATCACCGTGGATGTTCCGATGCGAGACGCTTCGGGAGCCGCCATTCCGGGTAAGAGTTTCAAATTCGACACTACCGTGAACGGTTCTCCGGCCGCGGGCGACAGCACCACGTTCGCGTTCAACAGCGGTGGCAAATCGGACGGCCGGAACGCGCAGGAACTGCTCAACTTGCAGACCAAGGCCAGCGTCGGCATGAACGATGGCAATGTCGGCGTAAGCCTGGTGGCGGCCAACAGTCGCCTGGTTTCTCAGGTCGGTTCCAAGGCCAGTCAGGCGGGGGTTGATACCACGGCTACTGGCGCGTTGCTCAGCGCCAACAAGGAAGCGCGCAACTCAGTGTCAGGGGTTAACCTGGATGACGAGGCGGGCGACATGATCAAGTTCCAGCAGTACTACACCGCGTCGTCCCAGATTATCAAGGCCGCGCAGGAAACCTTCACCACACTGATCAATGCTCTTTAAGGGAGGCCGGGACGATGCGTATTTCCACACAGCAGTATTTCGAGACCAGCTCCGCCAAGTACCAGTCCAACTACTCTAGTGTGGTCAAGGCTCAGGATCAGGCCAGCTCCGGCGTACGCGTGCAGACCGCGGCGGATGATCCTGTGGCGGCGGCGCGGTTGCTGATGTTGCAGCAGCAGAAAGACATGCTGTCGCAGTTCAATGGCAACATCGATACCCTGAAGAACTCGCTGGTAACCGAAGATAGCGTTCTTGATAACATCAACACCGCCCTGCAAAAGGCCAGCGAACTGGCCCTGAAGGCCGGTAATGTCGGGATCAGTGATGCGGACCGCAAATCGATTGCGGCCGAGGTCGGTGCCATTGAGGATCAGGTACTGGGCCTGCTCAATTCTAAGGATGCCGGGGGCAATTACCTGTTTTCCGGAAGCAAGACCGACACGCCGCCCTATACGCGCAACAATAACGGCACCTACAGTTATCAGGGCGACGACATCCCGTTGAGCCTGAAGATCGCCGAGAATATTTCCGTTTCGATGGGCGACACCGCCAAAAGCATGCTCGAGAGCTCCGCGAACACGGGTCGCACCCAGACCGCGCCGATTCTTGTGCCGCCTGCGGTCGATGACGGCAAGGTCACTATATCGGCGGGGTTGATCGCTGCCGAGACCAGCTATGACAGCAGCTTTGCCGATGGGCAGCCATACAAGCTGACCTTTGTCAGCAGCACTCAATACACGGTGAGCGACAACACCGGCAAAGACATCACCTCCGAGATTCCGGGTAACGGCACGTTCGATGCCACCAAAGAGGGCGCCTCGACCATCAATCTGCGTGGCGTGAAGTTCGACATCGGCCTGAACCTGGGTAAGGACGCTTTGGGAAAAGACGTGTTGCCCGGCGCACCGGCGGATGCGGTTGTCAAAGACCGCGAGTTCAGCCTGTCGATCAAACCGGACACCTTCAGTGTTTCGCGCACTCCCAGCAACCCGACCACGGCTCAAATAAGCGGTGGTACGGTCAGTGATTCGGCGGCTTATGCCAGCACTTTCCCCAACGCTGGTATGGTCATCAAGTTCGGCGCGGCGGGTGATTACAATGTGTATGCACAGCCGTATAGCTCGGATAGCAAGTCCATCGCCAGCGGCACCCTGGCCGCCGGCGCCACAACCTTGAGCGCGGCGGGTGTGACATTTGACGTCACGACCACGCCGCCACCGGGTGATGGCGACCAGTTTGTGATTGGCGCCACCAGCAACAAAAACGAGAACGTGCTCGACACTCTCAGCCATTTGCGCCAAATCCTAGAGACGCCCTCGGACGGAAAACCGGCGGCACAGAAAGAGCTCAAGGACGTGGTCGCCCGCTCCATCGGTAATCTGACCAACGCCAAGAGTCAGATCGACCAGGTGCGCGGCGCCATCGGTGCTCGCTTGAATGGTATGGATATCCAGTCCCAAGAGAACACCAGCTTGAGCCTGGCCAACGCCACCACCATGAATGCATTGGGCAACGTCGATTTTGCGGATGCCGCTATCAATCTGAGTCTGCAACAAACCATGCTGCAAGCATCGCAGCTGGCCTTTGTGAAGATTTCGCAGTTGAGCCTGTTCAACAAAATGTGATTTCACCGCATCAGCACAGCGGCCCCGCCTGGAAACAGGCGGGGCCGCTGTCGTTTCAGGGGGCTCAATTGTTTAAAGGTTTTGCATAAACCGGAGAAAATTGAGTGACCTGTGAGTCATAAAGCGCATCTTCACTGTATCGTGTGAAAAGGATAAGTCGTCTCAGGGTCCTTGCGGGGCGGCTTTCAGCGGGATTTTTATGGGGTTACCCCCTTTATTGTCAGCACTCCAGGCGTCGGCCGTGGGGTGTTCTCCAGCTATTTAGTATTGGGAAGCCACAATGATTGGCATAAAAAGCATCGCCAGTTACGTGCCGGCGGACGGTATCGATAACTACGCCCAGGGTGCCAAATTCGCCAAGGATGAAGAGTTCATCATTGGCAAGATCGGTTCGGCGTTCCTGCCGCGCAAGGAAGCCACGCAGGAAACCTCAGATCTGTGCGTGGAAGCGGTCAACGCCTTGTTTGCCAACAACCCGGATCTCAAGCGCGAGTCGATTGACGCGCTGATCGTCGTGACCCAGAACGGTGACGAAGAGGGCTTGCCCCATACCGCCGCCATCGTCCAGGACAAACTCGGCTTGCCGACCCACGTCGCCGCGTTCGATATTTCCCTGGGCTGCTCCGGTTACGTCTACGGCATCTACGCGATGAAGGGCTTCATGGAGGCCGCCGGCCTGAAGAACGGCCTGTTGATCACCGCCGACCCGTACTCCAAGATCGTCGACCCGGAAGATCGCAACACCACCATGCTGTTCGGCGACGCCGCCACTGCGACCTGGATGGGCGAAGACGCCTCGTGGCTGCTGGGCAAGTCCAAGTTCGGCACCGACGGTTCCGGCGCACCGCACCTGAAGGTCAGCGATGGCGTGTTCTTCATGAACGGTCGCCAGGTGTTCAACTTTGCCTTGCTCAAAGTGCCGGCGCATTTGCACGAGCTGCTCAATGAGTCGGACCTCAAGGCCGATGACATCGACGCGTTCTGCATTCACCAGGGCAGTGCGGCGATTGTCGACGCCGTGGCCCGTCGCTTCGAAGAGGCGCCGGTGGACAAGTTCATCAAGGACATGGTCGAGACCGGTAACACCGTGTCGTCGAGCATTCCATTGCTGCTGGAAAAGCACGTGATGGACGCCACCTGGAAGCGTGTGGCGATCAGTGGATTCGGTGTGGGCCTGTCGTGGGGCTCGGCGATTCTGCATCGTCCGTGACGCGTCTTTAGACTGCGTTCACCGCAAAAGCAAACGCCGATGATCGAAAGATCATCGGCGTTTTTTATTTGGCGCCAGAAAAGCCATCAAAATCGGCGTTAAAACCCGGCTTAAACCCTTGAATTACAAGGGGTGGCACCACGCCAGTAAAAAAAATCAAAAAAACCCTCAAGCAACCGGCTACCACGACGATAACTATTACGTAGGTTCTCTAGGCCACACCCGGCGGTTGCCAGGGCCGGAAGCCGCAGTATCCAATACCAACGAGGATTTCGTCATGGCATTATCAGTAAACACCAACATCACTTCCCTGGGTGTCCAGAAGAACCTGAACAAAGCTTCCGACGCTCTGAGCCAGTCGATGAACCGTCTGTCCTCCGGTCTGAAAATCAACAGCGCTAAAGACGACGCTGCTGGCATGCAGATCGCCAACCGTCTGAACAACCAGGTCAAGGGCCTGAACGTTGCGATCGCCAACGCCAACAACGGCGTGTCGATTGCCCAGACCGCTGAAG
Source organism: Pseudomonas sp. S5F11 (assembly GCF_019641515.1). Lineage (NCBI taxonomy): Bacteria > Pseudomonadati > Pseudomonadota > Gammaproteobacteria > Pseudomonadales > Pseudomonadaceae > Pseudomonas > Pseudomonas sp. S5F11. The sequence continues at coordinate 5,449,334 of NZ_JAIFJZ010000001.1, forward strand.
GCGCGATGCAAGAATCCACCAACACCCTGCAGCGTCTGCGTGAACTCGCCCTGCAAGCGGCGAACGGTGATAAGAGCGACGCTGACCGTGTTTCCCTGCAGCAAGAATTCACCGCTAAAGTGGGCGAGCTGAACCGTATCGCCAGCACCACTACCTTCGGTGGTCGTAACCTGCTGGACGGCTCGTTCAACAACGTAGCGTTCCAGATTGGCGCAAACGCCAACGAGACTATCTCGTTCGGTATGACCGACATCAGCTCTACTGCGCTGAAAGGCAACTACAAAGAAGCTGCCGTAAACGGCGCCGCGATGACTGGTCTGGCTGCTACCGCTACTGGCTCGGTTCTGACTGATAAATCAACCGTAACTGGGTCTGCTGCAGCCGGCGCTACCACTGCTGGTGATAACTTCACCATTAACGGCACGACGATCACGCTTGCGGGTGGTGCTACTGCTACCGCTGCTGCTGATGATGCAGTGAAAGCCATTAACGCACAAACGGCCACCACTGGTGTTACTGCCAGCGCTGACGCTACTGGTATCGTGAGCCTCTCGTCGACCAAGGTATTTACCCTTGCCGCCGGTGCTACCAACGACGGTTTAGCCAAGCTCAACCTTACGGCTGCTGCTTCTCCTGCTCCCTCCAGTGACCTTACTGCTGACGGTGCCATTTCGGTTAACGGGACAGCCGTAACTTGGACAAAGGGCGCCACGATGGCGTCCGTTCTCACCAGCCTCGCCGGCGCCGCGGGTACTGGTGCCACGGCCACTTTCACTGATGGTCGTGTCAAGCTGACGTCGGGTGATGGTGCAGATATCAAACTGTCCAATACTTCCGCCGGTTCGCTGTCGCAGTTGGGCCTCTCCGCTGGTACTACTCAGGCCAAACTGACCGCTGACACCTCGATCGACGTAAACGGCGTTGAAGTGAAGTTCAAAAAGGGTGATACCGCTGACGCGATCGTTTCTTCGATCAACAGCGCCAGCACCGGTGTACAAGCCAGCAAAAATACTGACGGCACCCTGAACCTGTTCGCCGACAAAGACATCACCATCAAGGACGGCAGCGCCGGTACTGGCCTGGCGGCACTGGGTCTGACCACTGTTGCTGCGGCCGGTACTAAAACCGCCGTCACTATGGAAACCAGCGTTTCCGACCTGAACATCCTGACTGCCGCTTCTTCGCAGCAGGCTATCCAGGCTCTGGACGACGCCATGCAGCAGATCGACAGCCAGCGTTCGCAGCTGGGTGCCGTACAAAACCGCTTCGCCAGCACTGTGGCCAACCTGCAGAGCATTTCGCAGAACTCCTCCGCTGCCAAAGGCCGCGTAGAAGACGCCGACTTCGCTTCTGAAGCTGCTGAACTGACCAAGCAACAAACCCTGCAACAGGCTTCCACTGCGATCCTGTCCCAGGCCAACCAACTGCCTTCCTCTGTTCTGAAGCTGCTTCAGTAATAGCGGTAGCGGTTAAATAACGGGAGGGTGCGTTTAACAACGTGCCCTTCCGTTTTTTCAGTTTGGAGGTGATGACATGGACATGAGCATCAAGCTTAACGCGTCTTACCCGGCTGGTATTACCCAGGCCAGTAGTGCGCCTGTAACACCGTTCAAGCCTGCGGCCCCCAGTGAACCGGTCAAGGGTGAAGAGCCCCAGCGCGTGGCATTGGAAAAAGCGGTGACTGATATACGAGAGTTTGTGCAGGCTTCACAGCGCAATCTGGATTTTTCCATCGATGACACCACCGGCAAAGTGGTCGTCAAGGTGATTGCCACGGACAGTGGCGAAGTAATTCGACAAATTCCATCGGAGACCGCGCTGAAGTTGGCGCAGAATCTGAGCGATGCCAGCAGCGTGCTGTTTGACAGCAAGGCGTGAGTTGGCACGAAACATGTTTCTGATTGCGGTCAGAGCACGCGAGCGCCAAAAAAACGGCCGCTGCAGGACAAGGAGAATGGCAAATGGCTAGTTCAACGATTTCCGGCCCAGGTTCGGGCTACGACACGCAGGCTATCGTCAAAGCGTTGGTGGGGGCTGAGCAGGCGCCCAAGCAGCAGCAGATCACCAACGAACAGAAAGCAGCCACCGTCCAGTTGTCGGCTGTTGGCTCGGTCAAGACGGCGTTGGAAGCCTACCAGGCGGCGATCACCAAGTTGAACAATGCCTCGGCGTTTAACGGGCTGTCGGCCTCCTCTTCGGAGGAGAAGAACATCAAGGTCACTCTGGGGGACGGTGCATCCAGCGGCAAATACGTGCTTAAAGTCACCAACCTGGCGACCGCGTCGAAAGTCACTACGGCGATGAATGCGGACGGCGCTTCTGGCAAGGCCAACAGCACCGACGAAGATCAGACGCTGACGATCAATCAGTCGGGCAAAAGCTATGACGTGGTAATTCCCGGCGGCGCGACCTTGCAGCAAGTGCGCGAGACGATCAATACCCAGCTCTCGGCTCAGGGCATCAGTGCCAACGTGCTGAGTGACTCCAACGGCGCGCGTCTGGTGCTGACCTCGACCACCATGGGGGATGGTACCGACATCACTCTCAGCGGTGATTCCGAACTGGCCGTAGGCTACGACAAAGGCAAAGCCCCCACCAACGCCAAGTATTCAATCGATGACGTTGAAATGTCGTCGAACACCAATAAGATCACCTCTGCGATCAGTGGTGTGACCCTGGACCTGCTGGACACGATCGATACGACCAAGCCGACGACCATCACCGTGGCCAGCAATACCGATACATTGAAGACGTCGGTGCAGTCCTTCGTCAGTGCCTATAACACGCTGATGACCGCGATCAACACCCAGACCAAAGTCACGGCTACCGGGGATGCCTCGACCACCACAGCCGCGGCGTTGACGGGCGACGCGTCGATGCGTCAATTGGTCAACAGCCTGCGCTCCGAACTGGTCAACGGCTCTGGCGCTGGCACCATGACCAGCTTGGCGCAGATGGGTATCACCACGGATCAGAAAACCGGGCTGTTGAGCCTGGACGATAAGACCTGGGACAAAGCGGTGGTCAAGGGCGCAGGCGATATTGCCAAGCTGTTTACCGGCGACATTGGCTTGATCACACGCATGAACAAGGCGACCAACAGTTACGTGGGCACCACTGGCACCTTGGCAGCCCGTGCGACCGACTTGAACAATAAGTTGACGGATTTGAACACCCAGACGGCGGATCTGACACGACGCATGGACGCCTTGCAAAAGTCCCTGACCGCCAAGTACACCGCGATGGACACCATGATCGCGCAGATCAATGCCAGCAGCTCCAGCATCATGACCACCCTCAACTCGCTGAACAATCCGAAGTCGAGCTGATAGTCGGTGCGCCTAAAAGCCCTGATCCAGGGCTTTGTCGCATAGTTCTGGATTAAAGTTTTTGTCGCCATGGTCGAAAAACTGGTTAAGCAACCCTATTCGATTGTAGCCCGTTACGAGGTAGCAACATGAACCCGATGAGAGCCCTTCGCCAGTACCAGAAGGTCAATTCCCATGCTCAGGTCTCCGAGGCCAGCCCGCATCGCCTCGTGCAGATGCTGATGGAGGGTGGTTTGGATCGTATGGCGCAGGCCAAGGGCGCGTTGAGTCGCGGTGATATCGCCCAGAAAGGGCTGTTGCTAGGCAAGGCCATTGAAATTATCTCCGGCCTGCGCGATGGCCTGGAGCCGGAGAAGGCCGAAGATCCGGAAGCGATTCAGCGCTTGGACGCGCTGTACAACTACATGGGTAATCGTCTGGTCGAGGCTAATCAGGTCAATGACGCCGAGATGATCGACGAAGTCGCGCGTCTGCTGATCACCGTCAAGACTGGCTGGGATGCCATTGCTCCACAATAAGGCGGACCGCCTAGAGGTACACATCATGAGCCACGCACTGCAACGTATTGACGAGACCCGCGAAGCCCTGATCGGCGCGCTGGCTGAGCGCAACTGGGAGGCTGTCAGCGAGTTGGATCTGGGTTGCCGTGCGGTGATTGATGAGGTGCTCAGCGAAGCCCCTGTGGACGAAGATGCGCTGCGTGAGAAGCTGGAGAGTCTGCTGGCGGTCTACCAGCAATTGCTGGAGGTAACGACCGGCGAGCGCCAGGCGATTTTCGAAGAGATGTCGCAGATCAACCAAGCGAAGAATGCGTCAAAGGTCTACCATCTGTTCGGCTGAACAGACGCAGTTAATCCGACCGGCGCGTCATAAATTTGACCGTGCCAGCTTTTTTGACTTAACTAGTGCTGTTTTCAGAGTTCAGACGTCTATAGAGTAAGAAGTCCTACAGCCGTCTCGATTGCCCTTACACTTGGGCAGGAAGTTTTACTAGGGAAGTTGCTATTGCATGTGGCGTGAAACCAAAATTCTGCTGATTGATGACGATAGCGTCCGCCGCCGCGATTTAGCGGTGATTTTGAATTTTCTCGGCGAAGAAAATTTGCCCTGCGGCAGCCACGATTGGCAGCAGGCGGTCAGCTCGTTGTCGTCGAGCCGTGAAGTCATTTGTGTGCTGATCGGGACGGTAAACGCTCCTGGCGCTGTTTTGGGCTTGTTAAAGACACTGTCTACCTGGGATGAGTTCCTTCCCGTGTTGCTGATGGGCGAAAATTCTTCGCTCGACCTGCCCGAAGACCAGCGCCGACGTGTCCTTTCCACCCTGGAAATGCCGCCCAGCTACAGCAAATTGCTTGATTCCCTGCACCGTGCCCAGGTCTATCGCGAGATGTACGACCAGGCTCGCGAGCGCGGTCGTCATCGCGAACCCAACCTGTTCCGTAGCCTGGTCGGCACCAGCCGCGCCATCCAGCACGTGCGCCAGATGATGCAGCAAGTGGCCGACACTGACGCCAGCGTGCTGATCCTCGGCGAGTCGGGCACCGGCAAGGAAGTGGTCGCGCGCAACCTGCATTACCATTCCAAGCGCCGCGACGGGCCCTTTGTACCGGTCAACTGCGGGGCGATTCCGGCAGAGCTGCTGGAAAGCGAGCTGTTCGGTCACGAGAAGGGCGCCTTTACCGGCGCCATTACCAGCCGTGCCGGGCGTTTCGAGCTGGCCAACGGCGGCACTCTGTTCCTCGACGAAATCGGCGACATGCCGCTGCCGATGCAGGTCAAGCTGCTGCGTGTGTTGCAGGAGCGCACCTTCGAGCGTGTGGGCAGCAACAAGACCCAGAGCGTGGACGTGCGCATCATCGCCGCGACCCACAAGAACCTCGAAAGCATGATCGAGATCGGCAGCTTCCGCGAAGACCTCTACTATCGCCTCAACGTATTCCCTATCGAGATGGCCCCGCTGCGTGAGCGCGTGGAAGACATCCCGCTGCTGATGAACGAACTGATCTCGCGCATGGAACACGAAAAGCGTGGCTCGATTCGCTTCAATTCCGCCGCAATCATGTCCCTGTGCCGCCACGGCTGGCCGGGCAACGTGCGTGAGCTGGCCAACCTGGTGGAGCGCATGGCGATCATGCACCCCTACGGTGTGATCGGCGTGGTCGAGCTGCCGAAGAAATTCCGCTATGTCGACGACGAAGATGAGCAATTGGTCGACAGTCTGCGCAGTGACATGGAAGAACGGGTCGCCATCAACGGCCACACCCCGGACTTCGGTTCCACTGCCATGCTGCCGCCGGAGGGCCTGGACCTGAAGGACTACCTCGGCAACCTGGAGCAGGGCCTGATCCAACAAGCCCTGGACGATGCCGGTGGCATTGTCGCCCGTGCCGCCGAGCGCTTGCGCATTCGTCGTACCACCCTGGTGGAGAAGATGCGCAAGTACGGTATGAGCCGCCGCGAAGGTGACGAACAGGCGGATGATTGACGCCTGTTTTTCAACTGACTGAAAACTAAGCCTATTTTTTTAGGCACGGGTATTGCTACAGCCCTCGCAACGTTCCGTTTAACTGACGGTCAGCCAAGCGAGAGAGCATCATGCCCCACGCCGCCCAATTAGCCTCAGCCCCTGCCATCCAGGGGCTTGTTCCCTCCGCAGAGCCGCTCGCCCGGCAGGGTCTTGAACATGCGTTCTCGCAGTTCAACCAGATGTCGAGCCAACTGAGCGACTCCTACAGTCTGCTGGAAGCCCGGGTCTCGGAGCTTAAAGGCGAGCTGGCGGTGGTCAGTGCTCAGCGTATGCAGGAGCTGGCCGAGAAAGAACGCCTGGCCAACCGCTTGCAAAACCTGCTCGACCTGTTGCCCGGCGGCGTGATCGTGATTGACGACCAGGGCCGCGTGCGCGAAGCCAACCCGGCTGCCTGCGACCTGCTGGGACTGCCGCTGGAAGGCGAGCTGTGGCGTCACGTCATCACCCGCTGCTTCGCCCCGCGCGAAGATGATGGTCATGAAATCTCCCTCAAGGATGGGCGTCGACTGTCGATTTCCACCCGTTCCCTGGACGCCGAGCCCGGCCAGTTGGTGCTGCTCAACGACCTGACTGAAACCCGCCACTTGCAAGACCAGTTGGCGCGCCATGAGCGCTTGTCGTCCCTGGGGCGCATGGTCGCTTCTCTGGCGCATCAAATCCGTACGCCCTTGTCGGCGGCGTTGATCTACGCCAGTCATTTGACTGATGAACAGTTGCCAGCCGTGACCCATCAGCGTTTCGCCGGGCGCCTTAAAGAGCGTCTGCACGAATTGGAGCATCAGGTACGCGACATGTTGGTGTTCGCTCGCGGCGAACTGCCGTTGACCGACCGCATCACTCCGGCCGAGCTGATGCAGACCCTGCAGGCGGCGGCCGCCACACACATTCAAGACGCGCAGGTGCGCTGGCAGTGCGACAGCCACCAAGGCGAGTTGCTGTGCAATCGCGACACCCTGGTGGGATCGCTGCTCAACCTGATCGAAAACGCCACCCAGGCCAGCGGCCCCGGCGCGCGGCTCAAGGTGCATCTATATCGCCGTCAAGATTCGCTGCGCCTGTGCATCAGCGACAACGGCAGTGGCATCGACCCGCAGGTGCTGCGGCGTCTGGGCGAACCCTTTTTTACCACCAAGACCAACGGAACTGGCCTGGGCCTGACGGTGGTCAAGGCCGTGGCGCGCGCCCATCAGGGAGAATTGCAGCTGCGTTCCCGGTTGGGGCGCGGCACCTGTGCATTGATGAGCTTGCCGCTGTTTTCAGGCGCGGCAAGCGCGGAGTAAAGAGTCATGGCTATCAAGGTTTTACTGGTGGAAGACGATCGCGCCCTGCGTGAAGCATTGGCTGACACGCTGCTGCTGGCGGGCCATGACTACCGGGCGGTCGGGTCTGCCGAGGAGGCCTTGGAGGCGGTGGCCCAGGAGGCGTTCAGCCTAGTGGTCAGCGACGTCAATATGCCCGGCATGGACGGTCACCAGTTGTTGGCCCTGCTGCGCGCCCGCCAGCCGCAACTGCCGGTGTTGTTGATGACTGCCCACGGAGCCGTGGAGCGCGCGGTGGATGCGATGCGCCAGGGCGCGGCGGATTACCTGGTCAAGCCCTTTGAGCCCAAGGCCCTGATCGAGTTGGTAGCGCGCCACGCTCTGGGCGTGATCTCGGCGCACGAAGGCGAGGGTCCGATTGCCATCGAGCCAGCCAGCGCCCAGTTGCTGGAATTGGCGGCCCGCGTGGCGCGCAGCGATTCCACGGTGCTGATTTCCGGTGAGTCCGGTACGGGTAAGGAAGTGCTGGCGCGTTACATTCACCAGCAGTCGACCCGCGCCAAGCAGCCGTTCATCGCCATCAACTGCGCGGCGATCCCCGACAACATGCTGGAAGCCACGCTGTTCGGTCATGAAAAGGGCTCATTCACCGGTGCTATTGCGGCGCAAGCCGGCAAGTTCGAGCAGGCCGACGGCGGCACGATCCTGCTCGACGAGATTTCCGAGATGCCCTTGGGTCTGCAAGCCAAGTTGCTGCGTGTGTTGCAGGAGCGCGAAGTGGAGCGCGTCGGCGCGCGCAAACCGATCCAGTTGGATATCCGAGTGGTGGCCACCACCAACCGCGATCTCGCCGGCGAAGTGGCGGCGGGGCGCTTCCGTGAAGACTTGTTCTATCGCCTGTCGGTGTTTCCGCTGGCCTGGCGCCCTTTGCGCGAGCGTCCGGCGGATATCGTGCCCTTGGCCGAGCGCCTGCTGAACAACCACGTCAAAAAAATGAAGCACGCCCAGGCGCGGCTGTCGGCCGAGGCGCAGGCGTGCCTGATCGCCTATCCATGGCCGGGCAACGTGCGGGAACTGGACAACGCGATCCAACGTGCCCTGATCTTGCAGCAGGGCGGCTTGATTCAACCCCAGGATTTCTGTCTGGCCATGGGCAGTGGCGCGGCGCCGCTGCCGACACTGGCCCCCGCACCGTTGGTCGCCGAGGTGGAAACCGCCAGCGCTTTGGGCGATGACCTGCGTCGCCGCGAATTCCAGATGATCATCGATACCCTGCGCGCCGAGCGCGGCCGCCGCAAAGAGGCCGCCGAACGCCTGGGCATCAGCCCGCGCACCTTGCGCTACAAGTTGGCGCAGATGCGCGACGCGGGCATGGATGTGGAAGCGTATCTTTTCGCCACCTGAAAATAGCCAAGGCGTACAAGGTTTGTCGCCTTTTCTTACGAGTCGCCACGGATCTGGCACCCTTGTTGCTACCTCCCCTAGTAACTGCAGCGTAGTGTCAAATTTTTGCGGGTCGGAGAGAGAAGGTCATGAGCCAGGGTATTGAGTTCAATCGGTTGATGTTGGATATGCGCTCCATGCAGATGGATGCCATGGCTCAACCGAAATCCGTCGCGCCAGCGCCGGAATTGGGCCAAAGCAGTTTTGCCGACATGCTCGGTCAGGCCATCAATAAAGTCAGCGACACCCAGCAAGCCTCCAGCCAGTTGGCCAGCGCGTTCGAGATCGGCAAGAGCGGTGTGGACCTCACCGACGTGATGATCGCTTCGCAAAAAGCCAGCGTTTCCTTTCAGGCTCTGACCCAAGTGCGTAACAAGCTGGTTCAGGCCTATCAAGACATCATGCAGATGCCGGTTTAAGGGCGAGATTTAAGTCATGGCAGAAGCAGTCGTGGACAACGTACCCGCCAAGACAGAAGGCAAGCCGCCGCTGTTTGGCCTGTCGTTCCTGGAAAACCTTTCGGAAATGACCATGTTGCGTCAGGTTGGCCTGTTGGTCGGCCTGGCTGCCAGCGTGGCGATTGGTTTTGCCGTGGTGTTGTGGTCGCAGCAACCCGATTACCGGCCATTGTATGGCAGCCTGGCTGGCCTGGATTCCAAACAGATCATGGAAACCCTGGCCGCCGCCGACATCGCCTACACCGTGGAGCCCAACTCCGGGGCTCTGCTGGTCAAGGCCGATGACGTCGCCCGTGCGCGCATGAAGCTGGCCGCTGCCGGTGTGACGCCGTCCGACAGCAATATCGGTTTTGAGATCCTCGACAAGGACCAGGGCCTGGGCACCAGTCAATTCATGGAAGCCACCCGTTATCGTCGCGGCCTGGAAGGGGAACTGGCGCGTACCATCTCCAGCCTCAATAACGTCAAGGGTGCCCGCGTGCACCTGGCCATTCCGAAAAGCTCGGTATTTGTGCGTGATGAGCGCAAGCCCAGCGCCTCGGTGCTGGTTGAGCTGTTCGCCGGTCGTTCCCTGGAACCCGGTCAGGTCAATGCCATCGTCAACCTGGTGGCTACCAGCGTTCCCGAACTGAGCAAATCCCAGATCACCGTGGTGGATCAAAAGGGCAACCTGCTCTCCGACCAAGCTGAGAACTCCGCGCTGACCCAGGCCGGCAAGCAGTTCGATTACAGCCGCCGCGTGGAAAGCATGCTGACCCAGCGCGTGCACAACATCCTGCAACCGGTGTTGGGCAATGACCGCTATAAAGCCGAAGTCTCCGCCGATGTGGATTTCAGCGCCGTGGAGTCCACCTCTGAGCAGTTCAACCCTGACCAGCCGGCCCTGCGCAGCGAGCAGTCCACCAGCGAACAACGCACCGCCAGCAATGGCCCCCAAGGTGTGCCGGGAGCCCTGAGCAACCAGCCGCCATCGCCGGCCTCGGCCCCGCAAACCACCGGTGGCGCCGCCGCTACCGCCGGCGCGATCCAGCCTGGGCAACCGCTGCTGGACGCCAACGGTCAGCAGATCATGGACCCGGCCACCGGCCAGCCGATGCTCGCCCCGTACCCGGCGGACAAGCGTAACCAGTCCACCAAGAACTTCGAGCTGGACCGTTCCATCAGCCATACCAAGCAGCAGCAGGGCCGTGTCAATCGCCTGTCGGTGTCGGTAGTGGTCGACGATCAGGTCAAGGTCAATGCCGCAGACGGCGCGGTCACCCGTGCCCCGTGGAGCGCCGACGAATTGGCGCGCTTTACCCGCCTGGTGCAGGACGCCGTCGGCTTCGACGCCAGCCGTGGCGACAGCGTGAGCGTGATTAACATGCCGTTCTCCGCCGAGCGTGGCGAAGTGATTGCCGAGCCTGCGTTCTACTCGCAGCCGTGGTTCTGGGACATCGTCAAGCAAGTGCTGGGTGTGCTGTTCATCCTGGTGCTGGTGTTCGGCGTGCTGCGTCCGGTGCTCAACAACATCACTGGCAATGGCAAGAAACAACTGGCCCTGGCCGGCGGCAGCGATGTCGAGTTGGGTGGCATGGGCGGCCTGGACGGCGAACTGGGCAACGACCGCGTCAGCCTCGGCGGCCCGCAAAGCATCCTGTTGCCAAGCCCGAGCGAAGGCTATGACGCGCAGTTGAACGCAATCAAGAGTCTGGTAGCAGAAGACCCGGGCCGTGTGGCTCAGGTCGTGAAAGAGTGGATTAACGCAGATGAGTGATAATCGAGCCGCTGTTGCCAAGCTCTCCCGAGTCGACAAAGCCGCAGTCCTGCTGCTGTCGTTGGGGGAAACCGACGCCGCCCAAGTGCTGCGCCATATGGGGCCCAAAGAGGTTCAACGGGTGGGCGTGGCCATGGCGCAAATGCGCAATGTGCACCGCGAGCAAGTCGAACAGGTGATGAGCGAGTTCGTCGAGATTGTCGGCGATCAGACCAGCCTGGGCGTCGGTTCCGACAGCTACATCCGCAAGATGCTCACCTCGGCCCTGGGCGAAGACAAGGCCAACGGCCTGATCGACCGTATCCTGCTGGGCGGCAATACCAGCGGCCTGGACAGCCTCAAGTGGATGGAGCCGCGCGCCGTGGCCGATGTGATCCGCTACGAGCACCCGCAGATCCAAGCGATTGTGGTGGCGTACCTTGACCCCGACCAGGCTGGTGAAGTGCTGGGCCACTTCGACCACAAAGTGCGTCTGGACATCATCCTGCGCGTGTCGTCGCTCAATACCGTGCAGCCGGCGGCCCTGAAAGAACTGAACACCATCCTGGAGAAGCAGTTCTCGGGCAACTCCAATGCCTCGCGTACCACCCTGGGCGGTATCAAGCGCGCGGCGGACATCATGAACTTCCTCGACAGCTCGGTCGAAGGCCAGTTGATGGACTCGATCCGCGAGATCGACGACACCCTGTCCGGCCAGATCGAAGACCTTATGTTCGTGTTCAACAACCTCTCCGATGTCGACGACCGTGGCATCCAGGCGTTGCTGCGCGAAGTGTCCTCCGACGTGCTGGTACTGGCACTCAAAGGCTCCGACGACGGCGTCAAGGAAAAGATCTTCAAGAACATGTCCAAGCGCGCGTCCGAACTGTTGCGCGACGACCTGGAAGCCAAGGGCCCGGTGCGCGTCAGCGACGTGGAAACCGCGCAGAAAGAAATCCTCACCATTGCCCGCCGTATGGCCGAAGCCGGAGAAATCGTTCTCGGTGGGAAGGGCGGCGAAGAAATGATCTAAGGCGTTGTCCATGTCGAGCAAAGATGAGGCACCCAGCGATCTGATTCGCGCACGGGATGTCGGCGGGTTCGACATCTGGTCGTTGCCCAGCTTCGACCCGCATGTGCCTGAACCCGAACCCGAACCGGTGGAAGAACTACCGGTGGAAATGGAAGAAGTGCCGCTGGAAGAAGTCCAGCCGCTGACCCTGGAAGAGTTGGAAAGCATCCGCCAGGAAGCCTACAACGAGGGCTTTGCCGCTGGTGAAAAAGACGGTTTTCGTAGCACCACCCTAAAGGTGCGCCAGGAAGCCGAGGCCGCGCTGGCTGTGAAACTGGCCAGCCTGGAGCGCTTGATGGGCAGCTTGTTCGAGCCTATCGCCGAACAGGACACCCAGATCGAAAAAGCCATGGTGCGCCTGGTGGAGCACATGACGCGTCAGGTGATTCAGCGTGAGTTGGCGCTGGACTCCAGCCAGATCGAAAGCGTCATGCGCGAAGCCCTCAAGCTGCTGCCCCTGGGCGTCGGCAATGTGCGGCTATACATCAACCCGCAGGATTTCGAACAGGTCAAAGCCCTGCGCGAGCGCCATGAAGAAACCTGGCGCATCGTCGAAGACGCCGCGTTGCAGCCCGGCGGTTGCCGCGTCGAGACCGAGCACAGCCGCATCGATGCCACGGTGGAAACCCGCATCAGCCAGATCATGGCCAAGTTGCTCGATCAACAGCACGAGCAGGTGCTGAACCCGGCCGAACCGGACCTGAGCATCGACTTGGACGCCCCCGATGCGCCTTGATCGCACCAGCTTCACCAAGCGCTTGAGCGCTTACACCGAAGCCACCGAATTGCCCGGCCAGCCGATCCTGGAAGGGCGGCTGTTGCGCATGGTCGGCCTGACCCTCGAAGCCGAAGGCTTGCGCGCCGCCATGGGCAGCCGCTGCATGGTGATCAACGACGACAGTTATCACCCGGTGCAGGTTGAAGCCGAGGTCATGGGGTTTTCCGGCAGCAAGATTTTCCTGATGCCCGTGGGCAGCCTGGCGGGCATCGCCCCCGGTGCCCGCGTGGTGCCCCTGGCCGATACCGGCCGCCTGCCCATGGGCATGAGCATGCTCGGTCGCGTGCTCGACGGCGCCGGTCGCGCGCTGGACGGCAAGGGCGGTATGAAGGCCGAAGATTGGGTGCCGATGGACGGCCCCACCATCAACCCGCTCAACCGTAACCCCATCAGCGTGCCGCTGGACGTGGGGATTCGCAGCATCAACGGTTTATTGACGGTCGGCCGCGGCCAGCGTCTGGGCCTGTTCGCGGGCACCGGCGTGGGTAAGTCGGTGTTGCTGGGCATGATGACGCGCTTTACCGAGGCCGACATCATCGTGGTTGGGCTGATCGGCGAGCGGGGCCGGGAGGTGAAGGAGTTCATCGAGCACAGCCTCGGCGAGGAAGGTCTCAAACGCTCGGTGGTGGTTGCATCCCCTGCCGACGATGCGCCGCTGATGCGACTGCGCGCCGCCATGTATTGCACGCGTATCGCCGAATACTTTCGCGACAAGGGCAAGAACGTCCTGTTGCTGATGGACTCGCTCACCCGTTTCGCCCAGGCCCAGCGGGAAATCGCCCTGGCCATCGGTGAGCCGCCGGCCACCAAGGGTTACCCGCCGTCGGTGTTCGCCAAGCTGCCTAAGCTGGTGGAGCGCGCCGGTAACGCCGAGGCCGGTGGGGGCTCGATCACCGCGTTCTACACGGTGCTGTCCGAAGGCGATGACCAGCAGGACCCCATCGCCGACTCGGCCCGGGGCGTACTCGACGGCCATATCGTGTTGTCGCGGCGGCTGGCGGAGGAGGGGCACTACCCGGCCATCGACATCGAAGCGTCCATCAGCCGGGTGATGCCGGCGGTGGTCACGCCCGAGCACATGACTCGTGCCCAGCAGTTCAAGCAGTTGTGGTCGCGTTATCAGCAGAGTCGCGACCTGATCAGCGTCGGCGCCTATGTGGCCGGCGGCGATCGCGACACCGACCTGGCCATCGCCCTGCAACCGCAGTTGGTGACGTACCTGCGCCAGGGCCTCAACGACAAGATCAGCATGGGCGAAAGCGAAGCGCACTTGCAGTCTATCTTCGCCCCGGCGCCAGGCGGCTAAGCCATGGCCAGCAGTCGCGCGTCACGCTTGGCCCCGGTGGTGGACATGGCCGAAAAGGCCGAAAAAACCGCGGTGCAGCGCCTGGGGTATTTCCAGGGCCAAGTGCGCTTGGCCGAAAGCAAGCTGGGCGACCTGGAGCGTTTTCGCGGCGAGTACCAGCAGCAGTGGATCGAGCGCGGCGCCAAAGGCGTATCGGGCCAATGGCTGATGGGCTATCAGGGCTTTCTCAACCAGTTGGAAACCGCCGTCGGCCAGCAGCGTCAAAGCCTGGCCTGGCACCAGAACAATCTCGACAAGGCCCGTGAGAGCTGGCAGCAGGCATTCGCCCGCGTCGAAGGTTTGCGCAAACTGGTGCAGCGCTATATCGATGAAGCGCGGGCGATTGAAGACAAGCGCGAGCAGAAGTTGCTGGATGAACTGTCCCAACGCCTGCCGCGTCCGGAACAGTTCTAAATGACGGACTGTGTTGCCCGCACTCGGTTCAACTGCTAAACCTTGTGTGTACGTCACCTACGACAAGGAAGCAGTCATATGTCAGTCGAGTCAGTTGTATCCCCGGACGGGAAGAAGTTGACCATCGTTATCAAAGGCCGCTTCGATTTCAGCAGCCACCAGCTCTTTCGTGACGCTTACGAGCGGTTCTACAAGGATCCAGATACCTATATCGTCGACCTTAAAGAAACCACCTATTTAGACAGTTCCGCCCTGGGCATGCTGCTGTTGCTGCGAGACCACGCGGGGGGGACGAGTCTGAGGTCAGGGTGATCAACAGCAACTCCGATGTGCGCAAGATCCTCGCCATCTCCAACTTCGACAAACTGTTCGACATCAATTGAGCGCCCTGGCCCCCGCCCATGAGGCGCTAACGATCCTGATCGCCGATGACAGCGCTACTGACTTGTTGCTGCTGTCGACCATTGTGCGACGTCAGGGGCATCAAGTACTCACCGCCGCCAATGGGCGCGAAGCGGTCGAGGTATTCACGCGCGCGCGTCCGCAACTGGTGCTGATGGATGCGCTGATGCCGGTGATGGACGGCTTCGAAGCCGCGCGCTGGATCAAGCAGTTGTCCGGCGAAGCTTTGGTGCCGATCATCTTCCTTACCTCCCTGACCGACAGCGCCGACCTAGCCGAGTGCCTGGACGCCGGCGGCGATGACTTCCTGGCCAAGCCCTACAACCCCTTGCTCCTGGCCGCGAAGATCAACGCCATGGACCGCCTGCGCCGCCTGCAAGCCACGGTCTTGCAGCAGCGCGACCTGATCGCCAAGCACAATGATTACTTGCTGCACGAACAGCGGGTGGCCAAGGCGGTATTCGACAAGGTCGCGCATTCGGGCTGTATCAATGCCGCGCCGAATATTCGCTACCTGCAATCGCCCTATGCGTTGTTCAACGGGGACTTGCTGCTGGCGGCCTACACGCCCTCCGGCGATATGCACGTAATGCTCGGCGATTTTACCGGCCACGGTTTGCCGGCAGCAGTGGGGGCCATGCCCCTGGCGGAAGTGTTCTATGGCATGACCGCCAAGGGCTATGGCCTGGCGCAGACTCTGCGCGAGATGAACGCCAAGCTTAAACGTATTCTGCCGGTGGACATGTTCTGCTGCGCGACCCTGCTGTGCCTGAGTACCGATCGGCGCGTGGTCGAGGTATGGAACGGCGGCATGCCCGAGGGCTATGTGCATGAGGTAGCCACGGGTAAGCGTACACCGCTGGTGTCGCGACACCTGCCGTTGGGAGTGTTGTCGGCGGAACTGTTCGACGACCGCACTGAAGTCTGGCCCATGGCCCTGGGCGACCGGGTGTTTCTGCTGTCCGATGGGGTGTTGGAAACCGCCGACGCCAATGATCGATTGTTCGGGGTCGAGCGTCTGCAGGAGGTATTCGACACCAACCGCGAGCCCGATCGTCTGTTCGACGACATCGAACAGGCGCTGGTCGCGTTTCGCGGTGAAGCCCGCGATGACGTGAGCATGGTGGAGATTACCTTGAGGTCAGGTCTGGCGACGCGCGCCACCGGGCCGTTATACGCCGACAGCGGCCAGTCGTGCCCACGGGATTGGTCAGTGAATTTCGAATTTCGCGCCGAAACCCTCAAGCACTACAACCCGTTACCCTACCTGCTGCAACTGCTGTTGGAGATCCACGGCCTGCGTGCACAGAGCGGCGCGCTCTACAGTGTGATGGCCGAGCTGTACTCCAACGCGCTGGAGCACGGCGTACTCGGACTGGATTCTTTGCTCAAACGCGATGCCCAGGGCTTCGCGGACTATTATCGCCAGCGCAACGAGCGTCTGGCCCAACTGGACAGTGGTTACGTGCGAGTGCAAGTGCAAGTGGCGCCCAATGGAGCGGGCGGGACGATGACCTTGCGGATCGAAGACAGCGGCCCCGGGTTTGACGTGGAAAAAGTGCTGGCGCGGCCGGCGGATACCGACCGTCTGTCTGGGCGCGGCTTGAGCCTGGTACGCCAGCTCAGCCGCGATATACGCTGGTCCGATGGCGGGCGCTGTGTCTGCGTGGAGTTTTCCTGGGAGGCTCTGGCATAATCCGCCGATTCTTGATCAAGGAGCGAGCAAGTGGTCGATGTTCATCTGGACCCTGACGTGTTGTCGGGTTTGCAGGAAGTCATGGAAGGCGAGTACCCCAAACTGCTCGAAACCTTTCTTGACGATTCGCAAAAACGCATCGAAGCGCTGCGCACCGCGCGGGATGACGCTAAAGCATTGGGCAGGATCGCCCATAGCTTCAAGGGCAGCAGCGGTAACCTGGGGGCTGTGCGCCTGGCGCAGTTGTGCCAGCGGCTGGAGCTGGAATCCGGCGAGCCGACAGCAAATCTAGAGGCGCTGGTGGATCAGATCGATCATGAGTTTGCGTTGGTCAAGCCGCTGTATGAGTCGGAGCGCCAGCGGTATCAGGTGTAGCGCCAAATCCGCTGTTCAGCAGACAGAACCACACTTGGCCCGACTCTTGCTGTAGCTCTCGATACTGCATCCTCGATCCCCATGCAGTGGAGACCTTTATCATGCCAGTCGCCACGAATTCGCTTCTTCAGGCTGCCCCCGCAGCCAAGTCTCAAGCGCCCGCCGCCAACCCGCCGGCGGTGGCGGCGGACCCACGGGACAAGGGCCCTGGCTTCGCTCAAGTGTTCGCCAGCCAGGGTTCCAAGCCCAGCCTCAAGGGCGATGACAACAGCGTCAAACCCTCTCGCGACAAGCCCGCCGATGCCAGCGCCAAGCCGTCCATTGGGGGGGACAAGCCTGCCGCCAACACACCGGCGGTTGCCGATAGCGGCAATACTTTGCCTGCCAATAATCCACCGGCCAAAGCCGATGACGATGCCGATCAGGACGCCGCCGCCGACCCGAGCCTGGCGCAGCAGCCTGCGGTGGATCCCGCGTTGATCGCCGCTGTCGTGCCGGTCGCGGTGCCTGTGGAAGCCCCGGCTCCGGTCGTTGACTCTGTCGATGCCAATACTCAATTGCCGGTCGCCGCGCCACTCGTGGCCAGCGATGACGCCAAGCCCGCCTTCGACCCCGAGGCCGACCCTCTAGATGCAATGCCCGCCGTACGCCTGGCCATGGAGCAGGGCGGTCATGTGTCGGCCAGCAGCCAGGCTTCGGCGAAAACCGCCTCGGCATCGACCCAGGAACAACCGACCGCCGCACAGAACTTCGCCGCAGGCATGGCCAGCATGGTCGATCAGCAAGCCACCAAGGACAGCACCGACCAAGGCGGCGACAAGGCTTTCAGCGGTTTGATTGACGATGGTCTCAAAGACCTCAAGAGCGCCAGCAGCGACACTCGGGTCGACGACTTCGCCAACCGCCTCGCCGCGCTGACCCAGGCCGCCACGCCGAAGACCGCCAACGCCTTGCCGCCTGTCGCGAACGCGCCGCTGGCCATGCACCAGAGCGGCTGGACCGACGAGATCGTCAACCGCGTCATGTACCTCTCCAGCGCCAACCTCAAATCGGCGGAGATCCAGTTGCAGCCGGCCGAACTTGGACGCCTGGATATCAAGGTCAACATGACCGCCGACCAGCAGGCCCAGGTCAACTTTATGAGCGCCCACCCGGTGGTGCGCGAAGCGTTGGAAAACCAGTCCGGGCGTTTGCGTGAAATGTTTGCCCAACAGGGCATGGGGCAAGTGGACGTCAACGTCTCCGACCAGTCCCGTGGCCAGGAGCAGCAACAGCAACAGGCGCAGACCCGCAGTGTGAGCAGTAGCGGTGGACGCGGTGACGTCGGCGACAGCGGTGGTCACGTTGACGTGGCTGAAGCAGTGGCGCCGGTGACATCGACAGTAATCGGCTCCAGCGCGGTGGATTACTACGCTTGATGGGAGGGGGCTTGCCTCGATAACGGTGTATCAGCCCGCTGATGTATAAGCTGGCACACCCTCATCGGGGGCAAGCCCCCTCCCACATTTTGATCTCGTTTCGTCAATTGCCACTCAAGCTGGAATGCGATTCGAGTGGGAGGGGGCTTGCCCCCGATGAGGGTGTGTCAGTTCATAGATAAGTTGACTGATACGCCGCTATCCGGGGGCAAGGCCACCCCCACACTTTATGGTGTTCCTTTGTCTGTGTTCAGCCAGACAACTCTGGCATAACACTTGCTCTTGCCTTCCCGTAGATCTATGAATCCCCGAATAGTGACGGATTATTGGCATGGCGAAGAGCGACGACGCAGCAGCAAAAGCACCCGCAGGCAAAGGTAAGCTCAAGCTTATTCTGTTGATAGTCGTGGGCCTGCTCCTGGCCATCGGTGCCTCGGTGGGTGGCACCTGGTACATCATGCACAGCAGTGCAAGCAAACCGGCACCCGCCGCCGAGACCGCCACCAACGTCAAGCAACCGGCAATCTTCGAGCCGATGCTTCCGGCCTTTGTCGCCAACTTCAACCAGAACGGTCGTCAGCGCTACCTGCAGGTGAGCATCACCTTGCTGGCGCGCAACCAGTCGGACCTGGAGGCACTCAAGGTGCATATGCCGGTGATCCGCAACAACCTGGTAATGCTGTTCTCCAGCCAGAGTTTCGACACCCTGGCCACGCCGGTCGGCCAGGAAATGCTGCGCCAGAAGGTCACTGCCAGCGTGCAGGAAGTAGCCCAGAAAGAGCTGGGCAAAACGGTGGTCGAACAGGCGCTCTTCACTAACTTCGTATTGCAGTAGGATCACGACATGGCCGTGCAGGACCTGCTGTCCCAGGATGAAATCGATGCGCTGTTGCATGGCGTCGACGATGGTCTGGTACAGACCGAAATGGCTGCCGAGCCCGGCAGTGTCAAAAGTTATGACCTGACCAGCCAGGATCGCATCGTCCGTGGACGCATGCCGACCCTGGAAATGATCAACGAACGTTTCGCCCGTTACACCCGTATCAGCATGTTCAACATGCTGCGCCGCTCGGCGGACGTGGCGGTGGGCGGCGTGCAGGTGATGAAGTTCGGCGAGTACGTGCACTCGCTGTACGTGCCCACCAGCCTCAACCTGGTCAAGATCAAGCCCTTGCGCGGCACCGCGCTGTTCATTCTCGACGCCAAATTGGTGTTCAAGCTGGTGGACAATTTCTTCGGCGGCGACGGCCGCCACGCCAAGATCGAAGGCCGTGAATTCACCCCCACCGAGTTGCGCGTGGTGCGCATGGTGTTGGAGCAGGCGTTCATCGACTTGAAGGAAGCCTGGCAGGCGATCATGGAAGTCAATTTCGAGTACATCAACTCGGAAGTGAACCCGGCCATGGCCAACATCGTCGGTCCCAGCGAAGCCATCGTGGTGTCCACCTTCCATATCGAACTCGACGGCGGTGGCGGTGACCTGCACGTGACGATGCCGTACTCGATGATCGAACCGGTGCGCGAGATGCTCGACGCCGGCTTCCAGTCCGACCTGGACGACCAGGACGAGCGTTGGGTCAAAGCCCTGCGCGAAGACTTGCTGGACGTCGACGTGCCGCTGAGCGCCACCGTGGCCCGCCGTCAGTTGCGCCTGCGCGACATCCTGCACATGCAGCCGGGGGACATCATCCCGGTGGATTTGCCGGAACAAATGGTCATGCGCGCCAATGGCGTGCCGTCGTTCAAGGTCAAGCTCGGTTCCCACAAGGGCAACCTGGCATTGCAAGTGGTTGAGCCGATCAACCGTCGCTGATTCCTAATTTATGAATGTTTGCTTCGCCGAGGACATGTAATGGCTACCGAACACGAAAACACTTCCGCCGAAGACCAGGCCCTGGCCGACGAATGGGCGGCGGCCCTGGAAGAGACCGGCGATGTCGGTCAGGACGATATCGATGCGCTGTTGGCCGCTGACGCCGCCACCGCGCCGGCTGGCAATCGTCTGCCGATGGAAGAGTTCGGCAGCGTGCCGAAGAACAACGACCCGGTGACCCTCGACGGTCCGAACCTGGATGTGATTCTGGATATTCCGGTGTCGATTTCCATGGAAGTGGGCAGCACCGACATCAACATCCGCAACCTGCTGCAGCTCAACCAGGGCTCGGTGATCGAGCTGGACCGCCTGGCCGGTGAACCGCTGGACGTGCTGGTCAACGGCACGCTGATCGCCCATGGCGAGGTGGTGGTGGTCAACGAAAAGTTCGGCATCCGCCTGACAGACGTGATCAGCCCAAGCGAACGCATCAAGAAGTTGCGCTGATATGAAGCGGCTGATGGTGGGGCTGTTGATCGCGTTGGCGCTGCCCGTGTGGGCGGCGGAGCCGGTGGCCCAGGCCGCTGCGGCGCCGGTGGTCGGCAGTGTCGGCGGGCAGTTGACCCAGCTGGTGCTTGGCCTGCTGCTGGTAGTGGGCTTGATCTTCGTGCTGGCCTGGCTGATGCGCCGGGTGCAGCGCGTAGGCCCTGGCAATGGCCAGGTGATCGAAATGATCGGAGCCCGCGCCCTCGGCCCGCGCGATCGGCTGGTGCTGGTGCAGGTGGGTGAGGAACAGATCCTGCTGGGTATCACACCTGGGCGCATCACCCCACTGCACGTACTCAAGACACCGGTAAATGTGGAGCAGACCCAGTCCGCCACGCCCGAATTCGCCCAGCGCCTGATGGAATTGCTGGGCAAGGATCAGAAGGATAAGAAGTAATGCGCGTTTTATTGACGCTCATGCTGTTGCTGGCCGCGCCCTTGGCGCTGGCCGCCGACCCGTTGTCGATCCCGGCCATCACGCTGGGGACCAACGCAGCGGGCGCGCAAGAGTATTCGGTGAGCCTGCAGATCCTGCTGATCATGACCGCGCTGAGCTTTATCCCAGCGTTCGTCATGCTGATGACCAGTTTCACGCGGATCATCATCGTCTTTTCGATCCTGCGTCAGGCGTTGGGCCTGCAGCAGACTCCGTCGAACCAGATCCTCACCGGCATGGCGCTGTTCTTGACGCTGTTCATCATGGCGCCGGTATTCGACAAGGTGAATACGCAAGCCCTGCAACCCTATCTGGCGGAGAAAATGACCGCCCAGGACGCCATCGACAAGGCTCAGGGCCCGATCAAGGACTTTATGCTGTCGCAAACCCGCGCCAGCGACCTTGAGCTGTTCATGCGCCTGTCCAAGCGCACCGACATCGCCAGCCCCGACCAGGCGCCGTTGACCATTCTGGTGCCGGCATTTGTCACCTCCGAATTGAAGACGGCGTTCCAGATCGGCTTCATGATCTTTATTCCGTTCCTGATCATCGACCTGGTGGTGGCGAGCGTGCTGATGGCCATGGGTATGATGATGCTGTCGCCGCTGATCATCTCGTTGCCGTTCAAGATCATGCTGTTTGTGCTGGTGGATGGCTGGGCGCTGATTATCGGCACCTTGGCCGGCAGTTTCGGAGGGGTATAGCGCTATGACGCCAGAAGTCGCCGTCGACCTGTTCCGTGAAGCGCTGTGGCTGACCACCGTGATGGTCGCCGTGCTGGTGGTGCCCAGCCTGTTGGTGGGCTTGCTGGTTGCGATGTTTCAGGCCGCAACCCAGATCAACGAACAAACCTTGAGCTTTCTGCCGCGCCTGTTGGTGATGCTGGTTACCCTGATCGTCGCCGGGCCGTGGCTGGTGCAGTCTTTCATGGAATACATCCTGCAGTTGTACGGCAGTATTCCGCAGTTGATCGGCTGACCCGATGCAATCCTTGCTGGCCTTGACCGACACCCAGATCAGTACCTGGGTGGCGTCCTTCATCCTGCCGCTGTTTCGCGTGACGGCGATGTTGATGGCCATGCCGGTGTTCGGCACAACCCTGGTACCGCGGCGCGTGCGCTTGTATTTCGCCGTGGCGATCACCGTGGTGATCGTGCCTGGGCTGCCGCCGATGCCGCCGGTGAATGCGCTGGACCTGAGTGCGCTGCTGCTGATCGCTGAACAGATCCTGATCGGCGCCTTGATGGGCTTTTCCCTGACGTTGTTCTTTCAGGCTTTCGTGATTGCCGGGCAAATCATCTCGGTGCAGATGGGCATGGGCTTCGCCTCCATGGTCGACCCCACCAACGGCGTGTCGGCGGCGGTGATCGGGCAGTTCCTGACCATGCTGGTGACCTTGCTGTTCCTGGCCATGAACGGCCACTTGGTGGCGTTCGAGGTGATGACCGAGAGCTTTACCACCTTGCCGGTGGGCTCGGGGCTGGTGGTTAACCATTTCTGGGAAATCGTCGGGCGCCTCGGCTGGGTGATGGGGGCGGCGCTGTTGCTGGTGTTGCCGGCAATCACGGCCCTGCTGGTGGTCAACATTGCGTTTGGCGTGATGACCCGCGCGGCGCCGCAACTGAACATTTTTTCCATCGGTTTCCCATTGACCCTGGTGTTGGGCATGGGGATTTTCTGGGTCGGCCTGGCCGACATTCTCAATCAGTATCAACCGCTGGCGACCGACGCCTTGCAGTTCTTACGTGACCTGGCACGGGCGCGCTGACCATGGCTGAGAGCGAGAGTGGTCAGGACAAAACAGAAGACCCCACGGAGAAACGCAAAAAGGACTCCAGGGAGAAGGGCGAGATCGCCCGCTCCAAAGAGCTCAATACCGTTGCGACCATGATGGCCGGTTCCGGGGCCCTGTTGATCTACGGCGGCGGTCTGGCGCTGGATCTGATGGAGCTGATGAAGCACAACTTCAGCTTGCCCCGCGAAGTGCTGCTCAGCCCCGGCGCCATGGGCCAGTACTTACTGCATTCTGGCCAGATCGCGATCCTGGCCGTGCAGCCGATCCTGATTACTTTGCTGCTGGCTGCGCTGATCGGCCCCGTGTCCCTCGGCGGTTGGTTATTCGCCGCCAGCAGCATGGCGCCCAAGTTCAGCCGCATGAACCCGGCCGCGGGGCTCAAACGCATGTTTTCGGCCAAGGCGCTGGTCGAGCTGCTCAAGGCCCTGGCCAAGTTCATCCTGATTCTGTTCGTGGCCATTTCGGTGTTGTCGTCCGATATCGATGACTTGCTGCGCATCGCCCATGAGCCCCTGGAGTCGGCGATTATCCACAGCGTGCAGGTGGTGGGCTGGAGTGCGCTGTGGATGGCGGCTGGGCTAATCCTGATCGCGGCGGTGGATGCGCCGATCCAGCTGTGGGAAAGCCACAAGAAGCTGCTGATGACCAAGCAGGAAGTGCGTGACGAGCACAAGGATCAGGAAGGTCGGCCCGAGGTCAAACAGCGCATCCGCCAACTGCAGCGCGAGATGTCCCAACGCAAGATGATGGCCTCGGTGCCGGATGCCGACGTGGTTATCACCAACCCGACCCACTACGCCGTGGCCCTGAAATACGACCCGGAGAAGGGCGGAGCGCCAATGCTGCTGGCCAAGGGCAGCGATTTCACCGCGTTGAAAATCCGCGAAATTGCCGTGGCCAACGACATTCTGCTGCTGGAATCGCCGGCGTTGGCGCGCTCGATCTTTTACTCCACCGACCTCGATCAGGAAATCCCTGCCGGGTTGTACCTGGCCGTGGCCCAGGTGTTGGCCTATGTCTATCAGATTCGCCAGTACCGCGCCGGCAAAGGCAAGCGGCCCGATCCGCTCAAAGACCTGCCCATCCCGCCGGACCTGCGCCGCGACTCCTGATCGCCACGCCTGTGCTGAGCAGGCTTGCCATCTACTGCCTTCCATGCCTGCTACCACTCGTCGCGCGATCTCGTCTACCTGTCAACTTTGACAGTAGTCAGTGTCGCGTTCTCGCGGTTCCATAGCCTGAGTGACTGCACCTCAAGATGCAGGGAGTGGGTTAATGCAGGTGTTTACAGGCAAGGTTCAAACGTATGACCCGCGGACCGGTAAGGGTTTGATTGCGCCGGAGGGGAGGGGCGAGGTGGTGGCGGTCGATTTACTCAGCTCGGGAGGTCGCTTGCTTTCGCAAGGACAGAGAGTGGTGTTCCAGAAGATCCATCGTCCGGATGGTGTTTACGCGTGCGAGATCAAGTTGATCTGAGTGTTTTATTGAAGTGTATGGAGAGCGGCAATGGCGACGGGCACGGTTAAGTGGTTCAACGCGGAGAAGGGCTTTGGGTTTATCACGCAGGAGGGTGGGTTGGATCTATTTGTTCACTACTCCGCCATTAAGGGCGACGGATTCAAAACGCTTGAAGAGGGGCAAAAAGTGGAGTTCGAGGTTACCCAGGGGCCCAAAGGGGCTCAGGCTGAAAACGTCCGCGTCCTTTGAACTTCAGGTCTTCGGTGCTGGAGCGGGCCTCCTGAAGACGATCCTCACTCCTTGCCATAAATTTCCTCAGCAGCACTGGCTGTACACAGCTCAAATGTGGGAGGGGGCTTGCCCCCGATGGTGGTGTATCAGGCACTTGATCCGCGCCTGACAGACTGCAATCGGGGGCAAGCCCCCTCCCACATTTGGAGTGATTGACACCCGATGCCCCGGGGTGTTTGTGAGGTTCTCCAGGCACAAAAGTAAAGTTGGAAGGCTTCTTGCAACACCGCCTGCAAGTCGCCAGCTGGCGTCAAAAGTTTGCTTCAAGGAAACGAGGAATACCGGTGGTGGATCGCTCTCAAATGCTCAGTACGGCCCGTGGCACCCTGACTGACCTGTCGCGGGGCAATCTGGGTGTGCCGTTGCTGTTGCTGGTGATGCTGGCAATGATGATGTTGCCGATGCCACCGTTTCTGCTGGACGTGTTCTTCACCTTCAACATCGCGCTGTCCGTGGTGGTGCTGCTGGTGTGTGTGTATGCCCTGCGGCCGCTGGATTTTGCGGTGTTCCCCACCATCCTGTTGGTGGCGACCCTGTTGCGCCTGGCGCTGAACGTGGCGTCCACCCGTGTGGTGATGCTCCACGGTCAGGACGGCCACGCCGCTGCCGGTAAGGTGATCCAGGCCTTCGGTGAAGTGGTGATCGGCGGCAACTACGTGGTCGGTATTGTGGTGTTCGCAATCCTCATGATCATCAACTTCGTGGTGGTGACCAAAGGTGCCGGGCGGATCTCCGAGGTGAGCGCGCGCTTTACCCTCGACGCCATGCCCGGCAAACAGATGGCCATCGACGCCGACCTCAACGCCGGCCTGATCGACCAGAACCAGGCTAAGACCCGCCGCTTGGAAGTGGCCCAGGAAGCCGAGTTCTACGGTTCTATGGACGGTGCCAGCAAATTCGTGCGCGGTGACGCCATCGCCGGCCTGTTGATTCTGTTCATCAACCTGATCGGCGGCATGGCGGTGGGTATCTTCCAGCACGGTATGAGTTTTGGCGATGCCGGTAAGGTGTACGCCTTGCTGACGATCGGTGACGGTTTAGTGGCGCAATTGCCATCACTGTTGTTATCAACAGCAGCCGCGATCATGGTGACCCGTGCTTCGGGCTCCGAAGACATGGGCAAGCAGATCAGCCGGCAGATGTTCGCGTCGCCCAAGGCGTTGGCCGTAGCGGCTGGCATCATGGCGATCATGGGCGTCGTGCCGGGCATGCCCCATGTGTCGTTCCTGACCATGGCCGCGCTGGCCGGCGGCGCCGCCTACCTGTTCTGGAAAAAACAGAACATGGTCAAAGTACAGGCCCAGCAAGAGATCGTCCGTCAGCAGGAACTGCTGCCATCCCCGGCCCGCGCCCAGGAAACCAAGGAGCTTGGCTGGGATGACGTGACCCCGATCGACATGATCGGCCTGGAAGTCGGCTACCGCCTCATCCCGTTGGTCGACCGCAACCAAGGCGGCCAATTGCTCGCGCGGATCAAGGGTGTGCGCAAAAAGTTGTCCCAGGACCTGGGCTTTTTGATGCCCACCGTACACATCCGCGACAACCTCGACCTGGCCCCCAGCGCTTACCGCTTGACCCTGATGGGCGTGATCCTGGCCGAAGCCGAGATCTACCCCGACCGCGAACTGGCGATCAATCCCGGGCAGGTGTTCGGCAGCCTCAATGGCATTACCGCCAAAGATCCGGCTTTTGGCCTGGACGCGGTGTGGATCGAAATCAGCCAGCGCAGCCAGGCACAGTCCCTGGGTTACACCGTGGTGGACGCCAGCACGGTAGTTGCCACCCACCTCAACCAGATCCTCTACAAGCACTCCCACGAGCTGATCGGCCACGAGGAAGTCCAGCAATTGATGGGGTTGCTCGGCAAAGCCTCGCCAAAACTCGCCGAAGAACTGGTGCCGGGCGTGCTGTCGTTGTCGCAATTGCTCAAAGTGTTGCAAGCGCTGCTGGCCGAACAGGTGCCGGTGCGCGACATCCGCAGCATTGCCGAAGCCATCGCCAACAACGCCGCCAAGAGTCAAGATACCGCCGCGCTGGTGGCGGCAGTGCGCGTCGGATTGTCGCGCGCCATCGTGCAAAGCATTGTAGGGCTTGACTCCGAGCTGCCTGTGATCACCTTGGAACCAAGGTTGGAACAAATATTGCTCAATAGTATTCAGAAGGCAGGACAAGGCCAGGAAGAGGGCGTTCTGCTGGAGCCAAGCATGGCTGAAAAACTGCAGCGTTCGTTGATCGACGCAGCACAGCGTCAGGAAATGCAGGGCCAACCGGTGATTCTGCTGGTGGCGGGCCCGGTCCGAGCGATGTTGTCGCGGTTTGGACGCCTGGCAGTACCGAATTTGCACGTTTTGGCTTACCAGGAAATTCCTGACAACAAGCAAGTGACTATCGTCGCGACAGTAGGGCCCAACGGCTGAGGGTAGTGGGTTATGCAAGTGAAGCGTTTTTTCGCCGCCGATATGCGTCAGGCCATGAAACTGGTCCGTGATGAGCTGGGCGCCGATGCCGCGATTATCGGTAACCGTCGCATTGCCGGCGGTGTCGAGCTGACGGCTGCCCTGGACTACACCCCCTCGGCGCTGGCGCCGCGCGTTCCCAACATGGAACTCGAAGATGAACTGCGCAAGACCGCATCGCGCATCGTCTCGGCCCAGGCTGAACTGAGCATGCGTGGCGACAGCGATGCCACCACCAATCGCCAGTTGTTCGCCGGGCTGCCACTGACCGCCGCCGAGCCGTTGGTGGAACCAACCTTCGTCGAGCCACCGCGTCCCGCCGCGCCGGCACCGGCCGCCGCGATCGACCAGCGCGTATTCGATTCGATGCGCTTTGAACTCAACGGCCTGCGCGAGCTGCTGGAAGTGCAACTGGGCTCCCTGGCCTGGACCCAACTGCAAGGCAGCAAGCCGCAGCAAGCCAACCTGTGGCGTCGCCTGCAACGCATCGGCCTGTCCGGCCCGTTGTCCCGCGACCTGCTGGCCCTGACCACTGAAATCGCTGAGCCGCGCCAAGCCTGGCGCATGCTGCTGGCCCACTTGGCCCGCATGATCGTCACCCCGGAAATCGAACCTCTGGAAGAGGGCGGTGTGATCGCCATGGTCGGCCCCGCCGGCATGGGCAAGACCACCACCCTGGCCAAACTGGCGGCGCGCTATGTGCTCAAGTACGGCGCGCATAACATCGCGCTGGTGAGCATGGACAGCTACCGTATCGGTGCCCAGGAACAACTCAAGACCCTGGGGCGCATCCTGAATGTGCCGGTGACTCACGTCGATCCGGGCCAATCCCTGGCCAACGCCCTCGACCCGCTGCTGCGCAAACGTGTGGTGTTGATCGACACCGCCGGCCTGCAAGCCAGCGATCCGGCACTGCGCATGCAGTTGGAAAGCCTGGCCGGGCGTGGCATCAAGTCAAAAAATTATCTGGTGCTTGCAACCACCAGCCAGAAACAGGTTCTTACCGCTGCCTACCACAGCTACAAGCGCTGCGGGCTGGCCGGTTGCATCCTGACTAAACTGGACGAAACCGCCAGCCTGGGCGAAGTGTTGAGCCTGGCTATCGGTCATGCGTTACCGGTCGCCTACCTGACCGACGGGCCGCGGATCCCGGATGATCTGCATCTGCCGCGGCGTCATCAGTTGGTCAGCCGTGCAGTCAGCGTGCAAATGCAAGACGAGCCGAGCGAGGAAGCGATGGCCGATATGTTCGCTGATCTTTACCACAGCCCGGCAAAACGGGTGGGCTGAGCAACATGAACACAATGCAATGTACCTACATCGATGGTCTGCAAGCGATTCACGCGGCCAAGCCATGTAGCCTGCGTCTAAGCAAGACAAGGTAAAGAAATAAAATGGGCAGCATGCATCCCGTACAGGTGATCGCGGTGACCGGCGGCAAAGGTGGCGTCGGAAAAACGAACGTGTCAGTGAATTTGTCCCTGGCGCTGGCAGAGCTTGGCCGTCGCGTCATGCTGCTGGACGCTGACCTGGGGCTGGCGAACGTCGACGTTCTGCTGGGTCTGACGCCCAAACACACCCTGGCCGATGTGATCGAGGGACGCTGTGAGCTGCGCGACGTGCTGCTGCAGGGCCCTGGCGGGATCCGCATCGTGCCGGCCGCTTCCGGCACTCAAAGCATGGTGCACCTGAGCCCGGCGCAGCATGCCGGCCTGATTCAGGCGTTCAGCGATATCGGCGACAACCTCGACGTGCTGGTGATCGACACCGCCGCCGGGATCGGCGAATCCGTGGTCAGCTTTGTGCGCGCCGCGCAGGAAGTGCTGCTGGTGGTCTGCGACGAACCCACCTCGATCACCGACGCCTACGCCCTGATCAAACTCCTTAATCGTGACTACGGCATGAACCGCTTCCGCGTCCTGGCCAACATGGCCCAGAGCCCCCAGGAAGGACGCAACCTGTTCGCCAAGTTGACCAAGGTCACGGATCGCTTTCTCGATGTCGCCTTACAATACGTCGGCGCAGTTCCCTACGACGAGTGTGTGCGCAAGGCCGTGCAAAAGCAGCGTGCGGTCTACGAAGCATTCCCTCGTTCGAAATGCGCCTTGGCGTTCAAGGCTATTGCTCAGAAGGTCGATACCTGGCCTTTGCCCGCCAACCCGCGTGGGCATCTGGAGTTTTTCGTCGAGCGATTGGTGCATCAGACGAGCGCAGGACCAGTGCTATGACATCGAGCGGCTACAACCTCTATAAGAAATCGGCGCGTGACAGCCAGGGTGAACTGATCGAGCGCTATGCGCCCCTGGTCAAGCGCATTGCCTACCACTTGCTGGCCCGGTTGCCTGCCAGCGTGCAGGTCGAAGATTTGATTCAGGCCGGCATGATCGGTCTGCTCGAAGTGTCGACCAAGTACGACGCAACCAAGGGCGCGAGTTTCGAGACCTATGCGGGTATCCGTATCCGTGGGGCGATGCTCGATGAAGTGCGCAAAGGTGATTGGGCACCCCGTTCGGTGCACCGCAATACGCGCATGGTCAGTGACGCAATTCGTGCAATTGAAGCAAAAACCGGTCGCGACGCTAAAGATCATGAAGTTGCGGCCGAACTCCAATTGAGTCTCGACGATTATTACGGGATTTTGAACGATACCTTGGGCAGCCGCCTGTTCAGTTTCGACGACCTGCTGCAGGACGGCGAACACGAAGGGCTGCACGAGGACGGCGCGAGCGCTCACATGGAGCCGTCGCGCGACCTGGAAGATGCGCGTTTCCAGGGGGCGTTGGCGGACGCGATCGCCAATTTGCCGGAGCGTGAACGATTGGTGTTGGCGCTGTACTACGACGAAGAGCTGAACCTCAAGGAAATCGGTGAGGTCCTGGGGGTCAGCGAATCGCGAGTCAGCCAGTTGCACAGCCAGTGCGCCGCCCGCTTGCGGGGGCGTTTGGGAGAGTGGCGAGCGCGCTGACAGGCAGTGTGGGGACACTGCAGAGCGATACCGCGGGGGCGATTGGCCTGCGCGGGTTCGGCCCGTGGTGGCCCCGGCAGTCCTTTTTGTGTAATGCCTGTTGATTGAAATGGCGCGTCCAGGTGCTGGGCGCGTTTAAGACTGCTTGGAGGTCGAATTGGACAAGAACATGAAAATCCTCATCGTTGATGACTTCTCAACGATGCGGCGGATCATAAAAAACCTGTTGCGTGACCTTGGGTTCACCAACACGGTCGAGGCGGACGATGGCATTACTGCACAGCCGATCCTCAACAGCGGAGGCATCGACTTTCTGGTGACGGACTGGAACATGCCGGGCATGACCGGTATCGACCTGCTGCGCTGGGTGCGCGCCGATGAAAAACTGCGCAACCTGCCGGTGCTGATGGTAACCGCCGAAGCCAAGCGCGAGCAGATCATCGAGGCCGCCCAGGCCGGTGTTAACGGTTATGTGGTCAAGCCATTCACTGCACAGGCGTTGAAAGAGAAGATCGAAAAAATCTTCGAACGCATCCACGGCTAATGCCATCGCGGGGGAGCTATGGAGCACAAAGAAACGTCACAGGGAGACTTTGAGTCCACCCTGAAAAAACATGCTCACCAACTGGTCGACAGTCTTGAAAAAGGCCATTTCGGCGACGCGGTGCAGTTGATCCATGAGCTCAATCAGACCCGTGACCGAGGCCTGTACCAGGAAGTGGGCAAGCTCACACGCGAGCTGCACAGTGCAATCGTCAATTTCCAGATTGACCCGCACATGCCCCAGGCCGAAGAAATCTCGCAGATCACGGATGCCACCGAACGCCTGTCCTATGTGGTCAGGCTGACCGAGGCCGCGGCCAACCGCACCATGGACCTGGTGGAAAACGCCACGCCTCTGGTCAACGGCATGGCCACCGAAGCTCAGGCCCTGAATGCCGACTGGGGTCGTTTTATGCGCCGGGAAGTGGGGGCTGAAGAGTTCCGCGAGCTGGCGCGCCGGGTCGAAGGGTTCTTGTCACGCAGCGAGCAGGACAACCGCACGGTGTCCAGCAACCTCAACGATATTCTGCTGGCTCAGGATTACCAGGACCTGACCGGTCAGGTGATCAAGCGCGTGACGCAATTGGTCACCGAAGTGGAAAGCAACTTGCTCAAACTGGTGCTCATGGCCGGTCAGGTTGACCGTTTCGCCGGCATCGAACATGACCGCGCAGCGATCCTCTCGGAAAAAGATCCACAAAAACATCTCGCCAAGGGTGAAGGTCCGCAGATTCATGCCGATAAACGTGAAGACGTTGTGTCAGGTCAGGATGACGTAGATGACCTGTTATCCAGTTTAGGCTTCTAAGGAGCACCCACATGAGCTTCGGCGCCGATGAAGAGATCCTTCAGGATTTCCTTGTAGAGGCCGGCGAAATTTTAGAGCAACTGTCCGAACAACTGGTCGAGCTGGAAAGCCGCCCGGATGATGCGAACCTGCTCAATGCAATTTTTCGCGGTTTTCATACTGTAAAAGGGGGCGCCGGCTTCCTCCAGCTCCATGAGCTGGTGGAGTGCTGCCACATCGCCGAGAACGTGTTCGACATCCTGCGCAAGGGTGAGCGGCACGTCGACTCGGAGTTGATGGACGTGATTCTCGAAGCACTCGATGCGGTCAACGGCATGTTCGGCCAAGTGCGCGAACGTGCGCCGATCACTGCCGCCACCCCGGAACTGCTGGCCGCCCTGGCGCGCTATGCAGAGCCTGCCGACCTGTCGGCGGAGCCCGTGGTCGAGGCCGTGCCGGAGCCTGAACCGGCGCCGGAACCGGACGTGACCGACAGTGAATTCGAACAGCTGCTCAGCTCCCTCAGCGCGGTCAAGGCCGAAGCCGAAGCGCCGGCCGCTGCGGCCCCGGCCCCGGTTGACGCTCCGACCAGCGAAGACATAACCGACGCCGAATTCGAGTCGCTGCTCGATCAGTTGCATGGCAAAGGCCAGTTCGCCGCCGATGCCGTGGCGCCTGCCGCCGCGCCGCCTGCACCGGCCGCTGCGGCTGCCAGCACCGATATCACCGACGACGAGTTCGAAGCGTTGCTCGACCAGTTGCACGGCAAGGGTACCTTTGCCGCCGACGCGTTGCCGGAAGTCGCGGCCACCGCCGCCGCGCCGGCTGATGCCAAGCCGGCAGCCGCTGCGGCACCTGCCGGTGACGGGCTGATCACCGATCATGAATTCGAAGCGTTGCTGGATGATTTGCACGGCAAGGGCAAATTCAGCGAAGTGCCTGCGCCGGCCGCTTCTGCGGCCGCCGCTACCGCCGCCAAACCTGCACCGGTCGCCGCCAAGGCCGCGGCGCCTGCCGCAGCGCCCAAGCCCGCAGCGGCCGCTCCGGCTGCGGCACCCGCCCGGGCTGCTGCCGCCGCGCCGGTGGCCGACAAGCCTGCCAGTGAAGCCGAAACCACCGTGCGGGTCGATACCGCGCGCCTGGACGACATCATGAACATGGTCGGCGAACTGGTGCTGGTGCGTAACCGCCTGGTGCGCCTGGGCCTGAGCAGTGGCGATGAGTCCATGCAAAAGGCCGTGTCGAACCTCGACGTGGTTACCGCCGACCTGCAAACCGCGGTGATGAAGACGCGGATGCAGCCGATCAAGAAAGTCTTCGGCCGCTTCCCACGCCTGGTTCGCGACCTGGCGCGTCAGTTGAAGAAAGAGATCAACCTGGAGTTGGTGGGCGAAGAGACCGACCTCGACAAAAACCTCGTCGAGGCCCTGGCCGACCCGCTGGTCCACTTGGTGCGTAACGCCGTCGACCACGGCGTGGAAACCCCGGAAGAACGCGAAGCCTCGGGCAAGTCCCGTGGCGGCAAAGTGATCCTGGCGGCCGAGCAAGAAGGCGACCATATCCTGCTGTCGATTACCGACGACGGCAAAGGCATGGACCCGGCCATCCTGCGTAACATCGCGGTCAAGCGTGGCGTGATGGACAAAGACGCCGCCGACCGCCTGACCGACACCGAGTGCTACAACCTGATCTTCGCCCCAGGCTTCTCTACCAAAACCGAGATTTCCGACGTGTCGGGCCGTGGCGTGGGCATGGACGTGGTCAAGACCAAGATCAGCCAGCTCAACGGTTCGATCAATATCTACTCGACCAAGGGCCAGGGCTCGAAGATCGTCATCAAGGTGCCGTTGACCCTGGCGATCATGCCGACCCTGATGGTGATGCTGGGCAACCAGGCGTTCGCCTTCCCGTTGGTCAACGTCAACGAGATCTTCCACCTCGACCTGTCGCGCACCAACGTGGTGGACGGCCAGGAAGTGGTGATCGTGCGCGACAAGGCCTTGCCGCTGTTCTATCTCAAGCGCTGGCTGGTGGCTTCGGCGGCCCATGAAGAACAGCGCGAAGGCCATGTGGTGATTCTCTCCGTGGGCACTCAACGCATCGGCTTTGTGGTCGATCAGTTGGTCGGCCAGGAAGAAGTGGTCATCAAGCCTTTGGGCAAAATGCTGCAGGGAACCCCGGGCATGTCGGGTGCGACCATCACCGGTGACGGTCGGATCGCGCTGATTCTCGATGTTCCGAGCATGCTCAAGCGTTACGCCGCTCGGCGTATTTGATTCTGGCGGGGCAGGGCGGTATTGCCCGCCCCGCCTAACGGAGTGTTTATGGCAGTCAAGGTCCTGGTGGTGGACGATTCGGGTTTCTTCCGCCGCCGCGTCTCGGAAATTCTTTCCGCCGATCCAAGCATCCAGGTGGTCGGCACGGCCACCAACGGTAAAGAGGCGATTGATCAAGCCATTGCGTTGAAGCCAGATGTCATCACCATGGACTACGAGATGCCCATGATGGACGGCATCACGGCGGTGCGGCACATCATGCAGCGCTGCCCGACTCCGGTGTTGATGTTCTCCTCGCTGACCCATGAAGGCGCCCGAGTGACCCTCGACGCGCTGGATGCAGGGGCGGTGGACTTCCTGCCGAAGAATTTCGAAGACATCTCGCGCAACCCCGAGAAGGTCAAGCAACTGCTGTGCGAGAAAGTCCACAGCATTTCCCGCAGCAACCGTCGCAGCCTGTTCAGCGCCCCCGCGCCGGCCCCGACACCTGTTGCAGCACCGGCGCCAGCGAGTGCCTCGACGTTCGGGCGCCCCGCGCCCGCACCGGTTGCCCGCCCCGCAGCGGCACCTGTGCGTGCGTCTGCGCCAGCGGCAACGGCCCAGTCCCCGGCGCCCAAGCGCAAGGCCTACAAACTGGTCGCCATCGGCACCTCTACCGGTGGCCCGGTGGCGTTGCAGCGCGTGCTGACCCAATTGCCGGCCAACTTTCCGGCGCCGATCGTGTTGATCCAGCACATGCCGGCCGCGTTCACCAAGGCGTTTGCCGAGCGCCTGGACAAGCTGTGCCGCATCAGCGTCAAGGAAGCCGAGGATGGCGACATCCTGCGGCCCGGCCTGGCGCTGCTGGCCCCGGGCGGCAAGCAGATGATGGTCGACGGCCGGGGTGCGATCAAAATCCTGCCGGGTGACGAACGCCTCAACTACAAACCCTGCGTGGACATCACCTTTGGTTCGGCCGCTAAGTCTTACGGCGACAAAGTTCTGGCGGTGGTCCTGACCGGCATGGGCGCCGATGGCCGCGAAGGCGCGCGCCTGCTCAAGCAGGGCGGTAGCGCGATCTGGGCCCAGGACGAAGCCAGCTGCGTGATCTATGGCATGCCCATGGCCATCGTCAAAGCCAACCTGGCCGACGCCGTCTACAGCCTGGATGACATCGGCAAGCATCTGGTGGAGGCCTGCCTCTGATGGATGTCTTGAGTCTGATTGGCATCACCATGGCATTTGTCGCCATCATCGGCGGCAACTACCTGGAGGGCGGCCACCTGGGCGCCCTGGCCAACGGCCCAGCGGCGCTGATCGTGATCGGCGGCACGGTGGGCGCCGCGTTGCTGCAATCGCCGTTGAGTTCGTTCAAGCGCGCCATGCAGATCCTGATCTGGATTATTTTCCCGCCCCGTGTGGACTTGGCCGGTGGCATCGATCGCGTGGTCAACTGGAGCCTCACCGCACGCAAGGAAGGCCTGCTGGGCCTGGAAGGCGTGGCCGATGCCGAGCCTGACAGCTACGCGCGCAAAGGCTTGCAGTTGCTGGTGGACGGCGCCGAGCCGGAAGCGATCCGCAGCATCCTTGAGGTGGATTTCTACACCCAGGAAAGCCGCGATATCAATGCCGCCAAAGTCTTTGAAAGCATGGGCGGCTACGCGCCGACCATCGGCATCATCGGTGCGGTGATGGGCCTGATCCATGTGATGGGCAACCTGGCCGATCCGTCGCAATTGGGCAGCGGCATTGCCGTGGCCTTTGTCGCCACCATCTACGGCGTGGCGAGCGCCAACCTGGTGTTGCTGCCGGTGGCCAGCAAGCTCAAATCGATTGCCACGCGCCAGTCGCGGTACCGCGAAATGTTGCTCGAAGGTCTGCTGTCGATTGCCGAGGGCGAGAACCCGCGCTCCATCGAATTGAAGCTCCAGGGCTTCATGGATTGATGGGAGGTATGGGTTGTGAGCCGTCGCCGTCGCGAGCCTGAAGAACACGTCAACCATGAACGCTGGCTGGTGTCCTACGCGGACTTCATCACCCTGCTGTTCGCGTTTTTCGTGGTGATGTACTCCATCTCGTCGATCAACGAAGGCAAGTACAAAGTGATTTCCCAAGCGCTGATCGGGGTGTTCAACGACGCCGACCGTTCGCTCAAGCCGATTCCCATCGGCGAAGAGCGGCCCCGCACCGTGACCCCGGCCAAGCCGCTGGTCAACGACAGCGATGAGACCGCCGCCGGCGTGGGCGGAACCAGCGACCCGTTGAAAAGCATCGCCGATGACATCAGCGCGGCGTTTGGCGACCTGATCAGTTCCAACCAGATGACCGTGCGCGGCAATGAGTTGTGGGTCGAGATCGAGCTGAATTCCAGCCTGTTGTTCGCCAGCGCCGATGCGATGCCCAGCGACCAGGCGTTCACCATCATCGACAAAGTGGCGGCGATCCTTAAGCCGTTCGAGAACCCGATTCATGTCGAAGGTTTTACCGACAATATTCCGATCAGCACCGCGCAGTACCCTACCAACTGGGAACTGTCCTCGGCCCGCGCGGCGAGCATCGTGCGCATGCTGGCGATGCAGGGTGTGAACCCCGGGCGCCTGGCGTCGGTGGGCTATGGCGAATTCCAGCCAGTGGCCAATAACGCCACGCTGGAAGGGCGCGCGCGCAACCGTCGGGTAGTGCTGGTGGTGTCGCGCAACCTGGATGTGCGCCGCAGCCTGACCGGCACCGGCACCGCCAATGCAACACCGGATGCGGCCTTGAGGCGTGCTGGCACACAAACTGCACCGCCAGCGGTTAAGCCGCCGGTGGGACAGAGTGCCGTCAATTCTCCGTCACCGGCTCAATAACGTTATGCAATGTCTCGGTCGCGCGTGTGCCTGCCGGGAGGAATCATCCGAATGAGAGTCTGGGCAGTTGCCAATCAAAAAGGTGGAGTCGGCAAGACCACCACCTCCATCGCTCTGGCCGGTTTGCTGGCCGAGGCGGGCAAGCGTGTGGTCGTGGTGGACTTGGACCCCCACGGCTCGATGACCAGCTATTTCGGCTACGACCCGGATGCGCTGGAACACAGCTGCTTTGACCTGTTCCTGCACAAGGGCAACGTGCCTGGCGACCTGCCCGGGCAACTGCTGTTGCCCACCAGCAATGAGAGCATTTCCCTGCTGCCTTCCAGTACCGCGCTGGCCACCCTTGAGCGTCAGTCGCCAGGGCAGAGCGGCCTGGGCCTGGTGATCGCCAAGACCCTGGCGCAACTGTGGCAGGACTTTGACTACGCCATTATCGACAGCCCGCCGCTGCTGGGCGTGCTGATGGTCAACGCGCTGGCCGCCAGCCAGCAACTGGTGATCCCGGTGCAGACCGAGCACCTGGCTGTCAAAGGCCTTGAGCGTATGGTCAGCACCCTGGCGATGATCAATCGCTCGCGCAAACAGCCGCTGCCGTTCAGCATCGTGCCGACCCTGTTCGACCGCCGCACCCAGGCGTCGCTGGGCACCCTGCGGGTATTGCGCGACGCCTACCCGGACACCATCTGGCAAGGCTACATTCCGGTGGATACGCGCCTGCGTGACGCCAGCCGCGCAGGGCTCACGCCGTCGCAGTTCGATGGCAAGAGTCGTGGCGTGATGGCCTACCGTGCGTTGCTCAAACACTTGCTGTCCCAGCAACTCGTGGCGCAGGTGGCATGATGAACCGTCCTGTCGAACTCAAGACCAAGACCCGGCCGCAACTGGCCCTGGAATCCTACCTGGATGCCTTGTTGCAGGAAGCCACCGATGAGGTGCTGCCGGAACCGATTCTGGTGCTGGAGGCGGTTGTCGAGCCCAGCAGTACACTGGATGAATTCCAACTGGCGGTGCTGGAAGAGCAGGCCCGAGACGCCCGGATCGTAGCGCCGATTGTCGCGCCGGTCGTACCCGTAGTGGCAGAGCCTGTGGCGGCGGAACCGTTGGTGGCGGCGCCCGTGGTGATCGAGCCGGTGGTGGACGTGCACCTGCCGCCGAGCATCACGCCGCCGCCGGTGAGCGGCGATGACCGTCCGGCGTGGGCCGCCGAGCCTTTCGAATGCCTGCTGTTCGATGTCGCCGGGTTGACCCTGGCGGTGCCGCTGGTGTGCCTGGGTTCGATCTACTCTTTGGAAGGTCACGAGCTGACGCCGCTGTTCGGCCAGCCGGAGTGGTTCCTCGGCATCCTGCCCAGCCAGGCCGGCAACCTCAAGGTATTGGACACTGCGCGCTGGGTGATGCCCGACCGCTACCGCGACGATTTCCGCGAGGGCCTGCAATACGTTATTTCCGTTCAGGGCTACGAGTGGGGGCTGGCGGTGCATCAGGTCAGCCGCTCGCTGCGCCTGGACCCGAACGAAATCAAATGGCGCAGCCACCGGGGCCAGCGGCCTTGGCTGGCCGGCACCGTGATCGAACACATGTGCGCGTTGCTCGACGTCGCCGAACTGGCCGAGTTGATCGCCAGCGGCGCCGTCAAGTCGATGCCCGGTAACAAACGCAGTTGATTGAACACGCCGGCCGCACGGGTGTGCGGTTGGCGAATGAAGCACACACGCCGTATCCAACGGCATTTGAAGGGGTCATGGGTATGAATATGTCAGCATCTGCACAAAAAGGCTCGGACGATCCGATTCTGCAATGGGTAACCTTCAAGCTGGACAACGAGACCTACGGTATCAACGTGATGCGTGTGCAGGAAGTGCTGCGCTATACCGAGATCGCCCCGGTCCCGGGTGCTCCTAGCTACGTGCTGGGTATCATCAACCTGCGTGGCAACGTGGTGACCGTGATCGATACGCGCCAGCGTTTCGGCCTGGATACCGCCGAAGTTACTGACAACACGCGCATCGTCATCATCGAAGCCGACAAGCAAGTGGTCGGTATCCTGGTCGATAGCGTCGCCGAGGTGGTCTACCTGCGCCAATCGGAAGTGGAAACTGCGCCGAACGTGGGCAACGAAGAGTCGGCCAAGTTTATCCAGGGCGTGTGCAACAAGAACAACGAACTGTTGATTCTGGTTGAGCTGGACAAAATGATGAGCGAAGAAGAATGGTCGGAACTGGAGAGCATTTGATTGTTCCTTGAGGTCGCGGTGATCGTCCTGGCCCTGTTGTGGGCCGGGACCCTGGGTTTTCTGCTGCGCTACATGGCTCGGCAGCGCGAATTGGCGTTGCAGCAGGCCGAGCGCGATGCGGTGCGTGACCGACGCATCGTGGAGCTGGTTAAGCGCGTCGACCATTACCAAAAGAGTGCCGTGCGGGTCGGGGATGAGGTGCATGAGCTGCGCGCGATCCTCGCACCGATGCCCGACAAGCTGGAGCAGTTGGAGCAGCGCGATCCTGCCAACCTGTCGTTTGCCCAAGCGGCAAAGTTGGTGGGGATGGGCGCGACGGTGGATGACCTGACCCAGTCGTGCGGCTTGACCCAGGCTGAGGCGCAGTTGATGAGTAAGTTGCATAAGAGCTGATTGCCATCGGTGGTACGCCGTTATGAGTCGTCGTGTTTGCGACGGATAGCGCTCTGCCGCCCAATTAATTTCCAATCCCACTGACTTTTTTCTCCTCTGCCAAGGTCCACATCCTTCAAGCACCTTTGAATCAGGAGATTCCCTGCATGAGCACCCCCAAGGCACTGTTGATCCTCCACGGCAAGCAAGCCCTCAACGAGGACGTGCGCAGCGCCGTGCTGGCCCGGCGTGAGCAGGGTTGGGAGTTGGCGGTGCGGGTGACGTGGGAGGGCGGTGATGCACAGCGTCTGGTCAG
Organism: Pseudomonas sp. S5F11; assembly: GCF_019641515.1. Taxonomy (NCBI): domain Bacteria; kingdom Pseudomonadati; phylum Pseudomonadota; class Gammaproteobacteria; order Pseudomonadales; family Pseudomonadaceae; genus Pseudomonas; species Pseudomonas sp. S5F11. The sequence goes on from NZ_JAIFJZ010000001.1 coordinate 5,488,700, forward strand.
GGAGGCCCTCGAAGACGGTTATACCCACATCATTGCCGGCGGCGGCGACGGCACCTTGCGCGACGTGGCTGAAGCGATGGCCCAGGCCAAAGCCGATGCCAGCCTGGTGCTGATGCCCCTGGGCACCGCCAATGATTTCGCCAAGGCCGCCGGCGTACCGCTGGAGCCGGCCCAGGCCCTGGCGCTGCTGGATGTGGCGCCGCGGGCGATCGACCTCGGCCAGGTTGGCGGGCAGATTTTCCTCAACATGGCCACCGGCGGTTTCGGCAGCCAGGTCACCGCCAATACCTCCGAAGACCTGAAAAAAATCCTCGGGGGGGCGGCGTACCTGTTTACCGGTCTGACGCGTTTCAGCGAGTTGAAGGCCGCCTATGGGGAGTTGGAAGGCCCGGGTTTCCAGTGGAAGGGCGAGATGCTGGCGCTGGGTATCGGCAACGGTCGCCAGGCCGGCGGCGGGCATGCGCTGTGCCCGGAGGCGATGGCCGATGATGGGTTGCTCGATGTCAGTATCCTACCGGCACCCCAGGAAGTGGTCGGTACTTTGCGCGAACTGATGAGCAATGGCTGGGGCCTGGACAACATGTTCGTCCGCGCGCGGCTGCCCTGGGTGCAGATCAAACAGGCCGAAGGGCTGTACATCAACCTGGATGGTGAACCGCTCCAGGGCGACGACCTGCGTTTCGAAGCCCTGCCCAAGGCCTTGCGCGTGCATTTGCCGCTGGATTCGCCCCTAGTCGTCCAGGCTGATGATCTGCTCGCGCACCGCGAATAGCACCAGCCCCGCCACGTCGAATATCTGCAAGCGCTTCATGATTTGCGAACGGTGAGCTTCCACGGTTTTGATGCTCAGGCCCAGGCCGTGGGCGATCTCACGCGTGGACTTGCCGCGCACGATCAGGCGCAGGATTTCCAACTGCCGTGCCGTGAGTTTGTGGCCGTAGCCGGACGACGCAGTGGGCCCTTGGCTGCGTACCAGCGCCTGGTTGATCACGGTATGGGCGATCGCCGGGCTCAGGTAGCGCTCGTTATTGCACAGGGCTCGCAGGGCGTGTTCCAGCTCGTTGGCCGTGGTGTCCTTGAGCAGGTAGCCATGGGCGCCGGCCTCCAGCGCGCACATGATCAGTTGCGGGTCGGTGTGCATCGACAGGATCAGCACCTTGCAGCGCGGGTAGGCGGCCTTGAGTTGCTGCAAGGCGTCCAGGCCGCCGGTGTGCTTCATCGACAGGTCCAGCAGCACCATGTCCGGTTGCAATGCGTGGAACTGCTCAAGTAACTGTGCCCCATCGTTGGCTTCGCCGATCACGGTGTAGCCGGGAATATCCTGGATCAGGGCACGCACGCCGGCCCTGATCAGTGCATGGTCATCCACTAGAAGTAATGTGCAGGTCACTCGAGAACCTTAGGGGAGTTGGCCCGTTCGAGGGCGCGCGGCGCCCAGGGAAAAAGTGCGTCGATGCGCGTGCCTTGCCCGGGCTGGCTGCTGACGGACAGCGTGCCACCCAGTTGTTCGATACGTTCGACCATGCCTGCCATGCCTCGCTGACCTTCACGGGCTGGGTTGCTCGCCGGCGCGAAGCCACGGCCGTCATCGCGAATTGTCAGCGATAACCCTTCGGGCAGGCGTTGCAGGCGCACCAGGAGGTTCTGGGCCTGGGCGTGGCGCAGCATGTTGGTCACCGCTTCCTGGGTAATGCGAAACGCCGCTACGGCCATTTCTTCCGGGATGCCGGTGAGGCGTTGCCGGCATTCCAGGCTCCAGTGAACGGGGCTGTTTTCCAGGGTTTTGAGTAGGTGCGCGCGCAGGCTGGCTTCCAGGCCCAGGCTGGTCAGTTGCCGGGGGTTGAGGATGGCAGACACATCGCGCACCTTGGCCAGGGTTTCGTTCAGGGTGTTGCACAGCATCGTGCATTGGTCTTGCAGGTCATCCGGCAGGCGACGCTTGAGCCATTCGCTTTGCAGTTTGGCGGCGGTGAGCAGTTGGCCGATATCGTCGTGCAGTTCGCGACTGAGGCGATGGCGTTCGTTTTCCTGCACTTGCAACAGACGATCGGCCAATTCTTGGGGCTGGAAGCGGATGGATTTACGTGAGCGCCATTGTTGCAGACCCACCACCATCAGGGTGGCCAGGTTGAGCAGCAACACCGTCAGTGGCAACGGCGCGGACTCGCTGTAGGCCCACAGACTGATCAGCAGCGAGGCAAGGCACAGGCCAAGGGTCAGGCGGCGAGCATGGCTGCGGGGCACGGACCTGGCGAGGAGTGACTTGAGGCTGGCGTACATAGCGGATGGAGCCAATGAAGGTTCGCTGCGGGAAGTCCGGTCACGTCTGACGGGGCTCAGTCTGGCGTGCGTGGCCGAATCGTTTATATACAGGAAGTTGAATGACTTCGAGCGACGCATAGTAACACCCCTGTAACCGTTGGTCGCCTGACACCGTGCTGTGCCGACCAATTAAACGAGGGGATGTAGTGGGTGATATCAGCGTGTGAAGCATGGGAAGTTTTACTATTTAAACGAAGTTGTAACGTTAATGGACGTTATAGATGATGGAATCGTTAACGCCTGTCGTTTTTAGATAAGTTGCGTTGCGAAATACGACCTGCCAATCGCTCAAGAGGCGTGATGCAAACGTTGCTGCGGTTTATAGGTGAAGCCCTTTTGCGGGATTTGCAGGCTGACCGTCGCAATCAACGTGGTTTGCTCGGTTTCATCCAACGCCAACTGACCGGTTTTGGTGTCGATCAGTTCTAATTGCCAGGCCAGTAAAGTCAGGCAGTCATGCAGCGCGTCCAGCGCCTGGTCGTGCAATTGCAACGGGTTTTCAGCGTTGGCAATCAGGCCGTGGATATGTCCGGAAAATTCGCTGATGGCTTGCAGCGCCAGGGTGTCGGCCTGTTCCGCGAGCTTGGCCAGGCTGAGTGTCATGCAGTCGATGGCGTCGCTGTCGTTACGAATCAGATGCAGATGGCTCAGGCATTCCTCTGACCGGTTCAACAGTTTTTCAGCCTCCAGCAGAAACGCCGAAAGTGCGAGCTGCCACTCTTTACCGTCGTTCATCATGCAAGTCTCCACAATATGGAATCGGGCGATGAGATGTCGCTGCGGGTCAATGGCTTAAAGCTAGCGCTGAAATATTGCTCTTGCTTGTAGGTTACTTCTGAGCTTTTGGTAGGAAGTTTATTGAAATGACGGCAAGGGCGCTGCCAAGCCCTTGTGAGCAGGCCCAGTTGCACACCTTCATTTGCCGCGACGTAAATGTCTGGAACACCCAGCGGGCGAGGACGTGAGATGGCAAACAAAAGCCTGACTCCATTCATGCAATGAGAATGGCGTCACATTAATGGCTATTAGATATTGCGAATATCAGGTTGGACCTGATTGCGCATAGGGGAATCCCTTACAAGCGGGAACCTTGCGTCGATTTGTGTGTCGCGCAATGCCGTCTTGCCCGCTTATGAAGCAGCGCGGCCAGTAAAGCATGATGTCAGTGTGACATCAATTAATTTACGTGGCATTTTAACGGGGTCAAGATCTGGCGCTCGCCGCCGATAAACAGCTTAGTGAACTGCACAACCCCTACGCGCAGCACTTACCCGCGCATATCAGGAGCTTCCAATGGCCGGCATTCTCGACACGGTAGATCAACGCACGCAACTGGTGGGTGAGAATCGCCTAGAGATCCTCATGTTTCGCCTGGCCGGGCGGCAGTTGTTCGCCATTAACGTGTTCAAGGTGCAGGAAGTCCTGCAATTGCCCAAGCTCACGCTGATGCCCCAGCGCCATCCGTTTGTGTGTGGCGTGGTCAACCTGCGCGGCCAGACCCTGCCGGTGATCGACCTGTCCCAAGCCATCGGCATGCGCCCGCTGGTGCCGGGCCCGAACAGCACCATCATTGTCACCGAGTACAACCGCTCGGTGCAGGCGTTCCTGGTGGGCGGTGTGGACCGCATCGTCAACATGAACTGGGAAGCCATCCTGCCACCTCCGACCAGCGCCGGTCGCCAGCATTACCTCACCGCCATCAGCAAGGTCGACGACCAGTTGGTGGAAATCATCGACGTGGAAAAAGTCCTCGCCGAGATCGTGCCTTACAACGCCAAGGTCTCCCGGGAAAAACTCGAAGACCCAGTGCTCGAACGCGCCCGTGGCCGCGAAGTGCTGCTGGTGGACGACTCCAACGTGGCGCTGTCGCAGCTGCGTGACACCCTCGGCCAGTTGGGCGTGAAAATGCACATCGCCAGTGATGGCCTCAAAGCGCTGAACATGCTCAAGTCGTGGGCCGACGCCGGTCACGTGATGACCGACAAACTATTGATGATCTTCACCGACGCCGAAATGCCGGAAATGGACGGCTACCGTCTCACCACCGAGATCCGCAACGACCCGCGCCTGCGCAAACTGTATGTGGTGCTGCACACCTCGCTGTCTGGCAGCTTCAACGAATCGATGGTGAAGAAGGTCGGCTGCGACAATTTCCTGTCCAAGTTCCAGCCTGACAAACTGGTGGATGTGGTGCGCCAACGACTGATGCTGGACGAACAGTCGGCTTGACCTTAGGGTGATGGGCTTCGCCCCTCAGGAATGCAGGCCCATGCTCCGTCTCAGCGCGTTGTACCGTTACCCCTTGAAATCCGGCAAGGCCGAATCGTTGCAACACAGCGGCCTGGATAAACTCGGGCTGGACGGGGATCGACGCTGGATGCTGGTGGACGAGGCCAGTGGCCGCTTCCTGACGCAACGCGCCGTCACCAAGATGAGCCAGCTGTCGGCCTTGTGGAACAGCGCCGGCGGCCTGACCCTGAGTTCGCCTGGCTATACCTCCCTTGACGTCGCATTGCCCGATGAAGACGCTGCGTTGCGCGGCGTGACCATCTGGCGCGACACCCCGCGCCTGCCGGATGCCGGTGACGCGGCGGCTGCGTGGGTCAGCGAGTTTGTCGGCGCGCCGACCCGGTTGGTGCACATGCCGCTCAAGCGGGCGCGCACCACTCAGTCCGGTTATGGCCGCGACGATGACCAAGTGGCGCTGGCCGACGGTTATCCCTTGCTGCTGATCGGCCGGGCCTCCCTGGAAGACCTGTCCGAGAAGGTCGGCCGCCCCATGGAGATGCTGCGCTTTCGCCCCAACCTGGTGATCGAAGGTGCCGACGCGTTTGCCGAAGATGGCTGGAAGCGCCTGCGCATCGGCGACGTGGAGTTCCGGGTGGTCAAGCCGTGCGCACGCTGCATCCTCACCACCATCGACCCGCGCACCGGCGAGCGCAGCGCCGACCGTGAACCCTTCGCCACTTTGAATGGCTACCGCAAGACCGAGGATGGCGCGATGTTCGGCCAGAACCTGGTCAACGATGGCGTGGGTCATCTGGAAGTCGGCATGCCGGTGACGATCCTCGAATAATCCATCGCCCATAAAAAATGCCCGTCTCCTTCTAGTAGGAAACGGGCATTTTTTTGCCTGGCTGAAACCTTAGCCGCGGTATTCGCACAGGTAAGCGGTGTCGACCTCGACCTTCAGCTGGAATTTGCTGTTGGCCGGTACGTTGAACTGGCTGCCGGCGGAGAAGGTCTGCCACTCGCTGGCATCCGGCAGTTTCACGGTCAGCGCGCCGGAGACGACGTGCATGATTTCACGCTGGGCAGTGCCGAACTCATATTCACCCGGGGCCATCACACCGATGGTCGCCGGACCTTCAGCGGTGCCGAACGCGATCGACTTGACGGTGCCGTCGAAGTACTCGTTGACTTTGAACATGGGCGAATCCTCGGAAAAAGTTGCCTTCCCTGTCGAAGCGAGGGCAGCGTTATGGAAAAGGTTGGCCAGTATGCCCAAGCCTTGCGAGGCTGCCTAGACCGGTAAAATCAGCGGTAGCAGGCGGGCAGTGTTGCGCGCGTCTTCCAGTGCCCGGTGCTGCTGGCCATGGAACTGCATCCCCGCCAGTTGCAGCGCGCCGTTGAGCCCCAGCGGTTTGTCCAGGCGTCGGGCCTTGGCGAAGCGCTGCTTGAGGTTGATATGGGGCGTGTGGGCCAGGGCGCTGTCCAGGCCATGGCGCTGCCACTCCAGTTCCAGTTGCTGGCGGTCGTAGTCGCCCCAACTGGCCCAGCCTTCCAGGCGCGTACGATGCTGGCCCAGCCAGCGTTCGAACAGCGGCCACACCTCGTTCAACGGGGTTGCCGCGTCGATATTGGCCTGGGTGATATGGGTAAGCTGGCGGCAGAACGGCGTCAGCAACGGGCGGCGCTGCGGGCGCACAAAGCGCTGGAAATGATCCACTTCGCGGCCCTGGCGGTTGACTAGGCTCGCGCCGATCTCGATGACTTCCATTTCCGTCACGGGCCAGCCGCCTTCATCCGTCGTGGCTTCAAGGTCAATAATCAGCCAATGAGGCATGGTGCAGGTTCCCGTACTCTTCCCGTCCTGGGGGATAGAGCGTAGACGGCCCCTGTAGTTCCGCGCTGTTTTTTCCAGGAGAGCCAGGGTTTATTCGATCTCCAGCAGAATCTGGCGATTGCGAACCTGATCGCCCGTCATCACCTGTATGCCCTTGACCACGCCCTCAACCCCGGCCTTGAGCGGATGCTCCATCTTCATGGCCTCCAGCACCAGCAGCAGTTGGCCTTTGCGCACACGGTCACCGACGCCCACACACACGTCGACGATTGCCCCATCCATCGGCGCCTTGAGCGTACCGCTGCCGGCGTCGTCCTGGCGCTGGGCAACCTGCTGGGTCACGTCGACCACCGTCAGCCCCGGCAGCCACAACCGGCTGCCATCGAGGTGATAGGCGAGGCGGCGACGAATGCCATCGATGACCAGGGTGAAGTGGCGGTCGTCGAGCCCGAGCGGTCGGATATCGATGCCGTTGATGCAAAGGGCGTTATCGGCCGACACGCTGACGCTGATCCCGTGCACCCTGTCGTTGACCAGCAAGCGATAACTCGTGGCTGCGCTGGCGTTGTTGCACCACCCGGACAAACCGGGACGATGCCGCGCGGCACTGTGCTGGTAGAACAATGCGGCGGCGACGGCTAATTGTTCGTCAGTGGCCGGGTAGGGGGCGATCGCGTTGAAATACCGGGGGATAAACCCAGTGCTGAAGTCCCCGCGTACAAAGTCCGGATGTTCAAGTACCTCGGCCAGCAGCCGTTGATTGCTGGTCACCCCCAGCAGCAGCGTGTCTTGCACCGCGCGCAGCAGTTTGCGCCGCGCTTCTTCGCGGGTGGCGCCGTGGGCGATGATCTTGCCCAGCATCGCGTCATAGAACGGGCTGATGCGCTGGCCTTCCAGCACGCCGTGGTCAACTCGTACAGCGGCGGCCGGTTGCCAGCGCAGCACGTCGCCGGTCTGCGGCAGGAAGCCCTGGGCCGGGTCTTCGGCGTACAAGCGTACTTCCATGGCATGCCCGGTCAGGGTCACGTCGGCTTGGGTCAGTGGCAGTGGCTGGCCGGCGGCGACCTGCAGTTGCCAGGCCACCAGGTCGAGCCCGGTGATCAGCTCGGTGACCGGGTGCTCCACTTGCAGGCGGGTGTTCATTTCCAGGAAGTAAAAGCGCCCGTCGCGGTCGAGCAGAAACTCCACGGTGCCGGCGCCCACGTAGTTCACCGCGCGCCCAGCCTTGAGCGCGGCCTCGCCCATGGCCTGGCGCAGGTCGGGCGTCATCACTGGGCAGGGCGCTTCTTCGATGATTTTCTGATGGCGGCGTTGCACCGAGCAATCGCGCTCGCCCAGGTATATCAGCTGGCCGTGACGGTCGCCGAACACTTGGATTTCGACGTGACGCGGCTCGATCAGCGCCTGTTCCAGAATCAGCTCGGCGCTGCCGAAGGCGTTGAGCGCTTCGGAGCGTGCCGTACGCAATTGCGCCAGCAATTGATCCTGTTGATGGACCAGGCGCATGCCACGCCCACCGCCGCCGGCGCTAGCCTTGATCATCAACGGGTAGCCGATGCGTTCGGCGTGGCGTTGCAGGGTGGCGTCATCCTGATCGGCGCCCTGGTAGCCCGCAATGCACGGCACGCCGGCCTCCAGCATGGCCAGCTTGGACAGGCGTTTGCTGCCCATCAGCTCGATCGCTTCGGCGCTGGGGCCGATAAAGGTAAGCCCGGCGTGTTGGCAGGCGCGGGCGAAGTCGGGGTTTTCCGAGAGAAAGCCGTAGCCGGGGTGCACCGCGTCAGCGCCGGTTTTATGCGCGGCATCGAGGATCGCCGGGATATTGAGGTAGGACAGCTGCACCGCGGCGGGGCCGATGTGCACGGCTTCGTCGGCCATCTGCACATGCAGGGCGTCGGCGTCGGCATCGCTGTATACCGCCACGGTGCGATAGCCCAGGGCCTGAGCCGTGCGCTGGATGCGACAGGCGATCTCGCCGCGATTGGCGATCAGGATTTTGCTGAATGTGGGCATTGGAAGGTCCCTTGGTTATGCGCTGTTTGTTCTGGCCTTATCGGGGACGAGCCCCCCTCCCGCATTTGGAACCAGTCCCCGGGGCTGGCGTCATTTGCACCACCCAGGCTTGCGCTTGTGTACAAAAGCCTGTGTCCCCTCAATGCCTTCTGCACTGGCCACCGCCTCGGCAAACCACTGCGCCGCTTGATCCAACAACGGCTCCAATGGCTGCTCGACGCTGGCCAGCAACAAGGCTTTGGTTCTTGCATTGGCCTCCGGCGCGCATTGCAAGACCTGGCCCAGCACCTCATCCACACGCTCGGCCAGGGCCTGGGGGTCGCGCTCGACAAAATGCACCAGGCCCAAGCGTTGCGCTTCCACGCCATCAAAGCGTGCGGCGGTCAGCGCCAGCCGCCGCGCCTGGGTCAGGCCGATGCGCTTGACCACAAACGGTGCGATCTGTGCCGGCAGTACCCCCAGGCTGGTCTCCGGCAAACCGAACTGTGCCTGGTGATCGGCAATCGCAATGTCGCTTACGCAGGCCAGGCCGAACCCGCCGCCCAGCACGGCGCCTTGCAGCACCACGATCACCACGCGTGGTGTGGCTTGCACCTCTTGCAGCAAGGTGCCGAATGCGCGGTTCAGCGCCTGCAATTGATCGCCCGCACTGACCAGATCCTTCACGTCGGCCCCTGCGCAAAAGTGCCCGCCCGCGCCGCTGATCACCACGGCACGCACCTGGCTGTCGAGCTGCGCCAGCACCGTGCGCAGTTCGTTGACCATCTGCAGGCTCATGGCGTTGCGGCTCTGTGGGCGGTTGAGGGTGATGTGCAGCACACCGTTGTGGGCTTCCAGCAACAGGGTGTTCATGGCTTTTTCCCCGGCAAGGTGCCCATCAGTTTGCAGATGATGCCCAGCATTATTTCGTCGGCGCCGCCGCCAATCGACACCAGGCGCACATCGCGATACGCCCGCGCCACCGGGTTGTCCCACATAAAGCCCATGCCACCCCAGTATTGCAGGCAACTGTCGCTGACTTCGCGGCCCAGGCGCCCGGCCTTGAGCTTGGCCATGGAGGCCAGCCGCGTCACGTCCTGGCCTTTGATGTACTGCTCGGTGGCCTGGTACACCAGTGCGCGCAGGCATTCGATTTCGGTGGCCAGTTCCGCCAGGCGAAAGTGGATCACCTGGTTGTCGATCAGTGCTTTGCCGAAGGTGTGGCGTTCCTTGCAGTAGGCGATGGTGCTGTCGATGCAGTACTCCAGGCCCTTGATCATATTGGCCGCGCCAAACAGGCGTTCTTCCTGGAATTGCAGCATTTGCATCATGAAGCCCGCGCCCTCCTGACCAATGCGGTTGCGTTGCGGCACGCGCACGTTGTCGAAGAACACCTGGGCCGTCTCGGAGCTGTGCATGCCGAGTTTTTCCAGGGGCGGGCTGAGGCTCACGCCGGGGGTGTTCATCGGCACCATGATCAGCGACTTGTTGATGTGCGGTTTGTCGTCGGAGGTGTTGGCCAGCAGGCAGATAAAATCGGCGCTGGGGGAGTTGGTGATCCACATTTTGCTGCCGTTGATCACGTAATCGCCGCCATCCTTGCGCGCGTGGGTCTTGAGCCCGGCCACGTCGGAACCGGCGCCGGTTTCCGAGACGCCGATGCAGCCGACCTGTTCGCCGCTGATGGCCGGGCGCAGGAATTCGTCGCGCAGCTCGTCGGAACCGAAGCGGGCGAGGGCGGGGGTGCACATATCGGTCTGCACGCCGATGGCCATGGGGATGCCGCCGCAACGGATGGTGCCGAACTCTTCAGCGGCCACAATCGAGTAGCTGTAGTCCAGGCCCATGCCGCCGAAGCGTTCCGGTTTGGAAATGCCCAGCAGGCCGAGGTCGCCGGCCTTGCGGAAAACCTCGTGGATGGGAAAACGCCCGGCTTTCTCCCATTCGTCCACATGGGGGTTGATCTCGCGGTCGACGAAGGCGCGCACGGTGCGGCGCAGTTCCTGATGTTCCTGGGTGAAGATCATTTTTATTGTTCTCCTGTTAGAAACGCGCCACACCGAAGCTGTTCGGCTGTAGCTGTCGAGCCTCGGCTTCATGGCAGATATCCAGCACAAACCCCAGCACGGTGCGGGTATCCCGTGGATCGATCAGGCCGTCATCCCACACATTGGCGCTGCCGTAGAGCGCGGTGGATTGGCTGTCGAGTTTCTGTGCGGTGACCTGCTCCAGCATGTCCAGCACCTTTGGGTCGGGCACCAGGCCGTCCTTCAACTGCTTGGCCTCGGTGACGATACGCAGCACCTTGCCCGCCTGCGCACCACCCATCACAGCTGTGCGGCTATTGGGCCAGGCGAAGATAAAGCGTGGGTCCAAGCCGCGACCGCACATTGCATAGTTGCCGGCGCCATAGGAACCGCCGACCACCACCGTGAGTTTAGGCACCCGTGCGTTGGCCACCGCCTGGATCATCTTCGCACCGTGCTTGATCACCCCTTGCTGCTCCGACTCGGTGCCGACCATAAAACCGGTGGTGTTGTGCAGAAACAGCAGCGCCGTGCGGCTCTGGTCGCACAGTTGGATAAACTGCGCGGCCTTGCTCGCGCCCTTGGGCGTAATCGGGCCGTTATTGCCGATCACTCCCACCGCGTGGCCGTGAATATGCAGGTGGCCGCACACCGTGTGCGGGTCGAACTCGCTTTTGAATTCGAGGAACTGCGAGCCGTCGGCCAGGCGCGCGAGGATTTCGCGCACGTCGTAGGGTTTTTTGGCGTCAGCGGGGATCAGCCCGAGCAACTCGTCGATGGGGTACAGCGGCTCGGCGAAGGCACGCGACGGCGTCGGCGGCAGGTGCGCGTTCCACGGCAGCAGGCTGACGATCTCACGCACGATGCGCAGGCCGTCGGCATCGTTTTCTGCCAGGTATTCGGCGGTGCCGGCTACGTGCGCGTGCATCTGGGCACCGCCTAATTCCTCGTCCGTGGCCACTTCACCGGTGGCGGCCTTGAGCAGCGGCGGCCCGGCGAGAAACAGTTTGGCCTTGCCGCGCACCACCACCACGTAATCTGACAACCCAGGCTGGTAGGCACCGCCGGCCGTGGCCGAGCCGTGCACCACGGTGATCTGCGGCAAGCCCATGGCCGACATGCGCGCCTGGTTGGCAAAGCTACGTGCGCCTTCAACGAAAATCTCGGCGGCGTAGTTGAGGTTGGCGCCGCCGCTCTCGGCCAGGGTCACCACCGGCAGTTTGTTCTCCATGGCGATCTGTTGCAGGCGCAGGGATTTCTTCAAGCCCGAAGGGGAAATGGTGCCGCCCTTGATCGCACTGTTATTGGCCACCACCAGCACCCGCACGCCGCTGACGTAACCGATGCCGGCGATCAAGCCACCGCCGGCGGCGCTACCGTCCTTGTCATCGTGCAGCTTGTAGCCGGCCAGGCTGGCCAGTTCCAGGAACGGCGCGCCTGGGTCCAGCAACGCACTGAGGCGCTCGCGCGGCAGCAACTGGCCGCGCTGCTCGAACTTGGCCTTGGCTGTCTGAGCCTTGTCGAGCAGGGCATTTTCCAGCTGGCGCAGGTGCTCGATGCTGGCGAGCAGCGCCGCGCGGTTCTGGGCGAACGCCGGGCTGTGCGGGTCGATCTGGCTGATTATTGTCGGCATGGCGTCAGTCCTGCGCCTTGAGCACATCGGGCAGATACGCGCGGTGAAAACCATTGAACGGCGCGCTCGGCACGGCCGTTTTGTGCAGTGGCCAGGCCCGGTTGCCAAGGCTGGCGGCGCCATCGATGCGCAGGGTGCTGCCGCTGATGAACGCGGCGGCGGGGCTGAGCAGGAACACGATCGCCGCGCTGACTTCCGACTCGGTGCCGATGCGCTTGAGCGGTACATGTTCACGCAAGGTGGGGATCACGGCCTTGAACGCGCCTTCGTAGGTGTCCATGCCGCTGGAGGCGATCCAACCCGGCGCCACGGCGTTAACCCGAACCCCGGCGTAACCCCATTCGAACGCGGCGGTCTTGGTGAAGTTATCCATACCGGCGCGCGCTGCCCCTGAGTGGCCCATGCCGGGCATGCCGCCCCACATGTCGGCCAGCATGTTGACGATGGCGCCGCCGTGGGTGCTCATGCACTGGTTGAACACCTCCCGCGCCATCAAAAAACCGCCGACCAGGTTGGTTCGCAGCACGGTTTCGAAGCCTTTCTGATTGATCGACGCCAAGGGCGAGGGGTACTGGCCGCCGGCGTTGTTGACCAAGCCGTGGATTGCGCCGTGTTCTGCAATGATTTGGCCGACCAGCGCCTTCACCGCCACTTCATCGCGAATATCGCAGGCGTAGCCATGGGCGCTGCCGCCGTCTTCGGCAATTTGCGCCGCGACCGCGTGGAGTTTTTCCGGCTTGCGCCCCACCAGGATCACGCGGGCACCGAGGGCCGCCAGTTCATGGGCGGTGCAACGGCCGATGCCGCTGCCGCCACCGGTGACCACCACGGTGTGCCCCTGGAACAGCTCGGCTTTGAAGATCGAGTCGAAGGCCACGGCCAGGCTCCTGTCAGTTGAGTTGATCGGCGATGTGCTGCGGCACGGCGATGGGGATTTCCAGCAGTTGCTGGGCGAAAGCCTTGCCCTGGGGGTCGATGCGCAGGCTGGCGATGCCACCACCGCCCAAGGCGTTTTCCAGCAGGAAATTCAGGCTGTGACTGCCGGGCAAGTACCACCGCTCGACGCGACCATGCACGGGGTCGAGCACATGGCGCATCCAGTCGACGACCACTTCTGGGGTCAGCGTTTCGGCGATCCAGGGCAGGTACTCGGGCGCGCGGGCGATCACACCGATATTGCTGTGATTGCCCTTGTCGCCGGCGCGCGCTACCGCCAGTTTCACCAGGGGGACGCTGGCGTCGGCGCGGCCTGTGGTTTTGGGCGGGTCGATCGGTGCCGCCGGTGTCACCAGTGCCTGGGCGGCGGGGAGGGCACAGGTATGCCGTTCGCCCTGCCAGTGGATACTCAGGTCGCAGGCCGATTTGTCGATCAGAAACGAAAACAGGCGGATCAGCGGGTATACCGTCGGCCGCCCGCCGACGATGCCGGTCAGCCCCGGCGCCATGCCGGTCGCCGCTTGGGCGATCTCACGGGCAAACAGCACCAGCGCCTGTTTGCTTGGGTGACGCACCGCCAGTTTGACCACCACTTCGCGGGTGTCATGGCGCTGCCCGTGGGCGCCGTAGGTCGCTTCGCTGCCCAGCAGTTCGATGTTCACGTCGGTAAAGGGCGCCCAGCCGCGCTGGCTGAACAACTCGGCGGTCTTACCGATGATCGCCTGGCTGACCCGCTCGGCTTTGGCCACCGCGTCGATCCCGGCGATCAGGCAACTGGCGGTGCAGCGAAAACCATCCGGGTAGGTGGCGCTGACCTTGTAGCGGTCGGTCGGGGGCAAGCCTTTGGCGCCGTGCAGGCGCACCTGGTGCTTGCCTTGTTGCTGCAATTTGACCTGGCTGAAATCGCAGATCACATCCGGCAGCACATACGCGCGCGGGTCGCCGATTTCATACAGCAGTTGTTCGGCCACGCTGAGTTCGCTGATCAAGCCGCCGCTACCGTCGACTTTGTTTACGGTGAACTGGCCGTCGGCGCTGACCTCAACGATGGGGAAACCGATATGTTCGTAATCGGGCACGTCGCGCCAGTCGGTGAAGTTGCCGCCGGTACACTGCGCACCGCATTCGATGATGTGCCCGGCCAGGGCAGCCTGGGCGAGGCGGTCGTAATCGTGCCAGGACCAGCCGAATTCATGCACCAGCGCCGCGCTGACCACGGCGCTGTCGACCACCCGACCGGTGATGACGATATCCGCTCCGAGGGCGAGGGCTTGGGCGATGCCCGGCGCGCCGAGGTAGGCGTTGGCCGATACGCATACCGGCGGCAGTGGCGTGCCGTCGAACATATCGGTGATGCCGTGCAGATTTTTCAGTTGGGGTTGCAGGTCATCGCCCAGCAGCACGGCGATTTTCAAGGGCACCTGGGCATGGTCACAAGCCGCTTGCAGGGCGGCGGCGCAGGCCTGAGGGTGGATGCCGCCGGCGTTGCTGATCACCCGGATGCCCTGGCGCTGGATATCGGCCAGCAACGGCGTAAGCACCTCAACGAAATCCGTGGCGTAACCGGCCTGGGGATCTTTCATGCGCGCGCCGGCGAGGATCGACATCGTCACCTCCGCCAGGTAGTCGAACACCAGGTAGTCCAGGGCACCGCCGTGCACCAACTGCGCGGCGGCGGTGCAGGTGTCGCCCCAAAAGGCGCTGGCGCAGCCGATACGAACGGTCTTGCTCATGAGAAATCCTTCCTCGAATGGCTGTGGCCGAGACTACCAAGCAAGCGCTTGGTTTGTAAACGCCGCTGACAAGTTTTACCCAAGCGCTTGCTTGGGTGGCTGGCACGGCCTAAATTGCCGGCCAACACGTTCTGGCAGTAGAGGAGAGAAGCATGGATGAGCAAAAAGCCCTGCAGGTGATGCGCACCATGGTCGACGGCGGCCAATTGACCGACCCCGACAGCGCCCGGGGCAAGTTGCTGCAGACGGCGGCTCACCTGTTTCGCAACAAAGGTTTCGAGCGCACCACCGTGCGCGATCTGGCCGGCGCCGTGGGCATCCAGTCCGGCAGCATCTTTCATCACTTCAAGAGCAAGGACGAGATCCTGCGGGCCGTGATGGAAGAAACCATCCACTACAACACCGCGTTGATGCGTGCTTCGCTGCAAGCGGCGAGCAGCGTGCGCGAGCGCGTGCTGGCGCTGATCCGCTGCGAATTGCAGTCGATCATGGGCGGCAGCGGCGAAGCCATGGCGGTGCTGGTGTACGAATGGCGCTCGCTGTCAGCCGAAGGGCAGGCCCAGGTGCTGGCGTTACGTGATGTGTATGAGCAGATTTGGTTGCAGGTGTTGAATGAAGCCAAAGCGGCGGGCTACATCCGCGGCGATGTATTTATCACCCGGCGCTTCCTGACCGGTGCGCTGTCCTGGACGACCACCTGGTTCCGTGCCGAGGGCGGCAGCCTGACCCTCGAACAACTGGCGGAAGAAGCATTGTTAATGGTTCTGAAAGAGGACTGAGGCGCAAGCTATTAATTTGCCGGTAGAAAGTTGTCTCCCCAGGCAAAAACGCCTAGCTTATTGCCATCAGAGTGATGAACGGTGTGTGCCTTGATGTTATCGCCATGGCGGTTGGCTGCAGGACTTACTTTATCGGCACTGGGCACCGTAGCGTGGCTGCCTGTTTCAGCCGCGCAATTGGTGCGCATCGGCGCGGCGCATTTCCCGCCGTACACCGTGCGACCCGAGCAGGGGGCCGACACTGGGTTGCTGCCGCAGTTGGTGGAGGCGTTGAACGCCGAGCAGACCGAGTACCAGTTCGTGCTGGTGCCCACTTCGATTCCCCGGCGTTTCCGCGATTTCGACCAGGGCCGGGTCGACATGGCGATCTTCGAAAACCCCGATTGGGGCTGGCAGAAAATTCCCCATACCAGCGTCGATATGGGCTTGGAAGACGCGGAAATCTTCGTCGCTCAAAGTGCGCCCGGACGCGACCAAAGCTATTTCGCTGACCTGGTCGGCAAGCGTCTGGCGGTGTTCAGCGGTTATCACTACGCCTTCGCCAACTTCAACCCAGATCCCAAGCTCATGGCCGAACGCTTCAACGCGACCTTGACCTATTCCCACGACAGCAACCTGCTGATGGTCGCCCGCGGGCGCGCCGATATTGCGCTGGTGACCCGCTCTTACCTCAGCGATTTCATGGTACGCAATGCCGACACCGCCACGCAGTTCCTGGTCTCGGAGCGTATCGACCAGATCTACCACCACTACGCACTGCTGCGTCCCAAAGCGCCGATCACAGGCCCAGCGTTTGCCGCGCTGCTCAAACGCCTGCGCGACAACGGCGAAATGCTGAAGATTTTCGAGCCTTACCGCATCGATGTGATGTCGGTGCCTTGATCGAGCGTTTCAAACCCGCCGCGCAAACGTATCGCTGTGGCTGCCCGACACCTTGCGGCAGTGCACCAGCGCGTCGCGAATCATAAAGTTCACCAGGGTCGGCGAGACGCCCAGTTCCTTGGCGATGTCCTTTTGTGGCACGCCGTGCAAGCGATACATCTCGAATGCATAGCGGGTGCGCTGCGGCAGTTGGGTCAGGGCGTCGGCGATGGTTTCCAGGGTATTGAAATTGATGTGGGAGGTTTCCGGTGAAGCACCGTGAATCACCACATTCAAGCCTTCCTCTTCCGTGCCGGAGTATTTCAGTTCAAGGGCCTGCTTGCGGTAGTGATCGATCGCCAGGTTGCGCACGATCTGGAACAGGTAACTGAGCTGGGCTTTGAACGATGAAGTAATGGTTGGCGCCGACTGCAGGCGAAAGAACGCATCTTGCACGACGTCTTCGGCCCGCGAGCGGCAGCCGGTAATGCGTGCCGCAATCTTCACCAGAATCGTTCGATTGTCGACGAACGCCTGAAGAAGAGGTGAATCGCACCTGCCTGTGGTTACTGGTTCCGTCATGGAAATCACCTTGTCGCAAAAGAGGTTAGGGGAGGGCTTCCTTGCTAAGGCCTCCTACACATCGGGCAACAAATTAGGATGAATGATAATGATTGTCAAATGAGAAGACGAACTAATCTTATGCTCTTCGCTTTGATGTGAAGTGCCTCACGCGCTGCCCCGGCGACTAATTATTTGCCGGGGCCGTCCGTTCTCATGGGTGACAGGTCCGTTCCCGCAGCGGCCAAGGATCAGCACCCGCAGGAGGACGAGATGGGTTTTTATCGTGCACACAGCGTGTCTCACATCGGAGCACTCCAGGGATGAGTGCAGCGACCCGATTGCGCCTGTATTGCCTGCCCTATTCCGGCGCCAGCGCCATGGTCTATGTGCGCTGGCGCCGTGCGTTGCCGGACTGGCTACAGGTCTGCCCGCTGGAATTGCCCGGTCGCGGCATGCGCATGGACGAGCCCTTGCAGCGCGACATCAAGGCCCTGGCGGCGCAGCTCGCGCAGGAAATCAGCCGCGACCTGCACACCCCCTACGCCTTGTTCGGCCACAGCCTGGGTGGTCTGCTGGCGTTTGAACTGGCCCACGCGCTGAACGTTCGCAATCTGCCGGCGCCGCTGGCGCTGTTCGCATCCGGGACTGCCGGGCCGGCCAGTCGGGACGTCAGTGAATACGCGGTTGAAAAGACTGATGAACAGCTGATCGCCCGTCTGCGCGAACTACAGGGCACCGCCGAGGAGGCCCTGGCCAACCCCGAATTGATGCAATTGATGCTGCCGATCCTGCGCGCCGATTTTCTGCTGTGCGGCAGTTTCAGCTATGGCGAGCGCCAGCCCCTGGGCATGCCGATCCATGTGTTCGGCGGCAAGCAGGACAGCGTGCGCGCCGACCAATTGCTCGACTGGCAATTGGAGGCCGCCAGCGGCTTTTCCCTAGACCTGTTCGACGGTCACCACTTCTTCATCGTGCAGCACGAAAGCGCGGTGCTGCGCTGTTTGCGGCGTTATGCCGAGGAACACCTGACGCGCTGGCGCAATGGCGCGACGCGGCAACTGGCCGCCGGCTGAGCGCAGCCCATTTTTCCGATTTCCCCGTAAGCCGATTTCAGGCAGGAACCCCATGATGGACGCCTTCGAACTTCCCCGCACACTGGTCCAGTCCCTTCAACATCGCGCCGCGCACACCCCGGATCAGGTGGCGTTGCGCTTCCTCGCCGAGTCGGCCGAGCACAACGTGGTGCTCAGTTACCGCGAACTGGACCAACGCGCCCGCACCATCGCAGCAGCGTTGCAGGCGCAGGCGAGCTTGGGCGACCGCGCGGTGTTGTTGTTCCCCAGCGGCCCGGACTACGTCGCAGCGTTCTTTGGTTGCTTGTACGCCGGGGTGATCGCGGTGCCGGCCTATCCGCCGGAGTCCACGCGTCGCCATCATCAGGAGCGCCTGCTGTCGATCATCGGCGACGCCGAGCCGCGCCTGTTGCTGACCATCGCCAGTCTGAGCGAGGGCCTGGCGCAACTCCACAGCGCGCCGCCGGTGCTGAGCGTCGACACCCTCGACGCGCAGCTCGCCGAACAGTGGGTCGCGGTCGACCTGCAAGCCGACGATATCGCCTTTCTGCAATACACCTCCGGTTCCACCGCGTTGCCCAAAGGCGTGCAAGTCAGCCACGGCAACCTGGTGGCCAACGAAGTGCTGATCCGCCGTGGTTTCGGCATCGACCTCAACCCGGACGACGTGATCGTCAGCTGGCTGCCGCTGTACCACGACATGGGCTTGATCGGCGGCCTGCTGCAACCGATTTTCAGCGGCGTGCCGTGTGTGTTGATGTCGCCGGCGTACTTTCTCGGTCGGCCGTTGCGCTGGCTGGAAGCGATCAGTGAATACGGCGGCACCATCAGCGGCGGTCCGGACTTTGCCTATCGCTTGTGCAGTGAGCGGGTCAGCGAATCGGCCTTGGAGCGTCTCGACCTGAGCCGCTGGCGCGTGGCCTATTCCGGTTCCGAACCGATCCGCCTCGACACCTTGGAGCGCTTCGCCGACAAATTCGCGGTGTGCGGCTTCAGCCCCAACAACTTTTTCGCCTCCTACGGCCTGGCCGAAGCCACGCTGTTTGTGGCCGGCGGCCGTCGTGGCCAGGGCATCCCGGCGCTGCGGGTGGACGATGCGGCACTGGCCGCCAACCGCGCCGAGCCAGGGCAGGGCAGTGCGATCATGAGCTGCGGCACGGCGCAGCCGGACCACGCGGTGTTGATCGTCGACCCCCACAGCCTGAGCGAACTGGCTGACAACCACGTCGGCGAACTCTGGGCCAGCGGGCCGAGCATCGCCCACGGCTACTGGCGTAACCCCGAAGCCACCGCCAAGACTTTTGTGTCGCACGCCGGGCGTACCTGGTTGCGCACCGGTGACCTGGGCTTTCGGCGCGACGGCGAGGTGTACATCACCGGCCGCCTGAAGGACCTGTTGATCGTGCGCGGCCACAACCTCTATCCCCAGGACATCGAGCAGACCATCGAGCGCGAAGTGGAAGTGGTGCGCAAGGGCCGGGTGGCGGCGTTCGCCGTCAGTGATCAGGGCCTGGAAGGTATCGGCATCGCCGCCGAAATCAGCCGCAGCGTGCAGAAAATCCTGCCGCCCGAAGCGTTGATCAAAGCGATTCGTCAAGCGGTGGCCGAGGCCTATCAAGAAGCGCCGTGTGTGGTGGTGCTGCTCAACCCCGGCGGTTTGCCCAAGACTTCCAGCGGCAAGGTGCAGCGCGCCGCCTGCGCACTGCGCCATGCCGATGGCAGTCTCGATTGTTACGCGCAATTCCCTGATCGGCAGGTGTTGGCCGTTGAGGCGAGCTTGGAATCCGAACTGCAGCGCCAGATCGCCGCGATCTGGTGCGAGCAACTGCAGGTCGCGAGCGTGGCAGCCGACGACCACTTCTTCTTGCTCGGTGGTAACTCCATCAGCGCCACCCAGGTGATTGCGCGCCTGCGTGAAAGCCTGGGCCTGGAGCTGAACCTGCGCCTGTTGTTCGAGGCACCGACCCTGCAGGGTTTTGCCGCACAGGTCGCGCACCTGCAACAGGACGGCGGGGTGGCTCAAGGGGCCATCCGCGCCTTGCCTGCGCACGACGAACTGCCTCAGTCCCTGGCGCAGAATCGCCTGTGGATCACCTGGCAACTCGCCCCCCAGAGCAGCGCGTACACCATCCCCGGCGCCCTGCGCCTGCGCGGCGAACTGGATGAAGACGCGGTGCGCGCCAGCTTCGCGCAGTTGAGCCAGCGCCACGACGCCCTGCGTACGCGCTTTTACGAACGCGACGGCCAGGCCTATCAGCGCATCGACGCCGCAGTCACGTTCGACTTGCAACTGATCGACCTCAGCGATTTACCCGCCGCCGAGCGTGAAGCCCGCGCGCAGCAGATTCGCGAGGACGAAGCGCGCACCGTGTTCGATCTGGAGAAAGGTCCGCTGCTGTGGGTAACCCTGGTGCGCCTGGACGACGAAGACCACCAGTTGCTGGTGACGCTGCACCACATCATCGCCGATGGCTGGTCGTTGTCGATCCTGCTCGACGAGTTCGCGCGCCTGTATTCGGCCGCTGTTCAGGGCCAAACCCTGACGCTGCCAGCTTTGACCGTAAGCTACGCCGACTACGGCAGTTGGCAGCGCCAATGGCTGGCCGACGGTGAGGGCTCGCGTCAACTGGCGTACTGGCAGGCGCAACTGGGCGATGAGCACCCGGTGCTGAGCCTTGCGACCGATCACCCACGTGCGGCCCAGCACCGCCGCAGCGCATCGCGGCATAGCGTGCGCTTGAGCGCGAGCCTCAGCGAAGCGCTTCGCCAGACTGCCCAGACCCATGAATCCACGCCGTTCATGTTGCTGCTCGCGGCGTTCCAGACCTTGCTCTACCGCTATAGCGGCCAGCGCGATATTCGTATCGGCGTGCCCAGCGCCAACCGCCCGCGCCAGGAAACCCAGGGCCTGGTGGGCTTCTTTATCAACACCTTGGTGCTACGCGCCGAGCTGGATGGGCGCCTGCCGTTCAATGAGTTGCTGGCCGCTACCCGCCAAACCGCATTGGGCGCCCAGGCCCATCAGGACCTGCCATTCGAACAACTCCTAGAAGCCTTCCCCCAGGCTCGCGAACAGGGGTTGTTCCAGGTGATGTTCAACCATCAGCAGCGGGACTTGAGCGCGCTGCGCCGCCTGCCGGGCATGCTCGCCGACGAGCTGCCATGGCACAGCCGCGAGGCCAAGTTCGACCTGCAACTGCACAGTGAAGAGGACCGCAACGGGCGCCTGAGTCTGTCGTTCGACTACGCCGATGAACTGTTCGAGGCGGCGACTATCCAGGGTCTGGCCGAGCACTTTATCCACCTGCTGCACGGCGTGTGCGAACAGCCGCACCTGGCCCTCGGCGACCTTGCGCTGCTGCCGCACGATGAACAGCAGGCATGGAACGCCGCGCCCTGCGCACCGGCGCAACAATGGCTGCCCGAAGCCCTCAACCAACACACCTCGGACGCCACCGCGCTGGTGTGGGACGGCGGCAGCCTGAGCTTCGCCCAGCTGCATACCCAGGCCAATCGCCTGGCCCATTACCTGCGCGACAAAGGCGTCGGCCCGGACGTGTGCGTGGCCATCGCCGCCGAGCGTTCGCCGCAGTTGCTGATCGGTCTGCTGGCGATCATCAAGGCCGGCGGCGCGTACGTGCCACTGGACCCGGACTACCCGGCCGAGCGCCTGGCCTACATGCTCAAGGACAGCGGCGTGCACCTGCTGCTGACCCAGACCGCACTGCTCGATCGCGTGCCGAGCGCCGAGGGCGTGTGCGTGATCGCCATGGACAGCTTGCACCTGGATAGCTGGCCGACCCAGCCGCCGGGCCTGCACCTGCACGGCGACAACCTCGCTTACGTGATCTACACCTCCGGCTCCACCGGCCAGCCCAAAGGCGTGGGCAACACCCACGGGGCTCTGGCCGAGCGCCTGCAATGGATGCAGGCCACCTATCGGCTCGGCGCCAGCGATGTGCTGATGCAGAAGGCGCCGATCAGTTTTGACGTGTCGGTATGGGAGTGCTTCTGGCCGTTGATCAGCGGCTGCCGCCTGGTACTGGCTGGGCCCGGCGAACACCGCGACCCACATCGCATCGCGCAACTGGTGCAGACCTACGGCGTGACCACGCTGCACTTTGTGCCGCCGCTGTTGCAGCTGTTTATCGACGAGCCGCTGGCCGCCGAATGCACCAGCCTGCGCCGCCTGTTCTCCGGTGGCGAAGCCTTGCCCGCCGAGCTGCGTAATCGCGTGTTGGCGCAGTTGCCGGCGGTGCAGTTGCACAACCGCTATGGGCCGACCGAAACCGCGATCAACGTCACCCATTGGCACTGCCAGGCCGAGGACGGCGAGCGCTCGCCGATTGGTCGGCCGCTGGGTAATGTGATCTGCCGCGTGCTCGACGAGCACCTCAACCCACTGCCCGCCGGAGTGCCGGGTGAGCTGTGCATCGCCGGCATCGGCCTGGCGCGCGGTTACCTGGGGCGTGCCGGGCTGACCGCCGAACGCTTCGTTGCCGACCCGCTGGGCGAAGCCGGCACGCGCCTGTATCGCACCGGCGACCGTGTGCGTTGGAGCCGCGACGGTGTGCTCGAATACCTCGGTCGCCTCGACCAGCAGGTCAAGCTGCGCGGGTTCCGCGTGGAACCGGAAGAAATCGAAGCGCGCCTGCTGGCCCTGGATGGCGTCGCCCAGGCCGTGGTGTTGGTGCGCGACGGGCAATTGATCGGTTACTACACCGCGCACACCCCATTGGATGAACGTGACGTCAAAGCTGCCCTGGCCGCCGAGTTGCCGGAGTACATGGTGCCCGCGCAGGTGATGCACCTGGATGCCATGCCCCTGAGCCCCAGCGGCAAACTCGACCGTCGCGCGTTGCCTGAGCCGGTGTGGCACACCCGCGAACATGTGGAGCCCGCGACGCCGTTGCAGCAGCAGATCGCCGCGATCTGGCGCGAGGTGCTCGGGGTGACGCAGGTGGGCCTGCGCGATGATTTCTTCGCCCTCGGCGGCCACTCCCTGCTGGCCACTCAGATCGTTTCCCGCACCCGCCAAGCCTGCGATGTCGAGCTGCCGTTGCGCACCCTGTTCGACGCCAGCGAGCTTGAAGCATTTGCCACACAGGTCGCGCTGATCCAGGCGGCCGGTCAGCGCAATCAGCACACCGCCATCGCCAGGGTCGACCGTCGCCAGCCGGTGCCGCTGTCCTATTCCCAGCAGCGCATGTGGTTTCTCTGGCAGATGGAACCGGACAGCCCGGCCTACAACGTCGGCGGCATGGCGCGCTTGCGCGGGGTGCTGGATGTGGGGCGTTTCGAAGCCGCGTTGCAGGCCTTGATCATGCGTCACGAAACCCTGCGCACCACGTTCCCCAGCGTCGACGGCGTGGCCTGCCAGCACGTCGCGGCGCAGACCGGCGTGCGCATGGACTGGCAGGACCTGTCCGCCCTCGATGCTGCCGAGCGCCAGCAACGCCTGCAGCAGTTGGCCGATCACGAAGCCCATACACCGTTCAACCTGGAAACCGGGCCGTTGCTGCGTGCGTGCCTGGTCAAGGCCGGCGAGCAGGAGCATTACCTGGTGCTGACCTTGCACCACATCGTCACCGAAGGCTGGGCCATGGACATTTTTGCCCGTGAACTCAGTGCGCTGTACGAAGCGTTTATCGACGAGCGCGAGTCGCCGCTGGCGCCGCTGCCGGTGCAGTACTTGGACTACAGCGTGTGGCAACGCCAATGGCTGGAGAGCGGCGAGCGCCAGCGCCAATTGGATTATTGGACCGCGCAACTGGGCAGCGAACACCCCTTGCTGGAACTGCCCGCCGATCGTCCGCGGCCGCCGGTGCAAAGCCATCGGGGCGAGCTGTATCGCTTCGACCTCAGCGACGAACTGGCCGCGCGGGTGCGGGCGTTCAATGCCGAGCGCGGCTTGACGCTGTTCATGACCATGACCGCGACCCTGGCGGTGCTGCTCTACCGCTACAGCGGCCAGACCGACCTGCGCATCGGCGCCCCCGTGGCCAACCGCATCCGCCCGGAAAGCGAGGGGCTGATCGGCGCGTTCCTCAACACCCAGGTGCTGCGCTGCCAGCTCAATGGGCAGATGAATGTCCACGAATTGTTCGAGCACGTTCGTCACACCGTGATCGAAGGCCAGTCCCATCAGGACCTGCCGTTCGACCACTTGGTCGAAGCCTTGCAACCGCCGCGCAGTGCAGCGTACAACCCGCTGTTCCAGGTGATGTGCAACGTGCAGCGTTGGGAATTCCAACAGAGCCGCCAACTGGCCGGCATGACCGTCGAGTACCTGGCCAACGATGCGCGCGCCACCAAGTTCGACCTCAACCTGGAAGTCACCGACCTCGACCATCGCCTGGGTTGCTGCCTGACCTACAGCACCGACCTGTTCGACGAACCGCGCATCGCGGGCATGGCCGAGCATTGGCGCAACCTGCTCGAAGCACTGATCGCCGACCCGCACCAGCGCTTGAGTGAATTGCCGTTGCTGAGCGCCGCTGAACAACGCCACTTGCAGCGCAGCCTGGGCGCCGAGCCCGGTGTGCATCGCCTGGATCAATGCCTGCATCCGCTGTTCAGCCAACAGGCACGACAACGTGGCGACGCCCCGGCGCTGACCTTTGCCGGTGAAACCCTCAGCTACCGTGAGCTGGAAGTGCGCGCCAACCGCCTGGCCTGGATGCTGCGCGAGCGTGGCGTGGGCCCCCAAGTGCGGGTCGGCCTGGCATTGCCCCGGTCCTTGGAGATGGTGGTTGGCCTGCTGGCGATCCTCAAGGCCGGCGGCGCCTATGTGCCGCTGGACCCGGAATACCCCCTCGATCGCCTGCACTACATGATCGACGACAGCGGCATCGGCCTGCTGCTCAGCGATGCGGCGATGTTCGAAGCCCTCGGCGAACTGCCGGCCACGGTAGCCTGCTGGTGCCTGGAAGATGACCTGCCGGTGCTGGGCCATTACCCGGCCGAGGCGCCGCCGTGCATCAACCTGGCGCAGCATCAGGCTTATCTGATCTACACCTCCGGCTCCACCGGCAAGCCCAAAGGCGTGGTGGTGTCCCACGGTGAAATCGCCATGCACTGCCAGGCGGTGATCGAGCGTTTCGGCATGCGCGCCGACGATTGCGAATTGCACTTCTATTCGATCAACTTCGACGCCGCCACCGAGCGTTTGCTGGTGCCGTTGCTCAGCGGCGCACACGTGGTGCTGCGGGCTGAGGGGCAATGGGATGCCGAGCAGATCTGTGGGTTGATACGCAACCATGGCGTGACGGTGCTGGGCTTTACCCCGAGCTACGGCAGCCAGTTGGCGCAATGGCTGGCGACCCAGCGGCAGACATTGCCGGTGCGCATGTGCATCACCGGCGGCGAAGCCCTGACCGGCGAACACTTGCAGCGCATCCGTGGGGCGTTCCAGCCCGCGCTGTTTTTCAACGCCTATGGCCCCACCGAAACCGTGGTGATGCCCCTGGCCAGCCTGGCGCCGCCGCAGTGGGAGGAGGGCGCTGGCAGCGTGCCGATCGGCAGCATTGTCGGTGAGCGCGTGGCGTACATTCTGGATGCCGATCTGGCCCTGGTGCCCCAGGGCGCGAGCGGCGAGTTGTACATTGGCGGGGCCGGTCTGGCCCAGGGTTACCATCAACGTCCGGGCATGACCGCCGAGCGCTTTGTGGCCGACCCGTTTGCCGCCGATGGCGGGCGTCTGTACCGCACCGGTGACCTGGTGCGCCAGCGCGCCGATGGCCTGGTGGAGTACCTGGGGCGAATCGACCATCAGGTGAAGATTCGCGGTTTCCGCATCGAGCTGGGGGAAATCGAAACCCGTCTGTTGGAACACAGCCAGGTGCGCGAAGCGGTGGTGCTGGCGCTGGAAGCGCCGAGCGGCAAACAACTGGTGGCGTACCTGGTCAGCGACGCCGAGCACGGTCCTCTGCGCGAGGCCCTCAAAGCCCACCTCAAGGCGCAACTGCCGGACTACATGGTGCCTGCGCATCTGATCGTGCTCGACAGCATGCCGCTGACCGCCAACGGCAAGCTCGATCGCGGCGCGCTACCGCAACCCGACCCGGAGGCCAACCGCCAACATTACGTGGCGCCAAGCAACGCCCTTGAAAGCAACCTGGCCGCGATCTGGTGCGCCGTGTTGAATGTGCAGCAAGTGGGCCTGGACGATAACTTCTTTGAACTGGGCGGCGATTCGATCCTGTCGATCCAAGTGGTGAGCCGCGCACGCCAGGCCGGGATTCATTTCAGCCCGCGTGACCTGTTCCAGCACCAGACCGTGAGGGCCTTGGCCGCCGTGGCCACGCGCACCGAGCACATCCGCGCCGAGCAAGGCGTGCTCACCGGTCGTTCGGGGCTGACGCCGATCCAACGGTGGTTCTTCGAAACGCCGATGCCCAACCGTCAGCACTGGAACCAGGCGCTGCTGCTCAAGCCGCTGCAACTGCTCGACCCGCACCGTCTGGAGCAAGCGCTGCTGGCGGTGCTGGAGCACCACGATGCGCTGCGCCTGAGTTTTACCCAGCGCGACGCCCAGTGGCACGCCGAACACCTGGCCGTACCCCATGGCGGTGTGCTGATGCAGGCCCAGGTACGCGACATGGCGCAGTGCACCGCGCTGTTCAACGACACCCAGCGCAGCCTCGACCTGCAACACGGCCCGCTGCTGCGCGCGCTGCTGGTGGACGGGCCCGAGGGCCAGCAACGCCTGCTGATCGCGATCCATCACCTGGTGGTGGACGGCGTGTCGTGGCGTGTGCTGCTCGAAGATTTGCAAACGGTGTACCGCCAGTTGAGCGCCGGCCAGTCGGTCAGCCTGCCGGCCAAGACCAGCGCGCTGCGTGACTGGGCCGCGCGCCTGCAGGCGTATGCCGGCAGCGAATCCCTGCGCGAAGAACTGGCCGTATGGCAAGCGCAGTTGGCCGGGCCTGACGTGGCGTTGCCGGTGGACCGTGCCCATGGCGCGCTGCGCAATCGCGATGCCGACAGCGTCAGCTTGCGCCTGGACGCCGAGCGCACCCGCCAGTTGCTGCAACAGGCGCCCAGCGCATACCGCACCCAGGTCAATGACCTGCTGCTGACCGCCCTGGCCCGCGTACTGTGCCGCTGGAGCGGCCACGCCTCGGCGTTGATCCAATTGGAAGGCCACGGCCGCGAACCGCTGTTCGACGATATCGACCTGACCCGCAGCGTCGGCTGGTTCACCAGCGCGTACCCGCTGCGCCTCACGCCCCAAGACGGGCAGGGCGATTCGATCAAGGCGATCAAGGAACAGCTGCGCGCGGTGCCCCACAAGGGCCTGGGCTATGGCGTGCTGCGCTACCTGGCGGACGCCGGTTGCAAGCAGCAGATGGCGACGCTGCCGAGCGCCGAAATCACCTTCAATTACCTTGGCCAGTTCGACCAGAGCTTCGGCGCCGATGCGCTGTTCCATCCGCTGGATGAGCCGGCCGGCCAGGCCCATGACCCGGACGCGCCGCTGCCCAATGCTTTGAGCGTGGACAGCCAGGTCTACGGCGGTGAATTGCTGCTGCGCTGGACCTTCAGCCGCGAACGCTATGATGCGCGCACCATCGGCGCATTGGCCGAGGCTTACCTGGCCGAGTTGCACAGCCTGATCGAACACTGCCTCAGCGACCAGGCCGGTGGCCTGACTCCGTCGGACTTCCCTCTGGCGCGTCTGACTCAGGCACAACTGGACAGCCTGCCGGTGCCCGCCCATGTGATCGAAGATGTCTACCCGCTGACCCCGATGCAGGAAGGTTTGCTGCTGCACACCTTGTTGGAACCGGGCACTGGCCTGTACTACATGCAGGATCGCTACCGCATCAATAGCGAGCTGGACCCCGAGCGTTTCGCCCAGGCCTGGCAAGCGGTGATCGCCCGTCACGAAGCCTTGCGCGCGTCGTTCTGCTGGAACGTCGGCGAAGACATGCTGCAAGTGATCCACGCACCGGGTAGCACCCCCATCGAGTACCTGGACTGGCGCCACGCGCCGGAGGCCGAGCATGAGCCGCGCCTGCAAGCGCTGCTCAAGGCCGAGCGCGAGGCCGGTTTCGATCTGCTTAACCAGGCTCCGTTCCACCTGCGGCTGATTCGCGTGGGCGAGGCGCGCTACTGGTTCATGATGAGCAACCACCACATCCTGATCGATGCCTGGTGCCGTTCGTTGCTGATGAACGACTTCTTCGAAATCTACCTGGCGCTGGGTGAGGGCCGCGATGCGCAACTGGCCACGCCGCCACGCTATCGCGACTACATCGCCTGGCTGCAACGCCGCAACCTGAGCGAAGCGCGCCAGTGGTGGCAGCAGAACCTGAAAGGCTTCGAACGCACCACGCCGATCCCCAGCGACCGCCCATTCCTGCGCGAACACGCCGGCCACAGCGGCGGCATGGTGGTGGGCGACTGCTACACCCGCCTCGATGCGCACGACGGCGCACAGCTGCGTGAATTGGCCCAGGCCCATCAACTGACCGTCAACACTTTCGCCCAGGCGGCCTGGGCGCTGGTGCTGCGTCGGGTGAGCGGAGACCGTGACGTGGTGTTTGGCGTGACCGTGGCCGGTCGTCCGGTGGACATGCCCGAGATGCAACACACGGTCGGTCTGTTTATCAACAGCATCGCCCTGCGGGTGCAACTGCCCCAGGACGGCCAGCCCTGCAGCGTGCGGCAGTGGTTGAACGGCCTGCTCGACAGCAATATGCAATTGCGCGAGTACGAATACCTGCCGCTGGTGACTATCCAGGAACACAGCGAACTGCCCAAGGGCCAGCCGTTGTTCGACAGCCTGTTCGTGTTCGAAAACGCCCCGGTGGACACCACGGTACTGGACCGCGCCCATAGTCTGAACGCCACCTCGGATTCCGGGCGCACCCACACCAATTTCCCGCTGACGGCCGTGTGCTATCCGGGCGATGACCTGGGCTTGCACCTGTCCTACGACCAACGCTATTTCGACGAAAGCACCGTGCAAGGTTTACTTGCCGAGTTCAAACGCCTGCTGCTGGCGCTGGTGCAGGGCTTCCATGGCGACATGGCCGACTTGCCGCTGATGGGCGAACAGGAGCGCGATTTCCTGGTGCACGGCTGCAACCAGAGCGAACACGCCTACCCACTGGAGCGCAGCTATGTGGAGCTGTTCGAAGCCCAGGTAGCCGCGCATCCACAGCGTATCGCCGCCAGTTGCCTGGATCGGCACTGGAGCTACGAGGAACTGAATCGCCGCAGCAATGGCCTGGGGCACGCACTCATCGCGGCGGGTGTCGGCCTGGATCAACCGGTGGCGTTGCTGGCCGAACGCGACTTGGAATTGCTGGGCATGATCATCGGCAGCTTCAAGGCCGGGGCCGGCTACTTGCCGCTGGACCCGGGCTTGCCGAGCCAGCGTCTGCGCCGCCTTATCGAGCTGAGCCGTACGCCGCTGCTGGTGTGCAGCGAGGCGTGTCGCGAACAGGCCATCGCGTTGTTGGACGGTATCGACTGCCAGTTGCTGGTATGGGACGAAGTGCCGGCCCGTGGTGAGAACCCGGGTGTCTACAGTGGCCCCGACAACCTCGCCTATATGATCTACACCTCCGGCTCCACCGGCCTGCCCAAAGGCGTGATGGTGCAACAGCGCGGCATGCTTAATAACCAGTTGAGCAAAGTGCCGTACCTGGACCTGACCGCAGCGGATGTGATCGCGCAAACCGCCTCCCAGAGTTTCGATATTTCCGTGTGGCAATTCCTCGCCGCGCCGTTGTTTGGCGCGCGGGTGGACATCGTGCCGAACAGCATCGCCCACGACCCGCAAGGTTTGCTGGCCCATGTGCAGGCCCAGGGCATCAGCGTGCTGGAGAGCGTGCCGTCGTTGATTCAGGGCATGCTCGCCCAGGAGCGCCTGCACCTGGACGGCCTGCGCTGGATGCTGCCGACCGGCGAGGCGATGCCGCCTGAACTGGCGCACCAGTGGCTGCAACGCTACCCCGAGATCGGCCTGGTGAATGCGTACGGCCCGGCGGAATGTTCCGATGACGTGGCGTTCTTCCGAGTCGACCTGGCCTCGACCCGTGACACTTATCTGCCGATTGGCACACCCACCGACAACAACCGCCTGTACCTGCTCGATGGCGCATTGGAGTTGGTGCCCCAAGGCGCTGTCGGCGAGTTGTGCGTGGCGGGCACCGGAGTCGGGCGCGGCTATGTTGGCGACCCGTTGCGTACTGCGCCGGTCTTTGTGCCCGACCCGTTCGGCGCGCCGGGCGAACGCCTGTACCGCACCGGCGACCTGGCGCGGCGGCGCAGCGATGGGGTGTTGGAATATGTCGGTCGGATCGACCATCAGGTGAAGATTCGCGGCTACCGGATCGAGCTGGGGGAAATCGAAGCGCGTCTGCACGAACAAGCCGACCTGCGCGATGCCGCCGTCGGCGTGCAGGACGGCGTCAACGGCAAACACTTGGTGGGCTACCTGGTGGCGGCCGATGGCGCGCTCGACCCCAGCGAACGTCTGGACCGTATCAAACAGCGCCTGCGCGCCGAACTGCCGGAGTACATGGTGCCGCTGCATTGGCTATGGCTTGAACGCCTGCCGCTCAACGCCAACGGCAAACTCGACCGCAACGCTCTACCGGTCCTGGAAATCGGCCAGTTGCATCGCCAGGATTACCTGGCGCCACGCAACGAACTGGAAACCACCCTGGCCGTCATCTGGGCCGAAGTGCTCAAAGTCGAGCGGGTTGGTGTGCAGGACAACTTCTTCGAGCTGGGCGGGCATTCGCTGCTAGCCACACAGATTGCCTCGCGTGTGCAGAAAACCCTGCAACGGGACGTACCGCTGCGCGCGATGTTCGAGTGCAGCAGCGTGGCGGAACTGGCCGAGTACATCGACGGGTTGGCGGGCAGTGAGATCAGCGTGGAGAAGGTGGATCGGTTGAGTGATCTGATGGCGGAGTTGGAAGGGCTCTGATCTTCGCTGTCTGTGAGGGCATTATCGGGGGCTTGCCCCCGATAACGTCAGTCCAGCCAGCGTTTATTTTGGCCCAAGTATCTTCACCAACTTATCCGGCGACGGCGCACCTTGCTGTTGCTGCAACCCGCCTTTGTCGTCCAGATAGAAAATCGCCGGCGTCGCCGACAACTCCAGCTCGTCCATCAACTTCATATTGGCATCGAGCTTGGCTTCGATATCCGCCGGGATCTTGGCCAGCGCCTGCAGCTTGCTGCCTTTGCCGGCGGCTTCGTGTTCTTCCAGGGCTTTTTGCGGGTCCTTGGCGGCGAACAGCGCAGCGGATTTGCCGGGGCTGTCTTCGCGGATGATGCCGACCATGATGTGGCGCAGTTGCACCTTGCCGGCCTTCACCCAGGGTCGCGCCTGTTCCCAGAACATGTTGCAGTAAGGGCAGTTGGGATCGCTGAACAGGTAGACGATGCGCGGTGCCTTAACGTCGCCGTCCTGGATCCAGCTGCTGTGTTCCATCTTGGCCCAGACTTCCTTGGCCATCGGCGCATACACCAGTTTTTCCAAGGGCGCGTTGCTCAGGTCGTTGCCCTGGGCGTCGTAGAGGCTGCCGGCGATTACGTGTTTGCCATCGGCGGTGAGATACAGCGCCATGCCACGGTTCTGGTATTGCGCGGCGTAGCCGGTGAGGCCGCTGGGGGCGTCGAATTTGCCGATGATCTTGGCGCCCTTGGCTTCGATCTGCTTGATCGGCGCTGGCCAGTCTTCGGCTTGGGCCAGGGAGGCCGCCAGCGTCAGCGGCAGCAGGGTCAGCAGGTGGCGGAGGCGGGGCATGTCGGTTTCCTTGTGGCGGTGGGGACGGTGTCGAAGGGCTCCATGGCACGGGCCAGGCTGGCCTGGGACAACTCGCCCAAATGGCTGTTGATCAAGCGTCCGTCGGGTGTATAGAACAGCGTGGTCGGCAGGGCCATGGAGCCAACGGCCTGGCCGAGGCGGCCACTGGCGTCGAACAAGACGTTGTCCAGGGTCAGGCCCTGGGTGGCTAGGAAGGTACTGACGCTTTGCATGCTTTCGGCCTGGTTGACGAACAGGAAGGTCACGTCGGGGCGCATGCGTTGGGCGCTTTCCAGCACCGGCATTTCGCGCCGGCACGGCGGGCACCAGGTGGCCCACAGATTGATCACCAGCGGCCCGCCCTGGTAGTCGACCAGTTGCACTACGTCGCCATTGGCATTGCGCAAGGTGATGTCCGGCAGGCGCGTGCCTTTTTCATACACGCTCAATGAGAGGCTGGTCATGCCCCAGAACAGCAGGCCGGTGATGACGCCGGCGCTCAGCGGCTTGCGCAGCGCCGGGCGGCGCCAACCGTAGAGCAGGGCGCCGAGGATCAGTGCGACCACGCCCGGCCAAGCCAGGAAACCGCCGTCGCGCAGGTCGACCATTTGCAGTGGGTCGTTGCGGTAGTAGCTCCAGTACATCAGCACGAAACTGATGCGCGCGGTGAGCATGCCTAGTAGAAACAGGCTGAACAGCACCGACTCCGGGTTTTCACCGCCACGCTTGGCCACGCGCCAACCCACCAGGGTGGCGAGAATCAGCGCGCCGATCAGCAGGATGTGATTCAGGGCGATGGCGAAGGTGCCGATGGTCAGGGTCAGCATCAGAGGGCGTCCCGGGCTTGGGTCCAGCGTTGCAGGAAGGTCATCGCGTCGACTTCACCGGTAATGCGGTGGGCGCGGCGTTCCTGGCCGTCCGGGCCGATCCACACGAAACTCGGCGGCCCTGGCACCTGGTAGCGGCCCAGCAGTTCGCGGCTGGCGGCGTTGTCGGCGGTGACGTCCAGGCGCAACAGGCGCACATCTTTGAGGGCGGCGAGGACTTCGGGGCGGCCGAACACCTGTTTCTCCATGATCTTGCACGACACGCACCAGTCGGCGTAGTAATCCACCAGCACCCATTGGCCCTGGGCCTTGGCACTGTCGAGTTGGCTTTGCAGCGCGGCTGGGTCGTTGAGGGTCAGGAAGGCGTCGTGGGCCGTCGGCGCGGCTGCGCTACTCGAGCCGTTGTACACCTTCAACGGCTGCCACGGTTCGTCGCTGCCACCGGCGGCGCCCACCAGCATCAGCGCGCCCCACAGGCCCAGCACCACGGAACCGGCGCCGAACAGCATGGCCACCCGCCCGAAATCCTGGGCCAGGCGCCAGCCGCAATAGGCCATGGCCATCGCCAGCGCGCCCCACAGGGCGAGCCACAGGCTTTCATCCACCACCGGGCGAATCATCAGCACGGCAGTGCCCAGGAACAGGAAGCCGAATACCCCCTTGAGCACGTTCATCCAGGTGCCCGGCTTGGGCAGGAAGCGATTGCCCACGGTCACCAACAGCAACAGCGGGACGCCGATACCGATGCCCATGGCGAACAGGATCAACCCACCGTGCAGCGCATTGCCGCTCTGGGCGATGTACAACAGCGCGCCGGCCAGGGGCGCGGTCATGCATGGCCCCACCAGCAGGCCGGACAATGCGCCGAGCACGCCCGCGCCGACCAGGCTACCGCCGCTCTGGTTGCGGCTGACGTTATCCAAACGATCCCGCAGGGCCACCGGCAGTTGCAGTTCGAAGAAGCCGAACATCGGCAGGGCCAGGATCACGAACAATGCCGCGAAACTGCCGAGGATCCAGGGGGTTTGCAGCAGCGCCGCGAGGTTGGCGCCGAGCAGGGCGGCCAGCACGCCCAGCGCGGCATACACCAGCGCCATGCACACCACATAGCTGCCGGCCAGGGCAAAGCCGCGACGCGGGCTGGCGCCGCTGCCGACCACCAGGCCGGCGAGAATCGGCAGCATCGGCAACGAGCAGGGTGCGAACGCCAGCAGCAGGCCCAGGCCAAAGAACACCAGCAGGCTCCAACCCAGGCTGCGTTGTTGCAGGCCGCTGGCCAGGCTTTGATCCTGCGCCTGCGCAGTGGCGGCTACCGCCGGGTTGCCGCCCAGGTCCACGGTGATCGATTGCGGCGGGTAGCACAGGCCGGCGTCGGCGCAGCCCTGCCAGCCCAGCTTGACCTGGCCGGTGGTGCCCGCCGGCAGCTTGACTTCCAGGCCCTGGCGATACACCTGTTGCTCGCCGAAGAATTCATCGCTATGGGCTTCGCCCTGGGGCAGCACGGGCTTTTCGGCGAGGCCGTCGAACTTCATGCGTTGCTGGTACAGGTAGTAGCCGTCGGCAATCTGCCAATACAACTGGATCTCGCCACTTTCAAGGCGCTCGGAAGTAAAGGTGAAGGCCTTGCCCACCGGGAGGAACTCGGGTTTGGTGTCGAAGGGGTTACCCGGCGCGGCCTGGGCGAACCCGGCGAACATCACCAGTAGAAAGGTCAACAGAAGCCGCATGGTCAAGCCTTAGTTCGATACAAGTGAGGCACACAATGTGTGGCGTTGATTAACCGATGATTAACCGGGCGCTATTCTAAAGTGTAGGGAATATCTGAGGGTGCATCTTTTCACGGCATAATCCGCGCTTAATCGGTTGGTTCTTTAATCTCCCCCATCTTTGACGAAGGGTTCTCCATGCACGTATTGGTCTGCGAAGACGACGAACTGATCGCCAGCGGCATCGTGGCCGGCCTCACCGCCCAAGGCTTTACGGTCGAGCGCGTGGCCACGGCAGCGGCCGCGCGCGCGATGCTCAAGGCCGCGACCTTCGACATCATGGTGCTCGACCTCGGCCTGCCCGACGAAGACGGCCTTAAGCTGTTGCAGCAACAGCGCAGCCAGGGCCTGGAGATTCCGGTGCTGATCCTCACCGCGCGGGATTCGGTGACCAACCGCGTCGACGGCCTGCAGGCCGGGGCCGACGATTACCTGCTCAAGCCCTTTGACCTGCGCGAATTGGCCGCACGTCTGCAAACCCTGCTGCGGCGGGTGGCCGGGCGCAGCGTCAACCTGATCGAACATGGCCGCCTGACCTACGACCCCAGCAGCCGCGAAACCTTCCTGGGCGGTCAGCCGGTAGACCTGTCGCGCCGGGAACAGGCGTTGCTGCAAGCGTTGCTGCACAACAAGGGTCGTGTGCTGTCCAGCGAGCAGCTCAAGGACAGCGTCTACGGCTTCAATGACGAGTTGGAAAGCAACGCCCTCAACGTGCATATCCACCACCTGCGGCGCAAATTGGGCAACGGCATCGTCGAGACCGTGCGCGGCCTGGGCTACCGACTGGGGCCGGCGGACGGGGGAGAGAACGCGTCGTGAAGAGCCTGCGCCTGCGCCTGACCTTCAAGTTGGGCGCCGCGTTCGTGTTGATCTGGGCCCTGGCGGCAGCCTGGATGCTCAATGACCTGCGCAACCAGATGATGTTTTCCCTCGACCAGCGCCTGGTGGCGTCGGCGCGCATGGTGGCCGGGCTGACCGAGCAGATGCCGGGCCTGGCCAGCGTCAGCGGCGGTGCGCATTTCAGTGCCGAACAACTCAATGTGCCGGGCGGCATGGCCTGCCAGGTCAGCTCCCTGCGTGGGGAAATTCTCGCGCGCAGCCACACCACCCCGGATGAAGGGCTGGAGTCGCGCAAAAGCGGCTTTCGCGATCAGGTTATCGACGGCGTGGGTTGGCGCAGCTTTACCTTGTCCCGTGGCGACCTGCTGATCACCACCGCTGACCGTCAGGTGGAGCGCGAGGCGTTGAACCTGTCGATCCTGCTGGCGGCGTCGGTGCCGGTGGGCGTGGCGATGCTGGGCTGCCTGTGCCTGCTGTGGCTGGGCATCGGCCAGAGCCTGCTGCCGCTTAACCGCATGCGTGATGCGCTGATGCGGCGCAGCGCCGATTCCCTCGAACCGCTGCAAATCCACCCGCTGCCCAGCGAACTCAAGCCGCTGCTCGACACCCAGAACCAACTGTTGCAGCGCATCGCCAAGACCATCGAGCGCGAACGCCGCCTCACCGGCGATGCGGCCCATGAACTGCGCAGCCCGCTGACGGCGATCAAGACTCACCTGCAAGTGGCGCGCATGACCGACGGCGCCGCGCGCGACCAGTCCCTGGCCCATGCCGAGGAGGGCGCCGACCGCCTGCACCGCACCCTGGAACAATTGCTGTTGCTGGCGCGGGTGGAAGGCAGCCTGTCGTTTGACGATGGTTTGCAGTCCAGCGCCGAAGAAGTCGCGCGCCTGGCGATCCAGGACGCCAGCGCCGGCGACAACGGACGCATCGACCTGATCCTGTCGGACAACCTCTGCGGCGCCCCGGTGGACATGCCGGTGGGCCTGGCCGTGGCCGCGCTGCGCAACTTGCTGGACAACGCCCTGCGCCACACCCCAGCCCATACCCGCGTGGAACTGAGCCTGTTCAACGACGCCGACAAGGTAGTGTTCCGCGTGCGTGACCATGGCGAGCAGATCTCCAGCGAAGACCTGCAATACCTTACCCAGCGTTTCTGGCGCAACGGCAGCAGCGAAGGCTGTGGCCTGGGCCTGGCGATTGTGCAGGCGATCGTGCAGCGCTGTGGTTGCTCACTGAACTTCGACAGCCAGCCCGATGGCCTGCGGGTCGAGCTGGGCATGCCGCTGCGACGCTGATCCCTTTTCTTTCCGGTGCCAAATAGTTACCGCCCTCTTGAAGTGGAAGGCTTCAGGATGGCGGTAATTTTTTTGCGCTTGAACGGGCCGAAAGACTCGGCCTGAATTGAAAAGGATGCTTCTTATGTTGGTCATCGACACCAGTTTTTCCGCCACGGGCTGCAACGAACGTAACGGCGAGCCCGTGCGGCAGGTGATCCTGCATTACACCGCGGCGCCGTTTGCCGCGTCTCTGCGCACCCTGACCCAGGCTGCCGTGAGTGCCCACTACCTGTTGCCCGACCCCAACGACCCCGGCTACCGCGCCGCCGGGTACGAGGAACTGCGCGTGTTCCGCCTGGTGGACGAACGTCAGTGCGCCTGGCACGCCGGGGCCAGCCAATGGGGTGGGCGCGACAACCTCAATGCACGGTCGATTGGCATCGAGATCGTCAACCTGGCGCGGGATGAGGCGGGTGTGTTTGTTTTTCCCGGGTTTGCCGAAGCACAGATCGAGGCGCTGACTGCGCTGCTGCATGATGTGCTGGGGCGTTATCCGCAGATCGAACCGACGGACATCCTCGGCCATAGCGACGTCGCCTACTGGCGCAAAAGCGATCCAGGGCCGCGACTACCGTGGCAGCGCTTGTCCGAGGCGGGCCTGGGCGCCTGGTTCGACGAGTCGACCCGGGCCATGTATCAACGCCGCTTCTGCGTCGGCTTACCCCCGGAGGTAGAAGTGGAGCGTGCGTTCCAGCGCTACGGCTACAAGCCGGCGCAGAACCGCCAGGCGTTCGAATCGCGGACACGGGCCTTTCAGATGCACTTTCGGCCACGGGACTACCGTGGCGTGCTGGATGCCGAGACCTGCGCGATTCTGTATGCCTTGAATGAAAAATACCGCGGGCTCTGAAGCCCGGCGCAGGGCAAGCCCCCTCCCACAGTTTTGACCGATTTCACTTTAACCGACCCATTGCTCCATTTCGAAAACAAAGGTCATCCCAATGTGGGAGGGGGCTTGCCCCCGATGGCACTGGATCAGCCAATAGAGTTGCCGATTGATTCCCCGCTATCAGGGGCAATCATCACTGCCGCCTAAATCCTCTTCTCGCTGGTGCGTTTCCAGAACAGGAAATCCGTGCGCATGCCCTTGGGCCAGACGCCAACGGATCGGCAGTTTGGTCACCATCATCCGCGTATTGAGGGATCGAGAGATGTCAGTCGCTATCAGCCGTATTGAAGATACCCAAGTGCATGAAACGCTTTATCAGTTCGACGAAACCCTGCTGCTGGCCCGTCAGCGTCAGCAAGAGTCCAATGCGCGCAGTTATCCGCGGCGTATTCCCCTGGCGCTGAAGCGGGCCAAGGGCATTTACGTGGAGGACGTGGAGGGCCGACGCTTTATCGATTGCCTGGCCGGCGCCGGTACGCTGGCGCTGGGGCATAACCACCCCGTGGTGATCGACGCCATCCAGCAGGTGCTGAGCGATGAACTGCCGCTACACACCCTCGACCTGACCACGCCGGTCAAGGATCAGTTTGTGCAGGACTTGTTCGGCCTGCTGCCGGCTGAGCTGGCGCAGGAAGCCAAGATCCAGTTCTGCGGCCCCACCGGCACCGATGCGGTGGAAGCCGCGCTGAAACTGGTGCGCACCGCCACTGGGCGCAGCACGGTGTTGTCGTTCCAGGGCGGTTACCACGGCATGAGCCAAGGCGCGTTGAGCCTGATGGGCAGCCTGGGGCCGAAGAAACCGTTGGGTGCCCTGCTCGGCAATGGTGTGCAATTCCTGCCGTTCCCCTATGACTACCGCTGCCCGTTCGGCCTGGGCGGCGCGGAGGGCGTGCGGGTCAACCTGCATTACCTGGAAAACCTGCTCAACGATCCCGAAGCCGGCGTGCTGCTGCCGGCGGCGGTGATTGTGGAAGTGGTGCAAGGCGAGGGCGGCGTGATTCCGGCCGACCTCGATTGGCTGCGCGGCCTGCGGCGTATCACCCAACAGGCGGGCGTGGCATTGATCGTCGATGAGATCCAGAGCGGCTTCGGTCGCACCGGCAAGATGTTTGCGTTTGAACACGCCGGCATCATCCCGGACGTGGTGGTGCTATCCAAGGCCATCGGCGGCAGCCTGCCGTTGGCGGTGGTGGTGTACCGCGACTGGCTCGACACCTGGCTGCCGGGCGCCCATGCCGGCACGTTTCGTGGCAACCAGATGGCAATGGCGGCGGGCTCGGCGGTAATGCGCTACCTCAAGGCCCACGATTTGCCGGGTCACGCAGCGGCGATGGGCGAGCGCCTGGGTGAACACCTGCGCCTGTTGCAGCGCGACTACCCACACCTGGGGGATATCCGTGGGCGTGGGTTGATGCTCGGCGTTGAGCTGGTAGACCCCCACGGCGCGCTCGACAGCCAGGGCCACCCCCCGGTGCATCGCCAGTTGGCGCCGTTGGTGCAGCGCGAATGCCTCAAGCGCGGCTTGATCCTGGAACTGGGCGGTCGCCACGCCAGCGTGGTGCGCTTCTTGCCGCCGCTGGTAATCACCGCCGGCGAAATCGACCAAGTAGCCGATATTTTCGGTCGCGCCCTGGCGGCAGCCGTCGCCAGTCTCTAATTTTTTGCGCGCCCGCTACGTTTCTACAGATATCGATGCTGCGCGTGGTGCGCAGCCCAGCCTTTGAACGACGGAGAACAGCAATGACCTCAGTATTTGACCGCGACGACATCCTGTTTCAGGTAGTGGTCAACCATGAAGAACAGTATTCCATCTGGCCCGATTACAAGGCCGTGCCGGACGGCTGGCGTACCGTGGGCAAGAGCGGTTTCAAGAAAGAATGCCTGGCCTACATCGAAGAAGTCTGGACCGACATGCGCCCGTTGAGCCTGCGCCAGAAGATGGATGGCGCGGCACTGGCCGGTTGACCTCTCTCGCCTCCCGATCCCGCCATGGGATCGGGAGTTAGACGCTCTTGTCTTTTTCCTGCCCTGACGCCGCCGTCACCACCTGCACGCTCAAGCGCGGCGTGGCCAGGTCCAGGCCAGCTTCATCCAGTTGACGCTTGAGCGACAGGTTGAACGCCCGCGACACTTCCCACTGTTTGATCGGCGCGGTCTTGAACCGGGCGCGCAGGATTGCGCTGCCGGACTCGAAGCTCTCCACCCCCTGAATCTCCAGCGGCGACCAGATATTGCGACGCTGCATCGGGTCGTTGCGGATTTTCTGGCCCACGTCGCGGATCAGCTTGATCGCGTCGTCGATGTCCATGTTGTAAGGGATCGCCACGCGGAAGATCGCGTAGCCGAACTCCCGCGAGTAGTTCTTGATGCTCTTGATTTCGCTGAACGGAATGGTGTGCACGATGCCGTCGATGTCGCGCAGGCGCACGGTGCGGATGGTCAGGCCCTCGACCGTGCCCAGGTGGCCGCCGACGTCCACGTAGTCGTCGATGGCCAGGGAGTCCTCGATGATGATGAAAAGGCCGGTGATCAGGTCCGCCACCAGCGATTGCGCACCGAAGCCGATGGCCAGGCCGATCACACCGGCACCGGCCAGCAGCGGCGTGACGTTCATGCCCATATTCGCCAGGGCGACGATGGCGGCGATGATGAAAATGGTCACGAATAGCACGTTGCGGATCAACGGCATCATGGTCTGCGCGCGGGCGTTGGCCAGGCCTTTGCGCGAGCGGGTCAAGGCGTGGTGGATCGCGGTGTCGCTGAGAATCCAGATCAGCCAGGCAAACAGCAGCGTGCCGCCCAGGCCGAACAGCTTGACGCTGATTTCATGGCCGTCGCCTTCGGTAAAGCGAATCAACGACAGGCCCCAGACCCGCAGACCCAGTTCGATAAACGCCAGCCATACCAGCAAGTGGGCGAGGGTGTAGAAAAAACTCTTCAGGCGCTCGGAATACAGCGCATGGCGCTTGTGCCCGCGCTGGGGCTTGAGCGAATGGCGGCGTACCAGGCCGTTGATCACCATGCACAACACCAGCAGCACCGTGCACAGCAGCGACTGGCGCAGGGCGGTGCTGGTGTCGCCGGCCGACAGAAACGTGGCGAACAGCGAGATGCCCACCAGCAACAGCGCCGGCAAGTACCAGAACGTGCCGATGATCGACAGCGTGTCGCTGAGGGTGCGCCGTGTGAGGCGGCGCGACAGTGGCTGGTTGCGGATCAGATGCGCGATCGGCCGACGAAAACGCAGGATAAACACCCCGGTGGACAACGCCGCCATCACATTGGCCACGGTCGCGGCGGTGTGAGCCAAGTGCTGCCCTAGGGATTGCACTAGACGCGGGTCGCTCAGGGCTTCGCCGAAGGCGGCGAAACTGCCGATCAGCCACAGCGGACGAAAAGCCTGATGGCGCAGGATGTACAGTGCACGATGGCGATGCGGGCCGTCGAGCAGGGAGAACGCAATCACACAGATTGCGGAAAAACAGGTGCCCACCACCAGCGCATAGGCCAGCACCATCGCCAGGGATTTGCCCAGGGACGAGGGCAGGGCGTAGCTCAGGTACACGGTGATCACCAGCGCTATCAGCCACGGCCCGAGTTTGCGCAGGGCAAAGCGCAGCATGTCCCAGGTGCGTGGGTGCTGCGGCAATTCTTCGGGCAGGCCGAAGCGCTCGCGCACGCGGTGACTGAGCCAGATCAGCGCGGCAGCGAGCAGGCTCCACACCGCCAGAATCAAGGCAAAGCCGAAAATGATCGGTAGCCATTCGCTGGCCGGCAGCATCAGGGCTTCAAGTTCGTCCTTGGCCTGATCGACTTCATCGGACCAACGCCCCAGTGGGCTGTCGCTGCCGGAAAATTGCTGTTCCAGGCCTGACAAGGTGCTGCCGATCAAGCCGAGTACGCCTTGCTCGGCGGCCGGCTGAGCCTTTTGCGTGGCGGCGCGCAGTTTCTTCAGGTCACTGAGCAATTGGGTGCGCTGCTGGTCGTTCTCCAGGGTTTTGATCACCTCGTCCAACGACTGCCCCAGCGGTACTTCGGCCTGGGGTTGGGCTTTATTGCCGCCGTTGAGCAACCCCGGCAGGCCCGCTGCGTGGGCAGGCGTGGTCGGCAGCAGGATAAGCAGGGCAAGCAACAGGGAACAGGGCAGGGCAAACAGACGGGAAAGCACGAGGCGGTCAACCTTGGAGACGACGAACTGACCGAGTGTACGAGGGCGCTATGCCAGATGCGAGTGCAATTCTTATTCAGCCAGTTTGGCGAGGATTTTGTACACCACGGTGC
Source organism: Pseudomonas sp. S5F11 (assembly GCF_019641515.1). Taxonomy (NCBI): domain Bacteria; kingdom Pseudomonadati; phylum Pseudomonadota; class Gammaproteobacteria; order Pseudomonadales; family Pseudomonadaceae; genus Pseudomonas; species Pseudomonas sp. S5F11. Next base: position 5,530,403 of record NZ_JAIFJZ010000001.1, read on the forward strand.
CCAGGATCAGCAGCATGCCGACCCACATGCCGAACACGCCCAGGGGCTTGTCGCGAAAGTTGAAACCCACTGCCAGCATGATCATGCCGATCAGGATAGGGATAAGCATGGCGTGGAACGAGGACATGGAAATCATGGAACGACGGCCTTGTCTGACGGGGAATATCGACCAGTCTAGGTCGGATTGCAGAAAGTGCAGATGATGCAGATCAGCTTTAGGCAAAACCCAATGAGGGAGGGGCTGCCCCCTCCCTCATTGATCAGGGCAGGTCGTGGCTGGCGTAGAACGCGCCCAGCACCTTCACCAAATGCGCCAAGTCATGGCTGCCGCACAGTTCGCGGATCGAGTGCATGGCAAATGTCGGCAAACCGATATCCACGGTGCGCACACCCAGGTGGCTGGCGGTAATCGGGCCGATGGTCGAGCCGCAGCCCATGTCGCTGCGCACCACGAAGCTCTGCACCGGTACTTCCTGGGCCATGCACAGATGGCGGAAGAACCCGGCGGTTTCGCTGTTGGTGGCGTAGCGCTGGTTGCTGTTGACCTTGATCACCGGGCCGGCATTGAGCTTGGGGCCGTGGTTGGCGTCGTGCTTGTCGGCGTAATTCGGATGCACGCCGTGGGCGTTGTCCGCAGACACCAGCAGGGATTTCTGGATGGTGCGTACGAATTCATCACCTTCAGGCAACAGGCGACGCAGGGTCTGTTCCAGCATCGGGCCGTCGGCGCCGCAGGCCGAGCAGGAACCGACTTCTTCATGGTCGTTGCATACCAGCACGCAGGTTTCGTCGCTGTCGCTGGTGAGCAAGGCTTGCAGGCCGGCGTAGCACGACAGCAGGTTGTCCAGGCGCGCACCGGCGATAAAGTCGCCGTTGAGGCCGATCACCGCAGCGCTTTGGGTGTCGTAGAAGCTCAACTCGTAGTCGAGCACCACGTCGGCATTGAGCCCATGCTCGCGGGCCAGTTGGTCGGTGAGTACGGCGCGGAAATCCACGCGCTCGTCACCGGCAAACTGCGCCAGGATCGGCGGCAGTTCGGTCTGGGCATTGATCGCCCAGCCCTGGTTGGCTTCACGGTTCAGGTGAATGGCCAGGTTGGGGATGATCGCGATCGGCAGCTTGAAGTCGATCAATTGGCTTTCGACCTTGCCGTCGCGGCGGAAAGTCACGCGGCCGGCCAGGGACAGGTCGCGGTCGAACCACGGCGCCAGCAACGCACCGCCGTAGACTTCCACGCCCAACTGCCAGAAGCCCTGGCGCTGCAACTCCGGCTGCGGCTTGACCCGCAGGCACGGGCTGTCGGTATGGGCGCCGACCAGGCGAATGCCGCCCTGCAGCGGCGACTGGCGGCCGAGCTTGAAGGCGATGATCGAGGAGTCGTTACGGGTAACGTAGTAGCGCCCGTTGGCTTCGGTGGCCCAGGTTTCGCGCTCGTCGAGACGCTGGTAACCGGCCGCTTCCAGGCGCTGGGCCAAGGCGGCGGTGGCATGAAAAGGAGTAGGGGAGGCCTTGAGAAAGTCGATCAGGCCTTGATTCAACGCTTCGCGCATAAATAGCTCCAGACAGCAATGCGCGGAGTTTACCGTTCGATGGCGGCAAGTGCACATAACAAATGTGGGAGAAGGCTTGCCCCCGATTGCAGTGTGTCAGTCAGTACAGCTGTCACTGATACGCCGTCACCGGGGGCAAGCCCACTCCCACATTTGCCTGTGTTGACCACTTAAAAGGGTGCAGGGCACTCGAAGCGTAAGCGCTCGCCGCTTTGCGGATGGGTAAAGCTGAGCATGCTCGCGTGCAGGCACAGGCGCGGCCATGCAGCCAGGGCTTGTTCGTGGGCGTACAGGCCATCCCCCAACAGAGGGTGGCCGATGGATAGCATGTGCACACGCAATTGGTGCGAACGCCCGGTGATCGGCGTCAGCTCAACGCGACACCAATCGCCACAGCGCTCCAGCACCTTCCAGAAGGTCAGTGCATGCTTGCCGAATTCGTGGTCCACCACATGCCGGGGCTTGGTGGGTGGGTCGTAGCGCAAGGGCAGGTCGATGCTGCCGCTGTCCAGTGCCGGTTGGCCCCAGGCCAGGGCGGTGTAGGCCTTTTCGGTTTCACGGTCGTGAAATTGACGGGACAGCTCGCGGTGAGTATCGGCGTCGCGGGCCAGCAGGATTATGCCCGAGGTTTCCCAGTCCAACCGGTGGACGATGCGGGCTTCGGGGTAGCCGTTTTCCTGCAGGCGCGTGATCAGGCAGTCCTTGTTGTCATCGGCGCGGCCAGGCACCGAGAGCAGCAGGGTCGGCTTGTTCACCACCAGGACCGCGTCGTCCTGGTAGAGGATATGAATGTTGGACAACGGCATTAAACAGCCTCGTAACAAACGCCAACGGCGGCTGGGCCGTCCGCTTCCCGTAAAGGGAGCCGCACGCCCCAGCCGCCGTGGCGACCGCCCGTTCGATCAACGATCGGGCAGGGTGATATTGAGTTCCAGAATCGAGCAGCTGCCGTCATTTTCCAGGGCGACATGCACGTCATCGTTGCCGATATTGACGTACTTGCGGATCACTTCGACCAGTTCCTTCTGCAAGGCTGGCAGGTAATCCGGGGTGCTGCGTTGGCCGCGTTCGTGCGCCACGATGATCTGTAGACGCTCTTTCGCGACCGACGCGGTGCTTGGCTTTTTGTTGGCGCGAAAGAAGTCGAGAAATTTCATTGTTTAGTTGCCTCCAAAGATACGCTCGAAGAATCCCTTCTTCTTGACATCGAGGAAGCGATGTTCCACGGACTTGCCCAGCAGGCGATCGACCGCATCGCTGTACGCCTGGCCGGCGTCGCTCTGGTCGTCGAGAATCACCGGAACACCCTGGTTGGATGCTTTGAGCACCGCCTGGGATTCTGGAATGACGCCCAGCAGGGTCACGGCCAGGATCTCCTTCACGTCTTCAACGCCGAGCATTTCGCCGTTGCTGACGCGCTCAGGGTTGTAGCGGGTGAGCAGCAAGTGCTCCTTGATCGGGTCCTGTCCTTCTTCGGCGCGCTTGGATTTGCTGGCCAGCAGGCCGAGCATGCGGTCCGAGTCACGTACCGAGGAGACTTCCGGGTTGGTCACGACGATGGCTTCGTCGGCGAAGTACATGGCCAGGTGCGCGCCAGTCTCGATACCCGCTGGGGAATCGCAGACCACGTATTCGAAGGTTTCCTTCAGCTCAGCAAGGACTTTGCCTACGCCTTCTTTGGTCAGGGCGTCTTTGTCGCGGGTCTGGCTGGCGGCCAGTACGTACAGGTTCTCAAGGCGCTTGTCCTTGATCAGGGCCTGTTGCAAGTTGGCTTCGCCGTTGACCACGTTGACGAAGTCGTACACCACGCGGCGTTCGCAGCCCATGATCAGGTCGAGGTTACGCAAACCCACGTCGAAGTCGACGATGACTGTCTTGTGGCCGCGCAGTGCGAGACCGGTACCGATAGCGGCGCTGGTGGTGGTCTTACCCACACCACCCTTGCCGGATGTAACCACGAGAATCTTGGCCAAGGTGTTTCACCCCTAAGGAAAAAGGACTTTTCAGCCCCTGAAAAACATCTCTTGGAACTCGCTGCAGGCGGACAGCTACTGTAGGAAAAAGCTGTGGTTTCCGCGGGGAAACGCCAGCTTTCAGTTATTCCTACACAAGTCTTGCCGGTTTCGCTGTGCTATCAGAGTCTAGAGATGCTTGGAAAATGCGGCAGTATCCGTTAAAGCCGAATGATGTTCAACACATCGCCCGACAGGTTGACCTGAACGGCGGCCCCCCACAGCGGGTCGCGGCGCAAATCCTCGGAAACCTTGTACTGGCCGGCGATGGACACAAGTTCAGCGGTCAATTGCTGGCAAAAAATACGGGCCTTGGTGTCACCCTTGATACCGGCGAGGGCACGTCCGCGCATCGGGCCGTATACATGGATGTTGCCATCGGCCAGAAGTTCCGCGCCGGGACTGACCGAAGAGACCACCACCAGGTCGCCGCCCTGGGCGTAAATCTGCTGCCCGCCGCGTACGGGGGTGGTAATGATCTTTGTAGGCTTTATCGTCGGCTCGGGCGGTTTTTCCGGTTTTTTCTTTACGTCGCCTTCCGTCGGATCCAACGGACGTTCGCGCGCGCCGGACGGCGGCAGTACTGGCAGTTCAATGGCGATGGCGGCGGCAATGTCTTCGATGCGGCTGGCGCGGATGGCCAGGGTTCGCAGGCCATGGGAGCGGCACACGCGCATCAGACCAGGCAGGTCGATGGCGCCCTGGCCGGCGGGCAGTTTGTCCAGAGCCAGCACCAGCGGGGCGTTGTTGAAGAAGTTCGGGGCCAGGGCGACCTTGGCGGCCAATTGGCGGTCCAGGGCATCGAGGTCATTGCGCGCCAGTTCCAGCACGGTGATGGCGAGCATGCTGCCTTTCAACTGGAACACGGGATCTTGGTCTAGCGGTTCGGTTTGGCTCATGGTCGGCAAAAGCGGCTTGTCACGAAAAGTGTCGAGACTTATAACGAGAACACTCACTGGCCGCAAGCCGAGTCGAACCGTTGTAGAATGCGCGGCCCTTGTCTTTACCGGAATCTGTAATGGATCGCCCGCGTTTTCGAGCTGTATTTTTTCACCCGCGATTTTGGCTGTTATGGCTGGGACTCGGCCTCCTATGGCTGGTGACCCAATTGCCGTACCGCGCCCTGCTGACCATCGGTCGGTTGTTGGGCGCGGGCATGTACCGCGTGGCCGGCGAACGCCGCCGCATCGCCGCGCGCAACCTGGAGCTGTGCTTCCCGGAAAAAACCGCCAAGGAACGCAAGCGCCTGCTCAAGGAAAACTTCGCCTCCACCGGCATCGCCTTCTTTGAAATGGCCATGAGCTGGTGGTGGTCGCGTCAGCGCCTGGCGCGGCTGGCCCATGTTGAAGGCCTGGAGCATCTCAAGCAGGCACAGTTGGATGGCAAGGGCGTGATCCTGATGGCCCTGCACTTCACCACTCTGGAAATCGGCGCGGCATTGCTCGGCCAGAAGCACACCATCGACGGCATGTACCGCGAGCACGGCAACCCGTTGTTCGACTATATCCAACGCCGTGGCCGCGAGCGCCATAACCTCGATTCCCTGGCCGTGGAGCGCGAAGACGTGCGCGGCATGCTCAAGCTGCTGCGCGCCGGCCGTGCCATCTGGTACGCACCGGATCAGGACTACGGCGCCAAGCAAAGTATTTTCGTGCCGCTGTTCGGCATCCAGGCCGCCACCGTGACCGCCACCAGCAAGTTCGCTCGCTTGGGCAAGGCGCTGGTGGTGCCGTTCACTCAGGAGCGTTTGGCCGATAGCAGTGGCTATCGCCTGGTGATCCACCCGCCGCTGACCGACTTCCCCGGCGAAAGCGACGAGGTGGACTGCCTGCGCATCAACCAGTGGGTCGAAGCCTCCGTGCGCGAATGCCCCGAGCAATACCTGTGGACCCACCGCCGCTTCAAGAGCCGGCCACCGGGTGAACCCAAGCTGTACGAAAAACGCCGTCGATAAGAACGACCTTCCCCCAATGGAGTGATGCGATGCGCCCAGCTGAACCGGTTACAGGTTTGATTCTTTCCGGCGGCGGGGCGCGAGCGGCGTATCAGGTAGGGGTGTTGGCGGCGATTGCCGAGCTGCTGCCGCCAGGGGCGCCCAACCCGTTTCCGGTGATCGTCGGCACCTCGGCCGGGGCGATCAATGCGGTGAGCCTGGCCAGCGGCGCCATGGATTTTCGCGCGTCCATCGAGCGCCTGACCGCCTTCTGGCAGGGCTTTCGCAGCCACTTGGTGCTGCGCAGCGACTGGCCCGGCGTGGTGCGCCAGGCCGCTCGCTTCCTGATCCACAGCCTGTTGGGCCTGGGCCGCCGGGTGCCGGTGGCGTTGCTCAACAGCTCGCCGCTGCGCGATTTGTTGCAAGACAAACTGCACCTGCAAGGCATCGATGAGGCTATCCGGCAAAACCACCTGCATGCAGTGGCGATCACGGCGTTCGGCTATGAGTCCGGGCAAGCCGTGACGTTCTATCAGGGCGGGCGCGCCATCGACGCCTGGCTGCGCCACCGTCGCATTGGCGTACCGACCCAGCTGACGGTAGAGCACTTGCTGGCTAGCTCGGCGATTCCGCTGCTGTTTGCACCGGTGAAACTCGACCAGGAATATTTCGGCGACGGTGCCGTGCGTCAATCGGCCCCCATCAGCCCGGCCCTGCACCTGGGCGCCAACCGCGTGCTGGTGGTGGGCGTCAGCGGCAACCCGCGAGGCAACGAACCGGCGGTGCAGCGCGCCTTTACCGGGCAGCAACCGACCCTGGCCCAGATCGGTGGGCATATGCTCAACAGCACCTTTATCGACAGCCTGGAAAGCGATATCGAATTGCTGGAACGCCTCAATCAGTTCAGCCATTTGCAGCCGGCCGACAGCGCGGCGCGCGGCCTGGCGCCGGTGGAAGTGCTGGTCATCGCGCCCAGCCAGCCCATCGACGAAATCGCCGCGCGACATCGCCAGGAAATGCCGGCGGCGTTGCGTGTGTTCCTGCGCGGGCCGGGTGCGACCAAGACCAGCGGGGCAGGGGTGCTGAGCTACTTGTTGTTCGAGGCGGGGTACTGCAGCGAATTGATCGAGTTGGGCAGGAAAGATGCGCTGGCCAAGCGTGAAGAGATCACCCGATTCTTGGGTCTGTAGCCGATCTAACGGTGGGAGGGGGCAAGCCCCTCTCACACGCTGACCTGGGGCGTTCGGTCAGAAGTGGTACTTGACCAGGAAGCTCGCCGTGTCCTGAGTCGTCTTGAACGCGCCGGAATCTTCGATGCCGTACTTGTTTTTCCAGTAGTCGTATTCGAAACCGACATACAGCTGTTTCTCGCCCCAGTTCATCGCCTTGCCCAGGTCGTATTTCACTTGCGGGTTGAAGTGCAGGTTGGCGTGGTAGGTGCCGCGGGCGTTCTTGTCGTTGTCCACCACCCAGTCCATAAAGCCATCGATCAGGATGTTCGAGTTGCCCACCGGGATCGTGTACGACCACACCGGGGTGATCTGCCACACGCCGTCGCCGGGGCGATTGCCTTCGGTCTGGCGCTGGTAGAAGTTCAACTGGAAGTAATCGAAACCGGGGATGTTCAAATCGAAGCCTGGGCCGACCAGGTATGACTCGTTGTCGCCTTCGCCGAACTCATACGTCATCGCCAGCAACACGTCTTTGATCGGGCCGAAGGACAAGTCCTGGTCGAGGATCTTACCGAACGACAAGCGCGGGCTGAACTCACCGTAGTAGGTGTTCGGGCCGACGTTGCCGTCTTCCTTGCCGTTATAAAAGATGCGGTCGAGGAAGAAGAAGTTGTCGCCGTACTTCCAGGCGTCGGCATGTTCGAACGTGACCGTTTGCTGGATCTGCGGGTTAACGGTGAAGTTCTTGCCCCACAAGTAGGTCAGGCTGTTGTTCTGCCACTGCAACAAGTCACCGGCCACGGCCTGGCCGCCGGCCAGCAGGGATCCCGCCAGCATCAGGCCTTTGAACATAGGTTTCATTCGGTTGCTCCCGAGTTAAAGTTTTTTTGGTTTTTCTTCTAATGCAGGCGCTCTGATGTGGCGCCTTTGGTTCGCTGTGAATATCGTCTGATCGGTCAGCTTTTATGGGTTTAGCAAGAGCCGCGCCAACGCGTTGAAGAGCAATCGATTCGAGCGGGCGCGGAGAATACTGATAACCCTGCCTGGGCTCAAGCGCGCTGTTACAGGGCGTACAGCGCGATGATGGGGCACGCTCAGGTGTGCGCGTGCTCGACGACCGCCCGCTCGGAACCGCCGAGGATGTTGAACAACACATTCAGCGACAACGCGCTGAGGGTGGCCATGGCGATGCCGCTGTGGGTGATCGGGCTCATCCACAGCGGCAGTTGAGCGAAGAACTCCGGGCGCACCACGGGAATCAGGCCCATGCCGATGCTTACCGCCACCAGCAACTGGTTGCGGCGATCGGCGATGTCGGCCTCCTGCAGAATCTTGATGCCGGTGGCCGCCACCATGCCGAACATGGCAATCGCCGCGCCGCCCAGCACCGCCGGCGGAATCGAGGCCACCAGGTAAGCGGCTTTGGGCAACAGGCTGAGCACGATCAGGAACGCGCCGGCCATGATCGTCACCGAGCGACAGCGCACGCCGGTCATCTGCACCAGGCCGATGTTCTGGGCGAACGAGGAATGGGTGAAGGTGTTGAAGAACCCGGCCACGAACGACGCGCCGGCGTCGCACAGCAGGCCACGACGCAGCATCTTTGGCGTGACCTCGCGGTCGGTGATCTTGCCCAGCGCCAGGAACATCCCGGTGGACTCAACGAAGATGATCACCACCACTAGGCACATCGACAGAATCGGCGCCAACTCAAAGGTGGGCATGCCGAAATGCAGCGGCGTCACCACCTGCACCCACGGCGCCAGGGCCAGGCCGCTAAGGTCGACCATGCCGAGAACGCCGCACAGGGCGTACCCCAGGCCCATGCCGATCAGCACCGAGATGTTGACCCAGAAACCGCGCATAAAACGGTTGATCAGCAGGATGGTGGCCAGCACCAAAGCGGCAATCGTCAGGTAGATCGGTGAGCCGAAGGTGGCCGCCGCGCTGCCGCCACCGGCCCAGTTCACGGCCACGGGGAACAGCGACAGGCCGATGGCAGTGATCACGGTGCCGGTCACCAGCGGTGGGAAAAAGCGCACGACCTTGGACATGAACGGCGCGATCAGCATGCCGAAGAACCCGGCGGCGATGGTGGCGCCGAAGATCCCCTGTAAACCGATACCGGGCATACCGGCCATGGCGACCATGCTGCCAACGGCGGCGAAACTGGCGCCCATCATCACCGGCATGCGGATGCCCAGGGGGCCGATGCCGAACGACTGCACCATGGTGGCGACGCCGGCCACCAGCAGGTCGGCGTTGATCAGGAAGGCGATTTCTTCACGGCTCAGGCCAGCGGCTTGGCCAATGATCAGAGGCACGGCGACGGCGCCGCCGTACATCAACAAGACGTGTTGCAGGCCGACCAGAATCAGTTGCAAGAGGGGTAGCCGCACCATGGCGGGCGCGGCAGGAGTCTGCGGTTCTAACGGGGACATGCAACACCTCGAATCTTTTTTATTTTTGTATTGTGTGGAACGCAATCTCTAAACCACTGCAAGTCATCCGTGGGAGGGGGCTTGCCCCCGATTGCGTTGGTTCAGTCACTGATGTTTTGAATGACATACCGCTATCGGGGGCAAGCCCCCTCGCACATTTTGGAGTTGCACCAGGCTGTTAGTTGGTATGCGCCCCCTGGTTGATCCAGGTGCCGATCAGGTCGCGCTCCTGCTGGGTCATCTGAGTGATGTTGCCCAGCGGCATGATCTGGCTGGCCACAGCCTGGGCCTGGATGCGTGCTGCTTGTTGCTGGATCTGCGCCGGTGTATCGAATATCACGCCGGCCGGCGCGGTGCTGAACAACGGGCTGGTGGGCTTGGCCGAATGGCACACGGCGCAGCGTTCCTGAATCACTCCGTGGACCTTGTCGAAATCAATGGTCGCCTGGGCCGGTGCAGGTGCAGCGGCGGGTTCGGTTGCCGCAGGCGCGGCAGGTTTCAAGCCACCGCCCAATGCGGTTTCCGGCAACGGTTGGTACTCAATGGCCGCCGGCGCCTTGGCAATCGGTTCGGCCGGCTTGGGGCCGGTCACATAAGCCAGGCAGATCATCGCCAGCGCGCCAACCGGCAGGGTCCACGCGTACTTCTGGCTGTTGTGCCGGGTGTTGAAGTAATGCCGCACCAACACCGCCGCCACCGCGATACCGGCCAGGATCAGCCAGTTGTAATGGCTGCCGTAGGTGCTCGGGAAGTGGTTGCTGATCATGATGAACAGCACCGGCAAGGTGAAATAGTTGTTATGACGCGAGCGCAGCAGGCCCTTGGCCGGCAGCGCCGGGTCAGGTGTACGGTTCTCGGCGATGGCCGCCACCAGCGCGCGCTGCGCCGGCATGATGATGCGGAACACGTTGCCCACCATGATGGTGCCGATCACCGCACCTACGTGCAGGTAGGCACCACGCCCGCTGAACACTTGGCTGAAGCCATACGCGGCGGCAATCAACAGTACGAACAGGATGAAACCGAGCAGGGCAGGGCGTTTGCCCAGGGCCGAGTCGCAGAGGAAGGAGTAGATGAACCAGCCGACGAACAGCGAGCCGATGCCCAGCAACACGCCTTGCGGACCACTGAGGCTGCTGCCCGGCGCCAGCAGGTACAAGGTCGGGTTGGAGTAGAACACCACGCACAGCAGCGCGACGCCCGACATCCAAGTGAAATAGGCTTCCCATTTGAACCAGTGCAGGTTGTCCGGCATGGTCGGCGGGGCCAGTTTGTATTTTTCCAGGTGGTAGATGCCGCCACCGTGGATCGCCCACAAGTCGCCGGCCAGGCCGTCCTTTGGGTTGACGCGGTTGAGGTTGTTTTCCAGCCAGACGAAGTAGAACGAAGCGCCGATCCAGGCGACGCCAGTGATCATGTGAACCCAGCGCACGCTCAGGTTCAGCCATTCCAACAGATGTGCTTCCACAGTCTTTACCTCTCGCCTGTCACCCTTGTTGTCGGGTGATCAGACCTTCTCTTATTGGTGGGGGGCGAGGATCAACCGCTCATCCTCTTGGAAAAAATGCTCATCGCAGTTATTGCCTGTGCCACTGCGATCAACCACCAGGAAGTCATCCCGCTTTTCGATCGTCAGCACCGGGTGGTGCCAGACGCCGCGATGGTAATTAATGCCCTGCCTGCCGTTGGTGACGAAGGCGCGGACCAAGCCCGATACAGGTACATCGCCAAGTGGCGCGACCACGATCAGAAAGGGGTTGCCGAGCAGCGGAATGAAAGCCTGGCTGCCCAGCGGGTGTCTCTCCAGCATGCACACGGTCAGCGGCATGTCCTGCGCGTCGGCGCGGAAGATGCTGATGATGGCGTGGTCTTCCGGCTTTGCGGTTTCGACCGTGGCCAATTTGTGAAAGCGCATGGTCGACCCGTTGTTGATCATGAAGTGATCGCTGCCGTCGGTTTCGATAACGTCTCCGAAAGGGGCGAAGGCTTCTTTGGTCAGGGGTTCGATCACTAGTGTGCGCATGGCTGTCTTCTTATCCGAGTTCTGTGTTGTCTGGTCTATTGCAATCGCGGGCAAGCCCGCTCCCACATTTGGAATGCATTCCCCTGTGGGAGCGGGCTTGCCCGCGATTAGGTTCACCGCTTATTTAGCGACCTTGCCCAGCACGCGCAGGCGGCTTACACCACCGTCCGGGAATACGTTCAGGCGGATATGGGTAATCGGCCCCAGCGCCTTGATTTGCTCGGCGAAGGTGTGTTCGGCGTGCATTTCCAGCTTCTGCGCCGGCAGCAATTCGCGCCAGAACAGCGACTGGGTTTCGATCTGGCTGTCGGTGCCGCCTTTTACGAAAGCACCTTGGATCGAGCAGGTATCCGGGTAGTTGCCCTTGAAGTGCAGGGTGTCGACGATGATCTTCTCGATCTCTCCCGGATGGCCCAGGGCGACGATCACCCAGTCATTGCCTGGCGTGCGGCGACGCGCGGTTTCCCAGCCGTCGCCCATGTTGATGCCACGGCCTGGGTTAAGGATGTTGCTCATGCGGCCGAAGTGTTCGTCGGAGCACGCCAGGGCGCGGCCGCCGTTGAGCGCCGCGGCCAGGTCGACCTGTTCGTTGTCGCCCACCGCCGACCAATCGCGGAACGGCACGCCGTACACACGCAGACGCGCCACGCCGCCATCCGGGTAGATGTTGAAACGCAGGTGGCTGAACGCCTGGTCGTTGTTGATCTCATGGTAGTGGTGGCTGTTGCCCTGCAGCTCGACGGCCGACAGCACTTCGGTCCACTGAGTATTTTCGTCCGGCTCGCCCGAGGCCAGGAAGCAGGCTTCCAGGGAGGCCGACGGCGGGTAGTTGCCGGTGAAGAATGAAGTGTCGATGTCCACGCCTTTGATCGAACCCGGCACGCCCAGGCGGATTACCGCGCTGTCGTAGCCTTCGAAGCGCTTGCGGCGCGACTCCCAGCCGTCCATCCACTTGCCGTTGTCATCGAACACGCCCTCCTTCCACACGGCCGGGGTCGGCTGGAACAGGCGGTTGGCGTCGGCGAACCAGTCATCGGTCACGGAGATGATCTTGGTGCCCAAGCGGGCGTCGGCCAGGTTGACGAACTTTTCGAAAGGTACGGGTTGCGCTTTCATTCTTCTTGTCTGCCTTAGATAGAGTGGCTGGGGATGGTGTTTAGAGGGTCAGTAAACGGAACAACGCGATCTTGTTGATCTCGTCCAGCGCGCACTTGAACTCGGCGTCCGCCGAGTTGTGAATGCGCGTTTCGAACGCGGCGAGTATCTGATGCCGGTTGCTGCCTTTTACCGCCATGATGAAGGGAAACTTGAACTTGGCTTTGTAGGCTTCGTTCAGCTCGGTGAAGCGAGAAAACTCTTCGGCCGTGCATTGGTGAATACCGGCGCCGGCCTGTTCGTTAGTGCTGGCTTCGGTCAGTTGGCCCTGGACGGCGGCTTTGCCGGCCAGGTCCGGGTGAGCGTTGATCAGCGCCAGTTGACTGGCGTGATCAGCGCTCAACAGGATATCGCTCATGCGCTGGTGCAGGGTTTCGATCTGATCGATCGACGCGTCCTGGCCCAGGTCGAAGGCCTTTTCGGCCACCCATGGCGAATGTTCATAGATATCGGCAAAGGCGCGGACGAAGGCGTCACGGCTCAAGGTCGAGGGTTGCAGGGTTTGGAACGCAGTCATTTCGCCGCTCCCTTGTACGGGTGGGTGGCTTGCCAGTGACGGGCGATGTCGACGCGGCGAGTGAACCACACCTGTTCGTGGCTTTTGGCGTATTCGATAAAGCGTTTGAGCGAGGCCAGGCGCGCCGGGCGACCGATCAGGCGGCAATGCAGGCCGATGGAGAGCATTTTCGGTGCCTCGGCGCCTTCGGCGTAAAGCACGTCGAACGCATCCTTGAGGTACTCGAAGAAGTCATCGCCTTTGTTGAAGCCCTGCACCTGGGTGAAGCGCATATCGTTGGTGTCCAGGGTGTAGGGGATCACCAGGTGCGGCTTGCCGGTGGGGGTGTTGGGTTCCCAGTAGGGCAGGTCGTCGTCGTAGGTGTCGCAGTCGTAGAGAAACCCGCCTTCCTCCATCACCAGCCGCCGCGTGTTGGGGCCGGTGCGCCCGGTGTACCAGCCCAGCGGGCGTTCGCCGGTCAGCTCGGTGAGGATGCGGATGGCTTCGAGCATATGCTCGCGTTCCTGGGCCTCGTCCATGTATTGGTAGTCGATCCAGCGGTAACCGTGGCTGCAGATCTCGTGGCCGGCGGCGACCATGGCGCGGATCACGTCCGGGTGACGCTGGGCGGCCATGGCTACGGCGAAGATGGTCAGCGGGATATCGAATGCTTTGAACAACTTAAGGATGCGCCACACGCCGGCACGGCTGCCGTATTCGTACAGCGACTCCATGCTCATATTGCGTTCGCCTTGCAGCGGCTGGGCCGAGACCATTTCCGAAAGGAACGCCTCCGACTCTTTATCGCCGTGCAAGATGTTGCGTTCACCGCCTTCTTCGTAGTTGAGTACGAACGACAAGGCAATGCGCGCCTTGCCTGGCCAGTGGGGGTGAGGAGGGTTACTGCCGTAACCGATCAGGTCGCGTGGGTAGTCAGCGCTCACTGCAGTCTTCCTTCTTGTGCGTGGTAACAAGTGCGTGGCGGCCAGCGGAAAGACTGGGTGGCGTCACAGCGATGGACTGATTGTATACAACTTGCTGGTCACTTTGTAAGCCTGTATTTCCGCATTTTTTCCAAGCCATCTGCACGGCTTAACCCTGCAAGAAACTTGCCCGGTTGGTCAGTAAATGTATAGCAGTCCTTTTAACCGCAAGGTTTACCGAGGATTCACCAGCGCGAAAAGCGCTGCGGAGCGTGCTGAAAATTTTGTGGTTTTTATTGTGTACAATTTTTATCAAAAGTGTCTTAATCAGCCATCGCCGTCTTTTTCTCGCCCTGAAAAGGTGCGGCCTTTCTCACTCGACTGAACGGAGCCCCGATCCATGGGACGACTGACCACACACGTACTCGACGCGGCCCACGGCTGCCCCGGCAGCGCAATCAAGGTTGAACTGTACCGCGTCGAAGGCACGCAGCTGGAACTGGTGGCCAGCGCTGTGACCAACAGCGACGGTCGTTGCGACACGCCATTGCTGCAAGGCGACGACTATCGCAGCGGCGTCTACCAGGTGCAGTTCAGCGCCGGTGACTACTACCGCGCCCGCGGCGTACAACTGCCGGAGCCGGCCTTTCTGGACGTGGTGGTGCTGCGCTTCGGCATCAGCGCCGAACAGGATCACTACCATGTGCCCTTACTGATTTCGCCTTACAGCTACTCCACTTATCGCGGTAGCTGAGTCGTCCCCGCGCTTCACACCCCCAAAGCTCTTCGTTGGTTTTTCGCCCGCTCACACTGCGGGCTTTTTTTTGCTCGGGCGGCGTTCAATTATCTAGCGCCTGCGCGAGCTTGGCCCTGCCTAGGCTAGGTGTTTTCCTCGACGAAGATACCGCCGTGACCTCACTTAACGACGACCCTACCGCGTTGCCTGCCGAGGCGGACGACCCGGCCCGCGCCGCCCACGAAGCGCGCCAGGCCCTGCGCGCCCAGCTGACCCAGCGGATCAACAGCAGCCCCCATCCCAGCCGTCTGATCAACCAGCTGGCGACGGCCGATCTGCGCTGCGCCGACGCGGCACGCCGCGTGTCAGGCCTGATTGCGCGCGCGCCCAAGGTGCTGCGAGTGATTCGCGCCGCCCTGCGCTAGGCCTTCGATCTGGACCCGGATACGTTGCTGTTCACCGAACCCTTGCCGCCGGCCACCGCGAGCAAGGTGGAGTGCTTGACCGACCGCGCCCTGCAGTTGCTCGTGCTGCCGTCGGTGCCGCTCAATATCAATCAATTCACCGCCCTCAGCCTCAAGGACGAGCCGACGCGCCGTTTGCCGTTCACAGCGCTGGAAGCACTGCAGCGAGTTGTCGCACTCAAGTTGTTCGAGCGCCTCAACACCGCTCAGACCGAGTACTGGCAGACCCTTGCCACGGGTTCCTGGCAGACCCGCGAGGAGCGCTGGGTGGAACTCCACAGGCAATTGTTCGCCGACCGGGCGCTGGTGGCGCGGCAATTGGACGAGCTGTCCAGCGCTGGTGCGGTCATGGTCCAGGCCCTGGTGGACGCACCGACCGCCGAAGCCCGCCAACGTGCGGGGCAGCAGTGGGCCAGCGTACAGGCCTGCCAATTGATGTGGCCGGGAGTGGGGCCGCGACTGATGCCCATCCCCAGTGCGTTGCATCTCTACCGGCAAGGCGACCCGGTGGGCATGCCCCATGTAATGTATCTGCCGGGGCTGAATCGCCCCTTTTACGAGTATCCGTCCTTTGCTCAGTTGCAGTGCGGCCTGGTCGCGCTGATCCGCAGCACGTTATTTGACGACCTGTGGCAATGCCTGCCGTTGCGACGTCGACACGAGCTGTGTCAACCCGGCATGGCGTTGACAGCGGCTCGCGGCTCGGCGCTGCATGGCGATGCCTTGGCTCTCAGCGCCCTGGCGATTCGCGACGGGCAATGGGAAAACGAGTTGGCCTGTGCCGTGTCGATCAACCTTGCGCAGGTGTTTTCCGCTGCGCGGCGGCCGGCTGTGACCGATAAGGCGCGGTTTCTCGCCCAGATCGAGCGGGGTCGGCGTCACAGCATCGGCAAGTCGCGCCTGGGGCCAATCCGCCGCGAGCTGTTGGACTGGGACCAGCAGCGTCGCCGTCAGGAAATCAATTTCGCCAGCACGGCGCCGGGCCTGGCGTTGAACACCGTGCAGCAGCAGGTCAAGCGTTATGAGAAGGGCCTGACTGCGCTGCTGGACCCCCACGACCCCGGCCAGGACACCCCGGCCTGGCAGGAATCAGTCACGCTGGAAAACCAACTCAACAGTCACGCTAACGGCCTGCGCACGCTGCTGCACGATGCTCAATTGAAACTGTTCGACGTGGCGTTCTGGGCCGCGCGCGCCGACGGTACGGCCCGGCGGGTGGCATGCTTTATCGCTGTCTGGCGCGAGCTGCTGCGTGACGAGGTTCAGTTGCAGCATCGACTGCGCTTGCTGCGCACGCCCCATCGCGATCTGCTGCTTGAGGTGCTGGACGCTCCGCTGACCCGTCAGCGTGAGGGCAGCCAAGCCCGGGTGCTGTCGGTGCGAGTGGGCGGCGAGCCGCTGCATAGTCTGTTTGTGGTGACCGAGGCGGCGGCCCTCGACGATCCGCAGCGACGTGCGCCGGTGCTGTTGTGCGCGTTCGGACAGGAGGGTGGGGTGGCGAGCTTTGCTCGTCTCGACGCGCTCACCGAGGGGGTCAAGGCCAGTTTTGCCAGCCGTGACGCCTCACTGATGTGGCAGTACGTCGATCGTCAGCACCGTGGTGCGGTGCGCGCAGCGGTGGCCGGGCAGACTCTGGCCGTGAGCTATGCCCCCATCGACGGCGACCCGCTGCTGTTCGCGCTCAAGCAACTGCTCAAGGGCTATATGCGCGTGTACCGAGGGATCGGGCGCACTCCCCCGGTATTCAGTGAAGTCAGCGATGTGCACCTGAGCGGTCTGTTGCTGGCCCAAGAGCTGGCAAAGCACCTAACGGCGCCGGCCAGCGCAGCGCGGGGTCGGGCGCGGGCCCATGTTGATGTGGTGCGCCAGGCGATGGGCGCGCAGCCCACACTGCCGGCGTGGCTGAAAGAGGCGTCGGCCGCGCAGCTCGACCGATTCAGACGCCTGCAAGGCCACTACCTGAGCAGCACTTTTGCCCTGCAGGCACGTCTGGAACAACGTCTGCCGGATTTACCCAGCTTCGCCCGCCGCGTACTGATTGCCCGTTTACGCGAGGACGGCCTCCCTCCGGCGGTGGACATCGACACGCCGTTTATCGAAATGCCAGACCATGTCGACGGTCGTTTCTGTAGTGCAGATGCCACCTGCAGTGTGGGCGATCGCAAGGAAATCCTCACTCCCAGCACCGGGCGCACTCAGTTCACTTTGCTGCAACTGGCGCTGCATAACCTCGATCCCCAGATGTTGCCCACTTGGTGGCGATTTAAATATGCGCAGTACCTGAAGCCCGAATGGAAGGGGCTGCTGAGTCCGCCCTACCTGATCGCCATGGTCTCCTCGCTGGATATCGGCGGTCAGTATGAGGCGCTGATCAATGGAGTGTTTTACCCGCGCGACGAGGCGCCACGGCGCTTGACTGAGGGGCGCGTGCCCACCTTGCTCAGGCGCGCGCTGGTCACAGGCGCTGACGCGCACCTGTATTCGGCGACTCAACAGGGGCTGACGTCCAGCGCTCAGCGCCTGTTCAGCCTGTCCATGGCGGCGCGCACGCCGAACGACCTGCGCCAGCAGGGCTATCACCTGCAACTGTATGTGGTGCATCTGGTGGGCCACACGTTGCAGCACGATCGCTACATTGCCGGCATCGTGGTGATTCACGACCTGCTGTCCCAAGGCTGCGTGGTTTACTGGCCCGCTGCGCCGGATGGCAATGCCATCAGTGAGCACAGCAGCCTGCAACTGGCGCGGGAATATCTGAATCGCATTGGCGCAGTACCGCCTAATACCAAAGCCTTGGCGCGGCACATCGCACCCGGCTGGGCATTCGAAGCCATCGCGCACACGCCTGACGAAGCCTGCGCGCAGCCGCCGCAGTTCCAGGCGGTGTATCTGTTGCCGGGGTACGTCATGTTGCAAGGGCTCTGGCGCGGCGCCGAGTTTGTGCGCTCGTTCAGTGTCAAGCATCAGGAGCCGACGGCGCTGGCCGCGGAAGCCGAAGCGCAGACCCTTGAGCAGATCGCCAGCGATCCCTTGAACTGGTTGGCATTGGTGCCCACCTCCCAGTGCGATGCCCAGGCCCTGTTGTACCAGGCGCGGGTGCTTGAACTGCATCGTCAGGCCCAGGCCGGCAGCCACTCCGGTAAAACCCTGGAAAAGTACCGCACCCAACGCTTGCAAGCGGAAAAAGACCGCCGCGACCGGGCATTGCTGTCGCTTTTCGTGCCCTGGTTCGGCTTGGTGAACCAGCTCTACGAGGTGTTGTTGGCGGCACGGCGTTATCACCATAGCGGTGACCCACGGGATGCGGTGGATGTGGCATTTGGCGCGGTATTCCTGCTGGTGGATCTGATACTGAGCGTTATGCCTGGGCCAAAAGCGCGCAAGGGCGTACCGCTACGCTCCATGGGGATAGGTCTGAACCGCCTGCATCGCACCACGCTCGTCGAGGTTGGCCGGTTGCCTCGGCTGGGCCGGTCGGCTTCTCCCGCTGGTCAGCTCAAACTGCTGGAGCGATTCAAGAAACCGGGCGTGCCAGCCGACGCCGTGCCGCTCAGTGGGCCCGGCGAAAAAGGCCTGTACGTCAAACACGGTGAGCCATTCATGTTGGTAGGCGAGGACCGTTACCCGGTTTACCGACGCGGCGACGAGCAGTTTTTGCGCCTGAAAAACCAGGACGCGCCGGGCCAGGATGAACTGATCCTGACGATTCACGCGCCCGGTGAATGGCTGCTGGGTGCGGACGCTCCGGTGGCCGGCCCCAGCTCTGGGGTGCTCAATCCGTGGCGGTCTGACACGCCGGTCGCCTGGTCGCCACCGGCGCGCGGCGCCACCGAAACCGCCGTGCGTCAATCGCCGGGCTCTCAGGTGGAGTGGCGCGATTGGCATGCCAATATCGTTGCGCAGTTGCCGGAAGCGCCGTCTGGGCATGGGGTGTTTCTGGTGCCGATGCAGCCTGAAGTCGCGTTGCCCCATCTGCCGTTCAGGTCGGTTTCTTCTTCACCGTCGTTGCAGGAGCGTAACTACTACGTAGTCAGGATCGACGGCCACTACTACCGGTTGCTGCCCCAGGGCAGCAACGCGCCCCTCGACCAGATTATTTTCCTGACGAAAGACAACCCACTTTTCTCTCGGGCTGTCGACGATATCGAGCGTTGGCTCAACAGCCAGCTCCACGAGCAACCGATTCCGGCGACCCTGAACGCCGAAAAGCGTTGGCAACTGCATCGCCCGTTGTTCGACCGCCCGCTGGAGCAATCCGTGGCCCAGGTGTTTCCCGGCATGACCCTGGCCAGCCGACGTTTCGCCGGCCAGCGCTTGATCGAACTGGCGGACACCGGCCGCACGGCGTCGGCCACGCACCTGTTGAACGTGCGCGCAACCCTGGACGGCTGGATTGCGGCCGGGGGCCAGACCGACGACCTGTTCAAACTCCTGCGCCCGGCCGAACCCTCGGGCAAACACGCCTTTTTCATTGGGTTCGAAGGCAAGGCGCCTGGCTTCTCGCGCGTGGATTTCCAGCCGCCCACCCCCTTGGCGGCGTCACTCAAGGCGCCTGTTTCCGCGTCGCTCGGTGTGTTGCAGAAGAAGCAGGCAAAGGATGTGCTCTTGCGGGAGCGAGGCCAGGCGCAGCAGGCCGCAATCAGACAAGTGTTGGAGGCACAAGGCTTTGTGCTCAGGTCGATGAAGAAAACCCATGGCGGGCGGGAGCATTTCGTGTGGGTGTGTACCCATGAGCGCTCCGACAACGTGTATTACCTGTCGACCCAATGGCTTGAATCAGGCAGCGTTGCGGGCGTTCCCAGATTGTCGAAGGAATCGGTCGCCAAACAGCTGACCCTTCATCCGACGTCAGAGGTGCATCGTCTGGTCAACGATGCAATGGGCAGTGAGCGCTTGGTGACGATGGTGGGGGGCATTCAGTGGCCGGTCAAAGGCAACCTTCCCCCCACCGTGTATTTCATCAAGCCTCAGCTTACTAGCCCTTGAGCAGGGAGACCGCGCCGGCACCGCCAAACAGCCCGGCGCTGAAGCGGTTGAACCAGCTCTGGCCCTTGCCGGTGCGCAGGTAGCGCGCCGCGCCATGGGCGCCGAGGCCGTAGGCCAGCTTGCAGAGCAAGTCGAGTACGGTCCAGGTGGCGATCATGATCAGCAATTGCGGCAGGAACGCCTGCTGGCTGCTGAGAAACTGCGGCAGGAAGGCGGCGAAAAACAGGATGTCCTTGGGGTTGCTGGCGCCCAGCACAAAGGCTCGCCCGAACAACGCGCGAAAACGCGGCACCGGCACCGCGTCCGGCACCACCGCGCCTTGGGACGGCAGGCGCGATTGCTGCCAGCTTTGCCAGGCCAGGTAGAACAGGTACAGCGCGCCGACGATTTTCAATGCGCTGAACAATTGCTCGGACGCCAGCAGCAGCGCCCCC
Source organism: Pseudomonas sp. S5F11 (assembly GCF_019641515.1). Lineage (NCBI taxonomy): Bacteria > Pseudomonadati > Pseudomonadota > Gammaproteobacteria > Pseudomonadales > Pseudomonadaceae > Pseudomonas > Pseudomonas sp. S5F11. The sequence goes on from NZ_JAIFJZ010000001.1 coordinate 5,550,728, forward strand.
AGACCCAGCGCCGAGGCACTGAGCAGGCAGATCGAGGCGAACACCCCGCCCAGAAACGCCGGATACGAGCGGCGCAGGCCGTAGTTGAGGCTGTTGCTGATCATCAGCAGTGACAGCGGGCCTGGAATCAGGATCACGATCAAGGCAGCGCCGCTGAACAGCAGCCAGGTTTCCACGCTCATTACATTCCTCCCTTCATGCAAAAGCCCCACCCGAAGGTGAGGCGGTTATCGCCGTTTGCCTGGGTCACAGGAAAACGAATTTGGCGATGAAAATCGCGCACAGCACCCACAGGCTGATGGATATCTCACGGTATTTGCCGGTGCCGGCCTTGAGTGCCACATACGTGATAAAACCCAGGGCGATGCCGTCAGCCACAGAAAACGTCAGCGGCATCATGATCGCCGTGACAATCGCCGGGATGCTGTCGGTGGCTTCGTCCCAGTTGATATGGGCCATGCTTGCCATCATCAGCATCGCGACATAGATCAGCGCGCCGGCCGTGGCGTAGGCCGGAATCATGCCGGCCAGTGGCGCAAAAAACATCGCCGCCACAAACAGCACGCCCACGGTCACGGCGGTCAATCCGGTGCGCCCACCGGCGGCCACGCCGGCAGCGCTTTCCACGTAACTGGTCACTGGCGGCACACCGACCATGGCCCCAAACACGCTGGAGGCGCTGTCGGCCTTGAGGGCGCGGGACAGGTTATCGATCTTGCCGTCGGCATTCACCAGCCCGGCCCGTTGCGCGACGCCCATCAAGGTGCCCGCGGTGTCGAACATGTGCACAAACAGAAAGGCGAACACCACGCTGATCATGCTGACGTTGAATACGCCTTTGACGTCCATCGCCATCCAGGTCGGCGCCAGGCTCGGCGGGGTGGACAGGATGCCGTTGTAATGCACCAGGCCCAGGCCCCAGCCGGCCAGGGTCACGGCAATGATGCTGATCAGAATCGCGCCGAACACGCGGTGGTAGCTGAGGATCGCAATCAGCAAAAAGCACACCGCCGCCAGCAGCGGTGCCGGCTCGTGCAGCGACCCGAGCTTGATCAGGGTGGCCGGGCTGTCGACGATGATGCCGGCGGTTTTCAGGCCGATCACCCCAAGAAACAGACCGACACCGGCGCCCATGGCATGCCGCAGGCTGACCGGGATGCTGTTGAGCAGCCACTCGCGGATGCGCGACAGCGTCAGCAGCATAAACAGCACCCCGGAGATAAACACCGCACCCAGGGCGGTTTCCCAGTGATAGCCCATGGTGCCGACCACGGTGTAGGTGAAAAACGCATTCAGGCCCATGCCCGGCGCCAGGCCCACCGGCCAGTTGGCGTACAGGCCCATCAGCAGGCAACCGAGGGCGGCGGCGATGCAGGTGGCGACAAAGGCCGCACCGTGATCGATGCCGGCATCGGCCATGATGTTGGGGTTAACGAAAATGATGTAGGCCATGGTGATAAAGATGGTGAGGCCGGCGATCAGCTCGGTCTTCACTGTGGTGCCATGCATGCGCAGTTTGAACAGGCGTTCCAGCCAACCGCCTTGGGAGGAGGGTGACAGGTCCAGCGTAGGGGCTTCGGATTTGCGGCTATCCACAGCGAGTACTCCTCAAGCATTTTATTGTTATGGCCAGCGCAGGGCGCTGTGAGGTTACCGGCGGGTTTTGTTGACTAATAGGTCAGGAACTCGCACGAAGCGAATTATGCTTTTGTATACAAAGAAAGCAAATAATGTTTTCCATTTTGTGTGCGAAAGGGATGAAAGGCAAACCTCTAGTTTTTCGCGCTCAGCGCCATATTCACCGCCAGCCAGCCTTTCACCGCCTCTTCACCGGCTTCACTGAAGGCGCGCTGCAGCAACTTCACCTGCTCGCGGCGCAGGGATTGTTCGAACCGCCGACCTTCTTCGCTGAGCTCCAGCAAGCGTTTGCGCTTATCGGTCTGCGACGCCACGCTGTTCACCAAGTGCATCTCCTGCAATTGGCGCAACGGCATGTTCAGCGCCTGCTTGCTCACCCCCAGCAATGCCAGCAACTGCGTCACGCTCAGGGCCGGGTAGCGGGCGATAAAAAACACAATGCGCTGATGGACCCGGCTCAGGCCGCGACGTTCGAGCATTTCATCGGCCTTGGCGGTGAACGCCTGGTAGCCGAAGAAAAATGCTTCCATGGCTTGCTGCTGGCTGTTTGGGTTTTTAAGGTCAATCATGTTGACGTATCCAGGTGAGCTGTCGTAATTTCGGTCAACCAGTTTGACGTATTTCCCACAGTCTTCGCCAGCGGTGACCTTATGGCCTTCTCCGAACGTGTTACGCGCCTTAAAAGCTCCTTGATCCGTGAAATCCTCGCCGCGGCGCAGCGCCCGGAAGTGATGTCGTTCGCCGGCGGGCTGCCGGCCGAAAGCATGCTGCCGGCGTTGAACTGGGATGACATGCCATTGAACATCGGCCAATACGGCATGAGCGAAGGCGAGCCACAGTTGCGTGAATTGCTGGCTGCCGACGCGCGCGCCCTGGGCGTGCCGTGCCAGGCCAGCCAGGTGCTGGTGGTCAGCGGGTCCCAGCAGACCCTGGACCTGGCGGCCAAGCTGTATATCGATCAAGGCACGCCCATCCTGCTCGAAGGCCCGACCTACCTGGCCGCGTTGCAGATCTTCCAGCTGTTCGGCGCCGATTGCCTCACTGTGCCCCTGGAGGACGACGGCCCCGACCTGGCTGCGTTGCGCGCCAAGCTTGAGCGTCATCGCCCGGCGTTCATCTACTTGATCCCCACCTTCCAGAACCCGTCGGCGGTGCGCTATAGCGAGGCCAAGCGCGATGCTGTCGCCGCGTTGCTCGACGAATTCGGCGTGACCCTGATCGAAGACGAACCCTACCGCGAACTGACCTTCGACGGCGCCAGCGCGCGGCCCATCGTCAGCCGCCTGCACAAGGCCAGTTGGATCTACACCGGCACCGTGTCCAAAACCCTGCTGCCGGGCCTGCGCGTCGGTTACCTGATTGCCAGCCCCGACCTGTTCCCGCACCTGCTCAAGCTTAAGCAATCGGCGGATCTGCACACCAATCGCGTGGGCCAGTGGCAGGCGATGCAGTGGATCGGCACGCCGAATTATCAGCAGCACCTGGCTGAACTGCGCCGTTTTTACCGCGAGCGCCGCGATGGGTTTCAGACCGCGCTGGAACGGCATTTCAGCGAACTCGCCGACTGGCAGGTGCCCCAGGGCGGATTATTCTTCTGGCTGACCTTGAAACAGCCGCTCGATACCCGCACTTTGTTGGCGCCCGCGCTCGCTCAGAACGTCGCCTTCATGCCCGGCGAACCGTTCTTTTCCGAGCCGGACCAGCACCTGGGCTCACTGCGGCTCAATTTCAGCCATATCGACCCGTCCCGCCTGGACGAAGGTCTGATGCGTCTGGCCGCAGTGATCCGTCAAGCACAGCACGCGCAAGCGGCATAAGGGGAACCCCATGTACAAGGTTTATGGCGATTACCGCTCGGGCAACTGCTACAAAGTCAAACTGATGCTCAACCTGCTGGGCATCCCGTATGAATGGGTGAATGTCGACATCCTCAACGGCGACACCCAGACCGCCGAATTCCTGGCCAAGAACCCCAACGGCAAAATCCCGGTGCTGGAACTGGAAGACGGCACCTGCCTGTGGGAATCCAACGCGATCCTCAACTTCCTCGCCGACGGCAGTGAGTTTCTGCCCACCGAGCCGCGCTTGCGCACCCAGGTACTGCAATGGCAGTTCTTCGAGCAGTACAGCCACGAGCCTTACATCGCCGTGGCGCGGTTTATCCAGTACTACCTGAACATGCCGGAAGATCGCTTGGAGGAATACAAAACCACCCATAAGGGCGGCTACAAGGCGCTGCGGGTGATGGAACGCCAACTGCAAGCCACGCCATATCTGGTGGGCGAGCAGTATTCGATTGCCGATATCGCGCTGTATGCCTACACCCATGTGGCCCACGAAGGCGGCTTCGATCTGGCGCCGTACCCGGCGGTGCAGGCCTGGCTGGCACGGGTAGCCAGTCATCCCAAGCATGTGGCGATGCTGGACTGATCACTCCATTCAGTTCGATGACGTGTCAGATAACTCATCGCTCAGCAGGTCGAAACAGCGCTGCGCCGCCGGGCTCAGCGTTGTGCCGCTGCGACTGATCAGGCCGATCTCCCGGCTTACCCCGGGATGATCGATGGCGATCCGCTGTAACCCCTCCAAACTGTCCGCCGCCGATTCCGGCAGCACACTGATCCCCAACCCTTGACGCACCAAGGCCAGCACCGTCGACATGTAGTTAGCCTCCATGCCGGCCGTCATGCTCAGCCGCGTCTGGTCGAACAGCGCGTCCACCTGCTCGCGCACACTGCTGTCGCGGCCGGTGAGGATGATCGGCTGGTCCGCCAGTTGCTCCAGGGACAAGCGTGGCAAAGCCGCGAAGGGATGAGCCAGCGGCACAAACGCACACAGGCGGTCATTGAGCACCGGCATGAAATCCAGGCCATGGCTTAAGCGCGCCCGCACGCCGATGCCAAAGTCCACGTCGCCGGCGCGCACCTGGGCATGAATGCGATGGGCCACCACGTCGTGCAGGCGCACGTCGATCCCGGCAAAGCGCTCGCGGAACAGACGCAGCGCCGGGGGCAGGCTACCGGCGCACACCGAGGGCAGGGCGGCAATGGTGACCACGCCCCGGCGCAACGCGGCGAGGTCGCGCGAGCCGGTGACGATGTTATCCAGGTCCAGCAGCAGTTTTTCCATAGGGCCGCGCGCTTCCTGCCCGGCGGGGGTGAGGCTGACGTGGCGCGGGCTGCGGTCGAGCAGAGCGATGCCCAGCCACTCTTCCAGTTGCTGCACTTGTACGGTGAGCGCCGACGGCGAGAGGTTCATTTCGCTGGCGGCCTTGGTAAAGCTGCCGGTGCGCGCGACGGTGAGAAACGCTTGGATATGCTGGATCGAATTTTTCATCGTTTTGTTTTTCCGAACATGCCGGGCTGAATATTCCAATTTACAAAGACTACCGCGCTTCCAATACTCCGTGGAAAACAATAACCGGCCAGCAAAGGCCGCTCTGGAGTCCCCATGCTCGCTACCCTGGGTGTCATTACCATCCTGTGCCTGCTCATTGCCGTCATGAGCAAACGCCTCTCGCCACTGGTGGCCCTGATCGCCTTGCCGATCATCGCCGCGCTGCTCGGTGGGTTCGGCCTGCAAACCAGTGCCTTCATCATCACCGGAATCAAGAACGTCGCGCCTGTTGTGGGGATGTTCGTGTTTGCCATCCTGTTTTTCGGAATCATGACCGACGCAGGCATGCTCGACCCCATCATTGACCGCATCCTGCGCACGGTGGGCACGCGCCCTACACGGATTGTCGTCGGCACCGCGACCCTCGCGCTGCTGGTGCACCTGGACGGCTCCGGTGCGGTGACCTTCCTGGTGACGGTGCCGGCGATGTTGCCGCTCTACACGCGGCTGGGCATCGACAAACGCATCCTCGCGTGTGTGTGCGCCATGGCCGCCGGGGTCAACTTTTTGCCGTGGACCGGCCCGGTACTGCGCTCTTCGGCCGCGCTGCATGTGCCGGTAGCGGACTTGTTCCAACCGCTGATTCCCGTGCAGATCGTGGGGCTGATCTTTGTGTTCGCCTGCGCCTGGTGGCTGGGCCGGCGCGAAGAAAAACGTCTGGGCCTGGGCGCCGGTTCTACGGTAGACGCCGTGCCGCAACGCGTACTCAGCGAGGACGACCTCAAGCTGCGGCGCCCACGGCTGTTCTGGCTCAACCTGATCCTGACCGTGCTGGTGATGGTGGTGATGATTGCCGGTTGGGTCGATCCGGTGGTGATGTTCATGCTCGGCACCGTCGTGGCGCTGTGCATCAATTACCCGAACGTGGACGCCCAGCGTGCGCGCATCGACGCCCATGCGAAAACCGCCTTGACCATGGCCAGTATCCTGCTCGCCGCCGGGGTGTTCACCGGCATCATGCAGGGCACCGGCATGCTCAAGGCCATCGCCGAAGTGGCGGTGGCGCAGATTCCGGCGGGCCACGGCAAGCTAATCCCGGCGGTGGTGGGCTTTATATCCATGCCCCTGAGCATGCTGTTCGACCCCGATTCCTACTATTTCGGCGTGATGCCGGTGATCGCCGAAGTCGGCAAGGCCCTCGGCGTGGACCCCCTGCAAGTGGCCCAGGCCTCGCTGCTGGGCGTGCACACCACCGGTTTCCCGGTCAGCCCGCTGACCCCGGCGACCTTCCTGTTGGTGGGCCTGTGCAAGATCGAACTGGCCGATCACCAGCGCTTCACCATTCCGTTTCTGTTTGCCGCGTCAGTGTTGATGACCCTGACCGCGTTGCTTTTGGGAGTGATCTGACATGAACACCTTGCGCATCGGTTCCGGCGCCGGCTATTCCGGCGACCGCATCGAACCGGCCGTGGAATTGGCCGAGCACGGCGACTTGGATTACCTGGTTTTCGAATGCCTGGCCGAACGCACCATCGCCCTGGCCCAACAAGCGCGCATCAGCGATCCCAAGGGTGGCTACGACCCGCTGCTGGGCGAGCGCATGCGCCGGGTGCTGCCGTTTGTCGGCGCGCAGCCGGGGCGCCGGCGTTTGCGGGTGATCACCAATATGGGCGCGGCCAACCCGCTGTCGGCGGCCGAACACGTACGGTGCATCGCCGCGGAACTGGGCCTGGACCTCAAGGTCGTGGCGGTGGTCGGCGACGACGTATTGCCGCTGCTACGCCCCGAGCAGGTGCTGGACAACGGCCAAACCCTTGCCTCACTCGGCGCGCGAGTGATCTCGGCGAACGCCTACCTGGGTGTCGATGGGATCCTGGAGGCCCTGCGCGCCGAGGCCGATGTGGTGATCACTGGGCGCGTGGCCGACCCGTCGTTGTTCCTTGCGCCGCAGATGTTTGAATTCGGCTGGGCCGCGGACGATTGGCCGCGCCTGGGCCGGGGCACCTTGGTGGGGCACTTGCTCGAATGTGCAGGACAGGTCAGCGGCGGCTATTTCGCCGATCCGGGGTTCAAGGACGTGGAGGATTTGGCGCGGCTCGGCTTCCCTTTGGCCGAGATCGATGCCGAGGGCAGCGCGGTGATCACCAAGGTTGCGGGTTCCGGTGGGCGGGTCAGCCGCGCCACTTGCACCGAGCAATTGATCTATGAGGTGCATGACCCGGAGGCCTATCTCACACCCGACGTGACCGCGGACTTTTCCCAGGTGAGCTTTGTCGACGAGGGTGTGGATCGCGTTCGGGCCCAAGGCGCCGATGGCCGTGGGCGCCCGTCGCAGTTGAAGGTCAGCGTGGGCTATCTGGATGGCTGGATCGGGGAAGGGCAGATGTCCTACGGCGGCCCCGGCGCTGTCGCACGGGCGCAGTTGGCGCGGGATGTGGTGCTCAAGCGTCTTGAATTGATGGGAGTGAAGATGCAGGAGGTACGCGCCGAACTGATCGGTATCGACTCGCTGCACGGTCCGCGCAATAGCGTGGAGCCCTGGGAAGTGCGCCTGCGCGTCGCCGCCCGCTGTGAAGAGCGTAGCGACGCCGTGCGCATCGGCAACGAGGTGGAAACCCTGTACACCAACGGCCCGTCCGGCGGCGGCGGTGCCAGCAAAAGCCTACGCCAGGTGGTGGCGGTGGCCTCGTTGCTGCTGCCCCGTGATGCGGTCAACCCGAGGATTCAGGCATGAAACTGCACACACTGGCCCATTCCCGTACCGGCGATAAGGGCGATACGTCGAATATCTCGATCATTGCTTACCGCGCCGAGGATTACCCAAGGCTGTGCGAACAGCTCACCGCCGAACGGGTCGCCGAGTTTTTCGCCGGGTTGCTCGGCCCGGGCGCCGCACCGGTGCGGCGCTATGAACTGCCCCATGTGCACGCGCTGAACTTCGTGCTGCCGGGGATACTGCGCGGCGGCGTGACCCGCTCGCTGGCCCTGGATGCCCATGGCAAGTGTCTGGGCTCGGCGTTGCTGGATCTGGAGCTCACCCGGCAACGGGGCGGTAAGTCTGTCAGACGGCGGCGAAGCGTTTATCCAGGTAATCGATGATCACCTTGGAGTCGTACATCCAGGTGGTCTGGCCGTTTTCTTCGATACGCAGGCACGGCACCTTGATCTTGCCGCCTTGCTCCAGCAGGGTCTGACGGTCCTGCTCATTGTTCTTCGCGTCCTTCAGCGCTACCGGCACATTCAGGCGATGCAGAGTGCGGCGGGTCTTCACGCAGAACGGGCAGGCGTGGAACTGATACAGGGTCAGGCCCTTGGCCGCTTCGTTGACCTGCGCCTGTTGCTCGGCGGGGCGCTGCTTTTTACGGGGACGGGTCAGTAAATCGCCCGCGATGATGACGTGGCCGAGGCCCACTCGAAGTGCTTTGACGAACATGGCTGAAACCTCTTGCCCAACACAGAAGGGGCCGCAGCTTACCTGATTTGTGCAGGCGAAAAAAAACCGGCGATGAACGCCGGTCTTTTCCTACGCAGCCGCTTACTTGATCAGGCTGAGAAATTCGCTGCGGGTGGCTGCGTTTTCGCGGAATTCACCGAGCATCACCGAAGTGATCATCGACGAATTCTGCTTTTCCACGCCGCGCATCATCATGCACATGTGCTTGGCCTCGATCACCACCGCCACGCCCAGTGCGCCGGTCACCTGCAGCACGGCATCGGCAATCTGGCGGCTGAGGTTTTCCTGGATCTGCAGGCGACGCGCATACATATCGACGATCCGCGCCACTTTGGACAGGCCCAACACCTTGCCGCTCGGGATATAGGCCACATGGGCCTTGCCGATGAACGGCAGCAGGTGGTGTTCGCACAGCGAATACAACTCGATGTCCTTGACCAGCACCATTTCGCTGTTGTCGGAACTGAACAAGGCACCATTGGTGACTTCTTCGAGCGTCTGTTCATAACCGCGGCAAAGGTATTGCATCGCCTTGGCGGCACGCTTGGGCGTGTCGAGCAGGCCCTCGCGGGAAACGTCCTCGCCGAGTTGGCCGAGGATCGCGGTGTAATTCTGTTCCAGGGACATGAAACTACCTGTGGGATTTTCGCAAAGCGCAAGGTTACGGTGGCGGGCACATCGCTGCAAGCACGACGATGGCACTGTTTACTCGTCACGCCCTTCCATCATGGTCCGCTTGAGCATCACATACACCGCCCCCGCGCCGCCGTGGCGGGCCTGGCAGGAGGTGAAGCCGAGTACTTGTGTGTGCTGACGCAGCCAGGTATTGACGTGGCTCTTGATCATTGGCCGCTTGCCGTCGAGCCGCACGGCTTTGCCATGGGTAACGCGCACGCAGCGGATTTCGAACTTGGTGGCTTCGGCGAGAAAGGCCCATAAGGTTTCCCGGGCTTTTTCCACGGTCATGCCGTGCAGGTCGAGGCTGCCTTCGAAAGGGATCTGGCCGGCCTTGAGCTTGCGCATCTGGCTTTCCTGCACGCCGTCGCGGGCCCACATCAGCTCGTCTTCGGGGCCGACGTCGATGACGAACTGGTCCGACAGGCCATCCACGGTGGTGGCGTCGGTGCGCACGGTCGCGGCCTGACGCAGTTTGGCGATCTGCGCGCGATCGGTCTTGGGTTTACCGGTGTCGGCACGGTCATGCTTGATCGGCTTGACGCCGCGCAGCTCGTTTTTGAACAGGGAAAAATCGTCGTCTTGCATGTCAGCCTCCGCGAAGGGCGGGCAGTTTACCTAAATCGCGGCGGCCGGGCGCAGGAAACGCTATCCAAGCGCCACTAGTCGTGCTTCTTCATCAGGTGTGAGGCAATGTTCAACGACAGCGGCTGCCGCATGCGGCGTCGGCTGCGGCGCCACAACCACACACCCAACCACAGCACCAGCAGGCCAATGCCCAACAGCAAGGCAGAACCGCCCGGGCTGGCATTCAGTTCGCCCAGGGCCGGCGAATGGCCAAACAGACCAGCACCACCGGCGCCCGCCAACAGCACACCTACAATCGCCAGCAGCGCGGCAATGCCGGCCACCAAGCGCAGACGCCAATTGCTCGGGCCCTTGGGGCGCAAGCGACGAGCGTCAAAACCATCGGATATCTTCATCCCGACCTTTCCTCCAGGGTATCGGCCCTTCGACCGGAAGATACCCGGCTTGTTCCGGGGGCAGGGGTAATTGCGCCAAATGAAAGGGCTTAGCGGATGAGCGGGGCAATAAACCCGCCGCTCATCCCGGCGGCGATCAGATCAGATCTTTGGTCAAAGCGAGGGTGGCGAAGTTGTCGGCCATGATGGCCATTTCGGTTTGCTGCACCTGCTCGGCGCTCAGCACGCCGCCTTTGTACGGCAGGTCGCGGGTGGCGCAGGCGTCTTCCACCAGGGTGCAGCGAAAGCCCAGGTTCTTGGCGGCGCGCACCGTGGTGCTGACGCTGGAGTGGCTCATGAACCCGCAGACGATCAGATCCAGGGAACCCAGGTTCTGCAGGCAGTCGAGCAGTTCGGTGCCGTGGAACGCGCTGGGCAGCAGCTTGCCAATAATGGTTTCGTCAGCGCTGGGTTCCAGGCCCGGGATGAATTCACCGCGCTCACCTTGTGGGTCGAACAGGCCGCCGACGGTACCCAGGTGACGTACATGCACGATAGGGCGCCCGGCTTCCCGCGCCGCGGCGACCAATTGCTTGATATTGGCCACGGCCGCGTCCATGCCCGAGAGGGCGAGCGGGCCGCTGAGGTATTCCTTCTGGGCGTCGATGATCACAAGGGTCGCATGGCTGAGATTGGCAGCTGCGTAACCACGACCGCTGAGTTGAAACATCGTCTTTGGAACGGACATTCTGGGGCTCCTGTGAGGGGGGCGTTTGCGACATTGTCCACTGGCTGAGCGCTTCTGTGAATCGCTACGATCGTAAGGTACGCCGTTGCTGGCGTGCAGCGATGTCAAGGGGTGGGCGTGTGGGGCGCAATACTGGCAATTTGGATGAAAACCGACGTACGGCGCCAGGTTTTTCGTACATCGTCGGTACAGGCGAAGGCTGTTAGAATCGCCAGTCGTTTTTTCCAGGAGTCTGCCCCGTGATCACTTCCCGCCTGCGCACCTTGCGCGACCATATCCGTTGGGCTGTCAGCCGTTTCCATGGGGAAGACCTGTTTTTCGGGCATGGCACCGACAATGCCTGGGACGAAGCCCGCCAGTTGGTACTCGGCGCCTTGCACCTGCCTTGGGAAATGGCCGACAGCTACCTGGACTGCAACCTCGAAGAAGAGGAAATCTCCCACGTACAGCGCCTGCTGCATCGTCGCATCCATGAGCGCGTGCCCACCGCTTACCTGCTGGGTGAGGCGTGGTTCTGCGGCATGTCGTTTATCGTCGATGAACGCGTGCTGATCCCGCGATCACCGATTGGCGAACTGATCGAAAACCGCTTCGAACCCTGGCTGGCCCAACCGCCGGCGCGCATTCTCGACCTGTGCACCGGCTCCGGGTGCATCGGCATCGCCTGCGCTTACGAATTCCAGGACGCCGAAGTGGTGTTGGGGGATCTGTCCTTTGAAGCCCTGGAAGTGGCCAACCAGAACATCGAGCGTCATGGCGTCGACGAGCGCGTGTACACCGTGCAGGGCGACGGCTTCGACGGCCTGCCGGGCCAGCGGTTCGACCTGATCGTCTCCAACCCGCCGTATGTGGACGCCGAGGATTTTGCCGACATGCCGGACGAGTACCAGCACGAACCCGAGCTGGGCCTGGCCTGTGGCGACGACGGCCTGAATTTGGTGCGACGCATGTTGGCCGAGGCGGCGGACCACCTTACGGAGAAAGGCCTGTTGATCGTCGAGGTCGGTAACAGCCAAGTTCACGTCGAAACGTTGTACCCGGAGGTGGATTTCGCCTGGCTGGAGTTCCAGCGTGGCGGGCACGGTGTGTTTATGTTGACCGCCGAACAGTGCCGCGCCCATCAAGCGGTGTTTGCTGCCAAGGTGTAACAGGAACACCGTTAAAAAATGTGGGAGGGAGCCTCCTCCCACATCGATCGCCTTTCAAACGGCTATCGGTGCGTCGCAATCCAGATCAACAACCCCGCCTGAAACACCGTAAACGCCACCAGGCAGGTAATCGTAAAGCGCAAGCCGCTGTCTTCGCGCTTGAACTTGGTGACCTTTTCTTCTTCCTTGCGCAGCTTCACTTCCTGTTCCAGCAGATTCTGCTCGGCCTGCTGCAGCATTTGTGCGGCTTCGAGGATTTCCACGAACTGCACCTTCTCGGTGTTCCAACTGTCCAGCACCGCGCTGACCTTACCGGGCTGTACGTTGCCTTTGAGGTGCTGCACATCGGCGTAGGCCACATCGAAACCCTGGATGCGCAAAAAGTGATCGCGGCGCAGGCGCGTCGATTCGTTGAGGGCGTCCTTGTTGGACAGGTCGACGCCATCGACGCGGTAATGGGACCAGTGCTTTTTCGCCCAAGCCGCGGCCTGGGCCACCAGGAATCGACCGATGCCACGGTTGGGCGGCTCGATTTCCAGGCTGTTGCCGGGGCCAAAATGCACGCGATGTTTATCGTGGTCGACCCACACATCCAAATGGTTCTGCTCGCGGCGCACGCGCTGACCGGGCAATTGGATGACCATGCGCAAAAGACTGTGGTGTTTGTCGTTGCGCTCGGCATAGCCGAACTGCACAAACCGCAACGGCCGCGCACCGGTGGCGCGGTCGGTGGCCAGGGGAGCCAGGCGCAGCATCTTGAAATGTTCGGCTTGAACGTCCGCCCATGGCAAAGGCGCCGTGTCGGCGGCCTCGGGTGTTGCGGCCGAGGTGTCGGCGGTCGGTTCGGGTAGTGCTTCTGTGGTTGTCATGCGGTGCGATCCTGTCCAGGCCCAGCGAGTCGACGGTCTTTTTACTGGCGACCCTGGGCTTATCGGCCGGATTTGCCAGGACTGGAGGCCATTTGTTGCTTAACGGGGTTGAAGTCCGTCGATAAAGCTCACGATGCGCTTGCCCAATTCAGCGGCAAGGGGCAATTGCGGGTCGTTGTAGGACGCCAGCTGCTGTTTCACTTCCTTGGGCACGATGCGCATCACATGATTCATGCCGTCGATCACCACCAGTTGCGCGTCGGGCTTGGCCTGCTTGAGTTGCCGTGCATCGTCCACGCCCACTTGGATATCGTGGGTGCCCTGGATAATCAGCGCCGGCATGTTCAGCTTGGCGAACGCGGCCGATGGATCGGCGCGGAATAGGCTGATCAGATACGGCTGCACACTGGGTCGGAAAATGCCTTGCAGCGGGCCAGGCACATCGGCGTCCACCTGGCCGGCCTTGAGGTGATCGAGGATTTCATTGCTGCGTAACAACAGGGCAGGGGGCAGGTGATCCGCCAGTTGCTGGCGGATCACTTGATCCACCGGGCGCGCGCTGCCGGACAGGGAAATCACCCCGGCAGGCTGCAACTGCGGCGCGGCCAGCGCGGCCACCAGTGCACCTTCACTATGGCCCAGTACGATCAATGGGCCCATGCGCTTATCGGCCTTGAGCAGGTTGCCCCACGCCACCGCGTCGGCGACGTAGGCATCCAGGGTCAGGTTGCGTTCGTCCGGGGTAGCGGCCAGGCTGGCGGCCACGCCGCGCTTGTCGTAGCGCACGCTGGCGATATTGTGCCGGGCCAACACCCAGGCCAAGCGCTTGAGGCTGTCGTTGCGCGCGCCGTCGGCGCTGTTGCCGTTGCGGTCGGTGGGGCCGGAACCGGCGATGATCAATACCACTGGCACGGGGCTGTCGGACTGCGGCAGCAACAACGAGCCGAATAGCTTGCCACTGCCGGTGTCGAGGCTGATGGGCCGTTGTAGGACAACAGGGGACGCGGCGTGGGCCAGGGTGGTCAAGAGGGTGAGGGTGAACAGCAAAACTCGCAGCATCATCGCGCCATCATCAGGGAAGTGCCGGTTGGACCCATGCCGACCGGTAAGGTTTCGAGGATGAACTAGTCGGTGTGCCCGCGTATACTGGCGCGCTTGGTTATCACCCCTGAGTGATTACAACTGATTTCACGGAGCGCCCTGCATGTCCGGCAATACCTTCGGCAAGCTGTTCACTGTCACCACCGCGGGCGAAAGCCATGGCCCGGCGTTGGTCGCCATTGTCGACGGCTGCCCGCCCGGCCTTGAGTTGACCCTGGACGACCTGCAGCGTGACCTCGACCGCCGCAAACCCGGCACCAGCCGCCACACCACCCAACGCCAGGAACCCGATGAAGTCGAGATCCTCTCCGGCGTGTTCGAAGGCCGCACCACCGGCTGCGCCATCGGCCTGCTGATTCGTAATACCGACCAGAAGTCCAAGGACTACTCGGCGATCAAAGACCTGTTCCGCCCGGCCCACGCCGACTACACCTACCACCACAAATATGGCGAGCGCGACTACCGTGGCGGCGGCCGCAGCTCGGCCCGGGAAACCGCCATGCGCGTGGCGGCCGGGGCCATCGCCAAGAAATACCTGGCGACCCAGGGCATCTTGATCCGTGGCTACATGAGCCAGTTGGGCCCGATTGAAATCCCGTTCAAGACCTGGGACAGCGTGGAAGACAACGCGTTTTTCTGCCCCGACCCGGACAAAGTCCCGGAGCTGGAGGCCTATATGGATCAGCTGCGCCGTGACCAGGACTCGGTCGGCGCCAAGATCACCGTGGTCGCCGAAGGCGTCAAGCCGGGCCTGGGCGAGCCGATTTTCGACCGCCTCGACGCTGAGCTGGCCCACGCGCTGATGAGCATCAACGCGGTCAAGGGCGTGGAAATCGGCGCCGGTTTCGCCTGTGTCGCCCAGCGCGGCACCGAGCATCGCGATGAGCTGACGCCCCAAGGTTTTCTCAGCAATAACGCGGGTGGCATTCTCGGGGGTATTTCGTCCGGTCAGCCCATCGTCGCGCACCTGGCCCTCAAGGCCACCTCCAGCATCACCACCCCGGGCCGTTCGATCGACGTGCACGGCAACCCGGTGGACGTGATCACCAAAGGCCGCCATGACCCCTGCGTCGGCATCCGCGCCACGCCGATCGCCGAAGCGATGATGGCCATCGTGCTGATGGACCACCTGCTGCGCAATCGCGGGCAGAACGCCGACGTGCAGGTGACGACCCCGGTACTGGGCCAGCTGTGACCGTCCGCAATATTGGCTGTGGTAAGCAAAATTGTTGTGGTGAGCGAGCTTGCTCGCGCCGGGCTGCGAAGCAGCCCCCCACACCATGCTGATCCCGTACTGGCGCCTTTCCAGCTTCTACCTGTTCTACTTCGCCCTGCTGGGCGCCACTGCGCCGTTCCTGGCGCTGTACTTCGATCACCTGGGGTTCTCCAGCGCGCGCATCGGCGAGTTGGTGGCCATCCCCATGTTGATGCGCTGCGTGGCCCCGAACCTGTGGGGCTGGCTGGGGGATTACACCGGCCGCCGCCTGGCCATCGTGCGTTTTGGCGCGGTGTGCACGTTGCTGAGCTTCTCGCTGATTTTCGTCAGCCACACCTATGCCTGGCTGGGGCTGGTGATGGCGCTGCATGCGTTCTTCTGGCACGCAGTGCTGCCGCAGTTTGAAGTGATCACCCTAGCCCATCTGCAAAAACACACCTCGCGCTACAGCCAGATCCGCCTTTGGGGCTCCATCGGTTTCATTCTTACCGTGGTCATCATGGGCCGCCTGTTCGACTGGCTAAGCCTGGACATCTACCCGGTGGTGGTCGTGGTGATCATGGCCGGCATCATCGGTGCCAGCCTGTGGGTGCCGAATGCACAGCCGGCCAACCACGGCAATCGCCTGGCCGGGGACGGATTCCTCAAGCAACTGCGCAGCCCCGGCGTGCTGGCGTTCTACGCCTGTGTGGCGCTGATGCAGATGAGCCATGGCCCGTATTACACGTTCCTGACCTTGCACCTCGAACACTTGGGTTACAGCCGGGGCGTGATCGGACTGCTGTGGGCGCTGGGGGTGGTGGCCGAAGTGCTGATGTTCCTGGGCATGAGCCGTATCCTTACGCGCTTTTCGCTGCGTCGGGTGCTGCTGGCGAGTTTTCTGCTGGCGGCGCTGCGCTGGGTATTGCTAGGCACATTGGCCGAATTCTTTTGGGTGCTGCTGCTGGCGCAGGTGCTGCATGCGGCTACCTTCGGCAGTTTCCATGCGGCGGCGATTGCCTTTGTGCAGCGCAGCTTCGGGGCTAAACAACAGGGCCAGGGCCAGGCGCTGTACGCCGCATTGTCCGGCACCGGCGGAGCCTTGGGCGCGCTGTATGCCGGCTACAGCTGGAACCTGCTGGGCCCGACCTTCACCTTTAGTCTTGCCAGCGTCGCCGCCCTGGCCGCGGCCGTTATCATCGGCTTTCGATTGCACGAGCAGAACCAAGGAACCCTTCAATGAGTTATGTCGCCGTCTACCACGTCGCTACACCGGATACGCCGAACAAGGTGTTGACCCATCTCGACGATATCGCCAGCACCCTGGCCGAGCACGGCGCGCGCTTCGAGCGCTGGCAACCGGCCGCGATCGAGAAGGGCGCCACCGATAGTGCGATGATCGAGGCGTATAAGGCGCCGATCAATGATCTGGGGTATGCCAACGTCGAGGTGCTCACGGTCATCGACCCGCGCCCGCCGCTTGCCGAGCAACGTTGCCGCGAAGCCCACGCCCACTTCTTTATCGCGGGGCAGGGGCTGTTCAGCCTGCATGTTGGCGATTACGTCTACAGCGTACGCTGCGAAAAAAACGATATGTTGGTCATTCCGGCCGGCATGGCGCATTGGTTTGATCAGGGCGAGCATGGGCATTTTGTCATGCTGCGGTTGTTCAACAGTGCCGAGGGCGCCAAGCCTGCGCTGACGGGCGATACCCTCGCCGAACGCTTTCCGGGTTTGGACGACTAACCTCAACGAATAGGATCTTCAACCCCGGCAAATTTGAAATTGCTGTGGGAAGTGGCTTAGTTATCTGTAGGGCTCTGCTGTTTATGCGGACCCTTGCCCACGACGTGCATGGGTTGTGTAACTCTTCTGCGGCCTCAGTGTTTATGTCACCTGTCAATAGGAGGAATCCGAAGGGTGATCGGGCATTAGCCAATAAAAAGGAGAGACGCAATGAATCGCCCAGAGGAGTCGTTTGAGTCGTCGTATACCGTGCCCAATGCCGTCAGAAGACGCCTTAACTTATGGGGGAAGCCGCTGACGCCGTCGGAGTTGGAAATCCTGCGATGGGCTTCCGAAGGCAAGACCGTCTGGGAGATCAGCCAGATTCGCTGCACCTCCGAGGCCACGGTGAAGTTCCACTTGCGCAACATCTACGGCAAGTTGCAGGTCAACAACCGCGTACAGGCCATGAACGAAGCCGCGCGCCAGGGTCTGTGTTAAGCCCATAAAAAAGGGCCGCGACGCTCAACGGCGTCGCGGCCCTTTTTGTGCGCGGCTGACTTACGCGGAGTGGTAGGTCGGCAGGGCGAAGCGATTCTGGCTTTGCAGCATGGAGATCTGCGGCAGCTCACTGGCTTGCTCAGCTAGGTCACGACGGATGGCGCTGATCACCCAGGTCAGTTGGTCGGCAGTATGCAATTGCTGGTAAGAGATCGAGCGTTTGACCTGCTTGCCTTCACTGTTACGCAAGGTCAACAGGATGCCGCCGTCCGGACGAGGCTGAGTGGTGACGTCGTAGTTGGAAAATACCGAAGCGAATTTATCTTGGATCAGGCTCATGTTTATCAGCTCCATTGGCTCAAGTGGGCAAGCATGGAGTGATAGGTGCAGCGATTGTGCCAGCTTAACGAATACTAAAAATTCCTTATAAATCATGGCCTTATAAAAAATAGAAATTTTCGTTTTCGTGCAATTTGCATGAATGGCCATCATGCATCCTGCATTTTGCGTTACCCGGCGCGGTGCCACTGGCGCCTCATTACGTTTAAAGACTGTTTAAGCGCGGCTAAATTCCCTTTTTCCCGAGCGCATCCGTCGGGATACAAAACTTTTCAAATCCTGCGTGTACAGCTGAAGAAGGGCTGACGTATTTTCCTGCAAGGCATTTAGCAGCTTCCTACGGTGATGCTGCTGTGTGCGGATCATACGAAGAATAAGAAAAAGGACGTTCCGCCATGAACCCTCCGCATGACGACATGATCACCTGGGGCAAGATGCTGCGTAAGGTGCCCGCCATTGTTCGCGCTTTGCCGCGCGTGGTGCGTGGCATGCGCGCGGCGAATGTCACCGACCCCGGCCAACCTTGCGGGCTGGGTTGGGAGTTTGAACAAGCCACCTTGCGCAACCCCGACGGCAACGCGGTGCTGTACGGCGACCGCGTGCTCAGTTACGCCGATGTCAACCGACAGGCCAATCGGATTGCCCACCACTTACACGCCCAAGGCATTGGCAAGGGCGATGTGGTGGCGCTGTTTATCGAAAACCGCCCGGAATTATTGCTGTGCGTACTGGCCGTGGCCAAGCTGGGCGGCATCTGCGCGATGGTCAACACCGCGCAAACCCAGGCCACGT
Source organism: Pseudomonas sp. S5F11 (assembly GCF_019641515.1). Lineage (NCBI taxonomy): Bacteria > Pseudomonadati > Pseudomonadota > Gammaproteobacteria > Pseudomonadales > Pseudomonadaceae > Pseudomonas > Pseudomonas sp. S5F11. Next base: position 5,569,211 of record NZ_JAIFJZ010000001.1, read on the forward strand.
TGGTGCACAGCCTTAACCTGGTCAGCCCGGTGGCGATCGTGGTCGGCGCGGAGTTGGTCGGTGTTTATGACGCGGTGCGCGATCAGGTGCCGATCCAGGCCGAACGGACATGGTTCGTGCCTGATCAGTCGCCAGCGTCGCTGCCCGAGGGCTATGTCGACCTGATCGCAGCCAGCGCCGACTGCGCGCAGGCTAACCCTGCCAGCACCGCCCAGGTGTTCTTCAACGACCCCTGCTTCTATATCTACACCTCCGGCACTACTGGCCTGCCCAAGGCCGGCATCATGAAACACGGACGCTGGACCAAGACCGCCGTGAGTTTCGGCCGCATCGCCCTGGACATGGGCCCCGACGACGTCCTGTATTGCACCTTGCCGCTGTACCACGCCACCGGCCTATGTGTGTGCTGGGGCTCGGCGATTGTCGGCGCGTCGGGGTTCGCCATCCGTCGCAAGTTCAGCGCCAGTCAGTTCTGGGACGATGCGCGCAAGTTCAACGCCACCACCCTGGGCTACGTGGGTGAGTTGTGCCGTTACCTGCTCGACCAGCCGTCCAGCGAAAACGACCGCGACAACCGCGTCACCAAGATGGTCGGCAATGGCCTACGCCCCGGCGTGTGGGCGCAGTTCAAGGCGCGCTATGGCGTGGCTCATATCTGCGAGCTGTACGCCGCCAGCGACGGCAACATCGGCTTCACCAATGTGTTGAATTTCGACAACACCATCGGTTTTTGCCTGCAGCACTGGGCGCTGGTGGACTACGCCCACGACAGCGGCGAACCGATCCGTGGCGGCGATGGCTTCATGCGCAAGGTCCAGACGGGCGGGCAGGGGCTGCTGCTGGCCAGGATCGATGACAAGTCGCCCTTCGACGGCTACACCGACCCAGAAAAAAACCGCAAGGTCATCCTCACCGACGTCTTCGAACCGGGCGACCGTTATTTCAACACCGGCGATCTATTACGCAGCATCGGTTTCGGCCACGCGCAGTTCGTCGATCGCCTGGGGGACACCTATCGCTGGAAAGGGGAAAACGTCTCCACCACCGAAGTCGAAAACGTCCTGCTGCAACACCCGCAGATTGCCGAAGTGGTGGCCTACGGAGTGGAAATCGACAACACCAATGGCCGCGCCGGCATGGTCGCCATCACCCCCAGCGAGTCCCTGGCCGCGCTGGACATGCGTGAACTGCTGCAATTCGCCCACGGCCAGTTGCCCCCATACGCGGTGCCGCTGTTCCTGCGGATCAAGGTGCAGATGGAAACCACCGGCACATTCAAGTACCAGAAGGTGCGGCTCAAGGAAGAGGCTTTCGACCCGGCCAAGGCGGGCAACGACCCGGTGTATGCCTGGCTGCCGGGGTCGGATGGTTACGTGCCGATCACTGGCGAGCTATTGGCGCAGATTCAGGGTGGCCATTTCCGCTATTGATTGAGTGTGTCTATGGACACTTTTGACAAAAAAGCCATGACAGTGGGGAACTCCATCGCGACACTGGGCGCCATATTCAGTACTTGAACTCGCACCCGCCAAGGAGCCCCCATGTCTGCCCCCAAACAAATGACCGAAGACGAAGCCGCCGAATTTGCCGAACAGGTTTTCGATGTGGCTCGCAAAGGCGATGCCGCCATGCTCGCCGCGCTGCTGGCTAAGGGCTTGCCGGCCAACTTTCGCAATCACAATGGCGACACCTTGCTGATGCTGGCGGCGTACCACGGTCATGCCGAGGCGGTCAAAGTGCTGCTGGAGTTCAAGGCCGACCCGTTGATCGCTAACGATAAGAACCAATTGCCGATTGCCGGCGCGGCGTTCAAAGGCAACCTGCCCGTAGTTAAGGCCTTGATCGAAGGCGGCACGCCGGTGGAAGCCGCGTCGTCGGACGGTCGCACCGCATTGATGATGGCGGCGATGTTCAATCGCGTCGAAATGCTCGACTACCTGCTCGCCCAGGGCGCCAACCCCAAGGCCACCGACGCCCAGGGCGCCACCGCGTTGGCAGCGGCGCAGACCATGGGCGCGATGGATACGGCGGCGCGCTTGCAGAATCTGGTGTAGGCTTTGCGCCCTCGAAAATCAGCCCGCAACAGGAACGCCCCATGAAAACCGCCCTCGTCGAACTCATCAGCCACATCAGCGCCGGCGTCATGGGCGAGGATGAGGTGGCGCGCATCGCCGAGGAGGCCGCTCAGGCCTACGCCGATCCGGCGGCGTTTCTGGCCGCCAACCCGGATATCAACTACGACGACACTTTCCCGATCCCCCTGGGGGAGTGGGTGGTGGTCGGCAGCCTGCCGGACACGGTGCTGTTCCAGGCTGACACTTATGGCGACCTGTTTGCCCAGATCGTCGCGTCGTTCGGCCCGGGTGTGGCGTTCAACCTTAAGGCCAAACAACTGGCCAAGACCGAAGCGCTGACCGCGCTCAATCGCATCCAGGTGCAGATGAGCGCCCTGAGCCAGGAAGACGGTGGCTATGTGCTGGTGAACTTCAGCCAGTTGCTGGACGATGAGATTCAAGTGGTGCTGGTTTATGGCAACGTCCTGCCACGGGTACTGGAATTGTGCGCCGAGGTCGGGATCAAGGCCGAGCCGTCCCTGGAAGCCCTGAAAATCGCCGTACATGTCTGAAATAAAACGGAACCCTGGCAGGGGCTGACTATCCTACAAGGGCATGCCCTCACTTAGGAGCGACACCATGGGTTCCACGTTCAATGGCCTGATCGGCCTGATCATCCTCGCGCTGGATATCTGGGCGATCATCAACGTCTTCAAAAGCGGCGCCAGCACCGGGGCCAAGGTGTTGTGGATCCTGCTGATCCTGCTGCTGCCGGTACTGGGCCTGATTATCTGGGCGATCGCCGGCCCGCGCGGTAACGTGCGGATCTGACCACGGCGTTCAGGGGCTATGTGTGAGAGGGAGCCATTCCCTCCCACACGGGCTTGCCGTCCGGTCTGGAAATTTGTGTATCGAAATATGCGTTGCACGGAATTTTCACATTCCCTCCAAGACAATTCCCCCCGGTTCCAGCTGCGCGCCAATCAAGGCGCGGTAAAGCTCCCCGTTCAGTAATTTAATAGCCTTGCCGGCCTTGATCGGGCACCATTCGCGCCACTGCAATACTTCGTCACTTCAACTTCCAATGGGTCCTGAAACGACATGGCAAACCCGGACGCCCTGAGCCAGCAGCGAGCCTCGACTCGTCTGCTGCAACCGACCGTCAAATCCCATCTGGCATACACGCTGCTCTGCGCACTGGTCATGATGGTGATGTTCTCCCTGCTGCGCCTGGCGCTGCTGGTATACAACCGCGAGATGATCCTCGACACACCGGCCTCGACCTTCCTTGAAGCGTTCGGCAACGGCCTGCGCCTGGACTTGCGCTTGGTGGTGTACCTGAGCATTCCGCTGTTGCTGGCGCTGTTTAGCGTGCGCGCGATGGCCGCGCGTGGGTTCTTCCGTTTGTGGTTGACCGTCGCGTCCAGCATCGCCCTGTTCCTGGGCCTGATGGAAATGGACTTCTATCGCGAGTTTCACCAGCGCCTCAACGGCCTGGTCTTCCAATATGTGAAGGAAGACCCGAAAACCGTGATGAGCATGCTCTGGTACGGTTTCCCGGTGGTGCGTTACCTGCTGGCGTGGGCCGTGGGTACGTTGATTCTGAGCATGGCCTTCAAAGGCGCCGACCGCGCCACGCGCCCGCGCGGCCCGTTCAGCGGCGGCAGCATCGGCACGCGCCAAGTGGCGCCGTGGTATTCGCGCATCGCCGTGTTCGTGGTGTGCCTGCTGGTGGCCGTGGTCGCCGCCCGTGGCACCCTGCGCCAGGGCCCGCCGCTGCGCTGGGGCGACGTGTACACCACTGACTCCAACTTCGCCAACCAGTTGGGCCTTAATGGCACGCTGTCGCTGATTGCGGCGGCCAAGTCACGCTTCTCCGAAGACCGCTCCAACATCTGGAAGGCCACTTTGGAGCAGCCGCTGGCGACCCAGACCGTGCGCGACATGCTGGTACTGCCGACGGAAAAATTGGTGGATACCGACACCGCCGCCGTGCGCCGTAACTTCCTGCCGCCGGCCGAGAAAACCCTGCCGATCAAGAACGTCGTGGTGATCCTGATGGAAAGCTTCGCCGGCCACTCGGTGGGCGCGCTGGGCCGTCCGGGCAACATCACGCCGTACTTCGACAAATTGTCCAAGGAAGGCCTGCTGTTCGATCGCTTCTTCTCCAACGGCACCCATACCCACCAGGGCATGTTTGCCACCATGGCCTGCTTCCCGAATCTGCCGGGTTTCGAATACCTGATGCAGACCCCCGAAGGCAGCCACAAACTGTCGGGCCTGCCGCAATTGCTCAGCGCGCGCAAGTTTGACGACGTGTATGTCTACAACGGCGACTTCGCCTGGGACAACCAGTCTGGCTTCTTCAGCAACCAGGGCATGACCAACTTCATTGGCCGCAATGACTTCGTCGACCCGGTATTCTCCGACCCGACGTGGGGCGTATCCGACCAGGATATGTTCAATCGTGGCCTGCAAGAGCTGAAGGCCCGTGAAGGCGGCAAGCCGTTCTACGCGCTGCTGCAAACCCTGTCCAACCACACGCCGTACGCGTTGCCGACGCCGTTGCCGGTGGAGAAAGTCACTGACCGTGGCAGCCTCAACGAGCACTTGACCGCGATGCGTTACTCCGACTGGGCCCTGGGCCAGTTCTTCGAGCAGGCGCGCAAGGAACCGTACTTCAAGGAAACCTTATTTGTGGTCGTCGGCGACCACGGCTTCGGCAACGAACAGCAAATCACTGAGATGGACCTGGGCCGCTTCAACGTACCGATGCTGATGATTGCGCCGGGCATGCAGGAAAAGTTCGGCGAGCGCGACCACACCGTGGGTACGCAGATCGACATCGTGCCAACCATCATGGGCCGCCTGGGTGGGGAAACTCTGCACCAGTGCTGGGGCCGCGACCTGCTCAACCTGCCGGAAGGGGACAAGGGCTTCGGCGTGATCAAGCCTTCGGGCAGCGATCAGACCGTGGCGTTGGTCACTGCGGACCGCATCCTGGTACTGCCCAAGGAAATGCCACCGAAGTTGTGGCAGTACGAGTTGGGTGCCAACCCGACCGGCAAACTGATTCCGGAGTCTTCGGATGAGGCGGCCCTCAAGCAGAAACTTGAGTCGTTCCTGCAAACGGCGACCAAGAGCCTGTTGGATAACACCGCCGGTGTGGTGGACGGCAAGCCGGACTGATTAACCGGCAATAAAAAAGAGGCCCTCTTGAGGGCCTCTTTTTTTTACCGCGGTTTTATATCTTGCCGAGCAACAACAGCACCAGCAGTACGACCAGTACCACGCCGAGAATACCCGACGGGCCATAACCCCAGTTACGTGAGTGCGGGAACACCGGCAGACCGCCGACCAGCAACAGAATTAGGATGATGATGAGAATGAGGCTCATGGTTTTATTTCCTTATAGGCCTTATGCAAGGACAGGTTATTTAACGGTAGGACCGTACTCTTAGTTACGGGCGCCTTAACAACTCCGACTGTAGTGCTTCACAGAAAATTCCCTGTTTTTTTAAAGCATTTCGATAACCTGGTTATTTCTTTTAAATACGTGGCTAAAACCCTGCTTAGTTGAAAAAGATTGAACTTAGAGAGAGCTGAGGCATCTGACCCGGCCGCGGGTTTGCCTGGGGCATTCATCACTCTGATGGTGCGTGGGGCGCGTGGAAACCTTCGCTACACTGCCGATCACTTCTACTGTGAACCACAAGGCTACTTCTTATGCAAAATCGCATGATGATCACTGGTGCCGGCTCCGGCCTGGGTCGCGAAATCGCGCTGCGCTGGGCACGCGAGGGCTGGCAGTTGGCCTTGTCGGATGTCAGCGAGCCCGGCCTGCAGGAAACCCTCAAGCAGGTACGCGAAGCCGGCGGCGATGGTTTCGTGCAGCGTTGCGATGTGCGCGACTACAGCCAGCTCACCGCGTTTGCCCAGGCTTGCGAGGTCAAGCTGGGAGGCATCGATGTGATCGTCAACAACGCCGGGGTGGCTTCCGGTGGGTTCTTCGCCGAGTTGTCGCTGGAAGACTGGGACTGGCAGATCGCAATCAACCTGATGGGGGTGGTCAAGGGCTGCAAGGCGTTCCTGCCGCTGTTGGAGAAGAGCAAGGGGCGCATCATCAACATCGCTTCCATGGCGGCACTGATGCAGGGCCCGGCCATGAGCAACTACAACGTGGCCAAGGCCGGTGTGGTGGCGCTGTCCGAGAGTCTGCTGGTGGAACTCAAGCAGCAGGAGGTCGGTGTGCATGTGGTCTGCCCATCGTTCTTCCAGACCAACCTGTTGGACTCGTTCCGAGGCCCGACGCCGGCCATGAAAGCGCAGGTCGGTAAGTTGCTGGAGAGCTCGCCGATTTCGGCGGCGGATATTGCCGACTACATCTACCAGCGTGTGGCCGAGGGAGAATTCATGATTCTGCCCCACGAGCAAGGGCGGATGGCGTGGGCGTTGAAGCAGAAGAATCCGCAGCTGCTCTACGATGAAATGGCCAGTATGGCCGACAAAATGCGCGCCAAAGCGCAGGCAACCAAAAGCTGAACTCAGCACAAGAACCTCAATTCTCAGGGTAAGTTTTCACCGAAGATGTGCAGCTACCTGTAGCCATAGCGGGGGCAAGCCCCCTCCCACCTTTTGAACTGTGAACACGTCCAACTGTGGGAGGGGGCTTGCCCCCGATGGGTTATGCGTCAGCGTTTGGATTTATGAAAGCGGGGAAAACCCTCTGCATCTTTCACTTAGTCTGTCAGCTAAATTACCAGTTGATGTAGGTCCTGCCTGTTTTAGTGGCAGGGCATTGATGCTTCTACATCGGGCGAGCATGGTCGGGATCCTGTCATTCTAAAAAGGACAACCGCCATGCTGGTTTTAAGCCGCGCTGTAGGCGAAAGCATTGCCATCGGCGATGAAATCGCCCTGCACATCGTCGAATTGAACGGTAACCAAGTGAAGTTCGGCATCCACGCACCGGCCGGGGTGAATGTTCATCGCGCCGAGGTGCATCAGAAAATCCGCAAACGCCAAGCTGCCGCCACACACCCGGCGGCAGTCCCCAACCCCTGAAGATCCTCCGTCAATCGAACAGATGCTTGGGCACGTCGTGCTTGAGCATCAGTTGGCACTGTTCGCTCTCAGGGTCGAACACGATCAGGGCCTGGCCCTTGGTCAGCGCCTGGCGCACACGCAGTACACGGGTTTCCAGGGGCGTGTCGTCACCGTTGTCGGTGCCATCGCGGGTGACGAAGTCTTCGATAAGGCGCGTCAGGGTATCGACTTCAAGTGCATCGTAGGGAATCAGCATACAAGCCTCAGGTGTTGGATCCCGGCGATCCTACTGCGCCGGGACCCCAGTTGCCAGTGTCAGGACTTTTGCCCCACCAGGCTGTCCACCGACGGCACTCGCGTGTCGCTCTCCATCTGCGTTTCGTGCTCGATCTGATGACTGAAGCGGTCCAGTGAGCCCTGGGCCGGTTGCGCATCGCTGGCGAATACCGGCGGGCTGAGGATATACGCACCCAGCAGGCGACTCAGGGCGGCAAGGCTGTCGATATGGGTGCGTTCGTAGCCGTGGGTCGCATCGCAGCCGAATGCCAGCAACGCGGTGCGGATATCGTGGCCGGCGGTCACTGCCGAATGGGCATCGCTGAAGTAATAGCGGAACAGGTCGCGGCGCACCGGCAGTTCGTTATCCGCCGCCAGACGCAGCAGGTGCCGGGACAGGTGGTAGTCGTAGGGCCCGCCGGAATCCTGCATGGCCACGCTCACCGCATGTTCGCTGGAGTGCTGACCGGGGGCGACCGGCGCGATGTCGATACCCACGAATTCACTCACATCCCACGGCAGCGCCGCCGCCGCACCACTGCCGGTTTCCTCGGTGATGGTGAACAGCGGGTGACAGTCGATCAGCAAGGGTTCGCCGCTATCGACAATCGCCTTGAGCGCGGCGAGGAGGGCGGCGACGCCGGCTTTGTCATCCAGGTGACGGGCGCTGATATGTCCGCTCTCGGTGAACTCGGGCAACGGGTCAAATGCCACGTAGTCACCTACGCTGATGCCCAGGGAATCGCAGTCGGCACGGGTCGCGCAGTAGGCGTCCAGGCGCAGTTCGACGTGGTCCCAGCTCACTGGCATCTCATCCACGGCGGTATTGAATGCGTGCCCGGAGGCCATCAGGGGCAACACGCTGCCGCGGATCACGCCGTTGTCGGTGAACAGGCTGACGCGGCTACCTTCGGCAAAGCGGCTCGACCAGCAGCCCACCGGCGCCAGGGTCAGGCGGCCGTTGTCCTTGATCGCGCGCACGGCGGCGCCGATGGTGTCCAAGTGCGCCGACACTGCGCGGTCCGGGCTGTTTTTCTGACCTTTGAGGGTGGCGCGAATGGTGCCGCGCCGGGTCATTTCAAACGGAATGCCCAGTTCTTCCAGACGCTCGGCCACATACCGCACGATGGTGTCGGTAAAACCGGTAGGGCTGGGAATGGCGAGCATTTCCAGCAGGACTTTTTGCAGGTAGTTGAGATCCGGTTCGGGAATGGTTCGGGTCATAAAGGTTTCCTTTAGTTGCAAGCGTTGAGCTGCAAGCTTCAAGTTAAAAGCGGTATCTGAGGCTTGCCGGTAATGCCCTACTCTTGAAGCTCGCAGCTTGTAACTCGAGGCTTCTAACTGTGTGGAAATAGAAGGTCTACAAATCGCTCGGCCGTTGGCTGCGGCTCGTGGTTGGCCAGGCCGGCCCGTTCGTTGGCTTCGATAAACACGTACTCGGGTTGATCGGCGGCGTGCACCATCAGGTCCAGGCCGACCATGGGGATGTCCAGGGCCCGGGCGGCGCGCACGGCGGCGTCCACCAGCGTGGGGTGCAGGATCGCGGTGACGTCCTCCAGGCAACCGCCGGTGTGCAGGTTGGCGGTGCGACGCACAGCCAGGGTTTTGCCGCGTGGCAGGATGCTGCTGTAGTCATAGCCGGCGGCGGCGAGGGTACGCTCGGTTTCGGCGTCCAATGGGATCTTGCTTTCGCCGTCGGTGGCGGCCTGGCGGCGTCGGCTCTGGGCTTCGATCAGCGCGCCGATGGAATGCTGACCATCGCCGGTGACTTCTGCAGGGCGCCGGATCGCGGCGGCGACCACTTCGAAGCCGATCACCAGAATGCGCAGGTCCAGGCCCTCGTGGAAGCTCTCCAACAGCACACGACTGTCGAACTGCCGCGCCGCCTCGATGGCCTGCTGCACCTCTTCGATGGTTTGCAGATCCACGGCCACGCCCTGGCCTTGCTCGCCGTCGAGGGGCTTGACCACGACGCGCTGATGTTCGTCGAGAAATTCCAGATTGTCGTCGGCGCTGCCCGCCAACTGCTGGGACGGCACGTTCAACCCGGCCGCCTTGAAGGCTTTGTGGGTCAGACTCTTGTCCTGGCACAGGGTCATGCTGATGGCGCTGGTCAGGTCGCTCAGCGACTCGCGGCAGCGCACGCGGCGCCCGCCGTGGCTGAGGGTGAAGAGGCCGGCGTCGGCATCGTCCACCTGCACATCGATGCCGCGGCGATGGGCCTCTTCGACGATGATCCGCGCATAGGGGTTGAACTCCGCTTGCGGACCGGGGCCGAGAAACAGCGGCTGGTTGATGCCGTTCTTGCGCTTGATCGCAAACGTGGTCAGCGCGCGAAAACCCAGCTTGGCGTAGAGGTTCTTGGCCTGGCGGTTATCGTGCAGCACCGACAGGTCAAGGTAGCTCAGGCCACGGCTCATAAAGTGTTCGACCAAGTGGCGCACCAGCACTTCGCCCACGCCGGGGCGGGTGCACTGCGGGTCGACCGCCAGGCACCAGAGGCTGCAACCGTTTTCAGGGTCGTGGAAGGCTTTTTGATGATTCAGGCCCATCACACTGCCGATCACCGCGCCGCTGTCTTCATCTTCAGCCAGCCAGTAGACCGGGCCGCCCTGATGACGCGGGGTGAGGCGTTCAGCGTCCACCGGCAACATGCCGCGGCCTTGATACAAACGGTTGACCGCCTGCCAATCGGCCTCGCTCTGTACGCGACGAATACGAAACCCGCGAAACACACGAGTGGCCGGGCGGTAATCGCTGAACCACAGACGCAAGGTGTCGGACGGGTCGAGGAATAATTGCTGCGGGTCGATCCCCAGAATCTGCTGGGGCGCGGCCACATACAGCGCGATATCGCGCTCGCCCGGCTGCTCCTTGAGCAGTTCCTGGGCCAGGCTGGACGGGTCTGGGAAGGTGTGACCGATCAACAAGCGGCCCCAGCCGCAGTGCACGGCAATCGGCTCGGCGGCCAGGGGGCTGCCATCTTCGGCCAGACGGGCTTGCAGGCGCTCATAGGTCGGCGTCTGGCCCTTCAGCAAACGTTGGCTGTAAGCCGCGGCGTGAGGTTTCATCAATCAGATTCCTTGTTCGCTGAGCCACAGGTTCAGCGCCGCCAGTTGCCACAGTTTGGAGCCGCGCAGCGGGGTCAATTGGCCTTGAGGGTCGGTCAGCAGGCGATCGAGCATGGCCGGGTTGAACAGGCCGCGGTCTTGACTCGGGTCCAGCAGCAGTTCGCGGACCCAATTCAAGGTGTCGCCCTGCAAGTGCTTGAGGCCGGGCACGGGGAAGTAGCCCTTCTTGCGGTCGATGACTTCGCTGGGGATCACTCGGCGCGCGGCTTCTTTCAGCACTTGCTTGCCGCCATCGGGCAGTTTGAACTTACCTGGCACACGGGCCGAGAGTTCCACCAGGCGGTAGTCGAGGAAGGGCGTGCGCGCTTCCAGGCCCCAGGCCATGGTCATGTTGTCGACGCGTTTGACTGGGTCGTCCACCAGCATCACCGTGCTGTCCAGGCGCAGGGCCTTGTCCACTGCGGCATCGGCGCCCGGCATCGCAAAATGCTCGCGCACAAAATCGCCGGCAGCGTCGTTGACGGTCAGCCACTTGGGCGCGACGGTGGCCGCGTAGTCGTCGTAACTGCGGTCGAAAAAGGCTTCGCGATAGGCTGCGTACGGATCGCTGGCGCCATCGACCTGCGGATACCAGTGGTAACCGGCGAACAATTCGTCAGCGCCCTGGCCGCTCTGCACCACCTTGCAGTGCTTGGCAACTTCTCGCGACAGCAGGTAGAACGCGATGCAGTCGTGGCTGACCATCGGCTCGCTCATGGCGCGGAACGCCGCAGGCAATTGCTCAATGATTTCGCTTTCGGCAATGCGCAATTGGTGATGGCGCGTGCCGTAATGCTTGGCGATCAGGTCCGAGTACTGGAACTCGTCGCCGCGCTCGCCGCCGGCATCTTCAAAACCGATGGAAAATGTCGACAGGTCCTGCACGCCGACTTCCCGCAACAGCCCCACGAGCATGCTCGAATCCACACCACCGGACAGCAGCACGCCCACATCCACCGCGGCACGTTGGCGGATCGCCACGGCTTCGCGGGTGCTGTCGAGCACACGGTCGGTCCAGTCTTGCAGGGTCAGGTGTTGCTCATCGTCATGGGGACCGTAGGGCAGGGTCCACCAGGTTTTCTGCTCGATGTTGCCCTGGGCGTCGATGCGCATCCAACTGGCCGGAGGCAGCTTCTTGATGCCCGCCAGCAAGGTGCGCGGCGCTGGCACCACCGCGTGGAAATTCAGGTAGTGATTGAGCGCCACCGGATCGAGGATCGGGTTGATATCGCCGCCCTTGAGCAGCGCCGGCAATGCCGAGGCAAAGCGCAGGCGCTGGCCGGTGCGCGACAGGTACAACGGCTTCACACCAAGGCGGTCGCGGGCGATAAACAGCCGCTGCGCGTCGCGCTCCCAGATGGCGAAGGCAAACATGCCATTGAGCTTGGGCAGTAGCGCTTCGCCCCAGGCGTGATAACCCTTGAGCAGCACTTCGGTGTCGCCGCCGGAATAGAACGCGTAGCCGAGGGCTTCAAGTTCCTCGCGCAGCTCCGGAAAGTTATAGATCGCGCCGTTGAATGCCAGGGACAGCCCGAGTTGAGCGTCGACCATCGGCTGGGCGGAGCCATCCGACAGGTCCATGATTTTCAGGCGGCGATGGCCCAGGGCAATCGGCCCTTGGGCATGGAAGCCCCACGCGTCAGGGCCGCGTGGCGCCAAATGATGGGTGATGCGCTCAATCGCAGCCAGGTCGGCAGGTTGGGCATCGAAACGTAACTCACCAGCTAATCCGCACATAAATTCCTTACCGGTTTTTCCGTTGGGGAGGGATAGAAGTACTGCGCGCCAAAACGGCGGGTACCCAGAGACTGACCCGAGCAGATTGTGGGAGTTTTAGAACAATACGTTATAAGGCAATGGGCCTTGTCGGCCCACGCGGCCTTGATTGGCCGCGCGGTGGGGGTGGCAGCTCAGGGTGGCTGGGGTTATGACGCGCCGCTGCCGCGAATCAGCGTGCGCAAGGCGAAACGGTTCGGATGGCAGGCTTCGGCCACGCTGCGCGGCAGTGGCAACGGTTCGTTATCCAGCCAGGCCGCCAGCAGTTCCGCGCACAGCGGCGCCGTGACCAAACCGCGCGAGCCATGGCCGCTGTTGATGTACAGACCGTCGAGCCACGGGCAGGCAGTGGCGGGGATCTGGCGTGCATCCTTGCGCAGGGCGGCGTAGGCCTGATCGAACGCGTCGCGCTCGGCCAGTGGCCCGACGATCGGCAGGTAATCGGGGCTGGTGCAACGGAACGCGGCGCGGCCTTGCAGCAGTTCAACCGGCAGTTGGTCGGCGTTCAGGCGCTGCGTGAGGTCTTCGGAGATCTCCCGCAGCATGTCCAGGTTGCCCAAGTGTTCGGCCTGCGTCGGCGCCAGGTCGTCGCTCTTGAAATCGAAGCTGGCTCCCAGGGTGTGCTCGCCCAAACGCGGTGGAGCCACGTAGCCCTCGGCGCAGACCACGGTGGCCAGGGCTTGGCTGGCGACGGTCTGCGGCAAGCGGGTGATTTGCCCGCGAATGCGTTTGAGCGGCAGTTCGGCGCTGGCCGGGAAGCGCTTGATTTCGGCGGCGCCGGCCAGCACCACCACGCTGGCGCTGGCCAATACGGTATCGCCGTCGAGGGCCTGCCACTGGCCTTGGACCTGTTGCAGCGCCAGCACGTCACGGTGTTGTAACACCTCGATCAACGGGTGCCGCGCCTGCCATTCGCACAGCGCCGGCGGGTGGACCCAGCCGCCTTCGGGGAAGAACAACCCCCCGTGTTCCAATGCCACCCCGGCCCGGGCCTGGGCCTGGGCCGGGTCCAATACATGCAGCAGCGTCGGGCTGAACGCCGCTGCCAGTTGGGCCTGGCGTTCGGCTTCCTTGGCGTTGAAGGCCAGTTGCAGTACGCCGCAGCCGTCCCAGTCGACGCCACGGTGCAGGTGTTCGAGCAGGCGCCGGGTGTGGCCGAACCCGCTGAGGATCAACTGCGACAACGCGGTGCCGTGGGCCGATAACTTGAGGTACAGCACACCCTGAGGATTGCCCGAGGCTTCCTCGGCCAGGCCCGCGTGGCGCTCCAGCAATTGCACGCGCCAACCGCGCGCGGCGAGGCTGGCGGCGGTGGTGCAACCGGCCAGGCCGCCGCCGATCACCAACGCGCTGCGTTCGCCGTGGACCGGCGCGGGGCGCGCGAACCAGGGTTTGATCGGTGCTGGCGCCGCTGTGTCGGCCGGCCAGCCGAGAAACTCGCCGCGCAGGATCTCCCATTTATGCCCGATACCTGGCGTGCGTTTCATCTTGAACCCGGCGGCATTGATCAAGCGTCGCACCCAGCCGGTGCTGGTGAAGGTGCTGATGGTAGAGCCAGGGGCCGCCAGCCGCGCCAGTTCGGCGAACAACTCGGCGGTCCACATGTCGGGGTTCTTGGCCGGGGCGAACCCGTCGAGAAACCAGGCGTCGACCTGGGCGTCCAGTTGCGGCAATTGCTCCATGGCATCGCCGATCAGCAGGGTCAAGGTCACGCGGCCGCTGTCCAGCAGCAGTCGTTGAAAACCGGGATGGATGGCGTGGTACTGCGCCAGCAAACGCGCGGCGAACGGTTGCAGCTGCGGCCAGAGGGCGAGGGCGCGTTGCAGGTCGGCGTGGGTGAGGGGGTATTTTTCCACGCTGATAAAGTGCAGGCGCGCGTCGGCACAGGCGTGCTGCTCGAACAACTGCCAGGCGCAGAGAAAATTCAAGCCGGTGCCGAAGCCGGTTTCACCGATGACCAGGCGCTCCCCAGGTTTGAGGGCGGCGAAGCGTTCGCGCAGGCGGTTCTGTTCCAGAAACACGTAGCGGGTTTCTTCCAGGCCCGATTGGTCGGAGAAATACACGTCGTCGAACACCCGCGAATGCGGGCGACCTTCTGCGTCCCAGTCGAGCTGGGCGTTGGGCGATACGGGGGTCATGGGCGGCTCGTAACTAAGCAGGCGAAAGCAAGGCGGCCATTCTAGCCGATCAACCTCATTTGAATTGACCCACGGCAAGGGCGCGTTGAATTTCCTTCCGCACGGCGTTGCCCAATCCGCTAGTCTTGCTCACTTCTGGAACGGAGCCGCCCATGTTCGAATCTGCCGAAATCGGTCACGCCATCGACAAAGCCACCTACGACGCCGAAGTCCCGGCCCTGCGCGAAGCCTTGCTGGAGGTGCAGTACGAACTGCATCAGCAAAAACGCTTCCCGGTAATCGTGCTGATCAACGGTATAGAAGGGGCGGGCAAGGGTGAAACGGTCAAATTGCTCAACGAGTGGATGGACCCGCGCCTGATTGAGGTGCGCACCTTCGATCAGCAGACCGACGAAGAACTGGCGCGCCCACCGGCCTGGCGCTACTGGCGCCAACTGCCTGCCAAGGGCCGCATGGGCGTGTTTTTCGGCAACTGGTACAGCCAGATGCTGCAAGGCCGCGTACACGGCCAGATCAAGAATGCCCGGCTCGACCAGGCCATCGCCGGCGCCGAACGTTTGGAAAAAATGCTCTGCGACGAAGGCGCGCTGATCTTCAAGTTCTGGTTCCACCTCTCCAAGAAGCAAATGAAGGCGCGGCTCAAGGCCCTGGCCGACGACCCGCTGCACAGCTGGCGCATCAGCCCGCTGGACTGGCAACAGTCCCAAACCTACGACAAGTTCGTGCATTTCGGTGAGCGCGTGCTGCGCCGCACCAGCCGCGACTATGCGCCCTGGCATGTGATCGAAGGGGTCGACCCGTATTACCGTGGCCTGACCGTGGGCAAGATCCTCCTCGAAGGCTTGCAAAACGCTCTGAAAATGGCCAAGGCCAGGAGCAGCGGCATGAACCCCGCGCCGCTGGTGGCCTCGGTGGACCGCAAGAGCCTGCTCGACAGCCTCGACATGACATTGCGCCTGGACAAAGACGATTACGAAGAACAGCTGATCACCGAGCAGGCGCGCCTCTCCGGTTTGATGCGCGACAAACGCATGCGCAAGCACGCGCTGGTCACGGTGTTCGAAGGCAACGATGCGGCGGGCAAGGGCGGCGCCATCCGTCGCGTGGCGGCGGCGCTGGACCCGCGCCAGTACCACATCGTGCCGATTGCCGCGCCGAGCGAAGACGAACGAGCCCAGCCGTACCTGTGGCGCTTCTGGCAGAAAATCCCGGCGCGCGGCATGTTCACCGTGTTCGACCGCTCATGGTACGGCCGCGTGCTGGTGGAGCGTATCGAAGGCTTCTGCACCTCGGCGGACTGGATGCGCGCCTATGGCGAGATCAACGATTTCGAAGAGCAACTGCGCGATGCCGGGGTGATCGTGGTCAAGTTCTGGCTGGCCATCGACAAGGACACCCAACTGGAGCGCTTCCAGGCGCGTGAGTCGATCCCATTCAAACGCTTCAAAATCACCGAAGACGACTGGCGCAACCGCGACAAGTGGGACGACTACCGCACCGCCGTGGGCGATATGGTCGACCGCACCAGCACCGAAGTGTCGGCGTGGACATTGGTGGAGGCCAATGACAAGCGCTGGGCGCGGGTCAAGGTGCTGCGCACCATCAACCGCGCGTTGGAGGAAGCGTTCGCCCAGTCCGAAAAGCACGATAAAAAGACCAAAAAATAATCCCCTTGTATGACAGACCGGACTGTCGTGGTGAAGGGACCTGCCGTGGTGAGGGGCCCTGTATGGTGAGGGGCTTGCTGTGGAGAAGGGGGCTGTTGTTGTGAGGAGCCAGTTATGGTGAGCAGGTTTTTTGTGGTGAGCAGGCTTGCCCTGCGCTGGGCTGCGCAGCGGCCCCAATCCTTGGAATACGGTGTCAGCTGATCCTCCGAGGTGCCTGGTTTTGGGGCTGCTTCGCAGCCCAGCGCGGGCGGTGCGACGATTCGACAAGCCCGCTCACCACAACTGGCCCCCTCACCACAATAAGTCTATCCACGCCAAAATTCCCTTCACCATAAAACCTGGCTCATCACCTCCCCAGCGCCCCCGCCGAGCCATGCTTTTGCATACGCCGGATGAATGATCATCGCGGTCTGGCAGGTGCGGATCTATCCTCGATCCATCTCCCAACAATGACAAGATCGAGGTAGCCCATGCGTGAAGTAGTGATCGTCGACAGCGTGCGAACCGGCCTGGCCAAGTCCTTTCGCGGCAAGTTCAACCAGACCCGTCCCGATGACATGGCGGCCCATTGCGTCAACGCGCTGCTGAGCCGCAACGGCCTCGACCCGGCCAGTGTGGAAGACTGCATCGTCGGTGCCGGTTCCAACGAGGGCGCCCAGGGCTACAACATCGGGCGCAATGTGGCGGTGCTCTCGCAATTGGGCACCGGCACGGCAGGCATGACCCTCAACCGCTTCTGTTCCTCGGGGCTGCAGGCGATCGCGATCGCGGCCAACCAGATCGCTTCCGGCTGCAGCGACATCATCGTTGCCGGCGGCGTGGAGTCCATCAGCCTGACCATGAAAAGCGTCAACACCGATAACCTGATCAACCCGCTGCTCAAGGAGCAAGTGCCGGGCATCTACTTCCCCATGGGCCAGACCGCCGAGATCGTCGCGCGGCGCTACCACGTCAGCCGCGAAGCCCAGGACCTCTACGCCCTGCAAAGCCAGCAACGTACGGCCCAGGCCCAGGCGGACGGCTTGTTCGACGATGAAATCGTGGCCATGGCGGTCAAGTACAAAGTCGAAGACAAAAACACCGGCGCGGTGCAGATCCTTGACGGCGTGGTCGACCGTGACGACTGCAACCGTCCCGACACCACCCTGGAGAGCCTGGCCGGGTTGAAACCGGTATTTGCCGAAGACGGATCGGTGACGGCGGGCAACTCCTCGCAACTCTCCGACGGTGCCTCGATGACCCTGGTGATGAGCCTGGACAAGGCCCTGGAGCTGGGGCTCAAGCCCAAGGCGTTTTTCCGCGGCTTCGCCGTTGCCGGTTGCGAGCCGGACGAAATGGGCATCGGCCCGGTGTTCTCGGTGCCCAAGTTGCTCAAGGCCAAGGGCCTGCAAGTGGCGGACATCGACCTGTGGGAACTCAATGAGGCGTTCGCTTCGCAGTGCCTGTACGCACGGGATCGCCTGGAAATCGATAACGCCAAATACAACGTCAACGGTGGATCGATCTCCATCGGTCATCCGTTCGGCATGACAGGCTCGCGGCAAGTGGGGCATCTGGTGCGTGAGCTGCAACGGCGCAACCTGCGTTACGGCATCGTCACCATGTGCGTGGGCGGCGGCATGGGCGCCACCGGCTTGTTCGAAGCCGTGCGCTAAGCCACAGGTGGGAGGGGCGAGACCTCTCCCACTGTTAAACAGCACCGTATCCCTATGCGTGCGCTTGCCCCTAGAATGGCCGCTCCTCCACCTCTGGCATTTTTTGGGGCACTCATGCATATCTCTTCCGGCCGCTGGGTCTACGGTTTCTTCCTGACCCTGCTGACCGCGCTGCTCTGGGGCATTTTGCCGATCAAACTCAAGCAAGTATTGCAAGTGATGGACCCAATCACGGTGACCTGGTTTCGCCTGACGGTGGCCGGCAGTTGCCTGTTTGTTTACCTGGCCGCCACCAAGCGCTTGCCCAGTCGCAAGGTGTTGGGCCCCAAGGGCGGTTGGCTGGTGGCCATGGCGGTGTGCGGCCTGGTGGGCAACTACGTGTTGTATTTGGTGGGCCTCAAGCTGCTCAGCCCCGGCACGGCGCAATTAGTGGTGCAGATGGGTCCGATCTTTCTGATGATCGCCAGTGTGTTTGTGTTCAAAGAACGCTTCAGCCTGGGCCAGGTGATTGGCCTGGTGGTGCTGATCGTCGGGTTCGGGCTGTTCTTCAACCAGCGGCTGACGGAGTTGCTTACCTCCCTCGGCGCCTATACCGCCGGTGTACTGACGGTGCTGCTCGCCACCTCCATCTGGGTGTTCTACGCACTGGGCCAAAAGCAGTTGCTCACGGTGTGGAACTCGTTGCAGGTGATGATGGTGATTTACCTCTGCTGCGCCGTGCTGCTGACCCCCTGGGCGCATCCGCTGGAAGCCCTGCAACTGAGCCCGCTGCAAGGCTGGCTGCTGCTGGCGTGCTGCATGAACACCCTGGTGGCATATGGCGCGTTCGCAGAAGCCCTGGCCCATTGGGAGGCGTCGCGGGTCAGCGCGACCCTGGCGCTCACGCCCTTGGTGACCTTCGTCGCGGTGGCGCTGGCGGCGTGGCTGTGGCCCGACTATGTGCAGGCCGAAGAGATCAACGCCCTCGGCTATTTCGGCGCGGTGGTGGTGGTATTGGGCTCGGCGGCGGTTGCCCTGGCGCCGTCGTTGTTCGCCGGGCTCAAGGCCCGGCGATTGCGCATGGCGCCTTAATGCCCCGCCTCCAGCATGTTTTCCGGGCGCACCCACTGGTCGAACTCAGCGTCGGTGAGGTAGCCCAGGTCCAGCGCCGCTTGCCGTAGCGTCAGGCCCTCGGCGTACGCTTTCTTGGCGATCTGCGCCGACTTGTCGTAGCCGATATGCGGGTTCAGCGCAGTAACCAGCATCAAACCGCGTTCCAGGTGCTCGGCCATCTGCCCAGCATCCGGTTCAAGCCCGGCGATGCAATGCTCCTGGAAGTTGTTGCAGCCATCGGCCAGCAGGCGGATCGATTCGAGCAGGTTGTGGATGATCACCGGCTTGTACACGTTCAACTGCAAGTGCCCTTGGCTTGCTGCGATGCCGATGGTCACGTCGTTGCCCAGCACCTGGCACGCCAGCATCGACAACGCTTCGCACTGAGTGGGGTTGACCTTGCCCGGCATGATCGAACTGCCCGGTTCATTGGCCGGCAGTTTCACCTCGGCCAGCCCGGCGCGCGGGCCGGAGCCCAGCAGGCGCAGGTCGTTGGCAATTTTCATCAGCGCCACGGCCAGGGTTTTCAGCGCACCGTGCAAGGTCACCAGCGGCTCGTGGCCGGACAGCGCGGCAAACTTGTTGGGCGCGGTAACGAATGGCAACCCGGACAGCGCCGCCAGCTCGGAAGCCATTGCCTCGCCGAAACCCTGAGGGGAATTGAGCCCGGTGCCCACCGCCGTACCGCCCTGGGCCAGCTCGCACACGGCGGGCAGGGCGCTGCGGATAGCTCTTTCGGCATAGTCGAGCTGGGCGATGAACGCCGAGATCTCCTGACCGAAGGTGATCGGCGTGGCGTCCATCATATGGGTGCGGCCGGTCTTCACCAGGTTCATATGCCGCGCCGAGAGTTCCGCCAAGCCGCCGGACAGGTAGGTGATCGCCGGTAACAGTTGTTGATGCACCGCCTGCACGGTGGCGATGCTCATGGCTGTGGGGAAGCAGTCGTTGGAGCTTTGCGAGCGGTTCACATGGTCGTTGGGGTGGACCGGGCTCTTGCCGCCACGGGTCTTGCCGGACAGCTCGTTAGCGCGGCCGGCGATGACTTCGTTAGCGTTCATGTTGCTCTGGGTGCCGCTGCCGGTCTGCCACACCACCAGGGGGAATTGATCGTCGTGTTGACCGTCGAGCACCTCATCGGCGGCCTGTTCGATCAGGCGCGCGATGTCGGCGGGCAAGTCGCCATTGCGGTCGTTGACCCGCGCCGCGGCTTTCTTGATCAGGGCCAGGGCATGTAGAACCGCCAGGGGCATGCGTTGCTCGCCAATCGCGAAATTGACCAGCGAGCGCTGGGTCTGCGCACCCCAGTAGGCGTCATCAGGCACCTCTACGTCGCCCAGGCTGTCGGTTTCGATACGGCTCATCGTGCATCCTCCTTATCCAGTCGAGAGAGGTCAGTTTAGGCCCTGGGCACGCAGATGGGTTCCACAAACTTTCTTCACTGCGTCTGCGCCCCGCAAAACCAGGGCTGACAAGGGGTGGGGTTGAGCCGCGAGGTTTTTTAGGCGCAGAATGGTCGCCCTTGGGGTTTTACCTCGCCAGCTAGAAAGGAAACTCGATGACTCGTCTTCGTGCCATCTGTACCGCGGTTGCTCTGGTTTGCGCCAGCGGCCAGGTTTTTGCCGATACCGCCAGCCACAACGCCAGTGCCGAAGCCTTCCTGACCCTGGCCCATGCCGACAAGCTGGGTACCCCGGTGTACATGCAAGTGCAGCAAATGTTCGCCCAGCGTTTCGAGCAGACCAAGGCGCCCGCCGCCAAGCAATCGGTGCTCGACAGCTACCAGGCCAAGGCCAATGCCGCCCTGGACCAGGCCATCGGTTGGCCGAAGCTGAAACCGGACATGGTCAAGCTTTACACCACCAATTTCAGCGAATCCGAACTCAAGGACCTGGTCGCGTTCTACCAGTCGCCGTTGGGTAAGAAAGTCCTGGAGAAAATGCCGCAGCTGACCCAGCAATCGGCTCAGATGACCCAGGCCAAACTGGAAAGCGCCGTACCGGTGGTCAACAAGCTGTTGGAAGACATGACCAACGAGCTGACCCCAAAAGCCGCACCGGCCAAGAAGAAGTAAGCAGCAATGACTATGCAACAGCGTATCGAAACGGCGCTTGCCGCCCTGGCCCCGGATCACCTGAGCGTGCTGGACGAAAGCCATATGCACAGCCGTGGGTTGCAGACCCACTTCAAGGCCGTGTTGGTCAGCCAGCAGTTCGCCGGGCTTAACCGCGTCAAGCGCCATCAAAAGGTCTACGCCACATTGGGTGACCTGATGAGCGAGTTTCATGCGCTGGCGCTGCACACCTACACGCCCGAAGAATGGGCGACCATCGACGCAGCGCCGGCCTCGCCGACCTGCGCTGGCGGGCACGCGTAATGTGGCGGGCTTCAACCGGTGTTGACCGGTTGAAGCCCACATACCCGGCTACCGCCGCTCCCCGTTCAGGCTCCCTAGGCTCAGGTGACCATTGTGTCCTTGGAGTCATGAGTCATGCCTGCTTCACTTCATCGCAATACCCCCTCGCTGACGGCGTTCGACCCCCGTGGTCTGCCAGTGCGCAACGTCGCTTACCACCGTGCCAGTGCCGAGGATGCGCCCACGCCCCGCGTGCGACGTGCTGTCCACAGTGCTAACGGTTTTGTGCTGGAGCAGTGGGACCCGCGCCTGCAAACCCAACCCAACCAACGTTATCTCTACAGCCTGTCCGGCGCGGTAGTGCGGCGTCAGGACGTGGACGCCGGCCTGCGCCTGCTGCTGGCCGCGCCGTCCGGGCAGGTAGTGCAGGCGTGGGATGGGCGCGGCGCCCATCAGCAGCATGAGTACGATGCGCTGCTGCGTCCGGTGGCGGTGTTCGAGCAAGCCGCCACGGATGCGCAACCGCGTTGTGTCGAGCGGCTGGTCTACGCCGCGCCTACCGAAGAACATCGCGCCTTGAACCGCAATGGCCGCCTGCTGCGGCATGCCGACCCGGCGGGCACCCAGATGTTTGACGCGTACGGGATGGGGGGCCAGGTGCTCAGCCAGACCCGGCGTTTTTGCCAGCTCGGCGCTGACGTCGACTGGCCCCAGGCCGCCGCCGCCCAGGATGGGCTCCTGCAAAATCGGGCCTACACCACGCGTTGGCGGTTCGATGCGTTGGGTGCCACGCTGGAGCAGATCGACGCCAGGGGCAATAGCCGGCAGTTCCTGTATGGGGTCGATGGGCAATTGCAAACAAGCAGCCTCAGTTTCAAGGACGGCGCGCGCAAAGCCTTGATCGAGCGCTGCGTTTATAACGCCGCCGGCCAGCTGGAATCGGCGCTGCTGGGCAACGGGGTGAGCCGCCAGGCGCACTACGGCGTCGAGGATGGCCGCTTGCAACGCTTGACCGCGCAGCGCGCGGGGGAGACTTCGGCGCTTTTGCAGGACCTGCGCTACGCCTACGACCCGGTCGGCAACGTGGTCAGCCTGCTGGATCAGGCGCAACCGACGCAGTGGCACAGCAATACTCAAATCGAGGCCTCAAGTCACTATGCCTACGATTCGCTGTACCAGTTGATCCAGGCCACGGGGCGTGAAAGCGCGGTGGCGAGCATCGGCCCGGGTTTGCCGGCGCAAGTGTCTTTCGGCGCGACCGACAGCGGCCTGTGGCGCAATTACACCCAGCGCTATGAGTACGACGCCGCCGGCAACCTGACCCGGTTGCGCCATGCGCCGTCGACTGGCAGCGGTTACACACGCACCTTGCAGGTGGCGGATAACAGCAACCGTGGGCTGCGCGACGAAAGTTCGGCCCAGGGTTTTGATGCCAATGGCAACCAGCAATGGTTGGCGCGGGGCCAGCCGATGCATTGGAACGTGCGTAACCAATTGGCCAAGGTCACCCTCGTGCAACGCGAGGCCGAGCCCGACGATGAAGAAACCTACGTCTATGCCAGCGATGGTCAGCGCGCCCTCAAGCTTATCCATCGCCAAGTCGCCGGGCAGCGGCAAACGGCGCGAGTCTATTACTTGCCGGGCCTGGAGGTCCGCCACAGCCCGTCCCGTCAGTTGAATGTGCTGCGCGTCGAGGCGGGGCCATGCGCGGTCGAGGTGTTGCAATGGGAGCAGGGGCCGGAGGCGGGCGCCGGCCATGAAGCGTTGCGCTTTTGCCTGACGGACCATCAGTCCAGCCATACGCTGGAGCTGGACGAACAGGCGCAGTTGCTCAGTCAGGAGAGCTATTTTCCGTTTGGCGGCACGGCGTGGTGGGCGTCGCGCAATGCCTTGGAGGGGCACGAGAAAAGCCGGCGTTATTGCGGCAAAGAGCGCGATGCCAGCGGTTTGTACTATTACGGTTTTCGCTACTACGCGCCGTGGTTGCAGCGCTGGATCAACCCCGACCCGGCGGGCGCTGGCGACGGCTCGAACCCCTACCTGATGGCCAATAACAACCCCGTTACGTTTGTCGATGTGATGGGCCTTCAGCCGGCCGCCGCGGAAACCACACGCATAGTGGGCGGGCTGATCATCCTGTTGCTGTTTGCCTTGATGGGGCTGAGTGCCGGGACGTTGCACGGCGACGCGGCCAGCGGCGCAGCCGTGGGCGCGCTGATCGGAGGGCTGTTGTTCGGCGCCAGTCGTCTGCGCGGTTACCGTGAAATGCAACCCCAGGCCATGGCCAGGGCAGATGAGGAGGCCGAGCAACAGTTCGCCCGGTCGGTCACGGAACTGGCCCTCGACTTGGCCCAGCAGGCGGGTCTGAGCCACCAAGAAACAGAGCGGCTGGTCAACTTCGCGTATGAGCGCCGCCATGGTGAAGAGGGCGTTTCGATTTATTTGTCTGTGAAGGAAGACCGCGTATTGGGTTATGTGGGGCCGGTGGATAGAACCGGTCGGGTCGATACCTTGCTGACGGATACGCGTAACCCCGGCCCCGAGATGAGACGCATGGGGTTCAGCACCCTCGTGTTGCGTGGCCCCGCTCGGGCGTTGTCCCCCACTGGCGCTGCGCAAGGGGTGGCCGGCACCTTCGAGGTCGTCGCCACGACGCAGACGGCGAGCGGCGGGCGTGCGCGCCGAGGCCGACAGTCCAGCGCCGCAGTGCCGGGCATGGCGCCTTCGGGCAGCTCTGCCGCGCTGCCGGTGATGCGCATCGACAGCGCATCCGTGGCCGATATCGACCCCCGTAGCCGTGCCGGGCGCAGCATTGCCCTGACCCTCAGCCACCTGCGCGAACGTCGGTTTGGCGCGATTCACTGGCATCAGCACGACGATCGCCTGTGGTCGGCAGACCTGCACGGTTATGCCGCGACGCGCGGGCGTGGCGCCTACCGTTTGATGTTCAGGCACTTGGGCGGCAGCCACTATCGCGTGGAAGGCGTGCGTCAGCCCCACCGGCGCTGATGCCAGGCGTGGCTGCCAAGGACTTGTCCGGTCCCCTGGCAGCCGCGCGGCTCACGGCTCGGCGGTGTCGTTTTCATCCTCGCTGACCGTGTACCAGGCCCAATAGCTGCTGCGCGTGAGCGAACCGTTGGCGTTGAGCGTGCGCACCAGGCGGCCTGTTGCATCGTAGACGAGCTGGTCGCATACGCCGAAGTTGCGCAGTGACGCGTCGTCGATAAAACCAGGCCGGTCGGCGAAATACGGCCGGTATACGCGGATGGGCAAACCTTGCGGGTTGTATTCCACCCGTTCACTCACGCGCCAGCGCGGATCGGCGCTGACCTGCTGGAGGCGCTGGTTTTCCACGATTAATGTGCCGTCCGCCGCCACGGCGTGGGCAAGGCCGGGCTCGGTCTTCTGCTTGCTTTGTAATGCGCGACCCCAGCCGTCCCAATGGGTCAGCCGTTGGTGAATCTGCCTGGCTTGGTCGTCGGGGTAACGATCGGCCTGCAGCATCAGGCAGTGCACCGGCTCGCGTTGCGCCTGGTTGATCAAGCGGTACAGGGCCTGCTGTTCCTGGCTGGCGGCCGCGCCGATCTTTTTCAGACGCAGCCGGGCGGTGGCGCGGATCTGCCCGCCCGGCAGCAGGTAGTTCTGGCTCACCCATGATGGGCGCAGGTCGGCCTGGGCAACGGTGCCCATCCAACTGAATGGCGCATACACCCAGGCACTGGCGGCGCCGCCGAGTAAGGTCTCGGGCTTTTGGATCACCTGGGCCATCGGCAGCGCCTGCGTATGGCCGAGGGAGGACAACGACGCAAAGCCCACAGCTTTGCCAGCCTCCTGTCCGTGAATACTGCTGACCATTACCCGCCCGAAGCCGTCATAGCGCACCTCCTGCTGTGTGCCGTTGGGGTCCACCACCTTGACCGGCAGCAGCAGGCGGTAATCGTAAGTGGCCTGGGTCACGCAACCGTCTGCTTGGGTGATCTGGCTGACGTGACACCAATAGGGGTCGTAATCCAGCGTGGTTTCACCCGCATCCTCGGTCAGGCGCCAACTGCGCAGGCGGTAAAAGCGTTTGGCACTCAGGTAGCGGGGGAACTGCCGGCGTACCGACCACAGGCGCGGTGGCGCACTTCGTTCCGCCGCGTTGGCGAAAAAAAACACCGCCATGGGCTGGTAGCCCAGGTCCTGCAATTGGCGGTCGGTGTCCCAAGTCGGCTGGCCCGGCAGGCTGGGGATCTGCCTGTACGCAGCCAGGGCTTGGGGATCGAGTTCGGCAGTTTCCAGGTAGTCGCTGAGGGCTTGGAACGTGGCGCCCCCCGGCGCGAGGGTTTTGCCCTTGCCGCCCGGCTCGCGGTAGTGCTGTACCGACAAGCCACTGAGTTCACGCGGTGCTTGCGGCCCCAGCGGCCCGCTGTGGCGGTCGATAAAGCGTTCATAGCGCACGGCCGCATCCGTGAGGCCGTGCGCCGCTTCGCCCTTGGGCAAAGTCCAGGTATTGGTGCGATGGCGATAGGGCAGGGCCAGGCGCCATTGATCCGGTTGATCGTGATGAATCCACTGGCTCAGGGTTTCGCTCAGGTAATAACGCTGTTGCGCGCTGTCGTGGGTATCCCGCCACCATTGTTGGGCGTGGGGATCGGTGAGGTGTGCCGGCGGCGTGTCGTCGGCGGTTTTTCGCCGCGCGTGGTGCACCGTGACGCTGTGCACCGGGCAACCATAGGCGTCCCAGCGCAGGTTGAGTTGGTGTTGGCACACCGGATCGTCGCGCACCTGTTCGTAGCGGCACTCCACGCTCTCCAGCCTCAGCGGCAACAGCCGTGCCCAGGGCTGTGCGCCGTGTGCGGGGGCCAGGCGGCGCACCAGATAGCGATGCTGCTGCACGGAAAACGGCACGCCGTCGGCGGCATCCAGCGCAAACAGTTCCTCCCGCAGTGGCAGGCCCCTGAGCGCATAGGCGGCCTCGCGCCGTTCCTGGAGCGTGGGGGCCGTGATCAGGCGGTCTTGGTGGTCGGTGGGCTGCGCCGTGTTGGGCGTGATGGGCTGCCCGAGTAAGGTCGGGCCCAGGGTGATTTCGTCAGGGTCGTGGGTGCTGTAGCCGTCGCGGGGCATGTCGAGCGCCTGGCCGGTGTGGAACCAGCGCTTGCTCAGCAAACCGCCGACGGGGAGGTCGCTGTCCCGCTTCAGTACCAGGCCGAAGCCGTGGAATGCACGTTCGTCGGCGGCGTAATACGCCTGTCGATAGCTCAAGTGCTGTGTCAGCGTGTTACCGGTGATCTCGTCGTGCTGCATGTGCTGTTTGACCACGTCCAAAGTGAACGGCAACCGACTGACGGGACGCGTTCCGGCGTCCTCAAGCTCCTTTTTCTCGTCCAGCCATTCCTGGGCGCTGCTGCGGTATCTCACCTGGGCCACCGTGCCCAGGTTATTGCACGTATAACGCAGCAGTCCCGGTTTGGCGTCGAAAAAGTCGTAGATCCAGTGACGCGGACGCGGGTGCATGACGCTGATGACCAGGCTGACAAAACCCTGCCCGCGTACATCCGCCAGGCTGACCTGACAGCGTTCGTCGTGCTGCACCCCGGCAGGCCAGGGCAACAGCAACGGCGTGGCGGCGAACCCATTGCCGCTTCGGTTAAGGTAAATGCGCACGGCATCGGGGGTCAGGTACAGCAGGTCGCTGGCGACGCAGCCGTCCAAGTCGGCGAGCAACACATTGGCCGGGTTGAACGCGCTATGCCGGAACGGCAGCGTGGCCAGCACCCGGCCCTTGCCGAAGCGGCCACGGCCCAGGTTGGGCCAGCACTTGATCTCGTCGTGGCGGATGCGCACCAGGTGCGGCTGACCGCTGCCGAGCACATCGCTGAAGCCCACCCAATCGCTGGGTGATGGGCTCAATGAAGGCAAGTCATCGTCCTCGACCACATGCGCCACCTCGATGCCGGCGGCAAACCCCTCGGTTTGTCGATGAGCATACAGGCGCACGCTGCGCGGACCCACCAACGCCAGGTCGGCCAAGCCGCTGCCCATCAAGTCGGCGAACACCGCGTCGCGGTGCAGCAACTCCACGGGCAATGCCTCGAAAGGGATAAAACGCGCTTCGTCCGGGTGCGGGTCAAGCCGGAAAAAACCACGCATGCCCGGTTGCGCCGTAACCCACTCCGGGCGGCCGTCGCCATCCACATCCAGCAACGCCTGGACGCGCGGGCGCGACGGCCCGACTTCCGGTTTGACCGGCAACGTCTGGGCCGGGCCGTAACCGACGGCATCGGCGTCGGCGGCGTCCACGGCCCGCACGGGCGCGCGGTAATACCAGGCGTGGTCAGTGCGGTATACCAACCCCGGCACGCCTTCGCCGTAGAGGTCGAGCAACTGGTATCCATGGCCGGGGAACGCCTCAAACGGTCGATAACGTGTGCTGTCCAGCTTCAATGCGACGCTCTGGTACAGGTATTCCTGGGGCGGTTGATAGCTGAGCGTGCCGTGGGCATCCACCGCCTGCTCGTGGGTGGCCATCAGCTGGGTCAAGCCATTGCGGCCGACGTGATGTTCGAGCAGCAGGCGTTTGACCAGCACTGGGTCGGGCCCCATGCCTGGCTCGTCGGGGAACGCGTGAAACATCAGGATTTGTCGACACAGGCGCAACGTGCGCTGTTCAAAACCGTAGGCGTAGCGGGAAAACGGGTCCTGGCGCACGGCCCAGTCAGTGGTCGGCGCATAGGTAGGCACCTGGTCGAAAGCGGCGCTGCGCTGCCCATAGTCGAATACCAGATGAAAGTGCCAGGCTTGGCGCGAGAGGTCGTCGGTCTTGAACAGGTACGGCGTGGCTTTTTCCCGGGCGTTGACGTTGCCGTAATACACACTGTGCAGATAGCGCTGGGCTCGGCTGTCATGGGGGAATGTGCGGGTATCGGTTTCGGCCTGATAGCGATAGCCGATATGTTCGCCGTGCGCATTGAGGCTTTCCTCCAGCAGCCATTGCGCCACATGCGTGGGGTGTTCGGGGTCGGCAATGCGCGCCGCGAGGGTTTTGCCGTACAGGTGCTGGCTGCCGTCGCTGGCCTGCACCCGCCAGAAGCCGGCGGGGTCGAGGGCCGAGTACCAATGTTCGATGCGCGCGAAGTCGCTTTCCACCCTGGGGAAGTGGCGGGTAACGGTGTAAGTCGTGCCCAGCGCCTGTTGATTGAAGGTGTCGCGCTGGGTCTGCACCGGCGTGCCGTTGGCGTCGCACTCGGGCATCCATGCCTGGGCGTCCGGCCCCAGCAGGGTGTCGGCCTCGGTGTAACTCGGCACGGCACGCCGGGTGCAACGGGTCACGGCCGCGACGTTGACGTCCCAACCGAAGCCGAACGCACTGTTGCCGGCGTTGCTACGGTAGGTGAGGGCGAGTGCCGGTGCGTAGCCGCGACCGGGGCTGATCGGCAGCGCGATCTCCAGGCGCGCGACACCGTCGGCGCCGACAGGCGCCCAGCCCTTGGCGGCGCCTGGTGGCGTGCCGCTGTTGGGCAGCGCCGGCAGTTGGATAGGTGATGAATTAGCGGGGGTACTCATGCGTCGCTCCTGGCCGGTCGGGCGGTGTAGCGCACATGCACAATGATGTCGGTGATCGATTCCAGCAGGTCTTTTTGGCGTTGCGGATGGGGAAAATCCAGGCGCCAGGAGGACACGGCACCGGTGTATTCGAACGGCAGGTAGCGCGGGTCGTTATCGAAGTCGAGGCTGAACTGGCCGTTGTCGTCCAGCCCCCGCGACAACGCGATCTGCTGGCGCGCGCGCCATTCGGTACGCGGGCCGCCACCGGCGCTATCCACTTCGTTGCGGGTTTGGGTCAGGGTGGCCTTGATGTCCTCGTAGGGCCCCAGGGTGCCGGGCAATGACAGGCTGATCTGCTTGATGCGGCGCAAGGTGTGGCCGGGGTAATCCTCATCGAACAACGCTCTGGTCAGCTCGAAACACAAAGTGCCGTGCTGCACCAGCGCGGCTTTGTGATCGGCCCAGGTCTTGGTGGGCAAGGTGTTCGGGCTTAACTGCGGGACCATCACCCCGCACTCGATCAGGCGATGGCGCAGCGACACGGTTTTGCTGATCTCCAGCTCCCTTGGCGTGTGTTGCAGGTACGCCGCATTCATGCGTAGCAGGTTCAACTTCAAGGCTTCGGCGCTCAGCAAGCCGTGGTGGGCCTGGCGCCAACTGTCTGCTGAAAAGAACGTGCGCTGTTCGGCGGTTTCGTACTGCCAGCACGCTTCGGCGGCCAGGCACAGTGATTGGGCGCTGTCATGCAGGGCGTAATAGAAAGTGCCCAACTGTGTATTGAGCCACTCATACAGCTGGGCCCGGGCGGTGCGGGTGCTCAGCAGTTGATAGGTCGACTGGGCCTGGGCCAGGGCCGTCTGGGCACTGCGCAGGTGCAGGCGGGTGGCTTTTTCCTGTTCGGCCTGGGTATGCAGCAATGCGTCGATCTGCGCCAGTTCCAGGCGCGCTTGTTGCTCGGCATGGGCCCAGTCCTGGGCGCGCCGGTTGAACTGCTCGGTGCGCTCCAGCTCGTTGGCGTTGGCGCGGGCAGCGTTGGCCTCGCCCTGGGCGAACGCCTGATAGCCTTGAAACAATCCCTCAAAACGCATGCCGCCAAAGGCGGTGCCGAAAATGTTCGGCGCCAGCATGGCGGCACCGGCGCCCATGCCGGCGATGGCCACTTTGCGCTCCCAGGCGGCGCTTTCGAGGTACTGCTGGCCGGCGGCGATTTCACCGGCGCTGATGCCTTCGTTGAGCCGTTGGGTCAGGAAGTCCAGGCGCCCCTTGATCACCGCACGGCTGTGCAGCAAGGCTTGGCGGTTTTTTTCGTCGATCGCCAGCGCCTGGGTATGCTGGGTCACCACCAGGCTGGCCAGCTCCCAAGCCTGCTGTTGTTGCACGTCGAGCAGGTGCGCCTGCTCTTTGCGTTCGATCAGCGCCAGCAGCGTGGTGCCGAACTGTGCCAGGCTGTCGACCGCATTCATGGCGTGCCCGGCTATGACCTGGAAGCGGTAGTGGCCGACTTCCGGGCGCGTCGTCAAAGGTGCCTCGGCGCCACCCATGGCACTGTGCGCCGCCCGCGCGAGCAGCGCGGCAGGCGCTAAAGGCGCGGCGAACAACGACGGGCGCAACGGCTTGCCGGTGATGTCCAAGTGGGTGCGCAAGCCGTGCAGGCGAGCGTCCAGAGTGTCCCAACGCGCCACCTGTTGCGGGCTTAAAGGACGTTGCAGGTAGGGGCTGTCCATAAGCCAGGCGCGCTGGCCGAAGGTGACACACTGGCGCGACAACGAGCGCAAGTACTCCGGTTGGTGCTCCAGCGCGCGTATGGCCAGCGCTGCGGTACTGGCCAGGTCACCGAGGGCGCGCGGGGTCCAAGTATCGGCGCGGGTCAGCGTCGGGCGCGTGCCCAGCAGGTGCTGCGCCTGGCGGTACCAGAGCTTGGCTTCGGCCAGGCTGTCGGGGCTTAACTGACGATAGGCCGCGTCGCCGCGGTTGATCAGGATATCCACATGGAGCAAATGCAATGCCTTGCGCAGGTAACGCGGAAAACTCAGGGCCAGCTCATGGGGCTGCTCGGGCTGCATGCAGGCGTAACTCAGCTCCACAGGGGCGGCTGTCAGCGCGCTCAGTGTGCCGGTATGCGGCTGGCGAGGGTTGTATAGCCCGTGCAGCCAACGTTCTGCTTCGGCGTATTGCTGTTGCCGGTTGAGCTGATGGGCGATGGTCCACGGCACGTAGATCAACAGCTCCCGCAGGTACTGGCCGTGCGCTCCGTGGAAGTCCGCCGATTGCGCTGCAACCCCGTCAACCGCTGTGAAACCACAGGCAAGCGGCGGATCAAGCGCGGCCGTGGCGGTCTTGAACAGTTGGCTGGCGAGGCGGCTGTTCAGTGGGATCGCCGGCAGCGACGGTTTGAGGCTCGCGGAAAAGTCGAGGACTTCGAGGCGCTCCCCGCTTTCCTCGCGCAGGGAGCTGATCCGCGGGGAACGGGCCGGTTGGGTAACGCTCAGGGAGTGGCTGAGGGTGCAGGTGACGGCCTTGAACGCATACCCCAGCACCCGTGCGCCATCCTCTTGGCTCTCCAGGGTAATCACGCCGTGGATCACCGTGACCGCCGAGGACGGTTGCCCGCTGGGCAGTTTGATCCGTGTGGTCGTGACGTGCCCGACCGGCAACTCCGGTGCCGAGCCGGCCAGGCTTTCGTGTTCGCTGTCGGTGAAGTTAAGGATCTGCGCAGTGTTGTTGCTGATCGCGTGCGGGGTGGGCCGGTCCTTGAGCCGGGACTGCATGATGACGTGGCGATAAAGCCGGATGGGCATCGACGCGCTGCTGTACACCAATCGCAAGTCATTCACGAAGTGCAGTTTTTTGCTGGAGGATTGATCGCCCGGCAGGCCGTAGTCACTGTAGCGGTCGAGGATTGCCAGCACGTTGTCCTGCGCATGGGCATATAAATGCAGGAAGGCATTCTTGGCGATGAATTTGCCTTCCAGCGAATACTCGGTGACGTTCTTGGTCCCGTCTTGCCCGGCGCGCCAATCCTGAGCGGCCTTCGCTTGGCCCGTCAGGGTGAGCAACAGGCTGCCTTTGTCATAGATGGCATTGGCGAAGGTCTTGCCGGTCTTGGGGTTTTTGAAAAACATCGCGTAGTGCGTGACGTCGACGTCCGAGACGATCGTGCTGTCCAGGATGATGGCCGAGCCCTCGCTCAATTCGACATCGGCCATGGCCGAATCGTGCATGGCTGATTCGGTGACCAAGGTAATGCTCGCTTCGGCATGCCGGGTTTTGAGGGTGACCTTGTAGGTCTGCAAAAAGCGCTTGGCGGTTTTCGAGGTGAATACTACTTCGTTGGTGATCGGGTCGAATGTGGTGCTGATGCTGTCGGCGTCGAGGATGTCTTGGCTTCTGGCTTCGAAATCCCAGGTTTTCAAAGGGGCCTGGGGCGAGCCTTCAGGTGTCAGGGTCAGCACGGGCTCGGTGTAGTCATCCGTTAGGCTGGCCTTGAATTGCAGGCTGTCCTTGTTGATGTCGAAGAACAACCCGAAGTAACGGTGGGCGAATGGCGGCAGCAAGGCGCTGGAAAACACATTGGCTTCGTCGAGCCCTCCGAGCAGGGCGGTCTGCAACGGTGTGTTCTGCGTGGACTCGTAAGCCTCCAGCAGACGGATGGTTTCCAGCGCAACGGCCGAGCCCGGCACGATCTTGTAACGCCCCGGGCTGCCGGCGGACGCCACCACCTTGACGTCCAGTGCCTGATCGACACTGATGGCTTGAAAGAACTCCCCCGGCTGTTCGCCGCCATGGTTCAACGTGTTGGCGCGTATACCCAGGAACAGACTTTGGGGGCTGCGACTGTCGACCACCGCAATGGTTTGGGTGATGCGCTTGAGTTGTTCGGGGGTGAGCGCATTGATCCCGCGTGTGACGCAATGTTCCTCCAGTCCCACCTGGGGAAGGTTCCAACTGCCGTCGCGTTTTTGATAGGAAAAACACAGGCGCAACTTCACGAAGCGGCTGTTGAGCCATTCGGCGTGGCGCTGTTTATCATCGTCGTCCCCGTCTTCGCCATTGTCGTTTACCGGGCCGTGCACGGCGTGATACGGCGCGGGTTTGATGCACTCGGCCCATACGATAAACAGGCGCTGATTGAAC
Source organism: Pseudomonas sp. S5F11 (assembly GCF_019641515.1). NCBI lineage: Bacteria > Pseudomonadati > Pseudomonadota > Gammaproteobacteria > Pseudomonadales > Pseudomonadaceae > Pseudomonas > Pseudomonas sp. S5F11. The sequence continues at coordinate 5,602,042 of NZ_JAIFJZ010000001.1, forward strand.
AGCACCGGCCGCACACTGTGGGCCGGAATGTCGGCGGAAAACGTCAGGTTGATCGGCTTCCAATCGCTCCATGCCCGAGGCGCGGGTGCCCTGGGGTTGGCGCTGGAGCGTTTGGACAGGTCCAGCGAGCGCCAGTAATAGAGGTCGTCGCTGACCGACTTGCCGACAAAGTAATAGGTGCTGGTGTCCAGTTGTCGCACGTCGCCATCGATGTAGCCGTTGAGGGTCTGTAAGCGCGCGATGTGTTCGAACCGTGCCAGGTAACCTTGCACGGCGCTTTGCACCGTGGCCGGTTGCAGCCGGTGCTGGTTGAGGTCGTTTTCCAGTTGCTCGAAGCTGGCGCTCTTGTCCTCGCGCAGCGTGGGGTCGAGGAAGTGGTGGGGCTGGTAACGCAGTTGCTGACTGGCGCTCCACAGCGGGTAGGTGCGCAGGCTGTCTTGCCAAGCGCGCGCTTCGTCAGGCAACGGGCCCTGTGTTTCGTAGCCCGGTTCCAGCCCGCCCAGGATGCGGTTGATGTAGTGCTGCAGGCTGGTGATCGCACTGGCCACCGGGCTGCTCGGCACGGCCTGGCTGACCTGCACATCCAGCAGCCAATAGTCGTACAGATCCTCTGGGGTACGCAGGGTGGTTTTCAACGGGGCGCTGATGCAATGCGCCAGGTAGAAGCCGAGCATGGCATCGCGGCGGGCTTCGTTGAGACGGTGTTCGAGGGGCTCAGACATAGTCGTTCCTTGAGTCCGGGTGGGAAGCGGCCCTTAGTGGCGCGCGGCAATGACTGCTTCGCCGAGGGCCTTCCATTGGCTGAAGTCGCTGGAGAGGCTCAGGTGGCTTGCGTCCAGCAGGGCCTGGCAGGGCAGGCGCGTGGCGGCGCACGCTTGGTGGCAGCGCAGGATCCAATCCAACTGATCCATGGCCGTGACACGCCCGGTGGGCAAGGTATCGGTGAGCACCCGCAGTTCTGTTTCGCTCCAGCCCAGCCAGTGGCTCAGTTGTGTGTCGAGTGGCTGCGCGCCATTGCCGTTGGCGCGCCGAAAGAAGTCCAGAAGCTCGTCCTGGGTCAGGCCCCAGGTGTCGCAGCACGCCTTGAAGCGCTGCAATAAATACAGAGTGCCCAGGTTCAGTTCGAGCAGGGTCGACGGCGCCAGCGCGCGGTCCAGCCAATGGGGGTTGAGCAGCAGTTGACGCAATGACGTGTCGTTCACCGGCAAGGCCAGCAGTGTGGTGACATCCGGCGCCAGCAGGATCAGGTGCTTGAGCGCGGGCGGGGTTTTTGCGCTGTTGAGGAACTGGTTGTAGTAAAGCGTGAGCTCCTTGCTGTAGGGCGTCGGCACCGGGGTATCCAGGAACTGCTGGATGCACACGCGTTGGCCTTTGTCCGCGATGCGTTGCAGCCAGGGCGTCAGTCGATCCTTGGCTTGCTGTTTGAGGACTGCGTCCTGGGCGGGCACCGGGCTCAGGCTCAAGGCCGCAATCGCCTGGTCCAGGGCAAGCGAGGGTTGTCGAGGTTGGGACAGGTCCGCTGACGCTCCGAACGCCTGGGCGAGCACGCCGGCCCATTCGATGGGGGGCAGGTTGTCGGCGGTAGCCGGCTGCGGCAACGGCGCCAGTTGCCAGGCCGACGGCAGTTCATAGGGGGGGTGACGCAGCAAATCGACCCAGCGCGCCAGGGCCGGGTTCTCGCTGACCGGCTCCAGCAACAGACGCTGGCGCAATTGGGGGACGCTGGTGTGGCTGTCCTTGAGCCAAGTGACGGCCCAATCCAGTTGCATAAGCCCGTCGAGAAAGTCTGCGGCAACACGTTCCCCGCTGCGCAAGGTCGGGGCGGTCAAGTGGCTCCACGTCGCAGGGCCGAGCAGGTCGGCCAACTGTCGGCAGTGCTGCACCGACAGGCCGAAGGTGCGCGCGATGTGTGCCTGCCGATACAGCGCCGAGTAGGTCGCCAGGTTACGCAGCACCGGGGTGGGGCAGGCGTCGATCAGCAGGTGCAACGAGTTCGGCGTGTCGGTGAGTTCGAGCGCGGCGCACAGGCGCTGGCGGGTCGGCCTATCCAACACCTGGTCGTCCAGCGGCAGGGGTTGGCTGCCTACCGGTGTGGGATTGAACACCTGGTCGAACAACGGCTGCGCAGTGGCGCTGGCCTGCAACGGCACGCGATCAAGCCAGGCGCTGAATGCCAGGGGCGTCAGTGCATAGCGGCGATTGAGGTAGCGAAACACTCCCAGCGCACGCAGGGTGCCGTGGCTGATACGCAGGTCGGCGTTGATCGGCCGTTCACAGGCCATGGCGCTGACGATCAAGGTATCCAGTTCGGCAAATGGCAAATCGACCCCGTGTTGCAGGCGAATCATGCGCTGCAGGCGGTCGAAGCGCTCATCCGTGATATTGAGCAACTGCGCGTTATTACTCGCCACTGTCATCGGCGACTCATCGGTGCCGTTGACGTAGCGAGCCCCGTAAAGGGGCAACGGCATATCTTTGACCGAGGGGGAGGCATGGGGGGCGAAACGTTCCTCTGCCAGCAACGCGTGCAACTGGGCGGTATTCAGGGCAGTGGCGTCGAGCAGCGCTTGCAGGGTCTGCGGTGCGCCAGCCAGGCCGAAGCAGGTTTGAAACAACGTGCCGGCTTCAAGGGGCGGTTGCAGCAGGAGCGTTTGTAGTCCGGGGTTCAGGTCGCTTAACAGGCATTGCACATCGGGGTTGTGCGTCTGCACCCAGCCATATTGCGCGCTGCCGGCGGCATCGAACGGTAGCCGTTTGCTGATGCGGTAATTCAATTCGCCCACGCGGTGCCGGGTGCCGTCCAGCCCGAGGCGGCATTGGTAGTGGTGATGGTGATACGGCAGCGTCAGGGGGTAGTGCTGGGTACTGAGCAGGCGATACAGCTTCTGGCGCGGATGGTGGTATTTGATGTGTTTGCGCAGCATGTCATCGACCAGCGTCAGCAGGGGGCGCTGGGTGAAGGTGCTGTCGTGGTCGATCACCAGTGCTTCCAGATCCGGGCGACGTTGGCTCAGCAGGACTTTATCGCAGGTGCCCACGCCGTTCTGTTCCAGCTGCCGCGCGAACAGGTACAGCGTGCGCAGATAAGCCACCGGCGAATCGAGCGCGGCGAGCGCATCGGGCGCGCAGGCATTGGCCCAGTCTTCAGCCAGCAGGGATGACCCGCTCGCGTCCAGCTCGCGCTTGCTGCGTGCGGGCGGCGCGTCGGTCGGCTGCAGCTCGTACAGCCATTGCAGCTGGGTGGCGTAGGCCAGCGCGGTGTCGTAGGCCTGGGCGCCATCGTCATCGTTGACGCGGCCCAGTTGCCGGATGAAGTCGGCGCGGGGCAGGCGCACAATGTCAAAGACGCTGGTAACGCCGAGTTGATGCAGGGCCGTGCTGAAGTCGACCTTCCCCTCGCCTGGAGGGGCGGGCCGTTCCAGCAGTCTGGCCAACAGAGGACTGCTTAGAGTGTGCATGACAACGATCTTCCAGTGAGCCCACCAGTGGATCCAATGGGCAACGCCTGACGCTATCACGCAGGTTTTACGGCCGAGGTCGGCCAATGCCGCGCGGGTGTCGAGGAAATATCGGCGACTGAGTGTCGATGCGGCGCCGCCGGGGTTTTGCTAGAATGCGCGCCGCGCGGCCTGGCCCGCGTTTTTTTGCATCCGGTTCACCCTTTACGAGGGTAGCCACCTGGAGAGAACACCCATGACTCAACCGATTGTCGTGGCGGCACTGTATAAGTTCGTCACCCTCGAAGATTACGTTGCCTTGCGCGAGCCCCTGTTGCAGGCGATGGTCGACAACGGCATCAAAGGCACCCTGCTGATCGCCGAAGAAGGCATCAACGGCACCGTTTCCGGCAGCCGCGAAGGCATCGATGGCCTGATCGCCTGGTTGAAGACCGACCCGCGCATGGTCGACCTCGACCACAAAGAGTCGTACTGCGACGAGCAGCCGTTCTACCGCACCAAGGTCAAGCTCAAGAAAGAGATCGTGACCCTGGGCGTCGAAGGCGTCGACCCCAACAAGCAGGTCGGCACTTATGTCGATCCCAAGGACTGGAACGCGCTGATCAGCGATCCGGAAGTGTTGTTGATCGACACCCGCAATGACTACGAAGTGTCCATCGGCACCTTTGAAGGCGCGATCGACCCGAAAACCACCAGTTTTCGCGAGTTTCCCGACTACATCAAAGCCCACTTCGACCCGGCCAAGCACAAGAAGGTCGCGATGTTCTGCACCGGCGGCATTCGGTGCGAGAAAGCCTCGAGCTACATGCTCAGCGAAGGCTTCGATGAGGTGTACCACCTCAAGGGCGGCATCCTGAAGTACCTCGAAGAGGTGCCGCAGGAAGAAACCAAGTGGCAGGGCGATTGCTTTGTGTTCGATAACCGCGTGACCGTGCGCCACGACTTGAGCGAAGGCGACTACGATCAATGTCATGCCTGTCGTACACCGGTCAGTGTCTCCGACCGCGCATCCGAACACTATGTGGCCGGCATCAGTTGCCCGCACTGCTGGGATAAGCTGCCGGAGAAAACCCGTCGCAGCGCGATCGACCGGCAAAAGCAGATTGAGCTGGCCAAGGCCCGCAACATGCCGCACCCGATTGGCTACAACTACAAGCAAACCCCTTCCGAGGCCTGAGCCATGTCCGCGCGCCTGCTCTACGTAATGGACCCGATGTGTTCCTGGTGCTGGGGCTTTGCCCCGGTGGCGCAGGCCCTGGTAGAGCAGGCCCAAGTGGCCGGCGTCGACGTACATCTGGTGGTGGGCGGCCTGCGCACCGGCAGCGGCGCGGCGCTGGAACCGACCACGCGGCGCTATATTCTCGAACACTGGCAAGCCGTCACCGACGCCACCGGCCAGCCGTTCAAGCGCGAAGGGGCGCTGCCCGATGGCTTTGTCTATGACACGGAGCCTGCGTGCCGCGCCATCGTCACCGCGCGCAGCCTGGCGCCGGATTGCGCATGGAAGCTGTTGGGGCTGATCCAGCAGGCGTTCTATGTCGAAGGCCGCGACGTGACCCTGGCCAAGGTGTTGGTGGAGCTGGCCGAACAGGCCGGCATCCCGCGTATCGAGTTTGCCGGCGAGTTCGATCGCGCCGAGCAACACGCCGCCACGGCCGCCGATTTTACCTGGGTGCAGGATTTGGGCATCGCCGGTTTCCCGACGCTGCTGGCCGAGCGCGACGGCCAGTTGGCGCTGCTGACCAATGGTTATCAGCCGCTGTCCGAGTTGTCGCCCTTGCTGGCCCGATGGCTGAAGCGAGGCGCCTGTGCATGACCAGCCCGCCACGCCCGAGCAGCCCAAGCGCACCGACCGACTGACCTGGGCGGAAATTCGCCGCCTGGCCCTGCGTCACAAGAAATCCCTGTGGATCGCCAATGGCGTCGCCGTGCTGGCGACCCTGTGCAGCGTGCCCATCCCTTTGCTGTTGCCGTTACTGGTGGACGAAGTCCTGCTGAGCCGTGGCGATGCCGCGCTCAAGGTGATGAACCACGCGCTGCCCCTGGGTTGGCAGAAAGCCGCCGGCTACATTGGCCTGATGCTGCTGGTGACCTTGCTGCTGCGCTGCGGCGCGCTGCTGTTCAACGTGGTGCAGGCGCGGCTGTTCGCACGGTTGGCCAAGGACATCGTGTACCGTATTCGCGTGCGCCTGATCGAACGGCTCAAACGCATCTCCCTGGGCGAATACGAAAGCCTGGGCAGCGGCACGGTGACCACGCACCTGGTCACCGACCTGGACACGCTGGACAAATTCGTTGGCGAAACCCTGAGCCGTTTCCTGGTGGCGATGCTGACGCTCGTCGGCACCTCGGCGATCCTGGTGTGGATGCACTGGCAACTGGCGCTGCTGATCCTGCTGTTCAACCCGCTGGTGATCTACGCCACGGTGCAATTGGGCAAGCGCGTCAAACACCTGAAGAAACTCGAAAACGACAGCACTTCGCGTTTCACCCAGGCCCTGACCGAAACCCTCGACGCCATCCAGGAGGTACGCGCCGGCAACCGCCAGGGCTTCTTTCTAGGGCGACTCGGCCAGCGCGCCCAGGAAGTGCGCGACTACGCCATCCACTCGCAATGGAAAACCGACGCCTCCAGCCGCGCCAGCGGGTTGCTGTTCCAGTTCGGCATCGACATCTTCCGCGCCGCGGCGATGCTTACCGTGCTGTTTTCCGACCTGTCCATCGGCCAGATGCTCGCGGTGTTCAGCTACCTGTGGTTCATGATCGGCCCGGTGGAGCAATTGCTGAACCTGCAATACGCCTATTACGCAGCGGGCGGTGCGCTGACGCGCATCAATGAACTCTTGGCGCGTGCCGATGAACCGCAGTATGTCGGCGGCGAAGACCCGTTCAGCGGGCACGACACCGTCGGTATCGAAGTGCGCGGGCTGGATTTCGGTTACGGCGAAGAGTTGGTGCTCGATCAGTTGAACCTGAGCATCGCGCCGGGTGAGAAAGTCGCCATCGTCGGCGCCAGCGGCGGCGGCAAAAGTACGTTGGTGCAACTGTTGCTGGGGCTTTATACGCCCCAGGCCGGCTCCATCCGTTTTGGCGGCGCGACCCAGCAGGCGATTGGCTTGGAGACCATCCGCGAGCACGTCGCGGTGGTGTTGCAGCACCCGGCGCTGTTCAACGACACGGTGCGCGCCAACCTGACCATGGGCCGCGAACGCAGTGACCAGGCTTGCTGGCAGGCGCTGGAAATCGCCCAGCTGGACGCCACCGTCAGGGCCCTGCCTCAGGGGTTGGACAGTGTGGTGGGGCGTTCCGGGGTGCGTTTCTCCGGCGGCCAGCGCCAACGCCTGGCGATTGCGCGGATGGTGCTGGCCGAGCCCAAAGTGGTGATCCTCGATGAAGCCACCTCGGCTCTGGACGCCGCCACCGAATATAACTTGCATCAGGCGCTGGCGCGGTTTCTCAGTGGCCGTACTACACTGATCATCGCCCACCGTCTGTCGGCGGTAAAACAGGCGGACCGGGTATTAGTGTTTGATGGCGGGCACATTGCCGAAGATGGCGACCACCAGCAGCTGATCGCCGATGGCGGCCTTTACGCCAAGCTTTATGGACACTTGCAACAAGTACGTTGATTTAGCTTAGGCTGTGGCAGGGAAGCGGGTTTTAGCGTGCGTATTGAGCAGTGCATATTCAAGGGACTTCATGAAGCGAAAGCGGACTTTCGGAACGCCTCGGCTGCTGGGCATTGTGTGGCCCTTTATCGCAGTCGTGCTGTTTCAGGCATTGCTGGGCTGTGGCAGCCTGTATGTGCTGTCGGCTGTGCGTGGTTACGTGGGCGGCGAGAGTCTGTGGTCCAAGGGCCAGAAAGACGCCATCTATTACCTCACGCTGTACGCCGATAACCGCGACGAAGCCACCTACCTCAAATACCAGCACGCCATCGCCGTGCCTCAGGGCGGGCACGAACTGCGCGTTGCCCTGGACCGCCCAACCCCTGACCTCGATGCCGCACGCCTGGGAATACTCAAGGGCGGCAACCACCCGGACGATGTGTCGAGCGTGATCTGGCTGTACCTGAACTTCCGGCATTTCAGCTACCTGGAAAAAGCCATCGAGTTGTGGACGGTGGGCGATGGCTACCTGGTGCAGCTGGATAACCTGGCCCAGGAGATGCACGCCGCGATCAGCGCCGACCAGGTCAACGCCAACGATGTGCGCCAATGGAAGGCCCGTATCACCGCCATCAACGACGGCGTGACCCCCGCCGCCAAAGCCTTCAGCGATGCCTTGGGCGAAGGCTCGCGGGTGATCCTGCGCCTGCTGTTGATCACCAACCTGACCACTGCCCTGGGCTTGATCGTGCTGGCGTTGTTGCGCACCCACAAGTTATTGAGCCAGCGCCATGCGTTCGCTACAGCGCTGCAGGTGGAAAAGGAACGGGCGCAGATCACTCTGGCGTCGATTGGCGACGGGGTGATCACCACCAACGTCGACGGTGCCATTACCTACATGAACCCGGCGGCCGAGGCACTCACCCATTGGAAGTCGAGCCAGGCCCAGGGCTTGCCCCTGGCGGCGCTGTTCAACCTGCTGGACGACGATGCCCAGCCTGACGGCTTCACCCTGATCGAGCAAATCGTAAAGGGCCAGCTCAGGGGCGGTAGCGAGCATGCCAAGACCATCCAGCGCCTGGACGGCAGCACGGTGTCAGTCACCTTGGTAGGCACGCCGATTCGCAGTGGCGATAGGGTCAGTGGTGCGGTGCTGGTTCTGCACGACATGACGCAGGAGCGGCAGTACATCGCCAACCTGTCGTGGCAGGCGACCCATGACGCCCTGACCGGCCTGGCTAACCGGCGTGAATTCGAATTCCGTCTGGAGCAGGTGTTGTACCCGTTGGCGCATCAGCAGGTTGGGCGCCACGCCTTGATGTTCCTCGACCTGGACCAGTTCAAACTGGTCAACGACACCTGCGGGCATGCGGCGGGCGATGAACTGTTGCGGCATATCTGCGCGCTGCTGCAATCGGACCTGCGCGAGGGCGATACCCTGGCGCGCCTGGGCGGCGATGAGTTCGGCATCTTGCTGGAGAACTGTCCGCCGGCGGCTGCGGAGAAGATCGCCGAGAGCCTGCGCCACACTGTGCAAAGCCTGCATTTTGTATGGAAAGGCCGACCGTTTGTGACCACCGTTAGTATCGGCCTGGTGCATATTTCCCATACCCCGACCACCCTGGAAGCGTCGCTGCGCGCTGCCGACATGGCGTGCTACATGGCCAAAGAGAAGGGGCGCAACCGCGTGCAGGTGTATCACGCCGACGACTCCGAGTTGTCCGTGCGCTTCGGCGAAATGGCCTGGGTGCAGCGCCTGCACATGGCCCTGGAAGAAAACCGCTTCTGCCTGTATTCCCAAGAAATCGCTGCCTTGAACCACACCGAGGGCGGCAGCGGGCATATCGAGATTCTGCTGCGCCTGCATGACGAATCCGGTCGCATCATCCTGCCCGAGAGTTTTATTCCGGCGGCCGAGCGCTATGGCCTGATCACTTCTCTGGATCGGTGGGTGGTGGAGAATGTGTTCGCGATCATTGCCCGCTGCCTGCACGAGCGTCCGGGCCGGCCCATGGCCATGTGTGCGATTAATCTGTCAGGTATTACCATCGGCGATGACGATTTTTTAGGATTTTTACGAGATAAGTTCGCCTCCTATCGCATCCCGCCAGAAATGATTTGTTTTGAAATTACCGAGACTAGTGCGATTGCCAATTTGGCCAGTGCAATTCCTTTTATTAATGAACTCAAAGCCTTAGGTTGCCATTTCTCACTTGATGATTTTTGTGCCGGAATGTCCTCATTCGCGTATCTGAAACATTTACCTGTAGACTTCCTGAAGATCGATGGAAGTTTCGTAAAGGATATGCTGGACGACCCGATTAACCGCGCCATGGTCGAAGTGATCAACCACATCGGCCACGTCATGGGTAAGCGCACAATTGCCGAGTTTGTCGAAACACCCCAAATCGAACAGGCACTGCTCGAAATAGGAGTGGATTACGCTCAGGGCTACCTGATCGAACGACCGCAGTTGTTTACCTTTGATAGCTTGCAATGTCGACCTGTGCGGCCGCAGCCCCTGTTATTCAAGGCGCCCGGCACATTCCGCTGAAACATTTGCCGGTCTGTAAACATCACACTTAAAAAGGAGCCTTATAGTGATCGACACATTCAACAGAACCGGCCCGCTGATGGAAGCCTCAAGTTACCCAGCCTGGGCACAGCAATTGATCCAGGACTGTAGCGAGAGCAAGCGCCGGGTTGTCGAACACGAACTGTACCAGCGCATGCGCGACAACACGCTCAGCGCGCGGACCATGCGTCACTACTTGATCGGTGGCTGGCCCGTGGTAGAACAGTTTGCCCTGTACATGGCACAGAACCTCACCAAGACTAAGTTTGCCCGCCATCCTGGGGAGGATATGGCGCGGCGCTGGCTGATGCGCAATATTCGCGTGGAACTCAACCATGCCGACTACTGGGTCAATTGGGCGCACGCCCATGGGGTGAGCCTGGAAGAGTTGCAGGCCCAGCATGTGCCGCCGGAGTTGCATGCACTGAGCCATTGGTGCTGGCATACCAGCTCGGCCGATTCGTTGATCGTGGCAATTGCCGCCACCAACTACGCAATCGAAGGGGCGACTGGGGAATGGTCAGCCGTGGTCTGCTCCACGGGTGTCTACGCCGCGGCCTTTCCTGAGGAGGAGCGCAAACGGGCAATGAAGTGGCTGAAGATGCACGCCCAGTACGACGACGCGCACCCGTGGGAAGCCCTGGAAATCATCTGCACCCTGGCCGGGATGAACCCGAGCAAGGCCTTGCAGGTGGAACTGCGCCAGGCCGTGTGCAAAAGCTACGACTACATGTACCTGTTCTTGGAAAGCTGCATGCGTCTTGAGAAAGACAAGCCTGTCAGCCTCGCCAGCGCCGCCGTGCGCGAGCGCAAGGAGCGTGTCGCCAGCGAAGCCTGATGTAACGCGGTGGCGGGGTGCTTACCCCGCCATTGCCAAGCGGTTGCGGCCTTCGCGCTTGGCCACGTACAACGCATTATCGGCCCGGCGCAGCAGGCTTTCGGCCGACTCGGCGGCCAGCAATGTCGAGCAGCCCAAGCTCACCGTCAATTCAATCCGTTTACCGTCGGCCCAATAGTCCTGGGCCTGGGTCGCTTTGCGCAGGCGTTCCCCGACCACCGCCGCCGCCTCCCGGCTGGTGTTGGACAGCAGGATCAGAAACTCTTCCCCGCCGAACCGGAACACCATGTCCACGTTACGCAGCTGCGCCTTGATGACAGCCGCCACTTCGCGCAATACGTCATCGCCGGCGGCGTGGCCGTGGGTATCGTTGATGTGCTTGAAGTGATCGATGTCCAGCATCAGCAAGGACAGTGGGTTCAGGTGCCGGCGAGCCATGTCGATTTCCCGTTGCAGCGTCTGATCCATGGCGATGCGGTTGCCGGTCTGGGTCAGCGGGTCACGCAGGGCGCTGCGAGTGGCCGCGCGGTAGAGCAGGGCATTGCGCATGGGATAGAGCAGGGTGGCCAGCAGCGATTCGAGCTGGCCGAGTTCTTCTTCGCTCAGGCGTTGGTTACGGCGAAAGATCAGTTCTCCCAGATGCTCGCCCTCGTGGCTCAGGCTGTAGCTCACCGAGTGATGGCCGCGCTGGCCGAACTCCAGGCGCAGGTCTGCGGCGTCGTGACGATAATGCAGGGCATCCAGGGGCACCAGGCGTTGGATCTCACGGAAGAACACACTGAGGATGCGCTCCGGTTCCAGACTGGTCTGCAATTGCAGGCCCAGTTGCTGGCGCAGTTGAGCAACGGTAGTGGGGCGGCGGGGTGGCGGGAGCGGCTGGCCGAAGCCCAGACGTTGCAATTTGGCTGTGTCGAAATCAATTGCGTTGGTCTGGGTAGGTGTTTTCATAACCGTTCGGCCTCTAAGAGTCTTACAGGCCCGATGCGTGTGGCGAGTGCCGGGGTCTTACTGTTCCGTCAGTTTCGTAAAACATTGAAACAGTCTAAACCGCTTTACAGTGGGTTTTAACCCCTGGGCACCGCCGCACGTCTTGTCATCGCTGGACCTGCTTGGAACAGGTTAGAGCGAGATTCATGCCACTTCGTTTAATTTAATAAAAAACCTTACGAATCAATGGTCGCTGTAGCAGGCCAGCCCCAGGTGTGGAGGGCCCGCGCCGGTTATTTGGCTGCTTGTACCAAGGTGTCGGCGTTAATCTGCTCGATTGAAGTCACACCGGTCAGGGTCATGGCTACGCGCATTTCCTTAGCGAAAATATCCAGCAGGTTTTCGACCCCGTGCTGGCCGTCGGCGGCCAACGCGTAGGAGGGCGCGCGCCCCAGCAGGCACGCTTTGGCGCCCAGGGCGAGCATGCGCACCACGTCGAGGCCGGAGCGGATGCCGGAGTCCACCAGCACCGTCAGGTCATCGCCCACGGCCTCGGCAATCGCTGGCAACGCTTTGGCGGTGGACAGCACGCCATCCAATTGGCGGCCGCCGTGGTTGGACACCACGATGCCATCGGCGCCGAAGCTCACGGCGTCCTTGGCGTCCTGGGGGTCAAGGATGCCTTTGATGATCATCGGACCTTTCCAGAATTCGCGGATCCACTCCAGGTCGCTCCAACTGATCGACGGATCGAAATTGTTGGCCAGCCAACCAATGTAGTCTTCCAGATGGGTGGGTTTGCCCAGGTACTTGGAGATATTGCCCAAGTCATGGGGGCGACCCATCAGGCCCACGTCGAAGGCCCACTGCGGCTTGGTCACAGCCTGCAGCATGCGCCGCGAGGCCGCGTACGGCCCGGACATGCCCGAGTGAGCATCGCGATAGCGCGCCCCCGGCGTGGGCATATCCACGGTGAACACCAACGTCGTCACCCCGGCTGCCTGCGCGCGTTCCAGCGCGTTGCGCATGAAACCGCGGTCCTTGAGTACATAAAGTTGGAACCAGATGGCCTGCGGACTTTGCGATGCCACTTCCTCAATGGAGCACACCGACACCGTCGACAGGCAGAACGCAATGCCCTTGTTGGCGGCGGCCTTGGCTGCCTGTACTTCGCCACGGCGCGCGTACATGCCGGTCAACCCTACCGGGCTCAGAATGACCGGCATCGCCAGCTTCTGGCCGAGCACGGTGGTGTTGAGGCTGAGGTTATCCACATTGCGCAGGATGCGCTGGCGCAGGCTGATGTCGGCCAGGTCCGCGCTGTTGGCCCGCAGCGTGTGCTCGGCGTAGGCACCGCCGTCGATATAGTCGAACAGAAAACGCGGCAGTTTGCGTTGGGCGGCGGCGCGGTAGTCGGAGGCGGACGAAATGATCATCAACGGTCAATCCACAGGGCAAGGTGGCTCCACCTTAAGCGAACTTCTGTCATGATAAAAACAACTTTTATCACTGGCTTCCAGTCGCCAAAGGAATACCGATGAATCTGCGAACACTGCGCGCCTTTGTCGAGGTGGTGCGCCAGGGCGGTTTTTCTCAGGCAGCTGAGGTGGTGTCTCTGACACAGTCCACCGTGAGCAAGGCGGTCAAAACCCTCGAAGAGGAACTGGGCATGCCGCTGCTCAACCGCCTTGGGCATCGTAACCAACTGACCGCCGCCGGCGAAATTGCCTACCGTCGCGCCCAGGTATTGCTGGCCGAACACAGCGACCTGCTCGGCGAAATCAACGACCTGCGCGGTCTCAAGCGCGGTATGTTGCGCATCGGCTTGCCACCGGTAGGCTGCGGCGTGCTGTTTGCGACCATGTTCGCCACCTACCGCAGCCGCTACCCGGACATTGATATTGAGCTGACCGAATACGGCAGCAAGCGCCTGCGCGAATGCCTGGAAGAAGGAGAGGTCGACCTGGCGGCACTGTTGTTACCGATTGACGAGGGCTTCGACTATCAACCGGTGCGCAATGAGCCGCTGATCGCCGTGCTGCCCATGAACCATCCCCTGGCAGGGCGTGAGTGTATCGACTTCACCGACCTGGCAGACTCGCCCTTCATCCTGTTCGAAGCCGGTTTCGCCCTGAACGCCAAGATCCTCGCGGCCTGCGAGCGCAAAGGCGTAACCCCCCGCGTGACGGCACGCAGCGGGCAGATCGATTTTATTGTCGACCTGGTCGCGGCTGGCCTGGGCGTCGCCTTCCTGCCGCGAATGTTGGCGCACAAGCATCAACACGCCGGAATTGCCTTGGTCGCGTTGGACGAGCCCCATACCGATTGGCACATCGCCCTGGCCTGGCGCGCCAACGCCCACTTGCCACCTGCCGCCCGCGCCTGGTTGGACCTGGCCGCAGAACAGCCGCTGACGGGCGGGCCGGGGAATTAATCCTCACGTTTGCCAGGCAATGCTTGACTTCTCCTTTTCAATCAGTAACATACGGCGCATTCCGCGATAGCTCAGTTGGTAGAGCAAATGACTGTTAATCATTGGGTCCCTGGTTCGAGTCCAGGTCGTGGAGCCAGATAGGGAAAAGCCTGCAGCGATGCAGGCTTTTTTTTGCCTTGGATTTTTCTGGGTGATTCGAGCGCACAGCATAAGCGCGACTCTAAAACCGCCACAAACGGCCGTGGCCTGCTACGTTCTTGCCACCCCCGGCACATCCATATTGATCTTGCGCCAGAAGGCTTCAGAAAAACTGTAAGCCGAGAAAGCGATCAGCCCCAAGGCCATTACCATCAAAAGCAACCACCCAGCGGGTAGGTTCTGGAGGGCGTCTGAACTGGTCAAGTATTCTTGGACACCATTTAAGGTTCATGCCGCCAGTCTCTCCCTGACGACCGGCGACCGGTAATCGTTGTAACTGTGGGGCCTGGTGATGTTGTAGCGCGAGACATAACGCTGCACGTCTGCTCGGGCCTCATGTTCTGATGCGTAACCCGTCTCGGGCACCCACTCTGATTTCAAACTTCCAAAGAAACGCTCCATCGGAGCGTTATCCCAGCATTCACCTTTACGGCTCATGCTTTGCCGCAGGCCATGCGCCAGCAGCTCATTCCTGAACTTATGACTGGTGTACTGACAGCCTTGGTCTGAATGAAACAGCACCTCTTTAGGACGACCTCTGAGCTCAACCGCCATCCGCAAAGCCTCGCAGGTCAGCGTGGCATCGGAAATCATCGAAAACGACCAGCCCACGATCCGACGGGCGAACAAATCCAGAATCGCAGCGAAATACAGCCACCGCTTGCCGACCTTGATGTACGTCACGTCGCCACACCACACCTGATTGACCGCCGTGACATCAAACTCACGCTTGAGCACGTGCGGTGCCACCAAAGCTTCTACGCCGGACGATTTGTACTTATGGCGTCGGCGCTGGCGGCTGGCGATCCCCGCTTCGCGCATCAAACTGCGAGCCAAGTACCGGCCGATGCGATGCCCTTTCTCTTGCAGCTCCTTCGCCAAAGTCCTCGCTCCCGCAGAAGCTCGCGATGCCTTGTGATGCTTGACCAGCGCGGCTTTAAGCTGCTCTCGCTGAGGGTTAGCCTTACCTTGGCGCTGACGCCAAGCGTAAAAGCTGCTGCGGTTGACGCCGAACGCCCGGCAACACCGATTAACGCCGTACTGCTCGTCCAGCTCATCGATCAGCGTGAATGATCTTTGGCGTCCAAAAGCAGGAGAGCACTGGCCTTTTTTAGGATTTCGATGTCCAGGTCTTTCTCCCTGAGCAGGGCTTTGAGCCTCTGAATTTCTCGCTGGTCGGCGGTAATCGCCTTGGCGCCTACCGGCGTCGAGCCCAAACGCTCTTTGCGTACCTGATCAACCCAACGACGCAAGGCGGTAGGGCCTATATCCAAACTGGCACACACCTCGGTAACCGGCTGGCCTTCGTCCAGCACCATGCTGGCAGCCTTGAGCTTGAACTCACTCGAATAAGATTTACGCATATCCAAACACCTCAGATTTGGGCGCCATCATAGCGCCCGATTGAAGTGTCCAAAATCATTAGGCCAGTTCAGTCCAGCGCCTCCTTCATACCGGGTGGGTCCATGGCTTGATAAGTGGAACCGCTGATGGCCAATAACACTGCAATCTCTAAAAACACCACGCCGCGGGCGATCAATCCGAATCGCGATACGGGGCGCACGTAGCGCATGACATCTTCATCGGCCTCAAAATATTTTTCGAACGATGCCTTCCATCCCTTGATGATGTGAGCAATACCGACCCCAAGCGGAATGAGGGCGATCAGGTAAACCAACATGTTCGAATGTTCCCAGGACAATAGATGGGACAGCCAGTCTTTGGCCTGCCCCCCGGAATTACCCGAGCTTTTAATGCCGCTGATAAGCAGGCCCAATGCAAAAAACGCCAGTGCGCCATTAACGATGCCCCCGGCAAACAGGCCGGTTCGAATCACCAAACCCTTGAGTTCTTTGCCATGATGATCGACATCACGGGTAGCCTGCAGCATGCGCCAAGAGGCAAATGAGAGCAGGCCCGCCACCACAACCCCAATTAAAAAATAGCCGAATGGTTGGCTGAGCAATGCCTCCAGACTTTTGTGGCTATCCTTCGGTTTTGTCGAGTCCTGTGCTGCCAGCAGCGCGAAGATACCGATGATCAGATACAGCACTCCCCGAGCGGCGTAGCCTCCTCGAGCGAGCATGACAAGACTGTTTTGCGCTGACATTCGACGTATTCCTGAGATCTGATTCAAGAGCAGACCCTGCTTGCAGAGCAGGGTTCTATCCCGATACGCCCTCAAGCCAAGCTTTAAATGCCAGAATCCCCGCACTAGATCGTTCTGGAGAACCCTATGCTTCGTGCATTCGAACAACGCCTCGACCCTTTCCCGCCCGACGAGGCGCCTCCACCCCCCGAGGGCCTGGCGCGATTTTTGTGGGCCTGCACCCGTGGTGCCCGGGGTTATATCGTTGCGCTCGCGCTGCTCAGTGCCGGTGTGTCGATCTACGAAGCCTGGTTGTTTGCTTTTCTCGGACAGGTGGTGGACCTGCTGTCGACCTGGCAAGCCGGCGGCGATGCAGGCGGGCAGGAAAGCCGGGTGCTGTGGGGGATCGGTATCGTGCTGGTGACCAGCATTGGGCTGGTAGCGCTGCGCACGCTGGTGCAGCACCAGGTATTGGCGATCAACCTGCCGTTGCGGCTGCGTTGGGATTTCCATCGGCTGATGCTGCGACAAAGCCTGTCGTTCTTCTCCGACGAGTTCTCCGGCCGTGTCACCACCAAGGTCATGCAGACGGCGCTGTCGGTGCGCGAGGTGCTGTTCACCCTGATCGAGATGGCCCCCGGAATCGGTGTGTACTTCATCGCGCTTATCACACTGGCCGGCGGCTTCGACCCGAAGCTGATGCTGCCTTTCATTGCCTGGTTGGCGTTGTTCGGCCTGGCCATGGGGTACTTCGTGCCGCGCCTGGGCAAAGTCGGGCAGGAGCAGGCGAATGCGCGCTCGTCCATGACCGGGCGTATTTCGGACGCCTACACCAATATCACCACGGTCAAGCTGTTCTCCCATTCCAAGCGTGAAGCGCATTTCGCGCGCGCGGCGATGGAGGACTTCAAGCAGACCGGTTTTCGCCAGATGCGCCTGGTCAGCCAGTTCGAGATCGTCAATCAGGCACTGGTGGTTGCGTTGATCATGGGCGCGGGCGGTTATGCCTTGTGGCTGTGGCACCAAGGGGCTGTGGGCACCGGCGCGGTGGCGGCCATCACCGCCATGGCGTTGCGCGTCAATGGTATGTCGCATTGGATCATGTGGCAGATGACCTCGCTGTTCGAGAACATCGGCACCGTGCAGGACGGTATGCAAACCTTGACCCGCGGGCCCAAGGTGCAGGACGCGCCGGATGCCGCCACGCTGGTCACCCACGGCGGCGCGGTGACGTTTAACAACGTGAGCTTCAATTACAACGGCGAACGCCAGGTTCTCGACGGCCTGAGCTTGAGCATCCGCCCAGGTGAAAAAATCGGCCTGGTGGGACGCTCCGGTGCCGGTAAATCCACGCTCATCAATCTGTTGTTGCGCTTCTATGACGTGGACAAAGGGCAGATCTGCATCGATGGGCAGAATATCGCCCACGTCACTCAGGACAGTCTGCGCAGCGCCATCGGCATGGTTACCCAGGACACATCCCTGCTGCACCGCTCGATTCGCGACAACATCGCTTACGGGCGCCCCGATGCAACCGATGAGCAAATCCGCAGTGCCGCCGCGAGTGCCCAGGCTGACGGCTTCATCAGCCAACTGAGCGATAAACAAGGCCACTGCGGTTACGACACGTTGGTGGGTGAGCGGGGCATCAAGTTATCCGGCGGCCAGCGCCAACGGGTCGCCATCGCCCGCGTGATGCTCAAGAACGCTCCGATCCTGCTGCTTGACGAGGCTACCAGCGCGCTGGATTCGGAAGTCGAAGTCGCCATCCAGGAAAGCCTGGATGAAATGATGAAGGGCAAGACCGTCATTGCCATCGCCCATCGACTGTCCACAATCGCCGCCATGGATCGACTGATCGTCATGGATAACGGTCGCATCATCGAGCAAGGTAGCCACGCCGAGTTGCTAGAGAAGAACGGCACCTATGCGCGGTTATGGCATCACCAGAGCGGCGGGTTTCTGGGGGAGGATCAGGGCGTGGCCGAGACTGCGGAATAGACCTGTTCTGATATCTCATTCCGAGGGGCCAAACAGCCGTTTGTCGGCAGGAAAATTTTTTTTGGGTCGTCGCTTGAAATTTTTTCCCCTGAACCTACTTAGGTTTTACGCGATGCCGAATACGGGTCGCGTATCAAATCACTTGGAGAAAACTCAGGAGATTTTGCAATGGCTACTACTCTCTCGTTGGCCCCACTGTTCCGCCACTCCGTTGGCTTTGACCGTTTCAACGACCTTTTCGAATCGGCGCTTCGCAGCGAGGCCGGTACCACGTACCCACCCCATAACGTCGAGAAGCACGGTGATGATCACTACCGCATCGTGATCGCCGCTGCCGGCCTGGTGGAAGACGACCTGGATATCCAGGTGGAAAAAGGCGTGTTGACCGTCGCCGGCGGCAAACGCGAACACGACGAAAACATCACCTACCTGCATCAAGGTATCGCCCAGCGCGCGTTCCGCTTGTCGTTCCGCCTGGTCGACCACATTGAAGTGCAGGGCGCGCAGCTCTCCAATGGCCTGCTGAGCATCGATCTGCTCAGAGTGGTGCCGGAGGAAGCCAAGCCTAAACGCATTGCGATTGGCGGCGCGAACAAGGCTGAAGTGAAGTCGATCAGCGAGCAGTAATACAGCAATGAATAAAGGCGCTCTTCGGAGCGCCTTTATTTTGCGCCACCTAATTCAGGCTCAGCGGCCGGCACGGAAGACGCCGCAGCGTCCCATGTCACCAACAGTTGGCTGATCGCGGCATCAAGGATTGCATGGGGCACGTTATCCCGCGCCAGGATCGACACTCCCTGCAAAAAGCTGTCAAACACGGTAGCCATCACCGCAGCTTCGGTTGTTTCAGGCAACTGACCTTCACGCACGGCCCGCTCCACACACGCCACAATCCCCGCCCGCGTACGCAGTCGCGATTGGGTCAGCGCATTCGCTACCCGCGCGTTTTCCGGACTGGGCGCACTCATCACGCCAAGTGCAACCATGCAGCCCTTGGGGTGACCGTCTTCGCATTGCATACGCACCGATTGGCGCAGCGCGGTTTCGATGGCTTGGCGCGGCGGTAGGGATTCGTCCCACAAACATTCGGTGACTTGGGCGTAGGTGGACAGGTAGCGCTGCACGCACTCCTCGAACAGCGCTTCTTTGGAGCCGAAAGCGGCGTAAAAACTCGGTGCGGAAATGCCACCGCCCAAACCCGCTTTGAGCTGGGCAAGGGACGTGGCGTCATAGCCGTGCTGCCAGAACAGATGCAACGCCTGTTCCACAGCCTGTTCGCGATCAAAATTACGCGGGCGGCCCATCTGTGCCATGTGAGGTCTCCTTCGGAAAACGAAATAGATACTAGTCGATACATAAGTCGTTGACAACGCGCTGCGCCCGCCTGCAACATTTGTATCGATCAGTATTTAAATCAATTTGCCCAGGAGTTTCCCGTGCCCCCCTCACTGACGTTATCGCATTCGTCCGACCGCTTGCCCGTCGGCGCCTTGCTCGCCCTGGCGATGACCGGCTTCATCTGCATCGTCACCGAAACCCTGCCCGCCGGCCTGTTGCCGTTGATCAGTGACGGCCTGGCGATTTCGCCGTCAATGGCCGGGCAGATGGTCACCGCGTATGCGCTGGGTTCAGTACTGGCGGTGATCCCCATGACCATCGCCACTCGTGGCTGGCGCCGACGCAACGTATTGCTGCTGACCATCGCCGGTTTCCTGCTGTTCAACTCCATCACCGCGTTGTCCTCCCACTATGGGGTTACGCTGGTGGCGCGCTTCTTCGCCGGGGTGGCGGCAGGGTTGGCCTGGAGCTTGCTCGCCGGTTATGCCCGCCGGATGGTCGCGCCGCAGCAACAGGGTAGGGCGCTGGCGTTGGCCATGGTCGGTACGCCGATTGCGCTGTCGTTGGGTGTGCCGCTGGGCACTTGGCTCGGTGGCCTGCTGGGCTGGCGCACCACCTTCGGCCTGATGTCGGGCGTGAGCCTGGTGCTGATCGGCTGGGTGCTGGTGAAGGTCCCGGACTTTGCGCCACAGCCCGCGCATCAGCGCTTGTCATTGCGCAAGGTGCTGACCACGCCGGGCGTGCGCCCGGTGCTGGCGGTGGTAATCAGTTGGATGCTGGCCCATAACATCCTCTACACCTACATTGCCCCATTCGTGGCACCGGCGGGCTTGGCCGAGCGGGTGGATCTGGTGTTGCTGGTCTTCGGCATCGCTGCGTTGGCGGGGATTTGGGGCACGGCCAGACTGGTCGAACCGTTGTTACGCAACACTGTGCTGGTGAGCTTGGCGGCGTTTGCGGCGGTGAGCGTGCTATTGGGCTTACTGGGGAACGTGCCGCAAGTGATCTACCTCGGCGTGGCGGTATGGGGCCTGAGTTTCGGCGGCGCTGCGACCTTGTTGCAAACCGCCCTGGCGGACGCGGCGGGTGATGGCGCGGATGTGGCGTTGTCGCTGAACGTGGTGGCATGGAACAGCGCGATTGCGGGCAGCGGTGTGGTGGGTGGCGTGCTGTTGGACACATGGGGCGTGGCCGCATTTGCGTGGGCGATGCTGCTGTTGGTCGGCGTGGCGTTTGCCATTGCCTGGGCGGCCAGCGCCCACGGCTTCAGGCCGGGCGCGCGGGGTGCGGGAAAACCTACGTCGCTCGGGCACTAATCTGACATCTGTTAGTCCATAATCCTCGAAATATCATTCACTTGGCTCCGTACGCGGAGCCTGCCGCGTCGCTCTCTGTCGAAGATTCAATCCATGTACCTACGCAAAATTGCAGTTGGGCTATCGGCCTTTGTTTTGTTTTCGGCCGGGGCACATGCCCGTGGCGCGATAGACCTTTATTCCACCCAGGAACGGCAGTTGTCGTTCGACACCTGCGCCGATGTATTCCCCGGCGCAACACCGATCAAAACCGCGACCGTCCCCGCCAGCCTGAAACCCCTGGCGCTGTGCTCCGACCATTTTGCGGTGCTGTATTCGCAAACCAGCAAGACACCGCTGGTGGTGGTCGAGCGCCTCAACGCCCGCCAGCTCAAGGACGCCAAAGGCGAAGAACGAACCAACCATTTCTATGCGGACCCGCGCATTCCTAAGGGCGCGCGCGCGGAGTTGAGCGACTACCGTGGCGTGCAGCCGGCGATGGACCGCGGCCACCAATCCCCGGCCGCCGACGCACCCGATGCCAAGGCCATGGCCCAGTCATTTGCGTTGTCGAACATGGTGCCGCAAGACCCTACCAACAACCGCAAGATCTGGAGCAAGGTCGAGGCGGACGTGCGCAAGTTCACCCTTCGCGCCGGCGGCGATGTGTATGTATTCACTGGGCCGCTGTTCGATGGGGGGCACGGCACCATCGGTGCTAACCGGGTGTGGGTGCCGACGCGGCTGTTCAAGCTGGTGTACGACGCATCGTCCCAACGGGCGTGGGCTTATGTGCTGCCGAATGCTGAAACAAGGATTCAGCGGCCGATGGATTACCCCACTTTTGTGAAGAGCACCGGGCTGAAACTATTGGGGAATCTGCCGGTGTCGGGTTCGATCGGCCGCGGCTGACACCAGACGGCTTCGGGCTTATCTATACTGTCGCCCTTGCCCCTCATTTATTTCAACCCGCGAGAGACCCATGAACGCCTCAATTCCCCTGACCCCCGCGCGCGCACCCGTCGCGCCACTGGTGGCCTTTGCCCTGCTGGTGCTGGGCGCGCTGTTCCTGCACAACGTTGTCGGCTCGCGCCAGATGCTATTGCTGATGGTCGGCGCGGCCCTGGGCCTGACGCTGTACCACGCCGCCTTTGGTTTCACCTCGGCCTGGCGGGTTTTTATCAATGATCGTCGTGGCGCCGGCCTGCGGGCGCAGATGGTGATGCTGGCGTTGGCGGTGCTGTTGTTCTTCCCGGCGCTGGGGGCGGGCACGTTGCTGGGTCAGCCGGTTGTCGGGCTGGTAGCGCCGGCTGGAGTGTCGGTGGTGTTCGGTGCGTTCATCTTCGGTATCGGCATGCAGTTGGGCGGCGGATGTGCCTCGGGCACGTTGTTCACCGTGGGCGGCGGTAATGCGCGCATGCTGGTGACCCTGTTGTTCTTTATCTGCGGCTCGCTGATCGCTACTCACCACGTGGATTGGTGGTTTGCGCTGCCGGCGTTCCCGGCGGTGTCCATCGTCAAAAGTTTCGGCGTGGTGCCGGCCTTGATCCTGAGCCTTGCGGTGTTTGCGTTGATCGCAGCCGTCACGGTGCGCCTGGAAAAGCGCCGCCACGGTCAGCTTGAAGAGGGGGTGAAAAGCCCGCATTCAGGTGTGCGCCGCTTTCTGCGCGGGCCGTGGCCGCTGGTGTGGGGCGCCGTTGGCCTGGCATTGCTGAACTACGCGACCCTGGCGTTGGCCGGGCGGCCGTGGGGCATTACTTCGGCGTTCGCACTGTGGGGCGCCAAGGTGGCGAGCGGTGTGGGCGTGGACGTCAGCGCCTGGGCATTCTGGCAGATGCCGGGTAATGCCAAGGCCCTGGCCGCGCCGGTGTGGGAAGACATCACCAGTGTGATGGACATCGGCATCGTCCTCGGTGCGTTGCTGGCCGCCGGCCTGGCCGGACGTTTCGCACCGAGCCTGAAGATCCCAGCCCGTTCGTTGATCGCGGCGGTGATCGGCGGGTTGCTGCTGGGCTACGGCTCGCGCCTGGCCTACGGCTGCAACATCGGCGCGTATTTCAGCGGCATCGCGTCCGGCAGTCTGCATGGCTGGATGTGGTTGGTGGCAGCGTTTATCGGCAACAGCGTGGGTGTGCGCCTGCGGCCGTTTTTCTTTGCCGGTGAGCGGCCGCAAGTGGCGTTGAGCGGCTGCTGAGTCAGGCTTCGGGGGACGGGCTGGGCGCCTCGGCAGCTTCAGCCGCCAGCCTTTCCCGCTCGGCCTTGCTGATGTAGCGATCCTTGGATTTGGGCGCCAATTTGGCGCTGGCTTTCTTGGCCTTGGCCTTGAACAGTTGCTGGAGTTTTTTCTGGCGATTCATGGGTTTTTACCGGGGCTGTCAACGCGCGGATCATACCAGCTAAGCAAGCTGCACCGTGGGG
The DNA here is from genome assembly GCF_019641515.1 of Pseudomonas sp. S5F11. Classification (NCBI taxonomy): domain Bacteria; kingdom Pseudomonadati; phylum Pseudomonadota; class Gammaproteobacteria; order Pseudomonadales; family Pseudomonadaceae; genus Pseudomonas; species Pseudomonas sp. S5F11. Next base: position 5,625,221 of record NZ_JAIFJZ010000001.1, read on the forward strand.
CCTAGGCGCAATCCAGGCGTAGATCGCGCTTTGGCTGTATCGTCCGGGTGTTTCATAAGGAGGAACATCCCCCAGGCCCAAGTATCAGTTGTGAAATGAACGCTGCAGGAATGCATCGATCAGGTCGACCACCTGCTGCTGGACCACTGACCGTGGCCTCGCCCCGTTGCCGTCCTGGCAGATCATCCCATCGCCCGGCGAATCCGCTTCAATCAACGCCACGGCGCCTGGTTTGCAGATCGACATAAAGCTGAAGTGGGTGGCGTCGGCGATCTCCATATATTGAGTCGTGGCTTTTGGCAGGCGCTTGACCATATTGGCGGACTCCAACTGCGGGTCCATGTCCTCGGACGGCACGCCTCCCGCAATCACCAGCACCGGCACTGGCAATGTCGCCAGGCTGGCATCGGTGAAGCCGCGCGACAGGCCCAGGTCCAAGGACACAATGGCGGTGACGCGCTGGTCGCTTAAATCCGCAGCCAAGCGCTCTTTACCCTCTAGCGTACCGGCGGGGTTCATTTGCCGGTAACCGAGGCAGCCGCCGAGCTTAGGGTGAACGGTGCAGTCTCGGGCAAACCGGTCGGGATCGAACCGCGCGCCGGCCATTTCCAGCACAGTCCAGCCGCCCAGGGAATGGCCCATGGCGGCAATCTGGCCTTTGGCGACCACACCGAACTGGCCCGGCTCGGCCAGCACCCCATCGATCGCCCGGCTCAAATCCCTGGGCCTTTGCCATAACTGCGCAGCGGCGGCGGGGCTGCGGTCTTTGCTGGTAGTGCCTGGATGATTGACCGCCGCCACGATATAACCCCGCCGTGCCAATGCGCTGGCCAACCACACCTGATTGCGCCAATTGCCGCCATAACCGTGGGAGAGCACCACCAGTGGATGCTCCCCTGCCACCACCGGCGCGTTCGGCACCGCGAGAGCGCCGACGAACACCGTATCGTCGGCGATCGGTTCGGGGGCCGCAGTGGTAGCGGCGGGATACCAGACGGTCAGTTGCAATGGGCGATTGTTTTGCGCATCGGGGAGGGTGGCGGTCTGAAATCCGATAGGGATATCAACTGCAAGCACAGGTCCGGCAAGGCAAGTCAGCAGCAAAGCGGCGAGGCTGATTTTCACTTTTTATCGTCCTTGAGGTGAGCGAGGCATCATGCACGGCATCATGACTCCAGCGCCATGGTGCGGGCTATTTTTGATCAGCACATGGGTAAACCTTCGGGATATGGCAGCAAGTCGATCACTGGTTTTTTGAAATTCCGCGTTTGAAGTGACGGTCGCCAGATGGCTTAAAACAGGCGGTTTTTATAGTAGAGAGGCAGGACTAGGAAGTTGCTGGCGGCTTCCTTCTTGAATGTCTTACAGATGGAGACTTCGTGTTTTTAGGAAGTTGATGCCTTTATTTGGTTTAAAAAACTTGCAATGTTAGGGCGAACTTTAAGTTATTGAGCCGGGACTCATGCAGCACTATGGCTGCTTCCTTAAGAAAGGAGCGATGTTCATGGTCAATCTCAATCCTGATGCGTCCTCGTCTTACCGTCATTTGACAAGCACTTCCGTCAGTGCGGCTAACGACTACGCTGCTATGCCTGCCCATGAGCGTGCAAGTGTGCGTGTTTCAACCAATAGTCACCCAGCTACCGAGACCGTTTCGACCCTTGCGCGCCAGTTAAGTGACGCCGCAACGCACGCTGAAAACCGTATCGTTCAGCAAGGCTCCAATCTGGTCGACCCAATTACAGATGGCAACTACTTCGCCAACAAAGTGCGGCACGACGCACAGACCCCCGATACCGATGACCCGGACCTCCTGGCGCGTGCTCGGCAGGCCACTGGCTTCGTCAACGGTACTGACATCAACCCGTTCAAAGACCTCGCCCGCGACCACCTGAGCTTGATCGCCCACGACGACGACGGCACTTTCACCATGAATGAGCGACGTGCAGCTTGGTTGCAGATGCAGTCTGCGGTGTCCCCCGCAGCACCCAGCTCAAGGTCAGTAGCTGGCCGTGACTTGATGATTGCGCGCTTGTTCGGTAGCCACGAGCCGCCGGTCGCCCTGCCGCCTGCGACCTACGAAAATGCAGGCCAGAACGTTTTTGAATTTTTACGTCACGATGATCGTGCACTGATCGCGGATATGTTCGCTTACGCACAGGAGGAGGGTGCCAGTCTGGGCTATGTGGATCAATTGGCTCATTCACTCGGCAGCTATCGTCGTGCAAGCGACGGGCGCCAGCAGTTGAGTTCCAATAACGGCTACGATGCACAGGGGTATCGCGTAACGTTCAACTTTAAGCAAGAAGACGCGGCAACGGCCTCACGAATTCTGAACGGCACGGCCATCACCAGTACCCGACTTGATCAGGGCTATTTGCGACATATCCTCAATCCGGATTACGGGGCGCTTTCCAATATTGGCGGCCTGCCGTTCCTGGAAAAAATGGTGAATAGGTTTTCGGACGAAGGTGGCAAGCAAGCTGGGCTCGGCGATGAGTTCACCACCTTTAAAGTGATCCCTGTCGAAGACAACATCGTCGTTACCACCGACGAATCCATAAGGCGCCCGCCCTCCGAGGCGCTCGCTGATAACGTAAACGGCGTCTGGACCCTCACCGAAAAAGGCAAGGCAGCGGGGTATACGATAGACCCGGCTACCGGCTCGTTGATCAAGCCAGTCGAACCTTCTGACGTTCCAGGTCCGCAGCGCTCAGAGCCGGGCCTTGTCTCAGGCTTAGCGCGTGAGCGCACCCTACTTGATGCGCTTTCGGACAACCGCGAAAGGCCCAGCGCGCGTTGGGTCTGGACCCGTCAATTGTTCAATCTGATCAAACAGTACAAACCTTGAAGTGGCCTATCAGCCAGGTGCGGCGGCTAATGGCGGATCAGCGTGCAGCCCTGGCGACCCGACGGATGCCTACGCATGTGTAAGCCCCGTCAACGTATCGGCAATTGTCTTGGTCCGCTGCGCCGTGCCCTCGGTGGCGCGGCTGGACGCCTCCAGAGCGTCGAGCATTTCGCGCAGTGCGCCGACCCCGGTGGATTGGTCCTCGATCTGCTGGGCAACGCGCTGGATCTCACTGGACAGCAGGTCAATATCCACGCCGATTTCCGCCGCATTCTTACGGGTGATTTCCGCCAGTTTGCGTACTTCGTCCGCCACTACGGCAAAGCCACGGCCCAAGTCACCGGCGCGTGCCGCTTCAATGGCTGCGTTGAGCGCCAGCAGGTTGGTTTGCCCGGCGATCTGTTGGATCACCTGCACGATCGACTGAATACGCAAACTCGACCCCGCCAGCGTACGCGCACCTTCCACCGCCACGTCCGCCTGGCTGGACAGCCCCTCTACCGTGGCCCCGGCCTGGGCGGACACGGTGTTCTGCTGGCCGATGGTCCCCACCAGTTCATCCATCGACGCGTGCAACTCACCCGAGTAATGCTTGAGCTGCGCAGCGATGTCTTCCTGCTGACGCTCAGCCTGGGCCAACACCATGCCCAAGTCCGCCAGCCCTTCGAATACCGGCAGGATATTGCTGTCCAGCCCCCGGGTATTGAGGGTGTTGGCGAAGTTGTTGTTTTTGAACGCGGCAATCTGCTTGACCACCACATGGTTCAAACCGGCCAGTTTCTTCACCTGGCGACGTAGGAAAAACGCCTTGAATTCGCCGTAATGGGCGATGAAATTGTCCACATACTCGTCGGTGAAACTCGCGCCTTTGCCCACTCGGAAAAAGAAAATCGCAGTCAGTGTCTGGTTGAGGTTCAAACCCAGGATTTCCCCAAAGGTGGAGAACCCCGCCAGCGGTACATCGCCGAACGTGCCGGCCATGCTGCCCAGCTCGGCGCCATTGTTCAGCCGCCGCAAGATGCAGTCATTCAAGATGCCCGCCACTGGCTGGCCACCCTTGCCGCGCAAGAACTGCTCGTAGTCACGGCGCGTCGCCTCCCGCAACGGCGTACGCCGCACCATCACCAACTCTTCGCCCGGCGCCACGTCGCAAAACAGCTGCACAATCTGCTGTTCATAGTCGATGCGTGCGATGGAGCGCACAAACAATTCACTGCCCACGCGGATAGCAAACGAATAATCCGCCAGCTTCGGCTCCAGCGCCTGGGGCGAGCAGTTGAAGGCATCGCACAGCGCCTGCACCATGCTCTTGATGTTGCCGCTGCTGTCGATGACCTGGTCAATAGTGCGGTCTTCCACCGAAGCGGTCAGCACACTGAAGGTCAGGTCGGCAGGCTTGAAATTCTGACTTTTGAACACGCCAAAACGCACATCCGCCGCGGTTTTCACGAACACGATTTGCGCGTGGTTTTGATAACTGCGCTGGCCGTCATGAATCAGCGTCTTCTGGAAATCCGACTTACCCCCGGCTGATCCCCCTACAAACAAACACGGGAACCGCCCCGACTCGTACAGCGCCTCCATAAAAAACGACTCCGACGCCGACAGCCCGTCGAACACCACGTACGCCAAGGTATCGCGATGATCGATTGGTGTATTCACCTGCACCCGCTTGATATTGGCCACCAACTTGGCAATCCGCTCCTGCATTTTGAGGCGCTTGCCACCGCTGCGGATGTCCTCGCACTCCAACGGCACCATCACCACCTCGGCCGAGGCGATCACACTGGCATCGAACAACTGCAACACCATCCGATCCCAGCGCTCGCCGGTGCTGCAGTAGAGAGCATTGGGTGCGTTGCACAACTCGCCGGAGGTGGTGCACAGACTGATGGTGGATTGCGGGAAACGGCGCTTGAGCTTGGCGGCGATGGCGTCGATGTCCAAGTGCGGCGAGATGAAGCCCGTGATCAACGTCGGCGTGAGGCGCTGGGCGGCTAAAGCGGCGTCCAGGTCGCTGGCGGTACAGGTGAGGGTGGTGGTGCCTTGGCGAGCGGGCCGGGATTTTTTTATAAGGGCGAGTGGATTCATGGGGTGGGCTCGGTCGGGTGGGGAAGCGGGGTAAGGCATGTGGTTAGTAGGGTTATCGGCAGGTTGGATGGGGGCTGGAGGGGGAGGGTGGGGGGATGCGACGGATGGACGCGGGTCGTAGGTGGGGATGCATACGGCGGCAGCTCTAGGTCAAGGCTATGAGAAAACCCGTGGGCCGTTTTAAAGTCTTTCGGCTACGTAAAGTCCACGAGCTATTGGGTTGATGCCCTCGACTTTGCTTGAGCGTTGGCAGCTCTCTTTATAAACGCCGACTAATCTTATGCTGGGCTGTGGCAGCAGACACAAAGCTTGTTACCGTCAGGGTCTCGAAAGTACGCGCCGTAATAGTCGGGATGGTAGTGAGGCCTTAATCCAGGCGCGCCCTCACACGTTCCGCCTAAGGCCAGTGCGGTTGCGTGGCTTCTTCTTACCGCCTCCCGATTGGGTGCAAGTAGCGCCACCATATTTCCATTGCCGGGCTCGCATGCGTTGCCGTCAAATGGCTTTCCTATGACGAAAAGGGGGCGAGATGAGGTTTTTGAGACCCAACCGGCCCACGGCTTACTCGCTTCGCAGAATTTTAAAGTGAGGTCTAAGTCGGCCATTATTTTTGAGTAGAAAGCAAAGGCCCGATCAAAATCACCTACGCCTAAACAAACATGGGAAATCATGGTGGCTACCACTGCGGCTATGAATACGCATGAGTCTGGCCCGAAACGACTACCGGTGAAAGGGCCCAATCGGGCTCGCATCGCAGGCTTCACCGCGAAAGGCCCAGGTATCTACATCAGTCTCAAAGACTGAAAAATAAATCTGTGGTGAGCACAGCAAGTCTGCTCATCACAGGAACCTCATCTCTCAGGTGATGTTTTCACCCAGGAGGTGTAGATACCTCTGCCCCGATGGGATCAAAAATGATCCCGTACAACCAAGCTACAACAGTTGCCCGCCCGAGATATCAAACGTCGTCCCATTAGCCCAGGCCATGTCATCGGACAAGATCGCTGCAACCGCAGCGCCTATATCATCCTGCAGACCAACGCGGCCCAGGGAGATACGGCTGGCGATTGGTGGCCCAGCGGTCGTTTTTCCGCGATCCAGCTTGGTATTGCCCCGATATCACCCCATAACTATCCCCATATCCACCAAGCGCAAGGACACACCATGACCAACCCAACCGAAACCGCCATCCTCGCCGGCGGCTGCTTCTGGGGCATGCAGGACCTGCTGCGACGCTACCCCGGCGTGCTGCGCACGCGCGTCGGCTACACCGGCGGCGATGTGCCGAATGCCACCTACCGCAACCATGGCAACCATGCCGAAGCGATTGAAATCGTGTTTGACCCGGCGGTGATTTCCTACCGACAGATCCTTGAGTTCTTTTTCCAGATCCATGACCCCAGCACGCCGAATCGGCAGGGCAATGATCTGGGGCCAAGCTATCGTTCGGCGATTTACTACCTGAGCGAGCAGCAACGGGAGATTGCCGAAGACACCGCGGCTGACGTGGATGCTTCCCAGCTATGGCCGGGGCCTGTGGTTACGCAGATAGAGCCTGCAAGGGAGTTCTGGGAGGCGGAGCCGGAGCATCAGGATTACCTGGAGCGGATACCCAACGGGTATACCTGCCACTTCATTCGGCCGAATTGGACATTGCCCAAGCGGAGCTAAGCGTGAGTAGCGCTGGGGAGAGGCCGTGAATTCCGTGGTGAGCAGGCTTGCCCTGCGTTGGGCTGCGAAGCGGCCCCACTCCAGGCAATGTGGTTTCATCTGACACTCCGAGGTGCCTGGGTTTGGGGCCGCTTCGCAGCCCAGCGCAGGGCAAGCCTGCTCACCACAGCGAGCCCGTTCACCACAGCGAGCCCGCTCACCACAGCAAGCCCGTTCACCACAGCAAGCCCGCTCACAGGGTTATGCGTCAGCCTTTAAGACTTGTGTGGATACCTGTGTCTATCGGAGCAAGTCCAATCGTCGCTCCGCCCCTTCCACATTTATCCGCTTTACCTGAAGGCTTCAGCGCACCAGGCAAGGCTGCTTATTATCAAACCGCCACCCCGGAATCAGGAACTGCATCGCCACGCTGTCATCCCGCGCGCCGAGGCCCATGCCTTTGTACAGTTCATGGGCGTGGGCCACGGCGTCCATGTCGATGTCTACCCCCAGGCCGGGCCGGGTCGGCACCTTCACATAACCCCCTTCGATTTTCAGCGGCTCGCGGGTCAGGCGTTGGCCGTCCTGCCAGATCCAGTGGGTGTCGATAGCGGTGATGTCGCCCGGTGCGGCGGCGGCCACTTGGGTGAACATCGCCAGGGAAATATCGAAGTGGTTGTTGGAGTGCGAACCCCAGGTCAGGCCCCACTCGTGGCACATCTGCGCCACGCGCACCGAGCCTTGCATCGTCCAGAAGTGCGGGTCGGCCAGGGGGATATCCACCGATTGCAGCTGGATCGCGTGGCCCACCTCGCGCCAGTCGGTGGCGATCATGTTGGTGGCGGTCTTGAGCCCGGTGGCGCGGCGGAATTCGGCCATGACTTCGCGGCCTGAGTAACCGTTTTCGGCACCGCAGGGGTCTTCGGCATAAGCCAGTACGTGGTGCTGGTCGCGGCACAGGCGGATGGCTTCTTTCAGCGACCAGGCGCCGTTGGGGTCGAGGGTGATGCGTGCCTCGGGGAAGCGTTCGGCCAGTGCGGTGACCGCTTCGATTTCGGCATCGCCGCTTAGCACGCCGCCCTTGAGCTTGAAGTCATTGAAGCCATATTTGGCCTGGGCCGCCTCGGCCAGGCGCACTACCGCCTCGGCGGTCAGGGCGGTTTCATGGCGCAGGCGGAACCACGCATCATCGCTGTCGGCCTCGTTGCGATAGGCCAGGTCGGTGGCCGTACGGTCGCCGACGTAGAACAGATAGCCCAGCATTTTCACCGCATCGCGCTGCTGGCCTTCGCCGAGCAGTGCGGCCACCGGCACTTCGAGAAACTGCCCCAGCAAGTCGAGCAAGGCGGCTTCCATGGCGGTCACCGCGTGGATGGTGATGCGCAGGTCAAAGGTCTGCAGGCCACGCCCGGCGGCATCCCGCGAGGCAAAAGTGCTGCGCATGCGGTTGAGGATGCGCTGGTACTGGCCGATGGGTTGGCCGATCACCAGGCTGCGCGCGTCTTCCAGGGTTTCGCGGATGCGTTCGCCGCCGGGTACTTCGCCGACGCCGGTGTGGCCGCTGCTGTCCTTGAGAATCACGATATTGCGCGTAAAAAATGGCCCATGGGCGCCGCTGAGGTTGAGCAGCATGCTGTCGTGGCCGGCCACGGGGATGACCTGAAAGTGAGTGACGATTGGCGTAGTCATGGCAGGTTCCTGGTTGAGCTTAAAGAGGTTTGCTGAGGGCGGCGCTGGGCACGCTGCCGGGCGCGGTCAAGGTGGACGAGGGCGAGGTCTTGGCGAAGAACACCAGGATCGCGGCCAGTACCGAGGTGCCGGCCAGGCCGTAGAGGCCGCCTTGGATCGAGCCGGTGGTCTGCTCCAGGAACCCAAACGTGGTTGGCGCAACAAAGCCGCCCAGGTTGCCGATGGAGTTGATCAGCGCGATCACCGCCGCGGCGATGCGCACATCCAGATAGCCCTGGGGGATCGGCCAGAACAGCGAAGACGCCGACTTGAAACCAATCGCCGCGAAGCAGATCGCCACAAAGGCGAAGATCGGCCCGCCGGTGGTGGACATGAACATGCCCGCCGCCGCAATCAACAGCGCCGCCGCGACCCAGGCCTGCTGGAATTTGAACTTGCCCGACAGCGAGGCGAAGGCATACATGGCGATGATCGAGATCAGCCACGGGATCGAGTTAAAGAAACCCACCTGCACATCGCTGAGGTCGCCCATCTTCTTGATGATGCTCGGCAGCCAGAAGGTTGCGGCGTAAATGGTCAGTTGGATGCAGAAGTACAGCGCGCAGAACAACAGAATCTGGCGGTCTTTGAGCAGTTGGCCGAGGGTCGGCTTGACGCTGGTCAGTGCCTCGCGCTCGCGCTGTTCCTGGTCGATGGCGTCCACCAGTGCGTCCTGTTCTTCGCGGGTCATCCATTTGGCGTCGTGGGGCTTGGAATCGAGCCAGAACCACACGAAGAACCCGATGGCCACCGAGGCCAGGCCTTCGATGGCGAACATCCACTGCCAACCGTGCAGGCCAAACCCTTCGATCTGCAGCAGTGCACCCGACAGCGGGCCGGAGATCAGCGAGGCCACCGCCGAGCCGCTGAGGAAAATCGCGATGGCTTTGCCGCGCTCCACACCCGGCAGCCAGCGTGTGAAGTAGTAGATCACTCCTGGGAAGAAACCAGCCTCGGCCACTCCCAGCAGAAAACGCAGAATGTAGAAGTGGGTTTCGTTCTGGATAAACGCCATCAACGTGGCGACGATGCCCCAAGTGAACATGATGCGGGTCAGCCAGATACGCGCGCCGACCTTTTGCAGCAGCATATTGGAAGGTACTTCGAAGAGGGCATAACCAATGAAAAACAGCCCGGCGCCAAAGCCATAGGCGGCCGCGCCGATGCCTAGGTCATGCTCCATGTGCGTTCGCACGAAGCCGATATTGACCCGGTCGATGTAGTTGAGGATGAACATGATCACGAACAGTGGGAGCACATGGCCCTTCACTTTGCTCACGGCGCGCGCGAGGACCGGACTGCGTTCTGAAGCAACAGCTGCGTGGTTTGAATTGTTCACAATTCAAGACTCCCCCTGATTATTTTTATGCGGGTTTGTGCGTTTTGTTGATAGACATCATACAAGTAGTTTTCTTGGGGTCGCAATGCACTGCTCGGGATTTGTTCTTATAAAGCCCGCCATTCAGTGAGTATTTTGGTTATTTATCAGCTTTCATTGGGTTTTTTAGCGGTTGTTAAGCCCGGAGTGTAGTCTCTCTCAAAGGACCCTAATAGGTCTTGATGTGTAGTGTTGTCATACAAGTTAGAGGGTTTCGGATTCGTGTCACGCCGAACAGGCAGAATGTTAAGCTTCTCCCCAGCCCAACCCCGTGGACCCGTCGCAATGCCCATCCAACCCCCAGCCACCCCACGCAAACGCTCCACCAACCTGGCTCAAGGCGTGGTCGATGATCTGACCCAGCGCATCCTGTTGGGGCAGTTGAAACCCGGTGAAAAACTGCCGTCCGAATCCACCATCGTTCTCGAACACGGCGTGAGCCGCACGGTGGTGCGCGAAGCCATTTCCAAGCTGCAGGCGTCCGGGCTGGTGGAGACGCGCCACGGCATCGGCACCTTTGTGCTGGAGCCGCGCGCCCAGCAAGGCTTGCGTCTGCATGTGGACACGGTGGCCAGTGTGCGCAACATGCTGGAGCTGCGCCTGGGCCTGGAGGTGCAGGCGGTGGCGTTGGCTGCGGGGCGACGCTCCGATGCGCAACTGGCCCATATGCGCCAGGCCCTGGATGACTATCAGGCGTCCCTGGCCAACAACGACAGTTGTGTGGAAGAAGACAAACGCTTCCACCAGCTGATTGCCGAAGCCACCGGCAATACCTTCTTCACCGAGATCATGCAGCACCTGGGCAGCGCTATGATTCCGCGCAGCATGGTCAAGGGCGCCGAGCGCGGTGGCGCGGACTTCGCGAAGCTGGGGCAGTTGGCGCACCTAGAGCATGAGGCGATTTTTAACGCGATCAAGCGTCAGGACGCGGACGCGGCCCGCGCAGCCATGGTGCTGCACTTGACCAATAGCCGGGACCGGTTTTCCGGCGAGTAAGACGCTCGAACGCGCCCATAGGACCCTCAATTGAACGAACACACTTTATCCATGCGCCTGGAGCGCGTGGCGGCGAACGTGCCGTCGGGCGCGCGCCTGGCCGATATCGGCTCGGACCACGCGTACCTGCCGGTAGCCTTGTTGCGTCGTGGCGCGATCAGCTCGGCGGTTGCGGGGGAGCTGGCGAGCACGCCGTTCCACGCGGCCCAGCGCACCGTGCGCGATAACGACCTGCAAGCGCACATCAGCGTGCGCCAGGCCAACGGTCTTGCGGCCATCGAGCCCGACGACGGCATTACCGCGATCAGCCTGTGCGGCATGGGCGGCGAGACGATTCGCGACATCCTGGACGGCGGCAAGGCGCGCTTGAGCGGCCGCGAGCGCCTGATTCTGCAACCCAATGGCGGCGAGGCATCGCTGCGCCATTGGTTGATGGATAACGCTTACACGATCCTCAACGAAGAGCTGGTGCACGAAAACCGCTTCTACTACGAAATCATCGTCGCCGAACGCGCCGGGCCGGTGGCCTACAGCGCCGAACAACTGTACTTCGGCCCACTGCAGATGCAGGCGCGCAGCCCGGTGTTTTTGGCCAAATGGCAACGGGCGTTGCGTCTGAAGCAGAAGGTGCTGGCAGGCCTTGAACAGTCGGAGCAGGGCGCTCTACACGGCAAGCAACAACACATCGCCCGGCAGGTGCAATGGATCCGGGAGCTGCTGGGTTAAGCACACCTCATCGCGTCTTCAAGTTTGCGCGGTAGGCAGCCGATAGCCTGCCTATGACGGCGGATGGTTGAAGCGTGTGCTTGTCCGAACATCCCCGTGCTTGTCGTCCCCGGCGGTGACACCGTCACTGCCAGGACTGAGTGCTTTCGCCCCATTTTCGAGCACGCTACGGCGCGTTTTTGCACATCGCCTGCCCTGTTTCGGGGCTGTGGCTCAACGGCCCGTATCTTGCTAGTCCCAGAATAATCAATGACATGGCGTTTTGCCGTTAGTCATTTCAAGGTTTCCCCCAGCGCTGCACCGCCTGGGTGGTTTGAGGGAGTAGTCGGACATGCACAGTTTGTTATCACCCGGTATCCGCCTGCTCGGACAGTTTGGTTTCGCGCGAAAATTCCAACTGCTGTTTTTCCTTTTCATGCTGCCCCTGGCGGGTAGCTTGTGGATGATCGGTCAGGATTACCGAGAAAAATTAACCGTGATTTCCAGCGAGCGTTCCGGTGTCAGCCAGTTGTTGGCGCTCGATAGCCTGGACGCGCAATTGACCGCCCAGCGCAACCTGGCTGCGCGCTGGAAGGCCGTGGATCTGCTGCGCGAGCCCACACCCGCTGCGAAGGCTGCCATGGCCGCCTTGGATGCCAACTACGCACCGATCCAACAAAGCCTGCAAACCTTGGGTGAAACACTCAAGGCGCAGAACGTCAGCGCGGACATTCAGGCACGCTTCGACACCTTGCAAGGCGCGGTCAAGGGCCTGGACAGCCAATCCCTGCGCGCCGTGGGTTGGTGGCCGGATGGCTACGACCGCTTCACGTCGGCGCTCGGTGCCATGCAGGCATTGCGCGAGCAGATCGCGCTGGATACCGGCCTGATCCTCGACCCCTGGTTGGAAACCTACCTGACGATGCAAATCGCCACGCAGCAGACGCCCGACCTGATCGAGCGCATCGGCCGCATGGCGGGCATCGGCCAGTCGTCCATCGCGTCGGGGCAGTTCACTTTGCAGAGCCGCTTGCAGATGCGTGACCTGCGCAGCCGCATCGGTGATGCGCGGGATCAACTGATCAAGGCCGCCGTATCGCTCAAGGCCAAGCCTTACGCGGGTATGGAGCCGTGGACCGCGCAGTACGACAACAGCCTGCAGGTGCTGGACAACGAACTCAAAGTGCTGGACGACGGCGTGTTCGGCGGCACGATCAAACTCGACACCGCTGCTTTCGAGCGCAGTGTCGACGCCATGCTGAGCAGCCTCGGCGCACTGCGCAACCAGTCGCTCAATTCCCTGGACGCGCGCCTGGCGTATTACCACGATCGCTCACTGCAGCAATTTATCCCGGTGGCGGCGACATTCGGCTTGCTGGCCTTGGCGGCGCTGTACCTGTTTATGAGCTTGCAAGCTTCTATCCGGCGTAGCGCCAGTGGCATCACGACCCTGGCCGAGTCCCTGCGCGACGGCAATCTGTGCGTGGAAGTGGCGGTGCAGGGGCGTGACGAATTGGCGGCGATCAGCACGGCATTGAACGTGGCGGTGATGCAACTGCGCACTAGCCTGCTGGGGGTCAATCACGAAACCCAGCAGCTCGGCTCGGCGGTGATCACCCTCAACACCCAATCGGGTAGCACCCTCAGCGAAGTCGAAGACCAGCAACATCAGATCAGCCAGATCGCCGCCGCCGCCACGCAGCTGGCCGCCACCTCCATGGGGGTCGCCAGAAGTTGCGAACAGGCCTCCGGCAGCGCCCAGCAAACCCGGCGCATCGCCGAGGACAGCAGCCGCGACAGCGAACGCACCACGGCCAGCATCCAGCAGCTCAACCAACGCCTGACCGACACTGCCGCGGCGTTGCAGCAAGTCAGCGATCAGGGCCAGCAGATTCAATCGGTGGTCGACACCATCCGCGGTATCGCCGAGCAGACCAACCTGCTGGCGCTCAACGCCGCCATCGAAGCGGCGCGCGCCGGTGAGCAAGGGCGCGGCTTTGCGGTGGTGGCCGATGAAGTGCGCAGCCTGTCCCAACGCACTCAGGCATCCACCGCGCAGATCGCCGGCACGGTAGACAGCCTGCGCGCCACCGTGACCCAGGCCGTCACCCTGATGGGCGCCGCGTGCGAACAAGCACTGAGCGATGCCGAATCGGTCACCGGGCTGGGCGTGCGATTGGGCGAGATCGCCGGCGCGGTGCAGAACGTCACCGACACCTTGGCGCAAATCGCCACGGCGGTAGAGGAACAAGCGACCACGGCGGATGAAGTCAGCGGCAATATTCAACAAGTCGACCAGGCCGCCGGGCGCTTGCTCGACGGCGCCCGCGCTGTGAACCGCGCGGCGGACACCCTGAGCAAGGGCAGCCAGGCGCTGAGCGATAACACGGCGCGGTTCCGCCTGGATTGAGACAAGCACCTGACGGAGATTGCGCGCCACTCCCACGTTTTAGGCCCGACCGGTACGGCGTGATCACCCACCCAGGATGCAGGCTGAGACCCGCGAACGCATTGTAGTGAGCGGGCTTGCCCCGCGCTGGGCTGCGAAGCGGCCCCAAGACCGGCAACGCGGTGTACCGAATCAACGCGGCGTGTGTAAGAGGGGCTGCTTCGCAGCCCAGCGCGGGGCAAGCCCGCTCACCACAGAAGACGCGCTCGCCACAAATAAAACGCATGGACGTACACCCTCCCAGATGTTCCAAAGCCCGCTGAGACATCAGAGCCAGGCGGCGTCCCATAACGAAAAATCTCCAACCCGCTCCACCAGGCCGGCCCGCAGGGGATTGGCAATGATGTAGTGAGCCATCTTGCACACATCGTCCTGCGCACGCACCGCCCTGTCGTGATAACCGGGTTGCCAGACCCGCTCCTTGCTTTGGCGGCGTCGGTTGATGGTCAGCGTACTTCGTGACTTCACGCGCCTTATCACATCGGGCAAATTCCGTTGCTTCAACTCAAATAGCCAATGCACATGGTCTGGCATCACGACCCAGGCCAAAGAATCAACTAGGCCCAGTTCATGCGCCTGCCGCAGCTCGGCAACCAGCAGCCGACCCAGATAGAGGTCAGTGAACAAACGGCGACGGTGGTTCACAACGAAGGTCACTAGGTAGCTACGTCCATGTTCCGAATAGCGACCGTGACGCAGGCGATGGGATTGAGGGGGGAAGCGCATTGCGTTGCTCTATATGACTGTTCTGAAGAGCTTTAACGCTAGCCCGAGATGAGTGACGAGCATCTGTCAGTTGATGACCAGATGTATTCAGACTTGCTCGCCTGCAGCCCTGCAAGCTGACCGTAAGCAGCGATGCCCTTTCTGTTGATCAGACTCGTTATGGTGAACGGGGCTTTTTGTGGTGAACGGGGCTCTTGTGGTGAAGGGACTTTTTTGTGGTGAGCGGGGCTCTTGTGGTGAGCGGGCTTGCCCCGCGCTGGGCTGCGAAGCAGCCCCTCATAAGACCACCACGGTCACCCAGACAAACCGCGTCGCTGGTTTTGGGGCCGCTTCGCAGCCCAGCGCGGGGCAAGCCCGCTCGCCACAGAAAGCTTAAAGCCCGCCCACCCCATCAAGCTCTCCCAATCCAACAAGGCTGTTCATAGCAGCAAGTCCGCTCAGCACAAACAGAGGTTCGGGTGTCGTTTCAGGAACCTTCGAAGCTGAGGGGGCTCACTAGTTGGGTCGCTCTTTTTTTGCTGAAAGGACTCCGCATGCCTTCCACCCCGCCAGCGCTCCCTGAGCACGGCCCTATCAAACGCGAGCTGAGCCTGCGCGCCGTCGTCACCGGTACGCTGCTCGGTATCCTGCTCACGCCTTCCAATGTCTACGCCGGGCTGAAGATCGGCTGGTCGTTCAATATGTCGATCATTGCCCTGCTGGTCGGCTACGCAATCTGGCAAGACCTGGCCCGGCGTTCGTCCCAGGCGCTGCCGTGGACGTTGCATGAAAGCAATATCAACCAGACCGTCGCCTCGGCCGCCGCGTCGATCATCTCCGGCGGGCTGGTGGCGCCGATTCCGGCCTATACCTTGCTGACCGGCAACCAGTTGGACGCGTTGCCGATGATCGCCTGGGTGTTCTCGGTGAGTTTTCTGGGGATCTGGATCGCCTGGTACCTGCGGCCCTCGTTGCTCAATGACAACGCGCTGAAATTTCCCGAAGGCATGGCCACCCTGGAAACCCTGCTGCACATCTACAACCATGGCCGCGAAGCCGCGACGCGCTTGAAAGTGCTGCTGGTCGCTGCGTTGCTGTCCGGGCTGGTCAAATGGGTGGACACGTTTCTATGGACCCTGCCGCGCTGGTCGCCGAGCGCCCACTTGGAGCGCCTGACCTTCAGTGCCGACCCATCGCTGTTGCTGGTGGGGTTTGGCGGCATCATCGGCATCCGCGTCGGCCTGACCCTGTTGCTCGGCGCCGTGCTCGCCTGGGGTGGGCTTGCGCCATGGCTGCTGGCCGAAGGCTTGGTGATCGTGCCCGCCGGCAGCACCGGCCCGCAGTTTGCCGCGCTGGTGGAATGGCTGTTGTGGCCGGGCGTGAGCCTGATGGTGTGTTCGACCTTGGCATCTCTGGCTATTCGGTTGTGGGCGCTATATGCGTCCAGCCGCTCTACCGGGGCGCAGGCTTGGCGTGTGCCCAAGCCCGGTCCGGCCGCTGGATTCGTGCTGGCGATTGCCTTGGTGGTCAGCCTGCAGGCGCTGTTGTTCGGCATCAACCTGTGGATGGCGCTGCTGACCATTCCGTTGGCGATCTGCCTGGCCGCGGTGGCCGCGCGCGTGGTGGGCGCCACGGGTATTCCGCCGATTGGCGCCATCGGGCAGTTGTCCCAGCTGAGTTTTGGCATCGTCGCGCCGGGCCAGGTGCCGATCAACCTGATGAGCGCTAACACCGCAGGCGGTTCAGCCGGGCAGTGCACCGACCTGATGAATGATTTCAAGGTGGGCAAGGCGATTGGCGCCACACCGCATAAACAGGTGATCGCGCAAATCCTGGGGATTTTTATCGGCAGCATCGTCGGCGTATTCGCTTACCTGGCGCTGATCCCCGACCCACAAGCCATGTTGTTGACCGAGCAGTGGCCTGCTCCGGCCGTCGCCACCTGGAAAGCCGTGGCGCAAACCCTGACCCATGGGCTTGACTCGTTGTCGATCAGTATCCGCTGGGCGATTGGGTTGGGCGGCGTGATCGGGGTACTGCTCGGCATTCTGGACAGCACCTTGCCCGCGCACCGTGCGCGTTACCTGCCCAGTGCCGCTGCGTTGGGCCTGGCATTCGTACTGCCGGCGTCGGTCTCGCTGATGATGGCCCTCGGCGCCGTGCTGACCTGGCTGGTGAGTTGCCGTTGGCCGAGCCTCACCGAGCGCTTTGCAATCACCGCTGCGGCGGGGTTGATCGCCGGGGAGAGTATCACCGGGGTCGGCGCTTCGCTGTGGGCGATGGTCAACGGCTGAGGTCGATACGGCTCGGCCTGCACCGAGCCGCTCGCCACACTCACGCGGTTGGTTAATGCACGGCACTCGGCCGCGTTGGCGTAGTCTGTTGCTACACACCTACTGTCGCCCGCGGAGTTTGTATGATCACTGTCCACCATCTGAACAACTCGCGCTCCCAGCGCATCCTGTGGCTACTGGAAGAACTGGGCCTGCCCTACGAGATCAAGCGTTACCAGCGCGACCCCAAGACCAACCTCGCGCCGGCTGAACTCAAAGCGGTCCACCCACTGGGCAAGTCCCCGGTGATCGAGGACGGCCCCCATGTGGTGATCGAGTCCGGCGCCATCGTTGACTACCTGATCCGCCGCCACGGCCAGGGCCGCTTGCAGCCCGATCCGGCCAGCGCCACCTACGACGAATACGTGCAATGGCTGCATTTCGCCGAAGGCTCGGCGATGCTGCCGTTGATGCTCAACCTGTATGTCGGCCGCCTGGGCGAGGCCGGCGCGCCGTTGCATCCGCGTATCGAATCGGAACTGGCCAACTACCTGGGCTACCTCAACGACGTGCTGGCGCGCACCCCGTACCTGGTGGGTGAAGCCATCAGCGGCGCGGATATCCAGATGAGTTTTATCGGCGAAATCGCCCAAGCCCAAGGCAAATTGCAGGCTTACCCGCATCTGGCGGCGTGGCTGCAACGCCTGCAAGCGCGCCCGGCCTACCGCAAAGCGGTGGAGCAGGGTGGCGAGTACGCGTTCGCCAAATGATCGTGTGATGCAGGCGGCATTGTCGGCGAGGAATGTTCAGATCCACACATCATTCGTCGCCGTGCGATCGCCGCCTTCATGCCCGGTGTTCAACACGCCACGCGGCTCGATCATCAGCAACCGGGCTTCGCCCTCCGCAGCCGTGCGGTGCTGCATGCCACGCGGCACCACATACAGTTCGCCTGGCGCCACATACACCGGCCCGTCCGGCAGATCGATGCGCAAGGTGCCTTCGAGCACCAGGAACGCTTCGTCGGTTTCCGGGTGGGCATGCCAGATGAACTCACCTTCAATGCGCACCACTTTGAATTGGTAGTCGTTCATTTGCGCAACGACCCTGGGGCTCCACTGTTCAGGGATAAGCGAAGCTTTGTGGGTGAGGTTGATCGGTTGTGCGGTGGGGTTTGACTGAGCCATCACGAAGCCTCTGATCATTTATAGGATGACCAGACTATCGACGCGATGGCCAAACGGGCTTGCACGATTGTGCGCGTCAGCGCACCCGCGTGCGGCTCTGCACCGCCAGGTCCAGGGCCTTTTGCATGTCCAGGCGGGCCGAGCGTCCTACGTCTTTGTCGTCAAGCTGGTAGTTGCGCTCCGAGGGCAGGATTGGCGCGGTGAGGTCTTGGGCGTCGCTGCGTTCGAAATCATGCTGATCACCGATGGTCATGGCGCTACGGCGCAGCAGCATGCGCAGTTGCTCGGGCTGCAACTGCGGGTTAATCGACAGCATCGCCGCCGCGAGGCCGGCCACCATTGGCGTCGCGTACGAGGTGCCGCAATGCACGGCGCCTTGTTCGTCGGCCCCCGGCGTCGAAGCGTGGGTGCAGGCTGCGGCGGTGATGTCCACGCGCATATCCACGTTCGATGAGCTGCGGGTGACCGCATAGCCTGGATCATCCACCCCCACGTCAGTGCGCTCGCTGCGCTGGTGCCCGCCCACCACCAACAGTTGCTCGGTGATAAACGAGGAGGGCAGGCGATAGTCATCGGTGCCGGAGAACGCCGAGCCATTCCCCGCGGAATTCACCACGATCACGTCGGGATGTTCCTTGCGCAGCCACAGGAAAAACTCCTCCAGCAGTTCCTCGTAGCCGCTCATGGCGATGCCCGAGCGCACCAGGGAATCGACCTCCTTGCCGTTGACGTCTTGAGTGCCGACGCGATGGATACCCCAGCTCCAGTTCAGCACCCGCACGCCGTCCTCCACCAGGTTGACCGAGGCGGCGATGTTGGCGGTGATGCCGGCGTCGGAGTTGCGGTCAACGATGACCTCGAAGCCGCCGCTGGCCTTATCCAGACCGCTCAGCAAGCCCCGGTTGCCGCCCTTGTCCCAGCGCGCCGCGAGGATGCCGGTGACGGTAGTGCCATGGCTGTCGGGCTTGGAGGTGTCGCGAGCGTACACGCAGGTACGCTTCCCCGTGCATGCGCCGAGGTCGTCGGCGAAGTCCGCGGTGTCGAAATCCACGCCGCGTTCGATGACGCCGATGCGAATTGGTTGTGGCGTGATCGGTGTGTGGTGCCCAGGGATGCGCCGCTGATAGTAGGCCACCGCGTCGAGAAAACGGTTGGCGGCCCACTCATCGGAGTCCGGCGCAGGCTTGCTCGGCGTGGCCTGTGGCGCGGCCTGCTCCTGTTCTTCGGCGCCCGATTCTTCGATCACCACCGCATCTACCCCGGTCTCGCTGCCCAGGCGCAGCACCAGCGCGTCACGCTGCATCAGGTCTTTGGCGGGCAAACGTAGCTGGTAGACATTCAGCGGCGCGATGGCACCGACCACCGTCGCCCCGTATTTGCGGGCCAGGCGCTCGGCTTCCTGGCGGCCGTTCTGGTCTTCCTCGATCAGCACGCTGACCAGGTCCACATAGGTGGTCAGGCCGTCCATGTTCTTTGCCACTTCATCCGGGCGGGCGGCCACCACATGGCTGTGGCGCAGAGTGAGCCATGCCGCGTTACTGGTGCGCGGGCCGTCCTCCAGCCATAACGGGCCGCTCTGGTAGTGGCTGCTGTCGAGGCGCAGGCGCAGGGTGTTGCCGTCGCGCACAACGGCTGGCGCGGGCAGGGCCTTACCCGCCAGTTTCAACTGCGGCGTGGCAGCGCCCAGCCCGCGGACGCTGAGGCACCAGTCCTGCTCGCGGTTTTCCAGCAGGTCGCCGCAGCGCTTGAGGTTTTCCAGGCGCAGGGGCTCCTGGGCACAGGCGGCTGCGCTGGCGGCCAATGTGAAAAGGGTTGCGAGGACGGAGGATTTGAAGGGCATGGGCCAGGTTCTTTGCCGGGAGGTGTTGTTCCGACTACCGCAAGGTGTGCCGCGTTCCAAGACTTTGAACTCCTGCGGCGCCGCTTGGCTCCTATTTCGTAAGGTTCTGCACCAGGGATGTCGCGATGACCGATCTACACCTGCCCGCCGGTAAGCCCGGCACCGTCTTTGAAACCGACCTGCCGGCGCGGCTCGACCGCTTGCCCTGGGGGCGCTTTCACACCTTGCTGGTGTTCGCGCTGGGGATCACCTGGTTGCTCGACGGCCTGGAGGTGACCTTGGCCGGCTCAGTGTCCGGCGCCCTGAAGGCCAGCCCCGAACTGCGCATGAGCAATTTCGACATCGGCCTGGCCGGCGGCGTGTACATCGCTGGCGCCGTGCTCGGGGCGCTGTTGTTCGGCTGGCTCACCGATCGCCTGGGGCGGCGCAAGCTGTTCTTCATTACCTTGTGGCTGTACATCGGCGCTACGGCGGCCACCGCGTTTTCATTCAGCCTGGAGAGCTTTTTGCTGTTTCGCTTTCTCACCGGCATGGGCATCGGCGGCGAGTACACCGCGATCAATTCGACCATTCAGGAATTCACCCCGGCGCGTTATCGCGGCTGGGTCGACCTCACCATCAACGGCACCTTCTGGCTGGGGGCGGCGCTGGGTGCTGGTGGTGCCATTGTGTTGCTCGACCCTAACGTGGTCGGCGGCGACCTCGGCTGGCGCCTGTGTTTCGGCATCGGTGCGGCCCTGGGCCTGATTATTCTGGTGATGCGCCTGTGGTTGCCGGAAAGCCCGCGCTGGTTGCTGATTCACGGCCGGCACGACGAAGCCCTGCGCATCGTCGAAGGTATCGAAGCCCGCCTGCGCGACCAGGGCCACACACTGCCGGCGGTCAACAGCCCGGCTTTGCGGTTGCACCCTCGCGATCACACGCCCTTGGGTGAAATCTTTTACACCCTGTTCGTCAGCTTTCGCCGCCGGGCGCTGGTGGGCATGACCCTGCTGACCGCCCAGGCGTTTTTCTACAATGCGATCTTCTTCACCTACGCGCTGGTCTTGACTGACTTCTACCAAGTGCCCGCCGAACAGGTTGGCTGGTATGTGCTGCCGTTGGCCCTGGGCAATTTCTGTGGGCCGCTGCTGTTGGGGCGGCTATTCGACGTGATTGGCCGGCGCGTGATGATCAGCCTCACCTATGCGGTGTCTGGCGTGTTGCTGGCCCTGAGCGGTTACGCCTTTGCGCAAGGCTGGTTCGATGTGACCCAGCAAGCCATAGCGTGGATGGTGATCTTCTTCTTCGCGTCGGCTGCGGCCAGCTCGGCCTACCTGACCGTTGCCGAAACCTTTCCCCTGGAAATCCGCGCGTTGGCCATCGCGGTGTTTTATGCCTTCGGTACCGGGCTGGGCGGGATTATCGGGCCGACCCTGTTCGGGCAACTGATCCAGACACAGCAGCGTGGCAGCCTGTTGATCGGCTATCTGATCGGCGCCGCATTGATGTGCGGCGCGGCGCTGGTGCAGGCGATCTGGGGCGTGGCGGCGGAACGGCAAGCATTGGAAAGCGTGGCCAGGCCGTTGTCACAGGCCAAGGATTGAAGCGCGGCGGGCGAGTCAACGCCGCCGGCGCGATTCAAGCTCTTCGAATATTCCCATGCCCACCAGCATGGCGAGTACGAACACCAGCACCTGCCACTGCCCCGTCAGCACCAGCGCTATCGCCGGCCCGGGGCACAAGCCGGCAATCGCCCAGCCCATGCCGAACAGCAGGCTGCCCAGCACCAGGCGTTTGTCGATGCGGGTCTGCGTGGGCATCTGCATCGGCGCGCCCAGCAACGACATGTTGCGCCGTCGGGCGAAGTAGAACAGCACGCCGCTGACCATCAGCGCACCGCCCATCACCCATGCCAGCGAAGGGTCCCATTCGCCTGCGAGATCCAGAAACCCCATGACTTTGGCGGGATTGGTCATGCCGCTCAGGTACAGTCCCAGGCCGAAGATCAGGCCAGTCAGTAACGCCGTCAGTCGACGCATGTTCAAACCCCCAGCCAATGGCGGATCACATAGACCCCGACAAAGCCACTGCCCATAAAACACCCCACTGCCACCATCGAACGTGGCGACAATCGCGACAGCCCGCAGATCCCATGCCCGCTGGTACAACCGGCGCCATAGCGCGTCCCGATCCCCACCATCAACCCTGCCACCACCAACCCAAAACCGCCGACCGGAAACGACGAAGCCGGCAGTTCACCGAACAGCGACCACAGCCACGGAGAAACCAGCAGGCCGGTCAAGAACAGCGCTTTCTCGCCACGGCCCTCGCCATGGCGTGACAGCAGGCCGCCCAACAACCCGCTGATACCGGCGATGCGGCCGTTAAACAGAATGAACAGCCCGGCCGATAACCCAATAAGGGCACCGCCGAGCAGGGAGGACCAAGGGGTGAAATCTGGGGAGAGGGTCATGGGGTAGGACCAGTGGGGGAGGGTGATGTACCGCTAGCATAGTTTGGATGCTTGAGCCTGTGAAAGCTGGCTTTCGGTCGCATCCTTGAGACGTCGCCAGCAGAGGGGACCTTCACGATGACGGCGCATCAGCCCCCCTGCCTCAAGCGCAGTGCCGACGGTTCAGCAAGCCTGCGCCACCAACCCATTACTGACCCTGCGCCCCAACACCAGCACCGTGGCGAAGCCCAACACCACCAGCCCCGTAGCCATACTGAGCAGCACCGAGCTGCCCATCTGATCAACGATGCGTCCACCAAAGAACGAGCCCAGGGCGATGATCACCTGGAACAAGGCGACGAACAGCGGCATGCCGCGCTCCACGTCCTTGGGGGCGACGACGAACATCCAGATACTCGCGCAGGCCGGAAAGGCGCCGAAGGCGAAGCCCCACAGAGCGATCAGCATGGCGGCGCCGGTCAAGCCGGTGGCGAAGTACGGAAACAGCGCGGTGCTGGTGCCGATCATCAGCGCCACCAGCAACAAAGTGTGGCGCACGCTGCGGTTGGCGGCGAAGCCGGCGAAGATATTGCCCATCACGCCTGCCACGCCATACAGCAATAACAGCGAGCCAATGGTCGGCCCGTCGAAGCCGGAACTGTGCTTGAAGAACGGCGCCACATAGGTGTAAGCGGCAAAGTGCGCCAGGCCGATCAGCAGCACGGCAATCAAGCCGACTCGGGCCTGTGGGTTGATGAACAGCGCAGGTAGATCACTGATGCGAATGGCTTTCTCCGGGGTGAGCCGGGGCAGCAGGAAGATCTGCGCCAGCAGCACCGGCACGCCCACCAACGCGGTAACCAGAAACGTCATGCGCCAGCCCATCAGGCCGCTCAGCCAGGTCCCGACGGGCACGCCGAGCACGGTGGCCAGGGTTACGCCGACCATGATGATCGAAGTCGCCTGCGCCACGCCGACACCTTTGGGCGCCAGGCGTCCGCTCAGCGCAATGGCCGTGGCCCAGAAGCCGCCGATGCTGATGCCCAGTAACACACGGCCGAACAGCAACAAGCTGAAGTCGCTGGCATAGGCCACGACGGCGTTGGCGATGATCATGATCAGCGTCAGGCCGATCAGCAGATAGCGCCGGTCCATCGCGCCGATACTCACCGACAGCAACGGCGCTGCCAGCGCGGCCATGATGCCGGGCAGCGTCACCATCAGCCCGGCGTGGCCGGCGCTGATGCCTAAGTCGCTGGCGACGTCATTGAGCACCCCCACCGGCAGAAATTCGCTGGTAACCAGGGCGAAGGCGCCCACGGCGACCGACAGAATCGCCAACCACTGTTGTTTGACGCTTTGCTGATTATGTTCGGGAAGGCCACGAGGGGCCTGGCTGGCGCTTGGCATAAGTTGGGTTCCGGGAGAGGGCCGACTGAAGTCAGTCGACGGGGACGCGGGGAGGAAAGTGGAGGCGATTATAGGAAGCCGGTCTGGCGATTAAACAGGTCGGTGGTTCGATAGTGATCATCACTGCAATTAATGCGCGCTGCTCAACGAAGCGCTTTAAAGCGATAACGCGTAAATGTTTCGCAAACATCAAGGCGGAACGTACGCAGTTGCTGCTCCACTACAAAGGGACGCTTCGAAAGAAGCGGTTTGTATTTTTCCCGTCAATACAGTGAGTCCCAACACATGACTACGGTTAACAGCACGCCAACGACATCCTCTACCTCCCAGGCCAGTTACGTCACTCCAGGGGTTGACGACTCGACGGCCGCGTCGCGGCTCTTCGACGATCTTAATTCCTCTGTTGCGCTAGAGGGGGGGCTGTACGAGACCGCCAAGCAATCGGCCATCCATGGTTCTATTTTGAACAACTTCAATCCCCTGCCCACGCTTGAACAAATGCGTCTTCAAATCAGTGATTCTGATTGGAACTCAGTGGCAAACGTCCCCAGTGCTCGCCTGGGCGCGCTGCTCCATACGCCTTTGGGCAAGGAGCTGGGCAAAAAACTGGGAGAAAAGCTCAAGAGCCAGCTTGGCGGTGATCAATCTCCGACGAGT
Organism: Pseudomonas sp. S5F11; assembly: GCF_019641515.1. Taxonomy (NCBI): domain Bacteria; kingdom Pseudomonadati; phylum Pseudomonadota; class Gammaproteobacteria; order Pseudomonadales; family Pseudomonadaceae; genus Pseudomonas; species Pseudomonas sp. S5F11. Next base: position 5,649,575 of record NZ_JAIFJZ010000001.1, read on the forward strand.
TTTGACCTCACGGCGGCGGGGGCCTTCAGTCTGTTGGAGAAAGGCAGCTCCTCCGAAGCGTCAGCCAACCCCACAAGCCCCACTCATTTTGCGGGCATTAAACTGAAGCCATTTGCTTCTAGCACCCCGCAAGAGGTATTCGACAACTTGGCCAGTAATCTCGTGCGCAAGGGCCTCGTCTCGCAAGCGTTGGCGCCTGCCGCGGCGTATTTGGTTTTGTGGAAAACCATGCCCGAATACCTCATTAGAGACATGCCTGCCAACTTCGATTTCAACTCCGCTGAAGGGATGAAGTTCACCGCCCAGGTACGCAAGATGGAGGCCGATGCGCCGGTGTCTGGCATTCAGCGTACGTATCAAGAAATTGAGGACCTGATGTATCCCGAGCGCGCAGAAGCCCGGCGAGCCCAGACGGTGATTTAACTTCGCTTCGCGCCGGGGGATTAGATTTCTGAGATAACGCTGGCATGGTCCTGAATTATCCAATAGGTTCTGGCTTCATTGTCCTGCGCCATCAACTCCTTCGGAATTCGCCCCATGCTTCTGCGTTCCAGCCTGTTATGCCTGTGCTTGTTCAGCGGTCTGTCTCAGGCCGCTGTCGACTGCTCCGCCCTGGCGGAAAAAATCTCCGGCACGGCGCCTGAATTTCATCCTGCGGTGCAGGGCAAGGTTATCGGCACCGGGCGCGCGCATTTTCATACCGCGCCGGATGAGGCTTGTGCCAACAAGAAGCTGTTCGTGATCCCCGGTGACGGCCTGACGGTCTACGCCATGCTGGAAGACCAGACTTGGGTGCAAGTGAATTTCGTCGCCAAGGATGGCGAGGACTACACCGGTTGGCTCAAGGCCGACCGGGTTGAGATTGGGGAGGCGTACGGCGCGCCGTCGGACGAGGTGGAGTGACCGGCGCCATGGAGGGCGCAAGCAGTCTGTCCAGGTAACCGCGAGGAGCTGTGCAATGGTGAACGACTGGAAGGGCCAGGTCGCGCTGGTGAGTGGCGCTGGCAGTGAGCAGGGGATTGGCCTGGCAATTGCCCGGCGGCTGGGAGCGGCGGGGGCAAAGCTGATCATCACCGGCAGCAGTGCCCGCATCCACGAGCGCGTCGCGCAATTGAGCGAGGAGGGTTACGAGGTGCAAGGGCGTGCGGCGGACCTCACCCAAGCCGATCAGGTCGCGCAATTGGTGGCGTGGGCCGAGTCGTGCTGGGGTCGAATCGATGTGCTGGTGAACAACGCGGGCATGGCGATGCAGGGCGACGCCGAAGCTTTCGCTGAGGTGGCCAGCATGAGCCTCGATGCTTGGAATGCGTCAATCGCGCGCAACCTGACCACGGCGTTTCTGCTGACCCGCGCGGTCCTGCCGGGGATGCAGCAGCGTCGTTACGGGCGCATCGTACAGGTCAGCTCCACCACCGGCACCCGAGTCAGCAACCCTGGCGAGGCGGCATATGCGGCGGCCAAAGCCGGCATGGTAGGGATGAACATGAGCCTGGCGTTGGAAGTTGCGCCCTTTGGCATCACCGTGAATTCGGTGGCGCCGGGGTGGATCGCGACGCAGTCCAGCACTGCCGAAGAAATCGCCGCCGCTCAGTATGTGCCCGTGGGGCGTGCCGGCAGGCCGGATGAGGTCGCGGCAGCGGTGGCGTTTCTGGCGTCGCCAGAGGCCAGCTACATCACCGGCGAACTGCTGGTGATCGACGGCGGCAACTGCCTGTCGGAGAACAAAGGCCCGCGTTGAGGTTCAGGCAAATGCCGCCACCATAAACGCCTCAAGCCCTTGCTCCTCAAGGATCTCGATGGAGAAGTGCCCGAAACGCTTGGGCAGCCAGATGATGCGCGTGCCCGACGGCGATTGCAGGTCCTCCAGGGCCAACGGTAGGCCGTTTTCGTCCTCGGGCTGCACACCCTTGGCGACCAGTTCGGCGTAAGCCAACTCAATGTCCGGCGTGGTGTAGCAATGCCGGTAAATCATGCCCTCACCGTGAGTGTCCAACAGCATCCGCAGGTTGCCGGCCAACGGCTGTACCAGCATAAAACGCTCCTGGCCCATCAGCGCTACCGCATAGCGCACATGCAGGCCGCCGCGTTCCCAGACCTGGGTCGTGGAGATGCGCGAATTAAGAATGTTGGCGTAATAAGCGCACGCCTCGTCGAGGTCTTCGACCAAGATATCGACGTGACTGAATTTCAGATCCATTGCTGGCCATCCGGCGAAAGAGGGAAGCCCACGACAGTAGCCGATTTGCGTGTCCCAAAACACCTTGTGCCAATTCTAGGATTCAGCTCCCGGCGGATGACCGAAATACGCCTTATAGGCATGGTTGAAGTTGGCAGGGTTGGCGTAGCCCAGGCGGTGGGCAATCTGCGCGACGTGCCATTTGCGCTGGCGCAGTAGGGTGCGCGCCAGTTCCAGGCGTTGTTGGCGCACGTAATTGAGCATCGACTGGCCGTACACGCGGCTGAAGGCGCGTCTCAGGGTGGTTTCGCCCACGCCCAGTTCCCGTGCCAGCGCCAGCGTACCGGGCGGGTTCATCAGGTTGGTGTCGAGCTTGAAGCGTGCCTCGTGTGCCAGGTCCGAATGGCTGCGCAGCGGGGCCATGGGCTTGGCTGGCTGCGGCGCCAGATGTGTCGCCAACTCGACCAGCACGGCCAGGCTCAGGCTTTCCTGATTCAGCCGCTCCAACGCCCCTTGGTAGGGCGAGTGATAAAGGCGCTCGAACAAACGCCCGACGGCGCGACAGCCATGCAACTCTGAAAAGTGCATGCCATCGTCGAGCAGCCTGGCCAGGGGTTGCAGTGACGGGTCTTCTTCGGCCAACTCGCGAAGATAGTCGCCGCCGATGCGCAGCCCCGCCATGCGCGCACGGCTGCCGGCAGGCATCTGGTCCATGGCTTCCATGCTTTCGCTCAAGCCCAGTACATGGGGCGCGCCGGGTGTGTATTGATTGAGCCGACCGTCCACCCGATGCTGCCATTGCCCACCCAGCACCTGCACGATGCACACGCTGTCGGGCAGCACTTTGTGGATGCGCAACGGCTCGGGAAACTGCAAGTCGCAGTCGAAATATTGCACATGTGGCCGCACCGTCTGCGCGCGGTAATGGCCGATCGCGCTGCCCATGACCTGCCGTGCGCTGTCATCGAATACACCGGCCTGGTCCAGGGCCTCCGGGTGATCGAAGCAGAAGTGAGTGTCCAAGTAGGGGTTGCGGCGGTCCATTGGCAAAAGCGTCCGTTAGAGCTGGTGGGCAGCGTTGCATGATATCGACATCGGGCAGGCCGATCAGTTGTTGTGAGTCACGGCCTTATTGTTGTGCGCCACGGCCGGCCCGCTTGGCAGGCGGCCAAGCGTTGATTTCAATGGTCGGCTTTGAACTGTCGAGGAAGCCGCAAATGTTGATGTATCGCAAGTGGGCAGCGCTGCTGGGCTTGGTTCTGGCCGTGATCGCGGGGCTCGCCCATGCTGACAACCGCCCGGAAGTCGCGGAAAAAGTGCTGGCCTATGCCGGTGAAGGCGGCGTGAAAGTCTGGACCCTGCGTATCGGTGCGCGCAGTGACAACCAGGCGCTGGTGCAGCTAGAGGGCGTGGACCATGACTGGAACATGAAGATCCAGAAGATGGCCGTGGAAAAGACCAGCAAGGACACCCGCTATTCCACCACCGTGGACGGTCAGAAGTTCGTGGTGCTGGTGCTGCAACAAGGTTGGGGCGAACTGTACTTGCCCGGCGAGTCGCAGACGCTGAACGTCGGTTATGACGAGTTCCTGTCCAGCCAAGGCAATGCACAGGCCTTTTTGACCGATTATTTGCAGGCCAACTGAGCCATGGGCCGATTCGCGCGGTGGTCGTGGTCGTGGCCGCTGACGATGTTGCTGCTGCCGCTGGTATTGATGGGCTGGGCCAGTGTGCAAAGCGGGCGTGTCGATGACGTGCTGCGCGAAGCACAGAGTGTCGGCAGTGACTATGCCTGGCTGCGCGTGCGTCAGGTGCTGGCTGGGTTGGCCTACTGGCTGGCCCTTGCCGCGTTCGTGGCCGGGCCTGCGACGTGGCTCAAGCTGCGGCTGGATGCCTGGCGCGCGCTGAAGTCCAGGGATTTTCTCTACCACCGCCTGTTTCTCTGCTGGCGTGCCTTGGGGCATTGGCTGGCGGCGTACACGGGGCTATTGGTGGGCGCATTGGCCCTGAGCCTGTTGTATGAACTGAGCTGGGGCTGGAGCCACTTCAAGGCCGGTGGCTGGTTCATGCTGCTGGTGGCGGTGCCGGTGGTTGCCGTGCTGTGGGCCGGATGCTTGCTAATCGGGCGTCTGCGCCAGCAATGGCATGCCCTGGATAGCCCGTCCTCGGCGTTTCTGGGGCAAAGCATCGGGCGCGACAAGGCTCCGGCCTTGTGGGCGTGGATTGAACAACTGGCCACCGCCACCGGCGCGCCGGTGCCCGACCATATCGTGGTGGGCATCGACCAATCGTTTTTCGTCACCAGCGTCGATGTGCTCTTGCAACCGGCCGGCGACTCGCTCAGCGGGCGCACCCTTTACCTGCCGCTAACCTACCTCTCGACCCTGAGCCAGGCCGAGACGGCATCCATCATCGGTCATGAGCTGGGCCATTTCAGCAGTCGCGACACCGAGCGCGGCAGCGAAATCGGCGCGCATTTCAGCCTGATGTGTCTGCACTGTGCGTTTATCCGCGCTGAAGATGCCGACCCGGCCTGGATCGAGCGTCCGGCGATCTGGATGACGCAGCGTTTCCTGCACCACTTTCAACTGGCGGTGCATCACTGGGGCCGCGCTCAAGAACTGGTCGCGGATCGGGTGGGCGGCAACATCGGTGGCGAGCGGCTGTTCTGCCAAGCGCTGTTACGGGTGATCGCGCTGGACGCTGAAATCAACACGCTGCTCAGCGAGCGTCACCCCAACCTGATCCAGGCATTGGCCGACCATCTGCGCCATACCCCGCTGCGCCTGAACGAGGCAGCACTGGATCACGCCATCGCCCACCCTTTCGATACGCACCCGCCCACGGCATTACGCCTTCAGCAACTGGGCGTCACGCTGGATGAAGCCCTGCTGGCCGAGGCCACCCGTGTGCCCACCGAACACGACCGACACTGGTTCAGCCAACTCACCCGTACGGCGTCGTCGGCTGCCACACAGCCCGTATCACCGCCGATATCAACCGTCCAAGGAGAATGACCATGACCCAACCCACCGATCCGCTGGCGGATCTCGCCGGTGCACTCAGCCAGGAATATGCCGACTCCCGCGACGCTCAACGCAAGCGTGCGGTCGCCGAACTTGAGCAGGTTATCCAGCGCGTACCCGAGCAGACCGAATTCACCAACTCGCGCCGGTACAAGGTGCGCGGTCCGCTGTTTTTACTGATTTCCCTGGCGCTGCTGGGGTTCGCGCTGCACCGGGGCTCCACCGGCCTTGGCGTGTGTGCCGCAGTGATGGCCGTGGTGTTCGTGCTGCTCACCTGGCAGCACCGCAACGCCGGGCAACACGCCTTTATGCGCCTGACCCGCCGCCAGCTGTTTGTGGACACCCTCAGCGCGCCAGTGGATCTGGTGGACATTGTCGACGTCTCCATCAGTGAGGAAGGCTGGCTGACGGTGCAGAAACTGATTTTGCGTGCCGATGCGCCCCTGCCTGTCCATCGCTCCGCGCGACAGCTGTTCGGCAACCAGGCCCTGGCCCTGAAAAAGCCCCAGCCGCAGATCCGCATCCAGTCCGCCGGCCTGATGCAGGGCGGCCGCACCCTGGACTGCGACCAGATCGCAGAGATCCTCAACGCCTATTGCCAGGCCGCCCATGCGCAACGTCACCTCGATGCGTTGCGCCAGGAAACCCAGCGGGCTTGATCGGTCCGCTAGCGCAGCGGCACATACACATCGGTCTGCCATTGATCCTGCGGCGTCTCGGGGTAGACGCTCAGGTAATGGAAGAACAGCGGGTGGTCGCGAAGCTCCTCGCCGCTGGCAGGCAGCCAATCGCGGTAAATCGGATAAATCGTTTCGCCGATATGATCCGGCGAGCCCACATGCCGCACCACCACGCAGCGCCCGGCAGGAATGATGCGCGCATGCACGCCAAACCCATTCGGCGCCACCGCCTCGTCAATCTCGCCACAGATAGCAAAGCGAAACGCCTCGGGCGCAGTGGTATCGGGGTTGTTATAGGGAATGCCAAACGTGCGGCTCGACGCCACCGGCGACTGGCCGCTCTGCTTGCGCCATTGGATAAATCGGCTGGTCGTCTGGTCGACCAGCCCGGCGGGCCCGCAATGCTCAAGCGCGGCCACCTGGGTGTGGGGAAATTCTACGATGCGTAATTGCATGATGATCGTCCTGGAAAAGTGAGGGATAGCGAACACCGCATTCCAGGTCTGCCAGTTCGGCGCCTTCCTGAACGCACTCGGCGCCATACCGAACGCCCGCCGGAACGCCCGGCTAAATGCCTCCGGGCTATCGAAACCGGCACTGAGCGCGGCCTCCAGCACCGAATAATCGGCAGCGGTTGCCAGGCTATGGGCCGCACGACGCAGGCGCATCAGTTGCACATAACGCGACACCGGCACGCCGACAAACGCGGTGAACTGTCGATGGAAGTGAAACACCGAAAAATTCGCCACCCGGCTCAACGTATTCACCGACAGGTCGCCTTCGAGGTTGGCCTGGATGTAGGCGAGGACGGCGTTGAAGCGCTTGGTGTAGGCGCGTTGGGTCGGCGTCTCGGACACTGGGAGAAACTCCTGGAAGGGCGGTCGGCGATAGAGTCGACTATAGCGGGGCGCGCGTGCCTAGCCGGGTTTGCTCAAGGTGCGATTGGGGTAAGAGTCTCTACACAACCCGTTCAGTGAAAACATAACCTGAGAACATCAGGTTTTTGTGGTGAGCAGGCTTGCCCTGCGCTGGGCTGCGAAGCAGCCCTGAGACCAAACGCTGAGTACCAACAGAAGAGTTCCAATACCTTTATTGGGCCTGCTTCGCAGCCCAGCGCAGGGCCAAAACGCTCACCACAGCGTTATTTGTCGCCTGTGAGAGTGTCGTGTGAATAGCTAAGGCGCGATTGGCGCAATCAAACATCACGCGCCTAGACCTCGTTACAAAAGCGCGTCTTCTCGTCCCAGCTGCGTTCTACCCAACCGGGTTGCCAGTGGATGGTATCGATATGAATCACCGGCAAGCCCGTACGCTGGCCAAGCTTGCGCGCTAACGTACTTTTGCCGGAACCGGGTTGACCGACGATCATCACGCGCTGCATTGGGACTCCTTTTGGGTTGAGCACGTTGAGTGGTTGGTGGGGGATTTTGTGTTAATGGCGGTGTGTGTCAACAAAAGGGAGGTTGGTGGTGTGGGGGGGGCGTTTGACATATGGCGGTTGGGAAAGGCAGCTTTCGGCCGATTCTGTTGAAAAAGTCGGATTTACCGCTCGCCTGAACTCAGGCACTAGAACCAACTCACCACATTGAGTGGTTTCTCGGCCCTTCGTTGACCGTTGCTGCTCAGTTAGTGGGTTAATTTGAGGTTTTTTGCTGAGTGCGGGCGCACCTATCCCGTGGCAGGTGGCCCTTGAGATGTAAATTTAGCCAGCCGTCTCAGGTTCTGCACCGCAGCGGCCAGCGTGAATTCATCCGTCGCGCCACTCATGCCACGTAGTCGCAAGCGATCCAATTTCAGGATGCGCTTGAGGTGGGCAAACAACATTTCGACCTTCTTACGTTCGTGGCGAGAGCGCACGTACGCAGGTGTCGTTGCGATTCGCCGAGCCACATCGCGCGCGGCTTCATGGACGCTGCGGGCGATCTTGCGGAACGCAGTGTTCGGGCAGCACTTGGCTTTCATCGGACAGGCAACGCAGTCGCTCTGCCTGGATCGGAAGATGATGGTGTTGGCTTTGGTGACGTGCGAACGCTCGTTCTTGAAGGCTCGCCATTCGCTACGTAATGCATTGCCAGCCGGGCAGCAGTATTCCTCAGTCTCTTCATTCCAGCGGAAATCGTTGCTCGAAAAACTGTCGTTCTTGCGTTCGGTTTTGTCCCACATCGGCACATGTGGCTCGATGTTCTTTTCCTCCACCATCCAGGCCAGCATCGGCGCGGTACCGTAAGCGGTGTCGCCAATGAGGCGTTCCGGCTTGATGTCGAACTGCGCTTCGACCCGATCGATCATTGTCTTGGTGCTCTCGACTTCTGCGGTTCGATGAGCCGGTGTGGGTTCCACATCCATGATCACGCCGTGCTCGGTATCGATCAGATAATTCGTGGAGTAAGCGTAGAACGCTGGGCCACCTGGAGCTGCGGTCCAGCGGGCCTGAGGATCCGTCAGCGACAGGCGTTTCGGTAGCGTTTCGGCCAAAGCCTCCTCATCGAGGCCTTCAAGGTACTCACGCACAGCGCGAGTGCTCAGGGCCGGATCGCTCCAGTTGATCTGTTCATCACCCGGTACGCCGCGCTGCCGACTCGCATCCGCCTTGATGATGCTGGCGTCCACGGCAAAGCCTTCACCTTTGACCAAGCCTGCGTCCATGCAACGACGCAGCACTTCATTGAACAACCAGCGAAACAGATCGCTGTCCCGAAAACGGCCGTGTCTATTTTTGGAAAATGTCGAGTGGTTGGGGACTTCATCTTCAAGGCTTAACCGGCAGAACCAGCGATACGCCAGGTTCAAATGGGCCTCTTCGCACAGCCGCCGCTCTGAGCGAATGCCGTAGCAATAGCCCACGATCAGCATGCGGATCATCAGCTCAGGATCAATCGACGGACGCCCAATCGGGCTATAGAAATCGGCGAGGTAATGGCGCAGGTCGCTCAGATCGAGACACCGATCAATGCTGCGCAGAAGATGATTGGCTGGGATGTGATCTTCAAGGTTGAACGAGTAAAACAGCCGATCCTGCCCACTCGATAACTGTCCCATCATGCTCTGTGATCCCCCGCCGGCCAATGAAGCAATTTTGCCGCAGGTCAAACAGGGGAGCTACTTTTTCAACAGAATCGGCCAGAAGCGGACGTCTGTGAACCACCATTTACAAGCTGATCCGGTCTTTTGTTGCCTGAGCTTTTGGCAAGCTGGACTATGCTGGGGCTGGCCGGGTCAGTCGGCCTGGTCTTCCTCAAGCCTATTGCGCAGGTGGTTTAGAACCTGATGGGTAGTCTGGATAGCATCGATGTCCAACCCCTCCGCCAGCTCATTAATCCAGGGCGTCTGAAGATTCATCGCCAGATCGAATGCTTCTCTTCCAGCTTCAGTCAGGACAACCAACTGCGCCCTGCGGTGGTGTGGGTTCGGCTGAAACTCCAGCAGTCCATCCTTCACCAGATCGTTAACGATCCGCTGAACGTTTTGCCGATTTGCCCCCATGTCGCGAGCAATCCATGAAACCGGTTGTGCTCGTTCGGCGTACACAATAGTACCCAGTAGTTGCCAGCGGGCGCTTGTCAGACCTAGCTCTGCGACGAGTCGATCGCCTGCAGTAAGCAGACGCGCACTTGCTCGAAAGATCTCAAGAGCCAGATCGCTCATCGCGCGTCCTGGGGGGCTGTAGTTTGTCTTTTTCATGGCGCGAATCCTTCCACGTTGACACCATGATGTCAATCGCAGTAGGTTTGGAACCTGAAACCCAAATTGTCATCATGATTACAATGTAGAGGTCGCCATGCTTTCTATCCGCCCCCTTGATCCGATCGTGCCCATTACTCAACAGCTGCAATGCAGCGAAGCTCCAGTGGTATTGATCAACCTCTTCACTGTCGACGCAGACGATATACCTGACCTCCTTTGCGCATGGGAGCTGGATGCCAACTGGATGAAACAACGTGCCGGTTTCATCACCACGCAGCTCCATCAGGCCATCGGTGGCAGCAACATGTTCTTGAATTACGCCGTATGGGAATCGGTAGAGCGGTTTCGCGATGCTTTCAATCATCCAGAATTCACCAATGCCTTAGCGCGGTATCCCTCAAGTGCCTTGGCCATGCCGCATCTGTTCACCAAGGTAGCTGTGTCGAATATCTGCACGGCCTGAGTATTAACCAACTGTCTGACGGTATTAGATAAATGCTTAGACGATTACATTTGATCTCCAGCACGCTGGCACTGACCTGCATCGCCACCTTCTTTCTGTCGACTATTTTTGTCGAACTCATCGGATCCGGACACTCGATAGCCTCACTCAAGCACCTGATCGTGAGTCCCGGGCTTTGGATACTGGTACCGGCAATGATTGCGACCGGTGCAAGTGGAGTGCTAATGAGTCGGAAACGACAAGGACGACTGGTCGCTTTGAAGAAGAAACGCATGCCATTCATTGCCGCCAATGGCCTGCTGGTTCTGATGCCGTGCGCCATTGTGCTTAACCAATGGGCGTCGGCGGGAAGCTTCGATACGCGTTTTTACCTCGTACAGGTAATCGAACTGATCGCAGGGGCCACCAATCTCGCATTAAAGGGGCTGAATATGCGTGACGGCCTGCGCCTCAGCGGCCGACTGCTGCGGGTTGCACGTCACAGACAGTAAGCTGAATACTTGTTTCTGCTTGTCTTAAAAAGCTGGGCCGAAATCCGCCGTTTGTGACCGCTAGCTATCGGCCAGAAGTGGACTGTTACCCAATAGGTAACTCTGTCCCCTATTCCGTGCAAATGAACGATGGATCTATACGGATCAGCCAGTAGTGAAAGGCAGCCAGGGGTGGCTGGTGAGAGCTGTGGACATCCACTCAGCGCCTAGGCATATGATCTATTAGAAAAAAGGGGTCTGATACGCCCCGCAGAGGCTCTAGCTCGGTCTCAAGCCAGGTTTGTACACGCCCAAAAATCTTTGTCCTCGCCTAGAGTAGATGAGGAAGGTGTTCCCGTCGTCGCCTATGCTCCTTGCTGTCAACAATAATGGCCCAAAGCCACTTAGAAAAAGGGAGTCAGGATGTGATCACGGAATTGAATATCGATGGCGTCGCTAGCTACAAATCCAAATCTATTCTCTCTCCAACCAGAAAGACATCGCTAATTTATGGGCTTAATGGAGCCGGGAAAAGCACTATTTCCGAGTTTCTATATAACCAGAGTGAGCCGCGGTTTGCTAAATGCAGTGTAAAATTAAGTCAGCCGTGTGATTTTCTAGTCTATAACCAAAGCTTTCTCAACGACTACTTCTACGAAGAAGATAATTTAAAAGGAATTTTTACTCTTTCGAAAGAGAACAAGGTGGCACTCCAAAGAATTGAAGCAGAAACGAAAGAGCTGGACAAACATCGTGCTGCGCAACAGGAAAACTCCGCAGCCTCTTCAGCAAACTCTGCCAAATTAGACCAAGAGAAATCGAAAGCGAGCACAAAGATCTGGGAAATAAAAACGAGGTATGCTGGTGGAGATCGTGTATTGGAGTTCTGCATGGATGGTTTGAAAAAGACAGATCTTCTTTTTCAGCACGTTCTTGGGCTTCCCTTGCCAGAAGCTGCACCGGAATACACGGCCGATGATTTAAAAGCTGAGGCCTCATCAATCGAAGGTGAAGGTGCTGTTACGTATAATAAAATTCCAAACATTTCTGCTGGTTGGCTAAGTATTGAGGACAATTCGCTCTGGTCGAAGATCATTGTAGGCAGTCAAGAAGGTTCAGTCGCCGAATTCATAGCCAAGGCAGGTAATTTTGATTGGGTGAAAGAGGGCCTTCAGTTCGTTTCGAATGACAAAGATCAGCAGGAATGCCCCTTTTGCCAGCAAGAAACGGTCACCAAAAGTTTTATTGAGTCCATAAGTTCAGTATTTGATGAGGCTTACAAGGCTGATGTTAACTCGCTGGAGTCAATGAAAAGTACCTATGAAACACTGACCTCTAGCTTGAACCTCCACGACATCTCAAACGCTGCGCTTGCGAGTAAAGAACTAGTAGAAACATGGAATATCGCATCTGAGGCTTTGAGAGCATCAATACGCGAGAACGTCCTGCTTATTGGCAGCAAGGTCAAGAGCCCGAGCGCGGCAGTTAGTCTTACCGACACCAAGGCAACTGTTGATGTGCTTAACGGTTTGCTCAACGACCTGAACACATTGATCGAATCGCATAATGACAAACTCACGAACAAGAAAAAAACTCGGGACGATATAAAGGCTCGTTTTTGGGCTTTGATGCGTTGGGACTACGATCAAACCATTTCTGCCTACTCTCAATCGGCCACTGACATTAAATATGAGGCCAGCCAAATCAGCCAAGCCGCCAGCAAAATAAATGAATCTATCGGAGCCTCCAATCTCAAAATTTCTAATCTTAGAAAACAAACTGTTAATATCGAAGAATCTATCGAAAATATAAATCGCGGACTGGTAGAGATCGGCATCGATGGTTTTTCTGTGATACCACATGGCGAGAACTTCTATCGCGTTTCAAGGGCCAGTGATCAAGGGAACGCATTTCACTCGCTAAGTGAGGGCGAGAAAACAGTCATTAGCTTTCTGTACTTCATTGAGCTTTGTAAAGGGCAGAAGACGGCCGATGCCGTCCCGCAGACGAAAGTAATGGTGATTGATGACCCGATCTCAAGCCTTTCACACCTTTATGTTTTCAATGTCGGGCAGTTGATTAAAAGATACTTCATCAATGATAAAAGCTATGCCCAAGTTTTTGTCCTGACTCATAGCCTGTATTTTTTCTATGAGCTAACGCACACTAACAAAGAGAAACGGGCCGAGACGCAGCATCTTTTCAGGATTATCAAAAATGCAAATGGAAGCTCTGTAATTTCAATGAGCTATGAGGAAATCCAGAATGATTACCAGTCTTACTGGTCAATTATAAAGGACCAAGCCTCACCGCCTGCGCTAATTGCAAACTGCATGCGCAACATTGTCGAATACTTCTTTAATTTTGTTCAAAAGAAAGACTTTAATAATGTTTTCCAAAAACCAGCCCTGTCAGGCGATAAGTTCGTGACGTTCTACAGATATATGAATCGAGAATCCCATTCGTTGGGACAAAATATTTTTGATATCAAAGAATTTGACCATCAAATATTCAAGGACGGCTTGAGGTTGATTTTCGAAGAGTCAGGATATGGAGAGCATTACCAGGCGATGAATAAGTAAATCCGACATGAGACGGGCACTCACCATATGGCGAGTACTCCGTCTCATCGGCAATTAGCCAGGCTCTCTCCGTCAGGACGGGTGAAGCCAGCCCCATCACGAAACCAGGTGGGTGGAAAAGGGGGCAGATTTATTCACTGGGTGACCGTCCGCTTTTGGCCCAGACTGTGTAAAAACGTTTTTGAGCGCGTCAGGTACTCCAAACCGCACCGGAAATCGCGTTTCTACGTGAAATCCATATCTACAGATGTGCTGATAAATTTCAGATTTAACGTAGACGCGCACACTTCAATTTTGGCGAAGCGATTTTACACACTCTGGGCCGATTGCTGCCCGTCACCAGCGCAGAAATCGGCCAATTGCAGACCTTGGATGTGTCTGAAAAACTGAGGGCGATTCACCTTGCGCAAGGTGTTGCCACAGGAACGCCATCGCAGAAGACACTAAAGTGAGGGCCTTACTCGGAGTATTTCCCCACATGGTTTTTCCACGGTAAGTAGTCCACGAAAACCACGCGATGGGTTACCCCGTTTTCCCCTACACGAAACCCAGGCATTTGTTGCAAATCCAGCTGCAAGCACTGAGTTGCAAGTACCTTTTGTAACGCAGGATCCGGATGAAAATATTCAGGACGGAAATAGTGTTTTTTAAGCGTCACATCGCAACTTGCGACTTGGCCCTTTACGTTGGCAGTGAATTCGAAGCGAGCTCTGCCGAACGCATTTATTGATTGCTTGGCCACCACGTTGTCCCAGAAAAAACGGCTTTCAGCATCAGTTCTCTGGTGCCCCCGTTCGTAATCAGAAATAGGTGAGGTATTACCAGAAGCTATCAAAGGTGCGATGACCTCGAGCGTGCCATCAGCTGGATTCTGGAGACCTTCCGGGATGCTATTCCAGCTACTGCTCCAGCACACATCCATGACGAGATTCGTAAAGCCTGGTGGAGCTCCAGCGTCACTTGGCTGCGCCTCGCAGAGCAATACGTCACCTTGCTGATTGAGCTTCATCCGCAACTTCACGCTGCCTTGCATCCCCTCGCCATTTGCCCAGAACACACTTCGAGCCAAGGTAGAGCGCAAAACCCTGAGATAACGTCTTGCTTCGAGACGTTTGATTTCTTCTGGGGTTAGGTAACTTGGAGCGGATTTACCATCGCTATCGATCCAGGAATCTATTCGCTGCTCAGGTGTTAACTGGCGGCAACCAGAGAGAGCCACTAAGCCTGTTAATAACAGCAGCGCGGAGGTTAGCCGACAATCGGCCCGGGATGTCATTTTAATGGTCGACACTCTTTCGTTCCTTGATATGACAAAAATCGCCATTTTACCTTGCATGCCAGACCACCGGACATTGCAACTCGATTTTTCGCCGGCCGATTGCTGCCTGTCGTGAAAGGCTCCATTCGACCCATTGCGGTCCATCACGATCAGCGGCAGTTGGATCACGAGTCGAACGGTGAAACTGAACAACGCTATTTTTTACAACCGGCTGAGTTGCCCGCTTGAAGTAATCAGAGCTCTGAGCCGCTGAATTTTCCTGATGCAATACATTCTAAAAAAATTCTTTGTTCTGGTTTAAGAAGTTTGCGTGGCGTATAGCCGTGCTCATCAGGCTCCCTTAGCCACCTTGCCAAACCTCGGCTCGCGGATTCCTTGAGATTGTCCGCAGGGATTGAGTCATAAGGGAAAAAATCTGGACTGATGGGAAAGCCCTCATCCTACGCCCGCATGGCCCCTACTGACAGCTATCGGCCCAGAGTGTGTAAAATCGCTTCGCCAAAATTGAAGTGTGCGCGTCTACGTTAAATCTGAAATTTATCAGCACATCTGTAGATATGGATTTCACGTAGAAACGCGATTTCCGGTGCGGTTTGGAGTACCTGACGCGCTCAAAAACGTTTTTACACAGTCTGGGCCAGAAGCGGACGCTGGCCCGAGCCCTCTCTGCAAGGACCTGGTGGTCAGAATGAGTGGAAGTTATAACAAGTAGACATATGATCTTCCTACAAAATGAGATTCGATTCAGACCTATGATTCTTCAATATCCACCGGTGTGACCAGAGTACGGAATGATGATAAGTGATTCAGATTTGGCCGAAATGGTTCCTTCAGCGCTAACGGGTGTAACTGTCGGGATCGGTTCGCAGATCCTGCTTTTTGGTGATATGGCTAGCGGGTTAATTCAGTGTCCATTCGTCAGTGATATGCTCTCGCCGGTACCTTCAATGCAGGCTACCTAGCTTATGATTTGGAGTCACTTAATCACCGCTCATTTAATCGCTGAAACAAGAGAACTTTCAGCGTCACCGCGTTGGCAAAATCCAGACGCCCCTGGATCCGCGCAAGTAGTAGAGTTGAGCACGCGCCTTAGTTCTCCAAAGGAGTACAGTGCCTTCCGAGATACCCCTGAAGGCGACTATTTGCTGTATGTAATCGAGGCATACGAGGATGCCATGAATAATGATTGGCTTCCTTATGAAATCATCGGCCTTCCACTTGAGCGGGCACGGGAATTTATCACGCAAGTCGCAAGTGAGTTGGCGTCGGGCCCGACACCTCACTTCATTCCAAACATTAGGGCAGTTTATTCAATACTCTCTGCTCTCTAAATCGACGCGACATATCTGATCTAAAGAGCTGCTTCTGGCCGATTTATGCCGTTCGTGACGGGCAGCAACCGGCCCAGAGTGTGTAAAATCGCTTCGCCAAAATTGAAGTGTGCGCGTCTACGTTAAATCTGAAATTTATCAGCACATCTGTAGATATGGATTTCACGTAGAAACGCGATTTCCGGTGCGGTTTGGAGTACCTGACGCGCTCAAAAACGTTTTTACACAGTCTGGGCCAAAAGCAGCCTCTCAACGCGTGGCACATTGACCTCTGCGAAGAAAATCTTTAAGCGCCGCCTGATAGAGCGTCAATGGCTGATTGCCCGTATTGAGAAGTGCAAACGGAATCATCGTGAGATGTGAAAACGACGTGGAGTTTATCGAGTAGGTTTTCTGCCTGCAAAAGCGCTGGTCCTTATTCAATATAAAATCAAACTTGAAAAGGTTTGTCCGCGTACACCAACTGGGGAACAAACCCAGACTCAGCCCCGTCAAGTAATCTTGTCCGCAAGCGCCGCCAGATGAGAACTCCGAGATCTTTATTTCTAATGCTGGCAGGCTCGGGGCGGCAAGGCTGGAGTTCTTATCCTGCGCACCGGGAATAACGTTGAGTGTCGCTGCGTATGCGTCCTTGCCGAAGCGACTGTCTTTCCATGGAGAATTTATTGCGTAACTGAAGCTGGAGACAATTTCTTGTGTTTCGGGTTCAACGGGTTCGTTGATTGTCGGCTGGGACGAATAAGATGTGCAGCTGCAACAGAGTATAGCAATGCCGACAAACACAAACCCGTTGGCTATTAAACGACGCATACTTAGTTTTCCCTAACTATCAATTATCCAACATACCTGTCACTTAATGCCGTATAGCATCTTATCCACACGCCGGACGGCTGAATCAGCATAACAGGACAGACTGTACGCGCGCACTTCGGGAGAGAGAAAAGGCCGCCGCCATGCTCTCTTTACCCCAACCCAGTGTGAACCCGCGAACGTTGAAGGCAAACGCTGAACGACAACACCTGCCCAAGCTGTCCAGCGGCTTCTATTGGCCCAGAGTGTGTAAAAACACTTCCGTATCGTGGATGCCTCAGCCCAGCGCAGCCAGGCGAGTCGATTGGCCACGTATTTGCCACGATCAGCATCGGTAACGCTCCGGAGCGCTTATGAAGCGTTTTAGCGCAACCTGGAGCAGCAAAAGCCGGAGGTTTTTACGCCGCTATTGCCTTCAACAAGCCTTCGGCACCGATGATTCTCATGACCCGCTTCATGTTGTAGGCGAGCACATTTAGACTCATCTCCGCGCTGACGCCGGCCAGCCTACGCGTGAGGAAATGCGTGGATCCCATCCATTGTTTGAGCGTCCCGAAGGGATGCTCAACAGTGCGCTTTCGGACTCGCATCATGTCCGGCGCCTGGTTCAGCCGGTTCTGCATTTCGTCTAGCACGGCTTCATGCTCCCAACGCCGCACTCGTCGCTGCTTGCTCGGCGTGCACTGAGTTTTCAGGGCGCAGCTTTGGCAGTTCGAACTCCAGTAGCAGTGCATGTTCAGGCCTTTCTCGACGCTGGAGAAACGCCAAATCAATGCCTCGCCAGCCGGGCAAAGGTATTCATTTTTAGCTGCGTTAAAAACGAAGGCATCTTTGTTGAAACGCCCGTCCGCTTTAGCTCCTGAAGTCATCGACTTGGGTACATAGGCGGTAATTTTTGCATCATGGCAGGCCAGGATTTCCTCGCTTTTGAAGTAGCCTCGATCAGCCACGACGGACAGCGTTTCTGAACCAATGGCTTCCCGCGCCTGCTTCGCCATCGAGCTGAGTTGGTCGCGGTCAGAGCCAACGTTCGTGACCTCGTGAGCAACGATCAAATGGTGCTGGGTATCGACCGCCGTCTGTACGTTGTAGCCGACGATGCCATTGCCACGCGTCATCATCGAGCGGGCATCGGGGTCGGTCAGTGAGACCTGTTTGTCTGGAGAGTCGTTGAGCTGAGACTCGATCACCTGAAGCTCTTTCATCTGAGCTTTGAGCTTGGCGATTTTCTCTTCCAGGCGCGTAGCGTCTGGCTCAGCGGCGCTTGGCACTTGCCGATCAGCTGCATCAAGGGAGGTCAGGTAACGGTTGATGCTCGACTCGATTTCTCCCATTCGCCGCTTCAGTTTGGCGCTGGTGAAATTGCGGTCGCGGTTGTTCACTGCCTTGAATTTGCTGCCGTCGATGGCCACCAGGTTTTCGCTAAACAACCCCAACTGCTGGCACAGCACAACGAACTGGCGGCACACGCCGCGAATGGCTTTGCTGTTGTCTTTTCGGAAGTTGGCGATGGTTTTGAAGTCGGGCATCAAGCGCCCGGTTAACCACATCAATTCGATGTTGCGCTGGGCTTCTCGCTCAAGACGTCGACTCGATTGGATGCGATTGAGGTAGCCGTAGATATAGATCTTCAGCAGGATCGCAGGGTGATACGCAGGTCTGCCGGTTTCGGCGGGAATGACGCCATCAAAACCCAACGAGGCCAAATCGAGTTCATCGACGAAGGCATCAACCACCCGTACCGGGTTGGAATCGCTGACGTAGTCGTCGAGCCTCTCGGGAAGTAAGGTGCTTTGCCCTCGGTGCTCACCCTGGATAAACCGTTTCATGGGCTTCCCTTGCGATGAAATTCTCAGAAATCATAGCAAGGGTATGTCCGGGCGTTTTTACACACTCTGGGCCGAAACCGGCCCATCACGCCCGCAATCTGTCTACCATGCACGCCCCGGCAGTGGTTCCACGCGCTACCGTTCTTTTCCTCAATAGGTACCGCAATGTCCATCGAGCACATTTCCCTCCCCAAAGGCGTCGGCCCGCAGGCCGCCAAGCTTCTTGACGCCATTACCGGCGCCGCCACCCATGAAGAACTCAACCGCGCCGGGGGTAAAGCCGAAGGGTTTGTGCTTGGGCTGGAAGCCAGCAAAGCGATCAAGAGCCAGGTCGCCGAGTCGTTGTATGTGGCTTACGACGACGCGGCGAGCCATCGGGCGGATGAGTTGAAAGGTTAAGCCGAGCAGGGCGCTTCGCGGTCGAGGAGGCGGGCGGTGAGCAGTACGCCGAGTTCGCTCAGTTGGTGAATGGCCAGGGCGATGTCGCGGTGTTTGCCGCTGAGGTCTTCGGACAGGTCGAGCAGCAGCGTGCTGACGCTGGTGAAAGTTTCGTAGCTGTTGGTGATGAGGCTTTCGGTGCTGGCGTCGGGGGTGACGCTAAAAAGAGGGGGTGAATCTGGCGTGACTTTGTACATACAAGATATCCCGAATGATGCCGTCACCTTGTCGCTACTAAACGATGGGTGGCAGCTGTACGCAGGTTAGTAGACCGGTGGATATCTAAAGCCGGCGCGCCCGGAGGCGCCCTACGCACAGCCACCATCAAGTTCAGACGCAATGTCTGAATGATGTAACTCATGCACTCTTCGATACCCAACTCAGGCTACTAAACCCGGTCCCTGAGAAATTCAGCGACCGGGCAACCTTAGAGACGGCCACCCCAGCGCACAAGCCGGCGGATTCTGACGCAGGCGTAGGCAAGGGAGCAAGGCGTCGCTGGCTATTCGGATTTAGCCTTCAGACGATTTTCGCCAACACCTCCAAGTTCTACGGTCAGAACCCCTGGCTGACACTGACCCCACGCATGATGAAAAACCGTGGGTCGATCAGCTGTAGGCCCTGCTCACCTTTCACGCGGCCGACCGTAACGTGGTAGGTCTTGGGCGCTTCGGAAAGGTTTTCCGGATGGCGTGTGAGTTTTGCCAGGGCCGGGGTTTTAGCCCAGGCGGCCACGGGCATCTGGCGGATGTCTAGGGTGACCACCCAGGATTTGTCCACGGCGGCGCCCATCGGGTCAGGGTTGGGGCTGACATCCTTGATCTTGGCAATTTCGTAGCCTTGGGAATAACAGAAGCCCGGCGCTTGTTCGGTGTAGGCCGTGCGACCGGATTCGGTGAGGCTGTAGGTTTTGTCGCTTTTGGCCAGAAGGCCGGCGTCGACCAGGGCGTCGAACGCCGGTGCGTTGCCGCTGGAAACGCCGGCGCTGAAACTCTCGCTCAAGGTCACCGGGAAACTCTTGAACATTGGTGCGCTGATGCAGGCAGGGCCTTGCAGTCGGGTTTGCAGCGCCGTTTGAATGTCCGTGTCGGACGGGCTGTCGCTGCAGGCGGTGAGCAGCAGGGCGCTGGCGGTGGCGAGGGCCATGGCAGTGAGTCGCATCGTTTTATCCTTGACGATTGAGGGCGTGTCGGCACTGAGACTGTCACATTGAGTAAATGTTTCCGCCATTTACGACGGTGCATTATTGTGGCCGCCTTCGCCCGAATAAGCAGTGCCGTCCGCAGGAGCGCCCATGACATTGACCGTCGACACGTTTATCTCCCTGGCCATGGCCAACCCCCTCAATGCCGAAATTACTGCACGCCTACCCGACCTGGGTGTGGCGCAATGCATGCTCACGGCGGGCTGCCTGTTCCAGGCGGTGTGGAACCATCAAGCGAATCGACCGGCCGATCACGGCGTAAAGGACTACGACGTTTTTTATTTCGACCCAGACCTGTCCTACGAGGCTGAGGACAGGGTGATTCGGGCGGCGCAGGGGGTGTTCAAGGACTTGGGGGTAAATGTCGAGGTCAGGAATCAGGCGCGGGTTCACTTGTGGTATGGCCAACGTTTCGGTCGGCCTTACCCCCAGTTGCACTCGGCCCGCGACGGCGTGGATCGTTACTTGGTGGCCGGCACCTGCATCGCTTTGGAGGTGGCGACGGGCGAGTTGTATGCGCCTTACGGGTTGCAGGATGTGGCCGAGGGCGTGCTGCGCATCAACCCGTTGCACACAGAACCCGCGTTGTTTGCGCAAAAGGCCCTTAGTTATCAGGCGCGCTGGCCCTGGCTCAGGATCGTCGCGCCCGGTTCAGCCGAGTAGGCCACCCAGCACGGCGCAACCTGCCACCACCAGCCACGGCGGCAGCTTCCAGGTCATCAGGGCGACGAGTGCGAGTAACGCTAGGGCGAAGTCGTACAGATTGAAGATCGCGCTGGTCCACACAGGGTGGTACAGCGCCGCCAGCAACAGGCCGACCACCGCCGCGTTGACCCCCGCCAACGCGGCCTGGGTGCGGGGGCTGTGGCGCAGGCTCTGCCAGAAGGGCAGCGCGCCGAAGATCAGTAAAAACGACGGCGCGAAGATTGCCAGCAGGCACACCACGCCGCCGATCCAGCCGTTGGGGGGCGCATGCATCGAGGCGCCGAGGAAAGCGGCAAAGGTGAAGAGTGGGCCGGGCACGGCTTGTGCGGCACCGTAGCCGGCGAGGAATACGTCGTTGCTCAGCCATTGCGGCGCCACCACTTCAGCTTGCAACAACGGCAGCACCACATGGCCACCGCCGAACACCAAGGCGCCGCTGCGGTAGAAGGCGTCCACCAGCGCCAGGCTGTGATGGGGCAGCCCCTGCGCCAGCGCCGGCAGGCCCACCAGCAGTACGGCAAACAGCAGCAACCACAGGGCCCCGGCGCGTCGGCTGAGGGGGATGGGCAGTGCGTCGGGCGCAGCGGCCAGTGCAGGTTTGAATAGCACCAGGCCGGCCAATCCAGCGGCGGCAATCACGCCCACCTGCGCCCACGCCGAGGGTTGCCACAGTACTGCTGCGGCCGCGAGCAGCATCAGCAGCACCCGCGCTACGCCCCGGCACAGGCTGCGCGCCATGCCCCACACGGCTTGGGCGACCACTGCCACCGCGACCACCTTGAGGCCATGCAGCACACCGGCGGGCACGGCCGTACCGTAGTGGGCCAAGCCCAGGGCAAACAGGATCAGCAGCAATGCCGACGGCAATGTGAACCCGGCCCACGCCGCCGCCGCGCCGCCATAACCGGCGCGGGTCAGGCCCAGGGCGATGCCGACCTGGCTGCTGGCCGGGCCGGGCAAAAACTGGCACAGGGCGACCAATTCCGCATAGCTGCGCTCGCTCAGCCAGCGCCGCCTGGTCACGAACTCATGGCGAAAATACCCCAGGTGCGCAATCGGGCCGCCAAACGAGGTAAGCCCCAGGCGCAGGAAAATCAGGAACACCGCCCAGGGGCTGCTGTGTCGATCGCTGATGAGGTCGGTCAAGATTGGGCTCTCGGGCGCGTGGAGTGAAGGCACGGTAACCAATTTTAATGACGGCTGAAAGCGAGGGGGCCGACGCGAATTTCAGACCCGCATTGAATTTATGCGCGCTTGCTTGAGTCATTTGAAACAAGCAGACCGCTTGGTTTTCTTTCCACTCGCCCCGCTGACTTCAGCCAAGGACCGACGATGACCTTTTTTATCTTCCTGCTCGCCTGCGCCGCCGCCGCCAGTACCGGCATCATTTTCAAGCCTGGCGCGTGGTACGACTCCCTGGTCAAACCGAGCTTTACACCGCCCAATTGGTTGTTCCCGGTGGCGTGGACGATCATCTATCTGCTGCTGGCCTGGGCTGGTTACCGCTTGAGCCTGATCCCCGGCAGCCAGATGGTATTGGCGCTGTGGGCGGCGCAGATTGCCTTGAATACCTTGTGGACCCCGGTGTTTTTCGGCGCCCACCGGCTGTTGGCGGGCATGGTGATTATCGTGCTGCTGTGGCTTACCGTCGCCGCGATGGTGGTGCTGGCCGTGCGCCTGGACCTGCTCACCGGTTTGATGCTGTTCCCGTACCTGGCGTGGCTGTGTGTGGCGGCGGCGTTGAATTTTTCGATCTTGCGTAATAACCGCTGATGGCCCTGCAGCCATGGCCCGCCAGTGCGGCCGAACTGGCCCAGATGCGCCGCTTCAACCAGAAACTGGGGTGGATGCCGCGCTTCAAGATCCGCAATCGCGTGACGCCGCGCGTATTGCAGACGTTGTTGCGCATCAGCCAGAAAATCAAGAAAGGCCCAGCCGCTGAAACCCGCTTGATTCGCCAGGACGGCATTCAAGTGCCGGTGCGCATCCTGCGTCCCAGCGGCACACCCAAGGGCGTGGTGCTGGATATCCACGGCGGCGGCTGGGTGATCGGCAACGCGCAAATGGACGACGACCTCAACTTGGGCATGGTGCGCGCCTGCGACGTGATAGTGGTGTCGGTGGACTATCGGTTGGCGGTCGACACGCCGGTCCAAGGCCTGATGCAGGACTGCCTGGCCGCCGCGCGCTGGCTGCTCGGTGAACCGGAGTTTGCCGGGTTGCCGGTGATCGTCGTCGGCGAATCGGCCGGTGGGCACCTGGCGACCGCGACATTGCTCGCGCTGAAACAATGGCCGGCGCTGCTCCAACGGATCAGCGGCGCGGTGCTGTATTACGGCGTCTACGACCTCACCGGCAGCCCCAGCGTGCGGGCGGCAGGCCCCGATACGTTGCTGCTGGACGGGCCGGGCATGGTCGACGCGCTGCGCTTGCTGACGCCAGGGCTGAGTGACGAGCAGCGTCGGCAGCCACCGTTATCGCCGCTGTTTGGTGAGGTGGAGGGAATGCCGCCGGCCTTGATGTTCGTCGGCGAGCTGGACCCGCTGCTGGACGATACGCGGTTGCTCGCCGAGCGCTGGCCCCTGGCAGAGGCGCACTTGCTGCCGGAATCGGCCCACGGGTTTATCCACTTTCCGGTGGCCATGGCGGATGCGGTATTGGCGTATAGCCGACGGTGGATCAGCGGTTGCATCACTGGTGAACAGTCTTCGCGCTAACACAGCGCATCACATCGACAGTGGGTCTGACGACTCTTTTCGTGGTGAGTCGACGTGATGTGATGAGCGGTTTTTTGTGGTGAGCGGGCTTGTCCGAATGCCGGTCAGTTAAGGACTCAGTGAGTGTTTTTCTGCGCTAGGCTGAGGACGGGTTCGCATGCCGCAAACTGCGCGGTAGTACGCCGTATGATCCAGCCAGGCGATGACTATCAAAGGTGGGAGGGGGCTTGCCCCCGATAGCGCTGGTGAGTCAGCCCATCTGTCACTGACCCACCGCAATCGGGGGCAAGTCGAATCGTCGCACCGCCCCTCCCACATTTTGAGCCGGTTCTTCCAGTTAATACTGAGTAGGCCGTTTAGATTCGCATACTGGCTCTGATTTTTTAGTCTTGCCCATCTCGTCTTAACTGGCTGGCATTAGGGCAAGCCCGCTCACCTGAGTGCACTTACAACCGCCGTTGCATATGAGTGGTCCGCCAAACCGGGTCTGACTCGATATCCACCACTTCAAAGCCCTGGCGTCTCCAGAAATCAATCGCCCCCGGCAGAAACGGGTGAGTGTGCAGGTACATCATCTGCACTTCATCGGCTCGGGCCTGTACCTCCAGCGCCCGATACAGCCTGCTTGCCAGGCCAAAGCCACGGAACGCCGGCAGCACGTACAGGCGCACCACTTCCACGGTGTTCAGGCCTCGGTAGTTCAACTGGGGAAAACGTCCGTCGTAGGGGAGGTAGCCGATGGCGGCAACGATCGCACCGGCTTTACGCACGATCATGAATTGACCTCCACCCTGAAGGTACGTTGCTTCGAAACTCGCTAGATCGGCGGGTAGACCGGCGGCGCTGAGGGACGGAAACAACTCGGCGCGGGCCTGCAGGATGAAGGTCAGTACGTCGGGGATGTCGGCGGTGGTTATCGCTGTTGGTGTAAGAGTGAGTGCCGGCAGCATCGTGGTGCTTTTATCAAGTTTCACAGGGTGTCCTTGACTGGTTGAGCTGAAATAGAGAACTGGAAAATTACTCGTCTACGCAGGCTGAATCCGCCCCACGCCCTGGCTGTCTGATCAGTTGGGCCGCAACCGCAGTATTTGCGCCCCATCGAACGGGTCGGTCAGGTAGTGCGCCTGCACGCCAAAGGTGTCTTGCAGGCGTTGCGGGGTGAGCACCTCCAACGGTTTGCCCAGCGCCACCAACCGCCCGCGATCCAGCACGGCGAGGCGGTCGCAGGTCAGGGCCTGGTTGAGGTCATGCAGGGCGATCAGGGTGGTCACCGGTAGCGCTTGCACGCCTTTAAGGATCGCTAGTTGGTGCTGGATGTCCAGGTGATTGGTCGGTTCGTCCAGCAGCAGGATCCGGGGCCGTTGCGCCAGGGCGCGGGCGATGTGTACGCGTTGGCGTTCACCGCCGGAAAGGCTGCGCCAGGCGCGCTGGCGCAGGTGGGTGGCGTCCACGTCGACGAGGGCCTGGCGCACGATGGCGTCGTCCTCGGCGCACCATGGGCTCAGCGCCGACAGCCAGGGTGTGCGCCCCAGGGCCACGGCGTCGAACACGCGGATGGCGTCGTCGGTGTCGGCCTGTTGTTCCACCACCGCCAGTTGCTGGGCGATGGCGCGGCGCGACAGGTCGTGCAAGCGCTGCTCGCCCAAGCGCACTTCGCCGCTGGCCGGCGGGCGCAGGCCGGCGAGCAGCTTGAGCAGGGTGGATTTGCCCGAGCCGTTCGGGCCTACGATGCCCAGGGTTTCTCCCTGGGCCACCTGCAGATCGATCCCGCGCAGCAGCTCGGCGTCGCGCACTTTGAAGCCCAGGTTGGTGCAGCTCAACACCGTCATCGCGCGTTTCTCCGGCCGATCAGGATCAGCGCAAACACCGGCGCGCCCACCAGCGCCGTGACCACGCCGACTGGAATCACCTGGCCCTTGATCAAGGTGCGCGACAGCACATCGGCGGCGATCAGAAACAGCGCGCCGCCCAACGCACTGGCCGGCAGCAGGCGCGAGTGCCCGGTGCCCAGCAACAGGCGCACGGCGTGGGGGATCACCAGGCCGACAAAACCGATGGAGCCCACAATCGACACCATCACCGCCGTGACCAGCGCCGCGCAGCCCACCAGCACGATCTGCACTCGCCGCACCGGGATGCCCAGGGATGCCGCCGAGTCGCTGCCGAAGGTAAACGCATCCAGCGCGCGACGGTGCCACAGGCATACCGCCAACCCCAACAGCGCCACCGGCACCGCCAGCCACACCGATGGCCAGCGCACGCCGCTGAGGTTGCCCAGCAGCCAGAACAGAATGCCGCGCGCCTGTTCGGAGCTGGCCGACTTGGTGATCAGGTAGGCGGTGAGGGCGTTGAACAACTGCGAACCGGCAATGCCCGCCAGGATGATCTGGCCGGTGCCGCTGGACGAACCGCTGGCCCGCGCGAGCAGGATCACCAGGGCAAACGCCGCCATCGCGCCGACGAATGCGCCGGCCGACAGCGACACCAGCCCGCCACCCACGCCCATCAGCGCCACCAGCACCGCGCCGGTCGAGGCGCCGGCGCTGATGCCCAGCAAATACGGATCGGCCAGCGGATTGCGCAGCAACGATTGCAGGATCACCCCACAAGTGGCCAGCCCGGCACCGCAGGCGGCGGCGACCAGGGCGCGAGTCAGGCGGTAGTTCCACACCACGCCCTCGTCGATGGGGTCGAGCACATAACCGGCGTGCCACAGTTTGTTGGCGAGCACCTGCAACACCACCTGGGGTTCGATGGCGGTTTCGCCGATGGCCACCCCGGCGAGTACGGCAGCGAGCAGCAGCGCCAGGGCGAGGAGGGTGCGTAGCAGACTGGCGGTCATTGCGGCAGGTCGTAGCCGTCGATGGCGCTGGCCAGTTGTTCCAGGCCATCGAAGGTGCGCACGCTGGCCTGCAAGGCCAGGGCGTCGAGGATGATGATGCGGTTATGTTTGACCGCGTCCATGTTGCGCGTGACCGGGTCGCTGCGCAGGAAAGCGAGTTTCTTTTCGTGGTCGTCGGCGGGGTAGCGGCGGCGGTCCATGCGGGCGATTACCAGAAAGGTCGGGTTGGCTTTGGCGATGGTTTCCCAGCCGACGGCCGGCCACTCTTCGTCGGACTGCACCACGTTGCGCAGGCCGAGGGTCTCCAGCATGAATTCAGGCACGCCTTTATGGCCGGCCACGTACGGGTCGCTGGCCATCTCGGAGCTGGAGAACCACACCAGCGCACTGGCCTGCTTGAGACCCTTGCCCTGCGCCGTGGCGACGGCCTTGGCCAGGCGCGCCTTGAGGCTGTCATTCAGTTGTTGGCCGCGATCCTGGACGTCGAAAATGGCTGCCAGTTGGCTGATGCTTTTGTAAATGGTGTCGATGCGAAACGGCTCCAGCCGCGTGCCGTCGGCGCCCACCAGGTTGTCCTTGCCTTCGCAATCGGAGGGCAGCAGGTAAGTGGGGATGTTCAGCTCATGAAACTGCTCGCGTGTGCCCACCACGCCTTGGGGGCCGACCACCCATTCCAGCTCGGCGGCCACCAGTTGTGGGCGCTTGGCGATCACGGCTTCGAAGCTCGGTTCGTTATTGGCCAGGCGCTCGATGGTGTCGTTCTGCGCCTTGAACTGCGGCAACACCGGGTTGAACCACAGCGAGGTGCCGACCACTTTGTCGCCTACACCGAGGGTGTAAAGCATCTCGGTGGCGGTCTGGCCGATGGTCACACTGCGCGCGGGGGCCTGGGCAAAGGTCAGCGTGCTGCCGCAGTTCTGCACCGTCAGCGGGTAGTGAGTGGGCGCGGCGTGAGCCAGGGTGGCCAGGCCGAAACTGGCGAGCAGGGCGGTAGCGCGTGGCAGCATGGGGCGTTCTCCGTGTGGACCGTACGTGCGACTGGGGAGCTACGGTCATGGAAACACGCCCTTGAACACCGCCGCCAAGGGCCGGGCAAGGAAGTCCTTCCCGGACACCCCGCCGGTTAGTGATGTTGCTGGGCCGGCAGGTCTCCTGACTGATGCGTCGTCGCCTCGCTCCAGCCTTCCCGGACGCGTCCAGTGGCAGTGGGGAGCAGGCTCGGCACCTACAGTTGCGGGGGCAGTTCCGATTGGCGCGGCGTACCGCGCTTCGAATTCCCTATTAGTCCCCTTCGGGAACCGGCGCGGTATGGTAGTCGATCAGAGCGAGGCGATATAGCCCGAAGAACGCCCGGTCACAGACGAATGTCTTGCGGGCCCCGGATGAGTGCCTCAATCCGCGTGCCGGTAGCGCGCTCTTCGTTGCTGAAGCCGTCGTAGTCAGCCAGGTTGGCGAAGCGAATGCCGGTCAACTGTTCAATTTGCAGCACGCTGCGCCGGTAGGTCCTGAGTGGGCCGAAGATCAGGTCGAGCTGCCCCAGCTCGCGGCTTTGATCGATCATGTAGGCACTGGCCGAGGGTTTGCCGTCATCGCCCAGGTAAGCCACCACTTTCCAGAATGCCTTGGGGATTTTCACGCCACGGTACACGCGGTCGTCATCGGCAAACACCGGGCCGCTGAACACGGTGGCGCGGGCTTGCCAGCGTTGGGTGTTGTCCAGGATGGAGTCTTCCAGCTCCAGCCAGGTCTTCTGGTTGAACCCGCTCATTTGCGGCGAACAGTTGGTGAAATGGAAGGTATCGACATTGGCGGTGGCGGCCTGCTCGCCCCAGTTGGGGTCTTGGCGCCGTACCAGGTGGCCGCGGTCCAGGCCATTGTTGGTGTAGAGCGCTTCGCCCACCTGCGCGCTGATCGGCAGGCGACCGTCGTAGGCCCAGGTGTCGTTGCTGCGGGTAATGTCTACGTGCTTGGCGCCGTCGATATTGACGCCCACGTAGAGCGCCAGTCGCCGCGAGCGCGACATCGTTATCGAAAAGTGCGTGTAGTCCAGGCGCAGTGGTTCCACATCATCCTGCAACGCCTCGTCTGTAGCGGGCCAAGGCACGACGAAGCGGCTGAGAAAATCCGTGGCGTAACCTTGGCGGTCCTGCAGATCCTTGGCGGCGGTCACCCGTGGGGTTGCTGCCCGGGCTTCCAGCAGACTCGCGCTTGGCGCGATCAGTGGGCGCAGATCGGCCAGGCGCGGGCGATGGGACAAATCGATAGGGGGATTGCGGGCTGGCATGGGGTGTTCCTCTCGGTCCTTGAATACACACCAGTGCAGCATAGGCTCATGACAATTTCAGCCTGGTCGCTATCGCGATTGTCAGGGCAGCGCTTGTCACGTCGCCGCCAGCAGCCTTCTCACTTCGGCGACGATCAGATCGATCTTGAAGGGCTTGGCCAGCACGGCGTCAAACAGGTCCGAGCGCTCCATACCGATGTGCGCCTGCGCGCCGCTCATCAGGATGATCGGCAGGTGATTGACGCTCGGCAGGGCGCGCACCGCTTCGGCGAGTTGTTGACCGTCCATTACCGGCATCATGAAGTCGGTGATGATCAGCGACGGGCGTTCGCGCTCCAGCACGTCCAGTGCCTTGCGTCCGTTGCTCGCTGTGACGACCATGAACCCCTCATCCTCCAGCGCGAAGCCAAGGATGTCGGCGATCAGATATTCGTCATCGACGACCAGGATGGTGGTCATGTCAGTCCAACCCACACAAAGACTTAAAAAGCTGAACCAGGCAGCGCTGAATTGGACACCACTGAGGGGGCATTTCTTGAAACCTTTCTTAGATCAACGGCTTGGTCGCGGATGACCACTTCCAGGAGCGAGGGGTCATAGAAGCTGTCTCTGACCTTAAGAATGGAAAGCGTCCTTCTAAGTTCAGACTGAATCTCGAAGAAACGCATCAACATCAAGTTGTCGGCAATGCTCGACAGCTCGGATGCCGGTGAACTGACCTCGGAACCGAACAGATCGTGCATTTCCCAGGTCGCGAATACCGTGACGCCACGGGCGCGCAGTTCGTTCATCAGCGCGCTGTAGAAATCGGTGATGCGCGCCGGGTTGGTGGACACGCGGGTCATGCCGCTGAGGCTGTCGATAAACAGACGCTTGATGCCTTTTTCTTCCACCAGGCCCAGCAGACGCGCGCCCAGACCGTCGAGCAAGCCTTCGGTGGTGGGCTGCCAGGCGATGCTCAGGGCGCCGCTGTCCTGCATCTGTTGCAAGTCGATGCCGAGGGACAGGCCCTTGAGTTGCAGGCGCTGCGGGCTTTCGTAAAAGCCGAAGTGCAGACCCGGCGCGTCCACCGTGGACTCGGACAAAAACTTGAGGCCCAAAGTGGTCTTGCCGATGCCCGACGGGCCCATCACCAGGGTCACGCTGGAGCTGTGCAGGCCGCCGCCGAGAATCGCGTCCAATGAAGTGATGCCGCTGGGGATGCGCGTCAGGTCGGCGCTGTCCGGTGCGGAAGGGCGGCCATAGAGGCTTTCCAGGCGCGGGTACACCACCAGGCCGTCGTTGGTGATTTCGCATTCGTGCAGGCCGGTGAGCGCGCCGCTGCCGCGGGTCTTGCGCAATTGGATACGGCGGACCGAGCGGGTGCCGAACAGTTCTTCGCCCATTTCGATCACGCCGTCGACCATGGTGTGTTCGGGGCTGCCGTCGTCCAGGCGCGAGCTGGTTAGAAACAGCACGGTGCAACCGGCGAAGGCGGCATGGCCTTGCAGTTCGGAGATGAATTTTTTCGTGTCGATGGGTGAGTCAGCTTTGGAGCGCGCATTGAGCAGGCCGTCCACCACCATGACGGTAGCCTTTTGCCGACTGATTTCGCGCCGGAGCAACTTCACCACCTCGTCGAGACCTTCGTTTTCCAGGGTGTCGAAGGCGCTGACGAATTGGATTTCGGCGCCGACGCGGGAGGCATCGAAAAAGCTCAGGGTGGACAGAAACTGGAAAAGGCGGTCGTGGGATTCCGCCAGCAACGTAGCGACCAAGACACGGCCGCCGTTGCGCGCATGATGAAACCCCAGCTGGTTGGCGAGGATGGTTTTACCGGAGCCGGGGCGCCCCTGAATGATATAGGACGCCCCAGACACCAGCCCTCCCTTGAGCAGAGCATCCAGCCCTTCGATTCCGCTTTGAAGGCGATTTAGCTTTTCCACAGTGCGATCCTGACCCTAAAAACATGCTGTTAAGCCGAGTGGACAGGATGCTAACGCCATTTGTTCAATGGGGCTACTTACGATCCAGCCACACCGTCTGTGCATTACAGAACTCTCGTACGCCAAAGTGCGACAACTCGCGGCCGAACCCGCTCTTTTTCACACCGCCAAAAGCGACGCGCGGATCGGAAACGCTGAACGCATTGACGAAGATACCGCCAGTCTCCAGTTGGTCGGCGATCTGGCGCGCCTTGGCCGGATCTTCGGTGAAAATGCTGGCGGTGAGGCCGAACTCGCTGTCATTGGCCAGGGCCACGGCGTGGTCGGCATCGCGGGCAGTGATGATCGAGGCTACCGGGCCAAAAAGTTCTTGTTTGAAGGAGGTCATCTGATCGGTGACGCCCGCCAGTACCGTCGGCTGATAATAGTTGCCGGCCCCCTCGACCTTGTCGCCGCCCAGCAGCAGGGTCGCGCCTTCATTCAGGGTCGCCTGGACTTGCCCATGCAGTTCGTCGCGCAGGTCGAAGCGCGCCATCGGGCCGACGTAAGTGCTGTCGGCGGTCGGGGCACCCATGACCAGGGTGCGAGTGGCTTCGACGAACTTTGCGGTGAAGGCTTGTGCCACCCCTTCCTCAATGATCAGGCGCTTGGCGGCGGCGCAGACCTGGCCGCTGTTCTGGAAGCGGCCGATGACGGCGGCCTGCACGGCGGCGTCGAGGTCGGCGTCGTTGAGCACGATAAATGGGTCGGAGCCGCCCAGTTCCAGCACACATTTTTTCAGCGCGGCGCCGGCCTGTGAGCCGATGGCGATGCCGGCCCGCACACTGCCGGTGAGGGTGACGGCGGCGATGCGTGGGTCAGCGATGGCGTTGGACACGCCTTCCTGGGTCACGTTGAGCACTTCGAACAGGCCATCAGGGAAACCGGCTTGCTGGAACGCTGCTTTGATCAGGTACGCGCAGCCCATCACATTCGGCGCGTGCTTGAGCACGTAGGTATTGCCAGCGAGCAAAGTCGGCACGGCACCGCGCAGCACCTGCCAGACCGGGAAGTTCCACGGCATCACGGCGAGGATCGGCCCCAGCGGGCGATATTCGATGTGGGCCGTGCCGTTGTCCACCAAGGTCGGTTCCGGGGCGAGCATGGCCGGGCCGTGGGCGGCGTACCACTCGCTGAGTTGGGCGCATTTTTCGATTTCGGCACGGGCCTGGGCAATGGGTTTGCCCATTTCCAGGGTGATCATCTGCGCCATGGCTTCGGCCTGCTCGCGCAGAGCAGTGGCCAGGGCCAGCAGCAGCTCGGCACGCTGGCAGACCGGCTGGCGACGCCAAGTGCGGAACGCCCGGGTAGCGCGATCAAGCGCCGCGTCCAGTTGCGGTGCGGTTTCGTAAGGGTAGCTGCCGACGGTTTCGCCGCTGGCCGGGTTGATCGAGAGGGCGTGGGTCTGGGAAGTGATTGCGTTCATGGCGCCGTCCTGCTGAATGGGAGGAATGGGTTCAGCGTACGGGGCTGGCTCTTTTCTGAGAACTGAATAATATTGAGCGATACATTCACGAATGGAGAATGACTTGGATCTGGTGCAGTTGGAAATCTTCAAGGCCGTGGCCGAGCAGGGCAGTATCAGTGCCGCGGCACAGCTGATCCATCGGGTGCCGTCGAACCTGACCACGCGCATCAAGCAGTTGGAGCAGGACTTGGGCGTCGAGTTGTTTATTCGCGAGAAGAGCCGTTTGCGCTTGTCGCCAGCTGGGTGGAATTTCCTCGGCTATGCGCGGCGCATTCTCGATCTGGTGCAAGAGGCCCGCGCCACGGTGGCGGGGGAGGAGCCCCAGGGCGCGTTCGCCCTGGGCTCGCTGGAAAGTACGGCGGCGGTGCGCATCCCAGCCTTGCTGGCGGCCTATAACCAGAAGCACGCCAAGGTCGAGTTGGACCTGAGCACCGGGCCATCGGGCACTATGATCGAAGGTGTGCTGTCGGGGCGCCTGACGGCCGCGTTTGTCGACGGGCCGGTGTTGCACTCGACCCTGGAAGGTGTGGCGGTGTTCGAGGAAGAGATGGTGGTGATCGCGCCGCTGCACCACGCGCCGATCACCCGAGGGCAAGACGTGAATGGCGAGAACATCTATACGTTCCGCTCCAATTGCTCTTACCGGCATCACTTTGAGCGCTGGTTTTCCCAGGATGGCGCGGTGCCGGGCAAAATCTTCGAAATCGAGTCGTACCACGGTATGTTGGCGTGCGTCAGTGCCGGTGCCGGGCTGGCGTTGATGCCGCGCAGCATGCTGGAAAGCATGCCGGGGTCGGCGGCGGTGAGTGTGTGGCCGCTGGCCGATACCTTCCGCTTATTGAATACCTGGCTGATCTGGCGGCGTGGCACGGTGTCGCAGAGTTTGAACAGCTTTGTGAAGCTGCTGGAGGAGGGCGGCCTGGTTGCCGCCTGAGTTATCGATAGGGGAGTGGATTTGCCCTCTCCCACATGTTGGTCTTAATCAGCCGCCGAACTGGAAGGTGCCCATGGCCAATTTCGCCATGATCGCCGTTGCCCCCAGTTGCACCAGCCACAGTGCCAAACCACCGAGGAACACACCGAGCGCCACTTGCAGCACCAGGCTTTTTTCACGCTTGGGGTGGTGGGTGGTACGCGGGGGGAAGGGGTCCATGTCGTCGGGGTCGGCGCGCAGGTCCAAGTCATCGTTTCGCATAGGGCTCTCACAGCAAAGGGGCGGTGGGGTTCAGTCTAGGGGCTGGATACGAAAAAGGGGAAGCCATCGGCTTCCCCTCCTTATGCAACCAGCAGGTTTACAGGACCTGAACGATTGCCTTTGTGACCGCATCGATGTTGGCCTGGTTCAACGCTGCCACGCAGATCCGCCCGGTATCCAACGCATAAATACCGAACTCGGTGCGCAGGCGGGTAACTTGCTCAACGGTCAGGCCGGAGTAGGAGAACATCCCGCGCTGGCGGCCGACGAAGCTGAAGTCGTGGCCCGGTGCAGCCTTGGCCAGTTCGGCGACCATCTGCTCACGCATGCCACGGATGCGCAGGCGCATTTCGGCCAGTTCGGCTTCCCACTGAGCACGCAGCTCCGGGTTGTTGAGTACCGCCGCGACGATGGCCGCGCCGTGGGTCGGTGGGTTGGAGTAGTTGGTGCGGATCACACGCTTGACCTGGGACAGGATGCGCGCGCTTTCTTCCTTCGACTCGCTGACGATCGACAGCGCGCCTACGCGCTCGCCATACAGCGAGAACGACTTGGAGAAAGAGCTGGACACAAAGAAGGTCAGGCCCGACTCGGCGAACAGGCGCACGGCGGCGGCGTCTTCGTCGATGCCATCGCCAAAGCCTTGATAGGCCATGTCGAGGAACGGCACCAGGTTTTTGGCCTTGACCACGTCCAGGACTTTTTGCCAGTCGGCCGGGCTCAGGTCGACGCCGGTCGGGTTGTGACAGCAGGCGTGCAGTACCACGATGGACTGCGGCGGCAGGGCGTTGAGGTCTTCGAACAGGCCGGCACGATTTACGTCGTGGGTGGC
This sequence comes from Pseudomonas sp. S5F11, assembly GCF_019641515.1. Taxonomy (NCBI): domain Bacteria; kingdom Pseudomonadati; phylum Pseudomonadota; class Gammaproteobacteria; order Pseudomonadales; family Pseudomonadaceae; genus Pseudomonas; species Pseudomonas sp. S5F11. Next base: position 5,683,554 of record NZ_JAIFJZ010000001.1, read on the forward strand.
GGCATCGTAGTAGCGATAGTTCTGCACCGGGAAACCGGCGGTTTCGAACAGCGCGCGGTGGTTTTCCCAGCTCGGGTCGCTGATGGCTACTACGGCGTTAGGCAGCAGCTGCTTGAGGAAGTCTGCGCCGATCTTCAGCGCGCCGGTGCCGCCAACGGCTTGCACGGTGACCACCCGCTCAGCGCTGAGCAATGGCGACGCTTGACCGAACAGCAGGGTCTGCACGGCCTTGTCGTAGGCGGCGATACCATCGATCGGCAAGTACCCGCGAGCGGCATGTTGCGCCACGCGAATGGCTTCCGCTTCGGCAACGGCACGCAAGAGTGGAATCTTCCCCTCCTCGTTGCAGTAAACGCCTACGCCAAGGTTGACCTTGGTGGTTCGGGTGTCGGCGTTGAATGCTTCGTTGAGGCCCAGGATTGGATCGCGTGGTGCCATTTCGACAGCGGAGAACAGGCTCATTTTTGCGGCAGCTCTATGGGGGGTAGGAGGGACGTGTCGCGCTCCAGCCGAATGCACTAGAGCGGTGCACAAACGGGGAGCTAGTATAGAGGCCATCATCGCCGAGGGCGACCACCGAAACGGCTTTTCGGCCAAGTTTTTCGGTTTATTTACCGACCGTTAGTCATATTGCAACCTTGATCGAAAACCCAGGGTCAGACGATTGCCTTGAAAGCCGTCACATTCGCCTCCACTTGTATGGCTATCATGATTATTTCCTACGGCCCGCTCTGTATTTTCGCGGGTGGTGGTCTATTTCTTCCCCGACCGCTTTACAGTCTGGGGTGACTTCAAGAGGTACGTTATGTCGGATTTCCAACTAGTCACCCGCTTCGAACCCGCCGGCGATCAGCCCGAGGCCATTCGCCAGATGGTCGAAGGCATTGAAGCCGGCCTGGCCCACCAGACGCTGCTCGGGGTGACCGGTTCAGGCAAGACCTTCAGCATCGCCAACGTCATCGCCCAGGTGAACCGCCCGACCCTGGTGCTGGCGCCGAATAAAACCCTGGCCGCGCAGTTGTATGGCGAGTTCAAGGCGTTTTTTCCGAACAACGCGGTGGAGTACTTCGTTTCCTACTACGACTACTACCAGCCCGAAGCCTACGTGCCGTCCTCCGATACCTTCATCGAGAAGGACGCCTCGATCAACGACCATATCGAGCAGATGCGCCTGTCCGCGACCAAGGCGCTGCTGGAGCGCAAGGACGCAATCATCGTTACCACGGTGTCGTGCATCTACGGCTTGGGCAGCCCGGAAACCTATCTGAAGATGGTGCTGCACGTCGATCGCGGCGACAAACTCGACCAGCGCGAGCTGCTGCGTCGTTTGGCGAGCCTGCAATACACCCGCAACGACATGGACTTCGCCCGGGCCACCTTCCGCGTGCGCGGCGATGTGATTGATATTTACCCGGCCGAATCGGACCTGGAGGCGATCCGCATCGAGCTGTTCGACGATGAAGTCGAGAGCCTGTCGGCGTTCGATCCGTTGACCGGCGAGGTAATCCGCAAACTGCCGCGCTTCACCTTCTATCCGAAAAGCCACTATGTGACGCCCCGCGAAACCCTGATGGGCGCGATTGAGGGCATCAAAGTCGAATTGGCCGAACGCTTGGAATACCTGCGCGCCAACAATAAGCTGGTGGAAGCCCAGCGCCTGGAACAGCGCACCCGCTTCGACCTGGAGATGATCCTGGAGCTGGGTTACTGCAACGGCATCGAAAACTACTCGCGCTACCTCTCAGGCCGCGAGTCCGGCGCGCCGCCGCCGACCCTCTATGACTACCTGCCGCCGGATGCGCTGCTGGTGATCGATGAATCCCACGTCAGCGTGCCGCAGGTGGGCGCGATGTATAAGGGCGACCGTTCGCGCAAGGAAACCCTGGTGGAATACGGGTTCCGGTTGCCATCGGCGCTGGATAACCGGCCGATGCGCTTCGATGAGTGGGAGGCCATCAGCCCGCAGACGATTTTTGTCTCGGCAACGCCTGGCAACTACGAAGCCGAGCATGCCGGGCGGGTGATCGAGCAGTTGGTGCGTCCCACCGGCCTGGTGGACCCGGAAATCGAAATCCGCCCGGCGCTGACCCAGGTCGACGACCTGCTGTCGGAAATCAACAAGCGCGTGGCCCTGGAAGAGCGGGTGCTGGTTACCACCCTGACCAAGCGCATGTCCGAAGACTTGACCGACTACCTGGCCGACCACGGCGTGCGTGTGCGCTACCTGCACTCGGACATCGATACCGTGGAACGCGTGGAGATCATCCGCGACCTGCGCCTGGGCACCTTCGATGTGCTGGTGGGCATCAACCTGCTGCGCGAAGGCCTGGACATGCCGGAAGTGTCGCTGGTGGCGATCCTGGATGCAGATAAAGAAGGCTTCCTGCGCTCCGAGCGTTCGCTGATCCAGACCATCGGCCGCGCGGCGCGTAACCTCAATGGTCGTGCGATTTTGTACGCGGACCGTATCACCGGTTCCATGGAGCGGGCGATCGGCGAGACCGAGCGTCGTCGCGACAAGCAAATTGCCTTCAACCTCGAACATGGCATCACGCCCAAAGGTGTGTTCAAGGACGTTGCCGACATCATGGAAGGCGCCACCGTGCCCGGCTCGCGCAGCAAGAAGCGCAAGGGCATGGCCAAGGCCGCGGAGGAGAGTGCCAAGTACGAAAACGAACTGCGCTCGCCGAGTGAAATCACCAAGCGGATTCGGCAGTTGGAAGAGAAGATGTACCAGTTGGCGCGCGACCTGGAGTTTGAAGCGGCGGCGCAGACGCGTGACGAGATTGGCAAGTTGCGTGAGCGATTGCTGGCGGTTTGATCTGCGCTGAATTGACTGGCCTTATCGGGGGCAAGCCCCCTCCCACAGTTGAAATGTGTTCACAGATCCAAGTGTGGGAGGGGGCTTGCCCCCGATAGCCGCGCCGCGGTTTTCCAGAAAACCCCCTGGGCTGTTACCATTCGCCCCTTGTTTCAATTTTCAGTTATATCGCCCATTCGAGACCTGCCATGACCACCGTCCGCACGCGCATCGCGCCATCGCCCACTGGGGATCCCCACGTCGGTACCGCTTACATCGCCTTGTTCAACTACTGCTTCGCCAAGCAGCACGGCGGTGAATTCATTCTGCGGATCGAAGACACCGATCAACTGCGCTCCACCCGCGAGTCGGAGCAGCAGATTTTCGATGCGCTGCGCTGGTTGGGCATTACCTGGGCCGAAGGCCCGGACGTGGGCGGCCCTCACGGCCCGTATCGCCAGAGCGAGCGCAGTGACATCTACAAGCAGTACACCCAGCAACTGGTCGACATGGGGCATGCGTTCCCATGCTTCTGCACCGCCGAAGAACTCGACCAGATGCGCGCCGAACAACAGGCCCGGGGCGAAACGCCGCGCTACGACGGTCGCGCGCTGTTGCTATCCAAAGAAGAAGTGGCACGTCGCCTGGCTGCCGGCGAACCCCATGTGATCCGCATGAAGGTGCCGAGCGAAGGCGTGTGTGTGGTGCCGGACATGCTGCGCGGTGACGTCGAGATCCCGTGGGACCGCATGGACATGCAGGTGCTGATGAAGACCGACGGCCTGCCCACGTACTTCCTGGCCAACGTGGTCGACGACCACCTGATGGGCATCACCCATGTGCTGCGCGGCGAAGAATGGCTGCCGTCGGCGCCGAAGCTGATCCTGCTCTACGAATACTTCGGCTGGGAGCAACCGCAACTGTGCTACATGCCGCTGTTGCGTAACCCGGACAAGAGCAAGTTGTCCAAACGCAAGAACCCGACTTCGGTGACCTTCTACGAGCGCATGGGCTTTATGCCCGAAGCGATGCTCAATTACCTGGGTCGCATGGGCTGGTCGATGCCGGACGAGCGCGAGAAGTTCTCGCTGCAGGAGATGGTCGACAACTTCGACTTGTCCCGTGTGTCGCTGGGTGGGCCGATCTTCGATATCGAGAAGCTGTCGTGGCTCAACGGCCAATGGCTGCGTGACTTGCCGGTGGAAGAATTCGCCAGCCGTGTGCAGCAGTGGGCGTTGAACCCTGAATACATGATGAAGATCGCACCGCTGGTGCAGGGCAGGGTGGAGACGTTCAGCCAGGTCGCGCCGTTGGCCAGTTTCTTCTTTGCGGGGGGCGTGAACCCGGATCCGAAGCTGTTTGAATCCAAGAAGCTCTCGGGTGACCAGGTTCGCCAGTTGATGCAGTTGATTCTGTGGAAGCTGGAAAGCCTGCGTCAGTGGGAGAAGGACGCCATCACCGCGACGATTCAGGCGGTGGTCGAGTCCCTGGAGTTGAAACTGCGCGACGCCATGCCGCTGATGTTCGCGGCGATCACCGGGCAGGCTAGTTCGGTGTCGGTGCTTGATGCGATGGAAATTCTCGGCCCTGACCTGACGCGTTTCCGTCTGCGCCAAGCGCTTGATTTGCTGGGTGGTGTGTCGAAGAAAGAAAACAAAGAGTGGGAAAAGCTGCTGGGTACTATCGCTTAAGCACGCGGTTGTAACGACGAAACCCCGGTTTTCCGGGGTTTCGTCGGTAAGTGATTGTTATCCCGGCAAAAAATTTTGGAAATAGTTGAAAATAAATTTGACACGTTTCCAAACCGCCATTAAGATTCGCCCCGTCCTCACCGATGAGGGGCTATAGCTCAGCTGGGAGAGCGCTTGCATGGCATGCAAGAGGTCAACGGTTCGATCCCGTTTAGCTCCACAAATTTGCAGGTTCAAGGTCTGGCCACACCGCCCTTGAATCGATCAGAACTCAGCTCTGATCCGTTGTACAGAAGGTTTTGTCCCCTTCGTCTAGTGGCCTAGGACACCGCCCTTTCACGGCGGTAACAGGGGTTCGAGTCCCCTAGGGGACGCCAGTTTCAACAAGCAGCTCGCAAGGTCTGCTGCGCCGCGAGGCGAAAAATCTGGGGCTATAGCTCAGCTGGGAGAGCGCTTGCATGGCATGCAAGAGGTCAACGGTTCGATCCCGTTTAGCTCCACCAATTTACAGGTTCAAGGTTCCGGCCACACCGTCCTTGAATCGATCAGTCTCAGCCTGATCAGTTGTATAGAAGGTTTGTGTCCCCTTCGTCTAGTGGCCTAGGACACCGCCCTTTCACGGCGGTAACAGGGGTTCGAGTCCCCTAGGGGACGCCACGATTACCCGCTCTGCGGGATTTTTAAGGGTCATTCAATTATTGAATGGCCCTTTTGTTTGTCTGGCGTTTGGCCAATTCCTCCTTCCCTTTCTTATTGTCGTTCTGACCAGTGGTCATACCCGTCGCTTGCGGAATATTATTATGGTAATAATATTCAACCCATGAACCACGGAGGCAACGATGAGCGACAAAAAAGCGCAAACCCGCGAACGCATTCTGCAGGCTGCCAGCGCTGCGTTGATTCAGCGTGGCCCGGCTGAGCCTAGCGTCGGTGAAGTCATGGGGGCGGCGGGGCTGACCGTGGGTGGCTTCTACGCACACTTTGAAAGCAAGGACGCGCTGATGCTGGAGGCATTCAGTCAGTTGCTGGCTCAGCGCCGCGCGTCCATCAATGACCTGGACGAGCAGATCACCGGCGAAGAGCGCCGCGCCCTGGCGGCGGCGTTTTATCTGTCGCGCAAACACCGCGACTCAACCTCCCAGGCCTGCCCGCTACCCGCCACGGTCGGGGAGATGGGGCGCTTGCCAGAGGCGTTCCGCCAGGTGCTCAGCGAACATGTTGAATTGATGGCTGCACAGTTGGCGACGTGCCCGGAAGACATCGACAAGGCCCTGGCGGACATGGCGTTGATGGTGGGTGGACTGACCCTGGCGCGTGCGCTCGGGCCGGGGGAATTGTCGGATCGGGTGATGCGCGCGGCCAAGTCGGCGGTGCGTTAAAAGGAGCGGGTTATGGGTGCGTTAACCTGGGTGCGAGGTGTCAACGGTACATTGGGGTACGTGGCGCCGCGAACGGTGGCCAACAGAATGCGGCGTGTGTTCATGACCCCGCGCGAATTGCCGCCCCGTGATTGGGAGTTGCCGCTGCTGGCGCAGGCGCAGCGTGTCACGTTGCGTTTCGGTTTGTCGGCGCTGCGCTGGGGCGAAGGGCCCGCCGTGCTGCTGATGCACGGCTGGGAAGGCCGGCCAACCCAATTCGCCAGCCTCATCAATGCGCTGGTCGACAACGGCTACTCCGTGATCGCCCTGGACGGCCCGGCCCATGGCCATTCGCCGGGGCGTGAAGCCCATGTGCTGCTGTTTGCCCGAGCCATGTTGGAGGCGGCCGCCGAGTTGCCGCCGCTGCACGCGGTTATCGGCCATTCCATGGGCGGGGCGAGTGCCATGCTCGCCGTGCAATTGGGATTGCGCACCAATGCGTTGGTAAGCATTGCTGCGCCGTCGCGCTTTCTGGATGTGCTGCGCGGCTTTACCCGTATGGTGGGCCTGCCGACGCGGGCGCGGCTGGCATTTATCCAAGAGGTCGAGCTGACATTTGGTATGCCACTCAAACATCTGGATGTCGCTCACTACGATATGGCTATTCCCGGGCTGATCGTGCACGCCGAGGACGATACGTTTGTGCCCGTCAAGGCCGCCAAGGCCATCCACGAGGCCTGGTTCGACAGCCGCTTGCTGCAACTGGAGCAGGGCGGGCATCAGAAGGTACTGGCCGATCCACGGGTGATCGACGGTGTGCTGACGTTGTTGGCCGGCGCTCGGTTACAGGAGCGACAAAGCGCCTGATACACTGCTGCCCCCTGACATTAATCGACCGGGAGCAGCGCATGGGCTGGGATTTGGCAACGCCGTTTATCATTGACCTGCAGGTCGCCCCTGAAGACATTGACGGTCTGGGGCACGCCAACAACGCAGTGTATGTCGCCTGGCTCGAACGCTGCGCCTGGCGCCATTCGCAGCGCTTGGGGTTGGACCTTGCCGAGTACCGTCGATTGGATCGTGCCATGGCGGTGGTGCGTCATGAAATCGACTACCTGGCGGCCGGGTACGAAGGCGATGAGTTGCAGTTGGCCACCTGGATCGTCGATTGGGATCAGCGTCTGAAGATGACCCGCCGTTTCCAACTGGTCCGCCCCCGGGATGGCGCCACCTTGCTGCGGGCGCACACCACATTCGTCTGCATTGAGCTGTCCAGCGGCAAGCCCAAGCGCATGCCGACGGAGTTTCTCGATGGCTATGGCCCCGCCCTGACAGGGGGTTAACGGTTGCAGTGGGAAACCCAGTAAACTGCGCCACGATTTTTCTTGAGTGTTTTCCATGCAAATTGCTTTGGCGCCCATGGAGGGGCTGGTCGATAACATCCTGCGTGACGTGCTGACCCGCGTCGGCGGGATTGACTGGTGCGTGACCGAATTCATCCGCGTCAACGACCGCCTGCTCACTCCAGCCTATTTCCATAAGCTCGCGCCTGAACTGCTGCACGGTGCCCACACCGCTGCGGGTGTGCCATTGCGTGTGCAATTGCTCGGCTCCGACCCGGTTTGCCTGGCGGAAAACGCCGCGTTGGCCTGTGAACTGGGCTCCGAAGTGATCGACTTGAACTTCGGCTGTCCAGCCAAGACCGTCAATAAATCGCGCGGCGGTGCCGTGCTGCTCAAGGAACCAGAGCTGCTTAACCAGATTGTCGAGCATGTGCGCCGCGCGGTGCCGGCGCATATCCCGGTGACTGCCAAGATGCGCCTGGGCTTCGACAGCCCCGACGGTGCGCTGGTATGCGCCACAGCCCTGGCCGAGGGCGGCGCCGCCCATATCGTGGTGCACGCCCGTACCAAGACCGATGGCTACAAGCCGCCCGCGCATTGGGAGTGGATTCCTCGTGTGCAGGACGTGGTCAAGGTGCCGGTGTTCGCCAATGGCGATATCTGGAGTGTTGAAGACTGGCGGCGTTGTCGCGAAGTCAGCGGCGCCGAAGACATCATGCTCGGCCGTGGCTTGGTGGCGCGTCCTGATCTCGCGCGGCAAATCGCAGCTGCTCGCGCAGGTGAAGACGTGGTGGAAATGTCCTGGGCACAGCTGCAACCGCTGCTGCAGGATTTCTGGGTGCAATGCGTGGCGCAATTGACCGAGCGCCAGGCGCCAGGTCGCCTGAAGCAGTGGCTGGCGATGTTGACGCGTAACTACCCCGAAGCGGTGGCGTTGTTTGCCGCCTTGCGGCGTGAGACATCGCTGGAGCAAGTCAGTCTTTTGCTCGGTGTGGCCCATCCGCCGGTTTATCAGCCCTGACGGAGGAGTGGGGCGGCGGTATGGCGTGAATGGCTGCATGTTTCCAGGAAATGCTCCGTATCGAAAGATGCGGGGCATTTTTTGTTTATGGGCGGCATCAATGGGGCGGCGTCAAGTGAGATGTATTTTTTATATTTAACCAAGCTGATGTATCGCCGGGTGTCTTTTTATTTAAGTTCATACACATGTGTCAGTTTGTCTTGATTTGTCTCTTGCGAGGCTGTTAGCAGAATCAATTACTGGGCGGTATCCGGAATTATTTCGCTGAGTTGCGCGCGCGTCGATTTATTAATATGTATTTCCGTTAATGCCTTCGCTTGGCGGCTTGATTCGCGGACTTCCGATAAAAGCCATGAGGCATTATCTGAAAATTCGGTTTGATTTCCTTATATGAAATGCGATTCAAGGAACCCGACAGCGTTATTTTCCACGAAAGTAGGGACTGTGAAGCAGCCTTGTTGCTTGCTGGTCAATAAGACTATTGCTTTCCTGTTCCTATAACGGGGTCAGGTTGCGTTAATTGAGGAATTTATGAATGTCTCTAACGATCAATAATCCTACTTTTGTAAAACCTGATACATCGATTCTCGATCAACCGTCGTCCAAGCCGACGAGCGCTGATGCTAAATCCACCCCGCCTAGTAGCACTTCCCGTTCCGATGTTTCGACGACGCGCTTTGAAAATTCTAGCGTTAAAAATAACGAGTTGATGTTCAGTGCGGGTGCACTCTTTAAGATGTTTGACATGATCGAACAGTTCTTTAGGTCTATGCGGGAAGTGTTTGTTGGGCGAAATAATGCGCCTGATCTTATGTCTGGTTTGAAGCATTCGCCGGGTCTTACGCCGGACGTCACCAAAGCGCCTGTGAAGCCGGATGCTGCTGACCAACCGGCGACGCCAGGCGCAGATAAGCGATTGGTAAAGCCGGATATGGAAAAGCAATCGGTGAAGCCGGATGCTGCCGCCCCATCCGTGACACCAGGCTTGGAAAAGCGTCGGGTAACCCCTCAGACAACGGACCTCTCCGGTAAGGCTGACGCAGAGAAGTCGATGGTTTTAGCGGACGCCCGCAACACCCCAACACCGGTGATGCCGCAAGTGCCCCGGCCTGAGGTCGCAGTGACCAACGATGCAAAGGCGAACGTACAGGTGAATGTCAACGTCAGCCATTGTCACTGCCCCGACCACGGTGTATTGCCTGATAGTGGGATCAGGCCAAGGGTTGTCCCAGGCGTGCGCGTTGGGCCCAATCCCGATGTAACGCCTGGCGTAACGCCAAAACCCGCGCCGAGAGTTAAGCCTGAGGTGAAACCGGACACGAAGCCAGACGTGAAGTTGGAAGTGAAACCGGACACGAACCCGGCCGTGAAGTTGGATGTGAAACCGGACACGAACCCGGCCGTGAAGTTGGATGTGAAACCGGACACGAACCCGGCCGTGAAGTTGGATGTGAAACCGGACACGAATCCGGCCGTGAAGTTGGATGTGAAACCGGACATGAAGCCGGCCGTGAAGTTGGATGTGAAGCCGGACGCGAAACCCAATGTGACGCCACCCGTCAAGCCGGACACCCTCGTCGAAGTTAAACCTGACAAAACGGAACCTGATTTGACCAGCCCTGGCCCAGCGGAAAATACATTCGATAACAGGGACTGGCGTTTCAATAGGCGGCCTGCATTCAGGCGTTGAAAACAACAGGCTAGGATCGTTCACGTAAAACAATGACTTCTCCGGTGTCGGCTCGGTTCGGTGAGGTCATTGTTCAAGGAGTCAGTTATGCCATGTCCTTTAATTAATAATGTTGCGCGTGTGATAGATGTGCGTCAGGTCCTTGGTGTTGATACTTTCAATGCAGTGAATGAAGACGTCTCGCACGGTTCTTCCAGAAATAACATAAAGTTTGATGCGTCGCCCAGCGCCGTCGCGAATGTAAAAAATAGTGCTGTCCAAAATGCGGATGCGGTCAATTCATTGGTGGCATTGTTTGCTTCATTTTTTAACCAATTAATTGGCTTGATATCCAATAAAAAAGAAACAGCCGTACCTGACGTTCCACGTCCCCCTGACGTTCTGCCAAAGGTCGTACCTGATCCGACACCGCCCGCTCCCGGACCCGCCACGGATATCCCGGGTCTTTCAAGCAAGCGTAATGGTGCCAAGCCGGAGAATATTTGGAGTGGTTTTCGTCAGGGCCCCGATGGCAATTGTGTCACTGTCTCGGCGATTAAGGCGGCGATGCATCGCTTCGGTCAAAGCCCAACGGATATTTATAAAGAGGTGAAAAAAACCAGTACGGGTTATCACGTGGTCATGCGGGACGGCTATGAACTGACCTTGAGCGACCAAGAGTTGAGAGAGGGCGCACAAGGCGCGAAGTTTATTGGCCCGGACAAAGGAATGCTCAAGGATGCGCAGTTTCTGTTTGCGGTGAGCGCCAAGCGTGCTCAACGGGACAATAACGACGGCACGGCGGGCAGGAGTTACCGTGCAGCGATCCACAGCTTGAACAACGGTGAGGATGAAACCATGGCAGGTGAGGGGTTTGAACGGCTTGGATTGAAAAAGCACATGAAAAGAGTCTCCGTGCGTGAGCTCGCCCGTGGACAAATAGGCATGTGTAATCGAGCCGGGCATTCGGTGGCGGTTATCAACGGACGTGAAGAGTTGTGGGGGCGACAGGGTTCGACACCGAGACGGGGCGTTGCAGTAGCCTTGGTCTAGGGGTCGCTTACCTGCGCTGAAGGGCGGGTGTCGGCTATACCAGCAGCCGTCTGAAGCCTTCGATCGGCAGCGGACGACTGTGTAAATACCCCTGGTACAAATGGCAGCCCAGCATCTGCAGGAATGCCAGTTGTTCAGGGGTTTCCACGCCCTCGGCAATCACCTCCAGATTCAAACTGCGCGCCATGGCCACAATGGCGCGGATGATTTCGGCATCGTTGGGATCGTGGGTGGCATCGCGGACAAACGATTGGTCGATTTTCAGCGCGTCCACCGGCAAGCGCTTGAGGTAAGTGAGGGATGAATAGCCGGTGCCGAAGTCATCCATCGCAAAGCTCACGCCGAGTTTTTTCAGGCGGCGCATCTTGCTGATGGTGTCGTCGAGGTTCTGGATCACGATGCCTTCGGTGATTTCCAGTTTCAGCAGGCTGCAGGGCAAGGAGTGCTGCTGCAGACTGCGCTCCACCCGCTCGACAAAATCGCTCTGGCGGAACTGCCGCGGGCTGATGTTCACGCACAGGCTGAAGTCCAACGGGTCGATCTTGCCCTCCTGAAGCAATTGCCCGAACGCCGCGCAGGCCTCGTCGAGAATCCAGGTGCCGACTTCAAGGATCAAGCCACTGTCTTCCAATACCTTGATAAATTCCGCCGGCGACTGCGCGCCCAATTGCGGGTGCTGCCAGCGCACCAAAGCTTCGGCGCCGACGATACGGTTGCCGCGCGCGTCCACTTGCGGCTGGTAATGCACGCTGAACTCGCCGCGGGAAAGGGCCAGGCGCAGGTCGGTTTCCATGCGCAGCCGTTCGCTGGCGGTCTTCTGCATGCTGTTGTGGAACATTTGCGTGGTGTTGCGCCCCGAGTCCTTGGCGCGGTACAGCGCGATGTCGGCGCGCTTGAGCAGGTCGGCCGGGGTCGAACCGTGGTCGGGGATCAGCGCCACGCCGATGCTGGGAGTGACTTGCAGGCGGTGACCGTCCAAAAACATTGGCTCCGAGAGCAACTCGCGCAGGGTATTGGCCAGGTTCTGAACCTGATGGCTGACTTCGTTGCGTGAGCCTTCCAGACCGCTAAGCAACACCACGAACTCATCGCCGCCCAGGCGCGCCACGGTGTCTTCCATGCGCACGCTGGCTTCAAGCCGCGCGGTGACGATTTTCAACACGGTGTCGCCCACCGGGTGGCCGAGGGAATCGTTGATGTGCTTGAAATGGTCCAGGTCCAGAAACAACAGCGCTCCGCGCAGGTTGTGGCGCTTGAGCAATGCAATCTGCTGGCTCAGACGATCCATCAGCAGCGCGCGGTTGGGCAGGTTGGTCAGTGGGTCGTGATAGGCCAGGTGGCGGATCTGCGCCTGGGCGTTTTTCAGCAGGCTCACATCCCGCGCCGTCAGCAGCAGGCACGGGGTTTCATTCAGCGTAATGGGCTCCACCGAGACTTCCACTGCCAGTAATTCGCCGCGTTTGTTGTGCCAGAGCATCTCCAGATGATGGATGCGCCCCTTGATCTGCAGCTCGGCCAGCAGCGCCGAGCGTTGTTTGTCGTCGGCCCAGATGCCGATCTGATAGAGGGTCAGACCGATGGCCTCTTCAGCACGGTAGCCGGTCAAGCGGCAGAAACCATCGTTGACTTCTACATACCGGCCGGTGTCGCGTTCGGTGATCGAGATAGCGTCCGGGCTGGAATGGAACGCCTTGGCGAACTTTTCTTCGCTGGCCTTCAACGCCGCCTCCGAACGTTGTTGCTGGGTGATATCGCGCAAGGTCGTGACGATGCACGGTTGCTCCCCCACTTTGATCAGGCGGCTGGAAATTACACAGGTGAGGCTGCGGCCGTCTTTGTGATGGGCCACCACCGCCACATTGTTCAGCGCTTGCTCGCGGATTACTCGCTCGATGCGCTCAAGGCGCTGGCTCGAATCGTTCCATAGGCCGATTTCATCGGCGCTTCTGCCAATCACCTCGGCGACGCTCCAGCCGAAGGTCTGGGTAAACGCCGGGTTGATCTCGATGAACGCGCCGCTATCCAGGCCGGTGACGCAGATTGGGTCGGGGCTGGCCTGGAACAGACTGGCGAATTTCTCTTCGGAGGCGCTCAGGCGCTGTTCCCGTTCGACCTGGTCAGTGATGTCCAGCAGGGTACCGGCCATGCGCAACGGCGCGCCCTGGGCGTCGCGGTACAGGCGGGCGCGGCTTTCCAAATAGCGTGAGGAGCCGTCTTCCATCGGCACGCGGTAGGTCAGCTGATAGTTGCCGGCCGGGCCTTCGCGCAGGGTGCGGTAGGCATGGCGCATATTTTCGCGCTCTTCATCGGGCATGCCTTCGAAAAACGCATCGAAGGACTCGTGGAACGGCTCCGGCGGCAGGCCATGCAGTTGGGCGGCGCGGGCCGAGCCGTAGAGCATGCCGCTGGGGATGTGCCAGTCCCAGGTGCCCAATTGCGCGGAATCAAGGGCCAGGTCGAGACGCTCTTGGCTATCCTTGAGGGCGTCCTCGGCCATTTTGCGTTCGGTGGTGTCGAGGAACGTGCTGATCAGGTAGGCCTCACCGTCCAGTTCGACCTTTTGGGCGCTGAGCGTGCCGTCGTGGATCTGGCCGTTACTGGCGCAGAACTGCACTTCCATGGTGATCGGTTCACCCTTACGCTGGGTGGCTTTGACCAGCTGCGCGCGTTGTTCGGGATGGCGCCATAGGCCCAGCTCCAGGGTAGTGCGGCCAATCGCATCGGCCAGGGGCCAGCCGAACAGCATTTCAAAATACTGGTTGGCTTCGCTAATCAAGCCGTCGGCCTGGCGGGTCAGCAGCACCATGTTCGGGCACAGGTGGAACAGCGTGGCGAAGCGCTTTTCGGAGTGGCTGAGGGCGCGCTCCCGCTCGCGCTGCTCGGTGATTTCGCGGATCACCCCGATCATGCGGCCCCGTCCGGTGTTATCCGGCACCACACTGCCGTTGATCTCCAGCCAATGAAAGCTGCCGTCTGGCCACTGGATGCGGTGGTGCATGGCTTGCTCGAACGGCTCGCCGGCCAAGACTGCGTGGAAGGCGCGCACCACCCGGGAGCGATCGGCGGGGTCCAGCAGCTCCAGGTATTCCAGGTCCTTGGGCAGTGGCTGGCGCGGGTCGAAGCCGAACAGCGCCTGGGTGCCCCGTGACCAACTGATGCGCCCGCTGTCGATTTCCCAGCACCATGCGCCCAGGCGCGCGGCATTGAGCGCCGCCAGCAACTGCGGGGCGCTCTCCCAGCTTTGCTCCGCCTCACGCGGGTCGAGGGCGTAGATGCGGGGCAGCGGTGGCATGGAATCGACGGGGGTGCGCATTATCAAAGGGCCTTGGCTCACTCAATGGGCAAACAACGCGGTCCAGCTCAGTAAACCGGACGCACTAGGTCATGCCGATATCCCTGGGAGATCGACCTGTGCATCCAGCAAGCTCATAAAGGCCCGCGCAGCGTTCGACAGCGTCCTTTCGGTGTGCACGATATAGCCTAGCTGGCGACTGAGCTGTATGCCTGGCAAAGCGACACTGGCCACCTGATCGTCCAGCATGGTACGCGGCAGCACGCTCCAGGCCAGGCCGATGGACACCATCATCTTGATAGTTTCCAGGTAGTTGGTGCTCATCGCGATATTCGGCGTGAGCCCCTGAGCCTCGAACAAACGGCTGACAATATGGTGGGTAAAGGTGTTACCGCCAGGGAATACCGCCGGGTGGCCGGCAATGTCGGCCAGGCTGACAGGGCTATCGCCGGCCAGGCTGTGTTCCGGCGCTACCACGAAATCCAGCGGATCGTCCCAAACGGGGGTGGCGCGCACTAGATGATGAGGGTCGGGCGCCAGGGTGATCACCGCCACTTCGGCACGGCCATGGAGGATTTCTTCGTAGGCCACTTCTGAATCCAGAAACTGAATATCCAGGGCCACGTTAGGGTACTGCCGGGTAAATGTGCGCAGTACCGGCGGCAGGCGATGCAGGCCGATATGGTGGCTGGTGGCAAGGGTCAGGCGCCCGCTGACTTCTCCGGTGAGGTTGGTGAGGGCGCGGCGCGTGTCGTCCAGCACATTCAGAATCTGATACGCGCGCGGCAGCAGGGCACGCCCGGCTTCGGTCAGGCCGACCTCGCGGCCTAGCCGGTCGAACAGCCGCACGTTGAGCTGTTGCTCCAGGCCAGCAATGCGCTTGCTGATGGCGGGCTGGGTCAGGTGCAGGCGCTCGCCGGCCCCGGAAAAGCTGCCAGTCTCGGCGATGGCAATAAAGGCATTGAGGTTGGCCAGGTCCATTGTTGTATTCCAGTTGGTAATCCAAAGCATAAAAAATATGAATTTGAGTTATTTAATGTAGCGCCATACCATCAGCCTCACAAGCCAAAGGGTTATTGATACGTCTCAAAACCCGGGGCATAGAAAGACCGCTGATGAGGACCGACTGATGGCCGGCAAAACGCTTTACGACAAGCTTTGGGATTCCCATGAAGTGAAACGGCGCGACGACGGTTCGTCGCTGATCTATATCGACCGTCACATCATCCATGAAGTGACCTCGCCCCAAGCGTTCGAAGGCCTGCGGCTGGCCGGGCGCAAGCCTTGGCGCGTCGATTCCATCATCGCCACCCCGGATCACAACGTACCGACCACTCCCGAGCGCAAGGGCGGCATCGACGCCATCGCCGACCAGGTGTCGCGCCTGCAGGTGCAAACCCTCGACGACTATTGCGACGAATATGGCATCACCGAGTTCAAGATGAATGACGTGCGTCAAGGCATCGTGCACGTCATCGGCCCGGAGCAGGGCGCCACGCTGCCGGGCATGACCGTGGTGTGCGGCGACTCCCACACCTCCACCCACGGTGCGTTCGGCGCGCTGGCCCATGGCATCGGCACTTCCGAAGTGGAACATGTGTTCGCCACCCAGTGCCTGGTCGCCAAGAAAATGAAGAACATGCTGGTGCGCGTCGAAGGCCAATTGCCTTTTGGCGTGACCGCCAAGGACATCGTGTTGGCTGTGATCGGCAAGATCGGCACCGCCGGCGGCAACGGCCATGCCATCGAGTTCGCCGGCAGCGCCATTCGCGATCTGTCCATCGAAGGCCGCATGACCATTTGCAACATGTCCATCGAAGCCGGTGCCCGCGTGGGCATGGTGGCGGCGGACGAAAAAACCATCGAGTACGTCAAAGGCCGGCCGTTCGCCCCGCAAGGCGCCGACTGGGCCGCGGCGGTCGAAGCCTGGAAAGACCTGGTGTCCGACGCCGATGCGGTGTTCGACACCGTGGTCGAGCTGGATGCAACCCAGATCAAGCCGCAGGTCAGTTGGGGCACTTCGCCGGAAATGGTCTTGGCGGTGGATCAGAATGTGCCGGACCCAGCCAAGGAAACCGACCTGGTCAAGCGCGGCTCTATCGAGCGCGCCCTGAAGTACATGGGGTTGACCGCCAACCAGGCGATCACCGATATCCAGTTGGATCGCGTGTTCATCGGCTCCTGCACCAACTCGCGGATCGAAGACCTGCGCGCCGCGGCGGTGATCGCCAAGGGCCGCAAAGTCGCCTCGACCATCAAGCAAGCCATCGTGGTGCCGGGCTCGGGCCTGGTCAAAGCGCAAGCCGAGGCCGAGGGCCTGGACAAGATCTTCCTTGAGGCCGGTTTTGAATGGCGCGAGCCGGGCTGCTCCATGTGCCTGGCGATGAACCCGGACCGTTTGGAGTCGGGCGAGCATTGCGCGTCGACCTCCAACCGTAACTTCGAAGGGCGTCAGGGCGCCGGTGGCCGTACCCACCTGGTCAGCCCGGCCATGGCCGCCGCTGCTGCCGTCAACGGTCGTTTCATCGACGTTCGCGAATTGATCTGAGGAATACCCGATGCGAGCTTTTACCCAACACACAGGTCTTGTCGCGCCGTTGGACCGTGCCAACGTGGACACCGACCAGATCATCCCCAAGCAGTTCTTGAAATCGATCAAGCGCACCGGCTTCGGCCCCAACCTGTTCGACGAGTGGCGCTATCTGGACGTGGGCTATGCCTATCAGGACAACTCCAAGCGCCCGCTGAACAAGGATTTCGTCCTCAACGCCGAGCGTTACCAGGGCGCCAGTGTATTGCTGGCCCGGGAAAACTTCGGCTGCGGTTCCAGCCGTGAGCACGCGCCGTGGGCCCTGGAAGAATATGGCTTTCGCAGCATCATCGCGCCGAGCTTTGCCGACATTTTCTTCAACAACAGCTTCAAGAACGGCCTGTTGCCGATCATCTTGAGCGACGCCGAAGTGGACGAGCTGTTCCAGCAAGTGGAAGCCACTGTGGGCTACCAATTGACGGTGGACCTGGCCGCGCAGACCGTGACCCGTCCGGACGGCAAGGTGTATCACTTTGAAGTGGATGCCTTCCGTAAGCACTGCCTGCTCAATGGGCTGGACGATATCGGCCTGACCTTGCAGGACGGTGATGCGATTGCGGCGTTTGAAGCCAAGCACCGGGCCAGCCAGCCTTGGTTGTTTCGTGACGCGTAAATTGATGTAGGCAGGGCCGGCTTCATCGAGGGCAAGCCCCCTCCCACCTTTTGAGTTGTGAATACATTCAAATGTGGGAGGGGGCTTGCCCCCGATAGGGCCGGTACCAGCAACACAACCCTTGAAGGATGCCACCATGACCGCCACCGCCCACACCCAAGTCGTGCAAAAACAATTCGGCGAACAGGCCTCGGCCTACCTGAGCAGTGCCGTGCACGCCCAAGGCACCGAATTCGCGCTGCTCCAGGCCGAGCTGGCCGGGCAGGGCCATGCACGGCTGCTGGACCTGGGCTGCGGTGCCGGTCATGTGAGTTTCCATGTGGCTCCATTGGTCAAGGAAGTCGTGGCCTACGACCTGTCCCAGCAGATGCTCGACGTAGTGGCCGCCGCCGCGCAGGAGCGCGGTCTCACCAATATAAGCACCGTAAACGGTGCCGCCGAGCGCTTGCCGTTCGCCGATGGCGAGTTCGATTTTGTGTTCAGTCGCTATTCGGCCCACCACTGGAGTGACCTCGGCCTGGCCTTGCGCGAAGTACGCCGGGTGCTTAAACCTGGGGGCGTGGCGGCCTTTGTCGATGTGCTGTCACCCGGCAGCCCGCTGCTGGACACTTACCTGCAAACCGTCGAAGTGCTGCGCGACACCAGCCACGTACGCGATTATTCTGCCGCTGAATGGATGCGTCAGCTCAGCGAAGCCGGTTTGCACGTACGCAACAGCAGCCGCCAACGCCTGCGTCTGGAATACACCTCTTGGGTCGAGCGCATGCGCACGCCACAAGCCTTGCGCACCGCGATTCTTGAGCTGCAGCAAGCGATGGGCCAGGAAGTGCGCGATTACTACGAGATTCAAGCCGACGGCACCTTCAGTACCGACGTGCTGGTAGTGTGGGCCGAGCGCTGATTAATTTTTCCGACCTGTCCCGCGGATGGGTCGCCCGATGAAATGAGGCAAGCATGAGCAAGCAGATTCTGATTCTCCCTGGCGACGGTATTGGTCCGGAAATCATGGCCGAAGCGGTCAAAGTTCTGGAGCTGGCCAACACCAAGTACAGCCTGGGCTTCGAATTGAGCCACGACGTGATCGGCGGCGCCGCCATCGACAAGCATGGCGTGCCGCTGGCCGATGAAACCCTGGAACGTGCTCGCGCCGCCGATGCCGTGCTGCTGGGCGCAGTGGGCGGACCGAAATGGGACAAGATCGAACGCGACATCCGTCCGGAGCGCGGTTTGCTGAAGATCCGCGCGCAACTGGGCCTGTTCGGCAACCTGCGCCCGGCGATCCTTTATCCGCAGCTGGCTGATGCGTCGAGCCTCAAGCCGGAGGTGGTGTCGGGTCTGGATATCCTGATCGTGCGTGAGCTGACCGGCGGTATCTATTTCGGCGCCCCACGCGGCGTGCGCGTGCTGGACAACGGCGAACGTCAGGCATACGACACCTTGCCCTACAGCGAAAGCGAAATCCGCCGGATCGCCCGTGTCGGTTTCGACATGGCCCGCGTGCGCGGCAAAAAGGTCTGCTCGGTGGACAAGGCCAACGTACTGGCGTCCAGCCAACTGTGGCGCGAGATTGTCGAAGAAGTCGCCAAGGACTACCCGGACGTGGAACTGAGCCACATGTATGTCGATAACGCCGCGATGCAGCTGGTGCGCGCGCCCAAGCAGTTCGACGTGATCGTCACCGACAACCTGTTCGGCGACATCCTGTCCGACCAGGCCTCGATGCTCACCGGTTCCATCGGCATGCTACCGTCGGCGTCTTTGGATACCGACAACAAGGGCATGTATGAACCTTGCCACGGCTCGGCGCCGGACATCGCAGGGCAGGGCATTGCCAACCCGCTGGCGACTATCCTTTCGGTGTCGATGATGCTGCGTTACACCTTCAACCTGAGCGACGCGGCGGATGCCATCGAGAAGGCCGTGAGCCTGGTCTTGGATCAGGGCTTGCGCACTGGCGACATCTGGTCGCAGGGTTGCACCAAAGTCGGTACGCAAGAAATGGGCGACGCAGTAGTCGCCGCGCTGCGGAATCTGTAATCTCTCGGGCCCGCTTGCAGTTGTTGCTGCAAGGCGGCCCACTTTTTAACAAGGTGTAGTTGCGATGAAACGTGTAGGTCTGATCGGTTGGCGCGGTATGGTCGGTTCCGTGCTCATGCAGCGGATGCTGGAAGAGCAGGATTTCGATCTTATTGAGCCGGTGTTTTTCACCACGTCGAACGTGGGTGGCCAGGGTCCGTCCGTGGGCAAGGACATTGCTCCGCTCAAGGACGCCTACAGCATTGACGAGCTGAAGACCCTCGACGTGATTCTGACCTGCCAGGGCGGCGACTACACCAGCGAAGTCTTCCCCAAGTTGCGCGAGGCCGGCTGGCAGGGTTACTGGATCGACGCCGCGTCGAGCCTGCGCATGCAGGACGATGCCGTGATCATCCTGGACCCGGTCAACCGCAAGGTCATCGACCAGCAACTGGACGCCGGCACCAAGAACTACGTCGGCGGCAACTGCACCGTCAGCCTGATGCTGATGGGCCTGGGCGGCCTGTTCGAAGCAGGGCTGGTCGAGTGGATGAGCGCCATGACCTATCAGGCGGCGTCCGGCGCCGGCGCGCAGAACATGCGCGAGCTGATCAAACAGATGGGCGCCACCCACGCCGCCGTCGCCGATCAATTGGCCGATCCGGCCAGCGCGATCCTCGACATCGACCGCCGTGTGGCCGAAGCCATGCGCAGCGAAGCCTACCCGACCGAGAACTTCGGCGTGCCGTTGGCCGGCAGCCTGATTCCCTGGATCGACAAGGAGCTGCCCAACGGTCAGAGCCGTGAAGAGTGGAAGGCCCAGGCCGAGACCAACAAGATCCTCGGTCGCTTCAAGAGCCCGATCCCAGTCGACGGTATCTGCGTGCGCATCGGCGCCATGCGCTGCCACAGCCAGGCGCTGACCATCAAACTGAACAAAGATGTGCCGATCGCCGATATCGAATCGCTGATCAGCCAGCACAACCCCTGGGTCAAGCTGGTGCCGAACAACCGCGAGATCAGCATGCAGGAGCTGAGCCCGACCAAGGTCACCGGCACCCTGAATGTACCGGTGGGTCGTCTACGCAAGCTGAACATGGGCACCCAGTACCTGGGCGCATTCACCGTCGGCGACCAGTTGCTATGGGGCGCGGCCGAACCGCTGCGTCGCATGCTGCGGATTCTGCTGGAGCGTTGATCGCCTGAGGCGGTAAGAGAAACCCGCGTTCTGGTGACAGGCGCGGGTTTTTTGTTGGGAGTTCGGGTGCTATCGGGGGCAAGCCCCCTCCCACAGTGGCATGTGTTCGCAACTCAAAGGTGGGAGGGGGCTTGCCCCCGATAGCGCCATCCGCTCCACCACACCCCCACACCAATTGCCTCGCCCCCAGCCACCCGGTAAAGTGCCGCTCCCCCCGCAATGCCCGAGGCAACCCCCATGACCCAGACCTTTGAAGTCGCCGTGATCGGCGCCACCGGCACCGTCGGTGAAACCCTGGTGCAGATTCTCGAAGAACTGGCGTTTCCGGTGGGCACCTTGTATCTGCTGGCGGGCAGCAACTCCGCCGGGGCCTCGGTGCCGTTTCGTGGCAAGAACGTGCGGGTCAGAGAGGTAGACGAGTTCGATTTCAGCAAAGCGCACCTGGCGTTTTTCGCCGCCGGCCCGGCCGTGACCATGAGCTTCGCTGCGCGCGCCACGGCCGCGGGTTGCTCGGTGATCGACCTGTCGGGCGCGTTGCCCGCCGAGCAGGCGCCGCAGGTGGTGCCTGAGGCCAATGCCCATCTGCTCGATGGACTGGGCAAACCGTTCCTGCTGAGCAGCCCGAGCCCATCCGCCACATACCTGGCGGTGGCCCTGGCGCCGTTGCGTGGCTTGCTGGATATCCAGCGGGTTAACGTCACAGCTAATCTGGCGGTGTCGGCACAGGGGCGCGAAGCCGTCAGTGAACTGGCCCGGCAAACCGCCGAATTGCTGAATGCGCGGCCATTGGAGCCAAAGTTTTTCGATCGCCAGATGGCCTTTAACCTCTTGGCGCAAGTCGGCACGCCAGATGCTCAAGGTCATACCGCCCTGGAAAAGCGCCTGGTACACGAACTGCGCGCCGTGCTGGATTCACCATTGCTAAAGATTTCCGCAACCTGCGTTCAAGCCCCGGTGTTTTTTGGCGATAGCCTGACTGTCTCGCTGCAATTGGGGGCGCCGGTCGATCTCGCTGCGGTGAATCGCATTCTCGATACCTCGCCTGGGATAGAGCTTGTAGAGGAGGGCGATTATCCAACGGCAGTCGGCGATGCGGTGGGCCAGGATGTGGTCTATGTCGGGCGTGTGCGTGCCGGTGTGGATGACCCGGCGGAACTAAATCTGTGGCTGACGTCAGATAACGTACGCAAAGGCGCGGCGCTCAACGCCGTGCAGCTGGCGCAGTTGTTGATAAAAGGCCTTGTGTAAAAGATACTTGGCGGCAATTTGTAGATTGATTCTAACCAGGCGCTATGCTTGGCCCCAAGCAGGAACAATTGCGTGTCGGTGACCTATCGGCTCGCCATGCCTTTTATGGCAGCGGTTACCAACCTTCTCGCAGGCCGGGGAGCGTTCAAACAAAGGATGAGGCTATGGTTCAAGTTCGCAAACTGGTGTTAGCAATAGCGGCCGCCTCGGCGCTGTCCTCCGGTATGGCGCAGGCGCTCCAGTTGGGGGAAATGACCCTCAAGTCGAAGCTGAACCAGCCCTTGTCGGTGGAAATCGAATTGCTCGATGTCGGCGGCCTCACGGCGTCCGAGATCACGCCGAGCCTGGCGTCGTCACAGGCGTTTGTGGATGCCGGCGTCGATCGTCAGGCGTTTCTCGATGACCTGACGTTCACCCCGGTGGTCAATCCCAATGGTCGCAGTGTGGTGCGCGTCACCTCCAGCAAGCCATTGCCCGATTCCTACATCCGTTTCCTGTTGCAGGTGCAATGGCCCAATGGCCGTTTGATGCGTGACTACAGCGTGCTGCTTGACCCGGCCAAGTTCGATCAGCCGGCCGCCACCACCGCAGCCCCGGCGCCGCGCCTGAGTGCGCCGGCCGTGAGCAAGCCCGCCCAGCACACCACCACCTCCCGCGATACCCTGTGGGAAATTGCCGAAAAGCATCGCAATGGCGCTTCGGTCCAACAGACTATGCTGGCTATCCAGGCACTTAATCCGAGCGCGTTCGTCGACGGCAATATCAACCGGCTGAAAACCGGCCAGGTGCTGCGCCTGCCGGACACGGTCCAAAGCACTGCACTGCCGCAACCCCAGGCGATCGCCGAAGTCAGGGCGCAGAACGAGGCCTGGCGTCAGGGCCGTCGCACGGCGGCCAACCAGGCCGCCGGCAAGCAGCAGCTGGACGCCACCAAACGCACCCAGACGGGCAATGCCCCGGCGACCACCAATGCCAAGGACAACCTGAGCCTGGTCTCTGCCGAAGCGGCCAAGAAAGGCGGCAAGGGTAAGGCTGGCGACAGCCAGGCCCTGAGCGACAAGTTGGCGATGACCCAGGAGCAATTGGACACCACGCGCCGCGACAACGAAGAGCTGAAAAGCCGCGCCGCCGACCTGCAAAGCCAACTGGACAAGCTGCAAAAGCTGATTCAACTGAAGAACGATCAGTTGGCTCGCCTCCAGGCTGAAAAAGCGGACCCTGCCGCCGCAGCGCCGGCGATGTCGGCCCAACTAGCCGCCGACCCCGCTGCCACCCCGGCTGCTCCTGCTGCATCGACCACACCGACTACACCGACTACACCGACTACACCGACCCCAGTGGCCCCGGTGTCTGAACCGATCAAGACGGATGCGGCACCGGCCGCCACCGAAGGCAAGTTCAATGAGCTGCTGACCAACCCGATCGTCCTGGGTGTGGTCGGCGGTGCCGCGGCCTTGATTGCACTGCTGCTTTTGCTGCTGGTATTGCGCCATCGCAATGCTCGCCGCGAAGAAGAAAAGCACCTGCGCATGGCGCGAGCCCTGGCCGAAGAACCGGAATTCACCTCCAATATCGACCAGGACCTGCCGCCGGACAGTTTTGAAGGCCTGGAGGTGCCACCACCGAACGTCAAACTGGCTGCTGCGCCCGCGCCTGCTGCGGTGAGCGCGCCGGTGGTGGCACCGTCGGTTGCGTCCGTGCTGTCGCCCCTGGCCGCGGCGGTCGCGCCGCAAAACGCCAATGACGCCTTGGCGTTGGCTCAGTCCCATATTGATCGCGGCCTGCTCAATCAGGCCGCCGATGTACTGGAGCAGGCGATCAAGCATGAGCCCAAGCGCAGCGATCTGCGCCTGAAGCTGATGGAGGTCTACGGCCTGCAAAACGACAAAGACGGCTTCGTCACCCAAGAGCGTCAACTGGTGGCCAACGGTGAAAACCACGCCCAGGTCGAGCAGCTCAAGGCGCGCTTCCCGGCGATGGCTGTGCTGGCCGCGGGGGTCAGTGCCGCGGTGGCCGCCGCTGCCCTTGACGCTCAGTACGTCAAGGAGTTGCTGGAAGATAAGCCCGCGCAGCAGCCGGAAGCGTTCGATACGGATTTCGATCTGAGCCTGGACGAGCTGGAGTCGGCATCCCCGGCCGAACTCAAGGACGATCAGCAGACCTTCGAATCCCTGCTCAAGGAGCAAACCCAAGCCCAGGCCGCCCCGGATGAGCTGGCGGATTTCGACTTGCAGCTGGACGCGCCAGCGTCGGCGCAGTCGGACGACGATTTCCTTTCGGGTCTGGAAAGCGAGATGAAGGACGTGCCGGCCGTAGAGCCGCCAACGTTGACGCCTGCGGCCCTGGACGACTTCGACCTGCCGGAGGACTTCGACTTGTCCTTGGCGGACGAACCCGAGGCAGCGGCCAAGCCGGATGCGTTCGCCTCGGAGCTGAACGACGTCAACGCTGAGTTGGATCGCCTGTCCCAGAGCCTTGAGCACCCGTCCTTCACGGCGCAGGACGCCGCGCTGGGTGATGATGAGCCAGAGTTTGACTTCCTCTCCGGCACCGATGAAGTGGCGACCAAGCTCGACCTGGCCCAGGCCTATATCGACATGGGCGATGCGGATGGTGCGCGGGACATCCTTTCCGAAGTGCTCACCGAGGGCGACGAGGTGCAGCGCGGCGAGGCCAAAGAGATGCTCGGCCGGCTGGCTTGATGACGGGCCATTGACGCAGCGGCGGCCTTCGGGTCGCCGTTTTGCTTTGCAGCCCACCAAACACATGGCGTATGTGGCGTGCGGCCTTATAATGGCCGCCTTTGCGCAACTCATCAGGCTCTCAGTTCTTGGCAAACATAGATAACGCGGCCGCCGAAATGGCGGCCGCAGGCTTTTACCGCATCGCCTTGGGCGTTGAATACAAAGGTTCGCGCTATCGCGGCTGGCAGCGCCAGGCGTCCGGCGTGCCGACGGTGCAGGAAACCCTGGAGAATGCGCTGTCCAAAGTCGCCGACTCGGCGGTGTCGCTGATGTGCGCCGGGCGCACCGATGCCGGCGTCCACGCGTGCGGCCAGGTGGTGCATTTCGATACCCAGGCCGAGCGCTCAATGAAGGCATGGGTCATGGGCGCTAATATCAATTTGCCCCATGACGTCAGCGTCAGCTGGGCCAAAGTGATGCCCGCGCATTTTCACGCGCGTTTCAAAGCCATCGCCCGGCGCTACCGTTACGTGATCTACAACGATCAGATCCGTCCGGCCCACCTCAATGAAGAGATCACCTGGAACCACCGCCCGCTGGACGCCGAACGCATGGCCGAGGCGGCACAACATTTGGTTGGCGTGCATGACTTCAGTGCGTTTCGTGCCGGCCAGTGCCAGGCCAAGTCGCCGATCAAGGAAGTTCATCACCTGCGTGTGACCCGTCACGGCAAGATGATTGTGTTGGATATCCGTGCCGGTGCGTTCCTGCACCATATGGTGCGCAATATCGCTGGCGTGTTGATGACCATCGGCGCCGGCGAGCGTCCGGTGGAATGGGCCAAGGAAGTGCTGGAAAGCCGCATCCGGCGTACCGGTGGTGTGACGGCGCACCCGTTCGGGCTGTATCTGGTGCAAGTGGAGTACCGGGACGAATTCGAGCTGCCGGAGCGTTTTATCGGGCCACACTTCCTGACCGGCTTCAGCGAACTTGGCGGCTGACGCCCGGAAAAGCTTTTGTTACCATCCGGGACTTTCGCGGTCCAACCCCGAGGTTTCTACGACATGTCAGCCGTTCGCAGCAAGATTTGCGGGATTACCCGCATAGAAGACGCGCTGGCAGCCGTCGAGGCGGGGGCGGATGCCATCGGCCTGGTGTTTTATGCCAAAAGCCCGCGGTCGGTGAATGTGTTGCAGGCGCGGGCCATCATTGCCGCCTTGCCGCCGTTCGTGACCACCGTGGGATTGTTCGTCAACGCCAGCCGTTGCGAACTCAACGAAACCTTGGATGCCGTGGCGCTGGACATGCTGCAATTCCATGGCGACGAGGCCCCCGAAGAATGTGAAAGCTATCAGCGGCCTTACATCAAGGCGCTGCGAGTCAAGGCCGGCGATGACATCGCCAGTGCCTGCGCCGCCTATGCCGGTGCGCGGGGCATATTGCTGGACACCTACGTCGAAGGTATTCCGGGCGGCACGGGCGAGGCGTTCGATTGGTCGCTGATTCCGCAAGGGCTATGCAAACCGATCATCCTGGCCGGCGGGCTTACCCCAGCGAATGTCGGTGCGGCCATCCAGCAAGTCAGGCCCTATGCGGTAGATGTCAGCGGTGGGGTGGAGCAGGCCAAAGGCATCAAGGATCACAGCAAGATTCGCGCGTTCATGCAGGCCGTGCGCGACAGCAATGGCGGGATGTGACGGCTGGCAGTCTGCCGCCGTCCATAACTACCACTGTGTAAAACAGCCCGACGCCGCCTGTGGGTGGCTCGGAAACGAAGTGGCAACCTTGCGTTGGCAGGTTGTCTGGAAGGCTGAGGGCACTGGCTGGAAATGGCAGGTCGAACGTCTGACCCCGTCCAGTCTGTGTCATCGCCACATATGAATTTAGCTCAAGGGCATACGCGGGGCTGAGTTCAAGCCACCGGTACTGGAGAAAGAAAGCATGAGCAACTGGTTAGTAGACAAACTGATCCCTTCGATCATGCGTTCCGAGGTGAAGAAAAGCTCGGTTCCTGAAGGTCTGTGGCACAAGTGCCCATCCTGCGACGCGGTGCTGTACCGCCCCGAGCTGGAAAAGACCCTGGACGTTTGCCCCAAGTGCAACCACCACATGCGTATTGGCGCCCGCGCCCGCATCGACATTTTCCTCGACGCCGATGGCCGTAATGAGTTGGGCGCCGACCTGGAACCGGTCGACCGCCTCAAGTTCCGCGACGGCAAGAAGTACAAGGACCGTCTGACCGCCGCACAAAAGCAGACCGGCGAGAAAGACGCGCTGATTTCCGTCAGCGGTAAGCTGCTGGGCATGCCGGTCGTCGTGTCGGCGTTCGAATTCTCCTTCATGGGCGGTTCCATGGGCGCGATCGTTGGTGAGCGCTTCGTACGCGCCGCCAACTATGCGCTGGAAAACCGTTGCCCGATGATCTGTTTCGCCGCCTCTGGTGGTGCGCGTATGCAGGAAGCCCTTATCTCCCTGATGCAAATGGCCAAGACCTCCGCAGTGCTGGCGCGTCTGCGCGAAGAAGGCATCCCGTTTATCTCCGTGCTGACCGACCCTGTCTACGGCGGCGTTTCCGCCAGCCTGGCGATGCTGGGTGATGTGATCGTCGGCGAGCCAAAAGCCCTGATCGGCTTTGCCGGCCCGCGCGTGATCGAGCAGACCGTGCGCGAAAAGCTGCCCGAAGGTTTCCAGCGCAGCGAGTTCCTGCTGGAGCACGGAGCCATCGACATGATCATTCCGCGCGGCGAACTGCGTCCGCGCCTGGGTAACCTGCTGGCGCAAATGATGGGCTTGCCTACGCCGGTATACGTTGCGCCCAAGGTCGAGCCGATCGTGGTGCCGCCGGTGCCTGCAAACCTATGACCCAACGAACCCTGGGCGAATGGCTCGCCTACCTTGAGCAGTTGCATCCTTCCGCCATCGACATGGGCCTGGAGCGCTCGCAACAGGTAGCGGCCCGCCTCGGGTTGGGCCGGCCGGCACCGCGCGTAATCACGGTGACCGGCACCAACGGCAAGGGCTCTACCTGTGCCTTTGTCGCCGCGTTGCTGCAGGCCCAAGGCCTGAAGGTGGGCGTGTACAGCTCGCCGCACCTGCTGCGCTACAACGAGCGGGTGCAGATCAATGGCGTCGAAGCCACCGATGCGCAGCTGTGCGACGCCTTCGCCGCGCTTGATGCCGGGCGTGGCGATATTTCCCTGACTTACTTCGAAATGGGCACTCTGGCGGCGTTCTGGCTGTTCGAGCGTGCGCAGCTGGATGTGGTGGTGCTGGAAGTGGGCCTGGGCGGGCGCCTGGACACGGTTAACGTGGTGGATGCCGACCTGGCGCTGGTCACCAGTATTGGCGTGGATCACGCCGATTATCTGGGCGACACACGGGAATCCGTGGCGTTCGAGAAGGCCGGAATCTTCCGCCAGGGCAAGCCTGCGCTGTGCGGCGATCTTGACCCGCCGCAGCCATTGCTGGACAAAGCGCGCACGCTGGATTGCCCGTTTTTCCTGCGAGGCCGTGAATTCAAACTTGAGATTGGCGAGCGGCACTGGCAATGGCAGGGGCGTGATGCGCGTGGACAGGTCGTGACGCTGGGTGACCTGCCGCTGTTGAATCTGCCGATGGAAAACGCTGCGCTGGCGCTGCAAGCCTATCTGCTAATGGATCTGCCGTGGAATGCCGAGCAGATTGCTGCGACCTTGTTGTCGACCCGGGTGACCGGGCGCCTGGATCGTCGTGTGGTCCAATGGCAAGGCAAGCGCTTGAATCTGCTGCTGGACGTGGGGCATAACCCCCACGCCGCCGACTACCTGGCGCGCCGCTTGGCGCGCACGCCGCCGGTCGGGCGACGTCTTGCGGTCTTCGGGTTGCTGGCCGACAAGGATCTTGATGGGGTGATTGCGCCTCTACTGAGCAGCGTCCAGGCGTGGGCGGTAGCACCGTTGGATACGCCGCGCAGTCGTCCGGCCGCGGAATTGGCGGCGGCGCTACAGAACCTTGGTGCACCGGTGACGTCGTATACAAGCGTCATCGCAGCCCTTGAGGCGCAGTGTGCGGTGGCAATGCCCGAGGACGAGATTCTGTTGTTCGGATCATTTTATTGTGTTGCCGAGGCGCTTGAGTGGTTGGCCCGGCGCTCCACGGAGGAAGCTGCACATGGCATTACTGGATAGCGCTTACAAGCAGCGGATGGTCGGCGCACTGGTGCTGGTGGCGTTGGCCGTGATTTTCCTGCCGATGCTGTTTTCCCGCCAGGACGAACAGCGCCAGGTGGTGGTCGAGGCCCCAGCTGCGCCTCAGGCGCCGGCAGTGCCGCAGGTACAGGTTGAGCCGGTGGTGGTGCCTGAGCCGCAAGCTTTGCCGGAAGAAGAACCTGTGCCAAGCGAGGAAGACCTGGCGACGCAACAGGCGCCGTCGATGCCGGTGCAGCCAAGCGTGCCGGTGGTCAAGCCTGTTCCGGCACCTGCGCCAGCGACCGCAGCTGCCAAGCCTGCGGCGCCCGCGCCCGCGCCGGCACCCAAGCCGGTGGCGCCACAGCCCGCCGCCCCGGGCAAGCCGGACGTGGGGCAGAGCCGTATCGATGCCAATGGTCTGTCGATCAGCTGGTCAATCCAGGTGGCCAGCCTGGGCAATCGCGACGGTGCCGACGCCTTGCAGAAAAAGCTGCGGGCTCAAGGGTACAACGCCTATATCCGCAGTGCTGACGGCAAGAATCGGGTATTTATCGGGCCGTTAATCGAGCGTGCCGAAGCCGATCGTTTGCGCGATTTGCTCGATCGTCAACAGGGTCTTAAAGGTTTTGTGACCCGTTTCCAGCCTGAGCGTGGCTGATCCAAGCCGACCAATCGGTCTGAGTGTGGGAGGGGGGAATCTGATGGCGGTGTAGCAGTCGACGAATGACTGGCCCGCTATCGGAGGCAAGCCTCCTCCCACATTGGTTTGTCATGGGCGTCGCAAACCATTGATTTGCTAAGCAGCTGCAATCACCGCTTACCGACAGCCTGACGCTCTGCTAAAATGCGCCGCCTTATCCGTCCGTAGGCTCAAACGTGCCATTTACCTGGGTTGATTGGGCGATTGTCGCAATCGTCGCCATCTCCGCTTTGATCAGTCTCAGCCGCGGCTTCGTCAAAGAAGCCCTGTCGTTGCTGACCTGGATCATCGCAGGAGTCGTAGCCTGGATGTTCGGTGGTTCACTGTCGGTTTACCTGGCCGGTTACATCGAGACACCTTCGGCTCGCGTCATCGCGGGCTGCGCCATCATGTTCATCGCCACGCTGCTGGTGGGGGCAATGGTCAATTATCTTATTGGCGAGTTGATACGCGTCACCGGCCTCTCCGGGACCGATCGATTTCTCGGCATGGCCTTCGGCGCCGCGCGTGGTGCGTTGCTGGTGGTCGTGGCGGTCGGGCTGTTGAGCCTAGGGCCGGTACAGCAGGATGCATGGTGGCAGGAGTCGGTACTCGTGCCAAAATTTCTATTGGTTGCAGATTGGTCCAAGAACCTCATATTGGGGTGGAGCAGTCAGTGGCTGGCCAGCGGCATCAGCGTACCCGCTGATATGCCGTTCAAGGAGCACCTCTTACCGGCCAAAACGCCTCAGTAAGCGGTACTCAGTCAAGATCCATTAAGTAGGGGTTGCGTCGCATGTGTGGCATCGTCGGTATCGTCGGTAAGTCGAACGTCAATCAGGCGCTGTATGACGCGCTAACCGTCCTCCAGCACCGCGGCCAGGATGCTGCCGGTATTGTGACCAGCCACGACGGCCGGTTGTTCCTGCGCAAGGATAATGGCCTGGTACGTGACGTGTTTCATCAGCGTCACATGCAGCGGCTGGTCGGACACATGGGCATTGGCCATGTGCGCTACCCGACTGCCGGCAGCTCCACTTCGGCCGAAGCCCAACCGTTTTACGTCAACTCGCCTTACGGCATCACCCTGGCGCACAACGGTAACCTCACCAACGTTGAGCAACTGGCCAAGGAGATTTACGAATCTGACTTGCGCCACGTCAACACCAGCTCCGATTCGGAAGTGCTGCTCAACGTGTTCGCTCACGAGTTGGCTCAGCGCGGCAAGCTGCAACCCACCGAAGAGGACGTGTTTGCCGCGGTCACCGATGTGCATAACCGTTGCGTAGGTGGCTATGCGGTAGTGGCCATGGTGACTGGCTACGGCATCGTCGGTTTCCGCGACCCCCATGGCATCCGCCCGATCGTGTTCGGCCAGCGTCACACCGACGAAGGCGTCGAGTACATGATCGCCTCGGAAAGCGTATCCCTGGACGTGTTGGGCTTCACCCTGATTCGCGACCTCGCGCCGGGTGAAGCGGTGTACATCACCGAAGATGGCAAGCTGCACACCCGTCAGTGCGCCGTGGCGCCGAAACTCACGCCGTGCATCTTCGAACACGTCTACCTGGCGCGTCCGGATTCGATCATCGACGGTGTGTCGGTGTACAAGGCGCGCCTGCGCATGGGTGAGAAACTGGCCGAGAAAATCCTGCGCGAGCGTCCCGAGCACGATATCGACGTGGTGATCCCGATTCCGGACACCAGTCGTACCGCTGCGCTGGAACTGGCTAACCACCTGGGCGTCAAGTTCCGCGAAGGGTTCGTCAAGAACCGCTACATCGGCCGTACTTTCATCATGCCGGGTCAGGCAGCACGCAAGAAGTCGGTGCGTCAGAAGCTCAACGCCATCGAGCTGGAGTTCCGCGGCAAGAACGTGATGCTGGTGGACGACTCCATCGTGCGCGGCACCACCTGCAAGCAGATCATCCAGATGGCCCGCGAAGCCGGGGCGAAGAACGTGTACTTCTGTTCCGCCGCACCCGCCGTGCGCTACCCGAACGTGTACGGTATCGACATGCCGAGCGCCCATGAGCTGATCGCCCATAACCGCACGACCCAGGACGTTGCTGATCTGATCGGCGCCGATTGGCTGATCTATCAGGACCTACCGGACCTTATCGAAGCGGTCGGTGGCGGCAAGATCAAGATCGACCAGTTCGATTGCGCCGTGTTCGACGGCAAGTACGTGACCGGGGACGTCGACGAGGCGTACCTGGACAAGATCGAGCAGGCGCGTAACGACTCGTCGAAGATCAAGACCCAGGCGGTCAGTGCGATCATCGATCTGTACAACAACTGAGTAGACACCGGCCCTGAGGGGCCGGTTTTGTATCTTAAATACCGTATTGAGTAAGGAGTGGCAGCATGAGTCAGGAATGGGATGCCGGTCGGCTGGACAGCGACCTCGATGGCGTAGCTTTCGATACCCTGGCTGTGCGCGCCGGCCAGCATCGCACGCCGGAAGGTGAGCACGGCGATCCGATGTTCTTCACCTCCAGCTATGTGTTTCGTACCGCTGGCGATGCCGCTGCGCGCTTTGCCGGTGAAGTGCCGGGCAATGTGTACTCGCGCTACACCAACCCTACCGTACGCGCATTCGAAGAGCGCATTGCGGCCCTGGAAGGCGCCGAGCAGGCGGTAGCCACCGCGACCGGCATGGCAGCCATCATGGCGGTGGTGATGAGCTTGTGCAGCGCCGGCGACCATGTGCTGGTGTCACGTAGCGTGTTTGGCTCGACCATCAGCCTGTTCGAAAAATACTTCAAGCGCTTCGGCGTCGAAGTGGACTACGTGCCTTTGGCGGACCTGTCCGGCTGGGACGCGGCCATCAAGGCCAACACCAAATTGTTGTTCGTCGAGTCGCCGTCCAACCCGTTGGCCGAGCTGGTGGACATTGCCGCCCTGGCCGAAGTGGCGCATGCCAAAGGTGCAATGCTGGTGGTCGATAACTGCTTCTGCACGCCAGCCTTGCAGCAGCCGCTGAAGCTGGGTGCGGACGTTGTGGTGCATTCGGCGACCAAGTTCATCGACGGCCAGGGTCGTTGCATGGGCGGTGTAGTGGCTGGTCGCGGCGAACAGATGAAGGAAGTGGTGGGCTTTTTGCGCACCGCCGGCCCGACCCTGAGCCCGTTCAACGCCTGGATCTTCCTCAAGGGCCTGGAGACCCTCAGCCTGCGCATGAAGGCCCACTGTGCCAACGCTCAGGCTTTGGCCGAGTGGCTGGAGCAGCAGGACGGCATCGAGAAGGTTCACTACGCGGGCCTCAAGAGCCATCCGCAGCACGAGTTGGCCCAGCGCCAGCAGCGTGGTTTCGGCGCTGTGGTGAGTTTTGAGGTCAAAGGCGGCAAGGACGGCGCCTGGCGCTTTATCGACGCGACTCGTTTGATCTCCATCACCGCCAACCTGGGTGACAGCAAAACCACCATTACCCATCCGAGCACTACGTCCCACGGACGCTTGGCACCGCAGGAGCGGGAAGCGGCCGGTATCCGTGACAGCCTGATCCGCATCGCGGTCGGCCTGGAAGACGTGGCCGACCTGCAGGCCGACCTGGCTCGCGGGCTGGCGGTCTTGTGATCGAGTGGGCCATGGAAGCCGCGGTAGCCAGTAACGGCCGTGTTGCGCTGGTGACCGGCGCGGCGCGGGGCATTGGCCTGGGTATCGCGGCGTGGTTGATCAGTGAGGGTTGGCAAGTTGTGCTGACGGACCTTGATCGTGAGCGCGGTGCCAAGGTGTCCAAGGTGTTGGGCGATAACGCCTGGTTTATCAGCATGGACGTGGCTGACGAGAAACAGGTCGCCCAAGGGGTTGCCGAAGTGCTCGGGCAGTTCGGGCGCCTGGACGCCCTGGTGTGCAATGCAGCGGTTGCCGATCCGCATAACATTACGCTGGAAAGCCTGGATCTGGCGTACTGGAATCGTGTGCTGGCGGTTAACCTCAGTGGACCGATGTTGCTGGCCAAGCATTGTGCGCCCTACCTGCGTGCCCACGGTGGCGCAATCGTCAATCTGGCCTCGACCCGTGCGCGGCAATCGGAGCCGGACTGTGAAGCCTATGCGGCGAGCAAGGGCGGGCTGCTGGCGCTGACCCACGCGCTGGCTATCAGCTTGGGGCCGGAAGTGCGGGTCAATGCCGTCAGCCCTGGCTGGATCGATGCGCGTGATCCTGCGGTGCGGCGCGCCGAGCCGTTGAGTGACGCCGACCATGCTCAGCATCCGGCCGGCCGGGTCGGCACGGTGGAGGATGTGGCGGCGATGGTGGCGTGGTTGCTGTCGCGTCAGGCCGGGTTTGTTACCGGGCAAGAGTTCGTCGTGGACGGTGGCATGAGCAAGAAGATGATTTACAGCGAGTAGGGCGCCGGGCTGTCTTGAAGCAATTTTGTCTTTTTCGGAAAAACTTCAAGCGGGCTATTGACTTAGGTCTGCTACCTGCGTAAATTTCGCGGCCTCAACGAAGCAAAGGGTGATTAGCTCAGCTGGGAGAGCATCTGCCTTACAAGCAGAGGGTCGGCGGTTCGATCCCGTCATCACCCACCACTTCTTGAGAGTTTTGCCTTCGGGCAGGACGCAACGTTAAAGGTTGCACCGACGCGCAGCGGTAGTTCAGTCGGTTAGAATACCGGCCTGTCACGCCGGGGGTCGCGGGTTCGAGTCCCGTCCGCTGCGCCATATTCTCCAGGTCTGATACATCGGGCCTGAGATTGAACAGCCAAGGTTGATCAGTCAGACGTTTAATGACGGTAGAGATGTTGCTCTGCCGGTCAAGCGATACGCAGCGGTAGTTCAGTCGGTTAGAATACCGGCCTGTCACGCCGGGGGTCGCGGGTTCGAGTCCCGTCCGCTGCGCCATATCTGCGTCAAGGCCCACTGAACGCCTTGAAGCACAAAGCAAGCTAAAAGCTGTTTTGATCCGATAGCAAAAACCCTGGTCGAAAGACCGGGGTTTTTTGTTTGTGCGATTTGGAACGAATGTTGGAGCCGGCGAACCGGCTCCAACGACCTATTCAGAAACCCAGCTTGTCCCGCAGCCCGTAATACCAGGCCCCCATTGCCGCAAACGGCGTACGCAACAGTTGCCCGCCTGGGAACGGGTAGTGCGGTAGGTCGGCGAATGCGTCAAAACGCTCCGCCTGGCCTCTCAAAGCCTCCGCCAGTACCTTTCCTGCCAAGTGCGTGTACGTCACGCCATGGCCGCTGCAGCCTTGGGAATAGTAGATGTTGTCGCCCAGGCGCCCGACTTGCGGCAAGCGCGACAGCGTCAGCAGGAAGTTGCCCGTCCAGGCGTAGTCGATCTTCACGTCCTTGAGTTGTGGGAAGGCCTTGAGCATTTTCGGTCGGATGATCGCCTCGATGTTGGCTGGATCACGCGCGCCGTACACCACGCCACCACCGAAGATCAGGCGTTTATCGCTGGTCAGGCGATAGTAGTCGAGCAAGTAATTGCAATCTTCGACGCAGTAATCCTGCGGCAGCAGCGACTTGGCCAGCTCATCGCCCAGCGGCGCAGTGGTGATGACTTGGGTGCCGCACGGCATCGATTTCGCCGCCAACTCCGGCACCAGGTTGCCCAGATAGGCATTGCCCGCGACTATGATGAACTTGGCTCTGACCTTGCCTTCGGCCGTATGCACCACCGGATTCGCGCCACGCTCAATGCGCACCGCCGCCGATTGCTCGTAGATCGTGCCACCCAGGGATTCCACGGCGGCGGCTTCGCCCAATGCCAGGTTGAGCGGATGAATATGGCCGCCGCTCATGTCCAGCAAACCCCCTGCGTAGTTCTCGCAGCCCACCACCTCGCGGATACGGCGCTCGTCCAGCAGCTCCAGTTGTGTATGGCCGTAGCGTTCCCACAAACGCTTTTGCGACTCTAGGTGGGCCATGTGCTTACTGTTGAGCGCGGCGAAAACTCCACCGTCTTTCAAGTCGCACTGAATCTGATACTTGGCCACTCGTTCGCGAATGATCCTGCCACCTTCGAACGCCATTTGCCCCAGCAACTGCGCCTGCTTGGGCCCAACGCTGCGCTCGATCACGTCAATATCGCGGCTGTAGCTGTTGACGATCTGTCCACCATTGCGGCCCGAGGCGCCGAAACCCACTTTCGCGGCCTCCAGTACCGTCACGCGAAAGCCGTGCTCCAGCAGGAACAGCGCGCTGGACAGGCCGGTGTAGCCGGCGCCGATTACGCACACATCGGTTTCGACCTCGCCTTGCAGCACTGGGCGAGGGGGAACGGCGTTGGCGGAAGCGGCGTAATACGACTGGGGGTAGGGGGTGTTCGCCATCCTGGAACCTCTGTTTTATATTTTTTACGAGTGCGTCAATCCTACCTGAGTTGAAAATCGGCTGCCAGCCATGCAAAAACTGCGAGTGATGTGGCCCTCGATAAAAAATTCGCATATTCATAGGGTTAGCTACGAAAAAGATGTTGACACACCTTCGGAATTCCGTAGAATGCCGCCTCACAGCAGGCACGTAGCTCAGTTGGTTAGAGCACCACCTTGACATGGTGGGGGTCGTTGGTTCGAGTCCAATCGCGCCTACCAAACAAAATCCGCTCTGCTGGGCGGTCTAGAAGGGCTCACCGAAAGGTGGGCCCTTTTTTGTTGTCTCGAATTTACTGCAATGTAGACGGATAGCGAGACTAAAGTCCCCTGTAAACAAGCCGATAAAGTGAGCACTTTCTCGTTATAGGACATTCGACATGCTTATCAATGCTGGCAATTCGAGCACGGTAGTCGTCCCGCAGACCACGTCTATCACCAGCGAAACGACTAAGGACGAAAACACTGGGCCTTTGACCATTCGTATGGATCCAAAAGCTAACGGGGCTACTGCCGCAAACGGCGCGGACCAGGCCTCATCCGGCCCGCAGGAGTCCGATCAGGTCAAACAGTTGAAAAAACAGATCGAACAATTGCAAAAGCAGCTTCAGCAGG
The DNA here is from genome assembly GCF_019641515.1 of Pseudomonas sp. S5F11. Classification (NCBI taxonomy): domain Bacteria; kingdom Pseudomonadati; phylum Pseudomonadota; class Gammaproteobacteria; order Pseudomonadales; family Pseudomonadaceae; genus Pseudomonas; species Pseudomonas sp. S5F11. Next base: position 5,719,918 of record NZ_JAIFJZ010000001.1, read on the forward strand.
CGCAGCAGACGTTGCAGAGAGCCCAGTCCAGCAAACAAAGTGAAGAGGCCAAGGCCGTGGCTGTCGCCGCAGCTCAAACACAAGTTATGACCATCAGCGCGGCATTGCAGACCGTTACCGCAGCGCTTTTGCAGGCCGTCATGGCCGAGAGCGGCAGTGGGAAGGGCTCAATGGTCAGCACGACGGCGTGATCTGATCGTGAAGAGTTGGTGTAGCAAAGGAGCCACGGGGCGCCAAACTATTTTTTGACTCCGGTTGTCTATGAGGCAGGAAGTCCGTTTTCTCCTCTATCAAGCCGACAGGATTTAGCCCCGTGACTCATCAACCAAAAGATCTCCACACCCGCGTGGATAACTCTGAAACCGGTGATATCACATCGGCAGGTAAGAACATTTTCTTTGCTGCCGTCGGCACCACGCGTATGCCCATGATCGTCACCGATCCCAATCGCGAAGATAACCCGATCATATTTGCCAACCAGGCTTTCCTGGATATGACCGGTTACAGCGCCGACGAAATCTACGGGCGCAATTGCCGCTTTCTGCAAGGGCCGGACACCGACCCCGAGGTGGTGGGCCAGATCAAGCAATCTATCAGTGAAGAAGAAGACATCTCGGTCGAGTTGCTTAACTACCGCAAGGACGGCTCAACGTTCTGGAACGCCTTGTTCATTTCGCCGGTATACAACGAATCCAATCAGTTGATGTACTTCTTCGCCTCGCAGCTGGACGTCAGTCGCCGCCGCGATGCCGAGGACGCGCTGCGTCAGGCGCAGAAAATGGAAGCCCTGGGCCAGCTCACCGGCGGTATTGCTCACGACTTCAACAACCTGCTGCAGGTCATCGGCGGCTATGTCGAGATGGTCGACCGCGCCGTGCGCAAGCCTGTGCTGGACGAAGATCGTGTGATTCGCAGCCTGAGTATGACCAAAGGGGCGGTGGAGAAAGCGTCTACGCTGACGCAGCAGTTGCTGGCGTTTTCCCGCAAGCAAAAGCTGCAGGGGCGTGTGATCAACCTCAATCATTTCGTCGAGCTGGCCAGACGCTCCGCTGAGCGTGTGATGGGTGACAACATCGATTTTCGCACCGACCTGCAAACCGACCTGTGGAACTGCCGAATCGACCCGACCCAGGCCGAGCTGGCCATCCTCAATATCGTGATCAATGCGCGCGATGCCCTGGTGGAGCGTGAGCAGCCAGCCTTAGCCATCGAGACCCGCAATATCCGAGTGCGCGAACTCAGCTCCATGTCCTACGACGGGCTGATGCCGGGACGCTATGTCAGCATGGCCTTGACGGACAATGGCTGTGGGATGCCCGACAGTATTCTTACGCGGGTTATGGACCCGTTTTTCACTACCAAGGATGAAGGCAAGGGCACTGGCTTGGGCTTGTCGATGGTCTACGGTTTTGCCAAGCAATCCGGCGGTGCGGTGCGGATTTATTCAGAGGAGGGCCTTGGCACCACGGTGCGCTTGTATTTTCCAGCGGATGAGGCCGGCATCTCGGCCCATGAAGAGCCCAAGGTATCGGAAGCCCGCAGCGGTTCGGAACGTATCCTGATCGTCGAGGACCGCCCTGATGTGGCCGAGCTGGCGCGCATGGTGCTGGAGGACTACGGCTATCACACCACCATCGCCTACGGCGCTGCCGAGGCATTGGACGTGCTGGCCAGGGAAGAACATTACGACTTGCTGTTCTCCGACGTGATCATGCCCGGCGGCATGAATGGCGTGATGCTGGCGCGGGAGGTCTGCCAGTTGTACCCCGACATGAAAATCCTGCTGACCACTGGCTACGCGGAAAACGCCATTGAACGCACCGACCTGGGCGGCGCGGAGTTCGAGGTGATCTCCAAACCGTGCTTGCCCAATGTGTTGGCCAAGAAGGTCAGGTACGTGCTCGATGGCCCCAACGGCGTGAGCTGAGCCTTGCGTAGGGGGCGTCGCCGACGACGCGCCCCCATCCCCTCCGATACCCACAAAATTTATTGGATCGCAGCAACAATTTTTCTTGTTGGACACCTCCCGCCTCCAGGCAGCAAAGTTGCCGCCACTGACGCTCGACCTTCCGGGTCAACAATAAAAAACCGAGCCGACTGCACGCCATCTCTTGCTGTGAACCCTTTGTTCACATCCTGCTGTAATGGCGCCGCAGCGCGCATTTAAAGGACCTCCCCGTCATGCAAACTGTTGTGAATCTATGGCCGTTGATCGGCGTACTTGTCATCGTGGTTGGCTTTATCTTGCGCTTCAATCCGCTGCTGGTGGTCACAGGTGCTGCGATCGCCACCGGGCTTGCTGCTCATTTTCCCCTGGAAAAAATCCTCGCCTCCATGGGGGATGGCTTCCTTCAGACCCGTGCCCTACAGCTGATTCTATTGTTACCGTTGGCGGTCATCGGACTGCTGGAGCGTCATGGGTTGCGTTTGCATGCGCAGAACTGGATCGCACGGTTCCAGCGCGCCACGGTCGGGCGCTTGTTGATCATCTATCTGTTCGTACGCGAATCCACTGCGGCCATGGGCCTGACCAGCCTGGGCGGGCATCCGCAGATGGTGCGGCCGCTGCTGGCGCCGATGGCTGAAGGTGCGGCGGAAAAGCGCTACGGCAAACTGCCGGACAAATTGCGCCACAAAGTCCTAGCCATGTGTGCGGCCACGGACAACGTTGGGCTGTTCTTCGGTGAAGACATCTTCGTGGCGTTCGGCGCCATCGCGCTGATGCACACGTTCCTGCTGGGCTCGGGGATTGATGTGGAGCCGCTGCACATTGCGGTATGGGGCATTCCCACGGCGATCTGTGCATTTATCGTGCATGGAATCCGGCTGCACCGCTTCGACCGACGGCTCACCCGCGAGCTGACGCCCAGCGTGAAGGCTGTGGAGGCGGCGCAATGATTATTTCGATTCAATACCTGTACTGGCTGGCCGGGGTGCTGCTGTTGATTACGGCAGGCATGATTGTGCTGGATCGCAGCCACCCCAAGCGTTGGTCCAGCGCGCTCTTTTGGCTACTGTTCGCGATTCCGTTTCTGGTGGGTGAGCGTCTGCCCTCGGTGGTGATCGGCGCCGGCGTAGTGGTAATGGCATTGATCGCCGGTTTCGGCGGTGTGGGGCGTGGCTCCCATGCTGAACTGCATGACAAGGCCACCCGCGCCAGCGCCGGTCGCCTGGGGCACAAGTTGTTTATTCCAGCGTTGGCTATTCCCCTGACCACGGTGATCGGTTCGGTCTTGCTCAAGCACACCGAGATCGGCGGCGTGCCGTTGCTGGACCCGAAAAACACTACCTTTGTGTCCCTCGGTATCGGCTGTCTGATCGCCCTCGGCCTGGCCTGTTGGCTAACCCGCGATACTCCGGTGCAAGCCTTGCGGGAGTCGCGTCGCCTGACCGAAGCCCTGGGCTGGGCCATGGTCTTGCCGCAGATGCTGGCCATGCTCGGCCTGTTGTTTAACGAGGCTGGGGTGGGCACGGCGGTCGCCCATGTCACCACTACCTACATCAACCTGGATTTCAAGTTGGTGGCGGTGATGGTCTATGTGCTGGGGATGGCGTTGTTCACAGTGATCATGGGCAACGGTTTCGCGGCGTTCCCGGTGATGACCGGCGGCGTCGGTGTGCCGGTGCTGGTGGGGATCTACGGCGGCAACCCAGCGGTCATGGCTGCCATCGGTATGTTCTCCGGCTACTGCGGTACGCTGATGACCCCGATGGCCGCCAACTTCAATATCGTCCCGGCGGCCTTGCTGGAACTGCCGGACAAGAACGCGGTGATCAAAGCGCAATTGCCGACCGCCCTGATGATGCTGGTAGTCAATATCGTCCTGCTTTACCTGTTGATGTGAGGCCACTATGCACACTGTGTTGCTAACGGGGTTTGAGCCCTTCGATCAAGACCCGGTGAACCCGTCCTGGGAAGCCGTGCGCCAGTTGGATGGCCTGCAACTGCGCGACGACGTGCGGATCGTTGCGCGGCGGCTGCCCTGTGCCTTTGCCACGGCCCCGGAATGCCTGCTGCAAATGATCAACGAACTGCGCCCGGCGATGGTTATCGCCACGGGGCTGGGGCCTGGGCGTAGCGATATTTCCATCGAAAGGGTGGCGATCAATCTCAACGATGCGCGTATCGCCGATAACCTCGGGGCGCAGCCGATCGACACGGCGGTTGTAACGGATGGCCCGGCGGCGTACTTCACCACGCTGCCGATCAAGGCGATGGTGCGGGCGGTGCGCGAGGCTGGGGTAGCCGCTTCGGTGTCCCATACAGCGGGTACGTTCGTGTGCAACCAGGTGTTCTATCGCCTGCAGCATGCGCTCGCCGGCTCCGGTGTGCGCAGCGGCTTTATTCATGTGCCGCGCTTGCCAGGGGGCAGCGAGCCGTCCATGGCGTTGACGACCCTGATCGAAGGACTGCGCGTCGCGGTGACGGCAGCCTGGCAGACCTCGGTGGATGTGGTGGAGGCGGGCGGTCAGGTAAGTTGATCGGGCGCTGCTTTCAATGCGTCGCGGTGTAATTTCAACTACAGTTGAAGGACGTTTCTGCCCTGGAAAATCGCCATGATCAAGTGCTCGAAATATGCGTCTGTTGCGCTAATGCTTGCGTTGTCTGCCGGGAGTGCTCTGGCGTTGGCCGATCCTGGCAACGGCCATGGGAATGGCAAGGGCGGCGGTAACGGCAAAGGCAATAACCCTGGCGGTCAGAACTACGACAAACCCAAAGGCAAAGGTGCCTCGGGCAGTCATGGGCCCAACGTGGATCGCAGCGGCGTATTGAATGTGCTGGGCGGTTATCGGAACTATTGAAGCCCCGGCCCGGCCTTGCCGCCGGGGATCCAGAAGAACCTGGCACGCGGCAAACCGCTGCCGCCGGGTATCGCGAAAAAACTCGATGGCCGTTTGCTGGGTCAGTTGCCACATTACGATGGCTACGAATGGCAGCAGGCGGGCACTGACTTGATCCTGGTGGCCATTGCTTCGGGCATCATCTACGAAGTCCTCAATGGTGCGTTCAACTGATCAGTCCTCTTCACGCCCGGGGAACAACAGCTCGAAACAGGTGACACCGTTCTGGCTGCTGACGCTGTAGCGGCCATTGTGCAACTGCATGATGGTCGCCACGATCGACAGGCCCAACCCGTTGGAGTGAGCCGAACGTTCCCGCGACTCATCCACTCGATAAAAACGCTCGAACAGACGCGGCAGGTGTTCGGCCGCAATCGTCTCCCCCTGATTGCTCACCCGTAGGATGAGGCCCTCATCCGTGGGCATCGCCTCGATACGCAGCTCTGAATGCGCGGCGCCGTACTTGATCGCATTAGCGCACAGGTTCGCCAGGGCGCGCCGCAGTAGCATGGGCTCGGCCCAGATTTCCCCTTGGCCAGCGGCGAGAATGCGCATCCCCCGATCACTTGCCAGCCCCTCGAAGTACTCCGCGATGCGTTCCACTTCATCTGCGGCGCTGAGTGCCTGGCGTTGGCGCAGGGCGCTGGCCGGGTCAGTGCGTGCGAGGAACAGCATATTGTCGAGCATGCGCGCCAGCCGTTCGAGTTCTTCGACATTCGAGGCCAACAGTTGCTGGTAGCTATCGACGCTGCGCTGTTGATGCAGGGCAACCTGGGTTTCCCCCAACAAGTTGTTGATAGGCGTGCGTAGTTCATGGGCCATGTCGGTCGACACCTGGCTCAATTGCGCAAAACCCTTGGCCAGGCGTTCGAGCATGGTGTTGAAGGCATTAATCATCGGCAGCAGTTCTTTCGGTGCGCCCCGGCTGTCGAGACGTTCGGCCAGGTTGCCGACGCCGATCCCTTGGGCATGCTGCGCCAACCGTCGCAACGGCAGCAGGCCTCGATGCACCAGTAGATAGCCGGCTAGCGCCAGGGCCAGTGCGGCGATACCTGCCAGGATATACACACTCAATCGATAACTGGCGAGCATGGCGGTACGTTCGGTCATCAAGCGTCCGCTGGTAACTTGCAGGTTGCCCAAGTCGCCGGAGTCGATAGACGCGGCAAGGGCGGCCAAAGGAACACCGTTGACACCGGGCAGGTGCTGCACATCGGCAAGGTCCAGGACATGGCCTTTGGGCACCGGTGTGACCGCCGGCAAGTCGATATTTCCTGGATTCACCAGCAGCAATGGCTGTTGCCCGGGAGCTGCAATACTCAGCACCGACTCGCGGTTGCCCAGCATGTTCTGGAACAATTCCGGTTTGTTCCTGATCAGCTCCAGGGTGTTGCTGTCGTTGAGCAGGTTGCGCAGTTGATCGACCCGCGAGATCAACGCGGCGTCGTCGCGGCGGATCAGCTCGCGCTCCAGTTCGCGGTACAGCGCCACGCCGAGGGTGGCCAGCAAAGCAAAGGCGAGCAGGGCGAACACCAGCGCCAAGCGCAGAGTCAGCGAATAATGTCGGCGAGGCGTCATGGTTGGGTATCGAAGCGGTAGCCGATGCCACGCACGCTATGGATCAGCTTGAGCTGGAACGGGTCGTCGATCTTCAGGCGCAAGCGGCGCACGGCTACATCCACCACATTGGTGTCGCTGTCGAAGTTCATGTCCCATACCCGCGACGCGATCAGCGAGCGTGACAATACCTGGCCCTGGTGCGTGGCAAACAGGTGCAGCAGGGCAAATTCCTTGTTGGTCAGGGTAATGCGTGTGCCGGCGCGGGTGACGCGTCGTTTGAGCACTTCAATGTGCAAGTCGGCGATGTGCAGTTGGTCTTCTTCACGGGTTGGGCCGCGACGGGTCAGGGTGCGTAGGCGGGCTACCAGTTCAGCGAAGGAAAAGGGCTTGATCAGGTAATCGTCCGCACCCAGCTCCAGGCCCTTGATGCGGTCGGCGATATCATCACGGGCGGTAAGAAAAAGCACTGGTGTGTCAGCTTCTTTACGCAGGCGGCGCAGCACTTCCCAGCCGTCCATTTTCGGCATCATCACATCCAGCACGATCACATCGAACGGCGTTTCCAGCGCTTGGTGCAGGCCATCCACGCCATCGCGGGCAAGGCTGACGGAGTAGCCCAGTTCCTGAAGGCCATTGAGCAGGTAATTGCCGGCCTTGGGTTCGTCTTCTACAACAAGGATATTCATGGAAAAGGCTCGGATTCGGTACGTCGCGCCAGTGTAATCCGATCAATTGTCATTGGGGCATCCGATAGCCTGGACCTGATAGTCCAGCACATGTTCGCGACCTTGGTGGTCAAGATAGCGCAATTGCGCCGGGACAATGCCGCATTGGTTGCCAGTGTCGCTGCTCGACAGCACTTTGGCGACGTCCAGATGTACATAGGCGCCAGTCGCGTCATGGATTACGCCGGTGTTGTCGGCGGCGAATACGGAGCCGGTGGCAAGCAGTGTGGCGACGCCGAGGATCAACAGTTTCATCACGTTCTTACTCCGAAGGGTGGCTGCCAGGCTCTGGCAGTAAGTTCACGGTAAACAGCCGCCCCTAACAGCCCGCCAACAGAATGATGACAAGTTCGTAATGAAACCCCTGGCTCAGGCGTGGTGGCGTTTACAGCCATCGGGTAGCCCCGTAGATTGCAGCGGTCGATCATGCGTTACCGCCCACGAGGAAGCCCCCAGTGTCCATCCGTGCTCCAGCTGTATTTGCCCGTTCTTACCGTGCTTTCCTGTTTGATATGGACGGTACCCTGCTCAACTCCATCGCCGCCGCCGAGCGTGTGTGGAGCCGCTGGGCCGAACGTCACGGTCTGGATGTGGCGGCGTTTTTAACCACCATCCATGGCGCCCGCGCCATCGATACCATCACGCGCCAGGGGTTACCCGGCGTCGACCCGCACGCTGAAGCGCAATGGATCACCGAAGCTGAAATCAACGATGTGCATGGCGTGGTTGCGATTCCCGGTGCTGCGGCGTTTCTCGACCGCCTGCCTGCCGATCAGTGGGCGTTGGTGACGTCGGCGCCCAGGGAACTGGCAATGCGCCGGCTGCAAGCAGCGGGCATTGCGCCGCCGACGGTGATGGTGACGGCAGAAGATGTCGCCATCGGTAAGCCGAATCCGGCCTGTTATGTGCTGGGCGCCCAGCGTTTGGGCGTTTCGGTGCAGGAGTGTCTGGTGTTTGAGGATGCGTCGGTGGGCATTCGCGCAGGTGAGGCGGCGGGCGCGGATGTGATGGTGGTGACTACGACCCACCTCAAGCCGTTGGCGACACAACACCCAACCATTGGTGGGTATGAGCGGCTGCAGGTGCGGCGGAATGCCGAGGGCTGGTTGACCTTGCACAACGAGGCGGGTTGATACAAGAAAGCCAAGACCTTTACGGGTCTTGGCTTTCTTGCCACGCAATCGCGTTGGGCGGCGCATGCATGCGTTCGCTCCTCATGCCGCGTCGTGACACCACCATTTCGCGAAGAATCTCATTAGCCAGTCGTGCAATCGCTTCGGCGCCGCGATAGTGCGCGCGTACGATCCCGGTGATTGCGAAATGATCTGTCTCCGGGCCGCTGAGCACCACGGACAAGGTGCCGTTAGCGTGTAGCGTGCAGGCAACCGAATAACTGGGTAAGCGAGCTGCAAGGGCGGATTCGATTTCTGATCGGCTGAGGGTATCCATCGATTTCAGGCCTTCAACTAACGGGTAAACACACCAAGCATAGGCCGCGATGCGACACTGTAAATACCGGCAATCTGCTAGCTGATACGTGACTATGGGCGTGACGTTTTTCCAGGGCTGCGCTGACAGAATCTGCGGTGTACGACCTTTTGTATAGGCTTGAGGCAGAACATAAACAGGTAACCGCATAGCAGTAGCGTCAGGTCCAGCACCGAATGCTGATCGGTGGGAGCGCTGCCTGCAATTTCAAACCTGATTACAAATTCCAGGCCGATAAAAGCCAGCCCTATCAGCAAGGCGATCAGCCAGGATCTGGAAAAGCGCGGCGATGCGGTATCAGACCTCATGTACGTGCTCCCGAGTGCACATGGAGGAAGTCAGTCAGGAGTTTCGGCTGTAAATGACGTAACAAGTTCCGGTCCCGAAGATTGTTTCATCTTGTCGCGTGGACCGACTTGCTGGCGATACTGGCCACGTCCGAAACGCAGGCCGTTGGGAAGAGTTTTCGCCAGCCGTTACCGTGCACGAAAGGGCTGGCTACTGAGGGCGTTTCAAGGCGTCTGGTTTTTGTCCGGAGCAGTCAGGCCAGCCTGGATACGTTGATAGATCTCTTCGCGATGCACGGCAACGTCTTTCGGTGCGTTGATGCCGATTCGTACTTGCTGGCCGCTGACGCCCAGGATGGTGATCGTGATGTCATCACCGATGTTTATGCTTTCACCAACTTTGCGGGTGAGTATAAGCATGGACTTCTCCTTGATTACTTTTAAGGACACATGTTTCAGACAGGGCAGGTGTCGGATGTGTATAGCTTACTGCTAAGCGCTTCCCTGTGACTGCCTCTTTAGGACGCATAGAGGCAACATTAATTCCCATGGGCGCATCATACAGGTCTGCGATACATCATTCGCATTGTTTAATCCAACGTTTATGACGGCCAGAATAGACAGTGGATGATAAAGTCGCCTCTTTAATCCTTAAAGGAGCAGGGCAGTGCGTAAAGTAGTGATGGCAATGATGGTGTTGGCGCTGGCCGGCTGTGGCGAAGGCAAGCCCGTCGATACCCCCAAGGCCAAGCCTGCCGTGAGCGAAAGCCAACCACAGACCGGCGCGATTGCTGTGCAGGAGTGGGATGTACGGGTAGGTCCACCGGACCACAAGCTGCAGGCGATCACTGACCTCACCGCCTGGTTGCTGGAACATGGTTTCAATTTTTATATCGTGAAAGTGGACGGCAAGGACGAAGTGCTTCTAGGGCCGTTCGCAACCAAGGAGGAAGCAGAAGCCAAGCAGGCACTGCTCACTGAAAAACTCGCGCGGGCCAAGAAGAACGACACCGAGTCCCAAGTCATCGAGCACAAGGCCGCCCAGTAACGGGCCGATTGGGCGGGGGCTCCCGCCCATGTTCAACCGCATGCTTTGAGGTTCACCGGGCCGACAAACTCATTACCGCGCCCCATCACGCAAGCCACGGTCTGGTTGCGTTGGCGCTCCCAGGCCTGTACGGGGTAGGTCTTGTTCCAGGCTTCATACAATTGGCGATCCTGTTTCGACAAGCGCAAACCGTACTGCTTGCTCATGTAGAAATAGGTACGCGCGATCATTCCGCGAATCGATGGGCGCGGCATGACCTTCTTGGCCTTGAAGTCCACCTGTGTCAGGCATGAACCGTATTGCCCACTCTGTACCGGCAGCCAACCAAAGCTGAAGTTGTTACGGTCGCCGTTTACTTCGCCAATGCTAGGCACCAGGTTGTGCAAATCCGCTTCGGCGCGCTTGAACACATCATCATGGCGCGTGCAGTTCTTGCGACCGCCGTTCTGCCAGCACTGGCGCTGATGGCCTATCTGCCATGCCGGCACTATATGTTCCCATTCAATTCGCGCGGCGCGGTTGGCGTTTTTGCGTGGAATGTACCCGCAGGCTTTCAGGTCCACGCGATTGCCGGTGTACTTGCAGCCGCAATAGAACTCGGTGGATTGCGGGGCGTAGAGCTTCCAGGCAATTTTCTTGGCTTCGCTGAAAGTGCGCGGCGCTTGGGCATGGGCGGAAATGGCAAAAAACAGGCAACAGACAGCAATAAAACGGGCACTCATTGACTCAATCTTCCTTCGGCACAACCCAGAAAATCTGTACGCCGCCGTCGTCGCGGTAGGCGAGGGTGACATTATCGTTTTCAGCGATTTCCTCGAGCAGGCGCTGCCATTGCTCTTCAGGCTCATCCGGCAGGCGGAAGATGAGGGCGGCCTTGGCTTTCTGAGCCTGGGTCGAGTTAATGATCTTTTGCACACGAACGGCCAGGCGTTCATAGGCATCAGGTGCTGTCGGCAGTGCTGCAGAAGATTTTGCCACGGAATATTCCTTATTTAGCTGTACGTGCATACAGTATTTAACTGTAGGCAATTTCGCAACTGCTTAAATTTCTGGAAGTTCTTCTGTCAGCAATTCGGGATGTTTGATGGGGGGAGGGGAGGAGGGGCTGTAGGAGCGAATTCGCTCCTACAGAAGATGTTTAGAAATCAATATTCCCAGAACATCCGTTGCAGCTCCTTGCTGTCCTGGGTCTTGGTCAGGGCGACCATTGCCAGAATCCGCGCTTTCTGTGGGTTCAAGTCCAGGGCTGCGACCCAGTCGTACTTGTCGTCAGGCTGTTCGGCGTTACGCAGCACCATGCCACCCGCGTTGACGTGGGAAGAACGAATGATCTGCACGCCTTGCTTGCGCAGGTCCACCAGAGTCGGCACAACTTTGGAAGACACCGAGCCGTTACCGGTACCGGCATGGATGATGGCTTTCGCGCCAGCTTGGGCCAGGGCCTTGTAAGCAGTGTCGCTCACGTTGCCGTAGCCGTAGGCAATTTCCACATCGGGCAGGCTCTTGATGGTTTTGATGTCGAACTCGGAGTCCATGGTGTGGCGCTTGGCCGGCAGGCGGAACCAGTAGGACTTGCCTTCAACCACCATACCCAGGGGACCCCATGGGCTCTTGAAGGCTTCGGTCTTGATGTTGATCATCTTGCTGACGTCACGACCGGACTGGATTTCGTCGTTCATGGTCACCAGTACGCCTTTGCCGCGTGCATCTTTGCTGCCGGCCACGGCCACTGCGTTATACAGGTTGAGCATGCCGTCCGCCGACATGGCGGTGCCTGGGCGCATCGAGCCGACCACTACGATAGGCTTGTCGGTTTTCTCTACCAGGTTCAGGAAGTAGGCGGTTTCTTCCAGGGTGTCGGTACCGTGGGTGATCACGATGCCATCCACGTCTTTGCTGTCGGCCAGCTCCGCAACGCGGCGACCCAGTTGCAGCAGGTTCTCGTTGTTGATGCTTTCGGACGCAATTTGCATCACTTGTTCGCCGCGCACATTGGCGATCTGACTAAGCTCAGGAACACCGGCGATCAATTGCTCGATACCGACCTTGGCCGCCTGATAGGTGGCGCTGTTAGCGGCACTGGCGCCGGCGCCGGCAATGGTGCCGCCGGTGGCGAGAATCACCACGTTGGACAGTTTGGTCTTGGCTTCAACTTCTTTTGCCTGGGCGGCAACGGGGAACAGCAGCAGGAGGGCTAAGGCGCCCGGAACAAAGTTCTTCAGTGCGGATTTCATTATTTTTCTCTCTGATTTTTTGATGAGTGCTGTAGCAGGTTCATCCAGAACACTCGGGCGATGCTAAATGCCGCGAGGTACTGGGTAAGAGCAGGATCTGTACCAGCCTTATGGCTTGTGTATTTTTAAATTAACTTATTGATTAAAAAGGAATTTGTAGAAGTTTTTAGTGTGGGCGACGAGCTTATTGTCCGGCTTTCCGAACAACTGCCTGGGTTGGCGTTCGGTAGCCCGAAAACACTGACGGAAAAATCCGCCGTGATCAGACATGAGCTGTCGTTTCGGAGATCTGTAAGGGGAGGCGATGTTTAGAAGCAGCGCATGTTGCCAAGCTTTCGTATTAGCGGAGCATCAAAGACGCATACCCCCGTTGACAAATTTCGACAAGGTTCTCATAGTTTGAATAACGCAAACGTTTGCGAGATGTTTCCGATGCGCTTGGCGTAACGTGACAGCTCGTATCAGCCTCCCAGGTGGGCGGGCTGCCGAAGCCTTCTTCGGTGCAAGCGTTGCTCACAATAATCATAAGATCGGAGTGACCCCATGAAGCTGCCATTTGCTGGACGTCTTCTTGCTATCGCTGTGCTTGCTGCCGCATCCGCCGCTTTACCGCTCTCCTCTGCATTCGCTGACGAGGCCGCCGCCAAACCGAAAGTCGGTCTTGTAATGAAGTCCCTGGCCAACGAGTTTTTCGTCACCATGCAGGAAGGTGCCAAGGACTATCAGAAAGCCCACCCCGCCGATTTCGACATGATCACGAACGGCATCAAGAATGAAACCGATACTGCTGCCCAGATCGATATCGTCAATCAGATGATCCTGTCCAAGGTCAACGCCATCGTCATTGCGCCAGCCGACTCCAAGGCGCTGGTCACCGTACTGAAAAAAGCCTCCGACGCTGGGATCAAGGTGGTCAACATCGACAATCGTCTCGACCCCGGTGTGTTGAAAAGCAAGAACCTGGACATTCCCTTCGTTGGCCCGGACAACCGCAAAGGTGCCAAGTTGGTGGGCGATTACCTGGCCAAGCAAATGAGCGCGGGCGACAAGGTCGGCATCATCGAAGGCGTACCGACCACCACCAACGCCCAGCAGCGCACCGCCGGTTTCAAAGACGCGATGGATGCTGCCGGCATGAAGATCGTATCCACCCAGTCGGGTAACTGGGAGATCGACCAGGGCCAGAAAGTCGCCTCCGCAATGCTGAGCGAATACCCAGACCTCAAGGCGCTGCTGGCCGGTAACGACAACATGGCTTTGGGTGCTGTCTCTGCCGTACGTGCAGCCGGCAAAGCGGGCAAGGTGCTGGTAGTGGGCTACGACAATATCGAAGCCATCAAGCCGATGCTGCAGGACGGCCGCGTGCTGGCTACCGCCGACCAGGCCGCTGCCCAGCAAGCCGTGTTCGGTATCCAGAACGCGCTCAAGCTGGTCAAGGGTGAAAAAGTCGATGCCAAAGATGGCGTGATCGAAACCCCGGTCGAACTCGTCCTCAAGAAGTAATTCTGGCAGCACCCAAACAGCGTCCGCTCGCTCCCGGGCGGACGCTCGGAGATTTTCCTATGTCATCTTCCGCCCCGAACGCTGTCCTCTCGGTCAGCGGTATCGGTAAGACGTATGCCCAGCCAGTTCTGTCCGACATCACTCTGACGCTCAATCGCGGCGAAGTGCTGGCGCTGACGGGTGAAAACGGCGCAGGCAAAAGCACCTTGTCGAAAATCATCGGCGGGCTGGTCACTCCGACCACCGGGCACATGCAGTTCAACGGCCAGGATTACCGCCCAGGCAGCCGCACCCAGGCCGAAGCGCTGGGTGTGCGCATGGTCATGCAGGAACTCAACCTGCTGCCGACCCTGACTGTCGCCGAAAACCTGTTTTTGCATAACCTGCCCAGCCACGGTGGCTGGATCAGCCGCAAGCAACTGCGTAAGGCTGCCATCGAAGCCATGGCCCAGGTCGGCCTGGATGCCATCGACCCAGACACCCTGGTCGGCAGCTTGGGGATCGGCCACCAGCAAATGGTCGAGATCGCGCGCAACCTGATCGGCGACTGCCATGTGCTGATCCTCGACGAACCCACGGCTATGCTTACCGCCCGTGAAGTCGAGATGCTGTTTGAGCAGATCACCCGTTTGCAGGCCCGCGGCGTAGCGATTATTTACATTTCCCATCGACTGGAAGAGCTGGCTCGTGTCGCCCAGCGCATCGCGGTCCTGCGTGACGGCAAACTGGTGTGCGTCGAGCCGATGGCTAACTACAACAGCGAGCAACTGGTCACATTGATGGTCGGTCGCGAACTGGGCGAACACATCGATTTGGGCCCGCGCACCATCGGTGGCCCGGCGCTCACGCTCAAAGGTCTGACGCGCTCGGACAAAGTCCGCGACGTCTCGTTCGAAGTTCGTGCCGGTGAAATCTATGGCATTTCCGGGCTTATCGGCGCGGGCCGTACTGAGCTACTGCGCCTGATCTTCGGCGCTGACCAAGCCGACAGCGGCACCGTGGCCCTGGGCTCGCCAGCCCAGGTGGTGAGCATTCGTTCGCCGGTGGATGCCGTGGGCCATGGCATCGCGCTGATCACCGAAGACCGCAAGGGTGAAGGCTTGCTGCTGACCCAGTCCATCAGCGCCAACATTGCTCTGGGCAACATGCCTGAAATTTCCGCGGGCGGCGTCGTTAACAGTGGCGATGAAACCGCGTTGGCCCAACGTCAGATCGATGCCATGCGCATTCGCAGTTCCAGCCCGGCGCAGTTGGTGTCGGAATTATCCGGCGGCAACCAGCAGAAGGTGGTGATTGGTCGCTGGTTGGAGCGCGACTGCTCGGTGATGCTGTTCGACGAGCCTACGCGCGGTATCGACGTCGGCGCCAAATTCGACATTTACGCCTTGCTCGGCGAGTTGACCCGGCAGGGCAAGGCGTTGGTAGTGGTGTCCAGCGACCTGCGCGAACTCATGTTGATCTGCGACCGCATCGGTGTGCTGTCCGCCGGGCGCCTGATCGACACCTTCGAGCGCGACAGTTGGACCCAGGACGAATTGCTCGCCGCCGCCTTTGCCGGCTATCAGAAACGTGATGCGCTGCTCAACGATGCAGTGCTTAGGGATACCCCATGAAAACGACCACTTCTCCCGGTAAAACCGGCGGCAACTTCTACGGCCTGGGGACTTACCTGGGCCTGGCAGGTGCCTTGCTCGCGATGATTGCGCTGTTCTCGGTATTGAGCGATCACTTCCTGTCCTATGACACGTTCAGTACGCTGGCCAACCAGATTCCGGACCTGATGGTGCTGGCGGTGGGCATGACCTTCATCCTGATCATCGGCGGTATCGACCTGTCGGTAGGCTCGGTGCTGGCGCTGGCGGCATCGGCGGTCAGTGTGGCGATCCTCAGCTGGGGCTGGAGCGTTTTGCCGGCCGCCGTGCTGGGCATGGGCTGTGCGGCGCTGGCCGGTACGCTCACCGGTTCGATCACCGTGGCCTGGCGCATTCCGTCGTTTATCGTGTCCCTCGGTGTGTTGGAAATGGCCCGCGGCGTCGCGTACCAAATGACCGGTTCACGCACCGCCTACATCGGTGACTCCTTCGCCTGGCTGTCCAATCCGATTGCCTTTGGTATTTCGCCGTCGTTCATCATTGCCTTGCTAGTGATCATTGCGGCCCAACTGGTGTTGACGCGGACCGTGTTCGGTCGCTACCTGATCGGTATCGGCACCAACGAGGAAGCGGTACGCCTGGCGGGGATCAATCCCAAGCCTTACAAGATCCTGGTGTTCAGCCTTATGGGCCTGTTGGCCGGCGTAGCCGCGTTGTTCCAGATCTCGCGCCTGGAGGCGGCTGACCCGAACGCGGGTTCCGGTCTGGAGTTGCAAGTGATCGCGGCGGTGGTTATCGGCGGCACCAGCCTGATGGGCGGGCGCGGTTCGGTGATCAGCACGTTCTTCGGCGTCTTGATCATCTCGGTCCTGGCTGCCGGCCTGGCGCAGATCGGGGCCACGGAGCCGACCAAGCGCATCATTACCGGTGCCGTGATTGTGATCGCTGTGGTGCTCGATACCTATCGCAGCCAGCGTGCCAGTCGGCGAGGCTGAACCATGGCAACGATCAAGGATGTGGCAGCGCTTGCGGGTATTTCCTACACCACAGTGTCCCATGTGGTGAACAAGACGCGCCCGGTCAGCGAGCCGGTGCGCCTCAAGGTCGAGGCGGCGATCAAGCAGCTCGACTACGTGCCCAGTGCCGTCGCGCGTTCGCTCAAAGCCAAGACCACCGCAACCATAGGCCTGCTGGTGCCCAACAGCCTCAACCCGTATTTCGCGGAATTGGCCCGTGGTATCGAGGACTATTGCGAGCGTAATGGCTATTGCGTGATCCTCTGCAACTCCGATGACAACGCTGAAAAGCAGCGCAGTTATTTACGGGTATTGCTGGAGAAGCGTATCGACGGTTTGATCGTCACCTCAGTGGGCGGCGACGACAGTGGGCTGGCCGCAGGCTTGAGCGCGGTGCGAACGCCCATGGTGATCGTCGACCGGGCGTTGGATGGCATTGATGTCGATCTGGTGCGTATCGACCACGAAGAGGGCGCTTACCTGGCCACCCGGCACCTGCTCGACCTCGGTCATCGGGATATTGCCTGTATCGGCGGCCCGGCCCACACCCGCGTGGCACAAATGCGTCTGGCAGGGTATCGCCGGGCGTTGCACGAGGCTGGCGTGGAAGTACCGGCCGAGCGCATCCGCGAAAGCGATTTCACCAGCACCGGCGGTTATGCCGCCGCCGTGCAACTGCTGGCTGAAAAACCGCCCAGCGCGATTTTCGCCAGCAACGACATGATCGGTTTCGGTGTATTGCGCGCGGCGGCCGAGCGTAATATTCGCGTGCCCGGCGAGCTGTCGGTGATCGGTTTCGACGACATTCAAATGAGCCGTTACGTCTACCCGGCGCTAACCACGGTGGGGCAGTCCATCGTGCAGCTGGGCGAGACGGCTGCCGAGCTTTTACTGCGACGGATCGCCAACCCTCAACTGCCAATCGATCAACGTATCGTGACCCCAAGCATTGTGTTGCGCGAGTCGACGGCCCCCGTCGCCGGTGTGTTTGCCCAATACCGCTGAACCGAATTGATGAGTACTGATGTATGCCCACAAAAGTAGTGGTAATAGGCAGCTTGAACATGGACCTGGTGACCCGCGCCAGCCGCTTGCCGCGCGCCGGTGAAACGCTGATCGGCCAGACCTTTGCCACCGTGCCCGGCGGCAAGGGCGCCAATCAGGCAGTCGCGGCGGCGCGGCTGGGTGGCGATGTGGCGATGATCGGCTGCGTCGGCACCGATGCCTACGGCAGCCAACTGCGCGAGGCATTGCTGGTCGAAGGCATCGATTGCCAGGCGGTCAGCAGCGTCGCCGGCTCCAGCGGTGTCGCGTTGATCGTGGTGGATGACAGCAGTCAGAACGCAATCGTCATCGTGGCCGGTAGCAATGGCGCTCTAACGCCGGCGTCATTGCAAGCGTTCGACGCGGTGCTACAGGGCGCCGACGTGATCGTCTGCCAGCTTGAAGTGCCCATGGACACGGTGGGGTACGCCCTCAAGCGTGGCCGTGAACTGGGCAAGACTGTGATCCTCAATCCGGCGCCTGCCAGTGCTCCTTTGCCGGCCGAGTGGTACGCCTCGATCGACTATCTGATTCCCAACGAAAGCGAAGCCAGTGCGCTCAGCGGCGTGATGGTCGACTCTCTCGACAGCGCCAAAGAAGCGGCGACTCGTCTGATCGAAGCTGGCGCCGGTAAAGTTATCGTTACCTTGGGTGCGCAAGGTGCGTTGTTTGCCGATGGCCAAGGGTTTGAGCACTTGGTGGCACCCAAGGTCAAGGCGGTGGATACCACCGCAGCCGGCGACACCTTCGTAGGCGGTTTTGCAGCTGCGTTGTCCGCTGGCAAAAGCGAGGCCGAGGCCATCCGCTTCGGTCAGGTCGCGGCAGCGTTGTCGGTCACCCGCGCCGGTGCGCAACCCTCCATTCCAACGCTGCACGACGTACAAGGTTTTGTAGCCTCATGAAAAAGACCCCACTGCTCAATATCGCCCTGTCGCGGGTGATCGCTTCTCTGGGACACGGCGACATCCTGGTCATCGGTGACGCCGGTTTGCCGGTGCCGCCGGGTGTAGAGTTGATCGACCTGGCGCTGACTCAGGGCATTCCGGACTTCATCAGTACCCTGCGCATTGTGCTCAGTGAAATGCAGGTGGAGAGCCATGTACTGGCCAACGAAATTCTACTCAAGCAGCCGCCAGCGCTGACTGAGCTGAATGCCCTGACGGCTCAGGCCGCGCTCGGCGAGCGTCGTCTGCTGAGTCATGATGAGTTCAAACAACTGAGCCGTCAGGCCCGCGCCGTGGTGCGTACTGGCGAATGCCAGCCTTACTGCAATATTGCGCTGGTGTCCGGCGTGACGTTCTAGTCTTTCCCAACGACAAGGAGTGTTTTATGCAACGTGGTCTACCCACCCTGAGAAATTTGTTTCGGAGTGTTCTGCTTTTGTCCGCACTCACTGCAGCAAGCGCCCAGGCGGCGGAAAAAATCGACCTGATCATCGACACCGACCCGGGCGCCGATGACGTTGTGGCGTTGCTGTTCGCCATGGCTTCTCCTGAGGAGCTGAATATCCGCGCGCTCACCACCGTCGCCGGCAATGTGCGCCTGGACAAAACCTCCCGTAACGCCCGGCTGGCCCGTGAGTGGGCAGGGCGCGAGGACATTCCGGTATACGCCGGTGCGCCAGCACCGCTGTTGCGCACGCCGATCTATGCCGAGAACATTCATGGCAAGGAAGGTATTTCCGGCGTCACCGTGCATGAGCCCAAAAAGGGTCTCGCGCCAGGCAATGCCGTTGATTACCTGATCACGACCCTGCGTGCCGCCAAGCCTCACAGCATCACCATCGCTATGCTCGGCCCGCAGACCAACCTGGCGCTGGCATTGACCCAAGACCCGGAAATCACTCAAGGCATCAAGGAAGTGGTGGTGATGGGCGGTGCGCACTTCAACGGCGGCAATATCACGCCGGTCGCGGAGTTCAACCTGTTCGCCGACCCTGTCGCCGCGGAAATCGTGCTCAAGAGTGGGGTCAAGCTGACCTACCTACCGCTGGACGTCACCCACAAGGTGCTCACCAGTGAAGCGCGCCTGAAGCAGATCGCCGACCTCAAGAGCAATGCGAGCAAGATCGTCGGCGATATCCTCAACGAGTACGTCAAGGGCGACATGGAGCACTACGGCATTCCCGGTGGGCCTGTGCATGACGCCACCGTGGTCGCCTATCTGCTCAAGCCTTCGCTGTTCAGCGGGCGTGAAGTCAACGTTGTGGTCGACAGCCGTGAAGGCCCGACCTTCGGCCAGACCATCGTCGATTGGTACGATGGCCTGAAACAACCGAAGAACGCATTCTGGGTTGAGAACGGCGATGCCCAGGGCTTTTTCGATCTGCTGACCGAACGCCTGGCTCGCTTGAAGTAACGTGCTGATCGGTCGGCGTTCGCCGGCCGATTTTTACTCGCGCTCGGGGTTATCCGCCCCCATGTGATCGGCTGGGTATTTTTCGAATACCTGGCCGATGAATGCTTGCGCGGCCTGGGTACCCAATTCTTTTACCAGCAGGTCGATGCCGATGATTGCCAATTCCTCTGGGCTGCCTGGGCTGTAGGAACTCTGGCCCAAGGGCCATTTGGCTTTGATGTCGGCTTGAAGCGTTACGGTGGTCATGAAGGTCTCGCGAGGCAGAAAAATACTGGGCAGCGCGCTGGTGCGCGGTTTTTGCCGGGGCAGTTAACCATTTTGCATGCTGTTTGGCACTGATACTTAGGCATGATGCTTAGGTGCGGGCGCGCGCTGTGCCACACTGTCGGCTTGTTTAACAGTCGGAAAACGCTACGTGCATATCGATTTGAATAACCCTGAGAATCTGACATTGGCCGCCGTGCGCCAACTGCTGGCCAGTGCCAGCGACGAAGAGCATGCCCAGTTAAGAGTGACCAAGGCCGGTCTTGCCTACATTTCAAGTGGAAGGGCGGTAGGCAGTGCGGATATCGACGGGTTGCTGTTTCGGCTGGAGACCTGGGCAAAAGGCTCCGGTTATGTCGGTAACGTGGCGGCCAGTGACGAAGTCTGGGTCACGCAGATTTTCAATGCGTTGCGGCAAAACTGGCCGAAGCCGTCGGATGACTATATCGACATCTACTGATCGCGTTCATATCTGGTCACGATTGATCAAGCGAATGCCCGGCTAGAGTCAGGCAGACTTGCTTCTCAACGGTTTACGTCTTGAAACCAAATCGCCACACCGCTGTCGCACGATCTCTGTCCATTTTTTATTCATAGGAGGCTTCATGCCTTGGAAGCTCGCATCATTCGGTACTTTGTTGGCAGCACTCGCATTGGCGGGCTGCAGCACCTCGGGTACCTCTGAGCCAGCCAAAAATGCCGCTGTGACCGATGCCGGTCATAGCCGCTGTGAGGCGAAGGCTGCCGAATTTACAATTGGCCAGAAAGCCTCGCCGCAACTGTTGGAACAGGCTCGTACGCGCTCCGGTGCGCAGAACGCCCGGATCCTCAAGCCCAACGACATGATCACCCTGGAGTACCGCTCCGACCGACTGAACCTGAACACCGATGATAACTTGGTGATCACGCGGGTCAATTGCGGCTGATCTTCACCGGCTTTTGCTATGCCCATAAAAAACCCCGTCACATGGACGGGGTTTTTTTAGCTCAGCGGAGAATTACTCGCCGCGAACCTGTGCAGCTTGCATACCCTTTTGGCCTTTCTCAGCCACGAAGGAAACGGTTTGGCCTTCTTTCAGGCTTTTGAAACCGTCGCTTTCGATAGCTTTGAAGTGTACGAACAGGTCGTCACCGCCACCTTGAGGAGTGATGAAGCCGAAGCCTTTTTCATCGTTGAACCATTTAACGGTGCCGGTTTGGCGATTAGACATGGTGTATCTCCAAGAAACATATATTTTCAGTAGTGCTGTGCTGCTCAGGCCAACTGGGCACACCGGGGTATCATAGTCGAAATGCTCGGCTTGGGAGCCCCCCCAAGGCATTGTTTGCTGATCAATAGCGTTGGCTTTAGACCTTCTTCTGGCTGAAAGCCCCGAACTACGGGGCTTCTGCGCTAAATATGGGGTCTTAAAAAAAGCCGTAAAAGCTGCGTAATTTGTGAGAAACAGCGGATTTCAGGTCTTTTTTTCGATCAATCGGCCGTGTGATCAGGCTGTCGATTTACTTTTTCTTCACGACTTTGCAGGACGAAATAGCCGCCACAGCTTTATTTTTAAGCTCCGGACTGGCGTTCTGATTAGTCATCAATTCCTTGATTTCAGCAGTGCTCAATTCCGCGTTGATCTTATCTGCGCCACATTCACAATGGGCTTTGGCGGTTTTGACGTCCACATTCTGGCTGGCCGCAGCGCTGCAGTCGCTGACGAAACTATCGCGCGCACCGGCTGGCCAGTTCGATGGGGCAGCAGCCTGGGCGCCAAGGGAAAGGACGGTCAGTGAAGCAGCGAGAGCGAGGGTCGAGGTAAAACGCATCATTGGATGCTCCTTTGAGTCGAGGACGAACGGCGATTCTCAGGGGGTTTGAGGCACAGCGTACAGCTCAAGTTCACTTTTGCATCTATAAAGCCTGGAAATTCGTTATCAGCAACAGCAGCTGCGGCCCGATGACCGTTCATCTGTGCTAGCATCGGCGGCCTGGCTATTTAACGGCGCGTTCAAAGCGGCCTTGCCACGTTGTTTTTTTTCACTCCAGTCACTCTGGTTCGATTATCGGTTGGCCGAAAGGCTCCTGCCGCTGTAAGGCAGGCGTTCAGCATTGAGCGGCCTGGTGTTGGATCTTGTACTGGCTCATCCCAACCCACGTGACCTTTGGTAGGGGTCACCACTAGGAGAGGAGGCGCCATGCCAACTATTACTCTTCCCGACGGCAGTCAGCGTTCATTCGATCATCCGGTTTCCGTATCCGAGGTCGCCGCATCCATTGGCGCAGGCCTGGCCAAAGCCACCGTGGCCGGTAAGGTCGACGGCAAGCTGGTCGATGCCAGCGACCTGATCACCACCGATGCCAGCCTGCAAATCATCACGCCCAAGGATCAAGAAGGGCTGGAGATCATTCGCCACTCTTGCGCGCACTTGATTGGCCATGCGGTCAAGCAACTGTACCCGACGGCGAAAATGGTGATCGGTCCGGTCATCGAAGAAGGCTTTTATTACGATATCGCCTACGAGCGTCCTTTTACTCCGGACGACCTCGCGGCCATCGAGCAGCGCATGCACGCGCTGATCGAAAAAGACTACGACGTGATCAAGAAGGTCACGCCGCGCGCCGAAGTGATCGACGTGTTCACCGCTCGAGGCGAAGACTACAAGTTGCGTCTGGTGGAAGACATGCCGGACGAACAGGCCATGGGTCTGTACTACCACGAAGAATACGTCGACATGTGCCGTGGCCCGCACGTGCCGAACACGCGTTTCCTCAAGTCGTTCAAGTTGACCAAGCTGTCCGGCGCCTACTGGCGCGGCGACGCCAAGAACGAGCAATTGCAGCGCATCTACGGCACTGCTTGGGCTGACAAGAAGCAGTTGGCCGCTTATATCCAGCGCATCGAAGAAGCCGAAAAACGTGACCACCGCAAAATCGGCAAGCGCCTGAACCTGTTCCACCTCCAGGAAGAAGCGCCGGGCATGGTGTTTTGGCACCCGAACGGTTGGACCCTGTATCAAGTGCTTGAGCAGTACATGCGCAAGGTTCAGCGCGAAAATGGTTACTTGGAAATCAAGACACCGCAAGTGGTTGATCGCAGTCTGTGGGAGAAGTCCGGGCACTGGGCCAACTACGCCGACAACATGTTCACTACCGAGTCGGAAAGCCGCGATTACGCCATTAAGCCTATGAACTGCCCATGCCACGTGCAGGTGTTCAACCAAGGCCTGAAGAGCTACCGCGAGTTGCCGATGCGCCTCGCGGAGTTCGGTGCCTGCCACCGCAACGAGCCATCGGGTGCGCTGCACGGCATCATGCGTGTGCGCGGCTTTACGCAGGATGACGCTCATATCTTCTGCACAGAAGAGCAGATGCAGGCTGAGTCGGCAGCATTTATCAAGCTGACCATGGACGTTTATCGTGATTTCGGCTTTACCGAAGTTGAGATGAAGCTGTCCACTCGTCCGGAAAAACGCGTCGGTTCCGACGAGCTGTGGGATCGCGCCGAGGCAGCATTGGCCGCAGCCCTTGATAGTGCGGGCCTTGCATACGACCTGCAGCCGGGTGAGGGAGCTTTCTACGGTCCTAAGATCGAATTCTCGCTGAAAGATTGCCTTGGCCGTGTCTGGCAATGTGGTACCTTGCAGCTCGATTTTAACCTGCCGATCCGTCTGGGAGCCGAATACGTCTCCGAAGACAATAGCCGTAAGCACCCGGTCATGCTGCACCGGGCGATCCTCGGTTCGTTCGAGCGGTTCGTCGGGATCCTGATCGAGCACTACGAGGGTGCATTCCCTGCGTGGCTGGCTCCGACCCAGGCAGTGATCATGAATATCACTGATAAACAGGCAGATTTTGCCGCTGAAGTTGAAAAAACTCTCAACGAAAGCGGATTTCGTGCCAAGTCCGACTTGAGAAATGAAAAGATCGGCTTTAAAATCCGCGAGCATACTTTGCTCAAGGTTCCCTATCTTTTGGTTATCGGAGATCGGGAAGTCGAGATGCAGACTGTCGCTGTGCGTACTCGTGAAGGTGCTGACCTGGGCTCGATGCCCGTCGCCCAGTTCGCTGAGTTCCTCGCGCAAGCGGTTTCCCGGCGTGGTCGCCCAGATTCGGAGTAATTATTATTAAGCGTGAAATGAGACAAGATAAACGAGCTGCACCGAAAGCCCCGATCAACGAGAATATCTCGGCACGCGAGGTTCGGTTAATTGGCGCTGACGGCGAGCAGATTGGCATCGTCTCGATTGATGAAGCGCTTCGTATCGCTGAAGAGTCCAAATTGGACCTGGTGGAAATCTCCGCCGACGCAGTCCCGCCTGTTTGCCGGGTGATGGACTACGGCAAATCGATCTTCGAAAAGAAGAAGCAGATTGCTGCGGCGAAGAAGAACCAGAAGCAGATTCAAGTAAAAGAAATCAAGTTTCGTCCAGGGACGGAGGAAGGGGATTACCAGGTAAAACTGCGCAACCTGGTACGTTTCCTGAGTGATGGGGACAGGGCCAAGGTATCCTTGCGATTCCGCGGCCGTGAGATGGCCCACCAGGAGCTGGGGATGGAACTCCTCAAGCGGGTTGAAGCTGACCTGCTCGAGTACGGTTCGGTCGAACAGCATCCTAAGATGGAAGGACGCCAGCTGATCATGGTCATCGCCCCGAAAAAGAAGAAGTAATCAACAGGGCACGGCAGGCCTTCTGATTATGTTTATCAACTGAATGCGGAGTATCCGAACATGCCAAAGATGAAGACTAAAAGTGGTGCTGCTAAGCGGTTTCTGAAAACTGCTAACGGTATCAAGCACAAGCACGCTTTCAAGAGCCACATCCTGACCAAAATGTCGACCAAGCGTAAGCGTCAACTGCGCGGTAGCAGCTTGCTGCATCCGTCTGACGTGGCAAAAGTCGAGCGCATGCTGCGCCTTCGTTAATTTTTGGATCAAGAATAGAGGAAGTAACTCATGGCTCGTGTAAAGCGTGGCGTCATTGCCCGTAAACGTCACAAAAAAATTCTGAAACTTGCTAAAGGCTACTACGGCGCGCGTTCACGCGTATTCCGTGTTGCCAAGCAAGCGGTAATCAAGGCAGGCCAATACGCCTACCGTGACCGTCGTCAGAAAAAACGTCAGTTCCGCGCTCTGTGGATCGCTCGTATCAACGCTGGTGCTCGTGTTAACGGTCTGTCCTACAGCCGTTTCATCGCTGGCCTGAAAAAAGCGTCCATCGAGATCGACCGTAAGGTTCTGGCTGATCTGGCAGTGAACGAAAAAGCGGCGTTTGCTGCGATTGTCGAGAAAGCTAAAGCCACCTTGGCTTAAGTACCCCCGACAGTCACCTTGGGTTGCTCCTGCAGCCCAAGGTGTTAAACGTCATAAATAGGGGAAGAGCCTTAAAGCTCTTCCCCTATTTCGTATCTGGAGTCTGTACATGGAAAACCTGGACGCGCTCGTCGCTCAAGCTCTCGAGGCTGTGCAAAGCGCTGAAGATATCAATGCCCTGGAGCAAATCCGGGTTCACTACCTTGGCAAAAAGGGTGAATTGACTCAGGTGATGAAGACCCTGGGAAATTTGCCGGCTGAAGAGCGTCCGCAAGTCGGTGCGCTGATCAACGTCGCCAAGGAGCGTGTCACAGAGGTTCTCAATGCGCGTAAGGCGTCGCTCGAGGAGGCCGATCTTGCGGCCAAGCTCGCCGCCGAATCCATTGACGTCACCTTGCCTGGCCGTGGTCAGGCCTCGGGCGGTCTGCATCCGATCACACGGACTCTGGAACGTATCGAACAGTTCTTCACCCATATTGGCTACGGCATTGCCGAAGGCCCTGAGGTCGAAGATGACTATCACAACTTCGAAGCACTCAACATCCCAGGCCACCACCCGGCCCGGTCGATGCATGACACCTTCTATTTCAACGCCAATATGCTGCTGCGCACCCACACCTCGCCGGTACAGGTCCGCACCATGGAAGCGAACAAGCCGCCGATCCGCATCGTCTGCCCAGGCCGTGTGTACCGCAGCGACTCCGATATTACCCACTCGCCGATGTTCCATCAGGTCGAAGGCCTGCTGGTAGATCGCGATATCAACTTCGCCGACCTTAAAGGCACGATCGAAGAATTCCTGCGGGTGTTCTTCGAGAAAGAGCTGGCGGTGCGTTTCCGTCCCTCGTTCTTCCCGTTCACCGAGCCGTCCGCTGAGGTCGACATGGAGTGCGTGATGTGCAGCGGTAAAGGCTGCCGCGTGTGCAAGCAGACCGGCTGGCTGGAAGTCATGGGCTGCGGCATGGTTCACCCGAATGTGTTGCGCATGTCCGGGATCGACCCGGAAGAGTTCTCGGGCTTTGCCTTCGGCATGGGCGTAGAGCGCCTGGCTATGCTGCGTTACGGGGTGAACGACTTGCGTCTGTTCTTCGACAACGACTTGCGATTCCTCGCGCAATTTCGCTAGTCGTAACGAATCTTTAGGAGAGCAGGATGAAATTCAGTGAACAATGGCTGCGTGGCTGGGTAAGCCCGCAGGTAGATCGCGACGAGCTGGTTGCTCGTTTGTCGATGGCCGGCCTTGAGGTCGATAGCGTTACGCCGGCCGCCGGTGTTTTCAGTGGCGTGGTAGTGGGCGAGGTGCTGAGCACCGAGCAGCACCCGGATGCTGACAAATTGCGTGTGTGCCAAGTGAGCAACGGCGCGGAAACCTTTCAGGTCGTGTGCGGAGCGCCCAATGTGCGCCGGGGCCTGAAGATTCCTTTCGCCATGATCGGCGCCGAGTTGCCAGGCGACTTCAAAATCAAGAAGGCCAAACTGCGCGGGGTCGAGTCCAACGGCATGCTGTGTTCCCAGGCGGAACTGCAGGTGGGTGAAGGTAACGATGGTTTGATGGAGCTGCCGGCCGATGCGCCGGTGGGTCAGGACATCCGCGTCTACCTGGAGCTGGAGGATGCCAGCATCGAGGTCGATCTGACCCCGAATCGCGGCGACTGCCTGTCCCTCGCCGGTCTGGCCCGTGAAGTCGGGGCTCTGTACAACGTGCCGGTCACTCGACCCGTAGTGGCTGCCGTGCCTGCGGTGCATGACGAAGTGCGCCCGATCGAAGTGCTGGCACCGAATGCTTGCCCACGTTATCTGGGTCGTGTGATCCGGAATGTCGACCTGTCCAAGCCTACCCCGTTGTGGATGGTCGAGCGTCTGCGTCGCGCTGATGTCCGTAGCATCGACGCTGCCGTCGATATCACCAACTACGTGATGCTGGAGCTGGGCCAGCCGTTGCACGCATTTGATCTCGCCGAAATCAACGGCGGCATTCGTGTGCGCATGGCCGAAGAAGGCGAAGAGCTGGTACTGCTCGACGGCCAGGAAGTGGCCCTGCGTGCCGATACACTGGTCATCGCCGACCACTCTCGCGCCCTGGCGATTGCGGGCGTGATGGGTGGCGAGCACAGCGGCGTGTCCGCGACCACCCGCGACGTATTCCTGGAAAGTGCGTTCTTCGATCAGATCGCCATTGCTGGTAAAGCTCGCTCCTACGGCTTGCACACCGATGCTTCGCACCGCTACGAGCGCGGTGTGGACTGGAAGCTGGCCCGTGAAGCCATGGAGCGCGCCACTGGCCTGCTGTTGGAGATTACCGGCGGTGAAGCCGGCCCAATCACCGAAACTGTCAGCGAAGAGCATCTGCCAAGTGTGGCGCCGATTACCCTGCGCGCTAAAAGCGTTGAGCAGATGCTTGGCCTGGTGATCGATCCTGCTGAAATCGAGCAGTTGTTGTCAGCCCTCGGCCTTGGCATTGCTACGGGCGGGGAAGGGCAGTGGCAGGTAGAAGTGCCAAGCCATCGCTTCGATATCAGCCTTGAAGTCGACCTGATCGAAGAACTGGCGCGCCTGTACGGTTATAACCGTTTGCCGGTCCGTTACCCGCAGGCTCGTCTTGCTCC
The DNA here is from genome assembly GCF_019641515.1 of Pseudomonas sp. S5F11. NCBI lineage: Bacteria > Pseudomonadati > Pseudomonadota > Gammaproteobacteria > Pseudomonadales > Pseudomonadaceae > Pseudomonas > Pseudomonas sp. S5F11. The sequence goes on from NZ_JAIFJZ010000001.1 coordinate 5,747,782, forward strand.
TCAGCCCAAGGCTGAGGCGCGTGCGCACTTGCCTGAGCTGCGTCGTCTGCTGGTTGCTCGTGGTTACCAAGAAGCGGTGACCTACAGTTTCATCGATCCAAAGCAGTTTGAACTGTTCAATCCAGGCGTCGAGCCGCTGTTGCTGGCCAACCCGATCTCCAACGATATGGCCGCCATGCGTTCGTCTCTGTGGCCAGGCTTGGTGAAAGCGCTTTCTCACAACCTGAACCGCCAACAAGATCGCGTGCGCCTGTTCGAAAGTGGCCTACGTTTTGTAGGGCAGTTGGATGGCTTGAAGCAAGAGCCGATGCTGGCCGGTGTGGTCTGTGGCAGCCGGTTGCCGGAGGGCTGGGCCCAAGGCCGCGAAGCCGTGGACTTCTTCGACGTTAAGGCTGACGTAGAAGCCGTGCTGGGCTTTGCCGGTGCGTTGGACGCGTTCACCTTTGTTCCGGGTAGCCACCCGGCGCTGCATCCGGGCCAGACTGCGCGCATCGAGCGTGAGGGACGTTTGGTCGGTTTCGTCGGCGCTATTCACCCGGAACTGTCGAAAACTCTCGGCCTTGATCGCCCGGTATTTGTATTCGAGCTGGTGTTGGCTGAAGTGGCGACTGGCAAGATGCCCAAATTCAGCGAGTTGTCGCGTTTCCCTGAAGTGCGCCGAGACTTGGCGCTGATCGCCGATCGCGATGTCGCCGCTACTGCCGTTCTGGATGTAATCCGTGAAAATGCAGGGGAATGGCTGACGGACCTCAGGCTATTTGACGTCTATCAGGGTAAAGGTATTGATCCGCATAGAAAAAGCCTCGCAGTCGGCTTGACCTGGCAGCATCCATCGCGCACTCTTAATGACGATGAGGTGAATACCACGACACAAAATATCCTCACCTCGCTTGAACAAAGGTTAAACGCCACGTTAAGGAAGTGACGTATGGGGGCTTTGACGAAAGCTGAGATGGCGGAACGTCTGTACGAAGAGCTGGGTCTTAACAAGCGCGAGGCCAAGGAATTGGTCGAGCTGTTTTTTGAAGAGATCCGCCATGCTCTGGAAGAAAACGAACAGGTCAAATTGTCTGGTTTCGGCAATTTTGACCTGCGGGACAAACGCCAGCGGCCTGGCCGCAATCCAAAAACGGGAGAAGAAATCCCGATCACGGCTCGCCGTGTGGTCACCTTTCGTCCAGGGCAGAAGTTGAAGGCCCGAGTTGAGGCTTATGCTGGAACCAAGTCATAACGACGAACTACCCGTCATCCCAGGCAAGCGCTACTTCACCATTGGTGAAGTCAGCGAGCTGTGTGCGGTAAAGCCGCACGTGCTGCGCTATTGGGAGCAGGAGTTTCCTCAACTCAACCCCGTCAAACGCACCGGGAACCGTCGGTATTATCAGCGCCAGGATGTGCTGATGATCCGACAGATCCGCGCGTTGCTGTACGACCAAGGGTTCACCATCAGTGGTGCGCGTCAGCGCATGTCCGGTGATGAAGCCAAGGACGACACCACTCAGTACAAACAACTGATCCGCCAGATGATCTCCGAACTCGAAGATGTGCTGGTGGTTTTGAAGAAGTAAATCCGGCTTTTAAAATACTTCCACATTTCAAAAGCTTGCGGTATATTCCTGATCGCTTCGTTGCGAAGCGAACCCAGTAACACGCCTAGTCGGGGCGTAGCGCAGTCCGGTAGCGCACTAGCATGGGGTGCTAGGGGTCGAGTGTTCGAATCACTCCGTCCCGACCATATAATTCAAGGGGTTGCGAGATTTTATCTCGCGACCCCTTTTTATTTTTAGGCGTTTTTACCCCTACAAAAGCTCTGGCTCTTGGTGGAATTTTCAGCTGATACAAAGGTCATGGCGCGAGGAGAGTGCCTCGCTGTGTCCTGGTCGCTTGAGCAGAAGGGGGCGACCGTTAAAGAGCCTTTTCCGGCGCCGGTTGGTCGTTGGGTTGGGCGATGATTGTTTTGAGTTCTGCGCTCATGGGGAATTTGAAATTCAAGCCTTTGGGAGGGATGGGCTGAGTAAACCATTTATCGTAGATGGCGTTGATTTCGCCCGAGACGAAAAGTGACTTGATCGAGTCATCCACGACTTTTTTGAGATCCGGATCACCCCGACGCATTGTGCAACCATAGATTTCGTTGGATTGCGGGGTGCCGGTCACCACCCAATCTTCCGGTTTCTTTGCCTTGGCCATCTCGCCCGCCAGCAATGCGTCGTCCTGCATAAACGCAATGGCGCGGCCGGACTCGAGCATTTGGTAAGACTCTCCAATGTCTTTGGCAGAGATGACGTTCATGTTCATCTTTTTCTCGGCATTTATGACCTTGAGCATCCGTTCGGCAGTGCTGCCAGCAGTGGTCACTACGTTCTTGCCATTGAGATGGTCAAAGTCTTTGTAGATCGAATCCTTTCGGACCAACAGTCGAGTGCTGGCTTCGAAGATGCCGACTGAAAATTCGACTTGCTGCGCCCTCTCTGCGGTATTGGTTGTAGAACCGCACTCCAGATCGACAGTACCGTTTTGCACAAGCGGGATGCGCGTTTGTGACGTCACCAGGTTGTACCGTACGTTCAGCTCGGGCATCTCAAGTTCCTGCTTGATAGCGTCGACAATTTTCAATTGGATGTCATGCGAGTAGCCAACTGGTTTGCCGGAAGCGTCGGCGATGTAGGAGAACGGAATTGAAGAGTCTCGGTGCCCCAGGGTTATGGTCCCCGAGTTCTTAATTTTTTTAAGTGTACCGGTAAGTTCGGCAGCCATCGCTGGCGTGAAGGTTAACGCCGCAGTCAGCGTCACGCCCAGCATTGCAGGGAAGACTCGCATCAAAAGCTCCTCATAAAGGTGGGGCGAGTCTTTTTCTGACTCGCCCATCTTTGGCTCAGCGGACGTTTTCGCTGGGCCTGGCGACTTGCTTGTTGTTAGTGACGGTCCAGCCAGACGGTCTGTGCATTACAGAATTCGCGCACACCGAAATGCGAAAGCTCACGGCCAAACCCGCTTTTCTTTACGCCGCCGAAGGTGACGCGTGGGTCGGTTGCGCAATAGCCATTGATGAACACGCCTCCGGTTTCCAGTTCGCCGGCCAGCTTCTGGGCCAGTTGGACATTGCGTGTGTAGATGGTCGAGGCGAGCCCAAATTCACTGTCGTTAGCCAGTTCCAATGCATGTGCGGCGTCCCGCGCGGTGATGATCGATGCCACGGGCCCAAACAATTCCTGTTTGAATGAGGTCATCTGGTCGGTGACATCACCAAAGACCGTAGGCTCGTAGTAGTTGCCAGGGCCTTCGGCCTTTCTGCCTCCCAACAACAAGGTCGCACCTTCTTCCAGGGTGTCTCGGACCTGACGATCCAGTTCATCGCGCAAATCAAAGCGGGCCATGGGCCCTATGTAAGTGTCTGTGGCCAGTGGATCGCCGATGACCAACTTGGAGGTGGATTCGACAAACTTGCGGGTAAATTCCTCGACAACGCCTTGTTCGACAATTAAGCGTTTAGCCGCCGCGCAGACTTGTCCGGTGTTTTGGTAGCGGCCAATCACAGCGGCTTTGACAGCTTCATCCAGGTCGGCGTCGTTGAGCACTATGAAGGGATCTGAGCCACCCAGTTCCAACACACATTTTTTCAAAGCTGCACCCGCCTGTGCCCCAATAGCCATGCCCGCTCGGACGCTGCCAGTGAGCGTGACCGCGGCGATGCGAGTGTCTGTTATCGCAGTGGAGACACCGTCGGGCGTGACATTGATGACTTCGAACACACCTTCAGCAAAGCCGGCGCGCTTGAACGCGTCTAGTAGCAGATAGGCGCATCCCATCACGTTCGGCGCATGTTTGAGGACGTAGGTATTGCCGGCAATCAACGCCGGGACGGCGCCACGCAGCACCTGCCAGATCGGAAAGTTCCAAGGCATCACGGCGAGAATCGGACCCAGTGGACGATATTCAATTCGTGCCTTTCCGCCCTCAACCTGAGTGGGTTCGGCGGTTAGCATGGCGGGGCCGTGCTCGGCGTACCACTCACAGAGTTGCGCACACTTTTCAATCTCACCGCGCGCCTGAGTGTTGGGTTTGCCCATCTCTTGAGTGATCATCTTCGCCATCGCTTCTGCGTTGTCGCGCAATGCCCTTGCCAAAGCGATCAGTGCTTGCGAACGCATTTCGACGGGTTGGCTACGCCAGGTGGAAAACCCCTTGTTAGAACGTGACAGTGATGCCTCCAGTTCCGATGCGGATTCGAAGGGGTAGTGGCCGATCTGCTCACCATTGGCGGGATTGATTGAAATGGCATGGGTAAGGCTGGAAACGTTAGTCATGACACCGTCCTGTAGGATGGGAATGGATTCATAGCTTCTAAGCAACGGCGCCGGTGTTGAATCAGGTCGCGCGAGCCAAAATGGATTGCGCGCGACCAATGACCGGCGCATCGACCATTTGCCCATCCAGCACGAAAACGCCTTCACCTGAACGAGCGGCTTCGATAATGCGTTGCGCCCAGTGCAATTCTTCCTGGCTTGGTTTTAGCGCCTGATGAATGATCGCGACTTGGGTTGGATGGATACAAAGCGCGCCACCAAAGCCCATGTCGCGTGCAAAATGAACCGCGCGTAGTAGCCCAGCGGTGTCCTGGATCGACGGAAATACTCCATCCAACGCTGGAGCGAGCACTGCAACCCGGGTGGCGAGCAAAACGGCGTAGCGCGCATGGCTAAGGATTTCTTCGGCGGCATGGCTGCCAGTAGTCAGGTTCAGGTCCAGACCCAGATCCAGACTACCGAACGACAACCGCTCAACGCCTTGAGTGCCGGCAATTTCGTTGAGTGCTGACAAGCCCTTCGCGCTCTCGATGATTGGCCAAATCGTTTTTTCGGTACCGGCAGCTGTGGTGACCTGTTTCGCGCTTTCTGCTTTGGGTAGCAGAATTCCGATAACGCCGGCGTGGCGTCGGCAAAGATCCAGATCCGCAACATGCGCCCAGTGATCCGGGGCATTCACTCGGACCAGAATCCGTGCATCCGGGGCTTCGCTCAGGAACGCGTCGAGATTATCCCTCGCCTGCTCCTTGAGGTTTTCTTGCACGGCATCTTCCAAGTCAACGATGACTCGATCCGCCCCGGTGGCAATAGCTTTTGAGATGCGCTCTGGTCGAGTAGCCGGCACAAACAGGGCGGAGCGAACAATTGATTTGCTCATGGCGTTGCTCCATTGCTGAACTCGATCTCTCCGATCTGTGCTGTGCCGTCCTGATTGCCAGCCCAGACCTGTGCCTTGCCGTTTTCGATTAGACGTCCGCCCACCTGGAAAGGCTTAGGCGAAATCAGAGGTCGTACTCCGCGGAATGCGAAACGCTCCAGGCGCGCAGTTGGATGCGCTTTGGTAAAGGCACGCAAATTCAACGTGGCGATCAATGGACCATGTACCACCAGCCCCGGATAACCTTCGGTCTCTGTCACATACGGCCAGTCATAGTGAATACGATGACCATTGAAGGTCACTGCGGAATAGCGAAACAGCAGGGTTGGAGTGGGCTCTATCCGTTCCTGCCATTGGCCTTCAGGTAGCTTTTCGGTACCGTTCAGTTTGGGCGGGGAAGGTTCACGGTAAACAATGTCCTGATCGTCTTGAAGGGCGCGTTTGCCGTCCTGGAAAAACTCATGGCGTACTGTGACGAACAATAAGGAACCCGTGCGACCGTGCTTCTCCTCGACGTTGAGGATGGTCGATACACAGGTCACTTCAGCATCCACTTTTAATGGCTGGAAAAACTCAATTCGGCTTCCCGCCCACATGCGATTGCGGTTATGGGCCGGCGGCAAAAATCCCCCAAGCGCTGGATGGCCGTCCGGCCCCAGTTCGCTGGCACCCACCGGCTCCTGAAAAAATGCCCAGTGCCACAGGGGCGGCAGCGGCTCACCGGGTTGTGGTGCCGACTCGCCCAATGTCGCGGCAATGCGTCTGACCAGAGTGAAACTGATCCGGTCCTGGCTTTCCTGACGTCGTCCAATCCAGGCGGAAAAATCGGAACTGCTGCTCATATTCTTTGCTCCAGTCGGTCAGTGATCAGGCCAGGGTGGCCATTTCTGGAATCGCTTCAAAAAGATCCGCCACCAGGCCGTAATCGGCCACCTGGAAGATCGGCGCTTCTTCGTCCTTGTTGATCGCAACGATCACTTTGGAGTCTTTCATGCCGGCCAAGTGCTGGATCGCGCCGGAAATACCGACGGCGATGTACAGCTGTGGAGCAACGATCTTGCCGGTCTGACCGACCTGCATGTCGTTGGGTACGAAACCTGCGTCCACTGCCGCGCGGGAAGCGCCAACAGCAGCGCCCAGCTTGTCGGCCAGGGCGTACAGGTGCTTGAAGTTATCGCCGTTCTGCATGCCGCGGCCGCCGGAAACGACGATCTTGGCAGCGGTCAGTTCCGGACGATCGGACTTGGCCAGTTCTTCACCAACGAAGCTGGAAGTACCGGCGTCGTGAGCAGCAGCCACCGATTCAACGGCAGCCGAACCACCTTCAGCGGCAACCGGGTCGAAACCGGTGGCACGCACGGTGATCACTTTCACTGCAGCGTTGGACTGTACGGTCGCGATGGCGTTACCGGCGTAGATCGGACGCTGGAAGGTGTCAGCGCTGACCACGGCGATGATCTCGGAGATCTGGTCAACGTCCAGCTGCGCGGCAACGCGTGGCAGGATGTTTTTGCCGGTGGAAGTAGCGGCAGCCAGGATGTGGCTGTAGCCCTTGCCCAGTTCAGCGACCAGAGGAGCAACGTTTTCCGGCAGCTGGTGAGCGTAGGTAGCGTTGTCGGCAACCAGCACTTTAGCCACGCCAGCCACTTTCGCAGCGGCTTCAGCCACGGCGCCAGCGCCCTGGCCTGCAACTAGAACGTGGATGTCAGCGCCGATTTTGACGGCAGCAGCCACGGTGTTCAGCGTGGCCGGGGCCACTACTTTGTTGTCGTGTTCAGCGATTACCAAGATAGTCATGATTAGGCTCCTAAGCTCAAAGCACCTTCGCTTCGTTTTTCAGTTTCTCGACCAGTTCAGCCACCGACTTGACCTTGATACCCGCGCTGCGTGCAGCAGGCGCTTCGACTTTCAGGGTTTTGTTGGTGGAGGCGGTGGAAACGCCCAAAGCGTCCGCAGTCAGCACGTCGAGAGGCTTCTTCTTGGCTTTCATGATGTTGGGCAGCGACGCGTAGCGCGGCTCGTTCAAACGCAGGTCGGTGGTGACGATGGCCGGCAGTTTCAGGGAAACTGTCTGCGCGCCGCCGTCGATTTCACGGGTAACAGCCACGCTGTCGCCGCTGATTTCGACTTTCGAAGCGAACGTGCCCTGACCGTAGCCGCTCAATGCAGCGAGCATCTGGCCAGTCTGGTTGTTGTCGCTGTCGATGGCCTGTTTGCCAAGGATCACCAGCTGTGGCTGTTCCTTGTCGACAACAGCCTTGAGCAGCTTGGCAACGGCCAGGGAAGTCAGATCTTCGGCGGATTCGACGAGGATGGCGCGATCGGCACCCTGAGCCAGCGCGGTGCGCAGTTGCTCTTGAGCGGTGGACGGGCCGATGGAGACGACAACGATTTCGGTCGCAACACCCTTTTCTTTCAGGCGTACGGCTTCTTCCACGGCGATCTCGCAGAACGGGTTCATCGACATTTTCACGTTGGCGAGGTCGACGCCGGAATTGTCCGCCTTAACGCGAACCTTGACGTTGTAGTCGACCACTCGTTTCACAGCTACCAGCATTTTCATTGGGCAGTGTTCTCTCGAAAAACTTTGATTGTTGCAGGCAGGTTTTTTGTTTTCAGATGAAGGCTAAATCGCCCCGGCTGCGCGCATTTGTTCAATACGGTCTGTACCCAGACCCAGTTCCCTGAGCACCTGTTCGGTGTGCTGACCGAGGCCCGGTACGGCATCCATGCGTGGCTCGAACGCGCTGTTGCTGCCGGGAGGTATCAAGCTCGGGACGGTGCCGGCGGAGGTTTCGACTTCCCGCCATCGGTCACGTGCCTGAAGTTGCGGATGGTCCCAAACACCTTGCATGTCGTTGACCCGGGCGTTCGCAATTTGCGCATGCTCTAACCGATCAAACACGGCATCGAAATTGAGTGTGGAGAACGATTCAACGATGAGTGCCCGCAGCGCTTGACGGTTTTCGACGCGCTTGAAGTTGGCAGAGAAGCGTTCGTCTTTCGCCAGTTCAGGAGTAAGCAGTACCTTGTCGCAAAACAGCCGCCACTCTCGTTCGTTCTGCAACCCCAGCATGACTGTGGTGCCGTCACCGATAGGGAAGGGGCCATAGGGGTAGATCGTGGCGTGCGCGGCGCCGGCGCGAGGGGGAGGTGTAGCGCCGTCGTAGGCGTAGTACATCGGGTAGTTCATCCACTCGACCAGGCTTTCCAGCATCGACACATCGAGGTGGCTACCTTCGCCAGTGCGTCCACGCAACAGCAAGGCAGATAGAATTCCGGTGTAGGCGTACATGCCGGCCGCGATGTCAGCAATCGAGCAACCGGCCTTGGCCATTTCTTCCTCACCCGGTCCGCCGGTGACCGATAGGAATCCGCCTTCGCTCTGGATCAACAGGTCATAGGCTTTTTTCTTTTCATACGGGCCGCCTGCGCCGTAGCCTGAAATGTCACAAACGATCAGGCGCGGAAACCGCTGATGCAAAGCCTCAAATGAAAGTCCCATTCGTGCTGCGGCACCCGGCGCCAGGTTCTGCACCAGGACATCGGCAGTGGCCAGCAAGCTGTCCAGCACCTCGGTGGCCGAATCTTGTTTCAGATCGAGGGTCAGGCTTTCTTTCGAACGATTGGTCCAGACGAAGTGCGAGGCGAGACCGTTGACGCGTTGGTCGTACCCTCTGGCGAAGTCACCCGTGCCTGGGCGTTCGACCTTGATCACGCGCGCGCCAAGATCGGCCAATTGTCGGGTGCAGAAGGGCGCTGCAATCGCATGCTCAAGGCTGACGACGGTAATGCCATCGAGCGGACGGATGCCTTTGGGTTGGCTCATGATTATTATCTCTCTTGTCATGGCTCCCCAGCCGCGCCAGCTTGGGCCGACGCACTGGGCTTTACGCTGATCCTTTAAAAGGAGCGCGGCAGTTCAAGTAGGTGTTCGGCAACGTACGACAGGATCAGGTTGGTGGAGATGGGCGCCACCTGATACAGACGGGTTTCACGGAATTTACGCTCGACGTCGTATTCGCAGGCAAAGCCGAAGCCTCCGTGGGTCTGCAAGCAGGCATTAGCCGCTTCCCAGGAGGCTTTCGCCGCCAGGTACTTGGCCATGTTGGCGCTGGCCCCGGCGTTGAGGCCGCTGTCGTATTCCTCGCAGGCGCGCCAGCGCATCAGGTCGGCCGCTTCGATTTCGATGTGCGCTTCGGCGATGGGGAATTGCACGCCCTGGTTCTGCCCGATAGGACGCCCAAACACCACGCGGTCGCGAGCATAGGCACTGGCCTTTTCGATAAACCAGCGACCGTCACCGATGCATTCGGCGGCGATGAGGGTGCGCTCGGCATTCAACCCGTCGAGGATGTAGCGGAAGCCTTTGCCTTCCTCGCCGATCAGACTGTCTGCGGGGATCTCCAGGTTGTCGAAGAACAACTCATTGGTCTCGTGGTTGACCATGTTGGCGATGGGTTGCACTGTCATGCCATTGCCGATGGCCTCACGCAGGTCGACAAGGAAGATCGACATGCCCTCGGACTTCTTCTTCACCTCGGCCAAGGGTGTGGTGCGCGCTAGCAGGATCATCAAGTCGGAATGCTGGATTCGTGAGATCCACACCTTCTGCCCATTGATCACATACTTGTCGCCGCGCTTGATCGCGGTGGTCTTGATCTTGGTGGTGTCGGTGCCGGTAGTGGGTTCGGTGACGCCCATCGATTGCAGGCGCAATTCACCGCTGGCCAGTTTCGGCAGGTAGTAGCTTTTCTGCGCCTCGCTGCCGTGTCGTAGCAGGGTGAACATGTTGTACATCTGCCCGTGGACGGTGCCGGAGTTGCCGCCGCAACGGTTCACTTCTTCAAGGATCACCGAGGCCTCGGCCAGCCCGAGGCCGGATCCGCCGTACTCGACAGGAATCATCGCCGCCAGCCAGCCGGCATCGGTCAGGGCCTTGACGAAGGTTTCCGGAAAACCTTTTTCTTCGTCGACTTTGCGCCAGTAAGCCGCATCGAATTCAGCGCACAGAGCACGTACGCCCTCGCGGATGGCATTGAGCTCTTCAGAGTTACGGTCAGTCATTATTATTCTCCTCAACGTGTCACGCACGGCATCTGCCCTGCGTGACCGGGTCCGGGCAAAGAGCAATCAGATCGGGTTGAAACCCAAGGCGGCACGGAAGCGATTCTTGACGTAATGACCATCGCGCGGTGGCAGCACCCGTGGCGGGTTTTCCGCTTTGATCTTTATCGTCGCGAGCTTGACGCCGTCGCGGCTCGCAAAGCGCTCGCGCAGGTCATGTACGCTTTCCATGTCGCGGATTTCATCGGTCCAACTGAAGCCGCAAGTCTTCGCCACCTGGTCCAGGGAAATACCAAAACCGGCGTGGCTGACTTGCATGCCGGTTTCACCAAAGTGACCGTTATCCAGCACCGCGATGGTCAGGTTGGCGGGCTTTTGCAGTGCTACCGTGGCCAGTGCACCGAAGCCCATGAGCAACTCGCCGTCACCGGTGACTACCACCACCGATTTGTCTGGCTGCGCATTTGCCAGGCCCAGACCCACAGTGATCGCGCTGCCCATGGCAGCCCACAGGTAATAATTCAGATCATTGTCACCGGCAGCCATGACGTCGTAGGACGCCGAACCGAGACCCGTCACGACCAGCACGTCTTTGCGGTCGGCCAGCAAGGCCTTGACCACTTCGCGGCGGCACAGAGTGTGGTTTGCGCTTACTTGACCCATTTCTTTTCTCCAATCAGGCGCTGACCGAGCAGCAGGGCAGTGGACGAATCACCGTTGAAGGCCATGGTCGCGGCACCGTGCAGCAGCGGGGCAACGTCTTCCGGGACGTCCGCGCGCCAGGTCATCACTTTCATCAGATTCAGGGAGGCTTCTGTGGCCTGGCCCATCGGGTTCTGCCACGCGTTGAATTCGGCCCAGTCGCCGCGCATGGTGACCACCATCAACAACGGGAAGCCGGCACAGACTTGAAGTGCCAGGGTGTTGATGCAGTTACCGACGCCGCTGGACTGCATCAAGAGTGCACCGCGCTCACCGCCCAGCCAGGCGCCGGCGAGGTAGCCGATGCCTTCTTCTTCGGTGGTGAGGACGACAGCCTTGATATCCGGGTCGGCATACGACATGCGGATGGCCGCCGAGTGACCTGCATCCGGTACGAAGACCACGTGTTTGACGTCGTGGGCCTTGAGCACGCGGAACACGTCCTCTTGCCAATCCTGTCCCACGGTGTGTTCAGCTTCTGTTGACATGCCAATCTCCCAAGCAGTGCTGCTTTTGTGTTTTCACCCATTCTGGGAGTGCTGGGAGCGGACTGCGACTACCGTTTTTGTCTTTGAGATATGCCCATTTTGTATAGCAGGTGGGGTGAATGCGTGGCCTGCCGGGCAACGGCGATAGCCACGCATTATGGGAAGGGAAATGATTAACGTAGTGAGGTGCAGAAGGTACGGATCGCCTCGCAGGCCTGGCGCAATGAAGCCTCATCCAGGGCGTAGGCGATGCGAATGTAAGGGCCAAGACCAAAAGCGCTACCATGCACTACGGCCACATCCGCTTCGTCGAGCAGTGCATGCGCGACATCTTCGTCGGTGTGCAGTACCCGGCCACCCGCTGAGGTACGCCCGATCAATCCGGCACAGGACGCGAACGCGTAGAACGCCCCGGCTGGACTGACGCATTCAAGGCCTGGGGTGTCGTTCAGCAGCGCCACCATCAAATCGCGACGACTCTGGAATGCCACCCGGCTTTCACGGATGAAATCCTTGGGACCTTCCAGTGCCGCGAGCGCAGCCTGTTGCGACACAGAGCTGGCGCCAGAGGTTTGCTGACCTTGCAGTTTTTCCATGGCTTCCAGCAACCAGCGCGGCCCTGTGGCGAAACCGATTCGCCAGCCGGTCATAGCATAGGCCTTGGACACACCGTTCATGGTCAGGGTGCGAGGTGCCAGTCGTGGTTCAACCTGGGCCAGGGTGTAGAACGCTTGATCATCAAAAATCAGATGCTCGTAGATGTCATCGGCCAGAATCAGCACGTGAGGGTGAGCCAACAACACCTCAGCCAAGGCGTGCAGTTCTTCCCGGCTATACACCGCGCCGGTCGGGTTGGACGGCGAATTGAGGATCAACCAGCGGGTCTGCGGTGTGATCGCGGCGGCCAGCGCCGAGGGCGTCAGCTTGAAGCCAGTGTCGGCGTCGCAAGTAACGATTCGGGCTTCACCGCCACACAATTGAACCATCTCCGGGTAACTGACCCAGTACGGCGCCGGCACGATAACTTCGTCACCCTCATTGAGGGTCGCGGCCAAGGCGTTGTAGATCACCTGTTTGCCACCGTTGCAGACAAGGGTGTCTTGCCAGGCTACGTCCAGACCGTTCTCACGACGGAACTTGGCGGCCACTGCTTCTCGCAGTGAACGTACACCGGCGACCTGGGTGTAGCGGGTGTGGCCGTGTTCAATGGCATGAATGGCCGCTTCACGCACATGCTTGGGCGTATCGAAATCCGGCTCGCCGGCACACAGCGAAATAATTTTCGCGCCTTGCGCCCGGCGCTCTGCCACCCGATCCATGATTCGGTAAGTCGCGGACGGCTGCGCATTGGCAAGACGCTGATTCAGACGTTGGATATCGGCGCTCATGCGCGAGTTCTCCACTCAGTCAGGTTCATCAGTTCCAGGGTCGAGCGGCCCTCGGTCAACGCCTGCATCATCTGCGCTTCCTTGTCCGCCCGCGCTTCACCTTCTGCCAAGGTGCGTGCGGCATCCGCCTTGGGAATGATGATCACACCATCATCGTCGGCCACCACCCAGTCGCCCTGTGTCACGAAAGCACCATTGAAATTGAACGGCTGCCCCACCGAAAGCGCACTGGCTTTGACTGTGCCTTTCAGCGAGATGCCGCGGGCGAACACCGGGAACTGGCGTTTCTTCAGGGCCGCAATATCGCGTACGCCACCATCGATCACCAGCCCGACCACGCCAGCCGCTTCGGCCGCCACGGTCAGCACTTCGCCCCAATAACCGGCGATGAAGCTGCCCGTGCCTACGACCAGCACGCTGCCACGGGGCACACGTTCCATCGCCAGGTGCAGGGCGAGGTTGTCGCCGGGCGAGCATTCCAGAGGGTAAGCGGGAGCGGAGATAAAGGCACCGTCCCAGATCGGGCGGATCGCGCTGTCGACCGCGCAAGGCAGGTGGGACGCTTCATACAGCGTCGAACTGCCCAGCACTTTTGCCCGTGCGTAAGAATCCAGGGGGAGGGGGAGTATGGTCATCAAACTTTCCTCTGCAGGCTGTGGTAGCCCAGTGCGGCGCGGGCTTCTTTAAGGGTTTTGCCCTGAGCGATCAGGGCGCGAATGTCGGCTTCGACCGATTCGATCTGACGGGCACACGCTGCCACTTCAGCTGCACGAGCCCGGGGGACGACGACCACACCGTTGGCGTCGGCGACTACGATGTCGCGGGCACAGACCCGGGCGGCACCGATGGACACCGGCTGGTTGACCGACTGAACCTGTACGCGGTCTTTGCCGGTGCGCATGAAGCGGCCCTTGCTGAAGATCGGGTAGCCATCGCCCAGTGCTTTGTTCACGTCACGGCAAACACCGTCGATGACTGTGGCAGCGATCTGCCGAGTACCGGCGTACTGGGTCATGATGTCGCCCCAGACGGTGCAATCAGTGCGGCCGCCGTTGTCGATGACCACCACATCGCCGGGCGCGACGTCTTCGATGAAATCGCCAACGGTACCCGGAGGTACGCTGGCCGAGACGTACTGCACGGTAAACGCCGGGCCGACGATAACCTTGCTGTAGTTGTCCAGTGGCGCCACACCGAGGCATTGGCCGGGCAGGCCGAGTTTGTCCAGCGCATCGGAAACACCCGGGGTGTCCAGGCCTTCAAACAAGGCGACCAGTTCTTTGTCTTCGATATTCATCAGGCGTGCTCCGTGTGGATCGCTTCGAATTGGGTGTCATGCATCACTTCGGCGACCGAGCGACCGCTGCGGACAGCCTCGACCATGCCGTCCTGGCGGCGGGCGATACGCTCGCCAAGGTCGAGCACTTTCTCGATATAGGCTGAGGGCACGAATACGGTGCCGCAGGTATCGGCGATGACATAGTCGTTCTCGCTGACGTCGACGCCGGCCACGTTGATGGTTACGGCGGCATCGATCTGCACCACCCGATTGCGGGCACTGATCATGGTCACCCCGCGGCCATAAACCGGGTAGCCAATCGACTCGCTGCCGTCGATGTCGCGGCTGAAACCGTCGATTACCGTGCCGCGCACTTTCTTGCTGGCCGCTGCATTGGCGAGGATATCGCCCCAGCAGGAGATGCCTTCGATTCCACCTGCAATCACCAGCACACGATCATCGCTGTCGATCTGTTCCACCACGGGGGTAATCAGGTGCACAGTGGGGACGTTGTCGGATTTAGGAGCCAGCAGCACGGTGCTGGCGCGGCCGACAATCTTTGGGCAGTTCCACAGTGGGCGCAGCCCAACAGTGGCACCCGGCAGGCCGATGAAGTCGAGCGCATCGGAAACCGTGTTGGTATCCAGCGCCGCCAAGCGATCCAGCAAACTCTTATTGATCATGGGAAAGCCTCAGTGGTGACGGAGGCGCCCAGTGTTAGCGAGACAATTTGATAGGTATATTACTAATCACAGATGCGTTAGATACGTTAAACCTATGGATTAATCATGATCAATTTTCGACTGATTCGTCATCTCTGGTTGTTCCTGGCGGTGGCCGAAGAACAGAACTTCGGCCGTGCGGCCAAGCGTTTGGGCATGTCCCAGCCACCGCTGAGCGAGCAGATCCAAGTGTTGGAGCAGGCGCTCAAGGTCAAGCTGTTTGATCGCTCGCGACGCGGTGCGAAGCTGACCCCGGTGGGAGCGGCGATTCTGCCGGCCGTGCGCAAGTTCGCCGACCAATTGGAACGGCTGGAGCTCGCCGTGGAGGAGGCGGTGGCGGGGCAGTCGGGGATATTGACCATCGGCGCGATTTCTACGGCCATGTTTGATGTCTTGCCGGGTTTGATCGAGCAACTGAAGAGCGATTACCCGCACCTCACCGTGTCTGTACGGGAGATCGACAGCGTCGAAGCGGTGCCGGCGCTGGAAGCCGGAGACATCGACCTGGCCTTCGCCCGGCTGGACGGTGATCTGGGGGCCTCGATCAAATCACTGCCGCTGACTCAGGACCGCCTGGTTGTGGCCCTGCCCAGCGATCACCCCTTGGCGGCGCGCACGCGAATCAGCCTGGCCAGCCTGGCCACTGAACCCTTGGTGATGTTTTCCCGAAAGGTTAGTCCGGTCTACTTCGACAATCTGATTGCGACTTGCCGCGCCAGCGGTTTTTCCCCGCGCGTGCTGCATGAAGTGCGCTCGGTCGCCTCGCAAATTGCCTTTGTCAGCTGCGGCCAGGGTATCGCACTGGTACCAGCGTCGCTGAAAAAACTGGCACCGGACAATGTGGTATTTCGAGCACTGATCCAGAAGCTCAATGTCGTGACCACAGCGGTGGCCTGGAATGCAGATCGGCCCAATCCGCTGGTGCAGGAGCTGGTCACCCGACTCCAGTCCCGTGTGTGAGTCGAGCAAGGCCCTGTGCGTGAACAGGAGTGATAGGTTTGGCGTATGAAAGCCTTCCCGTATTAGGAATTTACAGAAGGCTCGATTCCCTTGAAATTGCGAGTCTGGCTGCCGGCAACCCAAGTTCGGCGCTACCTTTTCGTTCAAGGAGTCAACAACGTGTCTTCTCCACAAACGTTCACTCATGTGCAACTCCCTCTGACGGTGGAGGGTGTCCAACTGAACGTGGCCGCCATCCATCGCGACGGCGTCCTTGCGCCGATCGTGTTCCTGCATGGTTTTGGTTCGACCAAGGAGGACTATGCCGACATCGTGCAGCAGCCCGCGTTCGCCGGTCACCCTTTCGTGGCTTACGACGCACCGGGTTGTGGTGAAAGCCAGTGCGATGATCTTTCCAGGATTTCCATTCCCTTTGTGCTGCAGACAGCGCTGCAGGTGCTGGCACATTTCGGCATCGAACGCTTCCATCTGGTCGGCCATTCCATGGGCGGTCTGACCGCATTGATGCTGGCGCATCAGTTCCCGGACCGGGTGCTCAGTTTCGTCGATATCGAGGGCAATATCGCCCCGGAAGACTGCTTCCTCAGCCGGCAGATCATCGACTATCCGAGCAACGATCCCGAGGTGTTTTTCGCCGCCTTCATCGAACGTGCCCGACACGCCCCTGCCTATGCCAGTGCACTCTATTCCGCGAGCTTGCGGCACAAGGTGCGTGCCGGTGCGGTGCGGGGGATATTCCAGTCGATGGTAGATCTTTCCGATAATGCCGATCTGATGAGCAAATTCCTCGGCTTGAAATGCCCACGAATGTTCATGTACGGCGAGCAGAACGCGTCACTGTCCTATCTGCCGCATATCCAGGCCGAAGGTGTCCGGCTGGCCCCCATTCCTGATTGCGGGCATTTCCCGATGTATTCCAACCCCATCGCGATGTGGCAACAGATCGCCGATTTCCAGGTGAGCAGCCTTACCGGGTAAACCCGGTCGTCCTGAGGGCTTCCTGATCATTCGCGGGAGCCTGGCCAGGCCACGAAGTTGAAATTCAAAAGCTGATTCAGTCACTTCTCCTGCCTTCGGGCGGCGACTTGTGCAGGCGCGTGCGTGCCTGAAATCCGTGTACCTATAAAAACAAGAGGTTCGACCCATGCTTGATGTCATTAATGATTTTCTCTCCGGCAAGCTTCTGATCGTGCTCATCGTAGGCCTGGGCGGCTACTTCACGGTGCGTTCACGCTTTGTCCAGTTCCGCCATTTTCTGCATATGTTCGGCGCCTTCCGCGATAGCGTGCAAAAGAGTGCCGGGCAGATCAGCTCATTCCAGGCATTGATGCTTAGCCTGGCGGGGCGCGTAGGTGCGGGCAATATCGCCGGTGTCGGGTTGGCGGTAACGTTGGGCGGCCCGGGCGCGGTGTTCTGGATGTGGGTTACCGCGCTGGTGGGCATGTCCACCAGCTTCTTTGAGTGCAGCCTGGGGCAGTTGTACAAACGGTGTGATGCTAACGGACAGTTCCGCGGCGGGCCGTCGTATTACATCCAGTACGGACTGAAACAACCCTGGCTGGGCAAGGTCATGGCGTTACTGCTATTGGTGACCTTTGGTTTCGCCTTCAACGGACTGCAATCCCATGCCGTGACTCACTCGCTGAATAATGCGTTCGGTTTCTCTACGACCTACTCCGGAATTACGATTGCCATATTGCTTGGCCTGGTGTTCATGGGCGGCATCAAGCGCATCGCCGCGGTCTCGGACCTGCTGGTGCCGGTCAAAACGCTGGCTTACATTGGCGTGACCGTTTATGTGATCGTGCTCCAGTTTGATCATGTTCCCGGAATGCTGATGACCATCTTCAAAAGTGCTTTCGGCCTGGATCAGGCGTTTGCCGGCCTGGTCGGCAGTGCCATTGTCATGGGCGTCAAACGTGGGGTGTTTGCCAACGAGGCGGGACTGGGGAGTGCTCCCAACGTAGCCGCGGTGGCGAAAGTGGATCACCCGGCGGCTCAAGGGGTGGTTCAGGCCTTCAGCGTTTTTCTCGATACCTTTGTGATCTGTACCTGTACGGCGCTGCTGATTCTGCTGTCAGGCTTTTACACGGCTAGTTTTGAAGGCGATGGCCTGGTGCTGACTCAGAACGCGTTGGCGGCAGTGGTCGGAGATTGGGGACGCACCTTCATCAGCGTGGCGTTGGCGCTGTTTGTCTTCACGTCGATCCTCTACAACTACTACCTGGGCGAGAATAACCTGCGCTTTCTGCTGGGCGACAAGCGCGCTGCAGTCATTGTCTATCGTGGTTTGGTGCTGCTGCTGATCCTTTGGGGGGCCGTACAAAATCTGGGCACTGTGTTCGCTTTTGCCGATATCACCATGACGCTGCTGGCCTTCGTGAATCTGATCGCCCTGGCGCTGTTGTTCAATGTCGGCATGCGCTTGCTGCGCGACTATGACCAGCAACGCAAAGCCGGCATCAAAACGCCTGTCTTCGATTCAAGTCAGTTCAAGGATCTTGATCTTGATTTGCATGCATGGCCGAACCGGGAGCACGCGGCCAACGTCCTCGCCGAAACTGTCACTCAAGTTGCACCTGCATCTGCTACCCAGTGATGCAAAAAGGGCCCATGGATCTCATGGGCCCTTTTCAAATACCTGCTGTAATCGTCAGTGCTTCAAACGCTCGCAGCGTGTGACTTTGCGCAACCCTTCAAACCGGTGCGCTCTTCGATCTCACCGGAACCGCTGATGTATCCATAGCGCGAAAGATTCGGCATCAGCATCGCGGCGATGAAAGTGATGGTCACGACGGCCGCGACATAGAAGAAGAAATATTCCTCAATGCCTTGGGACCGGAGCGACAAGGCGACGTATTCGGCGGTGCCGCCGAATGCCGCATTGCCGATGGCATACGGAAAGCCTACGCCCAATGCGCGTACCGCAGGTGGGAACAGTTCAGCTTTGACGATCCCGGCAATCGGGGTGTAGAGCGACGCAATGGCCAGGCCACCAAACACCAGCAGGAACGCCGTAAACGGGCTGCTGACCGATTGCAGTGAATAGAGCAGGGGAATCACCAACAGCATCGCCAACCCGGAAAACATCAGCATGTGCGCCTTGATCCCGATACGGTCCGCCAGCAAGCCGAACAGTGGCTGGCAGAACATGAAACCGACCAGGGCCGCGGTCATGATGAAACTAACCGTTTCCGGGCTGAAACCGGCTGAGATCACCAGGAACTTCTGCATATAGGTGGTGAAGGTGTAGAAGTACAAAGAACCACCGATGGTAAACGCTACCACCAGCGCGACCGCCCGTTTGTGCTTGAACATGCCGCGTAGCGAGCCGGCGTCTTTGCGGCTCATGTCTTTCTTGGTGGCGGTTTCATGCATGGCGCGGCGCAGATACACCACCACGATTGAGCTCAGGGCACCGATGAAGAACGGAATCCTCCAGCCCCATTCGCGCAATTCTTCGCCGGTGAGGGTTTGCTGGAGAATGACCACAGTCATCAATGCCATGAGCTGACCGGCAATGATGGTGAAGTACTGGAACGAGCCATAGAAACAGCGACGCCCAGGTGTAGCGATCTCACTGATGTAGGTGGCACCGGTGCCGTACTCCGCGCCGACTGACAGCCCTTGAATCAACCTCGCGACGACAAGCAAAACTGGCGCCGCCACACCAATGGTTTCATAGGTCGGCATGACGGCAATCAGCAGGGAGCCGGCGCACATCATAAAAACCGAGATAATCATCGAGACCTTGCGGCCGCGAGTGTCGGCAATCCAGCCGAAAATCCAGCCGCCGAGAGGCCGCATGAAAAAGCCGACGGCGAAGACGCCGGCGGTTGCGAGCAACTGACTGGTGGTGTCGCCTTTGGGGAAAAACGAGCTCGCAAAATAGATGGCGGTATAGGCGTAAATGAAAAAGTCGTACCACTCCACCAAATTGCCCGAGCAGGCACCCATGATGGCTCTGACGCGATTCGGACTTTTTATCTGATCGGACTTTTCAGTGTGGAGTGTTGAGTCGCTGGTTGATGCAGACATTCTGTTCACCCTTTTTTCAAGGCGAGACGATACGAGGCGCACGCTGATGCGTGTCCGACGTTGCAAGCTCGATGGGTTGATGGGCTTAACGCAGTTGCAGTGATCCTTTGACGACCAAGGCACATGAAGAGGGGGGATGTATATGAGAGGTCAGCTGCTTGCTGACTGTGTAAGGCGGGTCGGTCAGGTAACGAGAAATGCAGTAAATCATGACGTAAGCCCTCGAATCTTATTCTTGTAGTCAGTCGAGCGCTCTTGGCGTCGACGTTGATTGCACGCTACCGCAGAGTGACGAGGGTAATAAGCCGTCAGCCAGGCCTAACTGATATACCGAAATTTTATAGCTTGCCTTGCAACCCGTGCGGGCTGGGGGATACAGCCGGCTCGAAAGTCGCAAG
Organism: Pseudomonas sp. S5F11; assembly: GCF_019641515.1. Taxonomy (NCBI): domain Bacteria; kingdom Pseudomonadati; phylum Pseudomonadota; class Gammaproteobacteria; order Pseudomonadales; family Pseudomonadaceae; genus Pseudomonas; species Pseudomonas sp. S5F11. Next base: position 5,768,008 of record NZ_JAIFJZ010000001.1, read on the forward strand.
GCCCCCTGCGGCGCGGGCCCTGTGGCATTCCAAGGAACGCTAATGCGTTTACACTCATACTACTTTCGACGCATTTCGCGCCGAGCCCGACTTTGACTGGCCAGGTAATGGATGTCGTTCAACTCAAGACCCTAATTCATGTGGCCGAGCTTGGCAGTCTCAGCAAGGCCTCCGACCGGCTTCACATCGCACAACCGGCACTGAGTAGGCAAATTCGTCTGTTGGAAAAGGAACTCGGGGCCTACCTTTTTGATCGGCATGGACGAGGCATGGAAATTACCGATGCCGGCCGTGAAGTCTTGGCGCATGCCACTCGAATCATGGAAGAAATGGAGTCCATTCGAAGTTCTGTGGTGGGCGGAAAGACCTCTTTTCGGGGAACGGTCGTCATCGGTACGACGCCGACGGTAGCGGAAATCGTCACCGTTCCTCTAGTGCGCAAAATCAAAGAGGCGCATCCGAATCTTGCCGTCAGGTTTTCCTCGGCCTTCAGCGGCTATCTGCTGGATTGGGTTCAGCGTGGCGAATTGGAACTGGCGATTTCTTACGATCCCCAACCCCTGCATACGCTGCGTATCGTGCCGGTGATGATGGAAAATCTGCTGCTGGTCGGCCCCGCCAGCGCCAACCTGCGTCTTGATACACCGGTGTCGTTCGAGTCTTTGGCAGAGCAGCTATTGGTGTTGCCAAGTGCTCGGCATAGCCTTCGCGTGATTCTGGATGATTGTGCGCGTGAAGTCGGGATCAAGCTCAAGACCAGTGTCGAAGCGGATTCCTTTGGCGCGATGATTGCCTTGGTCTGCAATGGGTTCGGTTTGACCGCTTTGCCTTTGGCATCGATTTACGCCCAAATCGAAGCTGGCGTGCTCAGTGCCGCTCCCTTGATTGACCCCATTCCCATGCGCAAACTTGTTCAGGTTTTTCCTGCCGACAGGCGTGTCAGTCCGGCTGCCAAATTCGTCGGGGATGCCTTCATCGAAATTGCTGCCGACCTGGTCAATCGTAAGATTTGGGCTGGGCACATGCTTTGAGCCAATGGATTCGTTGGCTAGGTGAATCGTTCGTTTAAACGTAATTGCTCAGCTAGTCACGCTATCCGCCTTTCTCACCACTGATGACATCGTCTTGAATCAACAAACGCGACTGCCTGGCGTATTCGGCATTTTTATTTTGGGGATGCTGCAGGTTCTGGTCTGGGGAGGCTCGTTCTTCCTGATGGCCGTCATGGCCGATCCGATCATGAAAGAAACCGGCTGGGCCAGCCAATGGGTGTATGGCGCACTGTCTCTGAGCATTCTGGTTTCCGCGTTGCTGGCGCCGTTGACCAGCCAGCTTATTGGCCAGTACGGCGGTCGCCCTATTCTGGCCAGTAGCGGTCTGGGCGTCGCCATCGGGTTGTTTCTGATGGCCAGTTCGACCTCGTTGCCGATGTTTTTTTTGTCTTGGGCTGTAATAGGTGTCGGTATGGCGCTGGGGTTGTATGAAGCGCTATTCGCCGCTTTAGGTTCTCTCTATGGGGAGCGAGCGGGCAGTGCGATTACGGGCATCACGCTTGTGTCCGGGTTTGCTACAACACTGTCATGGCCCGCGGTTGCGTTGGTCATCGAACACGTTGGTTGGCGCACGACGTGCGTGGCTTATGGAGTGTTATTGGTCATTGTCGTGGCACCGCTTTATTTCTGGGTGCTGGCACGGGGCACGGGACCACTCATAAAAAGTCAGGCAGTGGGTGGCGAAAGTTTCTCAATCGACCGGCGGATCTACTTGTTGCTTACGCTGATTTTTGCTTTGGGTGCAGTGATCATGACGGCGATGTCGGTCCAGCTGATTTCATTGTTGCAGGGGCAGGGTTACTCGCTTGCAGCCGCCGTCGGACTGAGCGCATTGCTGGGGCCGAGCCAGGTAGGATCACGTGTTCTACAGGTGTTTTCGCGTAAGCGACACCCAATCTGGACGACGTTGATCTCCGTTATATTCGTGGCAATTGGTCTGCTGTTTGTGACCATCGCACCGGCAATGACTGCCCTGGGGTTGGTGATCTATGGCGCGGGTAATGGTTTGCGGGCGATCGTTCGAGGACTTCTGCCATTGGCCCTCATGTCGCCCACCCATTATGTTTTGCTGATGGGACGCATGGCTCGGCCTTCGCTCATAGGACAAGCCTTGACCCCCCTTGCAGGCGGTTACCTGTTGCAGACCTGGGGCGCTGGCGGTGTGCTTGCGGGACTGAGTGTGCTGGCTGTATTGAACGTGCTCTTGGTCTTGCTGCTCATTCGACTGGTATGAAAAGAACAGCGCTGATTGTCATCTTCCCTAAGGATTCGGCTGGCATCTTCAGAGATCAGCGATTCAAGTTCTTTGATGGTGATTTTTTGGCCATAAAATGAGTTACCCCTACTTTTCCCCCCACAAAAACGGCGACTCTTGATGGACGTTCCTGGACTCTCGTAGAGCAGAACACCTCTGGAACTCAAGTAAACACTAGCTTGGAGAAATCCAGAGTAAAATTTTGGAGTCTTTCAAGAAGTATGAAAAAGGAGATGGGGGGCTAGGGGTCGAGTGTTCGAATCACTCCGTCCCGACCATATTTATCAATGACTTAGCCGAACTCTAACCAGTTCGGCTTTTTCATGCGTAGGGACTTTTGCGGGGGTTCATCCCGTTTTCCTCCTCAAGATTGTCAGTGCCGGCCCGCGTGAATCCGTCGCTGACACTTTGTTTGCCTCTGCGATCAACTGCTCAAGCTCTGCGGTAGAATAGTGGCTGGTAACGCTGCCATTCTTGTGCCCCAGGAGCGCCTTCCGATCTTCCAGTGTCACCCCTGCGGCACGCAGCCTTCTCCCAAAGGTGTGCTTGAGGTCGTGAACCCGGATTGATCTGAACCCAGGGTGTGCCGGCGACTTTTGTTCCAACTCCCACCTCGTCGCCGCTCTCACCCTGGCCTTCTTCCACGCCGTGTCATTCATCCGGTGCATCGGAGTCGGACCGCGTTCGTCCGGCTGTCCGTATGGGAATACGTACTTCGAGTGCAGGCCGCGCTGACCGTCGATGACCGACATCGCCACCTTATTCAGCACCACTAGTCGCTCGTCGCCGTTCTTCACGCCTGACTTTTCGCTTCTCCCGCCAAAATCAGCGGGGATCAGGAACACGCTTGCTCCCAACTCCGGAACCCTAACCTCCCAATCCCACTGAAGTTTGCAGACTTCCTGCTCCCGGCACCCGGTGTTCACCTTGTAGAGTGACATCCTCAACAGGTGATCCGGAATCTCCGAGAACAGCATCGACTGCTCAGCCCAGGACATCGGGTAGGGCTTCCTGCTCGACTTCGCCTCCTCCAGCATTGAGGTCATCGGCACGCTATCCAGCCACGGCCGCTTCTCTGCGTCTCGCCACTTCCTGTGGCACAGGTTCAAGATTCGAACGACACGTTGCAAAGCAATGTTGACCGTCCTGTTCGATACGCCAGGCTTGACCTTGCCTTTGTCCGTCTTGCTTGGCTGCTGCCTGTCGCGGATGAATGGGGCCAAGGTCCCGTCATCGATGTGTGTGATCGGTAGATCACCGATATACGGGTCAAGCTGTTCGATGTGGGATGCGGAAAGGCCGATCGATGCTTGGTCTTTGAACTCAACCAGGAATCGGGTAGCGGCCTCACGCCAGGTTCGCACCTGGCGCACGCCGTAGATCTTTTCCTGTCGTAGCTTTTCCAGCCGATGAATCAGGTACTGCTCGGCTTCTTCCCTTTCGCTTGCTCCAGTGCTTTCCTGAAGTCGGCTACCTCGGACGACTTTGTCGATGTGCCAAATCCCGTTCCTCTGGTAGAGGCCCGACATCGTTTTTCGCGCCATTGTTTTGCTCCTTGGCGCCCACTGCGGGGCAGATTGTTGTCCTCATTGGCTTGCTTTTCAATTGCCATGGACTCAGCCCAGGAATCTGCCCACTGATCCAATTCGAGCCGGTCGAAGCCAACGCCCTGTTTCCCAATGGGGAATTCGCGGACGTTAGGTCGAACGGTCTTGTTAAATTCTTCCCGGCACATGCCCAGGTACGAGGGGGCAGTTGACGCTCTGAGGAAGCGAGGCGCGGTCTCTTTGGTGGGTAATGCAGTTGACTTGGCCATGGAGTCATCACTGGTCGATGGAGGACGTTGTTTGCACTGACTTCCTGATGGGAAAGGCTTCGCCCTCCCACTTGCCGGATTTGCCGCGTATCGCTCCATGTAGGTCGTAGCGGTGGGGCTTTTTGCTGGCGAATAGCTTTTCACACGCCTTCAGCAAGGTGCTTTCATCTTCAATTGCCAATAACTCCTGGCCAGCCGTCGAGCCCACCTGAATCCAGCCGGATTTGTCGCGCCCGTAGTTTTCTGTCTTGAACAAGCGAAACCTGTTTCGGTGTCCGGTACCGGGTGAAGAGGTCTCGGTGTTCATGTAGAACGCGACGCCATCGAGGCGCACCCGCAGTACTGTCTTAGCCATGGAGTTCACCACCTTGAAAGTGGTCTGCCAGCACCCTGCGAGCGTCGATACCGCACGATGCGGACATGGCATAGATCTGGGGTGGTTTCTCGACGCTGCATGGCGTTGAGCAGCTCGATCAGGCGCTCGCCCTGTTGTCCGTTGCGGCGGCTCATAAGCTAGAACTCACAGCCGGTGGGAGCGGGGCGCCGGCATTTGTCAGAGCGTCTAGCAGCAAGGATTGGCGATTCTGTCCGTCCAGATACTGGCGCACGGCCTGGACGAATACGCTGTTCATGCTGCGGTCCGCGGCGCTCGCAGCCGCTTCAATGTCCGCGCGCAGGCCGTTAGGCAGTCGCACCACAAGCTTGTCTGCGGTGCGAGAATCGTATTGGTTGGTGGTCATGATGATCTCCTGGCGAGCCCCCTACGTATTGGGAGCTGAATGAGTGGGGTTATTCGCCTGATTTCGGCGTGGTGACATTCACTTTCTCCAGGGCGAGCAAGGGCCCGCCGCGTTGTTGGCTTTCGCAAAAAATTGAGGTGCTCTTGTTTCGCCATGAGGTGGCGAAGGAGTGGCTGTAAATTAGCAAATTGTTCTTGCGATTTGACGTTTGCTAATTTTTCTCGGGGAGAAAGCTTTCAACTCGTAGTGGCTAAATAATGGTGTTAGATTCGCCTCATTACGACTGGTTGGCAGCACCAGCTAGGGCTTAAGTTTGCTGGCCTCAAGACAGAAAGGGACTTTATGAAAAAGATGCTTCTTTGCCTCTCAATGGCGGCGCTCCTCTCCGGCTGCGCTAGTAGTGGCACCAAAATCGAACAGCCCAGATCGATAGCCTGATTAAAGGCAAAGCCACCAGCAAAGAAGTGATTGCCCTTCTCGGCCCGCCTACAGCAGTCACCCAGAATTCTGACGGATCGCAGGTTTTGGGCTGGGGCTATGCCTATGTCGGTTTCGCAGGTATCGGCACGGAGGTAGAGAGCACTACGGTGACCATTGCTCCTGACGGGACTGTGAGCAGCTATGCCCGTAGTGGCTCGAAGGTCGGAGGAGGGGCACCATCAAACTACTCCGCGGCGCCCGTGCAACCGACACCTGGCCCTATGACCAAGAGTCAGTACAAGCAGATCCAACTTCAGAAACTCACAGAACAGAACCTGCCTTACGATGAATATCAGAAGCGCTATCAGGAAATAATGGCCCAATAAGTCTACTTGGATATTTAGTCATGGCTCTCTCCAAACCTAGCCAGCAGCTACGCCGCGACCTGAAGGCGATCGCCTCAAACCTTGATGGGTAAGCTCTCAGAAAAACTCAGCGATGCTGACGCCATAGCCCTGATGGGACTGGTGGGTACGCTATATGAGAAAACTGACAGGCTGGTGAGTTATGCCGATGAGGTGAAGGCGGGGCAAATAAATCGAAACAAGCCCGAATAGACACCTGGTCGGGCGCGACAACCTAAATCGAACTACCGCGAGCTGAGCAAAGCTCGTATGCGCAAGGGAATGTAGTGATGAATGCCTTACGGATAGCCGCTCTAATAGCTGCGCCGCTTCTTTTCGCCGGCTGCTACAGCACGCCAAAAGAAAAAACTGAGTACGAAAAACAGATCGACGCATTACCGATGCCTGTGACGGAAGCTGAGCGTCTAGAGCAATGCCGTACCTTCAAGCTAGCCGCAGATCGCCAGCAGGCTGAGGATTTCGTGCAATACGCACTGCGGTCCAAGATGGGCGCCTCGGATTCGGAATATACCGAGACTCAAGTTCTTAGAAATCGCCTCAGAGCCATGAAGTGTCCTGGGTATGGCCGGTTTTCCTGATGCTGCTGCCCAGGATCAGCCAATGACTGAATGGCGAGAGCAGAGCTTATGGAGCAAGGTTGGGGTCTTGGCTGCGCTGGCCTTCCTAATGTTGATCCCCGGCTATTCCGACGCAGCTGGTCTTAGCTGGGGCTCATCAGGCCGCAAGCGGGTATTCAGCCCTGGTTTTGTTGTGCTCTGCGTTTTCGTGGCGGTGGTTGAGCTGATAGCGCTGAACCACTTTTATGGCGTGGGCGCATGAGGTGAAGGCGGGAAGGATCGTGCGGCGCGTGATGACCTGACAAGGATGAGTATGTAAGCGCAAAGAATTTTACCGCCCGTAGGGCATCTTTAGAGAATGAGGGGTGGCAAGGATGGCTCAACTTGAACTAATACCGAGACAGGTAGAGGGCGCGCTTATTCATCAGCGAGCACTTGATGGCTACGTTAATGCAACGGCAATGTGCAACGCATCAGGGAAAAACTTCTACGATTACTCGCGTTTAAAGGCGACTGGCGATTTTCTGAATGAGCTAACGAGGTCAACGGGAATTCCCGGTGACCGGCTGATTCACACAGTAACCAATGGGTCGAACGAAAACCGTGGCACTTGGGTCCATCCAGACGTAGCTATAAATTTAGGGCAATGGTGCTCGCCGAGATTCGCTGTTGCAGTGTCGCAGTGGGTTAGGGAGTGGTTGGGCGGTGGTGGCGCAAAGCCTCAAGGCAACGGCATTCCCTATCATCTCCGCAGATACATGGCTAACCGCAGCCAAGTCCCTTACACCCATTTCTCTATGCTCAATGAAATGGCATTGGTTTTGATAGGTCCAATGGAGGACACCGGTTACACGCTGCCAGACAACCTGCTGCCAGACATCTCAGAAGGTAAAATGTTTTGCAAATGGTTAAGGGATGTCAAAGGAATTGACACGGACGCACTGCCAAAGTACCGCCATGAGTTTGAAGATGGCCGCATCGTTTACCCCAAGCTGTATCCCAACGAAGTCCTTGCGGACTTTAGAAATCATTTTCACACCGTTTGGCTCCCGCAGAAATCCGTCGCGTATTTTTCAGGTAAAGACCTGAAGGCCATTCCGCACCTTGAGCGCCTACTTGCCCTGCCAGCACCGCGTTAGAGATCAAGCCCGGCCCAGCGCCGGGCTTCTTATCTCTGCCTACCGCTTCCCCGCCTGCTCATACACAGAGCTTCGCTCGCGTTTGCCGACAGCCAGCACCAGGATGACAATTCGCTCATCCTCAACGCGGTACACAAGTCGGTAGCCGGCGCCGCGCAATTTGATCTTGTAGCAGTCCTTCATGCCATGAAGCGCATCGCCTGGCACTCGCGGGCCGGACTGCCGCTCCTGGAGCTTTTTCAGAAACTGGAGGCGTATTGTTCCGTCGAGTTTACGCAACTCCTTCAGTGCCTTCGGATCCCACTCAACCTCGTACTCAGCGGCCATTGGCGATATCTGCCTCTGTCTCGCCAATCAGATCGTCCAGAGATACCCGAACAGGTGTTTCTTTAGCATCGAGCCGAGCCTTGACTAGTTGGACCAGCTCCAGTTCGTCCAGGCGCTCAACCATCGCCTCGTAGACGTTTGCTGGAACCATGTAGCCCATAACGCGGTTGTGGTTCAGCACAGCCACAGGCATGCCGTTGGCGCCGCTCAAGACGGAGGAGGGGTTCTTCTTGAGTTCAGATACGCTGACGGCCACATCAGCCAGAATATTTTGCATATATAAGACTCCTATATTGGTCTTTATTCTGGTCTTTTTAGACTGGCGTGGCAAGCTCAAACAGCGCAGTATCGAGTCAGAGGGGCTGTTCTATAGCGATGGATGTCATAGAGGATCCGGTGACAGGCCTTTTGGAAACTGATCGTACCCGTCAATTCTGATTGGCCGAAAAAACACTCTCATGAGCGACATCGATGCATCTTCGGCATGTGGAAAGCCTCTCTCGAGCTGCCCCCACATCTGCCTGGCCAAAGGTCTCAGTTCTAATCGGGCGCCGACTCGCGATGTATGCAGCCAAACCATGACTGCTGCTGCTTCTTGAAGGCGTCCTTCGGCCTGGAGGGTTTTGATCATCCCGCTGAGAGCTGAAGGGGTCTCAGGGTTAATTGTATAAGCCACGATCGGATCGCTCAGGAGAAAACCTGCATCCTCCAGTCGATTTCTAGTATCGGTGGTCAGCGCTACCACCACGCCTATTTCGGCGCTGTCCATCTGGCTCAGCTGAGCGGTGAACGACGAAATCTCGCTTTCTTGAATGCGGAGGTAGCGAGATAGCTTCCATTTTGTGAATAAACCCATTTTTTTCATCCCTGACGAGTGATGTTCGACGTTGATTGGCGAGGACCTACGCCTACACGTAGCTGGCCAAGAGTGTGTTCCCGAGATGCGCCCTTGGGCTATTACATTTTGCTAACGGGCTGGTTAGACTGAGTGCCATTGCTGGTTGGATAGACAGTGTCTGGCTTCGAGCTTGGTTTTCGATAAGGGAGGGGGCATTGATGCAAGAATACATTTCGCTGGATGTATCCTGCTCTAATATCAAAGGCCGAAATCCCTCTCTGCTTGTATCTATTGCAGAACGATTGTCTTCAATTGTTCAGCCTGATGCAGAGTTTAATCCCGAAACTATTTACATAAAAGGTACCAAAAACGCTGTTTTAAATATTCCGGTTACTTATTCTAAGTTGTCTGAATATTTTAGAAGTGCGACCGGTAGGTATGTACCAGTGTTGTTTGAAACTCCACAGGGGCCGATTGATTCAAATAAGGTCATGGTCAATCGGGAGTGGTTCGATCGGCAAGTGAGCGACGCTGAAAAGAAAGCTCGCTCGCTGGGTGGCGAGTTAATTCCAAATTATACAAGTGCGCCAAAAGGACAGGAGCGTCAGGCGCGAAGTCATCAACCCCCTGGTGGGCTAGCTCAGCTCGATAGTGACCCGGTAATCGTGCGCTCTCCCGAAGATCGGCTTGCTGTACTGGAGGCTGAAAACCGCCTTGCCGAGGCTGAGTCATTAATTGTCGAGCTCAAGGCTAAGGAGAAAGCTTCAGCCGATGATAGCCGAAATCTTTATAACGAGCTCCGAGCCAAGGATAGAAAAATTCAAGAAAAGGATGCGCAGATTGAGCGTTGAGCGCGGAGCTCGATGTGTTTTTGAATTGCTTCAACCCTGAAAATCCGCTTCACCCGAAAGGGCTGTACGAGGCTTTCCAGTGCTGGCAAGCGGTTACTGATAATGGAACTCGCGATCCGTCTGGTCCTGGGGGGAGAGGGGCTCAGAGTCTTGTTCTCGAATGGCTGAAATCTCGAGGGGAGCCTGATGTCGGTTCTATGAAGAAGTCTGGTTTGCGTATAAAGCGTCTGGCAGCCGTGATTGGCTGGCGCGGGAAGGGAAGCGGTGCAATCAGGTCAAAATAATAGGCTACCCATTCATGGGCCTTTATTTTTCTAGCTTTTGTCTTATCAGGCTGTCCGGCATTGCTGAATGGGTGACCTATTAGTGTAGGAAAGGTGCTGGCCTGTGTATAACTTTTGAATCAAGCTATACCTCGTTGATTAATCACGGGGCCAAAAATGCACTTCCATCACCAAAAGCTGGAGGGATTTTTCATTTTTCAAACGTTATCGCTTGTAGGCGCCATTATTACTGATGCCCTTCAGAAGGCTCTCGTACGCGCCAGGTATTTCGGCTTCAAGCTCTTCCACAAGCGACGGGTCCTGATCGAGCTTCATCTTCATGCCCATTATAACTATCAACTGAACCGCCTGATCGAAGGCTATTTTCTTGGTTTCAGCAAACTCTTCAATTTTGGAGATCATTTCGTCAGACAAACTGAGCGTAATTTCTTTTTTGCCGGGCGGCTTGAGGTCGTCCTTATGAACGTCAAGCGCCTCCGCCAGCTTCATCAGGACTTTGAGACGAGGTTGGGCCAAGTCCGATTCGTATCTGGATATCTGCGACCAAGAAATTCCCGCCTTAGAAGCAAGATCACGTTGAGTCATCGCTTTCTCTGCTCTGAGGCGAGCCAGGCGCTTTCCGAAGCTCTCGTTCATCTTTGTCAATTTATGGCTAATTCGTTGAAGTGAAATTACGCGGTGAGTGGCACGACGCAACAAAGACAACAAAAATGTTGACTAAAGCAACAAACGCAACAAACACAACAAACACAACAAGGTGCTTTATGTGACATCTCGATGGAGGAAGCAATGAAAACAGAAGAAACCAAGGTCGTTGGGATTCGACTAGAGATCCTGATGAGAAGTGCTCTAGCTGCTAAAGCCAAGGAAAATGACCGTAGCATGAGCAGGAAGATCGTCTATCGATTGAGGAAATCGTTGGAGCAGGAGGTGGACCGTGGGTAGGGGATCCATAAAAAAACCTCAGCGCCGGCCAGCGCTGAGGTTTGGATAACGTCAATCTTCTAGGAAAAACGTCATGAATAAGCATACCGAAGTAAACGAAAAACTCAATGCTGGCACCTTCAAGGGACCTGTGACCGTGGCGCTTTCGTTCGCGCGCTGCAACATTGAAGAGCAAGATTTGTATGGCGTCCGTCCAGGCGTTCCCGCTGTTGATGCTTTGAATCAGGCATCTTGCACTCTTCATAGCGTGAAAAAGGCTTTAGAAGACGCAGGTATGTCCGAGCTCATCGTCACCCCAAGCTAAGCACGGTTGTTACATATGGCAGTCGAGTCTGCTAAAGCTGCTATCGACTCCGTCGCCGAAGGCTTGGAGAAAACACGATGAATACGATATCGATTCAAGCAGAGAAGCGTTCTGAAGATGCGCCACGTTTTCCGCAAACGCAAAACGTGGCGCGGATGTCGTCTCGCCAAATTTCAGAACTGGTGGGTTCCCGTCACGACAAGGTGAAGCAGTCCATTGAAAGACTGGCTGAGCGTAGCGTCATCGTCCGCCCCCCAATGGGGGATGAACAGTTCAACGACGCACTGGGCCGTCCGCGCACAGAATCGGTTTATTATGTGAGCAAGCGCGACAGTTACGTCATCGTGGCCCAGCTTAGCCCTGAGTTTACGGCACGCCTGGTTGATCGCTGGCAGAAATTGGAAGAGCAAACGATCAAGCCAGCCTTCGACATTGCCAGCCTGAATGACCCCAAGGTGCTGCTCGCATTGTTGACTGACAACGTCCGCAAGGTCGTCGCCCTGGAAGCTGACAACACGGAGCTCTCGAAAGAGAACCACGAGCTGGAAGTGAAGGTGGAGCAGGACGCGCCAAAGGTGGCCTTTCACGACATGGTCGTTGTGTCGCATAAGACGTACAACGCCGCCCAGGCTGCAAAGCTCATTGGTACGGGCCGTACCAGATTACTGCATTTCATGCGGCAAAAGGGGTGGATCACTCGATCGAACGAACCGTATCAGGCGAAGATCGAGGCCGGTCTGCTGGATGTGAAGCTGGGCACCTTCGAGCATCCCATTCAGGGGACGATCCCGACATTCTCAACGTTGATTACCGGGAAGGGGCTGACGAAGTTAGAAGCTCTGTGGCGGGAGCGAGACGCTGATTTGTTAGCGCAGCAATAAGTAGAGCCCGGCCCAGTGCCGGGCTTTTCGTCAGAGCCTCAGTAATCCTCAATGGCGTGGCAGCGACTTGGCAGAGCGGCTACGCTTTTTAAATGTAAGCAACTTGCGTATACTTGTGCCTAATGAAAACAGTCTTCTTTGAAACGACAAGCTTCACCGCCACGGTAGGTGACTATCTGACTGACGATGAATATCGGCAGCTCCAGACGGAAATGCAGGCGAATCCTGAAGCCGGTGATGTAATGCCACGTACCGGTGGCTTCAGAAAGCTTCGCTGGCAGGACACTCGCCGCGGGAAGGGCAAGCGTGGTGGTCTTCGTGTGATTTATTACTGGCTGCTCAATGACGGCCAGTTCTGGATGTTTTCGATTTATGACAAGGATGAGATGGCGAACCTGACTGCTGCTCAGGAGAAGGCATTGAAGGCCGCTATAGATGCAGAGCTGAAAAAACGAGGTGGGAAATGAAAAAGAAGCGCGATCTGTTTGCTGAGCTGATGCAAGGCGTAAACGAGATGGGCGAGCACCGGCAGGGGAAGATCACACTTCGACAGTACGAAGTGGAGGCTCTTGCACCTCCAGAGGTGACGGCTGCTGAGATCGTTTCCATCCGTGAGAATCTTCACATGTCGCAGCCAGTGTTCGCCCGGCAAATCAGGACGAGCCCCGACACGCTGAAGAACTGGGAGCAATCGAAGTCCAAGCCAAATGCCCAGGCGGCGCTGCTGATTAAGTTGGTTCAGCGCTTCCCTGACATGGTTGAGCGACTCAACGCCGTTTGAATTGATGATTACCTTGAAGCCCGGCCAAGCGCCGGGCTTTCTGCATCTAGCTCAAGGCTTTTCAGCGTTGGCCTTCTCAAGCAGGGCAGCTATGCCCTCAAGCAGAACTAAGTCCGACTCCTTGAGTCTTCCCTTCGCCGCGGCCCTGGCGAGTTTCTCGATAACCGCAACTGCTCGCGGCGTGGCCTTGTCCTGAAGGGCCTGGTAAGCAGATGCCGCTTCTCGCACCACATCCTGACGAGTGTACTCACCCTCGATCAATGCCGGCCCGTGCCCGTTCGGGTTGACCAGCACACCAGGCGTGAGTCCGATTTTCTTCTCGAGGTTGAGCGCCGCCTTCTCGCCCAGAGAGCGGTGCCCATTGAGGATCTGTGACAAATACGAAGCGTCCAGATCGTGCTGGTCGGCGAAGTCTTTCTGGCTGAGTGGGCCGATTACACGCCGCAGCGCGTCGACCCGAAGAGTTTTGATATCCATAGGCGAATAGTGTCCCTGCATTAGCAAACAGTAAATTATAAAATGCTATTGCTATTGAGATTAGCAAAATGTAATCTGGGCTTCTTTCGTAGGCATACATGACGCTACTCGAACTCATCCGGTCCCTCGACACACCTTCGATGGAGTCGTTGGCCAAGCGCAGCGGCACCAGTGCCGGGAACCTTAAACAGATCGCCCATGGCTTTCGCCGGGCGGGCCCAGGCCTCGCCATCAATCTTGAGCGGGAGTCGAGCAGGGCGGTTACCTGTGAAGAGCTCCGGCCCGATGTCGACTGGGCCTATCTGCGCAATTCAGGCCAAGAGCCAAATCTTTAATCCCGATTAATAGAAGCCCTGATTGGGGGCGCATATCTTCGCCCTGAGCTGAACGTGCCAAGCGGCGCCCGAGCAAAGCACCTAGAGTACGCCGTTGAGCATCAAGCGATCATCTGTTCGCGGGCACCCGCTGTGACGTGGTTCGTCGAAGATATCCGCAACCAAATCCCAGGCTGCGTCGGGGAGTTCGTACCGTTTGGCCATCGTGGGCTCCTGCCTTTGATGGTTGGGGACTTTACTGAATCTCAACGGCTATGGAATTCAAATTGGTTTCTGGGGATTTCGTACAGAACCTAGAGCCCGTTTTCTCTGTATCGTGGGCGAAGAAACCGCCAGGCAGGCCCAGCAAGCGAAAAGACTGCAGTGTATTCGTTGAATACGCTTAGCCGCGACAATCGATATATGCTACGGCCAAGAGAGCTTATGGTTTCACTTGTTTCGCAGAGCGCAAGGGATGCAATGTCGAGGATCTACACCTATCTGAACTCAATCAGCTCTGGTCAGCCGATCAATTTTGAGGCTTTCGCTAAGGAATTGAAGAAGCATGGCAAGGGTGCTGGCTATCTGTTCGATACGTTTTCAGCGTCGAAAATTGGAAAGAGCAGCTATCAGGTGGCCGTCCTGCGTGAGGATCGCTTTGCGGAGCTGATTCGTGAACACGCTCTATCAGAATTTGCGGGTCGTATTGGTGCTGCTTTCGATGGAAATAGCCACGCAGCAGCAGTAAGCAGCTCGCTTTTGATAACACGAAGCGTGCTCCATCCTCATCCAAGCGTGGTTCTTCTGAGCAAGGATGGATGGGAAGCACCTAACACTCTCCAACCAGCGGCATTGCTGGTGGAAAATCTCGAGAACTTCCTAGCTCTCAAACAGACCGTCGACATCCTGGCCGACTGTGGCGTAGCTGAGCAAAGTGAAAATTTCGACGTCATCTTCAGCGCCGGTAATCAGATCACCAACAGGCTGAACATGCCATTCCTCAGCCAATATCAGAGGCTGTACTGCCTTTTTGATGTCGACTTAGGCGGGCTGATAATGTACCGAACCCTTCTCAAAGGGTTGCCAGACGGGCACCGGGTAGTGTTTGTGTACCCTGATGATATCGCTCACCGGTTAACCGCTTCCAAATACTCACTCAATCAGCAAACGAGACAAAATCTCCTTGAGTTTATTGGTCTATCCAAGGAAACCAATGAGCTGATCGGACTTATGCGAGACAGCCGAAAAGCGCTAGAGCAGGAAACCTATTTGATGTCGACAACGACAAGGGACTGATGATGTTGAGCGACTCATACGCGTTTCAGGACGTATACAAATTCCACAGGCTGATTTTTGTTAACAGTGCTGCCTATGCCTACACTGTAATCCGCGTGGACAAGCACACCGCTTTGTGTGGCCAGAACAACCTCGGAAAGACCTCGATGTTGAATGCATTGAAGCTTTTTTTGCTGCCACACGAGAACTTCAAGAGCTGCTCCAAGAAATTCGCCTTCAAGGGGCCGGCCGGGACCTACTACTCGACTGAGGCTAGCTTCAGCTACTACTTCCCGGAAAATCACTCCTTTATCATCCTCGAAGCGGAGAACATGCACGGCCCGTTCTGCCTGGTCCTGCACCGTGGGAATCGACCATTCTCATACGGCCGAATGGCAGTACCTTGCATATATACCGATATCCAGCACTTGTTTTGGGACCTTGAATCGCCCATCAATGGGGGCATGGGAGCACCAATAGACGGCATCTCACTTTCTGGTGTGCTTTCGGATCTCCGAGCTCGGGGCGGGGAGGCAATGAACGACGGTGCTGTCATTCGCCAGCGGCTCTTCGGTCAACAGGCTCTTAATCGTGAGGAGGGCCGATTCTGCTTGCTGCCTCTTAGGAATGGCGGTACAGCACGCGAGATCGACGCGTGGAAGATGCTAATCCACCTGGCCTTCGACATTGGGGCGAAGGACAACCGCACTCTGCCAGATACTATCGCCACGATCATCGAAGGGGATAAGGACCGGAAGAATGCAGAGCTGAGTGTCAGCCTGAGCGAGATCCTCGATGACTATGAGAACCTGAAAAAAGAAGGCGATCGCCTGGCGGACATAGAAAGCGCGCGGAGGTCTTGGGAGAGCTTTGATAGCCAGTTCCAACTGTTTGAGACGAAATCCGAACTGATCGTTCAGAGTATCGTCGATGTTGAGCATGCCTTGGCTGATAGGCAGTCCAGCATTCTTGATGATGTTAAGGCAGCATCCGAGAGATATCAGGCTCTTGATGTGGCTCACTCAGCTAAGAGACAGCACCACGGTCTGGTCAAGGCTGAGTATCTGAAGCTGGCTGGAGCACTGAGTCTCCGGCATAAGGATTTGGACGGTGTCCAAAAGCAGCTATTTAAGGTCAGCGAGATTCTTCGGCGTTACCCTGGCACAACAGAGCATGAGGTCCGCGAGCTCTTATCCGATCTCTCCGCAGAGTTGACCGCAGAGATCGAGACCCTGACAAACAAGGTTCAGAGCGCTGAGCAACTAGCCCAGGCGATCAGGAATAAGAACAGTCTTTCCCATCAGCGCGACCAACTCCGAAAAATTCTTGATGAACATGTGGAAACTGTTCTCGAGCAGGTCGATCGTCACAGTGCGTCGGTGCTGAGTAGCTTGAACTCGACGCTGTTCACCAAGCTAACTCCTCGACTCAACTCTGACCAGAAGCAAGCCATCAAAGAGTTTGGCTGCCTATTCCAGGAGCGAGGTTCTTTCATCAGCTTCCTGAGTCAGGAGACCTCATTTGGTTTCATGTCTTTCGATCCGACCAGAGCAAGGAAGCAGCACGAGCAAGACCTGATTAAACTGGATG
Source organism: Pseudomonas sp. S5F11 (assembly GCF_019641515.1). Lineage (NCBI taxonomy): Bacteria > Pseudomonadati > Pseudomonadota > Gammaproteobacteria > Pseudomonadales > Pseudomonadaceae > Pseudomonas > Pseudomonas sp. S5F11. Next base: position 5,784,279 of record NZ_JAIFJZ010000001.1, read on the forward strand.
ACGATATCAAGGACTGTGATGATCTTATTCAGCGCCTAAACGATGACAGCAAGTTGACTGCTGAGCAGGCCATGGATAAAGCCAAGAAGCTGACCCGCGAGCGGATTGAAACTGATGAAGAGGTTCAACTACTCAGTCGGCATGGCTACATGCGCGAGCAGCAGAAAGCATTGGAACTTGAGGTGGGGGAACAGACGGTAGAGTTGGCCAAGCTACATGAGAGTGTGGCGGATGCCGCCAGTGAGCTGGAGGACCTAGCGGTACAGGTTGAGCGCGCAAAAGACGTGCTCGCCAGGGTCCGGAAGGAAAACGAAGATCTGCGCAATTACCTTGAGCAGATCCGGAACGTAGCTGAGATCACTTTAGGATTCCTTTCGATCCGCGAAATGAAGCTGAAAGCTCGCGATACTTTCTTTCACCCTAGCCAGATCAAGGAGATTTCCCAGTTCGCTTCTGAGGTAGCCAAGAGCAGAGAAGCTCTGCAAGTGGCCTTGGATGAACTGCTGAAACGTAACTTGCTGGGCGAAGAGGGCAGAGACTTTGGCTACCATGCTTTCCATGACTTGAGTCGGATGCGTAGCTGTCGGAGAGCTTTCGCGGCGATGTTTGGCACCTTGGAAGGTGAGCAGCAGACCTACCAGGCCAAGGTCACCGCGCATAACTCGAATACCTCTATTCAAATCGACGAAATCAAACACGCCAGAAGGATGATCAAGGAGTTCGAGAAAGAGGTAGATGACCAGCTCTCGGAATTCATCGTGTCTGACCTCGAGGCGATCGAGATTTACTGCGTATTAAATCCCCATTTCGAAGAACTGTTGGTCGATATTGATTCCATAAACCTCATGACAACCGGGCTCCACGAGAAGCGCTTGTATGAACGGTTACGAGCTTTCTGTACCGAGTTCTTTGTTAACGGTGGCCGTCGGGGGACCACACTGGATATGAGCCTACTGATTGATCGGGTTGGATATCGGTACCGCAAGCGTGGGCATGACAAGTACACCGAAGAGGATCAATCCAACGGTACTACGGCAATGATTAACTGCCGCCTGCTATCGATCCTTCTGCGTAGGCTGCTGATTGCAAATACACAGATCTGTTTGCCATTGGTAATGGATGAGCTGTCGAATCTGAGCCACTTGAATCTGAAGGCTGCGCGTGGCATCGCTGAGTCAGAAGGGTTCGTGCTGTTCGGGGCAACGCCGGAGCCCACGTCTACTATCGCGAAAGTAATCGAAAACTACATCGACCTTTCGCATTTTCTCGCCACCGACAGGGCTTACAGCCACTTACGTCGAGTGATCTACACAGGTGAAAGCGAGTCGCTGAGAACAAAGAAAGATCCCGCCGATGCTGTTGCGGAGATCACTGCCGGATGATCGTTGCAGCAGACAAAACGGTCATGCTCATGATCGAGCATAAGCACATTTTTCTTGATCTTATCGACATCATGGATGAAGGCTCGGCTGGCGAAGAAGTGTCAACTCGTCTCTACGAGTCAAAAGTGATGAAGCTGCTTGATTCGCTGGGAGACAGTAAGTCCGATCGGCAAAAAATTGAAGCGGCCTTCGACGTGCGTAACCTCGTCCGGGCAAGCTTGATATTGCACCATGACACCAAGCGAGGAGTCATTGCCTTCGCCCCGTTTTTGATCGAGTTATTTCGTCACTTTGATAGATCGCGTCTTCGGCAGCTGAGTAGCGCCGAGCTTGAGGCGCTGTGCGATAGCTTCAATGATAGTCTTGAAAAGCTTCGCGATTTGACAGTGATTGAGCAGGGTAACGACACGTTCGAGGATGAGCTTAAGCTACTTCGGGAACGCATCCGCTACGCTCAAGGGAAGATCAAGGAGAACGTGGACAGTCTTCAGGGGCAGACTCTTCGCCTGGCGGAGATCGTCGAAGTGATGAGCCTTGAGAACCTCGACGAGGTGAAGCAGGCTCGCGGTGCTTTGCAGGCGATCACCCGAATCTACGGTAGGCATGTTCTCCCCACATTGCAGTTCCTCAACGAGAGGGAACCTCTGAAGAAAGGCCTACCGGCACTCACTGCCTTGCTGCGGATATCCGAGATGTTCCGCGATGCCAAGTTGCCAAAATTGGGTCAGCAGGTTCTCTATGCAGTGGCATCCATTCGCTCCTATCGCTACGACGTGGAGGTCATCAGCAAGTCTCTGCAGCGCTACGTGCATCAGAATGAACTTCAGCGTCGTGAGTACGACCAGGTTGAGAGTGTTTTCAACGATCTACTGGTTGCCTGTCGGGAGCTCCATGACGGGAAACTAAGGGGCAATCTCATCCCTAAAGATCATGAGGTACTGGAGCGTTTCTCTACCTTCAAAGGCATGAAGAGGCAGAGAGCCGATAGCAAGATTGAATGGCACAACGTAGACCATTGGCTTCACCTTCAGGAGCATCTGCGGAGTAGCCTGGATTCACTCAAAAATACCCGAGTAACAACAACGTCTGTTGAGCCGGTTGGAGAGGACGTGCTCAAAGCTAGGCGTGCTTCAGACGTGCGCCGAAAACTAATTGGAAGGCTGATAGATGAGTGGCCTGTTCAGGTCGGGCCTGACGCCCATGCGTCGCTTCACGCACATCTGGCCCAGCAGATCAGCGACTACGAAATTGCTGACCTAGTGGAAGGCGTGTCTTGGCTAAAGCACCGAGAGGACATTGTGCTAACCCCTCGATTTCAGTTAGGGGTGATTGAGGACGACAGGCAGAAGTTGACCTATTACAAATTGAGGATCGAGGAGCAGGGTAGTGAGACAACAGCTTAGCCAAGCCATCTACAAAGAGTTGATGTCGGGGAAGGTGATCAACAAAGACACCTACGAGAATGGTGAAATAAAACCCAACCCGCTCTTCGAAGAGATGCTCAATAACTACGATCAGAGCTACAAGCCCTTGTACTTGAACATCGGGTTTGAGTTGGTGATGCGGAATGGCTTTATCTACATCCGTTCAGTCGAGCGCGATGAGGAGTACAGCGAGGTGGTCAGGAAAATACAGGTTCTGCTGTTGATCCTTGCTCGCGGACTGCATGAACAGGGCTACCAGCTAGATATTCTGCGCGACGGGGAAGCTGGTGTGTCTGATGGGATTATGGAGGAGATCGGGAAGGGAGAAGACAAACAAGATGTCATGTCTGCCAGCAACATGAAAGGGGAGGCTCTTACATCTGCAGTTAGGAAAAATCTCGAGCAGCGTGGGATCGCCTACAGGAATGCAAAAGGCAACCTGGTACTGACTCATGCTGGATTAGCGTTCTTTGACGACGTATTTAAGTACAGTAATGCTGAACCAGGTGCAGTTATGGTGGCTTGAGTTTCCGGCTTTATCAGTTGGTAGATGGTTTCTTTACCCTCCATCACATCCTCGACATAGATACCACCAATGCCTGGAGATGCTCAGAATTCAGCTCCATTAGGCCGTCATGCCGATTACTCGGCCAGGAAAACCTCCTCTGATGCAGACGCCGTGCCGCCAACCAAACGCCCAGTCCGTCGTGCACCAACACCTTCATGCGATTGCCTCGGCGGTTGGCAAAGAGATAAGCACTGAATCGTCCCCGGTTTAGTAGACGCTTTGAGTGCCTGCTTTTGGCTCATTGCCAGCGGCTGAGTCGCCGATACTTTTTAAGACGTGCGACTGGCAACTGCTGGCCGACTTTTGCCGGTCATGATGGGCAGAAATTGAGCCAAATAGCGCGCTCGGCGATGTAATACGAAACTATGATTACTCAGTACCGAAAATGCCGACTTATGAAGTCGGTAGCAATCGGGATGCGGCTTCTTTCCGCTTAGTAGTCGGCAGGGATCAAGGGGGATATGTCGACTAGCTCAGTCGGATCGCCCTCGATCAATAAGGCCCGCCAAGGCTGACGCTTTCAGGCCCAACTGAACATCTGAGTGAGGTCGGCGAAAAAGCTGATGGCTTGCCGGTGAGCGCCGCGGTTGACCACGGCGCGGATCAGCGCCCGAACATCGTGTTCGGAAACATCGTTCACCGCGCTCTTGCCGAGTGCTGGCAAAAGGTTCTTGTTAAAGCGTCGTTGCAACTCGGCATTGCCGTCTTCGCGCGACGCCATCCAGCAGCCAGGCCTTGGCCAGATCTTGGACGATCAGCGTTTGCACCTTCGACGTGTTTACTTGTTCGGCCTCGACGTTGGCCGCGGTATAGGCCTGTGCCTTGGCCGTTTTCTTGTGTTCGTTGGGATTGATCTGCTCATCGATGAGCGCCTTGGCCTGGTTACGCGCCTTGCGGATGTCTGTCAGGGATTTGCGCGGCCAGGATCCGCAGGAGTACTCTTTGTCCTGGTCGCCCCAGCGATACCGATAGAAACAGCTGACCTACACACCGTCCTTACGCATTGAGATTCGACCGGCCAGATTGCCATCCTCCCGCAGGATTCGACCGACATCGTTGGCGGTCAGCGACTCGAGTTCTTTTATGGTGATTTTGGCCATGAAATCGGTTCCCCCTACTTTTCCCCCCACAAAAACGTCTGCTCTTGATGGACGTTACTGGACTTTTGTGTAGCAGAGCTCCGCTGAAACTCAAGTAAATACTAGCTTTGAATATTCCAGAGTGAAATTTTGAAAGCTTTCAAGAAGTATGAAAAAGGAGATGGGGTGCTAGGGGTCGAGTGTTCGAATCACTCCGTCCCGACCATATCTTTCAATGACTTAGCCCAATCTACCCAGGTTGGGCTTTTTCATGCCCAAAAAATATCCCACGACTCCCACCCGTGCTCACACCCATGCGCTACGCAACGGCAATGGAAGCCAATCAAAGCGTCCCCTGTACCCTGTACAACCCTGATCGGCTAGCCGGCGTACTCGACTGAAACGGCAGGTGTCTCCACTGCTTGGTGTGGCTTGATACATCGCGTCGGCTGCTTTAGCGAGATGCGCTCCGACGGTGCTGTCGTTGTGGAGGCAGAGCAGTAGGTTGGCTCATAAACTGCTGACGGCGGCTTTGAGATCCGCTGCTGACGCGAAGGCTGTTAGGCGAAGAAAAAATATTGGCGATGAGGCATGTTCACCGCGGATTTTCCGCCTGATCCTTTTCATAGCGCGCATAGCCATCGACAAAAAATAGGGGTGGAGCCTGTCCCTTTTTTTCACCTCGCCTGTCATTCCAGGCAAGTGAACATAATCGAGAGCTTCCCCAATGCCCGTCGTCCGCCCCTTGCGCTTGCGCCCGTTGCTGAAACTGAGTTTGCTGCTGAGCCTGAGTACCAGCCCGTTGTTCGTCCCCGTCAGTTATGCCGAAGACAGCGCGCCGCGCCGCAGCTACCAGGTGCCGGCCGGCAGCCTGAGCGCGGCGTTGACCCGGTTTGCCGGGCTGGCGGGGGTTAATTTGTCGGTGGACCCGGCGTTGGTCAGCGGGCGCAGCAGCCAAGGCCTGACCGGCGAGTATGGTGTGGAAGAGGGCTTTGCGCGCCTGCTGCAAGGCTCCGGCCTGCAACTGCAACCCATGGGCGAGCAGGCCTACATGCTGGTGCCCCAGCCGGACGGCAGCAGCCTTGAACTGGCGCCCACCTCCATCCTCGGCACCACCGGCCTGTATGACGGCGACAGCTATGCCGGCGGCCAGGTGGCGCGACGTGGCTCCCAGGGCTTGCTGGGCACCCGCGACTTTATGGAGACGCCCTTCAGCATCACCACCTACACCCAGGACACCGTAAAAAATCAGCAGGCGCGCACCTTGGGCGACCTCATCGCCAACGACCCCTCGGTACGCGCCACCAACCCGGCCGGTGGGCGCTATGAGCAATTCACCATCCGTGGCTTCAGCCTGTTCAACAGCGATGTGGCTTACAACGGTCTGTACGGCGTACTGCCGACCTACAGCATCGATATGGAAATGGCCGACCGCGTTGACATCCTCAAGGGGCCGACCCAGTTGATCAACGGCATCTCGCCGCGAGGCAGTGTGGGCGGCGGTATCAACGTGGTGCCCAAGCGCGCCACCGACAAGGACATCACCTCATTCACCGGCACCTGGGCCTCCGACAGCCAGGCCGGCGGCGCGGTGGATGTGGGCCGGCGCTTTGGCGAGGATAACCAGTTCGGCCTGCGCTTCAACGGCGTGAAGCAGTCCGGTGATACCGAGTGGGATCACCAAAGCGTCGACCGTGAAATGGCCGTGCTCGGTCTGGACTTCCGTGGTGAGCGCCTGCGCCTCTCCACCGATATCGGCCACACCGAACGCGACACCGACGCGCCCCAGGAGCGCGTGCAAGTCGCCGCCGCCGCGCCGGTGCCCCGGGCCAGCGATGTGCGCCGCAACTATGCGCAATCCTGGAGCAAGGCACGCACCAACGACACGTTCGGCACGTTCAACGGCGAGTTCGATCTGAGCGATAACGTGATGCTCTATGGCGGCGTCGGCGTGCGCAAAAGCAGCCACGACTTCCTGCGCCACGCGGTGTCCGTCACCAACGCGGCCGGTGCGTTCAAAGTGCAGCCTCGGGACTTCACCCGCGATGAAAATGTACGCACCGCCACCGCTGGCGTGCGCAACTGGTTCCACACCGGGCCGGTGAGCCACGAGGTCAACCTGGCGGCCAGCTACTTCTATATGGATTTCACCAACGGCGGCGCGCGCTATGCAGAGGCATCGAGCAACCTGTACGACCCGGTGCAAACGCCGACACCTTCGACGCCTACGCGCCAGGACGCCAAGGTCTACACCGAAAACAAGTTCAGCGGCCTGGCGTTGTCCGACACCCTGGGCTTTTTCGACGATCGCCTGTTGCTCACCCTCGGTGCCCGCTGGCAGCGGGTCCAGGTCGACGACTGGAGCAATGGCGTCAAAGGCGACACCGCCTACGACGAAGAAAAAATCTCGCCTTCGGGCGGTCTGTTGTTCAAAGCCACCGACAAACTGTCGCTGTATGCCAACTACATGGAAGGCCTGAGCCAGGGCAAGATCGCGCCATCCACCTCGGTCAACGAAGATCAAATCTTCGCGCCGTTCATCAGCCGCCAAGTGGAAGTGGGCGCCAAGTACGACGCCGGTGCCTTTGCGGTGACCGCCGCCGTGTTTCGCATCAAGCAGCCGGCCTACGAGACCAACGCCACCACCCGCGTGTTCGGTCCCAATGGCAAGCGCCAGAACGACGGGGTGGAGCTGAGTGTGTTCGGCGAGCCGCTCAAGGGCGTTCGCCTGCTGGGCGGCGTGATGTATATCGACAGCGAACTGAAAAACACCACTAACGGCACCTTCGACGGCAACCGTGCGCCGGCCACGCCCAAGTACAACGTCAACCTCGGTGCCGAATGGGACGTACCGACCCTCGAAGGCCTGACCCTGACTACCCGCGGCATCCACTCCAGTTCCCAGTACCTGGACCAGTCCAACGTCAAGGAAATCGACGCCTGGAACCGAATCGACGTCGGCGCCCGTTACGCATTCAAGGTGGACGACAAACACATCACCCTGCGCGCCAACGTGGAGAACGTCGCCGACAAACGCTACTGGAGCTCGGCAGGCGCTTCGGACGACAGCGAGCCGGGGCTGACCCTGTCTACACCGCGGACGTATCTGCTGTCGGCTACCGTCGACTTTTAACGCCCGGCGCGGGCTGCAACGGGTTGGCAAAAGGGGGGGAGCGCGGTCGGACTGCCTGACCGAGCGCTCATCCCCAGCGTGTTACTGGCACTGTTCTGCTCACAATCGGTGCCATCGGTGAGCCATTTGGTAGCACACCTCCACACACGGCAGCCCTTGTTAACCGACGGGGCGTGCCGCTGTTTCCTGCAAAATCAGTCTCTTAAACATTGCCTAGTGCATCTGGCACATATCCTGCTGTGTTTGTATCCGTGGATAATTGGATACAAAAATACAAAAGGTGACGCTGATGCAATTTGCTCCCGCTTACGTTGACCGTCAGCCGCTGACCGCCGAGGAGGAGGCTTACAACTTCCTGCTCGACGCCATCTGCGGCGGTCGCTTGCGCAAGGGCGATCGCCTGATCGCCGAAGACATCGCCAGCGAGATCGGCATGAGCCGTATGCCGGTGCGCGAAGCGTTTCGCCGTCTGGATGCCCAAGGGCTGGTGACTTTGCGTCCCAACCGTGGCGCGGTTGTCAGTGGCCTGGACATTGATGAGTTGCACGAAGTCTTCGAGATGCGCAGCGCCCTGGAAGGGCTGGCGGTACGCGTGGCGGTAGGCCGCATCGGCGAGCGTCAGTTGGCGGCGCTGGAGCGTCTGCTGGATGAAATGGATGACTACCGCTATGAGAGCGCCGAGTGGGTCAGCCGACACCGCGCCTTCCACGAATACCTGTGCAGCCTCAGCGGCAGGCCGCGTTTGATGAAGCAGATTTCGGCGTTGTATTCCCTGGTCGAAGCGCCGATGCGGCTGTGGCTGCAGCACGGCGAAAAACCTCTAAGCGCGCGTCAGGAGCACTCGGTGATCCTGGAGGCGATTCGTGCCGGCGATGCCGCGCGCGCCGAGGCCGTGGTGCGTGAGCACATCGAAGGCACCGTGCCGGCCCTGATCCAATTCCTGCAAACAGAACAATAAGATCCACTGTGTTTTGACGTTGAGTCCTGCCCCGTTTTTCCACGAACTGGAGTGTCTGGTCATGCATAAACACCGCGCCTTGCTGGTGGCTGTCTCCCTCGGTCTGTGCACGCAATGGGCCGTTGCCGCGCCCCAGGTGCCGGAGCGATTGCGCAACGTCGATAAACTCACTTATTGCTCCGGCATGGATTCACCGCCCCTGGTCTCCTTCGATGAGTCTCAGAAACCCCGGGGGCTTACAGTGGACCTGGGCTTGGAAATCGCCAAGCGCCTGGGCGACAAGCAGGTGCAGTGGAAGGTGATTCCGTTCTCGGGGCTGGTGCCGGCGTTACTGGCCCAGCAATGCGACATGATCGTTGATCAGCTGTTCGACAAGCCCGAGCGGCGGCAAGTGATCGACATCGTCAACTACATGTATTCCAGCCAAGCGGTGGTGGTGCCCAAGGGCAATCCCAAGGGCATCAAGACGCTGGACGATTTGTCCGCGCACAAAGTTGCTGTGCTCAACGGCTCCACCATCAAAACCCTGCTGGACACGCAGAACGACAGCCTGACCAAGGCCGGCAAGCCGCCGATGAAACTGGTGGTGTACAACACCGACACCGACGCCTTTCAGGCCCTGCGCATCAGCCAGGTGGACGCCTACGGCACCACCGTGGAAACCGCCGGTTATTACGCGGCGATGGCCCCGGACCTGTTTCAGGAGGGCGTGCCTGCGTTCAGCCGCATCCTCACCGGCCTGGGCATGCGCAAGGATGACCCACAACTGACGGCCGCCGTGCAGCAGGTGATCAGCGATATGCGCAGCGATGGCAGCTATGTGCAGTTACTGAACAAGTGGCATGTCAGCAGCGACACACTCGACTGAGGTCCGCCGCGATGAACTTCAATTGGGATGTGTTCTGGCAGTACCTATTGCAGCCCAGCGGGGTGTACCTCACCGGGCTGTGGCTGACCTGCCTGATCAGTGTGCTGGCCATGGCGCTGGGGTGTGTGCTGGGCCTGGCGGCGGCGTTGTTGCGGCTGTCCGGCAACCCGTTGCTGCACCTGCCGGTACGCTTTTATGTGTGGCTGATGCGCGGCACGCCGTTACTGGTGCAGATCGTGTTTCTGTACACCGCATTGGCGGCGGGCGGGATTTTCCGCTTCGAGGACATCGAGCTGTTCGGCTTGATCGTCCCCGGCAATATCCAGGCGGCGATCATTGCCCTGGGCCTGAACGAAGGCGCGTACATGGCCGAAATCATCCGCGCCGGTATCGGTGCGGTAGACAAGGGCCAATACGAAGCCGGACGTTCCCTGGGCATGGGCTTCGCCAAGTTGATGCGGCGCATTGTGCTGCCCCAGGCGTTTCGCGTGATCGTGCCGCCCCTGGGCAATGAGTTCAACGTGATGCTCAAGAACACCACCTTGGTCAGCGTGATCGGCGTGCAGGAGCTGCTGCTCAGCACTCAGATGATCACCTCGGCGACGTTCCGCGTGTTCGAGTTGTACTTGGTGGTCGCGTTGTACTTCCTTACGCTGACCACGCTGTGGGGCTTTTTCCAGCGCTGGCTTGAAGTGCGCTTCAGCCAGTCCGACCGGCCGTCTGCACCGCCGCCGGCAGCCAGCCGCATGTTCGGTCGCAGTACCCTGAAACTGCTGAGGGGACGTTAACCATGGCGCATCAAAGTGAAGAACTGATCATTGAGGCGCTGGATATCCACAAATCGTTCGGCGCGCTGCAGATCCTCAAAGGCATCTCCCTGCAAGTGCGGCGCGGCGAAGTGGTGGTGCTGATCGGCGCCTCCGGTTCCGGCAAGACCACGTTTATCCGCTGTATCAACCTGCTGGAGGACATCCAGGGCGGGCGCATCCGTGTCAATGGCCGCGCCATGGGCTACCGCGAACGCAGCGACGGCAGCCTGGTGCGCGATTCGGAGCGCAACATCGCCCGTCAGCGCCGCGACATCGGCATGGTGTTCCAGCGGTTCAACCTGTTCCCCCATATGACCGCGCTGGAAAATATCATCGAGGCGCCGATCCAGGTGCTCGGCACCCCGCGTGCCGAAGCGTTGGAACAGGCGCGCGGTTTGCTTGCGCGGGTGGGCCTGGCGGACAAGGCCAGCCACTACCCGTCGATGCTCTCCGGGGGCCAGCAGCAACGGGTAGCGATTGCCCGCGCGCTGGCAATGAAACCCCAGGCCATGCTGTTCGACGAACCCACCAGCGCCCTTGACCCGGAAACCGTCGGCGAAGTGCTGCAAGTGATGAAGGAACTGGCCGAGGAGGGCATGACCATGGTGGTGGTGACCCATGAAATGGGCTTTGCCCGTGAGGTGGCTGATCGCGTGGTGGTGCTCGATCAGGGCGAACTGATTGAGCAAGGGCCACCGGAACAGATCTTCAGCCATCCCAGCCACCCGCGTACCCGAGCGTTTCTCAGTCGCGTGCTCTGAACGCACGCCAACCCCCCGTATTCAAGAGCCTTTGCCATGTTGAATTTCTCTGCCCATGAGTACCCCTATCCGTCGCAGCGTCAAAGTGTGTTCGCCCATCGCGGCATGGTAGCCGCGTCCCAGCCCCTGGCCGCTCAGGCCGGTATTGAAGTCATGCAGCAGGGCGGCAATGCCATCGATGCCGCCATCGCCACGGCGGCGGCGCTCACCGTAGTTGAACCCACCGGCTGCGGCCTGGGGGGTGATGCGTTTGCGCTGGTCTGGTGCAAAGGCCAACTGCACGGTCTGAACGGCAACGGCCATGCGCCGGCAGCGTTGAGTATCGAGGCGGTCAAGGCAGCCGGCTACGAGCGTATGCCGCTGTACGGTTGGACGCCGGTGACGGTGCCTGGCTGCCCGTCGGCTTGGGCGGAGCTGTCGCAACGCTTCGGCAAGTTGCCCTTCGCTGCGCTGCTGCAACCGGCCATCCGCTTGGCACGGGATGGTTTTCCAGTGTCGCCGGTGGTTGCCCATCAATGGCAACTGGCCGTAAACGAATTCAGCCCCCATCGCGACCCGGTGCTCGATGCCTGGTTCGACACTTTCCTCATCGATGGGCGCGCGCCCAAAACCGGCGAGATATTCCGCAATCCGGCCCAGGCCCGCACGTTGGAGGAACTGGCCGTCACGCGCTGCGAAAGCCTGTATCGCGGCGCCCTGGCCGAGCGCCTGGACGCGCATGCCCGCGCCACTGGCGGTTACCTGCGCGCCAGCGATCTCAAGGATTACCGCGCCCAATGGGTGGAGCCGATCCACATTAACTATCGCGGCGTCGACGTCTGGGAGATCCCCCCCAGCGGCCAGGGACTGGTCGCGCTGATGGCGCTGAAAATCCTCGAAGGTTTCCACTTCGATCACCGCGACAGCCCACAGACCTGGCATCGTCAGCTTGAAGCCATGAAGCTGGCCTACAGCGACGGCCTGCATTACATCACCGACCCGCTGCACATGCGCATGGCGGTGGACGACCTGCTCAGCGACCGCTACAGCAGCCGTCGCCGCGCGCAGATCGGCGAGCAGGCGCAACCGCCCAAACCAGGCGACCCGCACGCCAGCGGCACGGTGTACCTGGCCACCGCCGACGCCGAAGGCAACATGGTCTCGTTCATCCAGAGCAACTACCACGGCTTCGGCTCCGGCGTGGTACTGCCCGACAGCGGCATCGCCCTGCAGAACCGTGGCCAGGAGTTCAGCCTCGACGCCACCCACGCCAACCGCCTGGCTCCCGGCAAGAAAACCTTCCACACCATCATCCCTGGCTTCCTCACCCAGAACGGCCACGCCCTCGGCCCATTCGGCGTGATGGGCGGTTACATGCAGCCCCAGGGGCACGTGCAGATGGTGATGAATCTGGTGGACTTCGGCCTCAACCCCCAGGCCGCGCTGGATGCACCGCGCTGGCAATGGTTGGGCGATATGAATGTCGGCGTCGAGCACGGCGCTTCTCGCGAGTTGGCCAATGCCCTGGCGCGGCGCGGTCACCAGGTGCAGATCGCCAGCGACCTCACAGATTACGGGCGCGGGCAGATCATCCTGCGCGACCCACACAGCGGGGTGTTATGCGGCGGCACCGAGCCGCGGGCGGATGGGCATATCGCGGTGTGGTAAAACGCACCATTTGCGGCTCATGGGCATTTTGGATAGGGTGCATACCTGCCCCCCCAGGATGCCCCCATGACCGATCCCGCTCCTAAAACCCGTCGCGCCCCCAAAGGTGAAAAACGCCGCGAAGAGCTGCTGGACGCGGCCTTGCAGGTGTTTTCCCGCGAAGGTTACAGCGGCGCGTCCGTGGCGCGGGTGGCGGCGGTTGCCGGTCTCTCGGTGGCGGGGTTGCTGCATCACTATCCCAGCAAGATCTCGTTGCTGATGGGCGTGCTGCAACGGCGTGACGAGATTAATCAGCGGATCGCCGATCAAGTGCGCGCCGAGAAGACGCTGTGCGGGTTGCTCGGCAGCCTGCGGGCGATCAATGCCGCGAACGCCAATGCGCCGGGGGTAGTGCGCGCGTTCACCATTCTCAATGCCGAAAGCCTGCTCGATGCACAGCCGGCCTGGGCCTGGTTCCAGCAACGCTATGAGGGGATCCAACGACGTTTGCAGGGACAGTTCGCCGATCTCGTGGCGGCGGGGGAAGTGCGCAGCGATGTGGACATCCCTGGGCTGGTGGAAGAAATCCTGGCCATGATGGATGGCCTGCAGATCCAGTGGCTGCGGTTTCCCGAGCGGGTGGACCTGGTGGCGCGCTTCGATACCTACCTTGCGCGGGTCGAAGCGGCCATCAGAACCTGAGCCGAACGCGGGTCAAGTGTGAGAGGGCGCAAGCCCAGCCACACTCGACCGCGCTGGATCAGTTACCTGCAGCGCTGCCCTGGCTGCTGTCATCACTCATGTCATAGCCATCACCGTCGCTGGTGCCGCTGTCGCCTTGGTTTTGATGCAGCACGCCGCCGGTCTTGACCGTCGATTCACGCAACGTCGAGTTCAGCGCCGAACGTGGCAGCGGGTTGCTGGTGCCGGTCGACAGTTCCTGGCGGAACGGGTTGACCAGCTTGGCGTTCAGGCGAATGTCCTGGGACGACGCGCCCACCGACAGGGTGAAACTGTCGGCGTCCACCACCCAGTGCTTGCTCGCCACGTCGTAGTAGGCCAGCGAGCGGTCATTGAGCTCGATGGTGACGCGCTTGCTTTCGCCCGGCTTGAGGAACACTTTTTTGTAGCCCTTGAGTTCCTTCAGCGCGCGTTCGACTTTCGGGTTGTTCTGCCCCACATACAATTGCGCCACTTCGGCGCCGCCCACCTTGCCGGTGTTGGCCAGGTCGAACGAGACTTTGATCGGCGCACCGGCCACCGCCACCCCAGGGGTGACGCTGATATTGCTGTAGCCAAACGTGGTGTACGACAAGCCGTAGCCGAACGGGTAGAGCGGTTTGATGCCCTTTTTCTCGTAGCCGCGATAACCCAGGAACAGGTCGTCCTTGTAGCTCATCTCGTCCAGGGTTTCCTGGTTGTCGAACTTGGGGAAGGTCGCGTAGATCGGGTTGTCTTCGATATTGCGTTCGATGCTGATCGGCAGTTTGGCCGACGGGTTGACCTTGCCCAGCAGGATCTCCGCCAACGCCTGGCCACCGTTCTGTCCAGGGTAGAACGCATGCAGCGCGGCCGGCACTTGATCGACCCAGTCGCTCATCTTCAACCCGGTGCCGCCGTGCAGGGTGATGACGGTGTTCGGGTTGACCTTGGCGATGCTCTGGATCAGCAGGTTCTGATATTCCGGTAGATCGAAGCTGTGGTCGAAGCCTTCGCCTTCGTACTCGTTGCTGTTACCGGCCGCGACCAGTACCGCGTCGTAGTTGGCCAGGTCCTTTGGCGCCACCAACGAAGCCCAGCTCATCTGCACGCCCACTAGGCCGCCCATGGTCGAGAGGTAGCCATTGCGACGCGAGTATTCCAGCTTGATGTCGACCGGTTTGCCGGCCTCCAGCTTGACCTTGGCAAACACCGGAATGGTCGGCGGGATGCTGTTGTTGGGCAGCGGCTTGCCGTCGCCGTTATCGAGGACTTTCTGGCCGTTCACGTACAGGCGCACCGCACCGTCGGCGCGCACCTTGAACACCTGCTCGCCGCTGACTGTCGGGGTAATCTGGCCACTGTAGCGGATGGATGTGGCGGCGGTGTCGCCATTGACCTGCAGGCTGTCGGTGGACCAGTCCAGGTCGACATGCTGGTCCGTGCGGCGCGCGGCCGGGTCGCCGGACCAGTTGGCGTTGCTGAAGAACTCGGTCTTCAGGCCCTTGACGGGGTTGCCGTCGCTGTCGGCGTGGGTCCAGGTCGAGGTGGCCGGGTCCAGGGACAGGCCGTCGATAAACTCCACCTTGGCGCCCGGCGCCAATTGCTGCAGGCCGCTCAGCTCGCTGATGTAGTTGGCTGCCATTACGTTGGCACTGCCGAAACCGGTGGGCGGCGCGTACTTGGCGAGGCTGCCGACCACGGCGATGCGCTTGACCTTCTTGGCATCCAGCGGCAGCAGGTTGTTCTGGTTCTTGAGCAGCACAATGCCTTCGCGCGCGGCATTCAGCGCCACGCGGTTGCTGGTGGCGCTGTTCATATTGTGGCTGGTCAACGGCGCCTTGCTGTCGAACTTGTACAGGTAGATCTGCTTGAGGATGCGCCGCACTTTGTCATCAATGGTCGCGCTGCTCAGTTCGCCGCTGTCCAGGTACGGCTTGAGCACCGTGCTGTTCATCTGGTAGCCCATCATGTCCAGATCGGTGCCGGCCTGGGCTGCGGGCAAGCCATCGACCACCGCGTTGTAGTCGCTCTGCACAAAGCCCGGATAGCCCCATTCGGTTTTCAGAATGTCGTGCATCAGGTGCTTGTTCTGGCAGGCGAACTCGCCGTTCACTTTCTGGAAGGCGCACATCATCATCGCGACTTTGCTGTTCTTGGACGCGGATTCGAACGGCGGCAACGTCATCTCGCGCAGCACGCGTTCGCTGATGATTTCATTGAGGTGGAAGCGGTTGCTTTCCTGATCGTTGGCGGCGAAATGCTTGGCATTGGCCCACACGCCACGGGACTGGATACCGTTGATCAACGCAGGACCCAGGCTGGCGCCGAGGAACGGGTCTTCACCGGACAGGTACTCGAACGCGCGGCCGCTGTACGGCATGCGGTACAGGTTCACACCGGGGCCGGTGACGAACTGGTAGCCGCCGCTGGCAGTGTCATAACCCAGCGCCCGGCCCAAGTCGATGGCGCGGCGCGGGTTCCAGCTGGCTGCCAGGTTCGGGCCCGACGGGTACACCACGCCCTGGGCATTGCCTTCGCTGGTGTAGCGCACGCCCACGCCACCGTCGGCGCCGTGGATCTGTGGAATGCCGTACTGGCTCAGGGGTTTGACGTCCCAGCCACCGATACCGCCGATGTAGGCGAGTTTTTCCTCCATGGTCATCTTCGCCAGGGTTTTATCCGCCGCTGTTTCCGCGCGGCTCATTCGGCCCTCGTCCAGCGCCGGGCTGGTGCCCGCATGCACTTGGGACACAGCCAGGGCCAGCAGGGCGAGCGCCGACTGCGCACCGATCTTTTTGCGTTTACTCATGGGTTTCTCCGACAACAACAGTTCAATCAATAGGCGCGTTAAACAACAGTGTTTTCTGCGCACTCATCACTTTTTTAAGGGCAATAGTTGCCCCTGATCGCAATTTTTAGCCGATGGCTAATTGCAACTACTTGGCGAAATTCGCGAATGTATTAGTTGGAAATTGTATTGATTATTCTTGTGGATGGTGTCTATGCGATATCACGCGATGGCATTTTGAATCGCAAAAACGTCACAATTAAGGCAATTCTTGCGCTTATAAGTCAAATAAAAGCTATTTTTTGCGCAAAATAAGAAATAATTTCTTACGCTTTGGAACTTACGCTAAACCTACAAGTCGATTGGTTTAAGAAAATATATGCAGTCATGGCGAACTAATGGCGTTGCCCGATAGTTCTAAAGTGCCATGTTTCATACAGGCTGTAACACTTCCTGCTTTGGTGTAGGGTCTTGAACTTAGTCAAGGCGCCGCTTGAGCCGAACGCTGTTTTTATCTGGAGAATATTTATGAAAGTTTCCCTGTTGGGTGCCGGTATTGTGCTGGGCGTTGCATTGAGTGGCGCGGCCATGGCCGCCGACTCCACCGATGCAGATGCCCAGTCTGGCGCTGCCGATTCCACGGTGCTGACCCAGACCCACGATGCCAAAGCCGCCAAGAAACAAAAGGCTGAAACCACCAAGGGCGGTCGCCCACTGAACAGCAGCCACCAGGCCGCGCCGAAAACCTCGAACTAACGGGAAAGCCGGTCGCCTGTGGGAGATGGCAAGCGCCATTCCCACAGGCCTTATGAACATAGCCCCTCAGATAGCCCCTCAGACCGTCACCCATGTCCAACCCTTCAACGCCCATCGATGCCTGCCAGACCCCCCTCCCGGAGACCGACCAAGTCTGCGCCTGGCTGATGCGGCACGCCGGCCTGAAAACCGTCGATCTGGAGCGTGCTCGCCGTCTGGCTCAGGCGTCCGCCGACGACGATTTGCTCGGCCTGCTCACGCGTCTGGGGCTGGTTTCCGAAGTCGAACTGGCGCGCGCCTGGGCTCAATTGCTCGGCGCGCCGCTGCTGTTGGCCGAGGCCGCGCCCGCGCTGCTCGATCCGTTACCGGTGTTGACCGAGCGCTTTATGCGTCATTACCAAGTGGTGCCGGTGGGGTGGCAAGAAGGCGGGCTGACGGTGCTGTCGGCCAACCCGGCGCAACGCTACGCTTTCCAGGCCCTGGCCTATGCCTGCGGGGTGCCGGTGTGGCTGGCGGTGGGGCCGCGCACCGAAGTCGATACCTTGATCGAGCGCTATTACGGCCAGGGCCGTTCGACCATGGGCACCTTGATCGAAAACCTCGATGAGCAGGGCGGCGCCTTGGAAGACATCGAACACCTCAAGGACATGGCCTCCGAAGCGCCGGTGATACGGTTGGTCAACCTGATCCTGCAACGCGCCGTCGAGCAGCGCGCCTCGGACATCCATATCGAACCGTTCGAGAACCAACTCAAGGTGCGCTACCGCATCGATGGCGTGCTGCATGACGCCGAAGCGCCGCCGTCCAGCTCGTCGGCGGCGGTGATTTCCCGAGTAAAGATCATGGCGCGCCTGGACATCGCCGAGCGCCGCCTGCCCCAGGACGGGCGCATCATGCTGCGCATCCAGGGCAAGGAACTGGACCTGCGCGTGTCCACGGTGCCCACCAGTTTTGGCGAGTCGGTGGTGATGCGTTTGCTCGACCGCCAGACCGTACGCTTCGACTTCCAGAGCCTGGGCTTCGACGGCGAGCGCCTGCAAACCTTTCTCGATGTGCTGGAGCGGCCCCACGGCATTCTGCTGGTCACCGGCCCGACCGGCTCGGGAAAAACCACCACGTTGTACACCGCGCTGTCGCGGCTCAATACCGCCGAACGCAAGATCATCACCGTGGAAGACCCGGTGGAATACCAACTCGAAGGCATCAACCAGATCCAGGTCAAACCCGCCATCGGCCTGGATTTTGCCGGTGCGTTGCGCTCTATCGTGCGTCAGGACCCGGACGTGATCATGATCGGCGAGATCCGCGACCTGGAGACCTGCCGCATCGCGATCCAATCGTCGTTGACCGGGCACCTGGTGCTGTCGACCCTGCACACCAACAGCGCGGCGGCGAGTATCACGCGCCTGCTGGACATGGGCGTGGAGAGCTACCTGATCGCCTCGACGGTCAACGGCATCCTCGCCCAGCGCCTGGTGCGCCGCCTGGACCCGGCCACGCGCGTAGCCTTCGAAGCACCGCCTGAATTGATCGCGGAACATGGCTTGGATCGCCTGACGGACCGACGTCCGATTGTGCTCTATCGCCCCGGCACTGGTGGTTATCGCGGCCGTAGCGCCATCACCGAATTGCTGGTGATGAATGACGAACTGCGCAGCCTGCTGATGCGCCAGGCCGACGCTGCCACCCTCGAACATGCGGCGCGCCGCAGCGGCCTGCGTACCCTGCACGAAGAAGGCTTGCGCCAGGCGCTGGCCGGCATCACCTCGCTGGAAGAAGTGCTGCGCGTCACGCGTGGGGAGGGCACGTGAGCCTGTTCAAATACCGCGCGCTCGATGCTCAGGGTGCGCCGCACAACGGCACCCTCGACGCGAAGGATCAACCCACTGCCGTGACCCTGCTGCAAAAGCGCGGCCTGCTGGTGCTGCAGGTCGAGCCAGCGGGCCTCAGTGGCCTGCATAAAGCCCTGGGCCGTGGCCAGCTCAACGGCGCCGCCCTGGTCAGCTTTACCCAGCAACTGGCCACGTTGCTCGGCGCCGGGCAACCCTTGGAGCGCGCCCTTGGCATTCTGCTCAAGCAACCCGGCCAACCGCAGACCCGCGCGCTGATCGAGCGCATCCGCGAACAGGTCAAGGCCGGCCAGCCGTTATCCAAAGCCCTGGAAGCAGAGGGCGGGCAGTTCTCGCCGCTGTACCTGAGCATGGTGCGCGCCGGCGAGGCGGGCGGGGCCCTGGAAAACACCCTGCGTCAACTCAGCGACTACCTGGAACGCAGCCAGTTGCTGCGAGGCGAAGTGATCAACGCACTGATCTATCCGGCGTTTCTGGTGGTCGGCGTACTCGGTTCCCTGGCGCTGCTGCTGGCCTATGTGGTGCCGCAATTCGTGCCGATTTTCAAAGACCTTGGCGTGCCGATCCCGCTGATCACCGAAGTGATTCTGGGCCTTGGGCAGTTTCTCGGCGCCTATGGATTAGCCGTGCTGGCCGGCCTGATCGTAACGGTCTGGGTCCTGGCCGCGCGTCTGCGCGACCCCCAGTGCCGCGAACGCTATGACCGTCGCGTGCTCGGCCTGCGCGTTATCGGCCCGTTGCTGCAACGGGTCGAAGCCGCACGCCTGGCGCGCACTCTCGGCACCTTGCTCAGCAACGGCGTGGCCTTGCTGCAAGCATTGGTGATTGCGCGGCAGGTCTGCACCAACCGCGCCCTGCAAGCCCAGGTGGCCCAGGCCGCCGAGTCGGTCAAGGGCGGCGGCACCCTGGCCAGTGCGTTCGGCGCCGAGCCGCTGCTACCGGACTTGGCCCTGCAAATGATTGAAGTCGGCGAACAGGCCGGCGACCTGGACGGCATGTTGCTTAAGGTCGCCGATGTGTTCGACGTCGAAGCCAAGCGCGGCATCGACCGCTTGCTGGCCGCGCTGGTGCCGTCGCTGACCGTGGTCATGGCGGTGCTGGTGGCGGTGATCATGCTGGCGATCATGCTGCCGCTGATGAGCCTGACCAGCAATATATGAACCCATAAGGACCCACTCCCATGCGCCATACCCGATTCAAACCCGCCCGCCGCCAGGGCGGTTTTACCTTGCTGGAAATGCTCGCCGTGATCGTGCTGCTGGGCATCGTCGCGACCATCGTGGTGCGCCAGGTCGGCGGCAACGTGGACAAGGGCAAGTACGGCGCGGGCAAGGCCCAATTGGCCAGCCTGAGCATGAAGATCGAAAGCTATGGCCTGGACGTCGGCTCGCCGCCCAAGACCTTGCAGCAACTGGTCGACAAACCCGCCAACAGCGCCGGGTGGGCCGGTCCGTATGCCAAACCGTCGGACCTCAAAGACCCGTTCGGCCACGCCTTCGGTTACCGCTTCCCCGGCGAACACGGCGCCTTCGACCTGATTTTCTACGGCCAGGACGGCCAGCCCGGCGGCGATGGTTACAGCGCCGACCTGGGCAACTGGGAATAACCCATGCCCGCCCGCCAACGCGGCTTTACCCTGCTGGAAATGCTGGTGGTGATCGTACTGATCAGCGTCGCGGCCGGCTTGGTTGGGTTTGGCCTGCAACAGGGCCTGCGCGCGGCAAAGGAACGCCAGGTGGTAGGGCAGATGGTTGAAGCGCTGCTCAGCACGCGGGCGCGGGCGATTGTCAGCGGCGCCACGCAAAGCACGCTGTTCGACTTGAACACACTCAGCTTCCAAGCTCCGGATCGCCCACCCAAACACTGGCCCGCCGAGCTGCAAGTGACCCTGCACACCGCCGAGCAGGCCGGCTCCGCGATTGAGTTCTACCCCGACGGCAGCTCCACCGGCGGTCATCTGCTACTGGCCCACGGCACGCGGCGTTGGCGCATCGATATCGGCTGGCTGACCGGCAGCGTGCAATCCAAGGCGTTGCCATGAAAAAACAAGGCGGTTTCACCTTGTTGGAAATGCTCGCCGCGCTGCTGTTGATGGCCCTGTGCAGCACGGTGCTGCTGGTCGCCTTTGGCCAAAGCGCACGTTCGTTGCTGCAAGTGACCCACAGCGACCGCCTCAGCCACGCCGCCCTTAGCGTGATGGACCAGGAAGCCTCCGGGCCCCTCGCCAACGGCGTGCGCCAGGGCGAACTGGACGGCATCGCCTGGCAGTTGCGTATCGCCCAACAACCCGGACGCCTCGGCCAGCCGCATTTGTTTCGCCTCGACCTGACCGTCAGCGAAGGCCCGCGCAGCGCGCAATTCAGCACCTTGAAATTGCGCGGAGCGAGCCTGTGAACACGCGACAACAGGGCTTCACCTTGCTGGAAATTCTTATCGTCATCAGCTTGCTGGGGGTGCTGCTGGTGCTGGTCGGGGGCGCGCTGCTGGGGGCCAATCGCGCGGTGCTCAAGGCACAGCGGTACACGCTAAGCCTGGATGAAATACGCGCGGCGCAGCAGTTTCTGCGTACGTCGATCAGCGAGGCGCTGCCCTTGGATGTTACCGAGGATGACAGCCAGACCGATGGCTTCTTTGTCGGCAGCGCCCAGCGCATGCAGTTTGTCGCAACCCTGCCCGGCGTGCTCGGCGGCGGCATCCAGCGCTTTACCTTGCAGTTGACCGGCGACCAGGCGCAGCGCGATTTGCAGGTGGCGTTCGCGCGGTTTGAGTCGCCGGCCCAGGTCAGTGTGCCGGCCTCACGCGGCGAGCCGCAGGTGTTGCTCAGCGATGTCGAAGACCTGCAATTGAGCTATCGCGGCTTGTCGCCCAAGGGCCAGCCGACCGGCTGGCTCAGTGACTGGCCATGGTCGCGGCGCTTGCCCCAGACGGTGCGGATCGCCGCGCGGGTCAACGGCCCGGTGCCGTGGGTGACCCAAGTGATTGCGCTGCGCCTGAACCTATCCAGCGGGGCCGCGGAATGATCCGTCATCAACGCGGCGTCGCGTTGCTGCTGGTGCTGTGGGTATTGGCGTTGCTCAGCCTGCTGCTGGGCGGCCTGGCCGGTTGGGTGCAACTGGAAACGCGTCAGGCGGCGTGGCATCGCCAGCACACCCAGGCGGTGCTCGCGGCCGAAGCGGGTATCGCCCTGGCGATGCAGGCGTTCGCCGACCCGTTGCAGCGCAAACAGTGGATCGCCGATGGGCGCGAAATCCCATTGGTATTCGACGATGCGCAGCTGCGCGTCAGCCTGCGCAGCGAGCGCGGCAAGTTGTATTTGAACAGCGCCGAGGTGGCCGATTTTGCCCGCCTGGCCCTGGCCTGTGGTGCCAGCCAGGCCCAGGCCAACCAAGTGGCGCGGGACCTGGAGGTGCGTCGTAACCAGGGCCTGGCGCCGTTTCGCGTGGTGGAAGAACTGCGTCAATTACCGGGCATGACCCAGGCGCTGTACAGCGCACTCGTACCCGAGATCAGCCTGTGGAGCGGCCTCGACCGGCCTGACCCAGCCTTTGCCAGCGCCCTGATGCGCCTTGCCCTGAACCTGCCGCACCTGAGCGCGGTGGGCGCCGACCCCGGTGAGGTGTTGGTGATCGACAGCCACGCCGAACGGCCCGGCGGCTACCACGCCCGGTTGCAGGCCACCGTGTTATTGAGCCCCGCGCAAGGCAGCGCCCAACCTTATCGAGTACTCCGTTGGCAAGAATGAATGACTTCCTCGCGGCGCGCCTGCAACCGCTTACGGCGCCCATCGCCCAGCGCTGGCGTGGCAGCCTGTTGCAACAGGGCTGGCGACTGTGGCTCAAGGAACTGCGTGGCTGCCTGCCGCGCTGGCTGTCGCTGCACGATATCCCCGACCGGCTCTACCACTGGCCACTGACCGCCGCCGTGCCGCCAGTGGTGGGGGAGGTGCGCCAGGTGCTGTTGCTGGCTCCGCAGGCGGTGCTGATGCAAACCCTGCGGCTGCCGCCGGCGACGGCGCGCAATCTGTCCACGGTGGTGGGTTATGAATTGGATCGCTTTACCCCGTTCGATGCGGACCAACTGTACTTCGTCGCCCGCCAGGAGCGCCGCATGCCGACCCATGTCGACGTGACCGTGGTGGCGATTTTACGTGAGCGTCTGGACCAGATCCTCAGCGACTGCGCCGCCCTGGGGTTGCAGCCCCATGCCGTGGATGTGCAGGACGCTGGGGGCAACGCCCTTGGCGTCGACCTGTTGCCGCTGCCGCTGCGCCGCCGTCAGCGTCCAGCCGGCAAGGGCTTGCAGCGCAGCCTGCCGTGGCTGTGCGGCGCCTTGATGATCGGCGCCATGGTGCTGTGGCTCGATGACCGTCAACGGGTTTTGGAGGCCATGCAGCAGAGCGTGCGCGAGCAAAAAGCGCAAGTGGCCGACGTTCAAGCGTTGCGCCAGCAACTGCTTAATACCCGCGGCGCCGCGCAGTACCTGATCCGCCGCAAAATGGCGCAACCGCCGCTGTCGGCGCTGCTCAACGAACTGACCGCGTGCCTGCCGCCCGACACCTGGCTCGACCAGTTGGAAGTCGGCGACGGTGCCGAGGTGTCCTTCTCCGGCCAAAGCGCCAAGGCCAGCGCGCTGATCACTCGGATCAAAGGCTGCCGCAGCCTGGAAAACGCCCAGTTCGAAGGGGTGATCCAACCCGATGCGCAAACCGGCAAGGATCAGTTTTCCTTGCGCGCCCACCTGCACCAGGAGGCCGCTGATGCGCCGACCCCTGACACCCCGTGAACGCCGTGGCGCCGCCCTGATCGGCCTGGCTCTGGTACTCGGCGCCGTGTACTGGCTGTTGATCGACAGCTGGTTCGCCGGCCCCTTGCGCGCTATGGGCGAGCAAGCCGAGCAGTTACGCGAGCAACAACAACGCTACGCCGGGGTACTGCGCCAGGCCGACAGCCTGCGCCAACAGTTGGAGCAGGCGCGCCAGGACCCCACCAGCAGCACCAGCCTATTGCCCGGCGATGACCCCAGCGCGGTGGCCGCCGACTTGATGCAACGCATCGCCGACCTGATCAACAGCCGCGCCACTGTCGGCGGCGGTTGCAGCTTGACCCAACGCATGCCGATCACCCCGGAACAAGACGACAGCGAGCCCTATCGCCAGGTTAAAGTCAGCCTCACGCTTAATTGCGCCATCGAGCCGTTGACCGCGATTCTGTACGAGCTGGAATACCAGCGGCCGTTTCTGTTCGTTGATGAAATGAGCATTCGCCGCGCGCCGAGCGCGCCGGTCAGTGGCGGTGCCGGCAAGCTGGTGGTGCACCTGTTGGTGCGCGGCTACCTGCAACCGGCGAGCGCGCGGCAGGTGCAGCCATGATCAGTGTATTGCGCCCCCTCGAATGGGTATTGCTCGGCGTGGCCGCGCTGTTGGGCCTGCTGATGGCCGGCATTCTCAGCAGCATCGGCGACGCGCCCCAATGGCTGCCGGCGCCAGCGCCGGATGCGCGTACCCAGGCCGCGCCCAAGGTGCTGAATGCACCGAGTGCAAGTCTCGACAGCCTGGCCGGCACCTGGCAGGCGCCACTGTTCAGCCCGGATCGCAGCCCTGACCGCGCTGTCGGTCAGGCCGGTGTGTCCGGCTTTTCGAGCCTGGTGCTGACCGGCGTCCTTCTGGACGGCAACGTGCGGGTGGCGCTGCTCAAGCGCGCGGATGGCCCGCCGCTCAAAGTCCACCAGGGTCAGACCCTGCCCAACGGCTGGCGACTCGAACAGCTCACCCCACGCGACGCCCGTTTTGTGCTGGATGGCCGCACGCAAACCCTGAGCCTCAAAACCCCGCGTTTGCCGCCGCCGTCCATGACGCCCCCGATTACCCTTCCTCACGAGTCCACCCCTTGATCGATACTTTCCCTGGCGCTTTGCGCACCACTGCGTTTTGCCTGGCCACCGCCGTCACCCTCGGTGGCTGCGGGACCTTTCCCGAGCACCTGGACGCCGACCCGGCGCTGTTGCACGAAGCGTTGCAAGGCACCGGTTCGCAACGCCCGCCGGTGGACCCGACAACGGAACAGGCACCGCTCGACAATCCCCAACCCAGCGCGAAAACCCCACCCCAGCGCCAGTTGATCCGTGGCAACCAGTCCTTCGTTCGCCCCCCAAGCGCCGCACCCGCCGGTCGCGAGGAGAGCGGCGGCGACATCGTGTTCAACTTCGCCGACCAGCCCATCGAAGCGGTGATCAACAGCGTGATGGGCGACCTGCTGCACGAGAACTACAGCATCGCCCAGGGCGTGAAAGGCACTGTCAGCTTTTCCACCTCCAAGCCGGTGAATAAGCAGCAGGCGTTGTCGATCCTCGAAACCCTGTTGTCCTGGACCGACAATGCCATGATCCAGCAGGGCAACCGTTATGTGATCCTGCCGGCGAGCCAGGCGGTGGCGGGCAAACTGGTGCCGCAGATGCGCGTGGCACAGCCGTCCAGCGGGCTGTCGGCGCGGCTGTTTCCGTTGCGCTATATCTCGGCCACCGAGATGCAGAAACTGCTCAAGCCATTCGCCCGCGAGAACGCATTTTTGCTGGTGGACCCGGCGCGCAACGTACTGAGCCTGGCCGGCACTCCGGAAGAGTTGGCCAACTATCAGGACACCATCGACACCTTCGATGTGGACTGGCTCAAAGGCATGTCCGTTGGAGTGTTCGGCCTGCAACGTGCCTCGGTGGCGGAGCTGATGCCTGAGCTGCAAAAAATGTTCGGCCCCGACAGTGGCATGCCGTTGGCGGGCATGGTGCGCTTCCTGCCGATCGAGCGGACCAACTCGGTGGTGGCGATCTCGTCGCAGCCGCAGTACCTCAGCGAAGTCGGCGACTGGATTCACACCATCGATGAGGGCGGCGGCAACGAGCCGCAGATGTACGTGTATGACGTGCGCAATATGAAGGCCACCGACCTGGCCAAGTACTTGCGACAGATCTACGGCACGGGCGCGATCAAGGACGACGCCCCGGCTAAAGTCGCCCCTGGCCTGCGCACCGCGACCCTGTCATCCCCCGGCACCAACAGCACCTCCGGCAGCACGCCGGGCGGCTTGAGTAACAACTTCAATAACAACCCACCCGCCGCGGAGGATGAAGAGCAGGAGCCCGAAGCCGATCAGGACAGCACCGCCCAGGACGCCAGTGAAGGCGCCCCGACCAAAAGCCTCGACGCCGGCACCCGCATCACCGCGCAGAAGAGCAGCAACCAACTTCTGGTACGCACGCGCCCGGTGCAGTGGAAAGAGATCGAATCGGCGATCAAACGCCTCGACAACCCGCCGCTGCAAGTACAGATCGAGACGCGCATCCTCGAAGTCAAACTCACCGGTGAACTGGACCTGGGCGTGCAGTGGTACTTGGGGCGCCTGGCCGGTAATTCCACCAGCACCACCGTGGCCAACGCCGCCGGTAGCCAAGGTGCGCTGGGCGGTGGCGGGGCAGGGCTGGGGGCGACGGATTCGTTGTTCTATTCCTTCGTCAGCTCCAACCTGCAAGTGGCCCTGCACGCCCTGGAAACCAACGGCCGTACCCAAGTGCTGTCGGCGCCGTCGCTGGTGGTGATGAACAACCAACCGGCGCAGATCCAAGTGGGCGACAACATCCCCATCAGCCAGACCACGGTCAACACCGGCACCTCCGACACCACGTTGAGCAGCGTCGAATACGTGCAGACCGGTGTGATCCTCGACGTGGTGCCGCGCATCAATCCGGGCGGCCTGGTGTACATGGACATTCAGCAGCAGGTCAGCGACGCCCAGGACCAGGCCGCCAACAGCGACACGCAAAATAATCCGCGCATCTCCACACGCTCGGTCTCGACCCAAGTGGCGGTGCAGAGCGGGCAGACGGTGCTGCTCGGCGGCTTGATCAAACAGGACAACGCCGAAAGTGTCAGTGCAGTGCCCTACCTGGGGAAAATTCCGGGATTGCGCTGGTTGTTCGGCAACACCAGCAAGTCCAAGGACCGCACGGAATTAATCGTGCTGATTACACCGAGGGTGATCACCAGCAGCAGCCAGGCGCGACAGGTGACGGATGACTATCGCCAGCAGATGCAGTTGTTGCGGCCTGTTCAGTAAGCAGGTTTGAACTGCCTGCGTCATCGAAAAGGCTGGCTCATAACGCTGTGGTGAGCAGGCTTGCCCTGCGCTGGGCTGCGAAGCAGCCCCACTCCAGAGACTGTGGTTTTATCGGGCATACCGAGGGGCTTGGTTTTGGGGCCGCTTCGCGCCCAGCGCGGGGCAAGCCCGCTCACCACAGAAAACTCATTTTCTCGGGTTTTTTTCACCGCAGATGTGTAGATATCTAAGCAAATCATAAAGGCTGAGATATAGCGCTGTGGTGAGCAGGCTTGCCCTGCGCTGGGCTGCGAAGCAGCCCCACTTCATACACTGTGTTTTTATCTGGCACACCGAGGCGCTTGGTTTGGGGGCCGCTTCGCAGCCCAGCGCGGGGCAAGCCCGCTCACCACAGAAAGCTCATTTTCTCGGGTTTTGTTTTCGCCGCAGATGTGTAGATATCTAAGCCAATCATAAAGGCTGGCTCATCACGCTGTGCTGAGCAGGCTTGCCCCGCGCTGGGCTGCGGAGCAGCCCCACTCCAGACACTGTGTTTTTATTTGGCACACCGAGGGGCTTGGTTTGGGGGCCGCTTCGCGCGCCAGCGCGGGGCAAGCCCGCTCGCCACAGAAAACTCATTTTCTCGGGTTTTTTTCACTGCAGATGTGTAGATATCTAAGCAAATCATAAAGGCTGAGATATAGCGCTGTGGTGAGCAGGCTTGCCCTGCGCTGGGCTGCGAAGCAGCCCCACTTCATACACTGTGTTTTTATCTGGCACACCGAGGCGCTTGGTTTGGGGGCCGCTTCGCGCCCCAGCGCGGGGCAAGCCCGCTCACCACAGAAACCTCATTTTCTTGGGTTTTGTTTTCACTGCAGATGTGTAGATATCTAAGCCAATCATAAAGGCTGGCTCATAACGCTGTGGTAATGGAATGGACGCCCCCTTCCTAACGGCATCTATGTGCCAAAGTTAAAGTGTTACCCACACTTAGCGGAAGGGAGCGTCCTCATGCAGCTTACGACTGTTTCGGTTGACTTGGCAAAAACCGTGTTTCAACTTCACGCGATCGATCAACAAGGAAAAACAGCACTAAGGAAGCGGCTTAAACGTGAGCAGGTTGTCCCTTTTTTTGCCAACCTGGAGCCCTGCCTAGTGGGCATGGAGGCATGTGGCGGAGCCCACTATTGGGCAAGAAAACTGCAGGCACTTGGTCATACGGTCAAGTTAATGGCTCCGCAATTTGTGAAGCCCTACGTGAAGTCGAACAAAAACGATGTAGCTGACGCAGAAGCGATCTGTGAAGCCGTTACTCGGCCCAACATGCGCTTTGTGCCGATCAAGACGGTAGAGCAGCAAGCTATTTTGGCGGTGCATTGCGCACGGCAAGGGTTTGTAAAGGCCAGAACGGCACAAGCTAATTCGATTCGTGGGCTCCTTGGAGAATTTGGCGTGGTCTTGCCTCAGGGCATTCGACATATCGTCGAGCGTTTGCCGGATATTTTGGAAGATCATGAAAACGCTCTTCCTGGATCGTTACGCCAACTGATGCAGCGCTTGATGGAGCATTTCAAAGAGCTGGATCGACAGGTCGTCGAGTTGGAACGAGAGATTCAACAATGGCATCGCAGCAATGAAGGCAGCTGCCGCCTGGCAGAAATCCCAGGCGTTGGCCCGCTCACTGCAACCGCGCTAGTGGCGTCAGTGGGTGACGCGAAAAACTTCAGTAACGGTCGGCAAATGGCGGCATGGTTGGGGTTAGTGCCGCGACAACACTCCAGCGGAGGCAAGCCCACGTTGTTGGGGATCAGTAAACGGGGCGATGGTTATTTACGCACCTTGCTGATTCACGGCGCACGCTCGATGGTTCGAGTGGTGGAGAGCAAGACAGATCCTTCGGCGGATTGGCTGAAGGGGTTATTGGCTCGTCGTCACACCAACGTTGCTGTCGTTGCCCAGGCTAATAAAACGGCCCGGATAGCCTGGGCATTATTGGCCCATGGCACCAAGTTCCGACCCGACTACACCCCCGACGTAACGGTGGCGTAGCCGGCCCGGTGGAATGAAAAAGTGATGCGTTAGAAGGAGTACTTCCAAGGTTGCTCAGGCGATCATGACGTGATGGCAAGACAGGTAGGACCGGGATCGGGTAACTCTGCCCTGCTCACAGCGCTTCGAGCGCGTTGTAGTGATAAGAGCCCGATCAGCGAATTCCATCAGGGACAGAGGCACCGCCTCACTTAAAGTCCGGATGTATGGCTGCAACCTTATCCCGTCTGTGTTTTCACGAATTGAGTGCTTGGCATACTGGGGGCGTCCATGTATGAGCGGGCTTGCCCCTCGCTGGGCTGCGAAGCAGCCCCACTCCAGACACTGTGTTTTTATCGGGCACACCGAGGGGCTTGGTTTGGGGGCCGCTTCGCAGCCCAGCGCGGGGCAAGCCCGCTCACCACAGAAACCTCATTTTCTTGGGTTTTGTTTTCACTGCAGATGTGTAGATATCTAAGCAAATCATAAAGGCTGAGATATAGCGCTGTGGTGAGCAGGCTTGCCCTGCGCTGGGCTGCAAAGCAGCCCCACTCCAGAGACTGTGTTTTTATCGGGCACACCGAGGTGCTTGGTTTGGGGGCTGCTTCGCGGCCCAGCGCGGGGCAAGCCCGCTCATCACAGAAAGCTCATTTTCTCGGGTTTTGTTTTCGCCGCAGATGTGTAGATATCTAAGCCAATCATAAAGGCTGGCTCATCACGCTGTGGTGAGCAGGCTTGCCCTGCGCTGGGCTGCGAAGCAGCCCCACTCCAGACACTGTGTTTTTATCGGGCACACCGAGGGGCTTGGTTTGGGGGCCGCTTCGCGGCCCAGCGCGGGGCAAGCCCGCTCACCACAAAAAAACCTATTTTCTTAGGTCTTCCAGACTGGCCGCAGCGCGTGGTCAATCACCCAGTGCGGCTCGCCGGGGCGGATGCAAGTGCCGCCGACCCAGCGTTCGTGTGAGGCGTGGTCGAGCCAATAGGCTTGGCCGCTGAGCACCTGATGGCCCAGGGGCGTCAGCGTCAGCACGCGACGGGGCCATTCCAGTTGTGTTGCGCTTTCGGTAAGTAACGGTTGCGCGCCATCGATGAGCGGGCGGAGCAGCGCATGGAACATCATGTCGCCCAGAAACGGCAGTGGTTCGCGCTTGGCCATCAGTTCGGCGAATACACGCCCGAAGGGCATGGGCCCGGTGTCGGCGAGGCTGGTCAAGGCCAGGCGCTCGGTCAGCGACAGGCCGTCCTGGGCGCCAGGCAATTCTTGCAACTGACGCAACAAGGCCGGGCCCAGCAAGGGCAGGGCGGGGTGATGGGCGTGTGCCAGTTGCGCCAGTTTGAGCGGTGACGGATCGCAATAGGCCGACCAGGCCTGTTTGGCCAGCTGCACCGCGTCGTCACCGATCAAGCGCCGCTGTGGCCACAGCCAGGCGAGCACGTCCGGGGCCAGTTGGCCGATGCCGATAAAGCGTTCGACGCCTGGAATCTGCGCCACTTCAATCAACTCCAATTGGCGCGGAGCACGGTCCAGGCCGGCCAGGACACGGATCAGGAACAGCTGGTCATACGCGTCCGCTTCGCACCACAACACACTCGGCGTGTCGTCGGCCAGCGCCTGCAATTGCTGGTATTCATCGTCGACCCGGCGCGCCACGGTGGCCAAGTCCAGGGCGAAGGCCTGGCTGATAAAGGCGCTGCGTAGAGCGCGAAACGCCTCGGCGGGCAGGTCGCGTACCGGGCCCATGCACAGCGGGTCGGTGAGCATGCGGAACTGGCCCTGGAACCCGGCCAGTTGCAAGGTGTGGGCGATGTCGCTGCCGCAGCGCCAATGGGTGGTGCGGGCTTCATCACTGGCGTGGAAATCGGGATGGCGCGCGGCAAAGTCGAGGGCGTCGACATGGGCCTTGAGCTTGGGCCAACTGCTGAACCCCAACTGCTTGGCGATCTGCCATTGGGCCTGGGACAAGGTTGCACCGGGGTCTTGGGCTTTGAGATGCGGCAGCAATTCCTTGGCGCGCTTGCGCTGCTGCTCAAGGTTGAGGCGACCATCGGTGGTGGAGGTGACGGGACGTGGCGACATACGAGCTCCTGGGCTTACCTTTTTCCGCTGTCAGGTGGGGAGTCGTAGCAATCGGATGGGTGTTGCGGTGTCCTGGGCGCAGCCCTTTCCGCGGAAGGTGGCGTGGATCGCGCCAGGCCGCAAATATAGGCAGCATGGCAGGCGATTGCAAGGCGGCCCTCACGCAGAGGGCCGCCTTGCCTTACTTGTCCTGGCGCGCGTCCAGGGTCTTGCGGTGTTCGGCCAAGAACGGCTGTTCGGCCGGATCAAAGCGATCGATCCCGGCAGTGAAGCGGTGCCAGTACGGGTATAACGGCTGGCGCCGTGTCACGGCTTCGATGCGGGAGGATTGCGCCTCGGTGAGCTTCAACTCGGTGGCCGCCAGGTTATCGCGCAGGTGTTCCTCGGTGCGCGCGCCGACGATCAACGAGGTGATGCCCGGACGATCCTTGAGCCACGCCAGGCACGTACGCGCCACCGAGACGCCGTGCTCGTCGCCTACCGCGGCGAGGGTTTCGATGATGTCCAGCGCGCGCTCATGATCATGCACGTAGGGTTCCGGCCAGTCGCTGCCCTGGCGGGTATTGGCCGGCGGCTTTTGCCCTCGGCGGGTGGAGCCGGTCAACAGACCTTCGCCCATCGGTCCCCACACCAGGGTGCCAACGTGCTGATCGAGGGCCAGCGGCAGTAATTCGTACTCGGCCTCGCGGGATTCCGGTGTGTAGTAGATCTGTTGCGTGATGGGTTTGAGCATGCCGTGCAACTCGGCTTTGCCCAGGGTTTTCATCATTTGCCAGGCCGTGAAATTGCTGGTGCCGAAATAGCGGATCTTGCCCGAACCCACCAACAAGCGCAGGGCTTCGAGGGTTTCCTCGATGGGCGTCATACCGTCCCAGTTGTGCAGCTGATACAGGTCGATATGGTCGGTGCCCAGGCGCTTCAAACTGGCTTCACAGGCTCGGATCAAGTGATAGCGCGACGAGCCGGAGTTGTTCGGGTTGTTGTTGTCCACCGGGCTGCGCCCTTTGGTGGCCAGCAGGATGTCGTTGCGCTTGTCGCCAAGCGCCTTGCCGACCACTTCCTCGGCCAAGCCATGGGAATAGAGGTCGGCGGTGTCGACCATGTTTACCCCGGCGTCGAACGCGATGTCGAACATGCGCCTGGCCTGGGGCACGTCGACGCTGCCGCATTTCTCAAACTCGGCGCGGCCGCCAAACGGTACGGTGCCCAGGATGATTTCGGATACCAGCAGACCCGAATGGCCCAGTTGTCGATACTGCATGTCGCCTCCTGCTAAACGTTGAACGTGAAGTTCTGAGCCATGCAGTTGGCGATAGTTTGAATTTTTTCCATGAAACCTCGATGCGCCTGCTGCACCTGGCTGCCGGATATATGTGGATGGGCATTGTTTCGCCAGATGAAATGCTCGATTGTGAACCGTGGTGATTCCATCGGTGGCAGCAGCGCTGGAAGATGGTCAGCGCTGCCTACCCACTACTTTTTTGGAGCCTGTCATGTCTCAGCCTGCGATCAAACTCTACGGTTTTCCGTTGTCCGGCCACTCCCATCGAGTCGAGCTGATGTTGTCGCTGTTGGGGCTGCCCAGTGAATTTATCCTGGTCGACCTCAAGCAAGGCGCGCATAAAAGCGCGGCGTTTCTGGCCAATATCAACAGTTTCGGTCAGGTGCCGGCCATCGATGACGGCGGCGTGGTGCTGGCCGATTCCAATGCGATCCTGGTGTACCTGGCGAGCCGATACGGTAACGGCCAATGGCTGCCGAGTGACCCGGTGGGGCAGGCGCGGGTCCAGCGCTGGCTGTCGGCCGCCGCCGGGCCGCTGCACGCAGGGCCTGCCACCGCGCGGCTGGCGGTGGTGTTTGGCGCCGATGTGGATGCGCCGTTGGCCATCAGCCGGGCTCATGGGTTGTTGAGCCTGTTGGAGCAGCAACTGAGTCAGACATCGTTTTTGGTGGGCGAGCAGCCGAGCATTGCCGATGTGGCGTTCTACAGTTACGTGGCTCACGCGCCGGAAGGCAATGTGTCGTTGGCCGACTACCCTCAGGTACGCGCCTGGTTGGGGCGCATCGAAGCCCTGCCGGGTTTTGTCGGTATGCCGCGCACAGCCGTCGGTTTGCAATCGAGCTAGGGAGCGTCAATGGACCGATTTCATGAAATGCAGGTTTTTCTGGCGGTGGCCGAGGAGCAGGGCTTCGCTGCGGCAGCACGGCGGTTAAATACGTCGCCCCCCAGCGTGACCCGTGCCATCGCCGCGATGGAACAACGCCTCGGCACACAGCTGCTGGCGCGCACCACCCGCAGCCTGCACCTGACTGAAGCCGGCCAGCGTTATTTGGAAGATTGCCGACGCATCCTCGCCGAGTTGGACGAGGCCGAGGAGGCGGCGGCGGGCAGTTACGCCAGCCCCTGGGGCCACCTGACGGTGACCGCCCCGGTGCTGTTCGGCGAGCTGTATGTGGCGCCGCTGTTGGGCGAATACCTCGACCGATTCCCCCAGGTGACGATCAGCGCGCTGCTGGTCGATCGTGTGGTGAACATGGCCGATGAAGGTGTCGACGTGGCCGTGCGTATCGGCCATCTGCATGAGCCGGGGCAGCGGGCGCTAAAAGTCGGCGAAGTGCGCCGCGTGGTGTGTGCTGCGCCGGGCTATCTGGAGCGGCATGGCCGGCCCGAACATCCCGGGCAGTTGCGCGAGGCTACGATTGCCACCTCGTCCGCCAGCCAAGTGGTCAGCGAATGGCAATTCGTCGACGGCGGTCGCTCGCTGACGGTGCCGATTACTCCACGCCTGGTGGTCTCGGCGAATAACGCGGCGATCCATCTGGCGCGCCTAGGCTGGGGGATGACGCGGGTGCTGTCGTATCAGGTCGCGGCGGCGGTCGCGGCTGGTGAGCTGGAGATTGTACTGGACGCCTTCGAGCCGCCGCCGCTGCCGATCCAGGTGGTGTTCCACAACCGTGGGCGCGTGCCGGCCAGGGTCAACACCTTTGTCGACTTTCTCAGCCAGCGCCTGAGCCAGGATGCTGCGCTGAACCCGTCCGACCGGCACTCGCTTTGATGGAGCGTTATCGCGATATGCAGTTGTTCGCCGCGCTGGCTGGGCAACCGAGCCTGGCGTCGGCGGCGCGCGCTGCACGGGTGTCCGGCCCGACCTTGGTGCGCGCCATTGCCCGTTTGGAGGCGCGCCTGCGCGTGGCGTTGTTGCAGCGCAGCACCCGCGGCGTCAGCCTCACCACTGCCGGCGCTGCCTACCTAGCCGATTGCGTACGGTTGCTGGCCGCCGTCGACGCCGCCGAAGCCTCGGCCAAGGGCTTGCAGATGCAGGTTCAGGGCAGCCTGCGGGTGTGTTTGCCGTTACTGTTCAGCCGCTACGTGATGGCGCCGGTATTGGCCGACTATTTGGCGCACTACCGCGACATGCGCTTGCTGGTGCGCTATCAGGACCCTCACCCTAACCTGTACGAGGAGGGGCTGGATGTGGCGATCCTGGTGGGCGAATTGCCCAACTCAGCGCTGATCGCGCGTCCTTTGGGCCAGGTGCGACCCATTCTGTGCGCAAGCCCCGATTACCTGGCTGCCCACGGTGAACCCACCCACCCCGATGAACTCAAGCAGCATCGCTTGATCGCCAGCCCCGCCTCTTATGATCCGTTCCGCACCCGCGCGCGTCTGGCCTGTTCCACGGTGCAAGGCGCGATCAATGCCGCCGTACAGGGCGCAGGGTTGTTGCACTGCCTCAGTTATCCGGTGCATGAGCATTTGCTCAGCGGCGCCCTGCGCCGTGTGCTGCCGGACTTCGACGGACCACCGCTGCCGGTGCAGGTGGTGTACCGCGAGGGCAGGCAGGCGCCGATGCGCGTGCGCAGTTTTGTCGAACACTGTGTGAGCGCGCTGCGCGGGCATCCGGCATTTCAGTTGGCGTAACAGTGGATTGCCGGAGGTGGTGATTCCCCCGTCGCGTATCGGGGCGCAGCATTCGCCTATCCCTAATGGAGGTGACCCTATGAACCCGATCGAACAGTCCCCTTGGCATGCCGGCGAGCGGCAGATGCAGCACAGCGCCGGCGTTGCCGAGCGCATGGCGATGGTCGGGCCCAAGGTGATTCGCGACCACTTGCCCGAACAGCACCGGGATTTCTACCCCTTGCTGCCGTACCTGGTGCTGGGCGCGGTGGATGCGCAAGGCCTTCCCTGGGCGACCCTGGTGGAAGGTGCGCCGGGCTTTGTGCATTCGCCCGACCCGCAGCGCTTGCAGATCGACAGCCTGCCCTCGGCGGGCGATCCGGCCCGTGCGGGGCTGCATCAGGGCGCGTCGGTGGGCGTACTCGGCATCGACCTCAATACCCGTCGTCGCAATCGCATGAACGGCCGCATCGGTGCCCTTGACCACGAAGGATTGTCGGTGGACGTGGTGCACACCTTCGGTAATTGCCCCAAGTACATCCAATTGCGCCCGGTCGAAGGCGTCGCCCGCAAACCGGGCAGTGCGGTTGAGCGTTATGATCACTTGGACGCCGCCGCGCAGCACCTGATTCGCAGCGCCGACACCTTCTTCGTCGCCAGTTACGTCGACACCGACAGCGAGCGCGCGGTGGATGTTTCCCACCGGGGCGGCAATACCGGTTTCGTGCGCGTCGACGGCAACGTGCTGACCATCCCCGACTACGCCGGCAACCTGTTCTTCAACACTTTGGGCAACCTGGCGGCCAACCCGGTGGCAGGGCTGTTGTTTATCGATTTCGACACGGGGGATGTGTTGCAGCTTGTCGGGCGCACCACGCTGATCCTGGACGGGCCGCAAGTGGCGCTGTTCGAAGGCGCCCAGCGCGTGTGGACAGTGACCGTGGAGCACATGGTTCGGCGCCCGGCGGCATTGGCCTTGCGCTGGCGGTTTGCGGAATTTTCGCCGTTCAGTATGGCGATGCGGTGATCGCTCACCCCATTAGTCCAGTGCAGACTGCGTCAACGCTTACCGTATCCAGACTCACCGGCGCCTATCATCCACTTGGCCAGACCATGCCGGCCGCTCATGCCCAGCTTGGCGCCGGCGCGTTTGAGGTAGGTTTCGATCGTGCTGTTCTTCACACTGAGTTTTTCCGCCAACTGCGGCACGGTACTGCCGGTCAGCAGGCCCAGGCACACCTCCTGCTCGCGCGCCGATAGGCTGATGTTCTCTAGAGACAAGCGCCGGTAGAACGCCTGCTGCAGCTGCGATTGTTCCGGCAGCGCGTGATCGGTTTTGCGCGGCGCCTGACGCAGCAGTTGGGCGTGGTGTTCGAGCAACGGTAGAAGGGTATCCGACAGGCACTTGAGGAATGACAACTGCGTCAGGGAAAACCCGTGTTCGGTGTAGGGCCGGAACAGCGAGATCACCCAGCGTTGGTTGCCGTGGCGCGATACCAGATGGCACTGGTGCAGGTTATTGATTCTGGGGTTCAGCTGGATCAGCAGCGGGTCCTGCATGTCGAGCATGGCTCGCACCAAGGGGTGGTCCTTCGCCGAGGGCAGGCGTGGCGGCCGTGCCTGCGGGTGGCCGGCGCTGCCCAGCCGTGTGATATCGAGGACGCGCTCGGGCAATTCGTCAAACGCCCATTGGCTGAGATCGACCCACTGGGTAGGCACCCATCGGTTTACCAGATGCAGCAGATGGTCGGCGAAATGGGCGTGCCCGCTGTGGGTTATCACCTCGCCCAGTTGCGCATAAAAGTGTGGGCTCTGAGGGGCGTAGGGCTGGGCATCCATGGCCCGTTGATCGTCGAGGTCGAGCACCGTTAATGGTCGCCCGGGGAGTTTGCTTGAAACATAAGGGCCTAATCCTACTTATCCAGCTGAAACGAGGTACACAACGTGCCATAAAAACCACGTCATTAATTCGACGCTTCTAAGGGGTGTTTCCGGATAGGGTTTAGTAGGTCAGGTTTTTATATTTATTTAAGTATTTGAAATATATACAAAAAATTTTAAAGAAAAGATTCCTTTGTTCACGTTGTCCTCGCCAATTACTAGCCAATTTCCTACAGGGCTTTAATCGTTTCAGCATTCAAGCATCAAAAGCGCCGATCCATTCGTTTGGATATCAGGGACAGTAGATCAGCTCGACCGTCCACCTCAGGGCGGGCGAGGAATGAACGCCCTGCTGCCGTCCTCGCGCACCTGAAACAGCCGTTCGCCGTTATCCGGTTGTGTCGTGATGATCTGATGGTCTGCGGCGAGGTAAGCCAGCGGCATCGGGTCGTCCTTGGAGAACGCTGTGACGATAATCGTGCGCTGTGGGTCGAAGTGCCGGCCGCTGGTGGTGTCCAGCCACGCCATGAACGCGGCGCTGTCGCCTTGACGCGGGAAGTTTTGGGCCTGGCTGACGTAGTAGAACGCGTTGCCTTGGTTTTGCAGGTACAGGGGCACCTTGTTGTCGACTTCCAACATGACCATCTGCCATTGATCCCACGGCGCGGTTTTGACCGCCTCGGTGCGTACATCCTCGGCAAAGCGGGTGACGCCGCCATTGCCGTTGCTCCAGGGGTAGGCCACGCCAAGCACACCGAGCATCACCACGGCGGCGATGGCGAAACCCTTGCGCCAGCGCGTCCCACTGGCCGGCGTTTTCGCCAGGCGTTCGCTCAACCACCAAGCGGCCAACAGCTGGGCGAATGGCACCAGCGGCAGCACGTAGTAACTGCGTCGGCTGCCGCTGGCGGTGAAAAACACAAATAACAGACCCAAGCCCCAAACCAGCCAGCGCACATTGGCAGGCGTATGGCGCCAGTGCCGCACGGCCAGCCACAGACCCAGCAGCCAGCACGGCGTCCAGGGCAGGGTGTAGGCGGGCAGGTAGATCAGGTAGGTGTAGATCGGCCCCATGTGGTCGAAGGGATCGAAGAAGCGCACCACGTTTTCCCGGAACACCAATGCTAGGCCGCTCTCGCCGTAAGTCGCTGCGCCGTAGAGGTGAGATAACACGAACGGCACCGCATATGCCGCGCCGCCAATCAGTGCGGCCAGTAACAAGCGCAGGTTGAGGTGCTGCCTGTAGCGCTGCTTGCTGAGCAGGTGCGGCAGCAACACCAGGCCTGGCAGCACCACGCCGATCAAGCCTTTGAACAGCGACGTCGCTGCCAGCAGCAGGCAGAACACGGTGTAACGTCCCAACCGTGTGTCGTCCGGCCCACGCCAGTACCACCATACGGCGGCGAGGACGCCGCACAGAGTCAGCACATCCGCCGTGGCCACCCGCGCCCAGAACAGGAAGTAGAACGTGGTGGCGAGCATCCAGCCCGCGATCAGACCGGTGCCTTTGCGGAACAGGCGCTCGCCGAGCAGGTAGATCAGCCACACGCTCAACCACGCGGCGATGACCGAGGGTAAGCGCAGCGACCACGGGCCCAGGCCGCCCATCAGGTGCGCCATGCCGGTGATCATCCAGTAGGAGGGCAGGGGTTTGTCGTAATACGGCGCGCCTTTGAGGTACGGGTCGAAGTAATCGCCGCTCTGCAACATCTGCAAGGCAATGTTCGCCCAGCGAGTTTCCGGCCCCCATAGGTCACGCGCGCCGAGCCCGCACAACAGCAACAGGGCACAGACGCCGAGCAGTAACAGCAAGGCGCCGCGTTCGCTGCGAGGAAAAAACGGCATCAGGGCACCTGCGGGTACAGGGTCAGTTCCAGATAGCCTTTGTTATAGCGTTTACCACCCAGCGGCAGTTGCCCAGCCTCGGCCATTTCGCTGGTGCTGCCGACCCGCAGCAGCACGCCGACCGGGCCGTGACGGCGGGCCTCTTTGAGCCAGTCCTGAACCTGCGCCACGCCCACCTTACGCTGCGCGGCATCGGGGTATTGCAGGCCGTAACGCAATTCGCCCTCGGTGTTGTACAACGTCACGTCAGGGCGTTGCAGGCGCCAGGCGAGGGCGCTGGCGCTTTCCAGTTGGTTGCTCAGCAAGGCGCTGGTTTGCTGCAGTTCGCCCAGGTGTTCTTGCACGAATTGGTCGGGCATTTCATTGTCGGTGATCAGCGCCGGCATGCCGGCGGGCAGCAGTACCACCAGCAGGCCGATGCCCAGGGTCGGCATGGCCCACAGCGTCAACGGGCGGAAGGCTTGCAGCAGGTTGGTCAGAATCCACACCAACAGCACGATAAAGGTCAGGGACAGGCTGAACATCTCGGCATGGCTATTGCCGTATAGCGGTCGGGCGATTTGCAGGTAAATCAGGCCGATCATCGCCGCCATGCCAATGGCGAAATTAAGCAGGCCGTTAAGGCAGATCGACCGGGCTTTGCCTTGGCTGATCAGGTCGGTCAAGGTGTGCCCCATGAGCAGGGCGAGCGGCAGCAGGCACGGCATGATATAGGTCGGCAGCTTGCCGTTGCTGAGGCTGAAAAATCCCAGCGGCAGCAGTAGCCACAGGGCCAGGAAGCGAATGGGGGCCTGGTTTTTTTCCTGCCAGGTCTTGCGCAGGGTGTTGGGTAACAGCCCCGCCCAGGGCAGGCACGCCACAGCCATGATCGGCAGGAAAAACCACCACGGCCGCACATGCTGCGCATCCGCGGCGCTGAAGCGGCGAATATGTTCGTTCCAGAAAAAGAAGCGCCAGAAATCCGGTTCCTGCACATGAATCGCCCACACCCACGGCAGGCACACCAGCGCCGCCACCAGTACCGCCAGTGGGCCGTAGCGCAGTAATTCCCCCAGGCGCCGTTGCCAGAGCATATAGGGCACGGCGATCAACACCGGCAGCGTCCAGGCCAGAAAGCCCTTGGTCATAAAGCCCATGGCGCAGGCAAGCCCCACGATGGCCCAGGCGCTCAGTCGGCCAGGCAGTGTTTGACTGTCGAGGGCAAACCACAACGCGACCAGACTCAGGTTGACCCACAGCGTGAAAAGCGGGTCGAGGTTGGAATACCCGGCTTGGCCGGCGATCAAGCCGAAGCTCAGGTAGAGCAGGGCACAGGCGAAGCTTTTGCGCGGGTCATTCCACAGGCGGCGGGCGAGCAGATAGGCCAGCAACACACTCAGGCCGCTGGTCAGGGCCGAGGCGATGCGCACGCCGAACAGGTTCTGGCCAAACACGGCTTGGCCCAGGGCGATCAGCCAATAGCCTCCGGCGGGTTTTTCGAAATAGCGCATGCCCATAAAGTGCGGTGCCACCCAGTTGCCGCTGAGCAGCATTTGCTGGCTGACCTGGGCGTAGCGGGTTTCATCCGGCGTCCACAAACCGTGCAGGCCCAAGGGCAGCAGATAAAACCCTGCGAAGGCCAATAACAGCAGGTGCAACGGTTTTATGCGGGGCATGGCAACGTCGCTCCTTGACGTTTTATGGAGACCGTTTGAACTAATAAAGTCATAGCGGAAGAACCAAAGCGTTCACTAAGTGGCGAGAAAGAGTCATGGCGTCCTGATTTAAAGACGCAATTCAACATGCCAGAACAGGGCTGTCTTTTTGCTGAACACGCTGTGGCGGTCGTTGTACTGTGCTTAAAGTTGCTTGAGGGCAGCGGGCCAATCGGGGTTATTAACAATGCCCAGGGTTTTGAACTTACCGTTGGGCAGAACTTGCACGAACAGTGCACTGCCGTACTCGGGAAACCGCGCACGGGGGTAGCCCAGATGGGTTTCAAAGTCGGCGATGCAGCCGCTGTGCGTGACGAACACCAGGTTGCGCCCGGGCTGTTTATGGCTGAGCAATTCCTCGCCCATGGCCGCGCCGCAGACGGCTTGCTGGCTGGCGGTGACATCGGTCTTGTCGAACATGAAGCGGGAGGTCTGGGCGGTGCGAATGGTCGGGCTGGCGAGCACGTCGCTGCCTTCCATGCCCAAGGATTTAAAGGCTTTGCCGAGTTGTTCGGCGCGTTGGCTGCCTTCAATCGTCAGGCCTTCGACGGGGCCCAGGCACGGGTTGCTCGAACGGTCGCAACGCTCTTCGTGGCGCACCAGCACAATCAGATCGCCATCGCGCCAGAGCGGCAACACCGATGAACTCAGCAGGCGATTGCCGACTCCCAAGTCCCGTGGCGATAAGGGCCAGTTCATGAAAGCAGTCACCAGCAAGGCAACTACCGTAATGCCCAGCCAGAGCGCTGACAAGCGCTTGAGAAAGTATCGGCGTGCGCGTGGTTTGGTCAGGGTCAGGTCAACCACTTCATTCACCTTGGGCGCTGTCGCCAGCGTTTTATTTATTGGGCGCGACATGTTGGCGAGTGCCTTGAGTGGAGCCAGAAGCTGTCACAGAGCGGCTGTCTTTTCGCTGAACATGGAGCGTTTAAAAGTTGCCAGGCGTAGCAACTAACAAGTTGCCGACGGATGACGCTTGGCCGGCAATTTAAAGAGTGACGGGTGGCCGTCCGGTGAAATCCATGTGAAAAATTTGCGTGGGCTCGGACCGCAGCCGTTATCCTCGATGGCCACCCATCAAACGAGTGCTCCCATGTTGCAGGTGCAAGGCGTGTTTAAAAGCTATGTCACTCCTCAGGGCCCGTTGACGGTGCTGGCCGGTGTCGATCTGCACCTGGCCGCACGCAGCAGCTTGGCGTTGATGGGGGAGTCGGGCAGCGGCAAGAGCACGCTGTTGCATCTGGTGGCCGGGTTGGATCGAGTCGATAGTGGCCGTATCCAGATCGGCGAACAGCGCCTGGACCGGATGAGCGAGGCGCAACTGGCGCACTGGCGGCGTACGGACATCGGCCTGGTGTTTCAGCAATTCAACCTGATCGGCAGTTTGCGCGTGGCCGACAACCTGGCATTCCAGGCGCGGCTGGCGGGGCGTTTCGATGCCCATTGGCAGGCGCAATTGATCGAGCGCCTGGGCCTGGGGGATTTGCTGACGCGTTACCCGGAGCAACTCTCGGGCGGCCAGCAGCAGCGGGTCGCGGTGGGGCGTGCGTTGGCTTCGCGTCCGCGGCTGTTGTTGGCCGATGAGCCCACCGGCAACCTCGACGAAGCCACCAGCGACGAGGTGCTGCAACTGATGCTCGACCTGTTGCGCGACAGCCCCACCAGCCTGTTGATGGTCACCCACAGCCCACGCCTCGCTGCACGACTGGATCGCCAGGTAGTGCTGCATCGCGGCCAGGTCGTAGCGGCGGGAGCAGTCTGAGATGGCGGTGTTCTATTGGACGTTGCGCGCCTTGCTCAGCCATTGGCGACGCCATCCCGTGCAGTTTTTCAGCATGCTCACCGGCCTGTGGCTGGCCACCGCGTTATTGACCGGGGTGCAAGCCCTCAACAGCCAGGCGCGCGACAGCTACGCCCGCGCCAGCCAATTGATCGGCGGCGAACCCCAGGCCAGCCTCGCGATGCCGGACGGCGCCAGTTTTCCCCAGGCACTGTTTGCCCAGTTGCGCCGTGCCGGGTGGCCGGTGTCGCCGGTGGTGCAGGGCAGGGTGCAACTTCAAGGGCATGCAGACCTGCGCCTGCAATTGATGGGCATCGATCCGCTGTCGCTGCCGGGCAGTGGCGCGGTGGCGGGGCAGCGCTTGAGCCAGGCGCAGATGC
This sequence comes from Pseudomonas sp. S5F11, assembly GCF_019641515.1. Taxonomy (NCBI): domain Bacteria; kingdom Pseudomonadati; phylum Pseudomonadota; class Gammaproteobacteria; order Pseudomonadales; family Pseudomonadaceae; genus Pseudomonas; species Pseudomonas sp. S5F11. The sequence continues at coordinate 5,826,653 of NZ_JAIFJZ010000001.1, forward strand.
TGGCGTTCTTCGCGCCGCCGGGCCGCACCTGGGTGGCCCCGCAAACCTTGCAGGCCCTCGGGCTGCAAGCGGGCGAGCAACCCTTGACGCTGAACGGGCAGCGCCTGCCGCCGTTGCAGGCCCAAGCGGACATGGCACCTGGGCTGTTGCTCACGGATATCGCTTTCGCCCAGCCGTTGCTGGGGATGCACGAGCGCTTGTCACGCCTGTTGCTGGACAACGCTTTCGCCGCCGACCGCCCCACGCCGCCCGCCGGGCTCCAACTCAAGCAGGGCGAGGACAACAACCTCGCGCGGCTGACCGACAGTTTTCACCTGAACCTCGACGCACTGGGCTTTTTGTCCTTCGTAGTCGGGCTGTTTATCGTGCATGCCGCCATCGGCCTGGCCCTGGAGCAGCGGCGTGGGTTACTGCGCACCTTGCGTGCCTGCGGCGTCAGCGCGCGTTGCCTGATCGTCGGCTTAGGGGTGGAGTTGGGTGCATTGGCGTTGCTCGGCGGCGTGCTCGGCGTGGCCAGCGGTTACCTGCTGGCCAGCCTGTTGCTGCCGGATGTGGCCGCCAGCCTGCGCGGTCTGTATGGCGCCGAAGTGCCGGGGCAATTGAGCCTGAACCCAGGCTGGTGGCTGGCCGGTTTGGGCGTTAGCCTGCTCGGCGCCTTGCTCGCCGGTGCCAGTAGCCTATGGCGTGCGGCGCGCCTGCCGTTGCTGGCGTTGGCCAATGCCCAGGCCTGGCACGAGGCCCACGGGCGCTGGTTGCGGCGTCAAGGCTATGTGGCCGCCTTCGCGCTGCTGGTGGCCCTGTTGGCGCTGTGGCGCGGCGATAGCCTGGCCGCCGGCTTTGTGTTGATGGCCGCGTTGCTGCTGGGCGCCGCCCTGGGTTTGCCGGTGTTGCTTAACGGCTTGCTCAAAGCAGTGCTGGGCCGCAGTCGCTCGGTGCTCGGCCAATGGTTTCTCGCCGATTGCCGTCAGCAACTGCCGGCCCTGAGCTTGGCGCTGATGGCGGTGCTGTTGGCGCTGGCCGCCAATATCGGTGCCGGTTCCATGACCTCGGGCTTTCGCCATACATTCAATCATTGGCTGGAACAACGCCTGACCGCCGAGCTGTACCTCAACCCCCAAAGCCCGGCCCAGGCCGAGCAACTGGGCACCTGGCTGGCGCAGCAACCACGGGTGCGTGCGGTACTGCCCACCTGGCAGGTGGCGGTGCAGGTGCAAGGCTGGCCGGCGGACCTGTCAGGGGTGGTCGACGATCCCACCTATCGGCAGCACTGGCCGTTGCTGGAAGCGGCGCGCGCGCCTTGGGACCAATTGCGTGACGGCGACAGCGTGATGCTCAGCGAGCAACTGGCGCGCCGCCTTTCCGTCAGCGTGGGCGACACGCTGAACCTGTCAACGCCGCAGGGGCCGTGGACGCCGAAGGTGGTGGGCATCTACGCCGACTACGGCAACCCCAAGGGCCATCTGCTGATCAATGCCACCCACTTGCTCAGCCACTGGCCGGGCCTGTCGCCGTCGCGTTTCAACCTGCGGGTCGCGCCGTCCGATGTGCCGGCGCTGATCCGTGACCTGCAACGGGTGTTTGCCCTGGAGGACAGCCGCATCATCGATCAGCAGCAACTCAAGGGCTGGTCGAGCCAGGTGTTCGAGCGCACCTTCGCCGCCACCGCCGCGCTCAATAGCCTGACCCTTGGCGTGGCGGGCGTGGCGTTGTTCATCAGCTTGCTGACCCAGAGCCAGAGCCGCCTCGGTCAACTCGCACCGTTGTGGGCGCTGGGGGTGACGCGGCGACAATTGATGCTGCTCAACCTCGGCCAGACCTGGCTGCTGGCGGTGCTCACCTTGTGCCTGGCGCTGCCGCTGGGGCTGCTGTTGGCGTGGTGCCTGGACGCGGTGATCAATGTGCAGGCGTTCGGCTGGCGCCTGCCGTTGCAGGTGTTCCCATGGCAATTGGCGCAATTGCTGGGCTTGGCACTGCTGGCCACGTTGCTGGCTTCGGCCTGGCCGCTGTGGCAGTTGTATCGCAGCCGTCCGGCGGACTTGTTGAGGACATTTGCCCATGAAGGTTAGGTCGTTGTGTTGGGCTGTGCTGTGGCTGCTGGCGGCCTGCGATAAAGCCCCTGCGCCCGCGGAAAGCTTCGCCGGCCTTGGCAGCGATGCGGCGGACTTTGCCCAAGTGGTGCCCGGTAAAGTCTTCAGCTTTCCCGAAGACCATGGCCCCCACGCGGGGTATCGCATCGAATGGTGGTACGTCACCGCCAATCTCAAGGATGCCCAGGGCAATCAGTTCGGTGTGCAGTGGACATTGTTTCGCAACGCCCTGAAGGCCGGGCCCGCCCGACCGGGCTGGCACGACTCCACCCTGTGGCTCGGACATGCAGCCGTCACATCCGCCACCCGCCACTACGCCGCCGAACGCTTTGCCCGTGGCGGCGTGGGCCAGGCCGGGGCGCAAGCGGCGCCGTTCAATGCCTGGATCGATGACTGGAATTTCGCCAGCCGCCCCGGTGCCACCCGCGCATTGACCGACATGCAACTCAAGGCCCACGGCGCGCAATTTGCCTACGACCTGCGCCTGACCTCCCAGCGCCCGCTGGTGTTACAGGGCGACAACGGCTACAGCCGCAAATCCGATCAGGGCCAGGCGTCGTATTACTACAGCCAGCCATTTTTTAGCGCCGAGGGCAGCGTAAGCATTGATGGCAAGACCTATCAGGTCAGCGGCCCCGCCTGGCTCGACCGCGAATGGAGCAGCCAACCGCTGAGCGCCAGCCAGAGCGGCTGGGACTGGTTCTCCCTGCACCTGGATCGCGGCGCACAACTGATGCTGTTCCGGGTGCGGCAAACCGACGGTGCGCCCTACCTGACCGGCACCTGGATCGACCGCGAAGGCCATACCCAGACCCTGCACAATGGCGATATCCAACTGACGCCGTTGGACACTACCGCCATCGATGGGCGCCAGATACCGACGCGCTGGTCGCTGAAGATCCCCAGCAAACAGCTGGACATCACCACCGAGGCGCTTAACCCGAACGCCTGGATGAACCTGAGTATTCCGTACTGGGAAGGCCCGGTGCGCTTTGACGGTGGGGTGGGTTACTTGGAGATGACTGGCTATTAGGGGCGTTTCCGTAGGCGCTATTTCCTCACCCAGTAGGCAACTTCCCAAATGCGCTTTACCCCACCTGCGCTTGTGTCCGGGGCGTAGGCGCTTGCTTATATTTCCACGCCATCTTCTTTGCATCCCGGATGTAGGGCATGGCGCAGAGCTATATCAACGACCGCACCACGGACTACCACAGCTTGAAATCCCGCCTGATGGGCAGCGCCCCGACCCGACAACGTTCCGAACATTTTGATGTGTTGAACCGACACCTGCGCCCCGGCCTGGTCACGCCGGGGCAGTTGGTGATTATTCCCGATCCCCACAGCGTGAGTTGTTCCGGCGAGGAAGCCTGGTTGATGCGGCATGCCGAAGTAGTGCGACGCAACCTGGACATGAACTCATCCACCGGCAAGGCCTTGATCGGCAACTATGACTTGTTACAAAGCTTTATGGCATACAGCTCCATAGGCATCGGCAGCGCCACAGCGGCCTGGGCGCGGCATCTTAATGACGTGGCGCAGACCTTGGAAGAAATCGAGCAGTTGCATCAGCGCTTGAAAGACGGTGCATTGGACCGCGATGCCTTTATCCAACAGCGCCAGACCCTGTTCCGCCGCCTGGACCTGCAACTGCAAGGCGCGGCACGTTTTGGCACAGGGCTGCAGGGGCATGAATCGTTGAAAAAGGTGCTGGGAATATCGACCAAAAGCTATCTGCATAAAGGTGAGATCGCCGGGTATGCACAGCGGATTCGGGAGACCGCGCAAATGTCGAAGTGGTTGGGCAAGGGGACCTATCTGGGCGTGGCGCTGGATGTGGGCGTGGCGGGGTTGGAGATCAAGGAGGCGTGTGTGACGGGGCGAGAGGCGCAGTGCAGGAAGGCGAAGTATGTGGAGACGGGGAGGTTGGTGGGGGCGGTGTCGGGGGCGGCTGGAGCTGCAAGTTTCGGCGCTAAATTAAGTCGGCGTGCATGCAACATCTTTTTAGGTATTGCGGCTAAAGGACGTGGTGAACTCATCTGTAGTGTTATCGGAGGTGCTGCGGGTGGTTATGAGGGCGGCAATATACTTGGCGATAGCGGAGCGTTTCTGGGGGGAAAGATACTGGAGGTCAACGGGAGCCTGATATTCGAGCCAGAGGGGGTTTAACCATGTCGTTTTTTGTCGCCTTCACTGTAGTGAATTTTATTGGAGTATTAGTCCTCTTGGGACTGATGCTTTTTGTCGAATATACAAAACTCGACGAGCTGGAAAGTTACTTCAGCGAAAACGAGAAGGTCCTTAGATATAAACGTTTTTGGAAAAGAAATCAGCGAATTGACCGTTTTCATCGCATGGGGTTGATGATCGATATTCTGTCAACGCCTAAGGCTTTCCTGAAAGCCAGCCTCGTGACTGAGGCTGAGTTGGCATCTGTCCCTTTAGCGCTTAAACGATGGGCATTATGGCCATATTGTGTTTCTTATATTTGGATTGTCACTGCCGGCATTTGGTACGTCTGGTTCAATTGGTGGTCGGAGTGGACTTGACTGTGGATTTTTTTCTTGTCTACACCATTGTTGTGTTTGTTGGGACGTTTATCGTTCTGGGACTGATACTTTATGCCGAATATACAAAACTCGACGAGCTGGAAAGTTATTTCAGTGAAAACGAGAAGGTTTGTAGACATAAACGTTTTTGGAAAAGAAATCAGCGAATGGACCGTTTTCATCGCATGGGGTTGATGATCGACATCCTGTCAACGCCCAAGGCTTTTCTGAAAGCCGGTCTTGTGACTGAGGCGGAACTGGCATCTGTTCCTTTAGCGCTTAAACGATGGGCGTTGTGGCCTTATCGTGTTGCTTGCGTTTGGTTTGTCGCATCCTGCGTTTGGTATATCTGGTTTCATGGGTGGTCAGAGTGGATTTGACTGTGGATTTTTTCTTGTCTACATCACTCTGTTGATAGTTTTTACTTTCGTCATGTTAGGACTGATGTTATTTGCCGAACATAGAAAGCTGGAAGAGCTGGAGAGTTATTTCAGTAAGAACAAAATGGTTCTTGAGCACAAACGTAAATGGGGCGTAACCAGAGACTCGCCAGATTTCATCGCATGGGTTTGATGATCGATATCCTCTCAATGCCAAAGTGCTATGTGAAAGAAGGACTTGTGACCGAGGCCGAGTTGGCCTGCGTTCCATTATCTCTCAAACGCTGGGCTCTATGGCCCTATCGCTTGTGCCACATTTGGGCTCTTGCATTGCTCGTTGGAGCTGTCTGGCGCAGTTGGTACGATATCGAAATCTGAAATGTCTTACATAACTTTCAAAAAATACTGTACATCCACATTTGGGCGCTTCGATGAGGGGACAAGGGGTGCTGGCGTGCGCAGATATTGGCGGCGCTGCGGGTGGGCAGGCGGTAGGCTTGCATTACTGAGTGGAAAGATCCTGGAGGTTAACGGTGATTTGATCTTCGAGCCAGAGGGGGCTTAAGCGTGTCGTTTTTTCTTGCCTTCACCATTGTGCATTTTGTTGGGGCGTTTGTTGTTTTGGGACTGGCGCTGTTTGCCGAATATACAAAACTCGACGAAGTGGAAAGTTATTTCACTCATAACGAAAGGGTCCGCGCCAATAAGCGATTCTGGAGAAAAAATCATTGGATCGACAGGCAATACCGCATGTTGTTGATGTTTGATTTACTGTCTGACTCAGCACGCTATGTGAAAGCAGGTGTCGTGACCGAAGCCGAACTGGTGTCTGTGCCGTTAGCGCTCAAGCGTTGGGTGTTGTGGCCCTATTACCTTGGCCTCATTTGGGTTATCGGCACCGTCGCTTGGTCCGTTTGGCGTAGATGGTGCGGCGTCGAAATGGCGCTAAATTAAGTCGGTGTGCATGCAACATCTTTTTAGATATTGCGGCTAAAGGGCGTGGTGAACTGATCTGTAGTGTTATCGGAGGTGCTGCGGGTGGATATGAGGGCGGTAATTTGTTCGGCGATGGCGGGGCGTTTCTGGGTGGGCAGATCCTGGAAGTTAATGGTGATTTGATATTCCAGCCAGAGGGCGCATAGCCATGGATCTTTTTCTTGCTTACACCATCGTGTGGTTTGGTGGGATGCTTGTTATTTTGGGACTGATGCTTTATGCCGAATATACAAAACTCGACGAACTGGAAAGTTATTTCAGTGAAAACGAGAAAGTTTGTAGACATAAACGTTTTTGGAAAAGAAAACAGCGAATTGACCGTTTTCATCGCATGGGGTTGATGATCGATATTCTGTCAACGCCCAACGCTTTTCTGAAAGCCGGTCTTGTGACTGAGGCGGAACTGGCATCTGTTCCTTTAGCGCTTAAACGATGGGCGTTGTGGCCTTATCGTGTTGCTTGCGTTTGGTTTGTCGCATCCTGCGTTTGGTATATCTGGTTTCATGGGTGGCCAGAGTGGATTTGACTGTGGATTTTTTTCTCGTCTACATCACTCTATTGATAGTTTTTACTTTCGTCATCTTAGGACTGATGTTATTTGCCGAACATAGAAAGCTGGAAGAGCTGGAGAGTTATTTCAGTAAGAACAAAATGGTTCTTGAACACAAACGTAAATGGGGGCGTAACCAGAGACTCGCCAGATTTCATCGCATGGGTTTGATGATCGATATCCTCTCAATGCCAAAGTGCCATGTGAAAGAAGGACTTGTGACCGAGGCTGAGTTGGGCTGCGTTCCGTTAGCTCTCAAACGCTGGGCTCTATGGCCCTATCGCCTGTGTCACATTTGGGCTCTCGCATTGATCATCGGGGCTGTCTGGCGTAGATGGGGCGGCATTGAAATCTGAAGTCTCCCACATTTTTTTCAAAAAACACTGTACATCTATACAGTAAAGTCCTACAGTCCATCCCAGGTGACCGGATGTCACCTGACCTTCAGTTTTTAACTATGGATGGATAAAAAATGAAATCGAAAAAAGCCTTTATGCTCGGCGCGGCCATGGCTGCCTCCTGCTTTGTTTCGGCCTTTGCGCTGGCGGAGCAAACCCCTCAGAAACTCAGTGCCCAGGCCGTCCGGCAGGCGGTCGACAAGGCGCTCAAGCCCGGCGGCAAGTTGGATGGGGCGAAGGTTTCGGCCTCGCTCAAGCAAAAACTCAAGGCCGCCAAGACCGGCCAGTCCAAGGCGCTGACCCAGGCGGTGAAAACCGCACCGTTCGACACCGTGGTCGGTGAACTGAAAAAACCGGCGCAGGCCCAATTGAGCGCCGCTGCCATTGCTGCGTTCGAGCCGTTGTTCCCCACGCTGGATATCAACACGCTCTACAGCGTGGACGGGGTGCAGACCGGCAACGAGTTCGCCTACCACTTCAACCTGCCGCAGAATGCGCGCATCCAAGTGCAACTGGTCAACCAGAGCGCCGGCACCGACATGTCGCTGAACCTGTTCCTCGACGACGGCCAGGGCAACCTGAGCCTGGTCGGCTCTTCGGATGCCGCCGGCAACGCCGATGAATACCTCAATGGCGTGCTGCCGGCGGGGGATTATTACTGGTACATGGTGGCCAACGCCGCCAGCAACGGGCAGTTCAGCTTTGGCGTTGCCGTAGACACCAATATCGATGCCTACGAACCCAACGACACGCCGCAAACCGCCTTCGTGCTGCCGGACTCGATGAACAAAGTCAGCGGTAACCTCGACAACGCCAACGATGTCGATTACTTCGACTTCAAGGCCGTGCGCGGCCAGAGCGTGAGTATGTACCTGGCCGGTGATGAAACCGGCAGTCGCAACCAGTGGATCTTCGACCGTTTCGACGGGGTCAATTGGGTCACGGTGCCGGCCGGTTCGACGTCGACCTACCCCAGCGTAGCGCCGGGCACCACGGTCAAAGTGCGCGTACGGGCCAACCCGAACGTGGCGCAGGATGCGACCAAGCAGTACCAGCTGAGCCTGGGCTCCACGCCGCGCCTCAATAACCACGATGTGAAGGGTGACAACATCGTTCGTGTGCCGGTATCGGAAATGCCACTGGCCACGCAAACCGCGCGGGTTTTGAACTGGAGCACGCAATGGTCCGACTCCACCGGAGCGCCGTTGCTGGGTGTCACGCCGGTGCTGCGCGTGGACAACCACTTCATCGACTTCGACTACCGCTGGGTCGACTATCCGGCCACCACCAACAGCGCAGGTGCGACCTCGGCCACGGCAAATATCGGCAGCTGCTTCGGCGATTACCATACGGTCATCAACGACAGCAGCACCGGTGTGCCGTACAAGTGGGACACCACCTACAACCAGGGCGGCTGGCGCATCGAGCTGGCTGAGTTTCCGGGGGTAGGCGTCGGTGGTGACAATGTGCAGTACGTCAGCCTGGGGCATATCTGCACCCAGACCATCGTGCATTGATCGTGACGCGTCAGTGAAAAAGGGGGCAGCCTGCACAGGCTGCCCCCTTTTTTGCGGCAATGGCTGATGGCTTAACTCAATGGATCCCAGCGCTGTGACCAATCCCCTTCGGCCTTGACCACCCCGCGCAACAGTTCCAGCGCCTGCTGCAACACCGCCGAATCCCGCGCCCGTGCGTACACCAGGTACGTCGGAAAGCTGAATTCGGGCGCTTTGGCTACGCGCCGCATCACGCCGCTGTCCAGGTAGCTTTGCACCACTCGCGTGCGGAAGTACCCGGCGCCGCCGTTCTCCAGGATGTATTGCAGTGCCAGCGGGCCGAGGTTGAAACTCACGGCGGCGCGGGCCCGGTCGGGCAGGGCGGCGTCATGCTGCTGGCGAAACCCCGGGCCCCAATCGATATAGACGTAGGGCTCGGGCTTGCTCGCCAATTGCACCAGGATCAGTTTTTCCTCCAACACCTGCTCCACCTGCAACCCCGGCCAGTAGTGCGGCTGGAACACCAGCGCGGCGTCGAGCACGCCCAATTCCAGTTGACGCAACAGATAGTCGCCCTCGCGGATTTCCGTACGCAGGGCATGACCGGGGATGTGTTCGCGCAGGGCTTGGGCCCAGCCGAGCATCAGCGGGTTGCACAGGCTCACCTCGCCGCCGATATGCAGCACATTGCGATAGCCATCGGGCAACGGCAGGTCGCGGCGCGCGGCTTCCCAGGTTTGCAGCAATTGATTGGCGTACACCACAAACGCCTCGCCATCGGCGGTCAGTCGTGCCCCGGCCCGGTTGCGCACGAACAGCGTGCAGCCCAGCTGGTTCTCCAGGTTTTTCACGCGGGCGGTGATGGCGGTCTGGGTAACGTGCAGTTTCTCTGCCGCCGCGGCCAGGCTGCCGCAGCGTGTGATTTCGAGGAAGGTGCGTGCCAGTTCGATGTCCATGAAGCCCCCGCGAATGAATGGGGCATTGTAGAGGCAGGGAATTGAAATGCGATCAGAAAATGTGGGAAGGGATAAGCCCAACCCACATTTTGTTCTACGGTGTCGAGTCCTTCGGCGCCCGCAAGTGCTGGGTAGGAAACGCGTCGGCATAGGCCCGACACACCCGCAACACCTTCTCATCGGCAAATCGCGCCGCCACCACATGCAACCCCACCGGCAAGCCATTGGCCAAGCCACAGGGTACCGATGCCGCCGGTTGCTGGGTGAGGTTGAAGGGGTAGGTAAACGGCGTCCATTGCGTCCATTCGTCCAGCCCCGAGCCTGGCGGTACGTTGTGCCCGGCGGCAAATGCGGTGATCGGCAGCATCGGCGAGACCAGCACGTCGTAATGCTCATGGAACGCCGCCATACGTGCCACCAACGCTGCGCGCGCTTCCAGGGCGGTGTTGAAATCATTCAGGCTCAAGCGTTCGCCGCGTTGCGCGATGTGCAGCAGGCCAGGGTCCAGCAGGTGTTTTTGTGCCTCGCTCATCGAACCGGTCAAGCGCGCGGCGCCGGCCGCCCACAGGGTGCTGAACAGGTCCAGCGGGTCGCTGAAGCCGGGGTCGATCTGCTCGACATGGGCGCCCAACTGCACCAGGCCCTCAACCGCCCGTGCGACCACCTGGGCCACCTGCGGATCCACGTCGACGTAACCGAAGTTGGGGCTGTAAGCGATACGCAGACCCTTCAAGTCCAAGTGGTCGGATAACCACGGCGTGCTGCGTGGCGCGCCGATCAAACCATCCCGCGCATCCGGCCGTGCGACGGCTTGCAACATCAGCACGCTGTCTTCGACGGTGCGGGTCATCGGCCCCAGGTGCGACAGGATGGTCATGGAACTCGCCGGCCATTGCGGCACATAGCCGAAGGTCGGCTTGATGCCGAAGGTGCCGGTAAACGCGCAGGGAATGCGAATCGAGCCGCCCGCGTCGCTGCCCTGATGCAGCACACCGAGGTTCAATGCCGCCGCCGCGCCGGCGCCGCCGGACGAGCCGCCGGCGGTGGTGCGGGTGTCCCACGGGTTGCGGGTAATGCCGTATAGCGGGTTGTCGGTGACGCCTTTCCAGCCGAATTCCGGGGTGGTGGTCTTGCCCAGCAGCACCGCGCCGGCGTTGCGCATGAATGCCGAAAAGGGCGCATCGACATCCCATGGGCCGTCGGCGCAGGTGGTGCGTGAACCCTTGCGCGTCGGCATGCCGACGGTCAGCGTGAGGTCTTTGATCGACGCCGGTACGCCATCCAGCGCGCCGCACGGTTCACCCTTCAACCAACGTTGCTCCGAGGCCCGCGCGGCATTGAGCGCGCCTTCGGGGTCCACATGGCAGTACGCATTCACCACCGGGTTGTAACGTTCGATGCGCAGCAGCGCGTCTTCGGTGGCCTCCACCGGCGACAGGGTTTTGTCGCGGAACTGCTGCAGTAGCTGAACCGCTGTCAGCTGGCCGATCTCACTCATGGCGGCTCTCCTGGGCGGCGTTGAGCATGGCGCGCAGCAACACCGCGCAGCCTGCCGCCAGGTCGTCCGGGGCGGCGTTTTCGATTTCGTTGTGGCTGATACCGCCTTCGCACGGCACGAAGATCATGCCGGCCGGGCCCAGTTCGGCGACAAAGATCGCGTCGTGCCCGGCGCCGCTGACGATGTCCATATGGCTCAAGCCCAGCGCCTGTGCGCCGTCACGTACGGCATTGACGCAGGCCGGGTCGAAGTCCAGCGGCGGGAAGTCGGCGGTGGGTGTCAGTTCAACGCTGAGCCCGTGGCGGGCGGCGGTGGCGTCGATCACGCTGCGCACTTGTTCGACCATGGCTTGCAGCTTGTCGGCGTGCAGGTGGCGCAGGTCGAGGGTCATATGCACCTGGCCGGGGATCACGTTGCGCGAACCCGGATGCAGGCTCAGGCAACCTACCGTGCCGCAGGCGTGCGGCTGGTGTTGATGGGCGATGCGGTTGACCGCGCTGACCACTTCGGCGGCGCCCACCAGGGCGTCCTTGCGCAAGTGCATCGGCGTCGGACCGGCGTGGGCCTCGACACCGGTCAGGGTCAGGTCGAACCACTTCTGGCCCAGGCAACCCATCACCACGCCGATGGTAGTGGCGCGGTCTTCCAGCACCGGGCCTTGTTCGATATGCGCCTCGAAATACGCCCCCACCGCGTGGCCGGTGACGGCGCGAGAACCTGCATAGCCGATGCGTTGCAACTCGGCGCCCAACGACAGGCCCTGTTCGTCCTGTTTGTGCAGGGTGTCCTGCAAGTCGAATTTCCCGGCGAACACCCCGGAGCCCATCATGCACGGCGCAAAGCGCGAACCTTCTTCGTTGGTCCACACCACCACTTCAATCGGTGCTTGGGTTTCAATCTTCAAATCATTGAGGGTGCGGATCACTTCCAGACCGGCCATTACGCCGTAGCAGCCATCGAACTTGCCGCCGGTGGGCTGGGTGTCGATATGGCTGCCGGTCATTACCGGCGCCAGGTCCGGATTGCGACCGGGGCGGCGGGCGAAAATGTTGCCGATACCGTCGACGGTCACGCTGCACCCGGCGTCTTCGCACCACTGCACGAACAGGTCGCGGGCCTGGCGGTCGAGGTCGGTAAGGGCCAGGCGGCACACGCCGCCTTTGGCGGTGGCGCCGAGGCGAGCCAGGTCCATCAGCGACTGCCACAAGCGGTCGCGATCGATCAGCGGGGCATTGTTCTGGAGCGGTTGTGCAAAGCTGTTCATGGGCACTCTCCGGTCAGGCGCTCAGGGCCAAATAGCGGTTTTTGATGCTCGGGTCGGCGCGGAACGCTGCGGCGCTGCCCTCGTACACCACGCGCCCCTGTTCGAGCACGTAATGGCGGTCGGCGAGCTTGTCGCAGACCATCAGGTTCTGTTCCACCAGCAGTACCGGCAGGCCGTCGTCCTTGACCTTGCGCAGGATCTTTACCAACTCGTCGACAATCACCGGGGCCAAGCCTTCGGTGGGCTCGTCGAGGATCAGCAGCTTGGGGGCGTTAAGCAGGGCGCGGGCGATGGCGAGCATCTGCTGCTCGCCGCCGGACAACGCGTGGCCGGCGTTTTTGCGGCGCTCCTTGAGGCGCGGGAACATGGTGTACACGTCATCCAACTGCCAGCGACTGCTCTTGCGCACAGCGATGCGCAAATTTTCTTCGACGCTGAGCAGGCGGAAAATCCCACGGTTCTCCGGCACCAGCGCCAGGCCCTGGCGCGCGATTTCAAAGATTTTCTGCCCCACCAGCGCCTGGCCGTTGAAGTGGATCTGGCCCTGGCGCGGGCAAATGATGCCGAGGATGCTGCGCAGCGTGGTGGTCTTGCCCGCACCGTTGCGGCCCAGCAGGGTCACCAGCTCGCCGGGGTTGACGGTCAACGACACGCCTTCGAGGACGTGGCTTTTGTCATAGTAGGAATGGATATTCTCGACAGTCAGCATCAGGCAGCCTCCCCCAGGTAAGCCGTACGCACACGTTCATCGGCGCGCACGAATTCCGGTGTGCCTTCCACTAGGATCTGCCCGTGGCTCATCACGGTGATGCGTTGGCTGATGGACATGACAATGCTCATGTTGTGTTCGATCAACAGCACCGTGTGGTCACGGCCAAGGTCGCTGATCAACTGGGTCATGATCGGGATGTCGTCGATGCCCATGCCCGAGGTGGGCTCATCGAGCATCAACAGTTTGGGTTTGGAGCAGATCGACATGCCCACCTCCAATACCCGTTGTTGGCCGTGGGACAACTCGCCGGCCAGGGTCTCGGCACGGGCGGTCAGTTGCAGGCGTTCCAGCACCTGATCGGCCATCTCTAGATGTTCGCGTTGGCTGTCCACCCGGCGCCAGAAATTCAGCGCGCGCGCACCGTCGCGGCCCTGGGCGGCCAGGCGCAGGTTTTCGCGCACGCTAAGGTTCTGGAACAGGCTGGTGAGTTGGAACGAGCGCGCCATGCCCAGGCCCACACGGCCGTGGGCCGGTTTGCGCATCAGGTTCTGGCCGTTGAAATGAATCGCCCCGGCCGTGGCCTGGCGTTCGCCGGTCAGGCAGTGGAACAGGCTGGTTTTGCCGGCGCCGTTGGGGCCGATGATGGTGTGGATGGTGCCGGCCTCGACCTTGAGGTTCACGCCGTTCACCGCTCGGAACGCGCCGTAGGCCAGTTCCAAATCTTGGGTTTCCAGCAAGATACTCATAGCCCTTCCTCCTTGATGACGGCAGCGGTTTTGCGAATGCCGCGCACCCGTTCGAACAGCCCGGCCAGGCCGCCCCACAAACCGCCGCGCATGAAGATCACCACCAGGATCAGGATCGCCCCCAGCAGCATCAGCCAGCGTGGCCACAGGTCGGACAAAAAATCCCCCAACAACACGATGGAGCCGGCACCTAGCAGCGAACCGAACAACGAGCCGGTGCCGCCGACGATGGTCATGATCAGGATGTTCTCGGACATCGCCAGGTCGATATTCGACAGCGGCACAAAGTGCAGCAGCATGGCGTACAGCGCGCCGGCGATGCCGGTGACCGCGCCGGACAGCACGAACACCAGGATCTTGAAGTGCCGCGTGTCGTAGCCGATGGCCGAGGCGCGGGTTTCGTTTTCACGGATCGCCATCAACGTGCTGCCGAATGGCGAAGCGATGACCCGGCGCGCACCGATAAATATCAGCAGGAACAGCACCGCGACAAACCCGTAGAACGCACGGGCATCGGCCAGGGACAGCAGCACGTTGTCGCCTACCCGAATCTCCGGGCGCGGCACGCTGAGCAAGCCGTTGTCGCCGCCGGTCCAGTCGCTCAAGGTGTAGGCCACGAAGTAAGCCATCTGGCTGAACGCCAGGGTTAGCATCACAAAGTAAATGCCGGTACGCCGAATCGCCAGGGCGCCCACCAGCAACGCCAGGAACCCGCCGGCCAGGGCCGCGCCGAGCAGCGCGGTGAACAGCCCCAGTTGCAGGTGGATCATCAGCAGCGCTGCGCAATAGGCGCCGGCGCCAAAGAAGATGCCTTGGCCGAACGACAACAGCCCGGTGTAGCCCAGCAACAGGTTGCAGGCCAGGGCGGCCATGGCGAAGATCAGAATCTCGGTAGCCAGGGTTGCCGAGGGCAGCACCAATGGCAGGCCGATCAGCACTGCCAGCACCCACAGCAGCATGGCGCGGGACTGGGTCTTGGCGAACGGCAGGGGGTTTTTCTCGCTCATGTCAGGCTCTCCCGAATAGGCCGTAAGGACGCACCAGAATCACCGCGGCCATGGCGCCGTAGATCATCAGGCTCGCGCCCTGGGGCCACAGTGTGGTCATCAGGCTTTGCACTACGCCCACCAGCAGGCCGCCGACCAGCGCGCCGCCGAACGAACCCATGCCGCCGATCACCACCACCACGAAGGCGATGCCGAGGATTTCCGGGCCGACAAAAGGCTGCGCGCCACGCAACGGCGCGAACAGCACGCCCGCGACGCCGGCAAGCGCCACGCCGAGGGCGAAGGTCATGGAGAACAGACGGAAGATATTGGTGCCCAGCAGCGATACGGTTTCGGTGCTTTCACTGCCGGCGCGCACCAGGGCGCCGAAGCGCGTGCGTTCCAGCAACAGCCACAGGCCCAGGCCGATCAGGGCGGAAAACCCGATCAGAAACAGGCGGTAGTAGGGATAGACAAAATCCCCCACCACCAGTACGCCGCGCAGCAACTCCGGTACGGCGACGCTTTTGCCCACCGGTCCCCAGATCATCACGCTGGCTTCCTGGATGATCAGCGCAATGCCCAGGGTCACCAGGATCTGGAACATGTGGGGCAGGTGATAAATCCGCTGGATCAACACGCGTTCGATCACCCAGGCCAAGGCGGCCACCACCAACGGCGCGAGCAGCAACGCCAGCCAGAAATTGCCGGTCAGGCTGACGGCCGTGTAGCAGATGTACGCCCCCAGCAGAAAGAACGCGCCATGGGCGAAGTTGACGAAGTTAAGCAGGCCGAAAATGATCGTCAGCCCGACCGCGATCAGGAAGTAGATCATTCCCAACCCCAGGCCATTGAGTATCTGGAACAGGTAAAGATTAAGCATGCAGAAACCCTCGGACAGGTGGCCGCCGGGGCGGCGCTGTCGCGTTTGACTGGTCAGGATCAGACGAGCGTGCAGCCCGTGGCGTCGACCGGCGGGAAGGATTGGCCGGCGCTGAGCACTTTGGCCAAGTCGTCCTTGTCGGCCATTTCGCTGGCGGCTTTGCCGATCAACAGGTAGTAATCCTTGATCACCTGATGGTCGCCGGCGCGGATCGATTCTTTACCGGTGGGGCCGTCGTAGCTCAGGCCCTGCATGGCCTTGGCAACCGTGGGCCCGTCGAAGCTGCCGGTGGCGACGATGGTGTCGAGCATGACCTTGGTGCTGATGTAGTCGGCGGCCAGCGGGTAGGTGGGGTTGATGCCGTACTTGGCCTGGGTCAGCTTGACCAGCTCGCGGTTGAGTGGGGTGTCCACCTGATGCCAGTACTGCGCGCCGAGGTACACGCCTTCCAATAGGTCGCTGCCCAGTTCCTGGAACTGGTCGAGCCCGGCGGACCACACCAGCAGCACCTTCATGCGCTCCTTGATCCCGAAGTTCACCGCCTGGCGCAGGGTGTTGGAGGACTGGCTGCCGAAATTCAGCAGCACCAGCACATCGGGCCGGGCGGCGATGGCGTTGGTCAGGTAACCGGAAAATTCCTGCTCCTGCAGCGAATGGAAGCTGTTGCCGACGTGCTCCAGGCCATTGTCCTTGAGCACGGTTTTCGCGCCTTCAAGCAGCGCTTCGCCGAACACGTATTGTGGCGTGATGGTGTACCAGCGCTTGGCCTCAGGCAGCAACTTGATCAGCGGCAGCAGGGTTTCGCGGATCGCACCGTAGGTGGGCACCGACCAGCGAAACGTGGCCTTGTTGCAGTCCTTGCCGGTAACTTCATCGGCGCCCACCGGAGTCATGAACACGCCACCGGCCTTGTCCACTTCCTTGGCTACCGCCAACGCCGAGGAAGACAAGGTGCAGCCCTGGAAGAACCGCGCACCGTCCTGCTGGATCGCCTCTTGCACCTTGCGTACCGCTTTGCCGGCATTGCCTTCGGTGTCGATAACCTTGTAGTTCAGCGGGCGACCGAGAATCTCGGCGTGCTGCTCCACCGCCAGGCGCGAGCCCATGTCGGCAAACTTGCCATAGCTGGCGAAAGCGCCGGACATGGACTTGAGGCCGTAAAAGGTAAAGGGCTCGGCGGCGAATGCCGAACGCACACTCAGCGGGAGGCTGAGGGCGGCGGCTGCGGTGAGGCTGGCTTTCAATAACGTACGACGCTGCATGGGGTGACTCCCTGGTTTAGTTATTGGCAGGAGCGGCAAGGGCGATACGGTGGAGCTGGGGCCTGTGGGCAGGCCTGTTATTTGGGGCGAGCATGGATAGTGTTCACGGTGGGGGAGAGGGCAAACCGCTCCCACCTTGAATCGACGTGTGCTTAAGAGTGATCGAACTCCAAAAGGAAGTGCGGGCTGACCTGGCCTTCCAGCGCGGCCATATGGTGCTCGGCGTCGCACATATGTTCGTGCATCAGGCTGCGCACGGCGTGTTCATCACCGGCGCGAAAGGCCACCAGCAGCTGTTTGTGATAATCCAGGTTGGCCGCGTCGAACTGCTTGCGCTTGGGCTTGTAGGCTTTTTTCAGCACCACCAGGTCGCGCAGCAGGTCGTTGAGAAATTGCGCCATAAAACTCAGCAACGGGTTAGGACAGGCCTTGGCCAGCAGGTTGTGAAACTCCAACTCCGCCAAGCGCTGTTCGCGTTGGCCGGCCTCGCTGTCTTCCGGTGCGCTGCAAAAATCCACGTTGTCCTGCAGGGCCTGGAAGTCGGCTTCGCTCAGGCGACCCA
Organism: Pseudomonas sp. S5F11; assembly: GCF_019641515.1. NCBI lineage: Bacteria > Pseudomonadati > Pseudomonadota > Gammaproteobacteria > Pseudomonadales > Pseudomonadaceae > Pseudomonas > Pseudomonas sp. S5F11. Next base: position 5,843,975 of record NZ_JAIFJZ010000001.1, read on the forward strand.
ACACCGACACCGCCAGTTCCACCTCGATGACTTTGCGCAATTGGTACACCTGCTCGCCGTCCAAATGCTGGAAGTGCAGATAGTTGCGCAACGCACGGCTGGCCGGTTCGGTGCCCGCCTGGTTCAGGTACGCACCGCCGCTGGGGCCGGTGCGGGTGCTGACCAGGCCTTCGACCTCTAAGGCCTTGAGCGCTTCGCGGGCCGAGCCTTTCGAGCATTGGAAGCTCTCCATCAGCTCACGCTCAGTGGGCAGTCGATCACCCGGCTTCAAGGCATCGGTAACGATGGAGCGCTTGACCGACTCGACAATCACATCGGACAGCTTCTGGCGTTTGCGGCGTAGCGGGCGGCTTAGCATGGGTGCGATTTATCGTATTAATGCGGATAAATAGCACTTAATAACGATCCGACCGGAGCGTCAATGCGGGAGGTCGTTTTCGGCGGCAAAGGGTCGCAAACGGTGCGTTATTGCCAGTCGCCTATATCCAGGCAGCGCGTGAAGGGTGGCGGCTGCTTGCCATAGGCCAGAAAATCGCCGATCCAGCGGGTGACGCAAGCGCCGGCATCCGCCTTTGCCGGCTCCTTGAGACGCAGCTGTTCGACTTGCAGGGGGCCGCTGTGGTCGGGGTCGGCGTTGACCAGCACCATGCGCGCCACGCGTTCGGGGAACAGCGCGCTGTAGCGATTGCCCAGTCGCGTGGCTTCGGCGTTGCCCAGGTAATGCAGTTGGGCATCGCCGAGTTGGGCGCGTACGTATTCCATGTCGCGGGCGGCGTATTCGACGTCGTTGGGCTGGCGGATAGTGCGCGTGCTGAGTTCGATTACGTCATAGCGATCGAGCAGCGTGCGATAGGCCGGGGTGGTGTGGGTATTCCAGCGGCTGGCCAGTTGAATGGCGAAGGTGCCGCTGCTGTTCTTGCGCGCCGGTTCGCCGGCTTGGGTGAAGATCACGCCCTGACGGCTCAACGGCTCGCGGGCGCCAACACGGGTGACGGTCAGGCGCAGGATGCCCTGGCGGGGCGCTGCGTAGTTACGCGGTACCGATACGGTGCCGCACTGGGTGCGTTCCAGTACGTTGGGGTCGAGGCGTTCGTTAGCGGGCAGGGGGCAGTCCAGCAACCAATCGATGGCGGTCGGTTTGATCAACGGCTCGGCAAAGGCAAGGCCTGCCAGCAGCCAGAGGCAGCCGCAGGCCAAGTGTTTTACGACGGTCATCGAGAGGTCCAGGGCAGCTGTATGACAGCGGCTTTTTTACCAAGGACCTCGGGGTTGAGAATGTAGGGTGAAAAGACGGCTCGTGTAAGAAAGCGGAGTTTTGTTTATCGGATTTCAGAGGTCCAGCCGCCACCCAACGCTTTGTAGAGCGCGATGCTGGCTTGCAGGCGTGACAGTCGCAGTTGCACGTTCAGGTCCTGAGAGGCGAACAAGGTGCGCTGGGTTTCAAGCACCGTCAGCCAGTCGGCGGCCCCAGCCTGGTAGCGCTGTTGGGCGATCTGGAATGCGGTCTGCGCCTGGCGCAGTTCTTCGTCCTGCCATTGGCGCTGCTGGTCGAGGCGGGTGATGCTGCTGAGGGCTTTTTCCACGTCGGCAAAGCCGTTGATGATCGCGCCGCGGTAGCTTTGTAGCAATTCGTCCTGGCGCGCGCGGGCCTTGTCCCGTTCAGCGCTTAAACGGCCGTTGTTGAAGATCGGTGCCACCAGCCCGGCGGTCAACGTGTAATAGGGGCTGCGTAGCACATCGACGGCCTTGTAGGCGTCGGAGCCCAAGGTGGCGCCGAGGGTCACGGCGGGCAGCAGGGCGGCGCGGGCCACCGTCACGTCCGCCTGCGCCGCCGCCAGTTGGGCTTCGGCCTTGGCGATGTCCGGGCGGCGGCTGAGCAATTGGCTGGGCAGGCCGGCGCCAATGACGGGCCAGGTCAGGTTCTGGAAGGGCTCGGCGCCCAGGTCCAGGGCCTGCACGGGCTGGCCGAGAAGGGCGGCGAGGGTGATGCGCGATTCTTCGGCCTGTTGCGCGATCAATGGCAACTGGCGCTGCTGGCCGGCCACCAGGCTTTTTTGTTGGGCCAACTCCAACGCGGTGGCCGAGCCGGCGTCATAGCGGGTTTGCACCAGGGCGAGCACATCCCGCGCATTGGCCAGGTTCAACTCGGCGATCTGCCGGCGTTGCTCGGCGGCGAGGGTTTGCGCATAGCGGTCGGCGACGTTGCTGAGCAGGGTCAGTTCCACGGTGGCCTGGTCGAATTCGCTGGCCCGCAGGCTGTGCAGGGCGCTGTCGCGGGCGGCAGCGCGCGCGCCCCAGAAATCCACTTCGTAGCTGGCGGTCAGGTTGGCGCCGAAGTTGTTGACCGTGTCGTCACTATCGCTGGCGTCGAGGTCCGGGCCGCCGGGGCCGCGCAGCAGCTTCTGATGGCTGGTGGTGAGGTTGGCCTTCACCTCCGGCAGCAACGGCGCGCCGGCAATCACCGCGCTGGCCTGAGCCTGGCGCACCCGCGCCACCGCTGCGGCCACATCGAAACTGTCGCGCCGCGCCTGTCCGATCAAACGATTGAGCGGCGCACTGCCGAACTGTGTCCACCACTGGGTGTTCACGTTCTGGGCGGCCTCGCGTTCGGCGTACTGCCAGGCGGCCGGCGGCGCGATGCGGCTGTCGACGCTGGGCGGTTGGCCGGCGCAGGCATTGAGCAGCAGGCACAGGCTGAGCACGCACAGGTGCGATGGGATACAGGGTTTATTCACTGGTCAATGCCTTAACCGGATCGAGCCGGGCAGCTTTACGGGCCGGCATAAAGCCGAATACGACGCCGGTGACCAACGCACAGCCAAACGCGCCAAGCACCGCCACCAGGGAAAACTGCACTGCCACCTTGGCCAGCGTCAGCACGCCGCCCACCAGCAAGGCCAGAGCGATGCCGCACAGGCCGCCGACCACCGAGAGCATCACCGCCTCGGTGAGGAACTGGCGCAGGATGTCGCGCTGGCGTGCGCCGGTGGCCATGCGGATACCGATTTCGCGGGTACGCTCGCGCACCGTCATCAGCATGATGTTCATCACACCGATACCGCCCACCAGCAGGGAAATCGCCGCAATCGAACCGAGCATCAGCGACAGGGTGTTCTGGGTGCGCGCCTCGGCCTGGATCATCGCGGCGTTGTTGGTCAGCTCGTAGTCGCGCTTGCCGTGGTGCAGGCGCTGCATCAACTGGTCGATGGCCTGTTCGGCCTCATGCACCTTGCGTGCATCGGCGGCGGCGATCACCACATACTCGGGGTTGTAGCTGCCGAACAGGCGCACGCTGGCGGCGGTGTAGGGAATGGCGATGCGGTCGTCGCTGTCTTTATTGCCGGAGCTGGCGCCTTTTTCCGCCAGCACGCCGATGACCTGGAACGGCACGTTCTCGATCAGGATGTATTGGCCGATCGGGTCGACCAGGCCCTTGAACAACTTCTCGCGCACCCGATGACCGATCACCGCCACCGTGGCCCCGGCGCGCTCGTCGGCCGCCGTGAAGTAACTGCCCTCGACCACCGGCCAGTTGAAAATGTCGGGGAAATTGGTGTCGTTGCCTCCCACGTACGCCATGTAGTCGACGTTGCCGTAACGCACCCCGGCTTCGCTGCCGTTGACTGGCATGATGCGCTGCACCTGAGGCAGCGCCGCCAGCGCTGCGACGTCGGCCAAACTGACGATGCCCAGCGGCGTGCGTGGGTTGGGTGAGGCGCCGCTGAGGTAGAGGATGTTTGAACCGAACGCACCCATCTGCGCCATGACCTGGCGCTTGCTGCCTTCGCCCACGGCCAGCATCACCACCACCGACGCCACGCCGATGATGATGCCGAGCAACGTCAGCGCGGTGCGGAAGCGGTTGATCCACATCACACGCCAGGCCGCCTGGACAGCGTCCACCAGTTCGGCTTTCCAGGCGCCATTGTGTTCGGCGCCGTCCGCCAGACGCTGACGCAGGTCCACTGCTTGCAGGGCGCCGGGGGTAGCGGCGGGCGCGGTGTCGTGGGCGGATGCCGAATCGCTGATGATCAGGCCATCGCGAATCTCGATGATGCGGTTGGCGCGCGCCGCGACTTCGCGGTCGTGAGTGATCAGGATCACCACATGGCCCTGGCTGGCCAGCTCGTCGAGCAGGCTCATTACCTCGGCGCCGCTGTGGCTGTCGAGGGCGCCGGTGGGTTCGTCGGCGAGGATGATGTGCCCGCCGTTCATCAACGCGCGAGCGATGGACACCCGCTGCTGCTGGCCACCGGAGAGCTGGTGCGGGCGGTTGCCGGTCCGTTCGGCCAGGCCCAGGCGGGTGAGCAGGGCGCTGGCCCGTGCATGCCGTTCGGCGGCGCTGATTCCGGCGTAGATCGCCGGCATTTCCACGTTTTCCTGGGCCGAACCGGACGGGATCAGGTGATAACCCTGGAACACAAAACCGAACGCTTCACGGCGCAGCCAGGCCAGGGCGTCGCTGTCCAGGTGCGCGACGTTCTCCCCGGCGAACAGGTACTCGCCACTGCTGGGGCGGTCGAGGCAACCGAGGATATTCATCAAGGTGGATTTGCCCGAGCCGGATGCGCCTACAATCGCCACGAATTCGCCGGCGTGAATCGCCAGGTCGATACCGCGCAATACGTCAACTTGAGGGCTGTCGCCGCCGCCGTAGGTTTTGCGGATGTGCCTGAGTTCGATCAGCGGCGTACTCACCTCAACCCCCATGGCCGTCGCCCGGGCCGATCAACAGGTGGTCGCCTTCGTTCAAACCGTCGAGCACCTGCACCCGCAAGCGGTCGCTGAGGCCCAGGCGCACCTCGCGCTGTTCGATGCTGCCGTTGGGCATCACCACGCGGGCGATCTGTTTGTCGGTGTTGCCGTTGCCGAGCAGGGCGGCGACCGGGGCGGTGAGGGTGTCCTTGGCCTGGCCGGCGACGAAGAACACCTGAGTGGTCATCTCAGCCATCAGTGCGTTGTCGGTGTTATCCACGTCCAGCAGCACGGTGTACAGCACCACGCGGCCGGTGCCGCTTTTATTGGAACTGGTGGGGCTGCCGCTGCCCTGGGTTTCGTTCAACGGCTTGGGCGGGATCGGCAGGATCTGCCGCACAGTGCTGCTCCAGCGCCGGTTGCCGCCGCTCAGGGTGGTGAAATAGGCGCTCATGCCGGGTTTGACGTGGCCGATATCGGCCTCCGACACCTCGGCCCATACGGTCATCGGCGACAACTTGGCGATGCGCAGGATCAGCGGCGTCTGCTGTTGAGCGTTGAGGGTCTGGCCGACGCGGGCGTCCACCGCCACCACGGTGCCGCTCATTGGCGCATAAATACGTGTGTAGCCAAGCTCCGCTTCATCGCTGCGCAGGCTGGCCTGGGCCTGGCGGATCTGGGCCTGGAACATGTCGACCCGGGCCTGGGTCGCGCTCAGCTCGGCCTTGGCGGTTTGTACGTCTTCTTCACGGGTGGCGTTGCCGCTGGCCAGGCGCTGCTGGCGTTGGTACTTCTGGCGCGCCAACTCGTGCTGGGCTTTCTGTTCCTGCAATTGCGCCTTAAGGTTTTCGATGGCGTAGCGGCTGGCGTCGAGCTTGGCCTGTTGGGTGGATGGGTCGATTTCCACCAGCAATTGGCCTTCCTTGACCTGATCGCCCGCCTCGACATGGATCTTGCGGATTTGCCCGGACGCCTGGGCGCCCACGTCCACATAGCGGCGCGGTTGCAGGGTACCGAGGGCGGTCACGCTGTTTTCGATATTGCCGCGGGTCACGGTGACGGTGGTCAGGTCGTCGCGGCCCGAGGGCAGTACCTGCCACGCGGCGACGGCGATCAGCGGTAACAGGCACGCTACAACAAGCAAGGCGCGTCGGGCGGGGCGGGGGCGTTTCATGGATGGATTCCAGCCAGGAGAGTTCAGGGCGCGGTTGCGCAGAGCTGACAGTTAAACGAGATAAGGGCGCTGGAATTTAAGCACTTACATAGGCCGTTGCAGCTCTTTTGCATAAAAAAACGGCTGGCGTTACAAGTCTTCTTTAAAAGTAGATGAGAATTACTATAAATTGCACCCACCCAAACTGCCATTATCGAATGGCACCCTTCTGCAGGCCCGATAACGCTCGCGCCTGCAGCGTTTTTTCAAGATGGTCGGGAGTCGTGTTGGAAAACTACTATCGCGAGCTGGTGTGTTTCCTGAACGCCAAGCTGGGCAACCGTCAGGTGGCCGAAGATGTGGTGCATGACGCTTATGTGCGGGTACTGGAACGCTCCAGCGATACCCCCATCGAGCAACCCCGCGCCTTTTTGTACCGCACGGCGTTGAACCTTGTGATCGACGGCCATCGGCGCAATGCCTTGCGCCAGGTCGAGCCGCTGGAGGTGTTGGACAGCGAAGAGCGCTTCGCCGCCGGCACGCCCCACGCCAGCCACGATCAGGCCCAGCGCCTGGAACTGCTTGAGCGCGCTCTGGCCGAACTGCCGGCGGTCTGCCGCGAGAGTTTCCTGTTGCGCAAGCTGGACGGCCTGAGCCATCTGCAAATCGCCGAACGCCTGAGCATCTCCCGCGCTCTGGTGGAAAAAAACATCGTCAATGCCATGAAACACTGCCGCGTGCGGATGCGCGAGTGGGATGCGCACTGAGGGTCGACGGCTTAAATTTTTTTTCACTGTCCTCGTTTCCTATCAACACACGACCTGTTGTGCAGGTCTTGAAGGTATTCCCGCCCCACCGCCACGGGGCTTATCCAGAGGACACTGGAATGACACAGGCAATTGCTTCGCCCGCGGTTCACGACCTGATCGGCATCGGTTTCGGCCCGTCGAACCTGGCACTGGCCATCGCCCTGCAAGAGCGCGAGAAGGCGCAGGGCAAACTGGACGTGCTGTTTCTGGACAAACAGGCCGACTATCGCTGGCACGGCAATACCCTGGTGACCCAGAGCGAATTGCAGATTTCCTTCCTCAAGGACCTGGTGACCCTGCGCAACCCCACCAGCCCGTACTCCTTCGTCAACTACCTCAAGGCCCACGGCCGTCTGGTGGACTTTATCAACCTCGGCACCTTCTATCCGTGCCGCATGGAGTTCAACGACTACCTGCGCTGGGTCGCCGGGCACTTCCAGAGCCAGGCCCGCTACGGCGAGGAAGTGCTGGCCATCGAACCGATCCTGCATCAGCAGCAGGTCGAGGCTTTGCGGGTGATCTCCCGCGATGCGCTGGGCGAGCAGCATGTGCGCACTACCCGTTCGGTGGTGGTCAGCGCTGGCGGCACGCCGCGCATTCCCGATACCTTCAAGGCGTTCAAGAACGACCACCGCGTGTTCCACCACTCTCAGTACCTGGCGCGCATGGCCAACCAGCCGTGTGTAGAAGGCAAGCCGATGCGCATCGCGATCATCGGCGGCGGCCAGAGCGCGGCCGAAGCCTTTATCGACCTCAACGACAGCTTCCCCTCGGTGCAGGTGGACATGATCCTGCGCGGTTCGGCGCTCAAGCCGGCCGATGACAGCCCGTTCGTCAACGAAGTGTTCTCGCCGGCGTTCACCGACCTGGTGTTCCAGCAAGTCGGCGCCGAGCGAGAGCGGTTGGTGGCGGAGTATCAGAACACCAACTATTCGGTGGTGGACCTGGACCTGATCGAGCGCATCTACGGCATTTTCTATCGCCAGAAAGTCTCCGGCATCGCGCGCCAGGCGTTCCGCACCATGACCGTGGTGGAGAAGGTCACTCCCGGCGCGCTGGGCATCGAACTGGCTCTGCGCAACAACGCCACGGGTGAAACGACCGTGCATCACTACGACGCGGTCATCCTCGCCACCGGTTATGAGCGCCAGATGCACCGCGAACTGCTCGCCCCTCTGGAAACCTACATGGGCGATTTCGAAGTGAGCCGCGACTACCGCATCGTCACCGACGAGCGCTGCAACGCCGGCATCTATATCCAGGGCTTCAGCCAGGCCAGTCATGGGTTGAGCGATACCTTGCTGTCGGTGCTGCCGATCCGCGCGGATGAGATTGCAGCGTCGCTGTATGCCCTGGACCGTGGGCGCAGCCAAGGGCGGTCAATCGAGGAATTGCTGCTGGCCACCGCGAGCTGAGTTCGCGCCGGTAGGCGGGGCGGAAGGGCGAGGCAGTGTGCTTTCGCCCAAGCTCGCCCCTACGGGCGGTACTTGTGACAAGGGGTTACCACTGATACTGTACAAAAAACCAGTATCGGTAGCCCGCCATGCAGTTGATCGAAAAACTCAGCATCCTCGCCGACGCCGCCAAGTACGACGCGTCCTGCGCCAGCAGCGGCGCGCCCAAGCGCAGTTCCGAGGGCAAGGCGGGGCTGGGCTCCACCGATGGCATGGGCATCTGCCACAGCTATACGCCTGACGGGCGCTGCGTGTCACTGCTCAAGGTGCTGCTCACCAACTTCTGCCTTTACGACTGCCAGTACTGCGTCAACCGCCGCTCCAGCGACGTGCCCCGTGCGCGGTTCAGCCCGGAAGAAGTGGTCACCCTGACCCTGGATTTCTACCGGCGCAATTGCGTCAGCGGGCTTTTCCTCAGCTCCGGCATTATCCGTTCGGCCGACTACACCATGGAGCAGCTTGTCCGGGTGGCGAAGCTGCTGCGCGAAGAGCATGACTTTCGCGGGTATATCCACCTCAAGACCATCCCCGAAGCCGACCCGGCGTTGATTGCCGAGGCCGGGCGTTATGCCGATCGCCTGAGCGTGAACATCGAACTGCCCACCGATGCCAGCCTGCAAACCCTGGCACCGGAAAAGCAGATCGGCTCGATCAAGCAGGCCATGCGGACCATCTACACCGGCGAGCAGACGGTCCTCAATGAGCCTCGCGCGCCGCGTTTCGCCCCGGCCGGGCAGAGCACCCAGATGATCGTCGGCGCCGACGACACCGACGACAGCACCATCCTGCATGGCGCCGAAGCGTTGTACGGTAACTTCAAGCTGCGCCGCGTCTACTACTCGGCGTTCAGCCCCATTCCCAACAGCCCAAAAAGCGTACCCCTCGCCGCGCCACCGTTGATGCGCGAACACCGCCTGTACCAGGCCGACTTCCTGCTGCGCAGCTACGGCTTCAGTGCCGGCGAGTTGTTCGAAGGCCCCGGTCACCTGGCGCTGGATATCGATCCCAAACTGGCCTGGGCCCTTGAGCATCGAGAGGTGTTCCCCCTGGACCTCAATCGAGCCGAACCGACGTTGATCGCGCGCATTCCCGGCATCGGCCTGCGCACCACCCAGCGCCTGGTGGACCTGCGCCGCGAACGCAAAATCCGCTTCGAAGACCTGGCGCGCATGCGCTGTGTGCTGGCCAAGGCCAAGCCGTTTTTCATCACCAGCGACTACCACCCGCAACAGGCGGACAGCACCAGTGTGTTGCTGCGCGAGCAACTGCGCGACCGGCCGCAACCGCAGCAAATGGGGCTGTGGGGATGATCAGCCTGGAATGCGACAACCTGTTCGGCACCTGGCGCGAACAGGCGCGCTGGCTGCTCAGCCATCAGGTCGACCCCAGCCAAGTGAGCTGGGGCGAGGCCCAGGCGGCGGACCTGTTTGCCACCGATGAGCCGATCCCTGCCGGGCTGGGGCCGTTTCAGGCGCGTATTCCCAAGGCACTGCTCGAACTGCTGGAGTCGGCCGCCTGCTACCACGGCGACCAACGCTGGAGCCTGTTGTATGAAGTGCTGTGGCGCGTCAGCCACGGCGACCGCACCGCGATGCTGGCGGGCGACAAACTGGGCAGCGAGTTGCAGCGGCGGATCAAGCAGGTCAGCCGCGAAGCCCATCACCTGCACGCGTTCGTGCGCTTTGTCGCGCTGCCGCCAGAGGCCGGGCCGGAGTTGCCGGAGTACGTGGCCTGGCATGAACCGGCCCACGATATTCTGAAGTCGGCCAGCCAGCACTTTATCGGGCGCATGGGCCGCCATCGCTGGATGATCGCCACACCGTTGGACGGCGTGTATTACGACGGCCAGCAATTGATTCATCAACGCCATTGCCCCGAAGCCTGGCAGCAACTGGCACAGAACGTCGAAGACCCCCACAGCGCCATGTGGCTGACCTACTACAGCCACATCTTCAACCCGGCGCGGTTGAACCCCAAGGTGATGGAAGGCCACTTGCCCAGTCGGTTCTGGAAAAACCTGCCCGAAGGCAAGCTGATCCCGGGCCTGATCAGCGAGGCGCGAACGGGGAAGCAGAAGGATGGTCAGGCGAGGATGATAGGCGCTCGGCCTGGCAAGAAAATCTTGAGCGGGCACAGTTAAAAAATAGGGGAGGGGCTTGCCCGCTCCCACATTGGATCGCCGGTGTCTTGTGGCGGGGATTTCAGCTCAGTTCGATGGCGGTGTTTTTCACCACGGCCAGTTCTGGATGCGCCACCAGCTTGTCGATATGCAATTCGTCATTGTTCAGCCACAGTTCCGACACCACCCGGTAGTGCTCCATATCCCGGCAGCGCATGCGCAAGCTGTAGTCGAACGGCCCGCTGATCAGTTGGCATTCGAACACCTGCGGGCACGCCTTCATGCAGGCTTCGAAGGCCCTTTGCGCCGAGCGCCCGCTTTGGTTGGACAAGGCCACCAGCACCAGCAACGACAACCCTGGCGAAACCATCTGCACATCGATGATCGCCCCATACCCGCGGATCACCCCACGCCGCTCCAGCTTGCGCACTCGCTCCAGGCAGGGTCTGGGGGTCAGGTGCACCAGCGACGAGAGTTTTTCGTAGGTGATCCGGCCCTGGTGTCGCAGCACGTCGATGATCGCTTCGTCGATGCGGTCCAGGGTAGGGGAGGTATGGGGTCCGTTGGCCTTGGTTTCCATGGTGGTTCACTTCAAACGGTTGGAAAGAAATTGCTGCAAGCGCTCGCTGCTGGGATGGTCGAGGATCTGGGCGCTGCCTTGCTCTTCGACCCGGCCCTGGTGCAGGAATAGCACCTGGCTGGATACCTGGCGGGCAAAGCCCATTTCGTGGGTGACCATCAGCATGGTACGACCTTCCTCGGCCAACGTCTGTATGACTTTGAGGACTTCTCCTACAAGCTCAGGGTCAAGCGCTGACGTCGGTTCGTCGAACAGAATAATTTCCGGCTCCATCGCCAGCGCCCGCGCAATGGCCACGCGTTGTTGCTGGCCGCCGGACAGGAACGCCGGGTATTGCTCTGCCACCCGGCCCGGCAGGCCGACTTTGTCCAAGTACAGCCGCGCACGTTTTTCCGCCTCGGCGGCGCTGACGCCCAGGGACCGGCGCGGCGCCAGGGTGATGTTCTCCAGCACGGTCATGTGGCTCCACAGGTTGAAGTGCTGGAACACCATGGCCAGCCGCGTGCGCAGGTTCTGCAACTGCGCCTGATGGGGCGCGCGGGTGCCGGCGCGGCCCTGACGCATTTCGATGCTGATACCGTCCAGGGTGATGACCCCGGCGTCGGGCTGTTCGAGGAAGTTGATGCAGCGCAGCATCGTGCTTTTGCCGGAACCGCTGGCGCCGATCAGGCTGATCACATCGCCGTTGCGTGCATTGAGGGACACGCCCTTGAGCACTTCGTGGTCGCCGTAGCGCTTGTGGATGCCTTCGACCTGAAGCTTGATGGCGGTTGTTGCGGCGTTGGCAGCGGGTACGTCGATCGGGTATGCAGCCAGGGCCTGCGCGGACTGATTCATGGGTTAGCCTCGGGTAGGTACAAGAAAACGCATCCAGCAACGTTCGGCCAGTCGGAACAGGCCCACCAGTGCAAAGGACAGCAGCATGTAGAGCAGGGCCGCGATGCCGAAGGCTTGGAACGTCAGGAACGTTTCGGCGTTGGCGTCGCGGGCCACTTTGAGGATGTCGGCAATCGTGGCGGTGAATGCCAGGGACGTGGCGTGCAGCATCAAGATCATTTCATTGCTGTACGCCGGCAGTGCGCGGCGCAGGGCTGCCGGGATCACCACAAACAGGTTCAGCCGCCAGCCGTGTAGGCCATAGGCGCGGGCCGCTTCGATTTCGCCGTGGGGAATATTGCGGATAGCCCCTGCGAAAATTTCCACGGTGTAGGCGCAGGTATTCAACACGAAGGCCAGCAGGGTGCAGTTCAGCGCATTGCGGAAAAACTGGTTGAGCAGGGCGTTGTCCTGTACCACCTCCAGGCTGTACAGCCCGGTGTAGCAAATCAGCAGTTGGATATACAGCGGTGTGCCGCGAAACAGGTAGGTGTAGACCTCTACCGGCCAACGCAGCCAGACGTGTTCCGACACGCGAGCCAGGGCCAATGGCATCGACAGAAAAAAACCGAGGACTATGGAGATAATGAACAGCCACAGGGTCATGGCGACACCGGACAATCCCGAGCCATCGCTGAACAGATAGGCCAGGCCGTATTGCTGGAACAGTTCGATCATCGCGCCATCCCCTTGATGCCGAGGTTGTAGCGCCGTTCGAGGCGCTTGAAGATGCGGTTGGACAGGGTGGTGATCACCAGGTACACCAGGCCTGCAAGCATCAGGAAGTACAGCGGCTCGTTGGTGGTCTTGCCGGCGTTCTGGGCGGCCTTGACCAGGTCCGACAGGCCGATGATCGATACCAGCGCGGTGGACTTGAGCAGCACCAGCCAGTTATTGCCCAGGCCCGGCAGGGCAAAGCGCATCAATTGCGGAAACAGCACCAGGTGGAAACGCTGCCAGCGGCTCAAGCCGTAGGCGGTGGCCGCTTCCAGTTGGCCGGCCGGCACGCTGAGGATCGCGCCGCGGAAGTTCTCGGTGAAGTACGCGCCGTAGATAAACCCCAGGGTGACCACCCCGGCGGTAAACGGGTCGATTTCGAAGTACGCCCAGCCAAAGGTTTCGGTCAGGTCGTTGAGCCACAGTTGCAGGCTGTAGAAGATCAGCAGGATCAGCACCAGGTCCGGCACGCTGCGGATCAGCGTGGTGTAGAGCGTAGCCGGTACGCGCAGCCATTTGGCGCTGGACAGCTTGGCGCCGGCGGCGATCAGCCCCAGTGCCAGGCTCAGGGCCAGCGCCAGGAACGCCAGCTTGAGCGTCATCCAGGCCCCCTGGGCCAGCATCGGGCCGTAGCCCTGCAGGTTGAGGAATTCGTTCATGGGAAGATCTCTATTGGGCGCAGACATACCCCGTTGGCAGGGGGCTTGTGTGGGAGGGGGCAACCCCCTCTCACGCAAGTGTCCTCCTTCGGGGAAGGGGCTTATTCGTGGTAGATGTCTTGATCGCCGAAGTACTTCTTTTGGATCTGCGTATAGGTGCCATCGGCCTGGATGGCGGCAATGCCCTTGTTGATCAGAGCGCGTAGCTCAGCATCGTTCTTGCGCAGGCCCATGGCGATGTCCAGGGGCAGGGTAGGGTCCTTGAAGGCCGGGCCGGTCTTGAAGTCGGCGCCTTCGGGCTTGGACAGGAAGTTCAGCTGGGCTTCGAGTTTGTCGGTGAGGGTGGCGTCGAGGCGGCCGTTTTGCAGGTCGGCGTAGTTCTGGTCCTGGGACTGGTACGCCTTGACCTGAGCGCCGAGCTTGGCCAGATGCGCACGGGCATAGGCCTCCTGCAACGAGCCTTGCAGCACGCCGACCTGTTTGCCTTTCAACGATTGCGGGGTATCGCCGAAATCGGCGTTCTTGCGGGTGATCACCGAGGTTGGGCTGAGGAACAGACGGTCGCTGAAATCGATAACTTTTTCGCGGGCCGGTGTTACGGCCATGGACGACATGATGGCGTCGAACTTACGCGCGCGCAGCGCCGGGATCATGCCATCGAACTCGTTGTGCACCCAGGTGCATTTGACGTCGAGCTTGGCGCAGATCGCATTGCCCAGTTCGATATCGAATCCCTGCAGGCTGCCGTCGGCGGCTACGGATTCGAAGGGTGGGTACTCGGGGAACACGCCGAAGCGGATTTCTTTCCACTCCTGGGCGTGAGCGGCGGTGGCGCACAGTGGCAACAGCAACGCAGCGAAGAGTGATCGCAATGGAGTCATGGTGCAGTCCCTATATTTTGTAATTGATGTCAGGGCAGTTAAAAAGTGAAGCGTATTTCTGTTCTGTTTATGCAGCGAACCTGTCACTTCTGGCGATTCGGGCGACACAGAGAATGCGTCATGATGGTGCGTTTTTTGTGTCGTTTACCCCACGCCTAAACCGCGAATTGCGCTGTTAAAACCTGCAATGCAGCGGATTCGGCTGTGACGCGCGCAGAATCGGCTTTTATCTGTGTAAAAGTGCGCCTGCCCCTCGCGCAAAGGGGCAGGCCAGAGCGGTTTCAGGCGCGCTTTTTCTGCTGTGCGGCCGGCTGTTGGGCCAGGCGCGCGAACAGATTCTTCGGGTCGGCCAGGTCCGGCACCAGTTCCAGCTCGCTGCCGATGTCCAGGGCTTGGGCCACGTCCAGTACGTAGCGCAGGGCCGAGTAATCTTCGATGGCAAAGCCTACCGAATCGAACAGGGTGATCTGGCGCTCGTTCTCGCGGCCAGGTTGTTGGCCGTTGATCACTTGCCATAGTTCGGTCACCGGCGAATCGGCGGGCATGTGCTGGATTTCACCTTCGATACGGCTTTGCGGCTCGTATTCCACGATCACCCGGGCACGCTCGACGATACGTCGGTCCAGCTCGGTCTTGCCTGGGCAGTCGCCGCCGACAGCGTTGAGGTGCATGCCCGGCTCGATCATCGCGTCGGTGAGGATCGTCGCGTAAGCCTTGTCGGCGGTCACAGTGGTAACGATGTCCGCGCCTTTGACCGCCGCCGCCACGCTGTCGGCCAGAATCACCTTGATCGCCGGGAAGGCTTTGAGGTTGGCGGCCAATTTGGCGGTGGCTTTGGCGTCGATGTCGAACAGGCGGATCTCATTGATGCCCAGCATGGCGTGGAAGGCCAGCGCCTGGAATTCGCTCTGGGAGCCGTTGCCGATCAAGGCCATGCTGCGGCTGTTTTGCCGCGCCAGGTAGCGCGCCACCAGGGCGGAGGTGGCTGCGGTGCGGATCGCGGTGGTCAGGGTCATTTCCGCCAGCAGCACCGGCTTGCCAGTGTCCACATCGCCCAGGGCACCGAAGGCCATCACGGTAAGCATGCCGGCCAGGGTGTTTTTCGGGTGGCCGTTTACGTATTTGAAGGCATACAGCGACGCGTCCGAGACCGGCATCAACTCGATTACGCCCTCAGGCGAATGGTTGGCCAGGCGCGCGCATTTTTCGAAATCCTGCCAACGCAGGTAGTCGGCGCGAATGTACTCGGCCATTTCGGTGATGCAGGTTTGCAAGCCTTTTTGCGAAACCAGGTAGCTGAGGTCGTTGACGTCGATATAGCGGGTCATGGCAAGACTCCTTATTGAAATGAGGGGCGGGCGGGCAGATGCACTTCGGCCAGCATGCAGCGGGCACTGCCGCCGCCGATGCGTTCGATGTTGTCGATATTCACCACCACCGGCCGCGTGTGGCGCTCCACATGGCGGCGTTGCTGCGGGTGCAGGGCGCCCCAAGCGCTGGCGGACATCACCAGCAGCGGTTGGCCGTCGCGGTCGTGCACTTCGAGCATGTTGCCGGCGAAGGCTTCCAATTGATCGAAGTCCAACGAGACGATGTCCTTGCCGGTGTCGCGCAGTGAACGCTCCAAGGTCAGGCGCTCGGCGGCGTCGGGCAGGGCTTGCAAGCACACCACCGAGAGGTCACGGCCGACGCTCATCATCACGTTGCTGTGATAGATCGGCGCGTGATGGCGGTCGACGGCGTGGAATACGCAGAGCCGGTAATCGAGTCGTTCGGCGAACTGGCGCAGCGCATCTTGGTGGGTGCGCCCGGAGTGGCAGGCATAGCTGATGCGGTGCTGGCGGTCGAGCACCATGCTGCCGGTGCCTTCGAGGAAGATGTTCTCTCGTTCCAGGTGGCTCAGGTCGATGGTGCTGGTGATCGCAAAGCGTTGTTCCAGGACCTGCAGCACCCCTTTATCGCGCTCCAGTCGTCGGTTCTGGCCTTCCATCGGGTACAGCACCAGGCTGCCGTCGGCGTGGCTGCTCCACCAGTTATTGGGGAAGATCGAATCGGGGGTATGGGGCGCTGGCGTGTCCTGTACCACTAGCACTTCCACGCCATGGCGGCGCAGAGTGTCGACATACTCATCGAACTCCTCCAGCGCTTTCTGCTGTGCGCTGAGGGGGTCGGCGGGTGGGCGTTGGAAACGGTTGTTGACCGCGGTGTCCGGGTTGAAGGCAAAGCGCGCCGGGCGAATCATCAGGACGGTGTTGGTGGTTTGCATGGGGGCACGAAATCCATGGGATGAACTGTGCAGCTATTGTGTGGGTTGTGCCGGATGAATCCCGGCTGAAACAGCAGGGCCGCTCAGCGGGGAAAGCTGAAAAGGGGCGTGGGGCAGCCGAATCGGCTGGGAGAGTTGTGGATAGTGGGGTGTCGGTTATGACGCCGTTGGCCAGGAGGAAATATGTCTACCGTCGTACGTCTCGCCCAACCCGACGATGCCGAGGGAATCAGCCAGGTCATCCTGGCGGCTTTGTACGGCAGCAACGCACAGGACTATCCGCCGGATGTGATTGAGCGGGTGGCCAGCAGCTTTACGCCCGACGCGGTGCGCGAGCTGCTCAAGCGGCGTGTGGTACTAGTGGCCGTCAGGGTCGGTTGATCGTCGGCACCGCTGCACTGGATGCCAAAGTGGTGCGCTCGGTGTTCGTCAACCCGACGCGGCAAGGGCAGGGCATTGGCCGGTTACTGATGAGTGAAATCGAACTGCGCGCGGGGGAAGCGGGGGTGACAACGCTGAGTGTGCCGTCCTCGCTGACGGCCGAGCCGTTTTACGCCAGGCTGGGGTTTCGCACGGTACGTGAGGTCGATCACGGCAATGAGCGCACGTTGGTGATGGAGAAGGCGTTGTTCTCGTGCGATGCCTGAGAACACCGGAAAGTAAATGTGGGAGGGGGCTTGCCCTATATGAGAATCCAAACGCCCTCCTCAGTTAACTGAAAGAACCGGCTCGAATGTGGGAGGGGGCTTGCCCCCGATGCGGTGTATCAGTCGACAGATTCATTGACTGAGCCACTGCTATCGGGGGCAAGCCCCTCCCACAGGCGGTTAGACCTTTACGATCCAGCCGGCTGGCGCTTCGACGTCACCGGTCTGCACGCCGGTCAGCTCTTTGTAGAGCTTCTGGGTGATCGGGCCGACTTCGGTTTCGCTGTGGAACACGTGCAGTTTGCCGTTGTACTGGATACCGCCGATCGGCGAGATCACCGCCGCCGTGCCGCAGGCGCCGGCTTCCTTGAATTGGTCCAGCTTGTCGATGAACACTTCGCCCTCGACCACTTCCAGGCCCAGGCGGGTCTGGGCCAGTTCGATCAGCGACAGGCGGGTGATGCCTGGCAGCACCGAAGGCGACTTCGGTGTGATGAACTTGTTGTCATGGGTGATCCCGAAGAAGTTGGCCGAACCGACTTCTTCGATTTTCGAGTGGGTCATTGGGTCCAGGTAGATCGCGTCGGCGAAACCGGATTTCTTCGCTTCCGAGCCTGGCATCAGGCTGGCGGCGTAGTTGCCACCGACCTTGGCTGCACCGGTGCCCTGTGGCGCGGCGCGGTCGAAGGTGGAGATCTGGAAGTTGTGGGGCACCAGGCCGCCCTTGAAGTAGGCACCGACCGGGATGCAGAACACCGAGAAGATGAACTCCGGCGCGGTGCGCACGCCGATGTTGTCACCGGTGCCGATCACGAACGGGCGCAAGTACAGCGCGCCGCCGCTGCCGTAGGGCGGGATGAAGCGCTCGTTGGCCTTGACCACTTGTTTGCAGGCGTCGATGAATACGTCGGTCGGTACATGCGGCATCAGCAGGCGCGCGCAGCTGCGTTGCATGCGGGCGGCGTTCTGGTCCGGGCGGAACAGGTTGATCGAGCCGTCCTTGCAGCGGTAGGCCTTGAGGCCCTCGAAGCACTGCTGACCGTAGTGCAGGGCGGTGGAGCCCTCGCTGATGTGCAGCACGTTGTCGTCGGTCAGGGTGCCAGCTTGCCATTCGCCGTTCTTCCAGGTCTGGAGAAACCGCTTGTCGGTCTTGATGTAGTCAAAACCCAGCTTGTCCCAATTGATGCTTTCGTTACCCATGACACCCTCTATCTCTGGTCAAGTCGGATTTTTTTCTGGATGGGCGCAACAATACTGCATTCTTGGCTCGTGTGGGAGCAGGTGGGCGGACCATCCGACATCTGTATTGGCTGATCCGCCGCTATCGCGGGCAAGCCTGGCTCCCACCGTTGATTGCATTCCAAAGGTGGGAGCTGACTGGCTTACAGATGCAGCGCGTGGCCCAGCGCCCGCAATGCCGCTTCCTGCACAGCCTCACCGAGGGTCGGGTGCGCATGGATGGTGCCGGCCACGTCTTCCAGGCGCGCGCCCATTTCCAGGCTCAGGCCGAAGGCCGTGGACAGCTCCGAGACGCCAACGCCCACTGCTTGCCAGCCGACAATCAGGTGGTTGTCACGCCGCGCCACCACCCGCACGAAGCCGGTTTTCGACTCCAGCGTCATCGCCCGGCCATTGGCCGCGAACGGGAAACTCGACACGATGCAGTCCAGCCCCGCCGCCTTGGCATCGTCGGGGGTCTTGCCGACCACCACCACTTCCGGGTCGGTAAAGCACACCGCCGGGATCGCCGCCGGGATGAACTCGCGATGCAGGCCGCTGATCAGTTCGGCGACCATCTCGCCCTGGGCCATGGCCCGGTGCGCCAGCATCGGTTCGCCGCTCAGGTCGCCGATGGCCCACACGTTGCGCATGCTGGTCTGGCAGCGGCTGTCGACCTGGATTGCCGTACCGTTCATGTCCAGGTTCAGCGCTTCCAGGTTCCAGCCCTGGGTGTTGGGTTTGCGACCCACCGCGACCAGCACCTGGTCGGTGGCCAATGACAAGGTGTCGCCATTGGGGTCACGCACTTGCAGGTGGCCGTCGGCAAACCCGGTGACACTGTGCTTTAGGTACAGCTTCACCCCCAGTTGCTTGAGGGAGTCGGCCACCGGTTGGGTCAATTCGGCATCGTAGGCGGGCAGGATGCGATCCTGCGCCTCGACCACGCTGACTTCTGCGCCAAGCTTGCGGTAGGCCGTGCCCAGTTCCAGGCCGATGTAGCCGCCGCCCACCACAATCAGGCGCTTGGGCACTTGGGTGGGAGCCAACGCTTCGGTAGATGAAATGATCGGCCCGCCAATCGGCAGCATCGGCAGGTTGACGCTTTTCGAACCCGTGGCCAGCAGCAGGTGTTCGCACTGGATGCGTTGCTCGCCGACATCGACGGTCTTGCCGTCCACCACCTTGGCCCAGCCGTGGATCACTTGCACCTTGTGTTTCTTGAGCAACGCGGCGACGCCGGTGGTCAGGCGGTCGACGATGCCGTCCTTCCACTCCACGCTTTTGCGGATATCCAGGTTGGGTACATCCACTTCGATGCCCAACTGGGAACCCTGGCTATGGTGCACGGTTTGCTGGAATTGTTCGGCCACATGGATCAAGGCCTTGGACGGGATGCAACCGATATTCAGGCAGGTGCCGCCCAGGGCCTGGCCTTCCACCAGGATGGTCGGAATGCCCAATTGCCCGGCGCGGATCGCCGCCACATAACCGCCGGGGCCGCCGCCGATAATCAGCAGGGTGGTATGGGTAATTTGTGTCATGCCCTTACTCCAGGAACAGGCTGGCGGGTTGTTCGAGCAGGCCGCGAATGGCCTGGATAAATTGCGCCGCGTCCATGCCATCGACCACGCGGTGATCGAAGGAACTGGAGAGGTTCATCATCTTGCGAATCACGATCTGGCCCTTGATCACCATCGGCCGTTCGACGATGCGGTTGACGCCGACAATCGCCACTTCCGGCAGATTCAGCACCGGTGTGCTGACAATACCGCCCAAGGCGCCGAGGCTGGTCAGGGTGATACTGGAACCAGACAATTCCTCACGGCTGGCCTTGCCATTGCGTGCGGCCGTGGCCAGGCGCGTGATTTCTTCGGCGGTGCCCCACAGGTTGCGCGCTTCGGCATGCCGCACCACCGGCACCATCAAACCCACGTCGCTCTGGGTGGCGACGCCCACATGCACCGCGCCGAGGCGGGTGATGACCTGGGCTTCGTCGTCGTAGCGTGCGTTGATCTGCGGGAAGTCCCGCAGCGCCACGACCATGGCGCGCACGATAAACGGCAGCAGGGTCAGTTTTCCCCGAGTGGCACCGTGTTTTTCGTTGAGGTGCACGCGCAGTTCGTCCAGCGCAGTGACATCGATTTCTTCCACATAGCTGAAATGCGCGGCGCGCCGGGTGGCGTCCTGCATGCGCTGGGCGATCTTGCGGCGCATGCCAATTACCGGGATTTGTTCTTCGTCGTGGCGTTCGGCGTAAGGGGTGGCTGCCGTCGAAGGCTTCGCCGAACCTTGTTGCAGATAGGCGTCGAGGTCTTCGTGCAGGATCCGCCCGGCCGGGCCGGTGCCCTGGACCAGCCGCAGTTGGATACCGGCATCCAGCGCATGCTTGCGCACAGCGGGGGAGGCCAGGGGGCGTTCGTCAGCTTCGCGGGCCACCGGGGCTTGCGTCGCAGCCTTGGTTGGCGCGGGTTTGCTTTCAACCGGCGCGGGTTTGGCTTCCACCGCAGGTGCGGCCTTCACCGGTTCGGCAACCGCCGGCACATCCTTGGCATTGCCCGCGCCTTCCACTTCGATGCTGATCAACACACTGCCCACGGCCATGACTTCGCCCGGCTCGCCGCCGAGAGCAATGACCTTGCCGTGGACCGGCGAGGGAATGTCCACCATCGCCTTGTCGGTCATCACGTCCGCCAGCACCTGGTCTTCGACGACCATATCGCCGACCTTCACATGCCAGACCGACAGTTCCACTTCCGCGATGCCTTCGCCAATGTCCGGCATCTTGATAACGTGCGTGCCCATTCAGACCTCCATGACCCGTTGCAGCGCCGCGCCCACACGGGACGGCCCTGGGAAATACGCCCACTCTTGCGCGTGCGGGTAGGGGGTGTCCCACCCGGTGACGCGTTCGATCGGCGCTTCCAGGTGGTGGAAGCAATGCTCCTGCACCAGCGCTACCAGCTCGGCGCCAAAGCCGCAGGTGCGCGTGGCTTCATGCACCACCACGCAACGGCCGGTCTTTTTCACCGACTTGACGATGGTTTCCAGGTCCAGCGGCCACAGGCTGCGCAGGTCGATGACTTCGGCATCGATGCCGGTTTCTTCGGCGGCGACCTGTGACACATACACGGTGGTGCCGTAGGTCAGCACGGTGACGGCCGAGCCCGGGCGCACAATGGCGGCCACGTCCAGGGGCACGGTGTAGTAACCGTCCGGCACTTGGGCTTGCGGGTGTTTCGACCACGGGGTGACAGGGCGGTCGTGATGGCCGTCGAACGGGCCGTTGTACAGGCGCTTGGGTTCGAGAAAGATCACCGGGTCATCGTTTTCGATGGAGGCGATCAGCAGGCCCTTGGCGTCATACGGGTTGGACGGCATCACCGTGCGCAGGCCGCAGACCTGGGTGAACACCGCTTCGATACTTTGGCTGTGGGTCTGGCCGCCATATATGCCGCCACCGCAGGGCATGCGCATGGTCAGCGGCGCGGTGAACTGGCCGGCCGAGCGATAACGCAGGCGCGCGGCTTCGGAGATGATCTGGTCGGTGGCCGGGTACACGTAGTCGGCGAACTGGATTTCCGCCACCGGGCGCAAGCCATAGGCGCCCATGCCTACCGCCACGCCAACGATGCCGCTTTCGGAGATCGGCGCGTCGAACACCCGCGAGGTGCCGTACTTGCTCTGCAAGCCTTCGGTGCAACGGAACACGCCGCCGAAGTAGCCGACGTCCTGGCCGAACACCACGACGTTGTCGTCCCGTTCGAGCATCACATCCATGGCCGAGCGCAGGGCCTGGATCATGGTCATGGTGGTGGTGGTCATGGCGGTTTCCAGTTCGATGCTGTTGTTGTGATCGTTCATGTCAGATCCCCAACTCCTGACGCTGGCGCTTCAAGTGCTCCGGCATCTCTTTGTAGACGTCTTCGAACATGGTCGCGGCGCTTGGAATCTGGCCACCGGCCAGAGTGCCGTACTGCTCGGCTTGTTTTTGTGCGGCGATGACTTCGGCTTCCAGTTCGGCACTGACCGCCGCGTGTTCCTCTTCGGACCACTGGCCAATCTTGATCAGGTGCTGTTTGAGACGGGCAATCGGGTCGCCCAGCGGGAAGTGGCTCCAGTCGTCGGCGGGGCGGTACTTGGACGGATCGTCCGAAGTGGAGTGGGGGCCGGCGCGGTAGGTGACCCATTCGATCAGGGTCGGGCCGAGGTTGCGGCGCGCACGTTCGGCGGCCCAGGCGGAAGCGGCGTACACCGCGATGAAGTCGTTGCCGTCCACACGCAGGGAGGCAATGCCACAACCGACGCCGCGTCCGGCGAAAGTAGTGGCTTCACCGCCGGCGATGGCCTGGAAGGTGGAGATGGCCCACTGGTTGTTGACCACGTTGAGAATCACCGGCGCGCGGTAGACGTGGGCGAAGGTGAGGGCGGTGTGGAAGTCCGATTCGGCGGTGGCGCCGTCGCCGATCCAGGCCGAGGCGATCTTGGTATCGCCCTTGATCGCCGAGGCCATGCCCCAGCCCACGCCCTGTACGAATTGGGTGGCGAGGTTGCCGGAAATAGTAAAGAACCCAGCGTCTTTGACCGAGTACATGATCGGCAACTGACGGCCTTTTAGGGGGTCGCGCTCGTTGGACAGCAACTGGCAGATCAGGTCCACCAGCGGCACTTCGCGGGCCATCAGGATGCTTTGCTGGCGATAGGTGGGGAAACACATGTCGTCGATGTTCAAGGCCAAGGCCTGGGCGCTGCCGATGGCTTCTTCGCCAAGGCTCTGCATGTAGAACGACATTTTTTTCTGACGCTGGGCGACCACCATGCGGTTGTCGAAGATCCGCGTCTTGAGCATGGCGCGCATGCCCTTGCGCAGAACCTCCAAGGGAACCCCTTCGGCCCACGGCCCCAGGGCCTGGCCCTGGTCATCGAGCACGCGGATCAGGCCCTTGGCCAGGTCGGCGGTGTCGGCGGGTTCTACATCGATGGCGGGTTTGCGCACCAGGCCGGCGTCGGTCAGGCGCAGGTAGGTGAAATCGGTCTTGCAGCCTGGGCGGCCCGAGGGTTCGGGAACGTGCAGGCGCAGTGGTTCGTACTGCTGGGTCATGGCTTTCTACGCTCTATCTTGTGAATTTCTTGTAGTGGGCGCGCTAGCTGACAATCCGTCTCCGGGTAGGAGAAATCTTGTCCTACAACAATCATAGGCGGGGCGTAGAAGAATATTTATCTGTGTTTCGTTGCGCTCGGGACCATTTGCGGATAAAAAAACTGCATAAACATAATAAACAGGTGATTTTGTCTCATGCGCAAACTGGACCGTACCGATATCGGCATTCTCAACGCCCTTCAGGAGAATGCGCGCATCACCAACGCCGACCTGGCGCGCTCGGTCAACCTGTCGCCCACCCCGTGTTTCAACCGGGTCAAGGCCATGGAAGAACTGGGCCTGATCCGCGAGCAGGTCACCCTGTTGGACGCCGACCTGCTGGGCTTGCACGTCAATGTGTTCATTCACGTCAGTCTGGAAAAGCAGAACGAACTGGCCCTGCAACAGTTCGAGAGCGCCATTGCCGATCGCCCCGAGGTGATGGAGTGCTACCTGATGGCCGGCGACCCCGACTACCTGATTCGCGTGCTGGTGCCGACGATTCAGGCGCTGGAACGCTTCATGATGGACTTTCTGACCAAAGTGCCGGGCGTGGCGAATATCCGCTCCAGCTTTGCGCTCAAGCAGGTGCGCTACAAGACTGCGTTGCCATTGCCGCCAGGTGGGTTGATGGTTTGATCGGTGCGGTCACTAAACCTGAAAGGCACCGATAGTTAGCTCGGTAATAATCGGCGTCTTTTTTATTTTCCATTAATGAAAAATTGCGTGAGCAGTCACGTATTTTTCACATCCGATTAAACACATTAGCCCCATGAGGCCGGGATGTTCGCGGCCCGGTACAAGGGGTATACCGCGATGTACATGAGAGCCTGGAAGTTGAACGTTCGTACCACACTTTGTTTTGGGGTGGTGTGTGTTCTGTTGTTAATTCAGGGAGCAATGACGCTAGTTAAAGTCGATAAGGTTTATTCATCGACTGTTGAAATAGAAACCAATTGGTTGCCCAGTATTCGCCTGGCAGGCGAGATCGATTCGGCGTTCTACAAACTACGCCTGGATTTACGCCGTTACGCCATGGAAATACCCCGCCAGGACCCGGCATCTCTCGAAAAGCTCAAAGCCGTGCGCACCGAGGTCCTTGATGTTGCTGCTCGTTATGCGCCGTTGGTATCGAGCCCCGAGGAACAAGTCACGTACAACCAGGTATTGGCCAGCATCAAGAATTACAGCCAGAGAATGGATGAGTTTGTGGGAGAGGCTTCGACAATGTCGGCCGAACAGATGTCGACATACTTGCGGGAAGTCAACGGGCCTATCGCGCTTGAAGTTCAACGTTCCATCAGCGAGTTGATCGCATTGAATGGGCGTGGCTCGACCGCCGCTGTAAACGTGGCGTCCAGCGAGCATGACGCGGCGCGGATGTTCACGTGGGTATTGATGGGCGGCTCAGTGCTGCTTGCCATCGTGGTCGCTCGCCTGTTTACCCGCAGCATCGTTGTTCCCGTGCGGGAGTTGTTGGTATCGACCGGCAAGATTGCCGACGGCGATTTACGCGTGGCCATTGCTGTCAATGGCAATGACGAGCTGACCGAGTTGCAACGGTCCACCGCCGCCATGCAGATGAACCTTAAAGCCACGCTGCAGCATATTTCCGAAGCATCCGGGCAACTGGCGTCGGCGGCGGAAGAGATGAGTTCCATCACGCGCGAGTCCAGCGCCGGTATCGAACGCCAAAGCCTGGAAACCGACCAGGCCGCCACGGCGGTCAATCAGATGACTGCGGCAGTCGAGGAAGTGGCCAGAAATGCCATTTCGGCCTCACAGTCGACTCAGGACTCCCAGCGATCGGCGTCGGTGGGCCAGGAACGGGTCACACAAACTATTGCCTCGATCGAAAAACTTAGCGCTACGGTCCAGCAGACCGGGCTGGAGGTCGAGGGCTTGGCCAAGCAGGCCCAGGACATTGCCAAGGTGGTCGAGGTGATCCGCTCGATCGCGGAGCAGACCAATTTGCTGGCATTGAACGCCGCCATTGAGGCCGCGCGGGCCGGTGAGCAAGGGCGCGGCTTTGCCGTGGTCGCCGATGAAGTCCGCGCGCTGGCTCATCGCACGCAGACCTCGACCCAGGAAATCGAGCAAATGATTGCGAAAATCCAGGTCTGCTCCAGCGAGGCGGTGGCGTCCATGGGCTTGAACCGCAGCGAAGCTGTGGACTCCTTGAAGATTGCCCACGAAGCCGGCGTGGCGCTGACGCAGATTACCGAGGCGATTGGCGATATCAATGAAAGAAATCTGTTGATTGCGGCCGCTTCCGAAGAGCAGGCTCATGTAGCGCGTTCCGTTGACCAGAACCTGATCAGCATTCGCGATTTGTCTATCCAGAGTTCTTCGGCGGCGAGCCAGACGTCTACGGCCAGTCATGAGCTGTCCAGATTGGCGATAGACCTCAAGCAGATCGTTGGGAAATTCTCCGTGGCTTGACCGCAGGATCGCGGTCGTGAGGGGGGGAGATGTTGAAGTGCATTTCTGCATCGCAAGTCGTTCAGGGAATGTATGTCCATAAACTCGACGGCGCCTGGATTGATCATGGCTTTTGGAAAACCAGCTTTCTGCTGAGCCACGCTGAGGACGTGCAGCGTTTGCGCGATGCTCCGGTGCGCGCCGTGTGGATCGATACTCAAAAGGGCTGCGATATCAGCCTCAGCATCGCGCCCAGCCCGGAGCAAACGGTGCAACCACTCGCGGCGCCGTCGCGACTGGTGGTGGCTGAGCCGGCCGACATCAAGGCTGAAGTGGCCCGAGCGGTCAAACTGTGCGCGGTGGCCAAACGCGCAGTGATCGAAATGTTCGGTGACCTGCGCATGGGGCGGGCAGTGGAGCCGACCCAGGCGGCCGCGCTGGTGGACGAGATCTCCCAATCCATCCTGCGCCATCCCCATGCCTTGATCAGCCTGGCACGGCTGAAGACGGCAAACGAATATACCTACATGCACTCGGTGGCGGTCTCCGGTTTGATGATCGCCCTGGCGCGCCAGTTGGACCTGGCGCCGCCGTTGGTGCAGGAGGCGGGCCTGGCGGGGTTGTTTCATGACGTGGGCAAGATGGCCGTTCCCGAACCTATCCTGAACAAGCCGGGGGCCTTGACCGACGGTGAGTTTGGCGTGGTACGCAAACACCCGGTGCTGGGCACCGATTTGTTACGGCAGTCGCCGCGGATCAGCGCCCTGGTGTTGGATGTCTGCCTGCACCACCATGAAAAATGCGACGGCAGTGGCTATCCCCATGGCCTGGTGCAGGACCAGATCAGTTTGTTGGCACAAATGGGCGCGGTGTGTGACGTATACGATGCCGTGACTTCGGAGCGCCCTTACAAGCACGCTTGGGGGCCTGCCGAAGCGATTCAGAAAATGGCGGAATGGAAAGGCCATTTTGATGAACGGGTGTTCCAGGCGTTCGTGCGTTGCGTGGGTATTTACCCCGTCGGCGCTTTGGTGCGCCTGGAAAGTGGCCGCATCGCGGTGGTCCTCGAACAAAACCCACTGTCATTGCTGACCCCCGTGGTCAAGGTGTTCTTCTCCGCGCGTTCCGGGCTGCCGGTGACTCAGACGGTGGTCAACCTCGCCAAGCAACCGGACAAGATCGTCGGCCGTGCCTTGGCTGAAGAGTGGGGGTTCAAGCAAGTCGACGAGTTATGGTGCGGCATTACCCGTGGCAAGGGTTCTTATTTCGATTAGGCGCTTCAGAGCTGGTTGAGCGGGATCTTCAAATACACCACGCCGTTGTCTTCCGCCGGCGGCATATTCCCCGCGCGTACGTTCACCTGAATCGCCGGCAGCAGCAGCGTCGGCATTCCTAACCCGGCGTCGCGTTGGGTGCGCATCGCCACGAACGCCGCTTCATCCACACCGTCATGCACATGAATATTGCTTGCGCGCTGTTCGGCCACCGTGGTCAGGCATTTCGCCTCGCGCCCCTGGGGCGGGTAGTCGTGGCACACGTACAACTGGGTTTCCAGGGGGAAGGCCAATAACTTGCGCATCGACGCGTACAACTGATGCGCATCGCCGCCGGGGAAGTCGCAGCGGGCGGTGCCCACATCCGGCATGAACAGCGTGTCGCCCACCAGGATCAGCTTGCCGTCGATCAGGTAGGCCATGTCTGCCGGGGTATGCCCGGGCACATGCAACGCCTGGGCTTTCAAACGGCCGATGTGGAAGATTTCGTCCGGCGCGAACAAATGATCGAACTGCGAACCGTCGACGCGAAATTCCGGCTCCAGGTTAAACAGGTTTTTAAACACGTTTTGCACCTGGCTGATGCACTGGCCGATGGCGATCTTGCCGCCCAGCGTACGGCGCAGGTACGGCGCGGCGGACAGGTGGTCGGCGTGGGCATGGGTTTCCAGCAACCACTGCACCTGCAACCCGTGCTCGTGCACGAATGCGATCACCTTGTCAGCCTGGGCGGTGTCGGTGCGACCGGAAGCCGGATCGTAGTTGAGCACCGAATCGACGATGGCACAGGGGCCGCCGTCCGCTTCGTAGACCACGTAGGTGTAGGTCGACGACGCCTCGTCCAGAAAGGATTGAATCAACGCTGGCATGGCGGTAGCCCCTGATGCTGGAAAAAAGTGATTACAATCACTTTATGTTTACACATAATGTTTTCAGATTAAGTGACACACAGGACCCGAAGCAAATGGAATCTACCTTGAGTGAGGGCGAAGTCGCCCAACTGCGTGCTTCCGCGTCCAAGGCCTGTGCCTTGCTTAAGGCGTTGGCCAACGAAGACCGCCTGTTGATCCTGTGCCAGTTGACCCAGGGCGAACGCAATGTGGGCGAGCTGGAAACCATGACCGGCGTGCGCCAGCCGACGCTGTCGCAACAGCTTGGCATCCTGCGCGACGAAGGGCTGGTGGCCACCCGTCGCGAAGGCAAATACATTTTCTACGGACTGGCCAGCCACGAAGTGATCCAAGTGATGAAGACCCTGTCCGGCCTTTACTGCGGCGCGGTCATAAAAAGCTGGGCGTGACGCCATCCGGCAGCGACCCTTGTGTGCATTGACAAAAAAGGCGATAGACCATGACCGACCAACACTGGGGCCAGACCATCAGTGGCGACATCGTTGTCATCGGCGGCGGTTCGGCAGGCATTGGCTTGCTGGCCAGCCTGCTCAAGCGCGACCCCGACCTGAACATCACCCTGATCGAACCCAGCGACTACCACTGCTACCAACCGGCCTGGACTCTGGTGGGCGGCGGTGCCTACGACCTGAAAAAGACCCGCCGCCCTTTGGCCGATGTGCTGCCCAATGGCGTGACCTGGGTGCAGGCCGCCGTGACCGAGGTGCTGCCGGACAGCCAGAGCCTGGTGCTCGACAACGGCCAGCGCGTGACCTGGAACAACCTCATTGTCTGCCCCGGCCTGCGCCTGGCCTGGGAGAAAATCGAAGGCTTGCAGGACACCCTCGGCCAGCACGGCGTGACTTCCAACTACAGCTACGAGCACGCCGCTTATACCTGGCAGCAAGTCAAGCAACTCAAGGCCGGCAAGGCACTGTTCACCCAGCCGGCCATGCCGATCAAATGCGCCGGCGCGCCCCAGAAGGCTATGTATCTGTCGTGCGACCACTGGCTCAAGCAGGGCCATTTGCAAAACATCGGCGTGGAATTCAACCTGGCCGGCGCGGCGCTGTTCGGCGTGGCGACCTTCGTGCCGCCGTTGATGAAATACGTGGAGAAATACAACGCGCGCCTGGCCTTCAATGCCAACCTGGTGAAGGTCGACGGCCCGGCGCGCAAAGCCTGGTTCGAGGTCAACGATGCCGAGGGCAACGTCACGCTTGTGGAAAAAACCTTCGACCTGCTGCACGTGGTGCCGCCGCAACTGGCCCCGGAATTTATCCGCCACAGCCCGCTGGCCGACGCCGCCGGCTGGTGCGACGTGCACCCGCACAGCCTGCAGCATCAGCGCTATGCGCCCATCTTTGGCCTGGGCGATGTGTGCGGCACCAGCAACGCCAAGACCGCTGCTGCCGTGCGCAAGCAGATCGTGGTGGTCGCCGAAAACCTGCTGGCCCTGCGCAAGCAGGCGCCGTTGCCGCTCAAGTACGACGGCTATGGCTCCTGCCCGCTGACAGTGGAGAAGGGCAAAGTGGTGCTGGCTGAGTTCGGCTACGGCGGCAAATTGCTGCCGACCTTCGCCCTCGACCCGACCCAAGCGCGCCGCTCCATGTGGTGGCTCAAGGCGACCTTGCTGCCGTGGTTCTACTGGAACGGCATGCTCAAGGGCCGCGAGTGGCTGACCCGTCTGAGCAAGGTGGACTGAATGCTACTGGCCAGTGTGTTGGGGGTGTTGATGGGCCTGGTCATGGGCCTGACCGGCGCGGGCGGCGGCATCCTCGGCGTGCCCGCGTTGGTGTTGGGCCTGGGCTTGAGCATGACCCAGGCCGCGCCGGTGTCGTTGCTCGCGGTGGGCGCGGCGGCGGCGGTGGGGGCGATAGACGGTTTGCGCCATGGCCTGGTGCGCTATCGCGCCGCCTTGCTGATCGCCTTGCTCGGCGCGTTGTTTTCACCGCTGGGGGTGTTCGTCGCTCACCAGATGCCCGAAGCGTTGCTCAAGGGCCTGTTCAGCGCGTTGATGGTGCTGGTGGCCTGGCGCATGCTGCAACGGGAAAAAAACCAGGCCGGGCCGAGCGACCATGGCGCCGCCTCCTGGGGCCAGAAAAACTGCATGCTCAACCAGCAGACCGGGCGCCTGGCCTGGACCGCCAAATGCACCGCCACCCTGGCCGCGCTGGGCGCCATCACCGGTGCGGTGTCGGGCTTGCTCGGCGTCGGCGGCGGCTTTCTGATCGTGCCAGCGTTCAAGCAACTCACCGACGTGCAGATGCGCGGCATCGTCGCCACGTCATTGATGGTGATCAGTCTGATCTCGCTGATCGGCGTGGTCGGCGCGTTCCATGCCGGCGTCCGTATAGACGCCGTGGGCTGGGTGTTTATCGCCGCGAGCATCGTCGGCATGCTGATCGGCCGGCGGCTATGCTCGGTGATTGCCGCACGCACCTTGCAGGTGGGTTTCGCCAGCCTGTGTGTCGCGGTTGCAGCGGGAATGCTTTTGAACGCTTTACGCTGAACTTGAAATGCAATTGCAATGTGGGAGGGGGCAAGCCCCCTGCCACATTTGAATCCTCTGTGCGTTTGCGCACTTTCATCCCATCGCATCCCCCACCCAGTACCCAAGTAGCATAGGGCCGCAGCCTCTGCCTTCGTACACTCAAGCCTCTGAGGGGAGAGTCGACGATGCACAACCACGAAGGCGTAGTGAGCGCCATGTCCCAGGCAACCGACGCCGGGCAGGCCGCCGAAGAGTTGGCGCGACAGCTGCTGCATCCGTATCTGGGTTTTGTGCTGTTTTTCTGCTCGGCCTCCTACGATTTGCAGGCCCTGGGCAATGCCTTGCAGCACTGCTTCGGCAGTGTGCGCGTGGTCGGTTGCACCAGCGCCGGCGAGATCACGCCCCAGGGCTACGGGCGCAATTGCGTGACCGCGATGGGCTTTAACCATGCGCACTTTTCCATTGCCACCGAACTGATCGACCAGGTCGAGCACTTCAGCCTGATCGATGCCCAGCACATGGTCGAACGCCTGGTGGGCGGTTGCCGCAGCAACACGCTGGCGCCGATCAAAGGCAACACCTTTGCCCTGACCTTGCTCGATGGTCTGTCCAGCCGCGAAGAAATGGTGCTCGCTGCCCTCAGCGCGGCCCTGGGGGATATCCCGCACTTCGGCGGCTCGGCTGGTGACGACAACTTCCTGACCCACACCCATGTGTATTTCAACGGCGCGTTTCACAGCGGCGCGGCGGTGGTGGTGTTGGTCAACACCTGGCTGGATTTTGAAGTGTTCACCACTCACCACATCCTGCCGCGTGCGGAAAAACTGGTGGTGACCGCAGCCGACAGCCCGTCCCGCCGGGTATTCGAACTCAATGCCGAACCTGCCGCTGAAGAATACGCGCGGCATATCGGCGTGGCGGTGGCCGACCTCGATCACCGCATCTTCGCTGCCCACCCGCTGGCAGTGCGCATCCACGACCAGTATTACGTGCGCGCCATCCAGCAAGTGCATGACGACCTCAGCCTGAGTTTCTACTGCGCGGTGGAAAACGGCATCGTGCTCACCGTGATGGAACCCGGGCCGATCCTGCCAAACCTGCAAAACCTGTTCGACGGCCTGCACACGCGCCTCGGCGACCTATTGCTGACCATCGGCTGCGACTGTTTCCTGCGGCGCCTGGAGCTGGAAGACGCCGACACCCTGGAACAGATCGGCGGTTTCCTGCAGGACCAACGCGTGCTGGGTTTCAACACCTACGGAGAACAGTTCAATGGCATGCACATCAACCAGACCTTTACCGGGGTCGCCATTGCCCGAGGACGCGCGCCTGGGCCGCACTGAACTGCTGGCCGAACTGGCGCGCCTGCGGGGGGACAACCACAAGCTGGCGCGGATCAACGCGGCGCTGATCGAACGCATCGAGTCCGGTGTGTCCCAGGGCAATGACCCGTACACCACGTTCCAGCACTCGGTGGTGTTGGCCGAGCAAGTTCGTGAGCGCACCGACGCCTTGAACCAGGCAATGGCCGAACTGCGCGCCAGCAACCACTTGTTGATCAATGCCCGGCTGCGCGCCGAAACCCTGCGCCGTGAGCAGGCCGCCGCGCAAAAGGCCCAGGAAAGCGAACGCTGGATTCGCCTGATCACCGACCACGTCCCCGCGCTGATCGGCTACCTGAATGCCGACCTGGTGTATGAGTTCACCAATAAAGTCTACGAACAATGGTACTGCTGGCCTCCGGGAATGATGCTCGGCCAGAGCCTGCGCGAGGTCCATAGCGAGCAGCACTGCCAGCGTCTCGATGCGTATGTCGCGCGCGCTCTGGCGGGGGAGAGCGTGACCTTTGAATTCGCCGAAACCAATATCAACAACCAGGAGCGCTACATGCTGCGCTCCTACGTGCCCAACCGCCTGGCCACGGGTGAAGTGGTGGGGATTTTCGTGCTGATCCGCGACATCACCGAGCGTCGTCGCACCGCCGAGGCCCTGCATCAGGCCTATCAGAACCTGGAGCAGCGTGTCGCCCAGCGCACCTCGGAACTCACCGCGCTCAACGACCAGTTGCTCAAGGAAATCGATGAGCGCCGCCGCATGGAAACCCGTCTGCGCGAGGCCAAGCGCGAAGCCGAACAGGCCAACCTGTCGAAGACCAAGTTCCTTGCCGCCGTCAGCCACGACCTGCTGCAACCGCTGAACGCCGCGCGGCTGTTCACCGGCGCCTTGCTGGAACGTCGCGAGCCCCAGGCCAATGAAACCCTGGTGCGCAATGTGAGCAATTCCCTTGAAGACGTGGAAAACCTACTGGGCACCCTGGTGGATATTTCCAAGCTGGACGCCGGTGTGATCAAGGCCGATATCGCGCCGTTCGCCCTGAGCGAGCTGCTGGACAACCTGGCGGCCGAATACACCGAACTGGCCCGCAGCGAAGGGCTGGAATTGCATTTCATCGGGTGTTCGGCGTTGGTGCACAGCGATATCCAGCTGCTGGCGCGGATTCTGCGCAACCTGTTGAGCAATGCGATTCGCTACACCTATAGCGGCCGCGTGGTGTTGGGCTGTCGTCGCCAGCATCAGCGCTTGTCGATCCAGGTGTGGGACAGTGGCATGGGCATCGCCGAGGAGCGCCTGGAGGAGATTTTCCAGGAGTTCAAACGTGGCGATGTGCAGCGTCGCGATCAGGATCGCGGGCTGGGGTTGGGCCTGGCCATTGTGGAAAAGATCGCCGGCATCCTGGGCCATCGCATCAGCGTCAAATCCGTACCCGGCAAGGGCTCGATGTTTGCCGTGGAGGTGCCCTTGAGCGCCACCGCGCCCAAGACCTTGCCCGCACCGAGCATGAGCGAACCGATGCTGGAGCGTTTACAGGGCGCCCGGGTATGGGTGCTGGATAACGACGCGGCGATCTGCGCCGGCATGCGCACCCTGCTCGAAGGCTGGGGCTGCCAGGTGGTCACGGCCTTATCGGAACAGGACCTGGCCGGCCAGGTGGACAACTACCACGCCGAGGCCGACCTGCTGATCGCCGACTACCACCTGGACAATGACCAGAACGGTGTCGACGCCGTGGCCCGCATCAACGCCCGCCGCGGTCGCCCGATACCGGCGCTGATGATCACCGCCAACTACAGCAACGAACTCAAGCAACAGATCCGCGAACAGGGGCACACCTTGATGCACAAACCGGTACGGCCGATGAAGCTGAAAACTGCCATGAGCCATCTACTGGGCAAGGGGAGGAGGGGGCAAGCCCCTGATGGCGGCCTGTCAGCCAGCTCATGCATTGACTGAACCACCGCTATCGGGGGCAAGCTGAACTGGTCAAGTATTCTTGGACACCATTTAAGGTTCATGCCGCCAGTCTCTCCCTGACGACCGGCGACCGGTAATCGTTGTAACTGTGGGGCCTGGTGATGTTGTAGCGCGAGACATAACGCTGCACGTCTGCTCGGGCCTCATGTTCTGATGCGTAACCCGTCTCGGGCACCCACTCTGATTTCAAACTTCCAAAGAAACGCTCCATCGGAGCGTTATCCCAGCATTCACCTTTACGGCTCATGCTTTGCCGCAGGCCATGCGCCAGCAGCTCATTCCT
Organism: Pseudomonas sp. S5F11; assembly: GCF_019641515.1. Lineage (NCBI taxonomy): Bacteria > Pseudomonadati > Pseudomonadota > Gammaproteobacteria > Pseudomonadales > Pseudomonadaceae > Pseudomonas > Pseudomonas sp. S5F11. Next base: position 5,877,863 of record NZ_JAIFJZ010000001.1, read on the forward strand.
GAACTTATGACTGGTGTACTGACAGCCTTGGTCTGAATGAAACAGCACCTCTTTAGGACGACCTCTGAGCTCAACCGCCATCCGCAAAGCCTCGCAGGTCAGCGTGGCATCGGAAATCATCGAAAACGACCAGCCCACGATCCGACGGGCGAACAAATCCAGAATCGCAGCGAAATACAGCCACCGCTTGCCGACCTTGATGTACGTCACGTCGCCACACCACACCTGATTGACCGCCGTGACATCAAACTCACGCTTGAGCACGTGCGGTGCCACCAAAGCTTCTACGCCGGACGATTTGTACTTATGGCGTCGGCGCTGGCGGCTGGCGATCCCCGCTTCGCGCATCAAACTGCGAGCCAAGTACCGGCCGATGCGATGCCCTTTCTCTTGCAGCTCCTTCGCCAAAGTCCTCGCTCCCGCAGAAGCTCGCGATGCCTTGTGATGCTTGACCAGCGCGGCTTTAAGCTGCTCTCGCTGAGGGTTAGCCTTACCTTGGCGCTGACGCCAAGCGTAAAAGCTGCTGCGGTTGACGCCGAACGCCCGGCAACACCGATTAACGCCGTACTGCTCGTCCAACTCATCGATCAGCGTGAATGATCTTTGGCGTCCAAAAGCAGGAGAGCACTGGCCTTTTTTAGGATTTCGATGTCCAGGTCTTTCTCCCTGAGCAGGGCTTTGAGCCTCTGAATTTCTCGCTGGTCGGCGGTAATCGCCTTGGCGCCTACCGGCGTCGAGCCCAAACGCTCTTTGCGTACCTGATCGACCCAACGACGCAAGGCGGTAGGGCCTATATCCAAACTGGCACACACCTCGGTAACCGGCTGGCCTTCGTCCAGCACCATGCTGGCAGCCTTGAGCTTGAACTCACTCGAATAAGATTTACGCATATCCAAACACCTCAGATTTGGGCGCCATCATAGCGCCCGATTGAAGTGTCCAAAATCATTAGGCCAGTTCAAGCCCCCTCCCACCTTTTGCCCCGCGTTTGTCTGGAAGGCCAGCGGCGCAGGCATGAGCCAGGATTGAGCATAATCGGCGCTGATCCACACAGATCAAGATGTGGGAGGGGGTTTGCCCCCGATGGCGGCCGGTCAGCCAGCCCAGGCATTGACTGAACCCCTGCTATCGGGGGCAAGCCCCCTCCCACCTTTTGTTCCGCGTTTGTCTGGAAGGCCAGCGGCGCAGGCATGAGCCAAGATTGAGCTTAATCGGTGCTGATCCACACAGATCAAGATGTGGGAGGGGGCTTGCCCCCGATGGCGGCCGGTCAGCCAGCCCATGCATTGACTGAACCGCTGCTATCGGGGGCAAGCCCCCCACCTTTTTCCTTTCGTTTGTCTGGAAGGTCAGCGGCGCAGGCATGAGCCAGGATTGAGCATAATCGGCGCTGATCCACACAGATCAAGATGTGGGGAGGCTTGCCCCCGATGGCGGATTGTCAGCCAGCTCATGCATTGACTGAACCACCGCTATCGGGGGCAAGCCCCCTCCCACCTTTTGCCTCTCGGTTGCCTGGAGGCTCAGCGGCGCAAGCATGAGCCAGGATTGAGCATAATCGGCGCTGATCCACACAGATCAAGATGTGGGAGGGGGCTTGCCCCCGATGGCGGCCGGTCAGCCAGCCCATGCATTGACTGAACCCCTGCTATCGGGGACAGGCTCCCTCCCACCTTTTGCCCCGCGTTTGTCTGGAGGCTCAGCGGCGCAGGTAGGAGCCGAAGTCGATGTCGCCGGCGCTGAGGATGGCCTGTACGCGGTTGTGTACATTGAGCTTGCGCAAGATGGCCGATACATGGGCTTTCACCGTGGTCTCGGCGATTTCCAATGTGTAGGCGATCTGTTTGTTCGACTCGCCTTTAGTCATGCGTTCGAGCACCAGCAATTGTTTGCGGGTCAGGGCTTGCAGCAGTTCGGGGGCGAAGCCCGGGTTTTCGTTGAGGCGGCGCTGGGCGCCGGGTTTTTGGGTGCGGATGATGTCCGGCGGCAGGTACACATTGCCGTTGAGAATCTGCTGGATCGCCTCGGTCATTTGCAGGCGCGGCGAGGACTTGGTGATAAACCCCACCGCGCCATAGGTGATGGCTTGCAGCACGATCTGCTTGTCCTGCTCGGCAGAAACGATCACCACCGGGATGGTTGGCGACTCATTGCGCAGGTTGATCAGGCCGTTGAGCCCGTGCATGCCCGGCATGTTCAGGTCGAGCAGGATCAGGTCGAGGTCGTCGTGTTCCTGGGTCAGGGCCAGGGCACTGTCCAGGTCGGCGGTTTCCATCACTTCGCTGCCGGGGAAGCCGTCGCTGATGACGTTATGGATCGCCTCGCGAAACAGCGGGTGATCGTCGGCAATCAGGATTTTGTACATGGCCGTTCACCTTCTTGTAGTGGTTATTGAAAAGGCTCGGGTGTCGCAGCCGTCACTGGCAGGTTTGCCGCTTCCCACGCATCCAAACCGTCGCGGTACCAATACACAGAGGTATAGCCCAGGTTGGCGGCACGTTTTACCGCGTTCCAACTCAGCCAGCAATCGGAGCGGCAATAGAACACCAGCGGGCGCGACAGGTCGCCGCCGGTGTACTTGTACAGGTGCCGCACGAAATAACCTTGCCATTCCGGCGTGAGGTCGCCGTCGCCGGTATTGGCCAGCCAACGGCTGCCGGGCAGGTTGGCGTGGGGTTGGTCTTCGATAAAGCGGCCTTGCAGCCATTGGCGACGGTAAACGTCGATCAGCACCGGTGCGGGCACCTGGCCGAGCAAGGCTTGCAGGGCGGGAGTGTCGACGATGGTCGCTCCCGACACATGCTCGGGCGTAGGGCTGCGGTACAGGCTGATGCGATAACCGTCGGCGGAAAACAGTGGCGTGTCGGCCTGGACCTGGGCGGTGAGCAGGCACAGCAGGGCCAGCAGGGGTAATCGGGCGGGCAGCATGGCGGGGTAATCCTTATCGTTATGCGCCCATTACACGTGAGTCCCACGCCCTTGGGAATGCGACGATAGACAGCAAAACCAGTACCAAAGTAGTAGTTTTGCCGGCCTCAGCCCGGTTTGCGCAACGCCGCGTGTTGCGGGTTGAAGGTCAGCACTGCCAGCAGGGTGAACAGTACGGTCAAGCCCAGACAGATCGCCAGGGCCAGGCCGGCCAGACGTTCATACAGGGCGAAGCGCACCAGCTCCACCGCGTGGGTGAACGGGTTGACCGCGCACAGCCAGTACAACCACTGGCTGGCATCGCGCATCTTCCACAGCGGATACAGCGCCGACGACAGGAAAAACAGCGGGAAAATCACGAAATTCATCACCCCGGCGAAGTTCTCCAACTGACGAATTCCATTGGACAGCAACAGCCCTAGCGCACTGAGCATCAGCGCCACCAGCAACAATGCGGGCAAGGCCAGCAACAGCCCCATGGCCGGCGGCTGCACGCCGTAGACCCAGGCAATCGCCAGGAACCCATACACCTGCAACAGGGAAATCAACGCCGTGGCCAGCAACTTGCTGCACAGCAAAAACGTGCGTGGCAGCGGGCTGGTCAGCAACACGCGCATGCTGCCCATCTCCCGGTCGTAGACCATCGCCAGCGAGCCTTGCATGCCGTTGAACAGCAGGATCATGCAGGCCAGCCCTGGAATGATGTACACCTCGTAAGGGATGTAGGTGTCGTAGGGTTCGATCACCGAGATGCCCAACGCGGCGCGAAACCCGGCGGCGAACACCACCAGCCACAACAGCGGCCGCACCAGGGCGCTGAGAAACCGCGTGCGCTGCAACACAAACCGCAGCCATTCGCGCAGCACGATGCCGCGCAGGCACTGCCAATACGCATTCATGCTGGCGCTCCCGTTGCGGTGGGGCGGGTCAGGCCGGCGAACAGACGACCCAGATCGCCGTCATGTTCCTGCACCAGCGCGTCGACTTGCCCGCTGGCCACCAACCGGCCCTGATGCAGGATCATCAGCGCGTCGTCGGCGTGCACTTCATCGAGCAGGTGCGTGGTCCACAACACGCTCAGATCGTGCTCCCGGCACAGCTGGCGCACATGCTGGTTCAACCCCAGGCGGCTGGCCGGGTCGAGGCCGACGCTGGCTTCGTCCAGCAACAGCAGGCGCGGCTCATGCAGCAGGGCGCGGGCGATTTCCACGCGGCGCCGGTGCCCGCCGTTGAGTGCGCGGACCTTTTCACGGCGTCGCTCGCTGAGGCCCTGGCGTGCCAACTCAGCCTCGACGCGCAGGTCGGTATGCCGGCGGGACAAACCATGCAACGCGGCGTGATAGCGCAGGTTCTGTTCCACGCTCAGGTCCAGGTCCAGGGTGCTTTGCTGGAACACCACCCCCAGCTGTTTAAGGGCCGCCCGCGGTGCGTCGCGCAGGGAGTGGCCGCCAACGTGGATCTCGCCGCGTTGCAGGTGATACAGGCGCGTGAGCAACGCGATCAAGGTGGATTTTCCGGCACCGTTAGGCCCCAGCAGCGCGGCAAAGCGCCCTGGCGCCAGGCTGAAACCTACCTCGCACAGGGCCTGACGCGGGCCGTAGGCGAAGCTCAGGTCCTGCACGGTCAGGGCGGTCATGGCGTGACCACCACGCCCCACGGATAGCGCCCCACTTTGATCGACTTGATCACCTTCAGGCTGTCTACATCGATCACCGACACATCGCCGCTTACGCCGTTGGTGGCCAGCAGCTGTTTTTGATCCGGGGTGAACGCCAGCTGCCATACGCGGCGGCCCACCAACAAATAATCGAGCACCTCGAAGGTCTTGGCGTCGATCACCGCCACATGGTTGGCCGGGCCGAGGGCGACAAATCCATACTTGCCGTCGGCGCTGAGTTTGATACCGACCGGCTGCACTTTGTCCGGGTGCACGCCCTTGATGGCGAACGTCAAGGTCTTGAGCACCTTGCGGCTGGCCACATCGAGAATGGTCACGGTGCCGCCGATTTCCGCCGAGGCCCACAGCTGCGCGCCGTCGTGGCTGAATTCGACAAAGCGCGGGCGTTGATCCACCAGGGTGCTGTCGGCCAGGGTCTGGGTGCTGGTGTCGATCCAGTGCAGCATGTTGGTGGTTTCACTGGTGTTGACCGCCCACTTGCCGTCCGGGCTCACCGCCATGCCTTCGGGTTCCACGCCGACGCTGATCTGGCCGAGCACTTTGGCGGTCTCGGTGTCGATCACCGTGACCAGCGCATCGTCCTCGTTGGACACATACAACCAGCGGTTATTGGGGTGCAGGGCGAACTGCTCGGGGTCTTTGCCGGAGGGCAGTTCCTTGATGATCTTGCGCGTGGCCACGTCCATTACCTGCACGCGGTCCGAGTCGCTGGCGCAGATGTACAGCAGCTTATTGTCATGGGACAGCAGCAAGCCCCGTGGGCGCTGGCCGACCTTGAGGGTGTCGGTGACCTGCAGAGTGTTCAGGTCGATCAGGCTCAGGCTGTTGTCTTTCTCGTTGGAGACCCAGGCGGTGTTGGCCATGGCATGCCCGGCGGCAAGCAGCAGGGCGCATGAGAGCAGGGTGCGGCGCATGGCGAGTTCCTTATTATTGTGGGCGATCAGGGAAGGCGGCAGGTCACCTCGGGTTGGTCGTAACCCAGGCTGTCCATTTCATTAGTGGGGTGCAGGAAGCCGTCCTGGGGCGAAGTGCTGACCAGGGCGCGCGGCTGCACGATGGGAATCGGTTGGCGCAACTGGCCGTTCCAGGCGCGGTAACTGAGCTTGCGGCCCTTGAAACCATCCAGGGGCAACTGCTCGCTCAGCTCCAGTTGCCGGATTGCCTGGGGGGCGACCTGATGCAGTTTGTTCACCGCGCTGGCAACGCTGCGCACGGCCATCCAGGCAGCGAAATCGCGGTCGTTCATCCAGCGTCCGGCCAGGGCTTCGAAGCGCTTTTGCAATTGGGCGGCGCCGTAGGTTTCCACGGTTTTGTGCCAGCCGGTGGGCGTGAGGCCCTGGGTGCCGGCGACCGGGCGCGGATACCAGGTTTGATAGGGCACGTATTCGCCGAAGTCACCGCGCTCGTCGGCCACCAGCACCACGTCGTATTCGGCGGTCTGGGTGAACAGCGGCATATCGGCTTGGGCGCTGCGGCGTTGGTCGTTATCGAAGCGCCAGGCTTTTTCCGCGACCAGCTGCACGCCGAAGCGTTTGGCGGCGCGGCGCAGGGCAGCGGCGTAGGCTTGGTCGTCTTCGGTGGGGCCAACAATCAGCAACGCCTTCTGCCATTTGCGCAGCACCAGAAACTGCGCCAGGGCATCGGCGAGCATGGCGCGGCTGGGCAGGGTATGCAGCACATTGGCCAGGCACTCGGTGCTGCGCAAGCGGTCATCGGCGCTGCCGGCGTTGAACAGCAGGCTGTCGGGTAGGGCGGCACTGAGCTGGCGCAGGCTGGCGGCGGGGGCATTCACCACGAACAGGCGCAGGCCCTGTGCGTGTTGGGCTTGGGCCGCGGCGAGCAGCGCTTCGGGGCTGTCCACGCTGGCGCTGGTCAGGCTGTAGCGCTGGTTGAGAAATGCGCCGGTGCTGTTGCTGTCGATGATCGCCAGCTCGGCACCGCGTTGACCGGCATCGGCGGGCTCGGGGATTACATTGGAGAGCAGTGGCCCCGGGTCGGGCCGATAGCCCAGGTAGCCGATCTGCACCTGCAAGGGCGCTTCGGCGGCCTGGCCGTGGCTAGCCCAGGCAATTGCCAGCAGGCAGATCACGGCGTAGGGGGCGAACTGGCGCATAAGGCACTCCATGACAGGTAGCGCCAGCATAGGAAGCCCCGTGCCCGCTGCAAATATGCAGAAAGTAGCGCTGAGGCAGTACCAAGGTAGTAGCCGCGCCGGCGCGCGGCGGTCTTAGCATGGGTCACCCTAGCCTCATTCACAGGAGTGACACGAGCATGCGCGTCTTCACCGCCCGGCCTGGGCTGTCGGCCCTGTGGCGCATCAACCTGTGGGTGTGCGGCTTCTTCACCTTGGTGACCGGCGCGTGTATGGCGCTGCTGTTGCACCAAGCCTTGGCGGACGTGGAGCGCGAATTGCAATCGGCCGCGGCGGTGGTGGCCTACCTGGGCGACACCGCCGAGCGCGACCCCGCCAGCCTGCAACCACAGCTGACTGCCAGCCTGCGCCATGTGCGGGTCTACTGGCTGGCCGCCGGCCAAACCCCACCTGCGCCCGAACAAACGGGGCTAGATGCCTGGCTCGCGCGCTGGGTCTTGACTCCCGCACAGCACACCGCGCGGGTGCTGGACTTAGCCGATGGCCGGCGAGTGTCCATTGCCGTCGACCCACGGGATGAGATCGATGAAGTCTGGGACTCCGTGCAGCAGTTGCTCAGCCTGTGCGGGCTGGCGCTGCTGGTGAGCCTGTTGACGATCCGCTGGGCGGTGCGCCGGGGCATGGGTGTGCTGGACGCCTTGCTGCGCGCCCTGCAACAGGTGTGCGCCGGCCAGCTCAACGTGCGCCTGCGCACCCAGGGCTCGCCGGAGGCGCGGCAACTGGCGCTGCACTTCAACCGCATGACCGACGCTCTGGAGCAGGCCCGACGCGACAACACCCAACTCACCCACACCTTGCTGGCGGTACAGGAACAGGAGCGCACTCAGTTGGCCCAGACCCTGCACGACGACCTCGGCCAATACCTGGCCGGTATTCGTGCCCAGGCCTGCCTGCTACGGCTGGTCAGCGACCAACCGGCCTTGGTGGCGCGCACGGTGGCGCAGTTGGAGGATCACTGTGAACACTTACAGCAAGGCTTTCGCGCGCTGGTCCACGACCTGTATCCGGTGGCCCTGCAACACCTGCCGCTGGGCGAGGCATTTGCGATGCTGGTGAGCCAGTGGCAAACCCGCCATGGCATCGAATGCCAGCTGCGAGTCAGCCCTGACTTACCGGCGTTATCGAGCACCAGCAAGACCCATCTGTATCGCCTGCTGCAAGAGGCCCTGACCAATGTGCTGCGGCACGCCGAGGCCAGCCAGGTGCGGGTGCGCCTGCAGTGTCGCGGTGCGCGTTTGCGCCTGTGGGTACGGGATAACGGGCGCGGTGCCCAGCCGCCGCAGCGTCCGGGTGTGGGCTTGTACTCGATGGGCGAACGCGCGCGCTGCCTGGGCGGCGAACTGAGCGTCCTTAGCCATCCCGGCGCCGGTTGGGCGCTGGCGCTGAACATGCCGTTGGAGGTGTCATGAATATTCTCTTGGTGGACGACCATGCCGTGGTGCGCCAGGGCTACGCCAGCCTGTTACGTGCCGTGTTGCCCGCCATTGACGTGCGTGAAGCCGCCAGTGGCGAAGACGCACTGCTACGCGTGCAGGAGGCCGTGCCGAACCTGGTGATCATGGATGTCGGGCTGCCCGGCATCAGCGGCCTGGAAACCCTGCGCCGCCTGCGCCAGCGCCTGCCGCAGCTGCGTGTGCTGTTTTTCAGCATGCACGATGAACTGCCCCTGGTGCGCCAGGCCCTGGACGCGGGCGCTTCGGGCTACCTGACCAAAAGCTCGGCCCCCGAGGTGTTGATCGAAGCGGTGCGGCGCATCCTTGACGGTCACGCTTATATCGAACAGGCCCTGGCCACCGAACTGGCCTACACCCCCGGCGATCAACGCTGGCAGGGTATGACGCCGCGTGAACTGGAGATTTTCCTGATGCTGGCCAAGGGCACGCCGATGCGCCAGATCGCCGAACAACTGAGTATCAGCAGCAAGACCGTGTCCAACCACCTGACCTTGCTCAAGAGCAAATTGCAGGTCAGTTCCCATGCCGAGCTGGTGCACCTGGGGATCGATATGGGAGTAGTGCGAGTGGCTGGATAAGCGGGCGCGTGCAGAGGCAACGACTGATACGCCCTGATGAGCAGGCCAAGCCTGCTCACTTTTCTCAGGTTCAGTAGTGTTCTAGCGACCCCAAGTGGTGGGGCAATCCGTACAGCCTTCCATATTGGCGTCCTGGAAGTTCGCGTAGTGCTGGCGACTGCCGGTGAGGGTGGCCTGTTCCAGGTTGCTCTCACCGAACTTGGCTTCCTGCAAATTCGCATCGCTGAGGTCGGCACTTTGCAGGTCGGCCTTGCTCAGCCAGGTCATTTCCAGGTCGGCCGCACGCAGGTTGACCTTGTGCATCTTCGCGCCTGAAAGCCGCGCAAATTGCAGGTAGGCCGCGCTGAGGTTGGCGTTTTCGAACTGCGCGCCTTGGGCGAACAGCCCCCAGCCTTGCACGGCCATCAACGTGGCGCCGGTAAAGTCGGCCAGGCGCAGGTTACTTTGTTGCAGGCTGGCGCGGGTCAGGTTGGCGCCCTGCAATTGGGCTTTTTCCAGGTTGGCCAGGTCGAGGTTGGCATGGCGTAAATCCGCCTCGCGCAGGTCGGCGCCGGCCAGGTTCATTTTGCTCAGGTTCTGGTTGCGCAGGTTGGCACCCTTGAGGTTGGCGCCGGGGCATTGGCTGTGTTCGGCGATGGTGCAGCCATTGATAACGAGCGGAGTGTCGTCGCCATCGTCGGCGTGCGCCAGGGGCAGGCAGAGCAGGAGTAACAAGGGCAGGTAGTTCATCGTGCGACCTCTGGGGATCCTGTGGTGAGCGAGCTTGTTCTGGTTAGCGGGCTTGTCGAATCGTCGCACCGCCCGCGCTGGGCTGCGCAGCGGCCCTGGCATTCCTCCAGCACCTCCCTGCGCTCAGGTCTACGACTGCTGCGCAGCCGAGCGCAGGGCAAGCCTGCTCACCACCGGGGAGCCGCTTGCTGCAAAAGGTGGCCCGGTATTCTCGCCGGGGGGTTATTTTTGCGCGGTCTTATTATCCCAACTCGGGATCTTGAACACCCAGAACGACCCGCCCTGAGCCACCGGTTTGGTCAACTCGGCCATGTCGCCACCCCACAACGGCACCGCGCCGCCGTAGCCGACGGTAACGCCGATGTACTGCTCGCCTTCCTGTTCCCAGGTGATCGGCGGCGAGACGATGCCGCTGCCGGTCTGGAACTTCCACAGCTCCTCTCCGGTTTTGGCGTCGAAGGCTTTGAAGAAACCGTCGCCGGTGCCGGTGAAGACCAGGTTGCCTTTGGTCGCCAGCACGCCGGCCCACAGCGGCAGAGCTTCCTTGTGCTCCCACACCACTTTGCCGGTGGTGGGGTTCATCGCGCGCAGGGTGCCGACGTGGTCGTCATACATACGCTTGATGCGGAACCCCATGCCCAGGTACGCCGAGCCTTTTTTGTAGTTGACCTCTTCGGTCCAGTAATCCTCTTTCCACTGGTTGCCGGGGATGTAGAACAGGCCGGTGTCCTGACTGTAAGCCATGGGGTTCCAGTTTTTGCCGCCCAGGAACGGTGGCGAGACTTCCACCGCTTTGCCCTTGGTTTCCCCCGGCAGTGGCTTGGCTGGGCGCTGGCCTGGGTTCTCCACCGGGCGCCCGGTCTTCAGGTCGATATGGCTGGCCCAAGTGATGTTGTCGACGAAGGGGAAGGCGTTCTGCAACTTGCCGTTGCTGCGGTCGACCACGTAGAAAAACCCGTTGCGGTCGGCGTGCCCGGTGGCCTTGACGGTTTTGCCGTCCTGGGTTTTGTAGTCGAACAGCACCAACTCGTTGTTGCCGGAAAAATCCCAGGCATCGTTGGGGGTGTGCTGGTAGAACCATTTCACCTCACCGGTGCTGGGGTCGACGCCGACCTGCCCGGATGTATAGAGGCTGTCGAAGTCGTGGGGGTTGCCGTCCTTGGCAGTGCGCGCCCAGGTATTCCACGGGCCAGGGTTGCCGGCGCCGACGATGATCGTGTTGGTTTCGGCATCGAAGCTCGCGCTCTGCCAAGGTGCGCCGCCGCCGTGGCTCCAGGCCTCGACTTTGCCGGTGGGTGTACTTGGATCATCCGGCCATGACGGCGCCTTCACGTCGCCGGTCGGCGTGCTGTCCTTGCCGTTGAGACGGCCCATATGGCCTTCGACGAAGGGGCGCATCCACACCTCTTCGCCGGTGTCCGGGTCACGCGCATACAACTGGCCGACCACGCCGAATTCATCGCCGGAACTGCCGTGGATCAGCAGCACCTTGCCGCTGACCTTGTCCTTGATCAGCACCGGTGCGCCGGTGAGGGTGTAGCCGGCGGCGTGGTCGCCGAATTTCTTGTTCCACACCACTTTGCCGGTGGTTTTGTCGAGGGCGATAAGCCGTGCGTCGAGGGTGCCGAAGTAGATTTTGTCGCCGAAGATCGCCGCGCCGCGGTTGACCACATCGCAGCACGGGCGAATGTTGTCGGGCAGGCGGTGGTTGTAGGTCCACAGGCGTTTGCCGGTCTTGGCGTCGAGGGCGAACACACGGGAATAGGAGCCGGTGACGTAGACCACGCCGTCGCTGACGATGGCCTGGGATTCCTGGCCGCGTTGTTTTTCGTCGCCGAACGAATAGGACCAGGCCGGGGTGAGTTTGAACACGTTCTTGTCGTTGACCTTGGCCAGCGGGCTCCAGCGCTGGGCGTTGGTGCCCATGCCGTATTGCAGCACGTCCTGGGTGCTCAGGTGGTCATTGGCGATGTCTTCCCAGGTGACCGCGCGGGTCTGGCGTGGCGGTTCGGCGGCAAGGGCGGCGGTGCCCAGGCCCAGGCTGCCGGCCAGCAGCAGGGTCTGCACGGCAAGGCTCAAGGGTGAACGGACGGGTAGCGATCTTATTGTCATGGTTGCAGTTCCCAGTGTCGGTTTTGACCTGCACAGGGTGCGGCGCGCGGCGCTGGCCGGATACGGAAAAACGCCCGCCGTGGCCGGGAAGATTTCCCGCGCCGCCACTGTTTTAGGCGTGCCCCACAAGCCCTACTACCAAGGGAGGAGGGCGCGACCACCAAAGCAGCATACGGCCCGCGCTCCGGGGTTTCTAAGATGGTTGCCAGAGCCTCTGCAATGAGGTGTTGCGTGCAATCCTGAGGGCAAAAACAATGACAACAACACACAATGCCTTGCTCGTCGCCGGTCTGCTGGTCGGTGTGCTTGGTGCCGGGGCCGCCTGGGCCCATGGCAACGTGGTCCCGCAAGCGGTGGAAACCAAAGGCCTGACCTCCATCAAAGACGCCGGCGTGCCGGTCAACGAGGACGGCTGGGCGGCGGTCAACCCCTATCGCAATTCGCCCGAACATGACAAAGCCGTGGAAATCGGCTCGTCCGCCTTCAACCAGAACTGCGCCGCCTGCCACGGCCTGGAAGCCAAATCCGGCGGCATCGCCCCGGACCTGCGCATGCTGGATGTGGGAGAGGCCGGTGATGAATGGTTTGTCGAGCGCGTACGCCATGGCGCGGTGCGCGACGGCCGGGTGTACATGCCGAAGATGGCCGACTACCTGAGCCAGGAAGCCTTGTGGGCGGTGCGCACCTACCTGGACAGCGTGCACGTCGAGGAGTGATGCCATGCGCCTGTTTGCCGTGGTGCTGGGCCTGGCCTTGCTGTGCTGCCACACGGCGCAGGCGCAGGTGCGCAGCTATGACCAGATGATCGCCGCCGGCGAAATCAAAGTGGCGGTGTACAAGGACTTTGCTCCCTACAGTTTCGAGGACGGCGCCACCCCCCGAGGCGTTGACGTGGAACTGGCCCAGGCCCTGGCCGAGGCGCTCGGTGTGCGGCTCAAGTTGATCTGGGCGCCGGCCGGCGAAAAGCTCGACGACGACCTGCGCGACTACATCTGGCGCGGCAGCCCGTTGCATCACCATCAGCTGGCCGACCTGATGCTGCGCGCGCCCTACGACCACGACTACGCACAACGGCGCAACGATCAAGGCGAACTGGAAAACGGCCAGGTGGTGATGTTCGGCCCGTACCAGAACGAACAATGGCAGGTGGCCTACGACCGCCGGCGCTTGGATAAGGTCGCCAGCGTGGCGGTGTTCCAGCAGCACCCCATCGGTGTCGAAGTCGACAGCGTGCCATCGTTTTACCTGACCTCGGTGTTCAACGGCCAACTCGCGGCCAGCACCCAGCATTACCCCAGTGTGACCCAGGCGTTTGCGGCGATGCGCGCCGGCAAGGTCGATGCGGTCATGGCCATGCGCGGGGAAATCGACTGGCAGGTGCAGCAGGCCCATGACCCGCAACTGGCCTTGGCGGAAAACGCCTACCCGAACATGGGGCGGCAACGCTGGGAGATCGGCATGGCGGTGCACGAAAGCAATCGCCAGTTGGCCTATGCGGTGGAAGAAGCCCTTGAAGGTCTGATCCGCGACGGCCGTTTGCAGGCGATCTACCGCCACTACGGCCTGCGCTACGAAGTGCCCGACATGTACCAATAGGAGCAGGCGATGAACTGGCGACTGAGCTGCATCCTGGCCTGCTGGCTGCCACTGGCCGCCCATGCCGTGGAGGTCGACCCGGTGCCCTCGGTGATGTGGGCCTTCTACCACAAGCAACTGCTGGCCGACGCGCCGTTCGTGTTCGACGCGCGGGTCAAGCTGCTGGCGCCGCCGTTCGCCGAGGATGCGCGCCAGGTGCCGCTGGAAATCGACGCGCGGGCGTTTAAGGGGCATGTGGTGAGGATCCTGGCCTGGGCCGAACTGAACCCGCTGCCGAAAATCGTCGACTTCCAGCCCAAGGAAGGGGTGCTGCCGTGGCTGGCGCTGCGCATCCGCATCGAGCAAGCCACGCCGTTGCGCGCCGCGGTCCTTACCGATGACGGCATATGGCATGTGGGGTCGGCGCTGATCGACGCGGCCGGCGGCGGCTGCACCGCGCCCAGTGTGGTGCGCAGCCAGCCGGGCTGGGAAGAGCATCTGGGCGAAGTGCTCGGCGGGCGCTACCCCCGTGGCGAATTCAGCCGCGTGCGCGTGCAAGTGGCGCACCCGATGGACAACGGCCTGGTCAGCGGTATCCCTGAGTTTTTTATCAACCATGGGCAATTGCGTGGCCAGGACGATCAGGTGCTGGCCGAGCTGGAATTGTTCCCGGCGGTCAGCGAGAACCCCAATCTAGCCTTCGACATCGAAGCACCGGGGCCTACTCGCCTGGTGCTGCGCGACAACAGCGGCAATGAGTTCGACGCGGCCATCCCCTGACCAGAAGGAGCGCGGCATGCGCTGGATTCTCTTGTTATGCCTGGGCCTGAGCCTGCCCGCCCTGGCGGACCTGGACTACGCCCTCAAGCCTCGGCTGATCGCCGCCGACACCTGGCTGCTCGAAGGCAGCACCGGCAACTTTGCCAAGGCCAATGGCGGCAATATCGTCAACACCGCTTTTATCGTCACCGAGGCCGGTGTGGTGGTGATCGACACCGGGCCGTCGCGTCGCTACGGCGAAGCGCTGCGCCAAGCCATCGCCCAAGTCACCCCCAAGCCGGTGATCCAGGTACTGATCACGCACCATCACCCTGACCACGCCCTGGGCAACCAAGCGTTCAAGGACGTGCCCATCGGCGCCCTGGCCGACACCACGCGCTTGCTGCACGAGCAGGGCGACAGCCTGGCGGAAAACCTCTACCGCATGGTCGGCGACTGGATGCGCGGCACCGAAGTGGTATTGCCGACCCAGGCGCTGCAAGCCGGTGTATTGAGCGTGGGCCAGCATGACCTGCGCTTGCTGGCGCTGACCGGGCATACCGGCGCCGATCTGGCCATTCTCGACCAGCGCACCGGGGTGCTGTTCACCGGCGACTTGGTGTTCTACCAGCGCGCCCTGACCACGCCCCATAGCCCGGGGCTGGCGGCGTGGCAGGCCGACCTCGACACCCTGCAAGCCTTGCCCTGGACCCTGATCGTGCCCGGCCACGGCCCGGTGGCCGCCGATGCGCAGCCGTTCGCCCAGATGCGCGATTACCTGGGCTGGCTCGATCAACTGCTGCGCGACGGCGCCGCCAACGGCAGCGACATGGCCGAGCTGATCCGCAGCCCCATCCCCGAACGCTTTGCCGCGATCAACCTGAGCCGCTACGAACTGACCCGCAGCGTCAGCCACCTGTACCCGCGCTACGAGCGCGCGCAGATGCAACGGCTGGACACCCGCTACTAAGGAACTAGCAATCTCGATACTGCGGTCAATTGTGACGAACGCCCCTGCGCCCAAGAATCGGCACCAGACCGGGAAAATTTCCCGGGTATAACAAAAAACCGCAGAGGTAGCCGTCATGACCCAACCCGCACGTCGCCAACCCTTCGCCTTGAGTGTGTTGCTCGGTGCCATCCTGTTATCCGGCCAGGCCATGGCCGCCGTGAGCGATCAGGACATTCTCCAGGACCCGAAAAACCCCGGGCAGATCGTCACCAACGGTCTGGGTGTGCAAGGCCAGCGCTACAGCCCGCTGGACACTCTGAATGTGGACAACGTCAAGGACCTGCGCCCGGTCTGGGCGTTCTCCTTCGGCGGCGAGAAACAGCGCGGGCAGCAGGCGCAGCCGATGGTCAAGGACGGGGTGATGTACCTCACCGGTTCCTATTCGCGGGTGTTCGCGGTGGATGCGCGCACCGGCAAGAAACTCTGGCAGTACGATGCGCGTCTGCCGGATGACATCCGCCCCTGCTGCGATGTTATCAACCGTGGGGTGGCGCTGTACGGCGACCTGGTGTTCTTCGGCACCCTGGACGCCAAACTGGTGGCTCTGAATAAAGACACCGGCAAGGTGGTGTGGAGCAAGCGCGTGGCCGACCACAAGGAAGGCTACTCGATCAGCGCCGCGCCGCTGGTGATCAACGGCAAGCTGATCACCGGCGTGGCCGGCGGCGAATTCGGCGTGGTGGGCAAGATCGAAGCCTACGACCCGAAAAACGGCGACCTGCTGTGGACCCGCCCGACGGTCGAAGGCCATATGGGCTATGTGTACAAGGACGGCAAAGCCGTGGAAAACGGCATCTCCGGCGGCGAAGCGGGTAAAACCTGGCCGGGGGACCTGTGGAAAACCGGCGGCGCGGCGCCGTGGCTGGGCGGCTACTACGACCCGGAAACCAACCTGCTGCTGTTCGGCACCGGTAACCCGGCACCGTGGAACTCGCACCTGCGCCCCGGCGACAACCTTTACTCGTCCTCGCGCCTGGCACTTAACCCGGACGACGGCACCATCAAATGGCACTTCCAGAGCACGCCTCACGACGGTTGGGACTATGACGGCGTGAACGAACTGGTGTCGTTCAACTACACCGAGGGCGGCAAGGAAATCAAAGCCGCGGCCACGGCCGACCGCAACGGTTTCTTCTATGTGCTGGACCGCACCAACGGCAAGTTCATCCGCGGCTTCCCGTTTGTCGACAAGATCACCTGGGCCACCGGCCTGGATAAGAACGGCCGGCCGATCTACAACGAAGCCAGCCGCCCCGGCGCGCCGGGCAGTGAAGCCAAGGGCACGTCGGTGTTCGTTGCGCCGGCCTTCCTCGGGGCGAAAAACTGGATGCCCATGGCTTACAACCGCGACACCGGGCTGTTCTATGTGCCATCCAACGAGTGGGGCATGGACATGTGGAACGAAGGCATCGCCTATAAGAAAGGCGCGGCGTTCCTCGGCGCCGGGTTCACCATCAAACCGTTGAACGAAGACTACATCGGCGTGCTGCGCGCCATCGACCCGGTCAGCGGCAAGGAAGTCTGGCGCCACAAAAACTTCGCGCCGCTGTGGGGCGGTGTGCTGACCACCAAGGGCAACCTGGTGTTCACCGGTACGCCGGAAGGTTTCCTGCAGGCCTTCAATGCCAAGACCGGCGAGAAAGTCTGGGAATTCCAGACCGGCTCCGGCGTGCTCGGCTCGCCGATTACCTGGGACATGGACGGCGAGCAGTATGTCTCGGTGGTCTCCGGGTGGGGCGGCGCGGTGCCGCTGTGGGGCGGTGAAGTGGCCAAGCGCATCAAGGACTTCAACCAGGGCGGCATGCTCTGGACCTTCAAGTTGCCCAAGGACCTGGTGGCCAAGCACTAGTTCTACGACCAAATGAGCAGTGCCCTCCTGCCAACGGCGCATTCGCCCGGCGGTGGGGGCACCTTACTATCGGGTGATCGCCTGTTGACCGACAGGCCCGGACCCAGACAGAGGCTTTACTATGATCTACGCACAACCTGGCACCCCTGGCGCCATCGTCAGCTTCAAGCAGCGCTATGGTAATTACATCGGCGGCGAGTTCGTCGCACCGATCAGCGGCGAGTACTTCACCAACACCTCGCCGGTCACCGGCCAAGCGATTGCTGAATTCCCGCGCTCCAGCGCCGCCGACATCGATAAAGCCCTGGATGCCGCCCACGCCGCCGCCGATGCCTGGGGCAAGACCTCGGCCCAGGACCGCGCCCTGGTGCTGCTGAAAATCGCCGACCGCATCGAACAAAACCTCGAAGTGCTGGCCGTGGCCGAAACCTGGGACAACGGCAAGGCCGTACGTGAAACCCTCAACGCCGACGTGCCCCTGGCCGCCGACCATTTCCGTTATTTCGCCGGCTGCATCCGCGCCCAGGAAGGCGGCGCCGCCGAGATCAATGAACACACCGCCGCTTACCACTTCCACGAACCGTTGGGTGTGGTCGGGCAGATCATTCCGTGGAACTTCCCGCTGCTGATGGCCGCGTGGAAACTCGCCCCGGCCCTGGCCGCCGGGAACTGCATCGTGCTCAAGCCGGCCGAGCAGACGCCGCTGTCGATCATGGTGTTCGCCGAACTGATCAATGACCTGCTGCCGCCGGGCGTGCTCAATATTGTGCAGGGCTTTGGACGCGAAGCCGGGGAGGCCCTGGCCACCAGCAAACGCATCGCCAAGATCGCCTTTACCGGCTCCACGCCGATTGGCGCGCACATCATGCACGCGGCCGCCGAAAACATCATCCCGTCCACTGTGGAGCTGGGCGGCAAGTCGCCGAACATCTTCTTTGAAGACATCATGCGTGCCGAGCCGCAGTTTATCGAGAAAGCCGCCGAGGGCCTGGTGCTGGCGTTTTTCAACCAGGGCGAAGTGTGCACCTGCCCGTCGCGGGCGCTGGTGCAGGAGTCGATCTACGAACCGTTCATGGCCGAGGTGATGAAGAAGATCGTCAAGATCAAGCGCGGTAACCCGCTGGACACCGAAACCATGGTCGGCGCCCAGGCGTCCGAGCAGCAATACGACAAGATCCTGTCCTACCTCAAGATCGCCCAGGAGGAGGGCGCCGAGCTGCTCACCGGCGGCGCGGCCGAACACCTGAACGGCGACCTGTCCAGCGGCTATTACATCCAGCCGACCCTGCTCAAGGGCCACAACAAGATGCGCGTGTTCCAGGAGGAAATCTTCGGCCCGGTGGTGGGCATCACCACCTTCAAGGACGAAGCCGAAGCCCTGGCCATCGCTAACGACAGCGAATTCGGCCTCGGCGCCGGCCTGTGGACCCGCGACATCAACCGCGCCTACCGCATGGGCCGGGCGATCAAGGCCGGGCGTGTGTGGACCAACTGCTACCACCTCTACCCGGCGCATGCGGCGTTCGGCGGCTACAAAAAGTCGGGTGTGGGGCGTGAGAACCACAAGATGATGCTGGACCACTACCAGCAGACCAAGAACCTGCTGGTGAGCTACGACATCAACCCGTTGGGGTTCTTCTGATCCTCTAATTGCAATGCGATCAAGTGTGGGAGGGGGCTTGCCCCCGATAGCGGTGGGTCAGTGGCATAAATGTTGACTGACCCACAGCCATCGGGGGCAAGCCCCCTCCCACAGTTTTGTTCCCTGTACATTCGCGGCTACGGCGGCGACAAGGTGTGGGGCGTGAGAACCATAAGATGATGCTGAACCACTACCAGCAGACCAAGAACCTGCTGGTGAGCTACGACATCAACCCGTTGGGCTTCTTCTGATCCTCTAATTGCAATGCGATCCAGTGTGGGAGGGGGCTTGCCCCCGATAGCGGTGGGTCAGTGGCATAAATGTTGACTGACCCACAGCCATCGGGGGCAAGCCCCCTCCCACAGTTTTGTTCCCTGTACATTCGCGACTAATGCAGTGCGGCATTTACTTCGAAAGTAGCATTCGCCCCCCCAACCCCCCATGTATTAATGCCTTTACCGGAATCTTCCGGCACAACAAGAGGACTCTCCCATGTGGACCAAACCCGCCTTCACCGACCTGCGTATCGGCTTTGAAGTGACCATGTACTTCGCCAGCCGTTGATTCAACAGCCGGCCAGCCCAGTGCTGGCCGGTGCGCTATTGGGAATGACCCTTTGGTCTGATTGCAAACGCCTGCGGATCGGTTAGTGTGGAGCGCATCTTCCAAAAATAATAAGAACAGGCTTTCCAATGAGCCCAAACCTGAGCCTCCTGCGTAAATTCGTCTCGCCTGAAATCATCTTCGGTGCCGGTTGCCGGCATAACGTCGGCAACTACGCCAAAACCTTCGGTGCGCGCAAGGTGCTGGTGGTCAGCGACCCCGGTGTGATCGCCGCCGGCTGGGTCGCCGATGTGGAAGCCAGCCTGCAGGCCATCGGCATTGACTACTGCCTGTACAGCGCCGTATCGCCCAACCCGCGCGTGGAGGAGGTGATGCTCGGCGCCGAGGTGTACCGGGAAAACCATTGCGACGTGATCGTCGCCATCGGCGGCGGCAGCCCCATGGACTGCGGCAAGGCCATCGGCATCGTGGTGGCCCACGGGCGCAGCATTCTGGACTTCGAAGGCGTGGACACCATCCGCGTGCCCAGCCCACCGCTGATCCTGATCCCCACTACCGCCGGGACCTCGGCGGATGTGTCGCAGTTCGTGATCATTTCCAACCAGCAGGAACGCATGAAGTTCTCCATCGTCAGCAAGGCGGTGGTGCCGGATGTGTCGCTGATCGACCCGGAAACCACCGCCAGCATGGACCCGTTCCTGTCCGCCTGCACCGGCATCGACGCCTTGGTGCATGCCATCGAGGCGTTCGTTTCCACCGGTCATGGCCCGCTCACCGACCCCCATGCCCTGGAGGCCATGCGGTTGATCAACGGCAACCTGGTGCAGATGATCGCCAACCCCACGGACATTGCCCTGCGCGAGAAGATCATGCTCGGCAGCATGCAGGCCGGCCTGGCGTTTTCCAATGCGATCCTTGGCGCGGTGCATGCCATGTCCCATAGCCTCGGCGGTTTTCTCGATCTGCCCCATGGCCTGTGCAACGCGGTGCTGGTCGAGCATGTGGTGGCGTTCAACTACAACTCGGCGCCGGAGCGCTTCAAGGTGATTGCCGAGACCTTCGGCATCGACTGCCGGGGCCTGAACCATCGGCAGATCTGTGGGCGCCTGGTGGAACACCTGATTGCCCTGAAACACGCCATTGGCTTCCATGAAACCCTCGGTTTGCATGGCGTGCGCGTGGCGGATATTCCGTTCCTGTCCCAGCATGCGATGCACGACCCGTGCATCCTCACCAACCCGCGCGAGTCGAGCCAGCGTGACGTCGAGGTCGTGTATGGCGAAGCTCTCTGACGACCAGCAGCGCGCCCTCGCCGGGTTGCTCGGGCTGGGCGACCAGTCGGCGCGCAAGAGCCACTACCCCGAATTGACGGCACGCCTGGACGAACTGGAAGCCGAGCGTCGGCGCTATATCCGCCTCAACGATGAACTGGAACAGCGCGTGGCCGCGCGCACCGATGAATTGCTGGAGGCCAACCGCAACCTGCAACAGCAGATCGCCCAGCGTGAACAGGTGGAACGGCAACTGCGCGATGCCCGCGACGCCGCCGAGGCCGCCAACCGCAGCAAGGACAAATACCTCGCCGCCGCCAGTCACGACCTGCTGCAACCGCTGAACGCCGCGCGCCTGTTGATCGCCACCCTGCGCGAGCGGGCGTTGCCCAGTGTCGAGCAGGTGCTGGTGGAGCGGACCCATCAGGCCCTGGAAGGCGCCGAGGACTTACTCACGGATCTGCTCGATATCTCGCGGCTCGACCAGGCGGCGGTCAAGCCGGACGCGGCGGTGTATCGCCTGGAGGAACTGTTCGCACCGTTGATCTCGGAGTTTCAGTCGGTGGCCCAGGCGGCCGGGTTGAACCTGCGTGCGCGCACCGGGGGGTATGCGATCCATACGGACCTGCGTTTGCTGACGCGGATCTTGCGCAACTTCCTGAGCAACGCCTGCCGCTACACCGACGAAGGCTGCATCCTGCTCGGCGCCCGCCGTCGTGGCGATCGTCTGCGCTTGGAGGTGTGGGACACCGGGCGCGGGATCGCCGCCGACCGGCTGGAGGCGATCTTCCTGGAGTTCAACCAGCTCGATGTCGGCCGCGCGTCGGAACGCAAAGGTGTGGGCTTGGGGCTGGCGATTGTCGAACGCATCGCCGAGATTCTCGGCTACCCGGTGGCGGTGCGTTCCTGGCCGGGGCGCGGTTCGATGTTCAGCATCGAGGTGCCCATCAGCGCAGAGATGCCACCCGCGATCAGCCAGTTACCGACCCTGCCCACCACCGGTAACCCATTGCCGGGGCGGCGTTTGCTGGTGATCGACAATGAGATCAGCATCCTCGACAGCATGCGCGCGCTGCTGGGCCAATGGGGTTGCGACGTGGTCACCGCCACCGACCAGGCCGGCGCATTGCAGGCGCTGCAGGGCAGGGCGCCGGAGTTGATTCTGGCGGACTACCACCTCGACCACGGGGTGGTGGGCTGCCTGGTGGTCAAGCAGTTGCGCGAGCATTTCGGTCACAAGATCCCCGCCGTGATCATCACCGCCGACCGCACCGACCAATGCCGCCGTGCGTTGCGCCGGCTGGATGCACCGTTGCTGAACAAACCGGTCAAGCCCGGAAAGTTGCGCGCGGTACTCAGTCAATTGCTGGCCTAGAAGCTTGATACCTGTCAACACGTTGCAGCGGGCGTTACGGCAAGCTAAGGCCTGATCTAGAGGCCTGGAGTACGCCATGACCGCTGCACCTTTCAAATTGCCCCTGGGCCTGGTGATCGCCGTGTTGGCGATGGCCGGCGTGCTGCTGTTGCCGCTGCCCGCCGACCTGCCGGTGGCCGGGCAGCGCATGCTGGCGATCCTGGTGTTTGCCGTGGTGGTGTGGATCACCGAGGCGGTGTCCTATGAGGCCAGCGCGATCATGATCACCTCGCTCATGGCCTTTCTGCTCGGCACGGCACCCTCGCTGCAAGACCCCACGCACCTGATCGGCTCCAGCCCAGCCATCAGCATGGCGCTCACCGGCTTCGCCAACCCGGCGCTGGCGCTGGTGGCAGGGGCGCTGTTTATCGCGGCGGCCATGACCCATACCGGCCTGGATCGGCGCATCGCCCTGGTGACGCTAAGCCGTATCGCCCCCAGCACTCGGCGCATCCTGCTGGGGGCGATCGCGGTGACGATCCTGCTCAGCCTGGTGGTGCCCAGCGCCACGGCGCGCAGTGCGTGTGTGGTGCCGATCATGATGGGGGTGATCGCCGCGTTCGGCGTGGACAAGCGCTCGAATATCGCCGCCGGGATCATGATCGTGGTGGCCCAGGG
This sequence comes from Pseudomonas sp. S5F11, assembly GCF_019641515.1. NCBI lineage: Bacteria > Pseudomonadati > Pseudomonadota > Gammaproteobacteria > Pseudomonadales > Pseudomonadaceae > Pseudomonas > Pseudomonas sp. S5F11. The sequence goes on from NZ_JAIFJZ010000001.1 coordinate 5,900,198, forward strand.
CACCAGCATCTGGAACGTCGGCATCCAGACCGCTGCGGCGCAGAACCTGCTGACCGTCGGCTTTATGGACAAGATGCTCGGCCAGCGCGTGTCGTGGCTCGACTGGCTGATCGCTGGCGCGCCGTGGGCGCTGATCATGTCGGCGGTATTGCTGTTTCTGGTGCTCAAGCTGCTGCCGCCGGAAACCGACAGCATCCCCGGCGGCAAGGAAGCCGTGGCCCAGTCCCTGGTGGACATCGGCCCCATGACCGGCCCGCAGAAACGCTTGCTGGCGGTGTCGGTGCTGCTGCTGTTGGCGTGGGCCACGGAAGGGCGCCTGCATCCTTTCGACACCACCTCGACCACCTACGCCGGGTTGGTGTTCCTGTTGTTGCCGGGCATCGGTGTGATGACCTGGAAAGACGTGCAATCGCGCATTCCGTGGGGCACGGTGATCGTGTTCGGCGTGGGCATCAGCCTGGGTACGGCGCTGCTGACCACCCAGGCCGGGCAGTGGCTGGGTGCTGCGGTGGTGGCCCACACAGGCTTGGACCAGGTCGGACCGCTGGGGGTGTTTGCGATCCTTGGCGCGTTCCTGATCCTGATCCACCTGGGCTTTGCCAGCGCCACCGCATTGACCTCGGCGCTATTGCCGATCCTGATTGCGGTGCTGCAAACCCTGCCCGGCGAATTCAGCCGCTTGGGCATGACCCTGTTGCTGGGGTTTGTGATGAGCTACGGGTTTATCCTGCCGATCAACGCGCCGCAGAACATGGTGTGCCTGGGCACCGGCACATTTACCGCGCGCCAGTTTGCCAAGGTGGGGATTCTGGTGACGTTGATCGGGTATGGGCTGATGTTGGTGTTGGCGGCGACTTACTGGAGTTGGCTCGGTTGGATTTGATCTGGAGCCTGCCTCCAGATGCACTTGAGATCCAATGTGGGGGAGGGCTTGCCCCTCCCACTTTCTGACCCTACCCGCTTCAGACCTCCATTCCACCCCAAGATGGCAAGATGAACTCCGCTCAGGTTTACTGTTCTCTGAGTAGAGGTATTACCGACGCCCCCGTCGGGTCATCTAGGTCATTGAATGGACAAATACACCCCCCGCGCCTGGCAACCCCACGAACGCCCGAGCCTGCCCGGTTCGCCGTCGACGCCCTGGCACCCGACCTATAAGCGCTGGCTGTTCGCGATGGTCGGTGTGCTGGTGGCGATCACCGGCGGGCTGGGCAATTCGTTGGTGATCGCCAACCTGCAATACCTGCAAGGCGCGCTCGGTGCGACCACCGCGGAAATGGCCTGGCTGCCCGCCGCCTACGTAATGACCAACGTGTGCATGAACCTGCTGCTGGTGAAGTTTCGCCAGCAGTTCGGTTTGCGGGCCTTCACCGAAGTGTTTCTGGTGCTGTATGCGCTGGTGACGTTCGGCCACCTGTTCGTCAACGACCTCAACTCGGCCATCGCCGTGCGCGCGGCCCATGGCATGGTGGGCGCGGCCCTCAGTTCGTTGGGCTTGTATTACATGATCCAGGCGTTCCCGGCCAAATGGCGCTTGAAGGCGCTGGTGCTGGGGTTGGGCACCGCGCAATTGGCGCTGCCGCTGGCGCGCTTGTTCTCCGAGGATCTGCTGCAGATCGCCGAATGGCGCGGCCTGTACCTGTTCGAATTGGGCCTGGCGCTGATCTGCCTGGGTTGTGTGTTCCTGCTCAAGCTGCCGCCCGGTGACCGTTTCAAGACCTTTGAAAAACTCGATTTCCTCACCTTCGCCATTCTTTCCAGCGGTGTGGCGCTGCTGTGTGCGGTGCTGTCCCTGGGGCGTATCGACTGGTGGCTGGAAGCGCCGTGGATTGGCATCGCCTCGGCCTGCTCCCTGGTGCTGATCATGGCTGGCCTGGCCATCGAACATAACCGCGCCAACCCGTTGCTGATGACGCGTTGGCTGGGCAGCGGCGTGATGATTCGCCTGGCGCTGGCGGTGATCCTGATTCGTATGGTGCTGTCCGAGCAGTCCACCGGCGCGGTGGGTTTTATGCAGATGCTCAATATGAGCTACGAGCAGATGCACACGCTTTACGTGGTGATGCTGGCCGGGGCGATCAGCGGGCTGGCGATCAGTGCGTTGACCATCAACCCCGCGCACCTGTTGATGCCGCTGGTGATCTCCCTGGCGCTGATGGCCACCGGGTCGGTGATGGACAGCTTGTCCAGCAACCTGACCCGGCCGCAGAACCTGTATGTCAGCCAGTTCCTGCTAGGCTTCGGCGGTACGTTCTTTCTGGGGCCGACCATGGTACTGGGCACCAAAAACGTGCTGACCAACCCGCGCAACCTGGTGAGTTTTTCGGTGATGTTCGGCATTTGCCAGAACCTCGGCGGGCTGATTGGCGCGGCGTTGCTCGGCACTTTCCAGGTGGTGCGCGAGAAGTTTCACTCCAGCATGATCGTCGAACACCTGACCCTGCTCGACCCCCGCGTGGCCGCGCGGGTGCAGAGCGGCGGTTCGGCCTACGGCGGGCTGGTGGCCGACCCGGAATTGCGCAACCTCATGGGCATTCGCAGCCTGGCCACGGCGGCCACCCGTGAAGCGAATGTGATGGCCTACAACGATGTGTTTATGCTGATTGCGATCATCGCGATCCTGACCATGCTGTGGATTTTTACCCGCAGCCTATGGCTGATGACGACCACCCAAGCGGCTACTCCTCCCGTTCAACCCAGCGGCGTTACTTCATGACCGAACCCTCGACCACGACCACCACCGCCATTGCTTCAACCCCGGAGGGCAGCACGCCGCCGGGTGCCGTGCCCACCGAGCTGCGCCCATTGCGGGTGCGCATCCTGTCCTCCCTGGGCTTTGCCGCGATTGCCATCGTCGGCGTGTTGATCGTGCTGTATGCCTGGCAATTGCCGCCGTTCAGCAGCGCGGTGGAAACCACCGAAAATGCCCTGGTGCGCGGTCAGGTGACGATTATCGGCCCGCAGCTCAGCGGCTATGTGTTCGAGGTGCCGGTGCAGGACTTCCAGTACGTCAAGGCCGGCGACCTGCTGGTGCGCCTGGATGACCGCATCTACAAGCAGCGCCTCGACCAGGCGCTGGCGCAACTGGCGGTGCAGAAGGCCGCGCTGGCCAATGTGGTGCAGCAACGCAACAGCGCCGAAGCCACGATCAAACTGCGTCAGGCAGCCTTGGCGGACAGCCAGGCCCAGGCGCGCAAAAGCACCGCCGACCTGCGGCGTAACCAGGAACTGATCAGCGATGGCTCGGTGTCCAAGCGCGAGCTTGACGTGACCCGCGCGGCGAATGCCCAGACCCAGGCGGCGGTCGCTCAGGCCCAGGCCAGCCTGGAAATCGCCCGGCAGGATTTGCAGACGGTGATCGTCAATCGCGGCTCCCTGGAGGCCGCCGTGGCCAGTGCCGACGCGGCGGTGGAACTGGCGCGGATCGACCTGTCCAATACCCGCATCACCGCGCCCCGTGACGGCCAATTGGGCCAAATCGGCGTGCGCCTCGGCGCCTACGTCAACTCCGGCGCGCAACTGATGGCGCTGGTGCCGAAGCAGTTGTGGGTGATCGCCAATATGAAAGAAACCCAGATGGACAATGTGCAGGTCGGCCAGCCAGTGACCTTTACCGTGGATGCGCTGAACCATCGCAAGTTTCACGGCACGGTGCAGCATATTTCCCCGGCCACCGGTTCCGAGTTCAGCCTGTTGCAGGCCGACAATGCCACCGGCAATTTTGTGAAGATTGCCCAGCGCGTGCCGGTGCGGATTACGGTGGACCCGGATCAGGCCGAGAGCGAACGCTTAAGGCCAGGGTTGTCGGTTGTCGTGAGTATCGACACGGCAGGGCGGCTCAAAAACAGCCCGCCCTGAAGGGGCTTGACCACTTGTGGAGCGGCGGTGCGACGATTCGACTTGCCCCCGTGCAGGGGTTCAATCACAGCATCTATGTCACTGGTTTGCCGCCATCGGGGGCAAGCCCCCTCCCACAATGGGGACATATTTCAGGCTGAAATCGAGTTGAGTTGATTGGCCTTGTTCCAGCAGCTTCAGGCCCGGCCTGCCCGGCAGGTGATGGGCATTCACCGGATGGCTCACCGGCTCTATGCAAAAGAATCCCAGCCCCGGTGGGCAGTACAGCAGGAAGTAATCGGCCCCCCTGGCCTGGCCTTCCAATACATAGCCCAGCTCCGGCTGTTCGATCCGGCAAGCCCCGTCCCACTGGCAAAAACCGTTGTCCACCTGACGCTCGGGCAGCTCATTGAGCTGCCGGAAATCCCAGTCCGCCGGTATCGATGCCAACCCCGTCGGCAGCTTGGACGCATCACTCAGCCAAACCTGCGCGGCCCTGGCCTGCAACCGCGTGCCTGGTCGGCGCGGAAAATAGGGATGTAAGCCCAAGCCGTGCCATGCCGGCTCCTCGGCCAAATGGGTGACGCGCAACGCAAGACTCAGCGTGCCCTCATGCAAGCGCACGCGCTGCTCGGCGCGATAAGCGAAGGGCGTGTCGCACTCCACCGCCAGCAGCACCTCATCCGCTGCCTGGCTCACCACCTGCCACGCCTGCTGCCAGGCAGAGCCGTGGATCGGCAGCGGGTCGGTCAGGCTGTTGGGCTTGAGCGCCAGCCAACCCAGGGGATTGTCGAAGCCGCCGTGAGCAATGCGATTGGACCACGGCGCCAACGGATAGCAGCCCAGCTTGCCCGGCAGGCCGGTCGCAATGGCCTGCTCGTCGTTATGACGCAACAGCGGCTGGCCGGTGGCGCGCACGCGCCAATTGACGAGGCTGCCGCCCACCGCTGGATTCAAGCTGAGGTGGGTCAACGCATCTTCAAGCTCAATCATCACAGCACCACGCTCGGCAGCCACAGCGACAGCGCCGGGATGTAGGTCACGGCCATCAGGATCAGAAACAGCACGGCATAGAAGGGCACCAGCGCTTTTACGGTTTTTTCGATGCTCACCTTGCCACCGCTGCCCCGACGAACAGCACCGCGCCCACCGGCGGCGTAATCAGGCCGATGCCGAGGTTGACCAGCATAATCATGCCGAAGTGCACCGGGTCGACACCGATGCCGAGCACCACCGGCAGCAGGATCGGCGTGAGGATCAGGATCAGTGGCGCCATGTCCATCACCGTGCCGAGCAACAGCAGCATGATGTTGATGCACATCAGGATCACATAGCGGTTGTCCGACAGGGTCAGGAACAGCGTGGTGATCTTCGCCGGGATCTGCATCAGGGTCATGATGTAGCCGAAGCTGGCGGCAAACGCGATCAGGATCATCACGATGGAAATGGTGCGCACCGTGCGGTGCATCAGCTTGGGCAGCTCGCTCCATTTGTAGTCGCGGTAGATGAACATGGTGACGAAGAATGCCCACAGCACCGCAATCGCGGCCGACTCGGTGGCGGTGAAGATGCCCGAGAGGATACCGCCCAGGATGATCACCATGGCCATCAGGCCCCAGAGCGCGTCGGCGGCGATTTCAGCGCCTGCTTGAGGGGGATGACTTCGCCCTTGGGGTAGTCGCGCTTCTTGGCGAAGATCAGGCACAGCACCATCAGACATGCGCTCATCAGCAGGCCGGGGACCACGCCGGCCATGAAATGAGGCGATCGACACCGTGCCGCCGGCCGCCAGGGAGTAGAGCACCGAGTTGTGGCTGGGCGGCGTCAGCAGCGCCTGCACCGAGCCGCTGACGGTAACGGCGGTGGCGAACTCGCGGGGGTAGCCGCGACGTTCCATTTCGGGGATCAGCACCGAGCCCACCGAGGCGGTGTCGGCCCGACGAACCGGAGATGGCGCCGAAGAAGGTCGAGGCCATGATGTTCACCAGCGACAGGCCGCCGCGCACGAAGCCCACCAGTACCCCGGCGAACGCCACCAGCCGCCGCGACATGCCGCCCTCGGCCATGATTGCCCCGGCGAGCACGAAGAACGGGATCGCCATTAGCGAAAACTTGTTCACGCCGCCGGCCACCTGAATCATCAGGGCCTGGAACGGAATGTCGATCCACCACGCGCCGATCAACGCTGACAGCCCCAGGGCGTAGGCCACCGGCATGCCGATCAGGATCAAGGCGATAAAGCTGCCCAACAGAATCAATGCGTCCATATCAGGCAGCCCCTTCGCTTTCTTCCACCAGGTCGAAGCGCACCACGCGCCGGTTGCTCTGGTCACCGAGCAGGAGTTTTTCCACTACGAATATCAGCGTGAGCAGCCCGCCGATGGGGATCGGCATATAGGTGATGCCCACGCGCAGGGTGGGGATGGCGCTCATGAATTGGTTCCAGGTCGACACGCACAGCTTGGCGCCCCAGACCGTCATAAACAGGCAAATACTGCCCATCAGCAGTTGCGTAAAAATACCGACGAGGCGGCGTTGGGCGGGAGGCAGGCGGTCGGTGATCATCGCCACCGACATATGGGCGCCGGCGCGGTAGCTGGCGGCGGCGCCGATGAAGGTGAAGACCAGCATCAGCAGAATGGCGGTGGGCTCCGGCCAGCTGGAGCCGGTGCCGAGGACGTAGCGGGCGAAGATGCCCCAGGGAATGATCAGCGCGACCCCGAGTACCGCGAGGCCGGCGACCCAGATGCAGGTCATGTAAATGCGGTCGTTGATGCGCAGCAGCAGTGAATTCTTCATGGCGTTCACCGTAACCGGGCGCGTCGATGTCGACCGCGCCGGGCCTTGTCAGGGAAGGGGAGGGTTACTGAACGGCGTCGATGCGCTTGATGATGTCGGCGTAGGCCGCGCCGTATTTCGCGCGAATCGGCGCGGTGGCGTCATAGAAGGGTTTTTTGTCGACGGTGATGAATTCCACGCCGGCGGCTTTGAGCTTTTCCTCGCTGCTGGCGGACTTTTTGTCCCACAGCACACGCTCATCGGCCTGGGCGGCCTTGGCGGCGTTTTTCACCATCGCCTGTTGCTCAGGGGTGAGCTTGTTCCAGGTGATTTTCGACATCACGATGGGCTCGGGCAGGATCAGGTGCTCGGTGAGGGTGTAGTACTTGGCGTTCTGGAAGTGGTTGTGTTCCAGCAGGGTCGGCGGGTTGTTTTCGGCGCCGTCGATCACCCCGGTCTGCAGGGCACTGAAGATCTCGCCGGTGTCCATGGCGATGCCGTTGGCGCCCATGGCATTGAAAGCATCGATGAACAGCGGGTTGCCCTGCACGCGGATCTTCATGCCCTTGAGGTCTTCGATCTTGCGCACCGGTTTCTTGGTGTAGAGGTTGCGCGTGCCGCCGTCCATCCAGGCCAGGGCCACCAGGCCGAACTCGGAGTCGGTGATTTTGGCGAGGATCTCATCGCCGATTTCGCCATCGATGACCTTGCGCATATGCGCCTGGTCGCGGAACACGAATGGCAGGTTGAACACGTTCACGTCCGGCACCACCGGGCCGACGATGCCGAGGCTGACGCGGGTCATCTGCACGGCGCCGACCTGGGCCTGTTCGACCACCTCTTTTCCGAACCCAGCACGCCGCCGGGGAAGTACTTGAAGGTCAGTTCGCCGTTGCTTTGCTGGGTCAGGGCCTTGCCCATGTTTTGTTCGGCGACCACGGTGGGGTAGCCGGCGGGGTGAACGTCGGCGAACTTGATTTCCAGCGCGTGGGCGGCGCTGCTGAGAAGAACGCTGAGGGGAAGTGCAGCGGCCAGCAAGGTGCGTTTGAAGTCCATGGGGGTCACTCCTTTGTTATTGTTGTATTCAAGGCACAGCGATGCAGCTAGAGGGCGAAGGTGGGCTCCGGCAATCCGGTGACGGGGTTGAGGGCGAACACGCCGCCGGCGATCGACTGGGGGCCCTGGTCATCACGGATCGAGGTGACGAACAAAGTGTCCAGGCGGCTGCCGCCAAAGGCGCACATGGTGGGTTTTTTCACCGGCACGCTCAGGGAGCGGTCCAGGCGACCTTCGGGGTGAAACGGTGGATCAGACCGGCGTCGTTGGCGCAGATCCAGTAGCAGCCATCGGCATCCACCGCTGCGCCATCCGGACGGCCGAGGTGGTTGTGCATGTCCACAAATACTCGGCGGTTGGACGGCGTGCCGCTGTCGACGTCGTAATCAAAGGCCCAGATCTGTTGCACCAATGGGTGCGAATCCGAGACGTACATCGTGCGCCCGTCCGGGCTGAACGCCAGGCCGTTAAGGGTGATGAAACCGTCCAGTTGGGCATGGGCCGCGCCGTCACCGGTGTAGCGGAAAAGAATGCCTGCGGCGGCGTTCGCACCCATGTCGAGCACCATGCTGCCGGCCCAGAAACGTCCCTGGCGATCGCAGCGGCCGTCGTTCATGCGCATGTCCGGGCGTGGGTGCTCGACGCCGGCCAGCAGTTGGGTATCTAGATGCCCACCGGCCTGGGGGGTGAGTTGGAAAAAACCGCTCTCCATACCCGCGACCCAGCTGCCGGTTTCGGTGCGCGCAATGCAGGCCAGCATGGTGTTGGCATTCCAACGCTGCACTTCACCGCTCTGGGCGCTCCAGCGTTGCAGGCCGCCGTGGGGGATATCGACCCAGTACAGCGCGTTTTCCTCCGGCACCCATACCGGGCATTCACCCACGGCATTGCGGGCGTCGACGATTAATTCAGCAGTCATGGCCACTCATTCCCTTGGATTGGTAAACGCTCAGTCGCCAAACGGCCCAGCCGCGCAGAATGCGCCGCCCTGGAAGACCTTGGCCGGGTCGTTGTCGGCCACCGGTGGCTGGGCTTCGACCTGGGCGCGGAACACTTCGGAGTTGTCTTTGGGCACGAAGCCCAAGTGCGCGGCGTAGCGGTTGTCCCACCAGGTGTCGAGGTTGTCCGACATACCGTAGACCACGGTGTGGCCGACGTTGGGCGTGTACAGGGCGCGTTCGAGCAATTGGGTCAGGTCATCGAAGCTCAGCCAGGTGTGCATCATCCGGCGGTTCTGCGGCTCGGGGAACGAGGAGCCGATGCGGATGCTGACGGTTTCGATGCCGTAGCGATCAAAGTAAAAACTCGCCATGTCTTCGCCGTAGGACTTGGACAGGCCGTAGTAGCTGTCCGGGCGGCGCGGGGAGTGGGCGTCGATTTTTTCGTCTTGCTTGTAGAAACCGATCACATGGTTGGAGCTGGCGAAGATCACCCGTTTGACGCCATGGCGACGGGCGGCTTCGTAGATATGAAAAACCCCAGATATTCGCGCCGAGGACCTCCTCGAACGGACGCTCCACCGACACGCCGCCAAAATGCAGAATCGCGTCGACGCCTTCAACCAGGTGATGCACGGCCTGTTTGTCGGAAAGGTCGCAGCTGCACTTCTTCTTGGGCGTTGGCGGCGGGGGCCATTTCGGCAATGTCCGATAGGCGCAGCACCTGAGCGTAGGGGCGAAGGCGTTCGCGCAGGACTTTGCCCAGGCCGCCGGCGGCACCGGTAAGCAGCAGGCGATGGAAGGGAGCTGGGGTGGTGGTGGTCATGGGCATTCCAGATTTTTGTTGTAAGTTGTCGTATGACTATGTCGAAGTATTGTTAGGGAGTCCCTGGTTGTCAACGTCGATTCGGCTCGCCCCGATAGCGGTGGGTCAGCAAAGGCAGTATCGGCTGACCCGCGTCATCGGGGGCAAGCCCCCTACCACATGGGGTGGGCGTTAGTGTTCAGGTTCGGCAACCTTTAGAGCAACGAGATCGGGTAGCTGATGAATATCCGGTTCTCATCGAACTCGTTGGTGCTGAAATCCCGACGCATCGTGGAGTTGCGCCATTTCACGTTGAGGTTCTTCAGTGCGCCGCTTTGCACGGTGTAGGCCAGTTCCGATTCGCGGCCCCATTCCTTGCCGTCAGTGATCGTTCCGGTGTGCACGTTGCTGCCGCTGATATAGCGGTTCATCAAGGTCAGGCCGGGTACGCCGAGCACCGCGAAGTTGAAGTCGTGACGCAGTTGCCAGGATTTTTCCTTGGCGTTGTCATAGCTGGAGTTGTAGCTGTCGTTGGCCAGGGTGCCGCCGCTGGTGCCGTTGACGCGCATCCACACGCTGTCGCCGCTGAGTTTCTGCAGGCCCACGTAGAACGTGTTGCCGCCGTACTTGGCCGAGAGCAGGGCAAACGCGGTTTTGTTATCCAGGTCGCCGGCCAGGGCGCTGCCGTCTTCCTTGCCGTTGAAAAAACCGAGGTTGGCGCCCAGGGTCCAGTCGCCCAGCGGTTGGCTGTGGATGAGGTTGACGTATTGCTGTTGGTAGATATCGCTCAGTTCGGCGTACCACAGGCCGACTTGGGTGCGTTTGTCATTAAAGGTGTATTCGCCGCCGCCGAAGTTGAAGCGGTCCGACTTGAACGCGGTTTTGCCGTTCATGAACATGTCTTCCATGCTCGCGTCGTTGCGTGGGCTGTTGCCGCGAAATTGCCCGCCGTAGAGGGTCAGGCCGGCGATTTCATTGGAGGTGACCTGGCCACCGCGGAAGGTTTGCGGCAGTGAGCGACCATCGTCGGAGCGCAGGATCGGCAGCACCGGCATCCATTCGCCGACAATTCGGTCTTCGACAGTTTGGTTTTCAGCGCTACGCCCAAGCGCCCGAAGTTGTCGGCGGGGCGACCGTCGTCGTGGATCGGCAGCAACTGGGTGCCGCCGGTGCCTTTGCCGCCGTCGAGCTTCTGCGAATACAGGCCCAGCACATCGATCCCGAAACCCACCGTGCCTTGGGTGTAGCCGGACTTGGCGTCCAGAATGAAGTTCTGCGTCCACTCTTCAGCCTTGCCCTGGGCGTTGCCCGGGTTGGTGAAGTTACGGTTGAAATAGGCGTTGCGCAGGTTGAGCGTGGCCTTGGCGTCGTCGACAAAGCCATCGGCATGCGCGGCGAAGGGTAGGGTGATGCTCAGGCTGCCGAGGCCGACAAGGCCCAGACGTACGCAGGAATTGCGGGCGAATTGACTCACAGTGACGCTCCCTTTCTTTTGTTGTTTTTATTATTTGTTATACGTCGTCGTACAACATTGGGGCGAATATTTGCGGGGTTTTCCTGGAGTGTCAAGCAGAAGTTATACGATGACCAAGGTACGCAAGGTCAATGTGGAAGGGGGCGGCACGGGTATCAGTGAAAACATCCCTTGAGACTCCTTGTGGTGAGCGGGCCTGCTCAGCACAGAGTTATGTGTCAGCCTCTAAGACCTGTGTAGAAACCTATGGCTATCGCAGGCAAGTCGAATCGTCGCACCGCCCCTCCCGCATTTCAGCTAGCCAGGACCATCGGCGGTAAGGTGCCCAGCACCGAAACGGCCCCTACGGCACAAACACCGAGCAGCCACTCCAGCATCACGCTGCCTTTCAAACCGGCCAACTGCTGTTCGCCGCTATCCAGACGCAGCCGGTTCAGCAGTGCCAAGCACAACATACCCAGCACCAGCATCACCTTGATCAATAGAATCAGCGCAAACCCACTGACCAATGCGTTGGCCACAGTTGCCCGGTGAGCACACGCACGTTGATCAACCCGCTCACCAGCAAACCGGCGACCAGCCCATAGCCGACGCCGCTGAAACGCCTGAGGATCGGCTCCAGCCGGTGACGCTGCGCTTGCCTGAGGATCAGCACCAGCAACAGCAACCCACCCAGCCAGGCGCCGACGCACAACAGATGCACCACTTGGTTGAGGATCAGCAGGCGCCCGCTCAGGCCGTCCAGCATGGCGCCATGGCCCACCGGGGCCAGGGTGGCCAGTAACAGCGCGAGCAGCGGCAGGCGCAGCGCCGGCCAGGGTTTGATCAGGGCGATCACCAGCAGCAGGTTCAGCAGCAGATGCCAGACCCACACCTGGCCGAAGAACGTCTTGCCCAGCACCAGGCCCACGGTACCGGGCTGCAGTGCGGCGTCCCAACTGCCGGCCATGCTTGCGGTAATCAGCAGCAACCAAGCCACGCCGGATACCAGCGCCGTCCAGGCCAGCCCACGGGTGAGGCGCAGCAACGTGCGTTCCAAGGCCGGCTGCGTGTCTTTGCCCAGCAGCCAGGGCCTGAAGGCACAAGCGCCGAACATCAGCAACACCACCATAAAACGAAGCGGCACAGCACCAGCAGGGTGGCCATGGGTTATTGGCCGACCTTGAAGCGATAAGTGCCTTCGCTTTTGTGGGTGTCGACGGAGACGGCATGCCACTCGACGGTGTAAGTGCCGGCCGCCAGCGGCGCGGCCGGTGTGACCACCAGGATTTTTTTATTGGCGTCCGGGGTTTCTAAGCCTTTGATGGCGACTTCAGTACCGTCCTTGCTCAGCGAAACCTTGCTGAACGTGGCCTCGACGCCTTCGCTGAACGTCAGCCGCAGGTCTTTGGGGGCGGTGACGGTGCTGTCCTCTGCCGGGTTGGCGCTTTTCAGGTGGGCGTGGGCAAATGCTGCCGAAGCCCCCAGCAGGGAAGCGAGCAGTGCGACAGCAGTCAGGGCTTTCTTGATCAACATGTTGCAATACCCAATC